>NZ_CP150486.1:0-5661166 GCF_016469055.2 Serratia sp. PAMC26656 | reverse complement strand
GGCGGACTCCACTCGAACAAGATCAATAAAAGAAAAGAATCAGGCTAATTTTTTATAACTCATGATTTTTGACACATGCCCGGCATCGGCTGAACACCAGTGGGGCATGCGAACCGCCTTTCACGGTTTATGTCCCTCACGATCCCCGCTTGAGAGATCGCGATCGGAATGACGGATCATAGCGCAATCCGAGCAAGAGATCCTCCCCTTCATCACAGATTAGATCCATTTTATCCACAGGCCGCGGCCTGCGGCGATCTTTTCGCCATCCAAGTCAAATTACAGGCGAGATCCCGCCAGAAGGACGGTATTTTTTACATTGTCAACCGGTTATACCCAGTTATCCACCTCGGATCCTGGCTTTTAACCGCAAGGATCGCTTCAGGATCCTTGCGGTTTACCCCCGAATCCGTATAATATTCGCCCTACGTGTAATACCTGGTTCCTTATGGTGAGTCATTAGCCAGACAGGATTCAGCTGTGACCACGGGCCAAGACCGGATTTTACTCCGTATTGGCAGACAACCAGGTAGGCTCGCGCGATGTGAATTGACTCAGGACTGTACAATTATTACAATCCCGCCTCTTTATATATTGCGATTGAGGCGTCGGTAGCTTTCACGCCGAGTAGCCAAACGCATTTGACTTATTGTCCTTATTTAAGTTTAGGTAGAAATCGCCATGAAACGCACTTTCCAACCGTCCGTATTGAAGCGCAACCGTAGCCATGGTTTCCGTGCTCGTATGGCCACCAAAAATGGTCGTCAAGTTCTGGCCCGCCGTCGTGCGAAAGGCCGTACTCGTCTGACTGTTTCTAAGTAATAAAAGCTAACCCGCTGAGTGGTTAAGCTCGCTTTTCCCAGGGAGTTACGTTTGTTAACTCCCACTCATTTCACTTTCGTCTTCCAGCAGCCACAACGGGCTGGCACGCCGCAAATCACCATCCTCGGCCGCCTGAACCAGCTGGGGCATCCCCGCATCGGTCTTACCGTCGCCAAAAAACACGTCAAACGCGCGCATGAACGCAACCGGATCAAACGCCTTACCCGCGAGAGCTTCCGTTTACGTCAGCACGAGTTACCGGCGATGGATTTTGTCGTGGTGGCCAAAAAAGGGATAGCGGATTTGGATAACCGCGCGTTGACGGAAGCTTTGGAAAAATTATGGCGTCGCCACTGTCGCCAGGCTCCCGCATCCTGATCGGGCTGGTGCGGGCTTACCAGCTCGTCATCAGTCCGTTGCTTGGGCCTCGTTGTCGCTTCCAGCCGACATGTTCTCATTACGCAATTGAGGCATTAAGCAGGTTTGGCATGATAAAAGGCAGTTGGTTAGCATTGAAACGCGTATTAAAATGCCACCCCTTGAACCCAGGTGGCGATGATCCCGTGCCGCCGAAAACCGACGATAACAGAGAACACTAACGATGGATTCGCAACGCAATCTTTTCCTCATCGCTCTGCTGTTCGTGTCTTTCATGATCTGGCAGGCTTGGCAAACGGACAACGCTCCGCAACCAGTCGCCCAGACCACGCAACAGACTTCGAACACAGCTACCGGTGATGCTGCAAGCCAGGCTGTGCCAGCCAGTGGCCAGGGTAAACTGATTACCGTTAACACTGACGTGCTGTCGCTGACCATCAACACGCGTGGTGGTGATATCGAGCAGGCTAAACTGTTGGCCTACCCGGATACCCTGGGTTCATCGACTCCATTCCAACTGCTGGAAAACACCCCGTCATTTGTTTATCAGGCACAAAGCGGTCTGACCGGCAGAAACGGCCCGGATAACCCGGCAAACGGCGAACGCCCTTTGTTCCAGGCGGCGCAGGACAACTACACCCTGCCGGAAGGCCAGGATGAGTTGCGCATCCCGCTGACCTTCACCGGCAAAGACGGTGCGGTTTACACCAAGACTTTCGTGCTCAAGCGTAACCATTACGCGGTTGGCGTTGACTACAACGTCGACAACAAAAGCACCGCTCCGCTGGAGCTGACCCTGTTCGGCCAACTGAAGCAGACTACAGAGCTGCCTAAACACCGCGACACCGGCAGCAACAACTTCGCTCTGCATACCTTCCGTGGCGCGGCGTACTCTTCCAGCGAAGACAAATATCAGAAGTATGCGTTCGACAAGGACGAAAACCTGAATGTCACCACTCAGGGCGGTTGGGTTGCGATGCTGCAACAGTACTTCGCCACCGCGTGGGTGCCGGCAACTCAGGGCAGCAATACCTTCTATACCGCTAAACCTGGCGACAACCTGTCCACCATCGGCTTCAAATCTACCCCGGTTGTGGTGCAGCCTGGCGCGCAGCAACAGCTGAATGCCACCCTGTGGGTTGGTCCGGAGCTGCAGGATCAGATGGCCCAACTGGCGCCGCATCTGGACCTGACCGTGGATTACGGTTGGTTGTGGTTCATCTCCCAGCCGCTGTTCAAACTGCTGAAGTTCATCCACGGCTTTATCGGTAACTGGGGCTTCTCGATCATCATCATCACCTTCATCGTGCGCGGCATCATGTACCCGCTGACCAAAGCGCAGTACACCTCGATGGCGAAAATGCGCATGCTGCAGCCAAAACTGCAGGCGATGCGTGAGCGTATCGGTGATGATAAACAGCGCATGAGTCAGGAAATGATGGCGCTGTACAAGTCCGAGAAAGTGAACCCATTGGGAGGTTGTCTGCCGCTGGTTATCCAGATGCCAATCTTCCTGGCGTTGTACTACATGTTGATGGGCTCGGTTGAGCTGCGCCATGCGCCGTTCGCTCTGTGGATCCATGACCTGTCGGCGCAAGACCCGTACTACATTCTGCCAATCCTGATGGGCGTGACGATGTTCTTCATCCAGAAGATGTCGCCAACCACAGTGACTGACCCGATGCAGCAGAAAATCATGACCTTTATGCCGGTGATCTTCACCGTGTTCTTCCTGTGGTTCCCGTCTGGTCTGGTGCTGTACTACATCGTCAGTAACCTGGTCACCATCCTCCAGCAGCAGCTGATTTACCGCGGCCTGGAAAAACGTGGCTTACACAGCCGCGACAAGAAAAAGACCTAAGCGTATTGTAGGGGTTTGGCGCGCTGAACCCTTGCAGCGAAAGATAAGAGGCGGTCATTAGACCGCCTTTTTGCATATTGTCAGAGAGAAGACCTGCTATGAGCACCACCGATACCATCGTAGCCCAAGCCACTCCGCCGGGACGCGGCGGCGTCGGCATTCTGCGTATTTCCGGTCGTGGCGCGAAAGACGCCGCCCAGGCCCTGCTTGGCAAATTGCCGAAACCGCGATACGCCGATTATCTACCGTTCCGCGACGCCGCAGGCGCCACCCTGGATCAGGGCATTGCGCTGTGGTTCCCCGGCCCAAACTCGTTTACCGGCGAAGACGTGCTGGAACTGCAAGGCCACGGTGGGCCGGTAATCCTCGATCTGCTGCTGAAACGCGTGCTGGCGCTGCCCGGCGTGCGCATCGCGCGGCCCGGTGAGTTTTCCGAACGCGCCTTTCTCAACGACAAGCTGGATTTGGCGCAGGCCGAGGCCATTGCCGACCTGATCGACGCCAGTTCCGAACAGGCGGCGCGTTCCGCAATGAACTCATTGCAGGGGGCGTTTTCCACCCGAATCCACCAGCTTGTGGAAGCACTTACTCACCTGCGAATCTATGTGGAAGCCGCGATCGACTTTCCCGATGAGGAAATCGACTTCCTGTCTGACGGTAAAATCGAAGCGCAGCTCAACGGCGTGATGGCCGATCTGGACAACGTACGCGCCGAGGCACGTCAGGGCAGCCTGCTGCGCGAAGGGATGAAGGTCGTGATCGCCGGGCGGCCAAACGCCGGTAAATCAAGCCTGCTCAATGCATTAGCCGGCCGCGATGCGGCGATCGTCACCGACATTGCCGGCACCACCCGCGACGTACTGCGCGAGCATATTCACATCGACGGCATGCCACTGCACATCATCGACACCGCAGGCCTGCGTGAGGCCAGCGACGAAGTGGAGCGCATCGGCATCGAACGTGCATGGAACGAGATCGAACAGGCCGATCGTGTTCTGTTTATGGTTGACGGCACCACCACCGCCGCAACCGAACCGGCAGAGATTTGGCCAGAGTTTATGGCGCGCCTGCCGCACAGCCTGCCGATCACCGTGGTACGTAACAAAGCCGATATCACAGGTGAAACGCTGGGCATGACCGAAGTAAATGGTCACTCACTTATTCGCCTCTCGGCGCGCACCGGCGAAGGCATCGACCTGCTGCGCGATCATCTGAAACAGAGCATGGGTTTCACCAGCAATATGGAAGGCGGCTTCCTGGCGCGTCGTCGCCATCTGCAGGCGCTTGAACAAGCGGCCCAGCATCTGGTCGAGGGCAAAGAACAGTTAGTGAGCGCTTACGCGGGGGAGCTGCTGGCCGAGGAACTGCGTCTGGCGCAGCAGGCACTGAGTGAGATCACCGGCGAATTTACCTCAGATGACCTGCTGGGGCGCATTTTCTCCAACTTCTGCATCGGAAAATAATCGGCTGCGGGTGCTGAAAAGGGTACCCGCATCCCCCCATCCCTTCGTTGTTTTCCCCTTTGCCCGCCCAAACTAGCCTAAGCTTATCTCAGCGATTTTTGCCGGGAGACATAAGCATAAATGAACAAACCATTGGATTTACTGGGCATCGGCCTGGGGCCATTCAATCTCAGCCTGGCAGCCATGGCTTTTGAAAGCGGTGAGGTGAACTATGCCTTTCTCGATCGCAACGCCAGCTTTCGCTGGCATCCCGGCATGTTGCTACCCTCGGCTTATATGCAGACTTATGTGCTGCAGGACTTAGTGACCGCCGTTGCACCGCGCAGCCAGTTTTCATTTATCAATTATCTGGTCGAGCAGAAAAAAATTTACCGTTTTCTGATCACCGAACAGCAAATTATCAGCCGTGAAGAGTTTTCGGACTACCTAAGTTGGGCCTGCGATAGATTAGATGGGCTACAGTTTTCGCAGTCGGTAGAAAGCATTGATTTTGACGATGACCAGCAGCTGTTTGAAGTCCGTACCCTCAACCAAACCCTGTGGGCAAAAAACATCTGTCTGGGCACCGGCCACGATCCCTGGATCCCCGATGAGTTCTACCCGGCTCTGGGGGAAAATTGCCTGCATGCCGCAGAGATCGCCCTCCGCAATCCGGATCTTACCGGTAAACGAGTGATGGTGGTGGGCGGAGGCCAAAGCGGCGCCGACATTTTCCTCAATGCGCTGCGCGGGCATTGGGGAAAACCGGCGCAGCTGGACTGGCTTTCCCGCCGGCCCAACTTCCAACCTCTGGATGAATCCGCCTTCACCAATGAGTATTTCACCCCGGAATACGTCGATTATTTCTATACGCTGCCGCAAGATATCCGCGAGCGGGAAATCAAGGCGCAGAAGCTGCCCGCCGACGGCATCAGCAACCACACGCTGCGTACCCTGTATCGCGAGCTGTACATGCGTTTTGACGTAATGCACCAGACCCGTAACGTGCGCCTGTTGCCGCATCGAACGCTGTTGGCGATCGAGCCAACGGGAAAGGATTTCCAATTGCGCGCCCGGCATGGCCTGGAAAATCGTCAGGAAGGATTTAATGCCGATATGGTCATTTTAGCCACCGGCTACCGCCCTTCGCTGCCTTCCTGCCTGAAACCGCTGTTGCCGCGTATCCCCTTCGACAATCAACAGCACCTGCCGCTGTTACCGGATTTTAACCTTGAGTGGCAAGGACCGGAGCAGAACCGGATTTATGCGGTAAATGCCGGTATCCACAGCCACGGCAGCGCTGAAGGCGGCCTGAGCCTGATGGCCTGGCGCTCTGCCCGCATCCTCAATCATTTGCTCGGCAAACCGCATTTTGATCTGACGCCAAATGCCTCGCTGATACAATGGTGGAGTGATGCGGCGCCAGACAATGACATTCAAAAAACAGATAAATAGGATAAACCTCATACTCTTTTTTGATGATAAATCCGCGACTTATGCTTAATCTAACACTCCTGCGTTATCAGAGACCTCTCTGTCATGGAGTGAACAATGGCGTGTCATTTTGCCCGATGGACCCCCGCTAGCGCCGCCCTGGATACCCATAGATTATCCGCCGAGGTGTTGACCGCAACCGCGGCTTTTTCCGCTAAACGCCGCCAGCGTTTCCTTCAGGGACGCATCCTGCTCGCCGAAATGATGTTTTATCTTTATGGGCTGCCGACACTGCCGCCGATAGCCACCACGCCCACCGGGCGCCCCTGTTTTGCCGACAACCACCTGCCTGATTTCAGCCTGGCCTATGCCAGCGATACGGTGGGCGTCCTGCTCAGCAATGAAGGCAAAGTAGGGCTGGATATAGAGGTCATGCGCGCGCGCGGCGGCCAGCAAAAAAAACTGCAACACCAGTATCAGACACCGACAGAGACCGCCTGGATCAGCGCACAGTACGATCGGCTGGAAGCGGAAACCCAGTTGTGGAGCATCCGCCAGAGCGTGCTGAAGCTTTCAGGTCTGGGGAATAGCGGGCAATCAACGCTGCTGCTGCACCCCTTTTCCGGCCATCTTCGCTCCAGCGCCACCCCCCAGGTTCAGGTGATGAGCGATGTCGACGAGTATCTTAGCTGGGCCTGCGCGCATGAACCCAATCTTGATCGGCTGGTGTGCTGGCAGTACGGAGAGTACAAAGGCCTGCAGAAGTACGGCGAGATCTCATCACGCACCCCCGCCATCTCCACCCGCTTTGTAAAACTGACCAGCCTGGCTCATCACCGCTGATATCAGCGGCTTATGGTAAAAAAGATAAGATAAAACTTTCTTTAACCTATTAATTTCTGAATAAAATTGTAAAGGCAGGCAAATATGCAGGAATTGGCTATTCTCACCGCCATGTTTGCCCTACTATCGGCAGGTGTTCTAAGCTGAATCTGTTCATTCGAAAGGGAGAATCACCATGTCAGACCAAGCCTTAAAAATAGTCACCCTGCTCGGCAGCCTGCGTAAAGGTTCTTACAACGCCATGGTGGCCCGAGCGCTGCCAGACCTCGCCCCTCAGGGTGTGATCATCGAAGCGCTTCCCTCTATCCGTGATATCCCGCTGTATGATGCCGATGTGCAACAAGACGAAGGTTTCCCCGCCTCGGTTGACGCTATCGCCGCGCAAATCCGTCAGGCTGACGGCGTGATCATTGTGACCCCGGAGTATAACTACTCGGTGCCGGGCGGATTGAAAAATGCCATTGACTGGCTGTCCCGCTTACCGAACCAGCCGCTGGCCGGTAAACCGGTAGCGATTCAGACCAGCTCGATGGGACCCATTGGCGGCGCACGTTGCCAATATCATCTGCGCCAAATTCTGGTGTTCCTCGATGCCATGGTGATGAACAAGCCGGAGTTTATGGGCGGAGTCATCCAGAACAAAGTGGATGCGCAGGCCGGGCAATTGATCGAACAGGGCACGCTGGATTTTCTGACCGGCCAGTTGTCCGCATTCAGCGACTATATCCGCCGCCTGAAGTAAATTCTCTTTTTGAGGCCTTCGGCCATCAATCGGCTGAAGGCGCTACTCCCGTGAGAGGATTTTCTCTAACCCGTTAAAAAATAAAGTTATGCAATTATGTATTTTTTTATTTTAGCCCTATTACTGGCTTTATTCACCAGACCTTTGCTCGCCGCAGAAATGCGTTATCCCGCCGGGGAAGAACCGATCGAGCTGCCGGCACATAGCCCGCTGAACGCCCAGTTGCCGCGTACCGTCCAAAGCCAGGAAGACAAGAAACTCGGAGCCATGTCGCTCTATTTGACGCTGATGCGCGAAGATGGAAGCAACGTATGGGCCCCCTATCAGTTAGCGGCCTCTTCGGCTGAAAAGGGCCAGACAGAGCTGGCTGAGCGCTATCTGCAACTGAGCGCCAATCGTGGGCTGTGGTATTACTATACATTGCTCGAAGACGACGCCTTCAACAGCATCCAGCACCGCGCCACCTATCAGTCGATCCTCGCCGCCACCAAGGCTCGCTACCTGCAGCATGCCCCATTGTTTGAAGGCAAAGCCAGCTACGCCATACCGGACGGCGCTCCTCCGGCTGGAGGATGGCCAACCGTGGTGTTCCTGCACGGCTATGGCAAAGGCGCCAATATCAGCCCCGAAGAACGCTTGCTGTTCAGTGAGATGGGCGTCGCCTATATTGAGATCAACGGCACCCAGATGCTGTCGGAAAACAGCTTCCGCTGGTCGACTTACAGCGAGGAAAGTACCCAGAGCGCCATTCAACAGGCCCTCCGGCCGCAGAAAGAATTACAGCTCAACCCGCAAAAGATCTACCTCACGGCCCGCGGACAAGGGGCGTTGCATGCCGCCAATCTGCTGAGCAAGTATCCGCAGTTTTATGCCGGCGCAATGCTGATTGCACCCAATGGCGGGATCAAACCGGCGCAACAGTCGCTGGCGGCGAACAAAAAGGTGGTGGTGGCGTACTACGATCGGCAAAACTTCAGCGATCAGGCGCTGGCACTGCACTTCGCCAATCTTTTCAGCGAAAATAATCAGGTGACGACATTGCATTTTCCCCAGGGGGAGAACGCGGAAGGCGGCTGGCAGGCGCGTTTCAAACGGCCATTACAGTGGGTATTGAATCAGGCACCGGACGCGAAGCCTGGGGCATAGAGAACAGGGCCGACGCTTGTCGGCCCTTGTCGTATTAATGACCGTCTACAAAGACAATCTTCAGTATAAACAGCAGCGCCACGACAACCACGCAGGGGCTGATTTCACGCCAGCGGCCGGTACCGAGCTTCATCACGCAGTAAGAAATAAAGCCCAGCGCGATGCCTTCGGTGATCGAGAAACTGAACGGCATCATCACCGCAGTGACAAACGCCGGCACGGCCTCGGTCAGATCATCCCATTTCACGCGCGCCAGGCTCGATGTCATCAGCACGCCAACGTAGATCAAAGCGCCGGCGGCGGCATAAGCCGGCACCATGCCCGCCAGCGGCGACAGGAAGATCACCAGCAGGAACAGGATACCGGTCACCACCGCCGTCAGGCCGGTGCGGCCGCCAACGGATACGCCGGCAGAGCTTTCAATGTACGCGGTGACGGAAGAAGTGCCGACAAACGAACCGGCGACCGAACTGATGCTGTCCACGTACAGCGCCTGTTTCATGCGCGGAAACTTGCCCTTATCGTCGGTCAGCCCCGCCTTATCGGTCACGCCAATCAGGGTGCCGGAAGAATCGAACAGGTTCACCAGCATGAAGGAGAAAATCACCCCTGCCAGGCCGATATTCAGCGCCCCGGCCAGATCAACCTGGCCCACCACCGAGGTAATGTTCGGCGGCATGGAGAACACACCGCCGTATTTAACATCGCCCAGCGCCCAGCCGATCAGTGTGGTTACCACGATGGAAACCAACACCGCTGCATGGAAATTGCGTGAGGACAGCACGGCAATGATAAAGAAGCCTAGCGCGCCCAACAGCACATTGTGCGAGGTCAGGCTGCCGATGGTGACCAGCGTGTCCGGATTGGCCACCACGATGCCGGCATTTTTCAGCCCCATCATGCCGATAAACAAGCCGATACCGCTGGTGATCCCCACCCGCAGGCTCATCGGAATGTTGGCAATCATCCAGTAACGGATGCGGAAAATGGTCAACAGCAACAAACCGACAGCGCCCCAGAAAATAGCGCCCATGCCGATCTGCCACGAAATGCCCATGGCGCCAACCACCACAAAGGCGAAGAACGCATTCAGGCCCATCGCCGGCGCCAGCGCCACCGGCAGGTTAGCCAGCAAACCCATAAAAATGCTGCCAAAAGCGGCAATCAGGCAGGTTGTTACGAACACCGCCTGCGTATCCATGCCCGCCGCGCCCAGGATCTGGGGGTTAACGAACACGATATACACCATGGTCAAAAAGGTAGTAATACCGGCAATCGTTTCCGTACGCGCCGTGGTTCCATGCTGCTTGAGTTTAAACACGCGCCCAAGCAAGCCTTGCTCAACGTCAAGGCCAGATACTGGTTTGCTCATTATCAGAATTCCGAAGAGGGGAATGGACAGTCGTTGGCTATCCTATAACAAAAAGTCTGGCTTTTGACGCAGGTCACAGGTTTTTTTCGCCGTCTTTACGGCCAAAGTAGTCAACAGACTGTATTTGTTGATATTCATCGGCAAAGTGGATTAAGGAGTCGCAATCTTGCCTGATGCGGTTAAAGTGGTTTTATCGCCGCTTAACCGAAGGACGCTTACCCTGATGAATCAGATTGACTGCATTTTGTTTGATTGCGACGGCACGCTGGTAGACAGTGAAGTGCTGTGCAGCAAGGCCTATGTGCATATGTTCGCCCACTACGGCCTTCAACTGTCGCTGGAAGAGATGTTCAGGAAATACAAAGGGATAAAGCTATACGAGATCATCGAGCAGATTAATGCGGAGCACGGCATCACGCTGCCGAAAGAGGAATTGGAGCCCTTATATCGCCGGGAAGTAGCCCGTCTGTTCGACAGTGAGCTACAGGAGATCGCCGGCGCGTGCGAGTTGCTGGCGCAAGTAGCTGTGCCGATGTGCACCGTCTCCAACGGCCCGGTCAGCAAAATGCAGCACTCGCTCGGCCTGACCGGCATGCTGAACTATTTTGATGACCGGTTGTTCAGCGGCTATGACATCCAGCGCTGGAAACCGGACCCGGCGCTCCTGTTCCACGCCGCCGAAAAAATGCAGGTGCCGGTAGAGCGTTGTATTCTGGTGGATGATTCCGCCGCCGGAGCCCAGGCCGGGATCGCTGCCGACATTCCGGTGTTTTACTTCTGCGCCGATCCGCACAACCAGCCTATCGACCACCCGTTGGTCACCCCGTTTGACGATCTGGCCCAACTTCCGGCGTTATGGCGGGAACGCGGCTGGCGGTTGACCCGTTAATCGGCCCCGATCAGCTCGCCGGCAGCGGCGGTTTGTTGCGCCACCAGCGCCAGGAACGTTTCAATGCCCTGGCCTGCGGGCTGAGGCGGCGGTTGACCGCATTGGCCAGCAGATCAAGCGCCAGGCAGAACACGAAGTACACCAGCGCGACAAACAGGAACACTTCCATTGGGTAAACCATGCTGCGGTTATTGACCTGGGTCGCCAGAAAGGTCAGTTCGCTGACGCCCACGATATAAGCCAGCGAAGTGTCCTTGATCAGGGAAATCCACTGGTTGATAAACGACGGCACCATCATGCGCAACGCCTGCGGCAGCACGATCATGCGCAGCGTTTGCCAACGCGTCAGCCCCAGCGATAAACCGGCCTGCCACTGGCCGGGACCAATGGCGACAATGCCTGCCTTCACCGCATGGGCCAGATAGGCCGAAGCGATCAGCGCCAATGCGCAGACCACGGTAGTGATCTCCGGGATATCCACGCCAAACAGGATCGGCAGCAGGAAGTAGGTCCAAAAAATCAGCATGATGACCGGGATTGCGCGGAAAAAGCCCAGCACCGCAGCCAATAACCCGGCGGCTACGCCGCGCGACATCGCCAACGCCACGCCCAGCAGCGTGCCGAGGACAGCCGAAGCCACACCGGCCATCAGGCTTATCGCCAGCGTCAACGCCGCGCCGCCCAACGGCCCATCCGGCCAGGTGCCCCATAATAAATACCCCAGATTGTCGTAAATAACGCTGAAATCCATGTTAGTGCCCTCCCAGGGGTTTACGTTGCTGTCGCCACATGCCCCAGCCTTCCAATAACGCAATGATGGCGATGTACAACACCGTCGCAACGCCGAACGCCTGGAAGGTACGCAGCGTTTCGGTTTCCACCTGACGCGAGGCGTAAGACAACTCGGCAACGCCGATCGCCATGGTCAGCGAAGAGTTTTTTATCACGTTCATGTATTGGCCCAACAACGGCGGAAAGGCAATTTTCAGCGCCTGCGGCAGCACCACGTAACGCATGGCCTGCCAGCCGGTAAGCCCCAGCGCATTGGCCGCGTATTTTTGCCCGCCTGCGACGCCACGGATACCTGAGCGGATCTCTTCGGCGATAAAGGCGGTGGAATACAGCGTCAGACCAAAGAAGCCGGCGAGAAATTCGAACGACGGCCAGGCGATTGGCCCGATTTGATGCGAAGTGTTCAGCCACTGCATGGCGGAGGAAGGCAGGATTTGCCCGGCAGCGAAATACCAGAAGAACAGCTGTACCAACAGCGGCGTATTGCGAAACAACGAACTGTAGCCCACCGCCAGCCAGCGCAGCGGGCGCAGGCTACTGTCACGCATCGCCGTCAGTATCAAGCCCAACAGCGTGGCCGCCAGGCTCGCGCAAGCGGAAAGCCACAGCGTCAGCAGGAAGCCATCCCATAACCAGCCCAGATACTGAGGCGCCAGCAGCCAGTCCAAATTCATGTTCAATCCTTGTTTTGCCAAATGCATCAGGGGCGCAGCAAGCTGCGCCCCCTCCGTTCAGATATCGGCACTCCAGATCGTCAGGCTTTTGGCTGTTGATCCAAAGGCGCGATCTTGAAATCGCCGCGCGGTTGGGCGGTTTTGGTTTCCGGGCCGAACCAGCGGTCATAGATCTTAACCGCTTCGCCGTCTTTTTCCAGCTTAATCAGCGTGTCGTTAATGCTGGCGGTCAGGCGATCTTCCCCTTTTGGAATGCCGACGCCCTGGTACTCTTTAGTGATGCTGAACGGTGAGATCTCAAAATCGGCTTTCTGCGCCGCCGGCAGGTTGCCGAGCAGGCCAACCAGCTTGGCGTCATCCTGAGTGATCGCCTGTACGTTACCGTTACGCAACGCCACAAAGGCCAGCGGAGTATCGTCGTAAGAGATCACTTTTGCGGTTGGGTAATGTTCACGCAGGGTGATTTCCTGCACCGTCCCTTTATCCGCGCCGATGCGCAGCTTTTTAATGTCTTCCGGGGTTTTCAGCACGCCTTTACGGGCGATAAATTTCTGGCCGGTAGCGAAATACGGCACGCTGAAATTCACTTCCTTGGCGCGCTCGTCGGTAATGGTGAAGTTGGCGGCGATCAAATCGACCTTCTTCGATACCAGCAAAGGAATGCGGTTAGCCGGGTTGGTAGCGCGCAGCTCAACCTTTACGCCCAACGCCTTGCCGATCGCGTCTGCAACATCAACGTCATAACCGACCAACTTTTTGCTTTGCGGATCGATATAGCCGAACGGCGGGTTGCTGTCGAACACCGCGATACGCACTACGCCGGCTTTCTTGATGTCGTCGAGTTTGTCCGCATGTGCGGCGCCGGTGGCAAGGCTGGTCAGGCTGGCTAACAGAGTTAAGGCCAAAGCGCGGTGTTTCATGAAAAGCTCCTAAGTGGGTGATGTCCTGCTGGCTGATAAGCTAGCAAGAGCGACTTAGGTCAGGAAATAATATAAAAAGCTATATTTATAACCTTTTTATCTTTGAGGGTTTTAAACAGCATAAAGGCGCAGTTTTCTGCGCCTTCCGGGGAGTAACTCGCGGGGAAAATTACTCTTTTTTCTCTTCTTTGCCGTCGGCAGACAACAATTTTTCCAGCGCATCGCCGCCAATGTGACGGAAATCCTGACCTTTCACGAAGTAGAAAATAAATTCGCAGATGTTCTGGCAACGGTCGCCGATACGCTCGATCGAACGGGCGCAGAACAGCGCAGTCAGCACGCTTGGAATAGTGCGGGTATCTTCCATCATATAGGTCATCAACTGACGGACGATGCCCTCATACTCCTGATCGACCTTCTTGTCTTCGCGGTAAATCCGGATAGCTTCATCCAGATCCATACGCGCAAAGGCATCCAGCACGTCATGCAGCATCTGCACGGTATGGCGGCCAAGCGACTCCAGGCTGACCAGCAACGGCTGATGCTGGTGCGAGAATTTCTCGAGCGCGGTGCGACAAATTTTATCCGCCACGTCGCCGATACGTTCCAGCTCGGAGATGGTCTTGATGATCGCCATCACCAGACGCAAATCGCTGGCGGTCGGCTGGCGCTTGGCAATGATGCGCACGCAGGCTTCGTCGATCGCCACTTCCATCATATTGACCTTGGCGTCACCTTCGATAACGCGTTTGGCCAGTTCACCGTCCTGATTATGCATCGCGGTGATGGCGTCGGTCAGTTGCTGTTCCACCAGCCCGCCCATGGTCAACACCTGGGTACGGATGTGCTCAAGTTCTGCGTTGAACTGGCCGGAAATGTGTTTATTTAAATTCAGGTTGTCCATTTGGGTTCCCGTAATCAACCGTAGCGGCCGGTGATGTAGTCTTCGGTCTGTTTTTTCTGTGGCGCGGTGAACAGGTTATCAGTATCACTGAACTCGATCAGTTCGCCCAGATACATAAATGCCGTGGAGTCAGAGCAACGCGCGGCCTGCTGCATGTTGTGGGTCACAATCACCACGGTGTAGTCAGACTTCAGTTCGCTGATCAGCTCTTCGATTTTGCCGGTGGAGATGGGATCCAGCGCCGAGCAAGGCTCATCCAGTAATAAAACGTCCGGGCGAATGGCGATGCCGCGTGCGATGCACAGGCGCTGTTGCTGGCCGCCGGACAGGCTGTAACCGCTCTGGTGCAGCTTGTCTTTGGTTTCGTTCCACAACGCCGCCTTGGTCAACGCCCACTGGACGCGCTCGTCCATGTCGGCACGCGACAGCTTTTCAAACAGGCGCACGCCGAAGGCGATATTGTCGTAAATCGACATCGGGAACGGCGTCGGTTTCTGGAACACCATGCCGACTTTGGCGCGCAGCAGGGCGATATCCGAGTTGTCGGTCAGAATGTTCTGCCCATCCAGCAGGATGCCGCCTTCAGCACGCTGCTCGGGGTACAGCTGGTACATCTTGTTGAAAGTACGCAGCAGAGTGGATTTGCCACAGCCGGACGGACCGATAAACGCGGTGACCTTGTTCTTGGCAATATCCAGCGTGATGTTTTTCAGCGCATGGAATTTGCCATAGTAGAAGTTCAGATCGCGTACCTGAATTTTGCTGCTGGAAGCGTCAGTAACCATACTCATCAAGACTTCTCTCTTTTCATCAGCGCCGCCACGGCAGCGCTCAAAATTTTATGAATGCTTCTGCTTGGCGAAAACCACACGCGCCAGGATATTCAGTAACAGTACACACAGGGTAATCAACAGCACCCCGGCCCAGGCCAACTGTTGCCATTCGGCGAACGGGCTCATGGCGAATTTGAAAATGGTGACCGGCAGGTTGGCTATCGGCTGCATCAGGTCGGTGCTCCAGAACTGATTCGACAACGACGTAAACAGCAGCGGTGCGGTTTCCCCGGCGATACGCGCAATGGCCAGCAACACGCCGGTGATAATGCCGGAGATCGAGGCTTTCAGCGTGATGGCAGAAATCATGCGCCATTTCGGCGTACCCAGCGCGTAAGCCGCCTCACGCAGCGTATCCGGCACCAGCTTCAACATGTTCTCAGTGGTACGGATAACGATAGGTACCTGCAACAAAGCCAGCGCGATGATCCCGGCCCAGCCGGAGAAGTGCTCCATTTTCGCCACCACAATGGTGTAGACGAACAGGCCCACGACTATCGATGGCGCCGACAGCAAAATATCGTTAATAAAGCGGATGACTTCCGCCAACCAGGATTTACGACCGTACTCCGCCAGGTAAATGCCGGCCATGATGCCCAGCGGCGTACCGAACACGGTAGCCCACAGGATCAACAAGCCGCTACCGGCGATGGCGTTCGCCAGGCCACCGCCTGCGGTGTTCGGCGGCGGCGTCATTTCGGTGAACAACGCCAGCGACATGCCGTCGATGCCTTTGGTCACGGTGGAGAACAGGATCCACACCAGCCAGAACAGGCCGAATACCATGGTCGCCATCGACAAGAACAGCGCCAGCCGGTTCTTCTGGCGGCGCCAGGCCTGCATTTTGCGGCGGCTTTCTAACAACGCCACGTCGTTTTGCATTTCCATAGTCGCCACGTTAGCGCCCCTCTTTCTTGGCCAGACGCATGATCATCAACTTCGACAACGCCAGGACGATAAAGGTGATAACAAACAGAATCAGGCCCAGTTCCATCAGCGCGGCGGTATGCACTCCCGATTCCGCTTCGGCGAATTCGTTGGCCAGCGCAGAGGTAATGCTGTTACCCGGCATATACAGTGAAGCACTGTCGAGCTGGTAGGTGTTACCGATAATGAAGGTCACCGCCATGGTTTCCCCCAACGCGCGGCCCAGTCCCAGCATCACGCCGCCAATCACGCCATTCTTGGTAAACGGCAGCACGATACGCCACATCACCTCCCAGGTGGTGCAGCCGATGCCATAGGCGGACTCTTTCATCATCACCGGAGTCTGTTCGAACACGTCGCGCATGACGGCGGCGATATAAGGAATAATCATGATCGCCAGGATCACCCCGGCAGCAAGAATACCGATACCGAACGCCGGGCCGGAGAACAGCTCGCCGACAATCGGAATGCCGGACAACACGTCGCCAACCGGAGTCTGGAAATATTCGGCAAACAGCGGCGCGAACACGAACAGGCCCCACATGCCGTAAACGATACTCGGGATTGCCGCCAGCAGCTCAATAGCGATGCCCAGTGGGCGTCTCAACCAGTTTGGCGCCAGCTCGGTCAGGAACAGCGCGATACCGAAACTCACGGGTACGGCAATAATCAGGGCAATCAACGATGTGACGACGGTACCGTAAATCGGAACCAGCGCACCGAACTGCTCGGCAGGCGCGTCCCATTCTTTGGTCCACAGGAAAGAGAAGCCGAATTTCTGCATGCTCGGCCAGGAGGCGAAAATCAGCGAAACAATAATGCCGCCCAGCAACAATAGGGTAATCAGCGCCGCCAGTTTGACCAGCGCGCTGAAGATGACATCACCATTTTTACTCGGTGCTTTAATGGTCGGCTTGTACTCAGCCATAGATCACTCTCTGTTTTAACCCTGGCGAGCTCAATGGGTGAGCCCTGCAAAATAGGCTGGAGCGCGGTGAACCCGCGCCCCTGCGTTCTTTAGTACAGTGCTTTACCGGAACTGTCTTTTACGTTGGTTTTCCATGCTGCACGCACCTGCTCAACCACTTCGTTAGGCAGAGAGGCGTAATCCAGATCGTTGGCCTGCTTGGCGCCGGTTTTGTACGCCCAGTCAAAGAACTTCAGCACTTCTGCGCCCTGAGCCGGGTTTTTCTGCTCTTTGTGCACCAGGATGAAGGTGGTGGAAGTGATTGGCCACGCACCATCGCCTTTCTGGTTAGTCAGGTCCTGAGCGAAAGTTTTGCTCCAGTCCACGCCTTTAGCGGCGGCGCTGAAGCTCTCTTCGGTTGGGCTGACCGGCTTGCCGTCGGCAGAAATCAGCTTGGTGTAAGCCAGGTTGTTTTGCTTGGCGTAAGCGTATTCAACGTAGCCGATAGAGCCTGGCAGACGCTGTACGAACGCGGCAATGCCGTCGTTGCCTTTGCCGCCCAGACCGGTTGGCCAGTTAACGGTAGAGCCTGCGCCGATTTTCTCTTTCCATTGCGCGTTGGCTTTAGACAGGTAGCTGGTGAACACGAAAGAGGTGCCTGAACCGTCAGCGCGACGTACCACGGCGATATTCTGATCCGGCAGCTTGACGCCCGGGTTCAGCTTGGTGATTGCCGGGTCATTCCATTTCTTCACGTTGCCCAGGTAGATATCACCCAGCGTTTTGCCGTCCAGAGTCAATTCACCGGATTTGATGCCCGGGATGTTAACGGCCAGCACTACGCCGCCGATCACGGTAGGGAACTGGAACAGGCCATCTGCCGCCAGTTTGTCGTCAGACAACGGGGCATCAGAAGCACCAAAGTCAACGGTGTTGGCGATGATTTGCTTCACGCCGCCAGAGGAGCCGATCCCCTGATAGTTAACTTTGTTGCCGGTTTCTTTCTGATAAGAATCTGCCCACTTGGCATACACCGGAGCGGGGAATGTCGCACCTGCACCGGTCAGGCTGGCAGCAGCGAACGCGGACACGGCGGTCAGGGAGAAAGTCGCTGCCACAATACTGGCGACGGTGGTACGCATCAGTTTCATAATCCCTCCTAATGGGATATTCAAAAATCGACTTCAAGTCGTTTTCATCAGAGTAAGTATTGCTGCAGGAGGGAAAATAGGACAGTTTGGTGACAGTAAAATGTACGAAATATGACAGTTATATTACACGGAACCAAGAGTACAATTAACACCTTGATTAGGCTATTATTTCACCTGAAACATTCTGTTATATCTTGCCCAAGCAAAGGGACTGCATATGAAAAAAATACTTATATTGTCAACGGTTAGCCTTTGTTTGCTGGCTATGGCCAACGCCACGGCGGCGGATGGATTACAGCGCAGCAAGCAATCGAGCGGCAGTACCGATAAGATCCTTCTTTGGAGCCATTACGACCAAGGCTACATTATTTCCAATTATGAGCTTGGAGATTTAGACGGCTTCAAAGAGCAATTAAGGCTTCAGGAACAGACCATCAAGAAACTGCAAGACAAGCTGAGCGATATGGAAAGCGAGAACCGAAATCAAAACAGCGAAATAGACAATCTGAAACGTAAGTTACAAGGGCAAGACAATGCCCAAAGCGAAATCAGCGATCTGAAACGCTCGGTACAAGACCTGAATAACAAGATTAAATGATAAAAAAGCCGGCGCTCAGGCCGGCTTTTCAAACATAACAGCAGCTGATTACTCTACCGTGACGGACTTCGCCAGGTTACGCGGCTGGTCAACGTCGGTGCCTTTGATCAGCGCCACATGATAGGACAGCAGCTGCAACGGCACGGTGTAGAAGATTGGCGCCACGATTTCTTCCACGTGCGGTAATGGAATGATGGTCATGCCTTCGCTGCTGACGAAACCGGCATCCTGATCGGCGAACACGTACAGCTGGCCGCCGCGTGCGCGCACTTCTTCGATGTTGGATTTCAGTTTTTCCAGCAGTTCGTTGTTCGGCGCCACCACGATGACCGGCATATCTGCGTCGATCAACGCCAGCGGGCCATGTTTCAGCTCACCTGCCGCATAGGCTTCCGCATGAATGTAAGAGATCTCTTTCAGCTTCAGTGCGCCTTCCATGGCGATCGGGTACTGATCGCCACGGCCAAGGAACAGCGCGTGATGCTTGTCGGAGAAACCTTCCGCCAGCGCTTCAATGTTTTTGTCCAGCGACAGCATCTGTTCGATACGCGCCGGCAACGCCTGCAGAGCATGCACGATTTCATGCTCAACGCTTTCCGCCATGCCTTTCAGACGACCCAAACGCGCCACCAGCATCAACAACACCGCAAGCTGGGTGGTGAAGGCTTTGGTAGAGGCTACGCCGATTTCAGTGCCGGCTTTGGTCATCAGCGCCAGATCGGACTCACGCACCAGCGAAGAACCGGCCACGTTACACACCGCCAGGGAACCGAGATAACCCAACTCTTTAGACAGACGCAACGCCGCCAGGGTATCGGCGGTTTCACCGGACTGCGACAACGTGATGATCAGGCTGCCCGGGCGCACCGCAGATTTGCGGTAGCGGAATTCAGAAGCGATTTCGACGTCGCACGGCACGCCGGCCAACGCTTCAAACCAGTAACGCGCCACCATACCGGAGTGATAGGAGGTGCCGCAGGCGATGATTTGCACATGTTGCACCTTCGCCAGCAATTCATCGGCGCGCGGACCCAGCTCACTCAGATTAATTTGACCGTGGCTGAAACGCCCTTCCAGGGTGTTTTTCAGCGCCAGCGGCTGTTCGTAGATCTCTTTTTGCATGTAGTGACGGTAAGCACCTTTGTCACCGGCGTCATACTGCACTTTGGATTCGATCTCAGGGCGCTCGATGGCGTTCCCCTGTTTGTCGAAAATGCTGACGGTGCGGCGGGTCACTTCCACCACGTCGCCTTCTTCCAGGAAGATAAAGCGGCGGGTTACCGGCAGCAGAGCCAGCTGATCGGAAGCGATAAAGTTTTCGCCCACGCCGCGGCCGATAACCAACGGGCTACCGGAACGCGCAGCCACCAGCACGCTAGGATCGCGGCTGTCCATGACCACGGTGCCGTAAGCGCCGCGTAATTGTGGGATCACGCGCTGCACCACTTCCAGCAGCGTACCGCCCTGGCGCTGTTCCCAATGCACCAGGTGTGCAATCACCTCGGTGTCGGTCTCAGAGCTGAAGTGATAACCGCGCTCGATCAGCAATTCACGCAGCGGTTCGTGGTTTTCGATGATGCCGTTATGCACTACGGTGATGTAATCAGAAACATGCGGGTGCGCGTTCGCTTCGGTAGGTTCACCGTGCGTTGCCCAGCGGGTGTGAGCAATACCGGTGCCACCGTGCAGTTCGTGTTGTTCTGCGGCTTCGGTCAGTTTATGGACTTTGCCTACACGGCGTAAACGGCTTACGTTGCCTTCGGCATCAACCACCGCCAGACCGGCGGAGTCGTAACCGCGGTACTCGAGACGGCGTAACCCTTCCAACAGAATTTCTGCAATATCACGTTGCGCTACTGCGCCTACAATTCCACACATCAGTTGTATTCCTAATTAAACGCCTTTCGGGGCGCTTTCGATGTCTTGACCTGATTTTGCCGGTTTTTACCGTGCGTCCCCGAGCCTGTAGATGGTGGGGATTATTATATTTTGTATTGGGCTCATCTTCGGAGCCCAATACAAAATATAATTTTTTAACTACCGCCCAATAGATTTCGGGTTGCAGCCAGGCGGCAAGTGCCAGAATCCCCAGGAGCTTACTCAAGTAAGTGACTGGAGTTCTGGCATGAAGCCAACAACGCTGCGGCTCGAAAGATGAAGGGCTATCTCTTTTTAACCGGGCGCTGCCAACCCTGGATATGCACCTGCTTGACGCGGCTCAGCACCAGCTCGTTTTCAGCGATATCACGGGTGACCGTGGTACCCGCAGCAATGGTGGAACCTTTGCCAACGGAAACCGGCGCCACCAGTTGGGTGTCGGAACCGACAAACACGCCGTCGCCAATAACGGTTTTATGCTTATTGGCACCATCATAGTTACAGGTAATGGTACCGGCACCGATATTCACATCATCGCCAATTTCAGCATCGCCCAGGTAGCTCAGATGGCCCGCTTTGGAACCTTTGCCCAGACGCGCTTTTTTTATCTCCACGAAATTGCCGACGTGAGCACCTTCCGCCAACTCTGCGCCCGGGCGTAAACGGGCAAATGGCCCCACGGTACAAGCAGATTCCAGCACTGCATCTTCCAACACACTGTAGGGGCTGATTTCGCAGTCATCACCGATCACGCAGTTTTTCAGTACGCAGCCGGCACCGATCTTCACCCGGTCCCCCAGCTTTACCGACCCTTCGATAATGACATTAGCATCAATAGAGATATCGCGGCCGTGCACAAGTTCCCCGCGCAGGTCAAAACGTGCCGGATCCAGCAGCATTACGCCGGCCAGCAGCAATTTTTCAGATTGTTCTGCCTGATAGATACGCTCAAGCCGCGACAGCTGCAGGCGGTTATTCACGCCTTCCACTTCGCTCAAGCGTGACGGGTGCACCGCTTCAATTTTCTTACCGTCGGCATGGGCCAGCGCAATGATATCCGTGATGTAGAATTCACCCTGCGCATTGTCGTTGTTCAACATCCCCAACCAGCGCTTAAGATCGCGCCCATTAGCGGCCAAAATGCCGGTATTGATTTCAGTAATCTGGCGCTGGGCTTCGCTGGCATCCTTGTGCTCAACGATACCCACCACATCGTCGTTCTCACGCACGATGCGACCGTAACCGCTTGGATCAGCCAGCTTCACCGTCAGCAGGCCAATGCCGCCCTGCGGCTTCGCCGCCAACAGGCGCGTGAGCGTATCGACGGAGATCAACGGCACGTCGCCGTACAGCATCAGCACGTCTTCATCATCGGCAAAATGCGGCGCAGCCTGCTGCATGGCATGGCCGGTACCCAGTTGCTCGGCCTGCAACACCCAGTTCAACGCTTCATCGGTCAGGGTACTTTTCAGCAAGTCACCGCCGTGGCCATACACCAGATGGACGTTTTTCGCGCCCAGTTTCATCGCGGCATCAATGACGTGCTGCACCATAGGCTTGCCGGCCAACGGATGTAACACCTTGGGAAGATCGGAATACATGCGTGTTCCCTTGCCCGCGGCGAGGATCACCACACTCATTGCGCTGTTCGACATAAGCAACCTGATAACTCCATTTTGATGGACGAAAGTAGAACCCTTTGGTGACGATATTACTACATATTTTTCTGCACGAACCCGGCATAAGCCATGTGGCACTAGGCGTTCCGCAGCTCAGGCTGACATCCCGTTATCCTGGGTATAACTGTCGGCAATCGGAGACATTTTTAGCCTGTGCCGGGTGTTATACATCACAACGCCCACCGGGTAGAAATGCTTATTTTAAAGCAAAAAAAAAGCGACCCTATAGGCCGCTTTCTTAATTTTAGCTGCGTTATGCACACGCCAAAATATTACATCGATCTTCTGGTAAGCTCGATAACGCGCAGTTTCGCGATCGCTTTCGCCAGTTCTGCAGATGCCTGAGCATAGTCGACATCGCCATGAGAGCTGCTGATATGCTCTTCAGCTTTACGCTTAGCTTCCAGCGCTCTCGCTTCGTCGAGGTCCGTTCCACGGATAGCAGTGTCAGCCAGCACGGTTACCACGCTCGGTTGTACCTCAAGGATACCACCGGACAGGTAGATGAACTCTTCTTCACCGTGTTGTTTAACAATACGCACCATGCCAGGCTTGATGGCAGTCAGCAGCGGCGCATGGCCAGGGAAAATCCCCAGTTCGCCTTCGCTACCTGTCACCTGGATCTTTTGCACCAGGCCGGAAAACATATGTTTTTCCGCGCTGACTACATCCAGATGGTAAGTCATAGCCATATCACCCTCCTCTCAAGACGTTACAGTTTCTTGGCTTTTTCCACTGCTTCTTCAATGGTGCCAACCATGTAGAACGCTTGTTCAGGCAGGTGGTCATAGTCGCCGTCCATAATGCCTTTGAAACCACGAATGGTGTCTTTCAGCGATACGAACTTGCCCGGAGAACCGGTAAAGACTTCTGCCACGAAGAACGGCTGAGACAGGAAGCGTTGGATTTTACGCGCACGGGATACGACCAGTTTGTCTTCTTCTGACAGCTCGTCCATACCCAGAATTGCGATGATATCTTTCAGTTCCTGGTAACGTTGCAGAATGGACTGCACGCCACGCGCTACATCGTAGTGCTCCTGGCCAACTACCAGCGGATCCAACTGACGGCTGGTGGAATCCAGCGGGTCAACGGCCGGGTAGATACCCAGAGAAGCGATATTACGGCTCAGTACCACGGTTGCGTCCAAGTGGGCAAAGGTGGTGGCTGGTGACGGGTCAGTCAAGTCATCCGCAGGAACGTAAACGGCCTGTACGGAGGTGATAGAACCGGTCTTGGTAGAGGTGATACGTTCTTGCAGAACGCCCATCTCTTCCGCCAGCGTTGGCTGATAACCTACCGCAGATGGCATACGGCCCAGAAGTGCGGACACTTCGGTACCGGCCAGGGTATAACGGTAGATGTTATCAACGAACAGCAGAACGTCGCGGCCTTCGTCACGGAATTTCTCCGCCATGGTCAGACCGGTCAGAGCAACGCGCAGACGGTTACCCGGTGGCTCGTTCATCTGGCCGTAAACCAGGGATACTTTGTCCAGTACGTTGGAGTCGTTCATTTCGTGGTAGAAGTCGTTACCCTCACGAGTACGCTCACCCACGCCCGCAAACACGGAATAACCGGAGTGTTCGATCGCGATGTTACGGATCAACTCCATCATGTTTACGGTTTTACCCACGCCCGCACCGCCGAACAGACCCACTTTACCGCCCTTAGCGAACGGACAGATCAGGTCCATAACCTTGATACCGGTTTCCAGCAGATCCTGGGAGTTGGCCAAATCTTCGTAGCTTGGCGCTGGACGGTGAATTGCCCAACGTTCTTCTTCGCCGATGTCGCCTTTCATGTCGATTGGTTCACCCAATACGTTCATGATACGGCCCAGGGTAGCTTTACCTACCGGTACTTCAATCGGGTGGTCCAGGTCAGTCACTTTCAGACCGCGACGCAGACCATCAGAGGTCCCCATCGCGATACAGCGAACCACGCCACCGCCCAGCTGTTGCTGAACTTCCAGCACCAGCTTATTGGCACCGTTTTCTACCTCAAGAGCGTTGTACACTTTCGGTACGGCATCCTGAGGGAACTCGACGTCCACTACGGCGCCGATTACCTGGATAATCTTTCCAGTAGCCATCTTGAATCCTCTACGTAATTCGTAAACCTAGCTTAAACCGCGGAGGCTCCCGAAACGATTTCGGTGAGTTCCTGAGTGATGCTGGCCTGACGAGCCTTGTTGTATACCAACTGCAGCTCTTTGATCAGGCTACCGCCGTTATCGGTTGCGGCTTTCATCGCTACCATTCGTGCGGCCTGCTCGCTGGCCAGGTTTTCCACGACGCCCTGATAAACTTGCGATTCCACATAGCGGCGCAGCAAGGTATCAAGCAGCACTTTTGGATCGGGTTCATACAGGTAATCCCAGGACGTTTTCTTCAGCTCACCGTCATCGGAAGGCGGTAACGGCAGCAGCTGAACGATCTGTGGTTCCTGGGACATCGTATTGACAAATTTGTTGCTGACAATGTACAGCTTGTCCAAACGACCTTCGTCGTAGGCTTGCAGCATCACTTTCACCGGCCCGATCAGATCCGACAGGGAAGGTTTATCCCCCATGCCGGTCACCTGGGCAACCACGTTGCCGCCCACGGAACCAAAGAAAGAAGCCGCTTTAGAGCCAATCAGCGCCAAGTCAACTTCGACGCCTTTTTCGGACCAGCCTTTCATCTCTGACAACAGCCGCTTGAACAGGTTGATGTTCAAGCCACCACAGAGACCACGGTCAGTAGACACCACCAGATACCCGACGCGCTTAACGTCACGCTCATCCAGGTACGGGTGCTTATATTCCAGATTACCTAACGCAAGGTGACCAATCACTTTGCGCATGGTCTCTGCATAAGGACGGCTGGCCGCCATGCGTTCCTGCGATTTACGCATTTTGGAGGCGGCGACCATTTCCATCGCTTTAGTGATCTTTTGCGTGTTTTGCACGCTCGCGATCTTACTACGTATCTCTTTTGCGCCGGCCATCTCTGCTTCTCCTCATTACCAGACGGCCTGCTGTCTTTCAACAGCAGGACCGTTAGGCGTTACCAGGACTGGGTTTTCTTGAAGGTCTCGAGGATAGCTTTCAGCTTGCCCTCAATCTCATCGTTGAAATTGCCAGTTTGGTTGATGTGGTTCAGCAACTCGGCATGCTCGCGGTCTGCGTAAGCAACCAGCGCGGCTTCGAAGCTCACGACTTTCGCGACTTCAACGTCGTTCAGGTAGCCACGTTCTGCGGCAAACAGCACCAGAGACTGTTGTGCGACGGACATCGGCGCATACTGTTTCTGTTTCAGCAGCTCGGTCACTTTCTGACCGTGGCTCAGCTGTTTGCGGGTCGCATCATCCAGATCGGAAGCGAACTGAGAGAACGCAGCCAGTTCACGATACTGTGCCAGCGCGGTACGAATACCACCGGACAGTTTTTTCATGATCTTGGTTTGCGCTGCACCGCCCACACGGGATACAGAGATACCCGGGTTAACTGCCGGACGAATACCGGAGTTAAACAGGTTGGATTCCAGGAAGATCTGACCATCGGTAATCGAGATTACGTTGGTCGGAACGAACGCGGAAACGTCACCTGCCTGGGTTTCAATGATCGGCAGAGCGGTCAGTGAACCGGTTTGGCCTTTGACTTCACCTTTGGTGAAGGCTTCAACGTAGTCGGCGTTTACACGCGCAGCACGCTCCAGCAAACGGGAGTGGAGGTAGAATACGTCGCCTGGGTAAGCTTCACGACCTGGTGGACGACGAAGCAGCAGGGAGATCTGACGATAAGCGACGGCCTGTTTGGACAGGTCATCGTAAACAATCAGTGCATCTTCACCGCGGTCACGGAAGTATTCACCCATCGCACAACCGGCATAGGGTGCCAGGTATTGCAGTGCAGCGGATTCAGACGCGGTAGCAACCACAACGATGGTGTTTGCCAATGCGCCGTGCTCTTCCAGTTTGCGCACCACGTTAGCGATGGTGGACGCTTTCTGGCCGATAGCCACGTAAACACATTTGATGCCGGAGTCGCGTTGGTTGATGATCGCATCGATGGCCAGAGCGGTTTTACCGGTCTGACGGTCACCGATCACCAGCTCACGCTGGCCACGGCCGATTGGGATCATCGCATCAACAGATTTGTAGCCAGTTTGAACCGGCTGATCTACGGATTGACGCTCGATAACACCAGGGGCGATAGCTTCAACCGGGGAGAAACCGTCGTTATCAACCGGGCCTTTACCGTCGATAGGTGCGCCCAAGGTGTTAACTACACGGCCCAGTAGGCCACGGCCAACCGGAACTTCCAGAATACGGCCGGTACATTTTACCTTCATGCCTTCGGCCAGATCCGCGTACGGACCCATAACCACGGCACCCACGGAGTCGCGCTCCAGGTTCAATGCGATAGCGTAACGGTTGCCTGGCAGCGCGATCATTTCGCCCTGCATAACTTCGGCCAAACCGTGAACGCGGATGATCCCGTCACTGACGGAAACAATGGTACCTTCATTGTGAGCTTCGCTCACCACATTGAACTGAGCAATGCGCTGCTTGATCAGTTCGCTGATTTCGGTGGAATTCAGTTGCATGCTCCAGTCCCCTTAAGACTGCAAGACGTCTGTCAGGCGTTCAAGACGACCGCGAACGCTGCCATCAATCACCATATCACCGGCGCGGATAATCACGCCAGCCAGAACAGACTTGTCAATTTTGCAATTCAGCTTAACTTTGCGTGACAGACGTTTTTCCATCGCAGCGGCAATTTTAGCCTGCTGTTCGTCGTTAAGTACGCTCGCAGAGAGCACTTCGACTTCGACGGTGGATTCCAGCAAAGCGCGCAGTTCGATGAACTGCTGCAGCACCGCAGGAAGAACCAGTAAACGTCCATTTTCGGCCATTACACGGATAAAGTTCTGGCCATGTTCGTCGAGCTGCTCGCCACAAACAGCGATGAACGTTTTGGACAGCGTCTCCGGCGCGACAGCACCAGACAGCAGTTCAGAAATTTGTTCATTGCGAGTGGCAACAGCGGCAAACGCCAGCATATCCTGCCAGCGCTCTACGCTTTGGTGCTCAACGGCAAAGTCAAAAGCTGCTTTGGCGTAGGGGCGAGCTACAGTTACAAATTCAGACATCAGCCCCTCCCTCCTTACAGTTCAGCGACCAGTTTATCAACGATGTCGCTGTTAGCAGCTTCATCCACGGAACGTTCGATGATCTTCTCGGCACCGGCAATTGCCAGCATCGCGACTTGCTTACGCAACTCTTCACGAGCGCGCTTACGTTCGGCTTCGATCTCAGCCTGAGCCTGCGCCACGATTTTGTTACGTTCCTGCTCGGCTTCGGCTTTCGCTTCATCCATGATCTGAGCTTTGCGTTTGTTTGCTTGCTCGATGATCACCTGAGCTTCTGCTTTAGCAGTTTTCAGCTGGTCGGTCGCATTGGCTTGCGCTAAGTCCAAATCTTTTTTGGCACGCTCTGCAGAAGCGAGACCGTCAGCAATTTCTCCCTGACGCTTCTCGATGGCAGCCATAATCGGCGGCCATACATACTTCATGCAGAACCAGACAAACAGAACGAACGCGATGGCCTGGCCGAGGATTGTTGCGTTAAGATTCACAGCACAATGCCTCTTTAAAAGTTAATAGTGTGGTTTCAGTGTAGAGAAATTCTCTACTTACGCGACAGCAAACATCACGTACAGACCCAGACCAACAGCGATCATCGGGATGGCGTCAACCAGACCCATAACGATAAAGAACTGTGTACGCAGCAGAGGAATCAGGTCAGGCTGACGTGCAGCGCCTTCCAAGAATTTACCACCCAGGATGCCGATACCGATCGCAGCACCGATTGCCGCTAAACCCATCATCACAGCGGCAGCCATGTACAGCAGATCCATACTCAGGTTTTCCATGACAGTCTCCAGTTTGTTTCAGTTTAAAAGTGCAAGTGTTTTAAGAAAATCAGTGCTCTTCAGATGCCATCGACAGATAGACAATCGTCAGAACCATGAAAATAAAGGCTTGAAGCGTAATGATCAGGATGTGGAAGATAGCCCAAGGCAAGCTCAGGATCCACTGTGACCACCACGGCAACAGGCCGGCAATCAGGATGAAGATCAACTCACCCGCATACATGTTGCCGAACAGTCGCAGGCCCAGTGAAACAGGCTTGGACAGCAGGCTGACACCTTCAAGAATCAGGTTGATAGGAATGAATACAGGGTGGTTGAACGGCTGCATGGTTAACTCTTTAACGAACCCGCCAACGCCTTTCATTTTGATGCTGTAGAACAAAATCAGGATAAATACGCCCAACGCCATCGACAAGGTCACGTTGACGTCCGCGGTAGGCACGACGCGCAGCGCAGGCAGACCGAGATGAGTCCCGATGTACGGCAGGAAGTCTACCGGAATCAGGTCCATCATGTTCATCAGGAACACCCAGACAAACACCGTCAGCGCCAGCGGAGCAATCACCTTGCTCTTGCCGTGGTACATATCTTTGACGCTGCTGTCGACAAAGCCAACGACCAGTTCTACTGCGGTTTGCAGTTTACCCGGCACGCCGCTGGTGGCATTTTTGGCAACCTTGCGGAAAACCACCAGGAACAGAACCCCGAGGACAACGGAGAAAAACATCGAGTCGAGGTTAATCGACCAAAAACCAGTCCCGACCTGAAGCTGCGTCAGGTGGTGACCGATATACTCCTGTGGACTGTTGTATCCCTCTGCAGACATGATGCCTCTACCCTTATTTAGTTAATTTCGGTAACTGTTAATCACGGCGGGTGCCACAATTTGCACCACTAACACCGCTAAATAGGTCAGGCCAAGCGGTATAAATTCCGCCTTGAACACCCCAAGCGCCACGATCAGCAAAACGATGGTGATCACGACCTTTAGCCCCTCGCCTATGGCGAACGACCAGGCAACCCGACCGGGCGCCGGCGTCTGCGCCTGATGGCGCAAGGCAAACAGCATAAACATTGCACTCGGCAACCAGGCGGCGAGACCACCTGCCAATGCCGAAGCGCTCCATTCCAGGCTTTTCAGCAAGAAAACAGCGCTGATCAGAACAAAAGTCATTAACTGCAGGAACAGCAGTTTGCGTGCTACTTTTCCGCTGTAAAGGGACACAGACATGACGTTTGTTCTCTCCGTACCCCAGAGGGGGTATGCTGAGTGACGTATAAAACTGTCTTTGCCGTCCTGAGTCAAGCAGCAAAAAACGAGCAAATTATACGGGGCATACCAACGAATTCAATCGATAAGTAGCGAAAAGGTGAACAATTATTTAAATTCCTCCATTTCAGGCCATTTTCACAAGAAAACGGTCGGAATAATAGGGCTAATTTAATTGTCTGATTATTCCAGCATTGCACCGAGAAACGTGGAGCCGCTCACAATAATGCTTCGTTCAGATTTATAGCTCATCGTAACGCAAACAGTCTTTAGCTAATTGGGCGATCAAAAGATATTATAAATCAAAACATTACAAGTTAACTGTTCAAAAACAATCCATACACCCGATAAAAACCTTTTATTGACAGCTTCCGGGCTAATATTACAACAGCCAATTAACATTAGCAGCAAAGCAGAATCGTTCGCCTATCGTTGCTAACGTGACTATTTCAAATGGCAATTACTCTATTGTCGCCAATTAGCGGCTATTTTTGTGTTAATAAAAAGTAAATTAACTAAAGAAACCACCATTTAGTTAGCCTGCTTATCTTTTGCGTTGGACACGGTCTTTAATTCACGCTTCTTTGATCAAAAGCAAACTCAGTTTGCCTTAAGTACCACCAAATGACGTTCACCTTCAAGTTCCGGCACCTGCAGACGCACCACCGACTCCAGCACGATGCCTTCAGGCAGTTGCGCCAGCTCTTCATCCGGGCGTCCCCCTTTCAGGGCGTAGAACCTCCCCTGCCCTTTTGCCGGCAGATGGTGGCACCAGGACAGCATATCCTGCAGCGAAGCGAAAGCGCGGCTGATGACGCCGTCAAAAGGCGGCTCGGCCGGGAACGCTTCAACACGGCTCTGTACCGGCTCGATATTGGTCAATCCCAGTTCATGCTGCACCTGGCGCAGGAAGCGCACGCGCTTGCCCAGACTGTCGAGCAGGGTGAAATGAGAATCAGGACGGACGATAGCCAGCGGAATGCCTGGCAAACCGGGGCCGGTGCCGACGTCGATAAAACGCGAACCTTGCAGATGCGGGTTCACCACGATGCTGTCGAGAATATGGCGCACCAGCATTTGCTGCGGATCGCGCACGGAGGTGAGGTTATAAGCCTTGTTCCACTTATCCAGCATGCCGACATAACCCAGCAACTGCTGTTTTTGCTGATCGGGAAGCGCAATGCCTGCCGCCGAGAGCAACGAATCTAATTTTTTCTGCACAACGTGTCCTCTGACAGGCGCGGAACGGCAAGCCTAATCAGGGCTGGCCAATGAGGCGACCATGATAATTCAGGCCCGGGATGATGTCAGCGGCCGTTTGTTCACTGTGTAAACAAACGGCCGTCCAGAAACAGGATTTATGCGCTGCGGCGCAGCAGCCCCTGCTTTTTCAGCCAAATAAGCAGGATCGAGATCGCCGCCGGGGTGATACCGGAGATACGTGAAGCCTGGCCGATAGAGTTCGGTTTATGATCGTTCAGTTTGGCGATCACTTCATTCGACAAGCCGGACACCTGCTGATAATCGATATCCAGCGGCAGCACGGTATTCTCGTTGCGCTGTTGCTTTTCGATCTCTTCCTGCTGGCGAGCGATATAACCTTCGTATTTTACCTGGATCTCAACCTGTTCGGCAGCCTGAGTATCCGCCAGCGGCGGCGCGAAAGCGGCAACGGTGGTCAGTTGCGCGTAATCCATTTCAGGTCGACGCAGCAGTTCCTCGCCGTTAGCTTCACGTGACAGCGGGGCTTTCAGCAACGCGTTTACTTGCTCGACGTTTTCGGCGTGCGGATGCATCCAAATATCCCGCAAGCGCTGGCGTTCTTGTTCGATATGTTCCAGCTTCTCGCTGAAACGCGCCCAGCGAGCATCGTCAACCAGGCCCAGTTCGCGGCCTTTTTCTGTCAGGCGCAGATCGGCATTGTCTTCGCGCAGCATCAGGCGGTATTCGGCGCGTGAGGTAAACATGCGGTAGGGTTCTTTGGTGCCCAGCGTGCTGAGATCGTCCACCAGCACGCCCAAATAGGCCTGATCGCGGCGTGGCGACCAGCCTTCGTCTTCGTTGGCGTAACGCCCGGCGTTCAGACCGGCCAGCAGGCCCTGGGCTGCTGCTTCTTCATAACCAGTGGTGCCATTGATCTGGCCGGCGAAGAACAAGCCCTGGATAAATTTGCTTTCCAACGTAGGCTTCAGATCGCGGGGATCGAAGAAATCATATTCAATGGCGTAACCCGGACGAACAATGCGGGCATTCTGCATCCCTTCCATCGAACGAACGATCTGCATCTGTACGTCAAACGGCAAACTGGTGGAGATGCCGTTTGGATAAATTTCGTTGCTGGTCAGGCCTTCCGGTTCGAGGAAGATCTGGTGCGAGTTACGATCGGCAAAGCGCATCACTTTGTCTTCGATCGACGGGCAGTATCGTGGCCCGATCCCTTCGATGATCCCGGCATACATCGGGCTACGATCGAGGTTATTACGGATCACGTCATGCGTTTTTTCGTTGGTATGGGTGATGTAGCACGCCATTTGTTCCGGATGCTGACCGGCGTTACCCATGAACGAGAAAACCGGAATCGGTGTATCGCCATGTTGCGGAGCCAATACGCTGAAATCGATGGTACGTGCGTCAATGCGTGGTGGCGTACCTGTTTTTAGGCGGTTTACCCGCAGCGGCAATTCACGCAAACGCTGTGACAACGAGATCGACGGAGGATCCCCGGCACGACCACCGCTGTAATTTTCCAGACCAATATGGATCTTGCCGTCCAGGAAGGTGCCTACGGTCAGTACTACCGCTTTGGCACGGAATTTCAGGCCCATCTGGGTAACGGCACCGACGACGCGATCGTTTTCCACAATCAGATCTTCGACCGGCTGTTGGAAGAGAGTCAGGTTAGGTTGGTTCTCCAGAGCAGTGCGTACTGCTTGACGATACAGCACGCGGTCTGCCTGAGCACGAGTCGCTCGTACCGCTGGGCCTTTACTCGCGTTTAGTATCCTAAACTGGATGCCGGCATGGTCGATTGCCGTGGCCATCAGGCCGCCAAGTGCATCAATTTCCTTAACCAGATGCCCTTTACCAATACCGCCAATTGCCGGGTTGCAAGACATCTGCCCCAGCGTATCGATATTGTGTGTCAATAATAAAGTCTGACGCCCCATGCGTGCCGCAGCCATAGCGGCTTCAGTACCGGCATGGCCACCACCGATGATGATGACGTCAAATTGATCTGGATAAAACATGGAACTGCACCTCGCCGTATTGCGAACGATCGTTGTTTGCCCTGGGGTGGGAGATTCTACTCAAGTTTAGTCGATCGACCAAGTGGTCAGGATCTTAGGTAATTAAAAGAAGATCTTTTTTATTTAAAGATCTCTTTATTAGATCTCTTATTAGGATCGCGATCCTCTGTGGATAAGTGATTATTCGCGAGTGAGATCAGCGGATTAAGGAGGATCGTTAGCTGTGAATGATCGGTGATCCTGTTGCTTATAAGCTGGGATCTAAATGGCATGTTATGCACAGGACAAAAAGCGACCTAGGGTTGTTATTGGGATAACTACTGCTTTTACCCTGCTTTCCAGCATAGTTATCCACAATCGTTCGCGTGATCTTTGAGCAAATTAGAGTAAATTAACCCAGTTTTTCACCCATTCCTCTGCCGGATCCTCAGGAATTTCGTGTTTAGTCACGTCGATCTCCAACCGATCGCCGATCCTTTTCGCTCCACAGGCGATCAAAAGATCGTTGATCCGTTGGATCGCGCCACAGAAGGTATCGTATTCAGAGCTGCCTAAACCGACTGCACCGAACTGTACTTGTGATAAGTCAGGCTGCTGTTCTTCTATTTGTTCCAGAAGCGGCTGCAGATTATCCGGCAAGTCGCCGGCGCCGTGGGTTGAAGACACCACCAGCCAACGTCCGGACAAGGTCAGTTCATCCAATTCAGGACCGTGCAGCATCTCGGTAGTGAAGCCCGCTTCTTCCAGCTTTTCAGCCAAATGTTCGGCTACATACTCGGCGCTGCCAAGCGTACTGCCACTGATCAGGGTTATATCTGCCATGAATGAATGATCCCAGCCTTCTTAAAGTCGCAGCATTGTACGCTGTGAATCGGCTGGGATCTACCTGTGGATAATATGGGTATACTAATTAACTGACTAAGGCGTGATGGTACGCATGATGGGGTTCTGCAGCGAGATCAGGGTTTCGGTGGACTGGATCTCGTCAATCGTCTGGATCTTGTTGATAAGTACTTGTTGCAATGCATCTATCGAGCGGCACATCACTTTGATAAACACGCTGTAGTGGCCAGTGGTGTAGTAGGCCTCGACCACTTCCTCCAGGCTTTCGAGTTTTTTAAGCGCGGAAGGATAGTCTTTGGCACTCTTTAATATAATGCCGATAAAACAGCAGACGTCATAACCCAGGCGTTTGGGGTTCACGTCTACCCGTGCGCCGGTGATGATACCGGCCTGTTTCATTTTCTCTACCCGCACATGAATGGTGCCGGGACTGACGGCAAAGTTCTTCGCCAGTTCGGCATAGGGCGTGCGCGCATTCTCCATCAGGGCGTTGAGGATGCCGCGATCGAGATTATCGATCTGGTAATTTTCCGCCATTTAAACCCCCATTAATTGCTGATTGTTGAATTATCACCGCATCAAAATGAATGATTAAAAGTGAAAAGGCAATATTGATTAGCGGATATTGAATTACGCTGCCGTTCTGTTGCTTAATCGATGGCAACAGAGACAGATTTATAAGAGATACGGCAATGAAAAAACAGTTTATCCAAAAACAACAACAAATCAGCCTGGTTAAATCCTTCTTCTCACGCCAGTTGGAACAGCAGCTTGGCCTGATCGAAGTGCAGGCGCCTATCCTCAGCCGTTTGGGCGATGGCACTCAGGACAACCTGTCCGGCAGTGAGAAAGCGGTGCAAGTGAAGGTGAAAACCTTGCCGGATGCCACCTTCGAAGTGGTGCATTCATTGGCCAAGTGGAAACGCAAAACCTTGGGCAGCTATGATTTCGGCGCAGGTGAAGGCCTGTATACCCATATGAAAGCGCTGCGCCCGGATGAAGATCGTCTGAGCGCGATCCACTCCGTTTACGTTGATCAATGGGATTGGGAACGGGTGATGGGCGACGGTGAACGCAGCCAGGATTACCTGCAAAACACCGTGCGCAGCATTTATGCGGCTATTAAGGCTACGGAGGCCGAAGTGAGCCGCGAATACGGCTTAACGCCGTTCCTGCCGGAGCAAATCCACTTCGTTCACAGCGAAACCCTGTTGCAACGTTACCCCGAGCTGGACGCCAAAGGCCGCGAGAGGGCTATTGCCAAAGAACTGGGTGCGGTATTCCTGATCGGTATCGGCGGTAAACTGTCGCATGGCAAATCCCACGATGTGCGTGCGCCGGATTATGATGACTGGACCACGCCGGCGGCTGAAGGGTTGGCCGGCCTGAACGGCGATATTGTGGTGTGGAACCCGATATTGCAGGATGCCTTTGAACTTTCTTCTATGGGGATCCGCGTTGACGCCGATGCGCTGAAACGCCAACTGTCGCTGACTGGCGATGAAGATCGTCTCAAGCTGGAGTGGCATCAGTCGCTGCTGCGCGGCGATATGCCACAGACCATTGGCGGTGGCATCGGTCAGTCGCGTCTGGTCATGCTGTTGCTGCAACTGTCGCATATCGGCCAGGTGCAATGCGGCGTGTGGTCGCCGCAAGTGCGTGAAGCGGTCGAAGGGCTGCTGTAATATTCAGCGCCGCCAGCGGCGCATTAAACGGCTTTTTAACCCGGTATCGAAGCGCCAGATATGATCGAAGATGCGCATGATGCCGGGTTTGCCATAGGCGGACATCGCCACGGCATGAAAGCGTTGCTGGTGGCTTTGTTGCTGCTGTTTCACCTTCTTTATGACCTCCTCCGGCAACCGCTGGGCAATAAAGTCAGAAATGATCACCGCATCGGCGTCAAACCAGCCGCTGTCTGCCATTTTGGTGACCGTGGCGTTCAGGCAAGCGGCCAGATCGGTGCCGCCGCGAAAATGCTGGCCGAGAAAACGTACCGCCTGCTCGATGCCACTGGCGGCGGTAAGTTCGTAATGCACGATCTGGTTGGCGAACAGCATAATGTAGCAACGGCGGTTATCCGCCAACGCGATGCGCAGCAGCGCCAGGCAAAAAGCCTTGGCGCACTGTTCATTGAACCCTCCCATCGAGCCTGAAGTGTCCACGCAGACGATAAACGGCCCGCGCGGCTGCTGATCTTGCTGCTGGTGGGTGACCTGTCGGATGAGGATTTGTTCCTGCCAGACGTCGCCCTGCAAGCGATACGTCAACAGCCGCCTTTCCAGCAGGCGACGGTAAAATTCGAACTCCAGCTCTTCAATGCCCAGCGTGGCCAGTTCCGGCGGCAGCAGGCGCAGAATATCGTCGCTTTGGTGAATGCCGCTGACCTCTTCCGGCAGCGTGGCCGGCACCTGAACCATTACGCGGAAAGGTTCCGGCAGCGCATCTTGCTGTTGCACCGCCTTGGCCTGATAGCTCCGGCCCAATTGCTGCGCCAATTTTTTCAGCTCCGGCTGCTGTTGCAGGAAATTGCCGTATTCCACCAGCCGCTGGTAGTCGCCGCGTTGCAGGTGACCTTTGCTCATATCCCATAACCGCCCGGCGGCGGTGTCGTTTTCCGACAACAGCGGCTCCAGCGCACCGCTCAGCGCCAGACGTTCCTGCAGCTCCGCCATCAGTTGCTCTCGCTCCTGTTCCAGCAGTTGGTGGTGCAGCATGGTGGCCTGTAGCGTCAGGTTGATGCGCCAGCGTTGCAGGAACAGGGTCTGGAAACTGTCGTCCAGCGGATGATTGGGCAGATCGGCGGCATCCACCAGCGAACGGGCCTGCTCATAAAACGGGGAAACCAGCTGGCGCAGTAGTTCGAGGGTATCGTTCAGGTGGTGATAGAACTGGGTATTGTTCTCCAACTGGCACTGTTGATAGCGATAAAACTCCTGCGCCAGCGCCGGGGGGACCATGGCTTCATGGATACGCTCTTTCAGTTGCAGCTTCCAGCGCGGCAGGTCGCGATCCAGCGCCCGGCGGATGGCCGGAAATTTCTTGAAGAAAACCGTTAGCTGCGGAGCTGCCAGCATGCCGACGATCATCTCCTCGATCAGTTCACCTTCGGTGATCGCCAGCAGCAGATCGAGCGTTTCCAGGCTGAGCATCGTTACTGGCCGCGCATCTGCTGGTGCTGCTGTTTGATCTGTTCCGCCACCTGCAACAGGCTGGCTTCAATTTTTGCCAGGCCACCGGCAGGGGTAAACAGGCAGGGCTGGTGTTGGCTGAACAACCGGCGCTGTTCCGCCAGACGCTGTGCCAGCGCGTCCATTTCGTCCAGCATCGCTTGGGGCGTACCGCCGGTCTGTTTACCGGGCAGAGCCAGCAGCGAAGGCTGGCGGCTGACGTCCAGCACCGTCAGATGCAGCTGCTCGTCCACTTCCAGGTCGATCTGCTGGGCAAAGCCGATGCCGTTCAGCTTGGCGCGCACGTCGCCGCCCTTTTGCAGCCAGTTTTCCAGCGCGCTGCTTTCAATGCTCAGATGGTTGACCTGAATATCATGCAGTTGCAGCGGTTTTTGCAGCAGCAGGGTCAGGGTGCCGGTGCCTAACGGCGCCGCCGCCATGTATTGGGGCTTTCTGCTGAACATACCGCCTTTTTTCACCAGCGCTATCGCCTGACGATCGCTTTGCTGCTGTTGGTGTTGCAGCCAGCGGGTGTGGATCTGTTGCAGTTGAATCAACAGCGTCTGCTGCTGATAGGCCGACTCGGTCAGCAATTGGTCGATTTGCTGCTGCAGCAACTTTAGCGAAGTGAGGTCATGCCACAGGCAATCTTTCAACAACATCAGGTCGAGCGGGGCGACGGCGTCGCGGCCGCTGAAGAAGGCGCAGGCCTGCAACAGCCGCAATGCCTTTTTCCAACGACGGTCGGAGACGTAGGGCGCGCTCTCCAGCGCATCCAACCGCTGGCGCAGCTGGAATATCAGTTCAAAACAGCCTTCGGGCAGCTTGACCTTGTCGATCTGCGACTGCCACTGGTGAAACTCTTCGTCGCTGATGCTCAAGGCTTCAGCGACCGGGTTGTCATTCTCGTTCTGGCGGCTGACCAGCAGTGAGCGGAAATTCTGTTTATCCTGAACTTTGTCCAGCCACAGGCGGATCAGCATGCGGTCGTACAGCGCTTCCAGACTGTTGTCGGTCTCAGGCAGTTCGTTAGAGGCGGTAACCAGTAACCGCAGCGGGATCGGCTCTTCGCTGTTGCCGTTGCGGAAGCGGCGTTCGTTGATCGCCGTTAACAGGGTATTGAGGATGGCCGGGCCGGCTTTCCAGATTTCATCCAGGAACACGATCTCCGCCTCGGGCAGATAGCCGGCGGTCAGACGCTGATAGCGGCCTTCATCTTTCAATGCCTGGATAGACAGCGGGCCGAACACTTCTTCCGGCGTCGAGAAACGCGTCATCAGGTATTCAAACGAGCGCGCGCTGCGAAAGGCGAATTTTAACCGGCGGGCAATCAGGCTTTTGGCGATGCCGGGCGGGCCGAGAAGAAACACGCTTTCACCGCTGAGCGCCGCCAGTAAACATAGGCGAATTGCTTCCTGTCGTTCATAAAGACCGCTCTCCAGCGCGCTGCTGAGGCGGGAGATCCGTTCTGCCAGAAGTGATGATGGCGCCATATTATTGTCGTGTTGTCCGAGAGTTAGCCAATCTTGGTGGATAATCCGATGATAAACCACCATTATTTTTAATGGTATAGCTTGTTGATTAGTAAAATCTTTCTATTATCAAAAGAGTGGCTGGTTCACATTTTGTTTATTTTTTGGGGCTGATATAAGAGTAGGCAAGCCGTATAAATCGTGCATACTGTGCGCCTTTTAGTGGGCGTAACGGATCTTAGAGCCCGTATCTCTGGCTGATGCGGATGCATCGCTAACGGATGTTCTAATAAAGAAACGAATTATGAGCTCAGAACACAAACAGTCCTTATCAGCGGTAACTCTGGCGGCAATTGGGGTGGTTTACGGTGATATTGGCACCAGCCCTCTCTATACCCTGAGAGAGTGTTTCTCCGGCCATTATGGCTTCGATGTGCGTCCTGACGTGGTGTTTGGCTTCCTGTCCCTGATTTTCTGGATGCTGATTATCATTGTTTCGCTTAAATACCTTAGCTATGTCATGCGTGCGGATAATGCCGGCGAAGGCGGTATCCTGACGCTGATGTCGCTGGCCGGGCGCAATACCTCGGCGCGCACCACTGCGGTGCTGGTGATTCTCGGCCTGATTGGCGGCAGTTTCTTCTATGGCGAGGTGGTGATCACCCCGGCGATATCGGTGATGTCGGCGATAGAGGGGCTGGAGATCGCAGCACCCTCGCTCGACGGCTATATCGTTCCCTTATCCATTCTGGTGCTGACGCTGCTGTTCGCTATCCAAAAACACGGCACCGGCAGCGTCGGAAAACTGTTTGCCCCGGTGATGCTGCTGTGGTTTATCGTGTTGGCGGTGCTGGGCGCGCGCAGCATCATCGCTAACCCGGAAGTGCTGCAGGCGATGAACCCGAAATGGGCGCTGAACTTCTTTATGGAATATAAGAAGGTCTCGTTCTTTGCGTTGGGCGCGGTGGTGCTGTCGATTACCGGCGTTGAGGCGCTGTATGCCGATATGGGCCACTTCGGTAAATTCCCTATCCGCCTGGCCTGGTTCACCGTGGTGTTGCCTTCGCTGGTACTGAACTATTTCGGCCAGGGCGCGTTGTTGCTGAAAAATCCCGAGGCGATCAAGAACCCGTTCTTCCTGTTGGCGCCGGACTGGGCGCTGATCCCGCTGCTGATATTGGCGACTCTGGCTACGGTCATCGCCTCTCAGGCGGTGATTTCCGGCGTGTTCTCCCTGACCCGTCAGGCGGTGCGCCTGGGGTATCTGTCGCCGATGCGCATTATCCATACCTCGGAAATGGAATCGGGCCAAATCTATATTCCGGTGATTAACTGGACGTTGTATATCGCGGTAGTGCTGGTGATTGTAGGCTTCGAACACTCCAGCAACCTGGCAGCGGCGTATGGCATCGCCGTGACCGGCACCATGGTGCTGACCAGCATTCTGGTGACCTCGGTGGCGATCAAAAACTGGCATTGGAACCGCTTCTTCATGGTCGGCATCCTGATTATCCTGCTGATTATCGACGTGCCGATGTTCTCTGCCAATGCCCTGAAACTGTTCTCTGGCGGTTGGCTGCCGTTGTTGCTGGCGCTGATGATGTTCATCATCATGACCACCTGGAAAAGCGAACGTTTCCGTCTGTTGCGCCGCATGCATGAACACGGTAACTCTCTGGAGGCGATGATTGCCTCACTGGAGAAATCGCCGCCGGTGCGAGTGCCTGGTACGGCGGTATTTATGTCGCGCGCCATTAACGTGATCCCTTTTGCGCTGCTGCATAACCTGAAACACAACAAGGTGCTGCATGAGCGGGTAGTGCTGCTGACGCTACGCACCGAGGATGCGCCTTACGTACACAATGTGCGCCGGGTGACCATCGAACAGCTTTCACCGACCTTCTGGCGGGTGGTGGCCAGCTACGGTTGGCGCGAAACGCCGAACGTTGAAGAAGTGTTCCACCGCTGCGGACTGGAAGGGCTGCCGTGCCGCATGACGGAAACCTCGTTCTTTATGTCGCATGAGTCGCTGATCCTGACCAAACGGCCTTGGTATCTGTTCCTGCGCGGCAAGCTGTTTATCGCGCTGAGCCGTAACGCGCTGCGCGCGCCGGACCAGTTTGAGATCCCGCCGAATCGGGTGATAGAACTGGGAACCCAGGTCGAGATTTAACTCCCTCTCAGGGGCTCAGCAATGCTGGGCCCCTTTTGTTTCCGCTTTTTAGCTGTGTGAGCGAAACGTTTCGATAGCGATCACATTTCTGCATTATCCCGGTTGCCTTCCCCTGCCGTTTTTTTAAACTCATCCGATAGCGAAACGTTTCGCTGCTGGAGTGAAAAGATGAAAAAAGGCGTACTGCTGAATGCTGAAGTCTCTGCCGTGGTTTCCCGGCTCGGCCATACCGATCAGATTGTCATCTGCGATGCAGGGCTGCCGATCCCGGCGGTAACGCAGCGTATCGATCTGGCGCTGACCCAGGGAGTGCCGACGTTTTTGCAGGTGGTCGGGGTAGTGACGCAGGAGATGCAGGTTGAAAGCGCCATTCTGGCGGAAGAGATGGTGCATCAAAATCCGCAGCTCCATCAAGCTTTGTTGGCTCAACTGATACAGCTTGGCCAACACCAGGGAAACACCATAAGCGTGAGTTATATCAGCCACCAGGCTTTTAAAGCGCAAACTGAACACAGCCGGGCGGTGATCCGCAGCGGTGAATGTTCGCCGTACGCGAACGTCATCCTCTGCGCCGGCGTAACTTTCTGAGGCATTTATGCAACCTTTACTGCAACTGAAAGGGATCGATAAAGCCTTTCCCGGCGTGAAGGCGCTTTCCGGCGCTGCACTCAGCGTTTATCCCGGTAAGGTGATGGCGCTGGTGGGTGAAAACGGCGCCGGGAAGTCCACCATGATGAAAGTGCTGACCGGCATCTATAACAAAGACGCCGGCAGTCAGTATTTTCTCGGTAAAGAGGTGGCGTTCAACGGGCCAAAGGATTCGCAGGAAGCGGGCATCGGCATTATCCATCAGGAACTGAACCTGATCCCTCAACTGACGATTGCGGAAAACATTTTTCTCGGGCGTGAGTTTGTTAACCGCTTTGGCCGCATCGACTGGAAGCGAATGTACGCCGAAGCCGACAAACTGCTGGCGCGGCTGAACCTGAGTTACAGCAGCCACCGACTGGTGGGCGAACTGTCGATCGGCGATCAGCAGATGGTGGAAATCGCCAAGGTGCTGAGCTTCGAGTCGAAAGTCATCATCATGGATGAGCCGACCGATGCGCTGACCGACACGGAAACCGCGTCTTTATTTAAAGTGATCAACGAGCTGAAGGCCGAGGGGCGTGGCATTGTTTATATCTCGCACCGGCTGAAGGAGATCTTCGAAATCTGCGATGACGTCACGGTGTTCCGTGATGGGCAGTTTATCGCCGAGCGGCCGGTCAGTGAGCTGCAGGAAGACCTGCTTATCGAAATGATGGTCGGCCGCAAGCTGGAGGAGCAGTACCCGCGGCTTAACCTGCCGCGCGGCGAAAAGCGGTTGGAGGTCAGCCAGGTTTCCGGCCCCGGCGTGCATGACGTCAGCTTTACCCTCTACCGCGGCGAAATCCTGGGTGTGGCTGGGCTGATGGGTGCCGGGCGTACCGAGTTGATGAAGATTCTCTACGGTGCCGCACCGCGCAAAGCCGGCACGGTCAGCCTCGATGGCCATGAGGTGGTGACTCGCTCTCCACAGGACGGCCTGGCGAACGGTATCGTGTATATTTCCGAAGACCGCAAGCGTGATGGCCTGGTGCTGGGAATGTCGGTAAAGGAAAACATGTCGCTGACCGCTTTGCGCTACTTCAGCCGCGCCGGCGGAAGCTTGAAACAGGCTGATGAGCGGCAGGCGGTAGGGGATTTCATTCGCCTGTTCAATATCAAGACGCCCTCGATGGAGCAGCCGATTGGCCTGCTTTCCGGCGGTAATCAGCAGAAGGTGGCGATTGCCCGCGGCCTGATGACGCGACCAAAGGTGTTGATCCTCGACGAGCCGACGCGCGGCGTCGACGTCGGTGCCAAAAAAGAAATCTATCAGTTAATCAACCAGTTCAAGCAGGAAGGGCTGAGCATCATTCTGGTGTCTTCGGAAATGCCGGAGGTGCTGGGTATGAGCGACCGCATTCTGGTCATGCACGAAGGGCACCTAAGTGGTGAATTCCCGATTGAACAGGCCACCCAGGAAGTGTTGATGGCAGCGGCCGTCGGCAAGCAATACGGCGTAAAGCAGGAGTAATCAGATATGAGTTCCCAGAGTGTCGCAAAGCGCTGGTTCAGTAAAGAGTGGCTGTTAGAGCAAAAATCACTGATTGCTCTGCTGGTGCTGATTGCCGTGGTCTCTTCAATGAGCCCGAATTTCTTCACCCTGAACAACCTGTTCAATATCCTCCAGCAAACCTCGGTGAACGCCATTATGGCGGTCGGGATGACGCTGGTGATCCTGACTTCCGGTATCGATCTGTCGGTGGGATCTCTGCTGGCGCTGACCGGTGCGGTGGCGGCGTCGATCGTCGGTTTTGAAATTAACGCGGTGGTGGCCGTTGCGGCGGCGCTGGCGTTGGGTGCCGCGGTGGGCGCCTGCACCGGCGTGATTGTCGCCAAAGGCAAGGTGCAGGCATTTATTGCCACCTTGGTGATGATGTTGCTGCTGCGCGGCGTCACCATGGTGTACACCAACGGCAGCCCGGTGAATACCGGCTTTACCGACGTGGCCGACACCTTCGGCTGGTTCGGTATCGGCCGCCCGCTGGGGGTGCCAACCCCGATCTGGATTATGGCGATAGTGTTTATCGCCGCCTGGTACATGCTGCACCACACCCGTCTGGGCCGCTATATTTATGCCTTGGGCGGTAACGAAGCGGCGACCCGCCTTTCCGGCATTAGCGTCGATAAAGTGAAGATTATCGTTTATTCACTGTGCGGGCTGCTGGCGGCGCTGGCTGGCGTTATCGAAGTGGCGCGCTTGTCTTCTGCACAGCCGACTGCCGGTACCGGCTATGAGTTGGATGCCATCGCTGCCGTCGTGCTGGGTGGCACCAGCCTGGCGGGCGGCAAGGGCCGCATCGTAGGCACGCTGATCGGGGCGCTGATCCTCGGCTTCCTGAACAACGGCCTGAATTTACTGGGTGTTTCTTCCTACTACCAAATGATCGTGAAGGCAGTGGTGATACTGCTGGCGGTTCTGGTAGATAACAAAAGCAACAAGTAACCTCCCCTACAGGAATCACGATGATGAAAATGAAAAAACTGGCAATCCTGGCTTCGGCCTTCGCTCTGACCGCCACCCTGAGCGCTAACGCGTTGGCGAAAGACACCATCGCGCTGGTGGTGTCCACCCTGAATAACCCGTTCTTCGTTTCCATGAAAGAAGGCGCACAGCAGGAAGCCAACAAGTTGGGTTATAACCTGGTGGTGTTGGACTCGCAGAACAACCCGGCGAAAGAGCTGGCTAATGTGCAGGATCTGATGGTGCAGGCACCTAAACTGCTGCTGATTAACCCAACGGATTCCGATGCTGTGGGTAACGCCATCAAGATGGCCAATCAGGCCAAGATCCCGGTCATTACGCTGGACCGCGTGGCAAGCAAGGGCGAGGTGGTCAGCCATATCGCCTCGGACAACCGCGTTGGCGGTAAAATGGCCGGCGACTTTATCGCTAAAAAAGTGGGCACAGACGCTAAAGTGATCCAACTGGAAGGGATTGCCGGCACCTCCGCCGCCCGCGAGCGTGGCGAAGGGTTCAAACAGTCGCTGGATCAGAACAAATTCAAATTGCTGGCCAGCCAACCGGCAGATTTCGACCGCACCAAGGGCCTGAACGTAATGCAGAACCTGCTGACTGCTCACCCGGACGTGCAGGCGGTGTTTGCACAGAACGATGAAATGGCGCTGGGCGCACTGCGTGCGCTGCAAACCGCCGGTAAAACCGATGTGGTCGTGGTAGGCTTCGACGGCACTGCCGACGGCGTGAAAGCGGTTGAAGGCGGCAAGTTGGCTGCGACCGTGGCGCAGCGTCCGGATCAAATCGGCGTGATTGGCGTGGAAACGGCAGATAAAGTCTTGAAAGGCGAGAAAGTGCCGACCACCCTCCCGGTTGATTTGAAACTGGTCACTAAATAAGTCATACCAGCGCCATCAAAACGGGGCGTTTGTGATGGCGCGCAATTCAGGAATCAATGCGATGGAAACAGGTAAGCTGGTGGTGCTTGGCAGTATCAATGCCGACCATATCCTCAATATTGAGCAGTTTCCCCGCCCGGGCGAAACGGTGATCGGGAAACAGTATAAGGTGGCATTTGGCGGTAAAGGCGCGAATCAGGCGGTGGCGGCAGGACGCAGCGGTGCGGATATCGCCTTTATAGCCTGCGTCGGCGCAGATGACATCGGTGAACGCATCCGCCTGCAACTGGCGACCGATCGCATTGATACCCAACCGATTGAGGCGATTGCCGACAACACCACGGGCGTGGCGCTGATTTTTGTTAATGCGGAAGGCGAGAACGTGATCGGCATTGATGCCGGCGCCAATGCCGCCGTAACGCCCGACTATCTGGCGCGCTATCAGCAACGGGTTATTGAAGCCGATGCTTTGCTGATGCAGCTCGAGTCGCCGCTGGAAACGGTGATGGCCGCCGCTCGTCTGGCGAAGCAGCATCAAACGCAGGTGATTCTCAATCCGGCACCGGCGCGTGAGCTGCCGGATGAACTGCTGTCGTTGGTCGATATGATTACGCCCAATGAAACAGAAGCCCAGCGCCTCACCGGCATAGCTATCGCTAATGATGATGACGCGGCGCGTGCGGCGCAAGCTTTGCACGATAAAGGCATCGGCACGGTGATCATAACCCTTGGCAGCCGTGGCGTTTGGTTGAGTGAGAACGGCAACGGTAAGTTGGTGCCCGGCTTCAAGGTTAAAGCGGTAGACACCATCGCTGCCGGTGATACCTTCAACGGGGCGTTGGTGACGGCGCTACTGGAAGGTAAAACCATGGCGGATGCGGTGCGCTTCGCCCATGCGGCGGCGGCGATTGCGGTAACCCGTCCCGGTGCTCAGCCCTCCGTACCCTGGCGTGAAGAGATCGACGCCTTCTTGCTGCAGCAGGAGTAACACCTTTGGCCACCATGAAAGATGTCGCCCGCTTGGCGGGCGTTTCAACCTCGACGGTTTCACACGTTATCAATAACAATCGCTTTGTCAGCGACAGCGTGCGCGACAAGGTCATGGCGGCCGTTGAACAATTGAACTATGCGCCCTCCGCGCTGGCGCGCAGCCTGAAGCTGAATCAGACGCGGACCATTGGCATGCTGGTTACCTCCAGCAACAACCCGTTTTATGCCGAAGTGGTGCGTGGCGTTGAGCGCAGCTGCTACGAGCGCGGCTACAGCCTGATCCTGTGCAATACCGAAGAAGATGCCGCGCGCATGAACCGCAGCATGGAGACGTTGTTGCAAAAACGCGTCGATGGCCTGCTGTTGATGTGCACCGAAAACCACCGACCGTCGCAGGACGCGCTGAGCCGCTATCCGTCGCTGCCAATTGTGATGATGGACTGGGCACCGTTCGAAGGGGCTAACGATATCATTCAGGATAACTCGTTGCTCGGTGGGGAGATGGCGACCGATCACCTTATCGCCCGCGGTTATCGCAACATTGCCTGCATCGCCGGCCCGCAGGATAAAACCACCGCACGCCATCGTTTGGAAGGCTACCGCCGCGCCATGCAACGCGCCGGGCTGGCGATCCTGCCCGGATACGAAGTGCATTGCGACTTCGAGTTTGAAGGTGGCGTTGCTGCGATGAAACAGCTGCTGGCGCTGGCTGAACCGCCGCATGCGGTATTCGCCGGTAATGATGCAGTAGCAGTAGGCGCCTATCAGGCGTTGTACCAGGCCGGACTGTCGGTACCGCAGGACATGGCGGTGATGGGCTACGATGATATCGAGCTGGCCAAATACCTCGCGCCGCCGCTAAGTACTATTCACCAGCCGAAAGATTCGCTGGGCGAACTGGCGATTGATGCGTTGATCAACCGCCTGCAGAACCCGGAACGGGAAGCCCAGGTTCTGGTGCTGACCCCGGAGCTGGTGGAACGTGCTTCGGTGGGGCACCGCTAGCTTGCCGCTTTTGCTTCTTTCTTCGCTTCGCGGCCGCCGATCAGATTGCGGCCATCCTTTGTTCTCAACAGCATGAAGACAAACGCCGACGCGACGGTGACAATCCCCATGGTAATAAAGGTGTAGTGGAAGTGATCGATCATGGTGCCGAGCGACATTGACTCGTAGAAACGCAACACTGCCGCGCTGATCGCCACGCCGAAGCTGATGGAAAGCTGCTGGGTGACCGCCAGCACGCTGTTGCCGGAGCTGGCATTGGCATCGTTCAAGTCCGCCAGGCTGATGGTATTCATGGCGGTGAATTGCGTAGACATCGCCATGCCCAAAACGAACAGCGGCAAGATCATCAACCACAGCGGCATCCCCGGGCTTTGTAGCGCGAACTGAGCAATCAACACGCCGATAATCACAGTGATGCCAACCAACGTTTTGCGGTAACCGAACCAGCGCAGCACCTGTGTGACGGTGGATTTTGCCATCAGCGAACCGACGGCGGTCGGCGCCATCATGCAGCCGGCGATAATCGCAGAGTAACCGAAGCCCACCTGCAGCATCAGCGGCATCAGGAATGGCACGCAGCCGGTACCCAGGCGCGAGGCGACGTTGCCGGCAATGCCCACCGAGAAGGTGCGAGTCTTGAACAAGTCCAGACCAATCAGCGGTTGGGGATGCCTGCGGGCATGAGCGATATAACCGAACAGCATCACCACGCCGCTCAACAGGATACCCAGCGAGATATAGCTGGCCAGTACCCGTTCGCCGAACAGCTCAAGCCCGGTGGAAACCAGCACCAGACTCAGGCCAAACAGCATAAAACCAATGAGATCGAAACGGCGCTTGGGGGTGGTGAAGTCCGGCATGTATTTACGTGCATAGAAGATGCCGAGCAGGCCTATCGGGATATTAATCAGGAAAATCCAATGCCAGGTGGCGTAGGTCACCAGCCAACCGCCCAGTAGTGGCCCCATGATCGGCCCAACCAACCCCGGCATGGTCACGAAGTTCAGTACCGGCAATAGTTCGCTGCGCGGGTAGGCGCGCAACAGCGCCAGACGCGCCACTGGCATCATCATCGCGCCGCCGATCCCCTGAATGACACGTGAGGTCACCAGCACGCTCAACGTAGGGGAAAGCGCGCACAGCAGTGAGCCGAGGGTAAACAGCGACACCGCGAGGATAAATACACGACGGGTGCCGAAGCGGTCCGCCAGCCAGCCACTGACCGGGATCAGCATGGCAACCGTCAGCGTATAGCTGATCACGGCAGACTGCATTGCCAATGGCGAGCGATCCAGACTGTGGGCGATCGCCGGCAATGCGGTGTTGAGAATGGTGGCGTCCAGCGCCTGCATAAAGAACGCCATTGCGGCGATCCAGGGTAGCCCTGCCATACTGCGCGCGGATTTGGTCATTGTCGGTCCTGGTTAACTGTCGTATCCGTTTCTCTCATCTTTCTTCTCTATATATAAGTAGGGGATGAGTTAGTCTTTCTCTTTAAGTAAAACCTGACATGCGGCTAACGCCTGGTTGCTGTCACCGGCCAATATCGCATCTACGATGGCCTGATGGTGTTGGAGCTTAATCACTTCGTTGCCGGTAATGGCGCGGAAGTAGCTTTGATACACCGAACTGAACAGGTTGGCGAATGATGTCAGGAACGGGTTGCCGCTGGCTTCATAGATAAGCTGGTGGAATTGGGTATCGACCTGGATCCAGCGCTCGCGGTCAAACTGGGTATGCAGCGCACGCATCTCCGCCATCAATTCGGCCAGAAGCGCGGTTTGCTGAGCGCTGGCGTTAGCAGCAGCCAGCGAGCAGGCCTGTGGTTCCAATGACGTGCGTAATATAAGAAAGTGCTGCATCACCTGATCGAAGTTCTCCCGAGTCATCCACCAGGTCAGTAAATCCTGATCGAGAAAATTCCACTGGCTTTGCGGCATCACCCGGGTACCGATGCGCGGGCGTGGCAACAGCATACCTTTGGCTGCCAGCATCTTTACTGCTTCGCGCACGGCCGTGCGGCTAACGCCGAATTGTTCTCCCAGTTCCATCTCTCCAGGCAAGATACTGCCCGCCTGATAATCGCCTGCCAGAATTTGTTGGCCGAGTTTCTCTGCAAGCAGATAAGAAAGGTTACGTTGGGCGGCCTGTTGTTGAGCGTTAAATTGCATGGCTGCGGGTCCTTACTGACATCGTTATTCTTATTTTACTCTACGGATCGCCAGCTTTTGTGGCTGTTTGCCGGAAAAAGTGACGGAATCGCTGGCTTGTGCAGCGTTTTGCCGAAAAAATCCGCGCTTGAAAAGTTTTTTGCATTTAGGGGTTGCGGCCTTCTGAGAACTCCCTATAATGCGCCTCCACTGACCGGGAACAACGACTCCTCTAACGAGAACCAGTCGCCAGGTCGGTAAGAGAAAAGCGAAATAAACGCTTGACTCTTCGGGTGAAAAGCGTAGTATACGCCACCTCGAGATAGCAAGCTACGGCGGCTAACTCACTGCTCTTTAACAATTTATCAGACAATCTGTGTGGGCACTCCACAAGACGATATCCAGTACCTTCGGGTACGAAAAAATATCAAGTCTTGAAGAGTGACTACTGAAGTAAAATTCATTTAGTAACCTTTGAGCATCGCTTCACGAGTTGAAGCAAATCGAACTTTTAAATTGAAGAGTTTGATCATGGCTCAGATTGAACGCTGGCGGCAGGCCTAACACATGCAAGTCGAGCGGTAGCACAGGAGAGCTTGCTCTCTGGGTGACGAGCGGCGGACGGGTGAGTAATGTCTGGGAAACTGCCTGATGGAGGGGGATAACTACTGGAAACGGTAGCTAATACCGCATAACGTCTACGGACCAAAGTGGGGGACCTTCGGGCCTCACGCCATCAGATGTGCCCAGATGGGATTAGCTAGTAGGTGGGGTAATGGCTCACCTAGGCGACGATCCCTAGCTGGTCTGAGAGGATGACCAGCCACACTGGAACTGAGACACGGTCCAGACTCCTACGGGAGGCAGCAGTGGGGAATATTGCACAATGGGCGCAAGCCTGATGCAGCCATGCCGCGTGTGTGAAGAAGGCCTTAGGGTTGTAAAGCACTTTCAGCGAGGAGGAAGAGTAATGTGTTAATAGCACATTGCATTGACGTTACTCGCAGAAGAAGCACCGGCTAACTCCGTGCCAGCAGCCGCGGTAATACGGAGGGTGCAAGCGTTAATCGGAATTACTGGGCGTAAAGCGCACGCAGGCGGTTTGTTAAGTCAGATGTGAAATCCCCGCGCTTAACGTGGGAACTGCATTTGAAACTGGCAAGCTAGAGTCTTGTAGAGGGGGGTAGAATTCCAGGTGTAGCGGTGAAATGCGTAGAGATCTGGAGGAATACCGGTGGCGAAGGCGGCCCCCTGGACAAAGACTGACGCTCAGGTGCGAAAGCGTGGGGAGCAAACAGGATTAGATACCCTGGTAGTCCACGCTGTAAACGATGTCGATTTGGAGGTTGTGCCCTTGAGGCGTGGCTTCCGGAGCTAACGCGTTAAATCGACCGCCTGGGGAGTACGGCCGCAAGGTTAAAACTCAAATGAATTGACGGGGGCCCGCACAAGCGGTGGAGCATGTGGTTTAATTCGATGCAACGCGAAGAACCTTACCTACTCTTGACATCCAGAGAATTCGCTAGAGATAGCTTAGTGCCTTCGGGAACTCTGAGACAGGTGCTGCATGGCTGTCGTCAGCTCGTGTTGTGAAATGTTGGGTTAAGTCCCGCAACGAGCGCAACCCTTATCCTTTGTTGCCAGCGATTCGGTCGGGAACTCAAAGGAGACTGCCGGTGATAAACCGGAGGAAGGTGGGGATGACGTCAAGTCATCATGGCCCTTACGAGTAGGGCTACACACGTGCTACAATGGCGTATACAAAGAGAAGCGAACTCGCGAGAGCAAGCGGACCTCATAAAGTACGTCGTAGTCCGGATTGGAGTCTGCAACTCGACTCCATGAAGTCGGAATCGCTAGTAATCGTAGATCAGAATGCTACGGTGAATACGTTCCCGGGCCTTGTACACACCGCCCGTCACACCATGGGAGTGGGTTGCAAAAGAAGTAGGTAGCTTAACCTTCGGGAGGGCGCTTACCACTTTGTGATTCATGACTGGGGTGAAGTCGTAACAAGGTAACCGTAGGGGAACCTGCGGTTGGATCACCTCCTTACCTAATGATATTGATTCGAGTGGCGTGCTCACACAGATTGTCTGATGAAAAAGTAATGAGCAAAAGCGCTACCTGTTGATGTAATGAGTCTCTGACTCATGCTGATACGAACCGATTAAGACGTTCAGTTTAATCGGATTTTCGTGTCCCCATCGTCTAGAGGCCTAGGACACTGCCCTTTCACGGCTGTAACAGGGGTTCGAATCCCCTTGGGGACGCCAATCCGATAATGAGTGAAAGACATTATCACCGGTTAGTCATAACCGAAAAAATCTTAAAGATGACTCTTGCGAGTCGTGTTTAAGATATTGCTCTTTAACAATCTGGAACAAGCTGAAAATTGAAACATGACAGCTGAAACTTATCCCTCCGTAGATGTATTGGGGTAAGGAGTAACCTGTCATAGAGTCTCTCAAATAAACAGCACGACAGTGTTTTCTGTTTACAGAAACACCTTCGGGTTGTGAGGTTAAGTGACTAAGCGTACACGGTGGATGCCTAGGCAGTCAGAGGCGATGAAGGGCGTGCTAATCTGCGAAAAGTGTCGGTAAGGTGATATGAACCGTTATAACCGGCAATACCCGAATGGGGAAACCCAGTGCAATCCGTTGCACTATCATATGATGAATACATAGTCGTATGAGGCGAACCGGGGGAACTGAAACATCTAAGTACCCCGAGGAAAAGAAATCAACCGAGATTCCCCCAGTAGCGGCGAGCGAACGGGGAACAGCCCAGAACCTGAATCAGTTTGTGTGTTAGTGGAAGCGTCTGGAAAGTCGCACAGTAAAGGGTGATAGTCCCGTACACTAAAATGCACATTCTGTGAGTTCGATGAGTAGGGCGGGACACGTGACATCCTGTCTGAATATGGGGGGACCATCCTCCAAGGCTAAATACTCCTGACTGACCGATAGTGAACCAGTACCGTGAGGGAAAGGCGAAAAGAACCCCGGCGAGGGGAGTGAAATAGAACCTGAAACCGTGTACGTACAAGCAGTGGGAGCCTACTTTGTTGGGTGACTGCGTACCTTTTGTATAATGGGTCAGCGACTTATATTTTGTAGCAAGGTTAACCGTATAGGGGAGCCGTAGGGAAACCGAGTCTTAACTGGGCGAATAGTTGCAAGGTATAGACCCGAAACCCGGTGATCTAGCCATGGGCAGGTTGAAGGTTGGGTAACACTAACTGGAGGACCGAACCGACTAATGTTGAAAAATTAGCGGATGACTTGTGGCTGGGGGTGAAAGGCCAATCAAACCGGGAGATAGCTGGTTCTCCCCGAAAGCTATTTAGGTAGCGCCTCGTGAACTCATCTTCGGGGGTAGAGCACTGTTTCGGCTAGGGGGCCATCCCGGCTTACCAAACCGATGCAAACTCCGAATACCGAAGAATGTTATCACGGGAGACACACGGCGGGTGCTAACGTCCGTCGTGAAGAGGGAAACAACCCAGACCGCCAGCTAAGGTCCCAAAGTCATGGTTAAGTGGGAAACGATGTGGGAAGGCATAGACAGCCAGGATGTTGGCTTAGAAGCAGCCATCATTTAAAGAAAGCGTAATAGCTCACTGGTCGAGTCGGCCTGCGCGGAAGATGTAACGGGGCTAAACCATGCACCGAAGCTGCGGCAGCGACGCTTAGGCGTTGTTGGGTAGGGGAGCGTTCTGTAAGCCGTTGAAGGTGGCCTGTGAGGGTTGCTGGAGGTATCAGAAGTGCGAATGCTGACATAAGTAACGATAAAGCGGGTGAAAAACCCGCTCGCCGGAAGACCAAGGGTTCCTGTCCAACGTTAATCGGGGCAGGGTGAGTCGACCCCTAAGGCGAGGCCGAAAGGCGTAGTCGATGGGAAACAGGTTAATATTCCTGTACTCGGTGTTACTGCGAAGGGGGGACGGAGAAGGCTAGGCTAGCCGGGCGACGGTTGTCCCGGTTTAAGCGTGTAGGGGGAGAGAATTGGTAAATCCGTTCTCTTATTCAACCCTGAGGCGTGATGACGATGCACTACGGTGCAGAAGTAGTTGATGCCAAGCTTCCAGGAAAAGCCTCTAAGCATCAGGTAACACAGAATCGTACCCCAAACCGACACAGGTGGTCAGGTAGAGAATACCAAGGCGCTTGAGAGAACTCGGGTGAAGGAACTAGGCAAAATGGTGCCGTAACTTCGGGAGAAGGCACGCTGGCGCGTAGGTGAAGAGACTTGCTCTTGGAGCCGAAGCCAGTCGCAGATACCAGCTGGCTGCAACTGTTTAATAAAAACACAGCACTGTGCAAACACGAAAGTGGACGTATACGGTGTGACGCCTGCCCGGTGCTGGAAGGTTAATTGATGGGGTCAGCCGCAAGGCGAAGCTCTTGATCGAAGCCCCAGTAAACGGCGGCCGTAACTATAACGGTCCTAAGGTAGCGAAATTCCTTGTCGGGTAAGTTCCGACCTGCACGAATGGCGTAATGATGGCCAGGCTGTCTCCACCCGAGACTCAGTGAAATTGAACTCGCTGTGAAGATGCAGTGTACCCGCGGCAAGACGGAAAGACCCCGTGAACCTTTACTATAGCTTGACACTGAACATTGAGCCTTGATGTGTAGGATAGGTGGGAGGCTTTGAAGCGTGGACGCCAGTCTGCGTGGAGCCAACCTTGAAATACCACCCTTTAATGTTTGATGTTCTAACTCGGCCCCGTAATCCGGGGTGAGGACAGTGTCTGGTGGGTAGTTTGACTGGGGCGGTCTCCTCCCAAAGAGTAACGGAGGAGCACGAAGGTTAGCTAATCACGGTCGGACATCGTGAGGTTAGTGCAAAGGCATAAGCTAGCTTGACTGCGAGAGTGACGGCTCGAGCAGGTACGAAAGTAGGTCTTAGTGATCCGGTGGTTCTGAATGGAAGGGCCATCGCTCAACGGATAAAAGGTACTCCGGGGATAACAGGCTGATACCGCCCAAGAGTTCATATCGACGGCGGTGTTTGGCACCTCGATGTCGGCTCATCACATCCTGGGGCTGAAGTAGGTCCCAAGGGTATGGCTGTTCGCCATTTAAAGTGGTACGCGAGCTGGGTTTAGAACGTCGTGAGACAGTTCGGTCCCTATCTGCCGTGGGCGTTGGAAGATTGAGAGGGGTTGCTCCTAGTACGAGAGGACCGGAGTGAACGCACCACTGGTGTTCGGGTTGTCATGCCAATGGCATTGCCCGGTAGCTAAGTGCGGAAAAGATAAGCGCTGAAAGCATCTAAGCGCGAAACTTGCCTCGAGATGAGTCTTCCCTGGGCCTTTAAGGCCCCTGAAGGAACGTTTAAGACTAAGACGTTGATAGGCTGGGTGTGTAAGTGCAGCGATGCATTGAGCTAACCAGTACTAATGATCCGTGAGGCTTAACCTTACAACACCGAAGGTGTTTTAGAGAGATTAGTGTAGATTTTCAGCGAAGTTCCGAGATTGGTTTCAATGGCGACACGAGAGTGAAGCGGTTGGAATGAAACAGAATTTGCCTGGCGGCAATAGCGCGGTGGTCCCACCTGACCCCATGCCGAACTCAGAAGTGAAACGCCGTAGCGCCGATGGTAGTGTGGGGTCTCCCCATGCGAGAGTAGGACACTGCCAGGCATCAAACCAAGTCGAAAGCCTCATGCGAAAGCATGGGGCTTTTTGCTTTGCGGTCAGGAAATATCGGACGCAGCTACGCTGCGCCTTTCAACCACTCGACGATAAACTCAGCTATTGCCTCAGGCTGGTTAATATCCAGGGATTTAACCCCTGCAACAGACCGATCGCAGGCTACCGCAATGACAAACTTATCCAGCATATCCTCCAGCGGCCTGCCTATATTTTCACGATACAGAATGATCTTACTCACCGGCTCGTGTTTAAATCCTTCCACTAAAATCACATCCACTTTGTCACGATCAAATCGGCTGGCCAGATAGTGCAGATTAAGCGGCAATTGCTCCGGTGTTTCTGTCATCAGTGCCCAGCGGCGATCGCTGGCGACCAATGTTTGATCGGCGCCTGCCTTACGTAATTCATAACTGTCTTTGCCTGGCGTATCTACATCCATATCATGATGCGTATGTTTAATCAGCCCTACGCGGATTTCCCGCTGTCTCAATAACGGTATTAGCTGCTTAAGCAGCGTGGTTTTACCTGTACCGCTATAGGCAGCAATGCCCAGCAAAGGAGGGTGGGGGTTATTCATGGGGGAATCCTTTTTCCTGCTGCCAGCGCAGGCAGTCTTCTCGCGTATTAAGGTTGTGGAATGCGGCTTGCTGACCAGAGAACGTTACCTGGCGCGCGCCTGCTGCGTCCAGAAACAGCATTAGCTTGCGATCCCCTCTAGCCAGATAGCCTGCTAACTGGGGCGCCAGGCTGATATGCAACAGTGCCAGAGTTGGGTGGGCTCGTTCTCCATCGCTGGCATAGGCGGCCAGTGAGCGGCCTTTTTGCTGCCAGAGTTGTTCGACCAACGTGGTGGGAAAATCGGGCACATCGCAGGGAACAAAGGCCACCCATTCAGTGGCGGCATATCTCAGCCCGGCCAATATACCGGCCAGCGGACCGGAAAAGTCAGTGGTCAGATCGCCGATCGTCGGCAGGCCGCTTTCCTGATAACGGGCCTGATTGCGGTTGGCGCTGATGGCAATCTGGCCCACCTGCGGTTGCAATCGGGCAAGCACGTGCTGATACAACGGTATTCCGGCAACCTGAACCAAGCCTTTATCTTCCCCGCCCATTCGCGTGGCGCGTCCCCCGGCCAGAATAATGCCGGTAATGTCCTCGTGCATATTTATCATCCTGCATTGTGGCTAACGTCCTGATTGTAGCGCTAAAGCCGGTGCGGCATCAGGATTTACCTTTATTGACAAGCTGCTTCTTTCACTGCGTTGGTAAGCCTGTTACTTTGTGTGCTTATTTATTCTATTGGACGGTATTGCGATGAAAACGCACCGCGTAAACGAGCTGATTGAGCTGTTACACCCGGCCTGGCAGGAAGATCCTGATCTCAACCTGATTCAGTTTTTGCAAAAGCTGGCGCAAGAAGCCGGTTTTCAGGGTGATTTGGCTGAACTGAGTGATGATATTCTTATCTACCATCTGAAAATGCGCGGCAGCGCCGGCACGGAACAGATCCCAGGGCTAAAAAAGGATTACGAAGAAGACTTTAAAACGGCCTTGCTGCGCGCCCGTGGCGTTATAAAGGATTAGCATTTGTGCGGTACGGTGAACCAGTGCTCGTGAAATTTGTCATTAATGCTACTATTTCTCATTCCCGGCACGGTGCTGTCACCCAATGAAACTGAATGTTGTTATGAACAACTCCGCTTTTAATTTTCAAACCCTGTCGCCCGACCTGATTATGGACGCGCTGGAAGGGGTTGGCCTGCGTGTAGATTCCGGGCTAACGGCGCTGAACAGTTATGAAAACCGCGTCTACCAGTTTATGGACGAAGATCGTAAGCGCTACGTGGTGAAGTTTTACCGCCCCGAACGTTGGAGTGCGGCGCAAATTATTGAAGAACACCAGTTCTCCGAGGATCTTGCCCTGGCGGAGATCCCTGCAGTTGCGCCACTGGCCCTGCAGGGCAATACGCTACATACGCACAGCGGTTTCTTTTTTACCGTATTTCCCAGCGTTGGCGGGCGACAGTATGAGATAGACAATCTCGATCAACTGGAGTGGGTTGGCCGTTTCCTGGGGCGTATTCATCAGGTGGGCAGTGAAAGCCTGTTTGTGGAGCGTCCTACAATGGGGATTGAAGAATATCTCACCGCGCCGCGTGAAGTGCTGGCTGGCTGCAAACTGTTGCCCAAGGCACAGCGTGACAGCTTCCTGAACGCGACGGACGCTCTGATTGAGGCGATAAAACACCATTGGCATCTGGACTGGCAGCCACGGCGTTTGCACGGTGACTGCCACCCGGGCAATATCCTGTGGCGCGATGGTCCACTGTTTGTCGATCTTGACGATGCGCGTAATGGGCCGGCGGTACAGGATCTGTGGATGTTGTTGCACGGTGAGCGCCGTGATCGCCTGATGCAGCTGGATGTTTTGCTGGAGGCTTACTCAGAGTTTGCTGAGTTTGATCAGAGTGAGTTGGCGTTGATCGAACCTTTGCGTGCCATGCGAATGGTGTACTACTTGGCATGGGTAGCTCGCCGTTGGCAGGATCCCGCATTTCCTAAAAGTTTTCCGTGGATGGCGGAGTCTGATTTCTGGTTATCTCAGACCGCGGCATTCACTGAACAGGTTAAGCTGTTGCAGGAACCTCCTCTGCAGCTGATGCCAATGTATTGAAGCTTTAACACAATGGAGAGTTTAGTCTTATGAAGAAAATATGGTTGGCGCTCGTTGGCATGGTAATGGCATTCAGTGCCTCTGCTGCGCAGTTTAGCGATGGTTCTCAGTATGTAACTCTGGACAAACCTGTGACCGGTGAACCTCAGGTGCTGGAGTTCTTTTCCTTCTATTGCCCGCACTGCTATCAGTTCGAGCAGGTTTACCACGTTTCCGAGAACGTGAAAAAAGCGCTGCCTGCAGGCACCAAAATGACCAAATACCACGTTGAGTTTCTGGGGCCGCTGGGTAAACAGCTGACTCAGGCCTGGGCGGTTGCTATGGCGCTGGGTGTGGAAGATAAAGTGAGCCCGCTGATGTTTGAAGCCGTACAAAAAACTCAGACCGTGCAAACCCCTGATGATATCCGTAACGTGTTTGTCAAAGCCGGTGTGAGTGCGGAAGACTATGATGCGGCCTGGAACAGCTTTGTGGTGAAATCCCTGGTGGTTCAACAGGAGAAAGCTGCGGAAGATCTGCAGCTGCGCGGTGTTCCGGCAGTATTTGTGAACGGTAAGTTTATGGTTAAAAATGATGGCCTGGACACCAGCTCGATGGATGCTTACGTGAAGCAATTCGCCGACGTGGTTAAATTCCTCAGCCAGCAGAAATAACTGAGATTTAAAGTGAAAAACGCCGGCTCAGCCGGCGTTTTTTTAACTGTATTGCCGCTTTAACTTATCCAACAGCCTGTCTTTTTCCTGCCATAGCGTATTCAGCCACAGTTGGAAACGCCGTTTAAAGAGCTTGTCGTTAAAGTAATCGCCATGCAGGGTTTCATCGATCGGCAGCAGCTCGATTCTTACCACAATGCGCTTTAATCGGCCGCACAGCATATCCCTAAAAGGCCGTTCGCTATTCTCCGGATAAAGCAGGGTGACATTTAACACTTTATCGAACTGCTTGCCTAATGCACTGAGCGTAAAAGCAATGCCGGCGGCCTTTGGGGTCAGTAAATTGCGATAGGGGGAGTGGGTTTTAATTTTCTTGGCTTCAGTAAAGCGGGAACCCTCCACAAAATTGACGATAGTGGTCGGACGTTTTCGGAATTTTTCGCAGGAGCGGCGTGTGGCTTCGATATCCCTACCGCGTTTTTCCGGATGTTTGAGCATATAGGCGCGTGAATAGCGCTTCATAAATGGCATATCCAACGCCCAACAGGCGAGGCCGACAAAAGGCACCCAGGCTAACTGTTGCTTGAGAAAGTATTTATTCATGGGAATATGGTTACGGAGCAGCACGCACAGCACGACAATATCCGACCAGCTTTCGTGATTGCTGATAAGCAGATACCAATTTTTACGGCCCAGCCCTTCCAGCCCTTCAATATCCCAACGTAGCTGCCAGTTAATGCGCAATAACAGCGACAATCCCTGACACCAGCACCACATCATAAAATCGGCAAAGGCGGAGGTCTGTCGCCAGATGACAGGATTGGGGATCAATAGCTTAACGATACCGGCCAATGTGATGGGGATCGAACACAACATGGTCACCAAAATGGCAAGCAGGGCCGAAAATATAAAAATAACAGGGGATAGCAGTCTAGGCATGATTATGGGCTGATGGTCATTGGGAACAGCGTTACATGCCGATATGCATGAACAAAAAAATATTTTAACAGAAAATATGGGGAGAAAGCGCTCACTTACAGCAACAGTTTTTATAGATGAATAAATAATCATTTGCTGCGTTTTCGTGCAACTTGCTCATCTTGTGCTAGGGTAATTGAGTTGCCAAATTTGATTAATAGTGCGATTAAAATCGAGCGCAAGTTATATCCACAAATTGTGTAAAAGTCGATAAATACCTTTCTTCAAAATAACACCATTTAACACTGTGATTTCAATAGGAATTTTATTTTCAATTATAACGATAAATGCATCGTTATAATCTGTTGTCTTTTCTATGCACAAAGTTATCCACAGGTAGGATCTTGCGGATCGCTTCGCATAGTCACATCATTTTCATCCGCAATGCACGCTAAGGTTCGTCTCAGGCGGCCAGCTATGGCATGCTTACCGTTATGTCCGATCACGATAAAGAAACGCTATGGCCCAGATTGCAGAAAACCCATTAATCCTGGTTGACGGTTCCTCTTACCTCTACCGCGCTTATCACGCCTTCCCTCCGCTGACCAATTCCGCGGGCGAACCGACCGGAGCAATGTACGGCGTACTGAATATGCTGCGCAGCCTGCTGTTGCAGTACCAGCCGAGCCATGTTGCGGTGGTGTTTGATGCCAAAGGGAAAACCTTCCGTGATGAGCTGTTCGCAGAGTACAAATCACATCGGCCACCGATGCCGGACGATCTGCGCGCTCAAATCGAGCCACTGCACAAAATGGTCAAGGCCATGGGCCTTCCGCTTTTGGTCACGCCTGGCGTAGAAGCGGATGACGTTATCGGCACGCTGGCTCTGGAAGCCGAAAAGGCCGGTCATGCGGTGTTGATCAGCACGGGCGATAAAGATATGGCGCAGTTGGTCACACCGAACGTGACGCTGATCAACACCATGAATAACACCATTCTTGGTCCGCAAGAAGTGTGCGATAAGTACGGCATTCCGCCGGCGCTGATTATCGACTTCCTGGCGCTGATGGGCGACTCCTCGGATAACATCCCAGGTGTGCCCGGAGTGGGTGAGAAAACCGCGCAGGCGCTGCTACAGGGGCTTGGTGGGCTGGATGCACTCTATGCCAACCTGGACAACATCGCCACGCTCAACTTCCGTGGCGCCAAGACTATGGCAGCCAAGCTGGAACAGAACAAAGAGGTGGCGTACCTCTCCTATAAGCTGGCGACGATTAAAACCGATGTCGAGCTGGATCTTTCCTGCGCAGAACTTGAAGTCTCTCCGCTGGACGTTGACACGCTGCAACAGTTGTTCAAACAGTACGAATTCAAACGTTGGCTGGCGGATGTTGAAGCCGGCATCTGGCTGGAAGGCAAAAAAGGCACCGGCGCGAAAGCGGCCAGTGCGGCGAAACCTGCCGGCGTTGTCGCAGACACCCCAAAAGTTGCTGCGGAAGCGACGCTGTCGCAAGAAGGCTACGTCACCATATTGGATGAGAAGACCTTCGCTGATTGGCTCAAGAAGCTGAAAAACGCCGAAGTATTTGCCTTCGATACCGAAACCGACGGTCTGGATACCCTGACCGCCAACCTGATCGGCCTGTCCTTTGCCATTGCGCCGGGCGAAGCCGCTTATTTGCCGGTGGCGCATGACTATCTCGATGCGCCGACGCAGTTGGATCGCGCTTATGTGCTGGAAACGCTGAAACCGTTGCTGGAAGACGAGAAGGCGCTGAAGGTCGGTCAGAACCTGAAGTTTGATATGGGCTTGTTGGCGCGTTACGACATCACTCTGCGCGGCATTGCCTTCGACACCATGCTGGAGTCCTATGTGTTGGACAGCGTGGGCGGTCGCCACGACATGGACAGTCTGTCCGATCGCTATCTCGGCCATAAAACCGTTACTTTTGAAGAGATCGCCGGTAAGGGCAAAAAACAGCTCACCTTCAACCAGATTGCGCTGGAGCAGGCGGCGCCTTACGCGGCTGAAGATGCCGATGTCACGCTGCAACTGCATTTGGCGATGTGGCCGCAGTTGAAAGAAAGCGCCGAGCTGCTGACGGTGTTCAATGAGATTGAAATGCCGCTGCTGCCGGTACTGTCGCATATCGAGCGCACCGGGGTGCTGATTGACCAAAGTATTTTGGCCGCCCACTCCATCGAGTTGACCAAGCGCCTGGCCGAACTGGAAATTCAGGCGCATGAACTGGCGGAAGAGCCGTTCAATCTGGCGTCGACCAAACAACTGCAGGCGATCTTGTACGAAAAGCAAAAGCTGCCGGTCCTGAAGAAAACCCCTGGTGGCGCACCATCGACCAACGAAGAAGTGTTGGCCGAGTTGGCGTTGGATTATCCGTTACCGAAGGTGATTCTGGAATACCGTGGGCTGGCGAAGCTGAAAACCACCTACACCGATAAGCTGCCGTTGATGATTAACCCGTTCAGCGGGCGGGTACACACCTCCTACCATCAGGCGGTGACTGCCACCGGACGCCTCTCCTCCAGCGATCCTAACCTGCAGAATATTCCGGTGCGTAACGACGAAGGACGCCGTATTCGGCAGGCATTTATTGCCCCTGAAGGCTACCGCATCGTCGCGGCCGACTATTCGCAGATTGAACTGCGCATCATGGCCCACCTGTCGCAGGACGAAGGGTTACTGAAGGCTTTTGCGGCCGGTAAAGACATCCACCGGGCTACCGCCGCCGAGGTGTTTGGCCTGCCGCTCGACAAGGTGACGAATGAGCAGCGTCGCAGCGCCAAGGCAATTAACTTTGGCCTGATTTATGGCATGAGCGCATTCGGCCTGGCACGTCAGTTGGGGATCCCGCGCGGCGAAGCGCAGCGCTATATGGATCTTTACTTCGAGCGTTACCCGGGCGTGCTGGAGTATATGGAGCGCACCCGCCAGCAGGCTGCCGAACAGGGTTATGTCAGCACGCTGGATGGTCGTCGCCTCTATCTGCCGGACGTCAGTTCCAGTAATGGCATGCGTCGCAAGGCCGCCGAACGTGCGGCGATCAATGCCCCGATGCAGGGAACGGCTGCCGATATCATCAAGCGTGCGATGATTGAGGTAGACGCCTGGTTGCAAAGTCAGGATGAGCCATTGGTGCGCATGATCATGCAGGTGCACGATGAACTGGTGTTCGAGGTGCATGAGTCAGTGATTGAAGCGTCCAGCCAGCGCATCCGCGAATTGATGGAGAACAGCATGACGTTGGCGGTACCGCTGAAAGTGGACGTCGGCGTGGGGGCTAACTGGGATGAAGCCCATTGATAATGCGGCTGCTCACCCGTTAATCCCTCGCTGAGGCGCTAACTGGTGATAACCTAAGCACTTTTCGTAATTTAGCTACAAGATGCGGCGATTGTTTCCCCAACCTCGCCGTTATTACGCGCTAAGTTGTGTAAGTAAACTACAAAAAATTCTTTTGCACTGCGAAAAAATCATGTAGAGTTACAGGCGTAGGGTACAGAGGTAAGATGTTCTATCTTTCAGACCTTTTACTTCACGTAATCGGATTTGGCTGAATATTTAGCCGCCCCAGTCAGTATTGACTGGGGCGTTTTTTATTGTAAAAACAACGCCAAGCCATAATTTTTTCCTATTCCTCCCCCGTTTTTCTCCCTGACGATCTTCTGTTATTGCCCGCTAACTCTGCCGTTGCCAATAAGTCATCATAAGAATTTATGATGGGTTTTTGTCAAAACTGTAATTAGATAACGAAAACGCCAAAGGCTTTGAAAATTGGGCATAAAAAAACCGATGTGTTTCCACATCGGCTATCTCGGCACCTGCGGCAGATTACTCGCCGGCGGCGTCGTCGTCTTCCGGCAGAACTTCCGGCGGGATCTCGTTAAACCAGGTATTCAGCTTCTGACTCAGCTTGTCGACACCGATTTTTTTCGGTGAGGAGAAGGCTTCTACCTGGATATCGCCCATAAACGGCACTACCGCTTCACGCACCATATTGAGCTGCGCTTTACGCGCGCCGGAGGCCAGTTTGTCCGCTTTGGTCAGCAGAACCAGCACCGGCGTGCCGACATCCACTGCCCATTGAATCATCTGCTGGTCGAGATCTTTCAGCGGGTGGCGGATATCCATCAGCACCACCAGGCCTTTCAGACAGTTGCGCATCTGCAGGTATTCGCCCAGCGCCCGCTGCCACTTGCGTTTCATCTCTTCAGGAACTTCGGCATAGCCATAACCTGGCAGGTCGACCAGGCGAATGCCCTCTTCCACTTCAAACAGGTTGATGAGCTGGGTACGGCCCGGCGTTTTACTGGTACGTGCCAGGCCTTTCTGATTGGTCAGGGTATTTAACGCGCTGGATTTACCGGCATTGGAACGACCGGCGAACGCAACTTCAATACCTTCATCCCCCGGCAGATGGCGAATATCGGGCGCACTGGTGACGAAATGGGTCACATGATAATTGTAATTCTTGCTGGTCAAAATTTTTCGTCTCCGCGAGGATGGCTAACTGGTTGGCGATTATAACTGCATCAGCGGCAAAAATGGTGTGTTTCTCTGTTTTTAAGCGCCGGGCCAGCAGGGCGTGGCAGCCACGTCGCCTTGAGCGTGTGAGACATTTGCCATTCGAATAGTGGGTAATGTCGCTTTATTCGAAAGTGACTTTTATTCTTTTTTTTAAAAAACAAAAAGTTAAAATTTTCTGTGTTATTGAGGATTGGCATTCCACGGCAGATACCTTGAGCGTCACCCTTGATCGCGTAAAGTAGATCGCAGCACAAGGCTGTGCAGGAGTAAGGAACATCCGGGAAGGGTGACAAATCTCAGGGAGCGCACGGGAAGTGCAATGAGTGCCAGGATGACCCCAGCAGGAATGCCTTGTTTGCACCCGAATGTGTGAACAGCACAAGGATGGTGAAGTTATTGCAATTAGGATGCCCGCAGGAAGCGCGCTCAGGGAGAGCGGATGCGAACGGATTGCGCCACGGACGATTTCCCTTTCAGGATGAAGGACGTAGTAGCAGGGAATGCGTTTATAGCAGAGGGAAAAACCAGGATGTTGAGTGTGCGCATGGAGCGCGTGGCAGGAATATCCTTCGAAAGAGGGTGAGAAATAGGCGGCAGGTTTAACCTGCCGCCTTTTTTCTTTGTCCGCTTTCTGCTAGATTCCGCCGCAATCGTATAGCATCTCTATACTGAATCTACATACCTAAGAGCGTACGCTATGAACCAGCCATCAAAAGCACCTCGCGCCCCACGCAGCAGCGCGGCGACGTCGAAATCAAAAAAGAAAAGCCGTGTGGAGCTCGATCAGGAAGCCCGTGAACGCAAGCGCCTGAAAAAACGCCGTGGTCTCGCTTCCGGTTCTCGCACCCAGGTTGAGTCTGCTAATCAGAAAAACAAGGCCGGGGCACAGGTCAAAGATCCGCGTATTGGCAGCAAAGTGCCGGTAGCGCTGGTGGCTGAAGCTAAACCAAAAGCCAAACCGCAGCCTAAGCCGAAGGCCGAAGCCAAACCACGCCTGTCGCCGGAAGAAGAGCTGGCGAAACTGGAAAATGATGAGCGTTTGGATGCGCTGCTGGATCGTATCGACGACGGCGCGACGCTGAACGCCGAAGACCAGGCTTACGTTGACCAGACGCTGGATCGCATCGATGCGCTGATGGAGCAATTGGGCATTGAGCTGGGCGACGACGAAGACGATGAAAAAGAAGAAAAGCAGGAAGACATCCTGAAACTGCTGAAAAGCGGTAACCCGAAAGACGTATTTTAACGTGCAATGTGGCCGATCCTGGTAATAGCCCTACTCTTGATGTGTTATCTGCTGTGGTTATTCGGTAAACTATGGCGGCTGTCTAAACGTAAAACGCGTTTTCGCAGCGCTTCCGCGGCCAGACAGCGTAGACAACTGCCCATTTCCCGGCCCGGTAGGAAAAAATATCGGAAGGAGTGAGCATGTCAGAGCAGGCAATCGTCTGGGATCTGGCCCTGATCCAGAAATATAACTATTCAGGGCCGCGTTACACCTCATACCCCACGGCGCTGGAGTTTAACCAGGGCTACGACGAAGCGGCGTTTCAACGCGCCGCGGCGCGTTATCCTGAACGTCCGTTGTCACTGTACGTACATATTCCGTTCTGCCATAAACTCTGTTATTTCTGCGGTTGCAACAAGCTGGTGACGCGTCAGACCCACAAGGCTGATGAGTATCTGGCGGTGCTGGCACGTGAAATCGCCGAGCGTGCCCCGCTGTTTGCCGGGCGTAAGGTTGGCCAGATGCACTGGGGCGGTGGCACGCCCACCTACCTAAGTAAGTCGCAAATCAGCAGATTGACGGCGATGCTACGGCAACACTTTGATTTCTTGCCCGATGTGGAAATGTCGATCGAGGTTGATCCGCGTGAAATTGAACTGGACGTACTCGATCATTTACGCAGCGAAGGTTTCAACCGCCTGAGCATGGGGGTGCAGGACTTCAATAAAGAGGTTCAGCGGCTGGTTAATCGTGAGCAGGATGAAGAGTTTATCTTTGCCCTGATTGCCCGCGCGAAGGCGCTGGGATTTAACTCCACCAATATCGATCTTATTTACGGGCTGCCAAAACAGACGCCGGAGAGTTTTGCTTTCACCCTGGAGCGGGTGGCGGAGCTAAGCCCGGACCGCCTAAGCGTGTTCAACTATGCGCATTTGCCGAGTCTGTTCGCCGCACAGCGCAAGATCAAGGATGCCGACTTGCCAAGCGCACAGCAGAAACTGGATATCCTGCAACAGACCATCGCTTCCCTGACCGAGTCCGGTTATCAGTTTATCGGCATGGATCACTTTGCTCGCCCGGACGATGAGCTGGCGGTAGCCCAGCGCGAAGGCAAACTGCACCGCAATTTCCAGGGCTACACCACCCAGGGCGACAGCGATCTGTTGGGATTGGGCGTTTCCGCCATCAGCATGTTAGGCGACAGCTATGCGCAGAACCAGAAAGAGCTGAAGACCTATTACAGCAGCGTTGAGGCTCAGGGCAATGCGCTGTGGCGCGGCTTGACGATGACGGAAGACGATTGCCTGCGACGTGAAGTGATTAAAACGCTGATCTGCAATTTCCAGTTGGATTATCGCGCGATAGAACAGCAGTTCGCCATCGACTTCGCTGCTTACTTTGCCGAAGACCTGCAGTTGCTTGCGCCGTTTGAACGCGATGGGCTGGTGGAGCGTGATGAACAGGGAATTCGCGTAACCCCGCGCGGTCGTTTGCTGATCCGCAATATTTGCATGTGCTTTGATCTCTATCTGCGTCAGCAGGCGCGCACTCAGCAGTTCTCGCGGGTGATTTGATGCATAAAAAAACGGCCGCTGATGCGGCCGTTTTTTCAACTGAAGAAATTAATCAGTGCTGCGCACAGCACCGCAGCAACGGCTGCCTGCGGTGTGTGGCTGGCGGAAGAGCCAAGCTCTGCGCTTTGGGAAATAAATACGATGAATGAGTCCAACATCCTGAGCCTCCAGAGTGTGCGACCCGATCATACTGCGACCATGCAGGCTGTAAAGCCTGAAATAGCCGTTTTTTTGTGCGCTTGATTGTGTTTTTTATAATCAATTACGCAAACTATTCCATTCCCAACTCTTTCAATTTCCGCGTTAAGGTATTGCGGCCCCAGCCCAGCAGCCGGGCGGCTTCTTGCTTATGCCCCTGGGTGTGACGCAGCGCGGTAGTGAGCAGCGTACGCTCCATCTCCGGTTGTGCTTCCGACAGCAGGTTTTGATGACCGGAACGCAGGGCGCGATCGGCCCACTGCGCCAGCAGCGTAGCCCAACTGTCCGGCAGGCTGTGGCCGGCGGCTTCCGGTACGGAGGTTTCAAACAGTTCGCTCGGCAGATCCTGGATTAACACTTCCTGTCCGGCGGCCATCACGGTTAACCAGCGACAGGTATTTTCCAACTGGCGCACGTTCCCTGGCCATGGCAGGCGGGTCAGCGCGGTTTCGGTTTCCGGATGCAGATTCTTCGCTTCAACGCCCAGCTCTTTTGCCGCTACCTGCAGGAAGTAGCGCGCCAGGCGCGGGATATCCTCCCGGCGCTCGCGCAGCGGCGGCAGGTGCACGCGGATCACGTTCAGGCGGTGGAACAAGTCCTCGCGGAATTTGCCTTCCTGTACCCGCAGCTCCAGGTTTTGGTGCGTGGCGGCGATGATACGCACGTCCACCTTCACCGGCGCATAACCGCCGACCCGGTAGAATTGACCGTCTGCCAGCACGCGCAGTAAGCGGGTTTGAACGTCCAGCGGCATATCGCCGATTTCGTCCAGGAACAGCGTGCCGCCGTCGGCCTGTTCAAAACGGCCCTGGCGGATCTGATTGGCACCGGTAAAGGCACCTTTCTCATGGCCGAACAGTTCGGATTCGATCAGGTCTTTGGGGATCGCCGCCATGTTCAGCGCGATAAACGGCGATTTGGCTCGCGGGCTGTGGCGATGCAAGGCATGGGCCACCAACTCTTTGCCAGTCCCCGATTCGCCGTTGATCAGCACGCTGATCGACGAGCGCGACAGGCGGCCGATGATGCGAAACACATCCTGCATCGCCGGCGCTTCGCCGATGATGTCCGCCGCCGGATCGTTGGCCGGCTGGCTACGCGCCGGCTGCTGTTGTTCCTGATAATGGCTGATGGCGCGTTCGACCAGCGCCACCGCTTCGTCGATATCAAACGGCTTGGGCAGGTAATCGAACGCCCCTTGCTGATAGGCGCTGACGGCGGCGTCCAGATCCGAATGCGCGGTCATTATGATGACCGGCAGCATAGGATGGCGCTGCTTAATCTGTTTGAGTAACGCTAAACCATCCATACCCGGCATGCGGATGTCAGACAGCAACACGTCGGGAGTTTGCGTGGCCAATGCTTCCAGCACTGCATTGCCACTGTCGAAGGTGGCGCAGCTCACACCCGCTCCAGTGAGCGCGCGTTCAAGCACCCAGCGGATGGAGCTATCGTCATCGACGATCCAGACTATCCCTCGTTGCATAGAAAACCTCACTGGCGAATAGGCAGGTAAACCGAGAATTCGGTATGCCCTGGCCAACTGTTAAATTCAATTTTTCCGCAATGCTGATCGATAAGATTACGGGCGATGGATAAACCCAGGCCGGTACCGCCTTCGCGGCCGCTGACCATCGGGTAGAACAGGGTGTCCTGTAACTGCGCCGGTACGCCGGGGCCGTCATCTTCTATATCGATGCGTGCCGCCAATCGGTAGCGAGTGCCGTGCAGAGTGATCTGGAACGCGGTGCGGGTGCGCAGCGTGATAGTGCCACCTTCAGCGCCCAGCGCCTGCAGGGCATTGCGGGTAATGTTCAGTAATACCTGTTCGATCTGGTCCGGGTCGTGCGCCATTTCCGGCAGGCTGGGGTCATAGTCGCGCACCAGCGTCACGTTGTCCGGTTTCTCCAGCGACACCAGTTGACATACTCGTTCCGCCACCTGATGAATGCTCTGGGTAATGTGCTGGCCGGGCCGCTGAGGCCCCAGCAGGCGATCGACCAGGTTGCGCAGGCGATCGGCCTGTTCAATGATCACTTTGGTGTATTCGGTCAGCGCCGGATCAGGAAGTGCCTTGGCCAGCAATTGTGCCGCGCCGCGCAGGCCGCCAAGCGGATTTTTGATTTCATGTGCTAGGCCGCGGACCAGATCGCGGGCCGCCACCTGCTGGGCGTGTTGCAATTGTTCCTGGCTCAAACGGCGTTGGTTATCCATTGGCGCCAGCTCAACCAGAATAAAGCCTTCAGGCAGCGCCTGAGCGGTCAGGGAGAGGATATGCGCACGGCCGTCAACCACCAGGGTCACTTCGCTATCGGTAAAGCCCTGGCCGGCTCGCAGGCTCTCACGCATCAGATCGACGTTCAGCGAGAAATAGCCGAGCAGCTCGGGTAGCGGTGTACCGAAAAGTTTACGGGAACTTTGCGCCAGCAGTTGTTGTGCTGCCGGATTGGCGTAATGAACCGCCAGATCATCATCCAACAGCAGGATGCTGTTGATGAGAGAATTGAGGATCTGCCCAGCATCGGGCAGCTTGCCAGTTGCCATACAGCAGACTCCTGCACCTTTTTAGTGCATCTATGCTACTCCATCCGTGATGCGAGCGGTATGGAATAGTGTTGCAGAAAATACGGTGGAGAAAAAAACCCATCCGAAGATGGGCTGAAAGTTTCCACGGCAACAAAAAAACGACAAATAAAATTTGGTGCGCCATCCGCAGATGGCGCGGTAAAGGCTTAAACGCTGTAGTACAGTTCGAACTCAACCGGGTGTGGCGTCATGCGAACGCGGTCCATTTCTTCTTTACGCAGGTCGATGTAAGCGTCGATTGCGTCGTCGGTGAATACGCCGCCACGGGTCAGGAACTCGCGGTCTTCGCTCAGTGCAGCCAGCGCTTCGTCCAGAGAGCCTGCAACTTTTGGAATTTCAGCTTCTTCTTCCGGTGGCAGGTCATACAGGTTTTTGTCCATGGCATCGCCAGGGTGGATTTTGTTAATCACGCCATCCAGGCCTGCCATCAGCAGAGCCGCGAAGCACAGGTATGGGTTAGCCGCTGGATCCGGGAAACGGGCTTCTATACGGCGCGCTTTCGGGCTGGCAACCACTGGGATACGGATGGAAGCGGAACGGTTGCGGGCTGAGTAAGCCAGCATGACCGGCGCTTCGTAGCCTGGGACCAGACGCTTGTAAGAGTTGGTGGTCGGGTTGGCCAGGGCATTGATCGCTTTAGCGTGCTTGATGATACCGCCGATGTAGAACAGGGCAGTTTCAGACAGGCCGCCGTATTTGTCGCCAGCGAACAGGTTAGTGCCGTTCTTGGACAGTGACATGTGGCAGTGCATACCTGAGCCGTTATCACCGTACATAGGTTTCGGCATGAAGGTCGCGGTTTTGCCAAATGCGTGGGCCACGTTGTGAACCACGTATTTGTAGATTTGGATTTCGTCGGCTTTCTTGGTCATGGTGTTGAAGCGGGTTGCCACTTCGTTCTGACCTGCGGTTGCCACTTCGTGGTGGTGCGCTTCGACCACCAGACCCATTTCTTCCATGGTCAGGCACATGGTAGAACGGATGTCTTGTGAAGAATCGACCGGAGGAACCGGGAAGTAACCGCCTTTTACTGCCGGACGGTGGCCTTTGTTGCCGCCATCGTATTTGGTGCCGGAGTTCCATGCGCCTTCGATATCGTCGATAGCCACGTGAGAACCACGGATGCTGCTGCCGAAACGAATATCGTCGAACAGGAAGAACTCAGGCTCTGGCCCGAACAGCACGGTATCCGCGATGCCGGAAGAGCGCAGGAAGTCTTCTGCACGCTTGGAGATGGAGCGCGGGTCACGGTCGTAGCCCTGCATGGTGCCTGGCTCGAGAATGTCGCAGCGAATAATCAGGGTGGATTCTTCGAAGAACGGATCCAGCACCGCAGTGCTGGCGTCTGGCATCAGCACCATGTCAGATTCGTTGATGCCTTTCCAGCCGCCGATCGAGGAGCCGTCAAACATTTTACCTTCTTCGAAGAAGTCGGCATTCACCTGATGAGCAGGGATGGTGACGTGTTGCTCTTTACCCTTGGTGTCAGTGAAACGCAGGTCTACGAATTTCACTTCATGCTCATTCAGCATCGTCAAAACGTGTTCAGCGGACATACTTAACTCTCCCGGATTTATTATTGTCGTCGTCGTGGAACGAATCTGTGGAACTGGCTGTTTTTGCCTTGAATAGACTAAAGCGAAAACTGTGCCAACTTTGCAAAAGCGCTTTAATCGCCTTCCTGCGCGGGTTTTGCACAGAATCAGTATGCACCATCAGTGACGCATTGCACTTATATGGTGCAAATAACGTGGCGTGGGGCACCGTAATGGTGCAAAAGTGCACCAACTGCTGCTTTTTGCACCGTGAAAGGGATCACAAACTGACCTGTACACAGTTGTTTATAAGAGACTGTTGTGATCTTGTTTAGTACCTCGCTTAATACGTGTACAATAGCGCGCTATTTCTAATGCCTGAGGCAAAGCTGTGATCGAAAATTTGCGTAACATCGCCATTATTGCCCACGTTGACCATGGTAAAACCACCCTGGTTGATAAGCTGCTGCAACAATCCGGTACTTTCGGAGAGCGTGTAGAAGCCACCGAACGCGTAATGGACTCCAACGATTTGGAGAAAGAGCGTGGGATTACCATCCTCGCAAAAAACACCGCCATTAATTGGAAAGACTACCGCATCAACATCGTGGATACCCCAGGACACGCCGACTTCGGCGGCGAGGTTGAGCGTGTGATGTCAATGGTTGACTCGGTGCTGCTGGTTGTGGATGCAATGGATGGCCCAATGCCGCAAACCCGCTTCGTGACCAAAAAAGCCTTCGCTAATGGTCTGAAGCCGATCGTGGTAATCAACAAGGTTGACCGTCCGGGCGCGCGTCCTGACTGGGTTGTTGATCAGGTCTTCGACCTGTTCGTTAACCTCGACGCGACCGATGAGCAACTCGACTTCCCAATCATCTATGCTTCTGCATTGATGGGTATCGCGGGCACCGACCACAACGAGATGGCGGAAGACATGACCCCGCTGTATCAGGCGATCGTAGACCACGTGTCTGCGCCGCAGGTTGAGCTCGAAGCGCCGTTCCAGATGCAGATCTCTCAGCTGGACTACAACAACTACGTTGGCGTTATCGGTATCGGCCGTATCAAGCGCGGTAAGGTTAAACCTAACCAGCAGATCACTATCATTGATAGCGAAGGCAAAACCCGTAACGGTAAAGTGGCTAAAGTTCTGACCCACATGGGTCTGGAGCGTATCGAAGCTACCGTGGCTGAAGCTGGCGACATTATCGCTATCACCGGTCTGGGCGAGTTGAACATCTCTGACACCATCTGCGACACCAACGCCGTTGAAGCGCTGCCGGCACTGTCTGTTGATGAACCGACCGTAACCATGTACTTCAACGTCAACACCTCTCCGTTCTGTGGTAAAGAAGGCAAGTACGTGACTTCACGTCAGATCCTCGACCGTCTGAACAAAGAGCTGGTGCACAATGTGGCACTGCGCGTTGAAGAAACCGAAGATGCTGACGCATTCCGCGTATCGGGCCGTGGTGAACTTCACCTGTCGGTTCTGATCGAAAACATGCGTCGTGAAGGTTTCGAGCTGGCGGTTTCCCGTCCTAAAGTTATCAACCGTAAAATCGATGGCCGCATGCAAGAGCCATTCGAGAACGTGACGCTGGATATCGAAGAACAGCACCAGGGTTCAGTCATGCAAGCCATGGGTGAGCGCAAAGGTGACGTTAAGGACATGATCCCAGACGGCAAAGGTCGTATTCGCCTGGATTACCTGATCCCTGCGCGTGGCCTGATCGGCTTCCGTACCGAGTTCATGACCATGACTTCCGGTACCGGTCTGCTGTACTCCACCTTCAGCCACTACGACGATGTACGCCAGGGCGAAATCGGCCAGCGTCAGAACGGCGTGCTGATCTCTAACGGCCAGGGTAAAGCGGTAGCATTCGCCCTGTTCGGTCTGCAAGATCGCGGCAAGCTGTTCCTGGGCCACGGTGCGGAAGTGTATGAAGGCCAGATCATCGGTATTCACTCACGTTCCAACGACCTGACCGTAAACTGCCTGACCGGTAAGAAGCTGACCAACATGCGTGCTTCCGGTACTGACGAAGCCACTACTCTGGTTCCGGCTATCAAGATGTCTCTGGAGCAAGCTCTGGAATTCATCGATGATGACGAACTGGTAGAAGTAACGCCAACGTCCGTACGTATTCGTAAACGTCACCTGACGGAAAACGATCGTAAGCGTGCAAGCCGCGGTCCTAAAGACGCTTAATCGCTGACTTAGTCTGCAATGCTTAGGGCGCGTTCTGCGCCCTGAGTTTTTTCCTCTGCCTTTCCCTATTTCTGCCGCGCGCTATGCGCTTTTCCGCCTGCTCTCTGTTCAGCCCCCCCTTTTCCCGCTACAGTGAAATCTCACCGGCCCATCAGGAGAGGACTATGCTGTATATCTTTGATTTAGGTAATGTGATTGTCGATATCGATTTCAAACGTGTACTGGGTGTATGGAGCAATTTGAGTGGCACGCCGCTGGCGGTATTGTCCGAGCGTTTCACTCTGGGTGAGTTGTTCCAGCAGCATGAGCGCGGTGAAATCAGCGACGAAGATTTTGCCGAACAGCTAAGTGATGAAATGGGTATCGCCCTCAGTTTTGAGCAGTTCGCTACCGGCTGGCAGGCGGTGTTTGTCGCCCTGCGTCCGGAGGTGATCGATATCATGAAGCGCCTGCGCAGCGAAGGTCACCGGGTGGTGGTGTTGTCGAACACCAATCGTCTGCATTGCAACTACTGGCCGCAGCATTATCCGGAAGTGGCCGAGGCCGCCGATCATCTGTATCTGTCTCAGGACATCGGCATGCGCAAACCGGACGCCAACATCTATCTGCACGTACTCAACGCCGAAAATACGCCGCCGGAAGCCGCAGTGTTCTTCGACGATCACCCGGATAACGTCGCCGCCGCACAGGCGCTGGGAATCAAAACGGTGCACGTGACCGACCGTAACGTGGTGCCGGCTTATTTTGCCCAATGACCGCGAAGGGTTAAGCTTAAGGCGTACAAACTGACATCAAGGAGTGACCATGTCGTTTTTCCGCCGTAAAAAGTTGTCTTCTGCGATCAAACCCAGCGTCACCTTTGGGCGGCTGTTGTTCCAACGCGTCGATAACGATGGTCTGACCATGCTGGCGGGCCATCTGGCCTATGTTTCCCTGCTGTCGCTGGTGCCGTTGATTACCGTGGTGTTCGCGCTGTTTGCCGCGTTCCCGATGTTTTCCGACATCAGCGTCCAGTTGAAAAGTTTTATCTTCTCTAATTTCATGCCTGCCGCCGGCAACGTGATCCAAAGTTATCTGGAGCAGTTTGTCGCCAACTCCAACAAAATGACCGCCGTCGGGACCTGCGGGCTGATTGTCACCGCGCTGCTGCTGATCTCCTCGGTGGACAGCGTGCTGAATACTATCTGGCGCAGCAAGAACAAACGGCCAATCGTATTTTCGTTTGCGGTGTATTGGATGGTGCTGACTCTGGGGCCGCTGTTGGTGGGGGCCAGCATGGCTATCAGCTCCTATCTGCTGTCGCTCAACTGGCTGGCGCAGGCTGGCGTGAACAGCCTGGTGGATCAAGTACTGCGAATTTTCCCGCTGATCCTGTCCTGGATATCGTTCTGGCTGCTGTATTGCATCGTGCCGACGGTGCGTGTGCCGCCCAAAGATGCGCTGATCGGCGCGCTGGTGGCCGGGGTATTGTTTGAGCTCGGCAAGAAGGGTTTTGCGCTGTATATCACCATGTTCCCGTCTTATCAGCTGATATACGGCGTGCTGGCGGTGATCCCGATTTTATTCCTGTGGGTCTACTGGAGCTGGTGTATCGTGTTACTCGGCGCGGAAATTACCGTTACCCTCGGGGAATACCGTGACTACCGCCGGCAAAAGACGGAGCAACAGGATCAGACACAAGAAGGGCAGTTATGATTGCGTTAATACAACGGGTGTTAAACGCCAGCGTCACGGTCAAGGGAGAGACGGTAGGCAAGATTGGCCCCGGTTTGTTAGTGTTATTGGGCGTGGAGCAGGACGATAACGAGCAAAAAGCCGTGCGCCTGTGTGAACGCGTGCTGGGGTATCGCATCTTTGGCGACGAGAACGACAAGATGAATCTCAATGTCCAGCAGGCGGGAGGCAGCCTGTTGGTGGTTTCGCAGTTCACGCTGGTGGCCGATACCCAAAAAGGCATGCGCCCGAGTTTCTCACGCGGTGCAGTACCGCAGGAGGCCGATCGGTTGTATCAATATTTTGTTGGCCAGTGCCGCGAACGCGGCGTAGAAACACAGACCGGGGAGTTCGCCGCCGACATGCAAGTGGCGCTGGTGAACGACGGACCGGTGACGTTTTGGCTTCAAGTCTAAGTATTTTGAGAGAGAAGGCGTCTATGTATCACCTACGAGTACCCGTAACAGAACAAGAGCTGAAGGATTATTACCAGTTTCGTTGGGAAATGCTGCGTAAGCCATTGCACCAACCGGTGGGTTCGGAAAAGGATGCCTACGACGCCATGGCGCACCATCAGATGGTGGTGGATGAGGGCGGTAAAATTGTCGCTATCGGGCGGCTGTATATCAATGCCGACAACGAGGCGGCGATCCGCTTTATGGCGGTAGACCCTACGGTACAGGACAAAGGGCTCGGCACGCTGGTGGCGATGACGCTGGAATCCGTGGCACGTCAGGAAGGGGTAAAGCGGGTGGTGTGTAGCGCCCGTGAGGATGCGGTGGAGTTCTTTGCCAAGCTGGGGTTCGTCAATCAGGGCGAGATCACCGCGCCGCAAACCACCCCGATCCGCCATTTCCTGATGATTAAGCCGGTGGCCACGCTGGACGATATTCTGCATCGCCCCGATTGGTGCGGCCAGCTGCAGCAGGCCTGGTACGATCATATCCCACTCAGCGAGAAAATGGGGGTGCGCATCAGCCAGTATACCGGCCAGCGTTTCGTCACCACCATGCCGGAGATTGGCAACCAGAACCCGCACCATACGCTGTTTGCCGGCAGCCTGTTCTCTCTGGCCACGCTGACCGCCTGGGGGCTTATCTGGCTGCTGCTGCGTGAGCGCCATCTGGGCGGCACCATTATTCTGGCAGATGCGCATATCCGCTACAGCAAACCTATCACCGGCAGACCGCGTGCGGTGGCGGATCTCAGCTCGCTGAGCGGCGATCTGGCACGTCTGGCGCGGGGCCGCCGGGCACGGGTGCAGGCGGAGGTGCATCTGTTCGGTGACGACGATAAAGGCGCGATATTTGAAGGCACTTATATGGTGCTGCCGGCCGAGTCGGACGCGCCCCTGGACCAGGGCGGTTCTGAGGCGATAGAAAGCTGAGTTATCGGCCCTCTTCCCTGGGAAGAGGGCGTGAAAGACTAGGGTAACTGTTGGTCGACCGTACGGCCATCGCCGGCGGTGGCCTGCAGTTCGCCCTTAAGTGAAGATTTAAACGGGCCATCGCTGTTCAGCAACCCTTTCAACTGCAACTGCAGATTTCCGTCACCTTCCAGCGGAACCGGCTGCCACCCCCATTGCTGCAAAGTATTCACCGGCACCGAGCGGCCGTTCAACGACAGCGTAAACGGCTTGCCCGGCAGTTGTTCGACCGTGGCTTTGGCTTCCAGTAATCCCTTTGGCATAAAGGCGCTTAGCTCAGTGACGTTGATCTGCCCGTCGTTAGCGTTTAGCGCCAGCGATGGGCGTCTAACGTCAATCTTGTTGAAGGTGGCTTCGCTGCCGTTCAGGTTCAGCGTGCCGGACCAAATGCCCCACTGGTGGTCACGCGCCAACAGCAGGTTGCCGCCGTAGCCGTCCAGCGCGGTGATCTGGAACGGGAAATTCGGATTAATATCGATGATCAGGTTGCGATTGGTGGTCAGCTTGTTGACGTAAACCTCCGCCAGCCAGTGCGGCAGCGGTTTCAGCCACAGTGCGCGCCAATCTGACGGTAAAGTGTATTCCAGTGCGGCGACGGCTACTTCGTCCAGTTGCAGGCGATTGTTGGTGCGCAGCCAGTTGCCGGAGGTGCGCAACAATCCGCCTTCCCAGCGGCTGGTGAACTGCTGAATGGCGATACCGGCCGGTGAAAGCCGCATATTCATGATCGGGTCGATCAGGTGGAAACCCCCGTTGATCAGATCGCTGGCGTTGAAGTTCAGCGAACCGTCCTCGCTGCGCCAGTCGCCCTGCTGGAAGGTGATGTTCTGCAGCGACAGATCGAGATCGTTGAACGCCCACTCCTTGCCTTCCAGCCGCGCGTCGATCAGATCAAAGCGTTTGAGAGTGACCGGCGGCAGGGCGGTAAAGCGTTGCCAGAATTCGGCCAGCGTCAGCGGGGTTTGCATGCGTACGCCACTCAGCCGCAGGCGTTCCACCAGCCAGCTGCCGTCGGTGGCGCGGCTGGCTACCCCGGTCAGGTCACCTTGCGCCAAATCGGCGCCGAAGTTGTTGAGCTTCAGCTGGTTCTGTTTAAGTTCACCCTGTACCAGCACCTGCGAAGCCGGGATACCGTTCAGCGTCATCGAGCCGGCGCTGAACTGGAACTGATTGTTTTCTCCCAGCAGATGGCCGGCTTTGGGTTGCCAGGGCGTAATGCCGGCATTGACCTGTTGCGCATTGAGCTGCCAGGTTTCGTCGCTGGACTGCAGCGCCATATTGCTCAACTGCAACACATCGGCCTGCACCGGCAGTATCGCGGCTTGCGGCTGAACGGTAAGCGTACCGTCGCGCAGCGTTACGCTGTGAAAATAACGCGGTTCAGTGATTTGGCGCAGGCTCAGGCCGAGATCTACCCGTTTGGCGACCAACGCCTGCGGCTGGTTATTTTTGGCCAGTTGGACGTCTTCCAGGCTGATTTGGCCCGGCTGATTCCATGAGTGCGAGATTTTTGCCACCGACAGGCGATATTCGCTGTTGTCGCTGATCCAACGGCTAAGCCAGCCCGCCGCCCAGCCGGTTTGCCCCACGACGTACAACAGCACAATGGCAAGCACTACCAGCAGCAGCAACGTCAGCAACAGTTTTCCGATAAATTTCATCGTCTACATCCGCGTCGGTCAAAAAAGATACCCTGTTTATGCCGCAATTGGCCGGGCATCTCAAGTGCAATGGTCTGATAGGCAATAAAAAACGGCCGCAAGCGGCCGTTTGTGGCAGGCAGCGCGGTGGATTATGGCTTCTCGTGTTCGTGCGGAAACACCAGGTTGAGCACGATGGCGGTGATGCCGCCGGCGGCAATGCCTGAGGAGAGCAGGGTTTTCAGCCAGTCGGGCGCGAACTGCAGGATCAGCGGTTGCTGAGAAACGCCCATGCCGACGGCCAGCGACAGCGCCATGATCATGATTGCGCGGCGGTTCAGCCTTTCGCGTGACACGATACGCACGCCGGAGGCGGCGATGGTACCGAACATTACCAGGGTAGCACCGCCAAGCACCGGCTCAGGAATATGTTGCACAAAATTGGCCACTGCCGGGAACAAGCCCAGCGCGATCAGCATCAGCGCCACCACAAAACCGACGTAACGGCTGGCAACCCCGGTCAGTTGGATCACGCCGTTGTTCTGACCAAAACAGGAGTTGGGGAAGGTGTTGAACACCGCCGACAGCATCGAGTTCAGGCCGTTGGCCAGCACGCCGCCCTTCAGGCGCTTCATATACAGCGGGCCGCTGACCGGCTGTTCCGACACGTCTGAGGTGGCGGTGATGTCGCCGATGGTTTCCAGCGAGGTAACCATAAAGATCAGCATCAGTGGCAGCAGCAGGCTCCAGTCAAAGCCCAGGCCATAATACAGCGGGATCGGCAGGGTGACTGCCGCCGTTTGCGGAGCCGGTTGGCTTGCCGGCAGCATGTCCATCGCCCAGGCCAGCAGGTAGCCGACCGCCATGGCGATCACCAGCGAGGCGACGCGCAGGTACGGGTTGCGCTGACGGTTAAGCAGAATAATCACCGCCAATACCGCGCCGGCCAGCAGCAGATTTTTCGGAGCGCCGAAGCTGCCTCCGCTCATCGCGGCATAGCCGCCGCCGATGGAGGTCAGCCCAACCTGAATCAGCGACAACCCGATAATCATCACCACAATGCCGGAGACCAGCGGGGTGATGATGCGTCGCGCCAGGTGCAGCACGCGGGAGAGCAAGATCTCGGTGCAGGAAGCGACCATCAGCGTGCCGAATAGCGCGGCCATCATGGTGGGGACGTCGGCACCGCCGTTCTTCAGCGCCAGCCCGCCCATAATCAGTGGCGAAACAAAGTTGAAACTGGTGCCCTGAATCGACAGCAGGCCGGAACCGACGGGTCCCCAGGTTTTAATTTGCAGAATGGAGGCCAGACCGGAGGCAAACAGCGACATGCTGATAATGTGCTGAGTATCCTGTGCCGGCAGACCGAGCGCCTGACAGATCAACAGAGCCGGGGTAATTACCGCCACGAACATCGCCAGCAGATGCTGACCGGCGGCAAACAGCGTTTGCGGCAGCGGCGGGCGGTCTTCCAGGCGATAAATCAGTTCGCTGGTGTGGGGCGTTACGGCGGCTTTTTGCACGGTATCAAGCTCGGTGGATGGCATGGTCATGATGTGACATTTCCAGAAACGGCAAAGCAGGCATTTTAATGATCCACCCCGCAAAAGCAAACGGTTGCGCCCTAATATTACGTCGGGGTTATCAATGCTTATGTCGTATTTTTGTTCATTTTTTCTTGTCTTCTCAGCATTTTTTACTTCTAATCCCACCCTCATCAAGTTTTAAAAACTGAGTGGTTTTCTATAACTTATTATTTCTTATTGGATCTTTTCCGTTACAGGGAGTACCCGGATGTTTCATCTTGATACTTATGGCACGTTAGTCGCGGCAACGCTGGTTTTGCTCCTTGGGGGCAAATGCGTCACAAGCATTCCGCTGTTGCGAAAATACACTATTCCCGCACCTGTCGCCGGTGGGTTGCTGGTGGCGCTCTTGTTGTTAGCCCTGAAAAAGTTCGCTAACTGGGAAATCAGCTTCGATATGTCGCTGAAAGACCCGTTGATGCTGGCCTTCTTCGCCACTATCGGCCTGAATGCCAACCTGGCGCGGTTGCGCGCGGGTGGCAGAGCGCTAATGGTGTTCCTGTTTGTGGTGCTGGGCCTGCTGCTGGTGCAGAACGCCATTGGCATCGGCATGGCGAAAATATTGGGTCTGGATCCGCTGATGGGCCTGATCGCCGGTTCAATTACGCTATCTGGCGGTCATGGTACCGGCGCAGCCTGGAGCAAACTGTTTATCGAGCGCTATGGGTTTGAAAATGCTACGGAAGTGGCGATGGCCTGCGCAACTTTCGGCCTGGTGCTGGGCGGCCTGATCGGCGGCCCGGTGGCGCGTTACCTGGTGAAACACTCCTCTACACCGGAGGGCACACCGGAAGATAGCGTGCAACCTAGCGGTTTTGAAAAGCCGGAAAGCGGTCGACTGATCACGTCCTTGGTGATGATCGAAACTATCGCAATGATCGCCATCTGCTTGAGCCTGGGGCAGTTTATTGCCGGCCTGTTGAATGGCACGGTGTTTGAATTGCCAAACTTTGTTTGCGTGCTGTTTGTCGGCGTGATCCTCAGCAATACGCTGGCGTTCAGCGGTTTTTACACCGTGTTCGAACGGGCGGTGTCGGTACTGGGGAACGTCAGCCTGTCGCTGTTCCTGGCCATGGCGCTAATGAGCCTGCGCCTGTGGGAGCTGGCGTCGCTGGCGCTGCCGATGCTGGCCATTCTGGCTGTGCAGACACTGGTGATGGCGCTCTACGCGATTTTCGTCACTTACCGGGTGATGGGCAAAAACTACGATGCGGCGGTACTGGCTGCGGGCCACTGTGGTTTTGGCATGGGCGCTACGCCAACGGCGATCGCCAATATGCAGGCGATTACCGATCGCTTCGGTCCATCGCATCTGGCGTTTCTGGTGGTGCCGATGGTGGGGGCGTTCTTTATCGATATCGCCAACGCGATCGTGATTAAGCTGTATCTGCTGTTGCCGGTGTTCCCGGCTGTGGGCTGAATAACGTTCGAGAGGTAAAGCAAGGGCGCCATTGGCGCCCTTGTCTATGGAAGAGGGTCAGGCGTTGGAATAGCGCGCTTTCTCCGGTAGCCAGCGTTCAATCAGGGCGCGGGCATGTTCCGGGTACTGCTGATGAATATGACGGGCGACGCGTTGCACTTCCGGTATCATCGCCTGGTCGCGCAGCAAATCGGCCACCTTGAACTCCGCACTGCCGGTCTGGCGCGTCCCAAGCAGCTCGCCTGGGCCACGAATTTCCAGATCGCGCTGGGCAATCACAAAGCCATCGTTACTGTCGCGCAGAACCTGCAGACGTTTCTGCGCAGTTTTACTCAGCGGGGTTTTGTACAACAGCACGCAATGCGATGCCACTGCGCCACGGCCAACGCGGCCGCGTAGCTGATGCAGTTGCGCCAACCCAAGCCGCTCCGGGTTTTCGATGATCATCAGACTGGCGTTCGGTACGTCGACGCCTACTTCGATCACTGTGGTTGCCACCAACAGTTGTAACTCACCCTGTTTAAAGGCCTGCATTACCGCCTGCTTTTCCTGCGCCTTCATGCGGCCGTGAACCAGCGCGACTTTCAGTTCAGGCAGTGCAGTCTTCAATTCTTCCCAGGTGGCTTCCGCCGCCTGCGCTTCCAGCAATTCCGATTCCTCGATCAGCGTACAGACCCAGTACGCCTGCCGGCCTTCTTCCATACAGGCGCTTTTTACCCGCTGGATAATATCGGCACGCCGGGTGTCTGGAATGGCTACGGTGGTGACCGGCGTCCTGCCTGGCGGCAGTTCGTCTATCACCGAGGTATCGAGATCGGCATAGGCGGTCATTGCCAGCGTGCGTGGGATTGGCGTGGCGGTCATGATCAACTGGTGGGCATGGAAGCCTTGCTCCTCGCCTTTTTCCCACAGAGCCAGCCGCTGGTGCACACCAAACCGGTGCTGTTCGTCGATGATCACCAGCGCCAGGCCGGAAAACTGTACCTGTTCCTGGAAGATGGCGTGCGTACCGACCACCATCGACACTTTTCCGCTGGCGATCGCTTCCTGCTGAGCAATGCGTGCCTTGCCTTTTTGCTTACCGGCCAGCCAGCCCACTTCAAGCCCCAGCGGTTCAAACCACTGGCGGAAGTTATTGGCGTGTTGTTCGGCCAGCAGTTCGGTGGGCGCCATCAATGCCACCTGTTTGCCGTGGGCGATGGCGCGTAGCGCCGCCAGTGCGGCCACCAGCGTTTTGCCTGAGCCGACATCACCTTGCACCAGCCGCATCATCGGGAAGCTTTTTTGCATATCGGCTTCGATATCGGCCACTACGCGATCTTGCGCGCCGGTCGGCGAGAACGGCAATTCGGCGAGAAATTGTTTTTTCAGACGGTCATCCGGCATCAGCGGCAGCGCCTGATAACTCTGCGCACCGGCGCGCACCGCCAGCATGCTGAGGTTATGCGCCAGCAGCTCTTCCAGGATCAGGCGTTTTTGCGCCGGATGCTTGCCCTGCTCCAAATCTTCCAACTGAATATCCGGCGGCGGGCGGTGCAGGGTGTGCAGCGCCTGCGGCAGGCTCATCAGCCCGCCACTGAGTTCCGGTGGCAGCAGTTCGGCGATGGCGCAGGTGTCCAGCAGCTCCAGCGCCTGATCGGTCAGCTTGCGCAGCGTGGCCTGCCTGATGCCTTCTGTGGTCGGATAAACCGGCGTCAGTGAGTCCTGCAGTTCAACCTCGCTGCTTTCCCCCTGAATGCGGTATTCCGGGTGGATGATTTCTGCGCCGTGGTTGCCGCGTTTGATCTCACCGTAAGCGGTTACGCGGCGGCCTGCGGCCAGGCTGTTTTTCATCGCTGCATTGAAGTTAAAGAAACGCATGGTGAGCAGGCCGGTGCCGTCGCTGATCTGGCAGGTCAGCATACGCCGACGGCCAAAACTGATATCGCTGCGCAGCACTTCGCCTTCCACAGTGGCAAAAATGCCCGGCAGCAGGTCGTTGATCGGATAAAGACGGGTGCGGTCTTCATAACGCAGCGGGAGGTGCAGCAGCAGGTCCTGAATGGTTTCCAGGCCAATTTTGGCCAGCTTGCCCGCTTGGCTGGCTCCAACCCCGGAAAGCGTGGTGAGAGCGACGGCGTCCAGCAGGCGGCCTTTCATCGGCGTACCGTTGCCTGCATGGTCGCCCACCATTCGGCGTCGGCGACCACCTGGCCCTGTTGGTCAATCTGCGGACGCGGCAGCCCTTTGCGCTTGGCGACGTTGGCCAGCACCGGGTAGCCGCCCTCGAACAGCAGGCGTTGTTGTTCTTCTTCGTCCAGCGCACTGTGGGTGCGCAGGTACATACCGGCGTTGTGGCGCTGGCGCTGCGCTTCGTACAGGATCAAGGCTGAGGCGACCGACACGTTGAGGGATTGCACCATGCCGATCATCGGAATGATGATGTCCTGGTCGGCCAGGGCCAGCGCTTCTTCGGTGATACCGGTTTTTTCCTGGCCCAGCAGCACGCAAGTTGGGCGGGTGTAATCCACCTCGCGGAAATCAACCGCGCGGGCGGAAAGGTGGGTCGCCAGAATCTGCATGCCTTGATCTTTCAGGTGGGTCACCGCGTCAGAGATGGTGCGGTGGGTTTTTACATTGACCCAGCTGTTGCTGCCGGCAGCGGAGGAAACCAGGGTACGCATGCGTGAGGTCGGCCACACGGCATGCACCTGATGCACGCCGACGGCGTCGGCGGTACGGATAATGGCGGAGACGTTATGCGGTTTGTGTACCTGTTCCAGGCAGACCGTCAGATCCGGCTGCCGGGTTGCCAGCATTTCACAAATCCGCGCATAGCGTTCAGGGCTCATAGGCGCTAATTTCGGTTACGGTTAACTTTAATCACATCCGGCATGATACGGATTTTACGCATAATATTTGCCAGATGGATGCGATCGCGGGTGGTCAGGCGGATAAAGGCGCTATAAACCCGGCCGTCTTTCTCTTCAGTGTTCAGGCTCTGAATATTGGACTCGGCCGCGTTGATGGCCGCCGTCAGGTTGGCCAGCGCGCCCTGATGGTTAAACATGTCCACTTTGATCTCGGCGATGAATTCCTGCTCGATGTCCTTATCCCACTCTACCGCCATGAATTTCTCAGGCTCTTTCTGGTAGCCGCGGATGTTTCGGCAGGATTCATGGTGGATCACCAGTCCTTTGCCCGGGCTGACGTGGGCAATGATCGGGTCGCCCGGAATAGGTCGGCAGCACTTGGCGAAGGTGATCAGCACGCCGTCTGCGCCCTTGATCGCCAGGTTACGAACCCCGGAGGAGGTGCCCAGATTGGATTGGTCACCCTGCAGGTTTTTCGCCACCACCACGCTCATGGCGTTGCCGAGGCCGATTTCAGCCAGCAGATCGTCCAGGGTCGCCAGTTTCATGCGATCCAGCTCGTGCTGGATATTTTCCGGTGGAATTTCTGCCAGTTTGCGGCTGCCGCCCAACGCATGGTTCAGCAAGCGGCGGCCGAGGCCGACTGAGTCATCACGCTTGAGGTTTTTCAGCATCTGGCGGATTTTGGCGCGCGCTTTCGAGCTGACGACAAAGTTCAGCCAGGCGGCGTTTGGTCGGGCACCCGGTGCGGTGATGATTTCCACCGTCTGGCCGCTGCTCAGCGACTGCGACAACGGATAGGGCTGGCGATCGACGCGGGCGCCAACGCAGGCATGACCGATATCGGTATGCACCGCGTAGGCGAAATCGACCGGCGTTGCGCCCGCAGGTAGTTCAACGATGCGGCCTTCCGGGGTGAAAACGTAAATCTCATCCGGGAACAGATCGGATTTCACGCTCTCGATAAATTCAAATGAACTGCCGGCGCTTTGCTGCAACTCCAGCAAGCTTTGCATCCAGCGCTGGGCGCGGATTTGTGCAGTGGTGCCGGTTTCGCCCTGTTCTTTTTCTTTATAAGCCCAGTGCGCGGCCACCCCCATTTCTGCCATCTGATCCATATCTTCGGTACGGATCTGTACCTCAACCGGCACGCCGTGAGGGCCGATCAGGGATGTGTGCAGCGATTGGTAGCCGTTGGCCTTGGGAATGGCGATATAGTCTTTGACCCTGCCCGGGCGCGGCTTATACAGGCTGTGGGCCTGGCCCAGCACGCGGTAACAGGTATCGACTTCCTTCACGATCACCCGGAACGCGTAGATGTCCATAATCGAATGGAACCGCTGTTCTTTCAGGTGCATCTTGAGGTAGATGGAATACAGATGCTTTTCTCGCCCGCTGACGCGGCAAGGAATGCCGGCTTCGTTCAATCGGCCTTCGATCTCGGAGAGAATCTTTTGGATCATCTCCTTACGGTTACCGCGGGCGGCTTTCACCACTTCTTTGATTACACGGTAGCGGTTCGGGTACAACGCCTCAAAACCCAGCTCTTCCAGCTCGGTCTTCAGGTGGTGAATACCCAGGCGATGGGCCAAGGGGCTGTAGATTTCCAGGGTTTCACGCGCGATACGCCGACGTTTGTCAGGGCGCAGCGAACCCAGGGTACGCATATTGTGCGTGCGGTCGGCCAGCTTGATCAGTACGACGCGGATATCCTGCACCATCGCCATGATCATTTTGCGGAAGTTTTCCGCCTGGGCTTCTTTTTTATCTTGGAACTTCAGCTTGTCGAGCTTGGATACGCCTTCAACCAGTTCAGCGACGCTCTTGCCGAACAGCTGTTCCATATCCTGGTAGGTGGCCGGGGTGTCTTCGATGACGTCATGCAGCAGCGCAGCCATCAGCGTCTCATGATCGAGACGCATTTCCGCCAGAATGCAGGCCACGGCGACCGGGTGAGTAATGTAGGGCTCACCGCTGGAGCGTGTCTGTCCCTCGTGAGCATCACGTGCAACGAGGTATGCCTGTTTGAGGCGCTTAATCTGCTCCTCAGGCAGGTAACGTTGAATCAGCAGATTCAGGCTTTCAAACAGGTACAAGGCAGACTCGCAGTCTAATTAACGACGACCTTCAGCAATTGCGGTAACCGCTTGAATTTCTGCGGCTTCCTGCTCTTGCTGCTCCTGACGATCACGAACATCGAGGATCTGGCTGGTGATCAGGCCTTCTTCGATTTCGCGCAGAGCGATAACGGTGTACTTGTCGTTTTCTTCCGGAACAAGTGCATCTTTACCGCCAGTCTGGATTTGACGTGCCCGACGAGCAGCGACCAACACCAGGTCAAAACGGTTACCAATTTTCTCTACAGCGTCTTGAACAGTTACGCGTGCCATATTTGTGCTACTCCACAGGTGACGAAAAGACTGGGCATAATACTGAAACTGTCTTCAGTCTGCCAATAGTTTGCTGATTAAAGCGTCATGCCGCAGTAATTGCCGGCCTAAACGCAGGCGCTCGGCGCGAATAATGGTTTTCAGATCGGACAGGGCCAGATCGAAATCATCGTTCACGATTAAATAATCATACTCCGCGTAGTGTGTCATCTCCGCCACGGCTTGCGCCATGCGTTTGGCGATCACCTCTTCAGAGTCTTGCCCGCGGCCACGCAGGCGGCGGCCAAGTTCATCCTTCGACGGCGGCAAAATAAAGATGCTGCGCGCCTGTGGCATTTTAGCGCGGATCTGCTGCGCACCTTGCCAATCGATATCCAGGAAGACGTCTACGCCGGTCGACAGCACCTGCTCAATGGCGGCGCGTGAGGTCCCGTAATAGTTGCCGAACACTTCGGCATGCTCAAGAAACGCATCCTGCTCAATCATCCGGCGGAATTCATCTTTTGAGACGAAGAAATAATGTTCGCCGTGATGTTCACCCGGGCGGCTGTCGCGCGTGGTGTGCGAAACCGAAACCTGCGTGTCGTACAGCGGTTGCGTCTTTAACAAAGCCTGAATCAGACTTGATTTCCCTGCGCCACTGGGGGCAGAGACAATAAAAAGCGTGCCTTGAGCCATGATGATGTTCGTTGATAGCGGTTGATGTGCCAATAACAGCGGATGTGTATTTTCTCCGCACAGTATACACGGCTAACGCGCCGGGTGCAGCGTTAGCTCGCATTTTGCCCGCTGCTTTGTGCTGAAAAAACCGCTAAACGGCGGATTTGCGCAGCGGATCGGTAAATTTCCGCGATTTCATGTAACGCAGCCTCCCTTTCTCGAGCCGCTAGGCAGTTCGGAAAACTGCCTGTTGCCGAGGCGCCGCTACCCGGTTTTACTGCCGGTTATCAGGGAGGTGCACCATGCGAACATGTGGAATACGGGTCGGGATGACGCTGTTGGGCGGGGTAATGTTCTGCGGTGCGCTGCGGGCGGAAAGTTGTCCGGCGTGGCGGCCGGAGAGGCTGCAACTGGAGATAACCACGTTAAAAAACCAGCTTGAACGCTGGGATGTGGCTTATTACCAACAGGGCGACAGTTTAATTGAGGATGAGGTCTATGACAGCCTGCGGCAAAAGCTGCAGTTGTGGCACCGTTGCGCCGGGCTGGAAAGGGGCGAGGAGGCCAGTCCGCTTTTACCGGCGGGCAAGACGCCTCACCCGGTGGCGCACACCGGGTTGCATAAATTGGCGGGGCCTACAGCCGTCGCCCAGTGGCTGCGTGGCCGCAGCGATGTCTGGGTTCAGCCTAAGGTGGACGGCGTCGCTATTACTTTGGTGTATCGCGATGGAGAACTGGCGGCGGCCGTTAGCCGGGGAAACGGGCTACAGGGGGAGAACTGGCTGGAAAAAGTGCGGACTATTCCGGCGATACCGGCGGTGGTGAAGGGCGCTCCGCCGACGCTGATCCTGCAAGGCGAACTCTTTTTGATGGTGAACGATCATCAGCAAAAGATTCATGGCGGTATCAATGCCCGATCCACGGTAGCCGGTGCGCTGATGAAAAACCAGCTTTCGCCGGTCTTGCAACAGATAGGTCTGTTTGTCTGGGCATGGCCGGATGGCCCACAAGAAATGACTCAGCGTTTGCAGCAGCTTGCCGCACTGGGATTCCCTCTTGCATTGGCTTATTCACAGCCCGTGAGTTCACTGGACGATGTGCGGCAATGGCGTGAGCGTTGGTATCGCGAAGCATTGCCCTTCGTCACGGATGGCGTGGTGATTCACCAGGCGCAGTCACCCCAGGGGCGCTACTGGCAGGCAAAGCCCGGCGATTGGGCGGTTGCCTGGAAGTATCCGCCGGTGCAGCAGGTCGCCAGGGTCAATGATGTCGAGTTCAGTGTAGGCCGTACCGGAAAGATTGCCGTGGTACTGAAGCTTGATCCTCTCAGGATGGATGATAAATGGGTCTCGCGCGTTAACCTGGGATCGCTGGCCCGCTGGCGGCAGTGGGCGGTTGTACCCGGTGACCAGGTGGCTATTAGCCTGATGGGGCACGGGATCCCGCGTCTGGATAAAGTGGTCTGGCGGGCCACAGAAAGAAGAGAGCCCAGTGCGCCGGCTGCAGATCGCTACCATGCTTTGAGTTGCTTTACCTGGCTACCGGAGTGTCGCCAGCAGTTTCTGGCGCGGCTGGTGTGGTTGGGCGGCCCGCAGGGACTCGGCCTGCACGGCATCAGTGAATCTACCTGGCAGGTGCTGATTGATCAGGGACTGGTGCGGCACTTGCTGGATTGGCTGGCGTTGACGCCGGAGCAACTGATGTCAGCGCCCGGCATCGGTGATAAACGCGGACGAAGTATCCACCGGCAATTTCAGCAGGCGCGACAACAGCCGTTTGCTCGCTGGCTGATAGCCTTGGGCGTGCCGCTGAGCCTGCAACAAACGCCGGCGCTGAAAAGCTGGCATCAGATACAGCAACTCCCCGTAGGGGAGTGGCGAAAAATGACCGGGATAGGCGCGAAAAAGGCCGAGCAAATCACCGGTTTTCTGCAGTATCCGCCATTTCTGACGCTGGTCAGCACGCTGGAGGCACAGGAAATAACAGGTTTTATCGGAACCCAATGATGTGCTGTTACTCCGTAGATCTCTCGGCAAGTGAGTTTGCGTCTGCCGTTTGTGGATGCGTGATTGGCGAGGGCGAGGCATGACGCAGGAAAATAAAAACGATGCCTGCTGAAATCGCCGTCATTAACGCCAGAATATACAGCAGGTTATGAAACGCGGCTTCGTAGCTTTGTTTCAAGGCCACCGTATCGACCTTCAGCAGTGCCGCCGCTTGTGGCAGGTCGCCCATTGCCAGCCGGTGGGCGCCGGCGGCAGCATTGGCCAGCGGAGAGCCCGGCAGATGCTGCTCAACCAGGGTGGCCAGCAGCGCGCCCACCACGGCGAGTGCGATACCTTCACCTGCTACGCGGACGGTGCTAAAAATGCCGGTAGCCATACCTGCACGATCCTTCGGCACCACGCTGACGGCCAGGCCGTCCATTAAACCCCAGGGCAGGCTGATGCCGCAGCCAATGGTCAACAGTGGCAGGATCAATAGCACGAAGGGTTTCCCCGGCGCATATTGCGCGAGCCATAACAGGCCGAAGGCGCAGATCAGCAGGCCCAGACTGGAAATGACACCGGCGGAAAACCGGTGCGCCAACATGCCTGCCAGCATAGGCAATATCAGCATTGGCGCTGAGAGTGCGAACATAATGATACCCGCCTCCAGGGTGCCGTAACCTTCGATGCCAATAAAGCGCAGCGGGAGTAAAACCAGCAGCACCACGTAGGAATAGGCCGGTGCGGCAGCCAGAAACTGTACGCCGACAAAGCGCGGATAGCGGAATAAAGACAGATCAAGCATCGGCCTGCGCACGCGATTCTCGATCACGACAAAGGCAATCATGAAAAGCAGCGCGCCGCTGAACAGGGCGATGACTTCACGGCTGCCCCAACCGCTGTCGGGGGCTTGCAGTACGGCATAAGTCAATAATGTCAGAGCCAGCGTAAAGGTGGCCGCGCCGGGCCAGTCGAGTTTGGCCGCAGCAGGATCGCGTGATTCATGCATATAGCGTATACCGGCGAACAGGGCGATGGCACTGAACAAAGACACGCTGATAAAAATCGCACGCCAGTCAAAATGCTGTACCAAAAAACCGGCCAGCAGCGGGCCAAATGCCAGACCTATGCCAAAGGTGGTTCCCAACAGGCTGAAGGCTTTGGCGCGTTCTGCGCCATCGAATACCTGAGCCAGGCCGGCGGTTCCTCCGGCAAACGCCGCTGCGGCGGCAACACCCTGAAGCGCACGTATCAAATCAAAGGCGATGATGTCCTGTACCGTCAGCATCAGCATTGAGCTTAAGGTAAGCACCGCCAGGCCGCTGATGAACACACGTTTGCGGCCAAAGCGATCGGCGAGCGCGCCGGTAATCATCAGGCTGCAGCCAAAGGTCAGCATAAAGGCGTTGGTGACCCAACTGAGGGCGACTACGCTGCCGCCCAGGCTGGCGGCGATAGCGGGCAAAGAGACTGCCGGGCCGGTAAAGTTAATCGGCATGATCAACCCCGCCAGGCAGACGGAGAACAGGATAATCCAGCGCTGCGGATCGGGATCTGGAAGACGGTGAAGATGATTCATGATGAGCTCCAGCGACAGTATTGTCGGTTGGGATGGATGATAAAGTGGATTTAATTGGCTAGAAATGGGGCTATATTCCACTCTTTAAGGACAATAACGCTCTAATTGGAGATCCTATGGACAGCCTCAGTGGCTTATTGGCTTTTGTGCGCGCTGCCGAGCTACGCAGTTTTGTCGCCGCAGGTGAACGGTTGGGCGTGTCCGCCTCTGCCGTCGGGAAAAGCGTGGCCAGGCTTGAGGAATCGTTGGGCGTCAGGCTGTTTAACCGCAGCACCCGACGTATCAATCTCACCGACGAGGGGGCGTTGTTTTTTGAACGCTGCCAACGCATCGTCAGCGAAATTGAAAATGCCGAAGCCGAAATGGCGAGGATCTCCGATGCGCCGCGCGGCAAGCTGCGCGTGAGCATGCCGGCTATCGGTTATCGAATGTTGGTACCTCTGCTTGCCGATTTCAGCACGCTTTATCCCGAGGTTGAGCTGGACGTGGACTTCAATGACCGGATGGTGGATCTGATCGCCGAGGGAATTGACGTGGCGGTTCGCAGCGGCGAGTTGGCGGATTCCCGGCTGATGGCCCGGCGACTGGGGCCGTTCCGGTTGATACTGGCGAGTTCGCCTGAGTATTTACAGCGTCGGGGCGTGCCGCAGAGACCTGAAGATTTGCTCGACCATGCCTGCCTGCGCTACCGCTACCCAGGGGGCCAGCAACTGCAGGAGTGGAGGTTGTTTTCTGATGGAGAGCCGGTTTCCCAACGAATCCCGGTAACGCTGAGCTGCAACAGCATTGAAGCGCTGATCCACGCCACCCAGGAAGGATTGGGTATCGCTTACCTGCCGGATTTTACGCTGTGGTCGGCCATTAACGCCGGGCAACTGGTGGCGGTTTTGGATCAACATACGCAGGAGCAGGGATTTTTCTCGGCTCTGTGGCCGTCAAGCCGGCATATGCTGCCCAAGGTGAGGGTCTTTGTAGACTACCTGGAGCAGCATATGTTGCCTCTGAGGTGAGCCGTATTAATGGTCTGGATGCTGGTAGTTAAATACCGGCAGCCCCAGGCGAAAGCGCAGGGCGATCAAACGTGCGCTCAGACCGGCGACCAACGTGATGATGACGACCAGATTGTGCGGCAGGCTGAAGTGTTGCAGGCCGATGTACAGCCAGGCGGCGGCGAAGGAAATACCGGCATAGATTTCCTTCTGGAAAACCAGAGGGATGCGGTTGCAGAGCATATCGCGCAGCACGCCACCGAACACGCCGGTGATCACAGCCGCAATGGCGGCGATGATAGGGCCGTGGCCCATATCCAAAGCGACCTGAGCTCCGATGATTGAAAATACAATCAGGCCAACGGCGTCCAGCACCAGGAACAGGCGGCGCAGGTGGCGCATCAGCGGCGCCACCCAGGTAGTGACGATCGCGGCAATGGCGACAATCACGATATATTCAGGATGCTTGACCCACCCCAACGGGAAATGCCCGAGCAGCATATCGCGCACTGAACCGCCGCCAATCGCTGTGGCCGAAGCGATAATAATCACGCCAAACATATCCATCTGGCGGCGGCCGGCAGCCAGTGCGCCGGTCATGGCTTCGGCGGTGATGCCGATGATATAAAGAATGCTCAGTAACATAAGGTATTCACAGGGTGGGCGGGAGTGAGTGTAAGGCCGAAAGGGTAATCGCCGACGAGGCATATCGCTACTGAGTTTTTCTAACCAATGCCAACTCGGATTACTTTAATTAATCTGGAGGTGGTTTATCTGACTTGTTATTGGCCTTTTTTAACCTTTCAATGGCCATACAGGTATTAGATATTTCGTGTTAGTTTCTAGTGCTGACTATCTATCTTTACGCTGCGCATCGGCGATGTCTTTCAGGCTGATGAGGGGTGTGCTCACCGAGGAATAGGAATATGAATATAAAATGAAAAATACTCCCATGCTGGCGGCGGCCTTGGTTACCGCCCTGTTGCTGAGCGGCTGTGTTGCAACGGCTCAGAATGCTACGCAGCAAAAGCCGAAGGTTTGCGGCACCGGCGATCCGATGGTCCAAACCACGCTTTATTTTGGTCTGAACCGCCCAACCGGGCCGGTGATTACCGCAGCAGAATGGCAGGGTTTTGTCGATCGGCAGGTGACGCCGCGCTTTAAAGACGGTCTGTCGGTGTTTGATGCCAAAGGGCAGTGGCTGGGCAATGATGGCAAGCTGGCTCGCGAGAACAGCAAAGCGTTGATGCTGATACATGCGCCGGGCAAGGACAGTGAAACCAACATCGAGGCGCTGCGCAGCAGCTATAAGCAGCAGTTTGCGCAGGATTCGGTGATGCGCGTTGATGCGCCGGTGTGCGTCGCGTTCTGAGGTGATCCCGGCCGGGGCCGGGATATTGACTTACAGCACCAACCCTGCGATGGCTGCCGAGAGCAGGCTGACCAGTGTTGAACCATAGACCAGCTTCAGGCCAAAGCGGGATACCACGTTGCCTTGTCGTTCATTCAGCCCTTTGATCGCCCCGGCGACGATGCCGATAGAAGCAAAGTTGGCAAAGGAGACCAGGAACACGGACAGAATACCCAGGCCGCGCGGCGACAGTTCCGCCGCAATTTTCTTCAGCTCGATCATCGCCACGAATTCATTGGCCACCAACTTGGTCGCCATGATGCTGCCGGCCCGCAACGCATCCTGCGCCGGGATGCCGATCAACCAGGCCAGCGGATAAAACACGTAGCCCAGAATTTGCTGGAAGCTGATGCCGAAAACGGCGGAGAACAGAGCATTCACCGCAGAGATCAGCGCAATAAAGCCAATCAGCATCGCGGCGATAATCATCGCAATCTTGAAGCCCGCCAGAATGTATTCACCCAGCATTTCAAAGAAACTCTGATCTTCATGCAGCTTATTCAGTTTCAGCTCAGGTTCATCGTCCAGTTGATAAGGGTTGATGATCGACAGAATGATAAAGGTGCTGAACATATTGAGGATCAGTGCGGCGACCACGTATTGCGCATCGATCATCGACATGTAGGCGCCAACGATGGACATGGAGACCGTCGACATAGCGGTTGCGGCCATGGTGTACATACGACGCGGCGAAATATCGCCGATAATGCCCTTATAGGCGATAAAGTTTTCCGACTGACCGAGCACCAGCGTGCTGACGGCGTTGAAAGACTCCAGCTTGCCCATGCCGTTAACCTTTGACAGCAGGGTGCCGACCAGGCGGATAATCAGCGGCAGAATACGAAAGTGCTGCAAAATACCGATTAGCGCGGAAATAAAGATAATTGGGCACAAAACGCCCAGGAAAATGAATGCCAACCCGTCCTTGCTCATGCCACCGAAAACAAAGTCGGAGCCTTGCGCTGCGTAGGTCAGCAGCGTTTCAAAGAAGCCAGCGACGTGCCTGATTACGCTGAGGCCACTTTCTGAATGCAGAAAGAAATAGGCGAGTGCGCCTTCAATGACCAAGAGCTGAATAATATAGCGCAGGCGGATTTTCTTGCGATCGTTGCTGACCAGCAACGCCAGGGCGATGATCACCACCAGGGCGAAAATAAATTGCAGAATTTGCGGCATAAAGGGTCCGTACGGCTTGCGGGCATGAAAAAAACACATTTAGCCACAGCTTAGCCCGCCTTTCATTACCTTACGTGATAATTAGAACAAAATACTTCGGGCGACTGGTATGGGTTATGGATTGTCATTCTCTGGGTGATCGCCGCAGTTTTTCGTAAAAACCTCGCTTTTACGGCGGAGATCGCCGATGGAGCGGGGGCCAACTGGAATCTGTCCCGCATAATCTGAACGTTATCCCGCTTTAATATTGATTTTTTCCTCGCTGAGAGAGAAAAAGAGTTCACTACTTCGCCGCACAAGACGGCCTACTTTCTCAGGATGAGGATGCGGATATGAAGACACAGGCAATGTTGCGGGCGCTGGCAAATGGCATTAACCCCGAGACGGGGGAGTTGCTGGGTACGGCGTCAATGACCGGTTCGCCGGAGGCGATTCGGCTGCTGTTTGCATTGGCCGAGGAGTTTCAGGCTGAGCCGGAGCGCCAGAAGAAAGTAAAGCTCTCACCGGAAGAGCGGCAGCAGAAGAACATTGCCGAGGGGCGGTCGGCGAAATCGCACTTCCCATGGGCAGAGGAAGAAAAACAGCGGCTGCAGGAGAGCTATGCAGAGGGCGGAACGCTTGAGGCATTGAGCAGTAAATTTGAACGCACCACTTGGACCATCGCCGTTCAACTGCAAAAAATGGGGCTGATTACCGAACAGCAGGCGGCCAGGTATATATAGGGGTAGTTCATAAAAAAACCCGCATAGCGCGGGTTTTGGTTAGTGAAGAAAATATCACTCGATGTTCTGGATCTATTGTTTTTTATTGTGTTACTTCATTGTTTTATATGGTTTTTTTGTTATTTCCTGTGGTTTTGGTACGTAATTTGGTACGTCATTCATCTAAGAACTCTTGGATCACGTTTCTGGCCGATTTTTGGACGATATCCTTTTTCAAGGAGATGCCTAAATCTAACCAGTGAACAACATTATAAAAATAAGTATCTTGAGATAAATAATCTTTCAATATCTTTTCTATATTCTTTTTAGGAAGGCATTCAATAATTTTAAGTGAAAGTTTCTCTCTAAGACTTGCGTCTTCACTATTTAATAATGATTTTATTTCATTATTGGATATTCTTGAGAATTCCTTGCTGTTAAAATGAACAATTAACCTAGCTTTCAAATTGCTATTCATTGGTAATGCTATTAACTCTGCTTCTCTGCCCCTACCTATTTTTATCATGGCTGATACAGCGACATTCATCATTTTAAAATCTGAAGTGGCAAATCCTAAGATTGTATTGCTTTTTTGTGAGTTGAATTTTGCACTGTATAATAGAGGAATATCTTGCCACTCTCCAAATTTAGAAATGTAATTCACAATGGAATTTGTCATAAAGGTATTCTTCCTGGAGAGAAACTCTCGAAGGATAAATATATCTGACTTATCCATACACTGAAAAATCCAATCTGCACAATCAGCTGTGATATTGTTCCTTACACCTTCTTCTATCTTTCTTAAGATGTTCAGGGTTTTTTCATTATTGAGTGTCTTTACATTATTGAAGTCATCAACTATTTTTTTATAGTGTGATTCACACCCATCTTTTACTATTTCTCTGATTTCGTTTATGTATTTTTTCTTTTCTTTTGTTGCGAGGGCAATCAATGCATCAGCCTCTAGCAAAGATGACGTTTTTGTTTTATTTATAATTTCTTCTTTGCTTTCAAAATGTAATGTCTTCTTTATGAATTCATCATATTTATCTGAATTTTCTTTCCCATCCTTATCTTTAAATTTTAATATTGATTTTGCTTTTTCTTTATTGTCTCTATAGTTAGCGCTTGATGAAAAATGGACTAAAGCGTTAAGTCTAATATCATAATCTTCGTGATCCATTAAATCCAAGAGCAATGGTTCATCACATGTTTTTCTCTCTATTAATAGATCGAGGCAAATTTCCCTAATAGATTTGTTTTTATTAGATAAGCCTGACTTTAAATCTGTATCATGGATGAAGTGCCCATTTTTCTTTATGTATTTCAGTAGTCTGTTGCTAATTGATATGGGTTGATACTCCATTATTGCGGCAAAACCTTTAGCTACGCTATCTCTCATTCGTATACTTATGATAGCATCTACAGCTGCATTGTTAGTGCTCACGTCCTTTCTTTCATACTCTTTTAATATCAGATCTATATCTGATTCTATTCCTTGTTCTGAGAGATATTTCAATGCAGATGATTTAATTGCACTGGTAGTGTCATCCTCAAACCATTCTTCAAGAAAGAATCCTCTATTGACGGTTATTTGATGCGATATCAATCTTAAGGAATCTATAACCTTTCTTCTTCTCTGTCCTTTGGCTATAAGTGAGAATATCTCGATATTTGGATTGCTGCTCGCTGCAACCCATTTCCATAGCGGTGCTGTATGGGAGTCAAACATTTCGAAACCAGACATGATTAAGCCAAGTCTCTCACTGTGCCCCAATCGGTATTTTTCGCTATTTAAATAAATTAAGTTTGAATCGTGAGTCCCTAACGTGTCATCATCATTATTGCTTTTTTTTAATATATTAGAGAGAAGTTTTAAATAAGCTATATCAGTTGGTGCTGTATTTTCCCAACCTTCTTTTTTCAAATTTTTGATGAATTTTTCTATAAAGTAAAAACTCTGCTCTGTGAATGGTGATTTGCCTTCTATCTTGCTTTCTTCTTCCTTGTTTTCAATTATTTCTATGGATGATTGACTTTTATTCTCTTCCGCTTTTGATTTGGCGTCATTTTGTGCAAGCTCATTAATATATGTTACTAGTCTTTTTCTTAGCTTTTTCTCAAAATCCTTTTCGTTTAAAAATATTTCGAATAATATTTTTTTCCCTTGTATCAGGTCATCTTTGAATTTTAATACCTTCTTAAGATCATCACCGGGGTCTCTAAGGAACTCTTCTTCAATGTCTTTGAAAAACATACTGACTTGAGGCTTTCCTTCCTTACTATACCTGTCAACGGAGAGCGTAAATTCCTCCTCAAACCCAGAAGTAAATGTTCCGTTTACATCAGGAGGCGTTCCCCATCGCTTCCATATCATCCCAATAAAAAGCTCACAACGGGCTAAATCTCTATTTATTATTTCTTGAGGCCTGCCCATTGAGCCAACAGTTTCCTCCCATCCTACCATTTCAACCTGATACCCATAGGTATCAGCATGTAGAGAGTTTATTTCGTCTACAACTTCCCTAGCTATTTTTCGTTCGGGATTCATATCCCCGGGAGAAGCTATAAAGACTTTGACAACCTTGCGAATACTTTGCATTTCCATCTTCCTTAGATAGAGGAATTAGATATGGATAAAGATTCCATACTTAACTGCAAAATTCCAACATAATCTAGCTATGTGTCTTGAACTTCTTTTAGGCCCTTGCGCGCAATGCTATCCCCGCCTCGCCTGCCCGCTTCATGTGCCGCTTTTCATGCAGTTGCATAACCGGCCATAAACCGCGCCAGCTCTGGGGCGGCAGGGGGGCTGTAAGGGCATTATAGGCATGCAAATTCATGCACCCTATGCATGCATGCTCAAAATGAGAGGCCCGCCAGAGAAAAAGCCGCAGAAAAAACACAGAAGGGAATAAAAAAAGCGCCCCTTAAGAAAGGGGCGGATGCTATTAATCAATGTAAACAATTATTATTCCCGTAATGGTTCAACGTTCGGTATTCCGGCGGCGGTGCCGAAATAGTTTCCGGGGGTAAGGGTTGCCGGATCACATGCTCAATACTTTCCCGTGTTTTAAAGGTGCTGGAGCAGTCAATATTTTGGCACTGGTAATAGGCCTCTTTGGTCTGTTCCGTCAGATAACGGCTGGTGCGTGTATGCGCACCGCTGCGGCAGAAAGGGCAGCGCATCATGATTATTCCTCCTCTGCCACTTTGGCTTTTTTGCGTTCGGCGATTTCCACGCTGAGTTTTGTGAGTGCCGCCGGACTGTTAATCAGCCGTTGGTCGATGCCACTGAAATCCGGACCATACAACCCAATCGCCTCAAGAATCGGGTCGCCCTCTGCACTCAGTTGATAGCTACCGGCGCGTTCCATCAGTGCCTGCATAATTTCCTGCATCACAACACCACGCGGATCTCGGGCGCACAGATTATTGTTCTGGAACTGTTCTTCGTCGTGGCCGAGACGCGACTGGGCATGGACTCGCAAGGCAACCGCGCGGATCAGGGACGAGGCTTTATCCAGTGCGATTTCCAGCGACATTTCAGAGTGAGTCCGCAAAATCGCGCGGTGTTTCTGGTCATAACGGCGGGCGGCGGCGCAGACCGAAAGCATCGCCTCTTCCTGCTCATCTTCCAGTTCGGTCAGCAGCCCGTCGTATTCATTCACCAGCTCGCGTTTGATGATGCGCTGGGTATGCAGGTCTTGCATCTCCGGCGTCAGTTCGCCTTTTGCTTTACGGAACCGCTTTCGCCAGCCCTTGTCATCCATAACGGCCTGCTCTTCCGCTGCACGTTTTTTATCATGTGTGGTCGCAATGACCTGACGGATATCATTCAGCTCGGTTTTCTTTTTATAAAAACCGTTACATGCGTCATCAAAGCCGGATTGTTGCTGCAAAAAACGGACAGACAGGGCGGCAAGCGGGGTCTTGGTGGTCATCGAAAAACTCCAGTTCGTTATGTTGTGTGGACAGTGTCCGATAACCGGCACAACCGCTCAATCGAACACAGTTGTCACTCCGGCTACACAACTTGGCCTTTTTCAATGTGTTAGGTGATGTTTTTCCGGAAGGGATGGCCCGCCAGAGAAAGGGCGTTTCGGTGAGTCGGCCTCTGCCTATATCGATTCGACGGGGTAACAGGGGTTACACAGGTTACAGTCATGATTTGAAAAGGAAAAGTGTGTTACCCCAGTGGTAATTGATGGGGTAACACCGGGTAACAGGGTGAAAAAACGCCGATGTTGTTACCCCTGTTACCCCAATCAAAATAAAAGGGGTAACAGATTTTCTCCAGTGATTACAACGGTGTAACCCCTGTTACCTCTGTTACCCTTTAAAAATAAGACTCGCGCAAAGACTTAGCCTAAGACGTCACTGGTAAACACATACAGCTTCTTAACGCCCATCTCTGGCGGGCGGGTGGCCGTTTGCATTTTGCCGTCTTTGGCCGGAACCAGAAAACCGGCCTCCGCGCACAGCCTTGCCACTTTCCGCGCATCAAAACCCTTGCAGATTTCCTTCCAGCCGGAAGGCATCACATAGAACGTTGTCATCGCCTCCACCTGCCGGGCATGGTTGCCTTTCTCCACTTTGCGCCAGCCGACCATATTGCCGGGGCGGTTCATCTCGTTATGCCAGTCGGCAAAGCGGCTGAACTGCCCGGCCGTAAAGAAGCTGCGCACCTGCTCCAGTGCGGCGAGATCTTCCTGATTGGCGCTGTGGCCCCGGTCGGCCAGCCATGCCCGCATGCAGGTCTGGGTTGCCCGCAGCGCTTCCCCCTCCGGCCAGCCGGTGATACCGAGCTGGGTTGCCAACTCACCGGCCATAGCAACCAACGCAAACCGATTGATGGCCCGCCCGACCTGATTACCGGCATCCTCCGGCATCAGCAGGTGGGTGTATTCCTTCATCATTGCCTTGGCTCTGGCCGCCATGCCGTTCAGGTCAGCGGTGAGGGCTTTCAGCCAGGCACGGAACGGCGTGCCGTAGACCGTCGCTGTGGTGAGTTCAAAATGCTCCGCCAGCGCTTTGCCGCTGTCGAACCCGTGCAGGGTTTCAAACACGCCGTACTTGCCGGAGTCACTCGGTATCTGGAGCATCCGCACCTCCATCCCGGCAAATGTGCGTTCGCCGGCACGGGCGGCATGTTCGGTTAACGACAGTTCCCCGGTCGAGAAGAACAACAACCGCCACTGCTTGCGGGCACGTAACTCGCCGTCGGTGCCAGCCCGCCCTTTGCCTTGTCCGTTTGCCAGCATATAGGCGATGTTTCCGGCCTCACGACCGTCCACTTCCCGGATTTCATCAAGCATCATGGCTGCATCGTTACGGCGGCTGGCGGTGCCTTCCAGCGCATTACCGGTGGAGCGCCACGTGTGCCAGTAATCCGGGCCACCGCATACTGAGGTAGCCGCCTTCATGGTGGTGGTCTTGCCGTCGGTGGATTCGCCCTTAAGGTGATAACCGCCGCCATCCATCCCTACCAAACGCAGCAGCGGCGCGGCAAATGCCAGACTGACCGCAAAGGCCACGCGGGAGTTGCCGACACAGTAGCGGCCAATCTGTTCCTGCCACTCCTCCAGCGTCCCAGCCACGCGAAAATCTTTGCCTTGTACGCTGGCGGTTTGCAGTATCACCGCCTCCGCCTCTTCGCCGATCACCTCATCCTGCAATACATAGACATCGCCGTGCCAGCCGGTCTTGTTCACGCAGGTGACTTTGCGCTCCGGCTTGCACAGGGAGATGTACTCCATCAGCCGGGCACGGGCCTCGCCGGTGGTGCTGATGTACGACAGGCCGTTGACCAGCAAGATTCGGCGCAGCTCTTCACCGCTGCCGCTCAACATCTCCATTGGCATCGCCCATTTACGCGACTGGCCGTAGGTGTCTTCCCATTCCAGCAGGCGTCCGAAGTTGCCGCCGTCGGCATCGCAGGTGATGGCCGTCACCCGCAACGGGTTGCTGATTTTAATATTGCGGATTTCGGTATCGCCGTCCGACTTTTGCACCTGTTTGTCGAACCATAGATATTCCTGCGTCAGCCGGAACCCCTGTGGCAACTTCACCGCCGACTTACCCAATTGTACCAGTTCCTCGTTGAATGCCTCTTTAGCGCGTGCCGGGCCGTTCTCCTGCATAAAGTCATTCCAGTCCGCCTTATGCCGGGTCGGCGGCAAGGTGACGCAGCCGTTGACAGCCTTGGCGGCTTTCTCCGCCCAGACTTTGCCGGTGTTCTCTTTACCGTCGTAGAAATCGTTATCTCCGGCGATGACAATACGGGCCAGCGGCCAGTGGGCATGTACTGCCTGTGCCACGTTCGGCAGGTTGCTGGCCGAGATGGCAGCCACCACCCAGCCAACGGCGAGCTGAGCGGCTGTCAGCGCCGTGGCGTAGCCTTCGGTGATTATCACCTGCGTCGGAGGGACTTCTGCGCCCGGCAGCTCACTGAGGGCGATAAATGCCCCTTTTTGTGCCGTCCCCGGCAGCAGACGCTTGTCGCCCAGCGGGGAAATCAACTGCGCGCCTGTCACTGTGCCGTGAATATCCGTCAATTCCAGCACCAGTGAGCCGGGCAGGAAGTCCACACCGCCGCTTTTGCGGGTTGTGGTGGTCAACGGATGCGGCAGAGCCGGGAAGCCTTTGCCGTTCAGATACTCACTCTGCCCGACAGCGCAGGAAGCCAGCCATTGCGCCACCGTATCTGCCATTGCCGGTGCGGGGTTGGCGGCTTCTTTTCTGGCGGGCTTGGGTGGCTGTTGCTGTACCTGACTCAGTTGCAGCACGTCGGCCACTTCATTGACGGCCTGCCCGACGCTGATACCGTTAACCAGCGCCACCAAGTCCAGCCCGTCACCGTGCGAGCAATGCGTACAAATCCAGCGGCCATCGCCGTTCTTATCGTCCATGCGAAACGGCTTGGTGCCGCCGCACTTCGGGCAGGCGCCGTGCTGGCCGTGAGGCGGAACCGTCACGCCCAGCAGGGGGAATAGAGCTTCCCAGCGGCCGCGGGCCGCCTGTTTGGTCTGTTCTAATTTAGTCATTGGGCCCCCTTAATGCAGCGTCGGTGCCGGATGGCTGGACGTAACCGCCACGCCGCACAGCTCCGCCATAATGTTGCAGCCCTGCACCGTGAGCTGTGGTGCCGCCAGCAGGATATTCGGGGCCACCATCTCGCCCAGCAACGAACAGGCAATCTCCATGCCTTCGTCAATGCCGTGCATCTTCACGAACAGCGCTTCGATGTCGCTGGCAATCAGCTTCTGCAGGCTGTCCAGTGAGTGGGAAAGCGCCACGCCCTGCACGGCACAGGCGGTGAAATAGGCTTCGGCAACCGCACGGCGAAACAGCGCGGTGCGCACTTCAAGTGGAATGCAGGAGGCAGAACCGTTATCCAGCGTCATGCGGCCACCTCCCCGTTAATCACGGCGCACTGTGCCTGAACGAAAGCCAAATCCTCCGACAGGTAAGCCACCATGGCGGCCATTTCCTGCGTGGTGATGCCGGTCGGGAACTGTGTCGACGTGGCCTGACCGGCGAACAGCATATCCAGCAGCGAGCAAGCCTGCTTGGCGCGGTTTAATTTCTCAAAGGCGTCTTCGGTCATGCCGTAAGACAGGTACTGGCAGGATGGCGGCAACACGGTGCCCTGAGCTGATGATTGCCCATGTAATGAAGTCATGATTTTTGTCCGTCAGAATCGAAAATTAAGCGTGATTAGCCGCGTTACAGGAAGCGGGAATAATGGGTGTCGTCGTGCTCCGGCGCAGGACGTTCGGCCGTCCAATGGCGGCTACGCACCACTTTCACCGAGGGATGCAGACGTAACGGCGGCTGACTGCCGGACGACCGGGAGCCAAGGGTGCGCGGTGCATCGGCGATTTTGGTGTACACCTCAGCGAACCACGGCAGCGGCATGACGGTGACATTGCCGGATAACTCGTATTCAAAAATCACTTCATAGGCAAACTCAGGGTTGAGCTGTGAAATAGCCTCACGGGCATGTTGCAGGTTCAGGATACGCACTGTTCTGCCTTCCTGATGCTGATAGCGCTCGCCGTATTGCGGAAACTCACGCATGGCAGCCTCCCTGCGGCAGGCGACCGGCAAACAGCAGCACATAATCCCCGGCTAACTGGCGGCGGGCGCTGCGTTCGTCACCGGCGGTAATGCGCAACATCACCGGGCGGATTTTGCGCTGGGTGCGGTTGATTGCGGCAAAGATGTAGGTACACTTTGATGTAGCCATGGCGTTGCTCTCAATTTACGTTGATGGTCAGGCCTCAACAGGTACTGGTAATACTCGTTGGGGCCGCTTGGAAATCAGGTTCAATTTCATGTAAGGTACGTACCTTATGTGGTGTATTACAAACAAAGGTACGTACAATGTCAAGAGTTAAAGACCGCACCCCTAAAACGGGGGGGAAGTCTCCAACCTTCCAGATCCGCATTAATCCTGAATTGCGTGAACAGCTCGATCAGGAAGCTGCTAAGGATCAAACTACCCTCGCAAATTGGTTCAAAGAACTGGCAAGAAAAGAGCTTAAAAGTAGAGGCATTGAGCCTAAAGGCTGACCTACCACAGAATGTATTTATTGCTGCGGCTGAATTGGCCGCATCAGCCATAATGGTTTTGTGCACTAATCCATTCTCTAACTTCCTCTGCTTTCCATGCCGTAATTTTGGGTGAAATTTTTACAGGCTTTGGGAATGTTCCTGCTGAAACTCTTCTCCAAAGTGTTGCGTGAGAAAAGGGTAGACAAGGCATAAGCGTTCTTTGTCTAACAAAACCTGTCTGCGGTATAAAACCGTAAATATTACAATTAGTTGTTTGCATGTTGATACCTGTGATGCCATGAGATAATGCGAGATTAAAACCCACGGCGTTGTAGTTCCAGCGAAAATGGAATTACATAAAATCAATGTTAATTCCAACGAAACAAAGTCAATTCCATCAAGTTGGCAGGACACTTGGTACCTATCAATTTATTGATTTATATATGTTTTTATATTTCCGGATAATCTTTGGGAGTTGTTGGGATACGCAGGGATGGTAATGGATGGTGAGGAGTTGGTTTTTAGGTGGTAAAACACCCACAGTTATGTTTTGCGGGTGTTAGTTTATTGATTTTAATCGTAAATTGTCTTTATGGCGGCTGATATTTTACTTCTAATTGAAGAGGCTCTTAATCCATCGCTGGAAATTCCATTTTTTTCGACAAAGTCATCAATTAGGTCTTTAACATGTTCAACACATACGGTGTTGTCTTTTTTTAGCCATTTTGATGGGTTAGATTTATTTTTTTCCTGCGCCAGTAAGCTTACGGTTATACCAATAATTTTATTTAGGCTAACAACTTCCTCTTCTTTTTTATACAGCCCTCTATTGTTGGCGACTAATTGTTTACCTAGGGATTCAGCTTCGCCACCAATGAATTGAAGAAGTGGCCTTGTTTTGGAGTTCATTGCTAAATTAGTAATGGCAACTTTGCATCTATCAATAATTGCACTTGGCGTTGTTACATCATCCCGACAGTTAAACCCGACTGAGAATATAATATCAGATTTTACTTTCTCATCCATATCTATTGGGTGTGGATGTGGTTTGTATTCACCGTATTTTGTAACTCTCGGTATTTTCTCGTTTTTAAATATCTCTTCTAAAGTCCTTTTTATTCTTACTCTTATGTGATTTATTATATCAAGATAATCATCACTTATGTCTTTTCTTCTTGCGTAAGGAGATACTCCGACTAAGCATTTAGAGAGTTCATCAATAGTAATAGAAGGTAAAGTTGCGAATCTTTCGAATTCTGTCATCCGCTGAAAACTTTTCATTTAATCAGAGTCCATATCTAATTTAATTAATTTATCTTGCCATAAAACTAATGCTTTTTTGCGTTCATCAAAATACTGATGTCTATTATAAATACCCTCAACACCTTTGATTCTGTGATTAAGACAGCGTTCTGCAACTATAGGATCAACGCCAAGCGAAGCGAGGTGTGTTCTGGCTGTGCGTCGAAAATCATGAATAGTAAAATTATCAATACCATGTAAGTGAGGTCGTAGCTTTGCAAGAGCAACCGGGAGGGTACTTTCTACAATATGGGGGATCATGCGATTCTGCATTTTCCTTGCGGGAAGAACCCATTCACTGTTGCATGACATAATCTTGAGTTCATTTAGCCATAATATGGCAAGCTCGGAGAGGGGAATATCAATATCATCACCATTTTTGGTGCCGGTTAGATGCCAAATGGCATTATCTAAGTCTATGCTTTCCCATCGAGCTGAGCATAGCTCCATTTTCCTACAACAGAGGAGTAAGAGTAGTTTAAAAGTTAGCTCATTTTGTCGGCCGAATCCCTTGGCTTTTTTCATTGCAGAGAATAATTGGGATAGTTCGTCATCAGTAAGGAATCTTTCACGCGATTCCTCTTGTCCGCCTGCATCGGCAAGTTCGAATGCGGCAGCAGGGTTTACCTCAAGAATATGCCTTTTAATACCATAATTAAAAATTCTTTTAGTCCAGCGTAGTACATCATTGGCTACGGTTGGGGCTCCACGCGCAACGATCTTTTGTAGCATTTCATCTATATGCCGTGGTTTGACTTCGTCGGCTTTAAGATTACCAATATGAGGATTGATATCTTTATCGATGCGGCGTCGAAGAATATCAGGATGTTTCCAGCGGCCAAGAATTTGCCGTTCAAAATACTCGGTCGCTAGTTCAGAGACCCGACGTGTGTTCTTATCAGCCTCGATTTTGGCGATAGCAGACGCTTTACGCTCTTTTTTCTCCCCTGCCACGTCATACCCAAGGGCAACCCTTGCTGAAAGCATCCTGACTGTTTCACGCGCTTTAGCGAGAGAAAACTCGCCATAGGATCCGATCCACATAGCTCGTGCCTTTCCAGACAAGCTGTAACGGAAGCGCCATTTTGGTGTTGCGAAGCTTTCTCGGTAGCAAAGATAGAGACCATTACCATCAGCCTTGCCTTCGAAGCGTTCTCCCGCCTTTACCCAAGCTTTGATCTGTATATCTGTAAGTTTGCCCACGTTCAATGACTACCTTGTACCAAAAGTGTATGTACCATATCTATGGTTGGTACAGTCTATGGTACATCAAAATGATGAGATTTGAGTGGGTGGGATGGGATTGAATGAGATGAATAAAGCCCGTAACTAACGGGCTTTTATAGATATTTTATATTGCATGATACATGCTGATAGATTACTCGATGTTCTGGATCTGCTCACGCATTTGTTCGATCAGCACTTTCAGTTCGATAGCGGAAGTAGTGACTTCGGCATTAATCGACTTGGACGCCAGCGTGTTCGATTCGCGGTTAAACTCCTGCATCATAAAGTCGAGGCGGCGGCCCACGGCTTCTTTCTTCTTCAGGATGTTATGCGTTTCTTTTACGTGGGCTTCCAGACGGTCCAGCTCTTCGGCAACGTCAATACGTTGTGCCATCAACACCAGCTCCTGCTCCAGGCGGGTGTTTTCCAACTGCACCTGAGCCTCTTCCAGCTTGCTGACCAGGCGCTCACGCTGCCATTGCAGGATATTTGGCATCTGGGCGCGCACTTTGATCACTTCGGCGCTGACGCCGTCCAGGCGCTGTTCGATCAGGGCTTTCAACGCGGTGCCTTCGCTTTCGCGAGCGGTGATGAAATCATCCAGTGCGCTGTCCAGAGCCTGCATCAGCTGTGCGCTGATGGCGTCCAGATCCTGCTCTTGAGCAGACATCACGCCCGGCCAACGTAAGACGTCGATAGGATCGATTTCCCCTTCGTCGCTCTGCATTTTTACCCAGTTGGCGGCTTCAACCAGCTGTTTAGCCAGTTTTTCGTTCAGGATCAGCGAGCTTTGCGCGCTCGGGTCCAGCTCGAAGCGCAAGTTGCATTCCACCTTGCCACGGGTCAGACGGCCACGGATACGTTCGCGGATCACCGGCTCCAGGCTGCGGAATTGCTCCGGTAAACGGATGTAGGTTTCTAGATAGCGTTGGTTCACGGAACGCAGCTCCCAAGCTGCGCTGCCCCATTCACCCTTGATTTCACTCCGTGCGTAGGCGGTCATGCTGCGGATCATTGATGCGTACCCGTAATAGGAAAAGATGGAACGATTATAACGTTGGACCTCCGGGCAGGATAGGCATTACGTCACGAAGCCCGTATAATGCGCAGCCAATCGTAGATTAGAAGCCGGAGAGAGCCCATGCGTCCTGCAGGCAGAGCACCACAACAAGTTCGCCCACTGACATTGACCCGTCACTATACCAAACACGCTGAAGGTTCAGTGCTGGTTGAGTTTGGCGATACCAAAGTTTTGTGCACCGCCACGGTAGAAGAGGGCGTTCCGCGCTTCCTGAAAGGTCAGGGCCAGGGTTGGATCACCGCCGAGTACGGCATGCTGCCGCGCTCCACCCACAGCCGTAACGCTCGCGAGGCTGCAAAAGGCAAGCAGGGCGGCCGTACGCTGGAAATCCAGCGCCTGATCGCCCGTTCGCTGCGTGCTGCGGTCGATCTGAAAAAACTGGGTGAGTTCACCATTACCCTGGATTGCGACGTACTGCAGGCTGATGGCGGCACCCGTACAGCCTCCATTTCCGGTGCCTGCGTTGCGCTGGCTGATGCGCTTAATGCATTGGTTGCTGCGGGCAAACTGAAGGCCAACCCAATGAAAGGGCTGGTGGCTGCAGTGTCTGTCGGCATCGTCAAGGGCGAAGCGCTGTGCGATCTGGAGTACGTTGAAGACTCTGCGGCAGAAACCGATATGAACGTGGTCATGATGGAAGACGGCCGCATGATCGAGGTGCAGGGCACCGCCGAGGGCGAACCCTTCAGCCACGACGAGCTGTTGGCGCTGTTGGCGCTGGCTCGAGGGGGCATCGAAACCATCTTCCAGGCGCAGAAAGCGGCGCTGGCGGAGTAATTTTTAAGGCGACTGAAGAGTCGCCTTTTTTACGCCCGACTATCGGGTGGCAGTAATAACAGATCTAACAGACCCAGACGAGGAGAAGCAGTAATGAAAGCCTATCAGCGCCAGTTTATCGAGTTCGCGCTTAACAAGCAGGTATTGAAATTCGGTGAGTTCACTCTGAAATCCGGCCGTACCAGCCCGTATTTCTTTAACGCCGGCCTGTTTAATACCGGGCGTGATCTCGCGTTGTTAGGACGCTTCTACGCCGAAGCGCTGATGGACTCCGGCATCGATTTTGATCTGCTGTTTGGCCCGGCATACAAAGGTATCCCGATCGCCACCACCACGGCGGTAGCGCTGGCGGAACACCATGAACGCGACGTGCCTTACTGCTTTAACCGTAAAGAAGCCAAAACCCACGGCGAAGGCGGCACTTTGGTGGGCAGCCCGCTGCAGGGCCGAGTGATGCTGGTGGACGATGTGATCACCGCCGGCACCGCAATCCGTGAGTCGATGGAAATCATCGGCGCCAGCGGTGCGACGTTGGCCGGGGTGTTGATCTCTCTGGACCGTCAGGAACGCGGGCGTGCGGAGATTTCGGCTATTCAGGAAGTCGAGCGCGACTATCACTGTAAGGTGATTTCCATTGTGACGCTGAAAGATCTGATTGCTTATCTGGAAGAGAAACCGGAAATGGCGGCGAGTCTGGCGGCGGTGCGCGCCTATCGTGAACAGTACGGGGTTTAACACGCTATTCACTTTGCCAGGCGCGTTAAAACGCGCCTGGCAAAGGGCTTATTGCAGCTGTGCCGCCAGCAGCGGCCAGCGGCCGTCGAAGTCTTGCGTAGGGCGGTAGCGGAACTCGGAGCGCACGTAGCGTGACAGCATACCTTCGCAGAATGCCAGCAGTTGGCTGGCCAGCAGCGTTTCATCCACGATAAAGCCTTTGCCTTCCCGCAGTTTGCGCTCTTTCAGCACTTGCCGCAGCTGCGCCTCTATACGTTCAAACAGCTGGCTGATCCTGCCCTGCAAGCGGTCCTGCTCAAACATCAACGCATGGCCGGTCATGATGCGTGTCAGGCCAGGGTTACGTTCGGCGAACCCCAAAATCAGCAACAGGATCAGGCGCAGGCGGTTAAAGGTTTCTTTTTCGTCCTGCAGGATCAGGTTGATGCGCGTTATCAGGCTGTCTTCAATAAATTCGATCAGACTGTCGAACATCCGTGTTTTGCTGGGAAAATGCCGATACAACGCAGCCTCGGAGACACCGACGTTAGCGGCCAGCTTCGCAGTGGTGATACGCTGGCTGCCGTCGCTGGATTCCAGCATCTGGGCTAACGCCTGCAGTATTTCCTCGCGCCGGTTCCTTTTGGTATTTTCTTTTTCTGCCATGTCTGATTAGACCCTTGCTAAAACTGCTTAGACTTTCGGAAACCCGCGCACCGGCCATTGCAGAGAGATCTCTGTGCGGCTTATGTGATAGCTTTTTTACGATGCTGGGGTCAGCGGCCTTAACGACCTGTGTTCTCCGCGCGACCTGGTGTGCGCTGTTATCGTTGCCGGACAAACCTTGCCATAGAAATGTCCTTTTCTCTGGGCGGCAAGGTTTCGGACGACATTTCCCTGCCGACCATCAAGCCTTGGGCTGCGCTTAGTGGCGACCCGAGTGGCCAAAGCCACCTGCGCCACGTTCGCTGCTGTCGAACTCTTCTACCAGATTGAACTCAGCTTGCACAACAGGCACAAAGACCATTTGCGCGATACGTTCGCCGGGTTCAATGGTGAAGGATTTTTGGCCGCGGTTCCAGACGGAAACCATCAGTTGGCCCTGGTAGTCGGAGTCGATCAGGCCAACCAGGTTGCCCAGCACCACGCCGTGCTTGTGGCCCAAACCTGAGCGCGGCAGGATCACCGCCGCTAGGTCGGTATCGGCAATGTGAATAGCCAGGCCGGTAGGCAGCAACGTGGTTTCACCTGGCGCCAGTTCAACCGCGGTATCCAGACAGGCGCGCAGATCGAGACCGGCTGAACCTGGGGTGGCATAGGTCGGTAAAGGGAAATCCTGTCCGATACGCGGGTCGAGGATTTTAACGTCGATTTTTTTCATCATAACGGCTGACTATCTCGTCTATTAAACGTTGGCCAAGGAGTGCCTTATCGCTCAGCGCCAGGCGCTTTTCTCCATCCTGCCAAAAAAGGTGCAAGGCATTGGTGTCACTGTTAAACCCATGCTCTGCAAGCGATACATCGTTAGCGCAAATTAAATCCAGTTTCTTACGCGCCAGTTTTTGTCGCGCGTATTCTTCCACATTCTGGGTTTCGGCGGCAAACCCCACGACAAAGGGACGATTTTTAGTCATTGCGGCGACGCCGGCAACGATGTCGGGGTTTTTTACCATTTTGAGGATGATTTCATCACCCTGTTTTTTTATTTTTTCACCGGCGATCTGCCCGGCACGGTAATCGGCTACGGCGGCACAGGAAATGAAAATGTCCTGCTGGGCGGCGCGCTGCTGCACTGCCTGCTCCATTTCCAGCGCGCTGATGACGTCTACCCGGGTTACCCACGGCGGCGTCGGCTGGTTGACCGGCCCGGTAATCAACGTGACCTGCGCACCGCGTGCGGCGGCGGCTTGGGCGATAGAGAAGCCCATCTTACCGGAACTGTGGTTGCTGATGAAACGCACCGGGTCCAGCGCTTCACGCGTTGGGCCGGCGGTGATCATAATCTTTAAATGTTGCAGATCTTGCGAAGCGGAGAAATAACCGTTCGCCAGATCGACGATGTCCAAGGGATCGAGCATGCGGCCAGGGCCAACATCACCACAAGCCTGGCTGCCGCTGTCCGGGCCCCACAGCAACATGCCGCGTGCCTGCAGCGTTTGCAGATTGGCCTGGGTGGCGGTGGCGCGATACATCTGTTGGTTCATGGCAGGCGCTGCGGCTATCGGTGCGTCGGTCGCCAGGCAAAGGGTCGTCAGCAGATCGTTGGCCATGCCGGCGGCGACGCGTGCCAGCAGATCGGCGGTAGCGGGGGCAAGAATCACTAAATCCGCCCATTTTCCGAGCTCTATGTGACCCATCGCGGCTTCGGCTGCGGGGTCCAGCAGATCGTCGGAGACCGGGTAGCCGGAAACCGCCTGCAGCGTCAGCGGCGTGATGAACGCTTTCGCCGCGTTGGTCATTACCACACGCACTTCCGCGCCTCTGTCACGCAGGCGGCGCACCAGTTCTGGGCATTTGTATGCAGCGATACCGCCACTGATGCCAAGCACAATATGTTTGCCGGAAAGTCCCGTCATCATGATTGTCCGATTGAAAACCGAAAGATGCGCCATTTTAGCATAACCGCCAGACTGGTGAGCGATTCCGCTGTCTCTGCAGTTCGTTACATTGCGCTTTGCGCAGCACTTCGCAATGTTATCAAACACCTGTCGTTACCCTTTGTTCTGCATGGCATGCTTGGACGCTTTCGGGAGGATGATGATGAGCAGTCAGGTAATGACCTTGTGGCCGGGAGCGCTTGCACCCCGGGAAAAGTTACTGCGGTATGGCGCGGCGGCGCTGTCCGATGCGGAGTTGCTGGCGATTTTTCTGCGTACCGGCTTTCCCGGTCTGCATGTCATGCAACTGGCGGAGCAGCTGTTGGGGCAGTTTGGCTCGCTGTATCATCTGATGTCGGCGGATCATCAGGTTTTCTGCAGCCACAAAGGATTGGGCAATTCGAGCTATGCGCAGCTGCAGGCGATTTCAGAATTGGCGTTTCGCTTCTTTTCCAGCCATCTGGCGCAGGAAAATGCCATGCTAAATCCCAAAATAACGCAGCATTATCTGCAAAGCTTACTGGCGCACCGTGAGCGGGAGGTGTTTTTGGTATTGTTTTTAGACAATCAGCACCGTGTCATTCGCCATCAGGAGATGTTTGCTGGTACCATCAGCAGCGTCGTCGTGCACCCGAGAGAAATTGTGCGTGAAGCGTTGAAGGCTAATGCGGCCGCCATTATTCTGGCGCATAATCATCCTTCGGGTAAGGCTGAACCCAGTCACGCTGACCGTTTGATAACAGAGCATGTGGTTAATGCCTGCCTGTTATTGGAGATCCGAGTGCTCGATCATTTGGTGATAGGTCGGGGTGAATGCGTCTCTTTTGCCGAGCGCGGATGGCTTTAAGCGATTTTTTCGCGATCCTTCGGGGATCTTTAGCTGTTCGGGACTTGAGCACTTACGCCTCAGAGCGTATACTACGCCACCTTTGAGAATCTTGGGTTTGGCGTAAGAGCCTATCTCAGCAGGTTTCTAACCTGATGTGTGGTTTCTGACCTGATGACGGGAGTCTCCTCAGTATGGAGTTTGCTGAGATGGGCTCTAAAAGCCTGACGAGGCGGCCATACCCTATACGAAGCTCGAGCTGATTTGATTTTTGGAGAATAGACATGTCCCGAGTCTGCCAAGTTACTGGCAAGCGCCCGGTGAGCGGTAACAACCGTTCCCACGCAATGAACGCGACCAAACGCCGTTTTCTGCCGAACCTGCACTCACACCGTTTTTGGGTTGAGGCTGAGAAGCGCTTTGTAACGCTGCGTGTATCTGCTAAAGGTATGCGTGTTATCGATAAGAAGGGTATTGAGACGGTCTTGGCCGATCTGCGTACCCGTGGTGAGAAGTATTAAGGAACTGCATCATGGCTAAAGGTGTTCGCGAGAAGATCAAGCTGGTTTCTTCTGCTGGTACTGGTCACTTCTATACCACCACGAAGAACAAGCGTACTAAGCCGGAAAAATTGGAACTGAAGAAATTCGATCCAGTTGTCCGTCAACACGTACTGTACAAAGAAGCTAAAATTAAATAATTTTAGTGGATTAATAAAAACCCGGCTTAGGCCGGGTTTTTTGTTTTATAAGGGTAGAAAACCGACGGGAGAGCGCCAGATGCCTGAATTACCAGAAGTTGAGACCAGCCGACGTGGTATTGAACCTTATCTTGTCGGCCATAGCATTCAGTATGCGGTGGTGCGCAACGCGCGGCTGCGCTGGCCTGTTTCCGAGCAAATTCTGGCGCTGAGCGACCGGCCGGTACGCAGCGTACAACGCCGCGCCAAGTATCTGCTGATTGAACTGGACCACGGCTGGATTATCGTCCATTTGGGGATGTCCGGCAGCCTGCGTATGCTGGCCGAGGAAACCGAAGCCGGGAAGCACGACCATGTTGATCTGGTGATCAGCAACGGCATGACGCTGCGTTATACCGATCCCCGTCGTTTTGGCGCCTGGCTGTGGTGCGAAGATTTGGCAAACAGCAATGTGCTGGCCCACCTTGGGCCGGAACCGCTAAGTGAAGCCTTTACTGGCGCCTACCTGTACGAAAAGTCACGCAATAAGCGCACGTTGATCAAACCCTGGCTGATGGATAACAAGCTGGTCGTGGGGGTTGGCAATATCTACGCCAGCGAATCACTGTTTACCGCCGGGATCCTGCCCGATCGCCCGGCCGGTTCGCTGAGTAAAACGGAAGCTGAGCTGCTGGTGGAAACCATTAAAGCGGTATTGCTACGCTCGATTGAGCAAGGTGGCACCACGCTGCGCGATTTTCTGCAGTCAGACGGTAAACCGGGCTATTTCGCGCAAGAATTGCAGGTGTATGGTCGTGCGGGGGAGCCTTGCCGCGCGTGCGGCACGCCGATTGAATCTGCTAAACACGGGCAGCGCAGCACCTTCTTCTGCCGCCGCTGCCAACGTTGATTATTGTGCGGCGAGCTTTTCCATCAGTGCCTGGGTGACCACGTCCGGTAGGAAAGGTGCGATATCGCCGCCGTGACGCGCCACTTCCTTCACCAGGGAGGAAGAGATAAACGACCACTCTTCGGAAGGCATCAGGAACACGCTTTCCAGCGTCGGCATCAGGTGGCGGTTCATGTTCGCCAACTGCAATTCATATTCAAAGTCAGACACCGCACGCAGGCCGCGCACCAGAATGTTGGCATTTTGATGGGCGGCAAAATGCGCCATCAGCTCACTGAATCCCAACACTTCGACATTATCCAGATGCGATGTTACCTGAGTGGCTAACGCCACGCGCTCTTCCAACGTGAACAACGGTTTTTTGCTTGGGCTGGCGGCAATGGCCAGAATGACGTGATCGAACATCAATGACGCGCGTGTCACCAAATCCAGGTGGCCGTTAGTCAGGGGATCGAAAGTACCGGGATAAATGGCTTTACTGGTCATGATTCACTTCTCTGAAGAGTTGCGGCCCAATGCCCATAATGCGGCATATTTATTGAAAGTATATTGCGCGTTGACCACGGCTAACAGCAACCCCTGTTTACCGTCGAGGAAGCCGGCGCGCAGCAGCCAGGTTTTGCAGAAGGCACCGAGAGTATGAGTCAGTATGGAGGAGTAACCGCAGCGCTTGCCGGCCTGATGACGCTGATTGGCCCATTCTTCGGCATAACGCAGCTGCTTGCGCTGGAAGGCGAAAAAGTCACGACAGGTCAGATGTAGCAGATCGCCGCTGAGGGGCACCACTTTCGCGGCGCCGATATTGAGCGATTCATGCACCAGATCGTCGTTATAGCGATAGCGTCGGTTGGCGTACAGCCGGTTGACGCGATCCGGATACCAGCCGCTGTGACGCATAAAACGTCCAAGGAACAGGTTGCGGCGTGCACAGCTGTAGACCTGATTGTCGTCAGGTGCGGCCAAGGTCTGTTCAATCGATTGGCGCAGTTCGGGGGTGACGCGCTCGTCAGCGTCGATCATCAGAACATAGTCGTGGCTGGCGTAGCTTTGGGCCCGTTGGCGCTGTTTGCCGAAGCCCTGCCAGTCGGTATGGACGAACACTTTGGCGCCGAGGCTTTCGGCAATGGCGATGCTGTCATCCTGGCTGCCTGAATCGAGAATGACCACTTCGTCCGCCCAGGCTACAGAGTTCAGGCAATCCGGCAGCAGCCCGGCTTCGTTCTTGGCGATGATCACCACCGACAGGCTTTTGCGGGCGTTCATTTAATGGCTCCGTGGCGGCAGGTGCGGTTCCAACAGTTGCAGCAGGCGCTGCAGCGCTCCCTGATTCTGATACAGCACTTCCACGGCGTGGCGGCCGTAATAGCGGCGATAGTCTTCGTCGGTGAGCAGAGTGGCGACTTCCTTGACCAGCGAGTCCTCGTCGGCCACGGTGATCAGCCCTTCGGCCTGCGATAACTTGGCGCAGATATCTTTAAAGTTGAAGATATGCGGCCCCATCAGCACCGGAATGGCGTGTGCGGCGGCTTCCAGCGGGTTATGCCCGCCGCGTTCCACCAGGCTGCCGCCGACAAAGGCCAGGTCGGCAATGCCGTACAGCAGCATCAGTTCGCCCATGGTATCGCCAATCACTACCTGGGTACTGCCGGAGGGGATTTCACCGCTGCTGCGCAGGGTGTAGCTGAAACCGGCTTTCTGCACCAGTTCTTTGGCGGTAGAGAAACGTTCAGGGTGACGCGGCACCAGGATCAGCAGCAGGTCGGGATGTTTTTCCAGCAGCTTGCGGTGTGCCGCCAGCAGAATGGTTTCTTCACCTTCATGAGTGCTGGTCGCGATCCACACCGGGCGACGCGGTGCCCATTGGCGGCGTAACGTGATCGCGCGTGCAGCCAGCTCGGGAGTGACGGAAATGTCGAATTTCAGGCTGCCGGTCACGGTCAGCTGTGAACGCTTCAGGCCAAGTTCGATAAAACGTTCGCCATCTTCCTGATTTTGCGCGGCGATTAGCGTAATGCGGCGCAGCATGTCGCGGACAAAACCGCCGATTTTTTTATAACCGGCGGCAGAGCGAGCGGAAAGGCGCGCGTTGGCGATCACCAGCGGGATCTGACGCTGATGCAGCGCGTTAATCAGATTTGGCCATAGCTCGGTCTCCATGATGATAACCAGCTTGGGGTTCACCTGATCGAGGAAACGGCGCATGGAGCCGGGCAGGTCGTAAGGCAGATAAACATGATGAACGTCTTTACCGAAAGCGGACTGAACGCGCTCTGAACCAGTTGGCGTCATCGTGGTCACAGTAATCGGTAAATAAGGATAGCGGTGGCGCAGTGCGCGGACCAACGGGATGGCTGCCAACGTTTCCCCCACGGAGACGGAGTGCAGCATGATGCCGCCCGGCACCACTTTTCCGGCGCAGAAGCCATAGCGTTCTGCCCAGCGTTTACGGTAGGCTGGAGCTTTGCGGCTGCGCAGCAGTAAGCGGAGCCAGATCAGGGGTTGGATGAGGTAGAGTAGTACCTGATATAAACGCAGCAACATTCTATCAATTTCATTTATATGGGTTAGTCAGAATAGTACCATAACTGGAAGGGAAAGGCGCTAATTTGGTAACCTTTGGTGTCAGTTTTAGACAACAGGCGAGAGATTTCGCTGATAGGCTTGGAATGAAGAATATTTTAATTATTCGCCGTGACAATATTGGCGATCTTGTTTGTACGACTCCTTTGATTGAAGGGGTGAAAATTGCCTATCCGGATGCCAAACTTTATCTGTTAATCAATAAAGTCAGCCAGGATGTCGTTAAAAACAACCCGCACCTTGAAAAGGTTTTCGTCTATAAAAAGGCAAAGCACAAGGCGAAAAATGAAACGACATTAGGCGTTTATTTTGAACGGCTGATGATTTTTCTTAAGCTGCGTAAAATAAAATTCGACGCGGCGATCCTGGCCAACCCGGTTCCTTGCAAGTACAGCCTGCGGTTGGCGAAAATGGCGGGGGTCAGCAATATTATCGGCGCAGATTTAGGTACGCATGATATTCATCATCCTTTCCGTAAGGAAAATTTCAGCGGCAAGCATCAGGTAGAGCATACCTACAGCTACCTATCGGCGATTACCGAACAGCGCATCCCGATCCCGCCGGTCCGCGTTTTTCTGACCCCGGAAGAGCGCCAGCAGGCGGCGCAACGTTTGCAGAAACTCTTGCCGCCGGTCGGGCGAGTTTGCGCGGTCCATATCAGCAGTCGCAGCCCTAAACGTCGCTGGCCGATAGAACGCTATGCCGAAATTATCAATCGCTTAGTCGCCGATCAGAACACCGGAGTGCTGATTTTCTGGTCCCCGCAAGGCACGCTGACGCCTGATGATATCGGTGACCAAAAACGTGCAGAGCAGTTGTTGGCGCTGTGTCAGAATGAACGCGTGGCGCTTTACCCGACGGCCTCGGTGCGGGAATTACTGGCCGGTTTTGATTTATGCGACAGGGTGTTGTGCAGCGATGGCGGGCAGATGCATCTGGCTGCGGCGTTGAATAAAGATATGGTGGTCTTTTTTGGCGACACGGATAAAGAATCCTGGCATCCCTGGACGGGGCGTTATCACATTCTGCAAACCGAGTCGGGTGATTGTATTGATGTGTCCGTTGACGATGTCTGGCAAAAAATACAAACGTTCGATTAATTAAAATAAGGGCAGGGAGTTCCCTGCCCTTATTTATTTCTTGAGTGACAAATAACGCTGACAAATAGATTTCAGCCCATAGCTAAGCAACTGCTGGTGATTAATCTCAGGAGGTTGGGCATAAATTCTCGCCATTTTTTCCGCCAGCGATTTTTCATTGAGTTCTGCCAGTGCGTTACCCATCCCGGCTTTTTCCAGAATTTCCGCAGGCCCCCCTGGGCAACGGGTACTGACCACCGGCGTACCGCATAACAATGCTTCCACCAGCACATTGCCAAAGCCTTCGCTGTCGGAGCTGAGCACCAGCAGCGATGCGTGCCGGATAAAGGGATAAGGGTTGGCCTGGAAGCCGAGGAACAGTACGCGGTCGGCGATACCCAACTGGTTGGCCAGCTGTTTCACTTCCCCTACGTTAGCTTCGCTGCCGGCGCCAATCAGTGCCAGCGGCGCCTGTATACCCGATTGCGCATAGGCTTTCAACAGGCGATCGTGCCGTTTGTGCGGATGAAAGCGCCCGACGTGCACCAGATATTCCTGGCCTGCCAGTTCACAGGGTTCCGCCGCCTGTTGTTCGATGGCGGCAATATCAAACGGATTGTTGATGATTGCCAACCGGTTCGGACGGATAGGCAGGTTTTGTTGCAGATCGTCACCGACGGCCTGTGAGACGGCAACGATATTTTGACCCTGATAAACGCCGGCGATTTTCCGCTGTTTCAGCCAGCGATCCAGGCCCTTGCGATGACCGAGATAAGAGGTCGATAGCATGCCGTGGATGCAAAACCACAGGCGATCCGAGGAGAGCCGCTTGCTGCGGCTGACGATGCGATCGGTTTTATGCAGGTTCGAGAATACCAAATCATAGGCACCCTGCTGGCGTTCGTTGTCGGCAATCACCCGATCCAGTGCGGCGGCGCGACGTGACAGTTCGGTCAGTTTGCGCCAGGGGGTGCGGCTGTGATCCGCAACCACCTGATAATGAACGCCGGCCGGGATAGGGTAGTTACAGACGTCGCGAAGTGAAATCAGGCTGACGTCATTGCCCATTTCCTGCATGCCCTGACACAGCGTCAGCACCACTTTTTCTGCGCCGCCGCCGGGCAGGCCATCGATAATCATCAAAATACGCATAGTTAATCCAGCAGCCGGTTATAAAGGGAGATCAACTGTTCCGACAGGTGCGCCGGGGTGGCAGACATGATACGTGCTCTCGCGGCTTCACCCATGGCGGAGCCCAGCGCCTGGCGTGGCAATGCCTTGATTGCCGTGACGAGGGCGTGAACATCCAGAGCATCGGTAACGAAGCCGTTTTGCCCTTGAGCGATAAATTCCGCGCCGCCGCAGGTGGTGCTGGTGATGACCGGCAGACCGCAGGACATTGCCTCCAGAATCACGTTGGGGAACGGGTCGTACAGCGTTGGCAACAGCAGTGCATCGGCTGCCTGATAGAACGGCAGCGTCTGTTTTTGCACGCCCATGAACCGCACCCGATCGCCGCACCCTAGTGACTGTGCCAGTGCCTGATAGCGCTTTTCAGCCTTATCTTTACCGACGACCAGCAGATAACTGTCCGTGGCCGCGACGGCGCGGATAGCGGCGGCCAGCCCTTTGCGCTCAAAGCCGGAACCGACAAAAATCAGGCAGTGCGCCTGCTGAGGGATCTGGTGTTGCCGGCGCAATTGCTGCCGCTGCTCGGCCGTGGCGGGCGGAAATTTTTGATTATCAATGGCGTTGTAGATCACCGTGATTTTATCGGGCGGGACCCCAAAGTCGTCGATGATTTCCTGTTTAATCATTTCCGCATTGCAGATGACCGCTTTCAGTTCCGGCGCGGCATACATCGCACGTTCCGCACACATTACGTAACGGTGATAGCGGTTGGAGAACAGCCATTTGCGGCGCCATTCGGGCAGCAAACGCGCTCTTTGCAGCAACCAGCGGCGGTGAACGCCATCGCCGGCGCGGTAAATATCGCAGCCGGGGATGCGTTCGTGGCTCTGCACCAGATCAAATTTCTCTTTCTGCCACAACGCTCTGGCGGCCTCGGCAAAGCCGCGCTCACGGCTGATGCGCCCAAGCTTTATCGGATTGCACAAATGAATATGCCAGTTCGGATGGGTGTCACCCTGCCATTCGCGGGTGATAACGTTCAGATCGAGGTTCTGTTGCTCCAGTGCTTCCAGAGCGCGTGAGACGAAACGCTCAGCGCCACCGTCCGGGCGGTACTTTTGACGAACGATCGCCAAACGAAATGCTTTCATGCTAGCCGGCTCCGCGCGGCTGCAATCACCGCGTCTGTAGGGATAAGGTCCAGGTAACGTTCATCAGTGCCGGTGTTGATGGCGTCCGGATCGGGTAAGGTGCCGAAGTCGCCGGCCCATATCACGCAGCCGTTAACCTGCCATGGGCGCCAAAACACTAGCTTGGAAGGACCAAACAGCGCAATGCAGGGTGTCTGCAGCGCAGCGGCCATGTGCATGGGCACCGAGTCTACACCGATAAACAGTTTAGCGTGGTCGATCAGGGCGGCAAGCTGACGCAGCGTTAACTGGCCGGCCAGCGAAACGACTCCCTGCGGCGGACAGAGCGCCAGAATGCGCTCTACCATTTCCCGTTCTTTTGTGTCCGGCCCAGAGGTGATCACCAACCGGTGGCCGTCGGCCTGCAACGCGCTGACAGTGGCGGCCATTTTTTCTTCGCTCCAGCATTTGAAGAACCAGCGGGACGTAGGTTGTACCACGATATAATCGCCGGTAATGCCCTGTTGCCGTAACAACTGCTCGCAGGTCTGCCAGTCCTGCGGCGGATAGCTCATGGTTACCTGCTGGCTGAGGGCCGGCAGACCGAGCGGTTGCAACAGAGACAGGTTCTGTTCAACGGTATGCAACCGTGCGTGATCGCTTACCGGCACCAAATGCGTGTGGCAATGGCGCCATAAGAAGCCTCGCCGTTTGGGCAAATCGAAACCCAGCCGAATGCGCGCGCCGGTCAGGCGGGCGATAATGGCGCTGCGCCACTGATCGGCCAGATTGACCACCAGATCGTAACGTTGGCCTTTGAGCTGCCGGATCAGGTTAAGTTCGTGGCGCAGATGAGCTTTCGTACCCTTTTTTTTCCACTGGCGATCGATAACGAAGACATTCGACAGCGCCGGGTGGCTGGCCAGCATATCCTGGGTTTCTTTATACAGCAGCACGTCGATCTGCGCCTGCGGGTAGTTTTGCTGCAGGCTATTGATGACCGGTGTGATCAGCAACATGTCGCCATGATGGCGAAGTTTAACGATCAGAATACGCTGTATCGAAGTATCAGGAGCTAGGGCTGGCGCGTCGTTCATCATGAGTCGCTTTCAGGGAAACCAATCTTTGATTCTAAATGACCCGATCGCATGTGGCTACTGTTGCACGGTTTTCTTGCCGCGAAGTGAAAAAATAGCGCGAAGGAGAGACAAAAGGCCTTCAACGTTGTCCAAACCAGGCAGTAAAGTCGTTTGCCCTGGCGAAACGCCCTGCGTAACATGCATACCCTATGAATTTCAAGTTGCAGCCAGGCGAGCAGCTTACTCACTCCTGGAGTTTGCTGTGGTAAGTGAGTGGGGTGCGTTAGTGCAGTTAACAACCCTGCGGCTTGAAAGGCGACGGGTATAATGCATTTTGTTGATATCAGGCTCTATATTCATGACTAAACCGGCGTTTCTGATCACCATTGATACCGAAGGCGACAATCTGTGGCAAAACCACGATCGTATTTCGACCGAAAACACGCGCTTTTTGCCGCGCTTTCAGGCGTTGTGTGAGAAATATGGCTTCAAGCCGGTGTATCTCACCAACTATGAAATGGCGGTAGATGCCGAATACGTCGAGTTTGCCCGCGATGTGATTGCGCGCGGTACCGGGGAAGTAGGAATGCACCTGCACGCCTGGAACAGCCCGCCTCTGACGCCGTTGACCGACGATGACTGGCGGCACAAACCTTATCTGATTGAATACCCGGCCGATCAAATTCGCGCCAAGGTCGATCATATGACCAAGTTGCTGGAAGATGCCTTCCAGACCAAAATGCTCAGCCACCGCGCCGGGCGCTGGGCGTTTAACGAGTACTATGCGGCGTTGTTGCTGGAATACGGCTATCAGGTAGATTGCTCGGTCACGCCACGCGTCAACTGGCAATATTCGCCGGGCAACCCGCAAGGGAACGGCGGTACCGACTACCGGCACTTCCCGTCGCAGGCCTATTTTATCGATCCGGAAAATATCGCCGCAGCGGGAGCCTCAACGCTGTTGGAAGTGCCGATGAGCATCCAGTATAAGCATTCTGCGCTAATGAATACGCTCAAGCAGGGTTATGATCGGTTGCGTGGCAAGCAGCGTTCGCCGTCGGTAAACTGGTTGCGGCCCAGCGGCGGCAATCTGGAAAAAATGCAGCAGGTGGTTGAACGTTGCCTGATGCAGGGACATGACTACGTTGAATTTATGCTGCACTCTTCCGAGTTTATGCCCGGCGGCAGCCCGACGTTTAAAACCGAGCAGGATATTGAAGTGCTGTATCGCGATTTAGAGCAGCTGTTCGCCTGGCTACAGCAGCGTACGGTGGGCATGACGCTGGCCGAATATTATCAACTTAAAGTGAACTGACATGTCGAAAAAATGGAAAATTAAGGTCGCGGATTGGTTTTTGCGACGTTATACCGCAAAGTCCGGCCGTTTCCAGGATAAGGCGACTTTCGACAGTCGGCTTCAGTTTGACAATATCGTTATCTATTCGACCACGGCGTTGGGTGATTTTATGTTCAACACCCCCGCGTTGCGGGCGATGCGGGAACGCTATCCCGATGCGCACATTACGCTGGTGGTGCACAAGAAGAATCAGGAACTGGTGGAGAACGGCCGTTACTACGATCGCGTGGTGTATTGGGACAGTAAAATCAAGAGTATGCGACCGCTGTTGAAGTCACTGCGCGAGCATCAGCCGGATTTGGCGCTGATCCTGCATTCGCATCTGCCGTACGACATCATCAGCGCGGTATTATCCGGGGCGAAATATATTATCCGCGATAACTACAGCTCCGGGATTTGCGGGCTTGAACCCTGGCTGACCAATTATATTTTCCATTATTACGGTCATTTTATTCGCCGCAAGCTGGAGCTGATTTCAATTTTGGGCTGTCGCAGTGACGATCCCACCATGGAAATCCCTGCGCCTTATCAGCCGGGTATCAAAAGTAACGAGCACTGTACTGTTGGCTTTCAGCTGGGCGCTTCTACCGAATCACGCTGCTGGCCGGTCTCGCATTTCGTCCGGCTGGCGGACGAGCTGGTGGCCAAACACGGCAAGGTGCGTATTGTGCTGATTGGCGGCCCTTTTGATGAGGAGAAAGCGCAGCAGTTCCTGAGCCAGGTGAACCCTGAAACCCGGGCTTGCGTGGACAATCGGATCGGCAAAACGGGATTGCAGGCGCTGCTGACGCTGATCGACAGCTTCCATGTGCTGATCACCGGCGATACCGGGCCGCTGCATCTGGCGGTCGCGCTGAAAGTAAAAACCATCAGCCTGTTCGTCACGGCGGATTCACGTTCTACCGGGCCCATTCAGGATCCGGAGCTTCATCGGATTATTCAGGTTTCCCGTACCGGTTACACTATGCCGCTGGAAGCTGAAAGCCCGATGGGCGTGATCCAGCCGCAGCGTATTTATGCTGAGGTGGTGGAGCATCTGTCATTGAATTAAGCGTGTTTTTAGCGCGTTTTCAGCCGCCAGCGGATTTTTGACAGCCAGGTATCGACCTGGGCGTACCGCATTTGCCGGATTTTTTTTCGCGGTACGCCGCTGTTGCGGCATACCTCAGCCACGCGGTTGAAGGTGCGCAGCGTTTCCGGCTCATAATGGTAGTAGCCGTACAGCGCTTTCGACATGCTTTTCACTTCCGAGAAACAGTTGGCGAGCATTAAGGCCGCCAATTGTCGCAAAGGCTCATCATGCGGGTGCTGATCGATAAAACGCAGCGTTTTATCGATGGCAAACAGCATATCTTCAATATCTTTGGCTTTGACGTTGCGGGTGATGCCCTGGCTGTTATCCCGATAGAAATAGAGCTCATGGTCGAGATGGGCGATTTTCCGGGTTTTGAAATACTGGAACGGCGTGAAGATAACGTCTTCATAGCGCCGGCCGTTCTCGAATGATTCCCCTTCCAACAGCGTACGTCGGTAGACCCGGCTCCAGAGATGCCACATTGAGCGGGCAAACAGCGGAGCGAGGCAGGACAGGCCCTGGTTGTCAAAATCATAAACGCTGCGGCGGACGGTTGTCTGGTGAGGCAGCACTGGCGGGGCATCGATAAACTTTTGATAATTAAAGTCGATCAGGTCATCTTCATCGGCCAGTAACAACGGCCGCAGAATGGCCAGGTAGTCGCCGCTCAGCAAATCGTCCCCGTCAAGGAAGGTAATATAGCGCCCACGCGCGTGTTGCAGCCCGATGTTCCGGGCACAGGCGATGCCGCCATTTTTCTGTGAGATAAAGGTCACATGCGGATGCGGGATTTCTGCCAACAACTGGCGTACCCGATCGGCGGAAGCATCGGTTGAGCCGTCGTCAATGATGACCACTTCAATATCATCGCCGATTTGGTCGAACAGTGAACCCAGGCTGGCGACAACGAAATCCTCATTATTGTAAAAAGGCACAATAAAGCTGAGCAGCAGCGGTGATGAGTTCATATCGTTCAATCCTGGGAAACCGGCATTTTCTTCATTGACAGCACGCTGGCAATTATCGCCAGGCAGAATATTGCCGTGCCTTCGGTGCTGAAGAAGATAACGTCGCTGAGCCCGTAAACAAACAGGCTGAATGTCACCCCTAACAATAACGCATTACGATGTGGCTTAAGAGAACTGACGAATAAGCCAACGTAGAGCGCGAGTAAAAACAGCACACCCCAAACCCCTTTGAGCGAGTAGGTTTCCAGCAGTTCGTTATGCAGATGCACATTGATATAAGGCATAACGCCGTACAGTTCGGGTTGCTTGGCGACAATGGCCTTGATTTCCTCGCCACGCTGCTCCGCAGATTGTCCCAACGGTGCCATCGTACCGGTACGTAAGCCGATTCTTTGCATCGTAAGACGGGATATGATGGAATTGTCGATTTCCGGCGTACCCACCAGCTTCATGTTGGTTTTAAAATCATCAATGCGCTGTTCTATCTGTGATTTGAAGACAAAACCACTGACGAGTAGCAGCACAGGTACCGAAGCTGTCAGTAGGATCTTGTGCTTATGGGATATCAGGTTCTTCGTTGCCAGTATCGACAGGGCGATAACAACTGGGTAAACCAACATGGCCGCCCGCGTTCCAGTGAGCACCAGCGTGGAGAACGTAACCAGGAAGCCAATGATATACAAAGGAATACGGTACTTACTGCGTAGCATCAGTATCGCCTGCAGCATCACCAGATTGATGGCGGTAATCAGGTAGGCGGCGACGGTGGCGCGATCGAAGTTGATTTCTATACGCGCAATATCCAGCCACAGCCCTTGGTAAAGCGAATAACCGTTGACCGCGATACCGGTCGCCAGCGCGACGACAACAAACGCGCGCTGCATGCAAAGGCGTTCATTTAACGCAATCAACAGGATAAACGCGGTGGCGATCAGCAATTTCCCGGTCGACATATAGGAACGGTAAATATTGATGTATTCACCGGGCTGTTTGAAATGGTTCATCCAGAAAATCGTCGACATGCCCACACAGAAAAACAGGACCGGCAGAATTAAGTTTCTTTTGTTTTTAACAAAATATTTTACGTTCAGGCAAACGGCGATGAACGAGATATAGCTGGAAATATAAAACAGATTTCGTCCGGTGGCGGAGCCAAAAGGGATAGTGCAAAAAGCGATAGCGCATCCCAAATAAATAAGATAGCTGAAGGCGGGATGCGGAGTTGTTTCTTTTAGCAGCATGGGGCTGGGTTTCCTGCTCATATTACGTTTGGGCAATAAATGATTTCAACGCATCGTCAAACTCGGTCTTGAACATAGCGTAGCTGAAATGTTCGACGGGGTAACGCTGCGCATTTCGGCTCATGGTTTGGTAGGTTTCCGACTCCATCAGTTTTTCGATCGCATCGGCGCACTCCAGGTGCGACAGCAGTTTTGGCACCACCAGGGCATCGGTTGCCGGATCGTAAACATCGTGAGGGAAATCCACCTTGATGCCGGTCAGCCGGCGATGTTCTTCGATTGTCACTGCAGGCGTCAACCCAATACCGCACTGCCCGTCCTTGATCACTTCAGGCTGGCCATCCACCTGCGGGAAAATCACCGGCACGCCAAAATACAACGCTTCCATACAGGATAAGCCGAAGGGTTCGGTAATCGGCGTGCTCATATAGATATGGGTACGGTTGAAAAAGTCGGCCACGTTATCCTGAAAACCGCTGAAGGTGACCCGGTCGCCCAGTTCGAGTTTTTCTGCCAGTGTTTCAAACGCCGCCCGATCCGGCCCCTTGCCGGCGATTTCCAGGGTGACATCATGCCCGCGGCGCAGCAACTCCTGCAGCGTCAGCAATGAAATGCTGATGCCTTTCAGGCTCACTAGGCGAGACGCCGTACCTATCCTCACCGGCCGGCTCAGTGGCTTCAAACTATCATGGATACCGATAGGGGTTTTAAGCCGGTTAATCACCACGTGATTGGGGCAGGGCAGGTTAAATCGCAGCGCCATCACCCGCTTTGAGGCGTAAGACGCGGAGATGCAGCCATCCAGCATGGCAAGGAATCGTAATGTCTTTGGATTTTTCGGATAGCGCCAGGAGCAGCCATGATCGTAATAAATCAGTTTGCCGCGTTTAGGTTTCGCTGCCAGGCCGGGTACAAGATCCCAGACAATCACTACGTCGGCGTTGGCTTTCTCGATTTTTCTGTTCAGCAGGTATTTGCGCAAGAATTGCGGGCAACGCAGCGGGAACGCGTTAATCAACCGGTTGGCAAAGGTGATCTTCTGGTCAGGCATTTGCCGACGGATTTCTTCACCGACCTCACCGCTGATGCAAATGACTTCGTTGCTGCCATCGGTAGTGTCATTGATATACTGCAGGAACAGACGTTCTACACCACCCATTTTCCCTAAATTGATAATGTGCAGTTTTTTCATCAAATAACCTTTTGCAACTCTGCCCAGACTGCGTCAGCGGTGAGGGTCGCCATGCTTTTTTCTGGAGAAATCAGGGAATGCTGATTTTGCCCATAGCCGCCGATCAATCCCGGATCGGTCGGGCCAAACAGCGTGATATTAGGCCTGTCGAGCGCAGCGGTCAGGTGGCTGAGACCGGTATCGACCGAGACCACGCCTTTCGCGCCTGCCAGCACCTCGGCTACCTGCTGCAGGCTGAGTTTTGGCAGCACCTCTACGTGCGGGAAGCCTTCTGCCAAACGCAGCGCACGCAGGCGTTCGTGTTCCGCGCCCCATGGCAATTTGATCTTCAGCCCGCTTGGCGCCATCAGCTCAATCAATTCGCGCCAGTGCGACTCAGGCCAATGTTTCTCATCGCGGGTCGTCGCGTGCAAAAACACCAGGTATTGCCCGGCATCGGCCGGCAGGTGGCTGAGAAAGCGCGCCGCAATGGCGTAATCGCCGTAGCTCTCCGGCTTGTCGTAGCCCAGGCTTTTGGCGAACAGCTCGCGGGTGCGCTCCACGGCGTGCTGCTGTTTGTCGATGTCATGACGGTGGTTATAGAACCAACTGGCGAACGGCTCGCGGGCGCTCTTGGCATCCTGGCCGTGCTTGCTGCCTTTGGCGATGCGGGTGATCAATGCGGCGCTTTTGATTAGTCCCTGGGCGTCGATCACCACGTCGTAGGTGCGCTCCTGCACCAGACGTTTAAAATCGCAGCGCTCCTGGCGCGTCTCGCTGCCAAACCAGTTTTTGCGCCAGCGGCGGATCGCCACCGGGATCACGCGGTCTACCGCCGGATGCCAGGTGGGGATCTGGCTGAAACCTTCCTCCACCACCCAGTCGAAGCGAATGCCGGGAATGGCCTGCATGGCGTCGGTCAACGCCGGTAGCGTATGGAGCACGTCTCCCATCGAGGAGGTTTTTACAATCAACACCTGCATGCTTATTTATTCCTCGCTGGCGGCAAGTAACGGCGTCAGCGCGTCCAACACCTGCTGTGGCTGAATATCGATCAGGCTCTGATGGTAACCCTGATCGGCATCGCCTTTGCGTATCTTATGGTAACCACTGATTAAGCGGATCACTTTGGCTTTATCGGACAGCGGCGGCGTGAAATCCGGGCTGCTTGGGCCGTACAATGCTATCAGCGGTTTGTTCAATGCCGCTGCAACGTGCATCAGGCCTGAGTCGTTGCTGACCACGGCCTGGCAGGACGCCAGCAGGATCACGGCCTGCTCCAGCTGGGTTTCCCCAGCCAGATTCATGCAAAATCCTCGGGCACCGTCATCCAGCGCCGCGCGAATTTGTTCGCCCGCTTCGTGATCCTTGGCTGATCCGAACAGCGCGATTTGATAACCCTGGTCGATCAGCATCTGGGCCAGCCGGGCGTAGTGGTAGTGCGGCCAGCGTTTGGCCGGGCCAAATTCGGCCCCCGGGCAGAAACCGATAATCGGCCGATTATCGGTCAGGTTGAAGGCCGCGGTGGTTTCGGCAATTTCTTCGTCACTCACCTGCAACTGCGGCCACAGCAGCGGCTGCGGCAGATCTTCGGCGCGATGGATGCGTTGCTTGTCGTAAGCCAGCGCCACATAGCGCTGTACCATCAATGGAAAGGCGGCTTTGTCCAGGACGCGGAGATCATTGAGCAGGCCGTAGCGCATTTCGCCACGCCAGCCGGTACGCTGTGGCACCTGAGCAAAGAACGGCACCAATGCGGATTTGAACGAGTTCGGCAGCACGTAAGCGCGATCATAGCCGTTGGCGCGCAGGGCGCGCCCCAAGCGCCGGCGTTCACCGAGCGCCAGCGCGCCGTGGCCTAACGGCATCGGCAGGGCCTGATTGACCTCCGGCATACGCGCCAGCAACGGACGGCACCAGGCGGGTGCCATCACGTCAATTTCCGCTGTCGGGTGCTCGGCCTTCAGGGTGCGGTAGAGACTTTGCGACATCATCATATCGCCAACCCACGAAGGGCCGATAACCAGTATTTTCATACCCTGAGTGATTTCCTTCAGCTTAAGCGGTGCGGTTCAACCAGGCCATGTACTCTTTCACGCCTTCGGCGACCGTTTTGAACGGCGCGTCATAGCCGGCAGCGCGCAACTTGGTCAGGTCGGCCTGGGTAAACGCCTGGTAGCGGCCCTTCAGCTTTTCCGGGAACGGGATGTTTTCCACCGCGCCTTTCTGGTGGAAATCGACTACCGCGTCGGCCACCGCCTGGAAGGTTTCTGCACGGCCGGTGCCGCAGTTGAAGATGCCGGACACGCCGCTTTTCCAGAACCACAGGTTTACCGCAGCCACGTCGCCGACGTAGATAAAGTCACGCTTGAAGTCCTGGCTGCCGTCGAACAGTTTCGGGTTCTCGCCGCGGTTGATCTGGCTGTTCAGGTGGAATGCAACGCTGGCCATGCTGCCTTTGTGGCCTTCGCGCGGGCCATAAACGTTGAAGTAACGGAAGCCGCAGATTTGTGAATCCGCTTCAGGCAGGATTTCACGTACGTACTGATCGAACAGGAATTTGGAGTAACCGTACACATTCAGCGGCTCTTCAAACTGGCGCTCTTCGATAAATTCTTCACGGCCGCCGTAGGTGGCTGCCGATGAGGCGTACAGGAACGGGATTTCGCGATCCAGGCAATAATGCAGCAGGTCTTTGGAGTACTGATAGTTGTTGTCCATCATGTACTTGCCATCCCACTCGGTGGTGGATGAACAGGCACCTTCATGGAATATCGCGTCGATTTCACCCAGATCGTCACCGGCCACGATGTTGGCGATAAAATCTTCTTTATCGATATAGTCGGCGATATCCAGATCGACCAGGTTGGCAAATTTGGTGCCGTCTTTCAGGTTATCTACCACCAGGATATCGCGATACCCTGTGTCATTCAGCGCCTTAATGATATTGCTGCCGATCATGCCGGCGCCACCAGTAACGATAATCATTGGGTTACCCCTATTATTCTGCCCGGTGGGACAGGGTGCCCCACGCTCAATGCCGCTTATAATAGCATTTCATGCCGCCGCAAACATCGGACGGGCTCCGAATATCCCGCGATGTCGAGCATCAAAGCACTTTGCCGTGATATCTGCTGCAATTTTCATATTCTCTCCTGTGTATTGTCGTCAGTTTGGTTACAAATCAGTAAAATATGTGGGAAACAGACCCATCCTGGAGATAACCGAATGTCCGCGTCTTTTTATCAGCAGTTGGAACAACAGCTTGCAACCGCCCGTAGCGAAGGGTTGTTCAAGGAAGAGCGCATTATCACCACCGCTCAGCAGGCAGATATCGCCGTTGCCGACGGCCGTCATGTGATCAACTTCTGCGCCAACAACTACCTTGGCCTGGCCAACCATCCGGCGATGATCGCGGCGGCCAAGGCCGGTATGGACAGCCACGGTTTCGGCATGGCGTCGGTGCGCTTTATTTGCGGCACCCAGGACAGCCATAAGCAGCTGGAACAGAAATTGGCCGACTTCCTCGGTATGGAAGACGCTATCTTGTATTCCTCCTGCTTCGATGCCAATGGCGGGCTGTTCGAAACGCTGCTTGGACCGGAAGATGCGATTATCTCCGACGCGCTGAATCACGCGTCGATCATCGATGGTGTACGTCTGTGCAAGGCGAAGCGTTACCGCTATGCCAATAACGACATGAACGAGCTGGCCGCACAGCTGAAACAGGCCAAAGCCGATGGTGCGCGCCACATCATGATTGCTACCGACGGCGTGTTCTCCATGGACGGCGTGATCGCCAACCTGAAAGGGGTATGCGATCTGGCGGACCAGTATCAGGCGCTGGTGATGGTGGATGATTCCCATGCGGTAGGCTTCGTTGGCGCCAACGGGCGTGGCACCCACGAGTATTGTGAGGTGATGGGCCGCGTCGACATCATTACCGGCACTCTGGGCAAAGCGCTGGGCGGCGCTTCCGGCGGTTATACCGCGGCGAAAAAAGAGGTGGTGGAGTGGTTGCGCCAGCGTTCGCGGCCTTATCTGTTCTCCAACTCGCTGGCGCCGGCGATTGTCGCCGCTTCGATCAAAGTGCTGGAACTGCTGGAGCAGGGCGATGCGCTGCGCGATCGTCTGTGGGCCAATGCGAGCCTGTTCCGCGAAAAAATGACCGCGGCGGGCTTTGAGCTGGCCGGGGCCGATCACGCCATCATCCCGGTGATGTTGGGTGAAGCAAAGTTGGCGCAGGAGTTCGCCAACGCGCTGCTCAAGGAAGGCATTTATGTGACCGGTTTCTTCTATCCGGTGGTGCCGAAAGGCCAGGCGCGCATCCGTACCCAGATGTCTGCTGACCACACCCCGGAGCAAATTGAACGTGCGGTCGCGGCGTTCATTCGTATCGGTAAGGATCTTGGCGTTATTGCATAAGGTAAAACCATGAAAGCATTGTCAAAACTGAAAGCGGAAGAAGGGATTTGGATGACCGATGTGCCTCAGCCGGAGCTGGGCCATAACGACATCATGATTAAAATCCGTAAAACCGCGATCTGCGGTACCGATGTTCATATTTATAACTGGGATGAATGGTCGCAGAAAACCATCCCGGTACCTATGGTGGTCGGCCACGAGTACGTGGGTGAAGTGGTTGCCATGGGTCAGGAAGTGAAAGGGTTTAACGTCGGGGATCGCGTTTCGGGCGAAGGCCATATCACCTGTGGCCACTGCCGTAACTGCCGTGGCGGCCGCACCCATCTGTGCCGCAACACCATTGGCGTGGGCGTGAACCGTCCGGGCTCCTTTGCTGAATACCTGGTGATCCCGGCGTTTAACGCTTTCAAGATCCCGGACAATATTTCCGATGAGCTGGCGTCAATCTTCGACCCGTTCGGCAACGCGGTTCATACGGCGCTGTCGTTCGATCTGGTTGGCGAAGACGTGCTGGTTTCCGGCGCCGGCCCGATAGGCATTATGGCCGCTGCGGTGTGCAAGCACGTTGGTGCCCGCCATGTGGTGATCACCGACGTGAACGAATACCGGCTGGAACTGGCGCGTAAAATGGGCGTGACCCGTGCGGTGAACGTCAGCAAAGAAAACCTGAACGACGTGATGGCCGAGCTGGGCATGACCGAAGGGTTCGACGTGGGGCTGGAAATGTCCGGCGCGCCACCGGCGTTCCGTACGCTGCTGAACGCGATGAACCACGGCGGGCGCATTGCCATGCTGGGTATTCCACCGTCGGATATGTCGATCGACTGGAATCAGGTGATCTTCAAAGGGCTGTTTATCAAAGGGATTTATGGCCGTGAGATGTTCGAGACCTGGTATAAGATGGCGGCGCTGATCCAGTCTGGTCTGGATCTGACGCCTATCATCACCCACCGTTTCTCGATCGATGAGTTCCAGCAGGGCTTTGACGCCATGCGCTCCGGGCAGTCCGGGAAAGTGGTTTTGAGCTGGGATTGACAGTAAAAAGGGCCGGAAAATTCCGGCCCTGATTTTATGCTTTCGGTTTGTCTGGCGCTGAGCCGACCCAGCGATGCCACTGACGCTTGATAAACTCTGCCGCCGGCGATTGTGTCACGCTTTCGCCGATCACGCTTATCACCTTGCCTGCGTTGACTTCTTCCTTCGGCAACTTGACCTTGCACTGCTTGATACCGCCGGTGAACGGGTTCTTCGGCTGCGGTTTCTGCGGCTTGACCGGAGGTGGAACGTAACTGCCGCCACCGCTGTTACTCTGCGGTTCATTCAGCAGCGAACTGGGTTTCACCAGCACGATATCGGCCGGCAACGTCGGCAGCATTTGCTGCAGCACTTTCACCGTCGCCGGGCGTGGATGGCCTATCGCGATGGCAGAACCGTTGCGCCGTGCCAGCTCGACCGCACGGTTAAACTGGCGGCGAATATCGGCCTCGTTGGCGGTATCGTCCAGGAACACTTTACGCTTGATGACCTTCACCCCAGTGCCTGCAGCGGCACGGGTGGCCTGGCTATTGCCGATGGTCATGCTATCGAGAAAATACAGGCGGTAACTTTCGAGCGCCTGCATGACTTTCTGCATGCCCGGCAGGCTGGAGGTCATGGCGCTGCCCATGTGGTTGTTCATCCCGACCGCATAGGGCACATTATTCACCGCATTGCGGATGATGCGCTGGATCTCTTCGCTGCTCATGGAGGGCTGCAGCGTATCGCGCTCCAACGGCTGTTTGCTGAGCGGCGCCATTGGCATGTGAATCAATACTTCGCGGCCCTGGCTGTGGGCGCGGGTGGCCATTAAACGGGCGTGGGGGGCGTTGGGCAGCACGGCAACGGAGATCGCCGTCGGCATTTGCAGCACGGCGCCTTCCTCGTGCGGCCGATAACCCACGTCATCGATAACGATGGACAACTTCCCTGCCTGTGCGGCGTAAACCTGCAGCAGACAGCCAATCAATACGACAGTACGGGTTTTGATATAGCGCAAATCTATCTTCCCAACCACGGTAGTGGGTTAACCGCCTGACCTTGACGACGGATTTCGAAATAAAGCGATGGCGTTCCCTGGCCCCCGCTGGTGCCGACCAGGGCTATCGGCTGCCCGGCGCGGACCTGAGCCCCGACGTTGACCAGCGCGCTCTGGTTGTAGCCATACAGGCTCATATCGCCTTTACCGTGCTCGACTACGACGACCAGGCCATAGCCTTGCAGCCAGTCGGCCAGCAATACGCGGCCGTCGGCAATGGCTTTTACTTCGCTGCCTTCGGCGGCCGAGATCACCATGCCTTTCCAGCGTAACTCGCCTTGCAGTTGTTCACCGAAGCTGTGCAAGGTGCGGCCACGAACCGGCCACATCGCTTGTCCGCCTGGTCTGCCAAGGCCGCCGGTACGGGCAATCAGCGAGCGATCGGCTTCGCTAGGTTTGTAACTGGTGCCGGTTTTCTTCGCCTGCTGTTCTTTGGCGCGCATTTGCTCGCGTACCTTGGCGGCTTCACGCGCTTCACGTTCGGCACGGGCGCGGGCTTCACGTTCAGCACGTGCAATTTTATCGCGCATGCGGGTTTCGTTCTGACGCAGTTCCACCAGCCGCTGCTGATCTTTTTCCAGCGAAGCTTCCAGTGCGGTCAACGTTTGCTTACGTGCGCCACGCGCCTGCTCCAGCTTCTGCTGTTGCGTCTGCTGTTCGCCCAGCAGCGATTTCTGTTGGCCCTGTTTGGCCACCAGCGTGGTTTTTTGCTTTGCCAGCTCGGCACGGGTTTGCTTCAGTTCTTCGATAGTTTGCTGACGCGCCTCGTTCAGATAGCTGAAGTAAGCCAGAATACGCTCGCTGCGTTGGCTCTCTTCACCGCTGAGGATCAGTTGTACGGCACTGTGTTGCCCCTGCCGGAAAGCGGCGTCGAGCTGTTTGGCGAGGATCTCTTGCTGAGTAGACTGCTGCTTTTGCAGCTTGGCGATGGAGGCGTTCAGGCTGGAAATGTCTTTCCCCAGTTGGCTTAGCGTGCCCTGGGTGTCACGCAGCAGGCGGCTGGCCTGCGCGATGGTTTTTTCCTGCTGTTTAAGCTGATCCTGCAATGAGCTGCGTTGCTGCTGCTGCTGTTTAACCGCCTTCTCTTTTTCGGCGATGCTTTGCTGGATGTCTTTGAGCTGGGATTTGTTGTCTTCCGCCGCCTGTCCGGCTAACGGCAACAGCAAGACGCCAGCGCAAAATACGCTGGCGCACATGGCGGTCAACTTCCTTGGCGCGGTGCGTTCAGGCAGCGGCTGGCTGCCTGCGTTTGCGCTTCGGGTTACCCTTGATAGTGCAAAAAACGCCTTCTCCCTCATGGAGAAGGATTATTCCACGATGAACAGCGGCTTACCAGTCATCTCTTTCGGGATTTCCATTCCCATCAGCGTCAACATGGTCGGCGCGATATCGGAAAGCTTGCCGCCATTGACCGCGTGAGCAGGCTTGCCGACGTAAATCAGCGGCACCGGCAGACTGGTATGGGCGGTATGCGCCTGACCGGTGGCCGGATCGCGCATTTGTTCGGCGTTGCCGTGATCGGCGGTGATCAACAGCTGCCCGTCAACGGCCTTAACGGCCTCCACGACCTGCGCGATGCAGCTATCGAGGGTTTCCACCGCTTTCACCGCCGCGTCATAGACGCCGGTATGGCCCACCATGTCGCCGTTCGGGTAGTTGCAGATAATGGCGTCGTATTTGCCGCTGCTGATGGCACTCAGCAGTTTGTCGGTCAGCTCGGCCGAACTCATTTCCGGTTGCAGATCGTAGGTGGCGACCTTCGGCGAGTTGACCAGCACGCGTTCTTCGCCTTTGAACGGCTCTTCCACGCCGCCGTTATAGAAGAAAGTGACATGCGCGTATTTTTCGGTTTCCGAGATGCGCAACTGAGTTTTGTCGTGCTTCATCAGCCATTCGCCGAAGGTGTTGCTTAACGACGCCGGCGGGTAGGCGCAAGGGGTTTTGATGTCGGCGGCGTATTCGGTCAACATCACGAAATCACCGAAGTTCACCACCTTGGCGCGGGGGAATCCGCCGAAATCGGCATTCACGAAGGCGCGAACAATCTGGCGCGCGCGATCGGCGCGGAAGTTCATGAAAATCAGCGCGTCGCCATCCTGCAAAGCGGCAGAGGTTTCACCGGTGGCCTGAAGCACGGTCGGTTTCACGAACTCGTCGTTTTCGCCACGCTCATAAGCGGCTTGCAGTGCGGTAACGGCGTTATCGGCCACGTAATCGCCCTGAGCCTCAGTCATCAGATCATAAGCCAGTTGAACACGGTCCCAGCGGTTGTCGCGGTCCATGGCGTAATAGCGGCCAATCAGCGAGGCGATGCGCCCGACACCCAGTTTGGCAAAGGCGTCGCTAAAGCGTTGCAGCGAGTTTTCTGCGCTGCGTGGCGGAGTGTCACGGCCGTCCAGGAAGGCGTGCAGGTACACGGCTTTCGCGCCGCGTTGAGCGGCCAGTTCAATCATGGCCAAAATGTGGTCTTCATGACTGTGCACGCCGCCCGGCGACAGCAGGCCCATGATATGCACCGCTTTGCCCGCCTGTACGGCCTTGTCGACCGCCGCCGTCAGCGTCGGATTGGCGAAGAAATCGCCGTCTTTGATTTCTTTATCCAGTCGGGTCAAATCCTGATAAACGATGCGTCCGGCGCCCAGGTTGACGTGGCCCACTTCCGAGTTGCCCATCTGGCCATCAGGCAAGCCCACGTCCAGGCCGGAAGCGGCGATCAGGGTGTGCGGCTGCTGTTGCCACAGGCGATCCATCACCGGCGTTTTGGCGTTCAGAATGGCATTGTCCTGTTGCTCCTCCCGATGGCCGTAGCCGTCCAGGATCACCAGCACCATCGGCTTTTTGTTACTCGACATTGCATTAACCTCGTTATGAACTTTTAAGTTGTGAATAGCCATCTGCCCGCGATCGGAATGATGGCTATTCACCTTAAAACCGCCTGATTTTACAACGCGCACGATTAAAAAGAGCCCCGAGAGATCAAAGTTGCGGCGAACAAGACCGGCTTTTATGCTCTGACGTTAGGAATTTCTCAGCGTACTCCGCAGTTTCTGCAATAGCGCTTGCTTATTGGCTGTATTTGCCGCACTCGGCAGGTATACTCTGGAGCCTTGACTTATTTTATCCCTTAACTGACGGGAGTTGTTACACCCCATGCTGCAAGAAATTATGCAATTCGTTAGCAAGCATCCGATACTGAGCCTGGCTTGGATTGGCTTGCTGGTTGCTGTGATCGTCATGACGTTCAAAAGCCGTTTCTCCAAGGTGAAAGAGATCGCTCGTGGTGAAGCCACCCGCCTGATTAATAAAGAAGATGCCGTTGTGGTTGATACCCGCAGCCGTGATGATTTCCGTAAAGGCCACCTGGCGAATGCCATCAACCTGACGGCGAGCGAAATCAAAAGCGGCAGCCTGGGCGAGCTGGAAAAACACAAGGCTCAGCCGATCATCGTGGTTTGCGCCAACGGCACCGCCTCTCGCGAGCCGGCGGAAAACCTGAGCAAGGCCGGTTTTGAAAACGTGGCCACGCTGAAAGACGGTATTGCCGGCTGGAGCGGGGAAAACCTGCCGTTAGTGCGCGGTAAGTAATTCTTTAATGTATTTGAGGTGGTAATCCATGGCTAACATTGATATCTACACCAAAGCGACCTGCCCGTTCTGCCATCGCGCCAAAGCGTTGCTGAACAGTAAGGGCGCGGCGTTTAACGAAATCGCCATTGATGGCGATAATGAAAAACGCGAAGCGATGATTGCGCGTAGTGGGCGCACCACCGTGCCTCAGATTTTCATCGACGACCGGCATATCGGCGGCTGCGATGATTTATATGAACTCGATGCTCGTGGTGGTCTGGATCCGTTGCTATAAGCGAACCACTGCCGGTTACTGAGTGTCAATAAGGACGTTTAACCAAGGGTATTACACACATGTCAGAACAAAACAGCACAGAGATGGCTTTCCAGATTCAGCGCATTTACACCAAGGATATCTCCTTCGAAGCGCCAAACGCTCCGCAGGTTTTCCAGCAGGAATGGCAGCCAGAAGTTAAACTGGATCTAGATACCGCTTCCAGCCAGTTGGCTGACGAAGTGTATGAAGTTGTACTGCGCGTAACCGTGACTGCGTCTCTGGGCGAAGAAACTGCGTTCCTGTGTGAAGTGCAGCAGGCGGGCATTTTCTCCGTTGCAGGCATCGACGGCACGCAGCTGGCGCATTGCCTGGGTGCATACTGCCCGAACATTCTGTTCCCGTATGCGCGTGAGTGCATCACCAGCCTGGTTTCTCGCGGCACATTCCCGCAACTGAACCTGGCCCCGGTTAACTTCGACGCGCTGTTCATGAACTATCTGCAACAGCAGGCGGAAGGCGAAGGTGCCGCACCACATCAGGATGCCTGATGAACACCGTCAATGCTTCAATGACCGTTATCGGTGCCGGCTCGTACGGCACCGCATTAGCCATTACGCTGGCGCGTAACGGCCACCCCGTGGTGCTGTGGGGGCATAACCCAGAGCAAATTCAAAAATTGCAGCGTGACCGCTGCAATCAGGCGTTTCTTCCCGACGTTGCCTTCCCCGATACGCTGCTGCTCGAAGCCGATCTGGCACGTGCGCTGGCTGCCAGTCGCGATGTGCTGGTGGTAGTGCCAAGCCATGTGTTCGGTGACGTATTGCGCCAGCTCAAGCCGCATCTGCGCCCGGATGCCCGCATCGTGTGGGCGACCAAAGGGTTGGAAGCGGAGACCGGCCGGCTGCTGCAGGACGTAGCGCGCGAAGCGCTGGGCGATGATATCCCGCTGGCGGTGGTCTCAGGGCCAACCTTTGCCAAAGAGCTGGCCGCTGGGCTGCCGACCGCGATTGCGCTGGCCTCCACTGATACTCAGTTCGCTGAAGATCTGCAACAGCTGCTGCATTGCGGTAAAAGCTTCCGCGTTTACAGCAACCCCGATTTTATCGGCGTGCAGTTGGGGGGGGCGGTGAAGAACGTGATCGCCATCGGCGCCGGGATGTCAGACGGTATCGGCTTTGGCGCCAATGCGCGTACTGCATTGATTACCCGTGGTCTGGCGGAAATGAGCCGCCTCGGCTCGGCGTTGGGTGCCGATCCCTCGACCTTCATGGGCATGGCCGGTTTGGGTGATCTGGTGCTGACCTGCACCGATAATCAATCGCGCAACCGCCGTTTCGGTATTATGCTGGGGCAGGGAAAAGGCGTGCAAGAAGCGCAAGACAGTATCGGTCAGGTGGTTGAAGGCTATCGCAATACCAAAGAGGTGTTGGCGTTGGCGCAACGGCATGGTGTGGAAATGCCGATTACCGAGCAGATTTATCAGGTGCTGTACTGCCATAAAAATGCCCGGGAAGCCGCGTTGAGCCTGTTAGGGCGCACCAGAAAAGACGAAAAGCACAGCGTCTGATCCCCATACCCTGGGGATTTCAGGTTGCAGCCAACGGTGCTGCGGCTTGAAGGGTGACAAGTATAAAACCGATAGGCGGGGCAGCAAGCTGACCCTGGCAATTGATTTGGGCTGCCTGACCGTGATGCGGTGAGGCAGCCTGTTTTGCAAGGTGGAGAGGAACCTGATGTCGTCAGAAGAGTTAGAGCAGGTCTGGAAGAGCATCAAATCAGAAGCGAGAGAGCTGGCTGAGTGTGAACCGATGCTGGCTAGCTTTTTCCATGCGACATTGCTCAAGCATGAAAACCTGGGCAGTGCGCTCAGCTATATTCTGGCAAACAAGCTGGCAAACCCGATTATGCCGGCTATCGCGGTACGTGAAGTGGTGCAAGACGCCTACCTTGCCGATAACCAGATGATCGTCTCGGCTGCGCGCGATATCCTGGCGGTGCGCCTGCGCGACCCGGCGGTAGATAAATACTCGACGCCGCTGCTGTATCTGAAAGGCTTTCATGCGCTGCAGGCTTACCGCATCGGCCACTGGCTGTGGTTGCAGGGGCGTCAGGCATTGGCGATTTACCTGCAAAATCAAATTTCGGTTGCCTTTGGCGTGGATATCCACCCAGCGGCTACCATCGGCTGCGGCATTATGCTCGACCACGCCACCGGCATCGTTATCGGTGAAACCGCAGTAGTAGAAAACGACGTGTCCATCCTGCAGTCGGTTACCCTTGGCGGTACCGGCAAAACCAGCGGCGATCGTCATCCGAAGATCCGAGAAGGTGTAATGATTGGCGCCGGGGCTAAAATTCTCGGCAATATCGAGGTGGGTAAAGGCGCAAAAATCGGTGCCGGCTCGGTAGTCTTGCAATCGATACCGCCGCATACCACCGCCGCCGGGGTGCCTGCGCGCATCGTCGGCCGGCCGGAAAGCGATACGCCTTCGATGGATATGGATCAGTACTTCAACGGCACTAATCAGGGTTTTGAGTTCGGCGACGGCATTTAAACCGGTTTGCTGATGCATAACATCGGGGGAGCTTTTGGCTCCCCCGATGTTTTCCGGCAGAGAATTAACCCTGTTTCGGGAATTTCACGATATCGGTAACCATGCTATCGATAGCCGCTTTGACCTCGTTCGCCGTCACCGGTGCGGAGTCATTGCTGACGGTCTTGCCATAGCCCTTACGCACCACTTCCATCACCGTTTTGCCGGTATCCTGATCGATCAGTTGCGCTTCGAGGAACAGCGTGGTGTTTTGCGTGCGGTGCCCGCTGACGGCCATGGTGCTGGCGATCACTGCGGTAACCGGGGTGACTTCATAAAACTTCAGATCTTCATTTTCAGCCGACACGGCGGTGATCGCCACTTTGGCGAGCAGCACGCGCGATCCTGACGGGCTTTGCAGCACGGTCATTCGCTCGCTCAGTGCGGCGTTGATTCGCTGATTGGCGTAGTCTTTGATTTTGTTCAGCGTATCCTGGTTGACGCGTGCCGTCGGTTTGGCCGCCGGGTAATAGGTCACAGGAGAAAAATAGACGCCCCGGTAATTGGATTCTTTAAAGGTAGGATCGATCCAACGCAGCGTTTTATGGCCGGTGGCCGATTCAGTTTCCTGCAGCTTGCTGTAATCGCTCAGAAAACCTGAATACTGCTGCGTATTTGCTACTTTAGAGGAACAGCCCGCCAACACCAGGCCTGCTGCCAGCACTGCCATGGCAACGCTCAAGCGTTTTTTTTTCATACGATTTCCTATGATGAATGTCTATTACCCTTACAAAACATAGCTCATTATCCTCTATTGCAGCGAATGTTTTGGGGCCAGACGTGCACTGTCTTTACATACTTTGTCAGGATCGTGATGCGTCGCGGGTTTTAGAGGTTGAGCGCACGTGAAAGCGCAAGCAATGCAGCTTCAGCCCTCTCCAGCGTCGTTTCCTGAGCTTCTTGCCATTCTGGCAGCAGCGGCCAGAGATCTTGCTGATTTTCGGCTTGCCGGCACCAGACAAAACGATCGTGCCAGTCGCCCAGTGCGTTTTGCGCCACTTTCAGGCTGGCGGCGGCTTCCGGTGTGATAAGCGAGAACTGTGGGTAGGCATCGGTAACATAGCGTACCCGCTTGATCAGCAGGCGCAGCCGGTGGCGATCGTAGTGCTCGTCGGCCAGCGCCAGACGCAGCTGTTTCACCTGCCGGGACAGGCGACGGGCAACGCGGCGTTTTGCGTGCCGGCGTTTGGCTTTATGGAAGCTTTTTGGCCAGTCATGCAGCAAGTTGGGGAAGCGGAACAGCAAGGGATGTGACGCAAGGGCGAGGTTGCGGCTTTGCAATTCGGTTTTGCGGACGTTGGTCTGCCACTCTAGCGGATGTCGCGCCAGCTCGGCGATCAGCACTTCCAAATCGCGTATCGGCGTGGTGAGTTTCCCCAGACTGGCGGCGGCGTTTTCGAGTTGTGCGACGCCGGGTGTGCCGCGCAATGGCCTCAGCAAGCTCCTGATACGCCGCAGGTTGATGCGTACATCGTGCAGAGCCTCAGTGTCCGTCGTGTCCTGTAAACGCGACAGCGCCTGATTCAGCGCGTTCTCGAGCCTGCGGAAGTGGGCGATAATACTCTCGGTGAAAGCCATGCGATGTCCCCGGAGAGGTGATCTGTTCAGATTATCCTCCCCGCAGGGCGGGCTGTCACCGCTTAAGGCTTAATCAGTGCACCGGCATAGTCCAACTGCCGCCAGGCTTCGTACACCACCACCGCGACGGCGTTCGACAGGTTCATGCTGCGGCTTTGCGCCTGCATGGGTATGCGGATTTTCTGTTGTGCAGGCAAGGCCTCGAGGATCTCGGCGGGCAAGCCGCGCGTTTCCGGCCCAAACAGCAGGTAGTCGCCGGCCTGATAGCTGACCGCGCTGTGTGCTGGGGTACCTTTGGTGGTCAGGGCAAACAGCCGCTGCGGGTTTTCGCTGGCGATAAAGGCGGCGTAATCGGCGTGACGCCGGATATTGGCGAATTCATGATAATCCAGCCCGGCGCGGCGCAGCCGTTTGTCATCCCACGGAAAACCCATCGGTTCTATCAGGTGTAACTGGAAGCCGGTATTGGCGCACAGACGGATAATATTGCCGGTATTGGGTGGAATTTCAGGTTCAAATAAAACGATGTTCAGCATGTAAAAGGCCCCTCATGAAGAGGGGCGCAGAATAACAAAATCTTGCCGATCTGTCTTAGGCGATCAACGCTGGTGCAGAGGTAGCCACAGCACCAGCCGCAGGCCGCCGAGCGGGCTGTCTTCCGCCTTCACCCAGCCGCGGTGTTGATTGACCGCCGCCTCAACGATCGCCAGGCCCAGACCGGTGCCGCCCGATGCGCGATCTCGTGCTTCGTCGGTACGGTAGAACGGCCGGAAAATCTGCTCGCGATCTTCCTCGCTGACGCCAGGACCGTCGTCGTCGACCACAATAGTGATGCCCTGGCTGTCGGCGCTAAACGCTACGGCAATGCGCGTGTTTGAATAGCGCAGGGCGTTACGCACGATGTTTTCCAGCGCGCTGTCTAATGCGCTGGCGTTGCCGAATAGCGCCCAAGGGCCTGGAGGGGCGCTGACTTCCAGGTGTTTGCCCATTTGCTCGGCTTCAAATCCGGCGTCATCCAGCACGTCGGCCCAGAGTTCGTTGGCCAGCAGCCGCTCACGTGCCAACTCGCTTTTTTGCTGCCCGCGCGACAGCACCAGCAGATCGTTGATCATCGAGTCCAGACGTTGCGCCTCGGTTTCGATGCGCGCCAGTTCATGGCCTTCGCCGTGACGACGGCGCATTAGCGCGGTAGCCAACTGCAGGCGGGTGAGCGGTGTGCGCAGTTCATGCGAGATGTCGGAGATTAGCCGCTGCTGGGCGGTCATCATGCGCTCCAGCGCACTAACCATCTGGTTGAAGCTGGCACCGGTGGCCAGAAATTCTTGCGGCCCAGATTCCAGCTCCGGATGTTGTTTCAGGTTGCCGCGGGCGACGTCATCGGCGGCGTTTTTCAACTTACGCGCCGGTTTTGCCAGGCTCCAGGCCAGCCACAACAGTAAGGGGGCGCTGATCAGCATGGTGACGATCAGCAGCAGCAGCGGCCGGTCGAACATCAGGTTGATAAAATCGGATTGTGGGCTGTTGGCGGGACGAATGAGATACAACTGGTAGTTGTCCTCGCCATCGCGCACGGAGAACGGACCGACCAGCTCGACGCGACCGTATTTTTTCTTCTTCGGATGATCAGAGTTATCAGACTGGCCGATAAAGTTACGCACCAGCTGCATTTCGTTGCGCTGCATGTTACCAATCACGCGGCCTTCGCTGGTGACCAGAAGCAGGCGCTGCCCTGGCGGGGCCCATTTTTCAATGGCGCGAAATAAGCGCCGCCACCACATCAGGTCGTTGGCCGGATCGTTTTGCAACTCGGCCTCGACGTGTTGTTCCAGCATTAACCCCTGCCGCTGCTCGCTGTCCAGCAGCGAGGTCATTTGGCGGGAGTCGAGCTTGGGCACCATCAACACCAGCATCAGCACCAGGGCTAATGTGAACCAAAAAATGGCGAAGATACGTGCCGTCAAACTGTTGATCATGTTGCAGATACCATTAAATAACCCCGGCCGCGCAGGGTCTTGAACCACGGATGGCCGTCTTTGCGGTTCGGCAGCTTACGTCGCAGGTTGGAGATATGCATGTCGATGGCGCGATCGAATGGCGTCAGGCGCTTACCCAGTACTTCCTGGCTCAGCAGCTCACGCGACACGACCTGGCCAAGGTGCTGCGCCAGCAGGTACAACAGGGTAAATTCGGTGCCGGTGAGATCCAGCGTTTGGCCGTCAAAGCTGGCCTCCTGGCGGCCCGGATTGAGCTGCAGGCCGTCAACGTCCAGCGTCGGTGCGCCGGTATCGACATTTTGCTGCTGTTCGCTCCAGTTGGAACGGCGCAGGATGGCGCGGATGCGCGCTACCAGTTCACGATCGTTAAAGGGTTTCGGCAGGTAGTCGTCGGCACCCAGTTCCAGGCCCAGCACGCGATCCAGTTCGCTGCCGCGGGCGGTCAACATAATGACCGGCGTCTGGTGATGCTGACGCAATTCTTTCAAGGTATCGATACCGTTTTTCTTCGGCATCATGATATCGAGCAGCAGCAGATCGATGGAGCTGTCGAGCAGCGACAACGCCTGTTCGCCATCGTAAGCAACGACGATAGTAAAACCTTCCATTTCAAGCAGTTCTTTTAACAGCGAGGTCAGCTCGCGGTCGTCGTCAACTAACAGAATTTTATTCATTATGTTTTACCTCCTGACGCAAAATACGTCATCAACTGTTGGCATTCCATGACTTTACGTAGTTTTACATGCACTGACGCATGTTTGCAGGTGCAGCAGTACACTGCTCCTCGTTGATTCGCAAAGTGAGAAAGAACGAGGAGTTAAAATGCGTAAGGTAACCGCATTAGTTATGGCATCAATGCTGGCAATAGGTTCTACCGCTGCGTTTGCTGCTGACACTACTTCGGAAACTGCACCGACTCCCGGAAATGATGCGATAACCAGAGTCCCTGGCCAGCACCACATGTTTGACGGTGTCAGCCTGACTGAGCAGCAGCGCCAGCAAATGCGCGATTTAATGCGCCAGGCGCGCCACGATCTGCCTGGTGTCAATGTAGCTGAAATGGAAGCCATGCATAAACTGGTGACCGCAGACAAATTTGATGAAGCCGCCGTGTATGCTCAGGCGGAAACAATGGCCCAGCAACAGGTTAAGCGCCAGGTCGAAATGGCCCGGGTGCGTAATCAAATGTATAACCTGCTGACGCCACAGCAAAAAAGCGTTTTAGACCAGAAACATCAGCAGCGAATGCAGCAGATGGAGCAACAAATTTCTGGTTTGCAGCAAACTTCTGCCCAGAAGTTGAGTATGACTGAGTAGTCCCCTGTTTTTCCTTGCCATAGACACCATCCCTGTCTTCCCCGCCATGATGGCGGGGCTTTTTTTGCCCGTCATTCCGTTATACTGACCCTCTCATGTTTTACCCAAGGTGGGTTATGGAACCGCAATATGCGCGTCTGGTGAAGTCCGCCGCGTTAGCTGCCACCGTGTTGGCCTCCACGCTGTTACTGATAAAAATTGTTGCCTGGTATCGCACCGGTTCGGTGAGCCTGCTGGCTGCGCTGGTGGATTCCCTGGTGGATGTTGCCGCGTCGCTGACTAACCTGCTGGTGGTGCGCTACTCGCTGCAACCGGCCGATGAGGAACACACCTTCGGGCATGGTAAGGCGGAGTCGCTGGCGGCGCTGGCGCAAAGCATGTTTATTTCCGGCTCGGCGCTTTTTCTGTTTCTGACCGGTTTTCAGCATCTGTATTCGCCGGAAACCTTGCGCGATCCCGGCATCGGTATTGCCGTGACAATCGTTGCGCTAGTCAGCACCCTGATCCTGGTCACCTATCAGCGTTGGGTGGTAAGAAAAACTCGCAGTCAGGCCGTACGAGCAGATATGCTTCATTATCAGTCAGATGTCATGATGAATGGTGCTATTCTTATTGCGCTTGGGCTAAGCTGGTACGGTTTTCAGCGGGCAGATGCGCTGTTTGCATTGGGAATTGGCGTCTACATTCTCTATAGCGCGCTGCGGATGGGCTATGAAGCGGTACAATCGCTGCTGGACAGGGCATTGCCGGATGACGAGCGCCAGGTGATTATCGACGTAATCTCTTCCTGGCCGGGGGTGAAAGGCGCGCACGATCTGCGCACACGGCAGTCCGGCCCGACGCGTTTTATCCAGTTACATCTGGAAATGGACGATACGCTGCCGCTGATGCAGGCGCATATTCTGGCCGAGCAGGTGGAGCAGGCGCTGTTGCATCGTTTTCCGGGGGCGGATGTCCTCATCCACCAGGACCCTTGTTCCGTGGTGCCATCGGGCCGGCAGGGGCATTGGGAGCTATAATTCATGCAGGGCGGTCAGGATAAGTACGGCAGGCGAATAACGAGTTAGCTCAGCGTGCCATGTCGATTTTTTACCGTAATATTGCGTGACTTGAATCAATTCAGCTGGGTGTTTTTGTTATAATATCCAGCAATAAAGCCGTAACGCTGGTTTTCTGCAGCCGGAGAGGTTCCAAGGCAATCGGCGAATACAGAATTCTTAAGAAATTGCATCTACAGTTCAGAGGTAGTCATGATCAAGAAAATCGGTGTACTGACGAGTGGCGGTGATTCGCCGGGTATGAATGCTGCGATCCGTGGCGTTGTGCGTGCCGCGCTTTCGGAAGGTCTGGAAGTTTTTGGTATTTACGATGGCTACCTTGGTTTGTACGAAGATCGCATGGAACGGTTGGACCGCTATAGCGTGTCCGATATGATCAACCGCGGTGGTACTTTCCTTGGTTCAGCGCGTTTCCCTGAGTTCAGAGACGACAGCGTACGTGCCAAGGCGATTGAAAACCTGAAAAACCGCGGTATCGATGCGCTGGTGGTGATCGGCGGCGACGGTTCCTATATGGGGGCCAAGCGCCTGACGGAAGAGGGTTTCCCTTGTATCGGCCTGCCGGGCACCATTGATAACGACGTGGCCGGTACCGACTACACCATCGGTTTCTTCACCGCGCTTGAAACCGTGGTTGAAGCGATTGACCGTCTGCGCGACACCTCATCTTCGCATCAGCGTATTTCCATCGTTGAAGTGATGGGACGTTATTGCGGCGATCTGACGCTGGCGGCGGCCATCGCCGGTGGCTGTGAATTCATCGTGTTGCCTGAAACCGAATTCAACCGCGAAGACCTGGTCTGTGAAATCAAGGCCGGCATCGCCAAAGGCAAAAAACACGCGATCGTGGCGATCACCGAGCACATCTGCGATATCGATGAACTGGCGCGCCATATCGAACAAGAAACCAAGCGCGAAACCCGTGCTACCGTGCTGGGGCATATTCAGCGCGGCGGTTCGCCGGTGGCTTACGATCGTATTCTGGCTTCCCGCATGGGCGCTTACGCCATCGAACTGCTGTTGCAGGGCTACGGTGGTCGTTGCGTCGGTATCCAGAACGAGAAGATGGTGCACCACGACATCATCGATGCGATCGAAAATATGAAGCGTCCGTTTAAGGGCGACTGGTTGGATACGGCGAAAAAACTGTACTGATCCCCGCCCAGCCCAGCAGTCACAGCCTCCGCATGCGGGGGCTTTTTTTTGTCCGGCGCGTTTATATTCCATAATCGTCTAGCCCAAAATTTTTAATTCTTTAATTGGTGAGAGAGTTTCTGGCAGGCTCTGATGCTAAATCAACCGATTGAGGTTGCGATTATTTTCCTGGGAGAACGAGTCGATGCGTAAATGGGGTGTAGGTCTGACAATAATGCTGCTGGCGTCCGGTGCCATGGCGAAAGATATCCAACTGCTGAACGTTTCGTACGACCCGACGCGTGAGTTCTATCAGGAATATAACACCGCATTCGGTAAGTACTGGCAGCAGCAAACCGGCGATAAAGTGACTGTGCGTCAGTCGCATGGCGGTTCCGGCAAGCAGGCCACCTCGGTGATTAACGGTATTGAGGCTGATGTGGTCACACTGGCGCTGGCCTATGATGTGGATGCCATCGCCGAACGTGGGCGTATCAACAAAGACTGGATCAAACGTCTGCCGGACAACTCCGCGCCTTATACCTCGACCATTGTGTTCCTGGTGCGCAAAGGCAACCCAAAACAAATTCACGACTGGGCCGATTTGATTAAACCGGGTGTGTCGGTGATTACACCGAATCCGAAAACCTCCGGTGGTGCTCGCTGGAACTATCTGGCTGCCTGGGGTTACGCGCTGCACCATAACAATAACGACAAAGCCAAGGCGCAGGAGTTCGTGAAAAACCTGTATAAAAACGTTGAAGTGCTGGATTCCGGTGCGCGTGGCTCAACCAATACCTTCGTTGAACGCGGTATCGGTGACGTGCTGATTGCCTGGGAAAACGAAGCGTTGTTGGCGGAAAAAGAGCTGGGCAAAGACAAGTTTGAAATTATTACCCCGAGCGAATCGATTCTGGCTGAGCCGACTGTCTCAGTGGTAGATAAAGTGGTCGATAAGCGCGGCACTCGCGATGTGGCTACGGCTTACCTGAAGTATCTGTATACGCCGGAAGGACAGACCATCGCGGCGAAAAACTACTATCGCCCGCGTGATGCGGCGGTGGCGGCCAAGTTTGCCGAGCAGTTCCCGAAACTGAAGCTGTTCACCGTGGATGATACCTTCGGCGGCTGGACCGAAGCGCAGAAGGTGCACTTTGCTACCGGCGGCGTGTTCGACGAGATCAGCAAGCGCTGATGTTTTTGTGACGGCAATAAAAAACCCCGGCATGCCGGGGTTTTGTTATTTATGAGCCGAATGAAATCAGGCTTTTTTAGCGGCTGCAGCGGCTTTGACGATCACGGCGAAAGCGTCGGCTTTCAGTGATGCGCCGCCAACCAGCGCGCCGTCGATGTCCGGCTGGGTGAACAGCTCGGCAGCATTCTTATCGTTCACAGAGCCGCCGTACTGGATAATCACTTCTGCAGCTACGGCTGCGTCCTGCTTGGCGATGTGATCGCGGATAAATTTGTGTACTGCCTGTGCCTGCGCAGGAGTAGCTGATTTGCCGGTACCGATGGCCCAAACTGGCTCATAAGCGATAACGGTACCTTTGAACGCTTCCGCGCCCTGGGTTTTCAGCACTGCGTCGATCTGGCGCGCGCAAACTTCTTCGGTTTTACCCGCTTCGTTTTCTGCATCGGTTTCACCGATGCACAGCACCGGGATCAGACCAGCCGCTTTCAGCACGGCAAATTTTTCGGCGATCGCAGCGTCGGTTTCTTTGTGGTAAGTGCGACGTTCGGAGTGGCCGATGATGATGTATTGCGCGCCTACATCTTTCAGCATGTCAGCGGAAACTTCGCCGGTGAATGCACCGGACAGGTTCACGTCTACATTTTGAGCGCCCAGAGCAATGCGGCTGCCGGCCAGAGCGTGCTTGGCCTGATCCAGGTACATCACCGGCGGTGCGATAGCCACGCCACAACCGTCAACGCTGCTCAGTTCATTGCGCAGAGCGGCAATGAGTTCGTTAACCATGTGAGTGCTGCCGTTAAGCTTCCAGTTACCCATAACTAATGGATGACGCATGTTTTTTCCTCCAACAAGGGAACGCGAGAGTCGAAATAACCACTGCCGGACCGGCAGTTTACCTGCCCAACAGTATAGAGATGATTAAGCGCGAAGGCTTTGCTTTTCGTCATTAAATACCGTGCTGTTAAGGCTCGGATAGCGTCAGCTTAACCGGTTCAACAGCGAAAGTTATCCCTTTATCGCCGTTGTCCGATACCACGTAGCGGATCGCGCCGACCTGCTGTTGGTAGAAGCGTGAGCCTTTGCCCTTTTCCAACAGGCTGGCCACTTTCGCCAGGCTTTGCTCCACCGTCAACGCCGGTTCAAATTGGCGCATCAGCGCGGCCATGTAGCTGACGGCAATGCTGCGGGCGGCCTTTTCTTCGCTGCTTTGTTGCAGCGGCAGGTGAGTGATCTGCAGCGTTTTGATTTTACCGGTGCCTTTTTCCAGCGCGGTGGAGGCATAGAGGTTTTCATTCAGCTTGCTGGCGGCACGGGTCAGCAGGGGAGAGTCGTCTTCTGCGGTTGCAATGGCGCGAAATTCGCCGATCGGCAGCGTTGGATTATCGCGGTTGTATTTTTCGCGGAATATTACCACCGTCAGATCAAACGTCGGCGCACCGGCCAGCAGGTAAGGTGCGGCGGGCGACGTACTGGCGGCGGCATCCGGTGGATCGGCCCAGGCACTGCTGATACCCAGCAACAGGCAGGCGATGGCGATGGATTTTCTCAGCATGGCATACACGGCATCAAGAACAAAGATGGCTCCGATTAAAGCGATAACCGAGGGGGATTGTCAAAGATCCCGCGCCATTATCGCTCGCTGACAGGAAAGCTGTGCGTTACTCCGCGTAATGCAGGGCGTAAATCTCCGCCCGGCGGCGCCTATGTTACACTGCGCGACAGAATATGGGCAGGCTAAGAGCGCAGGAATCGATGACGTTACAGCAGTGGTGTTTTTCTTTTAAGGGCCGTATCGGGCGGCGTGACTTCTGGATTTGGATGGGTGCCTGGCTGGTCTTGATGGCCGTCGCCTTTACGCTGGCGAATTACCAACTGGTGGCTATCCAGTCGATAGCGTTCTTTATCGTTGCGTTGCTGTGGCCAACCACGGCGGTGCTGATCAAGCGCCTGCACGATCGCAACAAGGCCGGCTGGTGGGCGCTGCTGTTGATTCTGGCGTGGATGCTGGCGGCGGGCAATTGGCAGATGCTGGCGCCAATCTGGCAGTGGGGCGTCGGGCGTTTTATCCCGACGCTGATTCTCGTGATGATGATGATTGATCTGGGCGCCTTTGTCGGCACCCCAGGGAACAACCGTTTCGGCCCGGAAGCCGAGCCGGTCAGGTTCCGCAGTAAATAAGCCTGCGGTTACCAGTAATGCTCGCTGGTCATATGGCCCGGCTTGCGGCGCAGGTGTTTGCGCATCTGCCGCTGATCCTTCAGCGTCTGCTGGGTATCTCGCACCATCTGCGGGTTACCGCACAGCATGACGTGGCAGGTTTCGGCATCAAGGGGCAGCCCCACCGCCGCTTCCAGCCGGCCGTCTTCGATCAGCGCCGGCACGCGTCCGGTCAGTGAACCTGCGGCGTCTTCGCGGCTGACGACAGTCTGAATGCGCAGCTTACCGTTGTAGCGCTGCTGCAATTGCTGCATCAGCGGCAGGTAGCTGAGATCGCGCGCAAAGCGGGTGGCATGCACCAGCACCAAATTTTTGAAGCGTTCCAGATCTTTGCCTTCCTGCAGGATGGACAGGTAAGGGCCGATGGCGGTGCCGGTCGCCAACATCCACAAGGTGTCGCATTCCGGCACTTCTTCCAGCACGAAGAAACCGGCGGCCTCTTTGGTCACCATCACTTCCGATCCCGGCCGCAATTGATTGAGCCGCGGGCTCAGTTTGCCTTCCGGCACGGTGACCAGGTAAAACTCCAGATTCGGATCGCTGGGCGCGTTGACGTAGGAATAGGCGCGCTGCACGCGCTCACCGTCAACTTCCAGCGCCAGTTTGGCAAATTGCCCGGCGGTAAAGGTATCAATAGGGGCATGGACGGTAATGCTGAACAGCCCGTCGGTCCATTGCTCTACCTGCGTAACCTTGCCATTAACCCAGTCAGCCATACTCTAAAGCTCCAATGGTCGAATCAAATAAGCGCAATGTCGTGAGCCGGAAATGGCATGCGCAGCGCGTTCTATTCGGTAGCCGTGGCCAAACAGGCGGTGAAACAGCCGCAGTTCCGAGTTGCACAGGTTGCTGCAGACGGTGGCCGCCACGCCGATCGGGCAGTGGTTTTCCACCAGCAGCATGCCCTGCGGATGTTCGAACAGTTCGGCCATGTAGCCATCGTGCTGCCGCAGGCGCACCAACCGGGCGAGTCTGCCCTGATGGCTGCGTTCTTCCGACAGCTCTTTGGCATAGCGCTGATAAAGCTTTTCTTCCCGTTCGCTAATCAGCTGTTCCACACCTTCGGCGCCAAACAACTGATGGGCAGACTCCAGTAACGCCGTGGCAAGCGTATCGTGGCAATCGGCGAACTCAGCGTGGCCTTGATGGGTCAGCGACCAGTAACGCGTTGGGCGGCCTACTTTGGTACGCGCCTCTTCGTAACAAACCAGCTCACGTCTTTCCAGGGATTGCAGATGCTGACGGATACCCATTGGGGTGATGTCCAGACGCTCAGCCAGCATTTTGGCGGAATGCGGCCCCAAGGTTTTCAACTGCAATAAAATCAGCTCTGGTGTTTTCATGAACCAAATCCCTATGGTGTTATTTTATTTCAAGATGATGAAAATAATTATCGATTAAATGCTAAAGCCAAATTACGGCGATCTCGCCATTTTTACCCCTTAAGCGTTAGACGTACAGTTTAATTTACGAGGTTGGTTGCCTTTGCTGCCAGTGTGACCGGGATCAATATCTGTCTGAAACTCGCTAAAAAAATCAGATTTGTTAGCTTATGCCGCCATAGAGGGCTGCTCGCCGTTCTGACTCAATCCGGAGTCATGCCGGGACGCTGTGACGAGTTAATACGCTAACGAAGACAATGAGAAAAATAGACAATTTTCGCCTGCTGGTGATGCTCACCCTGTTGGTGGCCGTCGGTCAGATGGCGCAAACCATTTATGTTCCTGTCATTGCTGACATTGCCCGAGATCTGTCGGTGCGCACCGGTGCGGTGCAGCGCGTGATGGCGGCGTATCTGATGACCTATGGCTTTTCACAGCTGATTTACGGCCCGCTGTCGGACCGCATTGGCCGCCGCCCGGTGATCCTCGCCGGGATGATGATTTTCCTGATTGGCGCCCTGGGCGCGTTCTTGTCCAATAGCCTGACGATGCTGGTTGCCGCCAGCGCCATTCAGGGGATGGGCACCGGCGTGGCGGGGGTGATGGCGCGTACCATGCCGCGTGATCTGTATGCCGGGACCTCGCTGCGCTATGCCAACAGCCTGCTCAATATGGGCATTCTGGTGAGCCCGCTGCTGGCGCCGATCATCGGCGGGGCATTGGCGATGATATTCGGCTGGCGCGCTTGCTATGCTTTCCTGTTGGCGCTTTGTGCCGGCGTCGCCTTCGCCATGTTCCGTTGGCTGCCGGAAACCCGGCCTCAGCAGACAGAAAAACGGCGCATGTTGGCGAGTTTCGGCAAGCTGCTGGCCGACGGCACTTTCAGCTGCTATCTGGTGATGCTGATCGGTGCGCTGGCGGGGATCGCGGTATTTGAAGCCAGCTGTGGCGTGCTGATGGGGGGCGTGTTGGGCCTGAGCGGGCTGACCGTCAGTATCCTGTTTATCCTGCCGATCCCTGCGGCGTTCTTTGGCGCCTGGTACGCCGGCCGTGACGGCAAAACCTTCCACAGCCTGATGTGGCATTCGGTTATCAGCTGTTTGCTGGCAGGCCTTATGATGTGGATCCCGGGTTGGTTCGGCGTGATGAACATCTGGACGTTGATCGTGCCGGCGGCGCTGTTCTTTTTCGGCGCAGGGATGTTGTTCCCATTGGCTACCACTGGCGCGATGGAGCCTTTCCCCTATCTGGCGGGCGCGGCGGGCGCGTTGGTGGGCGGTATGCAGAATATGGGATCGGGCCTGGCGACCTGGCTCTCCGCCATGCTGCCGCAAACCGGGCAGTTCAGCCTCGGCCTGCTGATGTTTGCGATGGCGCTGCTGATTTTGCTGTGCTGGTGGCCGTTGTCAAATCGTCTCCAGCATCAGGGACATACCGCATAAACCCACAGGGCGCCAATGGCGCCCTGTTTAATTACAGCAGGAACTCGTGCAGCGCCGGATCTTTACGGTCCAGATAATGGGTTGAGCGAATGCGGCGGATAGTGCGGGACTTGCCGCGGATCAGCAAGGTTTCCGTAGTGGCCATATTGCCCTGGCGGCTAATGCCTTCCAGCAGATCGCCCTTGGTGATGCCGGTGGCGGAGAAAATGACGTTGTCGTTGCGCGCCATTTGGTCCAGTATCAACACCTTGCCGGCCTCAATCCCCATTTCTTTGCAACGCACCAGTTCTTCTTCGCTGATGCGGCGGTTCTCGGCGCTGTCGCCTTTCACCTGATGACGCGGCAGCAGTCGCGCCTGCATATCTCCATCCAGCGCGCGGATCACCGCAGCGGAAATCACCCCTTCAGGTGCGCCGCCGATACCGTACATCACGTCGACTTCGCTTTCCGGCAAGCAGGTCAGGATGGAGGCCGCCACGTCGCCGTCGGGGATAGCGAAGACCCGCACCCCGAGCTGTTGCATCTGCGCGATAACGCCGTCGTGGCGCGGCTTGGCCAGAATGACCACCGTCAGCTGCGCCAGCGGCTTGTTCAGTCGGGCTGCAACCTGGTTCAGGTTTTCTGCCAGTGGCAGGTTGAGATCGATAGCACCGCGCGCCGCCGGCCCCACCACCAGCTTTTCCATATACATGTCCGGCGCGTGCAGGAAAGTGCCGCGATCGCCTACCGCCAGCACGGCCAGTGCGTTGGGTTGGCCCATGGCGGTCATGCGGGTGCCTTCGATGGGGTCGACGGCGATATCTACCGCATCGCCCTGGCCGCTGCCGACGTGCTCGCCGATATACAGCATGGGCGCTTCATCAATTTCGCCTTCGCCGATCACGATGCGGCCATCGATATCCACTTTATTGAGCATAATGCGCATTGCGTTGACCGCAGCGCCGTCGGCGGCATTCTTGTCGCCGCGTCCCAGCCATTTGTAGCCCGCCAGCGCGGCGGCTTCGGTAACGCGGGAAAATTCGATGGCTAATTCACGTTTCATGGCAAAACCCGTTGTGAGAAAGGAAGAAAATATCGGCAAAGTTTATCACAGCAGGGCGGCAGCGGGCGGGGCAAAAAAAACGCGCCACCCGGAGGCAGCGCGTGATTTGGTCAACAAAGCAAAAGGGGGTTAGTCGTGATCTTCCCATGCCTGGGCGCGGGCTACCGCTTTTTTCCATCCGCTGTAGCGGAAGTTACGCTCGGTGGTTTCAATGCTTGGGCGGAACTCACGCTCGATAACGGCTTTGCTCTTCACCTCATCCAGATCGTTCCAGTAGCCAATGGCCAGGCCCGCCAGGAAGGCTGCACCCAGAGCCGTCGATTCGCGCACTTCAGGACGCTCCACACGGGTACCGAGAATGTCGGACTGGAACTGCATCAGGAAGTTGTTGGCAACTGCGCCACCGTCCACACGCAGCGACTGCAGGCGGGTGTTGGAGTCGGCCTGCATGGCGTCGAGCACGTCGCGCGTCTGGTAGGCGATGGACTCCAGTGTGGCTCGGATGATGTGGTTGCTGTTCGCACCACGAGTCAGGCCGAAGATAGCGCCACGGGCATACGGGTCCCAGTAAGGGGCACCCAGGCCGGTGAAGGCCGGTACTACGTAGACGCCGTTGCTGTCTTTCACCTTGGTGGCGAAGTATTCGGAATCGGCCGCATCGCTGATCAGTTTCAACTCATCGCGTAGCCACTGGATGGAGGCACCGCCGATAAATACCGCGCCTTCCAGCGCATAGTTCACTTCACCGCGCGGGCCGCAGGCGATGGTGGTCAGCAGGCCGTGGTTGGAACGTACCGCTTCTTTGCCGGTGTTCATCAGCAGGAAGCAGCCGGTGCCGTAGGTGTTCTTCGCCATACCCGGTTGAACGCACAGTTGGCCGTACAGCGCCGCCTGCTGGTCACCGGCGATACCGGCGATAGGAATACGCGTGCCGCCTTTACCGCCGATATTGGTCTGGCCGTACACCTCAGAGGACGGGCGGACTTTCGGCAGCATGACGCGTGGAATATCCAACGCTTCCAGCATGCGATCGTCCCAGTCCAGCTCATGGATGTTAAACATCATGGTGCGCGAGGCGTTGGTGTAATCGGTCACATGCACCCGTCCCTGGGTCATTTTCCACACCAGCCAGGTGTCGACGGTGCCGAACAGCAGTTCGCCGCGCTTGGCGCGTTCACGGGCACCTTCAACGTTATCGAGGATCCACTTCACCTTGGTGCCGGAGAAGTACGGGTCAACCACCAGGCCGGTGTTGTGACGAATGTACTCTTCCAGGCCATCGCGCTTGAGCTTTTCGCAGATGTCGGCGGTGCGGCGACATTGCCAGACGATGGCGTTGTAAATCGGCTTACCGGTCTCTTTTTCCCAGACGATGGTGGTTTCACGCTGGTTGGTGATGCCGATGCCGGCAATCTGATCGGAATTGATGTCGGCTTTTGCCAGCACTTCCACCAGCGTGGAGCTTTGTGATGACCAGATCTCCATCGGATCGTGTTCAACCCAGCCGGCTTTCGGGTAAATCTGCGTGAACTCGCGCTGAGATACCGCAACAATATTGGCATCGTGATCGAGCACTACGGCACGTGAACTGGTGGTTCCCTGGTCGAGAGCGACAATGTATTTTTTTTCTACTGTCATGATCTTAATCCTGCTGTTGTTAACCGTTTTAAAACTGTGTCAATCACGCTTTGCGCTGCTGGGCCTTGGTAGCGGGTTCTTCTTCCTCTACGCAAACATCGCACGGCAGATGGCGGCCAATCAGAGCGCGGTAGCCGAAGGCACCCAGACCGGCACCGAGGATGGGGCCAAAGATTGGCACCAGGAAGTACGGAATATCACGTGCACCGGTGAAGGCCACTTTGCCCCAGCCTGCCAGATAAGCGAACAGTTTCGGGCCGAAATCACGCGCCGGGTTCAAAGCAAAGCCGGTCAATGGTCCCATGGAGGCGCCGATAACGGCAATCAGAATACCGATCAACAGCGGCGCCAGAGGGCCACGTGGAATACCGTTACCGTCGTCGGTCAGCGCCAGAATCAGGCACATCAGAATCGCGGTAATCACCGTTTCCACCAGGAAGGCCTGGCCGACGGAGATGTGCGCGTTAGGATAAGTGGAGAAGATACCGGCCAGAGCAAGGCTCTCGTCGCTGCCGCGGACCATATGGTTGGCAGCTTCGAAATCGAAGAACAGGTTGTAATACAACCCGTAGACCAGGGCTGCTGCGCAGAAGGCTCCGGCGATCTGCGCGACAATGTAAGGGAGTACTTTGCGTCCGTCAAAGCAGGCGAACAACCACAGCGCGATAGTGACGGCCGGGTTAAGGTGCGCACCGGAGATGGCAGCAGTCAGATAGATGGCCATGGCGACGCCCAGGCCCCAAATGATACTGATTTCCCACTGGCCGAAGCTGGCACCTGCCAGTTTCAGTGCGGCAACGCAGCCTACGCCAAAAAAGATCAACAAACCTGTGCCGAGGAACTCGGCGATACACTGGCCTTTTAGGGTCGGACTGGTGGTTTGGCTCATAATGTTGTTGTCCTGCAAAACGGCGGTTATAGGTTTATAGGCTCACTGTGCTAATCCACCTGGCCTATGGGTACAGTTTTTTTCATCTCGTCCAATTATTAATTGAGGACGTGATGTAAATTTATCGTTAACGAACATAAACGAGAAATAGCGAAATCAAAATGTGTGTGCTTCGTCATAAAATTGAGCGAATTCGCGTCGTTCGGTGTTCTTTCTGCGCCATGAAAGTGTGATCTGACCAGTGGTTTTCCCACCAATTGTTAACAAACCCTTTTTTGTCCGATGGGCATTTTCAGTTTTTGCTGATAGTGAGGGCAGGAAAATTGCAACAGACTGCGCGATGAGCCGGTATGTTGCTAGACAGTCGGGGACAGGCTACTTACAATCGTTTTTATCGAAAGAAACGTTTTATCGAGACAGGCGCGCTTTTTTCAATAAAAGCGCGTGTCACTTGGCGCGATGCATATTCGCAACGGTTGCAACCTGAGTTGCGGCTGTTAGCTATAGATGTACGCCTTGCTATCATGAGGGGACTGAAGAATGTCATTTGAAGTATTTGAGAAATTGGAAGCAAAAGTTCAGCAGGCGATCGATACCATCACCCTGCTGCAGATGGAAATTGAAGAACTGAAAGACAAAAACAATACTCTGTCTCACGAAGTTCAGGCTGCCTCAGGCAACCACGAATCTCTGGTGCGTGAAAATCAGCAACTGAAAGAAGAGCAGCACGTATGGCAAGATCGCCTGCGCGCGCTGCTGGGCAAAATGGAAGAAGTCTGATTCCCTGATGCCAGAATCGAAAAGGGCGCCTTAGGCGCCCTTTTTCATCTCTGCGGGTTACTCGATATCGAGCGGGTCCTCAGACAGAATGATCCCGGTATTGTCGGCATAGAGATGATCGCCGGAGAAGAAGGTGACGCCGCCAAAGTTAACGCGAATATCGCTTTCGCCAACGCCTTCGCTGATGGCGCCTGCCGGAATGGCCGCCATCGCCTGAATGCCGATGTCCAGCTCTTCCAGATCGTCTACCTGGCGCACTGCACCGTAAACCACGATGCCTTCCCATTCGTTCTGGGTTGCCAGACGCGCCAACTCAGCGTTGATCAGGGCGCGACGCACCGAGCCGCCACCGTCGATCAGCAAGACGCGGCCACGGCCGTTCTCCTCGAGCAGATCGAATAACAGGCCGTTATCCTCAAAGCATTTCACCGTAGTGATTTGCCCGCCAAATGAAGTACGCCCGCCAAAATTGGAGAATAGAGGCTCAACAACGTTCACCTCTTCATGATAGATGTCGCAAAGTTCGGAAGTATCGTATTTCATAGGATTTTACGTCTGTTTGCCGCTGGAATAACCAGTATATCCCTTTATTCGCCCTGTTGGCAAAATCATCAGTTTTTAACTGAGTGCCACGCCGATGGCGAACAATACGTTGGCCAGCAGCGCCGCCTTGACCATATGTTCCAGCATCGGCCGCATGCCGGCCGGGGTCGGATCGCGCAGCACGCGCAGGCCATGACGCACCAGTAGCGGGATAGCCAGCACAAACAGCCAACCCCAAAGGCTATGCAGATTAAGCAGCGTAAACAGCGCAAAACACGCCACCGCACCGATCAGCAGTAAGGCGTGGTAGTAGCGCGCCTTCTGCGGGCCGAGCCGCACCGCCAGGGTATTTTTGCCGTTGGCGCGATCGCTTTCGATATCGCGCAGGTTATTGATATTGAGTACCGCGGTTGCCAGCAGACCGCAGGCGGTGGCCGGCAACATCACGATGCTGTCAAAAGCGTGGGTTTGCAGGTAGTAGGTACCCGCTACGCTCAACCAACCAAAGAACACCAGCACCGAAATATCGCCCAATCCCAGATAACCGTAAGGCTTGTTACCTACGGTGTAGGTAATGGCGGCGACGATAGAAAGCCCGCCCAGCACCAGGAAGCCTATGACGTCGCTGGGCTGCTCACAGGCCACGGCGATCAGCGAACAGCCGGCGATGGCAATCAATACCACCGTCACGACCAGCGCACGTTTCATCTGTGCCTGGGTGATCATGCCTTTCTGCATGCCGCGTAGCGGTCCGATACGATCTTCCTTGTCGCTGCCTTTTACCGCATCGCCATAGTCGTTCGCCAGATTGGAGAGAATTTGCAGCAGACCGGCGGTCAGCAGTGCCAGCAGTGCCACGCCGGGTTTCAGGCTGTCATGCAAGGCGGCAATGGCGGAGCCGACCACGATCGAGGCAAAGGCCAGCGGCAGGGTGCGCGGTCGTAAACTTTCAAGCCAGGCTCTGGCCGGGGAGATGGAAGTTGATGAGCTCATTTTTCGCTTCAGAGTAAGTGGCTGTGGCCGTTAGAAATAATTGTGGGAGGCAATGCCTCCCACACAGATGACCGACAGGACATGATTGAGCGATTATAGGATAAAACGACTCAAATCTTCATCCGCTACCAGTTCATCCAGATGATTACGCACGTAATCCGCATCAATTGTAATGGATTGACCGTTAATTTCACTCGCATCGTAGGAAATATCTTCCATCAGACGCTCAAGCACGGTGTGCAGACGGCGCGCACCGATGTTTTCGGTGCTTTCGTTAACCTGCCACGCGGCTTCGGCGATACGACGGATACCTTCGGCGGTGAACTCGATATTGACGCCTTCGGTGCCCATCAACGCTTTGTACTGCTCGGTCAGCGAGGCGCTTGGCTCGGTCAGGATACGCTCGAAATCTTCGGTGGTCAGCGCCTGTAATTCAACGCGGATCGGCAGGCGACCCTGCAGTTCCGGGATCAAATCTGACGGGCTGGCGGTCTGGAATGCGCCGGAGGCGATAAACAGAATGTGATCGGTTTTCACCATGCCGTGCTTGGTGGAAACGGTACAGCCTTCCACCAGCGGCAGCAGATCGCGCTGCACGCCTTCGCGTGACACGTCCGGGCCGGAGCTTTGGCCACCGCGCTTACAGATTTTGTCGATCTCGTCGATAAACACGATACCGTGTTGCTCAACCGCTTCGATCGCCTGCTCTTTCAGTTCTTCCGGGTTCACCAGCTTGGCGGCTTCTTCTTCGATCAACAGCTTGAAGGCTTCTTTGATCTTCAGCTTGCGCGGTTTGTGCTTCTGGCCGCCCAGGTTCTGGAACATCGACTGCAGCTGATTGGTCATCTCTTCCATGCCCGGAGGCGCCATGATTTCCACGCCCATTGGCGCAGAAGCCAGATCGATCTCAATCTCTTTGTCGTCCAACTGGCCTTCACGCAGTTTCTTGCGGAATGCCTGACGCGCTGCAGACGGCTCTTGATGCTCTTCCGGCTGGCCCCAGTTGTTTTTGGCCGGTGGGATCAGTACGTCGAGAATACGCTCTTCCGCCATCTCTTCGGCGCGGGTGCGGTTTTTCTCGATCGACTGCAGACGCACCATTTTGATCGCGGCGTCGGTCAGATCGCGGATGATGGAATCCACTTCTTTACCGACATAGCCTACTTCGGTGAATTTGGTGGCTTCTACCTTGATGAAGGGGGCATTAGCCAGCTTCGCCAGACGACGGGCGATTTCAGTTTTACCGACGCCGGTCGGGCCGATCATCAGAATATTTTTTGGCGTGACTTCATGACGCAGCATCTCGTCGAGCTGCATGCGGCGCCAGCGGTTACGCAGGGCGATGGCAACGGCACGTTTGGCCTTGTTCTGGCCGATAATGTAGCTGTCCAGCTCGCTGACGATCTCGCGCGGGGTCATTTCAGACATAGTATTCGATCCTTACGCTTTGGAAGGCAATTCTTCGATGGTGTGGAAATGGTTGGTGTAAATACAGATGTCACCGGCGATGTTGAGAGACTTATCAACGATTTCGCGGGCGCTCAGCTCGGTATTTTCCAACATCGCGCGAGCGGCAGCCTGGGCGTATGGGCCGCCGGAACCGATCGCAATCAAATCATTTTCAGGCTGGATCACGTCGCCGTTACCGGTGATGATCAGCGAAGAGTGTTCATCCGCCACGGCCAGCAGCGCTTCAAGCTTTCGCAGCATGCGGTCGGTACGCCAGTCTTTAGCCAACTCAACGGCCGCTTTAACCAAATGGCCCTGGTGCATTTCCAGCTTGCGCTCGAACAGCTCAAACAGCGTGAAGGCATCCGCAGTGCCACCGGCGAAACCGGCAATCACTTTGTCGTTATACAGGCGACGCACTTTCTTGACGTTACCCTTCATTACCGTATTGCCCAAGGTGGCCTGGCCATCGCCACCGATCACTACCTGGCCGTTGCGGCGTACGCTTACAATTGTTGTCACGAGCAGACCCTCGTTGAAGACGGAAAGAAGCCCTCGCAGCGTCTGCTTGCGCAGACACTACGAGGCATATTGAGAGTATAGATGGGGGGGGATTGACGCTTTTCAACCCCCAACGGAGAGGGGAATGCAACTTGACATGCCGGCGCCCTTCAGACGCGATAGGGTTTTGTCCGCTGTTGCGCGGCTGCTGTAGGGGCCGAGCACCACGCGATTCCAACCGCCGCCGGCGGTGATGCGGCTTTCGATACCTTCAAACGCCAGGCGCGCACGGACGGATTCCGCCTGATCGGTGGCACGGAACGAACCGCATTGCACCATCCACTTCTGTTTCTGCTCAGGCTTAGTTTCCTGCTTGTTCTGCTCAGGCTTGGTTTCCTGCTTGGCCGTTTCCTGTTTCACTTCCGGCTTGGTTTCCGGTTTTACCTCAGGTTTTGGCTGCGCTTTAGGCTCAGGTTGCTTAACCGGCTGCGGCTTGGGTTTGGGTTGAGCCTGCTGGTGCTGTTGCTGTTGCACCGGCGCCGTGGTTGCACCGTTGTTAAACGGATTACGCGGCTGGGTGACCTGTGGTTGCTGCGTCTGTTGCTGAACTTGCTGCTGTATTTGTTGTTGCTGCACCTGCTGCTGACGGCTGTTGCCGCGCGCCGCAGCTTGAGAAGGGTCGTTATACGGCACTTCATTCAACTGCGTTGGGCGCTGTTGCATATCCGCCTGCATTTGTTCCAGCAGTTGGCGTTGTTCAGTGGTCAACTGAGTCTTGGAGTTGACTTCGCCGCCGGCCGTTGGCTCGGTCGGGGTCTGCACGCCAATCTGGCGGTTCTCCAGCTCTTTGATATAGCGCCAGCGCTCTTCCGGCTTCGGCGGCAGGCCATTGCCAGGGCGGTTGCTGTGCGCAGGCAACAACGGTACATCGTCCGGTTTATTGTGCGTAATGAAATAGAGGCCACCGATAAAGATCACCAGAAGTGCTACGGCTAACGCCAGCACGGTTTTGGATACTTTCGGAGAACTGCTCTTTTTACGGCTGGGGGTTTTGCGCCGCGCTCCTGTGCGCCCACGGCCTACATAGTCTTTTTGTGCCACTATTATTCCGCTGTGTCCTGATGAGGAGATAAGTCCTGCATGTTACTGAACCCTAAAATATTTGACTAGCGTTTAGGGGCAGCAGTGCTGCCTCTGATAATTAACTCACTGTCCAATAGCCGGGAGCCACTTGGTACTGCCTGTCCGTGCAGTTGTTCCAACAACAGCAGCATCGCTTGCCGGCCGATCTCATAGCGCGGTTGAGCCACCGTGGTTAACGGCGGATCGCAATACTGCGTCAGCTTGATGTCGTCAAAGCCAACGATGGAAAGGTCCTGCGGTACTCGCAGCCCCATTTTTTTCGCCTGTGACAGCACGCCGATCGCCATGACGTCACTGTGGCAGAAGATCGCCGTCGGGGGTTTTGGTTGCGCCATCAGCGCTGTCAGCGCCTGCGCACCGGCTTCGTACGTGAAATCACCCCGGGTAATATAGCTGCTTTCGACGTTAATGCCATTACGACGTAGCGCCTGAATGTAGCCTTGCAGCCGATAATGGCTGAGCGGCATCTGTTCCGGTCCGGCGACACAGGCGATTTGCTTGTGTCCGAGCTGGTGCAAATAATGTACAGCCTCGAAGGCGGCGGTCAGGTTATCGATGTGTACCGTCGGCAGTTCAAGCTCTGGGGCAAACTCGTTGGCCATCACCATCGGCGGCAGATTACGCTGCTCTTCCTTGCTGGCGTCGAAGGGCAGGTTGGAGCCGAGCAGCAGCATGCCATCGATTTGCTTGGTGATAATCAGATTGACGAAGGTTCGTTCCTGCTGGTTCTGCTGAGCGCAGTCGCCAATCAGCACCAGATAGCCTTGCTGCGCCGCGGTCTGCTCGATCCCCTGGATCACGTCGGCGAAGAACGGATCGCAAATGTCGGGGACGATCACCAGAATGGTACGGGATTCATTACGCTTGATATTGCGCGAGAGGGCATGAGGAGAGTAGCCCACGGCCAAGACGGCCTGCTCCACTTTCTGACGCGTCGGCGTTGACACCTTCTCCGGGTTCATCAGCGCGCGCGAAACGGTTGCCGTTGAAACGCCCGCCATCTCGGCAACGTCTTTCATGGTTGCCATGGGTAATTCTTTCTTGTGTTCCAACGCCTTTCTCCTTGCGTTAGCCCCATGCCAACGCGACTACTGCAGTTTGCTCACAAATTCTGGCGTACGGTGGTGTTGTTATCATTTAGCGCCATCCGCATTCGAACATTCTGTCACGGTGCTACTTTAGGTGCCAAAATTGCCTTGGCAGACATTCTAAACAGAATATGTCCCGCCTTTGTTACCTAATTTGCATAAAAAGTGTGACCCGGGAAGGTTTTTTAGCGTTCGCTCGCAATTTCAAGGGTAAACGTTTGCCTTGCCTGAACTGAATCAGACTTTTCCGGGTTCAGCTATCTATCGGATCGACGTCCAGCGTCCATTTCACCTTACGTGCCTGTGGCAGTGTGCCGATCAACGGCAACGAGCTTTTCATCAACTGTTGCAGCACGCGTCGCGAAGGGTGCTGCAACAGCAGTTGCCAACGGAAGCGGCCGCCGCGTTTTGACTGCAATGCCGGGACGGGCCCCATGACCCACAACGCGTCGTCTTTCAGCGGGCTGGCCTCCAGCAGATTGCGCAGCTGCTGCAGGAACAGCGGCGCCTGTTGGTTATCGTGATCTTCCGAACGCACGATGATATGGCTGGTGTAGGGTGGCAGGAAGACGCTGTTGCGTTCCGCCAGCGTCTGTTTGGAAAAGGCCTCGTAGCCCTGCTGCAACAGAATTTGCAGCAGCGGGTGTTCCGGGTGGTGAGTCTGCAAAAGGACTTCACCCTGTTTGCCGGCGCGGCCTGCACGGCCGGAGACCTGGGTATACAGTTGAGCAAAGCGTTCAGCGGAACGGAAATCAGCCGAAAACAGCGCGCCGTCGACGTCCAGCAGGGCGACCAGCGTCACGTCCGGGAAATGGTGACCTTTTGCCAACATTTGGGTGCCGATCAATATGCGTGAGCCACCACGGTGAATATCCGCCAGATGTTGCTCAAGCGAGCCCTTGCGGCTGGTGGTGTCTCGGTCAATACGGGTAATCGGCGTTTCCGGGAACAGCGGTGCCAGTTCGTTTTCCAATTGCTCGGTACCGACGCCGACAGAGACCAGGTGCGTTGAACCGCATTGCGGACACTGGTGCGGTACCGGGCGCTGGCTGTCGCAGTGGTGGCAGCGCAGTTGGCGCTGGTTCTGATGGAAGGTGTAGTAATGATCGCAGCGTTGGCATTCGGCGATCCAGCCGCATTCGTGGCACAACAACGCGGGCGCATAGCCGCGGCGGTTAAGGAATAACATCACCTGATTACCGGCTTTCAGATGGTGCTGCATGCTTTTCAGCAGCGGCTGCGACAAACCCACCTTCAGCGGCAGGCCTTTCAGGTCGATAAGGTGCTGCGCCGCCGGTTTGGCGTTGCCCGCGCGCTGGGTGAGCTTGAGCTGACGGTATTTACCCAGTTGCACGTTGTGCAGCGTTTCCAGCGCCGGCGTGGCGGAACCCATGACCATCGGGATGTTCTCTTCCCGGGCGCGGAACACCGCCAGATCGCGTGCGTGGTAGCGCCAGCCTTCCTGCTGTTTATAGGAGCTGTCGTGCTCTTCGTCGATAATGATCACGCCCAGGCGTGAGAACGGGGTAAACAGCGCCGAGCGGGTACCGATGACGATCGCCGCCTCGCCGCTGCGGGCGCGCAGCCATACCGCCAGCCGTTCGCTGTCGTTGAGGCTGGAGTGCAGTACGTCTACCGGCGCATTGAAGCGTTCGCGAAAGCGGGCGATGGTTTGCGGCGTCAGTCCGATTTCCGGCACCAGCACCAGCGCCTGTTTGCCCATGGCCAGAATGTTTTCCAGCACGCTGAGATAGACCTCTGTCTTGCCGGAGCCGGTGACCCCGGCCAGCAGCCAGGCGGCAAACTGATCGTCTTCGCTGCGGATCGCACCCACGGCGGTGGCCTGTTCGGTATTCAGCCGCAGCCGTTCGCCGAGCACTGTAAAACCCGGTCGCCAGTCCTGCGTCGCCAATGCCTGAGCCCGTAAGTCGATCAGCCCTTTGGCGCGCAATGCCTGCAGGGCGCTCTCGGTCAGTTCAAGTTCGCTGACCTGGTGGCGATACACCGGGCGCTGCAGCAGCGCAGCCAGCGCCTGCTGTTGTTTGGGGGCGCGTTTCAGGCTTTCCGGCGGCGTGGCGCGGCCCTGTTCAGTGGCGAACCATTGCCACAGCGGCGCAGCTTCCGCCGGTTTTCCCTGTCTTAGCAGGATCGGCAGCGCATGGAACAACACTTCGCCGATCGGGTAATGATAATAGTCGCTGGCCCAGCGAAGAATGCGCCACAGGCTGGGGGAGAACAGGGAGGCGTTGTCGATGATACTGTCGATGGGCTTAAGCTTATCCAGCGGCAGTTCGCTGGTGTCGCTGCTGCCGGTGACGATGCCGATCGCCCGTTGCTTACCCCAGGGTACACAAACGCGCGCGCCGGCGACCGGCTGCAGGCCTTGCGGCAGCAGATAGTCGAAGGTGCGGGCGAGGGGAACCGGTAAAGCAACGTGTACAACGGGCATGTGGCGGCCATCCAGATGGAAAAAGTGTCGGGTAGTTTACACTGCGGGCCGCAAAATGTACGGATCCAATTGCGCGCCACATTGAATTTCTGTATAGTTTGCCGCCTTTGGTATAATCCGATACCAAAATATATTATCAACCACGTGTGGTGTCTGGCGAAACAGGGCTGGATAGCGACACGGCCTTAACTGAGGTTTCCCATGAAACAAGGTATCCACCCAAAATACGAAGAAGTTACTGCTAACTGCTCTTGCGGTAACGTGATCAAAATCCGCTCTACCGTGGGTCACGATCTGAACCTGGACGTTTGTGGTCAATGCCACCCGTTCTACACTGGCAAGCAGCGTGACGTTGCTACCGGTGGCCGCGTTGACCGCTTCAACAAGCGTTTCAGCGTACCAGGCGCTAAGAAATAATATTTCTTACCGTCAGATGAAAAAGGCGCCTTCGGCGCCTTTTTTCGTTTCTGCCGCCTGCTTTCGCAGGCCGACGAGTCAGTATTCCCAGGTATCGGGATCCACACCCAATTCACGCATCAGCACTTTTGCGGCTTCCGGGATTTCATCGCTGCGTTCTTTGCGCAGGTCTTCATCGTTCGGCAGCGGCTGGCCGGTAAAAGCATGCAGGAATGCTTCGCACAGCAATTCGCTGTTGGTGGCGTGGCGCAGGTTATTGACCTGGCGACGTGTCCGTTCATCGGTGAGGATTTTCAGGACCTTCAGCGGAATGGATACCGTGATTTTTTTTACTTGCTCGCTTTTTTTACCGTGTTCAGCGTAAGGGCTGACATACTCGCCGTTCCACTCAGCCATGGGACACCTTAAATTTGTCAGAAAAATTACAAAATTCTAAAAACCGGCCAATTATGCCCGATCTTCACTGTTCTCACTAAATAAATGTCAATTTTACGCGACCAGGGTCACTGTATGCTCACGATCAATAGGTGTCGCCTATGCATTTCGCGTTAACATCGTATCGTCATCTCAAACCGGCATAATTTTAGCGGGTATTACTGCTTTGCTCAATCTATACGCAAAGAAGTTTAGATGTCCAGATGTATTGACGTCCATCTCCGCTGCGATTAATCTTTAGCCCTCATTCATCCGAATCCTGAGAGCCGAGCGACCCTATGACGCGTAAACCAGCCACGATTGCCGTACGTAGCGGCCTGAACGATGACGAACAGTACGGCTGCGTTGTCCCGCCGATCCATCTTTCCAGCACCTATAATTTCACCGACTTCAACCAGCCTCGCGCTCATGACTACTCACGCCGCGGCAATCCGACGCGCGATGTGGTGCAACGTGCGCTGGCGGAGCTGGAAGGCGGCGCCGGTGCGGTAATGACCAGTAGCGGAATGTCGGCGATCCATCTGGTGACCACCGTATTCCTGAAACCCGGCGATCTACTGGTGGCGCCGCACGATTGCTACGGTGGCAGCTACCGTCTTTTCGACAGCCTGAGCAAGCGAGGCGCTTACCGCGTGCTGTTTGTCGATCAGAGTAATGAAGAGGCGTTGGCGCAGGCGTTGGCGCAAAAGCCAAAACTGGTGCTGATTGAAAGCCCAAGCAACCCGCTGCTGCGCGTGGTGGACATTGCGGCAATTTGCGAGGCGGCGCATGCGGCAGGCGCGCTGACGGTAGTGGATAACACCTTCCTCAGCCCGGCGCTGCAGCAACCGATTGGACTGGGTGCCGATCTGGTGGTTCACTCCTGCACCAAATACCTCAACGGCCATTCCGATGTGGTAGCCGGCGCGGTGATCGCCAAAGATAAAGATCTGGCGGTGGAGCTGGCTTGGTGGGCCAATAATATCGGCGTTACCGGCGGCGCGTTCGACAGCTATTTGCTGTTGCGCGGCATGCGCACCCTGTCGCCACGCATCAAGGCGGCGCAACAAAACGCCGAAGCGATTGTCAGTTATTTACAGCAGCAACCGCTGGTGAAAAAGCTGTATCATCCTTCTCTGCCACAGAACCCAGGGCACGAGATTGCGCGCCGCCAGCAACGCGGCTTTGGCGCGATGCTCAGTTTTGAACTGGATGGTGATGAGGCGCTTCTTCGCCGTTTCCTCTCTGCCCTTGAGCTGTTTACTCTGGCAGAATCCCTGGGGGGCGTAGAAAGCCTGATTTCGCATGCAGCGACCATGACCCATGCCGGTATGGCAGCGGAAGCACGTGCGGCGGCCGGTATCTCCGAGAGCCTGCTGCGTATTTCCGTGGGTATTGAAGACAGTGAAGATTTGATTGCCGATCTGGAACGTGCTTTCCAGGCGGCGGCAACGAGGTAAGCATGAATGCAATTGCGGTAGCAGGGCCGGTGAGCGGGCGTCAACTGCACAAGTTTGGCGGCAGCAGCCTGGCGGACGTGAAGTGTTATCTGCGTGTGGCCGGGATCATGGCCGAATACAGCCAGCCGGGCGATATGATGGTGGTGTCGGCTGCCGGCAGCACCACCAACCAACTGATTAGCTGGCTGAAGCTCAGCCAGAGCGATCGCCTTTCTGCGCATCAGGTTCAGCAGACGCTGCGCCGTTATCACAGCGAATTGATCGGCGGTTTATTGCCGCCGGAAACCGCCGAACCGCTGATCGCCGAATTTATTCAGGATCTGGAACGTCTGGCGGTCTTGCTGGATGACAAGATTGACGACGTGACTTATGCCGAGGTCGTGGGACACGGCGAAATCTGGTCGGCGCGGCTGATGGCTGCGGTGCTGAACAAGTTGGATATGCAGGCGGCCTGGCTGGATGCGCGCGATTTCCTGCGTACGGAACGCTCTGCTCAGCCGCAGGTTGATGAAGGCCGTTCTTACCCGCTGCTGCAACAATTGCTGGCTCAGCACCCAGGCAAACGCCTGGTGGTGACCGGTTTTATTTCACGCAACGACGCCGGTGAAACCGTGCTGTTGGGGCGTAACGGCAGTGACTATTCCGCGACCCAGGTCGGCGCTTTGGCCGGCGTGGAGCGCGTGACTATCTGGAGCGACGTGGCCGGGGTGTACAGCGCCGACCCACGTAAAGTGAAAGATGCCTGCCTGCTGCCGCTGCTGCGGTTGGATGAAGCCAGCGAACTGGCGCGTCTGGCGGCACCGGTGCTGCATACCCGCACCTTGCAGCCGGTTTCCGGCAGCGATATCGATCTTCAGCTGCGATGCAGTTACCAGCCGGAACAGGGTTCAACGCGCATCGAGCGCGTGCTGGCTTCCGGTACGGGCGCGAAGATTGTCACCAGCCATGATGACGTGTGCCTGATTGAGCTGCGCGTCGGCAGCCAGCATGATTTCAAGCTGGCGCAGAAAGAGCTGGATCTGGTGCTGAAGCGCGCACAGATCAAACCGTTGGCCGTCGGCATTCATCCGGACCGCAACCTGGTTCAGCTGTGCTACACCTCGGAAGTGGTGAACAGCGTGCTGCGTACCTTGCAGGATGCCGGGTTGCCGGGGGAACTGAAACTGCGCGAAGGGTTGGCGCTGGTGGCGTTGGTGGGGGCGGGGGTTTGCAAAAACCCGCTGCACAGCCATCGTTTCTACCAACAGTTGAAAGACCAGCCAGTTGAGTTTATCTGGCAGGCAGAAGACGGCATCAGCCTGGTGGCGGTGCTGCGTCAGGGGCCGACTGCCTTGCTGATTCAGGGCTTGCACCAGTCATTGTTCCGTGCTGAAAAACGCATCGGTCTGGTGCTGTTCGGCAAAGGCAACATTGGCGCACGCTGGCTGGAACTGTTTGCCCGCGAGCAGAAAAATATTTCCGCCCGCAGCGGTTTTGAATTCACACTGGCCGGGGTGGTGGACAGCCGCCGCAGCCTGCTGGATTACGAGGGGCTGGACGCCAGCCGCGCGCTGGCATTCTTCGAGGACGAAGCGCAGGAGTTGGACGAAGAGTCTCTGTTCCTGTGGATGCGTGCGCACCCGTTCGACGATCTGGTGGTGCTTGACGTTACCGCCAGTGAAAATCTGGCAGAGCAGTATCTGGACTTTGCCAGCTACGGTTTCCACGTGATTAGCGCCAACAAGCTGGCGGGCGCGTCGTGCAGCGATAACTATCGCCAAATCCGCGATGCTTTCGCCAAAACTGGCCGCCACTGGTTGTATAACGCCACCGTCGGTGCCGGTCTGCCCGTCAACCATACGGTGCGTGATTTGCGCGACAGCGGCGACAGCATTCTGGCGATCAGCGGTATCTTCTCCGGTACCCTTTCCTGGTTGTTCCTGCAGTTCGACGGCACGGTGCCGTTCACCGAGCTGGTGGATCAGGCCTGGCAGCAGGGGCTGACAGAACCGGATCCGCGCGTCGATCTCTCCGGTCAGGACGTAATGCGCAAGCTGGTTATTCTGGCGCGCGAAGCGGGCTATGACATCGAGCCGAATCAGGTGCGGGTAGAGTCGCTGGTGCCTGCCGGTGCCGAGCAGGGCTCTGTCGATCAGTTCTTCGAGAACGGCGATGCGCTGAACCAACAGATGCTGCAGCGTTTTGAGGCTGCCAGCGAAATGGGGCTGGTGCTGCGGCACGTGGCGCGCTTCGATGCCAACGGCAAGGCGCGTGTCGGAGTAGAGGCGGTGCGGCCTGAGCACCCACTGGCGGCGCTGTTGCCATGCGACAACGTGTTTGCTATCGAAAGCCGCTGGTACCGCGATAACCCCTTGGTGATCCGCGGGCCGGGCGCCGGGCGCGACGTCACGGCCGGGGCGATCCAGTCAGACCTTAACCGTTTGGCGCAACTGCTTTAATTTTCTTGCGGGCGCGGGTTCACCGCGCCCCTCGTTTTTCCTGCCATAATTCATCTTGTTTCGAACATGAAATTCTTTCTCTTTGCGGGTGAGGATTAATCATCTTATTCCCCCCAGTTTCCTGTTGACTCTTTAGCCAACATACGGCATTTTCTATTTAGACGTCTAAACGTATAGACGCTTATTAAAATAAAGCAAAATGCAAAACAGCGATCGATAAGAGGCGGACAGGGTATGAGTTTTTTTCACGCAAACCAGCGGGAAGCGCTGAATCAGAGTCTGGCGGAATTAAGCGGCCAGATTAACGTGTCGTTTGAGTTTTTCCCGCCGCGCACCAGCGAGATGGAAGATACCCTGTGGCAGTCCATTGATCGTCTGAGCAGCCTGAAACCTAAATTTGTCTCTGTGACCTATGGTGCAAACTCGGGCGAGCGTGATCGTACCCACAGTATCATCAAAGGGATTAAGGACCGCACCGGTCTGGATGCGGCTCCACACCTGACCTGCATCGACGCCAGCCCGGCGCAGTTGCGTGAAATCGCCACCGATTATTGGAACAACGGCATTCGTCATATCGTGGCGCTGCGCGGCGATCTTCCACCGGGTGGCGGCAAGCCGGATATGTATGCGACCGATTTGGTTCGGTTGTTGAAAGAGGTCGGTGATTTCGATATCTCCGTTGCCGCCTACCCTGAAGTGCATCCGGAGGCGAAAAGTCCGCAGGCGGATCTGATTAACCTGAAGCGTAAAATCGATGCCGGCGCCAACCGCGCGATCACCCAGTTTTTCTTCGACGTGGAGAGCTATCTGCGTTTCCGCGACCGTTGCGTCGCCACCGGTATTGACGTGGAAATCGTGCCGGGCATTCTGCCGGTATCCAACTTCAAGCAGCTGCAACGTTTCGCTACCATGACCAACGTGCGTGTACCGAGCTGGATGACCAGCATGTTTGAAGGGCTGGACGACGACGCCGAAACCCGCAAAATGGTCGGCGCCAATATCGCGATGGATATGGTGAAGATCCTCAGCCGCGAAGGGGTGAAAGATTTCCACTTCTATACGCTGAACCGCGCCGAGATGAGCTATGCCATCTGCCACACGCTGGGTGTGCGCCCGGCCGCTGCATAATCCATTCGCTATCGGGAGGGGCGCTGCGTAAAAACAGCGCCCTTTTTGTTGGGCGCAATTTCTTCCAATACCCCTCTTCAGCGGCATGATGAGATGACGCATCATCCCCACGAAAAGAGCACGTCGCCATGCTGCCGTTTTCCAATGGTTTTTTACTCAGTCTGTCGCTTTGTCTGGATATTGGCATCGCCAATATCGCCATGATCACGCTGGCGATGCAGCGCGGCTATTTTCACGGTTTCTGGCTGGGGATCGGTACCTGCGTGGGTGACCTGATTTATGCGGTACTGGCGCTGGCGGGCATGGCGGTGCTGTTGCAATACTCGGGTGTCCGCTGGGTACTGTGGGTCGGCGGTTCAATGATGCTGCTGTGGTTCGCTTACAAGATGCTGCGCGCGGCCTTCGCCCAGGCGACTGAGTTGGCGGTGGCTGAGCCGGAAACGCCACGTTCGGTGCCGCGCAACTTCCTGCGCGGCGTGGTGCTGGCTATGTCTTCTCCTACGGCGATCTTGTGGTTTGCGGCGGTGGGCGGTGCGCTGATTTCACGTATGGGTCAGGGGGGGCCGGCGGCAACGTCGTGGTTCCTCTCCGGCTTTTTTATTGCCGGGGTGGTGTGGACGGCGGTGCTTTGCTCCGTTGGCAGCCTGGGCGGCAAAATGCTGGGGTCTCGCCTGCTGAAATATTCTTACTTTGCCTCGGCGGTGATTTTTGGCTACTTCGCGCTGTACGTGGTGGTGTCGGGCTACCGCGAGTTTATTTAGCGGGTGAAGGATTGCAGATAGTGATGTGGCGTGATGCCCATCGTTTTGCGAAAAGCGTTAATAAAATGGCTTTGATCGTAAAAACCCAAGGCCAGCGCCACGTCCAGCGTGTGTTGATTCTGCCGCAGCAGGTTACGCGCCTCCAGCAGCCGCAGCTGCATGTGATATTGCAGCGGGGGCATGCCGATACGTTGCCGGAACAGCCGGACAAAATGATATTTACTCATGCCGCTGACCTGGGCCAGCGTATCCAGGCTGATTTTCAGCATCAGGTTGTCGCGCATGAACTCCAGTGCCCGGCCGACGGTTGCCGTCGGTTGCGGGTGATCCGCGGTGCGGTCATCCAGAAGGGTACCCAGCAACCACAGCAGATTTTGCTCTTGTTCAACCGCGTCGTGCGGAGTGCAGGCATAGCGGCAAATGGCGTCGAACAACGCCGGGTTGCGCAGCACGCCTTCGGTCAGCACCGGCGCCTGACGATGAGAATCCAGGTTATGGTTGTTGGCCAGGCTGCGCAGCAGTGATTGCGGTAAGTGCACGCTACAGAATTCGACTTTCTCACTGCCAAATTGCGAGGACTGAATGCTGGCCGGGTTGTAAACGGTGATCTCGCCACCGCGCACCAACGAGGTTTTGCCGTCCAGCCAAATCTGTTCGGTACCGCTCAAATTGGCGCTGATCACGTATTCATCGTGGGTGTGACGGGGGAAGGAGGCATTGATCGCCGTCAGGCGCGAGCACTCGATATTGTTGGCAACAAACCAGTCCGAGAGGGATAACGCCATCGCGCACCTCCGCGCCCGTCAGCGACACATAGAAAAACGGCTCCTGTGAACAGGAGCCGTGCTTTGGCGCGCAACCTAGCCGGTGTTGCGCATTCCGGCGGCGACGCCGGCAATGGTGACCATCAATGCCTGTTCAACGCGGGTATCAGGATGTTCCTGCTGGCGCGAGCGGTGCAGCAGTTCTGCCTGCAGCACGTTCAGTGGATCGGTATACACGTTGCGCAGCGCGATGGATTCGGCGATCCACGGTAGGTCTTCCATCAGGTGAGCGTCATTGGCAATGGTCAACACAACCTTGATGTCGCTTTCGAGCTGATCGCGCAGCTGCTGGCCCAGTGGCCACAGCGATTTGTCGACCAAGCGTTGATCGTAGTATTCCGCAAGCCACAGGTCGGCCTTGGCGAAGACCATTTCCAGCATGGCGATGCGGGTGGAGAAGAACGGCCAGTCGCGGCACATGGTCTCCAACTGATTCTGCTTGCCGGCTTTCACCGCTTCCTGCAAACCTGCGCCGGCGCCCAGCCAGGCCGGCAGCATCAGGCGGTTCTGCGTCCAGGCGAAGATCCACGGAATGGCGCGCAGGCTTTCTACACCGCCGTTTGGCTTGCGCTTGGCCGGGCGTGAACCCAGCGGCAGTTTACCCAGTTCCAGCTCCGGCGTTGCGGCCCGGAAGTAAGGCACGAAGTCCGGATTCTCACGCACGTAGCCGCGGTACATTTTGCACGATGTCTCTGACAGGTCGTCCATCAGCGAACGCCACTCTTTCTTCGGCTCCGGCGGCGGCAGCAGGTTGGCTTCGAGAACCGCGCCGGCATACAGCGCCAGGCTGCTGATGGCCACTTCCGGCAGGCCAAATTTGAAGCGAATCATCTCACCCTGTTCGGTCACGCGCAGGCCACCTTTCAGGCTGCCCGGCGGCTGCGACAGCAGCGCCGCGTGTGCAGGCGCACCGCCGCGGCCAATCGAACCGCCACGGCCGTGGAACAGCGTTAACGCCACTCCGGCCTTTTCACAAGTTTTGATCAAGGCATCTTGCGCGCGGTACTGCGCCCAGGAAGCGGCCATCACCCCGGCGTCTTTCGCCGAGTCGGAATAGCCGATCATCACCATCTGCTTGCCCTGGATAAAGCCGCGATACCAGTCGATATTCAGCAACTGGGTCATAACGTCGTCGGCGTTGTTCAGGTCGTCGAGGGTTTCGAACAGCGGCGCTACCGGCAGCGCAAACGGGCAACCGGCTTCTTTCAGCAGCAGATGGACCGCCAGCACGTCAGAAGGGGTGCGTGCCATGGAGATGACGTAGGCGGCGATGGAGCCTTGCGGCGCTTCGGCGATCACGCGGCAGGTTTCCAGCACTTCCTGGGTGTCGGCGCTCGGTTCCCACTTCAGCGGCACCAGCGGGCGTTTGGAGTTCAGTTCGCGGATCAGGAATGCCTGTTTGTCGGCTTCTGACCAGCTTTCGTAGTCGCCGAGGCCCAGATAACGGGTCAGTTCGGCGATGGCTTCGGTATGGCGGTTGCTTTCCTGACGGACGTCGATACGCACCAGCGGCACGCCAAAGCAACGGACACGGCGCAGGGTATCCAGCAACTGACCGTTGGCAATGATGCCCATGCCGCAGGCCTGCAGCGACTGATAACAGGCGAACAAAGGTTCCCACAGCTGATCGTTGCTTACCAGCAGGTCGTTCGGCTTCAGCACGCGTTCGCCCTTCAGGCGGCCTTCCAGATAGGCCTGAGAGCGCATCAACTGGCCGCGCAGCTGTTTCATGATTTCGCGGTACGGTTCCTGCACTTCGTCGCCACCGGCGAGGGCGCGCAATTCCGGGGTACATTCGGTCATCGACAGCTCGGACACCAACACTTGGATATCGCGGGTGAACAGGTCGCAGGCTTTCCAGCGGCTGAGCAGCAGCACATGACGGGTAATTTCGGCGGTCACGTTCGGGTTACCGTCGCGGTCACCGCCCATCCAGGAGGTGAAGCGAACCGGCACGGCTTCCGCCGGCAGGCTGTAATCGATGGAGTTTTCCAACTGCTCGTTGAATTCGCGCAGGAAGGCAGGTACCCCTTCCCACAGGCTGTTTTCCACCACCGCAAAGCCCCACTTGGCTTCGTCGATAGGTGAAGGGCGGTTTTTACGGATCTCGTCGGTGTGCCATGACTGGGCAACCAACTGGCGCAGGCGGCGCATGATCTTGTTGCGCTCGTAATCGGCCAGATCGTTATGATCGAGTTGGCTCAGACAGGTGTTGACCTCAACCAGCTTGTGGATCAGGGTGCGGCGGGTGATTTCCGTCGGGTGCGCAGTCAGCACCAGCTCGATGGAGAGCTGAGAGACCGCATTTTGCAGCTCTTTGGTGCTGAGCTTTTTGTCTTTCAGCCGGGTGAACAGTTGGGCCAGCGCTTCGGGATTGCTGGCGGCTTCGCCATTGGGCGAAATGCTGTGGTACTGCTCGGCGACGTTGGTCAGATTAAGGAACTGGCTGAAGGCGCGCGCGACCGGCAGCAACTCGTCGTTGGACAGGTTCTGCAAGGTGGAAAGCAGCTCCTGACGGTGCGCCTCGTTACCGGCACGTGAAGATTTGGAAAGCTTACGGATAGTTTCAACGCGATCGAGAATATGCTCGCCCAGCGCATCTTTGATGGTATCGCCGAGCAATTTGCCGAGCATACTGACATTACTTCGCATTGCCGAATATTGTTCGTTCATATAACCCCTGGCCCAGTTCTGTATGATTTTTTATCTTGTAAGTAAATTTCACGTGTCAGGCGAAGAGCGCCTGTTTCATCTCGCCACGTTCCTGTCCAATCGTCAATTGACACTATTTTTAGCAAAAAAACATCAAAATCGGCGCATTTTCTGAAATTTAATTACGGCGCACCGGTTATCAGTCTGGCTTATTATATTGTTTTGATACTTCTTAATAGGTAGGGCGATGATAAATCATTAACCCTACATTGTGTCAGGTTTATTGGTGGCAAAAGTGCTCGACCAACTGGCCCAGCAGCTTGCGCGTCGGCTCGATAAACGCCGTATCGATGTATTCATCCGGTTGGTGCGCCTGGTTGATTGACCCCGGGCCAAGCACCAGCGTCGGGCACACCTGCTGGACGAACGGCGCTTCGGTGCAGTAGTTGACCACCTGAGTGCGGGTGCCCAGCAGTTTCTCAATCACCGCCACCATATGATGATCGGTCGGGCACTCGTAGCCCGGGACCGAGGCATGCAGTTCCTCAATGTTCAGGCGGCCCGGCCAGCGCTGGCTGATCGGCTCCAGCGTCTGGTGCATCAGCTCGTTGATATTGTCGAGCGTCATGCCTGGCAGCGGGCGAATATCCAGGTGCAGTTCACAACAGGCGCAAATACGGTTGGCCGCGTCGCCGCCGCTGATATGGCCGAAGTTCATCGTCGGATAAGGCACGGCGAATGCCGGATTGTTGTAGCGCTCCTGCAACGTTTTGCGTAGCTCCATCAGGCGGCCAATGGTGTCGTGCATCAAATCGATGGCGTTGACGCCGCGAGCCGGATCGCTCGAGTGGCCGGACTGGCCGACAATGCGGATGGCGTTGGCCATATGCCCCTTGTGTGCGCGCACCGGTTGCAGTGAGGTGGGTTCGCCGATAATGGCGAAATCCGGGCGGATGGCGGTCGAGGCGGCGAAATAACGTGCGCCGGCCATCGTCGTTTCTTCATCTGCGGTTGCCAGAATGTACAGCGGCTTGGTCAGTGTGCTGGCATCGATATCGCGCACGGCATCCAGAATAAAGGCAAAGAAGCCTTTCATGTCCGCAGTACCCAGACCGTACAGCTTATTGTCGTGCTCGGTCAGGGTGAAGGGATCGCGTGTCCAACGGCCTTCGTCATAAGGTACGGTGTCGGTGTGGCCCGCCAAAAGCAGGCCGCCGCTGCCTTCACCGATGCTGGCGAGCAGGTTGAATTTGTTGCGGGTATCGGGCACCGGCTGTACGTCGACGCGGAAGCCCAAATCGGCAAACCATCCGGCCAGCAAGTTGATTAACGCTTCATTACTCTGATCGAGGGCGCCATCGGTGGCACTGATCGACGGAGTGGCGATCAACGCCCGGTACAGCTCAATAAATGGAGGTAATTTCATCTTCACTGTTGACAGCCTTTGGTTAGGGTAGTATCAATATTCATGCATTTATTTTGAATAAAAATACAGTAAGCTAGAGCGTAAGGGAACCCGATTCCCGGATGATTATAAAAACATCAACGCTCGACCACGTGGGTGAACGGCGAAACAACGCTGGTGAGCCCGGTTACCTGAGTCGAATATGACCACTCGTAAGCCAAGAAGGTGAAAGGCCACATGTTGAATACGCTGATCGTTGGTGCCAGCGGTTACGCCGGAGCGGAGCTCACGGCCTACCTGAATCGTCACCCACATATGAACATAACCGCATTAGCGGTTTCAGCGCAAAGTGCAGATGCAGGAAAATTGCTTTCTGATTTGCATCCCCAGTTAAAAGGCATCGTCGATCTGCCGTTACAACCGCTGGTTGACGTGGCCGCCGCCGCTGATGGCATCGACGTGGTGTTCCTGGCCACGGCGCACGAAGTCAGCCACGATATCGCGCCTTTGTTCCTGGCTGCGGGCTGTGTGGTGTTCGATCTGTCCGGTGCGTTCCGCGTGAAAGACGCCGGTTTCTATACCCAATACTACGGTTTCGAGCATCAGCATCCTGAACTGCTGGATCAGGCGGTGTATGGCCTGGCGGAGTGGCAGAGCGAAAAAATCAAACAGGCACAACTGATCGCCGTACCGGGCTGCTACCCGACGGCGGCGCAGTTGGTGCTGAAACCCTTGATCGATCAACAGTTGCTGAACCCTGACCAATGGCCGGTCATCAATGCCACCAGCGGCGTCAGCGGCGCGGGCCGCAAAGCCAGCATGACCACCAGCTTCTGTGAAGTGAGCTTGCAGCCGTACGGCATCTTCAACCACCGTCATCACCCGGAAATCGTTGCGCATCTGGGGGTACCGGTCATCTTCACGCCACATTTGGGTAACTTCCCGCGTGGTATTCTTGAAACCATTACCTGCCGTTTGAAAGCCGGCGTTACCGCGCAGGACGTGGCCGCAGCTTATCACGCCGCCTATGACGACAAACCGCTGGTGCGGCTGTACGACAAAGGCGTGCCGGCATTGAAAGCGGTGGTGGGCCTGCCGTTCTGCGATATCGGCTTTGCCGTTCAGGGTGAACACCTGATCGCCGTAGCGGCAGAAGACAACCTGTTGAAAGGCGCAGCCGCTCAGGCGGTGCAATGCCTGAATATTCGTTTTGGGTTCCCGGAAACCCAGTCATTACTTTAATGAATAACCAGCGTGGGATGTAAACAGCGATGAACCCGTTAATTATCAAGTTAGGTGGCGTGTTATTAGACAGTGAAGAGGCGCTGGAGCGTTTATTCACCGCCCTGGACAGCTACCGTCAGCAGCATCAGCGCCCGCTGGTTATCGTTCACGGCGGCGGTTGCCTGGTGGATGAGCTGATGAAACAACTTTCTCTGCCGGTGGTGAAGAAAAACGGTCTGCGGGTAACTCCTGCTGACCAGATCGACATCATTACCGGCGCGCTGGCCGGTACTGCCAACAAGACCCTGCTGGCATGGGCCATCAAGCACCAGATCAATGCGGTGGGCTTGAGCCTGGCGGACGGTGGCAGCGTTTCCGTGACCCAACTCGATCCGGCGCTGGGCCACGTAGGCAACGCGCAGCCGGGTTCACCGGTGCTGCTCAATACCCTGCTGGGCGCCGGCTACCTGCCGGTGATCAGCTCTATCGGCATCACCGCCGAAGGGGAATTAATGAATGTGAACGCCGATCAGGCGGCGACGGCTCTGGCCGCCACGCTGGGTGCGGATTTGATCCTGCTGTCGGATGTCAGTGGCATTCTCGATGGGAAAGGGCAACGCATTGCAGAAATGACGGCACAAAAAGCGGAACAACTGATTGCCCAAGGCATCATCACCGATGGTATGGTGGTGAAGGTGAATGCGGCGCTCGACGCGGCCCGCACCCTTGGCCGGCCGGTGGATATCGCCAGCTGGCGCCATGCCGATCAGCTTCCAGCTCTGTTTAACGGCGTGTCGATTGGCACCCGGATCCTCGCTTAAATTTAGAATTAAAAAGGAAAAGACCATGCAAAACCAAGGCATCAAAAAAATCGTTCTGGCGTACTCTGGCGGTCTGGATACTTCGGCCATCATTCCTTGGCTGAAAGAAAACTACGGCGGCTGCGAAGTGGTAGCGTTCGTGGCGGATATCGGCCAGGAGCGCAGCGATCTGGAAGGCGTGGAGCAAAAAGCCCTGCAATCCGGTGCCTCTGAGTGTCACGTGGTTGATCTGCGTGAAGAATTCATCCGCGATTACGTTTATCCGGTTCTGCAGACCGGTGCGCTGTATGAAGGCAGCTATCTGCTGGGCACTTCAATGGCGCGCCCGATTATCGCTAAAGCGCAGGTTGAGCTGGCGTTGAAAGTCGGCGCCGATGCGCTGTGCCACGGTGCAACCGGCAAAGGCAATGACCAGGTGCGTTTCGAAACCACCTACACCGCGCTGGCTCCACATCTGAAAGTGGTTGCCCCTTGGCGTGAGTGGAACTTGCGTTCCCGTGAAGCACTGCTGGACTACCTGAAAGAGCGTAATATCCCGACGACCGCGTCGCTGGAAAAAATCTACAGCCGTGACGAGAACGCCTGGCATATCTCTACCGAAGGCGGCGTGCTGGAAAGCCCGTGGAATGCACCGAACAAAGACTGCTGGGTCTGGACCGTGGATCCGCAGGAAGCACCGGATCAGCCTGAGCAAGTAACTATCACCGTAGCAAAAGGCTGCGTGGTAGCGGTGAATGGCGAAGCGCTGAGCCCGTACAAATGTCTGGAAACCCTGAACGTGTTGGGTGCCAAACATGGCGTGGGCCGGATCGACATCGTGGAAAACCGTCTGGTGGGCATCAAATCCCGCGGTTGCTACGAAACCCCGGGCGGCACCATCATGGTGGCGGCACTGCGTGGCGTTGAGCAGTTGGTTCTGGATCGCGATAGCTTCAAATGGCGTGAGCAGTTGGGCCTGGAAATGTCCTACGTGGTGTACGACGGCCGCTGGTTTGCTCCGCTGCGTCGTTCTCTGCAGGCCTCTGCAGAAGCGCTGGCCGAAGAAGTGAACGGCGAAGTGGTGCTGCAGCTGTACAAAGGCCAGGTGACGGCGATTCAGAAGAAATCCGCCAACAGCCTGTACTCTGAAGAGTTTGCTACCTTTGGCGAAGATGAAGTTTACGATCACAGCCACGCGGGCGGCTTTATCCGCCTGTTCTCTCTCTCTTCACGCATTCGCGCGTTGAACGAGAAAAAGAACAAGTAATTTCATTATTCGGCGTGACTTATTAAGGGCGCAGCGTGCTGCGCCTTTTCGTATAAAATTCATACCCTAAATAATTCGAGTTGCAGGAAGGCGGCAAGAGCGAGAGTCCCGATGAGCTTACATCGGTAAGTGATTCGGGTGAGCGCCCTCAGCCAACACACTTGCGGCTCGAAGTATGACGGGTACAGGAGTAAAGGTATGGCACTTTGGGGCGGACGGTTCAGTCAGGCGGCAGATCAGCGGTTCAAACAGTTAAACGACTCTCTGCGCTTTGATTATCGCTTGGCGGAACAGGACATTGTTGGCTCTGTAGCCTGGTCGAAAGCGCTGGTCACCGTCAACGTGCTGACGGCAACCGAACAGCAACAGCTTGAGCAGGCTTTGAGCGTGTTGTTGGAAGAGGTGCAGGCCGACCCGCAGGCAATTGTCAGCAGCGATGCGGAAGATATTCACAGCTGGGTGGAGCAGAAACTGATCGACAAAGTCGGCGATCTGGGCAAGAAGCTGCATACCGGCCGTAGCCGTAACGATCAGGTCGCGACCGATCTGAAACTGTGGTGCAAACAGCAAATCGGCGAACTGCATCAGGCCATCGTGCAACTGCAGCAGGCGCTGGTGGAAACTGCCGAAGCCAATCAGGATGCGGTGATGCCGGGTTATACCCACTTGCAGCGCGCGCAACCGGTCACTTTCGCCCACTGGTGCCTGGCCTATGTGGAAATGCTGGCGCGTGATGAAAGCCGCCTGCAAGATACGCTCAAGCGCCTGGACGTCAGCCCGCTGGGCAGCGGCGCATTGGCCGGCACCGCTTATCCGATCGATCGTGAGCAGCTTGCCGGTTGGTTGGGTTTTGCCTCGGCCACCCGCAACAGCCTGGACAGCGTTTCCGACCGCGATCACGTGTTGGAGCTGCTGTCTAATGCCTCCATCAGCATGGTGCATCTGTCGCGCTTTGCCGAAGACCTGATCTTCTTCAACAGCGGCGAAGCGGCGTTTGTCGACCTGTCCGACCGTGTAACTTCCGGTTCTTCGTTGATGCCGCAGAAGAAAAACCCGGATGCGCTGGAACTGATCCGCGGCAAATGCGGCCGTGTACAGGGTGCATTGACCGGCATGATGATGACGCTGAAAGGCTTGCCGCTGGCGTATAACAAAGACATGCAGGAAGACAAGGAAGGGCTGTTCGACGCGCTCGATACCTGGATGGATTGCCTGCTGATGGCGGCGCTGGTGTTGGACGGCATTCAGGTGAAACGTCCACGCTGCAAAGAGGCGGCTGAGCAGGGTTACGCCAACTCGACCGAACTGGCGGACTATCTGGTCGCCAAAGGCGTGCCGTTCCGTGAGGCGCACCATATCGTCGGTGAAGCGGTGGTAGAAGCCATCCAACAGGGCAAGGCGCTTGAGGCGCTGACGCTGACCGAATTGCAGAAGTTCAGTGCGGTGATTGGCGACGACGTGTACCCGATTTTGGCGCTGCAATCTTGCCTGGACAAGCGTTCGGCCAAGGGCGGTGTTTCTCCTCAGCAGGTCGCCAGCGCGATCGCCGAAGCGAAACAGCGGTTGTTTTAAGTTAAGTTAGTCCGTTCATAAGGGCGCGGTTCACAGTGTGAGCCGCGCTTTTTTTATGGTGGTTTACTCGCCCGGGCAGCGCTGGCAGCGTTCCGCCTCGGCCTTACCCAGTTTGAGCTTGGCCTGCAGGTCGCGCAGTGCGGTGCGCAGGCCTTCTTCGATCACAGGGTGGTAGAACGGCATATCCAGCATCTGGTTGATGGTCATCTGCTGCTGATGCGCCCAGGCCAGCAGGTGAGCGATATGCTCAACGTCCGGCCCCATCATTTCCGCGCCCAGAAAACGCCCGGTGCCTTGCTCGCCGTAGACGTGCAGGAGGCCTTTATTACGCAGCATTACGCGAGAGCGCCCCTGATTCTCGAACGAAACCTCGCCGACCTCGAAGCAGCCGCAAGCGCTGAATTTCTCGTTCAGTTCGCGGAAAGTCGAACCGACCATGGCTATCTGCGGATCGGAGAATACGACCGAAATCGCACTGCGGCGCAGGCCTGGGGTGATTTCCGGGAAGCTGCCGGCGTTGGCCCCGGCAATGCGGGCCTGATCGCTGGCCTCATGCAGCAGCGGCAGCTGGTTGCTGGCGTCGCCGGCGATGAAAATATGCGGCACGTTGGTTTGCATGGTCGAACGATCGGCCTGCGGCACGCCTCGGGCGTCGAGTGTGAGGCGGGTGTTTTCCAGGCCCAGCTTATCGACGTTCGGCCTGCGGCCGGTGGCGGCCAGCACGTAATCCACCATGATTTCCTGTGGCTGACCTTGCAGATCCCGGTAGCGGATAAACACCTTGTCGCCTTCGCGCTGCATCATCTCGACCTTTACGTCGGCATCAAGATAAAACTCTTCGCTCAGGGCTTTGGCGGCATAGCTGCGTACTGCACCGTCGGTTAAAGGGCCGACGGCGCCGCCGACGCCAAACACTTTGGTGTCGACGCCCAGGCGGTGCAGTGCCTGACCCAGCTCCAGGCCAATGACACCCGGGCCAAACACTGCGACGGACTGCGGCAAATCGTCCCAGTTAAACACGTCGTCATTGACGATCAGTCGGTCGCCCAGTGCATTCCATGCTGCCGGCCAGCTTGGGCGGGAACCGGTGGCGATAACGATCCGCTGCGCCACGATGCGCGTGTGTTCATCGATCTGCAAGGTATTGTCGTCGATAAAGCGGGCGTAGCCGTGAATCTTGTCGGCGGCCGGGATCTCGTCGACGCCTTCCAGCACAAAGCCGACAAAGCGGTCACGCTCGCGTTTGACGCGGTCCATCACTTCACGGCCGTTAACGGTGGTTTTACCGGCGGGATACACGCCAAAGCCGGGGGCGCGCTCGATTTGATGCACCGCTTCGGCGGCGGCGATCAGCAATTTGGATGGCATGCAGCCAACGCGTGCGCAGGTGGTGCCATAAGGCCCGCCCTCGATCATCACCACGCTGGGGGTAGAAAGTTTGGCAGCGCGATAGGCGCCCAGACCGGCGGTGCCGCCGCCGATAACCGCGACGTCAACATGCAACTGTTTCATATCCGCTCCTGAAAGGTAAAAAAAGGGCGGGCCGGAGCCCGCCAAAGTTCACGTTGGCTTCGTTATTATTGATTAATCAGGCTGACAGGAAATTTTCCAGGTCATCGCTGCCGCCGATGTGACGGCCGCCGATAAACACCTGAGGTACGGTGGCACGGCCGCTGACGGCACGCAGGCTGACGGTGGTGGCGTCTTTGCCCAGCACGATTTCTTCATACTGGATACCACGTTCTTGCAGCATTTGTTTGGCTTTGGCGCAGAACGGGCAGCCGGGCTTGGTGAACAGCGAAACCGATTCCTGCACTTTGAATTCCGGCGCCAGGTATTTCAGCATGGTGTCGGCGTCAGAGACTTCAAACGGGTCACCCGGTTTGTTGGGCTCGACGAACATTTTTTCCACCACGCCGTTGCGCACCAGCATCGAGTAACGCCATGAACGTGGACCGAAGCCCAGATCGGCTTTCTCGACCAGCATGTTCATGCCTTTGGTGAACTCTCCGTTGCCGTCCGGCACGAAGGTGATGTTTTCCGCGTGCTGATCGGCTTTCCAGGCGTTCATCACGAAGGTGTCGTTCACCGAAACGCAAAGGATGCTGTCAACGCCGTGCTGTTTGAATACGCTGGACAGTTCGTTGTAGCGTGGCAAATGGCTGGAAGAGCAGGTTGGGGTAAACGCGCCTGGCAGCGAAAACACGATGACGGTTTTATCTTTGAACAGGTCATTGGTGGTGACATCAATCCATTGGTCGCCCTGACGGGTGTGGAAAGTAACCTGAGGAACTTTTTTGCCTTCTTGGCTGGTAAACATGGATTAACCCCTTAATTAGGAAAATAATTTTTGGCTGTTAGCGCTGTATCGCTTCGTTGGGACACATTATTGACGTCGGGGCTTGATAGATCTAATCGCTCATTGCTATCTTATCTATCGCCATGAGCTATCATGGTCTGGAGGGAAAAAATGAATATTCGTGATTTAGAGTACCTGGTCGCCTTGGCCGAGCATCGGCATTTCCGCCGTGCCGCCGATTCATGCCATGTTAGCCAACCCACGCTAAGTGGGCAGATCCGCAAGCTGGAAGACGAACTGGGCGTGATGCTGCTCGAACGTACCAGCCGCAAGGTGTTATTCACCCAGGCGGGCCTGTTGCTGGTGGAGCAGGCGCGTACCGTGCTGCGCGAAGTCAAAGTCCTGAAAGAGATGGCCAGCCAACAAGGGGAAGCGATGTCAGGGCCGCTGCATATCGGCTTGATCCCGACCGTCGGGCCTTATTTGCTGCCACAGATCATTCCTACCTTGCACAAAACCTTTCCCAAGCTGGAAATGTACCTGCATGAAGCGCAGACCCATCAGTTGCTGGCGCAGCTCGACAGCGGCAAGCTGGACTGTGCCATTTTGGCGCTGGTGAAGGAAACGGAGGCCTTTATCGAAGTACCGCTATTTGATGAGCCGATGAAGCTGGCGGTGTATTCAGATCACCCTTGGGCACAGCGCGATCGCGTAGCGATGCCGGATTTGGCGGGCGAAAAACTGCTGATGCTGGAAGATGGCCACTGCCTGCGCGATCAGGCGATGGGTTTTTGCTTCCAGGCGGGAGCGGACGAGGATACTCACTTCCGCGCGACCAGTCTGGAAACGCTGCGCAATATGGTGGCGGCAGGCAGCGGCATTACCCTGTTGCCAACGCTTGCGGTACCGCCGCAGCGTGAGCGAGACGGCGTCTGCTACCTCGACTGTTATAAACCGGAGCCGAAGCGCACCATTGCGCTGGTGTACCGCCCCGGCTCCCCATTGCGCAGCCGTTATGAGCAATTGGCCGAGGCGATCCGCGAGCACATGCAGAATTACTTCAGTACCACGTTAAAACAGGCGGTTTAAGCCGTTTAGCGCTGCCACCCGGTAGGCTTCGGCCATGGTCGGATAGTTGAAGGTCGTATTAACGAAATATTCGATAGTATTGCCTTCACCTTTCTGTTCCATGATCGCCTGACCGATGTGGATGATCTCCGCCGCACGCTCGCCGAAGCAGTGGATCCCGAGGATCTGCAAGGTGTCGCGATGGAACAGGATCTTCAGGCTGCCGACGTTCATCCCGGCAATTTGCGCACGTGCCAGATGCTTGAACTGGGCGCGGCCCACTTCATACGGCACTTTCATTGCCGTCAGTTCCTGCTCGGTTTTACCGACGGAGCTGATTTCCGGAATGGTGTAGATACCGGTCGGAATGTCTTCGATCAAATGCCCGCTGGCTTCGCCGGAGGCGATCGCCTGTGCGGCGATTCGGCCCTGATCGTAAGCGGCGGATGCCAGGCTCGGATAACCAATCACGTCACCCACGGCGTAAATGTGCGACAGCGCGGTCTGGTACATGCTGTTCACTTTCAGCAGGCCGCGGCTGTCTGACTCCAGACCGACATTCTCCAGCCCGAGTGAATCGGTGTTACCGGTACGCCCGTTGGCGTACAGCAGGCAATCCGCTTTCACTTTCTTGCCGGATTTCAGGTGAACGATTACGCCGTCGTCGGTGCCTTCGATCTTCTCGAACTCTTCGTTGTGACGGATCACCACGCCGTTATTCCAGAAGTGGTAAGACAGCGAGTCCGACATTTCCTGATCGAGGAACGCCAGCAGGCGATCGCGGGTGTTGATCAGATCCACCTTCACGTTCAGGCCGCGGAAGATCGACGCATATTCGCAGCCGATGACTCCGGCACCGTAAATGATTACGTGGCGTGGTTCGTGGCTCAGTTCGAGAATTGAGTCGCTGTTATAAATGCGTGGATGGTTAAAATCTACGCTCGACGGGTTGTAAGGGCGCGAGCCGCAGGCGATCACGATATGATCGGCGCGGATGGTGTCCTGGGTGCCATCCATGTAGCTGACGCTGACGGTGTTGGCGTCGATAAAGCGCGCATCGCCAGCAAACAGTTTGCACTGGTTGCGTTCATAGAAACCCTGGCGCATTCGGGTTTGCTGATTAATGACGTTATCGGCGTGGCGTAAAATGTCAGGGAAGGTTGCACTGAGCGTGCGTGAATTATTGTAAAGCGGGTTCTGGTTGAATTCGATAATGCGGCTGACGGCGTGGCGGAGGGCTTTGGACGGGATGGTACCCCAATGAGTACATCCGCCGCCCACATTATTGTACCGTTCGATAACGGCCACGCGGGCGCCCTGTTTCACCAGCCCCATAGCGGCACCTTCACCACCAGGGCCCGAGCCAATTACAATGGCATCAAATTGATAGTGCTGTTGCATGTAGGAGAGACCTGTTTTTATACAAAATTACAACGGTATCTTAACATCATAGCGCTGAGCGCCCAATCACCATTAGGCTTTTTGAGGCAAAGCACAAATGGTACAGGCTGAAACTGTGACAGGACGCGTTTGTATAAATGCTGTTGCAATAAAATTTGCTATATTGCCGACTCCACGGCGTTAGACTCAATGAATGGATCTTATCTGGATATGCATATGGGCGTCAGAGCACAACAAAAAGAACGGACTCGTCGTTCCCTCATTGAGGCGGCATTCAGCCAGCTAAGCGCCGAACGCAGCTTTGCCAGCCTGAGTTTGCGCGAAGTCTCACGCGAGGCGGGCATCGCGCCAACGTCATTTTACCGCCACTTCCGTGACGTGGACGAGCTTGGGCTAACCATGGTCGATGAGAGTGGCCTGATGCTGCGCCAACTGATGCGGCAGGCGCGCCAGCGTATCGCCAAGGGCGGTAGTGTGATCCGCACTTCGGTCTCCACCTTTATGGAGTTTATCGGCAATAACCCCAACGCCTTTCGCCTGTTGTTACGTGAGCGTTCCGGTACTTCGGCCGCCTTCCGTGCGGCGGTGGCGCGTGAGATCCAACATTTTATCGCCGAACTGGCGGATTACCTCGAGCTGGAAAACCATATGCCGCGCAGCTTCACCGAAGCGCAGGCGGAAGCCATGGTGACTATCGTGTTCAGCGCCGGTGCCGAAGCGCTGGACATTGACATCGACCAACGGCGTCGGCTCGAGGAACGTTTAGTGTTGCAACTGCGGATGATTTCCAAGGGCGCTTATTACTGGTATCGCCGCGAGCAAGAAAAAGCTTCTGTGTCCCACGTATAAAGGTAGAAAATGATGGAAAAATCAGGCCGTGAGAATGGCACTTTACTGCTGGCGTTGATTGCCGGCCTTTCAATCAACGGTTCGTTTGCCGCGTTGTTCAGCTCGGTAGTGCCGTTTTCTATTTTCCCGATAATTGCTTTGGCTCTGGCGGTGTACTGCCTGCATCAACGCTATCAGCACCGCGCCATGCCGGATGGCATGCCGAAACTGGCCGCAGCCTGTTTCCTGCTGGGGGTGCTGTTATACAGTGCGATTGTGCGTGCGGAATACCCGCAGATTGGCTCTAACTTCTTGCCGGCGATTGTCGCTGTGGCGCTGGTGCTCTGGATTGGCGTGAAGCTGAAGGCGCGCAAGGCGCTGGAGGGGAATACGCAGGCGTAAAGGTTGGACAGGGGCGCAGCAACGGCGCCCCTGTCAGGTTAAACGCGCTTTTCCAACAGTACACCGCATTCCATATGATGGGTGTACGGGAACTGATCAAACAGCGCCAGACGACTGATTCGGTGAGTTTCCTGCAGCGTTTCCAGATTGGCGCACAGCGTTTCCGGGTTGCATGAGATATACAGAATACGCGGATAGGCTTGCACCATTTTTACCGTTTCATCGTCCAGCCCGCTGCGCGGCGGATCGACAAAAATGGTTTCGCAGTTATAGCTGCTCAGATCGATACCTTTCAGCCGGTTAAACTCCCGTACCCCGTTCATCGCCTGGGTGAAATCTTCCGCTGCCATACGGATAATCTGCACGTTATCGATCTGGTTGGCCGCAATATTGTACTGTGCCGCAGCGACCGAAGGTTTGGCGATTTCGGTAGCCAGAACCCGCTCGAAGTTACGCGCCAATGCCAAAGAGAAGTTACCGTTACCGCAATACAACTCCAGCAAATCGCCTTTAGAACCGGTGGTTACGTCCAGCGCCCATTCCAGCATCTGTATATTCAGCGCCGCATTCGGTTGGGTGAAGCTGTTTTCCACCTGGCGATAGATCATGTCGCGGCCAGCGACCGGAAGGACTTCGTCTACATAATCCTGATCCAGCATGATTTTCATTTTAGACGCGCGGCCAATCAGTTGCAGGTCAAAGCCTTGAGCGCGCAGATCATCACGCAGCTTTTCTGCCTGCTGCTGCCATTCGTCGTCCAGTTTGCGGTGATACAGCAGTGAGGCAATGATTTTGCCGCTGCGGGTCGACAGGTAGTCAATCTGGAAAAGCTTGCGGCGCAGAATCGGCTCCGGCTTGATGGCAACGATCAGGGCGCTCATCAGGCGGTTAATCAATTCGCTGGCGGCAGGAAACTTGTCGACGCGGATGCGTTGTTTGGTCTGCTGATCAAACATGATGTGGTACATCTCGTCTTCATCATGCCAGATGCGGAATTCGGCGCGCATGCGGTAGTGGCTTACCGGCGAGCGGAACACTTCCGGCTCGGGTGCCGTGAACGGTGACATCAGCGTTTTCAGCCGGGCAGTTTTCTCCGCCAGTTGGTCATCGTAACGTTCAATAGGCAAGTTCTCGGGCGTCATGTTTCTTCTCGTCAGGCAAAATTGATCAGCGGGGATTGTAGGGAATCAGTCCGTGAAGTCCAGTTTTGTCGTGTTTATTATTTGTAACACTGATAGCAGTCTAGACATCTATTTACATTGATCGTAGCATTGTCGTCCGGCCTCAAGCAGCGAGTGAAAAGGGAATCCGGTTCGAATCCGGAGCTGACGCGCAGCGGTAAGGGGAAGTCACGGCGATAGCGTTTTACGCAGACACTGTCCATTGCAGGATGGGAAGTCATCGCCCGGTGCTGGTAGCTCACAGGCCACCCGCAACTCCCAAGCCCGAAGACCTGCCGGTGTTACGTCGCAATGCCCGTGGCCGTCGCGAAATACCGGCCATGATCCTGCGGCATCCGCCAATTAAGTTTGGATGCTTTTTCATGACAATTACAAAAAATACACTGCTGGCGGTGGTTTCTTCCATCACGGCTTTTTCTGGATGGGCGCAAGACAACACCAAAGCCAATAACAGCGATGACCTGGTGGTTTCCGCCAACCGTTTTTCACAGCCGGTTTCTTCCGTGCTGGCACCCACCTCTGTCGTTACCCGTGACGAAATCGACCGCTGGCAGGCAAAAAGCCTGACCGACGTGATGCGTCGTTTGCCGGGCGTGGATATTGCGCAAAACGGCGGTTTGGGGCAGCAAAGCTCGTTGTTTATCCGTGGCACCAATTCCAGCCACGTGCTGGTGCTGGTTGACGGAATTCGCCTTAATCAGGCCGGTGTCAGCGGTTCTTCCGACCTCAGCCAGATCCCGATCTCGCTGGTGCAAAAAGTCGAATATATCCGTGGGCCGCGTTCGGCAGCGTACGGATCTGATGCCATCGGCGGGGTGGTCAACATTATTACTACCCGCGAGAAGAATGGCACCACGCTTTCCGCCGGCATGGGGTCAAACGGCTATCAAGCCTACGATGCGTCCACTCAGCAACAGTTGGGCGACAGCACGGTTGCGACCCTCGCCGGTAACTACACCTATACCAAAGGGTATGACGTGGTGGCGAATCTGCCAGACAGCTTTGGTAACCCGGCGCAAACTGACCGCGACGGTTTCATGAGTAAGTCTCTGTATGGCAGCATAGATCATAAGTTTAATGAGGCTTTCAGCGGATTTGTTCGCGGCTACGGTTATGACAACCGTACGGCTTATGATGGTAATTACAGCTATTCCGACCCGGCACATTCAGACGCACTGCCGGATACCCGTCAGCTCTATAGCCAAAGTTGGGATAGCGGCCTACGTTACCAGGACGGTATTTATGCCACTCAGTTGATTGCCAGCTATAGCCACAGTAAGGACTATAACTACGATCCCAAGTATGGCCCTTATTCTGCTTCTGCAACTTTGGATGATTCCACACAATACAATGTGCAGTGGGGTAATACGTTCCAGGTTGCCAATGGCAACATCAGTACGGGTGTTGATTGGCAGGATCAGAAAATTGAGCCAGGCACAGCTTACATCACCGATAGCAAGAGCCAGCGTAATACCGGGATTTATCTGACGGGGCAGCAACAAATTGATGCCTTTACCCTGGAAGGGGCTGTACGCGGTGACGATAATTCGCAATATGGCTGGCATGGCACTTGGCAAACCAGTGCTGCGTGGGAGTTTGTTGAGGGTTATCGTGCAATTGCTTCCTACGGTACTGCGTTTAAAGCACCGAATCTGGGGCAACAATACGGCAGCTTTGGCGGCAACCCGGATTTGAAGCCAGAGGAAAGCAAACAGTGGGAAGGTGGTTTTGAGGGGTTAACCGGGCCGGTTACCTGGCGTGTCACCGGGTATCGTAACGATATAGATAACTTGATCGGTTATGCATCCAGCGGTTCTGGTTCTGCTTACTACAACGTCAATAAGGCAACCATTAAAGGTGTTGAAGCTACGGCTTCCTTTGATACCGGGCCGTTGGCCCACCAAATTGGTTATGACTATGTTGATCCACGTAATGCAAAAACCAACGAAGTGCTGCTGCGTCGTGCTAAACAGCAGGTGAAGTATGAGCTGGATTGGCAGGTACATGACTTCGATTGGGCTGTAACCTACCATTATCTGGGTGAACGCTACGACGGCGACTACAGTGGTTACACTACACGCACAGTCAAACTCGGCGGCGTCAGCCTGTGGGATCTCGCAGTTTCGTATCCGGTCACATCTCATCTGACAGTTCGTGGTAGAATTGCCAACCTGTTTGATAAAGATTATGAGACGGCTTATGGCTACGCTACTCCAGGAAGAGAATACTACCTCACTGGAAGCTATACCTTCTAACACCACCGCGACGCCCCGCCCGACGGTGCTGGTATTTGATTCCGGTGTCGGCGGGCTGTCGGTGTATCAGGAGGTTCGGCAATTGCTGCCGGACCTCCACTATATCTATGCCTTCGATAATGTGGCGTTCCCCTACGGCGAGAAATCCGAAGAGTTTATCGTTGAACGCGTGCTGGAGATTGTCAGCGCGGTGCAACAGCGGCATCCTCTGGCGATTGTCGTCATCGCCTGTAATACCGCCAGTACCGTATCGCTGCCGGCGCTGCGTGAACGCTTTACCTTCCCGGTAGTGGGCGTAGTGCCCGCGATTAAACCTGCTGCCCGCTTGACCGCCAATGGCGTTGTCGGGCTGTTGGCTACTCGCGGTACCGTACAGCGCACTTATACCCATGAGTTGATTGTCCGCTTCGCTACCGATTGCAAGATCGAGCTATTGGGATCTTCAGAGCTGGTGGAACTGGCGGAAGCCAAGCTGCACGGTGAAGCCGTACCGCTGGCCACGCTGAAGAAAATTCTGCATCCATGGCTGAGCATGCGCGAGCCGCCGGATACCGTGGTACTCGGTTGCACCCACTTCCCTCTATTAGCAGAAGAGTTAATGCAGGTGTTGCCTGAGGGAACCCGACTGGTGGATTCCGGCGCGGCTATTGCCCGTCGTACCGCTTGGCTTATTTCTTCGCAGGAAAATCTGGTGTCGACTCAGGAAGATAATCTGGCGTATTGCATGGCGTTGAATGAAGACACTGATGCTTTATTGCCCGTTTTGCAGGGATATGGCTTTAAATCGTTGAAAAAACTGCCTCTTTAACAGAGTTTTGGTTAAACATTCAACGGTTGGAAAAAATATTGAAATTAGGGGTTGCGGCCTTCTGAGAACTCCCTATAATGCGCCTCCACTGACCGGGAACAACGACTCCTCTAACGAGAGCCAGTCGCCCAGCCAGGAAGAAGCAAGCCGGTGAAAACACCGTTTCTTAATAAGAAAAAAGCTTGACTCTTCAGCGGGAAAGCGTAATATGCACCTCCCGCGTTACCGAGAGTTATCTCAGTAACGAACGCTCTTTAACAATTTATCAGACAATCTGTGTGGGCACTCCACAAGACGATATCCAGTACCTTCGGGTACGAAAAAATATCAAGTCTTGAAGAGTGACTACTGAAGTAAAATTCATTTAGTAACCTTTGAGCATCGCTTCACGAGTTGAAGCAAATCGAACTTTTAAATTGAAGAGTTTGATCATGGCTCAGATTGAACGCTGGCGGCAGGCCTAACACATGCAAGTCGAGCGGTAGCACAGGAGAGCTTGCTCTCTGGGTGACGAGCGGCGGACGGGTGAGTAATGTCTGGGAAACTGCCTGATGGAGGGGGATAACTACTGGAAACGGTAGCTAATACCGCATAACGTCTACGGACCAAAGTGGGGGACCTTCGGGCCTCACGCCATCAGATGTGCCCAGATGGGATTAGCTAGTAGGTGGGGTAATGGCTCACCTAGGCGACGATCCCTAGCTGGTCTGAGAGGATGACCAGCCACACTGGAACTGAGACACGGTCCAGACTCCTACGGGAGGCAGCAGTGGGGAATATTGCACAATGGGCGCAAGCCTGATGCAGCCATGCCGCGTGTGTGAAGAAGGCCTTAGGGTTGTAAAGCACTTTCAGCGAGGAGGAAGGGTAATGTGTTAATAGCACATTGCATTGACGTTACTCGCAGAAGAAGCACCGGCTAACTCCGTGCCAGCAGCCGCGGTAATACGGAGGGTGCAAGCGTTAATCGGAATTACTGGGCGTAAAGCGCACGCAGGCGGTTTGTTAAGTCAGATGTGAAATCCCCGCGCTTAACGTGGGAACTGCATTTGAAACTGGCAAGCTAGAGTCTTGTAGAGGGGGGTAGAATTCCAGGTGTAGCGGTGAAATGCGTAGAGATCTGGAGGAATACCGGTGGCGAAGGCGGCCCCCTGGACAAAGACTGACGCTCAGGTGCGAAAGCGTGGGGAGCAAACAGGATTAGATACCCTGGTAGTCCACGCTGTAAACGATGTCGATTTGGAGGTTGTGCCCTTGAGGCGTGGCTTCCGGAGCTAACGCGTTAAATCGACCGCCTGGGGAGTACGGCCGCAAGGTTAAAACTCAAATGAATTGACGGGGGCCCGCACAAGCGGTGGAGCATGTGGTTTAATTCGATGCAACGCGAAGAACCTTACCTACTCTTGACATCCAGAGAATTCGCTAGAGATAGCTTAGTGCCTTCGGGAACTCTGAGACAGGTGCTGCATGGCTGTCGTCAGCTCGTGTTGTGAAATGTTGGGTTAAGTCCCGCAACGAGCGCAACCCTTATCCTTTGTTGCCAGCGATTCGGTCGGGAACTCAAAGGAGACTGCCGGTGATAAACCGGAGGAAGGTGGGGATGACGTCAAGTCATCATGGCCCTTACGAGTAGGGCTACACACGTGCTACAATGGCGTATACAAAGAGAAGCGAACTCGCGAGAGCAAGCGGACCTCATAAAGTACGTCGTAGTCCGGATTGGAGTCTGCAACTCGACTCCATGAAGTCGGAATCGCTAGTAATCGTAGATCAGAATGCTACGGTGAATACGTTCCCGGGCCTTGTACACACCGCCCGTCACACCATGGGAGTGGGTTGCAAAAGAAGTAGGTAGCTTAACCTTCGGGAGGGCGCTTACCACTTTGTGATTCATGACTGGGGTGAAGTCGTAACAAGGTAACCGTAGGGGAACCTGCGGTTGGATCACCTCCTTACCTAATGATATTGATTCGAGTGGCGTGCTCACACAGATTGTCTGATGAAATGAAAGAGAGCATAAGGCTTAATCTTATCGGTTAAGTCTTAAAGCACCTTGTCGGGTCTGTAGCTCAGGTGGTTAGAGCGCACCCCTGATAAGGGTGAGGTCGGTGGTTCAAGTCCACTCAGACCCACCAATTCCCTCCTATCCTGCGTTGTCGACTCACATGTTTACGTCAGTAAACGTTGTAAGCCTTCGCTTTGACGAGAAGCGAATTGGCGAAGGTAGTAGACAGGGTGTAAAAATGCTTTTCTGATATGGGGCTATAGCTCAGCTGGGAGAGCGCCTGCCTTGCACGCAGGAGGTCAGCGGTTCGATCCCGCTTAGCTCCACCATATCAAAAAATCTTAAAACTGATTCGTAAGAGTCACGTTTAAGATATTGCTCTTTAACAATCTGGAACAAGCTGAAAATTGAAACATGACAGCTGAAACTTATCCCTCCGTAGATGTATTGGGGTAAGGAGTAACCTGTCATAGAGTCTCTCAAATAAACAGCACGACAGTGTTTTCTGTTTACAGAAACACCTTCGGGTTGTGAGGTTAAGTGACTAAGCGTACACGGTGGATGCCTAGGCAGTCAGAGGCGATGAAGGGCGTGCTAATCTGCGAAAAGTGTCGGTAAGGTGATATGAACCGTTATAACCGGCAATACCCGAATGGGGAAACCCAGTGCAATTCGTTGCACTATCATACGATGAATACATAGTCGTATGAGGCGAACCGGGGGAACTGAAACATCTAAGTACCCCGAGGAAAAGAAATCAACCGAGATTCCCCCAGTAGCGGCGAGCGAACGGGGAACAGCCCAGAACCTGAATCAGTTTGTGTGTTAGTGGAAGCGTCTGGAAAGTCGCACAGTAAAGGGTGATAGTCCCGTACACTAAAATGCACATTCTGTGAGTTCGATGAGTAGGGCGGGACACGTGACATCCTGTCTGAATATGGGGGGACCATCCTCCAAGGCTAAATACTCCTGACTGACCGATAGTGAACCAGTACCGTGAGGGAAAGGCGAAAAGAACCCCGGCGAGGGGAGTGAAATAGAACCTGAAACCGTGTACGTACAAGCAGTGGGAGCCTACTTTGTTGGGTGACTGCGTACCTTTTGTATAATGGGTCAGCGACTTATATTTTGTAGCAAGGTTAACCGTATAGGGGAGCCGTAGGGAAACCGAGTCTTAACTGGGCGAATAGTTGCAAGGTATAGACCCGAAACCCGGTGATCTAGCCATGGGCAGGTTGAAGGTTGGGTAACACTAACTGGAGGACCGAACCGACTAATGTTGAAAAATTAGCGGATGACTTGTGGCTGGGGGTGAAAGGCCAATCAAACCGGGAGATAGCTGGTTCTCCCCGAAAGCTATTTAGGTAGCGCCTCGTGAACTCATCTTCGGGGGTAGAGCACTGTTTCGGCTAGGGGGCCATCCCGGCTTACCAAACCGATGCAAACTCCGAATACCGAAGAATGTTATCACGGGAGACACACGGCGGGTGCTAACGTCCGTCGTGAAGAGGGAAACAACCCAGACCGCCAGCTAAGGTCCCAAAGTCATGGTTAAGTGGGAAACGATGTGGGAAGGCATAGACAGCCAGGATGTTGGCTTAGAAGCAGCCATCATTTAAAGAAAGCGTAATAGCTCACTGGTCGAGTCGGCCTGCGCGGAAGATGTAACGGGGCTAAACCATGCACCGAAGCTGCGGCAGCGACGCTTAGGCGTTGTTGGGTAGGGGAGCGTTCTGTAAGCCGTTGAAGGTGGCCTGTGAGGGTTGCTGGAGGTATCAGAAGTGCGAATGCTGACATAAGTAACGATAAAGCGGGTGAAAAACCCGCTCGCCGGAAGACCAAGGGTTCCTGTCCAACGTTAATCGGGGCAGGGTGAGTCGACCCCTAAGGCGAGGCCGAAAGGCGTAGTCGATGGGAAACAGGTTAATATTCCTGTACTCGGTGTTACTGCGAAGGGGGGACGGAGAAGGCTAGGCTAGCCGGGCGACGGTTGTCCCGGTTTAAGCGTGTAGGGGGAGAGAATTGGTAAATCCGTTCTCTTATTCAACCCTGAGGCGTGATGACGATGCACTACGGTGCAGAAGTAGTTGATGCCAAGCTTCCAGGAAAAGCCTCTAAGCATCAGGTAACACAGAATCGTACCCCAAACCGACACAGGTGGTCAGGTAGAGAATACCAAGGCGCTTGAGAGAACTCGGGTGAAGGAACTAGGCAAAATGGTGCCGTAACTTCGGGAGAAGGCACGCTGGCGCGTAGGTGAAGAGACTTGCTCTTGGAGCCGAAGCCAGTCGCAGATACCAGCTGGCTGCAACTGTTTAATAAAAACACAGCACTGTGCAAACACGAAAGTGGACGTATACGGTGTGACGCCTGCCCGGTGCTGGAAGGTTAATTGATGGGGTCAGCCGCAAGGCGAAGCTCTTGATCGAAGCCCCAGTAAACGGCGGCCGTAACTATAACGGTCCTAAGGTAGCGAAATTCCTTGTCGGGTAAGTTCCGACCTGCACGAATGGCGTAATGATGGCCAGGCTGTCTCCACCCGAGACTCAGTGAAATTGAACTCGCTGTGAAGATGCAGTGTACCCGCGGCAAGACGGAAAGACCCCGTGAACCTTTACTATAGCTTGACACTGAACATTGAGCCTTGATGTGTAGGATAGGTGGGAGGCTTTGAAGCGTGGACGCCAGTCTGCGTGGAGCCAACCTTGAAATACCACCCTTTAATGTTTGATGTTCTAACTCGGCCCCGTAATCCGGGGTGAGGACAGTGTCTGGTGGGTAGTTTGACTGGGGCGGTCTCCTCCCAAAGAGTAACGGAGGAGCACGAAGGTTAGCTAATCACGGTCGGACATCGTGAGGTTAGTGCAAAGGCATAAGCTAGCTTGACTGCGAGAGTGACGGCTCGAGCAGGTACGAAAGTAGGTCTTAGTGATCCGGTGGTTCTGAATGGAAGGGCCATCGCTCAACGGATAAAAGGTACTCCGGGGATAACAGGCTGATACCGCCCAAGAGTTCATATCGACGGCGGTGTTTGGCACCTCGATGTCGGCTCATCACATCCTGGGGCTGAAGTAGGTCCCAAGGGTATGGCTGTTCGCCATTTAAAGTGGTACGCGAGCTGGGTTTAGAACGTCGTGAGACAGTTCGGTCCCTATCTGCCGTGGGCGTTGGAAGATTGAGAGGGGTTGCTCCTAGTACGAGAGGACCGGAGTGAACGCACCACTGGTGTTCGGGTTGTCATGCCAATGGCATTGCCCGGTAGCTAAGTGCGGAAGAGATAAGCGCTGAAAGCATCTAAGCGCGAAACTTGCCTCGAGATGAGTCTTCCCTGGGCCTTTAAGGCCCCTGAAGGAACGTTTAAGACTAAGACGTTGATAGGCTGGGTGTGTAAGTGCAGCGATGCATTGAGCTAACCAGTACTAATGATCCGTGAGGCTTAACCTTACAACACCGAAGGTGTTTTAGAGAGATTGGTGTAGATTTTCAGCGAAGTTCCGAGATTGGTTTCAATGGCGACACGAGAGTGAAGCGGTTGGAATGAAACAGAATTTGCCTGGCGGCAATAGCGCGGTGGTCCCACCTGACCCCATGCCGAACTCAGAAGTGAAACGCCGTAGCGCCGATGGTAGTGTGGGGTCTCCCCATGCGAGAGTAGGACACTGCCAGGCATCAAATAAACGTTATCAGCATGACACCTGGTAATGAGCAGGATCGCCAAGCGCGGTTTTGCCTGCATCGAAAGGTGCAACGTAAAAGAATCGGTGGAGCGGTAGTTCAGTTGGTTAGAATACCTGCCTGTCACGCAGGGGGTCGCGGGTTCGAGCCCCGTCCGTTCCGCCACTTATTTAAATTATGCCTGCTAATTTTAGCAGGCATAATGTTAAGCGAGATTTAGGGGCGTAGCTCAGTTGGTAGAGCACCGGTCTCCAAAACCGGGTGTCGCGAGTTCGAGTCTCTCCGCCCCTGCCATATTAAAAACCCTTCGCGAAAGCGAAGGGTTTTTTTTGCTTTCTACATTTTCTAAATTTTCGCTACTCCTCTGAAAAATTGCCTAAAAACTCCTCTGAAATCGTTCCCAATTTAGACATTTTTAGCTGAATCCATGTACAAAATGGTTGTTCTACCGCGATGTGATGCTGCTCATTATTCCCGCCTGATTTTCAACTACAACTAAGTAGCGCCCAACCTTTTGGCCGCCAACTCCACCAGAAAAATAGGCAGCATATACAACAACGACTACCCCTGCCGGAGGGAGTCACATCCCTGGGCAAAGCGAGGAGAACAACATGGTTAAACGTCTGCTGTTAGCGGCCGCCATTACTGGCGCATTGATCGGTTCGGCACAGGCAGCACCGCTGGTCGTCGGCTTTTCTCAGATTGGTTCTGAATCGGGCTGGCGCTCGGCGGAAACCAAAGTATCGAAACAAGAAGCGGAAAAGCGTGGAATTACGCTGAAAATCGCCGATGCGCAGCAAAAACAGGAAAACCAGATCAAAGCGGTAAGATCTTTTATTGCCCAGGGCGTTGACGCTATTTTTATTGCGCCAGTGGTCGCTACCGGCTGGACCCCGGTACTGCAAGAGGCGAAAGAGGCCAAAATCCCGGTATTCCTGCTCGACAGGATGATCGAAGTGAACGATCCCTCGCTGTATACCGCTGCTGTGGCATCGGACAGTGTGCATGAAGGCAAAGTTGCGGGGGAGTGGCTGGTCAAAGAGGTTGCCGGTAAGCCTTGTAACGTGGTGGAACTGCAAGGCACCGTGGGCGCCAGCGTCGCAATCAACCGCAAGAAAGGCTTTGCTGACGGGATCGCCAGCACCGCCAACGTCAAAATTATCCGTTCGCAATCTGGTGACTTCACCCGCAGCAAGGGTAAAGAAGTGATGGAAAGTTTCATCAAGGCTGAGCAGAACGGCAAAAATATCTGCGCCGTATACGCTCACAACGACGATATGGCGATAGGTGCCATTCAGGCGATCAAAGAAGCCGGCTTGAAACCAGGCTCACAAATTAAAATTGTCTCCATCGACGGTGTTCCCGATATCTTCAAAGCGATGATCAATGGCGAGGCCAATGCGTCGGTCGAGCTGACACCGAATATGGCTGGTCCTGCGTTCGACGCGCTGTTGGCGATGAAGAAAGACGGCACGCAACCCGCGAAGTTTATTCAGACCGAATCGAAACTGCTGCAGCCCGATACCGCAAAACAGGAATTCGAGCTGAAGAAAAGCATGGGTTATTAATCCACTCACCGACGGGACAAAAGATGGCCGCATCTCAGACCACGTTATTGGCGATTAAAGGATTATCCGTCGAGTTTCCTGGCGTAAAGGCGCTGGAAGAGGTTGATTTCACGCTGCAGCGCGGAGAGATCATGGCGTTGTTGGGTGAAAACGGCGCGGGGAAATCCACGCTAATCAAAGCGCTGACCGGGGTTTATCAGCGTTCTGCCGGTGAAATCCTGCTGGAGGGCAAAGCCATTGCGCCGCAAAGCACCGCTCAAGCGCAGGCGTTGGGGATTGGTACGGTTTATCAGGAAGTTAACCTGCTGGCGAATATCTCGGTGGCTGCCAATTTGTTTATCGGCCGCGAACCTACCCGTTTCGGCCTGGTCGATCAAAAAACCATGCTGCGGCGGGCCCAGCAACTTTTGCAGGGCTATGGGTTGCAGCTGGATGCCAGCCAGCCATTGGGCAACTACTCGATTGCGATCCAGCAGATTGTCGCCATCGCCCGGGCGGTCGATCTTTCAGCCAAAGTCCTGATCCTGGATGAACCCACTGCGAGCCTGGATGCTAAAGAAGTCACCATGCTGCTGGATATTCTCAGTCAGCTGCGTTCGCAGGGGATAGGCATGATCTTTGTCACTCATTTCCTCGATCAGGTTTACCGCATCAGCGATCGCATTACCGTGCTGCGCAACGGTAGGTTGGTGGGTACCAAGCCTGCCAACGACTTGCCACGGCTGGAGCTGGTCCAGATGATGCTCGGTCACGCCTTTGACGAGTCGTTGCTCAAGCGGGGCGAGCATGTACCGACGGATGCGTCTCCGCTGGTCGAATTTAACGGCTACGGGCGTCGTGGCATGGTTGAACCCTTCGATCTGAGAATAAGGCCGGGTGAGATTGTCGGATTGGCAGGCCTGCTCGGTTCGGGGCGAACCGAAACGGCCCAACTGATATTTGGCATCAAATCGCATGATAGCGGCAGTGCGAAAGTGGAGGGCCGCGCGGTGAATATTCGCACACCGCGCAAAGCTGCCAATCTCGGCTTCGGTTATTGCCCGGAGGATCGTAAAACCGACGGAATTATCGGTGCTGCGACGGTGCGAGAAAATATCATTCTGGCTCTGCAGGCTCAGCGCGGCTGGTTAAAGCCGCTCTCGCTACGAGAGCAAACCCGCATTGCCGAGAGTTTTATCCAATTATTAGGTATCCGCACGCCGGGCCCGGAGCAACAGATCCAATACCTGTCCGGAGGGAATCAGCAGAAGGTGCTGCTGTCGCGTTGGTTGGCAACCAAACCCCGTTTTCTGATCCTGGATGAACCGACGCGCGGGATTGACGTTGGTGCGCATGCAGAAATTATCCGGCTGATCGAAAGGTTGTGTGATGAAGGATTAGCGCTGCTGGTGATCTCTTCTGAGTTGGAGGAACTGGCGGGATATGCCGATCGCATCGTGGTATTGCGCGACAGGAAACACGTTACGCAGCTTGAGCATACGACTATTACGGTACCTGCGATTATGCAGGCTATTGCTGTGCAACAGGGGGCAGGATGAACCACAGGAGCTTCTCCATGACCGGTGGACCACGCAAAGTCAAATGGGTATTCCCGGCCGGGGCGACGCAGTTGGGAGCGTTGGCGGCGATTTTGCTGATCGACAGCCTGGTCGCCCCGAATTTCTTTTCCATTCACATTCAGGATGGCCGTCTGTTTGGCAGCGTGATCGACATCGTTAACCGCGGAGCGCCGGTGGCGTTGCTTGCCTTGGGCATGACGCTGGTGATCGCCACCGGCGGTATCGACCTCTCAGTGGGGGCCGTGATGGCAATCGCCGGTGCTACGGCGGCAACGCTGACCAGCGCGGGCTATCCACTGGGTTACGTGCTGACCGCTGCGCTGGCCGTGGGGGCGTTGTGTGGTCTGTGGAACGGATTTCTGGTCGCGGTGCTGCAGATACAACCGATTGTCGCCACACTGATGTTGATGGTGGCCGGGCGCGGTATTGCACAGCTGATCACTGAAGGGCAAATCGTCACTTTCGAACGCGAAGGTTTGGCGCAACTGGGCAGCGGCGCGCTGATGTATTTGCCGATGCCGGCGATCATTGCCGCCGCGATGCTGTTGTTGATCTGGCTGCTGACGCGCAAAACCGCGCTGGGGCTGTTCATCGAGGCGGTGGGGATTAACCTGCGCTCGGCGCGCAATGCGGGGGTGAGTACGCGTTGGGTGGTCATGGCGGTCTATGTGATCTGCGGGCTGTGCGCCGCCGTGGCGGGGATTATTGTGACTGCGGATATCCGTGGTGCAGATGCCAACAATGCCGGACTGTGGCTGGAGCTGGATGCGATTTTAGCGGTGGTGATTGGCGGAGGATCCTTGCTGGGCGGCCGTTTTAATCTTCTGTTGTCGGTAGTGGGGGCATTGATTATCCAGGGGATGAATACCGGCATTCTACTGTCCGGCTATCGGCCGGAGTTCAATCTGGTACTGAAGGCGATAGTGGTGCTGGCGGTGCTGATGATTCAATCGCCGAGCGTATCGTTGCATCGGCTGTTAAGGAGACGAAAGCCATGATCAAACGTAATCTGTCACTGTTGATTACCCTCGTGGTCTTTCTTCTGGGCTACGGATTTTGTCTAACCCAGTTTCCCAGCTTTGCGTCAACGCGGGTATGGTGCGATTTACTGACAGACAACGCGTTTCTCGGCATTGTGGCGGTGGGGATGACGTTTGTGATCCTGTCCGGCGGTATCGATCTGTCGGTTGGCTCGGTGATCGCCTTCACCGGCGTATTGTTGGCCAAGCTGATCGGCGTTTACGGCATTGCACCGGGCTATGCGTTCGTCATTGCTCTGTTGATGGGGGCGTCGTTTGGCGCTCTGATGGGCTGGATCATTGATGCGCTCAAGCTACCGGCATTTATCATCACGCTGGCTGGTATGTTCTTCGTACGCGGCATGAGTTTTATCCTTTCGGAAGAGTCGATACCCATTGATCATCCGCTGTATGCGACGCTGGCGAACTACGCCTGGAAACTGCCGGGTGGCGGCCGCTTCACGCTGTTAGCGTTGGTGATGCTGTTGGTGGTGGCGGTTGGCATGGTGCTGGCGCACCGCACGCGCTTCGGCCATAACGTCTATGCCATCGGCGGCAATCGGGTATCTGCGGCATTAATGGGTGTGCCGGTACAACGCACGACGGTGCTGATTTATATGCTTTCAGGCACGCTGGCGGCGCTGTCCGGGATTATTTTCTCGTTATATACCTCTGCGGGCTATGCGCTGGCGGCCAGCGGTGTCGAGCTGGATGCCATTGCCGCCGTGGTGATTGGTGGCACGTTGTTGACCGGCGGTGTCGGTACCGTGCTGGGCACGTTGTTTGGCGTGCTGATCCAGGGGCTGATTCAGAGCTATATCACCTTCGACGGTACGCTCAGCTCATGGTGGACCAAAATCGTCATCGGCATCCTGTTGTTCTGCTTTATCGGCCTCCAGAAGGCGATGAGCGCATTTTGGCTCAACAGACGAACCAAACCACGCCATCCCCGACTAAAGCCGCTATAGCGTCTTAGGCTGCGGTGTTTAAAGGTATTTTCAGCAATTGCCGGATGAGTGGCTGCTGGTCGCTATTTTGCAGCCACACAGCGTACAGCGGGCGGATAATCGCCGGGGTTTCGGGGGTCGCCACCAACTGTGGATAGTCCTTCTCCCACTGGCTGGGCAGGAAGGCGCAGCCGCCGGTGGTTTCCAGTAACTGGCGGGTCAGGTGTGCCGAGGTGGTGGTAAGCACCGGCAGATTATCGCTTTCCAACATGCGGCTTTCTTGCGGATGAAAGTCTGCCCCCCATTCCAGCTTGATATACGGCATCGGCGCATGCTTATCACGTAGAGTAGAAGAGAACAGCCGCAGCGAGAAATTACCCAGCAGCTGGCTGGCCAGCTCATCCATCTTTGGCGGTTCGGTCGTGATGAGCAAATCGAGCTGTCTTTCATGCAGCTGTTTTACCAAAGAATGCCGTAGCGCAACCCTGGCTTCAAGTTGTAACGCTTCACGTTGCTGATAGAGCGATTGCAGCCACGGGGTTAGGTAGGCCTCCCACAAAGATGCGGTGGCACCGATGGATAATTCGGTGTGCTGCAGCGAACGCACCACCTCTTTTTTTGCCAACTGCCAGGTTGTCATCAGGCTCTCAGCATAGGGCAGAAGCCGCTCTCCGGCTGGCGTCAGGCGGATATTGTTACGGTGACGGGTGAATAAATTCGCGCCTAATTGGTTTTCTAACTGGCGGATGCGGAAACTGACCGCAGACTGCGTTAAGTACAAGGATTCCGCGGCTCGGCCAAAGTGACGCGTTCTACTGACCTCCAAAAAGGTTTTCAGTAATTCGGTATCCACACCTATCTCCAGAAATTTTTATCGTTAAGATTTAAATGTTTTGTTTTACACAATGTCAAGCCTATCTAATACTCCGCGCCATAAACAGCACGGCCATGAGAGAATTAGGAGCGTGTCAGATGGCGGATAGCTTCACCACGACCAATCGTTTTTTTGATAATAAACATTATCCTCGCGGGTTCTCCCGTCACGGCGATTTCACCATTAAAGAAGCGCAATTGCTAGAGCGCTTCGGGTATGCGTTCAACGAGTTGGACGCAGGCAAACGCCAGCCGGCCACTGAAGAAGAACAGCTGTTCGTCGCAGTGTGCCACGGTGAACGTGAGCCGGTAACCGAGCAGGAAAAAGTATGGGCTAAATATCTGGCGCGCACACGTCGTCCGAAAAAATTCCATACCCTGTCCGGTGGCAAGCCGCAGGCTGATGCGGTGGAAGACTACACCGAAAGCGACGATTGATAAAAATGGGGCCTGCGGGCCCCATTTTTATTCCAGGCTGCGATGCAACTGCAGCAACAGTCGGTCCATACAGCGGTAGCCAAGCGCTTCGCTCAGGTGACGCTTATCAATATCCCGATCCCCCGCCAAATCCGCCAGCGTACGTGCCACTTTTAAAATTCGTTGCCAGGCGCGAACCGATAATCCCAACTTGTTTAACGTCGTCTCAAGAAAATCGGCATCCGGTGCGCTGAGCGTACAATCCCGTTCGACTTCGGGATTACTCAACAGGGCGTTGATTTTTCCTGCCCGGCAGAGTTGCCTTTCACGCGCCTGCAATACCCGTTCACGTACCTGAATGCTGCTTTCTCCGCCGGTGCGCTTTTTACTGAGCACGCCTGGCGGCAGCAACGGCATCTCAATCGATAAATCGAAACGATCGAGAAACGGCCCTGAAAGCCGCCCGAGATAGCGCAAGACCTGTTGCGGCGACGCACGGTTATGCATGCCCTGGTAGTGTCCTGTCGGGCTGGGATTCATTGCGGCGATCAACTGCACCCTGGCCGGAAAGCAGACCTTGGCGCTGGCGCGTGAAATGACGATTTCGCCAGACTCCAACGGTTCACGCAGGGCATCCAGCACGCGCCGTTCGAATTCCGGCAACTCGTCCAGAAACAGTACGCCGTTATGCGCCATGGATATTTCCCCCGGTCGCGGCAGTGAGCCACCGCCAACCAGCGCGACCATTGAGGCGCTGTGATGCGGTGCGCGAAATGGCCGCTGGCGCCATGGCAGCGTTTCGGCAGGGTGATGCAGCAGACTGGCTACGGCCACGCTTTCCAGCGCCTCCCGGTCGGTCAGCGGCGGCAGCAGGCCGTTCAGGCGGCTGGCTAACATGGTTTTCCCGGTACCCGGCGGGCCGACCAGCAGCAGGTTATGCCCTCCTGCTGCGGCGATCTCCAGCGCACGCTTGGCCTGTTCCTGGCCCAGAATATCCTGCAGATCGGCGGGCTCCTGCCGGGTTTCGGCGGCGGCTGGGGCGCTGGCCACCGGTAAAACACCTTTGCCCAACAGAAAGGCGCACACTTCCAGCAGATGTTCCGCCACCCGGCTTTCACTCTGTGCAATCAGGCCCACTTCCTTACCATTGGCTGCCGCCAGAATCAGCTGTCTTCCGGCATCCATTGCCGCCAGCGCGGCCGGTATCGCGCCGCTTACTCCCCGCAGAGCGCCGGAGAGCGCCAGCTCCCCAAGGAACTCATAGCGCGCCAGCTGATCGGCCGGCAGCTGTTCGGAGGCGGCGAGGATTGCCAGGGCAATAGGCAGATCGTAACGGCCGCCCTCTTTGGGAAGATCGGCTGGAGCCAGGTTGACGGTGATGCGTCGGGCGGGAAAGGTGAAACCGTTGTTGATCAACGCGCTGCGTACCCGATCGCGGGCCTCTTTCACCGTGGTTTCCGGCAGCCCGACCATTGTCAGGCCGGGTAGCCCGTTACTGATATGTACTTCGACCGTCACCGAAGGGGCCTGAACGCCCATCGTTGCCCGGGTATAGATAACCGCCAGTGACATATTGCTCTCCTTTCTGAAGGCAACATGATGCGGGATTCGCGCCCCCGGAGCGCGGCAGCGTTAAATAGTTTGCGTAAAGGTTCGTAATTTAGATCTTTTATTTCAAATGGATATAAATATTCTGCGAAGCGCATCGCAAGTGATGGCAATACCCCTTAACAATTACGCGAACGCTGCAACACATTAGCGGGCTAGCCCTGTTGCAGACAGAGGTGGGATGGGTGTATTTAACAATTAGTTAAAATAAAAGCCCTTTAATTAACAAACTCCGACCGCCGACGCGTTCCGCCACGGCAGCCGCTAAACCTCATGACTTCGTACGCGAGAGTAGGGATAACACTATGTTTGGTTGGACCCCGCAGCAACGCAATGCGGCTATCGCCAGCTTTTCAAGCTGGACGCTCGATGCGTTTGATTTCTTCGTGCTGGTGTTTTTGCTCAGCGATATCGCGCAATCTTTTCATGTCGGCATGGAAGAGGTGACGCTGGCGATCCTGTTGACGCTGGCAGTACGTCCGATCGGCGCGCTGATCTTCGGCCGCGCGGCGGAAAAATACGGCCGCAAACCGATTTTGATGCTGAATATCGTGTTCTTCTCGGTGTTTGAGCTGCTGTCCGCTGCGGCGCCGTCGTTGGCGGTATTTTTGCTGTTACGGGTATTGTACGGCGTGGCGATGGGCGGGATTTGGGGCGTGGCGTCATCGCTGGCGATGGAAACCATCCCGAACCGTTCACGCGGCCTGATGTCGGGGATTTTCCAGGCTGGTTATCCGTTTGGTTATTTGTTGGCGGCAGTGGTATACGGTTTGCTGTTTAAGGTGGTGGGTTGGCGTGGCATGTTTGTTATCGGTGCAGCGCCGATTTTGCTGTTGCCGTTTATTTACTATTGCGTACAGGAATCGCCGGTGTGGCTGGCGGCGCGTGAACGCAAGGAAAGCAGCGCGTTGCTGCCGGTGCTGAAGAGCCACTGGAAACTGTGCGGCTATCTGGTGCTGCTGATGGCCGCGTTTAATTTCTTCTCGCACGGCACCCAGGATATGTATCCGGTGTTTCTGAAAGTTCAGCATGGTTTCGATGCTAAAACCGTCAGTATCATCGCTATTAGCTACAATATCGCGTCAATTATCGGCGGGGTTTTCTTCGGTGCGCTGTCGGAAAAAATCGGCCGCAGGAAAGCAATTATCATCGCTGCGCTGCTGGCCTTGCCGGTGATCCCGCTGTGGGCGTTTTCCAGCGGTTCGCTGATGCTCGGGATTGGCGCATTTTTGATGCAATTCATGGTGCAGGGCGCCTGGGGCGTGGTTCCGAGCTATCTCACCGAGCTGGTACCGGCCAATACTCGTGCGGTGCTGCCGGGGTTCGTTTACCAACTGGGGAATCTGATTGCGTCGGTGAATGCGACATTGCAGGCAACGATTGCCGCTCACCATGGCCACAACTATGGGCTGGCGATGGCGATCATTGCCGGCACGGTGGCGATTGTTATCGCACTGTTGGTGTTCTTCGGCAAGGATACGCGCGGCCAGGCAATCTCTGGCGAGGTGAAAACCCCAAGCCTGCACGCTAACGTTTGAAATCGCGGTAGTTTGCGTGAGGTATGACCAGATTGCGTCGAATAATAACGCAAAAAAAGTGTTGTCATGCCGAGCGTGACTATGGTACCTCTGTAGGCATTAGTTCGAAACGAGCACAGTGAACAAACCTATTATGAAAGCCTTTGCCCAAGTGATTAGCCTAGTCGTGATTAGCGTGGTGGTGATTATTATCCCACCGTGCGGGGCTGCACTTGGACGAAGAAAGGCTTAGAAAACAAGCCGGAATCGCAAGAGAACCCCCGCACCGTAAGGTCCGGGGGTTTTTTATTGGCATAAGAAAAGTGAAGCAAGGATAAGAGAATGAATAACAGAACAAAATCCTGTGGTTGTCGAAGTAAGGCGAGGAAATAACCATGAACGGGGCTCAGTGGGTAGTACAAGCGTTGCGTGCGCAGGGTGTTGATACGGTATTCGGCTATCCGGGCGGCGCAATCATGCCGGTTTACGATGCACTGTATGACGGCGGGGTGGAACACCTGCTGTGCCGCCACGAACAAGGCGCCGCAATGGCCGCCATCGGCTATGCCCGTTCAACCGGCAAAGTCGGCGTTTGTATCGCTACCTCCGGCCCTGGTGCCACCAATCTGATCACCGGCCTGGCCGATGCGCTGCTGGACTCTGTGCCGGTCGTGGCTATCACCGGTCAGGTAGGTTCTGCGCTGATCGGCACCGATGCCTTTCAGGAGATCGATGTTCTCGGTCTGTCTCTGGCCTGCACCAAACACAGCTTCCTGGTGGAATCACTGGACGCGCTGCCGGGCATCATGGCGGAAGCCTTCGCCATCGCCGGCAGTGGTCGCCCAGGCCCAGTGCTGATCGATATCCCGAAAGACATCCAGCTGGCGCAGGGTGATCTGCACCCGCACCTGATGCCGGTAGTGGAAGAACTGAACTACCCGGCGGCAGAGCTGGTGCAAGCCGCGGAGTTGCTGGCGCAGGCGCACAAACCGATGCTGTACGTTGGCGGTGGGGTTGGCATGGCGCAGGCGGTGCCAGCGTTGCGCGAGTTTATCGCCGTGACCCAGATGCCAAGCGTCGCCACGTTGAAAGGGCTGGGCGCGCCAGACGCGGAACATGCCTATTATCTCGGCATGCTGGGCATGCACGGTACCAAGGCCGCCAACCTGGCGGTGCAGGAATGCGATTTGCTGATCGCCGTCGGCGCGCGTTTTGACGATCGCGTGACCGGCAAACTGAACGCGTTCGCTCCGCACGCCAAGGTGATCCACATGGATATCGACCCGGCGGAGATGAGCAAGCTGCGTCAGGCGCACGTGGCATTGCAGGGCGATTTGAAAGCTTTGCTGCCGGCACTGCAGCAGCCGTTGAATATCAGCACCTGGCAGCAGCGGGTCGCTGAGCTGAAAGAAACCCATACCTGGCGTTACGATCACCCAGGCCAGCCGATCTACGCGCCGCTGCTGTTGAAACAGTTATCCGAGCGCAAACCGGCCAATACTGTGGTTACCACCGACGTGGGCCAGCACCAGATGTGGACCGCGCAGCACATGACCTTTGAACGCCCGGAAAACTTCATCACGTCCAGCGGCCTGGGCACCATGGGGTTCGGTGTGCCGGCCGCAGTGGGGGCCCAAATGGCGCGGCCGCAGGATACGGTGATCTGCGTGTCGGGCGACGGTTCCTTCATGATGAACGTGCAAGAGCTGGGTACCATAAAACGAAAACAGCTGCCGCTGAAAATCGTTTTACTGGATAACCAGCGTTTAGGGATGGTTCGACAGTGGCAGCAGCTGTTTTTTGACGGTCGTTACAGTGAAACCAACCTGTCCGATAACCCCGATTTCCTGATGTTGGCCAATGCCTTCGGTATTCCCGGCCAGCGCATTACCCGCAAAGACCAAGTGGCAGACGCTCTCGACGCCTTACTCAACAGCGAAGGGCCTTATCTGCTGCATGTGTCCATTGATGAACTCGAAAACGTCTGGCCGCTGGTGCCGCCGGGCGCCGGCAACGAAACCATGTTGGAGAAAATGTCATGATGCAGCATCAACTCTCGATCCAGGCACGTTTTCGTCCTGAAATGTTAGAGCGCGTATTGCGCGTCGTGCGTCATCGCGGCTTTCAGGTTTGTGCTATGAATATGGTTTCAGCGGTGAATACCGACAACATCAATATTGAATTGACCGTTGCCAGCCAGCGCCCGGTGGATCTACTGTCATCACAGTTAAGCAAACTGATGGACGTCTCCTGCGTTGAGATCCAGCAACCAACATCACAACAAATACGCGCCTAAGGCGCGAGAAGGATAAAGAATAATGACGAAGAAAGCCGATTACATTTGGTTCAATGGTGAGATGGTTCCCTGGGCTGACGCCAAAGTGCACGTGATGTCGCATGCGTTGCACTACGGCACTTCGGTGTTTGAAGGAGTCCGTTGCTACGACTCCCATAAAGGCCCGGTGGTATTCCGCCACCGCGAACATATGCAGCGTCTGCACGACTCGGCAAAAATCTATCGCATGCCGGTATCGCACAGCGTCGATGAGCTGATGGAAGCCTGCCGTGCCACGCTGCGTAAAAACAATTTGGTCAGTGCTTATATTCGTCCGCTGGTGTTTGTTGGCGATGTCGGCATGGGGGTTAACCCGCCAGCCGGTTACAATACCGACGTGATTATCGCGGCGTTTCCTTGGGGCGCGTATCTGGGTGAAGAAGCGCTGGAGCAAGGCATCGATGCGATGGTTTCTTCCTGGCAGCGCGTAGCGCCCAACACCATTCCTACCGCGGCCAAGGCCGGCGGTAACTACCTTTCCTCCCTGCTGGTGGGCAGCGAAGCGCGCCGCCACGGTTATCAGGAAGGGATTGCGCTTGACGTGCACGGTTATATTTCCGAAGGGGCGGGCGAGAACCTGTTCGAAGTGAAAGACGGCGTGCTGTTTACCCCGCCGTTCACCTCTTCCGCGCTGCCGGGCATCACCCGTGACGCCATTATCAAACTGGCGAAAGACATGGGCTTCGAAGTGCGTGAGCAGGTATTGTCGCGCGAGTCGTTGTACCTGGCCGACGAAGTGTTCATGTCCGGCACCGCAGCGGAAATCACCCCGGTGCGCAGCGTTGACGGCATCCAGGTCGGTATCGGCAAATGCGGCCCGGTGACCAAACAGATCCAACAGGCGTTCTTTGGCCTGTTTACCGGCAAGACCGAAGACAAGTACGGTTGGCTGGATCCGGTAAATCCATAATTTACCCGTCGCCTTTCAACCTGCAGCGTTGTTAGCTGCACTCGTTCACCCCAGTTACTTACTAAAGTAAGCGCCTGGGGATGAGTGAGCTGGCCGCCTAGCTGCAGATTGAAATTCATAGGGTAAATCGACAGACAGATAAGAATATCCAGGCGGTTCGTTCGCCGCCTGTAATAAATACATTTGGAGTGAAGAGCATGCCTAAGTACCGTTCCGCCACCACCACCCACGGCCGCAACATGGCGGGTGCCCGCGCATTATGGCGCGCGACCGGAATGACCGACGACGATTTCGGCAAGCCGATTATTGCGGTGGTCAACTCATTTACCCAGTTCGTGCCGGGCCACGTGCACTTGCGCGATTTGGGCAAACTGGTTGCAGAGCAGATCGAAGCCTCCGGCGGCGTCGCCAAAGAGTTCAACACCATTGCGGTGGATGACGGTATCGCCATGGGTCACGGCGGCATGCTCTATTCCCTGCCGTCGCGCGAACTGATCGCCGATTCGGTTGAATACATGGTGAATGCCCACTGCGCCGATGCGATGGTGTGTATCTCCAACTGCGACAAAATCACCCCAGGGATGCTGATGGCGTCACTGCGCCTGAACATTCCGGTGATTTTCGTTTCAGGTGGCCCAATGGAAGCCGGCAAGACCAAGCTGTCCGACAAGATCATCAAACTGGATCTGATCGATGCGATGATTCAGGGCGCCAACCCGAACGTCAGCGACGCCGACAGCGCGCAAATCGAACGTTCCGCCTGCCCGACCTGCGGCTCCTGCTCAGGCATGTTCACCGCCAACTCGATGAACTGCCTGACCGAAGCGCTGGGCCTTTCCCAGCCGGGTAACGGCTCGCTGCTGGCGACCCACGCGGACCGCAAGGATTTGTTCCTCAACGCCGGCAAGCGCATCGTTGCGCTGACCAAGCGTTACTATGAGCAGGACGACGAAAGCGCGCTGCCGCGCAGCATCGCCAACAAGGCGGCATTCGAAAACGCCATGACGCTGGATATCGCCATGGGCGGTTCGACCAACACCGTACTTCACCTGCTGGCTGCGGCGCAGGAAGGCGAGATTGACTTCACCATGGAAGATATCGATCGCCTGTCGCGCAAGGTGCCGCACCTGTGCAAAGTGGCGCCAAGCACCCAGAAATACCATATGGAAGACGTGCACCGCGCCGGCGGCGTACTGGCTATCCTCGGCGAGTTGGACCGTGCGGGGCTGATGAACCGCGACGTCGATAACATCCTGGGCCTGAAGCTGCCGGAAACGCTGGAACAGTACGACATCATGCTGACCAAAGATGAAGCCGTGAAGAAAATGTTCCGCGCCGGCCCGGCGGGTATCCGCACCACTCAGGCGTTCTCGCAGGATTGCCGCTGGGATACGCTGGACGACGATCGCGCAGAGGGTTGTATCCGCTCGCTGGAAAATGCGTTCAGCCTGGAAGGCGGATTGGCCGTGCTGTACGGCAACATGGCGCTGGACGGCAGCATCGTTAAAACTGCCGGCGTCGACAAAGATAACCTGACCTTCCGTGGCCCGGCGAAAGTCTACGAAAGCCAGGATACGGCGGTGGAAGCGATTCTCGGCGGGAAAGTGGTTGCCGGCGACGTGGTGGTCATCCGTTACGAAGGGCCAAAAGGCGGGCCGGGCATGCAGGAAATGCTGTACCCGACGACCTACCTGAAATCCATGGGGCTGGGCAAAGCCTGTGCGCTGATCACCGATGGGCGCTTCTCCGGCGGCACCTCGGGCCTGTCTATCGGCCACGTTTCTCCGGAAGCGGGCAGCGGTGGCCTGATTGCGCTGATCGAAGATGGCGACATGATCGACATCGACATTCCAAAACGCAGCATGGTGCTGGACGTTGCAGACAGCGAACTGGCGGCACGCCGCGAGGTTGAGCTGGCGCGTGGCGATCGTGCCTGGACACCGAAAAATCGTGAGCGTCAGGTTTCTTACGCCCTGCGCGCCTACGCCACGCTGGCGACCAGTGCCGACAAAGGCGCAGTGCGCGACAAGAGCAAGCTGGGAGGCTAAGCATCATGGCGGAATCACAACCCCTATCCGACGCCCCCGGCGGCGCGGAGTATCTGCGAGCGGTGCTCCGCTCGCCGGTTTACGAGGTGGCTCAGGTCACCCCGTTACAGGCCATGAGCAAAATCTCTTCGCGACTGGGTAATACCATTCTGGTGAAACGTGAAGATCGTCAGCCGGTGCACAGCTTCAAGCTGCGCGGGGCCTATGCGATGATCGCCAGCCTGAACGAAGAACAAAAGGCGCGCGGCGTGGTGACGGCTTCCGCCGGTAACCATGCGCAGGGCGTAGCCTACTCCGGCAAACGGCTGGGGATCAAAACGCTGATCGTGATGCCGGTATCCACCGCAGACATCAAAGTGGATGCGGTGCGCGGTTTCGGTGGCGAGGTGTTGTTGCACGGTGCCAACTTTGATGAAGCCAAAGCGCGGGCGATTGAGTTGTCGCAGAAACAGGGCATGACCTTCGTACCGCCGTTCGATCATCCCACGGTGATTGCCGGGCAGGGCACGTTGGCGATGGAACTGCTGCAGCAGGATGCGCATCTTGACCGGGTGTTCGTGCCGGTTGGCGGTGGCGGTCTGGCGGCCGGCGTGGCGGTGCTGATTAAGCAACTGATGCCGCAAATCAAAGTGATCGGCGTGGAGGCGGAAGATTCCGCCTGCCTGCGGGCGGCGCTGGATGCCGGGCACCCGGTGGATCTGGCGCGCGTCGGGTTGTTCGCCGAGGGTGTGGCGGTGAAGCGCATCGGCGATGAAACCTTCCGCCTGTGCCGGGAATACCTGGACGATGTGATCACCGTCGACAGCGACGCTATCTGCGCGGCGGTAAAGGATTTGTTCGAAGACGTGCGTGCCATTGCCGAGCCTTCCGGCGCGCTGGCGCTGGCCGGGCTGAAAAAGTACGTGCAGCAGCACAATATTCAGGGAGAGCGCCTGGCGCACGTGCTGTCTGGCGCTAACCTGAACTTCCATGGATTACGTTACGTATCCGAACGCTGCGAATTGGGTGAACAGCGTGAAGCCCTGCTGGCGGTGACGATTCCAGAGCAGAAAGGCAGCTTCCTGAAGTTTTGCCAACTGCTGGGCGGCCGCTCGGTGACCGAATTCAACTACCGCTATGCCGATGCGGATAACGCCTGCATTTTCGTCGGTGTTCGTCTGACGCGCGGTCATGTGGAGCGGCTGGAGATCATCGACGAGCTGAACGCCGACGGTTATCAGGTGGTAGACCTGTCCGATGACGAAATGGCCAAGCTGCACGTGCGCTACATGGTGGGTGGGCGTCCTTCGAAGCCGCTACGCGAACGTCTGTACAGCTTTGAATTCCCGGAGTCGCCGGGCGCGCTGCTGAAGTTCCTGCAGACCTTGGGTACCCACTGGAATATTTCGCTGTTCCATTATCGCAGCCACGGCACCGATTTTGGCCGCGTGCTGGCGGGCTTCGAGCTGTCGCAGACCGAGCCCGAGTTTGAGCAACACCTGCAGGCGCTGGGCTACGATTGCCACGATGAAACCGATAACCCGGCGTTCCGCTTTTTCTTGCAGGGCTAAGGGAATCGACAAGGACGGCGTATGACAGACAGTTTTACCGGTTTCAGCCAACAGGGGCTGAATTTTCTCCAACAGGTGCGTATCGAAAACGACAAAGACTGGTTTGAAGCCAATCGTAACGTTTACGAGCGGGAGTTGCTGACGCCGTTCCGTACGCTGGTGGCCGAGCTTAGCCCGGCCATGCTGGCAATCGATCCGCAGTTTGAAACCCGGCCGGCGATCGGTAAAACGCTGTCGCGGCTCCACCGCGATACGCGTTTCTCTCATGACAAATCGCGCTATCGCAGCCGCATGTGGCTGACGTTTAAACGGCCGAGTAAAGACTGGAAGGACGCGCCGGTGTATTTCTTCGAGTTGGGGCCGGACATGTTGCGCTATGGGCTGGGCTATTACAGCGCCAACAAGCCGACGATGGACCTGTTCCGCCATACGCTGCTGCGCCGGCCGCAGCCGTTTTTAGAGGTAGCGGCCTGCTGTCGGCCACCGTTCGAGCTGGTGGGGGAAAGCTACAAACGCCCGCTGGTTAAAGAGCAGGCGGCGGAGATCGCCACTTGGTACAACCGCAAATCTTTCGCGGTGATGGTCAGTGACAGCCAGGTAGAAAAGCTGTTCAGCGCCGGCCTGGTGCAGACGCTGACACAGGGTTTCCAACAGCTTGAGCCGCTGTATCACTGGCTGATGCAGGTGGAGACGATGAAGCAAATCGATCCGGCTGATTTATGAATATCCGCCGTCTTTCAAGCCGCAGCGTTGTTGGCTGTAACTTGAAATCCATAGGGTATTTCTATCTTAATATTTCAAATGTTCATGTTTGAATGCAGTGATTTCGTTTTAAAGATTTCGACCGTTCATAGCAGGCGCCAAAAAGCCTCGATCAACGGATCGCTGAGGCGCTTTTTCTGCACGCAAACGCCCAGTTCAAAGGGTTCGACCATCGAAATATTTTCCAGCTGCGAGATGCGGTTACGTACCGGCTCCGGGCTGTTGTCTACCACCACGCCGGGGATCAGCGCAATGCCGCAACCCAGCGCTACCATCGAAACGATGGCCTCGTGGCCGCCGACGGTGGCGTAAATCAGCGGATTGGCGATGCGTTGGCGGCGGAACCACAGTTCGATGCGTTTTCGCGACGGGCCGTGCTCCGGCAGGATAAACGGAATGGTGGCCCAGTCGGGTTTCGCGACAAACGCCTGGCTGCGTACCGCGCAGGGGAGCGCAGGGGCAATCAGCACCAGCGGAATTTCGCCGATTTTGGTGAACGCCACGCTGGTGGGCAGGGTTTCTGGCCGGCCGGCAATGCCGAGGTCAGCCTCGTTGGACTGCACCTTGTCGACCGCGTCGGCAGCGTCACCGGTGGTCAGTTTGATTTCCACCAGCGGATGCTGCGCCCGGAACCTGTCGAGGATCGGCGGCAGATGGCTGTAGGCGGCGGTAACCGAGCAAAACAGCCGCAATTCGCCGCTCAGCGAAGGGCCGTGCTGGCCCAGTGAATGTTTCAACTGCTGGTATTGCAACAGGGTATGCTGGGCAAAGTCTTTCAACTGTTCGCCGGCATCGGTGAGCTGCACGGTGCGGTTATCACGCAAAAACAGCGGTTGCCCGAGGATCTCCTCCAGCCGTTGGATCTGGCGGGATAGCGTCGACGGGCTGACGTGCATCGCTTTGGCGGTGCGGCCAAAATGCTGGCTTTCCGCCAGATGGAGGAACAGTTTTAAATCACGTAGATCCATATCGGTACGCTCGCAGCAAGAGTGTTGCATAAATTGCAATATCACATTCGTAATATATCAATTTAAGCAACGCGTTTCCTGTTATACATTGAGTTTAACGAATCTCCGCACAGACAGGGCGGGGAATGAAAATAACATCGATAAGCTAAATCGACACAACATCTAACTGGAGTACCACCATGGCTAACTATTTCAACACATTGAACCTGCGTCAGCAGTTGGCGCAATTGGGTAAGTGTCGTTTCATGGCACGCGACGAATTTGCGGATGAAGCCGGCTACCTGAAAGGCAAAAAAGTGGTGATCGTCGGCTGTGGCGCACAGGGCCTGAACCAGGGGCTGAACATGCGTGACTCGGGCCTGGACGTTACCTATGCCCTGCGCAAAGAAGCCATCGACGAGAAACGTCCTTCATGGCGTAAAGCGACCGAGAACGGTTTCAAAGTGGGCACCTACGAAGATCTGATCCCGCAGGCGGACCTGGTGGTTAACCTGACGCCGGACAAACAGCACACCTCAGTGGTTCGCGCAGTACAGCCGCTGATGAAAGACGGCGCGGCGCTGGGCTACTCCCATGGCTTCAATATCGTTGAAGTGGGCGAGCAGGTCCGTAAAGACATCACCGTAGTGATGGTGGCGCCGAAATGCCCGGGCACCGAAGTGCGCGAAGAATACAAACGCGGTTTCGGCGTGCCGACCCTGATTGCGGTTCACCCGGAAAACGATCCGAAAGGCGAAGGCATGGCGATCGCCAAGGCCTGGGCAGCAGCGACTGGCGGCCACCGTGCCGGCGTGCTGGAGTCCTCCTTCGTTGCCGAAGTGAAATCCGACCTGATGGGTGAGCAAACCATTCTGTGCGGCATGTTGCAGGCGGGTTCGCTGCTGTGCTTCGACAAACTGGTTGCTGAAGGCACCGAGCCGGCGTATGCAGAGAAACTGATTCAGTTCGGCTGGGAAACCATCACCGAAGCGCTGAAGCAGGGTGGCATCACCCTGATGATGGATCGCCTGTCCAACCCGGCCAAGCTGCGCGCTTATGCGCTGTCCGAGCAACTGAAAGAGATCATGGCGCCGCTGTTCCAGAAACACATGGACGACATCATCTCCGGCGCTTTCTCCAGCGGCATGATGGCCGACTGGGCAGAAGACGACGTAAAACTGCTGAACTGGCGTGAAGAGACCGGCAAATCGGCATTCGAGAATGCGCCGCAGTTCGAAGGCAAAATCAGCGAGCAGGAATACTTTGATAACGGCGTGCTGATGGTAGCGATGGTGAAAGCAGGCGTTGAGCTGGCGTTCGAAACCATGGTTGACGCAGGCATCATCGAAGAGTCCGCTTACTATGAATCACTGCACGAGCTGCCGCTGATCGCCAACACCATCGCGCGTAAGCGTCTGTATGAAATGAACGTGGTTATCTCTGATACCGCCGAATACGGCAACTACCTGTTCGCTAACGCCGCAGTGCCGTTGCTGAAAGAGTTTATGACAACTCTGCAGGCAGGCGATTTGGGTAAATCCGTGGCCGGTACTTCTGTAGACAACGCGCAACTGCGTGACGTGAACGAAGCGGTGCGCAATCACCCAATCGAATCCGTTGGCCGCAAACTGCGTGGTTATATGACGGATATGAAACGTATCGCGGTGGCGGGCTAAATACCCGTCGTCTTTCAAGCTGTAGCGTTGTTACCTGCACTGTCACACCCCAGTCACTGACTAAAGTAAGTGACTGGGGATGAGATAGCTTGGCGCTTGGCTACAACTTGAAATCCATAGAGTATTAAGAGTGGTTTTCGAATCCAATAAAAAGGCCAGCATCGTTGCTGGCCTTTCGCATTTTTGGCGATCAGGCATTATTGCGGCATTGCCTCACGCGGGATGATAGCTCCACGATACTGAATCACCGTGCCGGCAGTCAGGTGGCCGCGTTGTGCTGCCTGCACGGCATCACCGCCGGTTAAACGTACCGCCAGGTAACCGGCACTGAAGGAATCCCCTGCGGCGGTGGTATCCACCACCTTCTCTTTCGGCAACGGCACCGCCGGTATCTCAAGCTCGGTGCCTTCAGCGCTGAATACCAGGCAGGCATCTGCGCCACGTTTGATCACAATCTCCGTCACGCCCAATGCCTGCGTACGGCGGACCACCTGTTCCACCGGCTGGTTGCCCCACAGCAGGTCTTCATCGTCCAGCGTCAGGAAGGCGATGTCGGTACAGGCCAGCACATCGCGATAAACCTGTTGGGTTTCCTCACGGTTCTGCCACAGGCGCGGCCGATAGTTATTGTCGAAAATCACTTTCCCGCCGTTGGCGCGGCACTGGCGCAGCAACGCCAGCAATCGGGTGCGGCTGGCTGGGTTGAGAATGGCCACGCTGATACCGCTGAGGTACAGATAATCGAAGTGGGCCAGATGCTCGCACAGGTTCTCCGCTTGCGGCCCTTCCAGCCAGTAGCGTGCGGCGGCGTCGTTGCGCCAGTAATAGAAGGTGCGCTCGCCGGTGTCATCGGTTTCGATCACATACAACCCCGGCAGCTTGTTTTCCAGCCGCTGGATCAGATCGGTTTTAACCTTTTCTTGTTGCCAGGCCAGCAGCATTTCCTGGCTGAAGCTGTCGGTGCCGAGGGCGGTGACGTAATGCACCTGCAGCGCGGTTTCCGGTACCTGGCGGGCGATATAGACGGCGTTGTTTAAGGTATCGCCGCCAAATCCGCGGCTGAGCTCCGCGCCTTTTTGCGACAGTTCAATCATGCATTCGCCGATCACGGCAAGATTCTGGGTGGTCATAGTCAACGGCCCTGGCTGAAAGAAGAAAACGAAGGAATGCGCAATGCCTTCAGTCTCAACGCAAGGGCGGGGAGGAGTCAATGAAAATAAAACAACGTTTTAATTAATTTATGATCGCTATCGGGAAATAGAAAAGTTTCCCGATGCGAACCGAGCCGCCGGCCGTTATTTAGCGGCTGCGCGCAGGTCGGTGACGCTGTGGCCGCCGATGCCCCAATTGTCGGTTTCTACTTCATCAATGACCACCACGGTGGTCGCCGGGTTTTTCCCCAGCGTATCCACCAACAGTTGCGTCACGCCGGCGATCAGCTGTTTCTTTTGCTCCGGCGTCGCGCCTTCGCGGGTAATTTTGATATTTACGTAGGGCATGTCTTTTCCTCTGTTATTGATCTGTTATCAATGTAAAAGGCTTTCGCTATCGCTTAAAGCTTTATCGCATCTTGCCGATAAACTAAGAGCAGCACTACCGCAGCCTGAGCGTTTTCATTCTCCTTCGATGGCGATAGTACCCATGACAACCAAGACGAACTCTGGTCTGCTGGCGCCATTCCTTGCCGTCTGCATGCGCGTAAAAACGCAACGTTACTGGCGACAATGTCAGCGTTTGTACACCTTTCAGCCTATCTACCGCACCTCCGGCGCTTTGCTGGCGATAGAGTTGTTAACGGTGGTGTATCACCCCAGCGCGCCGGATAAGCCGCAGTCGCCGGAGCGCTATTTCGCCGCCCTCGACGTTCGCTCGCGCCTGCGGATCATTCAGGAACAGCTTAGCGTCCTGCAGCATTGGCAGCCGCTGCTTATCCGCCATGCGTTGATGGTGTCGGTCAATATCGACGGTATTGCGCTGCAGGCGTTGCAGCGACATGCTGCGTTGCAAAGGCAGATTACCGCGATGCCCTATCTGCGCTTTGAGCTGGTGGAGCACGCCGGGATGGCGCTGAGCTGTCCGTTGCAGCAAATTACGGGCGCGGAGCGGTTGTGGCTGGATGATTTCGGCAGCGGCTTGGCGAACTTCTGTGCCATCAGCAGCTGGCGCTACCAATACATTAAAGTGTCACGTGAGTTATTCACCCTGCTGAAGCAGACGGAAGACGGCATCGAGTTGCTTTTCACCCTGATCAAAATATTGAACCAGCTCAGCGAGGGGGTGATCGTCGAAGGGGTGGAAACCGAGCAGGAATGGTTGCTGGTGCAGCGTTCCGGCGCATTCGCTGCGCAAGGCTACTATCTTTCCCGCCCGGCCCGTTTTGAAGCGCTGCAAACCCTGCCCACGCGGTTTTCCTCGCCGACAGTCTGACTCTCTGCCCGCCTGACGCGTGAACTCTTGCCTATCCTCGGCTAGGCTTGGTAAACCTGCTTATCAATTTTACTGGCAGATTGCCGTGTTCAGGGAGCCGATATGACAAGAACGGGAAAAGCTTTCAGCTGGGTTGGCGGCATCGTGCTGCTGGTGATTGCCGCGCTGGTGATCTTTGTGATGACCTTCGACTGGAACCGCCTTAAACCGACCATCAATGACAAGGTGTCTGCCGAGTTGCAGCGGCCGTTCGCGATCCGCGGCGAGCTGGGCGTGGACTGGGCGCGTGAGAAAGATGAGGGTGGCTGGCGTGCCTGGGTGCCGTGGCCACACATTCATGCCGAAGACATTGTGCTGGGCAATCCCAAAAATATTCCCGGCGACAGCATGGTCCAACTGCAACACGTCGATGCCAGCATCGCGCCGCTGGCGCTGCTCGGCAAAGAGGTGTTGATTCCGCGTATCTGGCTGAAACAGCCGAACGCCACCTTGCAGCGGCTGGCGAACGGCGACAATAACTGGACTTTCAACCTGGCCGGCGATCCCAAACAACCGACGTCCGACTGGTCGGTGAATATTCATGACGTCGTCTTCGATCGCGGTCAGATAGATTTTAAAGACGCCACGCTGAAGGCAGATTTCCGTGCGTTGATCGACCCGCTTGGCAAGCCGCTGCCGTTCAGCGAGGTCACCGGCAAAAAAGACGCCGGCAATGCGATCACCCCCGACTATGTTTTTGGCTGGAAGGTGAAGGGCAAATACAACGGCGAGCCGCTGTCGGGCAGCGGCAAGATGGGCGGCATGCTGTCGCTGCAGAATGCCGAGGTGCCTTTCCCGCTGCAGGCCGACGTGCGCTCCGGCGCTACCCGGGTGGTGGTAGTCGGTACGCTGTCCGATCCGATGAACCTCGGCGGGTTGGATCTGCGGGTGAAATTATCCGGTGATAGCCTGGGCAATCTGTATGGCCTGACCGGCGTGCTGCTGCCGAAAACCCCGCCGTACTCTACCGATGGGCACCTGATCGCCTGGCTGCACGAGAAAGGCGGCGCGGTGTTCCAGTACCAGAAGTTCGACGGAAAAATCGGTGACAGCGATATCCACGGCAGTTTGAAATATGTCGCCAGTAAACCGCGACCTAAACTGAGCGGTGAAGTGCTGTCGAAACAGCTGCGCCTGGCCGATTTGGCGCCGCTGATTGGTGCGGATTCCAATACGGAAAAAGCCGGCCGTGGGGAGAAGAGCCGTCAGCCTGCCGACAAGGTGTTACCGGTTGAGAAATTTGACACCAAAAGCTGGAACGTGATGGACGCGGACGTTAAATTTACCGCGAAACGCATTGAACGCGGCAATTCGCTGCCGCTGAGCGATCTCTCTACCCATTTACAGCTGGATAACGGCGTGATCCTGATGGACCCGCTGCGATTCGGCGTGGCCGGCGGTAATCTCAACGCCACCCTTCGTCTGGACGGCGGTAAAAATCCGATGCAGGGCCGGGTGGATATGCACGCGCGTAAATTCCAGCTTCAGCAGCTGTTGCCTAACGTGGCGTCGATGAAACGCAGCCTGGGGCAGATGAACGGGGATGCCAAATTGACCGGTAGCGGTAATTCGGTGGCCGATCTGTTGGCAACCAGCAGCGGTGAACTGCGCATGGTGGTTAACAATGGCGTGATCAGCCGTGGTCTGATGGAGATCCTCGGTCTGAATGTGGGCAACTATCTGGTGGCGAAGCTGTTTGGTGACGACGTCGTGGGCATCAACTGTGCGGCGGCAGATGTCGGTATTCGCAATGGCGTCGCCGCGCCCCGGCTGTTCGTGTTTGACACCGAGAACGCCATTATCAATATCAGCGGCAACACCAATTTGGCTACCGAGCGGCTGGATCTGTCCATCGATCCGGAAAGTAAGGGCATGCGCGTGCTGACGCTGCGTTCACCCTTGTATGTGAAAGGGACCTTCAAGAACCCGGATGCCGGCGTTAAAGCCGGCCCGCTGATTGCGCGCGGTGCGGCTGCGGTGGCGCTGGGTGTGGTGCTGACACCGGCAGCAGCCTTGCTGGCGTTGGTTTCCCCGAGCGAAGGCGGCGATGAAAACCAATGCGGGCAAATCCTGCAAAAGATGAAGCAAAAGAAATGATCCGTATGGCCCGTCAAGCGGGCCATCTTTAATTCAACACCCGGCAGTCGTGATCCTGAATCTCTTCCGCCGAGGCCAGAGTAAAGGGCAGCAGGCTGCGTTCGGTGGCCAGCAGCAGGAAGTCGCCACCTGGGAGTGCGGTCATCGCCAGGCCAAAGCTTCCCATACGGCCATTAGCACGTGGGATGCCCTCGGCCAGCAAGCGGAAAGCCCCCTGTCTGGCCAGTTCGTCAGGCGCGACCCGGCGCACCAGATAATCATGGCCCAGCAGGCCTCCGGGCAGCGGTTGCCATTGCTCGGTGTAATCCGTCGCAAACTGCGCCAACTGCGTTTTTACCGCCGGCAGCAGGCAGGAAATATGAATGTGCAGCTGATTCTGGCTGCGGCCATACTCTGAATTAATCGCCAGCGAAATATCAGCGTCATCAATATCTTTGCCATACTTATCCGCCATAAAGTGGCGCGCCGCCCAGGCTTGCGCAAAGAAGTTCGGGGTGGTGGCTTCCAGCACCGTCGGGCTTTCAATACCGGTAATTCTAGCGCTTGGCATCAGCAGATACTGCAACGGCCCGTTGCGATCCTTAAACACGACAAAACCGGCCTGTGTGTCAACCTGTGCGCAGGGCGCCGGGTTATTGTGCGCCTGCTGGTTGGGCAAGCACTGTTGGCTGACGATGCGCCAAAGCGCGTCCGGGTGGGATGATTTCAGCCCGAACCAGGCACCCAATGCAAGGGCGGCAATGATCAGGGGAACAAGGTACCAATACAGCCTGCGGCGCAGAGACATCATCGATTTCCGTTCAACGGGAGGAGCGCACAGCATAGTCTGAATTTATGACAGGAGACAAAGCGGGAAGTGCGGCCCCGTGGGGGGGCCGCAACACAAGGGTTACAGCGACAGATCCCGGGTCTCTTTCATCAGCAGCAAGGCGATCAGCGTGAGGCTGGCCATCGCTGCCAGGTACAGACCGACGTAGAACAGACCGTAGTGGGTTGCCAGCCAGGTGGCGATATAAGGCGCCACGGCGGCCCCGAGGATTGACGCCACGTTGTAGGAGAACGACGCGCCGGTATAACGCACTTCGGTCGGGAACAGCTCCGGCAGCAGCGCCCCCATCGGGCCGAAGGTCAGGCCCATGATGCTCAGACCGCACAGCAGGAAGCCCATCACCAGCACCTGATTACCGGAGCCCAACAGGCTCGGGAACAGGAAGGCGAAAGCGATCATCAGCAGGGTAATGGCGATCATGGTCTTGCGGCGGCCAAAGGCATCCGCCAGCAGGCCGGCAATCGGCACCATCACGCCAAAACCGATCACCGCCAGCATCAGCATCCACAGGAAGGTATTGCGTGAGTAGCCTAACCCCAGCGGCTGCGCCGTGGTGCCGTAGGTCATCGAATAAACCGTCATCAGGTAGAACAGGGTATAGGTCGCCAGCATGATGAAGGTTCCGAGGATGGTTGCCTTCCAATGCTTGCTCAGCAGGGTGCCGAGCGGGATTTTTACCTGTTTGCCGGCTTTCGCCACCTTGGCGAACACCGGGGTTTCATGCAGCGATACGCGGACATACAGGCCGATCAGCACCAGTGCTGCGGACAGGATAAACGGCACGCGCCAGCCCCATTCCATAAACTGCTGGTCTGTCAGCAGCCAGGAGAGCAGCAGGAAGGTCCCGTTGGCGAAGAAGAAGCCGATAGGCGCGCCCAATTGTGGGAACGAGCCGTACAGCGCGCGCTTTTTAGCAGGGGCATTCTCGGTAGCCAGCAAAGCCGCGCCGCCCCATTCACCGCCCAGACCAAGCCCCTGGCCAAAACGCGCCAGTGCCAGCAGGATCGGCGCAAAGATGCCAATGGTTTCGTAGCTCGGCAGCAGGCCGATCAGCACGGTAGAAATTCCCATGGTGAGCAGCGAGGCGACCAGCGTCACCTTGCGGCCCACGCGATCGCCGAAGTGACCGAACAGCGCCGAACCAATCGGGCGTGCAATAAAGGCGACGGCGAAGGTAGCCAATGATTGCAACGTGGCAGTCGTCGGGTCGCCCTGCGGGAAGAAGATATGCGGGAATACGATCACCGCGGCGGTGGCGTAGATATAGAAATCGAAAAACTCGATGGCGGTACCGACCAGCGAGGCGACAATCACTTTTCCGCGAGAGTTTACCGGTGTTGACGCTTCGTCGGCGTTCAGAGTTGGTGCGATGGATGCTTGCATAGTGTTTCTTATTTTTTGAATTTGTAAAAATCCATCTTAGTCATAGCAAAATGCCTTTTCAATGATGAAACTTTGTACAATGCCGTCATTAACCGGTTAAAAAGCTTAATGTTTCAACGCTGCATTTCCCCGTAGGTTTTAACGTTGCAAAATTAATAATATACAGATTTAATCGCTGTAAAAATCGTAAAGAAAAGTTAGTCGGTAGTTTGTTATGCTGGTTTTGAGACAGAGGAAGGTTTGATCTTGGTGGTATGTGCTAGGGTTTTGGCTTTATTGCCGAATAAAACACCGGCCATCGAATGATGACCGGTATGATTGCATTGCTCAGGGGGCTGGTTGTTCGGAGGTCGGCAGGGTTTTATCTTCTTTATACTGCGCGGTAGCGATCCAGGCGGCGCAAAACAGCGTCAGGCGGGCAAAGAAATAGAAGAACGCCATCAGCCCAATCACCGAGCCAAAGGCGGCGCCGGAAGGGGATTTGGCCACCTGCGGCAGCGTCATGGTCATCACAAACTTAATCACTTCGAAGCCGATGGCGGCGAGCAGCGTCCCGCGCAGCAACGCTTTTTTCTTTGGCTTATGGCGTGGCAGCATCCAGAAGATCCACAGGAACAGCAGGTAGTTGGCGAGAATGGAGATCGACAACGCAATCAGCGTCATCGCCGGGCGCAGCCATTCTATGCCTTCCAGACCCAATGCGTTGACGATTGCCGCCTGCGCCGAACCGGCGATGGAGGTCAACGTCAGGGTAATAATCAGCGCCACCACCAGGCCGGTTAGCGAGATAAAGTCGCGGGTATATTTGAAATAGAGCTTTTCCTGATCCTGTGGATTACGTTCCCACACGTCACGCGACTGCGCCCGGATCGCCTCACGCAGATTGCCCATCCAACTGATCCCCGAATACAGCGCCAGCGCCAGGCCTGTCAGCCCCACCGTAGTGCGCTGCTGAATGGCGGTATTAACGGTATTTTTCAGCGTGCTGGCCAGCGTAGGATCGCTGATGCTGCCGACAATTTTATTGATCAACCCGGCCAGCAGGTCAGGATTGGACGCCAGCACAAAGCCGACGGCGGCGAACGACACCATCAGAATCGGAATCAGCGAGAGAAACGAAAAATAGGTGATGGCGGCACCAAACTGGCTACCCAAGCGATCGTTAAAGCGCTCGGTGGCGCGCAGCAGATGAGCGATGCTAGGCCAGGCTTGGATGCGCTCAACCAGCCGTGAAAAGCCGGAAATGTGCCGGTCAATTTTCCCGTGGCCGGTTTTTATACCGATCAGGGGTTTTTGCGGCGTTTCATTGTGGGGCTGACGGGGTTCTTTATCTGATCCTGTAGGCATTACGTCACGATTTCCTTAACGATAAATAGGCTGTCTCAGTCTTGATTATAGCTAAAATGCTCGCCGATTGGCCGTTGGGAGCGGCAACCGGGCAATTTGTGAGCTTATCGCGTTGCCTGCCGGGTGAAATCTTATTGCTTGCCGATAGGTAAAATTCTTATATCAATCGCACTGCCAACGCGGCTTTTTTCATTCGTCGGCCGCCAATTTTTATCTATTTCATCACCAAGAAAGCGTTTACTCATGAGGTGGCGCTGCGGTGGTTCAACCGCAGCGTTGCTGCAGCCGTAGGGGCTGGAACGGTTTCACCTGTTATCAATAGATAAAATGGAAGGTCATATGAAATTACTTAATCATCCCACCTGTCGTCCGTTTACCGAAGCGGGCACTTTGACACAGATTTCCGCCTACTATGAGGAAGAGCGGCACATCATGTGGATGCTGCTGCGCGCCGAGCCGCGGCCTTGCTTCAATCAGGCGCTGATCGAGGACATCATGACGCTGGCGCAGGCGGCGAAAGAGTCGTCGCTGCAGTTTGATTTTTGGGTGACCGGTTCACTGGTGCCGAACATGTTCAACGTCGGCGGCGATCTGCAATTTTTTGCCGAAGCAATTAAAAACCGCAAACGTGAAGCGATGATGGCTTATGCGCGCGCCTGCATTGACTGTGTGCACGCGGCGGCGCGCGGGTTCGATACCGGAGCGGTTAGTATAGCGATGGTAGAGGGCAGCGCGCTGGGCGGAGGGTTTGAAGCGGCGCTGGCGCACCATTTCGTTCTGGCGCAGAACAATGCGCGGATGGGCTTCCCGGAAATTGCCTTCAATCTGTTCCCCGGCATGGGCGGTTATTCGCTGGTGGCGCGCAAAGCGGGCATGCGTTTGGCTGAGGAGCTTATCTGGAGCGGCGAGTCGCACACCGCCGAATGGTTTGAAAGCCGTGGCTTGGTCGATCAACTTTTCCAGCCCGGTGACGCCTATATAGCCACTCGAACCTTTATCGATACCATCCGGCCCAAGCTGAACGGCATGCGCGCCATGTTGCGTGCCCGCCAGAGGGTCTTGCAGCTTACGCGCTCCGAGTTGATGGACATCACCGAAGATTGGGTGCATTCGGCTTTCACTATCGAGGAAAAAGACCGCGCCTATATTGAACGTTTGGTTATGCTGCAGGATCGTCATACGCTGAACCTGCGCCGTGCCGGCTAATGCAAACCTGCCCGCATTACGCCGAGGGCGGTGACGGGCAATAAGACCGCAGCCAATGTTCCAGCTGTTCCGGGAGCATTGGCCGCGCAAACAGGAACCCCTGTTTCTCGTCCACGCCAACCTCATCAAGGAACCTGTTCTCGCTTTCTGTCTCAACGCCTTCGGCGATCACCCGGAATTTCAGCGCCTCGGCCGCCGCGACGATGGCGCGCACCAGCGATTGTGAAACCGGATTGAAATTCACGCCGCGCACAAAGCTTTTATCCAACTTAATGGCGTCCAGCGGGATACGCGCCAGCTGCGCCAGCGAGGAGTAACCGGTGCCAAAATCGTCAAGATGAACTTGCGCGCCCAGTTCACGCAGCCGGGTGATGACCGCGCGTGCGCGTCTCTCATCCTCAATCAGGCTGCTTTCCGTCAATTCGAAGTCCAGCAGGCACGGCGTCAACTGGTTGTGCTGCAATACGTCGATAAGATCTTCCACGATGGAATCATCGACCAGCTGCCGTGCGGAAAGATTTACGGCGACCCGCAGCGCCAGCCCTTGCTGTTTCCACTGGGCGGCCTGTTTGGCCGCAGTCTGCAGCACCCATCGACCGAGCGGGCCGATCAGCCCGGATTCTTCAGCGTAAGAGATAAACTGTAACGGCGGGATCAGACCGCGTTCGGGCGAGTCCCAACGCACCAGGGCTTCCACGCTGTGCACCATGCCGCTGAGCGCATCGATTTTCGGTTGGTAATAAACCACCAGTTGATTCTGTTCCAGACCCTTGCGCAGGTTGGTGTCCAGCCACATATATTCAGCGACGCGTTTGTTCATTTCCGGCGAGAATACGGTAAAGGTACGTTTGCCGCGCTCTTTGGCGACGTACATGGCGGTGTCGGCGCTGCGGATCAGGCCGTCGAGATCGTCACCGTGTTCCGGGCACAGCGCGATGCCAATCGAACAACCGGTATAGACTTCGATAAGGCCGATGCGGAAGGGCGTTTTCAACCGGTCGATAATACGCTGGGCCAGCTGTTGCAGCACCTCGCGGTCGGCCTGTTGGGCCAGCACCAGGAATTCATCGCCCCCAAGACGGGCCAGAACCTGATCGGGCTCCAGGCAGCCGAGCACCGCCAGCGATACCTCAACCAGCAAGCGGTCGCCGAACATATGCCCGTAGGCGTCGTTCACCTTTTTGAAATTATCGAGATCGAGGTACACCAGCCCAACGTTGCTGTCACCGCGTGTCGCGATCGCCTGGGTGATTTTGTCCTGAATGGCGTTGCGGTTGGGCAGGCCGGTGATGATATCGGTATTGGCCAGCACCCGCAGGCGTTCCTGGGCGCGGCGTTCTTCAGTGATGTCCGTACCGGAGCAAATCAGGAAGACTTCGTTTTTCCCGCTACCGCTGTGGACGAATTTATTGCGGAACAAAAACAGCCGCTCGCCTTTTACCGTTTTGACCCAACGTTCCACCTCGTAGGACGAACCATTACGGAAAAAACCGGCGATATTTCGCCGCGAGGCCGCCGCTTCTTCCGGGCTCATAAACAGCTGAAAGACGTTCTTGCCAATGACATCATGTTCATGCAGACCGGTGTATTCTTCGCTCAGACGGTTGAAACGTTGAATGCGGCCATGCTGATCGACAATCACAATCACCGAATTGGCTTCCGATACCACCTGCTCTGCAAAGGAAAGCCCGTGTACCAGGTCACGGGCGACCGACTTGGTGTCGCTGAAAGCGGAGGCGGTGCCGGCCCATTCCAGTTTGTTGATCCGGCGGCCCACCAGATGCAAATGTATCGGCTCGCCGACCAGCGAAATAGAGATATCCAGACTGGCGGTAATGCCGCTCAGACGCCGTATTTTTGCCGCCTGTATGGCGCTGAGCGCCACGGCCATATGGGCTTTGCCTTTGACAGCTGACAGCTCCAGGGCATTGCTGTCGAATGCCAGTCGCCAGTAGGGGCTGCTGGTGCCAAAGTGGGCGTTCAGGAGTATAGGACCTTGGTCTGTGAACATGATGATTCCTCAAAAGGGCACAACAGCCAGGTTTCCGCAATGAGCGTAGCCGCAGTTTTCAGGCTCGGTAGCGGCCGCAGTGCACGTATCTCCATCATATAACACGTTTTTCACGGGCGGACATGGGTGATGAAACTATTATATAAGCAATAATTAGTTTTGCTGTGTAAATGTCCCGCTGTTGCCGGTTGTTTTGAGTGTAAGAGAAAAATCTTCAATCAAGGGAAGTTCGTACGATTTCTGCGCATTGGATGCCGCCATATTGTTGAAGGGCGGTTGTACTGGATCAGGCTAAATTATAATAAAGGCGGCGGGTGGCAGGAATAACTCCATTGGGGTGAATTTTAATTTTCTCAGGCAATCAAAATTTCCGGGCCCTAGACACTATCTCCATAATTTACTCAAAGTTGTCGAATAAACCTGTTTTGGGTTTTAAAAAATTTACACAGCATCGCATTACTCTATGTTTAACGGCCTACTATTATCCCCGACGAACGAAAGAAGAGCCTGTTCACGTACAGCGCTCCTGATGAAGAATAATTTTAAGGAAATGATTATGCGTAAACTGACCGCTTTATTTGTAGCTTCTACTCTGGCGCTGGGCTCTGCTTCCATGGCCTTCGCTGCGGACACCACGGCGGCGCCAGCGACTGCGGATGCCGCGCCGATGAAAATGATGCACCATAAAGGCGAAGGTAAAGGCGGGCCGTTTGCCGGCTTGAACCTGACTGAACAGCAGCGCCAGCAAATGCGCGACATCATGAAAGAATCACACCAGAATCGCGGTGCGGGCGTAAAAGAGGAGCGTCAGGCGTTGCACAACCTGGTGGCTAGCGACAGCTTCGATGAAGCAAAAGCGAAATCCCAAATTGATACCATCAGCAAAGCGCAGTCCGAACATATGCTGGAACGCGCCAAAGCGGAAAATAAAATGTATAACCTGCTGACCCCTGAGCAGAAAAAACAATACAATGAGAATTATCAGAAACGCGAACAGAAAATGATGGACCACATGAATAAAATGAAATCGAAAATGACGACCGAGCAGTAATAGCGTCATGGGATAAATAAAAAGGGCCAGATTATTCATCTGGCCCTTTTGCTTATCTCACTTCAACTTACCTTCCCGTTAAACAACGGGTTTCCCTTGGTATTGCGTGCGAGTGAGTGAGCTTCCTGTCAATCCCGGTTAATTTTTTTAAATTGACGAGTGGTTTCGGTTAACGCTAGTTCAGTAGGCAAACGCTCCATGGAGCTGGCACCGTAGAAGCCATCCACCAAAGGACAGTGCCGCATGATATATGAGGCGTCTTCAGGCGTAGCTATTGGACCTCCGTGACAAAGGACGATCACGTCTTCGCGGATCCGTTTGGCAGCCTGGGCCCAATCGTTAATCAGCGGGACGCAATCGGCCAGGGTCAGAGCCGTTTCTGCGCCAATACTGCCGCCGGTAGTCAGCCCCATGTGCGGCACTATGATATCGGCACCTGCCTCAGTCATCGCTACCGCATCTTGTGCATTGAAAACATAAGGTGTGGTCAGCAGATCTTTTTCATGCGCCAGACGAATCATGTCCACCTCCAGCGCATATCCCATGCCGGTTTCCTCCAGATTGGCGCGGAAATTGCCGTCAATAAGACCCACCGTTGGAAAGTTCTGCACCCCGGCGAAGCCCGTGTTCTTAATCTCATCAAGAAACTTGTCAAAATGGCAGAAAGGATCCGTACCATTAACCCCAGCTAAAACAGGGGTTTGTTTGACCACTGGCAAGACTTCTTTGGCCATGTCCATGACGATTTCGTTTGCGTTGCCATAGGCCAGCAGACCTGCCAGGGAGCCTCGACCCGCCATGCGATAGCGGCCCGAGTTATAAATGACAATCAGATCTATACCGCCGGCCTCTTCGCATTTGGCTGAGAGCCCGGTGCCGGCACCTCCGCCAATGATAGGTTCACGGCGGGCAATCATTTCCCTGAACTTAGTAAGTAGCTCCTGTCGGGTATGTTTGGCCATTTTTAACTCCAATCAATAAGTACGAGATATCTCCCTAAACTGTTGCACGGCGATGTCGGCAAAGCGGGGATCGTTGATGTTATAAGGGGTTCTGATCAGACGGTGTTTTTTCGTGGGTCGCCATGTCATTTCCAGCGCATTGACGAAGGCTGCCAAAGCCTCGGGATCCCAGAATGCTTGCCCAGGGGCATCGAGAGCGGAAACGCCACCTTCAGGGATGAGAAAGCGAATCTCCCCGGTGCACGTATTCAGCTTTTCACCAATCCAACGACCCATTTGAGTATTTTCTTCAGGCGTAGTCCGCATCAGAGTCACTTGGGCATTATGGTTATAGAACTGACGCTCAGCATAACGAGCGGGGATGGTGTCTGGGTGGCCAAAGTTAATCATATCGAGGGCACCGCAAGACATGACACAAGGAATGCCAGTATGGGCTATCGCATTGAAGCGATCTTCGTTACAGGCTAGCACGCCACCAAACAGGTAGTCGCAGACTTCAGTAGTAGTTAAATCGAGTACGCCATTTAACAGGTGGCTATCAACCAGCTTTTCCATTGCCCTGCCGCCGCTGCCGGTTGCATGGAATACCAGACAATCCCATTCCTTTTCAATTGCGGCTGTCACCTCCTGAATGCAAGGAGTAGTGACACCAAACATGGTGAGCCCAACGGCAGGTTTACTGTCGGTATCTGCCGGAGTGGCAAAGCGAACGGCACCGGCGATTTGATGGGCGGCATTTCCTAAAACGATACGGGAAATGCGGTTGAGACCGGCAACGTCGGTAACCGAGTACAGCATGCCAATATCACTTGCACCAACATAGCCGGAGGTATCCCCGGATGCCATGGTCGAAACCATTAGCTTTGGCAGGCCAATGGGTAATTGCTGCATGGTGGGTGTAATCAATGCAGTACCGCCGGAACCGCCGAGGCCAAGTAAGGCCGCAACATCCTGACGCGAAAGCATAAACCGTTCAAAAGCGATGGACATGGCGGCAATCGCTTTACCGCGATCCCCGCAGAATACCGCGTTTTCGCCTTCTGGGTGGTAGCTGGCGACGGTGGCGGCAGAAATATCTGCAGGGTAGCGGGCCGGAACATGATGGGTGGATAAATCAATGGTTAGCGTGGGTAACCCGATATCGGCGATAAGGCTGCGGACATAGGCCAATTCTTGTCCTTTCGTATCCGCCGTTGTCGCGATATAGATCGTCGCCTGATTATTGTTCATTAGCCTGTTCCTGAATGATAGGTTCGGATGGCCGCCACGCTATATTAATTATAATTTAATAAGTTAACTAAATTGAATCCCTAGTGTTGACTAATGTTACTGAGCGTAGTCGGTGAATTCATCATCATAATGAGACGGCTGTATCATTTGTGCAAGAGGTTTGCGCACAAAAATGAGATTGACGTCTCATATGATGTAAGAACGGAAAAATTAACGCCTTTTCCTACGTGGCGTAGCGCTAGCCAAGTTTGTTACAGTGGTATTTATTCGCCTGAGCTATTGTTCTGGCAAGCGTTATCTTGGTGAAAGAGGTCGCCGTGCCATTAAATGTATCCCCAAATCTGACCCATACTCGCGCAAGAACCCGCAAGCTGTTACTTGACAGTGCGATGGTGTTGTTTGACGGTGGGACTTTTCCCTCAATTACCGAACTGGCCCTGCATGCGCAGGTTTCGCGTGCTACGGCTTATCGCTATTTTCCTACGCAGAGTGCGTTAGTCGCTGCCGTGGTTGCGGAGAGTTTGGGGCCTATTCTAGAGTGGCAACCAACGGACGATGACGCTGGGGTGCGCATTCAACAGTTGCTGAGCTTTGCGTATCCACAAATGGAGCAACATGAGGGCGCTTTGCGTGCCGCATTGCAACTTTCGCTCCAGCAATGGGCCGAGGCGCGTTCCAGTACCATTAAGCCGATAGAAAAGCTGGTGCGCGGCAACCGCAAACGCCTGCTGAAGCTGGCGGTAGAACCGCTACAGGATAAACTGCCGCCAGAGGCATTACAGAGGGTGATTCATTCTTTTTCACTGATTTATGGTTCGGAAGTTTTTCTGGTACTGAAAGATATTTGGGGTTTGGATCTCGGCGGCATTCAGGATGTGACGCAGTGGATGGCGAAGGCCATTATTCGACAGGCCGAAGAAGATGCGATGAACAGCAGAAAACCGTTAGCATGATAATCCAATTTTCAACGTTCTTCTCCGTCAAAACCAGCACATTTCACTGAGTAAATATTGGCAATTCTTATAATTTAAAGTGATAAGAAGAGGCAGGTAAGCTTTTTTAATAGGCCTAAGGGGAAATAGCTCTTGGCCTTTTTATTTTTATATTATCCATATTTATCATTGAATTATATTTTTATCCGTTGCAATTAAAACGCTCTCTCCGGCCATTTCTGGTCATTTGAAATCCTTATGCATCCCCTCTCTTTGACATAACGGTTATCGACCTCAGCCAGGCGATTGCGCTATTGACCCATTAGGCGTGCTTGAGATTGTTGTGCTTTATTTATTTGGTGTTACGAAACTGTTACACAAAAAAACCAATAAAACATTTGCAAACAACAATGGATGGTATCTGGGATGGAAAATAAACGTAGAGGACTCAAGCCTGCTCGGACAGCCTTTGGCTGGCCTGAAATTGGCGTGAATCGCGCGCAATGGAGCGCAGTGCTTTTATGTCTGGCGGCGATTGGCGGAGCGCAGGCCGCACCCTATGTCGAGAGCGGCAGGCAGGGCGATCCGGCCAGTTGGCGCAGTAATGAATTCAACGCTGAATGGGGGCTGGGTGCGATCCATGCCGAGCAGGCCTACGCCGCCGGTTATACCGGAAAAGGCGTTAAGCTCGGTATTTTCGATCAGCCGGTGTATGCCCAACATCCGGAGTTTGCCAGCCCGGGTAAGGTGATCAACCTGGTCACGACCGGCATCCGCGAGTACACCGATCCTTACATCCCGGTGAAGAAAGGCGACGCATTCCGTTATGACGGTACGCCGAGCGTGGATTCAGACGGCACGCTTGGCTCACATGGCACCCACGTGGGCGGTATCGCCGCCGGTAATCGCGATGGTGGCGAGATGCACGGTGTGGCGTTCAATGCGCAAATCATCAGCGCGGAAAACGGCGACCCGGGGCCGGAAGACGGCATTATTCTCGGCAACGACGGCGCGGTGTACCAAGCCGGTTGGGATGCGTTGATCGCCAGCGGTGCGCGCATCATCAATAACAGCTGGGGTATCGGCATCACCGAGAAGTTCGATGAGGGCGGCAAGGATCCGGCTTACCCCCACTTCACTCTCGCCGACGCGCAGAAACAGTTCGATCAAATCAAACAGATACTGGGCACCAAAGCCGGTGGTGCCTATCAGGGCGCTATCGATGCGGCGCGCAGCGGCATCGTCACCATTTTTGCCGCCGGTAATGACTACAACCTGAATAACCCGGATGCGATGGCCGGGCTGGCCTATTTCGTGCCGGAGATTGCCCCCAACTGGCTTTCCGTCGCCAGTTTGCAGGATCCGACCAACACCGGCGACTACAGCATCAGCACCTTCTCATCACGCTGCGGTTACACCGCCAGCTTCTGCGTTGCCGCGCCGGGCAGCAAGGTTTACAGCTCGATCATTGAAGGCAACAGCCTGGAGAATCTGACCACGGGTTACGCCAAATACAGCGGCACCTCGATGGCGGCTCCGCACGTGGCCGGCAGCATTGCGGTGCTGATGGAGCGCTTCCCGTACATGACCGGCGCGCAGGTCGCTTCGGTACTGAAGACCACCACCGTCGATATGGGCGCACCGGGTATCGATGCGCTGTTTGGTTGGGGGATGATCGATCTGGGTAAAGCGATCCACGGCCCGGGCATGTTTGTCACCGAGCAGGATATTCCAGAGGAGTTCCGCGTCAGCGGCGCCTATGGCCCGGAGCAGTTTGTGGTGAATTTGCCGGGCATCGGCGCGGTACTGGACAAGGGCAAACCGACTGAGCGGGTATGCGACGATGTTCACTGCGGGCTGGACGTCTGGAGCAATGCTATCTCCGGCCACGGCGGCCTGACCAAAGAGGGAGCGGGCGCGCTGGTGCTGACCGGGGCTAATACTTACGCCGGCCCGACGCTGGTTAATCATGGCGTGTTGGCGATCAACGGTTCGGTCACCTCGGCGGTGACAGTGCAGAACGCCGGTATTCTGGGCGGTTCCGGCAGCGTCGGTTCGCTGACCGCCCGCCGTGGCGGCACCGTGGCGCCGGGCAACTCGATCGGCACGCTCAATGTGGCCAACAACGTCAGCTTCGAGTCGGGTTCGCGCTATGCGGTGGAAGTGGCGCCGAACGGCCAGAGCGATCGGATCCACAGCGGCGGATCGGCGACGATCACCGGTGGCGAGGTGGCGGTCTCGCTGGAGAACAGCCCTAATTTGTTATCGCAAAGCGAAGTGCGCAGCCTGCTCGGCCAGCAGTACAACATCCTGACGGCGGATCAGGGCGTCAGCGGGCAGTTTGACGCGGTGGCACCGAATTATCTGTTCCTGGGCACCGGGCTGAGCTATCAGCCTCATCAGGTGACGCTGAATGTGGGGCGCAACGACACCCGTTTCGCCAGCGTGGCGCAAACGCAGAACGAACGTGCGGTCGCAGCGGCGGCGGATGCGCTGGTGGCGGGCAACCCGGTGTACGAGAGCATCCTCAACGCCGATTCGGCGGGGGAAGCGCGACAGGCGTTCCGTCAGTTGTCCGGGCAGATCCACGCGGATATCGCGTCGGCGCAGGTCAACGACAGCCGCTACCTGCGTGAGGCGCTCAACGGCCGCCTGCGGCAGGCGGAAGGGCTGGCGACCTCACCGGACATCAAGTCCGATGAAGGCGGTGCCTGGGCGCAGCTGCTGGGGGCCTGGGATCATGCATCGGGCGATGCCAACGCCACGGGTTATCAGGCATCCACCTACGGGGTGCTGCTGGGGCTGGACTCGGCGCTGGCGGATGAATGGCGCTTAGGGGTCGCGACCGGCTATACCCGCACCTCACTGGACGGTGGCTACGGCTCGAACGCCGACAGCGACAACTATCACCTGGCGGTGTACGGCGGTAAACAGTTCGGTGAGCTGGCGCTGCGCGCGGGTGGTGCCTACACCTGGCACCGTATCGATACCACGCGCTCGGTCAATTACGGCGCGCAGTCGGATCGCGAAACCGCGAAGTACAGCGCGCGCACCGAGCAGGTGTTCGCCGAAGCGGGTTACAGCGTGAAGGCCGGCTGGGTGAATCTGGAGCCGTTCGCCAACCTGGCGTACATCAACTTCCAGAACAACGGCATCTCTGAAGACGGCGGAGCGGCGGCGCTGCGTGGTGACAAGCAGCACACCGACGCCACCGTCTCGACGCTGGGGCTGCGGGCCGATACCGAGTGGCAGGCGAGCAAAACGACGGCGGTCGCGCTGCGCAGCGAACTGGGCTGGCAGCATCAGTACGGCGATCTGGATCGCGGCACCGGGCTGCGGTTCAACGGCGGCAGTTCGCCGTTCGTGGTGAACAGCGTGTCGGCATCGCGTGACGGTGCGGTGCTGAAGGCCAGTGCGGAAGTGGCGGTGAACAAAAACGCCACGCTGTCGCTGGGCTACGGCGGCCTGCTGTCGCAAAACCATCAGGACAACAGCGTCAACGCCGGTTTTACCTGGCATTTCTGATCTTAAAAAAACCAACGGAACAGCCGCCCCGCCTGGGGCGGTTTTACGCAAAACAAAAAGGATAAGGGAATGAAGCAATCTGCAGGAAACAATAAACCGGCATTGGCGCCAACCTGGAAACTGAACGCCTTGCTGTGCGCAATGCTGGCGGCGGGAGGGGCGCAGGCGGCCCCGCATGAGGTGGGCGGCAACCTCGGGGATCCGGCCAGCTGGCGCAGCGATGAATTCAATGCCAACTGGGGGTTGGGCGCGATCCATGCCGATGAGGCCTATGCGGCGGGCTATACCGGCAAAGGGCAAAAAGTGGGGATCTTCGATACCCCGGTGAACAAGCATCCTGAATTTACCGGCGACGGCAAGCTGACCAACGTGGTGACCGAAGGCTATCGCGCCTATACCGATCCGCATCGGCCGGGAATTAATGCCGGCGATCGTTTTTACTTCGACGGGACTTTCCATTTTTACAGCGGATCGCAAGGCATGTTGAGTAATCACGGTGTCCATGTGGCGGGTATCACCGCTGCCAATCGCGACGGTACCGGCATGCACGGCGTTGCCTTTGATTCGCAGATCGTCAGCGTGGACAACGATAATGATGGCCCGGCTTACGGCGAGTTCCTCGGGCTGGACGGCAGCGTGACCAACGCAGGTTGGCAGGCGATGATCAACAACGGCGTACGGGTGATCAACAACAGTTGGGGCGTCAGTATCCCCGATTTTCTCTCGGACAATGGCAAAAACCCCGATGCCCTGCATTTTGAGTTAAAAGACGCGCAAGAACAGTTTGATCAGGTTAAACCCCTGCTTGGCAGCCTGGCCGGTGCGGGGTATCAGGGGGCGATCGACGCCGCCCGTAAAAACATTCTGGTGCTGTTTGCCGCCGGTAACGACGGGAACTACAACCAACCGGATGTGATCAGCGGCCTGGCTTATTTTGTGCCGGATATTGCGCCTAACTGGCTTTCGGTTGCCAGCGTCGCGCAAGATGCCGCTTCCACCAACAGCGTGCCTTATACCCTCAGCAGTTTCTCTTCGCGCTGCGGTTATACCGCCAGTTTCTGCGTCTCGTCGCCGGGCAGTAAAATTTACAGCACCGTGGCTAACGGTTCAGATCCGAATCAATTGGTCTCGGACTACGGCAATAAAAACGGTACCTCAATGGCGACGCCGCACGTGACCGGCGCGGTCGCTGTATTGCTGCAGCGTTTCCCGTATATGACGTCGGCGCAAATTGCCGACGTGCTGAAAACCACCGCCACGGATATGGGCGCGCCGGGTATCGATGCGCTGTATGGCTGGGGGATGATCAACCTGGGCAAAGCGATTAATGGGCCGGGGATGTTCTATACCGTTGAAGATATCCCGCAGGAGTTCCGTATTCCCGATCCGGCGGGCGTGGCTTACGGTTCAACGCAGTTTGTCGCCAATATTCCCGGTCTGGGGGCGGAGGTCGATCAAGGCACGTTGCATGCGCGCATTTGTGATGACTTCCACTGCGGTTGGGAAGTGTACTCAAATAACATTTCCGGCCACGGCGGCCTGACCAAAGAGGGGGCGGGCGCGCTGGTGCTGACCGGGGCTAATACTTACGCCGGCCCGACGCTGGTTAATCATGGCGTGTTGGCAATCAACGGTTCGGTCACCTCGGCGGTGACGGTGCAGAACGCCGGTATTCTGGGCGGTTCCGGCAGCGTCGGTTCGCTGACCGCCCGCCGTGGCGGCACCGTGGCGCCGGGCAACTCGATCGGCACGCTCAATGTGGCCAACAACGTCAGCTTCGAGTCGGGTTCGCGCTATGCGGTGGAAGTGGCGCCGAACGGCCAGAGCGATCGGATCCACAGCGGCGGATCGGCGACGATCACCGGTGGCGAGGTGGCGGTCTCGCTGGAGAACAGCCCTAATTTGTTATCGCAAAGCGAAGTGCGCAGCCTGCTCGGCCAGCAGTACAACATCCTGACGGCGGATCAGGGCGTCAGCGGGCAGTTTGACGCGGTGGCACCGAATTATCTGTTCCTGGGCACCGGGCTGAGCTATCAGCCTCATCAGGTGACGCTGAATGTGGGGCGCAACGACACCCGTTTCGCCAGCGTGGCGCAAACGCAGAACGAACGTGCGGTCGCAGCGGCGGCGGATGCGCTGGTGGCGGGCAACCCGGTGTACGAGAGCATCCTCAACGCCGGTTCGGCGGAGGAAGCGCGGCAGGCGTTCCGTCAGTTGTCCGGGCAGATCCACGCGGATATCGCGTCGGCACAGGTCAACGACAGCCGCTACCTGCGTGAGGCGCTCAACGGCCGCCTGCGGCAGGCGGAAGGGCTGGGGACCTCACTGGACATCAAGGCTGACGACGAAGGCGGTGCCTGGGCGCAGCTGCTGGGGGCCTGGGACCATGCGTCGGGGGATGCCAACGCCACGGGTTATCAGGCATCCACCTACGGGGTGCTGCTGGGGCTGGACTCGGCATTGGCGGATGAATGGCGGTTAGGGGTCGCGACTGGTTACACGCGCACCTCGCTGGACGGCGGCTACGGCTCGAATGCCGACAGCGACAACTACCACCTGGCGGTGTACGGCGGTAAACAGTTCGGTGAGCTGGCGCTGCGCGCGGGCGGTGCCTACACCTGGCACCGTATCGATACCATGCGCTCGGTCAATTACGGCGCGCAGTCGGATCGCGAAACCGCGAAGTACAGCGCGCGCACCGAGCAGGTGTTCGCCGAAGCGGGTTACAGCGTGAAGGCCGGCTGGGTGAATCTGGAGCCGTTCGCCAACCTGGCGTACATCAACTTCCAGAACAACGGCATCTCTGAAGACGGCGGAGCGGCGGCGCTGCGTGGTGATAAGCAGCACACCGATGCCACCGTCTCGACGCTGGGGCTGCGGGCCGATACCGAGTGGCAGGTGAGCAAAACGACGGCGGTCGCGCTGCGCAGCGAACTGGGCTGGCAGCATCAGTACGGCGATCTGGATCGCGGCACCGGGTTGCGCTTCAACGGCGGCAGTTCGCCATTTGTGGTGAACAGCGTGTCGGCATCGCGTGACGGTGCAGTGCTGAAGGCCAGTGCGGAAGTGGCGGTGAACAAAAACGCCACGCTGTCGCTGGGTTATGGCGGCCTGTTGTCGCAAAACCATCAGGACAATAGCGTCAACGCCGGTTTTACCTGGCGTTTTTAACGCTTCTTGCCTGAAAGACACGGGGCCAGCTTGCTGGCCCCGTTTTTATTGTGGGCAACTAACGGGGGCAGGTAACAGTGACGACAAGGGTAGCTACCCGTATGATGCCTCGCCCGGTTTGGCGAAAAAACGGCAATAAAAAACCGGGACCCTTGCGGATCCCGGCTCAAAAGTGGGTAAAACAGATTAGCGCTACGGCTCAAATCCCGGTTTGCTTACAGGCTGAGTGAATGCATACATCCTTCAGCAGCGGCAATCGGAACTAATTTTCCCTGGTGTTATTATGGTTATTATCAAAAGTGGTTCTAGTATTATTTTTTATAGTGTATTGCTGTATGTGTCTTTTGATACCATGTTTGACCATAGAACATGGTATGTCAAGCAACGTTTTTAAATTAAGATTGCATGGTATGCAATGTTTTGAGCGTGCTTCTTCATAATTCATAATTAAAACAACTAATAAATAAGCATAAAAATCGAAGGGAAAAATGGATAACAATCACCACAAATTCGATTCGTTGTCGATTGCAAACCGGGTCAGGGAACTGTTGTTGCATTACGGCATTGGCAAGCGGCAGCATGCAAAAGAGCTTAGCCGCATTCTGGACCTGAGTTTTTCGCATGCGCATCGAAAACTGAAAGGGCAAAGCCCCTGGACGCTGGAACAGATCAACAGCGTGGCCGCTGCATTGGGGGAAACACCGGCGGCTATCGCGGACATGGGCGCGGAACAGGAGGCAGCGGCGCAAACTATGGCGCAGGATGCCATCTTTTTTGTGGCAGGTGCGGAAATTCCCTGTGTCGGTCATATCGGCGATGAGCTGCCGGCAGGGCGACAGGCGGAGTTCGTGGCGCTGAAGCCGGACCAACAATGGCAGATTTACCGGGCGGACGATGCGCCGTTGGGCAAACGCTTCTGGGTTGAATTGATCGAGATCCGCCCGAGCCATACCGATGATGAGCGTTTGAGCATTGCGGTGCTGGATGATTCGCACCAGGCGGCGGATGAGCTGGCGAAATACCTCGATGGCTGCGGCTTCACGGCGGTGGCCTTCTACGACGTCAGCAGTTTTTGCCAGGCGCTGCAACAAAGCCTGTTCGACGGTTATGTGGTCGACTGGTTGATCGGCGAGGAAACGGCGGATAAATGCATTGAAACCATTCGCAGCTCCGACAACCCGGATGCGCCGGTGCTGGTACTAACCGGCCAGTTGGGCACCGATCTGCGCGAGTCGGAAATCGCTAAAGCGATGCGTGACTATGACGTGCTCGGCCCCTATGAAAAACCGGTGCGGCTTCACGTCATCGAAGCCGCTTTGTTGCGGTGCTTTAATCTTTAGCGGTGAACAGCGAAGCCAACGCGGTGGACAGCGCGTCTAACCGTACCGGCTTCATTAAATAGTTATCGAACAGCGCCCGCTGTTCGGCAGACAGTTGTTCCGGGGTGTAGGCGCTGATGCCGATAATTGGCACCTGTCGGTTGGGGCCGCGGCGGCTGCGCAGCTGTTTGGCCAGCGCGGCGCCATCGATGCCGGGCATTTGCAGGTCCAGCAGCAGCGCGTCGTAAGGGCGCCGGAACAGCTTTTGCAGCGCCCGTTCAGGCGAGTTACACAGCTCGTGCCGGTAACCCAGCTTGTCCAACAGCGCCGCAAAGGCGTCACTCACCGACTTGTTGTCATCCACCACCAGAATATGCTGCTGTTTCTGCACCTGGCCGGGGTGCTGCGCCGGTATTGCACCTGGTTCTTCTTCATCGCCGATCTCGACAGGGATGCTGACGATAAAGGTGCTGCCTTTTTTGATTTCGCTGTAGACGGTAATGGTGCCGTTGAGCAGCGTCACCAGCCCGTGCACAATCGCCAACCCCATGCCGACGCCGCCATACTGACGGGTGTGCGACTGATCAAGCTGGGTAAAGGGCCTGAATATCTGGTCGAGCATCTCTTTTTCGATGCCGATACCGGTGTCGGTGACTTCGATAATCAACGCGCTGCCGGTAGGTTGCCGCCGCAGGCAACTGTGCAGCGTGATGGTGCCGTTTTCGGTGTATTTGTAGGCGTTGGTCAGCAGATTGACGATAATCTGCCTGATACGCAGCGGATCGGAATATATTTGCTGGTGGCCGCACTCAACCTCGCACAGTAGCGTAACCCGATCTTTCTGGCTCAGCGTGGTGATTTCATTTGCCGTTTCATCGATCAACCGTTGGGCGTCGAACGGTACTATGCGCAATTCCATCATACCGCTGTCCAGATGGGCATAATCGGTCAGGTCCTTCATCTGGCTTTCAACCTGCTGCGCGGCAGTTTCCAGCCGCTGGAAGGTATCCGCATGTTCGGCCGACACCTTAGTATTCACCAACACGTCAATGGCGGACATGATGCTTTGCAACGAGGTACGCAACTCGTGGCCGATGGCCCCGAGAAAGGCATTTTTGGTGCGGGTGGCTTTCTCCGCCTCAATCGCTTTGGCCTGTTGCCGGATGGTCAGGCGCTGCTGGCGCAACACAATCAGGGTGATGGCAATCAGGGCGATCACCGAGAACATCACGATCACCAGACCATAAAAAATGATATGCCGCTTTTCGATATAGTCTTCATAGGCGACGGTACGCTGCTTCACTTCGGCGTGATCGGTCAGGTTGGCCATCTCAATCGAGTAAGGCTTGATTTGCTTCATGGCCTGCGAAATGCGGGTGAAGTCAATCGCCGGGCTGTTCAGCAACGTATCAATTTGATCCATTTGCCGGCGCATTTGGGTGACCACTTCAGGGTAACCCGGTTCGGCATACAGCGGTTGCGTGGATTCGGATACCGTTTCCAGCACGTAAAAGCGGGAATAAAGGATTTCAAATTTAAGCCTGAGATCTTCGCTATCCACCCGAGGCGCGTTTTTCTGTTGTTCGACCAGGGTGTCAAATTCGGCCAGCTTGATGGAGAATTTAGCGATCGACCAGGAGTAATTTTCCTGCGTGCCGGCAATGGCATACAGACCTTTCTTTGACAAGGTGGCGCTGTAGTAATACAGCGTTACCGTGGAGGCAACCAAAAAAAGCGCGGCAAAAATCGCTGGAATTGCCAACCTGCTGCCGCTTTTAAATCCTTTAAGCTTCATTTAATTACAATCCTGTCCACTTGCCAGATAAAGCGCGAGTTGTAGAGCGGGGAATTTAACTCAGGCCCTGCAGCATCCCTTGGATAAACCAAAAACAGCGGTCCGAAGTTTCTAATCTTCAGCATTTCGCCGTCCATCTTGTAGGCCAAAATTATATGGTAATTCTCGACGTCGGACAGCGGCACGTCGATGTAATAATCGTTCAGCGCATGAAACGTCAGCGTACTGCCTTTGGCCCCCACGCGAGCCAAAATATCCGCCACGGCCACCCCTTCGAACTTTCTTTGCGGCGTCCAGGAGGTTGAGGTGGTGATGCTGTGCACCGGCATCGTCAACAGTTGCTTATCGGTAAACAGATAACTTTTTTTTGCCGGTTCGGTGGTGTTTTCGATATTGCCTGTCACTTCCAGAGTGAAACTTAGCGCGCTGGATTGAACGATGACCAGCGCAAAAAATGCCCACGCGGCGTTTTTAAAAAAAGTGAACAGCATCGGTGCTCTCCAGAAGTAACGGAAGTCTGCATAAGGCCTGCTAATTTAACAGGCAAAATCATGGCAGAAAATACGGGGTTGTGCCGGAGAGAAGGGTAAATGAAGTGAAATTAAGCAGGCCGGAGCATGACCCCGGTCTGATAGAGGAACGGGGGCCGGGTTTAGTCGGCAGAGGTGGCCTGGAGAATATTCAATGCGGCCGACAGGCTAACCGGGGCGCTGGACAGGGGAACCCGGTCGGTTGCCATCGTGGCCAAGGCTCCCTCCATCCACGGGTGCATCAGCACCACTTCGGTGGCTCCTTGTTGGCTGGCCTGTTCCGCAGCCAGTGCCGTAAGCAGCAGGGCCGCTTGGGTATTACCGCGCTGCAGCTGCAAGCCACAGTCAGGGACAACCTGGACTTCAACCCTTTGGGCGGCGCGCTTACCTGCTTCTTCAAACAGGCGTTGCGTATACAACGCCGAGGTTTCTGTGGCGCACAGGGCTATGATCGAATCACTCGCCTGCAGCGCCCTTTGCGCCAGAGCGTAGTCCGCTCTGAGTATCGGGACTGGCGAGGTTGCGGCGAGCGCTCTGGCGGCGCCGGAGAGCGTTGAACAGGTCAGCACCACCACATCGGCAGTTTGGCTGAGTGTTTCAAGTGCGGCGCAGACCTGTTGTTCCAGATCTGGCGCTCCCGCTTCCGCTGCGGCACGCAGATCGGCGCGAACGGCGTGCACCAGTGAATCTGCAGGCAAGCCGAGCCGGGACGCGGCCTGAGTAAATATTGCAATATTGGTTTCAAAGGTATGCAGTAACGCGATGCGCATGTGGGGGGCTCCATGAGGTTTTGACGGTTGCCTGCAAACTAGCGTACTTTCTGACGGACAATGTCCAAATTTCATGATGAATAGTACGAATATGCACAAGCATGACCGGCTGGCCGCCTTTCTCAGGGCCTTTGATCTGAAAGCCAGGGTGCTTTCCGGCCCGACAGACCATGCCAACCTCTACGTCGCTGCGTGTGTGGCGGGAGAAGGGGCATCACATATCCGTTTTAACGTCGCAGGCGGGCCACCGCCGGAAGGTGAGTTTGCGGTCATCGTCAGTGCCGACGTCGATTTTTCCGGCGAGCTGAACCCGCTGGTCGGCACCTTGCCCGACAGAATGGATTTCTTGCTGGCGGATACACCGGCGCTGCAGGGCGTGGCCGATTTGTTTATTGGCGAAGCGCAATCTCCCCGTTGTGGAACGGTGTCGGTGCAGGACCGGTTGTGCGAAGTCATCATTGTGTTGGTCATCCGGCGCGCTATTGCCGCCGGTGCGGTGAAAGCCGGCATGTTGGCCGGGTTGGCCCATCCCGCCCTTCACCGCAGCCTGGTCGCCATGCATGACGAGCCGGCCTGCAAATGGTCGGTTGAAAGGCTGGCGCAGATCGCCGGCATGTCGCGCAGCCATTTTATCGAACGATTCGGGACGATTGTGGGGGAAACGCCGGGCGCCTATCTCACGGCATGGCGTTTAACGTTGGGCAGAAAAGCGCTGATGTCGGGGCGAAGCGTCAAGCAGGTGGCCTATCAGGTTGGATTTGGCAGTGTGGAGGCGTTTTCGCGGGCATTTTCCGCCAAATATGGCGTGCCCCCGAGCTCAGTGAAAAAGGTATGGGCTGTCAGTGATGAAATAAAAAAGCCAGGTGCTGATGTAACCTGGTTTTTTTGATGCACAATCTGGAGACTGGCGCAGGGTAATCGACACTTTTTTTTAAAACGTTAAATGTTGAAATCAGGAGTTCACAGCATGTCAGTGGTTACGAATAACTCGCTTCTCAGTGAAATGGCCGTTCAGACTGCGCCGACGGCCTCGGCCCTCAACACGTTGAAAATGCTGGTGCGTTACAAAGCCTGGGCGGATGCATTGACGTTCAGCAACGTCAGGTCTCTGCCGGAGGGCGAAGCCCTGAAACCGCGCCCGACGCGGTTTGGCAATATGGTGCATACGTTAAACCATACCTACGTGGTGGACGATATCTTCAGACACCATCTGCAGGGGAAAAAGCACGGCTATACCGCGCGCAATACCGAGCATACGCCGGCGTTTGAGGATTTGTGGCAGGCGGTGCAGGAAATGGACCGCTGGTATATCGATCTGGTGGATAGCTGGTCAAACGAGGATCTGGTAAAGGCCGTCCATTTCGAGTTTGTTGGGGGCGGAGAAGGCGTGATGACGCGAGAGGAAATCGTGCTGCACCTCGTGAATCACGCCACCTATCACCGGGGCTTTGTCGGCGACATGATGTACCAGGTGCCCTTTACGCCGCCGTCAAACGACCTGCCGGTGTTTATCAGGGATCATTTCAACCCGGCCCGTTAAGCTGGCCCCGGTTTTTTGACATCTCCGAATAGATATAAAAAGGTCAGGGTGTTGAAGCGCCTGACCTTATCTCTATCATTAATATCGCCATACCAGTGAAAAACCGATATTCATGGAGCTGGTAGCGAAACCCTGGGGTTTATAGAGGGGCGTGCCGATAAAGGTATCGAGGCTGGTATTCCATTTTTCAGTTCTTATGCCCGCAATACCGCCTGCCAGCTTATGCCCAACAGCGTTCTCGCTCTGCATAACATAGCCATAATCGATGCCAACATAGGGCTGTAGCGGAACTGAACTTAAGTTCCAGGTCATCGTATTTTGCCAGTAGATGCCTTTGTTGCCGAACAAGTTAAGTTCGCCATCAAATCCCCTCACGGTATTGCGGCTTCCAATACCTAACTTGTCCTGTATAGGCAAGTCATAGTTGGCGAGTTGCAGCATTAATCCGCCCCTATAATCCATGGAAAGGTTGGATAGCATGAAGGGATTAAATACGCTGGCTTCGGCTTTAATAATGTGGCTGCTTAAGTTATAGGCGCCATCGAGATGATCGGCCTGGAACCATCGCATATTTTTCAAAAGATCCAGCGATAACGCAACCCTTGCATCATCGATATAGTGCAGGTGTTTGGCGCCGATTTTTATATTGGTTAAGCGTTTACGCTGAAGGTCTATTTCCGTGTCATTAATAAAATAATGATAATCCCGTTCCAATAACTGCGCGTTGAGCGTGGTTTTGTACCGAGCGCCGCGTGATACCGTTCGGCCAATTTGCAGGCTGAGGCTTTCTGCTTTGCCTTTATATTGGTAGTCAACAGCATAGCCGGGAATACCCTGATGGTAGTTGCTCTTACCCGCAAACAGGTCTAATGACCAGAAGCCATAGGGAAGCGAGTAGGATATTGCGCGTGAACTGTTGCCACGGGTATCAGAACGTTCAATATTCTGTGAGCGCGATACGTAGAGGGTATCGTTAAGCGATGTCAGATTATTGAGGAAAAGCGCGGCACCACCCTGATAGCGGCCCGTGGCTTTGGTGCCCGAGTTATCGACCCAGGACGCTAACTGCCAGTATTTATCTTGTTTGCGCAGCACTTCAATTTTACTTTCTCCCGGTGTTTGGCTGGGCATAATGCGGATATCGGACTGGGTGCCGGGGAGGGTGTTGATGTTTTCCAACCCCTGTTCAACGTTGCGGATATTGAGTATGTCACCGGCCTTCAGCGGAAAAACACTGGCCAGATTGAAATGCCCGCTACTGTCGTCACTCAGCCTGATGCTGCTGACACGGCCATAAATCAGAGAAAGGGTGAGAGTCTCTTCTTTGGCTTGGTAGGTTGTCACCGCCGCACGTGAGGTGATCAGCCCTTCGCCAATCAACTGATTTTGTATGGCCTTCTGCAGGTTGCTTATTCCCGTTGCGCCCAGACACTGGTGTTCGGCGCTCTTGGCCAGTCGTTTAATGGCGGGGATTGGGCGTATTTCACCACTTTCAATATGCACCTTACGGATCTTCAGGCAGGGGGTTTCCTGCGGATAGAAGAGCGGCTCTTGGCGCGTGTCGCTCGGTTGGGTGAATACGGTATGGGCTCCAGGCTGCAGCTTATTCTGGATATTCCGCTCTTTATTTTCCTGGCTGACACTCTGTTGTTCCAATGTGGATAACAGATTATCGGCATGGGCAACCCCTGTAAGCAGGAGGCTCAGCAGCAATGGGATGTTTTTTTTCATAATAAATTCTGGCATCGGAGGAAAAACCTCCGCCAAGCGGCGGAGGAATAATGTTACCAGCGTGGGTACCACCAGGATGACCACCATGGGTTTTGTTGTTGTGGTGGGGAGACAACAACAGGCTTATTGATATCTCTGCCGTTGTTGAATACGGAACCCTGGGTTGACACCATTTTTCCGCTATTGCTGAAGGATGTTCCTGTCCGGGTAATGTTATTATATGCGCTGATATTTCCAGTATTATAAAAAGAGGTGCCTGATGACGTGATTCCCCCTTGAGTGGATGTCAGGCTACCGCGATTGGAAAAAGACGTTCCCGTCTGAACGATGTTGCCGCGTGCGGAAATATTGCCGTCATTAGAGAATGAGGTGCTGCTCAACGCCATTTCACCCTGATGAGAGGTGATATCTCCACCTGCTTTGTTAGTCAGAGAGGTGGAGTTAATGGTTAATTTATTATTGGAGCTAATGTTTCTCTCATTTTGAAGCGAGGTGGTATTGATATACGCTACATCGTTGGCTTTTATGTCACCGCTATTGTTCAGCGCTGTGGTTTGTATCACTGCATTGGCACCTGAGGTAATCTTTCCCTGGTTTACAACGCTCGTTGCCGACAGTCTCAAATTGTCACCATCAGTCATGAGTTCACCTTTGTTTCTCAGGCTGATTTGCGGGTTGTTATTGACGCCAACGCCGTTTTCATTGGCGATCAGGTTAATTTTACCCGCGTACATGCCGCCGAGTTGTGAGACATCAACCAACACTTCGGGTGATTTTTCTTTATTTTCCAGGTTGGTGTAGCGCGTCAGATCTGCGGTGACGGTTTTCTTGCCTGCCAGCACCAGCAGACTCTTGGCTTGTACGGCGGCGTTGATATTCTCAGCGCGGGCAATCACTGCGGTGTAGTCCACATCACCTTTCTGCAACCCTTTGCCTTCGAAGGCAATCGTGCCGCCGGTAACGTTGTAGCCGGTGAACTGTTTATCTTTGAATTGCAGCTCGCCGGTGGTCAGTACCCCAGTACCGGTATTGATAAATCCGCAGCCGTTACAGGTAATACCGGAGCGGTTGGCGACGATAACGTCCGCCTTCTGGCCGGCGACTTCGATCATCCCATTCAGCAACGTTTTGTCGCTGGAATTGATTTCATTAAGGATCACCTTCGCGGCGCCTGCGCTCAGGTTGGGGTTGGCATTGATGGCACCGGCCAGTTGGCTTTGCGCGCCGCCCTGCGCATTGTTCAATACGGCGCCCTGGCTACCCACGTCAAATTGGCTGTATTGGTTATGAGATACACCATCCTGACCGGGTTGATTGATATTTACCACCGGCACATTATTGGCGGTGACATTAACGTTGCCGCCAACCGGCTGAATGGAAGCGTCAGCGAAGGCCGTACCGCCGCTGAGGCACAGCATAACCATTGCCGAAAGGCAGGATAATTTCCTTGGGAAATCCATTTTATGACTCCATTATAGTATAAGGTTTAATAATGCTGATTAAGTAAATCGCCCGAGACCAGGTGCGTGCCTATGCATTAATACCGGTGAAATAATGAAGTCCTTGGTAATACTGTGGCTTACACCTTTTCTCGGACTGGGACAAGTCAGCCTTTGTAAATTATCATTCCGGTTTTTTTTAATAAACATTATAACTCCACTCTGTCTTTAATTATGACATTGTGCTGATTTTATAGTTTTCTCTATCCTTTTTTACTTTTATTTTAATTTAGTGACTAATGAATTATTTGTTTGTCTTGTTTTATAGAGGTTTTAAGTATTCATATATATAGTGGTTTTTTATCTATGGGGAATACAAATTGCAAGATTAGGCGTTTTCTTTAGCGGGTACGGGATTTTGCAAGGCTGGCCAGGCTCTCTGGGTTGGCAGGTGTCATTGTTTTGTCATTTACTGGAAAGGCTCGTCAGTGATAAGGGGTGTATGAGATAAGTATGCTCGTGACTGTGTGATGATGAACTTTTCTCCTGGCTGAGGTTTTTCCGTCTTATCTGCAGCTTGGAGGTTGTCTGGCGATCTTGGCTTTTTCAGCCAGAAAGCCACCTGACTGCGGGAGTGGCTTAGGTTCGGCGAGTGACACTGCTGAGCTTGCGTGCTGCGAACTATTGGTTGGCTTATCTAACAAAGTTCTTTTAATTCAGGGCATAAAAATAAACTTTATCATCAGGCGAGATCCTGGGAATAGGGTTACGACATGAATACCCTTGGACATCCTATGTTCTTTTGTTGTAGCATTGATAACTAAGAATTTTCTTAGGTTGTTTTTATTTTTATTGGCGTGGCTAGATTGATGTTTTTATTTGTTTGTCGTGCTTTTTAATGAAATAAGAGTGGATAAATGAAATTTGTGATTAACAAGAGAATTATCTTTCATGAGGATAATTCCACGATAGAGTTGCTGGATGATACTATCGAACCGGTTACGCTTACCACAACGTTATGCAGAGTGCTCTCTCTGTTGGTGAAGAATAACAATCTACTGCTGACCAGAGAGTTTCTTTTGTCCAATGCTTGGGATGAGTATGGAAAGTCTTCTTCACACAGCAACCTGAATAACTATATTTCGATGATCAGGAAGATATTCAACTCCTTTGGTGAGAGTGAGATTATTGTCACTGTGCCTCGTCAAGGGTTTATGTTTTCTGCCGCTGAAGTGAACACGATTGATGGAGAGAGTTCGGTGAGTGAGAACCTGCCGACACCTGCGGCAGCGGTAAAGTGGAGGCCTGCTGGCCTGGTATCGCTGGTGCTGGCGGCCATGGCGATCCTTATGGTTACGGCTTATCCTTTTTTTGATCGATATCAGCCTGTCAAACACAGTGAAATTGGTAAGATAGACCGCTGTTCTGTCGAGCTCTTAACTACGTCACACTATGTCAAGCATGCCGATGATGAGCTGGAAAAAGTAAAACCACTGATTGAATCTGCAAGGTTTAACTGTCAGGTGCCTGCAACCATTTATTATTTTAACACCAAGATGTTGGTCAGCAGGGCCGGCATGAATAACGCCATATCTTTTCTATCTTACTGCCCTGCCTCACGGTTAGAGGGGGTTGAAGCTCAGTGCGAGAATACCCATGAGATTATCGAAAAAAGGCAATTATAAGAAAACTATTTGTATCGCGGTCTCGGTATTATCCGTATTGATCATCGCGGGCATGTCCTACTTGATGTTTGATTTTCACACCGTGCCGGAATGTAAAGCGGTGGTGAAAATCATCCGGCCCATTGACGGGGAAAAGAAAGAAAACGTTATCCTGATCAATCTGGTGTCCTCCGGTTTCCGTGAGACGACCTTTATGATTAATGGGCATGCTAACGGCGTGAAGGGGACCTATACGCTGTCACGGATGATCGAGGCTGATTACAAATATCGAGGCGGTTATTACTATTTTACCGTAAAAAAGATGAAAAAACAGCCAGCGGATAATGCCGGCCAGGACGATGTAAGCCAGACATTACCGATCATAAACAGCAAGTATTTTTTACTGAAAATAGAGATGCTGAATACAAAAAACTATGTGTTTAGCGGAAACCGCGCCCCTGCTTTTATTTGCACCAAAACCTAAATGCAGTCTTGTTCCATAATAGCGTTCGGTAGTGTGTTCTGAACGCTATTATGAGGTATTGCAAGATAACATGACAGAGTGATGTTATCTATAAGCTTTATTATGGTGAAAATTATTATACAAGCGGGCCCATTGCTTATCTAGGGCATCGGATTTTGACGTGTAGTTGTGATGAGCATGATGTGATTGGGTACGGCCCGACGCTCGTGGATTACCATAAAAAGTAAATACAGGAGCATCAGAGCCGTTCAATACTAAAAGTGTTACCCATTATGCGGTCTGATCTGCAACCGAACATCCCACTCAGATATTGGATGGCACTTTATTATTTTTTGCAGGAGCTAATGAATTGTCTTAAGAATGCATCCGCGCAAAGTGTTTTTTGAACATCATTTTCAATCTGTGGGTTATTGACTGAAACGGAAGCGCCATCCTTGCCATTTGTATTATTACCTGTGGCGGATTCACCAACGTGGACGCTATTCTGTCCACCGTTGGTACCATGAACGCCGCCATTGATAACAACGGCAGAGGTTGCTGAAAAAGAAACTAATGAAATAATAACCATGGATGCTAATTTAAATTTAAGCATAAATTCAATCTCTATTGTTAATAGTGTGGATTAAGTAGCTGCGCCATCATGGGCTCGATGCTTTCTAAGCAAAAAATCAGAAGGGTGAGGACTATCATCAATGTAATAAAACTAAAATTGAATTCCCTTTGGTTTTGTTGCTATCGGTCATTCTAATTGTGAAAATAAAATTGTAAAGCATTTGATTAAAATAAGTCTTTGTTAATGTTTTAAATATAACATTTTTTAATATATAACTTATGTGTATGTTTTATATATATGTTTTATTTATTTCTATTAGGCTACATATAGATTTAGTTTATGGTTGTGGGAATCAAAAATTGACGGTTTCTCTGCTTGTTTTATATGATTTATTAGGTATTTCTAATTACATATATCTAAATGACTTTTCCTGCCTAAAAATTTGATACTTTTATGATAAATGAAGGTGGGCCAGAATGGTCTTCTTCCTAATGTTAAACATGACTGGTGGAATGTTTACACCTTGCTGAGTAGCCGATTTCAGGATTATTGCTATAGGTCAGTCTCATCGTTTTGGCGCAGCTTTCACCTATGCCGTTACTGGGTGGGCTCATGGGCTGTTGTTGTCCTCTGACAGTTGAGCGAACCATACAGGCAAGCTGTCCATCAACTACTTTGCAGAGCTCTCTGGGAGATCGCCCATCGAAGCGATGTGCCAATGAACAGGGTTACATGCAGAAGCGCCTCAGTATCGAAGTCACCGGTACTTTACGTAAATAGAAACCAAGCCTAAGAGAGGTTCTGGTTTACCAGCGGTTCAGGGCTGAGATCGTTGGCCTGCTCAACCTTTATCGAGGGAGTTCGTCCGTTGGTTTGTCGTCGCGACCCTTATCACAATACCGGTTGAACGGTATTGGGTTACGGCATCATGTAAGGTAGAGCCGTTACTGAGAAATGTTGACTCACCATTTCCTGCTATAAGTGGCGCACGCTGTACTTCCCGCCTTGCTACTGAGTTTCCAACGCTGTTGCACCATACCGTAGGCCGATCAAGCAGTGAAGGTCTGCTTTCTACATTCTTTGTAGCAAAAGTTCGCTGAATAACGGTCCCATAATAGCCTTCGAGAATGAGCAGAGTGCTATTATGGGGTTGTTAGAGATCAGCTGACCTGGCGATGTAATCTATTAACCTGACTGCAAGTAAAATCTTGCACGGGATTATCTTGTTACGACGATTTTTTTGCTCATTTTTATTGTTTTTCCTTCTCACGTACTTTACTGCCCCATCCTCTCCTCTAACTTTTTATATAGCTTAACTCGCAAGTGGCAGAGACATCCAGTGGGCAGTAGGCGAGTACCGATGCGTAGGAGGGTGATCCCTTTTCCTTGATATTGAAATAGTAATAAATGTTAGCCTTGTCCTCACAGGTGTAGCGCTCAGAGATCGCGCTTTCAACTTTTTTAGGTGACATACCGTTGTATTTAATTGAGTAAATGTCACAGTTATTGTATTGCCCCAGTTTGGTAATGTTGCTGACTGGGATTTGCTTATAGGCCATGCTCAGTAAATACGGGAATGCGAGGATTATCGCGATAAGGCCTACCTTTTTCAAAGAGACTTTTCGCCACCACGAGACTGGCAACCTTAACTCTACCGGTGAGCGTTCTGGTTTTATTTTTTCCTTATCATCGCTCTCCACGATAATGTCTGTTTGTAACAGTGCGGCGTTGAGGTCCTGCCGGGTTATTTTTTTTGCAACGAATTTAAATCCCTGTCTTGGGTAGGTGATGATCAGTTCTTCGGTATCAATCTTAGCCAGCGATTTTCTCAGGCCTGAGATATAGTTATTCAGATTACTGTCAGTCGCTTTAAGTCCATAATCCTCCCACACCTCATCAAGCAGCTGTTTGCGCTTAATGAGCATGTCATTATTCCTCACAAAGATAGACAAAAGTCTACATGCGGGTTTAACCAGTAAGATCTCATTGTCTGGATTGTCGATATCCTCCAGCGTTCCTTCATATTCGTTGTATTTAATCTTCTTGTTTATAACGAAAATCATTTTCGAAAACCTTCCTTTTGGTTGGGGAAGCTGATTTTGCTATCACAATTTTCTTTTTTCAATAACCCGACTGGTTTGGGTATAGGATTAATCTGCTTATTTGTCACATATTAATTAATGTTGCGTCTATAAATATTTATGAATATATGTATTGTTATATAAAGACTGTCATTTTTGGAGCTTTTTTATATAAAATGGCACTTATTTTTTATTAAATCCCGTTTTTTTATCGATTAACACTATATTGTTTCGGGGTGAGTGCGGTTGCGGTACATTGTAGTGGCTGGCGGTGAGCTGGTTGAAAATAAGGTTGGTAGGAAAGAGCTTAGGTTAATCGCTACTTTCTCTCCTCCCTTCACTCAATAAACTTGTTAATTGATTATCGATATCTTCTTCTTATAAAGGAATGTAAGGGCTTTTTATGAAACTGAACAAAATTATGATGGCGGCAGTACTGGCTTTCGGCGCAACTTCTATGATGGCACAAGCAGCAAACCAGGGCGCCGGTACTGTGACTTTTAAAGGCGCAATTATTGACGCACCTTGTTCTATTGCTCCTGAATCTGTTGATCAAACTGTAGATATGGGTCAAGTATCGAACGTTGCACTGAAAAAAGGTGGTAAATCCATGCCACGCCCGTTCGACATTAAATTAGAACAGTGTGATACCTCCACAATGAAAACCGTAACCACTACCTTTAGCGGCAAGTCTTCAGCGACGAGCGCAGACCGCTTGGGTATCATCGGCAACGCCAGCGGCGCCAGCATTGCTATCACCGATATGGCAAGCAACCCGATCAAACTGGGCGTTGCGACACCTACTCAGACGCTGAACGACGGTAACAACACACTTCGTTTCGCTGCCTACCTGCAGGGTGATGGCGCATCTGCTGCAGTAGTTCCAGGTGATTTCACTGCCGTGGCTGATTTCAAGCTGGCTTACCAGTAAGCATCAACCGTTGGTGTAATGTCTTTTGCATGCGAGATATCTCGCATGCATTTTTCCTGGGATAGGAAGGTATTTGTCAAAGGTGTTCAATGAATCAGCTTATTCGCTTTGTAGTGGTTCCCTGCATATTGATCAGCACGTTTATTTCCCCAACGCAGGCTGCCACTAAGGCACAGGGATGGGGACGCATCAATATGCAAGGGGCCATTATCGATACTGCCTGTGCTATTGCAGCAGGCAGTCGGGAACAGGTTATTGATATGGGAACAATACCCGTTGCCGATATTATTCGCGACGGCCAGGGAATAACACATTCGTTCTCTATTGAATTAATTAACTGCGTATTAACTCGGGCCAATAATAAACTGCCGGACTGGAAGCATTTTCAGGTGACTTTTGACGGTGAAAAAGACGGCACATTATTTGGCGTGCAGGGGGATGCAAAAGGCGTTGCGCTGCAAATTGCCGATGGCCGGGGAAATATTGCAACACCAGGGAAACCCTTGCCGCTTGAGGATATTTCATTAGGGACCATGCAGCTGAATTATGCCATGCGGCTGGTAAGCAATAACCAGTCATTGCGGGCCGGAGGATATTCCTCTGCCGTACGCTTCAAACTGGATTATTACTGATGCGGATAAAAATTATTAAATAACAGGGTAGATGGCTATGGTGTTTTTTCCTGCAGGGACGCGGTTCCGCATTCAGTTATTAAGGGCCTGTATTTGTCTGGCGATAAGTTCGGCGGTGCCGCTGACTTATGCCGATGACGGCATACAGTTTAATACTGATGTGCTGGATGTGAATGACCGAAAAAATATCGACCTGAGCCAGTTCTCGCGTAGCGGTTACATGATGCCGGGGACCTACAGCCTGACGGTACACATCAATAAAAATGAGTTGCCGGAGCAGAATGTTCCTTTCTATCCGCCGGATGATGATCCGAAAGGCAGCCAGGCCTGTCTTTCGCCGGCACTGGTGGATCAACTGGGGCTAAAGGCGGATGCGCTGAAAGCACTGACCTGGTGGCACCAGAACGAATGTCTGGACATTACCAGCCTGAAGGGCATGGAGGCTCGGGGTGACCTGGCGACTGCGGCGCTGTACCTGAGCATTCCCCAGGCTTATCTGGAGTACGCCTCGGCGGACTGGGATCCGCCTTCGCGCTGGGATGAAGGCATTCCAGGGCTGCTGTTTGACTACAACCTTAATGGTCAGACTCAGCGTCAGCAGCGGGACGGCTCGCAGCGCTATAACCTGAGCGGCAACGGCACCACCGGTGCCAACCTGGGGGCATGGCGGTTGCGCGCCGACTGGCAGGGGCAACTCAATCACCAGAGCGGCAGCGGGCAGGGCACCGACCAGCAACTGGACTGGAGCCGCTACTACCTCTACCGGGCACTGCCGTCACTGCGCTCAAAGCTGACGCTGGGGGAAGATTATCTTAACTCCGGCCTGTTCGACAGCTTCCGCTTCAGCGGTGCCAGCCTGGTGTCGGACGACAATATGCTGCCGCCGAACCTGCGTGGTTATGCGCCGGAAGTGGTGGGGGTGGCGAAGACCAACGCCAAAGTAACCATCAGCCAGCAGGGCCGGGTAATTTACGAGACTCAGGTGGCGGCTGGGCCGTTCCGCATACAGGACATCAACGATGCAGTGTCCGGTGAGCTGGATGTGCGGGTGGAAGAGCAGGACGGCAGCGTGCAGGCGTTCACCATGAACACCGCCAACATTCCGTACCTGACCCGCCCTGGCTCGGTGCGGTACAAATTTGCGGCGGGCCGGCCGTCAGACTGGCAGCACCACACCAACGGCCCGCTGTTTGGTACCGGGGAGTTTTCCTGGGGGGTGAGCAACGGTTGGTCATTGTACGGCGGTGCGCTGGGCGGCGGTGATTACAACGCGGCATCGATGGGTATCGGCCGCGACCTGATGGCGCTGGGCGCGCTGTCGTTTGACGCCACACAATCGCGGGCGCGTTTGCCGCAGCAAGGCGGCACGTTGAGCGGCGGCTCGTACCGGCTGAGCTACTCGAAGAGCTTTGACGAGCTGGACAGCCAGGTGACTTTCGCCGGTTACCGCTTCTCGGAACAAGACTTTATGAGCATGAGCGAGTACCTGGATGCTCGTTACGAGGGGCGTCGAACGGGTAACAGCAAAGAGATGTACACCATCACCTTTAACAAGCAGTTCCGGGATGCGGGGGTCAGTTTGTACCTGAACTACGACCACCAGACCTACTGGGATCGGCCGGTGAATGATCGTTATAACCTGACGCTGTCGCGCTACTTCGATATCGGTCGGTTCAAGAACCTGAGCCTGTCGCTGGCCGGGTACCGCAACAAGTATAACGGCAGCAATGACGACGGTATGTATATGTCGCTGTCGATGCCGTGGGGCAACGGCGCTAATGTCAGCTACAACACCACGGCGAATCATAACGACACCACCCACCGGGTGGGGGTTTACGACCGGCTTGACGAGCACAACAACTACCAGCTGAGCGCGGGCCACTCACGCGGTGGCGCCAACCTGAGCGGTTATTACAACCACGAGGGTGATATTGCCCAGATGAGCGCCAACGCCAGCTACCAGGAAGGTAGCTACAGCGCGCTGGGCTTCTCCGCGCAAGGGGGCGCCACAGTAACACCGCAAGGCGGCGCACTGCACCGCATCGGCATGCCGGGCGGGACTCGTCTGCTGCTGGATACCGGCGGCGTGGCCGGGGTGCCGGTGCGCGGCTATGGTAGCACCAGCAACACCAACATGTTCGGCAAGGCGGTGGTGACGGACGTGAGCAACTACTACCGCAACCAGGCCAGTATTGATCTGAACAAGCTCGGCGACAACGCCGAGGCCACCAAATCGGTGGTACAGGCCACCCTGACCGAGGGCGCGATCGGTTACCGGAAATTTGACGTAATCGCCGGGGAGAAGGCGATGGCGGTGATTACCCTGGCGGACGGCAGCACGCCGCCGTTCGGCGCCACGGTGATGAACGCCAACAAACAGGAAACAGGGATAGTGAACGACGGCGGCAGCGTCTATCTGAGCGGCATTCAGGCCGGTGACCGCATGACGGTGCACTGGGGCGGCGCGGCGCAATGCGCCATCAGCCTGCCGAAAATGCTGCCGGACAGCACGCTAAGCAACCTGCTGCTGCCGTGCCAGGCGCTGCCGGCGGACGAGTCAGACGCGCAGTAAGCGTACCGACACCCTATTTGAATCAGCGAGAGAGAATTTTTTATGAAAACGCATTTTGCCATTAATAAACAGTGCCTGACCACCGCCGCCCTGCTGGGCGCATTGCTGGCCCCGCAGGCGCAGGCGGCGATCGCGCTGGACCGTACCCGGGTAATTTTTGATGGCGGCCAGAACTCGGTCAGCCTGAACATCAGCAACCAGAACAAGCAGTTGCCTTACCTGGCGCAGGCGTGGCTGGAAGATGAACAGGGCAACAAAATCCAGAGCCCGCTGGTGGTGCTGCCGCCGGTACAGCGCGTGGAGCCGGGCAAGCCGAGCCAGGTAAAAATCCAGGCGCTGCCGGTGGCCAAACAGCTGCCGCAGGACCGCGAGACGCTGTACTACTTCAACCTGCGGGAAATCCCGCCGAAGAGCGACAAGCCGAACACCCTGCAGATAGCGTTGCAGACGCGTATCAAGCTGTTCTACCGCCCAGCGGCGATCGCGTTGCAGCAGAACGCCGCGCCTTGGCAGGAGCAACTGACGCTGACAAAACAGGGCGACAAATACCAGGTGAATAACCCGACGCCGTACTACATCACGATAGTGGATGCCGGTAGCAAGAAAGGTGCGGAAGGCGTGAAGGGTTTTGAGCCGCTGATGGTGCCGCCGAAGGGCAATATGTCATTGGGCGTCAGCGCGGCTGCGTTGGGTGGCGCGCCGGTACTGACCTACATCAACGATTACGGCGGCCGTCCGCAACTGACCTTTAGCTGCAGCGGCAGCGCCTGCCAGGTAGTGCCGGAAAAGAACAAGTCATAACGCCGTAGTCAGGGCAGGTGAACAGGAGGAAGAACGATGCAACGGATAAGCAAAACACTGAGTCAACACCTGCCGGGTTACCGCGACTGGCAGTACTACGGCACCCTGGGTGCATTGGCGCTGATGGCGCCCATCACGCTTGGCACGATGCTGTTGTTGCTGCCGAATGCTCACGGGCAGGCGGTGGATAACTGGTATACCGACGGTGCCAACGGCGTGTTGCAGGTGCGCGGTGCATTGACCGAGAGCGCCTGTCGGCTGGAGATGAGCAGTGCGCGCCAGGATATTCAACTGGGTGAAACCGGCACCGGTCGGTTGCAACAGGTGGGTGACCGGGGCACGCCGGTGGGGTTTGAGCTGCGTTTACAAGATTGCCTGCGCAGCCCGGCGAGCAGCCGCGATAGCCGCACCGGAGCACTGACCTGGGCGGCACATCAGCCGGCGGTAACGGTGGGATTCAGCGCACCGGCGGACGTTAACAACCCGCAACTGGTGCAGGTGCAGGGCGTCTCTGGGCTGGCGCTGCGCCTGACCGACCCATTAGGGCAGGACGTGCGGCTGGGCAGCCGCGGGCAACCGCTGTTGTTGACGCCGGGGCAGAACACGCTGGCCTACAGCGTGGCGCCGGAACGCACTCGTGCGCCGTTGGTGGCGGGTGCCTATTCGGCATCGGTGGATTTTCGGCTGAGTTATGACTGATGGCATAAGTATTATGGCTGTCTTGCTGCCCTCGTTGGAATAATGGATAAGCAATGGTTTACAGAACCATGACAATTTCTTTAATTTATTTTCAGGTGAACAATGATAAAGTTAATATACAACCCGCATATGTTATTATCTTTATTTCTTTTTTTATTTATAGGAGATGCGAAAGCGTTTACCTGCAGAACATCCGATGGAGGAATTATCCCTCCAGGTGGTTCAACAACACCCGTTGATGTAAGGGTTAATATCGGGCCACTTCTAAACGAGGGGGTGAATGAAATTGTCAATGTAGGCCAGATTAGCTGTAGCAGCGAAGCCACTTGGATGGATGTTTTATACACAGATTATGGCGCTATATCCTTAAATCCTATTGGTAAAAATACTGAGTACGGCATGTATATTAATGGCGTCCGTTATATGGCCCCAGTTCCCAGGTTAATTAATGTCTTAACCGTATCTGATCACGAGAAGAAGGCATTAGACATTAGAGTATTTATCAAACTTAAGTCCTCTCCTGCAGCGGATATCATCATCAGGAAAGGTGATATTATCGGGTATATGAACTTCATTCAGAACAATAGTTTAAGTGGTTGTCCTCAGTGTGGTCCTTATCGCTGGCGTTTGATTGCCAATAACGATGCCTATTTCGCTACAACCAGTTGTACTATTAATGGTGCGAAGCAGGTGAACGTTGAGTTTGGGCTGATGAGTACAGATAAGTTTACTCAGAGTGTTAGCAATGCTCAGGTTAAAAAAGAACAAAGTATTATTTATCAATGTGATGATACCAAGGCGACGCAAGATATTTTGGTTAGATTGATTGGGGATACCAGTAGTTTTTCATTAGACCTGATTAGAAGCAGTAATGAAAATTTGGGTGTTGCCATGATGTATAACAATGAGGTGGTTAGGCCAGGTAAAACTTTTAGAACGCGTATTGTTAATGGTGTGGGGAATGATACTGTCACATTTATACCTGTGAAAAAAATGTGCCTTCTGAAAATATTGCAACAGGACCTTTTTCTGCCTCGGCAACGTTAGTGTTCAGTGCACCCTGAGGTTGAGTATTACCGGCAATCAATAGGCTATATCTAGAGGTTGGCTTGGGAAAAATGGAAAAAAGGTTAAACAATCAGAGATAAGAAACGGAGATATGGCAAAAAATGAGGAAAAAAAACTATTCAATCTTTGAGTCTCTGCTGATTTCAGGAGCCATGTTTTCGGCGGTAATATTCAGTGCCAGCAGCCGTGCTGATACCACCATCAATATCACAGGCACAGTTATCGCTCCGTTGTCCTGCGTGATTAACGGCAACCAAGCTATAGCTGTGGACTTTGGCAACGATCTGATCACCACACGGGTAGACGGCAGTAATTATATGAAGACGGTGGATTACACCCTGGTATGCAAAAACAACACCTCAAACGCAATAAAAATGAAGATAGAGGGTAGCGCGACATCTTTTAATCAGAGTGCCTTGCAGACCGATCAGGCCGATCTGGGAATTGAGCTTCGCGCTGATGGCCAGCGGTTCCCTATCAATAGCTGGTTGAATTTCACCTACCCGAACAAGCCTTTGATGCAGGCGGTGCCGGTGAAACGGGCCGGTGGCGCGCTGAAAGTCGGCGCTTTCAGCGTTGCGGCAACCCTGATGGTGGACTACCAGTGAGCAGAGAAATGGGCAAAAAAATGACATTGTTGCGCTGTTTCTCCGTTGCGTTGCTGTTGGGAAGTATGCAGGCCCAGGCTTTTCCTAATATGGCGTTTTACGGCACCTTAAATGCGCCGCCGCCCTGCACCATCAACAATGGTGAGCAGGTTGACGTGGACTTTGGCGATCGTGTCGGGGTGAACAAGGTCGATGGCCAGAACTATATGCAAATGGTGAACTACCGTATCAGCTGCGAGCAAGGTATCACCGGTTTGGATATGGGGTTGATGGTTTCCGGTAGCCCCACCGGGTTCGATACCGCTGCGTTGCAGACCAATATTCCCGATTTGGGGGTCCGTTTGTTACAAAATGGCCAGCCTTTCGCGCTGAACAAGCGCATGAATATTGATGTGGCGAACCCGCCGGTATTGCAGGCGGTGCCGGTCAAAAAACCGGGTGTGGAGCTGAAGGCCGGCGCCTTTGCGGTGACAGCGACGTTACTGGCAGATTACCAATAGGAAAGCAGCATGCGTGTAATGAAAAAAATGCTTATCGGCCTGCTGGTGGGTGCGGTCACCCTGCCGGCGCTGGCGGCGGAGAATATGCGGTTGCATGGCGCTCTGGTGGAGGAACCTTGCACCCTTCTGCCTGGGGATGAAAGCGTGCAGCTGGATTTTGGTACTGTGATAAATAAATACCTGTACCAAAACCAGCGAACCCTCAGCAAGTCGTTTCAGCTGCGTTTGGCTGATTGCGATACCAGCCTGGGCAAGGTGGTGAAAGTACGTTTCAGTGGTACCGAGAATCCGAACCTGCCAGGTCTACTGGCGCTTGATGGCAGCAGCCAGGCGCAGGGGGTGGCAATAGGGTTTGAAACGGCGCAGGGGCAACCTTTGCTTTTAGAAACTGCGACTCAAGACAACCTACTGAGCAATGGCAATAATATTGTCCTTATCAAGGCGTATGTCCGTGGCGAGCCGAACGCCATCGCGAATAAAACAATCCGGCTTGGGGCGTTTTCCGCGTTGGCTACATTTACATTGCTTTATGAGTGAGCATTGGGGCGTACAGTTGTTGATGGTTTTTGGGTTATTTCTGATGGCAGATTAACGGTTTTTTAATTTAGCGAGGTGTGTAATTGATATTATTTTTTAAACGTATATCTTACCTTGTTTTATTTTTTTTATTCTCTGCGGTTTCACACGCCGAAATTATTGTGGAAGGTGTGTATACGCCCCTGCCATCGACATCAATATATGAATACAACATTGCGTCGGCAGATGTGAACGATACAACCCTCAACCCTTGCTATAAGGTTGCAACCTGTTCAATGATGGTGGCGTGGTATTTCGTAGGAGGTGGTAATAGTTGGGGTGCTAAATATGACAATCGATATTACCCATGGGTGTCAAGCTCTAAAACCATGGGTGAGGTAGGCTCCGCCCTATATAAAAATAATATAATTGGTCGTAAGGGCAGGTCAGGAGTATCTGGACCGTTACGATGCCAGTTTTTTGGCTATATGCTCAATGGTGGAACTCCTCTCCGTCTTCCTGGAACGTTCTGCCGGCCAACCACTATTGATCCTGCTCAGTGTCATATTGATGAAAGCAATATGAATATAGATTATGGGATTGTTCACTCCGACCGCGCGAATGGGCTGGTTGCTCAGACCGTTATACATGCATCTTGCACCCAGGATATGAGCATCAAAGTCATCGATGCGACAGGGGTGGGAAGTACTGTCAACCTGCGCCCTGACGGAAGTTTGAAAGCAAAAATAACCATTAATGACGTACCTATGGCCACAGGGTACTCCTTTACGGCAACGCCTTCAGGAACTGCATTGAATATAAAGGCAGAGTTGGTTGCTTCAGGCGATGTTTTACCTGGCGATTTTAATGGTATTGCCATTCTGGTTATTTCACCTGCGTGATTTTTATTTTAGATGAATTTATTTTTGCATTAAGTGTAAATTAATAATGTTTTGTTTTTAGTGAGTTAAGGGAAATTATGTGGAGCATGACGAATGATAAAAAAAAATGGATGGCCGGTATGTTTTTTATCTGGCTCGCTCTACTTATGCATATCTACATCCCCAATAGGGGAGGGGTGGGTTTAGCACTGCCGCAAAATATTCTCAGCTGGAGCACGATGGTACTACTTAGTCTGATTGTCTGGCTGTGTGTTGGGTCCAAAAAACGCAGCATCATAATAACCCCCACGGCTAAGTTATTATTTATTTCCTTAGTGCTGTTGGCTATTCCGTTGTTTTATACCCGGCAGGAATGGCTGGAAGCTGCCTCATGGCGCTGGGCTGGGTTATTGGGTGGCCTGATATTCTATTTTTCCTGGCTGCAGGTGTCTGCATCTTTCCACTTGCGACAGGTGGTGTATTACGGCCTGCTGTTTGCCATCAGCGTGCAGGCCTTGCTGGCACTATTGCAGTTGTTTGCCCCAGAGTTGAGCTGGGTGGCGTTCAGGGCCAGCCGGGTGTACGGCATCTTCCAGCAGCCCAATGTGCTGGCGAGCTTTATTGCCACCGGACTGGCGCTGGCGCTGATGCTGTTTTTGTTGCCGGGCTTTGCCCTGCGACGGGCGCGGTATGAGCACTGTCGCCTCGCCGTTCTTGGCATCCTGCTGTTGGTGCTGCCGGCGTTGCTGGTCTGGATACAGTCCCGCGTCGGCTGGCTGGGCGGCACACTGGTTACCCTGCTGTTTCTCTGGCGCTTTTATGCGGTATTTCCCGTGCGCTGCAAACAGGCCCTCATGCTCATCGCGGCCGGGGCGGCGACCGGGATTGCCGTCATGCTGTTGGCTGATGTGGTCGGGCACGGAGAGGAACTGCGTTACCTCAGCCACGAGGGCTCCAATCAGGCACGCTGGACCATGTTGCGCGACACGCTGCGCATGATTGCCGCGAAGCCGTGGCTGGGCTGGGGATATGGGGGCTTTGAATACAGTTTCCTTCATTTTCGCATTAACCAGATACCACCGACGGTGGTGACCGAAATCGCCAACCATCCGCACAACGAAATTTTGTTGTGGTGGGTGGAGGGCGGCCTGGTGGCGTTGCTGGGGATGGGGCTGATTATCGCCGGCGGTCTCCGGCTGGTGTGTCGGGCCTGGCGTCAGGACCGGCAGGCGTTTGCCGACGGGCGGCGGTGTGCCGGGGAACCGACGGCGCTGTGTTTCGTGCTGTTGCCGATAGTGTTGCATACCCAACTGGAGTACCCGTTTTACCTGTCCGCGTTGCACTTTATGGTGTTCCTGTTGCTGCTGGCGATGCTGGACTGCCAGGTGAGTGGCGAGGCGGGCCGCAAACCCTTGCCTGCCGTGATGGGTAGGGTGCTTCGCGGCGGCCTGTCGCTGTTGTCGCTCGGGACGGTGGTGGTGATGGCATTTGCCCTGCAGGGCGGGTTGACGTTAACCCGTGCCGAGCGTACCGGCCTGGCGGATATCACGGCGGTCAGGGCCATGCCTGGGCTGTCGGCCTGGGTACATCAGGACCGCAAGGGGTTCGATGAGCAGGTGCATGCCCTGCTGATGTTCAATCGCACCGGCGATGAGCGCCTGCTGGAGGGGTATGTACACTGGGCCAACGGCTATTTGAAAAAACGTATAGATAGAAATGTGTACGCCAGTTTGTACTTGATATTGAAGCATCAGGGGAACAACACGCAGGCTGAAAGGCTACGGCGGGAAGCAATAGCCTTTTTTCCTGATGATCCACGGTTTATGTAAACAGGAGCGTCATTTAAAAGGAGGGAAATGGATATGTCAGTGAAAATATCAATCATAGAGAATAATCTATTTTTTGCTGAAGGGTTGAAATATGCGTTATCAGAATACTTTTCCCTGAAGGGAGAAACCGTTGAGTTTTTAGCAGAAGAAAACAGTAACGCCGCTGTCGATCTGGTTTTTATTGCGCAGTCTGAATCAGGCAATGTGTCATATTGTGACAGAGGTACGCGCGAGACGGACTCCCCCCCGCTGTATATCTCGATACGTAAAATAAAACCTGCCCAAGCGACGAAGGAGAAAGCATGTTCTCGTGAATTGGGGGTTTTAGATTGTCATGCCGATCTCGAGGCTTTGTTTCATCTGTTGGATGACAAGCTTTGGCGAATGAGCGTAATTAGTGCTGCAGCAACACCCTGTTTTTTTTGCTTAAGCAGAAGGCTCAGCGGTAGAGAGAAGGAGGTTGTCTCTTATCTCCGGTTAGGGGTGAATCAAACGCAAGCAGCAAAGTATATGCACTTGAGCGTGAAAACGGTTCACACCTATAAACAGTCTGTTATGCGCAAGCTTAACTTAAGACGGAAAAATGATTTTTTTAGTTGGTTATTGAAAGTTTAACTTTTATTTGAAAGGGATTTTATGTTGTTTTCCATGCTGTTTATTTGTGTGGCGATAAGTATTTTTTCATTTTATAAGCACTTCTCTTTGATGAAGCGAAAGAGTGTATTCGTATCTCGCCGAAAGGTTTGCGGGGAAAAAAGGAGATGGTGTAGGCATTAATTCACAGGGATCTATTCACCTATAAAATTATTCGTGTGATGTGGTCGTTATTTTGCTCGTGGTTAATGGTTGTAATCCCGGAGTGTATACTATGTCATTTATTCGTTTAAATAAATCCAATGTTTTTTTACTGGTTTTTCTCGCCATGTTTTCTTGTATCCCTTTGAAGGCTGTAGCCGGATGGGAAGTAGAGTACGCCAATTGGAATCCTACAACACAAGTAATGTATGTTAATGTTGGCCGTCCTGATATGACAAGTGGTGAGAGAAATCCTTGTTTGAGTGCTAATAAGTCTTGTTCTATTAGGGTCATAGTGAATCAATATAGGAATGGGCGGTATGTTAATACGCATATTATTCGCTACTGGACGTGGGGATATGGAGGGGCTTTTCCATGGGCCGATTTAATGAATCTCGCTACTGTGGGTGATCTGGAGAGGTACCTTAATGATCGAGTTAATTTACCTCAATTATACTATGCGTCTAATATATGGGGTATGCAGGCCACTGATACTGCCGAGGCTTGTATAGCATATAACCTTGGTTCGGGGGATAATACATCGACTAAAATTTGGCCAGGTTCTATCTGCAAGATTGCCACTCCGCCAGGCGTAACGTGTGATATTGAACCGGCACAAATAAATCTGAATCATGGCGAGGTGATTATCTCATCAGTCAATCAAAATGTTGCTACTGCCACTGCATATGCCAAGTGTTCAAGCAGTATGTCTCTAAAGATTCGGGCTGTTTCAGGTGGGAGGGTTGATCTGGGTCGTGGCGGCAGCCTGGTGAGTATACTTTCTATTGGCGGGGTGCAAGGTGGTGGCGGGAATATTGTGGCAACCCCTGCGGGGACCCCGGTAGAGATAAAATCCACCTTGCAACAATCTGGCGCTATTGCGGAGGGGCCATATAGTGGGAGTGATATCATTTCTTTTTCTGTTAATTAATATATAATGCAATTATTTTTTTCGTGGTGGTATTTTTCACTGGGCTGTGAAAGTCAGCTCAGTGTTTTTTAATTGTATTCATTGTGTATTAATCTATTTTACTTAGTGAGTATACGCAACCGGATTTTTTTAAAAAAAACTATAAATATATTTACCATTAATTTAATGATTCAAGTTTTAGGGGGGCTTAACGGGCTAACGACCCTGTAAATAATCCACTATCAACTCCCCAGAATGCTTTGTGTTAACTCCCCGGTGTAAAATTAGGGCTATTACTTACTACCAGACGTTGCCCATTCTTGAGTAAGGGGCTTGTTGCCCGATATTCAGATATCGCCGCTCAATAGAAATGGACCGTTGATTTTACTTGGCGCATACCCTCAATCAATCATTCAGGTGGGCAAGCTTACCGTAGCGGAATGCAATAAATGATGATTTTTATAATGAATAACGTAAACAAGAGGCGTTTTTCATTCTCAACCTTCGGTATGGGGAGAACCGGCAGGCGCATTGCCTGCCGGGTAATGCTTACTTAATTGAACCAGGACGCGGGCTTAAACCTGCCAGCGGCAGTTTTTCAGACTCTCCGGAAACTTGATTACCGCTCAGATAACCGAAGTTAATGCCTGCCAAACCACCGATGCGCTGGCCGGCCGACGGCGCTAACCGCAGGATGTTGCCTTTAAACACCGAGTTGTTTATTTTGCTGAAGTTCTTACCCGCCAGCCCACCTAATATAGCGTTGTTCCCGCCGCTGAGCTGGCCTGAGGCCGTTGAGTTGACAATCAGCGCTTCGTTTTGCCCCGCGATTCCACCAACGCTACTGTTGTTGCCACCGGTGACTTTCCCCGAGGTTTCGGCCAGCGAGATGTTACCTGATGCCCCCGTTGCATGGATGCCGACCAACCCGCCGGCATAGCTTTCAGCGCCGCCGGTAACGTCACCCGTTGCGTTCACCAGGGATAATGCGCCGCTGTTGTACCCAACCAAACCGCCGCTGTAGCTTTTATCCCCACCTTTAACGTTCACATTAGCCTGTGCGTTTTTGATACTGCTGTGATCATTGTTACCCACTAACCCGCCAACGCGGCTGTTATGGCCTGCGCTCACGGTACCCTGGGTAGTGACATTATTAATGTTGCCGCCAATATTGTTACCCACTAACCCGCCAACGTAGCCGTTATCGCCTGCGCTCACGTTACCTTGGGCGCCGGCATTATCAATGGTGCCGTTAATATTGTTACCTACCAAGCCGCCCACGTTGGTACCGCCGCTGACATCACTTTGTGCCTGAACATTGCTGAGCTTCGCCCCGCGATTCTCACCCACCAGGCCGCCTGCTGAAGCGCTGCGATACCCCGTTACATTCCCGCTTGCTTGCGAGTTGCTAATGTCACCGCCGGTGTGCAAACCCACCAATCCGCCAACCAGGCTGTCTTTTCCTGCAAAGACATTGCCGTGATAAGCGACGTTGGACAGTTCACCGAGGTTATAACCCACTAAACCGCCGATATTAGCGTTAGCGCCGCCGGTGACGGTATTGTCGGCATGCGAGTTTTTAATCTCGCCATAGTTGTTGCTGCCGACCAACCCACCCACATTGGCGGAGGCAAGATCCGAGACGTCACCGCTCGCTTTGGCTTTATTGATTGTGCCGTGCAAGTTCCAACCGACCAGGCCACCGATAGCCTCTGCGCCATTGCTCTTCACCGTACCGCCGGCAGAGGAATTGGAGGCTGTGCCATTGTTTAGGCCAATCAACCCACCGACATAGCTGCTTTGCCCGCCAGCGACGTTGCCGGAAGCATGTGAATTCGCAATTTTGCCTGGCGAACCATTGAAGCCAACCAGCCCACCAACGCTAAGACCGGCGCCCTTCGCGGTAACACTCCCCTGACTTGAGGCGTTGGCAATCGAGCCGCCATCATTTTTCCCCACCAGGCCGCCCACGCCGCCATATAAAGCGCTGTCTTGCATGTCGCCTGACACCTCGACATTCGCCTGGCTATTGCTCACGCTGGCATTGCTCCCAAAGCTGGTGCCGACCAACCCGCCGATGGAGACCGTATCGCGATCCCCGACCGCCTTGCCGGATGCAGAGACATTCGCCAGTGAACCGGTGTTCCAACCAACCAGCCCGCCGATCTCGCTGCCGCCGCTGACCTGGATGTTTTTGGCCTTAACGTTGGAAATCTCTCCGCTATTGAGGCCCGTCAATCCACCGACAAACGCGCCATTTCCGTTGTCGGTCACGGTCAACGAGTCCAGATTCAGGTTGCTGATGCGCCCGGCTGAAGCGTTGAATAAGCCAACGTATGGCCCCTTACCCGTCACAGACAACCCTTTGACGGTATTGCCCAGGCCGTCGAAGACGCCGGTAAAGGTGCGGTCGCCGCCAATTGAATCGATACGGCTACCGTCGGTAATATTCGTGCCCAACACATAACGGCCGTTCATATTATTTTCGATGCCGTGCAACTGGTTCAGGCTCTGTACCACCTGGTAGTCTTCGCCATTGGCGCTGAAGGTTGCTTTGGCGCCGGACAGCGTCACTGCCGCATCGTTATTCAGCGCATAACCGGTTTTGTGATTCAGTTCCAGCCCGGCACCCGCACCTGTGGCCTTCAGCGGCGCGTTGATCTTGATGCCCGCACGTTCGGAAGTCAGTGACAGTTTGTTGTCGCTCTGCCAGTCAACCGCTCCTGATACAGCCACATCACCCTGGGTACTGGTCAGCGCCACGTTGTTGTTCGCCAGGCCATTGGCCAGCGTCGTCGCATTCAGGGTACCGTTATCGGCAACGTTAACCTCGGCTGCTGCAAGCTTCCAGCTGCCGGTTTTTCCGCTGGCAGCACGGGTGGTCACCTGCGCGGTCGGTTGTACCGCCACGCGCGCACCACGGGTTTCTACCACGCCGCCGTTGCCTGCCACCGCACTCGCATCAAGAGTACCCGCCACGTTCACCACGCCGCTGTTGCCGCCGTCCAGCACGATACGCCCCGCCTGATTGCTCAGCGTGGTGGCCGTGATGGTCCCCTGGTTATTCACCACGGTTTGCAGCACATCGCTGGCCGCTTTGGCGGTCATCAGCACCTGGCCGCCCTCGGCCTTCAGCAACCCGCCGTTCTGCGCCAGCGCATTCACCGCCGCGCCGTCTACCTGCAGGTTCAACAGTTTGTCGCCGTCAAAGTTCAGCGTGATGTCATCACCCGCGCCCAGCGCGATGCTGCCCATCTGCGCCTGAATAACGCCCTGGTTGCTGACGCGGGCGCCCAATAGCGCCACACTGCCGGCTTGCGCTGTCGTCAAGGTACCGTCGTTGCGCACTTCCGCCTGGGATTTGCCGACGAAGCGGTTTTTACCCGCCAGGAAATCGTCATTGCTGATATCACGCGTCGAGGCCACCAGCCCGCCCACGTTAACCTGGGCGTTCTTGCCAAACACCACGCCGTTCGGGTTCACCAGGAACACTTTGCCGTTGGCGTCGATTTTCCCTTGGATATCACTGCCGTTGATGCCCATCACGCGGTTCAGCGCCACCGAGCTGCTGCCCGGCTGATGGAAGGTCACGCTTTCGTTGCTGCCGACGTTGAAACCGTCCCACTGCGTGATCAGCTTGTCGCTTTGCTGATTGATGGTCATCTGCTGGCCGTTAGTGGAGACAGCGCCCTGACCGGCAACGATATTCTGCCCGGTCGGCAGGGCGTAGGCAGGCTCCAGTGCCGCCAGGCCCAGCAGCGACAGCGCCACCGCCAGGCGGCGTTTGCTGCTGCGCTTGCCGCGGCGGCTGCTGTTTTCGCTGACCACGTTCCAGCAGTCCTGCGCAGGGTTCCATACCAATGCGTAGATTTTATTCATTATTATTTCCTTGTTTTATAAAGTGCTGCTTCCCGAGCAGTGCGGGTTTTATTCCAGACAATCTAAAAATTCCAGGATGTCTGGAGCCAAACTCTGGGGGTATGTGTAGGGGCGGCGGCCGTGTTTTCTTGTGCGATTGGCCATGCCGTAGTGAGGTTGATTTGCTGTTGGCGGCCAAACCACGCGATACCTGCTCCGACCGACGTCAGGCGGGCAGTGTTATTCTCGGGAGACCAGGGCTGTTTATTGATCCTGACGGCACCCTGATCGAAAAAGGTGCTCAATTGCCAGCCGGGCATTACGGCGTAGCGAAGTTCTGTGCTGAGCTGGATGCCTTCATCACCGTTGCCGCTGCCGGCGTCATAGGCGCGGACGCCATAAGGGCCGCCCAGGCTGAATTTTTCCGAGGAGTCCAAATTGCTTGATGCCCATTGCGCATTGATTTGCGTCATCCATTGGAAACGATCCCCGAGGTTTTGCAGGCGAAGCGCATTAATATTGATTTTGCTAAAGCGCCCCAAAGTCTTGGCACTGTATTCATCCCAGAGGCGATCCTGCTCATCGCCGATATTTAATCTTCCTAACCCATAGCTAATAGACAGGGCGCTCTGTCCACCGCCTAACCAGCGATCCTGATTATTGAGGTTCAGGGTTAAGGTGGTTAAACCGACATCTTTCTTACTGCGTTTTTCAAACAGATCGATATCGTCGCGCAGCGTCTTGTCTTCATACTGCAGTTGCACCGACAGGTTAAACAGGCGCGCGCGAATGACCGGATAGGAGGCATATATACTGGTAATCTCTGCTCGCCCATGGGCGTCAAGCACGGCAAAATCTTCCCCCAGGCGATAGCTCATCTGCGAATAGGCGGCGCCAACGCGAACCGGTCCGGCATTCACCGGAAGGTCGTAGGCTGCACGATAATATTTTTGCTGTTTGTTACTGCCCAACAGGCGCAAGCTTGCCTGGTCCCCGAGGCCAAAAGGGTTATTCAGATAGATATTGCCCCCGAGCCGATATTCCCCGGTATAACGATCGCCGAAGTTGTCGGCCGTAAGAGAGCCATTGAATAAGGGGCCTGGGGTGGTCTCAACCAGCAAGTCAGCGGTTCCGGGTTGGCTGCCGGGCCGCAGGGTGTTGTTAACCTCAATGCCGGGAATGTCACTTAACAGCAGTAAACCGCGCTCAAGAGCGGTATCTGAGATCACTTCGCCGCTTTTTATCCCTGCGAAAGCATTCTGCAACAGGTTCGCGCTAACGCGTGCGCGGTTATTAAGGTGCAGTTTGCCAAAGCGCCCCTCGACAATGCGGATACGGATCCACCCTTCAGTGACGTCTTGTTTGGGCAAGTAAGCCTTGGCCAAGACATAACCCTTTTCCTGGTAATAGCGCGTGATGACCTGAGTGGCATCCTGGAGATCCTGCAGAGAGAGCTTTCTGTCGTTAAAACTCTTCAGCTTATTAAGCAAGTCTGATGTTTTTAAAACGCTATTACCCTCAATATAAAATCCACGGACAAGTATTTTAGGTTCGTTATTATTCCCGCGGTTTATATTTTCCCTACGGGTGTTTTTTAATTTAGGAGTTAAATCTGCCGGTGCCGGTAAGGTTGGGCGCTCATGTTCAATATCGCGCATAACCTGGCCGGCATTAGGGATGGCCGATAGGGATTCGTGCGATATTAAAATTATCGCCAAGGCTAAATAAATTCTTTTCATAGGGCAGGGCGCTTATTTTTAATTGTGATCGCTAATAACGTAATCATTCCGCTGGGTTGTAATGATGGCCTATACAAAATATCAGTAAGCTATTCCTTTAAAAATAGTAAGTTAAAAAGTTAGAAATAATGGGGGTTATGGCCGGGAAAGAGAGTGGTTGCAGGTTTTTATGCTACCAAACGGCTGGTGGGTAATCTTTTCGTTGATGGGATATATAAAGTATGTATTTGGATTTTGATATTAATGATGTGTATATACAGTTGAAGTGGGGTTGTTTACACGCTATTCAGTGATATTGCACTTTTCGGCATCTATTTTTAATTTTCCCGAGGTCATGGGCATGCCGTTAAGCGAGAAAATGTGTCTCTGTGTCCGCACCGGAGTCACCCTCGGGAGTACCCGCCAATCAATACAGAGGGATTATTTTGATAATCGCCAAATATAAAAAAAGTCAGGGCCCTGAGGCACCTGACCTTTTTATTGCCGTTTGCCCAGCGGCATTGGCCGCCGGGCAGGCAAATCAACGCATGGTAACGAACTCTTCCGCCGCGGTCGGGTGGATCGCCACGGTGTTGTCGAAGTCTTGCTTGGTGGCGCCCATCTTGATGGCGACGGCGAAGCCTTGCAGGATCTCGTCCATGCCCAAGCCGATACCGTGCAGGCCGACAATCTTCTCTTCTTTACCCACGCACACCAGCTTCATGCGGCACGGTTGGCGGTGCTGCGTCACGGCGCTGTACATGGCAGTGAAGGAAGACTTATACACTTTCACGCTGTCGGCGCCGAATTTCTCGATAGCTTCCGGCTCGGTCAGGCCGATAGTGCCGATCGGCGGGTGGCTGAACACCACGGTGGCGATGTTGCTGTAATCCAGGTGTTCTTCCGGTTTGTTGTTAAACAGGCGTTCGGACAGGCGACGGCCGGCGGCGACCGCGACCGGGGTCAGTTCAACTGCACCGGTGTTGTCGCCCACCGCGTAAATGCCTTTTACGCTGGTGTTCTGGTATTTATCAACGTCGATATAACCATTTTCGTTGGTTTTCACCCCGGTCACGCTCAGGTTCAGGTTATCGGTCGCCGGTTCGCGGCCAATCGCCCACACCAGGCTGTCGACGGTGAATTCCTTGCCGTTTTCCAGTTGTAGCGTCAGGCTGCCGTCGGCGTTCTTGACGATGGCTTTCGGCACAGATTCGGTGTGCAGGCTTGGCCCTTCGGTGTTCATCACTTCCACCAGGGTTTCGACAATCATCGGATCGAAGGTACGCAGCGGTGCGTGTTTACGCACGAACAGGTGGGTTTCGGCCCCCAGCGCGTTCATCACGCCGGCGATCTCCACCGCGATATAGCCCGCGCCGACGACCGCAACGCGTTTTGGCATCGCATCCAGCTCGAAGAAGCCGTCTGAATCGATACCGTATTCGGCGCCGGGAATGTCAGGGTGGCTAGGGCGGCCGCCGGTGGCGATCAGGATATGGTCGGCGGTGATCTTCTCGCCGTTCACTTCCACCGTGTGGGCGTCGATAAAGCGCGCGAAACCTTTAATCACGTCGACTTTGTTTTTGCCCAGCACGTTGTCGTAGGAATTATGGATACGGTCGATATAAGCGGTGCGGTTGGCGACCAGTTTCTTCCAGTCAAAGGCGTTGACGGTGGTATCGAAGCCGTAATCCGGGCCGTACAGGTGGATGGCTTCGGCGATCTGCGCCGCGTGCCACATGACTTTTTTCGGTACACAACCCACGTTTACGCAGGTGCCGCCCAGTTCCTTGGCTTCAATCAGTGCGCATTTCTGGCCATGCATGGCTGCCCGGTTGATCGATGCGATGCCGCCGCTGCCGCCGCCAATTGCTAGATAATCGTAATGTTTGGTCATCTGGGATTTCCATGAATTGTGTGAATCGAAGAGGGTAAGAGTTTAACGCCTGATGCGGGTTTGTCGCAAAGATTGCGTCGATGGCTGCGATAGGTGGGGTGAAGGCGCGGCGTACCGCGCCCGGGGGGCTTATTCCGGCACCACCCAGTTCACCAAATGGTGGCCATTGCCCGACGGCACCAGCGTCTTGTGCAGCCACGGCAGCACGTTTTTCATCTGTTGTTCCAGCTTCCACGGCGGGTTAATCACGATCATGCCCGAGGCGGTCATGCCGCGTTGATCGCTGTCGGGTTTTACCGCCAGTTCGATCTGCAGAATATTGCGGATGCCGGTGGCTTCCAGCTCTTTGAGCATGCGTTTGATCTGCTGGCGCATCACCACCGGATACCACAGCGCGTAAGTGCCGGTGGCAAAGCGTTTATAGCCTTCCTGCAAGCCTTTGATCACGTCCTGATAATCGGTTTTCATCTCGTACGGCGGATCCATCAGGATCAACCCACGGCGCGACAGTGGCGGCAACTGGGATTTCAGCTGCTGGTAGCCGTCGGCACGTTGCACTTTGGCGCGTTCGTCTTTCTGGAACTCGTTGCGCAGCAGCGGGAAATCGCTCGGGTGCAGCTCGGTCAGGTGGATTTTATCCTGCGGGCGCAGCAACTGACGGGCAATCAGAGGGGAGCCAGGGTAGTAACGCAGCCTGTCGGTGCGATTAAAGTTGCGAATCACGCTCATGTAAGCCGCCAGCTCTTCCGGCAGATCGTCACGTTTCCACAGCAGGCCGATGCCTTCCAGGTATTCCCCGGTGCGTTCGGCGTGCTCACTGCTCAGCTGATAGCGCCCTGCGCCGGAGTGGGTATCCAGATACAGGAAAGGTTTGTCTTTTTCTTTCAGCGATTCAATGATCAGGCTCTGAACGGTGTGCTTGAGCACGTCGGCGTGGTTGCCGGCGTGGAAACTGTGGCGGTAACTTAACATGGCTGGTGGTAATTCCTTGTGCTCCTGCGGAGCGTGCTGAAGAGAATGAAGGCTTATAATCTGCACAGTATAAACTGTCTGGCAGGGAAAAACTGAACTGCGTTGCCGCAGGTCATTAAAGGGAGCGATAAGACGATGAGTGAACACGTGATTTTGGACCGTTACCCCGACGCTGCGCGTTGGGCATTCGGCGATGGGCCCGAATTGGCCAATGAACTGTTGCAGTTGGTGCTGAGCGGGGATAAAACGGCGACCTGCGGTTCTTATGCCAGTTACCGGCAAGAGAAGTCGCCTCTGCTGGGCGATTATAGCGTCATCCTTGATGGGCGTGGGGAACCCGCCTGCGTGATCAGAACGCTCTCCCTGCGGCTGATCCGCTACTGTGACGTCACCGCCGAGATGGCGGCGAAAGAGGGTGAGGGCGACAAGAGCCTGGCATTCTGGCAGCAGGGACACCGGGCGTTTTTCACCCGTGAAGGCAGCTTTGCACCGGATATGTGGCTGGTGTTTGAAGAGTTTGAATTGGTCGAAACGCTGTGAATCACGAGGAGATAAAATGAGCTGCCTATTTTGCGACATGGTGGTAGGCAAAGTACCGTGCCATAAAATCTGGGAAGACGACGCTCATATGGCGTTTCTCTCCATTTACCCAAATACCGAAGGTTTCAGCGTGGTGATCCCCAAGGCGCACTTTGACAGCTACGCCTTTGCGCTGCCGGACGAGGCGCTCAGCGAACTGATGCTGGCGACCAAGCGGGTGGCGCAATTGCTCGACCGGGCATTTGACGACGTGGGCCGCTGCGGCATGGTGTTCGAAGGCTTTGGCGTCGATCACGTGCATGCCAAATTGATCCCGATGCATGGCACCGCCGAGCTGGATCACTGGCAGCCGATCGAGTCCAAATCGACCAAGTTTTTCGAGCGTTACGAGGGGTATCTTTCCTCGCACGACGCCGCTCGCGCCGACGATGGGCATCTGGCTGCTCTGGCGGCGAAAATCCGCCAGAGCACCCTTTAAGGCACTATCTATCAACGCCCGGCCATTGATTTTCCCGCTGCTTGGCTCCATGTTAGATATTCATTCGCATTTTAAGGCCTGCCCGCTGCGGCGGGCCCCAACGCTAATCAGGACTGCCCTATGACAAATCCGTTGCTGACACCGTTTTCCCTGCCGCCGTTTTCCGCCATTCGCCCTGAAGATATCGTGCCTGCGGTGCAATCCGCCTTGGCCGATTGCCGCGCTGCGGTAGAGCGCGTGGTCGCGCAGCCGGGGCCGTTCACCTGGGATAACCTGTGTCAGCCGCTGGCGGAGTCGGACGATCGCCTGTCGCGCATCTGGTCGCCGGTCGGGCACCTGAATTCGGTCAAAAACAGCCCGGAGCTGCGTGCCGCTTACGAACAGGCGCTGCCGCTGCTGTCTGAATACGGCACCTGGGTGGGCCAGCATGAGGGGCTGTACCAGGCATATCGCAGCCTGAAAGAGGGCGAAGCGTTTAACCAACTGAACGCGCCACAGCGCAAATCGGTGGAAAACGCGCTGCGTGATTTCGAACTGTCGGGCATTGGCCTGTCGCCGGAAAAACAGCGGCGCTACGGCGAGATTGTCGCGCGCCTGTCCGAGCTGGGTTCTACCTACAGCAACAATGTGCTCGACGCCACCATGGGCTGGAGCAAACTGATTACCGACGAAGCCGAGCTGAGCGGCCTGCCGGAAAGCGCGCTGGCACAGGCCCAGGCGATGGCGCAGGCCAAAGAGCAGGATGGCTGGCTGCTGACGCTGGATATGCCGAGTTACCTGCCGGTGCTGACTTACGGCGACAACCGTGCGCTGCGTGAAGAAATGTACCGCGCCTTTGCTACCCGCGCTTCCGATCAGGGGCCGAACGCCGGCAAATGGGACAATAGCGAAGTCATGGCGGAAACGCTGGCGCTGCGCCACGAACTGGCAGAACTGCTGGGCTTCGCCAGCTACGCCGACAAATCGCTGGCGACCAAAATGGCGGAAAACCCGGAGCAGGTGCTCGGTTTCCTGAACGATCTGGCCAAGCGTGCTCGCCCGCAGGCCGAGAAGGAACTGGCACAACTGCGCGCCTTCGCCAAACAGCATTACGGCGTGGATGAGCTGGAAGCCTGGGACATCACCTATTACGGCGAAAAACAAAAACAGCACCTGTTCTCCATCAGCGACGAACAGCTGCGGCCGTACTTCCCTGAACAGCGCGTAGTAGAAGGGCTGTTCGAAGTGGTGAAACGCATTTACGGCATCACCGCCAAAGAACGCAAGGATGTGGATACCTGGCATCCTGAAGTGCGCTTCTTTGACCTGTTCGATGCCAACGGCGAACTGCGCGGCAGCTTCTACCTTGACCTGTACGCGCGTGAAAACAAACGCGGCGGGGCGTGGATGGACGACTGCGTCGGCAGCCTGCGCAAGGCCGACGGCTCGCTGCAAAAACCGGTTGCCTACCTGACCTGCAACTTCAACCGCCCGCTGGGCGACAAACCGGCGCTGTTCACCCATAACGAAGTGACCACGCTGTTCCACGAGTTCGGCCACGGTCTGCACCATATGCTGACCCAAATCGATACCGCCGGTGTCTCCGGCATCAGCGGCGTGCCGTGGGATGCGGTCGAGCTGCCGAGCCAGTTTATGGAAAACTGGTGCTGGGAGCCCGAAGCGCTGGCCTTTATCTCCGGCCATTATCAGAGCGGCGAGCCGTTGCCGAAAGAGATGCTCGACAAGCTGCTGGCGGCCAAAAACTACCAGGCGGCGCTGTTTATCCTGCGCCAGCTGGAGTTCGGCCTGTTCGACTTCCGCATGCACGCCGAGTACAGCCCTTCACGCGGTGCGCAAATCCTGCCGACGCTGGCGGAAGTGAAAAAAACGGTGGCGGTGGTGCCTTCACCGAGCTGGGGCCGCTTCCCGCACGCCTTCAGCCATATCTTTGCCGGCGGTTACGCGGCGGGTTATTACAGCTATCTGTGGGCGGAAGTGCTGTCGGCCGATGCTTACTCGCGCTTTGAGGAAGAGGGGATTTTCAACGCCGAAACCGGCAAATCCTTCCTCGACAACATCCTGTCGCGCGGCGGTTCGGAAGAGCCGATGGAACTGTTCAAACGCTTCCGTGGCCGTGAGCCGCAGCTGGATGCTATGCTGCGCCATTACGGTATTAAAGGATAACCCACCGGTGAGCGTGTGTTTATTGTGTGAAGAAGGCGCCGATCCCGGCGCCTTGTCTATTCTGGCGGAGCGCTGGCAGTTAACGTCGGACGACGACGCGCTGATGGCGCTGGTGCTGACGCCGCAGCGGCTGGAGCTGCGCAAACGCGACGAACCCAAACTGGGCGCGATTTACGTCGATTTCGTTTCCGGCACCCTGGCGCATCGGCGCCGTTTCGGCGGCGGGCGCGGCGAGGCGGTGGCCAAGGCGGTCGGCATCAAGGGCAACTACCTGCCGGAGGTGGTGGACGCGACCGCCGGGCTCGGGCGTGATGCCTTTGTGCTGGCTTCGTTGGGCTGCAAGGTGCGGATGCTGGAACGCAATCCGGTGGTGGCGGCGCTGTTGGATGACGGGCTGCAACGCGGCTATCAGGATGCGGAAATCGGCCCGTGGCTGCGTGAGCGTTTGACGCTGCTGCACGCCTCCAGCCTGACCGCGCTGACCGGCCTCGATCCACGGCCCGAAGTGGTGTATCTCGATCCGATGTATCCGCATAAGCAAAAAAGCGCGCTGGTGAAGAAAGAGATGCGGGTATTTCAGTCGCTGGTGGGCAGCGATGACGACGCCGACGGCCTGCTGGAGCCTGCGCGTCGGCTGGCGACCAAGCGGGTGGTGGTGAAGCGGCCGGATTACGCCCCGCCGTTGGCCAACGTGCCTGCGCACGCGGCCAGCCTGACCAAGAGCCACCGCTTCGATATTTATATGCCGCTGTAAGCTTATTCCCAGGGGGCGAACATCTTCGCCCCGCTGTTATTCCTGCTCGCGCAGGCTTTTCCCCACGTCACCGCCCGGATGCACCGCCAGCAAGGTTTCTTTGCTGTAGCCGCTGCGTTCCATCAGGCAGGCGCAGGCGGCATCGAAAATCGCCAATACCAGCACGATAGACGTAGTTGCCAGCATATTCAGCGGATCTATCTCGTTTTCCACCCCGGTGCGGATCACCAGCTGCGCCGCATGGGCTATCGCCGAATCCGGGTTTTCCGTTACGCCAATCAGCGGTACGCCTTTGGCCTGCAGCGTCGGCAGCAGGCGGGTCAGTTCGTCGGAATTGCCGCCGCGCGAAATCAGAATCATCAGATCATCGTCGCGCAGAAAGCCCAAATCGCCGTGCGCCGCGTCGGTGGCGTTCAGGTAGATGGCCGGCCGTTCCACGCAGGCCAGCATATGGGCAATCTTGCGCGCCGCGATGCCGGAGGTGCCGACGCCGGTGACCACAATCTTGCCCTGGCACGCCGCCAGCAGCGTCAGCAGCCGTTGCCAGGTGGGTGCGTCGATGCGTTGGCCAAGTTGCGCCAGTTCGCGGCTGTAAATGGCCCAGGCTTCCGTCGCTCGCTGCCATTCCTGCTGCATTACGCCTCCTCCTGCATCAGCCGGCGGTATTTCATATGGTCGTTATACAGCTCATGGAACACGCGGTATTTGCGGTCGTAATAGCTTTTTATTTTGTTGGTCTGCGGCGTGACGGTTTTACCTATGCGGCTCATGGCGCTCATCGCTTCCGGCAGCGTGTCGAACACGCCCGCCGCCACGGTGCCCATCATCGCGCCGCCCAGCAGCATCGCTTCGCTTTCTTCCGGCAGCAACATGGCGCAGCCGGTGGCGTTGGCGTGCTCCTGCACGAACAGCGGGTTCTTGGTGCCGCCGCCGCTGGCCATAATGGTGTCGATGCTGTAGCCGCTTTGGTTCATGGTTTCGATAATATGGCGGGTGCCGAGCGCGATCGCCTGGAGGGTCGCCAGATAGTGCAGCGCCATGTCTTCCGGGGTACGCGACAACTTCAACCCGGTCAGGGTGCCGGTCAGCGTCGGGTTGGCGCGCGGCGAACGGTTGCCGTGGAAATACGGCAGCATGTGAATATCCTGGGTCAGAAAGGCGATGTCCTCCGGTTCGCCGGCCATGCGGCGCAGCAGGGCGTTCAGCACCTCATAGATGGTTTTTCCCTGGGTTTTCGCCTGCGCCAGCAGATCCTGATAGCACGGATGAGACTGGATCACATGGTCAATCAACGCGCCCGTGGCGGATTGACCCCCTTCGTTCAGCCAGTATTCCGGCAGAATTGCCGAATAATACGGCCCCCAAACGCCGCCGATAAAGCGCGCAGTACGCGACATCGCCATATGGCCGGTGGAAGTACCGCCGATCAGCGCGACGCGGCGGTTAAAATCCGCCACTTCGCCGGAAACCCCGGTGGCGCCCAGCGTGCCGAGAGTGCCGGCATGAGCGTCGATGATCGACACGCTGACCGCCGTGCCGGCAATCAGGCCCATCTCGCCGGCGGCGCGCTGCGTCAGGCCGTGGCCCAGCGGTTCGCCCATCATTTTTACGTCGCTGCCGATCTTGGCGGCGTCGTGTTCCAGCACGTCTTCCAGCCCAATTTGTTTGAAATAGCTTTTGTCCCAGCGCTGCTCATGGCCGAGGTAAGTCCATTTGCACACCGTCGAACACAGCGAACGGGTAGCGTCCTGAGTGGCGCGCCAGGTGAGGAAATCCGGCAAGTCAAACAGGTAGCCGGCATTGGCCCAGGTGGTCGGCATATGCTGTTTCAGCCACAGCATTTTGGGGGTTTGCATCTCCGGCGAGATGATCCCGCCGACGAAGTCCAGCACCCGGTGCTTGGTGGCGTTGATGCGCTCGGCCTGAACGATCGCCCGGTGATCCATCCACACGATGATGTTCTGCTCGGTGCGACCTGACGGGCTGACGGTCAGCGGCTGGCCTTCTTTATCCAGCACCACCAGCGAACAGGTGGCGTCGAACCCCAACCCTTTGACCTGAATCGGGTTGATATCGGCCTGGTTGACCGCATCGCGCACCGCGCTGCACACCGCTTGCCAGATATTGTCCGAAGACTGTTCGACAAAGTCCGCCTTCGGGCGGTACAAATCGATGGGCCGACTGGCCTGCCCGACCATGCGGCCGTTGAGATCGAATACCCCTGCGCGTGCGCTTCCGGTGCCTACATCTACGCCAATAAAATAACTCGCCATTGTTCTTCTCCTAAAGGTTGTGTCCCGCCATTGCCCGTGAGCGCCGCTGGCGGTCATTTAAGCGCGAAGCAAGGCGTGAGCCGTGAAGTTTGGTGGGCCCAAATAAGCGGTGAATAACGATGCTGCGCGCTTAAATGGCACCAGCCCGAAGGGATGCGCCCCAAAATCCCGCTTTCCGCGTTGTCAGGTTTGAACATAGACCCGCTATGTCCTGCACCTTCCGCCTTGATAGCGGGATTTTTGGTCTGCGTCGGTGCCACGTTCAATGACGGGGCGCAACCTAGCTTTTTCGATTCTGTAATGCGATAAACAGGATCAGCACACCGCCCCACAGGGCCATGGTCAGATAACTGCTGACGCCCAGCAGGTTGAGGCCGCTTTCCAGCATTTGCAGCACAATCAGCGCCAGCACCAGGCCAAGCACCCGGCCAAAACCGCCGTCCGGATTAATGCCGCCCAGCACCGAGGCCAGAATGGTCACCAGCAGGTAGGATTCGCCGTAACCCGCCTTGGCCGAGTTGAATTTGGCCATCATCAACAGGGCTGCGCCCCAGCCGAGCAGGGCGGACAGGATATACACCGCGATCTGCACCTGGGCGGTATTGACCCCGCTAAAACGGGTGGCCTGTTCGTTGGAGCCGATCAGGTACAAACTGCGGCCCAGCGTGGTGTGCTCCAGCAGCAACCACAGGCCGACGGCCACCAGCAGGAACAGCAGCAGCGCCACCGGAATGCCGAGCAGGCTGCCGTTGCCAAAGTACTGAATCACCGCCGGGAAGCCGGAGATCACCGCGCCGTTGGACAGCAGGATATTCAGGCCGGTGATCAGCGTCATGGTGCCGAGCGAGGCCAGAATCGGCGAAACGCCGACCCAGGCGACCAGCACGCCGTTAAGCGCGCCGATGGCGACCGCGACCAGCAGCCCGGCCAGCAGCGCCAGCGCTAAAAACAGCGGTTGATCCGGATGGCTGACGATAATCGCCGCCATCACCAGCGAGCAGGCGTTGGCACCGGCGATGATCGACAGATTAATGCCGCCGGTCAGCATGGTAATGCCCATTCCGAGCGCCAGCATGCCGAGGATCGGTAGCTGCGAGGCGATCGACTGGAAGTTGCCGATGCTGAAGAAACGCGATCCGAGCAGCCCGGCAAACAGCAGCGCCACGGCGATGATAATCGCGCTTTGCAGACGGATGATCCGATCGTTCGGGATCAGGCGGGTTAACGAATTCATGTCATAGCTCCTTGGCCAGCTTGCGTTTTTCATTCCAGGCGGTGCTGCTGATGCTGATCAAAATGATCGCGCCGCTGAACACCTGGTGCCAGTAAGCCGACACGCTGAGCAGCGTCAGGCCGTTTTGCAGGAACGCCAGCAACACGACACCAAGCAGCGTGCCGGTCAGAGAGCCGCGGCCGCCGGTCATGCTGGTGCCGCCGAGCACCACCGCCGCCAGCACCGTCAGCTCAAAACCGAGCAGCGAGTTGGGCGCGACCGACTGGGTGATTTGCGCCTGAACCACCGCAGCGATACCGGCCAGAATGCCCATGTAGCCATAAACGTAGAAGTGCAGCCGCAGCAGGTTCAACCCCAGGCGCGACGCCGCATCGCGGTTGCCGCCCATGGCGAAGATCTGGCGGCCGAGGCGGGTAAAGTTCATCAGCACGCCGGTGACGATCACTACCGCCAGCAGGCACAGCAGCGGCAGCGTCAGGCCGTAATCGTAGCCATCGGCGCCCTGGAACGAGAACCAGTTGATGCCGTCCATAAACCAGTCCGGGAAACCGTACAGCCAGGTGCCGTTGGTGGCGTACACCAGCAGGCCATAGAACAGATTCAGGGTGGCGATGGTGATGATGATGGCCGGCACCTTCAGCCAGTACACCAGAAAACCGTTCACCAGCCCGAGCAACAGGCCGACGCCCATCGCCAGCACGAATGCCAAAGGGAAGCCGCCGCCGTGCTGAATAACCCAGGTAGCCATCACATACTGGGCGATGGCGGTCATAGCCGGGAACGAAATGTCGATGCCACCGGCAATCAGCACCACGAACAGGCCGCAGGCGAGAATGCCGAGAATGGCGTAGCTGGTGGCGACATCGGTCAGGTTGCCGAGCGTCAGGAACTCGCTGGTGCCGACGCTCAGGCCAATGGCCAGCAACAACACCAGCAGGCCCAGGTAAAACTCGTGCCGGCCGGCCAGGCGGGCCAATAATGACTTATCCATTCACCACCTCGGCGATCTGTTGTTCGGTGCTGTGGTGCGGGGAAAACTCGGCGATCAGTTCACCTTTGCGCATCACCATCACCCGATGGCTGTTGTAATAGGCTTCCGGGATCTCGTCGCAGATCATCAACACCGCCATGCCGAGCTCGGCCAGATCTTTGGCGATCTGGTAGATCCCCTCTTTGTTGGCGATATCCACCCCGACGGTGGGTGAGTCGAGGATCAGGATCTTCGGCCGGGTCGCTACCCACTTGGCGATGGCGATACGCTGGGCGTTGCCGCCGGACAGGGTTTTGACCGGCAAAGCGCTGTCGGACACCTTGATGTTCAGGTCACGAATCAGCCGGTTGACCAGTTCGGTCGCCTTGGCGTGATCCAGCAACCCAAGCGGGGTATGCAGCTGATCAAACACCGTGACGATGGTGTTGTCGTAGATCGACTGTTCCATGATCAACCCCTGGGTCAGACGATCTTCCGACACGTAGCCGATGCCGTGACGCACCGCGTCGCGGTTGTTGTGCAGCCGCACCGGTTGGCCGTCGATTTTGATTTCACCGCTGTCCGGGCGCGTTATGCCGAACAGGCTGAGGCACAGTTCGGTGCGGCCTGCGCCGAGCAGCCCGACGATCGAGACTATTTCGCCGCCGCGCAGTGAAAGATTGATGTCCCGGTATTTGCCGCGCCGGTTGAGGTTGCGGACCTCGAGCAGCGGGGCGGTATCGGCTGGCGGGCGTGCCGGCAACTGACTGTAGTGGAAGCGTTGGCCCGTCATCAGGAACGCCAGTTCGTGGCTGTCGAGCTGGCTTGCCGGGTAAGTGCCGACCAGCTTGCCGTCGCGCATCACGCTAATACGGTCGGCGACTTCCATCACTTCATCCAGGCGGTGGCTGACAAACACCACGCAGATGCCCGCCGCTTTCAGCTCGTTGACCACCCGCAGCAGGCCGTTGACCTCCTGACGCGTCAGTGACGCGGTAGGCTCATCCATAATCACCAGCCGCGCTTCGGCGGCAATGGCGCGGCAAATCGCCACCAGTTGGCGATCGGCAATCGACAGTTTTTCGACTTTTTTATCGGGATCGATATGCACCCCGATGCGGGCCATGGCGTCCAGCGCGGTCTGGCGCATCACCTGCTTGCGTACCCAGAAATGGCCGCCGGGCAGATAGCGATGAATGGCGATATTTTCCGCCACCGTCAGATTGGGGAATAACGACAGATCCTGATAAATCACCTGAATACCGTAATAGCCGGAGAGCTGCGGCGTCAGGGAATGAAAGAGTTTGCCTTCCAGCGAAATATTGGCGCCTTTTTCCGGCTGATAAACCCCGGAAATAATTTTAATAATGGTGCTTTTGCCGCAGCCATTTTGTCCGGCCAGGCAATGCACTTCGCCAATATTCAGCGTCAGGTTGATCTGGTCCAGTGCCAGCACGCCCGGAAACTTTTTACTGATATTTTCCAGGGTGATAAATGCGGTGGATGTGGTCATAGCGTTAACCTGTGCAGGTTTTTATTATCGTCGGGCGCGGTAAGCTGCGCACCGACGTTATTTAATGATTTTCCCGGTGTGGAGCAATATTATTTAAGGTTAGAAGCCTAGCGATTTGGCATTATCTTTGGTCACTTCAAGAATTTTATTAAACCGAATCACTTTTTTATCCATATCGACGTCGGCTTTACCCAGCCCTTCGATCGACAAATCTTTGGTTACTTCCTTGCCCTGCAACAGTTGGTCGGCCACCGTCACCAGTGCATAGCCGGCGTCTTTCGGATCCCACAGCAGCACTTTCTTGATATCGCCGCGCATCAGGTAAGGGGCAGCCTGTGCCGGCATGGCGATACCCACCACGGCGATTTTGTCCTTGGCGCGCTTCTTGGCGACCGCCTGGCCGGCACCGATCGGGCCGAGGGAGCCAAAACCGATAATGCCTTTCATCTGCGGATAGGTTTTCATCAAATCCAGCGTGGTGGCGTAGGATTTATCGATGCTTTCCGCCACCGGCAGGCGCGAAGTGACTTCGAACATGTCCGGGTATTTCGCTTTCTGGTATTTGATCGCGGAATCGGCCCAGGCGTTATGCAGCGGCACGGTCAGCGAGCCGACGTAAATGGCGTAGCCGCCTTTGCCGCCCATGTCTTTCGCCAGCTCATCAACGTTGGCCTGCGCATACTTCTCGCTGTCGATGGTTTCAATGTCCCACTGGCCGATCTGCTGATCCGGGGATTCATGGGTCAGCACCACAATGCCTTTCTCGCGCGCTTTTTTCAGCACCGGTTCCAGCACCTTGGCGTCGTTTGGCACCACGATGATGGCGTTAACGTTTTTGGCGATCAGGTCTTCAATCACTTTGACCTGTGCGGCCGGATCTGGGGTGGAAGGCCCGGTTTGGTAGGCGTTGACGTCGAGCTTTTTGGCTGCGTCGTTTACGCCCACTTCCATACGGTTGAACCAGGGAATACCGGTTACTTTGGCAACCACGGCGATGTCGTACTTTTCAGCGGCAAAAGCAGGTGTTGTCGATAACATGCACGCAGAAACCACACATGCATTTAATAATGCGAGGTTAAATTTCATTCGCTGTACCTTTTTTATCTGTAGGGGTGGATGTTTTTCCACCAGTGCAGATTACAAAGGAATGGAAGAGGGGGCGTAACCGACGTTGGAGAAATGTGATCTGCGCACATTGAGGTAAAATTATGGCGGTTTTAATGTTAATTAAATGTTTAATAATTTAGTGGTGGTAATTTTACCACGAAAAATCATCATTTACTTAACAAAATAAACCATATTAATTTACATGTAAGCAACTTTATGAGGGTGGGAATGGCGTTTTGGGGCGGTAAAAATGCCGGCAGGAGAGCCGGCATTGAAGCATTTAACGGATGTGTGAGCAAGATCACCTTAAGGGCGGGTTACAGCACGCCCTGTGCCAGCATGGCGTCGGCAACCTTGACGAATCCGGCGATATTGGCGCCATGCACATAGTGAGTTTGCTTTCCTTCACCGCCGTATTCGACGCAGGCTTGATGGATATCCGCCATGATATGTTGTAAACGTACATCCACTTTTTCTGCCCGCCAGCTGATGCGCGCCGCATTCTGCGCCATCTCCAGCCCGGAAGTGGCCACGCCGCCGGCGTTGGCGGCCTTGCCTGGGGCAAACAGCACGCCGGCATCCAGGAACGCATCGGTAGCCTGAATAGTCGTGGGCATATTAGCCCCCTCGGCCACAGCTTTGACCCCGTTGCGGATCAGCAACTGTGCGGCTTCCAGATCCAGTTCGTTTTGGGTCGCGCACGGCAGAGCGATATCCACCGGCACGCTCCACGGCTGCTGGCCGGCCAGGTAGGTCAGGCCGCGCTCACGGGCGTAGTCTTCCACCCGGCCATAACGCTGATTCTTGATTTCCGCCAGATGGGCCAGCTTCTCGGTGGTGAAACCGGCCTCATCGACCACGGTGCCGCCCGAGTCAGACGCGGTGATCACGCGCGCGTCCAGCTCCAGCGCCTTCTCGATGGCGTACTGCGCCACATTGCCTGAACCGGAAACGGCGACCCGCATCCCCTCAAAGCCCAGCCCGTGGCGTTGCAGCATGGCGTCGGTGAAATAGACCAGCCCATAGCCGGTGGCCTCGGGGCGGATCAGACTGCCGCCGAACGACAGCCCCTTGCCGGTAAACACGCAGGCGGTGTTGTTGGACAGTTTTTTCATCATGCCGGTCATAAAGCCGACTTCACGGCCGCCAACGCCGATATCCCCGGCGGGCACATCGGTATCCGGGCCAAGATGGCGGTACAGTTCCGTCATCAGCGACTGGCAGAAACGCATGATCTCCGCCTGGCTTTTGCCTTTCGGATCGAAATCCGACCCGCCTTTACCGCCGCCCATGGGCAAGGTGGTCAGCGCATTTTTGAAGGTTTGTTCGAAGCCGAGGAATTTCAGAATCGATAAATTCACCGACGGATGAAAACGCATACCGCCTTTATACGGCCCGATGGCGGAATTGAACTGCACGCGCCAGGCGCGGTTAACCTGCACCTGACCGCGATCGTCCACCCAGCTGACGCGGAACTGGATGACACGCTCCGGTTCCACCAACCGCTCCAGCAACGCATGCTCGCGATAGCGCGGGTTGCGTTCGATAAACGGCCACAGCGAGGTAAACACTTCTCTTACCGCCTGCAAATATTCAGGCTGGTGGGGGTTGTGGCGTTGTAGCGAGGACAAAAACGACTCTACCGATACGGCATTTTCCATGGATAACTCCTTTTGGCATTAATGTTCCCCCACTATTTTTATAAATATTGGTATGGATAACGTGTGGGGGATGATGTTGTGTCTTTAGCGACTATATCACTGGAGGGCGGTTGATTAACAAGCGATTAATGATCGCGGTAGAATGAAAAACGCCCGCAGAGGCGGGCGTTGGCAGGCTAAGTTTGCGAGCGATTACTTAATCTTCGGCGCTGTCTTCTTCGTCACGCAGCGGCACAATCAGCATGTCGATATGCACGGTGTTGATCAACTGGCGCGCAGAGGACATCAGCTTGCTCCAGAAATCTTGGTGGTGACCGCACAGCACCAGGTCCATGTCGTATTTCTTGATGGCATCGACCAGCACCTGCGCCAAATCGCCGCTGCCGCTCAGGGTTTCGGTAATCGGATAACCGGCATTTTGCGAAAGCTCGGTCAGCGCGTGGTGGGTTTCCTCGGAGATACGTTTTTGCATATCGCCGAGATTAACGTCGATCAGGCCGGTATACAGGTCGGAATAGTTCACATCTACGTGGATCAGGGAAACTTTGGCGTTGTACGGTCGCGCCATAGATACGGCTTTTTCCACCAGAATTTTGCTCTCCGGGGACAGGTCTACCGCAATCAGAATGTGTTTGTAAGCCATGAGAATACTCCTTCCATATAATGCCGATTAAAGGGTTAGCAGGCATTTCAGCGTACCAGCCTGGCGCTTTAGGTTTACCTGCATTTTATCATTCAGATAACACAATGATATGTTGGGGCGATCACAGTGTGCTGCATCAAAAAATCTCTTCATCTCTACCCCGTCAGTTTTACACCCGCCGGGTTGAGAATCCTACCATTACTGGGGTTATTGGCAGTTTGACTGCTTGAAACATAAGCATTCTTAAACAGAGTATAGTCCCAAATGCTTATCTGGCCGTGGAAAATGCCGGACATGGCAGGCAGAGCGGTTATCACTTATAACCAACGGGTGGATGACAAATAGGTAGGTTGCGGTAAATTTTATCTCCTGCTCAGGCCTGTTTGCGTTTCATTCACCTACAATAATGAATATGGGCCTCACCTTTTCTCCTCTGAGTCAGTCCGCGCTACGGGTTCCTTGCCGGGCGACGGCTTGTTTCAGAGGCTGTGGGTTATGCGCGGCCCGAGCGGTAAAAAGGGGATCGGAGCGGTAGGCTCCCGCAGTAATGGGCATCGAGGTAGGGCAGTTGGACCCGGCGGAGCGCCGTGGATAACAACGCCTTGAGGGGGCAATCATGATCAGTACCGTCGCGCTGTTTTGGGCTTTGTGTGTGGTGTGTGTGGTAAACATGGTGCGGTATTACTCTTCTCTGCGTGCGCTGCTGGTGGTGTTGCGCGGCTGCGATCCGCTGTTGTACCAATACGTCGACGGCGGCGGTTTCTTTACTGCCCACGGTCAGCCGAGCAAGCAGTTGCGGCTGGTGCGCTACATCTTCTCGCAGCGCTACGTCGAACATCACGATCCGGAGTTTATCCGCCGTTGTGAGCGGGTGCGCGGGCAGTTTATGCTGACTTCCGCCCTGTGCGGGCTGGTGGCCATCAGCCTGCTGGCGCTGATGATCTGGTATTAAAACCGGGCAGTTACCCTGGATACGAGCAAAAAAAAGGCGGCCACATCGGGCCGCCTTTCTCATTGAACACGCTGCTTAGATAACCTTAAGCGCCAGCCAGTACAGTGAACCGGAAAGCAGAATCGAAATCGGCAGGGTCAGTAACCAGGCCAACAGGATGTTCTTCACGGTTTTACTTTGTACACCGCCGCCGTCCACGATCATCGTCCCGGCTACCGCCGAAGAGAGCACGTGGGTGGTGGAAACCGGCATACCGGTGTAGCTAGCCACGCCGATCGACAAGGCCGCGGTCATCTGAGCCGACACGCCCTGAGCGTAGGTCATTCCCTTCTTACCGATTTTCTCGCCGATGGTGGTGGCAACGCGCTTCCAGCCAACCATGGTGCCGAGTGACAGCGCCAGAGCAACCGCAACGATGATCCACAGCGGTGCATACTCAACGGTTTGCAGCAGATCCTGACGCAGGTTCTTCAGGAAACGCTGGTCCGCAGCGGAGGTTTCCGGCAGTTTGGCGACCTTGTCTGCGGTATCCGTTACGCACATCAGCAGGCGGCGCAGATGGCTGCGCTGTTCTACCGTCAGTTGATCGTAACTTTGCAGATTGTTCAGCAGGCCCTGCGTCAGCTCAATCGCCGGCATGGCGCGGGAACTGTCACAGTGGAACTCGGTCGGCTTATTCGGCGAAACCTCATCTTCCGGGCTTGGCACCAGCGGCGTCAGGGACACCACGTGTGACAGGGCATCGCCGTGCTGCTGGTAATATTGCTGCAGGTGGGTCACGGCATCACGCGTACGGGTGATGTCATAGCCGGTTGCATTCATATTGACCACGAAGCCGGCCGGCGCAACGCCGATCAGCACCAGCATGATAAGGCCGATGCCTTTCTGGCCGTCGTTGGCGCCGTGCGAGAAGCTGACGCCGATAGCCGACAGGATCAGAGCGATACGGGTCCAGAACGGCGGCTTGCGTTTGCCGTCGACCTTTTCACGTTCCGCAGGGGTCATGTGGATACGCTGGCGTTTCTTGTTGCCGCTCCAATAGCGGCGCAAGGCAAACACCATCAGCCCGGCGACCATCATGCCGACCAGCGGCGAGATGAGCAATGACAGGAAAATACCGATCATTTTCGGGACGTTAAGCGCATCCACCACCGACGTGTGGGTCATCAGTGCATTGGTTAAACCAACACCGATAATTGCGCCAATCAGCGTGTGGGAGCTGGAGGCCGGCAGACCGAAATACCAGGTGCCGAGGTTCCAGATGATCGCCGCCAGCAGCATGGAGAAGACCATGGCTAATCCGTGCGCTGAACTGACGTTCAACAACAGATCGGTAGGCAACAGGTGAACAATGGCGTAAGCAACACTCAAACCACCGAGCATAACGCCAAGAAAGTTGAACAAGCCCGCCATCACGACCGCAAGTTGCGAGCGCATGGCACGGGTATAGATTACTGTAGCGACCGCATTGGCCGTATCATGAAAGCCGTTGATGGCTTCATAAAACAACACGAACAACAATGCGAGAATTAACATCAGGCCGGTATGGAAATCCAGGCCTGCGAACAAATGCAGCATAAGCGTTACGCCAGTTTGTGGACATGAACGCCGCGCATTATCCGTGACAACCGGGGCCGGGGAAAAGGAAAATATGACGTTTTTTTGATTTAGATATGACGAAACGATGGCGCTCGCATGACAAAGATATGAAATATCATAACCTTATGCTGATAAGCGTACTGTAATATTTTCTTACTATGGCGCTGACGGCGGCATGGCTTTACAATCTGCCGCCGTAAAGTTGTCGGTTACCGGTAGCGAAACGGCGTAATATGGCGGCCTTTTGTCGCGATTGTGGTTTTTATTCGGAGAGGCGCAGGTGGAACAGTTTGATGTCGTGGTAATAGGTGCGGGCGCAGCGGGCATGTTTTGCGCCGCGCAGGCGGGGCAACTCGGTTGCCGGGTACTGCTGCTCGATAACGGCAAAAAACCGGGACGCAAAATCCTGATGTCCGGCGGCGGACGCTGTAACTTTACTAATATGTACACCGAACCGGCCGCCTACCTGTCGAACAACCCGCATTTCTGTAAATCGGCGCTGGCGCGATATACCCAGTGGGATTTTATCGATCTGATTAACCGCTACGGCATCGCCTACCATGAGAAAACGCTGGGGCAGCTGTTTTGCGATGACTCGGCGCAGCAGGTGGTCGAACTGCTGGTTAAAGAGTGCGAACTGGGCCAGGTGACGACGCGCCTGCGCAGTGAAGTGCTGGGCGTGGAAAAAACCGAAGCCGGTTTCGAACTGGCACTGAATGGCGAGAAAGTGAGTGCTCGCTCACTTGTGGTGGCCAGCGGCGGACTTTCCATGCCGGGGTTGGGCGCGTCGCCGTTCGGCTACAAGCTGGCGGAGCAGTTTGGTCTTAAGGTATTGCCGACCCGCGCCGCGCTGGTGCCTTTTACCCTGCATAAACCGCTGCTGGAACACCTGCAAACGCTGTCCGGCGTCTCTGTGCCGGCGGTGATCACCGCCGAAAACGGCGTCAGCTTCCGCGAAAGCCTGCTTTTCACCCACCGTGGCCTTTCCGGCCCGGCGGTATTGCAACTTTCCAGCTACTGGCAGCCTGGTGAGTTTGTGAGCGTTAACTTACTTCCTGCGCTCGATCTGGCGGGTTTCCTTAATGAGCAACGTCAGGCGCACCCCAACCAAAGCCTGAAAAACACGCTTGCGCTGCACCTGCCAAAACGCCTGGTGGAGTGCTTGCAAACGCTGGGGCAATTGCCGGAAGCCACGCTGAAGCAACTGAACGCCACGCAACAGGCCGCGCTGGTCGAAACCTTGCAGAATTGGCGTGTGCAGCCGAACGGCACCGAAGGTTACCGCACGGCGGAAGTGACGCTCGGTGGCGTAGACACCAAAGAGCTGTCTTCCAAAACGATGGAAGCCGGCAAGGTGCCCGGCCTGTACTTTATCGGCGAAGTGGTGGATGTGACAGGGTGGCTGGGCGGTTATAACTTCCAGTGGGCCTGGAGCTCGGCCTGGGCTTGCGCTCAGGCGCTGGCGACGCAGGGGCAGCAAGGCTGATTGACACCCCGCACAAACTGGCGGTATCTCGACTGCGACTCCGTGCTTCAGCGATATCATCAGGGTTAAGGGTGGATGATTGTCTTTAGCCATCGAAAAGACTGAATTATATTTATATTCGGGCCCGCCCATTTCGGGGCGGGTAAACAAGAAATTTAGTTTCTAGCATGAGAGTTTCCGAAAAATAACTTAATCAAAAAATATAAAATCCTGACTATACACACGCTGCAAGTAATTGAAACCAATAATACGGAAATGCCACTCGGCGCGGGATACCATGATGAAAACCCCACTCCAGCCCCACCTAGCAAGGAGGCAGAGAGAAATATACCAATAACTACCGATATTAATTTAAGCGCTTTGTCATTCATATAATCACCTGAAAATAGAGATAGGTTTATCACTGTTTTTTTAGCGTGTATTTTTACCTGTAGCACTTCCCCGTTCCTTCTTCCGCCATTGTTGCCTGACCACCAGAGACACATTCTGGCAACGAACAATCAATCACTTCCATAAACAACTCCTTCTGTTTAAGTAATCAATGCGATTATAAAATGTAAAGCAGTGTGAAATAATTAACTCATTCCTGCTTTATTAGCAAGATTTATTATTAATGAGTTTTAATTAAGGTTTAAGAATAAATTTAATTCATATGAGAGAACAATAATTATATATTTAATTATTTTCGTGTTTCATGAAAGTATAAAATTTAACTAATATTAAAATAATCATTTGGTTATGTTGGCTTTAACTGTATTGTCGCACTCAGCGCGTTGCTGACCATCTCGCGGATGCGCGGCAGGCTGATGGGGTGCAATTCGTGCTGGAACACCCGTATGTCGATCTCGGCGGTAAGCAGTGAAAGGAACTGGGTGAGGATCGGCCAGCCGTAGTTCCTGGCGATCTATGGCGGCGGACATCAGCACTGACAGTTTTTCCGCGCGCGGGCCAGCCTCGTAAAACAGCGTGCCGAGATTTACTGCATTTACAGCACTATCTGCACCTCAATAATCAGAGTGAACATACGATTGGTTCCTGCACGTTGACGTCGATACGCGGCAGCCGTAGGCAAAACTCAGGCCCGGTGCCGCCGGATAGGCTAAGCTGATTTTTAGAGGGTTTATCCGGGGTATTCACCATGCATATCATTCTTGCACCTACCAATCTGGGGCTGAGCCCTCTGCGGCCGGGCCATGTTCCCGGAACCTGGCGAGCGCCGCAGGCGTTGATGGCGCATGGTTTGGTGCAAAGGTTGGGAGCAGGGGCCGTCACTGAGTTGCCGCAGCCGACCTATTCGCCGGCAGCGCAGCCCGGCACCCGCATACGTAATGGTCACGCGATTCGCGCCTTCACTATCGCATTGGCCGCAGAGATTGCTGCGGTGCAGGCGCGCGGCGAGTTCCCGCTGGTGGTCGGCGGCGACTGTTCGATTCTGCTGGGGGCGTTGGCCGGTTCACGCCGTACTGGGTCGCTTTCGCTGGTGCACATCGACGGGCACAGCGATTTCCGTCATCCCGGCAACTACGATCCGCAGCAGATGTTGGGTGCGGTGGCGGGGATGGATTTGGCGTTGGCGACCGGGCGCGGGGAACCGCTGCTGACCGAATGGCCTGGCGTAACAGGGCCGCTGGTGCCGGAACGGCAGGTTTTACAGCTGGGCGAACGTGAGTGCCGGGACGCAGATTTTGCCTGGCCGGATATCAATCAAACGGCGATAGCGCGCATTGACGTCTTCGCCGCCAACCTGATGGGCAAAGCGGAGATTGTGCGACAAATCGAACAGATGCTGGCCACCGAGCCGGAATGGCGCTTTTGGCTGCATCTGGATGTGGACGTGCTTGATCAAACCATTATGCCGGCGGTGGATTCCCCCGGTAGCCCCGGAATCGATCGCCTCTGGCTGGAAAATATCGTGGCGCGGTTGCTGCAAAATCCGTTGTGCTGCGGCATGACGCTGTCGGTATTCGACCCCGAGCTCGATCCCGACGGCCGATATGCGGCGTTGATCGTGGAAATGCTGGAGGCGATGTTCCGCTCTCGCTGACGGCGTTATGCCTTGTGCGTCGACAGCTGGATGCTGGTTTCGGTGTTGGAAATGCCGGCGATGCGCCGGATGCGGCCCAGAATTTTATCGAAACTCTCCAGGCTGTCGGTGCGGATCTCCAGCAGAATGTCCCACTTGCCGTTGGTGGTATGCAGGGTGAACACCGCCGGTTCGCCGCGCAACTGTTGCAACACGCTTTGCGCCTTGGTGCCTTCCACCGCCACACACATCCAGGCGCGAATGCGGTTATGTTCCACGCCCGGTTTCACGCGGATGGTGTAGCCGGTAATGATCCCCTGCGCTTCCAGCGCCTCAATTCTTTTTTGCACCGTAGCGCGCGAAACCCGGACCTTGTTGGCTATCTCGGTCACCGAGCTGCGGGCGTTTTCGCGCAGCAGCGCGAGGATCTGGCGATCGGTATCATTCATGGTGGCAAAGTGTCGGCTGGCGGTGGCGATTTATAAAAATATAGAGCAATTTAGTCATTTTTCACACTGCCTGGTGCCAAATTGATTTTCCATAATAGGGTCGCGTTATTCCCCCGATCCCTGTGAGAAATATCATGCAAACCACCCAATCCGTTTTTATGATCCGGCCTTCCGGCTTTGCCGCGAATAAACAGACCCAGCACAGCAATTTTTTTCAGAAGGTCACGCAGCACCATGAACACCACGCGGCCAGGGCATTAATCGCCTTTAACGGTTACGTTGATGCCCTGCAACAGGCCGGTGTCGACGTGCGGGTGATGGATGATATCGACGGGCAGGAAACGCCGGACGCATTGTTCCCGAATAACTGGATTGCGCTGCTGGGCGACGGCAGCCTGTTCACTTTCCCGATGGAAGCGGAAAACCGACGACGGGAACGCCGCCAGGATATTGTCGCGCAGCTCGCCAATGATTTCGTGATTGAACGGCATATCGATCTTTCCGCTCACGAACTGGCCGGGCGTTTTCTGGAAGGCACAGGTTCGCTGATCCTGGATCATCCGAACAAGCTGGCTTATTCCTGCTTGTCGTCACGCAGCTCTCCAGAAGTGGGGCGCGAATTTGAGCGCCATTCCGGCTATAAAATTATCTGGTTCGACGCCGTAGATCGCCATAATCAGCCGATTTATCACACCAACGTGATGATGAGCGTCGGCGTGCGCTACGCCATTCTCTGCCTGGAAAGCCTGCGCAACCCGGAGCAAAAGCGCAGGGTGATCGCCACGTTGCAAGGTAGCGGCAAAACCCTGATTGACGTCAGCCATGCCCAGATGGAGGCGTTCGCCTGCAACGTGCTGGAACTGCGCGCCAAAGACGGCAGTCCGGTTTACGCGATGTCGACCCGCGCCTGGGCCAGTTTTACGCCGCCGCAACAGGCGCTGATTGGCGGCTACGCCCGGCTGGCGCTGGGGCCGATCGACATTATCGAAGATCTCGGCGGCGGGGGCGCGCGCTGCATGCTGGCGGAGATCTTTCTGCCAAAGAAACGCGCTCTGGCCTGATCCCGCGGCGTTTCAGTTCAACCCCATCTGATTGAGCAGCATTTTGTTCAGTTCGGTATTTTTGCGCACGTTCAATTTACGCATTGCCGAACGCTTGTGGGCGCTGATGGTCTTCTGGCTGCGGTGCAGCATCCCGGCGATGGTGCAGGCGGACATGCCGGTGCTCATCAGCTTCAGCACCTTCTTTTCGCAGCTGCTCAGGGCGGCGATGCGGCATTGCCGGCATTTCCAGATGGCGCTGGCGTGCAGTGCCACCCAGGGTTGCTGGCAAAAGCGCTCCAGCGCCATGTGGAGCTTGTGGCGAACGGTAGCGGCATCGTCGCGTCGGTTAATGCTGAACAACGCCGGGTGGGCGTGCAGATAACGGGTGTCGAGATCGTCGAGGATCAGCACGATCATTTGCCGATGGCGCGGCGTCTGGTACGGGCTTTGGTAGCAACTGGCGCAGCCGCATTGCTCTTCCAGGGTACGGAACACGATCTCGATCGGCTCCAGATTGCGCAGTTCGTGCAGATGTCCGCGGCGGCTGTGATTCAGGTCATGCAGATACTCTTCCAGCAGTTGCCGTAACCCCTGTTGATAAAAGTTATCGCTGCCCAGCAGGGTGAACCGAATATTAAGCATAGTTACTCCTTAAAACGCGCATCGTGCGGGAACAGCCGGCGAGCCTGACGTTGCAGATTCTCCGCCCGCTGCGGCTGTTGCAGCAACCGGCTGGTCACCATCAGGTTGACGTAGATATTGGCGTCCGGCCGCACGCGGATTTCATTTTCCGCCCAACGTTGGTAGCTCAGCAGCGTGGCTGGATCGCGGGTATGCGGGTATTGCAGCAGCCGTTGCAACTGGACATCGTAGTCGTAGCGCACCTGCCAGGGTGTCGGCGTCATCACCCGACTCATGGCGGCAAATTGCTGCAGACCGGTTTTTTCCACGGCGGTCACGATCAGGGCGCTGTGCAGGCCGTTGAGCAGATACGGCAACGCCAGCGCGGCCAAACCGGTGGTGAGCAGCCGCAGGGTGAGCTGCGGGCGCGGTGACAGGCGCAGGCGGCAACGCACATCGCCGGTGCGCAGAATCGCCAGCAGCAGTACGCCGTGTGCCGCTGAGAGATAAAGCGGGTATTCCACCATCATGTGCAGCAGGATCGGCAGCGCCGCCAGCCAAGGGGCGGGCCGCAGCGGCAGGGCGCGGGTGCGTCGCAACAGGCACCATAACCCCCAGCAAATGAAGGCGATGCCGCTCAGGCTCAGCAGGCCGCCCTCGATGCCCCACAGCAAAATTTCGTTGTGCGGATGGCTGATGCTGACGCTTTCCATGCCGCTGCGGTGGGTGGTGTAGAAGTGATGCAGGAAGTCGTGCTGAAAGCGGCCGTAACCCCAGCCGAGCCACGGGCGTTCGGCGATCATACGCAGCGCTTCCTGCCAGTAGGTCAGCCGGTAGAAAATCGGTTCCGCCACGGTGAGCGCCCGCGTCGCGCCGTTGAGCATGACCAGCAGCAGCCCGGCGGCTATCCCGGCAAGCAACAGCAGCAGGGCGGCGGTGGCGCGGCGGCGATTAAGCCGATACAGCATAAACAGTTGCAGCGGCGACAGCACAACGGCCGCCAGCAGGCCAACGCGTGAGGCGATCACGATCAACAACAGCGGTGCCAGCACCAGCATACTGCCCGTCAGCCATTGCACGCTCCGGTGCAACGGGCGCCGGTTGCTCAGCAGATACAGCGCCAGCGCCAGCCCGGTAGCCATAAAGCTGGCCATCAGGTTCCACTGCTGGAAGATGCCGTAAGGGCGGTTTTTCACGGTGTTGTAGCCTATGGCGTTACCCGGCTCCAACAGGCCGTACTGCACCAGACCCAGCAGCGCCTCGAGCACCGTCGCCGCCAGCAGTAAAATCAGCAGCCTGCGCCGCCGCAGACGGTCGAGCGGTATCTGCAACAGCGCGAAGTAGGCGGCGACGCCCAGCGTCAGCCCCAACAGGCGCGGGAGAGCTTCACTCAGCCAGGGATTTTTCGTCCACAACAGCGGCAATAATAAAATCAGAGCGCCCGGTGCCAGCCGGTTAAAAAAGCCGGACACGGCCAATGGCGGACGGCTCAATAGCATCGCGCCGAGAATAAACAGGGCGATAAATATGCCGCCGACCAGATTCCACGGCAAATAAAAACCGCTGCCGCCGCGATTGGGCCAGTAAATATGCATGGCGATCAGGCAATAGCACGCCGCCAGCCCGAATAACCCGGCCGTTTTGTTGTTGGATATCATCACTGCTTCCTGAAGCGCCTGGCCTTATTGGTAAGCCAGCACAAAATTGGCTACCGAGCTGAATTCACCCTCGGTAATGGTTTTATTCTGTATCGCGCTGGGGTGGCCCTGCACATAGGCGGTGAAATTCAGCACAGTGGCGCCGTCCTGCAATGCCACCGCGCTGGTGGCCTGATTCAACTCGATATCGGCGCCCTTGCTGTCAAACAGCGCGATGGCGGCGCCGTTGGTGCCGTTATTGATCGCCAGTTTGCCCGGCAGTTCGCTGTCTTCGGTGCCGCTGAAGGTGACATTGACGGATTTGAACACTGCCGTTTTGCAGTCGGTCAGTTTGATGTTGAACGGCACCGGATTGCTGTGGCCATAGCGGTACAGGGTTTTGACGATCACGGTATCCATCTCCACCACCTGATCGGCCGATTGCGGTTCAATATTGCACGGCCGGCTCACCACGGTACCGTGGAACTGCAGTGGTGAACCGACCAGTTCGGTATCCGCCAGAGCCGGCAACGCCGTCAACAATAAGGGCGTGCAACTGAGCATCGCTAAAGCGTGTAAACGCATGGTCTGTTTCTCCCTGGGTTACTCGAAGGCCGCCACAATGGTGGCCGAGGCGTTAAATTCCCCTTCCGCGATGTCCTTGCCGCCGTTGGCCAACGGCGCGGCAACCAGGTTCCAACTGCCGCCGTTACCGATATTCTGCACCGGGTAAAACTCATTCGGGACAACCAACTGACCGTTATGTTTGATCTCGATACCGAGATCGGTTTTATCGGTTTTAAACGCGTTATTGGTGAAGGGCGCCGGGGTGCCGGAGACCGCCAGTTTGATATTCAGGGTGCCGTCCTCAAAGCTGCCGCCTTCGCACTGGAAGCGCACCGGAATGCTTTGCGGATAGCTTGCGCCGTTCAGGTTGCTGCCGCTGATTTCCCCAAATTCGACGTTGATCAGTTGGCCTTCATTCACCACGCATTTATCCGGCACGTACAGAATGGCGGATTGAATAAACACCTGCGCCATAGGGTTGGGGCCGAAACCTGCGTCGGTTGAACCCAGGCGGCCATACATCTCGATGATTTGCCGGTCGTTAATCTGCACGCCATTGATGATTTTTTTGCGCACCCGGAAGGTGACTTTGCCCCGGGAACCGCTTTCGTAGTTGTTGATTTGCACGTAGGGCGGGTTGCATGAATGTTGGCTCAACTCGTTGGATACATTGTAAAAAGGTACGGTGACGTAGGCCCTTTTATTACCGGCGATCCAAACTTCGGCTTTTAAATCCAGGTAATCATTCAGTTTTAAATAACCGTTGCCGAACTCGGAGGGGGGCAATGCCGAATCCGACTTATAAAAGTGCGGGCTGGTCGGAATACGAGTATCGCAATAGGCCTTGCCGGTATATTGGCCGCCTAATGAATAGGTAAATTCTTTGGTGAAGCCCACCTGATTGGTGATGTTGGTTTCATTCAGGTCGATATAAAATTGTTTTGCCCCGCCGTCCGGCGTCACGTAGCCATTTGCCCAGACGGCAGGCACCGCCAGCGCGAACGCCAGCGGCAGGTAATAGTTAACGTATTGGTTTTTCATTGCGTTTGTGAACCTCACAGGTAAATCACCTGAATGTGCGCCACGCCGGAAAACCCGGCCGCCATCACCGCCCGCTGCGTTGACTCCACGCTGGCGCTGAACCACAGCGTGTTGCTGCCGGGCTGCAGAATGTAGGGCCGGCTTTGCTGATTGAGCGACAGAGCGCGGCCCTGTTGGTCCTGCAAACGCAGGCCGATGCCTTGCACGCCGCCGTTGAGTTTCAGCAAGTCCGGATTATTCACATCGCTGTCGCCGAGAAACACCAGCGTCGCGGCCTGCTCACCCTGTAAATAGAGCTGCCCGGCATCGCCGTTACGTTGGCCGGCGGGGTTATCCGCCAGCGCTTTGGCCCCCAACAGGCAGTTGCGGAAGGAGAGACGAAAGCGCACCGGCGCGCTCCGATCGCCGGCATTCTGGAAGTCACGCGCGTTAACCTCGCCCAAATCGATGGCCTGATCCTGGCTGTCCGGCGTCAGGCTGCAAGGGGAACTGAGCAGGCCGCCGAAAAAGCTGACGGTGCCGGTAGTGCCTTCAATCACGTCAAGCGGCGTTGCCGCCGCCGCGCCGCCGCTAAACAGCAATGCGCCGAACAGCAAGGGCCGCAGGCGGCCGCCGGTGAATTCAGCCATGCGGTATCTCCTTATTTTTTGGTATCGGGCACGACATGGCAGACGCTGCCGTTGCAGGCGAAGCGCAGCTCGGGGTGGCCGCCGTAGTCATTGATGTAGGTGACGACAAAGCTGTTCAGGCCGCTGTCGCGCAGCTTCACGCTTTCGCTGGATTTCGGTTTCAGCATCACCGGCTGGAAGTCACCGAGCGCGCCGCCGCCCTGTTTCTGCGGTTGGCGGGTCATGCCGGTCAGGGTGATATAAAACGGCGTGGGGTTTTCGATGGTGAACCCGCCGGCGTTTTTACGGAACACCAGCTTCTCCTGCCACACCTCGCCTTTTGGCGCGACGATGGCTTTCGGCCGGTAAAACAGCTTGATCTGGGTCTGCAGCGCCAGCTGCATCACGTTGGTTTTGCTGCTCTTCGGCGGGATTTCGCGCAAGTTGAAATAGAACACCGATTCGCGATCCTGCGGCAGGCGGTCGGCCTCCGGAGTCTTGGTGATGCGCACTACGCTGCGTTCGCCGGCTTCTACCCGCTGCAACGGCGGCAGTACCACCAGCGGCGAGGTGATTTTCTGATGCTGTTCGTTTTCCAGCCAGGATTGCGCCAGAAAAGGCAGCTCCTTATTTTCGTTGACGATATTCAGGCTGATGGATTTCGCGTCGCTGAGGTAGATGGCGCGGGTACGATCCAGCGAGATCGCTGCGTTGACGGCCGGAGCCGCGCTGGCCAATACCAGGCCCAGTGCGGCCACTTTTGCTAGCGGATAGTTGTTCATAGTCATCAATTCTCTGTGTTGCGGATTACAGTTTGGCGCACGGCAGCAGCAGCTGGTCCAGCGGCTTGGCGGCGCCCGGTATCACGATGCGGCACTGGCGTTGGCCTTCCCAGGCGACATCCAGTTGTTCTTGCGGCTGGACGCCGGTCAGGTAGACCGATCCTCCGTCGTTCACCACCGCCACTTCGCGGCCTCGCTCGCTCAGCACCGTAGCGCCAAACGGCGGTTCGCTGCCGTCGGCCAGCTTGATGGTGGCCAGCAGCTTGCTGCCTTTCACCACCTCAAAGTGGCGGTAACCGATGGCGCCTTCGGTCAGCGTGCCTTGCACTACCGCTCGGGTCGCTTCGACGTCGTCCGCAAGTCGGTTGACGTCAATTCGGGTATCGGTGTTGTAGTAGCTGGTGATATCGGAAATCACCGCCAGGCCGAAGTGGTTGCTGTAGGCACGGCCGTTGTTGATCGGCACCCCGGCGATGCCGTCGGTATCCAGCATCATCCGGCTGCCGCCGTTGCTGGAGTTCTGGTGCGCGGCCACGCCGTGTCGGGTGGCGGTAATGCCGCTGCGGAAAGTGCCGCCGATAGAGGAGTAGCTGTCTTGTTGGTAAGAGGCGCTGGCGTTGAGCGAGCCGAACGACGCGTTGCGGGTATAGTAACCGCGAGCCAGCGATTTGCCGGCTTGGTTAAAGCCGCCGCTGACCTGCCAGGTATTGTTCGGATCGGTGTAGTCGTTGTAGGACGCCATCTGCGTGACGTCGCTGTTGCTGCTTTGCAACGAGTAACCGATACGGCGACGATCGCCAATCGGCACGCTGAAGTTCAGCATCACGCTGTCGTCCGTGCGGCCGTGATAGGTAGTGCGGTAGGCCGACAGCGAGGCGGTGATGTTGCTGACGTTACCGACGTTGAACAATTTGCTGGCAGACAGCCCGTAGCGATCCTGTGCCTTGGCGTCCCAATAGGTCTGGTGGGAATAGGTCAGGTAGGCGGTGATCGCTTTGGCGCTGTCTTCCGCCATAAAGGTTTTGCTGGCGGTGATGGTGTACAGCTCTTTTTGGCGCCCGTTGTAGTGTTCGTCGTAGTCGTTGTAACGCTCTTGCAGATACTGCGACATGTTCATGAACTTGCGCTGCGAGAAGCGGTAACCGGCGAAGGTGATCTGGCTGTTCAGCTCATCGAAGCGTTTGGCGTAGTTGACCTTGAACGACATGCCGCTGGCGGTCGGTTCATTGGGCAGGCGCGCGATAGACTGCGTGACGTCCAGCGACATGGCGCCAAACACGTTCAGATCACGACCCAGGCCGAGCGCCCAGGCGTTGTAATCGCCGCCGAGCAGCGCGCCGCCGTACAGCGACCAGGCGCTGGTCAGCCCCCAGGAGAAATCGCTGGCAGAGAACAGCGGCCCCTGCGTGCGGTGATCGTAAGCCGAGGGCTTACCCAGTGCGACGTTGTAGCGCACATAGCCAGGGCGGGTCAGATAAGGGATGGTGGCGGTATCGACCTGGAAGGTGGAGACGCTGCCGTCTTGTTCTTCTACCTTCACATCCAGCCGGCCACGTACCGAACTGTTGAGATCCTGAATGGCGAACGGCCCGGCGGGCACCGTGGTTTCGTACAGCGTGCGGCCTTCCTGGGAAACGGTGATTTTGGCGTTGCTCTTGGCGATGCCGCGCACTTCCGGCGCATAGCCCTGCAGGTTTGGCGGCAGCATGCGCTCGTCACTGGCCAGATTGAGACCGGTGAAGCGGTACGAATCGAACACCCCCGAGTCGAGAAAGATTTCGCCGAGGGTAAGCTTGGCGGCCTGCATTGGCAGTGCGCGATAGGCGTAGATCTGGTTCCAGTCAAAACCGCTGTCACGCTGGCCGGCCTGCTGATTGTAATTGGCCTGATAATCGGCGCGAAGGCGCCAGGCGCCCATATTGGCACCCAGCGTACCGTAGCTGCTGAGATTTTCTGAGGTGTTGTTATTGTGGCTTTGCTTGCCGACCTGGCCGCTGAGGTTGTAGTCCAACAGCAGCCCCGGAATACCGTCGTCCCATTGTTCAGGTGGGGTCCAGTCCGGATCGGAATATTTCATCCATGCCTGCGGAATGGTGATCGCCAACACGCCGCCGCCGATACGATCGGAAAGGGTCGCCCCTTTGATCCCGCTGATATCGGCACACTGGTTGTCGTGCCACAGGGTGATTTTTTTGGCGGCTTCCTCTTTCAGCGCCATTTTTTCCACCAGATCCGGCGGCAGACAGGCGCGGGAGCGGTCCTTTTTATCCGCTGACGGATAATACTGGATGCGGCGCTGCGGCAGGGTTTTCTGGTTGATCTTGATATCCAGCAGATAGGTGCCGGGCATGACGTAATCGGCGTCGGAAAAACGCGATAAATCCACTTTGCTGCGATCGCCGATATCCAATACGTCAGTATTGAATTCCGTGGCGGAAAAAGCCGAATGCGCCCAGAGGAAAGATAGAATGACGGTAAGGGGTCTTTTTTTCCGTGTCAGTAATGACGTCATAGAATAATCACTCATGGCAAATCCGCGCCCAATAGCAGGTCATCCTGTACGACCTGAATACGTAATACGTGATGTCATTCGGTACCTGATGCCGGTACCCGCCTAACGCGGCGTTACAGATAAGACAGGGTGAATTTCGCCAACGAGCTGAATCCGCCGGCTCGGGCCTTATCAGGGTGAATACGTAATCGGGCACCGAAGCGCAGCGTATTGTCGCCGGCGACGATCTGGTAATCCGCCGTGGTGGTGCCCAGCGGGATAGGGGTACCGGCTGCGGTCAGCAGTTCAATGGCCACGCCTTGCGCTTCGCCGTAAACGCCCAATAGCTCGGGATCCCGGCTGTCTGCGGTGCCGTCGAAGGTGACGGTGGCCGCGCGATAAATAAAGTCGGGCTTCACGACGCTTGCCAGTTCACAGTTCACCAGCTTGATCTCAAAATTGCGGCGGCTGCCGATCAACACCGGCTGTTCGCCCAATGCCGCGTCGGTCATGGCGATCAGCCCGAAATCAATGGATTGGTCGAGGCTTTCGCCGGCAATCCCACAGGGGGTCTCGACGATCTCGCCGCCCAGGCTGACCGTGCCGTGGCCCTGATTTTTCGCTGTCGCCTCTACGCTGCAAACGCTGAGCGCGATAAGCAGTGCGCCCCAAATCCGGGTTGTCATGCTGGCGTCTCCCTGTAGCCGTCTGTCTCGTTACCTAATATCCGTGCAGGTAAAAGCGGGGACGCCGAAACGGCGCCCCCAAGGGGATTACAGGTAAGCCAGAGTGAAGTTCGCTACGCTGGTGAATTCGCCTGGGACCACGGCGCCAGACGCGCTGCTGCCTTGCAGATAAGCGGCGAATTTCAGGGAGTTGTTGCCTTCGTTCAGGCCCTGACCGTCAGTCGCGGTGCCCAGCTCAACGTCTTTGGAGTGCAGGTTGTCGTAGATCATGATGCCGGCGCCGGTCGCGGTGCCGCTCAGTGCCAACAGCTTGCTGTTATCAGGATCCGGGGTGCCGGTGAAGGTCACCTGGACGTTCTTCATGGTCGTCAGAGAGCAGTCTTTCAACTCAATGCTGAATGGCTGAGAGCTGGATTTCCCTTCTTTGGCCAGGATACGGCTGCTGATTTGACCCATCGGTACCGTCTGGTCAACGGATTCTGGCGCTACGCTGCATGGCGCATCGATGATTTCACCGGTAAAAGTCACTTTACCGCTGCCCTGGTTAGATGCGGCGTGAGCAACAGATGCGGAAGCGAAAGCAATCATGGTTGCCAGCATTAATTTATTCAGTTTCATTTCTCAAGTTCCTGTAGAGAGTATTTAAATAAAAAGAAAAGCACATCTAAATCCCCCACGACGCTGGCAACATCATGTCGCCGGCCTCGAAGTTGGAGCCAGATCCTTTTGCTCTGGGCAATACGCCACCCTCCGTTATTTTCTCGGCAATAACGAAAGTTTTTGGAAGGCGTAAAAACGCATTCCATTAAAATGAAAATATGAATATCACCCTGGCGTCTTGGTGAGAATATTCTTGCAAATAATAGGCGTCGTTGGAAATAGCTTTTATTAATTTAGGTCAAATACAGAATATAAAACCAAAAGGAAAAAGAAATATATATAATTGAAAATCAATAGATCGTATACAACTATTATCCAGAATAAATGACTATATAAGTGGCAATGTGCGAGATTTTAGATCGCCAGATATGCCGTTGACACTACAATTCACAATATTGTTTTGATAATATCGCCATCAGGCAGCAGATGATGAATTGCGGCTGTTAATCGTCAGTGAAAAGTTAACTCATTGTTTTAAAAGACAGGTAAAACGATATCGCCGGCTTGAAACGCGGCTTTCAGGCATAACGACGGCAGTAATTTCTTTCGTGGTGTTAACAAAAAAATAACAATATCGACCTGTGCCGGATTATTATCGGCACACGCTGATATTGTGCGTTTTTTGTTATTTAACTCGTTCGGATTAATCCAAAGCGGTGAGTGCTCGCTGGACCCCACGACATAATAATGACCTAAGTGATAATTAAGGGATGATAAACGGAATGATTACCATAATTAATGATTCAACTCGCCGCTCTGCCGTCGCTTTGGCGGTGATGATAATGACCGGTTTAATGTTGTCTGGCTGCGCGGGGAAGAATGGCGCGGGCGTTATCGCCGTGAAAAAAGTCTCACAGAATAATCCTAACGAAAAGACTGACGAGCAGCGCATCGTACTTTGTCAGCAGCGGGTGAATTCACTTAAAAATATTAACCCGCAAAGTTATCAGAAACGGATTGCTTATTTTAACGGACTGCTTTCCAACGCCTCCGGATATGCCGGTATTCGCAGTCATGTCGATGAAAGTACCCGTAAGGCTATAGACGCGCTTTATAAATATAAAACTGAAAAGTTCTGTGCCGACGTCGAACATGAGCTGATGTCCGATCTGTCCAGCCGGGTGGAGAGCCTGTAGCCATGAAAAAGTGCGCGGAAGGAGCCGCAGCCTTTCTTTTGTTACTGGTGGCAGGCAGCGTGTTGGCGGCGGGCAAAACGCCGACGGATGACGGCATTCCCGCGTTGCTGAAATTTGCCGAGCAGCAGCAGGTGGCGACTCCAGCGGCTCCAGCGGCAGAAAAGGCGCCGTCGGTTACCTCGCCGGCTACCGTCAAATCCAAACCCAGCACTGCGCCGCGAGGGGATACCGCCCGGCTGACGGCGCTGAATCAGACCCTGCGTCAACAGGCCGAGGTGATTCAGCAGCAGGCCGACACTGTCCGTCGGCTGGAGCGGCAGCTGACGATTCAAGTCGCCGAGCCGGCGGTCAGTGTGCCTGAGGTTGTCGATATCCGGCCGTTGACGGCAGCGCTGAAGGGGATCCGACGGGCCATCGCGCCGCCGCCGGATCTGATCGCCATGGCGGCATCGTTGGCGCGGCAACAACGGATAGCCGGAGAACAAGAACGACGGCTACAGCAGCTCGGCCGTCAGTTGGCGCAGTTGCAACAGCCGCTGGCGCTGGTCAGCGATGCGGATAAACAGGCTTACGCCGCCGGAGTCTCGCTGGGGCGCGACATCCTGCACCTGCAGGAACAAAACCAACAACGGGGTATTGAAGCCGATCGGCCGCGTTTGCTGGCGGGCATCGCCGATACGCTGAACGGCCGACCACGGTTGGACAACGCCGCCATCGACGGCGCGCTGCAAGCTGCAGACCGCGCTGTGCAACAGGTTCATCGGCAACGGCAGCAGACCTTGCAGCAGGACGGTAAAGCCTATCTTGCCGATTTCGCCACAAGGCCGGGGGTTCATAAGGACGCGCTCGGGTTCTATTACCGCGTGGATTACGCCGGCAGTGGGCGGATAGGAGCAGGCGACAACGTCAGCATCGTGGTGCGTGAAAGTTTGCCCGACGGCACGGTGATTAAGGATATGGAGCCGGCCGGTACGACTATCACGCTACCGCTGGCGCAATACCCGCCGCTGTTTCGCGCAGCTATCGGCAAACTCGACAAGCACGGGTCCATTACTCTGGTGGTGCCACCGGAGCTGGCGTATGGCGAGAAGGGCAGCCCGCCCGCCATCCCGCCAGGGGCCACCATGATTTACACCCTGCGCGTGGCCGACGTGCTGCCGCCGGATAAGGACAGGTAAAAGTAACCCAGGAGGACGTGATGGCGAAGGCGCCGATAACCTATGAAATCAGGAAATCGCATATGCTAAACGTGTTACGAAAACTGTGTATGGAACGCGTGACGGGAACAGAGAGGCACCACCCGCCACCGCCGGAACAGTGGCCTAAAACAAGGGAGCTGGCAGACCAATGCGGCGAGAATATTTACACCACACGCACGCTGTTATTGGCGTTGGAAAAAGAGGGAAAAGTGCGTTGTACCCACCGCAGCATCAATAATTCGTTACGCTGGTATATTTGTACGTCGTCCCAAAAAGCGTAATGCCTTTTCTGTCTGAAATGTTGGACTTTCTTTCACAGCGCATCATGATAAGGCTGAGGGCTTACAACCCCCTCAGCCCTGTTGTTCGTCGCCGGGTGCACCTGCCCTGACTGGGGATGAGCGAGCTGGCCGCCTGCTGCAACTTGAAATCCATAGGGTATACTTGCCGGCTGATTGAAACGCGTTTTATGGCGATGCGGATATATTATGAAGGAAAGCAAAGAAATACTTTTATTGGATGGTATTCATTATCAAATAGACGATCAGGTTATTTTGGATTCCGTCTCTTTCGGCCTAAAGCCGGGCGAATTCAAACTGATTACCGGGCCGTCCGGCTGCGGAAAAAGCACCTTGCTTAAAATTGTGTCTTCGCTGATCGATCCGACCCGCGGAAAAATTATCTTTGACGGTAAGCCCATCACCGATATGTCGCCGGAAGCATACCGTCAACAGGTCTCTTACTGCTTCCAGACTCCGGCGCTGTTTGGCGATACGGTCTATGACAATATTGCGCTGCCTTATCTGATCCGTAAGCAAAAACCGGACGAGCAAAAAATGAAGGCCGATCTGGCGCGTTTCGGGCTGGCGGAAAATAAGTTGAAAAAAAGCGTTAACGAATTATCGGGCGGGGAGAAACAGCGTATTTCCTTGATCCGCAACCTGCAGTTTATGCCCAAGGTGCTGCTGTTGGATGAAATTACCAGCGCGCTGGATGAAGAGAATAAACGTAACGTCAACGAGATTATTCATCAGCTGGTATCGCAACATGGCGTAGCAGCGTTGTGGGTCACGCACGATAAAGATGAAATCAAACATGCGGACGATGTGATTACCCTGAGCGCCCACGGCGCACGGGCACAGGAGAAAGCCGATGAACCAGCATAATATCACCAATGAATCTTTAGGGTTGTCGATGATACTGGTGGTTATCGCTATTTTGATCAGCCATAAAGAAAAGCTGGCGCTGGAAAAAGACATTATCTGGAGTATTTGCCGTGCGGTAGTGCAGCTGATTATTGTCGGCTACGTGTTGAAATACATTTTTGATGTGAACAACGCCATTCTGACGGTGCTGATGGTGCTGTTTATTTGTTTTAACGCCGCTTATAACGCGCAAAAGCGCAGTAAATATATTGAGCATGCGTTTATTACCTCATTTATCGCCATTACCACGGGCGCGGTACTGACGCTGGTGGTGTTGGTGCTGACCGGTTCGATAGAGTTTACGCCGATGCAGGTGATCCCGATTTCCGGCATGATCGCCGGCAATGCCATGGTGGCGGTTGGGTTGTGTTACAACAATCTGGGGCAGCGTTTCAAAGGCGATCAGCAGAAGATTCAGGAGATGCTCAGTTTGGGCGCGTCGCCGAAGTTTGCCTCGACGGCGTTGATCCGCGACAGCATTCGCGCGTCGTTGATTCCGACGGTCGATTCCGCCAAAACCGTCGGGCTGGTCAGCCTGCCGGGTATGATGTCCGGTTTGATCTTCGCGGGTATTGATCCGGTCAAGGCGATCAAGTACCAGATCATGGTCACCTTTATGCTGCTTTCCACCGCCAGCCTGTCGACCATTATTGCCTGCTATCTGGCCTACCGTAAATTCTATAACGCCCGCCATCAACTGGTGGTCAGCAAGCTGAAGTAGCGTTGAAAAAACGGCCTCCGAAGAGGCCGTTATGCTCTCTGCTACCCTTGCAGCAGGGCGATGCTCTGGCGGATTTCACGTTCTATATCTGCCTCTGACCAGCTATCCAGTTGCGAAGAGAACGGCTCGAAGGCGTAAATGCCGGTATAACCGAGGCGCTCCAGATTCTGCACCTGCTTTTTGCTCTCCAGCCGATCTTTGTCACTCAGCATGATGCGTTCTTCGTCGCTTAGCGCGCTTTTGCTTAGCGGGTCTTCCACCCCGGAAAGGTGCACCAGGCCAATGCCATCGATGTCAATCTGCGCATCAAACTCGGGTTGCGCCACCTCACTTAAATAATGGTGGAAGGTATCCAGCACGATTTTGTAGGGCGCGCCGGAATCCCCGATCAGCGACTGCGTCAGCAGCGACGAGCGCAGTGAACTGATGCCGAAGCCCAGCGGTTCGACATAGCCCTGCACGCCATATTGTTTAAACAGCGGGGCCAGCAGCTTCAGGGCTGCCAACGTATCCGTCTTTTTCTGCTCTTCGCTGCGGCGATCGTCCGCGCTGCAATGCGGGCACAGCACCAGCGCCTTGCTATGGATGGCCTGGGCTTGCGACAGCAGCGCCTTGGCATTTTTCAGCAGCGCGGCCTCGTCGTCCAGCAGGTTAAACCTGCCAAGGGCATTGATAGTGATGATCTCAATGCCGTATTTTGCCGCCAGCGCAGTGAGTTGCTCATTGCTCAGGCTGTCGGTCACCTTGCCGTTCGGCATATCGTTGCGCAGCTCAACTTTGCTGAGCCCGCACTTTTTCACCAGGCGGAAAAAGGATTCCAAATCGAGATTCGGCGCGATCTTGCGGTTGATGCAAAAACGCTCTGGCGCAATGGTCATGATGCATGACTCCTGAAGGGGTTGAGAAAGCTTAGGGCTTGCCGTCTTGCAACGGCACCGGCCGTGTTTCGGACAAGGGCAGGCGATAGCGTTTCGCCATCACCACGTCTTCCATTTTCTCGAGGGAGACGCCCCGGGTTTCCGGGATATAACGGCTGACAAACCAGTAGCTGAACAGGCAGCACGCCGCAAAAATCCACATCGGGAAGGCGCCGTGGAACTGGGAGAACAGATACGGATTGTCGTTGATCATCGGGAAGCTTTGCGAAACCACAAAGTTGGCCAGCCACATGCAGCCGACGGCGATGCTCATGCCCTGCGAACGCATGCGGTTGGGGAAAATCTCCGACACCAGCACCCAGGCGCCGACGCCCCAGGACAACGCGAAAAACACCATGAAGAACAGCATGCCGAACAGCGCGAAATAGCCGGTCGCCTCGGTATACAGTGCATAAGAGGTGATAAGCAGCCCGACGATGACCCCCAGCGTGCCCCAGCGCATTAACGGGATACGGCCCATGCGATCCATCAGCATGGCGCCAATCACCGAGCCGACCAACTGCATCACGCCAATCCAGATGGTCTGGAACAGCGCTTCCTGCGCATTCTCGGTGACGGTTTTCAGCACCACCGGCGCGTAATACATCATGACGTTAACGCCGGTGACCTGTTGCAGCATGGCGATCATGCAGCCGACAAACAGAATGAAACGCACGCGCTTATCGGTGTAGCTGAGTTTTTGCTTGTTGGATTGTTGATCCTGCCGTATCGAATCCTTGATTTCCCGCAGTACGTTTTTGGCATGCTCGGCGTTGGAGACGCGGGTCAGCATCGCCAGCGCCTGATCGTCACGGCCGACCATCACGCTCCAGCGCGGGGATTCCGGAATGATGAACACCAGAATGCAAAACAGGATGCAGGGAAGCACGCCGGAGGCGAACATCCAGCGCCAGCCCATCTCCACCAGCCAGGCTTCGCTGGCGATGCTGGCAATCTTGAAGTTGACGTAAAAGATCACGATCTGGCCGAACACGATGGCGAACTGTTGCATGCTGAGTGCGCGGCCGCGCATGTCTTTCGGTGACACTTCAGACATGTACATCGGTGAGACGGTGGCAGCGATGCCCACGGCCAGCCCGCCGATAATGCGGTAAATGACAAACCAGGTGAAGGTCGGCGCCAACGAGGAACCTATGGCCGAGACGGTGAACAGCAGCGCCGCCAGCATCAGCGCCTTCTTGCGGCCATAACGCCCCGCCAGCGGCCCGGCGGCAAAGGCGCCAACCACGCAGCCGATCACCACGTTGGAGACCGCCCAGCCGGTTTCGGCCGGGCTGAGGTTGAAATAGGTTTTCAGGGATTCGATCGCGCCGGAGATCACGGCGGTATCGTAGCCGAACAGCAGGCCGCCCAGAGCGGCGACCCCGCAAATCTTCATGATGTAGCCGGTATTGCGTTTACGCTGATATGACATTTATTGCTCCGATTTTTATCCTGGCTTCTGCCCGCATGTTGCGTTGTAGGGAAAAGGGAGCAGAAGGGTGAACCGTGCCTGTCATCAAGGCGGTGATATTTGTGCAGTTCTTCCTTAAACAAGAACATTTATTTCATAATTAGTGAATAATGAAATATTGATTTTTAGATCCAGTTCAAAAAAAACCGCAAACGGACAGCCAACGTTACCGAAAGATTTACGCGCGCCCGGCGCCGTTGCGTTGGCCGGGCGTCGCTATTTTTCTGTATAAAAGTCAGTGGTAACTGCCGCCCGCCGCCCGGCAAGCCAGCGGCGCGTTTTTTACCGCAATGCAATGCCCCTGTATGACGACAGGGTAAAACTGCGACCTTCCGCACTAAAAACAAAATTTCTAAAATAATTTATTTGAAACTTTTTTTTCAATGAAATAGAGTTTGCTGTATCCGGTCAGGATTTAGCCTGCTTGCGGGCATGAGCTGGCAGTGTGATTCAAACGCCACGGCGTGCGGCAGCCCCGCATGCGGCCAGGCGACAGCGGACTTAAAAGAGGGTGAGACATGAAAACCGTGGGTAACTTTATTGGCGGGCAGGTGTGCCTGAGCAGCAGCAATCAAACCGTCGACGTGCATAACCCGGCTACCGGCCAGGTTGAACGTCGCGTCACGCAGAGCACCGCCGCCGAGGTGAAACAGGCCATCGATGTCGCCCATCAGGCGTTTACCGACTGGTCGCGCACCACACCGCTGCGCCGTGCGCGCATCATGTTCAATTTTAAGGCGCTGCTTGAACAGCATCGCGAAGAACTGGCGCAGCTTATCGTCAGTGAACACGGCAAAGTCTATTCCGATGCGCTGGGCGAACTGACCCGCGGTCTGGAAGTGGTCGAGTTTGCCTGCGGCATTCCGCATTTGATTAAAGGCGAATATTCGCCGGACGTCGGCAGCGGTGTCGACAGCTTCTCGCTGATGCAGCCGCTGGGCGTGGTAGCGGGCATCACCCCGTTCAACTTCCCGGCGATGGTGCCGATGTGGATGTTCCCTATCGCGCTCGCCTGCGGCAATACCTTCGTCCTCAAGCCGCCGGCGCTGGTGCCTTCGGCCTCGGTGCGGCTGGCGGAGCTGCTGAAAGAAGCCGGCCTGCCGGACGGCGTATTCAACGTGGTTCACTGTTCTAATGAAAACGCCGCCCAGCTGTGCACCGATCCGCACATTCAGGCGGTGAGCTTTGTCGGCTCGTCTGCGGTAGCGGAACACATCTACACGACCGCCAGCGCCCACGGCAAGCGGGTACAAGCCTTTGGCGCAGCGAAAAATCAGGCCATCATCATGCCGGACGCCGATCTGGACGCGACCGTAAATGCCCTGATGGGCGGCGCGTTCGGTTCTGCCGGTGAGCGTTGCATGGCACTGCCGGTGGCGGTGGTGGTGGGTGACGACACGGCCGACAAGCTGATCGCCAAGCTGAAACCGCTGATTGCCCAACTGCGCGTTGGCCCTGGCATTCAGCAGGGCGGCGAAGAAAACGAAATGGGGCCGCTGGTGTCTTCGGCGCACCAGAAGAAAGTGTTGGGTTATATCGATCTGGGTGTGGAAGAGGGCGCGACGCTGGTGGCCGATGGCCGCAACTATCAGGTAGCGGGCTATCCGGAGGGTTACTACGTTGGCGGTACTCTGTTTGACCACGTGACTTCTGACATGCGCATCTACCGTGAAGAGATCTTCGGACCGGTGCTGGGTATTGTCCGCGTACCGGATTACCAGACCGCCATCGATACGGTGAACAGCCATGAGTTTGGCAATGGCAGCGCCATCTTCACCAGTAACGGCCACTATGCACGCCAGTTCGTGCAGGAAGTGCAGGCCGGCATGGTGGGGGTTAACGTGCCGGTACCGGTCCCGATGGCGTTTCACAGCTTCGGCGGCTGGAAGCGCTCGGTATTCGGCGCCCTGAACGTGCACGGCACCGACGGCGTGCGTTTCTACACCCGCATGAAAACCGCCACAGCGCGCTGGCCAACCGGGCAGCAGACGGTGTCGGAATACAGCATGCCGACGCTGGGCTAAGGCCCCTATACCTGTCGTCTTTCAAGCCGCAGCGTTGTTACCTGCACTCATTCACCTCAGTCACTTACTTAAGTAAGCTCCGGAGGATGAATGAGCTGGGCGCCTAGCTGCAACTTGAAATCCATAGGGTATATACCCTTTATACTTGAAGCCGCATCTGCATCGGCTCCCCAGTCACTTAATTAGGTAAGCTCCTGGGGAAGGCGGCTCTTGCCGTCGTGATGCAACTCCAATTATTTTGGGTATTTTGATACTGAAATGGGAGAATAATCATGTCCTTATTGCTCGCCAAATGTCAGCAGCCGAACGCCGAGGGGCGCATCCAGCACGTCACCCCAGAGAATGCCGACTGGCGCTTTGTCGGGTTCGATGTCTATCGCCTCGAAGCCGGCCAGACGCTGCAATTGGAAAGCGGCGATAAAGAGCTGTGCCTGGTGCTGGTCGCCGGCATTGCCTCCGTCGCCACCCTGCGGGCGGAATATCCGCATATCGGCAAACGCATGAGCCCGTTTGAGCGCACGCCGCCTTACGCGGTCTACGTGCCGCATCACGACAAGATTAACGTGCGGGCGGAAAGCGATTTGGAGCTGGCGGTGTGCAGCGCACCGGGCAAAGGGCATCTGCCGTCGCGCCTGATTACGCCGGCGGATGTGGGCGTCGAGCGGCGCGGCAAGGGGCGCAATCAGCGTCTGGTGCATAACATTCTGCCGGACAGCGAACCCGCCGACAGCCTGCTGGTGGTGGAAGTGTACACCGATGAAGGCAATACCAGTTCATACCCCAGCCACAAGCACGACCAGGAGGATTCGCCGGATGAAACCTATCTGGAAGAAACCTACTATCACCGCATTCAACCTGAACAGGGTTTTTGCCTGCAGCGAGTCTATACCGACGATCGCGAACTGGATGAGTGCATGCCGGTGTATAACCGTGACGTGGTCAAGGTACCGCGCGGTTACCATCCGGTGGCGACGCTGGCCGGTTACGACAGCTACTATCTCAACGTGATGGCCGGGCCGGTGCGGCTGTGGAAATTCACCTGGGAAAAAGACCACGCCTGGATTAACAGCGACGGTTATCCGGCACGCTAGGTCAAGTCTGTGTTATGACATTAAGCCCGTGAAACGGGCTTTCCTCATTATCGGCCACATAGCTGTCAATTGGCGTGTGTATAAATTTAGTATCAATTTGCTCCCCGCCTGTTCAAATGATAACCTTTTTAAACATGAGTCGCTGGGTGTGATGACAGGCTATGTGCGCGGAAGCGAAAGTAGCGAGTAGCCGCGAAGTGCAATTGCCGTGATTTGTTCGCAAGCCTGGTGAGGCGTCCTTTGAGCGGAAGCTTTCGCCTGTGCAATAGAAGTAAAAGAGGAATCCGTTATGACGACTACGATGTCCCAAAAGGCTGCTCGAGAAGGGTTGGGTTCACCCGACCTATTTGAAGGCGGTGTTTTCGTCACCAAAAATGGCGTCGCTGAGCTGTTTGTCCAAACTGCAGCTGAGAGAGAAGCAGAGATTAGGGAACGCAATCTCGAACGACAGGCTAATGCCCTGCTAAAACTGGTGATGCTGGCTAAACAAGACATTAAAAATCAGCGTGGAATGTCACCTGAGGAAACGCTGAGAAGATTGCGTGAAGCACGCAAATAACAAAGAGGTGCTGAGTGCCGAAATATAGGGATATTATTGTTTCACCGGCGGCAGAATGGAGTCTTAAAGATATCGAGTCGTTTAAAAGCGGGACTATTGGCCAGGCTAATGCCGGTGAATTTGTGGATAATCTGCTGTTATCATCTCTATCGGCGATAGCTGAAGACCCCACTCGCTATCGTTTCAATGCGATGTTATCAGGCTGCGGCGTACAGCTCCGTGAGCGGCTGGATCCCGACAGCGAGTATCGTGTTATCTATGACCGTGACGACAAAACCATCGAAATCCTGGTTTTTGTTAGCATGAAACAGGATCTGGAAAGCGCATTGTACCGCTATCTGGTATTGCAATAGCTTTCAGTACCCGGCTGCGCCGGGTACATTCTCATCGGTAAAACGGCCCGATTTCCTGCGTGCCGCTTCCCTTATTACCATAACTACTCGTCTTTGGCATTATTCAGCGCTAAGGATACCGCCAGGGTTTGCGCCAGACACATTGAGGCGACCTGCGAGCGGAAACCGTCCACCTGCGCTTCGCGCACCACAAAGCACACGTCGCTGAAGGCGGCCAGCGGGCTGACCTGGCTGTCGGTGATGGCGATCTGTTGCGCGCCGCGTTTGGCACCCAGTTCCACCAACTCCAGCGCTTCTTGCGCATACGGCGAGTAGCTGATGGCAATCACCACGTCCTTGGGTTTCACCATGCTCAATTGCTCGGTGAACATGCCGCCCAACCCGTCGATCAGAAACGCCCGACGTTCAAGGTGGCGCAACGCATAGGTAAGGTACGAGGCGACGCTGAAAGAACGGCGCAGGCCAATCACGTAGATGTTCTCGGCGTTGTTCAGCAGTTCAACGGCACGGTCCAGCTGCTCTGAGCTGGTTTGCATGGCCAGCTGTTGCAGCGCCTGAGCGTTGACCATGGTGAACACGTTGAGAATTTCCGCCGGTTTTTCCGGGGCGACGTTGCCGTCGGTCGAAGTCTGGCGAAACAGGCGGGCGCGTTCGGTGTAGTTGACCGTTTCTTCCATCAGGTGCTGGCGAAAAACCTGTTTCATTTCGTTGAAACCGCTAAAGCCAAACGCGTTGGCGAAGCGGATCAGCGTGGAAGGCGGAACGCTGGCCTGGGCGGCGATGGAGGCAACGGTATCGAAAGCAATGCTGTTACTGTTATCCAAAATGTAACGCGCCACCTGTTTCAAGCGCTTGCTTAGCGTTTCATAACGGTGGCGAATCTCGTCCTGTAACAGCGAAAGTTGAGTTGGGTTGTTCATCCATTCGGCTCGCAGTGGGGGCTAAGGCGTATCGGCCTGACGCCTGAGTTGTTGACAGCCCATTCTAACAGATGGAGCGGAAATTTCATTTCATCTAAAAGCGATTTATTCGATTGCACGTTGCGTTACTTCACAGAAAAGCGGCAAAAAAATCCCCTTAAAGCGGCGAAAATCGCTGTAAGGGGAGTCTTTGTCGATTAGCTTGCGTCGTGGCCGGGGCGATATTTGCGCCAGAAACCGATCAGCGTCAGGTATTTTTGTTTCACCTGTTCGATTAAGCCGGCATCATCCAGTTCGCCCTGCAACCAGCGGCGTGAAGGCTGGCCGAAAATGGTGCGGCCAACGGCAAAACCTTTCACCCAAGGCGCATCTGCAGCGGCGGCGAAGCCGGCCTTCAGCGTTTCCTCCGGGGAATCCAGCCCCAGGATCAGGACGCCGCGACAGAAGGGATCGTTAGCCTCGATCAACGCGCCGACCTGCCGCCAGTTCTCGGCACTCAGCGGCGGCAGTTTCCACCAGTCCGGCTTCACGCCCAGCCGGTAGAAATGTTGCAGCATGTCCAGATAGTAACGCTCGTCTTTGTCGGCGTTGCTTTCCGGCAAAATCACCTCGAGCAGCAGCTCGTGGCCGGATTTGCAGCAGCCGCGATAGACGTCGCCGATCAGTTCATCCTGTTCGCGGCGCAGTTCGGCGGCGTCATGCGGATGGTAAAACACCAGGCATTTCACTACGTGTTCCTGCGGCCAGTCGATCAGTTGCGAGCCGATATTGCCGTGCTCCAGCCGCAGCGGGCGCGAGCTGGGCAGTTCGACCGGCCGGCCAATCCACCAGCCCTGGCCGGTGATTTCGTTCAGCGCCGCCTGGCCGTAAGTGGTGTCGGCCAGAATGCCGCTGTTGCCCTGCAGCCCGGCATCTTCTGCGGCCCGTTGCGCCGCCGCCAGCAGCAGGGTTTTCAATTGGGGGATGCGCTCTTCACTGACGTTGGCTTCGCGCGCCATATCCGCCAGCTGCTTGCGGTGATCGAAGGCGAACACGCACAGTTCCGGCCACTGTTTTTTGCGGGTCGTCACCCGGTGCAGGTGGTTGAGCCGCGGGTCGCGGTCCGGGCGTTTCACTTCCCGTTCGCGTTGCAAATAGTCATCCAGCTCCAGTTTGGTGGGCATCGCCGGCGCGCAGCCGTGGCGCGAAACCACCAGCGCACCGCAGGCGTTGGCGTAGCGGCAGGCCTGATCCCAGCCTTCATCGTTCAGGTAACCGCGCAACAGGCCGGACATAAAGGCATCGCCGGCGCCCAGCACGTTCAGTACCTCAACCCGTACGCCGGAATGCAGTTTTACCTGCTGCCAGTCGGCGGCGATCTCGCCTTCGAAGACCGAGCAGCCCTGAGCTCCGCGTTTGCAGACCAGTGTGGCCTGGGTCGCTTTGCGTACGTTGCTCAGTGCGGTCAGTGTGTCGGTGCTGCCGCCGGCAATATGAAACTCTTCTTCGGTACCGACGATTAAATCAAAGTGGTGCAGCACCTCTTGCAGTTCGCGGGTCACCTTCTCGGATTCCACAAAGCGGGTTTCACCGTCACCCAACGAGGTCAGGCCCCACAATACCGGGCGGTAGTCGATATCCAGCGCGGTGCGCAAGCCGTGGCGGCGGGCGTACTCCAGCGCCTTCAGCACCGCAGCGCGGGTGTTCTGGTGCGACAAGTGGGTGCCGGTAATGGCCAGCGCGCGTGACGACGCAATATAGGATTCGTCGATATCGTCCGGCGTCAGCGCCATGTCGGCACAGTTTTCACGGTAGAAAATCAGCGGGAAGGTTTCCTGATCCTTGATGCCGAGGATCACCAGGCCGGTCAGGCGCTCTGGGTCGACGATCAGGCTCCGGGTGTCGGCGCCGACGCGTTGCAGCTCTTCGCGCAGGAAACGGCCCATATGCTCATCGCCGACGCGGGCCAGCATGCCGGACTTCAACCCCTGAATGGCGGTGCCGTAGGCTACGTTGCCGGAAGAGCCGCCGAGATACTTGGAGAATGTGCTGGCATCTTCCAGGCGTGCGCCGATCTGTTGTGCATAGAAATCGACGGCGATACGCCCGAGACAAATGACATCAAGTTGTTTTTTTTGTGTAGCCATACCCGTTTCCTTCTGTATTAAGCAAAACCCCGACTGCAAAGCATATTTTGGAGTATGAGGAATAAAAATTTCAATTTCAAGATTGAATGAAATTTACACCCCAAAAATGTGATGCATTTAAAACCATGATGAAAGCGGGGATGCAGAGGGCGAAAACCGCGCCCCGCCTGAGAGGAGAACGTGCTGCAACGGGGGTTGATGCTTACGCGTTACAGGCCGGTGGCATCGGGTACGCAGGCGGGTTTGGTGCGGTTGGGATGGGGCCGCATCGGCCGGAAAGGGCGGCTAAGTCGGTGAATTCTAAAGGCATGGATGAAATGGGGTTTTCATCATTATGCGATCTTTATCGCAAAATGAAATGTTTCTTCTGTAATGTGATTTTATGGAAAATATATTTGTTTATAATCGCTTCACGTTTCACGTTGTCGGTTTAGTGAGCGGCACCGCTGGAAAGCCATAGGGCATAATGTAGAGGGTGGAGAAATGGGCAAGATCAGATTAACCATGGCACAGGCACTCGTCCGGTTCCTCGATAACCAGTATTTGCTGGTCGACGGCGTGGAAACCAAATTCGTAAAGGGCATCTTTGCGATTTTCGGTCACGGCAACGTCCTCGGCCTGGGGCAGGCGCTGGAACAAGACAGCGGCGAACTGGTGGTGCACCAGGGGCGCAATGAGCAGGGCATGGCCCATGCGGCGACCGGCTTCGCCAAGCAGAAGCTGCGTCAGCAGATCTACGCCTGCAGCTCTTCCGTCGGCCCCGGTGCCGCCAATATGATCACCGCCGCCGCGACCGCCACCGCCAACCGCATTCCTTTATTGCTGTTGCCGGGCGACGTCTATGCGTCGCGCCAGCCGGACCCGGTGTTGCAGCAGATCGAACAGTCCTACGATCTCAGCATCAGCACCAATGACGCTTTCCGCGCGGTCAGCAAATACTGGGATCGCATCGTGCGGCCGGAACAGCTGATGAGCGCCTGCATCAACGCGATGCGCGTGCTGACCGATCCGGCGGAAACCGGCGCGGTCACGCTGTGCCTGCCACAGGACGTGCAGGGCGAAGCCTATGACTACCCGGACTACTTTTTCCAAAAGCGCGTACATCGGCTCGATCGCCGCCCGGCGACCGAAGGCATGCTGGCGGATGCGCTGGCGCTGTTGACCGCCAAACGTAAACCGCTGCTGGTGTGCGGCGGCGGGGTGAAGTATTCGCAGGCCGGGCAGGCGCTGCGCGAATTTGCCGAACGTTTTCACATTCCGTTTGTGGAAACTCAGGCCGGCAAGGGCACCGTACCTTCCAGCCATCCGTTTAACCTGGGCGGCATCGGCGAAACCGGCTGTCTGGCGGCCAATACGCTGGCTAAACAGGCCGATCTGGTGATTGGCGTAGGTACCCGTTACACCGACTTCACCACATCGTCAAAATGGCTGTTCCAACATTCGGATGTCGATTTCCTCAATATTAACGTCAGCGGTTTTGACGCCGGTAAACTCGACGGCGTGCAGGTACTGGCCGATGCTCGTGCGGCGCTGGTCGCCTTGAGCGCCCTGCTGGAGCAATCCGATTACCGCGCCGGTTGGGGCGATGCCATTGCCGAGGCGTGCAGCGCGCAGCAGCAGGAAACCGCCCGCGTTTATGCGGTGGAATACACGGGCGAAGGCTTTGTGCCGGAAATTGACGATCATCTCGATCGCGACCGTGTCTTCGCCGAATTTATTGAACAGACCGACTCGCTGCTGACCCAAAGCCGAGTGCTGGGCGTGTTGAATCAGCACCTGCCGCAGGACAGCGTGATCGTCGCCGCCGCCGGCAGTCTGCCGGGCGATTTGCAGCGCGTGTGGCACAACCACGGCGAGCACGGTTATCACGTGGAATACGGCTATTCGTGCATGGGCTACGAGGTTAACGCGGCGTTGGGGGTCAAGCTGGCCGAACCGCAGCGCGAGGTGTATGCGATGGTCGGCGACGGCGCCTTTATGATGCTGCATTCCGAACTGGTCACCTCGATTCAGGAAGGCTGCAAAATCAACGTGGTGCTGTTCGACAACATGACCAACGGCTGCATCAACAACCTGCAGATGGAACACGGTATGGACAGCTACACCACCGAATTCCGCTTCCGCAACCCGCAGGGCGGCAAGCTCGACGGCAATTTTGTGCCGGTCAATTTCGCCATGCTGGCGGCGGCCTACGGCTGCAAAACCTACAGCGTCACTACCGAACAACAACTGATCGACGCGCTGGCCGATGCGCGCCTGCAGAAGGTCTCTACCCTGCTGGACATCAAAGTGCTGCCAAAAACCATGGTGCACAAATATCTCAGTTGGTGGCGCGTGGGCGGTGCTCAGGTGGCCGACAGCGAAAAAATTGTCGCCGTGGCCCGCAAGCTGCAGGAAAACATCGATAAGGCCCGCGATTACTGATTACCCAGACCTTGCGTCTGCCGCAACTATTTGAAGAGGATAACGAAGATGACATTGAACATTGGGGTTATTGGCACCGGCGCAATCGGTCGGGATCATATTCGCCGCTGCAGCAAAGTGTTGCAGGGCAGCCGCATCGTGGCGGTCAACGACATCAACCGCGACAACGCCGCCAAGGTTGTGAGCGATCTGAAGCTGGACGCCAAGGTGTATGACAACGGCCACGATCTGATCAAGGCGGCGGACGTGCAGGCGGTGCTGGTCACTTCCTGGGGCCCGAGCCACGAAGAATTTGTGCTGGCGGCCATCGCCGCCGGCAAGCCGGTGTTCTGCGAGAAGCCGCTGGCGGTCACCGCACAGGGCTGTAAAAACATCGTCGAAGCCGAAGCGAAGCACGGCAAACGCCTGGTGCAGGTGGGTTTTATGCGCCCTTACGATCGCGGCTACCGCGCTTTAAAACAGGTGCTGAGCAGCGGCCAGATCGGCGAGCCGCTGATGCTGCATTGTGCGCACCGCAACCCGACCGTCGGTGAGGCTTATACCACCGATATGGCGATTACCGACACCTTGATTCACGAGATCGACGTGCTGCGCTGGCTGCTGGATGACGACTACGTCTCGGTGCAGGTGGTGTTCCCGCGTAAAAGCCCCAAGGCGTTCCCGCACCTGAAAGATCCGCAGATTGTGCTGTTTGAAACCGCCAAGGGCACGCGTATTGACGTCGAAATTTTCGTTAACTGCCAGTACGGCTATGACATCCAGTGTGAAGTGGTGGGTGAAACCGGCATCGCCAAACTGCCGGAGCCTTCGTCGGTGCAGATGCGCAGCGGTGCCAAACTGTCTACCGAGATCCTGACCGACTGGAAAGACCGCTTTATTGACGCCTATGACGTTGAGCTGCAAGGCTTTATCAACGACGTGCTGGCCGGGAAACTGACCGGGCCTTCCGCCTGGGACGGTTATGCGGCCTCTGTGACTGCCGACGCCTGCGTGGCCGCGCAGCTCAGCGGCGAGATTGTGCCGGTGACCCTGCCGCCGCGCCCGGCGTTCTACAACCACTAATGGGCTGACCGCCGTACCCACGTTTAAGAGGAATGACCATGAAGATCGCTTTTGATGTTGATGTCATCAGGGACCTGGGCATCACCAAAATGGTTCAGCAGGTAGCGGACTGGGGCTATCGGTATATCGAACAGTCGCCGCACCCGCAGATCAATCCGTTCTATAAGCATCCTAAAGCCGGCCGTGAGGTGATGGCGGAATACAAGAACGCGCTGAAAGCGACCGGTGTGGAGATTTCCTCGTTGATTGTGGTGTACCGCTGGTCCGGCCCGGGTGAGGATCGTCGCCAAGCGGCAGTCAAAAACTGGCGCCGGATGATAGAGATTGCGGTGGAAATGGGCGTGCAGGTGATCAACACCGAGCTGGCCGGCAACCCTAATGAGCCGGAAATTTGCGAAGAGCTTTGGTATCGCTCAATGGAGGAGCTGCTGCCGATCATTGAGCGCGAAGGCATCCGCATGGAAATCCAGTCTCATCCGTGGGATTTCTGCGAACTGAGCAACGAAACCGCCGACATGGTGAAATCGCTGCGTAGCGACCACGTCAAGTACCTCTACAGCGTGCCACACAGCTTCTATTACGACAAAGGCCAGGGCGACGTGGCCAGCATGCTGAAATATGCCGGAGACGATCTTTCCCACGTGCTGATCGCCGACACCATGAACCACACCAAACACTGCCGCTATATCGTCAACCCGCCGGGGGTGGACGCTGCCGTGCACCAGCACGTGGGTATTGGCGAAGGCGAGGTGGATTTCGACGCGCTGTTCCAGACCCTGCGCGATATGGAGTTCGCCAACCGCAACTTTAAGGTCGGTGGCGAATCGATCATCTGCACTTCGCTGTTTGGCTACCCGGAAAAAATGAAAAACCAGGCAGTGGCGACCAGAGAGCGCATCGAGAAAGAGCTGCTGGGCAAATAACCTTTTCGGCGCGTCGGCGTTAACGCCGACGGCGCGTCATCCGATTATTGAGGCTGAACATGAACAAAGACAACGTGAAACTGGCCATTGCGCCGATCGGCTGGACCAATGACGATATGCCAGAATTGGGCAAAGAGAATACTTTCCAGCAGTGCGTCAGTGAAATGGCGCTGGCCGGCTTCACCGGCAGCGAAGTCGGGAGCAAGTACCCGCGCGATCCGGCGGTGTTGAAGCCGATGCTGGATATTCGTGGCATCGAGATCTGCAACGCCTGGTTCAGCACCTTTTTTGCCGACGGCCAGAAAGAAAAAACCATCGATGAATTTATCAACCATATGAATTTCCTGCATGCGATGGGTGCCAGGGTGATCGGCTGTTCCGAGCAGAGCAAGAGCATTCAGGGCACCACCAAAGGGGTGTTCGAAGAGAAGCCGTATTTCAGCGACGAAGAGTGGCAGCGGGTGGCCGATGGCTACAATGAGCTGGCGAAAATTGCCGCCGACAAGGGGATGCAGGTTTGCCTGCACCACCATATGGGCACCGGCATCCAGACTACCGCAGAGATTGACCGCTACATGAGCATGGTGAACGACGACGTCTATCTGCTGTTTGATACCGGCCACGCTTACTACTCGGAAGGCAGCCAGCAGGCGATGATGGCGATACTGGAAAAGTATCTGCCGCGGATTAACCATGTGCATTTGAAAGACGTGCGTGACGAGGTGGTGGCGGAAGTGAAGGCCAATAAGCTGAGCTTCCTCGACGGCGTGAAGAAGGGCACCTTCACCGTGCCGGGTGATGGTGTGATCGACTTCCTGCCAGTGTTTAAACTGCTGGATGAGCGGGGCTACAAGGGCTGGATGGTGGTGGAGGCCGAACAGGATCCGGCGCTGGCCAACCCGTTTGAATATGCGGTGAAGGCGCGCCGTTATATCAAGGAGACCGCCGGCATTTAATCGGGCCGGGAAAGATACCCGTCATACTTGAAGCTGCCTCTGTGTTGGCTGCGCGCACTTACCCGAATCACTTACTTGAGTAAGCTCATCGGGATAAGCCCCCTTGCCGCCTGGATGCAACTCCAATTATTTTGGGTATAAAAAAGGTGCCTGAATTATCAAGGCACCTTTTTTATTTGCCGGGTCAGGCGAGGGTTTTCCAGGTGGTGACCTGGCTGCCGGGCCATGGGGTGGCGGCGTAGACGCCACGGGCGATCGCCCGCGCCAGCGTGTCTGCCGCCAAGGCGCCAATTTGCAGCACCGCCAGCTCGCGGCTGCCCTGAACCTCGCGCTTGCCGGTGGACAAGGCAAACACCACGTCGCCGTCGAACGGGCTGTGCAATGGGCGGATGGCGCGCGCCATACCGTCCTGCGCCATGATCGCCACGCGTTTCAACTCCACCCGGGTCAGCGCCAGATCGGTGGCGATGCAGGCCAGGGTGGTGTTTTTCCTGCCGCCTGTCGGCTCTGTGGGCATCCAGTCTTCGCCCTGGCCATGCAACTGCGCCAGCGCGGCCGCGCCGCCGTTGCCGAATTCACCGTTGATTTCATAAGGCGTGGCCCAGAAGGCACGGGTGCCGGGTGCGACCACCGAACCCAGGCTGTTGACCGCCACCAGCGCGCCGACGGTTGCGCCGTTAGCCGCCACGATGGAAGCCGAGCCGAGGCCGCCTTTCAGCTTGCCCATGCCGGTCATGGCGCCATAGCCTGCCCCTACGGTGCCGAGCGGGAAGTCATGGCCCGCTTTGCCGGCCGCTTCTATCCCCAGTTGGCGGTAGGGCGGATCAAGCTGCCAGTTTTTATCGCCCGCGTTGTTCAGATCATACAGGCAGGCGGTAGGTACTATGGGGGAAACCGGCACGCCGGGAGCAGGCCGCAGGGCGTAGCCGCGGCCTTGTTGCCCCAGCCAGGCCGCGACGCCGTCCGCCGCCGCCAGCCCGTATACCGAGCCACCGCTCAGCACCAGCGCATCGACGGTTTGCACCAGGTTATCTTCCCCCAGCGCGTCGGTTTCACGGGTTGCCGGGCCACCACCGCGCACGTCGACGGCGGCGATCGCCGGGCTATCCGGCAGGATCACCGTGGTGCCGGTGCGTACCTGGCTGCTCTGGGCGACGCCGACCTTCAGGCCGGGAACGTCGGTAATCAGGTTGCGGGCGCCGCTCCGCACGGCAGGAGAGGTTGGCATGGCGGCCCCCAGGAAGGTGGTGGGAGAAAGGATGCCGATAGCACCCGTTACGCAGGCCAGCGTCTGCACAAAAGTGCGGCGGCTGACGGTTAAGGGCCGGTTAACCGGCCCTGATTCATTTTCGCTATCACTCATGATGTGCTTTTGCCCGCTGCTCGCTGCGAAAGCGAGCCATATGATGAGAATCCACCAACTCGCCATCGCGCATGGCATAAGCGCGGCTGGTACCTTCAATTTCAAAGCCGAACTTGCGGTAGAGCGCAATGGCGGCTTGATTGTCGGTAAACACCGTCAGTTCGATGCGTTCGATGGCCGCCCAGTTGTCGCAAAGGTCGATCATCGCCTTCATCAGGCTGCTGCCGACGCCTTTGCCGTGATAACGCGCATCGACGCCAATGCCGAAGGTCGCCACATGGCGACGGCGAAGGCGCTGGTTCAACATCACGGCAAGCTGGCCGACGATCTGCCCGTCGATACAGGCCACTAGGTTGTGGGTGCCCGGTTCGAGGTTGGCGAGGCGCTTGTGCCACAGTTCTTTTGAGGCTAGCGGGAGTTGTAGCGTGTCACGGTAAAGTTGTGGTTGAGAGTAAAGCTGATGTAAGGCCTGTGCATCTGCCGCTTCTACGTGACGAACCACTATTTCACTCATGACGCTGCTCCTGTTGCTTACCGGTTGAATAACCTTTGAATTTATCCGTTTATCCCAACGAGTCAACATTATTTCGGATGGGGCAAAATAACGCTTTACAGGTGCGAATGATAATGATTATTATTGCGATGCGTTCCGGGGAGAGCATCGCCTTTTTGATACTCTTCCTGCGAAGGCACGACATTGCTCACATTGCTTCCAGTGTTACTTAGCCAGCTCGGGTGCTGGCTTTTTTTTTGCCTGTTTTTACCCCCTTCACGCCTTCAACAACTCCGCTGAAAATAGCTTCGCCACTCCATCTAATTTTTTGAACAGAGGGGTGAGTTTTTTACGCTTTCTTATTCTGCTGCCGGGACTAGACTGTAAAAAAACATTGAGGAGAGTTGAATATGATTTATTTACGTAAAGCAGAAGATCGCGGTCATGCCAATCATGGTTGGCTGGATAGCTGGCATACCTTCTCATTTGCCAACTACTACGATGCCGATTTTATGGGGTTCTCGGCGCTGCGGGTGATCAACGAAGACGTGATCGACGCGGGGCAGGGTTTTGGCACTCATCCGCATAAAGACATGGAGATCCTGACCTACGTGCTGAGCGGCACGGTAGAGCATCAGGACAGCATGGGCAACAAAGAGCAGATTCAAGCCGGTGAGTTCCAGATCATGAGTGCGGGCACCGGGGTGCGCCACTCTGAATACAACGGCAATAAGGATCGCCCGCTGCACCTGTACCAGATTTGGATTATTCCTGATCAGGTCGGGCTGGAGCCGCGTTATGAGCAACGTATGTTCGATGCGCCGCAGGGCCGCCAGTTAGTGCTGTCGCCGGATGCGCGCGAGGGTTCGCTGAAGGTGTTCCAGGATATGACTTTGTCACGCTGGGCGCTGAACAAAGACGAGCAGTCGGCGTATCAGATCGAGGCCCAGCGCCGCGTTTGGATCCAGGTAGTCCGCGGCAACGTGGTGATCAACGGTCAACAGGCCGGCACCAGCGATGCTTTCGCGGTGTGGGATGAAGCCGAGCTGTCGATTCAGGCGGATGAAGACAGTGAAATCCTGCTGTTCGATCTGCCGCCCGTGTGATTAAGCGGTAAATATCAAGGGCTCACGCGGTGAGCCCTTTTTGCATTCGGCCATCCGGCAACCAACAATATCGGCCCCGGTTTTTTTTTGCTAAAATGAACGCCCTTTCACGGTTAGCCAGTTCATTGATAATGAAGAAAAAACGGCCGGTACTTCAGGATGTTGCAGACAAGGTTGGCGTGACCAAGATGACGGTGAGCCGTTATCTGCGTAATCCCGATCAGGTTTCTGTCGCCTTGCAGCAAAAAATTGCCGTCGCGCTTGATGAGCTGGGTTACATTCCCAACCGTGCGCCGGATATCCTTTCCAACTCGACCAGCCGCGCCATTGGCGTACTGCTGCCGTCGTTAACCAACCAGGTGTTTGCCGAAGTCTTGCGCGGTATCGAGAGCGTGACCGATGCGCACAATTACCAGACCATGCTGGCGCACTACGGCTATTTGCCGGAGCGTGAAGAGCAGCGCCTGACCTCGCTGCTGTCGTACAATATCGACGGCTTGATCCTGTCCGAACGCCACCATACCCCGCGTACCCTTAAGATGATCGAGGTGGCGGGCATCCCGGTGGTGGAGCTGATGGACTGCGTGTCGCCGTGCATTGATCTGGCGGTGGGCTTCAATAACTTCGAAGCCGCGCGCCAGATGACTCAGCAAATCATCGCTCACGGCCACCGTCACGTGGTGTATTTCGGCGCACGTCAGGATGAGCGCACCATTATCAAACAGCAGGGCTATGAGCAGGCAATGCGCGAGTCCGGTCTGGAACCGTACAGCGTCATGACCGCGCGTTCGTCGTCCTATTCCGCCGGCGGCGAACTGCTACGCCAGGCGCAGCGCGACTATCCGCAGATTGACAGTATCTTCTGCACCAACGATGACCTGGCGATTGGCGCCACCTTTGAGTGCCAGCGTCAGGGGCTGTCGATCCCCGATCAGATGGCGATTGCCGGTTTCCACGGCCACGATATCGGTCAGGTGATGGTGCCGAAACTGGCGAGCGTGCTGACGCCGCGTGAAAGGATGGGGCAAATCGGCGCCGAGCGTCTGCTGGCGCGGTTGCGGGGTGAAACCGTTTCCCCGCGTATGGTAGACGTGGGTTTTACCGTGATCCCCGGCGGCAGTATTTGATCGTTTTTAACTCACCGCATTTTGAACCCGCGCCGTTCGGCGCGTTTCACCTCCCACCGGTGCGCTTGCCGCTCGTTACTGCCGTAAGTTTGATCTCTATCCCAGAACGCGAATTTTAGTCGTTTACCCGATTCCGTCATTCGTGTTGTTACCGGTATCATGATACCGGTAACAATGAGGTCAGTGACAGCCTAGGGGCGCAGCACGCTGCGGCCGCACGGAGCGGGGCGAGTAAATCGCCTCCTGCAAGCAGGGACAGAACCTTTGACTCAGTACCACCTACAGCTCGCCTTCTGACACCGGGGAAGAGCCTGAAAATACAACAAGCGCACGCTTTACGGTCTAGGGTAAAGAGAGTCGCGATAAAAGGGTTGGAGAAAAATTATGCCATTAGTGATTGTTGCAGGCGGCGTAGCGTTGCTGCTGCTGCTGATGATTCGCTTTAAGCTGAACGGCTTTATCTCTCTGGTTTTAGTCGCACTGGCGGTGGGTATCGCACAGGGCATGCCGGTAGATAAAGTGATCGGCTCCATCAAGGCCGGCGTTGGCGGCACGCTGGGCAGCCTGGCGTTGATCATGGGCTTTGGCGCCATGCTCGGCAAGTTGCTGGCGGACTGCGGCGGCGCTCAGCGCATCGCCACTACGCTGATCGACAAGTTCGGCAAAAAACACATTCAATGGGCGGTGGTGCTGACCGGTTTTACCGTCGGTTTCGCGCTGTTCTATGAGGTCGGCTTCGTGCTGCTGCTGCCGCTGGTATTCAGCATCGCCGCCTCCGCCCGCGTTCCGCTGCTGTACGTTGGCGTGCCGATGGCGGCTGCGCTGTCGGTGACCCACGGTTTCCTGCCGCCGCACCCTGGCCCAACGGCGATCGCCACCATCTTCCATGCCGACATGGGGAAAACCCTGCTGTATGGCACGCTGCTGGCCATCCCTACGGTGATCCTGGCCGGCCCGGTCTACGCCCGCTTCCTGAAAGGCATCGACAAGCCGGTGCCTGAAGGCCTGTATAACCCGAAAATCTTCAGCGAAGAAGAAATGCCAAGTTTTGGCATCAGCGTTGCCACTTCTCTGGTGCCGGTGATCCTGATGGCACTGCGCGCCGTGGCCGAAATGGTGCTGCCGAAAGGCCATACATTGCTGCGTTTTGCCGAGTTCTTCGGCGATCCGGTGATGGCGACGCTGATTGCGGTGTTGATCGCTATCTTCACCTTTGGCCTTAATCGTGGCCGTACCATGGATGAAGTGATGGGCACCATCACCGATTCAATCAAAATTATCGCCATGATGCTGTTGATCATCGGCGGCGGCGGTGCGTTCAAGCAGGTGCTGGTCGACAGCGGCGTAGAAAAATACATCGCCGGTTTGATGGAAGGCAGTAACGTATCGCCAATTCTGATGGCGTGGTCCATCGCCGCGGCGCTACGTCTGGCACTGGGTTCCGCCACCGTGGCGGCGATCACCGCCGGCGGCATCGTCGCCCCGCTGATTGCCACCACCGGCGTCAGCCCGGAGCTGATGGTGATCGCGGTCGGTTCGGGCAGCGTGATTTTCTCTCACGTCAACGATCCGGGGTTCTGGCTGTTCAAGGAATATTTCAACCTGAGCATTATGGAAACCCTCAAATCCTGGTCGGTGCTGGAAACCATTATCTCGGTTTGCGGCCTGGTAGGCTGCTTGCTGTTGGCGACGGTCGTATAATTTAGCGGTTACCTTTCAAGCTGCGGCCGCCTGGCGGCAGCTTGAAATTAATAGGATATCCTTGAGGCTATCGGGTGCCCTGCGCGGCACCGGGCATCATTTTGAGTTTGGGGCGCATTGGGCGGCGCAATCCACCGCACAAACCTGCGTGAGTCCCCATAAGGGCATGAAATTATGAGCAATCCGCAACACCACGTATTTATTTTGATGGGCGTTTCAGGCAGCGGTAAATCCGCCGTCGCCAGCGACGTTGCCCACCAGGCCCACGGCGCGATGCTGGACGGCGACTACCTGCACCCGCGCGCCAATATCAACAAAATGGCGTCCGGGCACGCGCTGGACGACAACGATCGCGCCCCGTGGCTGACGGCACTGAACGACGCCATTTTCGCTATGCAGCGCACCAATGACGTGTCGCTGCTGGTGTGTTCGGCGCTGAAAAAAAGCTACCGCGACCGGCTGCGCGAGGGTAACAGCAACCTGCATTTTATCTATCTGAAAGGGGATAAGGCGGTGATTGAAGAGCGCTTGAAACAGCGCAAGGGGCATTTCTTCAAGCCGCAGATGCTGGTGTCTCAGTTCGCGACGCTTGAAGAACCGGGTGCGCAGGAGCAGGACGTGCGGGCGATTGATATCAACCAGCCGCTGGACGGCGTGATCGCCGATACTTTGGCTTACATTCGCAGCGTCGCAGCCCCGCAATAACCGGCTACGTCATGATACCGGCGCCGCCAGGCGCCAGTATGTTCACTACAACTTCATGTAAGCCCGCACGCCGTCCAGGAACATTTGGGTCGACAGCATCACCAGAATCAACCCCATCAGCCTTTCCAGCGCGCTGACCCCTTTGCTGCCCAGCAGGCGCAGGAACAGGTTCGACATCAGCAATATCGCGGCGGAAATACCCCAGGCAATCAGCAGGGCCACCACCAGATGCGAAATCTGGTTCGGATACTGGTGCGAGAGCAGCATCAGTGCCGCCAAAATCGAAGGCCCTGCCACCAACGGGATCGCCAGCGGCACCAGGAAAGGCTCTTCACCGGCGGAAAGCCCGCTGCTGCTGCCTTCCTGAGAGGGGAAAATCATCTTGATGGCGATCAGGAACAGGATAATCCCGCCGGAAATGGACACGGTCTCGGTACGCAGGTTGAGGAACGCCAGGATTTTCTCGCCGGCAAACAGGAAAATCAGCATCAACAGCAAGGCGATCAACAGCTCGCGAATCAACACCATCCGCCGGCGGCGCGGTTCCAGGTGCTTGAGCACCGACATGAAAATCGGCAGGTTGCCCAGCGGATCCATGATTAAAAACAGCAATACCGTGACTGAAATCATCTCTGTCATTATTACCTCAGAATTAAAAAAACACGCCGCCCATCCCGACGGTGCACAGGCCATAGCCGAGGGCTTTCAAGTGCTGGTAACAACGCTGCAGCTTGAAAGACTGCGGGCATATAAGAAGGATTGCTGAGAATCGCTCACCCATCGAATAAATTCACTTTGCGCCTGCGCTGACATTTTGTAAGGTGGAGAGATATTGCACACAACTCTAAGCAGTTATCCTCCAAAGCAGGACAGTTATTATGAAAAACGTTGGTTTCATCGGTTGGCGCGGAATGGTCGGCTCCGTACTCATGCAGCGCATGACGGAAGAGCGCGACTTCGACGCCATTCGCCCGGTCTTTTTCTCCACTTCGCAGCACGGTTCTGCGGCGCCGGCATTCGGCGGCCAGCAGGGCACGCTGCAAGATGCTTACGATGTTGACGCGCTGAGCGCGCTCGACATTATTATTACCTGCCAGGGCGGCGATTATACCAATGAAATCTACCCTAAGCTGCGTGAAAGCGGCTGGCAAGGGTACTGGATTGACGCGGCATCTTCTCTGCGGATGGGGGATGACGCGATTATCATACTGGATCCGGTCAACCATGCGGTGATTCAGCAGGGTCTGGACAAAGGTATCAAGACCTTTGTTGGCGGTAACTGCACCGTCAGCCTGATGCTGATGTCGCTCGGCGGCCTGTTCGCCAACGATCTGGTGGAGTGGGCTTCCGTATCCACCTATCAGGCGGCCTCCGGTGGCGGCGCGCGCCACATGCGCGAACTTCTGACCCAAATGGGCATGTTGCATGCCGATGTGGCGAAAGAGCTGCAGGACCCGGCTTCGGCCATTTTGGATATCGAACGCAAAGTCACTGCGGCTACCCGCAGCGGCAAACTGCCGACCGATAACTTCGGTGTGCCGCTGGCCGGCAGCCTGATCCCGTGGATCGACAAACAGCTCGATAACGGCCAAAGCCGCGAAGAGTGGAAAGGCCAGGCGGAAACCAACAAGATTCTGAACACCTCCAGCGTGATCCCGGTTGACGGTTTGTGCGTGCGCGTTGGCGCGCTGCGTTGCCATAGCCAGGCGTTCACCCTGAAGCTGAAAAAAGACGTTTCGCTGCCGGAAATCGAACAGATGCTGGCGACCCACAATGACTGGGTGCGGGTGATCCCGAACGACCGTGAGCTGACCATGCGTGAGTTGACGCCGGCTGCGGTTACCGGGACGCTGAACACGCCGGTCGGTCGCTTGCGCAAGCTGAATATGGGGCCGGAATATCTGTCCGCGTTCACCGTGGGTGACCAACTGCTGTGGGGCGCGGCAGAGCCGCTGCGCCGTATGCTGCGCATCCTGCTGTAAACCTGAACTGAACTTCCCGGGGGCTGGCCTCTTTCAGCCCCCCAAAGCCTTATTTTCCGCTTTTCACCTTGTCTTGGCGCGTTATGGACGAAGTTGCTGCCAGGGGAGATGCTCGTACCGATAACCGGCCTTCCTCCCGGCAAGCAGTAGCGCAACGGCGCTGCGGGCTGGCAGTTTTCTTAATGAATGATTTTCCATGCTAATACGGCACTGTTTTTGACAGACATTGGCTATGCTTAAAGTGTTGGCGAATACATTTTCACCAACGCTGAAAAGATGACTAAAAATAAGCATAAAGAGCGGAAATTCAGGTCGGCAAGCTGAAAATTGATCAATAACCGACCGCAATCACGCTTTAGATACCGAATGAATTGCATGATAACCAAAACGGCTATGGATTAATCATTTACCCAATGGATGTCAAATCGCGGCCTGCAAGGCGGCGACCTGGACGGTGATGGGTAGACGCAGCCTCTTATAAATCATGCTCTTAATCTAAGGAAGAAGTCTATGCCTGTACTTCCCGATCGTGACGTGATTGATCAGCTTTTCTCCGGCAATTTTGCCGATCCCTTTTCTCTGCTGGGTATGCATGCGGTCGATAATGGCCTGCAAGTGCGTGCGCTGTTGCCTGACGCCAGCGAAGTCTGGTTGCTGGAGCAGCAAACCGGCAAGCGGGTGGTGCAGCTGGCCTGCGACGATGCCCGTGGTTTTTTCAGCGCTACCGTCCCGCGTCGGAAAACCCCCTTTCGTTATCAACTGGAGGTCCGCTGGCAAAATCACCAGCAGATCGTCGACGATCCCTACCGTTTTGGCACCTTGTTGCAGGATATCGACGGCTGGCTGCTGGCGGAGGGCACCCATCTGCGGCCGTATGAGCGGCTGGGGGCGCATCTCGCGACGCTCGACGGGGTAGAAGGCGTCAGCTTTGCCGTCTGGGCGCCCAATGCCCAGCGCGTTTCGGTGGTGGGAGAGTTCAACTTCTGGGACGGCCGCCGCCATCCAATGCGCCTGCGCCGTGAAAACGGTATCTGGGAGCTGTTCCTGCCTGGGGTGAAAGCCGGGCAGCTGTACAAATACGAAATCATCGACTGCTATGGCAACACCCAACTGAAAGCCGACCCTTATGCCTTTGAAGCGCAGATGCGACCGGATACGGCATCCCTGGTGACGCCGCTGCCGGAGGTGGTGGAAAATACCCCGGAGCGCCAACGCGCCAACGATTTGGATCGGCCAATCTCCATCTACGAGGTGCATCTGGGTTCGTGGCGGCGCCACACCGACGATAATTTCTGGCTCAGCTACGGCGAGCTGGCGGTGCAGTTGATCAATTACGTCAAAGACATGGGATTTACCCATATCGAGCTGTTGCCGATTAACGAGCACCCCTTCGACGGCAGTTGGGGTTATCAGCCGCTGGGGCTCTACGCCCCGACCCGACGTTTCGGCACGCCCGCCGATTTCAAAGCCTTTGTGGCGGCGGCGCACCGGGCCGGCATCAATGTGATCCTGGACTGGGTGCCGGGGCATTTCCCCAGCGACGCCTATGGTTTGGCGAATTTCGATGGCACCGCGCTGTATGAATACGCCGACCCCCGCGAGGGCTTCCATCAAGATTGGAACACGCTGATCTACAACTATGGCCGCAATGAGGTACGCAACTATCTGGCGGGCAATGCCCTTTACTGGATGGAACGTTACGGTATCGACGCTCTGCGCGTCGATGCTGTGGCCTCGATGATCTACCGTGATTACAGCCGCGCCGAAGGCGAGTGGGTGCCGAATTATTACGGCGGCAACGAAAACCTGGAGGCCATCGCCTTCCTGCGCTACACCAACCATACCGTCGGCAAGGAGCGGCCCGGCGCGGTGACGCTGGCGGAGGAATCCACCGATTACCCGGGGGTCACGCTACCGCCGGATGCCAATGGGTTGGGGTTCCACTACAAATGGAACCTGGGCTGGATGCACGATACGCTCGACTACATGCAGTGCGATCCGGTACACCGCAAATATCATCACAATCAGATGACCTTCGGCATGTTGTATGCCTACACCGAGAACTTCGTGCTGCCGATTTCTCATGATGAAGTGGTGCACGGCAAAAAATCGATTCTCGACCGCATGCCCGGCGATGCCTGGCAGAAGTTCGCCAACCTGCGCGCCTATTACGGTTTTATGTGGGCGCACCCCGGCAAAAAACTGCTGTTCATGGGCTGCGAGTTTGCCCAGGGGCGCGAATGGAATTTCGATACCAGCCTCGACTGGCATCTGCTGGAGGGTCTGGACGGCTGGCATCACGGCGTGCAGCGGCTGGTGCGCGATCTCAACCACTGCTATCAGCAGCAGGCACCGTTGTATGAGCGTGACTACCGCCCGGACGGCTTCGAATGGCTGGTGGTGGACGATCACGACAACTCGGTGTTTGCCTTTGCCCGTTACGACTCGCAGGGCAACGAGCTGATCGCCGTCAGCAACTTTACTCCGGTGCCGCGTCACCACTACCGCATCGGTATCTCCCGCCCCGGCGAGTATCGGGAAATCCTTAATACCGACTCGCACCATTATCACGGCAGCAATACCGGCAATCAGGGCCGCGTGGTGTCGGAACCGATCGGCAATCACGGCCGCGAGCATTCGATTAGCGTGACCGTACCGCCACTGGCGACGATCTACCTGCTGCGGGAGGCGCAATGACTGAGCTGACGCCCGGCATCGCCGCGCCTCTCGGGGCGCATTATGACGGTAACGGCATCAACTTTACCCTGTTTTCCGCCCACGCCACCGGCGTGGAGCTGTGCCTGTTTGACGGGCAACAACGCGAGGTGCGTCTGCCGCTGCCGGCGCGCAGTGGCGATATCTGGCACGGCTATCTGCCGGGCGGCAAACCGGGCCAGCGCTACGGTTACCGGGTGCACGGTCCGTTTGATCCCGCGCAGGGGCTGCGGTTTAACCCTAACAAACTGCTGTTGGATCCCGCCGCCCGCGCGGTCGAGGGGCCAGTGGCGGACGATCTGGAACTGCATGGTGGCTATGACCGGCCGGACCCGCAGGACAGCGCAGAGGTGATGCCGAAGTGCGTGGTCATCGACGAAGCCTACGATTGGCAGGATGACCGCCCGCCGGCCACGCCGTGGGGTAAAACGGTGATTTACGAAGCGCACGTGCGCGGCCTCACTCTGCTGCACCCGGATATCCCGCCGGTGCTGCGCGGCAGTTTCGCAGCGCTCGGGCATCCGGTGATGATCGCCCATTTCAAGCGCCTCGGCATCACGGCGCTGGAACTGCTGCCGGTACAGCAGCATAGCTCCGAGCCGCGTCTGCAGCGTCTCGGGCTGATTAACTACTGGGGATATAACGTGCTGGCGCCCTATGCGCCGGATAACCGTTATTGCAGCCTGCGCACCGACATGACGCCGCTGCGCGAATTTCGCGATGCGGTGAAGGCGCTGCACAAGGCCGGGATTGAGGTGATCCTCGACGTGGTGTTCAACCACAGCGCCGAGTTGGACATGGACGGGCCGACACTGTCGCTGCGCGGTATCGATAACCCGGAGTATTACTGGCTTGCTCCCGACGGGGGATACGTTAATGACACCGGCTGTGGCAACACGCTGCGGTTGGATAAACCGCAGGGCGTGGCCTGGGTGATGGAGTGCCTGCGTTTCTGGGTGAGCGAATGTCATGTCGACGGTTTTCGCTTCGATCTGGGCAGCGTGCTGGGCCGTACCCCGGCGTTCGATCGCGATGCGCCGCTGTTCCAGGCGATGCTGGCGGACGATCTGCTGTCGCGCTGCAAGCTGATCGCCGAGCCGTGGGACATTGGCCCCGGCGGTTATCAGGTGGGCGCTTTTCCGGGGCGCTTCGCCGAGTGGAATGACCATTACCGGGATGATATGCGCCGCTTTTGGCTGCAGGGCGATTTGCCGCTTGGCCAGTTTGCCCAACGCTTTGCCGGCTCCAGCGATGTGTTCAACCAACGCGGACGTGCGCCGTACGCCAGCATCAACATGCTGACCGCTCATGACGGGTTTACCCTGCAGGATCTGGTCAGTTTTAACCGTAAGCACAACCAGCTTAACGGTGAAGGCAACCGTGACGGCAGCGACCATAATTTCAGCTATAACCACGGTGTTGAAGGCCCGATTGCCGACGACGCTATTGTGCAACGCCGCAGGGCCAGCCGGCAGGCACTGCTTGCCACGTTGTTGCTGTCCCAGGGGACGCCGATGCTGCTGGCCGGCGATGAGCATGGACACAGCCAGCAGGGGAACAACAATGCCTATTGTCAGGACAACGCCATCACCTGGCTCGACTGGGCCAAGGCGGATGACTCGCTCACCGCTTATACCGCAGCGCTGATTCACCTGCGCCGGCAGATCCCCGCCCTGCAGCAAGACCGCTGGTGGCAGGAGGGTGACGGCAGCGTGCAGTGGTTGAACGCGCAAGGGCACCCGCCTGCGGCGCAGGAATGGGAGCAGGGAGATTTGCAATTGCAGATCCGCCTGTCGCAGCGCTGGCTGGTGGTGGTTAACGCCACGCCGCAGACGGTGGAGATGAGGTTGCCTGCGGGCGATTGGCAGGTTGTCGCCCCCTTTACTCAGGAAGGACCGCAGGCGGTTTTACCCGCCTGGAACCAGGCTGCGCACTCGATTTGCGTGCTGGTACAGAAATAATAAAAGGAGTCAGCTATGGTTAGGTTTGAAAATAAAGACCCCCTGATGTTGGCGCGCCAACTGCCGATTAAGTCCGTTGCTCTGATTCTGGCCGGCGGCCGCGGTTCGCGCTTGAAAGATTTAACCTCAACCCGTGCCAAGCCTGCCGTCCACTTTGGCGGTAAGTTCCGCATCATTGATTTTGCCCTGTCGAACTGCCTGAATTCGGGCATCCGCCGTATCGGCGTGATCACCCAGTATCAGTCCCATACCCTGGTGCAGCATATTCAGCGCGGCTGGTCGTTTCTCAATGAAGAGATGAACGAATTTGTCGATCTGCTGCCGGCCCAGCAACGCCTCAGTACCGAGCACTGGTACAAGGGCACGGCGGATGCGGTGTACCAGAACCTGGACATCATTCGCCGCTACGATGCCGAGTATGTGGTGATCCTGGCGGGCGATCACATCTACAAGATGGATTACTCGCGCATGCTGATCGATCACGTCGAAAAGGGCGCGCAATGCACGGTGGCCTGCCTGCCGGTACCGCGCGATGAGGCCAGCGAATTCGGCGTGATGGAAGTCGATGAGAACGATCTGATCCTCGAGTTCCTGGAAAAACCGAGCAATCCGCCGCCAATGCCGGGTAACCCGGAGATGTCGCTGGCCAGCATGGGGATCTACATCTTTAACGCCGACTACCTGTTCCAACTGCTGGAAGAAGATATGTCGACCCCCGGCTCCACCCACGATTTCGGCAAGGATCTGATCCCGAAAATCACCGCTCAGAAAGCGGCGTGGGCGCACCCGTTCACGTTGTCTTGCGTCACCTCCAACCCTGATCTGCCGCCGTACTGGCGCGATGTGGGCACGCTGGAAGCCTACTGGCGCGCCAACCTCGATCTGGCCTCGGTGACGCCGGAACTGGACATGTATGACCGCGCCTGGCCGATCCGCACCCATATGGAGCCGCTGCCGCCGGCCAAGTTCGTGCAGGACCGATCCGGCAGCCACGGCATGACCATGAATTCGCTGGTGTCCGGCGGCTGTATCGTCTCAGGTTCGGTGGTGGTGCATTCGGTGCTGTTCCCGCGGGTGCGGGTGAACTCGTTTTGTACCATCGACTCTACCGTATTGCTGCCGGACGTAAACGTCGGTCGCTCTTGCCGTCTGCGGCGCTGCATCATTGACCGCGCCTGCCACATTCCCGAGGGCATGGTGATTGGCGAAAACGCCGATGAGGACAGCAAACGCTTTTATCGCTCGGAAGGCGGCATTGTGCTGGTGACGCGCGAAATGCTGTCAAAGTTGTGAGTTAAGGTTGTCGGCGGAACGATGATACCGCCGCCTTGTGAATGGACTGATGGCTTGCAAAACGCGGAATTTACAACAGCGGCAAGCCTGCTTCTTTGCCGACTTCAGGAGTGATAATGCAGGTTTTACACGTATGTTCTGAAATGTTCCCTCTGTTGAAAACCGGGGGGCTCGCAGACGTGGTTGGCGCATTACCGGCGGCTCAAATTGCCGAGGGCGGCGACGTTCGGGTGCTCTTGCCCGCTTTTCCTGACGTGCGTAATGGTATACCGGACTCCGTTCTGGTGGCGGAAATCGATTCGTTCGCCGGCCGGGTCGGCCTGCGCTACGGTACCTATCATGGCGTGGGCATCTACCTGATTGACGCCCCCTGGCTGTATGACCGGCCGGGCAGCCCCTATCACGACCAGTCGATGAATGCCTATTCCGACAACCATCGGCGTTTTGCCCTGTTGGGCTGGATCGCCTGTGAGTTGGCCAAGGGATTGGACCGCTACTGGCGGCCGCAGGTGGTGCACGCCCATGACTGGCACGCCGGCCTGGCCTGTGCCTATCTGGCGGCCAACGGCCACCCGGCGCGTTCGATTTTCACCGTGCACAATCTGGCCTATCAGGGACTGTTCTCCGCCCATCACGTGGCTGAACTGTGGCTTCCGCCTTCGTTTTACAACGTTTACGGCCTGGAGTTTTACGGCCAGATGTCGTTCCTGAAAGCCGGGTTGTATTACGCCGACCATATCACCGCCGTCAGCCCGACCTACGCGCGGGAAATCACCCGGCCGGAGTTCGGTTGCGGCATGGAAGGGTTGTTGCAGGAACGCCAGCGGCAGGGGCGGCTGAGCGGTATTCTTAACGGCGTGGACGACAATATTTGGGATCCGTCCCACGATCCGCGCTTGACCGCCCGCTACGATGCTGACGATCTGAAGAACAAGACCAAGAACAAGCTGCACCTGCAAAAAGCGATGGGCCTGAAGGTGGACGAGTCGCTGCCGGTGTTTGCGGTGGTGAGCCGCCTGACCAACCAGAAAGGTCTGGATCTGGTGTTGGAAGCGTTGCCGGCGCTGCTGGAGCAGGGCGGCCAACTGGCGCTGTTAGGGGCCGGCGATGCGGTGTTGCAGCAGGCGTTTCTGGCCGCCGCCGCCGACTATCCGGAACAGGTCGGCGTACAGATTGGTTATCACGAGGCGTTCTCCCACCGGATTATCGGCGGCGCCGATGTGATCATGGTGCCGAGCCGCTTCGAACCCTGCGGACTGACCCAACTCTACGGCTTGAAATACGGCACGCTGCCCCTGGTGCGCCGCACCGGCGGGCTGGCGGATACGGTGGTGGACTGCGCGCTGGAGAATCTGGCCGACGGCACCGCCAGCGGATTTGTGTTCGATGATTGTGATGCTGGCGCACTGGGCAACGCCATCCGGCGTGCCATGGTGCTGTGGAGCAGGCCGAAGCATTGGCGTCACGTACAGCGCCACGCCATGAGCGTGGATTTTGGCTGGCAGATAGCGGCAGAGGCTTATCTGTCACTTTATTCCCGTCATACTTGACGCTGCCTCTGTGTTGGCTGCACTCACTTACCCGAATCACTTACTGAAGTAAGCTCATCGGGATAAGTTCCCTTGCCGCCTTGATGCAGCGCCAATTATTTTGGGTATATCAACGCTTGTTGTAACAACTCACTTGGGATCACTATGACTTCACCGATTAGTTACACCTCACCCACGGTCAGTGTTGAAGCGCTGAAACATTCCATCGCCTATAAGTTGATGTTTATTGTCGGCAAGGATCCGGCTATCGCCAACCAGCATGACTGGCTGAACGCCGTGCTGTTTGCGGTGCGCGACCGCATGGTGGAACGCTGGCTGCGCTCCAACCGCGCCCAGCTTTCCCAGGACGTGCGGCAGGTCTATTACCTGTCGATGGAGTTTCTGCTCGGACGCACGCTCTCCAACGCGCTGTTGTCGATGGGGATATACCAGGATATCGATGACGCGTTGAATGAAATGGGGCTGAGCCTCGGTGAATTGCTGGAGGAAGAGAACGATCCGGGGCTGGGCAACGGTGGTCTGGGGCGGCTGGCGGCCTGTTTCCTCGATTCGCTGGCGACGCTGGCGCTGCCGGGGCGCGGCTACGGCATCCGCTACGAATACGGCATGTTCAAGCAGAACATCGTTAACGGCCAGCAAATGGAGTCACCGGACTACTGGCTGGAATACGGCAATCCGTGGGAGTTCCCGCGCCACAACACCCGATATAAGGTGCGCTTCGGCGGGCGAATTCAGCAGGAAGGCGCCAAGACGCGCTGGCTGGAAACCGAAGAGGTGTTGGCCATCGCTTACGATCAGGTGATCCCCGGTTTTGATACCGACGCCACCAACACGCTGCGGCTGTGGAGCGCCCAGGCCAGTAACGAAATCAACCTCGGTAAATTCAATCAGGGTGATTATTTCGCGGCGGTTGAGGATAAAAACCACTCGGAGAACGTATCGCGCGTATTGTACCCGGACGACTCCACCTATTCCGGGCGCGAGCTTCGGTTACGGCAGGAGTATTTCCTGGTGTCGGCCACGGTGCAGGATATCCTCAACCGCCACTGGATGATGCATAAAACCTTCGACAATCTGGCGGACAAGATTGCCATTCACCTGAATGACACTCACCCGGTGTTGTCTATCCCCGAACTGATGCATCGGCTGATCGACGATCACAAGTTCAGTTGGCTCGACGCCTGGGCCGTAGTGGAGCAGGTATTCTCCTACACCAACCACACGCTGATGAGCGAAGCGCTGGAGACCTGGCCGCTGGACATGATCGGCCGGATCCTGCCGCGTCACTTGCAGTTGATCTTCGAGATCAATGATCACTTCCTCAAGCACGTGCAGGAAGTGGTGCCGGGCGACAACGAGCTGTTGGCGCGGGTGTCGATCATTGACGAGACCAATGGCCGCCGGGTGCGCATGGCGTGGCTGGCGGTGGTGGCCAGCCATAAGGTCAACGGAGTTTCCGCACTGCATTCCGAGCTGATGGTGCAGTCGCTGTTTGCCGACTTTGCGCGCATTTTCCCCGATCGTTTCTGCAACAAAACCAACGGCGTCACGCCGCGTCGCTGGCTGGGGCTGGCCAACCGGCCGCTTTCCGCCGTGCTTGACGACAGCATTGGCCAGACCTGGCGCACCGATCTCAGCCAACTGAGCGAAATCAAAACCAATATCGATTTCCCCAGCTTCCTGCAGGCGGTGCAGGCTGCCAAACGGCAGAACAAGGAGCGGCTGGCGAAGTACATCGCCAAAACCCTGAATGTGGTGGTCAACCCGGACGCGTTGTTCGATGTGCAGATCAAACGCATTCATGAGTACAAACGGCAATTGCTCAATGTACTGCACGTGATCACGCTGTATAACCGCCTGTTGCAGGATCCGGAGACCGAGCGCGTGCCGAGGGTCGTGATCTTCGCCGGCAAAGCGGCCTCGGCCTATTATGCGGCGAAGCAGATCATTCGCCTGATCAACGATGTGGCGAAGGTGATCAATAACGATCCGCGCGTGCACACCCAGTTGAAAGTCGTATTTATTCCGAACTACAGCGTCAGTCTGGCGCAGTTGATCATTCCGGCGGCGGATCTTTCCGAGCAGATCTCGCTGGCGGGCACCGAGGCGTCGGGCACCAGCAACATGAAGTTCGCTCTGAACGGCGCGCTGACCATCGGCACGCTGGACGGCGCCAACGTAGAGATGTTGGAGCATGTGGGTGAAGAGAACATCTTTATCTTCGGCAATACCGCCGAGCAGGTGGAAGAGCTGCGCCGCAACGGCTACAACCCGCATCTGTACTATGAGCAAGATCCCGAACTGCATCAGGCGTTGACCCAGATCGCTACCGGCGTATTCAGCCCGGAAGAGCCAAAGCGCTACAGCAATCTGTTTGATTCGCTGGTGAATTTGGGTGATCACTACCAACTGCTGGCCGATTACCGCAGCTATGTGGATACGCAGGACAAGGTGGATGAGGTGTACCGCAATCAGGATGACTGGACGCGGCGTGCGATATTGAATATCGCCAACATGGGGTATTTTTCTTCCGACCGCACCATTCAGGAGTATGCGGACGAAATCTGGCACATCAAACCGATCAAGCTGTAATGCCAAAGGGCCGGATATCCGGCCCTTTGAGAATGTTGATAAGGTTCTTTGCAGCTAAAGGGTTTACTTTGACTGCTAATGAAACAAAGGATGAGATCTTCTGCTTTACCCCAAACGTTCGAAAACCACGTTTTTCGGACGTTTGTCATTCATCTGAAGGGCCGGATATCCGGCCCTTTTCACCTTCAATGGCTCAGGAAGCCAGAGAGAGCGTTTTCGTTTTCGTGTGTTGCGCCAGCCAGGCTTTCACCCGCGCCTGCTGCGTATCATCCAGCCACATACCCAGCTTGGTGCGGCGCCAGATGGCGTCTTCCAGCTCGACCACCCACTCTTTTTCTACCAGATAGCGCAGTTCGGCTTCATACAGGCCGTGGCCAAACTCTTCGCCCAGGCTGCTGAGGCCGTTGGCATTCGCCAGGATCAGCTCGCTGTGGCTGCCGTAGGTGCGGGCGTAGCGGCGCGCCAGGGATTCCGGCAACCAGCCGTGTTCGCGGCGCAGTTTGGCGGCATAGCTGTCGCGATCGCCACCGATGTCGCCGCCAGGCAGCGAACCGTTTTTGGTCCACGCCGGGCCGCAGCCAGGGTAGTAATGCGCCAGTTTTTCCATCGCATGTTCAGCCAGCTTGCGATAGGTGGTCAGTTTACCGCCGAACACCGACAGCAGCGGCGCTTTGCCCTGCTCGTCATGCACGTCCAGCGTGTAGTCGCGGGTCACCGCCTGCGGCGAATCGGATTCGTCATCGCACAGCGGACGCACACCGGAGTAGGTCCAGACGATGTCGTCACGGCCCAACTGCTTCTTGAAGTGGTCGTTGTACACTTTCAGCAGGTAGTCGATCTCGTTATCGTCGATCTTCACGTCTTTCGGATCGCCGTGGTATTCCACGTCGGTGGTGCCGATGATCGAGAATTCGTCATTCCACGGGATCACGAATACGATGCGGTGGTCTTCGTTTTGCAGAATATAGGACTGCGGCTGGTTGTGAGCGCGCGGTACCACAATGTGGCTGCCTTTGATCAGGCGGATGCCGTACGGGGATTTCAGCTTCAGGCCGTCGTCAAAGAAGTGTTTCACCCAAGGGCCGGTGGCGTTGACCAGGCCTTTGGCGCGCCAGGTAAAGGTTTTACCGCTGTCGACGTCAACTGCTTCCACCATCCACAGGCCGTTTTCACGCCATGCACGGGTCACTTTGGTGCGGGTGCGTACTTCACCGCCGCGTTTTTCCACTTCCTGTGCGTTCAGCACCACCAGGCGGGCATCGTCCACCCAGCAGTCGGAATATTCGAAACCGCGCTTCAGCTCAGGCTTAAGTACCGATTCTGGTCCAAAGCGCAAACTCTTGCTGCCCGGCAGGCTGGTGCGTTTGCCCAGGTGATCGTACAGGAACAGGCCGATGCGGATCATCCAGGCCGGGCGCAGATGCGGCTGGTGGGGCAGGCGGAAACGCATGGGGAACGCGATGTGCGGCGCCAGCTTCAGCAACACTTCACGCTCGGCCAGCGCTTCGCTCACCAGGCGGAATTCGTAGTGTTCCAGGTAGCGCAGGCCGCCGTGGATCAGTTTGGAACTGGCGGAAGACGTAGCGCAGGCCAAGTCTTGCGCTTCCAGTAGCAGTACGGACAGCCCGCGCCCGGCAGCATCCGCCGCGATGCCGGCGCCGTTGATGCCGCCACCGATAACGATCAAGTCTTTGGTTTCCACGTCAACTTCCTCCAGATGTTCGAAATAGCTCTTTCATGTTCGTTTTCGCTCATGATTGTAATCAAAAACCAACAAACAAGCCAAGACTTAACCAAACAAAAACATTTAGGCGTGATAGAGGTAACAGTTTGGTGATAGTAGTTATACAAAGAGAAGGGATATTTCCGGCAGGCAACGCCGGGCTCAGCAGGCTGAACCCGGGTAAAAACGGCGGGGGTGACGGCGCGGCAGAGGCTGCGCCCCTTGGGTTAGACGATAAGGGCGGAGATCAGCACAGCTCGAGCTGCACGTCGTACTGTTCGATGATTTTCATCACGCTTGGCGGCGGTAACTGGTCGGTAAACAGGTAGTCGATCAGGTTCATATTGCCGAGGTTGACCATCGCATTACGGCCGAATTTGGAATGGTCGGTCACCAGCATCACGCAGCGCGAGTTTTCGATAATTGCGCGTTTGGTGCGCACTTCATGGTAGTCGAATTCGAGCAGCGAACCATCCATGTCGATGCCGCTGATGCCGAGAATGCCGTAATCGAGCCGGAACTGGGAGATAAAGTCCAGCGTGGCCTCGCCCATGATGCCGCCATCGCGGGTGCGCACTTCACCGCCGGCCAGGATCAGGCGGAAATCTTCCTTGGCGGTCAGCAGGGTGGCGACGTTCAGGTTATTGGTCACCACGCGCAGGTTTTTGTGGTTCATCAGCGCGTGAGCGACCGCTTCCGGCGTGGTACCGATATCGATAAACAACGTGGCGCCGTCGGGGATCTGGCTGGCGACGCGTTGGGCGATACGCGCTTTCTCTTCCGACCACATCACTTTGCGATCGTTATAGGCGGCGTTGACCGAGCTGGAAGGCAATGCAGCGCCGCCGTGGTGGCGCTGAATTTTGTTCTGATCGGCAAGGTCATTCAAGTCACGGCGAATCGTTTGCGGGCTGACGTCAAAATGTTCGACCAGTTCTTCCGTACTGACATAGCCCTGCAGGCGCACCAGCTCGATAATTGCGTCATGACGCTGTGTTTGCTTCACGATAATCCCCTAAAACGCCTGGCTTGTACCTGGCTGTTATTGTTCGTTGTGCGCGCGATGACGCGTGTCCCAAAATGCCATCAATAACCCTAACACTAAACCGGCCACGTGTGCCGCGTTAGCGATCGACATTCCTAAAATATCGAAATACCCCGCCACCAGCCAGAGTACTGAAAATACCATCAGGCCGCGCGGCAGCATCAGGCCGCGTTCCGGTGCCCGTTCGCCGCTGAGCCAGCTGTAGCCCATCAGCGCATAGACCACGCCGGACAGGCCGCCGAACAACGCGCCGCTGAACAGTGACTGCGCCCAACCACTGAAGAAGGCCGATACCACCGCCAGCACGAACAGCTTGCCGGTGCCGAGGCGTTTTTCCAGCGGGCCGCCGAGATACCACCACCACAGCAGGTTAAAGGTGATGTGCAGCAGCGAAAAATGCAAAAACGCGTGGCTGACCCAGCGCCACAGCTGCGGGTATTGGCTGCTGTCCTGCGGCCAGGAGAGCCAGTACATCACGGTGTCATCGCCCATCGCCTGCATCAGGATATACACCGCAATGCACAGCACCATCACGCCCAGCGTCAGCGGCCCGGCCTTGCTGCGCAGGGTTTGCAGATAGGAGTAGCCTGGGTAGTGCAGATCGGCGCCGGTGTTGCCGGTTTCCCAACTGGCGGCCTGATAGCGGCGGTTGAGCGGATCGACCAGGAACTGCTGCAACTCATGCTGTACCTGCTCCAGATGGCCGTCGTCAGCCAGCCATATTTCCGCAGCCTCGCCGGTATTGTGCACGCTAAGTTCAATGCCCTGTGTCGCCATGTAGTCGACAAAGGCCTGAGCCAGACGGGGGTTGGATACGGCGATGACTCGAACCATAGATATTCCGTTTCATATACCCGTCACCTTTCAAGCCACGGCGTTGTTGGCTGCATGTGCATACCCCAGTCACTTACCTGAGTAAGCTCCAGGGGATTTACACCCTTGCCGCCTGGCCGCAGCTTGAAATTCATAGGGTAAAGATAAGTTGGACCGTCGGTTTGCCGCCGACGGCGTTGACGGCTGATTATACCGTTGAAATCTTGAACGCAGGCAAGGGATCTGCGAAAAACCAGTAAAAACACCCACTAACGGCCCTGTGGCGACCCATCAATCCCGCTGTTTTCCCGCCATGGGCCGGCGAATATTGCAGCGATTTTTGTTTACTTCCGTTTAGCCCTGCAACATATGATCACAGTCACTTTTTAACCACTGGGGGTCCCTTACTCTCAAAAACAGGTGCTGAGGTGACTATGTTTCTTGAAGAACGACGCAATAACATCCTGGATTATCTGGATAAATATGAACGCGTTAGCGTGGCGTACCTGGCCACGTCTTTTGCGGTGACCAAAGAAACCATCCGCAGCGATTTAAACGTGCTGGCGCAACTGGGGTTAGTGCAGCGCTGCCACGGCGGCGCGATCGTCATCCGTCGCAGCCTGCAGGCCAAATTAATTACCGAAACCGACGGCATGTTCGAAGTGCTGTTAAGGCGCCTGGAAAGCCAGAAAAGGAAGGCGCAGGAGCCGGAGAGAGGAAAAAACATGCGAGGCAAGGTCTGTATTCTGGGGTCATTCAATGTCGATATCGTCGCCAGGGTGGCGCGCTTTCCCAAAGGCGGCGAATCGCTGCTGGCGCTCGGCAGTACGCTCGGCCCTGGCGGCAAGGGGGCCAATCAGGCGATGGCCGCCAGCCGGGCCGGCGCTCTGGTGCATTTCGTGTCCAAAGTCGGCAAAGATCAGTTCAGTCAGTTCGCTTTCGACCACCTCTCTGCGTCGGAAATCCACTCGTTCACTTTATACCAGTCGGAAACCGAGCCGACCGGCAATGCCATCATTTATGTTTCGCAGCAGGACGGCGAGAACATGATCGCCATTTATTCCGGCGCCAATAAAACCATCACCGACGAAGAAGTGGCTGCAATTGCCCCGGAACTGGCCGGCGCAGAGGTTCTGCTGGTGCAGCTGGAGAATAACTTTAACGCCACGTTGAACGCGATGAAGCTGGCTAATGCGTTGGGGATCCGGGTGATCCTCAATCCTGCGCCTTACTCCGCCGACGCGCTGCAATGCCTGGAATATGTCGATGTGATTACCCCGAATGAAACCGAGGCCTCGCTGCTGTCCGGCGTGGAGGTCACGGATTTGAACAGCGCCAAAGAGGCGGCGCAGCGTATCGCCGGGCTGGGTGCCCGACGGGTCATCATCACCATGGGGGCGCGTGGAGCGATGATCCTCGAAGGTTCGCAGTTCCAGCACATTCCCGCTTTCCCGGCGTTGAGCGTCGATACCACCGGCGCGGGAGATGCGTTCAACGGCGCCTTCGCCGCGGCTATCGCCACCGGGCAAACGATTGCCCAGGCGGCAACCTATGCCGCCGCCTTTGCGTCATTGGCGGTGGAAAGAGAAGGGGCGTCCAACATGCCGCAACATCAACAGGTGGTGGCTCGTCTGAGCCAGCGCTGATCCCTAATCAAACAACACCATTGTCTGCCGCGTCAGCGCGGTGTGAGGAGCAAAAATGAAAAAGATCGAGGGCATTGTGCCGGTAATGCTAACGCCGTTTACCGCTCGCAACGACATTGACTATCCTGGCCTGGCACGCCTGATCGACTGGTATTTGCAGCGCGGCGTCGATGCGTTGTTCGCCGTCTGTCAGTCCAGCGAAATGCAGTTCCTCAGCCTGGCGGAACGGGTTGAGCTGGCGCGTTTTGTAGTGCAGCGGGTGGACGGCCGGGTGCCGGTTATCGCTTCCGGCCATATCAGCGACGCGCTGGAGCAGCAAATTGAAGAGCTGCAGGCGATGGCGCAAACCGGCATCGATGCGCTGGTGCTGGTGACCAACCATCTTGACCCGCAACGCCAGGGCAGCGCGGCATTTTTCGCCACGCTGGACAGCCTGCTGGCAGCGTTGCCGGTTAGCATGCCGCTTGGCCTGTACGAATGCCCGGCGCCTTACCGCCGTTTGCTGAGCGATGAAGAGCTGAGCTATTGCGCCGACAGCGGTCGTTTTGTCGTGCTGAAGGACGTCAGTTGCTGTCTGCCGACCGTGACGCGTCGGGTGGCATTAACCGCAGGGACGCCGCTGAATATCATCAATGCCAACGCCGCTATCGCCTGGCCGGCGATGCAGGCCGGATCCAAAGGGTTCAGCGGGGTGTTCACCAATTTCCACCCGGAGCTGTACCACTGGCTGTATCACCACGGCGCGCAGCGGCCTGAGTTGGCGCAGGAACTGGCGACCTTCCTGTCGTTGGCGGCGGTCACGGAGACGCTGGGTTATCCGAAAAACGCCAAGATCTATCACCAGCGATTGGGCACTTTCGACAGCGAGCTGTGCCGGGTAAACCAGGACGACGTGCTGGAGAAATTCTGGGGGCTGAGCGTGCTGCTGGATCAAATCCGCAGCGGCACCGGGTTCTACCAGCAAAAAATTGCCGGTTAAGGCCGTGCGGGAAGATGGCGACATCCTCCCGCCGTTCAACAACACCACTGTACCTACTACACCCGCTAAAACTATCACTACACGGGGAACACCATCATGATGATTTGCGATCTGCAGGACTGGGCGCGGGAAAAACACGCGTTTCATCCGATTATCCACCAGGCTATCGCGTTTATCGAACGCACCGACTTTGCCACGCTGCAACCCGGTAAAATCGACATTATTCCCGGCAAGATGTTTTGTCTGCTGCAGGAGATGAGCACCATGCCGGCGCAGCAAATGCGCCCTGAGTCGCACTTTGACTACGTTGACGTGCAGTACCTGTTGCAGGGGGAAGAAACCATCGGCGTGGCGCGCCGCCGGGGCGATGAACCTGTGGCGGAAGAGCGGCGCCACCACGACATCGTGTTTTACCAACAGGTGCAAAATGAAATGGCGGTTTCGCTGCTGCCCGGCACCTTTGCGGTATTTTTCCCGCACGATCTGCATCGTCCTTGCTGCCAAACCCACGGTGAGTCTTTTATCCGCAAAGCCGTGATTAAAATTCACCTCTGCCTGTTTACGGAGCCGCAATCATGAAAGAGGCGACTTCTGCGCTGCATTCATCGGCCGCCGTACCGGCGGCGCCGATCTCCCGTTTGCGTTGGGGCATTATCCTTATCCTGTTGATTGCCGCGGTGGTGAACTATCTCGATCGGGCCAACCTGAGCATCGCCAATACCACTATTGCCCGGGAGTTTGGTTTTTCCTCGACCGAAATGGGCCTGCTGCTGTCGGCGTTTTTGTGGCCTTACGCGCTCGCCAACCTGCCCGCCGGCTGGCTGGTGGACAAACTGGGGCCGAAGAAAATGTTCTCCTGGGCGCTGGGATTGTGGTCGGCATTTACCGTGATGGCGGCGTTCGTCAACAGCTACTCGATGTTCTATGGCCTGCGGATGCTGCTGGGCGTATCGGAATCCCCGTTTTTCACGTCGGGGATCAAGATCACCCATCGCTGGTTCTCGGAGAAAGAGCGTGGTCTGCCGACTTCGATCATCAACACCGGTTCGCAGATTGCCAACGCCATCGCTCCGCCGATCCTCACCGTGCTGTTGCTGACGCTCGGCTGGCGCGGCATGTTTATCGCCATTGGTCTGGCGGGCATTCCGCTGATGCTGGCCTGGCTGAAGTTTTACCGCGATCCGACGGCGCGGGAAGAGGCGATGATCCACGCCGAAAAACGTACGACGGCAAAAGCCGTCAGCCAGGAGCAGGGTGGGAGCTGGGGTTCGCTGTTCCGCCATAAAACGACCTGGTTCATGATTTTGGGCAACTTTTCCATCATGTTCACCATCTGGGTTTACCTGACCTGGCTGCCGAGCTATCTGGAGAATTCGCTGGGCTTTAGCCTGAAACAGACCGGTTGGATCGCGTCGATCCCGTTCTTTGCCGGCATTCTGGGGGTATTGTGCGGCGGGGCGATTTCCGATCGTTTGATCCGCCGTGGGGTGAAAGCGATCACCGCACGCAAGATCCCGATCGTCTGCGGTGCTGTGCTGGCAGCCTGCTGCGTGGCGCCGATCGCCTTTGTCGACAGTACGCCGCTGTGCATTTTATTGCTGTCGCTGGGGTATTTCTTCTCGCAACTGCCTTCCGGTGTGATCTGGACGCTGGCGACGGATATCGCACCGAAACAGCAGGTGGCTTCGTTGGGGGCGATTCAGAACTTTGGCGGTTTTCTCGGTGCGGCGATGGCACCGATTGTCACCGGGGTGATCCTCGACCTGACCGGGCAGTTCACCAACGTGTTCTTGCTGGGGGCGGGTTTGCTGATGCTGGGGGCGTTCAGCTACGGCCTGTTTGTCAAACGGCCGATGGTGGCGGCGGAGTAGCAAAGGAAGAGGGCGCAGGATGCGCCCTGATTTTTTACGCTGAAGTTTCAACGTCCTGCGGGTACTGACGTGCCCAGGCTTCAAAGCCGCCATCAATGCTGTATACCGCATCAAACCCCTGATTCAGCAGGTATTGCGCCGCGCTGCGGCTGCTGTTGCCGTGGTAGCACATCACCATCACCGGCCGGTCAAAGTCGTTGTGCTGCATGAATGTTTGCAGGCTGGCGTTGGTGAGGTGAAACGCGCCCGGCGTGTGCCCGGCTTCAAAACTCTGCGGATCGCGGATGTCGACCAGAGCGGCGCTGTCTTCTTTCCAACGCGCGTAGGCCTGTTCAACGTTGATCGCTTCAAACTGTTCCATGACTTCTGACTGCCTTGTAATGAGAATATGCCGCCATTGTAACCAACTCTGCGCCAATTAAGACCAGAGCAACGCTGTGGTTTTTAGGCGCCGTAACCCATCATCTTCAGCAGTTGCTGCGCCTGTTGCACCGCTTCCTGACGGTGGGCCACGCCCAGCTTCTGATACAGGTTGCGGATATGGGTTTTGATGGTGGTGGCCGCCACGTCCAGCTCGCCGGCGATCTGGTCGTTGCTGTAACCGGAATAAATCAGCCCCAGTACCTGCCATTCGCGCTGCGTCAGCGGGCTGGTACGGATCAGTTCCGGCACCTGCGGGTGCGTTAGCAGCTTATCGACGAAGTTCTCGTCAAAATGCGCGAATTTATGCCGATGATGCTGGTTGATGTCGCGCAGAATGCGCTGAGCCCGATGGTGCTCCAGCTCCGGCAGCGTATTGAGCTGAATCAGCTGACGCAGCTGCTGCGCCATCACTTCGCCCTCGATGACAAAGTGGCTGATAAATCCGGTGCGGCTGGCCAGTGACAGCGCCTCCATCAGCACCCTTTGCGCATCGCCTTTACGTTCCATCTGCCAGTAAAGCTGGTTACTGAGCAGCAGGTTGCGGTTCAGATCGCTCACCAGCCGCAGGCGGCGGGCGTTTTCGTTCAGTTCATCCAGCACCACCTCGGCTTCTTCGTACTGGCCGAGCATGATTTGCACCCGGGCGATATTACGCCACTGGCCCTGCATAAAGTGGTTATCCGCCATGCCGGGTTTTTCGGTTTGGCGCAGCCATTGGGTCGCAGCGGCGGTGTCGCCGGTCATCTGCCAGTGGATCACCCGCGGTTTGTCGGCGTTGGTCAGCCAGTCGCGATGGTATTGAGAGCCGTGCAACAGCGCTTCGCAACGCTGCAGGTGCGCATGGGCGTTATCCAGATCGCCACGCGCCAGCGAGCATTTGGCCAGCATGGCGATGCATTGCAGCTGCTGCTGAGGCTGGAAGTTGGCCAGAATTTTCAGACCCTGACGCGCCGCGTCTTCCGCTTCGTCCAGCCGTGACCAGGACCACAGGATCTGCGAACGGATACGCAGCAGGAACTCATGCATCGGCAACTGTTCCAGATGCTGTTCACGCACCAGTTCAAAAGCCTTGTCCTGCGTCTCATAGGCGGCCTGCAGGAAACCCTGGGCAATCAGAATTTCGCTCTGTTGCAACAGCGCCCACAACGCGTAGTGATAGGCCTGATGGCGTCGCGCCATCTGCTCGGTTTGCTGCATCATCGGCAACGCACGGGCCAGCTCGCCCTTGCAGTGATGCACTTCGCCGGTTACCGAGGTGGCGACGATGCGGCTGTAATAACTGGAAAGCGGCAGAAACTTCAGCGCCTCGGTGGCCAGTCGTTCGGCCTCTTCCGGCTTGCCGGCGTTGATCGCCACCTGTGCGCGCAGGGCGTCGAATTCGGCATGCAGGGTCCGATCGACGTCGATTTTTTGATCGCGCATCGCCTGTTCGGCGCGTTCCAACAGGGTGTTCACTTCGATGTAGCGGTGTTGGCTCTGCGCCAGCCAGGCCTGCAACAGCGCCAGCTTGGGATTTTGGATCAACCGTTCATACGGCAGTGCATTCAGGCACTCTTCCAGCAGGGCCAGCTCGCTGTGATGGAACAGCGACCAGGCGTGTTGCAGCAGGATATCGCGCAGCATGCTGACGTCGCTGGCCGCCAGCGCGTGGTGAATCGCCTCCGCCGGGTAGCCCAATGCCAGCCAGCCTTCGGCGGCGGCGCGGTGCAGCCCCGGCAGCTCCAGAGCCAGCTCCCATTGGCAGCGTTGGCGCAGGAAAGTGGCGAACAGCGGATGGAAGCAGAACCACTCGCCGGTGTCGTCCATGCGATGGATAAACAGCCCCTGGCGCTCCAGCTCTTCCAGCCGTTGCTGGCCGTTATCTTCGCCGGTCAGGCGCACGATCAGCGCATCGTTCATTGAGCGCAGCACCGAGCATCGCAACAGGAAGGCGCGCGCCCCGGCATCGACGTGATCCAGCACTTCATCCACCAGATAATCGGACAGGTGGCTGGCGTTCAGACCGGCCAGACGTTTGGCGGATTGCTGTGCAGACGAGGTGGACTGCCGGGCAGACAGCGCAATCAGCTGCAACGCGGTGGCCCAACCTTCGACTTCATCGCACAGGCGGCTGCTGTCATGCTGTTCCATCGGTGCGGCCAGGCGGCAGTCGAAGAATTGTTTGGCTTCCTGATGGGTAAACGCCAGTTGCTGCGTGCCCATCTCCAGCAGTTGATCGCGCACGCGCAGGTTGGCGATGCCCAGCGGCGGCAGGGTGCGGGACAGCAGGATCAGCGTCAGGTTTTCCGGCTGGTGGCGCAAGAAGAAGCGCATGGCCTCATGGATGACGTCATTGGTGATCAGGTGGTAATCGTCAATCACCAGGTACAGCGGCTGATGCCAGTCGGACAGCTCAATGAACAGCTGGGCGAACAGCGCCGACAGGCTGGCGTACTGATGTTTTTGGCTCAACGCTTCGCTCTTCACGCAGTGGCCGCCGCTGGCATGTTGCAAGGCGGCGATCAGGTAGCTGGCAAAGCGCTCGGGTTGGTTATCGCTTTCATCCAGCGAGTACCAGCCCAAATCTGATTTGCCGGCTGCCCATTGTGCGACCAGCGTCGTTTTTCCGTATCCCGCAGGGCAATTAACCAATGTCAGGCGATAGTTTGCCGTGCCGGCTAATTTGGCCAGCAGGCGATCGCGGATCACGGTATTTTGCAGCCGTACCGGACGGCTCAGTTTTGATGGGATCAGCATAGTATTCCAGAGTGAAAATCGCGGCTCCCGTAGCCGTTGGCCTGCCCGAAGGGGTTCATTTCATCGCGACTCCTGCCGGGATCGGAGTAAAACTAATTATTTTATGGCTCGTAATTAATCACCCTCCTAACTTCTGACAACGTTAAACGTATTGCAACAAGGTTCATCTTCGGCTTGGAGTTAAATTGCTATTGATCACACTTTTTTACGTTTGCAGGCAAATCATTGCGCAATTGCGGTGTTGTGAGGCGGTCGGGTAAGGCCGTTGAGGGAAAGCATGTCGATGCATGTACAAAACTTCATCAGCTGCATTAACTATGCTAATTTCATGGCGGGGATTTTCTGCTTATTCTCAGTGCTCGTCGCGTTCGTCGGCGGGCTTTTTTGCATCATGCAAGGGAGTCAAAAAGTGCCTGAGATCACAATTTTAGCTACGCCCCAATCCTCCTCCCCAGCTAATCCCCGGGCGGGATGATGCCTTCAATCTTTCTCCCCGGCACGATAACGGTAATTTGACCCACTTACTGGATAGAGAGTTTCCCTTATGTCACAGCCTATGCTTAAAAAGGATGCTTTTCTGGCGGCACTGACCCGTCAGTGGCAACGATTTGGCCTCAGTTCTGCACAACAGATGACCCAGCACCAATGGTGGGAGGCGGTAAGCCGCGCGCTGGCCGAGCAGCTTGCTGCGCAGCCTGCGCCGCGCAAAAGCACCAAGCCGCTGCGCCATGTGAACTATATTTCGATGGAGTTTCTGATTGGCCGCTTGACGGCGAATAACCTGATTAACCTGGGCTGGTACGACACCGTCGAACAGGCGCTGGCGGAGCAGGATATCAAGCTGGCGGATCTGCTGGAGCAGGAAACCGATCCGGCACTGGGCAACGGCGGGCTGGGGCGTCTGGCGGCCTGTTTCCTGGATTCGATGGCGACGGTGGAACAACCGGCCACCGGTTATGGCCTCAACTACCAATACGGGCTGTTCCGCCAGTCGTTCAGCGAAGGTCAGCAGCAAGAAGCGCCGGATAACTGGCAGCGCGAAAGCTACCCGTGGTTCCAGCACAATGCCGCGCTGTCGGTGGATGTGGGTATCGGCGGGAAACTGGAAAAGCTGCCCGGTGGCCGCGAACTGTGGCGCCCGGCGTTTACCCTGCGTGGCGAAGCCTGGGATCTGCCGGTGCTGGGCTTCCGTAATGGCGTGACCCAACCGCTGCGTCTGTGGCAGGCGACCCATCAGCACCCGTTCGATCTGGGGGATTTCAACGACGGCAAATTCCTGCAGGCGGAGAAGCAGGGAGTAGAAGCCGCCAAGCTGACCAAGGTACTGTACCCGAACGACAACCATCAGGCGGGCAAGCGTCTGCGCCTGATGCAGCAATATTTCCAGTGCGCCTGTTCGGTGGCGGATATCCTGCGCAAACACCATCAGGCCGGCCGCAAGATCGAAGACCTGCCTAAGTATGAAGTGATTCAACTCAACGACACTCACCCCACCATCGCCATCCCGGAAATGCTGCGCATTCTGCTGGATGAGCATCAGTTGGAATGGGATGCCGCCTGGGCGATCACCAGCAACACCTTTGCCTATACCAATCACACCCTGATGCCTGAGGCGCTGGAGTGTTGGGATGAGAAGCTGGTACGCAGCCTGCTGCCGCGTCATTTCTCCATCATCAAGCAGATCAACGCCAACTTCAAAAAGCTGGTGGATAAACACTGGCCGGGCGACAAGGCGGTGTGGGCCAAGCTGGCGGTACACCATGACAAACAGGTGCGCATGGCCAACCTGTGCGTGGTCAGCGGCTTTGCGGTCAACGGCGTAGCGCAGCTGCACTCCGACCTGGTGGTGAAAGACCTGTTCCCGGAATATCACCAGCTGTGGCCGAACAAATTCCACAACGTCACCAACGGCATCACGCCGCGCCGCTGGCTGAAACAGTGTAACCCGGCGCTGTCGGGGCTGATTGATGAGACGCTGAAGGTCGAGTGGGCCAACGATCTCGACGCGCTGAAAGGGCTGGAAAAATACGCCGATGACGCGGCGTTCCGCCAACGTTACCAGCAAATCAAACGCGATAACAAAGTCGCCTTGGCAAACTACGTGCACGGGGTAATGGGGCTGACGCTGAACCCGGACGCCATTTTCGACGTGCAGATCAAGCGCCTGCACGAATACAAACGCCAGCATTTGAACCTGTTGCACATCCTGTCGCTGTATCGCCAACTGCGCGATAACCCGAATCTGGACATCGTGCCGCGGGTGTTCCTGTTCGGTGCCAAGGCGGCACCGGGCTACTATCTGGCGAAGAACATCATTTATGCGATCAATCAGGCAGCTGCGATGATCAACAACGATCCGCGGGTGAAGGATCGGCTGAAAGTGGCGTTTATTCCTGATTACCGCGTTTCCGTCGCTGAATTGATGATCCCGGCGGCGGATATCTCCGAGCAGATCTCTACCGCCGGCAAAGAAGCGTCCGGCACCGGCAACATGAAGCTGGCGCTGAACGGCGCGCTGACCGTCGGTACGCTGGACGGGGCCAATGTGGAGATCGCCGAGCAGGTGGGCGAAGACAACATCTTTATCTTCGGCAATACCGTCGATCAGGTGAAGGCGCTGCTGGCCAAAGGCTACGACCCGCTCAGCTACCGCAAGAAGGACAAACACCTGAAGGCGATCCTCGACGAGTTGGCGAGCGGCGCATTCAGCCATGGCGACAAGCATGCCTTCGACATGATGCTGCACAGCTTGCTGGAAGGCGGTGACCCTTATCTGGTGCTGGCCGACTTCGCTTCGTACTGCCAAGCTCAACGGCAGGTAGATGAGCTGTATCGTGACCAGGACGAATGGACACGCCGCACTATTCTTAACACCGCGCGGGTCGGTATGTTCAGTTCGGATCGTTCGATCCGCGACTACCAACAGCGTATCTGGCAAGCCAAGCGTTAAGGAGAGCGAATGGATCGCAAGCGCATCGATCAGGCGGCCGCTCAGGCGGGTATTGCCGCTGATTATATTAACGCTCATGGGAAACAGCAGGCGATCGCGGAGGAGACCAAGCGCAAGCTGCTGGAGGCTATGGGGCGGAGTGCCGCACCGCTGGAGGCTGCGGTGACGCCGCTGCCGGAGGTCAAGGTGTTCTTTCAGGGCGCGCCGGTGGCGTTGCCGCTTGCGGGCAGCGGCGAGTATCTCTGGACTCTGCTGCGTGAAGACGGTGGCCGGCAACAGGGGCGCGCCAGCGCGCGTAAAACCCTTACCCTGCCGGGCGAGTTGCCGGCGGGTTATCACCAACTGACGCTGACCCAGGACGAACGGCAGTGGCAGTGCCGGTTGATTGTTGCGCCGAAACGCTGCTTTGAGCCGGACGCGTTGCTGACCGGACAAAAGCTGTGGGGCGCTTGCGTCCAGCTTTACACCCTGCGCTCCGATCGTAACTGGGGTATCGGCGATTTTGGCGATCTGCGGCAGATGGTGGAGCAGGTTGGAGAACGGGGAGGCGCTTTTGTCGGGCTGAACCCGATCCACGCGCTGTATCCGGCGAACCCGGAAAGCGCCAGCCCGTACAGCCCGTCATCGCGACGCTGGCTGAACGTGGTGTATATCGATGTGAACGCGGTGGAAGAGTTCCAGCGTAGCGATGCGGCGCAAAAATGGTGGCTGAAACCGGCCACGCAAAAACAGCTGACCAAAGCGCGCAGCAGCGAACAGGTGGATTACAGCACGGTGACGCAACTCAAGCTGGCGGCGCTGAAGCTGGCGTTCCCGTTGTTCCAGGGGCGTAAAGCCGGTGACGAACAGCGTCAGGCGTTCGAGCAGTTCGTTGTCGACGGTGGCGCCAGTCTGTATCAGCAGGCGGCATTTGACGCATTGCATGCTCATCTTGCCGCCGCTGACGGCAGCCTGTGGGGTTGGCCAGCCTGGCCTGAGCAATATCGGCAGGGCGACAGCGCCGCAGTGAAGCAGTTTTGCCGGCAACAGCAGGATTCGGTGACCTTCTATCTGTGGTTGCAGTGGTTGGCCGCCAGCCAGTTTGCCGACTGTTTCCGCCTAAGCCAACAACAGCAAATGCCGATTGGCCTGTACCGTGATTTGGCGGTGGGCGTGGCGGAAGGCGGTTCGGAAACCTGGTGCGAGCCGGATCTTTATTGCCTGAAAGCGTCGGTTGGCGCGCCGCCGGACATTCTGGGCCCGCTGGGACAAAACTGGGGGCTGCCGCCGATGGATCCGCACGTGATGGCGGCGCGGGGTTACCAGCCGTTTATCGACCTGTTGCGCGCCAATATGACCAGTTGCGGTGCGCTGCGCATTGACCACGTAATGGCGCTGCTGCGCCTGTGGTGGATCCCCTACGGCGAAACCGCCGACCATGGCGCTTACGTGAAATACCCGGTGGATGACCTGTTGGCGGTGTTGGCGCTGGAGAGCCAGCGTCACCGCTGTATGGTGATTGGCGAAGACCTCGGTACCGTGCCGGTCGAGATTGTCGCCAAGCTGCGTGACAGCGGCGTCTATTCTTATAAGGTGCTGTATTTCGAGCGTGACGGCGAGAACCACTTCCGTGCGCCGCAGGCCTACCCGGTGCAGGCGATGGCGACCATCACCACGCATGACCTGCCGACGCTGCGCGGTTATTGGCAGAGCGGCGATCTGCAACTGGGCAACCAGCTGGGGCTGTATCCGGATGCGGAGATCCTGAAAGCATTGTTTGCCGATCGTGAACGCGCCAAGCAGGGGTTGCTGGACGGATTGCATCATTATGGCTGTGTGCCGCAGAAGGTGGGCAAGAAGGCGGCGTTGCTGAACATGAGCCCACTGCTGAACCGTGGCTTACAGCGCTATGTTGCCGACAGCGCCAGCGCACTGCTGGGCCTGCAGCCGGAAGACTGGCTGGACATGGCAGAACCGGTCAATATTCCCGGCACCAGCGATCAGTACCCAAACTGGCGGCGTAAACTGAACAAAACGCTTGAGGAGATGTTTGCCGATCAGCAAGTTAACCGGCTGCTGAAGGATTTGGACAAGCGGCGGCGCAAGGTGTCGGTAGGGTGACAGAGAAGAATTCTTGTACTAAAGACGAGAAATAGGAACCTTGGCTTTCATTCTTATGATAGATACCCAAATTAATTAGAGTTGCAGCTCGGCGGCAAGTGCTTGGATCCCCAGGAACTTACTCAGGTAAGTGACTGGGGGGCACGCATGCAGCCAACAACGCTGCAACTTCAAGTAAGAAGGGTATCAGTAGTAAGAGTGCTCGCCGCGCTGATGCTCGGTCAGATCGCGCACGCCTTTCAGCTCAGGGAACTTCTGCAACAACTCTTTCTCGATCCCTTCCTTCAGTGTTACGTCGACCATTGAACAGCCGTTACAGCCGCCGCCGAACTGCAGGATCGCCAAACTGTCGTCGGTGATTTCCATCAGCGTTACGCGGCCGCCGTGGCCTGCCAGCTGTGGGTTGATCTGCGATTGCAGCACGTATTCAACGCGTTCCATCAGCGGGGCGTTGTCGTCGACCTTGCGCATTTTGGCGTTTGGCGCTTTCAGCGTCAGCTGCGAACCCAACTGGTCGGTGACGAAGTCGATTTCGGCATCGTCCAGATAAGGTTTGCTCAGCTCGTCAATATAGGCGGACAGCTTTTCGAATTTCAGCTCGGTGTCTGTCGCTTCCACGGCATCCGGCGGGCAATAAGAGACACCGCATTCGGCCGTAGGCGTACCCGGGTTGATCACGAATACGCGGATTTGGGTGCCTTCTTCTTGATTTGCCAGCAGTTTGGCAAAGTGTTCCTGTGCGGTATCTGTTATACGAATCATAGCATTAGCTCAGTAGTTGACTTCTATTGTCGGTTATAATACGCCCATTGCGGTGGCACTACAATGTGCGGCAAACGCACCAGATTTGTATCGATGCCGCCCCTTGCCGCAGCAAGAGCCTGGTGATTTCCGCCACCGTGCTGCCGGTCGTCACCACATCATCCAACAGGGCAACGTGTCGGCCTGCCAGCGGCTCATGGCAACGAAAGGCGCCACGCAGGTTGCGCCTGCGCATACGGGCAGGCAGCCGCTGCTGTGGAGCGGTTTTTCGCACCCGCCTCAGAGCGGCAGGGCGATAATCGCAATCCAGCCAGTGCGCCAGCGGCCGCGCCAGCAGATCGCTCTGGTTATAGCCGCGTCGCCAGCAACGTTTAGCCTGCAAGGGTACCGCTAAAATCACATCGGGTCTGTTCAGATACTGCTCTCTGTGCGCCCGTTGCCAGTTTAGCAATATCAGCCGTGCCAGCAGCGGCGCCAGTTCCGGCGCGTGCTGAAACTTGAATTTTTTGATCAGTTGACGAAGCGGCGCGACGTAGTCGCCGACGAACACCAGCGCCTGCCAGGGCGGTGGCCGTTGCAGGCAGCGGCCGCAGGGGTGTGCGGCGTCGCCGGCGGGCAGGCCGCAGCAGGGGCAGCACAGCGGTTTGGCCGGCAGATGGCGCAGGCAGTAACTACAGATGCCGTGGCGGCTGAGGCATAATGGCTGCCGGCATAGCCAACAGCGGCTGTGGATTGATAGCATGGCCGTCCTCCCTGACGGATGAGTAATGAAAGGACAATAACTGATGACCGCGCTGTACTGGCAAACAATAGGTGAAGGTGAGCACGATCTTGTGCTGCTGCACGGATGGGGACTGAATGCGGAGGTGTGGGGTTGCACGCTTGAGCGGCTGACGCCGCATTTTCGCCTGCATCTGGTCGATCTGCCGGGCTATGGCCGCAGTCAGGGATTTGGCGGCATGTCGCTCGCGCAGATGGCGGAGATCGTGCTGGCTGCCGCACCGCCACAGGCATGGTGGTTGGGCTGGTCGCTCGGCGGGCTGGTGGCCGGCCAGATTGCGCTGACGCAGCCTCAGCGGGTACGCGGGCTGATCACCGTGGCTTCCTCGCCGTGTTTTGCCGCGCAGGACGACTGGCCGGGGATTCGCCCAGAGGTGCTGAGCGGTTTTCAGCATCAGTTGAGTCAGGACTTCCAGCGCACCGTAGAACGCTTTCTGGCATTACAAACCTTGGGCACGGCAAGCGCACGGCAGGACGCCCGCCTGCTGAAATCGGTGGTGTTGAATCAGCCGATGCCGAGCGTCGAGGTGCTGAACGGCGGCCTGGAGATGCTGCGCACCGCGGATTTACGCCTGTCGATGGCCGAATTGACCCTGCCGCTGCTGCGTATATACGGGTATCTGGACGGGGTGGTGCCGCGCAAGGTCGCCGGGCTGCTGGATGTCAGTTGGCCGCATTCATCGTCGGTGGTCATGGCGAAAGCGGCTCATGCGCCCTTCATTTCTCACCCCGATGAATTTGCCGAGATTATCCGCACCTTTGTGACCGAAGGTGGCATTCCGCGCTAAAACGCACAATAAAGCGCTAAAGAAATGGCCGCTCAGTGGATAAAAAAGAAACCTGTTCGATACTTAGTGGGGTGAATGCGTTGGCTGAAAACTGAAAAACCGCTCGCGGATTTTTTCACTTTGACGTTTCGTCTCTGGGAAAAGGATTCTCGTCAGGGAAAGCAACGAGGTCTGAAGATGTCACGGCAGCCGGTGTTATTACGCATGTACCCCTGGACGGCTTTCATAACAAATAAATGTTCCCTTGAGAGGTATGGTAATGAAATCTTTGAAAATGATTATTGCAGCGTTGGTCGTCGGTTCCGTGTCTTTCAGCTCCCTGGCGGCAACCTTGCTGACCAAAGAAGATCTGGACAAGAATCCGGGTAAATACGAGAAGATCGGTACGGTAACCACCACCGCGGAAACCACTTCGCCGATGGATGCGAAAGAAGAACTGTCGAAGAAGGCCGATGAAAAAGGTGGTCAGTATTATGTGATTATCTCCGGCCGCGAACACGGTAAGTTCAGCGCGACAGCCGAAGTGTATAAAGACAAGTAATCATTCTTGATTAACAAGGGGCGCATTTCGTACTGCGCCCCGGTTTTTAGCGTTTTAACCGATACACCACCGTATCGCACCCTTTGCCCTCCGGGCAACTTTTGCAACTGCCGCTCAGACAGGCGCTGTTATCCTGCTCAACCCGCTCCACTTTTCCCATCGCCGTTAAACGTTCCAGCATCGCCAGCACCAGCGGCAGTGGGGTCGTCAACTGGCGGCTGAGTTGTTGCGCCTGAGCGCTGCCATGCAGCGCCAACGCATCGCGGAGCTGCAACAGGCCGGCCATCAGTGGCAGTTACCCTGAGCGCCCTGGCAACAGGCTGCAGGCGTAGCTTTGCCCAGACGCACCGTTACCCGGCTGCGCGCCCGGCGCAGGCCGAACAAAATCAACAGATTGACCAGCACCACGATCGCGATGACCGTCAGGCTGTACTGCGGATGCTGGCTAAAGGTGGCTGTCTGGTAAAACAGTGTGGCCAACGAGTAGGCGACGTTCAGCCCCCAGAGAATGGAGAAAGTCATCCAGCCGCGGCTGGATTCACGGGCGATAGCGCCCATCACCGAGACGCAGGGCACGTACAGCAGCACAAAGATCAGGTAGCTGTAGGCAGAGATGCCGGAGCCGAATTTGCTGCTCATCATGCCCATGGAACTGACGCCCATTTCCCCGTCGCCCTTGCTGGCCTCGATGGGGTTGGACAGTACGCTCAGGCTGAAGGTGTCTTTCAGCCCTTGCCAGGTAGTCTCCACTGCGCCGCTCAGTTCGCCCAAAAGGGTAAAGTTGGCGGCATTAAACTCGGTGTTATTGATGCGTTCAGCGGTGTACAGGGTGTTCAGCGTGCCGACCACCACTTCTTTCGCCATGGCCCCGGTCACCAGCCCGACGGTGGCTTGCCAGTTGTCGCTGTGCACGCCCATCGGTTGCAGCAGCGGCGTCAGCATTTTGGACACCGACGCCAGCGCGGAATCATTGATGTTATCGACCGGCTTGCCGCTGAACGTAAAACTGTTCAGGCCGCCGATGAAGATGCTGGCGATCACGATCACTTTCCCGGCGCGCAGCACAAAGCCTTTCAGCCGCTGCCAGGTTTGCAGCAGCAGGCTTTTCAGGTGCGGCACGTGATAAACCGGCAACTCCATGACGAACGGCGAGGCTTCGCCGCGCATGATGGTGTACTTCAGCACCAGTCCGGTGAGGATCGCCACCACGATGCCGAGCATATACAGCGAGAACACCACGCCCGCGCCGTCCTGGCCGAAGAAGGCGGCGGCAAAGACGGCGAAGATCGCCAACCGGGCACCGCAGGACATGAACGGCGCCATCATGATGGTAATCAGGCGTTCACGCGGGGCATCCAGCGTGCGGGCACCCATGATGGACGGCACGTTGCAGCCGAAGCCGACAATCAGCGGCACAAAGGATTTACCGGGCAGCCCGAGCGCCTGCATCAGGCGGTCCATGACAAATGCCGCACGCGCCATGTAGCCGGAGTCTTCGAGAAAGGACAAAAACAGGTACATCATGCCGATTTGCGGCACCAGCGGCAGCACGGTGTTGATGCCGCCGCCGACGCCCTGCGCCAGGAAAATCGTCAGCCATTCAGGGAAGTGCAGGCTGTAGCCCAGCCATTGAATGCCCTGGATGAAGATCGCCGCCGAACCGATATCAAATATCGGTTGCAGCGCGCCACCGAGGTTGATCGCCAGCAAGAACATCAGGTACATCACCAGCAAAAAGATGGGCACCCCCAGCCAGCGGTTGAGGATCACCCTGTCCAGCGCTTCGGTCAGGCGGTTTGGCATCGCCCGCTGCGAGTTGCCGACCGCATCACACAGGGTGGCTATCGACTGATAGCGCGCATCGGCAATCACCAACGCAGGATCTTCTTGTTGCTGCTGTTGCAGCGCCAGCCTGGCGGCAGGCAGCAGGGCGGTGGCGTTGCCGGCCAATTGATGGCCGTAAATATCGCCCTCCAGCATTTGCAGCGCCAGCCAGCGGCGTTGTTCCGTCGGCAGCGCCTCCGGCATGGCATCGCTCAGGGTAGCCATTTCCTTCAACAGTACCGGTGGATAGTCCACCAGCGCTTTCAGATCGTTAAACCGGTGATGGTCGATTATTTGCTTCAACGCCCCGATACCGTCGGCCTTGGTGGAGATCAGAGGCACCACCGGGCAGCCGAGGCGTGCCGACAGCGCAGCGATATCAATGTCGATTTGCTGGCTTCTGGCGATATCCAGCATGTTCAGCGCGAGGATGCAGGGGATACCCAGTTCCAGCAGTTGCAGCGTCAGGTACAGGTTGCGCTCAAGGTTGGAGGCGTCGACGACGTTGATCAGCAGATCGGCATCGCCGCTCAGGATGTAGTGGCAGGCGATTTGCTCGTCGAGCGAGGTTTGCTCCGAGATGGTGGTCAGCGAATAGGTGCCGGGCAGATCGACCAGTTTGACCTGGGATTGCGGCGTGGTGAACTGGCCTTCTTTACGCTCTACCGTCACGCCTGCCCAGTTGCCGACCCGCTGGCGAGCCCCGGTCAACTGATTGAACAGCGTAGTTTTACCGGAATTGGGGTTGCCTATTAAGCCAATAGTGAGTTTTTTCATCATTTCGCGTGATATCAGTCAATGGACATTGAGCCGGGCGGTGGGGCGCGGCCGGGGCAAGAGGGCGCAGAGTCAGGATTGGCCGTCGAGCAGGATCAGGGCCAAATCTTTCCTGCGCAGCACCAGGCTGACGCGGCGGGTTTTTATTTCTATCGGGTCCCCCAGCGGCGCGACGCGCACCACCTCGAACGATGAGCCAGGCAGCATGCCGAGCGATAACAGTTTCTGGCGATAGGCCGGGCCGATGTCATTGGAGAAACCGGCAATTTTATAAGAGCGTTTAGGTTGAAGATGCATATAACCTTCTCAGAGCCCCTGGTCTTGGGCCGATGACGATAAAAGAACGTTCCAGACGAAGCGCCGCGATGAGGATCGCAGGCTGCCGACGTTTTCAATCCATGAGGTAATGCAGTGAACACGCAACGCAATAATAGTGAGAATAGTTATCGTATTCAATACAAAAAGTAGGGGTATTGGTAACCAACGGTTATAGCACCGACACTTAGCGATCGGATTGCCTGATGCCTTTATTTCTATCACCTGGTCTGCAGGGGTGCAAATGCGAATGGCGAGTTAAATCAGTTACGTAATTGCAGCGATTTTTTCTGATTTGCAAAACTTAACGACAGATTGAGTGGTTTTTAGACGGTGTGGCGGCGAGCCGGCGTTTTATTCGGTAACATCTTGTCTGCGGAATACGAGCGCTAACCATTTGTGTTTCGCTGGGAAATGCCAAAATGAAAACGCCATGTTAATAACGGTGTTAATGAACCGGGATTCGACGTTATTTTCAGGCTTAAAAACCGGGCATTTATCGCTCAGGAAAAATAAGCGGGTTTATTGAGGCGGGTCAAAAAATAGCGACGCTATTTTTTGAGAAAGGGCGGAGCCGGCTCCGCCCTGTGTACCTTTGGTCTTTCCGTATGCAACACTGCACCAGTGACAGGGGCGAATGTATTCGCCCCGGCCGTGCCGTTCACCTGCTATTTCTTACCGAATGCCGCAGCCAGCGCATCACCCATGGCGCTGTTGCCGGCCGGTGAACTGTTGCGCGGTTTGGCCTTATTGGCCGGCGCGCGGGATGGGGCATCCTTCGCCGGTGCATTGCCGCCACCGCGACGTGGCGAACCTTCACCCGGTTGCTCGTCCAGACGCATGCTCAGTGCGATGCGCTTACGCTGCAGATCCACTTCCATCACCTTCACTTTGACGATGTCGCCGGCTTTCACCACGGTGTGCGGATCTTCGACGAACTTGTCCGCCAGCGAGGAGATATGCACCAAGCCGTCCTGATGTACGCCGATATCCACAAAGGCGCCGAAGTTGGTGACGTTAGTGACCGAACCTTCCAAAATCATGCCCGGCTGCAGATCGTTGAGGGTTTCCACGCCCTCGGCAAAGGTGGCGGTTTTGAATTCCGGACGCGGATCGCGGCCCGGTTTCTCCAACTCTTTCAGGATGTCGGTGACCGTCGGTACACCGAATTTGTCGTCGGTGAAGTCGCTGGCCTTCAGACTGCGCACTGCCACCGGGTTACCCATCAAATCCTGCAGCGCCTGCCGGGTGGCGGCCAGAATGCGTTCGACCACCGGGTAGGTTTCCGGGTGAACGGTTGAGGCATCCAGCGGGTTGTCGCCGTGGTTGATGCGCAGGAAGCCGGCGCACTGTTCAAAGGCTTTCGGCCCCAGGCGGCTGACTTTCAGCAGTTGTTCGCGGTTGCTGAAGCGGCCGTTTTCATCACGCCAGGTAACGATGTTCTGCGCCATCATGCGCGTCAGGCCGGCCACGCGGGTCAGCAACGGCACTGAGGCGGTGTTCAGATCGACGCCGACGGCGTTTACGCAGTCTTCCACCACCGAGTCCAGTTTTTTCGCCAGTTGGCTTTGGCTGACGTCGTGCTGGTACTGGCCGACGCCGATGGATTTCGGGTCGATTTTGACCAGCTCGGCCAGCGGATCCTGCAAACGGCGGGCGATGGAGACGGCCCCGCGCAGCGAGACGTCGAGGTTCGGGAATTCCAGCGCCGCCAGTTCGGAGGCGGAATACACCGAGGCGCCGGCTTCGCTGACGATCACCTTCTGCGCTTTGACGTCGCTGAACTGCTGCTGCAATTCAAGGTAAAAACGCTCCGTCTCACGCGACGCTGTGCCGTTGCCGATAGCAACCAGCTCCACTTTGTGTTTGATGCACAGCGCGGCGACGATGGCGGCGGCTTTTGCGGCCTGGCCGGTGTGCGGGTAGACGGTATCGGTGGCAACCAGCTTGCCGGTTGCATCCACCACCGCCACTTTTACCCCGGTGCGCAGACCGGGGTCCAGGCCCATGGTGGCGCGCATGCCGGCCGGTGCGGCCATCAGCAGATCTTGCATGTTACGGGCGAAAACGTTGATGGCTTCGTCTTCCGCGCGTTCGCGCACCGTGCCCATCAATTCGGTTTCCAGATGCAACAGCACCTTGATGCGCCAGGTCCAGTTGACCACCGCTTTGCGCCAGGCGTCGGCCGGGGCGTTATTCAGGCGCAGGTCGAGGTGGCTGATGATGATTTGCTCCGCCTGGCTTTCGCGCGGGGCTTCTTCAAACTGCGGATCGGCGTTCAGCGCCAACTGCAACACGCCTTCGTTGCGGCCACGGAACATCGCCAATGCACGGTGTGAAGGCACCTGGGCAATAGGTTCATGGTGATCAAAGTAGTCGCGGAACTTGGCACCGGCTTCTTCTTTGCCTTCCACCACTTTGGACACCAGGTGTGCGTGCTTCCACAGGTAGTTACGTACCTTGGCCAGCAGCGCGGCGTCTTCGGCGAAGCGCTCCATCAGGATGTAACGCGCGCCGTCGAGGGCGGCTTTGACATCCGCCACGCCCTTGTCGGCGTCAACGTAGCCTTCGGCCAACTGTTCCGGCTGTTGCTGCGGATCCTGCCACAGGATGTCGGCCAATGGCTCCAGACCGGCTTCGATAGCGATTTGGCCACGGGTACGACGTTTGGGTTTGTACGGCAGGTAGAGGTCTTCGAGCTCGGTCTTGCTTTGCGTGGCGTTGATCGCCCCCGCCAGCTGTTCGGTCAGTTTACCCTGCTCGTCGATCGATTTGAGGATGGTCTGACGGCGGTCTTCCAGTTCACGCAGATAACCCAGGCGGGTTTCCAGCTGGCGCAGTTGGGTGTCGTCCAGGCCCCCGGTGACTTCCTTACGATAGCGTGCGATAAAAGGCACGGTATTACCTTCATCCAGCAGACGGATGGCGGAGTCAACTTGCTCCGGCCGGGCCTGCAGTTCTGTTGCAATAATGCGGCTCAGTGGGTCATTCATAGGTCTGGTATCTGTTGAGAACGGTTAGGAAACAGGGGGACAGTTATACGGATTGATCGGCAAAAATGCCAGTGGCGCTGCCCGTCTTTGCCCGATGCGCCGAGGTTACGCGGGGGGCCGCTGCCGCAAGTTCCGCGGGACAGCGGCCACCTGCGCGGCCGCTCGGAAAAAACCGAATCTTACTTCACGTACTCGATCTCATTCACATACCACAGCGCATCGCCCACCGGGGTGTTGACGGTGGCGGCATCCCCCACCTCTTTTTTCAGCAGGGCGCGGGCCATCGGCGAATCGATGGAGATGTAGTCCCGGCGGCCAAAAATTTCGTCGTAGCCCACAATGCGAAAGCGCTTGCTCTCGCCATTCTCATTTTCCACTTCCACCCAGGCGCCGAAGAACACCTTGCCTTCCTGCTGCGGCGAATAGTCGACAATCTTCAACTGCGCGAGACATTTGGTCAGGTAGCGGACGCGGCGATCGATTTCCCGCAATCGTTTTTTGTTGTACTGGTAATCGGCATTTTCACTTCTGTCGCCGAGACTGGCGGCCCAGGTCACTTTCTTGGTGACCTCCGGTCGCTCTTCACGCCAGAGAAAGTCCAGCTCTTGCTTGAGCTTGTCGTAACCCTCACGGGTTATCAGCTGCGTTCTCATTGTTTTCTGCCTTTATGGGGATATCAAAGGTTGCATGACGGTGCTTTGGCTTGGCGTTGCTGGATGCAATTAGCGCTCAATAAAGCATCGGCTCGCAAAATTGCCGACCGCTGACGTTTTTTATCGCCTCGCCTGAGTTACACTGCCGAACCAGCCGCCCGGCCGCAACTTGAAATTTATGGGGCATCGCCCTTGGTCGATTAACGGCGTTATCCCAAATTCAGTCTAAAAATATCGGGATTTTGACGAACCGTCGCCGGCATTTTGATGAAAATTGTTGATAAATGGGCAAAAGAATAAGCTTTGTAACAATTTCGTCTAGAATATATACCATTAAACGCTGTCCGAAATGACAGGGTTTTTTAACAATATTCACGTCAGGCAATAAAGCCTTTGGGAGTAATACAATGCAAGAGAATCATAAGATTCTGGTCGTCGATGATGACATGCGCCTGCGTGCGCTTTTAGAGCGTTATTTAACCGAACAGGGTTTTCAGGTTCGCAGCGTCGCCAACGCTGAGCAAATGGATCGCTTGCTGACTCGTGAATCTTTCCACCTGATGGTGCTGGACCTGATGTTGCCGGGTGAAGATGGGCTGTCCATCTGCCGCCGTCTGCGTAGCCAGAGCAACCCGATGCCGATCATCATGGTGACCGCCAAAGGCGAAGAGGTCGACCGTATCGTTGGGCTGGAAATCGGCGCCGACGACTACATCCCAAAACCTTTCAACCCGCGTGAACTGCTGGCCCGCATCCGTGCGGTATTGCGCCGTCAGGCCAACGAACTGCCAGGCGCGCCTTCGCAGGAAGAAGCGGTGATTGCCTTCGGCAAATTCAAACTGAATCTGGGCACCCGTGAAATGTTCCGCGAAGACGAGCCTATGCCATTGACCAGCGGTGAGTTTGCGGTCCTGAAGGCGTTGGTGAGCCATCCGCGTGAACCGCTTTCGCGCGACAAGCTGATGAACCTGGCGCGCGGCCGTGAATACAGCGCGATGGAACGCTCCATCGACGTGCAAATTTCCCGTCTTCGCCGCATGGTTGAAGAAGATCCGGCACATCCACGCTATATCCAGACCGTTTGGGGTCTTGGCTACGTCTTCGTCCCGGACGGCAGCAAGGCATGAGACGATTGCGCTTTTCACCGCGTAGCTCGTTTGCCCGAACCCTGCTGTTGATCGTCACCTTGCTGTTCGTCAGCCTGGTGACGACCTATCTGGTGGTGCTGAACTTCGCCATCCTGCCCAGTTTGCAGCAGTTCAACAAGGTATTGGCCTACGAAGTGCGTATGCTGATGACCGATCGGTTGCAGCTGGAAGATGGCACATTGCTGGAAGTACCGCCGGCGTTTCGCCGTGAGATTTACCGTGAGTTGGGGATTTCCCTGTACACCAACTCGGCGGCTGAGGAGAGCGGGCTGCGCTGGGCGCAGCACTATCAATTCCTCAGCCAACAGATGGCGCAGCAGCTCGGCGGGCCGACCGACGTACGGGTGGAAGTGAACAAGAACTCCCCGGTGGTGTGGCTGAAAACCTGGCTGCAACCTGATATCTGGGTGCGGGTTCCGCTCACTGAAATTCACCAGGGCGATTTCTCGCCGCTGTTCCGCTATACCCTGGCGATTATGCTGCTGGCTATCGGCGGTGCCTGGCTGTTTATCCGCATCCAGAACCGCCCGCTGGTGGAGTTGGAGCACGCGGCTTTGCAGGTGGGCAAAGGCATTATCCCGCCGCCGCTGCGTGAATACGGCGCTTCGGAAGTGCGTTCGGTGACGCGGGCCTTTAATCAGATGGCATCGGGCGTCAAGCAACTGGCCGACGACCGCACGCTGCTGATGGCCGGCGTTAGTCACGATCTTCGCACGCCGCTGACGCGTATCCGCTTGGCGACCGAGATGATGAGCACCGAAGATGGCTATCTGGCGGAGTCGATCAATAAAGATATCGAAGAGTGCAACGCCATCATCGAGCAGTTTATCGACTATCTGCGTACCGGCCAGGAGATGCAAACCGAGCTCAGCGATCTGAACTCGATTCTGGGCGAAGTCGTGGCGGCCGAGAGCGGCTATGAGCGGGTTATCGAAACCGCCATTGCGCCGGGTGAACTGATGATGAATGTGCATCCGCTGTCGATTAAGCGTGCGGCGGTGAACATGGTGGTGAATGCGGCGCGTTACGGTAACGGCTGGATCAAGGTCAGTAGCGGGCGTGAACTGCAACGCGGTTGGTTCCAGGTGGAGGACGACGGCCCGGGCATCAAACCTGAAGAGCTGAAACACCTGCTGCAGCCGTTTGTCCGCGGCGACAGCGCGCGCAGCACCAGCGGAACCGGGCTTGGCCTGGCGATCGTGCAGCGCATTATCGACGGCCATCACGGCGCGTTGGATATTGGCACCAGCGAACGCGGCGGGCTGTTGATCAGGGCTTATATTCCGTTGCCGATGGAGAAAAAAGAGTCGGCCAATGGGCATCAGGCGGCGAAAGAGAACGCATGATATCTGCTGACAGAAGGCCGCCTCGCTGCGGCCTCGTCAGGGTTTTCTGCTCATCACGTAGTATTCCGCCGCTTCTTCATGCAGGCGACGAGTATGCCCCATTAACCAGGGATCGGTGAGGGTGACACCGTTGTGTATAAAGTCCTTGGTGTTACGCGTGGCCAGGGTAGCGCCGTAATGCAGGCATGTTGCGGCTATCTGATTATCAAGAATGCTGACGGTCGTGCCCCGACGGCGATTGGCACCCATTAATTCCGCATGCCATATGGCGCACTCGGCGTCAAAGGGCAAAATCCTTTCTACGAACTCTTCTTGCAGCATTGTGCTGAGATTGTTTTGCAATTCAGTCTGCTTTTTACCCTCGGGCATACAGGCAACGCCGGTATAGAGTTCTGCAACCACGATCGCGCTGAGATAAAATTCGTAGGTATCCTGCTCATCCAGCCATTTTAAAACATTGTAGTGAGGGGCTGGACGCAGTAGTTCAGAAACCACGTTAGTATCGAGAATGATCATACCTGGTCATCATCATCGTCAAAGGTGACAATGCGCGCCGGGGTTTTATCGCGCGGTGGGATCTCCAGCTCAACGCCACCCAACTCGGCAAAATGTTGATGGATACGCGTTCCCAGCCCATAGCGCGGTGGTTTTTTCACCAGAGCCTGCTTCAAAATCATGCGTGCTTCCTCCTCCATGGAGTGGCCGTTTTTCGCTGCCGAAATACGCAGCAATTCCTTTATGTCATCGTCCAGATTTCTGACGGTTATGGTAGCCATTGAAATCTCCTTTGCTGTCAATGATTGCACTGCATTATCATCTCGCTTGTCTGGCTAAAAAACAACCGTCAAAATAAAAAAAGGCGTGGAATCCACGCCTTAGCTGAAGCTGTAAAAAGAGAAGGTTACAGTTTTGGACCGGCGCTGACCAGCGCTGCGCCCGCAGGCGTATCGGTATACTTGTCGAAGTTGGTGATAAAACGCTCGGCCAGATCCTGCGCTTTTTCCTGCCACTGTTCAGGGTTGGCGTAGGTAGCGCGTGGATCCAGGATATCCGGGTTGACGCCCGGCAGTGAGGTCGGCATCGCCAGATCGAAGATTGGCAGAGTAATGGTTTCTGCTTTATCGATTTCACCGTTGAGGATGGCGTCAATAATGCCGCGAGTATCCTTGATGGAGATGCGTTTGCCGGTGCCGTTCCAGCCGGTGTTCACCAGGTAGGCTTGTGCGCCGGCGGCCAGCATGCGTTTTACCAGCACTTCAGCATACTGCGTTGGGTGCAGCGTCAGGAAAGCTGCGCCGAAGCAAGAGGAGAAGGTCGGTGTTGGCTCGGTCACACCGCGCTCGGTACCGGCCAGCTTGGCGGTGAAACCGGACAGGAAGTGGTACTGAGTCTGGTTCGCGGTCAGGCGAGAGACCGGTGGCAACACGCCGAAGGCGTCCGCAGTCAGGAAAATCACCTTGGTGGCATGACCCGCTTTGGAAACCGGTTTGACGATGTTGTGGATGTGGTAGATCGGGTAGGAAACGCGGGTGTTCTCGGTTTTTGAACCGTCGTTGAAATCTATGGTGCCGTCTGCCAACACGGCAACGTTTTCCAGCAACGCATCGCGCTTGATGGCGTGATAGATTTCCGGCTCGGCTTCTTCAGACAATTTGATGGTTTTGGCGTAGCAGCCACCTTCGAAGTTAAATACGCCGTCGTCATCCCAGCCGTGTTCGTCATCGCCAATCAACTGGCGTTTTGGATCGGTGGACAGAGTGGTTTTGCCGGTGCCGGACAGGCCGAAGAACACGGCCACGTCGCCTTTCTCACCCACGTTGGCCGAGCAGTGCATGGAAGCGATGCCTTTCAACGGCAGCAGGTAGTTCATTATCGAGAACATACCCTTTTTCATTTCGCCGCCGTACCAGGTGCCGCCAATCAGCTGCATGCGTTCGGTCAGGTTGAACGCGACGAAGTTTTCCGAGTTCAGACCCTGCTGCTGCCAGTTCGGGTTGGTGCACTTGGCGCCGTTCATCACCACGAAGTCCGGCTCGAAATCCTGTAACTCTTCGTCAGACGGGCGGATGAACATGTTTTTCACGAAGTGTGCCTGCCAGGCTACTTCAGTGATAAAGCGCACTTTCAGACGGGAGTCGGCGTTGGCGCCGCAGAAAGTATCTACTACAAACAGACGTTTGCCGGAGAGCTGCGTGGTGACCAGCTGTTTCAGGTCTGCCCAGATTTCAGGGCTGAGGGGTTTGTTGTCGTTTTTGCCTTTACCTTGATCGGCCCACCAGACGGTGTCGCGGGTGATGTCGTCACGGACGATGTATTTATCTTTCGGGGAACGGCCGGTAAAAATACCGGTGTCGACGGATACGGCGCCCAACTTGGTCACGACCCCACGTTCAAAACCCTCCAGAGACGGGTCTGTTTCTTCCTTGAACAGCAGTTCATAACTCGGGTTGTAAACGATTTCGCCGACGTTATGAATGCCATAAGCGGCCAGCTCCTGAGGGGTTATACCTTTAACACGCATGTCACTACTCCTTGGTCACAGAATTTCTGGCGCCAATTGTAGGGATTCAGCAGCGCGTAACCGCGATAGGTATCAAATAATTAACGTTTTAGGCGGTTTTTCGTTACGATCTGAGAGATAGTCCACGGAAAAAAGCAAGCGTGCAAACGGGGAAAACCGGCAGGTGCAGGGTGCACCCGCCGATGCGAGGTGTTACTTAGTGCAACTGTTCGCTTTCGCCGGTATTACCGGTGTACAGTGCTGCAACATCCACTGCGTCAAAGACATAGTGATTGCCGCAGTAGTCACAGTGCATATCGATATTGCCGTCCTGCTCCAGCATTTGAGCCACTTCTTCGGCCGGCAGCGTAATCAGGGCGTCAGCGCAACGCTGGCGTGAACAGGTGCAACGGAAGATCACGTCCTGCGGTTCGTAGAGGGTGACTTCTTCCTGATGGTACAGGCGATACAGCACCTCATTGGCCGGCAGGCCGAACAGTTCTTCGCTTTTCACCGTGTTGGTCAGTTGCACCAGATGATCGAAATCATCGGCATTGCCGTCTTGCGCCGGCAGTACCTGCAACAGCATACCGCCCGCAGCCGGTTTGCCCTCTGACTCGCCGGTACGAATGAACAGGCGGGTTGGCAACTGCTCGGACTGACGGAAGTAGGCTTCAAGGCATTCGGCCAGGGTTTCGCCTTCCAGCGCGACCACGCCCTGATAGCGTTCGCCTTCGGTAGGCGCGATGGTGATCACCATGACGCCGTTGCCAATCATCTGATGCAGCGTGCTGTCGTCAGCAATGTCGCTCTGTACGCGCGCCACGCCCCGCATTTCCTGGCGATTGTTGCCGTTAATCACCGCCAGCTTCAGTGGACCGTCGCCCTGCACTTGCACGGTGATGTCGCCGTCGAACTTCAGGGTTGCCGTCAGTAGGCTGGTGGCGACCAACAGTTCACCCAACAGCTTTTGTACCGGCGCCGGGTAGTCGTGATTGTTCAGTACCTGCTGATAGGTTTCGCTGACGGTAACCAGCTCACCGCGCACCGCGTAGTTTTCAAACAGGTAACGGTGCAATTGGTCATGGTTGGACATAGTTTTCTCTCATTGCGGTGAGGGCTTATTCCTGCTCACCAAATTTAAATTTAATCAGGTCGCGCCGCTCTTTCTTGTCCGGACGGCGGTCCGGGTGCGGCATGGTCAACGCATTCATCTTGCGCGCGATCGCCATTTTCTCTCGGTTGGCGATACTGGCCTCGGTTTCCTGATACATTTGCTGCGCCTCGTCGGCGCCGCGCCGTTGACCGGTGATGGCCAGCACGATCACTGTGCGTTCTTCATTGCCCTGGCGCAGTCTGATCTCTGCATTGATCTCGACAATTTTGCTCGGCTTGCCGCGTTGTCCGTTGTAGTGCACCTTGCCGCCGTCGATCATGTCCCGCGCCAGCGCGCGAGTCTTATAGAAACGAGCCGCCCAGAGCCATTTGTCCAGCCGGACCGCGTCGTCCCGCGTTGCTTTTTCTTTCATCGTTTGCCCTTTTCCAGCGCCGGTATCAACAGGCGGTAGTCGCGCATCGACGGATAGTGCCGGAAGGTTTTCTCCGCCATGCTGGAATCCGGGTTCTGTACGCCCAGGCAGTAGCGAATGCCAAAACTGCGGGCGGCGTCCAAAATAGGCTCGCCGTCATCGATAAACAGCGTGCGCTGCGGATCAAAACCGGTGTGCTGCTGAACGGCCTGCCACAAACGCTGATCTTCTTTCGGATAACCAAATGTGTGGGTGGAAAGCAATAAATCAAGGTGCCGATCCAAACCGGTATGCTCAATTTTTACCGCCAGGCTGTGCGGATGGGCATTGGTCAGCAAAATAGTCTGATGGCCAGCCGCGCGTAAGGCCTGTAAAAAGGGCTCGGTATCCTCGCGCAGACGGGCGCGGTTGCCCACTTCGCTGGTCATGCGATAAATGTCCAGATCGAGCCGTTCGCTCCAGTAATCGAAGCAGTACCAATTCATGGTGTGCTGCACCGCCACATATTCCTGATGAATAATCTGGCTTGCTTCGTCGAGCGGGATAGCGCGTTGCTCGCTTAATGCCTGTGGCACGAGACGCAGCCAAAAATGGCTGTCGAACTCCAGATCGAGCAGGGTGCCGTCCATATCCAGCAGGACGGTGTCGATCTCATGCCAGTCAAACTCGGGAACCATGAAAACTCCATAGGCGAACCGTCGGCGGTCCGCAGGATAAGGATAATAGCGTTAGCGTAGCATAAGCTGATGACAGGGCCGAAATCGGCGAGTGACTCAGGCCATCGGCCGCAATGACATTGGGGTGAGCTGCGGGTTAAAGCAACTTTCGTAGTAGCGCTGGATATCGGCGATACGGTGCTGGTTGAGGCGATAACGCTGCGCGAACCGCCAGGCGTTGTAACCCAGAATGACCATGACCGCCAGCAACAGCAGGCTGGTGCCCAGATAGCGCCACAGGGTGATCATATCCGGTTCGCTATGCAGCGCGATGTGGCGGGTGCCGTTGGCATCGACGCTGATGTTGGTGATGACGCCCTGGGCTTCGAATGGCGTATGCAACAACATGCCGGCAAGGCGTTGCAATTCATTCCACTGCTCAAGCGCATTGTATTCGTTTAACGGCACTGCCGGCTGTGGGTGGTTCACCAACTGTTTGCCTTCATCGCTGCTGATCAGGAAGCCACCCGGTGGCGGGCTGTTAAGCGCCGCTGCGGCCTGCCGGGTTTCGTTGTACACGAACGAGGAGGCGGCAACTTTGGTCAGGCTTTCCAGCGATTCGGCGCTCACCGGCCGGAGCAGGACGTTAACCCCTTGCAGCGAGCCTGATTTGGCTCGTTTCACCAGGGTATTCCAGTTTTTGACGTTGCCCAGGTTCACTAACGCATTCTTGAGCCGGACACAGTCATTTTCCGCTTGGCACAGATCCTGCGTTTTCAGCACGATACCGGAAAAATCATCCAGCAGTATCATGCCCGACTTTTCAATTGCGCTGGCCAGTTGCGGGTTGAGCTTCTGTTCGGCAACTTCAGGATGCAGCTGGGTATTCACTGCCGCCAGCAACGCCGAGGCCTTGTCGATGACTTCCGACTCCGGTTGCGGCAGCGGTGCGGCGGTGTTCCAGTAAATCCCCGAGCAATCGAAAGGCATAAAGTTGGAGGCGTTTGTGCCGTTGGTCAGCGGTGGCACATAACACATGCCGTTACCCTGGGCTTTCAACTGGTCCCCGATGCGCAAGGTTGTGCCTTCCAACGCTTGCACATTGGTCACCTCAATTTTTTGCGCGCCTTGCAGCCAGGCCGTGCTCAGCTTCAGCGGCAGGCTCAGCGGGATATAGGTCAGCAGTAACACCAGTATCAGCAACGAACTGGCCATCAGAACCGCGTTTTTGCCCCATTGCTGCAGCGGGAAGTTTTTCACCTCATCGTGCAGGGAAAGAAACCGCCCCTGACGCACCACCTGACGGTTAAGATAGATATCTACGTCGGTGGTTTTCCCCAGATCCTGGGTGATGTAAGGCTGCCAGTGCGGTGGGTAAATCAGATCGATGATACCGAGCGAGATGTTGCTTATCTGCCCCTGATTGGATTCGCCAAACAGTCCCCAACGTTTTGGGGTGCCACGCAGGCAGTGCACCTCTTTCAGTTCACGCGCGGCCGGCTGGCGGAACAGGTTCCAGCAGCCCCAGGCGATGGTCAGTACGGCGACGAAAATCATCCAGGGAATGACCAACACCGGGCTTATCAGGCTGAAAAACAGCAACAGCAGGGCGGCGGAGATGATGCCGGCTTCCTTGATGCCGTTCGGGCGATTCAGCGTGTGTTCTTCGGGGGTTTCCTTGCGGATGTTCACCAACTCGATGTGCTCGCTTTCTTCCTTGCGGATCGAGGCGTTTTTGGTTGGCGTTGCCGTCACTACCGGCGGTTGCGGCCGATCGTGGATATGATCTTTCAGCGAATGCCCATTGAGTGAAATGACCAGGGGCAGCGTCTGGGTTTTTATCACTTCAACGTGGTTATCGGCGCTGATGTATTGCTCCCAGAACGGCGGCAGATGCACTTCTTCGGCATCGAGATAATAGCGCCACTTATTGGGTTCATCGCTGGCCAGCCCATAGCGAGTAATGGCGTGGGTGACGGGATAAACGTTATCGCTCTGTGGGGTCAGCGCCAGTTTGGCGGAAGGCAGCGACGGGCTGCTGCCGGGCAACAGTTTGTTGCTGAGCATATTCTGCAGACTGAGATAATGTTCAACAGCCATGCGTTCTTCGCCGGACAGCTTGCGGTGCGTGGGTTTGATAAAGGGCAGGGCACGTGTCAGCATCGGCTGATTGCGGGCTTTAAACCAAAGATACAGGCCGGCGGCAATCAGGCAGGCAAGCACTAAGGCCAATATCAACGCTATTGTGCTCATGCTATCCCCATCTTGCACCCGTGAACCTCACCAACCTGATGAAACGTTGAATATTATACGGAGTAAACGGCCAGCAGGCACTTAGAACAATGAGGGAGGAACAGATTTTCTGTCGCGATCTCATTTATCGATGCAATATATCTGCTCGGTTGCCGTGTCTCCTCTACGCGATGATAGCAACCGGGGGCAGCAGTCGATATCGGCATTATCCTATTTTAATGCTCTCTTTTTGCTGAATGGGTACAGAAAATCGGCGGGTAGCTGGCTAGGCTTGTTAAAAAAAAGTAAATTACAGCTTGTGCTCGTTGCGACAAAGGTTCTCATTAACGCACAATGTGATCAAGATCGAATTTGGTCAGCGTTTGAGCGCATCTGCGCCACGCCAATCATTATTCTGGTTATCCGCGCCATCATCTCTGATGCTGTGGCGCACCGCCGGATAACTCATTTGAGGCAATCATGGATAAACACCTGCAAAAACCTAAAATTCTGAAAGTGGAAACGGTCGCACGTTCGCGTTTATTTAACGTTGAGTCGGTCGATCTGGAGTTCAGTAACGGTGTACGGCGGGTGTATGAGCGGATGCGACCTTCAGAAAGGGAAGCCGTGATGATTGTCCCGGTGATTGGCGACGACCTGCTGCTGATCCGCGAATATGCGGTGGGTACCGAATCTTACGAGCTGGGTTTCCCCAAAGGGTTGATCGACCCGGGAGAGGGCGTGCTGGAGGCGGCCAACCGCGAACTGATGGAAGAGGTGGGCTTTGGCGCCAAACGCTTCGATTTCCTCAGCCAACTGACCATGGCGCCGTCCTATTTTTCCAGCAAAATGAATATTGTGTTGGCGAACGATCTCTATCTGCAGAGCCTGGAAGGCGATGAGCCTGAACCCTTGCCGCAGGTGCGTTGGCCGATAGCCGACATGATGTCATTGCTGGCGGAGCCTGATTTCCGCGAGGCGCGCAATGTCAGTGCACTGTTCCTCACCGAGGCATTTCTACGCGGCTCGCGATAGACATAAATCCCCTATCTCCGTCGATAAAAAAAGGGCCAGATTTCTCTGGCCCTTTTCCATTAGAACAGCTCGTGGCTTTCGCCGCCGGGGTCCGTCAACGTAGTGCCGGTATCCCGCGTCGGGTAGCTTGTCGGCTGAGTACCTTCGATAAAGTATTCGGAGCGACTGCCGCCGCCGCCACCAGAAAGCTTGCCGCTGCTTTTGTCGATGGTGACGCTGATAATACCCGGTGGTGGGGTGACTTTTTGCTCAGGAATGCCTTCCAGCGCGATTTTCATAAAATCATCCCATGCCGGTTGCGCGCTTTTCGCACCGCCTTCACCGCCGGAGATTTGATCTTCGATGGCGCCGGAAGCCGTTGCACGGCCGAGGTCGCGGCGATGATCATCGAAACCAATCCAGACCGACGTGACGGTATCGGGGCCATAGCCGGAGAACCAGGCGTCTTTTGAACTGTTGGTGGTCCCGGTTTTACCGCCGATATCATGCCGCTTCAAATCGCGTCCGGCGCGCCAGGCTGTTCCCATCCAACCCGGTTCGCCAAAGATGTTGCTGTTCAGCGCATCGTGCATCAGGAACGCCAACTGGGTACTGATTACATGCGGCGCATATTGCAGATCGCCATCCTGCTGCACCTGAGCCGGCGTAACCTGTTCCAGTTGCGGCATCGGTACGTTACCGTTACCGCCTTCCTGCGACGTCGCGACGTTTTCGACGTTATCGTCGGAAAGTACGGCGGAACGGTGGGTATCGCCATAAATCACCGGCAGATTGCAGCTGTCGCAGACCACTTTGGGTCTGGTTTCAAACACGGTATTGCCGGTTTCATCTTCGATTTTGGTGATGAAATACGGGTCGACCAGATAACCGCCGTTCGCCAGTACCGCATAACCGCGCACCAGTTGCATCGGGGTGAACGAAGCCGAGCCCAGCGCCAGCGATTCGGTGTGCACGATGTTTTGCGCCGGGAAACCGAAACGTTGCAGATATTCCGCCGCGTAGTCGACACCCATTGCACGCATGGCGCGCACCATCACTACGTTCTTCGATTGTCCCAACCCCTGACGCAGGCGAATAGGGCCGTCGTAGGTTGGCGGTGAGTTCTTCGGCCGCCAGTCAGTACCGGCACCGGCATCCCAGCGGGTGACCGGCAGATCGTTCAGGATAGTGGCCAGGGTCAGGCCTTTGTCCATCGCTGCGGTGTACAGGAACGGCTTGATGTTGGAGCCGACCTGACGCAGCGCCTGGGTAACGCGGTTGAACTTGCTCTGATTGAAGTCAAACCCGCCGACCAGCGCTTTAACGGCGCCATCATTCGGGTTGATCGACACCAGCGCAGAGTTGACGTCCGGTACCTGTGACAGCCACCAGTTTTCATTCACCTTGCGTACCCACACCTGCTGGCCGGCCTGCACCACGTCGGTCACGCGTTTTGGCGTTGGGCCTTGCTGCGTGTCGGACTTGAACGGCCGCGCCCAGCGCATGGTGGCCATTGGCAAGGCAACATTGCTGCCATCGGACAGCATGGCCGTTGCTTCATCGGCGGCCGCTTGGGTGATGACTGCAGGCACCAGCGGGCCATAATTCGGCAGGTTTTTCAGTGAATCGACGATCTGTTTTTGATCCCAGGCCGCCTCACCTACTTTCCACAGCACGTTGGACGGGCCGCGGTAGCCATGACGCATGTCATAGGCCAGCACGTTGTTACGTACCGACTCCTGCGCCGCCAACTGCAACTTTTTGGTGACGGTGGTATAGACCTTGTAGCCGTCGGTATAGGCGTTCTCACCGTAACGCTTGATCATCTCCTGACGCACCATCTCGGAGAGATAGGGTGCGGAGAAGTTGATTTCCGGCGCATGGTAGTTGGCTACCAGATCTTCGCCACGGGCCTGATCGTACTGAGCCTGGGTGATGTAATGCTCGTCCAGCATGCGCGACAGCACCACATTGCGACGAGCCACGGCGCGATCGTGCGAGTAAAGCGGGTTGAAGGTTGATGGCGCCTTAGGCAAGCCGGCGATGGTTGCCATTTCGCTCAAGGTCAGTTGGCTGACGTCTTTGCCGAAGTAGACCTGCGCTGCAGCGCCCACGCCGTAAGCGCGGTAACCCAGGTAGATCTTGTTCAGATACAGCTCGAGGATTTCGTCTTTGGTCAGCATCTGTTCGATGCGTACCGCCAGGAAGGCTTCCTTGATCTTGCGCATCAGGGTGCGTTCCGGGCTTAAAAAGAAGTTTCTCGCCAACTGTTGGGTAATGGTACTCGCCCCCTGTGACGCATGGCCGGAGACCAGTGCAATAGAGGCGGCACGGAAGATACCGACCGGATCGACGCCGTGATGTTCATAGAAACGGCTGTCTTCGGTGGCGATAAACGCATGCACCATGACCGGCGGAATTTGGTTCAGCTTCAGCGGAATACGACGTTTTTCACCGTATTGGGCGATCAGTTCGCCATCGGCGCTGTAAACCTGCATCGGTATCTGCAGCCGTACGTCTTTCAGCGTTGCAACGTCAGGCAGCTGCGGCTCGACATATTTGTACAAGCCAAAAATCGAGGCTGCCCCCAACACGATGCAACACACTGCAAGGATTAGTAAATACTTTACGAACTTCACCTGAGATTTCCCATTTTCATGTCATTTGGGCAGTTTATAAACAACCGCGCGGTAGTATAAAGGCAAGCCTGCAACATGGATATGTTCTTTTATCATCTGACGATATGGAGGTCGGGCGAAATATGTTATCTCAAGCATGGCAGGTGGGGCTGGATATACAAAGTAACCGCATTTGCGCCCTGGCGGCACAGCGCCGCCGCAACGGTTGGCAACTGCGTCACTGGTGGCAGCAAACGTTGCCGCAAGCGGTGCTGCGCGAGGGGAGTCTCGAACAGCCCGAGGTGCTGACTCACGCGCTGCGGCAATGGCGGGTCCAGTTGCCAAGACATATTTGCTTACGCATTGCTTTGCCTGCCCAGCGAGTTTTGCAGCATCTGATGCCGATGCCGGATGCCAGGCTGAAAGAGCCGGCGCGCGGTGATTATATTACCCGTCAGGGCCTGAAGCAGTTCCCGCTGGATAGCCAGACGTTGGCGCTGGACTATCGCCAATCTCCACCTGACTCTGCCGCTTTGTTGCTCACCGCCGCGCGTCAGCAAGAGTTGCAGCAGTGGCTGCATTGTTTGCGTCAGGCCAATTTACGGCCGCAGGTGGTCGACATCACTCCTTGTGCCTTGCACATGATGGCATTTGCCGCAGGCGTACCGGCTGAAGCCGGTTTGCTGCACCGCCTCGATCGGGAGTGGCTATGGACCGCCCCGCGCCGCACGGCCTTTGCCTATGGCATTTTGCCGGAGGGCGATGCTAGCCAGGCGCTGGCGGCGATGCATGCAGCCTGCCCGTCAATCGGTGAGCATCCGATTTATTACAGCAGCGTGGTGGACGAGCCGCCTCCGCAGGGGTGTTTGCCATGGTCACCGTTCAGCGCGTTCAACCAATTGCGGCCCCCGTTGCCCCGATTGCCGGGGGCATTTGTGTTGGCCGGGGGGCTGGCGCTGCGCAGCGGGGACCGCTGATGTATCAGGTTAACCTTCTGCCCTGGCGCAGGCTGGCCCAGCGCCGCCGCTGTGCCTTCTGGTTACGAATTTTCGTATTGCAACTGGCGTTGATGCTGGCGGCAATGGCGGTTGTTTTTGTCCTGATGAGTTATCAACAAACACAGCGGCATGAGGCTTTGTCGGCGCTGTCCCGGCAACAGGCGGCGTTGGCGGAGCATTATCAGCGTCTCCAGCAGGCGATGGCGCGTTTGGCTCACTTAACCGCGCAGGCGGATCAGCAGGGGAAGAACCAGGTGCACAACCGGCGTTATCTGCAGCTGTTACAGCAGTTCTCGGTCATTCTTCCTGCGCCGATGTGGCTTACCTCCTTGGAAAGCAACGCACAAAATATCACGCTGCGGGGCCTCAGCCGCCGATATGGGGCTGTCATTCAGTTTGAGCAGCAGTTGGCGGCACTGCCGCTATTGCAGCGCTGCCGGCTGGCGGACGTGGTACAGCGCCAGGATGGCCTGTTTTCATTCACTCTGATGGCGCAATGGGGGCTGAATGGATAAGCCGTTGCCGCTCTGGACAAGGCACTGGCTGAACCTGCCGGGTTGGAAGGTGCTGGTTGCGCAAGGATTGGTGTTGGGCTGCCTGGCTTTGCTGTTCGGCATATTTTTTCTGCACGGCAAATGGCAGCAGCGGGAGCGCACATTGGCGGAGCAACAGCGTCTGATTGAGCAGATTGAGCCGTTAAGACAGCAACTGGCCCAGATGCCAACGTTGGAGGAGATTAATCTTCGCCTGCAGCAGAATACGCTCAAGCCCGCCGCTCATGGCGATTTGACGCAAGTGCTGCAGTTGGCGGGTGCTGCATTGCAACGCTGGCAGCAGCAGGAGAAACCCCAGCGTCAAACCCTGAGCATTCATATGCATTACGGCGGTTTACTACTGCTGTTGGAGGCGTTGCCTCCCGCATTTCGCATCGATCACATGACCCTTGAAGCGCAGGGTGAAGGGCTGACAGCGCACTTCGCTTTACTCGATGCACCGGCAGACGTCATTCCGGTAAACGCAGATGAATAAAAAAGGTTACGGGGTTTGGTGGCTGTTGCTGCCGTGGGCGTTGATGGCGCAACCGCGCAATCCCTTTATGCCGCCACCCGTGTCTGATTGCCTGACGCAGAGAGAATCGCCGGCAAACTGGCTTTTGAAGGGCACCGTCGGGCAGGCAGCGTCGCGCCATGCCTGGGTGGTCACGCCCGCAGGGCAGTGGTTGCGTTTAGCGTCTCGGCAAAGCCTGCTGGGCGGGCGCTGGCGAGTGGAACAGGTGTTTGAGGGGCGGTTGGTGTTGAAAGCAGGTCCTGAAGATCCGGCTTGTCCGGCGGCTGACAATACCCTGGTGCTGACATTGGGAAACCATAAGGAAGAAAAAAAATGAAAGGAGGCACTTGGCTGGGCGCGGTGTTGTGGGGTATTGCTGCCGCCGGCATGGCGACACAGAACAAGGAACCGATATCGATGGCGTTTCAGGACGCCCCGGTAACCCTGGTATTGCAGGCGCTGGCGGATTATCAACAACTCAATGTGGTCACCGCGACTGGCGTGGGCGGCAACCTGACGTTGCGGTTGGATAACGTGCCCTGGCAGCAAGCGCTGGCGGTGATCCTGCGTATGGGAAAACTGTCGATGACGCTGGAAGGCAACGTCATGATGGTGTTTCCCGAACCGGATGAACAGGAAAAACAACGACAACTGTTGGCTTTGGCACAAAAGCAGCCGCTGCAAAGCGTAACCTTGACGTTAAATCATGCAGATGCGGTTGAGATTGCCGAAAATCTGAATGCCCAGGGCAGTATTTTGCTGAGCGAGCGCGGCAGCGTGGTGGCGGATAAACGCACTAATGCGTTGCTGATCCGCGATACCGCCTCGGTCGTGGCGTTATTAACCAAACGCATTGCGGAAATGGATGCGCCATTGGCGCAGGTACAGCTGGCGGCGCATATCGTCACCATCAACAGTGAGAGTTTGCGCGAGCTCGGCGTGCGTTGGGGTTTGGCCCCGGATGAAGGTGCAGCAAAGCCATTGCGGATGGGGGACTTTAACGTGAGTCTGCCGCTGGGGAGTAGCGCGGTCAATGCCGGTTTCCACCTGGCGCGCATCGGCGGGCGTCTGCTGGACCTTGAGTTAATGGCGCTCGAGCAAGAGAACCAGGTAGAAATCATCGCCAGCCCGCGTTTGCTGACTGCGCATCAGCAAACCGCCAGCATTAAACAGGGAACGGAAATCCCCTATGAGGTGAGTAGCGGCAACAGCGGGGCGACATCAATGGAGTTCAAGGAAGCGGTGCTGGGCATGGAAGTGACGCCGAAAATTTTGCCGAACGGCCGCATTACTCTGACGCTGACAATCAGCCAGAACATGCCTGGGCGTTCAATCACCCGGGCAGCCGGCGAGGCGCTGGCGATCGATAAGCAGGAGATCAAAACCCAGGTGACGGTGAAAGACGGTGAAACCATTGTATTGGGCGGCGTATTTCAGCGCCAGAGCGCTCAGGGGGCGGACAAGGTACCGGGGCTCGGGGATATTCCACTGCTGGGTTCCTTGTTCAAACAGAGCACCAAACAGCATAAACGACGCGAGCTGGTGATATTCATTACTCCGACATTGATTAAGGCATGAGCAGCAAGCTGTCAGGTTCGGTGGAAATCGCCTAAAGTTGATGAGCAGATGCACTTTTTTCTCACCTTGGGGGCATCTGCGTTTGACGCTGCGGCCGATTTAGCTTACAAGGGTTACCGAATTGAGCACCGAGGTTTTTTGTTAACGCCAAGACGCCGTTAAAAACGTATGGTTTCCCTCCTGCGGCGTGGATTGCGATTTATTCGGTTGCCAAACTACCAAGAGTGTTGAGATAATTTTCCGTCTGATCTCGCACTATCGCTCATGAGGTTTCAGTTTAGGTCCCGCCGCTGATTTGATTGGCGGGGCGGGTTAACATTAACGAATAGTCTTAGTAATACCAAAAACATGGCAGAGAAACGCAATATCTTTCTGGTTGGGCCTATGGGTGCCGGCAAAAGCACTATTGGCCGTCAGTTAGCTCAGCAACTCAATATGGAGTTCTTCGACTCCGATCAAGAAATTGAGCGACGTACCGGAGCTGACGTGGGCTGGGTATTCGACGTGGAAGGTGAAGAAGGTTTCCGCGATCGTGAAGAAAAAGTCATTAATGAACTGACGGAAAAGCAAGGGATTGTGCTGGCTACCGGCGGTGGTTCGGTTAAATCGCGTGAAACGCGTAACCGTCTGTCGGCGCGCGGTGTCGTGGTTTATTTGGAAACCACCATCGAGAAGCAGTTGGCCCGCACTCAGCGCGACAAAAAGCGTCCGTTGCTGCAGGTTGATTCTCCTCCGCGCGAAGTGCTGGAAGCGTTGGCGAAAGAGCGCAATCCGTTATACGAAGAAATTGCAGATGTCACCATCCGCACCGACGATCAAAGCGCTAAAGTGGTTGCCAACCAGATTATCAATATGCTGGAAAGCAACTGATTGCGGTTTCCGTGTTCGCCACGGCAAATGCGGAAAGACTGATTGTGTTCCCCGCAACAGCGGGGATAAACCACACATTGAGAACTGAGCGCGACATGGAGAGAATTACCGTAACGCTTGGGGAGCGCAGCTACCCGATTACCATAGCCGCCGGATTGTTTAACGATCCGGCTTCTTTTATGCCGCTAAAGGCGGGTGAACAGGTCATGCTGGTCACCAACCAAACCTTGGCGCCGCTCTATCTGGACCGGGTCCGGAAGGTGCTTGAGCAGGCGGGCGTAATGGTGGATCAGGTGATTCTGCCTGATGGCGAACAGTATAAATCCCTTGCCGTGCTTGAGCAGGTGTTCTCGGCGCTGCTGCAAAAGCCTCACGGTCGCGATACCACTTTGATCGCGCTCGGCGGCGGCGTGGTGGGCGATCTTACCGGTTTTGCCGCGGCTTGCTATCAGCGCGGTGTCCGCTTTATTCAGGTTCCTACCACCTTGCTTTCGCAGGTGGACTCTTCCGTTGGCGGTAAAACCGCCGTCAATCATCCGCTCGGTAAAAACATGATCGGCGCATTCTATCAGCCTGCTTCAGTGGTGGTTGATCTGGACTGCCTGAAAACCTTACCGGCGCGTGAGCTCTCCTCTGGCCTGGCTGAAGTGATCAAGTACGGGATCATTCTCGACAGTGATTTCTTCGTCTGGCTGGAAAACAACATCGATGCGTTGGTTGCGCTGGATATGACAGCCCTGGGCTATTGTATCCGCCGTTGCTGTGAGCTGAAGGCCGAGGTGGTTGCCGCTGATGAACGCGAAAGCGGTCTGCGCGCGCTGCTGAATCTGGGCCATACTTATGGCCATGCGATTGAAGCAGAAATGGGCTATGGTGTATGGCTGCACGGTGAAGCCGTTGCTGCCGGCATGATGATGGCGGCGGAAACCGCGCATCGTCTCGGCCAGTTCTCCGCCGACGATATTGAACGCATTAAAACACTGTTGTTGCGCGCTGGTTTACCGGTGTGCGGGCCGCAGGAAATGGCGCCGGAATCTTATTTGCCGCACATGATGCGCGACAAGAAAGTGTTGGCCGGCGAACTGCGTCTGGTACTGCCGACGGCCATTGGTCAGGCGGAAGTTCGTGGCGGAGTTGGGCATGATGTGGTGCTTGCTTCTATCGCAGCTTGCTTGCCTGAACGGAATGCCTGAGTAAATCGGACGAAGTAACAGTGGTTTAGCCGCTGTTTACATCTATATTAATAATGTGCAAAGCATGACTGATGTCGCTTTGCCATCATCGGGTTAATCTGCCCGTACCACGGTAGGTCTACGGTGGTGGGCTTTTGCCTCTAGTTGGAGGGTTTCAGATGGATGAGTTTAAACCGGAAGACGATCTCAGACCTGATAGCAGCGATCGTCGTCCTGCACGTTCGCGTAAACCAGCTCCGGGACCACGCTTCGCCGTTTCGCGTCAGCACCTGATGATTGGCATCGGTATTCTGGTGCTGCTGTTGCTGATTGTCGGCATCGGCTCGGCGTTGAAGGCGCCTACCAAGCATGAAGCGACACAGGAAGCCGCGCAAAACGGCGCGGCCAAAGACATCAACCTGTCCGGTTCTTCGTCGCTGACCGCCGGTAATACCGGTGTTCCAGGCGGCACGACCGATACCAATGACAATAACGGCGTGAGCAGCACTTCTGCGCAACAGCCGCAAAACGTCAGCGTTCCACCGATCTCCAGCACGCCGACAGAAGCGCAACCGCAGCCGGCGCAAGATGGCGCGCAGCAGCGTGTCGATCTGCCGGGCAATATGTCGGATGCGTTATCCGCCCAGCAGGGCCAGGTTGACGCGGCGACGCAGGGCATGAGTGGCCCGGCTTCGACGCTGCCTACGGCTCCGGCCACCCTGATGAACGGCGCCGCCGCTACCGTAGCGAAAGAAGCAACGCGCCCGGTTCAGAGCACTGGGTCACAGCAACATAAGACACCGGCAAAAACCGTCAGTAAACCGGCGACGACGCAGCAGCATAAAGCGCCAACCACGGTGTATACCCCGGCTCCTTCCGCCAAACCGGGAGCGGCAAGCAGCAAAACGGGCACGACGAGCGCCAAAGCGGACACGACAGGTGCCAAGGCGGGCGTTGTTAGCGGCAGCGGCAGTTCGCTGCAGTCTGCCCCGGCCAGCCACTATACCCTGCAGTTGAGCAGCGCTTCGCGTTCCGATACGTTGAACGCCTACGCCAAGCAGCAGAAACTGCAGAATTATCAGGTGTACGCGACCCAGCGTGACGGTAAAGCATGGTACGTGCTGGTGAGCGGTAATTACGCCTCTGCGGCTGAAGCCAAGCGCGCAATCGCGACGCTGCCGGCGGATGTTCAGGCGAAAAAGCCATGGGCCAAGCCTGTACGTCAGGTTCAGCAGGACCTGAAAAAGTAACCCAATAGATTTCAAGCTGCAGTCAGGGCATGGATTTCATGCATTGTAGGGATGTAGATGCTGCGGCCGTAGTAAGCGGGGCGAAGATTTTTGCCTCTACGGTGATGGGGGTGGCAAGTTTGCCGTGAGCAGATTTGCCCGCCCCCTGCGGTGGCTCCGAGAGGGGTAGGCCCATGGACAGGCCAAATAACTGCACGCAGTCGACATTGCTGCAGCTTGAAAGATGAAGGGTATAATCATTTAAATTTGTGCGCTGATGTGCTGTCTGAAACAGAGTACAATCCGCCGCTCTGAATTGTATAAGTAGCTAACTGACGGCATGAAGAAAAACCGCGCTTTTTTAAAATGGGCTGGTGGAAAATACCCGCTGGTTGACGAGATTCGTCGTCATCTGCCGGCGGGCGACTGCTTAATCGAGCCCTTCGTGGGTGCGGGTTCAGTCTTCCTGAACACGGAGTACGACGCCTATATTCTCGCCGACATCAACAGCGATCTTATCAACCTGTATAACATCGTTAAGCTGCGTACGGATGATTTCGTGCGCGATGCCCGCCTTCTTTTCACCGATGAGTTCAATCAATCGGATCGCTTCTACCTGCTGCGCGAAGAGTTTAATACCAGTGCCGATGCCTATCGCCGCGCGCTGCTGTTTCTCTATCTGAACCGCCACTGTTATAACGGCCTGTGCCGGTATAATCTGCGTGGAGAGTTCAATGTCCCGTTTGGACGTTACAAGAAACCGTACTTCCCGGAAGAAGAGCTGTACTGGTTCGCTGAAAAATCCCGCAACGCCACTTTTGTCTGTGAGCATTACCGCGATACCATGGCAAAAGCCGAGCGCGGGACAGTGATATATTGCGATCCGCCGTATGCGCCATTATCGGCGACGGCGAATTTTACCGCTTACCACACCAACAGCTTCAGTATTGCCGATCAGCAAAGCCTGGCGTTAATGGCGCATCAGCTTTCTGTGGAAAGCCAGGTGCCGGTATTGATTTCCAACCATGACACCGAGCTGACGCGTGACTGGTACCAGCATGCCGCGCTGTACGTGGTAAAAGCGCGCCGCACCATCAGCCGTAATATTCTTGGTCGCAGTAAAGTGAACGAGCTTTTGGCGCTCTATCGTTAAACCGGGGTACGCCCCGGCGTATATGCCCAGCGGATTTCAGGTGCAGCCCACAACGCTGCGGCTTGAAACGCGAAGGGTATAACAATTCGAACCCTACGTTTGGAGATTGCGGATGAAAAAGTTTTTAATTGCCCCGTCCATTCTGTCGGCAGATTTTGCCCGGTTAGGTGAAGATACCGCTAACGTGCTGGCCGCAGGCGGCGACGTGGTGCACTTCGACGTGATGGATAACCACTACGTTCCCAATCTGACCATCGGGCCGATGGTTTGCCAGGCGCTGCGCGACTATGGCATCACCGAGCCGATTGACGTGCATCTGATGGTGAAACCGGTCGATCGCATCGTCCCGGATTTCGCTGCGGCGGGCGCCAACTATATCTCTTTCCATCCGGAAGCCTCCGAACACGTCGATCGCACCATTCAGCTGATTAAAGAGCACGGCTGCAAGGCCGGCCTGGTATTCAACCCGGCGACGCCGTTGAGCTACCTGGATTACGTCATGGATAAAGTCGACGTGATCCTGCTGATGTCGGTCAATCCGGGCTTTGGCGGCCAGTCGTTTATCCACGGCACCCTGGATAAGCTGCGTCAGGTGCGCAAGCTGATCGACGAAAGTGGCCGTGATATCCGTCTGGAAGTCGATGGCGGCGTGAAGGTAGACAATATCGCCGAGATTGCAGCGGCGGGCGCGGACATGTTTGTCGCCGGTTCAGCGATCTTCGGCAAGCCGGATTACCGCAAGGTGATCGACGAGATGCGCAGCGAACTGGCGAAAGTGACTCATGGCTGATTTCAGCGTGATCCGCGCTCTGGCCTTCGATCTCGACGGCACGCTGGTAGACAGCGCGCCGGGGTTGGCGGCAGCCATCGATCTGGCGCTGGCCGAAATGGGTCTGCCGCAGGCCGGCGAAGCCCGCGTGGGGACCTGGATTGGCAATGGCGCCGATGTGCTGGTGCAGCGTGCGCTGCGTTGGGCTGAAGTGGAAGCCACGCCGGAACACAACAGTCAGTTGCGTGAGCGCTTCGATCACTTCTACGCGCAAACCGTCGACAGCGGCAGCCGCCTGTTCCCACAGGTGAAAGAAACGCTGGCCCACCTGGCTGCACAGGGTTATCCGATGGCGCTGGTGACCAACAAACCGACGCCGTTTGTTGCGCCGTTACTGACCGCGTTGGGGATTATCGATTATTTCTCGCTGATCATCGGCGGTGACGACGTGGTGGAAAAGAAACCGCATCCGGCGCCGCTGTATCTGGTGCTCGGCAAGCTTGGCCTGCGCGCCAATGAACTGCTGTTCGTGGGCGATTCGCGCAACGATATTCAGGCGGCACAGGGGGCGGGTTGCCCAAGCGCTGCGCTGACCTACGGTTATAACTACGGCGAGGCTATTGCCCTGAGCCATCCCGACCGCGTGTTGGAGCGCTTTGCCGATTTGTTGCCCTCTCTTGGGCTGTCATCTTTAGAGAATCAGGAAATTTAAACATGAGTAAGCCCATCGTATTTAGCGGCGCGCAGCCGTCCGGTGAACTGAGCATTGGCAACTACATGGGTGCGCTGCGTCAGTGGGTTAAGCTGCAGGACGATTACGACTGCATCTACTGCATCGTCGATCTGCACGCCATCACTGTACGTCAGGACGCGGAAAAACTGCGCAAGGCTACGCTGGATACGCTGGCGCTGTATCTGGCCTGCGGCATCGATCCGCAAAAGAGCACCATCTTTGTGCAGTCGCACGTGCCGGAACACACTCAACTGAGCTGGGTGCTGAACTGCTACACCTATTTCGGCGAGCTGAGCCGCATGACCCAGTTCAAAGACAAATCCGCGCGCTATGCGGAAAACATCAATGCTGGCCTGTTCAGCTACCCGGTGCTGATGGCGGCGGACATTCTGCTGTATCAGACCAACCAGGTGCCGGTCGGCGAAGACCAGAAACAGCATCTGGAATTGAGCCGTGACATCGGCCAGCGTTTCAACGCGCTGTATGGCGATGTGTTCAAGGTGCCTGAACCGTTCATTCCCAAGTCTGGCGCGCGCGTGATGTCGTTGCAGGATCCGACCAAGAAGATGTCCAAGTCGGACGATAACCGCAATAACGTGATCGGCCTGCTGGAAGATCCGAAAGCGGTAGCCAAGAAAATCAAGCGTGCGATGACCGACTCCGAAGAGCCGCCGGTGATTCGTTACGACGTGGCGAACAAGCCGGGCGTATCCAACTTGCTGGATATTCTCTCGGGCGTGACCGGCAAAAGCATCGCTCAGCTGGAAGCCGAATTTGAAGGCCAGATGTACGGCCACCTGAAAGGCGCGGTTGCCGATGCAGTATCCGGTATGCTGGGTGAGTTGCAGGAGCGTTATCACAACTTCCGCAATGACGAGGCCTTGCTGCAGCAGGTCATGCGTGACGGTGCGGCCAAGGCGCGTGCGCGCGCCCAAGAAACGCTGGCGAAGGTTTACCAGGCGGTAGGCTTCGTGTCACAGCCTTAATGCTTTGCGCAGATAGAAAAGCGGCCATGAGCCGCTTTTTTTACGTCGGTATCAGGCCATTTGAGCCAGCTTTTGCGGCGTTTCCTGGCTGGAGAACCAGTTCAGCTTGCTGCGCAGACTTACCACGCTGCCGACGATAATCAGGCTTGGGCTGGCGGCCTGTTGGGCCAGCGTTCCCAGTTGGTTCAGCTCGCCTTCGATCACCCGTTGACGGCATGAAGTGCCGTTTTCCACCAGCGCCACCGGCGTGGTCGTGGGCATGCCGTGGGCAATCAGTTGGCGTTGGATATCCGCGGCCTGTGTCAGGCCCATGTAAAACACCAGCGTTTGCTGCCCGGCGGCCAGCGTCGCCCAGTCCAGCCCGCCGCCGCTCTTGGCGTGGCCGGTCACCAGCCGCACGCTCTGCGCATGATCGCGATGGGTGAGAGGAATGCCGCTGTAGGCAGAACAACCGGAAGCGGCGGTAATGCCCGGCACCACCGAGAACGGGATATTGGCATCGGCCAGCGTTTCCAGCTCTTCGCCGCCGCGGCCGAAAATAAACGGGTCACCGCCTTTCAGCCGTACAACGCGTTTACCCTGTTGCGCTTGCTCCAGCAGGATGCGGTTGATCTGCTCCTGCGGTACGCAATGATGGCCCGCGCGTTTGCCGACGAAGATACGCTCGGCATCGCGGCGCACCAGCGTCATGATCTCGTCGGACACCAGCCGATCGTAAACCACCACGTCGGCCTGCTGGATCTGTTGCAACCCCTTGAGCGTCAGCAAGCCGGCGTCCCCCGGCCCTGCGCCCACCAGCACCACTTCGCCGGACTCCTCCGCAGGGCAGTCGAACAACTGTTCGATCTGCCGTTGCGCCAGCGCCTGGTCATCATTGGCCAGCGACTGCGCCAGCCGGTCATGGGCAAACAACTTCTCCCAAAAACGACGGCGGGCACCTGCACCGGTAAAGTGCCGTTTCACCCGTTGGCGCAATGATCCGCCCAGTTGCGCCAGCTTGCCAAGATGCTGCGGCAATACGGCTTCCAGCTTTTCACGCAGCAGCCGCGCCAGCACCGGCGCCTTGCCGCCGGAGGACACCGCGACCATGATCGGGGAGCGATCGATAATCGAAGGCATGATAAAACTGGCGCGTTTGGGATCGTCGACAACATTGCAGAATACCCGTTGCTGGTTGGCGCACTGATAGACCAGCGCGTTGACCTCGAGTCGATCGGTTGCGGCGATGACCAGCCATTTTTCCGCCAGCAATGCCGCGCTGAATTCCCCTTCCACCAACGTAACCCGGTCAAGGGCCGCCCACTCGTGGAACTGGGGGCTGAATGCGCAGGCGTTGACGGTCAGCAACGCGCCGGCGTCCAGCAGCAGGCGCGCCTTGCGTTCGGCGACCTCGCCGCCGCCGACCAGCAGGCAGGCTTTGTGTTGGAGTTGGCAGAAAATCGGCAGGTAATCCATCGGCAAACCTCGAGCAATTGGCAACGGGGGCGCAGTGCGCCCCGGAATATTATGCAGCCTGGCGCGCTGCGGTTTTCTCGGCCTGCGGACGTTCGGCACGCGGGGTGGCGTACCAGTAACCCAGGCCCATCAGGACCGAGCCGGACAGGATATTGCCCAGCGTCACCCACAGCAGGTTATGGCCGATCCCGCTCAGCGTGTAGGCTTCGCTGTGATGGCCGAACCAGGACAGGGCGAACAGCGTCATGTTGGCGACGGAGTGTTCGTAGCCGGAGGCGATAAAGGCCAGCAGGCACCACCAGATGGCGATAAATTTGGCGGCGCCCTCGACGCGAATCGCCATCCAAATGGCCAGGCAAACCAGCCAGTTGCACAGCACGCCCTTGAAGAACAGCACTTCGGCGGGGGCGGTGGTTTTCGCCAGCGCCACAGTATGTACCAGGCTGGTGTCCACCGGCAGCAGGCTGCCGCCACCGTAGTAGTACATCAGTGCCACCAGCACCGACCCCAGCAAGTTACCCAACCAGGTTTGCGGCAGGACTGCCCACATCTGGCTCTGGCGGATGGTACCGGCTTTGACGCCCAGCGTCAGGAACATGATGTGGCCGGTAAACAGCTCGGAACCGGCGATGATCACCAGCGTCAACGCGATGCCGAAGGTGGCGCCCATCACTAATGGCCGAAGGGACGGATCGACCAGATTGCCAAGGGTGAAGATTAAAATGATGCCGAGGCCGACGTAAGCCCCGGCCATCGCCGAGCTGATCCAAAAGCCCAGCGGGCTGTCTTTCGACAGCCTGACGATGCGCGCCGCGTTGGCGGCGCATTTGTTGATGGTATCGGTGAACATGCTGCTTCCCCTGAGGTTAACGTGAAAATATCAGGCCGCGACCTGCACCATGCCGTCGACTACCCGGCTGGTGAAATGCGCAACTGAGCGGCTGTCATCTTCCAGGCAGTAGCCGTCGTGCAGGCGGAAATGCTGTTTTTTCAGCGGGCTGGCGACCCACAGTTCACCCTGATGTTCGGCGATCAGACCGCGTGACAGCACGCTGGCTTGGGCGAAGGGATCGATATTGCTGATAGCAAATACCCGCTCATCGGCATGGGGGCGGAATACCGCCACCTGCTGTTCGCCGATCAGGGCACACACGCCGGTGCCGGGCAGGATATCAGTGACGGGGCAAAGGGTGATCCACTGGCTCATACGTTGTTCTCCTCAGCGTCCAGCAGGGTGACGGGAATGCGTTCATCCGGGCGCGCTGGCCGATGTTGTTCGCGCTCGGCCACGATCTGTACGTTCGGATCGCGCAGGCTGCTGTTGATAAAGTGGGCGAAACGGACCTGGGCCTGCGGATCTTCGACGGCTTCTTTCCACTCGCAGATAACCGCATCGCGCAGGCGGGCGATTTCGGTTTCCAACTGATCGTTGATGCCCAGTTTGTCGTCAATGATCACCTTACGCAGATAATCGATGCCGCCTTCCAGGCTTTCCAGCCACACCGAAGTGCGTTGCAGCTTATCGGCGGTGCGGATGTAGAACATCATGAAACGGTCCAGATAACGTTCCAGCGTAGCGCTGTCGAGATCCGCCGCCAGCAGGTCGGCGTGGCGAGGTTTCATGCCACCGTTACCGCATACGTACAGGTTCCAGCCGTTCTCGGTGGCGATGATGCCGACGTCCTTGCCCTGCGCTTCAGCACATTCGCGGGTACAGCCGGAAACGCCGAACTTCATTTTGTGCGGCGTGCGGATGCCTTTGTAGCGGTGTTCCAGTTTGACGCCAAACCCGACGCTGTCACCCACGCCAAAGCGGCACCAGGTGCTGCCGACACAGGTTTTCGACATGCGCAACGCCTTGGCGTAGGCATGGCCGGTTTCAAAACCGGCGGCAATCAGCTTGCTCCAGATAGCCGGCAGGTCGTCTTTCTGCGCACCGAACATACCGATGCGCTGAGAACCGGTCATCTTGGTATACAGGCTGTATTCCTTGGCAATCTGGCCGACCGCCATCAACCCGTCCGGCGTAATTTCACCGCCGGCGGAGCGTGGGATCACCGAATAAGTGCCGTCTTTCTGGATATTGCCGAGGAAGTTGTCGTTGGTGTCCTGCAACGGCGTGTGCTGCGGTTTGAGCACGAATTCATTCCAGCAGGAAGCCAGCAGCGAGCCGACGGTCGGTTTACAGACTTCACAACCGTAACCTTTGCCGTATTTGGCCAGCAGTGCGTCGAAGGACTTGATGCCTTCAACGCGGATCAGGTGGTACAACTCCTGGCGTGAATAGGCGAAGTGTTCGCACAGATGGTGGTTAACCTCGATACCCTGTTTGCTCAGCTCGGCATTCAGCACCTGGGTGATCAGCGGAATACAGCCGCCGCAGCCGGTACCGGCCTTGGTTTCTGATTTTATCGCCGCGACGGTGTGGCAGCCCATGCCGACCGCCTTGACGATGTCACCCTTGGTGACGTCGAAGCAGGAACAGATTTGCGCGGTGTCCGGCAGGGAATCCACGCCGATGGCCGGCTTGCTGCCCGCATGTGCCGGCAGGATCAGGCCGTCCGGGTTTTCCGGCAGTTCAATGGCGTTCAACGCCAGTTGCAACAGATTGCCGTAGTCGCTGGTATCGCCCACCAACACTGCGCCGAGCAGGGTTTTATTGTCGGCGCTGACGATGATGCGCTTATAGACTTCTTTGCTTTCATCCAGATAAACGTAACTGCGCGCGCCTTCAGTGCGACCGTGGGCATCGCCAATGCCGCCAACGTCCACGCCCAGCAGCTTCAGCTTGGCGCTCATATCGGCGCCCTGGAAGGCATTTTCACGGCCCAGCAGATGATCGGCCGTGACCTGCGCCATTTTATAGCCCGGCGCCACCAGGCCGAAGGTACGCTCACGCCAGGAGGCGCACTCGCCGATGGCGTAAACGTCCGGATCGGAGGTTTGGCAACTGTCGTTAATCACGATGCCGCCACGGCGGGCGGTAGCCAGGCCACATTGGTGAGCCAGCTTGTCCTGAGCGCGGATGCCGGTGGAAAACACGATAAAGTCCACTTCCAGCTCGGTGCCGTCGGCGAACTGCATGGTTTTACGCGCCTGTTCCCCGCCGTTGACGATCTCTTTCGTGTTTTTACCGGTATGCACTTTGACGCCCATGCGTTCGATCTTGCGGCGCAACTGATCGCCACCCATAGGATCGAGCTGTTCGGCCATCAGCATTGGGGCGAATTCAATGACGTGGGTTTCGACGCCCAGGCTTTTCAGCGCCCCGGCGGCTTCCAGCCCCAGCAGGCCGCCGCCAACCACCGCACCGCGTTTGCTGCGGCGTGCGCAGGCTTCGATGGCGTTCAGATCTTCAATGGTGCGGTAGACGAAGCAATCCTGGCTTTCCGAGCCTTTAATCGGCGGGATCCACGGGTAGGAGCCGGTGGCCATAATCAGCTTGTCGTAGTAAAGGGTGCGGCCGGTATTGGAGTGAATGACCTTCTCACTGCGGTTGATGGTAATGGCGCGCTCGCCAACCAATACCTTCACCCCCTGTTTTTCGTAAAAGCCTTCGCGTACCAGCGAAAGTTCTTCGGCAGTATGGTGGGCGAAATAAGAAGACAGGTGCACGCGGTCATAGGCGATGCGCGGTTCTTCACAAAATACGGTGATCTCAAACTGGTCTTTGTCTGCTTTTTCCAGCAGATCTTCGATAAACCGGTGGCCGACCATGCCGTTCCCGATGACAGCAAGTTTGACTCTGCTCATTATTGCCTCAAAATTCTGATTTCCTAGGCTTACCTTATGCCTCCCCGCGGGCAATTTATTGATGCAAATCAAGTGCACCTTCATATACCTCTAATGTGGTATATGGATGATTTTTCTCGATATTTGATAAGTTGCGGTTTTTATTCATCTTTAGCTGAAACGAGCCAGTTACTGCGAACCTTACCCCTGTGGGAGTAGATGAGGGAGTAATAAACCTTCTGCGGCTTTGTCAGCCGGATCCGCTGCCAGTATGATGAATAAAACGAGCCGCAACAGCAGAGGTGAAGGGTGGCCAAGAATCCATTGAAGTTTATCGACAACCTGCGTTTGAGCGGGCATGAAGGGGTGTGGCAGCTGGCCATTGAGCAGGGGCGCATTGCCCATCTGGTGCCACAACCTGAGGGGCAGGAGTGGCGCAGCGACGTGCTTGATGCACAGGGTGGGCTGGCGCTGCCGGCGTTTGTCGAGCCGCATATCCATTTGGACACCACCCAGACCGCCGGACAGCCGGCCTGGAACCAGTCCGGCACCCTGTTTGAAGGCATTGAGCGCTGGGCGGAGCGCAAGGCATTGCTGACCCACGAGGACGTCAAACAACGCGCCTGGCAGACGCTGAAATGGCAGATCGCCAACGGCGTGCAGTACGTGCGTACCCATGTTGACGTCTCCGATCCGACCCTGACCGCGCTGCGCGCCATGCTGGAGGTGAAGCAGGAGGTTGCGCCCTGGGTGACGCTGCAAATCGTCGCTTTCCCGCAGGAAGGCATTATGTCCTATCCCAACGGCGAGGCATTGCTGGAAGAGGCGCTGCGGCTGGGGGCTGACGTGGTGGGGGCCATTCCGCACTTCGAGTTCACGCGCGAATACGGCGTAGAATCGCTGCACAAGGCCTTTGCGCTGGCGCAAAAGTACGATCGGCTGGTGGACGTACACTGCGATGAGATTGACGATGAGCAGTCGCGCTTTGTCGAAACCGTGGCGGCGCTGGCGCTGAAGCTGAATATGGGCGCCAAGGTGACCGCCAGCCATACCACCGCGATGCACTCCTATAACGGTGCTTACACTTCGCGGCTGTTCCGACTGTTGAAAATGTCCGGCATCAACTTTGTCGCTAACCCGCTGGTTAATATTCACCTGCAGGGGCGCTTCGACAGCTACCCGAAACGGCGCGGCATCACGCGGGTGAAAGAAATGCTGGAAGCGGAGATTAACGTCTGCTTTGGCCACGACGACGTCTTCGATCCCTGGTATCCGCTGGGGACCGCCAATATGCTGCAAGTCCTGCACATGGGGCTGCACGTCTGCCAACTGATGGGATACGGCCAGATTGACGACGGGCTGAAACTGATCACCAGCCACAGTGCGCGCACCCTGCACCTGACCGATTATGGCCTGGCGGCGGGCAACAGCGCCAACCTGGTGATCCTGCCTGCGGAAAGTGGCTTTGATGCGGTACGCCGTCAGACTCCGGTGCGCTATTCGATTCGTCAGGGGGCGGTGATTGCCGAGACCCGGCCGGCAGAAACCACGCTGTATCTGGCGCAGGATGAGAAGGTGGATTTCCGGCGCTAAGGCGTGGGCAACAGCCATAAAAAAAGGCGCCTGAGGCGCCTTTTTGATGTCACTGACGACAGATTAGTGCGTCACGTGACCGTGGCTGCGGTGCTTGGTAACGAAACCGAGCAGCAGACACATGACGAACACCGCCAGGTACAGGCCGTTGGCGGTGGTCAGCGCAGCGTGTGCGCCGCCTTTAGCCACGATCGGGCCGGTGACCACGAAGGTCAGCATGGTGCCGATGGTGCCGCAGGTCAGGATGAAGTTAACCAGTTTCGGTGAGGACACCTTGGTTTGCAGCGAGCCTAGGGTGATCAGCGTGGTGTAGATCGCGCTGGAAACGAAGCCCAAAGCCATAATGTAGTAGCCCAGGTGTTCCGGATTGTCGGTGCTGACGAACAGGTACATCGCGCCGGTCGCCAGAGCGGCCAGAACAGTGACGATACGCTGCAAGTCAAAGAAGCGCAGGATAAAGCTGAACACCCACATGCCAAGCATGTACGAGGTCCAGAAATCGCTCACCAGCTTACCGGCCTGGCCGATGTCCATCCCGAAGGACTTGGTGGCGTATTCCGGCACCCATTGGATAAAGCCCAACTGACCGAGGATATAGCACAGAGCGGCGATCGACAGAAACAGCACGCCGACACCCCATTTCTCTTTCGCTACCGGCTGGCCGGCATTGGCGCCTTTGTTGCCCAGCACCGGGAATTCGGAGAACAGGGTCAGCACAAAGATGCCTACGTACAGCAGGCCGATGCAGGCATACACCCAGTACCAGCCGATCTGACGCGCCAGCAGCATCGCGGCGACAATCGGGAAGATCATCCCGGCCATGCTGAAGAAAGAGTCAGTGAACAGCAGGCGCGAACCGCGCTGGCGGCCGGCGTACATATGGGTGATCAGGAAGGTGCCTATCGACATGGTGATGCCGCTGACCACGCCAAGGATAAACATGCACAGGGAGAACATCGTCAGGCTCTTGGTCACCATCAGCCCGGCGACAGCCAGTACCATCAGGATAAAGCCAAACATCAGTTGACGCTTCAGCGGGATGATTTCCATCAACCAGGCGTTGAGGAAGATCGAAATCAAGATGCCGGCGTTAAGGAAAGTAAAGGTGTTGCTCATGCTGGAAACCGGCAGATTAAAGTACTCTGCAATGTTCCCCATCACCATCCCTGTGACGATAACTAAAGCGCCGGTCAGCGCGTAAGAAAAATAGCTGATCCAGGTAAGCCGTAGACGGTTGCTGTCATTCATTATATAGGCCTGATTATGTCTGTTAGGATTATACCCGTCGTCTTTCAAACCGCAGTTGGGTGCCCAGCTGCAATTTGAAATTCATGGGGTATAACACTGGGTTAAGGCCGCTGGCTTTTCCTTGTAAAAGCAGAAAAGTCCCGATCAGGCCACCAGGGAGCGGATCCTAGCACAGACAACGGGAGTTTTTGTGATGGCTGTCGATTTTTTGATGCAATCAATGAAAGGTTGTGAAATTTTTTTGTGATCTATTTGCTTATCGTCACAATCGAGTCGCGGCTGACGATCGTCGGCGCGAAGCTGATGTGCGGGGTGGTCGGATCAATCAGCAGCCGCGTGGCGTATTGCGCCATCTCGGTAATCGGGAAATGTATGCTGGTCAGCGCCGGTCGCACGAAGGGCGCGCGTTCGCCGCTGTCGTAGCAGATCAGCGAGATATCTTGCGGTACCCGCAGGCGGTGCTCGTTGAGCGCCAGCAGCGCGCCGATGGCCATCTCCTCGTTGCAGCAGTAAATGGCGGTGGGCAGGGTTTCCAGTTGCAGCAGTCGGTCGGCGCAGCGGTAGCCGCTTTCCAGGTCGTAAACCCCTTCCACGCAGGCCAGCGGCTTGATATGCGCGGCCTGCATCGCCTGTTCGAAACCCTGCAGCCGCAGCCGGCTGGAAATCCGTTCGCTTGGGCCGCTGATGCAGGCGATGCGCCGGTGACCGGCATCGATCAACTGTTGCGTTGCCATGCGGCTGGCCAGCGGGTGATCAAAGGTGACGCAGCGGTCTTCCAGACCGGGCACCAGGCGATCGAGCAGCACAAAGCTGCGTTGCTCCGCCGCCAACTGGCGCAGTTGGTCGTCGCTGAGGAAACGCACGTGCAGGATCACGCCGTCACAGCGCAGGTTGAACAGCCGATGGATCGCCCGCCATTCGTTTTCCGCACTGTTGCGGCCCTGGGTCACCAGCAGCTGTTTACCCTGGGATTCGGCTTCGGTTTGCACAAAGTCCATCAGCGCGCCGAAGAAACCGCCGCGATACGAGGTGGTGACCAGGCCCAGCGTATTGCTGTGGCTGGAAGCCAGCGCGCGGGCGGCGGGGTTGGGGGTATAACCGAGCTGGGCTACTGCCCGTTCAACCTTCTCGCGGGTCGGCGCTTTAACGTTGGTATCGCCATTCACTACGCGTGACACGGTGGCGCGGGACACGCCCGCCAATGCTGCGACATCTTCCAGTGTCACCATCATCCGACTCCTGATTACGGCTAAAACCGGGTTCGGCGAACCGAACCCCTGCATAGTAGGTATAGCAATGTATCAACAACCACGTCCCGCCAGGCGGTTATTTAAACTGCGGCAGATAAGGCGCATTCACCGCCAGCACGTCTTCCAGCAGCGGTTGCGCCACGTTGGCATTGGCCACCAGCGGATTGGTGACCAGCGCCAGCAGCCCGCTGCGACGATCGCCATGCACTGCGGCTTCGATGGTCAGACGCTCGTAGGCCTTCACCTGCTGGGTCAGCGCGTGCATGGAATCCGGCAGCGTGCCGAAGGTCAGCGGGTGCGCGCCCTGCGCATCGACGATGCAGTTGGTTTCTATCACGGCATCGTCCGGTAAGCCGCGAATGGCGCCCCGGTTTGCGGTATTGACGACTAATTGCGTACCGAGATTATTATGGATCGCACGAATTAGCTCCAGCGCCACTTCCGAATAGTATGATCCACCGCGAAAACTCAGTTGTTCAGGCTTGCTGTCGAGCTGAGGATCGGCATACAGCTCAAACAGTTCTTTCTCCACCTTCATCACTTGCTCGGCACGGGTGCCGCGCTCGGCCGCCGCGGCCACTTCTTCGGCCAGCATCTCTTTGGTCTGGTAGAAATAGCGATGATACGGGCAGGGGATGGCGCCTACGGCGCGCAGGAAGTCCGGCTGCCATGGCTCTTCCTTGATGTTGTTCATGGTCAGCGCCGCGCCGTCGCACAGCATGTCGATCACCTTGTCGGTCACGTCATGGCCGTTTTGCAGCACCTGATGCACCCACACCATGTGGTTCAGCCCGGCGAACTGCAACTGCACGTCTTCATAGGGGCTTTTTAACATAGTGGCGATCATGTGGTGCATGCTGATCGGCACGTTGCACAGGCCGATAATTTTCGCTTTGGTATAGCGGGAGACCGCTTCGGTGACGATGCCGGCCGGGTTGGTGAAGTTAATGATCCAGGCGTCCGGCGCCAGCTTTTCCACTCTGCGCGCAATATCCAGCATGACCGGGATGGTGCGCAGCGCTTTGGCGAAGCCGCCCACGCCGGTAGTTTCCTGGCCGATCAAATCGTATTTCAGGCCGAGACGCTCGTCGGCGGCGCGTGCCGGTAACTGGCCGACGCGGAACTGGGTCAGGACGAAGTGGGCACCGCGAATGGCGTCATTCAGCTCGAAATGCACACTGACCTTCACCTGCTCCAGCCCATTGCGCGCCAGCATGCGCCGGGTCAGCGCGGCGATGATCTCTACCTTCTCGCGGCCCGGTTCAACGTCAACCAGCGCCAATTCGGTCACCGGCAGTTCTTCGATGCGCTGGATTAGCCCATCGACCAACTCTGGCGTGTAGCTGCTGCCGCCGCCGATAACGGCGATTTTCAACGAATTCATGCGCGAGTCTCCAACAGTGCCTGACGGCGGTAAAGTTCAATCATGTCGTCTGCCAGATCCTGGATCACCATGGCGTTCATCAGGTGGTCCTGCGCATGAACGGTAATCAGGTTGATGGTCAGTTTGCCGCAGCCTTCATCCAGGCCGATCAACTGGGTCTGGATAAGGTGCGCTTTTTTCACCGACTGTTTCGATTCGGCCATGTGTTTGGCTGACGCAGTAAAGTCCCCGGCACGCGCCTGTTGCAGCGCCATCAGGGCACTGCTGCGGGCGCCACCGGAGAACACCAGCAGTTCCATGATGGTGCTTTCAAAATCTGGGCTGATTTCAGTCATCAATTCACTCACGTTATTTCTCCTGTTATCGCGCGACAGCGGTGCCGGCGGACCTGCGTTAATCTCGGTCTCTCTAAAATGAGAGCGCTCTCATTCGTGTAGAGTAACGGGAATCGAGAACTAAACCGGGAGTTGTGTCGCAAAAAGCGACGAAGGTGTGAAAAGGGCAAAAAATGCGTGATGCAGTTGGCAAAAAGGGTATCGGCGATCATACTTTTGGCAGTAAAAATCGCGGCTGGCCAAGATATGCTCCCTCAGTTGCGTAAATATAGGTAAATGGCTGGCACTCCCAGGTACAGCTCTTTAGAATCAAAGCGCTTTTCCGTTGTTTGTCTCTCAGAGAAAGGACCCGTTAATGTTCAAACGTACTTTAGTGACCTTCGTTGCGCTGTGTTCCCTGACAGCAATGTCACCCGCAGCGTTCGCCGCCGGTGAAACTCATGTCATGCTGACCACCTCGGCAGGGAATATCGAATTGGCGCTCGACAGTCAGAAGGCTCCGGTTTCCACCAAGAACTTCGTCGACTACGTGAACAGCGGCTATTACAACAACACCGTTTTCCACCGCGTGATCCCGGGCTTTATGGTTCAGGGCGGCGGTTTTACTGCGGATATGCAGCAAAAAACCACTAACGCGCCAATCAAGAACGAAGCCGATAACGGCCTGCGCAACCTGCGCGGCACCATCTCGATGGCGCGTACCGCCGATAAAGACAGCGCCACCAGCCAGTTCTTCCTGAACGTGGCGGATAACGCCTTCCTGGATCACGGCCAGCGCGACTTCGGTTACGCGGTGTTCGGTAACGTGGTGAAAGGCATGGACGTGGTGGACAAAATTTCCCAGGCGCCGACCGGCAATGTGGGCCCGTACCAGAATGTCCCGAGCAAGCCTATCGTCATTCTGTCAGCCAAAGTGCTGCCATAAATTTTCTGTGCCGATCCCGTCGGGGTCGGCCGTTCCTTCCTTCCGAAGCTTTGCCTTCATCACTGTTTTCTTCCGCGCCGCATGTTTTAATAGCCCGCTTATAATCAGACCGGAAACCCGGCGTTTTGCCTTTGTTTTCTCTCGGAATGAGCGGCTGCCATGTTTGAATTTAACCAGGTTCTGCTGTTGTTGCAGCAGATGTGCGTTTATCTTGTTATTGCTTATTTGCTGAGCAAAACCCCGCTATTTATTCCTTTGACGCAGGTGACCATCCGGTTGCCGCATAAGCTGTTGTGCTACCTCATCTTCTCGGTGTTCTGCATCATGGGCACCTATTTCGGCTTGCACGTCGAAGGCTCGATAGCCAATACCCGCGCCATCGGCGCCGTGCTGGGGGGCCTGCTGGGCGGGCCTTCGGTCGGTTTTCTGGTGGGGCTGACCGGTGGCCTGCACCGTTACACGCTGGGCGGCATGACCGACATCGCTTGTGCGGTATCCACGGTGGCGGAAGGGCTGGTAGGCGGGCTGGTGCACAGCATCGCCATGCGCCGCAGGCGTATCGACCTGCTGTTTAATCCCTTGTTTGTCGCCGGCGTGGCGTTGGTCACCGAAGTGTTGCAGATGGCGATCATCCTGGCGATTGCACGGCCGTTCGGCGAGGCGCTGCGGCTGGTCGAACACATTGCCTTGCCGATGTTGATCGCCAATACCCTGGGGGCGGCGATGTTCATGCAAATCCTGCTGGACCGGCGGGCGATGTTCGAGAAATACACCAGCGCGTTTTCCGCCAAGGCGCTGAAGATCGCCGAACGTACCGAGGGCATCTTACGGCAGGGGTTCGATCAGGAAAACAGCATGAAGGTGGCGCGGGTGATCTATCAGGAGTTGGGCATCGGTGCGGTGGCCATAACCGATCGCGAGAAGCTGCTGGCGTTTATCGGCATTGGCGATGACCATCATCTGCCGGGCACGCCAATCTCATCGGGGCATTCGCATCGCGCTATCGACAACAATGAAGTGGTGTACGCCGACGGTAACGAGCTTTCCTACTGTTGCTCGATCAACCCCAACTGCAAGCTGGGCTCGACGCTGGTGATCCCGCTGCGCGGCGAGAATCAGCGGGTGATCGGCACCATCAAGCTGTACGAACCGAAAAGCCGGTTGTTCAGCACCATCAATCGCACGCTGGGCGAGGGTATCGCCAGCCTGTTGTCCGCGCAGATTATGGCCGGGCAGTATGAGCGTCATAAACAGCTGCTGGCGCAGTCCGAAATCAAACTGCTGCATGCGCAGGTTAACCCGCACTTCCTGTTTAATGCCCTGAATACGCTGGTGGCGGTGATCCGCCGTGATGGCGACCGGGCCTGTGAGCTGGTGCAGTACCTTTCGACTTTTTTCCGCAAAAACCTGAAACGTTCAGATGACGAGGTCAGCCTGGCTGACGAGCTGGAACATGTGAACGCCTACCTGCAAATTGAGCAGGCGCGTTTTGTCGATCGGCTGGAGATCGCGGTTTCGCTGCCGGAAGAGCTGTTGGCCGTACGGCTGCCGGCCTTTTCGCTGCAACCGATCGTCGAGAACGCCATCAAGCATGGCACTTCGCAACTGTTGGGTGTGGGACGGATTGATATCGGCGCACGGCTTGAGGGCGAGTGCCTGCTGCTGCAAGTGACCGATAACGCCGGCTTGTTCCAGCCGCAGCCGAATAACAGCGGGCTGGGGATGAACCTGGTGGATAAGCGCATACGCGTACGCTACGGCGAGGGCTATGGCGTGCAGGTGGCCTGCGAACCGCAAACATTTACCCGCATTACGCTCAACGTGCCGCTGGCGAGGGCTGCCTGATGTTAAACGTACTGATTGTTGATGATGAACCTTCCGCACGCGATAACCTGCGGCATTTACTGGAGGCGGAAGACGGTATCTGCATTGTCGGCGAATGCGCCAACGCGATAGAAGCCATTAGCGGGATCCACCGCCTGCAGCCGGACGTGGTGTTCCTGGATATTCAGATGCCGCGCATTACCGGGCTGGAGATGGTGGGTATGCTCGATCCCAACCGCATGCCGCATATCGTATTCCTGACCGCCTATGACGAGTATGCGGTGCAGGCTTTTGAAGAACACGCGTTTGACTATCTGCTGAAACCGGCGGAGCCGAAGCGGTTGAGCAAAACGCTGCAGCGCCTGCAGCAGCATCGTGGGCAGCAGAATATCGCCGCACTGGATGAGAGTGCCGGCTATCTGAAATACATTCCCTGCACCGGCCACAGCCGCATTTACCTGCTGCGTTTTGACGAGGTGGTGGCTGTCCGCTCGCGGTTGAGCGGGGTATTCGTGGTGCGTAATGACGGCATGGAGTGTTTCACCGAACTGACGCTGCGGACGCTGGAGCTCCGCACGCCGCTGGTACGCTGCCACCGCCAGTATCTGGTCAACCTGGAGCAAGTGCGCGAAATTCGCTTCGAGGACAGCGGCGCGGCGGAGATGATCATGCCGGCCGGAGAACCGGTGCCGGTCAGCCGCCGCTACCTGAAAGCGCTGAAGGAAGAGCTGGGGCTGCGGGGTTAGGGCGATTCTGAAATTATTGGCTTTGTGGGCGTCTTGATGACGCCCTTTTTGTTTGTCCTTGACGGGGTTACGCCGCGCTTATAGCTTTATTGACATCAACAGGCGCTTTTCGCGCCGGGCCAGCGTCAAAGGAAAAGAAAATGAGTGAAGCACGGATTATCGCCAAAGCGATGAAGGACGGGAAACCGGTACAGGATCTGGCGATCTTGCCCGCTTTGGCGAACCGCCATGGCCTGATTACCGGCGCGACCGGGACCGGTAAAACCGTGACGCTGCAAAGAATGGCTGAGCAGTTTTCGCGCATCGGCGTACCGGTGTTCTTGTCTGACGTGAAAGGCGATCTGTCGGGGATTGGCGCGGAAGGCGTGCCCTCCGAGAAGCTGCAAGCGCGCCTGTCGGCGATTGGGGTTAGCGACTGGCAGCCGCAAGCCTGCACCCTCATTCCCTGGGATATCTATGGCGAGAAAGGCCACCCGATCCGTGCTACCGTTTCCGATCTGGGGCCGCTGCTGTTGGGGCGCTTGCTGGATCTGAACGATGTGCAAAGCGGCGTGCTGCAACTGGTATTCAAAATCGCCGACGACAATGCGCTGTTGTTGCTGGACATGAAAGACCTGCGTGCCATGGTGCAATACGTGGGCGACAACGCCAAACAGTTCCAGACCCAGTACGGCAATATCTCTTCTGCCTCGGTCGGCGCTATCCAGCGCGGCCTGTTGACGCTGGAGGAGCAGGGCGCCAATCAGTTCTTCGGCGAGCCGATGCTGGACATCAATGATTTGATGAAAACCGACGCCAACGGCCACGGCATCATTAACCTGCTGGCGGCGGACAAGCTGATCAATCAGCCGAAGCTGTATTCGGTGTTCCTGCTGTGGCTGCTGGCCGAATTGTTCGAACATCTACCGGAAGTGGGCGACCCGGAACAGCCGAAGCTGGTGTTCTTCTTCGACGAAGCGCACCTGCTGTTCAATGACGCGCCGGCAGCGCTACTGACCAAAATCGAGCAGGTGGTGCGCCTGATCCGCTCCAAAGGCGTCGGCATCTATTTTGTTACCCAAAACCCGTTGGATATCCCGGACAGCGTGCTTGGTCAGTTGGGTAACCGCGTGCAGCATGCCCTGCGCGCCTTTACTCCTCGCGATCAGAAAGCGGTGAAAGCCGCAGCGCAAACCCTACGCGCCAACCCGGCTTTCGACGCGGAAACGGCGATCACCGAATTGGGCGTGGGCGAGGCGCTGGTGTCATTCCTCGACGAGAAAGGGCGGCCTAACGTGGTGGAGCGTGCGATGGTGATCGCGCCGGAGTCCAAAATGGGCATGCTGGGGGCTGAAGGGCTAAACAGCGCAATTAACAAGTCACCGCTGTATGGCCGCTACGAGGATATGGTCGATCGCGAATCGGCTTATGAGAAGCTGTCGTCGGAAGGGTTCGCCACCGTCGGCAGCCCGCAGCCGGGCCAGCCGGCGCAACAACCGCAGGCGCAGCAGCAGGCGGGCGGTGGCCTGATGGGCGGCCTGAACGAAATTCTGTTCGGCTCCACCGGCCCGCGCGGCGGCAAGCGCGACGGTATTGTCCAGACCGCCGCCAAGAGCATGGCGCGCGATCTCGGCCGCCAGATCCTGCGCGGCGTGCTGGGCTCGATCATGGGCGGCCGTAAAAAGTAAGCGGAAATTATCGATAGCAGCAGTATTGCAGGGGCGTTGTATACTGCGCCCGTGTAAATCGGGGCGAGATATTTGCCCCCTACGATGATGTCCGTTGGAAACACTATGCTGCTGTTGATCGATAACTACGACTCTTTTACCTATAACCTTTACCAGTACTTTTGCGAATTAGGCGCCGAGGTGCTGGTAAAGCGTAACGACGAGCTGCAACTGGCCGATATCGAACGGCTGGCGCCGCAGCGTCTGGTGATCTCCCCTGGCCCCTGCACCCCGAACGAAGCCGGCATCTCGCTGGCCGCGATCCGTCATTTTGCCGGCAAATTGCCGATCCTCGGCGTTTGCCTGGGGCATCAGGCGCTGGGCCAGGCGTTTGGGGCAAAGGTGGTGCGCGCCCGTGAGGTGATGCACGGTAAAACCTCGGCGATTCGTCATCTCGACAGCGGCGTATTTCGCGGGCTGAACAACCCGTTGACCGTTACCCGCTACCACTCGCTGGTGCTGGAAGCCGCCACGTTGCCGGCCTGCTTTGACGTCACCGCCTGGAGCGAGCGCGACGGGGTTCGCGATGAAATCATGGGCATCCGCCACCGTCAGTTGGCGCTGGAGGGTGTGCAGTTCCATCCGGAGAGTATCCTGAGCGAGCAGGGTCACCAACTGCTGGATAATTTTCTTAAAAGTTAATCAGTTAGGTTTTTTTTGCCGACGAAGACGATTTGCATTTGCCCTTTATTGGTTTTTTATGCATATTTTGTGATTATATTTTCACTTAATGGCAGTGAAAATACCGAATCACTTTTAGGGTGGACCCCATAATGACTGAAAAATACCCAGTAAGCCGCAGTACTTTCGATCAGGTTATCTTGCCTGTTTATGCACCTGCCCAGTTTGTCCCGGTGAAGGGCAAAGGCAGCCGCGTGTGGGACCAGCAGGGGAAAGAGTACATCGATTTCTCCGGCGGTATTGCGGTCACGGCGTTAGGGCACTGCCATCCAGCCTTGGTTGAGGCGCTGAAGCAGCAGGGCGAGACTCTGTGGCATACCAGCAATGTCTTTACCAATGAACCGGCGTTGCGCCTGGCCGGCAAACTGATTGATGCCACCTTTGCCGATCGGGTGTTTTTCGCCAACTCAGGCGCGGAAGCCAATGAAGCGGCCTTCAAGCTGGCGCGCCACTACGCCATTAGTCGCCACAGCCCCTATAAAACCAAGATCATCGCGTTTTATAACGCCTTTCACGGCCGTACGCTGTTCACCGTTTCAGTGGGCGGGCAGGCCAAATATTCTGATGGTTTTGGCCCAAAACCGGCGGATATCGTGCATGTGCCGTTCAACGATCTGGCGGCGGTAAAAGCGGTGATGGACGACCACACCTGTGCGGTGGTGATGGAGCCGATCCAGGGCGAAGGGGGGATCACCCCGGTGGACGCCGAATTCCTCAAAGGCGTGCGCGAATTGTGCGATAAGCACCAGGCGCTGCTGGTGTTCGACGAAGTGCAAAGCGGTATGGGCCGCAGCGGCAAGCTGTTCGCCTATATGCATTATGGCGTGACGCCGGATATTCTCACCACCGCCAAAGCGCTGGGCGGCGGTTTCCCGGTCAGCGCCATGTTGACCACCGAAGAGATTGCCTCGGTGATGCAGGTGGGTACGCATGGCACCACTTACGGCGGTAATCCGCTGGCCTGTGCGGTGGCGGAAGCGGCGCTGGACGTGATCAATACCCCGGAAGTGCTGAGCGGCATCGAACAACGTCATCATCTGTACGTGCAGGCACTGCGGAAAATTGGCGAGAAATACGATATTTTCAGCGACATTCGCGGCATGGGCTTGTTGATTGGCGCAGAGCTGACTCCGCCGTATCACGGCAAGGCGCGCGATTTCCTCACCGCCGCCGCCGCGCGCGGGCTGATGATCCTCAACGCCGGCCCTAATGTGATCCGCTTTGCGCCTTCTTTGGTTGTGGAGCTGAAAGACATCGATGATGGCATGGCGCTGTTTGAACTGGCGGTACAGGACGTGATTAACGCGTAATCTTATTTCGGGATGACAAGGGGCGCCGCAGGGCGCCCTTATTGATCGCGCAGTTTACGTTTCAGCCAGATGCCATGATGGGGGCGCTGGCGCCAGGCCAGCGACGAAATGGTGTGCATGACGCTCAGGTGGGACAGAATGCGGCGCAGGTGGCGCTCCATTTCGGTAACCGGCATTTCCGGGTGCAAATCCGGTGGCTGCATGATGCTGTTGCCGCTGCTTGGTCCATCGTATTCCAGCCGCTGCTGGCAGCTTTGCAGCGCTATCTCGCAGGTTTGCAGATACTCCTGCGCCAGCTTGGGCGTCAGCATATAGTGCTCGCGCGCCAGAATGGTCATCGCGTTCAGGTGTTCGACAATAAACTGACTGTGCGTTACCCACAGGCGCATATCCGCCAGATAGCTGGATTCAAACCCCGGCTCCTGCATTGCCTGATTCAATGAGGTGAACAGCGCGTTGTGCGCCTGGTTCACCTGCATGCGCGCATAGGCCAGCGCGCTGGGATCAGGTTCCTGCTCTTCCAGTAGCAGGCGCAGTGCCTGTTGATCTTTCTCCAGCGCCTGATGGGCGTTCTTGCGCAGCAGGCCGCTTTGCCACTGTGGCCACAGCCAGATAGTGCCGCCGAACACCAACACGCAGCCGATCAGGGTGTCTATCAGGCGGGGGATCAAGAAATGTGTGCCGTTCAGCGCCAGCAGTTGCAGGGTATAGACCGCCGTCACCGTAAAGCCAATCACCGCCAGCCCGTAGTTTTTACGCGAAACCAGATAGGCCGCCAGCGTAATGACCAGCATCACGCTCAGGGTAGCGCCCTCGGGCATTTGCAACTGCAGCAACCCGGCGGCGATTACCAGCCCGGCCAACGTGCCGAGCGCACGGTGCTGGATACGAACCCGGGTGGCGTTGTAGCCGTTCTGGCTCACCAGCATGACGGTCAGCAGGATCCAGTAAGGTTTTGGCAGATTGAAAACCATTCCCAGGCTGCTGCCTGCTGCCAGCATTACCCCCAGCCGTGCCGCATTGCGCAGGGCGTTGGATTTGAACGACAGGTAGCTGAACAGCGCCGGCCAGAACGGCAGGCGGTTTTGATTGGCCATCAGGTCGCGACGGTATAACGGATGCTGGGTGCGCAGCAGGCGAGCGATGCGGCTGAAGTGGTAGTAACAGAACTGACCCACTGGATTGTCGGGATGCTGTGCGGCCACTTTTTCCAATGCTGCCAGCTCGTTGGTCATACTGAAGCGCTGGGAGTATTGATGATAGAGAATATCGTGCGCCACCGTGCGCAGCCGGCCGGCAATCACCTGCGCATTGCGGCGGATAATCGCTTCGGCCTGGCTTTGCTCTACCAGTTTTTGCACTTCTTCCGGCAGGTGCAGGCTGACGGTAATGTGTTCTTGTAAATCCAGCGCGACCTGAAAGGTTCGCTGCAGGCGTTTTTGCTCGAGATTATTGGCGTGCGGCAAAAAGTTGAGTTGCTGATACAGCAAGCTGATCAGGTCCATCACTTTTTGCTGGCGCACCAGCAATGGCGGTAACGCGGTTTGCGGATCGGTATGTTGGGTTAACAGGGAATACTTGGCTTCAAAGTAGTCTGCCAGTTCCAGATAAAGCTGGCTCAGCGATTCGCGCATCGGCTGTTCTTTCCACAGCTTGAACCAGAACCAGGTGAACAGGCCGTACCAGGCGGTACCCACTACATACAGTAAGGGGGCGTACCACAGCGGCACCGTGCCAGCCATGCTGAGAGAAAAGATGGCGGCGATCAACGCGGCGGGGAGCAGGCGGGCATGTAATGGGCTGATTTCGCCGCTGACACCGAGCAGCAGAGCCAGGCTGAGCATCAACGCCGGCAGCGGCAATTGCCAGAGCAACGCCTGTTGCAGCAACAGGCTGCTGAGTGCAAACAGTGAACCGCCGACGATCAGGCGTTTGAAAAAACGTTTGTGGGGCGTGTCCAGCCCGGCGATGTTACAGCAGGCGGGAACCAGGGAAAACAGCAGGCCGAGTTGCAGGTGGCCGATCAGCAGGCCAAGGAGCACCGGCAGACACAGCACCAGCGTTTGCCGCAGTGCGTAATTGACTTCCGGGTGGTAAATCAGTCGACGCCACATGATCGGTCGGGGCATAAAAAAACGGCGCGAATCATCGCGCCGTTTTTTCAGTGATTAACGCGTGCCGTAAACGACAATGGTTTTGCCGTGGGCGGAGATCAGGTTTTGATCTTCCAGCATTTTCAGAATGCGGCCGACGGTTTCACGTGAACAACCGACGATCTGACCAATTTCCTGGCGGGTGATTTTGATCTGCATGCCGTCGGGGTGGGTCATGGCATCGGGCTGTTTCGCCAGGTTCAGCAGCGTTTGCGCGATGCGGCCGGTAACGTCAAGGAAGGCGAGGTTACCCACTTTTTCTGAGGTCACTTGCAGGCGGTTTGCCATCTGCGCTGACAGGCGCATCAGGATGTCCGGGTTGACCTGAATCAGTTGGCGGAATTTCTTGTAAGAAATCTCAGCCACTTCACAGGCGGTTTTCGCCCTGACCCAGGCGCTACGCTCCTGGCCTTCTTCAAATAATCCAAGCTCGCCGATGAAATCCCCCTGGTTAAGGTAGGACAGGATCATCTCTTTACCCTCTTCATCTTTAATCAGCACCGCGACGGAGCCTTTTACGATGTAGTAAAGCGTTTCGGCTTTTTCACCTTGGTGAATCAGCGTACTTTTGGATGGATATTTGTGGATATGGCAATGAGACAGGAACCATTCGAGTGTAGGGTCTGTTTGCGGTTTGCCGAGAACCATTCGCTGTTATCCTCTGTTGTTATCGCTGCCTTGTGTCACAGGGGTCAGAGTTCCCTGTAAAACGTGCTGTCGCCGTTGTTTTAAGGGTGGCTGGCAGCAGGTTTTGAGGCGTGTCATAAATATACGCTGTCGCTCTAGCATATTAACTTGCCGGGAGAGCTGCAAGCTACATTCTATTAACATACCGGTAAAGGAGCCTTTCTCTGGGAGTTTCCCTGAAATCAGTGTCCCGGAAAGATTTATTGCGGCTCTGTTTGTAGCACAGAGTGAGGCGGGTGTCTCGTGTTGTCTTGCTCGCGCATGACTAGCATCAGGTTCCGTTGCCAGTTTCTATGCGAAAGCGTACTCTGATTTTAAGAAATTAATCGGAGTGACCAATATGCAGGCAAGAGTTAAGTGGGTGGAAGGGTTGACGTTTCTGGGGGAATCCGCGTCTGGCCATCAGGTGTTGATGGACGGCAACGCCGGCGATAAAGCACCCAGCCCGATGGAAATGGTGTTGATGTCGGTGGGGGGATGCAGTGCTATCGACGTGGTGTCGATCCTGAAGAAAGGGCGTAATGATGTGCGTGATTGCGAGGTAAAATTGACCTCCGAACGGCGTGAAGAAGTGCCGCGCGTCTTTACCCATATCAACCTGCATTTTATCGTGACCGGCAAAGATCTGACCGACAATATCGTGGAACGTGCGGTGAACCTCTCCGCCGAGAAATACTGCTCGGTATCGTTGATGCTGAACAAGGCTGCCAGCGTGACTCACAGCTTTGAAATCCGCGACGTAGCGTAACGCGTAAGATTAAAGGGGCGCGGCTTGCCGCCGCGCTCCGACCCATTACCCGATTTTTTTGCCTTCCAGCAGTTGCTGCACCAGCGGCGCCATGATCAGCTCCATCGCCAGCCCCATTTTGCCTCCCGGCACCACCAGCGTATTGATGTGCGAGATAAAAGAGCCTTGCAGCATCGCCAGCAGGTAAGGGAAATCGATCTGATCCAGCCCGCGGAAGTGAATCACCACGAAGCTTTCATCCAGTGAAGGAATGGCTTTGGCGGCGAACGGGTTGGAGGTATCCACCGTCGGCACGCGCTGGAAGTTGATGTGGGTGCGCGAGAACTGCGGCGTGATGTAGTTGATATAGTCTTCCATCGAACGCACCACCGAATCCATCACCGCCTCACGTGAATGGCCACGCTCGCCGGTATCGCGGATCAGTTTTTGGATCCACTCCAGGTTAACGATCGGTACCACGCCGACCAGCAGATCGACGTGTTTGGCCACGTCGGTATGTTCGGCAACCACGCCGCCATGCAACCCTTCATAGAACAGCACGTCGGTCGGCGCCGGCAGCGCTTCCCACGGCGTAAAGGAGCCGGGTACCTGGTTATAGGGCACCGCTTCGTCGTAGGTATGAAGATACTTGCGTGACCGTCCAGTGCCGTTCTTGCCGTACTCGATAAAGCTCTGTTGGAGCAGGCCGAAGTCGTTGGCCTCAGGCCCGAAATAGCTGATATGACGACCCAGATCGCGTGCTTTGCGGATCGCCGCGTCCATTTCCGGCCGGGTATAACGGTGGAAGCTGTCGCCTTCCAGCTCCGCAGCGCGGATGTTCAACTGCTGGAATATCTTACGGAACGCCACGCTGGTGGTGGTGGTGCCGGCGCCGCTGGAGCCGGTCACTGCGATAACGGGATGTTTGGCGGACATGGTGGTTGTCACTCCGTGTTAAATGCGCTGGCGTCAGAGTAGGGTTATTGGTCTGTTTGACGCCCTTTCGCCAAGGGCAAAATTCCGCGCGCGGGTTTGCAATGGTTCATTGTTACCTGATTTTTTCCGTCAGTCATAGAACCGGCAGGCACTAATTTTCTTCCTGCCCGGCACGGAACTGCCCGCGCGGCATGATGTTGATGGTTTCATGCAGTTCTGACCAGACCAACAGGACCTCGCCGTTTTTCAACTGGCGGCGAACGTCTTCCACTTTCTGCTCCAGCGAACGTTCGTGTTCGCCGTAGTCGGTGCCTTCGCGCAGCACAAAGGACTCGATCAGGCTGTTCAGGGTCTCGGTTTCCAGTTCTTTCCAGGGGATAATCACGTTGTGGGTTCCAGATAAGGGGAAAGCCAGGATGGAATGCGGTATTCCAGCCACATGTGGGGTTTGTTCAAACTGCCGCCGACAAAGCCGACATGGCCGCCAAACTCGGTCAACTGATATTCAATGTTGCGCGGCAGGCCGGCGATGTCGGGGATCACTTCGTCGGTCATGAAGGGATCGTCTTTGGCATGGATGATCAGCAGCGGCGTCTGAATTGCCGGTAACAGCGGCAGCGCGCTGCAACGGCGGTAGTAATCGGTGGCGTCGCTAAAGCCGTGGACGCGTGAGGTGATGGCATCGTCAAAGTCGCGGATAAGGCGCAGCGCCCGGAGTTGCGGCAGCTTGAGCGGCAGAGTGTCGGGGTAGTGCAGCAGCTTGCGGGTGGCGTTTTGTTTCAACTGCCCGAGCAGATAGTGCTGATAAACGCGCGAGAATCCTTGATCCATTCGCAATGAACAGGGCTCCAGCATCAGCGGAGCGGACACGATCACCGCCGCCTGCAACAGGCTGTCTGCCCCTTGCTGAGCCAGGTAGCAGGCCAGCATATTGCCGCCGAGCGAGATGCCAACCGCCGCCGTCGGCACTTCGCCGTGGGTGGCGTGCAGCCACCGCAGAAAAAAGCGTGCATCCTCCGTCTCGCCGGAGTGATAGATGCGCTGTTTGCGGTTCGGTACGCCGCTGCAACCGCGAAAATGCATAACCACCCCGAGCCAGCCTTTTTCACGCCAGGCGTTGAGCAGGCCGTGAGCATAGGGGCTGTAGAAGTTGCCTTCCAGCCCATGGAACAGTACCACGCGCGGCTTGCCGGCGGCCTGTGCCGGATCTTCGCTCCAGGCGAGATCGACAAAATCGCCGTCGGGCAATTCCAGCCGCTGCCAGTGCGGTTTCAACCGCACGCGGCGGCGCACCAGCCGTGGCAGCAGCGTTTGCAAATGTGGGTTACTGGCCCCGGTCAAAGGGCGAAAGGATTCATGCATAACCTGAGTGAAAATCTTATTGGCGGCTATTGTCTGATCAATAGCGCACTGTTAGCTTCAATACCATGAGTTAACAATAATACTGCAAAAAACGCCCCGGGTGAGGAGCACCCGCTTCATGGAACCGAGTTTATTTCTTTCGATGTTAGGCTTCCTGTGGGTTGCCGCGATCACGCCTGGCCCCAACAATATGTTACTGACCACCTCCGGCGCCCATTTTGGCTTTATGCGCTCACTGCTGTTGATGCTGGGCATTATGCTCGGCATGCAAAGCATTTTGCTGCTGGTGGCATTCGGCGTCGGTAGCCTGATTTTGGTTTACCCTGCGCTGCACCTGATCCTGAAAGTCCTCGGCAGCCTGTACCTGTTATGGCTGGCGTGGAAAGTCGCTACCGCCGCCTATGAAAAGCTGGAAACCGACGTGGCGCCGCCGCAGCCTATCAGGTTGTATCAGGGCTGGCTGCTGCAGTTCCTCAACCCCAAGGCCTGGCTGATGGCATTGGGCGCGGTGGCGAGCTTCAGTCTGGCGGGCGATAAATATAACGCTTCTATTCTGGCGATTGCGCTGGGTATTTTCGTGGTGAATGTCGTCGCCGGGGTTATTTGGCTGGGGTTTGGCACGGTGATTGGCCGTTTGCTGCGCAGCAAAAAGGCCTGGATCCTGTTTAACCTTTCCATGGGGCTGTTAACCGCGGCCTGTGTGTTACTTATCTGGCATTAAGGAATTGCGGATGACGGACAATTACTTCCACGTAGTGGCGTTTACCGGCGAAGGCTTACGTGGCAATCCGGCGGGCGTCTGCCTGCTGAAGCAGCCCTTGTCGGCTGCCGAGATGCAGGCCATTGCCAATGAGCTGTGCCTGCCGGAAACCAGCTTTGTCTGGGACGATGGCGACATGTCGGCGATTCGCTGGTTCACTCCTCAGCGTGAAGTGGATCTCTGCGGCCACGGCACGCTGGCGGCGGCGCACGTGATGTTCAGCGCGGTGAATCCGGCGCTGCAGGATATCCGCTTCCGCTCGGCCGGCGGCGAGCTGTACGTTAAGCGTGATGCTGCCGACGGCGAGCGGTTGATCCTGGATTTCCCTTCACGACTGCCGCAAAAGGTGGCAGAACCGGCTGGGCTGGCGGCGCTGCTCGGCGTGAAACCGCAGGACGTGTGGCAGGCCACCGCGTTGTTGGTGCTGCTGGATAGCGAAGATCAGGTGCGGGCGTTGCAGCCGGACATCCCGGCGTTAATCGCGCTGGCCGGCCGCGTGGTCATCGTCAGCGCCCCGGGTGAAAAGGTAGATTTTGTCTCGCGTTATTTTACCCTCGACGGCGGTGAAGACCCGGTGACCGGCTCCGCGCACTGCACGCTGGCACCTTATTGGGCTGCACGCCTGGGGCGCCATAAGCTGCATGCCCGGCAGATTTCCACTCGCGGCGGTGAGCTGTTTTGCGAATGGAAAGGCGATCGCACGCTGCTCGGCGGTTATGCACGGACGTTTTTACGGGGTGAGTTATCGCTCTGAATGCCATGGTATATTCCTCAAGGTAATAACGAGGTTTTTTTTATTCTTTTATCGCTCGTCAGCGCTCGGATAAAACTGTCAGCAACTGAACAGACTTTTATCAACGGGGCAGATCATGGCGAGCAAACTCTTTTCATTACGCGGCGTAACGCTGCTGGTGTTATCGCTCGGCGCGGCCAGTGCGCAGGCGGTCGACGTTACCGTGGCGTATCAAACCTCGGCGGAACCGGCCAAGGTGGCGCAAGCGGAAAACAGCTTTGCCAAGCAGTCCGGTGCCACCGTTGACTGGCGCAAATTCGACAGCGGCTCCAGCGTGTTGCGCGCACTGGCTTCCGGCGACGTGCAGATCGGTAATATCGGCTCCAGCCCTCTGGCGGTAGCCGCCAGCCAGAAACTCCCTATCGAAGTGTTCCTGATCGCCTCGCAGCTTGGCAGTTCTGAAGCGCTGGTGGTGAAGAAGGACATTAAAGGCCCGCAAGATCTGATCGGTAAACGCATTGCGGTGCCTTTTATCTCCACCACCCACTACAGCCTGCTGGCCTCTCTCAAGCATTGGGGCATCAAGCCTGAGCAGGTCAAAATCCTCAATCTGCAGCCGCCGGCCATCGCTGCCGCCTGGCAGCGCGGTGATATCGACGGCGCCTACGTCTGGGCGCCGGTGGTCAACGAGCTGGCCAAACAGGGCAAGGTCCTGACAGATTCCGCACAGGTTGGGGAGTGGGGGGCGCCGACGCTCGACGTCTGGGTGGTGCGCAAGGACTTCGCCGAAAAACACCCGGAGGTGGTGACTGCCTTTGCCGCCAGCGCGTTGAATGCCCAGAAAGCCTATCTGGCACAACCGGAGCAATGGCTGAAGGACAAAAGCAATCTCGGTACGCTGTCCCGCCTGAGTGGCGTGCCGGAGGAGCAGGTGCCGGTGCTGGTAAAGGGCAACACCTATCTGCCGGTGGCCGAGCAGATTACCCAGCTTGGTCAGCCGGTGGACAAGGCGATTCGCGATACCGCCGCGTTCCTCAAACAGCAGGGCAAAATCCCGCAGGTCGACAGCGATTACAGCGCCTATGTGACCGACCGCTTTGTGAAACAGGTGCAGGCTGCGCCGCAGTCGTAGGGGAGCCGCATGCTAAACGTTAACCATCTTTCAGCAGACTACCAGGGGCGCCCCGCACTGCGCGACGTCTCGTTCCAGATTGCCGCCGGGCAACTGGTGGTGGTGCTCGGCCCGTCGGGCTGCGGCAAAACCACGCTGCTGAATTTGATCGCCGGGTTTATTGAGCCTTCAGCTGGCAGCATCACGTTGGATGGAGCGTCCGTTAACGGCCCAGGAGCCGAGCGGGGCGTGGTGTTCCAGCATGAGGGGTTACTTCCGTGGCGTAACGTGGTGGATAACGTCGAGTTTGGCCTGCAGTTGGCCGGTATCGGCAAGCAGGAGCGCCGAGAGGTGGCGCAGCAGATGTTGCAACGCGTGGGGTTGGCGGGTTACGAGCGGCACTTTATCTGGCAACTTTCCGGTGGCATGCGCCAGCGGGTCGGCATTGCCCGCGCGCTGGCCGCCGATCCGCGCTTGTTGCTGTTGGACGAGCCGTTCGGCGCGCTGGATGCTTTCACCCGTGAGCAGATGCAGGAACTGCTGCTGACCATTTGGCGTGATACCGGCAAGCAGGTATTGCTGATTACCCACGATATTGAAGAGGCGGTTTTCCTCGCAAGCGAACTGTTGCTGTTGTCGCCGGGGCCGGGGCAGGTGGTGGAGCGCCTTTCGCTGAACTTCGGCCAGCGCTACGCCAGCGGCGAGGCATGTCGTTCGATCAAATCCGATCCGGAATTTATCGCGCAGCGCGAATATGTGCTGGGCAAAGTGTTCCAACAGCGCGAGGCATTGCTATGAGCCTGCATTCCGCCCTCAAAGAGGTTGCCCAACCGCAGGTTGCGGCGCCGCGTCGTTTCCGCATACCGCGCAACCTTTTGCTGAGCGGTGCTACCTTGCTGGTGGTCTTGGCTGTCTGGTGGGGCGTGACCGCACTGAACCTGATCAGCCCGTTATTTTTACCGGCACCGCAGCAGGTGTTGCACCAGTTGCTGGTCATCGCCAGCCCGCAGGGCTTTATGGACGCCACGCTGTGGCAGCACCTGGCGGCCAGCTTGGGACGCATTCTGGTGGCATTGCTGGCGGCGGTGATTATCGGCGTTCCGGTGGGTATCGCCATGGGGCTGAACGACACGGTGCGTGGCATTCTCGACCCGCTGATTGAGATTTACCGCCCGGTGCCGCCGCTGGCCTATCTGCCGCTGATGGTGATTTGGTTCGGCATCGGCGAAACCTCGAAAATTCTGCTTATTTACCTGGCGATCTTCGCCCCGGTTGCGCTATCTGCCGTAGCCGGCGTGCGCAGCGTGGCACAGGTACGGGTGCGCGCCGCTCGCGCTTTAGGCGCCAACCGCTGGCAGGTGCTGCGTTTTGTGGTGCTGCCGAGTGCGTTGCCGGAAATTTTGACCGGCATCCGCATTGGGCTGGGTGTCGGTTGGTCGACGCTGGTGGCAGCCGAACTGATCGCCGCTACTCGCGGTTTGGGATTTATGGTGCAATCCGCCGGTGAGTTTCTGGCCACCGACGTGGTGTTGGCCGGGATCGGCGTGATTGCGATTATTGCATTTGGGCTGGAGCTGGGGCTGCGTGCCTTGCAGCGCCGATTGACCCCGTGGCATGGAGTACAGCAATGAACGAACGTCTGAAGATTACCCCGCTGGGGCCCTACATCGGCGCGCTGGTGGAAAATGTCGCACTGGCGCGACCTCTGGGCGACGGCCAGTTTGAGCAGCTTTACCATGCATTGCTTAAACACCAGGTGCTGTTCTTCCGCAATCAACCGATCACTCCGCTGCAACAGCGTGATTTGGCTGGGCGCTTCGGCGATCTGCACATCCATCCGGTTTACCCGCACGCCACCGACGTGGAAGAGATCATCGTGCTGGATACCCATGACGATAACCCGCCGGACAACGACAACTGGCATACCGACGTCACCTTTATCGAAAACCCGCCGCAGGGGGCGATACTGGCGGCGAAGACGTTGCCGTCTTTCGGTGGCGATACCTTGTGGGCCAGCGGTATCGCGGCCTATGAAGCGTTGTCTGAACCCTTCAGGCAACTGTTGGCCGGGTTGAAGGCGGAACATGACTTCACCAAGTCATTCCCGGAGCATAAGCATTTGTCGAGCGACGAGGAGCACCAGCGTTGGCAGGTGGCGAAGCAGAAAAACCCGCCGCTGCTGCACCCGGTGGTGCGTACTCATCCGGTAAGCGGGCGACAGGCGCTGTTCGTCAATGAAGGTTTCACTACGCGGATTGTGGATCTGGCGCCGAAGGAGAGCGAGGCATTGCTGAACTTCCTGTTCGCCCACATCACCAAGCCGGAGTTCCAGGTGCGCTGGCGCTGGCAGGAGAATGACATCGCGATTTGGGATAACCGCGTGACGCAGCATTACGCCAACGCGGATTATCTGCCGCAGCGGCGCATCATGCACCGTGCGACCATTTTAGGGGATAAACCTTTTTACAAGGCGTGAAGCCGTGGGCGCAGCGTGCTGCGCTCCTACAATTCAAACTCGTTTGTCAGCTGTTCCAACTGCTCCTGCGCATCCAGCCAGGTCATTTCCGTCTCTTCCAGGGCGGATTTGGCCTGGCTTTGTTTTTGCAGGCACTCGGTCAGATCGGCTTTGCGGCTGATGTCATACAGCGCAGAGTCCGCCAGCTTCTCTTCTACCGCCGCCAGTTCGGCGCCCAGTTTTTCCATCTGCTGTTCCAGCTTGGCGATTTGCTTGCGCAGCGGTTGAGTCTGGGTGCGGAATTCGGCTTCACGGCGTTTCTGATCTTTACGCGCTTGTGCGCTGTTGCCGTTGTTTTCTTTCTCCGGCGCATCCTGCTGGTTTTCCTGCCGTTGCAGGTCGCTCAGCCATTGCTGGTAGTCATCCAGATCGCCTTCGAAAACTTCCACCTGGCCATCGTGCACCAGATAGAGATCGTCGGTGGTGGAGCGCAGCAGGTGGCGGTCGTGCGAAACCACCACCAGCGCGCCTTCGAAATCGATCAGCGCTTCGGTCAACGCCTGGCGCATGTCCAGATCCAGGTGGTTGGTCGGTTCGTCGAGCAGCAGCAGGTTAGGGCGCTGCCAGACGATCAGGGCCAGCACCAGCCGCGCTTTTTCGCCGCCGGAGAAACGCTCGGTGGCCTCGGTGACCTTGTCGCCCTGGAAGCCGAAACCGCCCAGGTAGTCGCGCAGTTGCTGTTCCAGCACCCGGGGAGCGATGCGGCTCAGGTGTTGCAACGGCGATTCGTCGGCGCGCAAGAACTCCAACTGATGTTGAGCGAAGTAGCCCAGTTTGATGCCCTTCGCCAGGCCAATCTCACCGCTCAGCGGTTCCAGCGAGCCGGCCAGCATTTTGATTAAGGTAGATTTACCGGCGCCATTACGACCCAGCAGGCCAATGCGCGAACCGGGCACCAGGTTGAGCTTGATCGATTTCAGGATCACTTTGTCGCCGTAACCGGCGCTGACCTTCTCCATGCGCAGTAACGGGTTCGGCAAGCTTTCCGGCTGGCGGAAGCTGAAACTGAACGGGTTATCGACGTGAGCCGGGGCGATAAGCTCCATGCGCTCGAGCATTTTAATGCGGCTCTGTGCCTGTTTGGCTTTGGTGGCCTGCGCACGGAAGCGATCGATATAGCTTTGCAGGTGCGCCACCTTCTCCTGCTGGTGCTGATACAGCGACTGCTGCTGCGCCAGTTTGGTCGAGCGCTGACGCTCGAACGAGGAGTAGTTGCCGGTATATTCGTTGATGGTTTCTTGTTCGATATGCAGAATTTTATCGACGATCGGATCGAGGAAGTCGCGGTCGTGGGAAATCAGCACCAGCGTGCCCGGATAGCCTTTCAGCCAACGTTCCAGCCAAATGACCGCGTCCAGATCCAGGTGGTTGGTCGGTTCGTCGAGCAGCAGTAGATCTGAACGGCAGACCAGCGCCTGTGCCAGGTTCAAACGCATGCGCCAGCCGCCCGAGAAAGCGCGCACTGGGCTTTGCAACTGCTCGTTGGAGAAGCCAAGACCGTGCAGCAGGCTGGCGGCGCGGGAGCGGATGGTCCAGGCGTCGATGGCGTCCAGTTTGCCGTGCAGCGTGGCGATGGCGTGGCCGTCGTTTTTCTCGTTGGCCAATTCCAGTTCGGCTTCAAGCTGGCGGAATTCGCGATCGCCGTCGATAACATACTCAATGGCCGGCACGTCCAATGCCGGCGTTTCCTGGTTGACCCAGGCCAGCGCCCAGTTAGTGGGGAAGGTGTGAGTACCCCCGTCCGCGGCGATTTCGCCTTTCAGCAACGCCAGCAGCGTGGATTTGCCGCAACCGTTTTTACCCACCAGGCCGACTTTCTGACCTGGATTAACCGTCGCCGTGGCGTTGTCCAACAGGACGCGGGTACCGCGTCGGATTTGTAGCGAGGAGAATACAATCATAAAGCGCCGTATGTTCAGAGTATGTTAAATTGAGAGGATTCTAAGTTAACAGGACACAGACTGTCCTATTATTAGTCTTTGCGAAGCATGGTAACGGAAAACCGCTATCCTGACGACGCTTTGGAGGGGAATGATGTCGCAGCCGCCCAAGGTCTTGCTGCTGTATGCCCATCCGGAATCCCATGACTCGGTCGCGAATCGGGTTTTGCTTCGACCGGCGCAGCAGTTGGAACATGTCACCGTGCACGATTTATACGCGCACTATCCTGACTTTTTTATTGATATTCACCACGAACAACAACTGCTGCGTGAACATCAGGTCATTGTTTTTCAACATCCACTCTATACCTACAGTTGCCCGGCATTGCTGAAAGAATGGCTGGATCGCGTGCTGTCGCGCGGTTTTGCCAGCGGCATGGGCGGCAATGCGCTGGCGGGTAAATACTGGCGTTCGGTGATCACCACCGGAGAACCTGAAGGCGCCTACCGCACCGGCGGTTATAACCGTTATCCAATGGAAGATATCCTGCGCCCGTTCGAACTGACCGCCGCCATGTGCCATATGCACTGGCTGACGCCGATGCTGGTGTATTGGGCGCGTCGGCAGAAGCCGGAGGTGTTGGAAAGCCACGCTACGGCCTATGGCGACTGGCTGCGTAACCCGCTGCCGCAGGGAGGAAGGTGATCATGGAAGGCTCGACGTTACTGACCGCAATTTTGCTGTTCCTGTTTGCCGCCGTGGTCACGGTGCCGATCGCCCGTCGTCTGGGGATTGGTGCGGTGCTGGGCTACCTGATCGCCGGTATTGCCATCGGCCCTTGGGGATTGGGCTTTATCCGCGATGTGGATGAGATCCTGCATTTTTCCGAGTTGGGCGTGGTGTTCCTGATGTTTATCATCGGGCTGGAACTGAACCCGACCAAACTTTGGGAACTGCGGCGTTCGATATTCGGCGTTGGCGCCGGGCAGGTGTTGATCACCGCCGCGGTGTTGGGGGCGCTGCTTTATCTGACCCATTTCGCCTGGCAGGCCGCCGTTATCGGCGGGATCGGGCTGGCGATGTCATCGACGGCGATGGCGTTGCAACTGATGCGCGAGAAGGGCATGAACCGCAATGAAGGCGGCCAGTTAGGGTTTTCGGTACTGCTGTTCCAGGATATGGCGGTGATCCCGGCGCTGGCGCTGATCCCTATCCTGGCCGGCGCCGGTGGCACCAGCGACGACTGGGCGGAAATCACGATCAAGGTCGCGGCGTTCGGCGGCATGCTGATCGGCGGACGTTTTCTGCTGCGGCCATTGTTCCGCTATATCGCTTCTTCCGGGGTGCGCGAAATTTTCACCGCCGCCGCACTGTTGGTGGTATTGGGGGCGGCGTTGTTTATGGATACGCTCGGCCTGTCGATGGCGCTTGGCACCTTTATCGCCGGTGTGCTGTTGGCGGAGAGCGAATATCGCCATGAGCTGGAGATTGCCATCGAGCCGTTCAAAGGGCTGCTGCTGGGGCTGTTCTTTATCTCGGTGGGGATGGCGCTGAATATCGGCGTGCTCTATACCCATCTGGTCGAAGTGCTGCTGGGTGTGGTGCTGTTGGTGGCGATCAAGTCAGGGGTGCTGTACTCGCTGTCGCGCATCTTTGGCCTGCGCAGTTCGGTGCGTTTGCAGTTCGCCGGTGTGCTCAGCCAGGGCGGAGAGTTTGCCTTCGTGCTGTTTTCCGCTGCGGGGGCGCAGAAGGTGCTGCAATCTGACCAACTCGCCTTGCTGTTGGTGGTGGTGACCTTGTCGATGATGACCACACCCCTGCTGATGCAGATTATCGATCGCATCCTGGCCCGCCGTTACAACGCCCCGGATGAAGACGAAGAAACGCCGTATGTGGAGGACGACGATCCGCAGGTGATCATTGTCGGTTTCGGGCGGTTTGGCCAGGTGATCGGCCGCTTGTTGATGGCCAACAAGATGCGTATTACCGTATTGGAGCGCGATGTCAGCGCGGTCGGCGTGCTGCGTCGCTATGGCTATAAAGTGTATTACGGCGACGCCACCGAACTTGAGCTGCTGCGTGCGGCCGGCGCGGCGAAGGCCAGGTCGATTGTCATCACCTGCAATGAGCCGGAAGACACCATGGAAATCGTGCGTTTGTGCCAACAGCACTTCCCGGAGTTGAGCATTCTGGCACGCGCACGCGGCCGCGTGGAGGCGCACGAACTGCTTCAGGCCGGGGTCAAACAGTTCAGCCGCGAAACCTTCTCCAGCGCACTGGAACTGGGACGCAAGGCGCTGATGGAGTTGGGTATGCATCCTCATCAGGCCTATCGCGCGCAGCAGCACTTTCGCCGGCTGGACATGCGCATGCTGCGTGAACTGATGCCGCCGCATCATGGCGATGTGGCGCAGATTTCCCGCGTGAAAGAGGCGCGGCGCGAGCTTGAAGAACTTTTCCATCGCGAAATGCAAAAAGAGAGTCGCCAGTTCGACGGCTGGGATGAATACGAATAATTTGGAGCACAGAAAGATGTCTGCTACACGTAAAAGATTTATCGCCGGTGCGGTCTGCCCGAGCTGTAAGGCTATGGATACGCTGGCAGTTTGGCGTGAAGACCAGGTCGAAGTGGTGGAGTGCGTCAAGTGCGGTCATCATCAGCGCCAGACCGAACAACAGGTGGAAAAGCACGTCCGGCCGCAGGAGCAGGTAATCGGTATTTTCCATCCGGAGTAGCGTTATCGGGCGCGTTTTTTTATGCTGGAGGGTACAGCGGGGCAGATTTCCGATACAATCTGTCCGGTAAAGGCGCGGCACCCGATGATGGGCTGCGTCCAAGTGTCCAACGGTAGGAGATATCATGAAAGTAGCAAAAGACTTGGTGGTCAGCCTGGCTTACCAAGTACGTACAGAAGACGGTGTTTTGGTTGATGAGTCTCCGGTGAGCGCGCCGCTGGACTATCTGCACGGGCATGGTTCTCTGATTGCAGGTCTGGAAAAAGCACTCGAAGGCCACGAAGCAGGCGATCGTTTTGACGTTAATGTTGGCGCCAACGATGCGTACGGCAACTACGACGAAAACCTGGTGCAGCGCGTGCCGAAAGACGTCTTTATGGGCGTTGACGAGTTGGAAGTCGGCATGCGTTTCCTGGCTGACACCGATCAGGGCCCGGTTCCGGTCGAAATCACCGAAGTGGACGGCGATCACGTAGTGGTTGACGGTAACCACATGCTGGCGGGTCAGAACCTGAACTTCAACGTGGAAGTTGTCGCGATCCGCGAAGCCACCGCTGAAGAACTGGCGCACGGTCACGTACACGGCGAGCACGATCACCACCACGAACACGGTGACGGTTGCTGCGGCGGTCATGGCCACGATCACGATCATGACCATGCGCATGACCAGGATCAGGCTAAGAAAGGCGGTTGCGGTAACGGCGGTTGCGGCTGCCACTAATCGCGGCGCAGCAATAGCGAGAGAGGGCAGCCCCAGGGCTGCCCTTTTTTATGGGTTATCAATAATGTGGCGGTGGAGTCTCTTCCGACTGCGAGGCGATCATCGACGTTTGGGTCGAGCGCAGTTTATCGGTCAGCACGCGCAGGTGCTCCTGCAATTTCAGCATTTCAAGCTGGTGCTGCACCACGGTTTGGTTGAGTTCTTCAATGGTGACTTCCTGGAAGGCCTGGCGGCTTTCCAATTCCTCAAGCCGCAGTAACAGGCTTTGGGTATCGGCGTTGTGCATGATGTTACCTCTGACGCGGTTTAATCCTGAATCTGGCACTATGTTAACAGCTGTCGCCGGCTTTGCGCTGCGCTATTTCGCCCCCGCAGAGCAAGGGATAACCGCAGGCGGCTGAACACTGTGTAAAGTGCTGAAAAATAGAGCGCTTATCGCGGCTGTTTTTGTTACCGTTATCGTGTCGGGTGGAAGAATAATCTGATTTATCATGCAGGTAGCACATTAAAGGAAACTTCTCCTTAAACCTGGAGTCACACTTTGACTCGATTGGTTACCTGTGTGACTGTTTTGTTTTCTTTCAGGCAGCTATAGTAGCCCGGTTATCTTACTTAATGACTGTTTGGGGCACCGCTTCAGACACTGGAGAAATGGATGAAATCTTTGTTTAAAGTCACGCTTCTGGCAACCACCATGGCTTTTGCTCTGAATGCGACTCAGGTTATGGCTGCTGATGCGGCTAAACCGGCCGAAGCCGCTAAACCAGCGGACGCTGCAGCAGCACCAAGCACCGGCAAGTTCAAGAACGATGACGAGCAAGCGGCTTACGCACTGGGCGCATCCCTCGGCCGTTACATGGACAACTCTCTGAAAGAACAAGAAAAACTGGGTATCAAACTGGATAAAGACCAGTTGATCTCGGGCGTTCAGGACGCTTTCGCCAACAAGAGCAAGTTGAACGATGCGGACATCGAAAAAACGCTGCAGAGCTTTGAAGCGCGCGTGAAGGCTTCTGCTCAGGCGAAGATGGAACAAGACGCTAAAGACAACGAAACGAAAGGCGCCAAGTACCGTGAGACCTTCGCCAAAGAAAAAGGCGTGAAGAAAACCGAATCTGGCCTGCTGTACAAGGTAGAGAAACCGGGTGCGGGTGAAGCGCCTAAAGACAGCGACACCGTGGTAGTGAACTACAAAGGCACTCTGACCGACGGCACCGAGTTTGACAACTCCTATACCCGTGGTGAGCCGCTGTCATTCCGTCTGGACGGCGTGATCCCAGGCTGGACTGAAGGCCTGAAACACCTCAAGAAAGGCGGCAAAATCAAGCTGGTAATTCCACCGGCACTGGCCTACGGTAAAACGGGCGTTCCGGGTATTCCGGCTAACTCTACCCTGGTATTCGACGTTGAGCTGCTGGATGTGAAAGCTGCGCCGAAAGCAGACGCCAAGGCTGAAAAACCGGCTGACGCAGCGGCTGACGCCAAAGCGCAATAAGCCTGTCTGATTGCCATCACCGCCGCGAATCTTCTTCGCGGCGGTGTTCATTTCAGTGTCTCTGATTAATGCTCGATTAGGCGTAACTTTTACTCTCCCTCCCACTGATTGCTTGACGCCTGCCGGGCATCGGGCTTAACGTCAATACCACGCGCAAACGCAAGGACTTTACTCTGGTAGTTTTGCTAGACTAATAATCCGGACTTATGAGTCATGCGCCTGCCCCTTAGGGCGTGTACCTAAAACTGTTCCCGGCCGTCTTGGCCTGCGGACGCTCGTCGTGCTGTTTCATGCTGATACCAGCCTGCCTGCCCTGTGGATCCTCAAGGGTATGCCGCCTGTGGAAGAGGGAGCCTGCACGAGCAGTTTTAGCTGCGCCCCCTGGCACAGGCGATCTTTGAGGGTGGTATTTTCGATGTCTAATTCGCTTTTATCCAGCGAAGCCAGCGAACTTGATTTGCTGAATGAACGTCCGTTTAGCCAGACGGATCATGAAATCCTGAAGTCTTATGAAGCCGTGGTCGATGGGCTCGCTATGCTGATCGGCGGTCACTGCGAGATCGTGCTGCACGCGCTGGAAGATTTGAAATGCTCGGCGGTGCGTATCGCCAACGGCGAACATACCGGGCGGCAGATCGGTTCGCCAATCACCGACCTGGCGCTGCGGATGCTACATGATATGGCCGGCGACGACAGCAGTGTGTCTAAGGCCTATTTCACCCGCGCCAAGAGCGGTGTGCTGATGAAATCGGTCACTATCGCCATCCGTAATCGTGAGCAGCGGGTGATCGGCCTGTTGTGCATCAACATGAACCTCGATGTGCCGTTCTCCCAGGTAATGCAGACTTTCATGCCGCCGGAAACCCAGGAAGTGGCCCCCTCAGTCAACTTTGCCTCTTCCGTGGACGATCTGGTGGCGCAGACGCTGGAGTTCACCATTGAGGAGGTTAATGCCGATCGCAATGTCTCCAACAATGCCAAAAATCGTCAGGTGGTGCTGAATCTTTACGAAAAAGGCATTTTTGATATCAAAGATGCGATTAATCAGGTGGCGGATCGCCTGAATATTTCCAAACACACCGTGTATCTGTATATCCGCCAGTTCAAAAGCGGTGACCTGCTGGGAACCGAGCGCTGATGCTGGATTACTGCCTTTTGGTCACCGGCCCGGCGTATGGCACCCAGCAGGCCAGCAGCGCCTATCAATTCGCACAAGCCCTGCTGGCGAAAGGGCATCGGCTCTCCAGCGTGTTTTTCTACCGTGAAGGGGTGCTGAATGCCAACCAACTGACATCCCCTGCCAGCGATGAGTTCGATCTGGTGCGCGGCTGGGCGCAGCTGGCGCAGCAGCACGGTATTGAGCTCAACGTTTGTGTGGCCGCGGCGTTGCGGCGCGGTGTGACCGATGAACAGGAAGCTGCGCAGCAGGGGCTGGAAACGGCTAACCTGCAACCCGGTTTTACCCTTAGAGGATTGGGCTCACTGGCAGAGGCGTCACTAAGTTGTGATCGCCTGGTGCAGTTTTGAGATAATTTATGAAACGAGTCGCTTTTGTTTTTACCCAAGGCCCGCACGGCGGCACCGGCGGCAGGGAAGGGCTGGATGCGCTGTTGGCGACTTCGGCGCTGAGCGAAGATTTGGGCGTGTTTTTTATCGGCGATGGCGTATTGCAGCTATTGCCGGGGCAGCAGCCGGAAAAAATTCTGGCGCGCAACTATATCGCCACCTTTGGCGTGCTGCCGCTGTATGACGTCGAGCAGTGTTATCTGTGCCAGGCATCTTTGCAGGAGCGCGGTCTGAGTCAGGTGACCGACTGGGTGCTGGAGGCCGAGGTGCTGGCACCGGATGCGTTGCGTCAACAGTTGGCCGGTTATGACGCGGTAATGACTTTTTAGGACATTCGGATGCTGTATACCCTTAGCCACTCTCCCACTCAATGCGATTTGCCGGCATTGTTGCGCTTGACCACACAAGGCGACGATCTGCTGCTGATACAGGATGGCGTACTGGCCGGGTTGGCCGGCAGCGCGCACCTTGAATTACTGCTCAATGCCCCCATATCTCTTTATGCGCTGCAGGACGACCTGGAAGCCAGAGGCTTGGCTGGTCATTTTTCACACAAAATCACTGTCATCGGCTATAATCACTTCGTTGAATTAACCGAAAAACATCGAAGCCAAATGGCTTGGTGATGAGAGTGATGTTGTATATTTCTTGACACCTCTACCGCTCAGCCATAAAATTCTGCGGCCTCGTACTTTGCCAGTAGTGCATACGAGGGGATTTATCACATGTTTACGAAGCAACAAACGAAGCAAAACCAGGAGCTTTTTTAATGGCAACAATTAATCAGCTGGTTCGCAAACCACGCTCTGTGAAGGCTGCTAAAAGCAACGTTCCAGCGCTGGAAGCCTGCCCGCAGAAACGTGGTGTATGTACCCGCGTATATACCACCACTCCGAAAAAACCAAACTCCGCGCTGCGTAAAGTATGCCGTGTGCGTTTGACTAACGGTTTCGAAGTGACTTCCTACATCGGTGGTGAAGGTCACAACCTGCAGGAACACTCCGTGATCCTGATCCGTGGCGGTCGTGTTAAAGACTTGCCAGGTGTGCGTTACCACACCGTCCGTGGTGCACTTGACTGCTCCGGCGTTAAAGACCGTAAGCAAGCTCGTTCCAAGTACGGCGTGAAGAAGCCAAAGGCTTAATGGTTCTCCGTTAAGTAAGGCCAAACATTTTCACTTTAATGTCAAAATAAACTCGTAGAGTTTTGGACAATCCTGAATTAACAACGGAGTATTTCCATGCCACGTCGTCGCGTAATAGGCCAACGTAAAATCCTGCCAGATCCTAAGTTCGGATCCGAGCTGTTGGCCAAATTTGTAAATATCCTGATGGTAGACGGTAAAAAATCTACTGCAGAAGCTATCGTGTATACCGCGCTGGAGACCCTGGCTCAGCGTTCTGGTAAAAATCACCTGGAAGCTTTCGAAGTAGCTCTCGACAACGTTCGCCCGACTGTAGAAGTTAAGTCGCGCCGCGTTGGTGGCTCTACTTATCAGGTACCAGTTGAAGTCCGCCCGGTCCGTCGTAATGCTCTGGCAATGCGTTGGATCGTTGATGCTGCTCGTAAACGCGGTGATAAATCCATGGCTCTGCGCTTGGCGAACGAACTTTCTGATGCAGTTGAGAACAAAGGTTCTGCTGTTAAGAAACGTGAAGACGTTCACCGTATGGCAGAAGCCAACAAGGCGTTCGCCCACTACCGCTGGTAATTGCCACGCAGTAGTTATGCTAACCAAGCGGGCGCTTCAAGAAGCCAACCCGCTTGGGTTAACCGAACTTGAACGCCTAAGGCAATAGAGGAATCAAATGGCTCGTAAAACACCCATTGAGCGCTATCGTAACATCGGTATCAGCGCTCACATCGACGCCGGTAAAACGACCACTACCGAACGTGTTTTGTTCTACACCGGTGTAAACCACAAAATCGGTGAAGTGCACGACGGCGCAGCTACCATGGACTGGATGGAGCAGGAGCAGGAACGTGGTATTACCATCACGTCTGCTGCGACCACCTGTTTCTGGTCTGGTATGGCTAAGCAGTTCGAACCACACCACATTAATATCATCGACACCCCAGGGCACGTTGACTTCACCATCGAAGTAGAACGTTCCATGCGTGTTCTTGATGGCGCGGTAATGGTTTACTGTGCAGTTGGTGGCGTTCAGCCACAGTCTGAAACCGTATGGCGTCAGGCTAACAAATACAAAGTTCCACGCATCGCGTTCGTTAACAAAATGGACCGTATGGGTGCTAACTTCCTGAAAGTTGTTGGTCAGATTGAACAACGTCTGGGTGCAACTCCGGTCCCTCTGCAGCTGGCTATCGGCGCGGAAGAGAAATTCACCGGTGTTGTTGACCTGGTGAAGATGAAAGCAATCAACTGGAACGAAGCCGATCAGGGCGTGACCTTCGAATACGAAGAGATCCCGGCTGATATGCAAGAACTGGCTGAAGAATGGCGTCAGAAACTGGTTGAGGCCGCTGCTGAAGGCTCTGATGAGCTGATGGAGAAATTCTTTGGTGGCGAAGAGCTGACTGAAGAAGAGATCAAAAGTTCTCTGCGTAAGCGCGTTCTGAACAATGAAGTTATCCTGGTTACCTGTGGTTCTGCGTTTAAAAACAAAGGCGTACAGGCAATGCTGGATGCTGTTGTTGAGTATCTGCCTGCACCAACTGACGTTGAAGCTATCAACGGTATTTTGGATGACGGTAAAGACACTCCAGCAGTTCGCCATTCTGACGACTCTGAGCCGTTCTCTGCTCTGGCGTTCAAAATCGCTACTGACCCATTCGTGGGTAACCTGACGTTCTTCCGTGTTTACTCCGGTCTCGTCAACTCAGGTGACACTGTATTTAACCCAGTGAAATCTCAGCGTGAACGTCTGGGCCGTATCGTTCAGATGCATGCTAACAAGCGTGAAGAGATCAAAGAAGTTCGTGCAGGCGACATCGCTGCTGCGATCGGTCTGAAAGACGTGACTACCGGTGACACTCTGTGTGATCCAAACCACGTGATCATTCTGGAGCGTATGGAGTTCCCTGAGCCGGTAATTTCCGTTGCAGTGGAACCAAAAACCAAAGCTGACCAAGAAAAAATGGGTCTGGCTCTGGGCCGTCTGGCGAAAGAAGACCCATCATTCCGCGTATGGACTGACGAAGAATCTGGTCAGACTATCATCGCAGGTATGGGTGAACTTCACCTGGACATCCTGGTTGACCGTATGCGTCGTGAATTTAACGTTGAAGCGAACGTGGGTAAACCACAGGTTGCTTACCGTGAAGCGATTCGCTCGAAAGTTACCGATATCGAAGGTAAACACGCCAAGCAGTCTGGTGGTCGTGGTCAGTATGGTCATGTTGTTATCGACATGTACCCGCTGGAGCCGGGCTCAAATCCGAAAGGCTACGAGTTCATCAATGACATTAAAGGTGGTGTGATCCCAACGGAATACATCTCTGCCATTGATAAAGGTCTCCAGGAGCAGCTTAAGTCTGGTCCGCTGGCCGGTTACCCGGTTGTTGATCTCGGTGTGCGTCTGCATTTCGGTTCTTACCACGATGTTGACTCCTCCGAATTGGCGTTTAAACTGGCCGCGTCTATCGCCTTTAAAGATGGCTTTAAGAAAGCGAAACCTGTTTTGCTTGAGCCGATTATGAAGGTTGAAGTTGAAACGCCGGAAGAGAACACTGGTGACGTCATCGGTGACCTTAGCCGTCGTCGTGGTCAACTGAAAGGTCAGGAATCCAACGCTACTGGCGTTCAGATTCACGCTGAAGTTCCGTTGTCCGAGATGTTCGGATACGCAACTCAACTGCGTTCTCTGACCAAAGGCCGTGCTTCTTACTCCATGGAGTTCTTGAAGTACGATGATGCGCCGAACAACGTCGCTCAGGCCGTTATCGAAGCCCGTGGTAAATAAGCTTTCGGGTTTAACACATTGATCAGTGCTCTCTCCATGAGGGGAGAGCATAAGAGTAAGGAATATAGCCGTGTCTAAAGAAAAATTTGAACGTTCCAAACCGCACGTTAACGTTGGTACTATCGGCCACGTTGACCACGGTAAAACTACCCTGACTGCAGCAATCACCACCGTTCTGGCTAAAACCTACGGCGGTTCTGCACGTGCTTTCGACCAGATCGATAACGCGCCAGAAGAAAAAGCTCGTGGTATCACCATCAACACTTCTCACGTTGAATATGACACCCCAAGCCGTCACTACGCGCACGTTGACTGCCCAGGGCACGCCGACTACGTTAAAAACATGATCACCGGTGCTGCTCAGATGGACGGCGCAATCCTGGTTGTTGCTGCGACTGACGGCCCAATGCCTCAGACCCGTGAGCACATCCTGCTGGGTCGTCAGGTTGGCGTTCCTTTCATCATCGTATTCATGAACAAATGCGACATGGTTGATGATGAAGAGCTGCTGGAGCTGGTAGAAATGGAAGTTCGTGAACTTCTGTCTGCTTACGACTTCCCTGGTGATGACCTGCCGGTTGTTCGTGGTTCAGCGCTGAAAGCACTGGAAGGCGAACCTGAGTGGGAAGCTAAAATCATCGAGCTGGCCGGTTTCCTGGATTCTTACATCCCAGAACCAGAGCGTGCTATCGACAAGCCGTTCCTGCTGCCAATCGAAGACGTATTCTCCATCTCCGGTCGTGGTACCGTTGTTACCGGTCGTGTTGAGCGCGGTATCGTTAAAGTTGGCGAAGAAGTTGAAATCGTGGGTATCAAAGACACCGTTAAGTCTACCTGTACCGGCGTTGAAATGTTCCGCAAACTGCTGGACGAAGGCCGTGCTGGTGAGAACGTGGGTGTTCTGCTGCGTGGTATCAAGCGCGAAGATATCGAACGTGGTCAGGTTCTGGCTAAACCAGGTTCAATCAAGCCGCACACCAAGTTTGACTCAGAAGTGTACATCCTGAGCAAAGAAGAAGGTGGTCGTCATACTCCATTCTTCAAAGGCTACCGTCCACAGTTCTACTTCCGTACAACTGACGTGACCGGTACCATCGAACTGCCAGAAGGCGTAGAGATGGTAATGCCAGGTGACAACGTGAACATGGTTGTTACCCTGATCCACCCAATCGCGATGGACGACGGCCTGCGTTTCGCAATCCGTGAAGGCGGCCGTACTGTTGGCGCTGGTGTTGTTGCTAAAGTTATCGCTTAATCGCGAATAATTTTTCGACACAAAATGAGGGCACTTCGGTGCCCTTTTTTTATGTGATTTTCTCAAATCTTAATTGAAATAAAAAGCATTCCTATTTAGAATTATGGAATTGGTTAAGAAGTGAGTCTCTCTATGTATGTATGCCTATGTAATGCCGTGACTGACAAAGCGATCCGTAAAGCAGTACGTCAGCACAACCCTCATACCATGAAGCAGCTGCGTGAATTGGTGCCGATTGGTACCGACTGCGGGAAATGCATTCGACAGGCAAGACAGATTATGGTGGAGGAAAGCGGAACCATTATCCCTATGCATGAAGTTGCCTAACTAAAGGTAAGGCTATTTTTTGACTCTTGGCTTACAGCTTCTACACTTTGAGAACTGGCCAGGAGGAGTTACCTATGAAAGGCGATAAAAAGATCATTGCTCACCTCAACAAACTGCTCGGCAACGAGCTGGTTGCCATCAATCAATATTTCCTGCACGCCCGAATGTTCAAGAACTGGGGCTTAATGCGCCTTAATGATAAGGAATATCACGAGTCGATCGACGAAATGAAGCATGCCGATCGCTACATCGAGCGCATTCTGTTTCTTGAAGGCCTGCCGAATCTACAAGATCTTGGCAAACTGAATATTGGCGAAGATATCGAAGAAATACTGCGTTCAGACCTGGCTCTGGAGTTGGATGGCGCCAAGAATCTGCGTGAAGCTATCGCCTATGCCGATTCGATTCATGACTATGTCAGCCGCGATTTGATGATAGAAATTCTGGCGGATGAAGAAGGGCATATCGACTGGCTGGAAACTGAGCTGGATTTGATTGCGCGTCTGGGTATCCAGAATTACGCGCAAGCCCAGATACTGGAACGCAAAGACTAGTCTCCTTATGATACCGCTCCCCGCCGGCAGCTGTTTTCCAGACAGGGCAGGGGAGTAGCGGCAACATCTTCCCTGCTATACCTAATTCCCCTCTCCGTGACCTGTTTTTGCAGGCGACTTCGCAAATCGTTAAAAAGTGCCGATATCCTGAGCATATTTCCATCTACGGCTTGCTTCCCGTTCTGTTTTGCGTATAATGCGCGGGCTTACCTAATCTTGGTAAGCCTGATTTTAGCGAATCAGTCGATAGGCAGGACTTTCTGCTCATCGAACAATACTCCCGATATGGGGGTTATATGTTGACGATTACACTCCCCCATCAATCGAAATGGGTGTGAGGAGTAATTATTTACGTTTATAAATAATTGGAGCTCTGGTCTCATGCAGAACCAAAGAATCCGTATCCGCCTGAAAGCGTTTGATCATCGTCTTATCGATCAATCAACCGCGGAAATCGTCGAGACTGCCAAGCGCACTGGTGCGCAAGTCCGTGGTCCGATCCCGCTGCCAACTCGCAAAGAGCGCTTTACCGTTCTGATCTCTCCGCACGTTAACAAAGACGCGCGTGATCAGTACGAGATTCGCACTCACAAGCGTCTGGTTGACATCGTTGAGCCAACCGAGAAAACCGTTGATGCTCTGATGCGTCTGGATCTGGCTGCCGGTGTAGACGTGCAGATCAGCCTGGGTTAATCAGGTCATTGAGCGATTGAGAGGTTGAAACAATGATTGGTTTAGTCGGTAAAAAAGTGGGTATGACTCGTATCTTCACTGAAGATGGCGTTTCTATCCCAGTAACCGTGATTGAAATTGAAGCGAACCGCGTGACTCAGGTTAAAGACCTGGCTAACGACGGATACCGTGCCGTTCAAGTCACCACTGGTAGCAAAAAAGCTAACCGTGTGACCAAACCGGAAGCGGGTCATTTCGCTAAAGCTGGCGTTGAAGCTGGCCGTGGTCTGTGGGAATTCCGCCTTGCAGAAGGTGAAGAGTTCACTGCAGGTCAAAACATCAGCGTAGAAATCTTCGCTGACGTTAAAAAAGTCGATGTTACCGGTACTTCTAAAGGTAAAGGTTTTGCCGGCACTGTAAAGCGCTGGAACTTCCGTACCCAAGACGCTACCCACGGTAACTCCTTGTCTCACCGCGTTCCGGGTTCTATCGGTCAGAACCAGACTCCGGGCAAAGTGTTCAAAGGCAAGAAAATGGCTGGCCACCTGGGTGACGAGCGTGTAACCGTTCAAAGCCTGGACGTAGTACGTGTTGACGCTGAGCGCAACCTGCTGCTGGTTAAGGGTGCTGTACCGGGCGCAACCGGTGGCAACCTGATCGTTAAACCAGCTGTGAAGGCGTAAGGGGATAGCAATGGAATTAGTATTGAAAGACGCGCAAAGCGCGCTGACTGTTTCCGAAACTACCTTCGGTCGTGATTTCAACGAAGCGCTGGTACACCAGGTTGTTGTTGCTTATGCAGCAGGTGCCCGTCAAGGTACCCGTGCTCAGAAGACCCGTGCTGAAGTGACTGGTTCCGGTAAAAAACCGTGGCGCCAGAAAGGTACCGGCCGTGCGCGTTCAGGTTCTGTAAAGAGCCCGATCTGGCGTTCAGGCGGCGTGACCTTTGCTGCTAAACCGCAGGACCACAGTCAGAAAGTAAACAAAAAGATGTACCGCGGCGCGCTGAAAAGCATCCTGTCCGAGCTGGTACGTCAAGATCGTCTGATCGTTGTCGAGAAGTTCTCTGTAGAAGCGCCTAAAACTAAGCTGCTGGCACAGAAACTGAAAGATATGGCTCTGGAAGATGTGCTGATCGTGACCGGTGAACTGGATGAGAATCTGTTCCTGGCAGCTCGCAACCTGTACAAGGTTGACGTGCGCGATGTAGCAGGTATCGACCCGGTTAGCCTGATCGCCTTCGACAAAGTGGTTATGACTGCTGATGCTGTGAAGCAAGTTGAGGAGATGCTGGCATGATCCGTGAAGAACGTTTGCTGAAAGTGCTGCGTGCACCGCACGTATCTGAAAAAGCATCCGCTGCGATGGAAAAAAGCAACACCATCGTACTCAAAGTTGCCAAAGACGCGACCAAAGCAGAAATCAAAGCTGCAGTGCAGAAACTGTTTGAAGTCGAAGTCGAAGACGTGAACACCCTGGTAGTTAAAGGGAAAGTGAAACGTCACGGTCAGCGTGTTGGTCGTCGTAGCGACTGGAAAAAAGCTTACGTCACCCTGAAAGAAGGCCAGAACCTGGACTTCATCGGCGGCGCAGAGTAAGTCGGAGGAGTAAGAACAATGGCAATTGTTAAATGTAAACCTACATCTCCGGGTCGTCGCCACGTTGTTAAAGTGGTTAACCCTGAGCTGCACAAGGGTAAACCTTATGCCCCGCTGCTTGAGAAACTGAGCAAAAGCGGTGGTCGTAACAACAATGGCCGTATCACCACCCGTCATATCGGTGGTGGCCACAAGCAACATTATCGTCTGGTTGACTTCAAACGCAACAAAGATGGTATTCCTGCTGTGGTTGAGCGTCTGGAGTACGATCCGAACCGTTCCGCGAACATCGCGCTGGTTCTGTACAAAGACGGCGAACGCCGTTACATCCTGGCGCCGAAAGGCCTGAAAGCTGGTGACCAGATTCAATCTGGCGTTGATGCTGCAATCAAAGCGGGTAACACCCTGCCAATGCGCAACATCCCGGTTGGTTCAACGGTCCACAACGTAGAAATGAAACCAGGTAAAGGCGGCCAGCTGGCTCGTTCTGCTGGTGCCTACGTTCAAATCGTTGCTCGTGACGGTTCCTACGTAACTCTGCGTCTGCGCTCAGGCGAAATGCGTAAAGTTCCAGTTGATTGCCGCGCCACCTTGGGTGAAGTCGGTAACGCTGAACATATGCTTCGCGTTCTGGGTAAAGCAGGTGCTGCACGTTGGCGTGGTGTTCGTCCTACCGTCCGCGGTACGGCGATGAACCCGGTAGATCACCCGCACGGTGGTGGTGAGGGTAAAAACTTTGGTAAACACCCAGTAACTCCATGGGGCGTTCAGACCAAAGGTAAGAAAACCCGCAGCAACAAGCGTACTGATAAGTTCATCGTACGTCGCCGTAGCAAAAAATAATTAGAGGATAAGCCATGCCACGTTCTCTCAAGAAAGGTCCTTTTATTGACCTGCACTTGCTGAAGAAGGTAGAGAAAGCGGTGGAAAGCGGTGACAAGAAGCCTTTGCGCACTTGGTCCCGTCGTTCAACGATCTTTCCTAACATGATCGGTTTGACCATCGCTGTCCATAATGGTCGTCAGCACGTACCAGTGTTTGTTTCCGACGAAATGGTCGGTCACAAACTGGGTGAATTCGCGCCGACTCGCACTTATCGCGGCCATGCGGCTGATAAAAAAGCTAAAAAGCGCTAAGGTAGGAGGAAGAGATGGAAACTATCGCTAAACATCGCCACGCTCGTTCTTCTGCTCAGAAGGTTCGCCTTGTTGCAGACCTGATCCGCGGTAAGAAAGTGTCGCAAGCTCTGGAAACTCTGACCTACACCGACAAGAAAGCTGCCGGTCTGGTTAAGAAAGTGCTGGAGTCTGCCATTGCTAACGCAGAACACAACGATGGCGCTGACATCGATGATCTGAAAGTCACGAAAATCTTCGTAGACGAAGGCCCAAGCATGAAGCGCATTATGCCGCGTGCAAAAGGTCGTGCAGATCGCATCCTGAAGCGCACCAGCCACATTACTGTGGTTGTGTCCGATCGCTGAGACTCTGGAGACTAGCAATGGGTCAGAAAGTACATCCTAATGGTATTCGCCTGGGTATTGTCAAACCTTGGAACTCTACTTGGTATGCGAATACCAAAGAATTCGCTGACAACCTGGACAGCGACTTTAAAGTTCGTCAATTCCTGATTAAGGAACTGGCGAAAGCTTCCGTTTCTCGCATCGTTATCGAACGTCCTGCGAAGAGCATCCGTGTGACTATTCACACTGCTCGTCCAGGCATCGTTATCGGCAAGAAAGGTGAAGATGTCGAAAAACTGCGTAAGGTCGTAGCGGATATCGCTGGCGTTCCTGCACAGATTAACATCGCCGAAGTCCGTAAACCGGAACTTGACGCTAAATTGGTTGCTGACAGCATCACTTCCCAGCTGGAACGTCGCGTTATGTTCCGTCGTGCTATGAAGCGTGCTGTACAGAACGCAATGCGTCTTGGCGCTAAAGGTATCAAAGTTGAAGTAAGCGGCCGTCTTGGCGGTGCTGAAATCGCGCGTACCGAATGGTATCGTGAAGGTCGTGTTCCGTTGCACACACTGCGTGCGGATATCGATTACAACACATCTGAAGCGCACACCACTTATGGTGTAATCGGCGTTAAGGTATGGATCTTCAAAGGTGAGATCCTGGGTGGTATGGCTGCAGTTGAACAACCGGAACCGGCTGCTCAACCTAAAAAGCAGCAGCGTAAAGGCCGCAAGTAAGGAGAGTCGCTGATGTTACAACCAAAGCGTACAAAATTCCGTAAGATGCACAAAGGCCGCAACCGTGGTCTGGCGCAGGGTACGGATGTTAGCTTCGGCACTTTCGGTCTGAAAGCTGTTGGCCGTGGCCGTCTGACTGCTCGTCAAATCGAAGCAGCTCGTCGTGCAATGACTCGTGCAGTTAAGCGTCAAGGTAAAATTTGGATCCGTGTATTCCCGGACAAACCAATTACCGAGAAGCCGCTCGAAGTGCGTATGGGTAAAGGTAAGGGTAACGTGGAGTATTGGGTTGCCCTGATCCAACCTGGTAAAGTCCTGTACGAAATGGACGGTGTACCAGAAGAGGTCGCCCGTGAGGCATTCAAGCTGGCTGCAGCTAAATTGCCGATCAAAACCACCTTTGTAACTAAGACGGTGATGTAATGAAAGCACAAGAGCTGCGTGAAAAAAGCGTTGAAGAGCTGAACACTGAGCTGCTCAACCTGCTGCGTGAGCAATTTAACTTGCGCATGCAGGCGGCAAGTGGCCAGCTGCAACAAACTCACCTGTTGAAACAAGTGCGCCGTAACGTCGCACGCGTTAAGACTTTACTGACTGAAAAGGCGGGTGTGTAAATGACTGATATTAACCGTACTCTGCAGGGTCGTGTTATTAGTGACAAAATGGAGAAATCCATGGTTGTTGCTATCGAGCGCACGGTGAAGCACCCGATCTACGGGAAATTCATCAAGCGTACGACCAAGCTGCACGTACATGACGAGAACAACGAATGTGGTATTGGTGACGTGGTAGAAATCCGCGAATGCCGTCCACTGTCTAAGACTAAGTCTTGGACGTTGGTTCGCGTTGTAGAGAAAGCGATTCTGTAATAGAGTAGCAGCCTCTAACTTAATAAACGGCTCAGAAAATGAGCCGTTTATTTTTTCTACCCATACTCTGGAAGCGGTGTTATAATGCTGCGCCCTCGGTTATGGGGCTTTTCAACGATCTAGTAATAGGTCCTAAAGTTGTAGTTGACATTAGCGGAGCACTAACATGATCCAAGAACAGACTATGCTGACCGTGGCCGACAACTCCGGTGCACGTCGCGTAATGTGTATCAAGGTTCTAGGTGGCTCGCACCGTCGCTACGCAGGCATCGGCGATGTCATCAAAATTACCATCAAGGAAGCAATTCCTCGCGGTAAGGTGAAGAAAGGCGATGTGCTGAAGGCGGTAGTGGTGCGCACCAAGAAGGGTGTACGTCGCCCGGACGGTTCTGTCATTCGCTTCGATGGTAATGCATGCGTTATTTTAAACAATAACAGCGAGCAACCTATCGGTACGCGTATTTTTGGGCCGGTAACTCGTGAACTGCGTAATGAGAAGTTCATGAAAATTATCTCTCTGGCACCAGAAGTACTCTAAGGAGCGAAACATGGCAGCGAAAATCCGTCGTGATGACGAAATTATCGTGCTTACCGGGAAAGACAAAGGTAAACGCGGTAAAGTAAAAAATGTCCTGTCTGCTGGTAAGGTCATTGTTGAAGGTATCAACCTGGTCAAGAAACATCAGAAGCCGGTTCCGGCCCTGAACCAACCAGGTGGCATTGTTGAAAAAGAAGCTGCAATTCAGGTTTCTAACATTGCTCTCTTCAACGCGGCTACCGGTAAGGCTGACCGTGTAGGCTTTAGATTCGAAGACGGGAAAAAAGTCCGTTTCTTCAAGTCTAACAGCGAAACTATCAAGTAATTTGGAGTAATACGATGGCGAAACTGCATGATTACTACAAAGACGAGGTAGTCAAACAACTGATGTCTCAGTTTGATTACAACTCTGTCATGCAAGTCCCTCGGGTCGAGAAGATCACCCTGAATATGGGTGTTGGTGAAGCGATCGCTGACAAGAAACTGCTGGATAATGCAGCAGCTGATTTGGCAGCAATCTCCGGTCAAAAGCCGTTCATCACCAAAGCACGCAAATCTGTTGCAGGCTTCAAAATCCGCCAGGGCTATCCGATCGGCTGTAAAGTAACTCTGCGTGGCGAACGCATGTGGGAGTTCTTTGAGCGACTGATTTCCATTGCTGTTCCACGTATCCGTGACTTCCGTGGCTTGTCCGCCAAGTCATTCGATGGCCGTGGTAACTACAGCATGGGTGTGCGTGAGCAAATCATCTTCCCAGAAATCGACTATGACAAAGTCGACCGCGTTCGTGGTTTGGATATTACCATTACCACTACTGCGAAATCTGATGATGAAGGCCGCGCGCTGTTGGCTGCTTTTAACTTCCCGTTCCGTAAGTAAGGCAGGGTTACTGATGGCTAAGCAATCAATGAAAGCACGCGAAGTCGTTCGCGTGAAACTGGCTGACAAGTACCGCGCTAAACGCGAGGAATTGAAAGCTATCATTTCTAGTGTGAACTCTTCCGACGAAGATCGTTGGGATGCTGTTCTCAAGCTGCAAACTCTGCCGCGTGATTCCAGCCCGTCTCGTCAGCGTAAACGCTGCCGCCAAACTGGCCGTCCACATGGTTATGTGGGCAAATTCGGGTTGAGCCGTATCAAGTTACGTGAAGCCGCCATGCGCGGTGAAGTACCAGGCTTGAAAAAGGCTAGCTGGTAATTACCAATTGAATCACGGGAGTAAAGACAGATGAGCATGCAAGATCCGATCGCGGATATGCTGACCCGTATCCGTAACGGTCAAGCCGCGAACAAAGTTGCGGTCACCATGCCTTCCTCCAAGCTGAAAGTGGCAATTGCCAACCTGCTGAAGGAAGAAGGTTTTATTGAAGATTTTAAAATTGAAGGCGACACCAAGCCTGTTCTGGAACTGGTACTGAAGTACTTCCAGGGTAAGGCAGTGGTAGAAAGCATTCAACGAATCAGCCGTCCAGGTCTGCGCATCTATAAGAAAAAAGATGCACTGCCAAAAGTTATGGCTGGTTTGGGTATTGCTGTTATTTCTACCTCTAAAGGTGTTATGACCGATCGTGCAGCTCGCCAAGCTGGTCTTGGTGGCGAGATTATCTGCTACGTAGCTTAATTCGGGAGGAAAGAATGTCTCGTGTTGCAAAAGCACCCGTCGTCATTCCTGCCGGCGTAGAGGTAAAACTCAACGGTCAGGTTATTTCGATTAAGGGTAAGAACGGCGAGCTGACTCGTACTGTCCACAACGCCGTTGAAGTGAAGCAAGAAGGTGATGCACTAACTTTCGCCCCGCGCGAAGGTTTTGCTAACGCTTGGGCCCAAGCGGGTACAACGCGCGCTCTGCTGAACGCAATGGTCGTTGGTGTTACCGAAGGCTTCACCAAGAAGCTTCAACTGGTAGGTGTTGGTTATCGTGCTGCTGTTAAAGGCAACGTGGTGAATTTAGCCTTAGGCTTCTCTCACCCGGTCGATCACCAGCTGCCAGCAGGTATTACTGCTGAATGCCCAAGCCAAACTGAAATCGTGCTGAAAGGCGCTGATAAACAAGTTATTGGCCAGGTTGCTGCAGATCTGCGTGCCTACCGCCGTCCTGAGCCTTATAAAGGCAAGGGTGTCCGTTACGCCGACGAAGTCGTGCGTACCAAAGAGGCTAAGAAGAAGTAAGGTAACACTATGGATAAGAAATCTGCTCGTATCCGTCGTGCGACCCGCGCACGCCGTAAGATCAAAGAACTGGGTGCAACCCGCCTGGTGGTACATCGTACCCCGCGTCACATTTACGCACAGGTAATTGCTCCAAATGGTTCTGAAGTACTGGTAGCTGCTTCTACTTTAGAAAAAGCTATCACAGAGCAATTGAAGTATTCCGGTAACAAAGACGCAGCAGCGGCCGTAGGTAAAACTCTGGCTGAGCGCGCGTTGGAAAAAGGGATCTCTAAAGTATCCTTTGACCGTTCCGGTTTCCAATATCATGGTCGAGTCCAGGCACTGGCAGATGCTGCCCGTGAAGCTGGCCTTCAGTTCTAAGGAAGAGGTTTAAGATGGCTCACATCGAAAAACAAGCTGGCGAACTGCAGGAAAAGCTGATCGCGGTAAACCGCGTATCTAAAACCGTAAAAGGTGGCCGTATTTTCAGCTTTACCGCACTGACAGTAGTTGGTGATGGTAACGGTCGCGTTGGTTTTGGCTACGGCAAAGCACGCGAAGTTCCGGCAGCGATCCAGAAAGCGATGGAAAAAGCCCGTCGCGCTATGATTAATGTTGCTTTGAATAGCGGCACTCTGCAGCACCCTGTTAAAGGTGCTCATACGGGTTCCCGTGTATTCATGCAACCAGCTTCCGAAGGTACCGGTATTATCGCCGGTGGTGCAATGCGCGCCGTCCTGGAAGTTGCAGGGGTTCATAACGTATTGGCTAAAGCATATGGTTCTACTAACCCGATCAACGTGGTTCGTGCAACTATCGCTGCTTTGGAAGATATGAAATCCCCAGAAATGGTCGCTGCCAAGCGTGGTAAGTCCGTCGAAGAAATTCTAGGGAAATAACCATGGCAAAGACTATTAAAGTAACTCAAACAAAAAGCAGCATCGGCCGTTTGCCAAAGCACAAGGCAACTCTGATCGGTTTAGGTCTGCGTCGTATTGGTCACACTGTAGAGCGCGAGGATACTCCTGCTGTACGCGGTATGATCAACTTGGTTTCCTACATGGTTAAAGTTGAGGAGTAACAGATGCGTTTAAATACTCTGTCTCCGGCTGAAGGTGCCAAGCATGCGCCGAAGCGTGTAGGTCGTGGTATTGGTTCTGGCCTGGGTAAAACCGCTGGTCGTGGTCACAAAGGTCAGAACTCTCGTTCTGGTGGTGGCGTACGTCGTGGTTTTGAAGGTGGTCAGATGCCTTTATATCGTCGTTTGCCGAAATTCGGCTTCACCTCTCGCAAAGCTATGATCACGGCAGAAGTTCGTCTGTCTGAGCTGGCTCTTGTTGAAGGCGACGTAATCGACCTGAACGCGCTGAAAGCCGCTAACGTTGTTGGTATCCAGATCGAGTTCGTGAAAGTTATGCTTTCTGGCGAAGTCGCTCGTCCGGTTACCCTGCGTGGTCTGCGTGTCACCAAAGGCGCTCGTGCTGCTATCGAAGCTGCTGGCGGTAAAATTGAGGAATAAGTAGCAGATGGCTAAGCAACCAGGATTAGATTTTCAAAGTGCTAAAGGCGGGCTCGGCGAGCTGAAGCGCAGACTTTTGTTTGTCATCGGCGCGCTGATTGTCTTCCGTATCGGCTCTTTTATTCCGATTCCTGGTATCGATGCCACTGTGCTTGCCAAATTGCTCGAGCAGCAGAGAGGCACCATCATTGAAATGTTTAACATGTTCTCTGGTGGTGCACTCAGCCGTGCTTCTATCTTTGCTCTGGGGATCATGCCGTATATTTCGGCCTCGATCATTATCCAGCTGTTAACGGTGGTTCATCCAGCGTTAGCAGAAATCAAGAAAGAAGGGGAGGCTGGCCGTCGCAAGATTAGTCAGTACACCCGCTACGGTACGCTGGTGTTGGCCATATTCCAGTCAATCGGTATTGCTACCGGTTTGCCGAATATGCCTGGTATGCAGGGTCTGGTGTTAAATCCAGGCTTTGCGTTCTACTTTACTGCAGTAGTTAGTTTGGTTACTGGGACAATGTTCCTGATGTGGCTGGGCGAACAGATTACTGAGCGCGGTATCGGTAACGGTATTTCGATCATTATCTTCGCAGGTATTGTAGCGGGACTTCCGCCGGCAGTGGCCCATACCATTGAGCAAGCTCGGCAAGGCGACCTGCACTTCCTCCTGTTGCTGTTGGTTGCAGTATTAGTGTTTGCAGTAACCTTCTTCGTTGTTTTCATCGAGCGTGGTCAACGTCGTATCGTCGTTAACTATGCGAAGCGTCAACAAGGTCGTCGTGTTTATGCAGCACAGAGCACACACTTACCGTTGAAAGTGAACATGGCAGGGGTTATCCCGGCAATCTTCGCTTCCAGCATTATTCTGTTCCCTGCCACGATTGCATCATGGTTTGGGGGCGGTACCGGTTGGAACTGGCTGACAACGATTTCGCTGTATTTGCAGCCAGGGCAACCGCTTTATGTGTTACTCTATGCATCTGCAATCATCTTCTTCTGTTTCTTTTACACGGCGTTGGTTTTCAACCCGCGTGAAACAGCAGATAACCTGAAGAAGTCCGGTGCCTTCGTACCAGGAATTCGTCCGGGAGAGCAAACGGCGAAGTACATCGATAAAGTAATGACGCGTTTAACCCTGGTGGGCGCGATGTACATTACTTTCATCTGCCTGATCCCGGAGTTCATGCGTGATGCAATGAAAGTACCATTCTACTTTGGTGGTACCTCGCTACTGATCGTGGTTGTCGTCATCATGGACTTTATGGCTCAAGTGCAAACTCTGATGATGTCAAGTCAGTACGAGTCTGCATTGAAGAAAGCAAACCTGAAAGGCTATAACCGCTAATCAGGCGCGTTTGAGAAGTTACGGAGAGTAAAAATGAAAGTTCGTGCTTCCGTCAAGAAATTATGTCGTAACTGCAAAATCGTTAAGCGTAACGGTGTCGTTCGTGTGATTTGCAGCGCCGAGCCGAAGCATAAACAGCGTCAAGGCTGATTATCTCGCATATTTTTCTTGCAAAGTTGGGTTGAGCTGGCTAGATTAGCCAGCCAATCTTTTGTATGTAGCTGCAACATTATTTGAGTATCCTGAAAACGGGCTTTTCAGAATGGTGTTGCCGTATAAAATAGTAGGAGTGCATAGTGGCCCGTATAGCAGGCATTAACATTCCTGATCATAAACATACCGTAATCGCCTTAACGTCGATCTTCGGAATCGGTAAAACCCGCTCACAGTCTATCTGTGCGTCTACGGGTATTGCTGAAAATGTTAAGATCAGTGAGCTGTCTGAAGAGCAAATTGAACAGCTGCGTGAAGCAGTCGCCAAATTCACTGTAGAAGGTGATTTGCGTCGTGAAGTTACCCTGAGCATCAAGCGTCTGATGGATCTTGGTACTTACCGTGGTTTGCGTCATCGTCGTGGTCTGCCAGTTCGCGGTCAGCGTACGAAGACCAACGCACGTACCCGTAAGGGTCCGCGTAAACCGATCAAGAAATAATCAGGGTGATTGAATAATGGCAAAGGCACCTGTTCGTACACGTAAGCGTGTAAGAAAACAAGTCTCTGACGGCGTGGCTCATGTCCATGCTTCTTTCAACAACACCATTGTAACTATTACCGATCGTCAGGGTAATGCATTGGGTTGGGCAACTGCCGGTGGTTCTGGTTTCCGTGGTTCTCGTAAGTCAACTCCGTTTGCAGCTCAGGTTGCAGCAGAACGTTGTGCTGACGCAGTAAAAGAATACGGTATCAAGAACCTGGAAGTTATGGTTAAGGGACCGGGTCCGGGTCGCGAATCAACTATTCGTGCTCTGAACGCCGCTGGTTTCCGCATCACTAATATTACTGATGTGACTCCTATCCCTCACAACGGTTGTCGTCCGCCGAAAAAGCGCCGCGTATAACGCTGCTTTTAGGTTAGTTGGAGAAAGAAAATGGCAAGATATTTGGGTCCTAAGCTCAAGCTTAGCCGCCGTGAGGGCACAGACCTGTTCCTGAAGTCTGGCGTTCGCGCGATCGATACCAAGTGTAAAATTGAGCAACCGCCTGGTCAACACGGTGCGCGTAAACCGCGTCTGTCTGACTACGGTGTACAGTTACGTGAAAAGCAAAAAGTTCGCCGTATGTACGGTGTTCTGGAGCGTCAATTCCGTAACTATTATAAAGAAGCAGCACGCCTGAAGGGCAACACCGGTGCAAACCTGTTGCAACTGCTGGAAGGTCGTTTGGACAACGTTGTTTACCGTATGGGCTTCGGCGCTACTCGTGCAGAGTCACGTCAGTTGGTTAGCCACAAAGCAGTTATGGTAAACGGTCGCGTTGTTAACATCGCTTCTTATCAGGTATCTCCGAATGACGTAGTCAGCATCCGCGAGAAGGCTAAAAAGCAATCTCGTGTTAAAGCTTCTCTGGAGCTGGCTGAGCAGCGTGAAAAGCCGACTTGGCTGGAAGTTGATGCTGCTAAGATGGAAGGCGTGTTCAAGCGTATGCCTGAACGTACCGATCTGTCTGCGGACATTAACGAACACCTGATCGTCGAGCTTTACTCCAAGTAAAGCTTAGTACCAAAGAGAGGACACAATGCAGGGTTCTGTGACAGAGTTTCTAAAACCGCGCCTGGTAGATATCGAGCAAGTCAGTTCGACGCACGCCAAGGTGACCCTTGAGCCTTTAGAGCGTGGCTTTGGCCATACTCTTGGCAACGCACTGCGCCGTATTCTGCTTTCATCTATGCCGGGTTGCGCGGTGACCGAGGTTGAGATTGATGGTGTACTGCATGAGTACAGCACCAAAGAAGGCGTACAGGAAGATATCCTGGAGATCCTGCTCAACCTGAAAGGGCTGGCGGTGAGAGTTCAAGGCAAAGACGAAGTTATTCTTACCCTGAATAAATCTGGCATTGGCCCTGTGACCGCTGCCGACATTACCCATGATGGTGATGTCGAAATCGTCAAGCCTCAGCATGTGATCTGCCACCTGACCGATGAGAACGCTGCTATCAGCATGCGTATCAAAGTTCAGCGCGGTCGTGGTTACGTGCCGGCTTCTGCCCGAATTCATTCGGAAGAAGATGAGCGCCCGATCGGTCGTCTGTTGGTTGACGCCTGCTATAGCCCTGTAGAGCGTATTGCCTACAATGTTGAAGCAGCGCGTGTAGAACAGCGTACTGACCTGGACAAGCTGGTTATCGAAATGGAAACCAATGGCACGATCGATCCTGAAGAGGCGATCCGCCGTGCGGCAACCATCCTGGCTGAACAACTTGAAGCTTTTGTTGACTTACGTGATGTTCGTCAACCAGAAGTTAAAGAAGAGAAACCAGAATTCGATCCGATCCTGCTGCGCCCTGTTGACGATCTGGAATTGACTGTCCGCTCTGCTAACTGCCTTAAGGCAGAAGCTATCCACTACATCGGTGATCTGGTACAGCGTACCGAGGTTGAGTTGCTGAAAACGCCGAACCTGGGTAAAAAATCTCTTACTGAGATTAAAGACGTGCTGGCCTCACGTGGTCTGTCTCTGGGCATGCGCCTGGAAAACTGGCCACCGGCAAGCATTGCTGACGAGTAACCGGATCACAGGTTAAGGTTTTACTGAGAAGGATAAGGTCATGCGCCATCGTAAGAGTGGTCGTCAACTGAACCGTAACAGCAGCCACCGCCAGGCTATGTTCCGTAACATGGCCGGCTCTTTGGTTCGTCATGAGATCATCAAGACGACCTTGCCAAAAGCGAAAGAGCTGCGTCGCGTTGTTGAGCCGCTGATTACTCTTGCCAAGACCGACAGCGTAGCTAATCGTCGTCTGGCATTCGCCCGTACTCGTGATAACGAGATCGTGGCAAAACTGTTTAACGAGCTGGGCCCGCGTTTCGCGAGCCGTGCCGGTGGTTACACTCGCATTCTGAAGTGTGGCTTCCGCGCAGGCGACAACGCGCCGATGGCATACATCGAGCTGGTTGATCGTGCTGAGTCTCAAGCAGAAGTGGCAACTGCAGAGTAATCTGTAGACGCGTAAAGAAACCGGGCTTGCCCGGTTTTTTTACGTCCAGAGCTAGCCGAATGTGCTCTCTTCCCCCGCAAGACTTAAGATCCCCGCCTCTATCCGCTATGCTAACGCTATTAGTCAGGTCAACTGAGATATCATGTTATGTGGTTACTCGATGAATGGGCAGAGCGTCATATTCGTGAGGCGCAAGATAAAGGTGAACTGGACAATTTGCCGGGCCGAGGACAGCCGCTTAAGTTGGATGATGACAGCGCTGTGCCTGCTGAACTGCGTTCAGGGTTTCGCTTACTTAAAAACGCCGGCTATTTGCCTGCGGAACTTGAAGATCGTAAAGAGGCACTCACTGTAGCTCGTTTACTGCAGGATATTAACAGCGAGCATCCAGACTATGTCAGCCTCAGCAGACGTATGGCCTTACTGGAATGTCGCTTGCGGCAGGCAGGAATGAGCACTGATTTTTTACACGGTGAATATGAGCGGACATTGAACGAGAAATTCGCACTGGAGCAGAGTGATGTTTAAGATCGGTCAACTGGCAAAGCTTGCTGACGTAACGCCCGATACTGTGCGCTATTACGAAAAGCAGGGAATGATGGACCATAACGTTCGTACCGAGGGCGGTTATCGGCTGTACAACGATCAGGATCTGCAGCGGTTACGATTTATCCGTTATGCCAAGCAGCTCGGCTTTACATTGGAAACCATCGCCGAACTGCTGTCGATCCGTGTCGATCCTGAGCACCATACCTGTCAGGAGTCTAAATCGATCGTTGACGCGAGGCTCAGCGAAGTAGAGAACAAGCTGACTGAGTTGATGCGGATGCGTGCATCGTTAAAGCGGCTGAGCGATGCTTGCTGTGGTAGCGCTCATACCAGCAGCTATTGTTCAATTTTGGAAGCGCTGGAGCAGGGAGCCAGTGATGAAAAGGTAAAAAAAGGAACATAAAAGAACTCATAGGCCTTTAGTTTTTATGCGCGCGGCAGTAATATCGGTACGTTTTATAACCATACACAAACAAGGTGAATTCCCATGACTCAATATCGACATACCAAAGGCCGGATACAGGACAATGCCATTGAGGCACTGTTGCACGATCCATTATTCCGTCAAAGGATAGAAAAAAATACCAAAGGAAAGGGCAGCTATCGGCGTAAAGATAAGCACGCAAAAGGCGGTAACTGGGAGGCCAGTGGCAAGCTATTAAACGATAATTTGCCACTGGCCTTCTGGTTTTAAGACATTAAAAAAGCCATCTGAATAGGATGGCTTTTTATTGGCACTGGAAAGCGTAATTACAATTTTGGCTGCTGTTGTTGGCTCAGCAAATCACGGATTTCAGTCAGTAGTTTTTCTTCCGCAGTCGGTGCCGGAGCTGCTGCCGGCTCTTCTGCCTGCTTGCGACGCATTTTGTTCATTAATTTAATGGCCAGGAAAATAGCGAAGGCAACGATCACGAAGTCAAAAACGGACTGGATAAATGAACCATAGTTCATTACCACAGCGGGCACTGCACCTTGGGCTTCACGTAATACCAGGTGGAATTGTTTGAAATCGACGCCGCCGATCAGCAAACCCAGCGGAGGCATGATGATATCTGCAACGAAGGACGATACGATTTTACCGAAAGCAGCACCGATAATCACACCCACTGCCAGATCAACCACGTTGCCACGCATGGCGAATTCGCGGAATTCTTTTAACATACTCATAGCACACCCCTCAAAGAAATTAATAACACAAGTTTAACAAAGCAATTTCCCTTTGCCACAATAAGGAGAGAAAAGTGTTTTATCTCTTCCCACCGCAGCGAATATCAACCTGATTATAGACTATCGGTTAATAAATTTGTTCTAAAGGAAGAATGGGCTTGGTTGGAACAAACGTTCAACGTCGGGAACGAACTTTTTATCGGTAATAAACATAATGACATGGTCCCCCTGTTCAATCTTGCTGCGACCATTGGCAATAATAACGTCGTCACCCCGCACAATGGCACCAATGGTGGTACCTGGCGGCAATTTAATATCTTCAACGATACGGCCAACCACTTTTGACGTGCTTTCGTCACCGTGCGCAATGGCTTCGATAGCTTCTGCGACGCCGCGACGCAGCGATGAAACGCTTACGATATCCGCTTTACGTACGTGGCCTAATAATGCAGAAATCGTCGCTTGTTGTGGGGATATAGCAATATCGATTACGCTGCCTTGCACCAGATCGACGTAGGCGCGACGCTGAATCAGCACCATTACTTTTTTGGCGCCCATGCGTTTGGCTAGCATAGCGGACATAATGTTGGCTTCGTCATCATTGGTAATGGCAATAAAGACGTCTACCTGATCAACGTGCTCTTCAGCTAACAGTTCCTGATCCGAGGCATCGCCATAAAACACGATGGTGTCATGCAACTGCTCGGCCAGCTCTGTGGCACGTTGCTGATTACGTTCAATCAGTTTCACGTTATAAGATTTTTCTAACCGTTGTGCCAGGCCTGCACCTACATTGCCGCCACCGACGATCATGATACGTTTATAAGGCTTCTCGAGTCGTTGCAATTCACTCATCACCGCACGGATGTGCTGTGATGCGGCAACGAAAAACACTTCGTCCCCTGCTTCGATAATGGTGGACCCCTGAGGACGAATCGGCCGGTCCTGGCGGAAGATCGCGGCGACGCGGGTATCAATGTGCGGCATATGCTCGCGCATTGCGGACAACGCGTTACCTACCAGCGGACCGCCGTAGTAGGCTTTTACCGCAGCAATGCTGACTTTCCCTTCGGCAAAATTGACAACCTGCAGTGCGCCTGGGTACTCAATCAATTTATAGATGTAATCGATAACCAGTTGTTCCGGCGAAATCAGGTGATCAATCGGAACGGCTTCCGGCTGAAAAAGTTTCTCCGATTCACGGATATATTCCGGTGCGCGGATACGTGCGATACGGTTAGGCGTATTAAACAGCGAGTAGGCAATCTGACAGGCAATCATGTTGGTCTCGTCAGAATTGGTAACGGCGACCAGCATGTCGGCGTCTTCCGCACCGGCTTCACGTAACACTCGCGGATGGGAGCCGTATCCCTGAACGACCCGCAGGTCAAATTTATCCTGTAACTGACGCAGGCGACCGGAATCGGTATCCACGACGGTGATATCGTTATTTTCACCCACCAGGTTTTCTGCCAGTGTTCCGCCAACCTGACCTGCACCAAGAATAATTATTTTCATTTGGTTCTCTGCTTCACACTGAAACCGCTGAATATTTTCTGATAGGGCACAACAGGCGTACCCTAAGCACTGAACAGCTACATTTTAATCAGCTTAGCGTAAAAGAAGCCATCCCCATCCTCTGGATGCGGAAGATTCTGTCTACCCGGCTGCTGTTCGTTACCGGTTTCAACCAATCGGGCATCGGGATGACGCTGGAGAAAGGCGGTAACCTGCTCAGCATTCTCCGTTGGCAGGATAGAACAGGTGGCATACACCATCACACCACCGCTTTTGAGATGTGGCCAAATGGCATCAATGATCTCTGCCTGGAGCTTTGCCAGCTCAGCAATGTCACTGTCACGGCGCAGCCATTTGATATCTGGATGGCGACGGATCACGCCGGTGGCAGAGCAGGGGGCATCCAGCAAAATGCGATCGAATTGCTTGTCGCCGCACCATTGTTGCGGAGTGCGGCCATCACCCAGTTTCACTTCGGCATGTAAACGCAGGCGCTGCAGATTTTCTTTGACCCGGCCCAGGCGTTGCTCATCGATATCGACCGCCATCACATGGGCTTTGGGGGCAGCCTCCAGAATGTGAGTGGTTTTGCCACCCGGAGCTGCGCACAGATCGAGGATCTGTTCCCCGTCCTGTGGATCCAGCAGATCAACACAGCCCTGCGCGGAGGCGTCTTGCACCGTGACCCAGCCATCGGCAAAACCAGGCAGGTCGGTAACGGCGCAGGGTACCAGCAGACGCAGCGCATCACGGTACTCTGCATGCGGTTCGGCGGCAATACCGGCCTGTTCCATCAACCGCAAGTAGTCTTCGCGGGTGTGATGCAGGCGGTTGACGCGCAGCCACATCGGCGGCTTCTGGTTATTGGCATCAATAATCTGTTCCCACTGAGCGGGATAAGCTTGCTGAATGCGTTTTAAAAGCCAACTTGGGTGCAGGTAGCGGCTGTCGTTATTGGCGGCGCGTTGCAGTAATTCCTCCTGCTGGCGTTGGAATTGGCGCAATACGCCATTGATCAGCCCTTTAAGCTGTGGTCGTTTCAACGCCACCGCGCCTTCCACGGTTTCTGCCAGTACCGCGTGAGCAGGGATACGGGTATACAGCAGCTGGTACAGCCCGACCATCAGCAAATAGTGCAGCGTGCGCTGCTTGCCGGTCATCGGCTTTGCCATTAATTGCTGAATGCACCATTCAAGCTGTGGCAGTACACGCAGAGTGCCGAAGCACAGCTCCTGCAAGAGTGCGCGGTCCTTGTCAGAAATGGTTTTTTGCAGTGCCGGCAGGACAGTGCTGAGTGACTGACCTTGATCCAGTACCTGACCGATGGCTTTGGCTGCGTGGCTTCGGAGATTGTAATTGTTTTTCATAGGCTAAAGCTGATAACGATCGGCGTTAAGAAAGAAACAGCCCGGCTATTATCTGCCGGGCAGTGGGGGCGGTTTATAACCGGTTACCCGGCATAAACCATTCGCGGCGTGAATTCAGCAGATCCTGCGCCGACATCGGTTTTTTGCCCGCCGGTTGCAGTTGCGTCAGGTTAAGAATACCGTCCGCGGTAGCTATCTGAATACCGTGCTTGTCGGCATGGATGATGGTGCCAGGTTCTGCGCCAGGCGTTTCTGCCAGCACCGTTGCCTGCCACACTTTCACCGGTTGATCGTCAATGGTGAAATAGCTGACCGGCCATGGGTTAAAGGCGCGGATGCAACGCTCAAGCTGAACGGCGGACAGGTTCCAATCCAGGCGTGCTTCTTCTTTGCTCAGCTTCTCGGCGTAGGTCACCAGCGCTTCGTCTTGCACTTCACGTTGTGCCGTACCTTCGGCCATTTGCAGCAGCGTGGTCAGCATGCCTTGCGGGCCGAGTTTTGCCAGCTTGTCGTACAGGGTGGCGCTGGTGTCATCGGATTCGATCGGGCATGCGATCTTGTGCATCATATCGCCGGTGTCCAGGCCCACATCCATCTGCATGATGGTGACGCCGGTTTCGTTGTCGCCAGCCCAGAGTGAACGTTGAATGGGTGCTGCGCCACGCCAACGCGGCAACAGCGAACCGTGCACGTTGATGCAACCGAGGCGCGGCATTTCCAGCACCGCTTTAGGCAAGATCAGGCCATACGCCACTACCACCATTACATCGGCGTTGAGATCGGCAACCAGATGCTGGTTCTCTTCCGGGCGCAATGATTTGGGTTGAAACACCGGCAGTTGGTGCTGTTCTGCCAGTACCTTAACCGGGCTGGGCGTCAGTTTGTTACCACGGCCTGCGGGACGATCAGGTTGGGTAAATACCCCGACAATCTGGTGCCCAGATGACAACAGCGCGTCAAGGTGACGCGCTGCGAAGTCTGGAGTACCGGCAAAAATAATCCGTAAAGTGTCAGACACGTTGATTTCCTGATCGGTTAGGCGCGTGCGTTCAGCTTGGCCATTTTTTCCAGTTTCTGACGGATACGCTGGCGCTTCAGCGGCGACAAATAATCGACGAACAGCTTGCCCATCAGGTGATCCATTTCGTGCTGAATACAGATGGCCAACAGGTCATCGGCTTCGAGCTCAAAAGGGTTACCGTCACGGTCCAGCGCTCTGATTTTCACGTTGGCGGCACGCGGAACTAATGCACGTTGCTCAGGAATGGAAAGGCAGCCTTCCTCGATCCCGGTTTCACCGCTTTTTTCCAGCAGTTCCGGGTTGATCAGCACGAGGCGCTCATCGCGGTTCTCAGAAACGTCAATGACGATAATCCGCTGATGGATATCCACCTGTGTCGCAGCCAGGCCAATGCCTTCCTCTGCGTACATGGTTTCAAACATATCATCCACGATGCGCTGGATAGTTGCATTGACTTCTTTTACCGGGGCCGCAACTTTGCGTAGCCGCTCGTCTGGGTAATGTAATACCTGCAATACTGACATATATCTTGAGATCTGTTTCCGAGTGATAAACGAGGTTTAGCTTCTATTCTAGACATTTCCCGGCCTGATTGACAGCATTGCGCACCAATTGCTCGAATTGGTAATACCACCGTTTTCTGCGAGGGAACAGACGATGCAGGCAGAGGAAATTGGCTTACGGATGCGTGGGGTTACAGGGGTGGGGGCCACACAGGCTAGCCAGATGATAAAACAAATGGTCGCGGCCGGGGGCGATCCTTATCGTTTGTTACGGTCATTGGGGCTGAATGATCGGCAGCAGGCGCAGTTTCGCCAGGTTGACTCACGTTATCTGGCCGCCACGCTCACCTGGCTCGAGCAACCCGATAGCGTGCTGTTGACCTATGGTGAGGCCGGTTACCCCGAACAATTGCTTCCTGTCGATGATGCCCCGTTGATACTGCTGGTGAAGGGTAACCCTGAGACCTTGCTGCAACCGCAAATCGCCATGGTCGGCAGCCGTCAGTTCAGCCATTACGGTGAGCACTGGGGCAGTTATTTTGCCACCGGACTGGTGAACTGCGGTTTTACCATCACCAGCGGGTTGGCCATTGGCATTGATGGCATCTGTCACCGCGCGGCGCTGGCAGCTGAAGGAAAGACGGTAGCCGTGCTGGGCAGCGGTCTGGCTAATATCTATCCGCGCCGGCATCGCCGTTTGGCCGAACAAATTGTCGAGCACGGCGGGGCGATAATCTCTGAATATCTGGTTACCGACCTGCCAATGGCCGATCACTTTCCGCGTCGTAACCGCATTATCAGCGGTCTAAGTTTGGGTGTAGTGGTGATTGAAGCCTCTCTACGTAGCGGAACGTTGATAACGGCCCGTTATGCGCTGGAACAAGGGCGTGAAGTTTTCGCGTTGCCTGGCGCTCTGGGTAATCCGATGAGCGAAGGAACGCATTGGTTGATCCAACAGGGAGCCTATCTGGTCACGGGGCCGAAAGAAATAGCTGAACAACTGGGAAGCGGCCTGCATTGGCTATCGTTGAACGAAAATACAACTATTTGTGCGTCTGAAGCCGAAGTTGAATTGCCATTTGCTGATGTGTTGGCTAACGTAGGAGATGAGGTGACACCTGTTGACGTCGTCGCTGAACGTGCCGGCCAACCTGTGCCAGAGGTGGTAATCAAGTTACTCGATCTGGAGTTAGCAGGGTGGATCGCAGCTGTACCCGGCGGCTATGTCCGAATAAGGAGGGCAGGCCATGTTCGACGTACTCATGTACTTGTTTGAAACTTATATCCACAATGAACCAGAGATGCGCGTCGATCAGGATCAACTGACCGATGATCTCGCTCAGGCGGGGTTTCATCGGGATGATATCTACAACGCGTTGAATTGGCTTGAAAAACTCGCTGACCTGCAAGAAGGTGAAAATGCGCCCTATTTTATGGATGCCGATCCGCTGGCAATGCGGATCTACACCGAAGAAGAAGGCGTGCGTTTGGATGCCAGTTGCCGTGGTTTCCTCCTGTTCCTTGAACAGATTCAAGTATTGAACCTCGAAACCCGTGAAATGGTTATCGATCGTGTTATGGCTTTAGATAACACGGAATTCGATCTCGAAGATCTGAAATGGGTGGTGCTGATGGTGTTGTTTAACATCCCAGGATATGAAAGCGCCTATCAGCAAATGGAAGAACTGTTGTTTGAAGTAAACGAAGGTTATCTGCACTGAGCCGGTAACACGCATAGAAGATGTTATGACAAAAACAGCGATTTTTGCCGCCAGGCAAAATGAACCCTGTCCGGAATGTGGGGCCGAGTTGGTGATCCGCAGTGGTCGCCACGGCCCCTTTCTCGGCTGTTCCCGTTATCCAGAATGCCAACATATCCGGCCGCTTAAAGCGCAGACCGATGGCCATATTGTCAAGGTATTGGAAGGGCAGGAATGCCCGAAATGTCAGGCAACGCTGGTATTACGCCAGGGGCGTTATGGCATGTTTGTCGGCTGCAGCAACTACCCAGAGTGCGATCACACTGAAGTGATCGATAAGCCGGATGAAACCAGCATCAGTTGTCCGCAGTGCGAGCAGGGGAAACTGCTGCAGCGCAAATCACGCTACGGCAAGGTATTCCATTCCTGCGATCGCTACCCTGAATGCCAGTTTGTCCTCAATTTTAAACCTGTCGCCGGTGAGTGCGAATATTGCCACTACCCGCTGCTGATGGAAAAACGCACGGCAAAAGGGCCCACCCTTTGCTGCGCCAGTAAACTTTGCGGAAAACCCGTAGTCACCACAGAATAATGACATCATGAGCTCTGAATTCACTTCTATCTTAACGCCAATGATTGACGCGCTGTATAACCAGCAGGTCATTGCTTACCCGACCGAGGCGGTATTTGGCCTGGGGTGCGATCCTGACAGTGAGCTGGCGGTCAACGCCTTATTGGCTCTGAAACAGCGTCCCTGGGAAAAAGGACTGATCCTGATTGCGGCTGATTATGCGCAGCTAACACCCTATATTGATGATGACGCTCTGAGCGAACAGCAGCGCGCTGCAATGTTTGCCAGTTGGCCAGGTCCGGTGACCTGGGTTATTCCCGCCCGGCCTGAAACGCCTCGGCTGCTGACCGGCCGTTTCAATTCATTGGCGGTGCGCGTCAGCGATCATCCATTGGTGCAACAACTGTGCCGGCAGTTTGGCAAACCCTTGGTGTCGACCAGTGCTAACCTCAGCGGACAGGAGCCTTGCCGCAGCGCCGATGAGGTTTTGCAACAATTTGGCGCCGCGTTTCCGGTGTTAGCCGGCAGCGTTGGTGGCCGTCTTAATCCTTCCGAAATCAGAGATGTCCTGACCGGTGAGTTGATCCGTCAGGGCTAGAGGTTATATGCATGGAGAAGTTTGCGGTATTCGGCAACCCTATCGGCCACAGTAAATCGCCGCGTATTCATGCGTTATTTGCCGCCCAGACCGGGCTAGAACATCCTTACGGCAGGGTGTTGGCTCCGCTTGACGGTTTTGAAACCACTCTGCAGGCCTTTATCCAGGCGGGCGGCCAAGGAGCTAACGTTACGGTCCCCTTTAAAGAGCAGGCCTATAAGGTTGCTACGGAGCTGAGCGAGCGTGCTTCGCTGGCAGGTGCGGTAAATACGCTGAAGGTACTGCCGGAAGGCCGCCTGTTGGGTGATAACACCGACGGGATCGGCTTACTGACCGATCTTGAACGCCAGAAGTTGATCCAGCCTAAGGATCGCATCTTGCTGGTGGGCGCTGGTGGTGCGGCGCGCGGGGTGATCCTGCCGCTATTATCCTTGGGCTGCGAGGTGGTGATCGTCAACCGTACTTTTAGCCGGGCGCAGTTGCTGGCGCAGGTATTCCAGCATCTGGGCGAAATATCCGCATTGCCAATGGATAAACTCGCTGAGCGGCAGTTTGATTTAGTGATTAACGCCACGGCATCTGGCATCAGCGGAGAGATCCCGGCATTGCCGGCCGGGACGGTTAACGAGCGTACTCGCTGTTATGACATGTTTTATCAGCAGGGATTAACACCGTTTTTGGCTTGGGCACTACAACAGGGCGCGAAAGAGTATGCCGATGGTTTAGGGATGCTGGTGGGGCAGGCCGCCCATTCGTTTCTGTTATGGCATGGCGTTATGCCGGACATAGAACCGGTGCTGCGCCAACTGCGCAGCGAATTGGCGGCATAGCCTGCTTCCCGTTCCCTATATAAGGGAACGGGACTTTCAGATGTCTTCCGACAAATATTCGTCTTTCCAGCGCACGTAGTTATTTGAAGAGTAAAGCAGCCCTTCTAATTCAGCGGTGTTCAGCGGACGAATTTGGCGCGCTGGGCTACCCATATAAAGGTAACCGCTTGCCAGACGTTTGCCCGGAGCTACCAGGCTTCCGGCACCAATCATCACATCATCTTCTATTACTGCTCCATCCAGCAGGATCGATCCCATCCCTACCAGTACTCGATTGCCGATCGCGCAGCCGTGCAGCATCGCTTTATGGCCGACGGTTACGTCTTCACCAATCAACAATGGGTAGCCTTCGGGATTATGATCGGACTTATGGGTAACATGCAGCACGCTGCCATCTTGAACATTACTGCGCGCACCGATCTTTACCGCGTTTACATCACCGCGGATGGCAACCAACGGCCAGATACTGACGTCATCGGCCAGTTCAACATTACCGATCACCACGCTGGAAGGGTCGATCATCACGCGCTGACCCAGTTGAGGAGAGTAATGAAGATAAGAACGCACTGCATCAGACATGAGAATAGCCTCGGGTCGGGATCATATTTACCGGCAATACTAGACGTTGGCGGTGGAATTACAACCAATGGAAGTGACGGATCCTGCGGAAAATGGCCCCGATCGCGCAAGATCCACCCGAAAGGGCTGAAAAGTGTGCAAACGGTAAGGAAAGATCAAAAAAGGGGTTGTGCAAAAAACTTGGATCCCTATAATGCGCCTCCATCGACACGGAACATGTGAACAACTTCACAGAGTCTCCGGGGTTCGAAGAGAAAAAATCCTGAAAATTGGGGTTGACTCTGAAAGAGGAAAGCGTAATATACGCCACCTCGAGATAGCAAGCTACGGCGGCTAACTCACTGCTCTTTAACAATTTATCAGACAATCTGTGTGGGCACTCCACAAGACGATATCCAGTACCTTCGGGTACGAAAAAATATCAAGTCTTGAAGAGTGACTACTGAAGTAAAATTCATTTAGTAACCTTTGAGCATCGCTTCACGAGTTGAAGCAAATCGAACTTTTAAATTGAAGAGTTTGATCATGGCTCAGATTGAACGCTGGCGGCAGGCCTAACACATGCAAGTCGAGCGGTAGCACAGGAGAGCTTGCTCTCTGGGTGACGAGCGGCGGACGGGTGAGTAATGTCTGGGAAACTGCCTGATGGAGGGGGATAACTACTGGAAACGGTAGCTAATACCGCATAACGTCTACGGACCAAAGTGGGGGACCTTCGGGCCTCACGCCATCAGATGTGCCCAGATGGGATTAGCTAGTAGGTGGGGTAATGGCTCACCTAGGCGACGATCCCTAGCTGGTCTGAGAGGATGACCAGCCACACTGGAACTGAGACACGGTCCAGACTCCTACGGGAGGCAGCAGTGGGGAATATTGCACAATGGGCGCAAGCCTGATGCAGCCATGCCGCGTGTGTGAAGAAGGCCTTAGGGTTGTAAAGCACTTTCAGCGAGGAGGAAGGGTAATGTGTTAATAGCACATTGCATTGACGTTACTCGCAGAAGAAGCACCGGCTAACTCCGTGCCAGCAGCCGCGGTAATACGGAGGGTGCAAGCGTTAATCGGAATTACTGGGCGTAAAGCGCACGCAGGCGGTTTGTTAAGTCAGATGTGAAATCCCCGCGCTTAACGTGGGAACTGCATTTGAAACTGGCAAGCTAGAGTCTTGTAGAGGGGGGTAGAATTCCAGGTGTAGCGGTGAAATGCGTAGAGATCTGGAGGAATACCGGTGGCGAAGGCGGCCCCCTGGACAAAGACTGACGCTCAGGTGCGAAAGCGTGGGGAGCAAACAGGATTAGATACCCTGGTAGTCCACGCTGTAAACGATGTCGATTTGGAGGTTGTGCCCTTGAGGCGTGGCTTCCGGAGCTAACGCGTTAAATCGACCGCCTGGGGAGTACGGCCGCAAGGTTAAAACTCAAATGAATTGACGGGGGCCCGCACAAGCGGTGGAGCATGTGGTTTAATTCGATGCAACGCGAAGAACCTTACCTACTCTTGACATCCAGAGAATTCGCTAGAGATAGCTTAGTGCCTTCGGGAACTCTGAGACAGGTGCTGCATGGCTGTCGTCAGCTCGTGTTGTGAAATGTTGGGTTAAGTCCCGCAACGAGCGCAACCCTTATCCTTTGTTGCCAGCGATTCGGTCGGGAACTCAAAGGAGACTGCCGGTGATAAACCGGAGGAAGGTGGGGATGACGTCAAGTCATCATGGCCCTTACGAGTAGGGCTACACACGTGCTACAATGGCGTATACAAAGAGAAGCGAACTCGCGAGAGCAAGCGGACCTCATAAAGTACGTCGTAGTCCGGATTGGAGTCTGCAACTCGACTCCATGAAGTCGGAATCGCTAGTAATCGTAGATCAGAATGCTACGGTGAATACGTTCCCGGGCCTTGTACACACCGCCCGTCACACCATGGGAGTGGGTTGCAAAAGAAGTAGGTAGCTTAACCTTCGGGAGGGCGCTTACCACTTTGTGATTCATGACTGGGGTGAAGTCGTAACAAGGTAACCGTAGGGGAACCTGCGGTTGGATCACCTCCTTACCTAATGATATTGATTCGAGTGGCGTGCTCACACAGATTGTCTGATGAAAAAGTAATGAGCAAAAGCGCTACCTGTTGATGTAATGAGTCTCTGACTCATGCTGATACGAACCGATTAAGACGTTCAGTTTAATCGGATTTTCGTGTCCCCATCGTCTAGAGGCCTAGGACACTGCCCTTTCACGGCTGTAACAGGGGTTCGAATCCCCTTGGGGACGCCAATCCGATAATGAGTGAAAGACATTATCACCGGTTAGTCATAACCGAAAAAATCTTAAAGATGACTCTTGCGAGTCGTGTTTAAGATATTGCTCTTTAACAATCTGGAACAAGCTGAAAATTGAAACATGACAGCTGAAACTTATCCCTCCGTAGATGTATTGGGGTAAGGAGTAACCTGTCATAGAGTCTCTCAAATAAACAGCACGACAGTGTTTTCTGTTTACAGAAACACCTTCGGGTTGTGAGGTTAAGTGACTAAGCGTACACGGTGGATGCCTAGGCAGTCAGAGGCGATGAAGGGCGTGCTAATCTGCGAAAAGTGTCGGTAAGGTGATATGAACCGTTATAACCGGCAATACCCGAATGGGGAAACCCAGTGCAATCCGTTGCACTATCATACGATGAATACATAGTCGTATGAGGCGAACCGGGGGAACTGAAACATCTAAGTACCCCGAGGAAAAGAAATCAACCGAGATTCCCCCAGTAGCGGCGAGCGAACGGGGAACAGCCCAGAACCTGAATCAGTTTGTGTGTTAGTGGAAGCGTCTGGAAAGTCGCACAGTAAAGGGTGATAGTCCCGTACACTAAAATGCACATTCTGTGAGTTCGATGAGTAGGGCGGGACACGTGACATCCTGTCTGAATATGGGGGGACCATCCTCCAAGGCTAAATACTCCTGACTGACCGATAGTGAACCAGTACCGTGAGGGAAAGGCGAAAAGAACCCCGGCGAGGGGAGTGAAATAGAACCTGAAACCGTGTACGTACAAGCAGTGGGAGCCTACTTTGTTGGGTGACTGCGTACCTTTTGTATAATGGGTCAGCGACTTATATTTTGTAGCAAGGTTAACCGTATAGGGGAGCCGTAGGGAAACCGAGTCTTAACTGGGCGAATAGTTGCAAGGTATAGACCCGAAACCCGGTGATCTAGCCATGGGCAGGTTGAAGGTTGGGTAACACTAACTGGAGGACCGAACCGACTAATGTTGAAAAATTAGCGGATGACTTGTGGCTGGGGGTGAAAGGCCAATCAAACCGGGAGATAGCTGGTTCTCCCCGAAAGCTATTTAGGTAGCGCCTCGTGAACTCATCTTCGGGGGTAGAGCACTGTTTCGGCTAGGGGGCCATCCCGGCTTACCAAACCGATGCAAACTCCGAATACCGAAGAATGTTATCACGGGAGACACACGGCGGGTGCTAACGTCCGTCGTGAAGAGGGAAACAACCCAGACCGCCAGCTAAGGTCCCAAAGTCATGGTTAAGTGGGAAACGATGTGGGAAGGCATAGACAGCCAGGATGTTGGCTTAGAAGCAGCCATCATTTAAAGAAAGCGTAATAGCTCACTGGTCGAGTCGGCCTGCGCGGAAGATGTAACGGGGCTAAACCATGCACCGAAGCTGCGGCAGCGACGCTTAGGCGTTGTTGGGTAGGGGAGCGTTCTGTAAGCCGTTGAAGGTGGCCTGTGAGGGTTGCTGGAGGTATCAGAAGTGCGAATGCTGACATAAGTAACGATAAAGCGGGTGAAAAACCCGCTCGCCGGAAGACCAAGGGTTCCTGTCCAACGTTAATCGGGGCAGGGTGAGTCGACCCCTAAGGCGAGGCCGAAAGGCGTAGTCGATGGGAAACAGGTTAATATTCCTGTACTCGGTGTTACTGCGAAGGGGGGACGGAGAAGGCTAGGCTAGCCGGGCGACGGTTGTCCCGGTTTAAGCGTGTAGGGGGAGAGAATTGGTAAATCCGTTCTCTTATTCAACCCTGAGGCGTGATGACGATGCACTACGGTGCAGAAGTAGTTGATGCCAAGCTTCCAGGAAAAGCCTCTAAGCATCAGGTAACACAGAATCGTACCCCAAACCGACACAGGTGGTCAGGTAGAGAATACCAAGGCGCTTGAGAGAACTCGGGTGAAGGAACTAGGCAAAATGGTGCCGTAACTTCGGGAGAAGGCACGCTGGCGCGTAGGTGAAGAGACTTGCTCTTGGAGCCGAAGCCAGTCGCAGATACCAGCTGGCTGCAACTGTTTAATAAAAACACAGCACTGTGCAAACACGAAAGTGGACGTATACGGTGTGACGCCTGCCCGGTGCTGGAAGGTTAATTGATGGGGTCAGCCGCAAGGCGAAGCTCTTGATCGAAGCCCCAGTAAACGGCGGCCGTAACTATAACGGTCCTAAGGTAGCGAAATTCCTTGTCGGGTAAGTTCCGACCTGCACGAATGGCGTAATGATGGCCAGGCTGTCTCCACCCGAGACTCAGTGAAATTGAACTCGCTGTGAAGATGCAGTGTACCCGCGGCAAGACGGAAAGACCCCGTGAACCTTTACTATAGCTTGACACTGAACATTGAGCCTTGATGTGTAGGATAGGTGGGAGGCTTTGAAGCGTGGACGCCAGTCTGCGTGGAGCCAACCTTGAAATACCACCCTTTAATGTTTGATGTTCTAACTCGGCCCCGTAATCCGGGGTGAGGACAGTGTCTGGTGGGTAGTTTGACTGGGGCGGTCTCCTCCCAAAGAGTAACGGAGGAGCACGAAGGTTAGCTAATCACGGTCGGACATCGTGAGGTTAGTGCAAAGGCATAAGCTAGCTTGACTGCGAGAGTGACGGCTCGAGCAGGTACGAAAGTAGGTCTTAGTGATCCGGTGGTTCTGAATGGAAGGGCCATCGCTCAACGGATAAAAGGTACTCCGGGGATAACAGGCTGATACCGCCCAAGAGTTCATATCGACGGCGGTGTTTGGCACCTCGATGTCGGCTCATCACATCCTGGGGCTGAAGTAGGTCCCAAGGGTATGGCTGTTCGCCATTTAAAGTGGTACGCGAGCTGGGTTTAGAACGTCGTGAGACAGTTCGGTCCCTATCTGCCGTGGGCGTTGGAAGATTGAGAGGGGTTGCTCCTAGTACGAGAGGACCGGAGTGAACGCACCACTGGTGTTCGGGTTGTCATGCCAATGGCATTGCCCGGTAGCTAAGTGCGGAAAAGATAAGCGCTGAAAGCATCTAAGCGCGAAACTTGCCTCGAGATGAGTCTTCCCTGGGCCTTTAAGGCCCCTGAAGGAACGTTTAAGACTAAGACGTTGATAGGCTGGGTGTGTAAGTGCAGCGATGCATTGAGCTAACCAGTACTAATGATCCGTGAGGCTTAACCTTACAACACCGAAGGTGTTTTAGAGAGATTGGTGTAGATTTTCAGCGAAGTTCCGAGATTGATTTCAATGGCGACACGAGAGTGAAGCGGTTGGAATGAAACAGAATTTGCCTGGCGGCAATAGCGCGGTGGTCCCACCTGACCCCATGCCGAACTCAGAAGTGAAACGCCGTAGCGCCGATGGTAGTGTGGGGTCTCCCCATGCGAGAGTAGGACACTGCCAGGCATCAAATTAGTGTGCTGATATGGCTCAGTTGGTAGAGCGCACCCTTGGTAAGGGTGAGGTCCCCAGTTCGACTCTGGGTATCAGCACCACTTTATTTAAAGTGGGTTTAGAAGTTCGGCAAAAAGAATTAAAAGAATTTGCTTGGCGGCAATAGCGCGGTGGTCCCACCTGACCCCATGCCGAACTCAGAAGTGAAACGCCGTAGCGCCGATGGTAGTGTGGGGTCTCCCCATGCGAGAGTAGGACACTGCCAAGCATCAATTAAAGCAACAAGCCCTACGTGAAAGCGTAGGGCTTTTTGTTTTATCTATTTTTCGGCGTTCTACTCGAGCATGGGCATGCGAAAAGCCCGTCGGGAACGGGCTTCAACGCCGTTTGCGGCGGCCCCGAAGGGGTGAGTCTCAGGATGAGACGAGTATTGTAGGACACTGTCAAGCATCACTTAAGCCAAGAGGCCATCTGAAAGGATGGCCTCTTGGCTTTTCAGCATTGCACGATAACGGTCTCTCATCTCCCCCTGGCTCTCTGCAATGAAACATTTTCACCTTACCGTTGAACACTCGACATTGTGCCAAAAAAACGCTATCTTTGGGCATCTAGAAGTCTAAACGTATAAACGGATGTATGAGGATTAAGCAATGCCGATTCGTGTTCCTGATGAGTTACCTGCAGTCAGTTTCTTGCGCAATGAGAATGTCTTTGTGATGACATCCTCTCGGGCAAAAACACAGGAAATCAGGCCGTTGAAAGTACTGATCCTTAACCTGATGCCAAAGAAGATCGAGACGGAAAACCAGTTTTTGCGTCTGCTTTCCAACTCTTCGCTGCAAATTGACATCCAGCTGCTGCGTATCGACAGCCGTGAGTCGAAGAATACGCCGGCGGAGCATCTGAACAATTTTTACTGTGATTTTGAAGACATTCAGGATCAGAACTTCGATGGCCTGATCGTAACCGGCGCCCCGTTGGGGTTGGTTGATTTCTGTGATGTTGCCTACTGGCCGCAGATAGAACGCGTTATCGACTGGGCGAAGAACCACGTCACCTCTACGCTGTTCGTGTGCTGGGCGGTACAGGCCGCGCTGAATATCCTCTACGGCATCCCGAAGATGACGCGTGAGGAGAAGCTCTCGGGCGTTTATCAGCATCAGACATTGCAGCAGCATGCACTGCTGACTCGTGGTTTTGATGAGACCTTCCTGGCACCGCATTCACGCTATGCGGACTTCCCTACAGAGATTATTCGTCAATACACGGATCTGGATATTCTGGCCGAGTCGGAGCAAACCGGGGCTTATTTATTCGCCAGCAAGGACAAGCGGCTGGCATTTGTGACTGGTCACCCGGAGTATGATGCGTTGACGTTAGCGGGTGAGTATTGTCGCGATAACGAGGCCGGCCTTAACCCTGTTGTTCCGCTAAACTACTTCCCCGATGATAACCCCGAACTCACCCCAAAAGCGTCCTGGCGCAGCCATGGCCATCTACTGTTCGCCAACTGGCTGAACTACTATGTTTACCAGATCACGCCGTACGATCTGCGCCATATGAACCCCACTCTCGAGTAACGTTTTTACCTTAACCGGCGGCTGAATCGAGGCCGCCGATGTTTTCCCCTTCTAGCCAGAACCCATTTTCCCCTTCATATTTTCAATAAAATCCATTTGTTAACAAATACTTGTTTCATCTTTTTATATTTAATGGAACCGGTTTCCTTGTCTGTTAAGTTTGTTAGTTAATTTAACGTATTGATAATAAAAGATTAATAAAATATTTAATATTAAAATGGAAATCGTTTTTGATTTTTATTTTTAGTTGAGTATTCTTAGATCCAATGGGGTTGAGATCTGACCAGTCGGGATCGTTTTGTCTGCCCTGATCCGCACTGATTTCTGATGAAGAGGCGCTGCTCTCCTGGCAACGGTGGGTGCGCAACAATGGGAAGGAGTAAGACAATGACGCAACAGATAGTAGGCACGGAGTTAACATTTACGCAGGGTTTTACCGCTGCTGAGCGACAGGTGTTAACGGATGACGCGGTCGAATTCCTGGCGGAACTGGTGGGTAAATTTACTCCACAGCGCAACAAGCTATTGGCTGCGCGCGCCTGCTGGCAGCAGAAGATCGATCAAGGCGATCTTCCAGGATTTATTTCGGAAACCACTTCCATTCGTGAAAGTGAGTGGAAGATCCTGGGTATTCCCGATGATCTGCGCGACCGCAGGGTAGAAATCACCGGGCCGGTTGAACGCAAGATGGTGATCAATGCCTTGAACGCCAATGTGAAGGTGTTTATGGCTGATTTCGAAGACTCGCTTGCACCTAGCTGGGACAAAGTGATCGAGGGGCAAATCAACCTGCATGATGCGGTGAACGGCACCATCTCCTATACCAACGAAGCCGGAAAGATTTATCAGTTGAAGCCGAACCCGGCAGTATTGATCGCCCGTGTGCGTGGTCTGCATCTGCCGGAGAAACACGTGCAGTGGCAGGGGGAAGCGATCCCCGGCGGCCTGTTTGATTTCGCACTGTATTTCTTTCACAACTACCGCCAACTGCTGGAAAAAGGCAGCGGCCCTTACTTCTATCTGCCGAAAACCCAGTCCTGGCAGGAAGCGGCTTGGTGGAGCGAGGTATTCAGCTTTACCGAGGATCGTTTTGATTTGCCGCGCGGCACCATCAAAGCCACGGTACTGATCGAAACCTTGCCGGCGGTCTTCCAGATGGATGAGATCCTGTATCACCTGCGCGACCATATCGTCGGGTTGAACTGCGGTCGTTGGGATTACATCTTCAGCTACATCAAAACGCTGAAAAACCATGCTGACCGGGTGTTGCCGGATCGTCAGTCGGTCACGATGGACAAATCGTTCCTCAGCGCCTATTCCCGCTTGCTGATCAAAACCTGCCACAAACGTGGCGCCTTCGCGATGGGCGGCATGGCGGCGTTTATTCCGAGCAAAGATGCCGAGAAAAACGCCTGGGTGCTGAACAAGGTGCGGGCGGATAAAGAGCTGGAGGCCAATAACGGCCACGACGGCACCTGGGTGGCGCACCCAGGGCTGGCGGACACCGTGATGGAGGTGTTCAGCCGGGTACTCGGCGAGCGCCGCAATCAGCTGGAAGTGCTGCGTGAAAACGATGCGCCGATCAGTGCCGCGCAACTCCTGGAGCCTTGCGACGGCGAACGGACCGAAGCCGGTATGCGTGCCAACATTCGCGTGGCGGTGCAATACATCGAGGCCTGGATCTCCGGCAACGGCTGCGTACCGATTTACGGGCTGATGGAGGATGCGGCGACGGCAGAAATTTCCCGTACCTCGATCTGGCAGTGGATCCACCATGAAAAATCCCTCAGCGACGGCCAATTGGTCACCAAAGCGCTGTTCCGTCAGATGCTTGCCGAAGAAGTTCTCGTTATTCAAGAAGAACTCGGCGAGCAACGTTTCAGCCACGGGCGTTTTACCGAGGCCGCGCGTCTGATGGAGAAAATCACCGTTTCAGATGAGCTGATCGATTTCCTGACATTGCCCGGCTACGAATTACTGGCCTGAAAACATTCCTGAACATTAACCCTACATTATTGAAAAGGATAAAAATTATGTCTACCTCACGTACTCAACAGATTCAACAGCTGGAACAGGAATGGAAATCGGCCCGTTGGGAAGGCATCACTCGCCCATACAGCGCCGAAGACGTGATCAACCTGCGTGGCTCAGTCAACCCGGTTTGCACTCTGGCGCAGAACGGCGCTGCCAAACTTTGGGATCTGCTGAATGGTAAATCACGCAAAGGCTACGTTAACTGCCTGGGTGCGCTGACTGGCGGCCAGGCGTTGCAGCAGGCCAAAGCGGGTGTCGAGGCGATTTACCTGTCTGGCTGGCAGGTGGCGGCGGATGCCAACACCGCGACCGCGATGTACCCGGACCAGTCGCTGTACCCGGTGGACTCGGTACCGACGGTGGTTGAGCGTATCAACAACACTTTCCGCCGCGCCGATCAGATCCAGTGGTCCAACAAGATTGAACCGGGCAGCAAAGGCTACACCGATTTCTTCCTGCCGATCGTCGCCGATGCGGAAGCCGGCTTTGGCGGCGTACTGAACGCCTACGAACTGATGAAAGCGATGATTGAAGCCGGTGCCGCCGGGGTGCATTTCGAAGACCAGTTGGCGGCGGTAAAAAAATGCGGCCATATGGGCGGCAAAGTGCTGGTGCCAACCCAGGAAGCGATTCAGAAGCTGGTTGCCGCGCGTCTGGCAGCCGACGTTCTCGGCGTACCGACGCTGGTGATTGCGCGTACGGATGCCGATGCGGCTGATTTGCTGACGTCCGATTGCGATCCTTACGACAGCGAATTCGTTTCCGGTGAACGCACCGCCGAGGGCTTTTTCCGCACCCATGCCGGCATCGAACAGGCGATCAGCCGCGGGCTGGCCTACTCCCCTTATGCGGACATGGTGTGGTGTGAAACCTCAACCCCGGATCTGCAAGCGGCCAAGCGTTTCGCCGACGCGATCCATGCCAAGTTCCCGGGCAAGCTGCTGGCCTACAACTGCTCGCCGTCGTTCAACTGGAAAAAGAACCTGGACGATCAGACTATCGCTCGCTTCCAGGAAGAGCTGTCCGCGATGGGCTACAAATACCAGTTCATTACCCTGGCCGGCATCCACAGCATGTGGTTCAACATGTTCGATCTGGCACACGCTTATGCGCAGGGTGAAGGCATGAAACACTACGTCGAGAAGGTGCAAGAGCCGGAATTCGCCGCCGTTGCGCGTGGCTACACCTTTGCCTCACACCAGCAGGAAGTGGGCACCGGCTACTTCGATAAAGTCACCACCATCATTCAGGGTGGCGCATCCTCGGTGACCGCGCTGACCGGTTCGACGGAAGAGCAACAGTTCTGATGGAACTGCGCTGATAACGGGTATTCCAGAGCCTGCTTATGCAGGCTCTGTTTTCTGGCGGGAGGTAAGGATGGCGGCAAAACTGGAGTTGTTGATCGCACAGACGATCCTGCAGGGCTTTGATGCGCAATACGGCCGTTTCCTCGAGGTGACCGCCGGCGCTCAGCAGCGCTTTGAGCGAGCGGATTGGCCTGCCGTACAGCAGGCGATGAAAAAGCGTATCCATCTGTATGATCATCATGTCGGTCTGGTGGTGGAGCAACTCAAGTGCATCACCGGGCAAAAATATTTTGATGCGGATTTCCCTTGCCGGGTGAAGGCGGTCTATACCGATTTGTTGCCGGAGTACCCGCGTTTCGAGATTGCCGAGAGCTTCTTTAATTCGGTCTACTGCCGCTTGTTCCGGCACCGCGATCTGACGCCGGAAAAGCTGTTTGTTTTCAGTTCACAGCCGGAAGTGCGTTTTCGCGACATCCCGCGCCCGCTGTCGCGCAATTTTACCGCCGGCGGCGACGTCCCGGCGATGCTGCACACCCTACTGACCGATTTACCTCTGCGCCTGCCGTGGGAAAACTTACCGCGCGATATTCATTACATCACCCTGGCATTGCAGCAAAACTTTAGCGCACAGCAACTGGCGGGGGCGACGTTCCAGATCGCCAATGAGCTGTTTTATCGCAACAAGGCCGCCTGGTTGGTTGGCAAACTGCGATTGGCGGAGGGGGTTTATCCTTTCCTGCTGCCTATTCATCACAGCGATTCCGGCGCGCTGTTTATCGATACCTGCCTGACCAGCAAGGCCGAGGCGAGCATCGTGTTCGGCTTTGCCCGCTCGTACTTCATGGTTTATGCACCGTTGCCGGCGGCTATGGTCGAGTGGCTGCGCGAGATCCTGCCGGGTAAAACCACCGCCGAGTTGTATATGGCGATTGGTTGCCAGAAGCACGGTAAAACAGAATGTTACCGCGAATACCTTACGTTCATGGCCCGCTCGCAGGAGCAGTTCATCATCGCACCAGGGGTCAAGGGTATGGTAATGCTGGTGTTTACTCTGCCGTCGTTCGATCGGGTGTTCAAAGTGATCAAAGATCAGTTCGCACCGCAAAAAGAAGTGACGCAGGCGCAGGTAATGGCCTGTTACCAACTGGTGAAAGAACACGATCGCGTCGGGCGTATGGCGGATACCCAGGAATACGAGAATTTTGTCGTCGACAAAGCGCGTCTCAGCCCGGAACTGTTGGCGGAGTTGCAGCGCGAAGTGCCGGACAAGCTGGAGGATTTGGGCGATCGCATCGTGATCAAGCATCTGTATATGGAAAGGCGCATGACGCCGCTGAACCTGTATCTGGAGCAGGCCAGTGAGCAGCAGATACGCGATGCGATTGAGGAGTACGGCAACGCCATCAAGCAACTGGCGGCGGCCAATATTTTCCCCGGCGATATGTTGTTCAAGAACTTCGGCGTGACCCGTCACGGGCGGGTGGTGTTCTACGATTACGATGAAATTTGCTACATGACCGAGGTGAATTTCCGCGATATTCCGCCGCCGCGCTATCCGGAGGACGAACTGGCCAGCGAGCCGTGGTACAGCGTGTCGCCGAACGACGTGTTTCCGGAGGAGTTCAGGCATTTCCTGTGCGGCGATCGACGCATCCGCCAGGTGTTTGAAGAGATGCACAGTGACCTGTTCGAGGCCGACTACTGGCGCGGGTTGCAACAGCGTATCCGCGATGGGCATGTGGAAGATGTGTTCGCTTACCGCAAGAAACGGCGTTTCAGCCAGCGCAGCGGCATGGCGCTGCCCGCAACATCAGCCACCGCGTAGAGGCGCGGCATGCCGCGCCCGATACGATTAAGCCACGGCACCCGCAACGGCTGCGCGCGCCAATTCGGTGATGCGCGCGTAGTCGCCGTTTTCCAGCGCATCCGCCGGCACCAGCCAGGAGCCGCCGATGCACAGCACGCTTTTCAGCGCCAAATAGTCGCGGTAGTTACCCGGTGAAATGCCGCCGGTGGGGCAGAAGCGCACCTGCGGGAACGGGCCGCCGATCGCCTGCAGCGCTTTCACGCCGCCGTTGGCTTCCGCCGGGAAGAACTTGAACTCGCGCAGGCCATAATCCATACCCAGCATCAGTTCAGACACGGTGCTGATACCGGGAATTAACGGGATCGAACCGGCGGTGGCTGCTTTCAGCAACTCGTCGGTCAGGCCCGGGCTGATGGCGAACTGTGCGCCGGCGTCGGTCACCTGCTGCAACTGCTGCGGGTTAATCACGGTGCCTGCACCGATAATCGCGTCCGGCACTTCCTGGGCAATGGCGCGGATCGCATCCATCGCGCAGGCGGTGCGCAGCGTCACTTCCAGTACCCGCACGCCGCCGGCGACCAGGGCTTTTGCCAGCGGAACCGCATGTTCGAGCTTGTTGATGACGATCACCGGTACGACCGGCCCTGCCATCAGGATTTGCTCTGCGCTTGTCTTCCAATTGTTCATTAACGATGTTCTCCAGTTATGGCCGCCGTGGCCATGCTAACGATTAAAATTTAATGCAGCAGGCACCTTGTTCAGCGCCGGAAAGCTGGCTGCGTAAGGCGCCGAACAGTTCGCGGCCGCAACCGACGTGTTCCGCGCTCAGGTCCGGTTGAGAGGGCGCGCGCTGCGCCAGCACATCGGCGTCGACCAACAACTCCAGTTCGCCGGTGCGGCCGTTAACGCGGATCGGGTCGCCGTTTTGCACCTTAGCCAGCATGCCGCCGGTGTAGGCCTCCGGGGTAACGTGAATCGCGGAGGGCACTTTGCCGGAAGCGCCGGACAAGCGGCCGTCGGTCACCAGCGCCACCTTGAAACCACGATCCATCAACACGCCCAGCGGCGGCATCAGCTTGTGCAGCTCTGGCATGCCGTTGGCCTGTGGCCCCTGGAAACGCACCACCACCACGCAGTCGCGATCCAGTTTGCCGGCTTCGAACGCCGGTACGATGTCGTGCTGGCTTTCGAAGACTATCGCCGGCGCTTCGATAATCTGATTGTCGCTCGGCACCGCCGAGGTTTTCATCACAGCCCGGCCGAGGTTGCCGGAAAGCACCTTGGTGCCTCCGTGATGTTCGAACGGTTGGGCAAGGCTGGCGATCACCTTGGCGTCTAGCGAACTTTCCACCCCTTCACGCCAGGCCAGTTGGCCGTTATCCAGCCACGGTTCCTGGGTGTAACGCGCCAGGCCAAAGCCGGCCACGGTGTGCACGTCCTCGTGCAGCAGGCCATGCTTCAAAAGCTCGCGTACCACCAAGGCTACGCCGCCTGCAGCCTGGAACTGATTGATGTCCGCCGGGCCGTTTGGGTAGATGCGGCACAGCAGCGGCACTGCATCTGACAGTTCTGAGAAATCGTCCCAGTTGATGATGATGCCGGCAGCGCGCGCCATCGCTACCATGTGCATGGTCAGGTTGGTGGAGCCGCCGGTGGCCAGCAGTGAAACAATGCCGTTCACCACCACTTTCTCATCCACCAGTTGGCCGACAGGCAGATAATTGCCGGCGGTTTCGGTCAGGCGGGTGACCTGGCGCGCGGCGGCGTCGGTCAGGGCATCGCGCAGCGGCGTGGCGGGGTGAACAAAGGACGCGCCCGGCAGGTGCAGGCCCATCACTTCCATCACCATCTGGTTGGTGTTGGCGGTGCCGTAGAAGGTGCAGGTGCCGATGCCGTGATAAGAGGCGGCCTCCGCTTCCAGCAGCGCCAGGCGGTCAGCCTTGCCTTCGGCGTACAACTGGCGCACGCGCACTTTCTCTTTGTTCGGCAGACCGCTGCTCATCGGGCCGGCGGGCACAAACAGCGCCGGCAAATGGCCGAAGGACAGGGCGGACATCACCAGACCCGGTACGATTTTGTCGCAGATACCGAGGAACAGCGCGCCGTCGAACATGTTGTGCGACAGGCCGATGGCTGAAGACATAGCGATTACGTCTCGGCTCATCAGCGACAGCTCCATGCCGTCCTGCCCCTGGGTCACGCCGTCGCACATCGCCGGTACGCCGCCGGCCACCTGGCCGACTGCGCCCACCGCGTGCAGCGCCTGTTTCAGGCGTTGCGGGTAGTTCTCATACGGCTGGTGGGCGGAAAGCATGTCGTTATAGGCGGTGATGATGGCGATATCACTGCGCACCATATTTTTCAGCGCGGTTTTGTCATCCGGTTGGCAGGCGGCAAAACCGTGCGCCAGGTTGCCGCAGGCCAGTTGCGCGCGGTGCACGGTTTGGGAGCGAGCGGCCTCGATGCGCGCCAGATAGGCGGTTCGACTCTCTTTGGAACGTTCGATGATGCGCTGTGTGACACGAGATAGGGTTGGATTAAGCATACCTTCCTCACATTGCTGTTGTTATTGACGTCGCCAGTGGCGCTGCCCCCGGTGGTTGATTGCAGCCCTGATGTGCAATGACCGGGGGCGGGTTATGTCGTTATATTTTTTTAAAACAGGGTGAAGGCGGCCATGCCGATGATCCCACCCACGCTACCCAGAATGGTTTCCATCACCGTCCAGGTTTTCAGCGTTTGAAGTTCGTTGGCGCCGGTAAATTTACCGAACAGCCAAAAACCGGCGTCGTTCACGTGGCTGAGTACAATCGAGCCGCCGGCGATGCAGATAGTCAGCGCGGCCAGTTGCCCGCCGCCCAGCCCCAGTTGGCTGGTGACCGGCAGCACCAGGCCGACGGTCGTCAGGCAGGCGACCGTCGCAGAACCCTGAATCACCCGCACTACGGCGGACAGCGCGAAACAGGCTACGGCGATCGGCAGGCCGGCGCCGATCATGGCGTCACCCAGCGCCGGGCCAACGCCGGAATCCACCAGGATCTGTTTGAATACGCCGCCCGCGCCGGTCATCAGCAGGATAATCCCGGCGGGTTGCACTGCCGCAGAGCAGATGGCCAGCGTTTGTTCATTGGTCATGCCGCGGGGTTTCGCCAGGCCGTAAATCACGATCAGACAGGCGATCAAAATGGCGGTGAACGGGTGGCCGATAAACTCCAGCCACTGCTGCAATGGTGAGCCGGGCGTGACCAGCCGTGCGCCGATGGTTTTCATGCCGACCAGCACCAGCGGGCAGAGTACCAGCGCCAGGCTAAAGCCAAATGACGGCAGATTGCCCTTATTGAGCGTAGGTGCGTTTTCCTCCGCCGGCATTGGCCAGTTAACGAAGCGGCTGATAAAGCTGCCGTACAACGGGCCTGCAATCAGCATGCCGAGAATGGCGGCGACCAGCCCGATGGCGATCATCCAACCGAAATCCGCCTTCATCTGCGAAGCCAGCAGCATCGGCACCGGTCCCGGCAGCAGGAACGAAGCGGCTGCCGCGACGCCGGCAAACAGCGGAATAGCCAGCTTGACGATGTTGCCGTCGGTGCGGCGCGCCACGGCAAAGACGATGCCGATCAGCAGCACCACCGCCACGTCAAAGAACAGCGGCAGGGCGCAGATCAAACCGGCGATGCCGAGGGCATAATGCGCCTTGCTCTGACCGAAACGTTTCAGTAAATGCGCCGCAATTTGGTCCAGCGCGCCGACCTCATGCAGGATCTTGCCGAACATAGCACCCAGCGCCACCACAATCGCCAGAAAGCCCAGCGTATCGCCCATGCCTTTTTGCATGGTGTCGGCGATGCGCTCGAGTGGCATGCCGGAGAAGATACCGGCGGCGATAGACACCAGCATTAACGCGACGAAGGCGTGCATGCGCGCCTTCATCACCAGGAATAACAGCAGTAAAACCGAGCCGACTGCGGTACCGACCAGCGTTATCGTACTCACGCGCACACGTCCTGTGGCAGGAAGCTTTGGATATGGCGCACCGTATCGGCAATTACGCCTTCCAGCGGCTGATTGATGTCGACAGCCATCACGTCGCTTTCATCGACGCCTGGCTGTTCCAGCGCGGCGAACTGGGTGACCAGCATTTGCGGTTTGAAGAAGTGGCCGTTGCGCGCCGCCAGACGGGCTTCGATCACCGGGAAATCGCCGTGCAGATAGATGAATGACAGATTGCCGTTACCGGCGCGCAGGCGATCGCGGTAATGCTTTTTCAGCGCAGAGCAGACGATGATCGACACGCTGTTGGTGCGCTGCATGGCGAAGGCGGCGTCGTTGAGCGCGGCCAGCCACGGAGCGCGGTCATCATCGTTGAGCGGCTCACCGGCGGCCATTTTCAGGATATTGCTGCGCGGGTGCAGGAAATCGCCGTCGAGGAACCCGGCGGACAGTTGGCGGGCGGTCGCCGCGGCCACGGCGGATTTGCCGCTGCCGGAAACGCCCATGATGACGTAGATTCGGTTTTGATTGTTGGTCATGGCTTAGCTCCAAAACGGCAAACAGGGTTAATTTACATGCGTTGTTACCGGTAACATGTTATCGGTAACATTGTCGAAGGAAGTTTGGCCGGTTGCAATGGGCTTTAGCGGTGAGGATCGTTAACTGTGATCGGCTTCAAGGTTTTTTCGGGGCTGGAAACACTCTACCTACAGAGTTTTACATGCTGACAACAGCATGGGATACGGGGCGCCGCTGGCGGCGCCCCGGGGTAACTTCAGCGTACGCCGCCGTACTCCAGGCTGATCTCTTTCGCGGCGTGGATCACCAGCGCGCCCAACTCAATTACGCGGTTGTCGGTGATGCGCGACACCGGGCCGGAGATCGAAATGGCGGCGAAGGCTTCCCGGTGCTCATCGAAGATGCAGGCCGCCACGCAGCGCAGGCCGAGGGCATGCTCCTCGTCGTCGAAGGAAAAGCCCTGTTTGCGGATCTGCGCCAACCCTTCCTTCAGGTTATGCGGCGTCATCGTATGTTGGGTGTAGGTCTGCATGCCCTTTTTATGCAGCAGTTTGGTGACTTGCTCATCCGACAGGGTAGAGAGAAAAGCCTTCCCCGCACCGGAGGCGTGCATCGGCAGTTTACCGCCGATCGGCGCCGACATGCGCATCAGCGCGGTGCATTGCACCTGATCGATAATGATGGCCTGATACTCGCTGGTATCCAGCACGGCCAGATTGACCGTCTCGCCGGATTCTTCCATCAGACGGCGCAGCGTCGGGTGCACCATCGCCAGCAGGTTACGGCTCTGCAGAAAGCTGCTGCCGACCACAAAGGCGTGTGAGCCAAGGGTCCACAGGCCCAGATCGCCCACCTGCCGCACGAATCCCTGCTGTTGCATGGTGGTGAGCAGGCGGTGGGTGGTGGAATTCGGCAGCCCGGCCTGCTGGGCCAGATCGGTCAGCGCCACATTTCCTTGGGCTTCGGCAATGTATTCCAGCAGTTTCAGGCCACGGGTCAGCGATTGAACCTGACCGGTCGCCGCGCTGGCGGCCGGCGAGGCGGCGCGGGGCTTTTTGCCGCGTTTGGCGGGAGCGGGGGTGACCATAATTCGCATTCCTCTTTCCGTATTATGGAATTCATTTTCGTTTTTTGCAGATTAATTGCAAGCCGTCAATCAGCTCATCGGATGTGTTGGCCGCCAACCTGAAAAACTCTCAATTGCTGCGCGCCACTTTGGCCCTACAAGCTGTGCTAGGATGACTCGTTGGTTTTTGCGGCAGTTTAAGCGATGGGTTGGATGGCAATCGAAGGGGTTACAGTGACAAATCGAGTAGAACAACTGCGCCGGCAGTTAGCACAGCGCATTTTAGTGTTGGACGGCGGCATGGGCACCATGATCCAGAGCTACCGGCTGGAAGAGAGCGATTTTCGCGGCGAACGTTTTGCCGACTGGCAGAGCGATCTGAAAGGCAATAACGACCTGCTGGTGCTGACCAAGCCGGAAGTGATTACCGCGATCCACTACGGGTATCTGGAAGCGGGCGCCGATATTCTCGAAACCAACACCTTCAACTCCACTTCCATCGCCATGGCCGACTACCATATGGAGTCGCTGTCAGCCGAGATTAACTATCAGGCCGTCTGCCTGGCGCGCGCCTGTGCCGACGAATGGACCGCACGCACGCCGGATAAACCGCGCTACGTAGCCGGGGTGCTTGGTCCGACCAACCGCACCGCATCCATCTCGCCGAACGTCAACGATCCGGCATTCCGTAATGTCTCCTTCGACGAACTGGTGGAAGCCTACCGCGAATCAACGCGCGCGCTGGTGGAAGGCGGCGTCGATCTGATCATGATCGAAACCATTTTCGATACTCTGAACGCCAAAGCCGCCGCCTTTGCGGTGGAAACCGAATTCGAAGCGCTGGGGGTGGAATTGCCGATCATGATCTCCGGCACCATCACCGACGCCTCCGGCCGCACCCTGTCCGGCCAAACCACCGAAGCCTTCTATAACTCGATGCGTCACGTCAAGCCGCTGAGCTTTGGCCTGAACTGTGCATTGGGGCCGGACGAGCTGCGTCAATACGTTGCCGAGCTGTCGCGCATCTCGGAAACCTACGTCACTGCGCACCCGAACGCCGGTTTGCCCAACGCTTTCGGCGAGTACGATCTGGACGCGCAAGAGATGGCGAAACAGGTGGGCGAGTGGGCGCATGCCGGTTTCCTCAATATTATCGGCGGTTGCTGCGGCACCACGCCGGAGCATATCGCCGCAATGGTCGATGTGGTGGCGGGTGTACCGCCGCGCCCCTTGCCGGATATCCCGGTAGCCTGCCGTTTGGCCGGCCTTGAGCCGCTGAATATCGACGCCAACACGCTGTTCGTCAACGTCGGTGAACGGACCAATGTCACTGGCTCTGCGCGCTTCAAGCGGCTGATTAAAGAAGAAAAATATAACGAAGCCTTGGCCGTGGCGCGCCAACAGGTGGAAAGCGGCGCGCAGATAATAGATATCAACATGGATGAGGGGATGCTGGACGCCGAAGCGGCGATGGTGCGTTTCCTCAGCCTGATTGCCGGCGAGCCGGACATCGCCCGGGTGCCGATCATGATCGACTCCTCCAAATGGTCGGTGATTGAAAAAGGCCTGAAGTGCATTCAGGGCAAAGGCATCGTTAACTCGATCTCGATGAAAGAAGGCGAAGAGGCCTTTATTCACCATGCCAAACTGGTGCGCCGCTACGGCGCGGCGGTGGTGGTCATGGCGTTTGACGAGGTTGGCCAGGCCGATACCCGTGAGCGCAAGTTCGAGATTTGCCGCCGCGCCTATAAAATTCTGACCGAACGTGTTGGCTTCCCGCCGGAAGACATTATTTTTGACCCGAACATTTTTGCCGTCGCCACCGGTATCGAAGAGCATAACAACTATGCCGTCGACTTTATCGAGGCCTGCGCCGACATCAAAACCCACCTGCCGCACGCGATGATCTCCGGCGGGGTGTCCAATGTGTCGTTCTCGTTCCGCGGCAACGATCCGGTGCGCGAAGCGATCCATGCGGTCTTCCTGTACCACGCGATCCGCAACGGTATGGACATGGGCATCGTCAACGCCGGGCAACTGGCGATCTACGACGATCTGAGTGACGAACTGCGTAACGCGGTGGAGGATGTGATCCTGAACCGCCGTGACGACGGCACCGAACGCCTGTTGGATCTGGCGGAGAAATATCGCGGCAGCAAAGACAACGAAGTGGCGGTGCAGCAGGCGGAATGGCGCGGCTGGCCGGTGGAAAAGCGGCTGGAATACTCGCTGGTGAAAGGCATTACCGAGTTTATCGAGCTGGACACCGAAGAGGCCCGGCAGCGTGCGGATCGTCCGATCGAAGTGATCGAAGGGCCGCTCATGGCAGGGATGAACGTGGTTGGCGACCTGTTCGGCGAAGGCAAGATGTTCCTGCCGCAGGTGGTGAAGTCCGCCCGCGTGATGAAGCAGGCGGTGGCCTATCTGGAACCCTACATTGAAGCCAGCAAGCAGAAAGGCACCACGGCGGGCAAAATCCTGCTGGCGACGGTGAAGGGCGACGTGCATGACATCGGCAAAAACATCGTCGGCGTGGTGTTGCAGTGCAACAACTACGAAATCGTCGATCTGGGCGTGATGGTGCCGACGGAGAAAATCCTGAAAACCGCACGCGAACAGAACGTGGACATCATCGGCTTGTCGGGGCTGATCACCCCGTCGCTGGATGAAATGGTCAACGTGGCGAAAGAGATGGAGCGCCAGGGCTTTACCCTGCCGCTGCTGATTGGCGGTGCGACCACCTCCAAGGCGCATACTGCGGTGAAGATTGAACAGAACTACAGCGGCTCGACCACCTACGTGCAAAATGCCTCCCGCACCGTGGGCGTGGTGTCGGCGTTGCTGTCCGATACTCAGCGCGACGATTTTGTGGCGCGTACCCGCAAAGAATACGAAACCGTGCGTATCCAGCATGCGCGTAAAAAACCGCGCACCCCGCCGGTCAGCCTGCAGAAAGCGCGCGATAACGCCATGGCGCTGGATTGGGAAAACTACCGGCCACCGGTGCCGAAGCAGCTTGGGGTACATGCGGTGGAGGCCGGCATCGAGACGCTGCGCCAGTACATCGACTGGACACCGTTCTTTATGACCTGGTCGCTGGCAGGTAAATACCCGCGGATTCTGGAAGACGACGTGGTGGGTGAGGAGGCCAAGCGCCTGTTCGCCGATGCCAACCAGATGCTGGATATGCTGGCTGCCAACGGCAGCCTCAATCCGCGCGGCGTCTACGGCTTGTTCCCGGCCAACCGCGTCGGTGACGACATCGAGGTGTATCGCGACGAAAGCCGCGATGAGGTGCTGGTGGTCAGCCGTCACCTGCGCCAGCAGACCGAGAAAACCGACTTCCCGAACTACTGCCTGGCGGACTTCGTCGCGCCGAAAAGCAGCGGCAAGGCCGACTATTTCGGCGCTTTCGCCGTGACCGGCGGTCTGGAAGAGGATGAACTGGCGGCGGCCTATGATGCGCAGCATGATGATTACAATAAAATCATGATCAAGGCACTATCCGATCGCCTGGCGGAAGCCTTCGCCGAGTACCTGCATGAGCAGGTGCGTAAATTGCACTGGGGCTTTGCCGCTGACGAGAATCTGAGCAACGAAGAGCTGATCCGCGAGAACTACCAGGGCATCCGCCCGGCACCGGGCTACCCGGCCTGCCCGGAGCATACCGAGAAAGCGGAGATCTGGCGCCTGTTGGACGTTAACCGCCACACCGGCATGGAGCTGACCGAATCCTTCGCCATGTGGCCGGGAGCGGCGGTGTCGGGCTGGTACTTCAGCCATCCGGAGAGCAAGTACTTTGCGGTGGCGCAGATCCAGCGCGATCAGGTGGAAGACTATGCGGTGCGCAAAGGCATGAGCATCAGTGAAGTTGAACGTTGGCTGGCGCCTAACCTGGGCTACGACGCCGATTGATGACGGAGGGGCGCGGCATGCGGCGTCCCTGTCAGCCAGTTCCTCTCGCAGGGGGCCCATATGTTGGCCCCGCCTTCTTATCCCTCGTCGTTCGCTACCGCCTCCACATCAATGTGCAGTGCGTCGTAGCGCCAATACTCCAAATCGCAATCAATCACCCGATCGTGCTGATCCCGGTTCACCCGGGTAATAAACAGCGACGGACTGCCGTAGGTGACCTTCAGCATCGCTGCTGCCTCCTGCGGTAACAGGGTCGGCAGCATATCGAAGCGCACCCGGCCATAACGGATACCGTAGCGCTCTGCGTACAGCGCGGTCAGCGACTGCGTCAAATCGGCATCCAGGATACCGGCGAAGTAGGCCGGGTTGAGGTAGTGTTCGCAATACAGCACTGCACGCGCGTCGATAAAGCGTAGCCGGCGGATGCGGTAAACCTCTGCGCCCTCCGGCAGTTCCAGCCGTCGCGCCAGGGCGGCGTCGGCCAGCACGTGGCCACTGTCGATAACCTGGGTGTGGGCGTCGCGCCCCTGCTGCTGAGCCATGGCGTGGAAGTGGCTGCGCTGCAGCGGGTTGTACACCAACCGTGGCGGTGAGATAAACCAGCCGCGCCTCACCTGACGGTAAATCACCCCCTGCGCCTCCAACTGGCCGAGCGCTTCCTGCAGCGTAATGCGGGTGGTGGAAAACTGCTCGCTCAGGGCGCGTTCCGAAGGCAGCTTGCCGCCGGCGCTGAATTCCCCTGCGATGATGCGGGCGTTCAACGTCTGGCAGATTGCCGCCACGGTGGTTGATCCTTCACTCATGACACATGCCCCATTTCAGTGCGTTTATACCCGTCGCCTTTCAAGTTGCAGCGTTGTTACCTGCACTCGCTCACCCAAGTTACTTACTTAAGTAAGCGCCCAGGGATGAGCGAGCTGGGCGCCTAGCTGCAACTTGAAATTCATAGGGTATAACTCTGTAGTTAAGGTAGACCAGCGGGCGGCCCCTCGAGGCGTAAATGAGATAAAACTGCTGCTTTTTTGGGCTGACATATAATTATCACATTCGTCCGTTAGATTGGCTTGGTTCTTGCTGGACTAGTCCAGCCACTTCCCACACTACCACCTGGAGCATCTGTTATGAAACGTTTGTGCGCTTCTGTGTTAACCAGTGCCATTGTACTGACCAGTCAGATGAGCTGGGCCGCGGATCCCGATCTGGCTGCGCTGGAGCAGGCTGCCAAGAAGGAAGGTGAAGTCAACAGCGTCGGCATGCCGGACAGCTGGGCCAACTGGAAAGACACCTGGCAGGATCTGCAGAGCAAGTACGGCCTCAGGCATCTCGATACCGACATGAGCTCGGCGCAGGAAATCGCCAAATTCGACGCGGAAAAGGGCAATGCCACGGCGGATATCGGTGATGTGGGCGCGGCATTCGGCCCCATCGCGGTGCAAAAAGGGGTAACCCAACCTTATAAGCCGTCCACCTGGGAGCAGGTGCCTGGCTGGGCGAAAGACAAGGATGGCCATTGGGCGCTGGCCTATACCGGCACCATTGCCTTCATTATCAACAAACAGCAGGTGAAAGAGATCCCGCATAGCTGGGCCGATCTGCTGAAAGGCACTTATCAGGTCACCATCGGTGACGTCGGCACCGCCTCGCAGGCGGCAAGCGGCGTGCTGGCGGCCACTTACGCCATGGGCGGCAACGAGAAAAACCTGAAACCGGGTCTGGAGTTCTTCGGCAAGTTGGCCAAGGCCGGGCGCCTGAGCCTGAGCAACCCGGTGATCGCCTCGTTGGAAAAAGGCGAAGTGCAGGTCGGCGTGGTGTGGGACTTTAACGGCCTGAACTACCGTGACCAGATCGACAAAACCCGTTTTGAAGTGTTGATCCCGTCCGACGGCTCAATCACGTCAGGCTACACCACCATCATCAACAAATTCGCCAAACACCCGAACGCCGCCAAGCTGGCGCGTGAATACATCTTCTCCGACGCCGGTCAGATCAATCTGGCGCGCGGTTATGCTCGCCCGATCCGTGCGGAACACCTGACGCTGCCGGACGACGTAAAAGCCAAGCTGCTGCCGGCCGAACAGTATAAAAACGGCCACCCGATCGCCGATCCGGCAGCCTGGGAACAAAGCGCCAAAACGCTGCCGCGCCAGTGGCAGGAAAACGTCATTATGTTTATGCAGCAGTGAGTTAAGCCATCATGAAAACGATCCTCGTACTGCTGGACGGCCTGAACTATCAGGTGGCGCATGACGCCATGGGGTATCTGCAGGCCGAGTGTGCGGCGGGGCGCGGACGGTTGTATCAGCTGGAGAGCGAGCTGCCTTCGCTCTCTCGGCCGCTGTATGAATGCATCCTCACCGGCGTGCCGCCGGTGGAGAGCGGCGTGGTGCATAACCAGGTATCGCGCCTCTCGCATCAGCAAAGCGTGTTTCACTATGCGCGCGCCGCAGGGCTGACTACCGCTGCGGCCGCCTACCATTGGTTCAGTGAGCTGTATAACCGTACCCCGTTCGACGCCGCGCGCGATCGCCATACCGACGATGCCGGGCTGCCCATTCAGCACGGCCATTTTTATTACGACGACCGCTACCCGGACTCCCATCTGTTTGACGATGCCGAAAGCCTGCGCCGCCGTCATCAGCCCGATTTCCTGCTGATCCATCCGATGAACATCGACGATGCCGGACACCGCTTCGGCCTGTCTTCACCGCAGTACCGTAACGCGGCGCGCAATGCCGACGGTGTGCTGTCGCGCTATCTGGGCGACTGGCTAAGTGCCGGATATCAGGTGATGGTGACGGCCGATCACGGCATGAATGACGACCGCAGCCACGGCGGTGTATTGCCGGAGGAGCGACAGGTGCCGCTGTTCGTGTTCGGTGCGGCTTTCAGCCAGAACGACGCCAACCCGCAGCAAACCGACCTATGCGGCACGCTGTGCGAGGTACTGCAGGTAGCGCACGACAAACCGCGTTGCCGTGCGCTGTTGGCATAAGGGTGAATAATGAAAGCTAAGTGGATTGCCGCGCTGTGCCTGCTGCCGTTTATCCTGCTGTTCGGCGCGTTTCAAATCGCGCCGCTGGTGTGGATTGCGGTCAGCAGTTTTTTCAGCCAGACCAGCGGTTGGGGGCTGGGCAATTACGTTGATGTCCTGACCTCGCCGTTCTATCTGCAGGCGTTTCAGTTCTCGCTGGAGATTTCCCTCTGGTCGAGCGTTTACGGGCTGCTGATTGCCCTGGTCGGCAGCTACTCGCTGCGTCAATTGGGTCAGACGCGGTTCCACGATTTTGTTATGTCTTTTACCAACATGACCAGCAACTTTGCCGGAGTGCCGCTGGCCTTCGCCTTTGTCATCCTGTTGGGGTTGAACGGCTGCCTGACGTTGCTGCTGCGCAAATACGGCCTGATGGAGAGCTTTAACCTTTACTCCAAAACCGGGCTGATCGTGCTTTACACCTATTTCCAGATCCCGCTGGGCGTATTGTTGTTGTACCCGGCGTTCGACGCGCTGCGTGAGGACTGGCGCGAGTCGGCCTCGCTGCTCGGCGCCAGCCCGTGGCGCTACTGGCGGCATATCGGCCTGCCGGTGCTGGCGCCGGCGCTGATGGGCACCTTTGTCATCTTGCTGGCTAACGCGTTGGGTGCCTATGCCACGGTATATGCGCTGACCACCGGCAATTTCAACGTGATACCGATACGTATTTCGTCGCTGGTGGCGGGGGATATTTCCCTCGATCCGAACCTGGCCAGCGCGCTGGCGATGCTGTTGGTGGCGATGATGGCGTTCATTACCCTGATCCACCAATGGCTGTTGCGCAGGAGTTACCTGAATGCGCGCTCATAATGTTGCGGAGGGCGGCCATGTCCCGTTTTGAAACCGGCTACCACCGCGTGGTGACCAGTCTGCTTTTGCTGATCCTGCTGTTACCGCTGGTGGCGACGCTGATTTACGCGCTGGCCACTCAGTGGGGCGCCACCATCCTGCCGGACGGTTTTACCCTGAAGTGGGTGACGGCGTTGTGGAGCGATCCTCGTTTCCTGTTGGCGCTGTGGCACTCGTTGCTGATCTGTTTCGGCACCCTGGTGCTGGCGGTGGTGGTGATTTTGCCGATGATGTTCGTGATTGCGTACTATTTTCCCAAACTGGACGCGGTGATGAACGTGCTGATCCTGTTGCCGTTCGCCGTACCGCCGGTGGTGTCGGCGGTCGGGTTGATGCAGCTTTTCGCCGCCGATCCGCTGCCGCTGCTCGGCACGCCCTGGATCCTGATCGGCTGCTACTTCTCGATTGCCCTGCCGTTTATTTACCGGGCCATCAGCAACAACATGCAGGCGATCAACCTGCGCGATCTGATGGACGCGGCACACCTATTGGGCGCCAGCACCTGGCAGGCGGCGCTGCTGGTGGTGCTGCCGAACCTGCGCAAGGGCGGAATGATTGCGGTGCTGCTGTCGTTCTCGTTCCTGATTGGCGAATTCGTCTTCGCCAACCTGCTGGTGGGCAGCCAGTATGAAACGCTGCAGGTTTACCTCTATAACATGCGCAACGGCAGCGGCCACTTCACCAGTGCACTGGTCATTTCTTATTTCGCCGTGGTGTTGATTGTCACCTTACTGGCGAATTTGCTGAATAAAAATAAGGGCTAACGCATGGCATATCTCACTGTCACCCGCCTCAACAAACACTACGGCCAGACCCAGGTGTTTCAGGATATCGATTTTACCGCCGAGGAGGGCGAGTTCGTCACGCTGCTCGGGCCGAGCGGCTGCGGTAAATCCACGCTGCTGCGTTGCCTGGCGGGACTGACATCGGTCGACAGCGGGCAAATCTTGCTGCAGGGCCAGGATCTGGTGCCGGTGCCGCCGCAAAAGCGCGGCATCGGTATGGTGTTCCAGAGTTATGCGCTGTTCCCGAACATGACCGTTGAAGGCAACGTGGCGTTTGGCCTGAAAATGCAGAAACTGGCGGCCGGGCAGATCCAGCATCGGGTAGAGGAAGTGCTGGCGCTGGTGGAATTGACCGAACTGGCGAAGCGTTATCCGCATCAACTGTCCGGCGGGCAGTGTCAGCGGGTAGCGCTGGCGCGATCGCTGGTGACCCGCCCGCGTCTGCTGCTGCTCGACGAGCCGCTGTCGGCGCTGGACGCACGTATCCGCAAGCATCTGCGCGAGCAGATCCGCCGTATCCAGCGTGAATTGAACCTGACGGCAATCTTCGTCACCCACGATCAGGAAGAGGCGCTGACGTTGTCGGATCGCATCGTGCTGATGAACAAGGGCCAAATCGTGCAGAGCGGCGATGCGGAAACCCTGTATACCCAGCCGGCTAACGTCTTCGCCGCCGGGTTTATCGGCAACTACAATCTGCTGAGCGCCGAACAGGCGAGCGCGCTCACCGGCCGCAGCTACGCTGGCAAGGTGGCGATACGCCCTGAATCCATCGCGATGCTGCCGGCCGGGCAGGGGATTGAGGGGATGATCCTCAGCCATAGCCTGCTGGGGAATGTGGTACGCTACCGTGTCCAGGTTCGTGGCGTTGAGCTGTTGGTTGACGCGCTCAACCGGTCGGTCGAGGATTTGCGGCCCGACGGCAGCGAAATTGGACTACACTTGGAAACTGTTACATTACGGGAAGTTGCATGACTTCGCTGCGGCAATCAATGATAACTCCAGGGTAATTCCTGCCGTTGCGTTAACCCTCCAATATGCGGTCTGCAGCCTGTTACCGCTGTCCTGCCCGACTACCGCCCGGCAGGGCCGGTCAGGGCTTCTTTGGACTTGTTGCCCAGGAAGCGAGCGCCGCGATCCCACAAGGGGCCTTTCTCTTTTGCACCCGCCGGCGCTTCCGGCAGCGTCACCTTGCCATCGGCATTGCTGAAACTGACCGCACCGGCGGTGTCCTGCTTCGGATCGAGGCGACGCGCTACGCTGTTGTACTTATCGGTGGTCGCGTCGGCCACTTTATTGATGCCGCCTTCCAGCTTCTCTTTCACGTTACCCGCATAGCGCGGGGTGCCCACTTTCGACAATTTGGCGGTGATGCTGCTGGCCGGATCGTTGGTGTGGCTCAGGCTGACATCCACATTGACCTTCACGCTGCTTTCGCTGTCTTTGCGGCTTTCGACGTGCAGATCGCCATCGATCTTGCCCTGCACCTGATCGGCATCCACCCTGGCGCCGGCCAGTCGGGTATCTTTACCGCTGTTGAGCGTCACTTTCCCGGCGTTAATCAGGGTATTGCCCTGAGTGGTTTTCTCCAGTTTATCCACGCCGACCTTCACGCCGGCACCCAGGGTGTGGGGGTCGCTGCCGCTGGTGGCATCAACCTGGCCGTTGGCATCCTTGTTGAAGGATTGACCGCCTTTGGCGTTGGCTTTTAGCCCCAGGTTCAGATTGTTTTTCTGCTCCTGATTCTGCACTGATTCCAGCACGATACCGCCGTTTTTCGCTTCGAGCGTAGCGCTATTACCGGTGACTTCAGCCCCCTGTAAATGTAACGCGTTACGCCCCGTGCCGCCGGCGGTAATCTTAACTGCGCCGCCGCTGGTGATCTTGCCGCCCTGATGGGTGTTGGAGGCTTCATCCACTTTGGCGATATCAAATGCGCCGCCAAGGGAGATGCCGCCACCGCTCTTTTTGGCGGAGTCGGTGCTGTTGCCACCGAGATCGATATTGCCCGACAGGCTGTCATATTTACGCGTCTGGTGGGCGTTTGCCGCCGTCAGTGCAACCTGATTGCCCGCCTTGAGCGTAACGTCACCGTCGCTGCTCAGCACGCTGCCTTGCAGCGACAGGTCCTGGCCTGCGTCCAGCTCTACGCCCTGTTTGCCGCCGATGTTGCTGACGTGTGCGCTACTGCCGTCACTTTCACCCTCGCTGCGACCACCGCCTAACCCGACGCCAACGTTTTTGGTTTCTGGCGTGGAACCGCCTTTGGCCGAGGCTTTGACCGTGAAGCCACTGTGGCTCTCATGGTGGGTATCGGTGGCCTGATCAAAACGGATGTTGCCCTCTTCGGCTTTCACCCGCACCTTGCCGTCACCGGCGTCCAGTGCGGTGCCCTGATAAACGGCGTCCTTTTTAACCCGGATGTCGATACCCTTGGCGGCGCTGATGCTGCCGGTGACCGCCTGGCTGGCCGAATCTTCACTGCGTTTGTTGCCGCCTTCGCCCTTGGCATCCAGGGTCAAATCGCTGCCGGTGGTGGTATAGACGCGTAAGCCGGCGCTGCCGTGAGTTTCGCTGTGGTTTTCCTGTTGGCGGTTTTCCGCCGCCTCACTGCGATGGCTGTCCGCCGTCAGCGTGACTGCACCTTGAGTCGCCTGATATTGGGTACCGCGATCGTGGATCTCGCCGGTGGCGGTCACCTCTATCTCGCCGGCGGTAATTTTGCTGACTACCGCCTTTGAATCGCCGCTGTGTGTTTCACTGCTGCCGCCCTTGGCGCCGATATCCAGCCCGACATTCGGCGCGCCGATACCGCCGATTTCGTTAATTACGCTGTTGGCATCCAACTGGGCAACTTTGCCCACCGCGCGTTCCACCGGGCGGGTGACAGCGCTGTAATCGACGTTAGCGCCGATATCTACGCCGACGTCTGTTTTGCGGGTAGTGCTGCTTTCGCTGTTAGTGGCCTCAAGATGGGAGACGTTGGCGACGTTTTCCTGATATTTCCCACCTACCTGATGCTGCGCGCCCTGCTGGGTGAGCCGATTTTTAGCGGTAATGGTCAGGTTGCCTGCGACATGGGTACCGGAGGTGACGGCCTTGCTGCTTTCTGCATGGGTTTTGCTGTTCTCATAGCCCCCCTCGATGCCGGAACCGAGTTTGTCGATGCCGCCGGTGTAATAGACGCCGCCGCCGACGTTGGTTTGTTCTGTGTCAGAGGCGGTTTTGTTATCGGCCGCCAGGAAAGCGACATTATCGCCGCTGATACTGGCATCGCCCTGGGTGGTGACCAGTTTGGAACCGCTGAAGGTCACGTCTTTATCCGCGTTCAGCGCCACGCTGCCGCCGCTCAGCATGGCTGCCTGGTTCTCGGTGCGGGTGGTTTTCTCGTTGTCGCTGGTATGTTCGATGCGCAGACCGGCACGGTATTGTTTATCGCCTTTCTCGTTGGCATAGCCGTTGAGGGTGAGCGCAGTTTTCTGTTCGTCGATGCTTTGCTGCTGCTCGGCGGTCTTGACGTTGATATTGCCGCCGGAGCGGACGTCCAGTTTGCCGACGCTGCTCACCTGGCTACCCACCACGTCGGTATCTTTATGGCTGACCAACTGCAGATTGGTATCGGAAACCAGCTCACTGGCACTCGTCTGCTGGTGGCTGTTGTTGGATTTCTGCGAGCTGCTGGTGATGTTGAAAACGGTGCCCGTGCGGGCATCAATCTTGTCCACGGTAGTGCTGAGGGCGTTATCAATACGCAGACCACCTGCGGTGGCTTCAACGAAACCGCCCTGTTTGCCTCGCGCTTTGCTGCCGGTAATGGTCACGCCCTGTTTGCCGTTAAGCCTCAATACGCCATCGGCGGTCAGTTCGGAGGCGTTGCTGATCTCGCGGCGGTTGCTGTTGTCTTTATTATTGCCGCCGCCGATCCCGCCCCATGAGGTTGTATTGTCGCTAACCGTTTTCGTATTGACGGTCTTTTGTACGTCGATGTTGATCCGTTCTTTGGCGTTTATCGTGAGGTTGCCCTTCGTATGGACCTTGGCTCCCTGAGTGATCAGGCTATTGCCGGCCGTAAGATCGAGCTCACCGCCGGCGTGCAAATCGCTGGCCTTCAGGCTCTCGGTTTCGTTGCTGTTGCTCCAATTGCCGGTGCGCAGGCTGGAAGTATGGTTGCGCTGGTAACCGCGTTCGCTGGTTTTGTCCCGCTCGACCAGCCCGGCGATCTGCACATCGCGCCTGGCTTCGATTTTTAGCGCGTCGCCTGCTGCAACCGCGGCGCCGAGCAACTTCACATCTTGCACCGAGGCAGTCAGCGTGGCGTTTTTGGTCGCGGTAATGGTACTGCCAATCTGCTGGAGCTGCTCATTTTCACGAGTAACGTCGTACTGCGAGGAATAGAACCATCGGTCGTTGGTCTGACCCTGGGTTTGCTTCAGTTGTTGGCCGTCGAGCGTCAGGCTGGCGCCTTGCAGCTTTATCTCATCGCCGCGAATATCGGTAGCGGTCAGGTGGTTGTTGTTATCGGCCAGCAGGCTGATATTTTTGCCCGCCAGCTCGGTACGGGTCAGTTTCTGAGTGGTGCTGCGGTCGTTGATGTAGATGCCACCGCGATAGTTTTGGTAGTTCTCACTGCTGTCATGCTGGGTGCCGGCGTTGCTGATCTGGCTTTCGGCGCGAATGTCATAGGCTTTCACGCTGATGTCGTCGCTGCCCCGCAGGCTGCCTGCCAGCTTCACGCCGCTACCTGCTGCGGTGTTGATGATGTTGATGCGCCCGGCCTGCATGCTGCCGAGGTAGTAGCTGTCCAGTGCACTCAGCGGCTGCTCGCTGCTGAGCACTCGCGCATCGCGCGATACGCGGTTATTGCCGCTGATGGCATTAATATCCGACACCATGTTTCCGGTTTTTTTATCGAATACCGGTGCGATGATCACCTCGCCACGGCTGTCGATTTTCGGCGCGATCAGATCCAGCACGCCACCGGCGTTCAACTTACCTTCCAGGCTCAAGACATTGCGGTTGCCCAGCGTACTGTAGCCTTGCAGCATGCCGTTTTCGACCAACGGGTTACCCACCACCAGCGATGAACGACTGGTATTGATAAAACCGCAGCCATCGCAACTGATACCATTCGGATTCGCCAGTACGTAGTCGGCCGCCATGCCAAAAATTTCCTGTTGGCCGTGCAACAGTGACGGGTTGCGGCTGATCACTTCATTGAGGATCACGCTGGCTGCCTGGCCATTCAGATTTGGGTTGGCTCCCAGTTGACCGGCCAGCTGCGATAGCCCGGCGTCGCGTGAGTTATTCAGCACGGCGCCAAGCTGGTTGACGTTAAAGTCCTGATACTGGTTATGCGACAGTCCGTGATCGTTGGGCGTCACGATGTTGACTACCTGCGCGCCGGTGGCGGCGGTTGAAACGCCGGGGCCATTAGCCCCGTTGGCCGCCACGATCTCCCCCGCGTAGCCGGCGCCGTACGAGGCGAGAATGATTGCCAGTGACGCGGCCAGCTTGCCCGCTGCGGAAAGCCTGAAGTTATTATTTTTCATCCATGTATCTCCCTATATCGCTGTGGTAGTGCAAAAAGCGCTGACTAAAAGGTGTATGAGAAGCGTGCCAGTAGCTGGATCGGATCATCGGGCATTGGGTGCCCGGAGAGGATCCAGCCACGGCTGGCTTCTACGTCGAGAATTGCCCGCTGGTAACGCAGAGTGACACCGGTACTCAGACCGGCGCTGCTTTGCCAGCCTGATGGCCGGTTGTCGCGCGGCAGGACCCGGCCGACGTCGGCGCCGACGCGCGGGGTGAGGGTGCTCTGGCCCAGGTTGAAGCTGCGCGACAGGGTATTTTGCAGATACCAACCGTTGTCGCCGGACAGCGTGCTGCGGCTGAACCCGCGGATCGCACTGTGGTCGGTCAGGCTGAGCCATTCCACGCCAGGCAGGCTGTCGCGGCTGTATTGCCCATACAGCAGGTTGCTCAGCTGATAAGTTGAGCCGGCAAGCTGCACACGTTGGCTGAGGTTGGCAAACAGTTTGCCCTTGGTGAATTGAGCGTCGGGTAGCCCGGCAGCGGCGTGGCGGTCCGCGCCAAACCAGGGTAATCCCTGTTCCACGCTGAGGTTGGCGCTGATCAGGCCGGTGGGCAGGATCTGCAGGTGGTTGATCCCCAGTTCAAACAGGCTGAGCGTTGGGCTGTTGAGGCCGATGCGCACGGTGTCAAAATAGTTGTCGATGCGTTTATGGGTGAGCTGGCCGCTGAGGGTGTTGATCTGATCGCGATCGCGGTAAAACACATAGTCGCTGCGCAGGCCGTATTGCTGAGTCTGGCCGTGCAGCTTATAGCGGTTGAACGTCAGCTGTTGATGGTTCACGTATTCCGAATAGCTGGCGAATCCGCTAAAGGTGAAAGCGCCATAGGGCAGGGAATAAAGCAGGGTGTAGGCACGGTTATAGCGCTGTGCCGGATCTGTTAGCGTGCTGGTGGCGTTCAGGCTGACGAAATCCGACAGGCCGAATGGGCTGTCCAGCGCGGCGGTCGTGCGCGCCAGCCACTGACCGGTCGTTTTTTGGCCATAATTGTCCGCCGTGGCGGTCAGTTGCCAGGGCTTGGCGTGCTGGTTATTCAGGCGAATAATAGAACCACCCGTTTGGGTGCCGGGCAATATATCCAGCCGGGTTTTGTTTGATTGCAAACGATTGGCCTGATCCAATCCCTGATCGAGCTGAGTTAATTTCAAGGGCTTGCCTTCGAGCCCTGGGAATAATAATTGGCTATTCACCCAGCGGTCGCCGCCCTCTATTTTTTCGATAAACCCTTCGGTGACCCGCAGCCCTAATTCGCCATCGGCATGAGGGCGAATAAATTGCACGCGCGCGGTGATGTAGCCTTTATCAACGTATAAGCGGGTTAATTCGCGCGTCAGTCGGTTAATGTCATTGCTGCTGATACAGCGCTGCGGCAGTGCGCTTAGCGCCGCCAAATCCTGCGCAGACAGCAGGGTGATCCCCTGTAAATACACGCCGGCGATCGGCAGGCACTGCGCAGAATGCGGTAGCGCCGGGGCTGCAGGCGCAGGTTCCGCCAACAATTGTTGCTGCTTGAGCTGCTGATAACGGCGCTGTTCTATCTGCTGATTCACTTCACGCGTGCTGTCTTGCAGGGCGCGACGTGATTCGCTCATCGGTGAAAAATCGCCCATTTCGGGCAGGGTAGCGGCGGGGAGTGCGGTGCTGAACAGCAGCGCCAGGGCGGCAGTTTTTTTAATCATTGTAATCCATTATGAGAAGCCACCGGGGCAGCCTGCTCAATCCATGAGGTCAATAACGGACGGCCGGCGGCCGGCCCGAAACAGCGAGCGACAATCACATTGCGGGGTTCTTTTATTGCTCAGGGCAAATAAGAAGGTGGGTTTTTATTCTTACCAATAATAATTAGGCTGCTTGTTTTTATTTTTCAATGCATGCCCGTCAATTACCCCAAAGGAGGTAATAAGACCCATTTTTTGGGTTTTTTCTTTTTCGCTCTTACTCCCGGTTATCGGCAGGCTTAAGAAGAATCTGAATTTTATTTTGTCGGGGGATAATAAGGGATGGGGATAATTCTGACAATCAAACCGGGAGGAAATACGAAATTTCGCAGAAGTGGAGCGGGGCGCAAATGGCTGCGCCCCGGCGTGAGATTATTTTTTCTTGATTGGCCGCCCGGACCAGTAACCTGCCAGCAGCGAGCCGGAGAGATTATGCCACACGGAGAACAGGGCACCCGGCAGCGCGGCCAGCGGTGAGAAGTAAATCTTGCCCAGCGTCGCCGCCAGCCCGGAGTTCTGCATGCCGACTTCAATGGCCAGCGTGCGGCAGGTGGATTCGTCGAAGCCGAACAGCTTGCCGCCCCAGTAGCCGCTCAGCAGTCCGATGCCGTTATGCAGGATCACCGCGATGATCACCACCAGCCCGACGGAGGCGATGTGGCTCTGGCTGCCTGCGACCACTGCACTGATAATCGCCAGGATGCAGACCATCGACAGCGCCGGCAGGAAAGGCTCAATGCGTTTGACGGTTTTGGTAAAGGTGTGATGCACGATCAGGCCGAGGCCAATCGGGATCACGACGATCTGCAGGATGCTCAGCAGCATGCCCATGACATCGACGCTGATTTCGGTATCGACATACAGGCGGGTCAGCAACGGCGTGGCGAATACGCCCACCAGCGTGGAGACCGCCGAAATGGTCACCGACAGCGCAACGTCTCCTTTTGCCAGATAGATCATCACGTTGGAAGCGGTACCGCTGGCGACGCTGCCGACCAGCACCATACCGGCGGAAAGATCCGGTGGCATATGGAACAGCATCGCCAGCAACCAGGCCGCCAGCGGCATGATCAGGTAATGCAGAAAGATGCCGGCGGCCACCGGAGCGGGGCGCGACAGCACGCGCTTGAAGTCATCCAGCCGCAGCGTGACGCCCATGGCGAACATGATCAGCATCAGCAGTGGGCTGACGTACGGGCCAATACCGGTGAAGGTGGTGGGCGTAGCGTAGGCGGCGACGGCGAGCAGCACCGCCCACAGAGGGAATAATCGGGTTAGTAATGCCAGCATGAATACGGTTTTCCTTAGCCAAAAAGGGAACGGTGGGATGGCGTTGTGTTTTTTGCGGGCTCAGCGTGCTGGACCCCTGCGAATGATGAACGGCCTTTTTAGACGTTGGGGCGCAGCCTGCTGCGCCCGCAATAGGATGAGAGCCGGTTATTCGAACAGATTGTGGTGCAGAGTACGTACTACCTGTTCGGCGTCATCGCCCGGTACCAGGAAGCACAGGTTGTAGCTGCTGGCGCCGTAGCAGATCATGCGGATATTGAACGGGTCAAGCACACCGAACACCTCTTTGCCCACGCCGCAGGCCTGGGAAAGCTTGTTGCCGATTATCGCCACCAGCGCCAGGTTCTCCTCCACTTCTACCCGACACAGCGACGACAACTCGGTCAGTAGCGAGGTGGTCAGCAGGCTGCCGCCGGTGGAGGTGGAGCCGGTGGTGTCCATGGTCAGCGCCACGCTGACTTCGGAGGTGGTGATCAAATCCACCGAAATATTGTGGCGTGCCAGAATGCTGAACACTTCAGCCAGGAAACCGCGTGCGTGCAGCATATTAAGGCTGTGCAGCGTTAACAGGGTTTGTTTGCGGCGCAGCGCCAATGCACGGAACAGCGGTGGGTTCTTGGTGGTATTGCACACCAGAGTGCCGCCGGCGGACGGATCTTTGCTGGAGCCGACAAACACCGGAATATCGCTGCGTACTGCCGGCAGCAGGGTAGCCGGGTGCAGCACTTTCGCGCCGAAGGTGGCCATTTCGGCCGCTTCTTCAAAGGTGATTCTGTCGATGCGCTTCGCCGTAGGGACAACGCGCGGGTCGGTCGTGTAGATGCCCGGCACGTCGGTCCAGATATCTACCCGGCTGACGTTCAACGCTTCGCCCAACAGGGCGGCAGTGTAATCGCTGCCGCCACGGCCCAGCGTGGTGGTACGGCCCTTCGGCTCGCTGCCGATAAAGCCTTGAGTGACCACCAGCGCTTCCTGCAGACGCGGTTTGAGCAGGGTTTGGGTGAGTTCGTTCAATGCGGCGCTGTCCGGCGTGGCGCGGCCGAAATGATCGTCGGTGTGCATCACTTTGCGCACGTCAAACCACTCAGCCTGCACGTTACGGCTCCGCAGGATCTCAACGAAAAGCAGGGTGGACATCAGTTCGCCGTGGCTGACGAGCTCGTCGGTCAGCGCCGTAGAGGTCGCCAGCGCTGCCGCTTCGGACAGCATGGCGATGTTTTCCAGCATGCGGTCGATTTCGTCGCGGATCACCGCCGGCTTGTCGAGGTTGTCGAGAATGGCGTACTGGATGCGGCGGATTTCATCGAGCCGGGCGCTGCGTTTGTCGCCATCGCAGCCTTCAGCCAGCGCGACCAGCAGATTGGTGACGCCCGCCGAAGCGGACAGGACCACCAGGCGCACTTGCGGATTGGCGAGCACTACGTCGGCGCTGCGGTTCATGGCTTCATAGTCGGCAACGCTGGTGCCGCCGAATTTGGCCACAACGGTAGAATTTTGGGGTACTGCTTGGTTCATGTAAAACCTCGTGTCAGGGTTGCCCTATTTTGAGAGCACTTTTTTCCATAGCCTTGGCACAAGGGGAGAGCGATAAACAGGGGGCAGACGTAGAGGTTGAAACTACGATACACCCAGAAGCGCCCCACCTTGCTGATTGCCCCCACGGGGCAAACTTTGGTGACAACCCAGGGGATTCAGCCCCTGTAGCCGATACGATGAATGCCGCACATCACCCTACCTCGGCGTCGCTCCCCCTCAAGTGCCGTCATGGGAAAACGGCTCCTCTGACACTTTACCTGGGCGACGCGCCTCTTCTGGCTTACGCACCGGGTGCGCAAGTAGGCTGATAGGAATAGCCGGTTATTGCGCTTGTGTCAACGGTCAGACGTTGAGGTATTTTCAATTTGCACTAACGCTATCAGCGTGCAGGGCATGGCGGGAACAAAACCGGTGCCTATCGGTTGCAGTTTGCCGTCCTCGCCTTGGCACAACAGCGGAATAACGCCCTGATGTTTTTCCAGATATTCCAGCCAGCCAAAGTTTTCGTTCAGCTTGGTGGCTTTGATGGTGGCGCCTTTGGCGATCAGACTGCTCAACCGGCCGTAGGTAGCCTCTTGATTGAACAGGATTTCGTGCCGGCGGAAGCGCGAGCTTTCCGCGCTGTTGCCGCGCCCTTTCAGCAGCGCACCGGAGCGAATGGCGAAGACCTGGTCGTCACCGAAGAGATGGCTGAAGTGGTATACCGCCAGCGCATTCTGATGGCGGTTGGGCGAGAGCGCCAACACTTGCGCGGTATCACTCAGATCGAGATAGTTCTCGGCATGTTCGGAGTAAGCATGCCCATAATAGGCGGGAATACCCTCCATACGCGCCTGGCGGTAATATTCCCAGCTGCTGTCGGTGACGAGCACCGGGATATTCATTTTGATCAACGCCTGCGCCAGCATGCGCGCCACGCTGTTGGCACCGACGATCAGCACGCCACGCGGTTTTTGCTGCTGTACTCGCAGCCAGCGCGCCATCATGCCGCTGGTCAGGCTTTGCAACACCACGGTGCCGATGATGACGGCGAACACCACGGTCACCAACCGATCGGCGCCCTGATAACCGCTGCGTTGCAGCGTTAGGGCGAACAACGAGCTGACCGCTGCGGCGACGATGCCGCGTGGGGCGATCCAGCACAGCAGCAGGCGATCGCGCCAATGCAGGGAAGAACGCCAGGTCGACACCGCAATGCACAGCGGCCGGGCGATAAACTGTACCGCCAGCAGCAGGCCCAACAGCGGCCAGCCCATGTTCCACAGCGCATGAATATCCAGCCGCGCCGCCAGAATGATAAACAGCGCAGAAATCAGGATAGCCGACAGTTCTTCCTTGAATGCCAGAATGTCGCTGGTATCCACGTCGCGCATGTTGGCCAGCCAAATACCCATTACCGTCACGGTCAGCAGACCGGATTCGTCGGCAATGGCATTGGACACGCCAAAGGCGGTCAACATGATCGCCAGCACCGCCAGGTTTTGCAGGTAGCGCGGCAGCCAGACGCGGCGCAACGCCACCCCCAACAAATAACCGAACAGCGCGCCGATCGCCAGGCCGACGGCGGCGGTAATGCCCAGCGTCCAGAACAGGTGGGTATAGGACTCCGAATGCTGCTTCAGCACGATGAATTCAAATACCAACAGGGTGAAGATAGCGCCAACCGGGTCGATCACTATCCCTTCCCAGCGCAGCACCTGGTTGATATTGGCATTGGGCCGCACCACGCGCATCAGCGGGGCTATCACCGTAGGCCCGGTCACCACCGTCACCGCGCCGATCAGCGCTGCCAGCTCGGGCGGAAAGTCCAGTAGCCACCAGCAGGCGACGCTGATCACCAGGAAGGTCATCAGCATGCCGATGGTCACCAGGTTACGCACCACGCCGCCGAGGCCGCGTATCTCCTCTACCCGCAGCGTCAGCGCGCCTTCAAATAAAATGATCGCCACCGACAGCGACACCAGCGGGAACAGCAGATCGCCGAACAGTGCGTCCGGCTGGACCAGATGCACCGCCGGCCCCAGCACGATGCCAAACAGCAGCAGCGGCAGAATGGCAGGTAAGCGCAGCAGCCAGGCCAGCCATTGCGCCAGCAGTGAACTTAAACCGATGATCACCAACATCAGTGGGGCAGATAATTCCATGGCGGAGGTCCTTCTCTAATTGGCTATCAGCAACAATGGCACATTTCAGTGACAGTTCGGCAACCCCGATAACAGGCTGTTATCCAAAAGTATAGGGGAATGGCTGAAACGATGCAGGGGACGTTTGACAGTTAGCGCCTATCGCAAGAAAAGAGATCATAATCACAGTCGAACAGGCTACAATCGGACAATCACGTCACATTTATTCTCAAGCCTAAGAGTGTTGCTATGAAAAATATCAATCCTAGTCAAACCGCTGCTTGGCAAGCCCTGCAGCAACATTTTGAACAGATGAAAGACGTCCGGATCAGCGATCTGTTCGCTCAGGACAAAGAGCGTTTCTCCCGCTTCTCAGCCACCTTCAACGATCAGATGCTGGTGGACTACTCTAAAAACCGCATTACCGCAGAAACGCTGGAGAAGCTGCAGGCACTGGCGAAAGAGACCGATCTGCAAAGCGCGATCAAATCGATGTTTGCCGGCGAGAAAATCAACCGTACCGAAGACCGTGCGGTGCTGCACGTTGCCCTGCGCAACCGCAGCAACAGCCCGATTATCGTTGACGGCAAAGACGTGATGCCGGAAGTGAACGCGGTGCTGGCCAAGATGAAACAGTTCTGCGACCGTGTGATTGGCGGCGACTGGAAAGGCTACACCGGCAAAGCGATTACCGACGTGGTGAATATCGGTATCGGCGGTTCGGATCTCGGCCCTTATATGGCTACCGAAGCGCTGCGTCCTTACAAAAATCACCTGAATATGCATTTTGTCTCCAACGTTGACGGCACCCATATCGCCGAAACGCTTAAACCGCTGAACCCGGAAACCACGTTGTTCCTGGTGGCGTCCAAAACCTTCACCACCCAGGAAACCATGACCAACGCCCACAGCGCGCGCGACTGGTTCCTGAACACCGCCGGCGATCAAAAGCACGTGGCGAAACACTTCGCGGCGCTGTCCACCAACGGCAAGGCGGTAGGTGAGTTTGGTATTGATACAGCCAATATGTTCGAGTTCTGGGACTGGGTCGGCGGCCGTTACTCGCTGTGGTCGGCGATTGGCCTGTCTATCGCGTTGTCGCTGGGCTATGAGAATTTCGAACAGCTGCTGAGCGGCGCGCACGAGATGGACAAGCACTTCGCGCAAACGCCGGCGGAGCAAAACCTGCCGGTACTGCTGGCGCTGATCGGCATCTGGTACAACAATTTCTTCGGCGCAGAAACGGAAGCGATTCTGCCGTACGACCAGTACATGCACCGGTTTGCCGCTTACTTCCAGCAGGGCAATATGGAATCGAACGGCAAATACGTAGACCGTAACGGCAATCCGGTGGATTACCAGACGGGCCCAATCATCTGGGGCGAGCCGGGCACCAATGGTCAGCATGCGTTCTACCAGCTGATTCACCAGGGCACCAAACTGGTTCCTTGCGACTTTATCGCGCCGGCCATCAGCCACAACCCGCTGAGCGACCACCACGCTAAATTGCTGTCGAACTTCTTCGCGCAGACCGAGGCGCTGGCGTTCGGCAAGTCGTTGGAGGTGGTAGAAGAAGAGTTCGCCGCTCAGGGCAAGACTGCGGAAGAAGTCAAACACGTGGCGCCGTTCAAGGTGTTTGAAGGCAACCGCCCGACCAACTCCATCCTGCTGCGCGAGATCACGCCGTTCAGCCTGGGCAGCCTGATTGCGCTGTATGAACACAAGATCTTCACCCAGGGTGCGATCCTGAACATCTTCACCTTCGACCAGTGGGGCGTAGAGCTGGGCAAACAGCTGGCTAACCGTATCCTGCCGGAGCTGGCGGGTAGCGAGAAAGTCAGCAGCCACGACAGCTCAACCAACGCGCTGATCAACCGCTTTAAAGAATGGCGTTAATAGCTGTATCTGATTGATGCCAATAAAAAACCCGCCGCGGCGGGTTTTTTTACATCTGGATGATTACAGATTGATAGGCACTTCGAAACTGATGCCTGCGCCCACGTCATCGGCGGTGCTGGCATTGTTATCGGTATACCACAGGCTGGTATCAAACTTGACCTGGGAATCCAGGGTGTAACCCCAGCCGAGCTGAATGCCTTTCAGCGTGTCGGATTTCGGGAACGCCTGGTTGATTGACTGGTTCTGCGGGTTCACTTTGGCGTATACCAAACGGGTGCTCCAGCGTTGGCTGTCATCCAGTACCAGTTCTACACGGCCGGACAGCATTTGGCCATCGCCGCCCATCGCATGGCCCAGCGGATAACCCTGCTGATAGTAGCCGCCTTTGTAGATGTAATGGTTATACACATAGTTTTTGCGGTTCATATCGGCGCGGGTATCAGCCCCTTCGATAGACCAGTTGATGGTGGTCGTGCCCCATTCTGGATGCCCTTCCAGCCCCAGTAAATAGGTGTTTTGTGACGGCAACATACCCGCTTCGTCTTCACCTACCAACTGACCATACAAGCTTACCGGCAGGCCAATCAACGGCTGCATTTTCAACTTGAAGTCGAAGCCGGCAAGCTGGTTACCCGGATCGTTGCCTTTGCCAGAGTCATCGTTATCATTACCGGCAAACGCATTCCAGAAAGAACTCCAGGACTGAGGCCGACCTTCACCCCCCCATTGCATGATGCGTGAGGCACCCAATTCTACGAAGTCGGTCGGCATCATGGTGAAACGACCGCCAATCAGCTTGGTATGGGGAACTGCAGCATATTGCGACAACTGGCCTGCGGTCAGTTGGTACTGCCAGCGGCCAATCCACGACAGCCAAGGCGTTTCAAACGGAGACTGGTCGGCGCGTTGCAGCATAAAGCCAGCCACCGGGCGAGCGGCGTCGGAGCGAATCAGGCTGCCGTCGTAACCCGGGCCCCACCATTGGGAGACTTCACCGAAGGACAGCCATTGGTTCCAGATTTTTACTGCACCGTAGGAGCCATTCAGGTTGAATTTTGAACCGTCGCTGACGCGTTGATCGCCCTCGACAGAACCTTGTACACGCACGTCCCAGAATTCGCCGTTGGCACCTGCGCCGATAGTCAGGCGGTCATCAGCATATTCATTCTGGCCGAAGCCCTGCGGGGTGCCGGGTTTGTCGGTAGAGGCGTAGCCGCTGACGCGGATATTGGCTTTCAGGGAATCGACACGGCGCTGAACGCGGTCAATGACGCTTTTCTCGGTACTGGTTACCGGCTTGGCTTGTGAAATAACCGAGCTGATTTCTTCCTGGCTCAGCGGCCAGGTGGACAAGCTGACGTTAATCACGCCGCGGTCTGACAACCAGGCAAGATCGTTACGCAGATCGTTATCAGGAGTGACCAAGCCGGCGGCGTGGCCGGTTAATGCACAGGTAAACAGGCCCGCCGCGACCAGTCCGTTAAGTTTAGCGCGCATAAAGAATTCCCTTGTTAATTCGAGGTTATTAGTTTTATGTAAAGATCTATGTCCCATCATAGTTGACATTTCAATTTGCTACAAATATATCAACCAGAAATATCCTAATGTAACTGATTGAATTAAATTGAGTTTAAAGTGATTTCATCAAGGGCAATAAATTTTAAGATAATGCCTATGTTAGGATGCGCGGATAATTTCAGTGGTATTTAAGGGGAGTTCTTATGGCGAAAACATCGCGCTCGATAATGATTGCGAAGGGGTTACAGCGGGTGCTGAACGTTGGGCTGCTGCTGGCGGCGATCCTGATCGTTTTTTTGGTGAAAGAAACTATTCACTTGGCGAAAGTATTGTTTGTAAACAGTGAGGAATCATCGTCCTACTTGTTGATCGAAGGCATCGTGATTTACTTCCTGTATTTTGAGTTCATCGCCTTGATCGTCAAGTATTTTGAATCGGGATATCATTTTCCGCTGCGTTATTTCATCTATATCGGCATCACCGCGATTATTCGTTTGATCATAGTGGATCATAAGAATCCATTTGATACCTTGATTTATGCCGGAGCGATATTGCTGCTGGTAGTGACTCTCTATTTGGCCAACACCGACCGCTTAAAACGCGAATAACCGACATAAAAATGGCGGCCCATAGGGCCGCCGAAGACACAGGTATTGATTACCCGTCGTCTTTCAAGCTACAGCGTTGTTGACTGCACTAGCACACTCCAGTTACTTACTAAAGTAAGCGCCTGGGGATGAGCGAGCTGGTCGCCTAGCTGTAACTTGATATCCATAGGGTAAAGAAAATAAACCTAAGTACATCAAGCGCATTGCAGTGGCAAAAACCTTAACCTTTCACTCCACCGGCCGTCAGGCCACCCACCAGCCAGCGTTGAGCCAGCAGGAATACGGCGGTAATTGGAATGGCCGACAACACCGCCGCAGCGGCAAAGTCGCCCCATAAATAGTTTTGCGGGTTCAGGTATTGCTGCATCCCTACCGCCAGCGTGTAGCTGTTGACGTCGCGCAGCAGCAAAGACGCTACCGGTACCTCGGTAATCGCGGCGATAAACGACAGAATAAACACCACCGCCAAAATCGGCACCGACAGCGGCAATAGCACCAGGCGGAAGGCCTGCCACGGGCTGGCGCCATCCAGCGCCGCCGCTTCCTCCAGCGAATTGTCGATGGTTTCGAAATAACCCTTGATGGTCCAGACGTGCAGCGCAATACCGCCCATATAGGCGAAGATCACCCCGCCGTGGGTGTTCAGACCGATAAACGGAATGTACTGGCCCAGGCGATCGAACAACGCGTACAGCGCCACCAGCGACAGCACCGCCGGGAACATCTGGAAAATCAGCATGCTTTTCAATAACGTGCTTTTACCGCGAAAGCGCATGCGGGCAAAGGCATAGGCGCAGGTAGTGGACAGCGTGACGATGCCGATAGCGGTGATCACCGCTATCTTGATCGAGTTCCACAACCACAGCAGTACTGGGAACGGCGGTGGGGTGACGCTGCCATCGGCGTGCGTCACGCTCATGCCGAGCGCCAAACGCCAGTGATCCCACGAAATCTGCTCCGGTATCAGGCTGCCGGTAGCAAAGTTGCCGGAGCGCAGTGAAATCGTCACCACCATCAGCAACGGGAACATGATCAGGGCAATAAAGCACAGCATCAGGGTGTGAGTCATCCACAGGCGCAGGCGCTGGGATTTGGGTTGGACCATAGCCATTATTTTTCTCCCTAGTCGAAGTTCATCTTGCTGGCTTTAAGGTTCAGGATCGCCAGGGCGCCTACCAGCAGGAAGATCAGCGTGGCAATCGCGGCCGCCAGACCGAAGTCTTGCCCGCCGCCACCTTCAAAGGCGATGCGGTAGGTGTAGCTGACCAGCAGGTCGGTATAACCGGCCGGCGTGGTGGTGCCGATCATGTCCGGCCCGCCGTTGGTCAACAGCTGAATCAAGACGAAGTTGTTAAAGTTAAAGGCGAAACTGGCAATCATCAGCGGCGTCAGCGGCTTGATCAACAGCGGGAGAGTGATGCGGAAAAAGTTCTGCATCGGGGTGGCGCCGTCCATTGCCGAGGCTTCGTACAGATCATCGGGGATCGCTTTCAACAGCCCCATGCACAGGATCATCATGTACGGATAACCCAGCCAGGTGTTGACGATCAAAATCATGCTTTTGGCGGTAATGGGATCGCTGAACCAGGCCGGCTTGATGCCGAACAGGTGGCTGAGCATCATGTTGATTTCACCGAAACTTTGGTTAAACAGCCCCTTGAAAATCAGAATCGAAATAAACGACGGCACCGCGTAGGGCAGTATCAGCATGACGCGGTACACCGCTTTGCCTTTCAGCGCTTCCCACTGCACCACGCAGGCCAGCACCATGCCCACGGCCACGGTGAGGATCACGGTCATCACCGAGAACACGATGGTCCAGATAAAGATCGATACGAAGGGTTTTTTGATGCCTTCATCCTGCAAAACGCGCAGGAAGTTTTTCCAGCCGATGGTGACGGTATATCCCGGGCTAAGGGTTTCTTTGGCCCAGTTGCCGTCAGCATTCAGTGCCTGATAGAAACCAATGTCCGGGTTCGGCCGGTATTGAATATGGGTCTGTTGGTCGGTCAGCACCTTGCTGTCTTTATCCAGCAGATAAAGCGGAGAGGTGCCGGAAAACTGGCGCAGTGAACTCATGCGCAGCTCGCCGCCTTCCGGTAACTGCGCTACCAGTTGGCTCAGTGCCTGGCGGTTCTGAGTAATGACCCGCAACGTGGCGCGTTCTCCTGCCGGTTCGGCGTTTTCCGCCGTCAGTTTCAGCGTTTGCGGCGCGTTGGCGTCAAAGCTGAACGGCCCGGAAATCAGTTGTTGGCCACTGTCGGGGTGGGTTAACTGCAGACGCCATTGTTGGTTTTCTGCCGGATACAGGCCGAAGGTAAAGGTCTTTCCGGTCTGGAACTGGCGTTGCATCAGCACTGACTGGGTGCGCTCAAAGGTGAGCTGGTTGGTGCTGCTGTAGTTGGTAAAGGCGATGGCGATGGTGCAAATCAGCGGAAACAGGACAAACAGCCCCATGCCGGCGATGCCCGGATAGACGTAACGCCAGGCGTAAGCGCGGCGGTTGGCAAAGACGTAAAGCCCGGCGCTGGTGAGGATCAACGTGAGAATGGCAAACAGGTATTCACCCTGTGCATACATCAACACAATCAGGTAGCAGGTAACCAGACTGAACAGGCCGATCACCAGCCATTTCAGTACGTCACTCTGCCACCACTTCGACTTCTTGCGCGCAGGCGACCCGGCGTGAGCTAATTGCATAGGGCGTTCCTTTCTGTGGATCAACAGCGGGGCGTTTTGGTGCGCCCCGCACAGCGTCGTTTGTTACTTGGTAATACGGGTTTGCACGTCATCCAGCGCGGCTTTCACCGTCTGGCGGCCGCTGACGGCGTTGATCACCGCACTGCGTTCGGCGTACCAGAAGGCGCTCATCTGCGGGATATTCGGCATGATTTCGCCGGTCTGCGAGTTTGCCATGGTGGCGGCAATCTTCGGATCTTTCGCCAGTTGTTCCTGATATGACTTCAGCGCCACGGCGCCCAGCGGTTTGTCCTTGTTGACGTCAGCCAAGCCTTCGTTGGTCAGCAGGTAGTTTTCCAGGAATTCGGTCGCCAGCTCTTTGTTCGGGCTGGCAGCGTTGATCCCGGCGGTCAGCACGCCGACGAAGGGTTTGGACGCCTTGCCTTTGAAGGTCGGCAGCAGGGTTACGCCGTAATTGATTTTGCTTTGCTCGATGTTTGCCCACGCCCAAGGACCGTTAATGGTCATTGCGGTCTGGCCTTTGTTGAACGCCGCTTCGGCAATCGAGTAATCGGTATCGGCATTGATGTGTTTGTTTTTCACCAGATCGACGATGAACTGCAGACCGGCCTGTGAACCGGCGTTGGCGACGCCGACGTCCTTGATGTTGTACTTGCCGTTCTCATACTTGAAGGCATAGCCGCCGTCGGCGGCAATAATCGGCCAGGTGAAGTAGGGTTCTTGCAGGTTCCACATGATGGCGCTCTTGCCTTTGGCGCGCAGCGCTTTGTCCAGTGCCGGGATCTCTTCCCAGGTTTTAGGCGCGTCTTTGATCAGGTCTTTGTTATAAATCAGCGACAGCGCTTCTACCGCGATCGGGTAGCCAATCAGCTTGCCGTCATAACGCACCGCGTCCCAGGTGAACGGGAACAGCTTGTCCTGGAAGGCTTTGGAAGGGTGGATCTCGGCCAGCAGGCCGGACTGCGCGTAGCCGCCAAAGCGGTCATGAGCCCAGAAGATGATGTCCGGGCCGTCACCGGTGGCGGCTACCTGCGGATATTTTTCTTCCAGCTTGTCCGGGTGCTCAATGGTGACTTTGATGCCGGTGTCTTTCTCAAACTTTTTGCCGACTTCGGCCAGGCCGTTATAGCCTTTATCGCCGTTGATCCAGATAACCAGTTTCCCTTCCTCGATCTTGGCGAAGGCGGAAGAGGAAAGCACCAAGGTGGTCAGAGCGGAAAGCACCAGCGTACGGGCGGTGGTAAAGCTGCGAGTCATAATCCAATCCTTCTTTTTTGTGGGCACGTAAATCAAGGAGAGAGGTTTCGCAGTAATAGTGGGTCACAAAGCGACACATTCTCATCCTCCCCCTCTCTACGCCCCACGCCTGCGGAGTGTGATCCAGTTAACGTTGCGCCCTATTCTGTGGGGGAAGACACAAAATAGGGTGACGATTTTTGCCAGACGGATCACAGATTTGCTTTAAGCGTTGAACTTCTCGCCGCGACGGTCGTTCTCTCATCCTCCCATCTCCTCCCCCATGAAAAATCTTGTTACGGATGATTACCCCGTGTGGGGATTCCCGCACTATCGGCCACATTGATTTTTCGTCGTCACGTGCAGCAGGGAACCGGATTTATGTCGCTAATGCCTACCGTCACTCAACCCACCTTGTACCGGATCCATCCGGTCAGTTTCCGTGATGGAAACGGGGATGGCGTGGGCGACGTACACGGCATGGTTGCTGCACTGCCTTATCTGAATACGCTGTCGATCGATGGGCTGGTATTGCCGTATGAGCTGTCGGCGCAAGCCGCCGCTGCGGTAGCCGCTCAGGGGCTGGGGCTGTGGTACTGCGACGGGCACAGCCCTGTCCGGCACTCTGTTGCCCCGCAGCAGTACGTCCGCAGCCCGTTGGCGCTGGAGGTCATGCCCTTCAGCATCGAGCGGCTGGTTGAGGTATTGCATGCTCGCCGCGCCACGCTGGCAGACAGCCTCTGGAGCACCGGTGATGCCGACCAGCCACGGGTGGTCAGCCATTGGGGACAGGGGAATTTACGCTCCGCCGATGCGTTTTTGACGCTGCTGGCGATGTTGCCTGCGCCTGTCTGCTTGTATCAGGGCGAGGAACTGGGCCTGCCGCACGCCGCCGGCCTGCGGGATCCGCTTGGCGCGCAAACGCCGATGCCGTGGCACGAGGCGCCGGAACAGGTGACTGCCGGTGAGATCCATTGGTATCAGCAGGTGGCGATAGAGCACCGCGCACTGGCGATTAGTCGTCAACAGCATGACAGCCAATCCACTTTACGTTACTGCCAGTCGCTTCTGGCGCTGCGTCGCTTGCCGGTGATCCAGCACGGTGAGCTGAGCGCAGTCAGCCAAAAGAACGGTGTGGTTCGTTTACTTATTACCCATCAGGATCAATGCCTTGAAGCGCTGATTAATCTGCAGCCTTATACTCAGCCGGCCGCGCCGTCTGAGGCGACCTTGCCACTGGCATGGCAGCACGGCGCGCAGCAAGAGGGTCATCAATGGGTTTTGGCGGGGTTTGCGTCCGCCATTTTTACACGAAATGTTAACTGCGAAAGCAGGGGAGTAACGCATGGCTAGCGTCACACTGCGCAGCGTTTATAAGGCCTTCGGCGAAGCTGTGATTTCCAAAGACGTCAATCTGACCATCGATGACGGTGAGTTTGTGGTGTTTGTCGGGCCATCGGGCTGCGGTAAATCGACGCTGCTGCGCATGATCGCCGGGCTGGAGGACATTACCTCCGGTGACCTGCTGATCGGCGATAAACGCATGAATGAAGTGCCGCCGTCTGAGCGTGGCATCGGCATGGTGTTCCAGTCCTATGCCCTGTACCCGCATCTGTCCGTCGCCGACAACATGTCGTTCGGTCTGAAGCTGGCGGGCGCCAAGAAAGCGGAAATCAGCCAGCGGGTGAATCAGGTGTCGGAAGTGTTGCAACTGGCTCATCTGCTCGACAGGCGACCCAAAGCGCTGTCCGGCGGGCAGCGTCAGCGGGTAGCGATCGGCCGTACGTTGGTGGCGGAACCCGATGTGTTCCTGCTCGACGAGCCGTTGTCGAACCTCGACGCCGCGCTGCGGGTGCAGATGCGCATCGAGATTTCCCGCCTGCACAAACGCCTGCAGCGCACCATGATTTACGTCACTCACGATCAGGTGGAAGCGATGACGCTGGCCGACAAAATCGTGGTGCTGGACGCCGGGCGAGTTGCCCAGGTCGGCAAGCCGCTGGAGCTGTATCACTATCCGGCCAACCGCTTTGTCGCCGGTTTTATCGGCTCGCCAAAAATGAATTTCCTGCCGGTCAAAGTGACCGCCGCAGAGCCGCAACAGGTGCAGGTCGAACTGCCTAACTGCCAGCTGGTATGGCTACCGGTGGAAGGTACGCAGGTTCAGGTCGGCGCGAACATGTCTCTGGGCATCCGCCCGGAACATCTGCTGCCCAGCAATGCCTCTGAAGTGACGCTGGAAGGTGACGTACAGGTGGTGGAGCAACTCGGTAACGAGACGCAAATCCACATCCAAATCCCGGCAATTCGTCAGAACCTGGTTTACCGCCAGAACGACGTGGTGCTGGTAGAAGAAGGTGCAACATTCGCTATAGGCCTGCCGCCTCACCGCTGCCACCTGTTCCGTGAAGACGGTACGGCATGTAAACGGCTGCACCAGGAGCCGGGCGTTTAAAGCATCACAGTCTGTATAACAGGAGAATAATGATGACTACTCTGCGCAAACTTCCTCTGGCACTGGCAATCGCCGCAGGTGTGCTGACCACCCAGGCAATGGCCGTTGATTTTAAAGGCTATGCACGTTCCGGCATCGGCTGGACCGGCAGCGGCGGTGAACAACAATGTTTCAAGGCCACCGGCGCCGACAGCAAATACCGTCTCGGTAACGAATGTGAAACCTACGCTGAATTAAAGCTGGGTCAGGAAGTGTGGAAAGAAGGCGATAAAAGCTTCTACTTCGATACCAATCTGGCTTATTCCGTTTCACAACGTTCCGACTGGGAAGACGTGACGCCAGGCTTCCGTGAAGTAAACGTGCAGGGTAAAAACCTGATCGATTGGCTGCCGGGCGCCAACATGTGGGCAGGTAAGCGTTTCTATCAGCGTCATGACGTCCATATGATCGACTTCTACTACTGGGATATCTCCGGCCCGGGCGCCGGTCTGGAAAACATCGATCTGGGCTTCGGCAAGCTGTCTGCCGCCGTGACCCGTAACTCCGAATCCGGCGGCTCCTACGGCTACTTGGATAATGAGTGGAAAGAACGTCCAACCGTCAACGACACCTTCGACGTGCGCCTGGCCGGTCTGGAACTGAACCCGGGCGGTACGCTGGAGCTCGGCGTGGACTACGGTCGCGCCAACGCGCAGGATAATTTCCGCCTGGCCGACGGTGCCAGCAAAGACGGCTGGCTGTTAACTGCTGAGCATACCCAGAGCATCCTGAGCGGTTACAACAAGTTCGTGCTGCAGTACGCCACCGACTCTATGACCTCGCAAAACAACGGCCGCAGCCAGGGCGCGACCATTAATAACGACGGCAAGATGATCCGCGTGTTGGATCACGGCGCTATCGACTTCAACGATCAATGGGCGCTGATGTACGTCGGCATGTTCCAGGATATCGATCGCGACAACAACAACGGCACCACCTGGTACACCGTGGGCGTTCGCCCAATGTACAAATGGACGCCAATCATGAGCACCTTGCTGGAAGCCGGTTACGACAACGTGAAATCCCAGCGCACCGGCGATCGCAACGGCCAATACAAAGTCACCCTGGCGCAACAGTGGCAGGCGGGCAACAGCATCTGGTCACGTCCGGCTATCCGCGTATTCGCAACCTACGCCAAGTGGGATGAGAAATGGGGCTACGCCAACAGCGATTCCGGTGCCGGTTACACCTCGGGTACCGCGTATAACGACACCAGCGTACACACCTTCAGCCGCGGCAATGACGATGAAGTCACCTTCGGCGCCCAGATGGAAATCTGGTGGTAATGACAGGACGGGGAGGGCCTTGCGCTCTCCCCAACATGTATTCGCCGACGCCGGCTCTCTTGCCTGACCTGCATCGGCGCTGATAGAGGGTATAACAATGAAAAAGAATCTGCTGTCACTCTGCTTGTCACTGGCGTTGAGCCTTGGTGCGCCATTGGCGGCCAATGCTGACACGCCGGCTAATGTTTCCGTTGCCCCGGCCATCAGCGCCGCCACGCTGCAAAGCTTGCCATGGCAACCGCTGGTGCCGCCGGTCAGCCAGGAAGTGAAACTGGATAATGTCAGCCCGCAAATCAATCAGGGCGATATTCAGGGCGCCATTGCCGCCTATACGCTGCCGGCCGATCGCGGTTCGCTGGAAGTTACGCTGAGCAGCATCAGCAAGAATAATTCGATTTACGCGCCAAGCGTGTTGGTGCTGGATGAGCATCTGCGCCCGGCGGCGTATTACCCGAGCAGCTATTTCCCGTACCAACCACCGGGGGCGATGTCCTCCGATCGCCTCGAGGGCACGCTGAAGCTGACCCCGGCGCTCGGTCAAAAACAGATTTATATGTTGGTGTACACCACCCGCCAGGATCTGGCCAAAACCACCCAACTGACCAACCCGGCCAAGGCCTATGCCGCCGGCGTGGGTAACGCGATACCGGATATCCCGGACCCGATCGCCAGCCACAGCGCGAGCGGAACGCTTAAGCTGAAGGTGACCGCTGAACAGGGTTCCGGCAACGTGATGATCGGTATGCTGCAACCGGCGCCGACCGCTGCACCGGTGGTGGTGGGGTCAACCGCGCCAGCCACCGTGGCACCTGCCGCAGTACCGGCCAAGCCTTCGGAGCCGATGCTGAACGACACCGAAAGCTACTTCAATAACAGCATCAGGCAGGCGGTGAAGGCGGGCGATATCGATAAGGCGCTGAAACTGATGAATGAGGCTGAAAGACTGGGTTCCACCACAGCGCGTGAAACGTTTATTGGCAGCGTGAAAGGCAAGGGGTAGTACCCGACGCTGCCGATGCTGGCTCGATGATTGGTGCGCCTCGGCGCACCTTTTTTCATGCGCGGGCCAGCGTTTCGCCAATCAGCGCCAGCAGACGGGCGTTATCTACTTGCTCCATCACCCGTACCGGTTTGCCCTGCGGCTCCGGCATGCCGACCGTCAACCGCAGGCCGTCCGGTCGCCAGCGGCGAGAGCTGCCGCGCGTCATGGCGCCTTCCAATGCCACATCCACATAATACTCCGCGGTGGTCACCAACTGCGGCTCAAGCAACCAGGCAATCACCAACGCATCGTGGATCCAGCAACCCGGCAGGTGGCGGGTCTGGCGCGAATCATCGATCCAGGGCTGGGTAGTGGTCCGCAGATAGCGGCACAGCGGTGTATCCGGCTGCGTCATATGCGCCTGAGTGAGCATGGTTTGCGTAGTGACGTCCAGAGGCGCGAGCGTGATGTTGGCGCCGCTGGTCAGCACCTGTCGGGCGGCTTCAGGATCGAGACCGAAATTGGTGTCCTTAAGGTAACCCTCCACGTTGAACACCCCGCCCATAATCACGATTTCCTTCACCGCCTGCGCCATCTGCGGGTAGAGCTGCAGATCAGTTCGCCAAGGGCCACGGCGGCGTTTGGCGTGACGATCGCCGCCGTGTGCGGGTAAGGGACGTTATGCCACAGGCCCCAAATCCGGCCGGGTAATCGCCCGGTCAAGGTGGGCGCGCCAGGGTTCCGGCGGTTCGCTCAATGCGCTAGCGGCTCCGGCCACGACCGGCACTTGGTAGCCGGTTTGCAGCAGCAGGTGGTTGGCCACGGCAAAACCGACGTCGCGCGGCGTATTGCCCGCTACGATGCTGATCAACTCCAGCGAGATTTGCGGTCTGCCGCGCCACGAATCCGCCTGCCGCTTTTGGATTTCTGCGTTACAATGAATTTCTGTTAACAGTTTGTATGGTCTGGTGTGGCCGCAGGGTGCGGCGTCAGGCCTGGAGTAGAACAATGTCTGGCAATAGGGATTCCATCCTGCCGCCGCTTGAGTGGTTATCTGCGCAACACACCCCGGTACCCGCCGCCGTCAGCGACTGGCTGATGGAGCCAGGATCCATGACCCGCCGTTTTGAACGCCACTGTGGGCGCGTGCACGTTGAACCGCAGCGTGAATGTTTCGTCACCCGCGACCAGTTGGGTGAAGAGGCCGAACACCTGCCGGATAGCCCGCGTTACTGGCTGCGAGAGATAATATTGCTGGGCGATAACCAGCCTTGGCTGCTGGGGCGCACGGTGATCCCGCAAGAGACCCTGACCGGACCGGATCAGGCGCTGGTGGATTTGGGCACGCTGCCGCTGGGGCGTTACCTGTTCAGCAGCGGTGAATTGACTCGCGATTACATTCATATGGGGCGGCAGGATGCGTTATGGGCGCGCCGCTCCCGTTTACGGCTGGCGGGCAAGCCCTTATTGCTGACCGAACTGTTTTTACCGGCTTCGCCTTTGTACGCGGCGGGCAGCGCGGAAATCGCATGATGAGGAGAGGAAATACCTTGGAGGGAAGCGTGACTCAAAGCAAATGGCGGGCATACGGCCATCTGATGCGCCTCGATAAACCGATCGGCAGCCTGCTGCTGCTGTGGCCAACGCTGTGGGCGCTGTGGATTGCGGGGCAGGGTGTGCCGCCACTGTCTATCCTGCTGGTGTTCGTCATTGGGGTGTTCCTGATGCGTGCTGCCGGCTGCGTGGTGAATGACTATGCCGATCGCGCCGTTGACGGCCACGTGAAGCGCACCGCGGGGCGCCCAATGCCGAGCGGCCGGGTGAGCGAGAAGGAGGCCAAGATCCTGTTCGTGGTGTTGGTGCTGGTCTCGTTTGGGCTGGTGCTGACGCTGAACGCCATGACCATCTGGCTGTCGCTGGCGGCACTGGCGCTGGCGTGGATCTATCCGTTCATGAAGCGGGTCACCAATCTGCCGCAGTTTGTGCTGGGAGCGGCGTTTGGTTGGGGCATCCCAATGGGCTACGCCGCCGTTAGCGAGGCACTGCCGCTGAGCTGCTGGCTGCTGCTGCTGGCCAATATCTGCTGGACGGTGGCTTACGATACGCTGTACGCGATGGTGGACCGTGACGATGATCTGAAGATTGGCGTCAAATCCACCGCCATCCTGTTTGGCCGTTACGACAAGCTGATCGTCGGTTTGCTGCAGTTCGCGACGCTGCTGCTGCTGCTGTGGGTGGGCTATCTGGCCCAACTGAGCGGGGCGTTTTATTGGTCGTTGCTATTGGCGGGTGCCTTGTTTATTCATCAGCAAAAGCAAATCGCTACCCGCGATCGCGACGCCTGTTTCAAGGCGTTCCTGGATAATAACTATGTCGGGCTGGTGTTGTTTATCGGTATCGCATTGAGTTATTGGCGGGGCTAACGGTATTTTCGGCAATAAAAAAGGCACCTGACGGTGCCTTTTTGTTTTTGATTATCAATCAATTACTCGGCTTTCTCTTCCACTGTCGCCGTTTCCGGCTGCACGTTGGTTTCCGCCGGCATGCTGACGCTTTCGATAGTCAGCTTGATTTCCGGGGTAATCAAATCGCTCAACATGCTGTACACCTCCAGGGTGTGCTCACGGACTGCATCGCCGATATCGTTGATGTAGCCTTCTTCACGCAGCGTCGCCACCAGGGTAGAGAACACCGCCTTGTCGAAGAACTCCGGCGCATTAATGCCGTGCAGCACCGAAAGGCGCTGGGCCATGATGCGGCTCTCTTTCTCCAGCGCGCCGCGGTTGATACTCGGGTTGGCGCTGAGGATAGACATGGTGATGGCATAGCGCTGCAACGTTTCGCGCACGCCGGCTGCCAGCAACTGCAGAGGGCGAATGCGCGCCGGGTTAAGCACCAGATCCTCGCCTTTGTCGCAGATGAGCTGCTGGCGGATCATTTCCTCGATCAGCGGTCGCAGCACTTCCGGCAGGTGTTCCTTGTCGTTATGCAGGAACAGTTCGGCCTTCAACATCGGGTAAATCAGGCCGATCTGCCGCAGCAGTTCAGTGCGGGACACCCGGCGGTGATGCATCACTATGGTGGCGATCAGCGAAGGCAGCACCAGCAGATGGTGGATATTGTTGCGGTAATAGGTCATCAGCACCGCCTGCTCGCGCGGCAGGATGATGATATCGCCGATGTTATCCTTCTCCACCTCGAACTTGTTCATGTTCAGCGCGTGATCGAGCAGCTCGTCCGGCGTCTGGGTTGGCACGGTGACGTCGCCGGCATAAGGCACGTTGCGCATCAGTTGCAGATAACACTCCAACTGCTCAAGCAGCTGCTCGCGGGTCAGCGAGCGCTGGCGTGAGGCCAGCAGCGCCGTGGAACACAGGTTCATGGCATTGGCGGCGGCCGCGTTGTTGATGCGTACCATGATCTTGGCCGCCAGGTCGTTGACCGTTGGCGTCAGCCAGCTTGGACGTTGGGCTTCGATCGGGTCAATCGATTCGCGCCACTGCGGCACGTTCTGGTTCAGGTAGGTGGTCAACGGCAGCGGATCGCCGAAGTTGACGTAACCCTGGCCGAGATTACGCAGCTTGCGCAGGCCGCGCAGCATCTGCAACAGGCTCTCTTTTTCCTTGGTCGCACCGCGCAGCTCTTTGGCGTAAGTACCTACTTCCATCACGTGTTCGTAACCGATGTAGATCGGGACCAGCGTGATAGGGCGAGTACCACCGCGCAACATGGCCTGGATGGTCATCGACAGGGTGCCGGTCTTCGGTTCCAGCAGGCGCCCGGTACGGGAACGGCCGCCTTCAACGAAGTATTCCACCGAGTAGCCACGGGTAAACAGCTCGCCGAGGTATTCGCGGAACACCGTTGAGTACAGCTTGTTGCCTTTGAAGGTGCGGCGGATAAAGAACGCGCCCAGGCGACGGAAGATCGGCCCGGCCGGCCAGAAGTTGAGGTTGATGCCGGCGGCGATGTGCGGCGGCACCAGGCCCTGGTGATACAGCACGTAGGACAGCAGCAGATAATCCATATGGCTGCGGTGACACGGCACATAAACGATCTCGTGGCCGTCCTGCGCCAACTGGCGCACGCGCTCGGCGTTGGTGACGTTGATGCCCTGATACAGCCGGTTCCAGGTCCAGCTCAGCACGCGATCGGAAAGGCGCACCGTCTCGTACGAGAAGTCGGCGGCGATCTCTTCCATCAGCGCAATGGCGTTCTGCTGGGCCTTTTCATGGGAAATTTTCTTGCTGCGCGCTTCGTCCTCGACCGCTTTTTCGATCGCTTTGGACGCCAACAGCTTATTGAACAGATCCTGACGAGCCGGCAGGCTTGGGCCGACGGCGGCCAAACGTTGACGCGAGAAATGCATGCGCGCCACGCGCGCCAGTTTCTGTGCGATAGTTTTGTCCGTGCCGTGTTCGGTCGCCATTCGGCGCAGCGAAACGGTGTTGGAGAAACGCACGAAGCTGTCGCGGCCCAGCCACAGGACGGCGAAGAATTTCTGGACGCCGTTCAGCAAGCGCAGATGCGGCGTGCCGTGACCTTCGCGGCCTGGGGAACGGCCAAACATCACCGACACCGGCAGCATCTGAATATCGAGATCCGGATTGCTGCGGTGCAGATCCAGATAGTCGTGAAACAGTTTTACCGACTCTTCTTTCGGTGTGTAGTAGCGGAACACGCGCGGGCCATCGTGAATGAACACGTGGCTTGGCAGTACGGTGCCGTCTATCTCCAGCGGATTGAGGGGGTCGGGCAAATCCTGCGCCAGGCACTGGGTGCGCAGCGTCAGTAAATCGGCCTTGGAATTATAAGGTAAAACATACAAAATCGGCCGTGAGGGATCCAACCCTAACTCCGTGACCGGATCTGAAGGGATAACCTTACTTCTTACCAACAATTTGAGTGGTAAATTCAATAATTTATAATAAATTTTACGCCAACCTGACATAACAACGTGAAGCCTCTTGTTAGCAATGCGCCGCAAGCATACCAGAAACCGGGTAGCAGATCTGTGGTGTTGGAAAACCGGGAGCCGGGAGAGTTTCCTGACCCAAGCTCTATAATTATGACTTACCTCTGTGAAAGGCACTAAAAAACATGGCAAACCAAGCAACCGGCCTGACTCGTATTATTAAAGCCGCCGGCTACTCATATAAAGGCTTTTCTGCTGCCTGGCAGCACGAAGCCGCATTCCGCCAGGAGCTGGTGGCGACCGTGCTGGCTATCATACTGGCGATCTGGCTGGATGTGGGTGCGATAGCGCGCATTTTACTGATCGGATCGGTGCTGTTGGTCGTGATCGTCGAGATGCTGAACAGCGCGATTGAAGCCATTGTCGATAGGGTGGGCACGGAACACCACGAGCTTTCCGGCCGAGCGAAAGATATGGGATCGGCGGCGGTAACGCTGGCGATCATCCTGGCGCTGTTTGTCTGGGGTTCGGTACTGTGGCAGCACTTTGTCTGAGTGGTTCGCCCCGTCGCGGCGGGGCGCTAATCCCTGATTTTTATTCATTCTTCGGTTCCCAAGCCGCGCTTACCTGTATATACTCACAGCAAGACTGTATAAACAAACAGGGGGCGGAATGAAAGCACTAACTACCAGACAACAAGAAGTCTATGATCTGATTCGCGATCATATTTCGTCAACTGGCATGCCGCCAACGCGCGCCGAGATCGCCATGCGTCTGGGGTTCCGTTCGCCAAATGCTGCAGAAGAACATCTGAAAGCGCTGGCGCGCAAGGGCGTGATCGAGATCGTCTCCGGCGCTTCACGCGGCATTCGTCTGCTGATGGAAGATGAAGAAGGTTTACCGCTGATTGGCCGCGTGGCCGCCGGTGAACCGCTGCTGGCGCAACAGCATATCGAAGGACACTATAAGGTGGATCCTTCTCTGTTCAAACCGAGCGCGGATTTCCTGCTGCGGGTCAACGGCATGTCGATGCGTGATATCGGCATTCTCGACGGCGATCTGCTGGCGGTGCATAAAACCCAGGACGTGCGGAACGGCCAGGTAGTTGTGGCACGTATTGAAGATGAAGTTACGGTCAAGCGCCTGAAAAAACACGGCAATGTGGTTGAACTGCTGCCAGAAAACAGCGAGTTCCAGCCTATCGTGGTCGATCTGCGTCAGCAGAATTTCACCATTGAAGGTCTGGCGGTCGGCGTGATCCGCAACGGCGACTGGATTTAATCGCTGCGCCTGAACGTCCTCCTCTGATTTAAATCGCCCCAGCTCTGGGGCGATGTCATTTCTGATTCATTCAAACCCTACCGCCACGGGAACATTTCACTATGCGCCTGCTTTCTGCCTTCACCAGCGATACTGATAAAACCCTATGGCGCCTTGCTCTGCCAATGATCTTTTCCAATATTACCGTGCCGCTGCTCGGGCTGGTGGATACTGCGGTGATTGGCCACCTGGATAGCCCCACCTATCTGGGCGGCGTTGCGATTGGCGCCATGGCTACCAGCTTCCTGTTTATGTTGCTGCTGTTCCTTCGCATGAGCACTACCGGACTGGCGGCACAGGCGCTCGGTGCACAGGATCCTCAGGGGTTGGCGCGCGCTTTTATGCAGCCGTTGTTGCTGGCGGCGTTGGCCGGTGTGGCTATTGTGCTGCTGCGCCATCCGTTGATCGATATGGCGTTGCAGATCGTGGGCGGCGATGGCGCGGTGCTGGAACAAGCGCGGCTATTCCTCGAAATCCGCTGGCTAAGTGCGCCGGCGGCGTTGGCCAACATGGTGATCCTGGGCTGGCTGCTTGGCGTGCAATACGTGCGTGCACCGGTGATCTTGCTGATTATCGGTAACCTGCTGAATATCGTACTGGATATCTGGCTGGTGATGGGGCTGAGGTGGAACGTGCAAGGGGCGGCGACGGCGACCGTCATCTCTGAATATGTCACCCTGTTGCTGGGGCTATGGCTTGCCTGGCGGGTGATGCGTATTCGAGGGATTTCCGCGCCGATGCTGCGCCAGGCCTGGCGCGGAAATCTGCGGCGCTTGTTGGCGCTGAATCGCGACATCATGTTGCGTTCACTGTTGCTGCAAGTGTGTTTTGCCTCACTGACCATCTTCGGCGCCCGGCTTGGCGGCGATGTGGTGGCGGTAAACGCGGTATTGATGAATTTGCTGACCTTCACGGCCTACGCGCTCGACGGCTTTGCCTACGCGGTAGAGGCGCATTCCGGCCATGCCTATGGCGCTCGCGACGACAGCCAACTGCGCAAGGTGTGGCGCGCCGCCTGTCGCCAGGCTTGCCTGGTGGCGCTGGCTTTTGGGGGGGTGTATGCCGTTGCCGGGCAGCAAATCATCTCGGCATTAACCTCTTTACCCGAGTTGCGTACGCTGGCGAGCCATTATCTGCCGTGGCAGGTGGTGCTGCCGTTGGTCGGTGTGGGGTGTTACCTGCTGGACGGCATGTTTATTGGCGCGACCCGTGGTGCCGAAATGCGCAACAGCATGGCGGTGGCGGCCGTCGGCTTCGGCCTGACGTTGTTTACCGTCCCTGTATTAGGCAATCACGGATTATGGCTGGCGCTGGCGGTGTTTTTGTCGCTGCGGGGCATTGCGCTGGGCTGGTTCTGGCACCGTCACCGGCTGCGCGGTACCTGGTTTGCGGTGCAATAAGTCCGAGAGTTTTCTAGATTATTGAGTAATTTTATTTATGTTTTTATTTATATTTTCTTACATATCCCGAAGGATATTCCATTCGGGTAGTGCTTTGTTTGTTGGCGTGTTTTTCTGATAAAGTGTTTTTTAATGGATTTTTATTCTGGTTTTTATTCTATTTTCGTTATCTGCGTCTACAATTAATCATGTGGCTGGCTAAATGAATGGGGAGTGGCAACCCTTTGGTTTGCGGTAATAGACCATGAAAATTGCTTGGTTAGACGCCCGGTCAGCACAGCATCAAACTGATTTACGACAGGTTAACGGAGAGACTATGAACAAAGATCAAGCCGACGGTAACTGGAAACAGTTTAAAGGGAAAGTGAAGGAACAGTGGGGCAAGCTGACCGATGACGATTTGGCAGTCATTGAAGGGAAACGCGAACAGCTTGTCGGTAAAATCCAGGAGCGCTATGGCTACCAGAAAGAGGCGGCCGAGAAAGAAGTGAAATCCTGGGAAGACCACAGCAAGTATCGCTGGTAGCGAGCAGGGCCACAGCGTACGGTGGCCGTAATCGACTGTAGCCGGCCTGGCATTTTCATCCCTTTAACGCCACGGCCACAGGTACAGGGAAGTGCCTGACCAACCCCGCTTAATTTATTTCTTCTTGATGGCAATGCTGTGATCGTGCTCGCCGCAATCATGCTTGCTGTCGCAGGCTTCCACTTCAACACAGCCCGAACACAGACCATGCGCTTCCACCACGCTGTGGCGCAGCACAAAACCCGACTCTTTCGCCAGTTTTTGCAGCGTTTCCTCCACCCCTTCGGTGGTGCGTTCAGTCACCTGAGCACAGCGATCGCAGATGAACAACGCGGAGGTATGCATCGGTTGTTCGAAATGATGGCACAGCACGTAGCTGTTGGCTGACTCCACCCGATGAATAAATCCTTGTTCCAACAGGAAATCCAGCGCGCGATAGACCGTTGGCGGTTTCGCCTGCGGTTCAGCCACGCGCAGCAGATCCAGCAGGTCATAAGCACTGATGGCACCGGGTTGTTGTGCCATCAGGCGTAACACTTCCAGCCGCTGCGGTGTCAGCCGCACATTGCGTTGCTGGCAGAGTTGTTCAGCCTGCGCCAACAGTTTTTCCTGGGTGCTTGAGTTCATGGCAAATATCCCGGTACGTAAAAAAACCGATTTTACCATGATTAAGCGCAATCGCCGAGAGTCGCCCCCTTTTCCGCTGATAAGGAGCAACCTGATGCGGAGATATGGCGGGTGCGATGAAAAATGAGTGATAGTTTCACGCGCTACGCCGTCATCTGAGCGGTGGGCAAGCGGCGTGATTCCTTCTCAGGTGGAAAGTGAACGCTGCAAACGCTCTGCCAGCCTGGCCATATCCGCCGCCGGATTATGGCCAATCAGCATAAAGCTGTGGCTGCCATCGGCCCAATACACCACATTCATTCCCTGTCGGCGTTCGCTCTGTGCGGACTCCGGCTTGCCCGGTTGCTGAATAATGCACAGCGCCAGCGGGCCAAACTGTGGGTCCAGCCAGGTCAACTGAGCAATGCGACGATCGTCGTAAGCCAGCACGCGGGCATTTTTCAGCTCTGCGCCGTTCAATGCCAGTTTGGGAGCGGGGAGGGCAATGCCGAGTCGTTCGCCGGTGTGCTGCAATTGACTGGCGAGTAACGCAGGGGAGCTATCGAAGCCCGCCAGCGTTTCCGGGGTGTAAAGCGCCATATATTGGGCCACCAGGCCGCGCCAGTTGTCTTCTGGCTGACTCGCTTGCAGCCAGGCGCGATCGCCCGCGGCCCCCAGCGCCAGAAAACCGACGGCCGCGGCAATCAGGGCACGGCGGCTGACACCGCGTTGTGGGGTTGGAGCGGCAAGTGGCCATCTGGCCTGGAGCCGTTGCGCCGGGGCCTCATCCAGTAAAGGGGCAAACGCCTGTTTGAACGGCAGATTGCTGCGCTCCAGCAGCGACAAACGGTCGGCCAATGCCGGTTCGTCGACCAGGCGCTGTTCCAGGCTGCGGCGCTGCTGGGGATCCAGTTGATTGTCCAGATAGGCAACCAGCAGTTCATCCGCAGTATAGTATGAGCTCATGATCGTTCTCCTTTTGACTGCGGGATATGGGGTTGCAGCACACTGTCGTTTGCAAGCCGCAGACGTGCCGCTGCCAGGCGGCTCATGATGGTGCCGATGGGGACGTCCAGCACCTCGGCCGCTTCCCGGTAAGAAAGCTCTTCTACGTACACCAGGAATAGCGTATTGCGCTGTGCCTCCGGCAAGCGGTTGACCCGCTGCATCACTTCATTGGCCCATATCGTATCTTCACCGTTTTCCTCGCCGGCCAGATCGTCGGCATCGACAAAACCCTGCCCCTGACGGATATGCCGGGCACGGACTTCGTTCAACCAAATGGAATGCAGAATCGAAAACAGCCAGCGATCCATACGCGAGCCCAGAGTAAACTGTGCGGCGCGCTCCAGCGCCCGCACACAGGTGGCTTGAACCAAATCGTCGGCGATATCCCGCCGGTGGGAGAGCACTAAACCATAGCGCCACAGGCGGGAAAGATATTGGCCGATTTCGTTGCGGATTGCGTCGTTGCTGATGCTCGCCTCCGGGCCTGGCTGCCTTATGATTCGGGATGGTGATCGATGGCCGCCGCCAGGTCGCGGTACTCTTCGCAACCGGTGCCGCACAGTGACTGGATCACCGTGAGTTGTTCTTTCGCCAGGTCCGGACGGCCTTTCACCATATAGGCTTCACCCAAGTATTCGCGGACTTTTGGGTAGTTGGGATCGAGCGCTACTGATTTTAAATAGTAGCCGATCCCTTCATCCGTGCGCCCGAGCTTGCGGGTGGCGTAACCCCGGTAGTTCAATGCCACGGCGGTGTTGGGGTTTTTCAGGGTGTTCAGCACGTCGAGGGCATCCTGATAGCGGCCGCTTTTTGCCAGTGCATAGGCGTAGTTCGCCCGATCGTTGTCGCCGATCATGCTGCTTTTATCCACCATGCAGGTCTTGGTTTTTGTATCGTATATCTGGCCTTTCGGGCAGGTCGGCGTGGTTTGGCCGCTGCCGTCACCCCCCATTGCCAGGGCCGCGCCGGAAAACAGCAGAGAGCCGGCAATCACGGGCAGCAACAGGCGTTTAACGAAACTGTTCATGGTTTTTTCCTCATTGGAGGGGAGACGAATTGCCCCCTTGGTGAGAGAACACCTGAAGAAGCGTTTTTATTCGTTTTTTCTTTTTCTTTTTGGCCTGATGGCACGGCGGTTTTCCCAACGCCGCCGATTGTCGTTATAATAGCCGTTTGCGGCAGTACGCCGTTCGTTGAATCCCAGACAGAATCAGGTAGCCAGTAACTCAGCATGACGACAGACAACCACGCCTCAAAATATGCCGCCAATCGTTTCTCCATTGCGCCGATGCTCGACTGGACCGATCGTCATTGCCGTTACTTCCATCGCCTGCTGACCAAAGAAACGCTGCTGTACACCGAAATGGTGACCACCGGCGCGATTATTCACGGCAAGGGCGACTATCTGGCCTACAGCGAAGAAGAACATCCGGTGGCGTTGCAGCTGGGCGGCAGCGATCCGGCTGCGCTGGCGCATTGTGCCAAACTGGCCGAACAGCGCGGTTACGACGAGATTAACCTCAACGTCGGTTGCCCGTCCGATCGCGTGCAGAATGGCATGTTCGGCGCCTGTCTGATGGGGCAGGCGACGCTGGTTGCCGACTGCATCAAGGCGATGCGCGACGTGGTGTCGATCCCGGTGACGGTTAAGACCCGCATCGGCATCGACGACCAGGATAGCTACGAGTTTCTGTGTGATTTTATCGCCACCGTTGCCGGGCGTGGCGAGTGCGACATGTTTACTATCCATGCGCGCAAGGCCTGGTTGTCTGGCCTCAGCCCGAAAGAAAACCGTGAAGTGCCACCGCTGGACTATCCGCGCGTGTATCAATTGAAACGTGATTTCCCGCAGCTGACTCTCGCCATCAACGGTGGTGTGAAAACGCTGGAAGAAGCAAAGCAGCATCTGGAGCATCTGGATGGCGTAATGATGGGGCGCGAGGCTTATCAGAATCCGGGTATTTTGGCACGGGTCGACAGCGAGCTGTTTGGTCGCCAGACCGAGGTCATGGACAGCGTGGCGATTATCGAATCGCTGTATCCGTATATTGAACGTGAGCTGTCGAACGGCACCTATTTGGGGCACATCACCCGCCACATCCTCGGCCTGTTCCAGGGCGTGCCGGGTGCGCGCCAGTGGCGTCGCCATCTGAGCGAGAACGCCCATAAGCCGGGTGCCGATGCGCGCGTGGTGGAAGCCGCGCTGGATCTGGTTCGTCTGCCGCGTACCGAAGTGGCGTAATACACAAAGAATTTGACTAACAGTTAGTCTTTTTCATCAGGCATTCAGCGCTATGCTGTTTGCCTGTTTATATATTTCAAATACTTATCTTTTCCGCCGCTCTGGCACGCATCTTGTAATACTCCTGCAGAGACTTTGTTTTGCGAAGGAGCAATCATGTTAGAACTCTTCTTTCTCATTGGCTTTGTAGTGATGCTGATGGTGACCGGAATTTCGTTGCTGGGCGTATTCGCCGCGTTACTGGTCGCGGCGGCATTTATGCTGCTGGGCGGCCTGTTGGCGATGGTGATCAAGCTGCTGCCCTGGTTGATTTTGGCGGTGGTGGGCGTCTGGATATACCGTTCGATGCAGAAGCCGCAAATACGCCGTTACTGATTTTTTATCGAGTAATCAGACAGTCACGCTGAAATTTGCGTAACGAATGCATCGTGAATGCGGCGACGATCACACCTTGGTGTTTTAAATGCGAATGCGGCACATTAAGCGTGTTTTTTGCGTTTAGGGGCTGGTAGGATATTTGTCGATGCAGCGATGCGACCTATTTCATCACCGCAAGAGACAATAGTACCCAATACGAGCGTTGCTGAAGCAACCCCCCTGTCTCTGGCGGACTCTGCTCTACCCCTACAAATGCAGTAATAGAAAGGGCTCCTTACGGAGCCCTTTTCTTTTGCCTGGGGAATCAGGGGATCAGCAGGCTTGAACCGCTGGTATTGCGACTTTCCAGCACCTCATGCGCACGCTGCGCATCGGCCAGCGCAAATTTTTGCTCTTCTTTTACGTCGACCTTGATAGCGCCACTGCCGATCAACGAGAACAGCTCATTGCTGGCGAATTGCAACTCGTCGCGGTTAGTGACGTAACCGTTAAGCGAAGGACGGGTGACGTACAGCGAACCTTTCTGGTTCAGCAATGCCAGATCGACGCCGGTTACCGGGCCGGAGGCATTACCGAAGCTGACCATCAGCCCACGGCGCTTCAGGCTATTGAGAGAAGCCTGCCAGGTGCTTTGGCCCACCGAGTCGTACACTACACCGACTTTTTCGCCCTGCGTCAGTTCAGCCACGCGCTGGGCGATGTCTTCTTTATGGTAATTGATGGTCGCCCAGGCGCCGGCGCGTTTAGCCAGTTCAGCTTTTTCGTCAGAGCCGACGCTGCCGATAAGCTTTGCGCCGAGCGCCTTGGCCCACTGGCAGGCAATCAGCCCGACGCCGCCTGCGGCGGCATGGAACAGGAACACTTCGCCCGGCTGCACTTCATGGGTTTGGCGCAGCAGATAGTGTACCGTCAGCCCTTTCAGAAACGAGGCGGCACCCTGCTCAAAGCTCAGGTTGTGAGGCAGGATCGCCACTTTTTCCACCGAAACATTGTGAACGTCGCTGTAGGCGCCGAGTGACGACTGGGCGTAAACCACGCGGTCGCCAGGTTTCACCGCGCTGACGCCGGCGCCGACCTTGATCACCACGCCGGCCGCTTCAGTGCCCAACCCGCTTGGCAGGCTGGCGGGCGCATAGAGGCCGCTGCGAATATAGGTATCGATGTAGTTGATGCCGATCGCCTTATTCTCAACCTGCACCTCACCGGCTGCCGGATCGATAGGTGTAAAATCAACGTATTGCAACACTTCCGGGCCGCCGGTAGCGGAGAATTGAATGCGCTTTGCCATTTCATTACCTCATTGGGGTGTCTGATTTCACCCTACGCGTTTTAGTATCGACGATCCAGTTTAGCCGGGTGCGGATTGATACCTTTTTTGCATCGGTTATGCCGCGGGAATCACAGATAAAAATCACGTATACTCTCGCGTCAGGATTCTCCATTCGCAACCGGATAAAGAATACGCTTCATGGCAGGAAAAAAACCAACCAACAAAACTTACGCGGACGAAGCCAGAGATCGCCCCCGAGATCGCCAGATGGAAGGGCTGAAGATGCCGCCACATTCGCTGGAGGCGGAACAGTCCGTGTTGGGCGGTTTGATGCTGGATAACGAACGCTGGGATAACGTATCGGAACGCGTGGTCTCCAACGATTTCTTCAGCCGCCCGCACCGCCTGATCTTTACCGAGATGCAGCGGCTGTTGGAAATGAGCCGGCCTATCGATCTGATCACCCTGTCCGAATCGCTCGAGCAGCGCGGCGAACTGGATTCGGTGGGCGGTTTCGCCTATCTGGCCGAACTGTCGAAAAACACCCCAAGCGCCGCCAACATCGGTGCTTATGCTGACATCGTGCGTGAACGTGCGGTCGTGCGCGAAATGATCTCGGTAGCCAATGAGATCGCCGACGCCGGTTATGATCCGCAGGGCCGCAGCAGCGAAGATCTGCTCGATCTGGCCGAATCACGGGTATTCCAGATCGCGGAAAATCGCGCCAGTAAAGATGAAGGCCCGAAAGGCATCGAGCGTATTCTGGAAGACACCGTTTCGCGTATCGAGCAGCTGTATCAGCAGCCGCACGACGGCGTTACCGGGGTAGACACCGGCTATCAGGATCTCAACAAGAAAACCGCCGGTTTGCAAAAATCGGACCTGATCATCGTCGCCGCCCGTCCTTCGATGGGTAAAACCACTTTCGCCATGAACCTGTGCGAACACGCCGCGATGACGCAGGAAAAGCCGGTGCTGATCTTCAGCCTGGAGATGCCCGGCAACCAGATCATGATGCGTATGCTGGCGTCGCTGTCGCGCGTCGACCAGACGCGTATCCGTACCGGCCAGCTCGACGACGAGGACTGGGCGCGCATTTCCAGCACCATGGGCATCCTGCTGGAGAAGCGCAATATGTACATTGATGACTCCTCCGGCCTGACGCCAACCGAAGTGCGCTCCCGCGCGCGCCGTATTTTCCGCGAGCATGACGGCCTCAGTATGATCATGATCGACTACCTGCAGTTGATGCGTGTGCCGGCCCTGTCCGACAACCGTACGCTGGAAATTGCCGAAATTTCCCGCTCGCTGAAGGCGTTGGCGAAAGAGTTGCAGGTACCGGTGGTGGCGCTGTCGCAGCTGAACCGAAGCCTGGAGCAGCGTGCCGATAAACGCCCGGTCAACTCAGACCTGCGTGAGTCCGGTTCCATCGAGCAGGATGCCGACCTGATCATGTTCATCTACCGTGATGAGGTTTATCACGAGAACAGCGACATGAAAGGGATTGCCGAAATTATTCTGGGTAAACAGCGTAACGGCCCGATCGGTACCGTGCGCTTGACCTTTAACGGCCAGTGGTCGCGTTTCGATAACTACGCGGGGCCACAATATGATGATGAATAATCAGCTAAGGAACTGAAATGAAAGCGGCAACCGCTGTAATCGACCGCCGCGCTCTGCGACATAATCTGCAACAGGTGCGCCGTCAGGCGCCACAAAGCCGCCTGATTGCCGTTGTGAAAGCAAACGCTTATGGACATGGCCTGCTGGAAACAGCTCACACTCTGCAAGACGCCGACTGCTACGGCGTGGCGCGCATTGGCGAGGCGTTGATGCTGCGCTCCGGCGGCATCGTGAAACCGATCCTGCTGCTGGAAGGCTTTTTCTGCGCCGAAGATCTGCCGGTGCTGGTGGCGAATAACATCGAAACCGCAGTGCACAGCATCGAACAGCTTGAAGCGCTGGAGCAGGCCGAGCTGGCGCGCCCGGTGCCGGTATGGATGAAGCTGGATACCGGCATGCATCGCCTGGGCGTGCGTCCGGAACAGGCCGAGGCGTTTTATCAGCGTCTGAGCGCCTGCCGTAACGTGGCGCAGCCGGTCAATATCATGAGCCACTTCAGCCGCGCCGATGAGCCGGACTCTGACGCTACGCTCAAGCAAATGCAGTGTTTCGAAAGTTTTGCCCGTGGCAAGCCGGGCCAGCGCTCTATCGCCGCTTCGGGCGGCACCTTGCTGTGGCCGGATGCGCACAATGACTGGGTGCGGCCGGGCATTATCCTTTACGGCGTTTCTCCGATGGAAGAGTCCTGCGGCAGCCAGTTTGATCTGCAGCCGGCGATGACGCTGAAGTCCAACCTGATTGCGGTGCGCGACCACAAGGCCGGTGAGTCGGTGGGTTACGGCGGCACCTGGGTGAGCGAAGGCGACACTCGGCTGGGGGTGGTGGCGATGGGTTATGGTGATGGTTACCCGCGCAGTGCGCCCTCCGGTACCCCGGTATGGCTTAATGGCCGTGAAGTGCCGGTGGTCGGCCGGGTATCGATGGACATGATTTCGGTCGATCTCGGGCCGGATGCGACCGATAAGGTCGGCGATGAAGTGGTGCTATGGGGCAAGGCGCTGCCGGTTGAGCGCATTGCCGCCTGTACCGGCATCAGCGCCTATGAGCTGATTACCAAGCTGACGCAGCGCGTAGCGATGGAATATATCGGCGAATAGGCTGTCGTGGGCCGGCAATCTTACCGGCCCCAATCCTCAACGCGTTACTTCTTTACCGCCAGCCACTGATCGATAATGCTCTGATACTCACCGGTCGCTTTGGCCAGGTGCAGCCATTGATCCACATACAGCTTCCAGCTCAGATCATCACGCGGCAACATATAGGCCTTCTCTCCGTATTGCAGCGGTTTGTCCGGATTGACCGCACACAGTTTCGGATAGTGTTTTTGCTGATACAGCGCCTCGGAAGCGTCGGTAATCATCACATCGGCTTTCTTGTCCACTAACTGCTGAAAAATACCCACGTTATCATGGGTCAACGTCAGCTTGGCGTTGGGCAGGTAAGCATGTACGAACGCTTCGTTGGTGCCACCCGCCGGCTCCAACAGGCGCACGGACGCTTTGTTGATCTGCTCGACAGTGCGGTATTTCTTCACGTCGGTGCAGCGCACCAGCGGGATTTTGCCGTCGGTATCCAGCTTATCGGCGAAGAACACCTGTTTTTGCCGCTGTAGCGTGACGGAAATGCCGCCCATGGCGATGTCGCACTTGCCGGCGACAAAGTCCGGCGTCAGGGTTTTCCAACTGGTTTTCACCCACTTCACTTTGGCACCCAGGCTCTTGGCCAGCGATTCCGCCATGGCGATATCAATGCCTTCGTAGCTGCCGTCTTCCTTCAAAAAGGTGTAGGGCTTGTAATCGCCGGTGGTGCAAACTTCCAGCGTGCCCTGTTGTGTCACCTTATCCAGATGGGATTGGGCGCTGGCGCTCCCGGCGGCGACCAGCAGTGCGAGAGGTAATAGCTTTTTCATCTGTTTCCCTTGCTTATACGTTATTGGATTCAGCAATGGCGCCCGGCGCGGCGGCGTTCTTTTTCTTCAGCAGATAGCTTGCCGCCAGCACCAACAGCCAAACCGGAATCAACCATACCGAAATCCGGATGCCTGGCGTCATAAACATAATGACCAAAATCCCGGCTAAAAACAGCAGACAAATCAGATTGGTGAACGGATAACCCCAACTTTGGAAACGCGTTTGCTGCCCGGCCAGCCGCTTGGCGCGCCGAAACTTCAGGTGAGTAATGCAGATCATTGCCCAGTTGATCACCAAAGCGGATACCACCAATGCCATCAGCAATTCAAACGCCTTGCCCGGCATCAGGTAATTGAGTAGCACGCACAGTGCGGTCACCAGCGCCGACACGCTCAGCGCCGCCAGCGGAATGCCGCGCCGGTTGATCTTCAGCAGTACACGCGGTGCGTTGCCCTGTTTCGCCAGCCCAAACAGCATGCGGCTGTTGCAGTACACGCAGCTGTTGTACACCGACAGGGCGGCGGACAGCACCACCATGTTCAGCAGCGTCGCCACCAGATTGCTGTCCAACGCATGGAAGATCAGGACGAACGGGCTGCCGCCTTCCACAACCTTCTGCCACGGATACAGTGACAGCAGCACCGCCAATGCGCCGACATAAAACAGCAGGATACGGTAAATCACCTGATTGGTGGCCTGCGGGATACTTTTCTCCGGGTTATCCGCTTCGGCGGCGGTAATGCCGACCAGCTCCAGACCACCGAATGAGAACATGATCACCGCCATTGCCATCACCAGACCGCTGATGCCGTTAGGGAAGAAACCGCCGTATTGCCACAGGTTGGCCACGCTGGCGTCCGGCCCGCCGTGCCCGCTGGCCAACAGCCAGGCACCAAATACGATCATGCTGATGATCGCTGCTACTTTGATGATGGAAAACCAGAATTCCATCTCGCCGTACACTTTGACGCTGGTCAGGTTGATGGCATTGATCGCCACAAAGAATACCGCTGCGGAGACCCAGGTCGGAATTTCCGGCCACCAGTACTGCACGTAAATACCCACGGCGGTCAGTTCCGCCATGCTCACCAACACGTACAGCACCCAATAGTTCCAGCCGGACATAAAGCCGGCAAAGCCGCTCCAGTATTTATTGGCAAAATGGCTGAAGGAACCGGCCACCGGCTCTTCCACCACCATTTCACCCAGTTGGCGCATGATAAAGAAGGCGATAACCCCGGCGATGGCGTAACCGAGCAGCACCGAGGGGCCGGCCATTTTTATGGTCTGGGCAATGCCGAGAAACAGGCCGGTGCCGATGGCGCCGCCGAGAGCGATCAGCTGGATGTGACGGTTTTTTAACCCTCTTTTCAACTGGTTTTCTGACTGATGATTGTCCATCTGTGTTCCCCAAAAAGGTAAATGCGTGTCGCTGGGGATTTAGCAACTATCGGGCCAGTGAGTATGGAGGATGGGGACGCATCACTAATAACCTGCTGAAAACGTTATTTAATTATTTTTTCACTTTAACTCACGAACCGTGCATTAAACTGTGTTTATTGTGGAGTTTATGGCGTTTTAACCTTTTTTTTCGCACGCAATGCCCGTATTGGGTACCTGTGATGACCGGAAATGGGCCAGGGTGGTGCAATGAAATTGTGAGGCGTCGCCGGGGAATCAAAACGGGGGGATTACAGGGGCAAAAAAACTGATAGTCTGTAACGTCAACATTTCTTAACGGGTTTACAGGTGGCTATGTACAACATTGACGATTTTGATATGAAAATCCTGACGCTGTTACAGGCCAATGGCCGTCTGACCAATCAGGAATTGAGCGAGCTGGTGGGGTTGTCCGCTTCCCAGTGCTCACGGCGGCGCATCAGCCTGGAACAGGCTCAGTTGATCCGCGGCTACCATGCGCGGCTGGCGCCGGAGGCCGTTGGGTTGGGGATGGTGGGGTTAATCGAAGTGAGCCTGACCAACCATGCCCAGGAGCATGTGGACAGCTTTCATCGCATGCTGGAAGAGGTTGACGCTATTCTCGACGCCTATAAAACCACCGGCGACGCTGACTATCTGTTAAAGGTGGCCGTAGCCGATCTGGCAGCGCTGAGCGACTTTATCAGCAAAACTCTGTCGATGCACAAGAGCGTAGCGCACGTGAAAACCGCGGTGGTACTGAACCGGCTGAAAGAAAACGGGCTGCTGCCGGTAGCGCGCTGATCGGACATTGCCGCATCCATTTAATGAACCATTTAGGGGCAATATGCACCATTAATGGGCATTTAATGCGGGGGCTGGTCGATATATTTGCATTATATGCGTGATATTTGCGGTTATTTTGTTTTTTGTGCGCATTTTGTGCATTTTTTATTTTAAATAAAAACAGCGGCTTATTGTGCATAAATGCCGAACACTCTGCGAAATCGCATGATGACGGCTGTTTTACTTATCTTATGGTGTGGCTTTTGCATTATTCAGCGTACAAACCCGGTTCACCGGGCGGTGATGGCAACCTACTTTGAGTAATAACACCATGGATAACTGCATCAGCCCTGAAGACAATATTTCCCATACTCTGCTGGAAGACGTGCTGGCGATCCTGATCGGCACGCTGATGGTGTCGTTCGGCGTGATCCTGCTGCGGCAGGCCGGCGCGCTGACCGGCGGCACCGCCGGATTGGCTTTCTTAATCAATTACCTGACACCGCTGTCGTTCGGCGTAGCGTTCTTTTTGCTTAACCTGCCGTTCTATTATCTGGCGATCCGCCGTATGGGGTGGGCGTTCACCGTCAAAACCTTCTGCTCGGTGGCGCTGGTGTCGATATTTTCCGATTTGCATCCCTATTTCATCCATTTTGACCGCCTGCAGCCTTTTTATGCAACGGTGTTCGGTAGCATGATCATGGGGTTAGGGTTTATTGTGTTATTTCGCCATAAGGCCAGCCTGGGCGGCGTCAATATTCTCGCGCTGTATCTGCAGGATAAATACGGTTTGCGCGCCGGCAAGTTGCAAATGGCGGTCGATATTTCTATCGTATTAGCCTCACTTTTTGTGGTGAATATTTCCCTGCTAATTGCGTCTATATTAGGTGCAATGGTGCTGAATCTGATTATCGCGATGAACCATCGCCCTGGTCGTTACAGCGTTTGAATCTGTACCCTCTGAATAACCCAATCTAGGAGAACGACCCCGTGTTCCAGAACGTTGATGCCTATGCAGGCGATCCTATCTTGTCGCTGATGGAAAAATTCAAAAAAGACACGCGTGCGCACAAGGTTAACCTGAGTATCGGTCTTTACTATGACGAGCGGGGGATTATCCCGCAGATGAAGGCGGTTGCCGCAGCGGAAGCGCAGTTGAACAGCGTGGATCAGGGCGCGTCGGTGTATCTGCCGATGGAAGGTCTGCTGCCTTACCGTACTGCCATTCAGCACCTGCTGTTCGGTGCCGAGCACCCGATGCTGCAGCAGGGACGCATCGCCACCATTCAGACCGTAGGCGGTTCCGGCGCGCTGAAAGTGGGTGCCGATTTCCTGAAAAGCTACTTCCCGGATTCACAGGTGTGGGTCAGCGATCCTACCTGGGAAAACCATATTGCCATCTTCGGCGGCGCCGGTTTCAAAGTGAATACCTATCCGTACTTTGATGGCGAAAGCCTGGGGGTGAAGTTTGACGCCATGTTGAGCGCGTTGAAACAGCTGCCGAAACACAGCATCGCGCTGCTGCATCCGTGCTGCCACAACCCGACCGGTTCTGACCTGACCAATGCCCAGTGGGACGAGGTGGTCAAGGTGATCGCCGAACGTGAGCTGATCCCTTTCCTCGACATCGCCTATCAGGGCTTTGGCGGTGGCATTACCGAAGATGCTTACGCTATCCGCACTATCGCCGCAGCCGGTCTGCCGTGCCTGGTGAGCAATTCGTTCTCGAAAATCTTCTCGCTGTATGGCGAACGCGTCGGCGGCCTGTCGGTAGTGTGCGAAAGCGAAGAAGCGGCCGGGCGCGTGCTGGGGCAATTGAAGGCCACCGTACGTCGCAATTACTCCAGCCCACCGAACTTCGGTGCGCAGGTGGTGGCGAAGGTGCTGAACGATACGCAGTTGAAGGCCCAGTGGCTGGCGGAAGTGGAAACCATGCGCACCCGCATCCTTGAGATGCGCAAAACGCTGGTAGAGGCGCTGAAAATCGCGTTGCCGCAGCGTAACTTCGATTACCTGTTGCAGCAGCGCGGCATGTTCAGCTACACCGGTTTCAGCGCGGCGCAGGTTGATCGCCTGCGTGAAGAGTTCGGCGTGTACCTGATCCACAGCGGGCGCGTTTGCATGGCCGGCCTGAACCACAACAACGTGCATCAGGTGGCCGAGGCGTTTGCCGCAGTGCAGTAAAAACTGTTAGGGTGAACTGAAGTTCGCAAAGGAGCGATAGCAATATCGCTCCTTTTTTGTTGTCGGTTTGCCGCCAAAGTTGCCGCAAACCGGATAGAGAATATACTGATTGAGGGGCGCTCACTCATGTGGCATCAGCAAACGCTTATCCTCAGCGCAAAAGCGCGTGGTTTTCATCTGGTTACCGAAGAGATTACTGACCAGTTAACCCACTTACACCGCCTGCAAACTGGCCTGCTGCATCTGTTGTTGCAGCATACCTCGGCCTCGCTGACGCTCAACGAGAACTGCGATCCCACGGTGCGAGCCGATATGGAGCAGCATTTCCTGCGTCAGGTACCCGAGAACGCACCCTATCAGCACGACTACGAAGGGCTGGACGACATGCCGGCACACATCAAATCCTCGCTGCTGGGCGCATCTTTGATGCTGCCCGTCGGCCACGGGCGGCTGATGTTGGGCACATGGCAGGGAATTTGGCTGGGGGAGCACCGCATCCACGGCGGTTCACGCCGTATTGTGGCCACTTTACAGGGGGAGTAACCCAATGAATAACACAGCACTGCTGGAATACTGCATGGCGAAGCCGGGCGCGGAACAAAGCGACCAAAACCAGTGGCAGGCCAGCCAGATCAAGGTCGGCGACGTGATGTTCGCCATGGTGTGCGAGGTACAGGGCCGGCCGGCGCTGGCGGTGAAATCAAGCCCGGAGTTGGCGGAAAGCCTGCGCGAGCATCACCCGGAGATCGTCGCCTGCGCTGGTCTGAACAAGGCACACTGGAATACGGTGTTTCTCGACGGCAACCTGCCGAACTCGCAATTTTACACCCTGATCGACAGTTCATATCAGCTGGTGCTGGAAGGGTTACCCGACCACGTGCGGCAGGAACTGCGCGCTTAACCGGCAGGGCAGGCGTGGCGGCCTGCCTTTTCCGTTCCGTTGTCTCCCTTTTTTCTCTTTAAATTGTGATCGCGATTCGAGAATGGGAACGTTCCCGTTTTATTGGGCGCCAGGAACGACTAGGCTTTTTAATCGATGAACCTCGAGACCAAAGGATGCCGTGAGATGGCCATGAGTGAAGAAAAACGCAAGATGATTGCCGGCGAACTGTACGACGCCGGTGACGAGCTGCTGCGCAGCGAACGCAAGCGCGCCCGTCAGCTGGTGCACCATTACAACCATTCATCCCCGGACGAGGGCGACCTGCGTAAAGAGTGGCTGACGGCGCTGTTGGGCCGGTATCAGGGGGGAACCATCGAACCGACGTTCCGCTGCGATTACGGTTATAACATTTATCTGGGGAAGAATTTTTACGCCAATTTTGACTGTGTAATCCTGGATGTGTGCGAAGTGCATATTGGCGATAACTGCCTGTTGGCGCCGGGAGTGCATATTTACACCGCTACCCATCCGCTGGATGCGCCAACCCGCGTCGGCGGTGCGGAGTTCGGCAAACCGGTAAGCATTGGCAATAATGTCTGGATCGGCGGCAGGGCGGTCATTAACCCCGGCGTCACGCTGGGAGATAACGCGGTGGTGGCGTCCGGGGCGGTCGTCACCAAAGACGTGCCGGCCAACTGCGTGGTCGGCGGCAATCCGGCGCGGGTGATTAAACAGCTATAGTAAAAAACGGGCGCCGCAGCAGGCGCCCGTAGCATTATGCTCGCAGAGAGTTGATATCCACCACGAACCGGTATTTCACGTCGCTTTTCAGCATGCGCTCATAGGCTTCGTTGATTTGCTGCATCGGGATCAGTTCGATATCCGAAGTAATGCCGTGCTGGCCGCAGAAATCCAGCATCTCCTGGGTTTCTGCAATACTCCCGATCAGCGAACCGGCGAGGCGGCGGCGTTTCATGATCAGGTTGAACACCTGCGGTGACGGGTGGTCATGTTCCGGGGCGCCGACCAGCGTCAAGGTGCCATCACGCCGCAGCAGGTTGAGGAACGGGTTCAGATCGTGCTGGGCGGCTACCGTGTTGAGAATAAAATCGAAGCTGTTGGTGTGCTGCGCCATTTCTTCCGGGTTGCGAGAGATCACTACCTCATGAGCGCCAAGGCGTTTGGCGTCTTCAACTTTGGAAACCGACGTGGTGAACAGCACCACATGAGCGCCCATTGCTCGCGCCAGCTTGACCCCCATATGCCCCAGCCCGCCGAGACCGACGATACCGACTTTCTTGCCCGGCCCGGCACCCCATTGGCGCAGTGGCGAATAGGTGGTGATACCGGCGCAAAGCAGCGGCGCGACGCCGGCCGGGTCGAGGTTTGCCGGCACCCGCAGCACAAAGTCCTGATCCACCACCATCGCGGTTGAGTAGCCGCCGTAGGTGATGGCGCCGGTTTGCCGATCCTGGCCGTTATAGGTGCCGGTAAAGCCGTTTTCACAGTATTGCTCCAGCCCTTCGTCACAGCTCGGGCAGCTGCGACAGGAATCGACCATGCAGCCGACACCGACCAGATCGCCAACCTGATGGCGGGATACGTGGTTACCGACGGCGGTCACGCGGCCAACAATTTCATGGCCGGGCACTACCGGGAAAATCGAGTTGTTCCATTCGTTGCGGGCCTGGTGCAGATCCGAATGGCAAACGCCACAGAACAGAACCTCGATTTGCACATCGTGGTCGCGCAGGGCGCGCGGTGTGTAATCGAAAGGAACGAGCGCTGACTTCGCGTCATGCGCGGCATAGGCATGCGTAATGTTCATGGTAACTCCAGTCATCAGTGAATGGGGGGAGAATGCTTTCCGGCCGCAGAGTGCCGGTGAGACGCGGCCCAGGTCATACAAGCGGCGCAGAGGGAACATTGATGATAAAAGGGGCGAGCAGGGAGGGAAATGCCTGAAAATGTCTAAATCTTGCCTGTTTCTCTTTAATTTGGGCAGAACGGATAAAATGGCGGGCCGCAAAACGGCCCGCTGACAAGAAAGGTTATTTCTTCATTTTCAATAACGGCTTGAGGAAGCGTGCGGTGTGCGAAGCTTCGCAGTTGGCCACGGTTTCCGGCGTGCCGGAGACCAGGATCTCACCGCCGCCGCTGCCGCCTTCCGGCCCCAGGTCGACAATCCAGTCCGCCGTTTTAATCACGTCCAGGTTGTGCTCAATCACCACGATGGTGTTGCCCTGATCGCGCAACTGATGCAACACCGCCAGCAGTTGCTGGATATCGGCGAAGTGCAGGCCGGTGGTCGGTTCATCAAGGATATACAGCGTCTGGCCGGTACCGCGTTTAGACAGCTCGCGCGCCAGCTTGACGCGTTGCGCCTCACCGCCGGACAGCGTGGTCGCCGACTGGCCGAGGCGAATGTAGGACAGGCCGACGTCCATCAGCGTTTGCAGCTTGCGCGCCAGCGCCGGCACCACGTCGAAGAAATCGCGCGCTTCTTCGATGGTCATCTCCAGCACTTCGTGGATGCTTTTGCCTTTGTACTTCACTTCCAGCGTCTCACGGTTATAGCGCTTGCCTTTGCAGTGGTCGCAAGGCACGTAGATATCCGGCAGGAAGTGCATTTCCACCTTGATCACGCCGTCGCCCTGACAGGCCTCACAGCGCCCGCCCTTGACGTTGAAGCTGAAGCGGCCCGGGTTATAGCCGCGGCTGCGCGACTCCGGCACGCCGGCGAACAGTTCGCGCACCGGGGTGAAGATGCCGGTGTAAGTGGCCGGGTTGGAGCGTGGGGTTCGGCCGATCGGGCTTTGATCGATGTCGATCACTTTGTCGAAATGTTCGAGGCCGGTCACTTCGCGGAACGGTGCAGGTTCGGCAATGGTGGCGCCGTTGAGCTGGCGTTGGGCGATCGGGAACAGCGTGTCGTTGATCAACGTGGATTTGCCTGAGCCGGAGACCCCAGTGATGCAGGTAAACAGCCCCACCGGCAACGTCAGCGTCACGTCTTTCAGGTTGTTGCCGCGCGCGCCGCTCAGCTTCAATACCTTGGTCGGATCGGCCGGTACGCGCTGCTCAGGAATGGCAATCTCGCGTTTGCCGCTGAGGAACTGGCCGGTCAGCGACTCAGGCTGCGCCATGATGTCTTCGACGGTGCCTTCCGCCACCACCTGGCCGCCATGTACACCGGCGCCGGGGCCGATGTCGATCACGTGATCGGCGGCGCGGATGGCGTCTTCGTCATGCTCCACCACGATCACCGTGTTACCCAGGTTACGCAGGTGGATCAGGGTTTCCAGCAGGCGCTCGTTGTCACGCTGGTGCAGGCCGATCGACGGCTCATCAAGAACGTACATTACGCCCACCAGGCCGGCGCCGATCTGGCTGGCCAGGCGAATACGCTGCGCCTCGCCGCCGGACAAGGTTTCCGCCGAGCGCGACAGCGACAGGTAGTTAAGCCCGACGTTCACCAGGAATTTCAGGCGGTCGCCAATCTCTTTCAGGACTTTTTCGGCGATCTGGGCGCGCTGGCCGCTGAGCTTCATGTTCTGGAAGAAGGTCATGGCGTGGCCGATGCTCAGATCGGAGATTTCCGGCAGCGTGGTGTCTTCGACAAACACGTTGCGCGCTTCTTCGCGCAGGCGGGTGCCGTGACAGGAGGCGCAAGGGCGGTTGCTGATAAACTTCGCCAGCTCTTCGCGCACCGCGCTGGATTCCGTCTCTTTATAGCGGCGTTCCATGTTGTGCAGCACGCCTTCGAACGGGTGGCGGCGCACGGTGGTGTCACCGCGATCGTTAATGTATTTGAACTCGATCGATTCTTTGCCGGAACCGCTGAGCACCGCTTTCTGCACGTTGGCATCCAGGGAGTTGAACGGCGCTTCGACGTCGAAGGCATAATGTTCCGACAGCGAACGCAGCATCTGGAAGTAATAGAAGTTGCGGCGATCCCAACCGCGGATTGCACCGCCGGCCAGCGAAAGCTCGGGGTTCTGCACCACGCGTTCCGGATCGAAGAACTGCTGCACGCCCAGGCCGTCACAGGTCGGGCAGGCGCCGGCCGGGTTGTTGAACGAGAACAGGCGCGGTTCCAGCTCGCGCATGCTGTAGCCGCAGATCGGGCAGGCGAAGTTGGCGGAGAACAGCAGTTCATCCGCTTTTTCGTCGTCCATGTCGGCCACTACCGCCGTGCCGCCGGACAGTTCCAGCGCGGTTTCGAACGACTCCGCCAGGCGCTGCGCCAGATCTTCACGCACCTTGAAGCGATCGACCACCACTTCAATGGTGTGCTTCTTCTGCAGCTCGAGCTTCGGCGGATCCGAGAGGTCACAGACTTCGCCGTCGATACGCGCGCGGATATAGCCCTGGGTCGCCAGGTTTTCCAGCGTTTTGGTGTGCTCGCCCTTGCGGTCTTTCACCACGGGTGCCAGCAGCATCAGGCGTTTGCCTTCCGGCTGGCTGAGCACGTTGTCCACCATTTGGCTGACGGTTTGCGCCGCCAGTTCCACATGGTGATCCGGGCAGCGCGGTTCGCCGACGCGGGCGAACAGCAGGCGCAGGTAATCGTGGATCTCGGTGATGGTGCCGACCGTGGATCGCGGGTTATGCGAGGTAGATTTCTGCTCGATGGAAATCGCCGGCGACAGACCTTCAATATGGTCGACGTCCGGTTTTTCCATCAGCGAAAGAAACTGGCGTGCATAGGCGGAGAGCGACTCGACGTAGCGGCGCTGCCCTTCGGCATACAGCGTATCAAAAGCCAGCGAGGACTTGCCTGAACCGGACAATCCGGTGACGACGATCAGCTTGTCACGCGGGATAATCAGGTTGATGTTTTTGAGATTATGGGTTCGAGCACCACGAACTTCGATATTGTCCATTTACACTTCCCGTCTTGATGATACACCGCGCCTGTCTGGGTTTAGTGCGGGTGATTTTGTGATCAAACGCGCAAAAAACCGGCACAGCCAGTACGAAACGCATAATTATGACACAAAAAAACCTGAATGAATATCCAGTATACGAATGCAACAAGGTCGCTCGAAAGGACAATTCTGGAATACAATACGCAGTTATCAACACGGGTGTCGTTTCAGGCTGAGCGTGTTAAACTTACTCGTTTATACTGTGTAAAAATCAATCATCAGGAGAGTTCTCATGGCCAGCAGAGGCGTAAACAAAGTAATTCTGGTCGGGAATCTGGGCCAAGACCCGGAAGTCCGTTACATGCCGAATGGCGGCGCAGTGGCCAACATTACCCTGGCGACCTCCGAAAGCTGGCGTGACAAAGCGACTGGCGAGCAGAAAGAAAAAACCGAGTGGCACCGCGTTGTGTTGTTCGGCAAGCTGGCTGAAGTTGCGGGCGAGTATCTGCGCAAAGGTTCCCAGGTGTATATCGAAGGTGCCCTGCAGACCCGTAAATGGACCGATCAGGCTGGCGTAGAAAAATACACCACCGAAGTTGTGGTTAACGTTGGCGGCACCATGCAGATGCTGGGTGGCCGTCAAGGTGGCGGCGCACCTGCAGGCGGTGGTCAGGCAGCTGGCGGCCAAGGTGGCCAGGGCGGTTGGGGCCAGCCTCAGCAGCCACAGGGCGGCAACCAGTTCAGCGGCGGCCAGCAGGCGCGCCCAGCGCAGAACAACGCGCCGGCAGCCAGCAGCAACGAACCGCCAATGGACTTCGACGACGATATTCCTTTCTGATATCAGGTTGTCTGAAGCCCATAAAAAAGCCCCTTTTCGGGGCTTTTTGCTTTTCAGAACCGTTAAGCCGAGAAGCCGCCGTCGATGCTCAGACTGGCGCCGGTGATATAACCCGCTTGCGGGCCGGCCAGGTAGGCGACAAAGCTGGCGATCTCTTCATCTTTACCGTAGCGGCCGATAGCCATCAGCTGTTTCAACTGTTCGGCGAAATCACCGTCGTCCGGGTTCATCTCGGTATCCACCGGGCCGGGCTGCACGTTGTTGACGGTGATGCCGCGCGGGCCGAGATCGCGCGCCATGCCCTTGGTCAGGCCGACCAGCGCGGATTTGCTCATCGCGTAAACTGCGGCACCGCTAAAGGGCACGCGCTCGGCGTTGGTGCTGCCGATGTGGATGATGCGGCCACCGTCGTTCATATGGCGCGCAGCTTCCTGGCTGGCAACAAAAACGCTGCGTACGTTCACCGCCAACATACGATCCAGATCTTCCAGTGCCAGTTCTTCGGTGCTGCCCAGCGTAAACACCCCGGCGTTGTTCACCAGAATATCCAGATTGCCGAAGCCGTTCACCGCCTGGCGTACCGCTTGCTGTAATGCAGCGGCGTCGGCGCTGTCGGCTTTGATGGCGATAGCCTTGCCGCCGGCGGCGGTGATTTCACTCACCACGGCATCGGCCCGATCGGCGGAAGTTACGTAGGTGAATGCCACCGCGGCACCATCACGCGCCAGCCGTTTGACGATGGCGGCGCCGATACCGCGTGAGCCGCCCTGAATGAATGCGACTTTGCCTTGCAGAGAGAGGGTTGCTGACATGATGTTTCTCCAGAGTGGGTAAGGTTAAAAAATCTACCGGACCAGTATCGGAGAAACGCAACGTGGCCACTAGCCGCAAAGCGCTATAATCAGCTTAAACCATAGGTTTGAAATCCACAGAGGAAAGCCATGCTCGGCTATCTGGAATGTTTTGTCAGCAGCGCGGAAAACGGCAGTTTTTCCGCTGCCGGCCGCAAGCTGGGCATCAGCTCTGCGGCGGTGGGGAAAAATGTCACCAAGCTGGAGACGCTGGTGGGTGTACGGCTGTTCCAGCGCAACACGCGCAAGCTGATGCTGACCGAAGAGGGGGAACGTTTTCTTCAGGAGGTGAGCGGCGGTTTGCAGTCGATCCAGTGCGCGCTGAAAGGGGTGAACAGCAGCGGCTCTATAGCGGCAGGTACGCTAAAGGTCAGCATGGGCACCGCCTTCGGTCTGCATTTTGTGATGCCTCTGTTACCGGCGTTTTTGTCTCGTTATCCGGCGATCGTGCCAGACTGGCATTTTGACAATCGCAAAGTGGATATGATTGGCGAACACTTCGATGCCGCAATTGGCGGCGGCATCGAACTGGCGCAGGGGATGATTGCGCGTGAATTGGCGCCGGCCCACGGGGTATTGGTGGCCTCGGCCGACTATCTGCGGCGCCATTCGCCTTTGGAGCAGCCGGAACAGTTGGCGAACCACGCGGGGATTTTTATCCGCTCGCCGCAAACCGGGCGCATTCGCAACCTGCCGCTACGCAATGCGGATAACGAACAGCGGGCGCCATTGATGACCATTAACATGACGGTGAATGAGCCGGAGGCGGCGGCGCGAGCGGCGGAAATGGGGCTGGGTATTGCGTTGTTCGCCATGCCAAGTGCCTTGCCTTATCTGGAAAGTGGTCGCTTATTGCGGGTGTTGCCAGCCTGGTATGTCGATCGCGGCAGCGTCTATCTTTACTTTCCCACGACCAAATTCCTGCCCAGCAAAACCCGGGTGTTTGTCGATTACATCACCGAGCAATTTCGCCTGCAGAAGCTGGCGACGCGTTTTGATGCGCGCTAGAAACGTGAAAAGCCCCTCGCGGGGCTTCTTTCTTCCGTCAGTGGGCTGTCTGACGATCAGTTGAAAATTTCAGCGGTGCCGTGCAGTTTGTTCTGGCCACCGGCGGAGATGATGCGGTAAGCGCTGGCGCCTGATGCTGCGGCCTTGTTAGCCAGTTCGGTTTCCAGTGCGCTCAGGTTAGAGGCGCCGGCAACGGAGATGACACCGATTTTCTGAGCGTCGGCCGCAGGTTGGCTGGAAGGCTGGTCAGCGGCAACAGAAGCGAAAGAGGCGGTAGTCAGCAGTACGGCGGTAGCAAAAATTTTGATGTTCTTCATGATTCAATCCTCAGGGTATTTTTCAGGTGAGAGCTTGTATCCTCTCGATGTGTTGAATAATAGACTTGCATGTGCAAAGAGAAAATCGGAGAGTTTTGATTATCTGATTCAAATAAATTGACTTAATTTAGAGCGCTGGCGTGCTGGAATAATCGCCACTACCCTTTAAAGGTGATTCTTAAAGGGGAAGCGCAATGACATCAATGCATTTGTCGGTCGCCATCAGATCCGCTTTTACCGCTTCACTGACGATCGACTGACGTTGCGCACCGTGCCGCTGCAAATCGGTGACGGCGTGCAGACTGGCGAACTGATTTGGCAACGGATTGGAGAAATTTCATGATTATCGTGCACCATCTGAATAATTCACGCTCGCAGCGCATCCTGTGGTTTCTGGAGGAGCTGGGTGTGCCGTACCAGGTGCAGCGTTACCAGCGCGACCCGCAAACCCTGCTGGCGCCGCCGGAGTTGAAAAAGATCCACCCGTTGGGCAAATCCCCGGTGATTGTCGATGGCGATCTGACCCTGGCGGAATCCGGCGCCATTATCGAATATTTGCAAGAAGCCTACGATGCCCAGGGATTGTTTATCCCGACTGACCATCATGCTCGCCAACAATACCGTTACTGGCTGCATTATGCGGAAGGATCGCTGATGCCGCTGCAGGTCATGAAGCTGGTGTTCAGCCGCCTGGGTCAATCGCCGGTCCCCTGGCTGTTGCGGCCGGTAGCAGGGGCGATTGGCAAAGGGGTTCAGCGGGAGTATCTGGACAAACAGATCGCTACGCATCGCGATTATCTTGAGCAGCACCTGAGCAAAAGCACCTGGTTTGTCGGCAATGAATTCAGCGCGGCGGATATCCAGATGAGCTTTCCGCTGGAAGCGATGGCGGCGCGCGGTTCGCTGGACAATTGCCCGAAGCTGCGCGGTTATCTGCAGCGTATTCATTCCCGGCCAGCCTACCAGCGGGCGCTGGAGCAGGGCGGCCCTTATGAATTGCTGAGCTGAGGGCATGATCTATACTTGACGGGTTAACGTCTGTTCGGAGATAGCCTATGGCTACGCAAATTTTTGTTAACCTGCCGGTGGACAACTTGCCCGCATCCACCGAGTTTTTCACCCAGTTGGGTTTCAGCTTTAATCAGCAGTTTACCGATGATACCGCCGCCTGCATGGTGGTCAGCGAGACCATTTATGTGATGTTGCTGACTCACGATAAATTCAAAATGTTCACCCCGAACCCGATTGGCGATGCCAGGAGGGCGACCGAAGTGCTGGTTTGCCTGTCGCAGCCCAGCCGGGCGGCGGTGGACAGCCTGGTGCGCAAGGCGATTGCCGCCGGCGGCAATACCTATAATCAGCCGCAGGATTACGGTTTTATGTACGGCCACGGTTTCCAGGATTTGGACGGCCACATCTGGGAACTGATGTACATGGATGAAAAAGCCGCACAGGCTCAGTAACCGGTTTTTGCCCCCTGAGCCGGGGGCGCCCCATCGGATTTACCTATGTGACAAATCTCGCCTTTTCGATAATGATTGATCTCGACGCTTTTCTGCATGAATTGCCGCGATCTTTGGTTGATCAGAGAGTATGGAAGGCCGGATAATCGTTTGCCTTGAATAAACCACCATAAATCACCCGCATCACGCGATGAGAGTTAAACGTTTGCCTTTTTACGCGGCGCCAACGGGCGGCGCGGCCGAAGGGCAGGGAAGCCAACGTGATGGAAAAGATTCCGTAATGAACATGCGCGGGCGGAATAACAAGCCTTTTGAAACGGGCTGGCAATGAAACACAGGGGACAGCAACATGTCGAATTCTCAAGCGAACAACGCCGTTAAACCAAAAGGCGGGCTTGATGGCTATTTTAATATTTCCGCACGCGGCAGCTCCGTGCGTCAGGAAGTGGTGGCGGGATTAACCACCTTCCTGGCGATGGTTTACTCGGTGATCGTGGTGCCGAGCATGTTGGGTAAAGCGGGCTTTCCGCCAACGGCGGTGTTTGTTGCCACCTGCCTGGTCGCCGGCCTCGGTTCATTGCTGATGGGATTATGGGCTAATCTGCCGATGGCCATCGGTTGTGCGATTTCCCTGACCGCCTTCACCGCTTTCAGTCTGGTGCTGGGCCAGCACATCAGCATTCCGGTGGCGCTGGGCGCGGTATTCCTGATGGGCGTGCTGTTCACCATTATCTCGATAACCGGCATCCGTTCCTGGATCTTGCGCAATCTGCCGATGGGCGTGGCGCACGGTACCGGTATCGGCATCGGTCTGTTCCTGCTGCTGATCGCCGCCAACGGCGTGGGTCTGGTAGTGAAGAACCCGCTGGATGGCCTGCCGGTGGCGCTGGGCGCATTCACCTCTTTCCCGGTGGTGATGACGTTGCTTGGCCTGGCGGTGATTTTCGGGTTGGAAAAACTGCGTGTGCCCGGCGGCATTCTGCTGGTGATCATCGCCATTTCGGTGATTGGCCTGCTGTTTGACCCAGCGGTGAAATATCAGGGGCTGTTCGCCATGCCAAGCCTGGCGGACGCCAATGGTCATTCGTTGATCTTCAGCCTGGATATTATGGGTGCGTTGCAACCTGTGGTGTTGCCGAGCGTGCTGGCACTGGTGATGACCGCAGTGTTTGACGCTACCGGCACCATTCGCGCGGTGGCCGGTCAGGCCAACCTGCTGGATAAGGACGGGCAGATCATCAACGGCGGCAAGGCGCTGACTTCGGATTCCCTGAGCAGCATTTTCTCCGGCCTGGTGGGCGCAGCCCCGGCGGCGGTCTATATCGAATCCGCAGCGGGCACCGCAGCGGGCGGTAAAACCGGCCTGACCGCAACCGTGGTCGGCCTGCTGTTCCTGCTGATCCTGTTCCTGTCGCCGCTGTCTTATCTGGTGCCGATTTACGCTACCGCACCGGCGCTGATGTACGTCGGCCTGCTGATGTTGAGCAACGTCACCAAGCTGGACTTCAACGACTTTGTCGACGCCATGTCCGGCCTGCTGTGCGCGGTGTTTATCGTGCTGACCTGTAACATCGTCACCGGTATCATGCTGGGCTTCAGCTCGCTGGTGATTGGCCGCATTTGCTCCGGTGAATGGCGCAGGCTGAATATCGGCACCGTGCTGATCGCCGTCGCACTGGTGGCGTTCTACGCCGGTGGCTGGGCGATTTAATCTTCTGTGTTTCCCCCTCCCGTTGGGTGGGGGAAAGTCTGACTGCATTCCCCCTTCAGAAAAGTCTTCTTCTTTCTGTGCTGCGTTTTGAAAGGCACAACAAGCTTTAATCGCTGTAAAAAAAGTGATCTACTATCGGGGTATATATCAGAGATGTAGTCTGAACCCGAGAGTCTAAGGAAAGCATGGAAATATTTTTTACAATCCTCATTTTGATCCTGGTGGTTTCCCTGTCCGGGGTGGTGACACGTATGTTGCCGTTCCAGATACCGCTGCCGTTAATGCAAATTGCCATCGGGGCTCTGCTGGCGTGGCCGCATTTCGGGCTGCATGTCGACTTTGACCCCGAACTGTTCCTGGTGCTGTTTATCCCACCGCTGCTGTTTGCCGACGGTTGGAAAACCCCAACGCGTGAATTTCTGCATCACGGCCGTGAAATTTTGGGGCTGGCGCTGGTGCTGGTGTTGCTTACCGTGGTCGGTATCGGTTACCTGATTTACGCCATGGTGCCGGGCATACCGCTGGTGGCGGCGTTTGCGCTGGCGGCGGTGCTGTCGCCAACGGACGCCGTGGCGCTGGGCGGCATTGTCGGCAAAGGGCGCATTCCGAAACCGATCATGGGCGTGCTGGAAGGCGAGGCGCTGATGAACGATGCGTCCGGCCTGGTTTCACTCAAGTTCGCCATCGCGGTGGCGATGGGCACCATGGTGTTTACCGTGGGCGGCGCCACTCTGGAATTTCTCAAGGTCGCTATCGGCGGTCTGCTGGCCGGTGTGGCTGTCACCTGGTGCTACAGCAAATCGCTGCGGATGATGAGCCGCTGGAGCGGCGATGATCCGGCCACGCAAATCGTGTTCCTGCTGCTGTTGCCGTTCGCTTCTTATCTGATTGCCGAACACATCGGCGTCTCCGGCATTCTGGCCGCGGTTGCCGCGGGGATGACCATCAGCCAGTCCGGCGTGATTCGCAATGCGCCATTGGCGATGCGCCTGCGCGCCAACAGCGTCTGGGCGATGCTGGAGTTCGTGTTTAACGGCATGGTGTTCATCATGTTGGGCTTGCAACTGCCGGGGATCCTGGAAACCTCAATCCTGCAGGCAGAGCTGGATCCGACCATTCAGACCTGGTACCTGTTCGCCGACGTGGCGATTATCTACGCAGCGTTGTTGTTGTTGCGCTTTACCTGGTTGTGGCTGATGAAAAACGCCAGCCGACGCTTTATGAAAAAACGGCCGCTGCAGTTTGGCGATTACAGTACGCGTGAGCTTTGGATCGCGTCGTTCGCTGGGGTGCGCGGGGCAATCACGCTGGCCGGCGTGCTGTCGATTCCGCTGCTGTTAAGTGACGGCACCGCCTTCCCGGCGCGCTATCAGTTGGTGTTTATCGCTGCCGGCGTGATCCTGCTTTCACTGATCGTCGGCGTGCTGGCATTGCCGTTGCTGCTGCGCGGCGTAGTGGTGGCGGACAAGAGCGCCAGCAAGAGCGAGGAGCGGATGGCGATTGCCATGGCGGCGGAAGTGGCGATCGAAAGCATCAACAAGATGGAAGAACGCCTGGCCGTCGACGTAGAAGAAAACATCGACCCGCAGGTGCTGAAAGAGATCAGTTCACGGGTCGTGGGCACGTTGCGGCGACGCATCACCACCAAGGACGATATCGAAAATGCGCTGATGCTGGAGAACCTCGAGCGACGCTTCCGCCTGACCGCGCTGCGCGCCGAGCGTGGGGAGCTGTATCACCTGCGCGCAACGCAGAAAATCAGCAACGAGACGCTGCAAAAGCTGTTGCACGATCTCGACCTGCTGGAAGCGCTGCTGATAGAGCGCGAAGGGTAATGCCAACAGGGCCGCAGACGCGGCCCTTGTTATTGATGCTATTTGACCGGCGGCCAGTAGTCGCGGCAGCAGGCGATCCAGGCCTGGGCGCCGTGCGACAGGTAGCTGCCCTGGCGCCAGATTAGCCCTACACGCCATTCCATCCTCGGTTCCAGCGGCAGCCAGATCAGGTTTTCTTTATCCAGCCACTGGCAAACCGGCTCCGGCAGGGTAGCGATGCCGACCCCGGCCTGCACCATCGATGCCAAAAAATCCCACTGCCCGCTGCGTACGGCAATCTGCGGTTCAAAACCGGCCAGGCGGAACGCCTTCATCAGCATTTTGTACAACGAGAAATCCTCGTTATAAATCAGGATCGGCCAGTTGGCCAATTCGGTGATATCGATGCTGGTGCGGTTAAGCCAGTGCGGCGTACGCGGCACAACCACGCACATCGGATGGCTCAGCAGCGGCAAGAAGGTCAGCGGTTGATCCAGGTCGACGGGCAATATCGTCATCGCCAGATCCAGTTCGCCGGACATCACCGCCTGCTCGACCGATAACCCGCCCAGCTCGGAAATTTTCAGCTCTATGCCAGGATAGGTCTGGCGAAACTGGCGGATCAAATCGGCTATCTGCCGGCCAACCATTGGCGGGATACCCAGCCGCAACACGCCTTTTTTCACCGAACTGATGTCTTCCAGTTCGGCCTCCAGTTGGCGGAACTCATCCAGGATCGCCAGCCCACGCTGGTATACTGCCTGGCCGCTGTCGGTCAGGTGCAGCTTGCGTCCTTCGCGGATCAGCAGCGTACACTCCAACTCTTCTTCCAGATGCCGCAGCATTTTACTGATGGTCGGCTGGGTGACGAACAGTTTCTCCGCCGCGCGGGTAAAACTTTGCTGGCGCACGACTTCCACGAAGTAACGCAGGGTGCGGACATCCACGTTGGGCTCTCCTCAGGGCAATACCGGCGGGAAACTATTCCCTGATGGCATGATATTGATGATTTTAATTCATTTCAGGCAAGGTTTCCTGGCCGCGTATACTGCAAACCTTGAATTTTTTTGAGGTTATCTTCCATGTCATTGGCGTTACGCCGTGCAACCCCCTCTCTGTTGACCCGTCTGCAGGTGCCGGTTCAGGTTGTTTTGTACGCGGTGCTGTTTCTGATTGCCGACCGGTTGGTAAAGCAATTTCATCTGCCGCTGCCCGCCAACATTGTCGGCATGCTGATGCTGCTGGCGCTGATCCTGCTGAGGATTTTACCGTTGAGCTGGGTCAGGGCCGGTTCACGCTGGCTGCTGGCAGAGATGCTGCTGTTTTTTGTCCCGGCGGTGGTGGCGGTGGTCAACTATGCCCAGTTGCTGATGGTGGAAGGCTGGAAGATTTTTCTGGTGATTGCGATCAGTACCATGCTGACGCTCGGCGCAACCGGGCTGGTGGTCGATCGGGTATACCGCCTAGAGGTTTGGCTGCAGAGACGGAAACAGCGCGATGAATGATTTTATCCTTAGTCTGGCCTGCTTTCTGGCGACGCTGGCGTTGTACTTCGCCAATAAGAAGCTCTACCGTCGTCATCGCACTCTGCTGCTGATGCCGTTGGTGCTGACTCCTATGATCCTGGTGCTGCTGCTGGTGGTGACGCATATCTCGTATCAGGATTACATCGGTGAAACGCACTGGTTGCTGTGGTTGTTGGGGCCGGCGACCATCGCGTTTGCGGTGCCGGTTTATGAAAATTTGCATATTATCCGCCGTCACTGGCTGTCGCTCAGCGCCGGGGTATTGACGGCGGTTTTAGTGGCGGTTTACAGCTCGGTATGGCTGGCGCGGCTGCTAACGTTGCCGGAAGAGGTACAACGCAGCCTGGCGGTGCGTTCCATCACCACGCCGTTTGCGCTGGAGGCCGCCAAACAGATGGGTGGCCAGCCGGATTTAGTGGCGCTGTTCGTGGTGATTACCGGAGTATTCGGCATGGCGGTGGGGGACATTCTGTTTCTGCGGCTGGCGGTGCGCAGCAGCCTGGCCAAAGGCGCCGGGCTGGGTGCGTCGTCGCACGGTGCCGGCACGGCGAAAGCCTATGAAATGGGACAGGAAGAAGGCGTGGTTTCCAGCCTGGTGATGATGTTGGCGGGGGTTATCACGGTGATCGCCGCGCCGCTGATTGGGCAGTTAATGTGGTAAGTTTGTCGATGGAGGTCTGCGGCGACGAGCGCCGCAGACCTGTCATATCAATGAATGTCGTCGAGCATCATCGGCGAACGAGTAGATTCGCGCAAGGCGCGGCCGATCTCATCATGGCTGGAGATAATGGAGTTATGGTTGCAGGCCAGTGGATGCACGTGCAGATGCCGGCTAATCGCCGAAAGGCCGTTGTCGGCGATCGCCAGTAATTCCCGTTCATCGCCGATATCTGCGAGGTCCAGGTTTGTATCCTCGGTGGCCTTGAACAGGGTGATCCGCGCATGCTGCAGCGGTGCGCTGAGCGTTTGTTTCGCCAGCGCCAGCTCCGTCGGTTCCGCCTTCAACGCTCTGTCGGCCGCCTCGCCATCGATGCCCAACATTGCCAGCATCGGCGCCAACATGCCAGGTTCACTGTGGATTTGGAACTGTGTTCGGTAAAACGTATCGAGCAAGAACAGCTGAATGTCGCGGTAGCCTTGGCTCTCAAGCTGGGCGGCCATTTCCAGCGCAATCAGCCCTCCCAGAGACCAACCTAACAAGCGTACGGGATGAGAGGGCGACAGCCGCATATGGCCGAGATAGTACGATGCCAGTTCGCGCAGTGAAGTAATGTGCGGTTGCTGGAACAGGTTGTAATTGTTGACCCCGAAGACATTGAAATCCTTCTCCAGAGAGTTCGCCAGATCGCGATAAACATCGCAGCCGGTGACGGCCGGATGAATCATCCAGACGTTGTCGGCGCCGGGCGAGCGGTTCAGACGTTTAATCTGCTTGAAATTAAAACTGGCCTGGTTCAGGTTCGTCAGCAGTTGTTGCAGCGGTGGGGGAGCCGCCAGCGTTGTTTCGGGGGCAACACCCTCGGTGAGGATGCGCGCTTGCCGACGCAGGGTGGGGTGTGCAAACAGTGTTTTAATACTCAGCGAATATCCGCTGCGTTTCAGCTTGATCAGCAACTGAATGGCGTGCAGCGAATGGCCGCCGAGCGCGAAAAAGTCGTCATCCAGGCCGATGTGTTCTGCGCCAAGCAACTCTCCCCAAAATGTGGCAAGCTGCCGCTCCTGCGGAGTCTGCGGCGGTTCATAAGGCACCGTATCCTGCAACGGAGTAGGGGCCGGCAGGGCTTTGCGATCCAGCTTGCCGTTAGGGGAGAGGGGGAATGCCTCCAGCCGGATATAACTGGATGGCACCATATAATCCGGCAAATGTTGCTGCAACTGGCGGCGCCAGTCGGTGGGGTGCGCGTCTTTATCCGGCGCGATGACATACGCCACCAGGCGTTTCCCGCCATGGGCGTCTTCTTTTGCCAGGATCGCGGCGTCTTCCACGCCGGCGCATAGTCTCAATTGCTGCTCAATCTCCCCCAACTCAATGCGTACGCCATGGATCTTGACCTGGAAATCGTTCCTGCCCAGATATTCGATATTGCCATCCGCCAGCCAGCGCGCAAGGTCACCTGTTTTATACAGGCGCGCCTGAGGGTCGCGGCTGAAAGGATCGGCAATGAAGCGTTCTGTGCTTAATTCCGGTCGATTCAGGTAGCCGCGGGCAACCTGAATTCCGCCGATATGCAGTTCACCGGCGACGCCGGGCGGCAGTGGCTGCAACTGATTGTCCAGAATATAGAGCTGAGTATTGGCGATAGGCTTGCCGATCGGCACCAGTGCCCGTTCGTCCTCGGGACGACAATGCCAGCTGGAGACATCCACAGCCGCCTCCGTCGGGCCATAGAGGTTGTGCAGTTCCGCCTGCGGCAATTGCCGCAGGCAGCGCTGTACCGTGGCGAGCGGCAGAGCTTCGCCGCTGCACATGATGCGCCGCAAGGCGTTGCACTGCGCCATGTCGCCATGCCGTAAAAACAGTTGCAGCATTGAGGGAACAAAGTGCAGCGTGGTGACGCCGTGTTTTGCGATGCAGGCGCTCAGATAGTCCGGATCCTGATGGCCACCCGGTTTGGCGATGGCTAGCCGGGCCCCAACCATCAGCGGCCAGAAGAATTCCCAAACTGACACGTCGAAGCTGAACGGCGTTTTTTGCAACACCACATCCTTCGGCGTCAGCGGATAAGCTTGTTGCATCCATAACAGGCGATTGATGACCCCACGGTGTTCATTCATCACCCCTTTGGGTTTCCCCGTCGAACCGGAAGTATAAATGACATAGGCCAGGCTGCGCTGCGGATCAGAAGCCAGTGGTGCAAGGTTGTCCGCCGATGTATGCCGCCAAAGGTGGCTGTCGCGTTGCAGATGCACACGCGGCACTGTGATGTCGCGGAGCGGGTGCAATGCGTGTTCGCCGCCGTCGTCGATCAACACATACTTAGCGCCGCAATCTTGCAACATATGGCGCAAGCGATCCTGCGGGTAATCGGGATCGAGCGGTACATAAGCTGCGCCCGCTTTTAAAATGGCGTACAGGGCGATCACCATTTCCGGTCCACGGTCAACGCAAAGCGCAATACGATCATCCGGTTGCAAACCTTGCTGCCGCAGGAACGCGGCAAACCGGTTGGCCTGCTGATTCAATTGACGATAGCTGATCGAATGGTGTTCGTAGCAGAGGGCCGGAGCGTCTGGTGTGCACTCTGCCTGCCGTTCCAAAAACTGATGCAAACTCTGCGGCATGTCCGCCCAGACTTGATGCGTATTATTCCATTGGTGGAAAATTTGCTGCTGTTCGTTTGGCAGCAGCAGCGGCAGTTTCCCCACTGGCAGTGCCGGATCTCCGTCCAGCACTTCGTCGAGTAACCTTATGATGCGGGCGGCGATGCGCTCGCCATCCTCGTGGCTGAACCAAGCCTGATTGAGGTTAAATTCCAGCAAGGGATCCTCGCCAGGAAGATAGTGGCGCAGGTAGATGCCCAGTGGCAATTGTTCATGGCCATGGTGCATATTCTCAACCTTAAACTGGCTGCCTTCCAGCTCGATGTCGGTAGGGAAAACTTCCAGCGAAAAACTGATATCAAACAGCTGACGCCTTCCTTGTTGGTGCAGATTTAAGTGACGGTTAAGCTCGGCAATCGGGAAGCGTTGATGGCGATAGCATTGTCGCAATTCGCCGCCAATTTGCCGCAGCAGGTCGGCGAAGGAGTGCTGCAGATCGACGTTGATACGCAGTGGGATCATGGAAGAGAACATCCCCAGCGTTTGCTTATGATCTGCGGTGCTGCGGTTGTGAACCGGAACGCCCAAAATGACGTGCTCCATCTGCCAAATCCGGGCGAACCAAAGGGCAATCAAGGCGGTGAAGAAATGCATCGCCGAGCTACCCCGTTCGGCCGCATAGCGCTCCAGTTGAAGAAAACGCTCGTGCGGCAGACGTTTGATAACTTGGCTGCTAGGGTAGGTTTGCTGCTCGCAGTAATTCTGACGGCGCTCCAATATTGGAGACGGGGCCGCGGCAAAGCGTTGCAGCCACCAGTCGCGGTCGCGTTCATAACGTGATGACTGCTGATAGGCCTGGTCGCTGACGACGAAGTTTTGGTAACAAGAGGCGCCGATCTGGCCTTCTTCTCCGGCTTTTAATTGCTTATAACGATCCATGATCATGCGGCTTAGCAAAGAGATTGAGGTGCCATCCGCAATCAGATGATGGGACGCCAGTAACCACAGCGTCGTGGTGTCGTTCACCCTGGCGACATGACAGCGCCAAAGCAAATCTTCGTAGAGCTGATAAGGCTGAATAAATTTGCTTCGCAAATGTGTTTTCGCCCGGTTGAATGCATCATTTTCCTTTGAGAAATCATGGTAATGTAATTCAATTTGTTTTTTGAACAGCGGCTCCTGAATGACACCTTGAGGTGCTTCTTTCAGGGTGGTTTGCAGCGCATCGTGTTGTTGCTGGATTTGGCGGATAGCTTCTTTAAACAACGGGAGTGAGATTTCCCGTTCCACATGCCATAAACACCCTACGTTATACAATGGGATCTCGGGATTCAACGATTGGTCGAGCCACACAGCCTGTTGCACGGTTGTCAGAGAATAAGCGGACACGGAACCACCTCCATAAATTAGGAATTAATCGACTTAAATAGAGTTAGCAGTCGTTAAGCACCCGAATATTATAAAAGGTGAAAATTGAATTGGCCTGGATTTACATTAATTTTTTTTAATGGTTTTTTGTGATAATATGAAATGTTTTTATTTTAAGCCTAATTATTTAATTTTCATTTTTTTGCAATCAGTTCGTCAGGTCGAATATATTTTAATGATCATTATTATGATGGCAGCTAACTCTCATTTGTTTTTTTGTATCCATTTGTTTATATTTGCTTTTTTCTTTGTTTTTTATGTTGATGTTAGACTTATACAGTGAGTTTCTCCTTGTGATTATCCTCCTGGGGTAGCTTCGGCAGATCGCAACATGTTGAACTTAAAAAATAATAAAGAATTATTTATGCAATATTCTTATGAAGGCAATGATAAACAGGGGGAAATGGCGGGCGCTATTAATGATCTTTTATATGACGGTAAAATTAAGTTGAGATGAATAATCCGTTATCAGACAGGTTTTAGTTAACTTTAATAAGATGGGAATGATATTAGCGGGGGGTGATTAACCATTTAATTATTGGTGAGTGCCTTTCCTCGCGGCAACGCGTTGGGCTATGGCTATATACTAGCCCTCATTTTCTGAGGGCTAGAGGGTTTCAGACTTGTGCTGCGGTCTTGATCAGCTCGACCACTAGCGGCGACAGCTCATCGCGCAACGCGGCACGTTCGGACTGGAATAGCGTAGCGGCGTAAAAACGGTGCCCCGGCAGCTCTATCGAACGCACGTCACCTGCGTGGTCATGGCTACTGATAATCAGCGGGTGTTGCTGCAGATCGGCAACGAAATCCGGGTTAACGCCGAAATTGCAGTGGTAACCTTCATGCGTTTCCAGCTTGCCGTAAGCGCGGGCGACCAGCGTGTCTGGCTGCAAAATAATGTCCCCGCTTTTTTCCACCAGCGAACAGCTCAACGGAGCGATAACCAACCGGCCGCCGGTGTCGGTTTCCGCATGCCCGGCATCGTGCCAGCCCATAACGTTACGAGCGTATTCCACAATCGCATACTGGAAGCCAGCGCAGGAGCCGAGGAAGGGGATATTCTGTTCGCGTGCATGGCGAATGGTCATAAAGACGCCATCGTCATGGTTGTACGGGCTGCCGGGTACCACCCAGATAGCATCATAATCCTGCAATACCGAGGTGTCGGTGAGGGTTTCTGTAGGCAGCCAGTGGGATTGAATATCGACGTTAAGGTGTGCGGCGGTGAGCTGGAGAGCGATGGGGATAGCCTGGTGAGATACGGCCTGGGGTTTGTAGTCACCGACCAGAGCAATGCGGACGTGAGTTTTCATCGTTTCCTTTTCCTGTACGGGTAAAAAAAGAGGTTACAGCAAAGCCTAAGGACCGGCAGCAGGTTTTTTAAACGCAACGCACAAAAAAGCCCGGCGTTTTGGCCGGGCTGGGAAACAGAATCTGGGCTTAGTACAGCGAGGGAGCGCCGATCGGTCGGGTTTTGAAGCGACGATGCAGCCACATGTATTGCTCCGGCGCCCGCATGATCTCTTTCTCGACCACTTTGTTCATATAGGCCGCCGCCGCAAGTTCATCGCCTATCGGGTAATCTTCCAGCGCAGGCTGGATCAACAGGTCATAGCCGCGGCCTTTCTCGCGGCGGATCAATACCACCGGAACCAGTGCCGGCTTGGCCATACGCGCCAGCATAAAGGTGCCGCTGGTGGTGGCGGCCTGATCGACGGCGAATAACGGCGCGAATACGCTGCCACGTGGGCCATAGTCTTGATCCGGAGCGAACCACACGGCTTCACCGCGCTTCAGTGCATGCACCATGCCGCGCAGGTCTTTGCGATCGAGCATGGCCTTGTTGGAGCGCATGCGGCCTTTGGTCTGTGCCCATTCCATCGCTTTATTGTTGTGCGGGCGGTACATCGCCATCATGGGCTGGCACAGCCCCATAGCACGGCCGCCCAGCTCCAGCGACATAAAGTGCACGCCAATCACCAGTACGCCGCGTTCATTCTGCTGCGCCATTTTCAGGTGATTGATGCCGGAGACGTTGAACCAGCGTTTGACACGCTTATCTGACCAGAACCAGGCCATACCGGTTTCCAGCAGGCCCATGCCAAGGGATTCGAAATTGCCGATCACTTTGCGCTCGCGTTGCGCCTCGTCCATATCCGGGAAACACAGCTCCAGGTTACGGCGGGTAATGGCAACGCGACGTTTCAGGAAACGCATCGAGGTGCGGCCCATCCATACGCCGAGCTTGTGCAGCAACGGGTAAGGCAGTTGAACCAGCAGGAACAAAATGGCCAGGCCGAACCAGGTAAACCAGTAGCGCGGGTGCAGCAGGGCCGAACGGAATTCTTGTGGACGCTTCATATCAACTCATTTATGCAGTAGGGGGCAGTAATCTGTAACGCATAAAGGATCCACTCGATTGCGATACGACTACTAAGACACCCAGACATCATTATGGTTTAGCCAGATTCCATAATTGACTAAATCTTTACACTCGAAGGGGCGGTTCGCGCTGCTATCAGGCTTCGGAAGGATGGCTGTAGGCCAGCGAAAGCGGCTCCAGGAATGCGTATTGTATCACACAATACGGGTTACTGAGGAAGAGGGGCATACGAATATTCTCATTCGCATTACGCTGGGGCTGATGCGGTGTAAAGACAAAGAAAAAGGCGCTTATCAAATGAGATAAAGCGCCTTTTTTCAACAACCTGACTGACTAGTATCAGTTCATGCCGTATTTTTTCAATTTCTTACGCAGCGTACCGCGGTTGATGCCCATCATCAGAGCAGCACGGGTTTGGTTGCCACGGGTGTATTGCATCACCATGTCCAACAGTGGCTGTTCAACTTCAGCCAAAACCAGCTCATACAAGTCATTAACGTCCTGACCATTCAGTTGAGCAAAATAGTTCTTCAGTGCTTGTTTAACCGAGTCACGCAGAGGCTTTTGAGTCACTTGATCCTGTGAGTTCACGGTAGAAACGGTCAGTACGTCAGAATTTACGCGTTGTTCGAACATAGTTCTGTCAGCTCTTTTTTGTTACGCAAGATTTTCGAAATATGCCTCCAACGCCTCCAGCTGTTCGCTGGCATCCTCTATGGCGTTGAATGTGCGCCGAAACTGGTCATTCGGGGCGTGTTCCTGTAGATACCAGGACACGTGCTTACGAGCAATCCGGAATCCCTTGCCTTGGCCATAAAAGCCGTGCAATTCCCGAATATGCCCTATCAACAAGCGCTTAACCTCGCCAAGCGGCAAAGGTGGCAGCAACTCCCCAGTGTCCAGATAATGCTGGATTTCCCGGAAGATCCAGGGTCTCCCCTGAGCAGCGCGGCCTATCATCAGGGCATCGGCCCCGGTGTAGTCGAGCACTGCTCTGGCTTTATGCGGGTCAGTAATGTCTCCATTCGCGATAATCGGAATGGAAACACTCTGCTTAACTGCCCGAATGCTGTCGTACTCCGCGTTGCCGTTGAACAGGCAGGCACGGGTTCGGCCATGAATAGTCAGGGCCTGTATACCACAATCTTCGGCCAGTTGGGCAATCTCTACACAGTTACGGTGTTCTGGCGCCCAGCCGGTGCGAATCTTAAGCGTTACCGGCACATCCACTGCGTTAACTACCGCGTGGAGAATCTGTTTAACCAGATCCGGGTACTGCAGCAACGCAGACCCTGCAAGCTTCCGGTTCACTTTTTTGGCTGGGCATCCCATATTGATGTCGATGATCTGTGCGCCGCCTGCCACGTTAATCCGCGCCGCGGCAGCCATATCATCGGGATCGCATCCGGCAATCTGCACGGAACGGATCCCTGGTTCATCGCTATGTACCATACGCAGACGCGACTTATCCGTCCGCCACACCTCCGGATTGGAGGAGAGCATTTCGGATACAGCCATCCCAGCACCCATTGCATGACATAGGGTTCTAAACGGGCGATCTGTAATGCCGGCCATAGGGGCCGCAATCAAGCAATTTGTAAGCTGGTGGTGTCCAATGCGCATAGACAAAGAGTAACCATACTGTGTCCGCAAGGGCGCGTATATTACGCATTTTTGCGTTGAGATGAAAGGCCAAACTTTGACCAATTCGCCGTTATCGGGCAGAGAAAAGGGGCTGCGTCAGGTTTCATAAAAATATTGTATATATTTAACAATGAGTTGACTTTAATTGATTGTTTTTAGCGCAATAAAATATTCCCGACACAACAGAATTTTATCTGCAATCAGCGCGGATTCCACTGGAGAACGGTAGCAATATACGGTGTTTATCAGGGTATTCCGTTGAGAATAGGCTGAATTACGCTTAACCGCCTTGCGCGGGGATCGGCTAAACCGGTGTTTGTTCGCCGCCGGGGGGCAAAACCGGCGGTGAAGCCCTGCGGATGACCTCAGTCGATGATGACCCGGCCATTCAGCGGCTGTATCGGGCGGTTGTTCGCATGCCGGACTGCATTCTTGAATTGAGCAATCTGTTCGACCGACGCGCTAACGGGTTTACCCAGCACCATCCAGCTAACGCCTTCGGAGCAGGGTGGGGTGGTCAGCGAACCGCTGAAGCGATAGAAGTTAAACTGCTTCGGCAACAGGGCCTGGATATCCAGCGGAGCGCTCAGCACGGCGGCTTGATTGACGGTGGTCGGTATCTGTTGCCAGGCCTTCGCCAGTTGCGCGTTTGCCTTGCCTTGTTGGAACATCAACGCCAGCACCGCCAGTTCACCGTCTTTGCCTTTATAAACAAAGTGGGCTTCCAGCGGGAACTGTTTGCCGTCAATTTCGTTTTCGCTCGGGGCATGGAAGTGGAACTGCTGCAGCGTGAAGGTGCTGCTATCCAGTACCAATGTATTGCCGCCGCTGACGTTGACCTGCACGGTGTGGCCGTTGTTGACGATCTGCTGCTTGCCTGGCTGGAATGCCAACTGCAATTGGGCGTGGTGGGTTTCCAGGGCGCCCTTGATATTGATCGGCGACTGATTCTTACCGGTTTCACACAGCGAAAAATCTGGGGAAAGTTTGCCCCAATGCGCCGGATCTTCCTGGCCATCATAGCTCCAATGCGTCTGTTCAGCCGCAGTGACCGAAAAGCTGCCGGCTAAAAGCGCGGCAATCAATAAATGACCTTTCATGTTAACTCCCTTTAAAAACGACAGTATGAGGTTTGCCTGAATTGTCGCCGTCACCTCAGGGGGCGTTGGCGCTAGGGAGAGAGAATACACCTACTAACTGTATGTATAAATCAGTCAGGCTTGAAGGAAATAAAAAATCCACCGGAAGGGGGAGCTTCCGATGGATTTTTGCATGAAAAGGCGGTGTGATTAGTTACGCTGGCCGGTGATGCGGCACCATTCTTCGCGCTCTGCGACCGGATCGAGCGTGAATTTGTCTTCATAGGCTTCCGCTACGCTTGCCGCCTGGGTGGCCAGCACGCCGGACAGGCCCAGATAGCCTCCGGACTTCGGCAGGCAGCCGATCAGCGGCGCAAGCTCGCGCAACGGGCCGGCCAGGATGTTGGCGACCACGACGTCTGCCAGCAGGTCGGTCGGTTGGTCTTTCGGCAGATACAGCTCCAGACGCTCTGAAACGCCGTTACGCTGCGCATTGTCGCGGCTGGCCTGAATGGCTTGGGGATCGATATCGATGCCGATAGCGCGTGCTGCACCGAGCTTCAGCGCGGCAATCGCCAGAATGCCGGAACCGCAACCGAAGTCGATAATGGTTTTTCCGGTCAGATCGAGGCTGTCCAGCCACTGCAGGCACAGCGCAGTAGTTGGGTGAGTGCCGGTACCAAATGCCAGGCCCGGGTCGAGCATCACGTTGACCGCGTCCGGATCGGGCACGTCGCGCCAGCTCGGGCAGATCCACAGGCGCTCGCCAAAGCGCATCGGGTGGAAGTTATCCATCCACTCGCGTTCCCAATCCTTGTCTTCCAGCTGTTCTATCTTGTGGCGGAAGCCGGCGCCCAGCAATGGGTGTTGCTCCAGTATCGCCACCACTTCAGCCATGTCGGTTTCAGCGTCGTACAGCCCGATCACATCGGTATCGCCCCACAGCAGGGTTTCACCCGGCAGCGGCTCGAACACTGGGTTGTCGTGGGTGTCCTGGAAGGTCACTGATACCGCGCCGCTTTCAACCAGCGCGTCGCTCAGGTCTTCCGCCTGGCTGCCGGTGGTGTTCAGTTTTAGTTGGATCCAAGGCATAGCAATTCTCTTTAAGAGGGTAATGATGACGTCACCCGACGCTTTTCGCCGACGACGTTACCGATATAAAACGCCAGCAGGCTGAGTAACAACGAAGGCACGATGGGGTGCAACCCCGCCAACTGCAGCTTGAAGCTGGCCAATAGCGTATAGCATACCGCACCCGTCACCATTGAGCTAAGCGCTCCCTGCGCGTTGGCGCGTTCCCAGTACAGGCCAAGCACCAGCGGCCACAGGAAGACCGCTTCCAGGCCACCAAACGCCAGCAGGTTCAGCCAGATGATCATTTCCGGTGGTCGCCAGGCCGCCAGCAGCACCAGCAGGCCAAGGATCAACGTGGTCAGGCTGGAGAAACGCTTGATCAACCTTTCGTTCTGCATTTGCTGCGGGCGCACGCCAAGATAGAGATCTTTGACGATAGTGGCGGAAGATTGCAGCAGTTGGGCGTTAATCGTCGACATGATTGCCGCCATCGGTGCGGCCAGGAAAATGCCGGCGGCGTACGGCGGCAGCACGGTGATCATCAGCGTCGGGATCACCTGATCGGGGATCTTCAGATCCGGCAACACCGCGCGGCCCAGCGCGCCGGCCAGATGCATGCCGAACATCAGCACCGCCACCACCATGGTGCCGAGGATAATGCCGCGATGCACCGCTTTGCTGTCTTTGTATGAGATGCAGCGCACCGCGGTATGCGGCAGGCCAATCACGCCGAAGCACACCAGGATCCAGAACGATGCCATAAAGGGCAGGCTGAGGATCTGCTCGCCGCCCTGCGGTGATACCAGCGCCGGGTCGATCTGTTGCAGTTTGTCCACCGCGCTGTGCAGGCCGCCGGCGGCGTGGATCACCGCAACCAGCAGCAGCACGGTGCCAAGCAGCATGACCAGTCCTTGCATGGCGTCATTGAGTACGCTGGCGCGGAAGCCGCCAAAGGCGGTATACAGCGCGATGCTGATGCCGAAAATCAGCAGGCCGGTGTCGTAGGGGATACCGGCAGCGGTTTCCAGCAGGCGCGCGCCACCGATAAATTGCACCGTCATGGCGCCCAGGAAAGCCACCAGCAGGCTAAGACTGGCCAACCATACCAACAGGCGGCTTTGATAGCGGCCGTACAGCATGTCGTTCAGGGTGATGGCGTTATAGCGGCGCGCCAGAATGGCGAACTTTTTGCCCAGTACGCCGAGCGACAGCCACACCGCAGGCAACTGGATCATTGCCAGCAGCACCCAGCCCAGGCCGTATTTATAGGCGGCGCCGGGGCCACCGATAAACGAACTGGCGCTGATATAGGTGGCGGTCAGCGTCATGGCCAGCACAAAGCCGCCCATTGACCGGTTACCCAGGAAATATTCGCTGAGGAAGTTGCCGCTCTGACGCCGGCTGTAAGCATATACCGACAGCCCGAACACCAGCAGCAGATAGGCGATCAACGGCAGGATCACTTCAGTTTGCATCGCCATCCTCCAGCGAAATATCGCGGAACACGCCGCGTACCATCAGCCAGCACAGGCCGATAAACAGCAGCGGTACTAGCAGGCACGCCATTTCGAACCAGTGCGGCAGGCCGGTGATGCCGGCATTGCTGTCCGGCAGATAGGCCGCCAGCGACCAGGCCAGCAGGTAGAGCAGCGTCAGCCACAGCGCCCAGCGCGCTTCGCGGTGTGCCTGAATAAAGCGTTTGTCCATCAGTGTCTCCCACAGGTTTAGGGTGAGGGATGTATCAAAGGTAGGGAATTTTACGGCATGTGGGCGTTTTGCCAAGCCGTTACTGGCCTGAAACGAAAAAGAAAAAGGCCGGTGATTAACCGGCCTTCTGTCAGGCAATGCGAGTAGCCTGCCTTAGGTTTCCTGCAGACCCAGCTTTTTCTCCAGGTAGTGGATGTTGGTGCCACCGTGCTGGAAGTTTTCGTCGCTCATGATCTTTTGCTGCAGTTCAACGTTGGTTTTGATGCCATCGATGATCAGCTCAGCCAGGGCGTTCTTCATGCGGGCAATGGCCACGTCACGGTTTTCACCGTAAGTGATCAGTTTGCCGATCATGGAATCATAGTACGGCGGTACGGTATAACCGGCGTAAATATGAGATTCCCAACGCACGCCGAAACCGCCTGGCGCATGGAAACGGGTGATCTTGCCCGGGCTCGGCAGGAAGGTGTTCGCGTCTTCGGCATTGATACGGCATTCCACCGCGTGGCCGTGAACCTTCACTTCGTCCTGTTTGATCGACAGCGGCTGACCGGCAGCGATGCGCAGCTGCTCTTTGATCAGATCCACGCCGGTGATCATTTCGGTCACCGGGTGTTCAACCTGAATACGGGTGTTCATTTCGATGAAATAGAACTCGCCGTTTTCATACAGGAACTCGAAGGTACCTGCACCGCGATAACCGATTTCCACACAGGCCTTCGAGCAGCGCTCGCCGATGTAACGGCGCATTTCGCTGGTGATGCCCGGTGCCGGTGCTTCTTCAACCACTTTCTGGTGGCGACGCTGCATGGAGCAGTCGCGCTCGGCCAGATAGATGGCGTTACCCTGGCCGTCCGCCAAAATCTGAATTTCGATATGACGTGGGTTTTCCAGGTATTTCTCCATGTAAACCATGTCATTGTTGAATGCCGCTTTGGCTTCAGCTTTGGTCATGGCAATGGATTGCTCGAGATCTTTGTCGCTGCGCACTACGCGCATGCCACGGCCGCCGCCGCCGCCGGACGCCTTGATGATCACCGGGTAGCCGATGCGCTTGGCGAAGGCACGGTTTTTGTCCATGTCATCGGTCAGCGGGCCATCGGAGCCAGGAACGCAAGGCACGCCGGCTTTCTTCATGGCGTTGATCGCAGAAACCTTGTCGCCCATCAGGCGGATGGTTTCGGCTTTCGGGCCGATGAAGATAAAGCCGGAACGTTCGATCTGCTCGGCGAAATCGGCGTTTTCAGACAAGAAGCCGTAGCCTGGGTGGATCGCCACTGCGCCGGTGATTTCCGCCGCAGAGATGATGGCCGGGATGTTCAAATAGCTTTTTACCGAGGGCGCAGGACCAATACAGACGGTCTCGTCAGCCAGCAGTACGTGTTTCAGATCGCGATCGGCTGTGGAGTGCACGGCAACGGTTTTGATGCCCAGCTCTTTACAAGCACGCAGGATACGAAGCGCGATCTCGCCGCGGTTGGCGATAACAATTTTATCAAGCATGTTCGCCTCGTTATTCGATGACGACCAGTGGCTCGTCAAATTCAACCGGTTGGCCGTTTTCTACCAGAATAGCTTTAACAACGCCGGATTTGTCCGCTTCGATCTGGTTCATCATTTTCATGGCTTCAACGATGCACAGAGTGTCGCCGGCGTTCACTTTCTGGCCGACTTCGATGAAGGCTTTCGCATCCGGGCTTGGCGTGCGGTAGAAAGTGCCTACCATTGGGGAACGGACGATGTGGCCACTCATGGCCGCCGGTGCCGCAGGGGTTTCTGCAGCAGGCGCGCTGGCAACGGCGTTAGCCAGAGCTGGCTGCTGCTGAGGCTGCATGGCATAGGCCTGTGGCATCATTGGGTAAGCCTGCACCGGAGCGGCACGGCTGATGCGAACCGACTCTTCGCCTTCAGAGATTTCCAGTTCAGAAATGCCTGATTCTTCAACCAGTTCGATCAGTTTCTTGATTTTACGAATATCCATGAGTGTGATTCCGTACTCTTTTTGCGTAGCAATTAGTGGGTTTTTGACAGACGGTTAACCGCTGCCTGTAAAGCAAATGTGTAGCCATCCGCGCCGAGGCCGCAAATCACGCCTACCGCAACATCGGAGAGGTAGGAATGATGGCGGAAAGGCTCGCGGGCGTGCACATTGGAGAGGTGGATCTCGATAAACGGGATCTGCACCGCCAGCAATGCATCACGCAGCGCCACGCTGGTATGCGTGAACGCGGCAGGGTTGATCAGAATAAAATCTGTGTTGCCGCGTGCCTGATGTATGCGATCGATAAGCTGATACTCGGCGTTGGATTGCAGATGGCTCAGGGTGATATCCAGCGCGGATGCCTGGTTTTCCAATCCGTTAACTATCTCTGTCAGCGTCGTGCTGCCGTACTTCTCCGGCTCACGCGTCCCCAGCAGATTCAGATTGGGGCCGTTCAAAAGCAAAATGTGAGACTTGTCTGCCATTGTGCTGGTATCTCCGGCAATAAAACCATCATCGTAGAAAATAACCCGATGTCACCGATTTGTCACCTGTTAAGGGGGAAATTCACCCTGTGAACAGGAGCAAGGCCGGGCATTATAACGATATCGTAGCAATTCGCAGCTAAATACTGGTCTTATCAGCGAAGATATTCAACCCTAAATCAGCAAACTGACGATGGCGTTATCGCATTATGAGGGATAGAACACAGAAAAGTTCCGCCCTTTAACGCCACCAATTGCGGAATTTCTTGTATCGCAGCGCCAGCAGCAGTATAGCCAACAGAGCGTAAATGAAAGGCTGCGGCGAAAAGGTTTTTACCGACCACAGGTAGTGAATCGGTGCCAGTATCGCCGCCAGATAGACGAAGTTATGCAATGTCTGCCATTTGGCACCCAGTTTGCGCATGGCCCACAGCGTAGAGGTGGCGGCTAGCGCCAGCAGAATCAGCCAGCTGATAATGCCGAGTGTCAGATAAGGGCGAGTCACCAGTTCGCGCCCCAGAAGACCGATATTGCTCAGCCCCAACTCAAGCGTCGAATAGCTTATCAGATGCAGCGTGCCCCAGGCAAAACACCACAACCCCACCAGGCGGCGACAGCGGATCAGCAGCGGTTGGCGGGCATAGCGCGCCAGCGGGGCAATCATCAGGGTCGCCAACAGCAGTTTCAGCGTCATCCTGCCGGTAAAATGCTGAATATCCTTGGCCGGATCGGCGCTGAACCAGCCCTGATCCACCGCCAGCACCAGCCAGAGAAAAGGCAGGAATGCCGCCAGATAAATAGCGACCTTGATCCCTTTGATGTGAGTCGGCGTTAAACGCACTTAGAAATTCTCCCGCAGATCCATCCCGCGATACAGCGACGCAACCTGATCGGCATAGCCGTTGAACAGCAGCGTCGGCTGACGTTTGACATCCAGAATGCCGCCGGAGCCGATAAAACGCTCGGTCGCCTGCGACCAGCGCGGATGATCGACGTGCGGGTTCACGTTGGCGTAGAAACCGTATTCATTGGGTGCGGACTCATTCCAGGTCGTCGGCGGTTGATCGCGCACCAGGCGAATATGGACAATCGATTTAATGCCTTTAAAGCCGTATTTCCATGGGGTGATCAGCCGCAGCGGCGCGCCATTTTGCGGCGGCAGCGTTTTGCCGTACACGCCAACGGTCAGCAGCGCCAGCGGGTTCATGGCCTCATCGAGACGCAGCCCTTCGACATACGGATACTTCAGGCCGCCGCCGATAAAACGATCCTTCTGGCCCGGCATCTGTTCCGGATCGTACAGCGTCTGGAAGGCGACATAGCGCGCATTGCTGTTCGGCTCTGCCAGTGTGATGAGTTTACCCAGCTCAAAGCCAATCCAGGGAACTACCATCGACCAGGCCTCCACGCAGCGCATGCGGTAGATGCGCTGTTCCAGTGGGAAGCGTTTGATTAAATCATCGATATCCAGCGTGATCGGTTTACCGACTTCACCGTCGATGCGCACTTTCCAGCCTTCGGTTTTCAGTCCGCTGGCATTGGCGGCGGGATCGGCCTTATCGAGACCGAATTCGTAGAAATTGTTGTAACCGGAAACCTTGTCTTCGGGCGTCATGGCCAGTTGCGCCTGCCAGGCGGGCGGCTTGCTGAACGCCAACGGCTTGCCTGCCGGGGCTTTGGGCCGATCGTTACCTTTGAACCATGACAGCACATCGGCCTGCGCATTAAGCGGCAGCGCCAACGACGCGGCGGTGATACCTAACGCCTGCAGCACTTTGCGCCGCTGATAAAACACAGTCTCGGGCGTGACGTCGGCCTCGGTCAATTTTGGGGATTTGCTCATGGTGTTTTTCTCCGCATTTTTACCCGTCGCCTTGCAAAATAGGGCGTTCAAACCTGCTCCGGTCAGACTGACTGTAGGGACGAGTCTATTCGCCCCGATAAACGCGGGCGCAGTATTCGCGCCCCTGCAATACGCTGGGGTATATAAAGGTAAGCATGGCGTGAAAGCAGGGCTTATGCGAGAGGCGGCAGGAAAATATGAAATTTCGCAGGGCGGGTTTCCCCCCGTTGCCGGGGGGCGGACAGATTTAGCGGATCTTCACCAGCGTGCGGCCGGTGACTTGGTTATTCAGCAGCGCTGCGGCGGTGGCCGGCGCCTGTTCCAGCGTAATTTCCTGCGTGGCCTGCTGGTAGAAGCTGTCCGGCAGGATACCGGCCAGGCGTTCCCAGGCAGTTTGGCGGCGGTGCAGCGGGGCGTGTACCGAGTCCACACCCTGCAGGCGTACGTTGCGCAGAATGAACGGCATCACCGTGGTTGGCAGGTGGTAACCACCAGCCAGCCCGCAAGCGGCGACGACGCCGTTATAGTTCATCTGCGCCAGCACCCGTGCCAACAGGGTGTCGCCGACGGTATCTATCGCACCGGCCCACAGTTGTTTCTCCAGCGGACGTGGCGCTTCCAGGTAACCGCTACGCGACAGAACCTCTTTGGCGCCCAGCGCTTTCAGGTAGTCGACGTTGCTTTCGCGGCCGCTGATCGCGGTGACGTGATAGCCCAGGGCCGTCAGAATGGCGATCGCCGCGCTGCCAACGCCGCCGCTGGCGCCGGTCACCAGAATGTCGCCGTCATCCGGCCGTACGCCGCCTTCCTCCAGCGCCATCACGCATAGCATGGCGGTAAAGCCGGCGGTGCCGAGGATCATCGCCTTACGTTCATCCAACCCGTGCGGCAGCGGCACCAACCATTCGCCGGATACCCGGGCCTGTTCTGCCAGGCCACCCCAGTGATTCTCGCCGACGCCCCAGCCGGTGAGCACCACGCTCTGGCCCTCTTTAAAGCGCGGGTCTCGGCTGTCACGCACCGTACCGGCGAAGTCGATGCCCGGCACCATAGGAAATTGGCGGATGATCTTGCCTTTGCCGGTGATCGCGAGCGCATCTTTATAGTTAAGGCTGGACCAGTTGACGTCGATCGTCACATCACCATCGGGCAGTTGATCGCTGCTGATCTCTTTGATGTGCGCCAAAGTTTGCTCGTCTTGTTGTTCCAATAACAGTGCACGCATGTCACTCTTCCTCTCGTTATCATTTTTGCCATATATGGCTGAATCAGATTTATTTGACTATATGCTTACTAAGGCACTTATGCCCTGATAAAGGGCAAAAAATGACGTTTTAAGGTTTTCTTCGCAGGCCAGGCTTGATAGGTTGAGCAGCACGATTTACTGCCTGATGTTGACGGAACGAGTGCAGTGAAAAGTCAGTTATTAATTAAGAAATCAAGGTATTGAGTTGCATTCATTTGAGCGGATTCGGGGCCTTTATACCTCCAAAGGTGAAAATTCACGTAACCATAACGGACAAGGCACAGGGATGCGATTTACCACTAAACTGTCTGCGCTGATCACCCTGCTTGTTGCTCTGGCGATGTTTTTGATGCTGATGGGGTGTTCATACAGTTTCTTCTACGTGACACAGGATCGTCTGGAGCGCCGCTTCGATTCGCTGGTGACGTCGCTCGATCAGTCAATGCTGCATGGTTCCCCCGATGAACAGCAACAATGGTTGCCGCTGGTGATGCGCCCGCTTGGCATCGTGGCCGTCAGCGTCGATAGCGGCCGCACCAATCTCTTCACTTATAAACTGCCGGCTTTGAAGTTGCCCTGGGATTTGCTGAACGGCTGCCGGCAGGTTTCCCGGCCGCTGCTGCAGCACCCGGGCAGTTCGCTCCACATTACCTATATCGATCCATTCGTCAGCGATGTGCGCTCGCTGCAATCCACCGGGGCTGTCACGCTGTCGATCGTCGCGATGGTGGTGATTTTGTTGTTCAGCCTGCGCTGGCTGCGTGAGCAGGCCGAGGGAGAAGATCGGCTGGAGCGCCGTGCGCGCCGCATTCTTAACGGTGAACGAGAAAACGTGATGCAGGGCGATGTGCGCGAATGGCCGGCCAACGTCAGCGGTGCGCTTGATCGCCTGCTGGCGGATTTGGCGGAAGCGCGTGAAGCGCGCAGCCGGGTCGATACGCTGATCCGCGCCTTTGCCGCACAGGACGCAAAAACCGGGCTGAACAACCGATTGTTTTTTGATAACCAACTGGCCACTCAATTGGAGGAGGAAGGCTCGCACGGCATTGTCATGATGGTGCGGTTACCCGATTTCGATACGCTGCGGGAAACCCACGGCAACTCGGCGGTGCAGGAACTGATGTACTCGCTGGTCAATCTGCTGTCGACCTTCGTGATGCGCTATCCGGCGGCGCTGTTGGCGCGCTATTTCCACAGTGATTTCACCGTGCTGTTGCCGCACCGCACGTTGAAAGAGGCGGACGGCATCGCCGCACAGTTGGTGAATGCCATTGATGCACTGCCTTCAACGGCGCTTATCGATCGCGAAACGTTCTTGCATATCGGCATAGTGGCGTATCGCAGCGGGCAAACCCCGGAGCAGGTGATTGATTACGCGGAACAGGCAACGCGTCACGCCACGTTGCAAGGGGAAAACGGCTGGTACGTTTACGACAGCCAGGTGCCTGAAAAAGGGCGCGGCAGTGTTAAATGGCGCACCCTGCTGGAACAGGTATTGGTACGAGGCGGCCCACGCCTGTATCAGAAACCGGCGGTAACGGTGGAAGGAGACGTTCATCACCGCGAGATCATGAGCCGGATTTATGATGGAACCCAAGAGCTGCTACCCTCGGAATATATGCCGCTGGTGCAGCAGTTGGGGCTGGCCGAAAGTTACGATCGTCAGCATATCAGCCGCATTCTTCCCTTGTTGGCGCTGTGGCCGGAAGAGACGCTGGCATTTACGCTTTGTGTGGATTCATTATTGCAGCGCAGTTTCCAGCGCTGGCTGCGCGATACCCTGCTACAGTGTGAAAAAAACCACCGTCGACGAATTCTGATTGAACTTGCAGAGGCAGACGTGTGTCAACATATCGACCGTTTGCGACCGGTGCTGAGATTGCTTTCAGGATTGGGGTGTCGTCTTGCCGTTTCTCAGGCGGGGCTAACCGTGGTCAGTGCCTCTTATATCAAGTCCTTAGCGGTAGAGATCGTCAAACTCCACCCGGGTTTAGTGCGGGGGATTGATAAGCGTGATGAAAATCAGCTGTTCGTTCAGAGCCTGGCCGGCGCCTGCGAAGGCACCCGTGCTAAGGTGTTTGCCGCCAGCGTGCGGACGAACAACGAATGGCAGACGCTGAAAGAACGTGGGATCCTTGGCGGGCAAGGTGACTTTTTTGCGCCGCCGGAGCCGATAGACGTGGGGCGCAAAAAATATTCACGTCGTTATCGCGTTTAACCTGAATGCCTGGCAAAAATTGACGTAGAATGAGCGCCAATTCATCCGGGCTATCTTATCCGTCATTTTGGGATTATCCCCAAACTGCCTGCGACAAGAACGCCTATTTGATATAGGCTCTTGTCAGTCCTTTTCTGTTGTACGTTGGTAGGTGCTTACCACCCGCGTCAATCAGGGAATATGTTAGATTTTATGAGCTGTGTTACGCCGTTTTGTGCGCTGACAGGGTGGTAAACTGAGCCTTTGTTCAGGGAATTCAGGCCTCATCCAATTTCCGTGCATTCGAGCAGAAACAATACAGACTATTTTTCACCGAAGTAGAACGTTTTTGCGCCTTGTCGCTGCTTCGTGTGGTTGGTAAAGTAGGCGGATTTTATTTTCCGCCCCCAGCTTGCAGGATTATCCTTTAGTTATGTTTAAGAAATTTCGTGGCATGTTTTCCAATGACTTGTCCATCGACTTGGGTACCGCCAATACCCTGATTTATGTTAAAGGGCAAGGCATTGTACTGAACGAACCGTCGGTGGTTGCCATTCGCCAGGATCGTGCCGGTTCACCCAAGAGCGTTGCGGCCGTGGGTCATGCGGCAAAACAGATGCTGGGCCGTACGCCCGGCAATATCGCGGCTATTCGCCCGATGAAAGACGGCGTAATCGCCGACTTCTTCGTGACCGAAAAAATGCTGCAGCACTTTATCAAACAGGTTCACAGCAACAGCTTCATGCGGCCAAGCCCGCGTGTGTTGGTGTGCGTACCGGTTGGCGCAACTCAGGTTGAACGCCGCGCCATTCGCGAATCCGCCCAAGGGGCCGGTGCGCGTGAGGTGTTTCTGATTGAAGAACCGATGGCTGCGGCGATCGGTGCCGGCTTGCCGGTTTCTGAAGCGACCGGTTCCATGGTGGTTGATATCGGTGGCGGTACCACTGAAGTTGCGGTGATCTCACTGAACGGTGTGGTGTACTCGTCTTCCGTACGTATCGGCGGCGATCGCTTCGACGAAGCCATCATTAATTATGTGCGTCGTAACTATGGCTCACTGATTGGTGAAGCGACTGCCGAGCGTATCAAGCACGGCATCGGCTCAGCTTATCCGGGCGATGAAGTGCATGAAATTGAAGTTCGCGGCCGTAACCTGGCTGAGGGCGTGCCACGTGGCTTTACCCTGAACTCCAATGAAATCCTCGAAGCGCTGCAGGAGCCGTTGACCGGCATCGTCAGTGCGGTGATGGTGGCGCTGGAACAGTGTCCGCCGGAGCTGGCCTCCGACATTTCCGAACGCGGTATGGTGTTGACCGGCGGTGGTGCACTGCTGCGCAACCTGGATCGCCTGCTGATGGAAGAAACCGGTATCCCGGTAGTCGTGGCAGAAGATCCGCTGACCTGCGTAGCCCGCGGCGGTGGCAAGGCGTTGGAAATGATCGACATGCATGGCGGCGATTTGTTCAGCGAAGAATAGTCAGCCCCAGGAAAGAGGAACCGTATCGGATGACAGCGCAAAGCGAAAATCAGGTACGGTTCCTTTTTCTGTTGTCGAGGAACTCGCATAATTTATGAAGCCGATTTTTAGCAGGGGACCTTCCCTGCAACTCCGACTTTTTTTGGCGGTGATTGCGGCCATTGGCCTGATCGTTGCCGATAGCCGTCTCGGTACGTTCGTGAAAATTCGTAACTACATGGACACGGCCGTTAGCCCTTTCTATTTTTTGGCCAATGGGCCACGTAAAGTTTTGGACGGCGTTTCAGAAACGCTGGCTACCCGCCAACAGCTGGAGCTGGAAAACCGAGCTCTGCGGCAGGAACTGCTGCTGAAAAACAGCGACACTCTTCTTCTTGGCCAATTCAAGCAGGAAAACGCCCGCTTGCGTGAGCTGTTAGGCTCGCCACTGCGCCAGGATGAACACAAAATGGTCACCCAGGTGATCTCTACCGGTTCGGATCCTTATAGCGATCAGGTCGTGATAGACAAAGGTTCGGACAACGGCGTTTATGAAGGCCAGCCGGTGATCAGCGATAAAGGCGTAGTCGGCCAGGTGGTGGCGGTGGCGAAGTTCACCAGCCGCGTGCTGCTGATTTGCGACGCCTCGCACGCACTGCCGATTCAGGTGCTGCGCAACGATATCCGGGTGATTGCCGCAGGCAGCGGTTGCGCCGACGATTTGCAACTCGAGCACCTGCCGAACAATACCGACATCCGCGTGGGGGATGTGCTGGTCACTTCTGGCCTGGGCGGCCGCTTCCCGGAAGGTTATCCGGTAGCGGTGGTCTCCTCGGTTAAAGTGGATAACCAGCGTGCTTATACCGTGATCCAGGCGCGGCCAACCGCAGGTCTGCAACGCTTGCGTTACCTGCTGCTGCTGTGGGGCGCCGATCGCAATGGCGATATGCCGCTGCCACCGGACGAAGTTCACCGCGTCGCCAATGAACGCCTGATGCAGATGATGCCGCAGGTGCTGCCGCCGGCCGATGCCATGGGCCCGCAACCGTCCCTGCCTGCCGCCGCAACGGGTGCCGCTGCGACGCAGACCGCCGCACCGGTTGCGGGAGCCACGCAATGAACCGCTACCGCAGCAACGGGCGCTGGGTAATCTGGCTGTCATTTTTGGTGGCGCTGGTGCTGCAAATCATGCCGTGGCCGGAGCAAATCTATATGTTCCGGCCGTCCTGGCTGGCTTTGATCCTGATTTACTGGGTGATGGCGCTGCCACACCGAGTGAATGTCGGCACCGGCTTTGTGCTGGGGTTGGTCATGGATCTGATCCTCGGCTCCACGCTGGGCGTACGCGCGCTGGCGTTGGGTATCATCGCCTATCTGGTGGCGTTCAAATTCCAGCTGTTCCGCAACATGGCGCTATGGCAACAGGCGCTGATCGTCGTACTTTTATCCCTGGCGATGGACGTTGTGGTGTTCTGGGCTGAGTTTTTAGTGATCAACGTCTCTTTCCGCCCAGAGGTGTTCTGGAGTAGTGTGGTTAACGGCATTCTGTGGCCGTGGTTGTTCTTGCTGATGCGCAAAATCCGCCGTCAGTTCGCCGTACAATGAGGATATCAATGACTTCGCTTTATCTGGCCTCCGGCTCTCCGCGTCGACGTGAATTACTGACCCTGCTGGGCGTTCCGTTTGAAATTATCCTGACGGATACCGAAGAGCAGCGTCGGGAAGGGGAAGCCGCAGAAACTTACGTGCGCCGTCTGGCGCAGGACAAGGCTAAAGCGGGCGTGGCGCTGGCGCAGCAGAACTGGCCGGTGCTGGGCGCGGATACCATTGTGGTGCTCAACGGCCGGGTGTTGGAAAAACCGCGCGACGAAGCGCATGCGGCAGAAATGCTGGCGGTGCTCTCGGGCAAGCAGCATCAGGTGATGACCGCAGTGGCGATCGCCGATAGCCAGGACGTTTTGTGCCAACTGGTGGTCACGGACGTGACGTTCCGCAACCTGTCACAACAGGATATCTGCGATTATATTGCAACGGGCGAGCCGATGGATAAAGCGGGCGCCTATGGAATTCAAGGAAAGGGTGGTTGTTTCGTCAGAACGATAACCGGGAGTTATCACGCGGTGATGGGTCTGCCGCTGGTCGAAACACATGAGCTGCTCAGTCATTTTGTCGCATTACGTGATGTAAGAACCGGTTGATGGGCGCTGCCATTATCGACCGGCTCTGAGGAGAAGGCATGACAGCTGAGCTACTGGTTAATATCACACCGTCTGAAACGCGGGTTGCCTATATTGATGGCGGCATCCTGCAAGAGATCCACATCGAGCGCGAATCCAAACGCGGCATCGTCGGCAATATTTATAAAGGGCGCGTAAGCCGCGTCTTGCCGGGTATGCAGGCGGCATTCGTCGATATCGGCCTCGACAAGGCCGCCTTCCTGCACGCCTCCGATATCATGCCGCACACCGAATGTGTCGCCGGTGATGAGCAGAAGAATTTCCACGTGCGCGATATCGCCGAACTGGTGCGCCAGGGGCAGGATCTGATGGTGCAGGTGGTGAAAGATCCCCTTGGTACCAAAGGCGCACGCCTGACCACCGACATAACCCTGCCTTCGCGTTATCTGGTGTTCATGCCGGGTGCGGCGCACGTTGGCGTCTCGCAGCGCATTGAAAGCGAAGCCGAGCGCGAGCGGTTGAAAAAGGCCGTAGCCGCCTACTGCGACGAGCTGGGCGGTTTTATCATCCGAACGGCGGCAGAAGGCATCGGCGAAGAAGAGCTGTCGCAGGACGCCGCATTTCTCAAGCGCCTGTGGACCAAGGTCATGGAGCGCAAAAAGCGCAATCAGACCAAATACAAACTGTACGGCGAGCTGGCGTTGGCGCACCGTATTCTGCGCGATTTCGCCGGTGCGGCGTTGGACAGGATCCGCATTGATTCGCGTCAGACCCACGATCAACTGGTGGAATTTACCGGCGAATACATTCCGGATATCACCGACAAGCTGGAGTTGTACGCCGGCAAGCAACCGATCTTCGACCTGTACGATGTCGAAAACGAAGTCCAGCGGGCGTTGGAGCGCAAGGTAGAGCTGAAATCCGGCGGTTATCTGATCATCGACCAGACCGAGGCGATGACCACCGTGGATATCAACACCGGCGCCTTTGTCGGCCACCGTAATCTCGACGAAACCATTTTCAATACCAATATCGAAGCGACGCAGGCCATTGCCCGTCAGCTGCGGCTGCGCAACCTGGGCGGTATTATCATCATTGACTTCATCGACATGAACAATGACGAACATCGCCGCCGGGTGCTGCATTCGCTGGAGCAGGCGTTGAGTAAAGATCGGGTAAAAACCACGATCAACGGCTTCTCTCAGCTAGGCTTAGTGGAAATGACGCGTAAACGCACGCGAGAAAGCATTGAACATGTGCTGTGTCATGATTGTCCTACCTGTAATGGGCGCGGCACAGTGAAAACGGTGGAAACCGTCTGCTACGAAATTTTGCGTGAAATTGTTCGCGTACACCATGCTTACGATTCTGATCGTTTCCTGGTATACGCCTCTGCGGCGGTTGGCGAAGCGCTGAAAGGCGAAGAATCACATGCGCTGGCCGAAGTGGAAATCTTTGTTGGCAAACAGGTTAAGGTGCAGATCGAACCCTTGTACAGCCAGGAACAGTTTGACGTTGTCATGATGTGATCGTTGGTCCTCGCCCCATACCTCTCCCCGAGGTAGGGTGAGGACGAACAGTCGAGATATTCCCGTTGCCAGGCAGCGGAAGCAAGGAGAACTGCGTGAGGCGACTGCCTGGGATTTTGTTAGCAACAGGCGCCACTCTGGTTGTTGTTGTGGCGTTACTGGTCAGCGGGCTGCGTCTGGCGCTGCCTGAACTGAACAAGTATCGCCCTCAGGTGCTGGCAAAAGTGGCAAGCCTCTCCGGCGTGCCTTTCCAGGTCGATTTCATGCAGGGGAGCTGGGAAACCTTCGGCCCACAGCTTGAAATGCGTAACGTGCGCGCTACGCTGCCCAAGAGCAATTTGCATATCGAACGCGTGACGCTGGCGCTGGATGTGTGGCAGTCGCTGCTGCACTGGCGCTGGCAGTTCCGCGATCTCACCTTTTATCAATTTCAGCTCGACATGAATACCACGCTGGGTGGTGATGATCGTAAGGGCAACACCATCGAGCCGGGCAGAATCAGCGATTTGATGCTGCATCAGCTCGATCATTTTGATCTGCGCGACAGCCGTATCTCTTTTCTCATGCCTTCCGGCGCGCGCGCCGAATTCGAAATCCCACAGCTCACCTGGCTCAATGGCCGCGATCGCCACCGCGCTGAAGGGCAGCTTAGCCTGTCGACGCTGAATGGCCAGCACGGCGTGGTGCAACTGCGTATGGATCTGCGTGATAACCAGGGATTATTAAATACCGGTACGGTCTATATGCAGGCCGATAACATTGACATGAAGCCGTGGTTTACCCGCTGGTTGCGCGCCAATACTGGCCTGGAGAGCGCGGATTTCAGCCTGGCGGCCTGGTTGCAGATCAAAAACGGCGAGATAGCCGGTGGCAATGTGCTGCTGAAACAAGGCGCGGCTAACTGGAGCGTGGGAACCGAACAGCACCGGCTGGATGTGGATAATCAGGCGCTGGCGCTCAGTCGCCAAGGCAATGGCTGGCAAGTTGACGTGCCGCAGCTCAGTTTGCAAACCGACGGCAAGACCTGGCCGAAGGGCAGGCTTTCAGCGCTGTGGCTGCCGGAAAATACCGAATTTATGGGGCCGGGGCAGAACGAAGAATTACGCCTCCGCGCTACCGATATTCAGCTTGAGCGGCTGTCGGCGTTGTTGCCCACGTTCTCATTCCTCAGCCCGGACGTACTGGAGCGTTGGAACGACTTGCAGCCGCAGGGCAAACTCGATGCGCTGGCGCTGGACATTCCACTGAAACAGCCGGAAAAAACTCGTTTCCAGGCCCGCTGGCAAGATGTCAGCTGGCAGCACTGGAAACTGCTGCCGGGGGTTAATCACTTCTCCGGCGCGCTGAGCGGCGGCGTGGAGAATGGCCGGCTGCAGCTTGATCTCAACAACAGCACCTTACCTTATGGCGACATGTTTCGCGCCCCGTTGGAAGTCAGCAGCGCGCGCGGTGCGCTGACTTGGCTTAACAACGACCAGGGTTGGGAGTTGGCCAGCAAAAACCTGGATGTGAAGGCCAAATCGCTGTGGGTTAACGGCGATTTCCGCTATCAGCAGCCGGCGAAAGGCGATCCCTGGTTGAGCATTTTGGCCGGTATTCGTTTGTATGACGGCGCAGACGCCTGGCGTTACTTCCCCGAACCGCTGATGGGCAAGCACCTGGTGGATTATCTTGGCGGCGCTATTCAGGGAGGACAGGTGGATAACGCCACGCTGATTTACGCCGGCGATCCGCAACATTTCCCTTATCGCAAGAACGAAGGACAGTTTGAAGTGTTTGTGCCGCTGCGCCATTCTACCTTCCAGTTCCAGCCGGGCTGGCCGGCGTTGACCGATCTGGCGATTGATCTCGACTTTGCCAACGAGGGGTTGTGGATGAATGCCCCGCAAACCAAGTTGGGCAAGGTGGACGGCAAGAATATTACGGCGGTCATTCCGGACTATCTGAAAGAACGCTTGCTGATTGACGCCGACGTGGCGGGTGAAGGCTCAGAGATCCATAACTATTTCAACCAGACCCCGTTGCATGATTCGCTCGGTTCCGCCTTGGATGAGCTGCAGATTGGCGGTAATGTCAGTGGGCGCTTACATCTCGATATCCCCTTGAACGGCGAGGATGTGCGTGCGCAGGGTGAGGTCGAGTTGAACAACAACTCACTGCTGGTTAAGCCGATTGAAAGCGAACTGAAAAAGGTCAGCGGCAAATTCCGCTTTGATAATGGCAATCTGACAAGCGACACCCTGTCGGCTAACTGGTTCGGGCAGCCGGTGGCGGTGAATTTCACTACCCAAGAGGGCAAAAGTGACTATAAGGTCAATGTTGGCCTGAAAGCTGACTGGTTGCCGGCCAAATTCCCCGGCATACCGCAGGACGTGAGTGACGCGCTGAACGGCAGCGCGCCGTGGCAGAGCCAGGTTGCGATCGTTCTGCCACATCAGGGCGCGGCCAGCTATGACATTGGCCTCGATGCCGACCTCAGAAAAGTAAGCAGTCACTTACCGCCACCGCTGGATAAACCGGCGGGTGAGCCCTTGCCATTGAGCGTTAAGGTGAAGGGGGGCCTGAATGGATTCATGCTGACCGGCAGCGCAGGCAAGCAAAACCGGTTCAACAGCGAATGGATCTTTGCCAAAAAGCAGGTGACGCTGGCGCGCGCCGCATGGCAAACCGACGCCGGCGCTACGCCGCCGTTGCCGGGTAGCCCATCGCTGACGCTGAACTTGCCGCCGCTGGACGGTGAGAAATGGCTGGCGCTGTTGGCACCTGCGATAAAACAAAGCGGTGGTTCAGGCCAGGTGGGCGGTTTTAATTTCCCGACCACCGTGGCGCTGAAAACGCCGCAATTGATGTTGGGCGGTCAGGCATGGCATAAGTTGCAGCTGACGGCGGAAAAACAGCTTGGCGGCACGTTGGTCAGCGCCAAGGGCGATGAAGTTGACGGTAACCTGCGGATCGTGGATCGCGGGCCGTGGCGTGCTGACATCAATTACCTTTATTACAACCCGCAGTTCAGCACGGACAAGAATGTCCCGGCGGCGACCAACCCGTTGGCCGCTGCGGATAAAGTCTCCTTCCGTGACTGGCCGTCGCTGATGTTGCGCTGCAAGTCGTGTTGGGTGATGGGGCAGAATCTCGGCAAGGTCGAAGCCGATCTGGCCAATCAGGGCGATACCCTTCTGCTTACGCATGGGCTCATCGATACCGGCAAAGGGCGCATGACCGCCAGCGGCCTGTGGAAGCAAAACGCGCAGGAAGAGCGCAGCTCGCTGAAAGGCAAGCTGCTGGGCAGCAAGATCGACGAAACCGCCGCCTTCTTTGGTATCACTACCCCGCTGAAGGGCGCGCCTTACGATGTCGATTTCGACCTCTACTGGCGTGGCCAACCGTGGAACCCGCAGGTAGACACCCTCAGCGGCGCGTTGACGATTAAAATGGGCAAGGGTGAGATCGACAGCATCGGCGGCGGCCGTGCCGGCCAGTTGCTGCGTTTGGTGAGTTTCGACGCTCTGTTACGCAAGCTGCAGTTTGATTTCAGTGATACCTTCGGTAAGGGCTTCTACTTTGACTCCATCCGCAGCACCGCGTGGATGAAAGATGGCATAATGCATACCGACAATCTGTTGGTTGACGGGCTGGCGGCAGATATCGCCATGAACGGCCAGATCGACCTGGCGCGCCGCCGGATTGATATGGAAGCGGTGGTGGCGCCGGAGATTTCAGCCACGGTCGGCGTGGCGACGGCGTTCGTGATCAACCCGATCGTCGGCGCGGCGGTGTTTGCCGCTTCTAAGGTACTGGCACCGTTGTGGAACAAGATCTCGCTGATTCGCTATCACATCAGCGGCAGCCTGGATCAGCCAAAAATTAACGAGGTGTTGCGCAAGCCAAAGGAGAATAAGGCGTCATGAGAAATGCTAACGTTGCGTTGTTACAGTTGTGCAGTGGCGATCGGGTGCGTGATAACCTGGCCCAGATTGAACAGCAGATTAAGCAGCTCAATGCCGGGGTAAAACTGGTCATGACACCGGAGAACGCGCTGCTGTTTGCCAACTCTGCCGCTTATCGCCAGCATGCGGAGCCGCAGGGTGATGGCCCGTTGCAGCAGGCGGTTCGCGAGTTGGCGCGGCGCTATGGCGTATGGTTGCTGGTCGGTTCGATGCCGTTGATCAGCCGCGAAAATCCTGCGTTGATCACCACCAGTAGCCTGCTGTTTGACGACCAGGGTGAAATCCGGGCGCGCTACGACAAGCTGCATATGTTCGACGTGGACATTAACGACTCCCACGGCCATTATCGGGAATCGGACACTTACCAGCATGGTCAGCAGTTGACCGTGGTGGATACGCCGGTCGGCCGGCTTGGCATGACGATATGTTACGATCTGCGTTTCCCGGCCCTGTATCAGGCGCTGCGCGCTCAGGGTGCAGAGCTGATTTCCGTGCCTGCCGCCTTTACCCGCGTGACCGGCGAGGCGCATTGGGAAATCCTGCTGCGCGCCAGGGCGATTGAAAACCAGTGTGTGATCCTGGCGCCGGCGCAGGTTGGCAGCCACGGCCCGACCCGTCGCACTTGGGGCCACTCGCTGGCAGTGGACGGTTGGGGTAAGGTACTGGCCGAAAACCCGGATGCGGTTTCGGCGTTGAAAGTACGGGTCGACACTGCCGGCCTCAACACCCTTCGCGCGCAAATGCCGGTATTGCAACACAACAGATTCCAGACGTCGCTGACGGCGCCGTTTGAAAAAACCTCCTCCAATAAAGAGTGAAAAAATTATGAGCCTGACGTTTGTCAGTGAGCAGTTACTTGCTGCGAATAAGTTGAGCCACCAGGACCTGTTCTCTGTCTTGGGGCAACTGGCCGAACGCCGCCTCGATTATGCCGATCTCTATTTTCAGTCCAGCTACCATGAGGCCTGGGTGATTGAAGACAGCATCATCAAGGATGGTTCTTATAATATCGACCAGGGCGTCGGGGTGCGCGCCGTCAGCGGCGAGAAAACCGGTTTCGCCTATGCCGATCAGATAACCCTGAACGCCCTGCATCAAAGCGCCCAGGCGGCGCGCAGCATCGTGCGCGACAGCGGTGACGGTCGGGTGCATACGCTCGGTGAAATCAGCCATAAGGCGCTGTATCCGCTGCTCGACCCGCTGCAAAGTCTGCCGCGCGAAGAAAAAATTGCCCTGCTGCACCGCGTTGACAAGGTTGCCCGTGCGGCCGATAAGCGGGTGCAGGAAGTGAGTGCCAGCATCACTGGCGTGTATGAACAAATCCTGGTGGCCGCGACCGACGGCACCCTGGCGGCGGATGTTCGCCCGCTGGTGCGTCTTTCCGTCAGCGTGCTGGTGGAAGAGGACGGCAAGCGTGAACGCGGCTCCAGCGGCGGCGGCGGCCGTTTCGGTTATGACTATTTCCTGGAAATCGCCGATGGCGACGTCCGTGCCGACGCTTACGCCAAAGAGGCGGTGCGCATGGCGTTGATTAACCTTTCCGCCGTAGCGGCCCCGGCCGGCAATATGCCGGTAGTGCTGGGCGCCGGCTGGCCCGGCGTGCTGCTGCATGAAGCGGTAGGCCACGGCCTGGAAGGGGATTTCAACCGTCGCGGTACTTCGGTATTCAGCGGCCAGATGGGCCAACTGGTGGCTTCCGAGCTTTGCACCGTGGTGGATGACGGCACCCTGCAGGGGCGCCGCGGTTCGCTGGCCATCGATGATGAAGGCGTGCCGGGCCAGTACAATGTGCTGATCGAAAACGGCATCCTGAAAGGCTACATGCAAGACAAGCTGAATGCGCGCCTGATGGGCGTTGCGCCGACCGGCAATGGCCGCCGCGAGTCCTATGCGCATCTGCCGATGCCACGCATGACCAACACTTACATGCTGGCGGGCAAATCCACGCCGGAAGAGATCATCGCCAGCGTGGAGTACGGCCTGTATGCGCCGAACTTTGGCGGCGGCCAGGTGGATATCACCTCCGGCAAGTTTGTGTTCTCCACCACCGAAGCTTATCTGATTGAGAAAGGCCGCATTACCAAGCCGGTGAAGGGCGCGACGCTGATCGGCTCCGGCATTGAGGCGATGCAGCAGATTTCGATGGTCGGCAACGATCTGGCGCTGGATAAAGGCGTGGGCGTTTGCGGCAAAGAGGGGCAAAGCCTGCCGGTGGGCGTCGGTCAGCCGACCCTGAAGCTGGATATGCTGACCGTTGGCGGTACCGCGTAGTTCTTTTCTGGGGCCGGTTCACGGCCCCAATAAATTCGTTTTTTGCGGTGCTTATCGCATTAGCCATAATTAAGACGGATTCGCTGCTTTTTCCGATTAGAGAAAACCAATAAGCCATTTTTAAGTGTAAAAACTGATCTTATGGGGTTTTTGTTTAAGATTTTTCTTGTTTGGTTAGGCCATCTAATGTTTCACCAATAATTTATGCCTTGTTACCTGCCGCGCGCCGCCTTTAGAATGCCGAAAAAGTCATAGGGACGGCCTTCTGAATGGATTCAGTAACTCGGCGGCTTTCAGCCGCTTTACTCTGCATTTTCTTTTCCTCCACCGCTGGTGCCAACCTGCTTAGCCCGGCGGATCGCGACAGTATTCAACAGCAGCAGCGTGAATTGCTTGAGCAAAATCAGCAGCAGCGGCAGGAACTGCAACGCAACCTGACACCGACGTTGCCCGCGTCTGCAGAATCAAACGCCAGTTCTGGCGGACCCTGCTTCACCATCACCACCCTTCGGCTGGAAGGCGCAGACCACCTGCCGGCCGGCGCGCGGCAGGAGTTAACTCAAGCCTACCTGCAACGCTGCCTGAATCTGGGCCAAATCCAAACGCTGGTACAGAAGATCTCCGATTGGTATATCAGCCGTGGCTATATCACCAGCCGCGCATTCCTGACCGAGCAGGATTTGTCGCGTGGGGAGCTACGGTTGCTGGTGCTGGAGGGCAAGCTGGAAAAGATCCTGCTGGAACAGCACGACGATCGCATGCTGAAAATGGCTTTCCCCGGCCTGCAGGGCAATATTCTCAATCTGCGCGATATCGAACAGGGCATGGAGCAGATCAATCGCCTGCGGCAGCAGCCGGTGCAGATTGAAATTCTGCCCGGCAGCAGGCCGGGTTATTCGGTGGTCAATTTGAGCGCCAAACCCGAGTTCCCGCTGATGCTGGGGCTGGGGTTTGATAATAGCGGTCAGAAGAGTACCGGTACCGGTCAAATCAACGGCTCGCTGACCGGCAATAATCTGTTGGGCGTGGCGGACCAGTGGTTCGTTTCTGGCGCGCGCAGCAGCGATTTTGCCAAGGATCACAATGCACGCAGCGTGCAGGCCGGCGTCAGCCTGCCTTATGGCTATTGGCTGCTGGATTATAACTATGCCTACAGCGACTACCTGGCCACCATCAATAATCAGGGCTTTGACTGGCGATCCAGCGGCGACAGCCAGACTCACCGATTGAGTCTGTCGCGGGTACTGTTTCGCGATGGTGAAATGAAAACCGGCCTGTCTGTGGGGCTGACGCACCGCATTAACCGTAACGCTCTCAACGATACCCGTTTGGAAAGCAGCAGTCGCAAGTTGACCAGCGTCACGCTGGGGCTCAGCCATAGCCAGAAATTGCTGGGCGGCTTCGCCACGTTAAACCCGGCCTACAGCCGCGGCGTGCCCTGGCTGGGTGCCGAAGACGACAGCGGTAAAATCAAGGAAGCGCCACGCGCCGAGTTCCACAAGCTTTCGCTTTCCGGCAGTTACTACCTGCCGTTGACGCAGGACTGGACTTACCTCACCAGCCTGTACGGCCAGTGGACGCCCCACCGTTTGTATGGCAGCGAGCGCCTGACGATTGGCGGCGAGAGCTCGGTGCGCGGCTTCAAAGAACAGTATCTTTCCGGCGACAAGGGCGGCTATTGGCGCAATGAAGTTAACCGGACGCTGGTGACGCTGCCGTATCTGGGCAGTATCAACGCCTTGGCCGCGCTGGACGGCGGTTGGCTGCATCACGACGCGCTGGACGCCAACGCTTGCGGCACGTTGTGGGGCGGAGCCATCGGGCTGGGCAGCCGCAACCGCTATTTCGGCAGCCAACTGACCGTCGGTTGGCCGCTGGCTTATCCAGATTGGCTGAAGCCGGATCGGGTGTCGGTGTATTACCGGGTCAATATCGTACTTTAACGTTAACGTACAGGAAGGTTTCAGGGATGAAACATAAAAATAATCAACCGCTCAATGCCTACCAGCGCCTGCTGAGTTACACCCTGTGCGGTCTGCTGGCCGGCCAGCCGCTGCTTCCGGCTTTTGCCGCAGGCGTTAACGTCGCCGAAGGCAATACCCGCGTCGATCAGGCCGCCAATGGCGTGCCGGTGGTCAATATCGCCACACCGAACCAGGCCGGTATCTCTCATAATAAATACAATGATTTCAACGTCGGCAAAGAAGGCCTGATCCTCAATAACGCCACCGGTCAGCTCAACCAGAGCCAACTGGGCGGCCTGATCCAGAATAACCCCAACCTGCAGGCCGGCAAGGCAGCGCAGGGCATCATTAACGAAGTGGTGGCGCCCAATCCTTCACAGCTGCAAGGCTACCTGGAAGTGGCGGGCAAGCAGGCCAGCGTGATGGTGGCCAACCCCTATGGCATCACCTGCGACGGTTGCGGTTTTATCAATACCCCCAATGTGACGTTGACCACCGGCAAACCGGTACTGGGTGCCGACGGCAAGCTGCAGGCGCTGGAAGTGACTCAGGGGGCGATCACCGTTCAGGGTAAAGGGCTGGATGCCAGCCAGAGCGATAAATTCGCCCTGATCGCCCGCGCCACCGAAATCAACGCAAAACTGCACGCTAAAGACGCCCGCATCACGCTCGGCGCCAACCAGGTAGACGCCGCAGGCAACGCCACGCCGATCGCCGGCCACGGCGCTGCACCCAGGGTGGCGATTGACACCGGCGCGCTCGGCGGCATGTATGCCAACCGCATCCATTTGGTATCCAGCGAACAGGGCGTGGGGGTGAATCTCGGCAACCTTAACGCCCGCGAGGGGGATATCAACCTCGACGCCAGGGGCAAGCTGACGCTGCACAATTCGTTGGCGCAGGGTGCGTTGAGCGCGAATGCGGCCGACCTGGCGCTGAGCGGCAGCCACCAGGCCGGGCAGGCGATGACCCTGAACGGCGGTGGCAATATCGCGCTGGATCAGGCCACGCTGAGTGCGGCAGGCGATATGACGCTTAACGCTGCCGGCAAACTGCAGGCCGACGGCAGCACATTGCTGGCCGGCGCCGATAAGCAACAACGGGCTACCGCCGCGCAAACGCTGAAAGTGAACGCCGGGGAGCAGCAATGGAATAACAGCCGCCTTACTGCCGGGACGATAACGGCGCAGGCGCAACGTGGCCTGCAACTGGACGACGCGTCTATGTTGGCCGGGTTGAAGCAGGTAGATCTGCAGGCCGGTGCACTGATGCTGGGGGGTAACGCTGCGTCGGGCGGCGATCTGCACCTCTTGGCAGACAGCCTCACCGGCGGTGTGGCCAGCCGGGTGACCGCCGAAGGCGATATCGGGCTGACGCTCAGCGGCGCTGGCGACTGGCGGGGAACATTGACGGCCGGGCGTGACCTGCAACTGCAGGCCAACACGTTGAATAACCGTGGCCAACTGGCCGCCAATCGCGACAGCCGGGTTCAGGCGCAGCAACTGACCAACACCGGATTGATGCAGGCGCAGGGGGCGCAGAACCTGACCGGCAGGCAGTTGGATAACAGCGGCAAACTGCAGGCGGGTGGCGAGCTGACGATCAACGCCGATGGCGTGAACAATCAGGGGCTGATCGGTTCTCAACAACGGCTTGATTTGACGGTGAAAAACGGCCTGAGCCTGGGCGGTTCTCTGTATGCCGACGGCCCGCTGACGGTGCAAGCGGGCGAGTTTTTACTGGCCGGCAGCGCTACCGGCAAACAGAGCGTAGCATTTAATGGCGGCGCGCTGAAAACCGCGCAGGGTTCTTCGCTACTCAGTGATGGCGACATCGCGCTCCAGGGGGATGAGGTGCGGCTCGGCGGGCTGCTTTCTGCGGAGCGCGAGCTGACGATCGACAGCCAAAGGCTGATTGCCGCTGCGAGCGGACAAACCCAGGCCAAACAGGGTATGTCTCTGAAAGTCGCCGAGGGTGCGCAACTTGCCGGCGTGTTCAGCACGCTGGGGGATCTGAAGGTCAGCGGCGCTACCGTGGACAATACCGCAGAGCTCGGTGCTCGCAACCTCGACTGGCGCGGGGATTATTTGAGCCAGCGCGGGCAGGTGCACGCCAGTGAGCAATTGACGCTGGCCGTCAATCGTCTTGATCAGCAGGGTGAACTGCTGGCCGGCAAGCAACTGACTCTGCGTGGCGAACGGCTGGTCAACAGGGGAGCAATCGGTGCTGCGGCGCTGGATTTGGCCTTTACGCAATCGGTAGACAACCTGGGCGAGCTGGTGGCGAACAACGCACTGACGCTGGCCGCTCCGCGGCTGAATAACGCCGGACGGCTTGCGGCGAAAGACGTCGCAATCAATACGAGCGCTCTGGACAACGGTGGGCTGCTGCAGGCTAAAGGCAAGGCGGATGTTACTGCTCAGGACCTGCAAAACCGCCTGACGGGGCGGATCCTCGCTGGCGGCGTGTTAGCGCTGCAAAGCGCGCAGTTGAACAACGTCGGCAAGCTGCAGGGGCAGGCTATTGATATCACCGCGCAGCGTTGGGACAACGCCGGCAGCGCGCTGGGGATTGACGGGCTGACCGCGTGGGTTGGCCAACTGGATAACCAGGGGCAGGTATTGAGCCGTGGGGCATTGGCATTGAACGCCGACGTGCTGGACGACGGCGGTAAGGTATTGACGGAAGGCGCGATGAGGCTGAAGGCCGACAGCATCGATAACCGGGGAGAAGTACAGGGCGACAGCGCACAGATCGAAGCCGACGCGTTGAACAACAGCGGCAACTGGCAGGCGACTGCATTGCGTCTGAAAGGCGACAACCTGAATAACGGCGGTGTGTTGACCGGCGTTAACCGGCTTGATGCCGAGATCGCCGGTGCAGCAGTGCAGCAGGCCTCGGGGCAGATGCTGAGCGACGGCGAACTGCGGCTGAATGCGGAACGCATCGAGAATCCGGGCCTGATGCAGGCGGGGGATCTGCGGCTCACGGCCGTGCAATTGGACAACGGTGGCAGGCTGCTGGGGAAAAACAGCCTTAACGCTGAGCTGAGTGGGGTATTCAATAACCTGGCCGGCGGCAACGTGCGCAGCCAAAATGTGCTGCAACTGACGGCGGCAGAGCTGAACAACGCCGGTGAGATGCAGGGTGATGGGCGCAGCGCACTGCGGCTGGATCGTCAGTTGATCAACCCGGGCAAGCTGATCGTCGGCGGCGCGTTGGATCTGCAGGCACCAACGCTGAATAACGCCGGCTGGCTGCAGGCGGGTAGCCTGATCTTCAACGGATCGCAGCTTGATAACAGCGGTACGCTTCTCGCCGCCGGTGATAACCAACTGACGCTCAAAAACCTGAATAATCAGGGGACGCTGCAAGGCGGCAATCTGCAACTGAAGGCGGACAGCCTGGAGAATGCCGGTACGCTGCTGGCGACGCGCCAGATGGCGATCGAAGCGCGGCAGATGGATAACCGACAGGGTGGCAAGCTGTTCAGCGCCGGTGATGCGATGCTGGCAGGCAGCCTGTTGAATCAGTACGGTCAACTGGTGGCGCTGGGCAACATCGCGCTGACGTTGAAAGAGGCCTTTACTCAGCAAGGTACCCTGGCGGCGGGCAATGCGCTGAGCCTTGAAGCCGACGGCGATATTCTGCTGCAAGGGACCACTCAGGGGCAAAGCCTGAACCTGCGCAGCCGCGGGTTGCTGACTAACGCCGGCACGGTACGCGGCGGTGGCGGAGAGGTGCGTCTCGAGGCTGAGAGCATCAAACAAAACGATGGCGCCAGTCTGCAATCGGGCGGGCGAGTGCAACTGCTCAGCCGCAGGGACATTACCAACAACGGTTTTATCGGTACCGCCGGCGATCTGCTGCTGATTGCCGCCAATCAGCTGTTTAACAGCGGCATGCTGTACGGCGGCGGCAATATGCAGCTGATGGCGGATCGCATCGTCAACCAGCGCGGCGATATTCTGGCGGGCAACAGCCTGTGGATGCAGAAAGATGCCGACGGCAATGCCAACAGTGAGATCGTCAATACTTCCGGCACCGTCGAGACCGAAAACGGCGATATCCAGATAAAAACCGCGCACCTGCTTAACCAACGTGATGGGTGGTCGGTTAGTAAGGAACAGCAGACAGCAATCAGGGATCCGCTGTGGAATGGTCAGCCTCTGGTCGGTATGAAACTGGGGGATTTGCCTGAGAGCGAATTGGGCTATTACATCGAAACCGTGCGTACCGGCGGTAGCATGGGGCATGGCAATGGTTCCGTTGATGATTACTATTATCTGGCACCGAAAGCCGCCGCCGTCGATAAAAAAATCCTGGTTGAATCCTCCAGAGTGACTGTCACCACGAGCGGTGGCGCTGGGCGCATTGCGGCAGGCAAGAACATTGTCGGCAATGTCACCCGTTTCGATAATATCGCCAGCGATATGTTGGCTGGTGGCAATATCTCACTGACCGGCGCCACGTTGAACAATGAGAGCACACAAGCAGGCAGCCAGAATAAGTACCTGAATTACCGTTATGACGGAGAAGTTGCACAATATGATTTCGACAAACACCATTCTCTGGCTGACTTCAAAAAGAGCGGTGGTTATATCCGTGATAACGTCAATACATCCATTCAGTACCGTTTAACCGGCCAGCCGGAGTACGAGAACGAAAATGCGGTTCTTTACCGTTCCGTCATTCAGGCTGGCGGTGCGGTTAACGCCAGCTTTACCGACACTATCAGTAACACGGCAGTAACGCCGAATGCCGGCAGCGTGAGCCATTCGATCGTCCGGCCGACGCTCGACGGCCTGCAACAACCGAATGCCATCGATGGCGTACAGCAGCAAGGGCTGGCGGGCGATCAGGGTGTCGCCGTCGGCGGCCCGGCGTGGCGCGACAGTTTGCAGAGTGCATTGGGTTCGCTCGGCAACAACGCCGCCGAACTGGCGGATTACCCGCTGCCGAATGGCGGCAATGGCCGCTTCGTCCCGACCGAGGATCCGAACAGCCCATACCTGATCGCTACCAACCCCAAACTGGATGGTCTGGGGCAACTGGACAGCGGCCTGTTCAACGATTTGTACGCCATGCTGGGCCAGCAGCCCGGCGCTGCGCCGCGTGAAAATGACAGCCGCTTCACTAACGAAACGCAGTTTATCGGTTCGGCCTATTTCCTCGATCGCCTCAAACTGAATCCGGACTACGACTACCGTTTCCTCGGCGATGCGGCGTTCGATACCCGTTACATCAGCAACGCCCTGCTGACCCAGACCGGCAAGCGTTATATCAACGGCGTCGGCTCTGATCTGCAGCAGATGCAACAGCTTATCGACAACGCCGCCCAGGCGCAGAGCGGCCTGAATTTGCAGCTCGGGATCAGTTTGACGCAGCAGCAGGTGGCACAGCTGGACAGCAGCATAGTCTGGTGGGAGAAGGTGACGGTCAATGGCCAAACGGTGCTGGCACCGAAGCTGTACCTGGCCAAAAAAGACCTGGCACCGCTCAGTGGCAGCGTGATTGCAGGCAACCGCGTTAATCTGAACGCTGGCAGCATCGGTAACGACGGCAGTACGTTGCAGGGCGGCGAACGGCTGAGCGCGACCAGCCAGAGCGGCATCAGCAATATCAATCGCGGGCTGATCGATGACGCGGGCGAGCTGCAACTCACTGCCATCGGCGACATCAACAATATCGGTTCCACCCTCAGCGGCCGGCAGGTGGCGCTGGAAAGCCTCGACGGCAGCATCATCAACAAAACCCAGACCCGTCAATGGGATGCCAAAGGGGCGCTGGGCGGCGAGTCCCTGGCCCTGTCGCGTACTGAAATTGGCGATATCGCCGCCATCAGCGCCGAAGACGGGCTGAGCATGCAGGCCGGGCGGAACATCGATATTACCGGCGCGAAAGTGACCTCCGGCGGCGGAATGAAGCTGCAAGCGGGCGGCGACGTTAACCTGATTGCCAACAATACCTATACCGCCGATAAACATAACGGCAACGAGCGCATCAGCAGTGGCACTACCCGCAGCACCCTCGCCAGCGGCGGCGATTTGCAGTTGCAGGCCGGGCGTGACCTGAACTCGCAGGCAGCGGCGATAGTGGCAGATAACCATGTCGGGCTGAACGCCGGGCGTGACCTTAACCTCAACGCGCAGCAAAGTCGGGAGTATCAGGCGAGCCAGGGCGGCGGCAAGCAGCAGGTGAACGACTCTTTCCGCCAACAAGGCACTGAAATTGCCAGCGGCGGCGATACACACATGCAGGCCGGACGCGACGCGACCCTCAACGCCGCGCAGGTGCAGGCAGGCGGCGACGTCTCGGTCAACGCCGGGCGCGATATCGCGCTCAACAGCGCCACCGAAAGCGACTACAGCTTCTTCGAGGAGACCAAAACCAGGAAAGGCTTGCTGTCCAAGACCACCACCCATACGGTGAAAGAGGACTATGCCACCCGCGAGAAAGGCAGCTTGCTGAGCGGCAATAACGTCTCGCTCAATGCCGGCAATGATCTGAAGGTACAGGGCTCGACGGTAGTGGGCGATGGCAAGGTCAACCTGCAGGCGGGCAATGACGTAGCGATCGTGGCGGCCACCGAAGAACAATCGAGTTACCGGCTGAACGAGAAGAAGACCAGCGGCATGTTCAGCGGCGGCGGCATCGGCGTAACCTTCGGCAGCACCTCGTCGCGCCACCAGTTGAACGAAGACGGCACCACCCAAAGCCAGAGCGTCAGCACCATTGGCTCGACCGGCGGCGACGTGAATATCATCGCAGGCGGCAAGGCGCATATCAGCGGCGCGGATGTGATTGCGGATAAAAATCTGAACGTGGTGGCGGGGGACATCAGGATCGATCCGGGCAATGACCTGTTGCGGCGCAAGGAGCGCTACGAGCAGAAGCAGAGCGGGTTGACGGTGTCGGTGTCCAGCCCCATCACCGATACCCTGCTGGCGATCAATGATTCGCTGAAGCGTGTGGAGGACACCGGCGACGGCAGGCTGAAAGCCCTCTACGCGGTACAGGCCGTGCGCGCCGGTTGGGTTAACTCGGAGGCTAGCGCCGATCAGGCGCAGGGGCTGGCCAACGGTGAGCTGTCCAATAGCGTGAAAGTGCAACTGAGCGTGGGTGCCAGCAAAAGCACCTCCGAGTCTGAACTGGCGCAAAACCAGGTACGCGGCAGCAACCTGACGGCGGGCGGCAATGTCGCGCTGGTCGCCACGGGGGCGAATGGAGCTGGCGGTGACGTGCATGTCAGCGGCAGCGGTATCACCGGCAACAAGGTGACGTTGGTAGCGCAAAACGACGTGTTGCTGGACGCGGCAAGCAACAACAGGGAGCAAACCAGCAAGAACAACAGCAGCGGCTGGAACGCCGGGGTGCATATCTCGCTGGGGCAGGAGACCGGCATTGGTGCCTCGGCCAGCGGTTATCAGTCGAAAGGCGCCAGCGACGGCAACAGCACCGAGTACGTTAACACGCGGGTGAATGCACGGGATGAACTGAGCCTGAGCAGCGGGCGCGATACGGTGCTGTCCGGCGCGCAGGCGCTGGGTGAGAAGATTAAGGTGGATGCCGGTCGTGACCTGTCCATCAGCAGCCTGCAGGATACCGACGATTACCACAGCTGGCAGAAGGACAGCAGCGCGGGTGCGAGCTTTACCTTCGGTTCGATGGCGGGGTCGGCATCGCTGAGCATGAGCCAGACCAAAATCGACAGCGAATACGCCAGCGTGGGTGAGCAAAGCGGGCTGTTCGCGGGTGATAAAGGGGTTGATATCAACGTCGGCAAACACACTCAGCTTAACGGTGGGGTGATTGCCTCGGCGGCGGACAGCATCAAAAACCAGCTGTCGACCGGTACGCTGGGCTGGGATGCCATCGATAACAAGGCGGAATACAAGGCCAGCAGCAGCGGGTTCGGCCTGTCGACCGGCGGGCCAACCGGTGGCGGGCTGGCGAAGGAGAAGGGCAAGGCGAGCGGCACCACGCAGTCGGCCATCGCTGCGGGCAATATTGATATTCGCGATACGGCGGGCCAGCAGCAGGACGTGGCTACCCTGAGCCGGGATACGGATAACGCCAACGGGCGCATCGATAAAATCTTCGATGAAGCGAAGGTGAAGGACAATCTGGCGTTTACCCAGGGGGTGACGCAACTGGCGACGCAGCTGGTGAGCGACTACGGCAACAAGCAGATGCTGCAGGCGCAGCGTGCGGCAGCGGAGAAGCTGAGCAAGGACCCGGCTTACCTGAGTGCCTCGCCAGAGCAGCGGCAGCAGATGCTGGAAGCCTCGCCGGAGTATAAGGCGGCGCAAGAAGCGTATGGGGTCGGCAGCAACTTTTGGGCCGCGGGTACGGCCATCAGCGCGGCGCTGGCGGGGCTCAGCGGCGGTGATATCGGGGCGGCAGCGGGTGGTGCGCTGGCACCGTATCTGGCGAAGGAAATCAAAAGCCGGACGGAGGGCAACACGGCGGCGAACGCGGCAGCGCATGCGGTGGCGGGAGCCCTGGTGGCACTGGTGTCGGGCAATAACGTGGCGGCGGGAGCTGCAGGTGCGGCGAGCGGTGAACTGGCTGCTAAAATCATCAGCGAGCAGTATTATGGTAAGGCACCGTCGGCGCTGACGGAGGCCGAGAAGCAAAACGTCAGCGCGCTGAGCCAACTGGCTTCCGGGCTGGCGGGTGGACTGATAGCGGACAGCACGGCTGGCGCCGTGGGCGGTAGCGTGGCCGGTAAGACGGCGGTGGAGAATAACTATCTGAGCGTGTCTGAAAAGACGGAGTTTGAGATAGCGAAGCAGAAGCTCAGCAGTAAAGACCCGGCAGAACGTGAAAAAGCGCAGCAAACCATCAATGATCTGCGTGAAAAGGATATCGCCAGTGACCAGAAGGTCATTGATGCTTGTGGTAACGGTAATGCCGGAAGCGCAGCGTGTGCGGGGGCAAGGCTGGAAGTTATCGTGGTCAAAGGTGAATACGAGAACACCGGCAACTACAACTCGAAAGCCAGCCAGCAGTACGGAGATGCTTACGGCCAGATAGTGAACCTGCTGAATATCACCAGTGTAGATGCACAAAATCAGCAGCAGGTGAAGGATGCGATGGTGAATTATGCTATGGCGCAACTTGAAGTTGATAAAGCGACAGCCACTGCGTACATAGAAACCTATGATGGGATGAAGATTGTAGCGGCTTCAGTAACGCCTATTTTGGGAGCCGCAGCAGCAAGCAAACTAAGTTCTTTAACGAATAAAGTCGTATCTGTTGAAACTTCTCAATCAGCACAAACAATTAAATCTTATGGGCCACACGAATCAGGTCCGTTAGGCAACCCAAATGATCAACGCGCTCCAGCTTCGACATTCAGAAGTGGAACTTATACTGAGAAAGTAGCGGAAACAGATATTTATCTATACCGGGATTATGGCGGTTCTGCGAAAGCTGATGGTCGTTACTGGACCCCAGAGCCATCAAAAGGGCCGTTGCAATCTCAGCTAGATAGTGCTGTTCTTCCTGAGTGGGGAAACACTTTCCAAAATCAAGCGGTTATAAAAATACCTAAAGGAACAACGTATTACGAAGGTGCAGCAGCCGCCCAAACAGGTACTCAAGGAACTAATCCTACCCTGCATGGAGGTGGTACTCAGATATTTTTACCTACACCACAAAATGACTGGATCATAAAAAAATGAAGTCGAATGAAATAGTTGAGCAGTGGGTAAGTAAGAGAAGCTCTTTTTACTTCTTTCTGCCAGATGGCCCCTATGGAAGGCCTTTTGATAATCAATATTTAGTCGAAAGAATAGAGGAAACTTCAGATGGTTTTAAAATCTTTCTTTCGGATAACCTGATGCTTCATTTTATTGGGGATACAGAGATTGAAGATGAGGGATGCAACTTGTTAATTAAGAATTTTAATTGTTGCGTCTTCAGCGTAAGTGGACACGATATAAAAAAATATGATCACGGCGAAGTGGTTTTAAGTGGCTTCTAAATGATACATCCCGGCAGTCGCCGGGATTTTTTACCTGTCACTCAGCAACCCGGATCACCAGTTGCCCGTGCTCAACACAATGGTAAATGGCGTATCAGCCCCAAATCCCGCCTCTTCCAGCCAGTCACCCATCAGGTGCAGGCTGGGTAAACGGGATGAGAAAACGCACGTCGGGGCTTGTACCTCCGTACATCATAATGCACTGGTAAAAATGGGTTGTAACCTACTGACTGTACAGGGGAAATAATGTTCACTGGCTGGCTTCGCAACGGATAAAGTTGTTGTGGAGAATAACCATTTAAGCCTGCCAAACGGCATGATGAACAGTGGTCAGGCAGCATCTACGTTGGGGCAATTTATGGCGCAAAACGATGCAACAGCTGCAGAAATAGCCCAGGCGCAAAGCGATCTGGCGAAAGGGTTGGGAACTGGCGCACCACAACCAAGGATAGAGCGGGTAATCTAACAGGGAACTACAAACCTAATCCTGAAACTAAAACCGTATATGATCCAAAGGTATATACCAATAAAGTAATGCTAGACCTTGGTCAACAGGCAGCGATGGTAGGTTATAAGGATGCTATAGCAAAAGGACAGCAAGCATATGACGCTACGGCTGGCGGTGTAACATTTAGGGTCTATCTTGATAAAAAAATAGGTAGAGTCACTAACTTCCATCCAAAATAGGATTTAATAGGTGAAATTTTTATTTGATTTACCTTATATAAAATCTGACCACTATTTGGTCATAAAAAGCTATTTTGATCTCATGTATAACGATGATCTTTTTTTAAATGCTGTTGAAAGCATAATAAAAAACATTCATTCATGAGAGATGGCGTCTATTGTTTTTTTCCTGATATGAGTAGTTACGATGAAAGTGAGAATTTTGAAGGTGTGGAATTTGCTGTCGGATATCCCCCTTCAGAAGTGGATACAATCAATGTCAGCGAAGAAATTTGTTATCACTATGTTCGACTGGCATGCGAAAGGTATTTAAAAATCTACCCTGAAGATGCAGAAAAGGTGAACAGTTTACTGGCTAAACTTCCAGACTGATAAAAAAGATCCCGGCCAACAGGTCGGGATCTTTACTTTTATGTCCTGAAAACGTCCTTTTCTCGCCGCCGTAACCGGATCACACCGGGGGCGGCGGTGATCTCCAGTTGCTCCGAGTCAGTAATCCCAGACTCGCTTACGGCCATCAGCGCGGCGCTGGCGGGGCTCAGCGGCGGTGATATCGGGGCGGCAGCGGGTGGTGCGCTGGCACCGTATCTGGCGAAGGAAATCAAAAGCCGGACGGAGGGCAACACGGCGGCGAACGCGGCAGCGCATGCGGTGGCGGGAGCCCTGGTGGCACTGGTGTCGGGCAATAACGTGGCGGCGGGAGCTGCAGGTGCGGCGAGCGGTGAACTGGCTGCTAAAATCATCAGCGAGCAGTATTATGGTAAGGCACCGTCGGCGCTGACGGAGGCCGAGAAACAAAACGTCAGCGCGCTGAGCCAACTGGCGGCAGGACTTGCAGGCGGACTGATAGCGGACAGCACGGCTGGCGCCGTGGGCGGTAGCGTGGCCGGTAAGACGGCGGTGGAGAATAACTTCTTAAGCTCTAAAGATGTACTGAATCTGCATAAAGAGCTTGAAGAGGCGGATAAAACCGGTGCTGACAAACAGGATATTTACGAGAAATATGCTGAGGTCAGCAAGAAAAACCATGAAGAGGCGGTAGCTGAAGGGTGTTCCGGTAATCCGTTCTGTGCCAATGGGGCATTGTCAGAAGCGAGTGCAGGTTCAGATATTGCGAATAGCCTGAAACGCCTGCCGCTGTTCTCCGACTTGAGCAGTGACGACCTGGCGCAGCTTGACCGGTTCGTACTGGCGGAAAATGAAGGCAGCGCCAGAGCGATTTACCAAGCGATGCCAGACTATGTGAAGGTGGCGCTGAATGGTAAGGAAGCCGTAGAGGCGATAGGGCTGGGAGCTGCGGTTGGTGGTAAGGCTTTGGCGGCGCTCGGGGTTATAGGTAAAGTTGGTAAACAGCCTTATGAACCTAATCAGGGTTCGGTTGGAAATATGAGTGAATTCCTTAAGCAACCGGGTTTTGGTAGCCAGATAAAAAATACTACCCAAAAATCAAGCCAGCAATATCAGGGGCAAAGCGTATATAAAGCAACGGGTGATATTGGCGAGTATATTAAGAAAGGCGATCAATTCTATCTAGATGGACAGCATAAAAACCACTTGGAAGTTTTTGATAAAAGAGGAAGCTTTAGAGCTGTTTTAAATCTTGATGGGTCTATAAATCAGGCTAAAACTGAAGCAGCTAAGGGAAGGGAACTATAGATGACAATGCGCAGGTTAGCGTTAAGCAATAAAAAATTACGGGGGGTTCCTCGTAGATTACGTTCATTGAAAAAGTGGTCGGAATCATATGAATCTCACTTCCCTGATATTCAGGAAAGTGATTACTCCTACGGTTACTGGAATGTGAAGATTCCTGTTCATCTGGCCTTGGTTCAAGGAAAACAAACGAATAGAAATATTCAATCCTTCTGTGCTCAAGCTTTGATAGATGCTGCTTATAATATTTATCGAGCTAAGTGGGGTAATAGAAGTAATATAAGAGTAACTTGCTGCATTGTTCTGCCTGATATGTTTTCAAGTGAATTATGCTTATTCACTTCTGAGGAGTGCTTCAATGAGCATACGCAGGTAGGAAATGGTTTTTTTGGTCAGATGAGTTTATTGAGTGATCGTAGCCTTATCAAAGAATGGAATCTAAAGTTACCAAATGGTTTTTCAGAGTTAGGAGTCCTCAGAGTAAGTGAGAATGATGAAGGTGAACTTTATCATTCTGAACATTGGTATATTGGTGAAGTGAATAAAAGCTGAAAATTTATTAAATTAGTATGAAATCCCCCGGATACTGGTCGGGGGATTTGCTTTTAAGCCCTAAAAAACCTCCATATTTCGCTGCTGCAACCGAATAACTCCCGCTCCAGCGGATAAAAGCCGCCTTGACACCGGCACGCTGGGTTTCAGCGATATCCATAACCAGGCGGACTTTAAGGCCGAACATCAGGGCGGCAGTCTCAGCAGCGGTGGCCCGGTGGGGTCGGACTTGCTGACCAACCTTGCGGGCGCAGCGCTCTCCGGTGCGGGTAATAAGGGGCACGCAGAAGGCACCACGCAGGCGGCGGTGTCGGGCGGTAGCGTGGTCATTCGGGACACGGCGAATCAGCAGCAGGATGTCAATCAACTGAGCCGGGATACCGATAACGCCAACGGCAGCATCGGGCCAATCTTCGACAAGGAGAAAGAGCAGAACCGGCTGAAGCAGGCGCAGCTTATCGGCGAGATAGGCGGGCAGGCGATGGATGTTATCCGCACGCAGGGCGACATCAATGGGTTGCAGACGGCGAAAGCGAAGTATCCGGGGCTGGATGCGAAAGCGTTGCGCGAAACGCCGGAATACAAAGCGGAGATGCAGAAATACGGCACCGGCAGCGACCTGCAGAAGGCGGCACAGGCGGTGACCGGGGCGCTGCAGGGGCTGGCGGGCAACAATCTGGCGGGGGCGTTGGCGGGTGGTGCCGCGCCGTATCTGGCGACGGAAATCAAGACGCGGGTCGGTGAAGCGAACCCGGCAGCCAACGCGATGGCGCATGCGGTGCTGGGTGCGATAACGGCGGAGCTGAACCACCAGCCGGGTGTCGCCGGTGCAGTGGGTGCCGGCGGCGGTGAACTGGCGGCACGGGTGATAGCCGGCGAGCTGTTCCCGGGACGCAAAGTTGGCGGGCTGAGTGAAAGCGAGAAACAGCAGGTCAGCGTGCTGAGCCAACTGGCAGCAGGGCTGGCGGGTGGCGTGGCGACAGGGAATACAGCCGGTGTGGTGACCGGTTCTCAGGCCGGGAAGAATGCGGTTGAGAATAATGCGCTGAGTAGCCTTGGAGACATATTTGGTAGCCAAGGTGCGAAATATTTTGAAGGGGTAGGGTCGTTGGAAAGGGAGCTTTCAACCGATAACACGTTGACTGCGCAAGAAAAACAAGCTATTCGGGACCATTATTTGAAAGGAGATTTGCCAGAGGATGTAGTTAAAGCGATTCTGGAAAATACCCCAGCATCAGATACTGTGATGGCATTGCTTCAGGCAGAATCTACCAAAGAATACGCTCTGGCGTTATTGAGTTCTTTACCCGCAGAACGAGCAATTGCTGTTCTGGGTAAAACTGCGAATACATTAATAAAGTCTTCAGTTGTCGATAAAATCCTTGATGCTCAACGCGTTGGTAGTGGTCTTAAACCAGATCCTGGCCATCGTGGCGCTAGCTATTTAAGCCGAGAGCAATTAATGGCTGGTGAGGTATTCGCCATTACCGGTGGGGATGGTGTAAAGCGTTCACTATTGCAGACTAAAGGAGCCTTTAATGGCAAGGATGGAGTTTTTGAGTATATTTATGATAAGACAGGGAATGTGACGCACCAACGCTTTATTGAAGGCGTTGACATAACAGGAAAACCAAACCAAAAAGCACCGAAGGTGAAATAATATGGATATGCTTTCAATATCATATGAATTTATTTGTAGTCACATTAAATTTTCATGGTTTGATATTAAATGGGGCTATGAAAAGAAATTAATCGGATGGTATTCGATTGTAAAACATGCAGAATATTTGGTGTCATTAGGTGAGGCGTCACAGCTAGAACTTGAGTTGTCTTTTAAGAGTAAAATGGATACTCATGAGATAAAATTAATTTTAGATGATTTATCAATGTGTTGTGCAAATTCTGATGAGTCTGTAACCCAAGAAAAATGGCTTTTTATTATACTGCTATGGTTATTTGCCAATCGTAATAACTACTCAGAACCATTAAAAATGGTTGAGGCTATTTACGAGGATTTTGATTACCCTGAGGCGATTGAAAGCTTTGTTTCATATATGCCTGTCAGTGATGGCTATGATCCTAGTGTTCATAGCCATAGAGAAAATACTGAGCGATTATTTAGAAACTGGCAAACTTATTTAGATCAAGAGTCGATTAAATTTAAGCAATAAAAGTAAGATCCCGGCTTTGTGCCGGGATCTTTGCTTCTACGCCCTAAATCCTCCCACTTCCCGCCGCTGCAACCGAATAACTCCGGGCGCTGCGGTGATCTCTAATTGTTCGGCGCCAGTAATGCCGGATTCGATCAACCAGTCTCCACCAATCACCAGCTCGCCATTCTGCCGTATCCAGTCCGCGCCAAGATCAGGGCTGTGCTGGCTGGCCTCGCAGAGTGCCTCCCAGATGGCGTCATCGGTGACGACGGTGATCCACAATCCATCCGGCCGCAGTGTGAGTTGTAACGGTTCACCAAGTCCAAAACCCAGCTCGGCCAGTTCAATGCCTGCGATCGTCAGTTCTGGAATAGGCTCTGGGGTAAAAGAGATGTTCATGCTGCGCCCTCCGTCGCCGGTGCGATGCGGATGATTAACTGGCCCGGTTCGGTGATCACCTCGATCTTCTGTCCGGTGGTAAAACCGAGCGGCACCAGCCATTGGCCGGTGAGGGTGAGTTGCGGCGGTGGGTTGGGCCTGCTGCCGTTGGGGCGGTAAAGGGTTTGATATCAACGTCGGCAAACACACTCAGCTTAACGGCGGGGTGATTGCCTCGACGGCAGACAGCATCAGGAACCAGCTGTCGACCGATACGCTGGGCTGAGATGCCATCGATAACAAGGCGGAGTACAAGGCCTGCCGCCGTTGGATCGGTAGCCGTCATGCAAGCCCAGCACTCTAAACCCGCACTTCCCCAATCCTCTCCAGCGCATCCACCACCAAATCCCAGAACCTGTCTTGATCCAGCGTTACCGCGACCTGCGTGTGGCAATCCGGCGGCGGCGGGGCGCGAAAATCGGCCACGGTCATGCCCAGCGTTAGGGTGCCGGTCAGTTCGATATCCACCGGCACCTTACGCACCGTCATCACTTCAGGGTCGATTACGTAGGCCACCGCGCAAGGATCATGTACCGGTGGTGCGCTAAAGCCCTGCGCCTGTTGGTACATCTTGCCGAAGAACGCGAGCAGCTCGCCGACGAATTTCGCCGGCCCGGTACCGATGGCGGCAATGCGTTCGCACACCTCCGGCGTGGCGAGCGCCTGATGGGTCAGGTCCAGCCCGACCATGGTCAGCGGCCACTTTTCATTAAACACGATGTGCGCCGCTTCAGGGTCGATCTTGATATTGAATTCCGCCACCGCGCTCCAGTTGCCCACGTGATAGCCGCCGCCCATCAGCACCACTTCCTTTACCCGCTCGGCGATACGCGGTTCTTTGCGCACCGCCATGGCAATGTTGGTCAGGCCGCCGGTCGGCACCAGCGTCACGCTGCCTGGCGGATGCGCCATCAGCGTATCGATGATCAAGTCCACCGCATGGCGCGGCTCCAGCGTCAGGGTCGGCTCCGGCAGCGCCGGACCATCAAGGCCAGACTCACCGTGAATATCGGGTGCTACCTCAATCTGCCGCACCAGCGGGCGCGGGCAGCCGGCGGCAAAGGGGACGCCGGTAATATTGGCGATACGCGCAACGGCCAGTGCGTTGCGGGTGACTTTATCCAGCGTCTGGTTGCCGACCACGGTGGTGACCGCCAGCAGTTCGATCTGCGGGTTGCCCCAGGCCAGCAACATGGCGATCGCATCGTCATGCCCAGGGTCACAGTCCAGTATGATTTTTTTCATTTTTATTCCTGATGCAGAGGAGAGGTGCCCGCAGCATAGCGCAGCGGTGCAGAGCGGAGTAATGCCAATGGTGCTTTTGTTAATCGCATCAAAGCATTGCCAATGTTGCGGTGTAATTAAACGTAAATCCCCGCGCCGGCGCTTTACCCTGGAGTGGAGTCCATGGTTTACATTGCTGCTTAGTGCAACACAGAAAGGGGAGATCATGACAAAGAACGGATGGGCGCTGGCAGCCGTGCTGGCGGCAATGGGGTTATGGACGCTGCTGGCCTGGGGCGTCTCCGGCGTGCTGGGTTGGTTACCTGCACTGGTGGGCTTGGCGGAAAACGGCTCGGCGCAGTTGGCACCCCAGTTTACCGGCTTGCTCAGCCTGGTGCCGCAGGCGCTGGTAGAGGGCTGGTTACCGATGCTGCAGGAGCTGGGGCGTTGGTTGGCCGGCTCTTTCCCGCAGTTGCTCACCTGGGCGGGCTACGCCGTTTGGTTAATCTGGGGGCTGGGCATGCTGGCGCTGTTGCTGCTTGGTGCCCTGGCGCGCCGTTTTCTGATCAGCGGTAGCCCTGATAGACTTCCGCCACGCGCTTGAAGTACTCCGTCAGGTAGTCGATGCACACCTGCACCTTAAGCGGCAGCTTGTCTTTCTCGGTGTACAGGGCGTATACCGGGCGAGGATCCGAGTGATAGCTTTTGAACAGGATCTCGATCTCACCGCGTTTGATCTCTTCGATCACCCACATCAGCGGTGCATAGGCGATGCCTGCCCCGGCTTTCAGCCAGCGGATCATGGTTTGCGAATCGTTGGTGACAAAGCGCCCTTGCGGCGAGATGCGCGTAGTGATGCCTTCGGGGGCTATCAGTTCGAATTCGCTGTCCGGCCGCACGCTGTATTCCAACCAGGAAAAGTTGACCATGTCGCTGGGCTTCTGCGGCGTGCCGTGCTGGCTGAGGTAATTTTTCGCGGCGCATATCACCATCGGCATTGAACCGAGGCGTTTGGAGAACAGGCTGGAATCTTGCAGCGCGCCGGTGCGGATCACCACATCCAGCCCATCGGCAATCAGATCCGGCGCCGGAATGCCGGTCACCAGGTTCACCGTCAGGCCGGGATATTCCTTCAGCATATCGGCGGTCATGGTCGCCAGCACGTTTTGCGCCATGGTGGACGAACTGCCGATACGCAGCGTGCCGGTCGGCGTATTGTTGAACGCGTACAGCTGCTCGTGCACCTCGCTCACTTCCTGCAGCATGCGGCGGCAGCCCTGATAGTAAATTTTCCCGGCTTCCGTCAGGCCAATGCGGCGCGTGCTGCGGTTGAGCAGCTTGACCTGCAGCTCATTCTCCAGTTTGGAGACGGTCTGGCTGATAGACGAAACGCTCATATCAAGCTGGCGCGCAGCCGCCGTAAACGACCCGCATTCAACGACTTTTGCGAACACCGACATCCGTTTTAGTCTTTCCATTATTCACTCTGGCTTAAAAGTGATTTAGATCACAGATTGTTGATAGGTTGATAGTAAGCACGCTAATATAAACCGGTCGGGTGGAAAGACCTTACCAACGCGTGAGTGCGGTCGGCAGAGCAGCTTTGGCCGATCCCTCCGATATCCTCGCAATCCCTATCGCGGATGTATGCCCCTGAGTTTATCCTTTTTTCAGGTTCCTGACCTGTCTGGGCCGAAATTTGTGGTGCGCGTCAGCTAACATGTAAAGAGAATGTGAATGAGAAGAAAGGGTAACGCCCGGTGCAGTGAACAATAAGGAAAAATGGATGAGTTTGCTTCCGGTTATGGTCATCTTCGGACTGTCGTTTCCCCCGGTATTTTTTGAGTTGCTGGTATCGCTGGCGCTGTTTTTCTTGCTGCGCCGCCTGCTGCAACCCACCGGGATTTACGATTTTGTCTGGCATCCGGCGCTGTTTAATACTGCGCTGTATTGCTGTCTGTTCTATCTGATTTCACGTCTTTTCGTTTGAGGTCGCTGTGAAAAATTTCTCAATAAAAATAGTTCGAATCGCGATCACTTTGTTTCTGGTCCTGTTAGCGATCGTCGCCATATTCAAAGCCTGGGTGTTTTACACCGAATCCCCCTGGACGCGTGACGCCAAGTTTACCGCCGACGTAGTGGCGATAGCGCCGGACGTCACCGGCCTGCTGACCGACGTGCCGGTTGTGGATAACCAACTGGTGAAAAAAGGGCAGGTGCTATTCGTTATCGACCGGCCGCGCTATGAGCAGGCCTTGGCGGAAGCCAGCGCCGACGTTGCCTATTATCAGACGCTGGCGGCGGAGAAAAAACGTGAAGCCGGCCGTCGCGTGCGTTTGGGCGTACAGGCGATGTCGCAAGAAGAGATCGACCAGGCGAACAACGTGCTGCAAACCGTGCAGCATCAGTTGGCGAAAGCCGCGGCGACCCGCGAGTTGGCGCAGCTGGATCTGGAGCGCACCACGGTGCGTGCGCCGGCCGACGGCTGGGTCACCAACCTGAACGTCCACAGCGGTGAATACATTACCCGCGGCTCGGTTGCTGTGGCACTGGTGAAGAAAAACACTTTCTACATTCTGGCCTATCTGGAAGAAACCAAGCTGAATGGCCTGAACAAGGGCGACCGCGTGGAAATCACCCCGCTGGGCAGCAACCGCATCATGCACGGCACCGTCGATAGCGTGGCCGCCGCCGTTAACAACAGCAGCAGCACCGTGAACAGCAAAGGGTTGGCGTCTATCGACAGCAACCTGGAGTGGGTGCGCCTGGCGCAGCGCGTGCCGGTTAAAATTCTGCTGGACGACAAAGACCAGTTGCATCCGTACCCGGCCGGTACCACCGCGACCGTGGTGATCACCGGCAAGAACGATCGCAAGGCCGACAGCGGCTCGCCTTTTGTTCGTTTGATGCATCGGCTACGTGAGTTTGGCTAATGAATAGCCCAACGTTTATTCGGCTGAGATTTGCTTTCAAGCTCAGCTTCGCGATTGTGTTTGCCCTGTTTGTCGGTTTTCATCTCAATTTGGAAACCCCGCGGTGGTCGGCGATGACCGCCGCCATCGTGGCCGCCGGCCCGGCCTTTGCGGCGGGCGGCGAGCCATTCTCCGGCGCCATTCGCCACCGCGGCTGGTTGCGCATCATCGGTACTTTTATCGGCTGTTTCGTCGGTCTGGTAATTATCGTCACCACCGCGCGTGCGCCGGTGGTGATGTTGCTGCTGTGCTGCATGTGGGCCGGGGTTTGCACCTGGATCTCTTCGCTGATCAAGGTTGAAAACTCCTACGCCTGGGGGCTTGCCGGCTATACCGCGCTGATCATCATCGTCACTGTCGCTACCAGCGAAGCCCATCTGCTGGAGGCGCCGCAGTTCGCCATTGAACGTTGCAGCGAGATTGTGCTGGGGATCGTCAGCGCGGTGCTGGCGGACCTGTTGTTCTCGCCACGTTCGATCAAACTGGATATCGACCGGGCGGTAGACAAGCTGCTGGTGGATCAGTATCTGCTGATGCAGATGTGCGTCAGTAACGCCGAGAAAGAAGACATTGACCGCGCCTGGAGCAATCTGGTCAAAAGCACTACCGCGCTGAACGGCATGCGCAGCAACCTGATGATGGAGTCATCGCGCTGGCAGAAGGTCAACCGGCGCGTTCGGGCGCTGCATACTCTGTCGTTGACGCTGATTACTCAGGCTTGCGAGACCTATCTTATCCTGCTGAATCACCCGGATGCGGTGAAGGACAATATCCGCGAACTGCTGATGGTGCCGGCGGAAACGCCGCAGGAGATCCACAAGCGCATGAAGCTGCTGCGCCAGGTGCTGACCACCAACCGCACCGACGAGACGCTGCTGACTATCACCAGTTGGGTCGGCGCGGCCACGCGTTACCTGCTGTTGGCCAAAGGCGTGCATACCAACAGCAGCATCAGCGCAGTGGAAGAAGACGTGCTGAGCAGTGAAGTGGTGGTCAAACCGACCTCAGCGGAAGGGCATCACGCCATGATTAACGGCCTGCGCACCTTTGTGGCGACGGCGTTTGGCAGCCTGTTGTGGCTGTGGACCGGCTGGACTTCCGGCAGCGGTTTTATGGTGATCATTGCGGTGATTACGTCGCTGGCGATGCGCACCCCGGCACCGCGCATGGTGGCGATGGATTTTGTGCTGGGCATGCTGGCAGCGATCCCGGTCGGTTCGCTGTTCTTTATGGTGATCCTGCCGGCGACCCAGCAGAGTATTTTATTGCTGTGCCTCAGCCTTGGCCTGCTGGCGTTTTTCATCGGCATCGAGGTGCAAAAACGGCGGCTGGGTTCGCTCGGCCTGCTGGCGGGGACCATCAATATTCTGGTGTTGAGCAACCCGATGACCTTTAACGTCACCCAGTTCCTCGATGGCGCGCTCGGCCAGTTCCTCGGCAGCTGTGTGGGGTTGATGGTGCTGCTCTTGATCCGTGACAACTCGCGTGAACGCACCGGCCGCACGCTGCTGAACCAGTTTGTCGGCAGCGCGGTCTCGGCGCTGACCACCAAGGCGTCGCGCCGTCGGCAGAACCATCTGCCGGCGCTTTATCAGCAGCTTAATCAACTGTTGATGATGTTCCCGAACGACATCGCCAAGTACCGGCTGGCGCTGAACCTGATCATCGCTCACCAGCGCATGCAGCGGGCGGAAATTCCGGCCAGCGAGGAGCTTTCGGCCTTCCATAAGCAGATCCGCAATACTGCCGACCACGTGGTTTCGGCCAAGAATGACGTGAAACGTGCCTACTATTACGATCGGCTGCTGAGCGAGATGAACGACTATCAGCAGAAGCTGGTGGACTATCAGGCACCGCTCAGCGTCACCGGTCCGGTAAAACGCCTGGCCGACATGTTGCACCGCTATCGCCATGCGTTGATCGACTGATGCGCTAAGGGCCCCTGATGCCGCTATCCGGGGCTATACTTGCCTGATATAGCCTTGTTTCGGAGTTGCACTGAGTGTCAGGCATACGGGAAAATGGCATGATAAGCATGAATGGGTGATGCGGATTGTTGAGGCATGGGTTCCCTGAAGTGAAAATGTTACCTGCCGGTCATCTCTGATTCATTTTTTTCATCTATAAATCCAACGGGCATGGGTACTGATGTACCCCTGTCGGCACTCAGTCAGGGACAGTAATGAACAAGCGGATCCTCGTGGCGATCGTCATCGCCGTTGTGATAGCCGGTTTTAGCGCTTTGCGCGGTAACGATCGGGTGATTGCCAACGTGCCTGCGGTGGCCGAAGGCCAGAGCATTGACCAACTGACGCAGCAAAAAAGGGTGGTGAGCTACCTGCAGCAGCATCAGCGGCTGCCGGACTATTACATCACCAAAAAGCAGGCGCGTGAGCAGGGGTGGGATGCGCGCAACGGCAACCTGTGTTCGGTTTTGCCGGGCAAAGCGATTGGCGGCGATCGTTTCTCAAACCGTGAAGGGCAACTGCCCACCGCCCGCAGCCGGGTATGGCGCGAGGCGGACATTAATTATCAATGCGGCCGGCGCGGGGCCGATCGCCTGTTGTATTCCAGCGACGGCCTGATTTTTGTCACGCGTGACCATTATAAAAACTTCATTCGGGTGGAGTGAGTTTGATGGCAAAAGTAGAGTTCGATTTTAATCAGATCCACGATTTGCCGGCGTTCTATCGCGATTTTGCGCATAAGTTTGCGCTCGATGAAGCGTTCGGCGCCAATCTGGACGCGTTGTGGGACGTGGTGACCGTCGATATCGGGTTGCCGGTCGAGATTGAGTTTACCCATCTCGATGCCCGTAGCAAACGCCGCTTCGGCGCGATTATCCTGCTGTTTGAAGAGGCGGAGGAAGAGCTGGAAGGCAGCCTGCGTTTCAATATTCGCGAAAGCAGCGGTGAACCTGCACATCACCGGGGATGAAACGGGTTCATCCCATGGTGACGGCGACGATCATTCGGCGGTCTCGGCCAGATCGCGCAGGTATTGGAAGATTTGACGGTAGGCTTTCGGCGGCTTGTTAGCGGCCTTCTCTTTCTGCGCGTTACGCACCAGTGCGCGCAATTGCTGGCGATCGGCTTCCGGGTACAGGGCCAGGATAGACGGGATCGCGTCATCGCCTTCTTCCACCAAACGGTCACGCAGCGCTTCCAACTTGTGGAACAGCGAAACCTGCTGGTTGTGGCGGTTCTTCAGCTTGTCGAGCGCGGTTTGAATCGGCTCTACGTCGCGGGCGCGCAGCATCTTGCCAATCAGTTGCAACTGACGGCGGCGGCCTTCTTTCTTGATCTTCTGCGCCAGTTCAATGGCGGCGCGCAAATCTTCGTCCAGCGGGATGCGTTCCAGCGCGTTCTTACCCAGTTCGACCAGCTCGGTCCCCAGGTCTTTTAGTGCTTCGGCATCACGTTTAATTTCACTTTTACTGACCCAGATAATCTCGTCATCGTCCTCGTCTTTGTTCTCCGGGACATCGTCGAGCCAGTCTTCAGGCTGTTTGTTCATGGTAGGCTCCGATAAAAAGAGGCTAATCCTAACAGGTTGCCGGCTTTATGCGAAATTCCACGCGGTTCCTGTTAGACTCAAAAACATAAATCACATGATTTTTGCGCGTGACTCCGCGCGCAACCACGCCGCCACGGCACTTTTCTCAACGATTTTCTGATTAATTATGGCAGATTGATGAAAGTAGTCACTCAAGTTGCAGAACAGCGCAAGACGCTGGAACAGGCCGTTTCACAGGCTCTGGAACTGGCGCGCGCCGGTTCCGATGCGGCAGAAGTTGCCGTAACCAAATCTACCGGTATCAGCGTCAGCACCCGCTTTGGCGAGGTGGAAAACGTCGAGTTCAACAGCGATGGCGCGTTGGGTATTACCGTGTATCACCAGCAGCGTAAAGGCAGCGCTTCTTCAACCGATCTCAGCCCGGACGCCATTGCCCGCACCGTGCAGGCTGCGCTGGATATCGCCCGGTATACTTCTGCGGATCCAAACGCCGGCCCGGCGGAAAAAGACCTGCTGGCGTTTGAGGCGCCGGATTTGGATCTGTTCCACCCTGCGGAGCTGGACGCGGAGCGAGGCATCGAGCTGGCTGCCCGCGCCGAGCAGGCATCGCTGGCGGCGGACAAACGCATCACCAATACCGAAGGCGGCAGCTTTAACAGCCACTACGGCATCAAGGTATTCGGCAACAGCCACGGCATGTTGCAAAGCTACTGTTCAAGCCGCCATTCGCTGTCGAGCTGCGTGATCGCCGAACACAATGGCGACATGGAGCGTGACTACGCCTATACCATTGGCCGCGCCATGGGCGATTTGGCAAGCCCTGAATGGGTGGGTGAAGAGTGCGCCCGTCGCACCTTGTCGCGCCTGGCGCCGCGCAAGCTGTCAACCATGACCGCCCCGGTGCTGTTCGCTTCTGAAGTGGCGACCGGTCTGTTCGGGCACCTGGTTGGTGCCATCAGCGGCAGCAGCGTTTACCGTAAATCCACCTTCCTGCTGGACTCGCTGGGCAAGCAGATCCTGCCGGACTGGCTGACCATCGAAGAGCACCCGCACCTGCTGAAAGGGCTGGCTTCCACGCCGTTCGACAGCGAAGGCGTGCGTACCCAGCGGCGTGACATTGTCAAAGACGGCGTGCTGCAAACCTGGCTGCTGACCAGCTACGCGGCGCGCAAGTTGGGCATGCACAGCACCGGCCATGCCGGCGGTATCCACAACTGGCGCATTGCCGGACAGGGCCACGACTTTGCCGGTATGTTGAAGCAACTGGGCACCGGTCTGGTGGTCACCGAGTTGATGGGCCAGGGCGTTAGCGGCATCACCGGCGACTACTCGCGCGGCGCCGCCGGTTTCTGGGTAGAAAATGGCGAGATCCAGTACCCGGTCAGCGAGATCACCATCGCCGGTAACCTGAAAGACATGCTGCGCAACATCGTCAGCGTGGGCAGCGATATCGAAACCCGCAGCAATATCCAGTGCGGTTCCGTACTGCTGCCGGACATGAAAATCGCCGGCCAGTAATACCGGTCAAGGCTGGCCGCTCCGGTTGCCAGCCTCTCCCCTTTCCCCCGTTATAACCTTGCTTACAAATCTCTTGTTCCGGTTTTCAGCGCCTTTGCCTATGTTTAGGTTGAACAAAAGCTTATACCCTATGAATGTCGAGTGGCGGCCAACAACGCTGCCGCTTGAAAGGCGACGGGTAGATAAAATAATAACTGGAAGGTGAGTAAGCATGTCGAACAAACTGAAAGCATTGATGGCGCTGGCGCTGCTGGGAGCCAGTTCATTGGCGGTCGCAGCCGATCTGGCTGATGATATGGACACCATCGCCGGCAATTACAAAACGGTGCTGAGCACGGACTCAACGGACACTCTGAAGCAGAGCCTGCAGAACATGCGCGCCGCCGCGCTGGATGCGAAGCAATCCACGCCGCCGAAGCTGGAGGATAAAGCGGCCGACAGCCCGGAGATAAAAGATTTTCAGCATGGGCTGGACCAGCTTATCGGCCAGATAGACCAATCGCTGGCGCTGGCCAATCAAGGCAAGCTGGCTGAGGCCAAGCAGATCGCCCAGGGATTCAAGCAGACCCGCGACGTTAACCACAAGAAGTTCCGCTAAGCCTTTTCGCGCCGTTCCGATCCCAGATAGCAGGACGGCGCCTGTCCCAACACGCGGCGAAACATGGTGGCAAAAGCCGCGCTGCTCTCATACCCCAACTCCAGAGCGACCTGCGTTACGCTGCTGCCTTCCGCCAACTGAGCCAGCGCCAGTACTACGCAGGCCCGTTGTCGCCATTGTGAAAATGACATCCCCGTTTGTGCGCGAAAGAATCGGCTGAAGGTGCGGATGCTCATGTACAGGCGCGTGGCCCATTCCTGCGGCGAATCGTGCGCGTTGGGCTGAAGCAGGAACAGCTGGCACAGCTCACCCAGCCGCCGATCGGCGGGAAGGGGGATGTGCAGCGGCAGGGATTGCAGTTGGGCAAGCTCGTGAAGCAGCAGGAAAACCAGCGCGCCGTCGCGGCCGTCCGGATCGTACTCCAGCGGCATATCCACCGCCGCCATCAAGAGTTGGCGCATCAGCGGCGTAACGCTGACCACCTGACAAACCTGCGACTGAGAGGCCAGCAGTGCGGCCGGTTCAATGTACAGGCTGCGGGTGGTGACGCCGACCATTCTCACTTCATGCGGCATCTGCGGCGGCAGCCACACCGCCCGCTGCGGCGGCACAATCCAGTTCCCCTTGTGGGTAAATACGTGCATTACGCCGGTGGCGCCATAGAGCAACTGAGCACGGCGGTGGCTGTGCATGGGCAGTAAATGACCCGACGGGTAGTCGGTGCCGATGGCAATCACCGACCTTGGCACGTGATCGATGTCATCAATGCGTACGTTGCGCATAATCCTTATCGGAGCAGTTTGGCCGAAATGCAATGATAGTTGGCCTTTCATGTAAAGCAAGCCACTGGTCATAGCTCTACTATCAGGGCAGAAAAATAACGCTGCCTTGGTGGCGAAGTATTTTTATTGTTGATTACCCCCTTTTTAATTTAAACGCCGGGGCCGGGCGGGTTATCTCGTCTGCATCATACAAGAAGTTAATAAGGAATTATTTTATTCCAACACCTGAAGCAATAGTTCTTCTTTTAATGCTGTAACTATAAGGTGATATTTCATGTATAAGATCGGTGTGATTGGCGGTGGAGCAGCAGGTATTTCTTTCGCTTATAATTTTATCAAGAATAAGTCTGTTAATAATTGCACTAAGCCTCTTTCCCTGAAGGTGTTTGACAAGCAGGGGTTCAATGGCGGTATGGCCTACAGCAGCGATTTTGACAGCCATATTTTAAATATGGCGCCAGAGAATATGTCGGCGGATATTTTTGACAGCGCACATTTTTCCGATTGGATCACGACGCATTTTCGGCGATACAGTAAAGACCGTTATCCACCCCGCTGGCTTTATAAAGAGTATCTCGATTTTATTCGCGACAGGGCGGTGTTTATGGCGGCTGCCAGCAACGTCACGCTGAATTTCGTGACCGCGGAAGTTGAGGAGATAGGTTCGCACCCTGGAGGATATCTGCTGACAACGGCCTGCGGGGCCGCGGAACAGATGAATGCGGTAGTGCTGTGCTCGGGGCATAACGAGCCGGCGAGCCTCTACCCGGTTGACGGGGTGATTGCCTATCAGGCCAATCGGGATTTGCCTGCCATCAATCCTGCATCGGCAGTCGGCGTGATTGGCTGTAGCCTGACGGCGATCGACGCCATTATCGAGCTGATTGAGCGGGTGGGAGCGAGCAATATTTCCGCCCTGTCGCGTTCCGGGCTTTTCCCCAGCGTGCAGCCTGCGTTGATGCGCGCGCCACCGCCAGAATTCAGGCAGCGGCTGAGCCGTTTTGTCGCCGACAACAGCTATATTGATGCGCACCAGTGGGTTCAGGTGATTAACGCGGCGCTCGAAGAATATTACCCAGGTCAGGAACGGCTAACGGTGCTGTCTGCAATGGGCGCTGCCAGGGATTGCTATCGCGACCTGGCCGAAAGCCTGGATCGGGCGCGCTTTGCCCGTGAGCATATCTGTAGCTATCTGGCGGCGATTCACCCGACCGTATGTGAAGCTTGGGTAAAAATGGATGAACATAACCGACAGATCTTCATGCGCTTCTATAACTCTTCCTGGATGCGCAATCGGCACGCCATGCCATTAAAAAATGCCTATAAAATGATTACGGCGCTAGAGAGTCAACGTCTGCGCGCCTTTGGTGGGGTGGTAAATATAGAAAAAGAGGGCCGGGGATTTAAAACTCTCTGCCATAATGCGGAGGTGCACAGCCAATATTTACTTAATTGCACCACGCCCTCATACCAGCTGAAGTTAAGTCGATTAAATAAAAACCTGCTTCAGGGCGGCCTGGTGCAGGAAAATATCTTCGGTGGCGTAAAATGCAATCCATTTACGTTGAAAGTATCGGATGAAAAAGGTAACGAGCAGGATCTTTATTCCCTTGGCGCTCCTGCCAAAGGCGACCTTTTTTATACTTCCGCGATGGAATCCATTACCCGGGATATCAGCAAAATAGTTTTCAATAACAGCATATTTAATGGAAATAAGGCGGAAGCATGAAAAACGTAGCGCTATTTGTTGGCAACGATATTTTTTCCTGGCTGGCCTGTCAGGATGTTATTAGCGCCTTAAACAAGGAATGCACCTTTAGGGTTTATTTTCCACTGGCGAAAGCCACCGGCCGGATGCAGGAGCCTGAAGTTCGCCAGCTTGCCTTGTATGAACGTGAAGTGCTGAATGACTTCGTTTTCCCCTTTGTCAGCGGAAATGCCGATGCCTGCGAGGGCGCTTACCAGCCGCCGCAGGTTTTCCTGGCCGGCGCAGGCGTCACGGCGCACCGTATTGCAGACATCAATGACGTCACTTTTATCAGCAGTCTGGGTAATATGGACGCGGTGGTTTCTTTGCGCTGCTACCAGAAATTTTCCGCGGATTACGTCCGGGCCTTCAGCCAGCGAGGCAAGCTGCTGTGGAATCTGCATCCGGGCGACTTGCCGCATTACCGTGGCGTGATGACGCTGTTTCGCGCCATGATGAACGGCGAGAAAAACGGCGCGTTAACGTTGCACGAGATGGATGAACACTGGGATGCCGGGCCGGTGCTTGCCCGCTTGCCGGTCGAATTGCGCTATGAGCTGTCGTTTTTGGAAAACATGATGCTGGCGGGCATGCGGTCCGGTGCCTTTTTAGCGGGGCAGCTAATGCGCGCGGGCGAACGCAAGTCGCTTATTGTCGAGCGGCAGGGTAATTACCGCTATTGGGGATTTCCTGATGCGCTGACTCTGGCGCAGGCGGCGGAAGCCGGGATTGAGCTTATCGATCATGATGCCATTCGCCGGCATTATCTGGCGCTGTTTGTCGGCGACGAGTTCCATCCACTTGCCGGCCAGTTCTCTGCCGGTTTCGACGATTTCATCCGGGCGCATGGCCATGTTTGAAACGTTGATTATTCTCGGTGCCGGTTTTATTACCGGCATCACCACCATCTTGTTCGGCTTTGGCGGCGGCTTTGTGGTGGTGCCCTTTGTCTATCACCTGGTGTCTTCCTCAGGCGAACAGCCGGGCCAGGCGATGCATATCGCCGTAGCGACCTCGACGGCGGTGATGATCCTCAATTCGGGTTACGCCACCCTAACCAACTGGCGTAGCGGCAACCTGCTGCGTGAAACCATCATCCCGCTGATCTTTTTCATCAGTATTGGCGCCGCACTGGGCGCTTTTGCCTCCACGCTGCTGGCGGACAATGTGGTCAGGCTGCTGTTCGTAATTTATATGCTGGTGACGATTGCGGATTGTCTGTTCAGGCAGGGTTTTTTGGTCAAACCGGCGCGCGCGGCGCTGTCAAAGATGACGTTGTGGGTCGGTGGCCCGCTGATTGGGGTGATCGCCACTATGCTCGGCGTGGGGGGCAGCGTAATGACGGTGCCTTTATTGCGTCGGCATGGCTATGAAATGAAGCACTGCGTCAGCGCGGCCAATCCCTTGTCGATTCCGGTCGCTGTCATCGGCGCACTGATGTATATCGGTTTGGGCTGGCAGGAAATGAGCGGGCCGCACTATCTCGGCTACGTAAACCTGACCATTCTTGGGCTGCTGGTGGCGGCCGGCATTGCGGGGATCGTCTTTGCCAAAAGGGCGTTGCCGAAGGTTAATGACAAGCTGCACGCCAGAGTTTACGTGTTGCTGCTGGTGGTGGTACTGATCGCCATCAGCCTGTAAGGCTCAGAAAGGGCGGCATGTTCACCGCCCTGAATTACCGCTTAGCGGTGGTATTCACCTGCCGCTTCCGGCTGGTACAGCAGTTCCAGCACTTCGATCCGCGCTTCTTCGCCGTTCGGCAACTGCCAGGTAATCTGGTTGCCTACATGCATGCCCAGCAGCGCTGCGCCCAGTGGGGCCATCACTGACAGCTGCTCGTGGCTGTCCTTCAGCGAGGCCGGGTACACCAGCGTGCGCACGTGCTCTTCTGCGGTATGCAGATCGCGGAAACGCACGCGGCTGTTCATGGTCACCACGTTGGCCGGGATCTGGGCCGGCGGCAGGATTTCGGCGCGATCCAGTTCGTCGTTCAGCGCGATGGCGACGTCGGTGTTGGCAAAGGCCGGTTGTTCCAATAGCGCATCCAGGCGTTCCGCATCCAGCTCATTAATAGTAATGATTGGTTTGGTCATTCCACTCTCCAGTCAAATCAAAGGGCGCCCGTTTTCGCGCCCATAAATTCGGAAAAACAGCACAAAAGCAACGCCCCCGCGCCAGAGGAGCGGGGGCGTTGCTGATGTCGAATTGTCTTACCGATAGTAGGCGGTTAAGCGGTGAAAAGAAAGAGATCCCGATCACGAAGCTTTTCACTGCGGCGGGGGGAACTGGAAACCCTTTGTGGCATTAACTTTTTGTAATGTCATTAAATTATCTTAAAAGCGCTTATTTTGCGAAATGGATCCCTGACAATCATTGAATTTCCACTTTAAACTGGAAAAAAAGCGGCTACACAGAAATTCTCCCCGGGGTTAGGGTAAGGCATCAAAGAAAGCGGGAAATACCCGTCGCCTTTCAAGCTGCAACGTTGTTGGCTGTTTGACAAGACTCACGAGCTGACCGCCTGGCTGCAACTTGAAATTCATAGGGTATATTCAAGTGATGCATTCTGCGACTTACGAATAATGTTGGAACCAGGGGTATTGAAAAGTGAATGAAGGATCTGTTGCGAGAGAAAAAAATGAACGGTCTGACCTCAGCGAGGCCGGGGCGATCACCGATAAGGTGTTGGCCGATATTACCGCCATGCTGAATGCAGAAAGCATTTATACCAATGCAGTACAGCAACAGATGCTGGAGTCGCATATTCGTGCCATGGTGCTGCGCTCAATGACCGGTGAACCTTTGCCGGAAGTCGATAAATCGCTTTTTGATGAGATTTCAGAGGAATCGATGCAAATGGCTGAGCGAGTTGTCGATAATTTTCCGGCTCTGCCGATCGAAGAAGCTTATTTACTTTCTGTGCATTTTGAAGTGGCAAAAGACAATAACCAATAGCGATTAACGCATTCATATCATCAGGAGAAAATACCATGGGTCAAATTACCGTAGTGATTGGCGATCGTTTGGGCAAAGGCCAGAAAGTCGGCCAAGGCATTGAAACAGCAGGCGGAAAAGCCATCGTTATCCCTGGCGTAGCGGCGGATATGAAGCTGGGCGACGTAATGAAAGCGGAAGGTGCGCAGTTGGGAATTTCTTTCTGCGGCAGCGGCGGCGCCGGGGCCATTACCGCGCAGACCAAATACGGCTACAAAGCAAAATACGGCATGCGCTCCATTGATGAAGGCGTGACGGCAATCAACGAAGGTTACACCGTGTTAGGTTTTGGCTTTATGGATAAAGAAGAATTGGGCCAAAAACTGGTGGAAGCCTACATCAAAAAACATGGCAACCCGTAATGAAAGAACACTATACCACATCGGTAAAGGTGGAGGGCAAGGGTGACAGCAAAGCGAAAGCTTTTGCTTCCGCCTTGGCTAATGTGCAGGGCACGGTATTAAAATCCACCAGCAATATTCTGCTGCGCATTGAACCGCAGGATGTCAGCGTATTAAAAGCGGAAGAGAAAATAACAAAAGAGAAATTTCTCTTTTTCTTTTTACCGCGAGAAAGAAAAACCTACACCGTGACTCTGGAAATAACCGTGAACGTGACAATGATTAATACAGAAAAGGTTGTCTTCGTCACGAAATAAAAACGTTAGCATAAATCAAAGGGTATACTGATGTTTTTAATCATCTTATTTAAGTCGCTTATTATTGGCGGACTGGTGGGGGTTGGCGTAGGGGCCGGCGCCGCACGCATGTTCCATGCTCCGACGACGCAGGGCATGGGCGCCTTCCGCACCTTGGGCGAGCTGAATTCCTGCGAAGGCGATCCGGCTTCCCACTTCTCATTCGGCCTGGGTTTCTTCTTCAACGCCTGGGCGTCTTCCGTGGCGGCGGGGGCCTTCACGCAGGACGTTGACCACCGCATCATCCCTCATTGGGGCGCGGCAGCGTTGATGGTCAAGAACCGCAACCTGGCGCAAACGCTGCATGACCCGAAAAAAATGGCTATCGCCTGCGGCGTTATCGGCATGCTGGTGGTGGCGTTCCTCAATACCACCGCTTCCGCAGTGCCCGCTGCATTGCAGGTTACGGCAATCAAAGTGCTGGTGCCGGCGGCCAACCTGCTGGTGAATACCGTGATGCCGGTGATCTTCTGGCTGGCGGCGATCGACGCCGGGCGTCGCTCCGGTTTCTGGGGCACCATTTTCGGCGGCCTGGCGCAGCTGATCATGGGCAACGCCGTGCCGGGTCTGGTGCTGGGCATCCTGATCGGTAAAGGGGTGGAAGAGAGCGGCTGGAACAAAATCACCAAGATCATGATGGCGGTGATCGTGCTGCTGTTCGTGCTGAGCGGTTTCTTCCGCGGCTTCGACATGAAAGTTCTCGAGTCCTTCAGCCTCGGCGTGCCGGGTTGGCTGGACACTATTCACAACACCCTGAGCGGTAAATAAGGAGCGGGATGATGGAAGAACAAACCCAAAAAGGCTTCTGGTACGCCGACTGGTCATTCCCGATTTTTGTTGGCCTGCTCTCGTCCGGCGTGTTCGCCGGGACGCACATGTACTACCTGTATGGCATCGGCGCGTTTAACGAGGTGGCCTTCGTTTCCATGCTGCGCGCCGGGATGGACACCGGCGTTTATGGCGCGGTGGCGGCATTCGGCGCCAGCTTCCTGTTTGCGCGCATCATTGAAGGTTCGCTGGTGGGCATTCTGGACATCGGCGGCGCGATCCAGACTGGTGTGGGGCTGGGCGTTCCGGCGCTGCTGCTGGGCGCGGGGATTATCTTCCCGGTCGCCAACTTTGCCGCCTCGCTGGTGACCGGTCTGGTGATTGGCCTGGCGATTGGCTACCTGATCATTCTGGCGCGTAAATTTACCATCAACCAGAGCAATTCCACCTACGGCGCAGACGTGATGATGGGGGCAGGTAACTCCTCCGGCCGCTTCCTGGGGCCATTGATCATCCTGTCGGCGATGACCGCATCCATTCCGATTGGCGTAGGTTCGCTGCTTGGCGCGCTGCTGTTCTATATCTGGGGCAAGCCAATCACTGGCGGGGCGATCCTTGGTGCAATGCTGTTAGGGGCCATTTTCCCTGTCGCCATTGCTTAATCACCGTTCCAGAGCCGTGTGTGTGATAGTGGGGGCGGTGCGCCGCCCCCTGCTGGAAAAGGAGTAGCGCAGTATGTATGACTTAGTAATTAGACGCGCCAGACTGGCGGACGACCGGCTGGTCGACCTGGCGGTTCAGGACGGTAAGATTGTCGACGTTGGGCAATTGACCGATGACATCAGCGCCCACAGGCAGCTGGATCTGGCGGGCAATTGCCGCCTGAGCGCCGGCTGGATCGACTCCCACGTGCACTGCTATCCCTCTTCACCGATTTACCATGACGAACCGGATCTAGTGGGCGTAGCCAGCGGCGTGACCTCGGTGGTTGACGCCGGTAGCACCGGCACCGACGATGTTGACGAGTTCTATGCCCTGACGCGCCGCGCCAAAACCAACGTGTTCGCCTTCCTGAATATCTCGCGCATCGGTCTGTTACGCCAAAATGAGTTGGCCGATCTGGCGGATATCGACCCGCCGACGGTGAAAAAATCCATCGATGCGTACCCCGGTTTCATCATCGGCATCAAGGCGCGCATGAGCAGCAGCGTGGTGGGTCAAAACGGCATTGTGCCGCTGGTGCGCGCCAAGCAAATCCAGCGGGAAAACAACCGTTTGCCGCTGATGGTGCATATCGGCAATAACCCGCCGAATCTGGATGACATCGCCGATCTGCTGACCCGCGGCGACATCATTACCCACTGCTATAACGGCAAGCCGAACCGCATTCTGACCCCGGCGGGTACGCTGCGTGAGTCTATCCAGCGGGCGCTGAAACGCGGCGTGCTGCTCGACGTGGGCCACGGTACCGCCAGTTTCAGCTTTGACGTGGCGCGCCAGGCGATCGGACTGGGTATTCTCCCGCACACCATCAGTTCCGATATCTACTGCCGCAACCGCATGGCCGGGCCGGTACACAGTCTGGCGACGGTGATATCCAAGTTCTTCAGCATCGGCCTGTCGCTGCCACAGGTGATTGCCTGCGTGACGGAGAATGCCGCTTCGGCGCTGCACCTGCCCCATAAAGGCCGGCTGGAGCCGGGTTATGACGCCGATTTCACCCTGTTCGATCTTCGCCAGGGGCCGCAGGTATTTGCCGACTCGGAAGGACAATCGATCGGCGGCGAACAGGTGTTGGTTCCGTTGGCTGCAGTGGTGGCCGGTGAAATTCTATTAACCGACGAAGGGAAAGCTCATCATGTCTTCGATTTATGAAAAATATAATTTAAAACAAGTGATTAACACTTCCGGCCGTATGACCATTCTTGGCGTATCTACCCCGCGTCAGGAGGTGATTGACGCCGTCGACTACGGCCTGAATCACTATTTTGAAATCAAGGATCTGGTTAACAAGACCGGCGCTTACATCGCCGATCTGCTGAATGTGGAAGATGCCGTGATCGTGTCCTGCGCCTCGGCGGGTATCGCCCAGTCGGTGGCGGCGGTGATCGTCAAAGACAACGCCAACCTGCTGGTGAACCTGCACTCGGTACCGATCACCGTGCCGCGCGAGATTGTGTTGCCGCGCGGTCACAACGTGAACTTTGGTGCCCCGGTCGACACCATGGTTGCCCTCGGCGGCGGCAAGGTGGTTGAGGCGGGTTATGCCAACGAATGCTCTGCAGAGCAACTAGAGGCCTGCATCACGCCGCAAACGGCGGCGATCCTGTACATCAAGTCGCACCACTGCGTGCAGAAAAGCATTCTTTCCGTCGAGCAGGCAGTGGTGGTGGCGCGTAAGCACAACCTGCCGCTGATCGTCGATGCTGCCGCAGAAGAAGATCTGATGTGCTACTACCAGATGGGGGCCGATCTGGTGATCTACAGCGGCGCCAAGGCCATCGAAGGCCCAACCAGCGGCCTGGTGGTGGGTAAGCGACAATACGTTGAGTGGGTGAAGCTGCAATCCGGTGGCATTGGCCGGGCGATGAAGGTCGGTAAAGAGGGCATTCTCGGCCTGACGCAGGCGATTGAAAGCTACCTGAAGCTGGAAAAAACCACCGGTGAGCAAATGGTGGCGCGAATGACGCCGTTTATCACCAGCCTGAACTCGCTGACCGGCATCAGCGCCAAAACCGTCTGGGACAGCGCCGGCCGCGATATCGCCCGTGCTGAAATCACCTTTGACGAAGCGGTACTGGGGCGCTCTACCACCGACATCGTCCAGGCGCTGAAAACCGGCGAAATTGCCATTTACTTCCGGGGTTATAAGGCCAATGAAGGCAAGATCGAAGTGGATGTGCGTAGCGTCGACGAGCAGCAACTGATGACCGTCTTTACCTGTATTAAAAATCTGTTCACGGAGAAACAAGCATGAAGCTGCAGCCAAATTATTATCGTGACCGTCTGTGCCTCAACGTACTGGCCGGCTCAAAAGACAATGCGCAAGCTATTTATGCGGCGGCGGAAGGGCATATGCTGGTTGGGGTTCTCTCCAAGAACTATCCGGACGTCGACAGCGCGGTGGCGGATATGCAGCACTATGCGCAACTGATCGAGAATGCGCTGTCGGTGGGCCTGGGGGCGGGCGATCCCAAACAATCCGCGATGGTCAGCCTGATTGCCCAGCGCGTTCAGCCGCAACACGTCAATCAGGTGTTTACCGGCGTGGGCGCCAGCCGTGCACTGCTGGGCCAGAGCGACAGCGTGGTGAACGGGCTGGTTTCTCCGACCGGTCGCGTCGGCTTTGTGAAGATCTCAACCGGCCCGCTGAGCGCTGCCGCGCCAGACGGTATCGTGCCGGTCGAGACGGCCATCGCCATGTTGAAAGATATGGGCGGCAGCTCCATCAAGTATTTCCCGATGGGCGGGTTGGCGTGCAAAGAAGAATACCGGTACGTGGCTAAAGCCTGCGCCGAGCATGATTTTATGCTGGAGCCGACGGGCGGCATCGATCTGGAAAACTTCGAGCCGATCGTTGAGATCGCATTGGCCGCCGGCGTGAAGCGGATTATTCCGCATATTTACAGCTCCATTATTGATTCTGCCACCGGTGATACCCGCCCGCAGGATGTGAAAACCCTGTTGGCGATGAGCAAAAAGCTGGTGGGTTAAGCGCAGCCAACAACGCTGCAGCTTCAAGCAAGAAAGGTATATCGGATGACGTAAGGCAGGGAGGCTACCCTTCTCTCTACAGGCGCGGTATGCCGCGCCGTTAGCTACAATAAGGACAATCATGCGAAACTGGCAGGCTTCCCCCTTACGTACTGCGTTAACCCTGGCGCTGCTGGCTATCGCCAGCCCGGCGCTGCATGCTGAGGATGCAATGAACCCCACGTCATCTCATTTTGCTTATATCGGTACTTACAACCCTAACGGCGAAGGTGTTTACCGGGTACAGGTCGATCCGGCCAGCGGCGCGCTGAGCGCTAAAACGCTGGTCAGCAACCAGCCTAATCCGGCGCAGCTTACCCTGGATGCTCAAGGCCGGACGCTGTATGTCGCCAGCGAAGTGGCCGATTTTAACGGCAGCAAGCACGGCGGCATCATCGCTTATCGCATCAACCCGGTTGATGGCGGGCTGACGCAGCTGAATCAGGTTGATTCGCAGGGCGCGGGGCCGGTTTACCTTTCCCTGGCGCCGGACGGCCGCCATCTGCTGGTGGCGAACTACGTCAGCGGCACCGTGGCGGCGTTCCCGATTGAGAGTGACGGCAAATTGGGTAATGCCAGTTCAGTGCAACAGGATCAGGGGCCGGCAGGCGCGAGCAAGCCTGCGGCGGCGGTGGAGGGCAGTTTTGCCGTCAGCGACCACAATGGCCCGCACGCGCATATGATCGCCTGCGATCCGAGCGGCAAGTTTGTGTTTTCCACCGATCTGGGGCTGGATCGCCTCTACCAGTGGCGCTTTGACGGTGCAAGCGGCCAACTGACGCCGAACGATCCGCCGTGGATCGCCGCCTCTTCCGCCGGTGCCGGCCCGCGTCACTTTGTGTTCCATCCGGACGGCAAGACGGTGCTGTTGGTGAACGAAGAGGCTTCGACGCTGACCAGCTACCGTTTTGACAGCCAAAAAGGTACTCTGAAACAATTACATACTGTCTCTTCACTGCCTGCCGATTATAAGGGCACCAACTTTGCCTCGGGGTTGGTCCTGAGTGAGGACGGCAAGAATCTGTATGTCGCCAACCGGCTGCATAACAGTATCGCGCAGTTCAGCGTTGGCGCCGATGGCGAACTGAAACCGGTGGCGGAAATCTGGACGCGCGGTGACTATCCGCGATCGTTGACGCTGAGCCCGGACGGGCATTATCTCTATGCGATGAATCAGCGCAGCGATAACGTCACCCGTTTCAGCCTGGACAAGGTCAGCGGCAAACTCAGCTTTGTTGAGGGCTATACGCCGGTAGGCAGTCCCTCGCAAATGGTGTTCCTGCCGGTGGCGAAGTAACTCGTTGCCCGCCTGATTTCCCCAGGTGGGCACCTTAATTGACGGAAAGAGCATGGTACGATTTCCCTACCCGCGTTTGGCCTATTTGTTCGACGCTTTGCAGTCTGAGACCTTGCCGCAGGATGAGTTGGCGAAGCGCTTTGCGGTATCCACCCGTACCGTGCGTGCCGATATCACCGCGTTGAACGATATCCTGGAAAAATACGGCGCTCGCTTTGTGCATAGCCGTGGGGCGGGTTATCGTCTGCAGGTGGATGATGCCGCGCTGTTCAGCGCCCTGCAGCATAAAGAGCGCAAAAAGCACGCCACGCCACGCAGTGCGCAAGAGCGGGTGCACTATCTGCTGATTCGTTTTTTGACCTCAGCCTTTTCCCTGAAGCTGGAAGATTTGGCCGATGAATGGTTTGTCAGCCGTGGAACGCTGCAAAACGACATGGCTGAGGTGAGAGAGCGTCTGGCGAACTACCAATTAACCATTGAAACCAAACCACGCTATGGCATGAAGCTGTTCGGCTCGGAGATGGCGATCCGCGCTTGCCTGACCGATCTGTTATTCCAACTGCATCTGGCCGATGCCGAAAACCCGTTGCTCAACAATGAAATCCTGCTGCAACCGCAGGTGGTGACCTTCGCCGGGCTGCTGCATCCGCTGCTGTCGCAATACGCCATCCGCCTGACGGATGAAGGCGAGCAGTATTTGATTTTCTACTGTGCGGTGGCGCTGCGGCGCATCGGCGATGGCTACCCGCTGTCGGACTTTGACGTTGAAGACGGCGATGATGCGGTGCGCAAGGTTTCCACCTGGCTGGCGGCGGAACTGCGCAAGGCCAGCGGCAAAGAAGTGTCGATGGCGGAAGAGGCCTACCTCAGGGTGAATATTGCCGCGCGCCGGGTGCAGGACGTGCAGCCGACCGAGATCAACGCCGACGACGAAGAAGCGCTGGTGGACTACATTTTGTCGTACATCAACGCGCACTATAACTACAACCTGCAGGGTGACCGCCAACTGCGGGCTGACTTGCTCACCCATATCAAGACCATGATTACCCGGGTGAAATACCAGATTAATATTCCCAACCCGCTATTGGCCAATATCAAGCAACACTACCCGATGGCCTATGACGTGACGCTGGCGGCAGTATCGAGCTGGGGAAAATATACCCCTTACACCCTGAGCGAAAACGAAATCGGCTATCTGGTGCTGCATATCGGCGTTGGGTTGGAGCGGCACTACAACATCGGCTACGAGCGCCATCCGCAGGTGATGCTGGTGTGCGATACCGGTAACTCAACGGTGCGCATGATCCAGGCGCAGATTGCGCGCAAGTACCCGCAGCTGGTGATGACGCGCATCGTTTCGCTGCGCGATTACGAGGTACTTACTCATATCGACGAAGATTTTGTCATTTCCAACGCGCGGGTCAGCGAAAAGAACAAACCGGTGGTGGTAATGTCGCCGTTTCCTACCGACTACCAGTTGGAACAGCTGGGTAAACTGGTGCTGGTGGATCGCACCAAACCCTACATGCTGGAGAAGTTCTTCGACGCCGCGCATTTCTGGGTGGTGAACGAGCCACTGACGCAGGCGGAGCTGTTCCGGAAAGTGTGTGTTCAGTTGGAGCGGGAAGGGTATGTCGGTGACGATTTTTACCCGTCGGTAGTGGAGCGCGAAGCTATAGTGTCGACCATGCTGGGTGAAGGTATTGCACTGCCGCACTCGTTGGGATTGCTGGCGAAAAAAACCGTGGTGATGACGCTGCTGGCGCCGCAGGGCGTGGTGTGGGGCGACGGTGAGATCGCCCACGTGATTTTCCTGCTGGCGATCAGCAAAAGCGACTACGAAGAGGCGATGGCGATTTACGATCTGTTCGTCACCTTTGTACGCGAGCGTTCGATGAGTCGTCTGTTGGGCAGTGATAATTTCGACAGCTTCAAGGCGGTGGCGCTGGACTGTTTGAGCCGGATTTAAGCCGTGCGAGCACCTCAGGGGGCGAATATAGTCGTCCATTTGCACAAGAAACAAGCTGGATGGATTTACAGGGATTTGCTGCAGAATTTGGAATTCGGCTCGCAAAGCGGCGTGTGGCCTTAATAGTGCTGAAGGGGACAGGGCATTGGGGGAGTGGCGGTTATTAACGCGCCAAGAAAGGCGCGTTTATAGGCTTCTTACTACAGGCTAGTCTTCATCAAACCCGGAATTAATCAGTTCAATCACCGCATTCAGCGCTTTCACTTCGTCCGGGCCGGTGGCTTCCACTTCGATGTGCCGCCCCTGTGCGGAGTCCAGCATCAGCAGCGCAATCACGCTGCTGGCTTCGGCCTCGGTGCCGCTGTCGTTACGCAGCATCACTTCGGCGTCAAAGCTCTGCACCAGCTCGAACAACTTCATCGCCGGACGAGCGTGCATACCGAGTTTGTTTTTGATTTCAACCGTTTGCTTGACCGTCATTGTTTACGTTTTTCCAGCGTCCGGTGGCGCGATTGCACATTCTTGCCGCGTGAGCGGAAGTAGTCGGCCAGCTGTTCGGCTACGTAGACGGAACGGTGTTTACCGCCGGTACAGCCAATCGCCACCGTCAGGTAGCTGCGATTGTTGGTTTCCAGCATCGGCAGCCACTGTTCCAGATAGCTGCGCGTCTGGTAGATAAAGTTGTGCACTTCAGTGTGACGATCGAGGAACGAGGCGACCGGTTTATCCAGGCCGGTCATCGGGCGCAGTTTCGGATCCCAGTGCGGGTTCGGCAGGAAGCGTACGTCGAATACGTAATCGGCGTCGATCGGGATGCCGTGCTTAAAGCCGAAGGATTCGAACACCATGGTCAGTTCGCGCTCGCGTTTACCCAGCAGACGGGTACGCAGCATTTCAGCCAGCTCATGCACCGACATTTCCGACGTGTCGATGAGCAGATCGGCCCTTGAGCGCAACGGCTCAAGCAGATCGCTTTCTTCATCGATCGCGCTTTCCAGCGACAGGTTCTTGGTGGAGAGCGGATGCAGGCGGCGGGTATCACTGTAGCGGCGAATCAGGGTATTACGGTCGGCGTCGAGGAACAGCAATTGTGGAGAAAAGCAGTCCGGCAATTGGGTCATCGCATATTCAAACACTTCCGGCGATTCCGGCATGTTACGCACGTCGATGCTTACCGCTGCGGATATGTTGCGTTCCGCCAGCGTATTGGCAAGCTGCGGCAGCAGTACCACGGGCAGGTTATCAACGCAGTAAAAACCCATGTCTTCCAGCGCCCGCAAGGCGACGGATTTCCCTGAACCGGAACGGCCGCTGACAATCATCAGCACCATGTGGCAACTCCCCCTGGCATCTCAGTGGCGTTTATCACCACCGTTAGAAACTTTATTATTCCGGCCTGAGCCGAAACCCATCATAGCTAAACAGTATCGTTATCCTGGCTGGAAGTCACGCCAGCCGGGCGTTACTCGGTAATGATCTGGTAAAGCTCTTCGTCGCTTTGCGCCGAGCGCAGGCGACGGCATACGGTTTTGTCGGCCAGGCGCTTGGCGACCAGCGACAGGGTATGCAAATGGGTTTTACATTGGTCTGCCGGCACCAGCAAGGCGAACAGCAGATCGACCGGCTGGTTATCAATGGCGTCAAAGGCAATAGGTTGGTCGAGACGGATAAACACGCCAACGGCCCGCAGTGTGTCCTCTTCCAGTTTGCCATGGGGAATGGCGATACCGTTGCCGATACCGGTACTGCCCATGCGCTCCCGGGTGAGAACCGCGTCAAACACCACCTGCGACGGCAGGTTGAGCTGTTTTGCAGCCAGTTCGCTGATAATCTCCAAAGCCCGTTTCTTGCTGGTGCAGTGTACCGAGCTTTTGGTGCACTCGATGTTTAACACCGAGCTTAATTGCATTGTTTCGTTGTTCATCTCATCTTCACTTAAAACCACACCATCAAGTTGCCTTGTGAGGTGATTTTTCGCCTTGTTTAACCCTGATGGCTTATCGGCGCGGTACCATACCCGTCATACTTGAAGCTGCCTCTGTGTTGGCTGCGCTTACTTACCCGAATCACTTACCTGTGTAAGTTCGCGGGATAAGCGCTCATGCCACCTCGATGCAACGTCAATTATTCAGAGTAATACAGGTAACGCGCCGACGACCCGGGCTATGTTTGAGCCGTGCCCGCTGACGGAAACGGCCCAGAATGTCAGTGTTGTTTCAGTTTGTCTTTATGTTTGTTCAATTGACGCGCCAGTTTGTCGATCAGGGCGTCAATTGCGGCATACATGTTCTCGTCTTCCGAGGTGGCATGCAACTCGCCTCCATTCACGTGCACCGTCGCTTCCGCAATCTGCTGCACTTTTTCCACGCTAAGCACGACATACACCTGATTTATGCGGTCAAAATACTGTTCGAGCTTGGCGAACTTGGTATTCACGAACTCGCGTAAAGGTTCGGTGATTTCGATGTGGTGTCCGGTAATGTTGAGCTGCATAGTGTCTTCCTTCTCTATTGAGGTCAAACCAACTGTTTACGCTGGTTGGACGGCGGGATGGACAAAGACTCTCGGTACTTGGCGACGGTACGCCGCGCCACGATGATCCCCTGATCGGAGAGCAGGGTGGCCAGCTTGCTGTCGCTGAGCGGTTTAGCGGGGTTTTCCGCCGCAATCAATTTCTTCACTAACGCCCGGATCGCCGTAGAGGAAGCTTCGCCTCCGCTGTCGGTATTCACATGGCTGGAGAAGAAATATTTCAACTCGAAAATGCCGCGCGGACTGTGCAGAAACTTCTGCGTGGTGACACGTGAGATTGTCGATTCATGCATCTCCACGGCCTGAGCGATATCCGCCAGCACCATGGGCTTCATAAATTCAGCACCCTGTTCAAAGAACGCCTGTTGCTGCTCGACGATGCAGCGCGTGACTTTCAGCAAGGTGTCGTTACGGCTTTCCAGGCTCTTGATCAGCCATTTCGCTTCCTGCAGATTGCTGCGGATATACTGGCCGTCACTGTCGTTACGCGCGCTGCTGCCCATGGCGGCGTACTGCTGGTTGATCTTCAGCCGCGGAATGCTGTCGGCGTTGAGCTCTACCGTCCAACTGTCCTGTACCTTGCGTACCAGCACGTCCGGGATCACGTATTCTGACTCGCCAGTATTGATCGACTGGCCCGGGCGCGGATCAAGAGACTGAATCAGCAGCATCGCTTCTTTCAGTGTATCTTCTTTTAGCCGGGTTGTTCGCATCAGGCTGCGAAAGTCGTGATTGGCCAACAGAGCCAGATGTTCGCTGATGATCAGGCGCGCTTCCGCCAGATAGGGCGTATCTTTTGCGTATTGGGAAAGCTGGATCAGCAGACAGTCGCGCAGATCGCGCGCGGCGACGCCAACCGGATCAAAACGCTGCACGCGCTTCAAAACCGCTTCGACTTCGTCCATTGTCACACTCTCGTCACCCATGCTCTCCAGAATATCTTCCAGCGGTACGGTGAGATAGCCGGTGTCGTCGACGGCGTCGACTATCGAGGTGGCAATGGCGATATCGGTATCGGAGAAGGGCGTGAGATCCACCTGCCACATCAGGTAATCCTGCAGCGTCTGGGTGGTTTCGCCCTGATAGACCGGCAACTCATCATCGCTGTAATCGGTGCCGGTGCCGGACGGTGTACCTGCGGTGTAGATTTCGTCCCAGGTGGCGTCCAGCGGCAGCTCTTCGGGCATGTCCTTTTGTTCCAACGCTTCGCGAGTATCCAGCCCTTCGGTCTCTGTACTCTCTTTGGCGTCGATTTCTTCGTGCAGATCGGTCTGCTCAAGCAGGGGATTGCTCTCTAACGCCAGCTGTATCTCCTGCTGGAGCTCAAGCGTGGACAACTGCAGCAGGCGGATAGCCTGCTGGAGCTGGGGGGTCATGGCCAGTTGTTGGCTGAGCCTGAGTTGCAAACCTTGCTTCATAATCTTCAGTCTACTTCCGTTAACAGTCGTCCATCAGGACGCGCCGGCACTCAGAGGCGGAATTCTTCGCCCAGATAAACGCGTTTCACCTGCTCGTCAGCCAAAATGGCATCCGGCGTGCCGTGAGCAATCAGTTTGCCTTGGCTGACGATATAGGCACGTTCACACACGTCCAGCGTTTCGCGCACGTTGTGGTCGGTGATCAGCACGCCCAGGCCGCTGTCACGCAAGTGCTCGATAATTTTTTTAATGTCGATAACGGAAATGGGATCAACCCCGGCGAACGGCTCATCCAGCAGGATGAATTTCGGGTTAGCCGCCAACGCACGGGCGATCTCCACACGGCGGCGTTCGCCACCGGACAACGCCTGACCCAGGTTATCGCGCAGATGGGAGATATGAAACTCTTCCATCAGCTCAACCGCACGGTCCGCACGCTGCTCGCTGCTGAGATCCTCGCGGATCTCCAGGACAGCCATCAGGTTGTCATACACGCTCAGGCGACGGAAGATCGACGCTTCCTGCGGCAAATAGCCAATGCCGCGACGCGCACGGGCGTGCAGCGGCAACAGGCTGATATCTTCTTCGTCAATCACGATACGGCCGGCGTCACGTTGAACGATGCCGACCACCATGTAGAAGGTGGTGGTCTTGCCGGCGCCGTTTGGCCCCAGCAGGCCGACGATCTCGCCGGATTTCACTTTCAGGCTGACGTCTTCAACAACTTTACGGCCTTTGTAGGCTTTCGCCAGGTTTTCTGCGATGAGTGTAGCCATAAGTGATTAGTTACTCTTCTTTTGCCCGTTTTTGTCTTGCAACTGCGACGGTACCAGAACTGTAGTCACGCGTTTGCCTTTATCGCTGAACGCCTGCATTTGCTGCTGTTGCACCAGATAGGTGATGCGATCGCCCTTCACGTTGCTGTCGAGCTGTTCCAGATAGGCGTTCCCGGTCAGGGTCACCAACTGCGACGCCACGTCGTAACGGACCTTCTGCGCATGGCCTTTTACCGGCTTGCCGCTGTCTTGCATCTGGTAGAAGGTGACCGGATTGCCAAAGGCTTCGATATAGGTTTTGTTCTGATCGCCGCCTGGGCGGGTAACGACCACTTTATCCGCTTTGATATCGATGGTGCCTTGCTTGATCACCACGTTATCGGTAAAGGTGCTGACGTTGCTCTGCATATCCAGAGACTGTTTCAGCGAGTCGATGCTCACCGGTTGATTGGAGTCAGATTTCAGCGCCCATGCGGGTGCGCTGGCGGCCAAAATGAGGCTTCCGATCAACAGATTACGGCGTTGTTTTTTGGTTTTGAATTTCATAGTTGGTCTTAACCTTATCAATCAGCTCAGCGGTTTTGGCCCGCAGGTTCCCACGCATTTTCATGCCGTTCGAGGTAAAGTTTGTCCCGTAGAGGGTCACTTCATCATCCGAAGCGACATCCTGGGTCACCAGATTCACCTGAGCATTGTCCGTTTTAATTTTTTCCAGCTGTGAGGTGGTGGTCAGGCTGTTCACCTCAACGTGGCCGTAAAGATACAGCATTCTGTCTTTAGTCAGTTTGGCGCGATCGGCGCGAACTGACCAAGTGGCCACTGCGTTTTCATCAAACAGCGTCATCACCGGCTGGGTAAACCAGCTTAATTCATCGGCGGTATAATACTTCACGTCTTCCGCCACCAGCTTGTAACTCAGCTTACCGGCCGGATTGTACACTATGGTGACCGTGTGCTGGCTCTGATAAGTCGGGTCCTGATCGTTAACGGGGCCTGGAACCGCATCATCACTGAAATCAGTCATGTTCCAGCCAATCAACGCCAAGGCGATCACCGCCAAAAGAAGGGTGATCCAAAGTTTGGTTTTGCTCATATCGACAGCCCTTTGGCGTCCTCCAGCTTATTCTGCGCCAACAGTATAATGTCGCACAGTTCGCGCACCGCGCCACGGCCGCCGGCAATACGGGTAACATAGTGGGCTCTTGGCGTCAGCAACGGATGTGCATCCGCAACGGCGACCGCCAGGCCAACCTGAGCCATCACCGGCCAGTCGATCAGGTCATCGCCGATATAGGCCACCTGATCCGCGTTTAACGACAGTGTATCCAACAGTTCGCGGAAGGCCAAAAGCTTATCGGACTGCCCCTGATACAGATGGGTGATGCCGAGGGTTTTCGCCCGATCTTCCAGCAGCTTGGCTGAACGGCCGGTGATAATTGCCACGTCGATATCCGACGTCTTCAGGCAGCGAATGCCATAACCGTCGCGCACGTTGAACGCTTTTAATTCTTCGCCGTTGTTGCCCATAAAAATCAGGCCGTCTGACAGCACGCCGTCGACATCGCAAATCAGCAGGCGGATTTTGCCGGCACGCGCCATGACGTCTTGTTCTACAGGCCCGTAGCAGGTTTCAACCAGACTCATTGAGTTCTATTCCTTTAATTAAACGACGCCGGCGCGCAGCATGTCATGCATATGTACCACACCCAGCAATTGGTCGCCATCGGCAACCAGCAGCGCGGTGATATGGCGCTGTTGCATCAGGTTCAACGCATCGACCGCCAGCAGGTTCGGGCGCACCCGCACGCCGCCGAGCGTCATGACATCGACGATCCGGGCTTCATTGAGGTTGATGCCCATATCAAATATCCGCCGCAGGTCACCATCGGTAAAGATACCGGCGATTTTCATCAGATCGTCGCAGATAACCGTCATGCCCAGGTTTTTGCGCGTGATTTCCAGCAACGCGTCGCGCAGCGATGCATCGGCGCTGACGTGCGGGATTTCGTCGCCGCTGTGCATGATGTCGCAAACGCGCAGCAGCAACCTGCGGCCCAGGGCGCCACCGGGGTGCGACAGCGCAAAATCTTCCGGCGTGAAACCGCGGGCTTTCAGCAATGCCACCGCCAGCGCATCACCCATCACCAGGGTCGCGGTGGTGCTGGTGGTTGGTGCCAGGCCAAGCGGGCAGGCCTCCTGCGGCACCTTGATGCACAGGTGAATATCCGCCGCTTTACCCATCGAACTTTCCGGGTTGTTGGTCATGCAGATCAGCGGGATTTGCTGGCGCTTCAAGACCGGGATGAGGGCCTGGATCTCGTTGGACTCACCGGAGTTGGAAATGGCGAGCACGATATCTTGTGCCGTCACCATGCCGAGGTCGCCGTGGCTGGCCTCCGCCGGATGAACAAAGAATGAAGGCGTGCCGGTGCTGGCGAAGGTCGCGGCAATCTTGCAACCAATATGCCCGGATTTACCCATGCCCATCACGACCACTTTACCGCAACAGCCGGCGATCAATTCGCAGGCGCGGGTAAAGTCTGCATTGATGTACCGATCGAGCTGGGCCAGCCCGTCACGCTCAATCTGCAGCACTTCTTTGCCTGCCTGTTGAAAATCAAAGCCTGGTTGCAACTGAATGTTCGACATGCTCATTCCTATCGGTTTAGCCGAAAGTACTGAAAGGATTAAAAAACAGCACCGCAAGATACGCAATAAAGCCACATAATAACAGAGCGCCTGCCAGATGACCGATGCGATGTTTTCGCCCGATGCACAGGGCGCTGAGCACAATGCTGACCGCCAGCATGACCCAATAATCGCGGTGGAAGGCGGCAGGATCGACACTGCCCGGGGACAGCAGGGCGGGAACGCCCAGCACGATCACCGTGTTGAAAATGTTGGAGCCGATGATATTACCAATCGCCATATCATCCTCACCCTTTAGTGCCCCGGCGATGGATGTGGCCAACTCCGGCAGGCTGGTGCCGATGGCGATGAGGGTCAACCCGACCACCAGTTCGCTCATGCCAAAATAATGCGCAATTACCGTGGCGTTATCGACCACCATTTTGGACGACAGCGGCAGAATAATGAACGCCAACACCAGCCACAGCACCGCCACGGTGTTGCTGCTGTCTTGCGGCAGCTCGGCGAGTTGTTCCACGGTCAGGCTGTCGCTGCCTTCGCGCTGCGCCAGCCGGGCAATTTTCAGCATCAATAAAATAAAGGCGGCGGCGGCAGCCAACAGCACCACGCCATCCAGCCGGCTCAGGGTGCCGTCCATCAGCACAAAACCGCACAATACTGTGACCGCTAACATCAGCGGCAGTTCGCGGCGCAGTACCTCGGAGCGCGCCGCCAGCGGGTGAATCAGCGCAGCCACGCCAAGGATCAATAATATATTGGCAATGTTGGAACCTAATACGTTCCCCACGGCCATATCTATCTGCCCATTCAGCGCAGCGGTGGTCGAGACGAACAGCTCCGGCAGCGATGTGCCGATGCCGACGATGGTCATGCCGATGATTAACGGCGGCACGCCAAGCGAACGGGAAATCACCGCAGCACCGTAAACTAAGCGGTCTGCGCCATACACCAGTAAAAATAAACCAACGATGAGTAAAGCTATCGCGAGAAACATGCAGGGTCCTTTGTTGGGTATCAACCCGGTTCGTTGGTTAAAAGCCGAAATTCGGCTATCTTGCTTTGCCCTCCGTTGCGCAGGCTAAAGCCGCAGCAACGGGTTTTCCCGGCTAATATATGAACAGATTCGTTTTTTTCGTTATATGAGCAATTTTGACCGGGTGGCGCGTAAAAGTAAAATCAGGTACAGCCTTAGCGCACCATTGGTAGCGAAATACCGGTAAGTTTTTGTAAAGATGAGACGCATTGCGTCCGTTGCTTTAACATCGTGGGTAGATTTGGCAAAAATGAGCCGTAAAGGATCCATTAACATGCACCAAAATGCAGAGAATCTGGTCGAAGTGCGCGACATGAGTTTCTCGCGCGGCGATCGACTGATATTCGAAGACATCAACCTGACGGTTCCCCGTGGCAAGGTCACGGCGATCATGGGGCCGTCCGGTATTGGTAAAACCACGCTGCTGCGCCTGATTGGCGGCCAACTGGCACCGGACCGCGGCGAGATCTGGTTCGATGGCGATAACATTCCCGCGTTATCCCGCCATCAGTTGTATGAAGCACGCAAGAAAATGAGCATGCTGTTCCAGTCCGGCGCGCTGTTCACCGATCTTACGGTGTTTGAAAACGTGGCCTATCCGCTGCGTGAGCACAGCCGTTTGCCGGAACCGATTTTGTGCAGCACGGTGATGATGAAGCTGGAAGCGGTCGGATTGCGCGGCGCGGCTGAGCTGATGCCCAATGAACTGTCCGGCGGCATGGCGCGGCGTGCCGCGTTGGCGCGTGCGATCGCGCTCGACCCGGAACTGATCATGTTCGACGAACCTTTCGTCGGTCAGGATCCGATCACCATGGGCGTGTTGGTGAAGCTGATCGATGAGCTGAATCATGCGCTGGGCATCACCTGCATCGTGGTTTCGCACGATGTGCCGGAAGTGCTGAGCATCGCCGACTACGCGTATATCGTCGCCGATCACCGGGTGATTGCCGAAGGGACGACGCCACAATTACAGAACAATCCTGATGCGCGCGTGCGCCAGTTCCTGGATGGTATTGCCGATGGGCCGGTACCCTTCCGTTATCCGGCCGGGGATTACCAGGCCGAGCTGTTAGGCTTAGGGAGTAAATAAGCTCATGTTATTACAGGCGTTAGCGTCGTTAGGGCGCCGTGGCATCAATACCAGCGCCAGCTTTGGGCGCGCGGGGTTGATGCTGTTCAACGCGCTGGTCGGGCGGCCGGAGCCGCGTAAACAGTGGCCGTTGTTGCTAAAGCAAATGCACAGCGTGGGTGTGCAATCGTTGCTGATCATCATGGTTTCCGGGCTGTTTATCGGCATGGTGCTGGGGCTGCAAGGTTATCTGGTACTGACGACTTACAGCGCCGAGGCCAGCCTGGGCATGATGGTGGCGTTGTCGCTGCTGCGTGAACTGGGGCCGGTGGTTACCGCTCTGCTGTTTGCCGGCCGCGCCGGTTCCGCGTTGACGGCGGAAATCGGCCTGATGAAGGCGACCGAACAGATTTCCAGCCTGGAAATGATGGCCGTCGATCCGCTGCGGCGGATTGTTGCGCCGCGCTTTTGGGCCGGTTTGATCAGCATGCCTCTGCTGACGATTATCTTCGTCGCGGTGGGCATCTGGGGCGGCTCGATAGTCGGCGTGGATTGGAAGGGCATCGACAGCGGCTTCTTCTGGTCGGCGATGCAGGGCGCAGTGGAGTGGAGAAAAGACTTGCTCAACTGCCTGCTCAAGAGCGTGGTATTCGCCATCACCGTGACCTGGATTGCCATTTTCAACGGGTATGATGCGGTACCGACCTCTGAAGGGATTAGCCGGGCAACGACGCGTACCGTGGTACATTCGTCACTGGCGGTGTTGGGGTTGGATTTCGTGCTGACAGCACTGATGTTTGGGAATTGATTCGATGCAAACGAAGAAGAGTGAAATTTGGGTTGGGGCGTTTATGCTGATTGCGCTGTGCGCCATCGTCTTTCTCTGCCTGCAGGTAGCAAACATTAAGTCGATCGGTAATGAACCGACGTACCGCATCTATGCGACCTTCGATAATATCGGCGGCCTGAAAGCGCGTTCGCCGGTGAAAATCGGTGGCGTGGTGATTGGCCGTGTGGCCGATATCTCGCTCGATCCTAAGACCTATACGCCGCGAGTAGCCCTGGATATTCAGGACAAATTTAACCAGATTCCGGACACCAGCTCGCTGGCGATCCGCACCTCCGGCTTGCTGGGGGAGCAGTATCTGGCGCTGAACGTCGGTTTTGAAGATCCTGATATGGGCACCACCATTCTGAAGGACGGCGGTACCATTCAGGACACCAAATCAGCCATGGTTCTGGAAGATCTGATCGGCCAGTTCCTGTATAAAAGCGGCGGCCAGGATAATGCAGCCAAACCGGGAGACGCGGCCGCTGAGCCGGCTGCCGGTACTGCGCCGCAATCTGTCGCCCCAAGTCATTAAGAGAGGAAACCTGCATGTTTAAACGTTTACTTATGGTTGCCCTGCTGGTGGTTGCGCCGCTGGCGAATGCGGTCGATCAAACCAACCCGTACAGCCTGATGCAAGATGCGGCTGAGAAGACCTTCACCCGGCTGAAAACCGAGCAGCCAAAAATCAAGCAGGACCCTAACTACCTGCGTTCGGTGGTGCATCAGGAGCTGATGCCGTTTGTACAGGTCAAGTATGCCGGTGCGCTGGTGCTGGGCCGTTATTACAAAGAAGCGACGCCGGCGCAGCGTGAGGCCTATTTCACCGCATTCCAGGCCTATCTGGAGCAGGCTTATGGGCAGGCGCTGGCGATGTATCATGGTCAGACCTACCAGATCGCCCCTGAGCAGCCGCTGGGTAATGCCGACATCGTCGCCATCCGCGTGACCATCATCGATAAAGACGGCCGTCCACCGGTACGTCTGGATTTCCAATGGCGTAAAAACAGTAAAACCGGCTACTGGCAGGCGTATGACATGATCGCCGAAGGCGTCAGCATGATCACCACCAAGCAGAACGAATGGGCGTCTACCCTGCGTACTCAGGGCATTGACGGTCTGACCAAACAGCTGCAAGCGGCTGCGCAGCGGCCTATCACGCTGGATCAGAAAAACTGATGTCGGCCGCACTCAGCTTTGAATCGCAGCAGCAGACCCTGATCCTGCGCGGCGAGCTGGACCGGGAAACGCTGCTGCCGCTGTGGGAACAGCGGGAAACGTTGCTGGCGGATAAAACCGCTCTCGACGTCTCGCAACTGCAGCGCGTGGACTCTTCCGGGTTGGCGCTGTTGGTGCATTTGCGTGAGCAGCAGCGCCAGCGTGGCGTTGAATTAAAAATTTCCGGCGCCACCGATCGCTTGAAAACGCTGATCGCGTTGTATAACCTGCAAGCAATAATGCCTGTCGATACCGCTGGTTAGCGATATTTTCAGCTGGCTGAAGACGGTCATCCCCCAGAAAGCCCCTGTTACACAGGGGCTTTTTCTTTAGTTTAAGAAAACGTCGTATTCCACTAAGATGTCAGGCTGATTATGATCCTTTTGCTGCAGAACTGGATACTATGGAAAATAACGAGATTAAAGACGTGCTGATGCAAGCATTGGCACTGGATGAAGCACATGTCACGGGCGATGGCAGCCACTTTCAGGTGATCGTGGTCGGCGAGCTGTTTGCCGCCATGAGCCGCGTCAAGAAACAACAGACTGTCTACGCACCGCTGATGGAATACATTGCGGACAACCGAATTCATGCCTTATCGATCAAGGCGTACACCCCTGAAGAGTGGCAGCGAGACCGCAAACTCAACGGATTTTAAGGCTGTTTGCCCTTCGGGCGGGCAGCTTCAGATTAGATAACAGAGAGTAGTCAGATGGATAAATTTCGTGTGCAGGGCCGGACCCGCCTCAGCGGTGAAGTTTCTATTTCCGGGGCGAAAAACGCCGCCCTGCCGATCCTGTTCGCCGCATTATTAGCGGAAGAGCCGGTCGAGCTGCAGAATGTCCCTAAGCTGAAGGACATCGATACCACCATTAAGCTACTCAGCCAGTTAGGCACCAAGATCGAACGCAACGGTTCGGTATATGTAGACGCCAGCGGTGTGAACGAGTTTTGTGCACCTTATGACCTGGTGAAAACCATGCGCGCTTCTATCTGGGCATTGGGGCCGTTGGTCGCGCGCTTCGGCCGCGGTCAGGTTTCTCTGCCGGGCGGTTGTGCGATCGGCGCACGTCCGGTCGATCTGCATATCAGCGGCCTGGAGCAGCTTGGTGCGGAGATCAAGCTGGAAGAAGGTTACGTTAAGGCTTCCGTTGAAGGCCGCCTGAAAGGCGCGCACATCGTGATGGACAAGGTGAGCGTTGGCGCCACCGTAACCATCATGAGCGCAGCGACCCTGGCGACCGGTACCACCGTGATTGAAAACGCCGCACGCGAGCCGGAAATTGTCGATACCGCCAACTTCCTCAACACGTTGGGTGCGAAAATCAGCGGCGCCGGCAGTGATCGCATCACCATCGAAGGCGTTGAGCGCCTGGGTGGCGGTGTGTATCGCGTTCTGCCTGACCGTATCGAGACCGGCACCTTCCTGATTGCCGCAGCGGTTTCCGGTGGTAAAGTGATGTGCCGCGACACCCGTCCGAATACGCTGGACGCCGTGTTGGCCAAGCTGCGTGAAGCCGGCGCGGATATCGAAGTGGGTGAAGACTGGATCAGCCTGGATATGCACGGCAAGCGCCCTAAAGCGGTTACCGTACGCACCGCGCCACACCCTGGTTTCCCGACCGATATGCAGGCCCAATTCAGCTTGCTGAACCTGGTAGCGGAAGGCACCGGCGTGATCACCGAAACCATTTTTGAAAACCGCTTCATGCATGTGCCTGAACTGATCCGTATGGGTGCACACGCCGAGATTGAGAGCAATACCCTGATTTGTCACGGTGTTGAGCAACTGTCCGGCGCCCAGGTGATGGCAACCGATCTGCGCGCTTCCGCCAGCCTGGTACTGGCCGGCTGTATCGCCGATGGTGTGACCGTTGTCGATCGTATTTACCACATCGACCGTGGCTATGAGCGTATTGAAGATAAGCTGCGTGCGCTGGGTGCGAATATTGAGCGTGTGAAAGGCGAGTAATTTGTCAGATGCCGGGGCGACGCCCCGGCGGAAACACTGCGTTGAGGGTCCGGCTCACTTTGGCCGGGCCCTTTTTAATTGCTGTCTTCCGGGAACTCTCCCACCGTCATCTTCAGCGTAATGCGTTTGCCGTCGCGCAGCACGATGACCGGAATTTCCGTGCCCGGGCGGATCTCAGCGACCTGGTCCATGGTTTCCAGTACCGATATTGCCGGTTTGCTGTCTACGTTGGTGATTACGTCGTTAATATGGAAGCCGGCGTTACCCGCCGGTCCGTTCGGCGTAATTTCGGTTACGATAATGCCTTGCAGGCGGTCGATACCGGAATTGGACGAACGCAAAGGAATAATCTCTTTGCCCTGAATGCCGAAGTAACCGCGGATAACGCGGCCATCACGGATCAATTTGTCCATGATCTTGGTGGCCAACTCGATGGGAATGGCGAAGCCCAAGCCTTCCGGCGTCTCGCCGTCGGTGATTTTATCGTAGGTCAGGGTGTTGATGCCGATTAACTCACCCAGTGAGTTAACCAGAGCGCCGCCGGAGTTGCCGCGGTTAATCGAGGCATCGGTTTGCAGGAAGGTCTGGCGACCGGTGGTGCTCATGCTGATGCGACCCGTAGCGCTTAGGATCCCCTGAGTGACGGTCTGGCCGAGATTATAGGGATTGCCGATCGCCAGTACCACATCGCCCACGTGCGCGGCACGGGCGTTATTGATAGGGATTACCGGCAGATTGCCCGGATCTATCTTCAGCACCGCCAGATCGGTCAGGCTGTCGGAGCCGACCAGCAGCGCTTCGTAGCGGCGGCCGTCCTGCAGCACGACGGTAATTTGCTGGGCATCCTTGATAACGTGGCGATTGGTCAGAATATAACCGCGCTCGTTCATGATCACGCCGGAACCCAGCGACAGCACGTTGGCGGCACCGCTCATGTTACGGTTGTAGATATTCACCACGGCGGGCGCCGCGCGCCGCACGGCCTTGTTGTAACTGACCGGCGTCTCGTCACGAGTATTGTCATGTTTTTCTGCGAACAGAGTATTGGAAGAGCGCAGCACAGGCAGCGCAGCCAGCAGCAGGCCAGCAACGATTAAACCAATAACGACAGAACGCAAGAGCTTAGCAAACATGGAGTTTTAGTACGTGAGATGAAGGATGCAGGGAGGATAACATGAGAATACCGGGCGCAGTATGTCACTGAGCCCGGTTTTTAAACAAATTAACGCAGCAGCAGATAAAGGGTTTCAGTGCCACGCACGATGTTCAGCGCCATGACTGGAGGTTTGGCTGCCAATACTTTGCGCAATGTCGTGATGTCCTCAACGCGCTGGCGGTTGACGCCAATGATCACATCGTCTTTCTGCAGCCCAATCTGCGCTGCCGTAGAGCCTTTATCCACCTTATCGATCTTCACGCCTTTGTCACCGCTGGCAAGGGTGCCGTTGCTGAGGGAAACACCCAGCAGGGCCGGTGAAAGCGTTTCGGCATTGGTGGAGGTGCCCTCACTGTTATCCAGCGTAACGGCAACTTCCTGCGGTTTGCCATCGCGCAGCAGCCCGACCTTAATGGTTTTGCCCGGTGCGGTAGTGCCCACTTTGGCACGCAGTTCTGCGAAGCTGTTGACCGGTTTGCCGTCGACGGAGACCAAGATGTCGCCAGCCTTGATGCCCGCTTTGGCAGCGGCGGATTTCGGCAGTACTTCACTGACGAAAGCGCCGCGCTGGGCGTCAGTATTAAACGCTTTGGCCATATCGGCGGTCATTTCGCTGCCTTTGATGCCTAGCAAGCCGCGTTTCACTTCGCCGAATTCGATCAACTGCTGGCTGAGGTTCTGCGCCATATTGCTCGGAATGGCAAAGCCGATGCCGACGTTGCCGCCGCCCGGCGCCAGAATGGCCGTGTTGATGCCTATTAGCTCGCCGTTGAGATTAACCAGCGCGCCGCCGGAGTTGCCGCGGTTGATGGAGGCGTCCGTCTGGATAAAGTTTTCCAGCCCCTCCAGGTTCAGGCCGCTACGGCCCAGGGCTGAGATAATGCCGGAGGTGGCGGTCTGGCCGAGGCCAAACGGGTTACCGACGGCAACGGCGAAATCGCCGACCCGTAAGGCATCGGAATCCGCCATTTTTATCGCGGTCAGGTTTTTCACGTCACTGAGCTGCAGCAGGGCAATATCGGATTGCTCGTCGCGGCCAACCAGCTTGGCATCCACTTCGCGGCCGTCATTCAGCTGTACGCTGATTTTATCGGCGTTGTTGATGACGTGGTTGTTGGTCAGCACATAGCCTTTGGCAGCGTCGATGATTACGCCGGACCCCAGCCCTTCAAACGGGCGTGAGCTTTGTTGCTGTCCAGGGCCGCCGGGGCCGAAGAAGCGTTTGAATTCCTCCGGAACTTGCTGGCGCTGCACCTGGGTCCCTTCAACATGCACGCTCACCACGGCGGGCAAGACTTTTTCCAGCATCGGTGCCAGGCTCGGCAGCGATTGCCCCTGAACAGCGACGGGCAATGCGGCGCTGGCTGCCGGTACGGAGGTGATCGTGAGGCCAATACTCATTGCCAATGCACTAAGAATTAACGACTTTTTCTTCATTGATAATAACTCTCTCAATACCTGCCGATGAAATAGTGATGATAAAGCAGCAGCAATACCATAGTGAAGGGTAAGACCGTGAATTTGCGTGAAAAGTTCACTCAAGCATTAGCGTTAAGGATAGTTCAGGCGCGAGGAGATAAAGCAGGGCAAGATGAAAACCCGTGGGGCGAGCCCACGGGCAGGGGCGAGGATCAGTCGCGGCGCGGACGTTCGCCACGCAGCAGGCCAGAGGCGCCTTCAGAATAGTCGCGCGGCATTTCTACCGGTGCCTGATCGTTATCGGCTTCGGCTTCGGTCAGGCGATAGCGGAACGGATTTTCCTGCATCGGCAGATCCGGCAGCAGATTGTTGGAGCTTTTCGCCATGTGTTGATACAGCTGGCGATAGTCTCGCGCCATGTTATCCAACAGCTCGGCGCTGCGGGCAAAGTGGCCGACCAGTTCCTGACGATACTCTTCCAGCTCGGTTTTGCTCTTGTCCAACTCGTTCTGCAAAACTTGTTGTTGACGTAATTTACGGTTACCAAAACGCATCGCTACCGCACCAATGGCGATGCCGACGACTAAACCAATCAGCGCATACTCCCAGGTCATGATGACTCCTATTTTGACTTCGTTGTTCCGCAGGGATTTTTCACTTAATAATATCCACTATAACCGTTAACCTTGTCCGAGTGGAATCCTGATAAGCCATAACCTGGCGTTTGCAGGGTTTTTCAGTACGCTGCGACGCGGACATTTGTGGCGATAACGGTGCGAAGCAGCATCAACATGCCGCGAAAATTTGCTAAATAATTTCTACGGGTTCTAAGGGAACATCGAACAGATGCAGGCATTATCACCGTTATCACGCTACCAGCAGGCGCTGGATGCGGGGGAATATCAGGCCGACGAGGTTCAACGCCAGGCGGTTACCCGGCTGGAGGGCATTTATCAGGCATTGCAGCAGACGCCTGCAGCAAGCGTGGCGGCCAATGGCCTGCGCGGCAGGTTAAGCCGTTGGCTGGGCAAGGGCGGTGAAACGGCCAGCCTCCGTCCGGTACAGGGGCTGTACATGTGGGGCGGCGTTGGACGCGGTAAAACCTGGCTGATGGACATGTTCTTCCACAGCCTGCCGGGGGAGCGCAAGCTGCGGCTGCATTTCCACCGTTTTATGTTGCGCGTGCACGAAGAACTGACCGAGCTGCAAGGGCAGGAGAACCCGTTGGAGATGATTGCCGACGGTTTCAAGGCGCAGACCGACGTAGTGTGTTTTGACGAGTTCTTCGTCTCCGACATCACCGACGCGATGCTGCTGGCCACGCTGCTGCAGGCGCTGTTTGCTCGCGGCATCACGCTGGTGGCGACGTCCAATATTCCGCCGGACGATCTGTACCGCAACGGCTTGCAACGTGCGCGCTTCCTGCCGGCGATTGCCCTGATTAACGACTACTGCGATGTGATGAATGTCGATGCCGGCATTGATTACCGTTTGCGCACTCTGACTCAGGCGCATTTGTACCTGACGCCGCTCGACGGTCAAACCCGAGAGACCATGGACCGGATGTTCATCAAGCTGGCGGGGAAGGCTGGAGAGGACGCGCCGGTGCTGCAGGTCAATCACCGGCCACTGCAAGCGATCCGCGCGGTGGATGGGGTATTGGCGGTGGATTTCCATACCCTGTGCGAAGAGCCGCGCAGCCAACTGGACTATATTGCGCTGTCGCGGTTGTATCACAGCGTAATACTGTACAATGTCCAGGTGATGGGGCCGTTGAAGGAGAACACCGCCCGTCGCTTCCTGGCGCTGGTGGACGAATTCTACGAACGCCACGTCAAGTTGGTGATTGCCGCCGAAGCGTCGATGTTCGACATCTACCAAGGGGAGCGGTTGAAGTTTGAGTATCAACGCTGCCTGTCGCGCCTGCAGGAGATGCAAAGCGAAGAGTATCTGAAGCTGCCTCATCTGCCTTGATCGTCCAGGGGGCCTGGCCGTCAGGATCCCCGTTTTCCTCTCGCCGGCGATAAATTGCTTTTCCATTCAAAAAGCGTTCGATCTTTGTGAGCGACTTCTCTATAATCTTGCGACCCCACGTTACAACAAAGTTTTTTTCCCAAAAACTTTATAGTGCCGGCAATGGCTATTCGAAGGGGTAGGTTTGCTGGACTTGTATGGTCGTGTGAGCCTCAACTGTTTTCGAGCGTTTGGGTGTTCACCAACGTGTAACTAATTATTGGGTAAGCTTTCTAATGAAAACTTTTACAGCTAAACCAGAAACCGTAAAACGCGACTGGTTCGTTGTTGATGCGGATGGTAAAACTTTAGGCCGTCTCGCTACTGAACTCGCTCGTCGTTTGCGCGGCAAGCATAAAGCGGAATACACCCCGCACGTTGATACCGGTGACTACATCATCGTTCTGAACGCAGAAAAAGTTGCTGTAACCGGCAAAAAGCGTACAGACAAGGTGTATTACCGCCACACCGGCCACATCGGTGGTATCAAGCAAGCGACCTTTGAAGAGATGATTGCCCGCAATCCTGAGCGCGTGATTGAAATCGCGGTTAAAGGCATGCTGCCAAAGGGTCCGTTGGGTCGTGCAATGTTCCGTAAACTGAAAGTTTACGCGGGCAACGAGCACACTCACGCGGCACAGCAACCGCAAGTTCTTGACATCTAATCGGGATTATAGGCAATGGCTGAAAATCAATACTACGGCACTGGTCGCCGCAAAAGCTCCGCCGCTCGCGTCTTCATCAAGCCGGGCAACGGTAACATCGTAATTAACCAGCGCAGCCTGGAACAGTACTTCGGTCGCGAAACTGCCCGCATGGTAGTTCGTCAGCCGCTGGAACTGGTCGACATGGTTGGCAAATTTGACCTGTACATCACTGTTAAAGGTGGTGGTATTTCTGGTCAAGCTGGTGCTATCCGTCACGGTATCACCCGTGCACTGATGGAATATGACGAGACTCTGCGTGGTGAGCTGCGTAAAGCTGGCTTCGTCACTCGTGATGCTCGTAAAGTTGAACGTAAGAAAGTCGGCCTGCGTAAAGCACGTCGTCGTCCGCAGTTCTCCAAGCGTTAATTTTTACTGCTCCGGCAGTGGAGTTTACGCCAAAAACCCGGTGCTTCACCGGGTTTTTTTATGCCTGAAAATCACCTTATCACGACTAAAATCTGTGGTATATCAGACAATTCAACACGAAATCACCGCACAGTCCCCACAAAACAAGCAAAATCTGGTAAACTATCATCCACTTTTGCGCCTGTTCGCCATGCAGCTGTCGTCAGTCTACCTCCGCGTCCTGTTTTAGACCCAGGGTTTATCTGTGTGCTGCTGGCTAGCGGTCAAGATCATTCAGGATAGCAGCCTGTTAGTTGGCTATTCGCAGTATTTTCTAGATAAACTTGGAGGTTTTCATGGCTGTCGCTGCCAACAAACGTTCGGTAATGACGCTGTTTTCTGGCCCGACCGACATTTTTAGCCATCAAGTACGTATCGTACTGGCGGAGAAAGGTGTCAGCGTCGAGATTGAGCAGGTTGAGTTGGATAACCTGCCGCAGGATTTGATTGACCTCAACCCGTACCAAACGGTGCCTACGCTGGTTGATCGCGAGCTGACCCTGTATGAATCCCGTATCATCATGGAATACCTGGATGAGCGCTTCCCGCACCCGCCACTGATGCCGGTTTACCCGGTAGCTCGTGGTGAAAGCCGCCTGATGATGCTGCGTATCGAGAAAAACTGGTACTCGCTGATGTACAAAATCGAGAAGAGCAACGGCCAGGAAGCAGAATCAGCCCGTCGTCAGCTGCGCGAAGAACTTCTGGCGATTGCTCCGATCTTTGGTCAGACGCCTTACTTCATGAGCGAAGAGTTCAGCTTGGTGGATTGCTACCTGGCACCGCTGTTGTGGCGTTTGCCGCAGTTGGGCATTGAATTGAGCGGTACAGGTTCCAAAGAGCTGAAAGGCTACATGACCCGCGTGTTCGAGCGTGATGCCTTCCTGGCCTCCCTGACCGAAGCCGAGCGCGAAATGCGCCTGCAGACTCGGGGCTAAGCGTCATGGATATGTCTCAGATGACCCCGCGCCGTCCGTATCTGTTGCGGGCGTTCTATGACTGGTTGCTTGATAATCAGCTGACGCCGCATCTGGTGGTGGACGTGACGCGCCCTGACGTGCAGGTGCCGATGGAGTTTGCCCGCGATGGCCAGATCGTACTGAACATTGCGCCACGTGCGGTAGGCAGCCTGGAATTAGGCAACGACGAAGTGCATTTCAATGCGCGTTTCGGTGGTGTGCCACGTCAGGTCTCGGTGCCAATGGCAGCGGTACTGGCGATTTATGCGCGTGAAAATGGCGCTGGCACCATGTTTGAACCGGAAGCCGCCTATGAGGCGGAAGGCACTTTTGAAGGCATGGACAATGAGACGATTCCATCGGAAAGCCTGATGTCGGTGATTGATGGCGATCGCCCGGACATGAGTGATGACCACGAGCTGGACGATGAACCGCCACAGCCGCCGCGCGGTGGCCGCCCGGCGCTGCGCGTGGTGAAATAATCCTGCAGTTACGAACAGCAAAAGGTCGCTCAGGCGACCTTTTTTATTGCCTTGATCCTGCCGAATAATCAAGTCATGCAATCGTTGTATCGGGGTACGAAGGTGGCGGTTGTTGCGTGTGCGCAAAAACAAAGGGCCCGGTATTGTGAACCGGGCCCCTGAAGCGTGAAGCAGAAGGGATATTACACTTCCAGGTAGCTCATGATGCCATCGGCAGCTTTACGCCCTTCGGCAATCGCCGTGACTACCAAGTCTGAACCGCGCACCGCATCGCCACCGGCGAAGATTTTCGGGTTGCTGGTCTGGAAGGCATTATCGGTGCCTTCCGGGGCCACAATGCGGCCCTGCTTGTCGAGTTCAACGTCATGTGCCGCCAGCCAATCCATCTTGTGCGGACGGAAACCAAACGCCATCACTACGGCGTCGGCATCGATCACGTGCTCGGACCCCGGCACTTGCTCAGCAACCTGACGGCCATTGGCATCCGGCTCACCCAACTGAGTGCGAACCATTTTCACACCGGCGACGCGGCCGGCGCTGTTCAGTTCGATGCTCAGCGGCTGCAGATTGAATTTGAATTCAACCCCTTCCTCACGCGCATTTTTCACTTCGCGTTTGGAACCCGGCATGTTGGCCTCATCACGACGGTAGGCGCAGATAACCTGAGTTGCGCCCTGACGGATGGAAGTACGCACGCAGTCCATCGCGGTGTCGCCACCGCCCAGAACCACCACGCGCTTGCCTTCCATGCTGACATACGGCTCGTGTGGCTCGGCTTCATAGCCCATCAGCTGCTTGGTGTTGGCGATCAGGAACGGCAGTGCGTCGTAGACGCCCGGCGCTTCCTCGTTCTCCAGCCCGCCGCGCATCGACTGATAGGTGCCGACGCCAAGGAACACTGCGTCGAACTCGTTCAGCAGTGCATCCATGGTGATGTCTTTGCCCACTTCGGTATTCAGCTGGAACTCAATGCCCATTTCGCTGAAGATGCCGCGGCGTTTCACCATCACTTCTTTTTCCAGCTTGAAGGCCGGAATACCGAAGGTCAGCAGCCCGCCGATCTCCGGATGACGATCGTAAACCACCGCTTTCACGCCGTTACGGGTCAGCACATCGGCACAGGCCAGGCCGGCTGGACCGGCGCCAATCACCGCCACACGCTTGCCGGTAGGTTGCACGTGGGACATGTCCGGCTTCCAGCCCATTTCGATCGCTTTATCGCTGATATAGCGTTCGATGTTACCGATGGTCACAGCACCAAACTCATCGTTCAGGGTACAGGAACCTTCGCACAGGCGATCCTGCGGGCAGACGCGACCACACACTTCCGGCAGGCTATTGGTCTGGTGCGCCAGATCCGCAGCCTCCATGATGCGACCTTCGTTCGCCAGCTTCAGCCAGTTCGGGATGTAGTTGTGAACCGGGCATTTCCATTCGCAATAAGGGTTGCCGCAGGAAAGACAACGGTCCGCCTGCGCTTTCGCCTGAGTTTCCGAAAACGGCTCGTAAATCTCTACAAACTCAATTTTACGGATCTTCAGCGGTTTTTTTGGCGGATCAACGCGCTGCAGGTCGATAAATTGATAAACATTCTGACTCATTAATGACCTCTTACTGCGCCTGAACCCGCAGCTCGGCTGCGGAACGACTACGGTGACCCAACAATGCTTTGACATCACTGGACTTCGGCTTAACCAGAGCGAACTTCGGTGCCCATTCCGGCCAGTTAGCCAGAATCTCTTCCCCGCGCGCAGAACCGGTCGCTTGCACGTGTTCGGTAATCAAACCGCGCAGGTGCTCCTCATGAATGGCCAGCTGCTCGACATCCAAGACTTCCACCAGCTCCGGGTTAACGCGTTTGCGGAACTCGCCATCTTCATCCAGCACGTAAGCGAAGCCGCCGGTCATACCCGCGCCAAAGTTGATGCCGGTTTTACCCAGCACGCAGACGATGCCGCCGGTCATGTATTCACAACCGTTATCACCAATGCCTTCAACTACGGTGATAGCGCCGGAGTTACGCACCGCGAAGCGCTCGCCCGCACGGCCTGCAGCGAACAGTTTACCGCCGGTGGCACCGTACAGACAGGTGTTGCCGATAATGCTCGCTTCATGGCTGCGGAACGCAGAACCAATCGGTGGGCGTACGGCGATACGGCCGCCGGCCATGCCTTTGCCGACATAGTCGTTGGCGTCGCCGGTCAGGGTCAGCTCAACGCCGCCTGCATTCCATACGCCGAAGCTCTGGCCAGCGGTGCCTGAGAAATAGGCCTTGATCGGATCTGCTGCCATGCCCTGATCGCCATGTACGGTGGCAATAGCGCCGGACAGGGTGGCACCTACTGAACGGTCGGTGTTACGGATATCGAAGTAGAAGGTCTTGCTGTGCTTCGCTTCGATATGCGGCTCTGCCTGCGCCAGCAGATCTTTGTTCATCAACCCTTTATCGAACGGCGGGTTGCTGCTTTCGGTGCAGTACAGCGCCTTGCCTGGATGCGGCGTTGCGGTTTTCAGCAGCGGCGACAGATCCAGTTTGTTCTGTTTGGCGGAGATGCCGTCCAGCTCGGTCAGGAACTCAGTGCGGCCAATCAGATCAACCAATTGGCTGACACCCAGCTGCGCCATGATCTCGCGGGTTTCACGCGCGATAAACTGGAAGTAGTTGGTTACGCGTTCCGGCAGGCCGTGATAGTGATCGCGGCGCAGTTTTTCATCCTGAGTCGCCACGCCGGTTGCGCAGTTGTTCAGGTGACAGATACGCAGGTATTTACAACCCAGCGCCACCATCGGTCCGGTGCCGAAGCCGAAGCTTTCTGCGCCGAGGATCGCCGCTTTGACGATATCCACGCCGGTTTTCAGGCCGCCATCCACCTGCAGGCGGATTTTGTGGCGCAGGCCGTTAGCCACCAGCGCCTGCTGAGTTTCCACCAGGCCCAGTTCCCACGGGCAGCCGGCGTATTTCACCGACGACAGTGGGCTGGCACCGGTACCGCCATCGTAGCCTGCGATGGTGATCAGATCGGCATAGGCTTTCGCCACGCCGGTAGCGATGGTGCCGACGCCCGGTTCGGAAACCAGTTTCACCGAGATCATCGCCTTCGGGTTGACCTGTTTCAGGTCGAAGATCAGTTGCGCCAGATCTTCGATCGAGTAGATGTCATGGTGCGGCGGTGGAGAAATCAGGGTTACGCCCGGCACCGAATAACGCAGTTTGGCGATATAAGGCGTCACTTTATCGCCAGGCAACTGGCCGCCTTCGCCCGGTTTTGCCCCTTGCGCCACTTTAATTTGGATCACGTCGGCATTCACCAGGTAGGCCGGCGTCACGCCGAAACGACCGGATGCCACCTGCTTGATGCGTGAAACCTTGTTGGTGCCGTAACGTGCAGGGTCTTCGCCGCCTTCCCCGGAGTTGGAGAAACCGCCTAGGCTGTTCATGGCGATTGCCAACGATTCGTGGGCCTCCGGGCTCAATGCACCGATAGACATTGCCGCAGTGTCGAAGCGTTTGAACAGCGATTCTGCCGGTTCAACCTGGTCGACCGGGATCGGCGTACCCTGCGGCGTAATGGCCAGCAGATCACGCAGCATGGCGACCGGGCGTTCATTCACCAGTTTGGCGTAAGCCTGATAGTCGCTGTATTTGCCGCTGTGTACCGCAGTTTGCAAGGTGCTCACCACGTCAGGGTTGTACGCATGGTACTCGCCGCCGTGAACGAACTTCAGCAGGCCGCCCTGTTCCAGCGGTTTGCGTTTCAGCCATGCGCGCTTGGACAGGTTCTGCAAATCCTGCTGGAAGTCGCTGAAGCTGGCGCCGCCGATGCGGCTGACTACGCCCTGGAAGCAGAGATCGGACAGGTCACGATGCAGACCGACCGCTTCAAACAGTTTGGCGCAACGGTAAGAGGCGATAGTCGAGATGCCCATTTTGGACATGATCTTGTACAGGCCTTTATTGATGCCGTTGCGGTAGTTCAGCATCACGTCGCGGTATTTCTTGTCGATCGCCTGAGTATCCACCAGTTTGGCCAGCGTTTCGTAGGCCAGGTACGGGTAGACCGCGGTCGCGCCGAAGCCCAACAGCACGGCGAAGTGGTGCGGATCGCGGGCGCTGGCGGTTTCAACGATAATGTTGGCATCGCAACGCAGGTTTTTCTCTACCAAACGGGTCTGGATCGCGCCTACTGCCATCGGCGCAGGCACCGGCAGACGGTTGGCGGCGATGGCGCGATCTGACAGCACCAGCAGCACGGCGCCGTCGCGAACTTTACGTTCCGCTTCGTCGCACAGGGCGCGGATGGTTTGCTCCAGATCCTGCACTGCAGGATCGAAGGTCAGATCGAGCGTGTCAGCGCGATAATATTCGCCTTCCAGCGTGGTGAGCTGTTTAAAGTCGGAGTACAGCAGGATCGGCGATTTGAAGCTCAGGCGGTGCGCCTGGCCTTCGGCCTCGCAGAACACGTTCATTTCGCGGCCGATACTGGTCGCCAGCGACATCACATGCGCTTCGCGCAGCGGGTCGATAGGCGGGTTGGTCACCTGCGCGAACTGCTGGCGGAAATAGTCATACACGATGCGCGGACGGCTGGAGAGCACGGCGAACGGGGTATCGTCACCCATCGATCCGGTAGCTTCCTGGCCGATCTCGCCCAGCACGCGGATCACCTGATCCAGCTCTTCGCTGCTGTAGCCGAACTGTTTCTGGTAAGTCTCGAGCTGCGAGTCATCGAGTTCACGGCTGCCAACCTGATCTTCAGGCAGATCTTCGAACGGCACCAGACGCTTGACGTTCTTTTCCATCCACTCTTTATACGGGTGGCGGCTTTTCAGGTCGTCGTCGGTTTCGGCGGAGTGCAGGATCTTGCCGCTGCGGGTGTCGATCACCATCAGCTCGCCAGGGCCAACTCGGCCTTTTTCCACCACTTCATCCGGCTGGTAATCCCAGATGCCGACTTCGGAGGCGCAGGTGATCAGTTTGTCTTTGGTAATTACATAACGCGCCGGGCGCAGACCGTTACGGTCCAGGTTACAGGCGGCGTAGCGGCCATCGGACATCACGATGCCAGCAGGGCCGTCCCACGGCTCCATGTGCATCGAGTTGAAGTCGAAGAAGGCACGCAGATCGGTGTCCATGTCCGGGTTGTTCTGCCAGGCCGGCGGCACCAGCAAACGCATGGCGCGGATCAGGTCCATGCCACCTGCCAGCAGCAGCTCCAACATGTTGTCCAGCGAGCTGGAGTCGGAGCCGGTTTCGTTAACGAAGGGGGCGGCGGTTTGCAAATCCGGGATCAGCGGCGTCTGGAATTTATAAGTACGGGCGCGCGCCCATTGGCGGTTGCCGGTGATGGTGTTGATCTCACCGTTGTGCGCCAGATAACGGAACGGCTGCGCCAGCGGCCAGCGTGGCACGGTGTTGGTGGAGAAACGCTGGTGGAACAGGCAGATGGCCGATTCCAGACGCAGGTCCGCCAGATCGAGATAGAAACGCGGCAGATCCGCAGGCATGCACAAGCCTTTATAGATCGTGACCAGATTCGAGAAGCTGCAGACATAGAAGCTGTCGTCCTGAACGCGCTTTTCGATACGGCGACGCGCCACAAACAGGCGGCGTTCCATATCGCGCGGGCGCCAACCCGCAGGGGCGTTAACGAAGATCTGTTCAATGCGCGGCAGGGAAGAGAGGGCGATCTCACCCAAAACGTCCGGATTGGTCGGCACTTCACGCCAGCCGACGACCGACAGCGTTTCATTTTGCAGCTCTTCTTCCACAATGCGGCGGCTGGCACGGGCTTCCTCTTCGTTCTGGCTGAGAAACATCATGCCAACGGCGTAGTTCTTGGCTAAACGCCAGCCGCGCTCTTCTCCAACCATGCGGAAAAAGCGATCGGGCTTTTGCAATAACAGGCCGCAACCGTCGCCAGTCTTGCCGTCAGCAAGGATTGCGCCACGGTGCTGCATTCGGGCCAGCGCGTGAATAGCAGTTCGCACCACCTTGTGGCTAGGTTCGCCTTCTATGTGGGCGATTAGGCCGAAACCACAGTTGTCCCTCTCAAGGGATTTATCGTACAACATATCAGTGAACCTCCCCAGGCTCTGCGTGACTCTTACAACCAACTGCGAGGGGGCTTCCCAACGTCAGGCGGAAGTCCAATCAGCAAGGTTAATATCGCCGATCTGCTTTTCCGCCCTCCATCAATGGCCTCTCGTGACGGTTCTCACAAGTGGTGAATGACTTGTTTTAAGAGGGAGTCTTAAATAACTGCATAAATATGACGAGACGTTTGCCCGTCCAGAAAGCTTCCAGCGGACTTCCAACTTAGCGAGAAAGAATACGCAGGTCAAATATAGGCTTAAGATCGTTTTTTATTGAATTATTGTGGGTTATCTTTTTGAAAAATAACTATTTTTACATGAATTTACGGTGGTGGCGAGGAACGTCTGGGCTTGAGGAAATGTGAGCTGTCTCACTATAGTGCAACCTCTGAATCTCTGCACCATGCTAGTGCGGGCGTGAATATCAGAATTTTATTCTATTAAGTTATTCTTTCTTGTTATTTGTAACTATTTTTCATCGCTTTGTCATACAGACGTTAACGGTTAGGGGAGAATAAGAAAAATTCATCTTGGCTCGGGTGATTTTATTTGCATTTATAATGAATAGTTATGCCTGGCGAAGCCTTGAAGAGAAAGCGTTGATCTCTGTCATCGCGGGAAAAGCCGTTTCTTATTAGCATCACGGGCTTTGAGTACAGAGAAAGCCAAGATTATGCAGTTGCCGCAATTAGTCAATATGTTTGGCGCCGATCTTCAGCGTCGGCACGGCGAAAAGATCCATAAACTCACGCTGCACGGCGGTTTTAGCTGCCCAAATCGTGACGGTACCCTGGGCCGCGGCGGTTGTACCTTCTGCAACGTAGCCTCTTTTGCGGACGAACAGATGCAGCGCCAGAGCATTGCCGAACAGCTGAGGGTGCAGGCCGGCAGGGTCAACCGTGCAAAACGCTACCTGGCCTACTTTCAGGCCTATACCAGTACTTATGCAGAAGTGAGCCTGCTGGCGGACATGTATCGGCAGGCGCTGACGCAGGCAGATATGGTCGGGATCTGCGTTGGCACGCGGCCGGACTGCGTGCCGCCCGCTGCGCTTGATTTGCTGGCGGGTTACCTTGAACAAGGTTATGAGGTTTGGCTCGAACTGGGCCTGCAGACGGCACACGATAAAACGCTGAAGCGCATTAATCGCGGCCACAACTTCTCCTGTTATCAGCATACCGCCCGATTGGCACGCGAACGTGGGCTGAAGGTATGCAGCCACCTGATCGTCGGGCTGCCGGGGGAAAACTCGGCCGATCATCTGGCTACGCTGCGGCAGGTGGTGGACAGCGGCGTGGACGGCATCAAGCTGCACCCGCTGCATATTGTTACCGGCAGCACCCTGGCGCGGGCCTGGCAGGCCGGGCGCATGCCTGAATTGGCGCTGGAGGAATACGCCGCCAGTGCCGGGGAAATGATCCGCCATACGCCGAAAGAGATTGTCTATCACCGCATCTCCGCCAGCGCCCGTCGGCCGACGCTGTTGGCACCATTATGGTGCGAAAACCGCTGGAACGGCATGCAGGCGGTCGGCGGTTACCTGCAGCGTTATGGCGGACAGGGCAGCGGATTGGATGAAAAGCGGCAATATCGCCCTTGATCGCTGTTTTGATTTGCAAACTTTCCCACACTTCGGTGTTTGCTTCCTTATCTCACCGAGGTTTTACGGTATGATTTAACCGATTCTGTCTGATGGGAGCCGCTATGAAGCAAATCCGGGTATTAGCCCAGTACTACGTTGATTTAATGGTGAAACTGGGGCTGGTGCGCTTTTCGCTGCTGCTGGCTTCGGCGCTGGTGGTACTGGCGATGGTGGTACAGATGGCGGTGACCATGCTGCTGCGCGGCGAGGTGGAAAGCATCGACGTGGTACGTTCGATCTTCTTCGGCCTGCTGATTACGCCCTGGGCGGTGTACTTTCTGTCGGTGGTGGTCGAGCAACTGGAAGAATCCCGCCAGCGCCTGGCGCGTCTGGTCGATAAACTGGAAGAAATGCGCCACCGCGATCTGGAGCTGAACCAGCAGCTCAAGGACAATATCAGCCAGTTGAATCAGGAAATCGCCGACCGCATCAAGGCGGAGCAAGATCGCCAGCAGGTGATGGACAAGCTGACGGAAGAGATGGAACAGCGCGAGCTGGCGCAGATTGAGTTGGGTCAGCAATCGGCGCTGTTGCGCTCGTTCCTCGATGCCTCCCCTGACCTGGTGTATTACCGCAACGAAGACAAAGAATTCTCCGGGTGTAACCGGGCGATGGAGCTGCTGACCGGCAAAAGCGAAAAGCAGCTGATCGGCCTGACGCCGTTTGACGTCTACAGCCAGGAGATCGCCGAAAAGGTGATAGAAACCGACGAGAAGGTCTTTCGCCATAACGTCTCCCTGACCTACGAACAGTGGCTGGTTTACCCGGACGGGCGCAAGGCCTGTTTTGAGCTGCGAAAGGTGCCGTTTTACGATCGCGTGGGCAAACGTCACGGACTGATGGGCTTTGGCCGCGATATAACCGAGCGTAAGCGCTACCAGGACGCGCTGGAGAATGCCAGCAGGGACAAGACCACCTTCATCTCAACGATCAGCCACGAGCTTCGTACGCCGCTTAACGGCATTGTCGGGCTGAGCCGCATTCTGCTCGATACCGACTTGAACGATGAGCAACTGAAATACCTGAAGACCATCCATGTCAGCGCCATCACGCTGGGCAATATCTTTAATGACATCATTGAGATGGATAAGCTCGAGCGGCGGAAAGTGCAGCTCGACAACCAGCCGGTGGATTTTACCGGCTTCCTGGCGGATCTGGAAAACCTCTCCGGTCTGCTGGCGCAGCCGAAAGGCCTGCAGTTCGTGATGGAGCCGCAATCGCCGCTGCCGCAGCAAATCATCACCGACGGTACCCGCCTGCGGCAGATCCTGTGGAACCTGATCGGCAATGCGGTGAAGTTTACCCCGCATGGGCAGATTGTGGTGCGTGTGCGGCGTGAAGAGCAGGATCGACTGGTGTTTGAGGTGGAAGACTCCGGCATGGGCATCCCTCAGGACGAACAGGACAAGATCTTCGCCATGTATTATCAGGTGAAAGATCAGCACGGCGGCCGCCCGGCGACCGGCACCGGCATCGGGTTGGCTGTTTCCAAGCGCCTGGCACAGAGCATGGGCGGCGATATCACCGTCAGCAGCGTACAGGGGCACGGTTCTTGCTTCACCTTGACCATCAATGCGCCGGCGGTGCAGGAAGCGGAAAGTGAGGCGCGGGCCGAGGAGGATCTGCCGTTGCCGGCGCTGCATATCCTGCTGGTGGAGGATATCGAACTGAACGTGATTGTGGCGCGCTCGGTGCTGGAGAAGCTCGGCAACAGCGTGGACGTGGCGATGAATGGCACCGACGCGCTGGCGATGTTCGATCCGGACGAGTTTGATCTGGTGCTGCTGGATATCCAACTGCCGGACATGACCGGGCTGGATATCGCCCGGGTGTTGCGCGAGCGTTATGCCGGACAAGCGCTGCCACCGCTGGTTGCTTTGACCGCCAACGTGCTGAAAGACAAAAAAGAGTATCTCGACGCGGGTATGGACGATGTGCTGAGCAAGCCGCTTTCTGTACCGGCGTTGACCAAAGTCATTAAACATTACTGGGATCATCAACCCTCTCACACTACAAAGAAAACGGAGCAAAAGGCGATGCAGATTAATGAGTCGTTACTGGATACCACAATGCTGGAACAGTACATGGACCTGGTGGGGCCGCAACTGATTCATCAGAGCCTGGAGATGTTTGAGCAGATGATGCCGGGCTATCTGGCGGTGCTGGAGTCCAATATGACGGCGCGTGACCAGAAAGGCATCACCGAAGAAGGGCATAAAATCAAGGGCGCTTGCGGGTCGGTTGGCCTGCGTCATTTGCAGCAGCTTGCACAGCAAATTCAAACCCCGACGCTGCCGGCGTGGTGGGATAACGTGCAGGACTGGGTTGATGAGCTCAAGCAGGAATGGCGCAACGATGTACAGGTACTGCGTGAGTGGGTTGCGAACGCTGAAAAAAAATGACCCCGACCTAGGCCGGGGTGCGCGAATATTGCGCCAACACCAGGGAAATTGTGAACCTGCGTATTGGTATTCAGTGTTCTGGTCGAGCAGGTTGTAGAGAATTCCTAAACATCATACAGCCAACAACATAGCAAATGTAAGCGCTCTTGTTAGAAGATTCATTAAAATGTGTGATGTAGATTAGTGTTTGTTAACTCCGAGCATTAACCAGTTGACAGTCTCATAAGGAGTAAGGGTGATGAAAAACGTTGGCGTTGTGCTGAGCGGCTGCGGAGTTTATGACGGCGCGGAGATCCATGAAGCCGTCCTGACGCTGCTTGCATTGGACCGGGTGGGGGCACAGGCGGTGTGCTTTGCACCGGATAAATCTCAACTTCATGTTATTAATCACTTAACTGGCGATGAAATGCCGGAAGAACGCAATGTTTTGGTCGAGTCTGCGCGTATTGCCAGAGGGAACATTCAGCCGCTTTCACAGGCCGATGCCAGCCAGTTGGATGCGCTGATTGTACCCGGTGGGTTTGGTGCGGCGAAGAACCTCAGCAGCTTCGCCAGTGAAGGGGCGGAATGCTGGATTGATAAAGATTTAGCTAAGTTAACGCAACAAATGTATAAGGCAAATAAACCAATTGGTTTTATGTGCATTTCCCCCGCGCTGCTGCCGAAGCTGCTGGATCAACAAGTGCGGCTGACCATTGGCAACGATCCGGACCTGGGTGAAGTGATTGATGCCATGGGGGGCGAGCCGGTTATTTGCCCGGTTGATGACATCGTGGTGGATATTGAGAACAAAGTGGTGACCACGCCGGCCTATATGTTGGCGAAATCTATCGGCGAGGCGGCCGACGGGATTGATAAGCTGGTTTCACGGGTGCTGGATTTGGTTGAATGAGAAAGTCCGCGGGCAAATCGATTTTTTCCCGACCGTGGTTTTGGCTGAAACGCGGAATTATTGTCCTTGTCGGCCTGTGGGGGCTTGGGATAGCCGTTTTTGCTTTCTTGCCGGTGCCTTTTTCTGCGGTGATGGCGGAGCGGCAGTTCGGCGCCTGGCTGAGCGGTGATTTTGGCTATGTGGCGCATTCCGACTGGGTATCGATGGACGATATTTCCCCGCAGATGGCGCTGGCGGTCATGGCGGCGGAGGACCAGAAGTTCCCTGAACACTGGGGGTTCGACGTGGCGGCGATCGAAAAGGCGCTCAGCCACAACGAACGTCGCCCCACACGCATCCGCGGCGCCTCCACGCTGTCGCAGCAAACGGCGAAGAACCTGTTTCTGTGGGATGGCCGCAGCTGGCTGCGCAAGGGGCTGGAGGCCGGGCTGACCTCGGGGATCGAACTGGTGTGGACCAAGCGTCGGATCCTGACGGTTTACCTGAATATCGTTGAATTTGGCGATGGGGTATTCGGCGTGGAAGAGGCGTCGCAACGCTTTTTCAATAAGCCGGCCAAACGCCTGACCGCTTCTGAAGCGGCTCTGCTGGCGGCGGTGTTGCCAAACCCGCATCGTTTTAAAGCCAGTGCGCCTTCCGGCTATGTGATTCAACGGCAACAGTGGATTATGCGCCAGATGCGGCAGTTGGGTGGGGAAGGTTTTCTTAAAGACAATAATCTGGATTAGCGCGCCGGGATAAAGGCATCAGGCCTACCCCGGCGCAGCGGGTTATTTCACGAAGGTAAAAGCGGTGGTGACGTGTTTCACGCCGCTCACCTGGCTGGCGATCTGCGCAGCCGATTGCGCTTCCTGTTGTGTGACCAGGCCCAGCAGGAACACCTCGCCGTTTTCGGTAGTGACCTTCACATTGGATGATTTCACCGTGTCGCTGGTGAGCAGCTGCGAGCGCACCTTGGTGGTGATCCAGGTATCGGAGGACGCAGTGCCGAGGCTGATTGGCGTCCCTTGGCGGATCTCGTTATACACCTCGGACGTGCCTTCGACGCCCATCGCTATTTGCTTGGCGCGGGCGGCGAGGTCGGTGCTCGGCGACTGGCCGGTCAGCAATACTTTACCCTGATAGGCAGTAGCAACCACCCGGGCGTCTTTCTTCAGCTGTTGATCTTTACTCAGGGCGTTTTCAACCCGGGCTTCCAGCGTGCCGTCGTCTACCTGAGTGCCCACGCTGCGTGGGTCAGTGGCGCTCTTGGTGGCGACAGCTGCGCTGCCGACGACAACGCCGGCGATACAGCCTTGTAACAGCAGGGCGCTGGATAGCACTGCAAATGTGGCTTTCAGCTTCATCTCAGTTCCTTATTCGTCCTGGTGGGGAAACAACGTACTATCTATCAGGTCGCATAGGCAATTTACTGTGAGCATATGCATTTCCTGAATACGAGCACTGCGATGCGATGGGATACGGATCTCGACATCCTGTTGACCGAGCAAACCGGCCAGCTCCCCGCCGTCGTAACCGGTGAGTGCGACAATCGTCATGTCACGCGTCACTGCGGCTTCGACCGCTTTCACAATATCACGGCTGTTGCCGCGGGTGGAAATTGCCAGCAAGACGTCGCCGGCATGGCCGAGTGCGCGCACCTGCTTGGCATAAACTTCATCGTGCAGACGATCGTTGGTGATCGCCGTCAGCACCACGTTATCGGCATTCAGCGCAATGGCCGGCAGGCTTGGGCGCTCGGTTTCAAAGCGGTTGATCATGCTGGCGGCGAAATGCTGCGCGTTGGCCGCCGAGGTACCGTTGCCGCAGCACAGAATTTTATTACCGTTAAGTAAGGATTGAACCAGCGTCATCGCCGCACGCGAGATGGCGTCGGGCAAGGCTTCCGCCGCCGCAATCTGGGTTTGGATGCTTTCGGTAAAACAGGCTTTAATTCTATCCAGCACGTTGTATTAATCCACTAAGTCAAAGGGCCGGTCTGCACCGGTAAACCATGATTAATCCGCATTGAAGGCGTTGGGTATCCATTCTAACTGGCTACCGGTGATGGCCAAAACATCAAAACGGCAAGACGATGTGTCAAAACTGGCTCCGCGCCCCGCCAACCAAACGGCGGCGGCATGCAGCAACCGCTGCTGTTTACGGTAAGTCACGCTGGCGGCCGCACCGCCAAAGGCGTCGCTGCGGCGGTAGCGGACTTCAACAAACACCCAGGTTTGACCATCGCGCATGATGAGATCGAGCTCACCGCCGCGCAGCGTAACGTTGGCGGCGAAGAAGGTGAGCCCGGCGCGTTCCAGATAGCGGCGGGCCTGTAACTCATAGCCCGCCCCCTTGGCGCGTTGACTCAAGAGACGGGAACCACCATTCCCTGACGGTATTGCAGCCAAGGCAGTTTCCTGTTGATCACACAGCTTGGTGAGGCGGTCAGCATGCCGGTGGTGCCGGATACCTGGAAGCCAGGCAACTGGCGCATTTCAGCAAAGTGATTGGCCAATGTCCAGGCATCCATCCCCATGGCGTACAGACGCACCAGCGAATAGTCGTTGCGGAACCGGCTGCTCGCCTGCTGCAACAGCTGCGGGTTGGCGCCGGCCAGCAACGGGATATCGCTGAACTGCAGGCCTTCCATTTCCAGACGGAAGTCAGGGCCTGCACCGGCCTGGTAGCTACGCGAGCTGGCGTACATTGCCGGCTTGCTGCGCGAGGTGGTGGCCATGTCGATCATCGGTTTGATCAGCGTCAGCTGGGACTGGGTCGCCACGATGTAGACTGCATCCACGTTGCCGCCGGATTCGGCAGGCACATCGCTTGGCGGCGCCGGGATGGTCAGCCCGGCAATGGTCACGGCCTGCGGAGCCGGTGCCGCGGAAATCGGCGTACCGGTCATGCGGATGCCGCCGCTGTTCACCGCCTGACGCAGTTCGCCGGCAGAGCCGATACCTTGTTGCAGTACGGTCTGGCCGCCCAGTTTTTGCCATTCCTGGTTAAAGGCTTTGGCAACGCGATCGCCGAACGAACCGCGCGGGATCAGCAGCAGCGGCTGGCGCTTTTGCTGTTCCCAAATGTGGCGGGCAGCGTCGCGCGCTTCGTCTTCCGGCGACAGGGCGAAGTAACAGATGTTCGGATTGTCTTTCGGCGTTTCCGGCTGATTGAGCGCCAGCACGTTCAGCGTGGTATTGCTGCCGGACAGTTGATCGACGTTCTCTTTCAGCAGCGGGCCCACCACCAGGGTTGCGCCGTCTTGCTGTGCCTGTGTCAGTAACGCGGCCAGCGGTTGGCTGGTGGTATCATACACTTTAATTTGCGTATTGGTGGCCTGCGGCGGCGTAATCTGCGCATTGGAGGGCGTAGAAGGTTGAGCCGCAGTCACGGGCGCGGCATCCGCAGACGGCGCCGAGGTGCTTACCGCGCCGTTGGCATTGGCATCCGCAGGGGCTGCTGCCTGAACGGGATTGTTGGCAGGTTGCTGTTGTTGCTGTACCTGCGCCGGTGCGGTCACGCCGTTTTTCGCCGCTTCAAAACCTTGTTGGATTGCGTCGGCGAACACTTTTGCCTGGCCGTTCATCGGCAGCAGCAGGGCGATTTTAGAGGTGGAAGCCTGGGTAAAGTTCAGCACCTGGTTCAACTGCGTCGGCAACGTTTTCGCCGCCGGGTTCTGCGGGTAACGGTTTTGCCAGTCCTTGATGCCGGCCTTCAGCAGGTCGGGATCTTGCTTGTTGTCCTGATAGACACGCAGCAGATCCAGCCAGCCTTGCAGCACGTTTTCATTGGCGTTGATCACCAGACTGCTCATGTCCTGCGGCGTCAACTGCAGCAGCGCCTGCCAGGTTTGATCCAGATTGGTTTGATGAGCCTTGCCGGTCAGCAACGGTTCCTGCGCAACGTAGGCGCGGATCAACGGCAGAGACGGTTTGCCCTGATTGGCGGCGATCTGCGCCTGGTAGAAGCGCACCAATTGGTTAGCTGACAATGAACCGCTATCCAGATGGCCCAGCGTGCTGCGGGCGCTCACATAGCTTTTGTTCGCCACCTGCAGTTCTGCGGTCAGCAACTGGCGTTCAACCTGCTGAACGCTGTTGAGGTTTTTCGACAGTTGGTTCAGTTGTTCACCGGCCTGCGGCAGTTTTCCTTCACGTAACAGCGCGCGAATAGCAAGTAATTGCCAGTCAGCCTTGTTATCATCGCTGCTTTGTTGCAGCTGCTTCAGATAGTAATCGGAGCTGGCGCTCGCTTCGTCCTGTATATTGGCGGGCGGCGTCTGCGGGGCCTGACCAGGACAGCCTGCAAGGAGCAGGGCTGCCGCGATAACTGCGGTAAGTCGGACAGGCTTTGAACGCCCTGCTTTGGTACGAACGAATGTTGAGGAAAGCATACTGTATCCAGTGATGTTTTTTTCAAGATGCTCAATATTAAATCGGCAACCCGGATGAAACAATGAATCAACACCAACAATCAGTCATTTCTGCATCAACGCTGTATGTGGTGCCCACTCCCATCGGCAATTTGGGGGATATTACCCACCGCGCGTTAGAGGTACTGAAAAGCGTTGATCTGATTGCGGCCGAGGACACGCGCCACACCGGGTTGCTGTTGCAACACTTTGCGATTAGCGCGCGGTTGTTTGCGCTGCATGACCATAACGAACAGCAAAAGGCGGACCAACTGCTGGCGAAACTGCAGGAAGGCCAGAGCATTGCGCTGGTTTCCGACGCCGGCACCCCGTTGATCAACGATCCCGGTTATCACCTGGTGCGTCGCTGCCGCGAAGCCGGCATCCGCGTGGTACCGCTGCCGGGGGCCTGTGCGGCAACCACCGCACTGTGTGCCGCCGGCGTTGCTTCAGACCGCTTCTGTTACGAAGGGTTCCTGCCGGCGAAAACCAAGGGGCGTAAGGATACGCTGATGGCGCTGGCAGAGGAACCGCGCACGTTGATTTTCTACGAATCCACCCACCGTTTGCTGGAAAGTTTGCAGGACATGGTCACTGTGTGGGGGCCGCAGCGCTATGTAGTGCTGGCGCGTGAGCTGACCAAAACCTGGGAGTCCATCACGGGTGCGCCTGTGGGTGAGCTGCTGGCCTGGGTGCAGGAAGACGAAGTGCGTCGCCGTGGCGAAATGGTGCTGATTGTCGAAGGCCATAAGCCGCAGGATGACGCATTGCCGCTGGAGGCGCTGCGCACGCTGGCGTTGCTGCAAAAAGAATTGCCGTTGAAAAAGGCGGCGGCGTTGGCGGCGGAAATCCACGGCGTGAAGAAAAATGCGTTGTATAAACACGCGTTAGAGCAACAAGAACAGTAAAGCGGTTGACCTGCCGTGAGCGCGACGCTACTATCCGCGCCGGAGTTGACCAGACAGTCGCCGCTTCATTGCCGTCCCTTTCGGGGGAGACAGATGGAGGGGAGGAAAGTCCGGGCTCCATAGGGCAGGGTGCCAGGTAACGCCTGGGAGGCGCAAGCCTACGACTAGTGCAACAGAGAGCAAACCGCCGATGGCCCGCGCAAGCGGGATCAGGTAAGGGTGAAAGGGTGCGGTAAGAGCGCACCGCGCGGCTGGCAACAGTTCGTGGCACGGTAAACTCCACCCGGAGCAAGGCCAAATAGGGGTTCACATGGTACGGCCCGTACTGAACCCGGGTAGGCTGCTTGAGCCAGTGAGCGATTGCTGGCCTAGAGGAATGACTGTCCACGACAGAACCCGGCTTACCGGTCAACTCCCTCTATAAAGAAAACCCCGCGTGACGCAAGTTACGCGGGGTTTTTTCCTTTCTGGATGCCCATTACACCGGCAAATCGATCAGCAGCGCGCGCAGCGGCGTTTCGGCGCGGATCGTCAGGCGGTTCTCTTCATGGATAAAAGCCCCGTCGCCGCAGGTCAGGCGTTGGCCTTCGTTACGGTCGCCATTGGCTTCGATGGTGCCGTGGATCGACTGCAGGTAAGCCCGTTGCCCGTTCAGCGCAAATGTCTGCTGTTCGCCCGGCTGTAAATCCAAATGATGGATCCATACCTGCTGGCGCAGTTGCAGGCTTCCCTGGGCGCCGTCCGGTGATGCCAGCAGCGTCGAGCCGTTATCCGGCAGCATCAGGCGCTGTACTCGATCGTTGTTGCGCTCCGGGCAGGCATCCAGCCACAGTTGCAGACGGGTCAGCGGCGTATCGCTGCTGACGTTCTGTTCGCTGTAACTCAGCCCTGGCTGCGTGGCCAACAACAAGGCTTCACCGGCCTTGGCGCGCACGGTATTGCCGTCGTTGTCGCGGTATTCGGCTTCCCCCTGCAAGATCAGATTCAGGATATCCACGCTGGGATAGGTGCGTGGCTGGAATGACGCACCTGGCGCCAGCACCTCCTGGTTCAGCACCCGCAACGAGGCGTAGCCCATCAGCTTGGGATCGAAGTAATGTCCAAAAGAAAAGGTGTAGCGAGCCTGCAGCCAACCAAAGTCAGCTTGCCCGCATTGTTGTGCTGTTCTGCATGTAATCATGGCAATCGGCTCTCTAAATTCATTATCCAAATGGTAAGCATCTGGACGCCGGATTGTTAGCCAGTTAATCTGGTCGGCATATTCAAATTTCCTGACAGAGAGATTCGATGGCCAGAGATCGGGCGTTAACGCTTGAAGCGTTAAGGGTTATGGATGCGATCGACCGACGTGGCAGCTTTGCTGCGGCAGCCGATGAACTGGGGCGTGTGCCCTCGGCGCTCAGCTACACCATGCAAAAATTGGAAGAAGAATTGGACGTGGTGCTGTTCGATCGCTCCGGCCACCGCACCAAGTTCACCAACGTTGGGCGCATGTTACTGGAGCGCGGGCGGGTACTGCTGGAGGCGGCGGACAAGCTGACCACGGATGCCGAAGCGCTGGCGCGCGGTTGGGAAACTCACCTGACCATCGTCAGCGAAGCGCTGTCACCGGCGAGCAAACTGTTTCCGCTGGTCGACAAGCTGGCGCTGAAGGCCAATACCCAGGTATCGATTTTTACCGAAGTGCTGGCCGGTGCCTGGGAGCGGCTGGAGCAAGGGCGAGCCGATATCGTCATCGCCCCGGACATGCATTTCCGTGCTTCCTCGGAGATCAACACCCGCAAGTTGTACAAGGTGATGAGCGTCTACGTCGCCGCGCCGGATCACCCCATTCATCTGGAGCCGGAACCCTTGTCCGAACTGACTCGCGTGAAATACCGCGGCATTGCGGTGGCGGATACTGCCCGTGAACGGCCGGTATTGACCGTGCAGTTGTTGGATAAACAGCAACGCCTGACGGTCAGCACCATTGGCGACAAGCGCCTGGCGCTGCTGGCCGGCCTGGGCGTGGCGACCATGCCTTACCCGATGGTGGAAAAAGACATTGAAGAAGGGCGGCTGAGGGTGGTGGGGCCGGAATACAGCCGTGAGGCCGATATCATCATGGCCTGGCGGCGCGACAGCATGGGGGAGGCGAAAGCCTGGTTCCTGCGCGAAATCCCGCGGCTCTTCGCCCAGCAGGAACGGCAGTAACCGGACTGTGTGCTGCAATTGATCGCCAACGGCCCGCAGGTGCAAGCACGGCGGGCCGTTTTATTGTTCCCCCTTACCGCTAAAGAAAGGGGGAAAATGGGCTAACCGAAACGTTTGTCGCGGCCGTGCGGCTCGTCCAGATCCTGCGCCGGCCCGATGGAAATAATGCCGTGCGGATTGAGAGTGGTGTGGCTACGGTAATAGTGGTTGCGGATGTGCGGTAGGCTAACCGTTTCGGCGATGCCTGGCATCTGGTAGATGTCGCGCAGGAAGCCGTACAGGTTGAGATAATCGCTGATGCGGCGTTTATCGCATTTAAAATGGGTGACATACACCGGATCGAAGCGCACCAGCGTGGTCCACAGACGCAGGTCGGCCTCGGTCAGGCGATCGCCGGCCAGATAACGGTGTTGGCCCAGGATCTGCTCCAGCCGCGCCAGTGCGTCAAACAGCGCGTTCACCGCTTCGTCATAGGCTTCCTGACTGGTGGCGAAACCGGCCTTGTAGACACCGTTATTCACCTGGTCATAAATCCAACCGTTCAGCTCATCGATTTTACCGTGCAGGTCGTTGGGATAATAATCCCCCGCGCGAGCGCCGACGCCATCAAATGCACTGTTGAACATGCGGATGATATCGGCAGATTCATTGCTGATGATGGTCTGGTGCTGCTTGTCCCACAATACCGGCACCGTTACGCGGCCGGTGTAATGTTCATCGGCGCGCAGGTAAAGCTGATAGAGAAAGTCTGAGTGATAAAGGCTGTCGCCGGTCGTTTCAGGGAAGTCCTGGCCGAAGGTCCAGCCGTTTTCCAACATCAGCGGATGCACCACGGAAACCGGGATAATCTGCTCCAGCCCCTTCAGCTTGCGCATCAGCAACGTGCGGTGCGCCCAAGGGCAGGCGAGTGAAACATACAGGTGATAACGGTCTTTCTCCGCTTTAAACCCTCTGGTGCCGTGTTCGCCCGGTTGGCCGTCTGCAGTCACCCAGTTGCGGAACTGAGAGGTTGAGCGTTTGAAACGGCCTCCGGTGGACGATGTGTCATACCAGATGTCTTGCCAAACGCCATCGACGAGTTGTCCCATGATGATCTCCTTCGTGTCCGAGTGAAAACGCAGAAGGGTCCGGCATGCCGGACCCCTGATTCGGTAATTAGAAGCTTACCACTTTTTGTTCAAAATACGGTCGATGCTGAAACCGCCTGGGCCGGCAACGGCCAGTACGATATAGCCACCGGCGATGGTCAGGTTCTTCATGAACATCAGCTGGTTTACGCCTTCCGCAAAGTTAGTATGGAACAGTACCGCGGTCAGAAGAGTGAAACCGGCAGTGAACAGCGCCACGGTGCGGGTCAGGAAACCGAACAGAATTGCCAGGCCACCACCAAACTCCAGCAAGATGGTCAGCGGCAACAAGAAGCCAGGTACGCCCATCGATTGCATATACTGCTGGGTGCCGGCATAGGCGTCGCCCATTTTGCCGTAACCTGCCACGATAAACAGAATTGGCATCAGAATACGAGCAACCAGCAAACCTGTATCTTCTAATTTTTTCATCATCAACTCCAAAGTGATTTTTAGTTCGCCAGTCTTGGCGTTTACCGCTGTTAGCGGGCGGTATGCCGGGTCTCTGACCCTGTCCTGCCCGTTACGTGTTTGATGGAGTGAATGTTAATCGGGAAGTGATTCCGTTGTTAGCAAGTAAAACTGTCGTATTTTTTCAAAAAAACTGAATCTGTAGCCTGCTAACAAATGATGGCGAATCAGAAAGTTACCCAGCCTTTATCGACAGAAAGAATAAATTTCTGTGAAAAAGGGGGCATAACGACGGAAGAATTGAAGAAATAAGTAGGATTACTTGGTCGAAAAAGTTTTCTGGATCAATCGGATAGTGCCAAAGGCACCAAAAGCGCGACGTGACCAGCGAATCAGTTTGCTTGGGTGGCGGATACCGTAAAGCGCCATCACGCTGGAGCCGACGACCAGGTATTTGCGCAGACCGAAGAGGGTTTGCCAACTGCGATCGATGCGTTCGGTTTTTTCCAGCCACAGGCTTTTGTTGTCGGCCAGATCCAGCCGTTGTTGCTGGATCTGCCGAATCAGTTTCTCTTTTCTCCATTCCAGGTAGCGACGGCGATTCATTTTTCGCCCTCCAGCTCGGAACGGTCGATCTCCAACTGTCTGCGCGTAGCGCCCAACAGGGTGGATCGGCGTGCTTTGACCAGCGTCCAGATGGCGCCGAAAATAGCCAGGAACAGCAATATGCCCGTGGTGGCACCTAACGCCATCAGGCGGTAGATAGGGTCAATGGCCCAGAAAATCAGGATCAGCAGGCTCATCAGGCCAAATGCGGTGAATAAAAGGGTCATACCGGCCATGATCAGCAACTGAATGAGGTTCGCTTTCTCCTCTTCCAGCTCGACAACCGCCAGGCGCACCCGCGTTTCGACCATACTCACCAGAATGGTGATGATGCGTTGGGCGATATCGAGGACCCCTTTGGCGGGGCCCTGTGCACGAACTTGTGGTTGTTCTGCCATATTAGCGGCGCGCTAGCAGAACGCCCAGCACTACGCCAACCGCAGCGCCGATACCGATACCTGTCCACGGATTATCACGCACGTAATCATCCGCCTGGCCGGCGATTTGCTTGGTCTGGGAAGCTATTTTGTCCCCGGCGTCGCTCAGGCGAGCGCGGGTATCTTTCAATGCGTCTTCAGCTTTGGAGCGCAGCTTTTCCAGCTCGGCTTTTGGTTTATCGGTGGAAGAGTTCAGCACTTCTTCCAGCGTATCGGCTAAGGATTTAAGTTCAGCGCGTAAGTTTTCTGCATTTGAATCATGTGCCATGTGATTATTCCTTAACGTTAACTTCGACAGACTTTCAACATAGCGGATTTTTTCGTCGGAGCAAAGGGTGAATGGGTAGCTGATATCACTAAGCATTCATTCTATATACAGTAAAAATCCCGTATGACGCGGCTCTCAGCGATAAATCCGCTGGTGTAAAAAAATTATTCCGCCTGGGCCTGTTTAAGCTCGGCCTGTGCTTCCGTCAGTTTTTTCTGCTTCTTGGCGACTTTATCCAGGTTGCCGGTTTGCTGAGCTTCTTTCAGCTCTTGTTGACGTTCAGCGACCTTGCTTTGTTTCTCTTCGATTTTTTTCTGGCGATCGGCCTGCAGGCCTGCTTCCGTGCAGTTAGTCTGTACTTCGCTCAGCGCCTTTTTCAGCCCGGCTATACGGTTATGATTGCCATGTTGGGTGGCGTAATCAATCTGCTGCTGGATGTTTTGGGCCTTGGTCGCACAACCGCCTTCGGCGGCAAACGACAGGGCCGGCAATACACATAAGGGGAGGGCCAGTAAGAGTGAGTGGCGTAATTTCATGCTATCGGTTCCTTGTTAACTGGGATGCACTGGTACGCATCCGCTTTTCCTGACTGCTTGCAAAAGCAGTACGACAGGAGTTTACGCAGCTAGCTTTCAGCATAGCCTTGAATCGCGCAGACCCCAAAGAATCAGCCGCAGTTCGATGGTGATTGGTGATTAATTGAACGGGGCATAAAAACGAAAGGAAAACCCTTCATTCGAAGGGGTATTATCCCAGATTGAGTGGGGCGCGTGCAAATTCACGCACCCAATGGGTTGGAACAGGGGATTCGCTCAGAGCGATGATATAACCCGGCGGTAAAATCGTTTGCAGCGCTTCGCGCGCCAACAACTGCTGTTCCGGTGAATCCAGGCGAATCACCAGACCATCACCTTCGGGAGTAATGCTTTTGATGCGAATGCCACGCTCATCCAGCCGCTGATAGACAAAAAAGCCGTCAGGCAGCGAAAGGCCTTGCTGGCCGGCGCGGATACGCAGCTCGCTTTCGGTGCGCACCATACAGGGCACCAGCAGCGTTGCCAGCGCCAACAGGGCGAGTGCAATCAGCAAAACATACTGCCAGCGCGGGCGCTTTGCCATCACGCCCCTTTCCCCTGATTCTGGCTGTCGGCGCGTTTCTTGCGCCACAGCACGATCAGCGATCCCACCAGCCCAACCACCAGCAGCACCAGCGGCAGCAGCATCAGGCAGAACATCAGTTGGTCTTCGTACTTGCGGAATACCGGGGTTTTGCCCAAAGCAAAGCCCAGTGACGTCAGGATCACCACCCACAGCAGGCCACTCATCCAGTTAAAGAATTGGAAACGGGCATTACTCAGGCCGGAGAGACCGGCAATGGTAGGCAACAGGGTGCGGACAAACGCCAGAAAACGACCGACCAGCAGAGCGGAAAGCCCGTGGCGGTGGAACAATTGGTGCGCGCGCTGGTGATAATGCGCCGGCAGATGCGACAGCCAGCCCTGCACCGTTCGCGTATTGCCCAGCCATTTGCCTTGTATGTAACTGACCCAGCACCCCAGGCTGGCGGCAACGGTCAGGATCAGGATGGTGAGCGGGAAATTCATGGTGCCTTTGGCGATCAAAACGCCTACCAGGATCAGCAGGCTGTCGCCGGGTAAAAATGCCGCCGGCAGCAGGCCGTTTTCCAGAAATAAAATCAGAAACAGCAGGACGTAGAGCGTCCAGACCAGCGACGGGTTCGCCAGCGTCTCAAAATCCTGCTGCCATAAGGCATGTAACAGTTCTTTAATGATGTCCATCCGATGTTCCTAAAACGTCATTGTTTGTCTTTATCTCAGCGGCGGATCAGGAGTGGGCTGAAAGCGCGCGGGCGATCCTGGCTGCTGATAACGATGAAACGGTGTTGCTTTTAGTGAGTTCTCGTCGGTGCGACACCGGTCATGAGTGGTAAGTCAGCGTGCCACGATAAAGCATATTACTTTCTTTCCAGCCACCGAGCCTGTTTTGCTGCTGTGGGGTGTGCAGCATCCAGTTGGCCTGAACAAGCTGATTGGGTACAGATAAGTGCTGACGCGGGAATCTGGCATTATGGCCCAGTTCAGAGGTCAGCGCATAGACTGGCTGCAATTGGGCGGAGGCCGGCAGTGAGCCGGGGTAAGAATGCACACGCGGCAACAGCAGCGGCAATTTGCCGGGCGCTTTGCGCTGCAACTCTGCTGGAGACCGATAAACCTGGTCATAAGGGGACAGCGCCGGGTTATCGAGCGAGGGCAGGCTACTCAGTGCCGTGGGGGTTGCTTTGGAGGGTGCCGCGCATAGCTTTTGGCCGGAGACCGAGCCGGTCCAGCAAAAAAGAGCAATAAGCATGGCAAACAACCAGCGCATGTATTCGTGTTCCGCCCCGTAGCAAAGGGTAAAAAAAGTGGCCTAACTTTACCAAAATAGCACGATTGGCAACAGGGAAATCTACGTTGCCTCCGGTGAAATACTACACGGCAAACGGCGGTTCAGGCATCGATTCGGAGGATTTTACATTACCTGACATAACCCAACGGTTTTTGACCGCGTACGCTATTTGTTTTCGGCGGTCATGCCGTCCAGATGCACCACCGGGTTTTCGGCGAACAGATAGCGGTCGGCGTTATATTCGAAATCGTCGCTGGTGGCGTTGAACAGCATTTGCTTGGTGTTTTCCAGATGCTGCCACATTGCCAGTTTCGCGGCATAAGGGTCTTTACGTATCAATGCCTTGAGGATTTGATCGTGATCGTCGCACCAACTGGCGATAGATCGCTCGTCGATATGCTCGTGCAGCTTGATCCAGTAAGGGTTATTCACCCGCTGGCTCCACATTTTTTCCACGATGGTCGCCATCGCGGTATTTTGCGTGGCCAGCGCCACCTGCACGTGGAATTTCAGATCCCACTGCGAATCACGGAACCGGTCTTCCTTGCGTGCGTGTTCCTGGATCTCCATCAACTGGACGATATCTTGTTTGGTGACCTGTGTGGCGGCGAATTCGGCGATGTTGCTTTCAATCAACTGACGCGCCTGCAACAGTTCGAACGGCCCGGCGGTGGCGAACTCAATGCTGTCGCCCGGCACCACCAGATGCTTTTGCTGGTTGGACATCACGTGGATCCCGGACCCCTTGCGTACGTCAACGTAGCCTTCCACTTCCAGCATGATGATGGCTTCGCGTACCACGGTGCGGCTGACGTTCATCTCTTCAGCAATATAGCGCTCGGCCGGCAGCTTATCGCCCACCGGGTAGCGGCCGCTTTCAATACGCTGCTTAAGCTCGGCGGCCAGTTGCTGATACAGGCGTCTGGTTTCAGTGAATTCCATAATGAATGCTCTTAGGGTAAGAAGGGGCGTGGCTGTCGGATTTGTTATACCACTTATTCGGCAGGGCTGCCAGTGGCCGCAGGAGACGCCCGGCGCGTGGCCGGGCGGGAGGTTAACTGCGCGCCGGGACAGGCTGTGGAGCCTCTTTCGTGGGGGATAAGGCAGGCCGGTTTTGCAGGACGGTCCAGATAACGATGGCGCCGAGAATATCGAATACCGACAGCGCGGCGAACAGCGGGCTGAAGCCCAGGGTATCTGCTAAGGCGCCGACCACCAGAGCAAACAGGGTGCTGGCGGTCCAGGCCGCCATGCCGGTCAGGCCGTTGGCGGTCGCGACCTCGTTACGGCCAAATACGTCTGAAGACAGGGTGATCAACGCACCGGACAGCGCCTGGTGAGCAAAGCCTCCGACGCACAGCAGCGCGATGGCGGCATAAGGGCTGGTGAACAGGCCGATCATACCGGGGCCAATCATCAGCACCGCGCCCATCGTGACCACCAGCTTGCGTGAAACGATCAGGTTCACCTTGAAGTGTTTCTGGAAAAACGGCGGCAGATACCCGCCAACGATGCAGCCGAGATCGGCGAACAGCATTGGCATCCAGGCAAACATGGCGATCTCTTTCAGGTTAAAACCATAGGCTTTGAACATGAATAACGGGATCCAGGCGTTGAAGGTGCCCCAGGCCGGTTCTGCCAGAAAACGTGGCAGCGCGATGCCCCAGAACTGGCGGTTGCGTACGATCTGCCAGGCGGACATTTTCTTGGCGTTGCCGGTCTGGTGTTGCGGTTCCTGGCCCTCGAGGATGTAATCCCGCTCTTCCTGGCTGAGTTTCTTTTGATCTTTCGGGTGCTTGTAGAAGATCAGCCAGCAGATGGCCCAGATTAGACTCAGCACGCCGGTAATGATAAACGCCATTTCCCAGCTGTGGGCGACGATGGCCCAGACGACCAGCGGCGGCGCGATCATCCCGCCGATCGACGAACCTACATTAAAGTACCCTACGGCGATGGAACGCTCTTTGGCCGGGAACCACTCGCTGCTGGCCTTCAGGCCGGCGGGGATCATTGCCGCCTCGGCCATGCCCACGGCGCCGCGCGCCAGCGCCAACCCGCCCCAACTGTTCGCCAGCGCTGTACCCATGCAAAACAGCGCCCACAGGACGGCGAACATGGCGTAGCCCACCTTGGTGCCCAAGACGTCCAGCACGTAGCCCGCCACCGGTTGCATCACGGTGTAGCAGGCGGAATAAGCGGCGACGATGTAAGAATACTGTTGCGTGGTGATATGTAAGGTGCCTTCCAGCGTCGGCGCCGCCACGGCAATGGCGTTGCGGGTCAGGTAACCCAGCACGGTGCCGATGGTCACCAGCCCAATCATGTACCAGCGTAACCCTTTAATTTTACGCATCCGAAATATCTCCCAGTCTTGAATATGCGCAGCCGAGGTGGCGGCGTGTAGGGGTGTGATTCCTTTTCGTTGATCTGCATCGGCCTTTCCATCACCGACGCATTCCCAACGCGCCAGCGACGGGGTGGCGAGACAATAACTTGTCATACAGATTTAAAAGTTGAGTGATATCACAAAAGCCAAGATTCAATGGGGCAATACGCTTTGGCCGGTAATCACGTGATTTAGGCCGTGTTTTGCTGCGAAACTGCGCGTTAATCGCCTTTCACGAGGGAAGTAGGCCGTAGGTTGGGGTAAGATTTTGCTGGACGCTCTGTGTAATTGGTGTGATAACTTTGTCGTATTGAACACTGTGCCGAACGGTCAGCAAGGTGAGGAGCCTGATATGGCGACGTTTTTAAACGAAGATTTCTTGTTGGGCAGCGAATTTGCCCGGCGTTTGTATCACGACTATGCGGCGGATCAGCCGATCTTTGACTACCACTGTCATTTGCCGCCGGAACAGATCGCCGAGAATACCCGCTTCAAAAACTTATATGACATCTGGTTAAAGGGCGATCACTACAAATGGCGGGCGATGCGCACCAACGGCGTGGCCGAACGTCTGTGCACCGGCGATGCCGGCGACCGCGAGAAATTTGACGCCTGGGCCGCCACAGTGCCACATACCATCGGCAACCCGCTGTATCACTGGACTCATCTCGAACTGCGCCGTCCATTCGGCATCACCGGCACGCTGCTTTCCCCGGCGACGGCGGACGATATCTGGCATCGCGGTAACGCGCTGTTGGCGCAGGACGATTTCAGAGCGCGTGGCATCATGCAGCAGATGAAGGTGAAAATGGTCGGCACCACCGACGATCCGATCGACGATTTGCGCCACCATAAAGCGATTGCCGCCGACGACAGTTTCGATATCAAGGTGCTGCCAAGCTGGCGACCGGATAAGGCGTTCAATATCGATGCACCGGGCTTTAACGATTACCTGAAAAAGCTGGAGGCGGCAGCGGATATCAGTATCAGCCGCTTCACTTCGCTGTGCGACGCGCTGAAAAAACGCATGGACCACTTCGCCGCTCACGGCTGCAAAGTGGCCGACCATGCGCTGGACGTGGTGGTGTATGGCGAAGCGAACGAAGCCGAGCTGGACGCCATTCTGGCCCAACGCCTGAGCGGTAAGCTACCTGGGCCGGAGCAAAGCGCCCAGTTCAAAAGCGCAGTGCTGCTGTTCCTGGCCGCTGAATATCAACGCCGTGAATGGGTGCAGCAGTATCACATCGGCGCATTGCGCAATAACAACAGCCGGATGCTGGCAAGCGTTGGCCCGGATATCGGCTTCGACTCCATTAACGACCGGCCGCTGGCAGAGCCGCTTTCCCGCCTGCTGGATGCTCAATCCCGGCAGGGAGGATTACCGAAAACCATCCTATATTGCCTTAATCCGCGCGATAACGAAGTGATCGGCACCATGGTGGGTAATTTCCAGGGAGAGGGCACGCCAGGCAAGATGCAGTTTGGTTCAGGCTGGTGGTTCAATGATCAGAAAGACGGCATGCAACGCCAGATGACGCAGCTGGCACAGCTTGGCCTGCTGAGCCGTTTTGTCGGTATGCTGACCGACAGCCGCAGCTTCTTGTCGTATACCCGTCACGAATATTTCCGCCGTATTCTCTGCCAGATGATGGGGCGCTGGGTGGAAGAGGGTGAAGCGCCGGCGGATATCGCGCTGCTCGGCGAGATGGTGAAAAACATCTGCTTCGACAATGCCAAAAATTATTTCGCCATTGAACTGGCGTAGCCGCTGCCCGAGGTTGGTTTATGCAAAGCATCGTAAAAATTCATTCGCAGGATAATGTGGCGGTGGCGCTGCGCGATTTGGCCGACGGCGAAACGCTGGCGCTGGAAGCGTTGACCCTTCGGCTTTCGCAACCCGTGGCGCGTGGGCACAAGTTTGCGCTGCAGCCGATCGCAGCCGGCGAGGCGATCATCAAGTACGGGCTGCCGATCGGCCATGCGCTGGTCGCCATAGCGCCGGGTGTGCACATTCACTCGCAAAATGCCAAAACCAACCTGAGCGATCTGGACAGCTATCAGTACCAGCCGGAATTTCCCGCGCTGCCGCCGCAGGCTGCTGATCGTGAAGTACAGCTCTATCGCCGCAGCAGCGGCGAGGTGGGGATCCGCAACGAACTGTGGATCGTGCCGACCGTCGGTTGTGTCAACGGCATTGCCCGGCAGATCCAGCAGCGTTTTCTGAAGGAAACTCAGGATGCACAGGGGATCGATGGCGTACATCTGTTCAGCCATCCGTTCGGCTGTTCGCAATTGGGGCAGGATCATGAAAACACCCGTACCATGCTGCAAAATATGGTGCGCCATCCGAATGCCGGCGCGGTGCTGGTGATTGGCCTGGGGTGCGAGAACAATCAGGTAGATGTTTTCCGCAGCACGCTCGGGCCGACGGATGAGCAGCGGGTGCGCTTTATGGTGTGCCAGCAGCAGGACGATGAGGTGGAAGCCGGGCTGGAGCAACTGCATGAGTTGTATCGGGCCATGCGCGACGATCGTCGCCAGCCGGGCAAATTGAGCGAGTTGAAGTTCGGCCTGGAGTGCGGCGGGTCGGACGGGCTGTCCGGCATCACCGCCAACCCGTTGCTGGGGCGGTTTTCCGATTATGTGATCGCCAACGGCGGCACCACGGTGCTGACCGAGGTGCCGGAGATGTTTGGCGCAGAACGGATCCTGATGAGCCGCTGCCGCGATCGGGCGACCTTCGAGAAAACCGTCAGCATGGTCAACGATTTTAAACAGTATTTTATCGCCCATAACCAGCCGATTTATGAAAACCCTTCGCCGGGCAACAAGGCGGGCGGCATTACCACTTTGGAAGAAAAATCCCTTGGTTGCACGCAGAAAGCCGGACAGAGCCGGGTAGTGGACGTGCTCAAATACGGCGAGCGGCTGCGGCAGCCAGGGTTAAACCTGCTCAGCGCACCCGGCAATGACGCAGTGGCGACCAGCGCGCTGGCCGGCGCCGGCTGCCATATGGTGTTGTTCAGTACCGGGCGTGGCACGCCCTACGGTGGCTTTGTTCCCACGGTAAAACTGGCTACCAACAGCGAACTGGCGGCGAAAAAACCGCACTGGATCGACTTCGACGCCGGGCAATTGATCCACGGTACGCCGATGGATCGCCTGCTGGAACAGTTTGTCGATCTGATCGTGGCGATCGCCGATGGCAAAGCGGCGCGCAACGAAGCGAACGATTTCCGCGAGTTGGCGATTTTTAAAAGTGGGGTGACATTGTAAAGCACCGGCAGCGGGAGTAGCATAAAACAGCGTTTCACTTTTAACGCCATTGTCTCCCGCTTCAGGATCCCCTAATGACGTTTTATTGGTTTGCCCAGGCCGTGGGCGTGCTGGCTTTTCTGGTCGGCATCACCAGTTTTTTCAATCGCGACGACCAGCGTTTCAAGCTGCAACTGTCAGGATACAGCCTGATTATTGGCATCCACTTCTTCCTTATGGGGGCGAGCGCCGCCGGCAGCAGCGCGTTGCTCAGCGCCTGCCGCAACCTGGTTTCAATGCGCACTCGCAGCCTGTGGGTGATGTGGCTGTTTATCGGTTTGACGCTGACCATCGGCCTGACGCACTTCCAACATCCCATCGAACTGTTGCCGATCTTCGGTACTTCAATCAGCACCTGGGCACTGTTTCGCACCCGCGGGCTGACGACCCGTTGCGTGATGTGGTGTTCCACCGCCTGCTGGGTTACGCATAACATCTGGCTCGGGTCGATAGGCGGTTCGCTGATAGAAGGCAGCTTCCTGCTGATGAACGGCTTCAACATTATCCGTTTCCGCCGCCTGCAACTGCGCGGCATCGATCCTTTTGCGGTAGAAAAAAAGGCGCCCATTGGGCGCCTTGCTGACGATCGTTAACCGCTTAACGCACGTTCAACGGGTCTTCATCCGCCAGACGTTGATCTTCCGCCTGGCAGGCCGCCGCGGTGAACAGCACGTCGGTGGATGAGTTCAGTGCGGTCTCTGCGGAGTCCTGCAGCACGCCGATGATAAAGCCCACCGCCACGACCTGCATGGCGATATCGTTCGGGATGCCGAACATGTTGCACGCCAGTGGGATCAGCAACAGCGAGCCGCCGGCCACGCCGGAAGCGCCGCAGGCGCAGATCGCCGCCACCACGCTCAGCAGCAGCGCGGTCGGAACGTCAACCGGAATGCCCAGAGTGTGCACCGCCGCCAGCGTCAGCACGGTAATGGTGATCGCCGCGCCGGCCATATTGATGGTTGCGCCCAACGGGATAGAAACCGAGTAGGTGTCTTCGTTCAGATTCAGCTTCTTGCACAACTCCATATTCACCGGAATGTTGGCGGCCGAGCTGCGGGTGAAGAACGCGGTCACGCCGCTTTCACGCAGGCAGGTGAACACCAGAGGATAAGGGTTTCGGCGGATTTTCCAGTAAACGATCAGCGGGTTCAGCACCAGCGCGACCAGCAGCATACAGCCGATCAACACCATCAGCAGTTGCGCATAGCCCCACAGTGCACCGAAGCCGGTTTCCGCCAACGTCGAAGCCACCAGACCGAAGATGCCGAGCGGCGCACAGCGGATCACCGCGCGCACCACCAAGGTGACCGCATGCGACATGTCGTTAATCAGCGATTTGGTGGTTTCTGAAGCGTGGCGCAGCGCCAGCCCCAGGCCAATCGCCCAGGCCAGGATGCCGATATAGTTGGCGTTAATCAGCGCGTGGAATGGGTTGGCGACCACGCTCATCAACAGGCTTTTCAGCACTTCAACAATGCCGCCCGGCGGGTTGATGTCCGCATTGCCGGCAACCAGCGCCAGATTGGACGGGAACATAAAGCTGACCACCACCGCCACCAGCGCCGCAGCGAAAGTCCCCAGCAGATAGAGGAACAGGATCGGGCGAATATTGGTTTTCTGCCCGTGCTTGTGGTTGGCGATCGAGGCCATGACCAGTACCAGAACCAACAGCGGTGCCACGGCTTTTAACGCGCCGACGAACAGCGCGCCAAGCAGCCCGACGGCGGAGGCTGCCGCCGGTGAAACCAACGCCACGATAATACCGGCCACCAGGCCGACCATAATTTGCTTAACCAGGCTGCCCTGTGTGATCCGTTTTAACAGTTTTTGCATAATGCTTTTCTTCCCGGTGAGGTTGCGCACAGACTGACTGCCTCGACAGGAACGCTGCCGGGCAATTTTTATTTCTATCTGTAACTAAGTATGTTTGCCAAATCAGTATTCAGTAAACAAATGGGGTTGGAAAGGGGTGGAAGTGAAATTCTGAGGGCGGATCAACTCTTGATAACATACTGGTTACATTTGTGTGATCGCAATAACGTTTGGCGTTTTGGACGAATTGCCAAACAATCACGGGGCGGCTAGCGCCCCGGATAACAGATTATGGTGCTTTATTCGCCAGGCGATCGTTGCGGCGGTTAACCCAGGCATTGATCAGCAGCGTTAATGTCAGAATACCGGCTACCACGCCGAGTGAAACGCCGATCGGGATATGGAAGAAGTCGATAATCAGCATTTTGACGCCGATAAACATCAGGATGATCGACAGACCGTATTTCAGCATCGAGAAGCGCTCCGCCACGTTGGCCAGCAGGAAATACATGGCGCGCAGGCCCATGATGGCAAACAGGTTAGAGGTCAGGACGATAAACGGATCGGTAGTCACGGCAAAGATGGCCGGAATGCTGTCGACCGCAAAAATCACGTCGCTCAGTTCCACCAGGATCAACACCAGCACCAGCGGCGTAGCGAACAGCAGCCCGTTGCGGCGCACGAAGAAACGCTCGCCTTCGAGATTGTCGGTCATGCGCAGATGGCTGCGCAGCCACCTTACCAGCGGCTTGTCGCCAATCGCCGAATCGTCTTCCTTCGCCAGCGCCATCTTGATGCCGGTGAACAGCAGGAAGGCACCGAACAGATACAGCAACCACTGGAACTGGGTCACCAGCCAGCTACCGGCGAAGATCATGATGGTACGCAGCACGATCGCGCCCAATACGCCGAAAATCAGTACGCGTCGTTGCAGGTTAGCCGGAACGGCGAAATAGCTGAACAGCATCAGCCAAACGAAGACGTTATCGACCGCCAGCGCTTTTTCGATCAGGTAACCGGTGAGGAAGGCGAGCGCCTGCGTATCGGCGACGGCGCGACCGGCGGTTTGGTTCAGGTAGTACCAGAAACCCAGGTTGAACAGCAGGGAAAGGCTGACCCACACCAGCGACCAACTGGCGGCCTGCTTCAGCGTCATGGTGTGCGCGCCTTTGCGGCCTTGCAGCAGTAAGTCGATTGCGAGCATCACAACTATGATGGCGGCGAAACTGCCCCATAACCAAGGTGTGCCAACGGTATTCATCATCAGAGATATCCTTCAAAAACAAAAACGGCCAACGTCGGAAGACGCCAGCCGCTCTGTGAACGCTGCAAGCAAACCTCGCCTTCCGGCAAGGTCTCACTTACAACGTTGATGAAGGTGCACCTGCAGTGCCCGTCACATCATGTTGCCCGGTAACCGGATGCTTGCGCATCGTAATGACGATTAACCGGCAATGAAGTTACTCCCCTTTGCACCGCAGAAAGTAATGCAAAATGTGTCAGCGGTCAACGTTTATCACGCTAGCCGGCCAGGGCCTTCTGCGCGCCGAGGCTGACGACGAAACCTTGCAGCAATAACCGACTGAAGGGTGTATCGCTAACCTGCTGTTGCTTAAGCTGATACTGCGTCTGCTGTTCGGGGTTCAGTTCGCCGAGCCAGCTCAGGTATTGGTTCATCACCGCACCGTTAAATTCCGGATGGAACTGGGTGGTCAGTACGTGATCGCCATAACTGAGGATCTGACAGGCGTCCTGCTGTGAACGGGCCAGCACCTTCGCGCCGGCAGGCGGTGTCAGTACGCTCTGCGAGTGGATCAGATTGGCCTTGAAATGCGGCGGCAGCATCGCCAGACGCCGATCGTTGGTGGCGGCGGGCAGCAGTTCAATATCCAGCGTACCGACCTCCATGCCCTGCGGGTGGTAGCCCACTTCACCGCCGAGCGCATAGGCCAGCAGTTGGTGACCGTAGCAGGCGCCGAAAATCGGCAGCTTGATCTGCATCGCCTGACGCAGCCACTCGGCGGCCTGCTCGCTCCACGGCAATTGTTCGGTGACCATCGCCGCCGATCCGGTAATGACCACGCTGGCGTAGTGTTGCGGCGCCTGCAGCTGTTCGCCTGAAGGAAGATGCACGATCTGCACGCGATCGGCGTCAATGTTGCCCTGTTGCAGGAACATTTCGTCGAAGTTGGCCTTTTCCCTGCGGATAATCTCCGGCGCATCACCGGTTTGCATCAACAATAGCGGTTTCACGTCATTCTCCGTCGGCAGGGAATACTACGCCGGTCTGGCGGCGGATTTCGGTCAGCAACTGGGCGACGATCAGCGAGTTTTCCAACCCTGGATGTTCCACCTGCCGTTTTTCAACCAGGTCAGCGAACGCTTGCGCCTCATACAGCATGGTATTGATATGCTGCGGTTGGGTCAGATCCTGACGATTGCCACCGCGCGGCGTCAGCGCCACACCCTGACACTCCGAAATTTTATCAATGACCAGCGTTCCTTCTTCACCCTGGATCTCGCTCGGAATATCCGAGTTGCTGACCTTGGAATGCGAAATGGTTACGTCAAAATCCCCGTAATTGAGGCAGGCGGTTCCATGCGCATCAACGCCGGTGTCCAGCAGCGCGGCGCTGGCGATCACGGATTTTGGTGCGCCAAACAGCGCCACGGCACTGGCCAGGCAATAGTAGCCAATGTCCATGATCGAGCCATTGGAAAACTGCGGGTTAAAGGTGTTTGGGTTCTCGCCGGCCAGATAACGCGGATAGCGCGAAGAGTATTGGCAGTAGTTGATAAAGGCTTTGCGCAGCCGACCGATTTTCGGCAGCGCCTGCTTCAGGGCCAGGAAATTCGGCAGGTGGGCGCTTTTGAAGGCTTCAAACAGCACCACCTGGTTTTCCCGTGCGCAGGCGACCAGTTGTTCTGCTTCGCGCAGGGTGGAGGCCAGCGGCTTTTCGCAGATCACGTGCTTTTTATGGCTGAGGAACAGCAGTGATTGCTGACAATGCAGGGAATTGGGGCTGGCGATGTACACCGCGTCGATGACGTCGGATTGGGCCAACGCCTCCAGGGAATCGAAAAACAGACTGACGTGATAGTTGGCGCCAAACGCCTGCGCCTGCTCGAGCTTGCGCGAATAGATGGCGGTCAGCTTCAGTTTGCCACTTTCATGTGCGGCGTCGATAAAGCGTTCCGTAATCCAGTTGGTGCCAACGACGGCAAAGCGAATCATAGATATCTCCGGTTCCCAAGCCCTATACCCTATGAATTTCAAGTGCTGCATAGGGTAGAAAGAATCAGATTATCACGGCAATTACCGAAGGCGAATCCCGCTATGCATACAGATCGCCAAATACGGAGAGGTGGGTCAGGTACAGCCGGGTGTCGAATTCCAACTGATGGTAATTCGGCTCCATATGGCAGCACAGGCTGTAGAAGGCTTTGTTGTGATCCTTCTCTTTCAGGTGCGCCAGTTCATGCACCACGATCATGCGCAGGAACGGCTCCGGTGCCAGCTTGAACACCGTCGCCACGCGGATTTCCGCCTTGGCCTTCAGCTTGCCACCCTGCACGCGTGAAATGGCGGTGTGCATGCCAAGCGCGTGTTTCATCACCTGGATTTTACCGTCGTAGGCCACTTTGCTCAGCGGCTGGGCGTTGCGCAGATACTGGTTTTTCAGATCGACGGTATACTGATAAAGCGACTTGTCGGTGGTGCAATCATGCACCTGCGGATAGCGCTGCAGCAGCACATCCCCCAGCCGCTGCTGGTCGATCAACTGCTGCACCTGGCTTTGCAGATGTTCAGGGTAACCCTGCAGGTAAGTCAGTTCGGACATCATCTTCCCGTATTGGCGGCAATTCAGCGGGCTATTCTATGACGTTTTTTCGCGCAAAGCCCGCAAAGGGCAATTTATCCGAAAAAACATTTTACTGATGGACGTTTTTAGGGGATAAACAGCCCAAATTTTATCAGTCAGGAGGGGCAATGAGCCAACTCGATCTGGGAACACAGCAACTTGAGCTGGAGCGTTATCCCCAACAGGAAGAATCCACCCAATTGCAGGCGTGGGAAGCGGCAGACGAATATCTGCTGCAACAGCTTGAAAATGTAGACATTGGCGGTCGCCCGGTGCTGATTTTCAACGACAACTTCGGCACGCTGGCCTGTGCGTTGCACGGCCATCAGCCTTACAGCATCAGCGATTCCTATATGAGCCAGCTGGCTACGCGCCATAACCTGAAGCTCAATGAGCTGGATCCGGAGCAGGTTACGCTGCTGGACAGTCTCGCCGAACTGCCTGCATCACCGGCAGTGGTGTTGATCCGCATCCCCAAGGCGCTGGCGCTGCTGGAACAGCAACTGCGCTCGCTACGCAACGTGGTGGCGCCGGACACGGTGATCATCGCCGGAGCCAAGGCGCGCGACGTGCACACCTCAACCATGCAGCTGTTTGAAAAGGTACTGGGGCCGACGCGTACCAGCCTGGCGTGGAAGAAAGCGCGCCTGATCCACTGCGAAGTGGCGGACATCGTGCCACCGGCGGCGTCGGAAACCACCAACTGGACGCTGGACGGCACCGATTGGCTGATCCACAACCATGCCAACGTGTTCTCACGCGGCAGCCTGGATATTGGCGCTCGTCTGTTCCTGGAAAATCTGCCGCACGATCTGGACGGTCACATTGTCGATCTCGGCTGCGGTAACGGCGTTATTGGCCTGGCCGCGCTGGTGCAGAACCCGCAAGCGCAGATGAGCTTTGTCGATGAGTCCTATATGGCGGTGGCGTCCAGCGAGTTGAACGTGGAGCACAACCTGCCGCAGGAGCTGGATCGCTGTCAATTTGAAGTGAATAACTCGCTGGCGGGGATTGAACGTGAAAGCGTGCAGGCGGTGCTGTGCAATCCACCGTTCCACCAGCAGCATGCGATCACCGATCATACTGCCTGGCAGATGTTCTGCGACGCCAAGCGTTGTCTGCAGGTGGGCGGCGAGCTGCGCATCGTCGGCAACCGTCATCTGGATTATCACCAGAAGCTGAAGCGTCTGTTTGGTAACTGCACCCTTGTGGCATCCAACAAGAAGTTTGTGATCCTGAAAGCGGTGAAATCCGGCGCACGTTATTGAGTAACCGGGGGGCGCAATGCATGCGCCCCTTAATGAATGGCTATTTATTACAGTGCCATCGCCAGCCGCGTGCCCTGATCGATTGCGCGGCGGGCGTCCAGCTCGGCGGCAACGTCCGCACCGCCAATCAAATGCACGGTTTTTCCCATCGCCAGTAGCGGCTGCTGCAGTTCGCGGCGTGGTTCCTGCCCGGCGCAGATAATCACCGTATCTACCGGCAGGCAGCTTTCCTGCTCGGCGCGCGCGATGTGCAATCCTTCCTCATCAATACGTTGATAGTTCACACTATTGAGCATCTTGACGCCACGCATTGTCAGACTGGTGCGGTGGATCCAACCGGTGGTTTTCCCCAGGCCTTCACCCACTTTGCTGGTTTTGCGCTGCAGCAGATAGATTTGCCGCGGCCCGCGTTCCGCCACCGGCCCTTGCGCCGCCAGCCCGCCGCGTTGGCTGAGCTGGCCATCGATACCCCATTCACGGTTAAATTCTGCCTGATCCAGGCTGCTCGACACGCCGTGCTGGCTGAGGTACTCGGCGGTGTCGAAGCCGATGCCGCCGGCGCCGATAATCGCCACCCGCTGGCCGACCGGCTTTTTGTCGCGCAATACGTCCAGATAGGTCAGCACCTTGGCGTTATCAATTCCTGGGATCGCCGGCGTGCGCGGCACTATGCCGCAGGCGAGGATCACTTCGTCGAATTCCGCCAGATCGACGGCTTCTACCTGCGTACCCAGTTTTACCGTCACCTCAAGCAGTGCCAGCTGGCGACGGAAGTAGCGCAGGGTTTCGTGGAATTCTTCTTTACCGGGGATCTGCTTGGCGATATTGAACTGTCCGCCAATCTGATCGGCGGCATCGAACAGCGTCACCCGGTGGCCGCGGCTGGCGGCGGTGGTGGCAAACGCCAATCCGGCCGGCCCGGCGCCGATCACCGCCAGCTTTTTCGGCTTTTCGGCCATGGTCAGCGGCATTTCGGTTTCACGGCAGGCGCGCGGGTTCACCAGGCAGGAGGTGAGCTTGCCTTCAAAAATCTGATCGAGACAGGCCTGATTGCAGCCAATGCAGGTGTTTATCTCGTCGGCACGCCCTTCTGCGGCTTTTTGCACAAAAGCGGCGTCGGCCAGGAACGGGCGGGCCATCGACACCATGTCGGCGCAGCCGTCCGCCAACACCTGTTCTGCAACCGCCGGGTCATTGATGCGGTTGGTGGTGATCAGCGGAATGCGCACTTTGCCCATCAGCTTGCGGGTCACCCAACTGAAACCGGCGCGCGGCACCATGGTGGCGATAGTCGGGATCCGCGCCTCATGCCAGCCGATGCCGGTATTGATCAGGGTTGCGTCCGCCTGTTCGATCGCCAGCGCCAGCTGCTCGATCTCCTGCCAGCTGGAGCCGTCTTCCACCAGATCGAGCATCGACAGGCGGTAAATCAAAATGAACTCGCGGCCAACCGCCTGACGCACCGCCCGGACGATCTCCACGGCAAAACGCATGCGATTGCCGAAGCTGCCTCCCCATGTGTCCTCGCGCTGGTTGGTGCGCGCCACCAGGAATTGGTTGATCAAATAGCCTTCGGAACCCATCACTTCTACGCCGTCGTAGCCGGCCTGCTGAGCCAGCAGTGCACAGTGGGCGAAGTCGGCGATGGTCTGTTCGATCTCCGTCTCACTCAGCGCGGTCGGGGCGAAAGGGTTGATCGGCGCCTGCAGCGCGGACGGCGCCACCGGCTGCGGTTGATAGCTGTAGCGGCCGGCATGCAGGATCTGCAACGCAATTTTGCCCCCGGCCTGGTGGACGGCGTCGGTGACGATCCGGTGATGATCGACCTGATCCCGGCGGTTGAGAGTGGAGCCGCCGCGATACACCACACCCTTTTCATTGGGGGCGATGCCGCCGGTCACGATCAGCGCCACGCCGGCCGCTGCGCGTTCGGCATAGAAAGCGGCCATGCGTTCCGGGCCATCGGGAAGTTCTTCCAGGCCGGTGTGCATCGATCCCATCAGCACCCGGTTTTTCAGGGTAGTGAAGCCGAGATCCAGCGGCGCCAGCAGGTGTGGGTAATTGCTCATTGCAGTCTCCATCGTTCATCCCCTTCATCTTTCAAACCGCAGCGTTGTTGGCCGTGTTCGGTCACCCCAGTCACTTACTGGAGTAAGCTCCCGGGGATTCCCGAACTTGCCGCCTAGCTGCAGTCTGAAAGCTATTGGGTATGAGAAACCGTTATTATTATGTAAACACAAGTGGTCGGATGAGATAAATCTAGCCGTTGTCTGTGCCGTTGGGAACTTGCATTGCGCTGAATGTGATAGATGTCATGAATCTTTGCGGTTGTTTGCCTGGCAGACAAGTTATCGGGTAACCTTTGTCTGCGGCATGTCCATGCCTTCTCTGCGGAGCCATTATCGAAAATGAACAAACACGCCTGTTGATATCTTGTCCCATGCTGAGCACGCCAGTGCCGGATGGGGATGCTTTGATTTCACTCAGGAGTGCTTATGGCTCATTTTGCGCAATCCCCTCATTTTGTTTTACACCAACTAACTTGCCAGTTTGCTAACGGCGAAACGCTGTTCGGCCCGCTGGATCTCACTTTCGATCAACAACGCTGTGGCCTGGTTGGGCGTAACGGCGTCGGCAAAACCCGTCTGCTGCGCCTGATCGCCGGCCTGGATCAACCGGGTGGCGGGCATGTGGAAACGTATGCTTCGCTGACCTATGTGGCGCAACAGCCGGAGATCGCAGCACAGATTACGCTGGCGCAGTTACTGGGCTATGGCGAGGTGTTTGCCGCGCTGGCCCGTATTGAACAGGGGCATTCGTTGGCGGACGATATCGATCGCCTGGAAGGGCAGTGGGATCTGATCGATCGTCTGCACGCTGCCTTTGCTGCCGCCGGATTGCCGGCGTTCGATCCGCTGCGGCCGGCCGGCTCCCTGAGCGGCGGGGAGCGAATGCGCGCGACGCTGTGTGGCGCGATGTTGGGCGGTGCGGATTACTTGCTGCTGGATGAACCGACCAACCACCTTGATACCGATGGGCGCGACTGGCTGTACCGGCAGTTGGCACAGTGGCGCGGCGGGTTGCTGGTTGCCAGCCATGATCGGCAACTGCTGGCGCGTATGGCGCGCATCGTCGAGCTGACGCCCGATGGGCTGCACAGCTACGGCGGCAACTACGATGACTATCGTCGGCAGCGCGATTTGGAGCAGCAGGCGGCGCGATCAGGCTGGGAACATGCGCGGCAGGAACGCAAACGCATTCGCGCCCGGCAGCAGAAAGAGCACGACATCAGCCAGCGGCGCTCAGCCCAAACGCTGAAAACCGTCGATACGCTGAATATCGCCTCTTTCGAACGCGTGGCCTACAAAGCGGCGGCCAAAGAGAGCCTCGGCACGCTGCGCAAACAGCATCAGGACCAAAAAAGCAGCCTCGATGCCGCCGTGCGCGAGGCGTACCAGCGGGTGGAAGAAGACAGCCCGGTGATGTTGACCCTGCCTGGCAGCGCGGTGATGGCGGGCAAGCAGGTGCTGGTGCTCGAGCAGCTGCAACTGCCTTTTGTCAGTGCGCCGCCGCTGGATATGCGTATCGACGGACCCATGCGCGTAGCGCTGACCGGCCCGAACGGCTGCGGAAAATCCACGTTGCTGAAGGTGATCCTCGGCCAGTTGGTGGCGGTGTCCGGTCACGTTCACTGCCCGCTGCCAATGGCTTACCTCGATCAAACCCTGTCGCAGTTCGATTCGCGGTTATCGGTGATGGCGCTGCTGGGGTTGCAGGATTCTCCGCTGGCCGAGGGGGCGTTGCGCACCCAGCTGGCGCAGTTGCAGCTCGGTGCGGAACGGATCACGTTGCCGTTGGCGGCGTTGAGCGGCGGAGAAAGGCTGAAGGCGGCGCTGGCCTGTGCGCTGTGGCGTAAGGAGCCGGCGCAATTGCTGTTGCTGGACGAGCCGACCAACCATTTGGATCTGGCTTCGTCACTGGCCATCGAGGCCGCGCTGGCGGAGTTTCCCGGTGCGATGCTGGTGGTCTCGCACGATGAAGACTTCCTGCGGGCGCTGAAACTGACTCATCGCCTGCATTGGCAGGACGGGGGCTGGCAGTTCAGGGCGCTGTAATGCATTGCAGCAGCAGGGTAAAGGCGGCGGCCATCTGTTCCTCCGGCACGCAGGCGAAGCCCATCAGCAAGCCGCGGCGGTGGTTGGGCAGCATGTAGTAACGCGACAGCGGCCGCACCAGCACGCCGCGTGCGCTGGCGGCGGCAGCGATCGCCACGTCGTCGGCTTCGTCCGGCAGGTTCAGGATCAGGTGCAGCCCGGCGTTGTTGTTGAATTCGCTCAACGCCTGCTTGCCCAGATGCTGCTCAATCAATGCGGTCAGAAACGCCCGCCGCCGGGCATACAGCAGCCGCATGCGGCGAATATGCGCGGTGTAGTGGCCTTCCTGAATAAACTGCGCCAGTGCGGTCTGGATCAGCAGGTGACCGCCGCGATACAGTTCGGCGTGCGCGGTTTTCAGCGCCGTCATCAAGGGTTTTGGCAGCACCACGTAACCCAGCCGCAGCGCCGGGTACAGCGTCTTGCTGAAGGTGCCGATATAAATCACCGGCGCATCGGCTTCCAGCCCTTGCAGCGCCGGGATGGGTTGGCCGGAAAAGCGGAACTCGCTGTCGTAGTCATCTTCGACAATCCAACTGCCGCCGTTGCGCGCCAACGCCAGCAACCGCTGCCGCCGCGCCAGGCTCATCACCGATCCCAGCGGATACTGGTGCGATGGGGTGACGAAAATCAGCCGTGGCGCGTCGGTTGGCTGTTCCGGCGGCACCATGCCGGCCTCATCGACCCCCAGTGGGCAGATATTCACGTCGTTCATCCGCAGAATATTGCGGATCCCCCAATAGCCCGGTTCTTCAATCCACGCGTCGTCGCCCGGATTGCACAGCATGCGCGTCACCAGATCTATCGCCTGATGAATGCCTTCGGTAATCAAAATTTGCTCCGGCGAGCAGCGCACCGAACGCGCCACGCGCAGATAGTCCACCAATGCATGCTGCAACTCCGGGCTGCCGCCCTGATTACTGTAGGTCAGCCGCTGCGGGACGGGGCGGCGGCTGATGCGCGCCTGGATCTTGCTGAACAGCTGGTGAGGAAAGGCGTTGACGTCGGGCACGCCGGGGATAAACGCACCCCACTGTTTGGGGCTGGCGCTGGCGTGATGCAGCAGGGTGGATCCTCGGGCCGACAGCTCAATGCGCCGTTGTTCTCCGTCACTGCCTGCGGGGGCGCTGACGGTAGATAAACAGCTGTCCGGCACGGTTTCGGCGACGAATGTGCCGCTGCCTGCGCGTGCCAAAACATAACCTTCCGCCAAGAGTTGTTCATAAACGGTTAATACGGTGTTGCGTGACAGCCTGAGTTCCTGCGCCAGATTGCGCGAGGCGGGCAGGCGGCTGGAGGGCGGCAAACTGCCGTCCAAAATACTGGTGCGGATCGCGTTATACAGCCGCTTGTGCAGCTTATCATCAGGCTGTTCGCCGAGGCGCTGCAATAACAGGTCACCACTCAGTGAGCGCAATTGGATCCCTCAATTAATCGTAACTGGCACTCGATTATAGGGCCACATCCTGTGTAAATAAACGTCATTGTTTCACGAGTGTGAACGAAACGTACAACGGACACCGACCGGAGAGAACAGCATGAAAAACGCAGAACTGAATCAACGTCGTCAGGATGCCACCCCACGCGGGATTGGCGTGATGTGCGGTTTTTACGCCGAGCGTGCGGAGAATGCCACGCTGTGGGACGTAGAAGGCAATGAGGTGATCGATTTCGCTTCCGGTATTGCTGTTCTGAATACCGGACACCGGCATCCGAAGGTGATCGCCGCCATTGAACAGCAACTGAAGGCCTTCACCCACACCGCTTACCAAATCGTTCCTTACGAAAGCTATGTCTCGTTGGCAGAGCGCATCAACCAGCGCGCACCGATCGAAGGCCCCTGTAAAACCGCGTTGTTCACCACCGGCGCAGAAGCGGTGGAAAACGCGGTCAAAATCGCCCGCGCCTATACCGGCCGACCGGGCCTGATCACCTTTGGCGGCGGTTTCCATGGCCGCACTTACATGACCATGGCGCTGACCGGCAAAGTGGCTCCGTACAAGCTGGGCTTCGGGCCCTTCCCCGGTTCGGTGTTCCACGGCCAGTATCCGAATGCGCTGTATGGCGTAACCACCGAAGACGCGATGAACAGCCTGGAGCGCATCTTTAAGGCGGATATCGATCCCAAACAAGTGGCCGCCATTGTGCTGGAACCGGTGCAGGGCGAGGGCGGTTTCAACATTGCGCCGGCCGATTTTATGCAGGCGCTGCGCGAACTGTGCGACCAGCACGGCATTTTGCTGATTGCCGACGAAGTGCAGACCGGTTTTGCCCGTACCGGCAAGCTGTTTGCCATGGAACATTACGCGGTGAAACCGGATCTGATCACTATGGCGAAAAGCCTGGCGGGCGGTATGCCGCTGTCGGCGGTGGCCGGCCGTGCCGACGTGATGGACGCCCCGGCGCCGGGCGGGCTGGGCGGTACTTATGCCGGTAACCCGCTGGCGGTGGCTGCGGCACTTGCGGTGCTGGACGTGATTGACGAAGAACAGCTGTGCCAGCGTTCCCAACGTTTGGGCCAGCATTTGGTAGAAGTGCTGCAACAGGCGCGCAAAACCAGCCCGGCGATTGCGGATATTCGCGCGCAGGGATCGATGGTGGCGGTGGAGTTCAAGGATCCGGTGACCGGCAAGCCTTCGGCGGAGATCACCCGTCAGGTACAGCAGAAGGCGCTGGAGGAGGGCCTTCTGCTGTTGAGCTGCGGTGTGAACGGCAACGTGATCCGCTTCCTGTATCCGCTGACCATCCCTGAGGAGCAGTTCACTCAGGCGCTGGGCATTCTTTCCCGTGCGTTGGCCCAATAAGGAGTGACCGGCAATGAAACTGAATAATCCCGAGCTGCTGCGCAGCCAGTGTTTGATTAGCGGTGAGTGGTGCGACGCCTTGAGCGGCAAGCGTGAGGCAGTCATCAACCCGGCGACCGGTGCTGAGCTGGCAAGCATCCCGTTGGTCAGCGAAGAAGAAACGCAGCAGGCGATTAACGCGGCGCAGTTGGCGCAGCAGGGCTGGAAGCAACTGACCGCCAAACAGCGCTCCGTGCTGTTGCTGGCCTGGGCCGACAAGGTGCTGGAAGCCCAGGAGGATTTGGCGCAGCTGATGACGGCCGAGCAGGGTAAATCGCTGGCGGAAGCGCGTGGTGAAGTTGCCTATGCCGCTTCGTTTATTACCTGGTTCGCCGAAGAGGCCAAGCGCGTCGACGGTGCCGTGTTGCAGGCGCCGCTGGCCTCGCAGCGCCTGGTGGTAGTGAAACAGCCGATCGGCGTTTGCGCGGCGATCACGCCGTGGAACTTCCCGGCGGCGATGATCACCCGCAAGGTTGCGCCGGCGCTGGCAGCGGGCTGCGCGATAATCGTCAAACCGGCCGAGCAGACGCCGCTGACCGCGTTGGCATTGGCGAAGCTGGCGCAGGATGCCGGCATTCCGCCGGGCGTGTTGCAGGTGGTGACCGGCGACGCGGCGCAGGTGGGCAAGGTGCTGTGCGACAGCCCGGAGGTGCGCAAACTGAGCTTTACCGGTTCGACCGAGGTCGGCCGTATTCTGATGGCGCAGTGCGCGCCGACGATTAAAAAGTTGTCGCTGGAGCTGGGGGGCAACGCGCCGGTGATCGTTTTCGACGACGCCAATCTGGACGCGGCGGTGGCGGGCATTATGGCCTCCAAGTTCCGTAATAGCGGCCAGACCTGCGTCTGCGCCAACCGCATCTACGTGCAGGACGGCATCTATGATCGTTTGGTGGACAAGCTGGTGGCGGCGGTTGAGCAACTCAAGGTCGGTGATGGCAGCCATGAAGGCACCACCCAGGGGCCGCTGATCGATCAGGACGCGGTGGATAAAGTGCAGAGCCACATTGACGATGCGCTGATCAAAGGCGCGCAGATTGCTATCGGCGGGCAGCCGCACGAGCTGGGCCGTACCTTCTTCCAACCGACGGTGGTGACCGGCGTGACGCAAAAAATGCGCTTCGCCCGGGAAGAAACCTTTGGCCCGGTGGCGCCGCTGTTCCGTTTCCATGATGAGGCGGAAGCGCTCTCCATGGCCAACGACACCGAGTTTGGTCTGGCCGCTTATCTGTTTACGCAGAGTGCCTCGCGCCAGTGGCGAGTGCCGGAAGCGCTGGAATACGGCATGGTCGGCATCAACACCGGGCTGATCTCCAATGAAATCGCGCCGTTTGGCGGTGTGAAGCAGTCAGGACTCGGACGTGAAGGATCGCGTTACGGCATTGAAGAATATCTGGAGCTGAAATACCTGTGTATCGATGTGAGCTGTTAACCACCGGGAAATTAACCTGTCCCGGTGGCCGGAGCCGCCGGGCAACAAAGGATGCTGCATGTCTTCTGAAAACATCTCTATTTCTCCGGCGCTTGCCGCCGGGGTGCGAACGTCTGCACCCGCCAAATCACTGAGTTTCCTCGAAGGGGTGGCGATGATTGTCGGCACCAATATTGGCGCCGGCGTGCTGTCCATCGCCTATGCCTCCAGCAAAGCCGGTTTTTTACCGCTGCTGTTCTGGCTGGTGCTGGTGGGGAGTTTGACCACCATCACCATGCTGTACGTCGCCGAATCCACCCTGCGCACCCGTGCTCACCTGCAATTAAGCGGGCTGGCGAAACGCTATGTCGGCGGTATTGGCGCCTGGCTGATGTTCGCTTCGGTGTGCGTCAACAGCGTCGGGGCGTTGACCGCGTACATGACCGGCAGCGGCAAGCTGCTGCAATCTCTGTTCGGCATCTCGCCGGCCATCGGCAGCCTGCTGTTTTTCGTTCCCGCTGCTGGGGTGTTGTACCTGGGTCTGAAGGCGATTGGCCGCGGCGAGAAATTTATCAGTATCGGTATGGTGGTGATGCTGACCGCGCTGGTGGCGGCCACACTGCTGAAAGACACCACCCAGATGCGCAACCTGCTGGACGGCGACTGGCGCTTTATGGTGCCGGTATTCAACGTGGTGGTGTTCTGCTTCTCGGCGCAGTACATAGTGCCGGAAATGGCGCGTGGCTTCTCGGATAAGCCGGAACAGCTGCCGAAGGCGATTATCGTCGGCATGGCGGTAACCTTCGTGTTGCTGGCGGCGGTGCCGATGTCGGTGATTGCCCTCAGCGGGCTGAATAATATCTCCGACGTGGCGACCATCTCCTGGGGGCAGGCTCTCGGGCAGTGGGCGTTCTTCTCCGCCAATATCTTTGCGCTGTGCGCGATGCTGACCTCTTACTGGGGGCTGGGCGGCAGCTTCCTGACCAATATTTTCGACAAGTTCAGACTGGGCAATGACGAGCAACCGCTGCGCCGATTCGGCGTGCTGTTGCTGGTGGTGGTGCCCCCGTTCGCGCTGGCATACAGCGGCCTGGTGTCGTTCGTTAACGCGCTGTATTTCGCCGGGGTGTTCAGCGGGGTGATCCTGTCGATTATGCCGATGCTGATCCTGCGAGGGGCGCGCAAGCACGGTGACCAAACGTCGCGCTGGCAGTGCAACTGGATCACCCACCCGCTGTTGCAGAGCAGCATCGTGCTGCTGTATCTGGCCAGTGCGGTATACGCTATTGCGTCGTTGTTAGGCTATCTGCCCTCTGGATGGTGACCTGCCTTCCTTCAGGAAGTGATGTTGTTTCTCAGTTGAGAACGGCGGCGTCGTGGCCGCCGATTTTTTTCAGCCGTGCGTTTTCTCCGGCAGCGCCAGCCAGGCCTGCACCGAAGGGCGTTGCCACTGTTTTTGTGCGTAGTGGCGAAGGTTCTCCGGCACGTCATCTCCGTTCATCACCAGCCGGTTCAGCATCAACGCCAGATCGGTATCGGCAATGCACCACTCCCTGAACAAATTATCCTGGCCGTGGCCCAGCAACTTTTCGACTGCGGCGATCAGCTTGTTGGCTGCGGCCTCGGCGGCGGCGGACAGCGGCGGGAATTTTTGGTCGGCGAATACCGCCTCGGTTGGCCGTTCGACGCGAATTGGCAACAGATCGCTGCGCAGCCAGGCTTGAATTTCGCGCGCTTTGGCGCGCAGCTTGACGTCGCGCGGATAGACCGCGTGAGCCGGATGGATATCTTCCAGATACTCGGTAATTGCCGAGGACTCGGACAGCTGGAACTCACCGATCACCAACGTAGGCACCCGACGGGTTAGCGACAGTGCCGCATAGGCAGCGCCTTTATTTTCTTCCTGCGCCAAATCGACCGGTTTCACGGTGAAGGGGATGCTTTTCTCCGTCAACACAATAAATGCGGACATGGCATAAGGGCTGAAAAATTGGCTGTCGGTATAGAGCTCGGTAATCGGTTGAGACATCGGCTTTTCCTCAAGGCTAAGGGGAGAACATTGATCATTACCGAGGGGTGGCGAAAAATCAATCTGTTAGCGGAAAGTTGTTGCCGGGTGCAGGCCGGGCAGCGGTTATTCCGCCGGACATGATGTGATATATTTGTTGCTATTACGTTGAATTTGGCAGTGCGAAGTAACATGAAGAACCCGTTAGTAACAAGATTCAAGATCGGCTGCGCGCGCCTGTGGCCGCACCCGTTGGCCATGGGCAAAAAAGAGATTTTGCTTTCCAGCATCGGCGCCGGGCTGGGGTTGATGATTACCGGTTGGATCAGCCATTTTGTGTTGGGGGAGGTAAACCTGTGGTTTATTGCGCCGATGGGAGCCTCCGCCGTTTTGCTGTTTGGCGTACCGAACAGCCCGTTGGCGCAACCCTGGTCGATCGTGGGCGGCAATATGTCGGCTGCGCTGGTGGGGGTCAGCACCAGCCTGCTGATTGCTGATCCCGGGCTGGCTTGTGGCGTGGCGGCCGCAGTGGCCATTGGATTGATGTTCAAACTGCGTTGCCTGCATCCGCCCGGCGGCGCGGTGGCGCTGACCGCGATCCTCGGCGGGCCGGGCATTCACCAACTGGGTTACAGCTTTGTACTGTACCCGGTGCTGCTTAACTCGGTGTTGCTGGCGGTACTGGCGATTATCTTCAATAACCTGGCCGGGCGCCGTTATCCGCACCAACTGGCACCGGCGGAGGCCAAGACTGCCGGCCTGCCGATTGATGCGGTATCGATTACCCGGGCGGATCTGCATGAAGTGCTGATGCAGGGTGAGCTGTTTGACATCGACGAGGACGATTTGCAGGAGATCCTGCAACGTGCGGAGCAGGTCGCTCATCGGAGGCAGAACGGCGCAGCCTGATGATGTCGGCGAGCGACAAGACGGCAACCGGTACACAAACCCACGGTTTTAACCATACAGAATCACAGAACGCCTATCTGTGTGGTGTTGATTATTGGTTGCTGAATCTGTCTTGTGTTTGTGACCTGAGTCACCCTATTACTTTGAGTGTAATTGGGATGACCTTAATGGAAAAGACACTAGATTTACCCGCTGACCGCGAAGGCTTGTGGCGCAAATTATGCCGGTATTGCCGCCGTGGGTATTTTACGTATACCCGTAGAAAGTCTTTGCGCTCGATGAGCCGGGAGCAACTGCATGACATCGGGCTACGGCGTTGCGACGTGCATCAGGAGGGGCGGGATTCGCTTTGGCAGCGTTGAGTGAGCGGAAACAAAAAACCACCTGCAGAGAGGTGGTTTGATGCGCTGTTATGTCAGCGAGAATTTGGTGGCCCCTACTGGACTTGAACCAGTGACCAAGCGATTATGAGTCGCGTGCTCTAACCAACTGAGCTAAGGGGCCAAGCGGCGAGATTATACGGTAATCCTCCGGTGCAGGTCTACTGTTTGCCGCCTGTATGTTGTTTTTCTGCGCAGTTGTAGTCTGTTGTAATTGCTGGCGGATTTTGCGATAACCGGTGTAAATCCCTTTTATCGGACCTCTCAGACCCATGAATCTTTTGGCGCCAAACTTGCGGGTGGTGTTTTGCGGCATCAATCCCGGCCTTTCCTCCGCCCATCAGGGCTATCCCTTTGCCAATGGCAGCAACCGTTTCTGGAAGGTGCTGCATCAGGCCGGTTTCACCCAGCGCCAACTGGCGCCGGAGCAGTGGCAGCAGTTGCAGGATACCGGCTGCGGCATCACCGCTTTGGTGGCGCGCCCGACGGTTGCGGCCAGCGAAGTGACGCGTGAAGAGTTGCGCAGCGGTGGCGAGGCGTTAAAAGACAACATTCTGCAATTCCAGCCGCGTGCATTGGCGGTTCTGGGCAAGCAGGCGTTCAGCAGCGCCTTCGGGGTGAAAAATGCGCCCTGGGGGCGGCAGGAGATGACGATCGGTAAAACAGAGGTGTGGGTATTGCCTAATCCCAGCGGGCTGAACCGCGCCACGCTGGAGCAGCTTACCGAGAGCTACCGCGAGCTGTTCCTGGCGCTGGAGTGATTCCTCAGGATTTCAGGCAATAAAAAACCCCGGCCTGCCGGGGTTTTTTGTTTGCCGCTAACCGCTGGCCTTAGTCGTCCAGGAAGCTGCGCAGCACTTCGGAACGGCTTGGGTGGCGCAGTTTACGCAGTGCTTTGGCTTCGATCTGACGAATACGCTCACGGGTAACGTCGAACTGTTTGCCCACTTCTTCCAGCGTGTGGTCAGTGTTCATATCGATGCCGAAACGCATGCGCAGCACTTTCGCTTCACGGGCGGTCAGGCCGGCCAATACGTCGTGCGTTGCAGAGCGCAGGCTTTCCGAGGTGGCAGAATCCAGCGGCAGCTCGAGGGTGGTATCCTCGATGAAATCGCCCAGATGTGAATCTTCATCATCACCGATCGGCGTTTCCATGGAGATCGGCTCTTTGGCGATCTTCAGCACTTTGCGGATTTTGTCTTCCGGCATCAGCATACGTTCAGCCAGCTCTTCCGGCGTTGGTTCGCGGCCCATCTCTTGCAGCATCTGGCGCGAAATACGGTTGAGTTTGTTGATGGTCTCAATCATATGCACCGGAATACGGATGGTACGCGCCTGGTCGGCGATAGAGCGGGTGATGGCCTGACGGATCCACCAGGTGGCGTAAGTTGAGAACTTATAACCACGGCGGTATTCGAACTTGTCTACCGCTTTCATCAAACCGATGTTGCCTTCCTGGATCAGATCCAGGAACTGCAGACCGCGGTTGGTGTATTTCTTGGCGATAGAAATAACCAGACGCAAGTTGGCTTCAACCATCTCTTTCTTCGCACGGCGGGCTTTCGCTTCACCGATAGACATGCGGCGGTTGATGTCCTTCACCTGCTCGATGGTCAGGCCGGTCTCTTCTTCGATCTGACGCAGTTTCTGCAGGCTGCGCTGTACGTCATCTGTTACGTCTTTCAGCTTTTCTGACCATGGCTTGGCCATCGCCAGCGCCGCTTCGAACCAAGTGCTGCTGGTTTCGTTGCCGGCGAACAAAGTGACGAAGTTTTTCTTCGGCATTTTGCACTGTTCAACGCACAGCTTCATGATGATACGTTCCTGGGTACGAACGCGGTCCATCATGATGCGCATGCTGTTGACCAGGAAGTCGAACTGTTTTGGCACCAGGCGGAACTGCTTGAACACCTCAGACAGCTTCAGAATTTCTTCTGCTGCGCTGGCGTGGCTACGGCCGTTCTTTTTGATGACCAGACGGGTCGCTTCATACTGATCGCGCAGGTCGGTGAATTTCTGACGTGCCAGTTCCGGATCGATGCTGTTGTCGTCTTCAGCGTCGTCGTCTTCATCTTCGTCTTCTTCGTCGTCGTTCTGCTCTTCGGTCGACAGCTCAGAACCGACGTGCGTTGCGGTTGGGGCGATGTCCTCTTCCGCATTAGGATCGACGAAGCCGGTGATCAGGTCGGACAGGCGAGCTTCGCCGGCTTCAACGCGATCGTACTGCTCCAGCAGATAGGTAATGGCTTCCGGGTATTCGGCAACCGAGCACTGAACCTGGTTGATACCGTCTTCGATACGCTTGGCGATGTCGATTTCGCCTTCGCGCGTCAGCAGTTCAACGGTACCCATTTCGCGCATGTACATGCGCACCGGGTCGGTGGTACGGCCAATTTCAGATTCAACGCTGGACAGGACTTGAGCGGCAGCTTCTTCCGCATCTTCGTCTGTGCTGTTTGAGTTTTCAGCCAGCAACAGGTCATCGGCGTCCGGGGCTTCTTCCATCACCTGGATGCCCATGTCGTTAATCATCTGGATGATGTCTTCGATCTGATCGGAGTCGACGATATCTTCCGGCAGATGGTCATTGACCTCAGCATAGGTCAGATAGCCTTGCTCCTTACCACGTTGGACAAGAAGTTTAAGCTGTGACTGCGGGTTTTGCTCCATAAGACGGTATCCACACTTCAGAGTATTTAGGTTGGTGTCGGTCGGCGAAACCGCCAACAATAGCATTTGGGGCGTTTTTGTTGTTGCCGCGGCCCACTGTGGCGGCATATTGCAGGGCTCTGCCCTCGCATTTATCGGCACTTAAGCCGTTTGGTATTCAGTTTTTCTTCGCTAAAACCTGATTGAGAGAACGGACTTCTTCACGTTCTTCCGGGCTCAGGCCGTGCGTTCTGGCCTGCGCGATCAATGTCTCCAGCCGCTGCTCCAGTACGGAGTCGTACAGGCTGGCCAAGGTATCCAAAAATGTCTGCTCGACCCTGTCCTCAACGATCATATGGTTCCATGTCGCCAAGGTTTCAAGCTGCTGGCTCAATTTGTTGTCGCGATACTGCTCCAGCAATTGGCCGGTTGTCAGCCCCGGTTGGGCCAGACAGGTCTGCACCAGCTCGACAAATAGCGGTAAACCCGCCTGTTTGGTCTGCTCCAATCCCTCGAGTGAAGGGATAAGTGTAGCCAGTTGCGGATTTTGTACCAGTAACCCTATTAGTATACGCATGGTTGTGCGTTTTAGCTGGGGCGCCTGATAAGTATTCGCATTTTCAGCCTGTTTGGGCATCAGCTTGTCGAGCTGGCTGTCATCGAGCAGGCCAAGTTTGCTGCCGAGCTGTTGGCGCAGGTACAAGCGCAACGTTTCGCCCGGCACCTGAGTAATCAGTGGCAGTGCCAGCGTGCTCAGCTTGGCGCGGCCGTCCGGGCTGCTCAAATCTACCTGTGGCATCAGCGTTTCGAACAGGAAAGTGGAAAGCGGCTGCGCCAGCTCCATTCGCTGCTCGAAGGCGTCTTTGCCTTCTTTTCGGACCAATGTGTCCGGGTCTTCGCCGTCGGGCAAAAACATAAACCGCAGTTGGCGCCCGTCGTTCAGATAGGGCAATGCGGTTTCCAATGCGCGCCAGGCCGCTTCGCGACCGGCTCTGTCACCGTCATAGCAGCAGACAACGTTATCGGTAGCGCGGAACAGCAGCTGAATATGTTCAGCCGTCGTTGAGGTTCCGAGCGAGGCGACGGCATAATCGATGCCGTATTGCGCCAGCGCCACCACGTCCATATAGCCTTCCACTACCAGCAAACGCTGCGGGGTAGGGTGGTTCTGCTGCGCTTCATACAGGCCGTACAACTGACGACCCTTGTGGAATACTTCGGTTTCCGGCGAGTTCAGGTATTTCGGCATGCCGTCACCCAATACGCGTCCGCCAAAGGCGATCACTCGCCCGCGTTTGTCGCGAATAGGGAACATCACGCGCTCACGGAAACGATCGTACGAGCGGCCTTGATCGTTAGTCACCAGCATGCCGGCATCGTTCAATGCGAGACGGCTGTCGGCGTCACGACCAAAACGCTTCAATGCGTTATCCCAACCGGCAGGTGCAAAGCCGATGGCAAAATGGCGGATAACGTCGTCACTGAGCCCGCGCTGTTGCAGGTAATTGCGCGCCGGCGTGCCGGAAGGCTGATGCAGTGACTGTTGATAGAACGCACTGAGCTGTTCCATCAGTTGATACAGGCTTTGACGCTGATGACGTTCAATCTGGGTCGGCCCGGTTCCTGCCTCGTAAGGCACTTCCAGTCCGTGCATGGTCGCCAGTTCTTCGATGGTTTCGACAAACTCGAGTCTGTCGTAATTCATCAGAAAGTCGACGGCGTTACCGTGCGCACCACAACCAAAACAGTGGTAAAACTGCTTTTCGCCATTAACCGTAAATGAAGGCGTTTTTTCGTGGTGGAACGGACAGCACGCGTGATAGTTCTTGCCTTGCTTCTTGAGCTTTACACGCGCGTCGATCAGATCGACGATGTCGGTGCGAGCCAGCAAGTCATTGATAAATACACGCGGAATTCGTCCAGCCATAAGCCCTTACTTTACTAGCCTATAAACGAGAACAAGCCGCGCATTCCTTTCGGAAAGCACGGCCTTCGTATGCAACTACACGGTCTGCGCGATTTTTAAAATCAGAAATTCACGCGGCGGGGTTACCCCCGAAGAATTAATACAGACGAGTGCGGCGTGCGTTTTCGCGAGCCAGTTTCTTCGCGTGACGTTTCACAGCAGAAGCTTTAGCGCGTTTACGTTCGGTAGTCGGTTTTTCATAGAACTCACGACGACGAACTTCAGCTAAAACGCCTGCTTTCTCGCAAGAGCGTTTGAAACGACGCAGAGCAACGTCAAATGGCTCGTTTTCACGTACTTTAATTACCGGCATGTGCCTCTCACCTCAATAAAATTCGGTTTGCTGCTGGCCAAGCGCCAGCCTTTTCAAAATGGTGCGGAATTTTACTTCAACGGATGCTGCTTTGTAAAGCACCACAGCAAATTGAAACCTGCGCCACCCTGGTAAAACGTGCGCAATTTTGCATCGGGCGCTGATTATAGTCTAATCAAAAAAAAATGCTCGTTTTTAATCAAACCGGCATTTATGGCTGGAATCATCGACATAGCTTCCGGCCGGCGACAAGATGTACCGCGTTGGCGGTAAATAGGCATGATTGTGGTAAACTGCAGGCCGCACGTGAATGATGGGAAAGGGTAATGCGAGTACTGGGTATAGAAACCTCCTGCGATGAAACCGGAATTGCAGTGTATGACGATCAGACCGGTTTATTAGCGAATCAGTTATACAGCCAGGTGAAGCTGCATGCCGATTACGGCGGTGTAGTGCCGGAGCTGGCCTCCCGCGATCACGTGCGTAAAACCGTGCCGCTGATTCAGGCGGCCTTGAAAGAAGCGAACCTGACTGCCGCCGATATCGACGGCGTCGCCTACACTGCCGGGCCTGGCCTGGTGGGGGCGTTGCTGGTCGGCGCCACCATTGGTCGCGCGCTGGCGTTTGCCTGGAACGTGCCTGCGGTGCCGGTGCACCACATGGAAGGCCACCTGTTGGCGCCGATGCTGGAGGACAATCCGCCGGCATTCCCGTTTGTCGCGCTGCTGGTTTCCGGCGGCCACACGCAGTTGATCAGCGTGACCGGCATTGGGCAGTATGAACTGCTGGGCGAGTCGATAGACGATGCGGCCGGTGAAGCCTTCGATAAAACCGCCAAGCTGCTTGGGCTGGATTACCCTGGTGGGCCAATGCTGTCGAAGATGGCGCAACAAGGTGTGGCGGGTCGTTTCACCTTCCCGCGTCCGATGACCGATCGTCCGGGGCTGGATTTCAGTTTCTCCGGGCTGAAGACATTTGCCGCCAACACCATCCGCTCTAACGGCAATGATGACCAGACGCGTGCAGACATAGCTCGGGCGTTCGAAGATGCGGTGGTGGATACGCTGGCGATAAAATGCAAACGTGCGCTGGAGCAGACTGGCTTCAAACGCCTGGTGATGGCCGGCGGCGTCAGCGCCAACCGCACTCTGCGCACCAAAATGGCGGAAATGATGCATAAACGCGGTGGTGAGGTGTTCTACGCCCGTCCGGAATTCTGTACCGATAACGGCGCGATGATCGCCTACGCGGGTCTGGTGCGGCTGAAGAGCGGTGCCAACCCGGAACTGAGCGTTTCGGTGCGTCCGCGCTGGCCGTTGGCAGAATTGCCTGCGGTATGATAGACATAAGGCCGGAAATTTCCGGCCTTATACTTCACGATTCTTTCTTTTCTTCCTGATCCGCCGCATCCGCTTTTTTCTTGCGGAACTTGTCCCAGATTTTCCCTTCCTGCCCACGCCACAGGCGTTGGATGTTGTCATGATGCCGCATTAAAATCAGGCAAGACAGCATCGCTACCGGGAAGGTGAACTGCGGTTTGAACCACCAAACGTAAAACGGGGCAATCAAGGCGCTGATAATTGCGCCCAGCGAGGAGTAACCGCTAAGCAGCACGGTCAGCAGCCAGGTGCCGGTCATCAGGCCGGTAAGATCCCACCCGATCGGCGCGATGGCGCCAAAGGCCGTCGCCACGCCTTTACCTCCGCGGAAATGGAAGAATACCGGATAGATATGCCCCAGGCAGGCGGCGATCGCCGTCAGGCCCAGATACAGCGGCGGTATTTCAAGCTTGTACGCCAGCCAAACCGGCAGCATTCCCTTGAGAATATCGAACACCAGCACCGCCGCCGCCGCCAGGCGACCGCCGATGCGCAGGACGTTGGTGGCTCCTGGATTCCCTGAGCCATGTTCACGCGGATCGGGCAGCCTGGCGATCCGACAAACCAGGATCGCACTGGAAACTGAGCCACACAGATACGCGAAGATAATCATGCCAAGCGCGGTAGCACTCATAACGCGGTTCCGTTTAATAATGGTCGTTTTACTAGCAACATCTATGGATAATACGCATATTCCGCTGGAAGTGGTATCCGGCAAGGCCAAAAACAGAGAATGACGTGATGGATATCGTATTTATTGAAGAGCTTACCGTTATTACTACGATTGGCGTTTATGATTGGGAACAAAACATTCGCCAGAAGCTGGTGTTCGATATCGAAATGGGCTGGGACAACCGCCAGGCCGCTGCCAGCGATGATGTGAACGACTGCCTGAGCTATGCCGATATCAGCGAAGCCATCATCCAGCACGTGGAGCCGAATCGTTTTGCGTTAGTTGAGCGGGTGGCAGAGGAAATATCTGAAATTTTACTCCAGCGCTTCAATTCCCCGTGGGTCCGTATTAAGGTCAGCAAACCGGGCGCAGTTGCACACGCCAGCCGGGTTGGGGTCATTATTGAGCGTGGTACCCGGCCGGTGTGACTTCCTGTCATACGCGTGCAACTAAAGACCGTTAACCTGGTCTGAACCTGAGAATTGTTTTAGCGGCAATGTATTGAGCACTGCCGCTTTTTTATGTTGGTAGTCGCAAATTTATAGGGTGAGCGAAACACATGGCGGACATGCATTCACTGTTTATCGCGTTTGTTCTTGGGGTGGTCGAAGGGTTAACTGAATTCTTGCCGGTATCCTCTACCGGGCACATGATTATTGTGGGCGAGTGGCTGGGCTTTACCGGCGACAAGGCCAAAACCTTTGAAGTCATTATTCAGTTGGGATCGATTCTGGCGGTGGTGGTGATGTTCTGGCGCCGTCTGTTCGGTTTGATCGGCATTCACTTTGGCGGCAAGCCGGTTGAGCACGAAGGCAAGACCGCAGGGCGGTTAAAACTGGGCCATATCCTGCTGGCGATGATCCCTGCGGTGGTGCTGGGGCTGTTATTCCATGATTTCATCAAGTCGCTGTTCGCACCAAAGAACGTGATGTATGCGCTGGTGGTCGGTGGTTTCCTGCTGCTGGCAGCGGAATGGCTTAAGCCGAAAAAACCGAGTGCGGAAGGGCTGGATGACATCACTTACCGTCAGGCGTTTATGATTGGCTGTTTCCAGTGCCTGGCGCTGTGGCCGGGCTTCTCCCGTTCCGGCTCCACCATTGCCGGCGGCATGTTGGTGGGCGTGAACCGTTATGCGGCTTCTGAGTTCTCGTTTATTCTTGCGGTGCCGATGATGATTGGCGCCAGTGGCCTGGACCTGTACAAGAGTCTGCATTTCCTGACGATGGGCGATTTGCCGATGTTCGCCGTCGGCTTTGCGACCGCTTTCGTGGTGGCGCTGATCGCGATCAAAACCTTCCTGTCGCTGATTAAGCGCATCTCGTTCGTGCCGTTCGCCATCTACCGCTTTATCGTTGCCGCCGTGGTTTACATGGTCTTCATGTAAGCGGCAGCGTCAATAAAAAACCCCGCTCTGCGGGGTTTTTTTTATGCCTGATCGAGAGGGATATCCTGGGTGAGTTTCCAGTCGGCCAGTACCTGCTGGCGACGGCGTTTTAGTTCATCGCGGATCGCCAGCCCCTGCAGGCCGCTGGCGACCACCTCTTTTACCGAGACGGCATTTGCCACCTGGAAAGCCTGGCGCAAATAGTCGCCCTGTGGGTAGGGATTGTTTTCAAAGCCGGTACGGCCGCGCGCGTCCGCCTCGCTGGTCAGGATCATCTGTTCCAGCCGTTGCGGTTTACGCCAGACGTCTATCGCATCGAAAAGCTTCAGCAGAGTCTCCGGACGCAGCTTGTTTACGGTATGAATCAGGTCATGGTATTCAGCCACCAGCTTGGCCAAATCGCGTACCGGGTTGGGCACCCGTAAACGTTGGCACAATTCTTCGACCAGCTTAACGCCGGTCAGGCCGTGACCGTGATGGTGCGGCCAGAGTTCTTGTGGCGTCAGCCCTTTACCGAGGTCGTGGCACAGTGCCGCGAAGCGTACGTCGATGTCAGGGCTGAGCTGGGCGGCAATAGCCAGCGTCATCAGGGTATGAATGCCGGTGTCGATCTCCGGGTGCCACTTGGCCGGGGCCGGCACGCCGAACAGGGCGTCAATCTCGGGGAACAGTATCGCCAGCGCATCGCAGTCACGCAGGACCTGGAAATACACTTGCGGACTCTGGCTTTGCAGCGCTTTTTCCGTTTCCTTCCATACCCGTTCGGCGGTCAGCGTCGCTAATTCACCGCTGCGCGCCATGTGGCGCATCAGCTCAGTGGTTTCCGGGGCGATGGTAAAGCCCAGATGAGCAAAGCGGGCGGCAAAACGGGCCACGCGCAACACGCGCAACGGATCCTCACCGAAGGCATCCGAAACGTGGCGCAGCACGCGCGCTTGCAAATCGGCCACGCCGTGGAAAGGGTCTATCAGCTCACCGTCGCTGCCGCGAGCGATGGCGTTGATGGTCAAATCGCGGCGCTGCAAATCTTCTTCCAGCGTCACATCCGGCGCGGCGTAGCAGGTAAAGCCGGTATACCCCTGGCCGGATTTACGCTCGGTGCGCGCGAGCGCATATTCTTCATGGGTCTCAGGGTTGAGAAACACCGGGAAGTCTTTACCGACCTGTTGATACCCCTGCGCCAGCAGTTCTGAAGGCGCAGCGCCCACCACCACCCAGTCGCGGTCGAAAACCGGTATCTCAAGTAAACTGTCGCGGACAGCGCCGCCGACCAGGTAGATCTTCACTATTATGCTCCTGCATGATTCTGGGACTCTGTTGACCAGATTACCTTAATTAGCCGGGCCGTGCCGAAGCCAATAAAAAAGGCGCCCGCAGGCGCCAATCTCAAACTGAACGATACTGAAATCAGTTCATCCAGCGATTGCTGTTCTTGCGACGCGGGATCAGGTGCGGCAACAGCAGGCCGAGCAGCAGGCCAACGCCGGCGACGCCACCGCCGTACATGAACCACTGCAGAATAATGGTGCGCTGTTTGTCGTCAAGCTGCAGGTTAACCGCGTTAACCTTCTTCTGGGCTACGACCAGCTGGTTTTTCAGATCTTGATTTTCCTGCTGCAGGCCGCTGATGGTGCCGTCGCTTGCAGCCACTTTTTGCTGCATTTCCGCCGTGCGCTGGTTCCAGCTGTTGTCGATATTGGCCAGCTTGTCGGTCAGGGTTTTCACCTGTTGTTCCAGCGCAGGTACGCGAGTGCGCAGGCTTGGCGTCTGGCTGAGCTGATCAAGCGGGATCCAGATATTGCGGCCTTTAGGATCGCGGATTTGGCCATAATTGGTGCTTTCATTTACGCTCAGCAGGGCGACTTCTTCACCGGCGTTCAGAGTACCGACAATACGGTACTGATTACCTGGGCCGCTGTGGACGTAAGTACTTAATTCATCGGAGATATAGCGCTTATCTTCGGCATGTGCGCCCCAAGTGATGCTGAAGCTCAGCACGGCAAGGCAAATTAGGCGTAATTTCTGCATTAGTTCATCGTTTCTGTGTGAATTTATGGAACGATAGTAGAGCGTTCAGTCTGACGACGCAACGCAAAAACCGGAATGAGAACTATCTTACTGTGGCAGATTCTGTGAGTTGCGCAGCGTTTTATAACGTAACAGGTTTTTTCTGCAGTTAGCAGGGTTAAGGCGCCGGGAATCGCGGTAAGATAACGGCAACTGTGCGTCATCGGGCAGAGCGTGGCAGGCAGAGCTCGCCGCCGTGAAGGCTGACGCGAACGCGTAACTTATTGGTGTAAAAGACTTATGACCGTTGAAATAGAATTGAAATTTATTGCTACCCCGGATGCCGTCGCCGCGTTGCCGCAGCAACTGGCTGCCTGGCCGCATCAGCATTCGGCGCCGCAAAAGCTGACCAATATTTACTTTGAAACCGACGACAATTTTTTGCGTAGCCATGATATGGGGCTGCGCATTCGCGGTTTTGACGACAGTTACGAAATGACCATCAAAACCGCCGGTAAGGTGGTGGCGGGTTTGCATCAGCGTCCGGAATACAACGTGGCGATCGCCAAGCCCGAGCTGGCGCTGGATTTGTTCCCGGCGGATATCTGGCCGCAGGGCTGCGACATCCAGGCGCTGCAGCAGCAATTGCAACCGCTGTTCCGCACCGATTTTTTGCGTGAGAAGTGGGTGGTCACTTACGGTAAGAGCGAGATTGAGGTTGGTCTGGACCAGGGTGAGGTGAGCGCGGGTGAACTGAACGAAGCGCTGTGCGAGATCGAGCTGGAGCTTAAAGAAGGCAACACCGCCGATTTGCTGGCGTTGGCTAACGCGCTGGCAGAACACGGCGGCCTGCGTCAGGGCAGCCTGAGCAAGGCGGCGCGTGGTTATCATTTGGCGCAGGGCAACCTCCCGCGCGAGCGCCATCCGCTGGCGGTATTGAAGCCGGCAGCCAAATCCAGCGTTGAGCAGGGGATGGTTGCCAGCTTTGAACTGGGGCTGAGCCATTGGCAGTATCACGAAGAACTGTGGTTACGCGGTGATAACCAGGCTCGTCGTTCGGTGATGGAGGCGATTGCTCTGATCCGCCAGGCACTGGTTATCTTCGGCGGCCTGGTGCCGCGCAAGGCCAGCGCTGATCTGCGCGCCCGGCTAACTGCCCTGGAGCCGCTGCTGGTTGATAAGACCACCAAACCGCAGGTGCTGTGCTACAGCGCGGAATATCTGCAATGTAAGTTGGCGCTCACATCGTGGCTGGTGACCGGCGCCTGGCGGCCATTTATCGACGCAAAAGCGCAGACCAAGCTGGACGGTTCCTTCAAACGTTTCAGCGACATTATGTTGGGGCGCAGCGCCGCCGAGCTGAAAGAAGCCTTCACCCGCACGTTGAATGACGACGAGTATGAAGAACAGCTGCCGCGTCTGACGCGTCAGGTCTCGGCATTTATTCTGCTGTCGGGCGCGTATCCGGACGACGAGACCGGCCCGTATATCGAAAGCTGGCGCGAGCTGCAGCTGGCGGTGGCTGAACGGCGTCAGGGCTGGTACGAAGCTACCCGCAAACAGGCCTTATCGCATGCGCCATTCTGGTTAAACGGCGCGCTCCGCTAATCAAGCCGGCCTGCGAGGCGCAGGCCGCAGGACGGATCATTCACTATGTTGCCACTCTCATGCGCGTTACAGGCTCAGGCACAGAACATCGTGCAGCGTTTTCAGGAAACTCAGGGCGCGGATTGCGCGCTCAGCAGTCAGGAACAATGGGTTTTAGCGTCAAGTGACTTTGTCAGCGACATGTTGCTCAACCAGCCAGCATGGCTGGAGACGCTGCGTAAGCAACCGCCGGTGGCGGATGAGTGGCAACACTATGCCGCCTGGTTGCAGGACTCTCTGGAAGAGGTGTGTGACGAAGCGCAACTGATGCGTGTGCTGCGTCTGTTCCGCCGCGAGACGCTGGTGAGGATCGCCTGGGCGCAGGCGCTGAACCTGTGCAGTACGGAAGAAACGCTGCTGCAACTGAGTGGGCTGGCGGAAACGCTGATCGTCAGCGCCCGTGATTGGCTGTACCAAACCTGTTGCCGCGAGTGGGGCACGCCTTGCAACGCGCAGGGCGTTCCGCAGCCGCTGCTGATCCTCGGCATGGGGAAATTGGGCGGTGGTGAACTGAACTTCTCGTCCGATATCGATCTGATCTTCGCCTACCCGGAAAACGGCCAGACCCAGGGCGGGCGGCGTGAGCTGGATAACGCCCAGTTCTTCACCCGTCTGGGGCAGCGGCTGATCAAAGCGCTGGACCAGCAAACCATTGACGGCTTTGTCTATCGCGTGGACATGCGGTTGCGGCCTTTCGGCGACAGCGGCCCGCTGGTGATGAGTTTTGCCGCGCTGGAAGATTATTATCAGGAGCAGGGCCGTGACTGGGAACGTTACGCCATGGTAAAGGCGCGGCTGATGGGCGGGTCTGAAGACGCTTACAGCCAGGAGTTGCGCAAAACCCTGCGGCCGTTCGTGTTCCGCCGTTATATCGATTTCAGCGTGATCCAGTCGCTGCGCAACATGAAAGGTATGATCGCACGCGAAGTGCGCCGGCGGGGTTTGAAAGACAACATCAAACTGGGCGCCGGCGGCATTCGCGAAATTGAATTTATCACCCAGGTGTTCCAGCTGATCCGCGGCGGGCGCGAGCCGATGCTGCAAGGGCGTTCGCTGCTGCCGACATTGCAAGCGGTGGGTGAACTGGGGCTGCTGGAGCCGCAACAGGCGAAGGCGCTGAGCACCAGCTATCTGTTCCTGCGCCGGCTGGAAAACCTGCTGCAGGCGATTGCCGATCAACAAACCCAAACGCTGCCGCAGGATGAGCTCGATCAGGCGCGTCTGGCCTGGGGCATGGGGTTCAGCGACTGGCTGGCGCTGCTGGCGGCGCTGGAAACCCACATGCAGGCAGTAAGGGCGGTATTTAACGACCTGATTGGCGATGATAGCCCCGATGTGGGCGAAGATCCCGACTATCAGCACTATCACAGTCTGTGGCAGGACGCGCTGGAAGAGAACGAACTGGCGCCGCTGACCCCGCATCTGGATGAAGAAGCGCGCAGGCAGGTGCTGCGTATCATTGCCGAATTCCGCCATGACGTAGACAAACGCACCATTGGCCCGCGCGGCCGCGACGTGCTCGATCAACTGATGCCGCGCTTGTTGGCCGAAGTGTGCCCGCGCCGGGATGCGCCGACTGCGCTGCTGCGTTTGACGCAACTGCTGCTGAGCATTGTGACCCGCACCACCTATCTTGAGCTGCTGGTGGAGTACCACGCGGCGCTCAGCCATTTGATTCGTCTGTGCGCCGCTTCGCCGATGGTCGCCAATCAGCTGTCTCGCTACCCGCTGCTGCTGGATGAGTTGCTGGATCCGGCGACGTTGTATCAGCCGGTGGCGCCGGACGCCTATCGCAGCGAGCTGCGCCAGTACCTGTTACGGGTACCGGAAGACGACGAAGAACAAAAGCTGGAAGCGTTGCGCCAGTTCAAGCAGGCCCAGCAACTGCGTATCGCCGCCGGGGATATCTCCGGCGCGCTGCCGGTGATGAAAGTCAGCGATCACCTCACCTATCTGGCAGAGGCGATCATCGACGTGGTGGTGCAGCAGGCGTGGAGCGACATGGTGGCGCGCTACGGCCAGCCAACCCATTTGCAAGAGCGGGAAGGGCGTGGTTTTGCGGTGATTGGCTACGGCAAATTGGGCGGTTGGGAGCTGGGTTACAGTTCCGATCTGGATCTGGTGTTTATCCTTGATTGCCCGCCGGACGTGATGACTGACGGCGAACGCTGCATTGATGGCCGCCAGTTCTATCTGCGTCTGGCACAGCGGGTGATGCATCTGTTCAGCACTCGCACCTCGTCCGGTATTTTGTATGAGGTGGATGCCCGCCTGCGGCCTTCGGGCGCCGCCGGCATGCTGGTCAGCACCGTCGAGGCGTTTGCCGATTATCAACAGAACGAGGCCTGGACCTGGGAACATCAGGCGCTGGTGCGGGCGCGCATCGTGCACGGCGATCCGGCTTTGCATCAACAGTTTGACGTCATCCGCCGCGAGATCCTGTGCAAACCGCGCGATCCTGAAACCTTGCGGAAGGAGGTGCGCGAGATGCGCGAGAAAATGCGCAGTCACCTCGGCAGCAAGCAACGCGAACTGTTTGATATCAAAGCCGACGAGGGCGGTATCACCGATATCGAATTTATCGCCCAATATCTGGTCTTAGGCTATGCGGGCGCCGAGCCGCGCCTGACGCGCTGGTCGGATAACGTGCGCATTTTCGAGCTGATGGCCAATTACGACATCATGCCGGAAGAGGAAGCGCGCGCGCTGACCCAGGCTTATGTCACCATGCGCGATGAGATCCATCACCTGGCGTTGCAAGAGCATTCTAGCAAGGTCAGCAGTGAGCTGTTCGCCGCCGAACGTGAGCAGGTACGCGCCAGCTGGGGGAAATGGCTGGGCTGACAAGGCCGGTTGCGCAATACGTTTTGCAGGTATTACGGACGTCTGTGGTAATATCTGCGCCACTAAAATTTTGGACTTTTTTGGAGTTATCGGATGAAAGTTACGCTGCCTGATTTTCGCCGCGCCGGAGTATTGGTGGTGGGTGACGTCATGTTGGATCGCTATTGGTATGGCCCGACCAGCCGCATTTCACCGGAAGCGCCGGTGCCGGTGGTCAAGGTTGATACCATCGAAGAGCGTCCGGGCGGTGCGGCTAACGTGGCGATGAACATTGCTTCGCTGGGCGCTAACTCACGTCTGGTGGGCCTGACCGGCATTGATGACGCGGCGCGGGCGCTGAGCGCCAAGCTGAACGAAGTGAACGTGCGCTGTGATTTTGTTTCGGTGCCGACGCACCCGACCATCACCAAGCTGCGCGTGCTGTCGCGTAATCAGCAACTGATCCGTCTCGATTTCGAAGAAGGTTTCTCCAACGTCGATCCGCAGCCGATGCTGGAACGTATCCAGCAGGCCCTGCCGCACATTGGCGCGCTGGTGCTGTCTGACTACGCCAAAGGCGCATTGAGTCAGGTGCAGAGCATGATCCAACTGGCACGCGCCGCCAAGGTGCCGGTGCTCATCGATCCAAAAGGCTCCGATTTTGAGCGTTATCGCGGCGCGACGCTGCTGACGCCAAACCTGTCCGAGTTTGAGGCGGTGGTAGGCCACTGCAAAGACGAAGCCGAATTGGTTGAACGCGGCATGAAACTGGTGGCGGATTTTGACCTTTCCGCGCTGCTGGTTACCCGCTCCGAGCATGGCATGACGCTGCTGCAACCGGGTATTGCGCCGCTGCATCTGCCAACGTTGGCGCAGGAAGTGTTTGACGTGACCGGTGCCGGCGATACCGTGATTGGCGTGTTGGCTGCTGCTCTGGCCGCCGGTAATACGCTGGAAGAGTCCTGTTTCCTGGCCAATGCCGCCGCCGGCGTGGTGGTGGGCAAGCTGGGGACCTCGACCGTTTCGCCAATCGAACTGGAAAACGCGGTGCGCGGCCGTGCCGAAACCGGCTTTGGCGTGATGACCGAAGCCCAGTTGAAAACTGCCGTGGCGCAGGCTCGCCAGCGCGGTGAGAAAGTGGTGATGACCAACGGCATCTTCGACATCCTGCATGCCGGCCATGTTTCCTATCTGGCGAATGCCCGCAAAATGGGCGATCGCCTGATCGTGGCGGTGAACAGCGATGCGTCCACCAAACGTCTGAAAGGCGAAACCCGTCCGGTCAACGTACTGGAAAACCGCATGATCGTGCTCGGCGCGCTGGAAGCGGTGGACTGGGTCGTGCCGTTTGAAGAAGACACCCCGCAGCGCCTGATCGCCGACATCCTGCCGGATCTGTTGGTGAAAGGCGGTGACTACAAGCCTGAAGATATCGCCGGCAGCGCCGAGGTGTGGGCCAACGGCGGCGACGTCAAGGTACTGAACTTTGAAGACGGCCTGTCGACCACCAACATCATCAAGGCAATCAAAGACGGGCGTGGTTAACGCCTTCTTTTTTAGCCTAAATAATTCGAGTTGCATCGAGGCGGCAATCGAGTGAGTCCCGATGAGTTTACATGAGTAAGTGATTCGGGTGAGTAAGAGCAGCCAACGTGGATGCAGCTTGAAGTATGACGGATAAAATGGCGGTGGTCAGTGAGTGGACTGAAGCAGGAACTGGGGTTGGCGCAGGGCGTTGGGTTATTGTCCACTTCGTTGCTGGGTACCGGAGTGTTTGCCGTTCCGGCACTGGCGGCACAGGTAGCGCAAGGCGATAGCCTGTGGGCCTGGCCGGTGCTGATTGCGCTGGTATTCCCTATCGCCATCGCTTTTGCGGCTCTGGGTCGCCACTTCCCCAGTGCCGGTGGCGCTGCACACTTTGTCGGTATGGCGTTTGGCCCACGCATGGCGAAGGTCACCGGCTGGTTGTTTCTGTCGGTGATCCCGGTTGGCCTGCCGGCTGCCTTGCAAATTGCCGCCGGGTTCTGGCAAGCCACGCTCGGTTGGAGCGCCAACGGTCTGCTGCTGGTACAGATCGCCACGCTGGTGGCGATTTGGCTGTTGGGGACGCGCAGCGCGGGCTCCAGCGCCAATATTCAAACGCTGATCGCCATTCTGGTGGTGGGGTTGGTGGCTGCTATCTGGTGGCGAGGCGATATCTCGCCTGCCCAAATCCCCTGGCCTGCAATAGACGAAATTTCTCCTCCCAATTTGTTCCATGCGTTGGCGGTGATGTTCTGGTGTTTTGTCGGGCTTGAAGCGTTCGCGCATTTGGCAACCGAATTCCGCAACCCCGAGCGCGATTTCCCGCGTGCGCTGCTGCTTGGCATGTTAGTCGCCGGGGCGGTCTATTGGGGCTGCACCGTGGCGGTGCTGCATTTCCACGCTTACGGCGAACATCAGGCTGCCGCGGCGTCGTTGCCCGGCATCGTGGTGCAATTGTTTGGTCAGCATGCGCTGTGGGTTGCCTGCATCATTGGTTATCTGGCTTGCTTCGCCAGCGTGAATATCTATACGCAGAGCTTTGCCCGGCTGGTGTGGTCGCAGGCGCAAGATAGGCCTTCCAGCGCATTGGCCAAGCTGTCTGCCGGGCAAGCCCCGGTCAACGCATTGAGCGCGGTGGTGGGCTGCTGCCTGCTGTTCACCTTGCTGATTTATACGCTGAAGCTGCCGCTGGATACGCTGCTGGTGTATGCCAATGGCATCTTTGTGCTGATTTATCTGCTGTGCATGCTGGCGGGGTGCCGAATTTTGCACGGGCGTTCGCGGTTGATGGCGGTGGCGGGTTTGGTGCTGTGCCTGTTACTGATGGTGATTATCGGCTGGAAAAGCCTGTATGCGTTGGGGATGTTCGCGCTGATTTGGCTGGTGTTGCCGCGCAGGCCGCGAGCGGCGATTGGCTCCTAATAAGGGCGCGGTATCGCGCCCTTGGAGACATCTTATTCAGCGTCTGGCTGTTGCGCTGCCGGTGTTGCGTTCAGCTTGCTTTCCAGCTCGCTCATACGCTGTTCCAGTAACGCCAGTTTTTCACGGGTGCGCAGCAGCACCTGAGTTTGCACGTCGAACTCTTCGCGGTTGACCAAATCCAGGCGAGTGAGCTGCGACTGCAGCACCTGACGGATTTTCTTCTCGACGTCTTCCCCGAATTCACGAACGCCTTTAGGCATGGACTCATGAACCTGGCGTGCGATCTGTTCAATTTTTTTCGGGTCAATCATGGCGTATCCCTTTCAGAGTTTAATAGCTGTTGCCTAGTGTAATGCGAGTTGCCCGCCGGATAAACCAATAACCGCATTCTCCGCAGGGGGCCGAATTGTGCTTTTGCCAATTGCCCTGATTAATCATTAGCGTTATAGTCAGAATGCTTATTCTCAGGGCGGGGTGCAAGTCCCCACCGGCGGTAAATCACCTTCTACGGTGAAAGCCCGCGAGCGCTCAGCCAGTCTCTTGTAGTTTGGTTAGAGGTCAGCAGATCCGGTGTAATTCCGGGGCCGACGGTTATAGTCCGGATGGGAGAGAGTAACGGTATCTGCCGGGCTTGCGCCCGCTTGCGTTATTTTTTTAGCTATTGTTGTAGCTACTCCTCAAGATCGCCCTGGTTCTGGTAATCCATAATTTTCTAATGAGGTTTTTTACCATGAATCAGACGCTACTTTCAGATTTCGGCTCGCCGGTAGAACGCGTTGAACGCGCTCTTGAAGCATTGCGCAACGGGCGCGGTGTGATGGTGCTTGATGATGAAAATCGTGAAAACGAAGGTGATATGATCTTCGCCGCAGAAACCATGACCGTTGAGCAAATGGCGCTGACCATTCGTCACGGCAGCGGTATCGTGTGCCTGTGTATCACCGAAGACCGCCGTCAGCAGCTTGAGCTGCCGATGATGGTGACCAACAACTCCAGCCAGTTCCAGACTGCCTTCACCGTGACTATCGAAGCGGCGCAGGGCGTGACGACCGGCGTTTCCGCCTCCGACCGCCTGACCACGATTCGTGCGGCAGTGGCCGATAACGCCAAGCCGAGCGATCTGAACCGCCCTGGCCACGTGTTCCCGCTGCGTGCGCAGCCGGGTGGGGTGCTTAGCCGCCGTGGCCACACCGAAGCGACTATCGATCTGGTGGCCATGGCCGGTTTCAAACCTGCCGGCGTGCTGTGCGAGCTGACCAACGACGATGGCAGCATGGCGCATGCTCCGGAAGTGATCGAGTTCGCCAGGAAGCATGACATGACTGTGCTGACCATCGAGGATCTGGTGGCTTACCGCCAGGCCCTCGAGCAGAAAGCCAGCTGATAGCAGACAGCCACGCTGAATATGAAAAAAGCCGCGAATGCGGCTTTTTTTGTGGCTGAAAATACTTAACCGATGCCGCCGCTTTGCAACAGCGTCAGGCTGAACCCCATGACCGCCATCCCGCATAATACGCCGTAGCTGGGGTTGTTGTGCGGGTCGATCTCTTTGGCCAGCGGCATCAATTCATCTACCGACAGCGCCACCATAATACCGGCCACGGCTGCCATAATCGACGCCATCACTACCGGTGAGATCATCGGGCCGAGCAGCAGGAACGCCAGCACGCCGCCGAGAATTTCCGCCATGCCGGAAATGCCTGACCACAGCAGCGCTTTGGTTTTTGAACCGGTGGCGGCATACACCGGTCCGGCAACCGCCAACCCTTCAGGAATATTGTGGATGGCGACCGCCAGCGCGACACCCATCCCCAATTCCAGATCGGCGCTGGCGGTAACGAAGGTAGCGACGCCTTCCGGGAAATTGTGCAGGCTGATGCCGAGTGTCAGCAGCATTGCGGTGCGTTTCAGGTTATAGGGAGTGAGCGGCTTTTGCTGCAAATCCTGTGGATGCTGATGCGGCAGCATGCGGTCCAGCGCAAAATACCCCAAGAGGCCGAGCATGAACATGCCGTAGCCCAGCATCGGCGACATACCCTGGGTATGCAGCGCCGCAGGCAGCATTTCCATCAATGAAATCAGCAGCATAATCCCGGCGGCAAAGCCGAGGGCAAAGGCCAGCATCCGGTTGGATGGTTTTTGGCCGATGATGCCGAACAGGGCGCCGACAAAGGTGGCACCGCCGGCCAGCAGGGTCAGGATCAGGGGTACTGACAGAATAGCCTCCTTATATGCTGCTAATTAGTGTTTATTTTCTGATACTAACAGAGTAAAGGCTGAAATCGAGCGGATTTGACTGATGACTTCCATTGTTTAAACCATTCAAATTTATTGAAGATCATCATCATGGTTATCCGGCTGTGTTGCTGTGGCAAACGGCGTAATCTGGTTAGCAGAACGTAAGATGACTAACCAAGGATTATGTATGAACACCTCTCGTATGCCTGCTCTTTTCCTCGGTCACGGTAGCCCGATGAACGCGCTGGAAGAAAATCGCTACACCCTGGCATGGCGTGCGCTGGGTGAAACGCTGCCGCGTCCAAAAGCCATCGTTGCCGTTTCCGCGCACTGGTACACCCGTGGCACCGCGGTTACCGCGATGGAAAAGCCAAAAACCATCCATGATTTTGGCGGTTTCCCGCAGGCGCTGTTTGATACTCGGTACCCGGCGCCGGGCTCTCCTGAACTGGCGGCACAGTTGCAGCAGTTGCTTGCGCCGATTGAGGTCACGGCGGATGTCAGTGAGTGGGGGCTGGACCACGGCACCTGGGGAGTCTTGATCAAGATGTATCCCGATGCGGATATTCCAATCGTACAACTCAGTATCGACGGCACCAAACCGGCTGAATATCATTACCAACTGGGCCGCAAACTGGCGGCGCTGCGTGAGCAGGGGGTGATGATTGTCGCCAGCGGCAACGTGGTGCATAACCTGCGAATGGTGAAATGGCAGGGGGATACCACCCCTTATCCGTGGGCGGAGTCCTTTGACAAGTTCGTGCGCGATAATCTGAATTATCAGGGGGATAATCATCCTCTGGTGAATTTCATGCAGCATCAGGGAGCGGCGTTGTCGAACCCGACGCCGGAACATTATCTACCGTTGCTGTACGTGCTGGGCAGTTGGGATGGCGAAGAAGCGATATCCGTGCCTGTGGACGGCATCGAGATGGGCGCTTTGAGCATGCTGTCGGTTCAGGTCGGTTAAATAAAAAACGCCAGTCTCAGACTGGCGTTTGCATTTTAGGTCACTGGCGAGTCCCCGTCAGCCGAGGATGATGTGCGGGTAGAAACGCGACAGATCCTGGGTGATCAGCTCGCGATCTTCACGCAGGCCGATACCGCAGGGTTGATCGTCCACCAGCCAACTGCCGATCAGCGTATAGCTGCCCTCGAACTGCGGCAATGGGTGGAACTGTTGCACAATCATGCCTTCTTCGCCGTACGGGCCGTCAACGCGTGCCACTTCCTGACCGTTCTGCACGATCTGGATATTGGCGCCTTCGCGTGAGAACAGCGGCTTGGTGACGTAGTGATCGAGCTGCGGATGTTCGTCCTGCGCGAAGTAGGCCGGCAGCAGGTTCGGGTGATCCGGGAACATTTCCCACAGCATCGGCAGCAGCGCCTTGTTGGAGATAATGCTTTTCCAGGCCGGCTCCAGCCAGCGCACGCCGGCATCTTCCAGCTTGGTGGAAAACATCTCGCGCAGCATAAACTCCCACGGGTAGAGCTTGAACAGATTGCCGATCACCTGGTCTTGCAGATCGGTAAACTGGCCTTTCTCGCCGAGACCAATGTCTTCCATAAACAGGAACTCGGTCGGCACGCCGGCTTCCTGCGCGCAGTCCTGCAAGTATTGCACTGTACCGCGATCTTCTTCGCTGTCCTGGCAACAGGCCAGATGCAGCAGACCGAAGCCGTGGTGCGCTTTCAGATCGGCAAAACGCTCAATCAGCTTTTCTTGCAGGCTGTTGTACTGATCGGACTCCGGGCTGAGATTGCCGGCGTTGATCTGGTCTTCCAGCCACAGCCATTGGAAGAAGGCCGCTTCATACAGCGAGGTTGGCGTATCGGCATTGTTCTCCAGCAACTTGGGTGGATTGACGCCGTCGTAGGCCAGATCGAGACGCGAATACAGCGACGGTTGGCTGGTGCGCCATGAGCTGCGTACGAAATCCCAGGTGTGCTTCGGGATCTGGAATTTGGCCATAAGCGCATCGCTGCTGACCACTTTCTCCACCACTTGCAGGCACATCTGGTGCAGCTCGGCGGTGGCGCTTTCAATCTCTTCGATTTGCGCCAGCGTAAACTGGTAATAGGCATCCTCACACCAGTATGGCTCGCCATACATGGTGTGGAATTTGAAGCCGAACTCGGTCGCTTTTTCGCGCCAGTTCGGGCGCTCGGTAATCGTAACGCGTTTCATGCCTTAACCGCCCATGCTGCGTGAGCTGCCGGAGGTGGCGCTGCTGCGCTGCATGCTGGTCTGCTTGGCCACGGATTCGCCAAAGCCACCGCGGGTAACGGTGTTGGTTACCGCCGGTTTTGGCGCCATCGCGGTTTTCGGCACCGTCATGGTGCGGCCGCCTGCAGTGGCCGGGCCGTAGCTCTTGCCGGTGGCGTCAACGAACTTGCCGTTGGCCGGACTGGCGGCGTTTTTGGAAGTGAACAGCGGCTGTTGGGCAAAGCCGGAGCCGCCCATCATGCGACCCATCATGTAGCCTGCCATCAGTGGCATCCAGAAGCTGCCGCTGCTTTGCGATTCTGCCGCCATGCCGGCCTGCGCCGGAGCGGGTGCCTGAGTACACTGCGCTTCACCGAACTCGGCGACGCAGTCTTCACGGGTGGCGTATTTAGGCGCGGTTTTTTCGGCTTCTTTCAGGGCGTTGTTATAGGCGGTGGTGCACTGCTCGCTCATGGAAGGGTTAGTGCGCGAACACTCGTCGGCATTTTGATACATCGAGACCGTTTCATCCGCTTTTTCACAGCCGGCCAGCATAAAGACTCCGCTGATTGCCAAGGCTACGGGCGCAACGCGGTAGCTGCGCCAGGATTTGCGGAACGTCTCTTGGTTGATGTTTTTTGTCCGTTTCATCGTTATTAATCCCATCAGTCGGGCTGTTTTCGCCCTTTCCCAGTAGTGGCGGTAAGAATAGGGGAAAGATGGTCAAAATTAAAGCTGAAACGCCCGTAGAATCCACTCTTTACGCAGTTATACGTTAGGCTGTGCGCCAGCTCGCTTTACCGGCTGGAAAAGCGACGGCAGAGTTTCATTATGAAACGGCATGGAGGCTGTTATGTTCCATAATGGAACAAAAACGCAGTCTGTCGTAAAGCTCTCCGTTAGCCCTATAGTCAGTGCATAACAACGCGACGGCACAAGACCGGACGCATCATCACCTGATATCTGAACGTTACCATCGCCAATTTCCCTACAAGGATCCGGTTATGTTGAGAATCATCCAGTCTCCAGGCAAGTACATTCAGGGCGCCCATGCACTGGTCGCCGTGGGCCAATACGCGAAAGCGCTTGCCGACCATTATTTCGTGATTGCCGACGACTTCGTCATGAAGCTGGCGGGCGATACCCTGATGGGCAGCCTGCAACAGCACGGGGTGAAACATCATGCCTGCCTGTTCAACGGCGAATGCTGCCATAAGGAAATCGACCGGTTGGGGGGCGAACTGAAGGCCCATGGTTGTCGCGGCGTGATTGGCGTCGGCGGCGGAAAAACCCTCGATACCGCCAAAGCCATCGCGCACTATCAGCAATTGCCGGTAGTGTTAATTCCCACCATTGCTTCCACCGATGCGCCGACCAGCGCGCTGTCGGTGATCTACACCGAACAGGGCGAATTTGCCGAGTACCTGATCTACCCACGCAACCCGGATATGGTGGTGATGGACAGCGCGATTATCGCCAAGGCACCGGTGCGCCTGTTGGTCGCGGGAATGGGCGATGCGCTTTCCACCTATTTTGAGGCGCAGGCCTGTTTCGACGCTCAGGCAACCAGCATGGCGGGCGGCAAATCGACGCTGGCGGCGCTCAGCCTGGCGCGGCTGTGCTATGAGACGCTACTGGCAGAAGGCGTCAAAGCCAAACTGGCGGTTGAGGCCGGGGTGGTGACGGAAGCGGTCGAACGCATTATCGAGGCCAATACCTATCTGAGCGGCATTGGTTTTGAAAGCAGCGGGCTGGCGGCGGCGCACGCTATTCACAACGGTTTCACCGTGCTGGAAGAGTGTCATCACCTGTACCACGGCGAGAAAGTGGCTTTCGGCACGCTAGCGCAACTGGTACTGCAAAACAGCAGCATGGCGCAGATCGAAACGGTGCTGGATTTCTGCCACCGCATCGGCCTGCCTGTCACGCTGGCCGAGATGGGCGTTAGCGGCGATGCGGCAGAGAAAATCATGGCGGTTGCTGAAGCCAGCTGCGCCACCGGCGAAACCATCCACAACATGCCGTTCAAGGTGACGCCGGCCAGCGTGCAGGCCGCAATCTTGACGGCAGACCGGCTGGGTAGCGCCTGGCTGCAACAATATCAACGCTGATACCGCAGGGGCGCAGCAGGCTGCGTCCCGCTGGCTAAACGAGGAAATGACCGTGAAAAAACTGATCAATAAGGTTGAGTCGGTACTGGAAGAGCAATTGCTGGGGCTGGCGGAAGCGCACCCTGAACTGCTGGTGCATCAGGAGCCGGTGTTCGTGACCCGCGCCGACGCGCCGGTAGCGGGCAAGGTGGCTATCCTGTCCGGCGGCGGCAGCGGCCACGAGCCAATGCACTGTGGCTTTGTCGGCGAAGGCATGCTCGACGGTGCCTGCCCTGGGGAGATTTTTACCTCGCCGACGCCGGATAAAATGTACGAATGCGGCCAGGCAATCGACGGGGGTGCCGGGGTCTTGTTGCTGATCAAAAACTACACCGGCGACGTGTTGAACTTCGAAACCGCCACCGAACTGCTGCATGATAGCGGCACCCAGGTGGCGACGGTGCTGGTGGACGATGACGTGGCAGTCAAAGACAGCCTGTTCACCGCCGGCCGGCGTGGGGTAGCGAATACCGTACTGATGGAAAAACTGCTCGGTGCAGCGACGGCGCGTGGCGACGATCTGGACACCGTGGTGACGCTGGGCCATAGGATCAACAATCAAGGGCATTCGATTGGCATCGCGCTGGGTGCCTGCACCGTCCCCGCAGCCGGCAAGCCCTCGTTTGTATTGGCGGAAAACGAGATGGAGTTCGGCGTCGGTATTCACGGCGAGCCGGGCATTGCGCGGCGTCCGTTCACCGGCCTCAACGCGGCGGTGGATGACATGTTCCATACCCTGATCGAACACGGCCATTACCAGCGCACCCTTCGTGCCTGGGATCGCCGGCAGGGTGAATGGCGCGATGAAGTGCAGACCAAGCAGCCGCTGACGCGCGGTGACCGGGTGATTGTGCTGGTGAACAATCTGGGTGCGACGCCGCTTTCCGAGCTGTACGGCGTTTATCACCGACTGGCGGAGCGCTGCGCCGAGGCGGGCATGATCGTTGAACGCAGTCTGGTGGGCTCTTATTGCACCTCGCTGGACATGCAGGGGATATCGATCACTCTGCTGAAGGTGGATGACGAACTGTTGGCATTGTGGGATGCGCCGGTGAAAACCCCTGCGCTGCGTTGGGGCTGCTGAGGAGGATTTATGGCATTAACGAAACAACAGGTCGTGGATTGGCTGATGCGTTGCGGCGAGGTGTTTACCCAGCAGCGTGACTTTTTGACCCGGCTGGATACCGAGATCGGCGATGCCGACCACGGTTTGAACATGAACCGCGGCTTCAACAAGGTGGTGGAAAAGCTGCCGTCGGTGGCGGATAAAGACATCGGTTTTATCCTTAAAAACACCGGTATGACGCTGCTGTCGAGCGTTGGCGGCGCCAGCGGCCCGCTGTTCGGCACTTTCTTTATTCGCGCGGCACAGGCGGCCAATGCCAAGCAAAGTCTGGATCTGGCGGAGCTGCATCAGTTGATGCAAGAGGGCGTAGAGGGCGTGGTGATGCGTGGCAAGGCGGAGCCGGGCGACAAAACCATGTGCGACGTCTGGTGGCCGGTGGTGGAAAGCCTCGGCCAGTCGGCGCAGCAGCAGTTGAGCGTGGCAGAAGCCTTGCAGCGCGCCAGTGAGCGGGCGGAACAGGCGGTAGAGGGCACTATCATCATGCAGGCGCGTAAAGGGCGGGCCAGCTACCTGGGTGAGCGCAGCATCGGCCATCAGGATCCGGGCGCCACCTCGGTGATGTTGATGATAAAAACGCTGGCCGAGGTCGCCGGCCACTAGCAGGAGGCGAGATGATCAATATCGTTGTAGTTTCCCACAGCGCGCAGCTGGCGCGCGGGGTTGAAGAGCTGGCGCTGCAGATGATGCGTGGCGACGGCTGCAAACTGGTGCTGGCGGCGGGCGTCGATGACGCCGAGCATCCGATAGGCACCGATGCAATCAAGGTCATGGAAGCCATTGAGTCGGTGGCGGATGGCGCGGGCATCGTGGTGCTGATGGATTTGGGCAGTGCGTTGCTGAGTGCCGAAACTGCGCTCGATCTGCTGGACTCGCAGTTGGCCGCCAAAGTGCGGCTGTGTTCGGCGCCACTGGTGGAAGGGACGCTGGCTGCGGTGGTCGCCGCCAATTCCGGCGCCGGGCTGGAACAGGTGTTGGCAGAAGCGCAGGGCGCGCTGCTGGCCAAGCAGGCGCAACTGGGTGAAGCCGTGCCTGCGGTAAAAAGCGTTGAATTGCCGTTGACGCAAGGAAAAAGCATCAGTTGGACGGTGCAGAACCCGCATGGGTTACACGCCCGACCGGCGGCGCGGCTGGCGGAAGCGCTGGCGCCCTTTGAGGCCGAGCTGGTGTTGGAAAAACAGGGGCAATGCGCCAATCCGCGCAGCCTCAATCAACTGGCGTTGCTGCAGGTGCGACACGGCGACACCGTTCGGTTGATTGCCGACGGCCCGCAGGCTGAGCAGGCGCTGGCGGCGTTCAGGGCACTGGCGGAACAGCACTTTGGCGAAACGGTATCAGAGCAGCAACTGCCCTCGCTGCACGGCATCCCGGTAGCGGAAAGCGTGACCAGCGGCCCGGTGTTGCAGGCGCTCAGCTTTTGGCCGACGGTGACCGAGCGCCCGATTGGCGCGGACGACGTGCTGACCGAACAGCAGCGGCTGCGCGAGGCGCTGCAGCATACCCTGAGCGATCTTAGTCGGCTGGCGGAGCGTACCGGCACATTGATTGGCAAGCCGCAGGCGGCGATTTTCGGCGCGCACAGCATGCTGCTGGACGATCCGGATCTGCAACAGGCGGCCTATACGCGCATTGCTCAGCAACAATGTTGCGCCGAGCAGGCCTGGCGGCAGGAAATGGAGGCGATCATCGAAGATTATCGCGCGTTGGACGATGAGTACATGCGGGCGCGCGAACTGGACGTGCGGGACATGCTGCGCCGTACTCTGAGCCATCTGCAACAGCAGCCGTTGCTGCCGATTACGCTGACTGCGCCCTCGATACTGGTGATGGATGAACTGATGCCTTCCGACGTGGTGATGCTCGATCGTCGCCTGGTGCTCGGCATCTGCCTGAGCGGCGGCAATGCGCTGTCGCACAGCGCGATCCTGGCGAAAGCGATGGGCATCCCGATGGTGGTCGGCATGAACGACTGTATGAGCAAAACCCGCAGCGGCCAGAAAGCGATGCTGGACGCGGCGCGCGGGGTATTGCAGCTCAGCCATTGAGTGCGGCTATCAGGCACGTAGCTTAAATTGCCTGATATCAATTTGATATTGTTTGATTTTTCGCCACAGCGTGGTGCGGCCGATGCCCAACAGCTGTGCCATTTCGTTGAGCTGCCCGCGGCTGACGTTGGCAGCGCGAATGATCGCCTGGCGTTCCATTTCCGCCAGCGTCAGCAGCGGCATACCCGGCTGCGGTTCGTTTTCCAGCAGCGGCTGGTGGCTGAGCAAGTGCTCGGGCAAGTCCGCTAACTGGAGATGGTGGCCGTGGCAAATCATCGCCGTGCGCTCAACCACGCCTTTCAGCTCCAGATCGTTGCCGGGCCACAGATACAGGCCAAGCTGGGCCATGACTTCATCATCGACCCGGAACCGGCACTGGAAATGCTGTTCCAGCGCACGCAGGTGGTGCTTTACCAACAGCGGAATGTCGCTCAGCCGCTGGCGCAGCGCCGGGATCTGGATCTCGAACGCTTGCAGGCTGTAAAACAGCTGGCGGCGGAAGCGGTTCTGCTGCACCAACAGCGGCAGATTGGCGGCGCTGCCGGCGATCACCCGGACATCGACGGGGATCACCCGGTTGGAATTAAGCCGCATCACCACACCGGTTTTCAGCACCTGCAGCAGTGCCGACTGCATTTCCGCCGGCAGATACTCAATCTGCTCCAGGTACAAGGTGCCGCCGTTGGCCAGTTCAAACTTGCTGAGCTGGCCCGCTTCCTCCTCACTGGCGTCGCTGCCCAGCAGTTCGCGCAGCCCCTGCGCTTCCGGCAACAACTGGCAGTTGAGCGCGATATATGGCCCAGCGGCGCGTTCGCTGGCGTTGTGGATTGCCTGGCTGAGCAACTCCTTGCCGACCCCTTCTTCGCCGCACAGCAGGATCGGGTGCTGGCCCTTTGCCGCCTGCTGGCCATAGCGGATCAGTCGGCGCATTTCCAGAGAAGCGGAAGGCATCTGTTCAAAGCTGTGGCTGACGCGACCCAGCTGGCTGCTGACGTACTGGTGTAGCCGTTCAATCGGGTGCAACAGGGCGATAAAACTGCAGCGCTCGCCGTCGAAGATCGGTTTTAGGGTCAGCAGCGCGGCGATAAACTGCCGCTGGCTTTCGAAGGTGACCTCAACGTGCTGTAGCGGCTGGCGCTGGGCGATGGCCCGGTTGAGCAGGGCGGGCAGCGTCAGCAACTGCGTCAAGGGTTTGCCCTGGCTTTGCTGTTCGTCCAGCTTCAGCAGGGTGGCGGCCCGCTGGTTGATGTATTGCAGGTAGCCGCGATGGTCCCAGGCCATCACCCCGTCATCCACCCCGTCAAGCAAACCGTAAAGCTGGTTCAGGTGACGGTTGGATTCCGCCAGCAGGCCGTCGGCGTTCAGCGAGTTGCCTATCTCGCGTGCGATCGCCAGCGTCAGTGACAGATCGCCGGCGGCGGAATCAGCCAGCAGGCAGCCTAGCGCAATCGAGCCGCGCTGGCGGCCGCTGTTGTCATAAACCGGCGTGGCGCAGAATGACCAGTCGTGCAGTGCCTGGCGCACATGCTCGCTGCCGCTCACCTGTATCGGGTGGCCTTCTGCCGCCGCCAGCGAAGGCGCGTTGGTGCCAATGTCCCCCTCGGCCCAATAGGCGCCGGGGGTAAATCCCAATTGCTGCAGGCGTTCACGCGTCAGGGCATTGCCGCACAGCCACAGCATGCAGCCGCTTTCGTCGAGGATCATCAGCAGGCAGCGACGGGGCTCCATATATTCGCAGGCGTCTTCCAGCGCCGCCTGGCCCAGCGTCAGCAGATCGTTTTTACGCTGGCAGATAGAGTTGAAGGTGGCGCCGAGCGCACAGTGCGGCGCTTTCCACACGGGGGGCTGCATCAGGCTGCGACAGCGCAGCCAGGAAGCATAGATTGCCGGCGCAGGGCGTTGTGCGGGCGGCAATACGCCATCGGCCATCAACTGTTGCCAGCTTGAGGTGTTCTCCATGGGATCCCATCCGGACTGAGATAAGGCAGTGGCGCCGATGATACCACCGCAGGGCGGGGGGCTGGCTGTGAGGCGGTGGGCAGAACCGGCATTGAGGCAAAAAAAACGGGGCGCGGCAGATGCCAGGCCCCGTGTTCAGCAGTGCGCGAATCAGTTGCGGAATGGGTTACCGCTGTTGCTGCGCGTCGGCTGGGTAGTGGTGATCGCCGGCGCAGATGCGCGGGTAGCGACCGGTGCCGGTGCAGCCGTTTGCGGCGCAGGGGCATTGCCGTTATAACCTTCCGCGTAAGCGTCTTGCGCGGTGGTCGGCGGCGCTACTACATCTTGCGAGGTAGAAACCGGTTTGCCCAACGCACCGTTCAGCAACAGCAGGTCATTTTCATTCAGCGTGCCGAGCGCGGACTTGATGTTCAACTGGTTGATCAGATAGGTATAACGCGCGCTGGAGAGCTGCTGCTTGGCGTTATACAGCGTGGTGGTGGCATCCAGCACGTCAACGATGGTACGGGTACCCACCTGGTAACCGGCTTCCATCGCATCCAATGAACTCTGAGCAGAGATCACGGCCTGTTTGTAGGCATTGATGCTGCTGATCGACGCGTTCACGTTGTTGAATGACGAACGCACGGTCTGCACTACGCTGCGGTGCGCGCTTTCCAATTGCTCACTGGCGCCGACGAAGTTGTACTGCGCCTGTTGCACCTGTGAATTGGTCTGACCGCCGCTGTACAGCGGGAGATTGAAGCTCAGCCCCACTTTGTTTTCGCCGGCATCGTTATCCGTAGTAATGCTACGGGAACCGCTGTACCTGTTGTTGGACACGGCGGTTGAAGCGCTGAAATCAACGGTCGGCATATAGCCGGTTTGCGCTGATTTGATCTGCTCGCGCGCCAGATCCTGGCTCAGACGGGCGGAAAGCAGGCTCAGGTTGCGGCTTTCGGCTTCTTTCAGCAGATTATTCACCGCTTCCGGACGCTGGGTGCTGAAGCGATCGGTATTCAACGAGGCCAGTTCCGGGTAGAAGGTGCCGGTCACCTGGCGCAGTTTTTCCAGCGCGTTATCCAGGGTGTTGCGAGCGGTCACTTCGGCCGCCAGCACAGTGTCGTAGTTGGAACGGGCGTTCTGCACGTCGGTGATCGCCACCAGGCCCACGTTAAAGCGTTGGGTGGTTTGATCCAGCGTGCGGTAAACCGCCTGCTTTTGCGCCTGCGTATAAGACAGCGAGTCGATCGCGCTCAGCACGTTGAAATAGGCGGTGGCGGTGTCGAGGATCAGCTGTTGCGACGAGGTTTGGAAGGTCACGTCGGAGATACCGGCGGTTTTTTCCTGCAGCGTCAGTGCGCGCCATTTCGACATGTCGAAAATGGTTTGGGTCAGCGCCAGCGAGCCGCTGGTGGTGTTGCCGTTTTGGTCACGGTTGTCGCGATAGCCATAGCTACGGTCATAACCGGCGCTCAAACCCAACTGCGGCAGCAGCGGGCTGCGCGCTTCGTTGATTTTTTCGAATGCGGCGTCACGGTCAGCGGCAGTCTTGCGCAGATCCGGGTTACTTTCCCTAGCCTGTTTGTAAACCTGCAGCAGGTTCTCTGCCTGGCTCATTGCACTGAAGCCGCCCAGGCTCAGTCCGATAAGAAGGGGGAGCAGTTTCTTCATTTGCATTCCTTGTTGTGCAGCAATATTGCTATGTTAGCGCTGACGATAGACGAAATAGTTGCCGATTCTAGCAGAGTCTGTTGTTCGCATAAGGTGGCTGAATGTGCCATCTCGCGTATCTTTTGCCTTTCAGACCGCCGTGTTTACTTTGGTTCAACTGGCCGAGCACGTTACACCTGATATCATGGTTCACAATCTAGCATAAAGCTGCGGAAGATTACCCCGCCGTTTCTGTCATCAAAACTGTTTATTTTATCGGCATACTCACGCAGGAGAATTCGCTTATGAACCACTCACAGCCGTCGCCCGTTACTCTCGATAAAAATGATGTAGAAATTATTGCACGTGAGACGCTTTACCGTGGTTTTTTTTCACTCAATCTCTATCGGTTCCGCCATCGCTTGTTCAACGGCGACATGAGCCCGGAGGTGAAGCGCGAGATTTTCGAACGCGGCCATGCGGCGGTGCTGCTGCCCTATGACCCGGTGCGTGACGAAGTGGTGCTGATTGAACAACTGCGGATCGCCGCGGTCGATACCAGTAGCTCCCCCTGGCTACTGGAAATGGTGGCGGGTATGATCGAAACCGGCGAGAGCGTTGAAGACGTGTGCCGCCGTGAAGCGCAGGAAGAGGCCGGCGTCGAGGTCGGGCGCTGCAAACCGGTGCTGAGCTACCTGGCAAGCCCCGGCGGCACCAGCGAACGGTTGTCAATCATGGTGGGCGAGGTGGACGCGACCACTGCCGAAGGCATCCATGGGTTGGAAGAAGAGCATGAAGATATCCGTGTCCACGTCGTCAGCCGCGAACAGGCTTACCGTTGGGTTGAAGAAGGCGCGATTGATAACGCCGCATCTGTGATTGCATTGCAGTGGCTGGCGTTGCACCATGAATCGTTAAGAAAAGAGTGGGCCAACCAATGAAACAGCGCTATACCCCTGATTTCCCGGAAATGATGAGATTGTGTGAAACCAACTTCGCGCAATTGCGTCGCTTGCTGCCGCGCAACGATGAAGTGGGCGAAACGGTGACTTATCAGGTGAACGGCGCCAGCTATCGTCTGACTATTGTTGAATCCACGCGCTACACCTCGTTGGTGCAGATAGAGCAGACCGCACCGGCGGTCAGCTATTGGAGCCTGCCCGCCATGACGGTGCGGCTGTATCATGACGCGATGGTTGCGGAAGTGTGTTCCAGTCAGCAGATCTACCGCTTTAAAGCGCGTTATGATTATCCCAATAAAAAGTTGCATCAACGCGACGAAAAGCATCAAATTAACCAGTTTCTTGCTGATTGGTTGCGCTACTGTTTGGCGCATGGAGCAATGGCGGTTCCGGTTTGTTAGGTAGACTGAAATAACAAAGGACACCATTTGGAAAGCCTGTTTAAACTGACCGTGGCAAGTGGGGCCAGGGTCAGGATTCTGCAAATAACAGATACCCACCTTTTTGCCGGCGAAAACGAGACCTTGCTCGGCATCAATACCTATCGCAGTTACCACGCGGTGCTGGACGCCATTATGGCGCAGCAGCGCGATTTTGATCTGGTTGTCGCCACCGGCGACTTGGCTCAGGATCATTCGCTGGCTGCTTACCGGCACTTTGCCGAAGGTATTGCGCGGTTGCCTGCGCCTTGCGTCTGGCTGCCGGGCAACCATGATTTTCAGCCGGCGATGGTTGATGCGCTGGCCGCCGCAGGCATTGCCCCGTCAAAGCAGGTGCTGTTGGGCGAGAACTGGCAGGTGTTGCTGCTGGACAGCCAGGTGTTTGGCGTGCCGCACGGTGAGCTGAGCGACTACCAGCTCGAGTGGATGGAGCGCTGCCTGCAGGCCCATCCCGAGCGTTATACGTTACTGCTGCTGCATCATCATCCGTTGCCTTCCGGTTGCACCTGGCTCGATCAGCACAGCTTGCGCAACCCGCACATGCTGGGCGCGGTGCTGCTGCGCTACCCGAACGTAAACACCGTGGTGTGCGGGCATATTCACCAGGATCTGGATCTGGAATGGCAGGGCCGCCGTTTGCTGGCATCGCCTTCCACCTGCGTGCAATTCAAGCCGCACTGCACCAATTTTACCATCGACGACGTTTCGCCCGGTTGGCGCTATCTCGATCTGCTGCCGGACGGTCGCGTCGAGACCCAGGTTTTCCGCTTGGAAAACGATGATTTTCGCCCCGACATGGATTCGGAAGGGTACTGATGTCGACGCTACTTTATTTGCACGGTTTTAACAGTTCGCCGCTCTCGGCCAAGGCAACCTCTTTCAAGGCGTGGCTGGCTGAGAACCACCCGGACATCGAGATGCTGGTGCCGCAATTGCCGGTTTTCCCGGCCGATGCCGCCGAGATGCTTGAAAATATGGTGATGGAGCGCGCCGGGCAGACGTTGGGCGTCGTGGGCTCCTCGCTGGGCGGATACTACGCCACCTGGCTTTCACAGTGTTTTTCACTGCCGGCGGTAGTGGTTAACCCCGCTGTGAAGCCGTTTGAGCTGTTGATTGACTACCTTGGCAAAAACGAGAACCCCTACACCGGTCAACAATATGTGTTAGAGTCACGTCACGTTTACGATCTGAAAACGATGCAGATCGATCCCTTGGAGTCACCGGATTTAATCTGGTTGCTGCAACAAACGGGCGATGAAATTCTCGATTATGGGCAGGCGGTGGCCTATTACACTGCGTGCCGGCAAACGGTGGAGTCGGGTGGAAACCACGCCTTCGTCGGTTTCGAGCATTACTTCCCCCAGATTGTGGATTTTTTAGGGCTAAACGCTGTGTGAATAAGCGAGTTATACCCTGCGGCTCGAAAGACGACGGGGATAGGCACCTTCCTTCTAACCACGAAAAAAATTCAACGATGACTCAATCCACCTATAACGCTGATGCCATTGAAGTCCTCAGCGGTCTAGAACCAGTGCGCCGTCGTCCCGGCATGTATACCGACACGACGCGCCCAAATCACCTCGGCCAAGAGGTGATCGATAACAGCGTCGATGAAGCCCTGGCAGGCCATGCCAAGCGCATCGACGTGATTCTGCACGCCGATCAGTCACTGGAAGTGATCGACGACGGCCGCGGTATGCCGGTGGATATCCACCCTGAAGAAGGCGTCCCGGCGGTTGAGTTGATCATGTGTCGTCTGCACGCGGGCGGTAAATTCTCCAATAAAAACTACCAGTTCTCCGGCGGCCTGCATGGCGTGGGGATTTCGGTGGTTAACGCCCTGTCGACGCGGGTGGAAGTCAACGTTAAGCGTGACGGCAACGTCTACAGCATCGCCTTCGAAAACGGCGACAAGGTGCAAGAGCTGGCGGTGACCGGCAGCTGCGGCAAACGCAATACCGGCACCAGCATCCACTTCTGGCCTGACGAGAAGTTCTTCGACAGCCCGCGCTTCTCGGTTTCGCGCCTGAGCCACCTGCTGAAAGCTAAAGCGGTACTGTGCCCCGGCGTTGAAATTTACTTTATCGACAAGCTGAACAATACCGAGCAACGCTGGTGCTATCAGGACGGTCTGACCGATTACCTGATGGAAGCGGTCAACGGCCTGATCACCCTGCCGGAAGCGCCGTTTATCGGCAACTTCGCCGGCGATACCGAAGCGGTGGATTGGGCGCTGTTGTGGCTGCCGGAAGGCGGCGAGCTGTTGACGGAAAGCTACGTTAACCTGATCCCGACCATGCAGGGCGGCACCCACGTTAACGGCCTGCGTCAGGGGCTGCTGGACGCCATGCGCGAGTTCTGCGAGTTCCGCAATATCCTGCCGCGCGGCGTGAAGCTGTCCGCCGAAGACATCTGGGACCGCTGCGCCTACGTGCTGTCGGTGAAGATGCAGGATCCGCAGTTCGCCGGGCAGACCAAAGAACGCCTGTCGTCGCGCCAGTGCGCGGCCTTCGTTTCCGGCGTGGTGAAAGACGCCTTCAGCCTGTGGCTGAACCAGAACGTACAGGCGGCGGAACAGCTGGCCGAGCTGGCTATTTCCAGCGCCCAGCGCCGTCTGCGCGCCGCCAAGAAAGTGGTGCGCAAGAAGCTGACCAGCGGTCCGGCTCTGCCGGGTAAACTGGCGGACTGTACGTCGCAGGATCTGAACATGACCGAACTGTTCCTGGTGGAAGGGGACTCGGCGGGCGGTTCAGCCAAGCAGGCTCGCGATCGCGAGTATCAGGCCATCATGCCGCTGAAGGGCAAGATCCTGAATACCTGGGAAGTGTCCTCGGACGAAGTACTGGCCTCGCAGGAGGTGCATGACATTTCCGTGGCGATCGGCATCGATCCGGACAGCGAAGACCTCAGCCAACTGCGTTACGGCAAAGTCTGTATCCTCGCGGATGCGGACTCCGACGGCTTGCACATCGCCACGCTGCTGTGCGCGTTGTTTGTACGCCACTTCAGTTCGCTGGTGAAGGGCGGCCACGTGTATGTGGCAATGCCGCCGCTGTATCGCATCGACCTCGGTAAAGAGGTGTTCTACGCGCTGGATGAAGAAGAGAAAGCCGGCGTGCTGGAACAGTTGAAGCGCAAAAAGGGCAAACCGAACGTTCAGCGCTTTAAAGGGCTGGGCGAGATGAACCCGCTGCAACTGCGTGAAACCACGCTCGACCCCAATACCCGTCGTCTGGTACAGCTGACGGTGAGCGATGACGATGTGGCCCAGACGCTGGCGATGATGGACATGCTGCTGGCCAAGAAACGTTCTGAAGATCGCCGTAACTGGCTGCAGGACAAAGGCGATATGGCCGATCTTTCCGTCTGATTCTGATCTCTTGTCAGGCCCGGCTTCTGCGCCGGGCCTTTCTTCCCGCAGGGGCGCGGCAGGCCGCACCCGACCACTCTGGGCGGAATGCATGAAAATCACCCTCGAAGAATTGCTGGCGTTTACCTCTGTGGTCGACAGCGGCTCCATTACCTCCGCCGCAGAACAGCTCGGCCAGACCACGTCCGGTATCAGCCGCGCGCTCAGTCGCCTGGAAAAGAAACTCGACACCACCCTGATGCGCCGCACCACGCGCCGGCTTGAGCTGACCGAAGAAGGCCAAAGCTTTCTTGGCCATGCGCGCGACATTATCCGTTCGGTGGAGAACGTCGAAGAGCAGATGGCGCTGCGCAGGCTGATCCCGGCCGGCAAATTGCGGGTCAACGCCGCCGCCCCCTTTATGGAACACGTGATTGTGCCGCTGGTGGCGGGATTTCGCCAAAGTTATCCGCAGATCGAGCTGGAGTTGAATACCGACAACCTGATTATCGATCTGCTGGAGAAGCGTACCGACATCGCCATTCGCATCGGCATATTGCGCGACTCAACCATTCATGCGCGTCTACTGGGGGCCAGCCGTTTGCGTATTCTCGCCAGCCCGGATTATCTTGAACGTTATGGCACCCCGAACAGCGTGGAAGCGCTGCGCGACCACTGCCTGCTCGGCTTTACCCAGCCGGAGTCACTCAATCTGTGGCCGCTGCGCAACCCTCAGGCGCCGCATTTCGCCATCACGCCGACTCTCTCGGCATCCAGCGGTGAAACGCTAAGGCAACTGGCGTTACGTGGCGAAGGAATAGTGCAGTTGGCGGATTTCATGACGCGCGACGATCAGCGCAGCGGGCGGTTGGTGCAGTTGCTGGAGCAGGACACGCTGGATGTGCGCCAGCCGATTAATGCGGTCTATTACCGCAATACCCAGCTGGCGGCGCGTATTACCTGTTTTCTGGACTACGTCAGCGCGCATATCGACGCGCAGACGTTATAGGGACCAGAGCGGCCCCGGGCATTACAGCGCGTTACCCAGCACGTGAATGGTCACGCCAACCACGCTGTCTTTGATGGTGTCGCGATGCTTGTGCATGTGAGCGATATCCAGATGTTTTTCCAGATGCGCCTGGCTTTCCCATTTTTCCAGCATAAACACCGAGTCCGGCGACAGCTTCTGCCACGGCGCCTGAGTATGGCTGTCGATCATCGGCATATATTCGCCGCAACCCTCTTCCGCCAGTACCAACGGGATCAATTTCTCGATCGCTTTGAGCACCGTTTCACGGTGGCCAGGTTTGGTCTTGATTTCTGCAATTACGGTGATCATCACAACCTCATTGATTTATGCGCTTACGCGGCCTTAGTTAAGCAAAAATTTCTGCCAGGTGCGCGCGATAACGTGCGATATCGCTGTCGATATCAGGTTGTTTAATCACGTCATTACAGATAAAGGTCGGCAGCGCTTCCATGCCCAGGAACTGATTGGCCTTGTGGAAGTGCAGATAAACGCCGTCAACGCCCACGCCGTGGAAGAACTGCTGCGGATCGGTAAAGGCTTCCAGCGGCGCGTTCCAGGTCAGGCTCAACAGGTATTTCTTGCCCTGGATCAGGCCACCTGAGCCGTATTTCTTGCCGGCGTCGGCGCGGGTGCGACCGTCGCTGGCGTACAGGCTGCCGTGCCCGGCGGTGAACACTTCATCGATGTATTTTTTCAGGATCCAGGGTTCACCCATCCACCAGCCCGGCATCTGATAAATCACCACGTCGGCCCACAGGTATTTCTGCACTTCGGCTTCGATGTCATAGCCGTCGTCGACCACGGTGACCTGCACATCGTGTTTCACGTCGCGCAAGAAGCTTTCCGCCACGTCGCTCAGCGTTTGGTTAAGTTCGCCGTTGGAATGGCCGAATTGCTTTTTAGCATTGATAATCAGGATGTTGCTCATTTTCGCGGCTCCTGTCAGAGTTAAAATGGGGACTGCTTTCCGCGTTTGAGCGCAGAAAGCATTTCGTTGACAGGGAGTGTAATCGTTAGCAATAGCCGTAAAAATGGGATCCAGCGCACAACAGTGTTGACTCTGAGTCAATAAAGGCACCGCCAGGTAATGAATTTTTGCATAAAATCGGCCGTTGAACCGGCTTCACCGGGCGATTGCTGCGCCAACTGTGACAGCTACCCTGCTGATGGGTTACTATCGCCGACAGAATCGACAAGCTATACCCTTTGTCGTCCAGGGATTGCCAAGCCACGGTCTGAGGATAATTGAGTAATGAGTGATCTGACTCATGACGGTGTAGAGCGTTTACCGCTGCACACATTCACTGAAAACGCCTATCTGAACTATTCCATGTACGTCATCATGGATAGGGCGTTGCCGTACATTGGTGACGGTCTAAAGCCGGTACAACGGCGCATCATCTACGCCATGTCCGAGCTGGGGCTGAACAACAGCGCCAAATTCAAAAAATCCGCCCGTACCGTGGGTGACGTGCTGGGTAAATACCATCCGCACGGCGACAGCGCTTGCTATGAAGCGATGGTGCTGATGGCGCAGCCGTTCTCTTATCGCTATCCGCTGGTAGACGGCCAGGGGAACTGGGGGGCGCCGGACGATCCGAAATCCTTCGCGGCGATGCGTTATACCGAATCCCGCCTGTCCAAATACGCGGAAGTGCTGCTGGCCGAACTGGGCCAGGGCACCGTTGACTGGGTGCCGAACTTTGACGGCACCATGCAGGAGCCGAAGATGTTGCCGGCGCGTCTGCCCAACATCCTGCTGAACGGCACCACCGGCATTGCCGTCGGTATGGCGACCGACATCCCGCCGCACAACGTGCGGGAAGTGGCCGCCGCCGTCGTGGCGTTGATCGATAAACCCGGCGCAGGGCTTGAGGAGTTGCTCGAGTTCGTGCAGGGCCCGGACTTCCCGACCGAAGCCGAAATCATTACGCCGCGCGATGAAATCCGTAAAATTTACCAGAACGGCCGCGGCTCGGTGCGTATGCGCGCCATATGGAAAAAAGAGGACGGCAGCGCGGTGATCACCGCCTTGCCGCACCAGGTTTCCGGTGCCAAGGTGCTGGAGCAGATCGCCAGCCAGATGCGCGCCAAAAAGCTGCCGATGGTGGAAGATCTGCGTGACGAATCCGATCACGAGAACCCGACGCGGCTGGTGATTGTGCCGCGCTCCAACCGTATCGATCTGGATCAGGTGATGAACCACCTGTTCGCCACCACCGATTTGGAACGCAGCTACCGCATCAATATGAACATGATCGGTCTGGACAACCGCCCGCAGGTTAAAGGGCTGGTGGAAATCCTTACCGAATGGCTGGCATTCCGCCGCGACACGGTGCGCCGTCGTCTGAATTACCGTTTGGAAAAAGTGCTGAAACGCCTGCACATTCTGGAAGGTTTGCTGGTGGCGTTCCTCAATATTGATGAAGTGATCCACATCATCCGCAGCGAGGACGAACCCAAGCCGGTGCTGATGCAGCGTTTCGGTATTTCCGACACTCAGGCGGAAGCGATCCTTGAGCTGAAACTGCGCCATTTGGCGAAGCTGGAAGAGTTCAAGATCCGCGGCGAGCAGGATGAGCTGGCCAAAGAACGCGATCACCTCCAGGCATTGCTGGCTTCTGAACGCAAGCTGAACACCCTGATCAAGAAAGAGATCCAGGCCGATGCGCAGGCCTATGGCGACGATCGCCGTTCACCGATTACCGAGCGTGCGGAAGCCAAGGCGATGAGCGAGCATGACTTTGTGCCGTCCGAGCCGGTGACTATCGTACTGTCGGAAATGGGCTGGGTGCGTAGCGCCAAGGGCCACGATATCGATCCAAGCGGCCTGAGCTACAAAGCCGGCGACAGCTACCGCAGCGCGGCGCGCGGCAAAACCAACCAGCCAGTGGTGTTTATCGACTCAACCGGGCGCAGCTACGCGCTCGATCCGTTGACGCTGCCTTCGGCGCGCGGGCAGGGCGAGCCGTTAACCGGCAAGCTGACGCCACCGCCGGGCGCGACCATTGAGCAAGTGCTGATGGCGGCGGACGATCAGAAACTGTTGATGGCCTCTGACGCCGGTTACGGTTTTGTCTGCACCTTCAACGATCTGGTGGCGCGCAACCGTGCCGGTAAGGCGATGATCACTCTGCCGGACAACGCCAAAGCGCTGGCGCCGATGGAGATCCACGGTGACGACGACATGTTGCTGTCGATCACTGCTGCCGGACGCATGTTGCTGTTCCCGGTTGCCGATCTGCCACAGTTGTCGAAGGGCAAGGGCAACAAGATTGTTTCTATTCCGGCGGCGCAGGCCGCTTCCGGCGAAGACAAGCTGACATGGTTGTTCGTGCTGCCACCGCAAACCTCCGTGACCTTGCATGTGGGTAAACGCAAGCTGACGCTGCGTCCGGAAGACTTGCAGAAATTCCGTGCGGAGCGCGGCCGTAAAGGCACCTCATTGCCACGTGGCTTGCAGCGTATCGATCGCGTAGAGATCGATGCACCGGCGCGTGCGCCTGCGGGCGACAGCGAAGAGTAAGCCGACGGCATAACAAACGGGCGCAGCATGCTACGCCCGCTTTATTTCCCGCCACCGGTAATTATTTTCAAATAGTTAACATTTCTCTGCATAAAATTATTGTGCGTATCGTGGGCTGGCGGGAAAATAGAAAAAAATGCAGGTGAGGTTTTCGGACTCTGCAATCAAAGAATGAGTAAAGGGATCTGCGCAGCGCTTCAGGCTGCGTCGGCAGTGTGCTAATGAGGTTGTTATGTTATTAATTTTACGTGCCGTGCTCGCCACTCTGTATTGTCTTCTGGTGTGCATTTTCGGTTCTATTTACTGTTTATTATTCCGTCCCCGCGATCCCCGCCATGTGGCGACGTTCGGCCATCTGTTTGGCCGTCTGTCCGGGTTATTCGGTTTGAAAGTAGAAGTCCGCGTACCGGCCGATGCAGCCAAAAACGGCAACTGCATTTATATCGCTAACCACCAGAATAACTACGATATGGTGACGGCAGCCAAAGCCGTGCAGCCGCGAACCGTGACCGTCGGCAAAAAAAGCCTGTTGTGGGTTCCCTTTTTTGGCCCGCTGTATTGGCTGACCGGTAATCTGCTGATTGATCGGGATAACCGCGCCAAAGCGCATGGCACCATTGCTCAGGTAGCCGAACAGTTCAAGAAGAGAGATATCTCGATCTGGATGTTTCCGGAAGGCACCCGCAGCCGCGGGCGCGGGCTGATGCCGTTTAAAACCGGTGCATTCCACGCGGCAATCGCCGCTGGGGTGCCGATTGTGCCGATCTGCGTTTCTACCACCACCGGTAAAATTAATCTTAACCGTTGGAATAATGGCCATGCGATCGTAGAAATACTGGAGCCGATCGACATCAGCAATTACGGCAGAGAAAATGTGCGTGAGCTGGCGGCCCATTGCCATGAGCTGATGTTGGCGAAAATCGCCGAGCTGGACGAAGAAGTCGCTCAGCGCAATGCGGCCGGAAAATAATATTCCCACCGGCTTCAAAGAATGAACTTTTAAACGGCGCTTGATGCCGTTAACGCTTGGGCTCCTGCTAATCTGATTAACAGGGGCCCGGTCTTTGCACATGGTTTAGTCATTGCTTTTCATGGAGAAAATATGTCACTCAGTCGACGTCAGTTTATTCAGGCATCGGGCTTGGCGCTGTGCGCGGGAGCCGTGCCGCTGAGGGCTGAGGCGAGCGGAACGCAGACGCCATTACCGATTCCTCCGCTGCTGGAATCCCGCCGCGGTCAGCCGCTGTTTTTAACCTTGCAGCGCGCCCATTGGGCGTTTATGGATAACCGCAAGGCGTCGGTGTGGGGCATTAACGGCATGTATCTTGGGCCGACGGTGCGGGTTTATAACGGGGACGACGTCAAGCTGATCTACAGCAACCGTCTGCCGGAGCCGGTGGCGATGACCATCAGCGGCCTGCAGGTGCCCGGCACCCTGATGGGCGGCCCACCGCGTATGATGTCGCCTAACGTCGACTGGTCGCCGGTGTTGCCTATTCGCCAGAGCGCGGCCACCTGCTGGTATCATGCCAGTACGCCGAACCGCATGGCGCCGCACGTTTACAATGGCCTGACCGGGTTGTGGCTGATTGAGGATGAGGTCAGCAAAGCGCTGCCGCTGCCGAACCACTACGGCGTTGACGACTTCCCGCTGATCATTCAGGACAAACGGTTGGATAATTTCGGTACGCCGGAATACGATCCGCCGTCGCAGGGCGGTTTTATCGGTGACACGCTGCTGGTCAACGGTGTGCAAAATCCTTACGTCGAGGTTTCTCGCGGCTGGGTGCGCCTGCGCCTGCTTAATGCCTCTAACTCGCGCCGCTACATGCTGCAACTGAGCGACGGCCGGCCGTTCAACGTTGTCGCCAGCGATCAGGGCTTCCTGCCTGCGCCGGTGGCGGTGCAGCAGCTTTCGCTGGCGCCGGGCGAACGCCGTGAAGTGCTGGTCGATATGTCAAAAGGCGATGAGGTCACCATCACCGCCGGTGAAGCGGCGGGCATGATGGATCGCCTGCGCGGCCTGTTTGAACCTTCGAGCATTCTGGTCTCCACCCAGGTGCTGACGTTGCGGCCTACCGGCCTGTTGCCGTTGGTGACCGATAACCTGCCGATGCGCCTGCTGGCGGATCAACTGCTGGACGGCAGCGCCAGCCGCACCCGCGAATTCCGTCTGGGCGACAGCCAGCCAGGGATCAACGGCGCTATCTGGGACATGAACCGCATCGACGTGCAAACGCAGCAGGGCACCTGGGAGCGCTGGAACATTCATGCGGATACACCGCAGGCGTTCCACATTCAGGGTGTGCAGTTCCTGGTGAAACGCGTCAATGGCGCGCAGCCAATGGCGGAAGATCGCGGCTGGAAGGACACCGTATGGGTCGACGGCGACGTCGAGCTGCTGGTTTACTTCAATCAGTCCACCTCGGAGCACTTCCCGTTCCTGTTCTACAGCCAGACGCTGGAGATGGCGGATCGCGGTACCGCAGGTCAGTTTATGGTGCAGCCGGCGCTGTAAGCCGGCCCTGTGCGGCGCTGTCAGGGGGCCGCACGCAGCATGTCCAGAAACGCCTGCACTACCGGCGTGGCGCTCTCGGCATGATAAATGGCGTACAAATCCGCTGACGGCGCCTGCTGCAGCGGGCAGAACCGTACGCCTGGCCACGGAATGCGGCCGTAGCTGTCCGGCAACAGCGTGATGCCATAACCTTCGGCCACCAGCGCCATCAGGGTTTGCGGCTCATTGACCTGATAGGCGATGTCCGGTTTGAAACCTTGCTGCAGGCACAGATTGTGCAGATACAGCCCCAGACTGGCCTCGTGCGGCGGCAGGACCATGAATTTGTCATGCTGCAGTGCCGCGAGCGGCAGGCTCTCCGCCTGTGCCAGCGGGTGATCGAGCGGCAGCACCACCGCAATATTTTCCCGCGCCAACAGCTGACAGGCCAACCCCGGCAATGCCTGTTCCCTGGCCTCCCGCCAGACGCCAATATCGATATGACGTTTTTGCAACGCGGCGATCTGCTGGCTGGGCGTCAGCTCGTTCAACGCCCAGGTGACGTTGGCCGTTTGCCCGGCAAAGCGCTTCAACGCCGGGATCAACCCGCCCCACACCGAGGTGCCGACCATACCGACCACCATATGACCGGCTTCGCCACGGCCCAACTGTTGCACCTGATTCAGCGCATGACCGGCCTGATCCAACAGCATCTCGACGTTGCGAAACAGCGTGCGGCCGGCCAGCGTCAGCGACATCGAACGGGTGGTGCGCTTGAACAGCGCGACGCCGAGTTGGCTCTCCAGTTCTTTAATGTGCTTGCTGAGCGGCGGTTGCGAAATATTCAGCCGTAGCGCCGCCTGGGTGAAGTTCATTTCCTCTGCCACGACGCGGAAATAGTGCAGCAGGCGGAAGTTAATCCGGCTGGGGTCTGGCAGTTGCTGGGGGGATTTTATGCTGATGATGGCCTCCTGGTGCTACCAATTTATAGGTAAACGGAATAAATCGGCTGCCAATAATGTATTGGTCGCCGTCGCGCATCGCTCTCTACTATGGGGATTATTTCACCCTCCCACAGAAGAGAATACTATGTTTAATCAAGAAGATGCTTTTTCCTGTGCCGAAGCGATCCGCCGCCGCCTGCCGGGCTTCCAGCCGCGCGCCGCGCTGATACTGGGTTCCGGGCTGGGCGCGCTGGCGGAGGTGATGACCGACACCCTGATCATCGACTACGCTGAGCTGCCTGGGTTCCCAGTCAGCGGCGTTGCGGGCCACGCCGGGCAACTGGTCGCAGGCTGGCTGGAAGGCGTGCCGGTACTGTGCATGAAAGGCCGCGGGCACTACTACGAAGGGCGCGGCATGCAGGTGATGACCACCGCCGTGCGCACGTTCAAACTGCTGGGCTGCGAATTCTTGCTGGCAACCAACGCCGCCGGCTCGTTGCGCCAGTCGGTGCCGCCGGGCAGCCTGGTGGCACTTACCGATCACATCAACTTTATGCCTGAATCGCCGTTGGTTGGCGACAACGATGAGCGTTTCGGTCCACGCTTCTTCAGCCTGGCCAACGCCTATGACCGCGAACTGCGCGGCCAACTGGCGCTGGTAGCCGAGCGCGCGGGCATTCCGCTGGCCGAAGGGGTATTTGCCGCCTACACCGGGCCTAACTTCGAAACCCCGGCGGAAATTCGCATGATGCAGACGCTGGGGTGCGATGTGGTCGGCATGTCGATCGTGCCGGAAGTGCTCTCGGCGCGCCACTGCGGCCTGAAGGTGCTGGTGGTGTCGGCGATGACCAACTACGCCGAAGGGCTGTCCGATACGCCGCTCTCCCATGAACAAACCCTGAGCTGTGCCGCGCTGGCGGCCGACGATTTTATGCGCCTGATCCGTGAGTTCTTCAAAACGCTGTGATGCTGTAAACCTCGCGGCAGGGCGCAGGGACCTTGCCGTGCGAATCATCGTTTCAATCAAAATAATAAGGTGATGGTGATGGCAATAAAAACGCGACTGAAGGTAATGGTTTTTCTGCAGTTTTTTATTTGGGGCGCCTGGCTGGTCACGCTGGGATCTTACATGATTAACACCTTGCATTTCAGCGGTATGCAGGTGGGTATGGTGTACAGCGCCAAGGGCATAGCGGCGTTGATTATGCCGGGTCTGGCGGGCATCATTGCCGATCGCTGGGTCAAGGCTAACTATCTGTATGCGCTGTGTCATCTGTTCGGTGCGATCGCGCTGTACTGTGCCGCCCAGGTTGAGCAGCCGATGATGATGTTCTGGGTCATGCTGTTCAATGCCATGATGTATATGCCGACCATTTCGCTGTCCAACGCCATCGCCTATTTTTGTCTGGAGAAACACGGTTACGACACGGTGAAGGATTTCCCGCCGGTGCGGGTGTATGGCACTCTGGGGTTTATTGTGGCGATGTGGCTGATCGGTTTCAGCAAAATTGAACTCAGCAATATGCAGCTGTATTTGGCCTCCGGGGTGTCGCTGCTGCTGGCCGGCTATGCGCTGACGCTGCCTAATTGCCCGACCAGCAAAGTGGAAAAATCAAAAAGCTGGTTCAGCGTTCTGGGGCTGGACGCGCTGGTCTTATTTCGCCAACGACGCATGGCGCTGTTTTTCCTGTTTGCCATGCTGCTGGGCGCGGCGCTGCAAGTGACCAACACCTTCGGTAACCCGTTCCTGCACGATTTCGCGCAAAATCCGCTGTACCAGGACAGCTTCAGCGTCAGATACCCGGCGGTGCTGTTGTCGCTGTCGCAAATTTCTGAGGTGTTTTTCATCCTCACCATTCCGTTTTTCCTGCGCAGATACGGCATTAAACAGGTGATGTTGATCAGCATGGCGGCCTGGACGCTGCGCTTCCTGTTCCTGGCCTACGGTACCCCGGTCGGTTTTGGCTTCGTGCTGCTGCTGCTTTCGATGATCGTTTATGGCTGCGCCTTTGATTTCTTCAATATTTCCGGCGCGATCTTCGTAGAGAAAGAGGCCGATCACCGCATCCGCGCCAGCGCGCAGGGGCTGTTCATGACGATGGTGAATGGTTTGGGCGCTTATCTGGGGGCGATCGCCAGCGGCGAGGTGGTGGATTTCTTTACCCGCAACGGCATAAAAGACTGGCAGAGCATCTGGCTGGTTTTCGCGCTGTATACGCTGGTGCTGGGTGTGGTCTTCGCACTGACCTTCCATTATCAGCACCGGCCGGAGGAGCAGGCCGGGCCGGTAGAGCGCGCTCATTAGATCAAGGCAATGGGCGCAGAGGTGCGCCCATTGTGCTTCAGCTTTCGGGAAAGCGTTGTTGCAGCTGTTGCCAGTTCGGTGCGCTTGCTGCACCCTGGCTTGCCACTACGCAGGCGGCCACGCGGTTGGCCAGGCTGACTGCCTGCGGCAGTGGCCAACCGGCGGAGATACCTGCCAACAGACCGGCGCAGTGGGCGTCGTCGGCACCGAGAGTATCCATAACCTGGGCCTGAGATGCGGCAACGTTCAGCGGCGGATTACGGCCATCGCAAATCCATGCGCCTTCCCCCTCCAGCCGGCATATCAGCGTAATATTGTGCGCGGCGGCAAAACGTTGTGCGGCGGTGAGCACGTCGCCTTCGCCGCACAGCGTTGTTGCCTCGTTGCGATTGAGCGTCAGTACCGTGTCGCTGTCGCTGAGCATGGCGAAGAAATCCGCATCCAGCAGGCCAACCCGCGAGCCGGGATCGATCAGGCGCCATTGGTCGAACGGCAGCCGTGTCAGCCAGTCGCGCAGCGCTTCACCGCTCTCGCCCGTCAGTTCGTCGCCATGGATGTAGATCAGCGTTTCCTGCGTCAACGGCAGTGTGGCGAGCTGAGCCTTGTTCCACTGCGTTTCGCACCCCGGTATCCTGACAAAGGTGCGCTTGCCGCAGGGCTCCAGTTGCGTAAGACGCTGGCCGTTATCCCTCTGGCCGTGGCGCAGCAGCACCGGCAGACCGAGTTCATTCATGGCGGTTTCAATCATCGCGCCCCATTCGCCATTGCCTACCGGCATGCCATTGACCACCGGCGCCTGCAGGCGGCTTAGTGCGCGGGCCACGTTAAATGCACTGCCGCCGATCTGCCGCTGTTGCCCCAGATCGATTTCTCCGATTGCGCTACCCAGCACCAGAACCGGTTTCACTGCTAAAAGCTCATTCATTTTGTCCTCCGCTGCCGGCCATCGGGCCGGACAGATAGGCTATGATGACGTCGCAAACGCCCGGAGTCGAGGGGCAAGCGGGTTGGCGATGTGACTAATGTGTGAAATAACCATGCTCTTTTTGTCACTAGTGCGTATAATCGCCGCCCGGCGATTAATTAACCTGTGAAAGAGCACCAGAATGAGCACGACCAGCCTGATCCAACCCGACCGTGAATTGTTTTCCTATAAGCCTTATTGGGCCGAATGTTATGGCACCGCGCCGTTTTTACCGATGTCGCGCGAAGAGATGGATCAACTGGGCTGGGACAGCTGCGATGTGATCATTATCAGTGGTGACGCCTATGTCGATCACCCGAGTTTTGGCATGGCGATCATCGGCCGCATGCTGGAAGCGCAGGGCTTCCGCGTGGGCATTATTGCGCAGCCGGACTGGAGCAATAAAGAAGATTTCATGCGCCTGGGCAAGCCGAACCTGTTCTTCGGCATCACCGCCGGCAACATGGATTCGATGATCAACCGTTATACCGCCGATCGCAAACTGCGCCACGACGATGCCTATACCGCCGGCAACGTGGGCGGCAAACGCCCGGATCGCGCAACACTGGTGTACAGCCAGCGCTGTAAAGAAGCCTATAAAGACGTGCCGATCGTACTGGGTGGCATCGAAGCCAGCCTGCGTCGCATCGCGCATTACGATTACTGGTCGGATACCGTGCGCCGTTCGGTGCTGGTGGATTCCAAAGCCGATATGCTGATCTACGGCAACGGCGAGCGTCCGCTGGTGGAAGTGGCGCACCGCCTGGCCGCCGGTGAAAAAATCAGCGAGATCCACGATATCCGCAACACGGCGGTGATGCGTAAAGGCGCGCTGCCGGGCTGGACCGGCGTGGATTCCACCCGTCTGGACAAACCGGGCCGCATTGAGCCTATCCCCAACCCTTACGGCGAGGATCTGCCGTGCGCCGACGGCGGTACGCCCGAGCCGGAAGCCAAGCCGGTCACCGTGCGCGCCGCCAAGCCAAAACCGTGGGAAAAAACCTACGTGCTGCTGCCGTCCTTCGAAAAAGTGAAGGCCGACAAAGTGCTGTATGCGCACACTTCGCGAATTCTGCACCATGAAACCAACCCAGGCTGCGCCCGCGCGCTGATGCAATCGCATGGCGACCGTTATGTGTGGATCAACCCGCCGGCAATCCCGCTGACCACGCCGGAAATGGACAGCGTGTTTGCCCTGCCATACCAGCGTATTCCGCATCCGTCCTACGGCAAGGAAACCATTCCGGCCTACGACATGATCCGCTTCTCGGTCAATATCATGCGCGGTTGCTACGGCGGTTGTTCGTTCTGTTCGATCACCGAGCATGAAGGGCGTATCATCCAGAGCCGTTCGGAAGATTCTATTATTCGTGAAATCGAAGAGATCCGTGACAAGGTGCCGGGCTTTACCGGCGTGATCTCCGATCTGGGTGGCCCGACCGCCAACATGTACATGCTGCGCTGCACCAACCCGCGCGCTGAGCAGACCTGCCGTCGCGCCTCGTGCGTCTATCCGGAAATCTGCACCTACATGGACACCAACCACGAGCCGACCATCAACCTGTATCGCCGCGCGCGTTCGCTGGAGGGCGTCAAGAAGATCCTGATCGCTTCCGGTGTACGTTATGACCTGGCGGTGGAAGATCCGCGCTACATCAAAGAACTGGCAACCCACCACGTCGGCGGCTATCTGAAGATCGCCCCGGAACACACCGAGGAAGGGCCGCTGTCGAAAATGATGAAGCCGGGCATGGGCAGCTACGATCGGTTCAAACAGCTGTTCGACCATTATTCGAAGTTGGCGGGCAAAGAGCAGTACCTGATCCCGTATTTTATCTCTTCGCATCCGGGTACTCGTGATGAGGACATGGTGAATCTGGCGCTGTGGTTGAAGAAAAACCGTTTCCGCCTCGATCAGGTACAGAACTTCTATCCTTCACCGATGGCCAACTCCACCACTATGTATTACACCGGCAAGAACCCGTTGAGCAAGGTAGGGTATAAGTCGGAAGACGTGGTAGTGCCGCGTGGCGATCGTCAGCGCCGTCTGCACAAGGCGCTGTTGCGCTATCATGACCCGGCTAACTGGGCGATGATCCGCACCGCGCTGGAAGAAATGGGCATGAAGCACCTGATCGGCAGCCGCCGCGAGTGTCTGGTACCGGCGCCAAGCATCGACGAGCAGCGCGAAGCGAAACGCCTGCAGCGTCATACCCGCCCGGCGCTGACCAAGCATACCGACATTACCCGGCAGCGCACGCCGTCCAACAAGCCGCCGCGCAAGCCTATCCGCAACGGCAAGCCGTAACGGCTGAGTCAGGTGCTTAAACGAAAGGAGAGCCCCCGGGTTCTCCTTGAGGTTGATGACAAAGTTGTCTTTAAGTTCGAGATACCTGGGCCTAGCGCACCGAGGGGCGCTCCGACGGCCAAGGCCGTTACGACCCCTTCGGCACGCTCTCCCTAATAACAAGCTTTGTCAGCAGTCTGAAGGAGAACCCCAGGGTTCTCCTTTTTACTTGTAAGAATCACAACTGCTCGTAGGCCGCTTCCACCTTCATCAAATGGCGCGGTGCCTGCGGGGCGGGATGATATTTGCGCACATGCCAATTAAAGGCTTCCGGCGACAGCGTATTAATCATCGAGATGGCTTGCTCGCGGTTGCTGGAAAAGGTCCGCAACAGTGCGCCTGTGCCGTTTACGTAGGCGATAATGGTGGCGTAACGCAAAGTAACAGGATCGTAGATCCCTCTAAGCTGCTGTTTTTGCAACACGGCCAGATAGGCGGCACCGAGATCGATGTTGGTGTCGGGATCCCGTAGATCGTCTTCGTTCGGGCAGCCGCGTTTCCCTTTGTAGCGATAGGCGTCGCAGCCGGCGGTGTCGGCTTTCAACTGCATTAAACCGATGGCATTGGACTTACTCACCGCCTCTGGGTTAAAGCCGGATTCTACCTTAATCATTGCGGCGATCAGTTTTTGGTCGACACCGTATTTATCGGCAGCATCTTCGATCGCGTCGTCGTAAGCGTGAGGATTGTAACTGACGCGGTGCTTTTTGCCGGCGCAGCCTGCCAATACCAGCATCGCGCAGACGATGCTCAAGCGTGACCACTGCCGTAGAGAAAATTTCATGGTGCTCCGTGCTTTAGTTGAGTGGGGGGTAACCTCAGGTGCGTCATGATAGCGTCAGCCGGGTAAAAGATCTTTAGCAAAAAAATGGCTGTTTTCCTGTGCGCCATGATGATGAATTCATTGCCGATGACAATTCTGGATCTTCCTCACATAACCCGATTAAATGATGAAACCGGTTACTGAAACCGGTTGCTGTTTTTTCGTATTTTCCACCATACTCATTTCTCAACTGAATCATTTGTACGCAATTAGCTTCAGGAGATCGGATGAAAAAGATATTTCTTTGCTGTGCTGCCGGCATGTCGACCAGCATGGTGGTGAGTAAAATGAAAAAGTCTGCCGAACAGCAGGGAATTGAGGTGGATATTATTGCCGTGGGCATAGACGAATTCGAATCTACGCTGGCTAATTACCAATGCTGCCTGCTGGGGCCACAAATTAAATATAAGCTGGCCGATTTTAAAGAGATCGCCGATCGGGAAAATAAACCGATTGCGGTTATTAACAGCATGGATTACGGCATGATGCGCGGCGATAAGATTTTGGCCGAAGCATTAGCGATGATCGCATAACACCGAGAGAAGCAGGGCCGCGTCACCTCTGTTGTACCGGGCTCTCCGGCCAGGGTTGAGCCGCTTTTTACCCCATTACTCACCAAACGTCCCGAGGGTTGAACCATGAGTATCAGCCAGGCCGCATTCAATTTCATCGAAAACCGCATCAGCCCGATTGCCGGTAAATTATCGACCCAGCGCCATATTATGGCGATCCGCGACGGTTTTATTTCCGCCATGCCGTTCATGATCGTCGGCTCATTTTTACTGGTCTTCGCCTATCCGCCTTTTGCCGCCGACAGCAGTTGGGGAATAGCCCAATGGTGGCTGGGTGCGGCGGAAAAACATCAGGTCGCCATTCTTACCCCGTTTAATATGACGATGGGCATTATGTCGATCTATATTACCGCCGCCATCGCCTACAATCTGGCGCAAAGTTATAAACTCGATCCCTTTATGGCGGCGATGCTGTCGCTGATGTCTTTTTTACTGGTCGCTGCGCCGCAGACCGAGAAGATGTTGCCGACCGCCGCGTTGGGCGGCGTGGGGATCTTCACCGCCATTCTGGTGGCGATCTACACCACCGAGCTGATCCGTTTCCTTAAAGTGCGCAATATCGGTATCTCGCTGCCGGAGCAGGTGCCGGCCAAAATCAAGCAGTCGTTCGATCTGCTGATCCCGATCCTGGCGGTGGTGATCACGCTGTATCCGCTCAGCCTGCTGGTGCAACACCAGTTTGGCCTGCTGTTGCCGCAGGCGATCATGGCGCTGTTCCAGCCGCTGATTTCCGCCGCCGACTCGTTGCCGGCGATCCTGCTGGCGGTACTGATCGGCCATCTGCTGTGGTTTGCCGGGATTCACGGCGCGGTGATTGTCTCCGGCATGCTGCAGGCGTTCTGGCTGACCAATCTGGGCATCAACCAGGATATGCTCGCGGCCGGCCAACCGCTGCCGCACATTTTTATGGAAGCCTTCTGGACCTTCTTTATCGTGATTGGCGGCTCCGGAGCCACCTTTGGGCTGGTGCTGCTTTATCTGCGCAGCCGTTCGGCACACCTGCGGTCGATCGGCAAGCTGAGCCTGGTGCCGAGCTGTTTCAATATCAACGAACCGGTGATCTTCGGCACGCCGATCGTGATGAATCCCACCTTCTTTATCCCGTTTATCACTGCACCGATCGTCAATTCGATCATCGCTTATGCGGCGGTGAAGCTGGATCTGATCGGCCGGGTGATCTCGGTGGTGCCCTGGACCGCACCGGCGCCGATTGGCGCAGCCTGGGCCACCGGTTGGGACTTCCGCGCAGCGCTGCTGGTGATGGTGCTGGCGGTGGTATCGGCGTTGATCTACTACCCGTTTTTTAAAGTCTATGAACAGCAACTGCTGGATCAGGAAGTGAGTGACGCGGATCCGATTGAACAAACGCAAGGAGTGACCGAATGATCGACATGGAAACGGCGGTAATGGAGCTGATCATCAATGCCGGCGAGGCGCGCAGCTGCGCCATGCAGGCGCTGTATGCGGCACGTAAATACCAGTGGGATCAGGTGGATATTCTGCTGGCGGAATCGCAGCTGGCGGCGAAGCGCGCCCACGCGACCCAGACTGAGCTGATCGGCTTTGACGAGGGGGAAGGCAAGCTGCCGGTCAACTTGATTATGGTACACGCGCAGGACCACATCATGAACGCCATGCTGGCGCGCGATCTGGTGGAAGAGCTGGTTAGAATTTATCGATTGCTGGAACAGAACGGAGTGCAAAACGCATGAGCGTATTTCCAAAGGATTTCCTCTGGGGCGCGGCGACCGCGTCTTATCAGGTTGAGGGCGGCCATGATGCCGACGGCAAGGGCTTGTCCAACTGGGATCTGTTTTCCCATCTGCCCGGTACTACCTATCAGGGCACCAACGGCGACGTGGCGGTCGATCACTATCATCGCTTCCGGGAAGACGTGGCGCTGATGGCCGAGCTGGGCATGCAAACCTATAGATTTTCGATCTCCTGGCCGCGGCTGCTGCCGCAGGGGCGGGGAGAGGTGAACGAGGCCGGGATCCGCTTCTACAGCGAACTTATCGACGAACTGCTGAAGCACAATATCAAACCTATGATCACCCTTTATCACTGGGATCTGCCGCAGGCTTTGCAGGAACAGTTCGGCGGCTGGGAATCGCGTGAGATCGTCGACGCCTTCGATGAATACGCCCGCCTGTGCTATCAGCGCTTTGGCGATCGCGTCGAGCTGTGGTCAACCTTCAACGAAACCATCGTGTTTATCGGCATGGGCTACATTACCGGCGCACATCCACCCAGGCTGACCGATCCGAAAAAGGGCATTCAGGCCTGCCACCACGTGTTTCTGGCCAATGCGCGGGCGGTGAAAAGCTTCCGCGAAATGGGGATCGACGGGCAGATCGGCTTCGTCAACGTATTGCAACCTAACGATCCGATCAGCGACTCGCCGCAGGATCGGCGCGCCTGCGAGATTGCCGAAGGGATCTTCACCCACTGGCTGTACGATCCGGTGCTGAAGGGAGAATACCCGGCGGAGCTGCTGGCGATGGCGCAGCAGGCGTTTGGCGTGCCGTATTTCGCGCCGGGTGATGAGGAGCTTCTGAAGCAGAACATCGTCGATTTTATCGGCCTGAATTACTACAAGCGTGAGATGGTGGCGCATAACGACGACGTGGACGGCTATGCCATCAACACCAGCGGCCAGAAGGGCAGCGGGCGCGAACTGGGCTTTAAGGGGCTGTTCAAACAGGTACGCAACCCGAACGGCGTTTACACCGATTGGGATTGGGAGGTTTACCCGCAAGGGCTGACCGACGCCATTGGCCGCATCGTCAAACGCTACGGCAATATTCCCCTCTACATCACCGAGAACGGGCTGGGGGCCAAGGATCCGATTGTCGACGGCGAGGTGCGCGATCAACCGCGCATTGATTATCTGCGCGATCATATTCAGGCGATCGGCGCGGCGATCGAACAGGGGGCCGACGTGCGCGGCTATTACCCCTGGTCGTTTATCGATCTGCTTTCCTGGCTCAACGGCTATCAGAAGCAATACGGTTTCGTCTATGTCGATCATAACGACAATCTGGCGCGCAAGAAGAAGCAGAGCTTTGGCTGGTATCAGCGGGTGATCGCCACCAACGGCGAGCAGCTATAGCGGGGAAATAAAATGGCCCTCTCGTTGGGGAGAGGGCCGGGAACATTACAGCGACTCGGGATCCGGCCCCAGGCGATTGCCGATATCCAGTTTGGCTATCTCGCTCAGTTCGTCTTTATCCAGTTTAAAATCAAATACCTCGAAGTTTTCACGGATGCGCGACGGCGTGACCGATTTCGGGATCACGATCAGGCCGCTGTCCAGGTGCCAGCGCACCACGATCTGCGCCGGGGTCTTCTCGTATTTGTCCGCCAGGTGTTTGATCACCTGCTGGTCAAATACCCCTTCGCCACCCTGTGCCAGCGGGCTCCAGGACTCGGTGGCGATATGATGGGTGGCATTCCAGGCGCGCAGCTGACGCTGTTGCAGCAGCGGGTGCAGCTCGATCTGATTGATTACCGGTGCGATGCTGGTTTCATCCAGCAGACGCTGCAGGTGCGGAATGTGGAAGTTGCACACGCCGATGCTCTTGATCAGCCCCTGCTCGCGCAGCTTGATCAGCCCGCGCCAGGCGTCGACGTACTGATCCTGCTGCGGTTTTGGCCAGTGGATCAGATACAGATCGACATAGTCCAGTTTGAGCTTTTCCAGGCTGGTTTCCAGCGCGGCCTGCGGATCGCCCTGATCGTCGTTCCACAGTTTGGTGGTAATGAACAGCTGCTCGCGCGGCACCGAGGCAGATTGCAGCGCGGCGCCGACCCCTTCCTCGTTCTTGTAGATCGCAGCGGTATCAATCGAGCGATAACCAATTTCCAGCGCTTTGGTCACTGCATTGGTGGTCTCTGAAATACTCGCCTGCCAAACGCCGAGACCCAACTGCGGCATCAGATTGCCATCGTGGAGTTTGATGATGGGTTGTTGCGTTGTCATGCGCGTCTCCTTGTGAACTGATTGCCCGGCACAGCATGCGCCGGAAAACGGCTATAAATAAATTCTAGTTGGCAAACCGGGGTGTTGCTGAGTTTGCTAACCAAATTTCAGCGGTTGCGGCACGGTCTGGTACAGGTCATGTTTTTCTCCCATTAGATTAACGAGACGAGGTCATGCGATGCGATCGGCAGCGCAGAGAAAGCGCTGAACTGCGCCCGGTGATCGGTCGGGCGCAGGGTGCAGAAACGGTAAATAGAAACTAAAGCCTAGCAGGAAATCGCCGGTTTGCGATTAACGCGCCGCTTCATAAATGCGTTGGCTGACTTCCAGGGTGATGTCCTGGTGTTCGCCCAGTGCGGTCATGCCGTGCTGATGCAGCTTGTCGAGCAGCGCCGGGATCGAGCTGCCGTCGAGCTGGTAATCCGCCATGCGGGTCGGTACGCCCATCTGCTCGAAGAAGGCGCGGGTAGCGGCGATGGCGCCGTCGATACGGCTGTCTTCGCTGCCGTCGCGCAGGCCCCAAACGCGTTCAGCGTATTGCAGCAGTTTTTCGCGCTTCTGCGCTTTTTTCTCTGTCAACAGGGCCGGCAGAACGATCGCCAGCGTCTGCGCATGGTCAAGGTCGTGCATCGCGGTCAGCTCGTGGCCCAGCATGTGGGTCGCCCAGTCCTGCGGCACACCGGCGCCGATCAGACCGTTCAACGCCATGGTGGCGCTCCACATCACGTTAGCGCGCACTCCGTAGTTTTCCGGCTCGGCGAGCGCGCGCGGACCGTCTTCCAGCAGCGTCAGCAGCAGGCCTTCGGCAAAACGGTCCTGTACTTTGGCGTTGACCGGGTAGGTCAGGTATTGCTCAAGGGTGTGTACAAAGGCATCTACCACGCCGTTGGCGATCTGGCGCGGCGGCAGCGAGTAGGTCACTACCGGATCCAACACCGCGAACAGCGGCTGTACGTGCGGCGAGAAGAAGTGTTGCTTGTCGCCGCTGCTTTTGCGGGTGATCACCGCACCGCTGTTGGATTCAGAACCGGTAGCCGGCAGCGTCAGCACGCAACCCATAGGCACCGCACCGGTGATCTGGCTGCCGACAGTTTTCAGGATGTGCCACGGATCGCTGTCCGCCTGATAATGCGCCGCGGCGGCAATGAACTTGGTGCCGTCAACCACGGAACCGCCGCCGACCGCCAGCAGGAAATCGATGTTTTCCGCACGTACGACGTCGACCGCTTTCATCAGCGTTTCGTAGGTTGGGTTAGGCTCGATGCCGGAGAACTCCAGCACGTTACGGCCGGCCAGTGCGGCATAAACCTGATCTAGCACACCGTTTTTCTTCACGCTGCCGCCACCGTAGGTGATCAGGATGCGTGCGTCCGCAGGGATCTGCTGTGCCAGGCCGGCAATTTGGTCCTGGCCGAACAGGATTTTGGTTGGGGTATGGAGAATAAAGTTTTGCATGGGGTAATTTCTCTTCTGCATGAGGCAAGCGCCGGCGGCGCAAAAATATCTGATGCGTATTGTCAGTAACTTAGCCTCGCAGCACAATGCACATTCCTGTGCAAGTCTTGCCTATTCCTACAAAGCGTTGTAGAAAAATAGAGTTTTAAACTATTATTTATGCCGAATTGTTCTGAGTGTAAGAGGGTATTTCAGTGATGGAAATTGATGAGCTGCGCTGCCGCATGGCGCGCCAGGCCGCGCGCTTTGCCGAGGGTAACGGCTATACGCCGTCGCCGGTGCCGCGGGTCAAGATCCTGTACGTTGATCGGTACTGCCCGCGTCAACCGGTGATGTATGAACCGGGGGTGGTGATCGTTTTTCAGGGGCACAAGGTCGGTTATTGCGGTAATAAGGTGTTCCAGTACGATCCGCGCAACTATCTGCTGATGTCGGTGCCGCTGCCGTTCGAGTGCGAAACCTTCGCCAGCCCGGAGCAGCCGTTGGTAGGGTTGGCGGTCAATATCGATACCCAGATGCTGCAGGACCTGCTGATCGACATCGGCGATGACGACTATCTGATGCAGCCGCGCCGGGAAAGCAGCGGGGTGAATCTGGCCGCGCTGTCGGAAGAGATGCTGTGCGCCACCGAGCGCCTGCTGGACGTGATGGCCAAACCGCTGGACGCCCGGGTGCTGGGGCCGCAGATCGTGCGTGAAATCCTCTATCACGTGCTACGCGGCTCCTGTGGGGCATCGTTGCAGGAGTTGGTCAACCGCCATACGCATTTTAGCCAGATCGCCAAGGCGCTGCGGCGTATTGAGAACCAGTATGCGGAAGGCCTCAACGTGGAGCAGCTGGCGGGCGAAGTGAATATGAGCATCTCGGCGTTTCACCATAACTTCAAGGCAGTGACCAACACCTCGCCGCTACAGTATGTGAAATCGTATCGGCTGCACAAGGCGCGTTTATTGATGGTGCACGACGGCCTGAAGGCCAGCACCGCGGCGATCCGCGTCGGCTACGAGAGCGCCTCGCAGTTCAGCCGCGAATTCAAACGCTTCTTTGGTGTGACGCCGAGCGATGAAATTGCCCGGCTGCGCGACAGCCCACTCGGTTAACGTCGGCTGCCTGCCGCCGGGCAGTGCCTCAAGGGATCAGCACGATCTTGCCGAAGGCCCCGCGGTCGAGATGATCGAGCGCCTGCGGCAGTTGGTCGAAGCGGTAAACCCGGTCGATCACCGGCTGCAGCCCGAGGGTATCCACGGCGCGCACCAGATCTTCCAGCGCGCGGCGATGGCCGACGCCAATCCCTTGAATCACCGGCGATTTCATCAGCAGCGGGCCGGCAGGGGCAGAGACTTCGAAGCCTTCGAGGGCGCCGATCACCGAGATGCGCCCGTGAACCGCCACGGCACGAACCGAATTGCCGAGGTTGGGGCCGCCAACGGTGTCAATCACGTGATCGATACCCTGGTCTTGCGTCAGTTCATACACGGCGTCCACCCAGTCGCCGTTCAGGCGGTTAATGCCGTGATCGGCACCCAGCGCTTTGGCACGCGCCAGTTTTTCATCGCTGGCGGAGGTGATGTACACCTCCGCGCCGTGTGCCTTGGCTATCTGTAGCGCGAACAGCGCCACGCCGCCGGTGCCTTGCACCAACACCGATTCGCCGGCGTGCAGGCGGCCTTGTTCCACCAGCGCGAACCAGGCGGTCAACCCGGCGCACGGCAGGGTGCTGGCCTGTACGTCGTCCAGCGAGGCGGGTGCTGCGGCCAGCCAGTCTTCGTGCACCACCACGTATTCCGCCAGCATACCCTGATAGAAACCACCAAGGGCGCGGTAGGGCGGTGTACGTGCGTCGCCGTGCGGCTTCTGTCGACCGTCGATCCAGCCTGGGCTGAAGGTGGAGATCACCCGATCGCCGGGTTGGAAGCGGCTGACGTCGGCACCGATGGCATCCACTTCGCCGGCCATGTCGGAGGCGGGGGTAAAGGGCTGCGGCAACGTCATCCCCATACCGGTTTCAATCACCATCTTGTCGCGGTAGTTGAGCGCCACCGCTTTCACTTTCACCCTGATCTCGTGCGGCCCCGGCTGCGGGATGGCGCTTTCGGTCAGTTGCAGGTGTTCACGCCCCAGGGCGGCCATTGTCCAGCGTTGCATTGTGTCAGTCATGATTCACTCCAAAGTCGGTAATAAGTAGACCTGTCAATATTATCGTTGATTGATATTCGCCAGTGGCGATAAGATTTCCTTTGATTGTTTCCTTCAGAGATACAAACCATGACCGATCGGTTGAACGGCATTTCGGTATTTGTCACCGCCGTGGGAGCGGGGAGCTTTGCGCTGGCTGCCAGCCGGCTGCATCTTTCGCGCTCGGCGGTGGGGAAGACCATCGCCAGACTGGAACAGCGGCTTGGCGTGCGCCTGTTCCACCGCACGACTCGCAGCCTGAGCCTGACCGACGACGGGGCGCTGTTCTACGAACGCTGCCTGCGGGCGTTGGAGGAGATCCGCACGGCGGAAACGCTGCTGGAATCGGGCAAACGAGAGGTCAGCGGCAAGCTAAGGGTAACGATGCCGGTGCTGTTTGGCCGCATCTGCATCGCGCCGCTGCTGACCGAACTGGCGCGCGAACACCCTGGGCTGGAGCTGGAGCTGTCATTTAACGATCGCGTCGTGGATTTGATTGAGGACGGTTTTGATCTGGCAATCCGCAACGGCGAGTTGGGCAACAGCAGCGGACTGGTGGCACGGCGACTCGGTAACCATCGCATGGCGCTTTGCGCCGCGCCGGCTTACTTGCAGCGCCGCGGTGAACCGCAGAACATTGAACAACTGGCGCAGCACGACGCGGTGGCTTATGTGCGTGCCGGCATGGTGCGCAACTGGTTGATCCCCGAAGCGGACGGCGTGACGCGGGAGATGATGCCGGGCACCCGTCTGCAGATGGATGATCTGCAGGCGATAGCGGATGCGGCTGTTGCCGGGTTCGGCATTGCCTGGCTGCCGTGTTGGCTGGTGCGCGGGCAACTGATTAAAGGTGAACTGGTGCGGATTATGCGGGATCGGCCAGGGCTGTTTTTCGACGCTCATGCGGTGTGGCCGCAGACGCCGCATCTGCCGTTGAAGGTGCGGCTGGCGGTGGATCGGTTGGCGAGCAAGTTGCCCGCCAATATGGAGTTGATTGAAGCGAAGCCTGTCGGTTAGGCGGAGGCGCGTTTTTTGCGCCAGATAACCAGCATGGCGCCCAGTAAGCCCACCAACAGCAGCAGCAGCGGCAGGATCATCAGCCCGGTCATCACCTGGCTTTCGTAGCGTTTCACCAGTGGGATCTGGCTGAAAGCGTAGCCGAGGCTGACCAGAGTGCCGACCCAAACTGCCGCGCTTAACCAGTTAAACAGATGAAAACGCGCGCTGTTCAGCCCAGAGATGCCGGCTATGGTCGGCAACAGGGTGCGAACGAAGCCGAGGAAGCGGCCGATCATCAGAGCCATCAGGCCGTGACGGCTAAACAGGTTGTGCGCGCGTTGGTGATACTGGGCGGGCAGTTGCAGCAGCCAGCCTTTCACCAGGCTGGTATGCCCCAACCAGCGGCCCTGCAAGTAGCTGAGCCAGCAGCCGAGGCTGGCGGCGAGGGTCAGAATAATCAGCGTGGGGATAAAAGCCATCACGCCTTTGGCGATCAATGCACCGGATAACAGCAGCAGGCTATCGCCGGGCAGGAAGGAGGCTGGCAGTAATCCATTTTCAAGGAAAAGAGTGGTGAAAAGTACGGCATAAACCACCCAAATTACGCTTGGATCGGCAAGGGCAATGAAGTCCTGCTGCCAAAGCGCATGAACAATCTCTCGTAATACATCCATTTTAAGTCCTGTTGCATGCCGGTTGCGCCCGGGGCCCCCTTCTCCAGGAGGCGGTGTTGACCGTATCTGACCATTACCCGCTTAGTGTACTGCTAATAGCTTAAGCACACATTAAACGAAGCAGAATAAAATTGGCAGCGCAACGGGCTGCGGATCAGCGTGCGTTGGCGATACGATCAAACCCTTTTGCGAGGTCGGCGATCAGATCCTGCACGTTCTCCAGGCCGATATGGAGGCGCACCAGCGTACCGGAAAAATCAACGCCGCCCGCCGGACGGATCGCCTCCAGCTCTTCCGGTTGGTTAGCCAGGATCAGCGACTCGTAGCCTCCCCAGGAATAGGCCATGCTGAAATGGCTGAAGTTATCCAGATAGTCGGCTAGTTGCTTGTCGCTGAGCCGTTGTTTCAGCACGAAAGAGAACAGGCCGTTGCAGCCGCTGAAATCGCGGCGGTAGAACTCATGGCCTTTGCAGCCGGGCAGTGCGGGGTGATTGATTACCGCGACCTCCGGCCGTTCTGCCAGCCAGTTGGCGACTTCGATACTGCTCCGCTCGTGCTGCTTCAGGCGTATGCCCAGCGTGCGCAAGCCGCGGCTTGCCATATAGGCGGTATCGGCGTCCACCATCTGGCCCATCAGGTAAGAATACTCGCGCAGTTGGTCCCAACAGCGTTCGTTGGCCACGGCGGTACCGAGCATGTAATCGGAGTGCCCGATAATGTATTTGGTGCCGGCCTGAATCGAAATATCGATATCAAAATCCAGCGCCTTGAACAGCACGCCGGCCGCCCAGGTGTTGTCGATCATGATCACCATTTCCGGCGCTACGGCGCGGATGGCCTGCACCATCGCCGGGATATCCTGAATTTCCATGGTGATGGAACCGGGGGATTCAAGAAACACCACGCGGGTATTGGGCTGAATCAGCCCGGCGATATCGGCGCCGATCAGCGGGTCGAAATAGGTGGTCGTCACGTTCATGCGGCTAAGAATATGGCTGCAAAAATCCTGTGTCGGCTCATAGACCGAACCGGTCATCAGCACGTGATCGCCGGCGCCGACAAAGGATAAAATGGCGTTGGATACCGCCGCCGCGCCGCACGGATAAAGCACGCAGCCCGCACCGCCTTCCAGCTCGACCATCGCATCCTGAAACGCGAAGTGGGTCAGGGTGCCGCGGCGGCCATAAAACAGTTCGCCGTGGGCACGTTGGGCGGTGGCGTGTTTCTTGGCCGCAACGGAGTCAAATACCAGTGAGGAAGCGCGCTGGGTGACGGGATTGACGGAGCCCTGGGTATAGCGTTTGCTGCGCCCGGCGGCGATCAGCGTGGTTTCGATATTTTTTGACGTCATAGGAATGGGCTCACTTTTACTGGCTTTTCACTGGCGTTTTTGCGATAGCCCTTAGGTTAACATGACATATAATAGCCATCCAGACGTTTTAACTTCCAGATATAGAAACGGCCATAATCCTCTGCCGGAGAGCGTTCTGGCACGCCATCATTCTGCGTGACGGCGTTTAACTCGCTCGCATATCGGCAAACGGACAGCCCACAGGCAAAAATGCTGTCGGCGCGCGTTTGTTGCATCTCTGTGGGCGAAAAGTAACGAAAAACCCGTTAAAAGGGGAGTAAAGGGCCTGACCGGCAGCGAATGGGCGAATGTTGCGGCTCCGACGCCGCGAGATCTTAAATATTGCCGATTATCAGGTGCGCCGTAAAACCCCGTCCTTCAGGGCGGGGAGGATGTCAATTGGTAAATAATAATGAGAACTACTATCAATCCCTGATTGGTTTGATATGATCACACGCTGAATTATTCCTCAATTTTGATCGGTAACGGGTGGAGGCACAGCGTGAAAACGGCTGGCAAGCATTTAAATCAAGGAGCGTTCGGCCAAGACCGGGCGCAATGGGGCAAGGCGTTAGGCCGTGGTCTGATCGCTTCAATGGTATTGGTGGTTGGGCTGGCCGGCAGCGCACAGGCTGCACCGGCGGCAAACCCCGCCGTGACCGAGAGCGTTGCTCCGGTCGCCGCGCCTTCCGCTTCAGCGCCTGAAAGCCTGACCCCGCTCAATCCGGCGCCGACCCTTCAGCCACCGGAAACCCGCGGTATGGATCTGTCCGTTTGGGGCATGTACCAGCACGCGGACATCGTCGTGAAGATAGTGATGATCGGCCTGGTGCTGGCGTCTATCGTCACCTGGACCATTCTGTTCTCCAAAGGCAGCGAGTTGTTCCGCGCCAAGCGCCGTTTGCGCCGCGAGCAACTGGCGCTGGCCAATGTGCGTACGTTGGATGAAGCCAGCGAACTGGCGCAGGGTTTCTCCGAAGAAAGCATCAGCGCGGTGTTGCTGAACGATGCGCAAAACGAGCTGGAACTGTCGGCGGAGTCCAACGACAACAACGGCATCAAAGAACGTACCGGTTTCCGTCTTGAGCGCCGCGTAGCGGGCTACAGCCGCAATATGGGCCGTGGCAACGGCTTCCTGGCGACCATTGGCGCTATCTCGCCGTTCGTCGGTCTGTTCGGTACCGTTTGGGGTATCATGAACAGCTTTATCGGCATCGCCCACTCGCAAACCACCAACCTGGCCGTCGTCGCGCCCGGCATTGCGGAAGCGCTGCTGGCGACCGCGTTGGGGTTGGTCGCCGCGATCCCTGCGGTGGTGATTTATAACGTCTTTGCCCGCCTCATCAGCGGCCATCGTGCCCAGGTTGGTGATGTGGCGGCGCAGGTATTGCTGCTGTCGAGCCGCGATCTGGATCTGGCCGCGACGGCAGAGGCCAAACGCTCACAGCATTCACACCAACTGCGGGTGGGGTGAGTTATGGCGATGCGCTTAAATGAAGATCTGGACGACAGCGGCGAACTGCATGAAATCAACGTGACGCCGTTTATCGACGTCATGCTGGTGCTGTTGATCATCTTTATGGTGGCCGCGCCGCTGGCAACGGTAGATATCCGCGTCGATCTCCCCGCTTCTTCAGCCAAACCGCAGCCGCGCCCGGAAAAACCGGTGTTCCTGTCGGTGAAAGCGGATAAGCAACTGTACGTGGGTGAGCAAGCGGTCAGCGCCGATCAACTGACGGTGGTGCTGGATCAGCGCACTCAGGCGAACAAAGAGACCACCATCTTCTTCCAGGCGGACAAGACCGTGGACTACGAAACGCTGATGAGCGTGATGGATACGTTGCGTAAAGCCGGCTACCTGAAAGTGGGGCTGGTGGGGATGGAAGGCGCCGCGAAGTAGCGGGCCGGATATCGCTAACGATGAGAAGGGCGCCAAGGCGCCCTTTTTCTATTTCAATGCTTTGATAGAATTCAGCCGCGAGCATGCGCCGCGGCGCGGGCGATCTGCTCATCGGTAGGGCGCACGCCGGTATAAAGCACAAACTGCTCCAGCGCCTGCAATGCAATCACTTCCGCACCGGTGACCACCCGTTTACCTTGTTCGCGTGCGTTGCGAATCAGCGGGGTTTCCGCCGGCAGCGCCACCACGTCGAAAACGATTTTCGCCGCTTCGAGGGTTGCCGGGGTAAAGGCCAGCTGTTCCGCCTCTGCGCCGCCGGCCATGCCGATGGGGGTCACGTTGATCAGCATATCCACGGTTAACTCCCCGACTTCCGCCAGCCACTGATAACCGTAAGCGCTAGCCAGCGCCTGGCCTGCCGCCGCGTTGCGGGCGATGATGTGACCCCGTTTGAAACCGGCGTCGCGCAGGGCGGCGATCACCGCCTTTGCCATACCGCCGCTGCCGCGCAGGGCGAAAGTGGTCTCCGCCGGGATCTGATGCTGTGCCAGCAGTTTGGCGATGGCGATATAGTCGGTGTTATAGGCCCGCAGGAAGCCGTCGTCATTGACGATGGTATTGACCGATTCAATCGCCGTGGCGGAAGCGTCCAACTCATCGAGGAAGGGAATGCAGCTCTCTTTGAACGGCATGGAGACCGCGCAACCGCGAATACCCAGAGCGCGCACGCCGCCCACCGCCGCCTGAATATCCTGGGTGGTGAATGCCTTATAGATAAAGTTCAGATCCAGTTCCTGGTACAGATAGTTATGGAAGCGGGTGCCGAAGTTGCCAGGGCGGCCGGCCAGCGACATGCACAATTGGGTATCTTTGTTAATCTCGCGACTCATGATGGGCTCCTTAATCGGGGAAAACCTGAATTTAGGGCTGGCCGAGCAGGGCCTTCGAACCGGGGTGACGCCAGTGGATGCTGCCCGGCAGATATAACGCATTCTGCGCCAACGGCTGCTCGTCGATAAGCTGGCTGACCATGTTGAAACTGTGCTGGGCCAGGGCGCGGCAATCCTGGGCTACGGTGTCGATTTTCAGCGTCAGGCCATCGAACAGGTAGTGGTCGTCGAAGCTGCAAAGGTGCAGGTCGCTTTCCATCAACTGGTGCTGATTCAGGTAGCGCAGCACCCCTTCCAGCAGGCCGCAGGCGGCGGTAAACAGCGCTTTCGGCGGCCGGCCAAGCTGCGCGCAAAGCTGAGCGAACATCTCGTAGCCGGAGCTGGGGTGGTAATTGCCGTTGATGATCCATTCCGGTTTACAGGTTACCCCGGCGCGTTCAAGACCGAGCTGAAAACCGGCCAAGCGATCGCGCGTTGGCGAGATGCGCGGCTGGCCACCGAGGAAATAAAATTCGTCAGGATGCTGGCGCGCGACGTTTTCCACCAGCGTGGCGGTCGAGGTCAGTGAGTCTGTCATCACCAGCGGCAGCGCGGAGCCGGTGATCAGGCGGTCCATCTGCACCACCGGCAGGCCGGCGTTAATCTTTTGGTATTCCACATCGCTGAGCTGGCTGGAAGCGACAATCAAGCCGTCGACCTGACGTTGCACCAGGCTGTTCACCGCCATCATTTCCTGCGCCGGGTTTTCATCGGAGCAGGCGATCAGCAACTGCAAACCCGCCTCGCGGCAGAGGGTTTCCAGCTCGCGTGAAATCACGGCAAAACCGTAGTTGGTCATCTCCGGCACGACCAGCCCCAGGGTATGGCTGCGGGAGGATCGCAGCGAACGTGCGTGGAAGCTAGGCTGATAGTGGTGCTCTCCGGCCAGCGCCAGAATACGGTCACGGGTGTCGTCGGACACCCGATATTCTTTGCTGCGTCCGTTAAGCACCAGGCTGGCGGTCGATTTCGACACGCCGGCCAGCGCGGCAATATCACTGATGGTTATGCGTTTGTTTTTTTTCACTGGCGGCATCTGAGTTCAACGGGAGATGCGTCATTCTAGCATGCATGGCGTCAGCGGCCAGTGCTCCAGTGCAAGCTGCGTCTCACCGCTCAAACGCAGCAACGATTGCGGGCCAGGGAAGTAGCGTGAGCTCATGACCCCTTCGCCGTGGTTGATAAAAATCTCCACGCTGGAGCTGTCGAACAGCATTTGCAGATGGGTGACCTCACCGCGCCAGTAACGGTGTTCAGGCTGCCCGTTGCGCAGGTTGTTGCGCGTCAGACGCAGCAAGGCACCGTCCCAACTCAGCGTCATCGTATCGCCAAAGTCGGCGCTGAATGCGCCGTTGGGCGTCAACAACACTTCGGCACTGTCGACCGGCCAGACAGGGGCGTTATCCGCCATTCCCTGCCATTGGCTGCCCTCGCCGCGCAGCCGTTGCAGCTCGCGCGCCGGCTGTTGGTAAAGCTTGCCGTTCTGCAAAGAAAGTTCGCGCGGGCAGGTCATGGTATGGATCCAGCCGTATTGCAACGTCGGGTGACTGGCTTCGTCCTGCTCCGGTACGCCCATCCAGCCGACCAGCAGACGGCGGCCGTCTTCGGCCAGCGTGGTTTGCGGCGCATAGAATTCGAACCCGGCGTCCAGCTCGTGGAATTCGCCATGTTCAAAGGCCGCCTGCCGATAATCCAGCTTGCCGGTCAGATAGCCCGCCTGGTAAACGTTGAGATAACGTTCGTCCTGCGCCGCCAGCCCTTGCGGGCAACAAATCAACACCTCGGCATCCGCCAGCGTGAACAGATCCGGGCATTCCCACATATAGCCGAAATCGCCCATGCCGTTCAGCTGTGTGCCGGCAATCTCCCCCAACAGCTGCCAACTGCGCAGATCGGCGGAGCGCAGCAACAGCACCTTGCCGCGATCCTGCAGGTCGCGGGCGCCGAGCACCATGTACCAGCTGTCTTGGTGGCGCCAAACCTTGGGATCGCGCACGTGGCCGCTGTAGCCTTCCGGCAGCGGTAGCACCGGGCCGAGCTTGTCATACCCGCCCTGCGCATTTTCCAGCGCCAGGCACTGGTATGCGGTGCGAGAACCGTCGGGGTATTTTACGTTGCCGGTATACGCCAGCATGATTTTGCCGTCTGCCACCACCGCCGAGCCTGAGTAACAGCCGTGGCTGTCGTAACAAGCGCCGGGCACCAGCGCCACCGGCTGATGCTGCCAGTTGAGCAGATCCGTCGATTGCCAATGGCCCCAGCATTTGTTGCGGTGATCGCAGCCCAGCGGGTTCCACTGATAGAACAGATGATAAACCCCATTATGCTGAATAAACCCGTTGGGGTCGTTCAGCAGGCCGACGCTGGGGGCCAGATGCCATCCCGGGCGATGAGGATCGCGCAGCGCCAGCGGCATACCCGTCATCAGCGCCTGAACGGCCTGTTTCATCAAATTCAGTTCTTCCATCATTCACTGTCCGTTTTGTATTTCAGCAGCAGCGAGAGCGTAAAGGCGCTGCCGAAGGCGATAACCAGACCAATGATGTAGCTCAGCAGCGAACTGGCCTGCACGATCGCCAGCCCCGGTATCGCCGTCAGCCCGACGGCGTTCATGCCGACGTGATTGGCCACCACCCAGGCACCGCCGAGCGCGCCACCCACCAGCGCAGCCAGGAAGGGTTTCACAAAGCGCAGGTTGATACCGAACAGCGCCGCCTCGGTAATGCCGAGCATGGCGGAAAAGGCTGAAGGCACCGCAATGGCTTTAATCTTGGCGTCGCGGGTTTTGAAATACACCGCCAGGCAAGCGCCGCCCTGGGCGATATTGGCCATCGACCAGATCGGCAGCAGGAAGTTTACGCCGATTTTCGGGTTGCCAAGCAGCCCGGCCTCGACGGCGTGGAAGCTGTGGTGAATGCCGGTGATGACGATGGCGGAATACAGGCCGCCGAACAGGAATCCGGCGAACCAACCGGCGTGGGCAATCAGCGTGCTGAGCACGAAGGAGATGCCGTCACCCAGTGCGCGCCCGGCGGGGCCGATAAACAGCATGGCGACGAAGCCGGAGATCACGACCGTCAGGAATGGCGTCAGGATCAGGTCCAGCGCGTTGGGGATCACTCTGCGCAGCTGCTTTTCCAGCACGCTCATAAACCACACCGTCAGCAGCACCGGGAACACCGTACCCTGATAGCCGATCATGGCGATATCGAGTCCGAAGAAATTCATGGTGTGGAAACCGCCCGCGACGCCCCAGGCGTTGGTCAGCGCCGGATGGGTCAGGATGCCGCCCAGCGTGGCGCCCAGATAAGGGTTGCCGCCGAATTCGCGCGCGGCGGTGAAGCCGATCAGGATAGGCAAGATGATAAACGCCGCCGAGCTGAACATGTCCAGCATCACGAACAGCGCGCTGTTCGCGTCGGCCCAGCCGTAGGTTTTCACCATGCCGAGCAGGCCCATCAGCAGGCCGGAGGCGACGATAGCCGGAATGATCGGCACAAAGATGTTCGACAGCAGGCGGGCGATACGTTGCAGCGGGTTGAGTTTTTTCGCCGCGATGTCGGCGGCTTCAGACTTGCTGGATTCGCTGACGCCCGCCGCCTTGATAAATTCCGCATGCACCTTGTTGACCAGCCCGGTGCCGAAAATCACCTGGATCTGCCCGGCGTTGCTGAAGCAACCCTTCACCCCGTCAAGTTTGCCGATTGCAGCTTTATCCACCTTGCTGTCATCCACCAGCACCAGCCGCAGACGGGTGGCGCAGTGGGCGGCGCTGGCGATGTTCTCTTTGCCGCCAAGCAGCGGCAAGAGCGCGTTAGCGGTTGCGGTAATGTCCATGTTTTCTCCCTTAATAAATCAAAACACCGCCGCGGCTTTCCGCGGCGGAAATTAGTCACCAGCCTGCGTCAGAAGAAGTACTTGAATCTGGCGCGCACACCGTAGCGCTGATCGTTATTGGCGTTGGCTATTTTGTTATCGGCATTGGCTTCAAGCATCGAGACGTAGGCCCCGAGGTACAAGTTGAAGTTCTTCATATTCATGATATTAGGTATCTGATACGAAGTATGGATGGTGTGAATGTCATACTTGCCCGGTTCACTGAGCGGGTTATTGATGTCGGCCGCCATTCCGGCAGTATTAAACTCTTTGATGTCGTTGTGGGCGTAGATATATCCCACTTCGAAACGACGCCACAGCACGTTGATGCCGGCGGTTAAGTCTTTTTCGCCCGACGCGTCCAGATAGGCGGTACTCAGGTTGGCGACCACACCGTTGTCCGGATTGGCGGCGGTGTTGTTCCAGGTCATGGTCATGCCATAGCCGTTACGTTTGGACTGGTCGACGAATTTTCCCTGATTGTCCTGATACCCATAGGCATTGTTGACCACGTTGCTTTCCATCGCCACCGCCGCGCTGAACTGGTCTTTCTTCCAGGCGAGCACCGGCCGCAGATAGGCCACGTTTTTCTTATTATCCAGACTGTTGCCGTGGTAGGCCCTGTCCTGGAACAGTGAGGAACCGTCTTCCACCAGCGTATTGAGCTCGAAGTAGAAGTCGCCGGCGTATTTGCTCAGCATCAGGTTGCCGCCGCTGCTGCTGCGGCCGCGGCCTTCTTTCATCATGTAGATATAGCCGAAGCCATCGGCATACAGATCGTTGGCGGTATTGCCGGAATACTGGATGAAGGTGTCTTGATTGAGCGGGAACATGTCGTAGGCTTCAAAGCGCCCGATTTTGGTCTGCCAGTTCTTTTCGTTGCCGAAGAAGAAGGCGGCATCATCAAGGTTCATTTTACCGGTCATGTCGGCCAGCGGTTGTACGCTGAAACCGGAGAAGTTGCCGTCCTGGTTACGACGGTAACCGTCCACGCCGACCAGAATACGGCCATTGATATCCCAACGCTCTTTGTTGCCCGGTTTCCAGTCCTTGTTGTTGCTGGTTTTCAACGAGGTAAGCTGGCCGCTGCGGCTGGCACCGTCGAGGTTGAACTCGACGTCGCCATACAGTTTCAGATCGTTAAAACCGTTCAACTTCAGGCTGGAAGCCGGCGCAGCCTTGGTTTCCAGCGTCGCGGTACGCTGCGCAACCTGTACGGTTTGCCGCTCGGTGTTGGCGGTGCGTTGTTCCAACTGTTGTGCGTGACGTTCTGCCGCCGTGGCGCGTGTTTCGGCCTGGGTGGCACGTTGTTCAGCCTGTTGCAGCCGTTGTTCCATCGCATTCAGGCGTGCTTCGATACTGCTGTCGGCGCCAGCCGCCGCTGCAGAGGTGGAAATGAGGAGCCCTGTAGTTACAGCCAAATAGCTAAGTTTTTTCATGGTTCTCTATCATCCGGGTAAAGTTGTTATTGTTTTTTGCTAAATTGCTAAACCGGTTTTTCAAGATGAAAGATAAAGAGTTGAACGGCGGCTGGCAATCAAGTTTGCTAACCCGATTCAGCTATTGTGATCGAGTGCGCAAATTCGGCCCAGCAGTGGAAAACGGTGAGCCTGGCCCACCGTTATGGGTTTAGCGCTGAAGGAAATCTTTTAACTGTTCTGAGGTAGGCAGAGCGGTCATGGCGCCTTTGGCGGTGGTAGCCAAGGCACCGCAGGCTTGGGCCTGGGCGATCACCTCTGGCCACTGTTCATCCTGTGGCAGAGCGCCGAGTTGCGCCAGCGCAGCCAGCAGACCGGAGACAAAAGCGTCGCCCGCGCCCGTGGTGTCGATCGGGACGATCAAGGGGGCGCGGAAATGGCGGATCTGCTTGCCGTCATGCACGCATACGCCATCGCCGCCCAGCGTCACCAGCAGCAAACGCAGCGGATAACGCTGCATCATCCAGTCGATGGCGCTTTCCAGCTCACCGATATTGCTGATAAAACTCAATTCTTCCTGTGAGATTTTGACCACGTGCGCCAGCAGCAGCGCCTTTTGCAGGCAGGGGCGCAGCGCTTCCGGTTGGCGCCAGACATCTTCACGAATATTAGGATCAAAACTCACCCAGCCACCGGCCGCCCTGATGTTCTCCATCGCGGTAAAGGTGGTGCTGCGGCTGGGCTCTTGCGACAGGGCGATAGAGCAAACGTGCAGCCACTCATCCGCTTTGAACTCAGGCAGATCTTCAGGTTGCAGGAACAGATCGGCGCTGGGGGTGACCATGAAAGTGAAAGTGCGTTCGCCGAGCAGATCGAGATCCACCACCACGGTGGAGGTGTGATGCTTGTCATCCTGAGTCATGTGGCGGATATCTACCTGCTCTTCGCTCAGCACCTGCTGCAAGAATGCGCCGAAACCGTCTTTGCCGACCCGGCCGATAAAGGCGCTATCGCCGCCCAGACGGGCGATGCCGACCGCTACGTTGGCAGGCGCGCCGCCGGGGCATTTGAGATAACTGTTTGAATTTTCAGGAACCAGATCGACTACAGCGTCACCCAGCACCCATACGCGATTTCCCATGATCAACCTCTGTTTTAACCTGTGTCAGATGGCGAGCTAAAATAGAAGAACCGGTTTAGCAATGCAATGAAAGAATCCGCAAAGGCCCTAAATCCGGGCGCTGGAAGAAAGGATAGAGAGCCAGTTACCGTCTTCTGGAATAAGGGGGGCAGGTTGATAACGCTGCCCTGGGAACCTTAAATTACGGCCAGCAACGCTGCAGCTCGAAATAGGATGAATATAATCAAAAGGTAGAAGGTGGATTAATAATAATATCATTCATCACGGTGATTAATTCGCGAAAAAATGCGCTTGAAATAGGAAATGTCTTAAATTTATGGTGTTATCTGGCAATGATTAGTCATGATGAATAATTGCATTGTTGGCATGCAATTATTCCTAATTATTTTTAGTGGGTATCTTTGTTTTTTTATTATTTATTTAATATAAACAGCTGGTTATATTAATATTCAGCGCGAGGGCGCTAACCTCTCGGATTATTCATACCACGTATTTGTTATCCGGCGCTCATTATTGGCCAAAATAGGGTTGATCCCGAGCTATTCACGCGCATAATGTTCGCGTTTATTTACAATTCTTATCATTTATTTGTCCTTCGACAGGGAAAACGTCATGCGCCTCTCTGCTTACTCTTCGCTCAGCCTTGCTGTGTGCAAGGGATGTATTCCATTGGCTTCCGTTGTCTTGCCGCTGTGTATATTCAATCAACCGGTTCTGGCGGCAGCGCCAAATGGCGATCAGCTGATCATACAGCAGCAGCGGCAAAAAGCGCTGGAACAGCAGCTAACGCCCCCGACGCCGGATGTGCGGCTGTCGCCGCCTTCGTCCGGTTTTGGCCACATTGCGTTCCCGCAGGAAAAACCCTGCTTCCCTATCGAACAGGTCGTTCTGACCGGCCAGGACAAACTCCCGCATTGGCTGCCGTTGCAGCGCATTGCCACCCAGGCGCAGGGCCAGTGCCTGGGCGGGCAGGGCATCAACCTGTTGATGAGCACGCTGCAAAACCGGCTGGTGGACCACGGTTATATCACCACGCGCGTGCTGGCGCCGACGCAGGATCTGAAAAGCGGCAAGCTGCGGCTGGTGGTGGTGCCCGGCTATGTACGCCAGGTGAAACTGACGCCGGACAGCGGCCGCTACATTCAACCCTACAGCAGTTTCCCGGCTCATGCCGGCAACTTGCTGGACTTGCGTGATATCGAGCAGGGGCTGGAAAACCTGCAGCGCCTGCCGACGGTGCAGGCCAACATGGAAATCATCCCCGGCGAGCAGCCCGGCGAAAGCGATATCGCCCTGAGCTGGAAGCAAGAACGCATGTGGCGCGTTGGCGCCTCGCTGGATGACTCCGGCACCAAGAGCACCGGTCGCTATCAGGGCGGCCTGACGCTGTCTTTGGATAACCCGTTCTCGCTCAGCGATCTGTTCTACATCTCCGGCACCACTGACCTGCAAAACCAGGGCGGCAGAGGCACCAAAAACATCACCGGCCATTATTCGGTGCCGTTCGGCTACTGGATGGCCGGGGTGACTGCCAACAGTTATGACTATCACCAGACCATCGCCGGGCAGAATCAGGATTACCGCTACAGCGGCAAGAGCAAGAACCTGGATTTCCAGCTCAGCCGGGTGCTGCACCGTAACGGCAGCCAGAAAACCACGCTGACCTATGACGTGCTGGCGCGCGAATCCAGCAACTACATCAACGATACCGAAGTGGAGGTGCAGCGCCGCCGCACCTCCGGCTGGCGGCTGGGCTTGCAGCACCGCCATTACATCCAGCAGGCCACGCTGGATGCCGGCGTCAGCTATCAGCGCGGCACTCGCTGGTTCGGCGCATTGCCTGCGCCGGAAGAGACCTTTGGCGAGGCCACGGCGCTCAGCAAAATCGTGCAGCTCAACGCCCAGCTTGACGTGCCGTTCAGCCTGTTCAGCCAGGACTTCCACTACAACGTGCAGTACCAGCGTCAGATCAGCGATACCCCACTGACGCCGCAGGATCAGTTTGCTATCGGCAACCGCTGGACGGTACGCGGCTTTGACGGCGAACGCACCCTGAACGCCAACCACGGCTGGTTCGTGCGCAACGATCTGGCCTGGCGCACGCCGCTGCCGGGGCAAGAACTGTACCTGGGGGCCGACTATGGCGAAGTGGGCGGTTACGGCACCGATTACCTGGTCGGGCAACACCTGGCGGGTGGGGTGGTCGGCCTGCGCGGTTACGCCTTCAAGGTGGGTTACGACCTGTTCGCCGGCGTGCCGTTCTCCAAACCGGACGGCTTCAGCACCAGCCCGGTGACGCTGGGCTTTAACCTGAGCTGGAACTACTGAGGGAACGACGATGCGCATAGGTGACTACGATATTCGAGCGCCGCTGATCCTCGGCGGCGATGACAGTGAGGCGGAAGCCTTTGGCGCGGCGGTATGGTTGTGGATGCATTCGCCGATGCACCGCGATGCGCCGTTGCACACCCTGCCGACGCTGCTGTTGCCGATCATCAAGCGGCAGCAATATGTGCTGGCGTCACACCAAAATCAGCCGGTGTTTTTCCTCAGTTGGGCCTGGATGAATCAAGAAGCCGAGGCGCGCTATTTGACGCAACCGGCGATAAACATGCAGGAAAATGACTGGAACAGCGGCGATCGTCTGTGGTTCTGCGATTGGATCGCCCCGTTCGGCCACACGCGGGAAATGCGCAATCTGATCGCCCGGGATATTTTCCCGCAGTTCTGCGTACGGGCGCTGTACCACCGGGGCGCGCAGCGCGGCAAACGCGTCGTGAACTTTAAAGGCGCTCAGGTCAGCCACCAGCAAGCGCAGCAATGGTGGGCGAACCACCCGTTAGCCGTCGAGCCGTCGGACATTCAATAAGGACATTGCCATGAACAAGAACCTGTACCGTATCGTTTTCAACAAAGCGCGTGGCATGCTGATGGTGGTGGCGGATATCGCCCGCTCCGGCCGCGCCGGGTCCGCACGGTCGCCTGGCCTGGGCCATACCCTGAGCCAGTGTATCGGCAAGATGAGCGCCGTCAGCTTCAGCCTGTTATTGGCATTGGGCGCTATCCAGCCGGTGCAGGCGGCCATTGTCGCTGACGGCAATGCGCCTGGCGGCCAGCAGCCGACCATCGTCAACAGCGCCAACGGTACGCCGCAGGTCAATATTCAGACCCCGAGCGCCGGTGGGGTTTCCCGCAACACCTACAGCCAGTTCGATGTCGACAAGCAGGGCGCGATCCTCAACAACTCGCACAAAATGACCCAGACCCAGCAGGGCGGCTGGGTTGATGGCAACCCGTGGCTGGCGAAAGGCGAAGCCAAGGTGATCCTCAACGAGGTCAACTCCCGCGATCCCAGCCGCCTGAACGGGTATATCGAGGTCGCCGGCCAGCGCGCGCAGGTGGTGATCGCCAACCCTTCCGGCATTACCTGTAATGGCTGCGGTTTTATCAACGCCAACCGCGCCACGCTGACTACCGGCCAGGCGCAGATGAACAACGGCAATCTGACCGGTTTTAACGTCGAGCGCGGCGAAGTGGTGGTGGAAGGCGCCGGCATGGACAGTTCGCGTCAGGATTACACCGAGATCATTGCCCGTTCGACGAAGATCAACGCCGGGCTGTGGGCCAATGATTTGAACGTCACCACCGGGCGCAACAAGGTGGATGCGGCGCATCAGCAGATCGAAAAACAGGGCGCCGATCCGGCCACCCGCCCGCAGCTGGCGGTGGATGTGGCCAAACTGGGCGGCATGTATGCCGGCAAGATCCGTATGATCGGCACCGAAACCGGCGTCGGGGTGCGCAACGCCGGTAATATCGGCGCGCAGGCCGGCAGCGTGGTGGTGACCGCCGACGGCCGCATCGAAAACAGCGGCGCCATCAGCGGCGGCGATATGGCAATGGCTTCGAAGCAGGGCATCAGCAACAGCGGTTCGCTGTTCGCTGCGGGCAATGCCGCCGTCACCAGCGAGGGCGAGGTGCAAAACAGCGGTTCCATCGCCGCGCGGAATAATGTGCAGATTCAGGCCGCCAGCCTGAACAGCAGCAAAGGCAGCACCCTGGCGGCAGGCGTGCAGCAGGACGGTAAACTGGGCGGGAGCGGCGAACTGGCGTTGACCGCCAGCGGCAAACTGACCGCGCAGGGCCAGAACCTGGCGGCGGGCAACCTGCGTGCCAGCGGGCAAGGCATGGACATCAGCGGCAGCCGCACCGCCGGCACCCATGTAACGCTCAACGCCGGGCAGAGCGACTTAACCACGGCCAATGCGCAGGTTGAAGCAGCGCAGCAACTGGCTGCCGACACCGGCAAACGGCTGAACAACGACGGCGGCACGCTGACGGCGAATAAACTGGCGCTGAGCGCGCATGACATATCCAACCGCAAGGGCGAGATCACCCAGCTCGGCGAAGACGATCTGGCCCTGAATCAGCAGGGTACGCTTGACAACGGCGGCGGCCGCATCGCCAACAACGGCAACAACCTGACGCTGAACGCCGGGGCGATCGACAACCAGAGCGGGCAGATTATCCATGCCGGCAAGGGCACGCTGGCGGTGAATACCGGCCGGCTGCAAGGGGATAACGGCAAGCTGTTGTCCAACGGGCAGCTCTCGATGCAGGGCGGCGATTACGTGCTGGATGGTGGCACTACGTCGGCGCAGCAGATCGCGATGGATGCCGGCAGCCTGTCCAACCGCAACGGCCAATTGGTGCAGAGCGGTAACGGCAATATGCGCCTCAGCACCCGTAAGGGTATCGACAATCAGGGCGGCCAACTGGCGGCCAACGGCAATGTGGCCTTGAACGCCGCACAGCTGAACAACCAAAACGGCAAAGTGATCGCCGCGCAGGACGGCAGCCTGAGTGCGCAGATTGGCGGCACCCTCGACAACCAGCAAGGCCAGCTGGCCGCGAGCGCCAATACGCGGTTACAGGCGGATAAACTGGATAACCGCAAGGGCCTGGTTTCCGCCGCTACCGGCAACGGCGAGGTGGCGACCCGTCAGGCGCTGGATAACCGCAGCGGCCGTATCGAAGCCAAACAAGGGCTGCAACTGAGCGGCACCGGGCTGGAAAACCAGGGTGGGCAAGTGGTTGGCGGCGCCATTTCCCTGGCGCTCGGCAACGGCGCGTTGAACAACCAACAGGGCGCTATCGCCGCTGCGGGCGATTTGCGCCTGAACGGCGGGGCGCTGACCAATGACGGCGGCCTGCTGCAATCCGCCGGTGACATGAGCCTCGACACCCAGGGCGCCGCGTTGAGCAACCGCCTGAGCGGCGAAACCGGCGGCATTCTCAGCCAGGGGGCGCTGTCGATCCACAGCGGCGCGCTGGACAATAGCCAGGGCATGCTGGTGGGCGGTGGTGCCACCGAAGTGTTCACCGGCCGGCTGGATAACAGCAAAGGTACGCTGGTTGGCAAGCAGCAGTTGAACATCGACAGCCTGGCATTGACCAACGACGGCGGCCTGTTGCAGGCCGGCGGCGACGCGACTATCGATACCCACGGCCAGGCATTGACCAACCGCGACAGCGGCAAAAATGGCGGCATCAGCAGCCTGGGCAAACTGAACATCGCCGGTGGCGAGGTGGATAACCAAAGCGGCTTTATCGCCAGCTCGGGCGACCTGCAACTGCGTGGCAGCCAACTGGATAACCGCCACGGCACGCTGGCTTCCGAAAAACGGCTGTCGGCGACCGCCGGGGTGATCAATAACCAGGGCGGGGCGATCAAATCCGGCCAAGACATGGCGCTGAACGCCAAAGAACGGCTGGATAACAGCAATCTTGGGGTGATAGGCGCAGGCAAACAACTGCAGCTGGACAGCGGGTCTCTGCTGAATAATCAGGGGACGCTGGTCAGCGCCGATGCGGCGAAGATCAACTTCGGCATGCTGGAAAACCGGGGCGGTCAACTGGCGGCCCAAACGGCGCTGGAGCTGCACGGCAATAACCTCAACAACAACGACGGCGGGTTGATCCAGAGCGGCAATCGCCTGGATCTGGCGGTCGATCGGCTGACCAACGCCAACAGCGGCGAGAAAGGCGGCATTACCAGCCAGGGCGCGATGAACCTGTCTACCGGTCTGTTCGATAACGGCCAGGGTGTGGTGATTGCCGGTAAAAATCTGCAACTTGACGCTGACACGGTGCTGAACGGTGGCGGCAAGCTGGTGGCGCAGCAGGCGTTGACGCTCACCACCACCGGCGCGGGCGGCCTGAACAATCAGAGCGGGCTGGTGCAGGCCGGCGGCGACATGCTGCTGGATACCCGCGGCCAGCAACTGGATAACCAAAACGGCACTCTCCACAGCCTGGGCCAGCTGCAACTCAACGGCGGCGATATCAATAACCAGGGCGGTACGCTGGGGGCCAAGGGCGATTTCATGCTGGCGGCGCTCAAATTGGACAACAGCAACGGCGGGCGGATTATCGGCGAGCAGGCGGTAACGCTGAACAACACCGGGCTGGATAACCGCAACGGGCAGATTCAGGCGGTCGGCAATCTGTTGCTGGGCAGCGCACAGGGGGTTATCGATAACACCCTGGGGCTGATCCGCAGCGGCGCTACCGTGACGCTCAACGCCCTGCAGTTCACCAACGACGCCACGCTGGCGGACAATAAAGGGCTGGAAGGCCAGACGGTAACGCTGAACACCGGCACGCTGAGCAACCGTGGCGGCAGCATTTTGGCTGACCGGCAGTTGGCCATCACCAACGATGGCACCCTGGATAACAGCGGCGGCCAACTGGCTGCGGCCGACACCCTGCAATTGAAGGGCTCGGCACTTAACCTGCTGAACACTGGCGGCACGCTCAAAGCCGGCAAGCTGCTGGAGATTAACGCCAACGCGATCGGCGGCGATGGGCAATTGTTGTCGCTGGGCGATATCAATCTGGTCAGCGCTCAGGGCATCAATAACAGCGGCGAGATGATCGCCAACGGCAATTTCAACTTCACCACGCCGGGCGATGTCACCAACAGCGGCAAGCTGCTGGCGGGCGCGAAGCTGGATCTGCACGCCAATAATCTGTTTAACGCCGCCAGCGGCGAGATCAACGCCGGGCAGGATTGGCTGACGGTGAACGGCACCCTGACCAACTACGGCCTGATCGACGGCAAGCACACCCTGCTGACGGCCAACACGCTGAACAACATCGGCACCGGCCGTATTTATGGCGACGCCATCGGCGTGCAGACCGCTACCTTCAACAACCTGGCGGAGAACGGCACCGCCGCCACGCTGGCCGGGCGCGAGCGGGTGGATATCGGCACTCAGACGCTGAACAACTACGATCACGGGCTGATTTACAGCGGTGGCGATATGGCGATTGGCGGCCAGCTTGACGCCAACCACCTGGCAAGCGGCCAGGCAGGCACCCTTAACAACCACAGTTCGACCATTGAGTCCGCGGGCAACATGGCGCTGTCCGCCGCGCTGATCAACAACATCAACGATCGTTTCAGTACCGAGTTGGTCACCGTTTCCAACGAAAAAGTCACCGAGTATCAACAGTCCGGCGATCCGGTGCGCTGGAAAGCGGGGGAACAAGGCGTCTTCGTTGACCGCAATTCGTCAGACTCATTGCTGAACCTGAACACCCCAGGCAAAACCGGGCACGGCAACGACAGATTTAATCAGTACGACTATAACCGGACGGTGCAGGAAACCCAGATTAAGGAAAGCGATCCGGCCAAAATCGTCGCCGGTGGCGATATGGCGATCAACGCAGGGCATTTGCTGAACGACAAGAGCCAGGTGGTGGCCGGTGGCACGCTGGCGATTAACGCCGGTAGCGTGGATAACGTGGCGGTGGCGGGCCAGCGGCTGACCACCGACGTCGGGGAAGTGACCAGCTACTACCGCATCAAGAAAAAAGGCACTGACAAACAGGGGCATAACACCACGGCCTATACGCCGCCGACCAGCATCCAGACCATCGCGTTGAAACCGAGCCAACTGATCGACCACGGGCAGGTGGCGGGTAACCCGGTAGCCATTGCACCGCTGACGCCGCAAGGCACAGACGCCACCATCGACCAGGCCGGCGGAGTGAATGCGGTTGTCACCGGCAGCGATGTTTCCGCCGGGATGCAGACCATCGGCGGCGGCGACCTGCCGGTGATTCAGGCGGCGGCCCTGCAACCGGGCCAGCAGTTTGAAGTGGCCAACAACGTGAACGCCCAGCAGGGCGACGCGGCGAGCAGCGTGGTGCGCATCGTCGGACCGGACACCCGCCTGCCGGACAACAGCCTGTTCAAGACCAATCCGGCGCCGGGCGGCCAGTATCTGGTGGAAACCGATCCGCGCTTCACCAACCAAAAATCCTGGCTGGGGTCGGATTACATGATCGCGAAAGCCACCAACAACCAGGACAACGTGCTGAAACGTCTGGGGGATGGCTACTACGAGCAGCGGCTGATCCGCGAACAGGTGATCAACCTGACCGGCCAGCGTTATCTGGACGGGTACAACAACGACGAAGAGCAGTTCAAGGCGCTGATGGATCAGGGGCTGGCCTTCAGCCAGCAATATAACCTGAAGGTCGGCGTGGCGCTGACGCCGGAACAAATGGGGCTGTTGACCAAAGACATCGTCTGGATGGTGAATGCCAAGGTCACGCTGCCGGATGGCAGCCAGCAAAACGTACTGGTGCCGCAGGTGTATGCCCGCATGCAACCGGGCGATCTGGACGGCTCCGGCGCGCTGATCGCCGGGCGCAACGTTAACCTCAACCTCGGCGACGGCCTGTTTAACAGCGGCCATATTGCCGGGCGCGAAGTGGTGAAACTGAGCGCCGCCAACATCACCAATATGGCGGGCAGCATTCAGGGGGCCGACGTCGGCCTGACCGCCCGCACCGATATCAACAATATCGGCGGCGTGATCCAGGGCAACAACTCGCTGCTGGCCAGCGCCGGGCGCGACATCAACGCCATCAGCACTACCCGAGCGGCGCAAAGCGTGAACGGCGCCAACAGCTTCGAGCGCACCCATATCGACAGCGTAGCCGGCATGTACGTGCAGGGCGCCGACGGCAAACTGATGCTGCAGGCCGGGCGCGACATCAAACTGGATGCGGCGCAGGTGGTCAACAGCGGCGAGAACGGCCAAACGCTGCTGAGCGCCGGGCGCGATCTCAACCTGAACGCGGTGACCACCGCCAGCCGCGACAACCTGATCTGGAACGGCGACAACAGCCTGAAACAGGGCAACAGCCAGCAGGTGGGCAGCGAAGTGGTCGGCAAAGGCGCGGTGACCCTCAATGCGGGCAACGATATCACTGCTCATGCGGCGGCGATTTCCGCCGGCGAGGCGCTGAACCTGAATGCCGGCCATGACGTCAACATCCTCAACGGCGAAAACACCCAGGATCTGGACGAGCGCCACAAGGTGACCGGCGGCAACGGCCTGATGTCGAAAACCACCACCACCACCCGCGACACCCTGGATCGCCAGACCCTGCAGAGCAGCACCCTGAGCGGTGACAGCATCAAGGTGCTGGCGGGCAACGATCTGCGCGTGCAGGGCAGCAGCGTGGCCGGCACCCAGGACGTGAAGCTGCTGGCGGGCCATGATCTGACCGTCACCGGCGCCACCGAGCGCAACAGCGAGCTGCACCTCAAGCAGGAGAAAAAATCCGGTCTGATGAGCAGCGGCGGCATCGGCATCAGCTACGGCACCGAAAGCCTGAAAACCACCGACACCTCGCAGGGGGTGACCAACCAGGGCAGCACCGTCGGCAGCGTGAACGGCAACGTCACGCTGGGGGCGGGCAACAATCTGGCGGTGACCGGTTCCGAGCTGGTGGCCGGCAAGGACATGGCGCTGAGCGGCAAGAATGTGTCGGTGACGCAGGCGCAGGATGAAAACAGCCAGACCCACAAGGTCGAGCAGAAAAAATCCGGGCTGACGCTGGCGCTTTCCGGCACCGTCGGCAGCGCGCTGAACACCGCCGTGGAAACCTCGCAACAGGCAAAATCCACCGACGACAGCCGCCTGGCGGCCTTGCAGGGCACCAAAGCGGCGCTGAGCGGCGTGCAGGCGGTACAGGCGGCGCGGTTGGCGCAGGCGCAGGGCGCCGACCCGGCCAATAACAACATGGTGGGGATCAGCATTTCCTACGGCACCCAGTCTTCCACCTCGACCCAGAACAGCGGGCAGAGTACCGCCCAGGGCAGCAGCCTGACGGCGGGTAACAACCTGAGCATTACCGCCAGCGGGAACGGCGTGAAGGGCCAGGACGGCGACATTCTGGTGCAGGGCAGCCAGCTGCAGGCGGGCAAGGACGTTACCCTGAACGCCAACCGCGACGTGAACCTGCTTTCCGCCAAAAACACCCAGTATCTGGACGGCAAGAACGAGAGCCAGGGCGGCACGCTGGGCGTGGGCATCGGCGTCGGCTCCGGCGGCATCGGGCTGAGCATTTCGGCCAGCGTCAACAAAGGCAAGGGCAACGAAAAAGGCAACGGTACCCGCTACACCGAAACCACAGTCAATGCCGGTAATCAGGTCAACATCACCAGCGGGCGCGATACCAATCTGATCGGCGCGCAGGTCACCGGCGAATCGGTCAAAGCCGACGTGGGCCGCAACCTGCTGCTGGAGAGCCAGCAGGACAGCGACCGCTACGATTCCAAACAGCAAAACGCCAGCGCGGGCGGCAGCTTTACCTTTGGCTCCATGACCGGCTCGGGCAGCCTCAGCCTGAGCAAAGACAAAATGCACAGCAACTACGACAGCGTGCAGGAGCAGACGGGCATCTTTGCCGGCAAGGGCGGTTTTGACGTGACGGTGGGCGAACACACCCAGCTTAACGGCGCGGTGATAGGCAGCACCGCCACGGCGGATAAAAACAAGCTCGACACCGGCACGCTGGGCTTTACGGACATCCACAATCAGGCGGACTTCGAGGTAGAACACCAGAGCGTGGGCATCAGCTCCGGCGGCAGCATCGGCAGCCAGTTCGCCGGCAATATGGCCAACGGCCTGCTGGTGGGGGCCAACAACAGCGGGCACGACAGCTCCACCACCCATGCGGCGGTGAGCGACGGTACTATCGTCATTCGCGATCAGGACAAACAGACGCAGAACGTCAGCGATCTGAGCCGCGACGTCGAGCATGCCAACCAGACGTTAAGCCCGATCTTCGACAAGGAGAAAGAGCAGAAACGGCTGCAACAGGCGCAGCTGATCGGCGAGATCGGCAATCAGGCGATGGACATAGCGCGGACCGAGGGGGATATCCGCTCCATCAATGCAGGCAAGGCAGAGCTTGAGAAAAACGGGATCAAAGAGCCGGGTAAGGATGCCACGAAAGAGCAGTGGAAAGCCTACAACGAGAAGCTGCACGCGACAGACAGCTACAAAGCGACGCAGAAGCAGTGGGGCACCGGCAGCAGCGTCCAGCAGGGCATGCAGGCGGCTACGGGGGCGATTCAGGGGCTGGCGGGCAACAATCTTGCGCAGGCGATGGCCGGTGGGCTGAGCCCTTATGCGGCCGGGGTCATCAAGGCGATGACGACCAACGCGGATGGTAGCACCAACGTTGCCGCGAACGCGATGGCGCATGCGGTGTGGGGTGCGGTAGCGGCCAAAGCCAGCGGTAACAGCGCTCTGGCGGGGGCAGCCGGTGCGGCCAGCGGAGAACTGATGGCGCGCTACATTGCGGGCGAGCTTTACCCGGATGTAAAACCTGAAAACCTGACGGAAGACCAAAAGCAAACCCTCAGCGCGCTGGGGACGCTGGCGGCAGGGTTGGCAGGCGGGCTGGTGGGTGATGGCACCGGGGATGCGGTCGCGGGGGCGCAAAGCGGCAAGAACGCGGTTGAGAACAATTATCTGAGTGATGCCCAAAAAATTCAAAAAGATAAAGAGTTGGCGGAGTGTGGCACGCTGGTCTGTAAAGCGGGTACTCAGGCTAAATGGACTGCGATAGATGCGGGCCAAGATGGTAGCTTTGCGGCAGGGATGGTTGCTGGGGTGCCGGCTGGGCTATATGACACGGTTGAAGGTATCGTGCAAATGGGCTTGAGCCCAGTAGAAACCTATGATGCTTTGAAACAGCTTTTCAACAGTGGAGATGTGCTCGGTAATGTGTCTGATGCGGTAAAACAGTCGTATATTGAGCGCATCGACAATATGGAAGCTGAGTATCAAAAAGCAGGTGCGAGTGGCTCGTTTAACTCGGGTATTGAAGGCGGTAAACTGCTTACTGATATTGCATCTTTAGCTGCTGGCGGTGCCGGGCTAGTGAAAGGTGGAGTGGTAATCACGGAGAAGGTTGCTGCTAAGGTTGCGGGTAAGGCTGAGTCGGCAGCTATGAATGCTGGAAAATTATCAGCTGAAAAAGAAGCATTAGAAAAAATCGGGCAAAATGCGAAAAATAGTTCTGATTTAAGTGGAAAACCATCTGGGGCGATATTACAGCAGCAAGCAGTGAAAAAAATTGATGACCTTGCCACTCAATTTAATAATCCGGCAGTACATCCGAAGGACTTCCAGTTAAATATTAATGGAAAAACAATGGTTGCAGATCCACAGTTAAGTTTAGGTGCTCCTGTATTTAAAGGAGCTACTGACGCTGATGTTATGACTTACTTTAAGCAACTTGCGGGGTCAGAGAATATGCCATCAGCTAAGGTGGTTCCTGGTAAAGGTACGGTGTATTCGATAAAAGTCACAGAAGGACCTTCTGCCGGTAGCACTTTGACATTGAGAGACTTTTCAACGTCAGCACAACAAACTGGTGCTAAATGGACCATAGATTTAATGACTCCATCTATAAATGGTGGAAGAAGGGTGGAGATTAAATTTAAATGATTAAAAATATCAATGATATATATAAATCTGTTGCCGAAAGTTCTTATGGATTGTCTATGGGGGCTATATGGCAACATATCAGTGTTGAATGTTCTGAGTTGCCTGATAACTACTCTTTCAGGAAAAAAGTATTTTTTGTTATTTTGGGTAACTTATTGAATGATAAAAAAATTAAACTAGCTACGAATGGCGTGTTTTTGACTGATCCTGTTGAGCAACAAATAAAAATGTTGCAAGAGGCCTGGCCTGCTCACCCATATGAAGATGAGGATGATGATTTAGATGAATATGGAATGTGGTTTTTAGTTAAGGCACCTGTTGGGGTCGTTTGGCTAACACCTGATGGTGGAGAGCTATGGACTTGAAATAATCCCGGCTACCGAGCCGGGATCCTTTTATCAGCCGTTACCAGCACCATCCGTCACGGCGCTTGAACACCGGCGCATCGCCGATATCGTTCAGCGCGCCCGGAAAATCCTTCAGCCACAGGGCCACCTTCTTGCGGTTGTCGAGAATAACTATCTGAGCAGTAAGCAGATAGATGCATGGTCTGCGGAAATGAAATCCTGTCAGGCCAGCGGCGGTGAGCGACGGCACCATTGTTATTCGTGATCAGGACAAACAGACGCAGAACCTCAGCGATCTGAGCCGCGACGTCGAGCACGCCAACCAGACGTTATCGAAGGCGGTAAACTGCTTACTGATATTGCATCTTTAGCTGCTGGCGGTGCCGGGCTAGTGAAAGGTGGGGTGGTAATCACGGAGAAGGTTGCTGCTAAGGTTATTGGGAAAGTTGATAAGATAGTGTTGAAAGATGCATCATTGCTAAAAAATAGTGATGGTATTTATGAGATTAATATCAATGCCACTCCAATTGAAGGGCAAAAGCGCCTCAATACGGTCGATACAATGGGTAATGGTAAACTTAATCCTGCAGAGGCAGCAGCCGCAGCGAGAATGGAGACGGCTTTAGGCTCAATGGAGCGCTTACCTGATTCAGTAGCCGGGCAGAAAAGTGCTGATTTTGTTATTACCAGCGGACCACAGGCTGGAAAAACTGTTGATTTGATGTATACGACGAAAAACCTTTCGCAGAAAGAAATTGATGGTCTAAATAAGTTCTATGAGAAAAATATGACCATTTCTCCAATTGAGGGGAAAATTCCAGCAGGGCAACAACAAATTCTTGACCATTTAGGTAAGGCAGATATTGTTCCTGTGGACTTTAGTGTGCTGACACCGGGTAATCAAAAAGTGTTCTTAGACTTTGTAAAAAAACTACCTGAGTCGCAGCAATCAAAAATTATTATTATGAGGTAAGTATTATGGGGTCTACAGTTTTCTTCGGTTACACTACGGATAAAAGTTTACATGTGACATTGAATCGTGGCGCTTCGGATGCATTGGAGTTACTTATTGATGATGCATTGGGAAAAAAACATCCCAAACTCCATGATAAAATAATGGAAATGCTTCCGCTTGACCAAATCCATTTTGTCGAGCTAGATAACCATGAGTTTAATATGGTAATTAGAGCAATTCGTCAGTGCATTTCCTCTTGGGATGCACCGACGGAATGGCAATTACGAGAGAAGAAAGTCTGGGAGGAAGAGGCTGAACCATTAGTTGTGTTGGATCCAAGATATAATCAGGAGACGGATTGCGAGTAATAAGCAAGAGAACTATCAGAAAACTGGTCAACTCCTGATAAATGCAAGGTCGGAAGATGCGAAGAAGATCATGGCTGGAACTGAGCTGTTCCCTGAAGGGGATGGTTGCAAATATGAGTTTTACTATGTTGATTTTTCAGGAAAGTTAGATTGGTTCGATCCTGATGGGGGAGCGATGAGAGATCTGACAGAACAGTTAGTCGAACTCCGTACCTACTATATTGAGAACAAGCTGACCAATGGTCGGTTAGCATGGAATAAGAATGCGAGAGGTGATTTACCGGAAGGGGCGAATATCACTAAGGTCATTGTTGAAGGTTATACCGATGGTGTGATGATTGCCGGGGCATGGTATCTGGGTCCAGCGGCGTCAATAGGGAAAGTTGTTGCCGGTTCGGTGATTGCAGAAATCGCTAATGGCACTTACCAATGGTATGACCTGAATAAGCCGGGTAATGAGGATAAGAGCTGGGATTATAAAGGGAGTCTGTCAGCGGGCGTGAGTGGTGCGCTGGCACCGGGGCGTGGGATACCTGCGAATATCGGGATAGCGATAGGTGGCTCGATCTTTAGTGATGGTATCAATGCTGGTGGGCAGTTGGGAGCAGGAACTGGTGCATTACTGGGGGGAGTCTTTGGTAAATATGCGCCTATCGGTGTAGATAAGATCATGTCAGATAATAAGATTCCAGGTACCGTTTATGATATTATAGGTTCGGGTGGTGCTGAAGTTACTGGTGGTTTTATCAGGGATGGATTAAACCAAAAAGAAGAAGAAGAAGAAGAAGAAGAAGAAGAAGAAGATAAGGTGAGTAAATAATATGATCAATTATTTTAAGTTGCTAATTTACTCATGTGTGTTTTGTTGTGTTGTCTACTTTATTTTAACAGGGGGGGGCGGCAGTTTTTATCTATATGCTTAAAGGGTATTTTTTCTATCCGTTGGCTCATGTGAAAAGAACATTGGTATTCGGTGTTATTTCTGGGGTTGCAATTACCTTGGCAGCTATAGTGTTTAAAATTATTGATAAATTAAAAACCAAAAAAGCCCCGCCGAAAGAGTCACCACTCAACCCCGGCCAGTGGCCGGGGTTGTTGTCCTTAAGCCCTAAACCCCCAATTTCTCGTCGCAGCAGCTGAATAACCCTCGGAGCGACGGCGATACCAGTTCTACTGCACTTGCTCTGCTCTGCTCTGCTTTGAGATCTGGATGGTGCAGGCTAAATGACTGTCGGTCCGTGTTTAACGATATGCGCAATACACCTGGAGGAATGAAATGAAAGAGTTAGATGTTCTCCATAATAAAATTGGACAATTGCTAGTTAATGCTGGCCCTGACAATGCTCAAAAGATAGTGACACGGGCGAAGCTTTCTTTAGAGGGCGATGTATGTGACTATGAATTTGATTACATAGATGACAATGGTGATGAAGATTGGTTTGTTCCAGATAAGTTAGCGGGTTACGATCTGAGATTATTGTTAGTTGAGCTAAGAGATTTTTATATAAAAAATAATCTTACTAACGGTAAGCCAGCTTGGAGTGAATGTGAGATTGTTATTGATCTGAAAGCATCTAAGGTTTTCTTCAATTTTAAATATGATGATTAACAAAGATCCCGGCCTTGCGCCGGGATCTTTGCTTCTAAGCCCTAAATCCCCCAACCTCCCGCCGCCGCAACCGGAGCAGACCGGGTGCGGCGGTGACTTCCAGTTGTGCCGCATCGGTGATGCCGGACTCGGTGAGCCAGTCGCCACCAATAACCAGCTCACCGTTCTGCCGCACCCAGTCCGCCCCCAGATCCGTGCGGTGCTGGCTGGGTATACTCGGCTCATCCATGAGCCTCGCCCCTGTCGGGGCCGCTGCAAGCAGCGTTCAAATCTGCTCCAGGCAGATTTGTCACACAGTGCTTCCCAGATAGCATCGTCGGTAACGGTAGTGATCCACATGTAAGTATCCCTGCAAAACGTCCCGTTCACTTTTAGAGATCTTCCGACATACTGATTATGTCCCCGAGGAGATCGCTATGCGTAAAATCCGATTCACCGAGCACCAGATCATCGCCGTTCTGAAGTCTGTCGAAGCCGGACGCACCGTTAAAGATGTGTGCCGTGAGGCCGCTATTTCCGAAGCCAGCTATTACAACTGGAAGGCGAAATATGGCGGTATGGAAGCCGCTGATATCAAAAAGATCAAAGATCTTGAAGACGAGAATCGTCGCCTGAAACAGATGTTTGCCGATCTGAGTCTGGAATGTCGGGCACTGAAAGACGTCATCGAAAAAAAGCTTTAAAACCAGCGATAAAGCGTGAGCTTGTCAACTATTTGACCGCGCAGTTTACGATGAGCATACGCCAGGCATGCAGGACGTTATCGCTGAGCAGGACGGTATTTCGTTATCAACCCGATACGCGACGTGATGAACCGGTGATCCAGGTGCTGGCCGAGGTGGCCGAGCGCTATCCCCGCTACGGCTTTAAGAAGCTTTTTCAGGTGCTTCGCAGGCAGGGTCACGTCTGGAACCACAAGCGGGTGCACCGGATTTACTGTCTGCTGAAACTGAATTTTCGGCGTAAGGGTAAACAACGTCTGCCGGTGCGTAATCCGGCTCCGCTGGCAACGCCGGAAGCGCTCAATCAGAGTTGGTCTATCGATTTTATGCACGACGCGCTGGTGTGCGGTCGACGTTTTCGAACCTTCAACGTCGTGGATGATTTTAACCGCGAGGCTTTGGCCATCGAAATTGACCTGAGTATCCCTGCACAGCGGGTCGTCCGGGTGCTGGACAGGATTGTGGCAAACCGTGGATATCCGCTGAAAATGCGGATGGATAATGGGCCGGAACTGATATCACTGGCTTTGGCGCAATGGGCTGAAGACCATGGTGTGATGCTGGAATTTATTAAGCCGGGTAAGCCAACGCAGAACGCATTTATCGAACGGTTTAACCGAACTTACCGGACAGAAATACTGGATTTTTACCTGTTCAGAACGCTGAAAGAAGCACGGGAAATTACGGAACGCTGGCTGAATGAATACAACAGTGAGCGACCCCATGAATCCCTGGATAACCTGACACCGGAAGAGTACCGGCTGATGGCTGAGAAACCGGAAATCTCAAAAAGTGCGTGGAACTAAAGCTGGGATACTTACACACAGCCCGTCCGGCCGCAGCGTGAGCTGCAACGGTTCACCGATGCCAAAACCCAACTCGGCCAGCTCAACGCCAGAGATTGTCATTTCGGGGATCAGTTCAGGGGTAAAAGTGATGTTCATAGGGCGGTTCCTTCCGTGGTGGGTGCGATGCGGATGATCAACAGCCCCGGTTCAGTGATCACCTCGATCCTCTGGCCGGTGGTAAAGCCGAACTGCTCCAGCCATTTACCCGTAAGGGTCAGCTGTGGCGGCGGGTTGGGTCTGCCGCCGTTGGGGCGATAGCCAACAATGCACTTGCGTGCTTGGGGTGTGGCGGGTTCTGACGTAGAATCTGCTCTAGCCATAGTAACTACTCCTATAGTTGCTTGTGGTTAGCGGGGTTGAGGTGTTAGCGCACCTCAGTCTCGCGTCTGTTAACTACTCTGTTTTACCAATCACATTATCCAGCATCTCAGTGACAAACTTCTGTCGGGTTTTAGGCATCCGACTGATAATCTCAATTTGCTGCTCCAGTCGTGAAGTGGGGCCACGCTTGGCGGCCCGCTTGTCAGGAAGCCCCAGCAGTTCATCCAGCGTAAGGTTCAATATCGTTGCCAAATGCGGCAGTAGCGCAGCAGAAACCTTGAGCCTTGCACCTTCGTAATGTGCCATTGTCTGTTGGGCAATACCCAACTGTTCAGCCAGTTGCTGCTGTGTCAGCTGTTGCTCTTTTCTTGCCAGAGCAATTCGCGCGCCTAATTCTTTGAAAAACTGCTCATCTTTAGTATTCATGGCATTACGTTGTTGTCTGGTGAGTATTGCCATGATGATACTCGCTGTTTTAAATAACTCAGATGACAATACTCTAATATGGAGTACTCCGCAATGGAGTTATTTTTACTGCGAACAAGTTTTTACAGGAATTGGCTATGACCCGTATCCCCAGGCATGAGCAGGATGAAATCAAGCGCAAAGTATCGCTGTTGATGCTGGTGCAGGGGCTAAGTTGAAACCGCCGATTGCACCGTTGCTTGTGCCGTATCTGTACTATATCGAGAAAACACCTTTTGTTTTTTCGGGGCTTCGGAGAGGTTGTACAACTGTTTTCGGGGGCGGGGAGAAAGGCTTGGTCATCGACTTTTTATAGTATATTCAAATCGGGTTATTTTTATCCAAACCCTATTGACAGGTTTTTACGAGAGTAGAGGAGTGTCCTGCATGCACTAAACATGAATTGTATGAGATCCCTGCACCAATCAGCCAGTCGCCACCAATAACCAGATCGCCCTTCTGCCGAACCCAGTATTAGGCGCCCGCCTTAAGCAGGCACCGGGACAACGACTAACCAGCAGGCAGGGCACTCTCACTGTGGATCAGGGTGACAACCCCCACGCCGCCAAGGACAAGGCCGGCGGCGGCCAGCAGCAGTGCGGGCTCCTGGGAGGCAAACAGTGCAATGCTGAGTGACGAAATCAACGGGCCAATAAGCTGACCGGTGGCGTAACCCGAGGTTAAAAGACCTACGGTTCTGGCCATCGAACCGGAAGAAAGCTCCCGCGCCAGTCTCATGGTCAATTGCATGATGACGAGAAATCCCAAACCGGTCAGTATCGTTGAAATCAGCAAGCCGGCCACATTGTGAACCAGCACGGCGGCAGCCACGCCGATCCCTTGTAAAATCATGGCGCCAGCGAGGCTGTTTCGGGTATTGAATTGCGCGGCAAAAAATATCACCAAAATGACCCCAATGGCGGAAGAAAGACCAAAAAGCGGCCAGAAAAAGGCGGAAGCCTGCCCGACAGGAAAGGAGGATCTTGCCATCTGAGAAAGGAAGGTGGCGGGTAATATATAACCAAATCCCGCAAGCGCATAAATAAATACCAGCCTTTTGAGGTTGTTGCTGACAGGCGTTTTATTAACGTGCGGTTGAGCGGAATCAACCTCTTTCGGTAAATGCCGAAAGATGATCAACGCGGCGAATAGCGCCACAGCACCATAGACATACCATGAACGCGAGGCATGATAATGCGCCGAGGACATGAACCAGGCCAGTAAACCTGAAAGCGTGATACCGAGTCCTGGGCCTGTAAATACGGCTGCAGATAGCCGGGGGGCGCGATTACCCAAAAGTATGAGCTGTGTCCAGGTGGTCACGATGATCAGGGCCCATGCCCCGCCAATACCCGCCGCCAGCCGAAAGAGACACTGTAGTGCAAAGTTTGGGGTCGAGCCGGACAGGAGAGTGGCCAGGACGGTAATGAGGAGGCCGGCCTTGAGATAAAAAGCGTGTCTACTCTGCATGCGGCTGACGTGCAGCGCCCCAATGAGATAGCCGATGTAGTTCATCGATGCCATGATCCCGGCACCGGAAAGCGTCAGATAGCCGTCGTTAATCATCACTGGAATTTGCGGCGTTAACGAGAAACGGCCGATCCCCATCACGGCGATGAGCGTCATAATGCCGATAAACATGGTCGTTATATTGCTGGGTGCTTTTGCGTTCATCTACTGCCTTTCTATACGCTATTGCCGACGAGATGTCGTAATCTAGGCGGCTATGTTAGAAGGCCATTCCTCTGATGAAAATAGGGCAGATTATCCTATGACCAGGAGTCCTACCCAGGAGCAGTTATGTCGAGAAGTGAGGATATAAAAACCTTTTTACTCAAGCGCCGAGCAAGACTTAATCCGGAAGACTACGGGTTCAGTAAAAACAATCGGAGGGTGAGTGGATTACGCCGGGAGGAGGTCGCACAGTTGGCTGCCGTCAGCGCAAGCTGGTATACCTGGCTCGAACAAGGGCGTGATATCAGTATCTCGCCTGCGGCGCTGACTCGTATTGCCCAGGTTTTGCGATTAACAGACATTGAACAGGATTATCTCAATGCGCTGGTTTTTGGTTCCGGCTCCTCAAAACGCACTCATGATGAAATTCCCCGAGAGGTGATGGCCATGGTAGATGCCCTGGATCCGCACCCCGCCTTTGTCAGACGCGAGAATATGGACATCATTTACTGGAACAATGCGGCTAAAACCAAAATATTCGACTGGTCAAGTGTTCCCGTCACCGACAGAAACTCACTCAAGCTCATGTTTATCCAGGATGACTACCGCCGGAGACTCAATGACTGGGAAAGTGCCGCGCGGCACACCATCGCCTCATTTCGCGCCTATTACGCGACCGGTAATCACCCTGCTGCCTTTAAATCTGTTGTTGACGATCTGATGGCAAGAAGTGCGGAGTTTCGTACCCTGTGGGATTATCATGATGTCAGCAAGGTGGGAGCAGGAAATAAAGATATCTTTGATGATAAAGGCCAGCTCAGGCATTACACCTACACCTCGCTTGAAGTAGAAAACAATCCGGGCATGTTCGTGATTTTTTATTGTCAACGTGTCCTGGAATAGCAAACTTTTACCCGCTGTGGCAGGGACAGTAAAAACGGATGCAGTGAGCTTACGGAGGGTAAAGTTTTTTTGGTCAGAGGGTAAAAGATGCGGTTCCGCTGTTGCTGGCCATTGACGCGCCCCATTACGGATATTTTAGTCTGAGCTGGGGCTTTTTTCTCGTCACGGCGTGGCAAGAGCCTGGGGGAAATAGTATAAAGAGCGCTATTACAAGACCGGGTTGCTGGGCGGCGGAAATTACTATTAATGCGTGCTGGTTCGCAACTTACGAGTTTGACTGATTTATTTTTATCTCATGTCGGTTATTATTTATTCTTGTTTGCTAGCTGTTGAGTTTATAAATTCCAATAAAGCATTCATGCCATCAATAACTCATAGGTTCATATGAGTTGGCACAGTATTTGTTCTACTTACTATTAAGGATGATTCGATGAAGAAGTTAGTTATCGCCAGCATGGTTATTTCCACTCTGGGCCTCAGCGCTGCGGCCCATGCGGGGCAAAGCACCCTTAGCGCCGGTTATGCGCAAAGCAAGGTGCAGAATTTCAAAAATATCAACGGCGTTAACCTCAAATACCGTTACGAGTGGGATTCCCCGATCAGCGTGATCAGCTCCTTTACCTATATGAGCGGCGATAAGAGCGAGTCTTACTACGTATATCGCGACAGGGTAGATAACCACGCGGAAGTCAAATATTACTCCTTGTCGGTTGGCCCGGCGTACCGTATTAATCAATATATCAGCGTCTATGGCCTGTTGGGTTTGAATTATAATAAGGTCGACTACACGTCATCCTGGAATAACTACGCCTACAACACTTACGAGTATATGGGCGAAGAGAGCGGTAACCAGAAGAAAACCTCCTTGATGTACGGCGTCGGTTTCCAGGTTAACCCAATGGAGAATCTGGCGATTGATGTCGGCTACGAAGGCTCCAGACTGGATGTCAATGGCCGGAACTTCTCGATCAACGGCTTCAATATCGGCGTTGGCTATCGTTTCTGATGAGTTGAACGCTTTCGGCCTCCCTGCTGCGGGGGCCGACAACCTTTACCCCCATTTTTGATAAACCGCCCAGCTACAAATATCTCAGGTTTTGCCCATCAGCGGATCGCTGACGCTATCCCGGCCGGTTTCCAGGCGGCCCGCCAGCCGCCGTTGCCATCCGTGCGCACTCTCTAGCACCAGATCATACCAGCCGCCGCTGGATCGGGTATCGAAGGCCTGCCGATGGTTTTCGCCCGGCGGCAGTTCAATGCGCCACGGGCCGTTTTGCGTATAGGGGCAGCGAGCGATAGTCAGGGTTACTGCCTGGTCGCCGGGGTTATTGAGCGCCAGTTCCAGGCTGCCGTCATGTGGAACCAAACGCACTTCCGGCTGCGACCATTGCAAGGTGCCGCGCAGCTCGCGATGGAAACCGTTAGGCCCCAGCAGCCAGAGGTGGTACTCGTCCGCCGTTTGCCAGTCATCGCTGACCGCCTTGCCGGCCTCGACGGTGTAACGACGCGGGATCTGGTCCAGATGCCGCTGGTCGTAAACGTGAAACACCGCGCCCTGTTCACCGGTATTCAACAGGTTGAGTGTCAGTCGCTTTTGTTCGGGATAGGCGCTGGCTTCGACATGCAACTGGTAAGGCAGCGCCCGGGAAGGGCGGGCCAGTCGCTGCTGATGCGGTAACTGCTGGCTGCCAGGCGGCGGTAACGGCACCTGCGGCAGCTGTTCCTGGTGCAGGCGCAGGCGGTCGGCGCTGTGGCGGGTGATGGCCGGCAGCTTGGGCAAGGTTTCCCCGTTGGGATCGACAAAGTTGAATGCCGAGGTGAGATCGCCGCATACCGCGCGGCGCCAGGCGCTGATGTTAGGTTCATGCACCTGAAAACGTTTTTCCAGAAATTGCAGCACCGAGGTGTGGTCGAATACCTGTGAATTGACCCAGCCGCCGCGGCTCCAGGGCGACAGGATCAGCATCGGCACGCGAGGCCCGGGGCCATAGATGCGACCATCCGGCGGCGGCTGCTCCTGCGAGCCGGGCGGGGCGACATGCTGGAATATCTCGGTGTCGAACGGCACCGTAGACTTGCCGGCGAAGCTGCCGTCTTCCCGCAGCGAAGGCGCCGAAGGGGAAGGCATGTGATCGAAGAAACCGTCGTTTTCGTCGTAATTCACCAGCAACACGGTTTTGCTCCACACATCGGGGTTGTCGGTCAGCACATTCAGGATCTCCTGGGTAAACCAGCCTCCCTGCACCGGGCTGGAAGGCCCGGGGTGCTCCGAGTAGGCCGCCGGGGCGATTATCCAGCTCACCTGCGGCAGCTTGCCTTGCTGCACGTCGGCGCGAAAACCGGCCAGCATCGCTTCCAGATCGTTACCGTCGGCGGCCGGCAGGGTATTGCCGTTGCCTTTGTACAACGGCGCGCTGTCGTTCAACTCGTCGCGGTAGGGCACAAAGGCGGTAAAATCTTTCGGCGGTTGCGCCGGGTTGCCCACTTTAACGCTGGCGGCGCGGTACTGGCGAAAACCTGCCAGCGGGTTATCGGTGAAGTTATCCGGCAGGAATTGGTAAACCTTCCAGCTGACGCCACTCTCCTCCAGCCGTTCCGGATAGGTTTTCCAGTCGTAGCCGACGCCGACCGGGCCGGGACTGTCCCACTCGTTAACCACCACGGCGACGTTGGCCGCCGACGGGCCGTTGGTGCCGGTCCAGTGGAACAGGCGGTTGGTATTGGTGCCCGCGTGGATTGAGCAATGATAGGCGTCGCACAGGGTGAAGGTTTCCGCCAGAGCAAACTGGAACGGCAGCTCGTGACGGCGGTAATAGCCCATCGAGGTCGGCGTTTTATAAGTGGGCCAGTCATTCATCCGGCCGTGGTCCCAGGCCGATTGCTCATCCACCCAGGAATGCGGCGTGCCCTCGACGCGCTGAGCGTTGCCGCGCTTGCTGTCCAGATGGTAGGGCAACACCAGCCGCTCCGCGCCCTGCTGTTGCCAGACGTGGCGGCCTTCCGGCAGGGGAATGGTGATGCGATCGCTAAAGCCGCGCACGCCGGGCAGGGTGCCGAAGTAGTGGTCGAAGGCGCGGTTTTCCTGCATCAGGATCACCACATGCTCGACATCCTTTATCGTGCCGGTGCGGTTATTGGCCGGTATGGCCAACGCCTTGCGAATCGAGGCGGGCAGCAGTGAAAATGCCGATCCGATGGCGGCAGCCTGCAGTAACTGTCTGCGTGAAAAATGGGGCATGCGTCGTTAACTCCCTTTAGCGGTGTGGTTTGAAGATAGTTGTTAACGACGGTAATGGCCAAAAATAACAAGGAGATGAATGGGGGAAATAATGCCCCCGGGTGAGGGCATTACAGGGTTGGCGTTTATTGTCTGATCAACCGGCCCAAGGTTGGCGCCGTTTCGAAATCACTGCGGAACGGGTTGATGTCCAGACCGCCACGGCGGGTATAGCGAGCGAATACGCTGAGTTTTTCCGGCCGACAGTGTTGCTTGATGTCGTTGAAAATGCGTTCGACGCACTGCTCGTGGAACTCATTATGCTGGCGGAAGGAGATCAGGTAGCGCAGCAGGCACTCACGATCGATTTTCCGGCCCTGATAATGGATCACCACGCTACCCCAATCCGGCTGGTTGGTGACCAGACAGTTGGATTTCAGCAGATTGGAGGACAGCGTTTCCGTCACGCTTTCCGCCTGTTCGCTGACGGCACCGTGCAGATACTCCGGCTTGAAGTCAAAGTCATCCACGGCAATATCCAGGTCGTCAATATTGATGCCCGGCAGTCGGTCGATCTGCGATGAATAACCCTCTAACCCCGGATACAGCTTCACCCCGACCTGACCGTTGGCGGCCTGCGACAGATCTTTTTGCATCGCGGCGCTGACCTGTTCCACGCTGTCGAAACGGGTCTGGTTAAAGCTGTTGAGATACAGCTTGAATGATTTGGACTCGATCAGGTGGGCTGAGGAATAGGGCAAGGTGAATTCGCCAATGCCGACCACCGGCTTACCTTTGGCATTGAGCCAGGACAGCTCGAAGGCGGTCCACAGATCAAAGCCGTGGAACGGCAGGTTCTGTTCATCTACGCCGATCAGATCCCGACCTCGTGCGCGTGGCAGGGCTTCGAGCAACTCGGGAGCATACTGGTCCGGGTAATCGGAGTTGGCGCCAAGATGGGTGATTTTATCTTGTTTTTTGATATGCATATTTATTGCTCCTTGCAAGATCGGTATTGATATAGCGGTTAAACAGGCTGCGGGCGGCGTAAATCGGCCCAACACCGACCAGGGCGTAGACTACCTTGATCAGGAACTGTGACAGGATCATGGTTTTGATGATATCCCAGCTCAGGACGTTGTAGAACGCCAGGGTACAGAACACCACGCTGTCGATGGCCGAGGCGACCACGGTGCTGGTGATCACTCGCACAAACAGGTAACGGGAGTTGGTCAGTTCCTTGATTTTGCACAACAGATAGGAATTGACGTTCTCGGAGATCAAATAGGCCGTGGATGAGGCTACCAACACCGCCATGATGCTGTGGACGATGCCGTCATAAGTCTTGCTGAATTCCCACTGCGGAATGCTCGGCACCAGCGTGGTCGCCCAGACGCCCAGTACAAAAATCAGGTTGGCCATAAACGAGATGATAATGGTGCGTCTGGCCAGCCGCAGTCCGTAAAACTCGTTCAGAATATCCACCAGGATAAAGGTGAGGGGGTAAATAAATATTGCCGGAGGCGTAATCAGGTTCAATGCGGGGATTTGAATCGGTTTGACGCCGCACAGGGTTGAGAAGATATAAATCACGCTGAGCGCCACGGTAATGATCAGATAGGCATACCAGGATCGTTCATGACGATCGCTGAGCTCATAGGCGGTTTGCTGTTGATTATTGCCGTAGATTTTGCGATAGAGCGCTTGTAACTCATGGCGGCTCAGATCTTCCGATATGTCGCTGTCGGCCAGTTCATTCAGCCCCATGGTAATGGTTTTACCGGTGGCCAATACCATGACATTGGCAGCCAGAGTGCCATGACGAGTAAAACCCAGCAGTTTAAATTTTTGATTAGATTCCATTTATAGCCTTTCTCCAACGATATAACCCAGAAATCGCACGTTATCCTCCATGCCGTTATCTTCTTTGCCGTTAACCACAAAGAAGCCATTTTTTCCCGAGTGATACAATAAAGGCGAATCGCAAACCAGCACCGGCGGGCGTTTTATAATAATGACCTCGCCTGGGATAAATGAACCTTTTATTTCGGTTTCTATTTTCATTGCTACCATATTTGACTCATCGCCGAAGAAATAAGTCAAAGGGAACGCTGTGACCAACTGCCCGACCTTCCAGCCGGCCACCGATAAATATCGGGACTGGGGAATGATGGGGATAGCGGAGGGGTTTTTATTCCCTTCGGTGGAAAGTGTTTCGTTGAGCCGCTCCAGTTTTTCCAGATCATAGTCCTCGATCTCTTCGCAGGAAACGCCAAAGAAATCTGAGATCCGGTTAACGGTGGCCTGTTGCACATTGTTGACCCGGCCATCCAAGATTTTATAGAGGGTAGTGCGCGTCAGGCCGGTGCGGTTAGAGAAGGATGCCTTGGTTTCGCCCCGGGTACGCATCAGATATTCAATATTTTTAATGATGTTGATTTTGCGCTGAGCGTTGGTGGTCTTCATAAGCATTCCTTACAATATTGTCGCGGGCAGTACTATATCCTACGCACCGACATTGTCTACAACGGACGCATTCCTTACGGTGATAAGCGCCTGATTCCCCTTTAAAAATAGATGCTATAAAATTAACTCATTCACCTAATTGATGCTTTAATTATGATTAGCATGATGTTTAATCTAAATAATTATATTTAAATCAATTTGTTATGTTAAGTTTTTGATAAAGTGGACACAAAAGTGACTTTTATGTCCACTTTTATGTTGACCAGAGTGGTTTGGGTGGGCTACTGTTCATCCATACTGAAGTGTTTCTTTATGATCAAAACAGTTAAAAAAAGGTCATTAACGGCTTCTATAATAAAAAACTCAGAGGTGAGGTGTTTTCCGCTCTCTGAGTAGTAAAGAATGTTTTAGCAACTGACACCAGGGAATTCCAAGCACGTCTCCAGCTGTAAAACCGCAGTTTTAAACCTAGCCTAACTCCAGATGCCAGTCGGCTGCCCAGCCGACCGATATCTATTTTATTGCCTCAGGCCATTAAAGCCCGAACCCTGCCTTATTTTTCTCTTCGCTTAGTCCTGCCCGGAAAGAACCGGACGCATAAAGCTCCGTTCATAACTGATGATGCTGCGATTGCGTTTTTCCAACTCATAGGCAGCGCAACACTCTGCATCTGCGGCCATTTTTATGCGGTATTCCTCGTAGGCGGCCAGGCTGGGAAAACTGAATAATGCCAGCGCGATGTTATTGGCGCCTTCCGACGGCAAAAAATAACCGTGGTGAGTGCCGCCCATGCGATTGACCAAGGGGATCCATAAACGGGCGTATTGCTCAAATTCGGCGATTTTATACGGGTCTACAACATATCTTAGGGTGCAGGTGATCATTCGGGGTTCTCCTCACTCCCCGCAAGCGGGGAGTGTTGGTATGATTCGGGCAGACCGGATTACGTCAGTTTTTGTGAGGGTACCGGCTTCTGATAACGGCCTAGCGCCAATTTGAATACCCAATATAAGAGACTGGCGACCAACAGTGAATTGATTGTTGGCACGCCCCACTCGGTAACCAGCCCAACGATGCCGCCCACAATACTGGCGATAATCGCCGCCCAGCCAATGGTTGGCGTTTGGTCGGGCAATTTGCCTGCCTGTCGGCTCTCATCCAGAATTTTACGGTGGGTGCGCAGCAGATAATAATCCACCAGCATGATGCCGATAATCGGCGGGAACACCACACCCAGCACCGTCAGGAAATCGACGAAGCGGTCCAGGATCCCCAGCACGGAAAGCGTGGTGCCCAGTACGCCGATAACCAGCGTGGTGGCGGTGTACTTGAGCCTTTTGCCGGTCATGCCTTCGACGGCGTTGACGATGCCGAGCGAGGACGAATACAGGTTGAGATCGTTAACCCTTAGGGTGGAGAACACCACTACCAGCAGGCCTGCGCCGCCGGCGGCCTGAGACATGATGGTCACCACATCCGCCGTACCGAGCGTTTTGGCGATCAGGATCGCCAGGCCATTGACCACGAACTCACCGGCGACGATGGTGAAAATGGTCACGCCAAACACATGCTTGCCGTTTTTGGAATAACGGGTCAGATCGGGGGTCATCAGGCTCGCCACGATGGCGCCGCCGACCACGATGGTGATACCGGCGCTGATGGTCAGCGGCTCTCCCGGCGGCACCAACTGGATGATCTCCTGCAGGTTATGGCCGGAGAGGACGGTGATGGAAATATAGGCCACCAGCATGATGAACATCGGAACCGCAATTCGGGCGGCAATGCGCAATGCCTTGAAACCAAACGCCACCAGAATCGTCAACAGGGTGCCGGACAGGCCGGCGGCCAGGCCAAAGCCCAGTTTATTGCCCAGGGCGAAATCCAGCGATTTGGCGAAGATGGCGTTTTGTATACCAAACCAGCCCAGCAGGCTAATGGCCACCACCACCCCGATCAACACCGAGCCCAGGCGGCCGAAACCGCACCAGCGGGCCAGCAGGCTGCCGGAGATCCCTTCGCGCATGCCCGCCAGCCCAAGGCCGTAGGTCACTACGCCAAATATCAGGCTGCCGATGAAAATGGCGGTGAACGCATCAAACAGGGTCATGGAGTGGCCGAGCACCGCCCCAAGCATAAACTGGTCCAGCGCGGTCAGCATGCCCATATGCACGATGGCCACGCTTAAAAAGGAGACTCTTTTATCTTGCGGTACCCGCGTTAACGGATAGTCTTCAATCTTGATCACGATAAGGTATTCCTTGCTGTTCAGATAAACTGGATGCCTTTTGCTATCAGGCGATCGGGAATATAGCTGTCCAGACGCGCATACTTGCAAAACTCCTCAAACTGTTGCAGCGTATGGACGTCAGATTTCTGATAGATGTTATATATTCTATTTTCTATCGTTTTAGTGCTGATGTTATATATTTTGGCGATCTCTTTCACCGACAGCCTTTGCAGCATTAAAAATATAACGTCGAGCTCGGCTTGGGTGAAAACAGTACTGTTCACTTCTGTGGTCAGCACGCTGGGTTTTTGCTGGTTGATGTATTTTAGCGGGGATAGCGTGTTAAGCGGTTTGGCATTCCACATCACCCCGAAGACCTGTTTTTTATCATTGTAAATGGGCAGTTTTTCGCTGATAAAAGGTGTCAGGCTGTCTTTCCCGTACCAATAATGCGTTTCTATTACGGCAACGCGATCCCGCGACATTTCTGTCATCTTGTCGTGTTCTATAAAGTCGTCTGCGCAGTCGGCCCAGTCGGCGGGAAACTCGTCGTCCCGTTTTCCGGCTATATCGAAACTCAACGGCGTATTGGTATAGAGGTAGGCGGCATGGTTCATATAGATATGACGGGATTCCAGATCCTTAATGCCCCAGGGATCACTCAAGTGCTCCATCATGGCAATAAGACCCTTCAAATAAAATTCATTATTTTTATCGGGCGAATCCATTCTGACCTCACCGATTAAAATTGGGTTAAATTTCTTTCGCCAGGTAATGACGCGTATGCTTTTTGGCATAGCCGCCTAAATTGCCGTAGACCTGATAACCCAATTTTTCGTAAAAGCCTCTGGCCTGGAAGTCGAACGTATCGACATAAGCCATGTGGCATCCCCGTTGACGGGCTTCTTCTTCCGCTTTTTCCATCAATTGGCGGCCATAACCGCTTTTACGATGGGCATCGCTGACCCAGAGATACTGTACTTCAAGGCCGCCCCACCAGGTTCTGGCCACCAATCCGGCGACGATTTTACCGGCGTCATCGGTAACGGTCAGAAACAGCGGGTGGATGTCTACGGGTTGATAATTTTCGTTGTGGGCCCAAAGGTTGTCGATAACGTACTCTTCGTCCTGTGGGTGTGGCTGGTCCGTCACATTGATATTCATGGCAGTAATATACTTTCCCTTAGTAATAATTTGCGTTGAAATTAAATGAAATCCGCCCAACTAGTTTAACTATCACTTTTCATAATGTATTACAAGGGTGCTTTTCACCCGTTCCCGTCAGGCATACCTGCGGTTATATTGAACGTAACAGGGCGAACAATAGCGTAATACACGCATAAATAACGGTAGACCCTGCTCAGTAACCTATTCCTATTGCGCCTCACCAGGGCCTCACCAGGAACGTCGATCTGCTGTTCAAGGCTCCACCGGTAGAGCAAGCTAACTTGCCAAAGGGGAGCCGCCATCTTCAGTCTTTTGGATTATCCTGCGCAACGCTAAATGTTCAGATTTTGCCGCCGTCAGTTAGCGTACACAACAGAATTACGCATATACTTATCGGCCTTATTATTTCCCATAAATATAAGATTTACGCATTCCTTACACTTTAAATACGGTTTATGGCTTTTATTGTTTGCATTTATATAAATTCCCGGCAACTCATCTTTAAAAAAACTTTTATTCTTTAAAAGGTGAATTTCCGCATGGTCATAACGCAATATTGCATTTTTATTATGTGTGGTTATTTATTAAGATACGCACTGCTTGTCATCGCAAGCTTCGTGATATTGGTTCTGCTCTGGAACACCTCCTTTGACGTGATAAAAAGGAGGTTTTTTCGCTTTGCCGACAAGTTTACAGGCGAAGATGAGCACCCCAGTCACTTAGTTTACCAAGCTCCCGGGGATGAACGGCCTTACCGCCGAGATGCAACTCCAATTATTTTGGGTATAACCTCGTTGTATTCGCAAAAAATAGACGTCTGACAATCAAGATATAAACAATGATTAAACCGCCAGCGCGTCATAGTTTTTACGCCGGTAGTTGACCGCCGACAGCACCCAGAACAAGACAAACAGCGCAATAGCGGCGTAGCTGACGCTGCCCATGTTGTCATTGAGCAGCGCAATGCTATCCCAAACGGCGCCGTGCAGGTTCAATTTTTCGGCCAGCAGCCCCAATCCTTCCAGGCCACCAATCAACACCGCAATCGCCACGCTGGTGGCGGTGATGGTCATGTTGTAATACAGCTTGCGCACCGGTTGGTTGAACGCCCAGCCGTAAGCGCCAATCATGACGAAATTATCCAGCGAATCCACCAACGCCATACCGCTGGCGAACAGCAGCGGGAAGATCATGATCGACCAGACTGACATGCCTGAACCGGCTCCGGCGGCGGAAATGCCCAGCAGGCCAACTTCGGTGGCGGTATCGAACCCCAGCCCAAACAAAAATCCCACCAGATACATATGCCAGCTTTTATTCACGGTATTGAAGGTCACGCGGAACAGCCGCGTCATCAGGCCACCGTGCTGGTGCGTCAGGGCACCCTCCGTCAGTTTTTCGCCCCTTTTCACCCGGCGGAAGGTGCGATAAACATCGCGCAGAATCAGCCCGTTGAGTACCGCCATCGCCAGCAGGAACAGCGAAGAAATCAGCGTGCCGAGGGTGGAGCCGTAGTCATGCAGCCAGCCGATGCGGCTGCCGAACGCCAGCGAGGTAGCGGCGATGGCCGCGCAGGCCAGAATCACGATGCTCGAATGCCCGAGCGAGAAAAATGCGCCGACGGAAACCGGCCGTTGGCCCTGTTGCATCAATTTGCGCGTCACGTTGTCGATAGCGGCGATGTGGTCGGCATCCACCGCGTGGCGCAAACCGTAGCTGTAAGCCAGCAGCGCGGCGGCCATCAGCGCCGGGTGCTGATGAAATGCGGCAAAGGCCGCAGCCCAGGCCAGCAGGTTAACGGCGATCAACGCCAACAGCAGCCAGAAGGCGCGGGTGTTTTTTTGGAAGAACTCAGGGTAATTCATGTTGCGTCCTGTCAGAAAGAGAAGAAGAAAGCGGGGATTGTTGCGCACAGGCGACCATCGCCTGGCCGAATGCCAGCCCGCCGTCGCCTGCGGGGATGCGCTGTGGCAGCAGTACCTGCAGCGGCGCCAGATGATGCACCAACCGTTGGCGCAGCAGCCGGTTGTGCAGCACGCCGCCGCTCAGCGCCACCTGTTTGATGCCGTACTGCGCGGCAAAATGCTGGGCCAGGGCGGCGAACCCTTGCGCCAATGCGTCGTGAAATGCCCAGGCGCGCTCGGCCGGCGGTGTGCGCCAGCCAAGCCATTGCGGCCAGAAGGTGGCGAGATCGAGCAAATTGTCTTTGAGCTGCAGGTGCAGCGGGTGGCGGCAATGGGTTGCCTGATGCGCCAGCGCTTCCAGCCGGCAGGCCGCTTCGCCTTCCCAACTGAGTTGCAAAGGCGCGCAGCCTAGCGCGGCGGCGGCGGCGTCAAACAACCGACCGCACGACGACGCCTGCGGGGCATTGATGCCGGCGTCGATCGCTTTCAGCAGTGGCTGCCACGGTTGTTGCAGCAAAAACTGCGTTTCCGGCAGCCGTTGCCAACCGTCGACAAAGCGCGCGCAGTGCGCCAACAGGTTGCGCCACGGCTCTTGCGCGGCGCGATCGCCGCCCGGCAGCGCCACCGCCGGCAAACCGCCGAGCGAGTGGCAGTGGCGGTAGTCCACCCGCAAGCATTCGCCGCCCCACAGCTGGCCGTTTTCGCCGTATCCCAGGCCGTCCAGCGCTAACCCGATAACCGCGCCGCCATCGAGCGGCCACTGGTGCTCCGCCAGGCAGGCGGCCACATGCGCGTGATGATGCAGCACCTCGGTCAACGGCACAGATTGACATTGCGCCCAGCGGCGGCTGGCGTAATCCGGGTGCGCATCGGTGGCGATGCGCTGCGGCCGGCAGTGATACAGCGTCAGGAAATGGGCGATGGCGTGTTGCCACTGCTGTTGAACGTCTTCCTGCGCCAGATTGCCAACATGCTGGCTGAGGATCGCTTTGTCGCCGCGCACCAGGCAGAAGGTATTTTTATTGTCGCCACCGACCGCCAGCAGCGGCGGTTGAACCGGGAAGCCGGGCGGCAGCGGCAAGGCATCCGGCGCGTAACCGCGAGAACGGCGTAGCATCTCGATGCCTTGCGGTTGCTGTCGCAGCACAGAATCATCGGCGCGTTGCAGGATCTCGCGGTTATGCATCAGCCACAGATCGGCAATGCTGGCCAGATCCTGCAGGGCCTGTGCGTTGGTTAACGCCGGTGCGCGCCCGGCGGCGTTGCCGGAGGTCATCACCAGCGGGCGTCGCACCGCTTGCATCAGGAGATGATGCAGGGGGGTGGACGGCAGCATCACGCCGACTTCGTCGAGATGCGGCGCAACGGCATCACACAACGCGGAGTGGGGCCGCTGCGGTACCAGGACGATCGGCGCCGCCGGGGAAAGCAGGATTTCGCTCAGTTGCGCCAGCGAGTGGCTACCGGTGCAGCGCGCCAGCCAACTGACATCCGGCAACATTACCGCCAGCGGTTTGCCTGGCCGGTGTTTACGGTTGCGCAGGCGCATCACCGCGTGCTGATCGGTGGCGTCGCAGGCCAGATGGAAACCGCCAACGCCCTTGATGGCGACGATTTCGCCGGCGCATAACAGCGCCGCCGCCTGTTGCAGCGCCATATCTGCCAGGTTGATTGCTTTGCCGTCGGCGTGGCAGCTGAAAAGCTGCGGCCCGCATTGGCTGCAGGCCACCGGCTGGGCATGAAAGCGCCGGTCCTGTGGCGAGTGGTATTCCCAGGCGCAGTGCGGGCACAGTGCGAACGGCGCCATGCTGGTCGCCGGGCGGTCGTAAGGCATATAGCGAATCAGGGTGAAACGCGGGCCGCAATGCGTGCAGTTAATGAAGGGATAGCGGTAACGGCGATCGTGCGGATCGTTCATTTCACGCAGGCAGTCGGGGCAGGTTGCGGCGTCGGGAATGACTTGCGTGTCCATTTGGCTTTGCCGGCTGCGGCGAATGGCAAAGTCCTGCGGCGGCTGCAACCAGGTGAAGGGACGCAGGCCGATATTATCAATCCGGGCCAACGCCGGCGCCTGGCGCTGCAGCATATGCAGGAATATATCGATATCCACCGGTTGTACCAGCCGAATTTCGACCCCGGCGCTGTCGTTCCAGACTTCGCCACGCAGGCCGAGGCGCTGCGCCAGTTGCCAGACAAAGGGGCGGAATCCCACCCCCTGCACCTTGCCGCTGATGCGAAGCAATAATCCTGACGGTGACTTGGACATCTTACCTACCCAATAAGTAGGGGACGAACAGGTTCGTCCCGGTTTGGCTAACGGTCACATCACGTCTTCCACCGCCCTGCGCAGGCGGGCTTTCATGTCGCTGTAGCTTTGGCTGGCGTAGTTTTCCGCCCATTTTTGATCGCCAATCGCTTCGAGCTTGACCGCGCAGTACTTGGTTTCCGGCGTTTTGGATATCGGATCGAGGTTTTCCTGCGTCAATTCATTGCAGGCGCCAATCCACCACTGATAGGTCATGTACACCGCGCCCAGGTTAATGCGCTCGTTGTAGTTGGCGCGGGAGATCACCTTGCCGCGCCGCGAGGCGACCCACACCAGTTGCTGATCGCCAATGCCCAGGGCGGCGGCGTCTTGCGGGTTGATTTGCACGAAGCCCGGCTCATCCGCCAGCGTTTGCAAGGCGGCGCAGTTGCCGGTCATCGAACGGCAGGAGTAGTGGCCGACTTCACGCACCGTACACAGCACCAGCGGATAAGCGGCGTCCGGTACTTCGGCCGGGGCGCGCCAGGTGGTGGCGAACAGCTGCCCCTTGCCGGACGGGGTGGTGAATTGATTGCCCTGATACAAATACGGCGTGCCTGGGCTGTCGAGCGTGGTGCAAGGCCATTGAATGTGGCCGAGCTCGCCCATTTTTTCGTAGGTTGCGCCGTAAAACAGCGGGCACAGCTCGCGCATTTCATCCCAGATTTGCTGGTTGTCTTCGTAATGCATCGGATAGCCCAGTTCGGTCGCCAGCAGGCTGATGATTTCCCAGTCGCGCTTGACGTTGTACTGCGGTTCGATGGCTTTTTCGAAACGCTGGAAACCGCGATCGGCGCACGAGAACACGCCGCCGTGCTCACCCCAGGAGGTGGATGGCAGGATCACGTCCGCTTGTTCGGCGGTTTTGGTCATGAAGATGTCTTGCACCACGATAAACTCAAGCGCATCGAAAGCGCTGCGCACCAGGCTGAGATCGGCTTCGGTCTGTAACGGATCTTCCCCCATGATGTAATAGGCTTTCACTTTGCCTTCGTGCACCAGGTGCGGCACTTCAGTGATGCGATAACCGATATCCGGATCCATTCCGGCGGCGTCAATGCCCCAGGCGGCGGCGAATTTGGCGCGGACGGCGGGGTCAGTAACGGATTGATAACCGGGGAATTCGTTTGGCAGCACGCCCATGTCGCAGGCGCCCTGGACGTTGTTCTGGCCGCGCACCGGGCCGACGCCGACGTTGGCGCGCCCGAGGTTACCGGTCAACAGCGCCAGGCTGGCCAGCCCTTTGACCACATCCACCGCCTGGCCGAACTGGGTGACGCCCATGCCCCACATGATGGTGGCGGAAGGGGCGCTGGCGTAAGTGCGCATCGCCTGACGGATTTGCTGGGCGCTGACGCCGGTCAGCTGTTCCACCGTTTCCGGCGCGTAATCGGCCACTTGTTGGCGATAGGCATCGAAGCCTTCGGTGTATTTCGCCACATAATCGCGGTCATACAGGTTTTCTTCGATCAGCACGTGGCCGAAGGCGTTAACCAGCGCCATATTGCAGCCGTTGTTGATTTGCAGATGCTGATCGGCGATGCGTGCGGTTTCAATACGGCGCGGATCGCAGACCACGATTTGCGCGCCTTTCTCTTTGGCTTTCAAGACCCGACGGGCGACGATCGGGTGCGAGTCGGCGCAGTTATAGCCGATGATCAGTAAACATTTGGAGTTTTCGATATCGCCGATCGAGTTGCTCATCGCGCCGTTGCCCAGCGTGGCTTGCAAACCGGCGACCGACGGGCCGTGACAGACGCGGGCGCAGCAGTCGACGTTATTGTTGCCGATCACCGCACGGGCGAACTTCTGCATCACATAGTTGGTTTCGTTGCCGGTACCGCGTGAGGACCCGGTGTGCATAATGGCGCGTGCGCCGTGCTGCTGCTTGATGGCTTTCAGCCGCTGCGCGGTGTAGCGGATGGCTTCGTCCCAACTGACCGCTTCAAACTTGCCGCCTTTTTCACGGCGGATCAGCGGTTGCGTCAGGCGCGGTGTCAGCAGTTTGGTGTCGTTGAGGAAGTCCCAGCCGTAGTAGCCCTTCAGGCACAGTTCGCCCTGATTGGTGGCGCCGTCGGCGGCTTCTGCGCGAAGGATTTTGCCGTTATCCACCACCAGTTTCATTTTGCAGCCTGCGCCACAGTAAGGGCAGACGGTCGTGATTTTTTTCATTGGTTCAGCTCCTAAAACAGAGACGACAGGTTGTCGAGCGCGGCACGGCGGCGTTTCTCGGCGTTCATTTCCTGCAACAAATTGCGGTCAACGCAGTACAGCGCTTTGGTGGGGCAGGTTTCCATACAGGCCGGGCCGGCGGCGCGACCGGTGCACAAATCGCATTTGTGGGCTTCGGCTTTGTCGCTGATGGCCGTCAGTTGAGCGCCGTTCTGGCGGATCACCGGGCGGGTGATCACTTCCATGGCACCGTAGGGGCAGGCCACCACGCAGGTTTTGCAGCCGATGCAGCGTTCCTGCATCACCAGCACCATGCCGTTTTGGCGGCTGATGGCGCCGTTGGGGCAGACGTTGGAGCAGGGCGAGTCTTCGCACTGGCGGCATAACACGGCGGTACTGACGTTAACGCCTTTAATCACGTGTAGCCGTGGGGCGAAGGTGGCGGCGGTCAACGCCGAAATGTCCTGGGTGGCGCTGTGTGCCATGACGCAGGCGATTTCGCAGGTACGGCAGCCGATGCATTTCTTCGGATCGGCGATGATGAACCGGTTCATCAGGAACTCCTGGTTTACGGGGTTGGCGGTGGCGTTATGACAAGGTCTATACATAAAGCGTGCCAACCCACAAATATCAATAAAAGCAAAAGGTTAGTTTTTTGGTGACGAGCGAGCCGACAAAAATGACGATGACGATGTCAGGCCGTCGTCACGGTTAATGTCGAATAGCCGCCGTGGGCCTGCCAGTGACCAAGGCGCTGATGCAGGGTTTTCACCGCCTGCTGCACCGCCGGGCCAATGGGGTAGTAAAACGCCACCACCTCCGGTTGAATGCCGATGAAGGTAATGTCCGGTATGTCGGCGCGCAGTTGGTCTATCAGGAAGCTGAGCGGCATGTTGTGGGTGGTCATGATGAACATTTCGGCGATATCCGCCGGATCTATCACCCGGGTCTCGCCCGGTGCCAGCCCCATGTCGGTGGCGTCGACGATCACCAGCCGCTGTGGCCGCAGTTGGCGAATGGCGTGAATGTCATTCTCCGGCGCCGCGCCGCCGTCGATCACCGTCCAGCCGGTGGGCGGGGCGGCCTGGCACAGTTCCGCCAGCAATGGGCCGGCGCCGTCGTCGCCCATCAGGCAATTGCCGACACATAACAAAACGCTATCCATGGTGCCTCCTGACCATCAGATAAATCGCCGGTTCGTTTTCGATGGATTGCAACAGGGCGATTAACCGTTGGCTCCAGTCTTGTTGCTGCGACGTCATTTGTCCGGCGGCGCGGCTCAGCGCGCTGGCCAGCAAATGGGTGTGGCTGCTGTCGATGCAGATTTCGCCAAAGCGTTCGACGCCGGCCAGTTTACGCCTGGCGGCACCCTCGGCCGGCAGGTGCGCAATCCAGTCGCGAAACGCCGCCAGCGGGCAATCGAGCCTGGCCTCCAGACAGTCGATCACCCCCAGATGATGGCCGATCGCCAGGCTGTAATAGATCACTTCCTGCGCCTTGGGTGGCGCCTTCTTTTCCTGCACGAACTTGCGGCTGAGGGAATAAAACGTCACGTGGCAGACCGCGCTCATAGCCGTAACTCCCCTTGCTGTACGCGCTGATAAAGGGCTAACAGATGACCGACGATCTCTGTCAGGCGCGGGTCGTCTTGCCGTTGCAAATACGCCGCCACGCGCTGTTCCGCCGTTTGCGCGTCGGTGGCGGCCAGCAGTTGCAGGAAGTGATCGGCGATTTGCCGGCCGTAGCGATATCCGGCCAGGCGCCGCGCTTCGCGATCTACCGCCACGCGTAGCGGCTGCGGCAGTTGCGGGTGCAGCAGCGCGGTGGCCTCGCCCTCGGTTTCATCGTGCTGTTGGCGGTGGATTTTCTGTTCGAGCAGGCCGAGCGCCATGGCGAAGCCGTAAATCGTGGCGGCGGGCGTCGGCGGGCAGCCGGGGATATACACGTCAACCGGTACGATGCGGTCGGTACCGCCCCACACGCAGTACAAGTCGTGGAAAATGCCGCCGCTGTTGCCGCAGGCACCGTAGGAAATGCAGATTTTCGGATCCGGCGAGGCCTGCCAGGCGCGGATCGCCGGGATGCGCATCGCACGGGTGACTGCGCCGGTGAACAGCAAAATGTCGGCATGGCGCGGCGAGGGCACCACTTTAATACCGAAGCGTTCGGCGTCGAACAGCGGCGAAATAGCGGCGAAAATCTCGATCTCGCAGCCGTTGCAGCCGCCGCAGTCAACGCGATAGACATAGGCGGAGCGGCGGATATCTTTCAGCAAGGTGGTTTTTAGCTGGGCGATGCTGTCGTCGAGCGTTATCGGCACCGGCTGCCCGTTGGCGTCACGCGGGCCAATCAGCGTCTGGTTCATTGGGCGACCTCCCGGGTCAAATGACGGCCGACGTCGATACGGTCGGCCTGGGTCAGGCTTTGTTGCTGTTTACAGGCAGGGCAGGTTTCGAACTGTTCGCGGCGCTGCTCGCCGAGTTCGAGCAGCGCCAGGGCGTAATCAATTTCTTTCTGCGGGGCATAAGCCTTGCCACATTGGCGGCAGTGGCAGAGGGCGAAATCGGCGCTTTCGAGCAGGTCTTCTTTGCGCCACACCGCCAGTTCGAACTGGTTCGACAGGCGAAGGGCGGTCGTCGGGCAGACTTCTTCGCAGCGGGCGCAGAAAATGCAGCGGCCCAAAAAGAACTGCCAACGAATGACGCCGTTTTCAACATCGGTTTCCATGGTCAGCGCGTTGGACGGGCAGGCGTTGGCGCAGGCGCCGCAGGCGATGCATTGCTGCGGGGTATACTCCGGCTTGCCGCGAAAGTTGGCGTCCACCGCCAGCGGCTGCGCCGGATATGCCAGGGTGGCATTGCCGGTTTTCAGCACTTTTTTAATCAGTTTCAGCATGGTGTCGTCCCCTTAAAACGGTGCGTTTTTCCGCTCGATGCCGTAGCGCTCAATTTCCTTGTACGGCACCACGACAGACTTGCGTTTGCGGATATCGACGATGGTCATGCGGTCGGTGCAGGAATAGCAGGGATCGAGGCTGCCGATGATCAGCGGGGCGTCGGAAACGGTATTGCCGCGCAGCATAAAGCGCAGCGTCGGCCAGTTGGCGTAGGTGGCGGCGCGACAGCGCCAGCGGAACAGTTTCTGATTGTCGCCGGTCATGCTCCAGTGAATGTCGTCGCCGCGCGGCGCTTCGGCAAAGCCCAGCGCGAACTTGTGCGGCATATAGGTAAAGCCTTCCACCGCCAGCGGCCCGGCGGGCAGGCATTGCAGGCCGAATTCGATGATGCCGAGCGAGTTGAACACTTCGTGAATGCGCACTTTCAGGCGCGAATACACGTCGCAGCCGGTTTCGACGCACAGTTCCACCGGCAGCTTGGCGTAACCGGCGAACGGATGATCGATACGGGTATCCCGGCGGTGGCCGCTGCCGCGCAGCATCGGCCCGACGTTGCTGTAATCGCGCGCGATCTGCGGATCCAGCCGGCCGACGCCGATGCTGCGCTGCTCGGTATTCGGCGTGCTGAGCAGAATATCCACCAGATCCTTGAGCTCGCTGCGCATCTCTGCCGCCAGCCGCAGGGTTTGCAGCATGTCGTCTTTCAAGATGTCGCGCCGAATGCCGCCAATCAGGTTCAGGCCGTAGGTTTTGCGCGCGCCGGTAAGGATTTCCGCCATCTTCATCGATTTCTCGCGCACGCGGAAAAACTGCATGAAGCCGCTGTCGAAACCGACGAAATGGCAAGCCAGGCCGAGGTTGAGCAGGTGGCTGTGCAGCCGTTCCACCTCCAGCAGGATCGAGCGGATCATTTGCGCCCGTTCCGGTATCTGAATGCCCATGGCGTTCTCCACCGAGCTGGTGTACGCCACGCTGTGGGTAAAGCCGCAGATGCCGCAAACCCGGTCGGACAGGAAGGTCACTTCGTTATAACCCATGCGCGTTTCCGCCAGCTTTTCCATGCCGCGATGGACGTAGAACAGGCGGTAATCGGCGTCGATAATGTCTTCACCGTCGACGAACAGGCGAAAATGGCCCGGTTCGTCCGAGGTGATGTGCAGCGGGCCAATCGGCACCACGTTGGCCTTGGCGCCGGCTTCGCTGACAAACGGATAGGTTTCGACGTCGGTGGTGGGCGCCGGCCGCTGGCGGTAATCCATCGCGTCTTTACGCAGCGGGTAAAGGTCATCCGGCCAGTCGTCCGGCAGCACCAGACGCCGTTCATCCGGCAACCCTACCGGGCGCAAACCGTACATGTCCCGCACTTCGCGCTCGCCCCACACCGCCGCCGGCACCCGTGGCGTTACCGACGGGAACTCCAGCGTTTGGGCGTCGACTTCGGCGCGCACGGTGATCCAGCATTTGACGCCTTGCTCCATCGACAGCACGTAATACAGCGCATAGCTGCCGCACAACGTGCGTTCGTCGTTGCCGAACAGCACCGAAAGCCAGCCGCCCTGCTGGTAATACAGCCATTCCACCACCTCCGGCAGCGCATTCAGCTTCACCGTTACCGTGAGCTGATCGGCGGTTTGCCATTCTGCCGCCAGCACGGCTGCCGGGAATTGCCGCTGCAGCGCCGTCAGATAATCTTGGCCCAGATGTTCAGTAATCATGATGTTCCTACTTGTGAATTAGCTGACGACCAGCCAGGAAACCAGCGCCAAAAATGCCAGGCCGAAGCCGGCCCAGGTGGTGCGAGCGGTTTTTAAAAAGCGCAGCCGTGCGACGCTGTTTTCCACGACGGCGACGGCCACCACCGCCAGCAGCAGTTTGCACAGCGATAACGCCAGCGCCACCGCCAGCGCGGGCAGGGTTAACGCAGTGGCCTGGCCCCAGGGCACGAACACGCCGATAAACAGTTGCAGCACCACCAGTTGCTTCAGGTTGATGCCCCACTTGAGCATGCCGAGCGCCGCACCCGCGTATTCGGTCAGCGGGCCTTCCTGCAATTCCTGTTCGGCTTCCGCCATGTCGAAAGGCAATTTGCCCATTTCGATAAAGGTGGCGAAACCGCAGGCCAGCAACGCCAACAGCAGCGGCGCGCTGGCGTACAGCGGCCAATCCGCGACGCACTGGCTGATGGCGCTGAGCTGGGTTGAACCGGCGACCAGCGCCGCCACCCACAGGCCAAGCAGCAGAATCGGCTCCACCAGAATGCCCAGCACCGCTTCGCGGCTGGCGCCAATGGCGGTGAAGGGGCTGCCGGTATCCAGCCCGGCGATGGCAAACACGAAACGCACCACGGCGAACAGATAAATCAGCGTGATGACATCGCCGATTGCCGGCAGCGGAGAGATCTGCAACAGCATCGGCAGCGCGCAGGCAATGGCCAGCAGTGTGCCGGTCAGCAGATAAGGCATGGCGCGGAAGGCGATTCCCGCTGCCGCAGGGGCGAGGGATTGACGTTTGAGCAACTTGGCGATGTCGCGGTATTCCTGCAACACGCCCGGCCCGCGGCGGCTGTGGAGGCGGGCGCGCAACTGGCGGCTGACACCGGCAAACAGCGGTGCGATGGCCAGCAGCAGCAACGCCTGCACGATGCCAATCAGTAAAGTGGGATAAGTCATCAGGTTCTCCTTAGGCCAGCGCCACGACCAGCAGCACCGCCAGCTCGATGGCGGCGACGCCACGGCAAAACGCGTTGAGGGGCGCGCGATGCAGCCAGCGCTGTAAGGCGGCCGGTTGCAAGGTTTGGCGCAGGGCGTACAGCGGCGCGAACATCACCCGCAGCGGCTGAGCGAAGCCGGTGGCGGTGATCACCATCGAGGCTTCGTGACCGTAGCCGCAGGCCCAGGCTTCACCGCCCGTGCGGCGCGCCTGGCGTTTCCCACGATAGATCGCAGCGATCAGCAACGGCAGCAGCGGCATCGCCAACAGCAAAATGGCGATCAGCGGCGGGGAAACCAGCAGATGTGCGCCGAGCGGCGCTTGCGGAGTCAAGGTGGCGGCCAGCCGGGCAAACAGCGGGATCAGCCACGGCGCGCCAATGCCGCACAGCAGGCACAGCAAGGCCGGCAGCAGATGGCTGAGCATCATCGGCCACGTCGCCGGCCGGGCGTTGGCGGCGGCTTCACAGCGCGGCGCACCGAGGCACACCACGCCAAACACTTTGCTGACGCACATCACCGCCAACGCGCCGGTGATCGCCAACGCCACCGCCAGCAACGGGCCAAGCAGCCGGCCGACAAAGGCCGATGCGGCGCTGAACTGGAACAGGCCTTGATAAATCAACCACTCGCTGGCGAAACCGTTGAGCGGCGGCAGCGCCGCCATCGACACCAGCCCGACCAGCAATGCGATGCAGGTCCACGGCATCAGCCGCGCCAGTCCGCCCATTTTTTCCATGTCTTTCAGCCCGGTTTGCTGTTCGACAGCGCCGGAGGCAAGCAGCAATGCCGATTTAAACAGGCTGTGATTGCACAGATGAAACAGGCCGCCCATCAGTGCCAGCGCGGTCAGTTCAGGCAATTGCAGCGCCAGGCCGACCATTGCGCCGCCGATGCCGAGCAGGATGATGCCGATATTTTCCAGCGTGTGGTAAGCCAGCAGCCGACGCAGGTCATGCTCCATCAGCGCATACAGCCCGCCGAAAAAGGCGGTGCCTGCCGCCAGCAGCAACACCAGCAACCCCCACCACAGCGGCGGTGTGCCCAGCAGATCCATGCCGATTTTGATCACGCCGAGCAGCCCGACTTTCATCAGCGCGCAAGAAAAGAGCGAAGCCGCCGGGGCGGGCGCGCTACTGTGCGCTTGCGGCACCCAGCCGTGCAGCGGCATCACGCCGGCGTAAATGCCGAACCCCGCCAGCGCCAGCAGAAATGCCCCGCTGCGCAGCGCCGAAGGCAAGGCTATCTCGCGCATGATGCTGAATTGCAGGCTGTGGGTCTGGCTGTAGATCAACGCAAAAGCGGCGACCAGCAGCAGCGTACCGAAGCGCATCAGCAGAAATTGGCTGTGGCCGGCCTGCTGGCTCTTGGCGTCTTGCCGCCGAACAATCAGGAAGTAACCGCACAGCGCCGCCAGCTCCAGCAGCAGCACCAGCGCCAGCGCATTGTCCGCCATCACGGCCGCGCTCAGCGCCGCAGGCATCAACAGCATCAGGCTACCCTGCCGGGTGCGGTTATGATCGTTGAGCGTTGTCAGCCAATGGCAGAGATACAACCCCACGAACAGGTTGCTCAGCGCGATCACCAGCAGCAACAGCGCATTCAGGCCACTGATTTCCACCGCATAGTGCAGCCACGGCAGGTGGGCAGGATGAGGCGTGGTGAACAGCCAGGGCAGAGCCGCCGCAGTGGCGGCCAGCGACACCAGCAGCGTGCCGATGCCGCAAACACCGGCGCAAAAACGCGGCCAGATCGCCAGCAGCCAGCACAGTGCGGCCAGCAGCAGCGAACCGCTCAGTGACAGCGTCAGCAACAGCAGCGGGTCGGGCAGAAAATCGGTGATCATCGGTTCGGCTCCTTGCGGGCGATGGGGGGGCTGACAAACGGCAACTCGGCGGCTAACGCCTGCATCGCATTGCGGCGTTTTCGTTCGCTGGCCTGCCGCACGTCGTGGTCGGCAACCAGCCGGATGGCGTTGGTCGGGCAGGTGCGAATGCACGCCGGGCCGTCAGGGCTGAAGGCGCACAAATCGCATTTCACCGCCACCGCGCGTACCCCCGGTTGGCAATCGAGAAACGCGCTGACCGGGCGAGCGGGAGCGGGTGGCGGCGGCGCCAGCGCGGTCTGGCAATCGCCGGGAATGCCCAGCGGCACGCTGCCGCCAAAATCAATGGCGCCAAACGGGCAGGCGATGCCGCACAGTTTGCAACTGACGCACAGGCTTTCGTTCAGCACGATGGCGTTATCCTGATGCGTTATCGCGTTTACCGGGCAAACCTGTGCGCAGGGCGCGTCTTCGCACTGGCGACACATCACCGGCGCGGTATCGCGCGCATTGCGCATCACCTGTAAACGCGGCAAGGCTTGCAACCCGGCCAGGCGGTGTTCGGTCGCGCAACTGGCCATACAGGTATTGCAACCCATGCATAATTTGGCATCCGCAATAAGAAAGCGGTTCATGCAGACTCCTTGCGATTTCGTCACTTTTGACGAAATCGACAGTAAAAATGACGTTTCGACAGTTGCTGTCATCAATAAAGCGGCGTTATTCAGGCCGGCAGAATGATTTTTTTCAATTCTTCATGAATGGCGCAATCGCCATGCAACGAATCAAATAAGCATTGGTAAATAACGGCGATCTTATTCAGGTAATGCTCCAGCACCGCAGGCTTATCACGGTTATTGATTTGGCCGTCAATCAGGCCGCTTTCATCCAGCGTGGCGTGAGCGAAAGGGGCGAAATTTTCCTCTTCGTTTGGCGCGGCCAAATTAATGCTGTAGCAGATATCGCGGCTGTAAAAACCGTCGCTCAATTGAATGCGCAAGGTGAAGTGATTGAACAGCGTGAAGCGGATGTCCTGACCCTGTCCGCAGATAAACTCATGATTAATACTCTGTTTTGTGGTGGTTACCGCTTTGACCAGCGTGTTGTGGTAATGCTGCCATTGCGCCATCAACCGGTTGTTTTTACCGGAGATATAATCGGCCTGGCTGGTCAGTTCATTTATTGTGCTCATCTGTGTCACCCGGTGTGTCGACATTTCCTGTGGTGACGCTAATAGGGCATAAATCGTGCCAGCTTGGTTTTGTTTTAATTAATGACTTTAAATTCAATGACGCGATGAATTATTTGATGTGTGAGTTGACGCCGTATGGCGGCTTTTACTGTCGATGACATCGACACTCGACAAATGTGTCGGCGCCTGACTGGCACCGTATTTGCACAGATATTTTCAGTTGGACGTTTTATTGCCGTTACCGGAGACCGCATGCACGAAATAACGCTTTGCCATTACGCGCTGGAGATTATGCAGCAGCATGCGCAGCAACAGCAGGCGCGGCGAATTACTGCCGTGTGGCTTGAGGTAGGCGCATATTCCTGCGTTGAGGCGCAGGCGCTGCATTTCTGTTTCGACATGGTGTGCCGCGGCACGCTGGCCGAAGGTTGCACGCTGCATTTACAGCAACAGCAGGCGCTGAGCTGGTGCCATGACTGCCAGTGTGAAGTGACCTTGCCGTTACCGCAGGTGCGCATCTGCCCGCATTGCGAAGGCCACAACCTGCGCGTGCAGGCCGACGACGGCATACAAATAAAACGCCTGGAAATTGAATAACCACAGAGGGGAAAGCTTATGTGTAGCACTTGCGGTTGCGCCGAGGGCGAAGTGGCCATTGAAGGTGACGCTCAGCCCGCGAGGGTGCCGTTTCGCCCGCGCCAGAACCCGAAAGGCGATCTGCATTATGGCTTTGGCGCGGCCGGCACCCACGCGCCGGGCATCAGCCAGCGGCGCATGCTGGAAATCGAAACCAACGTGTTGGCGAAGAATGACCGTCTGGCGGCGCACAATCGCGAACATTTCGCCGTGCAACAGATCCTGGCGCTGAACCTGGTGTCCAGCCCCGGCTCCGGCAAAACCACCTTGCTGACGCAAACCCTGCTGCGGCTGCGCGATAGCGTGCCGTGCGCGGTGATAGAAGGCGATCAGCAAACCACCAACGACGCCGAACGCATTCGTGCTACCGGCGTGGCGGCGATCCAGGTCAATACCGGTAAAGGGTGCCATCTGGACGCGCAGATGGTGCATGACGCAGCCCACCGTCTGGCGCTGAAACCCCACAGCCTGCTGTTTATCGAAAACGTCGGCAACCTGGTGTGCCCGGCCGGGTTTGATCTCGGCGAACGGCACAAGGTGGCGGTGCTGTCGGTGACCGAAGGCGAGGACAAGCCGCTGAAATATCCGCATATGTTCGCGGCGGCGCGGCTGATGCTGCTGAACAAGATCGATTTGCTGCCGTACCTGGATTTTGATCTCGACGCCTGCATCGCCAATGCCCGGCGGGTCAACCCGCAGATTGAAATCATCACGCTGTCCGCCACTCGCGGCGACGGCATGGATCAGTGGCTGAACTGGCTGGCGGTGCAACGATGTGCATAGGCATTCCGGGGCGAGTTGTCGCGCTGGACCCACTGCACTCGCAGCATGCGTGGGCGGAGGTGTGTGGCGCCCGGCGTGAAATCAACATTGCATTGGTGTGCCAGGCCGGTCAGCCGCATGAAACGCTGTTGGGCTCTTGGGTGCTGATCCACGTCGGTTTCGCCCTGAGTCGGCTGGATGAACAGGAAGCCGCTGAGATGCTGGCGGCGTTACAGGCGATGGGCGAAGTGGAAAACGACGTGGCGCTGTTTATGGCGGGTGAAGGCAATGATGAAATACGTTGATGAATTCCGAGATCCGCAGTTGGTGAAATCCCTGTTGCAACGCATTACGCAGCGAGCGGCAACGCTGCCGTTCAGCGCCGAACGTCCATTGCAACTGATGGAAGTGTGCGGTGGCCATACGCACGCCATTTTCCGTTTTGGCCTGGATAAACTGCTGCCGCCGCAGGTGGAGTTTATTCATGGGCCAGGTTGCCCGGTGTGCGTATTGCCGATGGGGCGTATCGACGCCTGCCATGAAATCGCCGCCAAACCCTCGGTGATTTTTTGCACCTTTGGCGACGCGCTGCGGGTGCCGGGCAAGCAGGGATCATTGATGCAGGCGCGGGAACGCGGTGCCGATGTGCGGGTGGTGTATTCGCCGCTGGACGCACTGCAACTGGCGCGCGCCAATCCGCAGCGGCAGGTGGTGTTCTTCGCGCTCGGTTTTGAAACCACCATGCCGGTGACTGCGGTGACGCTGCAACAGGCGCGTTTGGAGGGCATTGAGAATTTTAGCGTCTTCTGCCAGCACATCAGCCTGATCCCGACGTTGCGCAGCCTGCTGCAGCAGCCGGAGGTACGCATTGACGGTTTCCTGGCGCCGGGCCATGTCAGCATGATCATCGGCACCGAACCCTACCGCTTTATCAGCGGCGAGTATTATAAACCCCTGGTGGTGACCGGCTTTGAACCGCTGGATATTCTGCAAGGCGTAATGATGCTGATTGACCAGTTCTGCGAGGGGCACAGCCGCACCGAAAACCAATACCGCCGGGTAGTGCCGCAAAGCGGCAACCTGCTGGCGCAGCAGGCGATGGCGGAGGTGTTTGCGATCGGCGGCAGCAGCGAATGGCGTGGATTGGGCACCATTGCCGATTCCGGCATCGGCCTGAGCGCCGCCTATGCCGATTTTGACGCCGAACGCCGCTTTCAGCCCCAGCCTCAGCAGGCGGCAGATGACCCGCGCGCCTGCTGCGGCGCAGTGCTGACCGGCCGCTGCAAACCGCGCGATTGCCCGCTGTTCGGCGGTGTCTGCACGCCGCAAAACGCCTTTGGCGCGCTGATGGTGTCTTCCGAGGGCGCTTGCGCCGCCTGGTATCAATATCGTCGAGAAACAGAGGAAAACGTCGCATGAATCCGGTTATTAGCCTGGCACACGGCAGCGGCGGCAAAGCTATGCAGCAACTGCTGGAATCGCTTTTCTTGCCCGCCTTCGCCAACCCACAGTTGGAACAGCGTGAAGATCAGGCGCGCATCGCGTTGGCGTCGTTAATGCGGCAGGGCGATCGGCTGGCGTTTACCACCGACAGCTACGTTATCGATCCGCTGTTTTTCCCCGGCGGCGATATCGGCAAGCTGGCGGTATGCGGCACTGCCAACGATCTGGCGGTCAGCGGGGCGACGCCGCGCTACCTGTCCTGCGGCTTTATTCTGGAGGAGGGACTGCCGTTGGCGGAATTGACACGGGTGGTGGAGTCGATGGCGGCAACCGCCCGCGAGGCCGGTATTCAGATCGTGACCGGCGATACCAAAGTAGTGCAGCGCGGCGCGGCCGACAAACTGTTTATCAACACCGCCGGCATTGGCGTGATCCCGCAGAACATCGAGTGGTCGGCGCAGCGTATTCAAGCCGATGACGCGATCATCGTCAGTGGCACCCTGGGTGACCACGGCGCCACCATTCTCAACCTGCGCGAACAGCTTGGTATGGCGATGGACATCACCAGCGATTGTGCGGTGCTGACGCCGTTGATTGCGCCATTGCGGGCGATTGACGGTGTACACGCATTGCGCGACGCCACCCGCGGCGGCGTGAACGCCATACTGCACGAATACGCCGTTGCCTGTGGTTTCGGTATCGACATCGACGAGCAGCGTCTGCCGGTGAAACCGGCGGTGCGCGGCGTTTGCGAACTCCTGGGGCTGGACGCGATTAACTTCGCCAATGAAGGCAAGCTGGTGCTGGCGGTGGCGCAGGCGGCGGTTCCTGCGGTATTGGCTGCGTTGCAGGGGCACCCGTTGGGCGCGGATGCGGCGGTGATCGGCCGGGTGACCGACGGCGCCACACAGGTGCGGCTGCGCGGAGCCTATGGCATCAGCCGGTTGCTCGATTTGCCGCATGCCGAGCCTTTACCTCGCATTTGTTGATCCGGTCGGGGGAAGCGGTGGCCGGTCAGCAGTAAACTTTGCGCCGTAGCTCACATAAAAATAAAAAAATTCAATTACCGCAACCGGATGCCTTAACCGGCAGAGTGATGGTCAATGTCGAATGCAAGCATAGAAAAACAGGAACTGTTGGAAATTGCCCGCTTGTTGTTCAGCCAGCGCGGCTATGGCGATTTGCTGACCCAACTGCAACAGATCGTTCGGCGCTGGCGGCTGGCGGACGATGTGACGTTGCTGTTGCTGCACACGAGCAGCGCGCGAGTCAGTTTCCACGGGCAGGACGGGAATGGGCAGCCGCTGAACTATCAGGATGAAACGCTGTTGGCCAATGGGCCGATCGCGCTATTACGCGAGAATGCGCAGCCGCTGCGCCTGTGCGGAGCCGATCTGCGCCAGCGTTACCCGCAGTTGGCGATGTTGGCGCTGTATCCGCCGCTCAGCCATTACTGCCTGATGCCGCTGCGTGCCGGAGGGCAGCTGCTTGGCGGTTGCGAACTGTTGCGTAACGACGGCAACGCGTTCATCGAGGCGGCGCTTGACTCATTGATCCCCCTGATGGAGTTGACGGCGCTGGCGGTAGAGCAGATACAGCTGCGCGAAACTGCCGAGCGTCAGCAGCGCCAGTTACGCCATGAGCGCGATGATTTCCGCGTGCTGGTGGATGTCACCAATGCGGTGCTGTCCAAGCTGGATCTGGACGATCTGATTGGCGAGATCTCCAGCGAGATCCACCGCTTCTTCAAAACCGATGCCATCAGCATTGTGCTGCCGGGCGATCGCGACGATCGCGTGACGATCTACGCCACCCATTATCTGAAAGATAACGTCGCCAAGCGTCAGCAATACAGCGTACCCCTGGCCGGCACGCTGTCGGAAAAGGTGATGCAGAGCGGCGAAATGCTGCTGCTGAATCTGAAACACTCGGATCCGCTGGCCGAGTATGAACGGCAGCTGTTTGATCTGTGGCATGAGCAAATTCAGACGCTGTGCGTGCTGCCGCTGATTTTCGGCCAGAAAACCCTCGGCGTGCTGAAGCTGGCGCAATGCCAGCCGGATAACTTCAATGCGGCCAACTTGCGGGTGTTGCAGCAGATCGCCGAGCGTATCGCCATTGCGGTCGATAACGCGTTGGCCTATCAGGAAATCAGCCGCTTGAAAGAGAGTTTGGTGCATGAAAATCTGTATCTCACCGAACAGATTAATGACAACAACCCGGATTTCAGTGAGATCGTGGGCCGCAGCACGGTGATGTCCAGGGTGCTGCAACAGGTGGAAATGGTAGCGAAAAGCGACTGTTCGGTATTGATCCTCGGCGAAACCGGTACCGGAAAAGAGTTGATTGCCCGCGCCATTCACAATTTGAGCGAGCGCCGCGATCAGCGGATGGTGAAGATGAACTGCGCGGTGATGCCGGCCGGGCTGTTGGAAAGCGATCTGTTCGGCCATGAAAAGGGCGCATTTACCGGCGCCAGCACCCAGCGTATGGGGCGTTTCGAGCTGGCGGACAAAGGCACGCTGTTTTTGGACGAGGTGGGGGAAATCCCGGTCGAGTCGCAGCCTAAATTGCTGCGCGTGCTTCAGGAGCGCGAGTTTGAGCGGGTTGGCGGCAACAAGCTGCTTTCCGTCGATGTGCGTTTGATCGCCGCCACCAACCGCGATCTGCAGCAAATGGTCGCCGACCGCGAGTTCCGCAGCGACCTCTATTACCGGCTCAATGTTTTCCCGATACTCATTCCGCCGCTGCGCGAGCGACCGGAGGACATCCCGCAACTGGTGAAATTTCTTACCTACAAGATTGCACGGCGCATGAAACGCACCATCGACAGCATTCCGGCCGAAACGCTGCGCATGCTGAGCCAAATGCCGTGGCCGGGCAACGTGCGCGAACTGGAAAACGTCATTGAGCGGGCAATATTGCTGACGCGGGGCACGGTGCTTAATCTGCAACTGCCGGAGCTGCAATATGCGCAGCCTTCAATCGCGTCAATCGCAGTGCCGCCGCAGGCAATAGCGGGTGAAGACGAATATCAAAGGATTGTGCGGGTACTGAAAGAAACCAACGGCGTGGTCGGTGGGCCGCGTGGCGCTGCGCAACGGCTGGGGCTGAAACGTACCACTTTGCTTTCACGGATGAAGAAAATGGGCATTTGAGGCAGAAAACGATTTCCGAATGTTGTTGAGTGTTCGTATGAAGCTTATAAAGAGTAACGGACGGGAAACCCTGTTGAATCAAGAGGAATTGGCCATATTGTCCAGGCAGCTTTCTGCCCTGGAGGCGAGTTTCTCCCTGTTGCCTGATTATGAGGAAAGTGAAACGTTGGCACCGATGGAGTCGGTATTGAGTGAGCTATCTTCAAGGATGGCCGATCATTATCCCTATTTTTCGGTCCGGCTTGTTGTTGTCTTGGCCAGGAGCTCACCCTTCTCTGTCAGCACTACCGATAATTATTATGATAATTATTATGATAATAAATAAATGCCAGAGTGGAGAATATGGCGGCAGGGGTGAAAACTATTTTTCTTTAAAAAAATGCCTGATTGATTTCATTGCTTATATTTTGAAAAGTGTTATTTCCTGTGCAGTAATGAAACTGTTTTAGCAGGTCAAGCTTAAAGCTCTTCCACTGTAAAATGAGTGGCCAACGGGATGTATTTATAGCGGAGTTGAATTATTTTTCAGGAAAGCAATTCACTGCTTATGAGCAAGGTTAACACGAAAGTATATGGCTGCACCTGTTCAGCCGGCGAGATCCGATTACTCGAGTCATGTCGACATTTGCTGCGTGCTGGCGTTGTCACCGTGCTTGTCGTGGGCCCCTGCCCGGAACAATGCTGTTGCAGCAATATCTTCGCTTATAAAATTACATCCGGTAGGCATTTCACTGAGGTACCAGATCGCCCCTCACAATTTGGCGTAGTCTGGTGTCTACTTCGCTCATCACGTCTTCGGATGCTATCCGGTCGTAACTTGGGTATCCGCCAAGGATATCAATTTTTTCAATAACGGTGATTGATTGTTTTTACGCCATGCAAAACCAATATCCAATCGCGGCAGATTTTCCAGCAGTTCCACATAGGCCACACCGGTTCGCGCCAGATGGCGTAATGAATTCGGCACCAGAGAAAGACCGATCCCGGAAGCAACCAGGCTGATGATAGTTTGCATTTGAATAGCTTGCTGAATGATATTTGGTTTCGTACCGTTATTGGCGTAGTACTGCATCACCAGTTTATAGAATGATGGCGCCGCTTTTTGCGGGAAAATGATTAGCGGTGAATTAATCACGGATCGCGAGCAGAGTTTGCCATGGGTTAACTCGAGCCTGCCATTATCCAGCCAGGCCTGAGGCACCGCAGCGACCAACGATTCCGAGAGGATCTTTTTATAGTCCAGACAGCCCGGCAGTTGTGCCTCCTCCGGGGGGATAATGATACCGGCGTCAATCCGTTCCTCCAGCAATTCGCTCAATTGCACATCGCTGGTCGCTTCTTTTAAAATCAGTTCAACCGCAGGGTAAATTTGACGAAAATGACTGACCAGTCGAGGAAGAATGTTATATCCCGCTACACTGATAAAGGCTAGCGATAATGTTCCTGATTCACCTTTACCAAGTCTGTCGGCAATATCAGGTAACGCATTCAAACTGCTTAGTGAGTTTCTGACGTAAAATAACCATTGTTCTCCAAAAGGCGTCAGCTGCACATTTCTTTTGTTACGAAAAAAAAGAGTGTGTCCTAATTCTTTTTCCAACGACATTATTGACTGGCTCAATGGAGGTTGCGTCATATTAAGACGTTCCGCTGCCTTGCCAAAATGTAGGGTTTCCGCAACTGTTACAAAGTATTTCAACTGTCTAACATCCATGACAAATACTCACAGCAACTTAATCGATAGGGGAGATTATATTTCACCGCGCAGTTTGTCCACTCTAATATTGGGCCTTACTTGTTCAGTTAAGGCACCCATAAAAAATGTATCGTTCCCGTACTTCTACCCATGGTCGTAATATGGCCGGTGCTCGCAGTTTATGGCGTGCTACAGGCATGACAGACGCCGATTTTGATAAACCTATCATTGCGGTAGTGAACTCTTTTACCCAATTTGTGCCGGGTCACGTACATTTGAAAGATCTCGGCCAGATGGTCGCCCGCGAGATCGAGCAGGCTGGCGGTGTCGCCAAAGAGTTTAATACCATCGCCATCGACGATGGCATCGCGATGGGGCATGACGGTATGCTTTACAGCTTGCCCTCGCGTGAGCTGATTGCCGACAGTGTGGAATATATGGTGAACGCGCATTGCGCCGATGCCATGGTCTGTATCTCCAACTGCGACAAAATCACGCCGGGAATGCTGATGGCAGCGTTACGCCTGAATATCCCGGTCATTTTCGTCTCCGGTGGCCCGATGGAGTCTGGAAAACTGACATTACGCGGCGAAAAGCGCGCCTTTGATCTCATCGACGCCATGGTGGTTGCTGCAGATGACACCATGACCGACGAGGAAGTGACGGCGGTGGAGGCCGTGGCCTGCCCGACCTGTGGCTCCTGTTCAGGGATGTTTACCGCCAATTCCATGAATTGTCTGACGGAAGCGCTGGGGCTGGCGCTGCCTGGCAATGGCTCAATACTGGCAACTCATGCGCTGCGCAAGCAGCTGTTTCTTGAGTCCGGTCGTCGCATCGTGGAGCTGTGTCGTCGCTACTATGAGCAACACGATGCCAGCATCCTGCCCCGTTCTATTGCCACAAGAGAAGCATTCGAAAACGCCATGACGATGGATATCGCCATGGGCGGCTCCACCAACACCGTACTTCACCTGCTGGCGGCGGCCTATGAAGGCCAGGTGAATTTCACTATGGAAGATATCGATCGTCTGTCACGTAAGGTGCCGGTGCTGTGCAAAGTCGCGCCTGCGGTTGAGAACGTCCATATGGAGGATGTGCATCGCGCAGGAGGCGTGATGGCGGTAATGGCAGAACTGCACCGCGGCGGGTTGATTAACGTCAATACCGGCACGGTACATGCCGAGACGCTGGGTGCTGCGCTGGCACGGTGGGATATAAAAACCAGCGATGATCCGGAAATTCGCCGGTTCTATCGCGCCGCGCCGGGAGGTGTACGCACCCAGGTGGCATTCAGCCAGGATAACTATTACCCAGCGCTGGATCTCCATCGCCAGGCAGGCTGCATTCGCAGCATTGAACATGCATTTTCGCAGGATGGCGGTCTGGCGGTGTTGTTCGGCAATATTGCGCAGGAAGGCTGTATCGTGAAAACCGCCAGCGTCGATCCCTCAATGATCCGTTTTACCGGCACTGCACGGGTATTTGAAGGGCAGGACGAAGCGGTGGCAGGCATTCTGTCCGGTGGGGTGCAAGCCGGTGATGTGGTGGTCGTGCGCTACGAAGGCCCGCGCGGCGGGCCGGGAATGCAGGAGATGCTCTATCCCACCAGTTACCTTAAGGCAAAAGGCCTGAACAAGACGTGTGCGCTGATCACCGATGGCCGTTTTTCCGGCGGTTCATCAGGATTGTCGATTGGCCACATCTCGCCGGAAGCGGCGGCCGGCGGCAATATCGCCCTGATTGAAGACGGGGACATCATTGAGATTGATATCCCCAATCGCGCCATCCGGTTCAAACTGGACGATCATGAGCTGGCCACACGTCGCGCAAAGCGGGAAGCACTGGGCAAGAAAGCCTGGAAGCCGGCCAACCGTCAACGCCGCGCCTCTTCGGCATTACGAGCCTACGCGGCCGTGACCTCCAGTGCCGCCTTCGGTGCGGTACGCATAATCGAGGACGAGGCATGAAACCGGCGCTAACCGTGCGAGGAACCGCAACCCGTCTGACGCACGGCGGTAGAACGCCGGCAGAACACCATGGTTTTGTTAATCCGCCCGTTTACCGGGGTTCAACGGTGTTGGCCCCCACGGTCGACAGCTTGTTGAACTACCGTCAGCCCTATGTTTATGGCCGCCTGGGCTCTCCAACCACGGCCGCCCTGCAGGAGGCGCTGCGTGAGCTGGACGGTAGCGCAGGCGTATTGCTTTGCCCGTCTGGGCTGGCGGCTATTGCACTGGCGCTTCAGGCTACCCTGACTCCCGGTGACCATCTGCTGATGACCGACGTGGCCTATCGTCCGGCACGTCGGCTTTGCGAAGGGGTGTTAAACCGTCAGGGAATTACGACGCAGTGGTTCTCACCTTCTCTGGGGGCCGACGAGCTGCGCCGGTTGATTAACCCCAAGACTCGGGCTATTTATCTGGAAACTCCAGGGTCGCAGACCATGGAAATGTCCGATATTCCCGTCTTGGTGGCTGTGGCCAGGGAGGCCGGATTGCTGGTGATAATGGATAACACCTGGGCAACGCCGCTGTTTTTCGATGCGTTTTCCTATGGTGCCGATATCGTGATCCAGGCCGCCACCAAGTACATCGCAGGCCATGCTGATGTGATGTTGGGAATCGTTTCTGCCTCTGAACGCGCCTTGCCTCTATTGCGTGAATATCACCGTGAAACCGGCTTGTGCGTCAGCCCGGATGATGCCTGGCTGACACTGCGTGGTCTGCGTACCCTGGCGGTGCGCATGCGTCAGCATCAGGAGAATGCACGCCATCTCACCCAATGGTTGGCAGGGCGTGAAGAGGTGCAAGCCGTATGGTATCCGGCGCTGGAAACGGATGAGGGTCATGCCCTGTGGCAGCGCGATTTTACCGGCGCGGCAAGTTTATTCACCGTCGTGCTGCAGCCGGCACCGGCGCAGGCGGTTGCAGCCTTTCTCGAGGGGTTGCAGCTTTTTGGCCTTGGTTTCTCATGGGGCGGTTTCGAAAGCCTGGCGCTGCCTTTTGACTGCTCTGAATATCGCCTGGCGCCTCCCCGACAGCCCGTGGGCCCCTGTGTCCGATTTTATATCGGGTTGGAAGATCCGGACGATCTCCGCCGCGATCTGGAACAAGGCCTGCGACGCTTCAATGCAGAACGAGATTAACGCAAATAGAGATTGCGACCAATTTGTCATCAAACTTCACCGATAACCGGAATATACGATGAAAAAACATCTCTGCCTCGGCGGTTTTATGCGCCCAATCTGCCTGCACACTGCCTGGTGGCGCCATCCTTCAGCACCGGCTCACGCCAATTTCCACTGGCCAACCATCAAATATCTGGCGCAGAAACTGGAGCATGCCTGTTTCGACGCCATTTTCACCGCCGATCATCTGGCGTTAATGCCAATGCCCCCGTCTGCGCTGCGCCGCAGCGCTACGGTCACGTCCTACGATCCGTTGGTCATGCTATCGGCCATTGCCGCCTGTACGGAACATATTGGCCTGATTGCTACCGGCTCCACCAGCTATGAAGATCCTTATCTGTTGGCACGACGCTTCGCTTCACTTGATCATTTAAGCAATGGGCGGGCCGGGTGGAATATTGTCACTACGGTAAATCCTCAGGCGGCGCACAATTTTGGTCTTGATACGGCACTGCGTCATGGTGAGCGTTACGCTCGGGCAGAGGAGTTTTTCAAGGTGGCCACCGGGTTGTGGGATGGCTGGTCCGATAACGCTTTGGTCATGGACAAGGAGAGCGGTATCTTTAGCGATTTGGATAAGATCCAGCCGTTAAACCATCAGGGTGATTTTTTTTCCGTGCAGGGCCCATTGAACATTGCGCGTCCGGTACAGGGGTGGCCGGTTATTGCGTTGGCAGGCGCTTCGGAAGGCGCCAGAGAGATGGCGGCCCGCTCCGCTGACCTTGTCTTCGGCAATGCTCGCAGTCTGGAAACCGGGCAACAGTTCTATCGCGATGTTAAAAACCGTGCCCGCGCCTGGGGTCGCGATCCGTCAGCGATTAAGATCCTTCCGGCTAACCAAGTGTACGTCGGCGCGACCCACGCCGAAGCGCTGGCAAAAAAACGCTATATGGACAATCTGGTCCACATCGAAAGTAATATTCCCAATCTCTCGATCCGTTTGGGTGTCGACTGTTCCAAATTTGACCCGGATAAATTATTGCCCGACCTGCCCACCACGGAGCAGGGCCAGGGAAATCAGCGTGAGTGGGTCGCATTGGCGCGGCGTGAAAAACTGACCGTCCGGGAGTTGGCTAAACGTGCGGCAGAATCCGGAACCGGCGAAATGGTCGGTACGCCGACGGAAATTGCCGATCAGATGGAAGCCTGGTTCATGGAGGAAGCCTGCGACGGTTTCATTATTGTTTTTCACACCGTTCCCGATGGCTATGAGGATTTCACTACTCTGGTCGTGCCGGAATTACAACGTCGTGGTTTAATGCGAACACAATATACAGGTAACACACTGCGGGAAAATATAGGCCTGCCGCGTCCGATCAGTCACCTTGATAAATAAAAGCAACATTGATTTAAACTCAATGGCAGTTATTTACGCATTGGCATGTGGATTCACGTTATTCGGGAGTGGAAATGGAATCAAATACATTAATGCAGCGCCGGTCATCTGATTTTTCCTGGCAGGCCGCTGGAGCGGGCCTGCTTTCTTCTTTTGTCGGCTTCGCTTCTACATTTACGCTGATTGTACAGGCGCTGGTCAATACTGGTGCAACGCAGCAGCAGGCTGCTACCGGGTTGATGGCGGTGTCTGTCGCCATGGGATTGGCGGGGATTTTACTCAGTTTAAAATACCGTATGCCGGTCAGCGTTGCGTGGTCAACCCCGGGGGCGGCGCTGTTGGTGGGGCTGGGCGTGGTGAAAGGCGGTTTTGCCGTCACCACAGGAGCTCTGTTGATGGCAGCAGTGATGCTGATCGTAGCAGGGCTGTGGAAACCCCTGAGCCAGGCCATTAACAAGATCCCATCGAGCATTGCCAATGCCATGCTGGCAGGTATTATCCTCAATCTGTGTGTCGCCCCGGTGCATGCTTTGGCGAGCTATCCACGCTATATTGCGCCAGTGCTGATTGTTTGGTTAGTGATGTTGAAAATAAACCGGATATTAGCCATTCCCTGCGCAGCTATTGCAACCCTTGCGGTAATTTATATGACGGCGAATATTGGCGATATTCACATGTCAGAGATCTTGCCTGAATTTATTCTGGTACGACCGGAATTTACGCTCTCCGCTTTTATCAGCATTGCCTTACCGTTATTTATTGTCACCATGGCTTCACAAAACATTCCCGGGATGACCGTTCTGAACGTCAATGGTTATAAGCCGGATGCAACGCCGTTATTTACCAGCACCGGTGTCAGCAGCCTGTTGGCGGCACCCTTCGGCGGCCCGGCCATCGGGTTGGCGGCGATTACCGCCGCCATCTGCGCCGGAGATGAAGCAGGTAAGGATCCTGCCAAACGTTACTGGGCGGGCATCATCTGCGGTGCGGCGTACATCGTCTACGGCATGCTCGCAGGTGCCGCCACGCGGTTTATTTCCGTTTCGCCGCCGGTGCTGATCGAAGCCGTCGCGGGGCTTGCGCTGATGGGGGCGCTGGGTAATTCGCTGGTGAGTGCCCTTAGCGACAAAACGCATCGCGATGCGGCAATTATCACTTTTCTGATCACTATGGGGGGGCATGCCTTCTTTGGCATTGGCGGTGCTTTCTGGGGCCTGATTGCCGGTATTGGAATGGCCTTTTTTCTGCGCCGGCGCGCAGTCACCGCAGCCTGACGCGCTTTCACTTTTAACGGCAAATAAGGGCAGTTATGCAACAGAAAATTATCAAGATCGAAGCTACACCGGTCTTTGTCTCCGGAAATGTGGAAGTGGGCGGCTTGCCTATCAACGGTAAACTTTCCGGCCTGATTGTCGAGATTGAAACCGAAACCGGGATTGTCGGGCATGGTTTCACTGCCATCACTGATGAAGAGGTCGTGGCCGCGATCGTGAAAACCGTCGTGACCCCCAATGTGATCGGGATGGATGCATTGCAGAGAGAAGCGATCAACGAACGCCTTTATTGGTTGTTGAGTCCACGTGGCCAGACCGGTTATGCCAGCCATGCCATTGCGGCCATCGATATTGCGCTTTGGGACATTGCAGGCAAGGCTGCGGGGCAGCCGGTGTGGAAACTGCTGGGAGGTGCCCGTCAGGAACTGAGACATTATACCACCTTTGGTTTCCCTTCCCTGAACGATGAACAACTGGTTCATGCCGCTCGCACCTTGGTCGCGACGGGACATACCCATTTGAAAATGCTGGTGGGCTTTCACGCCATGTCGCGCCGTGACCAGGGGCGTTCTCTTGACGATGTGATCCGCCAGGATGCCCGTCGGGTACGCGCGGTACGTGAGGCGGTGGGCGATACGGCGGAAATCTATATCGACGCCAACTGTGGCCTTGATCACTATCATGCCCTGCGTTTGGCCCAGTCAATCGAGGAGTGCGATATCGCCTTCTTTGAAGAGCCGATCATGGATAACGACCCGGTAAAACTGGCGGATTTGCGTCGTCAGATTCGTATCCCGGTAGCCGCAGGCCAGAGCGAAGGACAACTTTTCCGCTTCCGCGACATGCTGATGAATAACGCAGTCGATGTGCTGCAACCCAATGTGTGCGTGTGCGGCGGTTACTCCGCCGGGCTGAAAGTGGCTGCGCTGGCGAGAGCTTTCGGGGTCCCCATCGATAATGGGGGAACATTCCCCTATCAGAACATGCATCTGCATGCGGGTGTCGCCAACGGTGGCATGGTGGAGTTTCACGTGGCGGTGACGGATATCTGCCATCAGCTATACCTCGGTTTGCCGGAGCACAACGGAGACAGTGTGACTCTGTCGAATAAACCCGGGCTGGGTTTTGAACTGAACAAAGAGACTTTGGCCGTGCTGTCGCAGGGGCCGTTTTCGCAAGGATTGGGTAAGGCCTGATGCGGAATAATCGCACACTCTTGCCGCCATCCGTGGCGGTATAAACACAACCTGTTGGTGAGACCGACGATGCAATTATCGCAAGAATACACGCCTCAACACACGACGTTGCCAGTGTTCGAAAACTGGTCTCCCACGATGGCCCGGGCGGAATATGACGGCAATACCTGGTCAGCAGTGAGTTTTAGCCCTGTAGCCCCGCTGACCATCGCGCCGGGCGCGATGGCACTGCAATTCGGTGCCGGCGTATTTGAAGGAATGAAAGCCAGGCGCGCAGATGCCAACAAGGCTTACATTTTCCGCGGCGACGAAAACTATCAGCGTTTGTGTCGCTCTGCCCGGCGTCTCTGCCTGCCGTATCCGGATCCGGTGCTGTTTGACGCCGCGCTGGACGGTATCGTCAGCCACTGTGCGAACTGGCAGTCACCATTTTCCAGCGAATGGCTCTATTTGCGCCCATTAATCTACGCCATGGACGATCATCTGATGCCTGTCACCAGCCAGCGTGCGTTGTTCCTGCTACTGGCCGCGCCGATTCGCGCTTACCGGCCCGCTACCTTCTCATTGCGGGTTGAACAGCATCAACATCGTGCGGCACCGGGCGGGTTGGGCGCGGCGAAAACGGCGGCGAATTATGCGCATCAGTTCCAGGCGACGCAGGCCGCTCACTCTGCCGGCTATCAGGCCGTTTTGTGGCTCTCGGCCCTTGATAATCACACCATTGAAGAAGCCAGTACCATGAATGTCTTTTTCGTCGTGGGTGATACCGTTATTACCCCGTTGCTCTCTGACCGGGTTTTAGCCGGGATCACCCGTCAGTCCGCTATCTCCCTGATTCGCAGGCGCGGGATCAGGGTCATTGAGCGAAATATCACGCTGGAAGAGGTCATGCAGGCCAGTCAGCAGCGAAAACTCCGGGAGCTGTTTGTCACTTCGACTGCGCTGGGCGTGCGGGCGGTTGACTATCTGCAAATCGGTGAACGACGCATCGCCACGGCCAACAATCCGTGCTTGTCGGCAGAGATAGCCGTTGAACTGGAAAACATCCAGGCGGGGCGCTGTGGTAGCGACACCTCCGGCTGGCTCAAACCTGTAGCGCTACATAGGGAAGCGTAACGATGTCATTCCCATTAACTCTTTACTACTGTCCCGGTCATCTCTCTTTTGCACCCCATGTGCTCCTCAATGAGATCGGCCAGCCTTTTGAACTGCAGTGCGTATCAATAAAAGACGGTGAGACACGACAACTCGCTTTTCGTGAGCTGAATCCCAAAGGCAAAGTCCCGGTCCTGGCGACACCGCATGGGATCCTGACCGAGGCCTCGGCGATTCTTGTGTGGCTGGCGCTAACCTGGCCGGAATGTCGTTTACTGCCTGCTACGCCGTTTGAACGCGCACAGGCCATAGAGTGGCTTAACTGGCTAAGCAGCATGATGCCTGCCAGCATTGCTCTGCGTCTGCATCCGCATCGCGTTACCGACGAAGAAAATGCCTGGCAGGGGATCCGCCGGCACGGCTTGCGAGAATGTGAACAACTGTATCAACAGATTGAAAACAGGCTACGAGATAAAACCTGGGCCGTGGGTGGCGCATTTTCGATTGTCGATCCGGCTGTGATGATTTTTTTCCGTTGGGGGACATTGCTGGGGCTGGATATGAGCCAATTCCCTCACTGGCGGCAGCATACAGACAATATGCTGAGACGACCGGCAGTACTAACAACGTTGTCCACGGAGCAGATTGCATTCTGAATAATATTTCCAACTTTCAAGGTGGTTATTATGGCATCGCCAAGTTTAGATACACTGACTCAATTATTCCGCCAATTCTTCAGTGCAAGAGATAATATTAATTATATAGAATTTAATGCCAATACCGATCTTTTTGCAGCGGGTTTGCTGGATTCGCTGACCATTGTGGAATTTGTGATCTACCTTGAGGATCTTTTGCATAAAGAGATCCCGGTGGGCGACTTTACTCTGACGTCAATTAAAAGCGTTTCTTCGGTTTACGATCATTATGTACTGGATTAAGTCGGGAGGGGATGTATGTTTGCTTCAGCTTTGCCGTGTTATCTGTTTGCTTATGGTTCATGCATGAACCAACAAAGCTTTACTGCGACGCTCGGCTGCGACAGCCGACGTTATTTTCTCAGTGTTGCCACGTTGCATCAGCATTGTTTGCGCTTTAATTATCCCTCTCTTAACGAGCCAGTCTGTTGCGCCAATATCACCCCTGCCATCGGACATGCTGTGCAGGGAGCGCTTTACCGGATGCCGACCGCATTGTTGGCGTCGGTTGACCGGCGGGAAGGCGTGCATCTGCATCGTTACAAACGCCAATGGGTCAGTGTTTTATTGCCTGACGGACAACAGGTCATGGCCATGACCTACTTCGCGCGGGTAATACATGAGCAAGAGGCTGCCCCCAGCGCCCGCTATCGCCAGTTACTGCTCGATGGCGCGCACGACGCCGGCGTGACGTTAGACTATAAAATCAATTTATTGCAGCATATGGCACGGTTACCGGCCAGAGAGATGACGGACAACGCGCTATTACCTTGAAGTATTCCCCTTCATTCAAGAGAGGCATTTGCATGAAAGACGATATTGTCGCTGCGGTAAACCTGTGTCGAAAGAAAATTATAGCGGAAGGAATAACCGCTGACATTGAGCAGATTCATCGCTGTATTGTCCCCATATTGAGTAAATATCGGGATAATATTCATATTAATACCTTGCTAAGAAACTGCGCCAATCGGAGTTTTTCCTGCGGAAATTTACTCGATCTTACTTGTTTTTCCGATCCTGAGTTTATTGTGGGCTTTTTTTCTGTACCCTATAACCCGGATGCCTTTCTGGAAGCCATGCGTGTAAAAATTATTCCGTTACCCAAGGTAGTCACTGATTTAGTCCCCATATCTGACGCTGTACCGGCAGTGATTGAATCTTGTACCGAAGGGTTTCTTAATCCGTTGGCGGTAGCGGTTTTTGCGGAAAATTACCGTGACGCCGAGGTTAAAGAACATCACCAGGCTTATTATTTGATCGACAAATTTGTGGCGCGTTTTAAAGGCTATACGCGTAAAGCGATTGACGCTTTCTGGTCACCTACCGCCTTCGCCGACATTATCGATGCCGATGATCCGTTGTTGATCAACGCCAGCGCTATTTGGGTACATCTGCATGAGCATTATCATCGTCGCGGCTATTTACCCCTGCCGGAGCACCTGAAAGCCAAAAGTTCACGTAATGGCGCCGGCGCGGAAGAGTTGCGGGTGGATATTCTGACGTTGCTGACGCTGTTGCGTTTGAGTTCCCCGGTAGCGGAACTGCGTGCTGCTACGCAGTACATTCTGGCTGAAAGGCTAATTCGTTATCCGCTGCAGGCCTCTGCGCAAGATAACTACGATGCACGTTCCTCTGTCGCTCTGTTCCAGTACCTGCAGCGCCATGGGATTATTGCCAGTAATGGTGGTAAATTTTATTTTAGAGGCGGTTATGCGGCTCTTGAACAGGCATTACAATCAATTGCCGTGAAAATGGCAGCGCTGGAGTACCGACTGAGCCGGTTGCCGCAAGAGGAGCGTAAACAGCGATGGTCTTTGCTCCTTCCTGCACTGGCGAACAACAATAACCAATGGAGTCTGCAGGCATGAGTGTCATAACGACTGCCGCGCTTAGCGCTCGTCGCGGGGCGGATGTATTGTTGGAAACCTTGGCCAGTGAAGGTGTGGAATATATTTTCGGCAACCCGGGTACCACCGAGTTGCCGCTGATCGACGCACTGCTGCGCAACCCGGCGCTGAAATATATTCTCGCACTGCAGGAGGCGAGTGCCGTAGCGATGGCCGATGGTTACGCTCAGGCGTCTGGAAAACCGGGATTTCTTAACCTGCATACTGCGGGGGGCCTTGGTCATGGCATGGGAAATCTGTTGAATGCCAAAGTCTCCCAGACGCCGTTGGTGGTGACTGCCGGGCAGCAGGATACTCGGCATGCGATCAGCGACCCCTTGCTCTATGACGATCTGAACAGCATCGCGGCGCCAGCGGTTAAATGGGCAGAAAATGTCTCCAACGCCATGCAGTTGCCGGTGCTCATCCGGCGCGCTTTTCATGATGCCAACGCAGCTCCCAGCGGCCCGGTATTTCTCAGCTTGCCGATGGATATCATGGATCAGCTCAGTGATGTGCCTATCGGTGAGCCTTCGCAGATTGATCGGCATACCACGGGGGGATCATTACCTGCTTTGGCGCAAATCCTGGCTGATTACCTCCCCGGCAGAGTGGCCATTATCGCCGGGGACGAGATCCATCACAGTCACGCTTCGGCCGAGACCCAGCGAGTCGCGGAGTTGCTTGGGGCTCACGTGTATGGTTCATCCTGGCCTTCGCGCATTCCGTTTCCCACTTCGCACGCGTTATGGCGCGGTAACATGCCGACTACCGCGCGGGGGATTGCCGAGATCCTGCAAAACTACGAAGCAATCTTTGCCCTGGGTGGCAAATCATTAATCACTATCCTCTACAGCGAAGGCTCTGCAGTACCGGAGAATTGCGCGGTCTATCAGCTTTCCGCTGACGTTAATGATTTGGGACGTTCCTATGCCACCCGGCTTTCCGTAGTCGGCGATATTAAAACGTCACTGAATGCCATGCTGCCAAAGCTGGAGAGTCTGACCGAGGCAAAACGCGAGAACTATGACGCCCTGATCCAGCACGCCCGGAATGAAAAACAATGGGCGCGGGAGGTCCTGGAGCGAGAGGTCGAGGCGAAATTCGCGTTGCCGGTCATTGCGCCGCTGGTGGCTGCCCATGAGGTTGTACGTGCCATCGGGCCCGACGTAGCCATTATTGATGAGGCATTATGCGTCTCATCGTCGATGCGTAGATTTCTCTCCAGCGATCAAGCCGGGCAATATGGTTTCATGCGTGGCGGCGCGTTGGGATGGGGTATGCCTGCGGCAATTGGTTACAGTCTGGGACGCGGTCGACAACCGGTCGTCTGCCTGGTGGGGGATGGCGCGGCGATGTACTCGCCTCAGGCGATGTGGACGGCTGCCCATGAAGATCTGCCCGTGACCTTTGTGGTGATGAACAATCAGGAATACAACATCCTGAAAAATTTTATGCGCAGCCAGCAGCATTACACTTCTTCCCAAAGCAATACGTTTATTGCCATGGATATCACTCAACCCACCATTGATTATCTAGCACTGGCAAAATCAATGGGGCTTGCAGCATTGCAAATCCGCCGTGCCGGCGATATTGCCCCGGCGATTGAAGCGGCAATCGTCAGTGGAAAACCTGGGTTGATTGAGATTATCATCAGCGCGAGTTAAACGCGCACTCCGGTGAATACAGGTACAACCTGGCCTGACGCCACCGTCACCGGAGGCCTTTGAACCGGCCTATTCGTGAGGGCTGGCATTGTCAACGGATTGTGCGGGTACTGAAAGAAACCAACGGCTGGGGCTGAAACATACGGCCCTGCTTTCTCGGATGAAGAAAATGGGCATGTGAACCGGTAAAGGTCTCTGGGGTTATTGGCGCGTTATTATAAATAAGGTGGGCATTTAATGAAATGCTTATAATTAACGCTGAAATTATCCCTGGGTATTTTTATAATTAACGTTACTGACACCTCCGACTTGATGATTTTTTTAATGGCGCTCTGGCGAGTTTATAATTCGTCTCCTATAACTTACCGAGTGCTTTTATTGGTGAGACGGTAAGTATGCTATCAATTCCAAGTGTATTAATATCCAACAGACACAGTATATTATTAAAAGATGATGTCAGATTGTTGCTCACGGCGCTCGAGGGAATTGAAGGGGATTTTCTGGTAAATATGGAACCTGCGTGCCGACAGATATTGAAATTTTTAAATCACGAGGTGGCGAGGGTGGAAAGAGTCAGTAATGAAGTATTCAGTATTTTTGATGATTACTTCGGTATAACACGAACCTCGGATCGGCCCTTGGACGTTTATATTTCATCAGGCATTCATTGTGCATTGCTTTTTAGTGAGGAAATAAAGGTGTCTGAAACGACACTGCGGATTGATGAGCAAGAAAGATTATTGCAAGGGATACATGAAGCACTGTTAATTGGCGTTGATTACCTCAGTGCTTCAGAACAGCATGTCAGGGAGCGGATATGAAGAGTCCAGAGTTAACCCGTTGGAAGGTCGGGCATAATATTTTCACCCTTTTTATTCAGGCGGCATTGTTGGCATTACATAATGTTGAAGAATATTTCCTGCAGGGTAACAGGCATGACGGTATTCTCTCACTGAGAAATGCGGCCAATATGATGAGAATGTCGGCGCTGGCAATGAAATACAGCGCTGACTTTCAGAAAGGGAAGTATGAAAGCATTATCCGGCCCTCTATGCCCGAGAGGTTCAGCGGTTTGGGGAGTATGGATCATGCCTATTTGATTAAAGTCATGGCGCGCATAAAAAAGAATAAAGAACGAATGCGAGAATTTTTTGGTGAGGAATATGATGATTTTGTGACCTCGGTACAGCAAGCCTACGATGCCCACATTTTTGTCTGCGAGCGCTTTGTGGAAAACCAAAATAGCCTGAGAAGTGCAAATTTACACCCTGCGGCTGAAGTGCTCACTGAGTTTAAAATTAAACGTTTGTCTTTTATTCAACCTAAATGATCGGGGGGCAAGGAAACCATGTTTAATCAAGAGGAATTGGCCATATTGGCCAGACAGCTTTCCGCCCTGGAGGCGAGTTTCTCCCTGTTGCCAGACTATAAGGAAAATGAAGCGCTGGCACCGATGGAGGCTGTATTGAGTGAGCTATCTTCAAGGATGGCCGATAATTACCCCTATTTTCACCCCTTTTATTTGGGGCAAATGCTGAAACCCCCTCATCCCATTGCGCGTCTCGCTTATTCCTTATGCCTGTATATCAACCCTAATAATCATGCACTTGATGGTGGAAGAGCCACCTCGGCGATGGAAAAGGAAGCGGTTGCCGAAATAGCCCACATGTTTGGCTGGTGCGAGCATCTTGGCCATCTGACCAGTGGCGGGACCTTTGCCAATCTGGAAGCGCTTTGGATAGCCAAAATGCTACGTCCAGGGACGACGGTGGCCGCTTCAGAACTGGCGCATTACACCCATGAGCGTATTAGTCAGGTGCTGGACATGGGGTTTGAAAAGATCCCCTGCGATGCCGCCGGGCGGATGGATATCGTCGAGCTGGAAACGAGGCTGCAACAAGGCAATATCGGTACCCTGGTCGTGACATTAGGCACTACCGCAGCAGGATCGCTTGATCCCCTGGATGCCATTCTCGCGCTAAAAAGAAAGTATCACTTTAGAATTCACGTCGATGCTGCTTATGGAGGCTATTTTTCTCTGTGCGAGGGGCTGTCTGTGGCGAGTCGGAGTGCGTTTGAGGCTATGGCGCAAGCGGATTCTATCGTTGTCGATCCGCATAAACATGGCATGCAGCCCTATGGATGCGGCTGTGTCTTGTTTAAGGACCCTGGGGTAGGAATACATTACAAACATGATTCGCCGTACACCTATTTCAGTTCGGATGAATTGCATTTAGGGGAGATCAGTTTGGAATGCTCGCGAGCAGGCGCATCGGCCGGCGCGCTTTGGGCTACCCAAAAACTGCTGCCTTTGGTGGCGGGTGGCACGTTTGCTGCTGCGCTGCAATGTTCCAGGGACGCCGCCATGTCACTGTTCCAGTGGTTGGAGGAAGAAGCGGACTGCGTGACGGTTTTGGAACCCGCTCTGGATATTGTTCTGTGGTTTGTGGCTGGCGCCAGTGCACAGGCCAGTTCAGCACTGTCGCAAAGGGTGTTTGAAAAGGCCGCTGAAATGAATCTCCATCTGGCATTGGCACGCGTCCCTAAAAAATTGCTGCGGGATAAAATCGCGCCGGACAGCGCATTTTGGGATGCGGAGTCGGTGTTGTGTTTACGGGTATGTCTGATGAAGCCGGCGCACATTGCCTGGTTGCCGCAAATTAAAACGCATCTGCGGGTTGCGATGAATGAAGCTGTCAGGATACCGGCGGAAAAAGCATAAATCATCAGTTGGGAAACCGTATTAAAAACCTTACAGGAGTTCAATGTATGGCAGCAGATCTTCAGGAGCGTTTTGCTTATAGCGTGTTGGATGAGACTCATGCCGTACAGACTATTGCATGTCTGTGTACGGTATTTAGCGCTCATGAACCGCTGGGGAAGGCGATAGGCATATCGTCAGACGAGTTGACGCCTTTCGTAACGGATTTGGTTCATCACGCGATAAAAACCCAGCTGTCTTGGGTGGCGATAGAAAAAACATCCTCCCGGTTGGTGGGGGTAAGGATATTGACGGATTTTCATAATGACTTTATCCCCGGCGATTATGAAAGCCAAAAGTTGAATACCATCCTCGCTTTTCTTGACTCGCTTTATGAGTTTCAACACTCTGCCGAGGAAAATGAAAGTAAACCGCTGCTGCATTGCTGGATGACCGCAGTGTTGCCGGTATTTCAGCGGCAAGGCATATTGCGAAGCCTTTATCGGGCGGCGAGTTTGTCGGCCATTAAAAAGGGATTTAGATTTGGTATTTCGGAGGTGACCAGCCCGTATAACCTCGCTTTTCTGGAAAGCGACGTGACTGTGAAGAAATTGAATACCCTTTATTATACGCAATATCAAAAAGACGGTGTCTTTCCTTTTTCATTGGCTGAAGACAGCGAACTGTGCGTGTTATGCCGATATCCCCTGGTAGTGCGATAGCCCTTTTCCACGGCTGTGGATGATTGCCGGGGAGATGGCGGAAAGGATACGTGGATCGCCGACGGCCGATCAGTGTGCCGCTGGTGCCAAAATCAGGGTGATGACTTCGCTGTCGCGGAGTAAGTAATGGCCTCTGACGCGATATCCGGCGGGTAGCCTGGGGGCCAGCCTCCGGGTCAGTTGTAAAGTAAACGCGTTCTGTTGCGGATTAAGTTCACATAGCCAGGCGGCTTCGAAACCAAACATATGCCGAACCTGCGGGAAAAGTGCTTTAAATAAACTTTCCTTGGCGGAAAACGTGATCAGCAGCGCGGTTTCGTAGGGAAGCCGGCTCTTGGCGAGCAGCGCACGTTCATCAGACGTAGTAAAGGTCGTCGCGATTTCTCGCATAACTTCCGGCTGGAGCCGCTCAATATCAACGCCCGGATTTACGCGATAACGCTGAGGAGAAAGTACCGCGATGGCCCATTTGCCGGTATGCGAAATACTGCCGCACCAGCCGACTGGCCAGACGGGCGCACGGTCGGGGCCGACAGCAACGGCATCGCGACAGCCTGCATTCATCAACAGCTGACGCACGGCATAACGTCCGGAAAGATAGTCGGCCCGCCGTTTCGCCACCGCCGACGTCAGCACGCCCGGCAAAGGGATAGACAGTTGGGCAAACAGCGCATTGTGGTAACCGCAGCTATCAAATTCCACAAGGCATGCCGTAACGGCGGGAACATCGGTGACAAAGCCCGTGCTCTGTTGGCGTATAAAGGTGGATGCGATAAACGTTGTTTCAAAAGTAAACATATGCCCAGCGTAATACGTTTATAGGCTAACATCGCGATCGATGCCCTTCGACGCCTGGTGCCCCATCAGGTTATCCCTCGCGAGCCGTCGCGTCGGGCTTATCCGCCGGCAAAATACGCACCAGTACGCGCTGCCCGATACGAATCTGTGGCGCATCCAGGGTCAGTACGCATTCAATAACCCGCGTATCCTGATTCACATTGGGGTCGTCCGTGGGTTGTCGGGCGCCAAACACTTCGCTCAGGCGCAAGACCTGCGCTTTATAGATACGCTTATCGTTATTCTCCAGAGTGACCTCCGCATGCTGCCCAGGCTGAACGGCGTTAACGAAAACGTCCTCCAGCTCGGCGCGTACGATGCGTGGTGCATTGGGGGCCAGCATAAACAGCCGAGTCACATTCAGCGTGGACGCGCCTTCGCCCGGTTTGGCGTCGCGTTTGACAATGCGGCCATCCGCCGGCGCAACGACCAGGTATTTTTCCACCTCCAGCTCAGCGGCTTTGACCCCCGCGTTTGCCGTTTCCAGCGTGGCTTTCTTCATCGCCAGCTCGCGCTGCTGCAGTGCCATCTGATCCGCTGCGTTGTCATGCTGCTGCTCGGAAATCACCGTGGTATTCAGCTTTGCCAAGCGGTTGAACTCCCGTGTCGCTATTATCAGCTTCTGCTGTGCCCACTCCAGATCGCGCACTGCCTCGATTTGTTGTTTGACCTTGATGTTTAGTGCATCAAGTGCTTCGTTATCTTCGATGCGCGCCAGCAGCTGGCCTCTTTTTACCACCGCGCCTTCTTCTACCAGAATCTCTTTGATAATGCCGGGGCGGGGGGCATCGATACTGATTAAGCCGCCTTCGATGCTGATATAGCCTTTAGCCACGGCGGCCCAAGGGGAGGGCGTGGCGGTGGCGGCAGCGGCGAGAGGAGTGTCATCGCAGCCACTCAAGCTCAAAGCCAGAGACATTGCCAGTAAGCAGAGACGCAGGACGTTTTTCATAGGGTGCACGATCTCTCAGGAATAGGACGAGTGTCGTCGGTTATGTGTCCATCTTCGATGGTAATTACCCGGTCAGCATGATCGATCAGGCGGCTGTCGTGGGATACGGCAAGCACGGTGTAGCCTTTTTCGCGGGCGATATTGTGCAGCAGGTCCACCACCGTCTGCCCGTTGTGCTTATCAAGCGCGCTGGTGGGTTCGTCGGCAAAAAGAAAAGGCGGATCTTTTACCAACGCGCGCGCAATCGCCACGCGTTGCTTCTCTCCCCCGGAAAGCTCGGTTGGACGCAGGGTTTTGCGCTGGCTCAGCCCAACGATGTCCAGCGCCTCGCTTGCCCGCCGGGCGGCTTCTTTTTTCGGCACTTTCGCGCCGTAGACCAGCGGCAGGATGACATTATCCAGTGCGGTCATCGCGGCGAACAGGTTAAAGCCCTGAAACACGAAGCCGCAGTTCATCAGCCGAAAATATTCCAGCTCATGGCGCGACATGGTCGTCAGCGTTGCGTCGTTAACCTGTACGCGCCCGCTATCTGGGCGCAGCAGGCCCGAAAGAATCGCCAGCAGCGTACTTTTTCCGGAGCCCGATGGCCCGATAATCAAGGTCAGCTCCCCATTGAAAATGCTGAGGTCAACATTCCTGATCACCGGCTGTACGATTTTCCCCACGGTAAAGCCGTGGGAAATCTGCTCGGCCAGAATTGTGGCAGTTTTTTTCATCGTATTTCTCAGCGTAGTAACGTAAAGGGTTCGGCACGATTAAGCGCGCGCAGGGCAGAAAGCCCGGAGAGCAGCGTAATGACCATCACCAACAGCAGAATGCCGGCAGCGGCAACCAGCGGAATGGTAAAGGTGACATAAAAGAGCTCAGCCCCGGCGGCGATAAGGACGCTGACCAGTGCGGCAATGCACAATCCCACCACGCCAATCCAGAAAGATTGCTCCAGCACCACGGCGCGCAGGGATCCTGACGATACCCCGAGCGCGCGAAGCGTGGCGTATTCGCGCAGTGCGGAAACAATCGCCGCCATCAGCGTCTGGCTGGTGATCACTACACCTACGATAAAACCAAGCACGGAAGAGAACAGGAATCCCCCGCCCGCGCCTGATTCAAACAGCCAGTACGCGACCGATTGAATGGAAAATTCCTCGGTGGTCCAGATTTGGTAATGGCGAAACGAACCGTGCGGCTGGAGTCGATCGCGTACCGCCTCAGCCTGCGTCGGGTCTTTTATTTTTACCAGGAAGTAGTCGACGTCGTTATTGAGCAGGCTCTTATCGATGGTGCGTGCGGTGGTGAGTGAAGAGATGACGTTGGCGCCGCCCATGGATCGCATCCCTCTGACCGTCCCGGCCACATGTACCCGCTTGCCTTGCAGTTCGGTATAGTCGCCCACTTTCACGCCCAGCTTGTCGAGATCGCTTTCATCAACCAGCAGATTACCGGGCACCCGCAGCAACTGTCTGAGTTGGGGGTTCAGCAGGTGCGAAAATGTCATGGATTCTGCTTTTGGATTGATGCCTATCAGGGTGGCGGAAATGCGACCGCCGGTCGGCCGTTTCCAGTCAGCCAGCGTCCAGGTATAACGTTCGACGTCGATGACGTCGGGATCCATGCGCAGTTGATTTTCAACTTTTTCAGGAATGGAGCGCGGCTGATCGACACTTTGCGTGCCGGGAAACCCGACCCATAAATCGGCAGAAGAACGATCGATATAAACGCTGACGGCGCTGAACATGCCGAGCAGTAATCCAAACTGAATCAGCACCAGTAATCCTGCAAAAGCCACGGCTAGCACGGCCGGTAAAAACCGTCGCCACTCGTAAATCAAAATAGCTCGGGCTAATGAAAACATAGGGCGGCGATTCCTTACCAGATAATGGGCCTGTGTCATAAAAATGGGGTGATATAATTAACCGGACAGGCAACGTAGCGCGTCTTTCGGTTAGCGTACGAATGAATTAATTCCCCTTCTAATTATTTTTGATTAATTAATTCGCTATAATTTTCTCCGTAAAGCCGCATTCCAGGCCGTATTTCTGCCTGCGGTGATAATAAAAAATACAGCGCTCGGACTATCGCACTTGCGATTTGTTTATGTAAAGGCTTTTTTATGAATATTTAATGAACCTAATGTCTTATTTTTGAAGTTGGTCAATAAAAAGTGTTATCCATTTGATTTTACTGGTTAAATTCATTGGGTGTAAAATTCTGTTTTTTTATTTTTGTGTGGTTTAAAATTCTAAAAAAACAACAAGTGAAGGTTTATGTAATGATTTGGTTAAGTTAAACTCATCTAAGTGGTTAATTTATAAGTCTATAGTCTTTTTTTGCCCCTAAGATTTTGCTGACTATTGGTTAAGTTGAAATATAAGCTTTAGGCATGTATACCGTTATTTCATAAATTTTATGTGATATTATTCCCCACATATTCATATGCATTCTTTAACTTGTTTGTAACACTTCTTTGTTTGGCTATATATGGCGGGACTGGGTTCGTTATGACGCATATTTCTACGTATAACAGGTTGTCCGGGGCGGCTTTCATGAATGTCGCCATTCGCAGCGCACTGGATTGTCTAATAATCGGTGGTATTTTTTTTTACGTTAATCCGTCGGGGGGATTTACTTCTGTAGGAATTTTCCTAGCCTTGTTCCCGCTGGTGGCGATTATTTCCATCTCGGGTGAGGTTGTTTATGATCTCCTCAAAGGGTACGCAACAGAAGATTATGCTGTTCATCGCCGAACGTCTGAAGACATATCGCCTGCGGGCTGGGGGGAAACGCTCTGGGGGCGAATCGCCAGCTGCGCGATACTGCTGGCGCTGATTACCGTGCCACCGCTTTATTGGTTGCTACAAGCGTTTTCACCTGAAGGAAAAACGTTAACGGGCTGGGTGCTGGGTGCGGTCTGCCTGGTGGTTATCGCGGCGTGTTGCCTTACCCTGCGTATCGTCGGAGATCGGATTATCGCCTGGTATGTCGGGCGGCTGGCCATGCCGCAGCAGGAGGCCAGCAAAGAAGCCAGCGACAGATTTATGGTCTTTAATTATTTTCTTCCCTGGGCCGTGATCGCGGCAATCATTGCCGGCCTGCTGTCGTGGGGATATTTTTCACCGAGAAGCGAACACGCTCCCGCCTATATCGACGTTGCAGAAATGGCCTTCAGTTGCGGCGGAACCGCTTATATTATTGCCCTGTGGATCGCCTATATCACGCAAAAGCAGGCAACCATCGACATTAGAGCCCATTTATTACGTTTCGAAGACGATGACACTCTGGATGAAGGAACGATGTATTTTCTGATCCATGCATGGAGTGGCTGCATTATCGTCGCGATTTTCATCATTAGTCGCTTTTTTTCCTGGGCATCTTTTACGCCGCTGCAGGTGACGCTAATTGACGCTCTGGTCGCGGCGCTTAGCGCCATCGTAGGCGCGCTGGGGGGATTGCTAAGAGCAAGGACCAGTTTGTTAACGCAGGGACTCAAGAAATAATAACGTAAAGCTTCATTCACTTTATTGAAATAAAACAGCGCTTATTCCGCTGCCAATAATGGCAGCGATTGTACTGTGCCCGTAAGAAAATTATGGGCGGGACATGGGGTCCATTCATCTGAATCGCGAGGAATATATGTCAGAGACATATCTAACGCATGGTCAGAAAACACATGGCGATATTGCTATTGTCGGCATGGCCAGTCATTTTCCTGATGCATCTAACCTGCATGAATTCTGGGAAAACATTACCAATAAATGTGATTCGCTAACGGATATCAGTTCAATGTCCGACGCTGCATATTGGCGCAAAGAGGATTTCTACGATCCGGATGCGACGGCTGCGGATAAAACCTACGGCCATAAAGCGGGCTTCGTTCCCGCTATTGAATTTGATCCGGTCGCATTTAAGATCCCGCCCGCCATTATGGACTCCATCAGCACCGCCCAACTTTTCTCGCTCTATATGGCAAGGCAGGTGATGCAGGATGCAGGGCTGGTGGATAAAAAAGACGCTCAGGTTGATCGCGACCGTATCGGCGTCATTCTGGGGGGAGGAGGCAACGGCAATACCTCGTTCTCGCTGGCGGCGCGTCAGCAGGCCCCTTATCTGCGAGAAATCATGATCAAATCCGGCCTTTCCACGGAAGTGGCCGACGATGTGATCGCCCGTGCGCATGAACTCTACCTGGAGTGGAACGAAGACAGTTTTCCCGGTTTTCTGGGGAATGTCGCCTGTGGACGCATCGCCAGCTATTTTGATCTTGGCGGCACGTCATACATGGTCGACGCTGCCTGCGCCAGCAGCCTGGCGGCGATCAAGGCGGCGATAGGCGAGCTGAATTCCGGCAGCTGCGATGCGGTATTAACCGGTGGCGTTAATCTTGAAAACTCGGCCTTCTCGTTTCTTTGCTTCAGCAAAACGCCCGCGCTTTCAAAAAGCAATCGTTCACGTCCGTTTGATCGCGACTCCGACGGCATCATGCTCGGCGATGGTGTTGGGCTGCTTGTGTTGAAGCGGCTTGAAGATGCCGAACTGGCTGGCGATCGCATCTATGCGGTAATCAAATCTCTTGAAGCCTCCAGCGATGGTCGGGCAAAAAGTATTTTCGCTCCACGCTACGAGGGGCAAATCAAGGCGCTTAAGCGCGCCTATGCCAGCGCGGGTATCCTGCCTGGCGATATTCAACTGATTGAGGCGCATGGAACGGGTACGGCATCCGGCGATGGCACCGAACTCAAGAGCCTGCGCGCGGTATTTGACGAGTATCGTCTGCCGGCGCATTCGATTGCCGTCGGCAGCGTAAAATCTCAGATCGGGCACACCCGTTGCGCGGCGGGCGCGGCCTCCATGATTAAAGTGGCGTTGGCGTTGCACCACAAAGTGCTGCCGCCCTCCATTAATGTCCAGCAGCCGATGGAAGCGCTGAGCGTTGAAGATAGCCCGTTTTATCTCAACAGCGAGACGCGGCCCTGGCTGCGTCCGCTTGACGATTCGCCGCGTCGCGCTGCGTTAAGCGCCTTTGGTTTCGGCGGCACTAATTTCCACGCCATTCTCGAAGAGTACGAACAGGATGCGCACGGCGCTTACCGGCTGAACGAATCGACCTACACCCTGTTGTTCAGCGGCGATAATGCCGACCAGCTTTTGCAGCGTTGTGAAACGGCGCTGGAGAGCTTCAGTACCGGCTCGGCCGCGCGGGCTTTGCGACAGCATCTTGCCGCCCAGGATATCAACACGCTGGAAGCGCATCAGGCACGTTTGTTGCTGGTTGCTACCTCGGCCGAGCATGCCGGGCAACTGTTGCAAACCGCCGTAAAACAGCTGCGAAATAACCAGGACAAGGGCTGGGAGCACCCGCAAGGCATCTATTTCCAGCCGGAAGGGAAGGCTCTGAGCGGCAAAGTCGTGGCGCTTTTCCCGGGGCAGGGATCGCAGTATGTCAACATGGGGCGTGAGGTCGCCATCGATTATCCAGAGATGCGCCAGGCGCTGGAAACTTTGGATAAATTTGCCGCTGATGTGCGCGGTCATGGCCTGTCAGACATTGTATATCCGACCCCCGCATTTTCGGATGCCGAACGCGACGCGCAGCGGGAGCGTTTGACGGATACCGCCAACGCGCAGCCGGCCATTGGTGCGGTTAGCGCGGGTTATTACGCTATTTTGAAATCCAACGGCTTTACGCCCGATTTCGTCGCGGGCCATAGCTACGGCGAAGTGACCGCGCTATGGGCTGCGGGCGCGCTTTGCGATGCGGACTTTTATCGCGCCTCGCTGGCTCGCGGTATGGCGGCAGCTTCGGCCGTCGCGCAAAACGAGGGCGACGGCGGTGCCATGCTGGCTGCCGCCCTGACGGTTGAAGCATGTGAAAAGCTGCTGGTACGCTATCCCGATATCGTGCTGGCTAACGACAACTCACCGGCCCAGGTGGTCTTGGGCGGTGCCACGGCGCGCATCCAGGCGCTGTACGACGAACTGAAAGCCGGCGATGTTCAGTGCCGTATTTTACCGGTCTCCGCCGCGTTCCATACGCCCTTCCTGCAGGCTGCCTGTGCGCCATTCCTGGAAAGTCTGTCATCCATCCGCTTCGACACGGCGCACTGCACCGCTTTCTCAAGCGCATCTGCGGCACCTTGGCCTGCTGACACCGCAACATACGCGGAAACCCTGGCCCAGCAGATGGTCATGCCGGTTCGTTTCCGGGAAACCATTGAAGCCCTTTATCAGCGCGGCGGACGGCTGTTTGTTGAAATCGGGCCGAAAGGGGTGCTGGGAAAACTGGTGGCAGACATCCTGAAAGGACGTGAGCACACGCTGATCTCACTGAATACCGGCGATTCGGGAGACGATCGCCTTCAGTTGGCCCGTGCCCAGGCTCGGTTATTGGCCGAGGGGGTCAAGCTGAACGCCCTGGATCGCTACGTGCGCCCGGCTCCAGAGCAGGGTGATCTTACCGGACGTTTGAGTTGCCGTTTGAACGGCGGCTTTTACCTGTCAGAAAAAAACCAGCGTCGGCGGCAGCACGCGCTTCGTGAAGGTGATACCGAAGTGGTCGAGCGCTTCATCCGTGCGCGACAGGGGGCAGCGATGCCCGTTGCAACCGTGACCGCAGCACCCGTGACCGCAGCGGCGAAAGTGCAGCCTACCGTAGCGCCCCTGCCTGCCACGGCATCACCCCTGTTTCAATCCACCAAATCCAACACGTCGGAAGCCCTTCACAAGCGAGATCAAGCTATGGAACAGATTAATCAGCGAGTTGAAAGTAACGATAACACCCCGTTGAATGGGGTTCTGCAGGCTCAGCAGGTTATGAGCCAACTGCATCAGCAGTTCCAGACCAATCAAAAAGAGTATATTCAGCTACTGGACTCGCTGCTGAATAAGCAGTACGCGCTGCTGGAAAACTTCCGCGATCACCACAACTTACCGACGATCCTTGCCAGCCTTGGGCAAAGCGTGCAACTGCTGGATAAAAATCTGGAGTTGTATCACAGCAACCATGAGCGCTATTTCTCGACTCAACAAAGTCTGTTCCAACCGGGCCAGGCGCCGATGCCGGTTGCGCCTCGCGCGCTGAACACGCCGGTGCAGGCTTACCCTCAGGCCGCCGTAGTGTCCGTGTCGCCTGTCGCAGCACCTGTTCATCCTGTCGCTGCGCCGGTCAGCCTCTCGGCACCGCGTCCTTCAGTCCCTGAAATGCCTGCCGTAGCTAAGGCAGCGCCGGCGCCTGCACCGTCAGCACCGCAGGCGGCGAAACCGACCGCCAGCCCAATGTCTCCGGACGTTGAAGCGCAGCTTTCCCGCTTTGCCAGCATCACGGAGGCTGAAATCACGGCGCGGCTGGTCACCATTGTCAGCGACCGCACCGGCTATCCGCAGGACATGATAGACGCGAACATGGATCTGGAAGCCGATCTCGGCATTGACTCCATCAAGCGCCTGGAAATTTTCGGTGCCATGTTTGACGCCTTCTCCGCCGATGCCGGCATCTACCACGACGCGTCGAAAAATAAGGACCTGGAGACTTTCGACATCGAGGCACTGAGCAATGTTCACAAAATGTCGTTGTTCTTCAAAGAGATGATTGATGAAATCATTGCCGATATCCGTCGCAAGCAGGGCTTGGATGAAGGGGAAGAAACGCCGGATACCGCGTCCTCTAAAGACTTCTTTACTGAAGATAATCAGCGCGAAAGCGAGGCGGAGTTGCCTGCGGATGCGTTACGCGCTTCCGAAGATATCGGTGGCGACGCCAAACTGCGCACGCTCGGCTTTGTCACCTCTACGGTAGATGTCGCAGAGGTTGAATCGGCAAAAAAGTCTTCAACTGAATCGCAGCAGTATGTGGCGCCTGCGGTTCAGTCTGCAACAGAAGAAACAGTAAGCGTAAAGCCGCATACACAACGTTTTAGCGTGACTTCGCAGCCTCTGCCGACGCCGGATTGCGATACGCAGACTTTTGCCGTCAAACGTCACTGGCTGATTGTCGATGAAGGAAAAACGCTCATCGATGACGTAACGAAACAGCTGACGCAACTGGGACAGACGGTCTCGGTGCTGGCGCTGCATTCGGCAGCCGCCAAAAATAAAAAGCAGGGGAAAACGTCGCACGTCTACAGCCTCGCTCATCCGAATGAGGCGACGCTGGACACCGCCATCACGGAAATTGAGCAGGCTCGCGGCGCGTTAGACGGCGTGATCTGGCTGCAGGCCACGCGCGAAAAAGTGAAAAAGGTTACCGACGTTTTCAGCGCCAATGGCTACCGTTCGCTGGAAACCGCCTTCCTGCTGGCGAAGCGGCTGCAGGAGAGCCTGAACCGCGGTGAACAGCACCCAGGCTGGTTCTTTGTGGTCACTCGCGGTGACGGTCAGCTGTCCCTTTCAAGGGCAGGCGGTCTCTCCGCCATGCTCCCGGCAGGCATTAGCGGGCTGACCAAATCACTGAATATTGAGTGGAAAACGGCATTTTGCCGCACGCTTGATATTGACGCCGGGCTGAAAAGCGGCGAGGCGGTGAGCATTCTGCTGGAGGAACTCCAGGATGCGCGCCGCGATCTGGCGGAGGTCGGGCGCAGTGCTCAAGGCGAACGGATGACGCTGGCTTTGAGCGCAGCGCCGACGGAGAACGAAGAGACGCCGCCCGACGTTAGCGAGCGGGATGTGCTGGTGGTCACCGGCGGCGCACGCGGGATAACCGCAAAATGCGTGATTGAACTGGCGCAGCGCAGCCAGGCTCATTTTATCTTGCTTGGCCGCACCGACATCAATGCACCGTTGCCGGCGTGGGCGCAGGGCACAGCCACGGTAGCGGAACGCAAGGCTGCGGCGATAGCCCAACTGCAATCTGAGGGGGTGCAGCCAACGCCGGTAAAAATCGACGCCATGCTGAGCGGCTTGCTGCATAGCGACGAAATCAACGCCACCCTGCACCAGATTGCTCAGGCGGGCGGAGAGGCGATTTATCGCCACTGCGATATTACCGATGCGCAACAGGTTGCGGCGGTACTGAACGAGGCGCAGCAGGCTGTCGGTCCCATCACCGGCATTATCCACGGTGCGGGCAACCTGGCCGACAAGCGCATTGAGAAAAAAACGCTGGGTGATTTACGTTCCGTGTTTGACGTGAAGGTCAGAGGGCTGGAAAACCTCTGCCGCGCGCTGGATATCACCGGGCTAAGGCACGTGATGCTGTTCTCTTCCGTGTCAGGCTTCTTTGGCAACGCCGGCCAAACGGATTACGCGATGGCCAACGAGACGCTGAACAAGTTTGCATGGCTACCGCTGCAGGCGGAGGGGCAACCGACAGTGCGCGCCATCAATTGGGGCCCGTGGGACGGCGGTATGGTGAACGATACGCTGAAGCGCGCCTACGATACCCATAACATGGTGATCATTCCGCTGGAGACCGGCACTGAATTGTTTGTGCGCGAGTTCACGGACGCGGCGCATCCGCAGGTCATCATCGGCGGAGACAACTATCGTGCGAAACGACGCTTGACGGCGCCTGCGGAACGGTACGAAGTCACGCGCCTGCTCCAGCCGCAGAACAATCCGTTTTTGCAACATCACGTGATCAACGATAACCCCGTGTTGCCTGCCACCGCAGCCATCGCGTGGATGACGCGCGTCTGCGAAGAGCGGTTCCCCGGCTATCAATTGCAGCGAGTCAGCCACTTTACCGTCCTGAAAGGCATCGTGTTCGACGGCAACGAAGCGGAGCGTTATCGCGTGAGCATGACGCCTCATGCCGGCGACAGGCCTGACGACGATCATCTGGCCGTCGATCTGATCATCAGCAGCCAGCAGGAGATGAAGCACTATCAGGCCACGCTGTTGCTCGCCCTGCAGGGAAGAGAAGCGCAGTTTGCAGAATTGCACGGGGATCTCGACGTCGCGATCCCGCTGGCGGTACCGCTTTATGGCGATATGACGCAGGGCGCGCAGCTGTTTCACGGTAACGCTTTCCGCGGCATTCAGCAGGTGGTGCACATCGATGAGCAGAGTCTGATCCTTAAATGTCGCTTACCGTCGCTGGAGGCCCAGGAGCAGGGACAGTTCCCGGCCAACTCCTTCAACCTGTTTATCAACGATGTCGGTCTTCAACTGCCGCTGCTGTGGTTGATGCAGCAATCGGACAAGGCGGGGCTGCCTGCGGCGATAGGGGCTATCGAGCAATATTCGCCGCTGGATTTTGACCAGACATTCTACGCCTCCATGCGCATTACCAGTCAGACGGCAACCCTGCTGCTGGCGGATATCACTTTGCACGACAAACTGGGCAATGTTTATAGCCGGTTTGAAAAAGTGAAATTCACCGTCTCCACCACGCTTCGGTCGCTGTTTACCTGCACCGACGACGCGCTGGAAAAAAAAGAGCACCGCTAAACGGCGCGCTTAACCGCTGACGATGTTCATCCGGGCGCGGTTAAGCGCCCGGCAACAGGCTTATGTTCAGGAGTGGCTGGTAATGGAAAATATTGCGATCGTGGGGTTGGGCTGCCTGTTTCCGGGGGCGGATTCCACGGAGAAATACTGGGAGAATTTGATTCAGTGCCGGGACTGCGCCTCGCCGCTTTCCGCTGCGGAAACCGGCATCGACCCTGCGGTCTATTACCATCCGGTGGCGGGAACGGCGGATAAAATCGGCTATAACCGCAATGGGCACATCCGCGATTTTCACTTTGATACCTCCGGCTACGCGTTACCGGCGCAAGAGCTGGAGACGTTGGATAACTTGTTCAAGTGGACCCTGCACGCCGCAGCGCAGGCGTTAAACGATAGCGGCTATCGCGGGCAGCCGCAGACGCTGGCAAAAACCGGCCTGCTTATTGGCAACATCGGCATGCCGACGCACAGCGGCAAGCGGCTGATGAGCCGCTTTTATCACCAGATGCTGACTCCCTATCTGCGTCAGTTGCTGGGTCGGGACGATTTTGCATTCGACCGCGTCTGGCCTGAAGAGACGCTGTCCGACTTGAACCTTATCACTGGCGGCCATAATGCCACCGTCGCCGCCCAGGCGCTGGGGTTGCAGGGGCCGAGCTACGCGTTGGATGCGGCCTGCTCTTCTGCGTTCTACGCCATCAAAATGGCCAGTGATTACCTTGCCAGCGGCAAAGCCGACATGATGTTGGCGGGTGCGGTGTGCCATGCCGACCACATCTATATCGATCACGGTTTCAATGTGTTGCAGGCGTTTCCGCAGAAAGGGCAGTCGATCCCCTTTGACCGCACGTCGGAAGGCTTGAAGGCGGGAGAGGGCGCAGGCGTGATCGCCATGAAACGCTACGCTGACGCCATTCGCGATAACGATAAAATTTACGGCGTTATCGAGGCGGTCGGTCTCTCCAACGATGCAGGCAGCCGTCATATGCTGGTGCCCGACAGCAACGGACAACAGCTGGCGCTGACACGCGCCTATGGCAAGACCGAGCCGGATATCGATTATCTGGAGTGCCATGCTACGGGCACGCCGGTGGGCGATCAGATCGAGCTGGCGGCAATGGAAGCCTTCTTCGCGCAGGCGCCGACACGCCCTCTGCTTGGCGCCAACAAAGGGATCAACGGCCATATGCTTACGGCCTCCGGCATGGGCAGCCTGTTCAAAGTGATCCTCGCCATGCAGCACAATCTCATCCCGCCTACGCCTGGCGTGCAGCAACTGGTTAACACGCCCGCCGGCCAACTCGGCCTGGAGGATGTGGTCCGCGAGGCCCGCTCCTGGCCGCAGCGCGATCGGCAGAAACGCGCCGGCATCAACGCCTTCGGTTTCGGCGGCGTCAACGCCCATCTGGTGCTGAGCGAGGATCACCCTGCGTTGCGTGCGGCGCTGCCGCAAGCTGCAGAGCCATTAAAAGCAGAGCCGCTGGCGCTGGTCGGCATCGGCGTACACGCCGCCGATACCGAGGATACGCTAAGTCTCGATCGCACCTTCCGCGAGGGCAGGCAACATCAGCGCCCACTGCCCGCTACGCGCTGGTTGGGCGTAGAGCGCCAGCAGGATCTGCTGGCCACGCGCGGCATCGAACAGATTCCGCAGGGGGCTTGGATCGAGACGTTTGAATTTGACTGTAAACGCTTCCGGCTGCCGCCAAATGTGGTCGGTCCTCATCTGCTTTCGCATCTGTTTCTTCTGCCGGTGGCGGAACGCGCTTTTCTCGACGCGGGTTATGCCCTGGATGGCACGCGCCGTAATCTGGCCGTGATTGTCGCAGGCGGGGTGGATTACAGCTGCTTGCGTTATCAGGCACGTAACGAGATTAGCTGGCAGCTTGAACAGAGTCTGCGCAGCCAGGGCATTGCGCTGAGCGAAGAGGATCTTCAGGCATTGCAGAATGTCGTGAAGGACAGCCTGTTCCCGGCGCCTTACCCCGAAGGTATCACCGGTGGCATCGGTAATGTGGTCGCCAGCCGGCTGGCTGCCCATTTGCACCTGAACGGACCGGCGTTCTCCCTTTACAGCGAAGAAAACGCCGCGTTTAAGGCCATTGAACTGGCGCAGTTCCTGCTGGCGCGCCACGAGGTCGAGGGCGTGCTGATTGCCAGTTGCAGCTTTGGCGGCGCGCTGGAGAATGTGCTGTGGGATCATCAATCCGTGCAGGCGAACCAGACGCCGGGCGATGGCGGCAGCGTGGTGGTCGTGCGCCGCGAGCAGGATGCGCAGCAGGCAGGAACGCCGATTTACGCCGTTATCGACGGGCTGGCCGTTGGGCACGAATTGAGCCCGGCGCTGGCGTACACCGCCAGCCGCCAGGGGATTGCCGATAGCGCCAGCCGCGCATTGCAGGCCGCCGGCTGTAGCGCGACGGATGTCGACTACCTCGAACTTTATTCCGGAGCACGCCCGGGGGAGATGGAAACGGAACTGGCCGCGCTGGCCAGCGTCTATGCCACGCCGGAACGGCAGGCACCCGTGACGGTGGGAACGCTGAAGGCGCACTATGGCCATCTCGCCGCCGCTGCGGGGTTGCTGGGGATCGTGAAATGCGCGTTGCAGTTGTCGCAGCGCTATCTGCCCGCGGTGCCCGTGTTCAACCAGCACTCCTCGTTGGCGAAGCAGGCAGACGGACGCTTTAGACTGCCGCAGCAGACGCAGGAATGGGCGCAGCCGAGGGGCGCTTTGCGTCGCGCGGCGGTCAACCATATCGGCATCGATCGCGCCTGTAGCCATCTGTTATTACGCGAGCCGCTGAGCGGGCCTTGCGCGCAGCCGGCCGCAGCGAACTCCGCATCGAGCGGCGGGCTGACGGTAACCGTCTATACCGGGCGGGAGAAGCCGCTGGGCGAGTTCATCATCAATGCGGATACGCTGGCGCGTTTTGCGCCGAGCAGCCCAACGCAGACGCCGGCCGGGAATATCCTGGCGAACAACATTGCCCTGCACCATCTGACGCGCCATGCGCAGACGCATCTGCATTACCTGCATGTTCAGCAAAATTACTATCATCTGATCCGCCAACTGCTGGCGGGGCAAGACCCGGTCGCTGCGCCGCTGTTTAATGAGGAGCAGGTGATCGAGCTGACGGATGGGCTGGTGAGCAACGTCCTGGGGCAAGACTACGCGGGGGTGGATCAGTATCCGGTACGTACCCGAATGCCGTCGCCGCCCTACCTGTTTGTCTCCCGCATTACCGCCCTGAGCGCGAAAAAGGATCGGTTGGAACCCTGCTTTATCGAATGGGAATACGATATTGCGCCGGACGCCTGGTTCCTGGTCGACGGCAAAACGCCCCCCTTCGTCGCGCTGGAGTCCTCGCATGCCATGATTGTCGCCTTCACCGTTATCGGTTGCGATCACCTGTTCAAAGGGCAGCTTTGCTACCGGGCGGTCGATAGTCAGACCACGGTCTACAGCGAAATGCCGCGTGCGGGCGAAATGTTGCGCGGGCGGGTAAATATCACCTCCTTTGTCAGGGCCGGCGGCGTGGCGCTGATTGCTTATGAATACTTCTGCTACGTCGGCGATCGGCTGGTGTTTAAGCTGGTCGCCAACTCGGGCTTCTTCGGCAAGCGCGAAATCGCCAACGCGCGGCAGATTGATACTACCGGCTATTTCGCGCGCGCCGCGCAGGCGCGACCTTTTACGCCGCTGTTGCATTGCGAGCGCCGCGAATTTGATGACGCTGCGCTTGATGCTCTGATCCGCGGGGACGTCGCCGCCTGTTTTGGCCCGCACTACGCGGGGCATGCGGCAGGCACGCTGTGCGCACCCGATGCACGCATGCTGAACCGGGTCACATCGATCGATCCTCGCGGCGGTGCCTGGGGGCTGGGTGAGGCGATGGGCGAAGTGGATATCGATCCCGATCACTGGGTGTTCCGCGCTCACTTCAAGAATGACCCGGTGATGCCGGGCACCTTCCTTGTGGAGGGGTGTGAACAACTGGTGAAATTCTTCCTTTATTACCTCGGCCTGAATGCCAGCCCTGACCTGGTGGCGCATACGCTGTGTCACCACCAGTACAGCGCCAAGTTCCGCGGTGAAGTGAAATGCGAACGCGACGTGCTGCGCTACCGGCTGACCTGCAAGTCAATTGATGCGCGCTGGCGGCCCGACGGCAAAACGCCTGATGCCATCGCGTTGGTTTTTATCGTGGAAATTCTCTATCGCGGCAGCGTAATCGGCCTGTGCGATAACCTTGGCGCGGGCTACACGCACCGCCTTTCTCAAGACGCCAGCGCCCTGACGGCGCTTCAGACACAGGAAGTTTCATCATGAGCCCGCGTTTCTCCGTCAATCATTCGGGCGGTAAACGCCCGTTCGATGCCCTGCCGCTGGTGGCAGGTTCAGCCGCGCTTTATGACCTCGGGCAAGCCTTACAGGTAGTTCAGTCAGGCGATGAGGCGCACCTCTGCGCCGTGGGCGAGGCGTTACCCTCGGCAGAAGCAAAGCCGATCGGCACCTTGCCTGCGGTAACGGAAGCGGAATTGGGTGACGGCAGCTTCTGCCGCGACTATGGCGTACGCATGGCTTACTACGCCGGCGCGATGGCGAACGGTATCCATTCGGAGGCGATGGCTATCGCGTTGGGGCAGCAAAAAATTCTGGGGATTTTCGGCGCGGGGGGGCTCGATATTCCTCGCATTGCCCAGGCCATAGCCACCCTGCGTCAGCATCTGCCCGATGGGCCTTTTGGCATTAACCTGCTGCATAACCCCGGCAACCCAGCCTGGGAAATGGCCTGCGTACAGCTTTGCCTTGAGCATCAGGTGACGATTGTGGAGGCCTCTGCCTATATCAACCTCAGTCCAGCGCTGGTCTGCTACCGTGCCTGCGGCCTGACGCGTGGGCGCGACGGCACCATTGCGCGCCGCAACCGCATTATCGCCAAGGTCTCGCGTCGCGAGGTGGCGCAATGTTTTCTGCGGCCGGCGCCGGAAAATATCCTGAAAAAGCTGCTTGCCGACAACCTGATCAATGCCGAACAGGCTGAGCTGGCGCGTCAGGTGCCGATGGCGGACGACATTACCGTGGAGGGGGATTCTGGCGGCCATACCGACCAGGGCACGCTCGCCTGCATATTCCGCTCAGTGGTTCAGCTGCGAGACGACATTGAACGCGAATCGGGTCATCGCCATCGGGTGCGCATCGGCGCGGCCGGCGGCATCGGCACGCCGCACGCGGTGCGGGCCGCGTTCGCCCTCGGGGCCGCGTATGTAGTGACCGGTTCGATAAACCAGGCCTGCGTAGAAGCAGGCACGTCCGACGCGGCCAAACAGATGCTGGGACGAGTGCGCATCGGCGATGTGGCGACCGCGCCTTCTGCCGACATGTTTGAGATGGGCGCCAAAGTTCAGGTGCTTAAACAGGGCAGCATGTACCCGGTACGCGCGCAGAAACTCTATGCGCTCTACAAGCAGTATGAGGGGCTGGCTGCGCTGCCCGCCGACGACGTCGCCCAACTGGAAAAACAGATTTTTCGTCAACCGCTGGCCAACGTCTGGCAGGAAACCGTGGCGTATTTTCAGCGCTGCGGCCGCCCGGAGGTCATTGAGAAGGCGTTGCAGCAGCCAAAGAAACAGATGGCGCTGGTGTTCCAATGGTATCTCGGACAGTCCTCGCGCTGGGCAATCCAGGGCGAAGCCGGTCGCGAAATGGATTATCAGATCTGGTGTGGCTCGGCGATGGGGGCCATGAACGAATGGCTACAGGGCACACCGCTGGAAGATCCGGCCCAGCGTCACGTCGCGGAACTGGCGCATTTGCTGATGAGCGGCGCGGCCTGGCTGACGCGCACCGCGCTGCTGGAACTGATGCACATCGCGCTGCCCGACACGCTCGGACGCTATTCCCCCTTTAACCTGACGGTCGGCAGCGAGAGCCAGCCCGCCAGGCAGTCGCTGTCTATCCTTTCATCTTCCTGTAAACAAACGGAGAACGCACAGAATATGGACGCATCAACCAAGTTGTCCCTGGATGTATCGAAGAATTTTTATAAAAAATGCTGGGATCTGCTGCCCGGCGGCACGCATTACAACTTTGGCGATCCCGAACGACCGCTGGTGATCCCGTTCAATCGGGGGCGTAATTCGCGCGTCTGGGATCTGGACGGCAATGAACATCTCGATCTGTTCTGCAAGTTTGGCGCGCTTTTCGTTGGCCACCACAATGAAGCCTACAACGCGGCTCTGATGGATTACATGGGCAAAGTCACCTCGGTGGACACGTGCGATCTGGAGGTCGAGGTTTGCGAAACGCTGGTGAAACATATTCCCAGCGCGGAGATGGTGCGCTTCTGCCTGAGCGGTACCGAAGCGGTACAAAACGCATTGCGTCTGGCGCGCGGCTTCACCGGTAAAAACCGCTTTATCCGCTTCCACGGCCATTATCACGGCAACGCCGACAATATTATGGGGTGGCGTAAAAAACAGGATTTGAGTTACCCGGTACCGGAGCAGTTCAAAGGCGATCTGCTGGACACCTGGGGCCGTGCGACCGGGGCGATTGCCGATCAATCCTTTATGCTGCCGTGGAACGATATCGAGGTGCTGACCGCCACCATCGAGCGCTATCACGATGAGATTGCCGCCGTGTTGATGGAGCCGATCTGCATCAACGGCGGCGGTATTTTCCCGCGTGAAGGCTATCTGGAAAAAGCCAAGGCATTGTGTGAAAAGTACAATATCGTCCTGATTTTTGACGAGATCATTACCGGCGTGCGTCTTGGCCTGGGCGGCGCGCAACAGCTGCTGGGCGTCACGCCGCATCTCTCGACTTTCGGTAAAGCGCTGGGCGGCGGCTCCATGCCGATCTCCGCCATCGTCGGGCGTCGCGACATCATGAACCTGTATACGCGCGGTAAGGTTATCCATGCAGGCACCTTCAACGGTTATCCGCTGGGCCTGGCCGCCATCAAGGCGACCTTCTCGCTGATAGAACAAGATCCCGGCTGTTATGAGCGCATGGCCGGTTTCACCCGCCAGATCTCGAACATCTTCGTTAAAGCCGCCGAGTCGGTAGAGCTGCCGCTGGTGGTTCAGGGGATGCCGACGGCGCTGGTTTACCACTCGCAGAACTCGCCGGTCGATCGTTCCGAAGGGTACAGCGATAAGGTGAAATTCTGCGACATCATCATTCGTGAAATTTCCAAACGCTACGGTATCCAGTTCTCTCCGTTATCGCGTATTTACGCCAACATGCTGATGTCCCAGGACGATGTGCAGTTCTTTGAAGAGCGCATTTATGACGCAATGGCTAATGCGAGAAAAATCATCGACATCACCTTTAAAGAGGGCGTTGACGCATGAGCCATCAGGTCGCCGTGGTGACCGGTGCCGCAGGGGGGTTCGGCACGGCCATCGCCAGGGTGTTGCTGGATATCGGCTACCAGGTCGCCGCCGCAGACGTCAGTGCAGAACGGCTGACGCAACTGGTTGAGCGCCTGGGACACCCGGAAGGGTTGCATACCTTCGTTATGGATGTCACGCAGGAGGATTCCATTGCCCAAGCCGCGCGCGAAATCGAAGCGCGCCTTGGCGCTGCGTTGACCGTGCTGGTGAATAACGCCGGCGTTATCGAACGCAGCTTCTGTCTTTCCGAGCGCGGTCTCAGCGGCGCGGCGCGCGTGCTGAACGTCAACCTGCTGGGCACCTTCAACTGTACCGCCGTGTTCTCCCGTTATATGGCGCGCCTGAAGTACGGGCGCATCATCAATATCGCCTCCATCGCCGGTATCTGGGGCGCTGCCGGCGGATCCGCTTACGCGGCCTCGAAGGCGGGCGTGATCTCGGCTACCGAATCATGGGGGCGTGAACTGGGGCCGCTCAATATCAGCGTCACGGCGGTCGCGCCGGGCATCTGCAAAACCGAAATGCTCGCGCAGTTCGTCGACCCGCACATGATCGATACCCCCGAAGAAGAGAAGATCGTGCGCTCCATCGTGCCGGTAGGGCGATGGGGCACGCCGGAGGATGTGGCGGAGGTTGTTGGCTTCCTCGCCAGCTGTAAAACCAATTACCTCAATACCACGGTGATCCCGCTGGATGGAGGGATGCGTGTCGGCACCCTTTAGCCGTCGCGGGTCAGGCTCATTTAATCGCTTTGTTGAGGGATGAACATGGTCAATGTTAATCAACAGGTAAAAAATATACTGCTTACCGGCGCAACGGGGGTATTGGGCGGCCGTATCCTGCTCGAAATCCTGCTGAGTACCGACGCCTGCGTGTACTGTCTGGTGCGCGCCGCCAGCCCGCAGCAGGCGCTGGAGAGGCTGGAACAACTTCTCTATACCTACGATCCCGAACAGCGCAGCCGGGAACATCTCTGGCGCGTGATCCCTCTTATCGGGGATATCACCCAGCCACGGCTCGGGTTGAACCAGGCGGATTACCAGGAACTGGCAATGGGGATCGATCGCGTTATCCATTGTGCAGCTAACGTCAGCCTGGTGGCGTCGTACGGCAAAATCGCGCCGGTCAACGTCGGCGGTACGCAGAACCTTATTGCGCTGTGTCTGCTGGGCAATGTGCCGCTGCTCTATACCTCAAGCTTCAGCATCGTCGGCGATAAGCTTTACCAAGACGGGTTTACGCTGCAGGAAACGGATTTGGACGTCGGCCAGTCGTTTAATGACATGGACTATGAACGCTCCAAGTTCGAAGCAGAGCAGGCGGTACACGAGGCGGGTAAACGCGGGCTGCGTTGGGTGATCACCCGGCCGGGCAATATCTGGGGCGACAGCGTCAGCGGGCGCTACCCGCTGGTGGAGACCCGAGTGAAGGGCATCTACTACGAGATGATCAAAGCGCTGGTGGAAACCGGCCTGACGTTTAGCTCGCGGGAAGATTTTGATATTACGCCGGTGGATTACGTTGCCCGCGCATCGCTTTGCGCGATAGTGGAAATAGACAGCTTCCAGGGCCGTACGCTCAACCTGACCCATCCCAACCCCATTACCTATGACGATATCGTCGACTTTCTGCGGCAGTACGGCTATCGCATCAGCACGCTGATCAACGCCGATTATTTCGACGCTCTGACCGAGAACCGTCTCTGGTTGCAAGGCAAACCTTATCGCTCCACCTTCACCGATCTGCTGGCGCTGTTCTACTGCGGCAGCGAAATCAGCGAGAAGGCCCGTTACGCCACGCAGTACACCCGTCAGCAGTTGTCGCATGCCGGGATTACCTGCGAGCCATGCGACCGGGCGCTGCTGTTCCGCTACTTCGATTATCTGGTGGAAAGTGGATTTATCGCCGCGCCCGGGCAGCAGGGGCCTGCCGCTGAAATTCGGGAAATCGTGCGTCAGGGCGGCTTCCTGGAGCAACTGTATGACGCCGATCTGCGCTGAAAACATCACACATTATTGAGGGAGGTTAGAGACATGACAGATCAGGATCTGCGCGTCACCTTGGTCCAGAGCGACATTATCTGGGAAGACGCCGAAGGCAATCGCCGCCGTATGGCGGAGCACATCGCCAAGGCCGAAGCCAGCGACATTATTATCCTGCCGGAAATGTTCACCACCGGCTTTTCCATGGCGCCGCGGGGGATCGCGGAAACCATGCAGGGGCCTGGAGTCGCGTGGATGCAGGAGCGTGCCTCTCATTCCGGCAGCGCGTTGGTGGGCAGCATGATCATCACCGAAGAAGGGCGCTTTTATAACCGCTTGCTGTTTGTCACGCCGGACGGCGGCATTGCGCACTACGACAAAAAACACCTTTTCTCTTTTGCCGAAGAGGACCGCGAATATACCGCGGGCGAGGCTCAGTTGGTGGTTAAGCATCGCGGCTGGCGCATTGCGCCTTTTATCTGCTACGACCTGCGCTTTCCCCTCTGGTCACGCAATGCGGACGCTCGCTACGACGTCGCTCTCTATATCGCCAGCTGGCCGGAAAAGCGCGCGGCGCATTGGCAAGCCCTGCTCACCGCGCGGGCGATTGAAAATCAGAGCTACGTGATTGGCGTCAACCGCGTGGGAGAGGACGGTAACCGGCTGCGCTACAACGGCCACTCGATGCTTATCGACCCGCTCGGCGAGGTTCTGATCGATGAGGTGGAGGTGGAAAGCGTGCGCAACGCCACGCTGTCGCGTGAGCATTTGCTGGGCGTCAGGGAGCAATTGCCTTTCCTCAGGGATGCAGACGCGTTTGCGCTGATCTAACCCCTTTTACCGTTACCCCCGTCAAAAAAGCAAAGGAAGGATGGCAAATGTCTGTTTCCGCAGTATTTGAGCAGTCTGTAAATCGTGATCCGCAGCGGGTCGCCATTAGTCAGGGCGAAACGCGGGTAACCTATCAACAGCTATTGCAACGGGTCACCGCATTGAGCGCCGCGCTGCGTCGGCAGCCGGGTAGCCCCTTTACGCTGGTGCTGTTGGAGGAGGGGACCGCGCTGGTGACGGCGGCGCTCGCGATTATGCATGCGGGGCAGGCATTTGTTCCTTTATCGCCGACGTTGCCTCGGCAGCGACTGGAAACCCTGTTGGCACAGTTTCCCGATGCGCGGTTGATCGCGACGTCGCACGGGCTGGCTTCGGTTCGCCATCTTACCGACCGGCTGAGCGTTGTCGAGGTGGATGACCTGGGCGTGCCCGCGCTGTCCGCCGGGGAGCCCCTTCCCTTAGAGCCGACGCGAACGCAGCCGTTGGCCTACGTCTATTTCACTTCCGGCTCCACCGGCATACCCAAAGCGGTGCTGGGGCGCAGTGACAGCCTGCTGCATTTTATCGAGTGGGAGAGCCGGGAACTGGCTATCACGCCGGACGATCGCGTCAGTATGCTGACGTCGCAGATGTTCGATCCTTTTTTGCGCGACATGCTGCTGCCTTTGCTCAATGGCGCCACCCTGTGTATTCCGCCGTCCCGCGAACTGATCCACACGCCCGCCGCGCTGCTGGCATGGATGCAGGCGCAGCGGATTACCGTCACTCATCAGATCCCCTCGTTGCTGCAGGTTTTGCTGGAGTATCCCGATGCGGCGCAGCGGCTGCACGACGTGCGCTATGTGCTGCTGGCGGGCGAGATGCTGAAAGGTTCGCTGGTGGCGCGCTTTTATCAGAACGGCCCGGCAAACGCCCAGCTCATCAACCTTTACGGCCCGACGGAAACCACGCTGGCTAAGCTGTTTTATCGCGTAACGCCGGCCGATGCCGCGCGCGCGGGCGTGCCCGTAGGGCGGCCCATTCCCGGTGCGAGCATCAGCGTGATTGATGAAAGCGGCAATCACGTCGCCGATGGCGAAAGCGGTGAGGTCATCATTATTACGCCGTGGATGAGCGCAGGTTATCGGCAGCCCGACGCCTCCGACGCCTTTTTCACCGACGCGCGCGGGACGAAAATGTACCGTACGGGCGATGTGGGGCGTCTGACGGCCACGGGCGATCTGGAGCTGCTGGGGCGCAACGATTTTCAGTTGAAGATCAATGGTCAGCGCGTGGAAACGGCGGAAATTGAAACGCTGCTTGAGCGCCATCCGGCGGTACAGCAGGCTGCTGTCGTCGCCTTTGCGCAGCCGCAGCAACTGGTGGCGTTCATTACCCTGAAAAACGAACTGAATCAGGCGTCAACCGTGCTGCGCGACTATCTGGCCGCTTCGTTACCCGCCGCGCTGTTGCCGACCGATTTTAGCCTCCTCGAGCTCTTTCCCCGCCTGCCTAACGGCAAGCTTGACCGCAAAGCGCTGCCTCAGCCTGCGCCGCGCCGAAGCGCCCCGTTGGCCGCGGCGCAGCAGCCCCACGCCGGTGAGGAGCAGAAGCTGGCGGCGATCTGGCAGCGTCTGCTGCCGGTGAACGCGGTCGGGCGCGATGACGACTTTTTCGCCCTCGGCGGGAATTCCCTGCTGGCGATGCGCATGATCGCCTGCGTGCGTGCCGAACTGGACCGGGAGCTTGAGCTCGCCGATCTGCTGGCGCAGCCGACGCTGGCGGTCTGCGCACAAGCGCTGCGCCAGGCCGAACAAGATAGCGTGCAGACGCAGAGCAGCGTCACGCTCAGCGATGAGCAGCAGGGCATGTGGTTAATTCAGCAACAGGCTCCCGAATCGCCCGTATGGCAGTTGGCCTACCGTGCCGAATGGCAGGGGCCGCTGAACATTGAGCTGTTGCAGCAGGCGCTGAATCAGGCGCTGCGTTGCCATGACGCGCTGCGGACCCGCTTTACCCCGTATCAAGACGGCGTGACGGCGCAGATCGCCGAACAGGTTGTCGTGGATATCGACCGGCAGGATTTTAGCACGCATGGCAGCGACGCGCGGGGAGCGGCGGAGGGCTGGCTGGCGCAGTTAACCACGCAACCGTTCAATCTTGCTCAGGCACCGCTGCTGCGCATCGCTTGTGCGCAGGTACAGCCGCACCGGACGCTTATCGCTCTGGTGTGTCATCACATTATCGCGGATGCGGAGTCCGTGGCGCTGCTGTGGCGACAGATGTTGGCGGATTATGGCCGTCTGCTGGCGGGCAAAACGCTGACGCCGGTCGCAGCGACTTCCTGCCAGACAGTCCATGCACGCCGCCAGCAGCAGCGTAGCGCAGGGCCGCGAGGGGAAGCGCTGCGTGCCTGGTGGCGACAGCAATTGGCGGGGCCGCTGCCGTTGCTGCAGCTACCTTATGATTTTCCCGTCCCGGCGGTGCGGAGCTACTGCGGCGGCCGTATTCCTTTCCACTTGGCCCAGGCGACCGCAGATGCGCTGGCGGCGCTGGCCGTGCGTCACGGCGTTACGCCTTACGTGGCGTTATTGACGGCCTACACCGCTTTTATGGCGCGCTATACCCGCCAGCAGGATCTGACGATAGGTACGCCTGTCAGCTCCCGCCATGCGTTGGATAACGAGCAGGCATTCGGCCTGTTGTTCAATGTGGTGGCGCTGCGTCAGACCGTGGATTTGCATCAGCCGTTTAGCCGGTTGATGCGACAGGTTGCCGCTGGCTTTATCGCGGCCGTTGCCCATCAGGATTTGCCGTTTGGTCAGGTGCTGACGGCGCTGGAGGAGACGCGTCATCCGGGCATTTCCCCGCTGTTTCAGACGCTGTTCGTCTGGCAGCAGAAACCGGATGCCGCAACCCGCCTGGGCCAGAGCAGCGTCTCGGCGCTGCAGGCGGTGGATCGCGGCAGCGCCACCTATGAACTGACGCTGGAGATGTGGCCCGACGAGACGGGCATCGCAGGCCAGTTTGAATATGCCGACGATCGCTTTCTGCCGGACACGATTGCCCGTATGGCGGCCAACTTTACGACTTTTGTCGAGCACTGCATCGCGGACAGCGAAGAGGCGGTGGGGCGTCTGCCGCTGCTTTCCGAAGCAGAGCGTCGGCAAATCGGGCAGTGGAACCAGACGGCGCAACCTTTCAGCAGCGATATTGGCATTCATCAGATGTTCGAGCGCCAGGTGTCGCGCACGCCGGACGCGCCTGCGCTTGAGTTTCTCGATGAGGTGCTGAGTTATCGCGAACTGGACGCGCGTGCCAACCAGCTCGCCCACTGGCTCATCGCGCAGGGGGTTGGGGTGGACGTCGCGGTTGGGTTGTGTATCGAGCGTTCGCTGTCTCTGGTGATTGGCTTCCTGGCCATCCTTAAGGCAGGTGGCGTCTATGTCCCTATCGATCCGGACTACCCGCAGGAGCGCAGCGATTATGTGATTGCCGATTCCGGGCTGCAGTTGATGCTGACGCAGGAGCAGTTTGTCGGCCGCTTCACCCGTGCCACGCAGCACATAACGCTGTTCACTGTCGAAGCGCTGGAGCCGCAGTTGAACGACTTGCCGACCCGGGCCCCCGCGCCGCGTGCCGGCGCCGACAACACTGCCTATATCATCTATACCTCAGGCTCCACGGGCCAGCCGAAGGGCGTGCCCATTCGTCATCGCGGCGTGTGTAATCTGGCGGAAACCGAAGTGGCGCTGCTTGATATGCAGCCCCCTGGCCGGGTGCTGCAGTTTGCTTCGTTCAGCTTCGATACGTCGGTCTGGGAAATCGTCATGACCCTGTGCTCCGGCTGTACGTTGCTGATGGCGCCGCGCCTCTCGCTGCTGCCCGGACCGGATCTGCTGGAGCAACTGGAGCAGCGTCGGGTCAGTCATGTCACGCTGCCGGCCTCGGCGCTGGCGGCATTACCGGAGGCTCCGTTGCCGGATCTGCGCGTGCTGATCGTGGCGGGCGAAGCCTGCGGACTCGATCTGCTGCAAAAATGGGGGAAAAACCGCCGTTTCATTAACTCTTATGGCCCCACGGAAACGACCGTCAGCGCCACCAATGCCGAGCTGACGCAGGCCGACAACCGTGTGCACATTGGCCGCCCGGTGCATAACACCCAGGTATGGATCCTGGATGAGTTCCGTGAGCCGCTTCCCGTTGGCGTCGTCGGGGAGCTATGTATTGGCGGCGTCGGCGTTTCACAGGGCTATTTGAACCAGCCTGCCCTGACCGCCGACCGCTTTATCGCCGATCCCTTCAGCGCGACGCCAGAGGCGCGGCTCTATCGCACCGGCGACCTCGCCTGCTATCGCAACGACGGCAATATTGATTACCTGGGACGCATCGATAATCAGGTGAAAATCCGTGGTTATCGCGTTGAGTTGGGCGAGATTGAGACCGCGTTGCGTCGCCATCCTGCCGTGGCGGATGCGGTCACCCTGGTGCGCGAGGATTACCTGGCCGCCAGCGCCGTCGTCGCTTATGTGTTGCCGCATGCGGGGCAGCAGCCGGATCGGGCGCAGTTGCATGCCTGGCTGGCCGCCACGCTGCCGGAGTTCATGTGCCCCGCCTGCTATGTATTGATGACCGCGTTTCCTCGCCTGCCGAACAATAAAATCGATCGTAAGCGTTTTCCGACGCCGCAACCCGATGCCGTGGCGAACGCGCCAGGCGAGGCGCCGAAGGGCCGGGTGGAGCAGGCGATCGCCGCTGTCTGGAGCCGGGTGCTGGGGATCGAGGGCATAGGTCGCGACGACTCCTTCTTCGCGCTGGGCGGACATTCGCTACTGGCGGCGCGGGCAGTGGCGCTGCTGGCCGCTGAGCACCAACTGCATTTGCGCGTCAGCGACATCTTTACCCGTCGCACTCCGCGCCAGTTGGCGCTCAACGCTGGAGAAACCCAGACGGACAGCGCGCTGTGCAGGCAGCCGGCGCTGAAAGAGGCGCCGCTGAGTTTCGCTCAGCAGCGTATCTGGTTCCTTGAGCAGCTTCATCCCGACGGCAACAGCTACATTACGGGAGAAATTAAAACCTTTACCGCGTCGGAGGTGACTACCGAGCGGCTGAGCGCGGCGCTGGAAGCGCTGTTCCGTCACTTCCCCTTGCTGAATACCCGACTGCGCGCAGACGGTGCCGTCCCCCATCAGTATTGGTCTGACGCTCCCGTTGAGTTTGCGGCTGAAGGCGTCGACGATGATGCGTGGCACGCCCGTGTACAACAGCGCGCGACCGCGCTGATGAGCGAGCCCTTTACGCTGCTCGCGGCGCCGCTCTATCGTCTGTGCTTTATTTACTCCCCGCAGGGGCGCAACGCGCTGATTTTCTGCGTACATCACCTGTTGGTCGATGAACATACGCTGTCGCTGATAGACCAGAGTCTGACACTGTTGATTGACGATCCGCAGGCGGCTTGCACCGCGCCTGCCATCAGCTATTTGCAGTATGCCGCGTGGGAGCGCAGCACCCCGCATCAGGAGGGGCTTGATTGGTGGCGCGAAGTGTTCCTTACGCCACCGCCGGTTATCGCCCTGCCGCAGCGTCCGCAGCCCGATGAAACGGACTGGCGGGCGGCTTATCAGACGTTGACGTTGCCCCTGCCGCTGACCGAAGCGCTGCGCCAACTGGCGCGGCAGCAGGACACCACGCTGTTTACCCTGCTGCTGTCGACGTTCCAACTGCTGCTGCAACGTTACAGCGGTGAAAACGATTTAACTATCGGCCTGCCGGTGTCGCTGCGCGACAGCGACACGTTGCAAAGTTTGCCGGGGTTGCTGCTCAATACGCTGGCGTTTCGTCAGACCCTGGACACCAGCCAGCCTTTCGCCACTTTTCTTGCCGCCAGCGAGGCGGCGCTGCGTGAAGCGCTGGCTCATAAAGAGACGCCCTTCGAGCAGGTGGTTAATGCGGTATTGCCGGCGGAGGGGCGAGCTACGTCCCCGCTGTTCCGCATTATGTTCGTTTATAACACCTCACAGGATGAGCGCAGAGAGGGGGCCGAAGCGCGGCTCAGTAACCAGGCACTCAACGCGCCGGACGCCAAATTTGATCTGACGCTGTTTGTGCAGGAGACGGCGACGCAGTTGACGCTGAATATTGAGTATCGCCCGTCGCTCTATAGCGCCGAGGTTATCGACGCTCTTGCCGCGTCCTATGGTCGCCTGCTGGCGAGTTTGAGCCGTCGGCCGCAGTTGCCTGCCTGTCGGCTGGATATGTTGTCAGAGGCGGAGCACCGCCATTTGCTTGATACCCTCAGCGCAGGTCCACGCCGTGCGGCCGCGCCGCTGTTGCAACAACGTTTCGAACAGCAGGCGCGGGCGACTCCGCAGGCCACGGCGTTGGCCTGGGGCGAACGGCAGATGAGTTATCAGCAGCTCAATCAGCAGGCCAATCAGTTGGCGCATTTGCTGACGGGGCTGGATATCGGGCCTGGCGCGCGCGTGGCGGTGCTGCTGCCGCGTTCCACTGCGCTGGTCTGCGCGATCCTCGCGACGGTCAAAAGCGGGGCGGCCTGGGTGCCGGTGGATATCGCTTATCCGGCGGAGCGCATCCGTTACATGCTGGAGGATGCGCGTGTGGCGCGTGTCATCACTACGCGCGAACAGGCTCTGCGGTTGGCGCTGACCGAGCAGCAGACGATTTTGTTGACGCCGGAGATGACGACAGACGGCGACGTCAGCATGGCTGACCCGGCGCAGGGCGCCGTTGCGGACGATCCCGCTTATGTGCTCTACACCTCCGGCACCACCGGCGCGCCGAAAGGCGTGGTCATTCCCCATCGCGCGCTCGCCAATTATCTGCAGCATGCCTGCGATAACTACGATTGCGCGCAGGGACGCGGCAACACGCTGCACGCCTCCATCTCGTTCGATGCCACTCTGACCAGCCTGTTCCTGCCGTTGTTGAGCGGTAAAACGCTGTTTATTCTGCCCGATGAAGAGGATGTCCCCGCGCTGGTGTCGGCCTGGAAGCAACTTTCCGGCATGACGATGGCGAAGATAACGCCTTCTCATCTTGAACTGCTCAGCCAGCAGATTCCCCCTGCGGCGGCTGGCCATGCGGCAACGCTGGTCATCGGCGGCGAAAACCTGGCGGGCGCCGCAGTGCGCTTCTGGCGTGAACATGCGCCTCAGGTCTCGATCGTGAATGAATATGGGCCGACGGAAACCACCGTCGGGTGCTGCGTCTATGCGCTGGCTGCGGGCGAATGCGCCGTCTCGGGCGCGGTTCCGATTGGGCGGCCGATTGCCAATATGCGTATTTTCCTGCTGGATGAACACCGGCAACTGACGCCGCCGGGGGGCGTAGGGGAGATCTATATCGGCGGGGCGGGTGTGGCGCTGGGCTATTTTAACCGCCCGGAACTGACCGCCAGTCGTTTTATTGACGATCCTTTTGCCGCCGAACCCGGCGAGCGGCTCTATCGCACCGGCGATCTGGCCCGCTGGTTGCCGGATGGCAATCTGCTCTATCTCGGCCGCCGGGATAATCAGGTGAAGCTGCGTGGGCACCGCATTGAGCTCGAAGAGGTTGAAGCGCAACTGGTCGCGTGCGAGGGCGTCAGTCAGGCTGCGACAGGTATTCGTCAGGTCAACGGGCGTCCTCACCTGGTGGCCTATGTGGCCCTGGCCAAGGGGGCGGCAACGCTGGATAGTGTGCGTCAGCAGATAGCGCGCCGTCTGCCGGAAATCATGCGCCCGACCCAGTGGCTATTGCTGCCGTCCATTCCCCTGACCAGCAACGGTAAAGTCGATCGCGCCTGGCTGGCCGCACAACCGCTGCCGGTGACGGTCGCGCTCTGCTTCCGGGCGGCGGAGAGTGAGACGGAGCGGCAACTGGCGGCTATCTGGCAAAAGGTGCTGGGAGGCGAAACGCCAGGGATGGATGACGACTTCTTTGCCCTGGGCGGCGACTCCATTCTTAGTCTGCAAATCGTCTTCCTCGCTCGCGAGGCGGGGCTGCGCGTTCAGGCGCGTATGCTGTTTGATTATCCGACGATCGCCAGCCTCGCCAGCGTGGTGGAGCCACTGGCATCCGCGCCGACGCAAGCACGCCCGGCCATGCAGGCTTATAAGTTGCTGCCTGCCCAGCGCTGGTTCTTCGCGTTGGGCTCGGAAAACACGCATCACTACAACCAATCTTACCTCTGGCGGTTGGACGCGCAGGTCAATTTGCCGCAGCTGGAACGGGCGCTGCGCGGGGTTTTGCAGCAGCATGAAGGGTTGCGAGCCCGCTTCAGCGCAGCCGATGCGCCGGCCACTATCGCCGCCCTGACGGACGCGCCGCTGCTGCGTGAAACGCGCCTTGGCGCGCCTCACGACGGCGAAGCGGCGGTTATCGCCTGGGCCGGATCGCGTCAGTCACAGCTGGACATTGCCCAAGGGCCGGTGTTCAGCGCCGATGTTATCCGTGCGGCATCCGCCGATTACCTGCTGTTAAGCGTTCACCACCTGGTGGTGGATGGCGTCTCCTGGCGCATTATTATCAGCGATCTCAGCCGCGCGTATCAGGCACTGGCACGAGGCGAAGCACTGCCCTGCGAGCCGGCGACGGCTTCGCTGGCGGAATGGGGCACATGGTTGCAGCAGGTCGTCGATCCCGTTTCGGCTGCCGATGAGCACCGCTATTGGGAAACGCAGCGGCATGCCGGCGCCGCTATTCCGGTAGACAGCGGCACGCGTGCGCTGCCTGGCCGTACGGGAGAAATGCGCAAGGTTCAGATTACGCTGGATCGCGCGGCCACTCAGGCGTTGGTGCGTCAAACCGGGCGGGCTTATCACACCCATGTCGGCGATCTGCTGCTGGCGGCGCTGGCGCAGACGCTAAGCGAATGGACCGGCAGCCGCCAACTGCGTATCGATTTCGAAGGGCACGGGCGCGATGACGCGCCGGATGCGCCGGATGTCAGCCGTACTGTGGGCTGGTTTACCGCTATTTACCCGATCCTGCTGCAATTGCCGCCGACAGGGTCGTGGGGAGATCTGATCCAGGACGTCAAAGAGGCGCAGCGTCGGGTTCCTCACGGCGGCGTGGGTTACGGCATGCTGTATGACGCCGCTGCACAGGCAGCGGAGGTCTGCTTCAATTATCTTGGGCAGTTCGACGGCGATTTCCATCAGCCTCCGCTGAGCGGCGTGGCCGATCTGCTGATGGCGCACCGTTATGCGCCTGAAAATCGTCGTGGCTGGGCGCTGGAGGTGGATAGCTACATCGATGAGGGCGAACTGGTTATCGTCTGGAGCTACAACCCGAACAGTTGGCGGGCGGAGACCATCGCCGCGCAGACGGACGCGATGAAAAAGCATCTCGATGCGCTGATCGCCCACTGCCAGGCGCAAGCACGCACGACCTGGACGCCGTCCGATTTTCCTCTCGCAGGCCTGAGCCGGGCATCGCTGTTGCAACTGCAGCAGCGTCATTTGCAGATTGTGGATATTTATCCTCTTACGCCGACTCAGGAGGGGATGCTTTACCATTCGTTGGCCGACAGCGATGCAAGGCTCTATCACGAGCAGATCTGTTTTGATCTTGCGCGCGGGGTCGATCTTGCTCGCCTGCAACAGGCGTGGACGCAGGTGATCACCGCCTGCCCGGCGCTGCGTACCACCTTCGATCTGAACGCCGAAGTCGGGCCGCTGCAACTGGTGCATCAGCAGATGCCTGACGCCTGGCGCGTGGTGGATTATCGCTCGCCGCAGGAAGAGGACATCGCGGCGCTGTGGCGTGCGGACCGGGAGCAGGGGTTCGATCTGCATCAGGGGCCGCTGTTCCGCATCACCGTGCTGCTCGCGCAGGATAGCGTGCAGATGCTGTTCAGCCACCACCACGCCATTTTGGACGGCTGGTCGGTGACCCTGCTGCTGGCGCAGGTGGCTGCGGCCTATCATCAGACGCCGCCACCGCCGTCGGCACCGGCATTCAGGCACTATATCCAGTGGCTGCGCCGTTCCCGCGCCGGCAGCCAGGCGCACTGGCAGCAACGACTGGCCGGCCTCAGCGCCGCGACGCCGTTGCCGGCCGCTTATCCGGGGCGTACGCCGTCTCAGCAACGCCAGCGGCAGGATTTTCAACTGGATGTCGACCTTTCCGCGCAACTGGCCAGCTTTGGTCGCCGTCATCGCCTGACCATCAGTACGCTGGTGCAGGGCGCTTGGGCGCTGCTGCTGCAACGCTACAGCGGTTCGGCGGAGAGCCTGTTCGGCGTCACCCTTTCTGGCCGCCATGCCGATCTCAGCGGCATTGAGCGCATGGTCGGTTTGCTTATCGGCACGGTGCCGATGCGGGCGAGCGTCCAGCCGGACGTTCGCGTGGTCGACTGGCTGCATGCGCTCCAGCGTCAGCAACTGGAAAATGAGCGCTTTAGTGACATTTCGCTGGCGGAGCTGAAGCACAGTTGCGGGCTGGCCGGTTGGCCGACGCTGTTTGATACCCTGGTGGTCTTTGAGAACTACCCGCAGCAGGAGAATAACGGGCTATTCAGTTTCACGGCGGCCCAGGAGAGCACCAACTATCCGTTAACGCTGGTGGCTTCGTTTGGCACGGCTCTGAGCGGGGCGCTGGTGTATGACGACGGGCTTTACTCTCCGCACACCGCCGGTCAGTTGACGCAGCACCTGCTGCATATATTGCAGCAATGGATAGACGCGGATGACCGGCGGCTGTCGGAGATCTCCCTGCTGGACGCCTCCGGGAACGCGGCTCTGCTCAAAGGGCTGCAAGGGCCGGTTCTGCCGCTGCCTGCGGGCGGCGTTTACGCGCTGTTTGCCCAGCGTGCCGCAGCCATGGGCGAGCATATCGCCGTGATAGAAGGCGAACTAAGCCTGACCTATGACAGCTTGCGGCAGCGTGCCGAGCAGATCAGCGCCCGTCTGCATCAACGCGGGCTGCGCGCCGGGGATCGCGTCGCGCTGTTTTTGCCTCGCGGCGTGGAGTATGTCGCGGCGATGCTTGCCGCCAGCCGCATCGGCCTTTGCTATGTGCCGATCGACGCCGCCAGCCCTGCCGAACGCATCCGGTATCTGCTGTCCGACAGCCAGTGCCCTCTGACCCTCACCCAGCAGACCCTGGCGGGTGCGCTGCCGTCCGATCAGCCTCTGCTGCTGGTTGACGAAGCCTCGCCCGATCTGCCTTTGCCGCCGGAGGTCAGCCAGGGGAATTCACTGGCTTATATCCTGTATACCTCCGGCTCAACCGGCAGGCCGAAAGGCGTCATGATTGAGCATCGCAGCCTGATTAATTATCTCCTCGATGCGAGCCGACGCTATCAGCTACGTGCCGGTATGCAGAGCCTGTTCCATTCGTCGGTGAGCTTTGATGCGACCCTGACCAGCCTCTGGCTGCCGCTGCTGACGGGCGGCACCCTCGTTGCCATCCCCGGTGAGGGCGATTTGCAGGCCATGGCGCGCCACCTGAGCACCTCTTCTGCGGAACAACTGCTGAAAATCACCCCTGTCCATCTCGCGCTGTTGCAGGAGCAACTGGATCTCGCGGCGAAAGGGCGCGTCAGCGCGCTCGTCGTCGGGGGCGAAGCCCTCAATTGCGAAACCGTGCAGCGCTGGCTGCGGGAGGCGCCCCACACTCGCATTTACAACGAATATGGTCCGACGGAAACCGTGGTGGGTTGCTGCGTCCATTTGGCGGATGCGGTGCGCGATCGTCAGGGCGCAATGGCGATTGGTCTGCCCATCGCCAATACCCGCCTGCTGGTGCTGAACGAGGATCGGTCGCCGACGCCGACGCCGCCGGGGGCGGAGGGGGAGCTTTATATCGCCGGTGCCGGGCTGGCGCAGGGGTACTGGAACCGGCCTGATTTGACCGAGGAAAAATTCATTACGCTGGATTTGGCCGGGGAAGCCGTACGCGCCTACCGCACAGGCGATCGGGTCGGCCTGATGCCGAACGGCGAACTGATGTATTTCGGCCGCTGCGATCGCCAGCTCAAAGTGCGTGGCTACCGTATCGAGCCGGGTGAGATTGAGGCGCAGCTGATGCGTCATCCGCAGGTGCTGCAGAGTGCCGTCGCCCTGCTGCCCGGACGCTCGCAGGAAGATGCGCAACTGGCGGCCTGGGTCGTGCCGCAGCAGGCGGGGATGGAAAGCGAGGTGCTGCGTGCGTTTCTGGCGCTGACGCTGCCCGGGTACATGATCCCGGGCGCGATCGTGGTGCTGCCCGCGCTGCCGCTGACGTCGAACGGGAAAGTGGACTATGGCGCTCTGCCTCTGCCCGTTCGCCCGCAACAGACCGAGCTGCTGGCACCCGCTACGCCGCTGGAGAGCGCCATTCAGGCTACCTGGGGAGAAATCTTACGCTGCGGGCCGGTCAGCTGTGACCAGAACTTTTTCGCGCTGGGTGGGCATTCGCTGCACGCCCTGCGGGTCGCCGCGCGACTCGAAAATCAACTTAATGTCAGGGTCTCCCTGACCGATCTGCTTAACCATCAGACTGTCCGGCAGTTAGCGGCGGTACTGGCACAACGGACGACGCCGTTATCGGAAGAGCGCGCCATCACCCGCGTGTCGCGCCGACAGGAGACGCCATTGTGATGCACAACCAAGAATACGATAAACCGCAATTTACCGGAGGCGACATGCAGGAAAACCATTTCCAGTTCAGAGCATCGCTGGCGCAAAAGCGTCTGTGGCTGCATGAACAACTGGGACATGATTCAGCAATTTATCACATCAGCACGTTACTGGAGCTGGAAGGGGAGCTGGACGAAACGGCGCTGCAGCAGAGCGTGAATGACCTGGTGGCGCGCCATGAATCTTTCCGCACCGATTTTGTCTGGCAGGATGAGGCGCTCTTTCAGCGCTGTCATGACACCATGACGCTGCCACTGGAGAAGGTGGATTGGGTCGCGGCGGATGAAGCGGCGTTGCAGGCGCAGCTGAATGCGGCGAGCGAACGCCCCTTCAATTTACAGCAGGCGCCGCTGTCGCGTTTCGTGCTGTTCCGCCGCGGCGCATGTCACCATATGCTGCTTATCGTGTTGCATCATATTATTTCCGATGGCTGGTCAGCCGGCATCATCAGCCGCGAGCTGGCTTCCTGCTATAACGCCCGGCGTCAGGGGCTGGCGGCGGATCTGCCCCCGCTTGACATTCAGTACATCGATTATTCCGAATGGCAGCATCAGCAGCAGGAGGGGGATGACGTCGCCCGCTCCCTGGACTGGTGGCGCGAAAAACTGCGTAACCTCGAACCGATAGATTTGCCCTGCGATCGCCCACGGCCAAATCGGCTCAGTCTGCGCGGAAAAACGCGCTTCTTCTCGCTGCCGCCGGCGCTGGCGCAAACGCTGGGTGAACGCGCCCGCGCACGCAACAGCACGCTTTATTCGCTGTTGCTTAGCGCCTTCTCGTTGATTCTGCATCGTTATAGCGGACAGCGCGACCTGGCCATCGGCTCGCCGGTGTCCGGGCGTGGGCGGCTTGAGCTGGAAGGCGTGGTGGGCTTCTTCGTCAATACGCTGGTTTACCGCATCCAGATCGATCCGGAAGAGAGCTTCACCGCCTTGCAGCAAAGCGTTTTCCGCACGGTGGTCGACGCGCTGGAGCATCAGCAGGTGAGCTTCGATCGGCTGGTTGAAACCCTTAATCCAACGCGCGATCTCAGCTACTCGCCGCTGTTCCAGGTGATGTTTTCCTTTGATGAGAGTGGGCAGCAGGGCTGGACGTTCGATGGCCTACAGGTTAAGCCGCATTCTCTGGCCGGTGAACAGGCAAAATTTGATCTGACGTTGTCGATGGAGAGCCGAGGCCGGCAGCTACAGGGTGCCTTCGAGTACAGTAGCGATCTGTTTGATGACGCCACCATCGCGCAGTTGGAAGCGGATTTCCTGTTCCTGCTCGGTGAAGTGGCCCAGGATGACACCCAGCGGCTGGAATGCTACCCCTGCATCACCGCGCGCGACTTGCACAGCGAACGCCCCCATACATACCCGGTCAGCCAGGCGTTGCATCAGCGTTTCGAATATCAGGCGCAGCGCTATCCGGATGCCGTAGCTATCGGGACGGGTGAGGGACGCAGGCTGACCTATCAGCAGTTGAACGCGCGGGCGAATCAGCTGGCGCACTATCTGTTGCTGGGCATGCAGGAGCGTCCGGCGCAAGGCGGCGGTCTGGTCGGGATCTGCATGGATCGCGACGAAGCCTTGCCGATCGCCATTCTGGCGGTGCTGAAGGCGGGGATGGCCTATCTCCCCATTGACAGTGGCCACGGTGCGGAGCGCGTCCGTTTCTACGTCGAGGACGCCGGGGTTCGTCAGGTGATCGGTGTCTCGGCGCATCAGTCGCTGTTTGAGGGCTGCGAGGTCGACTATCTGTGCACCGATTGCGAAAGCGGCTTGATCCAGACGATGCCGGAGACCAATCCCGATCGGCCGGTTACGCCCGATGCGCTCGCCTATGTCATCTACACCTCCGGCTCGACCGGCACGCCGAAAGGCGTGGAAATACCTCATGCCAACGTTATGCGCTTGTTTGCTGCCGGCGAGCGCCATTTTGCCTTCAGCGAACATGACATATGGACGCTGTTCCACTCCAGCGCCTTTGATTTCTCCGTCTGGGAAATCTGGGGGGCATTGCTGTATGGCGGTCAGCTCAGCGTGGTGCCGTACTGGGTCAGCCGCTCCCCGGAACAGTTCCGGCAGTGGGTAAGCGATGAGCGCGTGACCGTGCTTAACCAGACCCCTTCCGCCTTTGCGCAGTTTATCGCCGCCGATGCGACGTCCCCGGACGCGGCGCCTCTGTCGCTGCGCTACGTGATTATGGGCGGTGAAGCGCTGGAACCGGCGACGCTGCTCGGCTGGCTGGCAAAATATGGCGAAGATGCGCCGCAGATTATCAATATGTACGGCATTACCGAAACCACGGTGCACGTCACCTGGCGGCGCATCACGTTGGCGGACGCGCGACAGGGAGGCAAAAGCCCCATTGGCGAGCCGCTGGACGACCTTGAAATCTATTTGCTGGACGCGCAGCAGCGGCCGGTGCCGCCCGGCGTGGTGGGCGAAATGTATGTCGGTGGCGCCGGGGTCGCGCGCGGCTATCTGAACCGTCCCGAACTGACTCGCGAGCGGTTTTTGAATAAAGCCGAGCTGCTGGGCGGCGGCGATGACGATGGTGCGCGCCTCTATCGCAGCGGCGACTTGGCGCGTCGACGTCGCGACGGCTCACTGGAGTATCTGGGGCGCGCCGATCATCAGGTCAAAATACGGGGTTTTCGCATTGAGCCGGGAGAGATTGAAGTGGCGCTGCAGCGGCTGGATGGCGTGGATCAAGCGGTGGTGATTGCCCGTGCGGACAGCGCCGATCGTCAGATGCGTCTGATTGCCTGGGTCGCCACGCGTGAAAACGGTCTCAAGGTGGAAACGCTGCGCAATGGGCTGCGCCGCACGCTGCCGGATTACATGCTGCCCTCCGCCTTTGTGTTTATGGAGGCGCTGCCGCTAACGGCGAACGGCAAGCTGGACCGGCGTGCGTTGCCGGATCCGCAGGCGCTTCGTCCGCAGTTGGCGAGCGACTATCAGGCGGCGCGCACCGAGACCGAGGCGGCGCTGCTGGCGCTCTGGCGCGACGTGCTGAAGGTGGATGACATCGGCGTTTACGACAACTTCTTTTCGCTGGGCGGCGATTCGTTGCGCGGAGTACAGGTTGTCGGACGCGGGCGCGAACGGGGATTGGCGCTGACGCTGGTCAATCTGTTCCAGCATCAGACCGTGGCCGAACTGGCGGCGTTGCTGGACGCCGGCAGCGGGCAGGGCGTCGGCGGTCCGATAACCGCTGCGCCATTCAGCCAGATTACGCAGGAAGATCGCGAGCTGTTGCCGCCGGAGGTGATTGACGCCTATCCGCTGAGCCGTATGCAGGCGGGCATGTTTTACCATATGAACCTGACGCCTGACGCCAATGTTTACCACTGTACCGGCACCTCGCACTTGCGTATCAACGCCGCCTTCAACGAAGCGGCTTTTCGCCGGGCGGTGGCGGAAACGGTGGCTGCTCATGATGTGTTGCGAACTGGGTTTGATTTCGCACGTTACAGCCAGCCGTTGCAGTTAGTCTGGCCGCAGGCGGAGCTGCCGATCCTAGTGGAGGATCTGCGCCATCTCGACAAGCAACGGCAGGAGGAGCGTATCAGAGCCCTGTTGGATGAAGAACGCCATACACCGTTCGATTTGCAAAGACCGACGTTGCTGCGTTTCTTCATTCAACTGCGTTCCCCGCAAAGCTTCCAGTTCACCATGACCGAATGCCACCCGGTATTCGATGGCTGGAGCTATCACACCATGATCGTTGAGGTGTTTAACCGCTATGCCGTTCTGACCGGTGGCAGCCAGTGGCAGCCGCCGTTCAAGCCGCAGCAGGAGTACCGCGACTTTATCGTTCAGGAACAGGCCGCCATCCGGGACGATGCGCAGCGCCGTTACTGGCAGCAAACTCTGGCGGATTGCACCCTTCTCAGGCTGCCTCATCAGGCGCAGGAGGCGACGCTGGGAGCTGCGCCGCGTCTGAAATCGCTCTCGTTTACGCTCGACGATACGGTTTATCAGGGGATGCGCCAACTGATGCAGCAACTGGGCGTGCCGCTAAAAAGCGTGCTGTTGGCAGCCCATGTCAAAGTGATGAGCGTGTTCAGCGGCGAACCGGATATCCTGACCGGCATTCCGACCAATGGTCGTCCGGAGGCGGAAGGCGGTGATTGGCTCTACGGCCTCTATCTCAATATTTTGCCGTTCCGCCAGGTGCTGGGAGCGCAAAGCTGGGCGGAAGTGATTCGTCAAACCTTCGCCAACGAATGCGCGGCGATCCCTCATCGCTGCTATCCCCTTGCCGAAATTCAGCGCCACTTTGGCCCTCAGCCGTTGCTGGATGAGGTGCTGTTCAACTATATGGATTTCCATATTTACGATCAGATGACGCCGGCCCTGGGATTGGGCGTGGTGGATAAGCTGAACGTGCAGGATGTCCATGAGGGGACGCACTTTACCCTGAATGTTCATTTCCAGCACAAAACGCTCTCTTCAGCGCTGGCCAGCAATCAGGTGAGCGTCCAGCTGGATTATAACGCCAGGCTGCTGAGCCGGGAGCAGGTGGAGCAAATGGCGGCCTGCTACCAACGCGTCCTCGGCGCGATGGCGGCAGAGCCGCAGGCATTGCACCTTGCCGTCGATTTTGTTCCCGCAGAGCAGCAGCGTCAGCTGGCTGCATTTACGCGCGGACCGGCAGGCTACGCCGGCACGGAAACCCTGGCGACGCTGTTCGCCCGTCAGGTGGCGCAGCAGCCCGATGCCGACGCGGTAGAATGGGAAGCCCAGCGCCTGAGCTATCGCGAACTGGACCGGCAGTCAGACCGGCTGGCGTCCTTGCTGGCGCAGCGTGGCGTGACGCGTGGCAGCCGCGTAGCGCTCTATCTGGGTCGCAGCGTCGGCCTGATTGTTTCAGTGCTGGCGCTCAGCAAACTGGAGGCGGTTTATCTCCCGCTCAATCCGGAAGATCCGCATGCGCGTCTGGTGGAGCAGATAACGGATGCGCGCTGTTGCCTGCTGATCACGCATCAGCCGGAAAGGGCGCTGGCAGCAGAGACCGGCGTGCCGCAGTTGACGGAGAAGGAACTGAGCCAGGGCGATGCCCCGGCGATGCCTTTTGCTGTCGCGCGAGGGGAGAGTTCCCTTCCTCTGTACGTGATGTACACCTCCGGCTCGACCGGCAAGGCCAAAGGGGTGCTTATCGCTCAGCAGGGGGTGATTCGCCTGGTGAAAGAGGTCGGCTATCTCGATTTCACCCATTGCCGCCGCTTTCTGATGCTGGCCGCCGTGAGCTTTGACGCGTCTACGCTGGAAATCTGGGGACCGCTGCTGAACGGGGGCACCATCGTCATCTATCCGCAGGGCCCGGTGGCGATACCGCAACTGGAGACCTTGCTGGTCGGACAGCGGGTAGAGAGCCTGTTTCTCACCACGTCGCTGTTTAACCTGATTGTCGATGAATGCCCGCAGGCATTGCGTGAAGTACGGCAGGTGATAAGCGGTGGCGAGGCGATGTCGCTGCGTCATGCCGCCCGCATCAGCGAGCTCTATCCGTCGCTGACGCTGATCAATGGCTACGGCCCGACCGAAAACACCACCTTCACCACCAGTTGGCGTTTTCGCGCTACCGAAAGCGGCATTGTGCCAATCGGCAGGCCCAATGAGGGAAACATTGCCTGGATTCTGGACGCCTTTATGCAGCCGACGCCTCTCGGCACGCCTGGTGAGCTCTATATAGGCGGGCCAGGTCTGGCGCTGGAGTACCTCAATCAGCCCGAACTCTATCAGCAGCGTTTTATCGCGAATCCTTTCGATCCGGAACGATCCGAGCGCCTTTATCGCACGGGCGATCGCGCCCGTTTCCTGGCTGACGGGGCGATCGAATTTTTGGGGCGGATTGACGATCAGTGCAAGATCCGCGGTTTTCGTATCGAGACGGGCGAGATCGAAGCGACGATCGGTCGCCACCCTGACATTGAGCGGGCTGCGGTGCAGGTGGTGGAGGAGCCCAGAGGCAAACGCATTGTCGCCTGGCTGGTGATGCAGCCGGAACGTTCTTTCGATGCCGCTGCGCTGCGCACCTGGCTACTCCAGCATCTTCCGCGCTATATGGTTCCGGCCCGCTTCCAGGTGCTGGATGCGTTGCCGCTGACGGCCAACGGTAAGCTGGATACCTCCCGCCTGCGCGCTGAAGATCGCCAACCCACGCCGACCGACACGGCTCCGGTGGAACTCACCGATCCCACGGCAAAAGCGATACAACAGGTCTGGAGCACGGTGCTGGGCGTGGCCGCGCCAAATCAGCAGGAGAACTTTTTTGACCTGGGCGGCGATTCGTTGCTGCTGGCGCGCGCGCACCTGCGGCTTGCCGCGCTGGGCTATAGCGGGGTGAGCATCGTTGATCTGCTTAACTACCCGACCATTCAGCAACTGGCGGATTACATCAACGGCGGCCAGCGGCAGCCCGACGCCAGCCTTGATGCCATTCAGTTACAGGTGAATGCCGGCCGCAGCCGTCTTGCCGGCTTGCAGCAAAGAAGGAGCGGTAAACAATGAGCAATGCAGAGATGTTAAAGGACGCACTTCCTCAATCCCTGCACGGTTTTGAGATCGCGATTGTGGGTATGGCGGGATCGTTTCCCGGTGCGGCAGATATTGAGGCTTTCTGGCGAAACATTGCCGCAGGGGTTGAAGCGATACGCGAATTGAGCGATGAGGAACTGGATGCGGCCGGTACGCCGCACGCTGAACGCGAACAGCCGGACTTTGTGCGCCGGGCGGCGGTGCTGGAGGATGCCGAGGCGTTCGACGCCGCTTTCTTCGGCTACTCGCCGCGCGAAGCGCAGGCGATGGATCCGCAGCAACGGCTGTTTCTGGAAACGGCGTGGCTGGCGCTGGAACATGCCGGTTATGCGCCGGGGAAATTTCCCGGACAGATTGGCGTTTTCGCCAGCGCGTCCAACAGCAGCTACGCCATGAGTTATCTGCTGCGTCATCCCGATATCCAGCGGCATGTGGCGCTGGACGGTCTGTTGTCGGGCAATAATAACGATTTGTTATCCACTCGCGTTGCTTACAAGCTCAACCTGCGTGGCCCGGCGATGACTATCGGAGCCGCCTGTTCCAGTTCGCTGTTGGCGCTGCACGCCGCCTGCCAGTCGCTGCTGGCGGGCGAGTGCGATATGGCGCTGGGTGGCGGCGTGCATGTCGGCTTCCCGTTAAAAAGCGGCTACCGCTATGAAAACAGCGGAATTTTATCGCACGACGGACGCTGCCGCAGCTTCGACGCCGATGCCAGCGGCACGGTGGCGGGCGATGGCGTCGGCGCGGTGGTGCTGAAGCGGTTGCAGGATGCTCTAGATGGCGGCGACAGAATATACGCCATCATTAAAGGCTCGGCAGTCAACAACGACGGCTCCAGCAAACCGGGCTTTACCGCGCCGTCGATCAACGGTCAAACCGAGGTGCTGCGGCGCGCGCTGGTCGCGGCAGATGTGGCCCCGGAAAGCATCGGCTACATTGAGGCGCACGGCACGGCCACGCGGCTTGGCGATCCCATTGAGTTAAAGGCGCTGCTGAATGCCTACGGTAAACAGCGGGGGCCGGATCATCGCTGTGCGGTTGCTTCGGTCAAAGCGAACGTTGGCCATCTCGATTCTGCCGCGGGCGTTACCGGCGTGATCAAAGTGGCGCATATGCTGATGCATCGCTATCTGCCGCCTGCGGTGAATTTTTCCCGGCTGAATACCGAGATTGATCTGCGGGGATCGGCGTTTTATATCCCGCAACAGGGGGAACCCTGGTCCAGCGACCGGCCGCGCCGCGCCGGGGCCAGCGCCTTCGGCATCGGCGGCACCAACGTGCATATGGTGCTTGAGGAATCGCGTTTTGTCGCTCCCTCCGGGCCGGGACGCCCGCAGCAGTTGCTCTGTTTCTCGGCGCGCTCGGCGGCGGCGCTGCGCGACGGGATGGCGCGTATGCAGGCATGGTTGTCATCCGCAGAGGAGAACGAATCGGAGGGCGAAGCCCTGGCCGATGTCGCCTGGACGTTGCAGGTTGGACGCGAGGAGATGAACCATCGTTGTGCGCTGGTCTGTCGCGATCGGCAGCAGGCGCGGGCGGAACTGGCCCACCGATTGGCTCTGCCCGAAGGGGGCAAGGCGATGGCGGATGCGCGGACGATTTTTATGTTCAGCGGCCAGGGATCGCAGTATGCGGGCATGATGCATGATCACTATCAGCAGGAGCCGTTTTTCCGGGATGTGGTGGATGAATGCGCCGGCTTGTTGAAACCGCTGCTGGGACGCGATATTCGTCCGCTGCTGTTTGAAGCCGCCGACGATGCTTCGCTCTCGGCGCTTTATCAAACGCGTTTTACCCAGCCTGCGCTGTTCGTGGTGGAATACGCGCTGAGCCGGCTGCTGATGTCCTGGGGCCTGGCGCCCGCGGCCTGCATCGGGCACAGCATTGGCGAATATGTTGCCGCCTGTCTTGCGGGCGTATTTTCGCTGGAGGACGGACTGCGCATCGTCGTCCGCCGCGCGGCGCTGATGAACGAGATGCCGCCGGGTAAAATGTTGGCGGTTGGCCTGAGCGCCGCAGAACTGGCGCGCCGGCTGCCGGATGGCGTGTCGCTGGCCAGCGAAAACGCGCCGGAGTTTTGCGTGGCTTCAGGAGAAAGCGAGGCTATTGAAACGCTACAGGCTCTGCTGGATGCCGACGGCGTCGAGGCGAAACCCCTGCACACCTCGCACGCCTTTCACAGCGCCATGATGGAGGGCTGCCTGGCGGATTTTGAACGCGCTTTTGACGACATTACACTTTCGCCGCCTACGCTGCCGTTTATTTCCTGCGTCACCGGCGACTGGATACGCCCTGAGCAGGCGACCTCTCCGGACTATTGGGTCAGTCAGTTGCGTCAGCCGGTGGCCTTCAGTCAGGGGGTAAAACGCCTGCTGGACGAACCGCAAAACCTGCTGCTGGAAGTGGGGCCGGGCAGTACGCTCACTGGCCTGGCGCGCATGCAACTGGATGGTGTCGCTGCCCGGCGTCGGGTATTTAACGGCGGCGTCGGCGTCAAGCAGCCGCGCGCCGGCCTGCAGACGCTGTTGGCGGCACTGGGCGAGCTGTGGTGTCAGGGCGTGGCGGTCGACTGGCCGCGCCTTTATCAACATCAGCAGCGGCGACGCGTGCCGCTGCCCGGCTATGCGTTTCAGCGTCAGCGCTATACGCTGGCGTCATTGGTCAACAGCCAGAGTGCGCAACTCCCGGCAGTTGGCGAGCGTCTGCCGATGGCGGAATGGTGTTATCAGTCACGCTGGAAGCAACTGCCGCCGCTGTCGTCAACGCCGGGTTCCTGGCGCGGACGGACGGTGGTTCTGTTTATAGATCGGCTGGGTAGCGGTAAACGGCTCGCGCGCATGCTGGAAAATCAGGGCGCGCGGGTCAGGCGCGTCAGTAAAGGAATACGCTTCCGTATCCTGAGATCCGGCAACGTCACCGTCAATCCGCAGCGTCCACAGGATTTTCATCTGCTGGCAGAGTATCTCCGCAGCCAGCAGCAGGCACCGGACGCGCTGATCCACGGTTGGAGCATCACGCGCAGTCGTGCGCTGTCGGCAAAAAACGCCACCCTTCATTATGAGTCGCTGCTGCATATCGCCCGCCATTTTCACCCGGAAAATGACGACGCCCCGTTGGATCTGTTTGTGCTGTCCAATCATCTGCATGCGCTGGCAGGCGATGAGCAGATCGATCCGGGTAAGGCGCTCATCATCGGCCCGAGCCGCATCATTCCGAAAGAGTTCAGTCAGATTCGTTGCAAAAGCATCGATTTCATCCCGCCGTCGCGCTACCGGGGGCTGGCGACTACCCGCGCTTTGTCGACGCTGCTGGCGGAGATGCAGCACACCGATGAGGCTCCGATGGTGGCGCTCCGTGGCGCGCAGCGCTATGCACCGCTGACGGAGCTGGATCGCGGGCAGCAGGCTGAACCGCCGTTTAGCTTCTGCGATGGCGGCAATTACCTCATCACCGGGGCATTCGGCGGCATCGGTTCCACCATTGCCGAGAATTTGGCGCGCCGGCATCGTGCCCGGCTGCTGTTTATTGCCCGTGGGGAGCTGCCGCCCGAAGCGGAGTGGGAGAGTTGGCTGGCGCGGCATGATGCCAGCAACGCCAAATCGCGGCGCATCGCTTTCTTGCGGCAACTGCAGCAGGCCGGTGCCCAAGTCACGGTGATCAGTGCCGACCTAGCCGATAAGCGCAGCATCAGTCGCGGTATCGCCGCTTTTACCCAGCGCTATGGAACGCTTAATGGCATATTCCACTGCGCAGGCGTGGCGGACGGCGGTCTGATCCAGAACCGCTCGGCGGACGATTCGCAGCGGGTATTTCAGGCGAAGGTGCAGGGGACACGCGTGCTGGAAGCCTGTCTGCGCCAGCATGCGCCCGATTTTTTTGTCGTCTGTTCTTCGCTGGCCGCTTTCGTCGGGCCGGTCGGCCAGGTGGCGTATTGTGCGGCTAATGCCTGGCAGGATGCCTGGGCGCTCAACGCTCACCAGCGGCGCGACGCGCGTACCCGTTATCTGGCCATCGGCTGGGATGCCTGGCGCGATGTCGGCATGGCGGTTGACAGCCTGCGGCAGTGGCACGGCGACAGCGGCGAGAAGACGTTGCGTGATGCCATTACGCCCAAGGAAGGATGGGCGTTGCTGACGCAACTGCTGGCGCGCAATGGCGGCCATTATCTGATCTCGACCCGCGGTCTGCCGCTGGTTGACAGCGACGAGAATGTGCAGACGGATATCGCCCAGTCGGATCGGGACGGCGAGAGGCTTCAGCCGGCCTTGTTTCCGCGCCCGCCGCTCAGCAGCGAGTATCTGGAGCCGCGCAATGAAACCGAACGTCAAATCACCGCAGCCTGGCAGGAAAAAATGGGTATCGGACCGCTTGGCATCGAGGATGATTTCTTTGAGCTGAACGGTCATTCGCTGATGGCCGTGCAGATCATCGCCCTGATTCGCCAACGGCTGAATGTTTCCCTGCCGGTCGGTTTTATCTATGACCACCCGACAGTGGCTGCGCTGTCGGAGCAGGTTCTTATGCGTTTGCAGGAGCGTCAGCCCGCGGTGGAGGAGGCTAAATGAGTGTTCATCATGACGTTCAGCATGCACGCAACCCTTATGGCGACGAATGGACAAGCGCCGCACCGCAGGAGGGCGTCGTCTATCCGCTGGGTTATGCCCAGCACTGCTTCTGGTTTGTTGCCGCCACCCTCGGGGATACGGCGAATAACCAGAGCTGCATTCAGATTGAGGGAGAACTGCAGCCCGCGTTGTTGGAGCAGGTATTGAGTGGCCTGATTGCCCACCATCCGATATTGCGCAGCGCCATTTCGCGCTGGGCGCCCACTCAGCGTATCCGGCCGGTCGGCGGCTTCGATTTGCCCTTTGCCGATTTGACTGGCGATCCCCCGGTGCAGGCGCAGCAGCACGTCAAGGACGTGGCGTGTCGTTTGCTCGCCGAACCATTCGATCTCCAGCGGCCGCCGCTGCTGCGCGCTCAGCTTTTTCGCCTGCAGCCCCAGCAGCACGTTCTGGTGCTCTGCTTTCCGCATATCGTGGCTGATGGCGCGGCGGTGCATCTCTTCTGCCAGCAGCTCTGGCAGCGTTATCGTCTGCTGGCGCGCGGAGACAGGGAGCCGTTAGCCGGACAGGCAGAGATGCCCTTTACCGCGTTAATCGCCAGTGAACGGGCGCGCTATCGTCGTCATGGCAGCGAAGATCAACGCTTCTGGCGCCGGCATTTGCAGGGCTATCCGTGGGCTACTTTTCCCCAGTGCTATATCAATCAGCAGCAGACGCACGCCAGCGACCGCTATGTCTCTTTTCCGACCGACAGCTATGAACGCCTGGAGAGCGTGGCGCGTCAGCATAAGGTGAGCCTGCAGATGGTGCTGTTGGCGCTTATCGGCAGGGTGGTACGCGAGATGACCGGCGCATCGCGTTTCGCGTTGAATTCCGTACTGGAAGGGCGTGACCGACCGGGGAGCGAGTCGCTGATGGCGCCATTGCTTCGCGTCATGCCTGTCCCCCTGGATATGAACGATGCGCCAACCTTCCCCACGCTGCTGGCTCAGGTGCGGGAAAGGGTGCTGCGCGCCTACGAACATATCGATTGTCCGTGGAGTTTGCCGGTTGGCGTGATGGCCGAACAACGCTGGCGCAACAGCCCGCGTCTGTTAACGCTGTTGATCCGTGCCGTCAGCGGGATCTATACCGCGCTCTGCCCGCGTGCAGCCCTCTATCCGCGCTTTCTTGCCGATTTCCTGCTGATGGAGCCGCAGCCGCCGCGCGCATTGTTCCGGCGCATTCCGCAAAGCGCCGGTGTCGCAGACCCGATCATCAACATCAATATTCTCCAGGATGCATTTCGGCAGAAAGCGCCGAGCGGCGGGGATGATCCGTTACGCCTGAGCGTCTGGCGGCAACCTGATTCGCTGGATGAGCAAGAGGAGGCGGATAACTGGGAGAACGACTCGATCAATATTTATCTCACCAGTTCGGCGGAGGGAAAACCCGTTTTACATATCACCTGCTGCTGCTTCAACGCTGACGGGTTAGAACAATTTATCAATCTGATGCAGCGGGAGCTTAGTGCTGTTGCGTTTGCGGCCTCCTGATAACGGACAAAAAAATTATGGAAAATAAAAGCAGTGAAAAAGTCATCGCCTTTGATGGGGTGCGTAAGCGCTACCGCAATCATGAGGCGCTTAAAGGGATTACTCTGGATATTTTTCGTGGCGAGTTTGTCGGCCTGCTGGGCCCTAACGGCGCCGGTAAAACCACGCTGGTGGAGATCCTGGAAGGGTTAAAACAGCCGGATTCCGGTTCGGTAAAGGTGCTGGGAAAAAGCTGGGCGCAGGATGCGCAGTTTCTGCGTCGACGGTTGAGCGGGGTGCTGCAGGAGACCCTGTTTATCAACAAACTGCGGGTGGAGGAGACGGTGAATCTGTTCGGCAGCTTTTACGGCTGCCCGCGCCGCCGTACCGGCGAAGTGCTGGAGTTGGTCGAGCTGTCGGCCAAGCGTCGCACCTTTGTGGAGGGGCTTTCCGGCGGTGAGCGTCAACGTCTGGCACTGGGGGTGGCGATTCTCAACGAACCCGAGATTATGATCCTCGATGAGCCGACTACGGGCCTGGATCCGCGCATCCGTCACGATACCTGGAATATTTTGCGTCGCCTCAACCAGGAGAAAGGTTCAACCATGATGCTGACCACCCACTATATGGAGGAGGCTGAGTATCTCTGCGATCGCATCTGCATTATGAACCAGGGGGAGATCCTGACGCAGGGCACCATGACGCAATTGCTGAAAAAGCATTGCGACGGTGAAGTGATTGAATGTCGGGCCACCCGGCCCGAGCGCCTGGAGGCCATGAGACAGCATCCTCAGGTGCTTGAATACGATTTCAACGAAAAGGACGGAAAAATCAGCATGCTTATTATGGATGCGAGCAGCTTTATCAGTCATTTACTGGCATTTGCGCAAAGCGCCGGCGTCGAAATAGCCGAGCTGATCGTGCGGAAAAAAACGCTCGACGATCTGTTTATGTCGCTGGCTGGGAGGGGGTTCCATGAATAGCGCGCTGTTCAACCTGATGCTCACTCAATTCCGGCAATACATTCGTGAGCCGCAGATCCTTTTCTGGTCATTTGGGTTTCCACTGCTGCTGGTATGGCTGTTGGGCCTCTCTTTTTCCTCGCAGGACATACCGGAGCGGCGTATTGGCATTGTTATGCCGCAGGATCAGACGGCGGCGGCGCAGGTTCGCGAGTGGAGTGCGCAGCTGGCCGGTACCGATCACCAACTGCAGGGTATCGTCAATCTGCAAGAGGTGAAGCGCCAGCATCTGATTAAGGTGAAATACCTCGTCAGCTATTATCAGAACCGCGATGAGGTTATCTTGGCGCTGAAACGCGGCGACATCCAGATGTTTGTCGAAGTCATTCCGCAGCAGACGGGGCAGAAGCGGATTTACTATCTCGATCCGCAGGACAATGAAGCTATGCTCTCGTACTATTTGATGAATGAGAAGGAGCAGGGCGAGCGGCAACCGACGGATAAAAATCTTTCTGTTCTCGAAACTGCCGGCCTCCGTTACGTTGATTTCCTGGTGCCGGGGCTGCTGGCGATGGCGATCATGGAAACGTGCCTGATCGCCGTTGGCTGGGCGTTGGTGGAGAAGCGAATTACCCGCGTCACACGGCAGATGTGTATCACGCCGATGCGAAAATCCACCTTTCTGATGGCCCATATCGGCGCCTGTTTTCTGATCAACTTCATTGAGATTCTGATCATTAATCTGTTCGCGCGCGTTTATTTCGATGTGGAAATTCAGGGATCGTTCAGCGCGTTTCTGCTGCTGCTGTTCGCCGGTAATGTCTGTTTCTCTGGCATCGCGGTGCTTGCCTCGTCACGGGCGATGAAGGCGCAAACGGCAAATGGCCTGCTGGAAGTGACCATTCTGGTCCAGGTGCTGTTTTCCGGCATCTTCTTCAGCTACAAAAATTTCCCGCACTGGATGGTCAGCATTATTGAATACCTGCCGCTGACGATGCTGGCGGACGCCATGCGCAAAGTCTTTATCGAAGGCGGAGATATCAGGTTGATCATGCCGGCTACGCTGATGCTAATGGGAGTTGGCGTATTTACCTTTGTTCTGGGGATGCGGATTTTCCGCTGGCACTAGGTAAGGAAGAGGGCGGGGAGGAAAACTCCCCGCAGAGGTTTTTTACTGGCAATGACGGTGCTGCCAAGCGAAGTCCTGCTGATCCTGTAAAAAGCCGGGATAGAAAATGGCGCGTGGGAACAATAAACCTTTGTACCAGGTCTCTATTAATGAGTCCTCGGTGCTTTTTTCCAGCATGGAGTGTGTTGCCTGCGGATAAAATTTGATATCCAGCTGGCCTGCTTTGTTTAAGCGATTGCGGTATTCATTTTCGGTATTTTTAATATCGACGTTAATGTCTTTTCCGCCCAAGGCTAAAAAGACCGGCGAGTGAACCTGGCCAAGATCTTGCGTAGCGTCTGAACGGTAATTTTTCATCACGAAGGTCCAGCGGTCGGGGGTGAAATCGGCGGCATTCCCCTCTTTTTGTTGATATTGTTCGAAGCTGGCGTTGGCGTCGAGCAATGCCAAGACCTGCTGCTCGCGCTTTAATTCCGCCGCTATCTCACTTTCCGAACGGCCTTTTTGCTTCATGCTGGCGATAGTATTATAGCGACCCTGCTCCAGCCAGTTAACGGCGGGCGAAACGGCAATCATGAAGCAGATATCGGGATATCGCGTTGCGACTTTCGGTAATACCCATCCACCTTGGCTGGCACCCCAGAGTGCTATACGCTGGCCATCCAGTTGGGGCTGATGTTTTATCCAATCGATGGCGGAGATCACTTCGCTGGTGCGATCGTCCATGCTTTGTTGCAGCCAGTTGCCCGGCGCGCCGCCAACGCCAGGTTTATTCCAGGAGAGCGAACTGAAACCGGCTTTGGACAGCGCTTCCCAGATGGGGCGGTAAAAGCCGCCGTGAGTGGCGTTAATATCTCCGTCGCCATGAACAAATATCACTACACCGGGTTTCTCGCCAGGAGGAAGATGGCGCGGCATCGCCAGGACGGCATCAAGATTATTCGGCTTATGAGGGATCGTTACCGTACTTTCAACCAACTGATAATTATTCTGATAAAGAATAAATGCCAGAATGGAGGATGTGGCGGCAAGTGTGACAACTATTTTTCTTTTTAAAAGAAAACGCCTGATTAATTTCATTACGTATATTTTTAAAAATGTTATTTCTTGTACAATAATGAAACTGTTTTAGCAGGTCAAGCTTAAAGCTCTGTCACTGTAAAAGAGTGGTGAGCGGGATATCTTGATAACAGCGTTGAATTATTTTCCAGGAAAGTAATTCACTGCTTATGAGAAAGGTTAACGCGAAAGAATAACGGCGTGGTAGGCAGCCGGCAGCAAGTCGACTTGGTTAAATACGCCGAATTTTGGGTTGTTATCCGGCGCAAATCAGGAAACGTCTGACGATACCCAGGCCATCTTGCGGCAAAGCAAAAGTTCAACATCACCCATTGGAAGATTTGCATAAGGCGTTCATTGATCGCAGTGATTGATATTGGGTTCCGCGCAGTTATCGGCGTAGTACTGCAGCACGCGTTTATATAATGACGATACAGCTTTTGCAGGAAAATAATTAGCGGTAAATTAATTGCATGTCGTGGGTAAAGGTTGACGAAAATGGCTGACCCGCTTGGGAATAGTGTTGTAACCCGCACACTGATAAATACTGGCGATAATGTTTCCGACTCGCCTTTACCAAGCCTGTCGGCTATATCAGATGGCGCATTCAAACTGTTTAGTGAATTTTTAACGTAAATAACCCCTGTTCGCCGAAAGGCACGAGCCGCATTGTAATTTAATATATATTTTTTGATTTGGTGTTTTTTGTACCCTCATTTATATCCTCAGTCCTTAATGATAAGGATACGGAATAGAATCGAGCACGAGGCAAGCCCTTGGTCAAAAATGTAAACACACCCAGTGAGAGTCATGTTGATAATGGCTTTGAGCGGCACCTCTGACATGTTCAAGGTACAGGTGAACGCCCCCGAAAAACACGCCAGAAACACCAGAACAACGTTGTACATGCGTCGCATCATTCACGCAAATCTGCCACTGTCTCTTGCCGGTCAAACAACAAAATTCAAGCCTCTGGAGGTAAGGCTGCAGGAAAATGCTTTGCTGCAATGTCCTTCATCTTATCGATCGGTTCCGGTCTTTTAAAAGTGAAACGGGGGCTTTTACCGGTGCCGGCACCCAGCGTATGGGGCGTTTCGAGCGGGTGGGCCAAGGCACGCTGTTTTTGACGAGCTGGCAGAAATCTCGATCGAGTTGCCGCCACCTGCAGCAGATGGTCGCCGACCGCGAATTCCGCAGCGGCCTCTATTACCGGCTCAATGTCTTCCCGATACTCCTTCCGGCAGAAAAAAAAGTTCCGAATGTTGTTGAGTATTCGTATGAAAACCAGACGGATAATTATTTTTAGACTGAATGTTTGATTGTGGAAAAGATATTATTTTATGGATTTTTTTATACGTAAGTAACGGATGGGTTGGAGTTGATTATTCTTGTTGGTTGGCAAGTTTATAATGCATCGCCTATAACTAACTGGGTGTTTAATTTATAAGATAATGAGCATGCTATCAATTCAAAATGAATTAATATCTAATAGGTAAAGTGTTTATTTAAAAGGATGAGGTCAAAGCGGCGCTGGCAGTGATTGAAAGCGTCTAACACGACCTTTTTAGATAAGTTACTGTGCCTTTTTTATTAAAACAGCCAAGTAAAAACAGTATGTTGTGCGGATTTTTTTTGGGTGGTCAGGGGTGTTATAAGGATTTATTTTATTATGATAAATAATTTTGCGATCTTGTTTTTCCTGCTTCTCCCGTAACTCTAACCGGTTGAAAATAATATTTTTAACCGGTGGTTGGGTAGTGAAGAATTAGGGTTTTGAGGGGGTGCTTTGCATGAGGATATATCGCTGAGTTAACTCAGAAACGGAATTTGCACTTTTTAGATTAGATTCTAGTCTGAATTAGAACCTAATTTAACATCTCCACTAGCTCCTATGGGAGAGTGTCATGAGCAAACCGATCAAGAATATCGTCATCGTGGGCGGCGGCACTGCAGGCTGGATGTCCGCCTCGTACCTCGTCCGGGCGCTCCAACAGCAGGCGAACATTACGCTCATCGAATCTGCGACGATCCCCCGGATCGGCGTGGGTGAGGCGACCATCCCGAGTTTGCAGAAGGTGTTCTTCGACTTCCTCGGGATACCGGAACAGGAGTGGATGCCCCAGGTGAACGGCGCGTTCAAGGCCGGCATCAAGTTCGTGAATTGGAGAAAGTCTCCCGACCACTCGCGCAACGATTACTTCTATCATTTGTTCGGCAATGTGCCGAGCTGCGACGGCGTGCCGCTTACCCACTACTGGCTGCGCAAGCGCGAACAGGGCTTTCAGCAGTCGATGGCGTACGCCTGCTACCCGCAGCCCGGGGCGCTCGATGGCAATCTGGCACCGTGCCTGCACGACGGCACCCGTCAGATGTCTCATGCGTGGCACTTCGACGCGCACTTGGTGGCCGATTTCTTGAAGCGCTGGGCCGTCGATCGCGGGGTGAACCGCGTGGTCGACGAGGTCGTGGAGGTTAACCTGAACGAGCACGGCTTCATCTCCAGCCTGCTCACCAAGGAGGGCCGGAAGCTGGAGGCGGACCTGTTCATCGACTGCTCCGGCATGCGGGGACTTTTAATCAATCAGGCCCTGAAAGAGCCCTTCATTGATATGTCCGACTACCTGTTGTGCGACAGCGCGGTCGCCACTGCCGTACCCAATGACGACGCGCAAGTGGGGGTCGAACCCTACACCTCCGCGATCGCCATGAACTCGGGGTGGACCTGGAAGATTCCGATGCTGGGCCGGTTCGGCAGCGGCTACGTGTTCTCGAGCAAGTTCACCTCCCGCGACCAGGCCACCACCGACTTCCTCAACCTCTGGGGCCTCTCGGACAATCAGCCGCTCAACCAGATCAAGTTCCGGGTCGGGCGCAACAAGCGGGCGTGGGTCAACAACTGCGTCTCTATAGGGCTATCGTCGTGTTTTTTGGAGCCCCTGGAATCGACGGGGATCTACTTCATCTACGCGGCGCTTTACCAACTCGTGAAGCACTTCCCCGACACCGCGTTCGACCCGCGGTTGGCCGACGCGTTCAACGCCGAGATCACCTACATGTTCGACGACTGCCGGGACTTTGTTCAGGCGCACTATTTCACCTCGTCGCGCGAAGACACGCCGTTCTGGCTCGCGAACCGGCACGACCTGCGGCTCTCTGACTCCATCCAAGAGAAGGTTGAGCGCTACAAGGCGGGGCTGCCGCTGACTACCACGTCGTTCGACGATTCCACGTACTATGAGACCTTCGACTTCGAATTCAAGAACTTCTGGTTGAACGGGAACTACTACTGCATTTTTGCCGGCCTGGGCATGCTGCCCGACCGGTCGCTGCCGCTCTTGCAACTGCGACCGGAGTCGATCGAAAAGGCCGAGGTGATGTTCGCCCGCATCCAGCGTGAGGCCGAGCGTCTGCGGGCGAGCCTGCCGACGAACTATGACTACCTGCGGTCGCTGCGTGAGGGCGACGTGGGGCTGTCTCGATCCGGATCGACGCCCATGTCGCCGGAGAGCCTGTAGTGGAGCGCACCCAGGACCGGGCATGTGTATTCGCGGCCACGCACGCTGCCGTGGCGGCTTGCGATCCGCTGCAGGCTCGCTCGCTCGTTCTGCAACTGCCGGGCCTGAACCGTAACAAGGACGTGCCCGGCATCGTTGGCCTGCTGCGCGAGTTCCTCCCGGTGCGCGGCGTGCCCTCCGGCTGGGGCTTCGTCGAAGCCGCCGCCGCGATGCGGGACATTGGGTTTTTTCTGGGGTCGCTCAAGCGGCACGGACACGAGCCCGCGGACGTGGTGCCCGGGCTCGAGCCGGTGCTGCTCGACCTAGCGCGCATGACCGACCTGCCGCCGCGCGAGACGCTCCTGCATGTGACGGTCTGGAACCCCGCGGCGGCCGACGCGCAACGGAGCTACACCGGGCTCAGCGACGAAGCGCACCTGCTCGAGAGCGTGCGCATCTCGATGGCGGCCCTCGAAGCGGCCATCGCGGTGACCGTCGAGCTGCACGACGTGCCCCTGAGGTCGCCCGCGTTTGCGCAAGGGTGCGACGAGCTGGCCGCCTATCTGCAAAAAATGGTCGAATCGATCGTCTACGCGTACCGCTTCATTTCGCCGCAGGTCTTCTACGATGAGCTCCGCCCCTTCTACGAACCGATTCGCGTCGGGGGCCAGAGCTACCTTGGCCCCGGTGCCGTAGAAATGCCCCTCTTCGTGCTGGATCACGTCCTGTGGGGCTCGCAATCGGACCGCCAGGCTTATCGAGAATTCAAAGAGACGTACCTGCCCTATGTGCTTCCCGCGTACAGGGCGGTCTACGCTCGGTTCGCCGGCAAGCCGGCGCTCGTCGACCGTGCGATCGGCGAGGCGCGAGCGGTCGGCGCGCAGGACGAGTCCGTCCGGGCCGGGCTGGCGGCCCTCAACCGGATCTTCGTGGTCCTGCTGCGCTTCCGGGCACCTCATGTTCAATTGGCGGGGCGGGTGTACGAAGTCGGGCGAAGCGGCCCGGCAATCGGCAGTGGGGGGTACGCGCCCAGCATGCTCGGCGATCTGGTCACGCTCACGCTTGCCGCGCGCTCCCGCATTCGCACCGCTCTCAACGAGTTCTGACGCGCACGGCCATCTGTTCCATCTCATTAAGGAGATTTGCCCTCATGACTCAGAAGAGCCCCGCGCACGGGCGCGATAACAACCACTTCGACGTGATCATCCTCGGCTCGGGCATGTCCGGCACCCAGATGGGGGCTATCCTGGCCAAACAGCAGTTTCGCGTGCTGATCATCGAGGAGTCGTCGCACCCGCGGTTCACGATCGGCGAATCGTCGATTCCCGAGACGTCTCTTATGAACCGTATCATCGCCGATCGCTACGGCATTCCGGAGCTTGAGCACATCACGTCGTTCTACTCGACGCAGCGTTACGTCTCGTCGAGCACGGGCATCAAGCGCAACTTCGGCTTCGTGTTCCACAAGCCCGGCCAGGAGCACGACCCGAAGGAGTTCACGCAGTGCGTCATTCCCGAGCTGCCCTGGGGGCCGGAGAGCCATTATTACCGGCAAGACGTCGACGCCTACCTGTTGCAAGCCGCCATTAAATACGGTTGCACGGTCCGCCAGAAGACTAAAGTGACTGAGTACCACGCCGATAAAGACGGCGTCGCGGTGACCACCGCAGAGGACGAACGTTTCACCGGCCGGTATATGATCGACTGCGGAGGACCCCGCGCGCCGCTCGCGACCAAGTTCAATCTCCGCGAAGAGCCTTGTCGCTTCAAGACGCACTCGCGCAGCCTCTACACGCACATGCTCGGGGTCAAGCCGTTCGACGATATTTTCAAGGTCAAGGGGCAGCGCTGGCGCTGGCACGAAGGGACCTTGCACCACATGTTCGAGGGCGGCTGGCTCTGGGTGATTCCGTTCAACAACCACCCGCGGTCGACCAACAACCTGGTGAGCGTCGGCCTGCAGCTTGATCCGCGTGTCTACCCGAAAACGGACATCTCCGCGCAGCAAGAATTCGACGAGTTCCTCGCGCGGTTCCCGAGCATCGGGGCGCAGTTCCGGGACGCCGTGCCGGTGCGTGATTGGGTCAAGACCGACCGCCTGCAGTTCTCGTCGACCACCTGCGTCGGCGATCGCTACTGCCTGATGCTGCACGCGAACGGGTTCATCGACCCGCTCTTCTCCCGGGGGCTCGAGAACACCGCGGTGACCATCCACGCGCTCGCGGCCCGCCTCATCAAGGCGCTACGCGACGATGACTTTTCCCCTGAGCGCTTCGAGTACATCGAACGCCTGCAGCAAAAGCTTTTGGACCACAACGACGACTTTGTCAGCTGCTGCTACACGGCATTCACGGACTTCCGCCTGTGGGACGCGTTCCACAGGCTGTGGGCCGTCGGCACGATCCTCGGGCAGTTCCGGCTCGTGCAAGCCCACGCAAGGTTCCGCGCGTCGCGCGACGAGGGCGACCTCGATCACCTCGACAACGACCCCCCGTACCTCGGGTACCTGTGCGCGGACATGGAGGGGTACTACCAGTTGTTCAACGACGCTAAAGCCGAGATCGAGGCGGTAAGCGCCGGGCTCAAACCGACCGGGGAGGCCGCGGCGCGGATCCACGCCCTCATCGACGAACGAGACTTCGCCAAGCAGATGTTCGGCTTCGGGTACTGCATTACCGGGGACAAGCCGCAGCTCAACAACTCGAAGTACAGCCTGCTGCCGGCGATGAAGCTGATGCACTGGACACAAACCAGCGCGCCGGCAGAGGTGAAAAAGTACTTCGACTACAACCCGATGTTCGCGCTGCTCAAGGCGTACATCACGACCCGCATCAGCTTGACTCGGAAGAAGTAGCCGGCCATCGAGGACACAAAAATGATGAACGACATTCAATTGGTTCAAGTGAACGCCGAGGAGCATCCTTCGAGGGCGTACGATGCGACCACGAGCGTGGCCGCGAGCTGGTACGTCGCGATGCGCTCGGACGACCTCAAGGACAAACCGACGGAGTTGACGCTCTTCGGCCGGCCGTGCGTGGCGTGGCGCGGAGCGACGGGGCAGGCCGTGGTGATGGACCGCCACTGCTCGCACCTCGGTGCGAACCTGGCCGACGGGCAGGTCAAGGACGGGTGCATCCAGTGCCCGTTTCATCACTGGCGGTACGACGAGCAGGGCCAGTGCGTTCACATCCCCGGTCACAACCAGACGGTGCGCCGGCTGGAGCCCGTGCCGCGATCGGTGCGTCAACCGACGTTGGTCACCACCGAACGATACGGCTACGTGTGGGTCTGGTACGGCTCCCCGGAGCCGCTGCACCCGCTGCCCGAAATCGCCGCAGCCGACGTCGACAACGGCGACTTTATGCACCTGCACTTCGCGTTCGAGACGACGACGGCGGTCTTGCGGATTGTAGAGAACTTCTACGACGCGCAACACGCGTCCCCCGTGCATGAGCTCCCGATCTCGGCCTTCGAGCTCAAGCTCTTCGACGATTGGCAGCGGTGGCCGGAGGTTGAGTCTCTGGCCCGGGCGGGCGCGTGGTTCGGTGCCGGGATCGACTTCACCGTGGACCGGTATTTCGGGGCCTCCGGCATGCTGGCACGCGTGCTCGGCCTGAACATGTCGCAGATGAACCTGCACTTCGATGGCTACCCCGGCGGGTGCGTCATGACCGTCTCCCTGGACGGAGACTTCAAATACAAGCTGCTCCAGTGTGTGACGCCGGTGAGCGACGGCAAGAACGTCATGCACATGCTCATCTCGATCAAGAAAGTGGGGGGCGCCCTGCGCCGCGCGACCGACTACGTGCTGTTCGGGCTGCAGACCAGACAGGCAGCGAAGTACGACGTCAAAATCTGGAACGGGATGAAGCCGGACGGCGGCGGCGCGTACAGCAAGTACGATAAGCTCGTGCTCAAGTACCGTGCGTTCTACCGGGGCTGGGTCGACCGCGTTGAGAGTGAACGGTGATGCGTGAGTCGGCGGCCCTAACCGAGCCGGTCTTGGGCGCGTCGTTCCGCCGGGCGCTCGCGAACCTGGCGAGCGGCGTCACGGTCATCACGGTGTATGGCGCGGCGGGGCCAGTCGGGCTCGCGGCCAGCAGATTCGTGTCGGTGCCGCTCTTTCCGAGGTATTCATGACTGTCTGGCTGTTGCAACTCGTGCTGGTGATCGCGCTCTGCAATGTCTGCGGCCGCATTGCCGAACGGCTCGGCCAGTGCGCGGTCGTCGGCGAGATCGCGGCCGGTTTGCTGTTGGGTCCTTCGCTGTTCGGCGTGATCGCACCGGATTTCTACGATGCATTGTTCGGCCCCCGTACGCTGTCGGCGATGGGGCAAGTCGGTGAAGTCGGCCTGATACTGCTGATGTTTCAGGTGGGTCTGCATATGGAGTTGGGCGAGACGCTGCGTGGCAAGCGTTGGCGCATGCCCGTCGCGATCGCCGCGGGCGGGCTCGTCTTACCGGCCGCGATCGGCATGATCGTCGCCACTGTCTCGAAAGACATGCTCGCCGGCGACGCGCCGGCGCTGCCCTATATACTCTTCTGCGGTGTCGCGCTTGCGATATCAGCGGTACCGGTGATGGCGCGCATCGTCGACGACCTGGCGCTCAACGCCATGGTGGGCGCACGGCACGCAATGTCTGCCGCGATGCTGACGGATGCGCTCGGATGGATGCTGCTTGCCGCTATTGCTTCGCTATCGAGCGGGCCTGGTTGGGCATTTGCGCGCATGCTCGTCAGCCTGCTCGCGTATCTGGTGCTGTGCGCGCTCCTGGTGCGCTTCGTGGTTCGACCGACGCTTATGCGGCTTGCATCGACTGCGCATGCGGCGCGCGATCGCTTGGCCGTGTTGTTATGCTTCGTCATGGCGTCGGCACTTGCGACGTCGCTGATCGGGTTTCATAGCGCATTTGGCGCTCTTGCGGCGGCGCTGTTCGTGCGGCGCGTGCCCGGCATTGCGAGTGAGTGGCGGGACAACGTCGAAGGTTTTGTCAGGCTTGTGCTGATGCCGGTGTTTTTCGCGTATGCGGGGCTGCATGCGTCGGTCGGCACGATCGACGACGCGGCATCATGGATGTGGTTCGGCGTATTCCTCGTGGGCGGATTCATCGGCAAGTTCGGCGGCAGTTATCTGGGCGCGCGTGCCACCGGGCTTGAGCCACGCGATGCGATGTTGGTGGGGTCGCTGATGAATACGCGCGGCTTGATGGAGCTCATCGTCCTGTCCATCGGTCTGCAGATGCAGATCCTTCCGCCAAAGGTCTACACGATCCTCGTGGTGTTCGCGCTGGTGACGACGGCGCTGACCGTACCGCTGGTTCGACTCACGCTGCGCGCGCAATCGCGCGCGACGTCAGCAATTCAGGGCACCGAAAAGTGACGCGCATCAGGTAGGTTGCGCCAATTGAAAATTGTTCCTCTGGCGGATCGCTACGCAGACGCGCCAGGGCTATTATCCGCAGGGCATTATTTGCTTCACGTGAGCCACCACGTTTAATCGGTGCCCAGAAGAGGCTGGTAAGGGATTCACGTCACAGAGTGATGCCAGCGCCGCTTCACTTTTCAACCGTTCGGGGTTATCACCAGTGATCGAGAAAAGGACGCCTGTGCGCCAACACAGGTATCCTTTTTTAAGAGAAGCTTGGTTATTAATATAGAGTGTACAAGTTCGAAAACACTGTGATATCAACTTGCCAGTTCTTTTGGGTATTAACCTACAGAATAGCCACCGTCAACCGTGATAATTTGGCCAATGATAGAACGGGCATTATCCGAAGCCAGGAAAAGTGCCGTCGCAGCAATCTCCTCGGTTGTAACAATACGACCTGTAGGCATTTTACTGAGAAATTTTTCCTTCGCTATCGGATCGTTACCCACAAACCGGTCAAACATTGCTGTTGCTACTGGCCCGGGCGCAATGGCGTTAACCCGCACCCCGTCAGCGGCAACTTCAAGTGCGGCGGAGCGTGTTAATCCGTTTACTGCATGTTTACTAGCTGAATAGACGCTGCCGCCAGGAATACCGACTTGCCCAGCTTGCGATGAGAAATTAATCAAGCTGCCTGACCCCTGTTTGCTCATAACCGGCAGAACATGCTTCATCACCAGTTGGGTTCCCAGCACATTGGTATCAAATACATGGCGGAAGTCTTCGACTGTGGTTCTGTCATGTGAGATAGGCTGCCCCTCTGTACCTGCAACATTAAGCAAGACATCGATTTTCCCAAAAACCTGCTGCGTGTACTTAATTAATTCGGAAACCTGATTCTCAAATACGATATCGGCTAAAAAGAAGTGAATCTCAGGATTGATTTGACGTAGTTCGGTTTCTAATTCCCTACCTCTTTTTTCATTACGTCCTGAAATTATTACATTATACCCCATTTGACTGAACGTGCGGGCACATTCTTCTCCAATGCCGCTAAGCGCACCAGTAATTATGACGGTTTTTTTCTTAGACATCCTGAATCTCCATGGACTGTAAAATACCTACCCCAGTATAGATTGGGATTCAGGAAACGGAAATAAAACATCCTGTTTTTAGTTGCGTTGTAGTTATAATGAGACGCGGTTTTAATACGTAAAACAATAATGAAAGGTATTGTTACATTATATTCATAAAACGAGAGGGTTTTTAGGTTGCAGAAATATGTTACTTATAGAGTGAAAATGACGGATTATGCTTTCGCTTTACAGTGAAAGCCCTAAAGTCCATGGGAGGACTTCCATGACCAAGATAGAGAGTAGACAGTTTTCACCTTTGGATGAGAAGATCTCACCAACCATTGAATATTATTTAGACAACCCCGTAATACCTGCCTGCGCCGGGATAAGCCTTGTTAAAGATCTCAATCACCGCTTTGTTGCATCTAACTTATTGTTTAGCCGGTTCTCTGGTGTGGATCCATATAGGTTGCCGACTCTTGATGACTCAGACATGCCATGGGCTGAAAGAGGCGATATTTATAGGGATCATGAGAAAGCGATCCTTGCAGGTGAGGTTTACAATGTTCTTGAACCACTCCCGGGAGTCGTTCATGCATTTTTACATACTTCTAAACAAGTTATATATGATAAAAATGGATTTCCTGCCGGGACCACGGCAACAGCTATTATTATGAATGGTTATGTTGATTTTCATAATGTTACTGGTATGTCGAAAGTGTTAAAAATATCATCATACAAAGATGTGAAACTCAGTGCCAATGAGGCTAAACTGCTTTTTTTTCTTCTTAAAGGATTGAAAAGAAAACAAATATCAGAGCTTTTAAATATTAATCTTGCTAATTATGACTACTGCATGAGAAGCCTGAAAGTCAAGTTCAATGTAACTTCAAGTGTTCAGCTTATAGATGAGTGCATTAAGCTAGGGTATCAGGATACATTTCCTTTTCAGATTTTTTTCAAATAGTTATCGTGAGTCTATTGGTTTTATACTATGACTTCTCATAGGATCTTAAATCCTTCCTTTTGACACGTTAACAAAATTAATATTATTCTACTCCAACGCGTTGCTAATTAAAAACTATAAGTAATTATCATAATACCTTGTAATATTATTGTGGCCGGATTTATTTAAATAACGGACAGGGCATTGAAAATATGTAACACCAGGGAAATTTTCAACACTTAGCTTTAGAATGATTATAATGCATAAGGTAATCTATTCTCCAAGGAAAAATAAAACGAATCGATGGCAATAAATAGAGTGTTAATATCTGTACAGATATATATATTCGAATTTTTGATATCGGTGCTGAAAATCCATATGTTCGAAGTCTGTACCATATATACTTTCTTATTGCCTAGATTAACGCCTTTTCTACGTAATAAGATAATGTGACGTAATGGTGAGTTTACCATCCTTATAAAAATTTAAAAAAGATATAGCCCTGATATTTTTCAGTGGGCTACTGCTTCAACTCACTTTCCATGGGATCTTTTTACCAGACACTGATCTCTTCCCTTTGTTCAGTACCGGCGTAAAGTAGAGTTTTCGGCCTTTCTTCTCCTGCAAAAAGAGGTCATCTGACATGAAAAAGACACGTTATACCGAAGAACAGATCGCGTTTGCCCTGAAACAGGCTGAAACCGGCACTCGGGTGGAGGAAGTGTGCAGAAAGATGGGGATTTCCGAAGCTACTTTTTACAATTGGAAGAAGAAGTTTGGTGGCATGGGCGTGACAGAACTGCGTCGGCTGCGCCAGCTGGAGGAAGAGAATCACCGCCTGAAGCGGCTGGTCGCCGATCTCAGTCTGGACAAGGAAATGCTGCAGGACGTCATCCGAAAAAAGTTCTGAGGCCGGTGCAGAAACGCGAGGCGGTCGAATACCTGCTGGCGGCGTACCGCATCGGGGTTCGCAGGGGATGCCGGCTGATGATGCAGAGCCGAACGGTCTACCACTACCGCAGCTGCCGCGATGACCGGGCCCTCACGCAGCGGATACGGGAGATTGCAGAAACCCGCATTCGTTATGGTGTGCAGCGGATCCATATCCTGCTGCGGCGCGAGGGCTGGCTGGTTAACCACAAGAAAACCCATCGGATTTACTGTCTGGAAGGGCTGAACCTGCGGTCAAAACGCCCGCGGCGGCACGTGACGGCCAGGCACAGGCGTATCCGCCCGGCCGTGACCGCTGTGGATCAGTGCTGGAGCATGGATTTCGTTGCTGATAATCTGTTCAACGGACGCCGGATCCGAGCCCTGACTGTAGTCGATAATTTTAGTCGTGAATGCGTGGCGATCGAGGTAGGCCAGGGGCTTCGCGGTGACGATGTGGTCGCCGTGATGGAACGGATCAGGCAGACACAGCAGCGTGTACCACAGCGGCTACAGACGGACAACGGCAGCGAATTTATCTCGAAAACGCTGGATCGCTGGGCGTATGAAAACCGGGTAACGATGGACTTCTCACGCCCCGGGAAGCCCACAGATAACGCCCTGGTTGAGTCATTTAACGGCAGCCTGCGTGATGAATGTCTGAACGTGCACTGGTTCCTGTCACTGGAAGATGCTCAGGAGAAGATCGAGCACTGGCGGCTGGAATATAACCAGTACCGGCCACATTCCTCGTTAAATAACCAGACTCCGGCAGAATTTGTCCGAAGTCTGCAAAAAAGCCCGGATCTCTGATTTAGTCTGGCGCTGATTTGGGGAAGAGATCAAAAAGCCCGGATCTCTGATTTAGTCTGGCGCTGATTTGGGGAAGAGATCACTCCCTCATTAGGTTAACAACCTGATGAGGGAATATGGTGTCCAGTGGCACTGACCGTTTCACTGTTACTATTGCCACCCAAATCGCTGTTCCCACCCATCCCATCGGAGCTCCCGCCAGCATTCCTGTAGGACCGGCAATAAGTCCCCTTAAAACTCCCACGACGGTAACTGCCACAACATCGTTATTATACTAAGTTGACTTTTTCTTCTCATTGGATTTATTAGTGGCTCTAAATAAAAACTTAATGGCTAATATTATTTTTTTTACGCAAACATAGGTTCCAACTGGAACAACAACAAATAAAATCAATAATGATAACTCTCTGGGGATTTCATAATACCAATAGCTGAAAATCCCCAGGCTACGATATAGTAAAGGAATAATCAAAAACGACAAAAAAACATATAAATAATACCATTTTTTCTCACTGTTCATGTCATATCCTTTTATATAACACCGGTTAGAGCCATTACTTATGTTCTAACCGTAATATAGGACTAATCAGCGCGTACAGGAGCCGCCAACACCACCATTACCACAATTGCTGCTGCCTCCTTTGCTACTGCTGTTGTTGTTCCCTGCATCTTTGAAGCAACCCCCGCCTATAAACCCCGCAGCAACAGTGAGACCAAATCCAACAGGATTTCCGGTAGAAAGGCCGCCAAGAACACCTGCGGCTACACCATTTGAACAATCCCCCTGACCTAACGCTTGATCAGCGGCTGCCCGATTACTTACAAAGCCATTAGCCTGACCACCATAATTGGTTGAGGTTCCATTACCATAATGGCCTCGGCCTCCATTGTCGGTACGATCACCACCATTATTACCCTGACCACCGGAGACATACTCTAACAACGAAGAATCAATAATTTTCATAAAACAACTCCTTCTGTTGATGTAATCAATACAATTATAAAGTGTAAAGCTGTGTAAGGCTATGTAAAGCCGTTAAATAATTAACTTATTCCGACTTCATTAGCAAGCGTTATTATTAATGAGTTTAAAAACAGCCTTAAAACTCAATTTAAGTCATATGGTAAAGTAATAATTGCATAATTAATTATAATTATGGGGAATTAATCGTGGTCTTATTATCGATCTTATATATTAAATAATATTAAAAATCTTCTTGTGCTATTGTACTAGTGATTTGACCTGCTCCCCGTGATTAATACACTCCGATGTTAGCAATGTCTTCATCAGCAATATGAGGACACCCCATGAAGAAGCGTTTTTTGACGAACAGAGCATCAACATTCTTCGCGAAGCCGAGGCCGGTATTCCTACCCGGGAGATATGCCGCAAGCATGCTATCTACGATGCCATCTTCTATACATGGCGCAAGAAGTTTGGCGGCATGGAAGTGCCGGAAGTGAAGCGTCTTAAGTCACTTGAAGAAGAGAGCGCCTGCCTGAAGAAGCTACTGGAAGAAGCCATGCAGGACAAAGAAGCATTACAGGCAGCACTGGGCCGAAAGTACTGACGACAGACCAGAAACGGGAAGCTGTGACAGTGATGTGTGATGCGATAGTTCTGTCGTAACGTTGTGCCTGCAGGTGACCCCTGTCAACCTGTCGCTATGAGGCGCTGCGTTCGGCTGCTGATGCGCATTTATCCGGACGCATCACTGAGCTTGCGTTGGAACGCATGCGTTTCGGCTAATTCAGCCGGGCAAACCGACACAGAACGGATTTATCGAGAGCTTTAACGGGCGCTGTGGCGATGAATGTCTGAATGAGCACTGGTTCAGCGACATCATGCACGCAAGAAAAATCATTAATGACTGGTGGTGGGACGATAACGAATGCAGGCTCCATTCAGCACTGAATTATCAGACGCCATCCGAGTTTGTAGCAAGGTTGCGAAATGGTGAGTTTGGAAGTGAACAAGCCGACATTGCTAACTGACGGTTGTATCTAATACTAGGGTAGGTCACCAGCTGTAAAAATTAATCGTGATCGAGAAAATGACGCCTGTGCGCCAACACAGGCATCCTTTTTAAGATGAACCTAGTTATTGATATCGAATATGCAAGCTCGACAACACTGCGATATCAACCCGTCAGTTCCTTTGTTCCGCCCGTTAAAGGGTGTACCTCTAACCAGTGTGCTTTGATGCAGAATTAGTGGCGACCGGACTCGGACAACCGGCGCTTGCGCCGTGTTGAACAACGCTTCAGCGTTGGCCCGCAGGGTGAGGCCTTCAGGCCGAATAATCGAACTTGTTCGATGGAGAGTCCATACCCCAGAAAGCAAAAAACCCGCCATAGGCGGGTTCTTCTAAATATGGTGCCCGGACTCGGAATCGAACCAAGGACACGGGGATTTTCAATCCCCTGCTCTACCGACTGAGCTATCCGGGCAACGGGGCGCATTTAACCCTATTGGCTGGATATCGTCAATCGCTTTCTGTCACAAACCCGATCGGTTGCTCTATTTTCATTCAATGGGGCGGGGCGCTCCAGGGCGTCTGCGTCGGCCCTCGGCAATAGATATGCACCAAATGTGTGTATTTATACCGTTTTGATTTTACAGGTATTTATTTTTATATGATAAATAACAATGAGTTATGCGATACCTGCCTCAGTGGGTAGTAACATAATTGTTACTTGAACCTCATAAAAAAACATGCAATCATTGCGCAAATTTTGGCACTCTACGTCCCCTAACGGTGTTTCCGCTCATTTAAGTCAGAGGATTACTGGCATGACTGGTTTTGTTACTCAAGCGCCACTGCGCACCAGACATCTGAAGATGCCATCACGCCGCCGTTACCTTTCCCGAACACAGTACGCCAAGAACGCCCTGCCGACCATGCGGTAAGGCATCTTCTGATGCTCGCTGTTAGGCATTATTAAAAATAGAGCTGCGGCTCTGATTTTACTGATGTCTATCGGACGCTGCCGATACCAGTCCCCGATAGCTGCCTGATGATCTCGCGATCATGAGCTGGTCACGGTTGCGCTTTATGCTGCAACGCCGGACATCACTTTGCCGGGATAACCGTTGTTATCTCATCGCCGTGCCCCGTGGCACCACCTCATCCTTAACCGTTTGAGAGTTAGCATGATGAAAGAATTGAAAATAGCGACAAGCGCCAGCCTGGTCGCCACGATTGAAACGCTGCGCCAGATTGTCCGCATTGAACAGACGGACTATACCGATGTGGCCGCGGTGGTGGTGTCGGTTGATGACGTTAACGCCGGTATTTTGGCGCAGTTGAAAGCCACCGGATTCGAGATCCCAACGTTTGTTGCTGTTGAAGGGGATGAACACCTTTCCCCGGACTACCTGCCGTTTATTACCGGCGTTTTTGCCCTGGCCGGCGCCAGCAAGGCGTTCTATATGGCGCAACTGGAAGCCGCTGCGGACGCCTACGAGCAGGCGCTGCTGCCGCCGTTTTTCAAAACGCTGAAGACCTATGTGGAAATGGAAAATTCCACCTTTGCCTGCCCGGGGCATCAGGGCGGGGAGTTTTTCCGCAAGCACCCGGCCGGCCGGAAGTTTTTCGAGTTCTACGGCGAAACGCTTTTCCGTTCCGACATGTGCAACGCCGACGTCAAGTTGGGCGACCTGCTGATCCACGAAGGCTCGGCCAAGGATGCGCAAAAGCATGCGGCGCGGGTCTTCAACGCCGATAAAACCTATTTCGTGCTCAACGGCACTTCGGCGGCCAACAAGGTGGTGACCAATGCGCTGCTGACCCGCGGCGATCTGGTGCTGTTCGATCGCAACAACCATAAATCCAACCACCACGGCGCGCTGATCCAGGCCGGGGCGACGCCGGTGTATCTGGAAACCGCGCGTAACCCGTTTGGTTTTATCGGCGGCATCGATTCGCGTTGTTTTGACGAGCGCTATCTGCGTGAGCAAATCCGTGAGGTGGCGCCGGAGAAGGCCAATGCGGCGCGGCCGTTCCGGCTGGCGATCATTCAGCTCGGTACTTACGATGGCACTATCTATAATGCGCGCCAGGTGATCGACACCATCGGCCATCTGTGCGATTACATCCTGTTTGACTCCGCCTGGGTGGGTTACGAAGGCTTTATCCCGATGCTGAAAGAGTGCTCGCCGCTGCTGCTGGAGCTCGATGAACTCGATCCGGGTATTTTCGTCACCCAGTCGGTGCATAAGCAGCAGGCCGGTTTCTCGCAGACCTCGCAGATCCACAAGAAAGACGATCACATCAAGGGCCAGAAGCGCCACTGTAACCACAAGCACCTTAACAATGCTTTCATGTTGCACGCCTCGACCAGCCCGTTCTACCCGTTGTTCGCCGCGCTGGACGTTAACGCCAAGATGCATGCCGGGGCCGCCGGCCGCCGCATGTGGATGGACTGCGTGAAGCTCGGCATCGAGACGCGCAAGCAACTGCTGGAACGCTGTTCGCAGCTGCGGCCGTTTATTCCTTTGCAGGTGGCGGGCAAGGCCTGGCAGGATTACGATACTGACCTGATCGCCAACGATGCCCGTTTCTTCAACTTTGTGCCGGGTGAGACATGGCACGGTTTTGAAGGCTATGCGCAGGACCAGTATCTGGTCGATCCGTGCAAGCTGCTGCTGACCACGCCGGGCATCGACGCGGCCACCGGCCAATACACCGAGTTCGGCGTGCCGGCCACCATTCTGGCCAACTTCCTGCGCGAGAACGGCATAGTGCCGGAGAAATGCGATCTTAACTCGATCCTGTTCCTGCTGACCCCGGCGGAAAATCCGGCCAAGATGGAGCACCTGGTCGATATGCTGGTGCGGTTCGAACGCTACGTGGAAGAAGACGCGCCGCTGAGCGAAGTGTTGCCGACGGTGTACCGCAAGAACGAGCAGCGCTACCGCGGCTATACCCTCCGCCAGCTGTGTCAGGAAATGCACGATCTGTACGTCAGCTTCGACGTTAAGCAGCTGCAAAAAGAGATGTTCCGCAAGAACCATTTCCCGCAGGTGGTGATGAACCCGCAGGACGCCAACGTGGAGTTTATTCGCGACAACGTCGAGCTGGTGCCGATCGGCCAGGCCGAAGGGCGCATTGCGGCGGAAGGCGCGTTGCCGTACCCGCCGGGCGTGCTGTGCGTGGTACCGGGGGAAGTGTGGGGCGGAGCGGTGCAGCGTTACTTCCTGGCGCTGGAAGATGGCATCAACCGTCTACCGGGCTTCTCACCGGAGCTGCAGGGCGTGTATATCGAGAAAAAAGATCACGGCTGGAAACGCATTTTCGGCTATATGATCAAGCAGTAAACGCGCCTCGGGCCGCTTTGCTGCAATAATTAAGAGCGGCCTGCTTCCCGCAGGCGCCGCCACAGCGTGGTGCGGCTGATGCCGAGGTACTGCGCTGTCGCGGCGCGATCGCCATTAAATTGCGCCAGAGCGGCCTTAACGTCTGATATGACGGGCGCAGGCGGCTCGGGCGATAACCCGACGCAAACCAGCTCCGGCAGCCAGCCGCAGAGCTTCTGTTCACTCAATGCCTCCGAGGGTTCGGCGCTTAAAAACAGCGCCAGCCGCTGCATCATGTTACGCAACTCGCGAATATTCCCGGGCCAGCTATAGCCCTGCAACCGTTGTCGGCAGGAAAAAACGGCCTGCATCCAGGCGGCGGTAAATGGCACGCTCAGCTCCGCCAGCGCCTGTTTCAGATACCACTGGGCCAGCTCCATGACATCCTGCTCTCGCTCACGCAGCGCGGGCAGGCTCAGGCGCAGCGTATTGAGCCGATAAAACAGATCGGGGCGAAACTCGCTGCGGCTCACTGCGTTTTCCAGGCTGCAGTGGGTGGCGCTGATAATGCGCACCTTCACCGGGATAGGGCGCTGTCCGCCAACCCGGGTGATTTCTTTTTCTTCCAGCACGCGCAGCAAGCGGCTCTGCAGAGGCAGCGGCATTTCACCGATCTCATCGAGAAACAGCGTGCCCCCATCGGCCGTTTCAAACAGGCCGGCGCGCCCACCGCGGCGGGAGCCGGTAAACGCCCCCTCTTCATAACCGAATAACTCCGCCTCCAGCAGCGATTCGGCAATGGCGCCGCAGTTGATGGCAACGAACGGAGCCGCCGCACGGCGGGAAAAGTATTCCTGATGAATGGCCTGGGCGGCCAACTCTTTACCGGTGCCGGTTTCCCCCTGGATGAGCACCGCTGCGGATGAGCGGCCATAAAGCGCGATCGTGCGGCGAACGTTCTCCATCATTGGTGAATCGCCGCGCAGGTGGTTTACCCCATAACGCGCGCGCAGGGTTTCGCGGCCAGAGGGGGGCTTGCGCGGTTGGGCCGCGCCTTGCAAGGAACGTGTCCTGCTCAGCGCTTCGTGAAAGGCCTGGCGCACCGTGGCGGTCGAATAGATGAGCACGCCTGCAAGCCCCGCTTCCTGAGCCAGATCGGTAATCAGCCCGGCGCCGACCACCGCCTGAACGCCTTTCGCTTTTAATTCATTGAGTTGCTCGCGCGCTTCTTCTTTAGTGACGTAGCTGCGCTGTTCCAGTTGCAAATCAAACGCGTGCTGAAATTCCAGCAGCTCCGGCAGCGTTTTTTTATAGGTAATGATGCCTACTGACGAGGCCATGCGGCGCGCCTTGGCCAATGCCTGAACGATGTCAAAACCGCCCGGTTTGATCAGCACCACCGGCACGGAAAGGCGGCTTTTCAAATAGGCGCCATTGGAGCCTGCGGCAATGATGACGTCGCAGCGCTCGGTGAGTAATTTTTGGCGGATATGCTGCACGGCTTTTTCAAAGCCCAGTTGAATGGGTGTGATGCTTGCCAGGCTGTCGAATTCCAGGCTGATATCCCGCAGCAAGTCAAACAGGCGCGTGACGGAGACGATCCAGATGGCGGGTTTGTCGCCAGCGCCGTCCGGTAGATCTGAAGAGTAAGCCATAGTATCACTACGCATGCGGAAACATAGCTATTGTTGTAGGCGCGTTTCACGCATGTTTCAAGCCAAGGGTGTGAAACGTTTCATGAAACGTTAACCGGGGCGCATTTTTTGAAATGGCGGCCTGGCTCAGCGAAGAGGTTTTATTATCTGATTGATTAACATTGTTTTTTTAGAACGTCGATTTTAAGCCAAGGTTGGTACGCCCCTTGCTTTATTGCCGATACCTGAAAATAACAGCTGTCTGCAAGAGGATAAGCCTATGACATCCCCCTCTCCGGGCCAGGCCTTTCGTGCCGCATTAAGTAAAGAAAGCCCGTTGCAAATTGTCGGGACCATCAATGCAAACCATGCGCTGCTGGCGCAACGCGCCGGTTTTCAAGCCATCTATCTTTCCGGCGGCGGCGTGGCGGCCGGCTCGCTGGGGCTGCCCGATTTAGGCATCTCCACGCTTGATGATGTGCTGACCGATGTGCGGCGGATAACCGACGTTTGCCCGTTGCCGCTGTTGGTTGACGCGGACATTGGATTCGGCGCTTCGGCCTTCAACGTGGCGCGCACCGTGAAGGCTATCGGCAAAGCCGGCGCGGCGGCGCTGCATATCGAAGATCAGGTTGGCGCCAAGCGTTGCGGGCACCGGCCAAATAAGGCCATTGTTTCTACGGCGGAGATGGTCGATCGCATCAAGGCGGCGGTGGATGCCCGCACCGATCTCAATTTTGCCATCATGGCGCGCACCGATGCGCTGGCCGTGGAAGGGATTGAGGCGGCGCTCGATCGCGCCCGGGCCTACATCGAAGCCGGGGCGGATATGCTGTTTCCCGAGGCGGTGACCGAGCTGGAGATCTACCGTCGATTCGCCGGCGCGGTGCAGGTGCCCATTTTGGCCAATATCACCGAGTTCGGCGCGACGCCGCTGTTTACTACTGAAGAATTGAAAAGCGCGCATGTTGCGATGGCGCTCTATCCTTTATCTGCATTCCGCGCCATGAATCGTGCGGCGGAAAATGTTTATCAGGTTCTGCGCCGGGAAGGCACGCAAAAAAACGTCATCGACCAAATGCAAACTCGTCACGAGCTTTACGAGAGCATTGGTTACTACCAGTTCGAAGAGAAATTGGATGCCTTATTTGCCCGCGAACGCGGCGAATGAATAAGGTTTTCTTCGCCAATATCACAGAGAGGCTGACATGACAGAGACAACGCCCCAACAGACATCGTCAGGCAATAAACCGAAAAAATCCGTTGCCTTATCTGGCGTGGTCGCGGGCAATACCGCGCTGTGTACCGTGGGCAGAAACGGCAACGATTTGCACTACCGCGGTTATGACATTCTCGAGCTGGCGCATTATTGTGAATTTGAAGAGGTGGCTTATTTGCTGATCCACGGCAAATTGCCCACCCGGCACGAGCTGGACGCGTATAAGGTCAAGCTAAAAGCGCTGCGCGACGTGCCGATGAACGTTAAAACGGTGCTGGAAGCGCTGCCCGCCGCCTCGCATCCGATGGACGTCATGCGTACCGGTGTCTCCGCATTGGGCTGCGTTTTGCCGGAGAAAGATGCACATGGCACCCCGGGCGCCCGCGATATTGCCGACAAACTCCTGGCCTCGCTCGGTTCCATGCTGCTGTACTGGTATCACTATAGCCACAACGGCAAACGCATTGAGACGGAAACGGATGACGACTCGATTGGCGGCCATTTCCTCCATTTGCTGCATGGCGCCAAGCCCACGGAAAGCTGGGAAAAGGCGATGCACGCCTCGCTGGTGCTTTACGCCGAACATGAGTTCAACGCTTCTACCTTTACTGGCCGGGTCATTGCCGGTACAGGTTCGGACATTTATTCGGCGATTGCCGGCGCCATTGGCGCGCTGCGCGGCCCTAAACACGGCGGCGCCAATGAAGTCTCTCTGGAAATCCAGCAGCGTTATGATACGCCGGAAGAGGCGGAGACCGACATCCGCAGACGCATCGAAAACAAAGAGGTGATCATCGGTTTTGGCCACCCGGTGTATACCCTCGCCGATCCCCGCCATCAGGTCATCAAACGCATTGCACATCAGCTGTCGCAGGAGGCGGGGCAGCCGAAGCTGTTCAATATCGCCGACCGATTGGAGAGCGTGCTGTGGGAAACCAAAAAAATGTTCCCTAACCTCGATTGGTTCTCGGCGGTCTCTTACAACATGATGGGCGTGCCCGCTGAAATGTTCACGCCGCTGTTTGTCATCGCCCGCGTTACCGGTTGGTCGGCGCATATTATTGAGCAGCGCCTCGACAACAAGATTATCCGGCCCGCGGCGGCCTATATCGGCCCGGAGGAACGCGCTTTTGTGCCCCTCGATCAGCGTCAATAAACCGGCGGCCGCATGGCGCCGCATTTGCCAATAATCATAAAACAGGAAGATAGCCTTATGTCCGCCTCCGTGCTCAATATCCGTCCGGATTTCGATCGTGAAATGGTCGATGTTGTTGATTATGTTATGAATTTTGAGATTTCATCTGCACTGGCATATGAAACCGCGCACTATTGCTTTCTCGATACGCTGGGATGCGGCCTGGAAGCGCTGCAATATCCGGCCTGCAGGAAGCTGCTCGGGCCAATAGTGCCGGGCACCCAGGTGCCCCACGGCGCACGCGTGCCGGGGACCCAGTTTCAGCTCGATCCGGTGCAGGCGGCCTTCAATATTGGCACCATGATCCGCTGGCTCGATTTTAACGATACCTGGCTGGCGGCTGAGTGGGGGCACCCTTCGGATAATCTGGGCGGGATCCTGGCGGTGGCGGACTGGCTGTCGCGCAATGCGGTGGCCGGTGGGAAAGAGCCTCTGACGATCGGGCAGGTGCTTGGCGGCATGATCAAGGCTCATGAAATTCAGGGCTGCATTGCGCTGGAGAACTCCTTTAACCGCGTCGGCCTGGATCATGTTTTGCTGGTGAAAGTCGCTTCCACGGCGGTGGTGGCAGAGATGTTGGGGTTGTCCCGCGACGAAATCCTCAACGCCGTCTCGCTGGCCTGGGTGGATGGCCAGGCGCTGCGTACCTACCGCCATTCACCCAATACCGGCACGCGCAAGTCCTGGGCCGCCGGCGACGCCACCTCACGCGCAGTGCGGCTGGCGCTGATGGCGCAAACGGGTGAGATGGGTTATCCCTCGGCGCTCAGCGCCAAGACCTGGGGATTTTGCGACGTGCTGTTCAACGGCGAACCGCTGCGCTTTCAGCGCCCCTATGGCTCTTACGTGATGGAAAACGTGCTGTTCAAGATCGCTTTCCCGGCGGAGTTCCATGCCCAGACGGCGGTAGAAGCCGCAATGACGCTGCATCAACGGATGTTGGCGGCAGGCAAAAGCGCAGCGGATATCAGCAAAGTGAGCATTCGCACTCATGAAGCCTGCATCCGCATTATCGATAAGCAGGGGCCGCTTGATAACCCGGCGGATCGCGATCACTGCATTCAGTATATGGTGGCTATCGCGCTGCTGTTCGGGCGCCTGCGCGCCGCCGATTACGAAGACAATGTGGCGCAGGATCAACGCATCGACAGCTTGCGCGCCAAGATCGGGTGTGTCGAAGATCCCGCTTTTACCGCCGACTACCACGATCCCGAGAAGCGTTCTATCGCTAACGCCATTACGTTGGAATTTAGCGACGGCAGCCGCTTCGAGGAGGTCGAGGTGCAATACCCGATCGGGCACGCCCGCCGTCGCCAGGACGGTATCCCTTTGCTGATTGAAAAATTCACCACTAACCTGGGGCGCCAGTTCCCGCTCCGGCAGCAGCAGCGGATTTTGGCTATCTCTTTGGATCGGCGGCGTTTAGAGCAGATGCCGGTGCATGAATACCTCGATCTGTACGTGATTTAAACGCCGTATCTGCAGCGATAAGCCGAAAAAAGGGCCGGTTTTTATGCCGGCCCTGATTATTTTCCGCCTGGAGCGTATTACTTCCTGCGATAACTCTTCTGCGCGTTGTTCACCTTCACCAGATAACGGCGTGACTCGCTGGCCGGGTGTTTGGTGGTCAGCGTCTGGTAAATGTCACCCGGCTGCATGCCGTTGATGATACTCACCGCACGGGTTCTGTCGCTGGAGAACACCCGCAACACGCTGCCTGCGCCGCCGTTATAGGCGGTGATCACCGCATAGCGGCGCGAGGTTGGGTTCTGAATGCCGCCCAGATAGTTGTTTTGCAGGATCGCCAGATATGCGGTACCGGTGTCGATGTTGTTCTCCGGATCGAACAGGTAACTGCGGCTTGGCGTGCCCCATTTCCCGCGCATCTGGAACACGTCTTTACCGGCGGTATGCTGCACAACCTGCATCAGGCCGAGCGCATCCGAACCGCTTACCGCATACGGGTTAAAGCTGGATTCGGTTTGCATGATCGCCAGGATCAGCGACTCTTCCACGCCGTATTTCTCCGACGCCTTGCGTACCATCGGCAGGTATTTGTGCGCACGCTGATCCAGGTGGTTTGGCACCAGCTGAATGGTGACCGAGTAAATCACGTGCAGGCCGGAGGTGCGTTTTTGCAACTTGGTTTGCAGCAGATAGTCGGCAAAGTGCGCCGCACGCCATTCCCAACGGATCGGCGCGCCTTTGTTATCCAGCACCTGGCCGTACAGGAACGGCTCTTTACTGATCTGGATATCGTTGACGTCGGAATAGAGATCGATTGAACCCGGATCGTCCCCCATCAGCAGGGTGCTGATGATAGCCTGGCGCAGGTGAGCGGCAGGATCGGTGGTGGCGATGGTTTCAATGGTAATCGCGCCAGAATCAAAGTTGATGTGGCTACGAGTTTCATACTGATCGGTATATTTAACGTAATCTTTTGGCCCGGCGATCAGAACCTCGTTCAGACCCCAGATATTCTCGATGTTGTGGGCAAATTGGCCCATCAGGATCTCGAAGCCGTTAGTGTCTTTGACCCAGGCTTCGTTGACTTCGTCGGTTTTCTTGCCGGAACAGGAAATCAGCAATGGCGCTATTACTAGCAAAGCTAAAATTTTCTTCATCTTAAAGCCGTATACGAGAAGTTTTGGAAGGGCCAGCGCCTGGCCCCAACAGCATTATTCGCTCGGTGGCGTATAGCCTTCGATATGGACGTCGTGCCCTTCGAACAGGAATTTGACCATTTCGGCTTCCAGCAGTTTGCGGTCATCCACGTTCATCATGTTCAGCTTTTTCTCGTTGATCAGCATGGTCTGTTTTTTCATCCATTCGGCCCAGGCCTCTTTCGAGATCTCGTTATAGATGCGTTTGCCGATGTCCCCTGGATAAAGTTGGAAGTCCTGCCCTTCGGCATCGCGCTGCAAGAAGGTACAAAAAATGGTTCTGCTCATGCTAATTCCTCATCAATGGCGCTAGCGCCAAATAAACCCTGTTGGAGCGGGGAGTGTTTTGCCAACTGTTGTAACAGGCGGTCAACCGGCGCTGCCAGCCCGACGGCGGGCGGTTGCGCCAGGTTATACCAGAGACCGACCCCCTCATTCATACTGCCGCCAGCATCGTTCATTTCCAGCCACATTGGCACGATATCGAGATGAAAATGGCTGAAAGTATGGCGAAATGCGGTCAACTGCTCCAGGCGATTGCCTTTCAGACCGCGCTGTTGCAGCCAGAGTTCCATCTCTTCGCGTTCGCTGAACTGCGGGAAGCAAAACAGCCCACCCCACAGCCCTACGGCCGGGCGTTGTTCCAGCCAGGCCCGCTCACCGTTTTGCAGCAATAAGAAGTAGGCGGTTTTTTCCGGCAGCGTCTGCTTCGGTTTTTTGCCGGGGTATTTTGCCCAACTGTGGTTAGCGTAAGCGACGCAGCCGGTATTCAGGGGGCACAGCTCGCATTTGGGTTTGGAGCGGGTGCAGACCATCGCCCCCAGATCCATCATCGCCTGATTGAACTGGCCGACGCCCTTGGCCGGGGTGACGTCTTCACTGATCCGCCACAGGCGGTTCTCTACGTCTTTCTTGCCCGGCCAGCCCTCAACCGCATAGCAGCGGGCCAGCACGCGCTTCACGTTGCCGTCGAGGATCGGATAGTGTTGACCGAGCGCCAGCGACAGCACCGCACCGGCTGTTGAGCGGCCGATGCCGGGCAAAGCGGCGATTTCTTCAAAGGTTGTCGGGAACTCGCCGCCGTGCTGTGCGACAATGGTTTGCGCCGCCTTATGCAGGTTGCGCGCGCGAGCGTAGTAGCCCAGGCCGGTCCACAGGTGCAGCACTTCGTCCAGCGGCGCTTCTGCCAAGGCGCGTACGTTGGGAAAGCGCGCCATAAAACGCTGAAAGTAAGGAATAACGGTGGCAACCTGAGTTTGTTGCAACATGACCTCGGAGAGCCATACTTGATAGGCGGTTTTATCAAGCTGCCACGGCAGGGTTTTACGGCCGTAACGCTGGTACCAGTCAAGCACCACCTGTGCGAACTGTTGTGCTTGCATCATAAGCAGATTCGATATCCGGCAGAAAATGAAGCGAGATTGCAGCATAGAGTCATGTTGCTGTAAACCGGAACTTTCCGACGTCGCACGGCAGGTATCAAGATGAACACTTGCTAAACCAAGGTATCTTTGCATAATGCGCGTTTCCCTAATTGGCAGCCAAACAGACAGAAAGCACTATGATTAATGACGTCATCTCCCCGGAATTTGATGAGAACGGTCGCGCGATGCGCCGTATCCGCAGTTTTGTCCGCCGCCAGGGGCGGTTGACCAAAGGCCAGCAGCATGCGCTGGACAACTATTGGCCGGTGATGGGCGTGGAGTATCAGGCTGAACCTGTCGATATCGCCGCTCTGTTCGGGCGCGAAGCGCCGACCGTGCTGGAGATCGGTTTTGGCATGGGCGCCTCGCTGGTGACCATGGCGAGCAACAATCCACAGCAGAACTTCCTGGGGATTGAGGTGCATTCGCCGGGCGTGGGCGCTTGCCTGGCGGACGCCACCGAAGCGGAATTGAGCAACCTGCGCGTGATGTGTCACGATGCGGTTGAGGTGCTGGAGAATATGATCCCGGACGGATCGCTGGACATGGTGCAGCTGTTTTTCCCCGATCCGTGGCACAAAGCGCGCCACAACAAACGCCGCATCGTACAGACGCCGTTTGTTGAACTGGTGCGACGCAAACTGAAAGTCGGCGGCGTATTCCATATGGCCACCGACTGGCAACCTTATGCAGAACATATGTTAGAGGTTATGAACGGGATCTCAGGCTACCGTAATCTTTCCAGCGATAATGATTACGTGCCGCGTCCGGATTCACGCCCGCTGACAAAATTTGAATTACGCGGCCAGCGTCTGGGACATGGCGTTTGGGATTTGATGTTTGAGAGGAAAGAATAATGGCTAAGAACCGCAGTCGTCGTTTACGTAAAAAGTTACACATTGAAGAGTTTCAGGAGCTGGGTTTCTCCGTAGCATGGCGCTTTGCCGAAGGCACCGCGGTTGAGGATATCGACAGCACGCTGGACGCTTTCATCGACGAAATGATTGAGCCGAATGGTCTGGCGTTTGACGGCAGCGGCTATCTGCAGTGGGAGGGGTTAATCTGCCTGCAAACCATCGGTCATTGCACCGACGAACAGCGTGAACTGGTCAAAAAATGGCTGGAAGCGCGCAAGCTGTCTGACGTTAAGGTCAGCGAGCTGTTCGATATCTGGTGGGATTGATTTTACCGGCCTGATGAGTGCGGCATCGCGCCGTGCTATTCATTGATTTAAGGTGCCTTAACGGCGCCTTAGACTGTGGACAATCCGCCGAAAAACGTGGTTTTCGGTGGGTTGGGGTAAAACAGAAAATCTGATTCTTTGTTTTTATTGGCACTCATAGCACTGCTTTTAACTACAGAGAACTTTTTCAGCATTCTCAGGTGCCTTTACGGCACCTTTGTTTTGTCCGGAGTGTGACCGAGGTGGTAACGACATTGGATAATGCGTTGCTGGATGACATCCTGCAACAGGTGCGCCCGCTGATTGGCAAAGGGAAAGTGGCGGACTATATACCGGCGCTGGCGGAAGTGGCCGCCGACCGTCTGGCGATCGCCGTTTGCACCGTCGACGGCGAGATGTTCCAGGCCGGGGACGCCACGGAACGTTTTTCTATTCAGTCTATTTCCAAAGTGCTGAGTCTGACGCTGGCGCTGACGCGCTACCAGGAACACGAGATCTGGCAACGGGTCGGCAAAGAGCCTTCCGGCCTGCCGTTCAACTCGCTGTTGCAGTTGGAAATGGAACAGGGCAAGCCGCGTAATCCGTTTATCAACCCCGGCGCGCTGGTGGTGTGCGACATGCTGCAAACCCGGCTCAGTGCCCCTAAACAGCGGATGCTGGAAGTGGTGCGGCAACTGACCGGCGAAGACGATCTGGCCTATGATTCCCGCGTGGCGCGCTCCGAGTTCGAACACTCAGATCGCAACGCGGCGATAGCCTATTTGATGAAGTCGTTCGGCAACTTCGAAAACGACGTGCTCACCGTTTTGCAAACCTATTTCCACTACTGCGCGCTGCGCATGAGCTGCGTGGAGCTGGCGCGCAGCTTTGCCTATCTGGCCAATCACGGGCGTGACCTCAGTGGGCGCGAAGTGATAAGCCCGCTGCAAGCCCGCCAGATCAACGCGCTGATGATGACCTGCGGCATGTACGACGGCGCAGGGGAGTTTGCTTATCGGGTGGGCTTGCCGGGCAAATCCGGCGTAGGTGGCGGCATTGTCGCTATCGTGCCCGATGAGCTGTCGATCGCCGTCTGGTCGCCGGAGCTGGATGCGTCCGGTAACTCTCTGGCGGGAACTGCGGCGCTGGAACTGTTGTCTCAACGGATTAGCCGTTCGATTTTTTAATCCCACCACGGAAGGGAGTCAGGAGAAAATATGTTAAAGAAAACCGGGTTAGCCTTACTGCTGTTGACCGCTTCACAGGCGCATGCCGAATATCAGTGCAGCGTTAAACCTCAGGACGACGTGGTTATCAGCCCGCAAAACGTGCAGGTGACTGGCGCCAGCGGTAATCTGCAGATTTCGGCGGATGGCGATGTCACCCGTAACGGCCAGGCGCTGAGCCTCAACGACAGCCAGCGCCAGAAAGCGTTCAGTTACCAGAGTGCGCTACGCAAAGAACTGCCGTGGATCGACAAGGGCGCGCAGCAGCATCTGGAAAAAGCTCGGGTGGCGCTGGACAAGGTGATCGTGAAGGAGCTGGGGAGCGACAGCAATGTGCGCAACCGCCTGACCACGCTGAACGACCAACTTAAGCAGCAGATGAACCGCATTATCGAACACCGTAGCGACGGCCTGGCCTTCCACCACAAGGCGATCGACCAGGTTGAGCAGGATGGCCGCAATCTCGTGCAGCAAAGCATGGGCGGCGTGCTGCAAGACAGCCTGAACGAGATGGGCGTCAAGCAGGCCGCCAGCAGCGGCGGTAACCCGTTGCAGGCGATTATGGGCAATCTGGGTGGCTTGCAGAAGGCGATTCAGAACGAATGGAACAACCAGGAGCAGGATTTCCAGAACTTTGGTCACGACGTCTGCAACCGCGTTACCGGCCTGGAAACCCAGCGTAAAGACCTGCTTAACGCGTTGAAGTAACATTAGCTTTATCGCTATCGGAGCGTTTTTTGACCTGCTGACGACTATCTGACAGACTGGCTAAACTATAATCAATTGCCAAAAGGATTTTGCATTGATGCCAGTGATATTTCGTTTTAAAGGGTATAAGTTTTTCTTTTACTCAAATGAAGGCGATCCGTTAGAACCTGCTCATATTCATGTCAGAGACGCGGGGACGGAAGCCAAGTTCTGGTTGACGCCGGTTGTGCAACTGGCACGCAATGATGGGTTTAATTCCAGAGTATTAAAAGAGTTAGCTGGAATTATTGAAGATCACCAGTCGCTGTTTTTGGAGGCCTGGAATGAGTATTTCAGCTAAAGCTGTCAGCTTTGATGAGGTGACAATGTGGGTGGAGCTGAGCGATGCCAGAATTATTGGTGTTCCGCTAACATGGTTCCCCCGGTTGCTGAATGCAACGGATGAACAACGTGCTTGCTATGAGCTGAGTGCTTGTGGGATCCATTGGGATGCGTTGGATGAAGATATTTCCGTTGAAGGTTTGCTAAAGGGGCGTGGCGATGTGACACATCGCCCCCATCAGGCGGCCTGAGACACAGGTCCGTTGACTTAATAAAAAAGCGCTGATAATTCAGCGCTTTTTGTTTATTCATCCACCAGGAACAGCTCCAGCAGCGAGTTAAGGAACAGTTTGCCTTTTTCGGTGATCTGCCAGAATTCCGTCGTTTCTTCCAGATAACCTTTCTCCAGCGCCTCATCCAACTGTGGGCGAATAACGCTTTCGTCCAGCCCGGTGTAGTTGGCGAAATCGACGCGTGGCGCGGCCTCCAGAAGGCGGAAGCGGTTCATAAAGAACTCGAACGGCCGATCTGCCGTCGTCACCTCATGCTGTTTGTCCATGTACTTGCCCTGCATAAAACCGCGCGGATGCTTGGTTTTCGCGGTGCGCAGAATGCGGCCGTCGCTGAAGGTCAGCTTGCCATGCGCGCCGCAGCCAATCCCCAGATAGTCGCCGAAGCGCCAGTAGTTGAGGTTGTGTTGGCATTGGTAGCCCGGTTTGGCGTAGGCCGAGGTTTCATACTGCTGGTAGCCGGCGGCGCTCAGCAATTGGTGGCCGCGTTCGAAGATGTCCCACAGCGCATCGTCGTCCGGCAGCACCGGCGGCCGCGAGCTGAACAGGGTGTTTGGCTCGATGGTCAGTTGGTACCACGACAGGTGCGGCGGGTTCAGAGCGATCGCCTGGCGCAGATCGTCCAGCGCCTCTTCCAGCGACTGGTCCGGCAAGCCGTGCATCAGATCGAGGTTAAAGCTGCGCAGGCCGAGATCGGTGGCCAGGTGTGCCGCACGCTTGGCCTCTTCCGGGCCGTGAATGCGCCCCAGGCGAGTTAACTTCTCCGCGCTGAAGCTTTGCACGCCGATCGAGATGCGGTTCACACCGGCGCGCTGGTAGCCGCTGAAGCGATCGGCCTCCACGGTACCGGGGTTGGCTTCCATGGTGATCTCCGCGTCATCGGCGACGCGAATACGCGCCCGCACGCCATCGAGCAGCGATTGCATCGCCTCGGCGCTCAGCAGGCTGGGGGTTCCGCCGCCGATAAAAATGGTGCTGATCTCCCGGCCGTCTACCAGCGGCAGATCGGCATCCAGATCGGCCAGCAGATGATCGACGTATTCCTGATGCGGCACTTCCCCTTTCAACGCATGCGAGTTGAAGTCGCAGTACGGGCACTTCTGCACGCACCACGGGATGTGAATGTACAAACTCAGCGGGGGCAACTTAAGCATTGCGCATGGCTTCCAGCATCAGCTTCAGCGCCTTACCGCGATGTGACACCGCGCTCTTCTCGTCGCGGCTCAGTTCGGCGGCGGTGCGGCCCAACTCCGGGACGTAGAAGACAGGATCGTAACCGAAACCACCGGCACCGGCGGATTCAAAAGCGATTTCACCCGCCCAGCAGCCGTGGAACACCAGCGGCGTCGGGTCTTCTGCATGGCGCATATACACCAGCACGCAATGGAACTGCGCGCCGCGGCTGCCTTGCGGCACGTCTTTCAGCGCTACCAGCAGCTTGTCGAGGTTTTGCTGGTCAGAGGCGTCTATGCCGGCGTAGCGCGCAGAGTAGATGCCAGGCGCGCCGCCCAGGGCGTCCACCGCCAGGCCGGAGTCATCGGCGATCGCCGGCAGGCCGGTGATTTGCGCCGCGTGACGGGCTTTCAGGATGGCGTTTTCGATAAACGTCAGGCCGGTTTCCTCGGCGGAATCCACGCCCAGCTCGGTTTGTGCGACCACGTTCAGACCGAAATCGGCCAGCAGGTCGGCGAGTTCACGCACTTTTCCCGGGTTACCGGTGGCAAGAACGACTTTTTGCATGATGACTACCTTGAACATTATTCGATAAGCGCCGCGACCACGGCGGGGATTTGTTGCGGATTAACGATGCGTAACTGTTTATGCCGCCCCAGTTCGCCTTTCTCGATAGTGACGTTGCTTTTCGCCACTTTAAACTGCTTGGCGATAAACTTGATCAGATGGGCGTTGGCCTGGCCGTCAACCGGCGGGGCGGTAATGGCGACTTTAAGTTCGTCGCCATGCAAACCGATAATCTGGTCGCGGCTGGCTTTCGGCTGAATATATAGCCTGATCGCCAGCCCGTCCAGCACGGGGGTGACTGTACTCACAGCAGGAACCAGATCTCACCGAACAGATCCATACCCAGGTAGTTGATCAGATACAGGATCAGGATCACCACCATCGCTGAAAAATCGATGCCGCCCATGGCGGGAAGAATGCGGCGGATCGGGGCCATCAGGGGTTCAGTCAACTGATACATCACATAGTCAATCGGGCTGCGGCCCTGGCTTATCCAGCTCATCAGGGCACGGATAATCATCACCCAGAAGATCAGATAACCCGCTGACTTGACCAGCGAAATCAGGCCAAACAGCAGGTTATACGGGCTGAGCGACATTGCGCCGCCCTGAATCAGCAGCAGCAGCGGATACTTGATCGTCATCAGCAGGAACGCCAGCAACAGCGAAGCGCTGTCGACAGGCCCCAGCGACGGGATGATGCGACGCAGCGGGCCGACCACCGGTTGGGTGATCTTCACCACGAACTGGGCGAACGGGTTATAAAAGTCGGTACGCGTCCACTGCATCCAAATGCGTAGCAGCAGCACCATAACGTAAAGATCAATAACGGTTTTGACCAAAAAAGTCAGCGTTAGCATGAAAGGGTCCTTCTCCTTAACTCTCGGTTATTTAAAATGATTTTTCCATTTCCTGCGCACGGGAAACCGCCGCGCGCATGGCTTTGGCCACCGTCTCCGGCAGTTGCTGCTCGTTGAACACCCGCAGCGCTTCGGCGGTGGTGCCACCTTTGGAGGTGACCTGCTCGCGCAGGGTCGATAATGGCGTGTCCGGGTTGGCTTCCACCAACGCGGCGGCGCCGGAAGCGGCCTGTTGCACCAGCTCGCGCGCGGTTTGGCTGTCGAAGCCCATGCGCTCGGCTTCTTGCTGCATGGCTTCCATAAACAGGAAGAAGTAGGCCGGTGCGCTGCCTGCGGCAGCGATGACGCCGTTGATGCCGTTTTCGTCATCCACCCAGCAAACCTTGCCGACGGAGGCCATCAAATCGCTGGTGTAGTCGCGATCCTGCTGGCTGACCTGTTGCGGCGCGTACAGGCCGCTCATGCCTTTGCCAACCAGAGACGGGGTATTGGGCATAATGCGCACGATGCTCAACTTGTCGCTCAACAGTTGGTAAAAACGGCTGACCTGAATGCCGGCGGCGATCGACAGCACCAGCTTGCCGGAGAAATCGACCTGTTGCAGCGGCTGACAGACGTCGGCCATCATCTGCGGTTTTACCGCCAGCACCACAACCTCGGCCTCGCGCGTGCAGGCCAGGTTGTCGCTGCTGCTGACGATGCCGTAGTCCGTCGCCAGCGCATCGCGGTTTTTAGCCGAAGGCGCACAGACGCTGATGAATTTAGCCGGGTATCCGCCTGCCACCAGGCCGGCGATAATCGCGCGCGCCATGTTGCCGGCGCCAATAAAGGTAATCTTACGGTGTTGCATCAAAATTCCTCGTTATATGTCAGGCCGGTGAATAATCACGAGCGCCAAAAATTGCGGTGCCGATGCGCACCAGGGTGCTGCCTGCGGCGATCGCCGCCGCCATATCATCCGTCATGCCCATCGACAGGGTATCCACCTGCGGATAGCGCTGTTGCAGGGCCAGGAAGGCGTCGTTCATCGGGCCGAACACCGCCAACTGGCGCTGGTAGTCTTCTTCCGGAGCGGGAATCGCCATCAGCCCGCGTAGCGTAACGTTCGGCAGCGCGGCTACCGCCTCCGCCAGTGCCGGTAATTCAGCCAGTACAATGCCAGATTTACTCTGTTCATCGCTGATATTAATTTGGATCAGAACGTTAAGCGGCGGCATGCCCGCCGGGCGTTGATCGCTGAGCCGCTGGGCGATACGCAGCCGATCCACCGTGTGGCACCAGGCGAAGTGCTCCGCCACCAGCCGGCTTTTATTGGATTGCAACGGGCCGATAAAGTGCCAATCCAGCGTTGCGCCTTCCGGCTGCGTGGCGAAATGCTGAACTTTATCCACGCCTTCCTGCACGTAATTCTCGCCAAAGGCACGCTGGCCGGCGGCGATGGCTTCTGCGATCGCCGCCACAGGTTTGGTTTTGCTGACTGCAAGCAGAGCGATTTCTTCTGGAGCGCGTGCGCATCCTTGAGCGGCTGTCGCGATGCGGCTTCTGACATCCTGCAGATTCTGTTGGATAGTGCTCATTATTGACCCAGGAGATTGATATGGATATCGACGAATTCGTGGCCCTTAGTGTAAAGCATAATGCTTCCGATCTGCACCTTTGTGCGGGCCATCAGCCCATGTTGCGCATTGATGGTGAACTGCAACCGCTGGAAGGGGCGGAAATACTGACTCAGGAGCGAATGCACCAGCTGTGCGGCGCGCTGCTGCAACCACCGCAACGGCAACATTTGCAGCAGCATGGGCAGCTCGATCTGGCGTTGATGCTGGCGGGCGATATCCGGCTGCGCGCCAATTTCTTTTTGCAAAGCCTGGGGATATCCATCGCGCTGCGGTTGATTGCCGGCCACTGCCCGATGCTGGCGACGTTAGCGGCGCCGGCCATTGTCCCCGCGCTGCTGCGGCGTGAGGATGGCCTGATATTGGTCACCGGCGCGACCGGCAGCGGTAAATCCACCACGCTGGCGGCGATGATTGACGACATCAATCAGCATCAACGTCGGCATGTCATCACGCTGGAAGACCCGATCGAATTTATGCACCGCAGCCGGAAGTCGTTGATTCAACATCGTGAACTGGGCCGTGACAGCCACAGTTTTGACGAAGCGCTACGCGCCGCGCTGCGTGAAGATCCGGATGTGATCCTGTTGGGAGAACTGCGTGACACCACCACCATCCGTCTGGCGCTCACTGCGGCGGAAACCGGCCATTTGGTGCTGGCGACGCTGCATACCCGCAGCGCGCCGCAGGCGGTGGATCGTTTGGTAGACGTTTTCCCGGCGGAAGAAAAGCCTTATGTGCGTGCACAGCTGGCTGCCAGCCTGCAGGCAGTGATTGCGCAAAAGCTGCTAAGCAGGCCTGGTGGTGGGCGGGTGGCAATCTTTGAGGTGCTGACGGCGACGGCGGCGGTCAGCAGCATGATCCGTGAAGGCAAAACCCATCAGCTCGCCAGCGTGCTGCAAACCGGCGCGCAGTCCGGCATGCAGACTTTCGAACAGGGGTTACAGCAGCGGATCGACGCCGGTTTGCTGGGTGGAGAAGAAGGGGTGTAACGGGCCGGTTAACCCCGTTGCCGTTCGAACCAGCTTTCCAGAATCACGACGGCGGAGGCGGAGTCTACGCTGCCTTTGTCCAGAGCGCGGAAACCGCCGCGATCGAACAGATTGGCGCGCGCTTCGACGGTGCTGAGGCGTTCGTCATGCAGCGCGACCTGTACGCCAAAGCGGCCATGCAGACGGTTGGCGAATTTGCGTGCCTGGTCGGTCACCAACTGCTCGGTGCCATCCATATTCAACGGCAGGCCGACCACCACCAGATCCGGTTGCCACTCTTTCAGCAGTTTTTCGATCTTTTGCCAGTCCGGTGAGCCGTCCTGCGCTTTGAACGCCGCCAAGGCGCGGGCGCTGCCGGTGAGTTCCTGACCTATGGCCGCGCCGATGCTTTTGGTGCCGAAGTCGAAGGCGATAATGGTGCGGTTGGTCATCAGGCGTGTCCTGCGTGGTTGGCAATGCTGCGGATATCAATGCCAAGAAGGTTGGCGGCCTCGCGCCAGCGGCTGGCGATCGGCGTATGGAACAGAATGTCGGTATCGGCTTCGATGGTGAGCCAGGCATTTTCCAGCACTTCCTGTTCCAACTGGCCTTTTTCCCAGCCGGCATAGCCGAGCGCCACCAGCACGTCATCCGGCTGCTCCGGGGTGCCCAGCGTTTCCAACACGTCTTTTGAGGTGGTGATCATGGTATCCGGCGAAATCTGGATGCTGGAGCCAAAGCCACTGCGCGGCGTATGCAGGATAAACCCGCGATCGTCCGCCAATGGGCCGCCGGCGAATACCGGCCTATCCAGGCTGATGGCCAGATTGCGAGCGGGCGGCATGATCTTCAGCTTGCTCAACACCGTTTCCACCGTGAACTGTTCCACCGGCTTGTTGATCACCAGGCCCATGGCGCCTTCTTCATTGTGCTCGCAGACGTAAATCACCGAGCGTTTGAAGCGAGGATCCTGAAGCGATGGCATGGCGATAAGAAAATGGTGCTGTAAATTCATGGCGTTATTTAAGGTAGTTGAGTGGTGATAAGTTAAACAGCCGCCAGTATGCGGCTATACCCGTCGCCTTTCAAGCCGCAGCGGCGCTCCGAAAGGTCAGGATTGCGGGCGACAGCGCCGCCCGCATGGCGGATTACTTCGCTGCCAGGCGCTTTTCGATCGCGTCCATCAGCATACCGGTGATGGAAACCGGGAAAGCCGCTTCGATTTCGCGCGCACAAGTTGGGCTGGTGACGTTGATCTCGGTCAGACGATCGCCGATCACGTCCAGGCCAACGAAGATCAGGCCTTTCTCTTTCAGCGTCGGAGCCACTGCGCGGGCAATTTTCCAGTCGCTTTCGCTCAGAGGGCGCGGTTCGCCACGGCCACCGGCCGCCAGATTACCACGGGTTTCCCCCTGCGCCGGAATGCGCGCCAGGCAGTACGGCACAGGTTCGCCGTCAACCACCAGAATGCGCTTATCGCCTTCCTTGATCGCCGGCAAGAAGTTTTGCGCCATGCAGAAACGGCTGCCGTGCTCGGTTAAGGTCTCGATAATCACCGACAGGTTAGGATCGTCCTGCTTCACACGGAAGATGGACGCGCCGCCCATGCCGTCCAGCGGTTTGAGGATGATGTCGCCGTGCTGCTGGTGGAATTTGCGGATGTGGGCTGCGCTGCGGCTGACCAGGGTGTCCGGCGTCAGCTCCGGGAACCAGGCGGTGAACAGCTTCTCGTTGCAGTCACGCAGGCTCTGAGGTTTGTTGACCACCAGCGTGCCTTTTACCTCTGCGCGCTCCAGAATATACGTCGCGTAGATGTATTCGGTATCGAATGGCGGATCCTTGCGCATCAGGATCACGTCCAGATCCTGCAGCGCCAGATCCTGCTCGGCTCCGAAGCTGAACCAGCTTTCTTTATCTTCTTTCACGCTCAGCAAGCGGGTGCGTGCGCGCCCATCACCGGCGTGCAGATAGAGATCGTTCATCTCCATGTAGTGCAGTTCCCAGCCACGGCGCTGCGCTTCGAGCAGCATGGCGAAGCTGGTGTCTTTCTTGATATTGATGGAGGCGATAGGGTCCATCACGATGCCGAGCTTAATCATTTTCTCTCCTTTAACCCAGATCGCCGAAACGTACCTGCAAAGCGGTAATTGCGGTGAGCGCTGTAGTTTCTGTACGCAGAACGCGTGGCCCCAGCAGGATATCAGTAAATCCGTAGCCAGTGGTCATCGCAATTTCGTCGGCGGATAACCCGCCTTCCGGCCCAATCAGCAGGCGGACATGGTCCACCGGCAGCGGCAGGGTATTGATGCTGTGGCTGGCGCGCGGGTGCAGGTTAAGCTTCAGACTGCCGTCCTGCTCGGCGCACCAGGCTTCCAACTGCATGGCCTCGCGAATTTCCGGAATGCGGTTGCGGCCGCATTGTTCACAGGCGGCGACGGCGATTTTCTGCCATTGCTGAATTTTTTTCGCCAGACGTTCGCCGTCCAACTTGACGCCGCAGCGTTCGGAAAACAGCGGGGTGATGACGTTAACGCCCAGTTCGATGGATTTCTGAATGGTGAACTCCATCTTCTCCCCGCGGGAAATCACCTGGCCCAGGTGCAGATTGAGCGGTGACTCGCGGTCTTCCAATTGGCCGGCGCTGAGTTGCACCTGCACGCTTTTCTTATCAACCCGAACGATCTCGGCGTTAAACACCCGGTTGCTGCCGTCGAACAGCTGCAACGTCTGGCCGGCGCTCATACGCAGCACGCGCCCGACGTGGTTGGCAGCGTCTTCGCTCAGCGCGATTTCCGCATTGTCGATCAAGGGTTGCGGGTGATAAATGCGGGGTATACGCATGTGAATATTCGATCCTGACTAATGTGCAGTCATCAGTGCTGCAGCTTGAAAAAAAAAGAGTATATACCCAAAGTAATTGAAGCTGCAGCAAGGCGGCAAGTGAGTGCATCCCGATGAGCTTACTTAAGTAAGTGATTCGGGAGACAAATCTGCCGGGAGCAGATTTGAACGCTGCTTGCAGCGGCCCCTTAAGGGGCGTGGCCCACGGATGGGCCACGTAACCGTAAGCAGCCAACACCGCTGCAGTTTTAAGTACGAAGGGGATTTAGCCTTTTCGTTGCTGGCAAGCCTGTTGAATATAGGCGTTATGGTTGCCCTGAACCTTAGCGATGCGTGCTTCACGCAGACATTCCCATTGGCTGACCGGATATTGGCGGTTCCACACCTCGAACAACTGGGTTTGTTGGCGCGAAAGCCGAAGTTGGTAACGGTCGCGCATATAGAAATAGGTGCGTGCGATAGCGCCGCGGGCCCGCGCCGGCGGCTCAGCCTGCTTATTTTTGAAGTCCACTTTCATCGGGCATTCGCCGTACTGGCCTTCACCGCCTTTCCACTGACTGTACATAAAGTTGTTGCGATCGCCGTTCACTTCCCCGATCGCCGGCTGCAGGTTGTGCAGATCGGTTTCGATCTGGCGGTAGGTCGCGTCTTTATTGCAGTTTTTGCGGCCGCCCTGTTGCCAGCATTGCAACTGGTGGCCGAACTGCCAGGCCGGCACCACGTGTTCCCATTCAATGCGCTGTGCGCGCTGGACGTTTTTACGCGCCTGATAGCCGCAGCTGTTGAGGTCAGGAATGCCTTTTTTACCCTGCCAGTCGATCCGGCATCCGCAGTAAAAAGAGCCGGGCGCGTCCTGATTGATTTTGGCCGCTGCGGTCTTGGCCTGAGAGAAATTATTGATGCCGTGGGCGTGCGCGGCACCTGCAATGAAAACTACCATAAACAGAATTTTGCGAAGCATATTCCAAAACAGCTCGAAATTGGAAAAAGCAGGCAGGGTAATGGAAGTTTACAACAGTGGCAAACGTCCCCGTCGCCTTTCAAGCTACAGCGTTGTTACCTGCACTCGTTCACCCCAGTCACTTACTAAAGTAAGCTCCTGGGGATGAACGAGCTGGGCGCCTAGCTGTAACTCGAAATTCATAGGGGGATACGCGTGATTCTCTCGATTAAACAGGCTCGCCGGCGAAAAATTTCAGCTTTTCACCGCACTGGCGACAGCGGTATTCGCTTTCACCGCGCAGCACCCGATTATGACGGCGCACGGTGAGCCGATGCTGCTGACAACCGCACAGATAGGGGAAGGTTTTGCTCTGCACCGAGGCGATTTCGAACTGGTGGGTGCGGCTGGCGGGCACCTGCAAGACGTTTTCCATCATCTGGCGCCATTCACGGCCATGTGGCGGCACGCGGCCAAACTGGCGGAACACCAGTAGGTGCGCCAGCTCATGCGGCACCACTTCGTCGATAAACGGCTGCTGATTTTCCATTAACAGCACCGGATTCAGCCTGATTTCCCAGGCTTGCAGCCAGGCGGTACCCGCAGTGGTGCCGCGTTGCTGGTAAACGACTTTGGGTTCAGGAAACTCGACGGAAAAATGCTGGCGGGCCAGCTGGAGCTTTTCCCGCAGGCAGCGCATTACCGCTTGTTGCAGCGCAATGGGGATTCTTACTTTATTCATTGTGGGTAGCTTAAGCAAAGGCGCACCGGCTGGCAATAAGACGAAAAACTATTTCCGCGTTCACTCCCAGCAGGTTTTTCACCGCATTGATAAGCCGATCGTCTCTGATGGATTGTAATCAATGTGTTAACTGCGGGATAATAAAGCGTGCATGCTGAGTCTGTACCCGCAGCGCTCATCGTATGAGGTTGGAAAAAACACCTGAAGTAATGCCTTGCTGATATAGAGGTTATTATGCGATTCAGCGCAATAACCGACTGATTAAAAATAAGTAAGGTGTGGGCAGTTTTTTGCCGCAGCCTGCCCCGGGCATGCTGAGTAAGTGTGAATTTAACGCAGCTGATGTTGCAAGTGAGAGATCAATGTCGAATAAACCGTTCCATTATCAAGATCCGTTCCCGCTGAAAAAAGACGATACCGAATACTATCTGCTGAGCCGCGATCACGTTTCTGTGAGTGAGTTTGAAGGCCAGGAAATCCTGAAAGTTGCCCCCGAAGCGTTAACCCTGCTCGCCCAGCATGCTTTCCATGACGCTTCGTTCATGCTGCGCCCGGCGCACCAACAGCAGGTTGCCGATATTCTTGACGATCCGGACGCCAGCGAAAACGATAAGTACGTTGCGCTGCAATTTCTGCGTAACTCAGAAATCGCCGCCAAGGGTATTTTGCCAACCTGCCAGGACACCGGCACCGCGATCATCATGGGGAAAAAGGGCCAGCGTGTCTGGACCGGCGGTGGCGATGAAGAAGCGCTGTCGCGCGGGGTGTACAACACCTTTATCGAAGACAACCTGCGTTATTCGCAAAACGCCGCGCTGGACATGTACAAAGAGGTCAACACTGGTAGCAACCTGCCGGCGCAGATCGATCTCTACAGTGTGGACGGTGAAGAGTACAAGTTCCTGTGCGTCGCCAAAGGCGGCGGCTCGGCCAACAAAACTTATCTGTATCAGGAAACCAAGGCGCTGCTGTCGCCGGGCAAGCTGAAAGATTACCTGGTCGATAAAATGCGCACGCTGGGCACCGCGGCCTGTCCGCCTTACCACGTGGCGTTTGTCATCGGGGGCACTTCGGCTGAAGCTACGTTGAAAACCGTCAAGCTGGCGTCGACCAAGTACTACGACGGCCTGCCGACCGAAGGCAACGAACATGGTCAGGCGTTCCGTGATGTGGCGCTGGAAGAAGAGTTGCTGAAAGAAGCGCAGAACCTGGGGCTGGGCGCGCAATTTGGCGGTAAATACTTCGCGCACGATGTCCGCGTGGTGCGTTTGCCGCGCCATGGCGCATCCTGCCCGGTTGGCATGGGCGTTTCCTGCTCCGCTGACCGCAATATCAAGGGCAAAATCAACCGCGACGGCATTTGGCTCGAGAAGCTGGAGCACAATCCGGGCAAATTTATCCCGCAGGAGCTGCGTCAGGCCGGAGAGGGAGAGGCGGTCAAGATCGACCTCAACCGCCCGATGGCCGATATCCTCAAGCAGCTGTCGCAGTATCCGGTATCGACCCGTCTGTCGCTGAGCGGCACCATCATCGTGGGTCGCGACATCGCGCACGCCAAGCTGAAAGAGCGTCTGGATCGCGGTGAAGGTTTGCCGCAATACGTTAAGGATCACCCGATTTACTACGCCGGTCCGGCCAAAACGCCGGACGGCTACGCCTCGGGTTCGTTGGGGCCGACCACCGCCGGGCGCATGGACTCTTACGTCGATCTGCTGCAATCTCACGGTGGCAGCATGATCATGCTGGCGAAGGGCAACCGCAGCCAGCAGGTGACGGATGCCTGCAACAAACACGGCGGTTTCTACCTTGGCAGCATCGGCGGCCCGGCTGCGGTTCTGGCGCAGCAAAGCATCAAGAGCCTGACCTGTGTGGAATACCCGGAACTGGGGATGGAAGCGATCTGGAAAATCGAAGTGGAAGATTTCCCGGCGTTTATTCTGGTGGATGACAAAGGCAATGACTTCTTCCAGAAGATCCAGGCCGGCCAGTGCTCGCGCTGCGTGAAATAACCCGTCAAAAACAGTTGCCGCCTGATAGGGGCGGCAACTTTCAGACTGAACTTCATCCTGTGTAAAGTCCTGTTGCCCGCTGGACGCCTTGTTTTAACCTGTATACCCTACGCACAAAGCAGTAAAACGTGCGCACCGGCATATTTGGAACGGAAGGTTCGGTAAGAAAATGGGAACGCAGGAAAATCACATCAGGGATCTGCTGGTCTGGATTGAGGACAATCTGACTAATCCGCTGTCATTGGATATTGTGTCCGCCAAATCAGGCTACTCGAAATGGTATCTGCAGCGGCTTTTCAAGATGCAGACCGGTCTGTCGCTGGCGTCGTATATTCGCGCACGACGTTTGTATCTGGCCGCTTTTGCTTTGCGTTTCACGCGAAAGAGCATTCTTGATATTTCCGTAGAATATCAATTTGATAACCAACAAACCTTTTCCCGCTGTTTCAAAAAGCACTTTGCCGAATCCCCCAGCGTCTACCGCCATGCTCGCAAGCAGGACTTCAGCCATCTGGTTCGTTCGCTGTCCGCCGGTCAGCCTGGCGATATTAAGGTCGATCGCGTCACCGTTGATAAAGGCCAGTATCTCCTCAGAGGGAAAAATTACGCCTATCACCTGGACATCGAACATCTGGATAAGTCACATCTGCATCTGCGCAGCGGAATCAAAGAGAATTTCTACACGCTGCTTGGCGGCCGTCCGCCGTTGATCTACGCGCTGACCCATTTGAGCCCGGATGGGGAAAGGGTCAGGGTGGATTATGCTCTCGGTGTTGAAGCGGACAGTTCGGTCGATGCCGTTCCCGAGCTTGAGCCGCTGCCGGACATCCACGGCGATTTTTGCCGCTTTTGTTATTCCGGCAAGCCGGTGGCACTGAACGACCACGTGGTGCAGATATACACTCAGGTATTGCCGGAGCTAGGTCTGGCCCGCCGGGAAGGACCTGACCTGACGTTGTTCAGATATTCGCTCAATGAGCGGGAGGAGCTGCATCTGGAGCTTCAGCACCTGGTACCCGTAATTCCTCTGGACTGAAAGGGCGGGCCGCTGCGCGATTTTTCTGTTGCACGATATCGGCCATCACTGCCAGGGCGATTTCCGCCGGCGTTTTACTGCCGAGAGGCAGCCCGATTGGCGCATGAATACGCTCCAGCTCTTGTGGGCTGAACTCGGCAATCTGCTGCAGGCGCTGGCGGCGGCGCGCGCTGTTGCGCAGCGAACCCATGGCGCCGATGTAAAATGCCGGGGTATGTATGGCCTCCATCAGCGTCAGATCGTCCATCCGCGGGTCGTGAGTCAGCGCCACAATGGCGGTATTGGCGTGGCACCCACCGTCCTCGATAAATTTGGCCGGGAACTGGCGCAGCAGCGTCACGCCGGGCCGGAGCTGGGGGGCGAAGTTATCCAGCGCCTCCGGGCGGTTTTCACACACCAGCACTTCGAACCCCAACGAACCGGCGAAATCGGCGCAATACAGTGCCACGCTCGACAGCCCGGCAATCAGCAGGCGCGGTGCAGCGGCGATATTCAGCGTGATTTGTTGCCCATGGCGTTCCACCTGGGTGGCGCTGGCGAAGTCGGTCAGTTCCAGGTTGCGGCAGGCATCGGGCAAGGTCAGGCGTTTGACCAACGCGTGGTGTCCGTCCAGTGCGCCGGCGATTTTTGTCAGGTAGCCGATGCTGTCGTCACCGACCGGCAGGTATTCAATCAGCACGTCCAGCACGCCGCCACAGGGCAACGCCACGTTCGGCTCCAGGCCGCCTTCACCGTAGCGAATCACCTGGCTGGCCGCCAGATACTCCCCGGCCGCCACGCGTCGCAAAAAATCCTCTTCCACGCAGCCGCCAGACAGCGAGCCGCAGTAATGCCCGTTCTGAGTTGCCGCCAGCAGCGCGCCTGGCGATCGCGGCGAGGAGCCGTAAGTATTCAGTACGGTACACAGCCACACCGGCTGCTGTTTTAGCCAGCTTATCGCCTGGCTGACCACGGTGATATCAAGATGCTGCATAGATGATTTTACTCGCTGGCCGGTAGCTGTGACGGAAGATCAATATCCTGTACGACGCTTGCCCGATCAAGAGGCAACAGATAAACCGTTTCCCCGTGCAGCAGTTCACGTGCGCCATGATCGCCACGCAACTGGCAAAGCCTTTTGCGCAAGGGAGCGGCAAAGCCGACCGGGTGGCCAGGCCGTTGGCCGAAACAGGGGCGAGCTATCGCATGATGCTGCAGCGCATCGGCGACTAACCGGAAGATGTCGGGCGTGACGAACGGCATATCCGCCAGATGGATCAACCAGCCTTGCCAGTGCGGCGTAGCGCCAACGCCGGCGGCAATAGAATCCCCGAGACCCGCGCTGGCGATCAGCGTGACCGGCACCTGATACGCGGCGCAAACCTCCTGTACCCACCGGTTATCCGGCCGGGTGACGACCCATATCGGCAGACCTGAGGCCAGTGCCTGGCGCAAGGTATGTTCAAACAACGGGCGCCGGCGACCAGCCTCATCCGCAAACTCAGCGTTTAATTTGTTGCCTGCGCCACCGGCCTGCGAGAAACGTTCCCCACGCCCGGCGGCGGCGATCACTATGCCTGTTGTCATCTGCTCTGCCCGAATTTGCGCAACTATTGATAACCTTAGCGCTAATGTGTGTTTTTAATATGTGTTTTTGTTGAAAACAGGATGTTAATCATCACATAATTTTGGCTATAAGCATATGCTTATGACGTCTACGGCAAGGTCGTCAGCGTTTGCGCAACAACACCGCGAACACAAAACAACAATAAAGATGTGAAGGACTTTTTATGAGCAATTTCAACTCGTCACGGCGTCGCTTTATCAAAAGCGCCGTGATAGCGGGGGTGTCCGTCTACCTCGCCCCCCTCTACAGCCGCGCCTACGCCGCGCTGTTTGAACAGAAGATTCTTCAGTCGCCTAACTGGGACGCCCATGAGAAACGCGTGCGTTTCCGTATTGACGGCCGTGCCAAGGTCATGGGACAGAAGGTATTTGCTCGCGATATCCGCGCGGTCGATATGCCACACTGGCCGCAAAAGCAGGCGCACGCCTTTATTCTGCGCGTGACCAAGGCCGACCGGCTGTTTGAGGGCCTCGATCTCTCATTGTTGGGGGACGACCTGCAGCCGGATCGTCTGGTGACGGCGGAAGATTTGGCGCGCGATGGCCTGGCTTTCCCGGCGTTTTATGGCGACGACATGCTGCTGCCCGTAGGCAAGACACCGGCCTATCTGGGGCAAGCGGTGGCGATTCTGATTTATCACGATTTCGCTCGGTTCCGCTTTGCCAAGGACACGCTGAAATTCCGCGAAGAGACCCTCAAATACGGTGCCGAGACCGGCCCGCTGGAGCGCGATCCCTGGGGCACCTTCCGCTATGTGCGGGTGGGCGGCGACCAGCCGTTCGATGACGACCGTTTCTCCAGCCTGAAAGACACGCCGATTTTCCCGGTATCGATGAGGAAACATCTGCCGGTCTGGCCGGAAGGCCGCGAAGGAGGCAAGCTGGATCAGGAAGGCATGCATTATGCCGGGATGATTGCCGCAGAGCTGCAAACGCCGCCGGCTGATTGGTTGGTAATGTCGCGCCGTTATACCACGCAGTCTGTCGATACTTCGGCGCTGGAGCCGGACAACGCCAACGGCTGGTACGATGCTGCGACGCAGACTCTGCATCTGGTGGTACCGACCCAGTCGCCGCAGGAAGTGGCCGACGAAATGCCGCGCATGCTGGCCAAACGCAATCCGCCGGTGAAGCAGCTGATTTTGCACCCGTGCTACACCGTCGGTTACGGTTCGAAAGATCACTTTAACTTCCCGTACTACGGCGCGGTGGCGGCGATGTATGGCGACGGGCACCCGGTACGCCTGGCCAATGACCGTTTCGAGCAGTTCCAGACGGCGCTGAAACGCCACGCTTTCGACATGAATTACCGTATTGCGGTCAATCGCCAAACCGGCATACTGCAATCATTCCACGCTGAGATGACGGCAGACGGTGGTGGCCGCAGCAACTTTACGCCGTCGGTGGTGATGGTGGCGGCGACGGCGGCACAGTCGATTTACTACTTCCCGAAAAGCGATTTGTCTGCGGTGGGATTGGCTTCGCGTGCTATCGACGCCGGTTCGGCACGCGGCTACGGCACGCTGCAAAGCATGGCTGCCACTGAGATGATGGTGGATGAACTGGCTGCCGAACTGAAGATCGACCCGATCGAGTTCCGTTTGCGCAACGTACTGAAGTCCGGCATGAAAAACACCCAGGGCGCTATTCCTGCCGGAGCTATTCGTGCCGATGAAGTGCTGGAGAAGGCGGCGAAGCACGAGATGTGGCTGCAACGTGCCCAGCGTAAGGCAGAGTTTGAGAGTCAGCATCCGGGCAAACGCTATGGCGTCGGCTTCGGTTGCGTGCAAAAAGACTTCGGCACCGGCGCGGAAACCTCTTTTGCTCGCGTCGAACTGGGGGAAGACGGGCGCATCATGCTGCATCACAGCGGCGCAGAGATGGGGACCGGCATGTCGACCTCGCAATCGGTGCTGTGCGCGCAGTGGCTGGGCAAACCGGCGGATGAGGCGCACTTTTCGGTGACCGATTGGTCAGTGCTGCCGATGATCACCAGCGGCGATCCTTACCTTATTTCGCAGGCCGAGCAGGATCAGTTGCAAACCAACCCAGCCTGGACGCCAAGCTACTGTTCGCCGTCCAGCGCCAGCAACTCGGCGTATTACTTTTCCCACAGTACGCGCGAAGCGGCCCGGCTGATATTCAACCACGGCCTGTGGCCGGCGGCGATGGCGCTGTGGCAGGCCGGTATCGGCGGTGGCCAGGCGGCGCCGCTGGTGGTGCGCAGAGAGGACGCGCGCTGGGTAGAAGGTGGGTTGACTGCCGCCGGCATGGCGGTGTTGAGCCTGGAGATGTTGGCGAAAAAAACCTACCAGATGGGCGGTATCACCGGTGCAGCGGTGCACGTGTTTAACCGCTGGCAGTGGGCGGAGGCGGATTTCACGCTGAGCGGTAACGGTGAGCGCCTGCCGATCGACGGGTTGGCAGTACGCAATGCCAATGGCGAGTTCAAAACGCTGCCGCGCACCCAGGTCTATTATCCGCCGACCCAGCGCAATAACGCGGCGGTGACCTATTACAGCGCCGTCGGCACGTTGGCGGAAGTGGCGGTGGATATCGCCACCGGCCAGGTGGAACTGCTTAACCATCATTCGATCATGGAGTGTGGCAACCTGATTGTACCGGAACTGGTTTCCGGCCAGCTGCAGGGCGGGCTGGCGATGGGAATCGGCCATGCGTTGCACGAATATTTACCCTTGTACGAAGACGGGCCGGGTAACGGCACCTGGAACTTTAACCGTTACCACCTGCCGCGTGCCAGCGATGTGGCGGTCTGGAAGCAGACCGGTGACATCCTGCCTGCGCTGTCGGAAACCGATCCGCCAAAAGGCATGGCCGAAGTGGTGATGATCCCGGTGGTCGCCGCATTGGTTAACGCTATCGCCCATGCCACTGGCCATCGTTTCCGTGATTTGCCCGTTCGTGCAGAAAATATTCGTGAGGTATTACAATGAGCATTAAAACCCAGCCGATCTCCCTGACCGTCAACGATAAGCCGTATGGCCCGATCGAGGTGCCGGAAGGGCTGATGATGATCGACTTCCTGCATGAATATCTCGATCTGACCGGTTCGCGCCTGGGCTGTGGGCAGGGTATCTGCCACGCCTGCGTGGCGATTGTCGATCACCCGAGCGGCACCAGTGAGGAAGTGCGCACTTGCATCACCGGCGCGCACTTTTTCAGCGGCAAGAAAGTGCGTACCGTCGAAGGGCACGCCAGGGTGGATGAGCAAGGTGATGTGGTCGAGCTTTCGCCCATCCAGCAGGCCTTTCTCGAACATTACAGCTTCCAGTGCGGCTACTGCACGCCGGGCTTCGTCAACGCCGCCACTATTTTTGTGGAAAAGCTCAAACGTGAACCCATTGCACGCGATCAACTGGAAAGCGCCATCGAGCAGGCGCTGGACAGCCATATCTGCCGCTGTACCGGCTATGTGCGCTACTACGAAGCGGTGCGCGACGTGGTGCTGAAGACGCCGGGCCTGGTGAAGGAGACGGCGCGATGAAAAAACGTCTCGCACTGTTGATTCTGCTGGTGGCGATTGTCGTTATCGCCCTGCTGTGGTGGCGGGAAAACCGCCGCTACGACGGTCCGGTACAGCAGGTGACCGCCAGCGCCGAACAAATCGTCCGGGGGCGCTATCTGGCCCAGGCCGCCGACTGCGCAGCCTGCCATACCGCCAGCGGCGGCGCGCCTTTGGCGGGCGGTTATCCGTTGGATACGCCGTTCGGCACGCTTTATGGCAGCAATCTGACGTCGTCGGCCGACCACGGCATTGGCCGCTGGACCAAAGACGACTTCTTCCTGGCGTTGACTCAGGGCGTGGCGCCGGGCGGGCGCCATCTGTACCCGGCGATGCCTTATACCTCGTACAAAGGGATATCGCGCCAGGATGCCGATGATATTTATGCCTATTTGATGACGCGCCCGGCGGTGGACGTTGCCATCCCGGAAAACGCCATGCCGTTCCCGTTCAACCAGCGCATGGCGCTGATTGGCTGGAACCTGTTGTTCCGCAACCAGGATCCGCTGCCGGTCAGTTCGCAGGGGACTTCGGCACAGTGGCAGCGTGGCCGTTATCTGGCGGATACGCTGGGCCACTGTGGGGAATGCCATACGCCACGCGGCATGTTGGGCCAGATGGATCTCGGGAAACCGATGCAGGGCGGCGAATTGGGGCGCTTTATGGCGCCGGACATCACTCCGCACGGGTTGGCGCAACGCGGCTGGACGCCGGACGACCTGAACCGCTTCCTGGCAACCGGCATCGCGCCGCAGGGCAGCGCCTTCAGCGAAATGCATATGGTGGTGGATCTCAGCACGCGTCATTTGACGCCGGAAGACCATCAGGCGTTGGCTACCTATCTGATGGGTGAGCAGCCGCCGGCCGCGGTGCCGGTAACAGTGGGGCAGGGCAGCGATGCCGGGCGCATCAGCTATCTGGATCAATGTTCCGGTTGCCATGCACGTGAAGGCGAGGGGAAACCGCATGTGGCGGTCGCGATGCGCGATAACGCGACGCTGCGTCAGCCGGACGCTAAAAACCTGATTGTTTCAGTGCTGGACGGTTTGCCGGCGCAGCAGTTCCCCAACGGTGAAAGCATGCAGAGCATGCCGGCTTTTGGTGCGCGGCTGGATGATGCGCAGGTGGCTGAACTGGTGAATTATCTGCGGGTCACCTGGGGCGGGTTGCCGGGCGATATCACTGCCGAGCAGGTGAAGAAACTGCGTAATAAGCCTTGATCAAGCAGAGGCTCAGCGTACTGAGCCTCTTTTACTCTACTCGCGATTATCCGCCGGTGGTTCACCCAATACCGGCATGCCTTCTTCATTCCACGCTATCGGCTTAATCCGCGTATGACGATTGGGGTCATAGAGCGGATCGCCCTCGATTTCCGTGTAATTGCGCGCATGGTAAACCAACAGATCCCGGCCCTGCTCGTCGAGGGTAAAGCTGTTGTGGCCGGGGCCGAATTGGCGGTTTTTGGCGCTGGTGCGGAATATCGGTTGGCTGGCCTTGTGCCATTGGGCTGGGTCGGTGATGTCACTGTCGATATCGGCCCAGAGCAGCCCGATGCAGTAATTTTCATCGGTGGCGCTGGCGGAATAGCTGATAAATATCCGTTGGCCATGAGTAATCACTGCAGGTCCTTCATTCACCTCGAAACCCACGATTTCCCAGGACAACTCCGGCTTGCTGAGCAGCACCGGTTTGCCCTTTAGTGTCCACGGATTTTCCATCTCCGCCAGGTACAGATTGGAGTTGCCGCTGATGGCCGGATCCTTTTGCGCCCATAAATAATAGTGTTTGCCGCGATGCTCAAAATGGGTGGCGTCGAGGGAGAAGCTGTCGATGTGGCTGTATATCCTGCCTTTTTCTGTCCATTCCCCGGTTAACGGGTTGGCTGCGCTGCATTCCAGCGCAAACATGCGATGTTGGAACAGGCCATCTGCAATGTCGGGGCTGTGGGCGGCGGCAAAATACAAATACCACTTGCCGCTGATAAAGTGCAGTTCCGGCGCCCAGATCAGCGCGCTCATTGGCCCTTGCTGCGGCTTTCGCCACACCACTGTTGCTGTGGCCTGCGGCAGTTCGTCGAGGCTGCGCGCCCGGCGAAGCTCAAGGCGGTCATATTCCGGCACCGAGGCGGTGAAATAGTAATAGCCATCGGTGTGGCGCAAAACAAACGGATCGGCCCGCTGTTCAATAAAGGGATTAGGGTAGTCTCGCATCGCGGGCTCCTTACGGGTGTTTGGTTTCTAACTGCTGCTCACGATAGTCGGCCAGCTCCTGGTAATTGACCCGGCGCTTTTCCAGATCGATCTGAATCTGCTGCATCAGTTGACGATCGACCTTCAGCAGGCGCACTACGCCTGCCGTGATCAGATAGCCAATGCCTGGGATCACGGTGAACAACAATACGATGCTATTCAGTGCACTGGCGCTTTGGCTGGCCGCATCGGCCTGATAACCGGAATACGACATCAGGAAGCCGACCATGGCGCCGGCTACCGCCAGCCCGACTTTCAGGAAGAACAGATTGCCGGAAAAGCTGATGCCGGTGATGCGCTTGCCGGTTTTCCACTCGCCATAGTCGTCCACGTCGGCCATTAACGACCAGTGCAGCGGTGAAGGGATCTGATGCAAGATATTCAGCAGGAAGTAGGCGACCACGATTAATGAGGTCAACTGAGGGTTGAGGAAGTAAAAACCGCAGGAAAACGCCGCCAGCACGATATTGGTCCAAAAGAACACTTTCAGTTTGCAGAAGCGGTCGGTCAGCGGCTTCGCCAATGCGCTGCCGATCATCATGCCGACTACGCCCAGCGCGATAAACAGGCTGGCGAATGAGGTTGACTGCTGCATGACGTAGGTCACGTAATACATGGTGGCCGCCATGCGGATAAAACCGGGGCAAACGTTGCAAAAGGTCAGCAGCAGAATGCGTACCCATTGATCATTTTTCCACACGTCTTTCAGATCGGACTTGAGCGCGTCGTGGGTCGGTACGGCCGGACGTATGCGCTCTTTTACCGTGGCAAAGCAGAACAGAAACATGAACAGGGCGATCAGCGCCAGTACGCCCATCGCCATCTGATAGCCGCGCGCCTTGTCGGCGCCGCCAAACCATTCGGCCATCGGCAGCAGGGTTAGCGAGAGGATGAGCGTCGCAATGCCGACCAGAATAAAACGGTATGACTGGCAGGATACTCGCTCTTGCGGATCTGAGGTGATTACGCCGCCCAATGAACAGTAGGGAATGTTAATGGCGGTGTAGGTCAGCGACATCAAGAAGTAAGTCGCGAAGGCATAGATGACCTTGCTGTTGTAACTCCATTCCGGCGTGGTGAACATCAACACGCTGAATAATACATAGGGCAGAGATACCCACAGCAACCAGGGACGAAAGCGCCCCCAGCGGCTTTGGGTACGATCGGCGATGGCGCCCATAATAGGATCGGTAACCGCATCCAGCACCCGAACCGAGAGCAGCAGAATGCCGACCAGCGCCGGAGTCAATCCAAAGATGTCGGTATAGAAATAATTGAGAAACAACATAATCGCGCCACCGATCATGTTGCAGCCGGCATCTCCCATGCCATAACCAATCTTTTCTTTTATCGATAGGGCATTGCTCTTCATGGACATTTTCTCCGTGGCGGCAGGATCTGACTGAGTGGCAGCGATTATTGTCCCGGCAGGCGGCGAGTTATCAGAAACTATTGGTTGTAGAGATGGACAAACCGGGCGTGGCGAAGAAACTGTGAGCCAGTTGGCAAAATGGAAGGGCAATAAAATGGCCCGCATTTGCGGGCCATGTTGATTTTAACGCGGTTTATCAGCGGCTGGCGGTGCTCGCCGCGCGTTGGCTGCGCTGTTTGATGGCGTAGCCGATGGCCAGAACCGCTACCCATACCGGGATCAGCAGCACCGAGATTTGGATACCTGGCGTCAGGTACATGATCACCAGAATACCGGCCATAAACGCCAGGCACAGGTAGTTGCTGAACGGATACCAGAATGCCTTGAACTTCGGCTCTACGCCTTCACGGTTCTTGGCCGCGCGGAATTTCAGGTGCGCCAGGCTGATCATCGCCCAGTTGATCACCAGCGCCGATACCACCAGCGCCATCAGCAGCTCGAAGGCGCGCCCCGGGATCAGGTAGTTGATCAGCACACAGAAGGCGGTGGCAATGGCGGACACGCCGATGGCGATCACCGGCACGCCGCGACCGTCGACTTTCAGCAGGTTTTTCGGGCCGTTGCCCTGTTGCGCCAGACCGTACAACATGCGGCTGTTGCAGTATACGCAGCTGTTATAGACCGACAGCGCTGCAGTCAACACCACGATGTTCAGTACCGTTGCCACCACATCGCTGTTCAGCGCGTGGAAGATCAGCACGAACGGGCTGCCGCCTTCAACCACTTTGCCCCACGGGTACAGCGATAGCAGAATAGTCAGTGAACCGATATAGAAAATCAGAATGCGGTAGATCACCTGGTTGGTGGCTTTAGGGATGCTTTTCTGCGGGTTATCGGCTTCGGCGGCGGTGATGCCCACCAGTTCCAGACCGCCGAACGAGAACATGATCACCGCCATTGCCATCACCAGCCCCATGATGCCGTTCGGGAAGAACCCGCCCTGTGCCCACAGATTGGTTACGGTGGCTTCCGGGCCGCCCATGCCGCTGAACAGCAGATAGGCGCCGAACACGATCATGCCGATAATCGCCACCACTTTGATAATGGCGAACCAGAACTCCATCTCGCCATACACTTTCACGTTGGCCAGGTTGATGGCGTTAATCGCCAGGAAGAACACCGCGGCGGACACCCAGGTCGGGATTTCCGGCCACCAGTACTGAACATAGATGCCGACCGCGGTCAGTTCCGCCATCGCCACCAACACGTACAGCACCCAGTAGTTCCAGCCGGAAGCGAAGCCGGCGAAGTTGCCCCAGTATTTATAGGCGAAGTGGCTGAAGGAACCGGCAACCGGCTCTTCCACCACCATTTCACCCAGCTGGCGCATAATCAGAAACGCGATGAAGCCGCCAATGGCATAGCCGAGAATGACCGACGGGCCGGCCATTTTTATTGTTTGAGCGATACCGAGAAACAGCCCGGTACCAATTGCGCCACCTAGGGCGATAAGCTGAATATGGCGGTTTTTCAGGCCGCGTTTCAGCTGGTCGCCATGCTGTTGACCATCCATCAATGAAACCCTCTGTCGTTGCAGAATACTCACATGCTGTAAAGCAGTGGTTACGATGTGTGTTTTGTTTTATTTACGGAGTTATAGCTATTAATTCCACGGAGCCGCTACCGTTTGGAAAAGAATAATGTTATGTGCGTCAGTTTGCACCTGCTTTATTCTGTGAGTGATTAAGATTTCAGCAGTTTAGGAAACAAAATGCGGGTTGTGTGACGACAGAGGGGATTCAATGCACGAAACAAGCAGCAAATCACATAATGCGCAGAAATAACGTAGCTATGATCCCTTGGTGGCGGTGAAAGAGTAATCAGCTTTATTCCGGGCATAGGATGCAAATAGCTATTCGTTAAAGCTTAATAAACATGCAATAAAATTCTGCCTTTGATGCTTCAGTCTTCCTGACGGGAGGTTTCGCAAACGTTAAATCAGAAACCTACCTCGTAAATGGTATTACCAACCCTCAGTTATCGGTGTGCAGCAGACCTGATATCGAGGTGTTAAAATGTGCGGGGAATCATGATTTCGAACGAGGCCCATATGGACAGGAGGTGAATACTTTGTTACTTTACCGTCACGTTTTTGAAATTGGTATTACCAATTGACTCCGCGCCATTCGCAGAGAAGAATTCACCCATGGCCTACAGCAAAATCCGCCAACCCAAGTTGTCAGACGTTATCGAGCAGCAGCTCGAACACCTGATCCTCGAGGGAACGTTGCGTCCAGGCGAAAAGTTGCCACCGGAGCGCGAACTGGCGAAACAATTTGATGTTTCCCGTCCTTCTCTGAGAGAGGCCATTCAGCGCCTGGAAGCTAAAGGGCTGCTCCTGCGCCGTCAGGGCGGCGGCACCTTTGTACAAACTAATCTGTGGCAGAGCTTCAGCGATCCGCTGGCTGAACTGCTGGCCGACCATCCTGAATCACAATTCGATCTGTTGGAAACTCGTCATGCCCTCGAAGGCATCGCTGCCTATTATGCGGCGCTGCGCGGTACCGACGAAGATCTGGCGCGCATCCGCGATTGCCATATTGTGATTCAGCAGGCCCAGGACAGCGGCGATCTCGACGCCGAAGCCGACGCGGTCATGCAATACCAAATCGCCGTGACCGAAGCTGCCCACAACGTTGTGTTACTGCACCTGTTACGCTGTATGGGGCCGATGCTGGAACAGAACGTGCGTCAGAACTTTGAATTGCTCTACTCGCGCCGTGAGATGTTGGCAAAAGTGAGCAGCCACCGCGCCGGGATTTTTGAGGCGATTGTGGCACGCGAGCCGGAAAGGGCCCGCGAAGCTTCGCACCGCCATTTGGCGTTTATCGAGGAAATATTGCTGGATCTCAGTCGGGAACATACCCGGCGCGAGAGATCGCTGCGGCGTCTCCAGCAACGCAAGGATTAAGAACGATTCTCTTCAGGGTACACCAGCCTGCGGGGTTTATGTTCGGAATGCTTACTTAAGCATTTAAGCGGCAACTAAACTGATGGGCCTGTCTTCGTGTGTTTTGCTTCAGAACACAGGAAGACAGGCTCCAAACAAACCATTAGACAGATAAGGAATACCACCATGTCAGAACGTTTAAACAATGACGTGGATCCGATCGAAACCCGCGACTGGCTGCAGGCGATCGAATCGGTCATCCGTGAAGAGGGTGTTGAGCGAGCTCAGTTTCTGATTGATCAGGTATTGGGTGAAGCCCGTAAAGGCGGTGTTAGCGTTGCAGCCGGTGCTGCCGCCAACAACTACGTCAACACCATCGCGGTGGAAGACGAACCTGCTTACCCAGGCAACCTGGATCTGGAACGTCGTATCCGTTCAGCCATCCGCTGGAACGCGGTAATGACCGTTCTGCGTGCATCCAAGAAAGATCTGGACCTGGGCGGCCACATGGCTTCCTTCCAGTCTTCCGCGACCTTCTATGAAGTCTGCTTCAACCACTTCTTCCGTGCGCGCAACGAGCAAGACGGCGGCGATCTGGTTTACTTCCAGGGCCACATCTCTCCAGGCGTTTACGCACGAGCCTTCCTTGAAGGCCGCCTGACCGAAGACCAAATGAACAACTTCCGTCAGGAAGTTCACGGCAAAGGCCTGTCTTCTTACCCGCATCCGAAACTGATGCCGGAATTCTGGCAGTTCCCGACCGTTTCCATGGGCCTGGGCCCAATCAGCGCCATCTATCAAGCGAAGTTCCTGAAATATCTGGAACACCGTGGCCTGAAGAACACCTCTGCTCAAACCGTTTACGCCTTCCTGGGCGACGGCGAGATGGACGAACCTGAATCCAAGGGCGCGATCACCATCGCTACCCGTGAAAAACTGGACAACCTGGTCTTCGTCATCAACTGTAACCTGCAGCGTCTGGACGGCCCGGTCACCGGTAACGGCAAGATCATCAACGAGCTGGAAGGCATCTTCGCCGGTGCAGGCTGGCAGGTTCTGAAAGTGATTTGGGGCGGACGTTGGGATGAACTGCTGCGTAAAGACACTAGCGGCAAACTGATCCAACTGATGAACGAAACCCTGGACGGCGACTACCAGACCTTCAAATCCAAAGACGGCGCTTACGTACGCGAGCACTTCTTCGGCCGCTTCCCGGAAACCGCTGCTCTGGTCAAAGACATGACCGACGACGAAATCTGGGCGCTGAACCGTGGTGGTCACGATCCGAAGAAAGTCTTTGCTGCACTGAAAAAAGCGCAGGACACCCAAGGCAAACCAACCGTGATCCTGGCCCATACCATCAAAGGTTACGGCATGGGTGAAACCGCGGAAGGTAAAAACATTGCTCACCAGGTGAAGAAAATGAACATGGAAGGGGTTCACCACTTCCGCGATCGTTTCAACGTGCCGGTTGCCGATGCTGACATCGAAAAACTGCCGTACATCACCTTCGAGAAAGAGTCTGAAGAGTACAAATACCTGCACGAACGCCGTCAGGCGCTGAAAGGTTATGTGCCGACTCGTCTGCCGGCCTTCACCCAGAAGCTGGAAATGCCGGCTCTGGAAGACTTCAGCTCACTGCTGGAAGAGCAGAACAAAGAAATCTCCACCACTATCGCTTTCGTACGTGCCCTGAACGTGATGCTGAAGAACAAGTCGATTAAAGATCGCCTGGTTCCAATCATTGCCGACGAAGCCCGTACCTTCGGTATGGAAGGTCTGTTCCGTCAGATCGGTATCTACAGCCCGAACGGTCAGCAGTACACTCCGCAGGACCGTGAGCAGGTTGCTTACTACAAAGAAGACGAGAAAGGCCAGATCCTGCAGGAAGGCATCAACGAACTGGGCGCAGCCTCTTCATGGTTGGCCGCAGCGACTTCCTACAGCACCAACGATCTGCCAATGATTCCGTTCTACATCTACTATTCGATGTTCGGTTTCCAGCGTATCGGTGACCTGTGCTGGGCAGCGGGCGACCAACAGGCGCGCGGCTTCCTGATCGGCGGGACTTCCGGCCGTACCACCCTGAACGGTGAAGGTCTGCAGCACGAAGACGGCCACAGCCACATTCAGTCTCTGACTATCCCTAACTGTATCTCTTACGATCCAGCTTACGCATACGAAGTGGCTGTAATCATGCATGACGGTCTGGTCCGCATGTACGGCGACGCGCAGGAAAACGTCTACTACTACATCACCACGCTGAACGAAAACTACCACATGCCGGCCATGCCGCAGGGCGCGGAAGAAGGTATCCGTAAAGGTATCTACAAGCTGGAAACTCTGGAAGGCAGCAAAGGTAAAGTGCAGTTGCTGGGTTCAGGTTCCATTCTGCGTCACGTGCGTGAAGCTTCGCAGATCCTGGCGAAAGACTACGGCGTGGGTTCTGACATCTACAGCGTGACTTCCTTCACCGAACTGGCGCGCGATGGCCAGGACTGCGAGCGTTGGAACATGCTGCACCCAACCGAAACCCCACGCGTGCCTTACATCGCTCAGGTGATGAACGATGCGCCTGCGGTTGCGTCTACCGACTACATGAAGCTGTTCGCAGAACAGGTTCGTACTTACGTTCCAGCCAGCGATTATCGCGTTCTGGGTACTGACGGCTTCGGTCGTTCAGACAGCCGCGAAAACCTGCGTCACCACTTTGAAGTCGATGCTTCTTACGTTGTGGTTGCTGCTCTGGGTGAACTGGCTAAACGCGGTGAAATCGAAGCTTCTGTGGTAGCTGATGCGATTAAGAAATTCGACATCAACCCAGAAAAAGTCAACCCGCGTCTGGCATAAGAGGTACAGAAGAATGTCTATCGAAATCAAGGTACCGGACATCGGTGCAGACGAAGTGGAAATCACCGAAATTCTGGTGAAAGTGGGCGATAAAGTTGAAGTTGAACAATCGCTGATCACCGTTGAAGGTGATAAAGCTTCCATGGAAGTCCCGTCTCCGCAAGCGGGCGTGGTGAAAGAGATCAAGGTGTCCGTCGGTGATAAAACCGAAACCGGCAAACTGCTGATGATCTTTGAAGCAGAAGGCGCGGCAGCTGCCGCACCAGCCGCCAAAGCGGAAGAAAAACCGGCCGCAGCACCTGCTGCTGCACCGGCTGCTGCCGCTGCCAAAGACGTTGCGGTACCGGACATCGGCGCCGACGAAGTTGAAGTGACCGAGATCCTGGTGAAAGTGGGCGACAAGGTGGAAGCCGAGCAGTCCCTGATCACCGTTGAAGGCGACAAGGCTTCAATGGAAGTCCCAGCACCCTTTGCGGGCACCGTGAAAGAGATCAAAATCGGCGCCGGCGACAAAGTGAAAACCGGTTCCCTGATCATGGTCTTCGAAGTGGCCGGCGCAGCTTCTGCTGCCGCTCCGGCTGCGGTTGAAGCCCCTGCGGCCCCGGCTGCCGCTGCTGCCAAAGACGTTGCCGTGCCGGATATCGGCGGCGATGAAGTGGAAGTGACCGAAGTGATGGTGAAAGTGGGCGACAAAGTTGCCGCTGAGCAGTCACTGATCACCGTTGAAGGTGACAAGGCTTCTATGGAAGTGCCGGCGCCGTTCGCAGGTACCGTGAAAGAAATCAAAATCAGCGCCGGCGACAAAGTGAAAACCGGCTCTCTGATCATGGTGTTCGAAGTTGAAGGCGCGGCACCAGCCGCCGCTCCGGCCCAGAAAGCGGAAGCTGCACCGGCTTCGGCCAAGCAGGACGCCGCTGCGGCCGCTCCGGCTGCCAAAGCGGAAAGCAAAGGCGAGTTCGCAGAGAACGACGCTTATGTGCACGCTACCCCGGTCATCCGTCGTCTGGCGCGTGAATTCGGCGTAAACCTGGCGAAAGTGAAAGGCACCGGTCGTAAAGGCCGTATCCTGCGCGAAGACGTCCAGACTTACGTGAAAGACGCGGTCAAACGTGCGGAAGCGGCTCCAACCGCTGCTGCCGGTGGCGGTCTGCCAGGCATGCTGCCATGGCCGAAAGTGGACTTCAGCAAGTTCGGTGAGATCGAAGAAGTTGAACTGGGCCGCATCCAGAAGATTTCGGGTGCCAACCTGAGCCGCAACTGGGTGATGATCCCGCACGTGACTCACTTCGACAAAACCGATATCACCGATCTGGAAGCGTTCCGCAAGCAACAGAACGATGAAGCGGCCAAACGTAAGCTGGATGTGAAGTTCACCCCTGTGGTGTTCATCATGAAAGCCGTCGCCGCCGCTCTGGAGCAGATGCCGCGCTTCAACAGCTCTCTGTCCGAAGATGGCCAGAAGCTGACGCTGAAAAAATACATCAACGTCGGTGTTGCGGTTGATACGCCAAATGGTCTGGTGGTTCCGGTATTCAAGGATGTGAACAAGAAAAGCATCACTGAGCTGTCCCGCGAGCTGATGGCTATCTCCAAAAAAGCGCGTGACGGCAAGTTGACCGCAGGCGAAATGCAGGGCGGTTGCTTCACCATCTCCAGCCTGGGCGGTATCGGGACAACTCACTTCGCGCCTATCGTCAACGCGCCGGAAGTGGCTATCCTGGGTGTCTCCAAGTCTGCGATGGAGCCGGTCTGGAACGGTAAAGAGTTCATGCCGCGTCTGATGATGCCGATGTCGCTCTCCTTCGACCACCGCGTTATCGACGGTGCAGATGGTGCGCGTTTCATCACCATCATCAACAATATGCTGTCTGACATCCGCCGTCTGGTGATGTAATGAAAAAAGGGCGCAGCATGCTGCGCCCTTACCACTTCAGTAGCAGTTTTGTCGGTTTTTGCATGACTCGACAAAATTGTTGAGACACGGGTCACTTCGAACACGCTTTGCAGATTATTAACAATTCTGTAAACTGCTCGCGGTGTAAGCGTCCCGGTGGATGAAGGGCGTTATGAGATCGATTAGCAATAAAAATGACGTCTGACCCGCCGGACAATCAATTAAGAGGTCATGATGAGTACTGAAATTAAAACTCAGGTCGTGGTACTTGGGGCGGGCCCGGCAGGTTACTCTGCTGCCTTTCGTTGCGCTGACTTAGGTCTTGAAACCGTTCTGGTTGAACGTTATTCCACGCTGGGCGGTGTTTGCCTGAACGTGGGATGTATCCCTTCCAAAGCACTGCTGCACGTTGCCAAAGTGATCGAAGAAGCCAAAGCGCTGGCCGAGCACGGCATCGTTTTCGGCGAGCCGAAAACTGACATCGACAAAGTGCGTGTCTGGAAAGAAAAAGTCATCAATCAGCTGACCGGCGGTCTGGCTGGCATGGCTAAAGGCCGTAAAGTTAAAGTCGTTAACGGTCTGGGCAAGTTCACCGGTGCTAACACCCTGGTCGTTGAAGGCGAAAATGGTCCTACTACCATCAACTTCGACAACGCCATCATCGCCGCAGGCTCCCGTCCGATCCAACTGCCATTCATTCCTCATGAAGACCCGCGCGTGTGGGACTCTACCGATGCGCTGGAACTGAAAACCGTCCCAGAGCGTCTGCTGGTGATGGGCGGCGGTATTATCGGCCTGGAAATGGGTACCGTATACCATGCGTTGGGTTCACAGATCGACGTGGTCGAGATGTTTGACCAAGTGATCCCGGCTGCCGACAAAGACGTGGTGAAAGTCTTCACCAAACGCATCAGCAAGCAGTTCAACCTGATGCTGGAAACCAAAGTGACTGCGGTAGAAGCCAAAGAAGACGGCATCTACGTCACTATGGAAGGCAAAAAAGCGCCTGCAGAACCACAGCGTTACGACGCGGTGCTGGTGGCTATCGGCCGTGTGCCGAACGGCAAACTGCTGGAAGCGGGCAAAGCCGGTGTGGAAGTTGACGAACGTGGCTTTATCCGCGTCGACAAACAGCTGCGTACCAACGTGCCGCACATCTTCGCTATCGGCGACATCGTCGGTCAACCGATGCTGGCGCACAAAGGCGTGCATGAAGGCCACGTTGCCGCTGAAGTTATCGCCGGCATGAAGCATTACTTCGACCCGAAAGTGATCCCATCAATCGCTTACACCGAGCCGGAAGTTGCATGGGTGGGTCTGACCGAGAAAGAAGCGAAAGAGAAAGGCATCAGCTACGAAACGTCCACCTTCCCGTGGGCAGCTTCCGGCCGTGCTATCGCTTCCGATTGTGCAGACGGCATGACTAAACTGATCTTCGACAAAGAAACTCACCGTATCATCGGTGGCGCGATTGTCGGCACTAACGGCGGCGAGCTGCTGGGTGAAATCGGTCTGGCTATCGAGATGGGTTGTGATGCGGAAGACATCGCGCTGACCATCCATGCTCACCCAACCCTGCACGAATCCGTAGGCTTGGCGGCAGAGATCTTCGAAGGCAGCATCACCGATCTGCCAAACCCGAAAGCCAAGAAGAAGTAATTCTCCGGCTGATAAGGTTGAAACAGCGGCTCCTGAAAAGGGGCCGTTTTTTATGGGTGGCAGTCAGGTAAAAGGCCGCTCAATGAGCGGCCAGTAGCTTACTTGTTCTGGAATATCACGTTCAACGTGAGGCTGTTGCCGTTAACCGACCAACCGCCTTTGCTCAAGTCAAACGCCGATCCCAGTACAATGAGCAGGATAAACAAAGAACTCCCTTTCATTGCGCGATCCTTCTGGAACCACGACCACCGCGACTGCACCGGAGAAATCCCGGCGGAACAAGCGCCCGGTAGCACCTGTATCGCAGTAGTTGCAGCGATGTTCTCAAGTCCGATGACCCGCTGCTAAACGGGCAGAACAGACCCATAGAAAGAATACCCAAGAAACGAGATTGATAATATTGTTTAGTTGATTTTTTGAACGATGTTGCGCACAATGTTTTGGCTCGGTAGCGCTTGTATCGTTCTTTAACGATGTAAGAAATCCGTGAGGTGCCTGCTAACACCGAACGGAATAACAGAACCGCCTTAACGGCGGTTTTTTTGTGCCTGCCGTTCCCAATTTTTGATATTCGCACTCAATAACCATTGCAAGTGAAAGGGTATCGTGTTGTGCTCTTGGGGCTGGATTTCCGTTTCCCGCAGCCGGGCCCGCGAGCCTGCGTTACAGCCGATTACTCTGTACTCAACGATTCAGCAAAGATTTAATGTTGCTTTTATGTGAACGAATTAACAACCGTTTCAAATCCTGATATGCTGGCTGAGCGGAACCGGGCACTGTACCTTACAGGCCAGGACATCGACAGCAGTGCCCCGTCAGGATCAATGGCACCAACACCGTGCGCTAAACCCGGTTTGAAGAGTTACCCTATGGCTTTCAAGTTGCAGTTAGGCGCCCAGCTCGTTCATCCCGAGGCGCTTACTCAGGTAAGTAACTGGGGTGAACGAGCGCAGGTAACAACACTGCGGCTTGAAAGACGACGGGTATAAACGCCAGGCACAATAAATGACAATGAGAGCGAGGAGAATGTCGTGCTAGAAGAATACCGTAAGCACGTAGCCGAGCGTGCTGCAGAGGGCATCGTCCCTAAGCCGTTAGACGCCACCCAAATGGCAGCGCTGGTTGAATCATTAAAGAATCCGCCACAAGGCGAAGAAGAATTCCTGTTAGACCTGCTGATTAATCGTGTTCCACCAGGCGTCGACGAAGCCGCCTACGTCAAAGCAGGTTTCCTGGCGGCTATCGCCAAAGGTGACGCGACCTCTCCCCTGATTACCCCCGAGAAAGCCGTAGAACTGTTGGGCACCATGCAAGGCGGTTACAACATTCATCCGCTGATCGACGCGCTGGATAACGAAAAACTGGCTGCTATCGCCGCCAAGGCACTTTCCCACACGCTGCTGATGTTCGACAACTTCTACGATGTGGAAGAGAAAGCCAAGGCGGGTAACCCGCACGCCAAACAGATTATGCAGTCCTGGGCCGATGCCGAGTGGTATCTGTCACGCCCGAAACTGGCGGAAAAAATCACCGTTACCGTATTCAAAGTCACCGGCGAAACCAACACCGACGATCTGTCGCCGGCGCCGGATGCCTGGTCACGTCCGGACATCCCATTGCACGCCCTGGCGATGCTGAAAAACGAACGTGAAGGCATAGTGCCGGATCAACCGGGCAGCGTTGGCCCGATCAAGCAAATTGAGCTGCTGAACAAGAAAGGTTTCCCGTTGGCCTACGTCGGTGACGTGGTCGGTACCGGTTCTTCCCGTAAGTCCGCCACCAACTCTGTGCTGTGGTTTATGGGCGATGACATCCCGTATGTGCCGAACAAGCGCGGCGGCGGTGTGGTGCTGGGCAGTAAAATCGCACCCATCTTCTTCAATACCATGGAAGATGCCGGCGCCTTGCCGATTGAAGTGGACGTTTCTGACCTGAACATGGGCGACGTGATCGACGTTTACCCGTACAAAGGCGAAGTGCGCAACCACGAAACCGGCGAACTGATCGCCAACTTCGAACTGAAAACCGACGTATTGCTGGATGAAGTGCGCGCCGGCGGCCGTATCCCGCTGATTATCGGCCGTGGTTTGACCACCAAGGCGCGTGAAGCGCTGGGCCTGCCGCACAGCGACGTGTTCCGCATCGCCAAAGAAGTTGCCGCCAGCAACAAGGGCTTCTCGCTGGCGCAGAAAATGGTGGGCCGCGCCTGTGGCGTTGCCGGCGTGCGTCCGGGCGAATACTGCGAGCCGAAGATGGCCTCCGTAGGTTCTCAGGACACCACCGGTCCGATGACCCGTGACGAACTGAAAGACCTTGCGTGCCTGGGTTTCTCCGCCGATCTGGTCATGCAGTCGTTTTGTCACACCGCCGCGTACCCGAAACCGGTTGATGTGACCACTCACCACACGCTGCCGGACTTTATCATGAACCGTGGCGGCGTATCGCTGCGTCCGGGCGACGGCGTTATTCACTCGTGGCTGAACCGCATGCTGTTGCCGGATACCGTCGGTACCGGCGGTGACTCCCACACCCGTTTCCCGATCGGCATTTCCTTCCCGGCCGGCTCCGGTCTGGTGGCGTTTGCCGCAGCGACCGGCGTTATGCCGTTGGATATGCCTGAGTCGGTGCTGGTGCGCTTCAAAGGCAAAATGCAGCCGGGCATCACACTGCGTGATCTGGTGCATGCCATCCCTTACTACGCGATCCAGCAGGGCTTGCTGACCGTTGAGAAGAAGGGCAAGAAGAACATCTTCTCCGGACGTATTCTGGAAATCGAAGGTTTGCCGGAGCTGAAAGTCGAGCAGGCGTTTGAACTGACCGACGCCTCTGCCGAACGTTCCGCCGCCGGTTGTACCATCAAGTTGGATAAGGCACCGATCGAAGAGTACCTGAACTCTAACATCGTGCTGCTGAAGTGGATGATCTCCGAAGGTTACGGCGATCGCCGTACGCTGGAGCGCCGCATTCAGGGTATGCAGAAATGGCTGGCGGATCCGCAACTGCTGGAAGGCGATGCGGATGCGGAATACGCTGCGGTGATCGACATCGATCTGGCAGAGATCACTCAGCCAATCCTGTGTGCACCGAACGATCCTGACGATGCGCGCCTGCTGTCCGACGTGGCCAACAGCAAGATCGATGAAGTGTTCATCGGTTCCTGCATGACCAACATCGGCCATTTCCGCGCTGCCGGTAAGTTGCTGGACCAGCACAAGGGCCAACTGCCAACCCGCCTGTGGGTTGCGCCACCGACCAAGATGGATGCGGCTCAACTGACCGAAGAGGGCTATTACAGCGTGTTCGGCAAGAGCGGTGCGCGTATCGAGATCCCGGGTTGTTCACTGTGCATGGGTAACCAGGCGCGCGTAGCTGACGGCGCGACGGTGGTTTCCACCTCTACCCGTAACTTCCCGAACCGTTTGGGTACTGGTGCCAACGTTTATCTGGCCTCTGCTGAACTGGCGGCGGTTGCTTCGCTGCTGGGCCGTTTGCCAACGCCGGACGAGTATCAAACGTACATGGAACAGGTCGATAAAACAGCGGCGGATACTTACCGTTACCTGAACTTCGATCAACTGGGCCAGTACACTGAAAAAGCCGACGGCGTGATCTTCCAAACCGCCGTTTAAGCCGCTATATTGCGCAACTGTTCAACGGGAGGCCTTGGCCTCCCGTTTTATTTTGCTCAGTTGCCAACTTTGCGAGCGCTCGCTGAGTTAGTCATGAATTAATGTTTACACTAAGAAAAAGGCTCAGGAGGGCGTGCTATGGATTACGAATTTCTGCGTGACGTGACCGGTCAGGTGATGGTCAGATTTTCGATGGGGCATGAAGCGATTGGCCACTGGATCAATGAGGAAGTCAAAGGCGATTTCAACCTGCTGGATCGGATCGAAGCCGGGGCGGCGGAAGTCAAAGGCAGTGAGCGTCAATGGCAGTTGGAAGGCCACGAATATACATTGCTGATGGACGGTGAAGAGGTGATGATCCGCGCCAATCTATTGGCGTTTGAAGGCGACGAGATGGAAGAGGGGATGAATTATTATGATGAAGAAAGCCTCTCATTTTGCGGCGTCGAAGACTTCCTGGCGGTGTTGAAGGCCTACCGTTCTTTCATGCTCAAATATTAAATGTAAGGGCGCGGCATGTGTATGGCCGCACCCTTAACCCATTACAAGTGCGGAATATTGCGGCCGTAATAGATTTCCTGCATCTCCTTCCACAGCAGATCGGTAATCTCTTTACGCTCGGCCTCGCTCAGGGCTTCCGGCTTGGCGTTAAACAGGTAATGCTTCAGATCGAAATCCTTCAGCAGCATCTTGGTATGGAAGATGTTCTCCTGGTAAACGTTGACGTCCATCATGTGGTACAGCGCCTTCATATCGTCAGACATAAAGTTCTGGATCGAGTTGATCTCATGATCGATGTAATGCTTCACGCCATTTACGTCGCGGGTAAAGCCGCGCACGCGGTAATCCATGGTGACGATGTCGGATTCCAACTGGTGGATCAGGTAATTCAGCGCTTTCAGCGGTGAAATCACGCCACAGGTCGACACTTCAATATCGGCGCGGAAGGTGCATAATCCGCCTTCTGGATGGCTTTCCGGATAGGTATGAACGCAGATGTGGCTCTTGTCCAGGTGTGCGACCACCGTCTTTGAGAGGGGGCCGGGCTGTTCCGACGTATCGACATCTTTCGGATCGACCGGTTCTTCGCTGACCAAGATGGTTACGCTGGCGCCCTGAGGCTCGTAGTCCTGACGTGCGACGTTCAGAATATTTGCGCCAATGATCGAGCAGGTTTCACTCAGGATCTCTGTCAGGCGATTGGCGTTGTATTGCTCGTCAATGTAGGCGATATAGCCATCGCGGTCATCCGCGGTTTTGGCGTAACAAATATCGTAAATACAAAAACTCAGGCTCTTCGTCAGGTTATTGAAGCCGTGCAGTTTTAGCTTTTGCAATTGGGTTCACCTCCTTATCTTCTCGCTTAACGTGTAACGTTCAGTGCGTTAAGCAAGTACTGTGGCAGAGCAAAGCTGCCTGCGTGGATCGCCGGGTTGTAATAACGGCAGTTTAGGCCGCTTTGATTAAAGCGATGTTGCAGGGCGGATAAATCGAGCTGACGCAGAGCCGGGTTTTGGCTCGCCCAGGCGAAGGTCATGATGCCGCCGTAATAGGTCGGGATCGCCGCCTGATAGAAGCTGACGTCGTTGAAATATTGGCTTAGTTTGGCATGGCTGTTGATCGCTTCGTCCTGTTGCAGGAAGCAGACGCCGTTCTGCGCGACAAAAATGCCGCCCTCGTTCAGGCAGCGTGCGCAGCCTTCATAGAACGCCGAAGTGAACAGGCTCTCGCCGGGGCCGATCGGATCGGTGCAGTCCGAGATAATCACATCGAATTTTTCATCGGTCTGATTAACGAAGTTGACGCCGTCGTCGATCACCAGCTTGAAACGCGGGTCGTCGTAGGAGCCGGCATTGTGATTCGGCAGGTACTGGCGGCAGAACTCCACCACCCCGGCGTCGATCTCGACCATGGTGATCTGCTCTATGCCCTGATGACGGCTGACTTCGCGCAGCATGCCGCCGTCGCCGCCGCCGATGATCAACACCTTCTTCGCCTGGCCATGTGCCAGCAGCGGAACGTGGGTCATCATTTCGTGATAAATGAACTCATCGCGCTCGGTGGTTTGCACCACGCCGTCGAGCGCCATCACGCGCCCCAGCACCGGATTTTCAAAAATCACCAAATCCTGATGCTCGGTCTTCTCGCGGTACAGCACATTCTCTACTGAGAAGTACTGGCCGAAGTTGGCATGCAGCGTTTCATACCAAATTTCTTTCTGGGTCATGTGCGGGAACTCCGTAATAACGGCCATGAAAAATTGGCGCAACATCATAGCTAACTCTGTCTGGTGATGCACGGCTGAATTTCAAACAGAGGTAGCGGAAGGCGGGAGGGATTAGTTGGCGTACGCCAGCAGGCTCAGCGAATCGCGTGCCAGAGATTTGCATTTGTTGGGGGTAGGGATGGCGATGCCACTGAGATCGCGATAGCTGTCTTCACCCAGCGCCTTCATGTTGTAGCTATTATAGTTGCTCAAATCCCAGCGGTTTTGCTGGGCGAAGTAAACGATGGCACGTTTGATTTGCGCGTTGGGCAAGTCGTTGTAGCCGCAATCGTTTTTCAGATAAATAAATACCGCCGTCAGATCGGCCAGATCTTCCGCCTCAGACTCATTGAGCGCCAGACTGGCGTTGGAGAACCCCAGCATGGTGAGCAGCAGCACCAGTAACGTTGTTTTTTTCATCATGAAAATAGACCTGTTTATTGTCAGCAAACGTTATCACACTTGCCTGTAAAGGCACCAAATTTTATTACTTGCGGATAACATAACCGGCAGCAAAGGCTTGACCTTCCGCTAAGGGGAGGGTTTAGGCTGTCCGGCATGAAAGTTATACCTGTTGTCTTTCAAGCTGCAGCGTTATTACCTGCGCTAGCGCCCCGAATGACAGGGGATGAATGAGCTGGAACTTGAAAGCTATAGGGTACCTGTCACAGAGAAAAGGGAGTCAGCGATGTTACGCCGTGATTTTATCAAATTGACCGCTGCGCTGGGCGCGGCAAGCGCCTTACCGCTGTGGAGCCGAAGCGCGTGGGCTGCCGGGTTGCCGGCGTTGCCGATCCCGCCGCTGTTGATGCCGGACGCGCAGGGAAAAATCGCGCTGGCGCTGCAAACCGGTGAAATGAATTGGTTGCCGGGCAAAGCGACCCAAACCTGGGGCGTCAACGGAGCGCTGCTGGGGCCAGCGGTGCGGCTGCAGCGCGGCAAACCGGTGACGGTCGATATCAAAAACGGTTTGCCGGAAGCCAGCACCGTCCACTGGCACGGTCTGGAAATCCCCGGCGATGTCGATGGTGGCCCGCAGGCGCTGATTCAGCCGGGTACCACGCGCAGAGTGAGTTTCACTGTCGAACAGCCCGCGGCCACCTGTTGGTTCCATCCGCATACCCACGGCAAAACCGGCCATCAGGTGATGATGGGGCTGGCGGGGCTGGTGCTGCTGGAAGACGACGAGAGCAGTAAACTGCCGTTGCCGAAGACCTGGGGACTGGATGATATTCCGGTGATCCTGCAGGACAAACGGTTGGGCAAAGACGCGCAGATTGAATACCAACTGGACGTGATGAGCGCCGCAGTTGGCTGGTTCGGCGACCGTATGTTCACCAACGGCGCTCAATATCCGCAGCACGTTGCGCCGCGCGGCTGGTTGCGGTTGCGTTTTCTCAACGGCTGTAATGCACGGTCGCTGAACCTGGCGGCCAGCGATAATCGGCCGCTATATGTTATCGCCAGTGACGGTGGTTTCCTGGCCGAACCGGTGAAGCTGACTGAATTGCCGATGCTGATGGGCGAACGCTTTGAAGTGCTGATAGATGCCTCGGACGGCAAGCCGTTCGACATCGTCACGCTGCCGGTCAAACAGATGGGCATGACGCTGGCACCCTTCGACCAGCCGCTGCCGGTATTGCGCATTCAGCCTTCGCTGGCGCAGGGAATCAAAACGATGCCGGACAGCCTGGTGAAATTGCCGGCGCTGCCACCGCTGGCCGGGCTTCAGGAGCGCTGGCTGCAACTGATGATGGACCCGCAGTTGGATAAGCTGGGCATGCAGGCGTTGATGGATCGTTACGGTCATCAGGCGATGGCCGGGATGAGCATGGATCACGGCAGCATGAGTAATAGCAATAGCGATGGCGGAATGGCCGGTATGGATCATGGCAGCATGAAAGGTATGGATCACGGTAATATGAAGGGTATGGATCATGGCGCCAAGCCTTTCGACTTCAGCCACGGCAATAAGATCAACGGCAAGGCCTTCGATATGACCCAACCGGCGTTTGAAGCCAAACGCGGTAAGTACGAGAAATGGACCCTGTCCGGCGAAGGCGACATGATGCTGCACCCGTTCCATATCCACGGCACCCAGTTCCGCATCCTGTCGGAGAACGGCAAGCCGCCGGCTGCTCACCGCAGCGGCTGGAAAGACACGGTGCGCGTCGAAGGTTGGCGCAGCGAAGTGCTGGTGCGTTTTGATCATCCCGCTAACAGCGAACATGCCTATATGGCACATTGTCACCTGCTGGAGCATGAGGATACCGGCATGATGATGGGCTTTACCGTAAGCGACTAGAGCAGAAGTGGCGGCGCACTCGCGTCGCCACCGGCTTCAGGCTATGCTAAACTCTGCGCCCTTCTTCCGGCAACTGACCTGAAACCTATGAAACACACTGTAGACGTAATGATTTCCGAGCAGGAAGTTAAGACCCGTATTGCCGAACTTGGCCGTCAAATCACCGAACATTACCGCGATAGCGGCAGTGATATGGTGTTGGTCGGGCTGCTGCGCGGTTCCTTCATGTTCATGGCCGATCTGTGTCGCACGATTGAAGTGCCGCACGAAGTCGACTTTATGACCGCCTCGAGCTACGGCAGCGGCATGTCCACCACCCGCGACGTGAAAATCCTCAAAGATCTCGATGAAGACATCCGCGGCAAAGACGTGCTGATCGTCGAAGACATCATTGATTCCGGCAATACGCTGAATAAGGTGCGCGAAATTTTGGCGCTGCGTGGGCCGAAATCTCTGGCGATCTGCACCTTGCTGGACAAACCTGAGCGCCGTGAGGTGGAGGTGCCGGTGGAGTTCGTCGGATTCTCGATCCCGGACGAGTTCGTGGTGGGCTACGGCATTGACTACGCTCAGCGTTACCGTCACTTGCCGTACGTCGGCAAAGTGGTGCTGCTGGACGAGTAATCGGCAGGGGCGCGGCTTGTCCGCGCCCACACAGAGAGCAAGATAACGCTCTAGGCTTTTACGCCCTTGTCCTGCTGCAGTTTGGACATCGCCTTGCGATACCCCATTTCCAGGCTCTCGCGGCTGGTGGCAGCCACTTCCAGATCGCGCAGGCGCCCGTCCTGAATCCCGTAGACCCAACCGTGGATCGTCACTTTCTGGCCGCGTTTCCAGGCCGATTGCATGATGGTGGAGTGGCCCAGGTTGTAGACCTGCTCGATGACGTTGATCTCGCACAATACGTCGAGGCGCTTTTCCGGTTCCAGTTCACCCAGCAGTGAGCTGTGCTTGTACCACAGGTCGCGGATATGCAGCAGCCAGTTGTTGATCAGCCCCAGCTCCGGGTTTTCCACCGCGGCCTCTACGCCGCCGCAGCCCAGATGGCCGCAGATGATGATATGTTCAACTTCCAGCACATCCACCGCATACTGCACGACCGACAGACAGTTAAGATCGGTGTGAACCACCAGGTTTGCCACATTACGGTGGACAAACAGTTCGCCTGGCTCCAGGCCGGTCAAACGTTCTGCCGGAACACGGCTGTCTGAGCAACCTATCCATAAAAAGCGGGGCTTTTGCGCCTGGGATAAACGTTCAAAAAAGTCTGGATCTTCCTGGTTGATATTGGCCGACCAGGCTTGATTATTGGCGATAAGCGTTTCGATTTCTTTCATGGAGGGTTATAGACCTGTAACAAACAGATTGCGTTGGGCTAATATAGGACAAGCGTCACAATTTGGAAATCAGAACAGTTACGCTTTTTTCCGCACGGATTCGCCTCAGTGAAATCGCTGCTGATGATAAGATCATCTCTATTACAATACGCAGCAGCATACTCATCGTCACAAGGTACTTTCTAACTTATGAATTATGCACTGGAATTAGCGCAGTTGACCAAGACCTACGCGGGTGGCGTCAAGGCGTTGCGCGGGATCGATCTTAACGTCGAAGCGGGGGATTTTTATGCCCTGCTGGGGCCAAACGGTGCCGGTAAATCTACCACCATCGGCATTATCAGTTCGCTGGTGAACAAAACGGCCGGCAGCGTACGGGTGTTCGGCTATGACATCGATAAAGATATCGTTAACGCCAAGCGTCAACTCGGGCTGGTGCCGCAAGAATTCAACTTTAACCCGTTTGAAACCGTCATGCAGATTGTGGTCAATCAGGCGGGTTACTACGGCGTGACCCGGCGCGAAGCGTTGGCGCGTGCGGAAAAATACCTGACCCAGTTGGATCTGTGGGGCAAGCGCGATGAACGCGCCCGCATGTTGTCCGGCGGCATGAAACGCCGTCTGATGATCGCCCGCGCCTTGATGCACCAGCCAAAGCTGCTGATCCTCGATGAGCCGACGGCTGGGGTGGATATCGAACTGCGCCGCTCCATGTGGGGCTTCCTGAAAGAGCTGAACGCCCAGGGCACCACCATTATCCTCACGACCCACTATCTGGAAGAGGCAGAAATGCTGTGCCGCAATATCGGCATTATCCAGAACGGGGAGCTGGTGGAAAACACGTCAATGAAAGGATTGCTGGCCAAGCTGAAGTCCGAAACCTTTATCCTCGACTTGGCGGCCAAAAGCCCTTTGCCGAAGCTGGATGGCTATCGCAACCGCCTGACGGATACGTCAACGCTGGAAGTGGAAGTGATGCGCGAGCAGGGCCTGAATGGCTTGTTCGCTCAACTCAGCGCGCAAGGGGTGCAGGTATTGAGCATGCGTAATAAGGCTAACCGGTTGGAAGAGCTGTTTGTCACCCTGGTTAACGGTAATGGAGAAAAAGCATGACGCGTTTGTATTGGGTGGCTTTACAGAGTATCTGGGCCAAAGAGATCAACCGTTTTGCCCGTATCTGGATCCAGACCCTGGTGCCGCCGGTGATCACCATGACGCTGTATTTCATCATCTTCGGCAACCTGATTGGCTCGCGCATTGGCGATATGCACGGCTTTGATTACATGCAGTTTATCGTGCCCGGCCTGATTATGATGGCGGTAATCACCAACTCGTACGCCAACGTCGCATCGTCGTTCTTCAGCGCCAAGTTCCAGCGCAATATCGAAGAGCTGCTGGTGGCGCCGGTGCCGACTCATGTGGTGATTGCCGGTTACGTCGGCGGCGGCGTGGCGCGCGGCATTTGCGTCGGCGTGCTGGTGACGGTGATCTCACTGTTCTTTGTGCCGCTGCAGGTGCACGCCTGGTGGGTGATTGTGGTCACGCTGTTGCTGACGGCAATCCTGTTCTCGCTGGCGGGCCTGATCAACGCGGTGTTCGCCACCACCTTTGACGACATCAGCCTGATCCCGACCTTCGTGCTGACGCCGCTGACCTATCTGGGCGGGGTTTTCTATTCGCTTACGCTGTTGCCGCCGTTCTGGCAGGCGGTGTCCAAGCTGAACCCGATCGTCTATATGATCAGCGGTTTCCGCTACGGCTTCCTCGGCATCAGTGATGTGCCGCTGGTGCTGACCATGGCGGTGCTGGTGGCGTTTATCCTGGTGTTCTATCTGCTGTCCTGGTACCTGATAGAGCGCGGTCGTGGCCTGCGCACCTGATGTACTGACGCCCCCGGACCCGCGTTCGGGGGCGCTGTTATCGATCTGAAGCCGGCATCACATAAATCAATAGAATTGCTCACATAACCCCTTTCTCCCCGATGTTCAAATCGTGCTATGCTGGCGCTCCACATTTTCTCCCTTTTTATCACGCACTCGTAAGCAGAACATAACCATGCGGCCTCAACACAAGATAGCGGCTGGGCTACTCGGCATCCTGATGTCACTCGCTTCTCCGGCGACGCTGGCAAATTTGTTGTCGGAAAACAGCGCTGTTAAATCTGAATATATGGAAGCGCAACGCGACAGCGAGGTTTATTCGCTGATTGGCGAGCATGTTATCCCGGTCGGAGAAGTGAAGCAGGGGCAGCTGATTCAGGTGTTCCCGGCGGATGCGGAATATTACGAATTCAAGTTTGGTCACGGCACGGGGTTTATCGATAAAGACGACGTGCGCAACCTCAAAAAGTCACGCAAGGTGCAAGACGATCTCGGTGAGCTGAATAAGCCGCTGACCAATCAGAACCTGATCACGCAGAAGGCGATCAACGTCTATACCGAGGCGGATAACGCCAGCGAAGTGTTTGGCGTGCTGGAAGAGAACCTGCGTTATCCGATCATCGGCAAACTGAAGGATCGGCTGAACAATACCTGGTATGAGATCAATATTGGCGATCGTCTGGGCTATATCAGCGAACTGGACTGCGAAATCGACACCGGCGTTCCGGTGCTGACCTACCACCATCTGCTGAAAAACGAAGAGAACAAGCGTTTCCGCCATACCTCGACCACCACGTCGGACGTGGCGTTCAGCAACCAGATGACCTACCTGAAGCAGGCGGGTTATGACACCATTTCCCTGTACCAGCTGGAAGCCTATCTGAAGAACCAGATCAACCTGCCGGGTAAGGCGGTGGTGCTGACTTTTGATGACGGGTTGAAGTCGGTGTATCGCTATGCTTACCCGGTGTTGAAGGACTACGGTTTCCGCGCAACGGCGTTTATTATTTCTTCGCGCATCAAACGCCATCCGCAAAAGTGGAACCCGGACTCGCTGCAGTTTATGAGCATTTCAGAACTCAAGCAGATCCAGGACGTGTTCGACGTGCAGTCACATACGCATTTCCTGCACCGTACCGACGGCAACCGCCAGCCTATTCTGCTGAGCCGTTCACTGCACAATATCGAATTCGATTTTGAGCGCTCGCGCCGCGCGCTGTCGCAGTTTAATCCGCATGTGTTGTACGTATCCTATCCGTTCGGCGGCTACAACCAGCGGGCGATACAGGCGGCGAAAGACGCCGGTTTCCATATGGCGGTGACCACGGTGCAGGGTAAGGTAAAGCCGGGGGATAATCCGTATACGCTGAAGCGGCTGTATATTCTGCGTACCGACTCCATTCAGACCATGGCGGACAGAATAGCCAACAAGCCGGGAACGGTGGTGGTGCAATAGCAGGAAACGGGCGCTGAAATGCGCCCGTTTTTATTCTCAGGCTACCTGAACCGGCACGGCTTTCGCTTTGCGTTGCAGGTTGTTGTCACCTTCGAAATAGGCGACTTTCGGGTGGTGCTGGCGGGCATCGGCATCGCTCATCTGCACGTAAGAGCAGATGATCAGTTTGTCGCCCACGCAGGCGCAACGTGCCGCCGCGCCGTTGACCGAAATGATGTGCGAACCGCGTTCAGCGGCGATGGCGTAGGTCGAGAAACGCTGACCGTTATCAACGTTATAAATATCGATAGCTTCATATTCCAGAATGCCTGCGGCCTCCAGGAAATCCTGATCGATGGCGCAGGAACCTTCATAGTGCAAGTCGGCCTGAGTCACTTTCACCCGATGCAGCTTGCCTTGCAGCATAGTACGTATCATAACTTTACCTAACTGAATATCCGCCTATCCCCGTCATACTTGACGCTGCACCTGTGTTGGCTGTATCCGATCACCCCAGTCATAGAGTTGTCTATGCTCCTGGGGACTTACGGGCTTGCCACCTTGCTGCAACGCCAATTATTTAGGGTATATAGAAGCGATTGGGGTTGAACATCCATCCGGTGTTTATCGTCACCGATAACGCCATCCTTGTCTACTTTCGGGTGGGCTACAACGGTGACGATTGCACAAAAAATAACTTATAGTGTCAGGTCAACCTGCTGGTTATCGATCAGGCGTGCCTTGCCCAGCCAGGCGGCCATCAGTACCACTGCGCGTTGGCTTTCAACACCCAGCGGTTGCAGGCTGTCGGCGTCACGGATAAACAGTTCGTCCGGGGTGAAACCGGCGGCGCGCAAGTGCGCGGCGGTTTGCTCCAGCAGATCGTCGACGTGGCGCTCGCCGTTGCTGAGTTGTTCTGCCAATGCGTTCATGATCTTGCTGAGCTGAGGCGCGATTTTGCGTTCTTCGGCTGTCAGGTAGCCGTTGCGCGAGCTGAGCGCCAGGCCGTCTTTAGCGCGCACGGTCGGCACGCCGACGATATCGATGTCGTACCCCATGTCCGCCACCATCTTGCGGATTAACGCCAGTTGCTGGTAGTCCTTCTCGCCAAAACAGGCCAGATCCGGCTGAACCAGATTGAACAGTTTGCTGACGATGGTGGCGACGCCGCGGAAATGACCAGGGCGGCTGGCGCCTTCCAGCATGGTGGAAATGCCCGGCACGTCGACATAGGTTTGCTGTTCCAGCCCCTGCGGGTAGACATCGGCCGGCGCCGGTGCGAACACCAGGTCGACGTTGCGGCGGGTCAGCTTTTCGCTGTCCTCCTGCAGGGTGCGCGGGTAGCGCGCCAGATCGTCAGGGCGTTCGAACTGCATCGGATTCACGAAAATGCTGACCACCACGATATCGGCACGCGCTCGGGCTTCATCAACCAGCGTCATATGGCCTTCGTGCAGATTGCCCATGGTAGGTACCAACGCGATGCGTTTGCCGTCCTGGCGCCAGCGGCGGATCTGCTGACGCAGCAAAGGCAGGGTTTCGATAATAATCATTGATAGCTCCTGGAACGATCGCTTAATTAAAAGAGTGTTCTTCAGCGGGGTAAGCGCCTTGCTCCACTTCCTGCATATACTGTTGCACCGCCAGGCGGATATCGCCGCTTTGCGCCAGGAAATTTTTAGCGAATTTCGGCGTATGACCGCCGGTAATGCCAAAGGCGTCGTGCATCACCAGAATCTGGCCATCGGTCACGTTGCCGGCGCCAATGCCGATCACCGGAATGGACAGCGCTTCGGTGATCTTGCGTGCCAGTTCGGTCGGTACGCACTCCAGCACCAGCAGCTGCATGCCGGCCAGCTCCAGATTTTGCGCATCTTCCAGCAGTTGTTTGGCGGCGAGTTCGTCACGGCCTTGCACCTTGTAGCCACCGAATACGTTCACCGACTGCGGTGTCAGGCCGAGGTGGCCGCACACCGGCACGGCGCGCTCGGTGAGCATTTTCACCGTTTCGCACAGCCAACTGCCGCCTTCCAGTTTCACCATATTGGCGCCGGCCTGCATCAGCTCGGCAGCGTTGGCGAAGGCCCGCTCCGGGGTGGCGTAACTCATGAAAGGCATGTCAGACAGCAGCAGGCAGGCCGGGGCACCACGGCGTACGGCCCGTGTGTGGTAAGCGATGTCGGCGACGGTGACCGGCAGCGTGGAGTCGTGGCCCTGCAGCGTCATGCCCAGCGAATCACCCACCAGCAGTACTTTAACGCCTTGCTCTTCAAACAGTTGGGCAAAGCTGGCATCGTAGGCGGTCAGTGAAGCAAACTTGCGTTGCTCCTGTTTCCACTGGCGCAAGTGGGTCACGGTGGTGGGTTTCATCACTACGTCTCCTGAATAGAGCCGCGCGGTATGCGCAGGGCCCTGGCTGCAAAAAAGTGCTGTCATTCTACTGTAACCCTAACGGGGTGGGTAGCGCAGATCATGAAGCTTAAGGGGTTCTTAAGAACCTTGTGATGTAATAGTGAAAAAGGGACGAGCATGCGAATTCTACTGATAGAAGACGACAAGTTAATCGGTGACGGCATCAAGGCCGGGTTGACCAAACTCGGCTTTAATCTGGACTGGTTTACCGACGGGGTGGTCGGCAAAAACGCGTTGGAAAGCGCACCTTACGATGCGGTGATCCTCGATCTCAGCTTGCCGGGCCTTGATGGGCTGGATTTGTTGCGCCAATGGCGCCAGGCCGGTCATGATGTGCCGGTGCTGATCCTTACCGCGCGTGATGCACTGGAGCAAAGGGTCAGTGGCCTGCAGAGCGGTGCCGATGATTACCTGTGCAAACCTTTCGCCCTGACGGAAGTCGCGGCGCGCCTGCAGGCGTTGATCCGCCGCCGTCATGGCCAACTGATGCCGCAGCTGGTGCATGGCAACCTGGTGTTTGACTCGGCCACTCGCAGCCTGAGCTGCAACGGCGAGCCGGTAACCTTGACGCCGCGTGAACTGGCGCTGCTGGAGCTGTTCCTGCATAACAAGGGGCGAGTGTTGGCGCGGCCGCTGATCCAGGAAAAACTGTACAACTGGGATGACGAAGTCAGCAGTAATGCAGTGGAAGTGCATATCCATCACCTGCGGCGCAAGTTGGGTAACGGTTTTATCCGCACCATTCACGGCGTGGGCTACACGTTGGGGGAGGTCTCGTGAAACATCTCAGCTTGCGGCTGCGGCTGATCCTTATTTTCAGCCTGCTGGCGCTGGTGACCTGGTGTTCCGCCAGCCTGGTGGCGTGGATGATGACGCGCAACAACATCAATGAAGTGTTTGATACCCAACAGATGCTGTTTGCCAAGCGCTTGGCGACCGCCAATCTGGGCGATCTGCTGGCCGACGAAAGCGTGCGTAGCCTGCCGAAAACCAAGAAGCTGGTGCATCACGGCAAGCGGGGCAAGCAGGATGACGACGCGTTGGCGTTCGCCATCTTCGACCGTAACGGCAAGATGTTGCTCAATGACGGTGAAAACGGCGCGGATTTCCGTTTTGACGGCGAACGCGAAGGCTTTACCGATGGCGAACGCCGGGGCGATGACGACAGCTGGCGGCTGCTGTGGCTGACCAGCCCGGACGGCCGCTATCGCATCGTGGTCGGCCAGGAGTGGGATTACCGGCGGGATATGGCGCTGGGTATGGTAACCGGGCAACTGGTGCCGTGGCTGGTGACGTTGCCGATTCTGATGCTGTTGATCGCGCTGATGGTGGGGCGTGAACTGCGGCCACTGCGCGTGGTGGCCGCCGGGCTGCGCAAGCGCGCGCCTGACGACGCTACGCCGCTGGATGCGCGTCAGGTACCGACCGAAGTCAGGCCGTTGGTGGATGCACTGAACACGCTGTTTGCGCGCATCAACGCGCTACTGGTGCGTGAGCGGCGTTTTACCTCCGATGCCGCCCATGAGCTGCGTAGCCCGTTGGCGGCACTGCGGGTGCAGACGGAAGTGGTGCAATTGGCCGGTGACGACGAGCCGATGCGCGAGCATGCGCTGGGAAATCTGACGGTGAGCATCGATCGTGCCACCCGCTTGGTCGATCAGTTGCTGACGTTGTCGCGGTTGGATTCACTGTCGGATCTGGCCGATTTGGCGCCGGTCGACTGGAGCCGGTTAGTGCCGATGACGCTGGCGGAGCAGGATCGCCATGCTCACGCCGCCGGCGTCACGTTGCGTTACGAACAGCAGGGCATGCCGGCACCGTTACAGGGGCAAGCGCTGCTGCTGTCGCTGCTGGTGCGTAATTTGGTGGACAATGCGGTACGTTACACGCCTGCGGGCGGCACCGTCACTGTGAGGCTTACAGAGCGCTTGCTGGCGGTCGAAGACAATGGGCCGGGGATAACGGCGGAGCATCTGGTACGGCTGGGTGAGCGTTTTTATCGTCCGCCGGGCCAGGAGCAAACCGGCAGCGGGTTGGGGTTATCTATCGTGCAGCGCATCGCCGGTTTGCACGGGCTGCGCATCAGCTTTGCCAACCGGGCGGAAGGCGGGTTTGTCGCTCAGGTGATGCTGTAGGGGGCGCTGCATGCTGCGCCCGATTCAGGCTTTTTGCTTGGGCTGATGCCACAGCTCCATGCCGTTCTCCGGCACGCGCTTCAGGCAACTGGCCAGCGATTCACCGTCCGGGAACACCAACTCGGGGGCGATTTCCGCCAGCGGGTAGAGCATGAACTCGCGTTCTTTCAGGCCGTAATGCGGCACTGTCAGGCGATCGGTATGAATAACCTGCTCGCCATACAGCATGATGTCCAGATCGAGGGTGCGTGGGCCCCAGCGCTCATCTTTGCGCACGCGGCCCTGATTGCGTTCTATCGCTTGGGTATGATCGAGCAGTTGTTCGGCGGGCAGCAAGGTATCGAGCGCCACCACCGCATTGAGAAAATCCGGCTGGTTCTGCGGCCCCAGCGGCTTGGTGCGGTAAAACGACGAACAAAGGATCAATCGGGTGCGCGGGAGATGCTCCAGCGCCTCCAGTGCGGCTTTTACCTGTTGCAGCGGTTGCGCCAGGTTACTCCCCAGCGCGATATAAACGCGGATCATTATGCTCCTTCTTTACGCGGCGTCCGGCGGCGAGGGCGACGTTGACGAGCGCGGCGTGGCGCGGGGTCGTCACCCAAAGTGCTCAACATGGTTTTCTGACGCGCCGGCGTGGCTTCCTGGAACTCGCCCCACCATTCGGTCAGACGCAGCATTTCCTGGTTTTCTTCCACTTCGGCGCGCAGCGCCAGCAGATCGTAAGCGGCGCGGAATTTTGGGTGTTCCATCAGCTTGTGCGCACGTTTGCCCTGGCGGCGAGACAGGCGCAACTGCAACTGCCAGATATCGCGAACCAACGTGGTGATGCGTTTCGGAATCGCCAGTGAGCGACACTGTTCGTCCAGCACGTCATTCATCGCCAACGCGAAGGCGTCGTAATACGCCAGCCCGCTCTCCTGCGCCAGTTTCTGCGCATGTTCCAGCAGCGGATACCAAAGCATAGCAGCAAACAGGAACGCCGGATTGACGCGCATGTCGTTCTGCAGCCGATAATCGGTGTTTTTCAGCACCTGTGCCAGAATGCGCTCCATCGGCGTGTCATGGCTAGGCGTGAAGTGGCGTGCTATCTGCGGGAACAGCGGCTGGAACAGCTGGTATTCGCACAGTTTCAAATAGGTTGGGTAACCGTAACCTGCCTGCAGCAGCTTGAGCGATTCCTCAAACAGACGTGCCGGCGGGATCTCATGCAGCAACGACGCCAGGCGTGGGATCGGCTCGGCGGTTTCGTCGCTGATGCTCATGTCCAGCTTGGCGGCAAAGCGCACCGCGCGCAGCATGCGCACCGGATCTTCGCGGTAGCGGGTTTCCGGATCGCCGATCAGGCGAATCACGCCCTGTTGCAAGTCACGCATACCGTCAACGTAATCACGCAGGGTGAAGTCCGCCACGCCGTAATACAGGCTGTTGATGGTGAAGTCGCGGCGCTGAGCATCTTCTTCGATCGAACCGAAGATGTTGTCGCGCAACAGCATGCCATTTTGGGCCTGCTGGGAAGAGTTCTTGTCTGATTCCGGGGTTTGCTGCTCGTGGTGGCCGCGGAAAGTGGCAACCTCGATGATTTCCGGTCCGAACATCACGTGCGCCAGACGGAAACGGCGGCCGACCAGGCGGCAGTTGCGGAACAGCTTGCGCACCTGATCTGGCGTGGCGTTGGTGGTGATGTCGAAATCTTTCGGTTTTTTGCCGAGCAACAAATCGCGCACGCCGCCACCGACCAGATAGGCTTCGTAGCCGGATTTGTTCAGGCGGTACAACACTTTCAGCGCGTTCTCACTGATGTCTTTGCGTGAGATTGAATGCTGCTCGCGTGGGATCACGGTCATGGGGCCGGTCCCCTCCGCTGCGGGAAAAGGTGGGCGCTTACGCGGCGCCGGTCGGCGGGCAGGGGTTTCTCTGCCGCTTTCGGCGTGCCTTTGTTGTTGCGGCGCGGCAGGCTGTTCAGCCACCACGCTTTCTTCGCGGATTACCTTTTTATCGCTCACCGGCGCATCCTCGCGGGGCAGCTTGTCATCGCGGATTAGTACCTTACGGCAGAAATTGGCTACTCGGGTAAAAATGGTACACCTCGATAGTGACTGATAAAAATGGAGCTAACAAAAAATAGCGGCTAATCATAGCTCACCATGGCTCCTTTGAGAATGCCGATGTGTTTTCATCCACCTGGCGGGGCACATTTTCCAGTTTCCAGTGTGCTATAGCCCAGCTCAATAATAACGGCAGGTCAAGATCTTGCCAGCTTTCCGGCAGCGGTTGACGCAGAAATTTCAGCGCGGCGATCAGCACCGGGCGAGGATCGCCTTCGGGCAGCGCTGGCGCATGATTTTGCTTCGATAGCTTGATGCCGTTTGCACCCAGCGCCAGTGGCAAATGCACATAAGCGGGGACCGGCGCTTGCAACTGATGATACAGCGCAATCTGGCGCACTGTCGGCTCAATCAGATCGGCGCCGCGCACGATTTCGGTCACGCCCTGGAAATGGTCGTCAATCACTACCGCTAAATTATAGGCAAACAACCCATCGCGTCGGCGAATGATGAAATCTTCCCGGGCCAGAGCCGGATCGGCCTGCAACTCGCCTTGCAGGCGATCGTGAAAGGCGTAAACCGGTGCGGATTGACGTAAACGGATAGCGGCGCCCTGCGGGCCAAGATGCAAATCACGGCAGTGGCCGTCATACAAACCGCCAATTTGCTGGATACGGCTGCGGGTGCAATTGCAGAAATAGCTAAGCCCCTGTTGTTGCAGCTGATCCAGGGTTGCGCGGTAGGCTTCGTGACGTTGGGATTGATAGATGACCTGGCCGTCCCAGAGGAGACCATAGTGTTCCAGTGCGGATAAGATACGGGCGGCCGCACCGGCGACTTCGCGCGGGGGGTCAATATCTTCAATGCGAACCAGCCACTGCCCGCGTTGGGCACGAGCCTGGAGGTAGCTTCCCAGAGCGGCAATCAGCGAGCCGAAATGCAGATCCCCGGAAGGCGATGGGGCAAAGCGCCCCACATAATGACTTTCTTGCATATCAGAGGGGAAACTTTCCCTTTTCTCTGTGTGGCGCACGTTGGAGCGTGCGCCACAGCGGTAACATACTCGTTATGCTTGAAACTGCCTCTGTGTTGGCTGCGCTTGCTTACCCGAATCACTTACCGAAGTAAACTCATCGGGATGCGCAATCTTGCCGCCTTGATGCAGCTCCAATCATTTAGAGTAGCGGTATTAGCCGGCCATCTGCTTTTCGCGGATTTCTGCCAGGGTCTTGCAGTCGATGCACAAATCGGCAGTCGGACGCGCTTCAAGGCGACGAATACCAATTTCTACGCCGCAGGAGTCGCAGTAGCCGAAATCTTCGTCTTCCACTTTCTTCAGCGTTTTCTCGATCTTTTTGATCAGTTTGCGTTCACGGTCACGGTTACGCAGTTCAAGGCTGAACTCTTCTTCCTGCGCGGCACGGTCTACCGGATCCGGGAAGTTGGCCGCTTCGTCTTGCATATGCGATACAGTACGGTCCACTTCGTCCCTGAGCTGGTTGCGCCACGCTTCAAGAATAAGCTTGAAATGCTTCAACTGGGCGACGTTCATGTACTCTTCGCCCGGCTTCTCTTGGTACGGCTCCACCCCAGCGATGGCGAGAATGCTCAAGGACGAGGTTTTACGGGTTTGCCCTTCTTGCATGTTGCTTCTCCTACATACACACGCACTATCGAATCCCCAATGCGGGGGAAAAACAGGCCGCTATAAATAACAGATGGAAGGTAGGTTGGCAATTATTCCTGTCGCCTGCTTGACAATGCTGTGAAGGAAGGCGTATTTGGCGACGCGATGACCGGTTGTTGAATTATTGGTGCCCGGTGTCGCTAATCGATAAAAAACGGTAACTTATCGCAGAGAGATATACCGTCAGGTGATAATTTAGCCCCATAACAAACGACTTCTACTCCCAACTGCCGAACCTGTGCCAACAGTGCCGCATAACGCTCATCTATATGATGTGCCGGTGCGACCTGTTCAATACCGCTATGTAACACAGCAAAAAACAAAACCGCCCGCTGCCCGCTTTCAACCACGCCGAGCAACTCACGCAGATGCTTTTGTCCTCTGAGCGTTACCGCATCAGGGAAGTAACCACGTTCTTGTTGCAGTAATGTGACTGACTTAACTTCAATATAGCAGTTAACCCTATTTTCTGCCTGTAATAACAAATCGATACGGCTGTTTTCACTGCCATATCTTACTTCGCCGCTGATTTTACTGTAACCGGATAATTCATTGATTAAATTCTGTTCAATGGCTTCGCGCACCAATCCGTTGGCGCGCAGGGTGTTGACGCAGATCCAATCCCCCTGTTGGGTGTGCGTCAACTCCCAGCTGTGGGCATATTTGCGCTTGGCGTTATCCGAAGTGGAATACCAAAGGGTATCGCCTGGGGTGGCGCAGCCGGTCATGGCGCCCGTGTTGGCGCAGTGCAGGGTGAACGTTTCGCCTTCCGGGGTAATCACGTCGGCCAGAAAACGTTTGTAACGTTTAATCAGCGTGGCGGAACGTAGTGGTGGGGTGAAAATCATGGGGTATCCTGATGGGTTAAAGACCATTGTTCCAGCGGGTGATAACGCGTGCGACCGTTCTCAAATACTGACTGGTACAGGGCGAAGGTGTCGGCGCTGAAGGTCCAGCCCGGCGTTGCGGGCGGCACGGCTACCGGTTGCGTTGCAGAGCGCAGCAGGGTGATGTGCGGATGAAACGGCATCGGGCTTTGGTAGCAGCCGCTGCGGGCCGCCTGCGATCGCAACAGCTCCGCCAGTTGCAACACCCCTCGCGGTGCGCGGCGGGTGCCAAGCCATACCACGCCAGGGCGCGGCCAGTGGCCAAGATCGTCCAGTACCATGCTGAAGCCGGGTTGGATAATGCGACCGGCCAGTTTTTTCAGCGCGGTTTCCTTTTGCGCGCTGACATCACCGAGAAACGCCAGCGTCAGATGCAGGTTAGCCGCGGCGACCGGCCGACCGGCTTCGGGCGTGAAAGCTTCGGCGCGCCAGCGGATCACCTGTTGCTGTAGCGCATCCGGTAAGGTCAGGGCGAAAAACAGGCGGCGCGAACTGGACATAGATACCCGGCAAATGAATGAAATGCAGAGTCTAATGCTACAATGTGCGCCGCCCAATGTTAACCACTACGGAGAGTTCTGTGTCTTCACTGCCCGTCAGTGCGGTTCTTGATGAATTGCTCACTGCGCTGCAATCCGCCCCGCAGGTGTTGCTGCACGCGCCAACCGGTGCCGGTAAATCGACTTGGTTACCGCTGCAGATTCTGGCCAAAGCCGGCCTGCCGGGCCGCATCATCATGCTGGAGCCGCGCCGTCTGGCGGCGAAAAACGTGGCGTATCGGTTGGCGCAACAGTTGGGGGAAGAGCCGGGCCAAACCGTGGGTTACCGCATGCGCGCCGAAAGCAAAAGCGGGCCGCATACCCGGTTGGAGGTGGTGACCGAAGGCATTCTCACTCGCATGTTGCAGCAGGACGCCGAGCTGCAGGGCGTCTCGCTGGTGATCCTCGATGAATTCCATGAACGCAGCCTGCAGGCCGATCTGGCGTTGGCCCTGTTGCTGGACGTGCAACAGGGGCTGCGTGAGGATCTCAAACTGCTGATTATGTCGGCGACGCTGGATAACGCCCGTATGACGCAGCTGCTGCCGCAGGCGCCGGTGGTGGTGTCCGAGGGGCGCAGCTTCCCGGTTGAACGCCAATATCAGCCATTGGCCAACCATCAACGGCTGGAGGAGGGTGTGGCGGCGGCGGTGAAACGTCTGCTGTCCGAACAGGGCGGATCGCTGCTGTTGTTCCTGCCCGGCGTGGCGGAAATCAACCGGGTGCTGGAGCGGCTGAACGGTGAGGTGGCGGCCGATACCGACCTGTGCCCGCTGTATGGCGCATTGCCGCTGGCGCAGCAGCAAAAAGCGATTCAACCGTCGCCGGCCGGGCGCCGCAAGGTGGTGCTGGCGACCAACATCGCCGAAACCAGCCTGACCATCGAAGGCATTCGGTTGGTGGTGGACAGCGGGCTGGAGCGCGTGGCGCGTTATGACGTGCGTAACGGCCTGACGCGGCTGGTGACGCAGCGCATCAGCCAGGCGTCGATGATCCAGCGTGCCGGCCGTGCCGGGCGTCTGGAACCCGGTATTTGCTGGCACCTGTTTGCCAAAGAACAGGCAGAGCGGGCAGCGGAGCATGCCGAACCGGAAATCCTGCAAAGCGATCTTGCCGGCTTCTGGCTGGAGCTGTTGCAGTGGGGCTGCCATGACGTTGGGCAACTGACCTGGCTCGATCGGCCTCCGGAGACGGCGCTGGTGGCGGCAAGAAACCTGCTGCAACACCTTGGCGCTACCGACGACGGCGGCAAATTAACCGCGCGGGGCCGGCAGATGGCTACGCTAGGCTGTGAACCCCGATTGGCGGCGATGCTGACCCACGGTGCAGAGCAGGGGGCGGATGGATTGGCGACCGCTGCGGCGCTGGCTGCGCTGCTGGAGGAACCGCCACGCAATGGGCAGATGGATATCGGCTATTGGCTGAGCCGTCCGCAGCCAAACTGGCAGCGCCGTGCTGCCCAGTTAGCGCGGCGTTTGCAGCCGCGAAGCGGGCAGATTGATGCAGATTTGGCGCCGTGTTTGCTGGCGTTGGCGTTTACCGACCGCATCGCCCAGCGGCGCGGTCAGGATGGCCGTTACCTGCTGGCCAACGGTATGGGAGCGGCGATGAATCAGGATGAGGCGCTGTCGCGAGCGCCGTGGCTGATCGCGCCAAGCCTGCTGCAGGGCCACAACAGCCCCGATGCGCGCATTCTGCTGGCGCTGCCGGTGGAGATTGATGCACTGGCGGCGCAACTGCCGGCGATCGTTTCCCAGCAAACTGCGGTGGAGTGGGATGAAGAAAAGGGCACGCTGCGTGCCTGGAAACGCCAACAGATTGGCCGCCTGACGCTGCGGGCGCAGCCGTTGGCCAAACCGGCCGATGAAGAACTGCAACTGGCGCTGCTCAACTGGGTACGCGCTCAGGGTGTGGCGGTGCTCAACTGGGACACCGCCGCCGAACAGCTGCGCCTGCGTTTGCAGTGCGCGCAAAATTGGCTGCCGGAGGCTGCCTGGCCACCGGTCGATGATGAGTCGCTGCTGGAGAGGCTGGAGCAATGGCTGCTGCCCTCCCTGAATGGCGTACGCGACATGCGCGGGCTGAAACAGGTCAATATCGCCGAAGCCCTTGCGCGCCTGCTGGACTGGCAGCAAAAGCAGCGGCTGGATAATGCGCTGCCCACTCATTACACTGTGCCGACCGGCAGCCGTTTGCCGATTCGCTATGATGCCGGCAAACCGCCGGCGCTGGCGGTGCGTTTACAGGAAGTGTTCGGTGAACAGCGCAGCCCAATGCTGGCCGAGGGTCGCATCCCGGTGGTGCTTGAGTTACTCTCACCGGCACACCGGCCGCTGCAAATCACCGGCGATCTGGCGGCGTTTTGGCAAGGTGCCTACCGGGAAGTGCAGAAAGAGATGAAAGGGCGCTACCCGAAACACGTGTGGCCGGATGACCCGGCGAATACCGCCCCCACGCGGCGCACGAAAAAATATCAGTAACCCCCGTCATACTTGACGCCGCATCTGTGTTGGCTGTACTCACTTACCCGAATCACTTACTAGAGTAAGCTCATCGGGATAAGCTCTCTTGCCACCTTGATGCAACGCCAATTATTTAGGGGGAGAATTCAGATGTTTCTTCTGTTCAGCGGCCTGGCGTCGGGACAGATTAAGCGACTAATAATGGCCGGCAGTGCCGCCAAGTCTGGAGAATGACAGCAATGGCTGGGGATGACCGCGAGCCCATCGGGCGCAAAGGGAAACAACCAAAACGCACCGCGTCGGGCAAACCGCCGCGCCGTCGCCGAGACGACGATTATGATGATTACGAGGAAGACGAGCAGCAAGATGACGATGATGAATATGAAGACGAGGAGGAAAGCGTGCCGCGTAAGGTAAAAGCGACTCCGCCGCGTAAAAAACGCCGTTGGCTTGGCCTGCTTATCAAACTGATTCTGGTGGTCGCGGTTCTGTTGGCGATCTACGGCGTGTACCTGGATTCCCAGATCCGCAGCCGCATTGACGGCAAGGTCTGGCAGTTGCCGGCCGCAGTCTATGGCCGCATGGTCAACCTGGAACCGGGCATGCCGTACAGCAAGAAGGAAATGGTCGATCTGCTGGAAGGTATGCAATACCGCCAGGTTAGCCGCATGACCCGGCCGGGCGAGTTCACCGTGCAGGCCAACAGCATCGAGATGCTGCGCCGCCCGTTTGACTTCCCGGATGGTAAAGAGGGGCAAATCCATGCTCGTCTGGATTTCCAGAACAACCGTCTGGCGAAAATCGAAAACATGGAGAACCAGCGTAACTTCGGGTTCTTCCGTCTCGATCCGCGCCTGATTACCATGTTGCAGTCACCGAACGGTGAACAGCGTCTGTTCGTGCCGCGCGCTGGTTTCCCGGACCTGCTGGTGGATACGCTGATTGCAACCGAAGACCGTCATTTCTACGAGCATGACGGTATCAGCCCTTACTCCATCGGCCGTGCGATGCTGGCGAACCTGACCGCCGGGCGTGCGGTGCAGGGCGGCAGTACCCTGACGCAGCAATTGGTGAAGAACCTGTTCCTGACCAACGAACGCTCGTTATGGCGTAAAGTCAACGAAGCCTACATGGCGCTGTTGGTGGATTACCGTTACAGCAAGGACCGTATTCTTGAGCTGTATCTGAACGAGGTGTATCTCGGCCAGAGCGGCAGCGACCAGATCCGCGGTTTCCCGTTGGCCAGCCTGTATTACTTCGGCCGCCCGGTGGACGAACTGAGTCTGGATCAGCAAGCATTGCTGGTGGGGATGGTGAAAGGTGCATCCTTGTATAACCCGTGGCGCAACCCGACGTTGGCGCTGGAGCGCCGCAACCTGGTGCTCAAGCTGTTGCAAAATCAGGGGGTTATCGACGCCGAGCTGTACAATATGCTCAGCGCGCGGCCGCTGGGCGTGCAGCCGAAGGGGGGGGTGATCACGCCGCAACCGGCGTTTATGCAGATGGTGCGTCAGGAACTGCAGGCCAAACTGGGCGACAAGGTGAACGACCTGTCCGGGGTGAAAATCTTCACCACGCTGGATCCGGTATCTCAGGATGCGGCGGAAAAAGCGGTCGAAGACGGCATTCCGGCGCTGCGTGCCGCTCGCCATCTTAACGATCTGGAAGCGGCGATGGTGATTGTCGATCGCTTCAGCGGTGAGGTGCGCGCCATGGTTGGCGGTGCCAACCCGCAGTTCGCCGGTTTTAACCGCGCGATGCAAGCGCGCCGTCTGGTCGGGTCGCTGGCCAAGCCGCCAACCTATCTGACTGCGCTTTCCGAGCCGGACAAATACCGTCTGAATACCTGGCTGGCGGACCAACCGCTGTCGCTGAAACAGCCGAACGGCAGCGTGTGGCAGCCGAACAACTACGACCGCAAATTCCGTGGACAGGTGATGCTGGTAGATGGCCTGGCCTTCTCACTCAACGTGCCGACGGTGAATCTGGGCATGGCGGTCGGGCTGGATCAAATCAGCGCTACCTTGCAGCGTTTGGGTATTCCGAAAGCGGAAATCAACCCGGTGCCTTCGATGCTGCTGGGGGCGATTGGTCTGACGCCGATGGAAGTGGCGCAGGAATACCAAACCATCGCCAGCGGCGGTAACCGTGCGCCGTTGTCTGCGGTGCGTTCGGTGATCGCGGAAGACGGTTCGGTGCTGTACCAGAGCTTCCCGCAGGCGGAACGCATGGTGCCGGCTCAGGCCGCTTACCTGACGCTGTATGCCATGCAGCAGGGTGTAGCGCGCGGGACCTCCCGTTCTCTGTCGGTGAAGTTCCCCAACTACAACCTGGCGGCGAAAACCGGTACCACCAACGATCTGCGCGACAGCTGGTTTGCCGGCATCGACGGTAAAGAAGTGGCAATCGCCTGGGTTGGCCGTGATAACAATGGTCCGGCCAAGCTGACCGGTGCCAACGGTGCGCTGACTCTGTATCGCCGCTACCTGGAAAACCAGACGCCGCTGCCGCTGATGCTGCAGCCGCCGGAAGGCATTAACCAGATTGGCATCGACTCCGCCGGTAACTTTGTCTGTGGCGAGGGCGGGCGCAGCATCCCGGTGTGGACCGATAATCCGCAAGGGCTGTGTCAGGCAAGCCAGGCCGCTCAGCAACAGCAACAACAACAGCCGGCAGGTGAGCAAAAAGACGCTGACGGCGTAGCCGGCTGGATCAAGGATATGTTCGGCCAGGGCCAGTAAGTTGGCGAGCGGTTAATCCCCGTTGTTGAAAGGTTTTTTGTTGCAGGCCCGTAACGTCAGTTGCGGGCCTTTTTATTTCTGCGCGCTTTATTTCCATTCAATTAATGTGGCTAAACGGCTGATCCCCACCTATTTACTGGCTGAATTCGACTTGCAGTTTAATTTGGCTTCTGCATAAAATGCGTCGCTTATAATAATTATTATCGTTTACATTCGTTATCAAATAATTCATCAGAGAAACCACCTATGCCGACCAAGCATCCATCCTCACCGCAGGCCATGAAGGGCCGTTCTCACGTTAGTGGGTTAGCGATCACTATCGCAGCCGCGCTGGGTACGCTGGCGATGCCGGCATTTTCCGCTGAAGCCAATCCGGTAGCCAAAGAAGATACCCTTACCGTGGTGGGCAGTAGCCAACCGCAACAGGAAAGCGCCTGGGGGCCGGTCGGCACCTATGTGGCCAAACACAGCGCCACCGGTACCAAAACCGATACGCCGATTGAAAAGAATCCTCAGTCGGTTTCCGTGGTCACGCGTGAAGAGATGGATATGCGCCAGCCGGATACGGTGAAAGGCGCGCTGGCTTATGCGCCAGGGGTTTATGCCAGCCGTGGCAGCTCCAGCACCTATGATTCGGTGGTCATTCGCGGTTTCCCGGCGGTGAATACCAACCAGTATCTGGACGGCCTGCGTCTGCAGGGCGACAACTATAGCGAAGCTTCGGTCGATCCTTATTTCCTCGAACGCGCGGAACTGCTGCGCGGCCCGGTATCGGTGCTGTACGGCAAGAGCAGCCCGGGTGGGGTGGTGGCATTGGTCAGCAAGCGGCCGACCACCGAACCGCTGCACGAAATCCAATTTAAAATGGGCACCGACAATCTGTTCCAGACCGGCTTTGACTTCAGCGATGCGCTGGATGATAACGGCGTCTATTCCTACCGTCTGACCGGCCTGGCGAAAGACAGCGATGCGCAGCAGAACATGGCGAAAGAGAAGCGCTATGCGATTGCCCCCTCATTCAGCTGGCGGCCGGATGACAAGACCAACTTTACGCTGTTGGCCAATATCCAAAACGATCCCTATACCGGTTTCTACGGCTGGCTGCCGAAGCAGGGGACGCTGATCCCGCTGCCCGACGGCAGCAAGCTGCCAACCAGTTTCAACGACGGTGAAGCAAGCAATTACTTTGCGCGCAAGCAGCGCATGATCGGCTATAGCTTCGAACATGCGTTCAATGATACCTGGGCGGTGCGCCAAAACCTGCGTTATATGCAGTTGGAAAGCGACATGAAGAGTATCTATGGCAGCGGCGTTAGCGCGACGGCCCCGACCACGCTGAACCGCGCCTATGTACAATCGAAAGAACACCTGAACAGCTTCTCGGTGGATACCCAGGCGCAGGCCAGGCTGAAAACCGGCGATGTAGATCATACCTTGCTGTTTGGCGTCGACTATTCGCGCATGCGCAATGACATCAACTCCGGCTTCGGTTCTGCGAGCAGCCTGAGCATGACCGATCCGCAATATGGCAACGACGCCACTACCGTCACTTTCCCGTATAACTACCTGAACCGCCAGGAACAGACAGGCTTATACGTGCAAGAACAAGGCGAATGGAACCAGTGGTTGCTGACGCTGGGCGGCCGCTATGACTGGGCCAAAACCTCGGCCAATAACCGCATCGATAACTATACCAACGAACGCTCGGACGGTCAGTTCACCTGGCGTGGCGGTTTGAACTATCTGTTCGATAACGGCATCACGCCGTATTTCAGTTACAGCGAGTCATTTGAACCGACGCTGGATACCTCCGCTAACGGGCAGACGTTTATCCCGTCGATTGGCAAGCAGTATGAAGCCGGCGTGAAATACGTGCCGAAGGATCGTCCTATTGTCCTGACCGGTGCGCTGTACCAACTGACCAAAAACAACAACCTGACGCCGGATCCGGATAACGCGCAGTTCAGTGTCCAGAGCGGTGAGATCCGCTCGCGCGGCGTAGAGCTGGAGGCCAAGGCGGCGTTGAACGCCAACGTCAACCTGATCGCTTCCTACACCTACACCGACGCGAAATACACCAAGGACAACACCTATCAGGGCAAGCCAACCACCGAGATCCCTAAACACATGGCTTCGCTGTGGGCGGATTACACCTTCCACGAAACGGCTGTCAGCGGTCTGACTCTGGGTTCCGGCGTGCGTTATGTGGGGTCCAGTTCATCCTTTAACAGTGATAACAGCACCTTTAAAGTGCCGGATTACACGTTGGTGGATGCGACCATCAAATACGATCTGGCGCGTTTTGGCCTGCCGGGCTCGTCAGTAGGCGTCAATATCAACAACCTGTTTGATAAGACTTACGTTTCAAGCTGCTATCGCGACTATGCCTGCTATTGGGGCGCAGAACGTCAGGTGGTCGCCACCGCAACCTTCCGCTTCTAACCGGATAATCGGGGCGGCGGATCGTCGCTCCGAACAGAGTAGGGCCTATGCAGGATAAACACCTCGATCACGACGCCACTTTCGCGTTAGACAACGTCAGCTTTGCCGTTCCCGGCCGCGTGCTGTTGCAACCGCTGTCGCTGACCTTTCCCCAGGGCAAAGTCTGTGGGCTGATCGGCCACAATGGTTCCGGCAAATCCACATTGCTGAAAATTCTTGGTCGCCATCAGAACCCGACCGCCGGCAGCGCGCAGCTTAACCGACGCCCGCTGGCGCAATGGGACAGCAAAGCCTTCGCGCGTCAGGTCGCCTATCTGCCCCAGCAACTGCCCGCCGCAGAAGGCATGACGGTACGCGAGCTGGTGGCGATCGGCCGCTATCCGTGGCACGGCGCGCTGGGCCGCTTTGGCGTGAACGACCGCGAACAGGTGGAAGAAGCAATAGCGTTGGTTGGCCTGAAACCCTTCGCCAATCGCTTGGTGGACAGCCTGTCCGGCGGCGAGCGGCAACGCGCCTGGCTGGCGATGATGGTGGCGCAGGACAGCCGCTGCCTGCTGTTGGACGAACCGACCTCTGCGCTGGACATTGCGCACCAGGTTGAGGTGTTGGCGCTGATTCAACGCCTGAGCCATGAACGTGGCCTGACGGTGATTGCGGTGCTGCATGACATCAACATGGCGGCGCGCTACTGCGATCATCTGGTGGCGTTGCGCGGTGGCGAGATGATTGCGCAAGGTGCCCCGCTGGAACTGATGCAAGGGCCGGTGCTGGAGCAAATTTATGGTATTCCAATGGGCACGCTGGCGCATCCGAGCGGCGGTGCGCCGGTGAGTTTTGTCTACTGATGCCTGCTTCCTCTGATTTTCAATACGATCCCGTACGCCGCCGTCTGCTGACCGCCATGGCGCTGTCGCCGCTGTTGTTCTCTCTACCGGGGCGCGCGGCGGTGACACGGCCCGATCTCACGCGCATCGTGGCGCTGGAATGGCTACCGATTGAGCTTCTGCTGGCGCTGGGCGTTACGCCGCTGGCGGTGGCGGATATCCATAACTACAACCTGTGGGTGGAAGAGCCGAAAATGCCGGCGTCGGTGGTCGACGTGGGCCAACGCACCGAACCGAATCTGGAGTTACTGCAACAACTGCAGCCTTCGCTGATGCTGCTGTCAAAGGGGTATGGGCCAACGCCGGAAAAACTGGCTCCAATAGCGCCGACGATGAGTTTTGGCTTCAACGACGGCAGCGGAAAACCACTGACGGTGGGCCGGAATTCGTTGCAGCAACTGGCACAGCGGCTGGGGCTTGAGGCGCGCGCTGAACAGCATCTGATGCAATTCGACCGGTTTATTCAGGATGCACGTCAACGCCTGCATTCTTACACCAAGCAGCCGCTGTTGTTGTTCTCCTTGCTGGATACGCGGCATGTGCTGATTATCGGCCAGAAAAGCCTGTTCCAGGAGGTGATGGAGCAGCTTGGCATCCACAATGCCTGGGAAGAGGAAACCAACTTCTGGGGCACGGCGGTCGTTGGCATTGAACGCCTGATTACGGTGAAAAATGCGCGGGCGATTTATCTCGACCACGGTAATCAGGCGATGATGGAAAAAGTCAGCTCGACGCCGTTGTGGCAGGCTTTGCCCTTTGTGCGTCAGAACCAATTGCGGCAGGTGCCGGCGGTCTGGTTCTACGGTGCGACGCTGTCGGCGATGCGTTTTTGCCATCTGCTGGAGCAGACGCAGGAGAGCTATTCATGAGCGCACGCATCCGGGTATTACCGCTGACGCTGATCCTGCTATTGCTGGCGGCGTCGGGCGGCTTGACGATCTACAACCTGTTGCAACAGTTGCCTTGGGGGCTGTGGGCGCAGGCGCTGAGCGCGCCGAATCACGACGATGTGCGTCAGATGCTGTTCCACTACAGCCTGTTGCCGCGGCTGTCGGTCTCCCTGTTGGCCGGTGCCGGACTGGGGCTGGTCGGCGTGCTGTTCCAGCAGGTGTTGCGCAATCCGTTGGCAGAGCCGGCGACGCTGGGCGTATCGGCCGGTGCGCAGCTCGGGTTGACCATCGCCACCTTGTGGATGCTGCCGGGCGGTGAGATAACCCGGCAATTGGCGGCAATGGCCGGGGCGATCCTGGTTGGCGGGCTGGTGTTCGGCGTGGCCTGGGGCAAACGCATGTCGCCGGTGACGCTGATTCTGGCCGGCCTGGTGTTGGGATTATACTGCGGTGCGGTCAACAGTCTGTTGGCGTTGTTTAATTACGATCAACTGCAGGGATTGTTCCTGTGGAGCACCGGCGCGTTGAACCAACAGGATTGGAGCACTGCGCAATTTATCCTGCCGCGCCTGGCGGTGGCCGGGCTATTGGCAGTGCTGCTGCTGCGCCCGCTGACGTTGCTGGGGCTGGACGACGGCGTGGCGCGCAATTTGGGGCTGGGGCTGTCGATGGCGCGTTTTTGCGCGCTGGCGGTGGCGATTATCTTCAGTGCGATGTTGGTGAATGCAGTGGGTGTCATCGGCTTTATCGGCTTGTTTGCGCCGCTGATGGCGAAAATGCTGGGGGCGCGCCGGCTGGCGCACCGCATGATCTTGGCGCCGCTGCTGGGCGCTTTGCTGCTGTGGCTGACCGACCAGGTGATGATCTGGCTGACGCAGATCTGGCGTGAAATTCCGACCGGGGCGGCGACCGCGCTGTTTGGCGCTCCGCTGTTGCTGTGGCTGTTGCCGCGCTTGCGTAGCGCCGCCACGCCGCCGCCGATGAACCTGGGCGACAAGGTGCCGGCCGAACGCGGCCATCTTTTGGTCTGGGTGATGTTGGCAGGCGTTGTGTTAGTGGCCGGCATCGCCGTGGCGTTGATGTTCGGGCAGAACGCCGCTGGTTGGCACTGGAGCCACGGCGCAGAATTGGAATCATTGATGCCGTGGCGTTGGCCGCGGGTGCTGTCCGCGTTGGCGGCGGGGATGATGCTGGCGGTGGCCGGCACCTTAATCCAGAAGCTGACCGGCAACCCGATGTCCAGCCCGGAAGTGCTGGGGATCAGCTCCGGCGCGGCCTTTGGCGTGGTGGTGATGCTGTTTATCGTGCCGGGCGATGCCTTCGGCTGGCTGCTGCCTGCAGGCAGCCTGGGGGCGGCGGCGACGTTGCTGGTGATTATGGTCGCCGCCGGTCGCGGCGGTTTTTCTACCGAACGCATGCTGTTGGCCGGCATCGCGCTCAGCACGGCGTTTACCACCACCATTTTCCTGTTGCTGGCCAGCGGCGATCCGCGTATGGGCGGGCTATTGACCTGGATTTCCGGCTCGACCTATTCGGTGACTTCGGAGCAGGCGATCCGTACCGCAGTCATTGCGGCCACGCTGATAGTGCTGGCGCCGCTGTGTCGCCGTTGGCTGACCATTCTGCCGCTGGGCAGCGCGACCGCCCGCTCGGTGGGCATTGCGCTGACGCCGGTGCGGGTGGCGATTCTCCTGCTGGCCGCCACGCTGACCGCCATGGCGACGTTGACCGTGGGGCCGCTGAGCTTTATCGGCCTGATGGCGCCGCATATGGCGCGCATGCTGGGCTTCCGCCGCGCATTACCGCAGATGGTGATTGCCGCACTACTGGGTGGCCTGCTGATGGTGTTCGCTGACTGGTGCGGCAGGATGGTGATGTTCCCGTATCAAATTCCCGCCGGGCTGCTGGCGACCTTTATCGGCGCGCCGTATTTCGTTTACCTGCTGCGTAAACAAACCTCGTAGCCGTCATCGCAACGCCCGTTTCTGCCATCAAAGGCTCAGCATTGCTGGGTCTTTTTTTCTGCTTTCAGGCTGTTGCAAGGCGTTGCGTATCAATGCGCAGAAACGGAATTCAGAACGGAAAAAGGCGGTGGAACTGAGGCGGAGATCAATATACTGCGTGCGGGTGCTCAGGATCTTTCGTCCTGAGCCTGAGCAAGGGACAGAAAGAGAAAAGCCCCGAGTCGATATTTATCAACCCGCGGCCAACTCTAACGCCAGACAACGTTAGGTTAGCTTCTTACCCGCCGTGAGGCAAGGAGAAGGAGGCATGATGCCGGACAAACGAAGTGTAGTAAAACTGGTCGTTATTTGTGCCACGGTAATATCATTGGTATGGATAACACGCAGCAAGATTTGCGAGCTGCGTATCAGATCGGGCAACACGGAGGTTGCGGCCATTTTGGCTTACGAATCCAAACGGTAAGGCCACTCAACGGCGGGGGCTTTGCTCCCGCCCATAGGCTGTTTGCGCGTTGATCCATGAGCACCTACCCGATAAAACAAAAACGGCAAGCCAGGGGCTTGCCGTTTTTACCAGGATGCGCAGGCTTATTTCAGGCCGGCGGCATCGCGCAGCAATTCTGCTTTGTCGGTCGCTTCCCAAGGGAAGTGCTCACGACCGAAGTGGCCGTAGGCTGCGGTTTCGCGGTAGATCGGTTGCAGCAGGTCCATCATCTGGATCAGGCCGTATGGGCGCAGATCGAAGAACTCGCGCACCAGCAAGGTCAACTGTTCGGTAGGCACTTTCTCGGTACCGAAGGTTTCCACCATGATGGAGGTTGGCTCTGCCACGCCGATGGCGTAGGAAACCTGGATCTCGCAGCGGTCGGCCAGGCCGGCAGCAACGATGTTTTTCGCCACGTAACGCGCCGCGTATGCCGCTGAACGGTCAACTTTGGACGGGTCCTTACCGGAGAATGCACCGCCGCCGTGACGGGCCATGCCACCGTAGGTATCCACGATGATTTTACGCCCGGTCAGGCCGCAGTCGCCCATTGGGCCACCGATAACGAAACGGCCTGTTGGGTTGATGTGGTATTTGGTGCTCGCGCTCAGCCATTCGGTAGGCAGAACCGGCTTGATGATCTCTTCCATCACCGCTTCTTGCAGGTCTTTCAGAGAGATATCTTCGGAATGCTGGGTGGACAACACCACCGCGTCGATGCCGACGATTTTGCCGTCGTCATACTGGAAAGTGACCTGGCTTTTTGCATCCGGACGCAGCCACGGCAGCGTGCCGTTTTTACGTACTTCGGCCTGGCGCTGCACCAGACGGTGCGCGTAGGTCACCGGCGCAGGCATCAGCACTTCGGTTTCGTTGGTGGCATAGCCAAACATCAGGCCCTGGTCGCCAGCACCCTGTTCCAGCGGATCGGTACGGTCAACGCCCTGATTGATATCCGGGGATTGCTTGCCGATAGCGCTCAGCACGGCACAGGAGTTGGCGTCAAAACCCATATCCGAATGAACATAACCGATTTCACGTACGGTTTTACGGGTGATTTCTTCGATATCTACCCAAGCGCTGGTGGTGATTTCGCCACCGACCAGCACCATGCCGGTTTTCACGTAGGTTTCGCAGGCTACGCGCGCTTTCGGATCCTGTTCCAGGATGGCGTCAAGGACGGCATCGGAGATCTGGTCGGCGATTTTATCGGGATGCCCTTCGGAGACGGACTCGGACGTGAATAGGTGTTTAGCCATTGTATTCTTTACCTTGCATAAGACGGGTTAGAAATTACTGCACAGCGCTGGAGATCCGGCATCGAAGCGAAGGGTCTTCCGCTGATGGCGCGAGATACATCCTGCAACGCCCCTCAGGCAAAGCCGTTAAGCAGTTTCTCAGTTATGCCCGTCGTCTTTCAAGTTGCCTTGCTGTTACCTGCACTCGCTTACCTGGCGGCAACTTGAAATTCATAGGGCATAAATCAGTATAGATGGATTAACATCTGGACGTCTATTTTAGGTCAGGCTTTAGCCGGATTGCCAGTATTTTTTTGTCGTTTCGCTCTTTTGTGTAAAGCCATTGGCGCCATTTTCATCGCTTGAAACACTTTCCGGCGAATTTTCATTTTGCAATTTACCCAGGTTATCGGTATAAACTGCGCGCGCGGCTCATTTGGTGCACAGTGCGGAGCAAAAGTGGCAAGCTCCCGCTCATGGCCTTAATGGTCAGCCGCAGACGCCGACAGTTGGCGTCGCCGCTTCATAGAACGGTCACGTTCTTACACTATTAATAGAGGCTCAGTCGTTCATTCCGGGCGACGTGCGTGGAGGTGGTTGGATTAATGATCCGTTGTCTACCGGTTGTTGGTTCTCAACAGCAGTGCCGTTCTGGCGCACATTCTTCAGCTATTTCCCGTCTTGTCTCTACTCCACCTTCCAGGTGTGATAAACACTTGGGCGCTACTCAGGATTCTCGGGCCGGTTAACGGTCGTCTGAAGAACTGAACAAGGGTAGCCTGCAGCCTTCCTGTGGGATGTTTCTTGACCCGATTCACGAGGTTTGAACAGGGTGTCTTACAATTATATGAGTGATAAACCGATCGCTGACCGCGAACGGCAGTTTTATTCGCTGCCGCAAGGGCGGTTTGTTGGGTTGTTCTCGCGGGTTGTAGCTGCGATAGTGGCTGACTGTATCGTCAGTACGGGATGTGAGGCGAGTAATGTCTGATGATCTGTTGATTCACCGTCCGCCAGCCGCGGGCGAACCTATATCTTTACGCTCCATGCAGGAGGTTGCCATGAATGACCGTGATGCCAGCAAGATGCTGCGCACTTATAACGTCGCCTACTGGGGCAACAATTATTATGACGTCAATGAACTGGGCCACATCAGCGTGTGCCCGGATCCGGACGTCCCTCAGGCGCGTGTCGATCTGGCTGAACTGGTTAAAGAGCGTCGCAAAGACGGCCAGCGTCTGCCGGCGCTGTTCTGCTTCCCGCAGATCCTTCAGCACCGCTTGCGTTCGATTAACGCGGCGTTCAAACGCGCACGCGAGTCATTCGGCTATGAAGGCGGCTATTTCCTGGTTTACCCGATCAAGGTCAACCAGCACCGTCGCGTGATCGAATCCCTGGTCAACTCCGGCGAACCCTTGGGGCTGGAAGCCGGCTCCAAAGCTGAACTGATGGCGGTGCTGGCGCATGCCGGCATGACCCGTTCGGTCATCGTCTGTAACGGCTATAAAGACCGCGAATATATTCGCCTGGCACTGATCGGCGAAAAACTGGGACACAAGGTGTACCTGGTGATCGAGAAGATGTCCGAGATCAACATGGTGCTGGAAGAGGCCGAACGCCTGAACGTGGTACCGCGTCTGGGCGTGCGTGCGCGTCTGGCGTCTCAGGGCTCCGGCAAATGGCAGTCGAGCGGCGGTGAGAAATCCAAGTTCGGTCTGGCGGCCATTCAGGTCCTGAAACTGGTGGAAACCTTGCGTGAAGCGGGTCGCCTCGACAGCCTGCAATTGCTGCATTTCCATCTGGGTTCGCAACTGGCCAATATTCGCGACATCGCCACCGGCGTGCGTGAATCGGCGCGTTTCTATGTGGAATTGCACAAGCTGGGCGTTAACATCCAGTGCTTCGACGTGGGCGGCGGTCTGGGCGTGGATTATGAAGGCACCCGTTCGCAGTCCGACTGTTCGGTGAACTACGGCCTGAACGAATACGCCAACAACGTGATTTGGGGCATCGGCGACGCCTGTAATGAGCACGGCCTGCCGCACCCGACGGTGATCACCGAATCCGGCCGCGCGGTCACCGCGCACCATACGGTGCTGGTGTCCAACGTGATCGGCGTTGAACGCAACGAGTTCAGCGATCCTTTGCCGCCGGCGGAAGATGCGCCGCGTGCGCTGGAAAGCATGTGGGAAACCTGGCAGGAAATGAACGAGCCGGAGAACCGTCGCTCGTTGCGCGAATGGCTGCACGACAGCCAAATGGACCTGCACGACGTTCACACCCAGTACGCTCACGGCATGCTGGATCTGACCAAGCGCGCCTGGGCCGAGCAGTTGTATCTGAACATCTGCAACAAGATCCAGCAGCAGCTTGATCCAAGCAACCGTGCGCACCGTCCGATCATCGATGAACTGCAGGAACGTATGGCGGACAAGTTCTACGTCAACTTCTCGCTGTTCCAGTCCATGCCGGACGCCTGGGGTATCGATCAGCTGTTCCCGGTGCTGCCGCTGGAAGGGCTGGATAAGCCGCCGGAAGGCCGCGCGGTGCTGCTGGACATCACCTGTGACTCCGACGGTACGATCGATCACTACATCGACGGCGACGGCGTGGCGACCACGATGCCAATGCCGCCGTACGATCCGGAAAACCCGCCGGCGCTGGGCTTCTTTATGGTGGGCGCCTACCAGGAAATCCTCGGCAACATGCACAACCTGTTCGGTGATACCGCCTCGGTTGACGTGTTCGTCTTCCCGGACGGTACGGTAGAAACCGAGTTGTCCGACGAAGGCGACACCGTTGCCGACATGCTGGAATACGTGCAGCTCGATCCGATCGCGCTGCTGGCCAAATTCCGCGATCAGGTGAAAGAAACCGATCTGGACGATGAATTGCAGGCGCAGTTCGTTGAAGAGTTCGAAGCCGGTTTGTATGGTTATACCTATCTGGAAGACGAGTAAGTCATAGACCTGTCGGTTTTCAGATTGCCGCCTGTTTGGCGGTAGTCTGAAGTGACTGACCGGGTTAAATAATAAATGGGTGCATTTAGCACCCATTTACATTGACCTTCTATACTGGCCATTAACGTGGTTCCTACTTCTAAAGTGTCGGCTTTGATGAACATCCTCGGCCTTCATGGCCTGAGTCTGCATTCCTACCAGAGATACAGAGCATTGCCTTTGTTGTTAGCTTTATAATAACGTTTATTTCCCTTCAAAACGTCGATAAAGATAATCTACTGCCAGCATGGATACAGGCACATAGACAAGTATTATTTCCATGGAAATATCATTCAATGCATCAGATTGAGAGCACAAATAACCCAACGGGATACTTAGCAAGGAAGTTATAACTTCTAATATTATATAATTTCTTTTGTTTTTAATTGTCCGTGTTTTTTGCATGGGCATGATTTTTAAAATCATATTTATCAATCTCTATTTTTATATGAGTATGTGGTTTTAAATTCTTATGCTTACTATTTACCTTTTCGTTTTACATAATCCATTGCAAATAATTTATATTTATTCAGGTGCTTGTTTATAGTTCGATCTTAATTATTTAAGAAATGAGTTGGAGCGACAAACGTATATAATTTATCCCCCAGGTAAAGAGATCCTCATCACAAACTTCAAGCGCCGGGAACCTATGTTATACCCCCGTAAAGCACAATCGAGCGGAACGGTCACTTGTCTGCAAGATGCAGCGTATATACTTGCTAATGACGAGTTGCCAGGAAGACGATGCGCGGGCTTGAAGCGCGAACCAAATACGGCGATAATCTGCCGCATCAGCAGTACCGAAACAGACATCGTATCAATCCCTTTCTCGTCGGGCTAACGACGCGGGAGGGATTTTTTTTTGCCAACGCCTGGTGATTTTACCGCAGGCGAAACGTTGAAATATGAGGGTTTACAATGAGCACGTTAGGCCATCAGTCCGATAATTCCTTAGTGTCCAACGCCTTTGGTTTCCTGCGCTTTCCGCTGAATTTCATGCCTTATGACAGCGATGCAGAGTGGGTCATCACCGGCATTCCATTCGATATGGCAACCTCCGGCCGCGCCGGTGGCCGTCATGGCCCTGCGGCGATCCGTCAGGTTTCCACCAATCTGGCGTGGGAAGGCAACCGCTGGCCGTGGAGCTTTGATCTGCGCGATCGTCTGAACGTGGTTGACTGCGGCGATATCGTGTTCAACTTCGGCGACGCTCAGGACATGAGCGACAAGCTGCAGGCGCACGCGGAGAAATTGCTGAAGGCCGGCAAACGCATGCTCTCATTCGGCGGTGACCACTTCGTCACGCTGCCGCTGCTGCGCGCGCACGCCAAACATTTCGGCAAACTGGCGCTGGTGCATTTTGACGCCCACACCGACACCTACGCCAACGGCAGCAAATACGACCACGGTACCATGTTCTTCCATGCGCCGAACGAAGGCCTGATTGATCCGAACCACTCGGTGCAGATCGGTATTCGTACCGAGTTCGATCACGACAACGGTTTTACCGTGTTGGATGCCGCACAGGTTAACGATCGCAGCGTGGACGACCTGTTGACGCAGATCAAACAGATCGTCGGCGATATGCCAGTGTACCTGACCTTCGACATCGACTGCCTGGATCCGGCGTTCGCACCGGGCACCGGCACCCCGGTGATCGGCGGCCTGACCTCCGATCGCGCGCTGAAACTGGTACGCGGCATGCAGTCTCTGAACATCGTCGGCATGGACGTGGTAGAAGTGGCGCCAGCCTATGACCAATCCGAAATCACCGCGCTGGCCGCGGCGACTCTGGGCCTGGAAATGCTGTATCTGCAAGCGGCCAAGAAACACGCCTAAACGATACCCGTCGTCTTTCCAGCAGCCGCTCGAAAGACGACGGGCATAGCGGGTGGTGAGGATAGGCGGAAAATAAAGCCTGAAACGCCCATTTCGCCATTCGCGACTTCACAATGAAAATGCCTGTATCTGTTGCCTTGAATGTCTATAATCCGGGGTTACGGAGGAACCATGCTGAGCAAACCATCCACACGTCTTAACAAATATATCAGCGAGAGCGGTATCTGCTCCCGCCGCGATGCCGATCGTTACATTGAGCAAGGCAACGTTTTTATCAATGGCAAGCGCGTTGCGCTTGGCGATCGAGTGTTTCCAGGGGACGTGGTCAAGGTCAATGGCCAACTGATTGAACCCCGCAACGAAGACAACCTGATCTTCATTGCGCTCAACAAACCGGTGGGTATTGTCAGCACCACGGAAGAGGGCGAGAAAGACAATATTGTCGATTTCGTAAACCACAGCACCCGCATCTTCCCGATCGGCCGTTTGGATAAAGATTCGCAGGGGTTGATCTTCCTGACCAACCACGGCGATCTGGTCAACAAGATCCTGCGCGCAGGCAACGACCACGAGAAAGAATATCGGGTTACGGTCAACAAACCGGTGACCGACGATTTTATCCGTGGCCTGGGGGCCGGCGTGCCGATGCTGGGTACGGTGACTAAAAAGTGCAAGGTAAAGAAAGAAGCGCCATTTGTCTTTCGCATCGTGCTGGTTCAGGGGCTTAACCGCCAAATCCGCCGCATGTGCGAGCATTTTGGCTATGAAGTGACCAAGCTGGAACGCACTCGCATTATGAATGTCAGCATGGCCGGGCTGCCGCCGGGTGAATGGCGCGATTTAACGGATGACGAACTGGTCGAACTGTTTAAATCGATTGAGGATTCCTCCTCAGAAGCCAAGCCGGCTAAGAAGGCCAAACCTGCGGTGAAAAAACCGGCCGGCAGTGCGCCGAAAAGCGCCGAGAAATCTGCTGGCAATGCGGCTGCCCGCAAGCGTTTTGCCCAGCCAGGCCGCAAGAAGAAAGGCCGCTGAGTGGTAAAGAATCCCCGTTAGCCACCGCGTCGGGTGGTTTTAAATAGCGATAATGAAACGCCCCCGGTCTTGATGATCGGGGGCGTTTTGCTTTAGGTCACCCGCTCTCGCCAACAAAAACGACAGAACCCCATTAACGACTTCTTAATATATAAACTCACTATGAAAAGCATGCCTGATATCGGTTTTTCATATCGGTGCATTTTTTCGTGATCCCTTCCACACTTGTTACGATCAAACAACCTTTCATTAACATTTGCCGCTTTGCTCCCTTGACGAAAGTTTCGCCAGACTTATAGTGAGTGTATTAAATAAGAAACTGAGTTTCATATATGAAACAATCAGATAGAGGACCGAAGCAATGAGCTGGAAGAACGTGTGTGAAGTGTCTCAGGTGAAAGAAGATTTTCCTTTCTCCGCCAACGTGGAAGGGAAAGAAGTCGGGGTGTATCTGATCGACGGCAACTATTACGCGCTGGAAGACGTTTGCCCACATGCTTATGCCTTGCTCAGCCAAGGGTTTGTCGATGACGGCAAGATCGAGTGTCCGTTGCACGAAGCGCTGTTCGACGTGCGTACCGGTCAGTGTCTGCGCGAGCCTGGCGGCCGTGATCTGCAAACCTATCCCACCCGGGTGATAGACAATCAAATCCAAATCACCTTTATTGCGGAGGAGTAATCATGCAGCACATCACCGATTTCAATCCCTGGCTACCGGACACCCAACAGGTGATCCCGGCACGCGTTGGCGGCAACGGCCAGATCCACCAACCTGGCCAATTCCAAAACGTCATCTGGCAGAACCGCAGCCGGGTACCGGACGGTTTCGAAACTGCGCTGGTCGCGGCGTTGGAAGACATCTTCGAGCAGGGTGCGGAAGAGCTTGAGCAGATCGTCAGCGCGCTGAACCAGCGCCGCCTGTTTGATCGCAACGGCCAGCCGTGGAATGAGGCGGCGTTCCGTGAATTCCTTCACGTTAACGGTTACTGAGCAGCCCGGGAGAAGGCAATGACAGCAAATACAACATCCTCCGCACAGACTTTGCAGGACTATCTCGATCAGGGGCTGCGCGGCATGTGGTACCCGGTGCTGGCCAGTTGGGAAGTGGGCAATAATCCGGTAGGCATTACGCGTCTTGAGCAGCAGATTGTGGTGTGGCGCGACGGTGAAGGCGCGATCCACGCGCTGGAAGATCGTTGCCCGCATCGCGGTGCGCGGCTTTCGATGGGCTGGAATCTGGGTGATCGCATCGCCTGCTGGTATCACGGCGTGGAAGTCGGCGGCGACGGTACGGTCAAAGATGTGCCTGCGGTCGATCGCTGCCCGCTGGTGGGGCAGAAATGCCTGCGTTCTTACCCGGCCAAAGAGGCCTACGGCGCCGTGTTCCTTTATTTCGGCATCACCGCCGACGAAGCGCCGCCGGAGCTGACCTTCCCGCAGGAACTGGCAGATGAGGCGGCCTACAGCAACTTCCTGTGCACTGCCAGCTGGGACTGCAACTATCAGTATGCATTGGAAAACGTCATGGATCCGATGCACGGTACCTACCTGCATTCTTCTTCGCATTCGATGGCAGAAGGGGATCGCAAGGCGGACATGGCGCTGGAGCCGACCGATACCGGGTTCATCTTTAAGAAGAATGGCCAGATCGGCGTCAACTTTGACTGGGTAGAGTTCGGCAACAGCGGTGCCTACTGGATGCGGCTGTCGATCCCGTACAAAAAACGCTTTGGACCGGGCGGCCACTTCTGGATCATCGGTATGGTGGTGCCGGAAGATAAAGATCATTGCCGGGTATTCTTCTGGCGTATCCGCAAGGTCAAAGACTGGCAACGCGACATCTGGCGCTTTATGTACCGCAACCGCCTGGAAGCACTGCATTGGGACGTACTGGAACAAGATCGCATCGTGCTGGAGAACATGGCGCCAAACGCGCGTGGCCGTGAATATTTGTATCAGCATGACGTCGGTCTTTCCCGCCTGCGCCGCATGATGCAGAAAGAAGCGCAAAAACAACTGGCGATGCTCGCCGAACAGGAGGCCGCGCAGTGAACGGCCTGCTGGCGGGAAAACGCATTGTGGTGACCGGCGCGGCGCGCGGTCTGGGCTGTAGCTTTGCCGGGGCCATCGCCCAGGCGGGCGGCCGGGTGGTGATGTGCGATATTCTGGCGGATGAATTGGCGGACAGCGCCGCCAGCCTGCGTGAGCAGGGGGCCGAGGTGGAAACGCAGGTTATCGATCTGGCGTCGCCGGACTCGATCACCGCCACGTTCAGTGCCATTGCCGAAGGCGGTACGATCGACGGGCTGGTGAACAACGCGGCGCTGGCGACCGGTGTCGGCGGTAAAACCATGATGGAATACGATATTGATCTGTGGGATCGGGTCATGCAGGTTAACGTGCGCGGCACCTGGTTGGTGAGCCAGGCAGCGGTGCCGTTGCTGGCGCAAAACCCGCATGCCAAGATCGTCAACGTGGCTTCGGATACCGTGCTGTGGGGCGCACCGCGCTTAATGGCCTATGTGGCCAGCAAAGGGGCGATTATCTCGATGACCCGCTCGATGGCGCGTGAACTGGGCCCGCAGGGGATTTGCGTTAACGCTATCGCACCGGGCCTGACGCGGGTAGAAGCTACCGAATATGTGCCCGCCGAGCGCCACCAACTGTACGAACAGGGCCGGGCGCTGGCCGGGGCGCAACATCCTGACGACGTGAACGGTACGGTGCTTTATCTGCTGTCGCCGCTGGCGAATTTCGTGACCGGTCAACTGTTGCCGGTCAATGGCGGCTTTGTCTTTAACTAATCTACATTTTAGCCAGGAGCAGCACATGGCAGACGATCAAGCGTGTAAATATCTGATCCCGGGGCTGGATCGCGGGTTACAGCTGCTGCTGGCGTTTGGCGAGCAGCACAAGGAAATGACCTTTGCAGAATTACATCGCCTGGTCGATATGCCGAAGGCGACCGCCTACCGCGTAGTGCAAACGCTGGAGCATCTGGGTTTTCTGGAGCGTAACCCGCGCACCAACACCTTTGCACTGGGCATCAAGGTGTTGCGGCTCGGTTTTGAATATATCGCCTCGCTGGACGTGGCGCAGGCCGGCCAACCGGTGATCGAACAGCTGCGTGATCGCAGCCAATGCAGCAGTCACCTGGCGATCCGCGATGAGCGTGACGTGATCTACATCGCCCGCGTCAGTGCCGCCGGTTCGCAAATCAATCAGGTCAGTGTCGGCACTCGCCTGCCGGTACATCAGACTTCGCTCGGCCGCATGCTGCTGACCAGCGCCACCCGCGAAGAGTTCGAGCTGCTGTACCCGCAAGAACAATTGCCGGGCAGCGGGCCGGGCACCCCGGCGGATCGTGAAGTCTTGTGGCAAATGGTTCAGCAGGACAAGGCGCGCGGCTATGTGATCGGCGAATCGTTTTTCCGCCACGGCATCTCTTCGATCGTCTATCCGATTTTCAACCGCGAGCAGCGGGTTGAGGCCGTAGTCAGCATTATGGTGCCGTTCGATGAGATCCCGAAAGCGGATCGCGAACGGCTGCGCAAGGAGGTGCGGGATGCCGCAGAGAAAATCTCCGGCTTCCTGGGCGCACCGCCGCAGGCAAACGTCGGTTAACTGACGGCACCGACTCTTTTACTCAGGCAGGGATAAGGCCCACAGCTATCAGGGGCCGGGGGTTCGATCATGCCTGAAAAACGCATTCAGCGAGAACGTGAGGCACAATAATGAGCGTAATCGGAATCGAAAAATTGGAATTTGGCGTCGAAGATCTGCCAACTTGCGAAAAGTTCATGCAGGACTTCGGCCTGCAGGCGGCGCAGCAGCATTGGGGGGAACGCCGGCGCGAATTCACTACCCTGAGCGGTGCGCGCGTGGTGCTGCATCCGTTGCAGAGCGAAGTATTGCCGGCGGCGTTCGAGGGCGGGTCCACTCTGCGCCGCATGACCTGGGGCGTCGACAGCCCGAGCGAGTTGGCGGCCCTGGTGCCGTTGCTGGCGCAGATGCCGGGTTTCCGTCAGGTGGGGGAAGAGCTGGAGTGCCGCGATCCGAACGGCATGACGCTGCGCTTTAGCGTCAGCCAACAGCGCGATGTCGAGTTGCCGGTATCGCCGATCAACCAATGGGGCGACGTGCGCCGCATCGATCAGCCCAGCCCGGTGTATGCGCAGGCGCAGCCGATCAACATCGGCCACGTGGTGTTCTTCGTCGAGGATCTTGCCGCCACCGAAAAATTTTACCGTGAAGTGCTGGGTTTTCAGGTCTCGGATCGCTATATCGATCGCGCGGTGTTCCTGCGGACCCAGGCGCGCGGCGGCCATCACAATCTGTTCCTGCTGAAACTGCCTAATCGCTCGCGCGGGCTGAATCACGTGGCCTTTACCGTGCGCGACATCCACGAGGTGATCGGCGGCGGCATCGCCATGAACAAAGAGAAGTGGAGCACTTTTATCGGCCCTGGCCGCCACCCGATTTCCTCGGCCTATTTCTGGTACGTCAACAGCCCGACCGGCGGCGCATTCGAGTACTACACCAACGACGATTATCTGACCGAAAACTGGCAACCGCGCGAATTGGAGCATTCACTGGTGTCGTTCACCGAGTGGGCGGTGGAAGGCGGTATCGACCATGACACGCGGCGCCAGCAGAAAAAACCGGAGGCGCTATGAGCCAGCCAGTGCAGGCGGGCATCGTGATTATCGGCGGCGGGCAGGCCGGCGGTTGGGCGGCGAAAACGCTGCGCGATCGGGGTTATGCGGGCCGGCTGACGGTGATCAGCGACGAACCCTATGATTTTTACGAACGCCCGCCGCTTTCCAAGGCGGCGTTGCTGGACGGCAATGCGCCGCTCAGCAGGCTGTTCAGCGAGCAGGTGGTCGCCGGGTTGAACATCGACTGGTGTCGCCCGTTGCGTGCCGAAGCCATTGATGGGCAGCAGCAAGTCGTCACGCTTAGCGACGGGCGGCAGTTGCAGTTTGATCAACTGTTGATTGCCACCGGCGGTCGGCCACGCTTGCCGGACGCCCGTTGGACCTGCCACCCGCGTGTGATGACGCTGCGCTCCTGGGACGATGCGGCAAAACTGCGCCAGGCGTTGCAAGGGTGTCGCCAGTTGGCGATCGTCGGCGGCGGCTGGATTGGGCTTGAGATCGCCGCTTCCGCCCGGCGGCTCGGTGCCGAGGTGACGGTGTTTGAGCGCCAGCCCGCGTTATGCATGCGCAGCGTAGGTGCGGATGTTTCACAGGCGTTGCTCGAGCTGCATCAGCAACAGGGCGTAACGGTACGCTGCGGCTGCGGCGAGATCTCGCTGGAAGATCGCGACGGCGCTGCGTGGATCGGCAGTGAAAGCAGCGATCCTCAGGCTTTCGATCTGGTGGTCGTGGGCATCGGCGTCGAGCTTAACCTCGAGCTGGCGCACAGTGCCGGGCTGAAGGTTGACGCCGGTATCGTGATCGACGGCCAGGGGCGCACCAGCCACCCGGCGATCTTCGCCGCCGGCGATGTGGCGCGCCACCCGACGCTTGGCCTGTGCCTGCAGTCCTGGGCCTATGCGCAGAATCAGGCGATCAGCACCGCTTGCGCGATGCTGGATGCCTTTGCCGCCCCTTACAACGACGTGGCCTGGCTGTGGTCGGATCAATACGACACCAATATTCAGATCCTCGGCGTGCCGATCGGCGGGGTGCATCACGTGCTGCGCCGCACGCCGCAGTCGCAGGTGTTCTTTACGCTCAACGCCGACCGTCAGTTGGTGCAGATGGTGGCGTTTAACGACGCCCGCACCATCAAGCTGGGTAAACGCTGGCTGGCCAGCGGGCGGGTGCTGGAGCCGCAGCAGTTGGCGGACGCGGAATTTTCTCTGATGGCGTTGAAATAACGCCCGAACCTCGGGAGCGTTTCATGACTACGCAAGACATTGACGCCCACGCTGGACGGGTGGGGGATGCCGTTGCCGAAAATCCGCAACAGCGGGTGCGCTGGTCGGTGCCGATCGCGCTGTTCGCCTGCGTCCTGCTGGCATTTTTCGACAAGATCAGCATTGCGGCGCTGTTTTCCGACAGCGAGTTCCAGCAGGCGCTGGGCATCAGTTTTGATCCGGCTCGGCTCGGCTTGCTGATGAGTGCATTTTTGTTCTCTTACGGCATATCTTCCATGCTGTTGAGCGGCATTGGCGACCGTCTGAATCCGGTTAAGGTGCTGATCGGCATGATGGTGGTGTGGGGCGTGCTGATGGTGTTGATGGGGTTGTCCCGTTCTTATCACACCATGATGACGCTGCGCATCCTGCTCGGCATCGCGGAAGGGCCACTGCTGCCGATGGCGTACGCCATTATCCGCCAGGCTTTCCCACAGCGCTTGCAGGCGCGAGCGACCATGTTATGGCTGCTTGGCACGCCGCTGGGGGCTGCACTCGGTTTTCCGGTCACGCTGTATATCCTCAACACCTTCGATTGGCAGACCACCTTCTTCTTTATGGCGTTTCTGACGTTGCCGGTGATGCTGTTGGTGCTGTTTGGCATGCGTCATCTGAACGTGGCGCGCCCGGCGGCCAAAACCGATGCACAACCTGTGGCGGTAGAGCGTAAACAGCAGCGCCGGGAACTTTTGCGCAATCCGCATTTCTGGATGATTTGCCTGTTTAACATCGCCTTCCTGACCTACCTGTGGGGGATGAACGGCTGGCTGCCCAGCTACCTGATCAAGGGGAAAGGCATCCATCTGGAACACGCTGGTTACCTGTCATCATTACCGTTTATCGCCATGCTGCTTGGCGAGGTGGTCGGTGCCTGGCTGTCGGACAAGCTGGATCGTCGCGCGCTGGCCTGTTTTATCTCACTGTGCGGCGCCGGGCTGGGGCTGGCCGTGGTACTGCATCTGCAGGGCACTTACAGCGTGATTGCCGCGATGGCCTTCAGCACCTTTATGTGGGGCGCCGGCGCACCGAACATCTTTGCGCTGCTGGCGAAAGCGACCAGCAGCAAGGTCAGCGCCACCGCAGGCGGTATTTTTAACGGATTGGGCAATTTTGCCGGCGCGCTGGCGCCGGTGCTGATGGGGGCGCTGATCGCCGCCAGCGGCAACATGGATAACGGCCTGCTGTTCCTGGTGGTGATGGCTTTCATCGGCTGCATCATCCTGCTGCCGTTGCTGAAAAAATACTGATTTATCTATGGCTATAGAGGAGTAACAACATGTCCCAGGTTGAGAAACAAGCCGGCGTCAAGCCGCAGGAACAGTCGATAGAGAATTGGGTGGAATCACGTATCGCCCGCTTTGAAGGCCGTAAATATGACTGGAACGCGTTGAAGTTCCAGGCCGACTACGACCCGAAATACCGTCGTGCGCAGATGCGTTACATCGGCACCGGTGCTACCGGGGTGGTTAACGACACCAACACCATTCCTGCGGGCAACTTCACCTTCTCCACCATGGTGCTGCCGTCAAAATGCGAAGGGCCGCTGCACCTGCACGATGATGTGGAAGAGGTGTTCTTTATGCTGAAAGGCAGCATCACGCTGATGATCCAGGACGGCACGGAATACTACGAAACCAAGCTGAAAGAGCGTGATCTGATCTCGGTACCGGCCGGTGTCTACCGTGGGTTGTTCAACCACGGTGAGGAAGAGGCGCTGATGTGCGTGATGCTTGGCACGGCCAAACCGGAAACGCCGACCTACCCGGCCGATCACCCGTTATCCAAAGTGAAGCGTAACTGATGAACGGCCTGGCACAACGTCAGCAGCGGCGCTGCGGGGGGTATTCCCTCAGTTGGCGCGAAGCGGGACAGGGCCGACCCGTGGTGTTGCTGCACGGTATCAGCTCCGGTTCAGCTTCGTGGATCAAGCAGTTTAACGACGCTGGATTGACCGACGGCCACCGTCTGCTGGCCTGGGACGCTCCCGGCTATGGCGGCAGCCTGCCGCTGGCCTCCGCCGAGCCGGACGCTGCCGCCTATGCCGCTGCGTTGGCTGCGCTGGTGGCTGAGCTGGGACTGGAGCAGCCGCTGATTGTTGGCCACTCGCTCGGAGCATTGATCGCCAGCGCCTATGCCGCAGGTTATCCGGACGGGTTGTGCGGGCTGGTGTTGGCGGACCCCGCACAGGGCTATGCCACGGCGCCTGAGGAAAAACGCCGGCAGGTTTACGGCCAGCGCAAACAGATGATTGAAACGCTGGGGCCGCTGGGCTACGGCGAACAGCGGGCGGCTGCGCTGCTGAGTGACGAGGCGTCGGAACAGGATATCGCCTGGGTGCGCAATGGCATGCAGCAGCTCGATCCTGAGGGTTTCCTCAGCGCCGCCTGGATGCTGGCCAACGAGGATATCGGCCGCTATTTGACGCGTTATCGCGGCCCGCTGGAAGTGTGGTGCGGTGATAAAGACCGCATCACGCCCTCCGAGGCGGCTGCGAGGCTGGCGCAACAGCATGACGCGCCGCTGCGCCTGATTGACGGCGCAGGGCATGCCAGCTACCTCGAGGCGCCTGCGCTGTTTAACCGCTATCTGCAGGATTTTACGGGAGCAATTCAACCATGAATTTTCAGCTTGAGGATCGGGTCGCGGTCGTCACCGGCGGCTCGTCGGGCATTGGCTTCGAAACCCTGCGTCTGCTGTTGGCGGAAGGGGCGAAGGTGGCGTTTTGCGGCCGCAATGCGGACAAACTGGCCGGTGCCGAAGCCAGCCTGCGTAATGAATTCCCGCAGGCGCAAGTGCTGGCGCTGTGCTGCGACGTGCTCGATGAGCAGCAGGTGGCGCAGTTCGCTGAACGGGTGGCCACACACTTCGGCGGCGTTGATCTGTTGATCAATAACGCCGGCCAGGGATTCGTCGCCCACTTTGACCAAACGCCGCGCACCGCCTGGCTGCATGAGGCTGAGCTGAAGCTGTTCGGCGTGATTAACCCGGTGCAGGCGTTTCTACCGGCTCTGGAGCGCTCGGACATTGCCTCAATCACCTGCGTGAATTCGCTGCTGGCGCTGCAGCCGGAAGAACACATGATCGCCACCTCGGCGGCGCGCGCCGCGCTGTTAAACCTGACGCTGACGCTGTCGAAAGAGCTGGTGGCGAAGGGCATTCGCGTTAATTCGATTCTGCTGGGCATGGTCGAGTCCGGCCAGTGGCGGCGGCGTTTCGAGGAGCGCAGCGACAAGGATCAAAGCTGGGAACAATGGACGGCGGCGATCGCCGAACGGCGCGGCATTCCGATGAAACGCCTCGGTAAGCCGCAGGAACCGGCGCGGGCGTTGCTGTTCCTTGCCTCGCCGTTAGCGTCCTTTACCACCGGCGCGGCGCTCGACGTCTCCGGCGGATTTAACCGCCACCTGTAATGGCTGGGAGCTGAAAAATGAAGAACATCATGATGATTGGCTACGGCGCGATGGCGAAAGAAGTGCTTTCCCGCTTGCCGGAGGGCGTCTGCGTCGGCTGGATTGTGGCACGCGCGGCCCATCATGCGGCTATCGATAGCGCTTTCGACGGCAAAGTGCAGGCTTTGACGCACCCGGATCACTGTACCGGGCAGCCGGATCTGGTGCTGGAGTGCGCCAGCCAGCAGGCGGTGGCGGAGTTTGGCGAGGCGGTGGTGAAACGCGGATGGTCGTTGGCGGTGATCTCTACCGGTGCGCTGGCGGATGCGGCGCTGCAGCTCAGGTTGCAACAGGCCGGGCGGCAATATCAGGGGAGGGTGATCGTGCTGTCCGGTGCGGTGGCGGGGATGGACGGGTTGGCGTCGGCGCGCGAGGGCGGGCTGGACAGCGTCACCTATCAGGCCAGTAAAAGCCCCGCCAGTTGGCGCGGTAGCCTGGCGGAAAAACTGATCGACCTCGATACGGTCAGCGAGGCGCGGGTGTTCTTTGAAGGGTCGGCACGCGAAGCGGCGCGGCTGTTTCCGGCTAATGCCAACGTGGCGGCGACCATCGCGCTGAACGGGCTGGGCATGGACGCTACGCGGGTACGATTGCAGGTCGATCCGCACACCCGGCGCAATACTCACCGGCTGCAGGTGTGCGGCAGCTTCGGTGAGTTTCATATTGAGCTGAGCGGCAACCCGCTGGCGAGCAATCCCAAGACATCAACCCTGGCGGCGCTGAGTGCGGTACAAGCCTGTCGCCGTCTGATCGACGGTGGCTTTATTGCCTGAACGGCAGGAGCAGAGCATGGAAAAGTTAAAGATTTTTGTGGCCGGGCGCTGGTGCGAAGGCCGGGGCGATGAAATGGCCTCGGTATTCCCGGCCGACGGCAGCATCAATGCGCGGCTGAATGCCGCCAGCGTTGAGGACGTGAATGAGGCGGTGGAAGCGGCGGAGCGTGCCTGGCGCGCCCCCGAGTGGCGCGGGCTGGTGCCGCACCAGCGCGCCTCGATCCTCTATCGCGTCAGCAACCTGATTCTGGCGCAGCAGGAACAGCTGGCGCAGTTGCAAACCCGCGACAACGGCAAGCCGTTGGCGGAAACCCGTGGTCTGGTGGCCAGCGCGGCAGCCACTGCCCGTTATTTCGCCGCCGCCTGCGAAGTGCTGGAGGGCGAGCTGCCCACCCAGCGCAGCGCCGAAGTGATGACCCTGAGCCAGTATCAGCCGATGGGCGTTATCGCCGCCATCACGCCGTGGAACTCGCCCATTGCCAGTGAAATGCAAAAGGTGGCCCCGGCGCTGGCAGCGGGCAACGCGGTGATCCTCAAGCCGGCCGAAGCCACGCCGCTGATGGCGCTAAAACTGGCGGAGTTGTTCGAACAGGCAGGGCTGCCTGCCGGGCTGCTCAGCGTACTGCCGGGCAAAGGCTCGGTGATTGGTGAAGCGCTGGCGCGTCACCCGTTAGTGAAAAAGATCTCCTTTACCGGCGGCACCAGTACCGGCCGCCATCTGGCGCATATTGCCGCTGAAAAATTGATCCCCACCTCGCTGGAACTGGGCGGCAAGTCGCCGACCATCGTGTTGGAAGACGCCGATCTGGAACAGGCGGCGCGCGGGATTTGTTACGGCATTTTCAGCTCAGCCGGGCAGGCGTGCATCGCCGGTTCGCGGCTGTTTGTACAGCGTTCGTTGTACCAGCCGCTGCTGGCGCGCTTGAGTGAACTGGCGGCGGGATTGCGGGTGGGCAACCCGCTGACGCCGGGGGTGCATCTTGGTCCGCTGATTAACGATAAGCATCGCCAGAGCGTGGCGGATTATGTGGCGCTGGCGCAGCAAGAGGGCGGCCGGGTCGTGATTGGCGGCGAAGCTCCGGCCGATCCGCTGCTGGCGGGCGGCAGCTATTACCTGCCGACGATTATCGACGGGTTGAGCAACAGCGCCCGCGCTTGTCAGGAAGAGATTTTTGGCCCGGTGCTGGTGGCGCTGCCGTTCGACGATGAACAGCAGTTGATCGAACAGGCCAATGATTCGGTGTACGGCTTGGCAGCCGGGATCTGGAGCCGCGACTTCCCGCGGGCAATGGCGCTGGCGGAACAATTGGAAACCGGCACGGTGTGGATCAATACCTACAAAACTTTTTCTATTTCTACGCCTTTCGGCGGTTTCAAAGAGAGCGGTCTGGGCCGCGAAAAGGGTCTGCACGGCATCAAAGCCTACATGCAGCAGAAAAGCTTGTACCTGGCGCTGAACCATCAGGTGAACCGCTGGAGCGATTAGCTTTGGTCGACGGTGCGTACCCCTACAACGAACACAATGAGAAGGCAGATGATGAGCGATAAAATAACGGTTGGTGAAGCGATAGCCCGGACGCTGGAGCAATACGAGGTGTCGGCGATGTACGGCATCATTTCGATCCACAATCTGCCGATTGCCGATGCAGTGGGGCAGCGCGGAAAAATCCGCTTCGTACCGGCACGCGGCGAAGCGGGGGCGGTCACCATGGCCGATGCCCACGGGCGCTTTTCCGGCCTGGGCGTGGCGCTGACCAGCACCGGCGCGGGCGCCGGCAATGCGGTCGGTGCGATGATCGAGGCGTTAAACGCCAACACGCCGCTGCTGCACATTACCGGCCAGGTGGAAAAAGCCTGGCTGGACGCCGATGCCGGGTTTATTCATGAAACCCGCGATCAGCTCGGTTTCCTGCGCGCCTGTTCCAAGCGCGCTTACCGGGTTAATTCCCCGGAGCAGGCGGTGGCGGTGATCCAGCGGGCGATCCTGGATGCGCAGACCCTGCCTTGCGGCCCGGTGGCGGTAGAGATCCCGATCGATATTCAAAGCAGCCTGGTATCCCGTTCGGTGCTGAGCCGGCCGTTAGCGCCCGCGCCGCTGCCGCCGGCGGATGATGAGGCGGTAGAACGTCTGTATCAGCGGGTGAAAAGTGCCAAACGGCCGCTGTTGTGGCTGGGGGGCGGGGCGCTTGCCTGTGGCGATGCGGTGCGCAAGCTGGCCGACGCCGGGGTGGCGGTGATCTCCAGCACCCACGGACGCGGCATTCTGCCGGACAGCCATCCGCGCAGCCTGCGTGCTTTCCATAATTCGCCGAGCATTGAGGCGATCCTGACGCAGTGCGATCTGACGCTGGTGGCCGGTTCGCGCCTGCGCAGCAACGAAACTCGCACCTGGACGTTGCCGCTGCCGCGCCCGCTGGTACAGATTGATATCGATCCGGCGGCGGGCAACCGCAACTATCTGGCCGATGAGCAAATCAACGGCGACTGCGCCGTATTGCTTAACGCGCTGGCCACCCGGTTGAGCCCGTGCGAGAAGGTGAATGCCGACTGGGATGCCGAGATCGCCTCTGCGGTGCGACAGGCGGAAAGCGCGTTGCGCGAGCAGTCGGGAGAATACGCCAAACTGAACGACGCCATTGCCGCTGCGCTACCGCAGGATGGGCTGTTGGTGCGTGATATCACCGTGTCCGGCAGCGTATGGGGTAGCCGTTTGTTCCGCGCTTTGGCGCCGCTGTGTAACATTCACTCGTTGGCCGGGGCGATCGGCATGGGCCTGCCGATGGCGATCGGCACCGCGATCGCTAACCCGCAGCGCAAGGTGGTTGGGCTGGTGGGCGACGGCGGGCTGGCGCTGGGGCTGGGAGAACTGGCGACGATGGCGCAGGAGCAGGCCAATATTACGCTGCTTATCATGAACGACGGCGGGTATGGCGTGATGCGCGGCATTCAGGATAAATACTTTGCCGGCCGCCAATATTACAACGAGCTGCATACCCCGGCGTTTACGCTGGTCGCCGAGGCGATGGGGCTGAAGGCCTGGAAGGTGGACAGTGCGGCGCAGTTCAAGGGCGTGCTGGCGGAAGCGATTAACTATCCGGGGCCGTCGGTGGTGGAGGTGGATATGAACAGTATTGGGCCGCTGACCTTCGCCGGGCCGCCGCAGAAGTCATTATATTAAGAGATAAAAAATGCCCGGCGGACGCCGGGCATTGAGGTTTACTTGCCTGCCGCGATGCGATCGCGGATATGCTGAGCGCGTTCTTCAGAGGCCGGGTGATCGTCGAACATGCTGCTTTGACGACCGGCTTCCATTTTCGCCAGCTTTTCAAAGCTGGTCACCAGGCCGTTAGGATCGATGCCGCGTTTTTTCAACAGATCGAACGAATAATCGTCCGCTTCGCTTTCCTGTTTCTGCGAGAACTGGGCGTTAACCAGTTTTTCGCCCACATCCGCCAGTTGCGATTGCGACAGCGAACCTATGATGCCGCCGGTTGAGGATGCCGCAGTGCGCAGCGCCACGGTGCCGTAAGCGACCTGCATCGCCTTGCGGGTATGGCCCAGCGCCACGTGGCCCATTTCATGGCCCAGCACGCCTTCCACTTCGTTGTCGGTCATCATGTCCATCAGCCCGCTGTAAACGCGGATACAGCCGTTGGCCATCGCCCAGGCGTTCACGTCTTTGGTAACGTAAACCTTGTAGTTGGCCGGCGTGCCGTTGATATTATCTCCCAGCGCCGCCGCGATTTTGTTCAGACGTTTGGCGTAGGTGCTGTCGGCTGGCGCGATTTGTGCCTTGCTGTCCATCTCTGCGCAGGATTTAACACTCAGGGTTTTTACGTCGTCATTGCTCAGCGTTGCTGCCTGAAACGCCTGCGCCCCAGACTGCATCAGCGTATCGGTATTCAGGTTTTGACAGCCGCTTACCAAGGTGGCAATGCTTAATGCAATCAAAGAGGTACGAATCTTCATAAGGCCATCTTCCTGTGAGAGTAACAAGGGATAGTGCGAGCGTAGTTTAGGGGAAATCTTGTCGCACGAGACTAGTGTACGTCAGCAATCGGGAGAATAGTGTTATTCCGAAAAAACGCCCGATCGTGCTAATAAGTTGTGAACTCGCTCTCATTTGGCATTAGGGATTGCCGTTTTAATGCTGAGTCTGAGAAAATAGAAAACTTGACCGATTTTTTAATCCGACCTGGAGTAAAACATGTCCTCTCGTAAAGAGCTTGCCAACGCCATCCGCGCACTCAGCATGGACGCCGTCCAAAAAGCAAATTCCGGCCATCCGGGCGCACCTATGGGCATGGCGGACATCGCCGAAGTCCTGTGGCGCGACTACATGAACCACAACCCGACCAACCCGCACTGGGCTGACCGCGACCGCTTCGTGCTGTCCAATGGCCACGGCTCCATGTTGATTTACAGCCTGCTGCACCTCACCGGCTACGACCTGCCGATGAGCGAGTTGGAAAACTTCCGTCAGCTGCATTCCAAAACCCCGGGCCACCCCGAGTACGGCTACACCCCTGGCGTCGAAACCACCACCGGCCCGCTGGGCCAGGGCATCGCCAACGCCGTCGGGTTCGCCATTGCCGAACGTACCCTGGGCGCGCAGTTCAACCGCCCGGGCCATGACATCGTCGACCACCACACCTACGCCTTTATGGGTGACGGCTGCATGATGGAAGGCATCTCCCACGAAGTCTGTTCGCTGGCCGGTACCCTCAAGCTCGGCAAACTGACCGCGTTCTACGATGACAACGGCATCTCCATCGACGGTCACGTGGAAGGCTGGTTCACCGACGACACCGCCGAGCGCTTCGAAGCCTACGGCTGGCACGTGGTGCGCCACGTCGACGGCCACAACCCGGACGCCATCAAGGCGGCCATTGAAGAAGCCCGCAAGGTCACCGACAAGCCGTCCCTGCTGATGTGCAAGACCGTGATTGGTTTCGGTTCCCCGAACAAGGCCGGTACCCACGACGTGCACGGCGCTGCGCTGGGCGCCGCCGAAGTGGCCGCCACCCGCGAAGCCCTGGGCTGGAAATACGCCGCCTTTGAAATCCCGCAGGACATCTATGCCCAGTGGGACGCCAAAGAAGCCGGCCAGGCCAAAGAGTCTGCCTGGAACGACAAGTTCGCCGCCTACGCCAAGGCCTTCCCGGAACTGGCTGCCGAATTCACCCGCCGCGTGAACGGCGAACTGCCGGCCAACTGGAAAGCCGACGCGCAGAAATTCGTCGAACAGCTGCAGGCCAACCCGGCCAACATCGCCAGCCGCAAAGCGTCGCAAAACGCGCTGGAAGCCTTCGGCAAGGTGCTGCCGGAATTCCTCGGCGGCTCGGCCGACCTGGCGCCAAGCAACCTGACGATGTGGTCCGGCTCTAAACCGCTCAATGAAGACCTGGCGGGCAACTACATCCACTACGGCGTGCGCGAGTTCGGCATGACCGCCATCACCAACGGCATCGCGCTGCACGGCGGTTTCCTGCCGTACTCCGCGACCTTCCTGATGTTCGTGGAATACGCCCGTAACGCGGTGCGCATGGCGGCGCTGATGAAAATCCGCAACGTGTTCGTTTACACCCACGACTCCATCGGTCTGGGCGAAGACGGCCCGACGCACCAGCCGGTCGAGCAAATCGCCAGCCTGCGCGTGACCCCGAACATGAGCACCTGGCGCCCGTGTGACCAGGTGGAATCGGCGATTGCCTGGCAGTACGGCATCGAGCGCAACGACGGCCCGACCACGCTGATTTTCTCGCGCCAGAACCTGACTCAGCAGCCGCGTAACGCCGAACAACTGGCGAACGTGTACCGCGGCGGCTACGTGCTGAAAGACTGCGCGGGCACGCCGGACGTGATTTTGATTGCGACCGGTTCGGAAGTGGGCATCACGGTGGACGCGGCAGACAAGCTGAGTGCAGCGGGCACGAAAGTGCGCGTGGTGTCGATGCCGTCGACGGACGCGTTCGACAAGCAGGATGCGGCCTACCGTGAATCGGTGCTGCCGGCGGCAGTATCGGCGCGCGTGGCGGTGGAAGCGGGTATCGCGGATTACTGGTACAAGTATGTGGGCCTGAACGGCGCCATTGTGGGTATGACCAGCTTCGGCGAGTCGGCCCCGGCAGACCAGCTGTTCAAAGAGTTCGGTTTCACCGTGGACAACGTGGTGGCCAGGGCACAGGCGCTGCTGAAGTAAGTCACGGCAGGGGGAGGCGCAGGCCGCGCCCTGAACATGATGACGCCAGGCCCGGCAAAGTTGCCGGGCTTTTTATTGCCCAAAAATCGCCCAACCTCACAAAACACGAAGATAAAAAATCAACGGCGTTGCTTAAGAACGAGGATTAACTATATGTTAATTTTTAGTTTCTTAAATGTAACCAGGAGTTGATCATGTTGACAAGAATCAGTGCGTCTGTGGTTGCGATCGCGGTACTGGGGGCGGCGCCTGCCTATGCCGACTTCCCGGCAGGCTATCCGGCTGACTATCAGAAAATAGTCGATGGCGCGAAGAAAGAAGGCAAGGTTGTGGTGTATTCCACTACCGACACCAAAGCTGCCGGTCCGCTGATTCAGGGGTTCGAAGCGCTGTATCCGGGCGTGAAAGTCGAATACAACGACATGAACAGCACCGAATTATACAACCGCTACATCAGCGAACAGGCGGCGGGCGGCACCAGCGGCGACGTGGTCTGGAGTTCGTCGATGGACACCGCGCTGAAACTGGCGACCGACTACGCGCAGGAGTACGCCTCGCCGGAACAGGGTCAATTGCCGAAATGGGCGGTCTGGAAAGAGAAGGCCTACGGCACCACCTATGAGCCGGTGGTATTCATCTATAACAAACGGCTGATCCCGCAGGGTGACGTACCGGACTCACACGCCGCACTGGCAAAATTGATCGCCAGCCAGACCGACAAGTTCAAAAAGAAAGTCACCACCTATGACATCGAAAAGTCAGGGCTGGGTTTCATGTTGTCGGTACAGGACTCCAAGGCCGATCCGCACTATTTCGCTACCCTGGCTGACGTAGCCAAAGGCGGCCTGGCGGTGCAGTCCTCAACCGGTACCATGATGGAAAGGGTGTCATCCGGTGAGAACCTGATCGGTTTCAACATTCTGGGTTCTTATGCCGAGGCCCGCGCCAAAACCGACCCTTCGCTCGGTATTTCTTATCCGAAGGATTACACGCTGGTGCTGTCGCGCGTGTCCTTTATCAGCAAAGAGGCTGCCAACGCTAACGCAGCGAAACTGTGGCTTAACTACGTGCTGTCGGAAAAGGGCCAAAGCATACTTGCCAATCAGGCGGACATTCCTTCCATCCGCAATGACATCGAAGGCAAGAACGACATTGAAGGCATGACCAAAATGCTTGGTAACGCGCTGAAACCTATCCCGGTGGATGAGAGCCTGTTGGAGTATCTGCAGCCGGCCAAACGCCTGGATTATATCAAGCAGTGGCGTACCGCCGCGGCAAAATAATAACCGGATCCGGACGCGCGTCTGCCACGTCGGCGCGCGCCCTTTGGTCGTCGTCGTTTACAACCATTGGGATATTTTATGGAAGCATGGCGTAGAAAGTGGCAAAGCCTGCCACGCGGCTTGGTGGTGTTGATAACCGCATTGGTTATCTATGTACCGCTGTCGTTTATCGTGATTCAAAGTTTCCTCTCGGCCCCCTTTTTCTCCCCGTCCAAGGTGTTCAGCCTTGAGGCGTTTCAGTTTATTTTTACCGACCCCGACTTTTACAAGGCGCTGAAAAGCGGTTTTATTCTGGCTTTCGGGCTGGTGGTGATCGCCATTCCGCTGGGGGGCATTCTGGCCTTTTTGATGGTCAGAACCGATTTGCCCGGCCGCCGCTTCATTGAGCCGCTGATCCTGGTGCCGATCTTTGTCTCCCCGATGGTGCTGGGGTTTGGCTACGTGGTGGCCGCCGGGCCGGTGGGTTTTTTCTCGCTGTGGGCGGAGGCGCTGCTGGGCTTCGTGCCGTGGAATATCTACTCGATGTCCAGCATCGTGGTCATCGCCGGGCTGACGCATGTGCCCCACGCCTATCTGTACATTTCTTCGGCGCTGCGCAGCGTAGGCTCCGACGTGGAAGAAGCGGCGCGCACGGCGGGGGCCTCGCCCTTGCAGGTGATGACCGCCGTCAGTTTGCCGATGGTGCGGCCGTCCATTCTTTATGCCGGCGTGCTGCTGTTCTTCCTTGGGCTGGAAGTGTTTGGCCTGATGCTGGTGCTGGGCGACCCGGAAGGCAACCTGGTGCTGGCGACCTATCTGTATCAACTGACCAATAAGCTGGGTACGCCGTCTTACCATTTGATGGCGGCGGTGGCGGTGGTGCTGATCTGCATCACCATTCCGTTGGTGATGTTGCAGCGCCGTCTGATGCGCACCGCCAACCGTTTCGTTACCGTCAAAGGCAAGGCTTCGCAGGCTCGCGCGCTGCCGCTGGGTAAATGGCGCTGGGTCGCCGGTGCCGTGGTGGTGTTCTGGCTGACGGTCACCATCGGCGTACCGCTGGTGGGTGTGGTATTGCGCGCCTTTATCTCCAATTGGGGCGTGGGCGTTTCCATCTGGGACGAACTGTCGCTCAATACTTTCCGCACCATCTGGCAGCAACCCAACCTGCTGCGGGCGATTGTCAACTCAATGGCGATTGGGGTGCTCGGTGGCGCGCTGGCGGTGGTTTGCTACCTGTTTATCGGCATCGCCATGCACCGTAAACCCGACGGCGCGACCCGTTTCCTCGACTACAGCGTGCTGGTGCCGCGAGCGGTGCCGGGCCTGCTGGCCGGTCTGGCTTTCCTGTGGGTATTCCTGTTCCTGCCGATGTGGCTGGATAAATCGCTGAAAGAGGGCTGGCTGTCGGCGTTGCCGGTGGCCGAGTGGTTGCGGGAGAACCTGATCGTCTGGTTGCGTTCCTTGCGCAGCACCATCTTCAGCGTTTGGCTGGCCTATACCGTGGTATGGATGGCCTACGGTCTGCGGCTGATTTCCTCCACGTTGTTGCAGGTTGGCCCCGAACTGGAAGAAGCGGCGCGCAGCGCCGGTGCGACCCGTGGCCAGATCACCCGACACGTCACCATTCCGCTGTCGCGTTACGGCCTGATTGGTTCGTGGCTGTTAATGTTCCTGATTTTTGAACGCGAGTATTCCACCGGGGTGTATCTGCTTTCTCCGGGCACGGAAACCATAGGATCGATGCTGGTTTCGCTGTGGGCGGCGGGCGCCATTGATATCGTTGCGGCGCTCTCCTTTATCAACATCCTGTTGGTGGTGTTGGGTCTGGGTATCGCCCTGCGCTTTGGAGTGAAATTACATGATTGAACTTTCGGTAGATAATCTGCATTTGACCTACGGCGACAACCCGGTGCTGAAAGGCGTTTCGATGCAGTTGAAACGGGGTGAAGTGGTTTCGCTGCTGGGCCCGTCGGGCAGTGGCAAAACCACGTTGCTGCGTGCGGTCGCCGGGCTGGAAAAGCCGACGCAGGGCTGCATTATCATCGGCAGCAATAGGGTATACGATGGCGCTTCGCGCAGTGAGATCCCGGCCGAAGAGCGCAACCTCGGGCTGGTGTTCCAGTCTTACGCGTTATGGCCGCATAAAACCGTGTTTGAGAACGTTGCCTACCCGCTGAAATTACGCAAAGTCGCCTCGGCGGAAATTAGCCAGCGGGTGCAGGGCGTGCTCGATCAGCTTGGGCTGGGAGCGTTGGGCAAACGCCATCCGCACCAGCTTTCCGGCGGCCAGCAACAGCGCGTGGCGATTGGCCGGGCGCTGGTGTACAACCCGCCGGTGATCCTGCTGGATGAACCCTTGTCTAACCTGGATGCCAAGCTGCGTGAAGAGGCGAGGGTGTTTCTGCGCGAGTTGATTATCAAGCTTGGCCTGTCGGCGTTGATGGTGACCCACGATCAGAATGAGGCGATGGCGATTTCCGACCGTATTTTGCTGCTCAACAACGGGAAAATCGAACAGCAAGGTACACCGCAGGAAATGTACGGTTCACCTTCGACCCTGTTTACCGCCGAGTTTATGGGCAGCAATAATCGCCTGTACGGCAAGGTTACTGAGGTGAGTGACGGTAAAGCACGCATCGAAGGTAAAGACTGGGCGTTGTGGGGCATGGCAGGCGCGGGGGTAAAAGCCGGCGCAGAGGGGACGGCGGTGATCCGTGTTGAACGCGTGCGCCTGGGGGACGATCAGCAGGGCAACCAACTTGAACTGCCTCTGCTGACCAGCATGTATCTTGGCGATCGTTGGGAATATCTGTTCCGCACGGTGGCCGAGGATTTTGTGGTGCGTGCCTATGGCAGCGAGGTTCGCGGGCAGGCGCTGTGCAGGTTATCGTTGCCGGCAGAGCACCTGTGGATTTTCCCCAAAGAGTAATATCGGCATGACCGCCCCCTGCGATGAGGGGGCGGTCGGCTGGCTAAAAGTTGAGTGTTTCATCGTCAGGCTTTGGCGCCGCCTTAAGTCAAAAGTGTGCGCTAGATCATCTTATTCTCGCAAAACCCTCTCGCGTTGCCCCCCGGCTTGCTGCACCTGTTCCTTTTGGCAAAACTTTGGTTTATGCTCGGCTGAAGCGTTTCAGTTGTGGCAGTATCTCGCAGAAATGCCCGAGTGACGCCGGTGAAGATCCGCCGGCAGAAAGGAATAATGTTACGCGGCGATTCACAGCAGGCGGTGCGATACACTACTCTATGCAGGTTAGTCAGATAACCAGCCAGTGCCCTCTCGATACCGGTGAACGCGCCCGGCGAAAGAAGGCCCTTTTTCAGGAGCAGCATGACCATCCGCATAGCGATAAACGGCTTTGGCCGCATTGGCCGCAGCGTTTTACGCGCACTGTATGAATCGGGACGTAGAGCGGAAATTTCCGTGGTGGCGATCAACGAACTGGCGAATGCCGAGGGGATGGCCCACCTGTTGAAATACGACTCCAGCCATGGCCGCTTTGCCTGGGATGTACGCCAGGAATGCGACATGCTGACCGTCGGGGACGACAGTATCCGTTTGCTGCATCAGCCGGCGGTGGAGTTGCTTCCCTGGGGCGAGCTGGGCGTCGACGTGGTGCTGGATTGCAGCGGCGTGTTCGGCAGCCGGGCGGATGGCGAGGCCCATCTGGCGGCGGGGGCGAAGAAGGTCCTGTTCGCCCATCCGGGCGGCAACGATCTGGACGCCACCATCGTGTTTGGCGTCAATCATCAGACGCTGCTGGCGGAACACCGTATCGTGTCCAATGCGTCATGCACCACCAACTGCATTATTCCGGTGATCAAGCTGCTGGACGATGCCTTTAGCATCGAATCGGGCACCGTGACCACCATTCACTCGTCGATGAACGATCAGCCGGTGATAGACGCCTATCATCAGGATTTGCGGCGCACCCGCGCGGCGAGCCAGTCGATTATTCCGGTCGACACCAAGCTGGCCGCCGGGATTACCCGCATTTTTCCGCAGTTTTGCGATCGTTTCGAAGCGATTTCCGTGCGGGTGCCGACCATCAACGTGACGGCCATCGATCTCAGCGTCAGCGTCAGTTCGGCGGTGAAAGTGACAGAGGTCAACCAGCTGTTGCAAAAGGCCGCACAGGGATCTTTTCGTGGTATAGTCGACTACACGGAACTACCATTAGTCTCGATTGATTTTAACCATGACCCGCATAGCGCTATCGTCGACGGTACGCAGACCCGGGTCAGCGGGCAGCACCTGATCAAGACCTTGGTTTGGTGCGATAATGAATGGGGCTTTGCCAATCGGATGTTGGATACAACACGGGCAATGGCCGCCAGCGGTTTCTAGTACGGCGGCATCGGCGATTTGTCGGTGCGTCGCTTAGGCAACTTTAAAGAGATTTAACCAAGAGGGTTCACCATGTCTGTAATTAACATGTCCGATCTGGATCTGGCAGGTAAACGCGTTCTGATCCGCTCCGATCTGAACGTTCCAGTGAAAGACGGTAAAGTGACTTCCGATGCACGTATCCGTGCTTCCCTGCCGACGATTGAAGCTGCGCTGAAACAAGGTGCTCGCGTGATGGTAACGTCCCACCTGGGCCGTCCTGTCGAAGGCGAATACAACGAAGAATTCTCCCTGCTGCCGGTTGTAAACTATCTGAAAGAACACCTGAAAAACCCGGTACGTCTGGCCAAAGACTACCTGGAAGGCGTTGACGTTGCAGAAGGTGAGCTGGTCGTGCTGGAAAACGTCCGTTTCAACAAGGGCGAGAAGAAAGACGACGAAACCCTGTCCAAGAAGTACGCGGCGCTGTGCGACGTATACGTGATGGACGCTTTCGGCACCGCGCACCGCGCGCAGGCTTCGACACACGGCGTGGGCAAGTTTGCTCCTGTTGCCTGTGCAGGCCCGCTGCTGTCTGCCGAACTGGAAGCCCTGGGCAAAGCGCTGGGTAACCCGGCTCGCCCAATGGTCGCTATCGTTGGCGGCTCTAAAGTGTCTACCAAGTTCGACGTTCTGCAGTCCCTGGTGAAAATCGCGGATACCGTGATTGTTGGCGGCGGCATTGCAAACACCTTCGTTGCTATCGAAAACAACGTGGGCAAATCACTGTACGAGCCAGACTTCGTTGCTGCGGCAAAAGATCTGCGCGATCAGTACGGCATTCCAGTTCCAACCGATTCACGCGTGGGCACAGAGTTCTCTGAAACTGCCGTAGCAACGGTGAAAAATGTTTCAGACATCGCTGATAACGAAGAGATTATGGACTTCGGCGACGAAACTGCTTATGCAATGGCAGCGCTGTTGAAAAACGCCAAAACCATTCTGTGGAATGGCCCGGTTGGCGTCTTCGAATTCCCTAACTTCCGTCGTGGCACCGAAATCGTCGCGAACGCTATCGCAGACAGCGAAGCCTTCTCCATCGCAGGCGGCGGCGACACTCTGGCTGCAATCGACATGTTCGGTATTGCTGACAAGATTTCCTACATCTCAACCGGCGGCGGCGCCTTCCTGGAGTTCGTGGAAGGTAAATCATTGCCGGCGGTAGTGATGCTGGAAGAGCGCGCTAAGCAGTAATTCAGACAACGGGAGGCGAAAGCCGCCCGTTTGTTTTATACCGCGCGGCCAAGGCGGCGCGGCATGAAAAAATCGATTTACATCCATCTACGGCCGACGAAACAGGACAAAGTAACATGTCTAAAATTTTTGATTTCGTAAAACCGGGTGTCATCACTGGTGATGACGTTCAGAAAGTATTCGCAGTAGCTAAAGAGAACAACTTTGCGCTGCCAGCAGTGAACTGCGTGGGTACCGACTCCATCAACGCCGTGCTGGAAACAGCCGCGAAGGTACGTGCTCCGGTTATCGTTCAGTTCTCCAACGGCGGTGCCGCGTTTATCGCCGGCAAAGGCGTGAAGACTGACGTTCCGCAGGGCGCAGCGATTCTGGGCGCGATTTCTGGTGCACATCATGTTCACCAGTTGGCTGAGCATTACGGCGTGCCGGTTATTCTGCACACCGACCACTGTGCGAAGAAACTGCTGCCATGGCTGGACGGCCTGCTGGACGCGGGCGAGAAGCACTTCGCCGCTACCGGCAAACCACTGTTCTCTTCTCACATGATCGACCTGTCTGAAGAGTCTCTGGAAGAAAATATCGAGATTTGCGGCAAGTACCTGACTCGTATGGCGAAGCTGGGTATGACTCTGGAAATCGAACTGGGCTGCACCGGCGGTGAAGAAGATGGCGTGGACAACAGCCATATGGACGCATCTGCTCTGTACACCCAACCGGAAGACGTGGCTTACGCGTACGAAAAACTGAACGCCATCAGCCCACGCTTCACCATCGCGGCGTCCTTCGGTAACGTGCATGGCGTTTACAAGCCAGGCAACGTTAAACTGACCCCGACCATCCTGCGTGATTCTCAGGACTACGTGTCCAAGAAATTCAACCTGCCGCACAACAGCCTGAACTTCGTGTTCCACGGCGGCTCCGGTTCTACCGACGCAGAGATCAAAGAGTCCGTAGGCTACGGCGTGATCAAAATGAACATCGATACCGACACCCAATGGGCAACCTGGGACGGTATCCTGCAGTACTACAAGGCGAACGAAGGTTACTTGCAGGGCCAGTTGGGCAACCCGAAAGGCGCCGACCAGCCGAACAAGAAATACTACGATCCACGCGTATGGCTGCGTGCAGCCCAGACTTCGATGATTACTCGTCTGGAACAGGCTTTCAAAGATCTGAACGCAGTAGACGTTCTGTAATCTCGGTTAGCTGTTTTGCCATAAAGGCTCCCTTCGGGGAGCCTTTTTCGTTTTAGCTTAACAGGCCGGCGCCGACGTTAATCGACAGCCCCAGGATCACCATATTGAACACGAAAGAGATGACCGATTGCAGCAGGGTGATTTTGCGCACTTCCGCTGCGCCGACCGCCACGTCGGCGGTTTGCGACGCTACCGCGATGGTGAATGAGAAGTAGGCGAAGTCCAGATAGGTCGGTTCGGCAAGATTGCCGGGAAACACCAGCGGCAGCGGATCCTGCTGCGCGCCCTTACGGTAAAACTGGTGGGCGTAATGCATGGTGAAGGCGGTCGGTAGCAGCAGCCAGGACACCACCAACGTGGCGCCGGTCAGCGTCAGATGCAGCGTTTTCAGCGAGTCACTGACCTGCTTGGCCGTGCCCAGTTCAAACATGATAGACAGAATGCTTACCAGGCAACCGATGCTGACCAGCGCCAACACCATACTGGCGCTCTCATCCTGCAAACGGGCGATCTGGCGGATGTGCTGTGGCGTGCTCACCAGCATCAAGCGCCAGAGAAACAGCAGGTAGAGCCAGGCCAGCACGTTCCAGCCGATCATCAGGCGTTGCAGTTCAGAAAGCTGAGCCGGTAGCAGCAGGTAGCACAGAATGCCGGCCCCCACCGAAAGCAGCAGCCTCGGCCGAACCTGCCAGTAGTGTTTAATCGACGAAGGAATGTACATAACGGATGGGGTTCCTGGTTAACTTAATGGGGATAGCGCTTTGTTTAGCATAGAGGAAATGGCCTTAAACAGAATGCTGTTTCGGTTATTTTTAGCGCTTGCGGTTGGATGCTGGACGAATGTTGGTTAACCTAAGGCGGTGGTTTCCAACTGGCGATTGATGTCAGTATATTTTTGCGAGTTTATCCCCTTAGGGACAAAGTTAGGACGACACGAATGAAAGATTTGAATGTAGTGGATGGCATCAACGGCGCCGGTAACTGGCTGGTGAAGAACCAGGATCTGCTGATCCAGTACGCAGTGAACATCGTCGCCGCTATCGTTATCCTGATTATCGGTTCGATTATTGCCCGAGTGATAGGCAACGCATTAAACCGCGTGATGAAGCTGCGCGGCATTGACGCCACGGTAGCGGATTTCCTGTCTGCGATCGTGCGTTATGGCGTGCTGGCGTTTACCTTTATTGCAGTGCTGGGGCGCATTGGCGTGCAGACCACTTCGGTGATCGCCGTGCTGGGTGCCGCCGGTTTGGCCGTAGGTCTGGCATTGCAGGGTTCGCTGTCCAACTTTGCCGCTGGCGTGCTGCTGGTGATCTTCCGTCCGCTGCGCGTGGGCGAGTATGTTGATCTGGGCGGCGTGGCCGGCACTGTCGATCAGGTGCAAATTTTTTCCACCACTCTGCGTACCGCAGACAACAAAACCATCGTGGTGCCGAACGGCAAAATCATTGCCGGCAACATCATCAACTACTCCCGCGAGCCGAATCGCCGTGTGGATATCGTGGTGGGCGTGGCCTATAACGCCGACATCGACGTGGTGAAAAAGGTGCTGGGCGATGTGATAGCGGCCGACAAACGCATTATGCATGCCAAGGGCGTGACCGTGCGTCTGAACGAAATGGCACCGTCTTCGCTGAACTTCGTGACCCGTTCCTGGACCACCAACGCGGAGTACTGGAACGTGTACTTCGATCTGATGGAAAACTTCAAGCGCGCACTGGATGCCAACAACATCGGCATTCCGTTCCCGCAGATGGACGTGCATCTCTATCGCACCGAGCAAGCCGCCGCTAAAGCGGAATAAGCGAGAAGGGGCCCAGGCCCCTTTTTTATTGCTGGCCGAGGTTATCTCTCTGAGAGGCAGCCTCGGCTTTTCGTTTTATCAGTTTGGCAACGCTAATCCAGACGCGGGTACCCGGCGGTACACGCTGAGCCGGTAGAGCAGGAGAGGGCGGCTGAGCCCAGCCATACCGGTACCAGGCGCTGAGCATCGGCAGGTCACGCCAGCCTCTGGTACAGCCTCGAAAATTACAGGTATAATCTCACAAATTATTCAACGGGTTTAGAAACGAAAATGACAAAACTCACCTTGCAAGAGCAGATGCTGAAAGCTGGACTAGTGACCAGCAAAAAAATGGCCAAAGTCCAAAAAACCGCAAAAAAATCACGGGTGCAGGCTCGTGAGGCAAGAGAAGCGGTGGAGGAAAATAAAAAAGCGCAACTTGAGCGTGATAAACAGCTAAGCGAACAACAAAAACAAGCGGCTTTATCTAAAGAGTATAAAGCTCAGGTGAAGCAGCTCATTGAAATGAACAGAATCGACCTTGCAAAAGGCGATATTGGTTTTAACTTCACAGATAATAATGTAATTAAAAAAGTCGTTGTGGATAAGTTTACCCAAGCCCAGCTGATTAGCGGTCGCCTCGCCATTGCTCGTTTGGTTATTGATAACCGCGAGGAGAGTGAATACGTGATTATCCCTGCGAGCGTAGCAGATAAAATTGCGCAGCGAGATGCGAACAGCATTGTATTAAATAGTGCGCTTAGTCAGGAAGAGCAAGATGAAGAAGATCCGTATGCCGATTTTAAAGTGCCCGATGATTTGATGTGGTAATTAACGTTTTGCACCGGCTTATGCATGAAAAGTCCTTCAGGGCTTTTCATTAGGATTTATCTTCAGCCAGTTTATGGATAAACACAGGGTTATTCTGGCGAGTTGCCAACACCTTTGCTGCCCACCCGACTGGATGATGTCTTTTTGGCTTCACCGCTTTTATCGAATCTACGCTAAAGTCTTCTGATTAAACCTTTCCATAAGCACTTTGGCACCACACCGGGGCATCGTTCTTCGCTTTCAAAACGGGCTGGCATGACGGGCTTTGATCCGCTCTTTGCCAATGGGATGAACAAAATGCAGCTCACTGGCGTGCAGCATCAGCCGCGGGATCTGTTCGGTACCCGGCAGCAGGCGACCGCCATACAGGTCACAGCCCAAAATAGGGTGGCCCAACAGCTGACAGTGGATGCGGAGTTGATGAGTACGCCCGGTTTCCGGGGTTAGCTGTACCCGCGTCACTGGCAGTAACGTCCCGCCTTCCAACTCATGGTAAAAGCGCTCAACGACCCGATAGCCGGAGCGAGCGGGCTTGCCGTGGGTTGCGCAAATCGACATCAGCGGGAACAGCGCCGGGTCTTTGGCAATCGCGGCGTCTATCACCCCGTCGTCGTCGTCCAGATGCCCGCAGAGCAGTGCGCTGTACACTTTGGTCACTGTTCGTTGGCTGAACTGTTGGCAGAGAGCGGCATTGATAGCCTTATTGCGGGCAATCACCATCAGCCCGGAAGTACCGAAATCCAGGCGGTGGACCAGTGTGCAGCCGGGAAATATCTGTACCAGCCGATGATGCACCGAATCCAGATTTTGCGGGTTTTTCCCCGAGAGGCTGAGCAGCCCGGCGGGTTTATTGATCAGTACCAGACTCTCGTCCTGATAGAGATTCTCGATCTTGTCATGGCACGGCGGGGCAATAAAGGTATCGATAATCTTGGACATCAGGCTACCCGGATGAAGAGTGGGAGCGGATGATAACGAATTTTAAACCGGCTGGCGAATCTGGCTGTTCGTCTGACGGAGCGGCGGCTGGCAAGCTGTCACGCAGAGTACGACGCCGGATTATGTCGCGATTTTAATGGCTGTTTTCACCAGACGCCTCTCGACGTCTGGCTACTACGGTGGTTAGCCAGCGAGGGCGGGCTAACCCGACTTATTGCCCATAATAGGCGTTCTTGCCGTGTTTGCGCAGATAGTGTTTATCCAGCAACTCTTGCTGCATGCTGCCGATACCCGGCGTCAGCTGGCGTGAAAAAATCCCCATATAGGCAATTTCTTCCAGCACCACCGCATTGTGCACCGCGTTGTGCGGATCCTTGCCCCAGGCGAACGGGCCATGTGCATTCACCAGCACCGCCGGAATGGCGTTGGGGCTGATGCCGCGCCGGCGGAAGGTGTCGATAATCACCTTGCCGGTCTCCAGCTCATAGTCATGTTCAATCTCCTGCTCGGTCATCAGCCGGGTGCAGGGGACGGCGCCGTAGAAGTAGTCGGCGTGGGTGGTGCCCCAGGCGGGGATGTCCAGCCCGGCCTGCGCCCAGATGGTGGCGTGACGCGAATGGGTGTGTACGATACCGCCGATATCGGCGAATTCACGGTACAGCGCCAGGTGGGTGGCGGTATCTGAAGACGGCTTCTTGGTTCCCTCGACGGTGCGGCCGCTAGCGAGATCTACCACCACCATATCCTCGGCTGCCATATGCTCGTATTCCACGCCGGAAGGCTTGATCACCACCAGCCCGCGCTCGCGGTCCACCGCGCTGACATTACCCCAGGTGAAAGTCACCAGATTGTGGCGGGGCAGGTCGAGGTTGGCTTCCAGCACCTGTTGTTTAAGCTGTGGCAGAGTTAGCATGTCATTCCCCCTTGTTGCATTTTCTGTTCGATCCAGCGGCGTGCCTGAACAATCTCGGCCACCGGTTCCTCGGCTTTTTCGGTCCACATTTCGATCAGGAAAGCGCCGCGGTAGTTAAGCTGTTTCAGCGTGCGGAACACGGCGACAAAATCCACGCAGCCTTCGCCAAAGGGCACGTCGCGGAATTGCCCCGGCGAACTTTCGGTGACCGGGTAGGTGTCTTTCAGGTGGATGGCGGCAATGCGGTCAATGCCCAGCGCCAGCTCCTGCGCCACATCGTTGCCCCAGGCACTGAGGTTGCCGACGTCCGGATACACCGTGAACCACGGCGATGCCAGGCAAGCGTCCCAGGCCTTCCATTTGCTGATGGAATTCATAAAGGCGGTGTCCATGATTTCTACCGCCAGCATCACCTGGGCGGCGGCGGCACGCTCGACCGCCCATTGCATGCCCTCGGTAAAGCGCGCCAGAGTGCTGTCGTCCTGCTGTTCGTAATAGACGTCATACCCGGCGAGCTGAATGGTGCGGATACCGACGTCTTTCGCCAACTGAATGGCCTGTTCCATCATCTCGAAAGCGCGCTGGCGCAGCGCATCATCATGGCTGCCGAACGGGAAGCGACGATGGCCCGACAGGCACATTGACGGGATACTGATGCCGGTTTCCAGCATGGCGCTGACCAGCGACAGCCGCTGCTCCTTGCTCCAACTCAGACGTGCCAGCCGCTCGTCGCTTTCATCCACCGACATCTCGACAAAATCGAAACCGCAGGCTTTGGCCAGCGCCAGCCGCTCGGGCCAGGTCAGGTGTTTCGGCAACGCTTTTTCATAAATTCCCAATGGGTGCTGGCGCATATCAACCTCTCCAGATGTCATCAATGGCGGAACGGAACTGACCGGCGGCGGCCAGCGGATCGGCAGCCTCCGCCAGCGCCCGACCGACGATAAAGGCGGTTACGGCGATATCTTTGAACAGCGGTAAATCGGCCGGTGTGATACCGCCGGTGACCGACAGCTCGATACCCAGATCCGACAGCGCTTTCATCAGATCCAGATCTTGCCGCCCCCAGGTTTGCCCGCTGGCCTGAGCGTCGCGGCCACGGTGGTAGATCGCCTGGCGGATGCCGAGCTCGCGCCATTGTCTGGCGTCGTCCAGCGTCCAGCGGCCGAACAGCTCAATCTGAATGTCCCCCTGATGCTGCTGCGCCACTTCCAGCGCGCCGGCCATGGTGGCCAGCGGCGCGGCGCAGATCACCGTCATCCAGTCGGCACCGTGGCCGAAGGCCTGCTGCGCCAGGGTGCCACCGGCATCGGCCACTTTCAGGTCAGCCACCAGCGTATGCTGCGGGCAGCGCTCACGCAGTGCGCTCACGGCCTGGATACCGGCGCTGATGCATAAAATGGTGCCGGCTTCGATGATGTCGACGTGCGATTGCAGGCGTTCTGCCGTTTGCAGGGCGGCCTCCAGCCGGGTATGGTCGAGCGCCAGTTGCAGGCGCGGTTTATTGCTCATGGAACCTCCTGGTGGCCGGATTGCAGCCCTTGCAACGCCGCAATCAGCGCCTGATAACCTTGATGTTTTCGAGCGTAGGCTTCACCGGCTGCGGTGTCCGGCAGCACCCGTTCGATGCGCGGTGCCAGCGCCAACTGGGCGGCGGTGAAATCATGGAATGCGCCGCTGCCGACCATGGCCGCCATCGCGGCACCCAAGCAGCCGGTTTCCTCTACCTGCGGCAGTTCCACCGGCAGGCCGCTGACGTCGGCGAACATCTGCATCCAGGGTGCCGATTTGGCGGGGCCGCCGGTGACGCGCAACGCTTTAGCCGCCGGGAAGCGTTGCCGCATGCGGTTAAGGTGGGTCATATGACAGAACACCACGCCTTCGTAGATCGCCTGCACCAGATGTTCGCGCTGGTGGAAGGCCTGTAGGCCGTGGAAGCTGGCGCTCAGTCCCAGACCGGCGTTGGAGCCATACAGGAAGGGGGCGAACAGCAGGCTGCCGGCGGCCTTGGGCAGCGCGGCGACCCAGTCATTGAGTTGGGCGTAGTCGCTCAGCCCCCATTGGCGGCAGAACCATTCCAGGTTGGCGGCTGAGGTGGGGCTGGCTTCGTGCACGATGTATTTCCCCGCCTCGGCGTGGCGGCCATAGACAAAGGGATGGTCGAAGCCTTCGGTGATGCTGTCGGTGATGCCGCTGGTGACCGACCAGGTGCCCATCACCGCATTAAGCCGCGTCTCATCCTGCAACCCGGCGCACAGCGCGGTGGAGACCACGTCAAACAACCCGCCAACCACCGGCGTTCCCGGCAATAATCCGGTAGCCTCGGCTGCTGCGGCGTTCACCCGCCCGGCGATCTCGGCGGAGCCAACGATCGGCGGCAGGGCGAGCATGATGTCGCCGATGCCTAACAGTTGCGCCAACGCCGGGTCATAGCGCCCGCCGCTCATCTGGTACAGATTGGATTCGGAGATATTGGTTTCTTCGCAGGCCAGCTCGCCGGTCAGGCAGTAACGCAGGTAATCGTGCGCCATCAGCACGCTGCCAATCCGGCGGTAGCGTTCCGGCTGGTGCTGTTTGACCCAGCGCAGTAGCGAGACCGGATGGCCGGTCCACAACGTTTGCCGCGTCTGTGGGTACAATGCCTGCGGCACTCCCTGTTTCTGCCACTCTTGCACCTGCGCCAATGCGCGCTGGTCGGAAGACAGCATGGCGTTGCCCAACGGCTGGCCTTGCTCGTCTAACAAAAACGCGCCTTTACCCTGCGCCGAGATGCCGATGGCCTGAATATCAGCGGCGGCAATGTCGTTGCGGGCCAGCAATTCGCGGATCACCTCGGCGGCGGTCTGCCACAGCGCGGGCATATCACGTTCCGCCCAGCCGGGTTGCGGCGCGATAATGTCCAGCGTACGGCGGGCTATGCCCAGTTCTGTGCCATTCCTGTCATACAGGCCGGCTTTGATAAAGGTGCCGCCGCAGTCCAGCCCCAGCCAATAGTCCATTATTCGGCCCCCGCTTTTTGGTCGCATCTGTTCGGCAGCATTAACGCCAGCACCGAGGCGATGGCCAGCGACACCGCGAGGCTGTAAACGCCGACGTCTTTGCTGAACAAGGTGATCAACACGCCGACCATATAGGGGCCGCAGAAGCCGCCGAGGTTGCCCAACGCATTGATCACGCCGCGCGCGCCGCCGGCCACTTCGGCGTTAAACAGCTTGGGCGGAATGGTCCAGAACACCCCGGCGGCGGCCTGGATAAAGACGCCACAGCCCACCAGCGCCGCGTATGACCACCAGATGTGATCCTTCAGCAGCACCGACAGCGCCATACAGATGGCAAAGCAGGCCAGCGGCAGTGCGACGAACACTTTGCGCTTGCCGGTGCGATCGGAGAGGGTGGAAATGATCAGCATGCCGAAGATGGCGCCGAGATAGGGCAGGATAGCCAGTATCCCGACCTGCTCCATATTGCCGTTGGTGAGCCCCTTGAGAATGGTCGGCAGCCACAGGGTGTAGCCGTAAATCCCGGTCTGGTAGAAGAAGTTCACCAGAATCAACTGCCACATGATTTTGTCGCCCAGCACCCGACGCAGCGAGGCGTTGCGCACCGTTTTGCCTTTGATCAGCAACTGTTCGTCGTGCAGCGTTTTGATCAGATAATCTTTTTCCGCCTGCGAAATCCATTTGGCCTCTTGTGGACGGTTGCTGATGGTGAAATACCACAGCACCATCACGACCAGCGACAGCGCGCCCTCGACCAGGAACAGCATGCGCCAATCCCAGGCGGTGATGATCCAGCCGGACAGCGGTGCGGTGAGGATGCCGGCGATCGGCACGAACATGATGACGATGGCGTTGGCGCGGCCGCGTTCCTTGTCTGGGAACCAGTTGCTGATCATGGTCAGCACCACCGGCAGCATGCCGCCTTCGGAAACGCCGAGGGCGAAGCGCAGGAACAGCAATTGATACTGGTTAGTGACCAGCCCGGTCAGCACGGAAATCACCGCCCAGGCCAACAGTGACCAGCCGATGAATTTCTTGCCGTTGCCGTACACCGCCAGCTTGCCGCCCGGCACCTGCAGGAACAGATACCCGATAAAGAAGATGCCGCCGGCCAACCCGGCCATCGAGGCGGTGATACCCAGTTCATCGTCCATGCCGCCGGGCATGGCGAAGGCGATGTTCACCCGGTCCATATAGGAAATAATGCAGGTAATAAGAATGGGCGGCACTATTCTCAACCAGCGTAATTTGGGGATCGCCTGGCTTTGGGTGACAGAAACAGAGGCTGTATTCATATATACACCTGTAGAGTCATTTAGTGGTGTTAAGGCGTAGGGGCGCCCACACAGGCCCGCAGGCCCGTGCTATTGGTGGTTATAAAGTCAGCGTTGCTTATTGGGCGTTAAATAACGCCAGCGGTATTTTCACTACCACTTTGCGAATAGCGCAGGGCCGTTGATGAATACAGGCCGGGCGATGAACGTCCTGCGGAAAAAATACCGCGAAATTGCCGGGGCGCATTGTGAGCCAGGATTCGTCCGCGACGTCCTGATAAAAAATGATGTCGCGCTGCGCCAGCAATTCCTGATGGACCGGGTTATCGCCGCGATCTGCCGCTACGCCGATCAATTCGGTGCCGCTGACCAGAAACTGTACGTCTACGTTTTTACGGTGTACTTCGGGCCGCAGTTCGTCCGGCGGTTGAGTGTGCAGATCCAGCACCTGCACCACGAAACCCGTGGTGGGATCTTCATAACGCCCGGCGGGCAGGGCGCTGAAATCGGTATTCTGCAAGTAGGCGACGGCGCTGGCGACCGGCGCAGGGTACTGTTCGGGGGCCGTATTGGCGATATGACCGAATATCATGGCGGTTCTCCTGTTACAGCGCCTGAATGCGCGCCCAGACGCGTTCATCGACCGGAATGCCGTCGCGCATGTTTTCCGCCTGGATGCGTGGGAATTTATGGCCCGGCAGGCGAATGGCAACTTCCGGGTTATCGCGCTCGGCGCTGGTGATGTAATCCATGATCCGTTGCAGCTTTTCGTCACGGGTATTGCCGTCGATCAGGCGCTCGATCTCAATGGCGATAAACACCTGGGATACTCCGTACTCATCGCGGTTGTCTTCGGTGACCTCCGCCACCGAGGATCCGCCGGACAACAGGGTGGCGATCATATCCAGCACAATCGACAGCGCCGATCCTTTCCAGTAACCCATCGGTAAAATGCGGCGGTTCTCTTCAATGGTGGCCGGATCTCGCGTCAACTGGCCGTCGTTGTCGAAGCCGCCGTCTACCGGCAGCGTTTTGCCGGCCAGCCGGTTCAGCTCCAGCGCGCCGTAGGAAAACATCGACATCGACATATCCACCATGGTGATTGGGTTGCCCGGCACCGCGACGATCAGCGGATTGGTGCCGATGCGGCACTCTTTGGATCCCCACGGCGGCATCACGGCTGCCGAGTTGGTCCAGCAGATGCCGATATAGCCTTTCTCCGCCGCCTGCCAGCCGTAACCGCCGCCGCGCATCCAGTGATTGGCGTTGCGCAGCGCCACCAGTCCGATACCGTGGCTATCGGCCAGTTGCATGGCGCGATCCATCATGCTGCGGGCGGTGAGGTTGCCAATGCCCTGATGGGCGTCCCACTGTTCGATTGCGCCCAGCGACAGCAGCTTGCTGGGTTCGGCGTCCGGCACGATATCGCCTGCGTCGAGCTGATGAATAAAGCGCGGAAACCGGTTAACGCCGTGGGAGTAAACGCCGCTGGCCGAGGTGTCGGCGAACATGCCGGCGCAGTCGTCAGCGGTGGCGTCTGCCACGCCCCGCGACAGCAGTACGCGTTTGAATTGCTGTTTCAGATCGGTGTAACTCACTCTCATGCGGGCTCTCCGTTACGGCGTATTTGTGTGTTTTGCGTTCGTTAAATTTCAATATGCGAAATTACATTTCAAATAAATGCTATACCTGCGGCTGAGTGAAGTCAAAGTAAGCAAAGAGAAAGTTATTTAGATAAAACAGTAGGTTAAATTAATCTGGTGGTTTTGTGATCGGCGGCACATTTTGGGCCATTGACGTGCTTCAGGCGTGACGAAGCAGAGCGGAACAGGCCCGCTCTGCGTTCACTTTTCCTGTCAGTTATCCCTGGGTATTCAACATCCTGCGGTATAACGAGGTGGTGGCGGTAATGTACAGCTCGTTGCCGTCCGGCCCGCCGAAGGTACAATTGGAGACGCGTTCCGGCACGTCGATTTTACCCCGCTGTTTCCCCTGGCTGTCGAAGATCAGCACGCCATCGGCGCAACTGCAAAACAGGTTGCCGGCCCTGTCTACGCAGAAGCCATCCGGGAAGCCGGGGGTGACGGTGGCGAAACGCCGGCCACGGCTCAACTCACGCCCATCGACCTGATACACCCGCAATTCGCTGCGGCCGAGGATCGGGAAATCGACGACCGACATATCCGCCACGTACAGCAGCGACTCATCCGGTGAAAAGGCCAGACCGTTCGGGCGCTGCAGATCGCAGGCGGCAATGTTCAACGAACCGTCGCGCGGGTCAAAGCAGTAGAGATAGCAGCCGATCACCTGGCTTTCCGACTTGTAGCCTTCTTCGTCGCCGGTAATGCCGTAGGGCGGGTCGGTAAACCAAATCGTGCCGTCAGAGCGCACCGCCACGTCGTTGGGTGAATTGAAACGCTTGCCGTCAACGCGTTCGATCAGCATTCGCACTTCACCGCTGCTTTCAGTGCGGGAGATGCCGCGGCGTCCGTGCTCGCAGCTGACCACCCGCCCTTCGGCATCGCGGGCATTGCCGTTGGCGTAGTGCGAAGGGGAGCGCCACAGGCTCAGTTCCCCCTGCCGTGACCAACGGAACATGCGGTTGCCTTTCACATCGCTGAACACCACCGCATCCTGTTGCGGCAGCCACACTGGTCCTTCAGCCCAAATGGCCGGTGAACACAGGCGCTCAAGCTGATGGTCTGCCATCAGTCCGTTCATACCGACCTCCGCTTACTTCACGCCCCAAATGGTTTTGTAGTGGCCCTGATAATCATTTTGCGGGTCATACAGGTTGTTGCTGCCACCGTCGGCGGCGATGTTGTCGCGCGTCACCAGGTGCGCCGGTGTGACATAGCCTGAAGGTGGCTGCTTGGCGAAGGCGCGGTTGAACTCATCCAGCAGTTGCCAGCCGTGCAGTTTCAGCGGTTCGGGCACCGTGGCAGACTGGCTGTCGCCGGAACGGATGCGCTGGTAGGCGGAAATGGATCCGTCGCCGGCGGAGATGTTATAAGGCGCGTTCTTGCCGCCTTTGCCTGCGGTTTTCAGCGCCGGCGCCATGAAATCAAAGTACAAATCGTTGATCGCCAGTGCGTACTGGAATTTATCGCCGTATTTCTGCAACAGGCTGAAGGTCATGGACGGCATGCGGTTGGAGGTATCCGACAGCGGGGTGTCGATAAATTCCACCACTTTGCAGCCACTGCATTTGCCGATTTCTTCTTTCATCACGTTGGCCTTGTCCAGCGCGATTTGATAGAGAGAATCGGTAAAAATCAGCACGCTGGCCTTGCCGCCGGATTGCACCACCGCGTATTGGGCGGCGATGCGCGCCACTTCGTTGGAATCTGAGGTGACGTTATAGAACACGTTGTATTTGTCGATCGGTCCCGGCTCCGGCACCGCGTGCCACGCGGTCAGCACTATGCCTTGCTGGATGGCCTTCTTCAGCGGGATCTTGGCTACGTTCGGGTTCCAGCCACCGATCACGATGCCGTCCGGTTTCTGGGCGATCGCCTGATTGAGCGAAGCCAACTGGTCTTTCACCGAGCCGCCACCGTCCAACGTTTCCAGCTTCCAGCCGGCGGCTTTCGCCGCTTCGCTCAGCCCTTCTTGCACCCCCTGCACGCCGCCGTTTTTCATGTCTGAAGCGATAAAGATGATTTTCTTGTTGGCCTGCAACTGCGGGCCGCTGGTCGGCCCGTCCCACTGGGTGACGCTGGCGGTGGCCTTGGCGACCGCCGCCGTGGCCTGATCGAGATAGGCGTCGGCCCAGGCGGGTGAGGCGGCGCTGGCCAGCAGCAGGGTAGTCGGTAAGATCCAAAAACGTTTCATTGGGTGAGCTCCTGGTTAAGGATTGATCGCTTTTTGGTTATTGTTATCCGCCGTAACGGCCGGGCTGCGTTGTACCGCTTTTTGATTGAGTAGCCGGCGGCGCTGGGCATAGCCCGCCAGGGTGATCGACAGCAGCAGCGTCGCGCCGTTGAACAGTGGCTCGACCCAGAACTCGCCGCCGAACTGCTGAATACCGGCGATGCCGATTGCCAGAATGGCGATGCCGACTACGGTGCCCCAGACGTTAACCCGGCCGGGGCGAATGGTGGTGCTGCCCAGGAAGGCGCCGACCAGCGCCGGCAGCAGGTAGTCCATGCCGACGCTGGCCTGGCCGACGCCCTGTTCGGCGGCGATCAGTACGCCGCTGAAGCCGGTCAACACGCTGGAGGCAATAAAGGCGCCGACAGTAAAGCGATTGACCGAGATACCGTTTAACCGCGCCGCCGCCGGATTGCCGCCCACTGCGTACATGCAGCGGCCCAGCGGTGTGTGTTCGGTGATCAGCCACAGCACCACGGCGACGATCAACACATAGAACGCGACGATCGGGATCCCGCCGATCTCGGTGTGGTGCAGGGCGATAAAGGCGTCCGGCAGATCGCCGACGATCTGGCGCCCGCCGGAGTGCCACAGCGCTATCGCATACAGCACGGTGCCGGAACCCAGGGTGGCAACGAAGCTGTCGATATCCGCCAGCGCCACCAGAATGCCGTTCAGCAGGCCGTACAGCGCGGAGATGACCAATACCGTCAGCACCGCCATCTGCCACGAGAAGCCGTATTCCACCTGCAGGGTGATGGCCAGGATATGCCATAGCACGATGCCGAAGCCGACGTTAAGGTCAATTTTGCCGACGATCATCGGAATGGTCGCCGCCAGCGCCAGCAGGGCGATCTTGGATTTGCTGGAGAGAATCGCCTGCACCGTCAACATCGAGGCGAATGACGGCGCGATCAGTGAAAACAGGACAACCAGCGCAACGCACAGCAGCAGCAGGCCGTAGCGGGTGAGAGCCTGCATCAGCCACGGCCCGACGCCGTCTTGCGACAGGCTGACCCTTTGCTCAAGTGCCGTTGATTTAACAGATGTTTTAGACATTACCCACCTCAGATTCTAACGTTGTTGCGAGGGTTTCCCCGGCGCTGGCGGAGGCCAGTTCCAATAAATTGGCGAATGACACCTGCTGATTTTTCAGCTCGCCGACCACTTTTCCCCGGTTAAACACCAGAGCGCGGTTGCAGATATGGGCGATCTCCTCAAAATCGTTGGAGACAACCAATACCGCCACGCCTTCTGCCAGGGATTTATTTAAGAGATGATAAATTTCCGCCCGTGCGCCGACGTCCACGCCGGCGGTGGGATCTTCCAGGATCAGCAGCGGTGCGCCCAGGTGCATCCAACGCGCCATCACCACCTTCTGCTGGTTGCCGCCGGACAGGGCGCTGATATCGATATTGACGTCCTTGGGCCGTACATCGAACAGCTGGACCTTCCACCAACTGGCGCCTATCTCCGCGCGGCGGCTGTAGCGCGAAAGCAGCTTGTGGCCGGAGGCCGCCGGATTGATAAACAGGTTTTCACGCACGCTCATCGACATCACCAGGCTTTCGCCGGTACGATCGCCTGCCACCAATGAGACGCCGCAGGCCATTGCCTGTTGCGGGTTGCCGGCCGTATAGGGCTGGTCACGAAAACGGATCTCGCCGCCGTCGGCCTGGCGCAGACCGAACAGCAGCCGGCCGATCTCCTCTTGTCCGGCACCGCGCAGACCGGCCAGCGCCAGCATTTCGCCAGGTTGCAGGCTGAAACTGACCGGGCCGATATCGCCCACCACGACGTTATTGAGCTGCAATACCGGCGGCCGGTGTTCCGGCAGCGGCTCGCGCTGATCGTCGGCCATGGCTTCTCCAACGATCATCTGCACCAGATCGCGCAGTGTGTAGTCGGCGGTATTGCCCCCGGCCACGTAGCGTCCGTCGCGCATTACGCACACCCGGTCGGCAATCTCGATCACTTCATCCAGCCGGTGAGTGACGTAAATCATGCCGACTTTTTTGGCGCGCAGCCGGTTGATGACCGCGAACAGATGGCGCACGTCGTTGGCGGGCAGCGAGGCGGTGGGTTCATCCAGCACCAGCAATTCGGCATTGACCGCCACCGCCCGGGCGATCGCCAGCAGTGATTTTTCGGTGCGCGACAGTTCGAAAACCCTGGCATCGGGATCCAGCGCAATGCCGACATCCTGCAACGCCTGAACGGCGCGGTGGCGGATGGCGCGCCAGTTGATCAAGCCAAAACGGCGCGGGAAGCCCATCACCAGCGCCATGTTCTCCGCTACCGTCATCCATTCGATCAGCCCGAGATCCTGATGAATAAAGGCAATAGGCTGGCGGCTGTCACTTTTTATCGCCGCCGCTGAGGTTATGCTGGCGCCCTGAAACTGAATGTCGCCGCCGTCACGCGGGTAAACCCCCGCCAGCACCTTGATCAGCGTCGATTTGCCTGCGCCGTTCTCGCCCAGCAGGGCCAGTACCTCGCCCGGCATTACTTGCAGACTGACGTCATTGACCGCCACGTTGCCGCCAAAACGTTTGACGATATGGCTGAGGGTGAGAATGGGTTGTTCCGCATTGTCTGGTGTCATGTGATGCGCCCCTGGTGTCCGGCATGCGCGATCGGCGCAATGCAAAATGGGTGAACTTCTGGTTGTTATATCGCCTTTAAATTTCACTATGCGAAATTCAATTTCAAAAATAATATGCCGATCGTTGATCTAAAGCAAAGCCAGAGGCATTTTAATTATTGTTTTAAAACAATGTGTTATTTGTCTCTTTGCGGAATTGTGACGGACAACTCACTTCAGGGGTTACCCGATTGTTGCGCATTTTCGACCTGCTGCTGACAATGAAACGGCGTTCCGTCTTCACCTGATGCGGGCCTTGGGGTAACATTCCCGACAAAGGGTCCGCTTGCCACGCCGTGGCGTTGACCGGCGGCTCGACACTGGAGAAATTGCGCTATGAGCCTGAAAGCTGTCGACGAGAAAGATGACAAGAAAGATAAACCCCTGGGCAGCCAAAGCCTGTTCCGTGGTTTGCAACTGATCGAGATCCTGAGCAATTTCCCTAATGGCTGCCCGCTGGCGCACCTGTCCGAGCTGGCGGGAATGAACAAAAGCACTGTCCATCGTCTGTTGCAGGGATTGCATACCAGCGGCTATGTGACTCAGGCGCCGTCGCCTGGCAGCTATCGCCTGACCACCAAATTTATTTCCATCGGCCAGAAGGCGCTTTCTTCGCTGAATATCATCCACGTTGCTGCGCCGCATCTGGAACAGCTGAATCTGGAAGTGGGGGAGACGGTGAATTTCTCCAGCCGGGAAGATGACCACGTCATTCTGATCTACAAACTGGAGCCGACCACCGGCATGATGCGTACCCGTGCCTATATCGGTCAGCATATGCCGCTGTACTGCTCGGCGATGGGCAAGATTTTCATGGCCTACGGCAACAACGACTATCCCGAACACTATTGGCAAACCCATCAGCAAGAGATTCAGACGTTAACGCGCAATACCATTACCGAGTTGCCGAAGATGTATGAGGAGTTGGCCGATATTCGCAAGCAGGGCATGGCGATGGATCGTGAAGAGAATGAGCTGGGCGTGTCCTGCGTGGCGGCGCCGGTATTTGATATTCAGCAGCGGGTTCCCTATGCGGTGTCGGTGTCGCTGCCGACCGCCAAACTGCAACAGATTGGCGTGAAGGCCCTGATCAAGCCGGTGTTGGCGACGGCACAGCGCATTTCCCAGGAATTGGGGTTTGTGATCCCGGCTTGATCATTAGTATTTATGATGGCTGATTAGAAATATCAATTTCACCTAATAATTCCTTCCTCGTATGATGCGCGTGTTGACCGACACGCGCCCCCGAACGGCGCTTTTTTCTCTGTGAGGAACACCATGCTAGCTGTCTTTCTGCAGGGCTTCGCCTTGAGCGCCGCGATGATCTTGCCGCTTGGCCCGCAAAACGTCTTTGTGATGAATCAGGGCATTCGCCGTCAGTACCATTTGATGATCGCGTCGCTGTGCGCATTGAGCGATATCGTGTTGATCTGCGCCGGTATTTTCGGCGGTAGCGCCTTGCTGAGCCGTTCGCCGTTGTTGCTGGCGGTCGTCACCTGGGGGGGCGTAGCCTTCTTGCTGTGGTACGGCTGGGGCGCATTTCGCACGGCGTTCAGCCGACAGTTGGCCTTGGTGACGGCAGAGGAGTTGAAACAGAGCCGCTGGCGTCTGGTGGTCACCATGCTGGCCGTGACCTGGCTGAATCCGCATGTTTATCTGGATACCTTTGTGGTGTTGGGTAGCCTGGGTGGCCAACTGACGCCGGATGTGCGCTCCTGGTTTGCGCTGGGTGCGGTGAGCGCCTCCATCGTCTGGTTCTTCGCGCTGGCGTTGTTGGCTTCCTGGCTGGCGCCGTGGCTGAAAACCCAACTGGCGCAGCGCATTATCAATACGCTGGTGGGGCTGGTGATGTGGGCCATCGCAGGGCAATTGGCCTGGCAGTGTGCAAATTTATAAGAATTTGTCACTAATCCGAATTTAAAAACCCGCGCGATATGCTACGTTTTATGCCAAGGAACCGGCTGTCAGGCCGGTAATCAGTTACAGCCTGTCATCAAGGAGACACTGTGAAGCTTAAAGCATTGGCTATGGCCGCAATGGTTGGATTAGGGACGCTGCCTCTGGCGCTGCAGGCTGCGGAGTTGCCGGAAGGGCCGCACGTAGTCACCTCGGGTACCTCGAGCGTAGACGCTACCCCAGATATCGCGACGTTGGCTATCGAAGTCAGCGTTTCTTCCAAAGACGCCGGGCAGGCGAAAAAGCAGGTCGACGAGCGCGTGGCGCAATATTTCGATTTCCTGCAGAAAAACAATATCGAGAAGAAAGACATCAGCGCCGCCAATCTGCGCACCCAGCCGGAATACGATTACCTGAAAACCGGCGAGTCGGTATTGAAAGGCTACCGTGCGGTACGTCAGGTGCAGGTGACCTTACGCCAACTGGATAAACTGAACGAGCTGCTGGACGGCGCGTTGAAATCCGGCCTGAACGAGATCCGTGCCGTTGAACTGGGCGTGGCGAAGCCGGATGTTTACCGTGAGCAGGCGCGTCAGAAGGCAATTGAGAACGCCACCCAGCAGGCCGCTTCATTGGCGAAAGGGTTTAACGCCAAGCTGGGGCCGGTCTTCAGTATTCGTTACCACGTGGCCAACTACCAACCGATGCCGGTAGCGCGCATGTATAAATCGGCGGGTGCAGCGGCGGAAACCGATGCGGCGCAAACCTACGAACAGCAAAGCATTCACTTTGACGATCAGGTCGATGTGGTGTTCGAGTTGCAGCGCAACGCCGCTCAGTAACGGCAGGCTTGTTGCAGTAAAAAAGGTTCGCCACGGCGAACCTTTTCCATTTAATCCTGGCGCAAAACCTGGCGGCCATGCTCCAGCAGGGCGTCGGTCACTTTACGCATCATGCGGCTCTCCGGCGCGAAGCGGTGCCAGAACAGCATGCGGCGCTGGAACAGGCCCGGCGTCAGATCGATAAGCTCACCCGAATCCAGCTCTTTCTCAATTTGCAGGTGCGGGATCATACAGCAGGTGGTGCCCTGGCGCGCCAGTTGCACGAAGGCTTCCGACGAGTTCACGATGTGGCAGGGCACGCTGCCCGGTGACAGATCAAAGTTCTGTTGCAAGAAAGCCTGATGCATATCGTCGAGGTGATCGAACGCCACCGCAGGCGCTTTCAGCAACGCGGAGCGCGTGACGCCGTTCGGGAAGTAGCGCTCGGCAAAGCCTTTCGAGGCGACGAACAGATAATCCAGTGCGCCCAGTTGGTCCACCAGACAGCTTGGCAGCGGTTGCGGCTGGATACTCACCGCGCCCACCACTTCACCGCGGCGAAGCCTTTCCTGGGTGCGCGTTTCGTCTTCCACCTGCAGGTTCAGGCGGATAGGGGAATCGGTCAGCACCGGTTTCAACGCGGGCAGCAGCCAGGTCGCCAGACTGTCGGCGTTGACCGCCAGCGACAATAGCAGCGGCGTATCGGCGCCGGTGTCGTTACCCAGCCACTCCTCTTCCAGCAGTTCCACCTGGTGCAACAGCGCCAGCAATTTCTGACCCTGCTCGGTCGGGCGCGGCGGTACGGTGCGCACCAGCAGCGGCTGGCCGAACAGATTTTCCAACTGTTTAATGCGCTGGGATACCGCCGATTGGGTGATGCAAAGTTTCTGCGCGGCGCGCTCAAAGCCGCGCTCACGGATCACCGCGTCCAGCGCTTGCAGCGTTCGATAGTCTGGGCGTTTCATCGGAAAGATATCCCTTAAAGTAGATTGATACTGGCACTATGCCACATTTCTGGCGTTTTACAGGTGGAAAAATCACGGGGCTATCCTGCTGCGGCGCGCCTAAAAATGCGGCTTAGGGTGAAGAAGTGTGATCCTGCCGGAGTGAAAAATAGCGATTTACCCTATAATACGCACACGTTTTCGTACAGAGGCAATGGACATATCATGACGCAGGATGAACTGAAAAAAGCGGTTGGCTGGGCAGCGCTGGATTACGTTACCCCGGGCACCATCGTTGGGGTAGGCACCGGCTCTACCGCCGCCCACTTTATTGACGCACTCGGCTCCATCAAGCACCAGATCGAAGGGGCGGTGTCCAGCTCCGACGCCTCTACCGCCAAGCTGAAAAGCCTGGGTATCCACGTGTTCGACAGCAACGAAGTGGATTCGTTGGATATTTACGTCGACGGCGCAGATGAAATCAACCGCCAGATGCAGATGATCAAAGGCGGCGGCGCGGCGCTGACGCGTGAAAAAATCATTGCCGCCATCGCGCGCAAGTTTATCTGTATCGTCGACTCCAGCAAACAGGTAGACGTGCTGGGCAAGTTCCCGTTACCGGTGGAAGTGATCCCGATGGCGCGATCTTATGTGGCGCGTGAGCTGGTGAAGCTGGGCGGCCTGCCGGAGTACCGTCAGAACGTGCTGACCGACAACGGCAACGTGATCCTCGATGTGCATAACCTGAGCATCATGGATGCCATTGCGCTGGAAAACAAAATCAACGGCATCGCCGGGGTGGTGACCGTCGGCCTGTTCGCCAACCGTGGCGCGGACGTGGCGCTGGTCGGTACGCCTGACGGCGTGAAGGTGGTTGAATAACCCCCATGCTATGGAGGCGCGTATAGTGCGCCTTTATCTTGTATGCGGTCTTGGATCCTGCCTGACCGCATAATTCACTGGCTAAAATATCTTTTATTAAAAGCGCCAAATTTGGTGACATATGTCACATTGTGAGCCTTGGCTCCACAAAGCTTCTGTCTATTTCTTTCCCTTTGGCATTTTCTGCCAAAAACCAGCAACAACGCTGAGCCTTGTACTGACGGGCAGGCAATCGTTTGTATTGCCGCCCGCGTTATTTTTGTTATGTTGGATGCGTGCTGTTCCACAACAGCCGCTTCTGAAGTCTGAATATAGGGTCGGGTAAATGGCAAAAGTATCATTGGAGAAAGACAGGATTAAATTCCTGTTGGTGGAAGGGGTTCATCAAAGCACGGTAGATAATCTGCGTGCGGCCGGGTATACCAACATTGAATATCACAAAGGTGCGTTAGACACCGAAGCGCTTAAGGCATCCATCCGCGATGCTCACTTCGTCGGCATCCGATCGCGTACGCATCTGTCCGAAGAAGTTTTCGCTGCCGCCGAAAAACTGGTGGCGGTGGGTTGTTTCTGTATCGGCACTAACCAGGTTGATCTGAAAGCGGCGACCAAACGCGGCGTTCCGGTGTTTAACGCACCTTTCTCCAATACCCGATCCGTGGCCGAAATGGTGCTGGGCGAGCTGTTGCTGATGCTGCGCGGCATTCCTTCCGCCAACGCCAAGGCACACCGTGGCGAGTGGCAGAAACTGGCCGTCGGTTCGTTCGAAGCACGTGGCAAGAAGCTGGGGATTATCGGCTACGGCCATATCGGCACTCAGTTGGGTATCCTGGCCGAAGGCTTGGGCATGAAGGTGTTTTTCTACGACATCGAAAACAAGCTGCCGTTGGGTAATGCCCAGCAGGTAAGGCACCTGTCCGATTTGCTCAATATGAGCGACGTGGTGACGCTGCACGTGCCGGAAACCCTGTCGACCAAGAACATGATGGGTGCAGAAGAGCTAGCGCTGATGAAGCCGGGCTCGATTCTGATCAACGCCTCGCGCGGCACCGTGGTGGATATCCCTGCGCTGTGCAAGGTACTGGCCAGCAAACATTTGGCCGGTGCGGCGATCGACGTCTTCCCGGAAGAGCCTGCGACCAACAGCGAGCCGTTCAACTCGCCGCTGTGCGAGTTCGACAACGTGATTCTGACTCCGCATATCGGCGGCTCCACTCAGGAAGCGCAGGAGAACATCGGCGACGAAGTGGCGGGCAAGCTGGCGAAATACTCCGACAACGGTTCGACCCTGTCGGCGGTTAACTTCCCGGAAGTGTCGCTGCCGGCGCATGGCCCGAACGCCAGCCGCCTGCTGCACATTCACGAGAACCGTCCTGGCGTGCTGACGCAGATTAACCAGATCTTCGCTGAAGAAGGGGTTAACATCGCCGCGCAGTACCTGCAAACCGGTCCGGAAATCGGCTACGTGGTTATCGATATCGAAGCGGAAACCGAACGTGCTGACGCCGCATTGCAGCGCATGAAGGCGATTGCCGGTACCATTCGCGCCCGCCTGTTGTTCTGAGTGTTCGCGCGTTAACGAAAAGGCCGGATTTATCCGGCCTTTTGCTATTCCTGCTCCCGCCACACCCAATTCTGCGACGGGGTGATGATTTCCGGTAGCGGGATATCCCAATGCTCCACCGGGACCTTTTCCACCTGCTGACAGTCATGCGCCAACCCTATCGGGTAGAGGCCTGTAAGCTGCCAGTTTTGCAGAGTGCGATCATAGAACCCGCCGCCCATCCCCAAACGCTGGCCTGCGCTGTCAAAGGCGACCAGTGGCGTCAGCACCACATCGAGTTCACCGACAGGTAATACGTGGCGTACGTCGAGCTGTGGCTCAAGGATATTGAAGCGGTTGTTCACCAAGAGCGTATCCGGGGCATAGCGCAGGAACAGCAGATTGCCGGCGCTGAACGGGTGCAGAACCGGCAGATAAACCTGCAAGCCTTGCCGCCATAACCGTTCGATCAGCGGAGCGGTATCCAGTTCGCCGTCAAACGACAAGAAGACAGCAACGCTCTGCGCCGCCAGAATACGCGGATGCGCAGCGATACGATCGGCCATCTGCAAAGCAAAATCATGTTGTTGTTCAGGCGTTAAGGCGCGTCGGCGTTGACGGATTCGGTTTCGGATATTCTGCCGCTGTTGGGCATATTGGGATTGAAAAGACATAATCAGCACACATACCGCTGAGGAAGGGGGAATCTCCGAGATGCCGTCGCAGGCTGTAACCCTTGAACCCATGGTTCAAGGTGAACGTGCTGTCGCAATCTTAAGGCTTCTCGGCGGGCCGAGCATGCACACCGATCGCGGATCATCACATTCTGTTGGTACTAAATATCGGCTCAGGGGACTGGCCCGCTGGCGAACATCTCAGAGAAATTTTTTACTCATTGCCGAAATCTTGGATTTCAGCAATTTAAGTTATTCGAATTGTGCATCCTGACGTTCAGAGATGCGACCCTGTTCAAGCAAAGCCTGTTCAATGGTCTGTTGCAGCATACGAATGCGTTGTTCCATATTGGACGCATAATCACGGGTTTTCAACCGTTCTTGAGCAAGTTCGTGACATACGTTCAATGCCGCGATAAAAACCAGTTGCTCAGTATTTGAGACTCTAGTGCGAACTTTAAGATCTTGCAACCGTTGGTTAAGATCGTCCGCCGCCATGTTCAACGCATCTTGTTGTTCTGGCGGACAATTGACTCTTAACGAGCGGCCAAAAATTTGAATATCTACCGGTTGTGCAGACATGCCACCTTCCTGCCTAAATTTCGCGCCAGCCCCAGTTTGCCCTTACCGAGCCACCAAAGCGGGCGCCACTATATATACCTCGGTACCAAGATACAACCCCTTTTTCAGTACCTGGTTGTAATCTACCGCGACAGACATTGCCAGTCAAAAAAGGGTTTCAAAATGCGTATTTAGCGTCATTTTGATCCCTGCCGGCACTGTGTGAGTTCTGGCGCATCACGATTATAACTAGCCACTGAGGTGTCGCGCTTATCTGGTACAGCGATGGACCTTGGTGGTAGCATAACACGAACTTATCCTGCCAACGATGACGAATGCGCATGTCTATACAGAATACATTTCCAAGTTACCAATCTTTGACCGCTGCTCTCAACCAGCAAGCGGTGGCGTTGACCGCAGCAGAAATGCACGGTTTGATCAGCGGCCTGTTGTGCGGTGGCAGCCGCGACGCCGGCTGGCAAACGCTGGTCTATGATCTGACTAACGAAGGCGTGGCCTTTCCGCAGGCATTGAGCCTGCCGATCCAGCAACTTTATGAAATTACGCGTGAAACGCTGGACGACGACGACTTCATGTTCCAACTGATGATGCCGGAAGGCGAAACGGTCAGCGTGTTCGATCGCGCCGATGCGCTGGGCGGCTGGGTGAACCATTTCCTGCTCGGGTTGGGGATGATGCAACCGAAACTGGCCCAGGTGAAAGACGAAGTGGGTGAGGCGATCGACGATCTGCGCAATATCGCTCAACTGGGTTACGACGAAGACGAAGATCAGGAAGAGCTGGAACACTCTCTGGAAGAAGTGGTGGAGTATGTGCGGGTGGCGGCTATTTTGTGCCATACCGAATTTACCCGCCGCAAGCCGACGGCGCCGGAGAATGTCAAACCGACCTTGCACTAACCCCCGATACCACGCCCATAGAGGCCGTGAGCACAGGCCGATTGATTTCAGGAGAAGGTGATGACTCAGCAGGAATTCAACAACCGCCGTCAGGCGTTGTTGGCGAAAATGGCTCCGGCCAGCGCGGCAATTATTTTCTCTGCGCCGGAAGCGACGCGCAGTGCAGATACTGAATATCCCTACCGTCAGAACAGCGATTTCTGGTATTTGACCGGTTTCAACGAGCCGGAAGCGGTGTTGATTCTGGTGAAGAGCGACGAAACGCATAACCACAGCGTGTTGTTCAACCGGGTGCGCGATCTGACGGCGGAAATCTGGTTTGGCCGTCGCCTCGGCCAGGATGCCGCACCGGCTAAGCTCGGGGTGGATCGCGCGCTGTCGTTCGATGAAATCAACGATCAATTGCACTTGCTGCTCAATGGTCTGGACGTGGTTTATCACGCGCAGGGCGAATACGCCTATGCCGATCAGATCCTGTTTTCGGCGCTGGACAAGCTGCGCAAAGGCTTCCGTCAGAACCTGCAAGCGCCGGCGACCATCACCGACTGGCGTCCGTGGTTGCACGAAATGCGCCTGTTCAAATCCGCTGAAGAACTGGCAGTAATGCGTCGCGCCGGTGAGATCAGCGCGCTGGCTCATACCCGCGCGATGGAAAAATGTCGCCCTGGGATGTTCGAGTATCAGCTTGAGGCGGAGATCCTGCATGAGTTTACCCGCCTTGGCGCCCGTTACCCGTCTTACAATACCATCGTCGGCGGCGGCGAGAATGCCTGCATCTTGCACTACACCGAAAACGAGAGTGAGTTGCGCGATGGCGATCTGGTGCTGATTGACGCCGGTTGCGAGTATAAAGGCTATGCCGGCGACATCACCCGTACCTTCCCGGTCAACGGCAAGTTCAGCCAGCCGCAGCGTGCCCTGTACGACATCGTGCTGGCGTCGCTGATGCGGGCTCTGGAACTGTTAAAACCGGGTGCCAGCATCCGTGAGGCGAACGACGAGGTCGTGCGTATCATGATTACCGGGCTGGTGGAACTGGGCGTCCTGAAAGGCGAAGTGGATCAACTGATTACTGAACAAGCGCACCGTCAGTTCTATATGCACGGGCTGGGCCACTGGCTGGGGCTGGACGTGCACGACGTCGGCAATTATGTCACGCCGGCCCGCGATCGCGAGCTGAAACCGGGCATGGTGCTGACCGTCGAGCCGGGCTTGTACATTGCACCGGACGCAGACGTGCCGGAACAATACCGCGGCATCGGCATTCGCATTGAAGACGACATTGTGATCACCGTCGGCGGCAATGAAAACCTGACCGCCGGCGTAGTGAAAGATGCTGATGCTATTGAAGCGCTGATGGCGGCGGCAAGGTAAGCGGATGAGCGTAATTATCGTTGGCGGCGGCATGGCGGGGGCGACGTTGGCGCTGGCCATCTCGTCGATGACCCAGGGAAGGATGGCGGTTGATCTGGTCGAAGCTACGCGGCCGGACGACCGCAGCCATCCGGGGTTTGACGCCCGCGCCATCGCCTTGGCGCAGGGTACCTGCCAGCAACTGACGCGTATCGGCGTCTGGCCGGCGCTGCGCGACTGCGCGACGGCCATTACCCATGTGCACGTCAGCGATCGCGGCCACGCCGGGTTTGTTAACCTGTACGCGCAAGATTATCAGGTCGATGCGCTTGGTCAGGTAATTGAATTGCACGACGCCGGCCAACGGCTGTTCGCGTTGCTGGCCAAAGCGCCCGGCGTCACGCTGCACTGCCCGGCACGGGTGGTCGACGTGCTGCGTACTGCGGACCGCGCCGAAGTGCTGTTGGATAACGGACGGCGCATCAACGGGCAACTGTTGGTGGCGGCGGACGGATCGCGTTCAGCGCTGGCACAGGCCTGCAATGTACAGTGGCAACAAAGTGAATATCCGCAGTTTGCCACCATCGCCAACGTCACCACTTCAGAGGACCCGCAAGGGCGAGCCTTCGAACGTTTCACCCGCTATGGGCCATTGGCGCTGTTGCCGATGTCTCAGGGCCGCAGTTCGCTGGTGTGGTGCCATGCGCGTGAAGATCGCGCCGAGGTCGATGGTTGGGATGACGCCCGCTTTATCAGTGAGCTGCAACAGGCGTTTGGCTGGCGGCTGGGCCGGATCGTCAAAACCGGCAAACGCCACAGCTATCCGCTCAGTCTGCTGACCGCCAGCCGGCATGTCAGCCATCGGCTGGCGCTGGTGGGCAATGCCGCGCAGACGCTGCATCCGATTGCCGGTCAGGGGTTCAATCTGGGTCTGCGCGATGTGATGTCGTTGGCGGAAACGCTGGCAGAGGCGGAGCAGACGGGCGAAGATCCTGGCGGCTATGCGCTGCTGAGCCGCTATCAGCAGCGGCGGCAGAAAGATCAGCAGGCGACGGTCGGCGTGACCGACGGTCTGATCCGGCTGTTCGCCAATCGTTATGGTCCTTTAGTGGTCGGCCGCAATCTGGGCCTGATGGCGATGGAACAGCTGCCGGCGGTGCGTGATGCTTTTGCCAAACGCACGCTGGGCTGGGTGGAACGCTAGGCTGGTGTATAAGCAGGGGCGCAGCGTACTGCGCCCGGAACGCCGCGCAATCGCTGCGCAGCGAGTCATTTAAGGAAATTAAGCAGCATGCAATCATTTGACGTGGTTATCGCCGGCGGCGGTATGGTGGGGTTGGCACTGGCCTGTGGCCTGCAAGGCAGCGGCCTGCGCGTTGCGGTGCTGGAGCACCGGCAACCGGAAATGACGCCGCCGCAGGAACAGCCGGCGCTGCGCGTATCCGCCATCAACGCCGCCAGCGAGCGTCTGCTGCAGCATATTGGCGTGTGGGACGAAATCCTCGCCCTGCGTGCCAGCGCCTACAACGCGATGGAAGTGTGGGATCGCGACAGCTTCGGCAAGATCGCCTTTCGCGGCGATGAATGCGGCTTCAGTCACCTCGGCCACATCATTGAAAACTCGGTAATCCAGCAGGCGCTGTGGAAGCGTGCGGAAAGCCTTAGCGATGTCACGCTGATCACCCCGGCGGCGCTAAAACAGGTGGCTTGGGGCGAGAACGATGCCTTTATCACGCTTGAAGATGGCCGCATGCTGACTGCCCGGCTGGTGGTGGGGGCCGACGGCGCGCATTCCTGGTTGCGTCAGCACGCCGATATTCCGCTGACCTTCTGGGATTACCGCCATCATGCGCTGGTGGCCACCATTCGTACCGAAGAGCCGCACCTGGCGACGGCGCGGCAGGTGTTTTATGGCGATGGCATTCTGGCATTTCTGCCGTTCAGCGATCCGCATCTGTGCTCTATCGTGTGGTCGGTAGCGCCGGAAGAAGCGGATCGTCTGAAGCAACTGGATCCGGAACAATTTAACCGTGAGTTGGCGATGACGTTCGATCTGCGCCTCGGCGTCTGTCGGCTTGAAAGTGAGCGCCAGACCTTCCCATTGACCGGGCGTTACGCGCGCAGCTTTGCCGCGCACCGTCTGGCGTTAGTGGGGGATGCGGCGCATACCGTGCATCCGTTGGCCGGCCAAGGGGTGAACCTGGGCTTTATGGACGCCGCCGAGCTGATCGCCGAACTGCGGCGCCTGCAACGTCAGGGCAAGGACATTGGCCAACATTTGTACCTGCGTCGCTATGAGCGCCGCCGCAAACATGGCGCGGCCGTGATGTTGGCGAGTATGCAAGGGTTCCGTGAGCTCTTCGACGGCAATCACCCGGCGAAGAAACTGCTGCGCGATGTCGGTTTGCGTCTGGCCGACAGCCTGCCGGGCGTGAAGCCGAAACTGGTGCGCCAGGCAATGGGCCTGAGCGATTTGCCGGAGTGGCTGGCTTAACCGGCTTATGAAAGAGGCTGGCGCTCCGGCCTCTGCAATCCCTCTTCAATTCTGTGTCTGGCGCTCCAGGCGCGTCGGGTACGGCTCCTTATACCCATAGCTTTTCCTTATATAACCCTTCATTTGAAATAATCTAATTTCATCCCGGTTTTAGCATTACTTTTTCTAATTCAATAACCGGTTATCAAAAGTCGAAATCCCGTGACTGGCCGTTGGTTTGTTATATAACTTCGGATTTTTGGTGCTTCAATTGTTGTTTTTGTGCCTTAAAGCGCATTTTTCCAGTTAAAAACTCTGCACACTAGCCCGGCGTTTTACTGGCGACGGACACCGCCAAGCCTATTTTAACTTATGGTTAATGTGGTCGTTCGGTGATAACGTCAGAACAAAGGTATCGTTTGCGTCACGACGGTTAGCCACAGTTTCCGTACGTTTCGGCGCAGCGTTTCTGTTGGGCAGTCAGTGCGCCACGTAACCCGGCCCGCGAGCCATGATCTGACGTATTGCGTGGCAGCACCCTAACTTCAGCTACTGAGTGAAATGAGGGAAAAGATGGCAAAGCAAACCCCACTGTACGACCAGCACGTGGCGTGCGGTGCGCGCATGGTAGATTTTCATGGCTGGATGATGCCGCTGCATTACGGCTCCCAGATCGATGAGCACCACGCCGTGCGTCAGGATGCCGGTATGTTCGACGTCTCCCATATGACCATTGTGGATCTGCGCGGTGCCCGCACCCGCGAGTTCCTGCGCTATCTGCTGGCGAATGACGTCGCCAAACTCACTCAACCTGGCAAAGCGCTGTACACCGGCATGCTGAATGCGTCCGGCGGCGTGATCGACGATCTTATCGTTTACTTCTTTACTGAAGACTATTTCCGCCTAGTGGTGAACTCCGCCACGCGCGACAAAGACCTGGCCTGGATCGAAGAACACGCAGCGCCTTACAGCATTGAGCTGAGGGTGCGTGACGATTTGGCGCTGATTGCGGTGCAGGGCCCACAGGCCAAAGAACGCGCCGCTACCCTGTTTACCCCGGAGCAAAAAAACGCGGTTGAAGGCATGAAGCCCTTCTTCGGCGTACAAGCCGGGGATCTGTTCATTGCCACCACCGGCTATACCGGCGAAGCGGGCTATGAAATCGCCCTGCCGAAAGAGCAGTCGGCGGATTTCTGGCAAAAGCTGCTGGCGGCGGGCGTTAAACCGGCCGGCCTCGGCGCGCGCGACACGCTGCGCCTGGAAGCGGGCATGAATCTGTACGGCCAAGAGATGGACGAAGGCGTTTCGCCGCTGGCTGCCAACATGGCCTGGACCATCGCCTGGCAGCCGGAAGATCGCCAGTTCATCGGCCGCGACGCGCTGGAACAGCAGCGGGAACAGGGCACAGAACAACTGGTCGGCTTGATCATGACGGAAAAAGGCGTATTACGTAATGAGCTGCCGGTGCGTTTCACCGACGCGGCAGGTCAGGCGCACGAAGGGGTGATCACCAGCGGCTCCTTCTCGCCAACCCTGGGCTTCAGCATTGCCCTGGCGCGCGTGCCCGCCGGTATCGGCGAGCAGGCTATCGTGCAAATCCGCAACCGCGAAATGCCGGTCAAGGTCACCAAACCTGGCTTTGTTAGAGCCGGTAAGTCACTGATTAATTGATTTTTTTATTCTCTTATTTCTTCGAAGGAGTAGCTGGCGATGAGCAATGTGCCAACAGAATTGAAATACGCGGCATCCCACGAATGGGTGCGTGACGAAGGCAATGGCGAATACGTGGTAGGCATCACCGAACACGCGCAGGAACTGCTGGGCGACATGGTGTTTGTCGATCTGCCAGACGTTGGCGCGGCAGTGACCGCCGGTGACGACTGCGCCGTGGCGGAGTCGGTTAAGGCCGCTTCCGATATTTATGCGCCAATCAGCGGTGAAATCATCGCCGTCAACGACGCGCTGGAAAGCTCTCCGGAGCTGGTTAACAGCGAGCCTTATGGCGATGGTTGGCTGTTCCGCATCAAGGCTTCCGATGCCGCCGAGCTCGGTAAGCTGTTGGATGCCGGTGCCTACCAGGCTTCTATCGACGAGTAATCGACATACTCTTGGTCTTTCAAGCTGCAGCGTTGTTATCTGCACTTGCTTACCCCAGTGACTTAAGTAAGCGCCTGGGGATAAGCAAGCCGGTCGCCTGGCGGCAGCTTGAAATCCATTGAGTATGTAACGCCTCTACCTATGATTTGATAGCAGGGCGTTTTAGTTCAGGCTATATCCCGTACCCCGTCAGCATTCAGGAATTTGTAGCAATGACTCAGACACTCAGCCAACTTGAACACAGCGAAGCGTTCATCGAACGCCACATCGGCTCTTCTGCGCAACAACAGCAGCAGTTGCTGGAAGCGGTGGGCGCACGCACGCTCAGCGCGCTGATCCAACAGATTGTGCCGGCAGACATTCAACTGCCAGGGCCGCCGCCGGTGGGCGATGCGGCGACTGAACATCAGGCGCTGGCCGAACTGAAGGCGATTGCCTCGCAGAATCAGCGCTACAAATCCTATATCGGTATGGGCTACAGTGCGGTGTTGACGCCGCCGGTGATCCTGCGCAACATGCTGGAAAATCCGGGCTGGTACACCGCGTATACGCCATATCAACCGGAAGTGTCGCAGGGCCGTCTTGAGGCACTGTTGAACTTCCAGACGGTGACCCTTGATCTGACCGGTCTGGATCTGGCGTCCGCTTCGTTGCTTGACGAAGCCACCGCTGCCGCCGAAGCGATGGCGCTGGCCAAGCGCGCCAGCAAGCTGAAAGACGCTAACCGCTTCTTCGTGGCCGACGATGTGCACCCGCAAACGCTGGACGTGGTACGCACCCGCGCCGAAACCTTCGGCTTTGAAGTGATCGTCGATAAAGCCGAGAAGGTGCTGGATCTGCAGGGCGTGTTCGGCGTGCTGCTGCAACAGGTGGGCACCACCGGCGAGTTGCACGACTACGGCGCGTTGCTGGCTGAGCTGAAAACCCGCAAAATCGTTACCAGCGTGGCGGCCGACATCATGGCGCTGGTGCTGTTGACCGCACCGGGCAAACAGGGTGCAGACGTGGTCTTCGGTTCCGCGCAGCGCTTTGGCGTGCCGATGGGCTACGGCGGCCCGCACGCTGCCTTCTTCGCCTGCCGCGATGAATTCAAACGCTCAATGCCGGGCCGCATTATCGGCGTTTCCCGCGACGCCGCCGGCAACACCGCGCTGCGTATGGCGATGCAAACCCGTGAGCAACATATCCGCCGCGAAAAGGCCAACTCGAACATTTGTACCTCGCAGGTGCTGCTGGCCAACATCGCCAGCCTGTACGCGGTGTACCACGGCCCGCAGGGCCTGCAGCGCATTGCCGGGCGTATCCATCGCCTGACCGACATTCTGGCCGCCGGGCTGCAGCAGGCCGGTCTGGCGCTGCGTCATAAAACCTGGTTCGATACCCTGACGGTGGAAGTCAAAGACAAGGCCGCCGTGCTGGAACGCGCGCTGAGCTTTGGCATCAACCTGCGCACCGACATCCACGGTGCGGTCGGCATCACGCTGGACGAAGCCACTTCGCGTGAAGACGTGCAGACACTGTTCGCTTTACTGGCCGGAGACAACCACTGTCTGGACATCGACGCGCTGGACGCGGCGGTGAGCAAAAACAGCCAGTCGATCCCGCCGGCAATGCTGCGCAAGGATCCGATCCTCTCCCATCCGGTATTCAACCGCTACCACAGCGAAACCGAGATGATGCGTTACATGCACCGTCTGGAGCGCAAAGATCTGGCGCTCAACCAGGCGATGATCCCGCTCGGTTCCTGCACCATGAAACTGAATGCTGCGGCGGAAATGATCCCGATCACCTGGCCTGAGTTCTCCGAACTGCACCCATTCTGCCCGCCAGAGCAGGCGGCAGGCTATCAGCAGATGATTGGCCAGCTGTCGCAGTGGCTGGTGCAACTGACCGGTTACGACGCGGTTTGCATGCAGCCGAACTCTGGCGCGCAGGGCGAGTATGCCGGCCTGCTGGCGATCCGCCGTTACCACGAAAGCCGTAATGAAGCGGGCCGCCATATTTGCCTGATCCCAAGCTCGGCGCACGGCACCAACCCGGCTTCCGCCCAGATGGCGGGCATGAGCGTCGTGGTAGTGGCCTGTGACAAGAACGGCAACATCGATCTGCACGATCTGCGCATCAAGGCGGAACAGGCGGGCGAAGAACTGTCCTGCATCATGGTGACCTACCCGTCGACCCACGGCGTGTACGAAGAAACCATCCGTGAAGTGTGTCAGATCGTTCATCAGTTCGGCGGCCAGGTGTATCTCGACGGTGCCAACATGAATGCTCAGGTCGGCATCACCACGCCGGGTTACATCGGCGCAGACGTCTCGCACCTCAACCTGCATAAAACCTTCTGCATCCCGCACGGCGGCGGCGGCCCGGGCATGGGCCCGATCGGCGTCAAAGCGCATCTGGCTCCGTTCGTGCCGGGTCACAGCGTGGTGCAGATCGACGGCGTAACCACTCAGCAGGGCGCGGTGTCCGCCGCACCGTTCGGCAGCGCTTCTATTTTGCCAATCAGCTGGATGTACATCCGCATGATGGGCGCGGAAGGGTTAAAACTGGCGAGCCAGGTGGCGATCCTCAACGCCAACTACATCGCAACCCGCCTGAAAGATGCCTATCCGGTGCTGTATACCGGCCGCGACCATCGCGTGGCGCATGAATGTATTCTCGACATTCGCCCGCTGAAAGAAGAGACCGGCATCAGCGAAATGGACATCGCCAAGCGCCTGATTGACTACGGTTTCCATGCGCCGACCATGTCGTTCCCGGTCGCGGGCACGCTGATGGTCGAACCCACCGAATCGGAAAGCAAGGTGGAACTGGATCGCTTTATCGACGCGATGCTGGCCATCCGCAGAGAGATTGACCGGGTAGCGAAAGGCGAATGGCCGCTGGAAGACAACCCGCTGGTGAACGCGCCGCACATTCAGGCGGAGCTGGTCAGCGATTGGCAGCATGCCTACAGCCGCGAACTGGCGGTGTTCCCTATCGCCGGTGTGCGTGAGAATAAATACTGGCCGAGCGTGAAGCGTCTGGATGACGTGTATGGCGACCGTAATCTGTTCTGTTCCTGCGTGCCAATGAGCGAATACGAATAACACATTCGGCAAAGTTTGTTAGCAAGGGACACCGCATCATGCGGTGTCCCTTTTTTATTGCCGGGCCGCAGTGATTGCGCTTCACTGCTTAATGGGCAAACTCAATGGCATAAGGAATCGTTATGAAAGCGGCAATCGTAAAAGCGTTAGGGCAGCCACCGGTTTTCGGGTCAGTCGAAGAGCCGCAGGCTCAGGCGGGGGAGGTGTTGATTGAGGTGACGTTGGCGGGCATCAAGCAGCTTGACCGCGCAATGGTGGCGGGAACCCATTACTCCAGCCCGAAGAGCTTGCCGATCGTTCCGGGTACCGATGGCGTGGGTTATACGCCTGACGGTCAGCGGGTTTATTTTGCCTCGTTCCGTCAGCCGCATGGCGCGCTGGCGGAACGAACCGTCGCGTCATGGACCGTGCCGGTGCCGGAAGGTGTGGATGACGCCACTGCAGCGGCGCTGATTAACCCGGCTTTCGCCGCCTGGCTGCCGCTTCATTGGCGCGCCGAGGTACAGCCGGGTGAAACTGTGCTGATTATTGGCGCCACGGGCACGTCGGGCAAGCTGGCGGTGGCCGCCGCGCGTCAGGCGGGAGCGGGGCGCATCGTGGCCGCCGGCCGTCGGCAGAACGTGTTGGATGCGCTGGGTGTTGATGGCACGGTAGATCTCGGGTTGGAAGGCGCTGAGCTGGTACAGGCCTTTGCCGACGCAGCAGGCCCGGCAGGTTATAACGTGATTGTCGATTATATCTGGGGAGCGACCACCGAAGCGCTGCTCGCTACCTTGAACAACCATGACCTCTCTTCCTACGCCGGTGGGCGCGGCATCCGGCTGGTTAACGTCGGCTCAATGGCCGGGCCGGATATCCGGCTACCGGCGGCGGTGCTGCGCAGTAATCAGCTGCAGATTATGGGCAGTGGCACCGGTAACTTCCCACCGGTGGCGGAAATGCAGAGATACGCCAACGAGATCCTGGCCCTGGCGGCGGCAGGCAAGATCGCCGTCGAGACGCAGGAACATGGTTTGACCGAGATTGCCGCGGTCTGGGACCTGAACAAGAAAAGCGATGTTCGCTCGGTGATCCGCATTTCTCGTTAAGCAGAGAACCTGGCGGCCAACTTGGTCGCCCGGAAAAAACTGGCCAGCGCCGCCCCGCCGATGACCAACCCGAGCCACAGTACTGCACCCGCCCCAAAATGGGCCAGATTCCTTATTCCTTTCCCTGTGGCGCGGGGTAATTTTCAGGCAGATCGATAACAAACCCGATACCGCGATCGTCAAGCCCTTCGGTGATCCGCAATTGCGCGCCGATTTTATCGGCCAGGTTCTTGGCTATCGCCAGCCCCAGGCCGCTGCCGATCTGCTGGGTGCCCGGCACGCGGTAAAAGCGTTCAAACAGGCGTTTGCAATGTTCTTCATTCACACCCGGCCCGTTGTCGCGCAGGCTAATATAGCAACCCATCGGCGACAGTGAGCGGATGTTGGCTTCGATATGACCACCGGCCGGCGCGTATTTGATGGCGTTATCCAGCAGGTTGGTGAATATGGCAATCAGCGAGTGGCGGTCGGTCTCAACCACTACATTTTCACTGCCATCCAGCGAAAGTTCGACATTTTTTTCCAGTGCATAGGGCACGTGCTGCGCAAGGCATTTGCTGATTTCAGCGTGGATATCTACCGCTTCAATCTTCAGCGGAAAGTTCTCCGACTCCAGTTTGGCCAGATCAATCAGCTGGCGTGACAGCGATGCTGCGCGATCCAGCCCCTGTTGCATGTCCTCAATAATTTCCTGCCGCTCGGTTTTATCCGCCACCTGTGTCAACAGGTGCAACTGCGCCAGCACGGCGGCGATCGGGGTGCGCAGCTCGTGGGCGGCATCGGCCATAAAGCGTTTTTCACGCTGATTGGCGGCGTCGATACGCGTCATCAACTTATTGATTTCCAACACTACCGGCCGGATTTCCTGATATTGTTCACGGACGTTGATCGGCGATAAATTGCCGGGTTTGCGATCGGAGATCATCCTGGCGATTTGCCGCAGCGGCCGCAGGCTGAAATAGGCGGTGATCAGCAGAGTAACAATAATGGCCGCCAGGACCACCAGCAGCGGGATCGCGGTGCTTTCCGCCGGGTTGCCGAAAATAGTGGTGCGGTTGTCAAAGGATTCGCCGACGATCACTCTAAAACGCTGTTTATCGCTCCAACTGCCGGCGATATGCCACTTTACGTTGGCATAGCTGATGGTGCCGGACAACACGGAAGGAGGTAGGGACAAGGGTTTTTCCTGCGGCGGCGAGGCATAGATAATCTGATTATTATGGTCGTAAACCAAAAACAACGGACGATAGTCTATTTCGTCCTGTATGCCGTTTTTGATCGAATCGATATACATTATTTCGATATCTTTGATAATCTCGACATAATTGTGTTCGGTAATGTCGGTTTTATCGAGAATGTTGGCGATACCGCGTGCAACAAGACGTTGCTGATTATCCAAATACTTCTCTGCATCGGGGTAATACAGATATTTTACCCAGCCAAGCAATATTCCCCATAGTACGAGTATTGCCATAACCTGAAAGACTATGGTGCGTATAAAAAAAGACTTGAAACTAATCATCCCTGCGTCTCTTTTTTTAATAAATAGCCGATGCCGCGCACGGTAATAATTCTTTCCTTGCCGATCTTGCGTCGCAGGTTATGCATGTGCACCTCCAGAGAATTACTTTCCACGCTGTCGCCATTGCCGAACAGCCGCTGTTCCAATGTGGCTTTGCGCACCACGGTTCCGGCGCAGCGCATCAACTCATGCAGCAGTCGGTACTCTTTTTTTGATAGCAGCAACAGTTCGTCTTCCAAGGTGACCTGATGGTTCATCGGGTCCAGATACAGATTACCGAGGCTCCAGGTTTGGGAGGCGAACCCGGCCATGCGTCGGTTCACTGCCTTCACGCGTGAAATCAGTTCCGGCAGCGCGAAAGGTTTTGCCAGAAAATCGTCGGCACCGGAGTCCAGGCTATTGACCAGACTCTCGATGCGGTCGCGAGCGGTCAGAATAATGATCGGAATATTTTGTCCGGCGGCGCGCCATTCGACCAGTTTCATCAAGCCGTCGCCATCGGGCAGGGTCAGATCCAGCAGCATTAAATCGAAGCTGCCCTGCGATAATTGAAGTTGTGCATCATGGACCAGCCGCACCCAGCACAGATCGAACCCTGCCAGTTCCAATGCGCGGCACAGGGCTTTGCCCAATTGCAGATCGTCTTCCACAAGCAAAATGTTCACTGGATATCCGGTTTATGTCACGGCGCTGGCGGCTATATAACTACAACCCTCAGCGGAAGACAACGCCGTGCGGCTTTTCGCTTATGCCTTCTTAAGCAAACCTTAATCTGGCGTTAATTTCGCGTTAAGGCAACGACTCAGGGTTTCGGGTAGGCTGCTCCAGCACAACAGTCACCTTAGGGTAAAAAAATGCATGCTGGCAACGCTTTAAATTTAGCCCTCTCTGGCGGGATTGTCCGTCCGTGCGTGATTTTATTTATCGCTCTGGAGCTGCTGATTTTTCACGTAGGTGCCCGGGAAGAAAATAACTCAGTCCCCCACACTCCCGCCGTACAGCTCAGCCCGCATACGGAGATATCGGATATTTTTGACGGTTTTAAACCACGTATGAAAAAACAATTACGGCGCCTGATAGCGCTATAACACTCCCATTAAATAATAAGGTAGATACGGTGAAAAATACTCTGGGTTATTCTGCGGTGACGTTATTGATGCTATTTCCCTTGCAGGGTTTTGCGCAGGATGGCGGAGAAGCTTCATTGAAACTCAGTGGCGGTATGGCGGTAGAGCCGGTTTATCAGGGGGCTTCCAGCTATAGCGCCGTGCCGTTGTACGATATTCAGGCCGGTTACGATAAATCGGCCTGGGGTGATTTCAGTCTGGGCCTGATCGACGGCGCACGCTGGCAGTTACCCTTGTCAGGGCCGTTTGGCATCGCCTTATTGGCCGGTTATGACGCCGGACGAGATGAGGAAGTGAAAACGCTGAGCGGCCGCAACAAGCGGCTAAAAGGCATGGGTGACCTCGACGGTGCTCTTGAGGCGGGCATAGAGCTTAGCTATAAATTTGACCCTTTCCATGCCTTTGTAAAAGGTATGCAGGCCACCAAAGCACGTCGTTACGGCGATGAGGATCTGGGGCATACCGCCTATGTCGATCTGGGTGTGGCGGCAGTTTATTCGCTGAGCGAGGCGCTGACCCTGTCGAGTGATCTGAGCACCACCTGGGCCAACAGCGGTTATCAGCGCGGCTATTTTGGCGTGACGCAGCGGCAGGCGCAGCAAACCTCTTTCGCCGCCTATCGGCCGGGGAGCGGTTTTAAGCAGGTGACGCTCAATGGCGCGCTGAATTACCAATGGACGCCGGAAATCGCCTTCCAGGCCGGTGCGGGTATCTATACTCTGTTGGGTGACGCGGCTAAAAGCCCGATCGTCGAGAAAAAAGTGGCTGGGGTTGCCTTCCTGGGCGCCAGTTACAGTTTCTGATTTCCCAACCATAACAAGGAATAGCATGTCGAAAGTTGCACTGGTCACCGGCGCCAGCCGGGGCATTGGGCGCGCCACGGCGCTGCTGCTGGCCCGCCAGGGTTACGCGGTGGGTGTTAACTATCTGAAAGATGAAGCGGCGGCGCGGCAGGTGGTGGCGGAGATCGCGTCCCTGGGGGGCCGGGCGTTGGCGCTGCGGGCGGATATCGCCGATGAAAGCCAGGTAGTGGCGATGTTTGCGGCGCTGGACGTGACCCTTGGTCCGATCGACGCACTGGTCAACAACGCCGGCATTCTGTTTCAGCAGGCCGGTATCGAGCAACTTACCGCCGAGCGCATCAACAAGGTATTGACCACCAACGTGACCGGCTATTTTCTCTGCTGCCGCGAGGCGGTGAAGCGCATGGCGAAGCGCCATGGAGGGAAGGGCGGGGCAATCGTTAATGTGTCGTCCGCCGCCGCCCGTTTGGGGGCGCCGGGGGAATATGTCGACTATGCCGCATCAAAGGGCGCGGTCGACACGCTGACTACCGGGCTTTCTCTGGAGGTGGCGGCGCAGGGCATTCGGGTCAACGGCGTGCGACCGGGGTTTATTTATACCGAAATGCATGCCAGCGGCGGTGAGCCGGGGCGTGTCGACCGGGTAAAAAGCGGGTTACCGATGCAGCGTGGCGGCTATCCGGAAGAGGTGGCGGAAGCCATCGCCTTTTTGCTGTCCGATGCCGCGTCTTACGTGACCGGCAGTTTTATCGAGGCTGCCGGTGGGCGGTGATTGAACGCGGTGCTGCGTGAAGCGATGCTGAAGGAGCATGAGCACGAAGAGTAAAATCGAGTTGGCGTTGTGGCTAATTGTCCGGTGATTTCAGGTCACCGGATTTGTTCTCTGAGTCTGCTCAGCCCTCGTGCAACAGCGCGCTGCGGAACGACAGAATATGCGCTTCTGCCGCGTCGGCTGCGGCGTCGCTGTCCTGGGCGGCCAGTGCGGCGATAATCGCCCGATGCTCCTCGATCACTTCCCGCATATGCCCTTCCCGCGACAACGTGCTGGCCCAGAAACGCTGCGCCCTGGCATGCAGCACGCTCAAGATATCCACCAACATGTTATTGCCGGCGATCAGCGCCAGTTCCTGATGGAACGCATGATCGAGCGTCATCATCCGAATCCGGTCGCGGCTCTGGCAGGCGGCTTCGATTTGTTGGTTGAGCGCGGTCAGCGCAGCGATCTGTGGCTCGGTAATCCTTTTGCTCGCCAGCCGCATGCACAGCATTTCATTGGCCAGCCGCACTTCGATCAGCTCCAGCGCGTCATCCATCGACAGCGGCGATACCATTACCCCTTTGCGCGGGATCACCTGCAGCAACCCTTCATTAGCCAAACGGTGGATCGCCTGATTGATCGGCGTTCTGCCCATATCCAGTTCGCTCATGACCTGCGCGGTATTGAGATACTCACCGGGTTTATAGCTTAACGTCACCAGCGCCTGCTTGAAGCGCCGATAGGCCAGTTCATTCAGTGACAGCCCGGCTTCCTCTGCCGTCGGGAGTGCCTGGCTCTCTGCGTCAACGGTCATCACGTTCTGCTCCTGCAAGAAGAAAGTTTTTAGACATAGTACACAAAAACATGGCACGGAAATCGCTTATTTGGTTACTAAAGATATAGTGAAATTTCACAGTATTTTAACCAAAGAGGCACAATGCCATGAGATTGACCTTCACTTTACCCGAATCCTGCGGCGCCGGGGCGCTGGATGTCGAGATTGATCATCTGGTGATCGCCGGCTGGACCGGCCGCGACCGCGAGGCGATCCTGCACCATATTCGGGAGTTGGCCGAGCTGGGCGTGCCCCAACCCAGTGCAATCCCACTGTTTTACCGGGTGGCGGTTAACCAGCTTAGCCAGAGCGAACGCATCGAAGTGATCGGCAACGCCACCTCCGGGGAAGCTGAACCGCTGATCTTCGCCCACCGCGGCGAGCTGTACGTTTCGCTGGCGTCCGATCATACCGATCGTCAACTGGAAGCGCACAGCGTAGCGCTCTCCAAACAGATCTGCGTTAAGCCGGTTGCGCGCACCGCCTGGCCGCTGCGAGAGGTGATCGCGCACTGGGATTCGCTGATCCTGCGTTCGTGGATCAAGGAAGACGGGGAATTCCGGCTTTATCAGGAGGGAAGTCTCGCCAGCCTGCGCACGCCGGGCGATCTGCTGGAGCGCTATCTGGGTGGCCAGCAGTTGCCGGAAGGCGGGCTGACGGTACCGCAGCCGCGTGATGGATTAGCTATGACCTGCGGTACGGTGGCAGCGATTGGCGGCATCCGGCCGGCGGCCGAGTTCCGTATGGAACTGGCGGACGAGGTGTTGGGGCGCTCTATCACTCATGGCTATCACAGCATTGAACTGCCGGTGGTGGCGTGATGAAAAAACTGACTTTAGAGCAAGCTGCCGCCGGGCTGGCCAGCGGTGAATTGACCGCCGTGCAACTGACCGCCGCCGTGCTGGCGCACATTGCCGATGAGCGGGGCGAGGGGGGGCGCGTTTTTACCCGCGTTTATGCGCAGTGGGCGCAACAGCAGGCACTGGCGGCCGATCGTCGGCGTGTGGAGGGGAAGTCTTTGTCAGCGCTGGACGGCGTTCCTGTGTCGGTCAAAGACCTGTTCGACGTGGCCGGTGAAGCCACCGCCGCCGGCTCACGGCTGCTGGCCGCAGCACCGGCCGCCGCAAAACATGCCGCCGTGGTGGAACGCTTGTTGCAGGCGGGTGCGGTGGTTATCGGTAAAACCAACATGACCGAGTTCGCCTATTCCGGGCTTGGGATCAACCCTCACTACGGCACGCCTGCCAACCCTTGGGATCGCGCTGCACGTCGTATTCCCGGCGGTTCATCCTCCGGCGCTGTGGTCTCAGTGGCCGACGGTATGTGTTTTGGTTCGATTGGCAGCGACACCGGAGGATCGGTGCGGATCCCGGCGGCCTTCTGCGGCCTGACCGGTTTTAAGCCTACCGCCCGGCGAATTAATGATGGCGGCCTGTTGCCGCTGTCACCGTCGCTGGATTCGATCGGCGTGATCGCTCACGACGTTGCCGGTTGCATCGCTCTGGATGCGGCGATAACCGATCGGCCGTTACAGCCGCAGTTAAAAAATGTGAGTCAGGCGCGTTTTGCGGTACCGCAAACCCTGGTGCTGGACGGCCTGGATGAAGAGGTCGCTGCGGCGTTTCACTTCAGCCTGCAGCGGCTGGCGCAGGCCGGCGCGCAGATTGAAACCATTCCCTGCACGGAATTCGCCGAACTGGCGGCCATCAATGCCGCCGGCGGTTTTAGCGCGCTGGAGGCCTGGCGCTGGCACCAGGCGCTGATCGCTGAGCATGCCGAGGAATATGACCCACGGGTGCTGTCGCGCATTCGCCGCGGTCAGCCGCTGGGGGAGGGGGATTTGCAGCGGCTACAGCAACTGCGTGCCGATTGGCAACGGCGGGTGACTGCCGCCGTGCAAGCGTTTGACGCGTTGCTGATGCCGACCGTACCGCTGGTCGCGCCGACTATTGCCGAGCTTGAAGCGGATGAAGACGCCTATTTCCGTATCAATGGCGCTGCGCTGCGCAATCCTTCGGTGATCAATTTCCTCGACGGCTGCGCGCTGTCGCTGCCTTGTCAGCGGCCCGGCGGAGCGCCGGTTGGCCTGATGCTGGCTGGGCTCCCTATGCATGACGAGGCGTTGCTGGGCTGGGCGCTGGCGATTGAACGCTGTCTCGCCGGTGCGTGATTTTCCGGTGGGGCATAGCCCCGCCATACTTTGAGCTAACAGGAGAGTACCCATGACCGGTTCCCCGAACGGAATGCTGTTTGTCGCAACAGATGTCGCCGCGCAGGACGAGGCGGATTTCAATCAGTGGTACGACCGTGAGCACGTGGAAGAGCGGGTACGTGTTCCCGGTTTCTTGTCGGGCACGCGCTATCAGGCGTTGCAGGGCGGGCGTAAATACCTTGGGCTGTATAAAACCGAATCCCTGGCCAGTTTTACCTCTGCGGCCTACCGCGCCGCCTTTACCCAACAAACCCCCTGGTCGGTGTCGAGCCTCGATAAAATGCGTGATCCGATGCGTCGGGTGTGCGCGGTGGAGGCAGTAACCGGGCAGGGCTGCGGCAGTCACTTGGCCATCATCACCCTTGAGCAGGCAGAGCCTGAGGGGCTTAAGCTCGCCATGACACATCTGGGGAGCATGCTGGCGGAACACCCCGGTTTTGTCCGCAGCAGCCTGCTCTCGCCCGACGTTGAACTCAGCTCGCCGTTGCCAAAAGAATCGCGGGAAAACCGTCGCCTGTTGCCGATGCTGCTGATTGAAAGCAGCAGCGCCACAGCCGGTCAGCAGCTAAATGAGCTGGCCTGTCGCCAGTTGAAAACCGCTGCTGAGGCCACTCAACACTATGTCCTTGGTTGGCAACTGACCAAGCAGGAGCTGACATCATGAGCACATCAACCACTGAAACGCCGATCGTCGATTCGTCTGCCGCCGCCTCTGCTGCCCATCCGCCAAAAACCGGCAGGCTGGCGGCTGCCAGTTCGATCGGCACCGCACTGGAGTGGTATGACTTCACCGTTTACAACATTATGGCGGCGCTGATTTTCAACCACGTATTCTTCCCGTCGTTCGATCCGCTGGTGGGCACCATTCTGGCATTTTCTACCTATGCGGTCGGCTATGTTTCGCGGCCGATCGGCGGCATCGTTTTTGGCCATCTCGGCGACGTATTGGGTCGGCGATTTGTGCTGGTTACCACGCTGGTGATTATGGGTGTCACCACCGCACTGATGGGGCTGCTGCCCGGTTACGCCAGTTGGGGTGTCTGGAGCCCGCTGCTGTTGGTGACGCTGCGCTTTATTCAGGGCATCGCGCTGGGGGGCGAATGGGCGGGTGCGGTCTTGTTGTCGATGGAACACGGTAAATCGCATCAGCGGGGACGCAATGCTTCGTTTGCTCAGGTTGGCCCTTCCTGCGGCACGTTGATCGGCACAGGGTTGATCACGCTGGTGACGGTGGCGATGTCGGCGGATGATTTCCAGCAGTGGGGGTGGCGCATTCCTTTTCTGCTCAGCCTGGTGCTGGTGGTCTTTGGCTTGTGGCTGCGCCGCGGCGTGGGGGAAACGCCGGCATTCTTGAAGCTGGAGGCTTCGAAGGATGTGACTCAGGCTCCTATCCGTGAAGTCTTTATTCAACACAGGCGGCCGTTGCTGATCGCCGGCGGCTCGCGCATCGGTTCCGACGTACTGTATGCGCTGGTGGTGGTATTTACCCTGACCTATGTCACTACGGTGCTGAATCTGCCGCGCCCGCTGGCGCTGACTGCCACCATGCTGGGGGCGATTGGCAATGCCATTACCGTGCCGATGTTCGGCGCGTTGTCCGATCGCTTTGGCCGCCGGCCGGTGTATATCGGCGGGGCGCTGGCGGCGATGGTTTGGGCGTTCGTGTTCTTTGCGTTGCTGGACAGCAGCCAGCCGGTGCTGATCTGCCTGGCGGTGGTGATCGGCTTGCTGATCCATGCGGCAATGTACGGTCCGCAGGCGGCATTTATCACCGAACAGTTCCCGACCCGGGTACGTTATGCCGGCTCGTCGCTGGCCTACACGCTGGCCGGCATTCTCGGTGGCGGCTTTGCGCCGCTGATTATCGCTACGTTGTTCAAATCCTACGACAGCACGCTGGCGATCTCGGCCTATGTGGTGGTGGCGTTACTGATGACGCTGTGGGCGGTGATTGCCGCGAAGGAGACGGCGCACAAACCGTTGTAAAGGAAGGCCGGGTGAGGGATTCACCCGGCTTGCTGCGGCTGAGGGATTACTTCAGCCAGCCTTTGCGCTGCGCATCCTGCAGGTGTTGCAGCAGGTGCTTCCACAGCTCCGGGTGGACTTCAGCGATCATCGCGTTGCGTGACAGCACTTGCTCCAGGCTGATGCCGTTCTCGACCCAGCTTTGGCCTTCGTTATGCAGATTCATCAGCATCGGCATGGTGCGGTCCAGCACCAGCGCAAAGCGCGCGTCGGCGCTCTCGCCATCTTCATACTCCTGCCATAAAGCGGTGAAAGACTCGCGTTGTGGCGTCGGCAGCATGCCAAACAGCCGCCGCGCCGCCGCCACTTCCTGATCGTGGATTGCTGCGCGCGCCGCCAGATCGTAAACCAGCACGTCGCCGGCGTCGATTTCCACGATGTCATGCAGCAGCGCCATCTGGATCACTCGCTGGATATCAACGCCTTCACCGGCGTATGGCGCCAGGCTGAGAGCGGCAATGGCAAAGTGCCAACTGTGCTCGGCGGAGTTTTCCTGGCGTTGGGTGCCGAGCACTTTGGTGCGGCGTTGCACGCTTTTCAACTTGTCGATTTCCATCAGGAACTGGATGACCTGGGTCATTGAGCCGAAATCTAACGCGGGTACAGCGGATGACATGGTGTAAACCTCAAGGTAGGTGGGTTGAAGCTCGTCGATTGTAGACCAGCGGGCAGGGGATTTCGATGTTTGTGGCGTTACACGCATTCACAGTTTTATTTTAGCGTACACGTGTACACTGGAATTGTTCTCAGTTAAGCTGGTTTGCGGTAATTTCGAACAATATTGTGCGTTTGAGGGTTTGTGATTTATGGGGAATACTGGCGTAGTGATGAAAGCCGAGAACGACAGAAATACCGCTACGGCGTATCCGTGGGCAGAAGAGATAGCCAATAGCATCAGCCACGGTATCGGACTGGTTTTCGGCATTGTCGGGCTGGTGTTGTTGCTGGTACAGGCGGTGGATACCGGCGCCGGTATCACGGCCATCGCCAGTTACAGTCTTTATGGCGGCAGCATGATCCTGCTGTACCTTGCCTCAACCTTGTACCATGCCATTCCGCATCAGAAAGCCAAACACTGGCTGAAGAAGTTTGACCATTGCGCCATTTATCTCTTGATTGCCGGTACCTACACGCCGTTTCTGCTGGTGGGGCTCAACTCGCCGCTGGCCAAAGGGTTGATGGCGGTTATCTGGGGGTTGGCGCTGCTGGGGGTATTGTTCAAACTGGCGTTCGCCCATCGCTTTGAGGCGTTGTCGTTGGTCACCTATCTGACGATGGGCTGGCTGTCATTGATTGTGATTTATCAGTTGGCGACCCGCCTGGCGATCGGCGGCGTAACGTTGCTGGCGGTGGGGGGCGTGGTCTATACCCTGGGGGTGATTTTTTACGCCTCCAAACGGTTCCGCTTCGGTCACGCTATCTGGCATGGCTTTGTGCTCGGCGGCAGCCTGTGCCATTTCATGGCGATTTATCTGTACGTCTAATTCCGCTAAATCTTTCACACTGCAGCGTTGTTGGTTGCGCGTGCGCACCCCAGTCACTTACTTGAATAAGTGACTGGGAATGTACTTGCTTGCTGCAGCGCGAAATCTGTTGCGGATGGTCTGACTGATTCCCGTTTTTATTTTTCCTCTATCAACGAGTATGGCAGCGGTTTGATCGTCAACTGACTGGCGGCATCGTCACGTACCCGCAGCTTGCTGTCGGCATCCAAATCGTTATTCAACACCGCTTGCACCCAAAGCCGGCCATCGGTCAGCTTGCCGGCGGCCAGCACCGTACCGGTCCGGCGCCAGTTTTCGCCCAACTGCAGTTCGAGATCCTCAGCGGCCAGCGGCACCCGTCCGGCGTTGCCTTCCAGCCAGTACAGTGCACGCTTGTTGGCACCGCGGAACTTGGCGCGAGCTACCATCTCCTGGCCGGTATAGCAGCCCTTACTGAAGCTGATGCCCTCCAGCGCCTGCAGGTTGGTGGCCTGCGGAATCAACTGCCCGCTGTTGGCGGCGTCAATCACCGGGTAACCGGCTTCGATATCCAGCGTCAGCCATTGTTGGCTGTCGTTCAGTTCTGCCTGTTCGTTCAGCTTGTCGGCCAACTGTTCGGCGATGGCCGCGGTGGTCACCAGCAGAAAACGCTCCGCCGGCACAGAGAAGTGCAGCAGGGTGGTTTCACCGTCCTGCACCACCTGATGCTCAGCATCCGGCAGGCTGTTGAATACGCCCGCCAACGCTGCGCGTGCCTGAAAACCGGCTACCCCCAGCAGCACCGCTTCGCTATCGACGGCAATGGTGAGTTTGGAGAACACCGCGTATTTCTTGATTTCCGCCAGTTGGCTGTCCAGTACGCTGCGGCGTTCCAGATAGGCAAAGTCTTCACCGCGGTGGAACAGACGCAGGTTGCTCCACATTTTGCCTTTGGCATCGCAGTGGGCGCACAGCACGTGACGATCGGCCGCCAGCGCTTCGATGTCTGCAGTCACCTGGCCCTGAAGGTATTTCACCCTGTCCGGGCCGCTCAGCGTCACCAGCGCCCAATCCTCCAAAGAGATCAGGGTCAGGGGCAGATGGGAAGAGGCGGAAGGCTGACGGGGTGGAAATGGAATGTTATACGCCATAGTAAGATCCTGCTTAACGTTTAGCTTACCTGAAGGTGTGTTGGCCCCATGGTAAAAGAGGCGGCGGGCTTTGCAAACTGTTATTCACGCTTGCCGCCTCGGCAGCGCTTTTTTTGACATTTAGCGCTTTATTCCACTTTACGTAGAGAACGTCCTTCCCGGCGAGTATGTCAAATTGTTACTCTATGGGATTACGGCCAAAGGTAACCCTTGCAGACAGATCTTTGGCCGATGGAATTATATCGCGCAGGCGTTGCCATACAGTGTGTCGGTTGAACCCTGCGATGGCTTTTGCCACGCCGAAAAGAGGTTAGTCATAACAACATGGATATTAATAATAAAGCACGTATTCACTGGGCCTGCCGCCGTGGCATGCGTGAGCTGGACATCTCAATCATGCCGTTCTTCGAGCATGAGTACGACCAGTTGAATGACATAGACAAAGCGTTGTTTATCCGCCTGCTTGAGAGCGACGATCCCGATCTGTTCAACTGGTTGATGAATCATGGCGCTCCGCAAGACAGTGAACTGCAGAGAATGGTGACACTGATCCAGACGCGAAATAAAGACCGTGGCCCAGTGGCGATGTAATGTCCGTATTTCCTGGCGCACCCAGTTACTTTCGCTGCTGACCCACGGCGTTCTTATCCTGCTGATCCTGATTTCGCCCTGGCCGGAAGGCTACGGCCCGATCTGGCTGGTGTTGTTGACGCTGGTGGTATTTGAATGCATCCGCAGCCAAAAGCGCATTGCGTCACGGCAGGGCGAGCTGCGTTTGCTGGCGAATAAGCGGTTAAGTTGGCACGGACAGGAATGGTTGCTGGTAAAGCAACCCTGGATGCCGCGTTACGGCATTTTGCTGACGCTGCAGCCGATACAGGGCAAAAAATGCCGCCGGCTGTGGTTGGCCTCCGACAGCATGGGCAAAGCCGAATGGCGGCATCTGCGCCAGTTGTTGCTGCACCCGTCGGCCGATGATGACGAGGAACCCTGATGAAGCCGACGCTCTGGCTGGTGGAAGATGAGCCCAGTATTGCCGATACGCTGATTTACACCCTGGAGAGCGAAGGCTTTCAGGTACGCTGGTTCGAACGTGGCGAACCGGCATTGCTGGCATTGGCGCAAGGAGCGCCCGCGCTGGCCATCCTCGATGTCGGCTTGCCGGACATCAACGGTTTTGAACTGTGCCGCCGTTTGTTGTCGCAGTCGGCGGATTTACCCATTCTGTTTCTCACCGCTCGCAGTGACGAAGTCGATCGCCTGATCGGGCTGGAGATTGGCGCGGACGATTACGTCGCCAAACCTTTTTCTCCCCGCGAAGTCAGCGCCCGCGTGCGTACCATTCTGCGTCGCCTGCAAAAACAGCAGCGTCTGCAACAGCCCGCGCTGTACACCTTTGGCCCTTTTGACCTGGATGAACCTGCGGCGACCCTTTATTACCATCAGCAGCCGCTGCCGCTGACCCGCTACGAATTTCTGCTGTTGAAAACGCTGCTGCTGGCACCTGGTCGGGTGTTTTCACGCCAGCAACTGATGGACAGCGTTTGGACGCAGGCGGAAGAAAGCCTGGATCGCACCGTCGACACCCACATCAAAACGCTGCGCGCCAAGCTGCGAGCGATCGATCCCGGTGAACCGCCTATTCACACCCACCGGGGCATGGGCTACAGCGTGAGCCGCCAATCATGAGAATCGGCCTGCGCCTGCTGCTGGGGTATTTCCTGATTGTGGCGGTGGCGGGCTATTTCGTACTGAGCATTTTCCTACAGGAAGTAAAGCCTGGCGTGCGGCGTGCGACCGAAGGCACCTTGGTGGACACGGCTAACCTGCTGGCGCAAATAGCGCGCCTGGACCTGCAGCGCGACGATGTGGCGCACGGGCAACTGGCGCAGGCATTCATCCAACTGAATCAACGGCCGATTGGCGCCAATATTTCCGGTATCCGCAAGGATCGCAGCGAATATCACGTGTACCTCACCGATGCGAGCGGCACGGTTATTTTTGACTCTGCCGGCCAGGCGGTCGGCCAGAACTACTCACGCTGGAATGATGTTTATCTGACGCTGCGCGGCCAATATGGCGCACGCAGTACGCGCAGCAATCCGCAGGATGAAAACAGCTCGGTGATGTACGTCGCCGCGCCGGTGCTGGAGCAGGGCAAGATTATCGGCGTGCTCAGCGTAGGTAAACCGAACAGCACCATGGCACCGGTGATCAAGCGCAGCGAGCGGCGCATTCTGTGGGCCGGCGCGCTGCTGCTGGGCATCGCCTTGCTGATCGGGCTGGGCTTCGTCTGGTGGATCAACCGCTCGATTGGCCGGCTGGTGCGCTATGCCGATGGCGTAGCGCAGGGTGAAAGCGTGCCGTTGCCAAAAATGGGCAGCCACGAGCTGACGCAACTGGCGCAAGCGCTGGAAAGTATGCGGATGAAGCTGGAAGGTAAAGCTTATATCGAACAGTACGTACATACCCTGACCCACGAGTTGAAAAGCCCATTGGCGGCGATCCGCGGTGCAGCCGAGTTGTTGCAGGAATTGCCGCCGCCGGCGACCGCCCGGCGATTTTTGACCAATATCGAGCAACAAAGCGCCCGAATTCAGCAATTAGTGGATAAATTGCTGGTGCAGGCGCGGCTCGAGAGCCGGCCCGGCCTGGAATTGGCACCGCTGGCGATGGCGACATTGGTGCGCCAGGCAGTGGTGGGCAAAGAAGCTCAGGCGGCGCAGTGCGGCGTTGCGTTGCAGGTGGATGCTCTGGAGGAGATCACGCTGATCGGCGATGGGCTGCTGATTAGTCAGGCGCTGACCAATCTGCTCGACAACGCGCTGGATTTCACCCCGCCGGGCGGGGCCGTCAGCGTGTGCGGCGAACGCCAGGAGAGTCACTACCTCATCACCGTCAGTGACAACGGCAGCGGCATCCCGGATTACGCGCTGGACAAAGTGTTTGAGCGTTTCTATTCGCTGGCACGGGCCGATAAGCCCAAAAGCAGCGGGCTGGGCCTGAACTTTGTGCAGGAAGTGGCACGACTGCACCGGGGCGGCATTCAGTTGCACAACCGCCCACCACAGGGCGTGATAGCCGTTTTCACTTTATCGCTCTGACTTCACCGTCCCTTCACATAACCACATCCTGTTTTCACCTGCCGGTTTTATCGTGGCGCCATTACCTACAAGGAGCGCGCAGCGATGATGAAATCGGTACTGTTTTGGAAAATAACCACTCTGCTGGGATTGATGATTTTAATGATTATCCCGGTGACGCAGTTGATGAACGTGATTGAGGAGCGCAGTGGCTATCGCCAGAGCGTGGTTGGGCAGGTGAGCGAAAGCACCAGCCGGGCGCAGCGCATTTTGGGGCCGTTGATTGTCATCCCTTATATCGAGCGGGAAGAGAAGAAGGATGACAAGGGGCAACCGGTAGTGCAGAGAGTGAGACACTATCGTTATCTGCTGCCGGAGAGTTTACAGGTCAGCGGTAAGCCGAATGTAGAGGTACGCAAGCTGGGTATCTATCAAACCCAGGTATATCAGGGGCCGTTAAGGTTTCAGGTGAAATTCGGTCAGCCGGATTTGGCTGATTTGCAGCGCAGCAACGTGACTCTCGAACAGCCCTATTTGCTGGTTGCGCTCAGCGACTCACGCGGCATCAAGAGCATCTCGCCACTTGCCAGCACCCAGCCGCCAACCACCTTTGAACCGGGCACGCGAGTGGATGCATTGCCACAGGGCATTCATGCGCCGCTACAGCTTGCCGCGTTGCAAAAAGAGGGGCTGGATGCCGATTTTACCCTGACGCTGGCGGGTACCAGCAGCTTGTCACTGGTGCCGCTCGGCCGCAGCAGCGAATTAACGCTGCAAAGCAACTGGCCGCACCCCAATTTCCTCGGCAATTTCCTGCCGGATGAACGCAAGGTGACGGAAAAAGGCTTCAGCGCCCGCTGGCGCAGCACCTGGTTCGCCAACAACATCAACAGCGCGTTTCACTATGACGATGGGATCATTGACGAAGACAAGTTGCCGGCCTTCAGCGCCAGCCTGATTGAACCTGTGGATCACTATCAACTGGCCGAGCGTGCGGTGAAATATGCGGTGCTGTTTATCGGGCTGACGTTTATGGCGTTCTTCCTGTTCGAAACCCTGACCGGCTTGCGGGTACACCCGATTCAGTATCTGCTGGTCGGTGCCGCGCTGGTGCTGTTCTACCTGATCCTGCTGGCGTTCTCCGAACATTTCGGCTTCGCCACCGCCTACCTGTTGGCCAGCGTGGCCTGCAGCGGCCTGATTGCCTTTTATCTCAGCGCGGTGCTGCGCGGTAAGCGGCGAGGGGCGATGTTCGCCGGCAGCCTGCTGATGCTTTATGGCGTGTTGTACCTGCTGTTGCAGTCGGAAGATAATGCGCTGGTGCTCGGAGCCGGGCTGTTGTTCGCTATTCTGGCGGGGATCATGCTGCTGACGCGTAAGCTGGACTGGTATCAGGTGGCTGATCCGGCGCGCTTGAGCGGCGAAACGCCGACCGGTGACGGAGAAAACCGCTTCCGGTTGTGGAAATAAGCAGAGGCGTTGGGCGCGGCAATCGCGCCCATTGGCATTACAGCAGCGGTTCCATCTCCAGCAGGATCTGTTCGCACCACTGTTGCAGGCGATCTTCGCTCATGTCGTATTGGTTCACCTCATCCAGCGCCAGGCCGACGAAGTGTTTGCCATCGGCGCTCAGCGGTTTCGGGCTGGTGAATTCAAAGCCTTCAATAGGCCAGAAACCGATAAACTGCACGCCGAGCGGGGCGATGTGATCGTGCAACATACCGAGCGCATCGAGGAACCATTCACCGTAGCCGAGTTGATCGCCCATGCCGTACATGGCGACGATTTTCCCTTTCAGATCCAGCGTCGTCAGTTGCGGCCAAATCGCTTCCCAGTCTTCCTGCAATTCACCGAAATCCCAGGTAGGAATGCCGAGGATCAGGATGGAATATTCTTCCATCAACTGCGGGGAGACGTCTTTCAGGTTGTGCAGGTCGACCAGGTCTTCGCCCAGAATCTCACGGATTTTTTCTGCCGCCATCTCGGTGTAGCAGGTGCTGGAGCCGTAAAACAGACCAATCTTCATTTTTAAACCGTTATGTTACCGTTCGTGGAATGGCATCGAGTGTACCAGATTTGTACTGGCTTAAGGCATAATGGCGCAGGTGGAAAGCTAACAAAGAGAGGACCGCGTGCAACAGCAAGAGAGTGCGCTGATTGAGCAATTCCTGGATGCGCTGTGGCTCGAACGCAATCTGGCAGAAAATACGCTGGCCTCTTACCGGCTGGATCTGCAGGCGCTGACCGCCTGGCTGAACCATCAAAATACCTCACTGTTACAGGCGCAGGCGCTGGATTTGCAGGCGTTTCTCGCCGAACGGGTGGAGGGGGGCTACAAGGCAACCAGCTCTGCGCGTTTGCTGAGCGCCATGCGCCGCCTGTTCCAGTATCTGTACCGTGAAAAACTGCGGGAAGACGATCCGACCGCGCTGCTCGCGTCGCCGAAGTTGCCGCAGCGGCTGCCGAAAGATTTGAGCGAAGCGCAAGTCGATGCCTTGTTGCAGGCGCCATGCGTCGATCAGCCTCTGGAGCTGCGAGACAAGGCGATGCTGGAGGTGCTGTACGCCACCGGTTTGCGGGTGTCCGAACTGGTCGGGCTGACCATCAGCGACGTCAGCCTGCGCCAGGGCGTGGTGCGGGTGATCGGTAAAGGCAACAAGGAACGGCTGGTGCCGCTGGGCGAGGAGGCGGTGTACTGGATAGAAAATTATCTGGAGCACGGTCGCCCGTGGATGGTCAACGGCCAGGCGCTGGATGTGCTGTTCCCAAGCAACCGCTGCCAGCAAATGACCCGACAGACGTTCTGGCATCGCATCAAACACTATGCGATCCTAGCGGGTATTGATAGCGAGAGGCTGTCACCGCACGTGTTGCGTCACGCATTTGCCACCCATTTGCTGAACCACGGAGCCGATCTCCGTGTCGTACAGATGTTATTGGGGCACAGCGACCTCTCGACCACGCAAATTTACACGCATGTAGCGACCGAACGACTTAAACAGCTACATCAACAGCATCACCCGCGTGCGTGACACGCCGGGCTCAAAAGGATTGGAAGAATGAAGAAAGGTTTAATGCTGCTCTCTCTGCTGGTGGCTTCGGTGACCGGCGCGGCCCACGCCGACGATGCGGCAATCAAAAAAGCGCTCGGCAGCCTGGGCATTCAGCAGGCGGAAGTACAGTCTTCCCCGGTTAACGGCCTGAAAACCGTGCTGACCGATAACGGCGTACTGTACGTGACCGAAGACGGCAAACACATTCTGCAAGGCCCGCTGTACGACGTCAGCGGCAAAGAACCGATTAACGTCACCAATCAATTGCTGACCGGCAAACTGGAAGCGCTGAAAGATCAGATGATCGTCTACAAAGCGCCAAAAGAAAAACACGTGATCACCGTGTTTACCGACATCACCTGCGGCTATTGCCACAAGCTGCACCAGCAGATGAAAGAGTATAACGATCTGGGCATTACCGTTCGCTATCTGGCGTTCCCGCGCCAGGGGCTGAACTCCCAGGCCGAGAAAGACATGCAGTCAATCTGGTGCACCGCCGACAAGGCCAAGGCTTTCGATTCCGCCATGAAAGGCGATGCGGTGTCCCCGGCGACCTGTAAAACCGACATCAGTAAACACTATGCGCTTGGCGTGCAGTTCGGCATTCAGGGCACCCCGGCGATCATTCTGGAAAACGGCATGATGATCCCGGGCTATCAGGGGCCGAAAGAGATGGCCGCCATGCTGGATGCGCATCAGACCGCAACCAAAACCGGTGGTTAATCGCCGGTGAGCATCAAAACACAACTACGCCGCCGTGCGGCGACGGACGACAGCCATCTGCCAGCCAGCCTGCACCCGCTACTGCGCCGTTTATACGCGCTGCGCGGCGTTAAGGCTGAGCAGGAACTGGAGCGCAGCGTCAAAGGCATGCTGCCCTGGCAGCAATTGGACGGCATCGACACCGCCGTTGGCATTCTGCAACAGGCGCTGGCCGCGAGTCGCCGCATCATGGTGGTGGGAGACTTCGACGCCGATGGCGCCACCAGTACCGCATTGACGGTGTTGGCGTTGCGCAGCATGGGCGGTAGTGCGGTTGACTACCTGGTGCCGAATCGCTTCGAGGACGGCTACGGCCTGAGCCCGGAAGTGGTCGAGCAGGCGGCGGCGCGCGGCGCAGAGTTGATCCTGACCGTGGATAACGGCATCTCTTCCCACGCGGGCGTCGACGTGGCGCACGCCAAGGGCATGCAGGTTCTGGTTACCGACCACCACCTGCCGGGGGAAACCTTGCCGGCGGCGGAAGCGATCGTCAACCCGAACCTGCGCGGCTGTGAGTTTCCCTCCAAATCCTTGGCCGGCGTCGGTGTGGCTTTCTATCTGATGCTGGCGTTGCGTGCCCGGCTGCGTGACAGCGGTTGGTTTGAACAACGTGCGTTGGCGATGCCGAACCTGGCAGAGTTGTTGGATCTGGTCGCTCTCGGCACGGTTGCCGACGTAGTGCCGCTTGACGCCAACAACCGCATCATGGTGTATCAGGGCCTGAATCGCATTCGCGCCGGCAAGTGTCGGCCGGGCATCCGGGCGCTGCTGGAAGTGGCCAACCGTGATGCGCGCCAACTGGCGGCCAACGATCTTGGCTTTGCGCTGGGGCCGCGGCTCAATGCCGCCGGGCGGCTGGACGACATGTCGATTGGCGTGGCGCTGTTGCTGAGCGATGACATTGCGCAGGCGCGCATGCTGGCCAACGATCTCGATGCGCTTAACCTGACACGGCGTGAGATTGAGCAGGGCATGCAGGTCGAGGCCTTGCAGCTGTGCGACGAACTGGAGCGCAGCAGTACCGCCTTGCCGTATGGACTGGCGATGTATCATCCGGAATGGCATCAGGGCGTGGTGGGTATTCTGGCCTCGCGCATCAAAGAACGTTTCCACCGCCCGGTGATTGCATTTGCGCCGGCGGGCGAGGGCATTCTGAAAGGTTCCGGCCGTTCGATAGCCGGCCTGCATATGCGTGACGCGCTGGAGCGGCTGGATACGCTGAATCCGGGCTTGATGATGAAGTTTGGCGGCCATGCGATGGCGGCCGGGTTGTCGCTGGAAGAGGCCAAATTCGACGAGTTTCGTCAGCGCTTTGGCGAACTGGTGGGGGAATGGCTCGATCCGGCGATGCTGGAAGGGGTGATCTGGTCTGACGGCGAACTGGCTATGCAGGAGCTTTCGCTGGAAACGGCGGAGTTGTTGCGCGAGGGGGGCCCCTGGGGGCAGGCGTTCCCGGAACCGACTTTCGACGGTAAGTTCCGTATCCTGCAACAGCGGCTGGTGGGCGAGAAACACCTGAAGCTGATGGTGGAGCCGCTTGGCGGCGGCCCGTTGCTCGACGGCATCGCCTTCAACGTGGACACCACCCTGTGGCCCGACAGCAGCGTGCGTGAAGTTGAGCTGGCCTACAAGCTCGACGTCAATGAGTTCCGTGGTAACCGCAACGTGCAGTTATTGATCCAGCACCTCTGGCCGCGTTGATTTTTCCTGAACGGGCGCGGTGATGCCGCGCCTGATTCAGATACACATCCTTCCCCCCCCACAAAAACTGACCAACTCGCTATAAACTGACGCCCGGATCCGATAGAATTACCGGTTCTAATGGCATTTCGCCATCGACGACATCAACGTAAAAGAACGCTAAAAACCATGTTTGAAATTAATCCGGTAAAAAACCGAATTCAGGACCTGTCCGAGCGGACTGCCGTTCTTAGGGGGTATCTTTGACTATGATGCCAAGAAAGAACGCCTAGAAGAAGTCAACGCCGAGCTGGAACAGCCTGATGTTTGGAACGACCCCGAGCGCGCACAGGCGCTGGGTAAAGAGCGCGCGGCGCTTGAAGCCATCGTGGAAACCATCGATCAGCTGGAACAGGGCGGCGAAGACGTCACCGGCCTGCTGGAACTGGCGGTTGAAGCCGACGATGAAGAAACCTTTAACGAAGCCGTAGCCGAACTCGATCAACTGTCTGCCAAGCTGGAACAATTAGAGTTCCGCCGTATGTTCTCCGGTGAATATGACAGCGCGGATTGCTACCTGGACATCCAGGCCGGCTCCGGCGGCACCGAAGCACAGGACTGGGCCAGCATGCTGCTGCGCATGTACCTGCGCTGGGCGGAATCCAAGGGCTTCAAAACGGAAGTGATTGAAGAATCCGACGGCGACGTCGCGGGGCTGAAATCCGCCACCATCAAGATTATCGGCGACTACGCGTTCGGCTGGTTACGCACTGAAACCGGCGTGCATCGCCTGGTGCGCAAGAGCCCGTTCGACTCCGGCGGCCGCCGTCATACCTCGTTCAGCTCGGTGTTTATCTATCCGGAAGTGGACGACGATATCGATATCGACATCAACCCGGCAGACCTGCGTATTGACGTTTACCGCGCCTCCGGTGCGGGTGGTCAGCACGTAAACAAAACCGAGTCGGCGGTACGTATTACCCACTTGCCGACCAACATTGTGGTGCAGTGCCAGAACGACCGTTCTCAGCATAAGAACAAGGATCAAGCGTTTAAACAGCTGCGAGCCAAGCTGTACGAGTTTGAGATGCAAAAGAAAAATGCTGATAAACAGCAGATGGAAGACAACAAGTCCGACATCGGCTGGGGCAGCCAAATCCGTTCTTACGTGCTGGATGATTCCCGCATCAAGGATTTGCGCACCAACGTTGAAACGCGTAACACGCAGGCCGTATTAGATGGCGACCTGGATAAATTCATTGAGGCAAGTTTGAAAGCCGGGTTATGAGGAACAGAAATGTCTGAGCAACAACCACAGGGCGCCGATCAGGCGTTGGAACTCAATAACGAGTTGCAGTCACGCCGTGAGAAACTGGCCGGGCTGCGCGAGAACGGCATTGCGTTCCCAAATGATTTCCGTCGCGACACCACGTCCGACAAGTTGCACGCTGCATACGGCGATAAAGATAACGAAGAGCTGGAAGCGCTGGGCGTAGACGTTACCGTTGCAGGCCGCATGATGACTCGCCGTATCATGGGCAAAGCGTCATTCGTGACGCTGCAGGACGTCGGCGGCCGTATCCAGCTGTACGTTGCGCGCGACGATCTGGCGGAAGGCATTTATAACGAGCAGTTCAAGAAGTGGGACCTGGGCGATATCCTTGGCGCTCGCGGCAAGTTGTTCAAAACCAAGACCGGCGAGCTGTCTATTCACTGTACCGAACTGCGCCTGCTGACCAAGGCCCTGCGCCCGTTGCCGGACAAGTTCCACGGCCTGGCCGATCAGGAAACCCGTTACCGCCAGCGTTATCTGGACCTGATCGCCAACGATGAGTCGCGCAATACCTTCAAAGTGCGCTCTCAGGTGATGGCGGGGATCCGTAACTTCATGGTGGAACGCGGCTTCATGGAAGTCGAAACCCCAATGATGCAGGTGATCCCGGGCGGCGCTTCTGCGCGTCCATTCGTGACTCACCACAATGCGCTGGACATCGATATGTACCTGCGTATTGCCCCGGAGCTGTACCTGAAGCGTCTGGTAGTGGGGGGCTTCGAGCGGGTGTTCGAAATCAACCGTAACTTCCGCAACGAAGGCGTTTCTCCGCGTCATAACCCAGAGTTCACCATGATGGAACTCTATATGGCTTACGCGGATTACAAAGACCTCATCGAGCTGACCGAGTCGCTGTTCCGCATCCTGACTCAGGACGTGCTGGGCAAAACTCAGGTGCAGTACGGTGACGAAGTGTTCGACTTCGGCAAGCCGTTTGTCAAACTGACCATGACCGAGGCGATCAAAAAATACCGTCCGGAAACCGAGCTGGCCGATCTGGCTGACATGGGCAAGGCGGTGGCTATCGCTGAATCTATCGGTATCAAGATTGAGAAGAGCTGGGGCCTGGGCCGTGTAGTCACCGAGATCTTCGAAGAAGTGGCGGAAAGCCACCTGATTCAGCCGACCTTCATTACCGAATACCCGGCGGAAGTGTCCCCGCTGGCGCGCCGTAATGATGAGAACCCGGAAATCACCGACCGTTTCGAGTTCTTCATTGGCGGGCGTGAGATCGGTAACGGCTTCTCCGAGCTGAACGACGCGGAAGACCAGGCGCAGCGCTTTGCTGACCAGGTGAATGCGAAAGATGCAGGCGATGACGAAGCGATGTTCTACGACGAAGACTACGTCACTGCGCTGGAGCACGGCCTGCCGCCGACGGCTGGCTTGGGTATCGGTATCGATCGCATGGTTATGCTGTTCACCAACAGCCATACCATTCGCGATGTGATCCTGTTCCCGGCAATGCGCCCGCAGAAATAATCTTTTGCGGTGTGAACACCAACCGGTGCAGGCGACTGCGCCGGTTTTTTTTCGCATGTTGGAAAGAAACAGGGGGCCGATGCGGCTAACTGCTTAAAACATCGGCAATTACGTGCTATCTCCGCTTGCCCGACGTGGATAACCGGTTATAATGCCAGTCGCACACCGATGCGGGTGTAGTTCAATGGTAGAACGGCAGCTTCCCAAGCTGCATACGAGGGTTCGATTCCCTTCACCCGCTCCAAACACACTTCTCCCAACGTCTACCAAAGCCCACTAAACCCAGTAATCACAAGCCTCTCGGTAAAAGCTCGTTATCTCAACGTCTACACACATCTACCAAAATCTATACATCCATGTGTATAGTAATGAGTATAGGACGTTTGATTTACCTCGGAGCTATACACAATGCCCCTCACAGACCTTGAGCTACGGCGCTCTAAGCCGCAAGACAAGCCCTATACACTCAGTGATGGCGGTGGGCTTTCTATACTCATTGAGCCGAACGGTTCCAAAGGCTGGCGCTTTCGCTACCGCTTCGACGGTAAACCAAAAATGCTTTCCCTCGGCACATACCCCACAGTTTCACTAACCGACGCAAGGCAAAAGCGCGATGAGGCTAAAAAGCTGGTGGTGTCAGGTATCAATCCCAGCGAAGCCAGGAAGCAGCAGAAACGAGATCGGCAAGATGTTACTGGCAATACCTTTGAGGGGATTGCGCGGGAATGGTACGAAAAGCGGCGCGATCGCTGGTCAGAGTCATACGCAGAAGAGATGATGAAAACGTTTGAGAGCGATGTTTTCCCATACATCGGCAATCGGCCAATTGCCGAGATAAAGCCAATGGAGCTTATGGGGACGCTTTCTAAACTGGATGAACGCGGCGCAACAGAGAAATTGCGCAAGGTGCGCCAGCGATGCGGGGAGGTATGGAAATACGCCATCGTTACTGGACGGGCTGAATATAACCCAGCCCCGGATCTCGCCAGCGCGTTCTCGCCGCATAAAAAAGAACACTACGCCTTCTTGTCAGTTGCTGAGTTGCCCGAGTTTTTCCGCACCTTTAACACATACACCGGCAGTCTGATCGTCAAGCTGGCTATGCGCTTGCTTATTATCACAGGGACAAGGCCGGGAGAACTGCGTAAGGCTGAATGGTCGGAGTTTGATTTTGATAACCGACTTTGGGAAGTACCGCCTGAACGCATGAAGAAACGCCGCCCTCATTGTGTACCTTTATCTGACCAGGCAATCAGTATTCTGGAACAGTTAAAACCGCTGACCGGTCATTACAGCTTTGTGTTTCCGGGCAGGATCCACCACAGCAAGCCAATAAGCGAAATGGCTATGAATGTGCTGGTTCGCCGTATTGGTTATGCCGGGCGTGTAACAGGGCACGGCTTCCGCCACACAATGAGTACTATCCTCCACGAGCAGGGGTATAACACCGCCTGGATCGAAACTCAGCTGGCGCACGTTGATAAAAACTCTATCCGTGGTACCTACAATCATGCTCAGTACTTGGATGGTCGCCGGGACATGCTCCAGTGGTATGCCGACTATATGGATAGCCTGGAGCGTGGCGATAATGTTGTACATGGCACGTTCGGCAAGAGTGCGTAACTGTACAAATAGACAGTATCTATGGACGGTAGTAGACTTTGGTATACAGTAAAAGAATAAGGCTATGTCTAGGCTGATCCCCGAAAACCCGTACACCTCTACGGGCTGGTATAGCCGCCAAATTGAGAGGGCGTGAGGTGGCGAATGGTGGAATTGCCTGTTCATATTGGACGTCTAAGAATAGTAACTATGGATCAGGTTGCCCTGGTCATGGCTGGTTTATCGAATGATGTTCGTTGTGTTGATGATGCCATTGATGGTAACTATACCGGATGGAGGGAAGCCGAAACTTATAGAATGGCTATCAAACAAGCCATAACTTTAAAAGAGATAATACCTATTCGAGCATTTACATATTTACCAGAGGAATATAATGGTGGTGTAGATGATTTAATGCTTCTTGAAAATGAAAAAATAGGAATTAACACGTATATCGTTGATGCTGAGTTTTTGGCAACAGATATATGGCCTTGGGTTGAAAATGAAATGAGCAGCAGCTCGTCATGGTACAGCTCTAAAATAAAAGATAACGACACTGAAAAAAATATAGCTCCCACCCATGACATAGAGTGGGGTGAGTTTGCAGGAAGAGATACGGCCTTGATGCTTATCGCTGGGATGGCCGTTGCATTAGAAAAAGCAGGAGGAAAATATCTGCGTGGGCAAAGTCTGAACAAATCATCAGTGGCACAAGCGGCGGTAAGCGCGATCAATGAGTATGGTAGGGGTACAATGATAACCTCAAAAGCGCTAACAAACCTACTGAATTCTGCTTTGGAAGTGCATACCCCAAAACTGGATAAAGAGTGACTTCCAAATAAAATTGCCCGTATTGAAAGACTTCCAAAGCGTCTTTTACGGGCAATCAATTGCAAATCCGACTTCCAAGAACTAATCCCCCGGCTTCCATAAATTTATTGTTCAGTTCCACATCTCATGTGACTAATCTGATGAAATGTACCTTGTATACCGTAATAAACATTATGAGGTAAATATGTCAAAATCATTTATCCGATTATCTGAGGTTCAACGGCGCACAGGCTACAGCAAGGCTTGGATCTATCGTCTCATGTCCCAGAGTAAATTCCCTACGTCCGTAAAGATCGGAACTAGAGCTATTGCCTTTGTTGAAAGCGAGATTGACGAGTGGGTCAATCAACGCATTGCTGAATCCCGCAAGGAGCTTTTCTGATAAAAAATATCGGGAGTTCATATTTTGCGGGCGCTTGCGGTGAGTTGCATTCAATATTCATCGGTAGCAATCAAAAACTTTAACGAGGGATAACCAATGGAAATCGAAAAAACGGCCAATACTGGTCGGGGCCAAACACATCCTAAAGAAAGTCACAGCGATATTAACAGCAACAACTTTGCATCTTTGGTGCCGGTCTCTCATGGTCGGATAGGTGGGCGTGAAAGTAATATTGTGAGCGCGAAGGCATTACATAAAACGCTGGGTGTAGGCCGTGACTTTACCAACTGGATTAAAGGCCGTATTAGCCAATATGGATTTATAGCCACTGCCGATTATGTGTTTGTTGAGAATTTGAGCACGCCAAAACGGGCGAGCGCAAAAGCCAGACAACAGCTCGAACATGACTACCTGATAACCCTGGGTATGGCTAAAGAGTTGGCAATGGTTGAACGCAATGAGCAGGGGCGAGCCGTCCGCCGTTATTTCATTCAGTGCGAAGAAGCATTACAGCGCAGTGCACCAGAAGTGGCCGCCCGGTTCCGTCGTCAGCTTAAGGCCCGCATGGGCGCTGCCAACCTGTTTAAGCCAATGTGCGTCGCGTTGGATGCCGCCCGCGCCGAACAGGGTAAGCAGACGCTACAGCACCACTACAACAACGAAAGCAACATGATTGCCAAGATTGTGCTGGGCGGCCTGACAGCTAAGCAGTGGGCGCAGGTAAATGGCATTGACGGCGATCCACGCGACAGCATGAGCGCGGAACAACTGGATCACCTTGCCTATCTGGAAAGCACCAACATAACGTTGATTGAGTTAGGCCAGGAATACCACCAGCGCAAAGCCGAACTGGTGCGCCTATCACAGCGCTGGCTTGCTAAGCGATTGGGGGTGAACCATGGATAACTGCGCTGCCAGCCAGAAAGAGGCCTTTTCCTTGGCAGGCCAATTATCACAGTTTGGCACCCGGTATACCTGGCACCAGTCAAAACTCCACATGTGCAGCCGGCTAGCTGGCGGGCCAACGGCAAGAAAAAAGGGCGAGGATTGCACCCCCGCCCTTTGGTATCACCTGAACAAAACTCAACTTTCTGGCGTTTCCTGCTTTGCTTTGCGGCGCTGTAATTCCTCACGCGCCACGCTGACCAGTCGGTTAATTTCCTCACTGGCAGTAACGCCGATCGCTTCGACTTGTTCCAGCGCATCGAGCGACGAAAGCAAGTGGCTTTCTGTCGTGCCGTCTGTCTGGCGCCTGGTTATCTCCCCGCGCATGGCTGCGACGATAAACCCGGCGTTGCTCTCGTCCGTGCGCTTAACTGCATCCATGCCATCCATGATGTCGTGGGGGATGCGGATAGAGATCTGTTTTGATTTGTCATTGATGGTGTTCTTTGCCACGTACATTCTCCTGATAACTGACTGTGATTCAGTATATACAAAAATGAATCACAAAAAACACTTGACCTGTGATTCAGTTAAATTTAATTTAAATCACACCATGAATATTCAGATGGCAAAAAACGGCGAAGCCCGGCAGTGCGCCAACACTAACCGGGCCTCTAACCACAACGATAGAACCAGTATCGAGGTAGCTATGTCGAATATTACCACAGCGCCGAAGCGCTTCGCCTTCCTGTTTTTGGCTGTAGTTCGTGCCAATCCACAGGCCCACCCGCACCGCGAGGAAATCACCGCCATTAGCGAGCGCAAAGCCCGCTCTTTGCTGGCTGGCCGCTTTGTTCTGGTATTCGCTGGCCGTCTGCCAGTGCTGGGGGGAATCCATGCATAACCAAACCCCTATGCTTACCGTCAATCTGTATGCTGCCCCTGACTTTACAGGCCGCGTCATGCTTTACCTGGAGGACGGGCTCGTTAAATCAGACATTCCCGTTCCCGATGATCACCTGGTTTGTTCTCTCGATGCGTTTATTGAATTAGCCAGGCGTTGCGGCGATGGGTTCCAGAAAATCACGGTTCCGACGAAATTTACCGGACAAATCCTTGTGACCGCGCTGAATGGCGAAGTGATCCGCCAGCAAGAATTATCGGCTAACCATGTTGTGACGACGCTCGGCGATATTGCCGAAGTGGCGCAGCAAGTCGGCATTATCACGAAAAAGCCAGACACCAAACAGTAAGGCGAAATTTATGAGCAGAAAATTAACCGGCAAACTGCCGGGGGCCAAACTCACCCCGAAAACAGATAACGCCGATATTACGCCTTATTCCGGCCAGCGCTGGAAAGACCATCGCGGCAATGGGGTAATGGTGACTGGGGCCAGTATTTACCGGGTGAAGTTTATTCGTGATGGGTATGAATTTCCGTGCGAAATGCCGACAGAACGCTTCCGCAGTGAATTTACCTGCGTTGAAACACAGACATTCACCGAATGGCGAGAAGCAATTAACCCGCTGGAGAAAACCCGTAAATTACGGGAGCTGATTATTGCTCACAGGAAGGGAACGAAATGAAATCCGCACCAAACGTGAAGGTACTCCCGAAAGATAAACTCACTGAGGCGATTATTTTCGCCGGTGCTGATGCTTTTGCCCACGCTCAGCACTGGATCGAGAGCGAAGGTAAAAAGCACGGTGATAATATTCCGCCTGTTTACCTGGGTAAAAAACAATTGGCCGAGCTGGGTAACCTGCGCATTATCGACAAAGGGCGACAATCTGCCCGCGTTTATTTAGCTGGCGAGATCGAACCCATCCAGATTAATGCCATTGGCGAAAAGTTGGCGCTGGCTGGCGTGCAGGAGGCGAAACTCTACAAGGGTATTCCCGACCGGGATCCGGAGAACTGGCGGGAGTATTTAGCCAGGGTGCGCGAGCAGGCCGACCGTGGGGAAAGCCTGGTTGAAGATATGCGCAAGGCGAGCGGAAATCGTGCGCCAGCGGATGAGCTGGCCCCCCGCGTAGAATCCCGTACTGGTGGCCTGTATTGGGTCACGCCGAAAATTGATAAGCAGTCTGGGGAAGTGATCCGGCCTGGGCAATGGCTGTGTGGTGCGGTGGACGTGCTGGGAGCTGGTGAAGGTGACGGCAGCGATTTTGTTATTTTACGCTGGCAACCGACCGGAAACCGCCCCGAGCGGACAGAAGCTATCCCGGCGGGTGATATTGGTAATCGTGAGGGCTGGGCGCGATTGAGTAATCGGGGGTTACGTGTCACGGCGAAGCCTTACCTCCGGGCAATCCTTGCCGACCATTTAACGAACAGTGATACCGGGGAACTGTGGAACGTCGCCACTCTGTCAGGCTGGCAGCACGGTGTTTATATCATGCCTGACGGGGAGATCATCGGCGACAGCCAAAAGCGCGTCGTATTCCATGGGCGAAGTGCCACAACGTCGGGTTATACCGTATCGGGAACGGCTGAAAGCTGGCGTGACAATGTGGCTGCGCTGGTGGCGGGCAATCCGTCGATGATGCTGGGCGTTGCTGCTGCGCTGGTTGCGCCATTGGTGGGGCTGGTGGGCGCTGACGGTTTTGGTGTGCACTTTTTCCAGCAGTCTAGTGCCGGGAAAACCACCACAGCGAATATTGCCAGCAGTCTCTACGGTAATCCTGAAATGCTGCGCCTGACGTGGTACGGCACGGCGCTGGGGATTGCCAACGAGGCACAGGCGCACCATGACGGGTTGCTTGCGCTGGATGAGGTCGGCCAAGGGGCAGATCCCAAATCTGTCGCTACCTCGGCTTACACACTGTTTAACGGTTCGGGAAAACTGCAGGGCGCTAAAGATGGCGGCAACCGTGAGTTAAAACGCTGGCGAACGGTAGCGATCAGTACCGGGGAAATGGACATTGAAACCTATCTGCTGAGCCACGGCATTAAACCCAAAGCCGGCCAACTGGTGCGCTTACTCAATGTGCCGATGGAGAAAACGACGGTATTTCATGGCTTACCGTCAGGCAAGGCCCATGCTGACGCCCTGCGTGATGCTTGGACGGCTCACCATGGTGCGGCGGGTCGTGAGTGGGTGCGTTGGCTTGCCGACCACCAGCGGGAGGCGCAGGAGGCCGCAGACGCAGCGCGTGAACGTTGGCGCGGACTTATCCCGGAAAGTTACGGCGAACAGATCCACCGTGTCGGGGAAAAATTCGCGTTGATGGAAGCGGCGCTGATACTGGCGGCCCATATTACTGGCTGGGGTGCGCAGGCGTGTCGAGATGCCATTCAGCACAGCTTTAACGCCTGGGTAAAGGAATTCGGTACCGGCAACAAAGAGTACCAACAGATTATTGAGCAGGCCGAGGAATTCCTTAATGCCTATGGTATGAGCCGGTTCGCCCCACTGGACTATGACCCGCGAGATTTGCCGATCTCCGAACTGATGGGGTATCGCGATAACGGCAAACAGTTCGATGATCCTATGTTGTTCTATGTGCTGCCTGCACCGTTTAAAAAACACGTTGCTGGAACTCACAACAAAGACGCCGCCGCGCGAGTTCTCCATGAAGCCGGAATGCTCAAAAGGCCTGCCAGCGGCAAAAATTGGCAAATAAGAACCCCGCGGTTGAAGCACTTAAACAACGCCCGCCCATGGACTTACGTTCTGCTCTTTGCGCCGGAATCAGAGGAAAGCGAAGCCTAATAGCTTACATGTGCGTGTAAAAGCACTTATCCCACTTATCCCAGAGGGATGCTTTATTTGTTAACCTGTTGTTATATATGGATGTTAAAGTGTTGTTCTGGGATAAAAGTGGGACAAGTCGAGGGCGTTTTGGGATAAGTCGTGGCAATTTTGGGATATGTATTCGCTGCTGGTGCCTGGGACAAGTCGAAAACAGGCCAACTTGTCCCCAAATGAGGGTGACTTATCCCAGAAATAAAACTCAGTGCCAATTAAATCATTGAGTTACGCTTGCTGGGATAAGTGGGACAAGTGGGATAACTACTTTTGTTGATCTATAGGTGTTTTTTATTGGAATAAGAGCATGACAGCACAAATCGCAGCATACGGCCGGCTGGTGGCCAGCGTTATGATCTGCACGGCCAGCCATGCGGCGAGGAACGCCTGAACAGCAGGAAAAACGCCCGGGTGTTGCTGGCAGGGCTGAAATCCACCAGCAAGAAAAAGCGTACGGCGCAGCAGGCCCAGAGTGTGGACGAATGACAGCGAAGAAAACCGAGGCATTAGAATTGGCCGGGTTATGGCGTCGCGCCGCTCGTTGCTGGCTGGATGTGATGGACAGCAGTACCGACGATGCGGAACGGGAGCGTGTCGCCCAGCGCCGGGAACGGTGCATTGTGGTGGCACTGAAAATCAGAGCCTTCGTTAATTTTCCAGTTTTAATTTTTCACTAAAATCCTCGCACACGAAAAAAAATAGGTATAAAATCCCCTTAGGCGAAACGTGAACAAGGTGGCAAGATGCGTCAAAACATACCAGGTACGTTAGTAAGTAATTTAGCCAAAGACTTAGTTATGGGGATCAATGAGTCACTATATGCAGGCGCAGAACGGGCTTTTGTTCGAGCGAAGCATGATGCTACTGGGCACCGGGCGTCCATCCTCGGAAACATGCGCCATTGGTGCATGAACGAAGAGTTTTATAAGTCCTTACTGGCAAACGGCTGTTCACCTAGCCCGTTGAAAGGGAACAACTTGGTCACTGGAAAAAGTGGCATTTTTAACATTGGTCGTATCAATGACAATAATGTGTCATGGAATAATTTAACACGGGCTAAAACCAGGCAAAGATTGGCTGAACATAACCGTTTTATCGAGTCTCTTGTTCAGCCCAGCCTCTTTGGTGATCCTGAGGATATCCTTACTGCTACAGTGTTTTTTCTTGCCCGTTTTTCGGGTAGTTTTTCCGAGCAACCGGAATCACCGCTTTCAGTCGAGTTAGTTGTTCCGAGTTCTGATATGAGATCTTGGTTGTTCCGTGAGGACATCGGAGTCTTTTTGAGACGATACGATCAAGTGATTTCTCAGAGCGACAAGGCCTTACCGAAGCTTAAAAGCAACAAAGTTAAAAAAGATGGAACAGAGGAATAAATTGAATGAGTAGAGGTATTGCAGAGTTCCAGCCAGAAAGGTTAATGCAGGTGCTCGCAGCCAGGAGACTCTCTCAAACGCAACTAGCCACGATGGTTGGGGTTTCACCCGCGACCATAAGCAAATGGCGCTCAGCTCAGCAAACACCAGAAGCAGAGGCTCTTGAAAGATTGGCCACGGTTGTGAACGTTGCGCCCGAATGGTTTACCCGTCCGCTACCTGCCAAGATGTCAAAGCCACTTTTCCGCAGTAATGCGAGCGCTCATGCAGCGGCAAGGTTAATGCTGGAAGCCCGTATTGAATGGGCCAATGAACTGGTGGTTAGGTTAGAAGAATATGTAGATTTACCAGATCTATGCTTGCCGATTCGCTTTTTCTCAAACATTGATGAAATCAGCGATTCTGACATAGAAGATGCTGCACTTGAGTGCCGTGCTAAATGGGGATTAGGGAAGAACGAAATTCCAGACCTGGCATTAGCTGCTGAAAGTAATGGCATAATTTTAATAAGGGAAGAGACTGGGATTGCTCAAATTGAAGGGCTATCAGCATGGAGTCAGGAGCTTGAAAGGCCATTTGTCCTACTCTCTTCGGATAAGGAAAATGCTTTTAGGAGTCGCTTTGATCTTGCTCACGAAATTGGGCATTTAATCCTGCATAAAAAAGTTGGAAATGAACTGGATTCTGAGCGTTATAAACTTAAAGAGAGTCAGGCTCATCAGTTTGCGGGGGCCTTATTATTACCGGCTGAATTACTGGCAGATCAAGTCAGATTACCTGTAACGTTAGATAGTTTATTATTAATAAAACAGCGTTGTGGCGTATCAGTAGCCGCAATCATAATGCGCTTACATGCTCTGAAATTGATATCCGATGAAGAAAAATTGAACTTGTTTAAGCGTCGTTCTGCACGCTGGGGGGCGAAATCTGAACCAGGGGATGATTACAGGAAGCCAGAGTTACCTCGGTTGCTTAAACGTACAATCGATTTGTTGATATCTTCAGGATTATTCACTCTGGATGGTATCACTGGTTTTTTCGGGTTGTCGGCAACTGACCTTGAAATGTTATTAGGATTACCAAATAATTATCTCAAAAGTCAGGCATCAGTTGTGCATTTAGCAACTTTAAAAAAACAAATTCAAAATGCGCGTACGCAATCTCACTCATCAACTAGTAGTGTAGTAGACTTTGTCAGTCGAAAAATTAGAGAAGACTAGTGCGTTTGAGGATAAGAATTTATGAAGGATCATAGTTGTATAAAATTAGCCCTTGATATAAGGGCTGTTTTTGAGAGGCATAATGAATTATTAGATGACCTCTCGTTTCCATTCTTTTCTCAATTCCCAACAAACTCCTGCCAAAGTGCATCGGTTTTTTTAGGTATTTGTTTACAGCAACTTTTCCCGGAAAAAACAGTGAAGATAATTCACGGGACAACAAGAGGGGATGATAACTATCATCACTTCTGGGTTGAAGTAGATAAGAAAGTCTATGATCTTACGTTAGATCAGTTTCAGTCTTGGTTAGGGGACAGATTTGATGGCATATCTAAGCCAATTTATTCTGAAAAAAAACACCCATTAGCTAACTATTTTTTCTATAAGCAGCGAGATGATATCACAGATGCTTTCGTAACCTTTGTTACTCAGCATGCTAATCTAAATGAAGTTTTAAATGCTTTCAATTTTTGTTATATCGAATTAGGCAAGTTAGGATGGTTTTCTGACTTTAGTGGTCTCAAGCGAGATAAATATTAATCCACAATAAAGATATAACACGTGGTTTATATATAGTGAAAGGATGTGCGGTTTATGTTGATGAGCAAATCTGAGTACGCCAGACATCGAGGTGTCAGCCGCCAGACCATCTACGACTGGATAGCCAAAGGCGATGTTGTGATGTCCGGTAGCAAAATCGATGTGGAGGCGACAGAGCGCCAGCAGCAAAACGTCGACGAGGCTACATCAGAAAATACTACCGTTGATCCGTGGCCACATAGAACGCTGGAAATGACGTGGAGCAACTTCTGGGAGGCGGTAAAAGCCAGCGATGGGAAAAGCCCGGCACCGAAAACCGATGAGGAAATACAAAAGCGCGTCGCAGATGCTGCTGACGAGTTAGGGGTGGAAGTGAGTTTCCTCGATGATGGTGGCATTTGCCTGGAAGATTGCGATGCCGAATATTATTTTGAGAAGTACGATTTACGCCAGAATGCTGAACTTGCCGTTATGGCGCTCAGGCGTGAGCTTTTGTATACCTCAACCCTCTTTCCCGATGAAGTGAGTGACTGGAGTCCTGCTGGGCTGGAGGCCCTCTCCACGTGGGCAAAAGCATAATTGTTATGCCTGGTGGAAAATCGCTGAAATACGAAACCCGATAGGTTTACACTTTTACGACGACTCACGAAAGTGTAAACCACGCTGTATCCCTTGGTGTAGCTGCTTTTGTTGCTTTTCTCGCGAGATTTCTCTGCATGGGATGTAGAGATTTGTTAGGTCCGAATCGCGAATTTTCCCGAAAAGTGTCAACCTGTCATGTCCGAAATGTACCGCCTTTTGCGCAGAAAGTGTCAACCTAACGAATCCTAACGCTTTATAACGGTTGGTGTGGTCGACGTGCCAGTGCTGGCGCACCAATCGGCAACACGAACGCAGTGAAACACGGCGAACGGAGCCTGTGGCCGAATGATAACATTTGATAACATCCAAGCCGCGAGAGCCAAACCACCCGGGAGGTAACGCCATGTTAGATCACCACTCCATAGAACAGGCGCTAATCAGCTCAGCCCACCAGCAAGGGGTGGAACTGAACGGCAAAGACCTGCTTGATCTGCACACCAGCGTTGCGGGCACCCTGGCAGCCAAAGAGCGACATCGCCAGAGGATGAGCACACCTGCCTACCAATGGAAGAAGCCTAAGAGCTTCAGAAGGTAGCTTTAAAAGTGCCATTGTTGACAGCATAATTGTTATACTATAAACCATAGTACTGATCGCACACACAGTTGTTGTCGCTTTCTATAGCTGCTTCTCACTGGAAGGTGAGCACTTTTAAATTAGCCAGAGCAAACCTATGTCACTACTTGATTTCGCATCACACAACTCATTTGAGCGTGCTGTGTCTCCCTTCAGGGAGATGGCTGCTTACGAGGCCTTGTGGACGGAACAAGGCGCAACCTTCAAAACGATTGCTGATAAGTTTCGTCATGCTCACGGCAACGTATTGCCGTCAGAGTTGGTTCCAGATAGCACGATCGAAACCTTCAAATCGAAGCTGAAAAACATCCTCGACAAGTACAATGTTGAGGATTTTGGCGTTCGCGTGCATGGAGCTGGTGAATACCCGGAAAAGCTGCGCGATGCGCGACACCCTATTGAGGTTCTCTACTATCAGGGCTGGTGGGATTTAGTTAACACCCCCTCTGTAGCGGTTGTCGGCTCTCGAAAAGTATCTGAGGAAGGTGCCCGGAGAACGAGAAAGCTGGTTAAGTGTCTCGTTAATGATGGTTTCACGATTGTCTCTGGCTTAGCTGAAGGTGTTGACACCTGCGCCCATGAAACCGCTTTAGAAATGGGCGGCAACACTATTGCTGTTATTGGTACGCCGCTGTCACATAACTACCCAAAGCAAAATGTCGATTTGCAGAAAAAGATAAGAGAGAACTTTTTGCTTATCAGCCAAGTGCCATTCCAGCGCTATCTGGATCAGGACTATCGTAGCAACCGGATATTTTTCCCTGAACGTAACGTAACGATGTCTGCTCTGACCGAAGCAACTATCATTGTTGAAGCATCTGACACCTCGGGCACTCTGACTCAGGCTCGAGCAGCGTTAGCGCAGGGCAGAAAATTATTTATTCTGGAGTCATGCTTCCAGAATCCTTCTATCTCATGGCCTGCGAAATATGAAGCACTGGGAGCCATCAGGGTTAGTGACTATGACGATATTCGGAAGCAACTGAAATGACATTCCGTTTAACTAAAATTGATGAATTAACCATAGGTCAGCATTATCACCTAGATGCAAACGACTCCTGTTATTTTTTTGGTGAATATACGGCTAGAAAAGGATTTGGCTTCAGCGAAACAAACCAATTGATACATAATTTTAAAAAATCAGTGGAAAAATGCGGTTCCTATGAGTATCGCTATAAAGGACAAGCTATCAATGAGATTGCACGGATGCTTACAGGGATAACAAACTTGCAGGATTTGACCTTTGTTCCTATCCCACCTTCAAAGTGCCACGAAGACCCCCTTTATGATGGTCGAATGGTTGAAGTACTAGAGAATGGTAAAAGAATTAATGCGGATGTTGATTATCGAGAATTGGTCAGGCAACGAGAGTCACGAGCAGCATCCCATAATTCAGAAGTACGTCAAACCCCTGAAGAGATAGCTAGTAACTATATATTTGAGCACAGCGAGGCACAAAACCTCAGAAAAACGATAGTGATATTCGATGATGTTCTAACCGCTGGTAGTCATTACAAGGCGATGAAAACTGTCATTAAAACTCATTTACCCGAATCTGTGATTGTAGGCCTCTTTGTTGCAAGAACAGCCAGAGAGGCTGAGATTGATTGGTTTGAAAATTTAGATGAAAATGCAGAATTCTAATTTATACAACAGTAATGGCTAAAGTTATCTTGCTTTTGATGTCACCCTGTCGTTTCCAGGCGCTATAAATATCCTTATCCCATGCCTTTCCTGCCTTCGTCTGATAACCGGCATCATTCAACCGTTCAGCGATGACCCTGCCATTATCGAAACCATCCCTAATCGTCTGTGCCGCAATGGCAACTACTGCCTTTTCATTATACTGATGCGGAGGAATACCAGACTTACCGACAATCAGTGCCGCCGCAGCCGTTTCCATTCGCTCCACCAGCGCCAGCATACGCTTATCAGAATCAGCTACAGGGCGATTTAGTTTGCTTCTGATGGCATCGACAAGCCAAGCCGACTTATCGCCACCTGACGCCGCCAAGGCCTGATTAAAGGCATCCTGTAAATCTGCCGGAACCCGGAACGCCACTAAGTTGGATTTGCTCACGCTCGCACCTTGATAGCCAATTGATAGGCATACAGTGTACTACTGTATAACATCGTTATACATGGCTGGTGGCTGAATTTAAGGACACGCTAGAGAGTTTTGGGACCAGTACGCACAAGACGAGATGATTGGCACTGAACCAACACAACAAAATTAATAATGCACGGGCTCTGGGTCTTACACTCATTACCCTAAGGGCAGTCACATATTAGATACTGACTTAAAAGTACGCAGATCGGTACGCACAGAAAGCATACCTTTTGGCGGTTCGCACTAAAGTTCGCAATGATGGTTCGCACTGAAAACTTGGTTTCCAAACGTGAGTTTTCCAAACAGGTTTCCACCGAAAACAGGGTTTCAGTGTGGCAACCGTGGACCGTTAAATTTTGGACTGCTTAAGACAGAATGAACACCAAGCGAAGCAACATCAACAACTCCCAACCCGTGCTCCGCTTGGCTCCGAGTGATTTTGATAGCGTCATAAAACGATTAAGCCCGTCTTAAATAAATTGGCCCGATTAGCTTTATTTGGATTGTCATCCTGCGGCCAGAATTCAACCTGATTACTTTTATTATGTTTGTCGTGGTGGTGACCAATGGCGTGTTATCGGTAGTGCTAAACCCTTCTGCACCTTGCCTTTGGTCAGCTTTATAGGGCCACCCAAAGGCGGAGCATGTAAAACAAAAAATTGGTCAGAAGGTGCGCTCCTACAGATTGGTAACCAGTTCGCAGTGGTTACCATTAATGGTTACTTAGACATAGCTCGGCGTTTCGTGGAATGGTACACAGCCAGGTACGCACTAAAACGCTCTTTCTAAAATACTTACCCCATGAGTAGAGCAAGATTACGGCAAGGTTTTTGGCAGAGTGCAAAAATGCACGGCGGTAAGGTTACGGTAAGGGGATAGATCATGTTAAAGGTTCTACCTCTGGATGAACCAACATTTTTTCGTGTGTGTTGGTTCAGCCAAACCCAGTGTAAGTATCCCAGCATTAGTTCCACGCACTTTTTGAGAGTTCCGGTTTTTCAGCCATCAGCCGGTACTCTTCCGGCGTCAGGTTATTCAGGGATTCATGAGGCCGCTCGTTGTTATATTCCGTCAGCCAGCGCTCTGTAATTTCCCGTGCTTCATTCAGTGTTCTGAACAGGTAAAAATCCAGGATTTCTGTCCGGTATGTCCGGTTGAACCGTTCGATAAAAGCATTTTGTGTTGGCTTACCCGGCTTGATAAATTCGAGCTGCACGCCATGTACTTCGGCCCATTGCGCCAGCGCCAGTGAAACCAGTTCTGGCCCGTTGTCCATCCTCATCTTCAACGGGTAGCCGCGATTTACCACGATCCTGTCCAGCACCCGGACGACGCGTTGCGCCGGGATATTAAGGTCGATTTCTATCGCCAGAGCTTCACGGTTAAAATCATCCACCACATTGAAGGTCCGGAAGCGTCTGCCGCAGACCAGCGCATCGTGCATAAAATCGATGGACCAGCTCTGGTTTAACGCTTGCGGCGTCGCCAGTGGTGCTGGATTACGCACTGGCAGCCGCTGTTTTCCCTTACGACGAAAATTCAGTTTCAGCAGGCAGTAAATCCGGTGAACGCGTTTATGGTTCCAGGTATTGCCCTGCCTGCGCAGCAGCTGGAACAGCTTCTTAAAACCGTAGCGCGGATAGCGTTCTGCCAGTTCAGTCAGCGCATGGATCACCGGTTCATCACGCCGGGCATCGGGCTGATAAAAATATACTGTCCTGCTCAGCGATAACGTCCTGCAGGCCTGGCGTAAACTCATGGCAAATTGCGCCGTCAGATAGCTGACGAGTTCTCGCTTTATCGCTGGTTTTAAAGCTTTTTTTCGATGACGTCTTTAAGTGCCCGGCACTCAAGGCTGAGATCAGCAAACATCTGTTTGAGGCGTCGGTTTTCATCCTCCAGGTCTTTCATCTTTTTGATATCAGAGGCTTCCATACCGCCATACTTTGCTTTCCAGTTGTAGTACGAGGCTTCAGATATACCGGCTTCACGGCAAACATCCTTGACGGTACGTCCGGTTTCGACGGACTTCAGAACGGTAATGATCTGGTGTTCGGTGAATCGGGCTTTACGCATGGCGATCTCCTCAGGGGACATAATCAGTATGTCGGAAGATCTCTAAAAGTGAATGGTTCGTTTTGCTGGGATACTTACACCAGGAGTGGTAAGGGCTAGATGCCCGTGAACCAACTGAACTGACACATTTTCTGTATATATACACATTATGCCAATTCAGATCTTTCGCCCTTCCAGATGGCATTTGTAAGAAGTTCCGCCATGTTCGCCAATAAGCCAATCTACAGCTTGTCCTGAAAGTCGATTAATTGACACGTTTGACACTAACCCCCAAGTTTTCTTATCCCTTGAGCCTTCTATTTTGTACTCAATGCTCTTGTCGGTGATGGTCGGGTGTACGACTCTGAACCAGGTATCATCCCGGCCCCGTGATTCACCGTCTATGTCAACGATCACTGCCTCCGTAAACCAAGTCGTGGTCTGCATGTTACTGACGCATGCATTACCGGAATCTACTCGAATGTCGAAACATAGTTGATTCTGTGACAAATATGGTGCAGGCCAAATACCTGTAGCGGTTTGATCATTTGCATTTTGCGGTTCACACACGATAAGGGATGGTTCTGATGCCATCGCCGGTAGGCTTATTAATAGGGTAAATATAAGAGGCTTATAATTCATATTGTTAGCTATCTGTATCGATGATTAAAGTATTGTAGAGTTATAAAGTGGGTTGATAACTTTGGTCAAGCGTTGTGCAGTCTTAGGTACTAGAGTAGGCGGCCAGAAGCCGGGGCAAGTTTCACCTAATAGATTTGGTGCTGTCTGGCGTCAGCAGTTCAGATCGTTCCCACTTTGGCCATTGAGACAGGAAAGGCGTGAGGACAGAAGCCCAAGCAAAAACTAATGTGTATAGAAATGTGTGTAGTTTGGTTTTTATAAAGTCGATGTGGTCCAGTTTCACTGGGTTTTTGCTGCGGCGTTCTACTCCCTTCACCGCTCCAAGACCTTCTTCAAACTTTCTTTTGTCGTGTCATGCTTACCTGCTGGTCAGCTTTATGAAATGGCGACCAAAAAACCGATAATTGCGATCGACACGACCCAAAACCATTTAGAGGTTTTTTCCGGCTTCCATTCTTCGCCATATTCAACCCGATAATCGGGGCTGACATCCTTTCTTTTCATCACATTCCCTGGAAATTAACATCCCTAAATTCCTGTGGGTATATTTTAAGATGAATCTTAATGCTATTAAATTTAATGCGTATTTTTGGGTAAAAATCTTAACAAAACATGAGGGGTGGCCGATAAAATACCAACAAAAACAATGATTTTAATATGGTTTCGTTGGGTTGCTATCTTTCGCCGGTTTTGGTTGGAACCTAAAGTTCAATGGCATTTTCCTTCCTGTGCCAGCGTGGCCAGCACCCGCTTTTGTGCCCGCTCAACCTCTGCGCTGCCGGCTTGCATACAGGTTTTTGCGGCATATTGGAATGAACATAAAGCATTATCAATCTGACAGGAGAGCAGGTGAACTTATGGCAGGGGATTGGTCTATTGTTTCCTGCGATGACTGGCTTTGCGCTTTGGGTTTCTGGTTCTCTTTTCAACGGGAAAAGTGAAACACCGCGTTCCATTTTATGGGTTTAGAAGCATTTTTCTACATTACAGAAATGCAAAAACCCGCCATAAGCGGGTTTTTGATCACTAATACTTAACTGCTCAGGCTGTTGCCTTCATCGCGATTGTAAGTTTTAGCGAGATTATCGGCGATTAAAGCGCGATAACGTTTACAGCAGAAGGGCCTTTAGCGCCGCTCTCAACAGAGAACTCCACTTTCTGACCCTCGTCTAAGGTTTTAAAATCGCTGCTCTGGATAGCGGAGAAATGTACGAATACATCTTTGCTGCCATCTTGTGGAGTGATAAAACCGAAGCCTTTATCTGCGTTAAACCATTTTACTAAACCAGTCATTTTAGTAGACATAGATACATCCTTTTTCATTTTTGAGCCACTCATCGTGGCGAACATGGCCTGTTTTGCAGAATTTTACTTATGGGGCACTTAGGAGGAGGCTCATGAAGAAGGGGTATCTAGAGATAACGCTTGGACTGAGGACTGCTTTACTAAAACTGCTTTCATAAGGTCTGTGTTCCAAACCGATGACGTCATAGTAGGCTTGGTTTGATTTATTAAGCAAGGATTAATTTTATTAATGTCGTGGGTTGGCTATCACATTCCTGATGCTGTGTGATGATTGTCCGAGGAATTGGAGCGTGGGACAGGCTAATGTGGTTGATGCATAAAAGATAAAAGCCCTGACCGTTGCAGCCAGGGCTTTTATGGTACTATTGACTTCAGATTTAACATTAATGAACTTAATATTTCTTACTGCTAAGGTACTACTTTTAAATGTACACGTTTATCACAGATAATATTGGGTGCTAATACTAACTAAAACCTCCCCTCTATTTACCAGTTCACATTATCCGCCAACCTGAGTGAATATTCCTAGGTATGGCATTTTAAACAAGTACATCTCCCCTCGCGATATAGACTTTTGATGCGTAGCCTCACTTCCATTGCGATCTTGTTGCACTGTTTTCTACACTATCTTGAAAATCAATCGCAAACAAAAAACAATCAAATCATGGCCTTACATCATCGCGTTTTGGTCCACACCCTGCGATTGTAGATACTGACTACGTGGCCTTAAAGCGTCATCAAGCAAGGGTGTAAATTTTCCTCGGCATTGATGCCCATACAAAAAATACTTCGTGGCCTTTATCGCAAAATAAATTCAAATCAACTTGATTAACACTTTTGGTAATAACAGCTAGCTACCATTTCGCTGCTGCTGATAACCAATCTACGGGTTTTTAAAAGGGTGTCAATACTGTTTTTAATGACATGTTTTTAATAACATGTTTTTATTTACAGTGTTTATATGAAATAATTTATCCAGCGATAACGATCCTGGAATGCTTCATGATGAGTGTGCCCACAATGTGAATTCTGCTTTAACTTTTTCTATCTACCAACGAACCTGTTTAGTTAAGTTGTATGATTCTTCATGAGTCTCCTCGCCGAAAACAATGTTCAGGTGTTAGCCATAAACTTATTATAAACCAGTAACTTACTTAGTATTCGGTGCTGGCGGTTTCAGGCCTGTACCTCGAGTAATGGCGGCTGCAAGTTCATGTGGATAAACCAGCGATATCATGTGAGGAGCATTTGCGATCATCTCGAAACTTGCTTTGGGTATGTCCAAAAAGCCTTTCATCAATTCGGGGGGAGTTGACGCATCAAGCTCACCAGCGACGATATGTGTTGGGACCGTGATCTCATTCAGTCGTTTTCCTGTCTCGATAGTGGCAAGAGCCATCCAACCGGCTTGCCAGTCGGAAACGAAAACTCGCTGAACGTTCTCGCGCGCATAGCGAACGCCCCAGCCATTCTCGGCCAGGTCTTCCGGCCTGAACCAACGGGTCAAGCTTGGAATGATCTGGGCATCCATACCGGTAAAAATGGCCGCGTCAGCGCGTTGTGCGAAAGCCTCGAATGGCCAAGCTGTCGTGGCGATAATTGTCAGCGAATGGAATCTGGAGGGGGCCTTCAGTGCCAAATGTTGAGCTATTGAACCACCCAATGACAAGCCTGCAATATGTGCCTTAGCTACACCAAGTTTATTCAGCAAACTAGAGAGATCAAGCGCATAGGTTTCAAGACCCTGAGCAGGCGGCGCTCCAGCCGCGCAGCCAAAGCCGCGAATATCATAGGCTATCACCCGAAAGTTTGTGGTGAGATTTGGGATGACTTCTCGCCACATTCTCCAGTCCATTGCGAGAGCATGGATTAGCACCAAGGCAGGTTTGACGCCGCCACTGTCGAAAACGCGAGTGTTATGATCATTGAGGCTGACCTTACGCGTTTCCTTTAGAGTGCATAGATTTTTATCTGCCAAGATGGATCGAGTCTCACGCAATAGGTTCAATGCTCGTGGATAGCCAGCATAAACAGAAAGGTGTTCAGCAAGTGCAATAAGCTCATCTGGATCGGCACCGACGCGCAATGCGGCCTCAAGGTGTGTGCGCAGTTGCGGCTCTGCGCCGCCCATAGCACCGAGCAAACCGATGGTGACAAGTTCTCGCTCGCGGCGTGGCAGCGTTGATGCAGCTAATATGTTGCCAAAGGCATGTTCAACAAGGCTTTCCGCTAATAGAGGAGATATTTCTCTCATTTTCTTCACACTATTTTTACCCAGTGGGCCAGTGATTGCCGTCAATTCTTTCCGTCCGATCTGCTTATAAGTCATTGTTGCCTCTGTTCTGCTGGAAACTAGTAGAAGAACACTCTATCTTTCTATATATCGAAAGCGAACAGGCAGTTATTGATTATGGGTTTCGAAAAATCGAAAACGATCGGATGGGAAGGTGTTCCCATTTTTTTGATACTTGCCCGTCTTGGCACGCTCACTGCGACAGCTCAAAAACTAAAGATGGCTCCATCTTCGGTTGCTCGTCATATTGAACATCTTGAAGCTGAGCTTGGAACAATATTGTTTCAGCGTACCCCTCAAGGTTATACCCTTACTGATGCTGCAAGGATGATTCTCCAGCATGCTGAAACGGCCGAGTCGGCTATTGATGATTTCATCAGGAAAAGCTCCGGTTTTTCCCTCAATGTTGCGGGAAGTGTTCGCATTGCTCTCCCGGAAAACTTTGCCACAGAGCTGGTCATTCCATCCTTATCTCCTTTTCAGGAAAAATACCCAGACCTTCGAATTGAAATCGTGACACATGTTCGAATGGAGAATCTCACTCGCCGTGATGCCGATATGGCTATCCGTTTGTCGAGGCCGATCCAGGGTAATTTCTTTATGTTACGCGTCGGACAGATGGAGAGTAGGCTCTATGCGAGCCAAGCTTACCTGGCCGCCCATGCGGAAGCCCTGGCCGATGATGGTGCTGGCCATTTACGTATCGGTTGGGATGACACACTTCAGGATTTACCGCTTGCCCAATGGCTCGAAGAGGTCATTCCTGCGAGTAAAACATGTTTCACGGCTTCGTCACTGCGCAGTCAGATTGAGGCGGCAGCAGCAGGCATGGGGATTGCTGCATTGCCTTCATTTCTTGCTGACGGTCTTGTCCCGGTGGGGCAGGCACGATTGCTTCAGAACATATATCTGATTTCACATCGTGATATACGCCGAGTTCCACGCATTCATGCCACCATTGAATTTCTGCGCGGTGTTTTTTCGGATGCTCAACAGAAGTTGAGTGGCAGTGCTGATTTGTCTGACTAGATAATGGGCTGCCAGTATGCATTACGACCTTGAGTCGCTCAGAATTGCGAAGTACGGGGCGGGGAGACGTTAATGCGTCGATTTTATGTTGCCGCAGAAACCGCTATTCGACGCCTGGCGTAGCCCGCTGCTGGCGCAACGGGCCGATCCCAGGATATCAGGGCCTGCTGACGAACCGTGCAAGCTGTTGGTGCAATTGGCTGTTTTCTTTACGTAAGTGCTCAATTTCCTCCAGCAGCGTCAAGGTGACCGCAATGCCGGGCCAGTCCAGCGCCAATTCGCGATGCAGCTGTTGAGCGCGATGAAAAATGGTCAGCGCATGATCGTCAAATACCCAGTCTGTAGCCGCCGGGTTACGTGGTTCGATCACCCCCAGCCCGACAATTTCCGTTAACTCATCCTCTGAAACACCGGTATGCAGGCAAAATTCGGTAATGGTTAAAGTGACTTGTACGTTAGCCATTTTGCTTACTCCACTCTTTGCGTGGGTCAAAAGCGGGTTGAGCTTCCGCCAGTTGTTGCCACAGCGCCGCATTTTTTTCGTCCGGCTTCGGTGGCATCACGACCTTGATCACCGCATATAAATCCCCGGTTTCTTTCTTGCCGACCAGGCCTTTCCCCTTGATACGCAGCCGCTGGCCGGTCTGGCTGCCGGCGGGAATGGTCAGCAGAATAGCGTCTTTCAGGGTCGGAACCGGTACCTTGGCGCCGAGCGCCGCTTCCCATGGCGCTACCGGCAAGACGATCTCCAGATTATGGCCGACGATGTCGAACAGCGGGTGCGGCGCGATGCGGATGATCAGATAGAGGTCGCCGTTGGCGCCGCCGTCAGTACCCGGCGCACCCTGGCCTTTCAGGCGGATGCGTTCGCCATCGCCCACGCCGACGGGGATCTTCACATTAAGGGTTTTGGGTATTTCCTGCTCCACCATGCCGAAAGCGTTATAAACCGGCAGGCTATAACGGATGGTCCGGGTTTGCTCGGCCAGGGTTTCCTCAAGGAAAACCGCCACTTCCATCTCGATATCTTGCCCGCGCATGGCGCGGCTTTGGCGCCGGTGTTGCGAACGCGTGCGCTCGCCAAACATGGAGGAAAAGATATCGGAAAAATCTTCGGCGTTATTGGCGTTGCCGTGCTGTGTCTGGCGGCCATAATTGGGGTCGTTGCGGTGTTGCACCAATTGATCGTATTCGGCGCGACGTTCATCGTCTTTTAACACCTCATAGGCTTCCGCGACCTCCTTGAACTGCGCTTCGGCATTCGATTCGGTGCTGACGTCGGGGTGATATTTTCGCGCCAGACGACGATAGGCAGTTTTGATAGCCTTGAGATCGTCCGAGGGCTTAACCCCTAAAATGGCATAATAATCCTTGAATTCCATAACGTTATCATCTCATTTCAATCTTTCATCTGAGGGAATGGCTGAGCCTGCATTGCATGAAACCTTACTCATGGTGGGGCACTTGCCACCGGGACGTCGACATAATTGTGCGGTTGGGCGCCAATGAGCGAAAAAGCCGGGACGATAACTCCCCCCTTATGCCGGCTAATGGACTGGTGATGAACCGGTAGCCGACAATCAGATAAGCCTCGCCCAGTAATATGCCGCCGATCAGCGGCCAGGCGTTTTGCGCCCAATTGGCTATCATGCCTGCCACCAACGTTGTGCCGCTCAGCAGCAGTAATACGCCGACCAGAATGCTCAGCACTGTGCCGGATGCCAGGGGGATAATCAGGCGCAGAATACCGCCCACCAAGAGCAGGAAGGCAATGATCAGCAGGGCAGTGCGTTGCTTTTTGAGACGTTCTTCACTCAGGGGGGGCAGATTTTTATAGTCAGCACTTAACATGACAGTCCTCCATTTGTCGTCTGGCACTCAGTAATCCCTACTTGTTTAGCATAGTCCTTTTGGCGCTTTTTGACTGCCCCGGTGCAAATGTTACTATTGACGGCTGACGCGTATCAGCGCCCGGAAATATGATTGAGGACAGGATTTGAGCACAGGAAGCAAACTTGCGTGGTGGCGCCGCGCCGCAGTGTGTCTGACATTGAGCCTGCTGTTGGCCGGTTGTTCGGGCAAAAACAGCTATAACCGCGACTACGACAAACTGCCGAAGGGCAGCTACAGCGGCAAATCCTATACCGTCAAACGTGGCGATACGCTGTATTACATCGCCTGGATCACTGACAGCGAAGTCAGCGAACTGGCCCGAATCAACAAGATACGCCCGCCTTACGGGCTGGAAGTCGGGCAAAAGCTGCGCCTGAGCGGCAGCGCGCCAACCAAAACTGCGTCAAACCGGCGTAAAAATACCTCTTCCGGTGCGGTGTTGGCTAAATCGACGCCGCCGCCGGGGACTTCCCGCTGTTGGCGCTGGCCGGCTACCGGCAAAATTGCCCAAAAATATTCCACAGCAGACGGCGGCAATAAAGGCATAGATATCGCCGGCGCTCGCGGCCAGCCGATCTTCGCTTCCGCCAAGGGCAAAGTAGTGTACGTCGGTAACCAGCTGCGCGGCTACGGCAACCTGATCATGATTAAGCACGGCGAAGACTTCATCACCGCCTATGCGCATAACGACACCACGCTGGTGCGCAATGGTCAGGATGTGAAGGCAGGGCAAAAGATTGGCACCATGGGCAGCACGGGTACCGACTCGGTGTTCCTGCATTTCCAGATCCGCTATCGCGCCTCCGCACTCGATCCGCAGCGCTATCTGCCGCCGCAGGGCTCTTCGCCATCCTGTTAAGCCTGGAGATAACGGCCCGTTCCCACAGGGAGCGGGCCCCTATCGCGGGCTATTTCCGCTTCCTTCCACATAGCCAGATCAACGCCAACAGCACCACGACTGCAACTCCGATGGCCGGAGCCATATAAGGCTGCAGCTTCGCGAGCAGCGGTACCGGGCCGCCGGTGCGCAGCATCGCCACGTCCTCCTCGCTTACCGTCACCTCCGGGTTGCCGTAGTTTTTCAGCACATAATTGCTGATGGCGGCGATTTGCCGATCGGTTAATGGATTGACGTAGGATTGCGGGCCAAAGTTCGGCATCAGCACGTCCTCGCTGCCCGCTTTGCGCTGCACGCCGAACAAAATGGCGGAGATCAGGTTGGCCGGGTTGCCGGAACCGGTGGCGGTATTGTTGAACAGCGAAGGATAGGCCTGGTTTTTGCTGCCGCTGCCGTCCGGTTGGTGGCAACTGGCGCAGTTGCCGCTGAATAAGGCCGCACCGTCGCTGACGGTATTATTGGCATTCGACGGATGCAGACCGCGTAGCGTCGGTTCGACGTTCAGCGGTTGACCAAAGCGGTCCGCCGCCTGCTTATCCTGAGCATCGCGGATCGGTACGGTACTTTTCAGGTAGACGGCAATGGCCATCAGATCCTGTTCAGGCAGGTATTGCAGGCTGTTTTCCACCGCCTCTGCCATGCCGCCAGCGGCCTGATTTTTCCCGGCGACTCGCCCGGTTTTGAGATACTGCACCAGTTCTTCATTGCTCCAGCCGCCGATGCCGCTGACGGCGTCCGACGTAATGTTCGGTGCATACCAACTTCCCACCATGCCCCCCGCCAGCGGTTTATCGGCGCTTTCCGCCATCAGCAGGTTGCGTGGCGTATGGCAGGTATCGCAATGCCCAGGGCCGTTGACCAGATAGGCGCCGCGGTTCCACTGCTCGCTTTTCTCGGCATTGGGCTGAAAGCGGTTCTTATCCAGAAACAGCAAGTTCCAGCCGGCCATACTGAAGCGCATATTGAACGGGAAGGGCAGTGCGGTCGGCGTATTCTTCTGCTCTACCGGCTTCACTCCCTGCATAAAGTAGGTGTAGAGCGCGTGGATGTCCGCATCACTCAATTTGCTGTAGGAGGTATAGGGCATTGCCGGGTAGAGATAGCTGCCGTCGGCGCGTACCCCATCGCGCAGTGCACGAGCGAACTGTTGTTCCGTATAGCCACCGATGCCGTCTTGCGCCGAAGGGGTGATATTGGTGGAGTAAATTACGCCCATCGGCGAGTTGATGCCGTAGCCGCCGGCAAAGGGCTTGCCGCCGCCAGGTTGGGTGTGGCAGGCCTGGCAGTCCGAAGCTACGGCAAGCTGCTCACCCTGTTTAAGTAACGCCGTGCCATCGTCGGTCGCCAGGGCGGCGCCGCTCAGCCCCAGCAACAGGGTCAATCCAAGCTGTATCTTCATGATTTTACCGCCAGCGATTGGGCGATGTCGTCGGCGGCCTTGATGCCCAACGCCGCCATGGTTAGCGTGCTGTTGACTACGCTGGCGGAAGGAATGGCGCCGCCACCCGGCAGCCAGAGGTTGGCATGGTCGTGGGTGCGGCAGTTGCCGTCCACCACCGAGTCATGCGGATCGCGGCCCATAATGGTGCCGCCCATGATGTGATTATTGGCGTTCAGGCTGGTGGTGATTTTGAATTCATCGGCATCGAACAGGCGTCCAATATGCTCCAGCTGTTTATGCGCGGCTTCGGCGCCCTTGCGCACGTAATCGCCGACGTCGTAATGAATATCTGGACACGGCAGGCCGTGAGCGTCCTTGCGGTTGGCGCTCAGCGTCAGGCGGTTGTTCGGGTCTGGTAACGGTTCCAGGCTAATCGACAAATCAACGCCATAGGCCGCGCGCCGACGGATCTCTTCATCCAGCACTTTACCTAGCAGGCCCTGCGCCAGCGCTTTTTGCGTTGCGGGAACTATCTGATTGATATTATTAAGTATCATCTTGTTAGCAGAATAGTCCTTACGGAACTCGCCGTCGCGCGGTCCCACCAGGCAGCTGCTCTGCGCCGGGCCGCGGCCGAGCCACAGTGGCTCCTTAGCCAGGAAGGTGCAGTGAAAGCCGGAGTGATCCATCATATTGCGCCCAACCTGATCGGAAGAGTTGGCGATGCCGTTGGGGTTCTGCTTATTGGCGGCAAGCAGCAGCAAGCGCGGCGTTTCGATACCGTTGCAGGCCAGCGCGAAGGCGTTGGCACTGGCTTTATGCGAGCGTTTTTGATTATCCAACCAGTGCACGGCGGTAACGCGATTCTGGTCGTCGGTATCAATTTTGTAGACCACCGACTCGGCCAGCACCACTGCGCCTTTCATTTCCGCGCGTTCGACATGATGGATGCCGTTATACATGGCGCCAATGGGGCAAATCGGCTGGCAGTTGTTGTTGCCGCAGCAGGTCGGGCGGCCTTTCCACGGGCGGATGCTGCGACCCTGCGGGATTGGCACCGATCGGTAGCCGTGCGGGTTGACCACTTCGGCGAAGCGGGTGTCGCCATAGGCCCAGGGCACCATGTCCATCGGATAAGGTTTGCTGCGCTCCACCGGCGATTGCTGCGCCGGATCGTTGGGGCCTGCGACACCGATTTCCTCTTCCGCACGGCAGTAGTAGGGTTCGAGATCGTTATACGAAATTGGCCAGTCGCGACCGACGCCGTACAGGGTTTTCATCTGGAAATCGCTCGGCAAATGGCGCCAGCAAGATGCTGCCCAGTGCCAGGTGGTACCGCCGACGGTGCGCAGATAGCCCTGTTTGAAGCTGCCGGCGCTGGGGCCACTAAGGGCTACGTAGTTGTTTTCCGGGAAGTAGAGCGGTGCGGTGGCGTATTCAGATTGCGGATACAGCCCCTGGAAATCTGAGCCCGCCCGGTTATCGAACGGCATGTTGCGCCAGTTTTCCACCGCTTGGGCGCGATCGATGCGCAGGCCAGCCTCCAACACCAGGACGGAATAGCCGAGGCTGACCAGTTGGTCGGCCATGATGCCGCCGACAATGCCGGAGCCGACGATCACGATATCGGCCGATGCGTCGCCATTGGCGGTAAATTCAGGTTTTTTCATCAGGATAATCTCAGCGAACGGGTGTCATGGTCATCGGCGGAGCGGCGGTCCACCACAGTGGGCCGTTGCCGCAATAGGTCGGTACGATCAGCGCATCGCTGGCGGGGCGGTACATCAGCGCATCCTTGTAGGCGATCAGCACAGCTTGCTGGCCATGCCCGACGGTGCCGGTATACCAGGCGCTGATAATGGCGGTGATCAGATCCTGCAGGCCGGCCTGGATTGCCAGCGTTTGCAGCTGTTTGGCACTTTGCTCCGGCTGCAGCAGGGCGCTTAGCTGCTTAATCTGAGCAGAGAAATTGGGGATGCTGTCGCTCAAGGCGGTGAATATTCGCGCCGACATGCCCTGATCGATGTCCTGATGTTCGGTAATAGTCCGGGACAGAGTGAAGAAACGTGCAAAGACAAGCGGGTTGGCTGCTGCGGTTTGCTGCTCAGCCTGGGTCAGAAATGGATAGCCAAGCAGGGAGGTGGCGACAAGGACGGAAGCCATGCCGAATAACACCTCTCTTCTTCTGAAACCGGTTCCATTGTTATCCGAACGCAAATTTTCGCTGGGTAATGCAGTGCTCATGGTGAATTTCTCGCAACGGGTGTTAAAGCCTGAGTAGGCGAAGGTAGGGCAGATACTGAATACAAGATGATGAAATAAAATACTTTTGATTATTGATCGATAGCCAATAATTCATTTTATAATAATTTTTTCGGATATTAACGTGGTGATAACTTCTCAACAACAAGTTTTAACGGTGAGCCTGAAAGATCGCACTTTAAGAATAAATGGGGCGAAGGAAAGCGGCAAAATCGCCGAGCTATGGGGGCTTGCTCCAGCGATACAAAAAAGGCGGCGATAGCGGATTTCATAAGGGTTTCGCCGTCATACGTGCCAAAATGGATCACTAGCCGACGTCGCCACTTTGACTAAGAAGATAAATATTACCTTATGGATCGCTCCCGTTTACTGACTTTTCTGCTGCCTTATCTCTGGCCTAAAGATAATCCCAAACTGCGCTATTACTTGGTGATCGCTTTTATTTTCATGGTGATATCCAAGGTCAGTACCACATTGGTACCGCTGGCGTATAAGGCCATGGTCGACGGGCTGAGCGGTGAAAGCGCCAAAGTGTTGGCCATTCCCATCGTGTTTATCGTGGCTTACGGCGTCGCGCGCGTCGGTGCCGCGCTATTTGAAGAATTACGTAACGTGATGTTTGTGCACGTCAGCCAGAATGCCACCCGATTGCTGGGGTTGCGCGTATTCAGGCAGTTGCACTCTCTGAGCCTGCGCTTTCATCTGGAACGCCAGACTGGCGGGCTGTCGCTGTCGATCGAACGCGGCACCCAAGCGGTGGCGACAGTGCTTTCACGGTTGCTGTTCTCTATTTTTCCTATCCTGTTCGAAATCACCTTGGTGTCGGTGATTATGTGGCACCTGTTAAACGGCTGGTTTGCCTTGGCAATTGTGGCAACGGTCGGCTGTTATATCCTGTTTACCGTGATGGCGGTCAGTTGGCGAACCCGATTTAGGCGTGAGCTTAACCAAGCTAACGCCGATGCGAACACCAAATCCATCGACAGCTTGCTGAACTATGAAACGGTAAAATACTTCGGTAACGAAGATTTTGAAGCCGAGCGTTTCAATATGTCACGCCGATTGTACGAATATGCCGCCATCAAAAATCAGTTCAGTTTTACCGCCCTCAACCTCGGGCAAACCGCCATTATCTCCATCGGGTTAATAGTGATGATGGCGATGGCGGCGCAAGGCATTGTGCAGGGGCGCTTGACGGTGGGTGACTTTGTGCTGGTGAATGCTTATCTGCTTCAGCTGTATCAGCCGCTGAATTTTTTCGGTTTCATTTATGCCGAAGTCCGGCAAGCGCTGATCGATATGGAAAACATGTTCGATTTGCTGCAGGAAGAGCAGGAAATTGTCGATAGTCCTGATGCCGCGGCCCTTCAGTTGTCGCGTGGCGAAGTGCGCTTTGAGGCGGTCAGCTTTGGCTATGATGCGCGTCGGCCGATTTTGAAAGACGTCAGCTTCACCATTCCGGCCGGTCACACCGTGGCGGTGGTCGGCGCTTCCGGTGCCGGCAAATCTACGTTGTCCCGGCTGCTGTTCCGCTTCTATGACGTGAACGGGGGGGCGGTACTTATTGACGGCCAGGATATCCGCAACCTGAAGCAGGCTAGCCTGCGCGCGGCGATCGGCATCGTGCCGCAAGATACCGTGCTGTTCAACGATACGCTGGGCTATAACATCGGTTATGGCAAAACCGGTGCCAGTAAAGAAGAGATCGAACGGGCGGCGAAGCTGGCACATATCCACGAGTTTATCGCCAGCCTGCCTGACGGCTATGAAACTCGGGTGGGCGAGCGGGGGCTTAAGCTGTCCGGGGGCGAGAAGCAGCGGGTGGCGATCGCCCGCACCATTTTGAAAAACCCGGCGATCCTGGTGTTTGACGAAGCCACCAGCGCACTGGATACCCAAACCGAACGCGAGATCCAGGCACATCTGCGTGAAGTGAGCCGTGATCATACGACTCTGGTGATTGCCCATCGCCTGTCCACGGTAGTGGACGCCGATGAAATCATTGTGCTGGAGGCGGGAGAAATCGTCGAGCGTGGGCGTCATGAGGATCTGCTGCAGCGAAATGGCCGTTACGCCGCGATGTGGCAAAACCAGTACAGCGAGGAGTCATAATTTCATTGGCTAACGTCCGGGCACTAACGAACCGGGCGTTAGCCGCAGGCATCACAATTCGCCTGTCAGATACTGCGCCACGCCGTTGCCAAAACTCCAATCGCCCTTGCTGTTGGTGGTGATAGACACCATCAGGTCACTGCTTTCGATTCCACAGCTTTCTTTCAGCTCACGGCTGAGATCGGCGTAAAACCGCTGTTTCTGCTCTTCGGCGCGCGGGCTGGTGATCACCCGCACCACCACCAGATCGCGGGTGCGCGTCAGGTTAAGGCCGGTGTCTTCGATCACCATATGGTGAGCCTTGTTTTCATGAACAATCTGATAGCGATCGCGCTGCGGCACCTCAAAGGCGCTGAGCACGGCACGGTGGGCGGCATCGAGCAGGATTTTCAGTTCGGCTTCGCCGCGGCCCTCGATAACTTCGAAGATAAGTAATGGCATTTGGATAATCCTGTCAGTGAGTTAAAAAAATTTCAGATGCGTAGGGCAGCGTTTTTGCATCGCTTCCGATAATCCATCTTAGCCAAGCCGCAGCAGGGGAAGAAGCGCTATACTTGAACTCATTGTTTATATAAATGAACAGTTGGCGATGAAAAATCCAAAAATAGACACCCTGTGGACCCATTTGCACTGGCTTACCGTACTGGCCGAACAGGGCAGTTTCACCCGTGCAGCGGAGCGGCTGGACGTCAGTAAAGCGGCCATGAGCCAGAAAATAAAAGAGATCGAAATGCTGGCCGGGGTACCGCTGGTGCAGCGTACAACCCGCAGCGTCCGGCTGACCGATGCCGGGCTGAGGTTGGTAGAGGAACTGCGCCAGCCTTTCGCGCAGATTAAACAGAGTTTCTCCGGCATCTGCGACTCCACCGGGCCGTTGCGCGGTTCGGTGCGGGTAACGGCGCCGGTGGCGTTTGCCCGCCAGCAGTTGGTGCCGCGCATTACCGGCTTTCTGCGCGCCAACCCGGAGGTGCGGGTACAGCTCGAGGTGTCGGACCGGCTGGTATCGTTAACCACCGAAGGTTTCGATCTGGCGATCCGCCATAGCGATAACCTGCCGGATACGCACGTCGCCTGGCGGCTGTGCCCGACGGAAACGCTGGCGGTGGCGTCGGCGGACTATATTAAACGGCACGGCATGCCAGCATCCCCCGCCGAGCTGCAACGGCATCAGTGCCTTTACTATCCGCGGGGGAGTGAGCAGCCGGGCTGGAGTTTTGTCGCCAGGCACTCGCCTGAGGGGAAAGTGGACAAGGTTCGCGTGCCGGTCAGCGGCCCGTTTGCCACTAACAACAGCGAATCGATACGCGATGCGGCGGCGGAAGGGCTGGGCATTGCTCTGCTACCGGATTTCAGCGCGCAGCAGGCGCTGGCGGACGGGCGGTTGATTGAGGTACTGCCGGCCTGGCGCCCGATTGGCGCCTTCGCCGATAGTCTTTACGTAGTGCGGCCCTATGCACCGCAGGTGTCGCGTGCGGTAACGGAGTTCAGCAGCTACTTGCGCGGCGCTTTTGCCGAAGGGTTTTCCGCCGGCTGACCTTCGTTCAGGATGCGCACCACATAGTCGCAGGCAATGCGACAGTCCTGCCTGAGATCCGCTTCGCCACCGGCCAGGCTGCCACGTAGCCACAATCCATCGATCATCGCCGCCAGCCCGCGAGCGGCATCGCGCGCCTGTTGTTGCGGCAGTTCACGGCGGAACTGGCTGCAGATATTGGAATAGAGCCGGCGATCGTTGGCGCGCTGCAAGCGGCGCAGCGGCGGCTGGTGCATGCTGGCCGCCCAGAAATCGAGCCAGGCGCGCATCGAGATCGCATTGGTTTGGCTGGGATGAAAGTTACCCTGAATAATGGCAAATAGCTGTGATTGGCTGTCGGCGGCCGCCTGGCTGCGGCACTCGGCGACCGCGTCGCGCAGATCGCGCAAGATCTTGCGCATGGTGGCGCTCAGTAATCCCTCTTTATCGCCAAAGTAGTGGCTGACGATACCGGTAGACAGCCCCGCTTCTTTTGCCACCTGCGACAGAGTGACGCCGGCCAGGCCGACGACGTTAATGGCCTCGAAGGCCGCGTTAATCAGCTGTTCCTTACGCTGCTCCGGAATGTCTTTACGGTACATTTTTTCCCCGACTGATAGGCAAATCACAGTTTTAATTTGATTGATTGAACGGTCAATCAATACTCTATATGCTGCAAAAATGTCAAATAAATGGCGATTAAATGTTAACTAAAGGTTGCATTTAAACCGTCTGTCTTTTGCATCATGGAACCCTGCCAATGACAGTGAATAGTCTCCCCTCTCACGGTGAACAACCGATTAGGTTAAATGCACCGGTATTTTTCAGCTCGGCGGCAGTGATCCTGCTGCTGGGCGTATTGATCGTGCTGTTCCCGGCCGGCAGCAAGCAGTGGCTTAACCTGGCTCAGAGCTGGGTAGCCGATGTGTTCGGCTGGTACTACATGTTATTGATGGTTGCCTGTATGGCGTTTGTTTTTTGGCTGGCGTTGTCGCGCTTCGGCCATATCCGCCTTGGGCCGGACGACGAGCAACCGCAGTTCAGTTATCCCTCTTGGGTGGCGATGCTGTTTTCATCGGGTATCGGCATTGCGCTGGTTTATTACGGTGCTTACGAGCCGCTGGATCACTTCCTGTCGCCGCCGGAAGGCAGCGGTGGCAGCGTGCAGGCCGCGCGTCAGGCAATGGCGCTCACTTTTCTGCACTGGGGGCTGCACGGCTGGGCGCTGTATGCGCTGATCGCCACCGCGTTGGCGTATTTCGCCTATTGTCGCGGCCTGCCGCTGGCGTTGCGCTCGGCGCTGTATCCGATTTTCGGCGAGCGCATTCACGGTGGTATCGGCCACCTGGTGGACAGCTTCGGCATTTTGGTCACGGTGATCTCGATGGTGACCAATCTGGGGATCGGTGCCTTACTGGTTAACTCCGGGCTGTTTTACCTGTTCGATATTCCGCAAAGCAACGGCGTGTTGTTGGTGCTGATCGTGGTGATGATGGTGGTGGCCACGCTGGCGGCGGTCACCGGCGTAGAAAAGGGCATCGCGATACTGTCCAATATCAACGTCGGCTTTTTGTGCCTGCTGCTGCTGTTCGTGTTTCTGGCCGGCCCGACGCTAAACCTGGTCAACGGCATGTTGCAGAACGTGGGGGACTATCTGACCTCGATTGTCAGCAGAAGCTTTGACATGTACCTGTACGGCAAGGCGCGCCAGTGGCAGGGCGCCTGGACGCTGTTCTACTGGGCCTGGTGGGTAGCATGGGCGCCGTTTGTCGGCCTGTTTATCGCGCGCATCTCCAAAGGGTGTACCCTTCGTGAATTGATCTTCGGCATGTTGCTGATCCCGCTGGGCTTTACCCTGGCGTGGTTGTCGATCTTCGGTAACACCGCCATCAGTCTGGTGCTGGAAAGCGGGCAGGCGATCCTCGGCCAGGTGGCGGTGAGCGATCCGCCGATGGCGGTATTCAAGCTGTTCGAATACCTGCCTTATACCCAACTCACCGCCGGTTTCACCGTGTTGATCAGCTTTGTACTTTTCCTGACGCCGGTCGATTCCGGCACGCTGATGATCGCCAACCTGTCTTGCCAAGGCGGCTCGGCGCAAGATGATGCGCCGGCCTGGCTGCGCATTTTCTGGGCCGCGGTGACCACCGTGGTGTGCATCGGCCTGTTGTATGCAGGCAGCTTCAGCGCGATGCAGACCGCCGTAGTGCTGTGCGGCCTGCCGTTCTCGGCGGTGATCGTGCTGTATATGGTCAGTCTGCATAAGGATCTGCATCGCTACGCCATGAAGCCGGTGACGTCTTGAGGCGTGAGTGCAGGTATCAGCGCGGGATCACCAGCACCGGCTGGCCGATCTCGTCCAGCAGGCCACGGGTAACGGAGGCATTCAGCCAGCGCCCCAGTGAAGACAGATGCCGATGCGAGATGATTAACAGGTCACAGTTGAACAGCACCATTTGCTCAGGGATCACGTCGATGGGCGCGCCGCTGGCCAGCAGACCTTGGGCACGGAACCCCATTTGGTTCAGCGCCCGGATCACTTGCCCCAACTGTTTTTGCGCCAATGCCTCTTCGTGCTGAGCGGCCGGATATTCGTCGCTTTCATCGCTGCCGAAGCGCAGCCCACTGTGGCTGAGTGTGAAAGCGTTATCCACCACCGTCAGCACTATAATGCCGGAAATGCAGCTTTGCATGCGTTGCATAAATTGCAGGGCGTTGCCGCTGTGTTCAAAGTTATCTACTGCCAATAGCACTTTACCAATCATAGTGACTCCCGTTCGTGCGGTTTAAATTGCACCCTTGAAATTAGATTCCCCTTTTTTCCAATAACCTTTGGCGAACAGCGCGGTTTTGGGGATATCCAATTCATTGATAAATCGGTCCTTCAGATAAGCGGCGATCTGGCATTCACAGGCTATCCACACCTGGCCCTGACCGGCGGGCAGAGCGAAGTGACTGACGGCCTGCACCAACGGGCTGTTCATTACGCTGTCAAAATGTCGGGTGCGAATTTGCCAACTGTTAACCCGCAGAAAGGGGTAATCGACGGTCTGAATTTCCTGCGCATCGCTCACTTCGGCAAACCACAACACCGGTAAAGGCTCTGACAGCGAGGCGAGGATGGTACGCATGGCGGGCAGGGCAGTTTCATCGCCGAGCAGCAGCCAACGGGTTTGCGGCAACAGCCGAAAACCGCCGGAACAAGGGCCGGCAAACCCTAACTTATCGCCCGGCATCGCATCTCGTGCCCAGTCTGATGCCGGACCTTCGCCATGCAGCACCATATCGATGTCGAAGGTACGGGCGAATTTGTCGATGCCGCTCAGCGTGTAAGCACGGCCTGCCAAGGTATCGCGGCAGGGGAAAAACACCTTGATCCAAGAGGCCGGCTCAAGCGTGCGCGGATCGGCAATAAATTTATCCACTTCGTCCCCGCTCAGGGTAATGCGCTTGGTTTTCGCGGTCATTTGCCTCACTGCGCTGACTCTGGCTTCACGCTTGCGGCGGGTATCTTTTTCCAGAATATCGTCGACAATTTTATTCAGCGTGTTGTGCATAAACGGGCTCCTTAGGCGCTGCTGACGGATAGGTTTGCTCCCAGCCGCCGCCCAGCGCTTGATATAAATTAACTACGGCGAGTGCCGTTTCCTGTTGGGAAACGATCTGAGCAGATTGCAGATCCAGCAATGCGCGCTGCGTGTTCAGGACGTTGATAAAATCGCTGGCACCGTTCAGGTAGCTATCGCGAGCCAGCGCGAAAGCGTGTTGGTTAGCGGCCAGTGCGTCGGCCAGATGCGCTTGGCGCCGTTGTTGAGATTGATAACCGGAAAGGGCGTCGTCTATCTCATGCCAGGCGCGAAGAACCGTTTGCTGATAAGCAATGGCCATTTCCTGTTGCCGATATTCGCTCAAACGTACACGCTGCGTGATTTTCCCCCCGTCGAAAATCGGCAGGTATAATGCGGGGCCAATGGCGAAGGTTCGGGTGGACCAATTGCCCATGTCCGATAAGGCCAGAGCCTGATAGCCTGCGTTACCGGTCAGCGTAATTCGCGGATAATAGTCGGCGGTGGCCACGCCGATCTCTGCGGTGGCCTGATGCAAACGCTCTGCCGCTTCACGGATATCCGGCCTGCGCAGTGCGAGTTCCGAAGGCATCCCCATCGGCACGGGGCGAGTCAGCAACGGTAGTGGACCCGGCGGCGTTAATGCCGCTTTCAGCGCACCGGGCCGTTCACCCAGCAGCAGGCTGATGGCATTTATTAGCCGATTTTGCCGGTCGTCCAGCTCCGGTAACAGGGCTTCCACCCTGTCCAATTGCACTTGTGCCTGGTCGATATCCAGCTCGTTGCCGGCGCCGTTTTGGTATCGATTCTGAGTTAACTGCAGCGTGCGCAGTGCCGTGGCGCGGTTTTCCCGCGCGACCTCCAGCAACCTCTGAGTGGCGCGCAGGCGCAGATAATCACTCGCTATCTCTGCCGTCACCGAAGTCAGTACCGCTCGACGGTTCTCTTGCGAAGCGGCGAAACCGGCCCGGGCGCTTTCCGATGAGCGGCGCAGCTTGCCCCACATGTCCAACTCCCAGACGGTGCTGAATCCGCCGCGCCAAAGATTAAAGTCCGCCTCGCCGTTTTTACCGGACGGATCCATGCTGCCTGCTGAGGTAGCGTGCTGGCGCTGGTAGCTGCCGTCCAGGCTCAGATCCGGCGTTAGGGCCGCGTCAGCGATCCCCTGCAATGTGCGGCTTTGTTGCATGCGCGAGGTAGCTAATTGCAGATCCAGATTGTTTACCGCCGCACGTTGCACCAGCTGCGACAACTGCGAATCATTGAATATTGACCACCAGGCTACCGGTAACGGATCGCGGCCGGAGTGAAGATCCCAATCTCTGGGCAGAACATTTTGCGGTGGGGCATAGTTCGGGCCAACCTGTTGGCAGCCGGTTAACGCCATGAACAGTAGCGGAATGACGGTTCTGTTCATTGCAGCCCCCTGTCCAGCGTATTGATGCGGACGTCCGCAGACATACCGACGCGCAGGGCATTCAGCAGCGTGGCGTGTTCTTTATTGATATCAAAAACAATTTTTACCGGTATGCGCTGAACAATTTTTGTGAAATTGCCGGTGGCGTTTTCCGGCGCCACGGCTGAAAAACTGACGCTGGAGGCTGGAGAAATGCTGTCCACCCGGCCTTTCAGCATTTGCCCGGGAAAGGTATCGATGCGGATGTCTACCGGTTGCCCGTGCACCACTTTTTCCAATTGGGTTTCCTGGTAATTGGCGATGATGTACAGCTTGTCCTGCGGTACGATGGCCAGCAGGGCATCGCCCGGTTTGACAAATTCACCGACCCGCAGACTTTTTTTGCCGATAATGCCACCGATCGGCGCGGTAATGCGGGTGTAGGACAGGTTTAGTTCAGCCATGGATTTTTTAGCCTGCGCCAGCGTCAGTTCGGCATCGCTGTCCGCCTGCCGGGCCTGCAACACTTGCAGCATGTTTTTCGCTGCCTTAAGCGCCGCTTCCGTCTGAGCTACGTTGGCTGACAGGGTGTGAACGCGCGTCGTTGCCTGCTGCGCCGTCTGCAAGGACCCCGCACCGCTGTTGGCCATTTTCTGATAGCGGCTCTGTTCCTGGCGGGCAAACGCCAGTTCAGCCTGCGCAGCCTGCCGCTCCGCCTGGGCGCCAGCAATCAGCGCATTTTGTCGAACCATGTTGGCTCTGGCGTCTTCCTGACGAGCACGAGCGGATTGTTCCTGTGCCGCTGCCTGTGAAAGAGCGACATTGAATTCGCGTTGGTCGATGACGGCCAGCAGTTCCCCCCGTTTGACCCACTGATTGTCTTTAACCAGCACCTGGGTGATTTCACCGGCTATTTGCGGAGATATGCGCGATATATCGGCGCGAATATAGGCATCGTCGGTATGTTGCTGCGTTTCATTGAAAAAAAATTTACTGATAAATAAACCCAGCGTAACAACGATAATTGTCAGCACGGCAAAGGTGGCTTTTTTATTCGCCATAACGTTAACTCCACTCATTATTCATTCCTGATAATAAATTGCTAAGCGGCAACCGACCTCGGTGGATAAATACGGGTCGGCATAAAAAGAATCAGTGCCGTCAGCAATAACGCCAAGCCAGCCACCAACATATAAAGGTCGGCGCTGGCCAAGACGTGACCTTGTCTGCTGGCGATCTGCGACAGTTGTTCGCCAGCGGCTGCCGAGGTGTCACGGTATGTTGAACCAAAACCGTCGGTGATAACGTCGGCGTGAAAATCTCCGCGCTGCCGGCTGAGCAGAGCGATAGCACCGCTGGCCGCAGTGGCCGAGAATCCTTTCACCGCGTTGAACCATGCGGCCGCAAAAGGGCCGTCGGTCGGTAACAGCCCGCCGGTTGCCTGCATCAACAGCGGTATAATCGCCATCGGTTGGGCAATCGCCTGCAGCAATGCAATGGTGTGAAAACTGTCGCCGTTCCATTCTGGCGTTAGTTGAGAGGCCAACAGGCAGGCGGTGGCCATCAACAGCAGACTGATGGCCAGTACCCAGCGGCAATCAACCCGTGGCGTATTGCAAATAACGGCGATAATCGGCAGAGTAATTAATTGGGGTAGCGCCACCCATAACATCATGTCTGACGTTTGTTCCTGTCGATACCCTTGAATCGCAGATAAATAACCAGAAGTGATATTTACCAGTGACACCATAATAATCAGAACCCCGCCCAGTGTTATTAATGAAAAAGACAGGTTTCTTTTCTTTAATAATTGGAGATTGAAAAAAGGTAGCGGGTGAAACCATTCGTTGATCAAAAAGAGCATTAACAATCCGATACCGCCCAATAATAAAACGTATATCAGCGATGAATTGAGCCAGTCGAGCCGCTCCCCCTGAGAAATGCCGGTGGTCAGCATGCCCAGCGCAGTACCGCCGAGCAGCAAACCGCGCCAGTTGAACTGCCGCAAGCGTTCCAGCCGCAGCGGATCTTGCGGCAGACCATAGCCGATGCAAACGGCGGCGATCGCCATCAGTGGCAGATTCCAGTAGAAATATCCACTCCATCCCCAGTGAAAGGCAAAGGCGGCGGCTGTGGCACCGAGGGTGGCGCTCCAGGCGGAAACCCAACCGTAGGCACCTAATCCCAGCACTTTGATCAGCGGAGGCATAAAGCGCAGTACCACGGTCATCAGCATCGGCGGCAGGGCACCGCCGGCAAAACCCTGGAGGCTCCGTACTGCCAGCAGAGCCGGATAATGGCCTGCCAACCAGGGGGTGATCAGCCCGCCGGTCAGGTAAATGGCGGACATCACCAGCGCCACCCGGCGCAGTGAAAAAGTCGGCCAGAAGCATGGAGTAAATCCAGACCCGATCACAAAGCCGGTGACATAGCAGGTGGTCAGCCAACTCCCGGCATCCTGGCTCAGCAGCATGCCACCTTGAATGTCCGCCAGGGCGAATTTGCTGGCATTCTCGCCCACTCCGCTGGCCATGACCGCTAAAAAAACGCCGAATAATCCCAACCAGGTGCGGCCGTTAATTTCGCCCGCGCTGGTGAGCCATTTGTTCTTATGGTGCGACGTAACAGACGCATCAACCATTCCTTACTCCTGCTGTTTCATCATCAATCTTTGTTGTTCGTGGGCAGTATCCAGATTTCTTTAGATTGTTTAAAATGAAATCATGTAATTAAATAGTTGCATAAAACGCAATCCAGAATATGGCTGCAAAAGGAAAAGCGATGCCGCAAAAAATTGATTTCAACCTGATCTATGCGCTGAATCTGCTGCTTGAAGAGGGGAGCGTAGGAGGGGCCGCAGAAAAGATGAACCTGAGCGCACCGGCGATGAGCCGCATTTTGGGGCGGATTAGGCGTCAGTTTGACGATCCCATTATGGTCAGAGCCGGTAAAAATCTGGTGCCAACGCCGCGCGCACTGGCGCTGAAACGGCAGCTCAGCGACATCATCGAGCAGGCCACGGCGTTGATTGCGCCAACTGAATCATTCGATCCGCAAGGGTTGGAAAGGACTTTTACCATTCGCGCCAATGACATTTTTATTGGCGCGCTGGCGGGCGGGTTGTTGGAGACGCTGCGAGAAATGGCGCCCTTGAGCAGCCTGAAGTTTATTGCCGAAAGCGATACCGATGATGATGCGCTGCGTATGGGGAAAGTGGATCTGGTGATTGGCTCTTCGCGCAACTGGCACCCGGAAATCAAGACTCAGAGTCTGTTCGCCAGCAGCTTTCAGGCGCTAGTGCGTCGGGGGCATCCGATCATTGATCAGGTCACGCCGGAAACCCTGACGCATTATCCTCACATTAGCGTTTCACGACGCGGGAGGACACAGGGGCCGATCGATGATGCACTGCGGGATCTTGGTCTGCAGCGCAATGTTACCCTGACCTTACCCGGCTTTCATTCGGCGATGATGCTGACCATGAAGTCAGATTTTATCCTGCCGCTGCCGCGCCATGTGTTGCAAGGGGTGAGCAGCGTCAGTCTGCCGTTGGTAGAGATCGAACTGCCTCTGGCGCTGGAATCGGTATTCATCGTTCAGGCCTGGCATCCGCGTTTGGACCGTGATCCTGCACATCAATGGCTGCGGCAAACCATCAAGGATTTCTTTTTGCGGCGGGAATAATCCGGCGGAGCGTTTGAGTTCATCTCGCATGCAACCGCCGTGATTCAGCGCCCGGCGACCAGCGATCCGGCGCCGATATCCGCGATGGTTTTCGCGCCGGTGAGCGTCATGGCGACGCGCATTTCCTTGTCGATCAGTTCCAGCAGATTACTGACGCCGGCGCCGCCGGCGGCGGCCAGCGCATAGACGAAGGCGCGCCCCAGCAGCACGCTGTCGGCGCCCAGCGCGATCATGCGCACGGCATCCAGACCGCTGCGGATTCCGGAGTCGGCCAGCAGGGTAATCTCCCCTTTTACCGCATCGGCGATCGCCGGCAGCGCGCGGGCGGTCGACAGCACGCCGTCCAACTGGCGGCCACCGTGGTTGGAAACGATAATGCCATCTGCGCCGAAACGCACCGCATCTTTGGCATCTTCCGGATCGAGAATGCCTTTGATGATCATCGGTCCTTCCCAAAATTCGCGGATCCATTCCAAATCTTTCCAGGAGATGGAAGGATCGAAGTTCGTCCCCAACCAGCCAATGTAATCTTCCAGACTGGTGGGTTGGCCGCGATAGGCCGATACGTTGCCCAGATCGTGCGGCTTGCCGCGCAGGCCGACGTCCCAGGCCCATTGCGGATGAGTAAATGCCTGCAACATGCGACGCAGGGCGGCGTTAGGGCCGCTCATGCCGGAATGGGCGTCACGGTAGCGTGCGCCTGGCACCGGCATATCGACGGTGAACACCAGCGTTTTCACGCCGGCGGCTTTGGCACGCTCCAGCGCGTTGCGCATAAAGCCACGGTCCTTCAGGACGTATAGCTGGAACCACATCGGCCGATCGATAGCCGGCGCCACTTCTTCGATCGGGCAGACCGACACGGTGGAAAGGGTAAAGGGAATGCCCTTCTGCGCCGCTGCCCGGGCAGCCTGTACCTCACCGCGACGGGCGTACATGCCGGTTAATCCGACGGGCCCCAGTATCACCGGCATCGCCAGTTTTTCACCGAACAGGCTGGTTTCCAGACTAAGATCCGACATATTGCGCAGCACGCGCTGGCGCAGGGCGATGTCGGCCAGATCCTCGGTATTACGCCGTAGCGTATGTTCGGCGTAAGCTCCACCGTCAATATAGTGGAACAGAAAAGGGGGGAGCCTGGCCTGTGCAGCGGCCCGGTAATCGGTTGACGCGGAAATAATCATGTTTTTACTCTCTGCGATGGAGGCCGCTGATTACGGCGTGCGGGGGGAATGTCGACCTAAAATGTAGCGAAAGTATTAATAATTATGCTGTGTTTATTCTAAGCGCAATAGGTGAAGGGGTTCTATGCCGGATTGTTGGCCGGCCTGGCAAGGGTAAGAAATAATGGCGTTGGGGTAATGAAACCTCTAATTAAAGATGTTTTTAATCAGTTGGTTATATTTTATGGGAATACGCAGCTGCATTCATTAGGCGTTAATTTGCCACAGTTTATGTCTGAAAGTGCTCTAATCCCCGTTGCCGATGGTGAAAGTTAAATGCCGATAATGTGAGCCGTTTCAAAAAAAGTGGCTGATATTTTGGTAGGACGTAATGATATGTTCGATCAGCAGGCGGGTTTTTAACGGCAAATTGCGGGTGTAGGGATAGACCGCGTAAACGCCTAATACTTTTGCACAATGGCCGGCTAAAATTTCCACCAGTTTACCGTCCTGCAAATCCTCGTACACCATGCAGCGCGGCACCATGGCTATGCCATAGCCGCCGATGACCGCTTTGCGGATCGCGCGGGCGTTATTGGCGGACAGGTTGCCGTTGACCTGCAGTTCGTAAATGTCGTTGCCGCCCGGTTGCTTCATTAACCAGTTATCGGTACCGCTTTCCTGATAGGTATACGTCAGGCAATTATGCTCAAGCAGATCAGCGGCCGACAGGGGCTGAGGATGGCGCTCAAGATAGCCAGGCGAGCAGACGATCACCCAGCGGGAGTCCAGAATTGGGCGTGCGATAAGGCTGGAGTCGGGCAGGGTACCGGTACGGATCGCCAGATCTACGCCTTCCTCTACCAAATCGACAAAGCGGTTTTCCAGCCGCATTTCTACCTTCAGATTTGGATGTTGCGCGCAGAACTCCGCCACGCTTTCGCTGAGCAACAGTTCCCCGGAAATGGTTGGCACCGACATACGGACAGTGCCGGTCAGCTCTTCACTTTTTTCACTGACGGCGTATAGCGCATCCTGAACTTTCATGCCGATGTCTTTGGCCTGCTGGTAGAGCGCCTGGCCGCTTTCCGTGAGCGTCAGACTTCGGGTCGTACGGTACAGCAAGCGCGCGCCGAGGGATTTTTCCAAACGACCAATGCGTTTGCTGACCACAGAGCTGGTCACGCCGGCGGTTTCGGCGGCTTTGCTGAATGAGCCGCAGTCAACAATCAGGGCAAATAGAATCAGGTCATTGGCGTATTCGTGTGTGGCTAGCATTGGCATCCTGTCATCGCAGAGACCGGTTTGATACGTCAGTGTAAATCCGGCACGGCAGGAAGCAATCTTTTCGTCGCCGCTTACAGGCTTTGTCAACTGGTCAGACCTGATGATTTCTTATTTAAATAGCACTTGATTTGAGAATTATCCTTTTCGTTGCCTTCCCATTTTTACTGGGATTTTCTTATTTTCTTATTTTTATGTCATTTTTAATAGAGTTATCTTATCAATAAGGCTTAGCGGGTAAAGTAACGCTATGGCTGAATGTAGATAATTGTATTGATCTGCCAGTTTGAGAAGGCTATTATTTTTGCGACTCGGTTTTATTGTTAGTCAATTGTCCCTGCAATAGTTTTTTAGAATTGTTTTTTGCCTGAAGTGAAAAGCAATAGCGTCGTGTATTTCTAATTTTAATATAAATAAGGATATTGTAATGAAAAAGATCAATCTGTCTGAAGCGGAAAAAGTCGTTGGTGGTACTTTCGTTTGCACCAAAAATTTCGAGTGGGTGGGAAGCGGCAATAACCGGACCTGCGACCTGGTAACAACCTGCGCAGATAAATTCGGCGGAGTGAAAAAAACCTACCGTCCGGCACCTTCGGCCAGTTGTCTTGGCGGTACCAGTGTTCCTAATTAACCGATACGTGCTGAACGCCTGCATTTAGGTTAACGGTTATCAAGCGGGGTGGTTTCTGTTGCCACCCCGCCTTGGTCCTGCCGGCGTTTTATCAATAGCATAATATTGCCGTTCATCACGGTGTTGAATTTCCATAATAAATGTTCACCTGGCAGGTTTGAATGTTGGTTCGTTCGCAGGATGCGCCCATGTATAAACGTCCACTGTTATTTTTTAGTTATACATTTTTTATTTTTGCTATTACATCCATTATAACTTCGGCATATTTCCACGTTTACGTTATCAATCAACCCGAAGGCGTGGGAGTGAGAGCTATTGCGCCGGAGAAGGTGAGTGGCAGCCCAATATCAGAGGTTAATGCTATTGTCGAAGTGTTTTCTTACGCCTGCCATTATTGCGAGATAAATGAAAGCAATATCGCCGAGTTGGAAAGAAATCTGCCCGCAGGGACCCGTTTGATACGGCTGCACCTCAATGACGACGATCAACGCGGTATGGCGGCGTTTGCGCCGCTGTTTGCCACGCTGACGGTCATGGGGATCGAAGCGCGGTATCGTCCGGCCGCCTATCAGGCAATCATAAAAGAAAAGATTAATTTGGCGGATAGGCAGCACCTTGTCGGTTGGCTGAAGGCTAACGGCATTGATGAAGTGGCATACGATAGGGCCAGTGCTTCTGCACCGGTGAAAGAACTGCTGGCGTATATGTCGTCGGTAAGCCGCTATTACCAGGTCAATGCTACCCCGAGCTTTATCGTCAACAGGAAATGGCTGGCGGTGCAAGACCGCGACTTCCCAGCCTTCAGCGAGCAGTTACTGTCCCTCTTACAGCATGATAAGCCGCTGGAGCCCTGATGCGTTTCTTTTCCGTATGGGTCTATCTGGCATGGAAAAATGGTCTCGACGGTATAGTTCGCTATACCACAAAGCTCGTCGGTCTCAGGGATAGGCTGGTGTGCACCATGCTGCGGCGTATGGATTACCGCCTTTATTTGGGGCTCCGGCATCGGCTGCATTGCCGGTCATTGTTGCCGTCTGGTCAGCGCAACCGGAGCGCGGTGGCCATGGCGAATTATCGCAGTTTGCTGGGGCGCGCGGATGAACTGGATTTTTCCTGGTTGATGCAGCGGCGGCGGTTGTTGGATTTTGCCGCGGTTTATGCACATAACGCCGAGCTTTTGGGCCAACTTGCACAGTGTTCCGCCCGGCTAAACCGGGTGCTGGAGCCTTTGCAGCGGTCTGGAACGCCGGTGATCCTGGCGCCGATGCATACGGTTTCCGACGTGTTGGCCACGCTGGTGGGGGCTGGGGTGTATCCGGGGCAGGCCACGGTGATTGTCTCGGGCGAGGCGCAGGAGTATCTGCGGCAGGCTCCAAAGTGGCAACAGAATGTTGACCTTTGTTCCATTCACGACGATCAACGGCGGATTGCCGGCAAGTTGACGCAGGCGATGCTGGAAGCCGCAGAACATCGCCGCAATATTATTTTGTTCCCGGATATCACGCCGGATTACACGCTGAACAGCAATAAGGATCTCTCGGCCAAGCTGGCCTGCCGTTTGTTCAATCGCCCGGCGCATTTGCACAGCGGCATTGCCCGGTTGTCGCGCGCGTTACAGGCTCAGGTGGTGTTTTACTCACTCTCTTACGACGGCGGGATCCACATTCATATCGATGAACCGGTTGCTGCAGAAAATATCGGTCGTGTCCTGCCAGGGATAGTGGAAAGGGCAATGGTTCGGCATGCGGATGATTGGCTGTTATGGCATTCGCATTCATTGTTTTTTATTAATGAATAAGTCAGGGATGTAAAAACAAAGCATGGAACACATTATTCCAACGCCGGTCTTTCAAAGCGAAACCAATGAATGCGGATTGGCTTGTATCGTCATGCTGGCGGAAACTCAAGGGATCGACACGTCTTTGGCGGATCTGCGGGATCGTTACCCGGCGTCACAGCACGGCACTTCGCTGGCGACGCTGTGCGCCATACTGTCAGAATTGGCGCTGCCGGCTTATCCGGTGGCGTTTGAACATCAAGATCTCGCCGCTCTGCCTTTGCCGGCGATTTTGCACTACGGCGCGGGCCATTATGTTCTGTTGGCCTATCGTAAAGGGAACTACGTCTGTGTAATGAACCCGGCGTTCGGCCAACAGCTGTTGCCGCTTGGCGCGTTGAAAGCAGAAATTAGCGGCTATGCGCTGGTGTTGGATCGCGAAGGTACACCTGCATCTCATAGGGCAGAAGGAAAAAAGTGCCACGGGCGTTGGCGCGCGTTCGCCAGCCTGAGCATGAAAGATACCGCCGCCCTTGCCGGTATTTATCGCCTGGCGGCCATGACATTTTTTATCTCGCTGACGTTATTCATTATGCCGGTGATGGTGGGCAGCGCGATTAACCAGGTATTCTCGACTGCGGGGGAGGCGGGTTTTCCTTACTTCTATTACCTGTTGGCATTTGTAGTCTCGACCGTCCTGGCGTTGGCCGTTCGCATGATTACCGAACGTTTTATCAAAAACTTTGTGCTGCTGCACAGTGCGGCCGGCTTTTCCCGTTTGCTTGATAATTCGCTGAATTTCTTCAATAAACGTGCGCCGGGTGAGATTTTCAGCCGTTTCACCAGTTGGCAAATGGCCGCCGGGCAAAAGATAGAGTTGGATAACAGCCTGCGCACCGACTGGATTATCGGTGCGATCGCGTTGGTGGCGATGTGTTATCTGAGCCCGATACTGGCCCTGGTGCCGGTAATCGGCATGCTCCTGATGGGGGCCGTCAGCGTATGGGCCATTTATCAGGACCGCTATTACACCCAGCAGTTGCAGGCGAAAGGCGCTGCGCAAAATGACTTTATCCTGGAAACCATTCAGGGTTTTGCAACCATCAAATCCGCCGGGCTTACCGGTCAGCGGCAGCAGGGGTTCGCCGCCCACGCTCTCTCGTTGTTTAGCTGCCTGCAACGACAAAAAATCTATGAGCAGGTGAAGGGCAGCGTTTACCAGCTGATCGCCAGCCTGGAGATGGTGTTTTTCATGCTGCTGGCGTTGCCATTCTTGAAGAGCGGCGAGCTCAGCCTGGGCGCATTCTTCGCCTACAGTTTCATCCGTGAAATATTCACTTCTTATACCAGCAAGATCTTTTTTTCCGTCCTGCATAAAAACCAACTGCATGTCATTGACGAACGCGCGCGGGATCTGTTTCCCGCTTTGTCTTCTGCTACCGGGCAACGCGGTGGCCGGGTGGCTGGCTTCAATACCCGCTTGTGCTACCGCTCGGTGACGTTTGCTTACGATGCCGGCCAGCCGATTTTGCGGGATCTGTCGCTATCCCTGACACGGGGGCAGTGCATTGCCATTACCGGCGGTTCCGGCGCCGGCAAGAGTACCTTGCTGAAGGTAATGGCCTGTCTGCTGGTGCCTCAACACGGCGTGCTGGAACTGGACGGTCAAACGATCGACGGCGGTGCGGCCCAAGGGTTGTTTTTCCTGCAAAGCCAGGAGGATATTTTGTTCAATGCCTCGGTATTACAGAATATTACGTTGTTTGCGTCGCCGATGCCGGGCCAACTGGTGAGGGTAGAAAAGGCGCTGCGCGGACTGGGTCTGGCCGACGTGGTGGCGAAGTTGCCGGGAGGGGTGAATGCGCTGGTGCGGGAAAGTCACGCCGGCTTGTCGTTGGGGCAGCGCCAGCGCCTGTTGTTAGCGCGCGCCATGTACAGCGATTGCCCGGTACTGGTGCTGGATGAGCCGACGGCGAATCTGGATGAAGACACTGCGGGTAAGGTAATAGCGACGTTATTGGCCCACTGTCGGGAACACCGTAAGACACTGATTACCGTTACCCATAACCAGAGGCTGCTGCCGCTGTTTGATCGGGTTTTACACATGGCGGAAGGTCGGCTGGAAGCCGCAGCCTTTCCTCACACAACGGTGAGACGTCATACGGCGGTTGAGTGACATGATAAGGAAAAAAGTGCTTTTCGGCCTGGTGGTGCTGTTTGCCATTGTGCTGTTGATCGCCGGAAGTTTGGCGCTGCTGAACCGTCCGCGCGCAATGGAGCCGTCGAACGCCGTGCGCATCGGCCGTGGCGACATCGAGAAAAACGTTTTGGCCACAGGCATTCTTAAACCGGCTCTGCAGGTCAATGTTGGCGCGCAGGTAAACGGGCAGTTGAAAAAGTTGTATGTCAAACAGGGCGATCGAGTGCGCCAGGGGCAACTGTTGGCTGAAATAGATCCGACCTTGCAGAAAAACGAACTGCGCAAATCACAGGCTGAGTTGCAAAGCGCGCAGGCGCAGAAACTGATGAATGAGGCGTTGTTGACGCAGTACCAACTGGAACTCACACGCCAGAGGCTACTGCGACGAGATAGCGCCGGCGTGCTCAGCGATCTGGAGAAGGCTCGGGCGCAGCGAGATGCCCAACTGGCGCAACTGAAGGTGAATGAGGCGCAAATCGTTCAGGCGGAAATGGCGCTGGAAACCGCCAGAGCTAATCTGGCCTTTACCCGCATTGTTGCGCCCATTGACGGTGAGGTGTTGGGCATTGTTACTCAGGAAGGGCAAACCATTGTCTCTTCGCAGAGTGCGCCGACCCTCCTGGTGCTGGCCAACGTGGATACCATGATGGTGCATACCCGGATATCAGAAAACGACATCCTGAAAGTGCAGGTGGGGCAACCGCTGTGGTTCTACGCCGCCGCCGATCCCAAATGGCGCTATGACGGCGCGATGGGGACGATACAGCAAGCGCCGACCGAGGCGCTGGAGGCCGATCCGATGAACAGAAATCTGAGCCAGCAGTCGTCGGCGGTGTACTACAACGGCGTTTTTGCCGTCGCTAACGGCGAGCGCCGGTTGCGCACCTCGATGACGGCGCAGGTATTCATTGTTACCGACCGGGCGACGGACGTGCTGCGGGTACCGACGGCTGCACTCGGTGCACCGCAGGGCGCGGGTCAATATCAGGTACGGGTGCGTCAGGGGGAACAGATTGTGTCGCGCCAGGTGCGGACAGGCATTAGCGATCGCCGCTACGCCGAGGTTCTGGCAGGGCTGGAGGAAGGTGAGTGGGTGCTAATGGCTCCGCAGAATGACACAGAGGAAGATCATGACCGCTAAGGCCACGCCAGTGATCGTTTTGGAAAATGTTTCCCGAGACTTCAACGCCGGCGAGCAAAGGGTAAGGATATTGAAACACATCTCGCTGTGCATTCAGCGTGGTGAAATGGTGGCTATTGTCGGTGCCTCCGGATCCGGAAAATCGACACTGATGAACATCATCGGCTGTCTCGATAAACCCTCTCAAGGCGTAGTCCGCATCAACGATGTGGCGATTCAGCAGGCGGACGGTGAGCGGTTGGCCCAACTGCGCAGCCGCCATGTCGGTTTTATTTTTCAACGCTATCACCTGATGCCGTACCTGACGGCCAGTGAAAATGTGGTGATCCCGGCGTTGTATACCGCTATGCCTGCTGCTGAGCGCCGCCTGCGAGCGCAGTGTCTGCTGGCGCGTTTAGGATTGTCCCAACATGGCCGGCACCGCCCGGCCCAGCTGTCAGGTGGGCAGCAGCAGCGGGTAAGTATTGCTCGCGCCCTGATGAACGGTGCGGAAATCATCCTGGCGGATGAGCCTACCGGTGCGTTGGACAGTGTCAGCGGCCAGGAATTGATGGGCATTCTGCATGCGTTGCACGCAGCCGGGCATACCATCGTCATCGTCACGCACGATCGCCGGATTGCGGAGCAAGCGGAGCGGATCATTGAGATCGGCGACGGAGAGATCGTTACCGATCGCCATAATGATACGCGCCGGGTATCGGCTAACGGTCATTTTCCAGCGCTTTCCGCCCCGCTCAGTCGGGCGCACCTCTGGCCGGCTTTCAGGGAGGCCGTCAGCATGGCCTGGCGCGCTTTGCTTGGGCACCGGGTTCGGGCGCTATTGTCGATGCTCGGCATCATCATCGGCATCGCGGCGGTCGTTTCCTCGATCGCCATCGGCGAGGGTACCCGGCAAAACATCCTGAATGAAATCAGTCAGCTGGGTGCCAGCTCGCTGGAGATCCGCCCGGGGTTGGGATGGGAAAAGAAACGCCCGGATTTTGAACGCTCGCTGAGCTTGCAGGATGTTGCACTGCTGTCGACATTGCCGTATATCGACAGCGTTTCTCCGGTAGCCAGTGCTCAGGTGCTGGCCGTTCGGGATGGCAAGCAGGTACAGCTTCCCGTCATGGGCGTCGGCAACGGTTATTTTCGTACGCAGGGCACCCGTTTGATCTCCGGCAGCACTTTTACTCAACAGGACTTATACCAACGCGAACCGGTGGTGATTATCGATACGCAGCTTAGGCAGGTGCTGTTCTCCTCCTTGCGGGATCCTGTCGGGGAAGTGCTGCCGTTGGCGGGCGTTCCTTATCGGGTCATCGGCGTGGCGGAACGCAAGGGCGCTAAATACGCCGGCGCTCAGCCACTTGCCTGGTTGCCTTACACCTCTCTGACCGGCCGCATATCAGGCGATATGCCGCTGGAGTTGATCGTGATGCGTGTACGGGAAGGGTTTTCTCTGACCCAGGCCCGAGATGATGTGGAGCGGCGCTTGATTTTGGAACATGGTCGGCGGGATTTTTTCACGGTGACCGATGACCAGATGACACAAGCCCTACAGAAAGCCTCCGCCTCCATGAGCTGGCTGATTACAGCCATCGCAGGCATTTCGTTGTTGGTTGGCGGCGTGGGCGTGATGAACATCATGCTGGTGTCGGTAACGGAACGCACCCATGAGATAGGGATTCGGTTGGCGGTTGGCGCCAGAGAAAGAGACATTATGCGCCAGTTTTTGATTGAGGCGGTGGTCATCTGCAGTTTGGGGGGGGCTATGGGCATTGCCTGTTCCGCCCTGGTCTGCCTGGCGCTGGCCTGGTTGACGCCGCAGGTCACCATGGTATTTACCTGGCCGCCATTGCTGTTGGCCTGTGGTTTTTCGGCGCTGATCGGCGTGGGGTTTGGCTTTTTTCCGGCGCGCACCGCCGCCCGGCTGCAGCCCGTAGAGGCATTGGCGCGCGAATGAGCAAATTTTTAACGTTGGTTTTTGTTTTGCTGATCGGTGGTTGCGGGGGGAGCCCTGCCGGCGGGGAGGCGCAGCGGCAGCTATTACTGCCGTCACAATGGCGCATTGCCGACGAGGATGTCGGGGCGCTACGTAGCGGTGGCGCTTGGTGGGACAATTTTAACGATCCGCTGCTATCGGCTGTGATCGACGCCGTGCTGGCAAGCAATCAAGATCTGGCACTGGCCGGCTTGCAATGGCGCGAGGCCCTTTTAGACGCTGGGCTGGTGAACGGCAACCTGACCCCGGATATGGCCGCCAACCTGAGTGGCCGCAATATCAGGGCGCTGCAGGGCGCAGCGCGGCCTCAGGAGAGCTACCAGATGGCCTTCTCCCTGAGCTATGAATTGGATCTGTGGGGCAAGTTGGCGCGGACCCGCGAACAGGCTGCATGGCTGGCCGACGCCTCCGAATTGGACCGGAAAAATACGGCGCTGGTACTGATTGGCACCGCTGCTCGCTTATATTGGCAAATCGCCAATTTGAACCAGCAAAATCGGCAGCAGCAGGTTGCGATGGCGATTGCGCGAAATACCGTGCGACAGGTGAAGACGCGCCATGCCGTCGGTGACGTCGGAAAGTTTGAAGTGTTGCAGGCCGAGCAAAAGTTGCTTGAACGGGAAAACCAGCAGCATGACCTGCGCCGGCAACGGGAGAACTCGCGTAATTCCCTGGCGCTGCTGTTTGGCCAGTCACCGTTCGCACGGCGTTGGGAGCGTCAATCGCTGGCTATCGAGAGTGTCCCCATTGTTCAACGCCAGCCGGTAGCCGTGATTGCTCAACGGCCTGATGTCCAGGCTGCGGAACGGCGGCTGCGAGCTGCTCTGGCGGGAGCCGAGTTGGCTCGTTTGAATTTTTATCCGACGCTGAGCCTGGATGCCTCGCTGGAGGCGGGTAGCCGAGTCTTTCGGCAATGGTTCAGCGATCCGACGCGCGCGCTGGGGATGTCTCTGACGCTGCCGTTTATTGAATGGCGCAAGATGCGATTATCCAGCGAGAAAGCGCTGTTGCGGGCGCAGCAGGCGGAAATCCAGTTTCGTGATGCTGTCTATCGCGCCTTGGCGGACGTGGATAATGCTATGGAGCAACGTTTGGAAGCGCAACGGCAAATCGACAACCAACGGCAGCATCTGACGATGAGTCGGCAAGGCGTTATTTTGGCGCAGAACCAATATCAGGCAGGTGCGGTGTCCTTGCAGACGTTGCTGGATGCTCAGGATGCGCTGTTGTCCAGTGAGAATGCGCTGTCGGAGCAACAGTACCGTTATCTGAATGCCACCATGCAACTGTGGTTGGCGCTGGGTGGCACAGCATCTCAGAATCAAGGGAAAGGAATTAAACATGGATAAGGGAAGATTGCAGCGGCGGGTTGTGGTAACCGGCTATGGTGCTGTAACGGCATTAGGCACCAATGCGCAACAAAATTGGCAGGCTATTATGGCGTACCGATTAGCCTATCGGTATCACGACAAATCGGCTGCGGGGATCCGTTCACGTTTTTTTGCGTTGATGGATGAAGAGCCGCTGCTTGAAGGCATATCGCGGGCGACCCTGCGTCGATTACCGCGTTTTGCTCGGCTGGCCTTGGCGGCGGCGACGGAAGCGATAGACATGGCATTCTTTTCAGCCTCGACTGGGCCGGCACATTTTTATCCTTCGCTGGATTGCGGTGCCATTATCGGCAGCGGGTGGGGCGGGCAGGATGAGATCCTGGTCAATAACGTCGATTATCAGCATTCAGGCCTGGGCCGATTGTTCGGCGGTTTTCATGCGATGCCCAATATCGCGACGGCGATCTGCAGCCAGCGTTGGTTGCTCAGGGGATATCAGAGTTCACCCTCCGCTGCCTGTGCAACCGGGAGCATCGCTATTGGCGAGGCGTTTGAGATTATTCGCAGTGGCCGCGCAACCATGATGTTGGCCGGTGCTGCCGAGTCGCTGAGGAACAATGGTGCTATATGGAATATGGATGTACTGCGTGTGTTGAGCAATGAGCAGCAGGATATCACCAAAGCCAGCTGCCCATTTAGCCGGGCGCGCAACGGCTTTGTGTTGGCTGAAGGGGCGGCGGTGCTGTGCCTGGAGGAACGTGATGCTGCTCTGGCGCGCGGTGCAACGATATTGGGAGAAATCAAAGGATACGGCAATTATTCGGACGCCTTCGATCTTACTGCTCCAGCGGATGACAAGCAGGCCAGAGTGAAAACCATGCAACAGGCTCTTGTGCAGGCGGGTCTTGGCAGCCACGAAATCGACTATATCAACGCGCATGGCACTTCAACGCCGCTCAACGATCTAAATGAAACTGAAGCCATCAAACTGGCGCTGGGAGCGGATGCATACCGCATTCCACTTTCCAGTACCAAATCTTATACCGGCCATCTGATTGCCGCCTCCGGCAGCTATGAGTCCATCCTCTGTTTGCAGGCTCTTCAGCAACAGGTAATACCGGGCACTTGCCATTTGAACGAGGCCGATCCGGCCTGTGATCTTGACTATGTTAGCGAAGGGCATCGCTCCGGGGATTTGAGGCACGTAATGAACCTCAGCTTTGGTTTTGGCGGCGCTAATGCGGCATTGGTGTTTGGCAAGGCTGACATGAATAACCAGCAGGAGTGATGATGGAAAAGTACCCAATCTTGTATGAAGCTATTTGCACCCTGCTATACGAGGCCAGGGAGTTGGATCGGGCGTCCCTGTCGGCAGATATACCTTTGCGGCAGTTAGGATTGGACAGCCTGGATTATGTGGAGCTGATGCTGCTGGCCAAGCGGGAGTTCGGGATATCACTCAGTGCAGACGTGTTTATTGACCAGCCGGATCTGACATTGTCACAGCTCTGTCATTATATGTCCGCGCAATAACTGTCTATATCCGTCGTCTTTCAAGACGCAGCGTTGTGACCTGCACTCATTTATGTGGCCCGTCCATGAGCGACTCTCCACCAGGGCTGTAGCAAGAATCTGCTCCGGGCAGATTTGTCACCCCAGTGACTTACCTGAGTAAGCTCCTGGGGATGAACGAGCTGGGGCCTGACAGGAATGTACGAATGCCGCGAGCGCATGGATGCGGCTTGAGCGGCCAACTTGAAACCCATAGAGTATAATAAGATGCCTCAGGTTTCGCACCGAGGTATGGCTGTTCTTCCTTAATGCCGCTCCCCGCACCGATTATCATTCCTCGATATCGGTAAATAAGATGATAAAAATATCAATGTGCACTGTATGAGTATTCTGATTTCGTTTTGTTACATATGAAAACAGGGCTTGGAACGGCAGTGTAATATCCTTAGGAATATTCTTTATTTATAGCGATAATTCGCCAGTGTTTTTGGTGGGGATCGGTGTTTTACGTTAGTTTTTTTTAATGAAATAGAGGTTTTGCATATTGAAACCATTAGCATTACTCAGCATGTGGTTCATTTTCAGCATGAATTATGCCGGTAATTATCACCTTTAACCAGAGCTGTTCAGTCAGATCAAATCCGCTATACTCCGCGCAGGATGCAGGAACCTATCCGTAAACCGGAGTACGCTCCGCGTATCCATTGTGGTGATGTAAAAGGAAAATGACAGCCACATTTTTCTGATCAAAGTAATAGAGGTACCATGTCCAATCGTAAACATCTAATGCCTTCCGAAGTTGAAAGGTTGCTTGAGGTTACGCTGCAGGGGAAGAATCCAGAACGCGATTACTGCATGATATATATGTGTTTTATACATGGTTGTCGCGCCAGCGAAATTGGGGGTTGGCGACTCTCGGATATCGATCTAGAGGGGGGTAATATTTATGTTCATCGGTTGAAAAATGGTTTTTCCACCGTTCACCCATTATACCTGCGTGAAAGGCAATGTCTGCGGCGCTGGCTGGAAAAACGTAAAGAGCACCGTGGGGCCGATGGGGAATGGTTATTCCTTTCGAACCGGGGAGGGCGCCTGTCACGCCAACGAATTTATTCTCTGATTCGACATTACAGCAGAGTGGCTAAATTGGAAGTAAACGCTCACCCTCATATGCTGCGCCACGGCTGTGGATTTGCCTTGGCCGACCGTGGGATAGATACCCGGCTAATTCAGGATTACCTGGGGCATAAGAATATCCAGAATACAGTCATTTATACCGCCAGCAATGCACAAAGATTCAAGGAAATTTGGTAAGCAGGATTTGAGTTAATATATTTAAGGAGTCACTTTGAACTAAACTGAAACATACTGTAAGGACGTGTAAAACCAATGTCAACACTCGCATCAGCTCTTTCCTAAATATTCGGTTTTTTTATTTAAAAACAAAAGGATGAGCGGTATTTATTTAAATTATCGCCAGCCATGATCTAAGTATAATCCTGCTTAATTTCCAACCTCTCTAAATGTCCCATCCAACACTCTGGTTTTTTTAACCACTTCCTCTTATTTAACCTAATGAATTATTTATAAAAAACCAAGATAAGTAAAATAAATAGCATAAAAAACCAAATGAGTCACTTTAGTTCAAAATGAACCGTTTGGATGAATAGGCTTGCGGCAATAAATCACCCCTGTCGGAGCGTACCTCCCGGTTTGTGAGCTAAATAAAAGGAGTGACATAAGGTTATGTCGGGAATAAACCAATGCGTTTTCGCATTAATTAAAAGGAAATTAGGATGAAAAAAAATCTGCTGGCTTTAGCCGTTGTTAGCGTGTCCGTATTTGCCACTTCGGCATTCGCTGCCGATGGCGTAGTCAACTTCAAGGGCTCGATTACCGATCAGTCCTGTACCGTAGATACCACATCAAAAAACAAGGAAGTTGTCTTGGGTAAAGTTTCCAAAGACGCATTCACCTTGGGTAAAACCGCTGGGGCCAAACAGTTCAGCCTGGTGCTGAAGGACTGCCCGAAAACAGTTTCTGGTGCCACGGTGCGTTTTGACGGTACTAAAGTCGTGGGTCAGGCCGGTTTACTGGAACTGACGGCGGCTACTGATGCGGCGACCGGTGTGGGGGTGCAACTGCTGGATGATCAGAACAACGTGATTAATCTGGGCGCAGATTCACGCATTTACACTCTGGTTTCTACAGGGGATAACACGCTGGACTTTATGGCCCGTTATTACGCCTATGCGGCTGTTGGTACTGGTAGCGCCAACGCGACGGCAAACTTTACCGTCGTCTACCAATAAGGATTTAGCTGACTTTCGGCAATTAGTGAAATGGGCCAGGGGAAGCAATCTCTGGCTCTTTACTCATGGATGACGAGGACGGAAAGAGAATGAAAGCAGGATATTTCACGCTGGTTGCAGCGTTGCTGATGATGTTTTGGGTGCCGGCCCAGGCTGGGGTGGTGGTGGGCGGGACCCGTCTGATTTATGACGGCGCCAAAAAAGAGTCTGCATTGAATATCAGCAATCCGGACGCCGAGCCTTACCTGATCCAATCGTGGGTTGATGCACAAGAGGGTGACAGTGCCAAAGCACCTTTTATCATTACTCCTCCACTTTTCCGGCTGGACGGTGGGCAAAATAACCTTTTGCGGGTAGTGCGGGCGGGCGGCAGTCTGCCGTCAGACAGAGAGTCGCTGTATTGGCTGAACGTAAAAGCCATTCCGTCGGTAGAAAAGAAAGACAACACGTTGCAAATTGCGATCAAGACTCGCATCAAGCTGATTTATCGCCCGCAAGGCTTGCCCGGCAATCTGGAAGAGGCGGTCGGCAAGCTGACGTGGCAGCGCAGCGGCAACGCTTTACGGGTGACCAACCCGTCTCCTTATTACCTCACCTTTTTCAATTTAAAGCTCAACGGCAGCGCCGTTGCCGGCAGCACTATGGTTGCGCCGCAGACCACTGCCAGTTTCCCGCTGTCTGCGGGGGGAAGCGCAGGTGGAAACCTCAGTTGGCAAATAATCAATGACTACGGCGGTACCGGAAAGACGTTCACCAGTACGTTATAGCAGATTATTTTACAAAGCTTTTATCCCCCATGCAGAAGATGGGGGGAGGATACGGCTCGCCTGATTTTAGCGGCGGTCGGAAGGATCGGGACAGGGAGTTAAAACGATGAATAACCCGAATTGTATTGGTTTGCGAAGATCAAAATCGATCTTGGCATGTCTTTTTTCCTGCCAGGCGATACTGCTGAACTCACTTAGCGTGGCGCAAGCGCGTGATTATTTTAACCCTGCGTTGCTGGAAATTGATAACCCGGCGCTGCGCGGAGCGGATCTGTCAGTTTTCGAGGAAAATAGCACTCAGGCACCGGGAAGTTACCGGGTCGATCTTTATCTTAATGGCCAGCAGGTGGATTCCCTGGATGTCGAGTTCAGGCTCCAACAGGATGCAACAGGGAAAAAAACGCTGCAACCCTGCCTTAGCGCTGAAAAACTGACCGAGTTAGGTGTCAGGTTGAGTTCACTTCCCGCGATCGCCGGCTCGGATGATTGCGTCAACCTGCCGCAGGCCATTCCACAAGCAAAGGCCACTTTTTTATTCAACCAGTTGCGGCTGAATTTGAGTATTCCCCAGGCTGCGCTGAATTTGAACGCGCGTGATTACGTATCCCCTGACAAGTGGGATGCCGGCGTACCGGCTCTGTTGGTCAACTATAGCTTCTCGGGTGCTAACAGCCAGGTGAGTGAAAGCAAAGGGCAGGACAATGACAACTATTATCTCAACCTGCGCTCGGGAATTAACTGGGGTGCCTGGCGGCTGCGCAACTATTCGGTGTGGAACCAGCACAGCGGTGGCGCCTCTTCATGGCGTTCGATCAATACCTATTTGCAGCGCGATATCATTGCATTGCAGAGTCGTTTGACCTTGGGTGATAGCACCACTTCTAGTGATGTTTTCGACAGCGTGCAGTTTCGTGGCGGTCAATTGGCTTCGGAAGATGAAATTCTGCCGGATAGCATGAAAGGTTATTCACCGATAGTGCGCGGGATTGCGCGCAGCAATGCCCAGATTGTGATTCGACAGAATGGCTATGTGATCTACCAAAGCTATGTGGCGCCTGGTGCATTCGAGATTACCGATCTTTACCCCACCGGGGGTAGTGGTGATCTGAATGTGAGCGTGCGTGAAGCCAATGGCCAGGAGCAAAACTTTGTGGTGCCTTATGCCGTAGTGCCGGTACTGCAGCGTGAGGGGCGGTTCAAATACAGCCTCACCAGTGGGACATATCGTTCTTATGGCAGTGAGGTCGATGAACGGCCTTTCAGTCAGGCTACCGGCATTTATGGGTTGCCCTGGGGCGCGACTGTATACGGCGGCGTGCAGGCCGTGAGCAAGTATCAAGCCTTGGCTTTGGGCTGGGGGCAAAACTTGGGAACTGTCGGGGCCTTGTCCGCCGACGTTACCCAAGCCTGGACCAAACAGGAAACCCAGCCCAAGGACCAGGGGCAATCATGGCGTTTACGCTACGGTAAAAACGTTATCGAAACTGGCACCAACTTCAGCCTGGCCAGTTATCGCTATTCCACTCGCGGCTTCTATACCTTGCAAGAAGCGTTGGAAAGTTATGGCGGTAACAGTGTCAAATATAACGACCACAAGAAAAGCCGCGCCGAATTGATATTGAGCCAGAACCTGTGGGAGGGGGGCGGAACGCTGTCACTCAGCCTGTTCAACGAGGATTACTGGAATGATAGCCGTCGTTCGCAATCGGCCAGCGTTGGCTACAACAACAGCTGGCAAAGCGTTAGCTACGGTTTCAATTACACCTTCAGTCAGAACGGTTTTGACAGTAACGGCAAACGCAACAACGTTCGCGATCACATCCTGGCCTTTAACGTCAGCATCCCGCTGAATAAATGGCTGCCGGGCAGTTACGCCACCTACAACATGAACAGCAGCCGCAATGGCCCCACCAGCCATAACCTTGGGTTGAGTGGCAGCGCACTGGAAGGCAATAACCTGAACTACAGCCTCAGCCAGGGATATACCGGAAGAGGGGGAGGCGCCAATGGCAGCATTCAAGCCGACTATAAAGGCTCCTTGGCTGAGCTGAACCTGGGCTATGGCTACGATCGCCATCGTCAACAGGTGAACTACGGGATCCAGGGCGGCGTTTTGGTGCATCAAAACGGCATCACGCTGTCGCAGCCATTGGGCGATACGGTAGCGCTGGTACAGGCGCCCGGCGCCGCGGGTGTCAACGTGCTGAATCAGACCGGTGTGAATACCGATTGGCGCGGTTATGCGGTAGTGCCCTATCTGACACCGTATCGTCGCAATATCGTTGGATTGGACGGTGATTCTTTTGCCGACGATGTGGATATGACCCTCAGCAGTCAAACGGTGATCCCGACTCGTGGTGCCGTAGTGCGTGCCAGTTTTAGTCCCAATGTTGGTTCGCGTGTACTGATGACGTTGTTAACCAGGGCCGGAAGCCCGGTCCCGTTCGGTGCTACCGTCAGCGCTCTCAATGGTTCGAATGGCAATGCCAGTATTGTCGGTGACGGCGGACAAGTTTATCTGGCAGGGCTGGCTGACAGCGGCCGACTGCAGGTCAAGTGGGGAAATGGCGCTGCGCAACAGTGTCAGGTCAGCTATCAATTGGCTAACCAGCCTGAAAGCGGTGGGATTCGCTTGGTCAAGGGTCTGTGTTTATAAGGTGCGTGTGATGATAACAGTGAAATCAAGTCAACGAATAATGTTTGCATATAGCTTGTTATTTGCGGCTATGCTCAGCGCCCAGTCGGCTCAGGCCGCTTTGGGTCAATGTAAACCGGCGGGGGGGACCCATCCCTTTTCATTTACTTTTACACCTACGCTGACTAACCCGGCGCAGAACGTTACCGGCCTGGTGATTGAAAACGCCGCGGGCAATAACTGGAACCTGAGCGGTACTTATGATGTGCAGTGCGAATGTAAAAACCGCACTGCTTCCTATATCACTGCCAAATCTAGCCTGCCAACGCAGACTCATAACGACGGACGTTTATCTTATTACGCGTTGAACGAGTATCTGGCTGTTGCCAGCGAAGTCTATGTAGCCGGTTATAGGAATGAGTACATCCCGACTCCCTTCAGCAATGTATCAAATTTAAAAAACGAAATGGGCCAGGATGAGAGTTGCGCCAGTGCGCACTATTCCAGCGGTGCCAGAGGGCGAATTCATTTGTACTTTCGGCGCCCGTTTGTCGGTCAGACCATCATTCCCAGCACCCAACTGGTCGAAACCTATGTTTCGGTATCCAACGGGGTGAGCAGCGTGATTCCGGTATCTACCGTATCAATGAGCGGGGTGGTGACGGTACCGCAAAACTGCGAGATTAGCCCACAGACGGTAGTGGTGGATTTTGGCGATATTCTGTCTACCAGCTTTCGGACTAAAGGGGCGATGCCGCCGGGTTTTACCCCGCACCAGAAAGAGTTGACCCTGGCCTGCCGCAATATTTCCTCAGGGGTCAAAGTTAGCCTGTCATTCAGAGGAGAGGTTGATAGCAATATCCCCGCGGCGCTGAGAACCAGCAACAGTAGCATAGGGGTGATGATCGAGGACCGATTTGGCGGCACCATTTCGCCACAAAGCGGCCGTCTGCCGGTTGATTTTCTCTATCCCAGTCAGAGTGGGAGCACCAGGTTCAGCGTGTATCCAATAAACACCACCGGGCAGGCACCCGCAGCCGGTGTATTCACCGCCACTGCGACCATCCAGGCAGAAATGGAATAACTGAAATTTTATGGGTAGCGGGTCATTTATTCTTAAAGAAAAGGAAATTGCTATGTTTAATGGCTTTAGCGCAATAAGCCGGATAATGATTCTTGTCGGCATTTTTCAGTGGGTAATTCCGGCGGTCGCAGTGGCGGCGAAACTCCAAATAACCGGCAATATTAAGGCGGCTCCCTGCATCGTAGATGGGGCAAACAGTAATATCCAGGTTAACCTCGGCGACACTATTTCCGCTGCCACTTTGGCTGGTTCCGGCTCTGCCAGCGAATGGATCGAGTTTCCTATAACGCTGAAAAATTGTCCGGCTACCACAACCTCGGCGACTGCGACCTTTACCGGGTCGGTGGCTGAGGAGAGCGGTGCCTTATATAAGAACAACGGGACCTCAAGCCGAGTGCAGATTGAGTTGCAAAATCAGAGAGGTGTAAATTTGGGCAATAATAAGAGCATGGTTCAATTGGTCAATCAATTCACGCATGAGGCCAAATTTGATCTCCGTGCCCGAGCATACAGCACTTATGGTGGTGCAACGCCCGGCAGCATAGATGGCGTACTGCAAATTTCTTTTATTTATGAATAGATATTTATCCGGCGAACTCACGGCATCGAATTTCTGAGCAAACGGCTATTTACGCTGAAGTTTTATCGCGTTAAAAAACGCTAAATTTGGTGATCCTGACCGGACAAGTAACCGTAATAACGAATCGGAGGCGATGATATGAATACCTATTATCAACCCAGTATTTCGCTAGCTTCAAATGATGCATACGATAAAAAGAATGGTAATGCAGTCATTATGGAACCTTGCCCGGTCACCGCGCTTGGAATACGTAATAAATTAATTGAATCATGCGGTTATCGCCAGGATCGGATCCAGCACGTCAGGTGTCTTGCCGATCTGCCGTCCGTATTGCTCAAACACAGGCCCCGTTTATTAATTATGGAGCTGTGTGGCAAGTCAGAGTCAGTGCTGGATGGCTTACGCCTGATTGCTGAGGTGCAAGCGGGCTCGCCCCAAACCGCATTACTGGTTTGCACGGCGTTAGATGAGTCCAGAATATTGAGGCAGTTAATTGCCTCTGGTATTCGCGGATTGATGCTAAAACAAGAGACCGCTATCGCCCTGACGCACTGTGTGCAACAGGTATTGGCAGGAAAATGCAGTTTTAGCCACCGGATCCGCCAACGTCAGTTGCATGAAGCCACTCCAGGCCGACCTCTGACGGCTCGTGAACTGGATGTATTGGCAGAGCTGTTTTCCGGTAAGAGCGTGTCCAGCGTGGCCTTGACGATGCGTCGCGATATCCGCACCGTCAGTACACATAAACGTAATGCCATGCTGAAGCTGGGTTTTCACAATGATGGTGAGTTATATCTTCAGGGAAAATGGATGGCCATGAATGGCCCGTCCTTTGTCCGTTAACGGCGCCTGACAGCGCATTAACGCGGCAGGAGAGATAAGACAGGAGCAGAATATGTATTCTTCGCGTCATCAACCTCTACACATCGCATTAATGGATCGTTGTCCCTTAATGCTTGATGGGTTGGCCAGTTTTATTGGCTCACTCTCGAAATCGGGAAAGATTGTGCTGCAGGAAACCAGTATGAGGGACGCTGCAGATGGGGTGGTCTATCAGCAGGCTAACGTCCTGATTGCGGAGTTAGCCGGTGTGGATGAGACTGCCGTACAGGGGCGGGAGATTCTGCTTAACCTGTGCATGCAATTGCCGACACTCAGAGTGGTGGTTTACACCCGTAGCCAAAGTGCCGAAGAGCTGGGCCCGTTATTGAGTCAGCCTAATATCAGCATTGTCGCTCGAGATGACGCATTGCCATTGGTGGCTGAATTCTTCAACCGGGTACTGAGCGGTGAGCGGGTACTGAGTCCGCAGATTGGTGCCTGTTTGGCTCGTTCTGCCTGCCGCGAGACTTCCGTCGTGCACGAGCTGACTCGTTGCGAAAGTGATGTTATGGCTTCTTTGTTTAACGGTATGAGCCTGCGGCAAATAGCCGATCTGCAGTGTCGCAGCATCAAAACGATCAGCGCGCATAAATGCAGTGCGATGCGTAAACTTCAAGTGACGAATGATAGTGAATTGTTTTCTCTGCACACCAGGATTACCCGGAAATTTTCCGGGGAGTAGCTAAAGCACTCTCGGTGTCGGGAATAACGCATGAAATAGGGTACGCCTGAAGACGCTTAATGCGTCTTCAGAAATAGTGAGCCCCTGGATGACTATGCCGGCGTTATAGATTGATGATGCGGAAGCGCTCCACGTTGGTGGCGGTATAAATGACTGTATTTTGGATGTTCTTATGCCCCAGATAATCCTGAATCAAACGGGTATCGACACCTCTGTCGGCCAGGGCATAACCGCAAGAGTGGCGCAACATATGAGGATGAACCTGAACGCTGATGCCGGCCATCTCTCCGTACATCCTCATCAATCGATACAGCTGTTGCCGTGAAATTTGCCCGCCGTGGCGCGATAAAAACAGCCACTGGCTGTCCGCCTCAAGGTAACTGGAACGTTGATCAAGCCACTTCAACAGGGCATCACGTTCTCTGGGTTGTATGGGATGTTGGACTGAAAAGCCATTTTTCAATCGAAATATATGCACCCGATTGGTGGTCAGATCAATATCTTGTAAGCGTAATGAACGTAGTTCACTGACCCGTAAACCATGAATAAAACACATCAATAACAAGCAGCGGTCCCGAATACTGTTTTTACCTTCATGAACGGCTGAGATAAGCTGCTCAATTTCAACCTGACTGAGAAATTTCCTTTTCTTCATCTTAATTACCTGGGGGTTGACTGTTGGCTGATTTTTACCTGTGATTTTTTATTAAAGCATTGAATGATAAGTAACGGCAAAGAAAATAAAGTGACCGCATTTTTACATGGAGAGGTTATTTATATGTTTTCTATTATTTTATGTTCACGGTGAATGATTTTATTTTATATTTTTGTTTATACCCCTAACAATGCTGCTGTTTGTTTTTTTTTGTTAATTTGCAGGCTCTTCTTATTTGAAATAATTTAATGCTGCCGATAAAGCTTTCTTCTCAGATATGCCAGACTCCACCCTCCGTTTATCGTTACCTGTGCGGATTACATTTCTGCAGATGAAGGGCCAGGGATGAGAATTATTATTGATATCATTCTCTCGCCGCTTACAATGCTTGCCATCTCAAGATGGCAGGGTAGGGTTTCTCATGGAGTTGCTTCGGGTGGTTTACCACCAGTATCGTTGGCCGTTTCTGGCGGTAATGGCGTTGACCATGGCCAGTGCGGCGCTGGGCATTGGCATCATTGCCTTTATAAATTTGCGGCTGATGACGGTGACCGGCAACCCATTGACCGTGCTGCCGGAATTCCTCGGGATTCTGGCGCTGTTGATGGCGGTGACGCTAGGATCTCAGTTGGCGCTGACCACGCTCGGTCATCATTTCGTGTTCCGGCTGCGCGGCCAACTGGTGAAGCGGATCCTGGATACCGATATCGAACGGATTGAACAATTGGGCAGCGCCTCTCTGCTGGCGAGCCTGGCCAGCGACATCCGCACGATCACCCTTGCCTTTGTCCGCCTGCCAGAATTGGTGCAGGGAGTGATACTGACGCTGGGGTCTGCGGCCTATCTGGGTTGGCTTTCACCGCGGATGCTGGCGGTGACCGCAGTTTGGGTGGCGGTGACGGTGATTGGCAGTGGATATCTGGTCTCGCGGGTGTATCGCCACCTGAGCAGCGTGCGTGAGGCGGAAGAGCATCTTTACCAACACTACCAGTCAGCCATTGACGGGCGTAAAGAGCTGGCGCTGAATCGCGACCGCGCGAAAGCACTCTACCAGCAGGCCTATCAGCCGGATGCTGAAGACTACCGTTACCATATTATCCGTGCCGATACCTTCCATCTCAGCGCGGTGAACTGGTCGAATATCATGATGCTGGGGGCTATTGGTCTCGTGTTCTATATGGCCAATAGTCTGGGCTGGGCAAATACCGCCGTTGCGGCGACCTATTCACTGACACTGTTGTTTCTGCGTACGCCATTGCTGCAGGCTGTGGGGGCTTTCCCGACGCTGATCGGTGCCGAAGTGGCTTTCAATAAGATCAAAGCTCTGCGTCTTGCCGATTATCAGCCTGCATTTCCTGCGGTTGAAGCCAAAACCTGGGAAACGCTGGAACTGCGTGACATCGTATTTCATTACGGTGCTACGGCGCAGAAAACCGGGTTTGCCGTCGGGCCGCTCTCTCTGACATTGCGCCGCGGCGAATTGGTGTTTCTGATTGGCGGCAACGGCAGCGGAAAATCCACGCTGGCGATGCTGCTGACCGGGTTATATCAACCGGTCAGTGGACAGATCCTGTTGGATGGCGTCGAGCAGAACCTGGCGAGCATGCCCGACTATCGCCGTTTGTTTTCCGCTATCTTTACCGATTTTCACCCGTTCCACCATTTGCAGGGACCCGATGGTCAACAGCCTGACGCCGAACTGGTGGAGCGTTGGCTTAACCGGTTGGACATGAAAGGAAAACTGGAATTTAATGGCCTGCGAGTGACCAATCCGCAGCTGTCGCAAGGGCAGCGCAAACGCCTGGCGTTGCTGCTGGCGGTGGCGGAACAGCGAGATATCCTGCTACTGGACGAATGGGCGGCGGATCAGGACCCGCAATTTAGGCGCATCTTTTATCGCGAGTTGTTACCGCAGCTGCGCGAGTTGGGTAAAACGGTATTTGCCATCAGCCATGACGACCACTATTTCGAACATGCCGATCGGCTGCTGCAAATGCGCGACGGGCGTCTCAGTGAATTGTCCGGCAGCGAACGTGAGCGCGCCAGTAAGGACTCTGTTACGCAGATCAGCTGATTTATCTCACTCTGTTCAGGCCGTCTACGCGGCCTGAATTATGGATTCAGTTCTTCAAATCGCAGCGGAAGCCCTCTCCTTTATTTGTCTTTACCCTCAAACCTCCCGCCAATTTCGGTTAAATCCAGTCATTAGTTTTAATAATAATTCATTTACCAATGGTTTGATTTTGATCGTTTGTATCGTGGCACACTGCCTGAATACTGATTGTTGGGTTGTTATTAGCCTGCGCGAAGCAATGGAACTGTTTTTTCCTGTCACTCTCGCCGTTCAGAGTAGGTTGCTAGCATGTTTTATTTAAATGTCCATAGTGTAAGGCTACTTTATTGATTGTTTGAATGTATCAATAATGCAGTGTCAATCAATTTAATCTATTGGTGAGGCGCAGAGTGATAAGCAAGGATGGAGTGAACATCAAACGTAAGGCTTGGCTGTGCGTGTTTATCGGCTGTGGGGTATTTTGGTTGGGTGTTGCCGCCGCGATTTATGGGTTGCTGATGATTTAGGAAACATGTCGATGGACAAAAAACGCGTTAAAAACGGCAAGAGCGCCAAAGAGCGCAGTCTGGCCAGGATACCGCCTCGCTGGCAGTTGAACGCTGCACAGCGAGATTTTATTGACGATCTCTGGCAGGCGGACGCCCCGGATCCTGCACCGACGCTATCCACTCGTCACGACGTTAGTGGATGATGCGATTACGCCCGGCGAGAACGCCAAACAGCATTTGCAGCAGGGTCAGGCCCAGCAGGATACTCAGCGGCAATTGCCAACCCTGGGTCAGGTCGTGTAACAGGCCGAACAACGTTGGGCCCAGCGCCGCCAGTAAATAGCCTACCGATTGCGCCATGCCCGACAACTGTGTGGCCTGGTGCTGATGTCCGCTGCGCAAGCCAAAGAATGACAGCGCCAGCACCAAAGAACTTCCCGCCCCCAATCCGGCAAAAATCAGCCATATCAGCGAGTTTTCTGGCAGCAACAGCAGGCCGGTGACGCCAATAAAAATCAGCGACGAACTGCACAACGCGATAGCACGCTGATCGCGCGCGCGCGGCAGAATAAATACCATGGCAAAGTTAGCGGCGATCGCCACCACCTGGTAGATAAACAGTTCGAAACCTGCCTGTTGCGGCGAAGTGCCGTGGCTGGCGGCAAAGGCGCTGAACCAACCGATAATGGTGTAGAAGGTGATGGACTGTAAGCCCATAAACAGCGCTACTTGCCACCCGAGCGCGCTGCCCCATGGCGAGCGGGACGGCATCAATGGTGCCTGTCGCGCATCACTGGCCGTTACAGCCGGTGGGCGGCGCAACTGCGGCAACCAGACAAGCAGCGCCAACAGGGCCGGCAAGCTCCAGCAAAGCAGAGAGAAACGCCAGCCGAGGTTATTCAGTTCCGCCAACGGCACTGCCAGGCCGGAGGCGGTAGCGGCAGCCAGAGACATCACCGCCGCATAGCCGGCAATCATGGCGGCGGCTCGGCTGGGGAAGTCGCGTTTGACCAGCGTTGGCAACACCACGTTGGCAAACGCGATGGCGGCGCCGATCACTATGCTGCCTATCCACAGCATGCCCGCTTGCGGCAGAGAGCGCAGAACGATGCCTGTCGCAAGCAGCAACAGTGCCATGCCCAGCGTGCGTTCGATGCCCATTCGTTTGGCCAGGCCCGGCGTCATCGGCGAGAGCACGGCAAACAGTATCAACGGCAGTGAGTTAAGCAAGCCAGCGGAAGTGGCGGACAACATTAGCTGTCGTTGGATCTGTTCCAGTAACGGGCCAACGCTGGTCAGCGCGGCGCGCAGATTGGCGGCGATCAGCATGATGCCGGCCACCAGCAATAAGGGATGGCGTAAACGGCTGCGTTTTATGGCGGCAGATTTTGGGGATAAAGCAGGGTATGACATGAATTCCTCGCACCAGCATGCAGCCAATCAATGCTGCAAGACATGATGCGTTGATTGACGTTAACGCTTACGTACCGACAGGGGGCCGATATCTGTGCGCAAGTTTAGGGAAGAACTCGGGGTCTGACAAGGGGGGCGTCTAACTGACGCTGATGGGATCTGGCGTCTATAACGGGGACTGCACCTAAGCGATTCAATGGCCCGATGAACGATAAGCTTGTTTATCGGGCCACTGTCGCTCCGTTAGCCGGCGACGGGCAGCGGGCCAAGCGCCATGCGCGCCGGTTCGTTTTGTTCCGGGCGGCTAAAGCGCCAGCAACTCTGGTGGTATTTGGCCACGCTGTTGCGGTGCGCCACGCTCACCAGCGTTACCTGCGGCAGCTCATCGATCAGCAGGCAATACATCAGTTGCTCGGTTTCGTCGTCCAGCGCGCTGGTGGCCTCGTCGAGGAACAGAATATCCGGACGGGTCAAAATGGCCCGGGCAAACGCCAACCGCTGCTGCTCACCCGGCGACAGACGTTGGCTCCAGTTGGCACTGGTGTCCAGCCAGCGCTGCAAATGTTTCAGACGGCAATTTTCCAGCACTTTCAGCAGTTGCTCATCGCTGTGTTCGGCGGCGAGGTGGGGGTAACTGAGGGCTTCTCGCAACGTGCCTATCGGAATGTAGCTGCGTTGCGGCAGGAATAATGCGCGGCTGGCGGCATCGAGCCCAATGGTGCCGGAGCCGTACGGCCAGATACCGGCGATGGCGCGCAATAGCGTTGACTTGCCGCAGCCCGACGGGCCGACGATCAGCACGCGTTCGCCGCGCTTCAGCGTCATGGAGCTGGCATCCAGCAAGCTCTGGCCGTCCGGCAGTTGCAGGCTGAGACTATCAAGAACCAACGGCTGGGTACTCTCCGGCCGCAGTTGAATGCCGCGTTGCTGATTGTGAACCTGATCCACTGCGGCATTAAAGCCGGCCAGACGGTTCACGCAGGCTTTCCAGGTAGCCAGATCGCTGAAGGCGTCGATAAACCACGACAGCGCCCCTTGCACCTCGCCAAAAGCGGAGGCGATCTGCATCATGCCGCCCATCTGGATGGCGCCGGAAAAATAGCGCGGCGCCGCCACCAGCAGCGGGAAAACAATGGCAAACTGGCTGTAAAAGTTGGAGACAATGTTGAGCCGCCGGGTGATGCGCATGATCGACCACCAGTTGGCGCGAATAGTATCAAAACGGTCGCCCAACTGTTGCGCCTCGCGGGGTTCGCCGTGATACAGCGCGATGGCATCGTTGTTTTCACGGATGCGGATCAGGCCAAAACGGAAGTTCGCCTCATAGCGCTCCTGGTTAAAACCGAGCTGAACCAGCGGCTTGCCGACCCACCAGACCAGCAGGGAACCCAGTCCGGCGTACAACAGAGCGAACCACACCATATAACCGGGAACGGTGAGGGTGTGTTGGCTAATCATAAAGGTCATTGGCCCGCTGACGTGCCACAGAATGGCGACAAAGGAAAATAGCGTCACCAGGCTGGAGAGCAGTCCAAGCGAAAGTGATAGCGTGTACTGGGTCAGGACGTTGAGATCCTCGGCGATACGCTGGTCCGGGTTATCGACGATCTGCTGTTGCTCGGTATGGTAATAGGCCTGATGTGCCAGCCATTTACCCATGAATTTTTCCGTCATCCAGCGCCGCCAGCGCATTTGCAGGCCCTGCGTCAGGTAGATTTTATACACCGCCAGCACGATGAAGATCAGCGCCAGATAGGTGAAACGCCACAGCTGCGCCTTGAACACCGGGTAATTTTTATTTTGCAGCGCGTCGTAGAACACCTGGTTCCACTGGTTTATCTGCACGCTGATATACACCAGACCGAGCGACAGGGAGACGATGGCGATTAGCATCGACCAGGCTTGCCATTTTTCTTCCGAAACCCAAAAAGGTTTAATCAACTGCCAGACGGCGTGTTTTTGCGTAGGGGGGCTGTTCATAGGGTTCTCGGGTTTTTTACGTTCCGATCAGCATGAGCCGCCGCCTGGTAACAAACAAACCGTGACATGTAAGCAGTTTTAACGCGGCTAACCGTTTGAAATATTGTGAGTCAATCCTTAGAGGTGAAGCCAGGGGGCATGAGGGTTATACTGGCGCCGAATTACCGGTTACTCACTCTGGAAAGGATAAGGCATGAAGGCGTTGGTTCCCCTGCTGTTGACCTATGGTGCGCTCGCCAGCGGCCAGGTGATGGCACATATTGATGAGCCGGATATTGATGCTGATTGCCAGAAAGTGGCGGGCTACGCCGCACTGGGGAAAAGCGCTTATCAGCGGGGCGATTATGGCCGGGCGGCCGATGTTTTTCGTGATCAGGCCGCCTGGAGCGAGTTTTGCGGCCTGAACGATCAGGCGATCGCCACTGCCTATAACAACGTGGCGCTGGCGCTGATGCATGCCGGTGAACTGCTCAAGGCGCGCGCTTATCTGGAGCTGGCGCCGAAGGATGCGAAATCCCAGCATAATCTGAAGTTGCTGCAGCAACGTCTGGCGAAGCAACCGCCGGCGAGCGGGCCGGGTGGCGTCTATTGGCAGTACGCCGGGCGCGGCGTATGGAGCGAGGTAGAGGTCAAGCCTCAGGGCGAGCGCTGGCTGATTAATTATTCCGGCTATTATATGCCGCAAATGGGGCTGTATTACGGGCCGAATATGGGCGAGTTCGCCGAGGTGTTGCCGATTGAACGTGGCAAGGCGGTATACCGTCAGCGGGAGCCGGGGGATGGGGTGGCCTGTGATGTGATGATGCAGTTTACTGCGGATGCGGTGGGCATGCGCACCAAGGGCGACTGCGGATTTGGTTTTAACGTGCAGGCGCAGGGCACTTTCGTCCGGGTCGAGTAATCGGCTGCGAATCTCGCAGCCGAAGCCGGTATTAAGCCCAGCTCACCGCGCCGCTCAACAACGCTTTCCAGGCATCAACGTTGCCCAAATAGTTGCCAGCCGGGATCTGGCGTAGCTGGCCTTCGCTGTCTTGCAGCGCAAAAGTCGGGAACCCCTGGCCCTGGACTTTGGCAAGAAACGCGCGGCTTTCCGCAATGTGCTGTGCGGTCGGCGCGCCAGCGTTAAAGCGCATCTCGGCAATGAACGGAGCCGAGGGCAGGCCCAGCTCTTTCGCCAGGGCTTCCAGCACCGGGGTATCGGCGATGCGTCGACCTTCTTGATAATGCGCTGTCTGAATGCGGTGCAGCATATCCACCCCGCGTCCCCCCAGCGCTTCCGCCGCCAGAATCGCAGTAATCGGCGGCTCGGAGTCCATCACTGCCGTGGTATCACGCAGCAGCCCATTGAAATAAGCTTCACCGAAGGTCTGGCCGGTCAGCTCCGCAATGCGCTTGTCATGCGGAATCACATAGTTACGCCATTCGTCCGTGATCTGGCGGCGATTATTGCCGGTCATCATGCCGCCGGCGTGCAGGGCGACAGTCAGCCCTGGAATGCTCTTGGCCGCCTTTACCAATGGCGCTGCGCCATAGCACCAGCCGCACAGCGGATCGAAAACGTAATGCAGAGTTGTACCGGTCATCTTTATTCCTCGTGATGTTCTGCGGCTGAACGCCGCAGAACATTGAGCCTGTCAAAGGCAATGTAGTTTGATTGGCGACGCGCTTATTGCGGCCACTTCATCTCGCCTTTCAGCACCTTGGCGCTCAGTTCCAAGCTAGATTCATCTTTCAGGTTCGGGTAATGCTTTTTCATTGCCGCAATCAGTGCCGCAGAATCTTTGGCTTTCGGCAGTTCAGCTTCCAGCGTAGTCAGGTAGTTCTGGGTGAAGGTCACGGATTCCAGCGTCTGCGGTGCGCCCGGCAGGAAGTGGCCAGGGACGACGGTTTTCGGCTTCAGCGCCTTGATGCCTTCCAGCGTTTGCTGCCAGTGAGCGCGGGATTCCACGGTCTGGTTATCGGCGATCCACGGGTGGATATTGTCACCGGCTACCGGGACGCCACCCACTACCGCTTTCAACTCAGGGATCCACACGTAGGTGCGTTCCGGCGTTGGGCCGGTCAGGCCTTTCACTTCCACTTTCTGGCCGTCGATAGTGAAGCTATCACCCTGCAATGCCTGCGGAACCACTACCGCTTTAGGCGCGTTGTCTTTCAGGATTGGGCCCCAGTAAGCCATTTTGCCGTCTTTGGTGGCGTTGATTTCTTTGATCGTATCCGGTGACGCGATGATTTTTGCCTGCGGGAACGCAGCTTTAATCACGTCCAAACCAAAGTAGAAATCCGGATCGGAATGGCTGATGTAGACGGTGGTCAGCTTCTTGCCGGTCGCTTTGATCTTTTTCACCAATTCTTCGGCGTCGTTGCGTTGGAACTGGGCGTCGATCAGCGCCACTTCGTGTTTACCGCTGATGATTTCCGAAGAAACCGGGAACACGCTTTTCTCGCCCGGGTTGTACACTTCCATGGTCAGGGAGTCAGCCGCAGTGGCGAAAGTGCTTGCAGTGGCGATGCCGGCGAAAGCCAGGGTCAATAATGATTTCTTAAACATGGGCAGAGGTCCTTTTGGTTATCGGTTGTTGTTGTACAGATGTTAGGTTGCATAAAGCGTTAGAAAAACCGGATAATGAGCAATTATTCATTGCGTAAATCGGACGAATCATGGATCGCATTACCGCAGCAGAGGTTTTTATCACCATCGTTGATCGCGGCAGCATGATTGCCGCTGCGGAAACGCTGGAAATGTCGCGAGCGATGGTGACGCGCTATCTGGCGCAGATGGAGCAATGGGCCGGCGCGCGTTTATTGCACCGCACTACCCGTAAGCTTAGTCTGACTGACGCCGGAGAGCGCACTCTCGAACGTTGCCGACAGATGCTGGCGCTGGCGGGGGAGATAGATTTGGTCGAAGGTGAGCAAAGCGATGAGTTGCGCGGTCTGCTGCGCATCACCTGTTCACAGTCGCTGGGCCAGACCGCGCTGGTGGGAGCGGTGGCCCAATACCTCAAACGTCATCCGCAGGTGGCGGTAGATTTGCAAATGAATAATCGGGCGGTGAATCTGGTGGAGGAGCGCATCGATCTGGCGCTGCGCATCACCAATGAGCTGGATCCCAATCTGATCGCCCGACCACTTTCTTCCTGCGCGTCGGTGGTGTGCGCTTCCCCGGCTTATCTGGCAGCGCACGGCACGCCGCGCCATCCGCAGGATTTGGCGCTGCACAACTGCCTGACTTATTCCTACTTCGGTAAAAGCCTGTGGCATTTTGATGCTCAGGGCGTGAAGTCGGCGGTGGCGGTCAGCGGCAACCTCAGCGCCAACGAATCGGTGGTGCTGATGGCGGGGACGGTGCAGGGTGCCGGCATTTCCATGCAGCCTTATTATTCGGCGGCACCCTTGCTGGTAAGCGGTGAACTGATAGAACTGATGCCGGATTATCGGCCGCAGTCGATGGGGATTTACGGCATTTATACCTCGCGTCGCCAAATGCCTGCCACCTTGCGAACCATGCTGGATTTTCTGGTGGAGTGGTTTGCCAATGATCCCGCCTGGCGGGCGACGTTGCGCTGATATCGTTAACAGGGTAGCAACATTTTTACACATTTTTCATCGTCAGCGCATTCAAGCGTTTAGCGGGCGGATCGGGGCGTTTTGTGCTCAAAGGTAGCTTTGTCACTGGTTTTCTCGTCGGTCACCGTGCTATTTCTGTAGCGTGAAAAGAGCGAATAAGACTTAATAATTATAGGGTTAAGAAAATAACCCACAGATTGAGCAACATCTCTGACCCTTTTTCGCGGGCAGCCTGTCAGGCTGTCCGGCAATTCCGTGAGTTTTTACCGGCTCCGTGCGCCTGATGCCGGGGCTTTGTCGACTGGGAGCGTTACACATGCCTGTTTCTCTGCTTGCACTGGCGTTAAGTGCATTTGCCATTGGCACCACCGAGTTTGTGATTATGGGGCTGCTGCCTGAGGTGGCGGGGGATCTTCAGGTCTCAATCCCTTCAGCCGGCTGGCTGATCAGCGGCTATGCCCTCGGCGTGGCGATAGGTGCGCCGATCATGGCGCTGCTGACGGCGAAGCTGCCGCGCAAGAATACGCTGCTGTTGCTGATGGTGATTTTTATTTTCGGCAATATCATGTGCGCGCTGGGTTACAGCTACGATTTCCTGATGCTGGCGCGCATTGTCACCGCGTTGTGCCACGGCGCGTTCTTCGGCATTGGCGCGGTGGTAGCCGCCAATCTGGTACCGCCGAATCGCCGTGCTTCTGCGGTGGCGTTGATGTTCACCGGCCTGACGTTGGCCAACGTACTGGGGGTGCCGCTCGGCACCGCACTGGGGCAGGCATTGGGCTGGCGTTCCACTTTCTGGGCGGTGGCGGTCATCGGCGTGCTGTCCTTGTTGGCGTTGTACAGCAAGCTGCCGGCGGGGGAGGATGAGGCGCCAACCGATCTGAAAAAAGAACTGTCGGCCCTGCGCGGCGGCGGCATCTGGCTTTCGTTGCTGATGACGGTAGCTTTTGCCGCGTCGATGTTTGCGCTGTTTACCTATATCGCGCCGTTACTGACCGAGGTGACCGGTATTTCGTCGCACGGGGTGAGCTGGACGCTGTTGCTGATGGGGGTCGGTCTGACGCTGGGTAACATCGTCGGCGGCCGTTTGGCAGACTGGCGTTTGCCGGTTACGCTGACCTGCACGTTTCTGGTGATTGCCTTCTTTGCCGCGCTGTTCAGTTGGACCAGCCATTCCATGGTGCCGGCGGAAATGACCCTGTTCCTGTGGGCGGCTGCGGCGTTTGCCGCCGTGCCGGCGCTGCAGATCAACGTCGTGACCTACGGTAAAAAAGCACCGAACCTGGTTTCCACGCTGAACATCGCCGCGTTTAACGTGGGCAATGCCATTGGTGCTTGGGTAGGCGGCGTGGTGATTGCACAGGGCCTGGGGCTGACCAGCGTGCCGCTGGCCGCCGCGGCGATTGCGTTGCTGGGGTTGGTGCTGTGTCTGGTGACTTTCAGCCGAGCCAAACGGCCGGCTAGCGCTTAATCACTGCTGCCAGGCGGGCGGGGAGACTCTCGGCTTGCTTCTGCAAATGCTGAATGAAGGCCGTGACCAGCGCCGAGGAAGGGCGGTGCAGCGGCCGGATCAGGCTGACGGTAAAAGGTACTTCAACGCTGAACGGCCGTACGTGCACGCCGCCGTTGGCATAATCGAGCGCCGTCAGCGGATTGACTATCGACAACCCCACGCCTTCTTTCACCATGGCGCACACCGATGCTGCGCTGTGGGTTTCCATGACCAGACGGCGCTTAACGCCCTCCTCATTGAACAGCGAGTCGAGCAACTGACGGTAGCTGTCGGTGCTCGACAGGCTGATAAAGTTTTGTCCGTCGAAGTCTTGTGGTGTCAGCACCGTTTTCGCCAGCAGCGGATGCCCGGCCGGCAATACGCACACCTCGTTCAGCGTCATCAACGTCATCCGCTCGGTGCCTGCCGGGGTCAGGGTGTTTTCCGTCAGACCCAAATCGTGGCGCTGCGCCGACAGCCATTCTTCCAACAACGGCGACTCCTGCGGTATCACGCTGAAACTGACTTCCGGGTAGCGATCGATAAAGGGCTTGCACACCACCGGCAGCAGCGACTGCGAGAATACCGGCAGGCAGGCAATGGAAAGCTGCGCCTGCTGGAACTGGCGGATACCTGCAGCGGCGTTGACGATGCGTTCCAGGCCGTAATAGGAGCGCTGCACCTCTTCGAACAGCCGCAGGCCCTGCACCGTCGGGTATAAACGTCCGCGCAGCCGATCGAACAGCTGTAGCTGGATCAGCTTCTCGAAGCGGGCAAGTTCGCGGCTGACGGTGGGCTGCGAGGTTTGCAACAGCGCTGCCGCCTCGGTCAGATTGCCGGTGGTCATCACCGCATGGAAAATTTCAATCTGGCGTAGGGTAATCGCGTGCATCGGCATACTCCATGAACGGGCAAGTCCATATCATAAATGAATAGACTTCGGCTAAATAGATATTTTCCACACAAGAGAGAGTGCGGCACTATTGATGGCACTACTTCAGCCACATTTTTGATCCGGGAACATCACCATGCCACGCGCTTTGCACGACACGACTACCGCCCTCAATGCCGCTAACCTGCTGGCCTTGCCTCAGCGTTTTGGTTGCCCGGTATGGGCCTATGATGCCGCTATCATCAGCGAGCGCATCAGCCAGTTGCGCCATTTTGACGTGATCCGTTTTGCCCAAAAGGCCTGCTCGAATATTCATATTCTGCGCCTGATGCGCGAACAGGGCGTCAAGGTGGATTCTGTCTCGCTGGGCGAGATTGAGCGTGCGTTGCAGGCCGGTTTTCAGCCAGGCGGTGAGCCAAGCGACATCGTGTTTACCGCCGATGTGCTGGACCACGCGACGCTGGCGCGCGTCAGCGAATTGAAAATCCCGGTGAACGTCGGCTCGATCGATATGCTGGATCAACTGGGCCAGGTTTCCGTTGGTCATCCGGTGTGGTTGCGTATCAACCCGGGCTTTGGCCACGGCCATAGCCAGAAAACCAATACCGGCGGCGAGAACAGCAAGCACGGGATTTGGTATGCCGATTTGCCGCAGGCGGTGGAAAAAATTCAGCAATACGGCCTCAAGCTGATCGGTGTGCATATGCATATCGGTTCGGGCGTGGATTACCAGCATCTGGAGCGCGTGTGTGACGCCATGGTGCAGCAGGTGATCGATCTGGGTCATGATATCAGCGCGATTTCTGCCGGCGGCGGGCTGTCGATCCCCTATCAATACGGCGAAGAGGCGATTGATACCGAACACTATTTTGGCCTGTGGAACAGTGCGCGCGAGCGCATTGCCGCCCATTTGGGCCACCCGGTGAGCCTGGAGATCGAGCCCGGTCGCTTCCTGATGGCGGAAGCCGGGGTGTTGGTCGCCGAAGTGCGTGCGGTGAAAGACATGGGCAGCCGCCACTTTGTGCTGGTGGACGCCGGTTTTAACGATTTAATGCGTCCGGCGATGTATGGCAGCTATCACCATATTTCTCTGCTGCCGGCCGATGGCCGCAATACCGAGCATCAACCGCTGCGCGACACCGTGATTGCCGGGCCGCTGTGCGAATCCGGCGACGTGTTCACTCAACAGGCCGGTGGCGGCATTGAAACCCGCGAGTTGCCGCCGGTGCAGGTCGGCGACTATCTGGTATTCCATGATACCGGCGCCTATGGCGCTTCGATGTCTTCAAACTACAACAGCCGTCCGCTGCTGCCGGAAGTGTTGTTCGAGAAGGGTGAACCACGGCTGATCCGCCGCCGGCAGACCATTGAAGAGTTGATTGCGCTGGAACTCATTTGATACCGACGGGCGCAGCGCTGCGCCCATCTCAGAGTGTCATCCGCCGATGCTGGCCGTTGGGCAGCTCAACCTCTAACGAAAGCCTGCCGCCCATGGCTTCAATGTAGCGTTTCAGTGAAGAGAGTTTGATTTCGCTACCGCGCTTTTCCAGATTAGCGACCGATGGCTGGCTGATGCCAAGCCGTTTCGCCAGTTCTACCTGAGACACCGCAAGTTCTTCCCGCAGCATCGCCAGCCGCAATTCAAAAATTTCTTTCTCCGCCTTTTGCCGGGCTGCCGCAACGACGGTGGGATCGAGTTTATCTATCAAATTTGATAAAGGCTTGGCCATATGCGTTACCTCTGGGTTGCCAGATAATGTGAAAACGCCATGGCGGCGATGGGTAACAGGCGCTGGTAAAAGCGTTTGTCGCCTGTCTTATCACCACCGCATAGCAGTACAGCCTGCCGTTGCGGATCAAAGGCGAAAAACACCCGAAATGGGCGGTCGCGGTGCTGAATGCGCAGCTCTTTAAGATGCTTTATTGAGCCGGAAAAATGCAGAGTGTCGGCATGCGGACGAGCCAACAGCGGGCCGAATTCCTGCAATGTGAATATTCCCGCCAACAGGCTTTTTTGTTCATCGCCGTTCAGTGATCAAAACCAGTCGTCGAATCGTTCGACGGTTACGACTGGCCACATATCACGCTCCGAATATAGCTTTTATGCTATATAGTGTAAAGGTTATTATGGTGACAATATGCGTACTGGTGGGAGATGGGAAATCGCAGAAAAATAAATGCGGCGCAGTACGCAATCAGCGTTCTGCGCCCAAGAATCTCAACCGGCGTAGGGGCCTGGAGCCACGGAGTCACGCAGCCGAAGTTCGCCGGTGAACGGGGAAAGCGGGGGGAGGTTTTCGCCATTGATCAGGCGGAAAGCCTGGCTGATAGCCGCTTCGATCATCACGTCGATCGGCAGGTAAACGGTGGATAGCGCGGGTTGCAAATAAGCGGCGCTGGGTTCGTCGTCAAAACCGAATAGCGAGACGTCCTGCGGCAGGCGCTTGCCCGCTTCATGCAACGCTTTCATCGCACCGACGGCCATATCGTCGTTGCAGGCGAATAGCGCACTGAAGCCGGTATCGCCGGCCAGCAGGTTGCGGCTGCCCTGATAGCCGCTTTGCACGCTGCTGTCGCCATAGGCCACGCGGGCATCGTCGAAGGCAATCTTGTGATGCTCAAGCGCTTGTTGATAACCCGCCAGCCGCGCTTGGGCAGTGGGGGTGGCGATAGGGCCGGTGATGCAGGCGATCTCGCGGTGCCCCTGCCGAATCAGATAATCCACTGCATGGAAGGCGGCCTGCTGCTGTTCGAAGAAAACACAGCGCGTACGCGCCTGCGGCAAATCGCGATTGATCACCATGATCGGTACCGGCAGGCTGTCCAGCAGGGCCATTAACGCCGATTCGGACATGAAACGGGTATAGAGAATGATCGCGTCGCAGCGGCGATCGGCCAACAACTGCACTGCCTGCAGTTCATCTTCCGGCGTATCGTGACCATCGGTGACTATCAGGTGCTTGCCGCTGGCCTCGATAAGCTTGGCGGCCTGGCGCAGCAAACGCCCGAAATAAGGGCCGTCGAAGTTGGATACCACCAGCCCAATGCTGTTGGAGCTTTTGTTCGCCAGCGACTGGGCGAGGAAGTTCGGGCGGTACCCCAGTTCGTCCATCGCCTTGAATACCGCGTCGCGGGTGCTTTTTTTCACCTGGCCGGTGCCATTTAACACGCGTGAAACCGTGGCTTTAGATACCCCAGCGCGAAGGGAAACATCCAACATGGTGATCATCAGTGGCTAACCCCTTTTCAACATCCGCTGCGGAAAATAACGCTCAGTTTAGCATAGGGTTAGCCCTTGGCCGCGGAGCTTTTTGCCATCGGGTTTACGCGGTGACGGAACGGCACTAGACTGGTCTCGGGCAACGGGAGGAAGCGGAATATGATTAACATTGTGCCTTTGGCGGATTACCCGCAGCATCTGCAACAGGTGGTCGACTGGCAATGGCGGGCGTTCGGCAACGAAAACAGCCGGGCATTTTTCGCCAGTGTGGTAGAAAGCGGCCTGCGGGGAGCGGATTTACCGATCACCTTTATCGCGTTGCAGGGGGAGAAGCTGGTGGGCACGGTCGGTCTGTGGCGCTGTGACCTGCTCAGCCGCCAGGATCTGACCCCCTGGCTGGCGGCGCTGTACGTGGATGAAAGCCAGCGCGGCAGCGGTCTTGGCCTGAGGTTGCAACGACACGTGCAGGACTACAGCCGGCGCGCCGGCTTCAGTGAACTCTATCTGTACAGCGATTTCAGCGGCTATTACGAACGCCACGGCTGGCATTATATTGGCGACGCGCTGGATTACCCTGACCGCCCGGTGCGATTGTACCACCGGGCACTGGTTTAATTCTGCTCGTAAACGTTATTGATGCTGGCGACCGAATGGCGCCGTACCAGCGTCGGGCTGAACATGTTGGTGATCTCCGGCAGAGGCTGGTTGTTGGCCAGCGCCAGCGCCAGTTCGGCAGCCTGGGTCGCCATGGCGACCACCGGATAGCGGATGGTCGTCAGGCGTGGCCGCAGGTAGCGTGAAATCAGCACGTCATCAAAACCGATCAATGACATTTGGGCCGGTACGTCCACACTGTTGTCGCTCAACACCGAGAGCGCGCCGGCGGCCATTGAGTCGTTATAACAGGTCACTGCGGTGAAGTGCTTGCCGCGGCCGAGCAACTCGGTCATCGCCTGTTCACCGCCAATTTCGTCCGGCTCACCGTAGGCTATCAGTTTTTCATCTACCGCAATGCCATGCTCCTGCAACGCGTCGAGATAGCCTTGCAACCGGTCCGCTGCGTCGGAAATCTGGTGGGTGGAGCAGACGATGGCAATGCGCTGATGCCCCTGCTGGATCAAATGGCGGGTGGCCAACCAGGCACCATAACGGTCGTCCAGCGCCACGCAGCGTGCCTCGAAGCCCGGCAGCGTGCGGTTTATCAGCACCATGCCCGGTATCTGCTGCATCCAGCCGCTCAGTTCGTTATCGGTCAGTTTTTTGGCGTGAACCACCAGCGCGGCACAGCGGTGCCGTACCAGCTGTTCAATCGCCTGACGCTCTTTTTCAGCCTCGTGGTAACCGTTGCCAATCAGCAGGAAGTTGTGGGTGGCGTAGGCCACCTGTTCCACAGCCTTGACCATGGCACCAAAGAAGGGGTCGGAAACGTCGGACACGATAAGCCCAAGCGTTTCGGTCGATTGCTGCGCCAGCGCGCGGGCGTTGGCGTTAGGGTGGTACTGCAGTTGTTCCATCGCCGCCAGCACCGCAGTGCGCGAACTTCCGCTGGCTTTCGGGGAATTGTTTATCACGCGAGACACCGTGGCCACGGAAACACCCGCCAGCCTGGCAACATCCTTTATCGTAGCCATATCTGTAATACATCCTGGGTAATCGCTTACATTCCCCAGTTTTGCGGAAAAAGCCCGGGGCTGCAAGCGGTGGTGATCGCAACTTGTGGCGGCCGTTGCAGATATGAGCGATTTAATGTGCGCTTAGGCCCGCAGGGTACAGTGATAGAGCAATTTGTGCTTTGAAACCGCGCGTCGGCTGATGTTACTTTTGTGCATCTATTGATTGCCCGAGAACCTCATGTCCATTAAACGTTACCCGCAACTCGCACACTGGGGGGCGTATACCGCCGTGGTTGAAGACGGCAGGCTTATCCGCTGTGAGCCTTTCGCCGACGATCCGGATCCTTCCCCACTGCTCGATTCCATCGCGCCAATGGTCTATTCCGACAAGCGTATCCGCAAGCCGGCGGTACGCCGTTCCTGGTTGCAGAAACGCGAAGGTAGCGACCGTACGTTGCGTGGCCGGGAAGATTTTGTGGAAGTGGACTGGGATCTCGCCCTTGATCTGGTTGCGGAAGAAAACCGCCGCGTGCGCGATCGTTACGGCCCTTCAGGCCTGTTTACCGGCTCTTATGGCTGGTCATCCGCCGGGCGCCTGCATCACGCGCGCTCGCTGGTGCGGCGTTTTTATTTCAGCGGCGGCGGTGGCGTTGACCAACTGGGTAATTACAGCTGGGGCGCGGCGCAGTTTTTCCTGCCGTACGTGATCGGCACCTTTACCCCGCTGACCGGGCGCGTGACCAGTTGGCCGAGCGTGGTCGAACACTGCGAACTGTTTGTCGCCTTCGGTGGGCTGGCGTTGAAAAATGCCCAGGTATCCTCCGGCGGCGCAGCGGAGCATACGCTCAAACCCTGGCTGCAGAAGCTGGCGCAGAAAGGCACCCCGGTGATCAACATCAGCCCGATGCGCGATGACTGCCCGGCGTTTGTGAATGCCGAATGGATCCCGATCCGCCCCAACACCGACGTGGCGTTGATGCTGGCGCTGGCGTATGAAATTCAGCGCCGGGGCGCGCAGGATGAGGCTTTCCTCTATAGCCATTGTGTGGGTTACGACCAGTTGGCGGATTATCTGTGCGGCACGGACGACGGCGTGGCGAAAACGCCGGAATGGGCCAGTGCTATCACCGGTATTCCGGCGGCGCGCATCAGCCTGCTGGCGCAGCAATTGATCGGCGTACGCAGCTTTATTACCTGTTCCTACTCGGTTCAGCGCGCCCATCGCGGCGAACAGCCGTATTGGATGATGATCGCCCTGTCGGCGATGCTCGGCCAGGTCGGCCTGCCGGGCGGCGGATTCTCGTTTGGGCACGGCTCAATGAACGGCGTCGGCAACCCGCGGGTGGATACGCCGGGGCCAATGATGCCGGTGGGTAACAATCCTTGCGGGCTGGCGATCCCGGTAGCGCGCATCTGCGACATGTTGCTGCAACCCGGCGAACCTTACTCGTTCCGTGGGGAAACGCTGCACTATCCGGATATTCATCTGGTTCACTGGGCTGGCGGCAACCCGTTCCATCACCATCAACAGCTGAACCGGTTGGTGGAAGGGTGGCAAAAACCGGATACGGTGATTGTGCAGGACATCTGGTGGACGCCGGCGGCGAAGATGGCGGACATCGTGCTGCCAGTCACTACCTCGCTGGAGCGCAACGATATCGGTGGCTCATCGCGCGATCGCTATGTGTTGGCGATGCATCAGGCGATAGCGCCGCAGCATCAGGCGCGCAATGACTTTGATATTTTCGCCGATCTGGCGGAGCGGCTCGGTTACCGTGAACAATTCACCGAAAACCGTGACGAACGGGCATGGATCGAATCCATCTATCAGCAGTGCGGGCAGGCGCAGGCGGGTACTGGCGTCGAGTGGCCGGAGTTCGCGGATTTCTGGCGTAAAGGCCACGTAGAGCTGCCGGCACCGGCGAAGGAGTTTGTGTTCTTCGACGGTTTCCGTGCCGATCCGCAGGCCAATCCATTGCAAACCCCAAGCGGCAAAATTGAGTTGTTCAGCGAGAAAATCGCCGGTTACCGCTATGCGGACTTTGCTCCGCATCCGCAGTGGCAACCGCCGGTTGAATGGTTGGGCGCGCCGCAGGCCAAAGAGTGGCCGCTACACCTGATTTCCATCCAGCCGGGTGACCGTCTGCACAGCCAGATGGATCCGGCGCCGCTGGCGCAGGGCAATAAAACGGCGGGCCGAGAGACGCTGTATATGCACCCGGAGGATGCGGCAACGCGTGGTATTGCCGAGGGGGCCGAGGTGCAGGTCAGCAATGCGCGCGGCAGTTGCCTGGCGGGCGTTGCCATCACTGATGGCGTCACTCGCGGCGTGGTGCTGATGGCCACCGGAGCCTGGTTCGACCCAGGTTTTGGCGCCCAGCGCCTGGCGGTGGAGCAGTCCGGCAACCCGAACGTTTTAACGCTGGATATCGGCACCTCGCCGTTGACGCAGGGGCCGAATGCCATGAGCTGCCTGGTTGAGGTAAGCGCACGGTAAACATCTACGTCTTATGGATCCCGAATTGCCGCCAGGCGACGGGGCTGTTCATCTCCAGCCAGGGGGGGGCGCGCGGCATGCTGCGCCCACGTTAATCGGGCGCGTATATCTGCCCGTGACCCTAACAAGAGTGCAGCCAACAACGCTGAAGCTTGATAGGCGATGGGTATACACCGCTGGTTACACTTTGCGCCCTAATGTTGCGATTGCCCGCTGGCTGGTTTTCGACGCAACGGGGTAAATTGAATGTCCCAGAGGTATTGATTGGTGAGTTTCAACAACTCGTGTGTTGAACCCATATTAATTGCACCAACCTACGCAGATGCGTAGGTTTTTTTTTGCCTGACGCCCTCCCAGCCCGCCTGCGCAGGATTCGATTTTGTCTCCTTCCTACCCCAGGATTGTTTAAGTTTCATTGAGTTATTTCCATAAAATGCGGGAAATTTACAGCTGGTTGCATTTAGAGCAGAACTCTTGCGATTCGTCGGTAGTTTCTTGATCGGCATCTCTCTAGAGTAGGTGATCCCAGAGGTATTGATTGGTGAGAAATCAGCATACTCTGTATGTTGAAGCCATTTTCAATTGCACCAACCTACGCGGATGCGTAGGTTTTTTTTTGCCTGCCGTATAGTATTCTTTTCCCTACAACTGTTTACGCTCATTTTGGCTAAAGGGAGAAGGGCATGATCCTTTCCGTGCTGCGCACGCTGTTCCGCCTGCTGTATCGAATTCGCGTTGAGGGTGATGCCCGGCACTTCGAACAGACTAAGCTATTGATTACGCCCAATCATATCTCCTTCCTCGACGGCATTTTGCTGGCGCTGTTTTTACCGATTAAACCGGTGTTTGCGGTCTATGCCAGCATCGGCGATCGCTGGTTTATGCGTTGGTTGAAACCCTATATCGATCTGGTCTATCTCGACCCGACCAAACCGATGGCGATCAAACAGCTGGTGCGGATGGTCGAACAGGGCCGGCCGATCGTGGTGTTCCCTGAAGGGCGTATCACCGTTACCGGTTCGCTGATGAAAGTCTATGACGGCGCCGCGTTTATCGCCGCTAAATCGGGTGCGACCCTGGTGCCGGTGCGACTGGACGGCGCCGAGTTCAGCCCCTTTGGCCGCATGGCCGGCGTGTTCAAGATCCGCTGGTTCCCGCAGATCAGCATCCGTATTTTACCGCCGACGTCGCTGCCGATGCCGGAAGCGCCGCGCGCCCGCGATCGTCGTGCATTGGCCGGTGACCGGCTGATGCAGATTATGATGAAGGCGCGGATGGACACTCGCGAGCCGCAAACCCTGTTCCGCGCCCTGCTGGCGGCTCAGCACCGCTATGGTCGCAACAAACCCTGCATCGAAGACATCGCCTTCAAGGAAGACAGCTACCAGCAGCTTATCAAAAAAGCGCTGGGCGTCAGCCGTATCCTGCAGCGCTTTACTGCCGAGGGTGAACATGTCGGCATGTTGTTGCCGAACGCCACCATCACCGTGGCGGCGATTTTCGGCGCCTCTCTGCGTAATCGTATTCCGGCGATGCTCAACTACACCGCCGGTTCCAACGGTTTGAAAAGCGCGATGACCGCAGCGACCATCAAAACCATCGTCACTTCGCGCCAGTTCCTGGAAAAGGGCAAGCTGACCCACTTGCCGGAGCAGGTACCGGAGGCCAACTGGGTGTATCTGGAGGATCTGAAAGATACCCTGGCCCTGGCGGACAAGCTGTGGATCCTGCGTCACCTGTTCCAGCCGGCGCACGCCATGCTGCCGCAACAGCCGGATGATGCCGCGTTGATCCTGTTTACCTCGGGTTCGGAAGGTAACCCAAAAGGCGTGGTGCACTCCCACGCCAGCCTGTTGGCCAACGTTGAACAGATCCGCACCATCGCCGATTTCACCCCGCGTGACCGTTTTATGTCATCGCTGCCTCTGTTCCATTCGTTCGGCCTGACGGTTGGGCTGCTGACCCCGCTGATGACCGGCAGCCGCATTTTTCTTTATCCCAGCCCGTTGCATTACCGCGTGGTACCCGAACTGGTGTATGACCGCAACTGTACCGTGCTGTTTGGCACCGCCACCTTCCTCAATAACTACGCGCGCTTCGCCCATCCGTATGATTTTGCCCGCTTGCGTTACGTGGTGGCCGGCGCGGAAAAACTGGCGGACAGCACCAAACAGATTTATCAGGACAAATACGGCATCCGCATTCTGGAAGGCTATGGCGTAACCGAATGTGCGCCGGTGGTGTCGATCAACGTTCCGCTGGCGACGAAGGTCGGCACCGTGGGCCGCATTATGCCGAAGATGGAGGCGCGTCTGATGAAGGTGCCGGGCATTGATAACGGTGGCCGCCTGCAGTTGAGAGGCCCGAATATCATGAAAGGTTATCTGCGGATGGAACGCCCGGGAGAACTGGAACCGCCGGCGGCGGAAGATGAAAATGGCAATCTGCAACCGGGTTGGTACGACACCGGCGATATCGTCACGTTGGACGAGCAGGGTTATTGCGTCATTCGCGGCCGGGTGAAACGCTTTGCCAAACTGGCCGGTGAAATGGTCTCGCTGGAGAGCGTGGAGCTGCTGGCGCAGCGCGTGGCACCGGAAGGGCAGCATGCCGCCACGGTGAAAAGCGACAGCAGCAAGGGGGAAGCGCTGGTGATGTTTACCACCGATGCCGGCATCACCCGCGAAGCCTTGCTGCATGCTGCGCGTGAGTTGGGAAGCCCCGAACTGGCGGTGCCGCGTGATATTCGTCTGCTTAAAACCTTGCCGGTGCTCGGCAGTGGTAAACCGGACTTTGTAACCCTGCGTAAAATGGCCGAACAGCCGGAGAATGCCCGATGAACCCGTCGTTGAATACCGACTCACCTTTGCTCTCTCGCAGCATGATTGCCGTGATTTGCGCGCAGTTTTTGTCCGCCTTCGGCGACAATGCTTTGCTGTTTGCCACGCTGGCGCTGATCAAGCAGCAGCTATATCCCGACTGGAGCCAACCGATTTTGCAGATGGCGTTTGTCGCCACCTATATCATTCTGGCGCCTTTTGTCGGCCAGATCGCCGACAGTTTCGCCAAGGGACGGGTGATGATGGTGGCGAATGGTCTGAAGCTGGCCGGTGCGCTGGTCATCTGTTTTGGGCTTAATCCCTTCCTCGGTTATACCTTGGTGGGCGTGGGTGCCGCCGCTTATTCCCCGGCCAAGTACGGCATTTTGGGTGAAATCACGCACGGCGAAAAGCTGGTCAAGGCCAACGGCCTGATGGAGGCCTCCACCATTGCCGCGATCCTGATTGGCTCGGTTGCCGGTGGCGTGCTGGCCGACTGGCACATTGTGGCGGCGTTGGCGGTCTGCGCGCTGGTATATGCGGCGGCGGTGGTCGCCAACCTGTACATTCCACGCCTGCCGGCGGCGCACCCGGCGGCTTCCTGGACGCCGCGCGCGATGACCCGAGCCTTCTTCAACGCATGCCTTGTGTTGTGGCGCGACGGTCAGACACGCTTTTCATTGATTGGCACCAGCCTGTTCTGGGGGGCCGGGGTGACGCTGCGTTTTCTATTGGTGTTGTGGGTGCCGGTGGCGCTTGGCATCGCCGATAACGCCACGCCGACGCTGCTGAACGCCATGGTGGCGGTAGGGATTGTGATTGGCGCAGGGGCGGCCGCGCGCTTCGTCACGCTGGAAACGGTGAAACGTTGTATGCCGGCCGGGATCCTGATTGGTGTGGCGGTCGCAATCTTTGCGCTGCAAACCACCCTGTTTAATGCTTATGTGTTGCTGCTGACGATAGGCGTGCTGGGGGGCTTCTTTGTGGTGCCGTTGAACGCGTTGTTGCAGGAACGAGGAAAACGTTCGGTAGGCGCCGGCAATGCGATTGCGGTACAAAACCTGGGGGAGAATACCGCCATGTTGCTCATGCTGGGTCTGTACTCTCTGGCGGTGAAAGTGAGCGTGCCGGTGGTCGGCGTGGGGATTGGTTTTGGCGTGGTGTTTGCGCTGGCGATTACCGCGCTGTGGTTTTCACAGCGCGGTGCAAAATAACTGCAGTGAAAGCTGCCGGGGCACAGCTTGCTGCGCCCCGACGTATCACGGCGCGGGAATGGTAAAGCGGGTATGGATCTCTTCCAACCCCTGCAACACGTCTTCATCCAACACCAGGTCAAAGCTGTCGATGTTGGTTTTCAACTGTTCCAGCGTGGTGGCGCCCAGCAGGGTGCTGGCCACGAACGGCTGCTGCCGCACGAACGCCAATGCCATCTGCGAAGGATCCAGACCGTGTTTTTTGGCTAATGCGACATATTCGGCAATCGCCAGTTGCGTTTGCGGCGCAGAATAGCGATTAAAGCGGGTGAACAGCGTATTGCGCGCTCCGGCCGGCTTGGCGCCGTTAAGATACTTGCCGCTCAGGGTACCGAACGCCAGGCTGGAATAGGCCAGCAGTTCAACGCCCTCGTGCTGGCTGATCTCTGCCAGAGCGATCTCAAAGCTGCGGTTTAGCAGGCTGTAGGGGTTTTGAATCGAGACAATGCGCGGCAGTTCGTGTTTTTCGGCCAATTGCAGATAGCGCATTACGCCCCACGGCGTTTCATTGGATACCCCGATATAACGGATTTTACCGGCGCGTACCTGCTCGGTCAGCGCTTCCAGCGTTTCCAACAGGGTAACCGTGGCTTTATCGTCGGTGTATTGATAATTGAGTTTGCCGAAGTAGTTGGTTTGGCGCTGTGGCCAGTGCAACTGATAAAGATCGAGATAATCGGTATTCAGCCGTTTCAGGCTTGCGTCCAGCGCGGCGCGGATATTTTTGCGGTCCAGCGCCTGTTGCGGACGGATACTGCTGTCGGTACCGCGTACCGGCCCGGCGATCTTGCTGGCCAGCACTATTTTCTCACGGTTGCCACGCGCCTTGATCCAACTGCCAATGTATTGTTCGGTCAGCCCCTGGGTTTCAGGGCGGGGCGGTACCGGATACATTTCTGCGGTATCGATCAGGTTGACGCCAGCGGCTAATGCATAGTCGAGTTGCGCATGGGCATCGGCTTCACTGTTCTGTTCGCCAAAGGTCATGGTGCCCAGTCCCAGCACGCTCACTTCTAAAGAACTGTGGGGAATACGGTGGTATTGCATTAACGGCCTTCCTTTCAAGTTAGCGCTTACGGGCTTTACACCCGATGAAACAGGAGTCTCATCACCTGCGAGACGGTGATATCGCCTTTCTCGACTATAACCAAGCCGTGAAGATGGGGGAAGTGGATTCAGTGCAGGGAAGGCTATCGCGCTGGAGAGGAGGCGATAGCCGGCAGAAAATTAACGTTCGATGACCTGTGAAACCTGATCGCCGTTGATTTGGCGGTTGTTGCCTTTTTCATCTTTATAGCTGATCAGGCCGGTATCCTGGTCGATCTCGGGTTTGCCCTGAGTCAGGATCATATTGCCGTCTTTGGTCGCCATCACGTAATCGCTGGCGCAGCCCGTCAGCCCGGCGGCGATCACCAACGCAGAAACTGCCATTACCCACTTTTTCATCCTGCCGATCCTCAATTATGTATGCAGAAAAGAGCCTTCTTCCAAGACTAGCAAACTCTGGATACCTCGTGTTTCGGATAAGTCCTTATCTTGGTAAGAGAAAGTATGTGTAAGAGTTGAAGAAAGGATAAAAATACGAACGGGAGCGGCTTTCGCACGCTCCCGTAGAGGTTACTCTGGGGCCTGGTTTTTCTTGCCGCGCATCAGGTTGAGCGCTTCGACGGACATCGAGAAGAACATCGCAAAATAGATGTAACCTTTCGGAATATGTACCTGGAAGCTTTCCAGCATCAGGGTGAAGCCCACCAGGATCAGGAACGCCAGCGCCAGCATTTTCACCGAAGGATGGCGGTTAACGAACTCGCCGATCGGCCGGGCGGCAAACATCATGACCCCAACCGCAATCACCACCGCCGCCATCATAATAAACAGGTGATCGGACAGGCCTACCGCCGTAATCACCGAGTCCAGGCTGAAGATGATATCCAGTAACATAATCTGCACGATGGCGCCGAAGAAGCCGTTCACTTTGGTGTGGTGCTCTTCATCGGACCCTTCGATAGTTTCGTGGATCTCTTTACTGGCTTTCCAGATCAGGAACAGTCCGCCGAGCAGCAGGATCAGATCGCGCGCCGAGATGCTGTGGTCCATCACCGTAAACAGCGGGTGGGTCAGGCGAATCACCCAGGCGATAGACGCCAGTAGCCCCAGACGCATCAGCATAGCGCCGGCCAGACCGATACGGCGAGCCTTGTTCTGCTGCGCCTTCGGCAGTTTGGCCACCACCAGAGACAGGAAAATAATATTATCAATACCCAGAATGATCTCAAGAATGGTCAGCGTACCTAACGCTAACCAGGCATTGGGATCCATAATCCAATCGAACATTGCCAAGCCACACCTTAATAAAAAGCAAAGGCTGAATTATACGCGTTTATTGGTACGGCGACACTGTTAGCTAAACATGGCTTAAACAAAGAGGATCATATTAAGAAATGTCTTGCCAATAACGCGCCGGTGAAGCTTTTTTTCAGATAAAAACCGCGCGGCAGCGTGAGGATAGGCTGGCCCTGTTCGCCGATGGCCTCGGTCAGCGCCTTGCTGTTGGCCGCCTTGGGCCGCAGTTGCAGTACCTCTCCGTGACGAGCGGTGATCCGCTCCACGTGGCCGAGCACGATCAGGTCCATCAGTTCCTCCCAATCTCGGCGCAGCATCTCTTCTTCAGCGGCGCTCGGGCTCCACAGCAGCGGTGATCCTATGCGCCGCTGCGCCAGCGGGATTTGTCGCTCGCCTTCTACCGGTATCCACAATACCCGCGCCAGCTTATGGCGCACATGGCTGCTGGCCCAGGTAACGCCGCTGTTGCCGGTAAGCGGTGCTACGCAGACGAAGGTGGTCTCCAGCGGCTTGCCGGCAGCGTCAATCGGGATGGTTTTCAACTCAATGCCCAGTTCGGGAAAATCCTGCTCCGGTTTGCTGCCCGCCATGGCGCCGAGGTACAGCTCCAGCAGCATGCCCACCCAGCCTTTATCGCGTTTCAGATCCTTGGGGATCGGCAACTGCGCGCGCGCGGCCAGTTCACCCAGGGTAAAGCCGGCAAGCTGCTGTGCTCGTTCAAACAGCTGCTGTTCGTTTTCCGGCGGAAGGGGAAGAGGGGATAAAAACGCCATAATACAAGCCCGTCAGATTTGGTTGAAAAATGTACTGCATTTGTGCACAGCGAACATCGGCTGGGAAAGACGCGGGAATAGACTAATAGAAGCATGATTTTTCATGACTTTTTTTCTTCCGTCGCGCAGGAAACAAATTTCGTCCGGCGCTTGTGCACCTGAAGCCACCGACAATAAACAGGATCTTACACCTATTTATCCACAGATTTATGGGATAACCCAAATTTTTCCCGATCACTGGTTCGATTTACAGCCTTGACTCGGGCATTTTTTTGCGAAATTGTCCGTTTTGTGCGTAACTCATACGGATAATCTGTGGATAAAAACGACGTTGGTGGATCTTTCGCCAGGGTAAGATCCTAACCGTGCACAGATCACATTTCTGTCCTGTTTATACCTGTTGATAATAATTTATCATGTTGTTTTTATTGAATTAATATTGAACTGGTTTTAATGGTGTTTTTAGGCTCGTCAGAGTTGTACCAGCTTATCCCTTGAGTTCTTCACACACCTATCCACAGAAAAAGTGAATAAAACCGCCGTAAAATCGCCTCACATGTTTATAACTTTGCCATTATCTGTGAGTTATCCCAATGTTATCCGGTTTACGGCGCTGCAAAGCAGTGGTTTACCGCCTGTAGCTTGTGTGAAACAATCAGTACATCTATGCGAAATTAAGCTTATCGAGGTAGTCCGGTGATCGATGATGATGGCTACCGCCCGAATGTTGGTATCGTAATCTGTAATCGTCAGGGGCAGGTCCTTTGGGCTCGCCGTTACGGTCAACACTCCTGGCAGTTTCCCCAAGGTGGGATTAACCCTGGCGAAACCGCAGAACAGGCAATGTACCGTGAGCTGTTCGAAGAAGTGGGGCTGAGCAAAAAGGATGTGCGCATCCTGGCCTCAACCCGCAACTGGTTGCGCTATAAATTGCCAAAACGTTTGGTGCGTTGGGACACAAAGCCGGTATGTATCGGCCAAAAGCAGAAATGGTTTTTGTTGCAGCTAATGTGCAATGACGCGGATATCAATATGCAACGCAGCAGCACGCCGGAGTTTGACGGCTGGCGCTGGGTGAGTTTTTGGTATCCGGTACGCCAGGTGGTGTCGTTCAAACGCGACGTTTACCGCCGGGTGATGAAAGAATTCGCCGTCACCGTGATGCCGATGCAGGAGCAGGCAACACAGCGGCAGCCCCCCGCCTATCGCCGGAAGAGAGGTTAAGTTAAGCCGACTATGCTCACGCGCTTGCGAGAAATTGTTGAGAAGGTGGCCGCGGCGGCCAGTCTGACAGATGCGCTGGATCTTTTGGTCAATGAAACCTGTCTGGCGATGGATACGGAAGTCTGCTCCATATATTTGGCAGACAACGATCGCCGCTGCTACTACCTGATGGCGACGCGCGGGTTGAAAAAACCGCGCGGGCGCGCTATCGCGCTGGCATTTGATGAAGGCATCGTCGGGTTGGTCGGGCGCCGTGCAGAGCCGATAAACCTGGCGGACGCGCAGAGCCACCCCAGCTTCAAATACATACCTCAGGTGAAGGAGGATCGTTTCCGATCCTTCCTGGGCGTGCCGATTATTCATCGTCGCCAACTGCTGGGCGTGCTGGTGGTGCAGCAGCGTGAGCTGCGCCAGTTCGACGAAAGCGAAGAATCCTTCATGGTGACTCTGGCTACGCAAATGGCCGGGATCCTCTCGCAATCGCAGCTTAACGCCATTTTTGGCCAATATCGCCAGACCCGCATCCGAGCATTGGCGGCATCCCCCGGCGTAGCGGTGGCGGAAGGTTGGCAGGACAGCAGCCAGCCGTCGCTCGATCAGGTTTACAAGGCCTCGACGCTCGATACCGTGAGCGAGCGGGAACGCCTGACGCAGGCGCTGGAAGAAGCCGGCGCGGAATTCCGCCGTTTCAGCAAGCGCTTTGCCGCCAGCTCGCAAAAAGAGAGCGCGGCGATTTTCGATCTGTACTCTCACCTGTTGAACGACGCCCGCCTCAAGCGCGAGCTATTTGCCGAAATTGACGCCGGTTCCGTAGCGGAATGGGCGGTGAAACAGGTGATCGAAGTCTTTGCCGCCCAATTCGCCAGCCTGCAAGACACCTATATGCGTGAGCGCGCCAGCGATTTGCGCGCGCTCGGCCAGCGCCTGCTATTCCACCTCGACGACACCACCCAGGGCGCGACTCAGTGGCCGGCGCGTTTCGTGCTGGTGGCGGACGAACTGACTGCCACCCTGTTGGCTGAAATGCCGCAGGACAGGCTGGTTGGCGTGGTCGTACGCGATGGCGCCGCCAACTCCCATGCGGCGATTCTGGTGCGGGCGATGGGCGTGCCGACGGTGATGGGCGCGGATATCCAGCCTGCGCTGCTCAGCCAGCGGCTGCTGATTGTCGACGGTTATCGCGGCGAACTGCTGGTCGACCCTGAACCGGTGCTGGTGCAGGAATACCAGCGGCTGATCAGCGAAGAACTTGAGTTAAGCAAACTGGCGGAAGACGACGTCGAGCAGCCGGCCCAGCTCAAAAGTGGTGAGCGAGTTCAGGTGATGCTTAACGCCGGCCTCAGCCCGGAACACGAGCAGCTCTTGGGCGGGCGAGTCGATGGCGTCGGTTTGTACCGAACCGAAATCCCTTTCATGTTGCAAAGCGGCTTCCCTTCGGAAGAAGAGCAGGTTGCGCAGTATCAGGGCATGTTGCAGCTTTACCCGAACAAACCGGTCACGCTGCGGACGCTGGATATCGGCGCCGATAAGCAGCTGCCTTATATGCCGATCAGCGAGGAAAATCCCTGCCTGGGCTGGCGCGGTATCCGCATCACCCTTGATCAGCCGGAAATATTCCTGATTCAGGTGCGTGCGATGCTGCGCGCCAATGCCGGGACCGGCAACCTGGGCATCCTGCTGCCGATGATCACCAGCCTGGAAGAGATCGACGAGGCCCGGCGGTTGATCGATCGCGCAGGGCGCGAAGTGGAAGAGGTGCTCGGATATGAAATCCCGAAACCCAAGCTTGGCGTAATGCTGGAAGTGCCGTCGATGATTTTCCTGATCCCCCATCTGGCCGGGCGGGTTGAGTTCATTTCGGTTGGCACCAATGACCTGACCCAATACCTGCTGGCGGTAGACCGCAACAATACCCGCGTTGCGGCGCTGTACGACAGTTTGCATCCTTCAATGTTGCAGGTGCTTAAGCTGATCGTGGTTCAGGCCAACGCGGTTGGGCTGCAGGTGAGCCTGTGCGGTGAACTGGCCGGGGATCCGATGGGCGCGTTGCTGTTGGTGGGCATGGGTTATCGTAACTTAAGCATGAACGGGCGCAGTGTGGCGCGTATCAAATATCTGCTGCGGCATATTGAGCTGTCTGACGCCGAAGTGCTGGCGCAGCGGGTGCTGGGCGCCCAGATGACGACCGAAGTGCGCCACCAGGTCGCGGCGTTTATGGAACGGCGCGGTATGGGCGGATTGATCCGTGGCGGCAAGTAAAGGCTGTTGCAGACTGATTTTTTTACAGAACTTTTCCCTGTCGGCCAGTCCGGAGGCGGTTAAGCTTATGCTATTATCCGCCTCCTCGACTGCGTTGAAAGCAACGAAAAAGAGTGTTTTAGCGCGTTTGGCACCTGCCGCCCCCGGTTGGGGAAGAATAATAGACATGTTGTGGTGATAGATGACCAATAGCTATCTGGCGTTTCCTAAATTTGATCCGGTGATTTTCTCTATCGGCCCGGTTTCTCTGCACTGGTATGGCCTGATGTACCTGGTTGGCTTTGTTTTTGCCATGTGGTTGGCGGTGCGCCGTGCCAACAAACCGGGCAGCGGCTGGACCAAGGATGAAGTGGAGAACCTGCTGTATGCTGGTTTCCTCGGTGTGTTCGTCGGTGGCCGCGTTGGTTATGTGCTGTTCTACAACCTGCCGCTGTTCCTGGATAATCCGCTCTACCTGTTTAAAGTCTGGGACGGTGGCATGTCGTTCCACGGCGGCTTGCTGGGGGTGATCCTGGTGATGTTCTGGTTCGCCCGCCGTACCAAGCGCACCTTCTTCCAGGTTTCCGATTTTATTGCTCCGCTGATCCCGTTTGGCCTGGGTGCCGGCCGTTTGGGTAACTTTATCAATGGTGAGTTGTGGGGCCGCGTGACCACTGATACGCCTTGGGCAATGCTGTTCCCCGGCTCGCGCGGCGAAGACGTCGCCATTGCCGCGGCCGATCCGCAGCTGTTGCCATTGCTGAACCAGTACGGCGTGCTGCCGCGGCACCCGTCCCAGCTGTATGAACTGCTGCTGGAAGGCGTAGTGCTGTTTATCATTCTGAACCTGTTTATCCGCAAACCGCGGCCGATGGGGGCCGTATCCGGCCTGTTCCTGATTGGCTACGGCGCATTCCGCATTATCGTCGAGGCCTTCCGTCAGCCGGATGCTCAGCTTGGCCTGTTCGACGGCGTTGTCAGCATGGGGCAGATCCTGTCCGTCCCGATGGTGGTGGCCGGTATTATTATGATGATTTGGGCGTATCGTCGTCGCCCGCAGCAACAACTATCGTGAGGAACAAATGAAACAGTATCTGGATTTGATGAACAAAGTGCTCGCCGAGGGCACCCCTAAAGCCGACCGTACCGGCACTGGCACGCTGTCGATTTTCGGCCACCAGATGCGTTTCAATTTGCAGGAAGGTTTCCCGTTGGTGACCACCAAGAAGTGCCACCTGCGTTCCATCATCCATGAGTTGTTGTGGTTCCTGAACGGCGACACCAACGTGGCTTATCTGCGTGAAAACAACGTCAGCATTTGGGACGAGTGGGCAGATGAGCATGGCGATCTTGGCCCGGTGTACGGCAAGCAGTGGCGCGCATGGGGCGCTGCGGACGGCCGTCAGATAGACCAGTTGAGCAACGTGCTGAAACAACTGAAACAGGATCCGGATTCACGCCGCATCATAGTTTCAGCCTGGAACGTGGGCGAGCTGGATCAGATGGCGCTGGCACCGTGCCATGCGTTCTTCCAGTTCTACGTGGCGGACGGCAAGCTCTCTTGCCAGCTGTATCAGCGCTCCTGCGACGTGTTCCTCGGCCTGCCGTTCAATATCGCCAGTTATGCGCTGCTGGTGCATATGATGGCGCAGCAATGCGATCTCGAGGTCGGTGATTTTGTCTGGACCGGTGGCGATACCCATTTGTACAGCAATCATATGGAGCAGACCCGGTTGCAGCTAACCCGCGAACCGCGTGCGTTAGCGAAACTGGTGATCAAGCGCAAACCGGCTTCGTTGTTCGATTATCGCTTTGAAGACTTTGAAATCGAAGGTTACGATCCGCATCCCGCCATCAAGGCGCCGGTTGCCATCTGAGTTTGGCCGCATAAGTTATCCCCAAGGGCGCACGGGTTGCGCCCTTACTTTTTTCTCCCTCTGTCTTGGCTCTGTTTGCGTTCCGCTTCGCATTTTATTTTGACTTGCTGCCCGTTACATCGAAAGGTTGCGCAGAGCGCTTCAGCCTGAGTAAACCGCGCTTCCCCGTTTTGCCGCCTTGATTACACTGACTGCCATGAACGACAACCTGATTTTCAATACCGAAGACCAGCGCGGCATGACGCTGATTGAACTGCTGGTGGTGATCACTCTGGCGGGCATGCTCACCGGCTGGGGCGTCAGTCATTGGCGCCATTATCAGCAGAGCCTGCGGCTGGAACATACCGCTCAGCAACTGCTGGCGTTTCTCACCCGGATGCAGGCGGATGCCAACTGGCGTAACCGCACGGCGCTGCTGTGGTTTAAAACCGGCGATCCTTGGTGCATCGGCAGTAATCAGCCACTTTCGGGGTGCGAGGGCCACGGCGATGACCTGTTCAGCCCGCATTACCGGGATGTAAGGCTGGCAGCGCACACCCAAAAGGAGATGGGATTTTATGGATTACGCAATAACGCGCAGGCTGGGCATATCGTGCTCAGCAACGGTGCTGGCAGCCTTCGATTGGTGTTGTCCGCCAAAGGGCGGCTACGCCTGTGCAGCGAGGACGTAAGCATCCGGGGGATTACGGCATGCCAGCCCTAGAGCGAGGTTTCACGCTGCCGGAGGTGATGCTGGCGCTGACGTTCGGCAGCCTGATTATGCTGGCGGCGGCCAAAACCTACCCGGTGTTACGGCAGCACAGTGTCGATGTCGGTCGGCACTATCGGCTGGAATCGGTACTCCGGCAGTTGGCGTTCGGCATTGAGAAAGATCTGCGCCGCGCCGGTTTCTGCGCCGGTAACTGCCGCGGGCGGGCATTACTGATTGGCCATGCGCCCGGGGAGGCGGCGGGCAGTTGTGTGATCGTCGCTTACGACATCACCCGTAACGGCCGCTGGGAGACGCTTGGCGCAGATGCCGGGTATTTTGGTTACCGGTTGCGGAAGGGGGCGCTGGAAGGGCAACGTGGCATAACCCACTGTCACGGTGCGGGTTGGGAGCGGTTACTGGATAACGACGAAGTGCGCATTGAAACTTTCAGCGTTAAATCGATCGCGGGCAGCAGTGGCAAAACATGGATCATGCTGTCGCTGGCCGGGCGTTCGAAGGCGGATGACGCTATACGCCGCAGCCTGCACTGGGCGATTAACATGGCTTCGCTACCATGAGTGCGGCGGGGCAGCGTGGCGGCAGTACGCTGGCGGCAGTGATGCTGCTGTTGGTGATGGGGCTGATGTTATTGAATGCCCAGCACCGCCAACTGGATAGCGCTTTGCTGCTGGCCGCCGATCAACAGCGCTATCTGAAGGCATACAACCAGGCTGCTTCGGCGCTCAGCTGGGGCGTGGCGCAGTCCTGGCCCCGCAACCGGTTAGGTGCCAACGGCTGGTGGTGCCAGCAAACCGCAGAGCTGCGCGCCTGCGCCAAATTGTCCGCCCAGGCGGGGATTGTGCTGGTGCGCGGTGACGGGGCGATGAGTGAAGGGGAGCCGTTGCGATTATATCAATTGACCAAACCGGATGGCACGGGCGGGACCTTCGAGCTAAGGGCGGAAATCGGCGGTTGGCTGGATTTTTGCCCCGAAAAACGGGAAACGGACTGTGCGGATTAACGCGCGGGTGGCTCCCGTAGCAGGGCTATGGCGTCAACAGGGGTTCAGCCTGCCGGAAGTGCTGATTGCCGCATTGCTGTTCGCGGTGTCGCTGCTGGGATTGTTACAGTATCATCAGGTGCTGTTGCACTCTTTTCAGCGCCAGTGGCAGTATCGGCAAGCCTGGTCGTTGGCGCATCAACAACTGGAAGTCTTTGCGGCCACCGGTCGCACGGATGCCGAACTGCTGCCCTTGCCGCCCGGGTGGCAGCGCGATATGCGGCAAAACTCCCCGCATGCCGCTTGCCAACGGCTGACGGTAAGAATACAAACGCCTCAGCGGCAGTGGGCTGAATTGAACCGCTGGTACTGCACCGCCGGTACTCCGGCAGATATTATGTTTTAAGGGAGCACCCATGTTTAGGGTTTATCATTCCAATCAGTTGGATTTGCTGAAAACGCTGACCAGCACGTTGATAGCCAGAGAGCCATTGGCCGATCCTTTTCAGCAGGAAGTGGTGCTGGTGCAAAGCCCCGGTATGGCGCAGTGGTTGCAGATGCAGCTCGCGGAACAGTTTGGCATCGCCGCCAATATCGCCTTCCCACTGCCCGCAACCTTCATCTGGGACATGTTCACCCGGGTTTTGCCCGGCATCCCGAAAGAGAGCGCCTTCAGTAAAGACGCCATGACCTGGAAACTGATGTGGCTCCTGCCGGATCTTCTCACGCGGCCGGAATTTGCCCCGCTGCAACATTACCTCACCGACGACGGCGACAAGCGTAAAATTCATCAGCTTGCCGGTCGGGTGGCAGATCTGTTTGACCAGTATTTGGTATATCGCCCGCAATGGCTGGAAAGTTGGCAAAAGGGCGAAAGCATTGATGGGCTGGCGGAGGCCCAGCAATGGCAGGCACCGCTGTGGGCGCGGCTGGTCGAATATACCCATGAGCTGGGGCAACCGGAATGGCATCGTGCAAACCTGTATCGTCGCTTTATCAGCGTGCTGGAAAAGGCGGAACGCTGCCCGGAAGGGTTACCGCCGCGGGTGTTTATCTGCGGTATCTCGGCGCTGCCGCCGGTGTATCTGGAGGCCTTGCAGGCGCTGGGTCGCCATATTGATATTCACCTGATGTTCACCAATCCGTGCCGCTACTATTGGGGGGACATTCAGAGCCAATCATTCCTGGCGAAATTGCAGAGCCGCAAGCGGCGTCATTATCAGGATAAAACGGAATATGCCTTATTCAGAGATCCCGATAACGCCGCCGCGCTGTTTAATGCGGAAGGCGAGCAAGACCTGCCCAACCCGCTGTTGGCTTCATGGGGCAAGTTGGGGCGTGACCACCACTTTTTGCTCTCGCAGATAGAATCCGCGCAGGAGATTTTTGCGTTTGTAGATATCCCTGCGGATAACTTATTGCATGCCATTCAGCACGATATGCTGGAGTTGAAAAATAGCGCCGTCATCGGTACCACGCTGGAAACGCTGGAGAGCAGCGCGACCAAACGCCGGCTCGATCCCGAGGATCGTTCTATCAGCCTGCATGCTTGCCACAGCCCGCAGCGTGAGGTGGAGGTTTTACACGACCAGCTGTTGACCATGCTGGCGGCAGATCCTGCGCTGACGCCGCGCGATATCATCGTGATGGTGGCAGATATCGACAGCTACACGCCTTATATTCAGGCGGTGTTCGGCAACGCTTCCCCGGAACGCTATCTGCCGTTTGCGATTTCTGACCGCAAGGCGAGTCAGGCGCACCCGGCGCTGCAGGCGTTTATCTCGCTGCTGGATCTGCCGCAGAGCCGTTTTACTTCTGAACAGGTGCTGGCGCTGCTGGAAGTGCCGGCACTGGCGGCGCGTTTCTCGATCCAGGAGGAAGGGCTGCGCCTGTTACGCCACTGGGTTGGGGAGTCCGGCATCCGCTGGGGGCTGGATGACGACAACGTACGTGAACTGGATTTGCCGGCTACCGGCCAGCATACCTGGCAGTTCGGCATTACACGAATGCTGTTGGGCTACGCCATGGACAGCAATGCCGGCGATTGGCAGGGCGTGCTGCCTTATGACGAATCGAGCGGGCTGGTCGCGGAGCTAGCCGGGCAGTTGGCCGAACTGTTGGCCTCCCTCAGCCGCTGGCGGCAACGATTGACCGAGGCGCGCGCTCTGCCGGAGTGGCTGCCGCTTTGCCGCCAACTGCTTGATACCTTCTTTGAGCCGGACGGCGAAACCGAGGCGGCACTGGCGCTGATTGAGCAGCAGTGGAGCAAAGTGTTTGAACACGGGCTGGCGGCGCGTTACCCCGATGAGGTGCCGTTGACTATTCTGCGTGACGAACTGGCTGCGCGTCTCGATCAGGAACGTATCAGTCAACGCTTCCTCGCCGGGCAAATCAACTTCTGCACGCTGATGCCGATGCGTTCCATTCCGTTCAAAGTGGTTTGCCTGCTGGGCATGAACGACGGGGTTTATCCGCGCACTTTGCCGCCTCTGGGCTTTGATCTGATGGCACAGCAGGTAAAACGCGGCGATCGCAGCCGTCGCGACGACGATCGCTATCTGTTCCTGGAGGCGATTCTGTCGGCACAGCAGCGGCTGTATATCAGCTTTATTGGCCGTTCCATTCAGGATAACAGCCTGCGTTACCCTTCGGTGCTGGTAACCGAACTGCTGGAGTATCTGGAGCAAAGTTATTGCCTGCCGGGTGATGAGGCTCTGGACGCCGATGCCAGCGCACAGAAGGTCGGTAAACACTTGCTTAGCTGGCACGCGCGCATGCCGTTCGCCGCCGAGAATTTTTTGCCCGGCGCGGAAGCGCAAAGCTATGCCGCCGAATGGCTGCCCGCAGCTGATAAACGCGGTGCGGCGCATCCGCCGTTTAACCAACCGCTATTGCCTGATGAGCAGACCCAGATCTCGCTGGATGATTTGCTGCGGTTCTATCGCCACCCAATCCGCGCGTTCTTCCAACTGCGGCTGGGGGTCAGTTTTATCCTTGAAGAAACCGAATTGCCGGATGAAGAGCCCTTCATCCTGGATAATCTCAGCCGCTATCAGTTCAACAGCCAATTGTTGAATACCTTGATTGACGGCGAGGATGCCACCCGTTTGTTCCAGCGGGTGCGTGCCGCCGGCGGCTTGCCTTTTGGGCCCTTCGGTGAGATTTACTGGCAGAAACAGCAAGAGGAGATGAGCGAGCTGGCCGAGCAGGTGCGCGCCGAACGTAGCGAAGGGCACAGTCTGGAGCTGGATATCGACATCGCCGGTGTGCATATCAGCGGGTGGTTGCATCAGGTACAGGAGGACGGGCTGCTACGCTGGCGACCGGCCACCCTGTCGGCGGTTGATGGAATACTGTTGTGGCTGGAACATCTGGCGTACTGCTGCGCCGGTGGCACGGGGGAAAGCCGTATTTATGGCCGCAAAGGCGCCGCGTGGCGTTTTGCCGCGTTAACCGCCGAGGATGCCCGCGAGCAGTTGGCTGAGCTGGTGGAGGGTTATCAGCGCGGTTTATGCCAGCCGTTGCTCTTGCTGAATAAAAGCGGTTGGGCGTGGCTGAGCCAGTGCTATCAACCGGAAACTCAGAGCATTGACTGGGATGAAGAGGTGCAAATCAAGGCGCAGGCCAAGTTATTGCAAACCTGGCAGGGCGATCAGCGCATTCCTGGAGAAGGCGAAGACGCCTATGTTCAACGGGTATTCCGTCAGTTGGACAATGCCTGTTTAGAGCACATTCTGGCCGAAACAGAACGTTACCTGTTGCCGGTGGCGAAGCATAATTTAGGCTGATCCCTTGGTATTACCCAGAGTTATTTACCCTATGGATTTCGAGTTGGCCGCTCAAGCCGCATCCATGCGCTTGCGGCATTCGTACATCCCTGTACAGCACAGCCTGGCCCCAGCTCGTTCATCCCCAGGCGCTTACTCTGGTAAGTCACTGGGGTGACAAATCTGCCCGGAGCAGATTGGAACGCTGCTTGCAGCGGCCCCGAAGGGGTGTGGCTCATGGACGGGTCACGTACATAAGTGCAGGTAACAACGTTGCGACTTGAAAGGCGACGGATAACATCCCCCGGTGGTACTGCTCGCCGGGAGGTGGTAAAAATAAGCAGGATTATATTCAACTATCGGGGTTAGCTCCGGTCTTACATAACGTACAGGTATATAGCCTTTTGTTGTGTTGTTTTGATGCACACCGCTAACGTTAGGGATTTAGCGTAGCGGTGTCAGAATAGGGGTTCATTTTGGATATGCGCAGACAGTTGGCCCGCATTACCGGGTTAGTATTATTGGCCATGTGTTGGGCACCGTTAAGCTGGGCCGCACAGGGATGGCAACCGCTGGCGGAGAAGATCAACAAAAGCGATCACGATCCACGCCAATATCAGGCAATTAAGCTGGCAAACGGCATGACCGTCTTGTTGGTATCCGATGCTCAGGCGCCAAAATCATTGGCGGCACTGGCGCTGCCGGTGGGATCGCTGGAAGATCCGAACAGCCAACTTGGGCTGGCGCACTACCTGGAGCACATGGTGCTGATGGGGTCCAAGCGCTATCCGCAGCCGGAAAACCTGGCGGAGTTTCTGAAAAAGCACGGTGGTAGCCACAACGCCAGCACCGCGTCTTATCGCACCGCATTCTACCTGGAAGTGGAAAACGACGCGTTAGCGCCGGCGGTAGACCGCATGGCGGACGCCATTGCGGAGCCTCTGCTGGATCCCGGCAATGCCGATCGCGAACGTAATGCGGTTAATGCCGAACTGACGATGGCGCGTTCACGCGACGGCATGCGCATGGCGCAGGTCGGGGCGGAAACGCTGAACCCGGCTCACCCGAGCGCGCGTTTCTCCGGCGGTAACCTCGATACCCTGAAGGACAAGCCAGGCAGCAAGCTGCATGATGAATTGACGTCATTCTACCAACGTTATTATTCTGCCAACCTGATGATGGGCGTGTTGTACAGCAGCAAGCCATTGCCTGAGCTGGCCGAACTGGCGGCCAATACGTTTGGCAAAGTGCCCAATCGCGAAGCCAGCGTGCCGCCGATTAGCGTCCCTGCGGTCACCCCTGAACAGCAGGGCATCATTATCCACTATGTTCCGGCCCAGCCGCGTAAGCAGTTGAAAGTGGAGTTCCGCATTGATAACAACAGCGCTGAATTCCGCAGTAAGACCGACACTTATATTAGTTACCTGATTGGCAACCGTAGCCAAAATACCCTGTCTGACTGGCTGCAAAAGCAGGGGTTGGCGGATGCGATCAACGCCGGGGCCGATCCGATGGTGGATCGCAACGGCGGGGTATTCTCAATCAGCGTTTCCCTGACCGATAAAGGTCTGGCCAAGCGTGACGAGGTGATAGCAGCCATCTTTAACTACCTGAAAATGCTGCGCAGCGAAGGCATCAAGCAAAGCTACTTCGATGAGATCTCCCACGTTCTCAACCTGGATTTCCGCTATCCGTCGATCACCCGCGATATGGACTACATAGAATGGTTGGTGGACACCATGCTGCGTGTGCCGGTAGAACACACGCTGGATGCGCCTTACCTGGCCGATCGCTATGATGCCAAAGCGATTGCCAAGCGTCTGGACGCCATGACGCCGCAAAATGCGCGCATCTGGTTTGTCAGCCCGAATGAGCCGCATAACAAGATGGCCTATTTCGTCAACGCACCTTATCAGGTTGATAAAATCGCGCCGCAGCGTTTCGAACAGTGGCAGCAGTTGGGCAAGGGGATCAACCTTTCGCTGCCTGCGCTGAACCCGTATATTCCTGATGACTTTACCCTGAACAAACCGTCCCACGAGTTCAAAAAACCGGAAATGGTGGTCGATCAGCCGGGTCTGCGGGTGTTGTATATGCCAAGCCGTTACTTTGCCGACGAGCCGAAAGCCGATGTCACAGTGGCGTTCCGCAACGCAAAAACCATGGACTCTGCGCGCAATCAGGTGCTGTTCTCGCTGACCGACTATCTGGCGGGTATTTCGCTGGATCAACTGAGTTATCAGGCCTCGATTGGCGGGCTGAGCTTCTCGACTTCGCCGAACAATGGCCTGATGTTTAATGCCAACGGCTTTACCCAGCGTTTGCCGCAGTTGCTGACCTCGCTGATTGAGGGCTATTCCAACTTCACGCCGACGGAAGATCAACTGGCGCAGGCCAAATCCTGGTATCTGGAGCAGCTGGATTCGGCTGAGAAAGGGAAAGCGTTTGAGCTGGCGATCCAACCGGTGCAGATGGTTTCCCGCGTGCCGTACTCCGAGCGCAGTGAGCGCCGCGAGGTGCTGAAAACCCTGACGCTGAAAGACGTGCTGGCGTACCGCGACAGCCTGTTGGCCGATGCCACACCGGAGTTGCTGGTGGTGGGCAATATGAGCAAGCAGCAGGTAGATACTCTTGCCTCAACGCTGAAACACCGCCTGGGCTGCACCGGCATTGAATGGTGGCACGGCGAAGACGTTGAAGTGGCTAAAAAACAGTTGGCTAACCTGCAGCGTGCGGGCAGCAGCACTGACTCGGCGCTGGCGGCAGTCTATGTGCCGACCGGGTATGATGAAGTGACCGGCATGGCTTACAGCTCGCTGCTGGGGCAGATTATCCAGCCCTGGTTCTACAGCCAACTGCGTACTCAGGAACAATTGGGTTATGCGGTATTTGCTTTCCCAATGTCTGTGGGCCGCCAGTGGGGGATTGGCTTCCTGCTGCAAAGCAACAGCAAGCAGCCGGCATATCTGTACCAACGCTATCTGGATTTCTACCCGAAAACTGAAAAGCGCCTGCGTGAGATGAAAGACGCGGACTTTGAACAGTACAAGCAGGCGATGATCAACGAACTGAAACAGCGCCCGCAAACCCTGAGCGAAGAAGCCAGCCGCTTTGCCAATGATTTCGATCGCGGCAATTTTACCTTCGATACTCGCCATAAGCTGATTGAGCAGGTTAAGCAACTGACGCCGACCAAGCTGGCGGATTATTTCCACCAGGCGGTCATTCAGCCGCAGGGGCTGGCGGTGCTGTCGCAGGTCAGCGGCAGCGGGCAAGAGAAAGCGGATTATGCCGTGCAGCAGGACTGGGTCACCTATCCAAACGCCTCTGCCCTGCAGCAAACTCTGCCGCGTAAGGTGGCGACACCATGACAGAGGCTGCCCCGCAGAGGCTTGATCCGCTGACGCTGCCGCTGTTTGGCGAACGGCTGATAGAAGCGTCTGCGGGGACCGGCAAAACCTTTACCATAGGCGCGCTGTATCTGCGCCTGCTGCTTGGCCTGGGCCAGGCGGCGGCCTTTCCCCGGCGGCTGACGGTGGAAGAGATTCTGGTGGTGACCTTTACCGAGGCTGCCACCGAAGAGCTGCGTGGGCGTATTCGCAGCAATATCCATGCGTTACGCATTGCTTGCGTCCGCGGTCTCAGCAAGGACCCCTTGTTGTCTGCGCTGATGGAGGAGATTGACGATTTGCCCGATGCCGCCGCGCAACTGCTGGCGGCCGAACGGCAGATGGACGAAGCGGCGATCTACACCATCCACGGCTTTTGCCAGCGCATGCTGACCCACAACGCCTTCGAGTCCGGCATTCTGTTTGAGCAAACGCTGGTGCAGGATGAATTGCCGCTACGGCGTCAAGCTTGTGCAGACTTCTGGCGTCGCCATTGTTATCCGTTGCCGCTGGGCGTCGCCCGGGCGGTGAGCCAGGAGTGGAGCGGCCCGGAGGCACTGCTGGCCGATCTTTCCGGCTATCTGAGCGGCGAAGCGCCAACGCTGCGTCGGCCACCGAAAGATGAAGAAACGGTATTGATGCGCCATGAGCAGATCGTGGCGCGCATTGATGCTATCAAAGCACAGTGGCAGGCGGCGGCGGGGGATCTGGAAGCGTTAATCAGCCAGTCCGGCGTGGATAAGCGCAGCTACAGCAGTAAACACCTGCCTAATTGGTTGCATAAGGTGGGTGAATGGGTGGTGCTGGAAACTCAGGATTACCAATTGCCGAAAGAGTTGGATAAATTCCGTCAGTCAGTGCTGCTGGATAAAACCAAAAAGGGCGATCCGCCCCGCCATGCCTTGTTTGTGGCGATAGATGAATTGTTTGATGAGCCGCTGACGCTGCGCGATTTGATTATGGCGCGGGCGTTGAGTGAGATTCGTCTCTCCATTCAACAGGAGAAACGCCAGCGCGCCGAATTGGGTTTTGACGATCTGCTAAGCCGGTTGGACAGTGCGCTGCAAAGTGAAGGTGGCGAGCGGTTGGCGCAGGCGATTCGCCAGCGTTATCCGGTGGCGATGATCGATGAGTTCCAGGATACCGATCCACAGCAATACCGTATCTTCCAAAAGCTCTACGTCGGCCGGCCGGAATGCGGCCTGTTGCTGATAGGCGACCCGAAACAGGCTATTTACGCCTTCCGCGGTGCCGACATTTTTACCTATATGCGCGCCCGTTCTGAGGTAAGCGCCCACTACACGCTTGAGACTAACTGGCGCTCGTCACCGGCAATGGTGGGTAGCGTTAACCATCTGTTTACTCAGGTGGAAAAGCCCTTCCTGTTCGGTCAAATTCCCTTTATTGAGGTGGCGGCCGCCGAGAAAAATCGAGGGTTGGCTTTTGAGCTGCATAAACAGTTGCAGCCGGCGATGCAGTTTTGGTTGCAGCAGGGTGAAGGTGTTGGCGTTAGTGAGTATCAACAATTGATGGCGCGCCTGTGTGCCACGCAAATCCGTGACTGGCTCAGTGCCGGGCAAAGTGACCAGGCCTGGCTGGTGGACGGCGATAAACGGCGGGCGGTGCAGGCCTCCGATATTACCGTGTTGGTGCGTAGCCGTAATGAAGCGGCATTGGTGCGTGATGCACTCAGCGCCCTGGCCATTCCTTCGGTCTATTTGTCCAACCGCGACAGCGTGTTTGATACCCCGGAAGCCAAGGATTTGCTGTGGCTGTTGCAGGCGGTGTTGGCACCGGAGCAGGAGCGTACGTTGCGCAGCGCCATGGCGACCGGTTTGATGGGGTTGGATGCGCAAGCGTTGGACGGTTTGAACCGCAACGAACGCGCCTGGGATTCGCTGGTCAATGAGTTCGATAAATACCGTACGCTCTGGCTGCGTCGTGGCGTGTTGCCTATGCTGCGTGAGGTGATGAATCAGCGCCACCTGGCGGAAAACCTGCTGGCCAGCCACGGCGGCGAGCGTCGGTTGACCGACGTGATGCACTTGGGGGAGCTGTTGCAAGAGGCCTCTGCGCAACTCGACAGCGAACATGCGTTGGTGCGCTGGCTGGCGCAGCAGATTGCCCAGCCAAATCGTCAGTCCGACAACCAGCAACTGCGACTGGAAAGCGATCGCCATCTGGTGAAGGTGATCACCATCCATAAATCGAAAGGGTTGGAGTTCGATCTGGTTTGGCTGCCGTTTGTCGGCAATTTTCGCCAGCAGCAGCAGGTGCTGTACCACGATCGGCAGAGTTTCCAGGCCCTGCTTGACCTCAACGCCAATGAAGAAAGTATCGAATGGGCGGAAGAAGAGCGGTTGGCGGAGGATTTGCGCCTGCTGTACGTAGCCTTGACCCGCTCGGTATACCACTGCAGCATCGGCATAGCGCCGTTGATTCAGGGCACGCGCAAGAAACAGGGTGATACCGATTTGCACCGCAGCGCGCTGGGTTACCTGGTGCAGGCCGGCCAGGCCGGAGATGCGGCCTGGCTGCAACAACGTCTACAGCAACTGGCTGGAGAGGGCGTTGCGCTGTCGTTGGTGGAACAATTGGATGAACAAGCCTGGTTGCCGCAGACGCCGGCGTTAACCGAACTGGCGGCAAAAAGCTTCACGCGCCCGGTGCAGGATTTCTGGCGTGTGACCAGTTACACCGGCCTGCAGCAACAGGGTTCTGGCCTGATGCAGGATCTGCTGCCACGGCTGGATGTCGATGCCGCAGGCGAACAGGCGCTGGACAGTGAGCCAGCGCTCACACCGCATACCTTCCCGCGCGGCGCAGCACCGGGAACCTTCCTGCACAGCCTGTTTGAAACGCTGGATTTCACCCAACCCCTTGATGAGCAATGGCTGCTTGAACAGTTGCAACAGCAAGGGTTTGCCGAGCACTGGCAACCGATACTGCTGGCATGGATGCAGGTGTTGCTGAATGTCCCGCTCAATGATGCCGGTGTTTCGTTGTCGGCGCTGGCACCGCAGTATAAACAGGCCGAGCTGCAGTTTTACTTACCCATAGAAAAACTGTTGCAGGCGGGGGAGCTGGATAAGCTGGTGAAAAAGCACGATCCGCTTTCAGCCCGCTGCCCGGAGCTGGCTTTCCAGCAGGTGCAGGGAATGTTGAAGGGGTTTATCGACCTGGTATTTTGCTGGCAGGGAAAATACTACCTGCTGGATTACAAATCCAACTGGTTAGGCGAGGACAGCAGCGCTTATACCCGTGCGGCTATGGAGCAGGCGATGGCGGAACACCGCTATGACCTGCAATATCAGCTGTACACGCTGGCACTGCATCGTTATCTGCGCCATCGGTTGCCGGATTATGACTATCGGCGCGACTTCGGCGGGGTGATTTACTTGTTCCTGCGCGGAGTAGACGCACAGCACCCAGGCAACGGTATTTTCGCCTGTTGCCCAGATCCGCAGTTGGTGGAGGGCATGGACCGCCTGTTCAGCGGCGAAGCCATTACGGCGGAGGATGAACTATGATCGCGCTACTGGAGCAGGCGCAGGCACTTGGCGTGCTGCGCCCGCTGGACCTGCAGTTCGCCCGCATAGTGGCCAGGGGGGAAGAGCCGGATATTCTGCTGGCCGCAGCTTGTCTCAGCGCGGAGGCCGGTGCCGGCCATGTTTGCCTGATGCTGGAGCAGTTGCTGCCGGAAAACTTGTTTGAAGGGCGTCAGCCGGAACTGGCGCAGACCGTGTGGCTGGCGGCCGGGCAACCGGATATTGCCCGCTGGCAGCAGCGTCTGGCGGCCAGTGCGGCGGTGGGGGACGGCAGCAGCGCCATGCCGATGGTGTTGCAGCGGCAGCATTTGTACCTGCAGCGCATGTGGCAGAACGAAGGCGCGGTGGCGGAGTTTATCAGCAGCGACAGTATCCATCAGGCGGTTGACGAGCCTGAACTGCGCGCCATCCTCGATCGGCTGTTCGGCGAGGCGACGAATGAGCCGGACTGGCAGAAAATTGCTGCTGCAGTGGCCGCGACGCGGCGTATTGCGGTGATTTCAGGTGGGCCGGGCACCGGCAAAACCACCACCGTCGCCAAATTGCTGGCAGCGCTGGTACAGCTTGCCGAGGGCAGGCGTTTACGCATTCAACTGGCGGCGCCAACCGGCAAGGCGGCGGCGCGGCTGACCGAGTCGCTCGGCAGCGCAGGCAGGCAGTTGGCGTTAACCCCGGAGCAACGCGCGCTGTTCCCCACCGATGCGTCGACGCTGCACCGCCTGTTAGGCGCTCAGCCCAATAGCCAGCGCATGCGTTATCACCGCGGCAACCCGCTGCATCTGGATGTGCTGGTAGTAGACGAGGCTTCAATGGTCGATCTGCCGATGATGGCCCGTCTGATTGCCGCATTGCCCGCTCAGGCACGGGTGATTTTCCTTGGTGACAGGGATCAGTTGGCGTCGGTAGAGGCCGGGGCTGTGCTGGGGGATATCTGCCGTTTTGCCGAGCAGGGGTACAGCGCTGCTCGTGCGGAACAACTCACCCGGCTGACCGGCTGCCTGTTGCAGGGGCAAAGTGCGCAGACGGAAGCGGCGGTGCGAGACAGCCTGTGCCTGCTGCGCAAAAGCTATCGTTTTGATGCCGATTCGGGCATTGGTCAATTGGCTTTTGCGGTAAATGCCGGTGACGGTAAGCGTGCGACTTGGGCACTCAGCGGCAGTTTCAGTGACGTTGCGGGTTACCCATTGGCAGAAACGGAGGACTATCAGGCCCTGCTGAACGCCTGTGTAGCAGGCTACGGTGATTATTTGCAGCGGGTCGCTGCCAGGGCGGGTGCGGGAGAGGTGCTGGCGGAGTTTGGCCGTTTCCAGGTGCTGTGCGCGCTGCGCGAAGGGCCATTCGGTATCGCCGGGCTGAACGAGCGTATCGAGGCGGGATTGCAACGGGCTGGGCTGATCCAGCGTACGCCAGGGGCCTTGGGGCGTTGGTATCCCGGGCGTCCGGTGATGATTGGCCGCAACGACAGTGCGTTGGGGCTGTTTAACGGCGATATCGGTATCGCTCTGCGTGATGAGAGCGGCGAGCTGCGCGTGCACTTCCAACTGCCGGACGGCAACATCAAGTCGGTGCAACCGAGCCGTTTACCGGCGCATGAAACCGCCTATGCAATGACGGTGCACAAGTCTCAGGGATCGGAGTTTGATCATACGGTGCTGGTGTTGCCCAATCACTTCTTGCCGGTACTGACCCGCGAACTGGTGTATACCGCCATCACCCGCGCGCGTAGCCGGCTTTCGCTGTATGCCACCGAGACCGTGCTGATGCGGGCGATCCGCACGCCAACCCAACGTCGCAGCGGGTTGGCGGAGCGCTTGCAGATAACGCCATAAAAGCGAAACGGGTACAGCCTATCCTGAGGCTTTCAAACTGTAGCCAACAAGGCTGCGGCTTGAAAGAAGAGGGGCGTAGGCTGCGCCCGCAGAGGATTACAAGTCCGCCAGCAGAATCTTCGAACGGCGTTGGTAGTTGTACAGGGCCTGTTTTTGCATCGGCAGCACGTCCACTTCCGCCGGAGTGAAACCGCGCTCCTGGAACCAGTGGATGCTGCGTGTGGTCAGCACGAACAGCTTTTGCAAACCCATCTGACGCGCCTGGCTTTCCACCCGTTGCAGCAGCATTTCCCCGCGGGATGAGCTGCGGTAGTCCGGGTGTACCGCCACGCAGGCCATCTCGCCGATTTTCTCTTCCAGGAACGGATACAGCGCCGCACAGGCGATGGTCAGGTTATCGCGCTCAATAATAGTGAACTTGTCGATCTCCATCTCCAGTTGCTCACGGGAGCGGCGCACCAGAATACCCTGTTGCTCGAGCGGGCGGATCAGTTCCAGAATGCCGCCGATATCGTTAATGGTCGCCCGGCGCACCTGTTCGGCGCTCTCCATGACGATCTGGGTGCCGATACCGTCGCGTGAGAACAACTCTTGCACCAGCGCACCGTCTTCCTGATAGCTGATCAGGTGGCTGCGGCGCACGCCGCTGCGGCAGGCTTTCACCGCACCGCGCAGAAAACGTACGGTGCCTGAATGGTAATCGCCGCCGGCTTCGCGTTCTTCGATACGTTTCTGCGCGTCATTGGGGAACAGCTCGGAAATGATATTGCCTTCCTGATCGGTGACGCCCTGCGATGAGCAGAACCCGATCATTTTTTCCGCCTTCAGCTTGATGGCCAATTGGGTGGCCACTTCTTCTGACGTCAGGTTAAAGCTTTCGCCGGTAACGGAAACGGCGACCGGACCGATCAGCACGATAGCGTTACTGTCGAGTTGACGGTGGATCGCTTCTTCATCAATACGGCGAATACGGCCGCTGTGGCAGTAATCCACGCCATCATCAATCCCTAACGGCTGGGCAATGATAAAATTGCCGCTGACCACGTTGATATGCGCGCCCTGCAGTGGCGTATTGTTGAGGCTCATCGACAGCCGTGCAGTGATGTCCAGTTGCAGCAGGCCCGCCGCCTGCTTAACCAGCTCAAGCGTGTGGGCGTCGGTGACCCGGGTATGCTTGTGATAAATAGGTTCGTAGTTATGCTGCGCCAGATTGCTGTCGATCTGCGGCCGTGCGCCATAGACCACCACCAAACGAATCCCCAGGCTATGCAGCAGCCCGATATCGTTGACGATGTTGGAAAAATTCTCATGCTCTATGGCTTCTCCCCCAAGCATGACGACAAACGTCTTGCCGCGGTGGGCGTTGATATAGGGAACTGAGTGACGGAATCCTTGAACAAGCTCGGTACTACGTTCCTTCACGGCAAAACCTCTTTTGCATATTTATACGATATTTTTGTATTTTTATTCTTTTATTGCCCCAATGGCAAGCGGGAAATTGTCTGTATTTATTTGCGGAAGGGGCTAATTGGTTAATAAATTGAAAAACCTTGGAAAGATTTTCTGATGACAGCGCCGGGAGGATTCGTTAAAGTTTTTGCCATTCCCGTTTTATCGGCGTTTTTTTCATCTGTTTTAACCTGTTATCACTACCGGAGTCGCATGCCAAACTCAAATCACAATCTGGGCCGCCGTCGTATATTGCAGGGGGTTGCCGCAAGTTGGTTGCTGAGTGTGAGTCGCATAGGCTTCGCCGCATCATCGCACGTGATTGCCGTACGTGTCTGGCCTTCTTCTACTTATACCCGCGTGACGCTCGAATCAAACACCGAACTGAAATATAAACAGTTTGCGCTGACCAATCCCGATCGCGTGGTGGTGGATATCGAAGGGGTGCATCTCAATAGCGTATTGAAGGGCATTGTCGGCCAGGTTCGCGCTGACGATCCCTATTTGAAACAGGCGCGCGTCGGTCAGTTTGATCAAAACACCGTTCGGCTGGTGCTGGAACTCAAGCAGAGCGTCAGCCCTCATATGTTTACTCTGCCGCCGGTACCGGAATATCGCAATCGTCTGGTGATGGATCTGTATCCCAGCAAGGGCGGCACTGGCGAAGACTATGATCCGCTATTGGCATTACTGGAAGATTACAACAAGGGCGATCTCGAACGCACTTTGCCGGCCGAGGCGCCGCAGGCCGGCAAGGCGGGACGCGATCGTCCGATTGTCATCATGCTGGATCCCGGCCACGGCGGCGAGGATCCGGGGGCGATCGGCAAATTCAAAACGCGCGAGAAGGACATCGTGTTGCAGATCGCCCGCAAACTGAGCGCGTTAATCAAGCGCGAGCCGAATATGAAAGTGTTTATGACGCGCAATGAAGATGTGTTCATTCCGCTGAAGGTGAGGGTGGCGAAGGCGCGCAAGCAGCGTGCCGACCTGTTCGTTTCCATCCATGCCGATGCTTTTACCAGCCAGGCTGCGCGCGGATCCTCGGTATTTGCGCTATCGACCAAGGGCGCCACCAGTTCGGCGGCGAAATTCCTGGCGCAAACTCAGAACGAATCGGACCAAATCGGTGGCGTAAGCAAAAGCGGCGATCGCTATCTGGATCACACCATGTTTGATCTGATCCAAACTGCGACCATCAACGACAGCTTGAAATTCGGCAAGGAAGTGCTAAACCGAATGGGCAAAATTAACCGTTTGCATAAGAATCGCGTCGATCAGGCGGGTTTTGCGGTGTTAAAAGCCCCTGACATCCCTTCTATCCTGGTTGAGACGGCGTTTATCAGCAATATTGAAGAAGAGCGTAAGCTGCGGACCAGCCATTTCCAACAGCAGGTGGCGGAATCTATTTTGGCGGGTATCAAGGCGTATTTTGCCAACGGCGGCGCGGCAGCGCGCGGATAAGGTTTAAGCTGATGCGGCTGGGTGGGTGCCCGGCCGGTTTTTGGCAGATTTCAGATACAAAAAAACACCCGTTAAGGTGCTTATTTGTAGTCATTAAGATTGGTTGCGGAGGCCGGATTTGAACCGACGACCTTCGGGTTATGAGCCCGACGAGCTACCAGGCTGCTCCACCCCGCGTCCGTCTTAATGCTTGTATTATCGAATACCCAACATTCATGTGATACCGCTGGTACAGTATCGGTTGGTTGCGGGGGCCGGATTTGAACCGACGACCTTCGGGTTATGAGCCCGACGAGCTACCAGGCTGCTCCACCCCGCGTCCGTATAATACTTTTTTCATCGAATCCCAACTTTTACGTGATACCGCTGATGCAGTATCGGTTGGTTGCGGAGGCCGGATTTGAACCGACGACCTTCGGGTTATGAGCCCGACGAGCTACCAGGCTGCTCCACCCCGCGTCCGATGGAAGCGCACTATACTCTCCGTGCATTTTGTTGCAACCCTTTTTGCAATTAATTGAGTTAAAGCCATCTTTATGCTGAATTAGTCCGCAATTTGCGTTCTTTTTCATCGTTATCCGCCGTGCGGGTTTTTTTATTTGCGGCGATTCCCTTATCTATGGGTGTTTGTTATCGTTCGCCGGTAGATCATATCTGTTTGAGAGTGTGCGCAATGAAAGGACGTTGGGGCAAATACCTGCTGGGCGGGTTGATGGTAGCGGTATTGGCAGGCTGTTCGTCAAAGCCGACCGACCGGGGGCAGCAGTATAAGGATGGCCATCTGGATCAGTCGCTGGAGTTGGTGAATCAACCCAACGCCAAAGGCGTACCGGTTAACGCCAGGGATTACTCGAATCAGCTGATGGAGATTAGAAACGCTTCTCCCGCACTGTTTAATCGCAACAACAGCACCTTTCAGGCAGTACAAAGCTGGATGGCCGCCGGTGCCGATACCCGTCAACTGAACCAATACGGCCTCAACGCCTATCAGATGGAAGGCGTGGACAACTACGGCAACGTGCAGTTCACCGGCTACTATACGCCAGTCGTGCAGGCGCGCTATACCCAGCAGGGTGAGTTCCGTTACCCGCTGTACCGCATGCCGCCAAAAGGCAAAGGCCGCCTGCCGGATCGCGCAGGCATTTACTCTGGCGCGCTGGATGACCGTTATATCGTTGCCTACACCAATTCGCTGATGGATAACTTTATGATGGAAGTCCAGGGCAGCGGCTATGTGGATTACGGCAATGGCCAGCCGCTGGTGTTCTTCGGCTACGGCGGCAAGAACGGCCACGCCTATCGCAGCATCGGTAAAGTGCTGATCGATCGCGGCGAAGTGGCCAAGGTGGATATGTCGATGCAGGCGATTCGCCAGTGGGCCGATACCCACAGCGCTGCAGAAGTGCGCGAGTTGCTGGAGCAGAACCCTTCCTTTGTGTTCTTCCGTCCGGAGGCTTTTGCGCCGGTACGTGGCGCCAGTGCGGTACCTTTGATTGCCAAAGCTTCGGTAGCTTCCGACCGTTCACTGATCCCGGCAGGCACCACGCTGCTGGCAGAAGTACCTCTGCTGGACAACAAGGGTAAATTCACGGGAAAATATGAGATGCGCCTGATGGTGGCTCTGGACGTAGGCGGCGCGATCAAAGGCCAGCACTTCGATATGTACCAGGGCATCGGGCCGGACGCCGGTCACTCGGCTGGGTATTACAACCATTACGGCCGAGTCTGGGTGCTGAAAGGCGGTAACACCGGCACGCCACTGTTTACCAGCCAGACTTCTTCCGCTAACGGCGGTTCGTTGTTGGTCACCCGCTGACGACAATAAGTTATACCCTATGAATTTCAAGCTGGTCGCCTGGCTGTGTCTTGAAAGGTGAAGGGTATACCGATATTGACCCGCAAGGGCCGGATTTTCCGGCCCTTATCATTTGCATTGTTAAGGTAAGTAAAGCGTTATGAGCACAGCCTATTCTGAAGCCTATCTGCAGCGTTTTGGCGGCACGGCACGTTTGTACGGTCAGCAGGCGCTGGCGCTGTTTGCCCAGGCGCACGTTTGCGTGATTGGCATCGGCGGCGTGGGTTCCTGGGCGGCCGAAGCTCTGGCGCGTACCGGTATCGGCGCCATTACGCTGATTGATATGGATGATGTTTGCGTCACCAATACCAACCGACAGATCCATGCGTTGCGCCAGCATGTTGGCCAGTCAAAGACGGAAGTGATGGCGGAGCGCATTCTGGCGATCAACCCTGAATGCCGGGTAACTTGCATTGACGACTTTGTAACTGCGGACAACGTGGCAGAGCTGCTGAACAACAATTTCAGCTACGTGATCGACGCGATCGATAGCGTACGGCCGAAGGCTGCGCTGCTGGCCTATTGCCGTCGTTACAAGATCCCGGTGGTCACTACCGGCGGCGCCGGCGGGCAAATAGATCCGACGCAGATAGCGGTAGCCGATCTGGCGAAGACCATTCAGGATCCGCTTGCGGCCAAGTTGCGCGAGCGGTTGAAGAATGATTTCAACGTGGTGAAGAACAGTAAGGGCAAGTTAGGCATTGATTGCGTGTTTTCCAGCGAACCGCTGGTGTACCCGCAACCGGACGGCACGGTTTGCGCATCACGCAGCACCGCAGAAGGGCCAAAAAGAATGGACTGCAGCGCGGGATTCGGTGCGGCGACCATGGTTACCGCTACCTTCGGCTTTGTCGCCGTGTCTCACGCCTTGAAGAAAATGGTGGCGAAAGCCGCGCGTCAGGCGTAACGAGAGGCGATCGCTTTCACCCCGGCGGCCAGCGCTTCCAGCCCGCTGGCGCGGGTGGCGCTGAGCTGGGCGCGCAGCGCCAGTTGCTCAAACAGCGCCAGCGGATCCATTGCCGCAATTTGCTGCGGCGTTTTACCTTCCACAGCCGTCAGTACTACCGCCAGCAGGCCGCGTACGATGCGGCCTTCGCTGTCGCCATAAAAATGCAGCGTGCCGTCAGCCAATAATTGATGCCCCAGCCAGACGCGGTTCTCACAGCCGCTGAGCTCCATCTGTGCCGTGCGTAACGGCTCCGGCAGCGGCGGTAGTTGTTTCGCCAGCATAATCAGTTGGCGATAGCGATCTTCCCACTGCTTAAGCGCGGTAAATTTTACGATCAGTGCCTCGGCGGTAATTTCGCTGCCAAAGGGATGTGGGGCAAGCATAGCGTCTCCGAAGTTAATTTAGTCGGCCAGCAGATCTATGGCGTTGATCAGCGCTGTCACCAGGTTTTCAACGTCTTCCGTGGTGTTGTAAGGCGCGAATGACGCACGCAGTGTACCGCTGACGCCCAACGCCGCCATCAGCGGTTGGGCACAGTGCTGGCCGGCTCGCAGCGCGATGCCTTGTTCTGCCAGCAGGGTGACGATATCACTGTGATGAATGCCGGCAATATCAAATGCCAGCAGGCTGGAACCTGAACAGCGGAAGCTGCGAAAACCCGGTAACTGTGCCAGCCGTTGCTCGGCCAGATCGGCCAGGCCACGGCTGTAGCGCTCGGCGCCCGCCCTATCCTGAGTGCCAAGCCATTCCAACGCGGCAGCCAGCCCCAGTACGCCGGCGATATTGGGTGTGCCGGCCTCAAAGCAGTGCGGTGGTTTCTGCGGCGTGAAGCCCTCGAATGACGCCTGGGTCAGCATTTTACCGCCACCTTGCCACGGCGCCATCAGTGCCAGTAATTCGCTTTTTCCGTACAGCGCACCGATGCCGGTCGGGCCATACAGTTTGTGGCCGGAGAAAGCGTAAAAATCAATATCAAGCTGCTGAACGTCGGCCGGGCAGTGCACTATGCCCTGTGCTCCGTCGATCATCACGCGCGCGCCGACGCCGTGGGCCAGAGCGATGGCTTTTGCCAGATCCGGGCAACCGCCGGTGACGTTGGACATTTGCCCCAGCGCCAACAGCCGGGTTTTATCGTTGAGCAGCCTGGGGAGCCGTGTCAGGTCTGGCAGACGATCGGCACCAAGCGGCAATTTTACCACCCGCGTGCCAGTTTGTTCCGCCACCATCAACCAGGGGATCAGGTTGGCGTGGTGTTCGGCTTCGCTCACCAGAATTTCGTCACCCGGTTGCAACCGGGGACGGGCATAGCTTTGCGCCACCAGATTGATTGCCTCGGTGGTGCCGCGTACCCAAATAATGTCATCGGCCGTGGGGGCGTTGATCAGCGTAGCGACCTGCTGGCGCGCCTGTTCGAAGCGGGCGGTCAAATCCTGCGCCGCGCGGTGTTGGCTGCGATGCACCGTGGCGGCGTCGTCACGGTAAAACTGCTGCGTCGCCGCGATAACTGCCAGCGGCTTCAACGCGGTGGCGGCGCTGTCGAGATAACTTCCCGCCTGCAGCAGGGCCGGAAACTGATTACGAAAATCGGTGGGATTAAAAGGTGTCATACCCTGATTGTCACTGGCTGAGTCAATGGGTGATCCTGTCCTATTTTTTCGTCGGAGACAAGTTCTCCCGTCCATTAGGACTTATCGCCTGGAAATCTCTGATAAGTTTGTTATGCTATTAAGTGCCTACCAAGTAATGGCGTTAAATAACATAAAAGGTTTTTTACAGCATTTTTATCTACAAGGAGTCCGCAATGAAGAAAACAGCCGCAGTTATTTCTGCTCTGATGCTAACGTTTACCCTGGCCGCATGTTCCAGCAATTACGTAATGCATACCAATGATGGACGCACCATTGTCGCTGACGGAAAACCCAAGGTGGATAACGACACAGGCATGATCAGCTATAAAGACGCCAACGGCGTTGAACAGCAGATCAACCGTTCAGACGTGAAAGAGATGGTTGAAAGCAACCAGTAACGTCGTCAAAAAACGGGCAAAAAAAAGCACCGCAAATATTGCGGTGCTGCATAAAATCACTATGGACAGACAGGGTAAATGTACAGGAAGTGAAAAAACAGTAGCTTAGCTACCATGTCTGGATTGCCAGACAATTTGCAAACACAACATCACAACCACAAGCCAAAAGTTCATCGGCGTCCTCGACACCCACTCCCTTTTCGTTCCGGCCCGGGAAGTGCCGCCACTATAGGTATTTGCTGGCGCATGCTCAACGGACAATTTATAATGGCTCGGATTAAAAAAACTAATGATAGCGGTTTGCTGTCGTGGACCTGTAACTTGGTACACAGCGTCGCCTGATTTTTTATGCCGAATCATTCGGAATATTGTTACACAAAAGTAGCTAATAAATGTCTAAACGCTTACCACCTCTCAATGCGCTGCGGGTCTTCGACGCGGCGGCTCGCCACCTGAGTTTCACCAAAGCGGCAGAAGAGCTGTTCGTTACCCAGGCCGCCGTGAGCCATCAGATCAAGTCGCTGGAGGACTTCCTCGGCCTGAAGCTGTTTCGGCGGCGCAACCGCTCTCTGCTGCTGACGGAAGAAGGGCAAAGTTATTACCTGGATATCAAGGAAATCTTCTCTTCAATCAACGAAGCTACCCGCAAGTTGCAGGCGCGCAGTGCCAAGGGGGCATTAACCGTCAGTTTGCCGCCGAGTTTCGCCATTCAGTGGTTGGTGCCGAGGCTCTCTGGCTTTAACTCAGCTTATCCGGGGATCGACGTGCGTATCCAGGCGGTGGACCGTGAGGAAGAGAAGCTGGCGGACGATGTCGATGTAGCGATTTTTTATGGTCGCGGCAATTGGCCAGGGGTGCGCGCCGAACGTTTATACGCGGAATATCTGTTGCCTGTGTGTTCACCCAGCCTGCTGACCGGGGAACATGCGTTAAAAGTGACGGACGATCTGGCTTATCACACGTTACTGCATGATACTTCACGCCGCGATTGGCTGGCTTATACCCGACAGTTGGGATTGCAGCACATTAATGTGCAACAGGGGCCGATTTTCAGCCACAGCGCAATGGTGGTTCAGGCCGCGGTTCATGGTCAGGGAGTAGCGCTGGTGAATAACGTGATGGCGCAGACTGAAATCGAAGCCGGGCGGCTGGTTTGCCCGTTTAACGATGTGCTGGTCAGTAAAAACGCTTTTTATCTGGTATGCCATGACAGCCAGGCAGAACTGGGTAAAATAGCCGCCTTTCGTCAGTGGATCCTGGCACGGGCAGCCAGCGAGCAGGAGAAGTTCCGCTTTCGCTATGAACAATAAGGCCGGCCGCCGCTCTACTGCAGCCGGTTTTCTTCAATAAGGTAAATAACGATGAGCAGTCGTTCAATGCTGATTTTTGCTGCTATCAGCGGCTTTGTATTTGTTGCCCTGGGCGCGTTTGGCGCGCACGTATTAAACGGCACGCTGGGTGCAAACGAGATGGCCTGGATCCGTACCGGGTTGGATTACCAAGGGTTCCATACCCTGGCGGTCCTGGTGCTGGCGGTGGCGATGCAGCGCCGCGTCAGCCTGTGGTTTTATTGGAGCGGGGCGCTGTTGGCGCTCGGCACCGTACTGTTCAGCGGCAGTCTGTACTGTCTGGCGCTGTCACACCTGAAGGTCTGGGTCTATATCACGCCGGTTGGCGGCGTGTGCTTCCTGATCGGTTGGGCATTGATGTTGATTGGCGCTTTGCGTCTGAGGAAAAAGGCCGAGCGCCATGAATAAGCTTGCGTTGTATTGCCGTCCTGGTTTTGAAAAAGAGTGTGCGGCGGAAATTACCGCCAAGGCTGCCGAGCTGGAAGTTTTTGGTTTTGCTCGGGTAAAAGATAACAGCGGCTACGTGCTGTTCGAGTGCTATCAGCCGGATGACGCCGACCGCCTGGCGCGGGAAATCCCGTTCCGTGAACTGATTTTTGCCCGTCAGATGCTGGTGGTTGGCGAGCTGTTGCGCGACCTTCCGCCGGAAGATCGCGTGTCACCGATTGTTGGCATGTTGATTGGCGTGGTCGATCGCGGCGGTGAGCTGCGAGTGGAAGTGCCGGATACCAACGAAAGCAAAGAGCTGATGAAGTTCTGCCGTAAACTGACCGTGCCGCTGCGTGCCGCAATGCGTGAGCAAAAGGTGCTGATGGCGCGTGAGAACGCGACCCGTCCGGTGGTTCACGTGTTCTTTATCGCACCGGGTTGCTGTTATGTCGGCTACTCCTTCAGTAACAACAATTCGCCGTTCTATATGGGGATTCCACGCCTCAAGTTCCCTTCCGACGCGCCGAGCCGTTCTACGCTGAAACTGGAAGAGGCGTTCCACGTGTTCATTCCCGCCGATGAGTGGGACGAACGTTTGAGCAGTGGCATGCACGCGGTCGATCTGGGCGCTTGCCCGGGCGGCTGGACCTATCAACTGGTGCAACGCAGCATGATGGTGCATGCGGTGGATAACGGCCTGATGGCGCAGAGCCTGATGGATACCGGGCAGGTTACGCATCACCGCGCCGACGGTTTCAAATACGAGCCAAGCAGCAGCAAGATTTACTGGCTGGTGTGCGACATGGTGGAGAAACCGGCCAAGGTGACCAGCTTGATGATCCAGTGGTTGGTCAAAGGTTGGTGCCGTGAGGCGATTTTCAACCTGAAGCTGCCGATGAAAAAACGTTACGAAGAGGTTTCGCAGAATCTGCAGACCATCAAGGAAGCGTTGGACGCGGTTGGCATCAGTTCAGAAATTCACGCCAAACAGTTGTATCACGATCGTGAAGAAGTCACGGTGCATGTGCGCCGTATGTGGTCGGCGGTGCCGGGACGTCGCGACGAGCGTGAATAATTGATCGGGCGTAGGATGCGCCCTGATTTTGATGACAAAGTTGTCTTTGAACCCGAGATACCCGGGCCTAGCGCACCGAGGGGCCATTATGGGACACATCCGTGTGTCCCACCCTGCGGGCCGACATGAAGTCGTTCCAATTTGCTCCCGGCAAATTGGTCGGCGGTCAAGCCGCTACGACCCCTTAGGCACGCTCTCCCTAATAACGGGCTTTGTCAGTTGTCTGGGGCGCTGCTTGCAGCGCCTTTAGCTAACCGGTAACCGCAATTGCTGCAGGTTGCCGGTTAGCGTCAAATCGGTGCGCAGCGTGGCGACTTTTTTGCTGACGTAAGCCATGTCGCGGTGTTGTTGCAACTTGCCGCGCCATTTTTCCGCCACCTGTTCCAGGTCCTGATACAGCCCATCCAACGTACCCGCCTGTTGTAATAACAATACCGCCGTTTTCGGCCCGATGCCGGCCACGCCAGGAATTTTGCTGCTGCTAATTCCCGCCAGCCCCCAGTAATCCGCCAATTGCTGTGGCGCAACCCCGAATTCCTGTTGCACAAAGGGCATGTCCAGCCAGCGTTTCTGGAAGTAATCGCGGATCTGCACGTTGGGCGCCAACAGTTGGCAATAACCTTTGTCGGTGGACACTATCGTCACCTGATGGCCGCCGCCGGCGACCTTTGCCGTCAGCGTTGCCGCCAAATCGTCCGCCTCATTGCCCGGCGAATGCCAGCAGGCGACGCCGAGCGCTTCGAATGCCTGCCGTAGCTGTGGCATTTCCTGCTGTAAATTTTCCGGCATCGGCGAACGTCCGGCTTTGTAGTCGGGCAGAATTTGGTGACGCCAGCTTTCACTGCGGTCATCTTCATCGAATACCGCCACCGCGTGGGTTGGCCGGCTGTGCTGGATCAACTGTTGCAACGCATGCTGGCAGGCATTCACGCAGGGAGAACCCTGCACGGCGTGGATGCGGCGAATTAAGTTCAGGGCGTCAACAATCAGTAGGTGTATAGGCATTTATTCGTCGTCTTTCAAGCCGCAGCGTTGCTGACTTCACGTACCCACCCAGTTTCTGTAGTGGGCGAATATATTGCCCCGAGGAGTGCGGGCACAGCATAAGGTGCCGCCACAATACCTGAGTACGTTTGCCGCCTGGCTGCAACTTGAAATCCATAGAGTAAAGGCGGAGTAAAGTCAGATAAAAGAAGGGCGGCTTTACGCCGCCCTGAGGTATCAGGCTACGATTTCATAGCAGGGCACATAAGCGCTGCCCGGTAGCTTCATGCGGTGCTGGGCGACAAAGCCCTGCAACAGACTGTCCATTTGTTTCATCATCTGCGGCTCGCCGTGCAGTTTGTACGGGCCAAATTGTTCAATGGCATGAATGCCATTTTCCTTCACGTTGCCGGCCACGATGCCGGAAAACGCGCGGCGCAGCGCAGCGGCCAACTGTTCGGCCGGTTGGTCCGGATACAGATTGAGATTCGCCATGTTTTCGTGGCTTGGCTCAAACGGCAGTTGCAGATCGGGTGCTATGCGGATCGACCAGTTAAAACTGTAGGCATCGCCAGTGTTGCGACGGTTCTCTTTCACCAGCGGCATGGCTTTTTTCATCTGCCGCGCCACTTCGGCCGGATCGTCGATGATGATGGTGTAATGACGGCGCGCTTCGTCACCCAGGGTGTTCATGATGAACTCGTCCAGTACGCGGAAGTAATCGGCGCTCTCTTTCGGCCCGGTGAGGATCAGCGGCAATACCTGTTCGCTGTTTTCCGGATTCATCAAAATGCCCAGCAGATACAGCAGTTCTTCCGCCGTGCCGACGCCGCCCGGGAAGATGATGATGCCGTGTGCGATGCGCACGAAGGCTTCCAGACGTTTTTCGATGTCCGGCATGATCACCAGCTCATTGACCAGCGGGTTAGGCGGCTCGGCAGCGATGATAGAAGGTTCGGTCATGCCGATAAAACGGCTGTTGCGGTAGCGCTGTTGCGCATGGCCCACGGCGGCGCCTTTCATCGGCGCTTCCATTGCTCCCGGCCCACAGCCGGTGCAGATATTCAGCTCGCGCAGGCCAAGCTGGCTGCCGACCTTGCGGGCGTACAGGTATTCATTCTCATTGATGGAGTGGCCGCCCCAACACACCACCAGATTAGGATCTTCATCGAGGTGCAACGCTCGGGCGTTACGCAGGATGGAGAATACCAGGTTGGTGATGTGGGCCGAATTTTCCAGGTTCAGATGCTGGAAACGGCCGGCGCTGTCGATTTGGCCGTGAACGAACAGGATATCGCGCAGCACGGCGAACAGGTTAGCCTGCAGAGAGCGGATAATTCTGCCGTCGACAAAGGCATCTTCCGGTGGGTTCACCAGCTCGAGTTTGACCCCGCGCTCACGGCGCAGAACGTTGATATCAAAGGTTTCATAGCGTGAAAGCAGCTGTTTGCTGTTGTCGGTTTGACTGCCGGAATTCAACACGGCCAGCGAACAGTTGCGGAACAAACGGTACAAATCGCTGCTGGCGGTGCGCTTCAGCATGTCTACTTCCAGCTGCGACAGCAAATCCATAGAGCCAAGCGGGCTGATGTGTGTAATCAAGGTAACTCCTTTGCACCCGAGGCGGGGCAGTAGTAATCCATACGCAGCAGAACAGCACTCGTTATTGTTAGCGCACTGCGGTCAATGACTGGCCGCAGCCTTTCTTAACCTTACCGCCGTCCCTTGATTTTTACCAATACAAACCGCTCGTTAGCTTAGTTGTTGAGCAATGCTTCGCACTATTGGCGTGCCAGACGGCCATGCGATGGAACAAAGTCAAGGTTACTGCGCCAGGGGTTGATGTCCAGACCGCCGCGACGGGTGTAGCGTGCGTACACCGACAGGCTCTCTGGCCGGCAATAGCGCATCAGATCGTTGAAGATGCGCTCAACGCACTGTTCATGGAATTCGTTGTGGTGACGGAAGGACACCAGATAGCGCAACAGCGCTTCACGATCGATTTGCGCACCACGATACTGGATTTGCACCGACCCCCAGTCGGGTTGGTTGGTGATCAGGCAGTTGGACTTCAGCAGGTGGCTGACCAACTGCTCTTCAACCTGACGGGTGCCGGTGGCGTTCAGCAGGTAATCGGCGTTGAACTCGTAGTTATCAATACGGATGTCCTGATGATCGATGCATTCTCCGTCCAACCGGGCGATCGGGCTGCCTTCCACCTGATCGATGCTGAACAAGGCGACGCTGACATCACCCTGCGCGCAGGCGGACAGATCGCGTTGCAGCGTGCTGTGCACCGTCTCCCAGTCGGTAAATGGGGTCTGGTTAAAGCTGTTGAGGTAAAGCTTGAAGCTTTTGGATTCGATCAGGTTGATGCTGTTGGCGTTCAGGCTAATCTCGCCCACCGCGACCTGCGGCAAGCCGTTGCCGTTCAGCCAGGAGAGCTCATACAGTGTCCAGATATCGGCGCCGTGGAACGGCAGACTGTCCGGATACAAACCCAGCGGTTCACGGTTCATGCTGCGCGGCACCGCCTGCAGCAGCTGAGCGTCGTAGCGATCGCGGTACGCGGTAGGTTTGCCCAGAGTCAGTGCCGACAGGGCGTGATGGTCTTGATAGGAGGACATCTGCTGTCACCTCGGTGATAGATAGGTACAATAGCCTCCAGTTTACCGTATGCGAGAAAAAATATGGACCATGATGTACCGAACGCCCTGCGTGAATTCACCCAGCGCTATGTCGATCTTTGGCAGCAGGAGCGCGGTCATGCGCCGGCGAGCCAGGATTTGTACGGCGTGCCATCGCCTTGCATTGTAGAAACGCGCGACGATGAAGTGCTGTGGTTGCCGCAACCCTTCCCCCCGGCGATGACGTTGGAAAAGGTGGAGGTCGCGCTGGAGATACGGCTGCAACCGGACATTAACCTGTTTTATACCCAGCAGTATGCGGGGGATATGAGAGCGCAGTTCGGTGAGCACCTTGTGACCTTGCTGCAGGTGTGGAGCGAAGACGATTTTATTCGCCTGCAGGAGAATTTGATCGGCCATCTGGTGACGCAAAAGCGGCTGAAGCTGTCGCCGACGTTATTCCTGGCAACCACTGAATCTGAGATGACGATGGTCTCGCTGTGTAACGTCAGCGGCAATGTCGTGCTGGAACAATTCGGCAGCGATAAACGCACCTTGCTGGCGGCTTCGCTGGGGAATTTCCTCGATGCATTGCGCCCGCAGTTGAGTGTTTAACGCCGTATCCAGCCTCACTCGTGTGAGAGATCTCGCACACGGACTGTGAGAGATCGCTTTTATTTTTTTGTGGGCAGCGATCTGGATTGTCTTTATTGTTATCCAGATCAATTGGTTAGATTTTCTTTAGGATAACTCTTAGTGCTAATTTAGCCTGATCCTTATGCTAATCCCTTGTGAAGCCGAGATAATTAAGCGATCTTATGGTTACCGGAACGGATACGGTGGAGCAGGAAAGCATCAGGATGATGCAGCTTCAGGAAGAGGAAACGGACGCGCTCAGTGAAGAGCGAAGGACGGCGTCAGGAGATGCCAAGGATGTTTCAGGATTGAAACCAGGGACACCTCCAGGATGGAGATTGAGAGCCGGCAAAGGAGGGTTGGCGGGTCATGAAGACTAAGGAACCGCGTCAGGACGATGCTGCAGGATAGAGCAAGGATAGTTGGGTCAGGATGGCCGCAGGAAAAGTTTTCAAGGATTGAGCAGGGAGCACACTGTGTAGCGGGACAGCTATAAAACGAACCGGGGGCACTGTTAACGCAGTGCCCCCAACTTTTTATGGCGGTTTTATATCTTAAGTATCAAAGAGCGCTACCCCTTCTCAAACTCTTCGTCTTGTTAACCAATAGCGCCCAGCGTATCGCCATTGCTCTGTGTTTTCGGCAACAGGAACAGCGTGGCGTAAATATCCAACAGATATATCGCCGCCAGCAGGCTGATTGCCGCCGTGAAGGACACCTGCGTCACCAATGCCCCAATTACCAATGGCCCCAACCCGCCTACGCCGCGCCCGAGATTAAACAGAATATTTTGTGCGGTAGCGCGCACCTGGACCGGATAGGTATCGGAGATCAACGCGCCGTAGCCGCCAATCATGCCATTGACGAATAACCCCATTAGCGCGCCGGCGAACAGCATCAGCATGGGATCGCCAAGTTGCGCATAGACCACGACCATCACCACGGCGCCAATCTGATAGACAATAAATATCTTCCAGCGGGCGAAGCGATCGGCCAATACGCCAAACAGCCAGATGCCCAGCGTCATTCCGAGCACCGTTACCGCGGTCCACAGGCCAGATTTGGTCAGCGAAAAACCGAAATTTTTTGCCAGGTAGGTTGGCATCCAAATCATCAGCCCGTAATACCCGAAGTTCTGCACTGAGCACAGAATAAAAATGCCGATACTGGCTTTGCTGGTGGTGCGGTCTTTAAACAGCAGCTTTACGCGCTGGGTAAAGGAGAGCTGCTGGCCACTATTTTGCTGGCGTACGAATTCCTCCGGCTCCCCCAGAGTGCGGCGGATGAGAAATGACGCGATTGCCGGCAGTAACCCAACCAGGAACATGCCGCGCCAGCCGATATGCGTCAACAACAGTGGGGTGAGGAAAGCCGCTGCCAGAACGCCAAGCTGCCAGCCCATGCCAACATAGGCGGAGGCGCGGTTGCGCTTTTCCGCCGGCCAGGCTTCGGCAATCAGCGCCATGCCGATGCCGAACTCTCCCCCCAATCCGATCCCCGCCAGCGTGCGATAGGCGAGCAAATCCCAGTAACCCTGTGCCAGAGCGCACAGGCCGGTAAACAGAGAGAACATCAGGATGGTGATGGTCAGCACTCGGATGCGGCCAAAGCGATCGCTCAGGTGGCCGAAAATCACGCCGCCCAATACGGCGCCGATCAGCGTCCAGGTCACTAGTGAACCGGCGGCGGAAGAGGTTAGCCCCAGCTCGATGCTGATGGCCGGCAGCATAAAGCCGAGGATCAGCAGATCAAAGCCGTCCATCGCGTAGCCGGTGACTGAAGCCAGCATGGCTTTGCCGGGCGTTGCATGATTTTTTATTGGTGTGATTGCAGGCATGTGTCTAATCTTTGCGGTTTATTCGGTGAACTTATTGTGCCGTGCGGCGGCGTGCGCCACCAGATCAAATGCGGTCGATGTCATCAACTCAGCCGAATTTGGGCTATAAAGGGTAAAATGCTATGCTTTGCCGCCTTTCAGCCACGCCGCTGAATATCATGGTTTAAACGGATCGGGAATGCAGATGAGTATACAAAATCAGGTTCGCCTTAGTTTGCAGGCGATTGAACAGTCAATGCGAGAGCTGGCGCTGTGGCAAGCCACGCCGCCAGAGCCTGAAGCCTTCGCCAGCACCGAACCCTTCTGTGTAGACAGCATGCTGGCCGAAGAGTGGCTGCAATGGATATTTCTGCCGCGGATGTACGCGCTACTGGATGCGCATGCGCCACTGCCGACGCGTTTCGCCATTACGCCTTATTTTGAAGAGGCGTTGAAAGATAAGGACCCGAACTGTATGCCGCTGCTGGTGCTGCTGGAACGTTTGGATCTTATGTTGAATAAAGAACCGCAATAATGATTGAGATTCTTTATCAGGATGAGTATTTGGTGGCGGTGAACAAGCCTTCGGGCTGGCTGGTGCATCGCAGCTGGCTGGATCGCCATGAAACCCGGTTTATGATGCAGACGGTGCGTGACCAGATCGGTCAGCACGTGTTTACCGTGCATCGCCTCGACCGCCCGACCTCCGGCGTGCTGCTGATGGCGCTGTCCAGCGAAGTGGCGCGCCTGCTGTCGCAGCAGTTCGAGCAACACCAAGTGCAGAAAACCTATCATGCGGTGGTACGTGGCTACGTGCAGGAAGGGGCAACTCTCGACTACCCGCTGACGGAAGAACTGGACAAAATCGCCGACAAGCATGCCGCTGCCGATAAAGGCCCGCAGCCGGCGGTCACCCACTATCGGCCACTGGCGCAGGTGGAGATGCCGGTCGCCATTGGCCGTTATGACAGCGCGCGCTATAGCCTGCTGGAGTTGAAGCCGGAAAATGGTCGTAAGCATCAGCTGCGTCGCCATATGGTGCATCTTCGTCATCCGATCATTGGTGACAGTAAGCACGGCGACCTGCGTCAGAACCGCGGTATGGCCCAGCACTTCGGCTGCCCGCGCTTGATGCTGCACGCCAGTCATCTGCAGTTGAACCACCCTGTGACCGGTGAGCCGTTACTTATTTCCGCACGCTGGGATGAACCCTGGCAGGGAGTCATGTCGCAGTTTGGCTGGGCAGGGGTTTTCCCTGAACTCGCCGGGGTTGAGTTTAGTGCGGCTAACGGTCAGGATAACGGGTAATTTTTAAAGGTAATTGAGGGAGTAGGAGCAATGGCTCAGGTTGGAATCTTCGTGGGAACGGTCTACGGCAACTCACTGCTGGTGGCGGAAGAGGCGGAAAATATCCTTAGCGAGCAGGGGCATGAGGTCAAACTGTTTGAAGAGGGCACGCTTGAGGCTTGGCAATTCTACCGCCAGCACTATGCGCTGGTGATCACCTCTACCACCGGTCAGGGCGATTTACCGGACAGCATTGCGCCGCTGTTCAACGCCATCCGCGATCAGGTCGGCTACCAGCCGGAACTGCGCTATGGGCTGATTTCGCTCGGTGACAGCAGTTATGACAATTTCTGCGGCGCCGGGCGTGCGTTTGATGCGCTATTGCAAGAGCAGGGAGCAACCCGCGTGGGGGACGTGTTGGAAATCGATGCGATGGAACAGCCCGAGCCGGAAGTGGTTTCCTGCCCGTGGGTTGAGCAGTGGGGTTCGCTGCTGAAATAAGAGATCGACCCGCCATCTTTCAGGCGGCTTCCGACAGATTTGTTGTAGGGGGCGAAGCTATTCGCCCCGACTAATAGGGGCGCAGCATGCCGCGCCCTACAGCGAGCGGTTTTTTATTTTCCGCGGGTCAGTTTTTCCAGATCGGATTCGATCTCGGCAATCTTGTGGGATACCACGCCTTCCAGATGACGCAGGTCATCAAGAATTTTGCGTTTCAGATCCACTTCGACCTGATCGCGCTGACACAGCTGATCCAGTTCATCAATGACGTAACGCAGGTTCGGGTTGATCTCGTGAATTTCTTTGTAACCCTGGCCGGCATTATCCGCCACCACGGTTTTGCGTTGGCGCGGGTATTTGAACTTCACGCTCTTGGCAAAGAATTCGCCTTTATCCTTGCGGAAGTAAATCTTAAGAATGTCGTTATTGGCCTCCTGACGCAGGCTATAGCGATCGACATCTTCCGGTTGACTGATTCCCAAGCTTTTCAGGTTGTCATACATAATAGCGCCACCTTATAAATAGACTTTATTCCACGGTCTGGGATTATGGCGAAAAACCGTGCCAGAGACTGTGACTGCTCGCGTACTGAAGACAAAAAAATAGCGGGTGAGTCACCCGCCAGGTCTATTTTAGTCGATGGTGCGCAATAACTCATTAATGCCGACTTTACTGCGCGTTTTGGCGTCGACTTTCTTGACGATGACCGCACAGTACAGGCTGTAAGAACCGTCTTTGGACGGCAGGTTACCTGAAACCACTACCGAGCCGGCCGGGACGCGGCCGTAATGCACTTCGCCGGTTTCACGGTCATAAATGCGGGTGCTCTGGCCGAGGTAAACGCCCATGGAGATCACTGAACCTTCTTCGACGATCACGCCTTCAACCACTTCTGAACGCGCGCCGATGAAGCAGTTGTCTTCAATGATGGTCGGGTTGGCTTGCAGCGGTTCCAGTACGCCACCGATGCCGACGCCGCCGGACAGGTGAACGTTTTTGCCAATCTGCGCGCAAGAACCCACGGTAGCCCAGGTATCGACCATGGAGCCTTCGTCGACGTAAGCGCCGATATTCACGTAGGACGGCATCAATACGGTATTGCGTGCAATGAATGCGCCCTGGCGAACGGTCGCCGGCGGCACCACGCGGAAGCCTTCTTTCTGGAATCGCGCTTCGTCGTAATCGGCAAACTTCATCGGCACTTTGTCGTAGTAACGGGTTTCGGCACCGTCCATCACTTTGTTGTCGTTGATGCGGAAAGAAAGCAGCACGGCCTTTTTCAGCCACTGATGCGTAACCCACTGACCGTCAATCTTCTCGGCAACGCGCAGGGCGCCGCTGTCCAGCAGGCCGATCACCTGGTTTACCGCTTCGCGCGTTACGGTGTCTGCGTTCGCCGGAGTGATATCCGCGCGGCGTTCGAAGGCGCTTTCAATAACGTTTTGTAATTGCTGCATGCTGTTCTCTGTCCTGATGTTGTTGTCTACGAAAAGGTAACTTGTATCACATTTTATCGTTTGGATTGAGGGCCTCTGTCAACCGTTGTTCCAACTTTCTGCGCGTTTCCGAATTCAGTGCGCGCCGATCGCTGTCTGCCAGAATAAATAAGTCCTCAACTCGCTCGCCAATGGTGGAAATTCGCGCGCCGTGCAGCGACAGGCCGAGATCGGCGAACACTTCGCCCACTCGCGCCAGCAACCCGGGTTGATCAAGGGCGGTCAGCTCCAGATAGCTGCGGCGATCGGTATGGGTCGGCAGGAAGTTGACTTCGGTCGGCACACTGAAATGGCGCAGCTTGGAGGATGGCCTGCGTACGCGCGGCGGCTGATATTCCCGCAGGGTGATGGTTTGCACCAGCGCATGGCGGATCGCCGTATGGCGGTCCTGAGCCAGCGGGCTGCCGTCCGGCTCCAACACAATGAAGGTATCCATCGCCATGCCGTCGCGATTGGTGAAAATCTGTGCGTCGTGCACGCTCAGGTTACGGCGATCCATCTCGCCGGCCACGGCGGCAAACAGGTAAGGGCGGTCCGGGCTCCAGATGAAGATTTCGGTGCCGCCGCGTGTCGCCTGGCGGCTGACCAGCACCAGTGGTTTGGTGGAGTCATGGGCCAGCAGATGGCGGGCGTGCCAGGCCAGTTGATTGGGCGAATGGCGCAGGAAGTAGTCGGCCCGGCAGCGGCTCCAGATGCGGTGCAACGCCTCTTCGTCGATATTGTCCATGCGCAGCAGCGCCAGCGCCTGCAGGCGGTGGTGGCGTACGCGTTCGCGCAAGTCCGGGCTGTTTTGCATGCCGCGGCGCAACTGCTTTTCCGTCGCAAAGTACAGCTCACGCAACAGGCTCTGTTTCCAGCTGTTCCACAGCGTTTCGTTGGTGGCGCAGATATCCGCCACCGTCAGACAAACCAGATAGCGCAGGCGCGTTTCGCTCTGCACTTCAGCGCTGAATTGCTGGATAACCGTGGGGTCCTGGATATCGCGGCGCTGGGCGGTCACCGACATCAGCAGATGGCAGCGTACCAGCCAGGCCACCAGTTGGGCCTCGCGAGAATTCAGACCGTGCAGTTCGGCGAACTCCAGCGCATCCTGTGCGCCGAGGATTGAGTGGTCACCGCCGCGACCTTTGGCGATATCGTGGAACAGCGCCGCCAGCAGCAGAAGTTCTGGGTTCGGCAAGCGCGGATAGAGCTCCACACACAGCGGATGGCGTGGCCGCGTTTCTGCATCGGCGAAACTTTCCAACTTCTGCAGAACCCGAACGGTGTGTTCGTCGACAGTATAGGCGTGGAACAGATCGAACTGCATCTGCCCGACGATCTTGCCCCACTGCGGCATATAGGCCCACAGCACGCTGTGGCGATGCATCGGCACCAGCGCGCGCGACACTGCGCCAGGGTGGCGTAAAATAGCCATAAACAGATCGCGTGCTTCCGGAATGTTGCACAGCGGTTGTTTCAGATGGCGGCGTGCGTGGCGCAATTGGCGCACGGTGGTGGAGTAAATGCCTTTGATTTCGCGGTTGCGTACCATCAGGTAAAACATCCGCATGATGGCTTCCGGCTGGCGGATGAACAGCGTTTCGTCACGCAGGTCTATCAGATCGCCGCGCAGCTGGAAATCCTCGTTCAGCGGGCGCGGTTTTTCCGTGGCGTCCAGCGCCAGTATCGCTTCGTCGAACAGTTGGAGCAGCATATGATTCAGTTCGCCGACGCGGCGCGTCATGCGGTAGAAATCCTTCATCATGTGTTCAACCGGTTCGTTACCTTCCCCCTCATAACGCAGCAATTGCGCCACATTGAGTTGGCGATCGAACAGGAGCCGGTTGTCGTAACGCGGTAGCACCAGATGCAGTGCGAAGCGGATACGCCACAGGAAGCTCTGGCATTCATTGAGCTCGTTGCGTTCGGCTTGGGTGAGAAAGCCGAAACCGACCATTTCGTCCAGCGAGGTGGCGCCGAAGTGACGGCGCGCTACCCACAGCAAGGTGTGAATATCTCTCAGGCCGCCGGGGCTGCTCTTGATGTCAGGTTCCAGGTTGTAGCTGGTGCCATGGTAACGCTGGTGGCGTTCCTGCTGCTCAGCCACCTTGGCGTGGAAAAATTGGGGGGAGGGCCAGAAGCCGTCGCTGAAGATGTGTTTTTGCATCTGCAGGAACAGCGCGACGTCGCCGCAGATCATGCGCGATTCAATCAGGTTGGTGGCCACGGTCAGGTCCGCCAGCCCTTCAAGCAGGCACTCTTCCAGCGTGCGCACGCTGTGGCCCACTTCCAGTTTCAGATCCCACAGCAGGGTGATAAATTCCCCCACGCGCTGCGACTGCTGTTCGCTCAGGCGGCGCTGGCTGAGCACCAGCACGTCAATATCCGACAGCGGGTGAAGTTCGCCGCGGCCATAGCCGCCTACCGCCACCAGGGCGGTTTCCGGGATATCCTCGAAACCGTAAAAGATCCACAGACGACGCAGCAGGCGATCGATAAAGTCGCTGCGGGCCGCGACCAGGCTTTCGGCGCTGGAGCCGGCGTTGAACGCTGCCGCCAGCCACAGCTGAAACTGTTCAAGACGCAGTTTCAGCGCAACGCAATTAATCTCTTCATCGCCATAGGCGTTGGGATACTCAGGCTGCTTCGGCACGGCCTGTTGCTCAATGACCGAGTTGCTTTGTTCGCGAAAATTTTCAGACATAATACGCAGCCCATAAAAAAAGCCGGCATAAGCCGGCCTGTGACAAGAAACAACGGTGTGTGACCGCGTTTCTTACTGTTCGTGCGTAATGATGTTGGGGATGGTGTCATCCTTGCGCAACGTCATTATCTCGCAGCCGTTATCTGTGACCACAATAGTATGCTCATACTGCGCCGACAAGCTGCGATCTTTAGTTTTTACCGTCCAGCCGTCTTTCATGGTGCGGATGCGGTAGTCACCGGCATTGACCATCGGCTCTATGGTGAACGCCATGCCGGCCTGCAGTACCACGCCGCCGTCGTCGGCGTCATAGTGCAGCACCTGCGGTTCTTCGTGGAACACTTCGCCGATGCCATGACCGCAGTATTCACGCACTACGGAAAACTTCTCGGCTTCCACGAACTTCTGGATCTCTTTGCCCAGGGTGCGCAGGCGGATGCCCGGTTTCACCATTTTCAGCGCCAGATACAGGCTTTCCTGGGTAACGCGACACAGCCGCTCGCCCAGAATGGTCGGCTTGCCGACAATGAACATCTTGGAGGTATCGCCGTGGAATCCGTCTTTAATGACGGTCACGTCGATATTGACGATGTCGCCGTCCTTCAACACTTTGTCATCGTTCGGGATGCCGTGGCACACCACTTCGTTTACCGAGATGCACACGGATTTCGGGAAACCGTGGTAGCCGAGGCAGGCGGAGATGGCCTGTTGTTCGTTGGTAATGTACTCGTGACAGATACGGTCCAGTTCACCGGTGGTCACGCCAGGTTTGACGTGCGGCTCGATGATTTCCAGCACTTCAGCGGCCAAGCGGCCCGCCACGCGCATTTTTTGGATGTCATCAGATGTTTTAATTGAGATTGCCATGAAATTCGTCCGCAGGTGTCGTGCTCGCCGACAACAGAAAGAAATAAGAAGCAGTCTCTTATGGTATCAGCCCGGCCAGAAGCTGCCAAATTTCATTTGTCGGCGCCCCGGTAAACGCAACAAAAGTTGGTGTCGGTGGCGGGTTTATGGTATAAAGCGCGCCGGCGATCCGTAAGTTGATCTTGTGTCGATAACGGAAATAGCCGAAGTACTTTAAACTGCACTCACATTGTGTAAATAACACACACGTATCGACACATACACCGGGGTGCTCTGAGGTGATTTATCATCGTCGGGGTCGGCGTTATGGGATACGTGGAGGCATAACCCCAACTAATCTATATAGAGGTTTAATCATGGCAACTGTTTCCATGCGCGACATGCTCCAGGCCGGTGTACACTTTGGTCACCAGACCCGTTACTGGAACCCGAAAATGAAGCCTTTCATCTTCGGCGCACGTAACAAGGTTCACATCATCAACCTGGAAAAAACCGTACCAATGGCCAACGCAGCACTGGCTGAACTGACCAAGATCTCTTCCCGTAAAGGCAAGATCCTGTTCGTTGGTACCAAGCGCGCAGCAAGCGAAGCGGTAAAAGAATATGCTAACAACTGCGATCAGTTCTTCGTGAACCATCGCTGGTTGGGCGGCATGCTGACTAACTGGAAAACCGTTCGTCAGTCAATCAAGCGTTTGAAAGATCTGGAAATCCAGTCTCAAGATGGCACCTTTGACAAGCTGACCAAGAAAGAGGCGCTGATGCGTACTCGCGAACTGGCCAAGCTGGAAAACTCTCTGGGTGGTATCAAGGACATGGGTGGTCTGCCTGACGCTCTGTTCGTAATCGATGCAGATCACGAACACATCGCGATCAAAGAAGCCAACAACCTGGGTATCCCGGTATTCTCTATCGTTGATACCAACTCCGATCCAGACGGCGTTGACTTCATCATCCCTGGTAACGACGATGCAATCCGTGCAATCAAATTGTACCTGACTGCCGTTGCTGCCGCCGTCCGTGAAGGTCGTTCTCAAGATCTGGCCGTTCAGGCGGAAGAAAGCTTCGTAGAAGCTGAATAATAAGGCAAGCTCGTCACTGAGCCCTTATTAACCAGGTATTGAATATGTTGGTTAGAGGGGCCTAAATAGGCCCCTTTTGCTTATCTGAATGAGAACTATCTCCGTGCGAGATAACCGAGGAAAAAGAAATGGCTGATATTACCGCTGCCCTGGTAAAAGAACTGCGTGAGCGTACTGGCGCCGGCATGATGGATTGTAAAAAAGCGCTGGTCGAGTCTAACGGCGACATCGAACTGGCAATCGAAAACATGCGTAAATCTGGTGCGATCAAAGCGGCGAAAAAAGCAGGCAACGTAGCTGCTGACGGCGTGATCAAAACCAAGATCGAAGGCAACTACGGCGTGATCGTAGAAGTTAACTGCCAGACTGACTTTGTTGCTAAAGATGCCGGTTTCCAGGCGTTCGCTGACAAAGTGCTGGATGCTGCTGTTGCAGGCAAAATCACTGATGTTGACGTATTGAAAGCACAGTTCGAAGAAGAACGTGTAGCGCTGGTTGCAAAAATCGGTGAGAACATCAACATCCGTCGCGTTGCTTCCCTGGAAGGCGAAGTGTTGGGTAGCTACCTGCACGGCGCGCGTATCGGTGTTCTGATTGCCGCTACAGGCGCTGACGAAGAACTGGTTAAGCAAATTGCCATGCACGTTGCGGCCAGCAAGCCTGAATTCGTGAAGCCTGAAGATGTGTCTGCTGAAGTGGTAGAAAAAGAGTACCAGGTTCAGTTGGACATCGCCATGCAGTCTGGCAAGCCGAAAGAAATCGCAGAGAAAATGGTTGAAGGCCGCATGAAGAAATTCACCGGCGAAGTTTCTCTGACCGGTCAGCCTTTCGTTATCGAGCCAAGCAAGACTGTTGGCCAAGTGCTGAAAGAGCACAACGCTGACGTTGTTAACTTCATCCGCTTCGAAGTGGGCGAAGGCATCGAGAAAGTTGAAAATGACTTTGCTGCTGAAGTTGCAGCAATGAGCAAACAGTCTTAATGATTGTTAATGGAGCCGCCGTCTGGCGGTTCCATTTTATCCAGCCAGAATTAACACCGGTGGCAAGCCCTGTGGCACTATACTCAGCACAGGCGCGCTTCATCGGCTGAAATCCCCAATACTAATACTGCTTCTTAGGACAGAACACCATGGCAACCAATGCAAAACCCGTATATCAGCGTATTCTGCTCAAACTGAGTGGCGAAGCCCTGCAAGGTGCAGAAGGTTTTGGTATCGACGCCAGCGTTTTGGATCGCATGGCTCAGGAAGTTAAAGAGCTGGTCGAACTGGGAATTCAGGTCGGTGTAGTGATTGGCGGCGGTAACCTGTTCCGCGGCGCGGGTCTGGCTCAGGCCGGAATGAACCGCGTAGTGGGCGACCACATGGGAATGCTGGCTACTGTGATGAACGGCCTGGCTATGCGTGATGCACTGCACCGTGCCTATGTGAACGCCCGCCTGATGTCTGCTATTCCGTTGAACGGCGTGTGTGACAACTACAGCTGGGCCGAGGCCATCAGCCTGCTGCGTAATAACCGCGTGGTGATCTTCTCTGCCGGTACCGGCAACCCGTTCTTCACCACCGATTCGGCAGCTTGCCTGCGCGGGATCGAAATTGAAGCCGACGTGGTACTGAAAGCGACCAAAGTGGATGGCGTATACTCCGCCGATCCGGTTAAAAACCCGGATGCAACGCTGTACGAACATATAACCTATCAAGACGTGCTTGAGCGCGAGCTGAAAGTGATGGACCTGGCTGCGTTTACGCTGGCCCGCGATCACGGTCTGCCGATCCGCGTATTCAACATGAACAAACCGGGCGCGTTGCGCCGCGTGGTGATGGGTGAAAACGAAGGTACGCTGATCAGCAAATAAAGCTGTTCTGCCAAATTTAACGGGAGCGGTAACGCTGTGCGTTGAGCGCTTTCCTCAAGTAAAATTCACGGGCTATACTGATGTATAGCCTGCCAAGTAACCCGTTTCTAAAGGTTCGCAACGTGATTAATGAAATCAGAAAAGATGCTGATTCACGCATGGAAAAAAGCGTAGAAGCATTCAAAACCCAAATCAGCAAAATCCGTACCGGCCGTGCTTCTCCAAGCATCCTGGACGGCATCATGGTGGAATACTATGGTTCTGCTACGCCGCTGCGTCAGCTGGCTAACGTGACCGTAGAAGACTCCCGCACCTTGGCCATCAACTTGTTTGATCGTTCCCTGGGTTCAGCGGTAGAAAAAGCCATCATGTCTTCAGACCTCGGCCTGAACCCAAGTTCAGCAGGCAGCGTGATCCGCGTTCCGCTTCCTCCTCTGACTGAAGAGCGCCGTAAAGATCTGATCAAAGTAGTGCGCAACGAAGCCGAGCAGGGCCGTGTGGCCGTGCGTAACGTTCGCCGCGACGCCAACGACAAAGTGAAAGCGCTGCTGAAAGACAAAGAAATCAGCGAAGACGAAGATCGTCGTTCACAGGATGACGTGCAAAAACTGACCGATGCTTACATCAAACTTCTGGATGCCGCTTTGGCGGATAAAGAAAAAGAGCTGATGGATTTCTAATCAGCATCGCGCAGAAAAAAAGCGTCGCCTGGGCGGCGCTTTGTTTTTTGTGGCGCAGATCCCGTTTCATCGTACTGATTGATCATGGACAAGCGGTGGCCAAGGTTACACACTGGAACACCTCCGATCTCATCAGACAGTTATTCAGAGCGAACTCATGAAGCAACTGACTATTCTTGGTTCCACCGGCTCAGTGGGAACCAGCACCCTGGCCGTGGTCAGGGAAAATCCCGACCGTTTTGCGATTAAAGCGCTGGTTGCCGGCCGCAATGTAGCGGTGATGGCGCAACAGTGTATGGAGTTTCGCCCGGCTTATGCTGCGATGGCGGACGAAGGCGCGGCGCGCGAATTGCGCGACGTACTGGCGGAAAACGACATTGACACTGAGGTAATGGCGGGCGAACAGGCTGCCTGTGAGTTGGCGGCGCTGGATGATGTCGATCAGGTCACTGCGGCTATTGTCGGCGCTGCCGGGCTGTTGCCGACGCTGGCGGCGATCCGCGCCGGCAAACAGGTCTTGTTGGCGAACAAAGAGTCGCTGGTGACCTGTGGCCGTCTATTTATGGATGCCGTGCAAAAGAGCCAGGCGCAGTTATTGCCACTGGACAGCGAACACAACGCGATTTTTCAGAGTTTGCCTGAAAGCATTCAGCGTCAGTTGGGATACTCTTCATTAGTCGATCATGGTGTTTCGCGTATTGTGCTTACCGGTTCTGGCGGCCCGTTCCGTTCGACGCCGCTGGAGCAGTTTGCCACAATGACGCCGGACCAGGCCTGCGCCCATCCTAATTGGTCTATGGGGCGCAAGATCTCGGTGGATTCCGCCACCATGATGAACAAAGGACTGGAATATATTGAGGCCCGTTGGCTGTTCAACGCTTCGGCCGAACAAATGGAAGTGATTCTGCACCCGCAGTCGGTGATCCACTCAATGGTGCGCTATGCTGATGGCAGTGTGCTGGCCCAGTTGGGCACGCCGGATATGCGTACGCCAATCGCCCATGCGATGGCTTACCCGCAGCGGGTCAGCTCTGGTGTGGAAGCGCTGGATTTCTGCCGTATCGGTTCGTTGACCTTTGCCGAACCTGAACGGGAGCGTTACCCTTGCCTGTATCTGGCGATTGACGCCTTTGATGCCGGCCAGGCGGCAACCACCGCGCTGAATGCGGCTAACGAAGTGGCCGTTGCGGCCTTCCTGCAAGAGCAGATTCGCTTTACCGACATCGCGACAGTGAACCAAAAAGTGGTCGAACGGCTGTCTTTGCAGGAACCGTCCTGCATTGATGCGGTCTTAGAAATAGATCGCCAGGCCCGTGAAGTTGCCGTTGGGTTAGTGAAGTCACTGCGTGGTTGATAGCGGCTATTATCCTATTTTGTTCGTAAATTACGCGTGCCGCAGTGGGGCCGTTTGTTCATGCCCGGCTGAGGTGGTATAGTCTGCGCCACCTGTCAGCGGTTATACCGTTGAATTATGGCCTGATTGGCATCTTGGATGTCGATAGCGCCCCGGATATGACCGGGTGTGCGGGGGCAGACTGAAAAGCCGTGTCGGGCACACGGCTTTTTTTGCGCGTAAGGGCCTGATGTTCCGGAAGGGCAGTTGTATTTCTATTGAGGAAATAAGTACGAGTTATGTCGTCCGCAAATCAACAAGAGGCTAATCCGTCCGTCTTTGGGCCACGACATGTCGCCATTATTATGGACGGCAACGGGCGCTGGGCTAAACGTCAGGGCAAGTTACGTGTCTTCGGTCATAAAGCAGGGGTGAAATCGGTACGTCGTGCGGTCAGTTTTGCCGCCAACAACCATTTAGATGCACTCACGCTTTATGCCTTCAGCAGCGAGAACTGGAATCGCCCGGTACAGGAAGTCTCCGCACTAATGGAGCTCTTTGTCCGTGCCTTGGACAGCGAAGTAAAAAGCCTGCATAAACATAACGTCAGACTGCGGGTGATCGGCGACATCAGCCGTTTCAGCACGCGTTTGCAGGAGCGGATCCGTCGCTCCGAGCAACTGACAGAAAATAACGATGGCCTGACGCTCAACATTGCCGCCAACTACGGTGGCCGTTGGGATATCATTCAGGGAGTAAGGGAGCTGGCTGAGCAGGTGCAGGGTGGTTTGCTGCGTCCGGATCAAATCAGCGAAGAGTTATTGGGCGAGCGGGTCTGCATGAACGATTTGGCGCCGGTGGATCTGGTTATCCGCACCGGCGGTGAACACCGCATCAGTAACTTCTTGCTGTGGCAAATTGCTTATGCCGAACTTTACTTTACTGATGTACTCTGGCCTGATTTTGATGAACTTGTCTTTGAAGGTGCGCTGAATGCATTTGCACAACGTGAGCGCCGCTTCGGGGGAACAACACCTAACGGCGCCGATGCGTCCTAGGGGGAACTTTTGCTGAAGTATCGCCTCATAACTGCTCTGATCTTGATTCCGATTGTTATCGCGGCGCTGTTTTTGCTGCCGCCGGTGGGCTTTGCCCTGGTAACGCTCGTTGTGTGCATGTTAGCTGCCTGGGAGTGGGGCCAACTGGCCGGTTTTACTTCCCGCTCGCAGCGCATCTGGTTGGCGATACTGTGTGGTTTCCTGCTGGCGCTGATGATGCTCAGTGTTCCTGCCTATCACCAGTCGGTCCATTTGCCTCAGGTGGGCGGGCCGCTGTGGCTGTCACTGGCCTGGTGGCTGGCGGCACTGTTGCTTGTGCTGTTTTATCCCGGTTCAGCCGCGCTGTGGCGTAACTCACGCCCAATTCGCCTGCTCTTTGGCCTGCTGACCATTGTGCCGTTCTTCTGGGGTATGCTGGCGTTGCGTCAATTCGGCTACGAACAAAACCACTTCACCGGCGCCTGGTGGCTGCTGTACGTGATGCTGCTGGTTTGGGGGGCGGACTCCGGCGCTTACATGTTCGGCAAGTTGTTTGGCAAGCACAAGCTGGCACCGAAGGTGTCTCCAGGAAAAACCTGGGAAGGATTAATCGGCGGTCTGGTGACCTCGGCGCTGATATCCTGGCTGTTCGGCCGTTACGCACCGTTGAACGTGGTGCCGGCAACCTTACTGATTTGTTCGGTGATCGCCGCGCTGGCCTCTGTGCTGGGCGACCTTACCGAGAGCATGTTCAAACGCGAAGCGGGTATCAAAGACAGTGGTCATCTGATACCGGGTCATGGCGGCATACTGGATCGTATCGACAGCCTGACCGCAGCAGTGCCTGTATTTGCCTGCCTGATGCTGTTAGTGTTTTAATCCGTCAACGGCGGGGAGTGAAGGGATTATGGTTAGCGTGCTCTGGAACTTAGTCGCATTTCTTGTTGCGCTCGGTGTTTTAATCACCGTGCATGAGTTCGGGCACTTTTGGGTCGCCCGTCGCTGCGGCGTCCGTGTAGAACGCTTTTCCATCGGTTTTGGCCGCGCATTATGGCGCCGTACAGACCGCCAGGGCACCGAGTACGTGATCGCCCTGATCCCGCTGGGCGGTTATGTGAAGATGCTGGATGAACGGGTTGATTCGGTTGCGCCGGAACTCCGTCATCAGGCGTTTAACAATAAAACCGTATGGCAGCGCGCAGCGATTATCAGCGCCGGCCCCATCGCCAACTTTCTGTTTGCTATCCTTGCTTATTGGCTGGTGTTCATTATCGGTGTGCCCAGTTTCCGTCCGGTGATTGGTGAAATATCCCCACAATCGATTGCCGCACAGGCCGAAATTTCGCCCGGAATGGAACTAAAGTCCGTTGATGGTATCGAAACGCCTGATTGGGAGTCAGTTCGTCTGGCTCTGGTGGCGAAGATTGGCGACGCGGAAACCGAAGTGGGTATCGCTCCGTTTGGTTCTTCGCAGGTAGTGACTAAAACTCTGGATTTACGCCAGTGGAATTTTGAGCCGGACAAGCAAGATCCCGTGGTAGCGCTGGGTATTATTCCGCGCGGTCCGCAGATAGAATCGGTTCTTGCCGAAGTGCAGCCGGATTCGGCGGCGCAAAAGGCGGGTTTGCAAGCGGGGGACAGGATCGTTAAAGTCGATGGTCAGCTGTTGGGCCGTTGGCAAACGTTGGTCAAGCGGATCCACGATGGTCCTGGGCAACCGCTGGTTTTAGAGATTGAAAGAAACGGCGCCCCCTTGTCTTTGACGCTGATACCGGATACAAAGCCGGTGGGAAAAGACAAAAGCGTGGGGTTTGCGGGCATCATTCCGAAAGTGCTGCCGCTGCCGGACGAGTATAAGACGATTCGTCAGTATGGACCTTTCCCGGCGCTGTATCAGGCCGGGGACAAGACCTGGCAGCTTATGCGGCTTACGGTCAACATGCTGGGTAAATTAATAACCGGTGATGTAAAGCTGAATAACCTGAGTGGCCCGATTTCGATTGCACAGGGAGCAGGGGCATCAGCTGGGGTTGGGTTTGTGTATTATCTGATGTTTCTCGCGTTGATTAGTGTCAACCTGGGTATCATCAACCTGTTCCCATTACCGGTGTTAGATGGTGGGCATCTCCTCTTCCTGGCGATAGAAAAGCTGAAGGGTGGGCCGGTTTCCGAGCGAGTACAGGACTACAGTTACCGCATTGGTTCGATCGTGTTGGTGCTTTTAATGGGTCTTGCACTTTTCAATGATTTTTCTCGTCTCTAGGGGCGAGAATAGGTTAGGAAGAACGCATAACAACGATGGCGATGAAAAAGTTGCTCATAGCGTCGCTGCTGTTTGGCAGCGCCACCGTATACGGTGCAGACGGGTTCGTAGTGAAAGATATTCATTTCGAAGGCCTGCAGCGAGTCGCCGTCGGTGCGGCGTTACTCAACATGCCGGTTCGCGTAGGCGATACCGTCACTGACGATGATATCAGTAATACCATCCGTGCCTTGTTTGCCACTGGCAACTTCGAGGACGTTCGCGTGCTGCGCGATGGTAATACGCTGATCGTTCAGGTTAAGGAACGTCCTACCATTGCCAGCATCACTTTCTCCGGCAACAAGTCGGTGAAGGATGACATGCTCAAGCAAAACCTGGAGGCCTCTGGCGTTCGGGTTGGCGAGGCGCTCGACCGCACCACGATTTCCAGCATTGAAAAAGGGTTGGAAGACTTCTACTACAGCGTCGGTAAATACAGTGCCTCGGTGAAAGCCGTAGTCACGCCATTGCCGCGTAACCGTGTCGACCTGAAACTGGTGTTCACGGAAGGGGTTTCCGCCAAGATTCAACAAATCAACATTGTTGGCAACCATGCCTTCACTAACGATGAGCTGATTTCACGTTTCCAACTGCGTGATGAAGTGCCGTGGTGGAACGTGGTTGGCGACCGCAAATACCAGAAGCAAAAGCTGGCGGGCGATCTTGAAACCCTGCGCAGTTTCTATCTGGACCGCGGCTACGCACGCTTCAATATCGATTCGACTCAGGTCAGCCTGACGCCGGATAAAAAAGGCATCTACATCACCGTCAACATCACCGAAGGTGAGCAGTACAAGCTCAGCGGCGTGATGGTGAACGGCAATCTGGCCGGGCACTCGGCGGAAGTCGCGCAGTTGACCAAAGTCGAACCGGGTGAACTGTATAACGGCAGTAAAGTGACCAAGATGGAAGACAACGTCAAAACGATGTTGGGCCGTTATGGTTATGCTTATCCGCGAGTATCCACTCAGCCTGAAATCAACGACGCGGATAAAACCGTCAAGTTGCACGTGAATATCGATGCGGGCAACCGCTTCTACGTGCGCCGCATCAAGTTTGAAGGCAACGACACCAGCAAAGACTCCGTACTGCGCCGCGAAATGCGTCAGATGGAAGGTGCTTGGCTGGGCAACGCTCAGGTTGAGCAGGGTAAAGAACGTCTGAACCGTTTGGGCTATTTTGAAACGGTCGATGTGGAAACCCAGCGCGTGCCAGGTACCGCCGATCAGGTTGACGTCACCTACAAGGTGAAAGAGCGCAACACGGGTACCTTCAACTTCGGCGTCGGTTACGGCACCGAGAGCGGCGTCAGTTTCCAGGCGGGCGTCCAGCAGGACAACTGGCTGGGTACCGGCTACTCCGTCGGCATCAGCGGCACCAAGAACGATTACCAGACTTATACCGAGCTGTCGGTAACCAACCCGTACTTCACTGTTGACGGTGTTAGTTTGGGTGGCCGTATCTTCTACAACGACTTTAAAGCCGATGACGCGGACCTGTCCGACTATACCAACAAGAGTTACGGTATTGACGGCACCCTGGGCTTCCCGATCAACGAAAACAACTCGTTGCGTACCGGCCTGGGTTATGTCCACAACGGCCTGTCGAACATGCAGCCGCAAATTGCTATGTGGCGTTATCTCGACTCGATGGGTCTGAACCCGAACACCAACGATCGTGCCAGTTACTCTGCCGATGACTTCACGCTGAATCTGGGTTGGACCTATAACAACCTTGACCGTGGTTATTTCCCAACCTCGGGTAACCGCACCACGCTGAATGGTAAAGTCACCATTCCGGGCTCGGATAACGAATACTACAAGATGACGCTGGATAGCGTGCAATACGTGCCGATCAACGACGACCGTACCTGGGTGCTGTTGGGGCGTGGCCGTCTGGGTTATGCCGATGGTCTGGGCGGTAAAGAGATGCCGTTCTACGAGAACTTCTATGCCGGCGGCTCAAGCACAGTTCGTGGTTTCGGGTCTAATACCATTGGTCCGAAAGCGGTGTACTACAACTCCAGTTCGTACAACTGCTCCAACAGTACCAAGATTTGTAATTCGGATGATGCAGTGGGTGGTAACGCCATGGCAGTTGCCAGTATGGAGCTGATCACGCCAACGCCATTTATCAGCGAAAAATACGCCAACTCAGTGCGTACCTCGTTGTTCATGGATGCAGGTACCGTGTGGGATACCAACTGGGATAACAGCAAGACGCAAGGCTTCGACATTCCAGACTACAGTAAAGCGAGCAATATCCGCGTTTCTGCCGGTATTGCCTTGCAATGGATGTCACCGCTGGGCCCGTTGGTGTTCTCTTATGCCAATCCGCTCAAGAAATACGAAGGCGACAAGTCCGAACAGTTCCAGTTTAACATTGGCAAGACCTGGTAACAGGTCCAGCTTCTGGGTATAGCAGTTATTAAGAATCGCAAATGCCAGATGCTCGTAAGAACACAGAGAGATGATTCTCATTGTTTCACGGGGTAAGTCTGGCAGATTGTGTACTTCAAGTGTCATATGACACAAATGGGTGATGGTAAGGAGTTTATAGTGAAAAAGTGGTTGTGTGCCGCAGGCCTCGGTTTAGCAATGGCTGCTTCAGCTGGCGTTCAGGCAGCAGATAATATCGCTGTAGTTAACGTCTCCAGCATTTTCCAACAGTTGCCAGCGCGTGAAACCGTGGCTAAACAGCTGGAAAACGAGTTCAAAGGCCGTGCGGGCGAACTTCAGAACATGGAGCGTAGCCTTCAGACCAAAATGCAACGTTTGCAGCGTGATGGCGCTACCATGAAAGCCAGCGATCGCAGCAAATTGGAAAAAGACGTGATGGCTCAGCGCGAGCAGTTCTCTCAGAAAGCGCAGGCTTTTGAGCAGGATAACCGTCGCCGTCAGATGGAAGAGCGTAACAAAATCCTGAGCCGTATTCAGGACGCTGTGAAATCTGTTGCCAGCAAAGAAGGCTACGACGTAGTTATCGATGCTAACGCCGTTGCTTACGCAGGTTCTTCTAAAGACATTACTGCTGACGTGCTGAAACAGGTTAAATAAGACATGCTTTCAATTCGACTGGCTGATTTAGCGCAGCAGTTGGATGCACAATTGCACGGTGATGGCGATCTCGTCATCACCGGCATTGCTTCTATGCATTCGGCACAGGCTGGCCAAATCACGTTTTTGTCAAACAGCCGCTATCAAGAGCAGCTGGCCTCCTGCCTGGCAAGCGCAGTGGTGCTTACCGAGGCGGATTTACCACACTGCCGTTCTGCGGCGTTGGTGGTTAAAAACCCTTACCTGACTTACGCGCGCATGGCGCAACTGATGGACACCACGCCGGCTCCTGCTCAGGATATCGCCCCAAGCGCGGTTATCTCACCTGAAGCCACTCTGGGGCAGCATATTGCCATCGGGGCAAATGCGGTGATCGAGTCAGGTGCAGTACTCGGCGATAACGTGGTTATCGGTCCGGGTTGCTTTATCGGCAAACGCGCACGCATTGGCGCAGGTACGCGCCTGTGGGCGAACGTAACGATTTATCATGAAGTCGAGATCGGCCAACATTGCCTGATCCAATCAGGAACTGTGATTGGCGCTGATGGTTTCGGCTATGCCAACGAACGCGGCAACTGGATTAAAATTCCCCAGTTGGGCACGGTGATTATCGGCGATCGCGTCGAGATCGGCGCTTGCACCACCATTGACCGCGGCGCGTTGGATAACACCCAAATCGGGAATGGTGTTATCATCGACAACCAATGCCAGATTGCACATAACGTTGTGATTGGCGACAATACTGCCGTTGCCGGTGGTGTGATTATGGCGGGCAGCCTGAAAATCGGCCGCTATTGCCAGATCGGCGGAGCCAGTGTGATCAACGGTCACATGGAGATCGCCGACAAGGTTGTTGTCACTGGAATGGGAATGGTTATGCGACCAATCACCGAACCTGGGGTATACTCTTCGGGCATTCCGTTACAACCCAACAAAGTTTGGCGTAAAACCGCTGCGTTGGTGATGAATATCGATGAGATTAGCAAGCGCTTAAAAGCTGTCGAACGAAAAGTCGGAAAAGACTAATCACTGCCGCCCGCCTCGCTGGGTACAAAACGAAACGCGTTGGTCATAAGACCAAAAGCGCAAAGAGTTGTTAATTTGCGGCCTGCATGATGATCTCCTTTTGGGGTCAGCGCAGGCCGTGTTGTTGATGCCATCAGTTTTTAGAGACAGGAAGAGTATTTTGACTACTGACACTCATACTCTGGATATTGCAGAAATTTTGGAGTTGCTTCCTCACCGTTACCCGTTCTTGCTGGTTGATCGCGTCCTTGAGTTTGAGGAGCACAAATTCCTGCGTGCGGTGAAGAACGTATCTGTAAATGAGCCGTTTTTCCAGGGGCACTTCCCTGGTAAGCCGATTTTTCCAGGCGTATTGATTCTGGAAGCAATGGCGCAGGCTACCGGTATTCTGGCGTTTAAAAGCGTCGGCAAACTGGAGCCGGGCGAATTGTATTACTTTGCCGGTATCGACGAAGCCCGTTTCAAACGACCGGTAGTGCCAGGCGATCAGATGATCATGGAAGTCACCTTTGAGAAAACTCGTCGTGGTCTGACGCGCTTCAAAGGCGTAGCGACCGTTGACGGCAAAATTGTTTGCGAAGCAACCATGATGTGCGCGCGCAGCCGGGAGTCTTAATCCGTGATTGACAAAACCGCCTTTATCCATCCAAGCGCGATTATCGAAGAAGGCGCCGTTATCGGCGCTGGCGCGCACATCGGTCCCTTCTGTTACGTCGGCTCCCAGGTGGAAATCGGCGCTGGCACGGTACTGAAATCCCACGTTGTGGTGAATGGTGTGACCAAAATCGGCCGTGACAATCAGATCTATCAATTTGCCTCTATCGGCGAAGCGAATCAGGATCTGAAATACGCGGGTGAACCGACACGTGTCGAGATTGGCGATCGCAACCGCATCCGCGAAAGCGTCACCGTTCATCGCGGCACGGTGCAGGGTACCAGCCTGACCAAGATCGGCGACGACAACCTGTTTATGGTGAATGCGCACATTGCCCATGACTGTATCGTCGGCAATCACTGTATCTTCGCCAACAACGCGACGCTGGGCGGCCACGTTGAGGTTGATGATTATGCGATCATTGGCGGCATGACGGCGGTGCATCAGTTCTGTGTGATTGGTGCTCACGTTATGGTTGGCGGCTGCTCTGGCGTTGCTCAAGACGTGCCACCTTTTGTCATCGCGCAGGGTAACCACGCCACGCCATTCGGTATCAATATCGAAGGGTTGAAGCGTCGTGGTTTTGATAAAGAGGCGCTGCATGCCATCCGCAACGCCTACAAACTGCTTTATCGCAGCGGTAAAACGCTGGACGAAGCCAAGCCTGAAATCGAAGCCCTGGCCAAAGAGCAGCCGGTAGTGCAGCAGTTCCTCGATTTCTTTGGCCGTTCAACCCGCGGTATTATTCGCTGACCTATGCAAAATCGTCCATTGACTATCGGATTGGTCGCCGGAGAAACTTCCGGTGATATTCTTGGCGCCGGTTTAATCCGAGCTCTCAAGACGCAGATCCCCGACGCGCGTTTTATTGGCGTCGCCGGCCCGCTGATGCAGGCTGAAGGCTGCGAAACCTGGTACGAAATGGAAGAGCTGGCGGTAATGGGCGTGGTGGAAGTGCTTGAGCGCTTGCCACGCCTGTTGAAGATCCGCAAGGATCTTACCCGCCGGTTCAGTGAATTGAAGCCGGACGTGTTTGTCGGCATCGATGCGCCCGACTTCAATATCACGCTGGAAGGCCGTCTCAAGCAGCGCGGCATCCGCACTATCCACTATGTCAGCCCGTCGGTCTGGGCCTGGCGTCAGAAGCGCGTTTTCAAAATTGGCAAAGCCACCGATCTGGTGTTGGCGTTTCTCCCTTTCGAAAAAGCGTTTTACGATCGTTTCAACGTTCCCTGTCGGTTTATTGGCCACACCATGGCCGATGCCATGCCGCTGCAGCCGGACAAACTGGCCGCGCGCGCTACGCTGGGTATAGCCCCGGATGCACGCTGCCTTGCCTTGTTGCCTGGCAGCCGTGGTGCGGAGGTCGAGATGCTGAGCGCTGACTTCCTGAAGACCGCCCAACTGCTTCGCACCCGTTATCCTGAGCTTGAAGTAGTCGTGCCGCTGGTTAACGCCAAACGGCGTGAACAGTTCGAGCGTATTAAGGCTGAGGTGGCACCGGAACTGACCGTTCACCTGTTGAACGGCCAGGGACGTGAGGCAATGATCGCCAGCGATGCGGCACTGCTGGCCTCGGGCACCGCAGCGCTGGAGTGTATGCTGGCCAAATGCCCGATGGTGGTGGGTTACCGCATGAAGCCGTTTACCTTCTGGTTGGCGCAGCGGTTGGTGAAGACGCCGTATGTCTCACTGCCTAACCTGCTGGCCGGGCGTGAAATCGTCACCGAACTGTTGCAGCACGACTGTGTGCCGGACGAACTGGCGGCGGCCCTGATGCCGTTGCTGGAAGACAGCCCGCAGACCGAAGATCTGAAACAGACTTTCCTTACCTTGCACCAAAGCATCCGTTGCGGTGCTGATGAACAGGCCGCTCAGGCTGTGTTGGAGCTGGCAAAAGCATGATTGAACCCTTTATCTATCCCGCCGCCACGTTGATTGCCGGTGTGGACGAGGTCGGCCGTGGCCCCTTGGTGGGCGCAGTAGTGACCGCCGCAGTGATCCTCGATCCCACTCGGCCGATTATTGGCCTGGCAGACTCGAAAAAACTCAGTGAAAAACGCCGTCTGGCGCTGTATGACGAAATCGTGGAGAAGGCCTTGTCCTGGAGCCTGGGGCGTGCCGAGCCGGACGAGATCGATCGGTTGAACATCTTGCACGCCACCATGTTGGCCATGCAGCGTGCGGTTGCCGGATTGCATATCGCGCCGGACATGGTATTAATCGACGGTAACCGTTGCCCGAAATTGCCAATGCGCTCGCAGGCGGTGGTGAAGGGTGATAGCCGCGTGGCTGAAATCAGCGCCGCCTCCATCCTGGCGAAGGTGACGCGCGATCGCGAAATGACCGAATTGGATCGCGAGTTCCCGGATTACGGTTTCGCGCAACATAAAGGCTATCCGACCGCCTTCCACTTGGAGCGCTTGGCCGTGCTGGGTGCGACCGAACATCATCGCCGCAGCTTTGCCCCGGTAAGAAGGGCGCTGGAGTTGTAATCTGCCGGCCTGGGTATCCGGGCTGGGCGCGCGATAGCGTTAACCCGGGTTCAGCGTGCTGAGCCCCCTAGTTTCAGGTATCTGGATATGGCCGAACCTCGTTTTATTCACCTGCGCGTTCATAGTGACTACTCCATGATTGATGGATTAGCCAAGATCGGGCCGTTGGTGAAAAGAGCCGCCGCGTTAGCCATGCCTGCTTTGGCAATTACCGATTTCACCAACCTGTGCGGGTTGGTCAAGTTCTATGGCAGCGCGCACGGCGCCGGGATCAAACCGATTATCGGCGCGGATTTTCATGTGCAAAGCGAAGTGCTGGGCGATGAGCTGGCGCAGCTCACCGTACTGGCCGCCAATAATGAAGGTTATCAAAACCTGACGCTGCTGATTTCCCGCGCTTACCAGCGTGGTTACGGCGCTGCCGGCCCGATTATTGACCGCGACTGGCTGATCGAACACCGTGAGGGATTAATTCTGCTTTCTGGTGCCCGTCAGGGTGACGTCGGCAAGTTTTTGCTGCGCGGTAACCAGCAACAGGTAGATCAGTGCCTGGACTTCTATCAGCAATATTTCCCGGACAGCTATTATCTTGAACTGATCCGCACAGGCCGGCCGGACGAAGAAAACTACCTGCATGCAGCCGTAGCGCTGGCGACCGAACGTGGGTTGCCGGTGGTGGCCACCAACGACGTGCGTTTTCTGGTAGAGGATGACTTTGACGCCCATGAGATCCGCGTCGCCATCCATGACGGTTTCACGCTTGACGATCCCAAACGCCCGCGCAACTACAGCACGCAGCAATATATGCGCAGCGCAGACGAGATGTGCGAGCTGTTTGCCGACATCCCGGAAGCGCTGCTCAACAGCGTTGAAATCGCCAAGCGCTGCAATGTCACCATCCGTCTTGGCGAATACTTCCTGCCGCAGTTCCCGACCGGTGATATGACCACCGAGGATTTCCTGGTACTCAAATCGAAGGAAGGGCTGGAAGAGCGCCTGGAGTTCCTGTTCCCGGATCCGGAAGTGCGCGCACAGCGCCGCCCTGAATACGACGAACGTCTGGATATTGAGCTGAGAGTGATCAACCAGATGGGCTTCCCGGGCTACTTCCTGATCGTAATGGAATTCATCCAGTGGTCGAAAGATAACGATGTGCCGGTAGGGCCAGGACGCGGTTCCGGTGCCGGTTCACTGGTGGCCTATGCGCTGAAAATCACCGATCTTGATCCGCTGGAATTTGATTTGCTGTTCGAACGTTTCCTTAACCCGGAACGTGTTTCGATGCCCGACTTCGACGTCGACTTTTGCATGGAAAAACGCGATCTGGTGATTGAGCACGTGGCGGAGATGTATGGCCGCGAGGCGGTATCTCAGATCATTACCTTCGGCACCATGGCGGCCAAAGCGGTTATTCGCGACGTGGGCCGCGTGCTGGGTCACCCCTATGGTTTCGTCGATCGCATCTCCAAGCTGGTGCCGCCCGATCCGGGCATGACGCTGGAAAAGGCGTTTGCCGCCGAACCGCAACTGCCGGAAATTTACGAGGCTGACGAAGAAGTCAAAGCGCTGATCGACATGGCGCGCAAGCTGGAAGGGGTGACGCGTAACGCCGGTAAGCATGCCGGCGGCGTGGTTATTGCGCCTACCAAGATCACCGACTTCGCGCCGCTGTACTGCGATGCCGAAGGGAATCACCCGGTCACCCAGTTTGACAAGAATGATGTGGAATACGCCGGGCTGGTGAAGTTCGACTTCCTGGGCCTGCGTACCCTGACCATCATCGACTGGGCGCTGGGGATGATCAATGCCCGACGAGCGAAAAGCGGGCTGGAACCCATTGATATCGCGGCTATTCCGCTCGAAGACAAAAAAAGCTTCGATATGCTGCAGCGCTCGGAAACCACTGCGGTATTCCAGCTCGAATCACGCGGCATGAAGGATCTGATCAAGCGCCTGAAACCCGACTGTTTCGAAGATATGATCGCACTGGTAGCGCTGTTCCGTCCGGGCCCGCTGCAGTCAGGCATGGTGGATAACTTCATCGACCGCAAACACGGCCGCGAAGAGATTTCTTACCCGGATATCCAGTGGCAGCATGAGTCGCTTAAGCCGGTGCTGGAACCGACCTATGGCATCATCCTGTACCAGGAACAGGTCATGCAGATTGCCCAGGTGCTGGCCGGCTATACGCTGGGCGGCGCGGACATGCTGCGTCGTGCGATGGGTAAAAAGAACCCGGTTGAAATGGCCAAGCAGCGCGGCGGTTTCGAAGATGGGGCAAAATCGCGCGGCATCGACGGTGAACTGTCGGTAAAAATCTTCGATCTGGTAGAGAAATTCGCCGGTTACGGCTTTAACAAATCGCACTCTGCCGCCTATGCACTGGTGTCCTACCAGACGCTGTGGTTAAAGGCCCACTATCCGGCCGAGTTTATGGCGGCGGTAATGACCGCCGATATGGACAACACCGACAAGGTCGTGGGGTTGGTGGATGAATGCTGGCGCATGGGCCTGAAAATCCTGCCGCCGGACATTAACAGCGGCCAGTACCATTTCCACGTCAACGATGACGGCGAGATCGTTTACGGTATCGGCGCGATCAAAGGCGTCGGAGAAGGGCCGATTGAAGCCATTCTCGAAGCGCGAAACAGCGGGGAGCAGGGCTATTTTAAAGACCTGTTCGATCTCTGTGCGCGCTCCGATGTCAAAAAACTTAACCGTCGAATTCTGGAAAAACTGATCATGTCCGGGGCATTCGATCGCCTTGGACCACATCGCGCCGCGCTGATGAGCTCACTGGGCGACGCGTTGAAAGCAGCCGATCAGCATGCGAAAGCCGAAGCTATCGGCCAGGTGGACATGTTTGGCGTCCTGGCGGAAGCGCCGGAACAAGTGGAGCAATCCTACGCCAATGTGCCCCGCTGGCAGGAGCAGGTGGTGCTGGATGGTGAACGGGAGACGTTGGGGCTATACCTGACCGGCCACCCGATCACCCAGTACCTGAAGGAGATCGAACGTTACGCCGGTGGCCAGCGTTTGAAAGATATGCACCCGACGGATCGGGGCAAAATGACGACCGCCGTTGGGCTGGTGATCGCCTCGCGGGTTATGGTCACCAAGCGCGGTAACCGCATCGGGATTTGTACGCTGGATGACCGTTCAGGCCGTCTGGAAGTGATGTTATTCACCGATGCGTTAGAAAAATACCAGCATTTGTTGGAAAAAGACCGTATCCTGATCGCCAGTGGACAGGTCAGCTTTGATGACTTTAGCGGCGGGCTTAAAATGACGGCCCGCGAACTAATGGACATCAGTGAAGCCCGTGAAAAATACGCTCGTGGGCTTGCTATCTCGCTGACGGACAGGCAAATTGATGACCAGCTTTTGAACCGTCTCCGTCAGTCGTTGGAACCCCATCGCTCGGGGACGATTCCAGTGCATCTTTACTATCAACGGGAAGATGCGCGGGCCAAGCTGCGTTTTGGCGCAACCTGGCGCGTGACGCCCACCGACCGCTTGTTGATAGATTTGCGGACTTTGGTAGGTAATGAGCAGGTGGAACTGGAATTTGACTAATATAGGAATGCTATGAGTCTGAATTTTCTTGATTTTGAACAGCCGATTGCAGAGCTGGAAGCGAAAATTGACTCGCTGACTGCAGTCAGTCGTCAAGACGAAAAATTAGATATTAATCTGGACGAAGAGGTTCAGCGCCTTCGTGAAAAGAGCGTTGAGCTGACGCGCAAGATTTTTTCCGATCTTGGGGCCTGGCAAGTTGCCCAATTGGCACGCCACCCGCGCCGTCCTTATACCCTGGATTATATCAAACACATCTTTACCGACTTCGAAGAGTTGGCTGGCGACCGCGCTTATGCCGATGATAAAGCGATCGTTGGTGGTATTGCGCGCCTGGATGGCCGCCCGGTGATGATCATTGGTCATCAGAAAGGCCGCGAAACCAAAGAGAAAATTCGCCGTAACTTCGGTATGCCGGCACCAGAAGGCTACCGCAAGGCACTGCGTCTGATGGAAATGGCTTCTCGCTTCAAGCTGCCGCTGATCACTTTCATCGACACGCCAGGGGCTTACCCGGGCGTGGGCGCGGAAGAACGCGGTCAGTCTGAGGCCATTGCCCGCAACCTGCGTGAAATGTCTCGCCTGAATATCCCGGTGATCTGCACCGTGATCGGCGAAGGCGGTTCTGGCGGCGCGTTGGCGATCGGCGTTGGCGATAAAGTGAATATGTTGCAGTACAGCACCTATTCGGTGATCTCGCCGGAAGGTTGCGCCTCAATACTGTGGAAGAGCGCCGACAAAGCGCCGTTAGCCGCAGAGGCGATGGGCATTACTGCACCGCGCCTGAAAGAGCTGAAGCTGGTCGACTCGGTGATCCCGGAACCCTTGGGCTCTGCTCACCGTGACGTCCCGGCGATGGCCGCCTCGTTGAAAGCGCAACTGCTGGCTGACCTGAAAGATCTCGACGGCTTGAACAACGAAGAGTTGCTCAATCGCCGCTACCAGCGCCTGATGAACTACGGCTATTGCTGAGTGTCGTCCCGCGTTGTAAAAAACCGCCTTCGGGCGGTTTTTTTATATCTGATGAAAAAGGTGTTGTTATGCGCAAACTTTTTGCGGAGCGATGCGCAGCATCCCGATGACGGGGTACACACCATCGGATTTTCATGTTGTTATAGAAGTTTGGCGGAACTGACAGGAGCAGCCAATGAATATCATCGCAATCATGAGCCCAACGGGCGTCTATTACAAAGATGAGCCTATTCGTGAGTTGCACACCGCATTGGTTACGATGGGTTTCCAGTTGGTTTACCCGAAGAATGGCGGCGATCTGCTGAAGCTGATCGAGGCCAATGCGCGTATTTGCGGAGTGATTTTCGACTGGGACGACTACAGCCTGGAGCTGTGCAGCGAAATTAACGAGCTGAATGAATATCTACCGCTATATGCGTTTATCAACCAGTATTCCACCTTCGACGTCAGTCTTCATGAAATGCGGATGGTGCTGTATTTCTTTGAGTATGGCTTGAATGCGGCAGATGATATTGCGCAGCGTATCCAGCAATACACCGCAGAATATATCGACACCATTACGCCGCCCTTAACCAAGGCACTATTCAACTATGTGCGCGAGGGCAAATACACCTTTTGCACCCCAGGGCATATGGCCGGCACTGCCTTCCAGAAAAGCCCGGTTGGCTGCCTGTTTTACGATTTTTTCGGTGCGAACACCTTAAAAGCCGACGTCTCCATATCGGTGACCGAACTGGGTTCGCTGCTGGACCATACCGGCCCGCATCTGGAGGCCGAAGAGTATATTGCGCGTACCTTTAACGCCGAGCAGAGCTATCTGGTGACCAACGGCACCTCCACCGCCAACAAGATTGTCGGCATGTATTCGGCCCCGGCAGGCAGCACGGTGTTGATTGACCGCAACTGCCATAAATCGCTGTGTCATCTGCTGATGATGAGCGATATCGTCCCGATCTACCTGCGTCCGCTGCGTAACGCCTACGGCATTCTTGGTGGCATCCCGCAGCATGAATTTACCCATGAGAGTATTGCCGGTCGAGTCGCCGCCACCGCGAATGCCACTTGGCCGGTACATGCGGTGATTACCAACTCAACCTATGACGGCCTGCTGTATAACACCGATTACATCAAGCAGACGTTGGACGTGCCATCAATCCATTTTGACTCCGCCTGGGTACCCTATACCAACTTCCATCCGATCTACGAAGGCAAGAGCGGCATGAGCGGCGAGCGCACGCCCGGCAAGGTGATCTACGAAACGCAGTCCACGCACAAGCTGCTGGCGGCATTCTCGCAGGCCTCGATGATTCACATTAAAGGCGATTACGACGAAAGCACCTTTAACGAAGCCTATATGATGCATACCACCACTTCGCCGAACTACGGCATTGTGGCGTCGATGGAGACTGCCGCCGCGATGCTGCGCGGCAATCCTGGCCGGCGGTTGATTAACCGCTCGGTAGAGCGTGCATTGCATTTCCGTCGTGAGGTGCAGCGGTTGCGGGAGGAGAGCGATAGCTGGTTCTTCGATATCTGGCAGCCTGAAGAGATCGACGAGGCGCAATGCTGGCCGTTGAACCCAGACGATAATTGGCATGGGTTTGGCAATACCGACAGCGATCACATGTATCTCGATCCGATCAAGGTGACGATCCTGACGCCAGGAATGAACGAACTGGGTACGCTGGAGGAGAGCGGGATCCCGGCGGCACTGGTGGCGAAATACCTGGACGAGCGCGGCATCGTGGTGGAAAAAACCGGACCTTATAATCTGCTGTTCCTGTTCAGTATAGGCATTGATAAAACCAAGGCGATGAGCCTGCTGCGTGGCCTGACCGATTTTAAACGCGCTTACGATCTTAATCTGCGGGTGAAGAACATGCTGCCGGATCTGTATGCGGAGGATCCTGATTTCTATCGCAATATGCGCATTCAGGATCTGGCGGCCGGGATCCACCGGTTGATCTGCCTGGACGATCTGCCGCGGCTGATGCTGCGGGCGTTCGACGTGCTGCCGGAAATGAAGCTGACGCCGCACCAAATGTTCCAGCAGCAGGTGCGTGGCAATGTGGAAACCTGCGAACTGGATCAACTGGTGGGCAAGGTGGCGGCCAATATGATCCTGCCTTATCCACCAGGCGTGCCGTTAGTGATGCCGGGTGAGATGATCACCGAGGAGAGCCGTGCGGTGCTCGATTTCTTGCTGATGCTGTGCTCTATCGGCGAGCGTTATCCCGGCTTTGAAACCGATATCCACGGCGCGAAATTGACTGAGGATGGGCGTTATCTGGTGAAGGTACTGAAAACGCCGCCGGCCGATCTCAACGTTTGAGCTGCTAACCTTAATGACAGCCCCGTTTGTTCTGTGGGGCTTCTTTTTACCGTTGACGTTGCAACTCTCGCCAGATACCGTGCCTCATCAAGCAGGCAATGAGGCATTACCATGTTGGCATTACGTCAGGTGCATCACATCGCAGTCATTGGTTCAGACTATGCGGCCAGTAAGCATTTCTACTGCGACATCCTCGGTTTTACCCTATTGGGCGAGTTTTACCGTGAAGAACGAGATTCATGGAAGGCGGATCTGGCGCTCAATGGACAATACAGTATCGAACTGTTCTCCTTTCCGTCACCACCGGTCCGCGTCAGCCGTCCGGAAGCATGTGGCCTGCGCCACCTGGCGTTCAGTGTAGACGACATCGAACAGGCTATCGCGCATCTGCAAGCCGCTGGGATCGTGTGCGAACCGGTACGCGTCGATCCTTATACCCAGTCCCGTTTTACTTTTTTCAGCGATCCTGATGGATTGCCGCTGGAACTGTATGAACAATGAAGGCTTGCCTGAAGACATCGGGCTGGTTAACGTGCAGTCTTATGGGCGTTATGGCGGCTTCCTGCTGCCTGTCAGGCGATAAACGATAAACCAATGGATACCGATCAACTTTCCGTACAGGTCAGCCGACAATTGGGTACGAAGCGGCATTTGCTGGTGGCATTCAGCGGTGGGCTGGATTCCAGCGTATTGTTGCACCTGCTGGTGGGGCTGCGGCGGCAATGGCCGGACCTGCAGTTGCGCGCAGTGCATGTGCACCACGGCCTGAGCGCTTTTGCCGACGAATGGGCGGCCCACTGCCAACGTCAATGCGCCGCCTGGCAGTTGCCGTTGGTGGTCCAACATGTGCAGGTGGATGGCAGGCAGGGCGGGATTGAGGCTGCGGCCCGTGCGGCGCGTTACTCGGCCTTTGCCGCTACGCTGGCGGCCGAAGAGGTCTTGCTCACAGCGCAACACCTTGATGACCAATGTGAGACCTTCCTGCTGGCGCTGAAGCGCGGCAGTGGCCCGGCGGGCCTGTCGGCGATGGCAGCTCAGGCATCATTGGGGAATAACCCTTTGCTGCGTCCTTTGCTGGGTATGTCGCGTCTGCAGTTAGAGGACTATGCACAGCAGCATCAGCTCACCTGGATAGAGGACGACAGCAATCAGGATCCGCGTTTCGATCGTAATTTCCTGCGCCTGCAGGTGCTACCGCTGCTGAACCAACGCTGGCCGTATTTTGCTGCCGCGACGGCGCGCAGCGCCAGCCTGTGTGCGGAACAGGAGCAACTGCTGGATGAGCTGCTGGCAGAACAGCTGCACGCGTTGCTTGATGAAGATAATGCCCTGGCGATCGACGGCCTGTTGGGCTGTTCGTCTGCGCGCCGTTTTGCCTTGTTGCGTCGTTGGATCGCGCTGTTTGGCGTTACCATGCCTTCACGCGAACAACTCCAGCGGCTGTGGGACGAGGTGGCGCTCTGCCGGGATGACGCCGAGCCGAAGTTGCAGCCGGGGCCCTATCAGATTCGCCGTTTCCGTCGACGATTATATCTACTGCCGATAATGGCGGATCTGCGCGAAGTCAGCCTGAACTGGTCATTGGCAGAGCCGCTCGAGCTGCCGGATGGATTGGGTAAGCTGAGTAATGGGGAAGGGGACACTTGTCTGCGGGCACCGCAGCCGCAACAGAAGGTAACCGTTCGTTTTGCCGCTCAGGGAAAAATCCGCATCTTTGGCCGAACGCATTCCCGGCCAGTTAAAAAACTGTGGCAGGAGTTGGGCGTGCCGCCGTGGCAGCGCGAACGCACCCCGCTGATCTATTATGATGACCAGCTTATCGCTGCGTTGGGTGTATTTGTCAGCGAAGCCGGTCAGCCGACAGAAGGAGAGCCATCCTGGCGACTGAGTTGGCATAAAAAATAATAATAGTATGAGGAGCAATGATGAAATTTGTGAGCGCAATGGCCGTGGTGTTCGGTTTTTTCAGTCTGTCGGCCATCGCGGCGGGTGACGTGGCCGCAGGGAAGGGCAAATCGGCCAACTGCGTTGCGTGCCACGGCGCGGAGGGGAAGGTGTCGGTGCCGATGTATCCGAATCTGGCCGGCCAAAATGCCATGTATCTGGAGCATGCGCTGCAGGCGTATAAAAAAGGGGAGCGCAACGGCGGTCAGGTTGAAGTGATGAAGGCTTACGTCTCGGCATTGTCTGATGATGATATTGCCGATCTGGCAGCGTACTATGCCAGCCTTAAACCATAGCCAGCCTTAAACCATAGCCAGCCTGAAGCCATAAATGACGAGGGCAGCCATTGGGCTGCCCTGTTGGGATGGCGTTACCGTTAAATCAATCAGACAGGCTGACGACCACGGTACCGATTTCCGGATGACTGAAACTGAGGATGTGATCCAGACGCAAGCTGAGAGCGTTGCCGGCCTGATCGATAATCAGGTATTCAACACCCTTGGTAAATTTCAGCTCGGTGGCTTTGCCTTCGAGTTTTTCTCCGTCGCGTAACTCCAGCTTCAGAATGTAGTTATGCTGACAGGCGAGTTCCAGGCTTTCATAGTCATCGCAATTGATGGATTGGTACTCATCATTCATCAACATAGTCGCTCACCAATAAGTTAGCGGCGGCAAAGGCCGCCTGTTCCCTAACGGAGGACGGTAGCGCGTTATCCGCAGCAACTTCGTCCAATGCCTTTAACACACATGCTAGCGCATCAGGCACGTAGCCGAGATCCCCACTGCCGATCTCGGCGTAAAAACGGCGTACTAACTCACAGTATTGTTGCACAGTTTCCTCCCTTAAGAACCTCTGCGTCATCGAAGTCCCGTATAGCGATGAGGCCCAGGCTCTCGGAGCTTTACTTAATCCTAGTCGACTATAGCACAGCTGTTGGGGAGTTATTAGCACCTCAGCGCGGCTTTCGCACTGCGCTTTGCCCAGCCGCGCTGGCTGCGGATGGGCCAAATCTAGTACACTGTCGCCTGATAATAATGAGGTCACCCATGGCGCTGAAAGCAACTATTTATAAAGCCACGGTCAATATCGCTGATATGGATCGCCACTTCTACCACGACGCCACGCTCACCCTGGCCCAACATCCTTCCGAAACCGAACAGCGCATGATGCTGCGCCTGCTGGCCTGGATCTGCCACGCCGATGAGCGTCTGGTGTTTACCAAGGGCCTGAGTGCTGAAGATGAGCCGGAAATCTGGCGGCGTAATGACCACAACGGGTTGGAAATGTGGATCGAAATGGGCCTGCCCGATGAGAAGCGCATCAGGAAAGCCTGCAACCAGTCACCACGAGTGGTGCTTTACGCCTACGGTGAACGCGCCGGACATGTATGGTGGCAGGGTATCCAGAGCAAAGTGGCAAACCACAAAAACCTAAGCATCCGTTTTCTGGATGATGAACAATTAGGCAAGTTGGCGGCGATGGCCAGCCGCAACATGACGCTGCAAGCCACGCTGCAAGAAGGAACTATCTGGCTTTCTGACGCTCAGAATAGTCTGGAAATCCAGTTTGCCGAGTGGCAACAGGCGCAGGTGTGACCGGTGCTGGAACTGTCAAGAAACGTAGCCATACCGGATAACGAGCTGGAACTGACGGCGATCCGCGCGCAGGGCGCGGGTGGCCAGCACGTGAATAAAACCTCAACGGCTATCCATTTGCGCTTTGACATCCGGGCATCCAGCCTGCCAGAGTATTATAAGGAAAGGCTGCTGGCCCTGAATAATCATTTAATTACCGCCGACGGTGTGGTGATTATTAAAGCGCAGGAATATCGCAGCCAGGAATTAAACCGCGAGGCGGCGCTGGCCAGGCTGGTGGCGTTGATTCAGCAGGCGATGGTGGTGGAAAAAGCGCGCAGAGCGACCAAGCCCACGAAAGGGGCAAAATTACGTCGGCTGGAAGGCAAGGTACGTAAGGGCGCGACAAAAGCGCTGCGTGGCAAAATCCGCACTTAAGGATACATGAACACAGTAGGAGAATAGCTGTGAAGAAAATAACAATAGCCCTGTTTTTAGCGGCAGGGGCACTCTCATTATTGGGATGTAATAATCAGTATCAGCCGAAAGAACAACCTCTTCAGGCGATGCAGCAGAGCTATCAGGGCGTACTGCCTTGCGCTGATTGCAGTGGCCTGGATACAGCGCTATTCCTGGATGAAGACGGCACTTTCATTTTGCAGGAAACCTATCGCGAAACCAAAGACGGGGACCAGAGCTTTGCCGATTATGGTAAATGGGCGCGAACTGCCGATAAGCTGGTACTGACCGACAGCCATGGCGAAAAACGCTATTTCCGCCCGGTAGGCAAGAGCCTGGAAATGTTGGACCAAAGCGGCGCAGTGATCGAGTCCACGCTGAACTACCGCCTGGATCCGGTGGAGAAAGCGTTGCCTAAAACGCCGATGGCGCTCAAAGGCAGCTATACCTACATGGCGGATGCGGCGGTATTCAAAGATTGCGCCACCGGCAAGACTTTCCCGGTAGACAATACTATCGCGTTGGAACAAGGGTATGCCAAGGCGTACAAAACCCCAGGTGAGCCAGTGTTCCTAACCTTGAATGGCCATTTCAGCGTTCAGCCTTCCATGGAGGAAGGGCAGACCGAAAAGGCATTGGTTTCGGACGGCAAGATAGTCTTCGACAAGAACAAGAACTGCGACAGCAAATAGTCGCTATAAAAAAACCCGCCGAGGCGGGCTTTTTACTTTCTGACGCAGCCGTTTAGCGCTTGATCTGTCCCAGCAGGAAATCAACGATTTCGCCGGTTTTAATCATTTGCTTCTCGCCGACACGGCGGTTTTTGTATTCAATCTCTTCGCTATCGAGGTTACGGTCGCCGATGACGATTGAGTGTGGCACGCCAATCAGTTCCATATCCGCGAACATTACGCCTGGGCGCTCTTTACGGTCATCGAGAATAACGTCGATGCCGTGCGAACGCAGGGTGTTGTACAGTTCTTCAGCCAGCGCCTGCACGCGGAAGGATTTGTGCATGTTCATTGGCAGAATAGCCACCTGGAATGGGGCGATGGCGTCCGGCCAGATGATTCCGCGATCGTCATGGTTCTGTTCGATGGCGGCAGCCACTACGCGGGTGACCCCGATGCCGTAGCAACCCATGGTCAGAACCTGGTTACGGCCATCTTCACCCTGAACGGTGGCTTTCATCGCTTCAGAGTATTTGGTGCCGAGCTGGAAGATATGGCCCACTTCGATACCGCGTTTGATCAACAGCGTGCCTTTACCGTCCGGGCTGGCGTCGCCTTCTACCACGTTACGAATATCGGCAACCTGCGGCAGCGGCAGATCGCGCTCCCAGTTAATGCCGAAGTAGTGTTTGCCGTCGATATTAGCGCCGGCGCCAAAATCGCTCATCGCCGCTACGCTGCGATCGGCCACGACAGGAACCTGCAGATTGACCGGGCCGAGGGAACCAGGGCCGGCACCGACGATGGCGCGGATTTCTTCATCGGTGGCAAAGGTCAACGGAGCGGCTACTTGTGGCAGCTTCTCGGCCTTGATTTCGTTCAGTTCGTGATCGCCGCGTACCAGCAGGGCAACCAGCTTGTGGCCGCTTTCTTTTTCGGCGTGCACCAGCAGCGTCTTGACGGTTTTCTCAATCGGCAGTTGGAATTGCTCTACCAGTTCGGCGATGGTTTTGGCGTTTGGCGTATCCACAATGCGCAGTTCTTCGCTGGCTGCCGCGCGCGGCTGAGCCGGCGCCACTGCTTCCGCCAGTTCGATATTGGCGGCAAAGTCAGAACCGGTAGAGAACACGATATCGTCTTCACCGCTGTCGGCCAGCACCTGGAACTCGTGTGATGCGCTACCGCCAATCGAGCCGGTGTCGGCATGAACTGGGCGGAAATCCAGGCCCATACGGCTGAAGATTTTGCTGTAGGCTTCGTACATTGCATCGTAGGTCGCCTGCAGGGATTCCTGCGAAGTATGGAATGAGTAGGCATCTTTCATCAGGAATTCGCGAGAACGCATCACGCCGAAACGGGGGCGCACTTCATCACGGAACTTGGTTTGAATCTGGAAGAAGTTCAATGGCAGCTGTTTGTACGAGCTGATCTCGTTACGGATCAGATCCGTAATCACTTCTTCGTGCGTTGGACCCAGCACAAACGGACGTTCGCCGCGATCGACAAAGCGCAGCAGCTCAGGACCATACTGTTCCCAACGACCGCTTTCCTGCCATAAATCAGCGGGTTGAACCACCGGCATGCAAACTTCGATCGCGTTGGCATTGTTCATTTCTTCGCGGACGATGTTCTCAACCTTTTTCAGAACGCGCAGGCCGGTTGGCAGCCAGGTGTAAAGACCTGAGGCCAGCTTGCGAATCATCCCGGCGCGCAGCATCAGCTGGTGGCTGATCACTTCGGCGTCGGCAGGTGTCTCCTTCAGGGTGGAGAGCAAATATTGGCTAGTACGCATGGTGTTTTGGTTCCGTTAGAACTGCAAATTGCATCGGGCAGCCACAGTGGCGGCCAAAAGTGACAAAAGTGCTTTAGTTTACCAGTGCGAGCGGGTTGTCAAAAGAGAGACGGTGGAATTTTAACGCAGGTCGAGTGACAACACCTCGGTTTGCAGATCCACCACCCGCCAGCGCACGTTGAAATCCAGCAGCCAAACCGCATAATCCCGTTCCGCTTCTTCTCCCTTTCGGTAGGCCGGACGTGGATCCTGGGCCAGTACCTGGGTGATAAAACGCCGCAGTTGCGGATAGCGTTGTTGGTGCTGCTGTAGCTGTTGTTCAGCCTCGGAGGTAAAACGCACTGGCATATCGCCGGCGGGCGCCGTCTGAGCAAATCCGGCGCGGGCCTGAGGTTGGCTTTCGGCAAACGGCAGGTAGGGTTTGATATCCACCACCGGCGTGCCATCAACCAGATCCAGGCTGCCCAGCTCCAGCACCACTTCGCCCCCTTGAACACGCACGCCTTTTAATTCGATTAACGACATGCCGAGCGGGTTAGGGCGGAAGGTGGAACGGGTGGCAAAGACGCCCATCCGGGCATTGCCGCCCAAGCGCGGTGGCCGCACGGTGGGGCGCCAGCCGCCTTCCAGGGTTTGATGGAAAATAAACATCACCCACAGATGGCTGAAATCGCTGAGGCCGCGTACTGCTTCCGCCTGATTGTAGGGCGGCAGCAGCAGCAACTCACCGCCACCGTCTTCGACTAACCCCGGTTGGCGAGGTACGGCGAACTTTTCTTTATACGGTGAACGGATGGTTCCGATCTGATTGAAGACAAACTCGGTCATTTGGACGAAACGTTAAGCGCTGAACCCTGGCAAATAGCCTGTTGGTAGCAACCTGCAACGCCGCCGACAATCTGACAGTCGTGCAGCAGCACGGCGTTTGCTTTCATGTAAGACGCGCGGATCTGCATGCGTTTACGGGCCGTTGCCAGATTTGGCGGTGAGTCCTGTACGGTGGCCTGGCATGACTCGCCAGAGACTTCACCCAGATCGCGGAAAGGTTTACCCACTAACTCTTCTGCACTTTTATACAGTTTTACCGGCGCTGGACGTGCCGCGGGCGTTGTCTTTGTCGGTGTGGTTACAGTCGGTTTGCTGGTGTTGTTTGTTGAGGAGGGCGCGATACGCTGCGACGAACACCCTGCCAGCGCGAGCGCTAACAAACAGAGAGATAAAACACGCATTGAGATTCCTCTGTCTTTTATAGAAGTGGCGCTATTGAAGCAATCTACGGCGGAAATAACAAGACGGGCCGGAGCCCGTCTTGCAATTATAGGAATAAAATCGGTAATTAATGATTACCAGCCTTTTACTGCACCACCGTTAAAGATCTTGTTGGCCGCTTCGTTAACTTCGTCAGACTGATATGCCTGCACGAATTTCTTCACGTTTTCTGCGTCTTTGTTGTCTTCACGGGCAACCAGCAGGTTAACGTACGGCGAGTCTTTATCTTCAACAAACAGACCGTCTTTTGCCGGAGTCAGACCGATCTGGCTGGCGTAGGTCGTGTTGATCACAGCCAGTGCGATTTGCTGATCGTCCAGGGAGCGTGGCAACTGTGGCGCTTCCAGCTCGACCAATTTCAGGTTTTTCGGGTTCTCGGTCACGTCCAGCACGGTCGGCAGCAGGCCAACGCCGTCTTTCAGTTTGATCAGGTTAACTTTCTGCAGCAGCAGCAAAGAACGGCCCAGGTTGGTCGGGTCATTCGGCAGGGCAACCTGGGAACCGTCTTTCAGCTCATCCAGGGATTTGATTTTCTTGGAGTAACCGGCAATCGGGTAAACGAAGGAATTACCTACCGATACCAGTTTATAGCCGCGATCCTTGATTTGCTGATCCAGATACGGTTTGTGCTGGAAGGCGTTCAGATCGATATCGCCTTTGCTCAGCGCTTCGTTTGGCAGCACGTAGTCATTGAACGTCACCAGTTCAACGTCCAGACCGTATTTCTCTTTCGCCACTTTCTGCGCTATTTCAGCAACCTGCTGCTCAGAACCGACGATAACGCCCACTTTAATATGGTTTGGATCTTTTTCTTCCTGACCGCAGCCTGCCAGAGCCAGAGTACCGATCAGTGCGCCGATTGCCGCGATGGATTTAAATTTTAACGACATATCCCTTCCTCATTAGACTCGCATTAAAAATACGCTGTGTGAGCGCAGTTGCTGTAAAAACTATTTGTGGGTGACGGCTTTCACGATGCGATCGCCACCGAACTGAATCAGATAGACCAGCACCACCAGTAATACTAATACGGTATTCATTACTGTGGCGTTATAACCGATATAGCCATACTGATAACCGATCTGGCCCAGGCCGCCGGCGCCAACTGCGCCGCCCATGGCAGAATAACCCACCAAGGTAATCAGGGTAATGGTCGCTGCATTCACCAGGCCTGGCAGGGCTTCCGGCAACAGGACCTTTTTAATGATTTGCATCGGGGTAGCCCCCATCGCACGGGCTGCTTCTACCAGGCCGGATGGGATCTCCAGCAGGGCGTTTTCCACCATACGGGCGATAAACGGCGCGGCGCCCACGGTCAACGGGACGATGGCCGCCTGCAGGCCGATCGAGGTGCCGACGATCAGGCGGGTAAACGGAATCATCCACACCAGCAGGATGATGAACGGGATGGAACGGAACACGTTCACCAGCCCGGACAGGGTTTTATACAGCGTATTGTTGGCGACGATTTGCCCTGGGCGGGTCACATACAGCAGCACGCCAACCGGCAGGCCGAGCACGAAACCGAAGAAGCCGGAGACAAAGGTCATCGCGACGGTTTCCCACACGCCACGTGCCATTAACCACATCATTGCCTCAGACATAACCCAGAACCTCTACTTTTACCTGATTTTCCTGCAGGAATTTAATCGTTGCCTGCGCGTCTTCGTCGCTGCCGTGCAGCTCTGCCAGCATCACGCCGAATTTCACACCGCCGGCATAATCCATCTGGGCGCTGATGATGTTGTTATTGACGTTGAAGCGGCGAGCGGCTTCTGACAGTAAAGGTGCATCAACGGACTGGCCGGTGAACTCCAGGCGCAGCAGAGGTTGACGGCCGCCACTGCGTTCCGGTGTCAGGCGCTTGGCATAGTCATCTGGGATGTCCAGGTGCAGGGTAGCTTGAATAAACTGTTGGGCCAGCGGCGTTTTCGGGTGCGAGAACACTTCGCTGACGCTGTCTTTTTCAATCAGCTGTCCCTGGCTGATGACTGCTACCTGATCGCAGATGCGTTTCACCACGTCCATTTCATGGGTGATCAACAAGATGGTCAGGCCGAGGCGGCGGTTAATGTCTTTCAGCAGTTCCAGAATCGAACGGGTAGTCGCCGGATCCAGCGCGCTGGTGGCTTCGTCACACAGCAGCACTTTGGGTTGGCTTGCCAACGCGCGAGCAATCGCCACGCGCTGCTTTTGGCCACCGGACAAATTGGCAGGATAGGCATCGTGTTTGTCTGACAGCCCAACTAGCTCCAATAATTCGGTCACCCGTTTTTTTATTTCAGCGCGCGGGGTGTTGTCCAGCTCCAGCGGAAGCGAAACGTTGCCAAATACCGTGCGGGAGGACAGCAGATTAAAGTGTTGGAAAATCATGCCAATCTGACGGCGAGCGCGTGTCAATTCGCTTTCAGACAGCGAGGTCAGATCCTGTCCGTCAACCAACACCTGGCCGGAGGTTGGGCGCTCAAGCATGTTGGCGCAGCGGATCAGCGTACTTTTACCGGCACCGGAAGCACCGATAACGCCATAGATTTGCCCGGCAGGGACGTGAAGAGTCACGTCAGAGAGCGCATGAATAGAGCGCGAACCCTGCTGGAACACTTTGGTGATGTTAGAAAGTTTAATCATATTCTTCTTATTTTAGCGTGGTTGCCCGTGGCTAGATAAAAGTAAACCTTGGCGTGGACCAAGGTATGGGTCAGATGTTAAGGCGTCTAGACGTCCAAGTCAACGGCCAACACCGTTCTCTGCCGTTCTCAGTACCGGGTAAAACATGCGATACTGTACGCGTTTTCAGGCCCTCAGGAGTAAACCGGTGACACAAAGCGTTCCAGCAATTTTCCTAGATCGTGATGGCACGATTAATGTCGATCATGGCTACGTCCATGAAATCGATGACTTCCATTTTATTGATGGCGTGATTGACGCCTGTCGCGAACTTAAAAAGATGGGCTTTGCTCTGGTATTGGTCACCAACCAATCCGGCATTGCGCGCGGCAAGTTCGACGAAAAACAGTTTATGTACCTGACCGAGTGGATGGACTGGTCGCTGGCCGATCGCGATGTTGACCTGGATGGCATCTATTTCTGTCCGCATCACCCAGAGGCAGTAATAGAAGAGTACCGCCAGACGTGTGACTGCCGTAAACCGCAGCCGGGTATGTTGCTGCAGGCACAGCAAGAACTGAACATCGACATGGCCTCTTCTTATATGGTGGGTGACAAACCGGAAGATATGCAGGCTGCTATCGCGGCAGGTGTTGGTACCAAAGTGCTGGTGCGTACCGGCAAGCCGGTCACCGAACAGGGCGAGAAACTGGCGGATTGGGTGTTAAACAGCCTGGCGGAGCTGCCGGAAGCCATCAAAAAGCGGGTTTAGTAGGCGTTATGCATGAATAGTGAGCGGTCAGAAAAAAAGTGAATATTAATCCTTGTCATTCTGAGCCGGCTCCCTATAATGCGCCTCCATCGACACGGAACATGTGAACAACTTCACAGAGTCTCCGGGGTTCGAAGAGAAAAAATCCTGAAAATTGGGGTTGACTCTGAAAGAGGAAAGCGTAATATACGCCACCTCGAGATAGCAAGCTACGGCGGCTAACTCACTGCTCTTTAACAATTTATCAGACAATCTGTGTGGGCACTCCACAAGACGATATCCAGTACCTTCGGGTACGAAAAAATATCAAGTCTTGAAGAGTGACTACTGAAGTAAAATTCATTTAGTAACCTTTGAGCATCGCTTCACGAGTTGAAGCAAATCGAACTTTTAAATTGAAGAGTTTGATCATGGCTCAGATTGAACGCTGGCGGCAGGCCTAACACATGCAAGTCGAGCGGTAGCACAGGAGAGCTTGCTCTCTGGGTGACGAGCGGCGGACGGGTGAGTAATGTCTGGGAAACTGCCTGATGGAGGGGGATAACTACTGGAAACGGTAGCTAATACCGCATAACGTCTACGGACCAAAGTGGGGGACCTTCGGGCCTCACGCCATCAGATGTGCCCAGATGGGATTAGCTAGTAGGTGGGGTAATGGCTCACCTAGGCGACGATCCCTAGCTGGTCTGAGAGGATGACCAGCCACACTGGAACTGAGACACGGTCCAGACTCCTACGGGAGGCAGCAGTGGGGAATATTGCACAATGGGCGCAAGCCTGATGCAGCCATGCCGCGTGTGTGAAGAAGGCCTTAGGGTTGTAAAGCACTTTCAGCGAGGAGGAAGGGTAATGTGTTAATAGCACATTGCATTGACGTTACTCGCAGAAGAAGCACCGGCTAACTCCGTGCCAGCAGCCGCGGTAATACGGAGGGTGCAAGCGTTAATCGGAATTACTGGGCGTAAAGCGCACGCAGGCGGTTTGTTAAGTCAGATGTGAAATCCCCGCGCTTAACGTGGGAACTGCATTTGAAACTGGCAAGCTAGAGTCTTGTAGAGGGGGGTAGAATTCCAGGTGTAGCGGTGAAATGCGTAGAGATCTGGAGGAATACCGGTGGCGAAGGCGGCCCCCTGGACAAAGACTGACGCTCAGGTGCGAAAGCGTGGGGAGCAAACAGGATTAGATACCCTGGTAGTCCACGCTGTAAACGATGTCGATTTGGAGGTTGTGCCCTTGAGGCGTGGCTTCCGGAGCTAACGCGTTAAATCGACCGCCTGGGGAGTACGGCCGCAAGGTTAAAACTCAAATGAATTGACGGGGGCCCGCACAAGCGGTGGAGCATGTGGTTTAATTCGATGCAACGCGAAGAACCTTACCTACTCTTGACATCCAGAGAATTCGCTAGAGATAGCTTAGTGCCTTCGGGAACTCTGAGACAGGTGCTGCATGGCTGTCGTCAGCTCGTGTTGTGAAATGTTGGGTTAAGTCCCGCAACGAGCGCAACCCTTATCCTTTGTTGCCAGCGATTCGGTCGGGAACTCAAAGGAGACTGCCGGTGATAAACCGGAGGAAGGTGGGGATGACGTCAAGTCATCATGGCCCTTACGAGTAGGGCTACACACGTGCTACAATGGCGTATACAAAGAGAAGCGAACTCGCGAGAGCAAGCGGACCTCATAAAGTACGTCGTAGTCCGGATTGGAGTCTGCAACTCGACTCCATGAAGTCGGAATCGCTAGTAATCGTAGATCAGAATGCTACGGTGAATACGTTCCCGGGCCTTGTACACACCGCCCGTCACACCATGGGAGTGGGTTGCAAAAGAAGTAGGTAGCTTAACCTTCGGGAGGGCGCTTACCACTTTGTGATTCATGACTGGGGTGAAGTCGTAACAAGGTAACCGTAGGGGAACCTGCGGTTGGATCACCTCCTTACCTAATGATATTGATTCGAGTGGCGTGCTCACACAGATTGTCTGATGAAATGAAAGAGAGCATAAGGCTTAATCTTATCGGTTAAGTCTTAAAGCACCTTGTCGGGTCTGTAGCTCAGGTGGTTAGAGCGCACCCCTGATAAGGGTGAGGTCGGTGGTTCAAGTCCACTCAGACCCACCAATTCCCTCCTATCCTGCGTTGTCGACTCACATGTTTACGTCAGTAAACGTTGTAAGCCTTCGCTTTGACGAGAAGCGAATTGGCGAAGGTAGTAGACAGGGTGTAAAAATGCTTTTCTGATATGGGGCTATAGCTCAGCTGGGAGAGCGCCTGCCTTGCACGCAGGAGGTCAGCGGTTCGATCCCGCTTAGCTCCACCATATCAAAAAATCTTAAAACTGATTCGTAAGAGTCACGTTTAAGATATTGCTCTTTAACAATCTGGAACAAGCTGAAAATTGAAACATGACAGCTGAAACTTATCCCTCCGTAGATGTATTGGGGTAAGGAGTAACCTGTCATAGAGTCTCTCAAATAAACAGCACGACAGTGTTTTCTGTTTACAGAAACACCTTCGGGTTGTGAGGTTAAGTGACTAAGCGTACACGGTGGATGCCTAGGCAGTCAGAGGCGATGAAGGGCGTGCTAATCTGCGAAAAGTGTCGGTAAGGTGATATGAACCGTTATAACCGGCAATACCCGAATGGGGAAACCCAGTGCAATCCGTTGCACTATCATACGATGAATACATAGTCGTATGAGGCGAACCGGGGGAACTGAAACATCTAAGTACCCCGAGGAAAAGAAATCAACCGAGATTCCCCCAGTAGCGGCGAGCGAACGGGGAACAGCCCAGAACCTGAATCAGTTTGTGTGTTAGTGGAAGCGTCTGGAAAGTCGCACAGTAAAGGGTGATAGTCCCGTACACTAAAATGCACATTCTGTGAGTTCGATGAGTAGGGCGGGACACGTGACATCCTGTCTGAATATGGGGGGACCATCCTCCAAGGCTAAATACTCCTGACTGACCGATAGTGAACCAGTACCGTGAGGGAAAGGCGAAAAGAACCCCGGCGAGGGGAGTGAAATAGAACCTGAAACCGTGTACGTACAAGCAGTGGGAGCCTACTTTGTTGGGTGACTGCGTACCTTTTGTATAATGGGTCAGCGACTTATATTTTGTAGCAAGGTTAACCGTATAGGGGAGCCGTAGGGAAACCGAGTCTTAACTGGGCGAATAGTTGCAAGGTATAGACCCGAAACCCGGTGATCTAGCCATGGGCAGGTTGAAGGTTGGGTAACACTAACTGGAGGACCGAACCGACTAATGTTGAAAAATTAGCGGATGACTTGTGGCTGGGGGTGAAAGGCCAATCAAACCGGGAGATAGCTGGTTCTCCCCGAAAGCTATTTAGGTAGCGCCTCGTGAACTCATCTTCGGGGGTAGAGCACTGTTTCGGCTAGGGGGCCATCCCGGCTTACCAAACCGATGCAAACTCCGAATACCGAAGAATGTTATCACGGGAGACACACGGCGGGTGCTAACGTCCGTCGTGAAGAGGGAAACAACCCAGACCGCCAGCTAAGGTCCCAAAGTCATGGTTAAGTGGGAAACGATGTGGGAAGGCATAGACAGCCAGGATGTTGGCTTAGAAGCAGCCATCATTTAAAGAAAGCGTAATAGCTCACTGGTCGAGTCGGCCTGCGCGGAAGATGTAACGGGGCTAAACCATGCACCGAAGCTGCGGCAGCGACGCTTAGGCGTTGTTGGGTAGGGGAGCGTTCTGTAAGCCGTTGAAGGTGGCCTGTGAGGGTTGCTGGAGGTATCAGAAGTGCGAATGCTGACATAAGTAACGATAAAGCGGGTGAAAAACCCGCTCGCCGGAAGACCAAGGGTTCCTGTCCAACGTTAATCGGGGCAGGGTGAGTCGACCCCTAAGGCGAGGCCGAAAGGCGTAGTCGATGGGAAACAGGTTAATATTCCTGTACTCGGTGTTACTGCGAAGGGGGGACGGAGAAGGCTAGGCTAGCCGGGCGACGGTTGTCCCGGTTTAAGCGTGTAGGGGGAGAGAATTGGTAAATCCGTTCTCTTATTCAACCCTGAGGCGTGATGACGATGCACTACGGTGCAGAAGTAGTTGATGCCAAGCTTCCAGGAAAAGCCTCTAAGCATCAGGTAACACAGAATCGTACCCCAAACCGACACAGGTGGTCAGGTAGAGAATACCAAGGCGCTTGAGAGAACTCGGGTGAAGGAACTAGGCAAAATGGTGCCGTAACTTCGGGAGAAGGCACGCTGGCGCGTAGGTGAAGAGACTTGCTCTTGGAGCCGAAGCCAGTCGCAGATACCAGCTGGCTGCAACTGTTTAATAAAAACACAGCACTGTGCAAACACGAAAGTGGACGTATACGGTGTGACGCCTGCCCGGTGCTGGAAGGTTAATTGATGGGGTCAGCCGCAAGGCGAAGCTCTTGATCGAAGCCCCAGTAAACGGCGGCCGTAACTATAACGGTCCTAAGGTAGCGAAATTCCTTGTCGGGTAAGTTCCGACCTGCACGAATGGCGTAATGATGGCCAGGCTGTCTCCACCCGAGACTCAGTGAAATTGAACTCGCTGTGAAGATGCAGTGTACCCGCGGCAAGACGGAAAGACCCCGTGAACCTTTACTATAGCTTGACACTGAACATTGAGCCTTGATGTGTAGGATAGGTGGGAGGCTTTGAAGCGTGGACGCCAGTCTGCGTGGAGCCAACCTTGAAATACCACCCTTTAATGTTTGATGTTCTAACTCGGCCCCGTAATCCGGGGTGAGGACAGTGTCTGGTGGGTAGTTTGACTGGGGCGGTCTCCTCCCAAAGAGTAACGGAGGAGCACGAAGGTTAGCTAATCACGGTCGGACATCGTGAGGTTAGTGCAAAGGCATAAGCTAGCTTGACTGCGAGAGTGACGGCTCGAGCAGGTACGAAAGTAGGTCTTAGTGATCCGGTGGTTCTGAATGGAAGGGCCATCGCTCAACGGATAAAAGGTACTCCGGGGATAACAGGCTGATACCGCCCAAGAGTTCATATCGACGGCGGTGTTTGGCACCTCGATGTCGGCTCATCACATCCTGGGGCTGAAGTAGGTCCCAAGGGTATGGCTGTTCGCCATTTAAAGTGGTACGCGAGCTGGGTTTAGAACGTCGTGAGACAGTTCGGTCCCTATCTGCCGTGGGCGTTGGAAGATTGAGAGGGGTTGCTCCTAGTACGAGAGGACCGGAGTGAACGCACCACTGGTGTTCGGGTTGTCATGCCAATGGCATTGCCCGGTAGCTAAGTGCGGAAAAGATAAGCGCTGAAAGCATCTAAGCGCGAAACTTGCCTCGAGATGAGTCTTCCCTGGGCCTTTAAGGCCCCTGAAGGAACGTTTAAGACTAAGACGTTGATAGGCTGGGTGTGTAAGTGCAGCGATGCATTGAGCTAACCAGTACTAATGATCCGTGAGGCTTAACCTTACAACACCGAAGGTGTTTTAGAGAGATTAGTGTAGATTTTCAGCGAAGTTCCGAGATTGGTTTCAATGGCGACACGAGAGTGAAGCGGTTGGAATGAAACAGAATTTGCCTGGCGGCAATAGCGCGGTGGTCCCACCTGACCCCATGCCGAACTCAGAAGTGAAACGCCGTAGCGCCGATGGTAGTGTGGGGTCTCCCCATGCGAGAGTAGGACACTGCCAGGCATCAAACCAAGTCGAAAGCCTCATGCGAAAGCATGGGGCTTTTTGCTTTGCAAAAAACCGACTGTAATCTCCTCTTGTTTTCATGTCACTATTTAATATTCATCACAAAAACCGCGTTTTGCCCCTCGTTTCATCACATATCCTTCGCCCGCGATCAGGTTTAATTGTTAACTTAAACATAACAACAAAGTAATAATTAAACGGCGGGACGCCGACTTCACTGCTTATCTGGCTCGGAGAAGACAATATGACAGAAACAACCTCGGCCATTGGGGATGGGGATGCCGCCGAACTGGCGGTTCAGGATAAAAAACAGCGTATTTTCGCTATCGTTGGGGCTTCATCGGGAAACCTGGTGGAGTGGTTCGATTTTTACGTTTACTCTTTCTGTTCGATCTATTTCGCCGCCTCGTTCTTCCCCGCCGGTAACAGTACAACCCAGTTGCTGCAGACCGCTGGCGTCTTTGCTGCGGGCTTTTTTATGCGCCCGATTGGCGGTTGGCTGTTCGGTTATATCGCGGATAAACATGGCCGTAAAAATTCGATGTTGATTTCGGTCTGCATGATGTGCGCCGGATCGCTGGTGATCGCCTGTTTGCCGACCTACGATTCGATTGGCAGTTGGGCACCGGTGTTGCTGTTGGTGGCTCGGTTGTTCCAGGGCCTTTCCGTGGGGGGCGAATATGGCACCAGCGCTACCTACATGAGTGAGGTGGCGATCAAGGGAAAGCGCGGGTTCTATGCTTCATTCCAATACGTGACGCTGATTGGCGGCCAGTTATTGGCGCTCTTGGTGCTGGTAGCGTTGCAGCAAATTCTTTCTACAGAAGAGCTGAAAGCTTGGGGTTGGCGTATTCCATTTGCGCTGGGCGCAGTGTTGGCTGTGGTTGCGCTGTACCTGCGACGTTCACTGAATGAAACGTCCGATGCGAAAACCAGAAATCATAAAGATGCCGGTTCGTTGAAAGGTCTGTGGAAAAACCGTAAGGCGTTTCTGATGGTGCTGGGCTTCACCGCCGGCGGTTCATTAAGTTTCTATACCTTCACCACCTATATGCAAAAATACCTGGTGAATACCTCAGGTATGGACGCCAAGTTGGCCAGCGGCATCATGACCGCCGCGTTGTTTATCTACATGCTATTGCAACCGCTGGTAGGTGCGTTCTCGGACAAGATTGGCCGCCGTAGTTCAATGCTGGTCTTCGCTTCGTTTGCCACATTGATGACGGTACCTATTCTGATGACGCTGAAAAACGTGTCCAACCCTTATGCGGCATTCGGATTGATAGTTCTGGCGTTGTTTATCATCAGTTTTTACACGTCGATCAGCGGGCTGTTGAAAGCGGAAATGTTCCCGCCGGAAGTGCGTGCGCTGGGTGTTGGGCTGTCTTATGCGGTAGCAAATGCGATGTTTGGCGGCTCTGCGGAGTATGTTGCCTTGTCGCTGAAATCGTTCGGTGTGGAGAACGCCTTCTTCTGGTATGTCTCCGGCATGTGCCTGCTGGCACTGATCGTTTCGCTCAAGTTGCATCGCAAGGGGAAAGAGGTCCAGCTATAAATCAGCGAGTGGCGTGATACAGACTATAGCCGGTCGCCGCACCTGCCACATCCCAGGCAAAATCTTTCCAGCTCCAGCCGGTACCGCCTTCGCGGCTGTCATACAGCTCTTTGGCGGCACCGAGCCCAATTGAGAACATCAGGCCGAAGCTGCGGCTTCTGGCCTCATTCCAGTTTTGGTGATCACCATAAGCGGCGCCGGCGGCAGCAAAGGCCGCAGAGGCGACAAAATGCTGCGCCTTATCTTTACCCATCCAACTGTCGTTTGCCAGATGAGTGCAACCACTGGTGAACAGCAAAAAGGGCAGGATAAGCAAAGGGCGGAATGGGCGCATAATGAAAACATCCTGTTATCATGACATACAAAAAACCCCAGCATTGGCCGGGGTCTGTGATAGCTGAATTATAGCGGGATTACAGTATACGGCTAATCAACCGGTCAATACGGATACGGCGCAGACGACGGATCAGTTTGCGCACTTTGACCGGATACTGCTGAATTGTTTGTAATTCAAGGTAGTTGCCCACTACGGTGGTATGGGTGCGGATACACTCCAGCTCTTTGTGGCGTTGCTCGCGCATCTCCTGTTTCGGATCGTGGATCAGAATGGCGTTCTCCAGATCCAACCGCCAGGCACGCGGATTAAGGTTGTTACCCGTGATCAACTGCCACTCGTCATCTACCCACATGCCTTTCAGGTGATAGCTATTATCGCCGTCTTTCCACAGGCGCACGATCAACTGGCCGGTATCGATATAACGCTGCAGGCGACTGAGAAAGCGTCGTAGGTTAATTTCGTAGAGGTAGGGCAGCGCACCGATAATTTTGAACGGCTGATCTTCCGGAATGTAAAAGTCGTTGGCCGTTTTGTCGCCGACGATGATTTCAACCTGTTTGCCCTCGCGCAGCAGATAGATGATATTGCGCACCAGCAGCGCCGGCAGGTTGAAATAAGGGGTACACAGCGTCAGCTTTTGATCGGCGCAGGACATCAGATGATGAATGGTTTTATTCAGCACGCTCTGTTTACCCAGCCCAACCAGCGGCGTTACCGCCAGCTCATCGTTGCCCGCCGTGTTGCGGAACTGATAGCCGGCCCGGCGAAGGCTGAAGCGGAATAAACGCGTTTCGTTTTTGATCTCCGGGCTTTTCGGCCGATCGTCGCGATCCAGACGCTGTACCGCGCCAGCGGCCAGCAGGTGCTGTTTGATGTAATCGATCAGGGCATTGGCCAACGCGCCATTAGTGATCAACTGATAACGATCGTAACGGTATTTCTCATGCTGATGCAGGTAAACGTCATTGATACTGGCACCGCTGTAAATAACGGTATCGTCGATAACAAAGCCCTTCAGGTGCAGCACACCCAAGGCTTCACGGGTATTTACCGGCACGCCGTATATCGGCACTTGCAGCCCCGGATGCTGGTCTGCCATTGAGCAGTACCAGTCGGCATTGGTATTGGCGGCCGCGGCGCCAATGCGCCCACGCTGGGCTCGATGCCAGTCAACCAAGATGCAAATCTCCAGCTCCGGACGCCGTTGCTTTGCCTGATAAAGCGCATTGAGAATGTCACGCCCGGCGTCGTCATGCTCCAGATACAGAGCGACCAGATAGATGCGTTGGGTGGCGTTAGCGATCAATTCCAGCAGCGTAGTGCGGTAATCAGACGGCGCGTACAGGGTACGTACGTCAGCTACCGTCTGGGGGAGTTTTGGCAGTTGTGCAAGGTGTTGTTGATGTTTGCTACGTTTAAATTTTGACAACATCACAGTGCGCTTCTTCTCTCATGATTAGATGGCCGGAACGCCAAATACGTAAAAACAATGAATCGAATAATCGGGCGATAATACCACTAGTTGCCTCGATTGTGCGTATGTTTTGGTGTTAAGTGGTGGATTCGTAGCGCATTGCGACATTGGTCACTGCGCTTCATCAGCCTGCAACGGCAGGGTCAAATTGACGATCCCGTCTTCAAGCTGCACATCAATACCAAAGCCCAGCCGTTGTGCCAGCGCAATCATGCCGCGGTTGTTCGGCATGGTAATGCCGGTCAGGCGGGTCAGTCCGTGGGCGCGGGCATAAGCGATCATTTTTTCCAGCAATTGGCGGCCGAGACCTAACCCTTTCAAATCTGAACGCACCAGCACGGCGAACTCCGCGTCGGTATTGTCCGGATCGGAAAGCGCACGCGTTACGCCGATAATTTGTTCGTCGCGCACGGCGACAAAAGCCATCTCCCGATCGTAGTCGATCTGCGTCATGTTAGCCAAATCGTCGTGGGTAAACTCATTGATCTCACTGAAGTAGCGGTAGTAGAGATCTTCCTTGGTCACGCGATCGATAAAGTGCTTCAGCGTCGGCTCGTCTTCCGGCAAGATCGGTCGGAACAGGCATTGTGAACCGTCTTTCAAGCGGATAATTTCTTCCAGCTCATGGGGATAAGGGCGGATCGCCAGCCGTGCCTGCGGGTCACCCTCGAAGGGCGCAATTTGCATGGAGACGTCCAGCAGCGTGAATTCGCTGCCCGAGGCCAGCACCGGGTGGATGTCCAGCCGGGTGATTTCAGGGCAGTCGAGGATCAGGTTGGATACCTGTACCAGCAGGCGGCTCAGCCCGGGAATATCCAGCGGCCGCAGTGCGCTGCGCCCACGGATTTTTCCTCCTTTAACCGCCTGTAGCACCAAATAGCGTGCCAGCGCCATATTCAGCGGCGGCAAAGCTACGGCGACCTGGTTTTCCTGCCGCCATTCGATGCCCCCTTCGCCCAGCATGATCAGCGGGCCAAAAATAGCGTCTTGCTCCACGGCAATACGCAACTCCTGCGCTCCGGCACGGTTGGCCATGCTTTGCACCAGCAGGCCGTGAATGCGGGCCTGCGGATAGGTACGTTTTACGCGATCGAGAATAGCGTCCGCCGCACGCTGGACCTCGGTGGCGGTGCGCAGGTAGAGCATAACGCCCTGAACCTCTGATTTATGAGGAATATCCGGCGAGCGCAGCTTCAGCGCCACCGGATAACCGATTTGCTCGGCGATGTGCACCGCTTCGGTACTGTCTTCGGCAATCCAGGTGGGCAGAGTGGTCAGATCATAGGCCTGCAGAATGGATTGCACTTCGTGGGTATCGAGCTGTGTAGCGCCTTCAGTCAACGCCTGATGGATCAGCCTATGCGCATCGGCGGTGTTGGCCGTCAGGCCGACCGGGAGCGCCGGGGTCTCTTTCAGCTGTTTCTGGTTACGGCGATATTCCACCATATGCATAAAGGCGGTCACGGCCCCTTCCGGAGTGCGATAGGTCGGGATTCCGGCCTCGGTAAACAACCTCCGGGCTTCTTGCGACGAGTATTCGCCGCACCAGTTGGTGAGCAGCGTGATGCGTTTACCGCGCGGGTGCTGGCGAACTGCATCGATAATGCGTTCGGCGGTGGCGGTGCCCGGTGCCGCTGCGCTCGGGGCGTGGATCAGCAGCAGGGCATCGTAGTCATGGCTGTCGAGCAGCGCCTTGACTGCCGCCAGATAACGTTGCGGCGTGGCATCATCACGCAGATCGATCGGGTTACCGGCGCGAATAAACTCCGGCAACGCCACGCCGAGCTGCGTCAGGCTCTCTTCCCCCAACTGCGCTAGCTTGCCGTTGCGGCCTAGCAGTTCGTCTAACGCCATCGCTGCCGGTGCCGCGCCGTTGCTGACGATCATCAGCCGTTCACCGCGAAGCGGATGCATGTGGCTCAGGGTTTCCACCGCGGAGAACAGTTCGTGGGTGTCCTGAACGCGCAGCAAACCCGCACGTTGGATGGCGGCATCATAAGCTGCGTCCAGACCTTGCTGGCTGTTGAGCAGCAGTTGGGCCTGTTGGCTGCGACCGCTTTTGATCACCAATATCGGCTTGTTGCGCGAAGCGCTGCGCGAGGCAGACAAAAAGCGGCGTGCATCGCTGATGTTTTCCAGGTACAGCAAGATGGCACTGGTTTTACTGTCGCGTGCCAGAAAATCCAGCAGGTCGTCGACGTCAATATCCAGGCTGTCGCCCAGCGCGATAAAATAGGAAAACCCGACCTCGCGCTGCTGCGCCCAGTCGAGAATGGTATTGGCGACGGCGGCGGACTGAGAAATGAACGCCAGTTTGCCCTTGAGGATCGGCACCGGAGAGAAACTGGCGTTGAGACCTTGCCATGGCGCCAGCAGGCCCAGGCTATTTGGCCCAAGCAGACGCATCGAGTAACGTTGTGCGCAGGCTTTCAGCTCGGCGAACTGTTCCGGTGGGGAGGAGAGCACAATAGCGGTTTTACAGCCGCGTTTACCCAGGGCTTCAATCAATGCCAGGTTGCGCTGCGCGTGGGTGCAGAGTATCGCCAAATCGGGTGTAAGCGGCAGGCTGGCGACGTCAGGGTAGGCCATCACGCCGCACACGGCCTTATAGCGAGGTGTGACCGGCATTACCGGCCCGCTGAAGCCACCGGCCAACAGGTTGCTCATCATCAGGTTACCGGCGCGGCCGGGCTGTTGTGAAGCGCCGAGAACGGCAATCGATTTAGGACGTAAAAGCGCTTCTAACCCTCGCTGGCTCATGCACGGCTCCTTTTGGCAACGTTACTCCTGATTCTAGGCGTTTTGCGGCAGCTTTGCTGTGACCGGTGCCTCCGGGCGCGTAGGTTTCCCGGCCAGATACTGTTGACGGAAATAACGAAAATGCTGGTTCAAACCCTCAGAGGCGGCGGCATCGCCGGCCTGCTGCAACAGCGCCGCCGCCACTTCTGCCGTGCAGTGTTGCTCGGTGCGGCTGGCTTCACGCAGCTGGTAATTCGAAGCGGCGGTGACATTGAGTGAGAATACCGGGAATGCGTTCAGATACGGGCTCTTGCGGAACATCTTGCTCGCCTCGGTCCAGGTGCCGTCGAGCATGATAAACAGCGGCGGTTTGCCACCGACAGGCAGTTCGCTGAACACCGGCCGCTCAGGAGCGGCGTAGGAGGCGGGGAAGACTACGTAAGGCTGGCGTTGCGGATCGTTAATCGCCTTCAGCAACTCGGGGTCGATCTCGGTGCGCGACCAGAGGAACGCTTGGGTATCCGGCAGGATATCGGCTATCAGGCGGCCGGTATTGCTGGGTTTCAACGGCTCCGCGCCAAACATGATCAAACAGAAGCGGCTGGCGGCCGGCTGTGGCTGGATAGTGTCGCACAGGCAGTTTTTATGAGGCAGCAGGCAGCCCTGACAACGCGGTACGCGATTACCGCGCGCCAGAAAAGGGCGGGTAGAGCGTTCCAGACGAAATTGGCGCAGGCGGAGTACGGCGTTGTCAGTCATAAATATCCTGGGGAAAATGGCTATTGTAGCGCAGAAAAAAGCCCGGCGGGAGCGCGCGGGCTAGTTCGAATGGCGGCGGTGTCGTCCACAATGGGCAACACTGCCTATATACTATGGATTTCAAGTTGCAGCCAGGCGCCCAGCTCACTCATCCCAGGAGCTTACTTAGGTAAGTGACTGGGGTGAGTGAGTGCAGGTAACAACGCTGCAGCTTGAAAGGCGACGGGTATAGACTTTCTGCGTTAAACTAGTTCATTGAGCCAGTTATCGAACGGCGTTTTCGGCATCGCACCGTTGAGCATGTCGACCATTTTGCCTTCACGGAACAGCATGATGGTCGGAATACTGCGGATACGGAAGCGGGCGCTCAGTTCCGGTTCGGCTTCGGTGTTCACCTTCACGAAGCGTACTTTGCCGGCGCGTTCTTCGGCAACGTCCTCGAAGACGGGCGCAAAGTTGACGCAGGGGCCGCACCATGGCGCCCAGAAATCGACCACTACCGGCAGGTCATCCTGCAGCAATTGGTCCAGCGTGGCTGCGGTGGCGTTGATCACTTCGCCGTCAAATAGCGGATGGCCGCAGCGGCCACATTTCGCGCCGTCCGCCACACGTTCTTCAGGTACGCGATTGGTGGCATTGCAAGCTGCACAGACTGTATTCATGTTTACCTCGGAGACTGAGAAAGCATTCCACGCCGCAGTCAGGTTGCGGAGTTGTTTCTTTAATGCTGGTTATTATCGGTAAAAACGGGGCATTGAACAAAGAGGTTTGTTCAATGGATACGATAGTTGCTAGCTTTTAGCGCAAGTAGGTGGCTTAGCACCCCAACATCAGGTAATCTTCGCGCCCTGCGCGTTGGTGGAGAAGACAATGAACGATTCATTTAGTGGCAAAAACGGTAAAGTTAAAGTGATGTACGTCCGCAGTGACGACGACAGCAGCAGCGACGACCGTAACAAGAATAAACGTCCGGCCGGCAAAGGCCGTCCGGCTGACGGTGCGCGCTCTGGCCGTACCGGTCAGGACAAGCCGCGTGGCAATAATGATCGCCGTGGCTCCGATTCTCGCCGCAGTGAAAGCGATCGTCCTAGCCGTCCGGCGCGTACTGAAGACCGTGGCGGTTATGATTCGCCGTGGAAAACCGTGTCACGTGCCCCGGAAGAAGAGCCGGCGTTCGATCACGGCGGCATCAGTGGCAAAAGCTTTATCGATCCAGAGCAGTTGCGCCGTCAGCGCGCGGAAGAAACCCGCGTCTACGGTGAGAATGCCTGTCAGGCACTGTTCGCCAGCCGTCCGGACGCCATTGTCCGCGCCTGGTTCGTGCAGTCCGTTACGCCGCGTTTCCGCGAAGCGCTGCGCTGGATGGCGGCTAACCGCAAAGCCTACCACGTGGTGGATGAAGAAGAGCTGGCGAAAGCGTCCGGCACCGAACACCACGGCGGCGTGTGTTTCCTGATCAAAAAGCGTCAGGGTCTGGATGCGCAAACCTATCTGAAAGAAGCCCCGGCGAAAGATTGCGTGCTGGCGCTGGAAGAAGTGGGCAACCCGCACAACCTGGGCGCTATCGTCCGTTCTTGCGCCCACTTTGGCGTGAACGGTGTGCTGTTGCAGGATCCGGCGGTGCTGGAATCCGGTGCGGCGGTGCGTACTGCTGAAGGCGGCGCGGAGCATATCAAGGCGATTAACGCCGATGATTTCCTGTCGGTGCTGGATACCTTCCGCAAAGCGGGTTACACCATCGTCACCACCTCAAGCCACAAAGGCACGCCGTTGGCGCAGGCCAAGCTGCCGTCCAAAATGGTGCTGGTGCTGGGCCAGGAACGTGACGGTCTGAGCGACAGCGCGTGGCAGCAGGGTGATATGAGCGTGTCTATCGGCGGTACCGGCAAGGTGGAAAGCCTGAACGTATCGGTCGCGACCGGCATTTTGCTGGCCGATTGGTGGCGCCAGAATCAGGCGTAACGGTTAGAAACCCGGAAACTTTGAAGCCGCTGTGTTATGGGCGGCAACTGGCCATTCGCTGGGTATCATCGGAAATATAAAGAACGGGCGCCTCAGAAGGGCGCCCGTTTTGTTGGGTGAGATTCAGTGAGCGCCGCCGCCCCCGCCACCGGAGCTGAATGGTGGTTTCGCCACCCAGACCAACGCCAGCAGGATCAGGAACACCCCCGCCGCCAGCCAGAAGATCTCGTTGGCAGAGATAATCAGTCCCTGTGCGGTGATCTCGTTGGCAATATAAGCCGAGGCCTGCTGTTTGCTCATGCCAACCTGTTCCAGCTGTCGGTACATCTCCTGCGACTGCGGGTTATAAGGATTTACAAACTCCGCCAGCTGCGAGTGGTGCTGCGATTCCCGCTGGGTCCACAGCGTGGTGGTAATCGAGGTGCCGATTGAACCCGCCAGCGTACGGGTAAAGTTCGACAGGCTCGATGCTGCCGCCATGCGCTCCGGCGGCAGGCCGGACAGCGTAATGGTGATCAGGGGCATAAAGAAGCAGGCAATGGCGAAGCCCTGGATAAACTGCGGCCAGGCCGAAGCGCCAAAATCCATTCCCGGTTCAAACGTATAGGCGCGCCAATAGAAGCACACGGCATACATAACGAAGCTGAAGGTCACCAGTCGACGCATATCCAGCCGGTTACCGAATTTACCGATAATCGGCGACAGCAACACAGGTAACAGCCCGATAGGTGCCGAAGCCAGGCCGGCCCAGGTGGCGGTATAGCCATATACCTCCTGCAACAGCTGCGGCAACAGCACGATGGAGCCGAAGTACAGCATGTAGGCCAGGCTGATGCACAGGCAGCCGATGGTAAAGTTGCGCGATTTGAAGAGCGACAAATCCACCACCGGGTGGTCATCCGTCAGCTCCCACACCACCAGGAACACCAGCGCCACCACGGCGACGACCGTCAGAACGATAATCTCCGTCGAGTTGAACCAGTCCAGCTCTTTACCCTGATCGAGCATCACCTGCAGCGAACCGATGCCGACAATCAGCAACACCAGACCGACGGTGTCGATCGGTTTGATCTCGGTTTTGGTTTCTCTGCCTTTCAGCGTCGCCATCGCCACCAGGATCACGAACAGACCAATCGGAATGTTGATGAAGAAGATCCAGCCCCAGTGATAGTTATCACTGATATACCCGCCGAGGATCGGCCCGAAGATCGGCGCGACGATCACCGTCATCGACCAGAGCGCCAGGGCCATCGATCGCTTGGCGGGGGGATAGTTATTCAGCAACAGGCTTTGTGACAGCGGGATCAACGGCCCTGCCACCAACCCCTGGATCACGCGGAAGAAGATCAGCATGCCCAGGCTGTTGGAAATGCCGCACAGCCAGGAGGCGAGGGCGAACAGCGCGGTGGACCAGAGGAACAGGCGCACTTCACCGATGCGCTTGGCCAACCAGCCGGTGATCGGAATGGAGATGGCATTCGCCACCCCAAACGAGGTGATCACCCAGGTTCCCTGTGAGTTGGAGGATCCGAGATTACCGGCGATGGTCGGTATCGCCACGTTGGCGATAGTCGAGTCCAGCACCTGCATGAAGGTCGCCATGGCGAGCGCGACCGTCATCCAGGCTAACTGTGCGCCTTCAAGCGGTTTCTGTGCCAAGGTAGCCTCCCGCACGCTTAGCCGGCATTCGCATGGATCACGTCGGCGATCATTTGATCAACCGGCGCCAGATTCAACGCCAGTGCGTTGGTCTGGTACAGCGGCTTGTCACGCACCACGTCAGACAGCACGCGGCCGTCCAGATTGGTGGTGTCCACTTTCACCTGTGTCGACAGACCAATGCGCAGCGGATGGTCGGCAATCTGTTTGGCATCCAGCTCAATACGCACCGGCAGACGCTGAACCACTTTGATCCAGTTACCGGTGGCGTTTTGTGCAGGCAACAGCGAGAACGCGCTGCCGGTGCCCATATCGATGCCGACGACTTTGCCGGTGTACACCACGTCATCACCGTAAATGTCACTGACTACGGTTGCCGACTGGCCGATGCGCATATTGGCGATCTGGGTTTCTTTGAAGTTGGCGTCAACCCAGACGTGCTCGGCAGGGACCACCGCCATCAGCGGGGAACCGGCGGCGATTTGCGCGCCCACCTGTACGCTGCGGCGGGAAACATAACCGGTGATCGGGCTGATGATTTTAGTCCGTTGCAACGCCAGCCAGGCGTCGCGCATCTGCGCGGCGGACTGCTGAATTGCCGGCTGTTTCTCCAGCGGAGTATCCAGCACCATCGCCTGATTGGCGTTGTATTGCTGTACCGCCACTTCCAACGCCGCTTTGGCGCTGTCGACAGCATCACGCGCATGTTGCAGTTCTTCGCGCCCGATGGCGTCAACATTGCCCAACACCACGCGGCGTTTGAGGTCGTTCTCCGCCTTGCTCAGGTCAGATTTGCGCAGGGCAATATTGGCCTGATACTGCTTGCTGTTGATGATCAACTGGTGGGTCTGGCGCACGCTGTTGGCCAGGCTGGTCTTGGCGCGCTCCAACGCCTGCTCGGCATCGGTCGGATCGAGCGTCAACAGGACATCACCTTGTCTGACATAGTCGGTGTTATCGAAATTGACGCTGTTTACGCTGCCGTTCACCTGCGCCATGATCTGCACCTGGTTGCCGGATACATAGGCATCATCGGTTTCCTGATGATGACGCAGCACCAGGAACCAATACACTAAATAAGCCACCCCAATAACAATGAAAATAACCGTCAGCAACAGCAGCCAAAACTTGCGCTGCTTCTTTTTGCCGCTCGGTTGCTGCGGGTTTTGAGTCTCCGCGCTTGCGCTCATGGTGTTCTCCAAGCTCTCTATTTTATTATGCTTTTGAATCCGCTACGGCCGGGGCTTGATAGCCACCGCCCAACGCGCGGATCAGTCCTATCTTCGCCTGCAACAAATTGCTGCTGGCTGTCAGTTCCGCCTGTTGCTGCTGCAAGAGCTGCGTCTGGCTGGTCAACAGTTCGTCGCGCCCGATAATCCCTGCCTGGTATCGTGCGTTTGCGACTCGGTACACCTGCTGCATCGATTGGGACGCGGATGCCGCCTGCAACTGCTGTTGCGCAGTACTTTGCTGGACGGTGATGGCATCGGCGGTTTCCTGCACGGCATTCAGGATGGTTTGGTTATAGGATTCCACCGCTTCGTCATACAGCGCAGATTCCTCACCCAGCTTGCTGCGCAGCGCACCGGCGTGGAAGATCGGCAGCGAAATCGCCGGCATCACGTTCCAGGCCTGGCTGGCCGCTTCAAATAGATTCGGGCTGGTGCCGGAGGTATTGGTGGTGGTCAGACCGGCAAAGGCCGAAATGGTCAGGCTGGGGTAAAATTCTTTACGTGCGGCGCTGACGCGTTGGTTGTAGGACTCAACCAGTTGACGTTGAGCGGCGATGTCCGGGCGTTTCCCCAGCAGATCGGCGGTCAGTTCGCCTTTTGGCGCCATCAGCGTATTGGCGGGCAAAGCCACCGGACGCAGGTTTTGCATGGCGCTCGGGCCTTGGCCGGCGAGGGCCGCCAACTGATGTTTAAGCTGTTCAATCTGCGATTGCAACTGGAGGATCTGTTGCTTGGCGCTGTCGGCCTGCGCCTGGGTTTGTTGCGGAATATCAATGCCGGTGATGCCGGCTTTATACTGCCGCTGGCGTAGTTCCGTCAGGCTTTGGTTGTTGTCCACTTCCTGTTGCAGCAGTTTTTCCTGCGCGAAATTGCTCTGCAACTGGTAATAGGAGGAAGCTACCGAACTGGTCAACGTCAACGCAGCCTGTTCCTGCTCGGCACGGGCCGCATCGACCTGAGCCTTGGCGGCGTTGACCTGGTTGCGGTACTTGCCCCACCAGTCAAATTCATAGGCCAGATTCAGCCCCAGCGAGTTGGAGCTTTCATAGATTGGCTTATGCGGATACCCCAGCCCCATATTGACGTTTTGCGGGACTTTCTGGCGGTTGGTGCTGGCGTTCAGATCCAGGTTCGGGCCGTTGGCGGCATTGGCTTGGCCCATGACGCTCTGCGCTTCGCGCACGCGGGCCGCGGCCTGGCGCAGCGTCGGCGAGCTTTGCAGCGTTCGGGTCATCAGGGCATCGAGCTGTGGATCGTTAAGCGCACGCCACCACTGCGGGCTGACGTTCAGCGAGCTGACCTTCGGTTGCGACAGCTGCAGGCTCTGCGAGTCCATCAGGGTGGATTGCGGGGCAATATTATCGGTAGATGCACACCCGGCCAGCAGTAATACCGCGAACAGCGGGGTGAACCTCCAGTTAAATGGGGATCGCATAAGTAAGTACCTGAACAGAAATTGTGAATTAGGATAACTGTTCTGTGATTTCCATTTGATCCAGACGTGCCAATAGTTTGCGCGTCAGCTTTTCAAGCTGTTGCTGTTCATCATTGTCCAGCGTGGACCACAGGAAATGCAGACATTTGTGCTGCGGTGGCAGCAGTTGACTGAGAAACTCTTCGCCCTGCGGCGTCATATGCAGATGCAGGCAGCGGCGGTCATGGTCGCTTTCACGACGCTCAATCCAGCCGCGTTTTTCCAGCTCATCGGCAATGCGCGTAGCATTGGTGCGCGAAGAACCCAGAGCAGAGCTTAGCTCAGAAGGCTGAATGCTGTGATTTTCCTGAGCATCCAGGGTAATCAACGCCATAAATAATGTTTCGTTAATCCCTTGTGCCTTGAGCATTTTATTGCGATTTTCCAGCAACTTACCTTGCATGTGCATACACAGCCGGGTCAGAAGAATTTCCTGATAAGGAAAATCTTTCTGACGTTTTGCACGAAAATTAAGCATTTGTTCAATGGGAGTAAACGAGCTTTCCATAATTTAGGGCCTCATTAATTTCGTTCGAGATAGTAACGATAGTGACTAATAATGTAAATGTTCAGCAGAGTGAATAATTTAGCTATTCGTGTCATTTGTCAGCTTTTTGTAAATGACCTCTGCCCGAAAAAAGCTTTCGTGTGATGTGGCGCACGAAATTACAGGTTATTTCGGCTGAAAATCATAAGTAATATTAATGTTATAACAAAGGTTGCCGTACCGATTTGTATGGGAAAAATGATGCTTTTGCTGCGATAAAGCATAGATCCAGCGCGATAAAACCGGCCAGCGCTCGCCACCACCAGGCTGATTGATGCAAGACTACGGGGGCGGTAATCACAGACTGGTTGGCGGCCACAGAGATTAGGCAAGAAAAGAAAAGGCTCTCGAGCGGGGAGGACCCCAGCTTCACGGCACTCAGACCAAAAGCAAAGGCCACTGGCATGGAGCCGATGACGATCGGTAAACTGTCGATGATGCCGTGGACGAAGGGCGTTCTGCTGCTGGGGGCATTGTCGTTTTCTGCAGTTTGGCTTTGCATTTTGTGTTCTGATCGCAGGGTATATAGGACATCAATAGTTCATGCTCAGAACATTACCAGAGAGTGAGTAACGTTTATACCCTGCGGAGCTAATAAATTTCCAATATTATTATTCGCGTGCTAATCAGATCGCTGCCGGTCCCTGCGGGTCATGATGCTTGCCGCGCCACCAGATCAGCAGATTCAGCACGCACAAAACCCCTCCCGTGGCGGCGACGCCAGACCACCCAGCGTGCTGATAGGCCGAGGCGGATAGCAAAGAACCGAGCGCGCCGCCGATAAAATAGCTGGTCATATAGCTGGCGGTCAGGCGGTTACGCGCTTCCGGCATAATGCGGTACATCACGCTCTGATTGGTGACGTGCACGGCCTGCACTGCCAGATCGAGGATCAGAATGCCGGCGATCAGCGCCCACAGCGATTGTGCAGCGAAAGCGATGGGTATCCACGACAGCAGCAGCAGGACCAGGCCCAGAGTCGTGGTTAAACCGGCTTTACCCTTGTCCGCCAGGTGCCCGGCGCGGGAGGCGGCCAGCGCACCGGCGGCTCCCACCAGGCCAAACAGACCGATCACCCCTTCGGAATAACCAAACGGTGGTGCCGCCAGCAGGAAGGCCATCGAGGTCCACAGCACGCTGAAGTTGGCGAATGACAGTGCGCCAATCGCAGCACGGGTGCGCAGCAGCGGCGTGCCGTAAAACAGGGTGAAGATCGATTTCAGCAACTGAGGGTAATTCAGGCCGGAATGCAGTTTGTAACGCGGCAGCGCGCGCCACAGGATCAGCGCCATCAGGATCATCAGCCCGCTGGCTACCCAGTAAATGGTGCGCCAGCCGCCGATCGACGCCAGCGCCCCGGCCACGGTGCGCGCCAGCAAAATACCGAGCAGCAGGCCGCTCATGATGATGCCGACGGTTTTGCCGCGTTTTTCCGGATGCGCCAGGGTGGCGGCCAGCGGCACCAGGATCTGCGCCACCACCGAGAACAGCCCGGTAAGCGCGGTACCGAGGATCATCACCGGCAAGGTGGTTGAACTGGCGGTGATCAACATGCCGCCTGCCGCCAGTAGCGTCATGAAGACGATTAACCCACGCCGTTCGAACATGTCGCCGAGCGGGACCAGCAGCAGCAAGCCGGCGGCGTAACCCAACTGAGCGGCGGTGACGATAAAACCGGCCTGATTGACCGACAGCGCAAAGTTCTTGGCAATGGTTTCCAGCAGCGGCTGCGCATAATAATTACTGGCGACGGCCAGGCCGGTGGCGATGGCGATCAGGGCAATCAGCGCTGGGCTGAGGCCCGGGTGGGGATTTTGTTGGCTCATAAAGGCTTAATCACAAGAAGAAGTGATGCGCAGTATCGGGCAGGACAGTACGCGAAACCAATGTATAATTTTCATTTGATTAATCTCATTTTGCGATAGATGCCATGAATCTGAAACAGATCCGCTTTGCACTGGCGGTAGCCGAAGAGCAGAGCTTTACCCGTGCGGCGCAACGCTGTCACACGGTGCAATCGGCACTCAGCCATCAGATCGCCAAACTGGAGGAGGAGCTGGGCTGCGCATTGTTTGAACGCACCTCGCGCCGGGTCAGGCTGACCCGCGCCGGACAGGCGTTTATTCTGCCTGCGCAGCGGCTGCTGGCGGCCAAACAATCGCTGGTGGAAGAGGTGGTGGCGGCCAACGGGACGATTTCCGGCACCTTGACCATCGGGACCATCTCAACCATAAACGCGATTGATCTGACCGAAAAACTGAGCAAGTTTCATCGCCACTATCCGGCGGTTAACATCAGGTTGTATGTGGGCATGAGTGAGGAACTGCTCGAGGATGTCCGCCAGCAGAAGACCGACGTGGCGTTTGTCGGGATCTGGCCGGGGGATATCGATATGCTGCCGGTATCCCATCGTCAGTTGACCGACGAGCCCCTGGTGGCGCTGGTGGCGGCGCAGCATCCCTTGGCCAACCGCCAGCGGGTCAATTTGCAAACCCTGTCGGAAGTGCCGCTGGTGGATTTTTACAGCGGTACCGGCGCCCGGCGCCAGACCGACCGCGCGTTTCAGGCTGCGGGCATCAAGCGGCATATCAGTTTTGAAATCGATCATATCGAATGGCTGGAAAATCTGGTGCAGCGGGGATTGGCGGCAGGCATTGTGCCTATCTCGACGGCGCAGCGTCTGAGCGCGCTGGTGTCTATCCCGATTGAAGATGGCCCACGGCGGCAGGTGTATTGCGTATGGCCGCAGCAGCTATCGAGGACAGCCGAACGCTTTTTGCAGTTCAGCGGGATTGAATTGACGTAATAAGGGGCGCAGTGGCCTGCGCCCCGCAGGGGTTATTGCTTCGCAGCTTCCGCAGCGGTTTTCACCCAACCGTCGAAGGTCGCCTGGTGCGCCTTGATCCAGCCGTTAACATGGCTCTGGATATTGGCGTCGGACGCCTGGCCTTCATGCATACGCAAATTCTGCGCATTCACGTCGGCAATCGGCAGCTTCATGATGGCGAACAACTTGGCGGCCGCCGGGTTGGCTTCTGCCCACTTTTTGTTGGCGGCGATACTCATGGTGTTCACCGGGAAACCATAGTTGGCACCGTTCGGCAGCTTGGTATCCACATTTTTCTGCTCGCCCGGCAGGGAAGAGAACGGCACTTGCAGCCAAACCACGTCACGTCCCGGCACCAACACGTCGCTTACCCAGTACGGAGTCCAGGTGTAGTAGAGTATCGGTTTGCCTTCTTTGTAGCGGGTAATGGTATCGGCGATCATCGCCGCGTAGTTGCCCTGGTTGTGCTCGACGGTTTTGCTCAGGCCATAAGCCTCGATATGGTGGTTAATCACCGCCTCGCAACCCCAGCCCGGCGTACAGCCGGTCAGATCCGCCTTACCGTCGCCGTTGGTGTCAAACAGCTTGGCGATCTTCGGATCTTTCAACTGATCTATGTTGGTGATGTGGTATTTATCGGCGGTTTTCTTGTCGATCAGGTAACCCTGCGCCGCGCCGTTGACGTACACCCCTTCGCGGTAGAATTTGGCGTCGCCGCCTGCGGCCTTGTACTGATCGGCGTGCAGCGGATCCCAGTTCACCGCGAGGAAGGTGGCGTCGCCGGAGGCGATAGAGGTGTAGGCGACGTTATAATCCACTTCGCGGGTGTCTTTGACGTCATAACCGAGCTTTTCCAGTGCCTTGCTGACCAGTTGCGTCTGGAAGGTTTCTTCAGAAATGGTGCTCTGTAGCGGCTGTACCGTTACGCCTTTTCCCGGTAAGTCAGCGGCGAAAACCGCCTGCGAGCCAATCAGTGTCGTAAGGGCAACCGCCCAGATTCCTGTAGTGCGCATAGTGAAATACCTTTTTATGTTGTGAAGTCGGGATTATTTCGCTGCCGCGGCAGCGGTGTTTACCCAGCCGTCAAAAGTGGCCTGATGGGCCTTAATCCAGCCGTCTACGTGGCGCTGTATATCGTCCGCTCCGTTCTCGCCGTTGTGCATGCGCAGGTTTTGCGCGTTCACGTCCGCCAGCGGCAATTTCATGATGGCAAACAGTTTGGCGGCAGCCGGGTTGGCCTGCGCCCACTGCTTGTTGGCGACGATATGCTCGTTATTGACGGCGAAACCGTAGTTCTTGCCGTTTGGCAACGCGGTATTGCTGTCTTTCAGTGATCCCGGGCTGGCGGAGAACGGAACGGTCAGCCAGACAACGTCACGGCCGGGCACCAGTTCGTCGCTGACCCAGTAAGGCGTCCAGGTAAAGTACAGCACCGGTTTACCCTGCTTATAGCGGGTCAGGGTATCGGCGATGATGGCGGAGTAGTTGCCCTGATTTTGGGTCACTGTGCCGCTGAGCCCGTAGGCCTTGATATGGGTGTCAATTACGCTGTCGCACACCCAGCCCGGTTCACAGCCGGCCAGATCGGCCTTGCCGTCGCCATCGGCGTCAAACAGCTTTGCCAGCTTGGGATCTTTCAACTGGGAAATATCGCTGATGTGGTATTTGTCGGCGGTTTTTTTATCGATCAAATACCCCTGCGCCGCATTGGCGATATAAGCGCCCTGGCGATAAAATTTCTTGTCGCCGCCGGCGCTGTTGTACATATCGGTTTGCAGCGGATCCCAGTTCACCGCCATGTAGGTGGCGTCGCCGGAGGCGATGGAGGTATAGGCGACGTTGTAATCCACCTCGCCGGTGGGCTGGACGTCGTAGCCCAGTTTTACCAACGCGCGGTTGACCAGTTCGGTCTGAAAACTTTCTTCCGCGAGTGTGCTTTGCAGCGGTTTAACCGTGACGCCTTTGCCGGGAAGTTCGGCGGCGAACGCCTGTGTGCTTAGCAATGAAGTCAGGGCAACAGCCCAAATTCTTGTCGAGCGCATAGTGTTTCCTTCGGTTTTATGGAGCGGCCAGCGCCCCCGACGGTTCGCCGGGGGCAGGGCATTAAGGCTTTTTGATGAAGGGGCGGGTAAGCAGCCCGATCGGGCCGTGAGCGTACCAGCGGCCCATGCCTTTGCTGCGGCGATCGCGCCCCAGCGACTGGGTGAGACGATCGAGAATAATCGCCAGGATCACGATGCCGACACCGCCCACGGCGGCCAGTCCCATATCCAGCCGGCCGATGCCGCGCAGCACCATTTGGCCCAGACCGCCGACGGCGATCATCGAGGCGATAACCACCATCGACAGTGCCAGCATCAGGGTTTGGTTAACGCCGGCCATAATGGTCGGCATCGCCAGCGGCAATTGTACTTTGAACAGTAACTGACGCGGGCTAGAACCGAAGGATTCGGCAGCCTCGATCAGATCTTCCGGCACCTGTTTGATGCCGAGAATGGTCAGACGCACGATCGGCGGCAGCGCGAAGATAATGGTTACCACCACCCCCGGTACGTTGCCGATACCGAACAGCATGACGATCGGCACCAGATAGACGAACGCCGGCGTGGTCTGCATGGCGTCGAGCAAGGGGCGTATGATCTTGGCGGCATGTTTGCTGCGCGCCAGCCAGATGCCTAGCGGCAATCCGATGACAATGCAAAAGAACAGAGCGGTCAGCACCAGCGCCAGCGTTACCATGGCCTGCGACCAAGCGCCAATCGCCCCTATTGCAATCAGGGACACCAGGGTAGCGGCACCCATGCTGAGGCTGGAGATCTGCCAGGCGATCAGTGAGAACACCAGAATGGCGATCGGTGCCGGCATGCCGAGCAGTAACTGCTGAAAGCCGCCGAGGATAAAGTCGACCGGTACGCGTATCCCCTGAAACAGCGGGCGGAAGTGCAGGACCAGCCAGTCTATGCCTTGAGTCACCCAGGAATCGAACGGCACCCAGGCCTTGTGGAACGGATCGAGCAGGTTGAAATGCTCCGGCTGGGCCGGTGCGCTGTTAAGCCAATCAGAACCCTGAGCAGCCTGATTGGCCGCGTCGTGTGTTGCCGGTGGCGGTGCGCTGGACCAGGCATCGCCACCACTCTCGGCAGGAGCCGCAGAAGCGGCGGCATCAGTCGCCGGTGCGGCGCTGGGGTCTGCAGGCGCGGTGGCCCATGGATCCTGTGTTGTATCACTCATTCGCTGGGCCCTCTTTATCCAAGGCCTGCAGCAGCATGGCCTTGGAAATAATTCCGATATAGTTGTTTTCTTCGCAGACTACCGGCACCGCGCACGGGGCTTGAGCAACCAGGGAAATCAGTTCGCTCAGCGGCATATCCGCCGGTACCGGTGCCGGGGCGTCCAGCAGGGCGTCATCCAGCGTCTGGTTGGCGGCCAGCGCCTGTTTGAGCGAATCTACCGACACCACGCCGATAAATTTCTTTCCGCGTTCAACAACATAACCATAATCGCGGTCTTCATCGCGCAGCAGCTGCAACGCCGAGCGCGGACCAAAACCGGGGGTTTTACGAATCAGGGCAACCGGGCGGCGTTTGGCGATATCCTTCGCGCTGAACACGTGGCTGATATCCACGCCACGGAAGAAGGTGCGGACATAATCGTTGGCCGGATTATTTAATATTTCCTCCGGCGTACCGACCTGAATCACCTCGCCGCCTTGCATAATCGCAATGCGATCGCCAATACGCATCGCTTCATCCAAATCGTGGGAAATAAACACGATAGTGCGCTGATGCCGGGCCTGTAATTTGACCAGCTCATCTTGCATTTCGGTGCGGATTAAGGGGTCGAGCGCCGAGAAGGCTTCATCCATCAATAATATGTCCGGATTATTCGCCATGGCGCGGGCTAATCCCACACGCTGGCGCATCCCACCGGAAAGCTCATCGGGATAAGAATGCGCATAATTCTCCAGACCGACCTGTCGCAGGGCATCCAGGGCTTTTTCCTGACGCTCCTGTGGCGGTATTCCGGCTAATTCCATGCCGAAGGCGGTATTATTCAATACGGTCATATGCGGCATTAAGGCGAATGACTGGAACACCATGCTGATCTTATTTCTGCGTACGGTTCGCAGCGCACTGTCGGATATTTTCGATATATCCTCGCCGTCAATCAGCACCTGCCCGCGAGTGGGTTCTATCAGACGATTGAGAAGGCGTACCAGGGTGGATTTTCCCGAACCGGAAAGCCCCATGATGACAAATATCTCGCCTTCTTCAATGGCCAGAGAGGCGTCTTTCACGCCAAGCGATAATCCGGTTTTTTCAAGCAGTTGGTCTTTTGTCAGACCTTTATCAATCAGTTTGAATGCTCGTTCCGGATGCTCACCAAATATCTTATACAGGTTCTTTACTTCAAGTTTAATTGCCATGCAATTTGCTGTTTCCTCTGATGAATTATCAAACGATAAAAACGTCCTAATAGAAAATAATAGTCGCCTATACCCTAACACAGTGAAGTTCTGAGACAACCCTCAATGTCCCGGAATGAGAATGTTGGCGGTTTACATCGGCCTGTCGATTAGTTATGGTAGCTTGGCCCACGTTAAATTATTGTTAGGATGTTTCTGAATTATATTTCTCGCTGAAAGGTGATGTTTCACAGGAATAATGGCAAAAAAATCTCGCTTTATTTCCCCTGCAGGCTGCCGTTCAGACAATAAAAAACCCGACCAGAGGCCGGGTAAAAGTCATCAGTATTTCATCAGTATTCAACGACAGGTACCGATATCGAGGGGGATATCGTCGCAAGCACTGTACGCCCCCTATATGACAGCCATATTGCACTTAAGCTTTGCGATACAGACGGCGTGGATGGCCGATATTGCCGTACATCATCTCCACGCGTACGAATTGGTTGGCGACGCAGTATTCCAGGTAACGTCGGGCGGTGGTTTTGCTGATGCCGACCTGCTCGACGACGTCTTCCACCGCGTGCGCGATCTCCGGCTGATTGATAAACAGCGCCTGCACCAGCTCCAGCGTATTGGCTTCTATGCCTTTGGCGCTCGGTTCGCTGGAAAACTGTTTGGATTGCAGGTTATACAGCGCATCGACGCTGCTCTGGTCTATCACTTTGAAGCTGCGCTGGGTCTGCACAAACTGCATAAAACGCTCCAGCGAGTTACGCAGCCGCTTGTAGGACACCGGTTTGATGATGTAATCGAAGGCGCCGTTGCGGATTGCCTGGCTGCAGGTATTCATATCGCTGGCGGCGGTAATGAAGATCACCGAACACCCGGGTTTTTTCACCGCCGGCTCTTCCATCAGTTCAATGCCCTGACCGTCCGGCAGAAAGTTATCCAGCAGGATCAGCCGTGGCTGATGCGAGTTGACTTTGGCCCTGGCTTCGGCCAGCGTGGCGGCATAGGCCACCACCCGCAGAGCAAAGTTCTGCTCGATGAACTCTGCGTGCAGCGTTGCCAACTGTGGCTCATCTTCCACGATCAAAACGTCCAGTGCTTCGTGTTGCATAATCGGGTGCTCAAGACTGTTATAAGGTTTTTAGGTCTCTATCCGTCGTCTTTCAAACCTCGGCATTGTTGCTTGCGGCCTGAAATTCATAGGGGATAAACAAGGAAAATATGGCGCCGTGCGGATCGTTGTTCGACACTTCAATGCTACCGTGTGCCTGCGCTACGTGGCTGGCGACCAGGTGCAGGCCGATACCGTGGTCACCTTTGTCATCTTTGGTGGTGACGCCCTGTTCAAACAGCGTATCGCGCACCTCGGCAGCAATGCCGGTGCCGCGGTCGGCCACTTCAATCACCAGCTCATTGCTGCTGTCGCTGATATAGAGTTCTACCGCTTCGTGCGGCGCATCGCAATGCAGCGTAGCCTCTACTGCATTATCCAGCAAATTACCGATGATCGACATCAGTTCGGTTTCATTCAGTGCCGCCGGGATTTGACGCAACTGGCAGGCGGGATCAAAGCGCAGCTCGACGCCTTTTTCCTTTGCGCTGGAGTATTTGCCCAGTAGCAAGCCGCACAATGCGGCCGAGCTGAAGCGCTGCGAGATAAAGTCGAGGATCTCTTGCGCGCCTTCCGACTGAGCCTCCACATAACGGATTGCCTCGTCGTAACGCTGCATATGCAGCAGCCCGGCGAGGGTGGCGGTCCAGTTCAGTTGTTCATGGCGCATGATGCGCAGGTTATCGGCGTAGCGCTTTACCTGGCTTAGCTGGCTGCTCAGGGTATTGATGTCATTTTTGTCGCGGAAACTGATCACCCAGCCTTGCAGCACCTCTTCTTGCATGATGCGTACCCGGCTGGCGATCACGCGCACGTGGTTGAAGCGGCAAACCTCATCGTGCGTGTCGTGCCCCAGTTGCGACGCGCCGAAGAAGTCTGGCTGCGACTGGATCACTTCGCCGATTTCACGGCCCATCAGGGTGCTGGCGGGTTGCCGCAGGTCCAGCAGTTCACGCGCCGCGTGGTTGATGGTAATGATCTGCAACTGGGGATCGACGGCAATAACGCCTTCGTAGATCGCTTCCAGCAGAGCCTTTTGCTGGCGCACCAGCAACGCAATTTCTTTGGGCTCGAGCCAGAACATTTGGCGTTTTAAATTTTTCGATAACAGCCAGGAAAAAATAAACAGGGCGATTAACAACAGCACAATGGAACCGACGATCTGCGTCAGGGTTCTGGCATTCAAATTATCGATATGTGACTTCAGATAGCCAACCGAAACAATGCCGATGACGTGATTATTTTCATCCAGTATCGGCGCTTTGCTGCGTAATGAAATACCGATGCCGCCTTTGCGGAACGAAATAATGCTTTTCCCTGCCAATACTTCTTTATTATCGCCACCGACCATCGGGGTACCTAAGCGATCGGCGTATTCTGAATGGTAAAGATGTCGGGCGCGATTATCGCCGATGACAATATAACTGGCATCGCTGCTGGCGCGTATTTTCTTCATCAGCGCGGCGACTTGCTCAGGGTCGTTTTTTTCCACGGCGCTGATCAGGGAGGGGATCAGAGCTATTTCCCGTGCCTGCACCTGTGCTCGCGCGCCAAGGTCACGGTGCAACTGGGCATCCAACTGATGGTAGGTGTAAGCGCCAATCAACGTCAGCAGCAGACAGGAGAAGGCGACCAGGCACAGGAACAGCTTGATTTGAAATGAGAGTTTTACGCGCATGGCTGGGGTTCACCGTGAGAGTTCCTGAGCGCTTACCCTATCATGAGTCGGGGTTAATGTAATATTGCGTCCGATCAAGTTGTGATCGCAGACACGGGATTATGCTTACCGGGTATCGCTATTCAATGGCTACTATAAAACGGATAAATTTTAAATAAAAAATAGCATTAACGCCATTAAAACCACGCTATATTTTACATAATCATTATTAACTCCATAGAAACCATAACCACCATTAAAAACCCTTTTTTATTTTGAACACAATCACAGCAGTTAAGCCGTGCGTTTCTCTATGATGGCTGAACAAACTAATAAGAGGCCAGATTATGAGCACAACAGATGATTCTTACCTCGTCGCCAAAGACAAAACGGCTGAAATACCGCTGAGAGAAAAATGGTGGCACATACTGGACAATTACAAAGTAGGGATTATTCCGTTACCGTTCTTTATTCTGGCCGGCGTGCTTATTTTACTGGATTGCCTGGAAGGAAAATTACCGAGCGATATCGTAGTGATGGTCGCCACGCTGGCTTTCTTTGGTTTTGCCTGCGGCGAGTTTGGTAAACGTCTGCCGCTGATCGGCAAAATGGGGGCTGCGGCGATCTGCGCCACCTTTATCCCTTCCGCATTGGTGCATTACGGTCTGCTGCCGGACGTAGTGGTGGAATCGACCACCAAATTCTATAAGTCGACCAATATTCTTTATCTCTATATCTGCTGCATTATCGTCGGCAGCATTATGAGCATGAACCGTCAGGTGCTGATTCAGGGTTTCCTGCGAATCTTCGCGCCCATGCTGTGCGGTGAGATTGTCGGCATGCTGGTGGGGATGGCGGTCGGCATGGCGCTTGGGCTGGAACCGTTCCAGATCTTCTTCTTCCTGATCCTGCCGATCATGGCCGGTGGCGTCGGCGAAGGCGCGATACCGCTGTCGATGGGGTACGCGGCGATCCTGCATATGGAGCAGGGCGTGGCGTTGGGCCGTATTCTGCCGATCGTCATGCTCGGTAGCCTGACCGCCATTATCCTTGCCGGCTTGCTCAACCAACTCGGCAAACGCTATCCGCATCTGACTGGCGAAGGCAGCCTGATGCCAAGCAAGCAAGGTGACAGCGACATGTCCGCCGTGGATAAAATCAGCGGCAAGGTAGACGTCAGCACCCTTGCCTGCGGCGCGTTGTTGGCTATTTTGCTGTACATGGTGGGGATGTTGCTGCACCGCATGATTGGCCTGCCCGCGCCGGTCGGCATGCTGTTTGCCGCCGTGGCGGTGAAGCTGGCGCACGGCGTGTCACCACGCATTCAGGAAGGTTCGCAGGTGGTATATAAGTTCTTCCGCACCGCAGTGACCTACCCGATCCTGTTTGCCGTTGGCGTGGCAATCACCCCGTGGCAGGAGTTGGTGAACGCCTTCACCCTTCAGAATCTGGTGGTGATTGTCAGTACCGTCTGCGCGCTGGTGGCGACCGGCTTCTTCGTCGGCAAGAAAATTGGTATGCATCCCATTGATGTGGCGATTGTCTCCTGCTGTCAGAGTGGGCAGGGCGGCACCGGTGATGTCGCTATTCTTACCGCCGGCAACCGCATGTCGCTGATGCCGTTCGCCCAGATTGCAACCCGTATCGGCGGTGCGATTAACGTCTCGCTCTCCCTGTTGGTACTGGCGAAATTTTTCTCATAACAACTAATAAGACCTTAGCATTTCTTTGCCTTTCCCCGCCCCCGCGGGGATTTTTTTGCCCGTTCGGCGCTCAGGCCGAGCGGGCGGGGGATGACCGGTTACGCCGCCTGTTTGACGGCCGCGTCATACCAGGCGAAATAGCGTTCCACGCCCTGGCGGCCGGATTCAATCAGCGCGCGTTTTTTGGCTTCGCTGATGGCGAAATCCAGCGTGCCGACGTCAAGGGTGTCTACATAAACGGTCCGCTTCCAGTCGTCGCTGTCCAGATGCACTTTGGTCTGAATATCCAGCAGGGTGTTAACCACCGCCAGGGTGAAATCGCACAGGTTATTGATGGCGGTTTTATTGACCGATTGGCCCGCCGCCTGTGCGATTTCGTTGGCGGAGTCCAGACGAATACCCAGGGTTCGGGTATTGATCTGTTGCGTGGTGACATCGATATAGGGCGGCGATGCGGTGAAGTCGTAATCGAACATCCGTACCGGATAATTATCGATTGTGCCGCCATCGATACACAGATCGCCCAGCTGATTGTTTTTAGCGACAAAGGCAAAGGGGAATGACATGGAGATCCGCAATCCATCTGCCACCTTCATGCGCGGCGTTGTTTGATGGGAATACACCTCGCGCAGCCCGCTGTTTAAATTTGCGCCAATAAAATAGAGGGATTTAAATCCTTTTGTTTCTTTCAATGCTTCAAATCGCTCAAAAGTAATATCCGCATTTCCGGTATATCGTTTGATAATATTGCGCGACCAGGAGTAAAAGTAATCACCAGGGGCAATGCCATATTGATTAAACAGCCGATGTGCATCGTAGATAGAGCCAAAAATACCGCCGTTATAATCGAGGAATTTCTTGAAATCCATGTCGGACAGAATTTTTGTGACATCAGCGGCGCTGCAACCCAGCCCCACCAGCAGTGCAGCGATTGCACCGGCCGAAGCCCCGGAGGTTTTTTTGATCTGCGGCATAATGCCTTTGGCTTCCAACAGTTCCAAAACGCCGCCATAGGCGATACCTTTTACGCCGCCGCCTTCGAACACCAGATTTTCAAATTGATATTTCATAATAATTCCTTACTCGTTGTTTGGGTGAGTAAAGAAAATAACGGGTTCGCGTTTTATTAAATATTGATTGGGGTTGTGTGGCGTTTCAGACAAAAGCATTCAAATTAAATATAATTTTTAAACTGATATAATTTAAATTTATTTATTGTGCAGGCGCGTCGGCGGTTTTGGGTTAATACTTACCGCTGTCTAATCACAACAAGGAGTCATCATGTTCTGGAAACGCTACCTGTTAGGTGCGGCATTGGCAGTTATGGCGTTGCAGGCTACGGCCGCCGCACCGCAGGTAAAAACACCTTCACCGGGTTTTTACCGCATCATGCTGGGCAGTTATGAGGTCACTGTTTTGTCTGATGGCGTGATCCGTTTGCCGGTGGATAAACTGCTGCTCAACAGCACGCCGCAACAAATTGCCGAGGGCTTGGCTGAACATCATCAGAGCCTGCCGGTGGTCACCTCGGTCAATGCCTATCTGATCAACACCGGCAGCAAGCTTGTCATGATCGACGCCGGAGCCGGTAAGCTGCTGGGTGACAGTCTGGATCAACTGGTGACTCATCTTCGGGCGGCAGGCTATCAGCCGGAACAGATAGATGAAATTTATCTGACCCATATGCATCCGGATCATTTGGGCGGGCTGACGGAAAATGGCCGTGCGCGCTTCCCGAATGCCCTGGTGCGCGCTCCACAGCAGGATGCCGATTTTTGGCTGAGCGAAAGCCACCTGAAGCAGGCGAAGGCGCAAGATAAGGCCAACTTTGAAAACGCGATAGCGGCGATCAAGCCCTATCAGGCCGCCGGGCATTTCAAACCCTTCAGCAACGACGGTGAGCTGTCGCCGGGCATTGCCGCATTCGCTACCCACGGCCATACGCCGGGCCACAGCGTTTATCAGGTGACCAGCCAGGGTAAAAAGCTGTTGTTGATGGGCGATTTGATCCACGTGGCCGCAGTACAGTTTGCCCATCCGCAGGTGGCGATCAGTTTCGACAGTGACGCCAAAGCGGCGGTCGCGCAACGACTGCGGGTGTTTGGCGACAGCGCCCGACAAAGTGAGCTGGTCGGAGCCGCGCATCTGTCGTTCCCTGGGCTGGGTTACCTGAACAAAGAGGGGGAAGGCTACAGCTGGGTGCCGTTGGATTACGGCGCTTTGTAGCCCTCAGGCCGCCGAACAGGCGGCTTGTTATTGATTGTGTGCGGCAAAAACCTTGCTGAACCAGTCGATAAAGACCCTCACCCGTGGCGACAGTTGACGGTTGCGCGGGTACAGCAGCGAAACCGGCATGGGTGTGGAGGGGCATTGCGGCAGCAGCGGCAGCAGGCTGCCGTTGGTCAAATCGTCAAGCAGGTGATAACGCGGCACCTGAATAATGCCCAGCCCCATGCGCGCTGCCGCGACCAGGCTTTCCGCTGCACTGACCGACACCGTACTGGGCAATGTCACCTGTTGCGGCAGGCCGTTGACGTTAAACTCCAGCGGTATCACTGCGCCGGTAGCCGAGGAACGGAACCCGACCATGCGGTGCCCCTGAAGTTGATCAATGTTTAACGGCGTACCGAAGCGCCGCAGGTATTCCGGTGCGGCGCAGGTGACTTCTTCCAACTCCCCCAAGCGGCGCGCCGCCATATCGCTGTCTTTCAGCTTGCCGACGCGCACCACGCAGTCGATGCCTTCCCGCACAGGATCCACCAGTCTGTCGCCTTCGCTCATGTAAAATTCGATACCCGGGTACTGTGCCAAAAAATCGGGCAGGCCCGGCAGCAGAAAGTGCCGAGCCAGCGTGCCATGCACATCGATGCGCAACAGCCCGCGCGGCTTGGCACCGGCGAACGCCATCTCGGCATCTTCGATATCCGCCAGAATGATCAGGCAACGCTGATAGTAGGCTTCGCCATCCAGCGTCGGGCTGACATGGCGCGTGGTGCGCTGCAACAGTCGCACCTGTAACCGCGCCTCCAGCTGTTTGATGGCATCGGTCACCGTCGAACGCGGCAGGTTCATATCCTGTGCGGCTTGAGTAAAACTGCGCTGTTCCACCACGCGGGTGAACAGGCGCATGGCATCAATTCTGTCCATCGTCATTGTTCGTTTATTTCGGATAGTGATAACGAATTTTAGGTAATTATTCGCTGGTACGAAAGGTGCATTATCACTCTACGCCGGCAAGCCTGCCGACGCTTACCCGAAGAGGACTGAGACTATGAACAACAGCAACCCGCAAATCGCCATTGTGACCGGGGCCTCTCGCGGCATTGGCGCTGCCATTGCTGAACGCCTTGCCGCCGACGGCTTTACCGTAATCGTCAACTATTCGGGCAACCAGGCATTGGCCGATGAGTTGGTGCGTAAAATTGAACAAAACGGCGGCCGTGCGCTGAGCGCCAAAGCGGACGTCAGCGATGCAGCTGCTGTCGCCCAACTGTTTGACCGCGCCGAACAAGCCTTTGGCGGCGTCGATATCCTGGTGAATAACGCCGGAGTGATTGCTCTGGCGCCTGTGGCGGAAATGAGCGACGCCGACGCTGATCGCCTTATCGACATCAACCTGAAAGGCACCTTCAACACGCTGCGCGAAGCGGCAAAGCGTTTGCGTGACAATGGGCGCATCATTAACTTTTCATCCAGCGTGGTGGGGTTGTTGCAGCCGGGTTACGGCATGTACGCCGCCAGCAAAGCCGCCGTCGAAGCGCTGACCAGCGTATTGGCGAAAGAGCTGCGTGGCCGCAACATTACCGTCAATGCGATTGCGCCTGGGCCGACCGCCACCAGCCTGTTCCTGGATGGCAAAACTCCGGATCTGATCGAGCGTCTGGCGCAGATGGCGCCGCTGGAACGCCTGGGCCAACCGCAGGATATCGCCGCAGCGGTATCTTTCCTGGCCGGTGCCGACGGCAGTTGGGTCAACGGTCAAACCCTGCGTGCCAACGGCGGCATCATCTGATCCTGCGCAAAGTTCGCGGTTTCCCGTTGCCGGATCGGGTATCCTGTGGCGGGCAAATTTAGTGGGGGAGTGTTTTATGGCGGGTAACAATAACTCAGGTGACGACGGCGTTCGCTCGCCCTGCATCGCCCTTTGTCGGATCGATGCCGATAAGCAGTGGTGTCGGGGCTGTTGGCGTACGCTGGATGAAATCGCCGCCTGGCCAACCGCCAACGACGAGGAGAAACGCGCCATCTGGCAACGCCTCCGGCTGCGCGCGGAGATGTTTCGCCATGATGAAGAGTAGGGGCGCTGTATGCAGCACCCGCTCACAGGGGAGTACTACAGGGGCGAAGTGACTCGCCGCTGCGTGCCCCTCAGAAATCCCAATCTTCATCCTCGGTATTGACCGCTTTGCCAATCACGTAAGACGAACCGGAGCCGGAGAAGAAATCGTGGTTCTCATCGGCGTTAGGCGACAGCGCCGAGAGAATGGCCGGATTGACCTCCGCCATCGCCGGTGGAAACAGCGCTTCATAGCCCAGGTTCATCAGCGCCTTGTTGGCGTTGTAGTGCAGGAAGGTTTTCACCTCTTCCGTCCAGCCCACGCCGTCATACAGCTCCTCGGTATAGCGCACCTCGTTGTCGTACAGATCCTGCAGCAAATCGAAGGCGAAATTTTTCACCTGCTGGCGGCGCGTGGCGTCAACTTTCTCCAGCCCTTTCTGGAATTTATAGCCGATGTAATAGCCGTGCACCGCTTCGTCGCGAATGATCAGGCGGATCAAATCGGCGGTGTTGGTCAGTTTGGCGCGGCTCGACCAGTACATCGGCAGATAAAAGCCCGAATAGAACAGGAAGGATTCCAGAAACACGCTGGCGACCTTCTTCAGCAGCGGATCGTCGCTGCGGTAGTGGGCCAGAATGATGTGGGCTTTTTTTTGCAGCGCGCGGTTCTCCTCGCTCCAGCGGTAAGCATCGTCCACGTCCGGCGTTTGGCACAGGGTGGAGAAAATCGAACTGTAAGAGCGGGCGTGCACCGCCTCCATAAAGCCGATGTTCGAATAGACCGCCTCTTCGTGCGGCGTCAAAGCATCGGCGATCAGTGCCGGCGCGCCGACGGTATTTTGAATAGTGTCCAGCAGCGTCAGCCCGGTGAACACGCGGATGGTCAGCTGTTGTTCTTTCGGCGTCAGCGTGGCCCAGGAAGGGATGTCGTTCGACAGCGGTACCTTCTCCGGTAGCCAGAAGTTGGAGGTCAGACGGTTCCAGACTTCCAGATCCTTATCGTCTTCGATGCTATTCCAGTTGATGGCGCGCACCAGCGGCGCCGGTTTAACGATAGTCATAAGTTGCCTCACAGCGCGCAGGACACGCAGCCCTGCACCTCGGTGCCTTCCAGCGCCATTTGGCGCAGGCGGATGTAGTAAATGGTTTTGATACCCTGACGCCAGGCGTAAATCTGCGCCCGGTTGATATCGCGGGTGGTGGCGGTATCGCGGAAGAACAGCGTCAGCGACAGCCCCTGATCGACGTGCTGTCCGGCGGCGGCGTAGGTGTCGATAATCTTTTCCGGACCAATGTCATAGGCATCCTGGTAATACTCCAGGTTGTCGTTGGTCATATAGGGTGCCGGATAGTACACGCGGCCAATTTTTCCCTCTTTGCGGATCTCGATGCGCGACACGATCGGGTGAATGCTGGAGGTCGAATTGTTGATATAGGAAATGGAGCCGGTCGGCGGTACCGCCTGCAGATTTTGGTTATACAACCCGTGCATCATCACCGACTGGCGCAGCGCTAGCCACTCTTCATGGCCTGGGATGGCGATATTGGCATCGGCGAACAGCGTGCGAACCCGTTCGGTCCGCGGCAGCCATTCCCGTTCGGTATATTTGGTGAAGTAGTCGCCGGAAGCGTAGGTGGAATGCTCGAAGCCTTCGAACGCGCTGCCGCGCTCGATCGCCAACCGGTTTGAGGCGCGGATGGCGTGGTAAGCCACGGTATAGAAATAGATATTGGTGAAGTCGATGCCTTCTTCCGAGCCGTAGAAGATACGTTCACGCGCCAGATAGCCGTGCAGGTTCATCTGGCCCAGGCCAATGGCGTGCGAGCTGCGGTTGCCTTCGGCGATCGACGGCACCGAGCGAATATCGCTCATGTCGGCCACGGCGGTCAGCGCGCGAATGGCGGTGTCGACCGCTTTGCCGAAGTCCGGCGCATCCATGGTTTTTGCGATGTTCAGCGAACCGAGGTTGCAGGAGATGTCCTTGCCCACCCGATCGTAGCTCAGGTCATCGTGATAAGTGCTAGCGCGGTTGACCTGTAAAATTTCCGAACACAGGTTGCTCATGTTGATGCGCCCGGCGATCGGGTTCTCGCGGTTGACCGTATCTTCGAACATCATGTACGGGTAGCCGGATTCAAACTGGATCTCCGCCAGCACCTGGAAGAACTCGCGGGCATTGATGCGCGATTTGCGGATGCGCTTGTCATCCACCATCTCGCGGTATTTTTCGCTAATGCTGATTTCCGAAAACGGCACGCCATATACCTGCTCAACGTCGTAAGGCGAGAACAGGTACATCTCTTCGTTGTTTTTGGCCAGCTCGAAGGTGATATCCGGGATCACCACCCCCAGCGACAGCGTCTTGATGCGGATTTTCTCGTCGGCGTTTTCGCGCTTGGTATCGAGGAAACGCAGGATGTCGGGGTGGTGCGCATTGAGATACACCGCGCCGGCTCCCTGACGCGCACCCAACTGGTTGGCGTAGGAAAAGGCGTCCTCGAGCATTTTCATGATCGGGATGACGCCGGAAGACTGGTTTTCAATGCGCTTGATGGGGGCGCCCACTTCGCGAATGTTGGTCAGCAGAAACGCCACACCGCCGCCGCGTTTCGACAATTGCAGCGCGGAATTCACCGCCCGGCCGATCGACTCCATATTGTCTTCGATACGCAACAGGAAGCAGGAAACCAGCTCGCCACGCTGCTGTTTGCCGCAGTTGAGGAAGGTTGGCGTCGCCGGCTGGAAACGGCCGGAAATCATCTCTTCCACCAGTTCCTGCGCAAGCCGGGTATCCCCCGCAGCCAGCGTCAACGCCACCATGCATACGCGGTCTTCGTAACGTTCCAGATAACGTTTGCCGTCGAAGGTTTTCAGCGTATAGCTGGTGTAGTACTTGAAGGCGCCGAGGAAGGTCTCGAAGCGGAATTTTTTGGCGTAGGCCTGCTGGAACAGCTGTTTGATAAAGCTGAAGTCGTACTGCGCCAGCACCGCCTGCTCGTAATAGCCTTCCTCCACCAGATAACGCAGCTTCTCTTCCAGATTGTGAAAGAACACGGTGTTCTGATTCACGTGCTGCAGGAAATAGTGCCGCGCCGCCAGCCGATCCTTATCGAACTGGATACGGCCTTCGGCATCATAAAGATTGAGCATTGCGTTGAGCGAATGGTAATCCAGCGCGCCGCTGGCGGGTCTGGTCAGTTCTGTCGTTGCCAAAATGCGGTTACTCCCTGTCGAACGTTTGCAACGTCTTGCGTGGTGCCGAGCAGCTCAAAGCGATAAAGAAAAGGCACCTGACATTTTTTGGCGATGATGTCGCCGGCAATGCCGTACGCTGCGCCGAAGTTGGTATTCCCGGCGGCGATAACGCCGCGCAGGTATGAGCGATTCTGCGGATCGTTGAGAAAACGGATCACCTGGATCGGCACGGCCCCCACGGCGCTGCCGCCGCCATAGCTGGGCACAATCAGGATATAGGGTTCTTCCATCAGCAATTTGCTGCGGGCGCCGGCGATGGGAATGCGCATCGCCGGCAAGCCCAGTTTTTCAACGAACCTGTGGGTGTTCTCCGAACTGCTGGAGAAATAAACCAACGGGTGCATGGCGGGCCTCAGGACGCGAGGGCGTGAGCCAGGGCGCCAATCTTGTCGGGCCGGAAACCTGACCAGTGATCGTCACCGGCGATAATCACCGGAACTTGCTGATAACCCAGAGATTTAACATGGCTAAGCGCCTGTTGATCCTGAGTGAGGTCGATCACCTGATAGTCAATGCCTTGTCGATCAAAGGCGCGATAGGTGGCGTTGCATTGGACACAGTCCGGTTTACTGTAAATAATAATGCTCATGATTCGCATTTACCTTTTGGAGTGAAGGAAAGGCGGACAGGTCAGATAACGGAGCATTGGACGGCGTTTCTGACGGCGTTACCCAGCGACAAATCATACCGACACTGGATAAACTGAATACTATATGTTGATATTTTATTTATCAACCACGCTATATATAGTGTTTTGATGATTTTTTCGTTAAGGCCGCAGTGGGGCTGGATCTGGGGGCGTGAAATTTATTTCGAGGGGGGAGAACCCTCTCGCAAGGAGAGGGGAAGTGCAGTCTGGTTACTGACGCATGCTGACGGCCAAACGGTTAAAGGCGTTCATGATGCTGATAGCGAAGGTCAGATCGGCAATTTCTGCGTCGCTGAAGTGCGTCTGCAACGCCTCAAATGCGCTATCCGGCGCGCCGGTAGTGGCGATCAGGGTCACGGACTCCGCCCACTCCAACGCAGCGCGTTCGCGCTCGCTAAATGCATTGCTGACGTGCCAGCCCGCCAGTTGGTCCAATTTGTCGTTACTGATGCCGCTCTCGCGCAGCGCCTTGCCGTGCATCTCCAGGCAGAAGGCGCAGCCGTTGATTTGGGAGACGCGCATAAACATCAGCTCAATAGTCGCCTTGTCCAGTGCGCCTTTCTCCAGCGCCATCAGCGCGCTTACCAGGCCTTTGTAGGGAGCGGCAGAGAGTTCGGCGTATTTCAATCGTTGCTTAATCATGGTCAACCTCGGTTAGCGGATAGCAAAATCATGGGGGCTACTTTAGCGGCGACATGGACTATGCTATAGGGCCATAAAATGATTATTTAACCGGGCCATGATGCGCCAATTTCTTTCCTCCCTGCGGCTGGATAACCAGCTTGCCGAGCCGCTGTACCGGCAGATTTATCTGCGTATTAAAGACGCTATTGCGCAAGGGGCGCTGACTGCGGGCAGCCGGCTGCCTGCGGTGCGTGGGTTGGCGAGCGATCTGGGCGTCGCGCGTGCCACCGTGGAAAGCGCCTATGCTCAGCTGATTGCCGAAGGTTTTTTGCAGAGCCGGGGGCAGGCGGGCACCTATGTTTCACCGCAGCTACCTAACCTGCCGGTGCGCGCCGCGCCGGTGGCGGAACCCTTGCCGGCGGTGGTACCGAACTCGCTGCATCCGAACGGAATGATGCCGCCGTTTCAACTGGGGCTACCGGCGCTGGACGCCTTTCCGCGCGCGCTGTGGCAGCGAATTGTCGCTCGCCAGCTGCGTACCGGTACCACGGCATCGCTGGCGCATCCGCCTACCAATGGCCTGCCGGAACTGCGTGCGGCCATCGCCAATTATTTGCATCTTTCTCGGGGCATCAACTGCCGGCCGGAGCAGGTCTTCGTTTGCGCCGGTTATCAGGCGTTGTTGGATCGGGTTATCGGCACCTTGTTAACACCGGGTGATGACGTGTGGCTGGAGGATCCGGGGTATCCGGTGACGCTGCCGCTGTTTCGCGCCGCCGGCATGCGGCCAGTGGCGGTGCCGGTTGACGATCAGGGGATGGATATCACCGCCGGTATTAGCGCCGCGCCAGGCGCACGCATGGCGGTGTTGACGCCGACGCATCAAAGCCCGCTGGGCGTGTCGCTCAGCCTGGCCAGGCGTGTGGCGCTGTTGGAATGGGCGCAGCAGCGCGCGGCGTGGATCCTTGAAGATGACTATGACAGTGAGGTCCGTTATCACGGCCGGCCGCTGCCGCCGCTGAAAAGCCTCGATCGTCAGGGACGGGTACTGTACGCCGGCACCTTCAGCAAAACCCTGTTTCCTGCGTTGCGGATGGCTTATTTGGTGGTGCCTGCCGAACTGGTGGAGGCCTTTAGCCACAGCAGCCGGCTGCGGGGCTGCGGTTGCCCGCCGTTGATGCAAGCCAGCGTGGCAGATTTTATCAATCAGGGGCATTTTTACCGCCATTTGAAGCGAATGCGGCCTATCTATCGTCAGCGGCGTGAATGGTTGGCGCAGGCGATCGAGCAACAGTTGAGCCGGCATCTTGCGGTGGCATCGCAGGCGGGCGGCATTCAGTTGTTGGCTCGCCTGACAACGTCGTCGGGGCAGGATAAGCGTCTGGCGCAGCGCGGCTGGGAGGAAGGGCTGTCGCTACAGGCGTTGTCGGATTGGCAGATAACTCACCCTTCAGGAGAGGGGCTGTTAATGGGCTTTGCCAACTTCACGCAGCGGACGGATGCTGAACGGGCGGTGGCCAGACTGGCCAGGTTATTCAACGGCGGAAATTAAACGGCCCACGGGAAACCGTGGGCCAGACGCACATCTGTTTTATCTTTATGACTGCAAGGGGTGTTAACGCCGGGCCAACAGAACGCCGAGGACGATGCCAACAGCGGCCCCGATCCCTACGCCCTGCCAAGGTTTGTCACGTACATAGCTGTCGGCTTGATCGACGGCGTCGCGTGCGTGTTGTGTCAGACTGTTGGAACCATTGAAGCGGGCACGGGCATCGCGTAATACGCCTTTTGCCTTGCTGTGCAGCTCTCTCAGTTCCTCTTTGGTCTTGTCACCGGATTCGCGTAGCACCTCATCCAGCGTGTCTGCCAGAAGGGTGACGTCCTGATCGATGTCGCGTTCTACTTTTTCAGATTTCCTAAACATTCGACTCTCCGTTTCGACACATGTCTATTAAGTGTAGACCCTTTTTCAAACTGTGTTGGCGATCACGGAAAAAACCGCACGCGGATGGGGGCTCATTGCTCGCGTTACCGCTTGTACATTTGGTTACGCGGCGAAACCAATCACTCACGGAAGCGGCTCATCGATTCCTCTAGTATCTGTTTCAACGGCCCAACAGGGCTTACCGAAAAACACTCTGAGGATTTAAAGATGAAAAAAGTATTAGCCCTGATCGTTGCTGCTACCATGGGTCTGTCTTCTGTTGCTTTCGCTGCTGATACTGCAGCTGCTGCTCCAGCAACGACCACTCCGGCTGCAACCACCACCACTACTACCGCTGCGCCGGCCGCTGCTGCTGCTGAGAAAGCACCAGCTAAAGCAACGCATCACAAGAAAGCGAAACACCACAAAAAAGCCCCAGCTCAGAAAGCTCAGGCCGCTAAAAAACACCACAAAAAAGCCGCTGTTCAGAAAGCTCAGGCTGCTAAAAAGCACCACAAAGCCACCAAACAAGCGCCAGCTCAGAAAGCCCAGGCTGCTAAAAAACACCACAAAGCACCAGTGCAGAAAGCCCAGGCTGCTAAAAAACACCACAAAGCGCCAGTGCAGAAAGCTCAGGCCGCTAAAAAACACCACAAAGCTGCCAAAAAAGCCGCTACTCCAGCCGCTTAATTGAGTGAAAATGCGGGGCCTGATGGCGCCGCATGATCCAGCCAGTATTCAGACACCCGGTCCGCCGGGTGTTTTCTTTGAGGGCTATCTCATGATGATTAATCGCTATCTGTTTGAAGTGATTTTCAGCGCCGTCACCCTGTGCGGGCTGATCGTCGCCTGGGAACTGTTCCTGGCCGACGGCTTCCTGTGATTATTGTGCGAGGGGGGTCTCATGCAGATGCCGCCAGCCCAGACCAGTTTGGGTCTGTTCAAATACGACCGTTGAGTTACGCAGCGTGGTTGCCTGTCCGGGCAGCGTTTGCCTTTCGCGATAACTGACTACCGCCCCCGTCGGCCATTCGGCCACTAGCGCCATCTCTTCTATTGTGATTTCCAGGCCCGGTTTGGCAGCGCGATGCGCGCGGAAAAACGCGCACAATGCGGCGAAATCCAACCTGCCACCATTCAGCGCAATCATGCTAAAGGCCGGATCAAAGCGCGCCAGCAGCGCCTGCTCATCTCCCGCTCCTTTTTCCAGCCAGTTTTCAATAGCGACGTGAGCGTCGATCACTTCGGTAAAATATCGGTTCATGAGATTTCCTGTTGAGCGTTGAGACGGCGCACGATGGCGCGGTTAGCGATGCGCAGACACAGCAGCAGCGGGATCAGCGTGCTGGCGGCGGCAAGGTAAAAACAGCTTCGATAAGCGACAATTGGCGGAACATGTTCAAGCAGCAGATTGAACAACAGGCTGAGCAGCGCGACCCCCAGGCAAAAACTGAGTTGGCGATTGATATTCCACAGCGCGCTGGCGTCGGCCAGCTGCTCATCGGCGATATGCAGGAACGCGCTGCTTTGTGCGGTGCTGCTGCACAGGCTGCCGCCAAAGCCCATCAAGGCAAAGGCGCTGATTTGCCATCCATGATCCCCGGCGTGAGCAATTTGCGACAGCGCCAGAATACCCAGCCCCTGCAACAGGCAACCGGCAATAAATAGCGGCCGTGGGCCAAAGCGGTTGAATTTCCTGCCGGTCAACGTGATGGCGAGGAATGAGGCCAGCGACCAGGGCAGCATCAGGCCGCCGACCTGCGCGGCGCGCATGCCCAGCTGATTTTGCAAATACAGCATGGCGATCAGGCTAACGCCGATAAACAGGCCGGGAATGCACTGATAAATCATCATCGAGGTGCGCAGAAGCGGCTCCTGTACCAGCCGCAGATTTAACAGCGGCTGGGCGATGTGCAGGCTGCGCCGCAGGTAATGAGCCAGCACCAGCGCGCCGCCGGCCAGTAACAGCAAGCCCTGCAACAGGTTGTCGGCCTCACCTAATCGAGTCAGGCCAAGCAGGATCAGCGTCAGGGCGGCGCAGGCGCTGATCAACCCCTGGACGTCGAGCGGTTTACGCTGCGGATCTGGGGCTTGGGCGCGCAGCCAAAGTGAGGCCAGCAGCAGCGCCAGGGCCGCCAGCGGCAGGTTGGCGAAAAATACCCAGCGCCAGTCGAGCCTGTCGACAATCAACCCGCCCAGCGTCGGTGACAGCGCGGGAGCCAGCAGGCCGACCAGCATAATGGCGGCGGAAAGCCCGGCGCGTTCATGGCTGCGATACAGCTGATAAGTCAGCGTCTGGCCGATGGGGATCAGCAGCCCGCCGCCCATACCCTGTACGACCCGCCAGCCAATCAACTCGCCGATGGAGCCGGCATAGCCCGCCGCTGCGGTCGCCAGCATAAACAGCGTCAGCGACAGCAAAAAGACCCGCCGCCCGCCAATGCGCTGCGCCAGCCAGGCGCTGAGCGGGATCACCAGCGTCAGGCCGAGAATATAGCCGTTGCTGACCCAGGCCAGTTCGCCGACCGAGGCATGCAGCGCATGGCCGATGGACGGATAGGCGACGTTGGCGATAAACATGTTGATCAGATCGACGAAAAATCCGAGCAGATAGACGATTGCGACTTTGATGCGATAGGGCATGGAGCCTCCGGTTGAAGGCTGGCAGTGTAGCGGTAGCGAAAGTGCGGATAAATCGTCTGAGGACGATTACACTGTCAAAAATATTTTGACAATAAAGGGCGGCAGCATGCTTAACCTGCAACGGTTGGCTATTTTCGTGGCGGTGGTGGACGCCGGGAGTTTCACCGCTGCGGCGGTGACGCTCGGGCAAACCAAGGCGGTGGTGAGTTTCAATGTCAAACAGCTGGAGAGCGAACTGGGCGTGTCGCTGTTGGTGCGCAGCACCCGGCGGCTGGCGCTGACCGATGCCGGCGAGCGATTTTATCAGCGTTGTTTGCGGCTGTTGCAGGATGCGGAAAACGTGCTGGACGATGTGCGCCGCGATCACCACGGATTGAGCGGCGTATTGCGCATCACCACCACACCGGAATACGGCGCTCAGGTGGTGGTGCCGGCGCTGGCGGCATTTTCACGGTTGCATCCGCGTTTGCGCATTCAGCACGTTTCTTCCTCTTACCATGCCGACTTGATTTCGGAACGGTTCGACGTGGCTATTCGGCTGGGGCAACTGGCGGACTCCAGCCACCGTGCTGCGCTAATCGACAGCTTTGCCATTTTGCCGGTCGCGGCGCCGGATTATCTGGCCCGCCACCCGGTCGGCTCGTTGACGCAACTGGCGCAGGCGCAGTGGATCGCCCACAGCCGCCTCAGTTCGCCGCTGAGCTGGCAGGTGATCACCCCGCAACGGCAGGCGGTGCTGTTCAAGGTTGAAGACGCCGCCACGCTGATGGGCGACAGCGCCGCCGCGCTGCTGGCGTTTGCCCTGCATGGCGCCGGGGTGGCGCTGTTGCCCGAATGGCTGGTACGACCGGCCATCGCCGAAGGCAAGCTGTGCGCGCTGTTGGCGGACCACCAGTTTCCCGCGCAGAGCATTTATGCGTTGTACCCAAATACTCGCCACGTACCGGAAAAGGTGCGGGCGTTTATTGATTTCCTGCGTGAGCGGGTAGCCACGGGCGGATAAACGCCAGGATAGCCGCCAACGTTTGCCGGTGTACCGCTTCGCGCTGTTCGCCGGAAGCGGCGCACAGCATTTCACCGTCGCCTTCTTCCTCCAGAATTTGTCGCCCGTTGGGGCGGCAAAGTGGCAGGAAATCAAAATGATTGCCGCCGGTTAGCTTGAGCGCGTGGATCGGCTGCCGCCCGGCGTACGTGGCCAGAGCCGCGCCGCCAAGGCTTTGTTGCCGGTTGCCTGGCAAATAGCGTTGCGGCTCGACGATCAGCAGCGGCGCGCCGAGCCGATGCAGGCTGGCTGGCAGCAGATAGGGGGCCATACCGGGATCGAGGGCGACGGCAAAGCGGATGCGCGGGTCCCTGTAGTCGGCGTCAAACTGCCCGGCGGGGAGTTGGGCCAGTTCCACCTTTGCCTGAGTATAAAACTGGCAGTCAGGTGACTGAGGGCGTTGCCGACAACCGGCGATAAAGTCGGCCAGCCTGATCCTGCCGCCGAGGGCGGCAATGGCGCTGTAGCCGCCTTTGGAGTGGCCGATAACGCCGATCGCCTGACGATTGATTGACTGGCGCCAGCGGGGATCGTGGGTCATGGCATCAATTAATGCGGAAATATCGCCGGTCTGTAGCCACAGTTGGGCGGAAAGCGCAGGAATTGAGTTGCCGGTGGTGCTGCCTGGATGATTGGCCGCTACTACCACGGCACCCTGCTGAACCAGCGCTGCCGCCAGCCACGCCTGGCTCGCATTATTGCCGCCGCTGCCGTGGCTGATCACGATCAACGGGAAGCGCCCCTTTGCCACCGGTGCATCCGGCTGGCTTTCGATACCGGTAAACACCGGATTTTCCCCGACCCACTGTGGTGTGCCGGTGGCTGAGGTCGGGTAATAAATACGGCTCGCTAACTGGCGTGTACCGGTCTGAAATACCTCATCGTGGGTGGCGATCCGGTAAGCGGCGGCGTTAGCCATTCCACACAGCAGTAACCACAGGAACAACGCTCTTTTCATTTTTACTCCTCAAGATGTATGTCAATACGCTGAAGGCTGGCATTTGCCGCTTAATCCGGCGACCTCGATCGCGATCCGGGTCGTTAAATAATTGTTTTAACAGGTTTAAGGTCCTACACTGCAGATCCCGAATGAAGACAACAAGATGTCGCCGATGCCGCTTATTCCTGTCACTTTTCTGTTTGGCCTGCTGTGTCTGGGGCTGCTGTACCGCCTTGGCCGGCCGCAGGCGCGGCGCTGGGTGTTTCAGCTGTTGTTGTTGTTATGCGCCTGGCAGAGCTTGCTGGTAGGCCTGCGTTACGGCTATGGACTGACGCAGTTCAACGGGTTGCAACCTTTCGGTGCGGTGGCGATACCGCCGCTGACCTATCTGGCATTTCTTGTCAGCACTCAGGGCAGGCTGAGGTGGCGTGAGTTGTGGCACCTGACGCCGTTATGCCTGACGATGCTGGCAAGCGTCTTGGCTCCGTTCTGGCTGGATATACTGATCGTCGTCACCGATCTCGGCTACGGCGCTGCCCTGTTGTACGCGCTGCGACGCGGCGAAAATGCGTTGCAACAGGTGCCGCTGGCGGAAAGCTGGCTCAGCTACCGGCTGTGGCGCGGGTTGGGGATATTGCTGGTGGCGATAGCGGCGGCCGAAGGGGTGATTGTGCTCGATTTCGCTTATTTCGAGGGACGACATGCCGCCATGCTGGCGACCTTCGACAACCTGCTGGTGGCGTTGAGCATTTGTCTGGTGCTGTCCCGCAGTCGGCCTTCGGAAACCCCGACAGAAAGAGTGCCGGAGCCGCCTGACAGCGTCGCGGAAGACGAAGAGCGGCTGGCGGAGTGGTTCGGTCTGGTGCAACACCGGCTGCGGCAGGATGATCTTTATCTGGAGCCTGAGCTGAATCTGGCCCGACTGGCGCGCAAGGCAGGCTTGCCGGCGCGGCGCGTTTCCCAGGCCATCAACCGGCATACGGGGATGAATGTGTCGCAGTATGTGAACCAACTGCGTATTCGCCAGGCAGCGCAGTGGCTGCTGGCCGGTGACGATCCGGTGACGGATATCATGCAAAGGGCCGGGTTTACCACCAAATCGAATTTTAACCGTGAGTTTCTGCGTATCCAGGGCGTCAGCCCGAGCGAATGGCGCAGGCAGCAAAAGGTTAGTTAAATAATAATTCGTTATAACTCTCATATTTATGATCGGATCGCGCCGGGGTATGCTGAACGCTGTTGCTTACCCCGTATTGATGCGAGCCGCCCTCGATGACCGCAGTCAGCGCCAAAGAAAACACCTTCCAGCTTAACCGGCGGATCTTGTCCGTGGTGATGTTTACCTTCGTCTGCTACCTGACCATCGGTTTGCCGCTGGCGGTATTGCCGGGATTTGTGCATAACCATCTCGGGTATAACTCGGTGCTGGCCGGGTTAATCATCAGTGCGCAGTACTTCGCAACGCTTTTCAGCCGGCCGCATGCCGGGCGCTATGCCGATCAACTCGGGCCGAAAAAGGTGGTGTTGTTCGGGCTGGCCTGTTGCGGCGTGAGCGGGGTGTTTTATGCCATCGCTTTTTGGTGCGACGGCCTGCCGCTGCTGAGTCTGATCCTGCTGTGCGTCGGCCGGGTGTTTCTCGGTGTCGGCGAAAGTTTCGCCAGCACTGGTTCCACGCTGTGGGGCATAGGTCGGGTGGGGCCGATGCATACCGCCCGGGTGATTTCGTGGAATGGTGTGGCCACCTACGGCGCGATGGCAGCCGGCGCGCCGCTCGGCGTTTATCTCAATCAGCTTTGGGGGCTGACCGGGGTAGCGGCGCTGATCGTGTTGGCGGTGGCGGTTTCGCTGTGGCTGGCGGGCGGTAAACCGAACGTGTCGATCTCCGCCGGCAAGCGTCTTGCCTTCAGTGCGGTGCTTGGCCGCATCTGGACCTATGGCCTGGGGTTGGCGCTGGGCACCGTGGGCTTTGGCGTGATCGCCACTTTTATTACCCTCTACTATGCTGATAAGGGCTGGAGCGGGGCGGCGTTCTCGCTGACGCTGTTCAGCTGCGCCTTTGTCGGCATCCGCCTGATCTTCAGCCACACCATTAACCGTCACGGTGGCTTGAAGGTCACGCTGGCGTCATTTCTGATTGAGATTGCGGGGCTGTTGCTCATTTGGCTGGCCAATGATCCGCTGATGGTGCAGGCCGGGGCGTTGCTGGCCGGTGCCGGTTTCTCGCTGGTGTTTCCGGCGCTGGGGGTGGAGGCGGTGAAGCAGGTGCCGCAGCAGAATCAGGGCACCGCGCTGGGTACCTACTCGGCGTTTCTCGATTTGGCGCTGGGGATCACCGGGCCGCTGGCCGGTTTGCTGATGAGCCGGATGGGCGTGCCATCGATCTACCTGGCAGCAGCCTTGATGGTATTTCTGGGCGCCTTGCTGACGCTGCGGTTGTTGTTGCAGAACCGATCAAATACCTAGTTAAGGATTATTCCTAAACCCACATGCATACCGAGAAATTTATTGTTTCATCTCATGATTGCGGTAAGGTCGCTCAGCGGTCCAGAACGAGAGGAGAAATCGATGTATTTACGGCCGGATGAAGTGGCTAGAGTGTTGGAGAATACCGGCTTTGAACGTGATTATATCACCGATCAAGCCTATGGTTACCGCAAGGGTGAGCACTACGTGTATGTGAATCGCGAAGCGCGTATGGGCAGAACTGCGCTGGTGATCCACCCTGCGCTGAAAGAGAAAAGCGTGCATTTCGCCACGCCGACCTCGCCGATTCGCACCAGCGAGCAGTACCTTGAATTCCCCCTGGATTTAAGCAGCGATGCCCCGAGTACGCGTTATGGCATTCCACACGGCTTTAGCTCGCGTGATGCGCTTTCGCGCTATCTCTACAGCATGTTCCTGTAATCTATTATCCCCCGCCTGCGGGGGAGTATCTCACCCGTTGGCGATCGCCTCGCGGTTAAAGCGCTCATTGTAGGCGCGGCGAAACTGCGCCAGTTCGAACGCGTCAATATCCAGATCGGCAAAGTAAAACAGCGCGGCCTCGGTGTGCTCGGCATGCAGTTCCGGCGACAGCCCGGCGCGCAGCAGCGTTTCACGCCACAGGGCGATTTGCTCGTCGCTCGCCTGCTTGATAAAGGTCAGATAGATAAACAGCAGATAAGCCGCCTGGTGCATCTCCTCGGTGTAACCGTTGTTCAGCATACGGATAAAAGTCTGGCTGTTGCGGCTGCCCATTTCCTGAATCATCGATTCAATCAGCATCGGTTTAACTTTCAGCAGGTGGGCCAGCGAGTCGATAGCTTTGCGGGTGTCTGAAGTCAGAATGCGGTAACCAATAATAAATACAACGATCAGGGCTGCGATGATGATCCAGGTCATTTATGATTTATTACACTCTCAGAGCGCCAGTATTTGGCAGGAGGCGCTGTGCTGCAGCGCCCGGGGTCAACGCTGTTCGCCGCTGAAGTTATCGGCTGCCCGCTGTTGATTGCGCAGGTGATGGTTGAAGGTGGCGGCGTCTTTGGCCAACGCATCCAGATGTGCGCCCAGCATTTTGATTTGCTTCACCAGCGCGTGCTGTTCCGGCACCGAGTTGGCGGTGCTCAGTTTGCGCACCAACTGAGCATTTTGCATATGTAGCGCTGCTTCGCGTTGTTTGGACTCTTCCAATAACTGTTGCAGAGCCTGATAGCTTTGCTGCCATTCACGGTGCTGCTTTTCGAAGCTGGCCTGCAACTCACTCATTGCATTTTGAAACTGGATTTCCAGCTCGCGCATTCTCATGGTCTCTTCCTTTGCGGCACTCAATAATGGTTTGCAGTATAACGAAAACTGCACAGAACCTCACTCGTTGACGACGATTGCAGATAATTCTCGCATGTTTACCGGGGGGCATCTCTTGCGCAGCATGGCATGTTGAAGAGGGGAGCGTCAGGAAAACGGCCGGTAGCGTCACCACCGGCCGTTGTCAGAGGAGAATTATTTATTAAAGAATTTATAGTCCAGCGAATAACGCCCGGCGCCGGTAACTGCCAGCAGCAGCAGCCCGCCGATAATACTGATGTTTTTGAAGAAGTTTATTTCATTGCCCATCATTTCCATCCCGGTCATTTTCCAGAATGGATGGCCGATAAAAGCGGTGCCGAGCACATAGACGGCGAAAATAACCGCGATAGGGCGGGTAAATATGCCGAGAATAAGTGCGATGCCGAAAACAAACTCAACCACCACGGCGATAATCGCCGCCAAATACGGCATTGGGGTACCGTAACCCTCCATTGCGCTCACCGTTGCGCCAAAGCTGGTCAGTTTCATCCAACCAAAAATGATAAACAGGACCATCAACAATATTCGGGATAGCAAAATAACACCGTCTTTTGAGCCGTCACCCATTTTGAACTCCTTAGCCACTACAGAATTATGTTGTGTTACTGATTAAAGACTAGACTAACCCTAGGTTATTTCTAGTGACAGCAGGCCATTACGCATTTAAATATCAGGAGAAAGGCTGTGGAACTTAACATTCTGGAAGATGAGAAACGTTTCTATATAAACGATCGGCAGGGTAAAACGATCGCTGAGATATCTTTTGTGCCGAGCGGGGATAAATTAACCATTATCGATCACACCTGGGTAGATGAGGTGTTGAAAGGTCAGGGGGTGGGTAAAAAGCTGGTGGCGCGGGTGGTGGCGAAAATGCGTGCGGAAAACCGTAAAATCATTCCGCTGTGCCCGTTCGCCAAACACGAATTCGACACCACGCCGGACTATCAGGACATTCGCGCCTGAAAGCTTAGCGGGGTGCCGCTGCGCCCCGACCGTTCAGCATACGCCGAAATCGCCGTCTTCATGATAGAGCGCCACATCGCTGGCCTGGACTTCCGCACGCTGCTCGGTGCCCAGTTCGTTCCAACTGCAGACCAGTGTGTCACCATCAATGGCCACCACGATCATCTTTGGGCCGCCGGTAGTGCGCTGTACAAAATCGCCGACAGTAAATGCCATTGTTTTCTCTCCGGTTCAAAGGGGTAAAGCTTAAGTATAGTCGGCTGTTGGCGGGCTCTACGCAAGAAGGTGCAGCCGCCAGGGGCGGAATAAAACGTTGGGGGGAGGCGGCCTCCCCAAGAATGGCTGTGTTAAGGGTTTACGGCGAGAGAAAATAATCAGGCGGGTTTATGGGCGGCCAGGATAAAGATCATCGGGCGTTCTTTTTCTTCATCCAACGCCGGATTTTCCGCGATTTGCTGCGTCGAAGGGCCCCATTCATTCAAATAGGTGATGATGAATCCCTGTTGCACCAGCAGGTTGATATAGCTGCCGAGCATGCGGTGCTGCTTGATGACGCCTTCCGCCAGCCAGTTGGAGATCCGTCGCCCTTCCTGTTGATAGCTGTTGACCGGCCAGGATTTTTGCCCGTGTTGATCGACCAGCCAGCCCTGATGTTGCGGCGCGGTATAAATCGGGTGCTCTGCGGTGAAGATAAACTGCCCACCCGCCGCCAGCGCCTGATAAACGGTGGCGAACAGCCGGGCCAGATCTTCGATGTAGTGCAGCGTCAATGAACTGTAGGCCAGATCGCAGGATGCCGGCGGCAGTTGAAGCTGCTCCAGATCTTGCTGGCGGTATTCAATGCCGGCGTCCTGCGTCATTTCCCGCGCTTTGTTCAGCATTTTCTCGGAGAGGTCCATGCCAAGTACGCTCGCGGCGCCCTGTTCGCGTGCGCTGCGGCAGAACCAACCGTAGCCGCAGCCGAGATCGACCACCTTCTTGCCGTGCAGGTCCGGCAATATGCTGCGGATAGTCGGCCATTCCGGCGCGCCGTCCAGCCCGTTTACCGAGCGACTGAGCTGGGCATAACCGTCGAAGAAGGCCTGATTGTCATAAATATTTTGCGTCATAACGACTCCTGTTTGGGAAAACACTGCCGAATCGTTGGGCAGTGTCGCCATGTTAGCTTCACATCCGGCTGATTTCTATAATAAAGACCGTGCTAGCCGGCCTCTGTTACTGCATAATTTTAGACTGGTTCAAGCAGGAAAAATAATCACAGGAACGGATATGAACATGATTTCGGTGCGTCAATCACCTGAGTTTGCGCAACAAGCGATTCGCTATTTCCAGCAGCAATGGGCTTCGCCAGACACCCTGATGATGTATGAAGATGCCATTACCCGCTGCATTGGCGCAGCCAATCCGCTGCCGCAGTGGTATTTGCTGATGGATAACCAGGATATCCTGGGTTGTGCAGGGTTGATCACCAATGACTTTATCAGCCGCGGCGAGTTGTACCCCTGGCTGTGTGCGCTGTATGTGGAAGAAGCGCACCGTGGGCGCGGTTACGGTTCGTTGCTGATTAATCATGTGGCGGAGGAGGCACGCAAGATGGGGTTCCCGCAACTGCATTTGTGCACCGATCTTGAGGGCTACTACGAAAAACAGGGTTTTGCCTTTAACGGATTGGGCTATCACCCCTGGGGCGAGGCTTCACGAGTGTATACACGGGCGCTGTAAAGACCGCCACAGCCAGACCCGCCGTATCAATAAGGCGAACCTGGCAACGCGGCGTGGGGGGCAATGTCAGACGAGACGCAAAGCGATATCCGATAACGCCGAGGATTGGAGCGGCGTAAAACCGCCGAGCGGGAAAAATGGCGCATAAGCGATGCCTTCCTGGGCCAGATAATCAATTAGAGCATCATCGCTGCGGTTTATCCCCTCACCGCTGCGCGTTTTTATTGATTTTATTAAGTAAGAACCGGGCCACAGGCTTTAAAACAGCGTCATGATGCTTTCTATCCTGAGCTGGGTGGATGAATCAGAAGCCCGGCAGGCGGGCATAATGAAAAATACGTTGCGTACGGTATCAGGGGAGTGACAGCAGTGCCACTGCGCTACCCTGAAAGACGCCTGCCTCAACGTTTCCTACTGCTCTCAATACGGAACTGACTTGTACAGTGGTACCGGTTGGCCCGACTTGTAGGGCAATACCTTTGCTTGCAGGTTGGCCATTGAGCGTGAGGTTTGAAAATAAACTCCCGTCGCTACGAAGTATGACTCCGCCCGTGTTTTCACTGATATAGAGCTGGATTTTTGTCGTTTGATTACAGGAAAGCAATAGCGACCCGGTGGCAGTATTGTTATTCAACTGCTCGGGGGCTAAGACACCGTGATCCAGTGTTAATTGAGGGGTTTTTATTTCACAGGCGTTTTTTTCCTCCGGTGGAATCGCACATATAGACCCTGGTAATCTTGTTATATTGGTACCCAGGATCCCCCCTGTCCTATAAAACATTCCCACGCAACTACTGCCACCGAGTATATTGCTATAAGTGAAACTGCCAGAGCGCGGTATGCCAACAAACTGTTTGAAATTTTGACCTAAAATTCCCATTGTTGCCGAGTTGGAAACCCAGGAGTTCCCATTTGCACTCCAATAGCCACCGGTGTCAGAGGGGATACCAATAGTGTTGTGATTGCTGGTGAGTAATATCTCGCATTTGGAGTTTCTGTAGCACGGATTGGGAGTGTTATCGTCGGTGGTCCAATCAAGGAGCTCATAATAGAATGTTCCAAAAGCAAAGCTGCCGGTTCTTTTTGTAACCTGCATAAATATGCTCGCCTGAACAGTGCTGGTATAAATAAACAGAATTGAAATAATAACGATGACATATTTCTTAATGTAATTCATAAGGCTGGCCTTAAGGGCGTGAAGTGTACTTTACTTTCATAAAGGATATCAGTCTTATCCTGTTTTTGGAATTATATATATAAATATATGAGTAATTAGTTTTAAATTCTATTTAATAATACTTTTTTAGTGTTTTGTTTTTATAGTGATGGTTTTTTGACTGATTGGTTTTGAATTATGACGAGTTATATATGAATTATTTATTGTTTGAATGCGGCTTTCTTATTTGGCTTATGGGTTTAATATTAGTTTTTAAGGTTTCTCCTGTTAGCCAGGTTCTGGAAGGCCGGTTTCTGCTTTTCAGGGAGCCGGACGGTGAGGTTTATTTCTATATCATTAGTTTTGATATTCTGGTGTGCTGCAGAGATAAAAACCGCCATGCGAAATTGCGGTTTTTATCGGTATTATATTTGACTCTGATGGTAGAGCCGGTGGCCTATTTTTTTTTGGCGTGAATAATCAGCCTTTTTTCAACAAAACATCTATCAGCGAGGTAAATACAGCGCCTGTAGAAAAAGCCTGTTCTGTTTTGCGCTCCTCATCTTTGATGTCTTTAAATCTGATAACGGCGGCCTCCGGGGACAGGGCTTCCAGTTCTTCAAACTGTTTTGCGTACCCTTTGCCCAAAAAATGTTTCTGCCTGGCCTCGAAATCAGGTGATGAGGTATTGAGAGCAAAAATTTGATCCCCTTTCACGAAAAAGCTGTAAACCACCATGGCATTGTCCTTACTTCGGTGTGCTGCTATGACGACACGCTGCGGGCATCTCTGATGCTTACAAATCAGCGCTTCACTGTAACCAATAAACTAGCTGGCAACCTTACATCCGGCAAGGGTAATATGGGGTTATTGCGTGAGACGGCTAAGAATATAACGGCAGGTTTTTCTATTTTATTTTTAAAACAGATGATTAAGCGTGATTGTGAGGCGATGCCGGGTGAAGCATGGAGGCATCGGTGACTGCTCGACATTTATGGCATATACCTAAAATCAGCAAATGTCGCCCTGACCGTTGCACGGCCGCATCTCGAGAGCGCGCCACTCCTTAACGAGCAGCCGGCGACTCCGAAGGTAGCGTTCGGTAAGAACTTCCGCGCTAGTGATATCGTCCATGCCGATCACCCGGAACTGTTCATCCAGCTCGCACCAGGCTGCGATAAATCGTTTGGCTTCAATAAAGCCGAGCATGATCGGCCATATTACCTGCTCATCTTTCGGTGCGTGTTCGAGAGACAGCTTGATGCGCAGCTTACGCTGCTCGCGAAGCGCTCGGCGGACTTCGCTCAGATCAAGATGTATCGAGCCTTTCAGAGAATGGCCTACATAGATAGTGTCATCGTCGAAGGCTGAACGCATGTCGGGTGGAAGGACTGCATTGATTTTGGCCAGCGCGTTTGTCACCGCAAGGGCTAACCTGGCGTCGGTCTGACGACTGACCCACTTGGCGCCGGTCGCGAGCGCCAGGATTTCTTCTTCGGTAAAAGACATGGGCGGCAGCAGAAACCCTGGCCGCAGGATGTAGCCGACGCCTGGCTCGCCGTCGATGTCGGCTCCCATGTCTTGCAGTGTGGCAATGTCGCGGCGGAGGGTTCGCAGAGACACGCCCAACTCACGCGCAAGTGCCTGGCCCGACACCGTTCTTCGGTGTCGGCGGAGCACTTGCATCAGGTCGAATAATCGATGACTTCTGGCCATGCTTACTCCATCGCCACAATGCCTTTACCGCCGAGCTTGCGGCCCTTTTCAAGCTCGGTGATCAGTTGAATTGCGCCCCCCAGATCAACGGTTTCGCCAATCGCGATTTGGAACTTGCCCTCTTTAGCGGCACTGGCAATCTTTTCCAGGATGTCGGCTCGCGGTGAGCCAATGACAGGTTTCAGCCGTCGATCGAAGACAGCCCGAATGAACTTGCCCAGGTCGGGGTTGAGATCAAGGAACACGCCCCCGCGGCGTAGCATAGCCACGCCGGCGGATAGGGTCATTGTCGCAGCAGTGTCGTATACCACATCGAAGCGCGTGGTTATTGACGACAAATCCGTTGCGCGATAGTCGTAGACAGTCTGTACGCCAAGTGATTTGGCACGCTCCCTGTCTCGGGAGCTGCAACTTCCGGAAACGACCGCACCGAAAAGCCGTGCGATCTGCGCAGATGCCTCGCCAACCGCTCCGGCACAGCCATTAATGAAGACGTGCTGACCCGCTTGCAGCTTGGCCTTGTCGATCAGCCCGTTCCATGCCGTAACGCCCGGAGTACCCAGACAGGCGGCATCCTCGAAGGAGACACTCTCGGGCTTCCTGGCCAGGAAGTTTTCTTTCGTGATCACTGACTGACCAAGCGCACCGCTTTCCTTGAAGCGAGCGAGACCGAAGACGGCGTCGCCGACCCGGAAGCGCGAGACACCTGGGCCAATGGACGTGACGATACCGGAAAAATCCATTCCCATTGTGCGGGGAAAACGTCTGCCGGTGACGATCTTCATCAGTCCGTTGCGCAGCTTCCAGTCGATTGGGTTGATTGCCGCGAACCTGACTCGCACGGCCACTTCATCGCTACCGGGCGTGGGCAACTCAAACTCATCGACCCGCATCAACTCCGGGCCACCATAACTGTCGTACTGAATACGTTTCATGTGCTTCACCAAGGTTTGAGCGGTTCTAGTCGAGGTACGTTGCAAATCCTTCTAAAAAACAGGAGGAGATGAGCGCGATTTGGATGTCTCTCTGCTTGCTGAGACAGCCTATAACGCCGTGATGCCAGTTTCTGGCACCATTCGTTAGGTTCTTTTGGCACCGCTAATCCAGGGCGCTCGATCCTTTATCGGGTGCGTAGCACTTCACCGACCACAGGGGCTGCTGAAAAGGCATTTGGCCAGCCGGCATAGAAAGCGCAATGAGTCACGACTTCACCCGCTTCTTCGGCGGTCAATCCATTATCCATGGCCCGGTTAAGGTGGTAACCAATTTGCGCGCTCTGCCCCGATGCTATCAGCGCGCTTACCGTTACAAGACTCCTGTCCCGGGGCTTAAGCGCCGGCCTCTGCCAAAGATCGAGAAAGAGAGGGGAGGTGGTGAATTTGACCAGCCCGGGGGAAATTGGCGCGACATTTTTTTCCACCGTTTCTGAACGCTGCCGTTCGGCATCCTGATTAAGCGGCAGAAGTGCAGGAGAGGCCTCGGCTAACTGTTGTGCAGTGACGCCACGCTCCTGAAAAACACCTTTAGTGACTGCGATAGCCGACATCGCACTTGGCCATCCGGAATAGAACGCAAGGTGCGTGATAATCTCCGATACTTCGGCCGGCGTGACGCCACTGTCGAGTGCAATCCCGACATAGTGCTTTAGTTCGGTGGGCTGGTTCCTGGCAATCAGAATGGCCAGGGTAACGATGCTGCGGTCACGTTGCGAAAGCTCATCACGTTTCCAGAGATCGTCCGTAATGGCTTCGCTACCGAAGCGGGCCAGTGCCGGAGAAACGGATTGGATATCGGCAACTGAAAGACCCGACGGATTAATTTTCAACATAGCCTCACCTCTTTTTTCTTCTGCATCCACGAAATCTGCAAGTACAAGCGACATCACTGCAGCGGCAATAATCTCTTTCATTGCAAAACCTCATTGATCATCCAATCGACAGAAACTCAGGTGCTAATCATCAAACTGCATGGCGCCTTTATTTCTGAGAAAAACGGGCACGACAGGGATTGATTCCTTCCCGGCGGTCATTTCTGAGGTTTGCTCTATATACCCCCGGAAGTGGGGCGTCTGCCTGTGCCGTTGATAATCAGCTTCGCTGGCGTAAATTTCATAGAAGTACCAGCGATTTTCATTTTTCGCATCGGTTGCGGCATACATAGCCAGCACGCCATCCTCAAGCTTCAGGGAGTCAGACATTTCCGCGAGGACGATATTTTTGAAGGCCTGTTGGTGCTCGGGTTTTACATCGACAATAACCAGGTTATTTATCGTTCTCTCGTTTTGTACTATTCGCTTATCGCCAAGAAATTGCGGTGTAACATCTGTTTTGCTTTTTTGAGCTATGATTTCAGGCGCACGCTCAATAAACGCCTTGTACTGCTCTGAATCTACGTGTTTTTTATAGGCTTCCTTTCCGGCGTAGATTTCAATCATGTACGCCTGATTGAGATCATCCTTGCGTTTGAGTGAGTACATGGCCAAGGTGCCATTTTCAGCCTCAAGGGAAGAGGAAATAGTGCTTCTGGCGACTTCATCATACTGCCGGCTTTTCCCCGTTTTGATGCCAAGCTCGAAAATGTTCATAACGGTTTTATCCCGCAGAGTTGAGTCGGCTGCAAATGCGGGGCTGCCAACCAGCAGGCAGAGTGTCATGGTTATAATATTTTTCACAGGGTGCCTTTATTTTATACGGCCAGTTTCAATTCTGGGGATAAGGATTTCAACAGCGCGATCAGTCGTGAGGCATGCTCTTTGGCCATTATTTTCTGTTGCGCTATTTTATTTTCATCCCTGTCGGCATAACTGATGCCACAGGTATACACCGGCATTTGCAAATCGAGATTGCAAAGCCTGGCGGTGGTTTCAAACTGGGTAAGGTAATTTTCAAGGCTATGGCCAAAAAATCCTTCCGATGAATAGAGTGCTTGCGGTGCGCCGGTGGTAAACGAAAGAATAAGTTTTTTACCGCCCAGTTTTGCGGTTGAACCATGCGCGAACCCGTGGACAAAAACCTCATCCAGCCATAATTTCATTACGCCCGGAAGCGAATACCAGGAGAAGGGAAATTGCCAGACGATCACATCGGCTTTCAGCAGGCTCTCCTGCTCTGCTTTTACATTGATTTTGTTGTCCGGATAGAGCCAATCCAGACGGCGAATTTCAGCCTCCGGCAATGCCAGGGTTATCTCATCCAGGATAGTCGCGTTACCGATTGACTCGTTAAGATTCGGATGTCCGGAAATAATCAGGATATTTTTCATTTTCAATAGCTTAAAAGTTAATTGTTTACCAGGTCACCAGTATAGAATGACCGTATTCTGTTTTTTAGAGTATTAATGGAACAATCACTTTTAGCTAAAAGCTAATAATTACCCTGGTTGACTCAAGGCTTCCGCAAAACCTTTTTTATCAAGACGTTAATCCGAGCAACCGCTCAGCATTGCGGAAGGCTATCGCTTCTTTCGCCTCTTCAGGAACAGGCAAACTTTGGATAAATGCCTTCACGCCATCCAGCGTCTGGTAGGGATAATCAACAGAAAAAATAATCCGCTCGGCCCCCAACAGCGCATAGATAAACTGAAAATGCGGTAGCGTCAGCATTCCGGAGGGTGTCACATACACCTGTTCCTTAAAGGTCTGCGTAATGGTGCGTCGTAACCCCGTAGCGGCCTGGGGGAGGCTATCGTCCAAACGCTGTAACCAGAATGGCAGCATCTCTCCCCAGTGGCCGCTTATGACCTGAAGGTTCGGATATTTATCAAAGGCCCCGGACAGGATTAACCGCAGCAGATGAATGCCCGCTTCGTGATGCCAGCCCCAACCAAACATCGATAGCCTAGCGGTGACTTCATCGCTGAAGCCACCGTAATAAGCCTGTTGTACGCTGCGAACGGGAAGCCCCGGATGGAGATAGAGCGGGACGCCAAGAGCGTTGAAGCGGGCCAGCAGCCCGTCGTAATCCGGATGGTCGAGAAAATGGGTTGATGGCCTGCCGTTTAGCAGAGCGCCTTTAAAACCCAACTCTTTAACCGCTCGCTCAAGTTCTTTTTCTGCCGAATCGGGCTGAGCCCATGGAAGCGTGGCGAATGCGGCAAAGCGGTCTGGATGAGCGTTAACCGCGTTAGCGAGGCGGTCGTTAGCCGCGCGGTTCAAATCCACCCCCTCAGCAGCCGATATCAGGTGTGGAAATCCTCCAACCGAAAGCACCTGCATGGTGATACCGGCCACGTCCATATCGTCCAGACGCCCGCGACCTATGTCTGCTCCCTTAATGTTAATCAGGTCGTTTTTTTCAATTTGGGGGCGGCTTCGATCGGGAAGATTGCCGTCAGTAACCGTCTTTCCCCAATCGCTCAGAAACGGAGCCTGCTCAAGTGCAGCCGGCATGGATGCCATAACCAGCGCTTTATCCAGAGTATGTTCTTCAAGGCAAATGATTTTCATCGCTTTTGATTTCCGCTCAGTGTGTTGACATAGGGGAACCGCTGTACAACGGGGGAGAATGCCTGAAATGGCGATGCCTGCCAGAACGCGGGATCCCGTCTTGAAAAAGGGGGAACCCGGCGACATGCTTCGAGCCCCTCGCTAGACCATGGACTTCTCCCATGCCCCCCGCGTATCAACTCCCGCTTCTTTGGCAAGGCGTTCCAGCGTTGCCATTTCCTCAGCGCCAAGCTGAATGTCTGCAGCCCCGGCAGCGTCCTGAACATGGTGAATCTTGGTCGCACCAATGATCGGCAGGGTGCCTTTCGCAATGGCCCACGCGATGGCAACCTGCGCAATGCTGGCGTTTCTGGCATCTCCCATCACCTTCATCGCCGCGGTTAAGTTTTCTAACTGCGGTAGAACCCGGTTATAGGTTTCAGCGCGCCCACTGCCCGCGGGCATGGGATTTTGCGAGTTGTAACGGCCGCTCAAGGCTCCCTGTTCCAGCACCATATAGGCAAAAAAGGTGATGCCGTTTTTATGGCAATAGTCGAGGATCCCCGCGTCTTCCGATGAACGGTAGAGCAAGCTGTAGTGATTCTGAACTGCGCTTACAGAGAAACCGGCCTGTTTCAGGATTTCATTGGCACGCTTTATTTGTGCCAGGCTGTGATTGGATACGCCAACCTGTTTAACCCTGCCGCTCTGTAAAAGCGGAATAAGGCCCGGCGTCCATTTCTCCACGTCTGAAGGATTATGGATCCAGTAGATATCAATCTCCTCCACGCCCAGGCGCTCGAGGCTCGCCTCAAGCATGGCGCTAACGGGCTGAACCGGCGTCTTGTCGGCAATTTGCGGGGTAAACTTGGTCGATAGAATTATGTCTTCACGCGGGTACTGACGGACTAACTTACCCAGCGCTGTTTCGGAGCTTCCCATCCCGTAGACGGCGGCGGTATCCCACAGATTAAGCCCTTTATCCATGGCGTTGCTGAATACCTCTGCCATCTGCCGGTCGGAAAGGTGATTTCCGAATACGGTATCTCCACCCGCAAATCCCGCTCCCCAGGACCAGGTTCCCAACGCTATTTTTGGCAATTTTTTCATTATGTCCTCCTGGAAAGGGCCGGAGAAATGACTTCCCGCCCGGCCAAAATGAAGGCTTAACACGTTGAACAGAATAACGGTGCCAGCGTGCGGTGCCCGCCGTTAGATTGTCTGGTGCAGCGCGTCCACCAACGCCACGCCAACGCCGTGCGCTGAGGCAGGGTTCTGACCGGTGATCAGGCGACCATCCGTCACCACATTCTCAGACCAGTTGGGTGCTTCATGATGAAGTGCGCCGTGCTCCCGCAGGGCGGTTTCCAACAAATAGGGGACCACAGCCGTTGCCTGAACTTCGTCTTCTTCTTTATTGGTGAAGGCTGCCAGGTTCTTTCCTTTCACCAGGTATTCACCATTGCTGAGTTTTGCGTCAACCAGCGCGGCCGGGCCATGGCAGACTGCCGACACTATCCCACCGCTTTCGTATACCTCTCTGATAATGCGCTGCGCATCCGGGTTATCGCGGTAGTCCCACATTGTGCCGTGCCCGCCAGCAAAAAAGACCGCGGAATAATCGGCCCCGTTCAGCTCAGATAAAGGCGGTGTGGTGGCGAGGCGATGCTGGAAATCGGTCTCGTTCCAGAACCAGGCGTTAACGGGATCGCTGAGATCGAAACCGTCAACCGGCGGCTGGCCCCCACGAATGCTGGCAATCACTGTTGGGATCCCCGCATCTTCCAGCACTTTCAGGGGATGGGTGAGCTCTGCCATGAAAAAACCGGTAGGCACGCCGGAAACGCCTTTTATCGGATGGCTGGTGACGACGCACAACACGGGTTTGCGGTCTGATTTCATTTCATCGCTTCCTCTGGCTGATCTTTGAACTCCCCGGCAAACAGGTGTTCCCAATTGGTAAATGACCCCAAAGGGATACATTCGAAGGTAAGCAGACCGGCTTTTGCCAGCGGAAAATCGGCCATCAGCATCCGGGCTTTTTCCACCGAGTCACATTCAAGAAAAATCGCTACGCCGGGCCGATCCTGTCGAAAATAAATATCCCGGATACTGCCGGATTTATACAAACTCCAGGTATGCAACACTTCTGAAGTCAGATGTGGAGCGTATTTTTCCAGCGAGGCGCCGGAAGCGGGAATATCCAAACACAAAATGCGCATTTCAGTCTCCTGAACTTAACTAAGAAGGGGCACTGAAAAAAGTATAAGCTCGCGATTTTGATAAGATTAGGCCCTTATTGACTTAAGGATATTTAGCCTGTAGTTAATAATCGGTGGGCCATTTGCTTCAGGATGACGTGATGAATAACGTGATTTACAACCAGATACGCATCTTTCAGAGCATTGCCCGGGAAGGCAATATTTCGGCTGCGGCCAGGAAGCTCGAGATTACGCCTCCCTCCGTCAGTAAGGCGCTTAAGCTGCTTGAGCAACACATAGGTCATCCTCTTTTTGTCCGTACGACAAGGCGCATTGAACTGACGGAAGCTGGGCAACAGCTGTTGGAGCAAACCGTAGCGGCGGTGGACTCGCTTGAAAAGTCGCTGGAAAACATCCGCGACCAGAACAGGGAACCCTCCGGCCTGGTCAGGATTACGCTCTCCCGCTTCGCTTATCTGCTCATACTCAAACCGGCTATGGCGGCCTTTTGCTGGCAATATCCCGGCATTAAACTTGAAGTTTCGGTTTACGACGGCACCGTCAATATTATTGATGAGCGCTTTGATCTGGGGATACGCTTTGGCGATATTCTTGAAGGCGGCGTGGTGGCTCGCCAGTTGATGAAGCCGTTTAGGGAAGGGTTGTATGCGTCATCGGCCTATCTGGAGGCGTTCGGGACACCCACTACGCCGGCAGAGCTCCATCAGCACAACCTTATCGGCTATCGATTCATCACCAATAACCGCATTCTTCCGCTGATTCTGGATCACAAAGGCGAGCAACTAACCGTTGAGATGCCGGGCCAGTTAATCAGCAACGATATTGACGTTATGGCTGATGGAATACGGAGCGGACTGGGCATCGGAAGGTTGTTTGAGCCCATTCACAGGTTACAGCCCGACAAAGAGAAATTTATTCCCGTGATGGAGAATTACTGGAAAACCTACCCAGCCGTTTATCTCTATTACCCGAAAAATGCGGGCAAGACCAAAAGAGTGAAGACATTAATTGATTTTTTAACGGAAAGAAAAGCCGTTTAAAATGAATGTCGCGCATGTAAACCTCATACATGAGCGACATTCTTTATGCCTAGGTTTTTATCAAACTGACTGTTTGCACAGGGATTAGGTCTCTCGCGAAGAAAGACACGGCAGTGGAAGGCCGCGGGGCCGAAAGCCAGCGGCGTACCCTGTTCTGCAACATAGACTAATAAATTCCAGGTTAACTACGACAGACACAAAAAAGCCCGCAACGGAGTTGCGGGCTTTCTCGCTATTATCGCCGGATCTATCTGGTATCACCGGTGACCTATTTGGGGGCTGGGGGAATCTGAATAAATAGATTAGTTTGTTGTAATCATTGATAAAAAATTAGTTCAGACTTGTAGGATATACCTAAACGTATACCAATGCAGGAAAGTGACACCGATTTAGAGGGTGATTTTAGAATCCGGTATCAGCAGTTATCCCTTAAGCGAGTTTGTTTTTGGATCAGCCCCATGATAGATCGAACCCGTCATCTCGCTCAGAAAAAAAGATTTATAGAAAAACTGGTCACACTGTTCACTTTTGATTTTAGTTGTTTAAAAACAATAATTTAATCGGTGGTTAGTTAGTGATGAGTTTACCCTGACTGGTCACTTTCAGTGAACAGTCAGACCCAAAAATGCAAAATACCGGCCTGAGCCGGTTATTGAGTTGCTTTTCACGCTGATGTCGGTGATTTCTGCTGTGGCGGAATTTGTGCGGGATCTGTTGCTTGAGCGCACGCACTCAAGTATTGCAAGGGCAAAAACAGCTGGAAAGCGATTTGGTCGTCCTTCAGCACTGAATGAAGAACAACAACTTGCCGTGATTACACGTATGATCGCCGGGATCAGTATCAGCGCTATTTCACGGGAATTTAATACCACCCGGTACACAATACTCCGGGTTGACAGTTTGCTATGTGCCAGGAGCGGACATTGCAGACATGGTAATCGCCACGGATAATCTCAATCGCCTATGTGGTTACGTTCCATTGCTCTTAAAACTTTCTCTAGAGAATCAAATACATCCATTCTCTGCATATCATGCGGGTATTTGGTGTATTCATAACTTTCTATGGCGAGATCCCATGTACTTTTCTTGAATTCACACTGATATAACTGCACTGTCTTGTTTAAAATCAATGCCTCTAATGTATTGTTATTTCTAATGATTTCATCAAATCCTTTGTTGTTAATCCCGATATAGATACCTGTTACCGATCTTAAATCATTTACTTTATCAATTAAAACAGTGCCTTGTTTTTGTAATGATTTTGTCTTTTTTATTATTCTTATTTCTTCTTCATATTGCCAATGCAATGATTTAGTTAGCAATAATTTACGAATTATATCAGTATTATAGATGTTTTCTTGATTGATTTTTAGTTTGCTTTTTATTCGGCTTCCTAAATAATCAATATCACCTTTCGGAGCTGTAATCAGGCATTTTTCTTCATCATCGAATCCTGCTTTCTCAGTGTCGATTGCTACAACAAAACCCTGATGCTTATCAGCATAATGTGACCACATCAATACGTTGAGTGGATTTTTAGAAAGGCATAAGCAGGCAAGGTTTTGATTTATCTCATACCTCATAGTTAATGATTCAATTGATTCATCATCAAGTGCATACCCATAACTTTCGAAAGGGTCATTAAACTCACTGTACGGGGTGAATTTTATAGAGATGTAGCCATCTTTGAAGAATCGATCTAATGAAGCATTGTCTATGTATTTGTACAAAATCATAAAATACTCAGAATCATTCATAGGTTTTATCAGTTTACAGCCTTTCGACAGGTAGGTGTAAGTATCCCGCTTAACAAACTACCTGACTGGAAAAGTCTCTAAAGGGCAATGATCTAAACGCCAGAAAAAAAGATTTATAGAAAAACTGGTCACAGTGTTTACTTTTGGCTTTAGTTGTTTAAAAACAATACATTAAGTAGTGATTGGTTAGTGATGAGTTTGCCCTGACTAGTCACTCACCGTGAACAGTCAGACCTCAAAATGCAAAATACCGGCCTAAGCCGGTGATTTACTGCACAGTGAGTGAGCGACAGTGAGAGATTTCAGGCAAAGAAAAGGCCTGCAATGCAGGCCTGAGTAGTCACCGCTACGGAGTTCCCCGGTGTTGGGTGTGTGCGGTTTGTACAGGGGAACTATAAGTGTCCTCGCACAACAGCGTCCAATGGGTTCGGCAGATCAATAAAAGCCTATTGATCGGCAGAAACGATCGTGACGCCATCCGCTCAACGCATTTCGCACTTGGGGAGCCAGTCGGCTTCACAGTCTTCGCTCAATATCAGGTTGGTTTGCATCCCCTGATTGGTCTTGCGTTTCAACAGCGCGATTTCATACTCACGCAGGGTTTGCGGCACGGCACGCCCGAACGCGGTCAGATTCAATGGGTACTTGTGTCCCCGCGCTTCCATGTAAGAGAGGTACGCGTGATACAGGTATTTGCGTGGGTTCGCCGGGGTAATGTTGGCATTACCGATATAGAGGCCGTCAGGCGCACTGACCGCCAGCAGATAACCACAAAAATCGACCAGCGGATCGGCACTGCGTTTAATCTCCAGCGCTTCATCGGAGTTCTGTTGCGCTTCCAGCAATACGCGTGCGTCATTGGGCGTGGCAAAACGCTGCATCAGGTGGCGCACGATCACCGCCAGCTCACCGGTAATTTTTGCCAGCAACTGCGGGTCACGCTCGTTGGCCGGTATCACCTCCGGGAACGGCAGGATCACCCGGCGACGGGAGACTCCGCCGCTGCGGTCACTGAATTGCATCGGGTTGTTGTTTACCGCCAGAATCACCGCCGGAATGTGCGTGGAGTAGGCATCCCGGTATTTTGGATCGATAGCCACCGCATCGCCGCCGGTGATCGCTTTGATGCCCGCCCCGTCACCGCTCCATTTCTCTTGGTCAGGCAAAATAATCAGCGAGAACCCAACCACGGAGGCGCGTTCCCGTGAGGATTCCAGCGTATCGATGGTGGCCGACGTGGTGTTGTCTTTCCCTGCCAGCAGGCTGGCTATTGCGGCCATCACGCTTTTGCCACTGCCGCCGGGGCCGGTCACTTCAAGGAACAGTTGCCAATCATAGCGGTTCGCCAGCACCATAAACAGCGCGGCGAGAATGCGCGCCTGCTTGTCAGGCTGATGCCCTGCGGCGCGTGTTAGCCAGCGCCAGAAGTGCGGGGCGTGATCGGCCAGATTTTCCCCGGCCTTGGGCGGCGTGTAGTCCACACTGTTGACGGTGCGCAGCCAGTGCGTTTTCTGGTGTACGCTGAATTGCCCGGTAGTGGTATCAAATACCCCGTTACGAAAGCCAATCAGGTGGCGTGCCGGCGTGCCCATTTGTGGCACCATCAGCCGGAGCGTGTCCAGAATGCTGTTGATACCCGCCGCCGAGAATGGCGCGCGGATTTTCTGGAACAGGGCGGCAATCTCGCGGCTGAGCACCCGGTACGGTAACACCTGCCATGCGCCATTTTCATAGCGGCACAGGTCTTCACCGACCTGTGGCACGGCCAGCAGGTGCTGGTAGTGCTCCGCCAGCAGTTCGGCCTTTTCACTGGCGCTCATGGCTTTCAGGTCGGCATCGCTGAGCGTATCAAACGGGCTGGGTTGCTTGGGCTGGCTGAAGGCCGTCAACTGCGTAAGCGCGGCCAGCTTGCCCTGTTGCAGGTAAACATCGTTCCAGTCTCCCGTCTCTGGCGGTAATGCCGGTTTACCGCCGCTCAGTTGCGCGGCTTCGGCGGCACGGGCCTGCCCGGTGCCGTTCTCATCATTGTCGGCTGCCAGCAATAGCAACGCGTCAGGGTAGTGGGTGCGCAACTGCTGCGCCATCGCGGGCAGGTTATTGGCGCTGAGCGAGACACATACACTTTCCCCGGTCAGGTGGTGCACGGTCAGGCCGGTGGCGTAACCCTCGGTCAGCCAGATAACGGCATTATCCTGCCCCGGCAGGAAATGGCAGGTGTTTTTCACCTGTCCCCCGGCCAGCGTGCGCTTGTCGCCTGCGCCATTAATTAACTGGACGTTAACCGCATCCCCGGCGCTGTTGGTCAGGGGCAACAGCAGGTCGCCGGGCTGGTAAGTGATGCCGCCCACGCGTAGCGACGGCCCCTGTAATGTCAGGGTGTCAGTGTCCGGCCAGCCTTTGGTGGTCAGATAGGCATTCCCGGCCTGCTGTCGGGCGCTGGCGAGCAGTTGTCTGGCCTGCTGCGCTGCATGATACTGTGCCAGCGCTTTGTCCTGCTGTTCCTGTTGGGGGTTGTATTCGGGCAAGGTGCTGCCTGATGGCTCACCCAATACCCCGGCCACTTTCACTGCAGCCTCTTTGGTGGTCACGGCCAGTGCCTTTTCGACCAGATTCAGGCCATCGCCACCGCCGCACTGATTGCAGTACCATGTGCCGCGCCCCTGCAAGTTATCAAAGCGAAAGCGGTCTTTGCCGCCGCAGACCGGGCAGGGCTGCGCCCGCCCCCCTGCAATAATGTGAATACCCAGCACGGGAAGCAACACCGGCCAGTGGCCGGTCGCTGCACGTGAGGTGTGAGAAACGCTTAATGCGGTCATTGTTTTGCTCCCTCAGTGCACGGTGGTGTTGCAGGTGACGGCCATTCGGCCACAGCACAGCTCATCCATCATCTTTTGGCCGAGCGTGGTCAGGCGCGGCGGTGCCACCAGAATATCCGGCTGCACCATGTCACTGAGCATGGTGCAGGCCATATCCATGCCTGCCTCTGCGCCGTGCTGACGAACAAAGTAGCCTTCAATGTCCATCGCAATCGCCATTTGCAGCTCATCCAGCGTGTAGCCGGGGTTCACCCGGTAAAAAGCGCAGGTATCGAGATAGGCATGGGCCAGTGCGCGGCGGTAAACGGCGGTACGGACTTCAACAGGTAAACAAGACTGTGGGGTATTCATGCGGCGGAAGCCTCCATGCTGGCGAGAATGTGGGAATCACAGGTTTTGACGACCTGCCCAAGCTGGTCAGTGAGTACCGCTATGACAGACGCAAAGGCGGCTTTTTGAGCGGCGTCAGGGCGCTGGCCGGTCGACTCAAGGGTGTCCAGCATGTCGAGGAACAGCACGCCGGTAGAATGCGCGTGCTGAAGACGCAGGAAGTCAGCATGCGGGATAGGATAGAAGGTTTCACTGTGGAAACGGGCGGCCAGCGTATTCATGCCACCCCCTGCACGGGCAGACGGCCCGCAAACGACAGAATGTAGTCACGTGCCAGCAGGCGGCGAGCGCTATGCTCGGAATCCGCCACGGTGCGCAGCATGCACGGGGTTGCCGTCAGGGCAGATCGGCGAATGGCCGCAAACAGGAAACAGAATTCAGGGTGAGTCGGGGTGAGGGTTGTAGCCATAATGGCAGCCTCCAAGGTTAGCGTATTATTGCTACCACCGGAGTTCCTACACTCAATGGTGGTAGCCCAGACGGGGGTAGGAATACCGGCAACCTTGGAAACCGGCCAGCCCGAAGGCTGCCCCGCCTGAGCCACCATTGTTTGACTGCTACGGTAGCATAACATCCACCGCGCAAAAAATGAGCGCACTAAGGCCACGACATAAAAAAACACGCGTGGCGCGTGTTCATTTGTCGCCAAGATTAAACACGGGTTCCTACGCCCGGCTGTCGATTTTGCGACAGCGGGGGGACTATAACGCAGGGCTGGACGTGGGGGCAAGCCGTAAGACGCCCCCGGACGTTCAATCGATCGCATAGTGATCAACAGTCGGTAAGCTGGTCGTGGCGGGTATCGGCGGCGGCGCTGGTCAGTGGCACCGGCCCGGCACGGAAAAGACGCGGTTCGGCCTGGCTGCTGGCCAGGCGGATCACACCGTGCTTATCACTGCGGTGTTCCGGCAAGGCAATATCCGGCTGTTTGCGTTGCAACAGGATGGATTCTGCGACAAACAGCGCGTCGTTGTCGCTCAGGGTAAAGTGCTGGCGGCCAAAGGTTAACCGCATCATGCTGCGGCCCCCTGATGACGGTTGGCGATGCGTTCAGCCATCCAGCTTTCAACTTCTGATTCGAGCCATGCGACAGTTTTTCCGCCAAGGGAAACTTGGGCCGGGAACTGCTTGCGGGTCATCATCTCGTAGACGGTAGAGCGTGACAGCCCGGTGGTGTACAGCACTTCCGGCAGGCGAATGAAGCGATCGCGTGGCGTGTAATCAACCGGGGCGGGCGAGAGTGTGGAGGGGGTCTGTGTGGCAACTGCAAACATGGAATGCTACCTCGTTTATACCCGGTGGGATCTCACCGGCGCTGTGTGGGTTCGTCTGGTAGCGCCCTATTATGAGAATATTTTGCGGGGTGGCAACAAGGGAATGTTGTGTGGTGTCCGAGCTTTTTTGCTTGTTTTTCAATCGAATGGGCGTATTGCCCTTTATTGCCTCATATTGACAATCTATGACAATTAATGACAACTCCGCTTACCAGTAATACCGATTGGTATCCAGAGAATGAATAGATAAAAACATTAAATACCGGCTAGCCAGAAAAAAGCTGTTTTTAGCCGAGTGAACAGTAGTGAACACTTGATGACGAGTTTTAGATAAACTGTTCACTGCTTTATTTACTGATTTATATTGCTTTTTTGTTAAAGTGAACAGTAGTGAATAGTTTTATATAAAACTAAAATCTCCTTGATGGTTTTATCGTCAGTTTTTGGGGCTGTTGTCCTGCGGACAGTCCAACCGGGATGAATGGCGATGTTGTACGGCAGTCAGCAGAATAGCCTCACATTGACTGACACCGGAGATAACCCCATGAGCACAACTGCATTACCCAAGCACATCACCGATAAGCTGCAAGCCCTGCGTGATGCCCGCGCCGCCCACGACAAAAACTATCAGGCACTGACGGACGTCATTACGGGGATCGCCCGCTGCCATCAACAGAAGAAAGACACGGAAGTGGAGAGCCATGAGGCAGAAAGCCAGTGGCGCACCCTGTTTCGCAAACTGCGTGGGGAAATGACCCCAGAGCTACAAGCGCAACACCACAGCCGGATTTCCAAACGGGAGCTGGCGAAAGAGTTCGACGGTCTGGTTGAGGAAATGGAGCTGGACAAAATGGAGCTTCACCTTGATTGCGGCCGCTCGGCCCCGGAGGTAGTCGCCGCACATGAAACAGCCCTTACGGCCTTTGCCGAACATGCGATGAGTAAGGCGGTAGACGCGCTCAGTGCTGCACTTATCAGCCCTGACGTCATCAAGGCTTGCGCACTGGCGAAACAGGCTTATGGCGTTTATGGGAACGACCCGATGAAAATGATAGAGCAACGTCTATTGGGGGCGCTGAGCGGCCATATTCATGCGGCCACGGCATTACAGGGCATTGAGCACCCAGTATTGAAAGACATCGGGCTGAAGAAGCCGGAAGAAACCGGGGTATTGCCAGAACTGCAAAACAGCCCAATGCGTCGAATGCAGGTTGCAACTGAGCTGAAAACAAAACGTCAGCGCTTGCAGCAGCAAGGGGCCACATCATGATGCGTTGCCCACTGTGTACTCATTCTTCTTATACCCGTACCAGCCGTTATGTGACCGAACAAACGAAAGAGGCCTATTATCAGTGCCAAAACATTGTGTGCTCCTGCACCTTTAAAACGGTAGAGAGCGTCGATAAGATTTTATGCCAGCCCATTCAATCGCAAACGGTGACCAGCGATGATTTACCGCCGCCGGAAAAAAGGACACTAAATCGCTACCGCCGTTATAGCCGAAATCAAACACTTCATTGATTGAACTAGCCCCGTCGCATAGCTGATTTTGCTGCGGGGCTTTTACCATTCCCCAATCCCGAAAACAGCCTTTTCTCTGGCTAGCCTGCCTTAAATCGAGCGTGCATGCATAGGGTGCATGATTTTGCATTAATCCCCAGCCTCTCAAAACAGCCGAAACCCCGCGCCACAAGGGCTTACAGGGCCTCTGTGTCATGCATGAAATGTGCATGATAAAGTCAGAGCGCGTAGGCGAGGGAGTATTGCGCGCGCAGAGGTGGAAAAGCTACGTCTAGCATCAATCGGAATGTTAGAATATTGGTTCATCATTGAATCGCTCAGGGCGTTCCTATTTAATAAAATTTTACCAAAATGAATCAAGGTCTATTGTGTCACTCTCTGGTGCTAAGGTCGAAGGCAGCCGTTGCATTTGAACTACCATAGGTGTGTGGAATGCGGTTCCTGACACGACACATGCTCCTGCAGGTAAGACTGGTACTAATGCTCGAGAGGAACTATCAAGAGTGCTAATTGAGTTTTTGAGTAAGAATAGGTCGTTTTCATTAACCAATCGATGAAGAAAGTAATTATGAATCTGAGATATTATCGTTGGTGATATATCTGCCGGTCGTTGACTTGCAATAGTAACGAAATAACCAAACTTCCTGCCTTCTTTAATTATCTCTTCGAAAAGTTCAAGCCGATAATCTTTCCATGTTTCTGACTCTCTATTTGATGATTCTGAGAGTATATTATGAGCTTCATCTATTATAAGGTGGAAGCTGTTTTTTGATGTGTCTTTTCTTTTATGTTCTAAAAAGGAGCACTTTGCAATCATCATTGGTATTGTTTTTTTTGTTTCTTGATTGCAATTCCTCAATGATATAAACAAGAGAGGCTTCAATTCTGTGTCTAGATCATCAATAATATCTATCACTTTTTCAAGTGAGTTCGTAGATGAATTTATTTTACTAATTAATGGGCTTATATGTTCATACTGAACATAGTTTCTAGATACAGATTGAATCAGTTGTAGTGTTGCTCTAACTGTGATTTGTTGGAAAGCTGATATGTTTTCCATTGGAATATTTGTTTTAGATAGGGTTGGTAGGTGGGCTAAATATGCTTCAGGAGTGTTGAATGTACTCCCATTTTTATAATATTTATTATTATCCCCTCTAGAAAACCAACTAAATTCGGAGAGTTCTTCATTTATTTTTTGACTGTTTTTGGGGTTTATGATGTTTATTATTGATCGCAGTACACTAATGGTCTCTCTGTGTTGGTTTTGACCGAACATTACTTTTATCGTGCTATGAAAGTAATCATTTAGTTCATCCCCATACTTATCTCTATTGCGTACCAATATATTAAGGAAGGGTTTCTGTGTTTTCTCGGTTGCTGAAAATAAAACCGATAACAATTCTGAATCCCAGAATTCTGATTTCTTTATTTTTAGTTTGTTGTTCCCACTTTTTAAATGAGTATCTAGTTCTAAATATGTACTTTTATCCTTGAACTGGTTATGAATTGGCTTGTATTCTCCGTTAAAATCTATGAAAACAAACGTGGATTTTTTTAATACCGTCTTACCAAGACTCGAGAACAATTCATGGTATATTTTTGCTAAAGAATTTGACTTTCCGCTGCCGGTATTTCCAAATATTCCTATATGAGAGTTAAAAATACCATTTACAGGGATGTGCACAGGTATTTCTTCAAGTAGAGATTTCCCTATTAATATTTTTTTTGAATCAATTTTACCATCAAATGCATAAATGGCAGATATTAACTCATCAGAAATTAGATGTAATTCATCTTGAATCATTGGTAAGTATTTTATGCCAGAACGAAATTTACCATCTAAAATATAACCAATTATTTTGATATCAATAAATCTATCAAATTTATCATTATTTGGCATCGATTCATCAAAGGATTTCTTCTCAATAATCTCTTCGCCTTCTATTTTTCCAATGATATCGTGATAACCTTTCTTTATGACGATAAATTCATTTATTGCTACACCTCTGTACAAGCTACCGTCATGAATATAGGTAGTCTGATATAGATTCGGATGTACAATGGCGCGTACAGTTGTACCTCTAACGGCGGTAACATATCCAATTATAAGCTGCATGATAACCCCTCGGTTGCTTCCTTGCTATCTAAAGAGAATATACATTCAATAAATCTATTTAAATCGATGACATTATCAATTTCATCATTATCAGGAGATATGAATATAACTTTTTTATTATCGATCAATTCTTTTATTTCAGATTTGTTTTGCTTTTTATAGCAAAATACGTAAACAATCAGTGAAGGGTTGCTTAGTGAGCGATGAATTATCTCTCTTATATGTTCATCTTTGAAAGAAAATCCAAAGCATATCAGAACAGTCTGCGGCTTTTCTAATTCATAACTTAATAACCTTAAAGATTGATAGTAATGCTGCTGAAAAACAGTTTCTTCAAATTTGGCCTTTGTCGGGTTAACTATTGCCAGTTTATTATATTCCTGTCGGAATTTCTTAAGCTTTAATTCATCCTCATTTGCTATGTCTATTATTTCTTTGCAGGTTTTTAAGGTTGATTCTTTTTCTATTTTTGCTACTACTTCTCTTATGTCATAACTATCTATTTCAATTTCCAACCCTGATGGGAATTCATTTGCATAGCTTACTTCTATAATGTCATCACTCTTTTTTTTCCATGAAACAGAGCCATGCATTTTTATAAGATTTACTGTTGGTATTTCAAATTTATATAAATCATTAGTGCCTTGATGCCATGTGGATGTATGAAAATTACTAATTTTAAGATAGCGCTGAGTCAGCCCTCTGGCACCATCATTAAAAACAAAATTCAATGAGCTACGTATTAACTCATCAGAGGCTTTCTCGATAAAAAGATCATAATTAGTTGTGAATATGTTGGCTCTGCTTATTAAGTTGGCACCTTTTTTATCAATTAAATTTACGATATTTTCTATTAACATCTTATAGGAATTTAACGTTCCCCTTCGTTTTCTTCGTGATATACCCCCATCAGGTAAAAAGCAGAAACTCTTCTTTAAGATATTTTTGTAATAACTATGAAGAATCAAATCATTAATATCAGAGTAGTTTACATCAGTGAGAATATCCTCATATGTTTTATCTTCATTAATCATTAATGTCGGTATATATGAAGCTGATGCACCAGAACCAATTAGGAAGTTAATGTTTTTATCACATAGGTCAGAGGCTTTAAATGCTGTAAAAATATCGTTAGCCATAATAGTTAATCTCCTTATTACTCACATGTTTTTTCTGCAAAACATCCCCCACCAATCCATCAATTCTTTTCGATGCTCTAAATAACTTGATCTATTGTATGCTCTTCGCACCTCATTTTTATCGTTATGAGCAAGTGCAGCTTCTATTACATCAGCATTAAACTCTGCCTCATTCATAGCAGTACTAGCTATAGATCTCAACCCATGGGCAACGAGTTTTCCGCCATATCCAATACGTTTTAAGGCAGCATTTGCTGTTTGGCTGTTCATGGGGTTACGTGGGTTATTGCGACTGGGGAATACGTACTGACGATTACCACTGATTGGGCGCATGATTTCCAGCAGCTCTAAAGCTTGTTCTGACAACGGGACGATATGGTCGCGCTTTGACTTCATTCGTTCTGCAGGAATACACCACTGCGTATTCTCTATATCGATCTCGGCCCATGCGGTTGCGGATGCTTCTGCTGGACGTATTAGTGTCAGCAACTGCCACTCAAGCAAGCAGCGGGTAGGGATTGATAGATTACTCATCGAGATTGTGCGCATTAGCTTAGGCAATTCCTCGGGCCGTATAGTCGGCATATGCTGCTTCTTAGGCCGTTCGAATGCGTTACCAATACCAGAGGCCGGGTTAGCATCAATCAAGCCAGTGTTGACGGCGTAGATCATGATTTCGTTGATGCGTTGCACCAAACGCCGGACTGTCTCTAATGCGCCACGGGCTTTGATAGGCTCCAACACTTGGATCAGCAAACGCGCTTTGATGTCCTGAACCGGGACATTCTCGATAGATGGCAGTATGTCTTTCTCAAGAGAACGCCAGATGTCCTCCGCATGCTTAGCGCTGACGCTGGCCTGTTTCAATGCGAACCACTGTTTTGCCACGTTCAGGAAAATGCTTTCTTGGGCTACCTGTTTCTGTTCTGCTTCTTCTGCCTCTTTAGCCTGCGGGTCAATGCCTCTCGCCAGTATAGCGAGCTTTTCGGCACGCATTTGCCGGGCATCAGCAAGTGATAGGGCAGGGTAGGCACCAAGGCTAACCATTGTTCGTGAACTGGTTCCGGGGCGGAGGTAGCGGAAACGCCACAACTTCTTACCGGTGGTTTTAACTAACAGGAACAGGCCGTCACCATCATGCAGGGTGAGGTCTTTCTCAATGGCTTTGGCTTTTTGTACTTCAGTATGTGTGAGGGGGCGTGTAGTCCGCGCCATACAAGGGTTCTTCCATAATTGGTATACGTTTATGGCATACATTTTAACGTATACCTAAACGTATACCAATAAATCCCGGATTTAGCTGGATGTTCTCGGACTACTACAGACACAAAAAAGCCCGCAAACCTAGGTGGGATGCGGGCTTTCCGTACTTCTCCGGACTTATCTGGTAATATCCGGATCATCATTTGGTGGAGCTGGGGGGATTTGAACCCCCGTCCGGAATTACTACACCGTCGGCACTACATGCTTAGTCCAATCATTACATTCGCCGGTCAGCTGCGGATGGACACGCCACTAACAAACTAGCCTGATTGGGTTTAACGCTTCAGCCCCAGGCAGGACATCCACGCGATCTCTTTTGGGTTTGACCTCTCTTGATCCCCGTCCTAAGAGCGGAGGCTAGGGAGAGAGGGAATCTTCAGTTTCTTAGGCTGATTAAGCTGCTAAAGCAGCAGATTCGAATTGCGAGTCGTTTGCAATTATTTTTTTTGCGGCTTTTTACGAGGCCAACCGCCCCTCGGCATGCTCCTAAGGCCTCACAATCCCGTCGAATCCAGAATCAGCCCCAAGTAACTTTGTTCAGTATACCAGAAGTTTAAGCCGTTAAGCCAGAGGCTTATCGGTTGGCATGCTTCATGATACGGGATTTCGCCGTCTGCCATTCACGATCTTTGATGTCATCGCGTTTATCGTGTTCTTTCTTGCCTTTGGCTACGCCGATCTTGATCTTGGCCCAGGCATTTTTCCAATACATGGACAAGGCAACCACGGTGTAGCCGTCGCGGTTTACGCGGCCGAGCAGTGAGTCCAGCTCACGTTTTTTCAGCAGCAATTTACGGGTACGTGTCGGATCGCATACCACATGCGACGAGGCTACGTTGAGCGGTGAGACGGTGGCCCCAAACAGATAGGCTTCACCATCGCGAAAGGTCACGTAGCTGTCGCTAATGTTGGCTTTGCCGGCACGCAGCGATTTTACTTCCCACCCTTGCAGCGACAGGCCCGCCTCGAACTCTTCTTCAATGAAGTATTCGAAACGCGCTCGCTTGTTCTGCGCAATGGTGGCGGAACCGGGTTTGTGTGCTTTTTTCTTTGTCATAGTTTGTTCATTATACTGGATGATTCGACGAAAGAAATCCTTTACCGCTCAGCACCTGCGCAATTTTTCGCATTTTTGGCCCTCGCGTTGCATAGCAGATTTTTTGTTTGGCGATAGATAAATGGTATTATCTGTATGTTTTGTGTCTCACAGGAAATGATATGCCCCAGATCAGTCGGTCTGCGTTAGTGCCGTTCAGCGCCGAGCAGATGTATCAGTTGGTTAACGATGTTCACTCTTACCCCGATTTTCTGCCAGGTTGTACCGGCAGCCGGGTGATTGACGCGTCCAGCAATCAAATGACCGCCGCGGTTGACGTTGCCAAAGCCGGTATCAGCAAAACCTTCACTACGCGCAACACGCTGCAGGATAACCAGAGTATCAATATGCAACTGGTTGATGGCCCGTTCCGCAAGCTGATGGGGGGCTGGCAGTTTACGCCGCTGAGCCCGGAAGCCTGTAAGGTTGAGCTGCACCTGGATTTTGAATTTACCAACAAACTGATCGAGCTGGCGTTCGGCAAGGTATTCAAAGAGCTGGCCGGTAATATGGTGCAAGCCTTCACCCAGCGGGCGAAAGAGGTTTACAGTGTCTGATATTCGGGTGGAGGTGGTTTACGCCTTGCCGGAGCGTCAGTATCTGCGCAAGGTTACGCTGGCGGAAGGCAGCAGCGTTGAACAGGCTATTATGGCCTCCGGGCTGCTGGAACTACGTGGTGACATTGATTTGCAAAGCAATAAGGTGGGCATCTACAGCCGCCCGGCCAAGTTGGGTGATGTGCTGAACGATGGCGACCGGGTAGAAATTTACCGCCCCCTGATTGCCGACCCTAAAGAGTTGCGTCGGCAACGGGCAGAGAAAGCAAAAAAATAAGGCGCTGAATGCGCCTTATTTTTTATCAGAATTTTATCTTCCGAGTTGCAGCCTGTTACTGTCATGAAGAACCTGAATCGCCCCTCACGGGCCGGACGATAGCTCCTGCGCTGATTACTGGGTCAGTGCCGGTTTGTTCTGAATATCGGTCAACACGCCCGCGCTATCAAAGGTCAGCGTCAGGGTTTGCTGGGTGATATCTTCATGGCCAGGTTGCTGGCGGAATACATAGAACCACGTCTGAGTACCGAACGGATCCTGTAACATTGGGGTACCCAATGTATAAGCGACCTGTTGCTGGGTCATACCTTTTTGGATTTTAGCCACGTCGGTCGACGTCAGGTAGTTCCCTTGGTTGATGTCAGGCCGATAAACCACTTTCTCAAAAGTAGAACAGCCTGCAGTCAGCATCACAAGAACCACAGCGGCAGCAGCCAGCGTTTTACAGCGCATAGTAATCACATTCCTTTAGGGCATAGGATGCCGATGATAATAGACCTTGCAGCAGTTGGAAACCTTTATACCCTTCATCTTTCAAGTTGTAGCGGCGTTGCCTTCCCTCACTCACCCCAGTCACTTAGTTGACTAAGCTCCTGGAGATTCTCTCGGTTGCCGCTTTGCTACAGCTTGAAATCTATTGGGTGTACCCTTCATCTTTCAAGTTGTAGCGGCGATGACTTCCCTCTCACGCTCCAGTCACTCAGTTGACTAAGTGCCTGGAGGATGGGGCGGTTGTCGCCTTGCCGCACCTTGAAATCTGCCAGGTAAACAGCGCCAAAGTCAGACCTCAGAAAAGTGAAAAAGTTGAGCTTTTTTATGCGGCCAGCAGTTCTTTTGCGTTTGCCAGTGTGTTGCGGGTGACTTCACTGCCGCCAAGAAGGCGTGCCAACTCCTGCAAACGGGCACGTTTATCCAGCGGCGACATCTGCGTTTCGGTTTCCGTGCCGTCGGTCTGCTTGCTGACAAACAGATGCTGATGCCCGCACCCCGCGACCTGCGGCAGGTGGGTGACGCACATGACCTGCGTTGACTCCCCTAGCTGGCGAAGCAGGCGGCCCACAATGGCGGCGGTCGGGCCACTGATACCCACGTCCACTTCGTCGAAAATCAGCGCCGGGGTTTCCATCTTGCGGGCAGTGATGACCTGAATCGCCAGCGCGATGCGTGACAATTCGCCGCCGGACGCCACTTTAGCCAGCGCCTGCAATGGTTGACCCGGGTTGGTGGATACGCAGAACTCGGTGCGGCTTGCCCCTTCGGCGCTCAAATATTGGGGCTCGAAGCGCACATCGATGTTGAATTTGCCGTGTGGCATAGAGAGCGCCTGCATGCTGTCGGTAATCAGCGTGGTCAGTTCGGCGGCGTAATGCTGGCGTTTTTGGTGCAGTTGCTCCGCCAGAACCAGCGCCTGCTGATGGTGCAGGGTGACCGCTTCGTTAAGGTGCTTGTGGTCGCTTTCCTGTTGCGACAGCAATTGTTGCTCATCCAGCAACTGCTGGTGTAGCTGCGGCAGTTCCTCTGGCGCCACGTGATGCTTACGCGCCAGGTTGATTTGCCGCGACAGGCGCTGTTCCAGTTCATGCAGGCGGTTGGGATCGAGGTCCATGCGATCGGCATAGTGGCGCAGTTCATCGCTGGCCTCGCTGATTTGTATTGAGGCTTCTTCCAGCATGTTCAGCAGTTCGCCCAGTTTTTCATCCATGCTGACCAGTTCGACCAGCAGGTGTTTGGCGGTGTAAAGCTGGCTGAGCATGTTGTGTTCTTCATCATCGGCCAGCAATTGCAGCGTTTGCTGGCTAATGGTCAGCAACTGGCCGCTGTTGGCCAGGCGCTTGTATTCCGCGTCTGTTTGTTCAAATTCACCGGCCTGCGGGGCGAACTCATTCAGCTCTTTCAACTGATATTGCAGCAGCTGTTTGCGCGCGTCACGCTCGAGGGACTGTTGCTGGTGGTGCGCCAGTTCGCGGCAGCTTTGGTGCCAGCGCTGGTAAGCTTGTTGCATTTGCGCCAGCAGGGCAGGTTCGTCTGCATAGGCGTCCAGCAGCTGTTTTTGATGCTCGGGTTTGAGCAACAGCTGATGAGCATGCTGGCCGTGGATTTGAATCAGGCGTTGGCCAAGTTCGCGCAGTTGCGAAAGCGGCACGGCGGTGCCATTGATAAAGCCGCGCGAGCGGCCGTCTGCGTTGATCACCCGGCGCAGCAAGCACTCATTGCTGTCGTCCAGTTGGTTCTGCTCAAGCCATTGGCGGGCTGAGGGAGTATCCGCCAGCGAGAAGCGCGCGCAGATATCGGCACGGGCGGCCCCCAGGCGCACCACATTGCCGTCGGCGCGGTTGCCGAGGCACAGGCCCAGCGCGTCGATGGCGATGGATTTGCCGGCGCCGGTTTCACCGGTAATCGCCGTCATACCCGGTTGAAAATCAATCTCCAACTCACGAACGATAGCAAAATTGCTGATGGTCAATTGCGCCAGCATGGGAACCTTCCTGTGTATAAACACATAACTGTAGTTTCATACAGTATAAACTGGTTTTATATACAGTAAAGTAGCTGGCGACGTTTTTAGAACAATTTTTTTGACCAGCCGAGCTTTGTGCTTAACGTATTGAAATAGCTGTAGTCCTTTGGATGAATAAGATTCAAATGAAAATCACTGCGGCGTATCAATACCTCTTCGCCTTCCTGGATAGGCAGCGCGATCTGGCTGTCGCAGCTGATTTCCAGATCGCTGCCGATCTGCGAAAACTTCAGCCGAATGGTGCTGTTGCCGTTGATCACCAGCGGGCGGGCGGAAAGGGTGTGCGGGAACATCGGCACCAGCGCAATGGCCTCCAGCGAAGGCGTCAGGATCGGCCCGCCGGCGGAGAGCGAGTAGGCGGTCGACCCGGTCGGCGTGGCGATAATCAGCCCGTCGGAACGTTGCGAGAAGGCGAAACGATCGTCGATGTACACTTCGAACTCGATCATGTGCGCCACTTTGCCGGGGTGCAGCACCACTTCGTTGATGGCGGTGCTGATGCGGCACTGCTGGTTCTCTTTGTGCACGATGGTTTCCAGCAAGAAGCGCTGTTCATCGATGTATTCGCCTTCCAGCACGTCGGCCAATTGCTGCAACGCGTTGTCGGGGTCGAGATCGGTCAAAAATCCGAGGTTACCGCGGTTTACGCCGATCACTTTAATATCGTAACGCGCCAACACGCGCGCCGCGCCGAGCATATTGCCGTCACCGCCGACCACCACGGCCAGGTCGGCTTTCTGGCCAATGTCTGCCAGGCTGCCGGTCACGACGTCTTTCAGGCCCAAATCCTGGGCTATCTGCCGTTCGAGCATCACCGAGTAGCCTTGGGCGACCAACCAGTGAAACAACATCTCATGCGTTGCCAGCGCTGAAGGGTGGCGCGGGTGACCCACAATGCCAATACAGGCGAATTTCTTATTCATTGCTGTGATTTTCCTCACCGGGACGAGTTTATGCCCCACATTGTGACCGGTTGACTTGAAACCCCGGTTTTGATCCCCATAATAAGCCAAGTTGCGAGATTAATGCTAAAACGCGGAGATATTCATGAGTAGTAAAGAACAGAAGACGCCAAACGAGCAAGTCTCGGAAGAAATGGACCAGCAGGAAGTCTTGCCGGAAGTGGCTGAGGGCGTCGATCTGCGGGATGCGCGCATTGCCGAGCTGGAAGCTCAGTTGGCTGAATCCCAGCAGCATGAACGCGACAGCCTGCTACGCGCCAAAGCGGAAATGGAAAACGTTCGCCGCCGTACCGAGCTGGATATCGAGAAAGCGCACAAATTTGCGCTGGAGAAATTTGCTGGCGACTTGCTGCCGGTGATTGATAATCTGGAACGCGCGCTGGATCTGGCGGATAAAAACAATCCAGAACTGACGGCAATGATCGAAGGCATCGAACTGACGCTGAAATCCTTGCAAGACGCAGTGAGCAAGTACGGTATCGAAATCGTTGGCGACATCAACGTGCCGTTCAACCCGGACGTGCACCAGGCGATGAGCCTGATGGAGTCTGCCGATCACCAGCCGAACCACGTAATGATGGTGATGCAGAAAGGCTATACGCTGAATGGCCGCCTGCTGCGCCCGGCGATGGTTGCGGTTTCCAAAGCCAAGGCTTAAGCGGAATTAAGTAAAGAAAAGGCACCTGCGGGTGCCTTTTTTGCGTCTGGGCTCTGTCTGAGTTATGCCTGCGGCAGTTGCGGCAGCCAGTCGATAGGTTTCAGCCCCTGTTGTTCCAGCAGTTGATTGGCCTGCGAGAAATGGCGACAACCGAGGAAGCCGCGGTGGGCCGAGAGCGGCGAAGGATGCGGCGCTTTCAGCACGTGGTGGCGCTTGCTGTCGATAATGTTGCCTTTCTTTTGGGCATGCGAGCCCCATAGCAGAAACACCACGCCTTCGCGGTTGTCATTCAGTGCGGCGATCACTCTATCCGTAAAGGTTTCCCAACCCAGTTTGGCGTGGGAATGCGCCTGGCCGCGTTCAACGGTCAATACCGTGTTCAGCAGCAACACGCCCTGTTCCGCCCAGCTTTGCAGGCAGCCGTGGCTTGGCCGCTCAAATCCCGGGATATCCGTCGCCAATTCTTTATACATGTTGACCAGCGAAGGGGGAGCCGGCACGCCGGGAAGCACCGAGAAAGAAAGGCCGTGGGCCTGATTCGGGCCGTGATAAGGATCCTGGCCGAGGATCACCACTTTCACGTCCGCTAGTTCGGTATAGCGGAAGGCGTTGAATACGTCTTTTTGTGGTGGATAAATGGTCTTACCGGCCTGGCGTTCAGCGGCAACAAAGGCAAGCGTTTCATGAAAATAGGGTTGCTCTTTTTCCTTGCCGATGACGTCATGCCAGGTGAGGGAGGTAGACATAAACGCTCTCCTTTGTTTTCGTTAACAATTCACTGACCATAGCTTACCGTTTACCTTCACGCAGCGAAACCCGCTTTTGCCTTTACGAGGGCTGCCCCTGTACGCGTATTTTTTAAAATTTACAAAAATAACGGTTCTCGGCGGAATGGGGAAAATTGACGTAAAACAGAAACTTGCCCTTTCATTATGTATGGATAACCCATAAAAATTGATTTTAATCAAAGAATTGCTCCGACTTGACTGGTATACAGAACAATAAGACAACAATGGTTTTACCAAATGGCCGAAACCAACATTGAATTTTCTCGCGAAGTAGAATTTTTTTCGTCCTTGTACGGAGGCAACAAAATGATTACTGGTATTCAAATCACTAAAGCGAACGACCAGGCGCTGGTGAACTCTTTCTGGCTGCTGGATGATGAAACGTCAGAAGCCCGCTGCGTTTGCGCTAAAGCCAACTATGTCGAAGATCAGGTTGTGCCGGTCAACGATCTGGGCCAGATCGAGTACCGTGAAGTGCCGCTGGAAATGCAGCCAACCGTGCGTGTAGAAGGTGGCCAACACCTGAACGTGAACGTACTGCGCCGCGAGACGCTGGAAGATGCGGTCAAGCACCCGGAAAAATACCCGCAGCTGACCATTCGCGTGTCCGGTTATGCGGTACGTTTCAACTCGCTGACGTCAGAACAGCAACGTGACGTGATCGCACGTACTTTTACCGCCAGCCTGTAATGACCTGCGCAGTCACTGAGGGAGCTTCGGCTCCCTTTTTTATTGCTCGCCGACCGGTAAAGTGAATCCGGATCACATTCCTCGCAAAGATAATCGTCTGCATTACAGAACGGCTCCGACCTGCCGATAGCTACTCTGGCACCCGTATCGGGTGCGGCATTGATAAGCCTATCGACAAGGAGTCGGCATGAGTATGTCTTTGAGTTTTACCTCTGCGGTTAACCCTGCGACCATTCAATCCCCTGTAGCGCGTGTGGCACTGCAACCGGTGAGTTCATCGGAGCCCGTTGAATCACCGGCAGCCGGGGCCGCTGCGGCCACGCTTTCACCGAATAACCTGAATACCCGAAACCTGCTGAACGCTCTGGTGAGCGATATGTCGGCTGCCGCGCCGGCCGCGACACCCCTGGGGGTAACGCGCGGCCAGCAGCCACAACAGGGAGATTATACGCTCGCGTTGCTGGCCAAAGACGTTTACAGCCTGAACGGCCAGGGTGTGGAAGGATTCAACCGCCTGAGCGACAGCGCGTTGCTCGGCGCGGGTATTGATCCCGCCAGTTTGCATGATGCGGCGTCGGGTTTTCAGGCCGGTATCTATAGCGACAACCAACAGTATGTCCTGGCCTTTGCCGGCACCAATGATATGCGCGATTGGCTGAGCAATGTGCGGCAGGCGACCGGTTACGATGATGTGCAGTACAATCAGGCTGTCGCGGTAGCTAAAGGCGTCAGGGCGGCGTTTGGTGATGCGCTGGTGATTGCCGGTCATTCTCTCGGCGGTGGGCTGGCGGCAACGGCGGCGCTGGCGACCGGTACTGTAGCGGTCACTTTCAACGCGGCGGGCGTTTCTGACTATACGTTGAACCGTATGAGCATCGATCCGACGGCGGCTAAGCAGGATGCGCAAGCCGGCGGTATTCGCCGCTACAGCGAACAATACGACATGCTGACCGGAACACAGGAATCCACTTCGCTGATCCCGGATGCCATCGGGCATAAAATTACCCTGGCCAATAACGATACCTTGAGCGGCATTGACGACTGGCGACCGAGTAAACATGTGGATCGCAGCTTGACCGCACATGGCATTGATAAGGTCATCAGTTCGATGGTGGAGCAAAAGCCGTGGGAGATGAAGGTCAATGCCTGAAAGGCGTGGGGTTCGGCAGACGTTGATTATCACCGTGCTGGCGCTGATAGTGGTCACCGGCTTGCTGATTATGGCTAAGGAACAACAGATGAATCAGTCTATTTCCCCGTTCACCGGGCGCGGTAATCAGGCGTTGGCGCAGGCGGTGATGCGCGGTGATACGCAGGGCATCGTCGAACAGGCAACACGGCCGCGTTTGAGTGAGCAGGGCGATCGCCAAGTCACGCTGCCTCAATGGGCGATTCTGTCGCAGCAACCGCAAAGCCTAAGCTCGCTGCTGGAGCTGGGGGCGGATGTCGCCGTGGCGGGGCTGGAGGGGAACAGCGTGCTGCATACCGCCGCAACGGTGCAGGATCCGCAGTATTTACGGCTGCTGCTGGCGCATGGCGTGCCGGTTAACCTGCGCAATACGATGACCGGCGCGACGCCGCTGTCCGCTGCGGTGCTGGCGGGGCGCGAGGAGCAATTGCGGTTGCTGCTGGCAGCCGGGGCGGATACCACGTTGAGTGACAGGCTGGGGGATGCGCCTTTGCATGTGGCAGCGAAAATCAATGCGCCGCAGTTGGCGTTGATGTTGCTGCAGGCGGGGGCGGACGGTAAAGCCCGTAACCGGCAAGGCCAGACCTTCCAGTTCTATTTCTCACTGACGCCTGCACACCTGCAGAGTGAAGAGATGCGCGATCGTTATCGGCAACTGGATGTCTGGTTAAAATCCCATCACCAGGCGACGCATTACGCACCGCCGTAATGGGGCATAAAAAAACGCCTTCAGGTGAGTGAAGGCGTTTTTTATTCACAGCGGCAGCATTACTTCGCGCCGTTGCTCTCAGGCTTGGCCTTTGGCTGGCGACGTTTGCCCACGTTTTTCGCATCGCGATGACGTACTTTCACCTTGGCTTTTTCTTTGTTCTTTTCTTTGTCTTCCGCACGCTTGGCCAGCACCTTCTTCGAAGGTTTGCCGTTGCTCTTTTCGCTCGGCACTTTGGTTGACGGACGCAGTTCATCGATCACACGCGCTTTCAGCGGTTCGTTCAGGTAACGGCCCACTTTGCCCAACAGCAGGTGATCGTGCGCTTCAACCAGCGAAATCGCGGTACCTTTGCGCCCAGCGCGGCCGGTGCGGCCAATGCGGTGCAGATAGGTGTCCGCAGTACGCGGCATGTCGAAGTTGAACACGTGGGTGATATCCAGGATATCCAGACCACGGGCGGCAACATCGGTGGCGACCAGCACGTTGACGCGGCCGTCCATCATGCGTTTTACCGCTTCGTTGCGCTTGGCCTGCACCATTTCGCCTTCGAGATAGCAGGTGTTGATGCCTGCCTCGCGCAGCCAAGCCGCCAGTTCGTGCACGCGCTCGCGTTTACGGACGAAGATCACGGATTTCAGCACGTCCGGCTGTTGCAGCAAATGCACCAGAATGGCGGTTTTATGCTGCACGTCGTCGGCACGGTAGTACCACTGCAGGATCTTTTTGCGTTCGCGGCGTGAAGGGTCGGCTTCAATTTCCACTGGCTCTTTCAGAATACGCTCGGCGAATTCGCGGATGGCATCGCCTTCCAGCGTTGCGGAGAACAGCAGGGTCTGGTTGCGCCAGCGGGTTTCGGCGGAAATGGTTTCGATATCCTGCGCGAAGCCCATGTCCAGCATGCGGTCGGCTTCATCGAGGATCAGCGTTTCTACCGCGCGGCAGTCGAAGTTTTCTTCTTTGATGTATTGCAGCAGACGACCGGTGGTGGCGACCACCACGTCCTGGTTTTCGCTGAAGACTTCCGCGTGGTTCATATAGGCGACGCCGCCGGTGATGGTAGCGATATCCAGCGAAGTATGGGCAGCCAGTTCACGTGCCTGGTCGGCTACCTGCATCGCCAGTTCGCGCGTCGGGGTGAGGATCAGTACGCGCGGTGGGCCGGACTTCTTGCGTGGAAAGTCCAGCAGATGCTGCAATACCGGCAGCAAAAATGCGGCGGTCTTGCCGGTGCCGGTTGGCGCCGAACCCAATACGTCGCGCCCATCCATCGCAGGTGGGATAGCCTCGGCTTGAATGGCGGTCGGGCGTTCGTAGCCTTTATCGCTCAGGGCTTTTATCAGGCGTTCATCGAGATCGAGTTCGGAAAAATTGGTTGCTGTCATGGTCTACCTCTACTTGGGGCGCCGATTATAGACGGGTTGGCCGCGTTCTTCACCTATTTAAGCGGAAAGCAGCTCTTTTCCCACAAATCAGATTGCCTTATGCTACGCCAGTTTTGTATCCAGGTGGTTATTGTGAGCAATCAATCGAAAGCAAATTTTACCCCGCGTCGCGGCGGTTTTACCTTCAAACAATTTTTTGTTGCTCACGATCGTTGCGCAATGAAAGTGGGTACCGACGGCTTGCTGCTCGGCGCCTGGGCACCGCTGGCGCAGGCGCGGCGGGTGCTGGATATCGGCAGCGGCAGTGGGCTTATTGCGCTGATGCTGGCGCAAAGATCGGCCGATAACGTACTGATCGATGCGGTGGAGTTGGACGAGGCCGCCGCCGAACAAGCGCGTGACAACGTGCTGGAATCCCCGTGGCCGCAGCGCATTCGGGTGCATGCGCAGGATATTCACCATTTTGCCCGGCATCATGCGGGTGAGTATGATCTGATCGTCAGCAACCCGCCGTATTTCGAGCCGGCGGTCGCCTGCCGCGATCAGGCGCGCCACAATGCACGCTATACCGAAACCCTGACTCACGATGCCTTGCTGGTCAGCGCTGAGCAACTGATCGCTGAGCGGGGCGCTTTTTGCGTGGTGCTGCCGCATGATATTGGTGAGGCATTTGAAAGTAATGCGCACCGGCGTGGCTGGCATACTGCGCAGCGATTGAGCGTCAGCGACCGTGCCGATACGCCGCTGCACCGGGTGTTGTTGGTGCTGACGCGTCAGCCGGCCGAAGAAAAAACAGAGCAAAGCCTGGCGATTAAACAGGCCGACGGTAGTTACACCGATGATTTCCGTCGCCTGATTACCGATTTTTATCTTTTTTACTGACACCGCCAGGGCGCCCCGGCGGTGTCAATCATGGTTGCAGTATGGTCGGCAGCGCTTCCGGCAACATATCCGGATAGTCCAGCGTATAGTGCAGCCCGCGGCTTTCTTTGCGTTCCATGGCGCTGCGGACGATCAGTTCCGCCACCTGCACCAGGTTACGCAGCTCCAGCAGATTGTTGGAAATACGGAAGTTGGCATAGTACTCATCGATTTCGGCCTGCAGCGTATTGATGCGGCGCAGCGCGCGCTCCAGTCGTTTGGTGGTGCGCACGATCCCGACATAGTCCCACATAAATAGTCGCAGCTCATGCCAGTTGTGCTGAATCACCACCCGCTCATCCGCATCGTCTACACGGCTTTCATCCCACTGCGGCAACTGTTTCGCCAGCTTGATAAACGGCAGGCGCAGTTTGATGTCCTCCGCCGCCGACCAGCCGTAGACCAGGCATTCCAGCAGCGAGTTGGATGCCATGCGGTTGGCGCCGTGCAGGCCGGTGTAACTGACTTCGCCAATGGCGTAAAGCCCGTCCAGATCGGTACGGCCGTGCTGATCGACCATGACGCCGCCGCAGGTATAATGCGCGGCGGGCACGATAGGGATCGGTTGTTTTGTCAGATCGAAGCCCAGCGTCAGCAATTTCTCATGGATCATCGGGAAGTGCTGGGTAATGAATTCAGCCGGTTTATGGCTGATATCCAGATACATGCAATCCGCACCCAGGCGTTTCATTTCGTGGTCGATGGCGCGCGCTACAATATCGCGCGGTGCTAGTTCGCCCCGCGGGTCAAAATCGGGCATAAAGCGGCTGCCGTCCGGCCGTTTCAGATAGGCGCCTTCGCCACGCAGCGCTTCGGTCAGCAGGAAATTGCGCGCCTGCGGGTGGAACAGGCAGGTCGGGTGGAACTGGTTAAATTCAAGGTTGGCGACCCGACAGCCGGCGCGCCAGGCCATGGCGATACCATCCCCGGACGAGATGTCTGGATTGGTGGTGTACTGATACACCTTGGCTGCCCCGCCGGTGGCCAGCACTACTGTTTTGGCGCGGTAGGTTTCCACCTGCTCCAGCTCACGGTTCCAGACATAGGCGCCGACCACGCGGCGGGTGCCCGGCAGGCCGATTTTGTTCGAGGTGATCAGATCGACCGCGTTACGGCGCTCCATCACGCAAATATTAGGGTGGGTGCTTGCTTTCCCTACCAGGGTGGTCTCTACTTCTTTACCTGTAGCATCGGCGGCATGCAGAATACGGCGGTGGCTGTGCCCCCCCTCACGCGTCAGGTGGTAATGTTCCTCGCCCTGAGCATTGACTTCGGTGTCGAACAATACGCCCTGATCGATAAGCCATTGCACGCAGTAGCGCGCATTGCCGGCGATAAACTCAACGGCGTCCTTGTCACATAGGCCGGCTCCGGCAATCAAAGTGTCATCAACGTGTGAGGCAATACTGTCCGTCTCATCGAAAACCGCGGCGATCCCGCCTTGGGCATAAAATGTGGCGCCTTCGTTGAGCGGCCCCTTGCTGAGTACAGTAACCTTGCAATGCTGCGCCAGGCGCAGAGCCAGTGACAAGCCCGCAGCACCGCTGCCGACGATCAAGACATCGCTAACATGTTCAGATGATGGTTGCATAACGTATGATGTGTGCAGAAGAAGAGTGAAATTCATGTTAGCCTAATTGTCCGGGCAAAAGCCACGGATTGGATGACATCAACAGAAAAAACAATGGCGATACGGAACTTCGTGTTCTGTATGAACTCCAAGCGAGTGCTTGCTCAGGAAAATAATGTATGGCTGGCAGTACAATTTTACGCGTGGAGACGGATTTGGGGAGAATTTACCTCGGATGAGCGAGCAGTTAACGGATCAAGTTCTGGTTGAGCGGGTCCAAAAAGGCGATCAGAAATCGTTTAACTTACTGGTAGTGCGTTACCAGCATAAGGTTGCGAGCCTGGTTTCCCGATATGTACCGCAGGGCGATGTGCCCGATGTGGTGCAGGAGTCGTTTATTAAAGCCTATCGCGCACTGGAATCATTCCGTGGGGATAGCGCTTTCTATACCTGGTTGTATCGAATTGCCGTGAACACGGCAAAGAATTATCTGGTTGCTCAGGGGCGTCGTCCGCCATCCAGCGATGTGGATGCCAACGATGCTGAAAATTACGAAAGTGCGGGAGCACTGAAAGAAATTTCGAACCCTGAGAACTTAATGTTGTCAGAAGAGCTGAGACAGATAGTTTTCCGTACCATTGAGTCTCTCCCCGAGGATCTTCGCATGGCGATTACCCTGCGGGAGCTGGATGGTCTAAGCTACGAAGAGATAGCAGCCATCATGGATTGCCCGGTAGGAACCGTACGTTCGCGTATTTTCCGCGCCAGGGAGGCTATCGATAATAAAGTTCAACCGCTGATTCAACGTTAGCAATGGCGGACACAGGAAGGGTACTTAGGCATGCAGAAAGAAAAGCTTTCCGCTCTGATGGATGGAGAATCGCTCGACACTGAGCTGCTGAGCTCATTGTCAAATGACAGATCGCTTCAACAAACCTGGCAGAGCTATCACCTGATACGTGACACACTACGGGGTGATATCGGACAAGTAATGCATCTCGATATCGCAGATCGTGTTGCTGCTGCACTTGAGAAAGAACCCGCACGTCTGGTTCCTTCAGCAGTACCGGAGTCTCAGCCGCAACCGCACACCTGGCAGAAAATGCCGTTCTGGGACAAAGTGCGTCCCTGGGCCAGCCAGATCACTCAGATTGGCATGGCCGCCTGTGTTTCGTTGGCGGTGATTGTAGGCGTACAGCACTACAATCAACCGGCAGCGCAGTCTGGCGCAGCTGAATCACCGGCGTTCAACACCCTGCCGATCATGGGACAGGCGTCACCGGTTAGCCTCGGCGTTCCGGCAGACAGTTTCTCCACCGGCAGCGGGCAACAGCAGCAGGTGCAGGAACAGCGCAAGCGTATTAACGCCATGCTGCAGGATTATGAATTGCAACGCCGTTTGCATTCCGATCAGCTGCAGCTTGAGCAAAGCAACCCACAACAGGCTGCCGTTCAGGTTCCCGGAACCCAGTCTTTAGGAATGCAACAGCAGTAATGAAGCAACTTTGGTTCTCCGTCTGTCTATTGACGGGCAGCCTGCTCTATTCAAGCATCGCCCCGGCGCAGCCCACTGCGTCCGGGGCGTTGTTACAACAGATGAGCAGTGCCAGCCGTTCACTCAATTACGAACTCGCCTATATCAGCATCAGCAAGCAGGGGATTGAGTCGCTGCGTTACCGCCATGCGGTAATCGACAAGCAGCCACTGGGTCAACTTTTGCATATGGATGGGCCGCGCCGTGAAGTATTGCAACGCGGTGAGGGCATCAGCTATTTTGAGCCAGGTCTGGAGCCCTTCACGCTGTCTGGCGATCATATCGTCGATGCGTTGCCGGCTATCGTCTACGCCGATTTTGACCGCCTGGCGAAATATTACGATTTCATCTCTGTCGGCAGCACCCGAATCTCCGATCGTCCCTGCGAGGTGATCCGTGTGGTTGCGCGTGATGGTTCGCGCTACAGCTATATTGTCTGGATGGATGTGGATACCAAGCTGCCGCTGCGGGTGGATTTACTCGATCGCGATGGCGAAACGCTGGAGCAATATCGGGTGATTTCGTTTGTGGTGGGGCCGGAAGTGCAAGGCGTGATGCAGGGGCTGATCAAGGCTAATCTGCCGCCTTTGCTGTCGCTTCCTGCGGTAGATAACGTCAAACTGGGCTGGAGCACCGGCTGGTTGCCGGCCGGTGTGGATGAAGTGGCGCGTAATCGCCGTAAACTGCCGAACGTGACCGAACCTGTCGAGACGCGGCTATACAGCGATGGTCTGTTCAGCTTCTCGGTCAACGTCAGCCCTGCGGGCAGCGGTGCCGGTCAGCAGTATTATCGCCAAGGGCGGCGTACTATTCAGACTGAAGTGCGTAACGGCAACGAGATCACCATCGTTGGCGAACTGCCGCCGGCGACGGCTAAGCGTATCGCTGACAGTATTTCCTTCAAGGTGTCACCACAATGATGAAAGAGTGGGCCACGGTGGTTTCGTGGCAACAGGGCGTGGCGCTGCTGCGCTGCGAACCCAAAGCCGGCTGCGGCAGTTGCAATGCCCGTTCGGGCTGTGGCGCGCGCGCGTTGAACGAACTGGTGCCGGAAACCGAACATCAGTTGCAGGTGCGTATCGAGCAGCCGCTTGAGCCGGGCCAGCGGGTTGAAGTGGGTATCGCCGAGGGCAGCCTGCTGCGTTCGGCTATGCTGGTCTATCTGACGCCTTTGCTGGGTATGATGCTAGGAGGGAGTCTGCTGCAATACTGGCTGGGCACCGATGCCTCTGCGGCGCTCGGCGCGCTGCTTGGCGGTGGCGCGGCCTTTATGTTGGCGCGTAGCCTGGCGCACCGCCTCGGCGAACAGGCGAATTACCAACCTGTCGTTCTGCAAATCGGTTTGCCGCCTGGGGCCATGCGCCTGCAGACGGACAGTGAACCCCTGCGCTAAAACTGCTGCCGCGTCATCGCCGGATTATGATAGGCGGGGATGCGGTTGTAGATCATATGCTCCAGCAGCGCCATAAACAGATCGGCACTGAGCAGCGAAAAATACCCGACCGTAAACAGCGCCTTGCCCTGATTATCCAGCAGGCGGATGATGCCGCGCTGCGTGTTATTCTCCAGCGTGCGGATCTGCTCAATCGGAATACTCTCCTGCGGCGTGATCAGCGCCGTAGCGCTCAGCCGCAGCGTTTGGGGCGTTTGCTTCCTGCGATTGCCAGGCAGTAAATGGTTCAGCCAGAGGGTACTGCAATTCAGATAGCTAAACGATAGCACTTCACCCTGATAAAGCGCATTCAGCGCCTGTGGTCCACGCAGTTGGATTTGTTGGCTGATAATGACATCGGCCAACCGCCAGGAATGGGACAGATTGCTGAACACTGTGCACCAGGGTTGTTCGGCAGTAGTACGAAATGCCATCACGTTGCACAGCCCGCCAAACAAGCGCCCACCGCGAAAACGATAAATATCGCCAATTTTTTCAAAAGGGATAAACCGTTCTTTGTGGCTATGGTCATTAATCACCCGAACGCCGTGCTCATACAGGCGATAAGTCAGCGTTGGCCGCAGGTAGTGGCGCAACGCCAGCAGACTACCGCCGAGTAAAATAGTGGCTGCGCCGGTTTGCAGCAAGGTCAGTACCGCATTTTCATCCATGTTGCTCAGCAGCGGCAGCAACAGCAGCGCCGCACCGACAGTTAACAGCAGCGCTGCCGCTGCCAGAATGCCCCAATTGACCTTGGAAAAATCGTGCCGGCTCAGCATTTGCCCTTTATCGATCATTATGCACCTTCCAATCAACGTACAGAGATATGCTGGTGAACTCCGGTGGGCATGCCGATGTAGTGCCCTGAATAATATTTTGTCGCGGAGTTCTGTCCCATTTCTATAGGAGGCGCCGAAGAGCGTATATGGGTATTTTCCGAAAGCCGACAGGGAGAAAGGCAATTCTAAGATGTTGATCCCATTATTATTTATTTCTGATTTAGGAAGGGGTTTATTGCGTTATCGACGGTTATGTATTAGCGCCGAAGATGAAGGTATGCGCAGTACATGATTTCCGTTGATTCGGTGGCGAAAGCAGTGGTTTTTCATTCATCGGCTTTTGTTAACATCTTCTTTCACAACCTGGAGCGCCGTGTAACACTAAAGTGCGCATAATAGAATGCCTTCACTGCACCGATCGCTAGGTTTTCAGTGTTGTGGCATGTAGAATGCTGCGATTCAGGCGGAAGACGGCCGAACCCATTCACTGTCGCTTTAGGTCCATACGGGTTTCTATAGGCGAGTAATTCAGAAATACCAAGGCAGAAAAACTTTTATAATGAAGCATATACGAAATTTCTCCATTATTGCCCATATTGACCACGGTAAGTCGACGCTGTCCGACCGTATTATCCAAATCTGCGGTGGCTTGAGCGAACGCGAAATGGCTGCGCAGGTGCTTGATTCTATGGATCTTGAGCGTGAGCGTGGCATTACCATCAAAGCGCAGAGCGTAACGCTGGACTACAAGGCGACAGACGGTCAAACCTATCAGCTCAACTTTATCGACACCCCAGGGCACGTTGACTTCTCCTACGAAGTTTCTCGTTCACTGGCTGCCTGCGAAGGCGCCCTGCTGGTGGTGGATGCCGGGCAGGGCGTAGAAGCTCAGACGCTGGCCAACTGTTACACCGCGCTGGATATGGATCTGGAAGTGGTGCCGGTACTGAACAAAATTGACCTGCCGGCCGCCGATCCCGATCGCGCCGCACAGGAAATTGAAGACATCGTTGGCATCGACGCTACCGATGCGGTCCGCTGCTCGGCCAAAACCGGCGTTGGCGTGCCAGAGGTTCTCGAACGCCTGGTACGTGACATCCCACCGCCGGAAGGCGATCCTGAAGCGCCGCTGCAGGCATTGATCATCGACTCCTGGTTCGACAACTATCTGGGCGTCGTTTCTCTTGTGCGTGTCAAGAACGGCACGATGCGCAAGGGCGACAAGATCAAGGTGATGAGCACCGGCCAGACTTATAACGCCGATCGCCTCGGGATCTTTACCCCGAAACGCGTCGATCGCGACGTGTTGAACTGCGGCGAAGTAGGTTGGCTGGTTTGCGCCATTAAAGACATCTTGGGCGCGCCGGTGGGCGATACCCTGACGCTGGCTCGTCAACCGGCAGACAAGGCGCTGCCAGGCTTCAAAAAAGTGAAGCCGCAGGTTTACGCAGGCCTGTTCCCGATCAGCTCGGACGATTATGAAGCCTTCCGCGACGCGTTGGGCAAACTGAGCCTGAACGACGCATCCTTGTTCTATGAGCCAGAGAGCTCCACCGCGCTGGGCTTCGGCTTCCGTTGCGGCTTCCTCGGCCTGTTGCACATGGAGATCATCCAGGAGCGTCTGGAGCGTGAATACGATCTGGAACTGATCACCACCGCCCCAACGGTAGTGTATGAAGTTGAAACCACCGGCAAAGAAACCATTTACGTCGACAGCCCATCCAAGCTGCCGCCGCTGAACAATATCATGGAGCTGCGCGAGCCGATCGCCGAGTGTCACATGCTGATGCCGCAGGAATTCCTGGGCAACGTAATCACGCTGTGTATCGAAAAACGCGGTGTACAGACCAACATGGTCTACCACGGCAACCAGGTCGCGCTGACCTACGAAATCCCGATGGCAGAAGTGGTGCTCGACTTCTTCGACCGTTTGAAATCCACCTCTCGCGGTTACGCGTCGCTGGATTACAACTTCAAACGTTTCCAGACGTCTGACATGGTGCGTGTCGACGTGCTGATCAACAACGAGCGCGTGGATGCGCTGGCGTTGATCACCCACCGCGACAACTCGCAGTACCGTGGTCGTGAGCTGGTGGAGAAGATGAAAGAGCTTATTCCGCGTCAGCAATTCGACATCGCGATTCAGGCCGCTATCGGCACTCATATCATCGCGCGTGCCACGGTGAAGCAGTTGCGTAAAAACGTTCTGGCTAAATGCTATGGCGGTGACGTGAGCCGTAAGAAGAAGCTGTTGCAGAAACAGAAGGACGGTAAGAAACGCATGAAGCAGGTCGGTAACGTTGAGTTGCCGCAAGAAGCGTTCCTGGCCATTCTGCACGTGGGCAAAGACAGCAAGTAACCGCGATAAGGTCGCGTAATTAGGGAGTTTGCATGGCGAATATGTTTGCCTTGATCCTGGCCATAGCCACATTGGTTACCGGGATCATATGGGCTTTTGAGCGCTTTAAATGGGCGCCGGCCCGCCGGGAGAAGATTGCGGCGGTGAATGCACAGGCTACGGGCGCCGTAGACGATAAAACGTTGGCGAAAGTGGCGAAGCAGCCAGGTTGGATCGAAACCGGCGCATCGGTTTTCCCGGTATTGCTGCTGGTGTTTGTGGTGCGTTCGTTTATTTACGAACCTTTCCAGATCCCATCAGGTTCAATGATGCCGACGTTGTTGATTGGCGATTTTATTCTGGTGGAGAAATATGCCTATGGCATTAAAGATCCGATTACCCAGACCACGCTAATTGAAACCGGTCATCCGAAGCGCGGCGATATTGCGGTATTTAAATATCCGCTGGATCCGAAGTTGGATTATATCAAACGTGTCGTGGGGCTACCGGGTGACCGGGTGTCTTACGATCCGGTTAATAAACGCGTGACCGTTCAGCCATCCTGTAATAACGGCCAGTCTTGCGATACCGCACTGGCGGTGACATACACCGATGCGCAACCAAGCGATTTTGTACAGATGTTCAGCCGCAGCGGCATGGGCGAAGCCAGCAACGGTTTCTACCAGATCCCATTGAGCGATAACGTGCCGCAGGGCGGTATCCGCCTGCGCGAGCGCCAGGAAACGCTGGGCACTGTCTCTCACCATATTCTGACCGTGCCGGGCACGCAGGATCAGGTGGGCGCTTACTACCAGCAGCCGGGTAAGCAACTGGCGGAATGGGTTGTGCCGGCGGGGCATTACTTCATGATGGGTGATAACCGCGACAACAGCGCCGACAGCCGTTATTGGGGCTTCGTACCGGAGAAAAATCTGGTGGGTAAAGCCACGGCTATCTGGATGAGTTTTGAAAAGCAGGAAGGTGAATGGCCAACCGGTGTAAGGTTTAGCCGTATCGGTGGAATTCATTAATCGCGAGCTTATAAACGCAGCATTATATTTCCACTCGTTGTAGAATACCTCCTCGAGCGATAAAAAGTTGGCTCCCTGTTGGGAGCCACTGCAAACGAAACAGCTTTGGATTGGCTTTCGGCGAAGCAGGCCTGTTCCGTATGCTGCAAGTTTTTGACGCATTCTTGATCTATTGGTAACTCATGAACCCCATCGTAATAAACAGGCTGCAGCGGAAGCTGGGCTACACTTTTCAACAGCAGGAGCTCTTACTGCAAGCGTTGACTCACCGTAGCGCCAGCAGTAAACACAATGAACGTCTTGAGTTTCTGGGTGACTCTATTCTTAGTTTTGTCATCGCCAATGCGCTCTACCATCGTTTTCCTCGCGTAGACGAGGGCGATATGAGCCGCATGCGTGCCACGCTGGTGCGCGGTAATACGCTGGCAGAGATGGCGCGCGAGTTCGACCTAGGCGAATGTCTGCGTCTCGGGCCGGGTGAGTTGAAAAGTGGTGGATTCCGCCGCGAATCAATCCTGGCGGATACGGTGGAGGCATTAATTGGCGGCGTGTTCCTGGATAGCGATATCCAAAACGTCGAACGACTGATTTTGGACTGGTATCGCAGCCGGTTGGACGAAATCAGCCCCGGTGATAAGCAGAAAGACCCGAAAACCCGCTTGCAGGAGTTTTTACAAGGTCGTCATCTGCCGTTGCCTTCTTATCTGGTGGTGCAGGTTCGCGGTGAGGCGCACGATCAGGAGTTTACTATCCACTGCCAGGTGAGTGGTTTGAGCGAACCTGTAGTAGGTACCGGCTCAAGCCGCCGTAAAGCCGAACAGGCAGCAGCGGAACAAGCGTTGAAAAAGCTGGAGCTTGAATGAGCGAAGAAAAACAATACTGTGGTTTTATTGCGATAGTCGGTCGTCCCAACGTGGGCAAATCCACGTTGCTCAACCAACTGCTGGGGCAAAAAGTCTCCATCACCTCGCGTAAACCGCAGACGACCCGTCACCGTATTATGGGTATCGACACCGATGGCGCCTATCAGGCTATTTACGTCGACACCCCGGGTCTGCATATCGAAGAAAAACGCGCCATCAACCGTTTGATGAATCGCGCGGCCAGCAGCTCAATCGGCGACGTAGAGCTGGTGATCTTCGTAGTAGAAGGCACTAACTGGACTGCCGACGATGAAATGGTGGTCAACAAGCTGCGCAGTCTGAAATGCCCGGTCCTGCTGGCGATCAACAAGGTCGACAACGTTACCGACAAATCCAAGCTGTTGCCGCACATTGCGTTCTTGAGCCAGCAGATGAATTTCCTCGACGTGGTGCCAATTTCTGCCGAAAAAGGCATGAATGTGGACACTATCGCCGCTATCGCGCGCAAGGTGCTGCCGGAAGCGGAACACCACTTCCCGGACGATTACATCACCGACCGCTCCCAGCGCTTTATGGCGTCGGAAATCATCCGCGAAAAGCTGATGCGTTTCCTGGGTGAAGAACTGCCTTACTCGGTTACGGTTGAGATCGAACAGTTTGTGCCGAACGAGCGGGGCGGTTACAACGTGCACGGGCTGATTCTGGTTGAGCGCGAAGGCCAGAAGAAAATGGTCATCGGCAACAAAGGCTCGAAGATCAAAACGATCGGTATCGAAGCTCGCCACGACATGGAACAGATGTTTGAAACCAAAGTGCATCTGGAACTGTGGGTGAAAGTGAAATCGGGCTGGGCGGACGACGAACGTGCGCTGCGTAGCCTGGGCTATACCGACGACCTGAAATAACCTCTCCAATGGACGGCTGGGAGCGCGCTTTCGTCCTGCATGGGCGACCGTACAGTGAAACCAGCCTGATGCTGGACATGTTCACGGAAGGCCATGGGCGGGTGCGCTTGCTGGCAAAAGGCGCGCGCAGCCGCCGCTCCAATCTAAAGGGGTGTCTGCAACCCTTTACTCCCCTGTTAGTGCGCTGGGGCGGCCGTGGCGAAGTGAAAACGCTGCGTAACGCCGAAGCGGTTTCCCTCGGTTTACCCCTTAGCGGCATGATGCTGTACAGCGGCCTGTACGTGAACGAACTGCTGTCGCGGGTGCTGGAGCAGGAAGCCAACTACTCGGTATTATTCTTCGATTACCTGCAATGTTTGCAGGCGCTGGCGGCGGAAGACATTTCCCCGGAGCAGGCGCTGCGCCAGTTCGAATTGGCATTGCTGAATCACCTGGGCTATGGTCTTGATTTCCTGCACTGCGCCGGCAGCGGCCAGCCGGTGGATGACGGTATGACCTACCGTTACCGCGAGGAAAAGGGCTTTATCGCCAGCCTGGTGGTGGACCATTACAGCTTTACCGGCCGCGAGCTGCGTGCGCTGGCAGAGCGTCAGTTCCCCGATGTGCAAACCTTGCGTGCCGCCAAGCGCTTCACCCGCATGGCGCTAAAACCCTATCTGGGCGGCAAACCGCTGAAGAGCCGCGAACTGTTTCGTCAGTTCGTTCGCAAGCAGCCGGATACGCCGGTCGACGACGCCTGACCTTTTCCCCTTTTGCGGCCCTGCGCCCGCGTGTAAACTGCTGGCACTGAAAATCGTTTTTAGAGGGTTGTCATGGCTGATTTGCTGCTGGGCGTTAATATCGATCACATCGCCACGTTACGTAACGCGCGCGGAACCCAATATCCGGATCCGGTTCAGGCGGCATTTATCGCCGAACAGGCGGGGGCTGACGGGATTACCGTGCACCTGCGTGAAGACCGCCGCCACATCACCGATCGCGACGTGCGTATTCTGCGTCAAACCATCCAGACGCGCATGAATCTTGAAATGGCCGTGACCGACGAAATGTTGGATATCGCCATTGAATTGAAGCCGCAGTTTTGTTGTCTGGTGCCGGAAAAGCGCGAAGAAGTTACCACCGAGGGTGGGCTGGACGTTGCCGGGCAACAGGACAAAATGGCCGTGGCGGTGGAGCGCCTGGCGCAGGCCGGCATTCTAGTGTCGTTGTTTATCGACCCGGATCATCGCCAGATTGATGCGGCGGTGGCGGTTGGCGCTCCCTATATTGAAATCCATACCGGTGCCTATGCCGAAGCTACAGGCGAGATGGCGGTGAAGGCCGAGCTGCATCGTATTGCGGTCGCGGCTACCTATGCCGCCGGCAAGGGCCTGAAGGTCAATGCCGGTCATGGCCTGACTTACCATAATGTTCAACCGATAGCTGCGTTGCCAGAGATGTATGAACTGAATATCGGGCACGCCATTATCGGCCAGGCAGTAATGAGTGGGTTGCCGGCAGCGGTTGCCGACATGAAATTACTGATGCGGGAAGCGCGTCGCTAATGGCAGTGCTGGGGCTGGGTACCGATATCGTTGAGATGGCGCGCATCGAAGCGGTGGTGGAGCGCAGCGGCGATCGCCTGGCACGCCGTGTGCTGAGCGCGGCCGAGTGGGAGGTGTATCAGCAGCATCAGCAGCCGGTACGTTTTCTCGCCAAGCGCTTCGCGGTGAAAGAAGCGGCCGCCAAGGCTTTCGGTACCGGCATCCGCAACGGGCTGGCATTTAATCAGTTTGAAGTCTTCAATGACGGTCTTGGCAAGCCGAACATTCGCCTGCATGCTCGCGCCGCCGAGCTGGCACAGGAGATGGGCGTTACCGCCATCCACGTTTCGCTGGCGGATGAACGCCGTTATGCCTGCGCCACGGTAATTATCGAAGGGTAACGCGGTATCGGCCGTAAAATAAAAGGGCGCCTGTTGGCGCCCTGAGGTTGATGACAAAGTTGTCTTTGAGTCCGAGATACCCGGGCCTAGCGCACCGAGGGGCGCTCCGACGGCCAAGGCCGTTACGACCCCTTCGGCACGCTCTCCCTAATAACGGGCTTTGTCAGCTGGCTGAGGGCGCCTGTTGGCGCCCTTGTCGATCGGAAGGTGGCGGTTACAGCCGCTCGGCGTGATGCAGCACCACAAACTTGTCCCACAGCTGTTCGTTGCTTTCACTGTGCTGCGGGTTAACGACAATGGTGTTATCGATCGGGCATACCTGCTGGCAGGTTGGGATATCGTAATGGCCAACGCACTCGGTGCAGCGATCGGTGTCGATCTGGTAGATATCCTCCCCCATCGAAATGGCCTGATTCGGGCATTCCGGCTCGCACATATCGCAGTTGATGCATTTGCGTGTGATTAGCAGGGCCATGGTTTATCTCTCATCATTAATAGGGGTATTTTGCGCAGCGCGGATTATAACGTCTAAACCAGTTTTTTCACTAACTGTTCGCTGTGTTTGATACGGTCGCGGGCATGATCGAGATCGTGCTGAATCAAGGCCATAAACAGCAGGTCGGTGAGGGCGAACTGGGCGGTGCTGGAAGAAATAGCGGCGCTGCGGGTGTTGGGTTCCTCTGCGATGGTATACAGACAGTGATCGGCGCGTTGCTGCAGCCCGTTCGGCGAGAAACTGGTCAATGCCAGCACCTTGGCGCCGGCCAGGCGGGCTTCTTCCGCCGCCAGGTTGATTTCCCGCCGTTCTCCGCTGAATGAGATCGCCAGCAGCAAATCCCGCTTATCCAGCGCTTGTACTGCCGCCAGTTGGACGTGCATATCCGGCTCAGCTATCGCCATCACGCCAATTTTCAGCAGCTTGTAGGAGAAATCCTTGGCGACCAACCCGGAAGCGCCGATCCCTACCAGAATGATCCTTCGCGCCTGACGCAGCATATCCAGCGCCTGATGCAGACGCTCTTCGCTATTGATATCCAGCGTGGCGCGCAATGCAGACTGCTTTTCCACCAACAGCTTTTCACCGACCGTTTTCAGCGCATCGCTGCTGAGGATACGGTTATGCACGGTGACCGCCGGCTCAGCCTGTGGCTGGGCCAGGGTTTCGCTCAGCGCCAGCTTCAATGCAGGGAAGCCTTTGTAGCCCATCTTCTGAGCAAATTTCACCACGCTTGACTGACTGACCCCAGCCAACTGGGCCAGCTTTTGCGAGCTGAGATGGCGCGCCTGCTGGGCATTATGCAGCAGGAAATCCGCCAGTTTGCGGTCGTTTTGAGCCAGTGTCGGATACATCTGACGAATGCGAAGAAGGGTACTCATAAGGTTGTGTCCCATAATTGATCGTGGCACCGTCGCAGACCCAAAAGTCCGTAATCAAGGCGGAGCGGACCTATGTTTAAGCCCGACGACGCAGAATACGGGCTTTTGGGGCGAGACCCGAAGGGCTGGGGCCATTTGAACGCGCACCTGTGTTACGAGCGGGTATTCTGCCATGCCGGTGGCGAAAACGTGCAGTGAAAATTTTTTGTGACCCGGTGTTTAAAATAGCAAATAGTGCTCGCTTTAATGAATAAAATATTCAAATAATGCTTTAATGTTTGGAATTAAAAATTCAAAGGTAAACAAATGAACTTAGGCGCATTGGTATCTGAAACCCGTAACCCAGCCACCATGGAGCTGGATGAAATGTCTACGTTGGAGATGGTGAGTTGCTTTAACCGGGAAGACCGCAAGGTACCGGAAGCGATTGAAAAAGTGCTCCCGGCCATAGCGGAAGCGGTGGATCTGGCGGCGGCGGCGTTGAAGGCCGGCGGCCGGTTGATTTATCTGGGGGCGGGTACCAGCGGCCGTCTTGGTGTGCTTGACGCCTCCGAATGTCCACCCACCTTCGGCGTGCCGCATGGCAGGGTTGTTGGGCTGATAGCCGGTGGCCCGGGCGCGCTGCTGAAGGCGGTAGAAGGCGCAGAAGATGATGCAGCCTTGGGAGAAGCCGATTTGAAAGCGCTGTCGCTGGCGGCCACCGACATGGTGGTGGGGCTGGCGGCATCAGGGCGTACGCCTTATGTGATCGGCGCCTTGCGCTACGCGCGTCAGCTGGGGTGCCCGACGGCGGCGATTTCCTGTAATCCGGATTCACCCATCGCCCACGAAGCGCAGGTGGCGATTTCACCGGTGGTGGGGCCGGAGGCGTTGACCGGCTCGACGCGCATGAAATCCGGCACCGCGCAAAAACTGGTGCTGAACATGCTGTCGACCGGCGCGATGGTCAAACTGGGCAAGGTATATCAGAACCTGATGGTGGACGTGAAAGCCACTAACGTAAAACTGGTGGATCGCGCCTGCCGCATCGTCGTGGAAGCCACCGGCGCCGAACGCAGTCAGGCTGAGGCGGCGCTGACGCAGACCGGTTTTGAAGTCAAACCGGCGATTCTGATGATTCTGGCCGGTATTGGCGCTGAAGAAGCGCAGCGTCGCTTGCAGCAGCACGATGGCTATTTGCGCGCGGCATTGACGCGTTAAACCACACTTGGGGCGGGCGATGGACAAGACAACGGCACTGGCAACACAGATACTGGCGGGGATTGGCGGCGAGGGGAATATCCTCAGGCTGGAGAACTGCATGACGCGGGTTCGCGTCGAGGTCCGCGACGAACTGCGCCTTGATTTACCGGCGCTCAAGCAGTTGCCGGGCGTTAAGGGCTATATCAAGCAGGGCGATCAGCATCAGTTTATTGTCGGTCCGGGCGCCGCCGCCAAGGTCGTGGACGCCATGCGTTCGCTGCTCAATGGTGCTCCCGCCGTGTTGGCGGGCGGTGATGATATCGCTCGTACCAAAGCGCAGACCAAGCAGAAATATGCAGCCCCGATGAGCGGCGCACTGAAAAAACTGGCCGATGTTTTTATCCCGCTGATACCGGCGTTCATTGCCTCGGGCCTGATTACCGGCATCATCAACCTGCTGAAGCGGCCCGACATCGCCGGCGAGCTGGCGGTTAACTACCCCAACGTACTTGGGCTGCTGGCGATTTTCGGCAGCGCGGTGTTCGCCATCATGAACATTTTGGTGGGGGTTAACGCCGCCCGGGTGTTTGGCGGTTCGCAGGCGATGGGCGGCGTGATGGCCGGCATTCTCTCCAGCCCGGCGCTGGCGCAGATTACGCTGTTCGGCGAGGCGTTGCAGCCGGGGCGCGGCGGGGTGATTGCGGTGCTGCTGGTGGTGGCGCTGATGTGTTGGGTGGAAAAACGTCTGCGTAACCTGCTGCCGGAGTCGATCGAGCTTATCCTCAATCCGCTGTTGACCACATTGGTGACTGCATCGCTGGCGATTATGATTTTGCAACCGCTCGGCGGCTACATTTCGGACGCCATCGCCCACGGCGCCAATCTGGCTATCGACAAAGGCGGGTTGCTGGTGGGCGCGGTACTGTCCGGGTTGTTCCTGCCGCTGGTGCTGTCCGGTCTGCATCAGGGATTGGTGCCGATACATGTCGAGCTGGTGCAGGCGCACGGCTCCAACCCGCTGTTGCCGATCCTGGCGATGGCGGGAGTGGGGCAAGTGGGGGCTGCATTGGCAGTATTAATGAAAACCCGCAACGCGCGCCTGAAAAAAGTGATCAAAGGGGCGCTGCCGGTCGGTATTCTCGGCATTGGCGAACCGCTGATTTTCGGCGTGACCCTGCCGCTGGGTAAGCCTTTTATTGCCGCCTGCCTCGGCGGCGCTGTGGGGGGCGCACTGATCAGCTACTGGAAAGTGGCGACGGTGATTACCTTCGGTATCTCGGGTTTGCCTTTGGCGCTGACCATTGTCTCGGGTAAGGTGATGTTGTATCTGGCCGGTATGGTGATTACGATTGTGGCTGGATTTATTTTCACCTGGATAATGGGATTCAACGATCCTGAGGAGTAACGCTTGAGCGAGAAACAGAGCCAGGAGGCCGTGGAAGGCCGCCGCGTGGTGTTCTTTGATCTGGACGGTACGCTGCATCAGGAAGACATGTTTGGCAGTTTCTTGCGTTTCTTGCTGCGTCACCTGCCGCTGAACCTGCTGTTGGTGGTACCGCTGCTGCCGGTGGTCGGGTTGGCGATGCTGGTGATGGGGCGCGCTGCGCGCTGGCCGATGAGCGTCTTGCTGTGGTCGATCACCTTTGGCCGGTCGGAGGCCAGGTTAACGGCGCTGGAACGGCAGTTCGTCAGCTATTTCCGCGACAAGGTGACCGCGTTTCCGGTGGTGCAAATGCGCCTGCGTCAGTACCTCGATGTGCACGATGCACAGGTGTGGTTGATTACCGGTTCTCCGGAACGGCTGGTGGAGCAGGTTTATCGGGACTCCGCTTTCCTGTCGCGGGTGCGCCTGGTCGGCAGCCGCATTGTGCGTCGTCACGGCGGCTGGGTGTTGACTATGCGCTGTCTTGGCGTACAGAAAGTGATGCAACTGGAGCAGCGCCTCGGTGCGCCGCTCAGGTTGTACAGCGGTTACAGTGACAGCAAGCAGGACAACCCGCTGCTGTATTTCTGCGAGCACCGCTGGCGGGTCAGTAAGCTGGGGGAATTGCAGCAGTTGGAGTAAGCAAAGGGGCGGATTTCCGCCCTTTGCCGTTTATATCCTCTCGGGTTTTCGAATTGCAGCGTGAAAGACGGCGGCCATAACGCCTTAATCATCGGTCAGATCGTGCGGTTTGCGTCCCAGTTGCCATATCTTCTCTGCATAGTGCCCCAGCGCCCACAGGCTCAGACCGAGCACCACAAAGAAAATCGCCTTGGGCATGCTGTCCCAGAAAAACTCGAAGAAGCGGGTATAAAGGTTGATGCACAGGAAGGTCAGACCGAATCCGCGCAGCATGGCGTCATCACGTTTCAGCCCCAGCCAGATGACCACTGCGGCGGCGATGCCGAACAGCAGGCTCCAGTGGAACAGTTCGATCTGGCGCACGCTATACCAGCTGTCAAGATCGCCGTAATTGCCGAAGATCGACAGCAGCCACAGGGCGATAAACAAATACAGCAGCCCCATCGCCAGCGAAACCCGCTCCAGCCCACGCCGTGCAAGCAGCGGTTGCAGCAGCAATGCTGCGGCGATCAGGACTGCGCCGAAGGCGATAAAGCGAATCGGGAAGCTCATACCCAGCCAGTAAGCGCCCCAGCCGGAAAGGTAACCGGTTTCGGCGCCGAAGGCGTTGCCGAACGACAGCAGGGCAAACCACCACACCAACCCGGAACGGCTGAACCAGCCAATCACGCCGTAAAGCAGAGCGGCGAACACCAGCAGCAATGAAACCCGGCCACTGCCGTTGTCCAGCCAGACGCCCATTTGCCACAGAGCGCAAGCGGTGAAGAGCACGGCAACGAACAGCGCGGCCTCATTACCGTAGCGTTTTTCCGGATGATGGCGACGACGGCGCAAGGCCCAGGTATAGGCCAGCGCGGCCAGTATGCCGGCCATCGCCATGCGAACCGGAGTATCGAAGCGGAACAAGCCGCTCAGCCAGTCCAACAGATCGCTGTCGGCGAACAGGCTGGTGATGGCAATGACCAGCGAGGCCAGCGCGGCGAGAAAGGCATAACGCGCCAGCCGCCGCCAGTCGAAAGGCTGTACTTCCACATGCTGCAACAACTGTTCTTGTTGTTGCGCCGTCAGCGCGCCTTCGCCGACCCAGCCGTTCAGGGCTTTGCGTACCACGGCGGCGTTCTTCTTGCTGAATTTCATGTTTCTTATCCCTGATAACATCGCTATTCGTTCAGTATATACCCGTTGCATTTCAAGCCGCAGCGTTCGACTCCGCTCACGGCAGGCAGGGGCGAATATATTCACCCCGGTTAACGCGGGCGCAGCATGCAGCGCACCTACTGTGTATAATGCCCGCCGCAAAAGCGCACGAGGAATTATGCGATGACTGAATATAACGATGAATACTGGATGCGCCAGGCGTTGCTGCTTGCCCAGCGTGCTCAGGAAGAAGGCGAGGTGCCGGTGGGTGCGCTGCTGGTGCTGGACAATCAGGTGATTGGCGAAGGCTGGAACCGGCCGATTGGCCGCCACGATCCTACCGCGCATGCGGAGATCATGGCGCTGCGGCAGGGCGGAGCGGTGTTACAGAACTATCGCCTGTTGAATGCCACGTTGTATGTCACCCTGGAGCCGTGCGTGATGTGCGCCGGCGCAATGGTTCACAGCCGCATTCGTCGGCTGGTGTATGGCGCGGCCGATGTGAAAACCGGTGCGGCAGGGTCGCTGGTGGATATTTTGCGCCATCCCGGCATGAACCATCAGGTGGAGATCGCTTCAGGTGTGCTGGCGGACGAATGCGCCGCGACGCTGAGCAACTTTTTCCGCCTGCGCCGCGAGCAGAAAAAAGCGCTTAAGCTGGCGCAGCGCGCGGCGGATAAGCCGGAGTAATTAGTGGTTAAGCGCCAGTTCCGGTATAATGACCGGATAGCCTTTCCCTAGCGCCTCCTGTTCGGCCGCTTCCTGCGCCGCCTTCCTCTCTTTTTCTTGCAGATAGCCGACCAGGCTGACCTGATAGCGGCGAATGTTTTCCACGTAGTTATAAGCTTCGCGTCCGCGCGCATAGCCGTAGGTCAGCTGCGGGTAATAACGTTTTTGGCTGAGCATCGGCAGGCGCTGTTTGACGTCCACCCAGCTGTCCGGGTTGCCTTTTTGCATTTTGGTCAGCTTGCGGGCGTCGAGCATATGGCCCCAGCCCATGTTGTACGCCGCCAGCGAGAACCAGATGCGTTCGTCTTCCGGCACGCTGTCGGGCACCTTGGCCATCAGCCTTTGCAGGTAAAGTGCGCCGCCCTGAATGCTTTCCTCGGGATCCAGACGATCGCTGACCCCCAGGCCGTCGGCGGTGGCCCGCGTCAGCATCATCAGGCCGCGTACGCCGGTGGGGGAGGTTGCCTGCGGGTTCCAGTGCGACTCCTGATAGGCGATGGCCGCCAGCAATTTCCAGTCGATCTCATTGGCGTATTTTTCAAACAACGAGCGGAAGGTCGGCAGCACCGAGTCGATGGCCGACAGGAAGGTTCTGGTATCGACGTAATCGAAACTGCCGACGTGGCCGAGATACTTCTCTTCCAGCCGCGCCAGCGTGCCGTCGTCCACCATCTGGCTATAGAAATCCAGCATCGCCGCATACAGGCTGTCGTCGTTGCCGCGCTTCAGATACCAGGTGACCGGCTCTTCATCGGTGACGTCGAACGCAACCGCCAATTGCGGGTGGATGCGCTGCAGCAGGGCGATAGTCACAGAGTCGCCCAGGGTATAGTCCAGTTTGCCGTCGGCCACCTGTTCCAGCAGCTCTTTTGAGGTCAGATCGCTGGAGGCTTCCCAACTGAGGTCCGGAAATTTACTTTGCTTAAGCTGTTTCAGCGTGCTGACGTGCGCGGAACCGGAGGCGACCGCCAGCTTGCCTTTAATATCGGCAAAGGTTTTTGGCCGTGGGGTGCCCAGGCGATAGACCAACTGCTGGGATACGGAATAATAGGCCGGGCCGGTGCGTGCGCGGCTGAGGCGATCCTGGTTGTAGATCAGGCCGGCGGCCAGCAGGTCGGTGTCGTCATCGTCCAGATCGTCAAACAGGTCATTGATATTGTTGTGCGGGATCACCACCAGCTTCACGCCCAGGTAATTGGCGAAGCGTTTCGCCAGCTCGTAATCGAGCCCACCCGGCCCCTGTTTGGTGGTGAAATAGGTTAGCGGCGTGTTCAGCGTACTGATACGCAGCTCGCCACGGGATTTGATCTCTTCGAGCTGCCCTCCCTGGCCACCGCGCCAGGCAATATTGGGCCACAGGGCGAGCGCCAGAAGCAAGGTAACAACACCGATGAGAATGTAGTTTATTTTTAGGCGTTTCAAATAGTTATCCAGTGGTGGTACGGGTGCGCCGGTGACCGAAGGTCAGTCTTTTCTTATGGTTAAATCACCAGTGCGGGAGCATTTTGCGCAACAAAACGCCAGCGTGCAACTTTATTGACACGTTATGACAATTCGAGGGGACGAACAGCTTTTATCAATAATAGCTGCGCAAACGGTTTCGTCGGCGGCGTAGATTCTCTATAATGGCGCGCGTTTTCCCCTGTTGCGCCCAAAGAAGTGCTGAAGTCAGTTGCTTCGAAGACGAGAGAACTTTGATTATGGAAATACTGCGTGGTTCGCCCGCTTTGTCGGCTTTTCGTATTACCAAACTGCTGTCCCGCTGTCAGGACGCTCAACTTCCGGTCAGTGATATCTACGCCGAATACGTCCACTTTGCCGATGTTAACGCACCGCTAAGTGCCGAAGAACATGGCAAGCTCACGCGCCTGCTCAAGTACGGCCCCTCTCTCGCCGAACATGCCCCTGAAGGCCGCCTGCTGTTGGTGACGCCGCGTCCGGGTACCATTTCCCCCTGGTCTTCCAAAGCCAGCGATATCGCCCACAACTGCGGTTTGAAGCAAGTGGTGCGGCTGGAGCGCGGCCTGGCGTTTTACGTCAAGGCGCCGACGCTGACCGAAGCGCAGTGGCAACAGCTTGCCGCGTTGCTGCACGATCGCATGATGGAAACGGTATTCAGCGAACTGCAGCAGGCAGAACAGCTTTTTGCTCAGCATCAGCCGGCGCCGTACCAGGCGGTGGACGTGCTGGGCGAAGGTCGCAGCGCGCTGGAACAGGCCAACCTCAAGCTGGGGCTGGCGCTGGCGCAGGATGAAATCGACTATCTGCTGAATGCCTTTACCGGTCTGGGGCGCAACCCGACGGATATCGAACTCTATATGTTCGCGCAGGCCAACTCCGAGCACTGCCGCCACAAGATTTTCAACGCCGACTGGATCATCGACGGCGAACAGCAACCGAAGTCGCTGTTCAAAATGATCAAAAACACCTTTGAGCAGACGCCGGATTACGTACTCTCTGCTTATAAAGACAACGCGGCGGTCATGGAAGGTTCTCAGGTCGGCCGTTTCTTCGCCGCGCCGGAAAACGGCCAGTATGACTACCATCAGGAAGACGCGCATATCCTGATGAAGGTGGAAACCCATAACCACCCGACGGCGATCTCCCCATGGCCGGGTGCCGCTACCGGCTCCGGCGGCGAGATCCGCGACGAAGGCGCCACCGGCCGCGGGGCCAAGCCCAAGGCGGGTCTGGTGGGCTTCTCGGTTTCCAACCTGCGTATTCCCGGCTTCGAACAGCCGTGGGAGCAGGACTTCGGCAAACCGGATCGCATCGTGACCGCACTGGATATCATGACCGACGGCCCATTGGGCGGCGCGGCGTTCAACAACGAATTCGGTCGTCCTGCGCTGGTAGGCTACTTCCGTACCTATGAAGAGCAGGTCAACAGCCACAACGGCGTCGAACTGCGTGGCTACCACAAGCCCATCATGTTGGCGGGCGGTATCGGCAACATCCGCGCCGATCACGTGCAGAAGGGTGAAATCACCGTGGGCGCCAAGCTGGTGGTGCTGGGCGGCCCGGCGATGAATATCGGTCTGGGCGGCGGTGCGGCTTCTTCCATGGCGTCCGGTCAGTCCGATGCCGATCTGGACTTCGCCTCGGTACAACGCGACAACCCGGAAATGGAACGTCGCTGTCAGGAAGTGATCGACCGTTGCTGGCAGTTGGGCGAACAAAACCCGATTCTGTTTATCCACGACGTAGGTGCCGGCGGCCTGTCTAACGCCATGCCGGAACTGGTCAGCGACGGTGGCCGCGGCGGCCGTTTCGAACTGCGCGATATCCTTAACGACGAGCCGGGCATGAGCCCGCTGGAAGTGTGGTGTAACGAATCGCAGGAACGCTATGTGATGGCGATTGCGCCGGCGCAGATGGCGCAGTTTGACGAAATTTGCCGCCGTGAGCGCGCACCTTATGCGGTGATCGGCGAAGCCACCGAAGAGCTGCATTTGACGCTGAACGACAGCCATTTCGACAATCAACCGATCGACATGCCGCTGGACGTGCTGCTGGGCAAAACGCCGAAAATGACGCGTGACGTGACCAGTCTGCAGGTCAAAGGCGAGCCGATCCAACGTGCGAACATCACCCTGGAGGATGCGGTAAAACGCGTTCTGCATTTGCCTGCTGTGGCAGAGAAAACCTTCCTGATCACTATCGGCGACCGCACCGTAACCGGCATGGTGGCGCGTGACCAGATGGTTGGCCCGTGGCAGATCCCGGTAGCCGACTGCGCGGTGACCACCGCCAGCCTGGACAGTTACTATGGTGAAGCGATGTCGATCGGCGAGCGTGCGCCGGTAGCCTTGCTGGACTTCGCCGCCTCCGGCCGCCTGGCGGTAGGGGAAGCCTTGACCAACCTGGCCGCGACCGAAATCGGTTCGCTCAAGCGCGTGAAGCTTTCCGCTAACTGGATGGCGGCAGCCGGTCACCCGGGTGAAGACGCCGGCCTGTATGCAGCAGTGAAAGCGGTGGGCGAAGAGCTTTGCCCGGCGCTGGGCATCACCATTCCGGTGGGCAAAGACTCGATGTCGATGAAAACCCGCTGGCAGGAAGGCGAAGAGCAGCGCGAAATGACGTCGCCGCTGTCGCTGGTGATCACCGGTTTTGCCCGCGTAGAAGACGTTCGCCACACCGTGACGCCGCAATTGCGTACCGATAAGGGCGAGAGTGCGCTGTTGCTGATCGACCTGGGCAACGGCCATAACGCACTGGGCGCTACCGCACTGGCGCAGGTTTACCGCCAACTGGGCGACAAGCCGGCCGACGTGCGCAATGTCGAACAACTGGCGGGCTTCTTCAACGCCATGCAGCAACTGGTGGCCGATCGCGCGCTGCTGGCTTACCACGACCGTTCCGACGGCGGCCTGCTGGTTACGCTGGCGGAAATGGCGTTTGCCGGCCACTGCGGCGTGAACGTGGATATCAAAGGGCTGGGCGACGATGCGCTGGCAGCGCTGTTCAACGAAGAGCTGGGTGCGGTGATTCAGGTCACGGCCGACCGGCTTGAAGCGGTGCAACAGATATTTGCTCAACACGGCCTGACGGACAATGTGCATCACATCGGCAGCGTGCAGGCCGGCGATCGCTTTGTGATTACTCAGGGCGACAAAGCGCTGTACAGCCAAAGCCGCGCGACCTTGCGCACTTGGTGGGCGGAAACCACCTGGCAGATGCAACGCCTGCGCGATAACCCGGAATGCGCCGATCAGGAGCATCAGGCCAAACAGGACGACCGCGACCCGGGCCTGAACGTCAAGCTGACCTTTGCGCCGGAAGAAGACATTGCCGCGCCTTACATTGCCAAGGGCGCACGCCCTAAAGTGGCGGTGTTGCGCGAGCAGGGCGTCAACTCCCACGTTGAGATGGCTGCCGCCTTCCACCGCGCCGGCTTCGATGCGGTAGACGTTCATATGAGCGATCTGCTGGAAGGGCGTCGCGATCTGCAGGACTTCCATACGTTGGTTGCCTGCGGCGGTTTCTCGTACGGCGACGTACTGGGCGCCGGTGAAGGCTGGGCGAAGTCGATTCTGTTCAACGACCGCGTTCGTGACGAATTCGAATCCTTCTTCCACCGTCCGCAGACCCTGGCATTGGGCGTGTGCAACGGTTGCCAGATGATGTCGAACCTGCGCGATCTGATCCCGGGTGCCGAACACTGGCCGCGTTTCGTACGTAACCTGTCGGATCGTTTTGAAGCGCGTTTCAGCCTGGTGGAAGTGGCGGCCAGCCCGTCGTTGTTCATGCAGGGCATGACCGGCTCACGCATGCCGATCGCCGTATCCCACGGCGAAGGGCACGTTGAAGTGCGTGATGCCGCACACCTGGCGGCGCTGGAAAGCAGTGGCCTGGTGGCATTGCGCTTTGTGGACAATGCCGGCCAGGTAACGGAAACCTATCCAGCCAACCCTAACGGTTCGCCAAACGGCATCACCGCAGTGACCAGCAGCAACGGCCGTGCGACGGTGATGATGCCGCACCCGGAACGTGTATTCCGTACCGTGAGCAACTCATGGCACCCGGAAGAGTGGGGCGAAGACAGCCCGTGGATGCGCATGTTCCGCAACGCCCGCAAGCAACTGGGCTAAGCGGTTACCACGCGGTAACGAAAGGGGCGCAAGAGATTGCGTCCCTTTTTACTTATTGCGCCCGTGCCGGTTTGCCGCTGTCTGCATTTTGCGACAGAGAACCTTTTCCATGTCTCTAAAAAGAGACACTTAACTCATTGATTTATAATGATGAAAAATTAATTGGCTTAAGTTGTCGGTTTTTGGCGACAGGATGGCTATTTTTTAATCGACCCATAATGGGTTAATTTGAGCTTATAGACTGCATTTTAATTTATTTTTCAATACATTCAGTATGTTAATAAATTTGTTGAAAAGTTGGCACGCAAAGTGCATTATTATCCCCAGTTGCTCATTCAACTTTTTATGATGGCCCCGTATTTAGACGGAAGTTTGCCTCATAAGCCTCCGAATGATGCCAAAGAAATGGTGCCTATCGTCCAACCAAACCGATAACAGACGCGCAAGCGGCTTTATCAAGCATCGGACGACACGTGGAGTGAGGCACCGCCTGTATCCAACTGTGATGAGTGTTCATCAATCCCGGATACTTATGGATGCTATTCGTCCTGTTCGATGCCAGCCTTGTGCTACATCACCCTGGGGACGAGATTCAAGGGCATCCACACTTTCTTGCGATGGGGCAGTCCTGCCCCAGCGTCAAATACCCTTCATACTTGAAGTTGCATCTGTGTTGACTGCGCTTGTGCGCCCCAGTCACTTACTTGAGTAAGCTCCTGGGGACTTACAAGCTTGTCGCCTTGACGCAACTCCAATTATTTTGGGTATAGACGATAGGTCCAAACACAAACTCCTTATCCTCACAGCTCGATTCCCCCTATTTTCCTGACGCTCCGCTGAACGCCGGGCTTTCCTCTCACCGGTGACTCGGTTAGCATCGAAGCAGATGAGAGACAATGAGATGATTTCGTTGAAAAGATGGCGTTTATTCCCCCGCTCGCTGCGTCAGTTGGTCCTGATGGCGTTTCTGCTGGTGCTGCTGCCGCTGCTGGTGCTGGCTTATCAGGCTTATCAAAGCCTGGATCATCTCAGCGCGCAGGCGGCGGATATCAACCGCACCACGCTGGTGGATGCGCGGCGCAGCGAGGCGATGACCAGCGTGGCGCTGGAGATGGAGCGCAGCTATCGTCAGTATTGCGTGCTGGTAGATCCCACCCTGGAGCGGCTGTACCAAAATCAACGTAAGCAGTATTCGCAGATGCTGGACGCCCATGCGCCGATCCTGCCGGATGAACGCTATTATCAAACGTTGCGCAGCCTGCTGACCCAGCTCGCTGCGATTAAATGCCAGAGCAGCGGGCCGGACAAACAGGCATCGACGCTGCTGGAGTCTTTCTCGCGTTCCAACGCCGAGATGGTGCAAGCTACGCGCGCCGTAGTGTTCTCGCGCGGGCAGCAGTTGCAGCAGGCGATTGCCGAACGTGGCCAGTTCTTCGGCTGGCAGGCGCTGATGTTGTTTCTGGTCAGCGTGCTGCTGGTGGTGCTTTTCACCCGCATGATTATCGGCCCGGTGAAAGCGGTGGAGCGCATGATCAACCGTCTGGGGGAAGGGCGGGCGCTGGGCAGCACCGAGTCGTTTAAAGGCCCGCGTGAGCTGCGTTCGTTGGCGCAACGTATTATCTGGCTGAGTGAGCGCCTGGCGTGGCTCGAGTCGCAGCGGCATGAGTTCCTGCGCCATATCTCGCATGAATTGAAGACGCCGTTGGCCAGCATGCGCGAGGGGACTGAACTGTTGGCAGACGAAGTGGCCGGCCCGCTGACCTCTGATCAGAAAGAAGTCGTGACTATTCTCGATAACAGCAGCCGCCACCTGCAACTGCTGATAGAGCAACTGCTGGATTACAACCGTAAACTGGCCGATGGCCCGGCGGAACATGAGAATGTTGAGCTGCGCGATATGGTCGAGTTGGTGGTCGCTGCGCACAGTTTGCCGGCCAGGGCGAAAATGATCCGCACCGAGATCACATTGGATGCGGAAATCTGCTGGGCAGAGCCTACGCTTTTAATGCGCGTGCTGGATAATCTCTACTCCAATGCGGTGCACTACGGCAAGGAATCCGGTAACATTTGGATTCGCAGCCGTCAGGTTGGGCAACGGGTGCAGATTGATGTCGCCAACAGCGGCACGCCAATCCCCGAGGCCGAGCAAACCATGATTTTTGAGCCTTTTTTCCAGGGTAGCCACCAGCGAAAAGGGGCGGTAAAAGGAAGCGGTCTGGGGTTGAGCATCGCTCAGGATTGTATCCGCCGGATGCGCGGTGAATTGCAGCTGGTCGAAGTCGCCGGCGCAGACGTCTGCTTCCGCATTGAATTGCCATTAACCGCCGAGAATGAATAAATAATGTACACATGGTCTAAACGCCTTCGTCTATTGCAGACCGAACGTTCACCGCGTGCCACGCAGAGCGCGCCACTCGGCAAGCGTCGTCTTTCCTTTTTAGGCAGCGTTCTTTGCATGCCGTTTTTGCTGGCAGGCTGCGTCGATCGTGCGGTCAGCAGCGGCCTGAGTCAGCAGCAGCAAGAAGCGATCCCGGACACCAAAGTGGTGGATTACCGCATCGCAGCCTGCGATACCCTGTGGCAGCTCGACGACAAAGACGCGTTGAATAATTCACTTTACTGGCTGCGCGCGATGGATTGCGCCGATCGTGTAGGGTCGACCCAGGCGCGCTCGCTGGCGAAAACCCTGCCTGGCGACAGCTGGGACGGTATTTTCAAGCAAAGTATTCTGCTGGGCAGCGCCGAGCCGACGTCGGGCGAACGCCGCCAGATGATCGATCGTCTGAACAGTTACCGCCTGGCGTTCCCCAGCTCCTTGCGCCCGTTGCTGCAACTGTGGCGTCAGCAGCAGGTTCTGCAGATCACCTTGTTCGATGAAAAGGCGCGCTATCAGCACCTGCAGGAAAGCTCGGACGGCCAGATAGATGCGCTGCGCCAGAGCCAGATCCGCTTGCAGGCCCAGTTACAGGATACTTCGCGCAAGCTGGAGAATCTGACCGATATCGAACGTCAGCTCTCCTCGCGTAAGCAGTTACAGGGTGAAATCCCGGATAACGGCGCGACACAGCAAAAAACCGACGCCGCAGATAAAAATGCCGCGTCGGCCAAGGCCGCAGAGCCGGAAGCCGAACCGGAAAAGGGCACCGCCCTGCCGGTGGATCCGGAAGATACCTACGCGCCGCCCCCCGCTAACAAGGAGTCTCACGCGCGATGACAGCACGCAAACCGGCCAATCTGTTATTGGTTGACGACGATCCCAGCTTGCTCAAGCTGTTGGGTATGCGCCTGACCAGCGAAGGTTTTCATGTCACCACCGCCGAAAGCGGCCAGGAAGCGCTGCGCCTGTTGGGGCGTGAACAGATTGATCTGGTAATCAGCGATCTGCGGATGGACGAAATGGACGGCATGGCGCTGTTTGCCGAAATTCAAAAGCACCAGCCTGGCATGCCGGTCATCATCCTCACCGCCCATGGTTCGATCCCGGATGCGGTAGCCGCCACTCAGCAGGGCGTGTTCAGCTTCCTCACCAAACCGGTGGATCGCGATGCGCTGTACAAGGCCATAGATGAAGCGCTGTCGCTTTCGCTGCCGGCCGGTGACGACAGCTGGCGCGAAGATATCGTCACCCGCAGCCCAATTATGCTGCGCCTTCTGGAGCAGGCGAAAATGGTGGCGCAGTCCGACGTAAGCGTGCTGATCAATGGCCACAGCGGCACCGGTAAAGAAGTGTTGGCCCAGGCGATCCACGGTGCCAGCCCGCGCGGCAAAAAGGCGTTTATCGCCATTAACTGCGGCGCCTTGCCGGAACAACTGCTGGAGTCTGAGCTGTTCGGTCACGCCAAAGGGGCGTTTACCGGTGCGGTCAGCAGCCGTGAAGGGCTGTTCCAGGCGGCGGCGGGCGGTACGCTGTTCCTCGATGAGATCGGCGATATGCCGCTGTCGTTGCAGGTTAAACTGCTGCGCGTGCTGCAGGAGCGCAAGGTGCGCCCGCTGGGCAGCAACCGCGATCTGGACATCGACGTGCGCATTATTTCCGCCACCCACCGTGACCTGCAAAAGGCGATGGCGAAAAACGAGTTCCGCGAAGATCTTTACTACCGCCTGAACGTGGTGAACCTGAAGATCCCTGCGCTGAATGAACGGGCTGAAGATATTCCGCTGCTGGCCAACCATCTGCTGCGTGAATCCGCCAAGCGCCACAAGCCGTTTGTCCGCAGCTTCTCTTCCGACGCCATGAAGCGCCTGATGACCGCCACCTGGCCGGGCAACGTGCGCCAACTGGTGAACGTGATCGAGCAGTGCGTGGCGCTGACGTCTGCGCCGGTGATCAGCGAAGCGCTGGTGGAGCAGGCGCTGGAAGGGGAAAATACCGCGTTGCCGACCTTCGTCGAGGCGCGCAATCAGTTTGAATTGCACTATCTGCGCAAGCTGTTGCAGATCACCAAGGGTAACGTAACCCAGGCCGCACGCATGGCGGGCCGCAACCGTACCGAGTTTTATAAATTGCTGTCGCGCCACGAGCTGGACGCCAACGATTTTAAAGAATGATATTTTCCGCCATGGCCTGCGCGCGCAGGTTCTCAACAAACGTGGCGGAATGATTTACACTCCGTTCTCTTTGTCGTGGCATGACCGGGCGTAGAGAACCATGGAACGTATTAAGCAGGATCCTAAACAATGAGCAGATCACTTTCCATCGCATTGGCCCAGCTGAATTTGCTGGTCGGTGACATTGAAGGCAACACCGAACGCATGTTGCAAACCGTGCAAGAGCAGCAGAAGGCGGGAGCCGATCTGGTCATGTTCACCGAGCTGGCGCTGTCCGGTTACCCGCCGGAAGACCTGCTGTATCGCGACGATTTCTACCAACGTTGCGACGCGCAGCTTCATCGCCTGCAGCAGGCGTCCACCGATGTGGCGATCCTGGTCGGCCACCCGTGGCGCGAAGGCGACAAGCTGTATAACGCGTTGTCGCTGTTCTCTGAAGGGCAACTGTTGGCGCGCTATTTCAAGCAACAGCTGCCGAACTACGGCGTCTTCGATGAGAAACGCTACTTCCACGCCGGCAACGAAACCTGCGTGGTGAACCTGAAAGGCTACCGTCTGGGCCTGCTGATTTGCGAAGACCTGTGGTTCCCGGAGCCGGTCGATGCCGCCAAGGCCGCCGGCGCCGAAATGATTTTGTCGATCAACGCCTCGCCGTACAATCGCGAGAAGCCGTATATTCGCAAGACGCTGATGGCCGGCCATTGCCAGCGCACCCATTTGCCGCTGGTGTATCTGAACCAGATCGGCGGGCAGGATGAATTGATTTTTGACGGTTGCTCGAAGGTGTTCGACGCGGCCGGTAACATGACCCACCGCCTGGCGGCGTTTGCCGAGCAGGTGACGCTGTTGAGGTTCAACGAACTGGACGTGGTGCCAATGACCGCACCGGCCGCCGAGTTGCCGCAGTTGGCGCAGGTTTATGAGGCGCTGGTGCTGGCGGTGCGCGATTACGTGACCAAAAACGGTTTCAAGGGCGCGGTGTTGGGGCTGTCTGGCGGTATCGACTCGGCGCTGACGCTGGCGATTGCCGTTGATGCCCTGGGTAAAGACAAGGTGCAGGCGCTGATGATGCCGTTCCGCTACACCGCGGATATCAGCATCGCCGACGCCAAGGAAGAGGCTGAAATCCTCGGCGTCGAGTTCGATATCGTCTCCATCGAACCGATGTTCGACGCCTTTATGGGCCAGCTGACGCCGATGTTCGCCGGTACCGAACGCGACACTACCGAAGAAAACCTGCAGGCGCGCTGTCGCGGAGTGGTGCTGATGGCGCTGTCCAACAAGCGCCGCAGCATCGTGCTGACCACCGGTAACAAAAGCGAGATGGCCGTGGGCTACGCCACGCTGTATGGTGATATGGCCGGTGGCTTTGACGTACTGAAGGATGTGCCGAAAACGCTGGTGTTCAAACTGTCCGAATACCGCAATACCGTCTCCTACGTGATCCCGCAGCGCGTTATCGATCGTCCGCCGTCCGCCGAGCTGGCGCCGGATCAGGTCGATCAGGACAGCCTGCCGCCGTACGACATTCTGGATGCGATTCTGGAAGGTTACGTCGAACGTGATAAGTCGGTTGCCGATCTGGTGGCCGAAGGCTTCGACGAGGCGATCGTGCGCAAGGTTATCCGCTTGGTGGATATCAACGAATACAAGCGGCGTCAGGCCGCAGTCGGGCCGCGTATTACCGCACGCAATTTCGGCAAAGACCGCCGCTACCCAATCACATCCGGCTTTGGCCGCAAAAATTGGTAATTTTGGTAATTAAGGAAAGAAGATGAAAAAAATTGACGCGATTATCAAGCCGTTCAAACTGGATGACGTCCGCGAGGCTCTGGCCGAAGTCGGCATTACCGGTATGACTGTGACCGAAGTGAAAGGCTTTGGCCGCCAGAAAGGCCACACCGAGCTGTACCGTGGCGCGGAGTACATGGTCGATTTTCTGCCGAAGGTGAAAATTGAGATTGTCGTGGCCGACGATATCGTCGATACCTGCGTGGAAACCATCATGCAAACCGCGCAAACCGGTAAAATCGGCGACGGTAAAATCTTCGTCTTCGACGTGGCGCGCGTGGTGCGTATTCGTACCGGCGAACAGGACGAAGAAGCTATCTGATCCAACATAACGGCGGGGCGCAGTGCTGTTCATAGACCGCGCCCCGTTTGATTACAGTACCTTATGCGGGCCGAAGCATTCGTAATGGATGCGATCGGCGTTCACGCCCATTTCCAGCAGCTGTTTGCCAACATGCTGCATAAACGGCACTGGGCCGCAGAAGTAATAATGCATCTGTGGATCGTCGAGCGTTTCGCGCAGTGCGCTGAGGTCCATCAACCCGCGGCTCTGATAATCGCGGCCTTCCACGTCGTCGGTGCCCGGCTCGCGGTACCAGACGTGACGGCTCAGGTTTGGCATGCGGCCGGCGATATCCGCCACTTCATCTGCAAAGGCGTGAACGTTGCCGTTTTCCGCTGCATGCAACCAGTGCACGTCCGCCTGATGTTGACTGTCGTGCAGGGTATTGAGCATGCCGAGCATGGGCGTTTGGCCTACGCCGGCGGAGATCAGGGCTAGCGGGGTGGTTGGCTGCACGTCAAGGAAGAAATCCCCGTGCGGCGGCGCCAGATAAAGCACATCGCCCTCTTTGGCCTGCTGGTGCAGGAAATTCGAGACCTTACCTTGATCTTCACGCTTCACCGCGATGCGGTAGTATTCGCCGTTCGGCGCGGTGGTCAGTGAGTATTGGCGGATTTCCTGATTTTCCATGCTGTCGTGATTGATATAGACCGCCAGATATTGCCCCGGCTTGAAGTCAATCACGCGGCCGCCGTCCACCGGCGCCAGCACGAAGCTGCAAATCACATCGCTTTGCGGCTGCTTTTTGACAATGCGGAAAGCGCGCCGTTCGCGCCAGCCGCCATTCGCGTTTTCACTTTCCTGATAAATCTGGCCTTCACGCTGGATAAACACGTTCGCCAATACGCCGTAGGCCTTGCCCCAGGCATCCAGTACTTCCTGGCCTGGGCTGAACATTTCGTCCAGCGTCGCCAGCAGGTGGCCGCCGACAATTTGATACTGCTCCGGCTGGATATTCAGGCTGGTGTGTTTCTGGGCAATACGCTCTACCGCCGGCAGCAACGCCGCCAGATTTTCGATATTGGCGGCGTAGGCGCAGATCGCATCGAACAACGTCTGGCGTTGATCGCCGTTGCGCTGGTTATTCATGTTGAAAACATCTTTCAACTCAGGATTGTGTTCGAACATGCGATCGTAGAAATGAGCGGTCAGTTTAGGCCCGGTCGCAGCCAGCAGGGGAATCGTGGATTTTACGGTGGCGATGGTTTGGCTATCCAGCATGGTAGCGCTCCTTTGACTTCAATTATTGGAATATTTAAAAGTTGCATATTAAATGCATCTTTTAAGTTTGCGCAAATATTAGCGATTTCCGCCGGGGCTGTAAATACCCTTATTTTTGTTACGGCGTTGTTAAGCGACGATCCCGCTCACAGAACATGAAAAAAACGCATTCTCAGCATGAGTAAAAATCCGTTGCCGGATGGCGTGATTTATCGGATCAAAGCCTTGCAGCGCGTCATGCCAATCGTTTGCGTAAAAACCTCTGTCAAGACCTATCCTCGGTAGGGGAAAACAGTTTACACTGTTGCCCAGAACCCAACCGGGTAGTTATTTGGTGATTTTTTAGTTAGCCGATTTAAGTCAGGAGATGCCGGATGTTAAAGCGTGAAATGAACATTGCCGATTATGATGCCGAACTGTGGCGTGCAATGGAGCAAGAAGTCGTGCGTCAGGAAGAGCACATTGAACTGATTGCGTCTGAGAACTACACCAGCCCACGCGTAATGCAGGCTCAGGGTTCCCAGTTGACCAACAAATACGCTGAAGGCTATCCGGGCAAGCGTTATTACGGCGGCTGCGAATACGTGGATATCGTTGAGCAACTGGCCATCGACCGTGCTAAAGAGCTGTTTGGCGCAGATTACGCCAACGTTCAGCCGCACTCCGGCTCCCAGGCTAACTTCGCCGTCTACACCGCGCTGCTGCAGCCGGGCGACACCATTCTGGGCATGAACCTGGCGCACGGCGGCCATCTGACCCACGGTTCACCGGTCAACCTGTCCGGCAAGCTGTACAACGTGGTGCCTTACGGTATCAACGAAAAAGGCGAAATCGACTACGACGATCTGGCCAAGCAAGCGCAGACCCACAAACCAAAAATGATCATCGGCGGCTTCTCAGCCTTCTCCGGTCTGGTTGACTGGGCAAAAATGCGTGAAATCGCAGACAGCATCGGTGCTTACCTGTTCGTTGACATGGCGCACGTTGCGGGCCTGATCGCCGCCGGCGTTTATCCGAACCCGGTTCCGCACGCGCACATCGTCACCACCACTACCCACAAAACCCTGGCGGGTCCGCGTGGCGGCCTGATCCTGGCGAAGGGCGGTGATGAAGATCTGTACAAGAAGCTGAACTCCGCCGTATTCCCTGGCGGCCAGGGCGGCCCGCTGATGCATGTGATTGCCGGTAAAGCGGTAGCGCTGAAAGAAGCGATGGAGCCTGAGTTCAAGGTTTACCAGCAGCAAGTCGCCGATAACGCCAAAGCGATGGTGAAGGTGTTCCTGGAGCGCGGCTACAAAGTGGTTTCCGGCGGTACTCATAACCACCTGTTCCTGCTGGACCTGGTTGACAAAAACCTGACCGGTAAAGAAGCTGACGCAGCCCTGGGCCGCGCCAATATCACCGTGAACAAAAACAGCGTGCCGAACGATCCGAAGAGCCCGTTCGTTACCTCTGGCATACGTATCGGTACGCCGGCTGTGACCCGCCGTGGCTTCAAAACTGCTGAAGTGACTGAGTTGGCTGGTTGGATCTGCGACGTGCTGGACAACATCAACGATGAAGCCACCATCGAACGCACCAAGAAGAAAGTGCTGGAGATCTGCGCCCGCCTGCCGGTCTACGCATAATTCTGCTTTCTCTTTAAAAACCCGCTTCGGCGGGTTTTTTTATGCCTGTACCGGCAAACTGTGAACTGCTTAGCACTCTATCCCCTTGATCGTGAATGAGCGTTGCTCGCGAGTGTGAGCTCTGTCAAAGTATCGCCTACACACCGGAGGGATCATGGTTCTGCAATCAACGCGTTGGCTCGCTCTCAGTTATTTCACCTACTTCTTTTCTTATGGCATCTTCTTACCGTTTTGGGGCGTTTGGCTGAAAGGCGAAGGCATCACGCCTGAAACCATAGGTCTGCTGCTCGGTGCCGGTTTGGTTGCGCGTTTCCTCGGCAGTTTGCTGATCGCTCCCCGGGTTAAAGATCCTTCCCATCTGGTGACGGCGCTTCGCCTGTTGGCGTTGCTGACGTTGGCCTTCGCCGTGGGGTTCTGCTTCGGCAACGGCTGGGGTTGGCTGATGCTGGTGATTGCCGGCTTCAACCTGTTCTTCTCGCCGTTGGTACCCTTGACCGACGCGTTGGCTGCCACCTGGCAAAAACAAATCACCATGGACTACGGCCGTGTCAGGCTGTGGGGTTCGCTGGCGTTTGTGATCGGTTCGGCGCTGACCGGGCAAATGGTGTCGGTTTGGGGCCATAACGCCATTCTTTACAGCTTGATCCTCAGCGTGCTGGCGATGCTGTTGGGCATGATGCTGAAACCGAGCGTGATGCCGCAGGGGGAGACGCGTACCCAAAGCGGGCCAGACCGCTCATTGCGTGAAATGCTCAAGGAAGGGCCGGTCTGGCGTTTCCTGTTGTGCGTTACGTTGCTGCAGGGCGCGCATGCCGGCTATTACAGCTTTGGCTCTATCTACTGGCAGGAGGCCGGCTACTCGGCTTCGACGATTGGTTATCTGTGGTCGCTGGGCGTGGTGGCGGAAGTCATTATTTTCGCCAGCAGCAATTTCCTGTTCCGCCGCTGGAATGCGCGCAATCTGCTGTTGCTTTCCGCCTGCTGCGGGGTGCTGCGCTGGAGCCTGATGGCTTACAGCACCGAACTGGGCTGGCTGCTGGTGATCCAGATCCTGCATTGCGGCACCTTTACCGTTTGCCATCTGGCGGCGATGCGATTTATCGCGGCACGCAAAGGGCCGGAGGTGATCCGGTTGCAGGCGATTTACTCGGCGCTGGCGATGGGGGGCGGTATTGCGATTATGACGGTGATTGCCGGCTTCCTGTTTGAACATCTGCAGGGCGGGGTATTCTGGGTGATGGCGGCGGTGGCGGTGCCGGCGTTGTTTATTCGCCCGCCGGCCGTTGCGGTCAGCGGCAACCGTTAAGTCGTTTCCAGCAGCGCGCGGATGGCTTTGCGCTGCTGGCGTTCTAACGGCAATTCGGTATAAATCAGCGGCGGTTGCGGTTCACTGTGTACCGCCGCATAAGGGCTGATCACCAGCGTGATACCCTGTGGCGCGCCGGAGCGCAGGTAATCGCGCAACGGCAGATACTTGATATTTAATGGCAACAGCGTTAATTCGCGGATCTGATATTCCACTTCCTCTTCCAACTGCGGGTTGTCCAGCGTCAGTAACAACACCTGTTTTTCCTGCAGCGCATTACCCTGCATCAGCCAGGCGCCGAAACTGATGGCCACCAACCCCGCTTCCTCACTGGAAAAACGAATTTCATATTCCTGTTCGAGCGGCGCCAGCGCGTCCTGAGTGGTGCGCATCAGACGCGGGTACTTGCGTACCACTTCTTCCAGCAGCAGGTTGTCGATGCCGATGTCAAAACGACAGCGCTCGACCGCAGGCGCCAGATGGGCGAACAGCTGGCTGATCAAATCCTCTTTACTGCTGAAGGTCATGCCGGAAATCTGCTGGAAGCGCTCGACCATCTTTTCAATCGCTCTCATTAACCGCAGATCTTCCTCCGAGTCGTTGCTGTGGTAGCTGTGGTTTTTCAGCATGGTGAACATCAGTACCAGAAAGTCGCTTTCGCTGGCCTTGGGCTGCAGGGCGAAAAGCTGGTTCAGCGATTGATGCAGCAAGCTGGCTGCCTGATGTTCCGGTTTCTGATGCAGCCACTCTCGTTGCGCGGGGGTGAATACCGGGTGCCGTTGGCGCTGGGCTTCCCAGGCGCAGTAACACAGGTAGTGCTGCAGAAATTGGCGATCGCGTTGATCGAGGGTACGGTTGAGCAACGGTTCACAACTGTTGAGGTAACTTTCCAACTGCGGCGAGGGAGCGGAGTTTACCGCCAGCGCCTGGTGCAGCCAGGGGGCAAAATGTTGGTCAATAAACACCGGACTACAGCGCAGGGCTCTGCGCAACCAGTGGAGCAGGCAGAGGCGTTGGTTGAGCGCGCTTCCCTTGAGCCGGTAACCTTCGTCGGAATTGCCGACGAGCTCCAGATGGTGGAAACGCTGGATTTCACTGGCAACCTCGGCTATATCTTGCCGGGCAGTAGGGTGGTCGACGCCGTTGATTTGGCTGATAGTCTCCAGTTGTACAGCGGGCACCGGCGCATACAGCATCAATAACAGATGACAGCGCCGTTGTTGACCGGAGAGCTCAGGCACAGGAGCAGTGTCCAGGCTCATATCACCTTCTGGCAGGTAACGTTTAAATTATGAATAAGCATAGCAAAAGGCTGTGCTGCGGCGCGGCTTCGGCGCCCGGTTTTATTTCGGCTTACCACTTTCGTCACAATTATTGTGCCGATTAACGGTGGTTGAAGGTTGATTAATGTTACTTTATAACAATAATGAGTATCGTTTGATGATGAAGTTACGTTTTATTGTGGCCGGTTTTTTAGCGTTGTTCAGCGCCGGCGTTGTTGCACACCCGCACAGCTTCATTGATATGAACACCACCTTCGTGGCGAAAGATCAAAAGTTGGTAGGCTTGAAAATGGTTTGGGTAATGGATGAAATCACCTCGGCGGATCTGCTGTACGATGCGCAGAACGCGAAAAGCGACTCGGAAGTGTGGAAAAAGCTGGCGGCGGAAGTGATGGCCAACGTGCTCGGTCAGCACTATTTCACCGATGTGTATCGCGACGGAAAGCCGGTGAAATACCTGAATCTGCCGACCGAATACCACTTGTCACGTCAGGGGCACCAGGCGGTGCTGGAGTTTGTGTTGCCGCTGGCCGAGCCGCAGCCGCTGGCAGGCAAGCCGTTTGAAATCTCCACCTACGATCCCACCTATTTTGTCGATATGACTTACAAAGACCAAACGGCGCTGCATCTGCCGCCGGAAATGGCGCCACAGTGCAAGTTCAGCCTGATGACGCCGAAGCCGGATTCCTCCTTGCAGGCTTACGCATTGTCCCTCGATAAGAACGATGCACCCAGCGAAGATATGGCGCTGGGGCAACAGTTCGCGCAGCGGGTCACTTTGCAATGTCAATAAATCTCAGCCAGAACACTGCGCGTAAGCGGCACTGGGCCTTCAGCCTGTGGCCGCTGCTGCTGTTTGCGCTGTTGCTGGCGTTGGCCGCTCAAGTGGCGTGGCACTATTGGCCGCAGCTGCTGATGCAAAGCGTGGTGTGGCAGAAGGGGCTGCATCAACAATTGGCCGGTCTGTTGCAGCAGGTAAAAGCCGCCCCCCAGCAGGCCGGGCTGGCGTTGACGCTGTTTAGCCTGAGCTATGGCGTGCTGCATGCACTTGGCCCCGGTCACGGCAAGGTGGTGATCGCCACCTATCTGGCCACCCACCCGGCGCGGCTGAAAAGCAGCCTGAAACTGACCTTTGCCGCGTCGCTGGTTCAAGGGCTGGTGGCTATCGCGTTGGTGACTCTGATGCTGGTGGTACTGCAATTATCCTCCCGCCAACTGCATCAGAGCAGTTTCTGGCTGGAGAAGGGCAGTTTTATTTTGGTCATGCTGCTGGGCGTGCTGCTGAGCTGGCGGGCGCTGAAACGCCTGTATTACGCGGTGAAAGCGCTACGTCCGTCACCGGCGCTGCGCATCAATAGCCTGCAACTGCTGCCGACTCATCATGTTCACAGCGAACACTGCGGCTGCGGGCACCGCCATTTGCCGAGCGACAGCGAATTGCAGACGGGCAGTGACTGGCGCACGCAAACCGCCATCGTGCTGGCGATGGGCATACGCCCCTGCTCGGGGGCGATACTGGTGCTGCTGTTTTCCAAGGTGATTGGCGTATTCACCTGGGGCGTTATTTCCGCGTTGGCGATGGCGTTTGGCACGTCGCTGACCATTTCATTGTTGGCCTTGCTGGTGCATTACAGCCGCCGGTTGGCGGTGCGCCTCAGCCGTTCGCGCGCACCGGCCGCCTGGAGCGCCGTTGCCTGGGGATCGCTGGCATTGGCCGGTGGCTTGATTCTGCTGTTCGCCGGATTGCTGCTGTATACCAGCGCTCAGCCGGAGTTTGGTGGCGGTATCCGGCCTTTCTCCCGCTGACAGGCATAAAAAAAGCGCTGCAATAAATTGCAGCGCTTTTTCTTTATTATTCAATCACTTCTCGATATTAACGCTTCAGCGCTTCGCTCAGTTCTTCACGCATGGTAGAAAGCATGGCTTTCACTACGCGCGGGTTACCTGCAACCACGTTGCCGGAGCTGAAGTGGTTATGGCCGCCAACAAAGTCGGTCACCAGACCGCCAGATTCGCGTACCAGCAGTTCGCCGGCAGCAAAGTCCCACGGCTTCAGGCCAATCTCGAAGAAACCGTCAACGCGGCCGGCGGCCACATAGGCCAGGTCCAGCGCGGCGGAGCCGGTGCGACGGAAGTCTGCACACTGAGTGAACAGTTTGCCAACCACGTTGATGTAAGGGGTTGCGTGCTGTTTAACCTTGAACGGGAAGCCGGTAGCCAGGATGGTGCCATCCAGATCTTTGGCATTGGTGCCGCGCAGGCGGTAGCCGTTGAGCTGTGCGCCTTGGCCGCGGGCAGCGGTAAACAGTTCGTTGCGCATTGGATCGTAAACCACGGCCACTTCAGTACGGCCTTTGATGCGTACGGCGATGGAAACGGAGAAGTGTGGGAAACGTTTAATGAAGTTTGAGGTGCCATCCAGTGGATCGATCACCCATTGTACATCCTGATCTTCGCCGACCAGCTCACCGCGTTCTTCGGTAATAATAGTGTGTTGCGGATAAGACTTGCGGATCACGTCGATGATCAGATGCTCTGCATCGCGATCGACGTTAGTGACAAAGTCATTGGTCCCTTTCTGGGTCGCTTCTACAGCGTCCGGGGTTTCGTAGTTTTTGGCAATCAGGTTACCGGCCTTGCGCGCAGCGCGCACGGCGATAGTCAGCATCGGATGCATGGGTATCTTCCAACTAGGATGTTAAAGAACAGGAAACGGCGCGAAGTATAGCAGCTGTTCGGCAAAATGCCTATGGCTGTGTTAAGATGCTGTGATTTTCCGCTACGCTCAGAGTTTGTATGCTGCACAACATCCGCATTGTTCTGGTAGAAACCTCCCATACCGGTAACATGGGCTCGACCGCTCGAGCCATGAAAACCATGGGGTTAACCAACCTTTATCTGGTTAACCCGCTGATAAAACCTGATTCGCAGGCGATTGCCCTAGCCGCAGGCGCCAGCGACGTGATCGGCAACGCCACTATCGTTGACACCCTTGATGACGCTATCGCCGGCTGTAGCCTGGTGGTCGGCACCAGTGCGCGTTCACGCACTTTGCCGTGGCCGATGCTGGAACCGCGCGAATGCGGCGTACGCGCCGTGCACGAAGGCGAGCACGCGCCGGTTGCGCTGGTGTTCGGTCGCGAACGCGTTGGCCTGACCAACGATGAGCTGCAAAAGTGCCATTATCACGTCGCCATTCCCGCCAACCCGGATTACAGCTCGCTGAACCTGGCGATGGCGGTGCAGATCCTGGCTTATGAAGTGCGCGTGGCTTATCTCGATCGCCAGCAAGTGGGGGCGCCGCAGTTGGAAGAAACGCCTTATCCTCTGGTGGACGATCTCGAACGTTTCTATCAGCACCTGGAACAAACGCTACAGCACAGCGGCTTTATCCGCCCGGCACATCCGGGGCAGGTAATGAGCAGATTGCGCCGTTTATTCACCCGAGCGCGGCCGGAAGCTCAGGAGCTGAATATCTTGCGTGGCATGCTGACGTCGATAGAGAAACAGGATAAACATCAAGGTAATTAATTTGATGTGGCGTAACGGCCAGTAATAATAGTATTAGTTATCCAATGGTTATAACATGTATTTTATATGCATTTGATATAGCTCAGGACAAAATGTGCTAATACTTGAGTAAATTACTAGGTTAAATAGTTGACTGATTTACTCGGGAATGTCAGAATTTCGGCCATGTTTCACCAACAGGTAACCATTTAGCTATGAGACTGACATCCAAAGGCCGTTATGCCGTAACCGCTATGCTTGATGTGGCATTGCACTCCCAGGAAGGGCCCGTTCCTCTGGCGGATATTTCTGAGCGCCAAGGGATTTCGCTCTCTTATCTGGAACAATTATTCTCCCGTCTGCGTAAAAATGGCCTGGTGGCCAGCGTGCGTGGGCCGGGCGGTGGTTATCTGCTGGGGAAAGACGCAGGTGAGATCGCCGTTGGCGCTGTCATCACTGCCGTCGATGAATCGGTAGATGCAACCCGTTGTCAGGGTAAAGAAGGCTGTCAGGGTGGCGATCGCTGTCTGACTCATACCCTGTGGCGCGATCTGAGCGAGCGCATCAGCGGGTTCCTGAACAACATTACGCTGGCAGAACTGGTGAACAACCAGGAAGTGCTGGTGGTGGCGGACCGTCAGAACAACGATACCCGTCGCACGGCCAACGGTCGTCCGCAAGAAACTATCAACGTTAATCTGCGCGCATAAGCAGCTGGCGATATTTTTTTAGTTTTTGGAAGTGATGTACGGAGCACAAGAGCAATGAAATTACCGATTTATCTCGATTACTCAGCAACGACGCCGGTTGACCCGCGCGTTGCCGAGAAAATGATGCAGTTTTTGACCCTGGACGGGACTTTCGGTAACCCGGCTTCCCGTTCCCACCGCTTTGGGTGGCAGGCGGAAGAAGCGGTAGATATCGCCCGTAACCAAATTGCTGAACTGGTTGGCGCTGACCCGCGTGAAATCGTGTTCACTTCCGGAGCGACCGAATCCGACAACCTGGCGATTAAAGGTGCGGCCAATTTCTATCAAAAGAAAGGCAAGCACATCATCACCAGCAAAACCGAACACAAAGCCGTGCTGGACACCTGTCGTCAGCTCGAGCGTGAAGGGTTTGAAGTGACCTACCTGGCGCCGCAGAGCAACGGGATTATCAGTCTGCAGGCTCTCGAAGCCGCCATGCGTGAAGACACCATCCTGGTATCGATCATGCACGTGAACAATGAAATCGGCGTGGTGCAGGATATCGAAGCTATCGGCGAGATGTGCCGTGTGCGCGGTATCATTTACCACGTTGACGCTACCCAGAGCGTGGGCAAACTGCCTATCGATCTGAGCAAGCTGAAAGTCGATCTGATGTCGTTCTCCGGCCACAAAATCTATGGCCCGAAAGGCATTGGCGCGCTGTACGTGCGTCGTAAACCGCGTATTCGCATCGAAGCCCAGGTTCACGGCGGCGGTCACGAGCGGGGTATGCGTTCCGGCACCCTGCCTGTGCACCAGATCGCCGGTATGGGCGAAGCCTACCGTATCGCCAAAGAAGAGATGGCGACGGAAATGGCGCGCCTGCGTACGCTGCGCGATCGTCTGTGGAACGGCGTGAAAGATATGGAAGAAGTGTATCTGAACGGCGACCTGGAACACGGCGTTCCGAACATCCTCAACGTCAGCTTCAACTATGTTGAGGGCGAATCGCTGATCATGGCGCTGAAAGACCTGGCCGTTTCTTCAGGTTCCGCCTGTACCTCCGCTAGCCTTGAACCCTCCTACGTGCTGCGCGCGCTGGGGATGACCGACGAGTTGGCGCATAGCTCGATCCGTTTCTCTCTGGGGCGTTTTACCACGGAAGAAGAGATCGATTACACCATTCAACTGGTGCGTAAATCCATCGGCCGTCTGCGCGACCTGTCTCCACTGTGGGACATGTTCAAGCAGGGCGTGGATATCAACAGCATCGAATGGGCACATCATTAATTCTCAGGATTCAGGAGCAAGGTCATGGCTTACAGCGAAAAAGTAATCGATCATTATGAAAACCCACGTAACGTGGGCTCGTTTGACAACGAAGATCCTACCGTTGGTAGCGGCATGGTGGGTGCACCGGCCTGTGGCGACGTGATGAAGCTGCAGATCAAAGTCAACAATGAAGGCATCATCGAAGACGCCCGCTTCAAGACTTACGGCTGCGGTTCCGCCATCGCCTCCAGTTCGCTGGTGACCGAATGGATGAAAGGCAAGTCTCTTGATCAGGCCGAAGCGATCAAAAACACTCAGATCGCCGAAGAACTGGAATTGCCGCCGGTTAAAATTCACTGCTCTATTCTGGCTGAAGATGCCATCAAAGCAGCGATCGCCGACTACAAGAGCAAGCACAGCGCCAAGTAGTTTTTGTGTAGGGGCGCTGTATATTGCGCCTGCGTTGATCGGGGCGAAGATATTCGCCCCCTGCACCGGTTTGCTCCCCAACACCGGTTTTGCAAGAGGTTGGGGATATTGAGTGTGAGGTTGTGATGTCAATTACCATGAGCGACAGCGCTGCGCAGCGTGTTCAGGCTTTTATGAATAACCGCGGCAAAGGTCTGGGTTTGCGTCTGGGGGTAAGAACCTCCGGCTGCTCCGGGATGGCTTATGTGCTGGAATTTGTTGACGAAATGAACGATGACGACATCGTTTTTGAAAACAAAGGCGTCAAGGTGATCATCGATGGCAAGAGCCTGGTCTACCTTGACGGTACCGAGCTTGATTTCGTTAAGGAAGGCCTGAACGAAGGCTTCAAGTTCAACAACCCCAATGTCTCGAGCGAGTGCGGCTGCGGCGAAAGCTTCAACGTCTGACAGCCCATCGTGCTCCCCCGCGTGCTGCGGGGGAACCCCATCCGATAACGCCCAGAGCACGCTATGGATTATTTTACTTTATTCGGGCTGCCAGTTCGCTATTCCGTGGACGGCGGCCTGCTTGCCTCTCGCTATCAGGATCTGCAGCGCCAATTCCATCCCGATCGCAATGCCCTCCAGCCAGAACGCGAACGCCTGATGGCGTTGCAGCAGGCGGCGACCATCAATGAAGCCTACCAAACGCTGAAGCACCCATTAAAGCGTGCGGAGTATATGCTATCTTTGCACGGTTTTGATTTGGGTAATGAGCAGCACACGGTGCGCGATACCGCGTTCCTGATGGAACAGCTGGAACTGCGTGAAGAGCTCGATACCATTGAACGCAAAGCGGATGCAGAAAGCCTGCTGGCCGCTTTTAGCGCGCGGGTGAACGAGACGGTCAAACAGCGCAGTGCGATGATGGTGCAACAGTTGGATAGCCAGCAGTGGTCTGACGCCGCCGACACCGTGCGTAAGCTGCGCTTTTTGGACAAACTCCAGCAACAGGTTGAACAACTCGAAGAAAAACTGCTGGGTTTTGAGTAATACATTCTGATTGTGGAAGCTTCAATATGGCCTTATTACAAATTAGCGAGCCTGGCCTCAGCGCCGCACCGCACCAGCGCCGCCTGGCTGCCGGTATTGATTTAGGCACCACCAATTCTCTGGTCGCCACGGTACGCAGTGGGCAGGCGGAAACGCTGGCCGACGCGCAGGGGCGCGATTTATTGCCCTCGGTGGTGCACTATCAGACTGACGGGTTGCGCGTAGGTTGGGAAGCGCGCCAGCAAGCGGCGCAGGATCCGGCCAATACCATCAGCTCGATCAAACGCATGATGGGCCGCTCGCTGGCCGACGTTCAGCAGCGTTACCCGAACCTGCCGTACCAATTCCAGTCCAGCGATAACGGCCTGCCGATGATCGTCACCGCCGCCGGTCTGGTGAATCCGGTAGGCGTTTCCGCCGACATTCTCAGGGCACTTTCCACTCGCGCACAAGCGGCGCTGGAAGGGGAGCTCGACGGTGTCGTGATCACCGTTCCCGCTTATTTTGATGATGCACAGCGCCAGGGCACCAAAGACGCAGCGCGTCTGGCCGGCCTGCATGTGCTGCGCCTGCTGAACGAACCGACCGCTGCGGCGATTGCCTATGGCCTGGATTCTGGTCAGGAAGGCACCATTGCGGTTTATGATCTGGGCGGCGGGACCTTTGATATTTCCATTCTGCGCCTGAGTCGCGGGGTGTTTGAAGTGCTGGCCACCGGCGGGGATTCTGCGCTGGGCGGCGATGACTTTGACCACCTGCTGGCCGACTGGTTGCGCGAGCAGGCCGGCGTGACCGATCGCAGCGATCACGGTGTCCAGCGCCAGTTATTGGATGCGGCTATCGCCGCCAAAATTGCGTTGAGCGATGCCGACAGCGTCAGCATCGACGTGGCCAACTGGCAAGGCGAAGTGACCCGCGCACAGTTCGATGCGCTGATAGCGCCACTGGTTAAACGCACCCTTATGGCCTGCCGCCGCGCTCTAAAAGACGCCGGTGTCAGCGCGGAAGAGGTGCTTGAAGTGGTGATGGTGGGCGGCTCCACTCGCGTGCCGCTGGTGCGTGAGCAGGTGGGTGCGTTCTTTGGCCGCACGCCGCTGACGTCTATCGATCCGGACAAAGTGGTCGCCATCGGCGCGGCGATCCAGGCCGATATCCTGGTGGGTAACAAGCCGGACAGCGACATGCTGTTGCTGGACGTGATCCCGCTGTCGCTCGGTCTGGAAACCATGGGCGGTCTGGTCGAGAAAGTGATCCCGCGCAACACCACCATTCCGGTGGCGCGCGCGCAGGAATTCACCACCTTTAAAGACGGCCAGAGCGCGATGATGATCCACGTGTTGCAGGGTGAACGTGAGCTGGTGCAGGATTGCCGCTCGCTGGCGCGCTTCTCGCTGCGAGGTTTACCGCCAATGCCTGCCGGGGGCGCACATATCCGCGTTACCTTCCAGGTGGATGCGGACGGCCTGCTGAGCGTCACGGCGATGGAGAAATCCACCGGCGTTGAAGCTTCGATCCAGGTGAAGCCGTCTTATGGCCTGTCCGACGGCGAGATCGCCGACATGATCAAAGACTCGATGGCCAATGCGCACAGCGACGTTGGCGCGCGCATGCTGGCGGAACAGCGGGTAGAGGCATCGCGGGTGCTGGAAAGCCTGCAGGGTGCCTTGGCCAGCGATGCCGCCTTGCTGAGCGAAGCTGAAAGCACGGCTATCGACGCTGCGGTGGAAGGCCTGCAACAGGCGACGCAGGGCACCGATCCTGCCGCCATTGAAGCCGCAATTAAAACATTAGATGCACAAACGCAAGATTTTGCCGCGCGCCGTATGGATGCTTCCATTCGCCGCGCGCTGGCTGGCCATTCTGTGGATGAGGTTTAATCATGCCTAAAATTGTTTTCCTGCCCCATCAAGATCTCTGCCCGGAGGGGGCTGTACTGGAAGCCGAGCAAGGAGAGTCGATCCTTAACGTTGCCTTGCGCAACGGGATTGAAATCGAACACGCCTGCGAGAAATCCTGCGCCTGTACCACTTGCCACTGCATCGTGCGCGAAGGCTTTGATTCGCTTGAAGAGAGCAGCGAGCTGGAAGACGACATGCTGGACAAGGCCTGGGGTCTGGAGCCGGAAAGCCGCCTGAGTTGTCAGGCGCTGGTCGCCGATGAAGACCTGGTGGTAGAAATGCCGCGTTATACCGTTAACCATGCGCGTGAGCATTAATTGCTAGTCGCGGCGCAGAGCTGGAGATCATAATGGGACTGAAGTGGACCGACAGCCGTGAAATCGGCGAAGCCCTGTACGACCAATACCCGGATACCGATCCGAAAACCGTACGTTTTACCGACATGCATCAGTGGATTTGCGATCTCGAAGAGTTCGACGACGATCCTCAGGCTTCCAACGAAAAAATACTGGAAGCGATTCTGCTGGTCTGGTTAGATGAAGCGGAGTAAATAGCGTAACGGGCTGCCTTGGGCGGCCCGTTTATTTTGTATCCGACATACCCGTCGTCTTTCAAACTGCAGCGTTGTTACCTGCACGATCACACCCCAGTCACTTACCTGAGTAAGCTCCTGGGGATGAGATCGCTGGCCGCCTAGCTGCAATTTGAAATCCATAGGGTATGCAATAAAGCCCTAATGAAATAATAAAGGGAACATCCGGAGTGAGAAGGCTATGACAACTGAAATTATGCTGGTAACGCTGTCGCACCAACCTGCCGACGCTCGCTGGGGCGAGAAAGCGTTGCTGAGCACCAATGCGGAAGGGATGACCATTCACCTGACCGGCAACGATAAACTGGGCAGCGTTCAGCGCGCCGCGCGTAAAATCGACGGTCAGGGCATCAAAAAAGTGAAGCTGGCCGGTGAAGGCTGGGATCTGGAAAACAGCTGGGCATTCTGGCAGGGGTTCCGTGGGCCGAAAGGCAAACGCAGCGTTGAGTGGGCAGAACTGCCGGAAGCCGACCATAAAGAACTGGAACAGCGCCTGAAGATTGTTGACTGGGTGCGCGACACCATCAATATGCCGGCAGAAGATCTGGGACCGGAGCAACTGGCAACCCGCGCCGTCGATCTGCTGTGTGATGTCGGCTGTGATGCCGTCAGTTACCGCATCACCAAGGGTGAAGATCTGCGCGAGCAGAACTACGCGGGCCTCCACACCGTGGGCCGCGGTTCCGACCGTTCCCCCGTGCTGCTGGCGTTGGATTTCAACCCGACCGGCAACCCGGATGCGCCGGTCTTCGCCTGCCTGGTGGGGAAAGGCATTACTTTTGACACCGGCGGTTACAGCCTGAAGCAAAGCGCTTTTATGGACTCGATGAAGTCCGACATGGGTGGTGCAGCCACCATTACCGGCGCACTGGCGCTGGCTGCCGCTCGCGGCCTGAAGCAGCGCGTGAAGCTGTTCCTGTGCTGTGCCGACAACATGGTCAGCGGCAATGCCTTCAAACTGGGCGACATCATTCGCTATCGCAACGGCAAAACCGTTGAGGTGATGAATACCGATGCGGAAGGGCGTTTGGTGCTGGCCGATGGCCTGATTGACGCTTGCGAGCAAAATCCCGAGCTGATTATCGACTGCGCCACCCTGACCGGCGCGGCGAAAACGGCGGTAGGTAACGATTACCATGCGCTGTTCAGCTTTGACGATGCGTTGGCGCAGGAACTGTTGACCAGCGCGGCGGCGGAGCAAGAACCTTTCTGGCGCCTGCCGCTGGCCGAGTTCCACCGCAGCCAATTGCCGTCCAATTTTGCCGAGCTGAACAACGTGGCAGGCCCGGCTTACACCGCCGGCGCCAGCACCGCGGCTGCCTTCCTTTCGCATTTTGTGAAAAACTATCAGCAAGGCTGGTTGCACATCGACTGTTCCGCGACCTACCGCAAAGGCGCGGTGGATCAGTGGTCCGCCGGCGCGACCGGTCTGGGCGTGCGGACTCTGGCTAATCTGCTGCTGAGCAAAGCCAAATAATTGAAAGCCCGCTGCAGCGGGCGGTAGAATATGGTTTATCCTCGGGGCCCAGCATGCTGGGCCCCGTTATTTAATTGCTGGAGTTTGCCATGAGTTCCCATCATCACGATGCCGCCCCGGGCGAGAACGAACTTGAACGTCTGCTGAAGCTGGCGGTGACGGAGCCGGCCCATCGCCCGGCGTTTTTCCGCGAGTTGCTCGATGCCACGGTATTGATTCTCGGCGACAGCGATCAGGTGCAGCAGGACGGCGATATTACGCTGAATGCCGATACTCCGGTGAATATCCAGCACTGGGAAAAACAGGACGGCGGCAGCATCATTCCGTTCTTCTCCTCGCTGGAAGCGTTGCAGAAAGCCGTCGAAGATGAACAGCCGTTTATCGCTATGCCGGCGCGGGTGTTGTTCGAGATTACCGAAGGCGCGGATCTGTTCCTTAACCCGAAAGCCGAGTACGGCAAAGAGTTCTACCCCGAGGAAGTCGCGATGTTGCTGGCTACCGGCGGCGTAGCCAAGCCTGCGGAACGCTATATCGACAAGGATACCCAGATCCTGTTGGGCCAACCGGAAGAATATCCGTCCTCGATGGTGGATGCGTTGACCACGCTGTTCAGCCAGCGCAAACCGGTACGCCGCGCGTTTCTGGCGCTGATGCATGATCAGGCGGTGGATGAAAAGCCTAACCTGCTGGTGGGGCTGGAAGTGGATGGCGATCAAGGGGATATCGAAGCCTTGATCAACGAAGCCGGCAGCGTAGCCAGCGAAACGGCACCCAACGACGAACCGGTAGATTTTTGTCTGGTGTCGGAAAAAGAGCGTGGGGTCAGCCATTATCTGATCACCCATACTCAACCTTTCTATCAGCGCCGTTGGGGCAGTTGGTTGCGTAACATCATTCCTTCCACAGACAAAACGCAGTAACCCTTCTCTTGCTACCGTGCGGCGCGCAGCCCGCCGGTAGCGCTCAACAGCAATAAATCCATCAGCATCACCAGGTTCGATTCGAACGAGGTTATCTCACCGGCATCGACCGCCGCGTCACTGGCGTCGTCGTACAACGGAAAGTGGATATCCGCCAACGGCGCTAACGGGTTGATGGAGGCACGGGTAAAAGCCACCACTTTCATACCTATGTTGCGCGCGATGCGCGTCTTGTCCAGTACCTGCTCGGTCTTCCCGCTGCGTGAAATCACGATCAGCACCCGGTATTTAGGCGCGTTGTTGAGGAAAATACCGCGGCTGTCGCCGCCGCCGGAGACAAAGGCGCTTTTACCGAGGATCTGCAGCTTCTTTTCCAGATATTCGGCAAACAGATGCGAAAAGCCGGTGCCGTACAGGTAAAAACTTTCTTCCTGCTGCAACAGGTCGCTGAATGCGGCGATTTTCTCTGCGCTGACGTAGGCAAAGGTTCGCTGGTAGTTGGCGATAAACTGTTGAAACGCCGCTGGCAGGTTGCCGGGCGAAGGGGAGGTGAGCACCAGCGTTGGATTATCGCTCAGCAGCTGTTTGATGGTGAACAGCAGCTCGCTGTAGCCGCTGAACCCCAGTTTATGACATAAACGCATCACGGTAGCGGTGGAGACAAAGGTTTCGCGCGCCAGCTCGCGTACGGTGAGTTTGCCTACCTGCAGGGCATGGTCGGCGATAAAGGCCAGCACCCGGTATTCGGCGCGGGTGAGATCCTCGCCGCGTTGCAGCAAAGAAGCCAGACGGTTATCCAAGAAATATGCCTCCGGTGGCAAGCGTTGCCTTATCCTAGGGGGCGCAGGGCGGCGATTCAATGCAAAAGAGAGCGGCCAGCCCCGAAAGGCCGGCCGGGTACTGCAATGGGCGCCGGAAAACCACTGAATCATACTAAAACAGAAGATGACGGCTACCGGGTACAAATTATTGCGCGATGCCTTCTTTATAGGCTTGCGTCAACTGCGGCCAATAATCCTGATTGGCGGCTATCATATCGTCCAAAATCGCTTTGGCATGCTGCATGGTTGGCACGGTACGGTTGAGAGTGAACGCTTGCAGCGCCTTCTCATAGCTGCCTTCCAACGTCGCTTCCACCAGCAGCTGTTCGCAGGCCAGTTGTTGTTCAATCAGCCCCTTGTAGAACAGCGGAATTTTACCGACCGTTACCGCTTCCGGGCCGTTAGCCGTGATGTAGGCCGGCACTTCCACCATGGCATCGTAAGGCAGGTTGGCGATGGCACCGCGATTTTCAACGATCACCAAATGGCGCTGACGCAGATCAAAGGCCAGCGAGCGTGCCACGTCGACAATAAACGAGCCGTGCACGCCAACGTGGAAAGCATCGGGCAGAATGCCGGTTTTTTTGTACTCGGCCGCTGCGGCAAACAGCTTTTTCTCGCGGCCGTCCATCACTTCGTTGGCGCGGGTATAGCCCGGACTTTGATGTTCCACGATCTGATTTGGCATCAGGTAATACTGCATATAAGGGTTTGGCAGGTATTCCGGGAAGTGGTCCATCAGCGGCTTGATGTTGCGCCAGGTTTTGACCCAGGAAGGATCGGAATGCTGCGGATCGGTGGCTGCCGCGTCTTCGGTCAACAGGCCAAACCTGGCGATGTGCTCGCGCAGCTGCGGCAGGCGATCGACGCCGTCGACCAGCACCTGAGTGAACCAACCAAAGTGGTTCAAACCAAAGTAATTTACGGTTACCGCTTCGCGATCGACCCCCAGCACCGCCGCTATATTGCGCATCGCCGCCACCGGCATGTCGCAGATGTTCAGCACTCGCGCCTGTGGACGCAGACGGCGCACCCCTTCGGCCACGATCGCCGCCGGATTGGAGTAGTTGACGATCCAGGCGTTGTCCGCATAGCGCTCGACCAGGTCGATCAGTTCAACCATCGGCAAAATGGTGCGAAGCCCGTACGCCAGCCCGCCGGGCCCGCAGGTTTCCTGGCCCACCACGCCGTGGCGCAGCGGAATTTTCTCATCCTGTTCGCGCATGTTGTACTGGCCGACGCGCATTTGCGCGAACACGAAGTGGGCGTGGCTGAATGCCACCTCCGGGTCGGTGGTGATCGTCAGTTTGATGCTCTGGCTGTGATCGCGGATCACCTTCTCCACCACCGGGGCGATGATGTCCTGCCGCTCGCCGTCAATGTCGTACAGGCGGATCTCCGCCAGCGGAAAATCAGCGAGACGTACCATCAGGCTTTTAACGATGCCCGGCGTGTAAGTGCTGCCGCCACCGGCAATGGCGAGAATGAACGGGGGTTTGGTCATGGTAATTCTCCTGTTAAAGCGCGGTTTCGACCGCTTCACGCATTTTCTTGACGTGCAACCCATACACCACCTGCACATTGTTGCCGGAGCGAATGACGCCCTTGGCACCGGTGGTTTTTAGCTGCTGCTCATTGATGGTTGAGATATCGCGAACCCTGACCCGCAGGCGGGTATAGCAGTTGTCCACCCCCTCGATATTTTGTTTGCCCCCCAGCCCGGCGATGATGACATGGCCGATACTGTCACCTGTGGCTGGCGGTGCGGCGGTGGGGGCTTTGCCTTGGTAATCGGCTTTGGAATACAGCCGGGTTTCCGTTTCATCGCTTTCGCGGCCGGGGGTTTTGAGATCGAACCTCAGGATCAGGAAACGGAACAGCAGGAAATACAGCGCCGCCATAATCAACCCGACCAGGATGTACATCGGCCAGTTGGATTTTTCGATGCCGAGCGGCAGGTTATACAACACAAAATCAATCACCCCGTTGGCGCCGATGGCATGCACGCCGAACAGGTAAAACAGCATCATGCCGACCCCGGCCAGCACCGCATGCACGCCGAACAGCAGCGGGGCGACGAACAGGAACGAAAACTCCAGCGGTTCGGTAACACCGAGCAGGAAGGACGTGAAAGCCGCCGGGATCAGGATCGCCTTGGCGGCATTTTTGCGTTCCGGTTTGGCAGTGACATACATCGCCAGCGCCGCGGCGGTCAGGCCAAACATTTTGCTGATGCCGCGTGCGTCCCACACCACCGTCGGGCTGAGCTGCTTCACGCTGTGGCAAGCCATTTCAGCGAAGTAGATATTGCGCGCCCCCTGATAGGCGGTACCGCAAACCTCCTGCGTGCCGCCCAGTTCGGTGTACAGGAAAGGCGTATAGACCAGGTGGTGCAGGCCGGTGGGGATCAAAATGCGTTCCAGAAAGCCGTAAACCAGTACGCCAAACGCCCCGGCGCCGTGAATCGCGTAGGCCAGATGGGTAATGCCCTGTTGGGCGTACGGCCACAGATAGCTGAGAGCAAAACCCAACGCAATAGCCAGTGGGATCGCCAGAATGGTGACGAAGCAGTGGCCGGAATAGATCGCCATCACTCCGTTAAACTGCACGCCGGAGTAGCGGTTATAGAGATAGCCCGCCACGCCGCCAATCAGAATGCCGGCGAACACGCCCATCTCCAGCACCTGCACGCCCAGCACCATGCCCTGGCCGGCTGCGCGCATCTGCTCCGCCGGCACCAGTTTGCCGTGCAGCTGCAGGGTGATATTCATGGCATTGATAAAAATGATAAAGGTCACCAGACCGATCAGCGCCGCGTAGCCTTTATCGCGCTGTGCCAGCCCAATGGGAATGCCGACGGCAAACACCAGCGCCAGGTTGGCCAGAATGGCGACGGCGGAACGGGAAACCAACTGGCCAAAGTCTTGCACCAACGGGTGATTCAGCAGGGGGATATAGCCCGCCAGATTGCCGTTGCCAAACAGGTTGCCGAGGGCGATAAACAGCCCGACGATCGGCAGAATCAATACCGGTCCGTACAGCGACTTGCCAAAATCCTGCAGCACGTTAACTGCTCTGTTCATTGCATGCCCTCATTATTGCTATTCGTATCGGGGGTCAATCGGGTTGAATCTGATGCTAGCAGCGCCGTGATTGCTTATCTATCTATCCTATTGTTTTAAAAACAAATAACTCTAATGGTAACAAGTAACGTTACGCAGTGTGATCGGCGTAACAGTTCTTTGCATAGCGCTTCGCCATTACGCTCGACACAGATTGAAATGTTTCACGGCTTGGGGAGCAGCGCTGCTATTATTCATCCATATCCGGATATTGCGCCGACAAGTCGCGCAAACGCTGCCAGGGAGTTAAACGATGAAACCATGCCGTTCAGGGGCATTCGCGTCAGGCAAGAAACTTTGTCAGGGGATCGCATTGGCGGGGGGCTTGCTGCTGCTGGCCGCCTGCGATGATGGCGGTCAAAAAACAACCGTGGCGCAAGCCGATGGGCCGACGAACAGCGCCACGCAGGCGAAACGGCCGGATGCCGCCGCACTGGCGGTGCTGGCGAAACGCGACGCAGGCAAGCCGCTGACGTTGCTGGATGCTTCCGAACTGCAACTCGATGGCGCCAGCGCCATGGTGCTGACGTTTTCTTTGCCGCTGGATCCGAACCAGGATTTCGCCGCACGGGTTCACCTGGTCGACAGCGTCAGCGGTAAAATCGACGGTGCCTGGGAGCTGTCGGATAACCTGATGGAGCTGCGGTTGCGTCATCTGCAACCCAACCGCAAGCTGGTACTGACCGTTGAAGGCGGCCTGAAAGCGGTCAACGGCGCCGAACTGGGCCAACAACAGCAACAAACCCTCGCCACCCGCGATATCAAACCCAGCGTCGGCTTTGCCGGCAAAGGCTCGCTGCTGCCGACCAAGCTGGCGCAGGGGTTACCGGTGATGGCGCTGAACGTCGACAACGTGGACGTTAACTTCTTCCGGGTGAAGGCCGATGCCTTACCGGCGTTTCTGGCCAACTGGGAATATCGCAACGCGCTTTCCAGCTGGGAGTCGGAAGAGCTGTTGAAAATGGCCGACCTGGTCTACAGCGGCCGCTTCGATCTCAACCCGCAACGCAATACCCGCGAACGCCTGCTGCTGCCGCTGAATGGTATCGAGGCGTTGCAGCAGCCCGGCGTTTATTTGGCGGTGATGCAGCAGGCCGGTCATTACGGTTACACCAATCCGGCGACCTTGTTCACTCTCAGCGATATCGGCGTTTCGCTGCACAGCTACCACGATCGTCTGGACATCTTTACCCAGGGGTTGGAAGGCGGTGCGGCGCTAAGCGCGGTTGAGCTGCGCCTGCTGGATGAGAAAGGCCAAACCCTGGCCCAGGGCACGACCGATAAGCAAGGGCATGCTCAACTGGCGAAAAACAGCAAGGCGCGCTTGTTGCTGGCTACCCAACAGGGCCAGACCAGCATGATAGATCTCTCGACGCCGGCGCTGGATCTGGCCGAGTTTGATATCGCCGGGCCGGAAGGTTACAGCAAGCAGTTCTTCGCTTTTGGCCCGCGCGATCTGTATCGGCCGGGCGAAACGCTGATCGTCAACGGTTTACTGCGCGATGCCGACGGCAAGCCGCTGCCGGCCCAACCGGTGAAGGTGGATATCGTCAAGCCGGACGATCAGGTGGCACGTAGCTTTGTCTGGCAGCCGCAGGACGGTTTGTATCAATACCAGTATCAAATCCCCGAGGGCGGGCCGACCGGCAACTGGTCGCTGCGCTTTAACCTGGGGGATAACCAGCCGCGGCTTTACGGCTTCAAGGTCGAGGATTTCCTGCCGGAGCGCATGGCGCTCGACATCACCACACAGAAAACCCCGCTGCAACCCGACGCGCAACTGGTGTTTGACGTCACTGGCCACTATCTGTACGGTGCGCCGGCTTCCGGCAATCGCCTGCAAGGACAGGTGTTCCTGCGGCCCCAGCGTGAGGCGGTCAGCAGCCTGCCGGGCTATGAATTTGGCTCGGTGACGGAAGAAAGCCTGTCACGCAATATGGACGAGTTCGATCAGGCGCTGGACAGTGCGGGCAAGGCGCAGGTGGCGGTAGACAGCAGTTGGGCCGAGGTGAAATCCCCGCTGAAAGCGATCCTGCAGGCCAGCCTGCTGGAATCCGGCGGCCGCCCGGTAACGCGTCGCGCCGAACAGGCGATCTGGCCTGCCGATGCGCTGCCCGGCATTCGGCCGCTGTTCAACAAACAACAGATTTATGACTACCGCAGCGACAGCTATCAGGCTCAACCGGTCGTGGATGAAAACACCCAGGCCGGCTTTGATATCGTTTACGCCAATGTCGCCGGGGAGAAGCTGGCGGCCAGCGGGCTGAAGGCCCGACTGGTGCGTGAGCGCCGCGACTATTACTGGCAATGGTCGGAAGGGGAAGGTTGGCAGTCGCTGTATGACAAGAAAGATCTGCCGCTGGCGGAACAGACCCTGGATATTGCCGCCAACGGCAGCGCCAAGGTGAGTTTCCCGGTGGAATGGGGCGCGTATCGCATTGAAGTGGTGGATCCGCAGAGCAACCTGATCACCAGCCTGCGATTCTGGGCAGGTTACAGCTGGCAAGACAACACCAACGGCAGCGGCGCGGTGCGGCCGGACCAGGTGAAACTGAAGCTGGACAAGCCGGCCTATAAGCCGGGCGAAAAAGTAAAACTGCACATTGAAGCGCCGGCCGCCGGCAAGGGGTATTTGCTGGTGGAATCGAGCGATGGCCCGCTGTGGTGGCAGGAGCTGGAGGTGCCGGCCGGCGGTGTCGATGTCGAGGTGCCGATTAACCAGGACTGGAAGCGCCACGATCTGTATCTCAGCGCGTTGGTGATCCGCCCTGGTGACAAACAGCAGCAGTCGACGCCGAAGCGAGCGGTGGGCCTGTTGCATCTGCCGCTGGTGGACGAAGGGCGCAAACTGGCGCTAACGCTGGATGCGCCGCAGCGTATGCGGCCGAATCAGACGCTGACGGTGAAGGTCAAGGCGACCCATAGCGAAGGCAAACCGCCGCAGCAAATCAACGTACTGCTCTCCGCCGTGGACAGCGGCATTCTCAATATAACCGACTACGCGACGCCGGACCCGTATCAGGCATTCTTCGGCCGCAAGCGCTACAGCGCCGATCAGTACGATGTCTACGGGCAGTTGATTGAGGGGAAAGGGCGCCTGGCCAACCTGCGTTACGGCGGTGACGGCGACGACGAAGATGCGCTGTCGCGCGGTGGTAAAAAACCTATTACCACAGTGACCATCGTGGCCCAACAGGCGCAGCCGGTTAAGCTGGACGCCAAGGGCGAGGGCGAGATCCAGATCGCCATTCCGGATTTTAACGGCGAACTGCGGCTGATGGCGCAAGCGTGGAGCGACGAAGACTTCGGCAAGGCGGAGGCCAAAACCGTGGTTGCCGCGCCAGTGGTGGCAGAGCTGGCGACGCCGCGTTTCCTGGCCGGGGGCGACAGCACCCAGTTGGCATTGGACGTCAGCAATCTGTCCGGCCAGCCGCAGACGCTGACGGTGAAATTGGCCGCCAGCGGATTGGTGGCGCTGCAAGGTGCGGGTGAACAGCAAGTCAGCTTGGCAAACGGCAAACGCACTACGCTGCAGATACCGGTGCAGGCGCTGGTGGGCTTTGGCCAGGGGGAGGTAGCGCTGAGAGTCAGTGGCCTGACGCTGCCGGGTGAAACGCTGAAAGATTATCAGCATACCTGGAAGATTGGCGTGCGCCCGGCTTACCCGGCGCAAACCCGCCAGTTCGCCAGCGTGATCCGTGCCGGTGAAAGCTGGAGCCTGCCGGCAGATGCCGCCGCTGGCCTGGTGCCGACAACCCTGGAGGGGCAATGGCTGTTAACCAGCAGGCCGCCGATTAATCTGGCGCGTTATATCAGCGAGCTTTACGCCTATCCGTACGGTTGCCTGGAACAAACGACCAGCGGGCTTTATCCGTCGCTGTATACCAACCGGGCGCAACTGAGCGCATTGGGCATCAAAACCGGCAGTGATGAAAACCGCCGCAGCAGCATCGATGCCGGCATTGAGCACTTGCTCAGCATGCAGCGCTTTAACGGCGGTTTTGGCCTGTGGAACCGCGACAGTCAGGAAGAGTTCTGGCTGACCGCCTATGCCACAGACTTCCTGTTCCGCGCCAGCGAGCAGAATTACAGCGTACCGGCCGATGCATTGACCGCGGCCAATAACCGCCTGCAGCGCTATTTACAGGACCGCAGCCAGATCGACGTCGCCTATACCCCGTTCCCTGATCACACCCGCTTTGCGGTGCAGGCCTATGCCGGGTTGGTGCTGGCACGTCAACAGCAGGCACCGCTTGGCGCACTGCGGCAGCTGTATGAACGCCGTGCCGACGCTCGCTCAGGCTTGCCGCTGGTGCAGCTTGGTGTCGCGCTGAAGCTGATGGGGGATATGCCGCGCGCCAATCAGGCGATCGAGCAAGGGTTGGCGACACAGCGCAACGCCAAGGATTACTGGCTGGAAGATTACGGCAGCCCGTTGCGTGACGATGCGATGATCCTGGCGCTGCTGACCGAAAATAATCTGCTGCCGGCGGTACGCGACCAACGCTTGCTGTCGCTGTCTGAGCGGCTTAACGGCGAGCGTTATCTGTCCACGCAGGAGAGTAATGCTCTGTTCCTGGCGGCGCGTAACTTGATCGGCAGTGCTGAAACGCCGTGGCAGGCGCAAACGGTGCAGGGCAAGACGCTGTCCGGCAACCAGGCACTGACGCAAAGCCTGTCCGCCGAGCAGGTGGTCGCGGGGCTGCAACTCACCAATACCGGCAGCGGTACGCTGTACAGCCGCGCCGATCTGGTCGGTTACCCAGAGCAGGCGCCGCAGCCGCAGAGCAATGTGCTGAACATTCGCCGTGAATTCCTGGGATTGGACGGCAAACCTGTGGATCTGACCCAGTTGAAAAGCGGACAGCTGATTCTGGTGCATCTGGATGTCTGGGCCGATAACGCGGTGCCGGACGCGCTGGTCGTCGATCTGTTGCCAGCCGGTCTGGAGCTGGAAAACCAGAATCTGGGGGACAGCAGCGCCAGCCTGGGCGAAAGCGCCAGCAGCGTGACCGAACTGTTGCAGGACATGCAGCAGGCCGATATCAAGCACCAGGAGTTCCGCGACGATCGCTACGTGGCGGCGGTGAATATCGACGGCTACCGTCATACTACGCTGCTGTATCTGGCGCGTGCGGTGACGCCGGGTGCCTATCTGGTGCCGGCTCCGCAGGTTGAGTCGATGTATGTGCCCGCCTGGCGTGCGTTAGGCGCTACGCCGCCGCGACTTGAGATTGCCCGATGACTTACCTTGTCCCGCCCCGGAGGTTTAACCGGTGGCGGGGCAAGGGAGCGATGTTTTTCTTATGACTCTCTTCCTCGCCCATTTGCGCCGCCGCGGGTTAATTTGGCTGCTGGTGATTTTATTGCCGCCCGCTTTGCTGTGGCTGGCGGACCGGCTGTGGCCGTTGCCGCTGAAAGATGCCGAGATGGCCCGAGTGGTGGTGGCGGAAGACGGCACGCCGCTGTGGCGCTATGCCGACAGCGACGGCGTGTGGCGTTATCCGGTGACTTTGCAGCAGGTGTCGCCCTATTACCTGCAAGCGTTGCTGACCTATGAGGACCGTTGGTTTTATCAGCATCCCGGTATCAACCCGTTGGCGCTGGCTCGCGCCGCCTGGCAGGACCTGCGCAATGGGCAGATTGTTTCCGGCGGCAGCACGTTGTCGATGCAGGTGGCACGCCTTATCGATCCCCATCCGCGCACGCTGGGTGGCAAATTACGGCAGGTGTGGCGTACCGCGCAGCTGGAATGGCATTTATCGAAAGATCAAATCCTCGAAATCTACCTTAACCGGGCGCCCTATGGCGGCACGTTGCAGGGGATTGGCGCGGCAAGCTGGACCTATCTGGGCAAACCGCCTTCGGCACTCACGCGTGGAGAAGCGGCATTGCTGGCGGTATTGCCGCAAGCGCCCAGCCGTTTGCGGCCGGATCGTTACCCGGAGCGGGCGCAGGCCGCACGGGACAAGGTGCTGGAGCGGCTGGCGTATTACCGCGTTTGGCCGGCGCAACAGGTGAATGAAATTCGCCAGGAAGCGCTGTGGCTGGCATCGCGTCAGGTACCTCAGTTAGCGCCGTTGCTGGCGCGGCGCATGACGCAGGGTAACCGCAGCCAGGTCGTAACGACCACGCTGGACGCCACGTTACAGCGGCGGCTGGAAGAACTGGCGCGCGGCTGGAAGAGCCAATTGCCGGAAAAAACCTCGGTTGGCGTGCTGGTGGTCGATCACACCAACATGAAGGTGCGCGCCTACCTGGGCTCGTTGGATTTCAATGACAACGGCCGTTTTGGTCATGTTGATATGGTGGCGGCATGGCGTTCGCCAGGATCGACGCTCAAACCCTTTTTATATGGGCTGGCGCTGGACGATGGGCTAATCCACGCTGAATCGCTGTTGCAGGATGTGCCGCGTCGCTTCGGCGATTACCGGCCCGGCAATTTTGATACCGGTTTTCACGGTCCGGTCAGCGCCAGCGAGGCGCTGGCGCGCTCGCTCAATCTGCCGGCAGTACAGCTGCTGGAGGCTTACGGTCCAAAACGCTTTGCCGCCAATTTACGCAACGTGGGCGTGGAACTGCGGCTGCCGGCCCACGCCGAACCGAGCCTGGCGTTGATTCTGGGAGGAGCCGGCGCGCGGTTGGATCAGTTGGTCGCCGGGTTCAGCGCATTGGCCCGTCAAGGCAAAGTGGCGCCGCTGCGATTTACGCCTCGGCAAGGGCTTTACGATCGCCAGTTGCTGTCGCCGGGCGCAGCCTGGATTGTGCGGCGCATATTGGCGGGAGAAGCGCGCCCGTTACCGGATGACGTGCTGCCTGCCAGCGTGCCGCTGGCGTGGAAAACCGGCACCAGTTATGGCTACCGCGACGCCTGGGCGATTGGCGTTAACGCCCGTTACACGCTGGGCATATGGGTTGGGCGGCCGGACGGCACGCCGGTGGCCGGGCAGTTCGGTTTCGCCACGGCGGTACCGCTGCTAAACCAGGTCAATAATTTGCTGCTGGCCTCTTTGCGCCAGCGCGGGCAAGGGATCCCGACCGATCCGCGCCCGGCGAGCGTCAGCCGCGCGGAGATCTGCTGGCCTGGCGGGCAGCCGCTTGCCGCCGGGGACAGTAACTGTCGCCAGCGACGCCTGAGCTGGATCCTTGACGGAACCTTGCCGCCAACGCTGCCCGCACCGGGCCAGGAAAGCGCGTTGGGCAGCCAACCCCTGGTGTGGCTGAATGCTCGCGGGCTGCGCGTGGCGGCGGATTGCCCGGGGGCGGTGGCGCATCGTTTGGCGCTGTGGCCAACGCCGCTGGAGCCGTGGTTGCCGCCGGCGGAACGCCGCGCCCAACGTTTGCCGGCCGTCGATCCGCGGTGCCCGCTCTTGCAACAACAGGAGGCGCCGCCGCTGTTAATGCTGGGCGTACGCGACGGCGCGATACTGCGTCGCCTGCCGGGTAAAAATGCGCTTGATTTGCGGGTTAGCGCTCAGGGAGGAAGCGGGCAGCGCTGGTGGTTCCTGAACGGCCAGTTGGTGGGGGAAGGGGAGTCGTTGTTGCAGACGTTGACGCAGCCGGGCCGCTACCAGCTCAGCCTGCTGGATGAGAGTGGTCAGGTGGCGCTACGCGGTTTTAACCTCGATTAAGCCGATTTTTCACCTCCGGCCTACAGGGCGCAAAGTGAAGAATGAAGATAATAATTTTTAATGAAATGTTGATTTTCCCGTAGGCAAGCGTTAACGGCGCACATATAATCTGCGCCACTTAAGAAGGCCGGCACGCGTTTAATTGCAGACCGGCCAGTTTTGGAAGCCATATAGAGGCCATCATGACCGTAGAACGTACCTTCTCCATCATCAAACCAAATGCTGTAGCTAATAACGACATCGGCGCAATCTACGCTCGTTTCGAGCGTGCCGGTTTCAAAATCATCGCATCCAAAATGCTGCGTCTGACTCGCGAACAAGCCGAAGGCTTCTACGCTGAGCATAAAGGCCGCCCATTCTTCGACGGTCTGGTTGAGTTCATGACCTCCGGTCCAATCGTGGTTCAGGTTCTGGAAGCTGAAAATGCAGTACAGCGCAACCGTGACATCATGGGCGCAACCAACCCGGACAACGCACTGGCAGGCACCCTGCGTGCTGACTACGCGGACAGCTTCACGGCCAACGCCGTGCACGGTTCTGACGCAGTAGAATCTGCCCAGCGCGAAATCGCTTACTTCTTCAACGAAAGCGAAATCTGTCCGCGCTAATACCCGCGGTCTTTCAAGCCGCCGCGTTGTTGGCTGCAACTTGAAATCCATAGGGTATTCTGTGCTGTGGGTTGCAGGGGCTCGATGAGCATTCACCGGCTGAAACAATAAAAATGCCCTGAATGCCTTTCAGTCGTGGCAACCCGCTACTAAAATTTGTACAATGCCGCGCCCCTGATGAGTCGTCTTGTCAGGGGCGCGTTTTTCAGTGCGATTTAAACGCACACTTACTTTCCATTCTTTAGCGCCATAACGTGTAACAACGAGGCCAGAGATCATCATGTTAGAACCCATCACGTCCGAGCACACCGTGTCTGAAAATAATTCGCTGACTACTCAATCCGTTAACGCGGAAACCCCGGCTACGGCCAAAATCAACCTGCTGGATTTGAACCGTCAGCAAATGCGTGAATTCTTCGCCAAAATGGGCGAAAAACCTTTCCGCGCCGATCAGGTCATGAAGTGGATGTACCACTATTGCTGCGATGATTTTGAGCAGATGACCGATATTAACAAGGTGCTGCGCAACAAACTGCAGAGCGTCGCCGAAATTCGCGCGCCGGAAGTGGCAGAAGAACAGCGTTCAGCCGATGGCACCATTAAATGGGCGATCAAAGTAGGCGATCAGCAGGTCGAAACCGTGTTCATTCCGGACGGCGATCGCGCGACCCTGTGCGTGTCATCCCAGGTGGGTTGTGCGCTGGAGTGCAAATTCTGTTCGACCGCTCAGCAGGGCTTTAACCGTAACCTGCGCGTGTCGGAAATCATTGGTCAGGTGTGGCGTGCGGCGAAAATCATCGGCGCACTGAAAGTCACCGGCGAACGCCCGATCACCAACGTGGTGATGATGGGCATGGGTGAGCCGCTGCTCAACCTGAACAACGTCGTGCCGGCGATGGAAATCATGCTGGACGACTTCGGCTTCGGCTTGTCCAAACGCCGCGTTACCCTGTCTACTTCCGGCGTCGTGCCGGCGCTGGACAAGCTGGGCGATATGATTGACGTTGCGCTGGCTATCTCGCTGCACGCGCCGAACGACAAGATCCGCGATGAAATCGTGCCTATCAACCGCAAATACAATATCGAGACCTTCCTGGCTGCGGTCCGCCGCTACCTGGAGAAATCCAACGCCAATCAGGGCCGGGTTACGGTCGAGTACGTGATGCTGGATCATATCAACGACAGCACCGACGATGCGCACCAGTTGGCGGAGGTACTGAAAGACACGCCATGCAAGATCAACCTGATCCCATGGAACCCGTTCCCGGGGGCGCCGTATGGCCGCAGCTCCAACAGCCGCGTGGATCGTTTTTCCAAAGTGTTGATGGAATACGGCTTTACGACTATTGTTCGTAAAACCCGTGGTGATGATATCGATGCCGCCTGCGGGCAATTGGCAGGTGAAGTGATCGACCGTACCAAGCGTACCCTGAAAAAGAAAATGGCCGGGGAACCTATCAACGTGCGTGCGGTCTGAATCCTATAGCATGATTTTTTTGTTATCTAACAGTCTGTTATGTGAATAGACACCAAGATGACATCAGATAAGGAAATGAATGCGGGCATGAAGCTGAATCTGTGGGGCATGGTGCTGGCGGCCGGTTTACTGGCCGGCTGTTCCGGTTCGTCACCGGAAAAAGACGCGCAACCTGAAGCAGGCCAGACGCGTTTGCAACTGGGGCTGGAATATCTTAAGCAGGGCGATTTGAACGCCGCGCGGCAGAATCTGGAAAAAGCGGCAGACGCTGCTCCACAGGATTACCGTACCCAATTGGGCATGGCGCTTTACGAGCAGCGGATTGGCGAGAATGGCGCGGCTGAACAACGTTATCAGCAGGCGCTCAAACTTGCGCCAAACAATGGCACCGTGCTGAATAATTACGGTGCGTTTCTCTGCAGTTTAGGGCAGTATGTACCGGCACAACAGCAGTTTAGCGCCGCGGCACTGGCACCGGATTATGGTCAGGTTGCCGACAGCCTGGAAAACGCAGGTTACTGTTTTCTCAAGGCCGGACAGAACGATGAAGCACGCACCTTGTTAACGCGTGCCCTGAAGGTCGATCCGGACAAAGGCACTCCACTGTTGGTGGAGGCAGAAAAGCAATTTGGAGAAGGGAAGCGCGCTCAGTCGCAACTTTTATTGGATAGTTATCAACATGTTCTGCCGGCCAGTGCCGACAGCTTATGGTTACAGATTCGTTTCGCCGCGTTAGCAGGTCGTCAGGATAGCGTTCAACGTTATGGCAAGCAGCTAGCGCGAAGTTTTCCACAATCCAAACAGTACCAGCAGTTCTTAGCTAATGAATACTGAAGCCTCCCAAGATAAAACCGTATCCATGACGACAGGCCAACGTCTGCGTCAAGCCCGTGAATCACTCGGGTTGAGTCAACAGGCCGTTGCAGAACGCCTGTGCCTCAAAATGTCTACCGTGCGCGACATAGAAGAAGACAATCTCTCCGCAGACCTTGCTTCGACTTTCGTGCGTGGTTATATCCGTTCCTACGCCAAGCTGGTGCGTTTGCCAGAAGATGAGCTGCTGCCGATGTTGGCCAAGCAGGCTCCGCTGAAGGTGGCGAAAGTCGCGCCCATGCAGAGCTTCTCGTTAGGCAAGCGTCGCAAAAAACGCGACGGCTGGCTGATGAGCTTCACCTGGCTGATTGTTTTCGTGGTAGTCGGTCTGACCGGTGCCTGGTGGTGGCAAAACCACAAGGCGCAACAGGAAGAGATCGCCACCATGGCCGATCAATCTTCCGCCCAGCTTTCGCAAAACAATGAAGGCCAATCAGTGCCGTTGACCGACAGCAATGCCGATAACAGCGCGCCTTTGGCTGACAATGGCTCAACGCCGGTAGATACCGGCGCTGTGCCTGCGCAACAGGCAGCACCGGTTCCGGCCGCAACAGGCAGTGAAACCGCGCAGCAACCTGCGGTGGTTTCACCAAGCCAAGCGCCGCTGCCAGAGACCACGCCTGCGGCTCCGACGGCGCAAGCGCCGCTGCCGACCGGCGAAGCGGGCCTGGCTGCATCGGCCGAAGATCCTAACGCGCTGGTGATGAACTTCTCCTCTGACTGTTGGTTGCAGGTAAGCGACGCCAGCGGCAAGACGTTGTTCAGCGGCACCCAAAAGAGCGGCGGCAAGCTGAACCTGGCAGGCACCGCGCCGTATAAACTGACTATTGGCGCACCGGCCGCAGTACAGATTCAATATCAAGGTAAGCCGGTGGATTTAAGCCGGTTTGTTAAATCAAACCGTGTTGCTCGTCTGACCGTTGCCGCGCAGTAATTGCGCGGCTATTGTCGTGATGCCAGAGCAACAATGGAGAGTAAGTAATGCATAACCAAGCGCCCATCAACCGTCGAAAATCAACGCGAATTTACGTCGGCAAGGTGCCTATTGGTGATGGCGCGCCGATTGCCGTGCAGTCGATGACCAACACCCGTACCACCGATGTTGAAGCAACGGTTAATCAGATCAAAGCGCTGGAGCGCGTGGGCGTAGATATCGTCCGCGTTTCAGTTCCCACCATGGACGCCGCCGAGGCGTTCAAGCTGATCAAGCAGCAGGTTAACGTGCCGCTGGTCGCCGATATCCACTTCGATTACCGCATTGCGTTGCAGGTTGCCGAATACGGCGTGGATTGCCTGCGTATCAATCCAGGCAATATCGGCAACGAATCGCGTATCCGCTCAGTCGTGGACTGCGCGCGCGATAAAAACATCCCGATTCGTATTGGGGTGAACGGCGGCTCGCTGGAAAAAGACATTCAGGAAAAATACGGCGAACCTACGCCGGAAGCGCTGCTCGAATCGGCGATGCGTCATGTTGATATCCTCGATCGCCTCAACTTCGATCAGTTCAAGGTCAGCGTCAAAGCCTCCGACGTATTCCTGGCGGTGCAATCTTATCGCCTGTTGGCTGCCCGTATCGATCAACCGCTGCATTTGGGTATCACTGAAGCAGGCGGCATGCGCAGCGGTTCGGTGAAATCGGCGATTGGTCTGGGGCTTCTGCTGTCGGAAGGCATCGGCGATACCCTGCGTATTTCGCTGGCGGCCGATCCGGTGGAAGAAGTGAAAGTCGGTTTCGATATTCTGAAATCGCTGCGCATTCGCGCGCGCGGCATTAACTTCATCGCCTGTCCGACCTGCTCGCGTCAGGAATTTGACGTGATCGGTACGGTGAATGCGCTTGAACAACGCCTGGAAGACATCATCACGCCGATGGACATCTCGATTATCGGTTGTGTGGTCAACGGGCCGGGCGAAGCGCTGGTTTCCACGCTGGGCGTGACCGGTGGCCATAACAAGAGCGGTTTTTACGAAGACGGCGTGCGCCAGAAAGAGCGTTTTGACAACGAGCAGATGATTGACCAACTGGAGGCGAAGATTCGCGCCAAGGCGTCGATGATGGATGAAAGCAATCGCATCTCGGTCAACCTGCTGGAAAAATAAGCGTTATCGCTACATGGCGGGCTGATTAGCCCGCTTGTTTATGAACCCGGGAGGCAGAAAGCGGCACCCGCGTTGAATACGGGGCGGCAAAGTCCCTATAATCGGGTTCATTTTTATAGACAACGGACAGAGAAATCACGTGGCAAAGAACATTCAAGCCATTCGCGGCATGAACGACTACCTGCCGGAAGATACGGCATTATGGCAGCGTATTGAAGGCACACTGAAGCAAGTGCTGGGCAGCTACGGTTACAGCGAAATCCGGTTGCCGATTGTAGAGCAGACCCCGTTATTCAAACGCGCGATCGGCGAAGTGACCGATGTCGTGGAAAAAGAGATGTACACCTTCGAGGATCGCAACGGCGAAAGCCTGACGCTGCGTCCGGAAGGGACGGCTGGCTGCGTTCGCGCCGGCATCGAACATGGTCTGCTGTACAATCAGGAACAGCGTCTGTGGTACATCGGCCCGATGTTCCGCTATGAGCGTCCGCAAAAAGGCCGCTATCGTCAGTTCAATCAGCTGGGTGTGGAAGTGTTCGGCCTGCAAGGCCCGGACATCGACGCCGAACTGATCCTGCTGACCGCCCGCTGGTGGAAGGCGCTGGGCATTTCCGAGCACGTGAATCTGGAGCTGAATTCAATCGGTTCTCTGGAAGCGCGCGCCAACTACCGCGATGCCCTGGTGGCGTTCCTGGAACAGCATAAAGAAAAGCTGGACGAAGATTGCAAACGCCGCATGTACAGCAACCCGCTGCGCGTACTGGACTCCAAAAATCCGGAAGTTCAGGCTTTGCTGAACGACGCACCGCGCCTGTCCGAGTATCTGGATGATGAATCCAAAGCCCACTTCGACGGCCTGTGTGAACTTTTGTCTCAGGCAGGTATCCCATATACCATCAATGAACGCCTGGTGCGCGGTCTGGACTACTACAACCGTACGGTATTCGAATGGGTGACCACCAGTCTGGGCGCTCAGGGTACGGTGTGTGCAGGCGGCCGTTACGATGGCTTGGTCGAGCAACTGGGCGGGCGTGCGACGCCGGCGGTCGGTTTCGCGATGGGCCTGGAGCGTCTGGTATTGCTGGTTCAGGAAGTTAATCCGGATTTCAAAGCCCCGGCGACCATTGACGTGTACGTTATCTCCTCAGGTGCAGGCGCTCAAAGTGCGGCGATGCGGTTGGCAGAAAACGTGCGCGATGCAGCACCACAGCTGAAATTAATGACCAACTACGGCGGCGGCAACTTTAAGAAACAGATCACCCGTGCGGACAAATGGGGCGCACGCGTCGCTTTGATCCTCGGTGAGAACGAAGTCGCGGCACAGCAGGTAGTGGTTAAGGACCTGCGCAGTGGTGAACAAGAAACGCTGGCGCAAAGCGAAGTCGCAGTGCGTCTGGCAACGATGTTAGGTTAAGGAGAAGGACACCGTGGAAGTCTATACCACTGAAAACGAACAAGTCGACGCCGTGCGTCGGTTCTTTGCTGAAAACGGCAAAGCGCTGGCGGTGGGGGTGGTGCTCGGAATTGGTGCCCTGGTCGGCTGGCGTTTCTGGCAGAGCCACCAAAACTCCAACATGATGGCTGCGTCCCAATCCTATCAGGAAGCCAGCGATCGTCTGGCAGCCGGTAAGCCGGACGACGTGTCCGCTGCGGAGACGTTTGCCAAGGCCAACAGCAATAGCTATGGCGTACTGGCCTCGCTGGAGTTGGCGAAACACTTTGTCGAGCAGAATGATTTTGCCAAGGCAGAGCAACAGCTGGTGCTGGCTCAGGGCCAGACCAAAGACGATAACCTGTTGGCGATGGTTAGCCTGCGTCTGGCGCGTGTCCAGTTGCAGGAGAAAAAGCTGGATGAAGCGCTGAAAACGCTGGATGGCGTGAAAGGCGAAGGTTGGGCGGCGATGGCGCAAGATGCACGCGGTGACGCGTTGCTGGCCAAAGGCGACACCAAAGGTGCGCGTGAGGCTTACAGCAAAGGCATTGAGTCCAACGCTTCTCAGGCGCTGCAGGTTTTGCTGCGCATGAAATTGAATAACTTGTCCAGCTAAGGGGAATTCCCATGCAATTGCGTAAAACACTCTTGGTCGGACTGGTTTCCGTCGCCTTGCTGAGTGGTTGCTCGCTGTTTAACAGTGAAGAAGACGTGGTTACCATGTCGCCGCTGCCAAAAGTTGAAAATCAGTTCACGCCGAACAAGGCGTGGAGCACCTCGGTAGGTGACGGTATCGGTGAGTTTTATTCTCACCTGCGTCCCGCTTTCCAGGACAGCACACTGTATGCTGCCGACCGTCACGGTATCGTGAAAGCGTTGGATGCAGACAGCGGTGACGAAAAGTGGAAGGTCGATCTTTCCGAGAAGACCGGCTTCTTCTCCAGCAACCTGCCGGCATTGCTGTCAGGCGGTCTGGCGGTTGCGGGCGATAAAGTTTACGTCGGCAGTGAAAAGGCGGTGGTTTACGCGCTGAATACGGCAGACGGTAAAGTGGCGTGGCAGACCAAGGTGGCCGGCGAAGCGATTTCTCGCCCGGTAATCAGCGATGGCATGGTGCTGATTCATACCTCCAACGGCTTGCTGCAGGCGCTGAACGAATCTGATGGCGCGGTGAAGTGGACGGTTAACCTGGACATGCCATCGCTGTCACTGCGCGGTGAGTCTGCTCCGGCCGTTGCCTTTGGCGCGGCGATTGTCGGCGGTGATAACGGCCGTGTCAGCGCAGTGCTGATGCAGCAGGGCCAGTTGATCTGGCAACAGCGTATTTCCCAGCCGAGCGGCGCGACCGAGATCGATCGCCTGAACGATGTGGACACGACGCCGGTGATTGTTGAAGGCGTTGTCTACGCATTAGGTTACAATGGCAACCTGACGGCGTTGGATCTGCGTTCCGGCCAGATCATGTGGAAGCGTGAACTGGGTTCCGTGAACGACTTCATCGTGGACGCGGGCCGCATCTACCTGGTCGATCAGAACGATCGCGTGGTAGCGCTGAGCACCGAAGGTGGCGTAACAGTGTGGACGCAGAGCGATCTGCTGCACCGCAACCTGACTCCGCCGGTGATGTATAATGGTTATCTGGTGACCGGGGATTCCGAAGGTTACCTGCACTGGATTAACACCACGGACGGCCGTTTTGTTGCCCAGCAGGAAGTGGATAGCTCCGGCTTCCTGTCTGCGCCGATGGTGGCTGGCGATAAGCTGGTTATCCAGGCTCGAGGCGGAAAAGTTTACGCTTTCACCCGCTAACGCTGCCGGTCATCGCACGGTTTGCAAACGGCTCCTGAGTGTTCAGGGGCCGTTTCGTATTTTTATAATCTGCACTTCTGGTGTCTATCCATGGTGCAGTAACGCATTGATTATTAAGTAATGAGGCTTCACAATGATACCTGTCGTCGCGCTGGTTGGGCGCCCGAATGTGGGTAAATCCACCTTGTTTAACCGTTTAACACATACGCGCGATGCGCTGGTGGCGGATTTCCCCGGGCTAACGCGAGACCGCAAGTATGGTCGTGCCGAAGTTGAGGGTAATGAATTTATTATCGTCGATACCGGGGGCATTGACGGTACCGAAGACGGCGTGGAAACGCGCATGGCCGGCCAATCGCTGTTGGCGATTGAAGAAGCGGACATCGTGCTGTTTATGGTCGATGCGCGTGCCGGCCTGATGCCGGCCGATCAGGGCATCGCCCAGCATCTGCGCAACCGTCAGAAGGCCACCTTCCTGGTCGCCAACAAAACCGACGGCATGGATCCGGACATGGCCACCGCCGATTTCTACTCGCTGGGCTTGGGTGACGTGCATGCGATTGCCGCTTCGCACGGCCGTGGCGTAGCGCAACTGATCGAGCACGTGCTGGTGCCGTTTGTCGGTGAAAAACCCGAAGAAGTCGAGCTGACCGAAGAAGAGGCGAACGCCGCTTACTGGGCTGAGCAGGAAGACGAAATCCCGGAAGACGAAGAGCCGGAAGACGACTTCAACCCGCAAGATTTGCCGATCAAGCTGGCGATCGTTGGCCGCCCTAACGTAGGTAAGTCCACACTGACTAACCGTATCCTCGGCGAGGAGCGTGTGGTGGTGTACGACATGCCGGGCACGACCCGCGACAGTATCTATATCCCGATGGTACGCGACGAGCGCGAATACGTGCTGATCGATACCGCCGGGGTGCGCAAACGCGGCAAGGTGACGGAAACCGTAGAAAAATTCTCGGTAATCAAAACCCTGCAGGCGATTGAAGACGCCAACGTAGTGCTGTTGGTGGTTGACGCGCGCGAAGGTATTTCCGATCAGGATCTCTCGCTGCTCGGCTTTATCCTCAATAGTGGGCGCTCACTGGTGATTGTGGTCAACAAGTGGGACGGCATGAGCGAAGAAGATCGCGAGCACGTGAAAGAGATGCTCGATCTGCGCCTGGGTTTTGTCGATTTCGCCCGCATTCACTTTATTTCAGCCCTGCATGGCAGCGGCGTTGGCAACCTGTTCGTATCGGTGCTGGAAGCCTACGAGTGTGCGACCCGTCGTGTGAACACCTCCATGCTGACCAAAATCATGCAGATGGCTGCCGAAGACCACCAGCCGCCGTTGGTGCGCGGCCGCCGCGTGAAGCTGAAATATGCTCATGCCGGGGGTTACAACCCACCGATCGTGGTGATCCACGGCAACCAGGTGAGCGATCTGGCCGACTCTTACAAACGCTATCTGATGAACTACTTCCGTCGTTCACTGAAGGTCATGGGTACGCCAATCCGCATCCAGTTCAAAGAGGGTGACAACCCGTTCGCCGGCAAGCGCAACTTGCTGACGCCGAACCAGATGCGTAAACGTAAACGCCTGATGAGCCACCTGAAGAAAAGCAAGTAATCTTCAAAAAGAGCGCGGTAGCCATACCGCGCTCTTTTTTATTGCCCCGAAGTCGTTCTATTATCTGCATATTGTCGCCGTCAGTTGAAGGAACACCATGTCTTGGGAAACCTGGAGTTTTGCGTTCAGCGTCACCGTACCTAATCTGTTAATGATGTTGCTGGGCATACTGTTGCGCCACTGGCGGCTGATGGACGATCGTTTTATTGATGGCGCCACGCGGTTGGTGTTCAATCTGGCGCTGCCTTGTCTGCTGTTCTTCAGTATTGCCACCAATCATCCGCAACTGTTGGGCAACCTGCCGTTGGTTCTTTACGGCGCGATCGGCACCATCGCCACTTTCCTGCTGCTGGAGGTGGCGGCGGTCTGGCTGGTTAAGGAGCCGCGTGAACGGGGCGTGTTCGTGCAGGGCGGGTTCCGCGCCAATACCGCCATTGTCGGCCTGGCGTACGCCATGACTGCGTATGGCGACGAAGGGGTGGCGCTGGGTTCGCTGTACCTGACGGTCACGGTGATCCTGTTTAACGTGCTGTCGGTGATTACCCTGACGCGCAGCCTGCAGGGCGGGCATGGCAAGAAGATCGGTCGTTTGTCGCTGCTGCGCAGCATTGTCACCAATCCGCTGATTATCGGCCTGGTGTGCGGGCTGCTGTTCGCGCAAACCGGCCTGGCAATCCCGCAGGTGATCCGGCAGACCGGCAGTTATATCTCCGGGCTGTCGCTGCCGCTGGCGCTGCTGTGCACCGGCGCAAGCCTGGATCTGCGCGCCATGTTCCGTTCGTCCAACGTTGCTGCGCTGTCTTCTTCGGCCAAGCTGTTTCTGGTACCTGTACTGATGACGCTGGGCGGCTGGCTGTGGGGCTTTCACGGTGCGGCGCTGGGGATTATCTTCCTGTTTTCCGCCACGCCGACCGCCTCGGGCAGCTATGTCATGACGCGCGCCATGGGCGGTAACGCCACGCTGGCGGCGAATATTATTGCCATCACCACCGTCGGTTCGTTTTTTACCACCGCGCTGGGGATATACTTCTTGCGCTCATGGGGCGTGATCTAATTCAGGAGTCAGTATGGAAGCGCACTGTCCGCAATGCGATCAAACGATGGAGTGGGTGAATGGTCACTACCATTGCGCCGCCTGCGAACGCGATTATCGGCAGTTGGCCCATTGCCCGGACTGCGGGCAGCCGCTGCAGGAGCTGAAGGCCTGCGGCGCGGTGGATTATCTGTGTCAGAACGGCCACGGGCTGGTATCCAAAAAGCGCGTGCTATTTAATTATCAGCCGTTGTAAGCCTTCACTCATCCACCTGACCGGTTTTCCACAAGTCCACCAGCGCCTGCGGCGCGCTGGTTTCCGGGATCAGCAAGACGATTTCACTGCACAGATTCTGGCTGTAATAGCTGATTTGCACGCGGAAGTAGCGTTGGTCGCCACAGCCGGGGGAACCCGGTTTTCCCTCTTCTTGCGCGTAGGGCAGCGTTTGATTCAACAACTGGTTCAGGCGTTGTCGTTGCTCCGGCGTAATATCGGCCAGCGCAATGCGACGCTGGCCCGCCAGTTTGGGAATAAAGGCGAAGCCGCCTTCACGCGCCAGCTCAATGACCGTGTCCTGATTGAGCGACGGCAAGGGTTTCATTATTCCACCCCCACCTGATGCCAGGCTTGCTGCACTTTGTCCGCCACGGTGCGATCGAAACGTTGCTGCGCATGTTTCACCGCGGTGCGGGCAAAGGTGGCGAAGTCGGTATCCTGCGGCAGCGCTTTGTCGCACAATGTGTCATACCAGACGTAACCGGCTTTCTCCCAGGCGAAGCCGCCGAGTGCGGTGGCCGCCAGATAGAAGGCACGGTTGGGGATACCGGAGTTGAGGTGCACGCCGCCGTTGTCCTCTTTGGTCTGAATGTAATCCTTCATGTCGGCCGGTTGCGGATCTTTACCCAGCAACGGATCGTCGTAGGCGGTGCCGGGCGCAGACATCGAGCGCAGGCCCTTGCCGTTAATGCCCTTGGCCAGCAGGCCCGCCCCAATCAACCAGTCGGCCTTATCGGCGGTTTGCCTAAGGTGGAACTGCTTGACCAAGGAACCGAAGACGTCAGACATAGACTCATTCAGCGCACCGGCCTGTTGGAAGTAAATCAGCCCGGCTTCGCTTTCGGTTACGCCGTGCGCCAGTTCATGGCCGACGACATCGATAGCGATGGTAAAACGGTTGAAGATCTCGCCGTCACCGTCGCCGAATACCATCTGCTGGCCATTCCAGAAGGCATTCTGATACTCATGGCCGTAGTGGACGCTGCCGGTCAGCGGCAGGCCTTTGTTGTCCAGCGAATTACGCTCAAATGCCTGCCAGAAGAAATCGTAGGTTACGCCGAGATAGTCATAGGCTTCGTCCACCGCCACGTCATGGTTGCTGGCCTGGCCCTCGTTGCGCACTTGTTTGCCGGGAAGCTGAGTGCCGTTTTGAGCGTCGTAGATATCGCGGATGACTTCGCCGCCGCTGGCGGTTTTCGTGCCGGGTGCGCGCAGCGGCTTGTTGCCGAGCAGGCTTTGGACGTGGTTCAGGGTGTGCAATGCGCAGTCGCGCTGCGGTACGCTGCCGTGTTCAATAATCCTGCGAAGCATATAAGGGGGGATGACTGAACGTGCGGTCAGGGTCGGCATGGTGGCTCTCCTTAGGCAAAAAATTACCCTCAATAAATATTCCACCACTAAGTGTAGTTCAGACATCGTAAAGACGATGATCGTGGGTGCTGACCGCCGGGCTGGTCTTGTGCGGGCTGATGCGCTTGACCGAGGCGCGTACCGCCAGTTTCCCGTGCAGCAGCAGGTTGCACGGTGGCGCATCGGCGCGCAGCATCCGGCGCTGCAACAGTTGGATCGCCTCATACCCCAGCTCGTCTCGCGGCACATGCACCGAGGTGAGCGGCACATCATGAATTTCCGCCAGGTTAAAACCGTCGGTGCTCATGACCGAGATATCTGCCGGTACGTTCAGCCCCAGCTTGTTCAGTGCCTTGACCGCACCGACCGCCATATAGTCGCCCCCGGCGAGAATAGCCGTCGGCAGCTGCGAGCGCTGGCTGACCTGATTGATAAAGGTGGTCAGCGCCTGCTCGGCTTCTTCGCTGCCAAAGCCGGAGGTGGTAACCAGATGGCGGCCTTCGTCAAAGGCGATGTTGTGCTGCGCATAGGCTTGCCTGATGCCCGCCAGCCGCAGCTCCATGGTGTGTCGGCGCAGGCATTGCAGGTTCAGAATATGGCTGTGGCCCTGTTGGATCAGATAATTGGCGGAGAACTCGCCGATCAGCTGATGGTCGGGGGAGACGCTGTCCAGCCGCATCTGGCGATCGGTGCAGTTGATCAGTACGCAGGGCTTGTGCAGATCGGCGGCCAACTGGTGAATGTGTTCGTCGTCGATGCCGATAATCAGCACCGCCTCGGTCTGCGGATCGCTCATTTTTTCCAGGAACAGCGCGCCGTCGCTGTGCTGTTCTTCAAGCCCGCAATAGCGGATGCGTACCTCATGTTCCGCCAGCGCGGCGGTGATCCCCTGGATCACCTTGTGATAAAAGATGTCGGTGCGCACGTCGAAGGCGCGTTGCGGGGCAAATACCATGACGTTGTTCAGCATCAGCCGGCCGTTGGACAGGCCTTGCAAGATACCGTTCTGCTGGGCGCAGGCCAATACTCTGTGGCGTGCCTCGGCGCTGGTGTTGGACTTGCCCGCGAGTACGCGTGAAACGGTGCTGATCGACAGCCCTGTTTGGCGGGCGATTTCCTGTATTTTCAGCTTTCCGTTCATTCTGTGATCTCCTTCAAATTTGCCGGTGAAAATATTTTCACCGCGTTTTTTCAGCGTACTGTCTGGCTTGGGTCGCCATTATGGCGAGCTTTTAGGCTACCTATGAAAATTTTTGCAAAAAACCACGTTTCGCTCACGCTCCCGGCTGGCTAGTCTGCATTGGTACACCAATTTTATAGACTTATCAGTCCAATTTACCGGCTGAATTATAAATAAAATGAAAATAAATCATGTGGTTGTGAGCGGCGTATGTGATTTTTCGTGATCGCCATCGCAAATTTTCGCAACCCATACCTTCGATACCAAAACGTGCCCTACCAAAAAGCGAGCTGTTTCACCGGGCAGCCGCCGTGGAGAGAAGACAGATGAGTGTTGAAATTAATCAGACGGTCGCGCACAGCGGCCGCCGCAAGTTTAAATCGCTGCGCTGGTGGATGCTGGCGCTGTTTCTGCTCGGCGTTACGGTCAACTACATTACCCGTAACTCGCTGGGTATCCTGGCGCCGGAGCTGAAAACCAGCCTGAACATGACCACCGAGCAATATTCCTGGGTGGTGGCGTCATTCCAGCTGGCCTATACGGTATTTCAGCCGATCTGCGGCTGGCTGATCGATGTTATCGGCCTGAAGATGGGCTTTTTGATCTGCGCCAGCATCTGGGCGGTGGTGTGCATGTTGCATGCCGGAGCGGGCACCTGGGTGCAGTTGGCTATTCTGCGCTTCTTCATGGGCGGAGCGGAAGCGGCGGCCACGCCGGGCAACGCCAAGGCGATCTCCGACTGGTTCCCGAAAAAGGAACGGCCGATTGCCGCCGGCTGGGCGGGCGTAGGTTTTTCTATCGGCGCCATGCTGGCCCCGCCAATCATCGTCATCGCCCACATCTCTTTTGGCTGGCAGGGGGCCTTCTTGTTCTCCGGCGCGCTGGGGGTGATCTGGGTGGTGCTGTGGTGGCTGTTCTATCACGAGCCGTTAAAGCACCCGAACCTGAGCCAAAAAGAGCTGGATCTGATCCGCGAAGATAACGAGCCGGTCTTGCCGAGGCTGCCGTTTTTAAAATCATTGGCAATCTTGTGTAAAAACAAAAAGTTCTACGGCATCGCCATCCCGGCCTTTCTCGCCGAACCGGCCTGGGCGGTGTTCAGCTTCTGGGTGCCGCTGTACCTGGCCACCGAACGCGGCATGGATTTAAAGCACATCGCCATGTTTGCCTGGCTGCCGTTTTTGGCGGCGGATATCGGCAGCGTCGCCAGCGGTTATCTCACCACCCTGTACCGCAAATGGTTCGGCTGCAGCCGCGTCAACTCGGTGGTCGCCAGCTCGGTTACCGGCGCCTTCATGATGGTTTCGCTGGCGTTTGTCGCGGTGACCAAAGATCCCTATGTGGCGATCGCGTTGATCTCGATCGGCGGTTTCGGCCATCAGGTGATCTCCTGCATGCTCAGCGCGCTGGTGGTGGAGTCGTTCGATAAAAACCAGATGGCGACGGTCAACGGCATGCGCGGCTCCAGTGCCTGGATCGCCAGCTTCCTGTTTACGCTGCTGATCGGCGCAGTTTCCGACACTGTCGGCTTCAATCCGCTGTTTATCGCCATGGGCTTCTTCGATCTGATCGGCGCCGTGTTCCTGATTGCCTTGATCGCCGAACGCGGCGGTAAAAAAACACTGAATAGTTAAGTTGGATACCTATGAAAACGTTAAAAAAATGGACGCTGGCAGGCGAGTATGCCGATCGTATTGAGCTGTTGGTCGACGAGCGTCACCTGTTCTGCCTGTACGTGCTGGAAGACAACCTGTTCCGCGTGCTGATCAAACGCAACGGCGAGCTGGCGCTGGATCGCACCTGGAGCATTGCGCCGCAGGCTGACGTGCCCTGGGAAGGGCGCGATCGCCTGAGCGTCGCCGGTTTTAGCCTGCCGGGTTATCAACTGCAACAGCATGAGGATCGACTGGTGGTGACCAGCGCCGCGCTGCGGGTTACCCTGCATCAGCCGCTGTGGCTGGAGTGGGAGCACCGCAATGCCGCCGGTGAATGGCGGCCGCTGGCGGCCGACCGGCCAACCAGCGCCTACCTGCTCAATCCGCAGGGTGACGGCGTGGCGCACTACCAGCGCCGCTTTGCCGGCGAGCGCTATTATGGCCTGGGCGAGAAGGCCGGCGATCTGGAGCGCAGCGGCCGCCGCTTTGAAATGCGCAATCTGGATGCGATGGGCTACAACGCCGCCAGCACCGATCCGCTGTACAAACATGTGCCCTTTACCATCACGCGCGGTGCAGAGGCCAGTTTCGGGCTGTTTTACGACAACCTGAGCAGCTGTTGGCTGGATTTGGGCAACGAGATCGACAACTACCATCTGGCCTACCGCCGTTATCAGGCCGAGGCGGGGGATCTCGATTATTACCTGTTTCTGGGGCCGCAGGTGCTGGACGTGACCAAAGCCTTTGTGCGCCTTACCGGCAAGACCCACTTCGGGCCGAAATGGAGCCTCGGGTACAGCGGTTCGACCATGCATTACACCGATGCGCCGGACGCCCAGCAGCAATTGCAACAATTCATCGCATTGTGCAAGCAGCACGATATTCCCTGCGATTCGTTCCAGTTGTCTTCGGGTTACACCTCGATCGGCAACAAGCGCTACGTGTTCAACTGGAATTACGACAAGGTGCCGCAGCCGAAGCTACTGAGCCAGGCGTTCCACGCCGCCGGGCTGAAGCTGGCGGCCAACATCAAACCCTGCCTGTTGCAGGATCATCCGCAGTACCGGCAGGCGGCGGAGCAGGGGCTGTTCATCCGCGATTCAGAAAGCGACCAGCCGGAGCGTTCCAGCTTTTGGGACGACGAAGGTTCGCACCTCGATTTCACCAATCCGGCGACGGTGCGTTGGTGGCAGCAGGGCGTCACTCAGCAACTGCTCGAGATGGGCATAGATTCAACCTGGAACGACAACAACGAATACGAAGTGTGGGACTCGGAAGCGCGCTGCCAGGGGTTTGGCCGGCCGATCGCCATCAAGCATATCCGCCCGGTGATGCCGTTGCTGATGATGCGCGCTTCGATGGAAGCCCAGCAGCGCTTTGCGCCCGATCTGCGGCCGTACCTGATCTCCCGTTCCGGCTGTGCCGGCATGCAGCGCTACGTGCAGACCTGGAGCGGCGACAACCGCACCAACTGGCAAACCCTGCGCTACAACATCCGCATGGGATTGGGCATGAGCCTGTCTGGGTTGTATAACCTGGGGCACGACGTCGGCGGTTTTTCCGGCGACAAACCGGACGCCGAACTGCTGGTGCGCTGGGTGCAAAACGGCGTGATGCACCCGCGTTTCACCATTCACTCCTGGAACGACGACGCGACGGTTAACGAGCCGTGGATGTATCCGGCCGCCACGCCGGCCGTCCGCGAGGCGATCAACCTGCGCTATCGCCTGATGCCCTATTTCTACACCTTGCTGTGGCAGGCCAGCGCCGACGACGAGCCGATGCTGCGCCCGACCTTCCTCGATCACGAGCATGATGAACGCACGCTGAACGAGACCGACGATTTTATGATTGGCCGCGATTTGCTGGTGGCCAGCGTGGTGGAGCAGGGGCAGCGTGCGCGTTCGGTCTATCTGCCGGATAACGGCGAAGGCTGGTACTGCTTCCACAGCGGCCAGTGGTTCAGCGGTGGCCAGACGGTGGTGCTGGATGCGCCGCTGGAGCGTTTGCCGCTGTTGGTGCGCGCCGGGGCGGCGTTGCCGCTGTCATCTCGCTTGGCGCACGTTGACGTTGCCGCCGACGATCGGCGCGAGTTGCAGCTGTACCCGTTTAAAGGCTGTGGCAGCGCTTCTGGGCTGTTGTTCGAAGACGACGGGGAAAGTTATGGCTGGCAGCAGGGCAACGCGCTGTGGCTGCGCTGGGAGATGCACAGCGATAATCGGCGCGTCATGCTGAACGTCACCACCGAAGGGCAGTTCAAACCGGCATGGCGAACGCTGACGGTCAGCCTGCCTGCCGGAGAAACGCGGGAACTGTGGATCAACGGTGAGCCGGGCGAGAGTTTTACGCTGAAATAACGTTATATACCCTAAATAATTGGAGTTGCATCAAGGCGGCCAGAACGTTCATCCCGATGAGCTTACTCAGGTAAGTGATTCGGGTGAGCGGGTGCAGCCAACACAGATGCAACTTCAAGTATGACGGGTAGATTCAGCCGCGCGTTTTTTGCGCGGCTTCTTGGCGACGGTGATAGTTTTCACTTCGCTCTCCACCCAGCCATCCTGCAGGCGGGTTTTCAGCAGTTCGCCAACCTGAGCCTGTTTGGTGGTTTTCAGCACTTCGCCGCGCGGGGTTTGCGTCACGCTGTAGCCGCGCGCCAGCGTCGCCAACGGGCTGACCGCTTCGAGCTGGCTACAGGCCACGCCGAAACGCTGGCGGTAAGCATTGAGTTGGCGCTCCAGCGCCTGCTGCAAACGGTATTCCTGTTGCTGCACGCGTTGCTGATAACGGTGAATGCGCGCCTGCGGCTGTACCTGCGCCAAACGCTGTTGCACCCGATCGCTGCGGCGTGAAGACAGGCGCAGCTGGTTTTGCATGCCGTCTTCCAACCGGCGTTGCAGCTTGAACAACAGCGTCTGCTGGCGCGCCAGGCGCAGGTGCGGATGCTGCTGTTGCAAGCGGTGGTTGATGCGGGTGAACTGCTGTTGACGCTGAGCCAGATAGTAATCCATCGCCATTTCCATCCGCTGCTGCTGGGATTGCAACTGACGCAGCAGCTCCAGCTGATTGCGGCTGACCAGTTCGGCTGCGGCGGAAGGGGTTGGCGCACGCAGATCGGCGACAAAGTCGGCAATGGTGACGTCGGTTTCATGGCCGACGGCGCTGACGATCGGAATGCGGCTGGCGAATATCGCCCGCGCTACGCGTTCGTCGTTAAAACTCCACAGGTCTTCCAGCGAGCCGCCGCCACGGCCGACGATCAGCACGTCGCATTCGTCGCGGCGGTTGGCCGTTTCGATGGCGCGCACGATCTGCAATGGCGCTTCTGCGCCCTGCACCGAGGTCGGGTAGATAACGATGGGCAGCGAAGGATCGCGCCGTTGCAGCACTTGCAGCACATCGTGCAGCGCCGCGCCGCTGGCGGAGGTGATCACCCCGACGCGTTTGGCCGGGCTGGGCAGCGGTTGCTTGAACTGTTGGTCGAACAGGCCTTCGGCGCTCAGGCGCTGTTTCAGTTGATCGAATTGCTGTTGCAGCAGGCCGTCGCCGGCGGGTTGCATGCTTTCGGCAATCAGCTGATAGTCGCCGCGCGGCTCGTACAGCGTGATGCTGGCGCGAACCAACACTTGCTGGCCGTTTTGCGGGCGGAAGGTGGTGCGGCGGTTGCTGTTGCGGAACATCGCACAACGCACCTGCGCGCGGTCGTCTTTCAGCGTGAAATACCAGTGGCCGGAAGCCGGTTGGGAGAAGTTAGAGATCTCGGCGGAGAGCCAAATCTGGCCCATTTCCATTTCCAGCAGCTGTCGAACCGTCTGATTCAGGCGGCTTACGGTAAAAATAGACGGCGAGACAGGTAGCGACATGTGACCTAGATCAAATTCCAAAACAACCACTTAATTGGTCGATACTACAGGGCTGAAAAAGGTAATCAAGAGTTTTTGTGAGAAAGTGCTGGAGGCAACCGATTACGCTCTGTATAATGCCGCGGCAATATTTTATCTTTTTCACAGCCCACTCTGGTGAGATATTGCCCATGCTACGTATCGCGAAAGAAGCACTAACATTTGACGACGTTCTCCTGGTTCCAGCTCACTCTACGGTTCTGCCTAATACCGCTGAGCTCGGCACCCAATTGACCAAAACCATCCGCCTGAATATCCCTATGCTGTCCGCAGCCATGGATACCGTAACCGAAGCTGGCTTGGCCATTGCGCTGGCGCAAGAAGGCGGCCTGGGCTTCATTCACAAAAACATGTCTATCGAGCGTCAGGCTGAAGAAGTCCGCCGCGTGAAAAAACATGAAAGCGGCGTAGTTACCGACCCGCAAGCCGTGACCCCCTCCACCACGCTGAAAGAAGTGAAAGAACTGACCGCGCGTAACGGCTTTGCCGGCTACCCGGTAGTGACCGAAGAGAACGAACTGGTCGGTATCATCACCGGCCGTGACGTGCGCTTCGTGACCGATCTGAACCAGCCTGTTACCGCCGTGATGACGCCGAAAGAGCGCCTGGTCACGGTGAAAGAGGGTGAAGCGCGTGAAGTCGTGCTGCAAAGAATGCACGAAAAACGCGTTGAGAAAGCGCTGGTGGTGGACGACAACTTCCATCTGCTGGGCATGATCACCGTAAAAGACTTCCAGAAGGCGGAGCGCAAGCCAAACGCCTGTAAGGACGAACATGGCCGCCTGCGCGTTGGCGCAGCGGTTGGCGCCGGTGCCGGCAACGAAGAGCGCGTTGACGCGCTGGTCGCTGCAGGCGTTGACGTACTCCTGATCGACTCCTCTCACGGCCATTCCGAAGGCGTATTGCAGCGCATTCGCGAAACCCGCGCCAAATACCCGGATCTGCAGATCGTTGGCGGCAACGTCGCTACGGCCTCCGGCGCCAAAGCGCTGGCCGACGCCGGTGTGAGCGCGGTGAAAGTGGGTATCGGCCCTGGCTCCATCTGTACCACCCGCATCGTGACCGGCGTGGGCGTACCGCAGATCACCGCTATCGCCGACGCGGTTGAAGCGCTGGAAGGTACCGGCATCCCGGTTATCGCCGACGGCGGCATCCGCTTCTCCGGCGACATCGCCAAAGCCATCGCGGCCGGCGCATCCTGCGTGATGGTCGGCTCCATGCTGGCGGGCACCGAAGAATCGCCGGGCGAAATCGAGCTGTATCAGGGCCGTTCGTTCAAATCCTACCGCGGTATGGGCTCGCTGGGCGCCATGTCCAAAGGCTCTTCCGACCGTTACTTCCAAACCGATAACGCCGCCGACAAATTGGTGCCGGAAGGTATCGAAGGCCGCGTGGCTTACAAAGGCATGCTGAAAGCGATCGTGCACCAGCAAATGGGCGGTCTGCGCTCTTGCATGGGCCTGACCGGTTGCGCCACCATCGACGATCTGCGCACCAAGGCTGAATTTGTGCGCATCAGCGGCGCCGGCATTCAGGAAAGCCACGTGCATGACGTGACCATCACCAAAGAGTCACCGAACTACCGCATGGGTTAATGCTTGACCCTCTCCTGCGGGAGAGGCCGGGGCGGGGGGCTTGGCTCCTCGCCCCGAAACCTTATTTTTCGCTCTTTTTCTCTGTTGCTGGAATTCGCCTCACATGACAAATAATATCCATAAGCATCGCATCCTTATTCTGGATTTTGGTTCGCAATACACTCAACTGGTAGCACGCCGCGTGCGCGAAATCGGCGTTTACTGCGAGCTGTGGGCCTGGGACGTTAGCGAAGAGCAAATCCGCGAATTCAATCCAAGCGGCATCATCCTTTCCGGCGGCCCGGAGAGCACCACCGAACATAACAGCCCGCGTGCGCCAGAATACGTGTTCACCGCCGGTGTGCCGGTACTGGGCGTATGCTACGGCATGCAGACCATGGCGATGCAGCTGGGCGGCCATGTGCAGGGTTCCAACGAGCGTGAGTTCGGCTATGCGCAGGTGGAAGTGACCACCGACAGCGCGCTGGTGCGCGGCATCGAAGACGCGCTCAGCGCTGCCGGCAAACCGCTGCTGGACGTGTGGATGAGCCACGGCGACAAAGTGACCGCTATTCCTTCCGACTTCGTGACCGTCGCCAGCACCGATACCTGCCCGTTCGCCATTATGGCCAACGAAGAAAAACGCTTCTACGGCGTGCAGTTCCACCCGGAAGTGACCCACACCCGTCAGGGCCAGCGCATGCTGGAGCGTTTCGTGCTGGATATCTGCCAGTGTGAAGCCCTGTGGACGCCTGCGACCATCATCGAAGATGCGGTTGAGCGTATCCGCGAGCAAGTGGGCGAAGATCACGTGATCCTCGGCCTGTCCGGCGGCGTGGATTCTTCCGTTACCGCCATGCTGCTGCACCGCGCCATCGGCAAACGCCTGACCTGCGTGTTTGTCGACAACGGCCTGCTGCGCCTGAACGAAGCCGACCAGGTGCTGGATATGTTCGGCGACCACTTTGGCCTGAACATCGTGCACGTCGCGGCGGAAGAGCGCTTCCTGAGCGCGCTGGCCGGCGTTGACGAACCGGAAGCCAAGCGCAAGATCATCGGCCGCGTATTCGTTGAAGTGTTCGACGAAGAAGCCTGCAAGCAAGACGAAGTGAAATGGCTGGCGCAAGGCACCATCTATCCGGATGTGATCGAATCCGCCGCTTCCGCCACCGGCAAAGCGCACGTGATCAAGTCGCACCACAACGTGGGCGGCCTGCCGAAAGAGATGAAGCTGGGCCTGGTCGAGCCGCTGAAAGAGCTGTTCAAAGACGAAGTGCGCAAAATCGGCCTGGAGCTGGGCCTGCCGTACGACATGCTGTACCGCCACCCGTTCCCGGGGCCAGGTCTGGGCGTGCGCGTGCTGGGCGAAGTGAAGAAAGAGTACTGCGACCTGCTGCGCCGTGCCGATGCCATCTTCATCGAAGAACTGCATAAAGCCGACCTGTACAACAAGGTCAGCCAGGCGTTCACCGTATTCCTGCCGGTGCGTTCGGTAGGCGTGATGGGCGACGGCCGTAAATACGACTGGGTTGTTTCACTGCGCGCAGTGGAAACCATCGACTTTATGACCGCGCATTGGGCGCACCTGCCGTACGATTTCCTCGGCCGCGTCTCCAACCGCATCATCAACGAAGTGGACGGCATTTCCCGCGTAGTTTATGACATCAGCGGCAAGCCACCGGCTACCATTGAGTGGGAATGATGAACGGCTAATTACTGACTACCAGTGATTATTTAAAAACCCTCGCCACAGGCAGACTGTGCGGGGGTTTTCTCTTTCTGACTATCAATTGCTATTTGTGAAAGCATTCAATTTTTGACGGTATTTTTGACGGTATATCACCTTTCGCTGTACTCTCCTGCCAATCCGTCCGACACCACTTTGGTAATTTTTGACGGTACAAACCACAGCAGAGAGTTACCGGCATGCTCACCGATACGAAACTGAAAAACCTGAAGCCAAGAGAGAAACTCTACAAGGTCACCGATCGCGATGGCCTCTATGTTGCCGTGCAGCCAAGCGGCTCTATCTCGTTCCGATATGACTACCGGCTGAACGGCCGCCGTGAGACGTTAACGATAGGTCGTTATGGCGCAGACGGTATTACGCTGGCGGAAGCACGCGACGAACTCAATACCGCCAAAAAGATGGTAGAAGCAGGCCAGTCGCCGGCTGCTCTAAAGCGTGACGGTATCATGCAGATCAAAGGGGCGGATAATTTCGCCGATTATACCGTCGCGTATATGAAACACGTCCGCCTGGCGGATAGTACGCGGGCAATGAAGCAGGCGGTGATAGACAGGGATATTCTGCCTGCGCTGGGTAAAAAGCTTCTGCATGAAATCACAACGCCAATGCTGCGTGCGCTATGCGACAAGATAGTAGACCGAGGTGCCAGGGCGACGGCGATCCAGGTGCGTGAGATTGTCGGAGCTGTGTTCACGCATGCCATTGACCGTGGCCACTCCGTGCCTAATCCAGCAGCAAACATCAAGGCATCGAGCATTGCCACATTCGATGAGCGAGAGCGAGCGCTTGAACCACATGAGATCGGGCGTTTCTTCAATGCCTTGAACGCTACCGGCGCGGCGTCATCGCTGAAGCTTGCAATCAAGTTGATACTGATCACGATGGTCCGTAAGGGTGAGCTGACAGAAGCTACCTGGAAAGAAGTCGATTTTGGTTCTGCGCGCTGGACGATACCGGCGGAGCGAATGAAGGCATCGCGCCCCCATGTCGTCTATCTCTCCCAGCAGGCGCTGGATATTATGGTGGCGTTACAGGTATCTGCATGCGGATCTGACTACATGCTGCCAGCCAGGTATAACCCGCGAAAGCCTATGTCCAACTCAGCGCTGAACCGGGTGATCAACGCTACCAACGAGAAGATACGTGAGGCCGGTGGTGATATAGAGCATTTCACCGTGCATGACTTGCGCAGAACGGCCAGCACGATTCTGCATGAAGAGGGGTTTAATTCGGATTGGATAGAGAAGTGTTTGGCCCATGAGCAGCGCGGCGTCCGTGCGGTGTACAACAAAGCGGAGTACGCCGAACAGCGCCGGGATATGCTGCAGCAGTGGGCCAATATGGTGGACGAGTGGATAGAGGCGGATAAGGAGAGGTAATAAAAAAATGTTCAAATGCGCATTGGCATTATTATCACCGATCCTTTTTCGTATGCACTGCTGAATTCAACTATTGCTGAGTTAATGTTCCCATTTGGTTTTATTCGAATTCCGCAGAACTTAGGGTTGTAAAGTTTTGCGGCTTTTTCTATATCTGCCAGGTAGCTGGCGTTAAATCCAATTTCATATACAGGGTTATTTTCTTTTGGAACAACCCTCTCAACGTCAGGAAATCGGCCATCGACAACTTCACATAGACCAGCACTTACGCGCGTTCCATGCTCATCTAAATACGCCACAAGACCTGTGTCCGTGTCGATTTCAGCCTTTTCAAACTTGGAGAATTTTGCCCCCTTGATTGCAATGATGATGTTTTCTTTCAGGCCTTCAGTCTCATGCTCACCAATAAAAGCCCGATGCCCGTCTGTTGAAAACACTTTTTTTCTGGTGCGAAACAAATTCCATTCAAGTAATAGCGAACATCTTTCTTTGCTTGAAAAATCATTGCTGAAAGCAAAGCTATTTTACTAACGGTAATAATCATCTTTTAATTCCTTTTTTAACAAAACTGAATATAGGTGATAAGCAACGAATGGCAGCCATAATGCAGCGTAAAGCCAATCCCACCACGTGGCGCCATAGTAGTTATCGCGTTCTGCGAAACCCAGCACGTAGCCGGACACGAAGATGTATCCGGCTATCAGTACGAAAATTAAATAAATCATGCTTTTCCTCCCACCGATGCCAGGCACCGATCAAACATGGCTATCTTTGGGCTTTGCGAAAAGCGTTTCTTTCCGCCGATAAACACGTATGTGCACGGTTGGTTTCCGTGCAGTATTCGGTCAAGTAACTGGTAATCAACCAGCGTGGCCAGCGCGCGGCTAAGCGCGTGCGCGGTGATTGGCTGGTGCTTCTTCTCGTACAGCTCTTTGATCTGAGCATGGCCGATGTTTTCGTGCTCCTTCACGATCTGCATAACATGGTCGCGGTTATGTTTCATGATGCGATCCTCACTGGTTGCGGGATGGTAAATCCGCCTGGCAGCAATTCGACGTCATTGCGTGGGCATTCGTTTCCCCAGTGGTGCCAGCCCTGCGCGTCACCTCTGCTGAAAAGTTCGATTCGTGACACGTCACCATAAAGGCGCTCGAGCCGGTGGCGGGCCTCCCATGGTTTCGCGCTGTGCTGAGTAATTGGTGCGTAAATCACCTGTTTCACCGATGCGTCTCGGCGTTCGAGTCCGGTACCGCGCACAGCAACGAGCATTGATTCCTGGTTTCCGCGACTGTAGTTGCCCGGATTCATCCGGGTGACGCCATTAAGCAGGTCGAGGAAGTCGTAAAAATCGACAAGCCCATCCTCTATCGCTGCGTTGATGGTGCGCTCTGCCAGTTCGTTGAACTTCACCCACGTGAAAAGGAACATTTGCCGGACGTCGAAACCCCAGGCAGTGGCCAGTTCCTTTGCCTGCTCCGCGTGGGTGCCGGTGTACCACATAGCGAGAACGCTGTTTTCTGCAGCTATGGACCAGACCGGCAACCGCTTTAAGTCCTGCAGCGTCATTGTGCTGTAGTGGTTGCCGGCGGCGCCATTGCTGATCTTGTTTCCGTACTGCCACGGCGGATCTGCCATTATGAGGTCGTACTGTCGTTCATCCACGGATCGCCTCCACAAACTTAACGACCAGAACAGTCAAGCCGATCGACAGAAACCAAAATACGAACAGGCCGGCAAGCATGTAGGCCCACACATTGCGCATCAGATGCCGTTTAATATTCATGCTGCGCGCTCCTGAACTGGCCGGTTTTTACGCTGGCGCACATCAGGAATATGGTCCGGCGTGCGCCCGGTATTTTCTGCCTGCTGCTTATCAAGCCATGCCTCAACTTCATCGAGGTTCCAGGCTACCGTGCGGTTGGTTAACGCGAACCTCTGCGGAAAATCGCCGGACTTCTCCAGCTTGGTGATCTGGGATTCCGACATCGGCACCTTCTCCAGGAGCTGTTTTTTTCGAATGGCTGCTTTCATGGTTACTCCTTTGGCGGGGCTTACGCCCCGCGGCGGTGGGTTACATAGGAACTTCGTTCATTTCATCGCGGCGAACGTTGTAAACGTCGGTGGCCAACTGCAGGTGTTCTTCATGGCTGGCCAATACGTGGGCGCCGTACTTATAGGCCTTGTCCAATTCTTCAACGCTGGCGGCTTTCGTGGCCGCTTCGGTAAAGGCTGCAAGCAGATCGTCAGGCGTTCGGTCATCCTGATTAACCGGCTTGATTTCCTTTTCTGCTGGCTTGGAGTTGATCAGGCTGTTCAGTCCGGCGGCGCTGGTTGCTGGTGGGGTAACGTCACGCTCAATGCGAGGTTGTGGAGCGTCGAACTCGTCTGGTGTATACACGCCGAGAATCACTTCGGGACAGTACAGCCGCGCCCAGTATTTAACGGCCAGGTAGGCGATCTGCTGTTTTGGGTTTGTTGCCCACAGTGGGGAGTTGCGGATCGCCACGCTGGAAAGATAAACCGGCTCACCCCAGGTGATTTCTTCTTCTCCACGCAATACGGCCCCAACGCGGATGCACAAGCCGGCTTCATCCTGATCACTCCAGTCTCTAACACGTTCAACCTTGTCGTAAGAACCACCGCCTTTGGCGGGTTTTTTAACGGTGACTTCTTTAGAGCTGGTACATTTTGACCAGTCACCGGTGTACTCGTAATGGAATCGGCCGCGAACAGCGTTTGAGCTGGTAACGACGGCATTAACAAGCTGGGCCTCATACCCAAGGGTGCCGTTTACAATGTGCGTTTTCTGGGCCACAGCATATGGGTTCATGCCCCATTGCATCGCTTGCATTACCACGGCCATACAGTCGGCTGGTTTGCCAACAAAGTGCGCGGGCACACTCACGACTGAATCAGCCATCAGATTGGCAAAGGATGTCAATTGTCCCAGCGCCTGAGGGTTAAATACCGCGTTACTGGCGGTCATGGTTGATGGCTGGTTGTTGACTTCAATCAGGTCATTGCTCATGCGTATTGGTCCTGTTTTCTGGCCCATGCCGGGCGTTGGATTTTTTCGACTCCGCCCCAGTCATCGGTGGTGCGGCATTGGTGATAGGTATTCAGATCCCGGCGGTAGAGTCGGTGGCCCTCATCTACGCATGCTGCGTCGAGTTCAAAAACGCGTACCGGGTAGCGACCGCAGTCGATCGTCTCGCTGACAGCCAGGAAGATAAATCCAGGGGTTTCACCGGTCACTTGCTGGAAGCCATCGCGGTACATGGCATCCTGGACGTGATAGCGGAATTCCTCGATGTGGCGCGCGAAACGGTCCATGTCTGCAACCTTCTTCACGTCCACAATCACCGGGTGATTAGTCAGGTATCTGTCCGGCCTGCACCGGCATAATTCGCCGGTATCCGGGTCAGTCCAGTAGAACGAAGATTCGCAATGGCCTTCAGCTTCCAGAAACCACCGCGCAGCCGGGTGGGCCATCGCGCTGTCACGCATCAGGTTAAGTTTCCGGCCTTGCTCTGCGTCCATGACCGTTTTCCCGGTGTGCTCGCAGTCCTTCAGGAATGCAGCCTCGGCAGCCTTGCCATCGTTGGTGCGCCGGTTAAACTCCGGCGCCACGATGAACCGCTTGCTGAACTCGTCCGGCTCCAGCAATTTGCAGTGCAGGGCTGTTCCCATGTCCAGCGCCTTCAGTTTTTCAGTGTCGACCGGGGCCGACTTGATCCACTGCAGCAGCGCCGGGTTCTTGGCGACCAGATCGAGGTTGGACTTACTCACGCCGTCCCCGGCGTGGTAATCCTCGTTTGAAATATCGTGATAGATGCCTGTTTTCATCACGCCACCTCATCAAGTTGATGGTTGCGGCGGTAAATCTCCGCAGCGCGCTGGCGCTTGACCAGCTCCGTTAGGCCGTCCCAGATCGCGGAACTGGCCAGCTCTTGGTAATCGGTTGAGTCGGTTCCGAGTTCCAGCACTTTCTCGTCGGTGTCGGCCGGGAGGTACTGCTTTAGGAATGTGGTGAATGCATGCAGAGGTACTTTCTTATCGAGCGCCTTAACCTCTGCATAAACCGCTTCGTTGTCCTGCTCGGTGAAGCTGGCAACGATTTTTTCAATATCGATAGCCTGTTGTGCGTTCATGGCTAATCACCCCTCGCTTTCAGCATGGCGTCTGCCACTTCATACGCATACGCAACGTGTTGTTGTGTACTCCAGTGATTCCACTCAGGGTTTGATTGAGTGCCTTGCATCACCTTTGCAGCGAAGTAATCGCGCAATTCCATCCCTTCATAGAAGAAGTTGTTTTCGCTAGCCGGGCATGGGAAGGCTTGGCCGCCTGTTTCTTTGCTCATCTGTGTGCAACCTCTAATTGATTGGCCGCGTCCAGCGCGACACGTGTTGTAAACGCCCAATGCAGGGCTTCTTGGAAATCTGCAAACCGCCAACTGACACAGCCGCAGACGGTCACGCAGTAAATCCCGTTGATGGTTTGAGAAATCATCTTTAACCTCTATTAATTACCAATTTGGTAACTATTGATGGCGTGGTTATGCACGGGGCTTCCCGGCAATGTCACCGCATCATCGCGGTGCCTCAATTCCTGCCTGATTGTTAAAGAGCATCATTACCAGATTGGTAACGCCTTGAGGTAATAATTACCCATAAATAGCTCTTGGTCAATAGTCAGTAATAGAAAAAGTTACCAAAAAGGTAATTATTGTTTGCGTGGTTAACCGCCGCATAGCGGTAACTTATTGGAAGGAAAGGTGGAGTGGGTTACTTCTTGCCGTTGGCCTCGGCCATCTTCAGGTAAACCGGGTCCGTGCCGCGAGGTAATCTTTGTCCGGCTGCTCGGTGGTGCTCAAGTCTCTCCTTGAAATACGCGCGCAGAGCTTCCGGTTGCTCAGCTTCAATCTGAACTGGGATCACCGGCATATTCATGCGCTCTTTGTAGGCCACACCGGCGGCGGCCATATCGACGTTTACCTTATCCATATCCTCTTTGTCGAGGTTAGCCAGATTGTAGGATTTTTTCTCTGTCATTGCCGGGCCTGCTGCATCACGAATTCAATGAACGATTCGATCTTTGCCTTGTCCTCTGCGGACAGCATCGCAAACTGTGATCGATCATAGTTAATCAGGGTTGGGTCTTTCGGCTTGAGCAGCAGCTCATAGCCACGGCGACCGAACGCACCGGCGATCGCCTCCAGGCTGTTGATGGTGATATTACCTTCGCGGCTCAACACCCTGTTAACCGTGGACTGGCCGACGCCGGCAGCGGCACCAACTTTCCCCTGGCTGGATAGCTCGCGGTTATTGCTCATCCACAATTCCAGATTGGTGGCTACGATGTCGCCAACCTCTGTTGCTTCCTGGGCAGGTTCTGCACCGGCGGCCAATGCCATCATGTGATCGCGGTCCAACCAGAACTTTGGCTTATTTGCCGCAACTTCAATCTTGCGGGCAACAGCATCGCCAATGCCTTTATGGTTTTTGTCTGTCGGCGGCTTCAGCCAACGGCTGATCACGTTGGCATTAATCTCCAGCCGTTCAGCAAGTCGAACCTGGCGACCGTCAAAATCACGGTTGATGATGTCGCGGAGGTTCTCGCGGCGGATGTCGTTAATGCTTTTCATAGTGTGTTACACAGTCCGTTGAATTGTTTTCTGCCTGTATTTAAAACAAAATTACCTTAATGGTAAACGAACCGGAATGGTAATAAATTTGCCTATCGCCACCTTTTAGGTAATTATCTGCACGATAAACCCCGGATATGAGGCAGCATAATGGAGCCATTCAACTTCAAACAGTTCTGGCTGGCGATGAGCAAAGACGAGCGCGATGTGTTTGCAACAGAAGCCGGCACAACCGCGCACTACATCATGACGCATACGCAGCGCCGAACGCGTATGCCGAAGAAAAAGTTAATGGATCAGCTATTTAAGGCGTGCAAGAAACGCAATCCAGAGCTGACGAAGCCGCAGTTGGTATCGTTCTTCTACTGATCCACCTTCACCGAAACAGGGGTCGCTTATGCGGCCCTTTTTTATTGGTCTCGCAGGTGTGGTAACAAAAATTCATTTATGGTTGATCTATTTTTGCTTTGCGTGCATTCTTACATCACTGACGACAGTAAAAGAGGCCTATGAATGAAAATTGTTACCCGGGCCGAGGCCATAAATCTCGGTCAACTCCGGTTCTATACCGGCAAGCCTTGCCGTAATGGTCACTACTCTGAGCGCTTTACGAGTAACGGGGTATGCGTCGAATGTTCCGCACAGCATTCTTCCGTCTACCGTAAGCACATCAAAAAGCTGATCCATGACGCCAGGGCAAAAGTCGCGGAGGTGCGTTGATGGCCGGTGACTGGATCAAGATGCGTTCAGACCTCCATACGCATCCGAAAATTGTCCGCATGGCGTCCGCATTGAAAGCGGACAGACTTCGGATAGTTGGCGGACTACATTCCGCATGGTGTCTTTTCGATGTCCATTCTGTTGACGGTTTCCTTGACGGTTACGGTCCTGAAACGCTCGATGACATGATCGGATTTCCCGGATTTTCACGCGCGATGATGGCTGTAGGCTGGCTTGAGGTTGATGGCGAAAACCTCGTAATGCCCAGATTTGACGAGCATAACGGGCAATCTGCCAAGCGCCGGGCACAGGATGCAGCACGAAAAAGGAACGTCCGCAAAATGTCCGCTTCCGATGAGGACAAAATGAAGACCAGAGAAGAGAAGAGAAGAGAAGATCATAAACCCCACTCTAAAGCGCGAGAGGAAAATCCGCCTCCTCCGGTAGAACCCGAACCGCCGCCACCGTTCCCGCTCAACGGGAATAACTTTGGAAAGTTCACAATGCAAAACGGTTGGCAACCCGGAACCGACTTCCAACGAATGGCTGCTACCTGGGGGATGAAGATCGCCGAACCGGTGACGCCGGAGGAACTGCAGGAATTTATCAGCTTCTGGGAGCCAGAAGGTAAGGCGTTCCACCAAGCGCAGTGGGAACAGAAACTTGCACGCAGCGTGCTCATGAGCCGCGCCCGTAAAACGACAGGAGTAAAAAACCATGAAACAGGTAAGCGACCTGATGGGACAACTGGACATTGGCGCGGAAATGCTGCCGAAGGTGTATACGCCGCACTCACAGAACAACTGCGAGCAGACGGACTTAGCGAAAGCCAGATACGCAAAATTCTGGATGAGAATGATGGAGATCTATTCGGACCGGTGGACGGCGAAGAACGGCAGGGCACCGTCGTTACTTTGGAAACAGGCGATTACAGCGCTCACTGACCAACAGATCAAGCAGGCGATTGCCGCATGTGTTCAACGCTGTTGGGATAGCAACAGCTATGCACCAGACCTGGCTGATTTCATGGCGATCGTTAGCCAATCTTCGGCAAATATGTTTGGCCTGACTGTAGACGACGTGATGGAAGAGTTTCGGAAGTACAACCGGAACAAGTATCTGCATAGCTGCGCAGAAACCTACCCATGGCGCCATGATGTTCTGTACTGGGTTATCTGCGATCTGCGCCGGGAAATGATCCAGAAGAACCTGAGCGAAGTGGAGCTTGAGCGCCGGGCTGATAAACACCTGAAGCGCTGGGCGGAGAAAGTCAGGGCGGGGGAGACGATACCCAAGCCGGTACCGCTGCTGTCAGAAAAAGCTTCTGAAATTAAGCGGGGCACACCAGGAGCAGGACACTACGCAGCAATGGAAATGCTAAAGCGATTGAGAAGTGGCAAACCAAATACGAATTGAAATGCTGAAATTCCTGCGGCTACGGTGGGTAGAATCCGTTAAGTGTCATTAAGGCACATAACGAGATGGATTAGGCGATAAATCTCAACCACGGCCCGTACAGAGAGTTTTAGCGCATGTGCGAATTGTGAGAGCAATCGCTATTTTTTAGTTGCATATAGTTACCAAATTGGTAATGATTACCTAAATGGTGACTTAAGGAGTAAGCAGTGAGCAAAGTAATCATCGGCATAGACCCAGGGTGCTCAGGAGCGATTGTCGTGTTGGATTCCAACTGCGTGTACCAAAACGCGATTTGCATGCCAACGGTCAAGGTCGGAGCAAAGTCCCGCGTTAACGGCGCAGCAGTAGCATCGTTTCTTCGTGCCTTCGACCTGACTGGTGCAGAGGCGTTTCTGGAGCAGGTCGGAGCGATGCCAGGGCAGGGCGTCAGCAGTATGTTCACGTTTGGGCACGCCGCCGGTGTAGTTGAAGGGATCCTGCAGGGGCTGCTGATTCCCTACAGCCTGGTAACACCGCAAGCATGGAAGAAAACCGCAGGCCTGATCGGTAGCGACAAAGACGCGGCACGCAGCCGGGCAATCCAGCTTTACCCGTCACTGCGGATCCTCGACCAGAAAGCAAAAGGCCAGGCCGTAGCCGACGCGCTGCTAATCGCCCGCCACGGCATAGGAGCCTGACATGGACAACATCGACCAGGCCAACGAACGCGCCGAGATGTACCTGAAGGCGCAACTCGATGCAGCAACCAAAAAGTCATCACTGCCGGCGGCGCATGAATGCGACGAGTGCGGCGAACCAATTCCAGAAGCACGGCGCAGAACCGTGCCAGGTGTCCGCCTCTGCATCGACTGCAAAGAGCTGGAAGAACTGCAACAACGTACACACAGATAAGGGTTTGATAATGAAAAATAACCTTGTAAATCAAGATATAAAAACTGATAAGCCGCTGGCGATGAGTTACGAAGCCCTGAAGGCTGATCGCGATGCGCAGCAGAAACGAGCAGATGCGCTGGCTGTGGAGAATGCGGCGCTGCGGGTGGCGGTTGACGGATTTAACGAAGAACTATACGGAAAAGGGTTTGAGGTTTTGGGGTGGCACCTGAACGGGGCAACCGAACCGCTTGATAACTGGTTTGGAGACAATGATTGGAATCCAGAAACCCCAGCCACTGACGCCGCCCTTGAAGCTATCCGATCTCAAGCCGTAGATGAATTCGCAGATAGCCAAATTCAAAAAAGCTTAGAGCATAGAGCTATAGGCAATTCTGGTCTGGCCGATGTTTATAACGACAATGCTATGGATGCCAAAGTTTTCGCAATGCGTCTTCGTGAAGCCATCGAGCTGCGGGAGGCCAAATGAAAGAGCGCCCAGTGATTTTCAACGGTGAGATGGTTCGCGCCCTACTCGACGGTCGCAAGACACAGACCCGGCGGGTTATGAAAGACCAGCCGGAGGTTATCCCGCAAAAAGATGAATGCGGAGTCCCTGGCTACTGGATTCCATTCAACGCTGGGAAAACTATGGTTCGCAACGAGATGATGAAAATTGCCTGCCCATTCGGCGGTGTAGGCGATCAGCTGTGGGTGCGCGAAACATTCGCCATTCTCGGCAACGAAGACGGCTGTCCTATCGATTGGGACGGAAACCTGATTAAGGGCGACGAGAAGCATGCGGCGCGGATTTATAAGGCGTCGTGCTGGCAAGAACCGGGGAACTACGGCCTGTGGTCGATACCTGATCGAGACATTCAATACGAAGGCACATGGCGCCCATCAATCCACATGCCGCGCTGGGCCAGCAGAATCACGCTGGAAATCACCGCCGTGCGCGTTGAGCGGCTGAACAGCATCAGCGAAGAGGATGCCAAGGCTGAGGGATACCCAGTGGAGCGTGAAGTGGATGGTGGCGCGCATGACCCATGGCTGTGGTTCCGTGATTTGTGGGACGGAATTTACCCAGATAACGATTTCAAGGTTAACCCCTGGGTGTGGGTGATCGAGTTCAAACAAGTGGAGGCCAAATGATATTCAAGTTTATGCCTACCGATAGCAACATGCTGGACGCCATATCGAGTGACTACTACCCAGACTGGAATGGCAATTTCAGCGTGCCAACTTGGCGAATAAAGAACTTCTTTAAAGCTGCATATCCATGCCACCACATCGTGACGAAAGAAATTCGTGAGCACCTGAAAGGGATGGTGTTACGCGGGTTACTTAAGTCACGAAATGACCACGGTAATAACATCATCTGGACGCTGTCAGTGATCGGGGAGGTGCGTGATGCCAGCAAATGAACTGAGCCTCGACGGCAAAAGCATTCTCGACATGTGCTGCGGCTCCCGCATGTTCTGGTTCGATAAGCAGGATGAACGGGCCGTATTCAACGATAAGCGCAGCGAGAGCCACACCTTGTGCGACGGCAGAAAGCTGGTTATCTCTCCTGACCTGATCGCCGACTTCACCGCGTTGCCGTTTGCTGATTGCACATTCCCTGTTGTCGTGTTCGATCCGCCACACCTGGAACGCGTCGGGCCAAATGGCTGGCAGGGTAAGAAATACGGGAAGCTTGACCGTGAAACATGGCGCAATGAACTGCGCACCGGGTTCACTGAAGCTTTCCGCGTGCTGCGGCCACACGGCGTGCTGATCTTCAAGTGGAACGAAACCCAGATACCGGTAAGCCAGATTATCGCCCTCACCGACGAGAAACCGGCTATCTGGCAGCGCACCGGCAAGAACGATAAAACGCATTGGATCATCTTCGTGAAAGGAACCCAGCATGGCTAAGCGTAAGAGCAACAGGGCGGCAAGAAAGGCTTTGGGCCTGCCGTACAAATTGAGCAAATCCAATCCGTTCCCGTGGGTGTTTATACAGCCTCTTGGTGAGGTTGAGCGCCGTTGGGTTCCAGACCACTTACAGAACGAACCAGCGGTAGTCGTTAAGTATGAGCCGTTCGCCTTCTACGGCATGTTGGTTGACGGCTACGGGCATTACAAGGTCAGCCAGTTCTACCCGGCATATGTAGCCCAGGAGAAAGCATTATGAGAATCGTTGATGATTCACACCTAACCGATGAGTTGATTAATAAAGCATTTGAAGGGGCTAACTTCGGGCGAACCGACTTCCGAACCATTCTTGCAGAAACAGTTATGAAGCGTGCCGCTGGTTTTCACTCTGGCTGGACAGCAACAACAATTTGCACACGTCTTGGGTTGCTTTGCAGGAAGGAAAAGCCAACAAAACTTGGCCTAACATTCTCATTCCATCACTACTACAAGCCAAGTGTGCGGCAGGCGTTAATGCCAAAACAGGAGCTAGCAGATGGACAATAAGCTGATCGAACTGAAGCGACTGGCAGAAAAATGCCCAGTGCAACGTTTTGAACCCTTTATCGGACGCGCCGGAGGTCGAGGAACGCAGGCGATATTCAACGCCGATACCAAAGGCGAAGTGATCACTTGGTCTGGTTTTGATTCGTCCGATGTTGCATCACGAACTGGCCGCGAGGCGATAGCTCGCTTTGTTGCAGCTGCCAACCCTGAAACTATTCTAGCCCTGCTGGCAGAGCTGGAAGCGAAGGATAGAGAAATTGCCGCGGCAAACGCCAGAGTTGATGTGATGTGCGCCAAAGCAATGAACCTGACCGAACGTGCAGAGTCAGCAGAAAAGCAGCTGGCTACGCCGGTGAGGTTGCCGACGGCATCGCGCGGGAAATTTAACGCCGGGTTAACACGCCTCGCAATCAAAAATGCTGGCTTCACATTCACCGTAGAGGGGGATGAGTAGATGATTGAAGCATTCAAGGCAATCCGACGCCACATGGCGGAGAAGCAAAAATATGATGCCTGGGTTGAAAAATTCTCAGAGCAGATCCGCAAATGCACTGGCAACTGCGATTGCGCTGTCGCCGCGGAATTGGAGTGCTGGCCGTTCGAGACTAACGACACGCTCTACAACTGGCGCTTAGAAGACCCAGTTGATGCCGCGTTAGAAGCTCTTAGCTATTACGGGGACTAAGCCATGACACAGACACTAACGACTAAGCAGCTTAATGCAATCGCAGCAGGTGAATTCGACGCATGCTCAGTATTGGATGCATCGGTATCAATGGCCCGCGAACTCCTGGCTAACCGGGAGGCGCAGCCGGTGGCCTACTTGAAGAAGTCGATTATCGACTCGCAGCGCTTTGATAGCGTTGACCCGGAAATAATCCTTCATCCCAACACGCCGGAGGGGTGGCATTCGGAGTACCAGGCAGTGTTCACCGCCCCGCCAGCGCCAGCAGTGCCGGATGAGCGAGCGGAATTTGAGTCTTTCATTGCTCAAAAATTCGGTGAGGCAGTAGATCGCCGCCGGGCCGAGAACGGCGACAATGAATATATGGCATGGGATATGGCGGTGGCATGGATTGTCTGGCAACGCCGCGCAATGCTGAACCATTCCGGTGACGCCAACGAAAAGGCTCAACCTGTAAGGCAGGGTTACAAGTTCGATAGCCTGAACATCAGAGCCGTAGCCGCGCTACGTGAAGCCGTTCGAAACCAGTGGCTAAAGTCTAATGAGTTCGCTGACAAGGTTTACTGGCACAACATGCACTCCATCGCCAATGAAATCATAGAAGCGATGGCAGCAGCAAAGCAGGCCAAGCCGATTGGTAGGGGAGAGGATATGTTAGTGATGCCAGATGGACTACACCGTGACACGAAAGCGTTACTGTTGGTGTTCGCGTCTGCAATGGCGGTCAAACTGCATAAAGCAGAGCAAAAATATGGCTACTCGAATATGTGGATGCTGGGTGATTGGCAGGATAAATGCCTGAATGATTTCAATCACCACATCACAAAAGGCGACCCGCTGGATGTCGCTAACTACTGCGCGTTCATGCATTACCACGGGTGGGGAACATCAAAATGACTGAAATAAATAAAGAGCAATTGGCTGTGTGGGCAAATGGATATCGTTGTGATTCAGACATGGACATAAAGACTATGGCTAAAATGTTGCTTGATTTTATGGATAGGGAAGAAAAAGAACCCGTTACGTGGCCTGACATGCCTTTCTCTTTTGAAGAATTGGAGCAAATGCACGGAGCGACTTTCGCAAATGGATATATACGTGGCTGGGCAAGGAAGTGTGAATCAGTAACCATGAAAGGCAGTCTCTACACCACCCCACAGCCAGCCCATACAGGGCAGGATGGTTGCAAGTTGGTGCCTGTTGAGGTTCTCGCCACGGCATCAACGCTGATCGACTTGTGCCGGACGTACACAATCTTGCAGGACACCAGTAGCTACAAGGAAAGAACTATCAATGATTGCGAAAACACCATGGAAGTGATTGATGGATTGCTGGCAGCAGCACCGGAGGGCGGCAATTGACTCCCGCCATGCCATAATTATACTGTATGCATAAACAGTATTTTGTGGTGTGAGTTATGGGCAAAAAAGATAGTGCGTACATGGTTGTTTATCGCGGAGATACAGTCGATTACATCCGTCCAGGTACTTGGGTGTTCTTCCAGCGACCGCTTAACTGCGGCGGTGGATACTGGCTGGGACGGGCATACGATGACGTTTTCATTATCGAGTACGAGCGGCCAACGTCGCTTTTCGATGGCATACGATTTTTGATGCTATCAAACGAGGTTCAGTCAAATTCACACGTGTTTGATGATGACTTTAGGCTGACATAAGTGGGGAAATTGAAAGCAATGAACATAACAGACGAACAACGCCGGGCCGATGCCCGCGACCGGAAGCGCGCACAGCGCCAGCGCGAAAGAGAAGCGGCGAGCAGCGTCGCTGCAAGCGGTCGGCGTCGGATTACGTTCGAGGTTAGCGATCACATATTCGAACAGATCCAGGCCAACTGTAGCGCCAGGCGTCCAGGCAAAGACCCGTACAGCGTCGATGAATATTTCGAACTGCTGGCGGTGCAGGATATCAATCAGCTTAAACGGCAGCTTGCTGAACTGGCCAGCCACAAATGCCAGTGCGGAGAGTCGATGCCCGGCCCGGCTGGTGGATGTTTCCGCAATGGCGAAGCTGCCTGCGGTCAAACGCAGATTTGGCGGGACCTGATGCTAAAAACGTTGTGACGTGTCACATGATAACGCGTGACAAGTCACGGCAGGTCACACAGTACAACGTCCGCCGCTTGGCGGTTTTTCACTGCGTGTTATGATGTTACCAAGGAGGTAATTATTATGGCTAAAGACGGTAAACTTAACGCGCAGATGGAACGTTTCTGCCAAGAATACATCAAGAACCCGGATAACCAGACGGCGGCGGCCGCCGCTGCCGGCTATAAGAATGCAGCAGTGTCCGCATCGCGCAACATGGATAACCCAAAGGTGAATGCTCGCATCGCAGAGCTGATGCAGCACCGCAACAAACGTACCAAGATCGACGCCGACTACGTGCTCAAGCGCCTGGTTGAGATAGACCAGATGGACGTATTGGACATTCTGAAGGATGACGGTGGACTGAAGCCGATCAGTGAATGGCCGAAAGTTTGGCGCACGACGTTAAGCGGGCTGGACATTTCAACGACCATCACCAACTTCGATGAAACCACCCTTGAGAATATGCTGAAGAAGATCAAGTGGCCGGACAAAGTGAAGAACCTCGAGCTGATCGGTAAGCACGTCGATGTTCAGGCATTCAAAGAACGGATGGACGTCAACGTTAACGTGACCCTGGCTGATCGCATGGCCAACGCCCGCCGGCGCGCATTGGAGAAAAATACCAAGTGAGTGATAACGAAGATCTACTCGAGCAGCAGCTGGTTGAGGATATCGCCAATTTCACGCACGACCCGCACGGATACGCACTATACGCTTTCCCTTGGGGCGAGGAAGGAACCGAGCTGCACGACTCAGCCGGTCCGCGCCAGTGGCAGGGTGAAGCATTCGATGAGATCGGCGATCACTTGCAGAACCCGGCCACTCGCCATCAACCGCTGCTAATCTGCCGCGCGTCCGGCCACGGTATCGGCAAATCTGCCTGGATCTCTATGCTGGTTAAGTGGGGCATGGATACCTGCGAAGACTGCAAGGTTGTGGTGACGGCTAATACCGAGAACCAGCTACGCACAAAGACCTGGCCGGAGATCGCCAAGTGGCAGCGCTTATCCATCACCAGCGACTGGTTTAACTGCACGGCCACCGCAATCTATGCCAATGACCCAGCGCATGCAAAATCGTGGCGCGCCGACGCTGTTCCGTGGTCAGAGAATAACACCGAGGCATTCGCCGGGCTGCACAACAAGGGTAAGCGCATCATCCTGATTTTCGATGAGGCATCCAACATTGCCGATCTGGTGTGGGAAGTTGCTGAAGGTGCGCTGACGGATGAAGGGACAGAGATTATTTGGGTGGCGTTCGGTAACCCGACGCGAAACATGGGCCGGTTCCGCGAGTGCTTCCGCAAGTTCCGCCACCGCTGGAAAGGAAAGCAGATCGACAGCCGCACAGTTGAAGGAACCAACAAAGAACAGATCGCCAAGTGGGAGCAGGACAACGGCGAGGATAGCGACTTCTTCAAAGTGCGTGTGCGTGGCGTTTTCCCGGATGCCTCGGAGACGCAATTTATCCCCACCGGCTTAACCGATGCCGCTCTGGCGCGCATAGTTACCGAGCGCGACGTGGCACACGCCCCGACAATTATTGGCGTTGACCCGGCATACAGTGGCGCCGACGACGCGGTGATCTACATGCGGCGTGGGCTGCATGCGAAACTGCTATGGCGCGGTAGCAAGACTACCGACGATCTGATTATGGCCAAGCGCATAGCCGACTATGAGGACCAGTATCAGGCTGACGCCGTGTTCATAGACTTTGGCTATGGTACTGGCATTAACTCGGTCGGCAATGGCTGGGGCCGCGCATGGACGCTGGTGCCATTCGGTAGCGCATCGAGCGATCCGCAGATGCTGAATAAGCGCGGTGAGATGTACAACAATGCCAAGACCTGGCTAAAGCTCGGCGGCGCATTGGACGAACGCGAGACGGCGGAGGATTTATCAGCGGCTGAGTACAAGGTGAGGGTTGACGGCAAGATCGTGCTGGAGCCGAAAGAGAAGGTAAAGGAGCGGTTAGGGCGATCGCCGGGCTGCGGTGATGCTTTTGTGCTGACGTTCGCTTATCCAGTCACTAAGAGCCAGCACGCACTGCCCGGCGAGAAGCGCGGCGGGGCGATAACAGAATATGATCCGTATGCATAAAAAAGCCAGCGGTTGCTGGCTTGACTGTTGTTCATGAGATTACTTATTCCGGCAGGTTCCTTGCCCTGAGTAGCAATTTTCACACATGCGTTCATCTGTGCATTGTTGATAAAGATGCTGCTTGAGCAGATAACCTTCCAGCATCCAGATTTTTTGCACGGCGTTGGCGCGGGCAATTTTCTGCCCGATCTCCGCGTCGAAGTTCTCCGGGCTGGCGCAGGCGCTTTCGCCGGTGACTGTGAAGCCGTTGCGCAGCACCAGTACGCAGATCGTCAATAGATCGAGCGGGGCTAAAATTCGCTCGCCTTCGACATACTCAGATTTGATGCGCACACCGCCAGGCGCTTTGATTGCATCGCCAACGGTAAAATATACTTCTGAGCGAATAACGCTCTCGATATGGTCAGGCGTCACACGCGGTGCGGTTTTTCCTTTGACTTGAATTTCCTGCTCGATTGCTTTGTCGTTCATGGTCTACGCCTCACAGTTTAATTTTGTCGAATGCTGCGCTGATGTTCTCGGCGACGCTTTCCAGAATGTCCTTGCCATCACGTGGAGCGCACTCAATAAGAACGCTGCGCAATGTTTCAAGCTTGGCGTGGTATCTCGCCAAAGCCTCTTGTGTTTTGTCTTCGTGGGTTGGGGTGAATTCAGTTGCTGATTTAGTCATGGCGGGGCCTCGTTAAAAAAATGCCCGCGCAAGGCGGGCGAAGTGGTACACACAGCTTTAGGGTGTTAACGGTCATGGCACAACGGTGGAGGCACTCTTTTGCAGTGGTGGCTGCCGGCGCCGACGTGTTTTATCAAATGCCTCCATCGTTGAACCATCGAGAGCACCGATACCAGTTTTATACTGTGTAAAGTGATAGAAGCTGGTTCGGCTTGCGCCCTCAATGATTACCATAAAGGTAATTTGTTTTGATTGTAACGTCAGCAAAATAGTTAAAATAAATCATGTGTGGTTTAATTGGTAATTATTTGGGAGGGTTACGCGCATGTGCATGAGTTCGCCAAAGGTTTCATCAGCTCCACAGGTACAGGCTGCGCCACAATCGCAGGACGCCGCTGTAGTTGATGCCGCCGATAAAGACAAAGCCCGCCGCCGCGCTGCCGCTGGTCAGCAATCAACGATCCTGACTGGGGCGCAAGGCGCAACCGGGCAGGCCAGCACCACCGGCAAAACTCTGTTGGGTGGCTAATCATGGCTGAACAGGAAACCCGCAAACAGTTCCTTCAAAATCAGCTGTCTCAGCTGGTTACTGCGCGCGCGACGTACGACACGCACTGGAAGGAATTGAGCGACTTCATTCTGCCAAACTGCGGACGCTTCCTGACTACCGACGCCGGGCGCAACAAACGCAATACCAAGGTGGTTGACCCTACCGGCGGCCTTGCTTCACGCACTCTCGAATCAGGCATGTTGTCCGGCATCACCAGCCCGACGCGTCCGTGGTTCTCACTGAACACCCCGAACAAACAGCTGATGGATAGCTGGCCGGTCAAGATGTGGCTTTCTCAGGTCGTTGAACTGATGAACGACGTGATGAACAAATCGAACTGGTACCAGTCCCTGACCGTTCTCTATCGCTACCTGGGCACGTTTGCCACCGGTGCTATTTCCATTCTGGAAGATGACGAAGACGTGATCCGCACGCACGTGCTGCCGATCGGGAGCTACTACATCTCGAACAGCGATCGCCTGCAGGTTGATACCGTTTTCCGCAAGTTCTCCATGACTTGCCGCCAACTGGTGGCAAAGTTTGGCCTGGAAAACGTCAGCGACAGCGTTAAATCCGCGTGGGATGCCGGCGCATATGAAACGTGGTTTGAGGTGGTGCACGCGGTATTGCCGAACACCAACCGAGACACCGGAAAGCTGAACTCGCGGAACAAACGCTACAGCTCTATTTATTACGAGTCGGGTGGTTCTGGCGACAAATTGCTGAGCGAATCCGGCTTTGATGAAATGCCGATACTGGTGCCGCGCTGGGATATCAACGGCGAGGACGCTTACGGCTCATCTTGCCCCGGCATTCTGGCACTTGGCGGCGTTAAAGCGCTGCAGCTTCAGCAGAAGCGCAAAGACCAGGCGATCGACAAGCTGGTCAACCCGCCAATGATGGCGCCAAGTTCAATGAAAAATGAACGCCTATCACTGCTACCTGGCGATGTTTCCTACGTAAATGGCGCGGGAGATATGGGTGGGTTCAAACCGGTTTACGAGATCAACCCGCGAATCAATGAATTACTCGAAAGCATTCAGGACGGGCGCCAGCTCGTCAACGAGTGCTACTTCGTTCCGCTGTTCAACATGTTCAGCAACATCAACACCCGCAGCATGCCGATCGAAGCCGTCAACGAGTTGCGCGACGAGAAGATGTTGCAGATCGGGCCGGTGCTCGACCGCCTCAACGATGAGCTGCTCGACCCGGCCATTGACCGGATCTTCAACATCATGAACCGCCGAGGCATGTTGCCACCGCCGCCTGAAGAATTACAGGGACAACCGTTGCGCGTGGAATACACCAGCGTGATGGCTCAGGCCCAGAAGGCTGTTGGCATTGGCTCCATCGAGCGTGCCGTAGGCTTCATTGGGAACTTGGTAGCCGCTGGATTCCAGCAGGCTGCCGACAAGTTGGACGTTGATCAGTCGGTTGATGAGTACTTCGACATGCTGGGTGTGCCAACCACTATCACCAAATCCGATGAGCAGGTGCAGGCTGAGCGCGAACAGCGCGCGCAGCAGCAACAGGCTGCGCAAAACCTGCAGATGGGAGCTGGCGCCGCTGACATTGCGAAGACACTCAGCCAATCCGGCACCGGCGACTCTAACTTGCTGACCAGCATTCAGCAGGCAATGCAACAAGGCCAAGGGGCGCAGCAATGATGACTCGCGAGCAGTTACAGCAGCGCCACGCTGACGATGTGAAGCAGGTGATGAGCACAGAGGGTGGGCGCCGATTCATCTGGGGATTACTCGACCAGGCTGGCGTGTTCCGCATTTCGTTCACCGGCGAGGTAAACAGCACCATTTTCAACGAAGGCAACCGAAACGCTGGGCTGTCTTTATTCAATCACGTGTTCGGCACCTGTCCGGACTTGTACTTAAAAATGGCCGCCGAGGCCGAGAAAGACAGAGAGGCTAATCATGGCAACACAACGCCAGAAAGTGATCCGGAATGACGGCGGCGTGCAAGTCGTTGAGGTTTTGAGCGGTGGCGGTTCGCCTGCGGCATGGGGCGACATCACCGGAAAACCGACCACGTTTGCACCGGTGGCCGCAACAGCATCTGTTGTTGGTGGCGTGAAACAGGGGGCAGCGGTAGCAAACGCAGCGGCCGCCCCAACACAGGCCGAATACAACGCTTTGCTGGCAAGCCTGCGCGCCGCCGGCATCATCGCAACAAGCTAAGAGGCGTCACATGAATTTGTTCGAACGATTGATGCATCACCGCCTGTGCAGTGAAACGCCAGCCGACGGTGGTGATGGTGGTGGCGGGACAACCCCTGCCGCTGCTGTTGACACTCCAGCAGATGGGGCCGCTTCTGGTGATCCTGCTACTGGTGATAATCCCACTGGCACTGATAAACCGGCCACTGAGAAAACCGCTGAAGAACTCGCTGCAGAGAAGGCAGAAAAGGAATCTGCGGATAAGGCGAAGAAGGATGATAAACCTTCCGCACCTGAGAAATACGAGTTCGCAGCACCTGAAGGCCAGGAGCTGGATGCCAATGCACTGGCCGTGTTCGAGCCGATCGCCAAAGAATTGGGCCTGACCCAAGAACAGGCTCAGAAGCTGGTCGACATCTATCCGCAGATTCAGCAGCAGCAGGCTGAGGTCTGGAGCAAACAGGTAGCCGATTGGGGCGAGCAGGTCAAAGCCGACAAAGAAATCGGCGGCGACAAGTTCAATGCAAGCGTCGGGGCAGCACAGCGCGCGTTGGATCAGTTTGGCAACCCTGAGTTGCGTGAATACCTGCAAGCTAGCGGTCTGGGTAACCACCCGGCGTTGGTTCGCTTCTGTGCAAAAGTAGGCAAGTCGATGGCTGAAGACAGCTTCGTCGTGCCAAATCAAGGCGGTCAGCGTAGCACGGCCGATCTTCTCTACGGTAAGAAGGAGTAACACCGAATGGCTATTAAAGGCATCAACGCGCTGACGCTGGCAGACCACGCAAAGCGCATGGACCCAGATGGGAAAATTTCTGCAATTGTAGAATTGCTTTCGCAGACCAACCCTTTCCTGTCAGAAATGGTGTTTGTTGAGGGGAACCTTCCAACTGGTCACCGCACCACTGTTCGCACTGGGTTGCCAGCGGCAACCTGGCGCCTGCTTAACTATGGCGTGCAGCCAAGCAAATCTACCACCGCACAAGTAACTGATAGTACCGGCATGCTTGAAGCTTATGCCGAAATCGATAAAGACCTGGCTGATTTGAATGGTAATACCAATGAGTTTCGACTGTCGGAAGATCGCGCATTCATTGAAGCCATGAACCAACAGATGGCGGAGACGGTGATCTATGGTGATACGGTAATTTACCCGCAGCGCTTTACTGGTCTGGCGGCTCGTTACAATGACAAGTCTGCCAAAAATGCGCAGAACATCGTTGATGCAGGTGGCACTGGCTCTAACCTGACGTCTATCTGGTTGGTTGTCTGGGGGACAAATACAGTCCATGGCATTTTCCCTAAAGGTAAGGCCGCCGGGCTGAGCCACGTCGACAAGGGGCAAGTCACCCTTGAAGACGAAAATAAAGGGAAATACGAAGGCTATCGCACCCATTACAAGTGGGATAACGGTCTTACCGTCCGCGATTGGCGCTACGTAGTACGCATTGCCAACATCGACACCACCAAGTTGGGCGCCGATGATGGCCCTAACCTGGCCAAGTTGATGGTACAGGCTCTGCACCGCATCCCTAACCTGCAGATGGGCAAGGCCGTGTTCTACATGAACCGCGATGCGGCAGAGTACCTGGATATTCAGGCGACTGAAAAAGCCTCTCTGGCGATCAGCGTGAAGGAAACTGAGGGCGTTTTCTGGACCTCGTTCCGTGGCGTGCCAGTGCGTACCTGCGATGCTCTGTTGAGTACCGAATCACAGGTTGTTTAATCCCGGCTGAGCCGCCGGGTGCGGCTCTCCTTTCTCATTGATGGAGAGACAAAATGATCCTCGACTATCTCAATATGTTCTCGCAGGCGCAGGCTGTAACGGCAACTGCGCCATCCAACGACGTTATCGATCTCGGCCCTCTGTATGCCGGTAACGATGTTCGTGATATCGGCCCCGGCTATCCGGTGGAATTCTTCGCCCAGGTAGCAACCAATGGCGCGGCTGGCGGTTCGGCTACCGTGACGATCAGTCTGCAAACTTCCAAGACCAGCGATTTCGCCAGTGCAACCACGTTGCTGCAAACCGGTGCGATTGCCGTTGCTGATTTGCAGGTGGGTTATCGCTACGTCGGCACCGTTCCGCACGGCGTGCAGCGCTACCTGCGTGTTAACTACACCGTGGCGACGGGTCCACTGACCGCCGGTGCTTTCACTGCTGGCCTGCTGCTGGATGCTGATGCACAACGCAGCTATGCAAGCGCCTTCCAAATCACCGTTTAATGGGGCGTGACATGTCACAAAAGAAAATGTACCGCGTCACGCGTAAGTCATTCATCAACGGTCATCTGCTGGAAGAGGGCGATACCATCGAATACGGCGGCAAGGCTGGCGACAACCTGCAACTGATCGATGGTGAAGGCAACCTGCTGGAAGAGGGCGGCGACGGTGGCGACGACGACAGCACAAGCCTGGAAAAGCTTCGCCAGCAGTATGAAGAGTTGTTCAACGAGAAACCGCACTTCAACACTGGCGCGGCTAAGTTGCAGGCTGCTATCGATGAAAAGCGTAAAGAGCTGGGCGTTTAATCTCATAGGGGCTTCGGCCCCTTTCCTCCCTGGAGTCCTCGCATGAAAACCGTAAACCTCAAAATCGGCACCGACTCTTTCGAAGGCGAAGGTGGCAAAACCGAAACAAAAGACGAATATCCGTGGGGACTTCGTTTTTCTCTGAGCAACGTCGCACTGGAAAAGCTCGGCATTGATGCAGAAAAACTTCCGAAAGTTGGCGACATTTTGCAGGTTGCCGGCCTGGTAAAAGTTCTTTCTGTTTCACAGCGTTCAGACGGTGGAGACCAAGAGAACACCGTTGATCTGCAGTTCACTGATATTGGCGTTGAGCCGGCTGCTGCACCACAGCGCTCGGCTGCCGACACTCTTTATGGCGAAGCCGGGGGCGAGTAATGGCATCCGTTATCCAGATCTGCAACGTGGCGCTGGGCCGTCTTGGCAATAGCCGGGTGATCGCCAGCCTGACGGAAAAAAGTAAAGAGGCGGCGGTATGCTCTCTGTTTTATGAAGACTGCCGCGACGCTGTACTTTCTGACTTCCCTTGGCGTTTTGCCACTAAACGTGTGGCGCTTGCCGATCTGGATGTTGAACAGCCTGACTGGCAATACAGCTATCGCTACCCAACAGACTGCATGCGCATTGTCGCGGTAGTCTCGCCAGATGGGCAGCGCTTCGTAACGCCAGAACAGCGGGTTCCGTATGAGGTCGGGGCCGATGAAAGCGGCACCGGGCGCATGATATTGACTGACCTTCCGACGGCATGGATCCGCTATGTATCACGCGTTACAGACCCGAACATGTTCGATGCTGAGTTTCGCGACGCGCTGAGCTGGCGCCTGGCCGCCGAAATCAACATGCAGATCACTGGCGATGCAAACCTTGGCAACCGTGCCGAGCAGAAGTACCAGCTAACCATTTCTTCGGCTTCAACGCTGAGCATGAACGAAACCCAGGAACCGCCAGCGCCGTGGTCTGAGGTTTCCGATGTGAGGGCATCATAATGACAACCAGCCTGATTCAGCCATCCTTTGCCGGCGGTGAAGTTTCCCCGAGCCTTTACGGCCGTGTTGACCTCGAAAAATACCAGACCTCGCTGCGCCGCTGCCGTAATTTCATCGTCCGCCAATATGGTGGCGTAGAGAATCGCCCTGGTACGCGTTACGTGGCGCCGGCCAAATATCCCGATCGCACGTGCCGACTGATCCCGTTCCAGTTCAACACCGAGCAGACCTATGTTCTCGAGGTTGGCGATCACTACTTCCGCGTATTCATGGACGGTGCCCAGGTTGTTTACTCATCTGGTGCCAGCGCTGGCCAGCCTGTAGATGTGGCAACGCCGTGGGCTGCAGGTGATATCGATTTGCTGAAGTACACGCAGAGCGCAGATGTGATGACGGTTTGTCATCCCAATTACCCGCCGATGGAGATCCAACGGTACGCGCATGATGATTGGCGCACCGCGGCGGTAGTTACTGTCAGCGGCCCGTTCGCCAACGTCAATATTGATGAGGCGATCACCGTCTACGCCAGCGCAACGAGCGGCACGGTAACGTTGACGGCCAGCGCTTCAATATTCAAAAGCTGGCACGTTGGCAGCCTGTTCTACATGGAGCAGAAGAACGTCGATACGGTAGGCCGATGGGTTACTGGAGAAGCCGTGAGCCTGGATAACATTTGCCGATATCAGGAAAACTATTATCGATGTGTCGATGTTGGTGAACGTAGCCATACTGGACCGGTAGCGCCGTCACATACCACAGGCGATAGTTGGGATGGGTGGGCTGTCGCCGGTTCTGATGCCTATGGTGTCAAGTGGCGATATCTGCATTCTGGTCGCGGTATTTGTCGCATCACTGCCGTTAGTGGTGATGGCCTGACTGCCACCGCCGATGTGGTGATCCGCAAGGATGGTGAGATCGAACTTCCCGGCCAGGTTGTCGGCGCTGAATCTGCAACCTATAAGTGGGCGCATTATGCTTGGAATGCCGATGCTGGCTACCCCGGCACTGTCGTTTATTTCCAGCAGCGGTTGATGTTTGCCGGATCCCGCAGCCAGCCGCAGACAATATGGACAAGCCGCAGCGGTGACTACAAAGACTTCGGCACTTCAAACCCGACTGTTGACGACGATGCGATTACATACACCTATGCCGGGCGCCAGCTTAACCAAATCCGCCACCTGATAGACGTTGGCTCACTGGTCGCGCTGACGAGCGGCGGGGAATACAAGGTTAACGGCAACCAGCAGGGAACCTTAACGCCGTCAGCCTTCCAATTTTCCAGCCAGGGTCAGAATGGCGCCAGCCACGTGCAGCCGATAGCCATCAGCAACGTCGCGCTATTCATCCAGCAGAAGGGCGGTGCGGTGCGCGACCTTGCCTATTCGTTCGATGTGGACGGATTCCAAGGATCAGACCTTACCATCCTCGCTAACCATTTCTTTGTCGGATTCCAGATTGTTGATTGGGCCTTCGCTATCACTCCAATGTCCATTGTCTGGTGTGCGCGTAATGACGGCGCGCTGCTGGGCCTAACATACATGCGCGATCAACAGGTTGCAGCGTGGCACATACACCCTGGCGTTGGCCGATATGAGTCCCTCTGTAGCATTGCCGAAGACACAGAGGATGCCCTCTATTGCGTCGTGGCGCGAACCATCAATGGCCAGCAGCGGCGTTATATCGAACGCATGCAAACCCGCCTATATGCTGATATGGATGATGCCTTTTTCGTTGACTGTGGTCTGACATACGACGGGCGTAACCGCGATGCCAGCAAAACCATGATGCTGACCGGCGGCAGCGGAGACTGGCCATACGACGAAGAGATGACGCTGACGGTAGCCGGCGCCAGCTATTTCACGGCGGGTGATGTTGGCAGCGAAATCCATATCCCATATTTCGAAAATGACGAGAACAAAATCCTTAAGCTGCTGATCCGTTCCGTGGTGAATGGCAACCAGGCTACCGTAACCAGCAACCGTGATGTTCCTGAGCAACTTCGTGGTGTGTCGGTCAGCAACTGGAGTATGGCGCGTGGGGAGTTCAGCGGCCTTGATCATCTTGAGGGGCACGCAGTGAGCATCCTTTCCGACGCTAACGTTGAGCCGCAGAAGATTGTCACTGGTGGCAGCATCACACTGGAGAAAGCCGGCGCCGTTGTGCATGCAGGTCTGCCGATCGCTGCGGTCATTGAAACTCTGGACGTAAACCTTAACGGCAACGAAACCCTGCTCGATAAGAAAAAGCTTTTCGGTGCTGCATCCATTCTGGTCAATGAGTCGCGTGGTGTATTCGCCGGTACGCCAGGTGGCGAGATGTACGAATATGCCCAGCGCAACGATGAATTTTATGATGACCCGATCGAACCGAAGACGGGAACCATTGAATTACAATTGAATGCCAACTGGGGCAAGAATGGCCGGCTGATCGTAGAGCAGAACGATCCGCTTCCCATGACCATTCTCGCCATTATCCCACGCGTAACCGTAGGGGGCATTTAATGCGTAAGGTGGAAGTTGTCGAAGCCACAATGGAACACGTATCGGCGTTACTGCCGCACGTCCGCCAGGCGGATGTTGATGAATTCGAAGCGATGAGCGGTCAGACACCGGCGCAGGTGCTGGAGTTGGCCCTGCGCACTTCTGCCTTTTCGTTCTCCGGTCTGATCAATGGGCAGGTGGTGACCATCTTCGGCGTGGCGCCGCGCTCCATTATCACTGGCTCCGGCGTTCCTTGGCTGGTGGGTTCCGAGCTACTAGAGCGATATCAGGCAACCTTCCTTCGCCGGTGCCGGCCGGTGTTGCAGTTATTCCTGCAGCATTACCCGGTGCTGGAAAATTACGTCGATGCCCGTAACACAGCGGCGAAATGCTGGCTGCACTGGATGGGTTTCACCATTCACGATGCACAGCCAATTGGCCGGGCCGGGCTTCCATTCCACAGATTTGATATGAGACGAGGTGTCCATGTGTGAACCAACCACGATTATCGCAGGCGCCTCGCTGGCACTGGCCGCAGTCAGTGCATACGGACAGGTGCAGCAGGGGCGCTCGGCTGCGAAGGTGGCCAATGCCAATGCTGATGCTCAGGAGATTGCCGCTAAGGATGCTGTGAACACCGGCAATGCTCAGGCAGACCAGCAGCGCCAGCAGACGCGACAACTGCAGGGCCAACAGGCGGCCGCATTCGGCGCCGCCGGCACAGACATGACCAGCGGCAGCGCGCTGAATATCTTCGGCAACACTGCGCAAGGTGGCCAGCTCGATGCGTTGACAACGGTCAATAACGCAGAGAGGCAGGGGGCAGGGCTTAACTTCCAGGCTGGCGTTAGCCGTGCACAGGGCCAGATCGACCGCAACGCGGCAAACCTTGGGGCTGCGACAACGATCCTTAATTCGTCCCTGTCAGCCTACGGTGCCTATCAATCCTCTGGTGCACTGGATAAGCCGGCGGCGAAGACAGGCAGCGGTTCAGGAAACAACATGTTCACCAATGCCCGCGGCAGCCGTTACGGCGCCAACGCGTACACGTTCTAAGGGGGAGCGATGCCAACAGTACCGGTATACCAGCGCCAGTCACAATCAGAGATGGCGCCTGTAAACACGCAAAACCTCCGCATTCCGCAGGGAAATGGACTCACTGCCCTGGCCGACGTTGGCGCTAATGCCTTGGGCGTTTATCAGCAGCAGCGTGAGCGTGAGGATCTTGCATTCGCTCAGAACGCACTACTTCAGTTTAACCAGCAGGCTGATGACCTGATCAATAACCCACAGACTGGACTGATCACCAAGCAGGGCGCTAATGCTATCGGCCAGGGCGATCAAGTGGCCGGGCAACTTAGCCAGATGGCCGGTTCCGCTTTCGATTCAATACCTGATGGGCCTGTAAAAGAGCGGTTCAGGAACCAGTTCGCTGCCGCTGGCCAACCGATCGCCAACCGCGCGAGGCAGTATGAAGTCGGGCAGCGCCAGCAATTTGAAGTTGGTCAGCAACAGGGTCTGCTGGCTAACCTGCAAACGCAGGCCGAAAACAGCTTTGATGATAACGAAGGGTTCGTGAACACCAACCTGTTGGCCAGAGAGCAGATCATGGCATTCGGTCAGGCTCACGGCCAAAGCCCGGAAGAGATCGAGGCCAATTGGGTAAACTTCCGTGAGAACTCAGCTAAAGCAGCATTGAATGCCCAGTTAACCGCTGGCCGGTATGATCAGTTTTTGGCGCGCAATGGTGAACCGTCTGACGTCGGCGGAATGCCACGATTCAGTGCTCATGGTAATTCATCGGCATCACGTGGCCTCCGAAACAACAACCCAGGTAACATTGAGGCCAGCGCTGATAATCCATGGGAAGGTCAGACCGGTAGTGATGGCCGCTTTGCCAAGTTCGAAACGCCTGAACACGGAATTCGCGCCCTGGGAAAAAACTTGCTGGCGTACAACAAGCGCCATGGTCTGGACACCGTCGGGGAGATGATCACCCGCTGGGCGCCACCGGAAGAGAACGATACCGATTCCTATATCAAGGCTATTTGCGCTCAACTTGGTGTTGGGGCCAATGACCAGATCGATGTAACCAATCCGCGCACGTTGGCCGCATTATGTGCTGGTATTGTGCAGCATGAGAATGGTAACCAGCCATACAGTGCCGATCAGATTAATAACGGCGTCAGCGCCGCGCTTGGTCTATCAGCGCTGGAGTCATCGAAGCGTCGTACCGGTAACGCAGCTTTTGATGCAGCCAGCCCAGCGACGCAGGGAACCTATCTCCGCCAGGCTCAGGCAATGCAGAACGAGCAGCGCGCGCTATACGCCCAGCAGCTTGGAGCATCTCTGAAGGATGCATATTCAGCCTTTGATGAGGGATTGCAGCCAGGACAACTGCCAACGCAGGCTGATCTGATAAATGCCTATGGCCCGGCTAAAGGGTTGCGGCAGTGGCAGGACCTGCAGGATCAACAGAGCTATGGCGGAGTAATCGGAGCAGCAAAAGACATGTCGCCCGCCGGCCGCCAAGACTTGCTCGAGCGCCTGCGCCCATCAGACCCTAATGCACCTAACTTCGCAGCAAATCAGCAGCGATGGGACAAGATGCAGGCGAAGTTTAAACAGCTCGATACGGAATGGGAAAAGAATCAGGGCAGCAGCAGATTTGAATCATCACTGCAGAACAACTTTCCACTGGACCCAAATGATAAAAACAACCAGGCGGCCGCTGACCATTATTTTGATCGTCAGGTAGCGCCTAGCTTCAATATCAACAACGCCGACAGCATGAACCAGGTCGCTGAGATAACCACAAAATCCGGCATGCTGCCGACGCAGATCAAGACGATGCTCACTGCAGGGGCTACATCACGCGATCCTTCCGTCGTCGTTCCAATGGCCAAGATGTACGGGCAGATTTTCGATAACAATCCGGCGGCGGCCACCGGTGTTGATAAGGGTGCCATGGCGTTCTATTCGAAAGTTTATGCCTATGACCGTGCTGGTGTGCCTGCCGAGAAAGCTGTTGATATGGCCTACAACCAGGTTTATCAGCAGGACGATCGTTTAAAACAAATGGTAAGCCAGCAGCTACGGGATAAGGATTATATCAAAGCCAGGTCAACCGCAGCGCAGGACAATATCAATAGCCTTTCGCCGTCGTGGACAAGCTTCGGAGCGCCAAGCATCAGCGCCGCTGGGCAGGCTAATCAGTTGTACCAGCGTGACTACCAGACCATTTACGACGCCAACTTTGCCCAGACCGGCGGCGATGCTGATCAGGCCAAGGCCATGACCAACGCCATGATTAAAAAGGTGTGGGCGGTTTCTACCATTAACGGGAAAGAAGAGGTAATGAAATATGCGCCTGAAGCCGTGTATGGCGTTACAAACGGCTCGGGTAACTGGATCCAAGGCCAGTGGGAAGAAGAGAAGCGGGCGCTTAAAAGGTCTGCATTTGGTGGTGCGCGCGATGACACTGATTTAGTCCTGATACCTGATGCAGTAACGCCACGCGACCAGAGCTATAGCGTCATGCTCCGCCAGAAGAATGCTGAAGGCTATGATGATGTGCGCCCGTACTACGGGGAAAATGGCATGCCTTTGAGATTCAAGCCTGAGCAACAAAGCTCACCAATGTATAAGCAAACAATGGGAGTTCAGCAGCAGAGAGTCGACGCGGCTCGCGCGGCGAGACAGGAAGAGCAGCAGCCAGCATTTACCAATCAACAGGGCTACATACCGCCTGATCTCACTAAACCATTTGGTACCGGCATTGCTAACCAATTGCCGAGCAACATCACCGCAGGGGGACAATAATGCCAACGTATGAGATGAAACCTGACGATCTGCTTTCTGCTGATTTCCGGGCCATTCCCCAGCCAGATGATAGTGCAGCATACATGGAAACGCCGTCGTTGCTTTCGGCGATCAACCCATTTACCGATAACCAGCAGGTGCAGCGGGGACGTGACGCGGCTTTCCGGCTGGATAACTCCCTTGGGAGCTTCATCGCAACTGCGCCATTTAGCCAGTTTGACAAAGTTGATGGGTATAACCCTTTCGACAACGACGCAGCAGACCTAAAGGGATATGAGGATTATGCTGATTCCTTCATTGATTCCGGGTCCTCTGATGAGACGAGAGCCATAAAGGGCCGCATAGATCAGCAGATGCAGGACCGTCAATATCTTGCGGATACCGGCGGTGCGGGTATCATTTCCAGCATGGCTATGGGTCTGATTGACCCTATTAACGTAGCCTCAGTTTTTGTTCCTCTTGGCGCTGTTCAACGTGGCGGATCTGCAATCAGCACCGCCGCTCGCTTTGCGGCCGCCAATGCTGGGGCTGGGATAGCTTCCGAGTTCTCGTTAAACGAAACGCAGGAGACCAGAACCCTCGGGCAGAGCGCCATGAATGTCGTGGTTGATGCAATGGTTGGCGGGATCCTCGGTGCCGGAGCGCAGGTGCTAGCTGGTGTGGGTTCTCGTGAGGCAGTCAACGCCTCAGTCTCTGCCAACTTACGAGGAACTGACGCACCACAGAGCATTGGCGCGGCACAGGTGTTTAATACAACTCTCGACCAGGAGCAGCTTGCAGGATTGGGCCTGTTCAATAAAACGCTGAGCATTAACCCTGGTGGCCGCTTGGCTCAGTCACCATCTCGCGCGTCACGTGCTATCAACCAGCAGTTGGCAGAGAACAACTATTACTTTGCAAAGAACGATGAAGGGCTGGCCACATTTACCGCGGCGGAAACAAAGATCAAACAGTACGATGTGATGCTATACAAACAGATGGAGTCGACCAAAGACGCCTACCAGGCGTATAGCAAAAACATCCGCGCCACTGGCGGGAAGCGAATTAACTTCGTGGATTTTAACGAAGCAGTTGGCATGGCAATGCGCCGTGGGGATCAGAGTGAAATTCCAGAAGTTGCCCAGGCAGCAGCACAAATCCGCCCGATGTTTGAGGCGACCAAAGTCCGCATGCAGGAACTGGGAATTTTGCCGGAAGACGTTAACGTTTCTACGGCGCAAAGCTACCTGCCACGCATTTACAAATTCGATAAAATTTTGTCTGACCGGACAGAGTTCCGTGGGCGTATTGCTACGTGGCTACGCGGCATAAGCTATGGTGGTGCAGAGAAAGCCACAGCACGTCTGGAAAAGATTAACACCGGCCTGAATGACGCTGCAGAAGCAGCACCGCGAGCGCAGACCTTGGCTGACGAGATCGCCGCTGCCGAGTCATGGTCTGGTAAAAAATCCTTACTCAGCGATGAAATGCATAAACTCACGCAGTTAGTCAGTCAACGCACTGAGGTTGAGGGGCATATATCTAAGCTATCAAAGAGAAAAAAACCAACAAAGAAACAGGCCGAATTGGAGGCAAAACTCGTTCGTATTTCTGAGGCAGAAAGTACACTGGCTAAATATCAGCGTCACCTGGATTTACTGGACAACCCGCGCAAGCATCGCTCAGAGCTGCGCAAGCTGCAGAAGAAGGCCAGCTCAACAACCAGGCTTAACGCAAGCCGTGAGCGCGCACTGAAGGCGATGGATCCACTTTCCAGAGAAGAAGCAGAGGATGCCGCTGACGAGATCGTCAATAAAATAATTGGCGCACCATCTGGCCTTGTACCGGCTCAGCTTTTACCTGAAAAGATAATCGGACGGGCAGGCTTCACGAAGAGCCGTAGCCTGCTTATTCCTGATGAGCGAATCGAGGAGTTTTTAGAGTCGGATATCAACCATGTCATGGAGAGCTACCTCCGTCAGGTTGGGCCAGAAATCGAACTTACTGCGCAATTCGGCAGCAAGGATATGGGTGAGCAGATCCGCCAGGTTACAGAGGAATATACCCAACTGATCAAGGACGCTAAGACGCCAAAGCAACGCGCGAAGCTGGAGAAGCAACGTGAAGCTGACCTGCGCGACATTGGGGCTATGCGGGATAGGTTGATTGGTACGTATGGAGCACCTAAAGACCCGCGCAGTTTCTTTGTCCGCGCCGGCCGTGTGGCACGTAATATTAATTTCCTTCGCCTGCTCGGCGGCATGACAATATCAGCCCTGCCTGACCTCGCGCGCCCCATGATGCAACATGGCCTGGCTAAATCTTTGCGACCCCTTGGTGTGATGCTTCGAAACATGTCTTCCATCAAAGTGGCTACAAAAGACCTGCGCGAAATGGCGGTTGGATTGGATTACGTACTGTCCACCCGAACCAAAGCAATTGCAGACCTGACCGATCCCTACAGCCGGCGGTCAGCGTTAGAGAAAGGATTGAACTGGGGGACGCAGAAATTTGGCAACTGGTCCTTGATGAATCAGTGGAACACAACATTGAAATCGTGGTCTGGCCTGATTGTGCAGTCTCGAATCCTCGATAACGCACAATTACTTTCAGCAGGAAAGGAGTTGCCTATGAAAGAAATCAGGAAGCTGGCCCAGCTCGGCATTGATCAAAGCATGCTGGGACGCATCGCGGAGCAATATTCAAAGCATGGTGAGGATATGGATGGTCTGCTGACTGGACACAGCCATCTGTGGGATGACCGCACGGTGCGAGAAGCGTTTCAGGCTGCTGTACTGAAGGATGTTGACTCGACAATTGTCACTCCGGGGGCGGGAGATACGCCGCTTATGATGAGCACTGAAGCTGGAAAAATAATCATGCAGTTCAAGACATTTATTTTTGCCTCTCATAACCGCGTTCTGGCGTCAGGAATACAGCAGGGTGATGCATCGTTCTATCTTGGCGCACTCGGCTCTATCGCGCTGGGTGCCATGGTTTACACGATGAAGCAAAATCTATCCGGTCGTGAGGTAGATTATCGACCAAACAACCTGGTAAAAGAAGGGCTCGACAGATCGGGCATGCTGGGCTGGTTATCTGAGCCGGTGAACACCGTCGAGAACATGAGTGGCGGACGATTTGGGCTTGGTGCCATGTTCGGCGCACCGCCGGTGTCCCGTTTCCAGAGCCGTAACGCCATCGGCGCGCTGCTGGGGCCAACCTTCGATATGGCAGGTGATGGGGCAGTGATCGCCAACGGAGTGCTCAACGGAGAATTTGACGACAAGCAGACACATGCGGTCAGGAAGTTGCTACCATATCAGAACCTGTTTTACATATCCCCGCTGCTAAATAGAGTTGAGGAACAGCTCAAATGATAAACAAGATTATAATTGCAACTGTGGCTTTACTGGCACTTACTTCAGCACCTGCACTTTCAGCTTCGTGTGCAATGACTAATGTTAAGGGTTTTCACTCTGTAGGAGAGATTTTATGCCTTGATAAGGTGAACTACGCGGAAGAAATTGCTAAAGCCCAGAGAATGGAAATAACAAGTTTTTCAATAATTAACGATGAAATGGTTATTTACACCGTTAAATCAAGTCTCGGAACAGCCGCGTTTTTTGCTGGGAAAGAAGGGTTTGTAAAGATACTTGGTGAACTGCCTTCAGGTGATATTAAGAAAAGCATTGAGGGTATAAATAACATATCTATTGCTCCTATTACAGGTGGCGTTTATTTTATTACTGATGCCTGGGCTACTTCTGGAGCAGTACACATGCTGCCTAGAGATATTTGGATGGCGGCGCTAGAGTCAAATAAATACCCATCAAATAATGACATTAAATATATTACAGATGGCAACTATGTTCAGGTTATTAAAACTGGGAAGCATGCCGGTAATCTAATCGTTAACAAGCACAAATACAAAGATGGTGGTGGTTCATACGACCCATACTACTTGGTTTCTTCATCAGGGAAAGAAGTAAAAGAAATTGGAGAGAGTAAGGAGCAAGTAGATAGCTTCCTATATAAATCAGGGGCAAAAGACCGGATCCACTAACCCCACCAAGCCCATAACGGGGCTTTCATTTTTCCTAATATTGTCTATATTAATCTCTCCGCATTTGCGGTAACTACACACAATGGAAAATATAATGAAGAAAATAATTTCAATGCTACTGGTTGTAATGGCTATTGGTGCTTCTGCTCAGGTATACGCCGGTTCATGTGACCACTCAACAGACCGCGCGAAGGATGGATCTGTTTGCGGTGATCGCTCGGCAGATGCCAGGAAAGGTGGCGGTGGGTCACGTTAAGTAAAAAGCCCGCATAGCGGGCTTAGTTATTTATGGTGATAATTATTGTTCCAACTGGTGTGTAATAAATTTCGAATGGGTCTTGATTTCTTCCTTTAGTTTTTCGTTTTGTGTGACATAGTTCACTAAAGCGTTCAGTTCCAGCATAGCGCCGCCGATCTCTGAGCCGTCCGCATCCAGCTCTTTCAGTAGCCTTTCCAGTAGTGAAGCCTTAGCTAATCCCGCGATCCCTTCGCGTGCGTTGATTCTTCTTTCCAGCGTCCTGCTGACTGGGTAGCTGTACCTCTTCATTGCTTAATGCACCTCGCTCAGCTTGTAACTACTGTATAAATAACCATATATAAAAATGATTAGTTTAGCAATATGCGCAATATAATTACCATTTAGGTAACAAAAATTATAATAGCACACAATTAAATTCATGTATGGATTGTCTGCCGCTAGAATGCTCTTTAAGTGAGCAAATGGGGCAATAGATATGACCGTATCAACTGAGATAAGCCGAGAGGAATACACCGGCAACGGGGTGACGACAGACTTCGACTACCGATTTCGTGTGTTCTCTGCGGATGAGCTTGTTGTTACTGTCGCTGACACAACAGAAAACATCAGCACGCTGACGTTAAACACGAATTACACGGTCACCGGTGCCGGCAGCCGAACGGGTGGGAAGGTGAAGCTGGTAAACCCGCTGGCGGTTGATTGGCGCATCAGCATCGATCGCGATCTCCCAGTAACGCAAGAGACCGATATCCGTAATCAGGGTAACTTCTTCCCAGAAGTTCATGAGGACGCTTTCGACAAGTTGACAATGCTGATCCAACAGGCGTTCGGTGTTTTTGGCCTGGCGCTACGCAAACCCAATTGGCTGGCAAAATACTATGATGCGATGGGAAACCGGATTGCCAACCTTGGAAACCCTATCAACCAGCAAGACGCAGCGACAAAGGGTTATGTTGACGTAATAGCTGAAGCGAACTTAAACAGGGCATTGCGAGTTCCGGAACCTATCCCGCAATTGCCGCCAGCGGCCAGCCGCCGGAACACCTTCCCAGCTTTCGATGATACAGGTGCGCCAACAGTTATGGTTCCGACCAGTGGATCGGCTGCTGATGTGTTGCTGCAGCTTGCCGGCAGCGATAAGAACCTTGCTCCTGTTGACCATGTCCATATCAAGAACGGACCGATCGTAGATTTTCGCCGCTTCCTGACTGTAAAAGACGGCAGTGTTAACGCCACACAGGCGGTTATCGACGCGCTTAACTCTGGACTTAATGTGCAGGTCTCAGGCGATTACGTACTGCGTGTTGAAAGCGCGGGGATTGCTGCTGAAATAACCAGTAGATTCTTTGGTTCGCCAGGAACGCGGCCGGTAATTCTGATAGACCATACGGATACTGTGCAATCTCAGTTTACCCTAAAAGGCGGGTTCAACTATTTTGCAAACTTTGCTTTCAGATACCCGAATCAAAAACGATCGCTGGCCACCGGAGAATCACCAGTTGCATATCTCCCACTTCTTACTGGTAATGGGTTTGCATCTGAGTTCATTAACCTTGATTTGGGTAACACGTATCGTGGGCTGCAATTTGGTGACTCAAGTTATTCAGCCTCCCGTATTACTATCCGCGACATTATTGGTGCACCGATAAGGCGTGGTGTGACGCTGGATCGTGTACTGGATATACCAAAGTGCGATAACTGGCATTTCAATTACAACTATCTCGACGCGTCAAATAATGCAGGCTATTCGTATGATCTTACGCTACGTCAATGGATACATGATTTTGCGGATGCCTTCCACCTTGGGCGATGTGACTTTGGCGCCTTCAGTAGAATATTTGCGTTCGGATATTTTAACGGAATTTTTTTGCGCACAGAGCGTTATACCGGATCGGCAAACAGTGTGAGGTTTACTGATTGCGATATGGATATTTGCGTGCATCCGTTGCGCTTTCAAAACTGGCAAAACCAATTAACAGTCACTAATGGAAAATTCACAGGGAATGCTAAATCGACGGGTGGTCTCGTAGAGAAGGAGCCGAGTGTTAACCTGTTTTCTGGCACAAGCGAGGGGGGTGTAATAGTTCTTGATTCTACAGAGATGAACAACTACTCCAGCGACGCGATCCAGACTGCTGCTCATGTTAAATGCATCGGCGCACAGTTCTACGGCTATGGATTTGACAACGGACAGCGCGCGGCAATCGCGACGAGTACGGGAACAAACCCGAGTATGACGGTGTTGGGAACGCGTGTTGATGGATCCTCGGGTACTCAAACCCGTGGTTTCTACGGAACCACATCGACAGGTACGCTGACGATGGGCGATAGCACGACTATCTCAGGCACAACACTGGACAGTTTCAGATGGGCAAATGGTCAGGTAAATACATCTAACAGTACTTCGTTGGGTGGCATGCCAGGACGAAACAACGTCTCTTTTATCAGTAATGTCCCGAAGCGATTCCCGGTTGAATCTATGCCAATAAGCGGAACGTTTTATCGCCCAGGTGATATGGCTGTACTGACTATTCCAGTAAAAACGAACTTTTCTGGCCAGCCAAATTATGTGATTACCGGATGGACCAGATTAACTACGGCATCAACAAATAGCCATGTCTTGAACACTGACTGGATAGAAAACAGAACCTATTTTAACGGAGTTTCATAATGAAATTATTATACATCTACACGCCAACTGGCGGCGAGTATATGGCTGATGTGGAGTCATCAATCGCTCTTTCACTAAATATTTACGAGACATTCAGGCATTACGACGTAATTCCAGTAAACCCTAATTTAGATGCTGAGACATATAAAACTCGTATTGGGGTAGATGCTCCACAAATTTACCAAACATCGGGTGACTGGCTTCCTTCGTGCGGTGCATCAATATTCGTCGGACAGATGGGGAATGATGTGTCAGGACGTATCGTAACTGTTGATTGTGTCGTGGCGTTCAAGTCGCTTGAAGAGCTTGAAAAAGCTTTGGTGGCTGGCGAATTTTAATTATCCCCGTAGGGGAGGTTGGAGCCATGAAAATGGGAACAGGAAATAGCGGGTGGTGGTCGTATTTTTGGGGGGCGATAACTGGGTTATTAAGCACACTTTCGCTCCAGGATATTGCGTTTGCAGGTGGCGCTCTTGTAACTGCTATTTTCACATACCTGACATATCGGTCTAACGATAGAAAAAACAAGGCTGCCATTTCTGCTGAGCAAGAACGCACGCGCATTTACGCGGATTGGATAGAGTCGCAGAAGGCTAAGCCGGCATCTGCACAGGCTGCGGCGATCGATGTCATTGGCCATCAGGTAGATAAAGTTGAGGCAGAAGCATGAGCAATTTGAAAAAGGTCGCAGGCGGTACGGCTTGCTCAGTCATGGTGATCATCGGCCTAGTGCTGAGCAACGGCAACGTAAAAACCAGTCAGCCTGGGCTTGAGCTGATCGGCAACGCGGAAGGGTGCCGCCGGGATCCGTACAAATGCCCGGCGGATGTGTGGACTGATGGCATCGGCAACACGCACGGCGTTACCGGCGCACGCAAATCTGACGCGCAGATCGCCGCTGACTGGGAGCGTAATATTCTCGAAGCTGAGCAATGCGTGACCCGCTACGCCGCCGGCGACAAGTTGCGACAGGGGGCTTTCGATTCGGCTGTGAGCATCACGTTTAATGTTGGCTGCCCGACGATGCAGAAATCGACCATGTTCCGACTTTTCCGGCAGGGGCAAGCGGCTGCCGCCTGTGATCAGCTCCCGCGCTGGGTGTACGCGAACGGGAAGAAATTACCCGGTTTGGTTATTCGCCGTGACAAGGAGCGCGCACTATGTCTGGCAAAATAGCGTCTGCTGTGGTGATCCTTCTCGCGCTGATGGCCATTGTCGGTGCTGGCGCCTGGCTGGCGGGCCAGCACTACCAGCCAAAGATCGATAAGCTCAACGCCGCGCTGACGCAGTGCAGGGATACTAGCCGGCAGCAGGCGGCAACAATCACCAGCCAGAACGCTGGCATAGTGGCGCTACAGCAGGCTGAAGCCTTGCGAACAGCAAAGGCCAAAGCAGAACAGGATAAAGCGCGCCGTGAAGCCCAGGGCGATTACGGCAAGGCCAATGCCGTTTTGTCTGAGCGAACTATCGGCGAAGCCTGCGCAGCGGCATCAGCTTCGTTTGATGACGAACTGCGCCGGGAGCGAGCACAATGAAAATTCTGATCGTGGTTTGCGCACTGGTGCTGGTAGGTTGCGCCGGCGCGCCGCAGACACCGTCTTATGTTGAGGTGAAAGTACCGGTCGCCGTGCCATGCAAAACAGCTGACGTTGCGCGCCCGGCGTTCGCTGTTGACCAGTTGCCGATCGGTGCTACTATCGACGTCCAGATGCGAGCGCTACGCGCCGAGCGTCACCAGCGTATCGGTTATGAAAAAGAGCTAATCGCCGCTAACGAAGCGTGCAAAAATTGAGCTGACTTTTCTGGTGACGGTATAAAAGACGGTATCTAATTTCACCTATGCATATAACACACTATAAAATCAATTAGTTACGCTTGTTGTAAATAATTGAGTGGGAATGATCCGGTTGCCGGCTTAAGCTGGCACTGACAGGCACTGAAAATAGCTAAACCCGCGTAATTGCGGGTTTTTTTGTTTTTGTATGGCCATTATTTTTCTGCTCCCCATGAATTTAAAATATAACTGATTGATGGGTGAGTTATGTCATCTATCGTTAAGTAGGTTGTTTTAAAAGTTAATTTTCATGCAGGTGATGTACGGTCTAAATTATATTTTTAGATCCAGTATTGGTTAAGAAAACTCACTTAACCTCTCTTCTTTTTCAGGAGGTTAAGTGTAATCATACATTGAGTCAAAGTATGTATTAATTGGATAAATTTTCTATTAATTGCATTAAGTGCTGCAGTAAATCATCATATGTTAATACTTTTACAGTTCTGTTATTATTTATTGATTTAAGTCTTAGTTTGTCTTCCATGCTCAGCATATTCGAACGTCCTATAATGACCATGCCTTCTGGAGTGTATTCGTTTTTTAACCAATTTGGTATGTTTGGTTTGTTTTCGCGCATTTCTTTTATCCAATCTTCAACTTGTTGCAATGCATGCGTTACTTTACTTCTTAGTCTTCCTTTTTTTGTAAATATAAGATCGCTTTGTCGTTCTAACTCTATTAATAGGATTCCTTTGTGTAAAGAGTTGTATTCCAAAACTAAGTCAGCTATATAGTTCCCTATTCTGACCTCTGAGTGAATCATAACGTGGGTACCATTAATATCTATAAGTACTGGGTGGTTAAGTAGGAAATTATGTAAATCCCTCTCTTTTGTTTTTTCGTTTTCTAGTAGCCTACAAAACTCTATGAATGAAAAAATTAGATTGTTTTCATGATTTTTAATCGGTTCTTTTGCTATTTTTTTATTTTCTCGTCTAATAGTTCTTTTTTTGATATTTTTCTAGGAGATATTTCTTCCCGATAGATAATAATTTTAGGGATTAGATTACCATTACCAATAGAGATGGTTTTTATATGATCTTTGTTTTTATCGTATTTACCAACTATTACAGATTTAATGGTTTTTTTATTTATTGCCTTATAGGCGAGAAAGACAGAGTAGTCATCATCCATGACTAACTTTCCTTTATTATCTTCATATAATAGTATTTCGATGTTACAGTTCCTGTTTTCTTGAATGTCATTGATCATGGTTTCAATTAATGATTGAGGTATTGATAGTGCATAATCTATATCTTTTATCTCTATCAATTCGATAGGTACCTCTACTCTTGCACACTGTATGGAGCCAGTGTAGGCATCTGCTATTAATTTTTCTAATTTTAGATTTCTATTTTTTCTAGGAATAATTGACCCTTTTATTGAGCTTAAAGGTACAGTTGGTCTTCTATAGTTTTTATAAGCGAGTAAGGATTTTAATATTACACGGAGTAATGGGTCTTCCATGGATTCATTTTTAGTAAGATAAATATATCCGTCAGTGCTCAGTAGCGATAGAAATGGTTCCGGCTCATCTTGCCTCATTCTTAACTCTGTTCTGACTATTCCATTACTTAGTGAGGGTTCAAAGAAGACTGTAGCGGTATATACTATACCTTTAGGCGAAAGCTTTTCAGTATTAAAAATTATTCCTAGCCTACTTTTATTATATGGAGTATTTACAAAGAAATTATCGTCAAGTGGATATAACTCCAATTGATAAAAATGTGTATCTAAATCCTCTAATAATGGCAGAACATTATATTTAATATATAACTCCTCTTTGATACCCATCAATGAAATTATTAAGTCGGCTAAGGTGGGGTTTTCTTGATATTTTCTTAGTATGTATGCTTTTGTTTCTTGAATAGTTGCTTTTGTATTATTATTTATTTCAGTAACTATTTTCTTCTTGATGTCACCTATAAATGTTCTAGCTTTCATTTATTATCCTTGTGATTAATGTGAATTTATTATTCACCGTCTAAAGACTTTTATATTAACTTAAGTTGATAATGATTGGAACTGAGTTTTATTTTTCATGTTGTTAAAGGTGCTGGTAATGAAAGTGCTCTCCTGTTTTAGTTCTACATTATTTTGATATTTCCGGTTGTTTGAGCACCTCCCAATTCAGCAACAAAGTATCCCACTTAAACGAACCATTCACTTTTAGAGATATTCCGACATACTGATTATGTACTCTAAGCAGGTATAGGATTATCTAAGTTAAATGAACTAATATCTGCTATTGGTCGGTTGGTATTCTTATATTTTTAGCTCCACATTGTCAGGATGCTTTATTGGATTTTTAGCTCTAATATCAGTAATAACCTTCGCCAATTCTGAAAAGGTTTGCGGTACAGGTGATGCTGCGGAGGCCATATTCCCAGCGATCTCAACTTTCTTTATAGAGCCTGGTTTACCTCCATTATCTAAAATGAATTTTGCCAACTGTGAAATCCATGGCTTTTTTGGGTTAAATATTTTTTTAAAATCAGATGATTTTGTTAAAATATTACTGTCTATAGCTTTTGGTTTAAAGCAGGAGTCAATAAAACAATCTGGTGTGAAGCACTCTTCAAATGACCCACCTTTAGATCCATCCTTATATGTAACGACTGGACTGTATGGTATTTTGAAATATGTTATTAAAGGATCATTAATTAACCCGGTAACTTTTTTTCCTTCGAGATCATCATCGAACGTCACTATAATTGGGCGGTCATGACTAAGTGTTTTCCCTAAAATTCTAATTGCATGTCTCAAATTTCCGATTCCATTGTAATTTGCAATTATAATTCCTTCTTTCTCAAAATCTACACCAAAACTTTCTAACAAAGGTTGAAAGGTAATCTCTTCAGATTCACCTTCTACAAATATGTAAATACATTGCTTGCGTGCTTCACTCTTCATCACAGATTCGAATTGAAGCTCACTTAACATTTCTTCATATCGGATATCTTCGATTGTTGTTCCCATTCACTGAATCCTCAGAAAATATAATTCTACACCCTTCGGAAAATTGTTCACCAGCAGTGCCTTGTTAGAGGTGCTGACGTAACTCGATGTATTCCTCATCAGAAATCTCTCGATCTTCATAATCGAATTGGTCATTTAAAAATATTTTAGGAATAATGCTTTCAACTTTATGAAGTACCTTATATTTTTCTGCATAGCGGCGGGAGGTTTTTATATTATTTACCCTCTTTGAGAGCGAAGTTAGTCCTAAGAAGAACCATGCAATAGGCTGTAGGGTTAGAACGTTAAAATTGCTATTGATTGTGCTAAATGAGAATGCGTTGATTCTATTGAAATAATTATCAGCTATTGCGTCTTTTTTGCTATTATAAATCATCATAAGCACTCCTGAATTAAGCAGTTTTAATTATGATTTTTTAGGTTTACTGAAATTTGAACAATACAGCTAATTTAATCTCCAACCCTTCAGCAAGCACCCCAATCACTTCTAAAGTAGGATTTCTAACCCCTCGTTCAATGCCACTAATATAAGTGCGATCTAAACCACACTTATCGGCAAAGGTTTCTTGTGATAGCCCTGCCTGCAAGCGCAATGCTTTTACGCGTTGTCCAAAGAGAACTGTAATTTCTTTTGATTTTTTCATGTCGATAAGCATTATTCTTTGTTGCCTATCAGACCACGGACGATGAGTCACAAATGGTGTTTTTTTGTTGATGGGGTTAAAAGTCTAAAAATTAGACGGAATGATCAAATGCAAACAGTGTAGGCAGATCAATACTTAAACCAGTGGCAATGATAGAGAGCACTTCCAGCGTAGGGTTTCTGACCCCGCGCTCGATACCACTGATATAGGTTCGATCTAACCCACACCTATCGGCAAAAGCTTCCTGGGACAGGCCTGCCTGCAATCTGAGTAACTTAACACGCTGTCCTAAGTGGACTTTGATGGAATCGGATGCTTTCATCCGGCAATGATTCTTCTTTGATGATTATCAGTCCACGGACTATTAGTCACAATCGTTAATTTTTGTGCTATAACTGTGACTCATAGTCAACTAAAGGTGAGGTTTGTATGGAAACAAATGACTGGCATCCGGCTGATATTATTGCAAGTTTGAGGAAGAAAGGGACTACATTGGCAGCCGTATCCAGAGAGGCAGGGCTCGCTTCCTCAACACTAGCGAATACATTAGTTAGGCGCTGGCCTAAAGGGGAGAGGCTCATAGCCGCGGCGTTAGATAAACGTCCTGATGAAATCTGGCCATCTCGTTATTAACATGTATCAGTGTTCCTGACTGGGTTTATGAGGGATAAAAATCCAGTCAGGAATTGACTAGTGTCATATTTCTTTATTCTCATGTTTTTAATCAATCGTGTGAATGCATTTTGATAGGTTATAAGTTTAAATTTAATTAATTATCTTGGTAATTGAATTGGGTGTTAGTAATGCATTAAATATATTTATTTTTGTTTTTTTTAATGATTTAATTAATGCTCGTTATGGCATTGTTCTCGATTATCAATTCATATTGAATTATTACTTAGGAGAGTAAAATGCAAGTTTATAAAGATACTAATCATGATTCAGGTGTCAGAGGTTATGACATTGGGGATACATACATAACTGTATGGTTTGACGGCACTGCTAGATCTTATACCTATAGTTACGAAAGTGCTGGTGCTGAAAATGTAGAGGCGATGAAGAGGCTTGCCGAAAATGGTGATGGGCTTAATGCTTTCATCAACAACTTTGTTAAATTTAAGTATGTACGGTGATGCTTTTTGTTCTATATGTATTTTTTATGATGACCGTTTAGACGGTCATCTAATTTATATGCTAAATAATATTTTTATTTAAATCATTCCTTAATTATCTTTCTATTTTTATGGCAATCGCATCACTCGCTTTGCTCATCATACCTGCGCTGGCAGTCCTGAATTGCCTCCATATTCCCCAGCGTCCAGTTGAACAGTATCGAGAACGGCCCCTGCAAGGATTCGCCAAGCGGCGTCAGTGAATACTCGACGCCGAGCACCCGCCCATCCAACACCTTGCGTTTCACCATGCCGTTGCGTTCCAGCTTGCGCAGTGTCTGGGTCAGTACGCGCTGGGTGACGCCATCCAGGCGGCGCTTGATGGCGTTAAAGCGCTGCGGTTCACGCAGCACCTCCAGCACCATCATTGACCATTTGTCGGCGATCTGGTCGAGAACGATGCGGCTCGGGCAGTCTGCGCGGTAGATCGGGTCAGTCTTGTCCATAGGTATTCTCCAGCATCCCTGGGATGCTTAAGGTGCGTAATTGACGCCAGGTATGCAAAGTATACCATTCGACGAACGGCGCGAAAATCCAGCACCGCTATCCCCTGGCAGAAAGGACATGGATATGACAGATACAGATTTCAGCAAGCTCAGCCTGTCTCACGCGCACGGCGTATTGACGATCGCTATCGATAATCCGCCGGTAAACGTGCTTGATGTGGCACTGATGTCGGAAATGAGTCGTTTATTGCTCTCGGTACGTGACGATCCGGACACGCGCGTGCTGGTTTTCCAGAGCGCGGATCCCGAGTTCTTCATTGCGCATGTCGATATGGCCCTGATCGATGAGCCGCACGCCTTCGATGAACTGGCGCGCAACGTGCCGGAGGGGCTTAATCCGTTCCAGGCCTTTGGCGAACTGATGCGCAGCCAACCGCAGGTCACCCTCGTTAAGCTGGCCGGGCTGGCACGCGGCGGCGGCGCAGAGTTCGTGGCGGCAGCCGACATGGCCTTCGCCGCAGAAGGGCGGGCGGGGCTTGCCCAGTGCGAAGCCCTGATGGGCATTACGCCCGGCGGCGGCGCGACCCAATATCTGACGAGCCGCATGACGCGCGGCCGCGCGCTTGAAGTGATCCTTGGCGCCGATCTTATCGACGCGGCAACCGCAGAGTGCTACGGCTGGATTAATCGCGCATTGCCCGCCGCCGAGCTTGATGAGTTTGTCGATCGGCTAGCACGCAACATCGCGGCATTGCCTGCCGGGGTTATCGCGGCGGCCAAGCAGGCGATGCCCGCGCCGGACCTGCGGGCGGGCTTTCAGCGCGAGCACGAAGCCTGGGCGGGTTTGTTTGCCCGCCCGGCAGCGGAGCAGCTGATTCGCGGTGGGCTTAAGGCCGGTGCCCAAACTAAAGAGGGTGAGCGCAACCTCGAGGGCCTGCTGCGCGGGCTTGGCGTTTAAGGTGTTTTGGCGACAGGGCCGGGGGCCAGTCTGTGTTCGCTAACACCCCGCCCACTGGCTCAACAACGCATGCAATTTCGCCGGCTCCAGCGGCTTTCTCAATACCAGGTAACCTTCCTGCTCGGCCTCTTGCAGAACCGGCGAGTTGAATTCCCCGCTGACCATGGCGCCGCTGGTATCCGGCAGGCGCTCAAACAGCGCTTTCAAGATATCGAAGCCGCTCTCGCCGGAGCGGAGCCGTTGGTCGCACAGCACGGCGAAAGGCGCGAAGCCTTCGTCGATAATCGCAAAAGCCTCCTCGGCGGAAGCCGCACAGCGCACGGTAATGCCCCAGGTGCTCATCAAACTCTCCCAGGCGGAGGTCACCAGCGGGTCATCGTCCACCACCAGGCAGGTGCCACTCAATGACTCATAGCCGGTGTTGGCGTAGCTGTTAACGCTTTCCGGCGGGTGTTCTTCGCCGGCATACAGGGCAAAGCGCATCCAGAAACGCGATCCTTTGCCTTCAATGGAGCGCATGCCGTATTTCACCTTCATCAATTTGGCGCAGCGCGCCACCACCGCCAGCCCCAATCCATGGCCGGCGCTGTCGATTTTCCACGCCAGCTCGGGCCGATAATAGGGGGAAAAGATTTTACCTTTCTCTTCGTCGGCGATGCCGACGCCGGTGTCCCACACTTCGATCAGGCATTCCTCGCCCCGAGGGCGGATCGCGATCAATACGCCGCCTTCTTGCGTATAACGCAGCGCATTTTGTATCAGGTTGATCAGCGATTGCCGGATCAGCAATTGATCGCCCATCACGCAAACCCGCCGTTTGGGCCGCCATGTGCGCAGTGATAATGCTCGGCTGTTGGCCTCTTCGCGGAACAGCGTAATCACCGAATCCAGTAGCGTTCCAATGTCCACATGGGTGGTCGCCGTACTGACGTTGCCGGACTCAATCTTGCTGAGATCGAGCAGCGAATTGAACATCAGGTGCACCGATCGCACGCTTTGTTGCAGATCCAACAGCTGAGGGATCAGCGTGGTATCACGATTCTTATGGATGATGGCCTCGATCAGAAAGCCCATCGCGTGTACCGGCTGGCGCAAATCATGGCTGGCGGTGGTCAGGAATTGGTTTTTATCCAGCAAGGCTTGTTCCGCCTCTTCTTTGGCCTGCCGAAATTGTTCCGCAAGGCGCGAGCTTTTCTCTTCGAGCAGGGCTTGCTGAATAAAAAAGGCATGCGAGGTTAATGCGTGCCGGTAAATGGCGAACCCATAAAGCAAATTGAGCATCAGCACGATCGGCATGACATCATCCAGTCGCCAGATAATGCCAAGATTAAGCACACCCCAGGAGGCGAAGAAAAAGCGCGTAAAGGTGCTGATGACCGGCGTCAGATGGGTTGCATTGGCGGCGACGATGGCCGCGATACTGATGTTTAATAACAGGAAGAAATCGAAACTGTTTTTTCCCGGGGCGATTAAATATAAGGATGAAATACCCAAGCCATGTACGAAGGCGACGTTATTAATGCGCGGCAGCCAACGGCTAATCACTGTGCTGGTGTTATTTTTCTGGGTGTCATGACGATAACGGCGATGCCATAATCTGATGGCCAATGCGCAGAGAAAATATATCCCTATCCAGGCAATAATTGGCGTGAGTTCTTTCCCCAATAAATAGAGCCAAATGGCGAAAGGAATACCCACAAAGGACACGGCGGTAAAACTGAAGACCAGCCGCATGAAGGTATTGTCCAGCAGGCGGATCTGCGCTTGTGGGGAGATCTCATCATTTTGTAATGATTGAAGTAATTTCATTGCGAATGGTCCTGCCTGCCATGCAGCAGGGTGATGGCCTCCACCCGGCTGTTTACGCCTATTTTTTTAGAATTTTGCTAATGTGCTCTTTAACCGTGGGTTCGGAAATAGACAGCTGCGCAGCTATTCGCTTATTGGGAAAACCGCGCATCATCATGATTAATACTTCTATTTGTCGCGGGGTTAAATTGAATTTTTGCAGGTGGCTGTGAGCGCTGGTTACACATTCCCCGTGTTCCAGAGGGAACCAATTTTTATTTTCAATCAGAGCGGAAACGGCTTCGGCGAATAATTCAGGTGGTTCGTTTTTCAGCACAAAACCGTGCCCGCCGGCATCACGCACCTTTTGCCATATTTCATTGTTCTCATCGCCGCTGACCACCAGAAAACGAATCTTCGAATACTGGTCTTTTAGCTCTTTGAGTAACTTCAGCGCCGTCCCCTTGGACAACCAGTGCATAATCTTGCTCCAAAGAGATCTCCTTTCGTGTAAACGTACCAGATTGGCTCCGATGACTTGTTATTATCAACCCTCCCTACTCTAGGAGGGTTTTTTTAACTTAATAAATGAAAATATATTATTCTGGGATTTGGATAAGGTAAAACATAAAACCATTCAGCGATTGGAACTGTCTGGTTACAAAGGATAATTTATGAAAAAATCACTTATTGTTTTAGCCGTTACTTTACTGGTGGCCGGCTGTTCAATGTTGAAAACCGATCAGGTAATACCCTTGCTGCAGGCGGAAACGACTAAAATGCTGGGCCTGGGCTCATCGGATGAAATTACCGTGACCAATGTTAATGGCGGGCAGCCTGATGCGCTGGGCGGGCAAAAACTTTCTTACCGCGCCACCACGGAAAAAGGGCGGATCTTCGACTGCTCTTCGATGATGATGCCAGGGTTTTTAGGATCAGCGCCATCGCTGACTACGCCGAGCTGTACCCCGGTCGTCATACATAAATAATTCACTCAGGGGGTATTGATGACGCTTTTTGGTTTTCCGATGCTGGAGCGTCAGCTCCGGGGGAAATACGCTTCCACTTAGATGTTCAATAAACAAGCGTGTGCGAAATAATGTCTTATAATTCCATTGGTTCATTGAATTTTTATATAACAACATTTTTCGCGACATAGCGCTAATTAGTACGGAGATAACCCATGAATGACATTATATTGCAACCTTTAGTGGTTAAAACACCGCTTTCCAAACTTTACCTCGCTCTATTTTACGCGCCGCTTTTGATGCTGGCGCCCGTCGATATTGCTCGCGCAGACGATGTGATTTTTGACGGCTACTCAGTTATTTCCGAACCATTGGCCTACACTGGGGATGTTTACGTCGGCCGCAATCGAATCGGAAACCTGCAAATCCGTAATGGCCAGCTCACCGCTTATAACATCCACATCGGTCGGATGTTCAACGGTCAGATTTATGACAGCATGATCACGGTCCGCGGGTGGAGATCCGAATTGAACGTGGTGAACGACCAATCAGTACTGCGCGGCAATTTGAACTTGGAGTGGGGTACCTTGTGGGTTGATGAGGGCGGGCTGGTCAGAGCGAAAAATATCGTAGTAGGTACCACCCGCGGCTACGACAGCAGGATTGAGATAACGGGCATCCAATTCCGTTCTCGAGTCGCCAGCAATTTTCTCCGCGTCGGCACCGAGTTGGGTGCCCGATCCACCGTGTCGATTACAGGATACGCGATGTTGAATACCATCTATGATGCACATGTTGGCAATGGTTTCGGGCCTGATGAGACCGATAAGCTGAGCCCTAAAGTCACCGTCACGGGGGCACTGTCCCAGTGGAACGTCGGCCGCGCGCTCACGCTTTACGGCGATCTGGACGTACTAAACGGTGGGGTGGTCAACGTTGGCAGCGCAGAGATTGCCGGCGTTTCAGGTTCGCGCAAAACTGCCGAATTATATATTGCTGGCAATGGCTCGCGCTTTACCAGCGGGAGCCATGTCAGCGTGGGGGATTACGGCAACGGTGTGCTTTCGGTTGTTGACGGCGGTGAATTTTCCGCCGGCGCAAACGAACTGCGGTTGGGCGATACCGGCTCCGGCTCGAACAGAGGCGCACTGATCATCGGCAGCCGCGGCAATATGGATACCGGCACCGGATTGACCGAACCCACGCTAGGCGCGGCGGGTGGCGCGGGCACTATCGATGCCCAGACGGCGGTCAACCTGCGGGGCGGCTTGTTCGGCAGCTATGTGTACTTTAACCATACTTCCGATAACTACGACTTCCGCAACAAGATGATGGGGGAAGGCGAGGTTATCAATACCGCCGGGCATACGACGCTGAGCGGCGATCTGACCCAGCTCAAGGCGAATGTGACCGCGCGGGGCGGCAAAATCATCATCGCCGGCGATATCAATACGCAACCAGAAGACAGTCCTTTCGACGTGCAGACGCTGAGCGCCGAGAACGGCGGTACCTTGATCCTCAACGGTACGGCCGGTTCTGACGTCAGCAATGGCCTGGGTTACAGCAGCGCCGCGTCGATCAAATCCGGCGGTACGCTGGGCGGCAACGGCACCTTGGGCCAGACCGAGATCCAGTCCGGCGGCCATATTTCCCCCGGCGACGGCAATATTGGCACGCTTACGCTGAAACGCGATTTGAATTTCCTCGGTGAATCTTTCTACGACGTCGATATCGCCGGCGACGGCAGCAGCGACAAACTGGTTGTCGCGGGTAAAACCACCCTCAGCGAGCAGGCCAAAGTGCAGGTTACCGCGCTGGAACCGCAAACCAGTTATCAGACCGTACAAAGCTATCGCATTTTAACCTCGGAGGGTGGGATTGACGGCCGCTTCGCCGAGGCTATCTCAAAATCTGCCTTTTTGGACGTGGCGCTCAACCACAGTACGAATGCCGTGGATCTGACGATTGCGCAAAAAGGCGGCGAGGGCGGCAACTTGGGTCAGATCGAGATCCAGTCCGGCGGCCATATTTCCCCCGGCGACGGCAATATTGGCACGCTTACGCTGAAACGCGATTTGAATTTCCTCGGTGAATCTTTCTACGACGTCGATATCGCCGGCGACGGCAGCAGCGACAAACTGGTTGTCGCGGGTAAAACCACCCTCAGCGAGCAGGCCAAAGTGCAGGTTACCGCGCTGGAACCGCAAACCAGTTATCAGACCGTACAAAGCTATCGCATTTTAACCTCGGAGGGTGGGATTGACGGCCGCTTCGCCGAGGCTATCTCAAAATCTGCCTTTTTGGACGTGGCGCTCAACCACAGTACGAATGCCGTGGATCTGACGATTGCGCAAAAAGGCGGCGAGGGCGGCAACTTGGGTCAGATCGAGATCCAGTCCGGCGGCCATATTTCCCCCGGCGACGGCAATATCGGCACGATCACGCTGAAACGCGATTTGAATTTCCTCGGTGAATCTTTCTACGACGTCGATATCGCCGGCGACGGCAGCAGCGACAAGCTGGTTGTCGCGGGTAAAACCACCCTCAGCGAGCAGGCCAAAGTGCAGGTTACTGCGCTGGATCCGCAAACCAGCTATCAGACAGGACAAAGCTACCGCATTTTAACCTCGGAGGGCGGGATCGACGGCCGGTTCGCCGAGGCTATCTCAAAATCTGCCTTTTTGGACGTGGCGCTCAACCAGAGTACGAATGCCGTGGATCTGACGATTGCGCAAAAAGGCGGCAACCCAGGCGAGGGCGGCAATCCAGGCGAGGGCGGCAACCCAGGTGAGGGCGGTAACCCAGGCGAGGGCGGCAACCCAGGTGAGGGTGGTAATCCAGGCGAAGGCGGCAACCCAGGTGAGGGCGGCAATCCAGGTGAAGGTGGTAACAAGCCCGGTATTTTCCAAACGGTGGCGCAAACCGGCAACCAATGGAATACCGCCGGTGCCCTGTCGACGTTGGCGCAGAGCGGCCCTTCACTGGCCTTATACAACTCTTTGCTGTTGTTGAACGCGCCGGAAGCCCGCGATGCATTCAATCAACTGTCTGGTGAAGTCTATCCCTCCATTCAGTCAAACCTGATTGCCGGCAGCACCCAAGTGTTCAGTGTCCTGAATCAGCGCATGTTGCGCGCGTTCGATAATGATGCGTTGCCCGTTCCACCGCTGGCGATGACGCTGGTTCAGCCGGCCAATGCCGAAAATAACGGCGTATGGGGGCAGACTTTCGGCTCCTGGACAAGAAACAGCGGCAACGACAACGTGGGGAAACTGGATGGCAACACCAGCGGCTTCTTGATCGGTGCCGATCGTAAACTCACCGACCACAGTGTCCGCGTTGGGGGATATTTTGGGTATAGCCGCGGCGATTACGATATTGATAGCCGCCGCTCCAAGTCCGACAGCGACAATTACCACCTGGGTCTGTATGCCGCAGGGCAGCAGGATGCCTTCTCCTTGCGCGGTGCGCTGGGTTACACCTGGCATCGGCTTGAGAATGAGCGCAACGTTGATGTCGGCAATTTCTCCGATCGGCTCAAGGCGGACTATGACGCTGACTCGCTGCTGGCATTCACCGAAGCGAGCTACCGTTTTGGTCAGCCGGAGGCGAACGTCGAGCCCTTTATCAATCTGAGCTACATCCGTCTGCACACCGATAACTTCCAGGAAAAGGGCGGCGCCGCCGCGCTGAGCGTCCGCAATGAAACGATGAATACGTTCTATTCAACATTGGGCGTGCGGGGTATCAAAGAACTGCCGAAAAACGTCAGTCTTTACGGTTCACTGGGTTGGCAGCATGCCTACGGCGATAAAAACACCTCATCGCGCATGGCATTTGCCGGCAGTGACGCTTTTGTCACCCAGGGGCAGGCGGTTGACGACAATCTGATGGTGGCTGATGTCGGGGTGAGCATGAAGCTGTCGCGATCCACCACGTTGGCCGTCGGTTATCAAGGGCAATACGGTTCTGATACTCAGGTTAATGCGGTCAATGCCAACATCAAATGGTCATTCTGATGTGCTGATGAATTAGGTCTCTGTGGTATCGAGATGTCGCTGGGCAACGGGGTGTTGCCTGGCGATATCTCAGCTTCGGCGCTATTGTGCCGCAAGGCAAGGCTCTTCAGACGAAGAGTACTCAATCAGCTTAAATAATTCGAGCCGTTCATCAGCGGTAAAATCCCGCCACTCGCCCAGCGCCAGCCCGGTGAGATCGACGTTCATGATACGCACGCGCTCAAGCTTGGTGACTTCATAACCGAAATATTTGCACATGCGGCGAATCTGGCGGTTAAGCCCCTGAACCAGCGTGATGCGAAACACCTGCGAGGTTTCTTTCTCTACCTGACATGGATGGGTCACTTTACCCAATATCGGCACACCCGCTCCCATACCCTGAATAAACGCCTCGGTCAGCGGCTTGTTTACGGTGACCAGGTACTCTTTTTCGTGATTATTGCCGGCGCGGAGGATCTTGTTGACCAGCTCCCCCTGATTGGTCAGAAAAATCAGCCCCTGAGAGTTTTTATCCAGGCGGCCGATAGGGAAGGTGCGTTTGTCGTGGTTAACGAAATCGCCGATGTTATCCCGCTCGTGCTTGCCCATGCTGGTGAGGATGCCAACCGGCTTATTGAGCGCGATAAGCACCAAATCATCCGCGTCACGCGGCGCGATCGGCTGACCGTTAACCTTCACCCTGTCCCCTGAAAATACCTGTGCGCCCACGGCGGCCAGCCTGTCGTTGATAAAAACGTTGCCCAGTTTGATGTGGCGATCGGCATGGCGACGGGAACAGATGCCGCTGTCGCTAATGTATTTGTTAAGGCGAATGGATGATTGAGTCAGCATGGTTTCCCCGTAAAACGCGGACTATACCTTACGCAGGGGACGTTGCAAGGCCGGGGCACGTTCACGTCGTTTTAAGCTCGGTCACGCCAAGCAAGGTTATTCTCCTTGCTACGTACCTGAGCACGGCTTCACGTTGTTCTGCCGGAAACCATAAAGTGTCATATTTGAACTGTTTTGTTTCTTTCGCGTCTCTGCCAATCCAAAGGTTATCTCTATTAGCCATAAAGTGTCATATCTGACACTTTATGTCTTTTATGCATGCCGATACTCTGATTTCAGGCGTACAAGGTTCAACGATGACCTTCCTCGGCAGGTTTGCCCGACAGTGGGAGCCATGGCGACGCTGATGCTCATTCCACCTTCACCACTCTGGTATTCAGCGGCGTAAGAGTCTGCCCGCCGTGGCCGGTCGGCGTCATGCGTGGGATAGGTTGGCCGCTGCCGCTTTCCACCAGATGTGAGTGCGCCTCGCCCCGTGCAAACAGATGATCTTCCCCCCACTGGCGCAAGCCGACGATCACCGGGAACAGGGCGCGGCCCTTGTCGGTGAGAATATATTCCTGATAGGCGCTGCCGTCCGAGGCAGGCACGATCTCCAGCACCCCGTGCGCCACCAGCGTGCGCAGGCGGGTGGAGAGAATGTTCTTCGCCATCCCCAATCCCTTTTGAAACTCGCTGAAGCGGCGTACGCCGTCAAAGGCGTCGCGCACGATCAGCAGAGACCACCAATCGCCGATCACATCCAGCGTGCGTGCCACCGGACACTGCGCATCTTCCAGGCTTTTACGTTTCATGGTTCAGTTCCCTTCATGATATCTGGTTGCATTATAAAACCTCTACGCGTAAAGTTCATTGGGTTTAATAATGAAACCACTTTAAGGGTGAACGATGAGTGACAAAACGCTGGATCCGATCTGTCCGCCGCAAAGCCGTGCGCTCAGCCGGCTGCCCGTTTCACTGGTGCTGCTGCTGGCCGGGGCCAGCGCTTTCAGCGTGGCTAACGTGTATTACGCCCAGCCGCTGCTGGATGCGATCGCTCATGATTTCAACATCAGCCTGGCGTCGGTGGGGATAGTGATCACCGCCACCCAGCTTGGTTGTGCGCTGGCTCTGTTGCTGGTGGTGCCGCTGGGGGATCTGATTAATCGCCACCGGCTGCTGGCGGTACAGCAACTGTTATTGATGGCCGCGCTGTGCGTGGTGGGATGGGCGAACAGCAGTGCGCTATTGCTGGTAGGTATGCTGTTGGTGGGTTTGCTTGGTACCGCCATGACTCAGGGATTGGTCGCCTTTGCCGCCACCTTGGCGGCACCGCATGAACGCGGGCGGGTGGTGGGCGCGGCGCAAGGCGGGGTGGTGCTGGGCCTGTTGCTGGCGCGCACGCTGTCCGGCGCACTGGCGGATATCGGCGGCTGGCGGGCGGTCTATTTTTTCTCGGCTGCGGTGACGTTGATCCTGCTGCCGGTGTTGTCGCGCCTGTTGCCAACGCCGCGCACGCCGCCGTCGACGCTCAGTTATCCGGCCTTGCTGTACTCCATGCTGGTTTTATTACTGCGCGATCGCACACTGCAAATTCGCGGCATGCTGGCGCTGCTGATGTTTGGCGCGTTCAGCATCCTTTGGAGCGCGCTGGTGCTGCCGCTCAGCCAGGCGCCGTTCAATTTTTCACATTCGGTGATTGGCGCCTTCGGCTTGGTCGGGGCGGTGGGCGCGCTGGCGGCGGTGCGCGCCGGGCATTTGGCGGATCGCGGGTTAGGGCAAGTGGCGAGCGGTGTCTGCCTGCTGTTGCTGGTGCTGGCCTGGCTGCCGCTCGGCATGCTGGAGTACGGTCTGGTGTGGCTGGTGGCCGGTATTGTGCTGCTCGATCTGGCCGGGCAGGCGATTCATGTGCTGAACCAGAGCATGATTTTTAGCGCGCACCCGCAGGCCCACAGCCGGTTGGTGGGCTGTTATATGCTGTTTTACGCCGTGGGCAGCGGGTTGGGTGCCTTTGCCGGCACCCACGTATACGCCGTGGCGGGCTGGCCCGGCGTGTGTTGGTTGGGTGCGGGCGTCAGCCTGGTCGCCTTGCTGTTCTGGTGGCTGACGCTGCGTGGCATGCCGGCCTCAGGCGCGGCGGTAGAGCAATGACAGCCGGAAACCCAGCGCGTCGCACAGCAATTGCGGTGAGGTAAAACCGCTTTCCGTCAGCAGCAATCGGGCGCGCTGCGCCGCTAGCGGATGCCAGTTGCTGCGGGTGCGTTCAATCACCTCACGTGCGCCGTCGAGGGAATGTCCGGCGCTTTGCAGCCAATGTTGATAGTGGCTGACCGGCAGGCCATCCGGCTGATAGTCGAACAGCAGCAGCGGCGCGCCTGGCGACAAACGTGCGGCCAACTGTTGCAGGAAGGCCAGCTTGGCGCCGTCATCGGCAATAAAGTGCAGCACCAGCGAACAAACGGCGGCGTCGTGCAGCGCTTGCGGCACCTGGTCCAGCAGTTGCTGGTGGAAGGTGACTCGCGGTTCGCAGCCTGCCATTTCCGCCTTGGTGCGTGCAGCTGCCAGCATGCCGGCGGAAGGTTCCACGGCGCTGAAAAGCCATTGCGGACCGATACCCGCCAACGCAATCAGTTCGTTGCCGGTGCCGCAACCGGCCAGCAGCAGCCGGGCTTGCGGCGGTAACGCCTGTGCCAGAGTGGCAGTCAGCAGCGACTGGGCGAATTGATAGCCGGGCACCAGCGTCAGAATACGGCGATCGTAGTCTGCCGCCGCAGCGTCCGGGAAACGGGTATCCGTTTGATGTTGCATGTCCATTCCTTGAATAGCCTGTAAGAGGTAAACCGGAGGATAGTCTTTAACGCAAATGAAATCCATTCTCATTGTTACATTGGCGCTGGGGAGCGCTGAAAGGCCCTCGGTACAGGACAGCTAACATCCCTGCGATGCAGGATATCGTTTTGCGGGGGTTGTAGTCTGAGCCGTGCCGGAGGCCTGAGGTTGATGACAAAGTTGTCTTTGAGTCCGAGATACCCGGGCCTAGCGCACCGAGGGGCGCTCCGACGGCCAAGGCCGTTACGACCCCTTCGGCACGCTCTCCCTAATTCCGGGCTTTGTCAGCAGTCTGAGGCCTGACTATGTCAGGCCTTTTCCTGTTTGGCTCACAGCGGATGAGGTTATTTTTTAGGCGAGTGCAGCAGGTAGTATTCTTCTCCGCCGCCGTCGTTGCCGATGGTTATCTTTTGCCAGCCATGCTTATGGTAAAACGCCAGCGCCTTCTTGTTTTTCACCAGGCATTTCAGCGAGCCGGTGGCGGTAAAGGTTCGCTCCGCCGCGTGCAGCAGGGCCGTGCCGACGCCGCGTGGCGGGAGGTGAGGATCGACATACAGGTTGTGAATAAAGTTATCCTGGCGATAAATCGAGACGAACCCCAGCAGTTTTCCCTGATCTTCCGCTACCCAGATATCCTCGCCTAGCGTCGAGCGGTCGAAATCCTCCAGCCGGTAATCTTCGGTATCGCGCCACGTGAACGCCGCCTTGCGCGCAGCCAGATAAAGGGTGCGCAAGAACGGACGATCGGCTTCTCGGTAGGGTCTTGTTTGCATGGCAGCTCCTTTTTATTTTTTGACACTATAGCGCGATTGACCTCACCGGCAGCAACCCCACTAATGGCCTCCTTGACTCGGGGTGCCCCAAGGGGCTGAGATTTTACCCGTATTACCTGATCTGGATTATGCTCTCCTCAATAGAAATGGCTGTTTCGGATATCATGTACCATTCTGCGTACCCAGAACGATTTTAAGCCATTTAACGAGCAATTCTGGAGCCTGAAGCTGGGTACACCAAACTCTGCATTACAGGTGAAATTAAATCTCCGCCTGATCGAGCAGTAAGTGTGAAACGAGAATGCTCCTTGAGAAGGCGTTGGCGAAATTTTTGCAATGGTTACAGGGGCCTGCTTATAGGCCAACGATCAAAAATGTGCTGCGTCTCAATCCCGATAAATATTTTACTTCCCTCTCAAGCTACCAAAAAATAATTCAGCAGAATTACCTGACCGAAAAATTATGGCGTTAACGTAAAATCGGTCAAATTATTGATGTTCCTAAATTCGAAAGTCCTCCACTCGAAATCATTAGAGAATATGAATTATATTAGTTCATTTAATAGACACCTTTACAGGTCATTCGGTATTACTAAACCTGTACTCAAATCACCGTTCTGGTTTTTTATACTAATTATTTTAATTTTTATGGTTAATAATATTGTTTTGTCGATTTTTATAGTCAATTTAAGATGTGTGTTTGGCGGGATTAGATCTAAGTCTAACATTATCAATCAAATAAAATCTGTAATTTATGTATTTATAATCATTTTATTTGAATAAGATCGCCGTAACATAGTGTTAATTGCTAAATCACTATGGATCAAATAACTTCTTTTGTTTGTTTTTTAGGTTAAAAATTCTATTTTTTTCAATATAATTTACTTTTTTAACTACAAATTATGGTTTTTAATAAGTGATTTATCCTTTCTTATTTTTAAGCAAGAAAATGCAGCCGTTTCCTTCGCGGACCGCATTTTTTATGGGTTCTGTGCTGTTTGTTACTTTTTGTAAGTTAAAAAGGTGGGTATAAAGTTAATGCCATGTGATTGACAAGGTCTATCAATACAGATTTACTAATCAAACTTACAAAAGCTGAAGATTGGCTGAATCTTATTTACATAGTGACTGTAATAGCAACATAGGGAGCGTTCATGAGTGATAATTCTAAGGCTGTACCTGGGATGGTGAAGAATCAAATGAGCAGTTACAAAGAACGAACGGCCATTTTTACGCTGGTATTACTTTCTGCTTTAGGGCCAGCTTCATTTCAGATTTTTTTGCCTTCTGTGCCTAATATCATTAAAGATTTATCGTCCACTCCAGGAGTAGCAAATCTGACAATTTCGCTCTCAATGTTGAGCTTTGCATTTTTTTCGCTCTTTTACGGAAGAATGGCTGACAGATTTGAAAATAAAAAACTACTGATTATTGGTATGCTTGTGCTGATTGTGGGGAGCATTATCGGGTATTTTTCGAATAATATCGAAATGGTTATATTAGGCAGGGTTATTCAACCAGCGGGTGGGGCGGCAGGTGTCGTTGCAGCACGAGCAATGATTATGCGTTTATATCAAGGCGAGAAAGCAGCTAAAATAATGTCACGTCTAGTTGCTGCAATGATGACAGCTCCTTTAATTGGCGTGCCATTGGGGGGGGTGTTGACGGATAACTACGGATGGCGATCTAATTTTACCTTTATCGGTTTATTTGCCTGTGTCGCATTGATTTGCGTAGTTCTTATGGTACCGACTGTCAGAAATACTACCGAAAATAATGCTAACTTCAGCTTGCTGCAAGCCTATAAACAATTAATCAGCAATCATATTTTCTCAGGAAATGTATTCCAGTTTGGACTGTCCCAGTCTGCATTTATGATAATACTGGCTACCTCACCCATTGTGCTGACGACAACGTTTGGCTTTACTGCAGCGGAATCCAGTATTGTGCTGTTGATTTGCTCACTCAGCGTCATTGCTGGCAATCTTTTGTCGGGCCGTTTGCCAGACTCTGTTCTGCTGGCACAGCGCCTGAAATGGGGCAGTCTACTCGGCGCTATATTTAGCTCTGCGGGTTTGGTTCTCACACTGATTGCGCCGCTTTCACTTTATGTGCTTGTTATTCCTGCGATGCTGTTTTGCTTCTTTTTCGGTGTAACGGCACCTGCTGCACAGACCAGTGCAATCGGCGCTAAACGTGAATTAGCGGGCACAGCCGCCGGGTTTTGCATGTTTATCAGCATGATTTTGGCCAGTATTGCGACGCAGTTTGCTGCAGAAGTGAATGATGGATCGCCGCATATCTTGATGGGGTCAGTAGCATGTCTTGCGGTAATTGCCTTCATACTGGCACTGAAAGGGTCAAAGCCAGAGTCTTTATTTAATAAGTAAGTAGATGATAATTATGAAAACTCAGTTTATTCGTGAGTGCCATTACTCGCCTGAAAATCGGCATAATCTAATCTGCTTTCCGCATGCTGGAGGTGGTACAGGTCGCTACCATCGCTGGGGGAGTGAGGTTGGGAAATACGCTAATGTTTATGCCCCGGTTATTGCGGGCCGGGAAGAGCGTTTTCCTGAGCGGGCAATGAACAGCGTCGAATCTGTTATTGATGATATTTATGCGAGGATCAGGCCAGCTTCAGCTGAAAAACTTTATGTGTGTGGCGTGAGTTATGGCGCACTGTTGGCGTACGAACTGGCTAATCGTTTCGAAAAACAGGGCATAGTTGTTGATGGCGTTTTTATTGCAAGCCAACGAGCACCCTATGTATGCAAAGAGATTATCGACTGGGAAAATATATCTGATAAAGCATTGGTTGATGCTTTAACGAGTCTCAGTGACAGAAGTAATGCTGGATTTTCGGATGATGAATACTTCTCTATTTTTGCCGATACAATAAGGCGTGATTTGTGTGCCAGTGACAATTTTCAACCAGCACAACCCAGAATTCTAAATGCGCCAATTTATATTAGTTATGGGAATTTAGATCCAGTGATACCCCGTAATTATATTGATTCTTGGGCGACGATGAGTCATGCGTCTATTAATGTGACTGAACATAATACTGGCCATTTTCTGATGGATGAAAATCGGGATATTTGGTTAAGTGATGTTGTGAAGTTTGTGCGCGCTAATTATCTCTGATTATTCTGATTAATGAGGCTAGTGAACATGTCTGAATTAAATTCGGCAGTAGCCACGCTTTATGCCGGCACCGAAATAGCAATAATTGGAATGGCGGGAAAGTTCCCGGGTGCGAAAGATATTAATGAATTCTGGGATAATTTATGTAATTCGAAAGAGGCTGTCACTTGGTTCGAAAAAACCGAAGATACGCGATTTGAAAATGATGACAACTTCATTCCTGCCGCATTTTTGGTCGATGATGTGGATGCCTTCGATGCGAAGTTTTTTTCAATATCAGCGCGTGAAGCTGATATTACCGATCCACAACAACGCTTGTTATTAGAGTGCGCCTGGCATGCACTTGAAGATGGCGGGTACGCCGGTTATGAGCCGCCTTGCCCTGTCGGGGTTTATGTTGCCTGCGGTCCCGCCAGCTATCTGACCCAGCAAGTGTTAGCGAACCGACAAATCAAGTCCCAGACCAGCCAGATGCAATTGCTGATTGGCAATGACAAAGACTATGCGGCTAACCGTATCTCCTACAAACTCAATCTGAAAGGGCCTAGCGTGGTGGTCCAGTCAGCCTGTTCAGGGTCTTTGCTGGCAGTGCATCAGGCGGCGCAAAGCCTTCTGGCGGGAGAGTGTGATATGGCTTTGGCCGGTGGGTTTTCGCTGGAATTTCCACTCTCGCAAGGCTATATCCATCAGGAAGGCAGCATTCTCTCGCGTGACGGCCATTGCCGGCCTTTTAGCGATCGGGCCTCAGGCACGGTGAGGGGCAATGGTGGGGGAGTGGTCCTGCTGAAACGCCTGGAAGATGCAATGGCCGATGGAGACAGGATTTACGCGATTATCCGTGGATCGGCCACCAATAACGATGGTGCGCAGAAGGTTGGATACGCGGCGCCAAGTGTTGATGGGCAGGCGCAGGTTATCCGCATGGCGCATGCTGCGGCTGATGTGACACCTGACTCGATTGGCTATGTAGAAACCCACGGTACGGGCACCGCGATGGGTGATCCTATCGAAATCGCTGCGCTTAGTCAGGCTTTCTATCCGCATATTGAGGCCGACAGTTGTTTGTTGGGCGCGGTGAAGTCCAATATAGGCCACCTGGATGTGGGGGCCGGGATTGCGGGGCTAATCAAAACCGCCAGGATTGTACAGCAGGGTTTCGTTCCGGCGACACTCCATTTTGAACGCCCAAATCCCGGTATCGATTTTTCTCAAACGCCTTTTCGCGTCGTCAATGTGTCTCAGCCCTGGTATCGACCTGGCGTGCGGCGTGCGGGGGTAAGCGCATTCGGTATTGGTGGTTCCAACGTGCACGTTGTTCTTGAACAACCGCCCGTAGTACTCGAGGGACAAAACACGCATCAAGGCGATTATCTGGTTTTACCTTTAGCAGCGCAGAGCAAAACGGCACTGCAATCTTTATCTCGGCAATTAGCCGATTACCTCGGATCCCATCCTGATCTGTCCCTGCGCGATGTAGCCTATACCTTGCGGCGTCGCTATCAGGACTTTCCCTACCGGCAAGTGGTTATGGCACAGACGCTGGAGGAAGCCAGCAAACGATTGGGGGACGATCCACAGCGTACTAAACAGATGGCGATGTGCAGTGAGAAGCCTGTCCGTTGGGTATTGATGTTCCCCGGCCAGGGGACGCATTTTGCCGGTATGGGGAGTAATTTTTATCAGCCTGGCAGCGTATTCGCTGAAACGTTCGACCAGCTCGCTGAGTTGTTTAACGATCATCTTCAGTTCGATCTGCGGACTGTGGTCTTTGATAAGCATGGGGCTGAACTGCTGGAACAGACTGCCGTCGCACAACCGGCGTTGTTCTCTGTCGCCTATGCGATGGCAAAACAGCTCATGGCGATGGGCGTTCAGCCTGATGCCTTTATTGGTCACAGTATTGGCGAGTATATCTGCGCGACACTGTCCGGCATTATGTCGTTGCCTGAAGCTGCCAGGCTGGTTGCGGCACGCGGGCGTCTGATGCAGGCAATGGAGCTGGGCGACATGATGGCAGTGTCGCTGGATGAACAGCAGTTGATCCCGTGCCTGCCAGCAGATATCTCGGTGGCCGCAATTAATCGGCCGTCACTCTGTGTGGTCTCGGGACCGCAGGAATCGGTCGCAAAACTGCGTCAGCAGCTCGAAAATGACGATATCAGCTGCCGCATGCTGGAAACCTCGCATGCGTTTCACTCATCGATGATGGAGCCATGCCTGGAGGCTTATCGCGGCGTACTGGCAGATATCACGTTAGCTGCGCCGCAACAGCCCTTCATCTCTAACTTAACCGGTACGTGGATTACGACGGCACAGGCCACGGATCCTGAATACTGGGTACAACATCTACGGGGAACCGTACGTTTTGCTGATGGGATAAGGACACTCCTTGTCAATCCCTCTTATCACTTTATTGAATGTGGGCCTGGTACATCTCTTAACGGCGCAATAAAGGAAATCACGCGTGTCGAGCAGCGGGAGGGAATCAATGTCATTTCTGTTCTGCCTGCCACGTGGGTAATGCGGAACCCGGATGAAACCCTATTGGGTCTGAAGGCAGGGCTGTGGTGTTGCGGTTATGAAGAGTTTTCAGACGTTCTGACCACCGACGGTCAGCTACTTCCATTACCGGGATATCAGTTTGATCGCACGCGCCATTGGATTGAAGCGACCCCGCTGGCGGATCAACGCGAAACCGTGAGTGATGAGAACAGTATACCCGACTCTCGTGCGGAACCCGCAACAAGAGCAGAGCGGTTACAGCAGCTGTGGTGTGATGCGCTGGGTATCGAAACGCTGGAGCCCACCGATAATTTCTTCTCACTCGGAGGGGACTCGATTTTGAGTATTCAGATCGCCAGCCGCGCTAAAGCGTATGGCTGCGTCTTCCCGCCGGGCATGATTTTAGATTTCCCTACATTCGACGCCTTCGTTAGCGAGGTAGACCAACGTATTCCTGAAAGCGCTGATGATACATCAGCGTTGGTTGAGGATAATGAGGCAGCCGCAATAGCGGCCGCCTTGTTAAAGGCCCCGCAAGACGCGTTCGAACCATTTCCGCTGACGGACATTCAGTATGCCTACTGGATTGCCCGCAATACAGGGAACCCGGAAAGGTGCATGGCTGCTCATGCTTATGAAGAGTTCGAATGCTATCAACTCGATGCAGCGCGCCTGGAGATGGCGCTAAACGCAATGATCAAGCGGCACAGTATGCTGCGCACGGTGTTCGATGATAATGGCATGCAGCGGACGCTGCCTGAAGTACCGCCATACCGCATTACCCTCAACGACTACAGCAGCCGATCCCATCAGGAGGCCACGGATTACCTCAGTGCGTGGCGTGAGGGCAAATCCCATCAGGTGATGGATTATCGTCAATGGCCACTGTTTGATTTATCAATCTCGCATATGCCGGATAGCACATCGCGCCTGCATATCAGCTTCGACTTATTGATTCTGGATGCGTGGAGTATCACGTTGTTCTGGAGTGAGCTGGAAGCCTGCTATCAGGATGCCAGCTACCAGCCAGAGCGCTGTGATGTTGAATTTCGTGATTACGTCCTGGCCGAACAGCGTCTGGAAGCCAGTGGTGCATTTGCCACGGCAAAAGCTTACTGGCAGTCGCGGATCGCGAGTTTTCCTTCCGCCCCGGCGTTACCCTTAATTGCCGATCCCGATACGCTAGAGCAGCATCGTTTTGTTCGCAGAGAAACACGACTGCCAGCTGATGTATGGCAGCAGATCAAAAAGAGTGCCAGTTGCCACGGTGTTACGGCATCAACCCTGTTACTCACTGCCTACTCGGAAGTGCTGACCGTCTGGGCTGAATCGCCGCACTTCTGCCTGAATCTTCCGGCATTTAACCGGCTAGAGGTTGATCCCGGCATTTATAACGTGATGGGAGACTTTACTTCGGTACTGCTGTTTGAAGCCGATCTACGTGAAGAATCAACATTTATCGACCGCGCGCGCGCGATGCAAAAAAGGCTGTGGGATGATCTGGCAGCGCTGCAATATAACGGAATTAAAGTGCTGCGGGACATTGCAGAACAGCGCGAGCAGCGGGTGCTGATGCCTTATGTCTTTACCAGCCTGATTTTCCCTTCTGCGCAGGATAAACCGATCATTAGCCGTCTTGGCAAGCTGATCGACGGCATCTCACAGACGCCGCATGTCTGGCTGGATTGTCAGGTGTACGAAGCAGGCGGCGATCTGCTGATTAACTGGGATGTATTAGACGGTATTTTTGACCCCGCTATGCTGGCAAATATGTTCGCTGATTACCGCACGCTGTTGCTGAAAATGGCGCACCACCCGGCACTCTGGCAAGACAACAGTTGGCGTGAGCAGTGGGCAGAGCGCTTTAACCGAGGCGTGGTGTCTGCATCGAACCAGACCGCATGCGAGGTCGTTCCTGCTTTATTGCATCAGGCTTTCCTGCGCTGGGCAGACGTGACGCCAGAAGCGCCCGCACTCATTGGGAATGACACCATCAGCTACGGTGAACTGGCTCGATTCACCTCCGCAGTGGCGGAACGGATCCAGAGCGCGGGCGCGGTTCCGTCATCGGCGGTGGCGATTGTGGCGGAGAAGAGCTGGCAGCAGGTTGCGGGCATCCTGGCAATCTTGCGCGCGGGATGCACTTATGTGCCGTTAGATCCCTCGCTTCCAAAAGAACGCCTGCATACCTTACTCAACATGGCGGATATCCATATTGCCGTGGTTACCGAGGAGTGTGCAGCGGCCACCGAATGGCCTGGAGGGCTGCAGCGGATTGTGCTGTCTGATGCCTTATACCATCACGCGGCGACCTGTGCGGAGGTGGCGGTGTCACCGGATGCACTGGCCTATATCATCTTTACCTCCGGGACCACCGGTACCCCGAAGGGAGTGATGATCAGCCATGCCGCTGCGCATAACACGGTGTCAGATATCAACCGCCGTTATCAGCTAAATCGTAATGACCGGGTATTAGCCCTTTCCTCAGCGACTTTTGACCTGTCGGTATACGACATTTTTGGACCTCTCAGCGTCGGTGGTGCCGTGGTTATACCGGATGTCCGGTTGAGTAAAGATCCGGAACATTGGATCAGCCGTATTGAATGGTATCAAGTCACGCTATGGAATAGCGTTCCCGCACTGATGGAGCTGCTGGTGTCAGCGCTTGAATCCCATCGGAAAACACTACCCTCTGTGCGGCTGATCATGATGAGTGGCGACTGGATACCGGTTTCATTGCCTGCGCGTATTGAAAAAACTCTGCCAGAGGCGTTGCAAATCAGCCTTGGCGGCGCGACGGAAGCGTCGATTTGGTCAATCTTCCACCCCATTGTGCGCGAGGATCGTCAGCGGGCCAGCATTCCGTACGGCAAAGCGCTGGCTAACCAGAAGTTCTATGTCCTTGACCAGCAAATGCGCATCCGTCCAATAGGCGTTGCAGGAGAGTTGTATATTGGTGGTGACGGCCTTTCGTTGGGCTATCTTGGCAATCCGGCAGAAACGGCGAAACGCTTTATCAGCCACCCTCGTACCGGAGAGAAACTCTACCGCACCGGTGATATGGGGCGCTGGATGGCTGATGGCAGCATCGAATTTCTGGGCAGACTGGATAACCAGCTCAAAATAAATGGTTTCAGGGTCGAGACGGGGGAGATTGAGTCGATTGCGTTGAAATGCGATGGCGTGACAGGCTGCATCGTCGGCGCTCATCAGCACCAAGGGGCGAAGCTGTTGGTGGCCTGGGTCACCCTGAATGAATATTGCCCGAATGGCGTTGCACGGCTGCGGCGGCATCTGGCCGAAAGACTGCCCGAATACATGGTGCCGAAATTGATCACGGTTGTTCCGGGCTTTGCATTAACCGCAAATGGAAAAGTCGATGTTAAGCAGCTACCTTCCCCTGTTCTGCTTGACTTGGCACCACAGCAGATTGCCGCGAAAAATGATACTGAAGCGCAGGTGGCGGGGCTGGTGCAGGCCATCATGCAATGCACGACGTTCAGCGTTGAGCAGGATCTGTTTACGTTGGGCATGGATTCTCGCCGACTGACCGAGTTGGTTACACTCATCCGGCATGAGATGTGCCCGTTGTTTCCGCTACGGGCCGCGTTCGAACACGCGAACGTGCGTGCTATCAGCCAGGTGGTTGAAGAGTATCAGCCTGCTGCTTGCTCCGATGAGACAAGTCAATCCGGTGTGCAAAAGGCAGAGCGGCGTGATAGCTATCCGCTGTCTTCAGCGCAGCTACGCTTATGGTTCCATGATCAATGTTATCCAGGTAATACCACCTATAACTTGGTGGAGCCTTTTGCCCTTGAGGGGGAGCTGGATGTGGCGTTGTTCACCCAGGCGCTGACCGGGTTTATTCAGCAGCATCCGGTGTTGACCTGCGCGATCTCTGACGATGTCGCTGAGCCGTATATGGTGCTACGCCCGGACGCTCAACCACTTATCCGCATGAGCGACTGTAGCGACGTTGCAGAAAACAAACGCCATTACTTTATCGGGCAGCATATTCAGCGCGAAGCGAACACCCCGCTTAAAGCTAATGCGGGCGAGTTGTTCAAATTACATCTGCTGCGTTTTTCTCCGCGTGAACATGTGTTGATTGTGGTTGCACACCATATCATCTGGGATGGCTGGTCTACTGCCATCATGATCAAAGGAGCGAGTCAACGTTATCGCGCCTTGCTCAATGGTCAACCGCTGCACTTGCCGGCTGACGCGCTCAATTTCTTTGACGTTTGCTGCTGGGAACAAAGCCAGATTGCGACCGATGCGTTTGCCGCACAGCGTGAATATTGGTTGAAGCAACTGGGTGGTGCGCTACCCGTCCTGGCATTGCCGATCGTTACGGGTGAGCCGGCGACGGGGGGACAGCGCCATGTCTTCCATATCACAACACCGGTTGCCACGGCATTCACTGACCTGTGTTCTGCGCTGAGTGTTACGCCTTTCATGGGTTACATGTCGGTTTGGCAGCTGGTTCTGGGGTGGTGGTGCCATCAGGATGACATCATTGTCGGTACGCCTGCGGGCCACCGCGCGGATCCGGCATTGACCAATGTTATTGGTTTCATGGTCAACAGCCTGGCGATCCGCACTCATCTTGATCGTGAGCAGTCCTTTACTCAACTGGCACAGCAGGTACGTCTTACCTGCCTTGATGCTTACATCAATCAGGATATCCCCTTTGATCAGGTGGTGAGTCTTCTCCGTCCGCGTCGTTCCGATGCGGAATCGTCACCTATTTATCGTTCCTGGTTCGTTTTGCACGATGTGCCGGTTCCTCAGTGGGATATCGATGGGATCGCGTCTCGCCTGCTGGATGCTGAATTTCTACTGGACGTCCATGACATCAAGCTGTCACTCGTCAGTAATAGTGCGGGAGTGGAGGGTGGGCTTGACTATCGTAACGGCCTTTTTGCTCAGGAAGATGTCGGGATGCTGTGTGATTGTTTCGTCGGTTTAGTGGCTCGGATTGTAACCAACACGGAAACGCCCCTCTGTCAGCTAATGCAGTGGCTGGACACTGAAAAAGCGCGACTCAAACACCAGCAGCACCCCGTTGACGCTCTCCCGTCATGGAGTTTCTCTAATAACCGTCGTCGAGTGAAGGAACTGTGATGAATAACCCTCCAAGCGTTGTCGGGCATTTCTGTCCGTCGGATTATGGATACAGCTTACACAACGCGTTTTTTCGCCAGGCAATACGCACGCCAGCGGCAATTGCTCTTCGCGATGATGCCGGTGTGATGACCTACGCTGAGTTACGGGAGCAAGCCTGCGCTATTGCCTCCTCTTTGCGCAGTCATGGACTGATGCCGGAAACGGCGGTCGGGGTGTATTTACCCCGCGATCGCAATTTACCCGCTGCATTGATCGGCATTATGGCCGCCGGCTGCGCCTATTTGCCGCTTGACCCACGTTACCCGCAGCAGCGCATTGAGCAGTTAATCACGATAGGGCAGGTTCAGTGTGTCATTACCACGCGATTGCTGGCGGAGACATTGCCTGGTGATATCACGGCCATTTGCATTGAAGATATTGCGCTGGCCGATCTGGACCATGTTCTGAATAACGACCCTGCACAGTCAAACTCACTGGCTTATTTTATTTTTACTTCGGGTTCAACGGGGGTGCCAAAGGGAGTGATGATTGAGCATGGCAATGCACTGTCACTTCTTTACTGGGCGCATCATTTTTATTCGTCATCGCAGCTGGCAAGTGTCGCATTTACTACTTCGATCACCTTTGATCTCTCGGTGTTTGAAATCTTTGTGCCGCTGAGCGCGGGGGGAATGATCCACATCCTGGAAAATGGCTTATCGCTGCTTGACTGGAAGTGGCGCGACGTGCTGACGCTGCTGAATACAGTGCCTTCTGTGCTCAATGAAGTGGCGAAGCTGGGGCATTTACCACAGCAGCTTTCGGTGATTAACCTAGCCGGTGAACCGCTGCCTGCAAGCTTAGTGCTGGTATTGCGCGCGCAGTGCCCCAATGCGCAGATTTTCAACTTATATGGACCTTCGGAAGATACGACCTATTCCACCGTAAGCGAGGTTTTGGCGAGCGATGACCAGCCTACCATTGGCCTTGCGATGCTGGGACGCCACTGCTATTTGCTGAATGAAAGTGGTAATGAGGTCGCGCACGGAGAGGTTGGAGAGATCTACGTGGCCGGGCCGGGTGTTGCACGTGGATATTACGGACGCCCCGACCTTGAGAGCGTATTTATGCCGGATAAACGGCAACCAGACAGCTATCGCATGTACCGTACCGGTGATTTTGGTCGCCAGCTTGCCGACGGGCGGATTTTGTGTCTGGGGCGACGTGACGATCAGGTGAAAATTCGTGGTCATCGCGTTGAAATCGGTGAAGTGGACGCAACAATGCGAAAGCATCCCGCGGTGGCAGAGGTTGCGGTGGTGGTGGTCGATTCACCCGCACGCGGAAAGTTTCTGCGCTGTGCGCTCGAACTGCGCGACAGCACAAACCAAGCCGATATCGCCGCGTGGGCGAGCGCACGCTTGCCGGCGTTTATGATCCCCTCAGAGTGGCAGGTCTTTGACAAGCTTCCGCGACTGCCAAACGGCAAAATTGATCGGGCTTACCTGCGTAAAGCCGCAACTGTCAGGGCACACTTAACCGACGATCAGCATCCTATGGGGCAGACTGAAGAAACCCTGGCACAGTGCTGGCGTCGTTTGTTAGAGCAGCCGACGATTGGCCGGCATGACAGCTTTTTTGCTCTGGGTGGGCATTCCCTGTTGTTCACCCGTTTGCAGTATCACATCCGTGAAATCTTCTCGGTCAGCATTGAGCTGGCAGCGTTGATGTCAGCGTCCACATTGGCTGAACAAGCCAAATTGATAGCTCAATCCGACGTGATAGACGATCGCGCCGGAAGCAGCGAAGAGCTGTCCTGCACACCTTCTCAGCGCAGAATGTGGACCTTGGAAAAGCTGCTGCCGGGATCGCCGCGTTACAATATTGCAAACACCTTCCAACTGCAGGGCGAGCTGGATAACCAACGGCTGATTGCGGCGCTGACCGCAACGGCGGCACACCATGCCATGCTGCACACGGTATATGGTGAGTCCGACCGTGGCCTGCAACCTGTGCCACTGGCCGAACACCGCGTGAACGTGTTGCAGAAAAATTTGAGTCAGATGCCGCTGGTTCAGGCACTGGAGCAGGCCAAAACTCTGTCCAGCGCTTTCCAGCGACAGCCGTTTGAACTGAGTAGCAATGTACCCTTCGGTGTGCAAATTATCACTGTTGCTCCCACCTTGCACTTGGTGGATATCAAAACCCATCACATTGCGGCCGATGGATCGATGGAGCTGCTAGTGGAGGAGATCTCGTTCCGCTATAACCGCCCGCACGCCCTCATACAGAGCTGCCGATCGTATAATGACTACGCCCAATATTTGCTGACTCCGTCGCTGCAAATGGAGCAGGAAAAGTCGCTGCAATGGTGGCAAATGGCGCTCGCGAATCCACCAGAGCTTTTACGCTTACCTTTCGACAAACCGGCTAAACGAAGCACGACCGGTGTTGGGCAACTGCTAAGCATCACGGTGGATCAGGAGACGGTACGCTCTTTGTTGAAGTTGTGTCAGCAGCATCAGGGGTCGTTGTTCCACGGTCTGCTGGCCGTTACCTGGGCATTTCTGGGCAAACTGTCAGAAAGTGACGATGTGTTGCTGGCTTTGCCAGTACATACCCGTCCGTCGGAATACGCCAGAACGGTCGGAAATTTTGTTAATACTGCTATTGCGCGCGGACGGCCACATGCCGCCATGACCTTTGAACAGTTACTACAGGCCGCGAAAGAGAACACCCTTCAGCTGTTGCGGCATGCAGATGTGCCTTTTGAGTCAGTATTGAATGCGGTGAAAGGGTTACGTTCCGCTGAAGGCGTACCGTCCGTGAATGTCATGCTGTCACTGTTAGTATCTCCGGCACTTCTGGAGCTGGAGGGCTGCCAGACAACCTTCTTGCCTGTAGATCTTGGCACCAACCGTTTTGACCTCGGCCTGTTTTTCCGTTACGACAATACCGGGTTGGTGCTGAACCTGGAATACGATACGCAGCGGTTTAGTGATGCTATGGCGAGGAATTTGTCGCAGACCTGGGCCGGATTTTGCGCGAATCTGACGGCAAATAGCAGAGCACCGCTGTCTCAGGTCGGTCTGTTATCTGAGGCGTCTCATCAGAAAATTGTGGAGGATTGGAACAACACGAAAACGGCTGTGGCGTTTGAAGGGCGCATCGACATGCTTTTCTCGCAACGTGTTGTCGGGCAACCCGACCACACCGCTCTGATTGCGGGTCAGGATGTGCTGAGCTATCAGCAGCTCGATCGGAGTGCGAACCAGCTGGCCTGGAGCCTGCGTGATGCTGGTGTGCCGGTGGGGGCTCATGTAGGGATTTTATGTGAACGCGGTGCGGCAATGGTTATTGCCGTACTGGCAGTGCTGAAGGCGGGATGTGTCTATGTGCCGATCGACCCGTCGACACCTGCAGAACGCTGTCGGCTTATGGCCACCGTTGCCAACTTTTCTGGCCTGATCAGTGATGACGCTTTGCGTAATAAAGCGCTGAGCATTCAGGCTGAAGTACCACTGACGCTGATCTGGGCGGACTCTGATGCACATCGCATGCAGTGTGACACGCCGCCGGACAATCCAGCTACGGCGGATGATCGTGCCTATATTATTTTTACCTCCGGTACCACGGGAATACCGAAAGCCGTCGCGGTGAAACACCGACCGGCGGTCAATCTGATTGACTGGGTTAATCGCACGTTTGCGGTTTCTCCCGTGGATAAACTTCTGTTTGTCACGTCGATCGCATTCGACCTTTCCGTTTATGACATGTTGGGCACGCTGGCAGCGGGTGCGACGCTGCGCGTAGCGAGCCGGGAAGAAATTCGTAACCCTGAACTACTGAGCCAGATTGTCAGCCGGGAAGCGATAACCTTCTGGAATTCGGCGCCTGTGATCCTCGATCAACTTATCCCTTATCTGGATGTAACAGGTAACCCGCATCTCCGGCTGGCATTTTTATCCGGTGACTGGATCCCGGTGTCGCTGCCGACCCGGCTGGCGAAAAAATGCACTAAAGCAGAGCTGATCGCGCTGGGTGGCGCCACCGAAGCCGTTATTTGGTCCAACTTTTTCCCGACATCCGGCAATCAAAGAGAGCTGAGTAGCATTCCTTACGGCAAGCCAATTCAGAATGCACGCTACTACATTCTGGACCCGCAGCAGTTGCCGGTACCGGTCGGGGTTGAGGGCGACTTGTATATTGGTGGTGATGTGCTGGCCGAGGGTTACTACGGTGATGCACATCGCACAGCGGAGAAATTCTGTCGCGATCCTTTTGTCGCCGCCCCTTCAGCCAGAATGTATTTCACTGGAGATCGGGCGCGGTTCTTTGACGACGGTAATATTGAGTTCCTTGGGCGGCAGGACTCACAGGTCAAAATCAATGGCTATCGCATCGAAATCGATGAAATCGAAGCGGCGATCCTGAGATGTGAAGGCATTGTGGCGACGCACGTATCAAGAAAAGGTGAACGACACCATTACTGGCTTTGTGCCTACATCGTCGGTCAGGCAATGACTCAGCCAGATATTGCGCTGATTAAAGGAACGTTAAGTCAGAGTCTGCCTGAATATATGATTCCCGCTTTGTTTATTACGATTGATGAAATGCCGGTAACGGTAAATGGAAAGCTTGATAAAAGTAAATTGCCGGAACCTAAGTTGAATGTAAAAGATACTGAGATGTCGTCGGAAAATGGAATGTGTATTGAGGAGAAAGTAAAAAACGTCTGGCGAATTGTTTTAAATAGAAATGAAATTAGTCTTACGGACAACTTTTTTGATGCAGGGGGAGACTCTGCCAGGCTTATCCAAACGCATCGGGCATTACAGGATGAAATAGGGTTTAATTTCCCAGTAATGAGTTTATTCCAGTACACCACAATTCGTTCGTTGGCTCAGTGGTTAAAAGGACATTCAGAAAAACAAGCGGCAACTCAGCTCGTGCCGACAGATAAAAACCTGACAGCCAGGCAACGCGTTATGCAACTCCAAAAGAATCGTAAAAACATTAATCGATAACCAAACTGTTCGAGGATCTTATGATGGAAACAGCTACAGTCGTTGAACGTTATCAGAATGACTTCGTTACGCTTGGCGTACACAAGGTTGCTCATCTGGATGAACCCCTGATGAATCATCTGATCCGTACTTACGAAATATTGTTCCGGATGTCGTGTGAGGAGCAGGTGTGCCTGGCCGGTCTTTTCCACGGCTGTTATGGCACACAGGGCCTGCATACGGATGAAATCGGTGATATTCCTGAAACCCAGCGCCAGATAGTACGTAATTGCGCGGGTACTCAGGTTGAAAGCCTGGTTTATCATTTTTCGGTGATGAGCTATGAGTCGCTCAGTAAAAGCTTTCGCAACCTGTTGAAAGCCGATGGCATACCCGCATTAAAAGATCGCCGTAGCGGCGAAGCCATTACTGTTACTCGTGAATATTTCGAAAAACTGCTGACCTTAAAATTAGCGGATGTGCTTGCACATGCCCCCACGCACAAAAATCATACCTGCACCAATATTCCTGCCCAATACGGCGCATTCTGGGAAATGGTCGCAGAGTATTTTGGTGGCAATAAGATACGTGTCTGGAATGAGATAGTCAGCTAATTCAAATTCTTTGGAGGAAATAAAATGACATTAATGCCCGATAATACATGGGAGGGTTTCCCATTATCTTTCCAGCAGGACGCGTTTTGTGCTGAGCGCGTAAATGAAAATCTCCGTACCCTGTGTTTGCGATTCGATATTAAAGGTGTGCTGGATAAGATTCTTCTTAATAAGGCGCTAAATAACATTGTTGAGAAAAATGAAATCCTTCGCACCCACTATCGAACACTGCAAAGTCAGAGTAAAAATCCACTGATGGTAATCAGTGAGACTGCCTTACTGCATCTCGATGAGATAGTTTTATTATTGGAAGCCGAAAGACAGTCAGTGATTGCAAGCGAAATGGCTGCTCTAGAAAGCGGTGAGGTTGTCAATCGTGATGATGCGATTAATGCGAGCTTACTCTCTTGGGAAGATCATCACACATTGCTGCTCAAGGTACCTGCGATAGGCTTTGATTGGCTATCCGGGAATTTGCTGATGCAGCAGGTTGCGGCTGAATATCATGCGTTGCCCCAGCAAATGGCCGTGGGTGAAAACCATGTTGTGCAATATGTGGATTTTGCCCAGTGGCAGCGGGAAGAAGATCAGAAAAACCACGTTAATAAAGGTGATACCTACGCGCAGACACAGCTGGCAAACGCCACTGCATTGAACCTGCCGTTGGAGATGAAATCAGAGAGAACGGATTTTAGCCGTCATCCACTGTCGCTGAGCGTGGAGCAACAGTCGGGCCTGATGGCGGTTGCTGATCGGTTGGGGGTGGAGCAAAAAGCGGTGTTTCTGGCCTGCTGGACGGCGGGTCTGTGGCGACTTTGTGGCTCTCCTGATGCTGTCAGCATTCGCGTGAACATGCTCGGAAGGCCTTTTGCTGAATTGCAGCATTCACTCGGCCGTTATAGTGCGCCGGTCACGCTCAATCTGGCTCCGTTACCAACCCATGATTTTTCACAATTATTGACGCAATGTCAGGACGCTTTATCACGTTATGAACCGCTGGTGCAGGTACGTTCCAGTGGTCTTCATCAGATTAGCAAGAAAGTAAATGTTGCTTTTGATTTTGATGAAGCAGCAATGGCAATCAGCCTGGCAGAACTTAACTGGTGTAACCAGTCGCAGCCGCGCGTTGATTTTGATACCGATCTGATGTTGCAGGTACAGGTCGGTGAGGTATTGCGCTGCACGCTGAATGTGCGCAATGGCACTATTCCCGATGCCGGCATACAGGCGATTTCTCAAGCCTTTAATGCATCAGTCAATGCACTGTTGGCTAATACGCGACAACCTCTCGGGCATTTCGCTCTGCTTAACACGGCTCAACAGCAACAGCTGTTGCAGAATACGGTTGCTCCTGTTGCACTGGCTGCCTCTGAACCCTGGACGCAGGTTTTTGCTCGGCAAGCGCAGGAAACGCCCAATGCGCCTGCTTTACGTTTTAACGATCGTATCTGGAGTTATGGTTCGCTTGATGCGCTGACCAGCCAGATTGCCAATATGCTGGTCGCTAAAGGGGTTGTTCCCGGTTCCACGGTGGCTTTACGGCTGGAACGCAGTGATTACCTTTTAGCACTGATTATCGCCGTTAATAAAGCGGGGGCAGCCTATCTGCCGTTAGATATCATTATGCCTGAACAGCGTGTTGCAACCTTGCTCCAGCAAACCACGCCAGTGTTATTGATTCAGGATGACGGCAGTGAAATCGATGTTATTGGCGAACAGGCTACACTTCGTCTGTCCGCCGTGCTGGAAGCCGCGACAGTGTATCCTTCGAGCGGGCCGGAGGTGACGATCCACCCCGATGCGCTTGCTTACATTCTTTACACCTCTGGCACCACGGGTAACCCTAAAGGGGTAAAAGTAACGCACCGCGCGCTCGCGCGCTACATTGATGGGGTTAAGACACGTATCGGCATAAAAGGTCCGTTAGTCTATCTTTCTGTCGGCCCATTGACCACGGATTTAGGTAACACGACGATTTTCCCGGCGTTAACCAGCGGTGGTTGCATCATCATGTCTCCGCACTCTAAAGCGGAAGAAGCCCAGGAACAAATCGCGTTTATGGAAATAACGCAATTTGATGTTCTGAAGATCACGCCTTCGCATTTAGCCTCGTTGTTTGCTCTGTGTCAGGAGCCGGCTCGCTTGATGCCAGAAAAAACGCTGGTGCTGGGCGGAGAAATGCTGAGCTGGGGGATGTGGCGTTTGTTCAATTCCTTCAGCCACGGCTGCAAGATTTTCAACCATTATGGCCCGACCGAAACCTGCGTGGGGGTGATTGCCGGCGTTGTCGAAACTGACGTGGATGTGGCACTGGCATCTACCGTTCCGTTGGGGCAGCCGTTAGGCCACGTGCGTGCTTACATTGTTGATGCGTATGGCCATTTGCTGCCGGATGGTGCGGTTGGTGAATTATATATCGGGGGGGAAAGCGTCAGCACCGGCTATGTGTTCGCGGAAGAGCGGGATGTCGCGCGCTTTATTGCGGATCCGTGGCATGACGAAGGTTGCGTATACCGCACCGGAGACAAGGTTCGCCGCTTGCCAAACGGACGGCTTGAGTTCTTGGGGCGCATCGATCGACAGTTGAAAATCCGTGGATTCCGGGTGGAGCCTGCCGAGATCGAAGCGATTTTGCGTCGTCATGCCGAAGTGCTGGATAGCTGCGTCATTGAACAGGGTGAGTCTGCCAGCGCACATCTGGTGGCTTATGTGGTGTTGCAGGACTGTTCGGTTGGTCTGCAACCTGCGCTGCGCGATTACCTCAGTACGCAATTGCCGGACTTTATGTTGCCGTCGTACGTCGTCGCGTTGTCTCGTTTCCCGCTCAACCATAACGGGAAAATTGATATTTCACTCCTTCCTCATCCCGAATCGCTGCATTCCGGCGATAACAGCCATTATGTGGCGCCGAAAAGTGACACAGAGAAAACAGTTGCCGAAATATTCGAATCGTTGCTTCAGGTTGCCTCAGTCGGCCAGCACGATGACTTTTTTGATATCGGTGGCCATTCACTGGTTGCAACAAGGCTGGTGGCTGCGATCCGTCAGCAGTTCACGATCCCTTTTAACCTGCGTTCTGTCTTTATGAATGCCACTGTTAGTGGACTGAGTGCGCAGATCGATACGGCGCTGGCACAAAATCAGGAGGTAAAATCATGTTAACCGAAACGCGATTTGGCGGTCGTCGCCAGGTAGTGAAAGTCTCATTGCATCAAGGCGTAACACTGGTGCCGTTGGTGGATGAAATACGGCGGGGAAAAATGGTCATACCCGATCGTAAAGACGTTTCTGCGCACGCTTGGGTGCTGGAACACCTGCAGCAGATGACCGAATGGTTGAACGCGAATGGCGCGCTGCTGTTACGAGGATTTAACGTAACCGATGCCGACGCTTTCCGTCAGGTGGTTGAGGCGACACAGGGCACGTTGCTGAACTACACCCACCGGTCAACGCCGCGTAAAAGCATCAGTGCGGGGATTTACAGCTCAACCGAATACCCGGCGGATCAGCATATTCCTCAGCACAACGAAATGTCCTACACGCAGAACTGGCCCACGCGTCTATTTTTCTACTGCGCGGTTAAACCGGGTGACGGGGGACAAACCCCTTTAGCAGACAGTAAAAGAATGTACCAATGCTTACCGGCAGATCTGATCGAACGCTTTGACCGACATGGCGTTATGTATGTGCGTAACTATGGCCTGGGGCTTGATTTGAGCTGGCAGGATGTCTTCCAGACGGAGGAAGTCAGCGAAGTGGAACGCTATTGCACTGAAAACGGCATCCAGTTTGAGTGGCTGAGCGAGGGAAGGCTTCGCACGCGTCAGGTTTGTCAGGCTACGATACGCGATAAACACAGCGGTCAGGGGATCTGGTTTAACCAGGCCCACCTGTTTCATGTCAGTAGCCTCCCTCCGGAGACGGAGCGGGAATTACGTCTCGAGTTTTGTGAAATTGATCTGCCGCGTAACACGTTGTTTGGTGACGGTACTCCGATCCCAGCAGCGGATTTGGCCACCATCCGGGCGGCCTACCAGCAGGAGGAGTTAGTCTTCGACTGGGAAGAAGGGGACATTCTGATCGTTGATAACGAGACGATGTCACACGGGCGGCGACCTTTCAAAACTCCACGTTCCATTATGGTGGCAATGACATGATCGATTCAGGCAATTTTGAGGATGTAAAACGCGAGATTGAATATGCTTATCAGCATGCGCGTTTTTTCCGTAACCATATCGATGAGTCGGGCATCGTGCCCGATGCCATTGACTCAGTACAGGCGTTTAAGCGCCTGCCCGTCACGCGTAAGATGCATTACCGAAAAAATTATCCGTTTGGCGTATTGGCAGCGGGTTACACCCTGAACTCACCGCACGTCATGCGTTTTCAAAGTTCGGGGACGTCGGGCGAGCGGTTGAACAGCGCGATTTTCTCCTTTGATCTGGCGCGTCGGCAGGCTACCAGCCTGAGCGTAAATGAGAAGTTTAATTCGCTCTGGCTGCCCGGGAAAAAGCTCAAGTTGTGTCGTTATGCGCCGCCTAACTGTTCAGATGTCGAGTGTGGTATTGGCTTGAGTACAATGGAAGAACGCACGTTAGCAGATGGCACATTGGTCCTATCGGTGGCGCATGACCTGCTGGCGACACCTCTGCGGATGATCAATCAAGCGCTGGATGAAATCGCGCTTTACAATCCGGACATTCTGGTGGTGGACCCCACACATCTGGCATTTTTGACGCGTCAGGCCGCGAAGCTGGGCAGGACTATCAGCAGCAGTAACAAATTGCACATCATCTGCGGTTACACGCAACTGACCCACGTGGCGCGGCGGCAAATCACCCAGTTTTTCGGTGACGATGTGCCGGTGGGCAACATGCTGGGCATGTCAGAGCTGGGTTATCTGGGCTTTGAATGCCACCACGGCAGCCTGCATCTCAACAACCAGGATTATTTCGTTGAGCTGCTGGCAAATGGGGAGGACGTACAGGAGAACCAGCCAGGAGAATTGGTCATTTCAACCATCGATGATGGACTCATCCCGCGTATTCGCTATGCCACTGGCGATCTCTATCGCTTTGTCGCAGGTTCTTGTACCTGCGGTAGTACCTTACCCCGCGTGGTGATCGAGGGGCGGGCAACGCAGAATCTGCTGGTGGGAAATAGGAGTATTTCGCCGACCGATTTAGATGCTGCTGTGGGTGATGCTCCGGGGATCGACCTCTACAAAATGGAGCAAAACCAGGCAGGGAAACTCACCTTCCGCTTTATCGCTAATGAGCAGTTTAATGCGTTAACCCTGGCTCGAATAAAGGATGTCGTCGGTACGTTGATTGGCACCGATGATATTGAATACCTATCGGTGGATTATATCCCCTGTGAGCGCAGTGGAAAATTCCAGTCCTGTATTTCTCAGTTTCATGAGGTAAAACCGTGAGCCATTCCCCGGTCTGTAAATCTGATTTCCCAGCCCTACAGCAAGAGATTGACGGTAATAGAATTATTTATCTCGATAATGCCGCCACTACGCTCAAGCCTCGCGCGGTTATTAAGGCGGTCAGTGATTTTTATACCTTTAATGGAGCCAATATACATCGCGGTAAGCATCGACTTTCCGATGAAGCATCGAATGATTATGAACATGCAAGGTTGGATATTTCTAACTATATTGGCGCGCAAGCCAATGAATTGGTCTTTACCGGAAATACTACGCATTCTCTGAATATCGTTGCGCATGGGCTGCAGCTCAGCAAGCAGGACATTGTCCTGGTCAATGAGGATGCTCACCATTCAAATATTCTTCCCTGGCGGCAAACAGCTGACGTGCGCTTTATTCGCACTACTGCGGAAGGGCGGCTCGATCTGGACCATTTTCGCGAGTTACTGTCGCTAAAACCAAGCGTTGTGGCATTAACTCACTGTTCAAATGTCACGGGGGTGGTGCATCCGGTCGGGCTGATGGTGAAATTAATCAGGGCGTCCTCTGACGCTGTTATCGTCCTGGACGCTGCTCAGTCACTGCCGCATGAGCGCATTGATTTTCACCAGCTTGATGTCGACTTTGCGGCATTTTCCGCCCATAAAATGTATGGTCCAACAGGAGTGGGTCTTCTATATGGAAAATATGCCTTACTGGAAAAATTGAAACCGCTGCAATACGGCGGTGGAACTGTGGATTGGGTTGATGCGAAAAAGCAGATAAATAGACGTGCGCCATACCACCTTGAAGCCGGCACACCCGCTATCGCTTCTGTATTAGGCACTGGGGCCGCTGTGCGTTACTTGCTGCAGTGTGATGAAAGCCTGAGAAGTGCTCATGACAGGGCATTGTCAGAGGCGATGTTGAAATCTATTGCAGAACGCCCATTCCTGTCGTTACTTGGACCGCACGATACAAAGGACCGGCATGCGATATTTTCCGTGAAGTTTGACAGCAGTATTCCGGCGGGGGAGTTGACTCGTTTGCTGAGTGATTCATGGGGCATCATGTGTCGCAGTGGCTATCTTTGCGCACAGCCTTTTGTAACTGAAAAAGCACAGGGTGAAGTTATTCGTATTTCTGCCTGTATTTATAATGAACTGTCAGAAATCGAAACGCTTTTTTCTGCTATTGATGAGCTGGCGACCTGCGTAGGTTTGGCTACAATTTAATTTACTTTAAGGTGAGCATATACATGCGTTTTTTTAAAAATGATGAATATCTTGAAGTAGGTGAATCTACCTATATGTTTAATATTTTGAAGCAAGAGGCTCGTCAGGCTCTTGTAAAAAATCCACTTATCAACCAGGTTTTGTATAAGTCTATTCTTGCACACTCGAATTTTAATGCGTCTCTTGCGTGGTGTGTCGTGGACAAACTGAATAAGGATGAAGACCGGTTTAGAGACTGGTATCTAATTGTCGTTGAAGTTTATAACAATAACCCTGAAATTATTAATCAGGCGCTGTCTGATCTACATGCTTTCAGAGAAAGAGATCCCGCTTGTTATGGATACCTGCAGGTAATGCTTTTTTTTAAGGGGTTTATCGCCTTGCAATGCTATCGCGTAGCTCATGAGTTATATATTCAAGGAAAAAAAGAAACGGCGCTATTTATTCAGAGCCGCATGTCAGAAGTTTTATCAATTGATATCCATCCTGCAGCAAAAATTGGCTCGGGTATTATGTTTGACCACGCACATTGTCTTGTTATTGGTGAAACGGCAATTATTGGCAATAATGTTTCGCTATTTCACAGTATAACATTGGGTAGTACAGGAAAAGAACATGGTGATCGTCATCCTAAAATTGGGGATAACGTTACCATTGGTGCTGGCGCCAAAATATTGGGCAACATTAATATTGGGGATAATGCCAAGGTAGCTGCAGGATCAGTTGTTCTGGAATGCGTACTTGAGGGTAAAACCGTTGCAGGTGTTCCGGCTCGTATTGTAGATGGGCAATAAAGTCTATGGCGGTCAATAGCTAACTGAGTCATCTATGTACCAAGGTTGCGAGCAAGGGTAATTACAAACGCTAGTGCCGACAAGGCCGCTCGATGGACGGCCTTATTAGCAATTTTTTTGCGATTTATTTTGTTGCATGGCCATCAGGAAAGTATTTAGTACTATATTTTTCATCCGGGCCTGTATAGTCTAACAGAATGATTCTTCGGGAAGATCTATATATAAAACCGTGACCAGAAACAACCAACGTTCATGCGTTATGATATATAATACCTTTAACCCTAATCCCGTTTCGGAACGCCGAATTAAATCGCCGATGAAACCTATTCAGATTCTATAATCAATGCGCGATTTTTTTCTACCCGACCTTTAAAAAATATAAAGGGTGTCTATTGTGCAGACCGGTAGATAACAAGTCACGAGTGAGGTATTCAAAAAACCAAGGTAATGGTCTTATCTCCATGGAAAGTGAAATAGCTGTAAAGTCGACAGCCTGCTACAGGGGGGCTTACAGAGTTAATTTATTTGATTTTAAAAATAATTGCGAAGTGGTTATGATTATGTGTTAATTTAAAAGTAACTATGTGAAGTTTAATATATGTCATTTCAAGTGTTAAAAATTTACGCCATTGAATGTTAAGCAAAATAATAAATACATTAAGATATAACCCTGAAATATTACACTGGCTCTTAGATAATAATCATGATCTCTTAGTTGAGTTGAGGAAGATATCAAGTGTAAACTCCCTTAACTAATAATTGGGTATTAGCTTTTAGAGAGTTTTATTTAGTGTCATAAGGTTTTTTTGGTTTGTTTTAATGATAAAGTTAAACTTTTATTAGTTTGTTTTTTATTATACTAATAATGTTCGATATTTCTTTTCGCATGGACAATCCATTGCTGGTTTTGGGTTAGGCCTAAAACTTGTCGAATATAACTGTACAACACTCTGGAGTATGGTGTGGTCAACAGGTTAATTTATAGGGTATGATTATCTCTTAGTGGTTACAGTGAAAAGCTGAAAAAACTTAACACTTTCAAAGACTCGGGGTGCCCCAAGGGGCTGAGATTTTACCCGTATTACCTGATCTGGATTATGCCAGCGTAGGGAAGTCTCGGTGCCCCAGCCGGTACCCGCCTTCTTGAACGCCGGTTGGGAGGAATATGTTCGCTCGACCTGATGCTTTACCCGGCGCCCGCGCCGCGGCCTGTCTGACCCAATTCAAACAACGGCCCCCGCTGATCCACTGCCTGACCAACGAAGTGGTGCAGGAGCTCACGGCTAACGTATTGCTGGCGCTTGGCGCTTCCCCGGCGATGGTGGTGGAACCGACCGAAGCGGCGCAGTTCAGCCAGATGGCGAGTGCCCTGTTAATCAACATCGGCACTCTCAATGCCTCGCGCGCCGAATCCATGCTGGCGGCGGTAGAGGCCGCCAATTTGGCGGGAACGCCATGGACGCTGGATCCGGTGGCGGTAGGTGGGTTGGCGTATCGCACCGCCTTTGCCCGTCGTTTGCTGGGCGAGAAGCCAGCGGCAATCCGTGGCAACGCGTCTGAAATTATGGCGCTGAGCGGCCGGCAGGCCGCCGGGCGCGGCGTAGACAGCACCGACGACTCGCTGGCGGCTTTGCCGGCGGCACGCGAACTGGCGCAGCTCAGCGGCGCGGTGGTGGCGGTAACCGGCGTGGTGGATTACATCACCGATGGCCGGCGCGACTGGGCGGTCGCCGGTGGCGATGCGCTGATGACGCGGGTGGTGGGCACTGGTTGCGCCCTGTCGGCGGTGGTGGCGGCATTTTGCAGCCTGCCGGGCGATCGACTGGACAACGTCGCGACCGCTTGCCGTGTGATGTCGCTTTGCGGCGAGCGGGCCACGCACCGAGCTGCGGGGCCGGGCAGCTTTACCCCGGCGTTTCTCGACGCCCTGTATCAACTGCGTGCGGAGGAGCTGCAATGAAACGGATTAACGCTTTGACCATCGCCGGCACCGATCCGAGCGGCGGCGCCGGCATCCAGGCCGATCTGAAAGCCTTTTCTGCCTTGGGGGCTTACGGCACTTCCGTGATCACCGCGCTGGTGGCGCAAAATACCCGTGGCGTGCAGTCGGTATATAACATCGATCCGGCGTTTGTCGCCGCCCAGCTGGATTCGGTATTCAGCGACGTGCGTATCGACAGCGCCAAAATCGGCATGCTGGCCAACGCCGATATCGTGCAGGCAGTGGCCGAACGTCTGCGCCACTACCGGCCGCCGTTCGTGGTGCTGGATACGGTGATGCTGGCGAAAAGCGGCGATCCCTTGCTGGCGCCGGAGGCGGTAGAGTCTATCCGTCGCGAACTGCTGCCGCAGGTGTCGATCATCACGCCGAACCTGCCGGAGGCAGCGGCTCTGTTGGCGTGCGCCCCGGCGGAAAATGAGCACCAGATGCGCGAACAGGGCCGGGCGTTGCTGGCCATGGGCTGCCAGGCCGTGCTGATGAAGGGCGGCCACCTCAGCGAAAACGAAAGCCCGGACTGGTTGTTCAGCGCGGAGCAGGAACTGCGCTTCACTGCACCGCGCGTAGCGACTCGTCATACGCACGGCACCGGCTGCACGCTCTCCGCTGCGTTGGCTGCGCTGCGCCCGCGTCATGAAGACTGGGCCGGCACGGTCGCCGCCGCCAAGGACTATCTGCAAAAGGCATTGCAGCAGGCAGATACCTTGGAAGTGGGGCACGGCATCGGGCCGGTGCATCATTTTCACGCGTGGTGGTGATTCAACTTTTTGCCGTTGTTGTGGTCAGACTGGATCCATGCCCGGCGCTCGCCGGGTACGATCGGATTTAACCAAGGGAGAAGGCCATGACAGGACAAAACGCACTTCGCTGCGCCATCTTCGGCGCATTACTCAGCCTCAGTGCGGGCAGTGTTGCCCAGCAGATTGTTACCACCTCGGACGTGATCCAGCAGCCGGGTTATCAAACCAGCTGGCAGAACATGGTGAAGGGGCAGGCTCGCCTGCCGGGCTGGGCGCGTAAGGGGATGGGCACTTCCACTCCGGCGCAAAGCCTGAGCTGGAAGGGGCAGAACTACCTGGTGGGCAATCTGTGCAAGCCGCACGATTGCGCCAACAACTTTTTGATCGTGGCGTTTAAAGAAGACAAATCCCAGGCCTGGGGCGTGCGGGTAGAGGTCGCCAACAAACCTGAAGCGATCGATCATCCGAAGAAATACGCCAAATACCAATGGCTGGGCAAGCCGGACGAAGACATGAAGGCGCTGCTGAAAAAACAGTTCGAGAGCAATCCCGACTGGAAATAAAACGACCTGGGGCGCAGTTGCCTGCGCCTCAAGTAAAGCACTCAGCCAATGCCGGCCTGATGCAGATCGTGCAGGTTGATGGCGCCCACCAGAACGCCATCCAGATTGACCACCGGCGCGGCGCTGATGTGCTGTTCGTGCAATGCCTCCAGCGCTTCTCCGGCACGCCACTGTTCCGGCAAGCGGTAGCCGGGGCGGGTAATCGCCGGGCCTAACGCATCCTGCAGGCTATGGCCTTTCACCAGCCAGCGGCGCAGGTCGCCGTCGGTAAACACCCCCACCACTTTTTGCTGCGCATCGCACACCGGTACCAACCCCAGCCCGGTGCGGCTCAGTTCGAGCATCGCTTCCATCACGTTGGCGTTTTCACTGACCTGCGGCAGACGATCGCCGGTGCGCATCAGGTGGTGTACCCGGTTCAACAGGCGCGCGCCCAGGCTGCCGCCCGGATGGGAGCGGGCAAAGTCTTCGGCGTTGAACCCGCGTTGGCGCATCAATGCCATCGCCAGCGCGTCGCCCATCATCAGCGTATTGACCGCGCTGGAAGTGGGGGCCAGCCCCATCGGGCAGGCCTCACGTTCGACGCTGATGTCCAGCACGCAGGCGGCGGCCAGCGCCAGCGGCGACTCTTTGCCGCCGGTAATGGCGATCACCGGGATGTTATTTTCCGCCAGCAGCGGCAGGATCAAATCCAGCTCCTTGGCGCGACCGGAATAGGAGATAAACACCACCACGTCGTCGGCGCCGATCATGCCGAGATCGCCGTGCAACGCCTCCGCAGGATGGACAAAGAACGACGGCGTGCCGGTGCTGGCCAGCGAGGCGGCAATTTTTTTGCCGATATGGCCGGATTTGCCGATGCCGGAAATCACCGCCTTGCCCCGGCAGTTCAACAGCAGTTCGCAGGCGCAGACGAAATTGTCGTCCAGGCGCGCCAGCAGGCGCTGAGCTTCGGTCAGCTCAATTTCCAGCGTTTCGCGGGCAAAGGCCAGCAGGGCAGTAGCGTTACTCATCGGAATCTCCTACCAGAATGATATTGATGCCTTTCGCTTGCAGCGCGGCGAGGTAATCCGGATTGATGTTTTTATCGGTGATCAGGGTATCCACGGCGCTCAGGTCGCACACCACGTTCGGGCTTTTACGGCCGAATTTCGACGAATCCACCAGCAGGATAATGCGGCTGGCAGCCTCGCACATTGCCTTGCTGACGTTATGCACCTCGTTAAAGGTGGTGACGCCGGCGTTGAGATCGACCCCGTCCGCGCCAATAAACAGCTTGTCGAAGCTGAACTTCTGGAACGCCGACTCTGCCAGGCTGCCGTGGAACGAGGCCGATTTTTTGCGGTAGGTGCCGCCGGGCATCAGGATGGTTTGGTCGTTGTCCAGTTCCACCAGCGCGTTGACGATATGCAGGCTGTTGGTCATCACCGTGATGTTATTGAACTGCGCCAGATGCGGGACCATTTGCAGCACCGTGCTGCCGGCATCGAAAATCAGCGAGTCGCCGTCGTTAATCAGCTTGATGGCGGCGTAAGCGATTTGGCGTTTCTTTTCGCTGTTGATATGGGTTTTACGGTCGATCGGCTGGTCGCCGTCGTCGCGGCTGAGCACCACGCCGCCGTAAGTGCGGATCACCTCGCCTTCGTCTTCCAGCAGGGTGAGATCCTTGCGGATGGTGGTGCCGGTAGTGGAAAAATGCTCGGCCAGGGCGTCCACTGCCGTTTTGCCATGCCGCTGCAGATATTCAAGGATAGCGGCCTGCCGCTGCTTTGGTTTCATCGCGATTCCCGTTCACAAGAGGTGGGCATTTCCCTTCAGCGAATAATTCAATATGAAAGGTAATGTCTTTTAATGTGAAAATATCATGATTTAGGGGCAATCGCTAACGATAGTGCAGTCCGGCATGCGCGATCCTCGGGGAAGATCACATCCGGGCGCAAATCCTGTTGATGCAGGCCGTGCAAATGCGTGAGCGGCTGCGGGCGGGCGAAGATGGTCAGGCCGCGCATCATCAGGCTGCCGCAGACTCGCCGCTCGGTGTCGAAAGCCAGCGCCAGCACGACCCGGGGTCGAAAACGGCCGCCGGAGCGCCCGACGCCGACGGTGCCCTGCCGGCACAGGCGATCGAAGGCGCGGTTGAAATGGCGGATTTGCCACCCGCCCAGGCCGATTTGCAGCAGCCAGGCCAGTACGGCGAAGATAACCAATGCTTGAGTCATAATGCCTCCTTAATCCCCCTCCGGGTGGAGGGGGAGGCGATCACATCAGAACATCACCTGGCCGCCGGTGATGTTAATCGACTGGCCGGTGCAGTAAGACGCCTTGTCGCTGGCGTAAAACAGCAGGGTGTTCAGCACGTCCTGATAGTCGCAGCCGCGTTTCAACGGCACCTTGTCGGTGTAATATTTTTCGACCTGATCCGGCTCGATCCCCAGCTTTTGTGCGTATTGCGGCAGCAGCGACTGGAACATCGGCGACTTCAGCAGGTTGCCGAGCATCAGTGAATGCACGGTAATGCCGTATTCCGCCAGATCGAGCGCCAACGACTGGGTCAGCCCCACGCCGCCGAACTTGGCCGCGCTGTAACCGGAGTTGTGCTTGCTGCCCACCTTGCCGGATTTGGAGTTGATCTGGATGATACGGCCGGCCACGCCGTCGCGGATCATCAGGCGGGAAAACTCGCGGGCGCACAGAAAATAGCCGACAAGGTTGACCTGCAACGAGCGGTCAAAATCCCCCAGCAGGAAATCGGTGATCGGCGCCGCCTTGGCGATACCGGCGCTGTAAACCAGCAGATTGGCCTGGCCGAACGCCTGATCCACCGCCGCCGCCAGCGCAATGACGCTTTGCTCGTCGGTGGCGTCGGCCTGGAAAGCCTGGGCGCGGCCCGCACCGAACTCATGGTTAATCTGTTGCGCCACCTGCCGGGCATTGTCGGCGTTCAAATCGGCCACCGCGACCCGGTAACCCGCCTGCGCCAGGCCGTGGGATAAAAACGCACCTAAGGTTTGGCCGCCGCCAATCACTACCGCTACTTCAGACATGGTCTACTCCTTATGCAATAAATTTCAGCGTGCTGCCTAACGGGATATCAGCCGGCGTGGCGCCGGAAACGTGGATCGAACCCGGAAACTCGGCCTGGGTTACGCCGTCGAAGCGTACGGTGACATGACCCAGCTCGCGCAGGTTTTGCGTCGCGACGCTGCCGACGGCGGTGATCGGATAACGCTGCTCCGCCAGCTCCATCCAGCCGCCGACCTGCAATTCGCCGGCGGTGTCGCCGTGCCGATGGATAAAGCAAAACTCTTCGATGTCCGCCGGCGCGCCTTCGCGGAAGGTAATCAGCATCTCATCCTGCAATGCCTCACGAGCGCTGCCGCCAATCTGCGTAATGGTGGTGTGGAAAATGGTGTGCATGATCTTTTCCCTGCAAAACAGTGTCATTGATAGATGAAGGCCGAAGCGGCCCAGGCGATCAGTACCGTTGGCGCACCGGTCAGGAAACGCCCGACCAGTACCGACGGCACGCCGACCCGCACGGTGTCCTGTTTGGCTTCCGCCAGCGACAGGCCGACCGGAATAAAGTCGCAGGCAGCCTGCGCGTTAATCGCAAACAGCGCAGGCAGCGCCAGCTGCGGCGGAATATGCCCGAGACCGATTTGCACCCCGACCAGTACGCCAATTACCTGGGCGATCACCGCGCCGGGGCCGAGGAAGGGCGACAACAGCGGGAAGGAACAGATCAGCGCCAGCGTCACCAGGCCGATTGGGCTGCTGGCCAGCGGCGTCAGGCCGTGGGCGATAAAATCACCCAGACCCGAGGCCATGATGATGCCGATCAACGCCGAGACGAACGCCATAAACGGCAGGATGGTTTTCAGCACTGTGTCGATGGTGTCGCGCCCAGCCTGGAAGAACACCGCCACCACCGAACCCATGCCCATGCCGGCCTTGGCCAGCAGGCCGTCGCTCTGTTCGGTGATTTTTTTGCTGGTGTCGTAATCCCGCCCTTTGGGCTGCGGGGCGGGGGCCTTTTGCGCCGTACCGGTTGCCGACGCCACCAGGCTGATGTTGTTGTCGCGTACGCCGGAGACGTAAATGTCCTCGAGGATAAACTGCGCCAGCGGGCCGGACTGGCCGGTGGCGTGGATATTGACCGTCGGGATGCGGCGCTTCGGATATAACCCGCAGCGCAGGGTGCCGCCGCAGTCGATCACCATCACGCCAATCTCTTCCGCCGGCGGTTCGCCCTCTTTAAATCCGTCGACTGCCGGCCAGCCGGTCAGCTCGCTGAGCCGATCGACGATCGCAGGGCGGGTGCCGGCGGTGATGTACACCACTTTCTTGCCGGGTTCGATCTCAATCTCCAACGGGCCACCCCAGCCGCTGGCGCCTTTCTCAATACGGATATAAGCACTCATGCTGCACTCCACGGATTAAAGTTGCACCTGGCGATCCAGGCGGATGCCCATCTTGCGTTCGAACAGACTGGTGGTGAGGTCGGTTACCCAGCCACGGAAGAAGTTGGTGAACAGCCCGACCAGGAAATAGCTCACCGCCAATGGCCCCAGCGGCAGGCCGAGAGTCGTCAGCCCGCTGGCGATACCGAGGTAAACGAACAGCTCGCCGGGATTGATGTGCGGAAACAGGCCGTTCATCGAGTGGCAGCTGTAGGACGCCGCCGCATAGTAGCTGGGCTTGTATTTCTCCGGCATAAAGCGCCCGAGACTGAGGGTCATCGGGTTACAGAAAACAAAGGTACCGATCAGCGGCAGCAGCAGATAGCGCGATACCGGGTTGCCCGCGCAGCGCTGCGCCAATCGTTCGATACGTTCCTGGCCTACAAATTTGATCAGCGCATTCATGATAACCAACAAGCTGATTAACAAAGGTAAAATGCCGGTCACCATGCCGACGAACACTTCACCACCTTTCTGAAATAGGCCGATAAACCACTCGGCGCCGTGGGTGATTAGCTCAATCATTATTGCTCTCCTGTGATGGACGATATGGCCTGGAGCGAAAAGCGGCTCTGTCGCCATGGGCCTTACACTAATCACTTTATGGATTCATTTGTTTTAAATAGATCACATTATGAAAGATAAATATTTTATTGTGAAAGTTAATTGTGAAAGAAAAATAAAGGTAGAACGACAGGATTGACGGAAGACAGGCACAAAAAAGCCCGGCGTACCGGGCTGAGGGGGCAGGGAAAAGGATCAGGCGATGGTGACGTTTTTGTCCAGATAGGTGTCCTGTACGGCGTTGATCAGCGCCACGCCTTCTTTCATCGATTTCTTGAACGCCTTGCGTCCCAGGATCAGGCCCATACCGCCCGCACGCTTGTTGATGACTGCGGTGCGCACCGATTCCTGCAGGTCGTTTTCACCGGCGGCGCCGCCGGAGTTGATCAAGCCCGCGCGGCCCATATAGCAGTTGGCCAATTGGTAACGCACCAGATCTATCGGGTGATCGGTGGTCAGCTTGTTGTAGACGCGGTCATCGGTATAGCCGAATTTTACTGCGCGGTAGCCGCCGTTGTTTTCCGCCATTTTTTGCTTGACGATATCGGCGCCGATGGTGGCGGCAATATGGTTGGCCTGGCCGGTAAGATCGGCGCTGGAATGGTAATCCACGCCGTCTTTGGTGAACGCCGGGTTACGCAGATAGGCCCAGAGTACGGTGACCATGCCCAACTCGTGCGCGCGTTCGAAGGCGGCTGAGATCTCCTCGATCTGGCGGCGAGATTGCTCGGAGCCGAAGTAAATGGTTGCGCCGACCGCAACCGCCCCCATATTGAAAGCCTGCTCGACGCTGGCGTACAGCGTCTGGTCGTATTGGGTCGGGTAGCTCAGGGTCTCGTTATGGTTCAGTTTGACCAGGAACGGAATTTTGTGGGCGTAGCGACGTGATACCGACGCCAGCACCCCATAGGTGGAGGCGACGCAGTTACAGCCGGCCTCGATTGCCAGTTCGACGATGTTTTTCGGATCAAAATACAAGGGATTGGCGGCGAAAGAAGCGCCGGCCGAGTGTTCAATGCCCTGATCGACCGGCAGAATCGACAGGTAACCGGTACCGGCCAGGCGGCCGTGGTTGAGCAGGGTTTGCATGGAACGAAGGACGGTATTGGGACGGTTGTTATCGATCATTATCCGGTCAACAAAGTCGGCGCCCGGCAGGTACAGATTCTCAGCAGGGATGGTGGTACAGCGGTGTTGCAACAGGTCTTCCGCTTCCTTTCCTAACAGCTGCGCGATATCAGTCATGATTAACTCCCGATTTAGCTCCCTGGTACACCGGCAATGCCATCCCCGTCGTCTTTCAAGCTGCAGCGTTGTTACCTGCACTAGCCCACCCCAGTTACTTACTAAAGTAAGCGCCTGGGGATGAGCAAGCTGGGTGCCTAGCTGCAACTTGAAAGCCATAGGGGATATTGGGTCACCGGCATAGCAGAAAGCGGTGATTAAAGCTGAAAGAACGAGACTACTGAATTTCCTTTGGCAAGGAGAAACAATAGATGCGATTGAGAGGAAATTCCATTTGCAGGGGCAAATACGCGAGGGCGATCGCCCCCGGCGCGGTAACTGACTGATTACTCGATATCGAACCACTCGGTGTTTTGCAGGGCGATCGGCGTAATAGAGTAGATCATCTCCTGCAGGTGCTCATGGATGGCGCGTTCGGCGGCGTCCGCATCCTGCGCCTTCAGTGCGGCAAAGATCCGATAATGCTGCTGGATCAGGCTTTCCGGCGGCGACACCTCGCTCAGGCTGAGAAAACGCACCCGGTCCATGGTGGCCTTGATGGTTTCGATGGTTTCCCAGGCCAGGGGGCAGTCGGCGAACTGGGTCAGCAACTGGTGGAACTCATCGTCCAGCGCCAAAAACTCGCGCGTCTGTTGGTTTTGCGCCGCCAGTTCCTGGCGATGCAAATTGTGCTCCAGCGTCATCAGCTGTTCCGGCGTGATCCGCTGCGCCACGCGGCGGACGATAGCACACTCCACCGCCTGGCGGATAAAGCGCCCGTCGGCCACCCGCTTGGCGGAAATCTTCATCACGAAAGTGCCGCGCTGCGGCAGTATCTGCACCAAACCGGCCTCCGCCAGCTTGATGAAAGCCTCGCGTACCGGTTGGCGCGAAACGCTAAAGCGGGTGGAAATCTCTTTCTCGGAAAGCAGCGTGCCGGGCGGAATGGTGCAGTCGACAATGTCTTTACGCAGGAAACGGTAAATTTGCTGGTTGACCGGAAGGGTGTTGGTGAGGCTGTAGGATTCAGACATGGCGACAATCAGTGACCCGACTTGCAGTGAATGCCACCATACTAGCAGATTATCTTGGGGCTGCGGGCGGATAAATCCCTCCGCAGCCTGATGAATTTCAATCGATCTATCAACTAACCGCTAATCCGGCGACGGCGGCTTTTGCTCCCTTATCCAACAGCGCCAAATAGGCCTGGGTTACTGCGCTGACGAAGCGCGGGCTGTCCGGCAGGTCATGGCCAAATACCCTTTCCAACTGGAGCAACGCAAGCACGCGCTGTGGGCCTTCTTCGCTGCCCGCCACCCGATCGGCAATGCGTTCACGCAAGGGATCGCTGATTTCGATCGGCCGGCCCTGCTCATCCAGGCCACCGACATAGCGCATCCAACCGGCCACGACCAACGCCAGGGCGTCAAAACGGCTGCCGTGCGCCAGATGGTGGCGAATGGGATCCAGCAGGCGCTGCGGCAATTTTTGCGTGCCGTCCATGGCGATTTGCCCGGTGCGGTGTTTCAACGCGCTGTTACGGTAGCGCTGCAACAATGAATCGGCGTAATGCGCCAAATCGACACCGCTTACCTGCAGTGTCGGCGCCTGTTCCGCCAACATTAAATGGCGAGCGGCGCGGACAAAGTCCTCATCTTGCATGCAGTCGCTGACGTGCGGATAACCGGCCAGATAGCCGAGATAGGCAAGGAACGAGTGGCTGCCGTTCAGCATCCGCAGCTTCATTTCCTCATACGGCAGCACGTCGCTGACCAGTTCGGCGCCCGCTCGCTCCCACTCAGGCCGCCCCTGAGGGAAGTCGTCTTCGATCACCCATTGGCGGAAGGGTTCGCAGGCCACGCCGACCGCATCGCTCACGCCGCCCAGCAATGCCTGCAACTGGCGTTGGGTTTCCGGCGTCACCGCCGGGACAATGCGGTCTACCATGGTGGAAGGAAAGCGGACGTTTTGCCGCACCCAGTCGGCCAACCCGGCATCCTGCCGCTGCGCCAGTTGAGCGACGACGTTGCGGGTTACCTGGCCGTTGGCCGGCATGTTGTCGCAGGACATCACGCTAAACGCCGGCAGGCCGCGCTCCCGGCGCAAGCGCAGCGCAGCCAGGATCAGCCCCGGCGCGGACCGCGGCCGCAGCGGGTTGGCAATGTCGTGTTGAATATCCGGGTGATCGAGCATCAACTGGCCGTTGGCAGGTTGGTAGCAATAACCTTTCTCGCTGACGGTCAATGAAACTATGGCAATTTCTGGCTGCGCCATGGCGTCGAGCACCGCTGCCAACCCGTCAACCTGCAGGTGCAGCGCCTGCCTGATCACGCCGATCGTCCTGCCGCGCCAGCCGTTGCCGTCCATTTCGGCCACCGTGTACAACAAATCCTGCTGCTGCAGATCGGCGATTTTTTGCTGGCCGTTATGCATGCTGATCACGCAGTAACCCCAGTCGCCGGCGTGATCGTTGGCCAACTGCTCGGCATACACGGCCTGATGTGCGCGAAAAAAGGCGCCAAAGCCGAGGTGGACAATGCGGGGTTTTATGCGTTCACGGTCGTAACCTGGCCGGGCAATTGCCGCCGGCAGCGCGCTGTTGCTGGAAAGTGTCATGCTGAAATCCCTGAAAGAGCGGGGCGACGTTGGCCGCCCCGAAGGGGTTAGTGTTTCGAGATCTGCGGTTGTGCGGCATTGCGCGGTGCCTTGATCACCAGCAACACCAGCACGGCGCCGAGTGCGGCCACGCCGCCGGCCAGGATAAAGGCGCTGTCGAACTTGCCGGTGTTCTGCACGATATAACCGGTCACTACCGGGCCAATGATCCCCGACACGCTGCCGATCATATGAACGAAGCCGCTGGCGCCGCCGACCCGGGATTTATGCACCACGTCCTGAATGATCGCCCAATAAATGGCCCCGGTGATATACAGGAAGAAGATAGAGACCGACATCAGCATCACCGCCGGCACCACGCTGCTGACGGTGCCCGCCAATGCGACGCAAATGGCCGCCGCCAACAGGCTGGTCACCAATACGATCTTGCGCGACAGCAGCAACTTGCCGGTGATATTGAAAATCTTGTCGGAGATATAGCCGCCGAGCGCCAGTCCGACAAAACCGACAATCCACGGGATCATGGTGGTGAGGCTCATTTCCTTGATGTTCAGGTTGTGCGCCTGCACCAGATACGCCGGGAACCAGCTCAGGAAGAAGAACAGGATGTAGTTGTAGCAGAAGAAGGCGAATGCGGCCACCAGGATGATCGGCTGCTTCAGGTAGTAGCCTAGCCCATGCGCGGCGTCGCTCAGCTCTTCTTCTTCGCTGATTTTTTCCTCTTTCAGTTTGTTGATCAACGCCCGCTCGTTTTCGCTGACGTGCTTGCTCTTGGCCGGGTTATCCGCCACCACGAAGAACCACACCAGCATCCAGACGATGCCGATCGAGCAGATGATCATGAACGCCATCCGCCAGCCGAACGCCAGCGCCAGATAGCCGACGATCGGCCCGGCTACCGCGCCGCCCAAAGGCGAACCGGCGCTGAGCAGGCCCATGGCGGTAGCCGCCTGTTTCTTCGGGAACCAGCCGTTGATCATTTTGTTGGCGGAAGAGCTGATCGGCCCTTCGGCCATGCCGAACAGGATGCGCAGGATCAGCATGGAATAGAAGCCGGTGGCGAACGCCGTCATGCCGCAGAAGATTGACCATAAGGCCACGGCGATGCCGAGCACCAGCGTCGGGCCGTACTTGTCGACCGCCAGCCCGCCGATAAAGTTGAAGATGGCGTAGCCGAAGAAGAAGCTGCCGAAGATGAGGCCAAACTGCTCGGCGTTCAGCATCAGATCTTTTTCGATCATCGGCACGGTAATCGACAGCGCGACGCGGTCGAGGTAGTTGATCATAAAGACCATGAACAGCAGGAATACTATGGTCCAACGCAGGTTTTTAAACATAAAAGCACTCCATATATTTCTAGTTTTGATGCTTTATTTTCTGCAAGGGCGGCCAGGCCGCCCTATGCCCCGGTGTTAACAAAACTAACTGAATTGCAGTAACACCTTGCAGCAGGTGCGTTGATCTTTTTCGAACATCAGCATCGCCTGTTCCACTTCATTGGCGGCTACGCAATGGGTGATTAACCGCTGCGGGTCGATTTTTCCGCCGGCCATCCAGTCGATAACCTGCGGGAAGCGGGCGCTGTTGAGACGCGAGGAGAAAATCGACAATTCCTTGCTGGTGATGCTTTGCTGGGTGACGGTGCAGGCATCGCCGGAGAAACCCATGATGCCGATGCGCGCCGCCGGTGATGCAAGGTTAATGGCTTCCTGCAAAATGGCCGGATGGCAGGCGGCGTCGACGATCAGCGTCGGGCGGATGCCGCGTCGTTCCAGCTCGGCTGGCAGTGAAGCCTCGGCGTTATTGAACGTCCAGTCGGCACCGTTTTCTTGCGCCATAGCCAGCCGTTCAGCGATGCGGTCGGTGACAATCATCTGCTTCACGCCGTAAACCCCTTTAAGCGTCTGGATCACCGTCAGTCCCATTGGCCCGGCGCCGTAGATCAGCGCGATATCCTCGGCCCTGGGCTGCAGGTGGGCGGTGATATTGGCGGCAATGGTGAAAGGCTCGACCATCGCGGCGTGGCGATCGCTGATGCTTTCAGGAATGCGGTAAGCGTTGCGCGCCGGGGCGCAGGCATAGTCGCTGAAGCCGCCGTCGCGGTGCACGCCGATCACTTGCAGCTCGGTACAGACGTTGGGGCGCCCGATGGAACAAGGATAGCAATGGCCGCAGCTCACCACCGGATCCACCGAAACGCGTTCGCCGATACGTTGCGGGTCGACGTCGCTGCCCACCTGGTCAATCACGCCGAAAAACTCATGGCCGATCACGCGCGGGTAGCGGGCGAACGGGTTATGCCCATGATAAATGTGCACATCGGAGCCGCAGATGCCGGCAAACTTCACCTTTACCCGCACTTCGCCGGCCGCCGGCTGCGGCAGCGGGCGCTGCTGGATAACCAGCCGGCCAGGTTGTTCAATCACCACGCTTTGCATTGCGCGTTCTCCCGTTACCAGTTCCATAAGGTGCCGTCCTCCAGGCGCGCGACCGGCAGATAGGCCGGTTCGTACGGATAGCGTGCGGCCAGTTTTTCGTCGAACTCAATGCCCAACCCCGGTTTGTTGCCCGGGTGCATGTAGCCGTCGTTGAAGGTCCAGCTGTGCGGGAACACCTCGAGCATTTGTTCGGAGTAACCCATATATTCCTGCACGCCAAAGTTCGGCACCCACAGATCAAAGTGCAGCGCCGCCGCCATGCAGATAGGCGACAGATCGGAAGGGCCATGCGAACCGGTACGCACCTGATACAGCGAGGCGAAATCGGCGATGCGGCGCATGCCGGTGATACCGCCGGCGTGGGTGAGGGTAGTGCGGATATAGTCGATAAGTTGTTCTTCAATCAGCTGTTTGCAGTCCCAGATGCTGTTGAAGACTTCGCCGACGGCGATAGGTGTAACGGTATGCTGGCGGATCAGGCGGAAACATTCCTGGTTCTCCGCCGGGGTTGGATCTTCCATCCAGAACAATCGGTACTGTTCAATGCTTTTGCCAAAGCGCGCAGCCTCGATTGGCGTCAACCGGTGGTGCATGTCGTGCAGCAGATGCTCGTCAAAACCGAACCTGTTGCGCACCGCCTCGAACAGCTTGGGGGTGAAATCGAGGTATTTCTCCGTGGACCACAGTTGCTCTTCCGGCCAGTTGCCTTTGGTGGCCGGTTCGTAAGCCAGCCCTTTGCCTTTGGCCATGCCGTAGGTGGTTTTCATGCCCGGCACGCCGCACTGGGCGCGAATGGCTTTAAAGCCCAGCTCTTTATGTTTGGCGTAGTCGTCGAGCACTTCGTCGATGGAATGGCCGGTGGTGTGGCAGTAAACCATCACACCGGTGCGCGATGCGCCACCCAGCAGCTGATACAGCGGCATATTGGCGGCCTTGCCCTTGATGTCCCACAGCGCCATATCGACGGCGGAGATGGCAGACATGGTGACCGGGCCGCGCCGCCAGTAGGCACCTTTGTAGAAGAATTGCCAGATGTCTTCGATCTGGTGGGCATCGCGGCCGATCAACTGCGGGCAGACATGATCTTTCAGGTAGGAGGCTACCGGCAGTTCGCGGCCGTTGAGGGTGGCGTCGCCGATGCCGGTAATGCCGTCGTCGGTGGTGATCTTCAGCGTGACAAAATTCCGGCCTGGGCAAGTGACAAACACCTCTGCGTTAACAATTTTCATAACGTCTACATCCTGTTCCCACGGGTCATTAATAGGGAAAAAATACGCCATGAACTAACTACCATACAAGTATGATTTAAAGGATTTGCCGGGGAAGATCACATTTCATCGCGTAATGAGGGAAAGGAGGAGGGGGAACCGGCAAGAGGGCGCAGCAGGCTGGCTGCGCCCAGGGATCAGAGAAAGGGCGGCCTTAGCCCAGCAGCTCGCAGTTGGGTGGCAGGCGGCATTCAATGGCGTTCGGCAGCACTTCGATGCGGAAATGCGTGCCCTTCAGCGGCTCGCCGTCGAGGTTAAAGGTGATCTCGTGCGGCGCATTGATTTCCAACCAAGGCAGCGCGGCGCTAACCACGTTTTTGTTTTCCTCGCCGTTAACCAGGCTGGCCACCAACGCGGGCAGCAGTTCGTCTGCGATCAACAGCCGCAGTTGCAGCAGCCCGTCGTTGATTAACGCGTCCGGGCACAGCTGCTGGCCGCCTCCAGCCTGCTTGCCGTTGCCGATGCCAATCACCAGCGCGTCACCGGACCATTGGAAATCCGGCCCGCGGATCTCGCAGCGGTCGGCTTTCAGCGTATCCATGCGCAGCAGGCCATGAATAAAGTAAGAAACGCCGCCCAGTACGGCCTTTAGTTTTTCCGGCGTTTCGGTGGTGATGCGGGTACCGAAACCGCCGGTCGCCATGTTGATAAAGTAGCGTTCGTCATTGACCTTCGCCAGATCGATCGGCACCGCACGGCCTTTCGTCGCCAACAGCAGCGCCTGTTCCGGTATCAGCGGAATATTGCAGGCCACGGCGAAGTCATTGGCGGTGCCCAGCGGCAGTATGCCCAATGCCGGGCGGCTGCCTGCAGGAAGCGCCGTCAGCGCGGCGGCCACTTCGTTGATGGTGCCGTCGCCGCCACCGGCGATCAGGGTGGCGACCCCCAGTTGGCAAGCTTCCTTCACATAGCGCGCTGCGTCACCCTGTTCCCAGGTCACGCGAACGTGCAGGGTCTGGCCCTCATCCCGCAGCTTCTGCACCGCAAGGCGAACGTCTTCGTTGCCGGCGCCTTTGCCATTAATGATAAGAAGCGCTGACGTGTGTTGACTCATTCCCTCTCTCCCGGCTGACAAATGCTTTGGACAGAAACGATAAACCACAAGCGGAGAGCAGACCATCAGAATATTCAGTTAATTCTGATTATGGCCAGCGGGCCAGCGATTATTTCTGCATGTTTGACTTAATTTAAGATATAGGCGCGGTATCAGCAGCGAGTTTTTGTTAATGGTTTAATTAATCGATGAGGTCGGGTATTTATATCGAAGTGCGGAGCGACGTGTTATTAAAATAGATAACTCGACAATTTTAAATGTTGAAAAAATAGTAGGGTTTCATCTGCGGGTATTTTGACGGCACCAAAGAAAAAGCCAGCCCAAGGGAGATTGGACCGGCTAAGGAGGTGGTTCCTAGTATTGCTATGCAAATATTTTTCATTCTTGGTTTTAAGCAGGCTGATGGTAACCAAGCTGCGCGGTAATTGATGTGATCCAATTCTAATATTTGCTAAAAATCGCCACCTAAGGGTGGCGATGGGTGTTTTTACGCGGCGGGACTCTGGGTGTCCGGTAAATTGCGGATCAGCAATGCGTAATTGAGATCGATATCCTGTGGGATCGGCAAATAAACGATATGCCCGTTGCCAGGCGCCACGTCGATCGCTTCGCCTTTCTTATTTTGCATGCTCTCCAGGGTAAACAACACGTTACCGCCGGGGGTCATCATCTCCACGCCGTCGCCGATCATAAACTTGTTTTTCACGTCCACTTCCGCCCAGCCGTCGCGCCTTACGCCGGTAAATTCGCCGACGAACTGCTGGCGTTCGGACAGTGAGGAGCCGTAATCGTAATTTTGCTGTGCCTCATGCACGTGGCGGCGCAAGAACCCTTCGGTGTAACCGCGGTGCGCCAAACCTTCCAGCGTGGTAAGCAGCGAGGGATCGAACGGCTTGCCTGCGACCGCATCGTCAATGGCGCGACGGTAAACCTGTGCGGTACGCGCGCAGTAGTAAAAGGACTTGGTGCGGCCTTCAATCTTCAACGAATGCACGCCGAGTTGAGTCAGACGCTCTACGTGCTGGATGGCGCGCAGATCTTTCGAGTTCATGATGTAGGTGCCGTGTTCATCTTCAAAGGCGCTCATGTATTCATCCGGCTTTTGCGCTTCGGAGAGCATGAACACCTTGTCGGTCGGCGCGCCGATACCCAGCGTCGGCTCGACGGTCTGCACCGGGATCGGCTCATGCAGATGCACGATGTTGCCGGTGTCATCCTCTTTGCCTTCTTCCGCCTTGTACTGCCAGCGGCAGGCGTTGGTGCAGGTGCCTTGGTTGGGATCGCGCTTGTTGATATAGCCGGACAGCAGGCAGCGGCCGGAATAGGCCATGCACAGGGCACCGTGGACGAAGATTTCCAGTTCCATCTCCGGCACCTGGCTGCGGATCTCGGCGATCTCCTCCAGCGACAGTTCGCGCGACAGGATCACGCGCGTCAGCCCCATCTGTTGCCAGAATTTTACCGTCGCCCAGTTGACGGCATTAGCCTGCACCGACAGATGAATGTCCATCTGCGGAAAGGCTTCGCGCACCATCATGATCAGGCCGGGATCGGACATGATCAGCGCGTCCGGGCCCATATCGATCACCGGTTTAAGATCGCGCAGGAAGGTTTTCAGCTTGGCGTTATGCGGGGCGATGTTCACCACCACGTAGAACTTCTTGCCCAGCGCGTGCGCTTCGTTGATCCCCTGTGCCAGATTCTCGTGATTGAATTCGTTGTTACGCACCCGCAGGCTGTAACGCGGCTGGCCGGCATAAACCGCATCGGCACCATAGGCAAAGGCGTAACGCATGTTTTTCAGCGTGCCGGCCGGGGAGAGAAGTTCCGGTGTAAACATAATGAGTCTCGGTCTGATTTCAGGTCAGTATACCTGTGTCTTTCAAACTGCAGCGTTGTTGGCTGCAACATGAAAGCCAGTGGGCATAACGCACCACCAAATGGCGCAGTAAAAGCGGGGAATTGTAGCGGTAGCGCGGCAAAAAATCAGCAGTTAACCGGATTTATTACAGGGGGATTGATCCCGGTCATAAGAAGAACGCGCGATGGCGATCATCGCGCGCCGGGTGACGAAGCTATGCGCTTAAATCGCGCACGTCGGTGCTTGGGCCGTTCTTGATCACTGACTGAATGCCATTTTTCGCGGCAGTTTCAGAACTGTACATTTCGCTGACGCCGATCACCTGATGATTCTTGGCTTTCAGTACAAAGTAAGGTTGATTGCTGGTGCTGTGTTTCAATTCATACTGCCCTTCCTGAGGCGAATTGGTTTGCACCGAGGCAATGCCATTCTCCGCAGAGGCTTTGCTGGCGTACATCTCACTGCCCAGAATGATCTCGCCATTACTGGCTTTCAGGTTGAAGTGGTATTGCCCATTCTTTGCTTTTTTCAGCTCATAGTGACCGATTGCCATGGTTCCTCTCCTGTGGGTTCCGATAAGTGATGTAAGTGTAGCCAATAGCTTGAAATTGGGCGGCTAATAAACATCCCTTGCGCAGCATAGCTTAAAAAAAACGCAATTTTTTTGCGTTGGCGTTGAGTTTCATCAGCAAAAGGCGCCAAAGCACGGGAAGCTAACGGCGATCCCGATGCCCAAAATTGCGTAGCTTGCCGCACATTGGATAACGCGGTATTCCGCTGAAGGGCATTGCGTATTAAGGTTTGCCGCATCGCAAAGCAATGCGATTAAAAAACAAGCGAAGCATCTTGGCATCGACGCGGTACAGGCATATGCTTAGGCCTATGCCTGTCAGGAGGGTGCAGATGGAAAGAATCGCAAAGCTGTTTAAAAATGGCAGAAATCAGGCGGTGAGGTTACCCGTGGAATTTGAATTTGACACAGATCGTGTATATATCCGCCGCGATCGGGAGGGGAATGTGATTTTATCGAAATACCCTGCAAAACCGGACAGTTGGGAGCCGCTGTTGAACATGATCGCCAAAACGCCGGTGCCGCATGATTTTCTGGGCGCGGATGAACGCCAACAGGGCATTGCCGACCGGGATCCTTTCGCAGAGGAAGAGTAAGCATGTATATGTTTGACACCAATACCGTGAGCCACCTGTTTCGCCGGCACCCAGGTTTGCTGAGTGCGATGGAAAAGGTGCCGCCTTCCACCGTATGCATTTCCAGCATCACGGAGGCAGAGCTGCTTTTTGGCGTGGCCAAGCGGCAGAGTAAAGCGTTGAAAGCCATGGTAACGGCGTTTTTAGCCGCAGTGACCGTTTATGACTGGGATAGCGAAGCTGCCCGCTGTTATGGAGTGATGCGGGCGAGCATGGAGAAAAAAGGCAAAGTCCTGGGCGCGCTGGACCAGTTGATTGCCGCGCATGCGCTTAGCCGGGGCGCGACAATGGTCACTAGCGATCGGGCCTTCGGCATGGTGTCCGGGCTGGACGTTGAAGACTGGACCTTATAGCCCGTTTATCAGCCGACAAGGCTCGGATTCCCAGCGATAGCCCACACCGTATACCGAGCGAATAAACGACTTTTCACCGTCGATCAGCTCCAGCTTGCGCCGCAGGTTTTTGATATGGCTGTCGATGGTTCGGTCGGTGACTACCCGGTAGTCGTCATACAGATTATTCAGCAACTGCTCACGCGAGAAGACGTTGCCCGGCTGGCTGGCCAGGGTTTTCAACAGGCGGAATTCCGCCGGGGTGAGATCCAGCATCTGGCCTTGATAGCTGGCCTGAAAGCGCGGTTCGTCGATATGCAACTGCGTTTCTTCCTGCAGGTTTTCCAGCGGCCGATAGCAACGGCGCAAAATGGTTTTCACCCGAGCCACCACTTCTCGCGGGCTGTAAGGCTTGCAGATGTAATCGTCCGCGCCAATTTCCAGCCCCAGCAGGCGATCGATCTCTTCAATCTTGGCCGTCACCATCACCACCGGGACATCGGTAAAACGGCGCAGTTCGCGGCATACCGTCAGCCCGTCGCTGCCCGGCAACATTAAATCCAGCAGGATCAGCGCCGGGGAGTGTTCATGCACCGCCGGTACCACCTCGCTGCCGTTGGTCAACCAACGGGTGGCATATCCCGCGGCTTGCAGATAGTCCACCAGCAGTTGGCCCAGTTTGGGTTCGTCTTCAACAATCATGATTTGCAACGGCTGATTCTGGGATTCCATCATGGTGCCTTATTCATTATCGGGGTGGCAAATTCTACTGTAATCCGCACGCCGCCTAAAGGCGAGTGCGCAGCAAAGATCTGGCCGTTGTGGGCTTCCACGATGTTTTGACAAATCGACAACCCCAGGCCGGAACCGCCGCTGGCGCGGTTGCGCGAGCCTTCGGTGCGGTAGAAGCGTTCGAAAATGCGTGCGAGCTGTTCGTCATTGACGCCGGGCCCGCTGTCTTGCCAGTAAAGCCGCAGTTGGCCCGGCAACTGTTCTGCGCCAATCTCCAGCTTACCGCCGGCGTCGGTGTAGCGCAGGCTGTTCTCCAGCAGGTTGTTGAACAACTGATTGAGACGATCGGGATCGCCGAACAGCGGCGCCTGTTCCGGCAGCAGGGTGACGATCTCAAGCCCTTTGGCGCGAAAACGCTCGCGGAAGGTGGCGACCGCAATTTGCAGTAAATGTACGCAGTCGACCGACGATTTACGGTAGGCCAGCGCGCCGAGATCGGACAGCGAAAGCTGATGCAGATCGTCCACCAGCTTGGTCAGGGTGGTGACTTCCGCCTGCAGCGAGCTGAGCGACGCCGGCGTCGGCTGGCGCACGCCGTCCTGCAATGCCTCCAGTTCGCCACGCAGTACCGCCAGTGGGGTGCGCAACTCATGCGAGACGTCGGCCATAAAAGCGCGTCGCATCTGCTCGTTCTTTTCCAGCGAGGTGGCGAGCTGATTGAAATCCTGCGCCAAGCGGCCGAGTTCATCCTGGCTGTCGACGGTCACGCGGGTACTGAAATCACCGGCCGCCAGCCGGTGGGTGCCGGCGACCAGCCGCTTGACCGGCGCCAACAGCCCGCGCGACATCAACCAGGTCACTGCCGCCGCCAGCAGCGTGGAGAGTGCGACTATCATCCAACTGGTGCGTTTTTGCTGCTGATCGAAATTGATATCGGTATTGCGGGTCAGCCTCTCTACCGGCGTGGTGATCACCCAGCCGACGATTTCGTTGTTGTAGCGGATCGGATGGCGCGGGCCCTCTTTGGGCACCGGGCCGGAATGCCCCACCAACCGGTTGAATTGGTTGTCCACCACCCAAAACTGAGTGCGCCAGCCTTTGGGCGGCAGATTATGGCTGCTGTCGCTGTTTTGTTCGAACGAGCGCATGATCTGGTAAATCACCTGATCGTTATTGCGCAGAAAAACCCAGTTGCCGTGATGACTGTACTGTTCTTCCAGTGCTTCGCTCAGCATGTTGATACGTTGTTCGTTGCTGTGCTTGATGTAGCCGATGAAACCGCGCTCAAAGCTGACGCGCACACCCCAGTGCATGGTGATCAGCACCAGCATGCAGGTGGCGAAGATGGCCAGGAACAGTTTCCCGGTGATGCCTATTCTCATTTTTGTAACCTCGTTGAACCGGTGCCCGGTTCTTTGGTCAGCGTGCGGTTTGGCGCACTATCCGGCGGCACGCGGGCAAAGGCCAGCGCGGGCAGGGCAATGATTAACGCCATGCAGCAGTAGCTGTAAATAAATGCGCTGTGTATCGCCGGGCTGTCGGTGACCACCTGGTGATGGGCAAAGCTGCCAATCAGGATCCCGGCGATGCTGACGCCGAGGCTCATGGACAGCTGCATCACCATCGACAGCAGGCTGTTGCCGCTGCTGGCCAGCCGGTCCGGCAAATCTTTCAGCGTCAGGGTACTCATTGCCGAGAAACGCAGCGAGTTGACCATGCCCTGGAAGAACAGCACCACCGGCAGCAGCCAGATCCAACCGATCATCGCCACCAGCGGGAAGCTCAGGCTGATCAACGCCAGCATCAGCGTGGCGGCCACCAGCACGTTACGGTAACCGAAACGGTTAACCACCCGCACCACGATACGCTTCATCCCCATGCTGCCGATAATCATCGGGATCATCATCAGCCCGGCATGGAACGGGGAAAACCCCATACCCACCTGCATGAACAGCGGGGTCATAAACGGCAGCATGCCGCTGCCGATGCGGCCAAGCAGGCTGGCGGTCAGCCCCACCTTGTAGGTTTGGGTTCTGAACAGACGCAGGGAGAACAGCGCCCGGCTGTTACCGCGCGCATGCCACCAGTAACCTGCCAGCGCCGCCATGCCCTTGTGGCCGTCAAGCGCCAGCGTCAGCGTCGCCATACCGATCGCCAGCATGATAAAGCCGCTGATGTCGAAGCGCCGGGTCTGCATGCGGTAGTTGGGCATCAGCAGCAGCGTGGCGATGGCGCCTGCAATGCCAACCGGGATATTGATCAGGAAAATCCAGTGCCAACTGGCGTACTGCACCAAAAAGCCGCCCAGTGCCGGGCCAATCAACGGGCCGATTTGGCCGGGCAGGGTGACAAAGGTCATCGCCGCCATATATTGCTCGCGCGGCACGATTTTCATCACCGTCAGGCGGCCGACCGGCACCATCATCGCGCCGCCGATGCCCTGGATCACCCGCGAGGCGATCAGCTCATTCAGGGTTTCCGAACGGGCGCAGAGGATTGAGCCGAGGGTGAACAGCACGATGGCGCTGAAGAACACCCGCTGTACCCCAACCCGGTCCGCCAGCCAGCCGCTGGCGGGCAGCATCACGGCTACCGTCAGCACGTAGGAGACGATCACCGACTGCATGCGCAGCGGGTTCTCCCCCAGGCTGACGGCCATCGACGGCAGGGCGGTGTTGACGATGGTGGTGTCCAGCGCCTGCATAAAGAAGCCGAACGCCACGATCCAGAGTTGCCACTGTACTGAGGCGGTGCGTTTTATGATCATCAGTCAACCGGGTTAATCATTAGTGAGGCAGCGGATCCAATTTCTTGCCGCGCCGGAACTTCATCTGCAGCCGGTCAAAATACAGATACACCACCGGCGTGGTGTACAGCGTCAGCAATTGGCTCATGATCAGACCGCCGGCGATGGTGATGCCGAGCGGCTGGCGCAGCTCCGCGCCGTCACCGCTGGTCAGCACCAGCGGCAGTGCGCCGAACAGCGCCGCCAGCGTGGTCATCATGATCGGCCGAAAACGCAGCAGACAGGCCTGGAAAATGGCTTCTCGCGCGTCAATGCCGCCGTTGCGCTGCGCATCGAGAGCGAAGTCGACCATCATGATGGCATTCTTCTTCACGATGCCGATCAACAGCATAATGCCGATCAACGCGATCAGGCTGAACGGTGCGCCAAACAGCTCCAGCGCCAGCAGCGCGCCGACCCCGGCGGAAGGCAGAGTCGACAAAATCGTCAGCGGGTGAATATAGCTCTCGTAGAGCACGCCGAGCACGATATACACCGTGGCGATCGCGGCGGCGATCAGGAACAGCTGGGATTTCAGCGTATCCTGGAATACCTGCGCGGTCCCGGCAAAGGCGCCGCGTACCGTGGACGGCACACCGAGCGCCGTTATGGTGCGTTCGACTGCGGCGGTGGCGTCTGACAAGCTGCCGCCGTCCGGCAGGTTAAAGGAGAGGGTCGAGGCCGCCGACAGCCCCTGATGATTGACCGACAGCGGTGCATTGGCCGGCTGCCAGCGGGCGAAATAGGCCAGCGGGATCGCCTTGCCGTCTTTGTTTATCACGAACATCTTGTCCAGCGAGCTGACGTCCTGGGTATAGGGCGGCGCCACTTCCATCACCACCTTGTACTGATTGAGCGGCTGATAGATGGTGGAAATCTGCCGCTGGCCGAAGGCGTTGTTCAGCAGGGCGTTGGCGTCGGAGACCGAAATGCCGAGCCGTGCCATGGTTTCACGGTCGTAGATCAGATCCATTTCCGAGCCTTTGTCCTGCTGATCGGAGTTGACGTCCGCCAGCTCCGGCAGCGCGGCCAGCGCGGTACGGATTTTCGGCTCCCATTCGCGCAGCGCGGCGAGATCGTCTGCCAGCAGCGTGTACTGGTAGCTGGCGTTGGATTGCCGGCCGCCGACGCGGATATCCTGCACCGCCATCAGGAACAGGCTGGCCCCCGGTTCTTTCGCCAGCCGGGCGCGCAGCCGGGCGATCACCTTCTGCGCGTCATCGCTGCGCACCGAAAGCGGCTTCAGCGAGATAAACATCGATCCGCTGTTGGTGCGCGAACCGCCGGTAAAACCGGTGACGTTTTCCACGTCCTTGTCTTCACGCACGATCTTCATGAAGTCTTCCAGTTTGACGCGCATCGCCTGAAAAGAAATGCTCTGGTCTGCCTGGATAAAGCCCAGCAGGCGGCCGGTATCCTGTTCGGGGAAAAAGGTTTTCGGGATGCTGACATACAGCCAGACGTTGAGCGCGATGGTGGCGAAAAATATCGCCAGCACCCAGCGCGAGTGGCCGAGCACCCAGTTCAGCGAGCGGCCGTAGCCCCGTTGCAAGGCCAGCAACATTTTGCCGAAGCCGCGAATGCGCCGCTGCGCGCGCGCCGGCTGGTGGCGCAGCAGGTAGGCGCACATCATTGGCGTCAGCGTCAGCGAGACGATCAGCGACAGCCCGATCGACACCGACAGGGTGACGGCGAACTCGCGAAACAGCCGCCCGGGCAGGCCGTCCATCAGCAGCAACGGGATAAACACCGCCACCAGCGACACGCTCATCGACAGCACGGTAAAGCCGACTTCCCGCACCCCTTGCAGCGCGGCGTTGAGCGGTTTCATGCCGGCCTCGACGTGGCGCGAGATATTCTCCAGCACCACGATGGCGTCATCGACCACAAAGCCGGTGGCGATGGTCAGTGCCATCAACGACAGGTTATTCAGGCTGAAGCCGCACAGGTACATGGCGGCGAAGGAGCCGATCAGCGACACCGGCACCGCGACCGCCGGGATCAGCGTGGCGCGGCCGGAGCGCAGGAAGATGAACACCACCAGGATCACCAAACCTATGGCGATCACCAGCGACTGCTCCACTTCCGCCAGCGAGGCGCGAATGGTCGGCGAACGATCCTGGGCGATATTCAGCTGGATTGACGCCGGAATACTGTCCTGCAACGTCGGCAGCTCGGCGCGAATGCGATCGACGGTTTCAATGATGTTGGCGTCCGGCGCACGGCTGATCGCCAGAATAATCGCCGGTTTGGCATTGGTCATGCCGGCGTTGCGTACGTCCTGTACCGAGTCTTTGACCTCGGCCACATCCCCCAGCCGCACCGCCGAGCCGTTGTTGTAGTGGATAATCAACGGCCGATAGGCGTCGGCGGTTTTCAACTCGTCATTGGCCTGGATCTGCCAGCGCTGCTGCGGGCTTTCCACCGATCCCTGCGGCCTGCGTACGTTGGCGCCGCTGATGGCCTGGCGCACGGCGTCCAGCGATACGCCCTGGTTGAACAGGGCGGTCGGGTTCAACTCCACCCGCACCGCAGGCAGCGAGCTGCCGCCGACCGAGACGTCGCCCACGCCTTCGGTCTGGGCGATTTTCTGCGCCAGTTGGGTGGAGGCGAAATCGTACAATTGACCCTGGCTGTAAGTTTCCGACGTCAGCGTCAGGATCATGATCGGCGCGTCGGACGGGTTGACCTTACGGTAGCTGGGGCGGTTCGGCATGCCGGTGGGCAGCAGGCTTTGCGCAGCGTTGATCGCCGCCTGCACGTCGCGGGCGGCGCCGTTGATATCGCGATTGAGATCGAACTGCAAGATCACCCGCGTGCTGCCCAGCGAGCTCATCGAGGTCATCTCATTGACCCCGGCAATCCGCCCCAACGCACGCTCCAGCGGTGTCGCCACCGACGAGGCCATGGTTTCCGGGTCGGCGCCCGGCAGTGAGGCGCTGATCGAAATCACCGGGTAATCGACCTGCGGCAGCGGCGAGACCGGCAGCAGGCTAAAGCCAATCACACCGCTGATGGCTATCGCCAGCGTCAGCAGCGTGGTGGCGACCGGTCGGTAGATGAACAGGGCGAAGAATTTCACGGCAACTCCTGCGCATCGGGCTGGCGGCGGGTATTGCGCGCCAGTTTGTCAAACAGCAGGTAGATCACCGGTGTGGTGAACAGAGTCAGGATCTGGCTCATCACCAGCCCGCCGACCATACACACCCCGAGCGGGTGACGCAGCTCAGCGCCGGCGCCGGTGCTGAGCATCAGCGGCAGCGCGCCAAGCAATGCGGCCAGCGTGGTCATCAGGATCGGCCGGAAACGCAGCAGGCAGGCCTGATAAATCGCGTCGTACGGCGTCATGCCCTGTTCACGCTCGGCGGCCAGCGCGAAGTCGATCATCATGATGGCGTTTTTCTTCACGATACCGATCAGCAAGATGATGCCGATAATGGCAATCACGTCCAGTTCGCTGCCGGCCATCATCAGCGCCAGCAGCGCGCCGACCCCGGCGGTCGGCAGGGTGGAGAGAATGGTCACCGGGTGAATAAAACTCTCGTACAGCACGCCCAGCACGATATACATCGCCACTACCGCCGCCAGGATCAGCCACAGCGTGCTGCCCAGCGCCGCCTGGAACGCCAGCGTTGCGCCCTGGAACTGGGTGGTGATGTCTTTCGGCATGTTGAGGTTTTTTTCCGCCAGGGTAATGGCGTCCACCGCTTCGCCGAGCGAATAGTTGCCCGCTACGTTAAACGAGATGGTCGCCGCCGGGAATTGATCGAGATGGTTGACCGACAGCGGCCCGAAGCGTTCTTCGATTTTGGCGAGGGTGCTCAGCGGCACCGTGGTGCCGTTGCTGCTGGTCAGACGGATATCGTTCAGCGCTGCCAGCCCCGGCGTGGTGCTGACATCGTGCTCCAGCACCACGCGGTACTGGTTGGCCTGGGTGTAAATGGTGGAGATCAGCCGCTGGCCGAAGGCGTTGTACAGCGCGTTGTCCACGTCGCTCATGCTGATGCCAAGGCGCGAGGCCGAATCGCGATCGACATTCACGTAGGCCACCAACCCCTGATCCTGCCAGTTGCTGGTCACGTCCGCCAACTGCGGCGTCTGCTTCAACTCGGTCATCAGTTGCGGCACCCATAGGCTGAGATCGTCCAGCGACATTGCCTGCAAGGTAAACTGGTATTGCGTGCGGCTGACCTGGGTGTCGATGGTCAGATCCTGTACCGGCTGCAGATACAACTTCACGCCGGGGAACTGTGTGCTCTGCTGTTGCAGGCGGGCGATGATCGCCGGAATGCGTTCACTGCGCTCGCTCAGCGGTTTAAGGTTGATCTGCAAACGGCCGCTGTTGAGCGTGGCGTTGCTGCCATCGACGCCGACGAACGACGTCAGGCTTTCCACCGCCGGATCTTTGAGGATTTCCGCCGCAACCTGTTGTTGGCGTTCGGCCATATTGCTGAACGACACCGTCTGCGGCGCTTCCACCGTACCCTGAATAATGCCGTTGTCCTGCAGCGGGAAGAAGCCTTTCGGGATCAGCAGATACAGCAGCACCGTCAGTGCTAGGGTGCTCAGCGCCACGCCGAGCGTCAGCCACGGGTGATTCAACACGATTTTCAGCCACTTTCCGTATTGCGCAATCACCCGGTCGAAGAAGCGCTCGGAGGCGGCGGAAAACCGGTTCTGCTTGCGCAGCGATTCGTGGCTCAGCATGCGCGCGCACATCATCGGCGTCAGCGTCAGCGACACCACGGCGGAAATCAGGATCGCCACCGCCAGCGTTACGGCGAACTCGCGGAACAGCCGGCCAACGATATCCCCCATAAACAGCAGCGGGATTAATACTGCCACCAGCGAGAAGGTCAGCGAGATAATGGTGAAACCGATTTCGCCGGCGCCTTTCAGCGCCGCGTCGAGCGGCTTTTCACCCTTTTCGATATAGCGCGAGATGTTTTCGATCACCACGATGGCGTCATCGACCACAAAACCGGTGGCGATGGTCAGCGCCATCAGCGTCAGGTTATTGATCGAGAAATCGAGAAAATACATGGCGGCAAAGGTGCCGACCAGCGATAGCGGTACCGCGACGCTCGGGATAATGGTGGCCGGCACGTTGCGCAGGAACACGTAAATCACCATGACTACCAGCGCAACCGCCAGCAGCAATTCAAACTGCACGTCGTTGACCGAAGCGCGAATGGTGGTGGTGCGATCGGTCAGCACCTTGACGTCCACCGACTTCGGCAGGCTTTTTATCAGTTGCGGCAGCATCTCGCGAATGCTGTCGGCGGTGGTGATCACGTTCACGCCCGGTTGGCGTTGAATGTTCAGTACGATTGCCGGCTGCTTGTTGGCCCAGGCGGCCAGGCGGGTATTTTCCGCCCCCTGCTCGATGGTAGCGATATCCTGTAACCGAATGGCCGCGCCGTTTTGGTAGGCGACAATCAGCTGGCGGTAGTCGTCGGCGGATTTCATCTGATCGTTGGCGGAAAGCGTCACCGAGCGCGTCGGCCCGTCCAGGCTGCCTTTGGCGGAGTTGACGTTAGCGTTGCCGATGGCGGTACGGATGGTTTCGCTGTCCAGACCGTAGGCGGCCACCGCCGCGGCGTTGAGCTTCACGCGCACCGCCGGCCGCTGGCCGCCGGAGAGGGTAACCAGACCTACGCCGGTCACCTGGGAAATTTTTTGCGCGACACGGGTTTCCACCATGTCTTCCACCTGGGTCATCGGCATGGCGGTCGAGGTGACGGCCAGCGTCATGATCGGCGGATCTGCAGGGTTGACCTTGCTGTAAATCGGTGGGTAGGGCAGATCGCTCGGCAGCAGGTTGGTGGCGGAGTTGATCGCCGCCTGCACTTCCTGCTCGGCGACGTCGAGCGGCAGTTCAAGCTGGAATTGCAGCGTTACCACCGACGCGCCGCCGGAGCTTTGCGACGCCATTTGTTTCAGGCCGGACATCTGGCCGAACTGGCGCTCCAGCGGGGCGGTGATGGCCGAGGTGACCACGTCCGGGCTAGCGCCGGGATACAGCGTGACCACCTGAATGGTCGGGTAATCCACTTCCGGCAGGGCGGAAACCGGCAGGGAGCGGTAGCCGATAATCCCCGCCAGCAAAATAGCCACCATCAACAGCGTGGTGGCGACCGGGCGCAGAATAAACAGGCGGGAGGGGCCGCCGCCGGCGTTAGGTGGCATCGCCTGCATCAGGATTTCCTCTGTGCGAGCGGCTTGCTGCCCGATGTGGCCGCCGCCGGGGTGGCCTGCGGTGTCACCACTTCAACCTGCATGCCTTCGGTCAGGCGATCGATTCCGTCGGTCACTACCCGGTCACCGACGTTCAAGCCGGCGCTGATGACCACTTGTCGGCTGTCCTGCACGCCGGTGGTCACGCGGTGCTTGCTGACCTTGTTGTCTTCGCTCAGGGTCCAGACGAAGTTGCCTTCGTTGCCCATCTGCAGCGCGGCGGTCGGGATGACAATCGCGTTATGCAGGGTATCCACCTTCAACCGGGTGTTGACGAACTGGTTCGGGAACAGCGCATCGTCTTCATTGGTGAAACGCGCCTTCAGCTTGATGGTGCCGGTCGTGGTGTCAATCTGGTTGTCCAGGCTCAGCAGCGAACCGGTCGCCAGTTGAGTCTGGTTGGTGCGGTCCCAGGCTTCGACGCTGATCGGACCGGCTTTTTGCGCCTTGAGCAAATCGCCGATATTGCCCTCCGGCAGGGTAAACACCACGTCGATAGGGTGGGTCTGGGTGATCACCACGATGCCGGTGGTGCTGCCGCTGGTGATGTAGTTGCCGACATCCACCAGTTTCAGGCCGACGCGGCCGTCAATCGGCGCGGTGATGCGGCTGTAGGTGATTTGCAGTTTGGCGCTGTCGACCGAGCCCTGATCGGCTTTGATCGCGCCTTCGGTTTGTTGCACCAACGAGAGCTGGGTATCCAGATCCTGACGCGAAACCAGGTTGGTTTTCGCCAGTTGCTGGTAGCGCGCCAGATCCCTGCGCGCATTGGCGAGCGTTGCCTGATCTTTGGCCAGTTGCCCCAAAGCCTGCGTCAGTTGCACTTCAAACGGGCGCGGGTCGATTTCGACCAGCAAATCGCCGGCTTTGACCTGCTGGCCCTCGGTAAAGTGGATAGCCATCAGTTGGCCGTCGACCCGGCTGGTGACGGTAACGGTATTGGCGGCGGTGGCGGTGCCCAACCCGGAGAGATAGCGCGGTACCGTTTGTTCGGTGGCGGTTGCCGCCTGTACCGGCGACATCGGCGCGCCGCGTCGGCCGCCCGCTGCGGCTTTGCCGCCACCGGCGTGACGTGCGGCAGAGGCAGTATCGGCTGCGGGAGCCGCAGTATTGAAGTGACGCCAAATCAGAACGGCGGCAATGACCACTATCACCACAACCAGCAGGCGCGGCAGCAGTGAACGACGTTGGGTTTTTGCATTCATGGTGGCGAAAATTCTCTCCAAAAGGCAGGGGTGCGGGCACTCATTGCCACAAAAGTTACACTCCTTACAGAATACTAGTTTAGCCAGTAAAGACGGCATAAAAATGAAGGAAATATGGAGGAAGCGTCAGCATTATCTGAATAGAGTGTCAATTTTATCCTGCTATGTTTATAAGCGACCGGCTTTGACTTATAGCCAATGCGTTTTAACGACTTTCCTGATTTTGCGCTAATAATTATCCTGCGAATTATTTATCCCATGGAGCATGCAATGAGCAAAAGAGAATTGGGCCGTTCGGGCATTAAGGTGCCGGCATTAACCTTCGGCGGCAATGTGTTTGGCTGGACGGCGGATCGCGAGACTTCATTCAGCCTGTTGGACGCGCTGGTGGAAAACCAGCTCAATTTCATTGATACCGCCGACGTCTATTCGAGCTGGGCGCCGGGTAATCAGGGGGGAGAGTCCGAAGCCACGATTGGCGAGTGGCTTAAAAAAAGCGGTAAACGCGATCAGGTGATTATCGCCACCAAGGTGGGCAAACCGATGGGCGAAGGCAAACAGGGGCTGTCGCCGCGCTACATCCAACAGGCGGTGGAAGACTCGTTGCGCCGCCTGCAGACCGACTATATCGATCTCTATCAATCGCACGACGATGACCGGGACACGCCGCTGGCGGAAACCCTGGCCGCGTTTGATGCGCTGATCAAGGCCGGTAAGGTGCGGGCGATAGGCGCTTCCAACTATCAGGCCGATCGCCTGGAAGAGGCGCTGAAAGTAAGTGAGCAGGAAGGGCTGGCGCGTTACGAAACCCTGCAACCGGAATACAACCTGTACGCGCGCGAAGGGTTCGAAAAAGAGCTGGCGGCGGTGACGCAACGCCACGGCCTGGGGGTGATAAACTTCTTCTCGCTGGCCAGCGGCTTCCTGACCGGCAAATACCGCAGCGCGCAGGATGAGGGCAAAAGCCAGCGTGGGGACCGTATTGTGGCGCAATATCTCAATCCGCGCGGTTTCCGCATATTGGCCGCGCTGGATCGGGTGGCGGAAAAACACCGCACTTCGCCGACGCAAGTCTCGCTGGCCTGGTTGATCGCCCGGCCGGGCATCACTGCGCCGATCGTCAGCGCCACGTCGTTAAAGCAGTTGGATGAGCTGATCGCCGCCACCCGGCTGCAACTGGACGCCGATGATATCAAAGTGCTGAACGAGGCCAGCGCCGGGTAATACAGATTGCCGGGCGGTAATTTTGCTCTATCCTGAATGGGTCAATGTGAACCATTCAGGGAGCAGCAATGCAAAGCGATATTATCAGCGATCTTGCCGCGCTGGAGCAGCTGTACGGCAAACCCGCCGCGCCGTCGATATTTAAAGAAGTCAGTTACATTCATCCGGTCTACCGCCCCTTTATCGAAGCTGCGCCCTTTGCCGCGCTGTCCACCGTTGGGCCTGACGGGATGGATGTTTCCCCACGCGGCGACCCGCCCGGTTTTATTCATATCGAAGATGAGAAAACCCTGCTGCTGCCGGACCGGCGTGGCAACAACCGCATCGATAGCCTGCGCAATATCCTGCACGACAACCGGGTGGCGCTGCTGTTGCTGATCCCCGGTATCGGTGAAACGCTGCGGATTAACGGCCGTGCGGAGATTGTTGTCGCCCAAGAGGTGCTGCAGCGTTTTGCTCATCGCAATATGCTGCCGCGTTCGGTGCTGCGCATTCATGTGGAGGCGGTGTTTTTCCAGTGCAGCCGGGCGATATTGCGCTCAGGGCTGTGGGACGAAGCCAGCCACCTTGAACGTTCGGCACTGCCCAGCACCGGCAACATTCTGGCCGAGGTGAGTAAAACGCAGTTTGACGGCGGAGAGTACGACAGCGCACTGCCGCAGCGGCTGCGGGATACGCTGTATTAGCGCGGCGCGGCGTTTAACAACGCCAGTAACCGGGTGAGGCTGCTTTCCACCGGTTGGCCGGCGGTATCGATGCGGGCCACAGGCGTGGCCCAGGGCGTATAGTCATGGTCGATAACGCTCTGCCAACCGGGGAGTTTCAACCCGGCGATATCCCCGTCACGGGTTTCCACCCGGCGGCGGTGTTCGGCGCTGTCGGAACAGTAGACTTCAATATCAAAGCAAGCGGCACCGGCCCGTTGCGCCACGCCATGCCAGGCGGCCCGCGTCACCGGCAGCGGGTTGACCGAGTCGGCGATCACCCGGTGGCCCAAACGCAGGTTGTCTTCGGCCACGCCATAAGCGGCAAAGTAACCGGCCGGCCCAATGTCGCTTGCCAGCATACCGCTGTTGCGGATCGCCTGTTCAAGCGTGTCTATGCGCAGATGGATGGCCGGCAGCGTGGCCGCCAGCGCTCGCGCCAGTGTGGTTTTACCGCTGCCCGGCAACCCGGAAAAAATGATCAGCATTGCTGTGCCCGCCATTGTTGCTGTCCCAGCCGATACACTACATGGTTTTGCAGCGGATGGCCCTGCGGCAAGCGCGGGTGCAGGAAACTTTCGCCGTTGAACGCCATGCCAATACGCGCCATTACCCGACGCGAAGGTTGGTTGACGCTAGCGGTAAAGGACACCACTTCATCCAGTTGCAGCGAATTAAAGGCGGTAGCCAGTACCGCCCTGGCCGCTTCGCTGGCGTAGCCTTTGCCCCAGTGGGGGGCCGCCAACCGCCAGCCGATTTCCACGCAGGGGGAGCAGGGCAGATCGTCCGCCCGCATCGCCAGCCCGACAAAGCCGATAAAAGGCGCACCGCCTTTCACTTCCAGTGCCCAAAAGCCCCAGCCGTGTAGGCGCATGAACTGGCGGATGTTGTCGGCCTGCGCGTCGCTTTGATCGGCTGTCATCACCGAGGGGAAATAACGCATGACTTGCGGATCGGCGTTGAGGGCGGCAAACGCCGGCAGATCTTCATCGCGCCAGGCGCGCAACCGCAGCCGAGCGCTTTCAGGGGAGAGTATTTCAGACATCACTGGCCTCCAATGACCGGGGCGCGGCAGGCCGCGCCCACGGGCAATTAACGGAACAGCGTTTGTGCCCAGCGCGCCAGTCCGGCGGTGACCGAGCCGAAGTCGTTGCCGCCGACGATAGGAATGCCAGGCAGCTGTTGTTGCAGCGCGGCGCGCAGCAGCGGTGAGCGCGCGCTGCCGCCGGTGAGATAAATCACCTCCGGTGCGGTCTGGCTGCTGGCCAGCGCGGCACTGACCTGTTCTTGAATGCGCAACAGCGGCTGAGAGATAGCCTCGGCCAACTGATCCTGGCTGATGGTTTCCGCCAGTTCCGGTTGGACGAACGCCAGCGGTGCGTGGGTAGTTTGCTGTGCGGACAGGGCGATTTTACTCTCCTCCGCCGCGCGTACCAAACGGTAGCTTAACCGTTGTTGGTGTACTTTCAGCAGGCGCTTGACCTTTTCCGGATCGGCGGCGTCGCGGATCAGATCCCGCAGCATACGGCCGTTGGCGGCGCTGTAGAAATCGATCTGCGCCGGCACGTCGTTGGTGGCTACCGCGTTCCAGTAAGGCAGCGCAGGCAGGGCGATGCCCTTTTCGGTTTCGCCGCCCATGCCGAACAGCGGCATCAACTGTTTGAACGCCAGCATGATGTCCAGATCGTTACCGCCGACGCGGCAACCGCTGTGCCCCAGCAGGCTCTGCTGGCGATCGGCGCGATCGCGCCATTGCGGCCCCATCAACAGCACCGAACAGTCGGTGGTGCCGCCGCCGATGTCCACCACCAGCACGGTTTTCTCTTCGTTCAGCGTGGCTTCGAAATCCAGACCTGCCGCTACCGGCTCGAACTGGAATTCAATATCCTTAAATCCGGCGCGTTCGGCGGCGCGCTGCAAAATGCCCTGCGCCTGCCGGTTGGCGTCTTCACCGCCGATGCCCTGGAAGTTGATTGGGCGGCCAATGACCGCCTGGCTGATGCTGCTCTGCAGCACGTTTTCCGCCTGACGTTTGATGTGGAACATCATGGCGCACACCAGGTCTTCGAACAGCGCGATCTGTTGCGGCTTCAGGCCGTTGGCGCCGAGGAAGGATTTCGGCGAGCGGACAAAATAGACTTCTTCCGGATCTTCAACGTACTGCGCCAGTGCCTGCAGGCCAAACTGTACGCTGTCGTTGCCGACCGGAATGTCTTCTTCGCGGTTGTAGTTGATGGCCCTGCGCAGCAACTGTTGGTTCTCTTCGCTGCCGGTCGGCACCTGCCAGTGGCGGTGCAGGCATTCGCTCACCGCTTCGCGCGTCGGTGCGCACAGCATCGACGGCAGGTAAGGTTCGTTGTTTTCCAGCGTCAGCAGCTCGGGGCCGTTATCTCGCATCACTGCGACGGAACAGTTGGCCGTTCCGTAGTCAAATCCAATAAACATGTCTTTTCTCTACTCCCCATGCCAATGAAGGGGGGCGACTTTACCCGAGTCCCGGCCCCTGGGCAACGTATGCGCGCTTAACTGACGAAAAATTTAGCGGGGCGGGCGGTGCTATGCTTAACTTAGGCTTCCTGTCTTAATGTCCGAATCCCGCACGTCAGCGCGCCAGCCGAGTCGCATAATGAACAAAAAACTGACCCCGAGCGTTGCCATGAAAAACCAGCAACAGGCCCTGTATGACGCACTGAGTGCGCGCGATCGAAAATTTGACGGCCGCTTTTTCGTCGGCGTGTCGTCGACCGGCATCTATTGCCGCCCGGTGTGCAGCGCCCGCACGCCGAAAATCGAAAACTGCACTTTTTATCCCAGTGCGGCGGCGGCGGAACTGGCGGGGTTTCGCCCCTGTCTGAAGTGTCGGCCGGAGCTGGCGCCGGGATTGGCGTTGATCGACCTTGGCAACCGCTATGCGCAGGTGGCGGTGCAACTGATTGAGCAGGGCTATTTGTCCGAACACAGCTGCGAGCAACTGGCGGCGCGGCTTGGGATTTCCGATCGCCACCTGCGGCGCATCTTTGCCGATCAGTTTGGCGCCTCGCCGATTGATTACGCCCAGTCACATAGGCTGTTGCAGGCCAAGCGGCTGCTGGCGGATACCGACTTGCCGTTGAGTGAGGTGGCGTTTGCCGCCGGTTTCGGCAGCCTGCGGCGGTTTAATGAATTGTTCAAGGCGCGCTATCGGCTGATCCCCTCCGCGCTGCGCAGCAACAGTAGCCGCAATGAGCGCACCGTCGCCAGTGGGTTGGTGTTTCATCTGGCTTATCGTCCGCCGTATGACTGGCCGCGCATGCTGGGCTTTTTACAGACGCGCGCGGTAAGTGGTGTGGAAAAAGTGCAGGATCAACAGTATTTGCGGTCGATCGCCGTCACTCTGGGCGGGATGGAGTACCGTGGTTGGGTCAGCGTGCTGCCGGAAGAGGCGCATAACCGGGTGCGGGTAGAAGTTGCGCCTTCGCTGAGCCGGGTGACCACCGAGGTGCTGCGGCGTATCCGCCAGTTATTCGATTTGGACGCTGCCCCGGACCTTATCGCCAATGCGTTAGGGACATTAGCCGCCGATGCGCCGGGCTTGCGGTTGCCCGGCTGCGTCAACAGCTTCGAGCAGGCGACCCGCGCGGTGCTGGGGCAACTGGTCAGCGTGAAGATGGCGGCCACCTTTGCCGGGCGTATGGCCGAACGTTGGGGCACCGCATTGGAACAGCCTTACGACGGCATTACCCATGTGTTTCCCAGTGCTGAGCGGGTGGCGCAATTGCAGCCCGAAGATTTGCGCCCGCTGGGGGTACAGCTCAAACGCGCAGCGGCGCTGATCGCCCTTGCGCAGGCGGTCACCGAAGGGCGGTTGCAGTTAGAAAACGTGCTGGATATAGAGCAGGGGATCAAGGCACTGACCGCGCTGTCGGGTATCGGCAGTTGGACGGCGAGCTACATCGCCATGCGTGCCTGGTCATGGCCGGATGTATTTTTAACGGGGGATTATCTGATCAAACAGCGTTTCCCCGGCATGACGCCGCGCCAGATTGAGCGCTATGCCGAACGCTGGCGGCCGTGGCGTTCCTACGCCACGCTGCATTTGTGGCATAACGACGCCTGGGCGCCGTTAACGGATACCGCCGGGTAAGGGGTTACTCTTCAGAGGGGATCAGCGCCAGCAGGCTGCTGATGCCTTCGCGCATCAGAAAGCTCAGCAGCTTTTCGCGTTCGCTTTGCGTCAGGTGGTAGTAATACTCAATCCACACGGCCAGCGGCGGCTGGCGTTCCACCTGGTAGGCAGCCGGCTCCTCTTGCAGTATCAGCAAGCTGCGCGCGCCGATGGGCAGGCTGTCGATATGGTATTCCACGGCCTTGCCCTGTATGCCTTCTCGGCGGCGGCTGATCCAGCCTTCGCGCCGGGCCTTCAAATTGATTCCCTGTGGTGAGGTGGGTAATCCTGCAATGCCTGTAAGCTCCCTGGCGGCGAACCACTCATTTTTCATAGCCATAATCCCTGGGCAATCGTACGCAAAGACGGTGTTCTAAACGGCCTGACTGGCGTTTTTGATCGCCGTCCGGCGATGTCATGTTATTCAAACGATTAATATTTACCCATTAGTTATACCATTAACTCAAGCTTGGCTAAGCAAAAAAGATCGGCAGGGGGCGTGCGGCCGAAGATAAGGCCGCAGTCTGAAAGACAGGGGAAAGGCTAGGGTTAGCGGATACCGAAATAACCGCTGCTAAGCAGCTCCGACAGCGGCAGTTCCAGCGCCACGGTGTCGCCGTCGGCCAGATCGACGCCGATGGCCTGCAGCGTATTGAGCGTGATCTGCTGGTGCGCCGGACCAGCCAGCGTCTGGGCGTGTACCCGGTGAGCCGCACTGTTGAGCATAGACACCATCAGCTCGTCCATTTGATTGCAATGCACGTTGGTGATAAAGCGTTCATCGATGCGGATATAGTCAATCTTCTGGCCTTGCAACTCGTCGAAGGCATTGAGGTTGTGGCCAAAACCGTTGACGATCAGCTTGCAACCCCGTTGTTGCAGCTGATGGATAAATGGCCTGCAGATGGCCGCGTGTTCGAGTAGCGCGGTGTCATCGACCATCAACAACAGGGCTTCAGGTTGCAATGGGGAAGCGTCGAAAGTTGTCAGCAGATCACGCTGGAATTGCGCATCGAGCAGGCTGTCGGTCGCCAGCGGCAGCGCCACTGACAGCCCCTTGCGGCTAATGTCGACGGCGTTCTGCGTCAAAATTTGCCCGATGATCCAACGATCCAGATCCGGCTGCAGGTTATAAATCTGTACAGCGGCGATAAACTCGTCGCGGGTCAACGTCCGGTCGTCCAGCGCCATGACCTGCAATTTCAGTTGATAAAAGCAGACCGCCTGCGGCGTTTTAGGCGGTGCCACGGCCGTGACGTTCAGCACCAACAGCCCCTCGGCGATGATGTTTGTCACTTCCTGCCGCGTCAGCAGTTGATGCTGGCGTTCCTGCATCATTTTCTGGCGTGTTTCGTAGAAATAAACCTGGCCGCGGCCACGATGCTTGGCGGTATAACAGGCGATATCCGCCTGCGCCAGCAGTTCGCCGCTCTTGCCGCCGGCGGCATCGATGCGGGTGATGCCCGCGCTGGCGCCGACGTGATAAATCTTCCCTTCCCAAAAAAATGGGTATTGACTGATGTGATGAATCAGTTGCTGCGTCAGTGATTTGGCCTGTTCCCGCGAGCAATCGAACAGGATCAATCCAAACTCGTCGCCGCCAAGCCTGGCCAGGCAGTCGCTGTTGCGCAGATGGTGCAGCATCAACTGAGCGATATCTCTTAACAGCGCGTCGCCGGCGGCATGGCCGGCACTGTCATTGACCGCCTTGAAGCGGTCGAGATCGAGAAATACCAGCGCATGCTGCTGATTTTCACTGGCTCCGGCGAGGGTGGATTTCAGGCGTTTCTCAAAATTGGTGCGGTTTGGCAAGCCGGTCAGTGCATCGTGCGAGGCGCTGTAACTCAGTTTTTTCATCAGTTCGCGGGAGGCGGTGACATCTTGTAATACCATCACTGCACCCATCACTTCGCCGTCCACCGTTTTCAGCGGCGATACCGACTGCTGAATGTCGAAATGGCGCCCGTCGCGGCTGTGCAGCACCAGGGCATAATCCGCCGAAAGCAGCCGGTTTTCCTGCAGGCAGCACTGGATCGGGTTTTCCACTTCTTCGCCGTCTTTGCCATTGGTCAGGCGTACCACGCCGGCGATAGGCATGCCGATCGCCAGGCTCAGCGGCCAGCCGCACATTTGTTCGGCCACCGGGTTCATAAAGGTGATCCGCATTTCGTCGTCGGTGGAGATTACGCCTTCGCCAATGGCGTCGAGCGTAATGTGCAGGCGTTCTTTTTCGTCGTGCAGCGCTCCGGTGAGGTTTCTGACCTCCGTCATGTCGATGTTGGTGCCGATCATGCGCAAGGGGCGGCCCTGTTCGTCCAGAATGACGTTGCCCTGGCCACGAATGTGGCGCACTTTCCCCAGGCGGGTGAGCAACCGGAATTCCAGAATGAACGGCCGTGGGTGTTCCAGCAAAGAGGCCATCTCAAGGTCGGTACGTTCTCGGTCCTCCGGCAACAGCAGCGTGCGCCACAGCGACAGCGTCGGTGTCTGGTCCGGGCTGAGGTCATAAAGCTCATACATGCGTTTGTCCCAGGTGAGGACTTCGTCGTGCATCATCCATTCCCAAATGCCGACGCCACCCACCTGATTGGCCAGCGTGATGCGCTCTACCAACCGGTGGTTTTCCGCTGCGGTGTGCTTCAGTTCGCTGATGTCTTCCACCTGAGAAATAAAATACAGCGGCAGGCCTTCGGGATCGCGTACCAGCGATACCGCCAGCAGCGCCCAGACGTGTTCACCGTCGCTGCGAATATAGCGTTTCTCCAGTGTATAGCTGCTGATATGGCCGTCGAGCAGATCGCGCACTTGGGACATATCGGCGTCCAGATCGTCCGGGTGGGTGATTTCCTGGAACGTCAACCGTTGCAGCGCCTCTGGCGTGTAGCCCAGCAGTTTGCACAGCGCCTGGTTGACCTGCAACCATTTGCCCTGCGGAGAAACCAACGCCATGCCGATGGCGGAATACTCCAGCGCATTGCGAAAACGGGTTTCGCTTTCGACGATATGCCGTTTTTCCTCACGGAAGGCATGCATCACCATCGCCATCGAATGCGCCGGGATCAAAATCAGCAAAATCGGCAGGTAAATATCGATGTCGCTGAGGGGGATTGCGGGCGGATGGACTTGCAACAACCCGAATGTAATCATCACTGTGACCATCAGCGTGGTGCAAAAACAGATGATGAAGGTTTCCAGCCGCAGCAGTGCGATCGCCGCCCACAACAGCGGCAGAATAACGAAGGTGAATGGGAAGGGCAGATGGCTCAGCGCCAGATAGCTGAAGGCCAGTGTCACCATCAGCGTCAGCAACAGCGAAAACAGGTTAAGCGTTTCCAGCATGCGGCGACGATACACCAGCCCGATTGGCGTTAGCGACAACACGCCAATCGCCTCTGAAATAAACCAGGTGCTGAACAGGTGCCAGAATGTTTGTCCGGGCGCAGGTGCCCACCAGGCTGCCAGCAGGGCGCTGAACAAGGGGGTGAATATCACCGCGCAGACCACGAATTTCCCCCAACTGGCCAGGCCGTTCAGCGGATCCTCCGCCAACAGCAGGCGGCGCAACAGCAACGTGCTGACCACGGCTTCCAGCAGGTTGAGCAGCGCCAGCTTGACCGGCAGCCAGCTGTAGCCGAACAGCATGATGCTGGCGGCGACGATGGCCAGCCAGAATGCCAACAGCGGCAACCCCCACAGCTTCGTCGGTTGCCGGTACAGTACCACGATAATGGCGGCGGTCGGGAACCACAGCGACGTAAAATGGCTGGACTTGCTGGAGAGTGCGAGGCTCAGCAGCGCCAGGACAAATACCGTCAGCGTCGCCAGCAGCGTCTGTGTCAGCCAAGTGCCTTTACGCGTGGTGACGTGAGTGGGTGCGCTAATATCCATAGATAACCTTATCGCGGCATCTGTCAGTGAACGAGGTCATGACGCGGATAGAATGAGACGATTTATTGGCAAAGGGTAGTACAGCTCGGTAATAAAACCTACCGAATCATACGGCTTTAGTGAGCTAACGCAAAAGCCGGCGCGGGCGCCGGCGATAAAGGGTCAAAGCAGGAACAGCGTCGCCAGGCCAAGGAAGATAAAGAAGCCGCCGGTGTCGGTCAGCGCGGTGATCAAGACGCTGGAGCCCACTGCCGGATCGCGCCCCATTTTGATCATGGTCATCGGGATCACCACGCCCATCAGTGCCGCCACCAACAGGTTGAGGATCATCGCCAGCGTCATCACGCCGCCCATCGCCCAGTCCCCGTACAGCAGCCAGGTGACTACCCCCATGATGCCGCCCCAGACCACGCCGTTGATAATCGCCACCCCCAGCTCTCTCAACATCAGACGGGAGATATTACCGACTTCGATCTGGTGCAGCGCCAGCGCGCGGACGATCATGGTGATGGTCTGGTTGCCGGTGTTGCCGCCGATACCGGCGACGATCGGCATCAACGCCGCCAGCGCCACCAACTGCGAAATGGTGTGTTCAAACATGCCGATGACGCGCGAGGCGATAAACGCGGTGCACAGATTGATAGCCAGCCACGCCCAGCGAGTTTTTACCGCTTTCATGACCGGGGCAAACACGTCCTCGTCCGGGCTCAGGCCCCCCATGCGGCGCAGGGTGGTGTCGCTTTCTTCGTTGACCACGTCAACGATCTCTTCAATGGTCAGGCGGCCCATCAGCTTGCCCTTGGCGTCGACCACCGGGGCGCTGATCAGGTCATAACGTTCGAACGCGCTGGCCGCCGCTTCGGCTCTGTCTTCCGGCAAGAAACGGGTGGGATCGCTGTCCATCACGTCCTGCACCGGGGTTTCCGGGTCGTTCAGCAACACGGCGGTCAGCGGCAACTCGCCCAGCAGGGTATTCTTGCGATCGGTGACAAAGAGTTTGTCGGTAGCCGCCGGGATGGTTTTACGCAGACGCAGGAATCGATGTACTGCCCCGAGCGTGACGTCCGGACGCACCGTGACCAGTTCAAAATCCATCATCCAGCCTACGGTGTCTTTACCGTAGTGGATCATCTCGCGTACCTGCGCGCGCTGATCCGGCTCAAGCGAGGTCAACAGGCGGCCCATCAGGTTACGCGGCAGATACTGCGCCAGATAGGCCTGTTCATCGACGTCCAGCGTCTTGATCGCTTTGAGCAGGTCTTTATCGCTCATCTCTTCGATCAGGCTGTCCCACACCGGTTCGGCCACTTCCACCAGCGTCTGGCCGCGCTTACTGTTGCCTACCAACCGCCACAGCGCCAGGCGTTCGTCCTGCGGCAGCGCTTCCAGCAGATCCGCCAGGTCGGCGGCGTGCATATCGTCCAGCAGGCCGGTGATTTCGGCGGTCTGGTTCAGCAGTTCGCTTTTGCTGAGTGCATTTTCATCCCCCGGCCGACCAAGAATGCCATCGACCAGGTCTTTATTGTTTAACAGCAGTGAAAGAATGCGCTGGCGATATTCAGCGACTTTTTTAACGTTATGCGTTGCGACAGACATGGTATTCCTTGCTGGCACTCAGTAGTCCTCACAGACGATCTCTACCCAAGATAGAACATAGTGAATGCAGGCGTCATTTTTATGAAATGGATGCAGGCGCTGAGGAATAAGTAAGGGGCCTGGCATACCCAAAAGGCGTTGGCCTTTGGCAGGCTGCTTAACTATTCGGTTGCCCTGCATGCTGAGGGTATCTTGCCGTCTCAGGGGGCGTCGTCCCGGTTTTCCTCGTGGATCTCTGTGGTGTTCTGAGGGGGGACGAGTTTTTTTTCCTGATGGTGCGGCACCGCAACCACGGCGGCATACAGCAGACGGCCAACTAAAATGATAAAGCTGATCAACAGCACTATCTTTGTCATTTGTCCGGTGGTTTTTTTACGCATATATCACCCGGCATGCCGGTTTCCTGTGCTATCTGATGCTGGAAATTGTAACCGGAATTTTAGGAGGGGATGACAAAAGTTGTCCATTTATTTCCGGCGTAAGCCGCCGGGCATTCCATCGTCGTTTAGGATAGGGATTCAGCTGCTTCGGCGTTTAATGCGCCCCCACCGCAGGGTGAGGGCGTCGGACTCAGGCTGAGCGTTTCTCGTCCTGCGAGCCTTCTTCTTCAATCATCAGTTTCCAGCCCACCACGTCGTTCCAGTAGGCTTGCTCACGTTCGAAATCCAGCTGTACCAGGTTGTTCTGCGCCAGATAGCCGGCCGGGAAGCGCAACGTCCAGTGGTTATCGTCGGTGCTAAGACGCAACGTCTCCGGCGTCGTGGTCGACTGGCGCTGGTTATTGAGCAGGGTGCTCAGGCGCAGCAACTGGATCAGCGGCAGATAATACTTTTTCTTGAACAGGTTCAGGCGCGGCAGTTCTTCGAGCTTGATGCCCTTGCGGTGGAAACGCACCAGCGCCGCCAGCAGCAATTGCTGTTCCTGATGGAAACCCGGCAGGTTGGTGTTCTGCAGAATATAGGCCGAGTGGCGGTGCATGCCGCTGTGGTTGATGCTCAACCCCACTTCATGCAACATCGCGGCCCACTTCAACAGCGCTTCCAACTGCGGATTCGCCAGTTTGGTGTTTTGCGCCATCCACTGCGAATACAGCAGCTCGGTGGTTTCCAGCACACGCTTGGCCTGCTCACGGTCAATATTGTAGTGATCGGCCAGGCTTTTGGCGGTGCGGCTACGGATATCCTGATGGCGGAAACGGCCTTCCATTTCGTACAGCACGCCTTCGCGCAGCGCGCCGTCGGAAAGGCGCAGATCGCGGATCGCCAGCGCATCGAACACGCCGCACAAGATCGCCAGACCCGGTACAAACACCGACTGACGGTCTTCGGATAATCCCGGCAGGCTCAGCGCGCTGAAGTTTTTAAACTGCAGCACCTGTTCCGCCAGCATCTCCAGCCGCTCCAGGGTGATCAGGCCGTCTTTTTCGCCCATCTCTACCAGTACTTCGTGCGCGGCCTTGATGGTGCCGGACGCGCCAAGAGCATACTGCCAGCCCTGAATGCGGTATTGCCAGGCCAGGGTTTCGAGCTTCTGCGCCGCCGCCAGGCGTGCGCGCTTGAAGTTGTTCTTGCTGATTTCGCCGCCTGGGAAAAACTGTTGAGCGAAGCTGACGCAGCCCATGCGGCGGCTTTCCGCCAGCAGTGGCTCAAAGTCTTCGCCAATCACCAGCTCAGTGGAGCCGCCGCCGATGTCGATCACCAGCTTGCGGCCTTTTTCCGGCTGCGTGTGTTCCACGCCCATAAAGATCAGGCGCGCTTCTTCCTGCCCGGCGATGATTTCAATCGGATAGGGGATCACTTTGGCCGCGCGTTTGAGGAACACTTCCGCGTTAATCGCCTGGCGCAAAGTATGGGTGCCGACGATGGTGACGTTATCCGCCGGAAAGCCTTGCAGCCGTTCGGCGAACAGCGCCAGGCAGGCAAGGCCGCGTTCTATTGCCTCTTCACTGAGCACATTGTTGCTGTCCAATCCATCGGCGAGGTGGACCCGCTGTTTTAAACGGCCCAACACCTGTAAGGCGCCGTTGACGACGCGGGCAATCACCATGTGGAAGCTGTTCGACCCAAGGTCGATGGCAGCGATTTCCTGCGGTTTGTTCGTTGCAGTGCTTTTTAGCGGCATAGTGGCTGGCCTACTGTCCTGGTTGTTCCAGAGCTTTTAAATACTCATAAATGGCAACCTGAGCGCGCACTTTACGGCGGTTGCCGCGCGGTACGTACTGGTTGCTCAGTTCTTTATCGAGGTAGCGTGCCTTGACCGTGTCGCTGAACAGGATTTCCAGAATATCCAGAACCCGTTGTTTCAGCGTTGGATCCAACAGCGAGACCGCCACTTCTATACGGTAATCTATGTTACGGGTCATCCAGTCGGCAGAGGACAGATAGACCAGTTTGTCACCTTTGTTGTCGAAAACGTAAACCCGATCGTGTTCCAGATAGCGGTCGACGATGCTGATTATCTGAATATTGTCACTGATCCCCGGCAGGTTGGGAATCAAAGAACACATACCCCGGACCAACAGGCGGATTTTTACGCCGGCGCCGGAGGCGGTATATAACCGATCTACCAGCCCTTTATCCACCAGATTGTTGATTTTCAGCATAATGCCGGCTGAGTGCCCGGCCCGGGCGTTGGCGATTTCCTGGTCGATCAATTCGTACAGCTTCAGGCGCGAATTTTGCGGCGACACCATCAGATTGTCGAAGGTCACCGGCCGGTACGGGTTCTCGATAAAGTTGAACACCCGGCGCACTTCATTGGTGATGCGCGAGTCGGCGGTCAGCAGTGAATAGTCGGTGTAAATACGCGCGGTTTTCTCGTTAAAGTTACCGGTACCGATATGAGCATAGCGCACAATATCGTCGCCTTCACGGCGCGAGATCAGGAACAGTTTGGCGTGAATTTTCAGCCCTGGCGCAGAGAAGATAACGTGCACGCCGGCTTCGGTCAGGCGCTTGGCCCAGTGAATATTGGCCTCTTCATCAAAGCGCGCCTGCAGTTCCACTACCACCGTGACTTTTTTGCCGTTGTGCGCGGCGTGGATCATCGACTCGATAATGCGCGAGTCTTTCGCTACGCGGTAAATATTGATTTTGATCGCCAGCACGCTGGGGTCAAACGACGCCTGGCGCACCAGCTCCAGCACGTGCTCGAAGGTATGGTATGGGTAGTAGAGCAGCACGTCCTGTTCGCGGATGGCGTCAAAGCCGTTGCGGAATTTATCGAACCAGATGTGGCGCAGGCGCGGCAGCGGTTTATTGACCAGGTTAGCCTTACCGACGTTCGGGAAGCTGATAAAGTCTTTAAAGTTATGGTAGCGGCCGCCGGCGATCACCGAATCATAGTTGGAGATGCCGAGCTTGCCGCGCAGCAGTTCCACCATTTCGTTCGGCATGTCGCGCTGATAAACGAAACGCACAGGTTCGGCGGTGAGGCGTTGTTTCAGGCTGGAGGACATCAGTTCCAGCAGGCTGGATTCCATTTCTGTCACCAGGTCGTATTCGGCATCGCGCGTCATTTTCATCGAATAGGCGTTGAGCGCATCGTAGTCGAAGAAGCCCTTGAAGATATCGTCCAGACAGTAACGCAGAATGTTGTCCAGCAGGATCATCGGTTTGCGGCGGCGCGGCGCTTCCGGCGGCAGGTTGACGAAGCGCGGTACCTTATCGGACGGTATCTCCAACAGCGCATACTCGATGCGCGTGCCGCGGATAATCTCTACCGCCAGATAGGTGTAATCGTCTTTCAGGAACTGCACCAGATTGGTGTCGTGGTTGATCAGGATCGGGGTGATGTGTTGGCGCAGATGCTGCTTGAAGTATTGGCGCAGCCAAGTCTGCTGGTTTTCCGACACCTGACGTTCGTTGATCAAGAAGATCTGGTTGCGTGCCATTTCCAGCAGCAGATCGTTATACAGGCTGTCGAATTCCTGATCGGTTTTTAATACCTTGGCCTGGATCTTCTTCAGCAAATGACGTGAAGCGCCGCCGGAGCCTTGCTCTTCGCTGATCAGAATGCGTCGTTTGAGATCGGCAAAGCGGACCTTATAGAACTCGTCGAGGTTATTGGAGTAAATGCCCAGAAAACGCATGCGCTCAATCAGGGGATTGCTCTTATCTGCGGCTTCCTGCAACACGCGTTCATTAAAGGATAACCAGCTTAATTCTTTTTCGATGTAGAGCTTTTCCTGACCCATTGCCACTCCAGTTCAATTTTAGAAAAGGACCGGGGACGCCCCCCAAAAGCCCATACTCTGCGTTGTCGGGCTTGAACGTAGCCCGGCCATGTCCTGCACCCTCAACCTTGATGATGGGCTTTTGAGTCCGCAACGGCCCGGGACACAGCCTATTGTCCTTCATCATTATTGCGAGAGATTGACAGGAAAGTCCAACATATCCATTGCGTTGGCACGGGGCATTTTGCGGTATAAAAAATATTTTTTCGGCGGTGCAGCCGCTGGTCAATATTGTCCGATATAAAATCTCGAATATGAATCCTTATTCTTTGCTATATGACCGACGTTTTCATCATTTTTCAGAAATATACTTGGCATAAAGTGGGTTTTGTTAGTGAAATAATCCAATTAATAGGTGGGGAACTTTGTCATGCAAACGTCACAAAACTGACATAAGATGCCCGGTTATTCTATGGCGCAAGCCTGATTACATCAGCGACAGCGAGAGACATGGCACAGACTACGGTAAACCAACATCCCCGGGATCGCCTGCGCGCGCGCATCGACCGGAGCGTGCAGGCGGCGGTGACCGTCAGCGGGCTGCTGGTGCTGATGACGCTCATGCTGATCTTCGTTTACCTGCTGTTTGCGGTGATGCCGCTGTTCAAACCGGCGGCGATGGGCAAGGCGCAGCCGCTGGCGATCGCGGCTTCAGCCCCGGCGCTGGCGTTGGGCATGGATGTGCAACAACGCATCGGTTATCGCATTGATGCGCAGGGCGCGGGTCAGTTTTACCGTCTGATGCCGCAAGAGGGTGCGAAGGCCGGCGAACTGCTGGCGCAGCAACCGCTGCTGGCCAAGCCGGCGTTGCTCGCCCAGGCTGCGGGCGAACGCGACTTGTTTGCTTTGGCGCAGGCCGATGGCCGGTTTATTGTCGCCAGCGCAGACTTTGCCGCGGCGGGATCGGCGGTGCCGCAGTGGGCGTTTCCGCTCGGGCAACGGCCACAGGCGCTGGATCAACGGGGCCGGCCGCTGACGCTGCTGACGCTGGCCGAGGCGCGGCGCGGCCAGTACTTGCTGGCCGGCGTCACCGACGATAACCGGTTGGTGTTTGGCCGTTTCGGTAACGAGCACCCGCCGCAGTTGAGCGCAAGCGCGCTGGAGAGTGCGCCGCAGCAGATCGTGCTGACCCCGGACGGGCGCCAGCTGTACCTTTTGACGGGTAATCGCCTGGCGCGTTACCAGATTAACGACACGCAGCTGCAGCTGAAAGAAACGCGCACCCTCGGGGAACATTCGCCTTATCAGCTGACGGCGTTGCCCGGCGGCAGCGCGCTGTTGATCGAAGCGGCTGACGGCAGCGTGCGCGAATGGTTCGACGTGGAAAAGAACCCGCGCTGGCAACTGACGCCGGTGCAACATTTCGAACACAGTGCCGAACCGCAAGATTTGCTGGTGGCCGAGCCTTATCGCCGGGTATTCGCTACCCTGCGGCCCGATGGCGGTTTCTCGCTGTTCTCGAGCATTCAGCCGCAGCCGTTGCTCAACGGCAGGCTGAGCAGTGGCGTTCAGCAGATGGCGTTCGCCCCGAGCGGCGACGGCCTGCTGCTGGAAACGGCGCAGGGCTGGCAGCACTATGCGATTGATAACCCTTACCCTGACGTGACCTGGCGTTCGCTGTGGCACAAGGTGTGGTATGAGAATTACCCTGAGCCGGCCTACGTGTGGCAATCGACCTCCGGTGAAGACAGCTATCAGGCCAAATTCAGCCTGATACCGGTGATTTTTGGCACCTTCAAGGCGGCGGGTTACGCGATGCTGTTCGCTATTCCGCTGGCGCTGGCGGGGGCGATTTACACCGCTTATTTCATGTCGCCCGGGCTGCGGCGGGTGATCAAACCGGCTATCGAGGTGATGGGCGCGTTGCCGACGGTGGTTATCGGGCTGGTGGCCGGCATCTGGCTGGCACCGGTGATTGAACATTATTTGCTGGCGGTGCTGTCGCTGCCGGTGCTGCTGGCGGTAGCGGTGTTGGCCTGTGGCGCAGTGGTGAACCGGTTTGCGCCGCGGCGGTTACCGCCAGGTTTCGATCTGCTGCTCCTGCTGCCTTTGATATTGCTGACCGTCTGGCTGACGTTCAGCGTTGGGCCGTGGCTGGAAGTGAAACTGTTCGGCGAACCGCTGCATTTCTGGCTGGGCGATGATTATGACCAGCGCAACGCGCTGGTGGTCGGCGTGGCGATGGGATTTGCGCTGGTGCCGATTATCTTCTCACTGGCGGAAGACGCCTTGTTCAGCGTACCGGCTACGCTCAGCCAGGGATCGCTGGCGTTGGGGGCGACCCAGTGGCAAACCGTGATGCGCGTGGTGTTGCCTTCGGCCAGCGCCGGTATTTTCTCGGCGCTGATGATAGGGTTTGGCCGGGCGGTGGGCGAGACCATGATTGTGTTGATGGCCACAGGCAATACGCCGATTATCGACGGCAGCCTGTTCCAGGGCCTGCGTGCGCTGGCGGCCAATATCGCGATAGAAATGCCCGAGGCGGTAGCCGGCAGCAGCCATTACCGGGTGCTGTTCCTTACCGCGCTGGTGCTGTTTATTTTCACCTTCGTGTTCAATACGCTGGCGGAGGCGGTTCGTCTGCGTCTGCGTAAACGCTATACCCTGAATCAGGAGGCGCCATGAAGCACTGGGTGAAAAGCGGCTCGCCGTGGATCTGGCTGACCGCCGGTTCGGTGACCGTCAGCCTGCTGGCGTTGCTCGGTATCATGCTGCTGTTGGCCGGGCAGGGAATGCGCTATTTCTGGCCCAGCCCGGTTTACCAGTTTGAGCTGAATCAGAGCGCGGCCGGCCCGGTGATGATGATCGGCGAGCTGTACCAGCAGCAAAGCATTCCCCGCCGCCAGTTGCAGGAGTCCGGCGTTGCGCTGCCGGCGGGGAATGCGCAGAACTTCGAACGTTATCTGATCAAAGTCGGCAACCGCGAGAGCGAAGGGCAGGATTTCCGTACGCTGCTGGCCAGCGACATCCTGCGGCAGAGCACGCCGCGTGACCTGCTGGTGCTGGAGCGCAACAGCAACGGCACCGCTTATGGTTATTTGGCGGGGATGCTGGAAGATGGCCAGCCTTTGACCGGGCGCAATATCAACCAGGCGTTACAGCAGCGTTTGCCGCAGATTGCCGCGCTTTCGCGGCAGGCGCATGACATTCAATTTCGCGATATGGCGCGCATCAACCAAAGGTTCGATACACTGCGCCTGCGCGAGAAGAGCCTGCAGCGCGATGACAAATTGGACGCTCGTTCGCAGGCGTCCATCAGGGCTGAAAGGCTGGAGTTGCAACGCCAATATCGGCAGTTGTCCGACCGGCTGGAAGGGCTGAACCGCGATCGCCAGCGCGATGCGCTGTTGCTGCGTGACATGCACGGGCAGGTTCATACCATTGCGCTCAGCCAGGTGCGCGATGCCTGGTATCCCAATGCAATGAACACCACCCAGAAGCTGGCGCATTGGGCCGATCAGGTGAAGAAATTCCTCAGCGACAGCCCGCGTGAGGCCAATACCGAAGGCGGCGTGTTCCCGGCGATTTTCGGCACCGTGCTGATGGTGATCCTGATGTCGATAGTGGTGATGCCATTTGGCGTGATCGCCGCCGTTTACCTGCACGAGTATGCCGGCAATAATTTGCTTACGCGGCTGATCCGCATTGCGGTGGTCAATCTGGCCGGCGTGCCGTCGATTGTTTATGGCGTGTTTGGCCTGGGGTTCTTCGTTTATATGATTGGCGGTACCCTCGATCAGCTGTTTTACCCGGAGTCGCTGCCCAACCCGACCTTCGGTACGCCTGGCGTGCTGTGGGCGGCGTTGACGCTGGCGTTGCTGACGCTGCCGGTGGTGATCGTCGCTACCGAGGAGGGGCTGTCGCGCATTCCCGCCACGCTGCGCCAGGGATCCTTGGCATTAGGCGCCAGCCGTGCGGAAACGCTGTGGCGTATCGTTCTGCCGATGGCCGCGCCGGCGATGATGACCGGCCTGATCCTGGCGGTGGCGCGCGCCGCCGGGGAAACGGCGCCGCTGATGCTGGTGGGCGTGGTGAAATCCGTGCCGGTGCTGCCGGTGGACGATATTTTCCCGTATCTGCATCTGGAGCGGAAGTTTATGCATCTGAGCTTCCAGATTTACGATATGGCCTTCCAGAGCCCGAGCGTGGAAGCTGCCCGGCCGCTGGTGTTCGCCACGGCGTTTCTGCTGGTGACGATTGTGGTGGGGTTAAATCTGGCGGCGATGGGCATCCGCCATTCGCTGAGGGAGCGGTACAGAGCATGGTCGCAGTAACAATGACGTTATTTCTGGGGAGTGCGTAATGGGTTTGATGACGCCAGGCAGTTTGCCCCGGCTGGATGTCCAGCATCTTGATGATGAACATACCGCGCTGGCGGTGAACGGCCTCAACCTGTTTTATGGCGAGAAACAGGTGCTGCACAATATTTCGCTGCGTATTCCTAAGCACCGCGTTACGGCGCTGATCGGCCCTTCCGGTTGCGGTAAGTCGACGCTGCTGCGCTGTTTTAACCGCATGAACGATTTGGTGGATAACTGCCGGATCGAAGGTGAGTTGCAGCTCAACGGGCAGGGCATTTCCGGTACGCAGATCGACGTGGCGGCGCTGCGGCGGCGGGTCGGTATGGTGTTCCAGCGCCCTAATCCGTTCCCGAAGTCGATTTATGAAAACGTGGTCTATGGTCTGCGGCTACAGGGCATGCGCGACCGGCGGATCCTGGACGAGGCGGTGGAGCGTTCGCTGCGCGCCGCAGCGCTGTGGCATGAGGTCAAGGATCGGTTGCGCGAGAATGCGTTCCGCCTTTCCAGCGGCCAGCAGCAGAGGCTGGTGATTGCGCGGGCGATAGCCATTGAGCCGGAAGTATTGTTGCTCGATGAACCGACCTCGGCGCTGGATCCGATCTCCACCCTGACCATCGAAGAGCTGATCTCCGCGCTGAAACAGCAGTACAGCGTGGTGCTGGTTACCCACAACATGCAGCAGGCGGCGCGGGTGTCCGATTACACGGCGTTTATTCACCAGGGGCAACTTGTGGAATACAACGCGACCGACGATATCTTTACGTCACCGCGTCAGCGCCGCACCGAGGACTATATTACAGGGCGTTACGGTTAAGGATTGTTGGGCGCAGCAGGCTGCGCCCCGTTCCACTGGAGCCCGTTAGCTTCAATGCCCTTTAGTTCATTACGTCGCTCGTCCTCCCGCTCCTTCACGGTTATCCCCTGAACTTTCGCTATTTTCTGCACTTTGAATAAAAACAATTCTCATTCGTATGGACGAGAAGGGATAAATGTTTATAATTCGCTAATCTATGTAATTTATCGTAAATGGATGTTTTTAAATGTGTGCATGGAAGCTATGCATCTGGGCTTTGGCGTTTATGGCCAGTGTCGGGCGTTTTCATTGCGTTCAGGCAGCGGAAATTGCCAGCCCGGTAGACCGCGACAGCATTACCCAACAGCAAAAAACGTTGCTGGAACAAGCGCAGCAGCAGCGTGAAGCACTGCAAAGCAATGTCGCGTTGCCTGCATTACCGCTGCCTGTGGCGAGTGCGGGCGAGGAAACCTGCCACAACGTGCAACGCATTGTATTTCAGGGGGCGGAACACCTCTCCTGGTCGGTGAAAGAAAAACTGGCAAAACCCTACCAGGGCCGTTGCCTGACATTGAGCCACATCAATCGCCTGGTGCGAGAAACCACCAATGCCTATCTGCAACGCGGCTATATCACCTCGCAGGCCTTCCTGCAGGATCAGGATATTTCTGGCGGTACGTTGATCATCAGCGCCAATGAAGGACGGGTCGAATCCATTACGCTTGATGGAGAAAACACGCTGGCGTTACGTATGGCGTTCCCCGGCAGGGTCGGTGAGGTATTGAACCTGCGGGATATTGAACAGGGGATGGAACAGCTCAATCGGTTGCCCTCACAGCCGGTGAGCATCGATATCCAGCCTGGAACGCATTCTGGTTATTCAAACGTGGTATTGCGGCGCAGCTCCGCGCGTTTGCCCGTTGCACTTTCTTTTGGTGCAGACAACAGCGGCCAGAAAAGCACGGGCACCGGGCAGATGAATGCCGGCATAACGTTGGATAATCCGTTGCGCCTTGCCGAACAGTGGTCATTTTCTGCGGCACGTAACAGCGATTTCAGCCATAGCCATCGCAGCCGCAGCCTCAACGGCGGCGTGACCTTGCCCTACGGCTACTGGTTATTCAGCTATCAATATGCCTGGAATGATTTTTTCCAGAACGTGCCGTTCAATGGCGACGCTTACCGCTATAAGGGAAATAGTCAAACCCAGCGTTTGGGTGCCAACCGCACGCTGTTGCGGGACGGTACGCGCAAGTTTTCTGTCGACATAGGGCTGACGCGCAGGCGTACAGAGAACCAACTGGCGGGTGAACGTCTGGCTATCAGCAGCCCGACGCTCAGCGTATTTAGCCTCGGCGGGAATTATAGCGCGGTCGCCGGGCGCGGCTATCTGACGCTGAACCCGACGGTAAGCCACGGCCTACGGATGTTGGGTGCTTCCACGGATGACCCGGAGCATACCAATGCGCCGCGCAGCGAGTTTCGCAAACTCAGCCTCAGCGCCAGTTACTTCTATCCTCTGACTCCCTCTTTGTACTACCTGACATCAGCCTACGGGCAAACTACGCCGGATAACCTGTACTCCAGCGAGCGCGTCTCCGTTGGCGGGCAGTATTCGGTTCGCGGCTTCAAGGAGCAATACCTGACCGGCAATCGCGGTGGGTACTGGCGTAACGAGCTCAACTGGCAATGGATGACGCAGCCGGGGCTGGGGGACCTCTCTTTGATTGGCGCGCTGGACACCGGCTGGGTGCAGGGGCGCGCCGGGCAAATCGACGGTGGAAACGTCAGTGGCATGGCGCTGGGCGCTTTGCTGAATGGGCGATGGTTCAATCAGTCGTTCACCGTCGGTAAACCCCTGAAGCACCCTGGCAGTTTGCAACCGGATCATTGGGTGGCCTACTGGCAAGCCGCCTTCACGTTATAACGTCAGCACAGGGTAAGACGCCCGCAGATGTCTAAAACCAACATCATTTCAAAGGAGTGAATAATGGATAAGCTCAACCACCCGTTACCCCGGAGTATCAGCTATCTGCTGATTTATCTGACGGCGCTGCAGCCATTGCACCCCGCCTTTGCCGCGGGTATCAACGCCGCTAACGGCAACACTCAGGTCCATATGAAGCCGGGTAATGTACCGGTGGTGAATATCGCCACGCCGAACGGTGCGGGCATTTCTCATAACACCTATAAGGATTTCAACGTCGGGGCTCCGGGTGCTGTGCTGAACAATGCGACACAGGGCGGAAAAACGCAGTTAGGTGTCGATATTATCAACGGCAACCCCAACCTCAAGGGTAAACCGGCCGATTTGATCATCAACGAAGTCACCGGCGGTAGCCGCTCCGAACTGCAGGGCAAGCTCGAGGTGTTCGGCAACAAGGCCAACGTGATGATCGCCAACCCCAATGGTATCAGCTGCGACGGTTGTGGTTTTATCAACGCTCCTGGCGTCACCCTGACTACCGGTAAACCGCAGTTCGACAAGCAGGGCGCGCTGGAAGCGCTGGAGGTGAAAAAGGGCGGCGTCACCATCGGCGGCAAAGGGCTGGACGGCAACAGCGCCGACTACGTCGATATCATCAGCCGCGCCACCGAGCTGAATGGCAAGATCAACGCCAACAATCTGTCTCTCACCCAAGGGGCTAACCGCGTCAGTTTCAAAGACGGCACCATCAAGCCTATCGCCGGCGAAGGCGCTAAACCTGTTCTCGCGGTGGACACCAAAGCATTGGGCGGTATGTACGCCAACAAAATCCGTCTGGTGGCAAACGAGGACGGGGTTGGGGTAAACCTAAATAATATCAATAGCACGCAACGCGATGTCACACTTACCGTTAATGGACGTATTGAACTGGGACAAGCGCATGCACAAACGGATTTGAACGTCAGTGCCAGAGAGGTTCATATTGCCTCCGGCGTTAAGGTCCGTGGCGAACGCGACGTGACGCTGGCTGCCGATACGCTTAACAACAACGGTAATGTGACTGCCCACCGGGATATGCGGGTGTTTGCAGACACAGTGCGTAATGTTGAACTGCGTGACGGAGACAACACGGCGTTGCACAGCAACAACAATTTATGGATCCAGAAAGATGCGCAGGGCAATAAATCCAAACAGATAGAAAACCGCTCCGCTCGAATTCAAACCAACAGCGGTGATTTGGTTATTCGTACCAACAAACTCGATAACGTGCGACAGACGTTTGAAACCAGCACGGAATACCAGCGTGATTATCAAACCCAGTTTCCTCATATGTATATTATGGGAGGGCTGGAGATTGATCCTTCCGATCCGCGTATCCAAACACAATATATCACCGTTGTCGACAAACCTAGTGGGTTGACCCAATGGTTGGGGGACGTTGATTTTGCAAAAACTCCCCATGTCAAATTGGCTCACAGTGAGTTAATACTGAAAAGCGCTAGCTCCCCGGGCATTATCGAGTCAGGAAGAAACGCTTATTTATATGGTGATATGCTTTATAACCACGCCAGCAAAATTTCAGCGTTAAAGGATCTGATACTGACGGGGCAAAACCTCCACAATACAGGCGCTATGTTTGGGGTGTTGGATACTTATCGGCAATACTCTTTGCCTAAGCTACCTGATGGGGAGAGCTTGAGTAATACGATAAAAGGTCCATACACAGGTGATTCCAAAAATACCGTCCAACAACACGTCAATTTAAATCAAGTTGACGAAAAAACCGCATGGAAGAATACATCAATTCTAATGGGAGAATTGACTGCCGGGGCTAATCTGGTGGCGGACTTCAAAAACCGGATAGACATCAATACGCCAACGCCGAATGAAAGTCAGCTCAATGACGTCAATGCGACCGGTCGCCCCGAAACCGTCAAAGGGCAGAATGTACTCCTGCATGCGGCCAACATCGTCAGCACCGACGCCATTAACGTCAGCGGCAATCTCACTGCCATCGCCGAAGACCGCATCGTGCTGGGGCAGGGCATTCTGTCCGCAGGTAAAGCGCTGGATTTGAGTGCCGGCAACGCCATTGATGCCTGGCAAAGCGAACTGAAAGGGCAGGACGTCACGCTGACCGCCCGCACCGGTGAAATCAAGATCCACACCAGTGAAAAGCCTAACTATTACCACCCGGACGGCGTTCGCTGGCTGGGCAGCCTGCAGGCCTCACGTGACCTGACGTTGACAGCAGGCAGTACCATTACCCTACTCAATACATTACTGGCGTCGCAAAGCCGCAACGTCAGCATGACGGCCCCTGGCAGCATCTCCATCATTAAGAATGACGCCATTTTGACGCGTAATCGTCCCGGCGAAGACCTGTCGGCGGACAAGCGACTGCAATACTTCAACGGCCTGCTTCAGGTCGGTGCGATGAAGGCCACCGGTTCGGTCTCGCTCAACAGTGGCGGCTATCTGGCGTTGCGCGGCACCAACATCCATGCCGGCAAGGACGTGACGCTGCTGGCCGGGCACAATGCCGACCTCAACTACCGTGCACTTGACGGCAATTATGGCCATCCCTTTGTATCCTCGCGCACCCCAGAACTGGGCAGCCGGATACACGCCGGTGGCGACCTGTTGATTAACTCGGCCCGTGACCTGGGCACCCAGGGTGGCACGCTCTCTGCCAACGGCAACATCACGTTGCTGGCCGGGCAAAACCTGTGGCTGTCCAACGTGTCTTATTCCGCCATCGATGCCGCCAACGACAACAACAAGGATGACCGTCATGCGGTAACGGCTATCAATGCTGGAAAAAACCTGACGGCAGCGGCCAACAATCAGTTACTGACGTACGGCGCCAAACTCACCTCCGGCGGCAATATGACCCTGACATCTGGTGCCGACATGCGCTTTGAGGCGGTGCAAAACCACACCTACCGCGAGGGCAACAAGGAATTTACCGAAACACGAACCCAGCAGGGTACTGAACTGAATGCCGGTGGCCTGATGACGGTGATTTCCGGTGGCAGCATTTTGTTCCAGGCGACCAAACTGGTGGTTAAGGGGTTGGGGGCCAACTGGAAGCCGCCGGTCGCGGTGACTGACTGGGGCCAGCGCATTGCGGTAGCTGAGCAGCAGATTCAGAATGCGCAGCAGCGCATTAATCAGGCACAGCAGGAAAAAACAAATGCTGAACACGTTGTGACGCAACGCCTTTCGTCCGTTCAGCAAGCAGAAGCCGCCGTCAGGGATGCTGAGGAAAGACGGGACGAGTTTATGAGTAATAATCCACCTCACGAATATGGCAGCGGCTGGTCAGCTGAAGTAGGGAGTTGGGATAAGTTTGTAGCGCAACGTGAAGCAGAACTTGGTGCTGCCAGAAATAGTCTGGCTGCTGCTCGAAATGACGTCGCACAGGCTGAGCAGCGAATTAATCAAGGCAACAACACAAAAAACGAGGCGCAATCACGCCTGACTATCGCTCGCAATGAGGCGCAAAGCAAGGGGGCTGATGAAACCAAACAAAAAGCCCAGGTCGACGCCCACAACCAGGCCGAAGCCATGCGAGCCGGCAATATGGATATCGCCGCCAAGGGCGGTTATCTCTATGCTCAGGCGATGGAAGAGTCCAGCCACTACGAGAAAACCGAGAAGAAACGCAAATGGTGGGGCAAGAAAACCGAAGTTAAGCAGACTCGCCATGATGTAACCAATAAGGTCACCGAGTTTACTGCCGCCGGCAACATCAACCTAATGAGCCGCGACGACAGCACCTATGAAGCCAGTAAAATCGCCGCTGGGCAGAATGCTCGATTAACCAGCACATATGGGCAGGTCAACTTCCGTGCCGTAAAAAATACCTCCTTCGAGCAAACGATCAGCAACTCGAAAGGTTTCTTCATCAAGCAATCCAATAAAGGTTATGAAGACAACAAGTGGGTGCTGCCGAGCATTCATACTGGCGGTACGCTGACCGTCGATGCGGCAAAGGGTGTTAGCGCCGACGTGAAGGCGAAAAACGGCCAGGTGCTGCAAAGCGCGATAGATGCGCTGGGTAATACGCCGGGCACCACCTGGGTAAAAGACCTCAACAAACGCAACGACGTGCAGTGGAACACCGTCAAGGACGCCTACGACAGTTGGGACTACAAGAGCCAACACCTGAACCCGGTGGTGGCGGCGGTGATTGCCATTGCGGCGGCGGCAGTGACAGCGGGCAGTTCGCTCACGGCGCTAGCTGCCAGCAATGTTGCCGGGGCCATTGGTGGCGGTGCAGTGACCAGTGGTGCAGTGACGGCCGGGATGTCGTCGCTTGCCTCTCAAGCGGCAGTGGCATTGGTGGAAAATCAGGGCAACCTATCGAAAACCCTGAAAGCGCTGGGCAGTAACGAAAGCGTCAAGGCGACCGCGACCGCCATGGCGATTGGCGGGGCGCTCAACGGCTTTGACAGTGCGATGGGTTGGAGCAAGGACGCGGCGGGCAAACCGCTCAACCCGAACAACGTCAAGTTGCCGCAGTTGAGCAATGGTGACTGGAGCAAGGTGGCTCAGCGGGTGGCGGGGCAGTCTGTTATCAGCTCCAGCCTGAACACCACCATCAATGGCGGCAGCTTTAAGGACAATCTGACCAATGCGCTGCTGGCTAATATCGGCAGCCAGGTTCAGGCCGAGGGCGCCAACCTGATCGGGGATAACGGCGAAGTCCTGGGTGCGGCCGGGAAGTCAGTTAGCCATGCGGTCGTGGCTGGCGTCGCCGCGGAAATCGGACGCGGTGACGGTAAAGGTGCGGCTGCAGGGGCGTTGGCGGCGGAGCTGGCTGGCGTGATACTGGGCGACAACATTATTAAGCCCGATGAGTGGCAAAAAAAATCAGAACAGCAGGCGCAAATGGCGCGGGTACTGGGCGCGGCTGCCGGTGCCGTTTTCACTGGCAAACCTGGTGGAGCTTATAGTGGTGCCACCGGCGGTGAGAATGCGTTCCGATACAACTACCTCAGCCACAAACAACAGGAGCTGATGGAGAAAGATTTGGCGGCCGCGAAATCGCCGCTGGATAAAGCGCTAGTACTGGCAAACTGGGGGATAACGAGCCATACCCAAGATGGCGCCTTTGCTGCCGGGGTGGTGTCGGGTATCCCGGTTGAAATTAGTGATATGGTGGATGGCCTGGTGGCAGTGGCCAGTAATCCGCGTGACGCTGCTGATACGTTGATAGCCCTGATAAAAAGTGATGAACGGTTCTCGATTATTGGCGAAAGTGTGAAACAGGAATACCTGGGGCGGGTCGAGGCGTTCAAGACGAAGTATGAATACGCGGGCATTGATGGGGCTTACGGAGCCGGGCTGGAGTTTGGTAAACTGTCGATGGCCGGGCTGGGGCTGTTTGCGGGGGCGGCAGGCGCAGGTAAGCTAGGTGTTAAGGTAACTACCAATAGCATCAAGGCGTTAGAGAAAACAACGGTAAAAGATCTAACAACGTTAGGGTTAACCCGAGAGCAGCAGGCGATAATAAAAAATGCTGAAGGGATTTCTACTGCGAAAGCTCACCAAGCAACCGCCCCCCGTGATTTGAATGAGCAGGTGTTATGGAATTTGGTGAAAAAAAATCCTGAAAAGGGATTCGTTCTTGATTTAAATAAAGACTCTAACTTTTCTGCTACCGCTGGATTTCAAAAAATGCAAGTCACACATAAGTTACAAGACGGTGATTCAATCACTATTCACTATCAGTATAACAAGTATACAGATAGGGCATATGATATGAAGTTTGACTCACCAAAACGTAATTAATTGCAGCCAGACTCATCCATTAAGGGAGATAAGATGTTATGAAAATAAAAGAGCGCGATGGTACTATAATTGACGTTTTTGCGTTCTACGCAATAGAAGGGCATAAATATTTTTATGGTCTGCCGCCACGTTATGGCGCACTGCTAGCATATAGGGCTGACCAAGTAACGATTGCCGATCCTAATATATCATGGAAGTCTGTGTATTTTTCTAATGGCATATTTCATCATTCCTTGATAGATGACGAATTGCTTGATGGTTTAATAGAAAGAGATGAGGGAAATTATAAGAATTTTGTAGCTATCCTGAAGGCAGAGGGATCTATCCGGCAAGATTTTCCTGATGATTTAGATTAACCTAAACGACGGCTCTTCGGAGCCGTTTCATTTATTCAGAACAAAGGCACAGCAAACGCTTAACCCTAACAACGTCAAACTACCCCAATTGAGCAATGGCGATTGGAGCAAGGTGGCGCAGCGGGTGGCGGGGCAGTCTGTTATCAGTTCCAGCTTGAACACCACCATCAATGGCGGCAGCTTTAAGGACAATCTGACCAATGCCCTGTTGGCCAACATCGGCAGCCAGATTAATGCCGAAGGGGCGAAGCTGATTGGCGATAACGGCGAAGTATTGGGTGTAGTCGGTAAATCTGTCAGCCATGCGGTGGTGGCGGGTGTGGCGGCGGAAATCGGACGTGGTGACGGTAAAGGTGCGGCGGCAGGGGCGCTGGCGGCGGAGCTGGCTGCAATCACATTGGGTGATATTTTTACAGAGCCGGCAACGCGGGACGCTAAAGTGCAGTCTGCAGGGCGTATTATTGGCGCGGTAACCGGTGCAGCTATCACTAACTCTGCCAAGGGAGCCAGCAGCGGAGCCTCCGCTGCTGAGAATGTGCTGGTTTACAATTTCCTGATGCATGATGAACCGGCAAAAATGGCGAAGAAGCTTACCGACTGCAAAGGTAATAGCGGTTGCGAAATCAATGTTTGCCGGGAAATGGCACAATTGTCGGCGAAAAATGAAAAAAGTTTTGAATCCTGTCGGATTTCGGGCAATGGGGACTGTATCAACGATATGTTATTGGGGATCTCTGATGCAACTGGCTTCAGGGAACTGGGTCTCCAACTGGGATTTGATATTGCTTCGCAGGCTATAAAAATCTCCTTGCTGATATTTTTCATTGTTTCATATTTAATTGATGGCATAGAAATGGTTTCTCTAATACCGGGTGCTATTTTTGTGGTTGCTCGGTAATTTTCTTGATATGTTGATAGTTGAGGTTTTAATTTATTTGTATTTATTTTTTATGTATTTATACAGCAAATGGATGTTTGTTTTCATATAAGGAGAAGTAGAATCATGGATATTGATTCAAGCTATGTTAAAGATATTATAATTCCAATTTTAACGTTATTAGTGTCAATCGCGCTCCCCACTGGGAAATGGTGGTTCTCACGCAGGTTAAAAGGCCGTGATAACCGGCGTAGCCGACAATTTGATGTCGTTAGCAATGTTAAACGATTATCGGTGTTGTCACACATCCAAACATTGCGGGATAAGCCGCAGGACGGCATGGTGCTACTGCAAATCAAAGCGCTTTATGAAAGCATCGGGATTTGTTTGCCGGTGTGGGTTGCGCATCAACTGATGGACTATCTTGGCCGTGCATCATTACCGTTGAATAGCCTCTCTCTGAACTGTTTTTTACGCCGTGTTTCGCTTACCTCAGTCAAGAGCGGTGTCTTTTCCCTGGATGCCAACCGGCTGCGGCACCAGCGTATCGGGTCTGTAGTCTTTCTGATTGTCAGTGCGTTGGCGATCACCTACGGTTTTTACGTCACCGTACTCCCCCTGGGGGAAAGTGAAGCTACCGCCAGCAATACTTCTTGGTTTTTATTCTTTTTCGTTACCTATGTTGCGATGGCAATCTTCGTCGTAGTCTGGTCAATTGACGAATGGAGTTCTCTGGGGCAAGTCAATGATTTCTGGCAGGAATGGCAACCTCATTTGTGCCAAACGGAAGTGGAGTATCAGGTGCGATGTCTGCATGAGCGTAGCGTTACGACAGCGGATAGCGAGCCTGTTTTAGAACCAACGCCCATCAAAGACATGCCGCCTGTCAGGAAATCGCAGCGGGGGTGGCTAATGCGCCTGCTGGGTAAGAAGAAGTGAAAAGATAAGATGTGCCGATAACGAGTAAGGGGCCTATCGCTGATATGGCCCCTTTTTGATAACGGCGTCAGTCGTTAGTAGTTATTGCGGATGCGAATAGCCTCCTCCACCCAATCGGCCAGGTTTTCTTCGATGTACTTGTAGACGTTGGTGCTGGTTAAATAGGGCGGATCGTAGGCTTTAGCGATCGCAGAGAGCTTGTTCTCGCCCAGCTTGATGTAATCCAACGGGTTATTACCTTTAGCGGCCTGCTCGCCGGTGCTGTCCTTCAGGTTGTGAATGTAGACCACCAACACCCCCATGCCTTTTTTCCAGGCTTCGCAAATCTCGTGATTGATCCATTTGCGATTTGCCGTGTCTTTACCTGCTAGAATAATAATGCAGCTGCGGTTGGTCAGCTGAGTTTGGATCCAGTCGGCAATGGCCGCATCGCCACCTTTTGTGACCTCCTCCCAGTCGTTATCCCTGGCTGGCGGGTTACCTTCCAGGCTGCCTATACTGCGCACTTGCGAAACACGCCAGTTGTCGGGCTGGTAGTGGAAACTGTAAAAGCATCTTCTGGTCATGAGGGATTCTCCTTGGCAATGATATCGATGAGTTCCAACAGGCGCGTTTTCTTCTCCGCCAGCTTTCCCGGCTCATTAAGCTGGTCCAGCAGCGCCATGGCGGCGGGATTGTGGTGATAAAAGGTGTCGGTCATTTCCTCCTTGATGATTTGATAGAGAACGGCGGATACGTAGCCGGTGCAGCCGACCGGAATGCAGATGCAACCTTGTTCGTTGGCGATGGCGAACTCTTTCAGCAGACCATCGGCATCGGCCAATGCACCCTGAGCGTCTTTTTTGTTGCCGAATAAAAAGACGGCAATGCCGCTGAGTGAGATCATGCGCTGACGGTACTCATGCCAGAGTTCAGGCAGCGCTGTGCCGCCGCTGGCAAACTGCGGAAAGGGGCGCAGGATGAGTTGGCTTTCGGTTATTTTTCCCTGGCTTCCATAGATAGCTTCCAGCGCACCATTGATCACCGCCGTCCCTATGCCCCAGCCAAAACCGTTAACGATACGGAACTGTTTGCGGATAAGCTGGCCCGCCAGGCGGTGCAGGCATTGAATGGACTCTTCGCGTGTATAGGGTGCGTAGCTTTCAGCGCTGCCTGAAATGAATACGGTGCTTTTCTTGAACTGAGTTTCGATAGCCAACAGCAGGCGAGTGATGTCCTGATAATCATCTACCAGCAGCGTTTGGATGCTGTAACGGCGCAGGTCGTTGATCATCAGCGTTTGCTTGCGGCTGTTGTAATCGCATGCTGCCTGATCCTCACTGCCGTTATCGCCGAGTTGAACCCGGCGCATGACGCAATAATGGTTTCTGTTCCCCTCACCATGTTGCATATAGAGGCGGCTAAGGACGTATTGCAGATTGGGATCTTCAAAGCTGAAACCGATAAACAGGAAGGTTTTGGCGGTGAGTTCCGCCATCAGCATATTGATAAATGGCGCGTGAGAGCGAGGATAGGCTTCATATTGCTGCCGGGTGATAATGGCTTCGTTAGGCGTTCTGTAATCACCATGCATCTTGTATAAAACCACATCACGTTTGTGAATATTGTTGGTCAGGCCGATGGGCGTGGTTTTGATATCGCATACGCGGTTATAACGGGCATAGGTTTTTTCGAAAAGATCGTCGTAGTTGGTGGTCCAAAGCGACGAAATGGGTAATCGAGCGATCGCCCGATGATTTTCCGTTTCCTGCGCCTGTTCGGCAAACTCGGTGACAATCTTCTGATTGATTTTATGCCGGTTACCTTTTTCATTGAGATGAAATTGTGCCAGTGAAATAAGATCGCTTTCTTTCTCAATATCCAGTTCCAGCTCGTAGGCGATATCGCTGATAAGCTCTTTCCAGCTGACGAAACCAGCAGGGATGGATAAACCGGCGCCGGCAAACAGAGCGGCGGAGCCCGCCTTGATGTCATTAACATAATCACGAATAAACAACTCTATATCGCGCGATAACATATAGGTTCCTTCCTGTGAATAATATTTTTTTATTTGTTGATGAATATCTATTTATTTGGTGAATATAATTAATTTTATGTTATTAAATACATTAGTAGAGCATGGGTGTTAAGTAAAATAATTTAAATTCATTCATTGCGTGAATGTGATTAAGTGATTTTTTTCGAATTTTTATTAATATTAAAAATAAAGGGTAAATGCGAGCCAGTAGGTCGCGTTATTATTAGGGAATCGAACGGTTTTTTGCCGTTAATATTGGTGAAGGGTATGGCGTATTACGCCGGTTGCCTAATCAGCGGCAACCGGTATTCTATTTCCCTATTTAACCAAAGGCTTATTGCCAGGCGTTTTGAACTTCGCCAGATACTGCGGCTGGAAGATGCACATGCGCAGCACGGTGCGGTATTCGCCGTTAACGAAGAACTCGTCAATCAGTTCGCCTTCCACTTCGAAGCCCAGCTTGCTGTAGATGTGGATCGCCTTCGGGTTTTCTTTGTCGACGATCAGGTACAGCTTGTACAGGTTCAGCACCGAGAAGCCGTAATCCATCGCCAGCTTGGCGGCGGTGCTGGCGTAGCCTTTGCCCTGATGGGCCGGATCGATGATGATCTGGAATTCTGCGCGGCGGTGGATGTGGTCGATCTCCACCAGTTCCACCAGCCCGACCTTGGCGCCTTCGTGGGCGATGATAAAACGCCGTTCGCTCTGATCGTGGATGTGTTTGTCGTAGAGATCGGAAAGCTCGACAAAGGCTTCGTAAGGTTCTTCAAACCAATAGCGCATCACGCTGGCGTTGTTGTCCATCTGGTGGACGAACGCCAGATCATCCCGTTCCAATGGACGTAGCCTGACGCTGGTAGTGCTGGACATGTGTGTTCCTCTATGTCGTGGGTAAGTACCAATGATAATACTGGACAATATATTATGGTAAGAATGCCGGTTTGAGTCGCGTATTTTTTGGTAACCAAAGCCGCTATACTGCCTTAAATATAAACACCTCAGAGAGTCCAAACTTTATGGTGATCAAAACCTCCCTCTCCACCCAGCCCATAGCTGAGGTAACCGAACAAGGCGAAAGTTACGATCGTTGGTTCCGGGCCAAGATTGAAGCAGCTACTAACAGCGAAAAACCAAGAATTCCGCACGAGCAGGTCATGAACGAGATGCAAATTCGTTTAGCTGCAAAGAAAAAGATACGCAAAATGGAATGATTGATACGGATAGAATGGAGTCGTGAAGCTCAGGAAGAGCTATGGAACATTATTGATTATATTGATGATGGAAACCCGCAGGCGGCGCTCATTTTACAGCGCGAGATCGAAACGGCGGTGCATTCGCTGTCGCTGAATCCCTTTATGTACCGGTTGGGCAGAGTAGATAACACTCGTGAGATTGTCGTCCATCCCAACTACCTGATTGTTTATAGAATCATCGGACATATAGAAGTTCTTAGTGTTATTCACGCTAAACGAGAATATCCCTGAAGAACAAACCCCGGCTAAAAGCCAGGGTTTGAGGAGTAAATCAAGATAGGCGATCAGTCCGCTGCGTGCCCCTGTTCCGGCAGGCGTTCACCGTCCAGCCAGGCGGCGTTATCACGCATCGCCAGCCGGCCTTCGGCAAACCAGTTCACCACCAGCGGGTAAATGGTGTGTTCCTGGGTTTGCACCCGTTCAACCACCTCGTCTTCCTCGTCGCCGGGGAAAATCGGTACCTTGGCTTGCAGGATCACCGGGCCGCCGTCGAGCTGTTCGGTCACGAAGTGCACCGAGGTGCCGTGTTCGCTGTCACCGTTGTCGATGGCCTGGCGGTGAGTATGCAGCCCAGGGTATTTCGGCAGCAGAGAAGGGTGGATATTCAGCATGCGGCCTGCATAGCGCTGCACGAACTGCGGGCTGAGAATGCGCATATAGCCGGCCAACACCACCAGATCCGGCTGGTACCGGTCGATGGCGTCCGCCAGCGCAGCGTCAAACGCCGCGCGGTCGGCAAAGGCCTTGGCATCCAGCGCATGGGCGGCAATGCCTGCCGCTTCTGCGCGTTGCAGGCCGTAAGCCTGCGCCTTGTTGCTGAACACCGCCACAATGTCGGCGGCAATCCGGCCCTGCTGGCAGGCGTCAATCAGTGCCTGGAGATTACTCCCCTGGCCGGAGACCAACACCACGATCTTTTTCATCAGTTGATGACCACTTGTTGTTCGTCGGAAGATGCGGTCAGTTTACCGATCTTCCACGCTTTTTCACCGGCTGCGGTCAACAATGCGATGGCTTGTTCAACGGATTCTTCCGGTAGTGCGATGACCATGCCCACGCCACAGTTAAAGGTGCGGTACATTTCGTGGCGGCTGACGTTACCGGCCTGCTGCAGCCAGCTGAATACCGCCGGCCACTGCCAGCTTGATTCGTCGATCACCGCCTGCATGCCTTCCGGCAGCACGCGCGGGATATTTTCCCAGAAACCGCCGCCGGTCAGGTGAGCGATAGCGTGCACGTCGATTTTCTCGATCAGTTCCAGTACCGATTTCACGTAAATCTTGGTCGGCTCCAGCAGGTGGTCAGCCAGCGGTTTGCCTTCCAGATCGGTGGTGGTTGGATCGGTGTTGCTGACTTCCAGGATTTTGCGCACCAGCGAGTAGCCGTTGGAGTGCGGGCCGGAAGCGCCCAGCGCGATCAGTGCGTCACCGGACTGCACTTTGCTGCCGTCGATGATTTCGGATTTCTCGACCACGCCGACGCAAAAGCCGGCCACATCGTAATCTTCGCCGTGGTACATACCCGGCATTTCGGCGGTTTCACCGCCCACCAACGCACAGCCGGACTGCTTGCAGCCTTCGGCGATGCCGGTGATTACGCTGGCCGCGGTGTCCACGTCCAGTTTGCCGGTGGCAAAGTAATCCAGGAAGAACAGCGGCTCAGCGCCCTGTACCACCAGGTCGTTCACACACATTGCGACCAGATCGATGCCGATGGTGTCGTGGCGTTTCAGGTCCATCGCCAGACGCAGCTTGGTGCCTACGCCGTCGGTACCGGAAACCAGGATCGGCTCGCGGTATTTCTGCGGCAACGCACACAGGGCGCCAAAACCGCCCAGACCACCCATCACTTCCGGGCGGCGGGTCTGTTTAACTACACCTTTGATGCGGTCTACCAATGCATTGCCAGCATCGATATCGACACCTGCGTCTTTATAGCTGAGAGAGGTTTTGTCGGTCACTGCGCGATCCCCACGACGGTTTGCGGTTTGAATACGGTGCATCCGGCGTTGATACCGGAATAAGGCGCGGCAATTCTAACAGCGCAGGCAAACGTTTGCGAGTGGCTTGTGAACCAGCTCCGCTTTTTCGTCATCTATACTGTTATTCGAACTTTAGTTGATCCCGATCGGGCTATTGTGGGTGGCGCGGCCGGTAAAAGGAGTTATAATCCCGCGATTTTTTTGGCCGTCAACCACCTTAATAGGAGAAAAATGATGAAGATCGTTGAGGTGAAACACCCGCTGGTGAAACACAAGCTTGGTCTGATGCGTGAAAATGACATCAGCACCAAACGCTTCCGTGAGCTGGCCTCAGAAGTGGGTAGTTTGCTGACCTATGAAGCGACCGCCGATCTGGAGACGGAAAAAGTCACTATCGAAGGCTGGTGTGGGCCGGTTGAAATAGACCAGATTAAAGGGAAAAAAATTACCGTTGTGCCGATCCTGCGTGCAGGTCTGGGCATGATGGAAGGGGTGTTGGAGCACGTCCCGAGCGCGCGTATCAGCGTGGTTGGCGTTTACCGTGACGAAGAAACCCTGGAGCCGGTGCCGTATTTCCAAAAGCTGGTTTCCAATATCGAAGAGCGTTTGGCGCTGGTGGTTGACCCGATGCTGGCTACCGGCGGTTCGATGATCGCCACTATCGATCTGCTGAAGAAAGCCGGCTGCAACAGCATCAAGGTGCTGGTGCTGGTTGCGGCGCCGGAAGGGATCGCTGCGCTGGAGAAAGCGCATCCGGACGTCGAGCTGTACACCGCCTCCATCGACCAATGTCTGAACGAGAAAGGATACATCGTGCCGGGCCTGGGTGATGCCGGCGACAAGATATTTGGTACCAAGTAAGAAATTTAGCCGACTTAATGAGTCGGCTTTTTTATGCATAAAACATATCTGTCCCCTAAATAATTGATGTTGCATCAAGGCGGCAAGCGAGAGAATTCCGATGAGCTTACTTAGGTAAGTGATTCGGGTGAGTGAGCGTAGCCAACGCAGAGGCAGCGGCAAGTAGGACGGGGATAGCAGAGGAAAACACCCATGACCCGTCGCGTCATTGGCGTCAGCGAACGCCCGCCGCTACTGCAGACCATTCCGCTCAGCTTCCAGCATCTTTTCGCCATGTTTGGCGCTACCGTGCTGGTGCCCATTCTGTTCAAGATCAACCCGGCGACGGTGCTGCTGTTCAACGGCGTCGGCACGCTGCTGTATCTGTTTATCTGCAAGGGCAAGATCCCGGCCTATCTCGGTTCAAGCTTTGCGTTTATCTCACCGGTGCTGCTGCTGTTGCCGCTGGGTTATGAGGTGGCGCTGGGCGGTTTCATCATGTGCGGCGTGCTGTTTTGCCTGGTGGCGCTGATCGTCAAAAAAGCCGGTACCGGCTGGCTGGATGTGGTATTCCCGCCGGCGGCGATGGGGGCGATTGTTGCCGTTATCGGCCTGGAGCTGGCGGGCGTGGCGGCCAATATGGCGGGTCTGTTGCCGGCCGAGGGCACCAATGCGGATACCACTACCGTAACCATTTCGCTGGTGACGCTGGGCGTGACCATTCTGGGCTCGGTGCTGTTCCGCGGTTTTCTGGCGATAATCCCGATCCTGATTGGCGTTCTGGTGGGGTATGCGCTGTCGTTCTTTATGGGCGTGGTGGATTTGACGCCAATCCGCGAGGCGCACTGGTTTGCACTGCCGACTTTCTATACCCCGCGTTTTGAATGGTTCGCCATCTTCACCATCTTGCCGGCTGCGCTGGTGGTGATCGCCGAGCACGTTGGGCATCTGGTCGTGACCGCAAATATCGTGAAGAAAGACCTGCTCCGCGATCCGGGCCTGCATCGCTCGATGTTTGCCAACGGTATCTCGACGGTGATTTCCGGTTTCTTCGGCTCAACGCCGAACACCACCTACGGCGAGAATATCGGCGTGATGGCGATCACCAAGGTTTACAGTACCTGGGTGATCGGCGGCGCGGCCATTCTGGCGATTCTGCTTTCCTGCGTCGGCAAGCTGGCTGCGGCCATCCAGGCGGTGCCTGTACCGGTGATGGGGGGCGTTTCACTGTTGTTGTATGGGGTGATCGGGGCTTCCGGCATTCGCGTGCTGATTGAATCCAAAGTGGATTACAACAAGGCGCAGAACCTGATCCTGACGTCGGTGATCCTGATTATCGGCGTTAGCGGCGCCAAGGTGCATATCGGGGCGGCGGAGCTGAAGGGCATGGCGCTGGCGACTATCGTCGGTATCGGCCTCAGCCTGCTGTTCAAGGTCATCAGCCTGTACCGCAAGGAAGAAGAGGTGATCGACGCACCGGATGAATCGGCACCACGGAAGTAAATAAAAACGGGCAGCCAAATGGCTGCCCGTTTCGTTAATGCGTCATCCGTTAACTGCGGATTTTACGGTAAACGAACAGCACCACGATAGCGCCGATCACCGCCACCACGAAGCTGCCGAAGTTGAAACCGTCAACTCTGCCATAACCAAAGAAGGTGCTGATGTAGCCACCGACCACGGCGCCGACAATACCCAACACGATGGTCAGAATAAAACCGCCACCGTCTTTGCCTGGCATGATCCACTTGGCTAAAATACCGGCGATGAGGCCGAAGATAATCCAGGAAATAATCCCCATTTACTGCTCCTTACTTTGCTTTTGAGACTCGATTTTTATTACTGCTGCTTGGCCGGCGGGGTGTTTTCTGTCCCCGCAGCGTTGGCATCATTTTTTAATTCTTCCGCTTTGTTCTCAGCGCTGTTTTTAATGGCTTCGGTTTTCGCTTTGGCTTCTTCGGTCAGATCCTTGGCGCCACTGATGGCATCGTTTTTAATGGATTTAGCCTGCTCGACCAACTGTTGGCTTTGTTGGGTGGCGTCATTCTTGATGGCGTCGGCTTTGGCCTTGGCATCATTGGTGATCGCTTCCGCCTGCTTGGAGGCGTCGTCTTTAATGGCTGAAGCCTTGTCTTTAAGCTGGTCAGCCTGAGTGGACGCCTCTTTTTTGATGTCTTTAGCGGTAGCTTCCGCTTTATCGGTCAGATCGTCCGCTTTTTTCTGTGCGGCGTCTTTCATCTGATCTGCGCTGTCTTTGGCTTTCTCAAGATTGGCGTCGACCTTGGATGAGTCATCACAGCCGGCAACCAACAGCCCAATGATTGAGGCCAAAAGCACTTTATTCCATACTTTCATTGTCTATGTCCTTGTAGAAACCTTGTTTATGGTGACTGCATTTCGCCTTTCTATACTAGGATAATCCTTGGATAAAATACAAATTTCACCCGCAATGGCAATGCGTTGGTTTGCCGCCAGTGGGGCCCCGTTGCTCACTATTGCGGCATAAAATCCTGCCGGTTCAACAGAGCCCGCTTTCTGTGATAGACTTACCGCGTTTTCCTGCCAGTTTTGGTTGAGGTGCTTCCCTGAATACGCCGGCACAGCTGTCACTGCCACTTTATCTTCCCGATGATGAAACTTTTGCCAGTTTTTATCCGGGCGAGAACCCATCCCTATTAGCCGCGATCCAGTCCGCCGTTCGTCAGGAACATGGCAGTTATATCTATTTCTGGTCTCGCGAGGGCGGTGGGCGCAGTCACCTGTTGCATGCGGCCTGTGCGGAGCTTTCACAGCGTGGTGAAGCGGTGGGCTATGTCCCGCTGGATAAGCGCGCTTATTTCGTGCCTGAAGTGCTGGATGGCATGGAGCAGTTGGCTCTGGTGTGCATCGACAATATTGAATGCATCGCAGGCGACGAAGAGTGGGAAATGGCGATCTTTAATCTCTACAACCGCATTCTGGAAACCGGCCGCACGCGCCTGTTTATTACCGGCGATCGCCCGCCGCGTCAATTGAACCTCCATCTGCCTGACCTGGCTTCGCGCCTCGACTGGGGGCAAATCTACAAGCTGCAACCGCTGTCGGATGAAGAGAAACTGCAGGCTTTGCAACTGCGCGGTAAACTGCGTGGGTTTGAACTGCCGGAAGACGTAGGCCGTTTCCTGTTGAAACGGTTGGATCGTGAGATGCGCACATTGTTTACTACGCTGGATCAGCTCGATCGCGCCTCTATCACTGCCCAGCGTAAGCTGACCATCCCGTTCGTCAAAGAAATTCTGGGGTTGTAGAAAATAATATTGGGCACGATAGATAAATATCGCACCCAAGTGTGAAACTACAATATCTCCAGCACCTGCTCCGGCGGCCGGCCGATACGCGCTTTGCTGCCTTTGACCACGATAGGGCGTTCGATCAGCTTCGGATGCTCCACCATTGCCGCCAGCAATTGCGTTTCGCTCAGGGTTTCATCCGCCAGCTTCAGTTCTTTGTACAGATCCTCTTTTTTACGCATCAACTCGCGTGCGGAACTGAAACCCAGTTCCTTCAGCAGTTTCTTCAGCGCGTCTGCCGACGGCGGCGTTTCCAGATACAGCACCACTTCAGGCGTTACGCCATGCTGTTCCAGCAGCGCCAGGGTCTCGCGGCTCTTGGAGCAGCGCGGGTTGTGGTAAATAGTGACGTTTTTCATTTAATTCATCCTTATGAAAATCAGCCGCGCTGGTACTGGCGGAAACGCTCTTGCAACTGGCGCAGCTGGTCGATGCGCGCATCATAACGCGCCTGTTTCAGGCTGCCGAGTTTTTGCAGAGAGCTGGCGTTGCTGAGCAGGCCGATCGCCTGATCTAGGCGGCCGGTTAGCGCCAGGCTTTCGGCGCGGGCGGACAGCTCTTCATCGCGCAGCCCCTGTGCGGCGCTGGCCTGTGCCAGCAGATCCCAGGCGTTGGGATCGTCCGGATGGGCGAAGGTGTAGCGGTTAAGTATTTTTGACGCCTGCGCCGGTTGGTTGCCTTCCACATAGGCGTTGGCCAGATTGAGCTGCAGCACCGGGTTGTTGCTCTGTGCTGCGTTGGCGGCCTGTAGCCGCGCAATGGCCTGCGGCGCGCGTTTCTGACCGAGATCGATGTCGGTCATCAGATCGAGCAGCCAGACGTTTTTCGGATCTTGCGTCAGCAGCGGCTGCAGGATGTTACGGGCATCGTCGTATTTTTTCGCTTCATAGAACAGGATGGCGCGGCCGTATTTGGCGGCCATTTGCTCGCGTACGTTGCCTTTGCTGTAGGCGTCGAGCAGCTCTTCATTCAGGCTGTAGCCTTCCGTGCTGTACATGCCCAGCGAACGTACCTTGGCCATCAGGTAATCCTGCGTGGACTGCACCAGGTGCTTGGGCATTTGGTTGGCGCGGTTGCGCGCATCGGACAGGCGGCTGTCGGGCAAGGGGTGTGTCAGCAGCATTTCCGGCGGCTTGGAGGCATAGCGCGATTGGTCGGACAGTTTCTGCAAGAAGTTGGGCATCGCTTCCGGATCGAACCCGGCGCGTTGCAGCACCTGAATGCCGATACGGTCGGCTTCCTGCTCATTCGATTGGGTAAAGCTGATCATGCCCTGCTGGGTGCCGGCCAGCGTGCCGCTCAGCGCCGCCATGCCCATGGTCGGGTTGGCCATCGCCAGCAGGATCGAGCCGAGAGCGCCTACCCAGGTCAGCGGGGCATTGCGCTGCTGGTCTTCCATCGCCCGCGCCAGATGGCGCTGGGTAACGTGCGAGATTTCATGCGCCAGCACCGAAGCCAGTTGGCTTTCGTTGTCGGTTTCACGGAACAGGGCGGAGTGCAGCACCACGTTGCCGCCAAAAAAGGCGAAGGCGTTGATTTCGTCGTTGCGCACCAGATAGAAATGGAACGGAGTACGCACCGAATAGGCGCTCGCCACCAGCCGGTTGCCCAACTGGTTGATGTATTGGGTCAGCAGCGGATCGTTGATCAGGGGCGCGCTGGCGCGTAACTGGCGCACATAGAAATCCCCCATCGCCAGCTCCTGGCCGATGCTCAGGGTGCCGCCCGCAGAGGTGCCCATGTCCGGCAGTTGATCCTGGGTTTCCGCCTTCGCCGGCGCCATCGCCGTGGCGTTGAGCGCGCCGAGCAACAGTACTGCAATTACTGTTTTGGTCAACCGGGTGGTCATAGTCAGGCCTTTCCCTTAAATAGTCATCTCTAAGACGTCAGCATCACATAAGAGTTCTTCTTCCGTGCCGGGCTTGCCAAAACAATCGACGCGAAAGTGCGGTGGCTCACAAAATGGCGCATTGCGGCGCCATTTAAACAGATCACATCATAGTCAGCCGCAGGCGACAATGAAACTTCCGTCAGGGAATAACCGGGCAAAAAAGTTTTATTTTTCATTTCTGAATCCTCGCTTTTATCTCGCTCTGCCCGCCGTTCCCTTTTCGATTGATTCAGGCTGCACGATAAAACAAGGATCAAGTTTGTCCGTGTTTTATTGACAAGATAAACGGAGACTCATATAGTCTGTGTTATTGAAGGCCACATCATACTGAAGATTCAAAAATGGCGTACATCACAACCAGCGTTGAATATGGTATCCACTGTTTGCTCTGGCTGGTCGGCGATAACCAGCGCGCCCTCAGCAGCCGAGAACTGGCAGAATTGCAGGGCGTTTCCCCCAGCTTCCTCGCCAAAATTTTTCCCAAACTCGAAAAGGCGGGGATCGTTGCGGCCAGCGAAGGGGTGCGCGGCGGCTACCGGCTGGCGCGCCCGGCGGATGAAATCAGTTTTCTGGAAATCATTGACGCCATTGAAGGGCACAAGCCCTTGTTCGACTGCCAGGAAGTGCGTGGCCGCTGCGCCGTATTCGACAATTCGCCGCCCGACTGGGCGGTTTCCGGTAAATGCGCGATCCACGCGGTGATGCTTCAGGCGGAAAAAGCCATGCGCGACGCCCTGGCGGCGCAAACTCTGGGTGCCGTTGCCACGCGTTTTGGCCGCAAGGCACCGCAAGGCTTCTTCAGCGAGGTGAATATCTGGATCGATGAACGCATGACCGGGCGCACCACCCGCAGCGGCAAACCGGCGCGCACCAAGCCCTAACATCGCCGCAGTACTTCCTTAAAAAGACACTTTTTTCCCGCCTCTCCGGAAGAGGCGGGGGCCTCTCTGCGCCCTGTTGACGGGCGGCGGAGCTGCGCCGTTCGTCCGGAAAACGTCACGGGCAGCCTGAAGGCCCGGTTATCTATCTTTGAAGGAGTAAACCAATGACGCAGAAAATAGTGATCGCCGGTTCGGGTTTTGCCGGGTTTTGGGCTGCCGTTTCCGCCATGCGCGCCATCACGCTTGCCGGTAAAACCGGGGCGATTGAGGTGACGATGGTGTCGCCGACGCCAAATGTCACCATACGACCACGCCTCTATGAAGCGGTGCTGGAAAACATGAACCCGGACATTTCCTCCCAGCTTGCCGCCGTCGGCGTGCATCATCTGGCGGGGCTGGTGGAAGAGATCGATACCCTGAGTCAATCGCTGGTGGTTCAACAGGCCGACGGGCAAAAAATCTCCCTGGTTTATGACCGTTTTGTACTGGCGACCGGCAGCCGGCTGTTTGTTCCTGCGGTGCCGGGGTTTGCAGAATACGGTTTCAACGTGGATACGCTGGAAAACGCGCGGCGCCTGGATACCCATTTAAAAACGCTGAGCAATAAAGCGGAAACCTCGGCGCGCAATAGCGTCGTGGTGGTTGGCGGCGGGTTGACCGGGCTGGAAAGTGCCGCCGAGATGCCAATGCGGCTACGCGACATTTTGGGCAGCCAAGCGGATATTCGCGTGGTGATTGTTGATACCGCGCCAGAGGTCGGTGCCGGAATGGGCGCTGAACCTGCCGCAGTGATCCAGCAGGCGCTGGCCGAGTGCGGCGTCGAGTCGCGGGCCGGGGGGCGGGTTACTGCGATGGATGCGGACAGCGTTACGTTGTCGAACGGCGAACGCATCGCGACCAATACGGTGATACTGGCTGCGGGCATGCGTGCGCATCCGCTCACTGCGCAGATCCCCGGCGAACGCGACGGCAGCGGGAGGGTGATCGGCGATGCGTTCCTGCGTGCACCGGCGGCGGCGGGCGTCTTTGTGACCGGGGATACGGTGAAAGCAGCGACCGACGATTGCGGCAACTACAACGTGATGTCCTGCCAGCACGCCATGAGCCTCGGCCGCGTTGCCGGCCATAACGCGGCGGCAGAACTGACGGGGCTGCCGGTACACCCTTACAGCCAGCCGAAATATGTCACTTGTCTTGATCTTGGCCCTTGGGGGGCGCTCTACACCGAAGGGTGGGATCGTCAGGTACGCTTCACCCGGCAGGAGGGCAAAAAGATTAAGCAGGAGATTAATACGCAGTGGATCTATCCACCGGCGCCGGACCGCGATGCGCTTTTCGCCGTTGCCAATCCGGACTTTGTGATTGTGCCCTGAGCCACAGGCGGGAGCGGAGACGCTCCCGTTTTATTGCCGGTTTCCCGCGGGTAAAAAAGAACGCGGCCAAACCCCGGTTTTTATCCTCGGCACTGTTATCGCTCCAGCCACTCGATCGCCAATTCGCGCGCTTCATCCAGGCCGACATCCCGGCCTTCGCGGGTAATCGCCATTTTGAGCTCATTAATCACGTCCGCTTTTTGCGTTTGACGCTCTTCATTGGCCAATGCCAGGAAGGCATCGCCTACCACCGTGCAGATGCCGATGTATAAGGCTTTTGAATCCTCGAAACCACTGCTCATTACTGTTTCCTCTTGGGGTTGATTTGAATCTACAACGGCAGAAAAGGCCGGTCTTGCACCACGCTTTTCATGACCAGTGTGGAGGTAAGGCGCTGTACGCCGGGCAGGGCGGAAAGCCGTTCGTCGTAAAGCCGCTGAAAAGCCGGCAGATCGCGGGCGATGACGTGCAGCAGATAATCGGGGTCGCCGAACAGCCGCTGCGCCTGGACAACCTGGGGAATGTCCAGCATGGCATTCTCGAAGGCTTCAACGGCCTGGCGATCCCCTTCCCGCATAGTGACAAATACCAACGCAGAAAAGTTAAAGCCAAGGCAGCCGGGATCGAGATGCGCGCGGTAGCCTCTGATCACCCCAGATTGCTCCAGAGCGCGTACCCGGCGATGGCAGGGGGAAACGCTGAGCCCGATCCGGTCAGCCAATTCGGTAACGGAAAGACGCCCATCGAACTGGAGTTCAGCAAGGATTTTGCGGTCGATCTTATCCATTTGGAAGAATTTCCCTCAATCTGCAATTTATACGCAAATAATTGAAACCACATTCTAACAACTTGGGGATATTCTTTTCAATAATTGAACAATTTTGAACATTACTGGCTTTTGGAACCTGAAAGCCGTGTCCTGTGGAGGAAAGTGAAGTGATAAAACGGATAAGCCAATGCACCGCGCTTCGGTGGCCGCAAAAGGCATCGCGCACATGACGCCGGCTATTTTTGCCGCCTTCTGGGCGGTATCCATGCTGTTTGTCATTACGCCGGGGCTGGACTGGGCATATATCATATCGGCAGGCATACGCGGCCGGGTGGTGGTGCCTGCGGTGGCGGGCCTGCTGTTGGGGCATCTGATGGCGATAGCGATCGTGGCGGCCGGCGTGGGCGCGCTGGTGGCGGGCAATCCGCTGGCCCTTACGGTGCTGACTCTGATTGGCGCGGCTTATCTGTTGTGGATCGGTTTCAACATGCTGCTTCATCCCCCCGCGCCCAGCGCGGGTGAAGGGCAGCCGTCCGGCTCCTGGCTGCGTTGGGCCGGTAAAGGGATTTGCATCAGCGGCCTGAATCCCAAGGTTTTTCTGTTGTTTTTGGCGCTGTTGCCGCAGTTCACCGATGCCAATGCCGCCTGGTCGATTCCGATGCAGATCCTTGCGTTGGGTTTGTTGCATCTGGTGAGTTGTGGGCTGGTTTATCTGCTGGTGGGATGGGGGTCGCAGTCCCTGTTGCAGACGCGTCCGCAGGCCGCCCGTGTCGTCAGCCGCATTTCCGGCGTTGCCATGCTGTTTATTGCCATCGGTTTGCTCGCCGGGCAGGCGTTCAAATAAAAAGGGGGGAATGCGACTTCCCCCCTTCAATACAGACTCGTTAACGACGGGTCTATTACGCCGTTAGCTGGCCGTGGCGTGAGTTACGCGAACCGGCACCGATTTATAAGACGGGGTACCGCTTTCCTTGTCGATATAATCCAGCGGAACCAGAACGTTCGCCTCAGGGTAATAGGCGCCGACGGAGCCTGGGGCGATGTTGTAGGAGATCACTGTGATATTTTCCAGCCGCAGTTTGCGCCCTGCCACCACGGTTTCGATATCCACCAGATCACCATGTTCCAGGCCCCGCTTCTCGAGATCGATGTCGTGCATGAACAGAACATCGCGACGGCCAAATACGCCTCTGTAACGGTCATCCATTGCGTAAATAGTGGTGTTGTACTGGTCATGGCTGCGCAGGGTGATTAGACGCAGCACGTCGTCGCCCTGGACGTCGGCATCTTCTTCTACGCCGCTGAACACCGAGAACATGGCTTTGCCGGTTGGCGTCGGCCATATGCGCTCGGTTGGCGGCAGCGGCATACGGAACCCACCGGGCTGTGCGATACGCTCATTGTATTTATCGAAACCGGGAATGGTTTTTTCAATCAGATCGCGAATGATGCTGTAATCGGCCACCAGTTCCATCCAGGGCACCTTACTGTCCTGCAGGGTTGCCTTGGCCATACCGGCGACGATCGCCGGCTCTGAAAGCAGGAACGGGGATGCCGGTTTCAGTTTGCCGGAAGAGGCGTGCACCATCGACATGGAATCCTCCACCGTGATCGACTGGCGACCGCTGTCTTGCATATCCAGTTCTGTACGCCCCAGGCAAGGCAGGATGTAGGTTTCCTTGGCTACCAGCAGGTGTGAGCGGTTCAGCTTGGTGCCGAGATGGACACTTAAATCCAACGATTTCATCGCCGGGAAGCACAGATTCGGGTCCGGCAAGGCCACGGCGAAGTTACCGCCAAGGCAAATCAGCGCCCTGGAGGTGCCTTCCACCATGGATTGCATACCTTTTACCGCATCATGCCCGTGCTCTTTCGGAGCGACAAAGCCGAACACGTTTTCCAGATTGGCCAGGAACTCTGGCGACGGTTTTTCAGTGATGCCGACGGTGCGGTTGCCCTGTACGTTGGAATGGCCGCGCAGCGGGCAGATCCCGGCGCCGGGTTTGCCGATATTGCCGCGCATTAACAGCAGATCGGCAATCAAACGTACGTTTGCCGTTCCTTTGTTGTGCTGGGTAATGCCCATGCCGTAAGTAATGATCGTGGCTTTGGATTTCGCATAGGCCAGCGCAACCTGCTCCAGATTTTCCTGAGTCAGGCCGCTCTCCGCTTCAATGTCTTTCCACGGGGTGGCGGCCAAATCCGTGGTGAATTGCTCGAAACCCTGGGTGTGTTCGGCAATGAAGTCACGATCGATAACGTTGCTGCCCGCACCCTGAGCGGCGTCATATTCCAACAGCGCCTTGGCGATCCCTTTCAATGCGGCGGCGTCGCCGCCGGCTTTAACCTGATAGTAGGTTGAAGCGATATTGGTGGAGCTGTAGGTCGCCATCTCGATAACGTTTTGCGGATCGGCAAAGCGCTCGAGCGCGCGTTCACGCAGCGGGTTGAAGACGATAATCGGTATCTGGCGCCGCGCCAGTTCGTGCAGGGTACCCATCATGCGCGGGTGGTTGGTGCCCGGGTTGTGGCCAATGGAAATCACCAATTCGGTATTGTCGAAGTCATCCAATGACACCGTGCCCTTGCCGATACCGATGGATTGCGGCAGGCCAACGCTGGTCGGTTCATGACACATGTTGGAGCAATCCGGGAAGTTATTGGTACCGAATTCACGGGCAAACAGTTGGAACAGGTAGGCGGCTTCATTGGAGGCGCGGCCGGAGGTGTAGAACTCAACCTGGTCCGGCGACTGCATGCCGCGCAATAGTTCGCCGATGCGCTTGAAGGCATCTTCCCATTCGACCGGGCGCAGCGTATCGCTGGCGCTGTCGTAAACCAGCGGATGCGTCAGACGACCGTAGCCTTCCAGCTCAAAATCCGTTTTTTCCAGCAGGGAGGTCACTGTGTTGGCCGCCAGAAACTCCGGTGTTACCCGCTTGCTGGTGGCTTCCCAGGTGACCGCCTTGGCGCCGTTTTCGCAGAACTGGAAGGTCGAGTGGTGTTCTTTGTCAGGCCAGGCGCATCCGGGGCAGTCGAAGCCGTCCGGTTGGTTGGTGCGCATCAGCGTGACCGGCGCTTCGAAGGTTTCCATTTGTGTTTTCACGGCGATAGCCGTCGCTTTCAATGCGCCCCAGCCACCTGCCGGCCCATCATAGGGCCGTATTCCGGGAACGGCGCGTTTCTTCTTCATCATATGAACTCCTACCGCCCCTGAGTGGGCGATATCTTATTGAGACAGGTCTATTCGGCGTTCCCCTCGGGAGGCGGGATAACCGACAACTATTATTGCGGCCCAGCCTGAGTAACAGGCGGTTCTGGTGTTGCTCGCGGGTCTGCATTCTCCTTACTCATGGGGATCAGTTTGTGAAACACGACCTTGTCAGTTGTTTGATCATAGCCAATCTCGACGCTGTCGCCTGACTTCAGGTTGTCGGCAAGAATTTCCTTTGCCAATCGGGTTTCCACTTCCTCGCGGATCCGGCGTTTCAATTTACGGGCACCAAAATCAGGCTGATAGCCCACGTCCACCAGGTGTTCCACCAAAGAATCTGCAATATTGAGGGTGATATTCTGAGCCGCTGCCGTGCGCGTTAAATGCTCCAGCTGGATATTCACGATTAAACGAATTATTTTGCATCACTGTCACACGGCCAGAAGCCGGGCGAGCATGACAAATATCACATAAAATAGGCATGGTGAATTAACTCCTATCAAGTTAAAGCGATTTAACTTCAATAAAACAGGCGTTTTTAGATATGTCTGTTATTTATTTAATCTTCTCAGATTAAATAATGGTGTTGACGAATTTAATGCCAGCTCCTTATTGGTGGTGGTGAGTTAAGGCATCGTTACCACAATGCCAGATGACGAAATAAGGTGCATTCAGCATTTTTCAGTAAAATGCTGGATGCGTTACTCTTTAATTATCCTTGAATGATGTTTTCGCCAGTCGTGACGTTAATGACTATTGGGCGGCACACTGCGCGTCGACAAGGCTTCTAATAACGTCAGCGATGGAATAAAGAATAAACCGCCGGTGACGGCATGGCTGAAGTCGAGCAAACGGTCATAATTACCGGGTGGAAGGCCAATAATCATATTTTCAAGCATTTGTTCTATCGGCACCGGGGAGCGGGCATAGCCGATGAAGTAGGTGCCGAACTCGCCCATACCGGGTCTGCCAAACGGCATGTTATCGCGCAGGATCTTTACTTCGTTACCGTTCTCGTCTTCCAGCGTGGTGAGTGAGCTGTGGGATGAGGAAGGTTTTACGTCGGCATCCAGCTCAATATTGGATTGTTTATGGCGGCCGATAATGCCCTCTTGCTGTTCAATGGTCAGGGAATTCCAACCTTTCATATCATGCAGATATTTCTGCACCAAGGCATAGCTGCCGCCGGCAAAGGCGCGGTCTTCCTCACCCACCACGGTGAAGTCGATGGCTCCGCGGCCCTCAGGGTTTTCGGTTCCGTCGACAAAGCCGATAATCGCGCGCTGATCGAAATAACGGAAACCCTGAACTTCATCCACGACGGTGATGGCATCGCCGAGCTTATTCAGCAACTGGGTTGCCAGCTCAAAGCACAGATCCATTTCTTCGGCACGAATATGTAACAGAATGTCACCTGGCGTAGCGACGGCGACACGGCCACCGGATCCTATTTCACGAAAAGGATGCAATTGCGCCGGGCGCGGAAGGCCGAAAAGCGTATTCCAGGCGGTGGAACCGAAACCGCAGACGCATGACAGTCGTCCATCTGGCGATCTTTTCGCTACCGAACGCACCACTGCCGCCACGTCGGCACACCAGTTGCGTACGGTGTCGTGGTGTTCCGGCGTATTTGTTATTGTCGCGACAATGAAGATGGCACTGCGCGTAACAGGGCTAAAAACTGCCTGTGAATCATCATAATACGTGCTCATAAGTCGTCTACCATCCAGTAAAGGTTAAATATGATATTTAAAAAGCAACAATAACTGATGTAAAACGCATTAAATATAGAGCTACCTTTTTTACTTTGCATTGTCAATGTTGATACAACCTATTCCAAATAGCATATCAAAACTTAACAAGGTGCGTGATAGATTGTATCTATTGCGCAATAAAATTAACCAATTTGACGAAATGTTATTGGCAGGTAAAATTACTTCACAAAGCGAGGGAAACTGAGAAAAACCAAGAGATCATTAGTAGGAAAAGGGGAGTGGTAAGTTCAGAAGATATACCGTTAAAATTTAAAATAAAATCATCTGCGTCGACTGAGGCGTGTCGAGGCTAATTAATTATCCTGATTCCTCCCATGTTCGTGCCCATAAACTCACCCTTGGGGCATCCGCAGGCCTGTTTAGCTAAAAATACGGACAGGAAAAGAAAACTAAAAAATTACCGGGATTGTAAAACAAAAGAGCGGTATGAGGTTTTCCTCATTTTTTGCGCGGCTCATGTAAAGAGTGTGGCCCTGCTTTTTAATGGATAACGGGCAGTGACCTGGAATAGCAATATAACTCGTGGTTTATAAACTTATCAAAATGGTGATACACAGGGGTGAACGATGTTGGGATTAGATGCCTTCCATTTAGCGAGGATACAGTTTGCCTTTACTGTCTCCTTTCATATTATTTTTCCGGCTATTACCATCGGGCTCGCGAGTTTTCTGGCGGTGCTGGAAGGTTTGTGGCTGAAAACACGTAATGACACCTACCGCGAGCTTTATCATTTTTGGTCGAAGATATTTGCGGTCAATTTTGGTATGGGGGTGGTGTCAGGTCTGGTAATGGCTTACCAGTTTGGCACCAACTGGAGCGGTTTTTCGCAGTTCGCCGGCAGCATTACCGGGCCCTTATTGACCTATGAAGTGCTTACCGCTTTCTTCCTGGAGGCCGGTTTCCTCGGGGTTATGCTGTTTGGCTGGAACCGGGTAGGGCGCGGGCTGCATTTCTTTGCGACCTGTATGGTCGCACTGGGTACGCTCATCTCAACCTTTTGGATCCTGGCTTCGAACAGCTGGATGCACACGCCGCAAGGCTATGCGATCGAAAACGGTATTGTTGTCCCGGTCGACTGGCTGAAAATTATCTTTAACCCGTCATTCCCTTACCGTTTATTGCACATGTCTACCGCCGCTTTCCTGGCCAGCGCCTTCTTTGTCGGGGCATCGGCTGCGTGGCACCTGCTGCGGGGCAACGATTCACCGGCGGTGCGTAAAATGTTCTCCATGGCGCTCTGGATGGCGCTGTTTGTCGCCCCGATTCAAGCGGTAATCGGCGATGCTCACGGCTTGAATACCCTGGAGTATCAACCGGCGAAAATTGCCGCCATTGAAGGCCATTGGGAGAACCGGCCGGGTGAAGCCACGCCGCTGGTGCTGTTCGGCGTGCCGGATATGGAACAGGAAAAAACCCGCTACAAGCTGGAAATCCCTTATCTGGGCAGCCTGATCCTGACGCACAGTCTCGACAAGCAAGTGCCGGCGTTGAAAAGCTTCCCTAAGGAAGATCGCCCGAATTCCACCATCATCTTTTGGTCGTTCCGCGTGATGGCCGGTCTGGGCATGCTGATGATTCTGCTTGGCGTCGTCAGCGCATGGCTGCGTTGGAGAGGCCGTCTGTATCAGTCGCGTCCTTTTTTGTGGTTTGCGTTGTTAATGGGGCCTTCAGGCCTGATTGCGTTGTTGGCCGGGTGGTTCACCACTGAAATCGGTCGTCAGCCCTGGGTGGTCTATGGGGTGCAACGGACCCGCGACGCCGTTTCCGCGCACGGTGATATGCACATGAGCTTCAGCCTGCTGGCTTTTATCGCGGTGTATTGCTCGGTGTTCGGCGTCGGCTATATGTACCTGATGCGTCTGATCAAGAAAGGGCCGGGGAGCGACGATACGCATGGCGCCGTTGCCGACGGCACGCCGGCGCGTCCGCTGTCTGCGGTTCAGGATCCTTTGAACAAGCCGGAAGGGAGAAACTAACATGGGCATCGATCTTTCAATTATTTGGTTCACCATCATCGTATTCGCCACCTTGATGTATATCGTGATGGATGGCTTCGATCTCGGGATTGGTATCCTGTTTCCGTTCAATAAGGATGCCACCGAGCGCGACATGATGGTCAACACCGTGGCGCCGGTCTGGGACGGCAACGAAACCTGGTTGGTGTTGGGCGGCGCGGCGCTGTATGGCGCTTTCCCGCTGGCTTATGCCGTTATCACCGACGCGTTATCCATTCCGCTGACTGCGATGCTGATTGGCCTGATCTTTCGCGGCGTGGCGTTTGAATTCCGCTTCAAGGCCACGCCGGAGCATCGTCCGTTTTGGGACAAGGCGTTTATTGTCGGCTCGATCCTGGCGACCTTCAGCCAGGGGGTTGCCGTCGGGGCAATATTGAATGGCTTCGATGTCACCGGCCGCGTCTACAGCGGTTCGGCGCTGAGCTGGCTGGCGCCGTTCCCGCTGTTCTGCGGCCTCGGCCTGGTGGTCGCCTATGCGTTATTGGGCTGTACCTGGCTGATGATGAAAACGGAAGGGGCCTTGCACCGCAAGATGTCCGAGTTGGCGATCCCCTTGACGCTGGTGCTGCTGGCCGTCATTGCCATCATCAGCATCTGGACGCCGTTAGCGCACCAGGATATTGCCGCGCGCTGGTTCACCACGCCGAATATCTTCTTGTTCCTGCCGGTGCCGCTGTTGGTTCTGGCCTTTGCCTGGGGCATCGTGCGGGCGGCGTATAACCGCCGGGCCAGCTATGGTCCATTCCTGATGACCCTGGGCTTGATGTTTCTGGGTTTCAGCGGTCTGGGGATCAGCATTTGGCCGAATATCATCCCGCCGTCGATCTCCATCTGGCAGGCAGCGTCACCGCCTCAGAGCCAGGGCTTTATGCTGGTCGGCGGGTTGCTGATAATCCCGGTCATTCTGGCTTACACCTGCTGGAGCTATTACGTGTTCCGCGGAAAAATCAAACCGGACGAAGGTTACCATTGATCGATAACGTTGCCAGGAGACGAATATCATGAAACCTGTGACAGACAGCCACCCGGCCCTTTGGCGGCGCTTGATGTGGATGATGGCTATTTGGGCTGCAAGCGTGCTGGCCCTCGGCGTAGTGGCATCGGTATTTAAACTGCTGATGCTCGCAGCCGGCATGAAGTCTCACTGAAAAAGTAAGCAGCCAGGCTATGGGCTTAATAGATAGCCTGGCTTTGCTTTTCGGTCAGCCTCGGGGCAATCAACAGCAACGCCATTGTTTTCCGCTCTGACACTTAATTCATAAGTGCCTGATGATTTCTTGTTACTGCTCATTTGGGAGGTATTGCAGATGTCGACATTTACCGATCCCTGGGAACGTAAGTTTTATTATTTGCGGCTCTCCATTACGGATGTGTGTAACTTCCGTTGCAGCTACTGTTTGCCTGATGGGTATCGTCCCACTGGGGGCAACAACAAAAGCTTTCTTACGTTGGATGAAATTCGGCGGGTTACGCGGGCTTTTGCCGCCTGCGGCACGGAAAAGGTCCGTCTGACCGGCGGCGAACCGTCACTGCGCAGAGATTTCGTCGAGATCATTGATACCGTCAGACAAAACCCGGAAATCAGCAATATTGCCATGACCACCAATGGCTACCGCATGGCGCGTGATGTGGCGCGTTGGCGGGCCGCTGGGCTGACGTCCATTAACGTCAGTGTGGACAGCCTGGACGCCAACCAGTTTCACGCCATAACCGGCCAGGACAAGTTCAGGCAAGTTATGGACGGAATTGACGCCGCCTTTACCGCGGGGTTTGACAAGGTCAAGGTCAATACCGTTTTGATGCGCGGGATCAATCATCATAGCCTGCAGACGTTCCTTGACTGGATTAAGCACCGCCCGATTCAGCTGCGTTTTATCGAACTGATGGAAACGGGGGAAGGACGAGATCTGTTCCGCCAGCATCATATTTCGGGAGAGGTGATCCGCGAACGCCTGGTCGCCATGGGGTGGCAGCGCCGGGAACGAGAGCGCAGCGCAGGACCGGCTCAGGTGTTTTTCCACCCGGATTATCAGGGGGAAATCGGCCTGATAATGCCGTACGAAAAAAATTTCTGCGCCAGCTGTAACCGGCTGCGGGTCTCCGCAACGGGTAAGTTGCACCTGTGCCTGTTTGGTGACGGCGGTGTCGCCTTGCGTGACCTGTTGCAGTCCGACGGCAGCCAGCAAGCATTGCAAGAGCGTATTGCGCACAGTTTATTGCAGAAAAAACAAACGCATTTCCTGCATCAGGGGAATACCGGCATCACGCAAAACCTGTCGTTTATCGGGGGGTAAATTTTACTGGAGAAAGACCATGGCCAGCACGGGGGAATCATGATTGACGTTTTATTCTTTGCTCAGGTACGTGAGCTGATCGGTTGCAACCATCTGCAACTCCCTGCCGACTACGCCACGGTGGCGACGTTACGCCAGGCGCTGTTGCTAAAAGGCGACCGTTGGGCACTGGCACTGGAGGGTGATAAACTTTTGGCTGCGGTAAACCAAACGCTGGTGCCTTTCGATCACCCCTTGAATGCCGGTGATGAAGTGGCCTTTTATCCGCCGGTCACCGGGGGCTGAGATGCAAAACAAAATTATCGTCGACACCGAGAGTTTTGATATCGCACGGGAACATCAATGGTTATCAGCCTCAGAGACCGAGGGCGCCGTGGTCACTTTCGTCGGCAAAGTACGAAATAATAATCTGGGCTGCGATGTCAATTCCCTGACGTTGGAACATTATCCCGGCATGACCGAAAAGTTGTTGGCGCAGATTGTTGATGAAGCCCGCCGCCGTTGGCCACTGGGGCGGGTGGTCGTGTTTCATCGTATCGGCGAGATGCGGGCAGGCGATGGTATCGTTTTGGTCGGCGTCAGCAGCGCTCATAGAGGCGACGCCTTTCTTGCCGCAGAATTTATTATGGATTATTTGAAAACCAAAGCGCCATTCTGGAAAAAGGAATCAACGCCGCAGGGCGAACTATGGGTTGCCGCAAGGGATAAAGATTGCGCGGCAGTTGAACGTTGGTAGTTATCTGAACATTTGATTCCCATCAGGCTTCGGCACGGTGTACACCGTGCCGAAGAGCGGCGTCAGATCAGATTGAAATAACGGTCGGGTTTGAGCAGGGCAGGCAGAGGTTTTTGATTGTTCATTTCCATCAGATTACGTTCGATGGTATTGCAGATGGCATTCAATGGCAGATCATTGGCGCTGGTACCAAAGGGGTCTTCCAGCTCTTCGGCCAGTGAGTCCCAGGATAAAAAGGTATAGGAAATAAACACGGAAACGAACGGCGTCATGTAATGCAAATCAGAAACCAGCGCAAACGGCAGCAAGGAACAGAATAAATATACGGTGCGTTGCAGGATCAGCGTGTAGGCGAAAGGCACCGGCGTGTTGGCTATTCTTTCGCAACCGCCGAGAACATGTGCGAGTTCATCCAGTTTATTATCGAGCATTTTATAGGTGACGTCGCTTAATTTACCCGCCAGACGCAATTTGCCAATCTCATCGCCCAATAATAACAAGACTCTGTTAGTGGGCATTGGGCTGGCGATGATCTCCGAGAAAGCCTCTCTCGGTAAAATGCGATATAAGTCAGCGGTGGGATCGGTGTTTCTTAATTGGTGCTTCAAACTCCAGCTAAACGCAATAAGATATTTTGCTATTTCTTCATGATGTTTTTTATCTTCCGGAAGCAGGTTTTTTAATTGTCTCAATAATGTGCGCTCCGCTATCAGCAGGGTTCCCCATAACATTCGCGCTTCAACAAAGCGGCTGTAGCTGGCGCTGTTGCGAAAACCCAGAAAAATAGCGATGGCAATCCCCAACAGGCTGAAGGGGGCAATGGTGAGATGTATGCCAAGTTGTTCATACCATTGGTAAATGATGATGGCGACAATAGACATGAGGATATTTAAAAACAGGCGGAAGGTGATTTTTGACAACACCGAACCGTGCCAGTCAAACAGGCGGAGAAACCAGTGCTGGTTTGGGCGAATAATCATGGGTTTACTACTCCCTGGTAGCTTACTCTTGGCTGTGATTGTTTTAGTGATGAATAATTATCATGGCCGATAATATGTAACAATGTATGAGATTTTTCGTTGGCAAGTGAATGCTTACTGTATGACATAGAGCAATGATGTTCAGACTCTCTGAGCCGGTGCTTAAATTATCTGATTTATTTATTCAATAATCAATACGTCTAAAAAATAATTAATATTGTGATGCTAAGATAAATAAGAGTTATTGAATGACTTGCCGTTTGCACGCCCCCGTTTTCGTTTAATGGCCGAGGCGCGGAAGCCAAATGAGAATAAAGAGTATGGTCTGCCAACGGAATGCCCTGCGCGTTGCCGGGATGTGCGGATTGCGATTCGTCTCGGTTTAAGGATACGCTTGTCCTGGGCTCTGGTATTCTTATGGAGCATGTTGTGAGTTGGATGTTCTCCGGAGCGGAAAATCCACTCCGTTGGGTGTTGAAGCGCAGCGGGCTCGTTCAGGTACTTTGCGTGTTGGCGTGCCCAAACCTGTACCCCATTCATTTCATAAAAAGACCAACCCCAGGAACCGCAATGCCTGCCAGTCAAACCTCTAGGAGCACTCTCTGATGCTGGAGATGTTATTACAGTGGTACCGTCGTCGCTTCACCGATCCGCAGGCTATCGCCCTGCTGGTGATTCTGGTCGCCGGGTTCCTCATTCTCTATTTTCTGCATGGTATCTTGACGCCGCTGCTGGTGGCCATCGTACTGGCGTATCTGCTGGAGTGGCCGACCGCGCGGCTGCAGCGTATCGGCTGTTCGCGCAACTGGGCGGCGAGCCTGGTGATGATCATGTTCGCCGGCATCGCGATGCTGCTGGTGTTTGTGGTGGCGCCGACCGCCTGGCAGCAGGGTATCAACCTGATGACCGATCTGCCGGGGATGCTCAATCAGTTCTATAACTTTGCGGCGACGCTGCCGAAGCGTTATCCGGCGCTGGTTGATGCCGGCATCATCGATATGATGGCGGAGAACCTGCGCGGGCGGTTGTCGGGCATGGGGGAGTCGGTGGTGAAATTCTCGCTGGCTTCACTGGTCGGGCTGCTGACGTTGGCGATTTACCTGATTCTGGTGCCGATGATGATGTTCTTCCTGCTGAAGGACAAAGAGCAAATGCTCAACGCGGTGCGCCGCGTGCTGCCGCGCAATCGCGGGCTGGCAGGGCAGGTGTGGATCGAAATGAACCAGCAGATCACCAACTATATCCGCGGCAAAGTGCTCGAGATGGTGATCGTCGGCGTGGCGACCTACCTGGTGTTCGCTATTTTGGATATGCGCTATTCGCTGCTGCTGGCGGTGCTGGTTGGCTTCTCCGTGCTGATCCCTTATATCGGCGCGGTGTTGGTGACCATTCCTGTGGTGGTGGTGGCGATGTTCCAATGGGGCGTCGGCGCCGATTTCTGGACGCTGATCGTCGCCTATCTGGTGGTGCAGGCGCTGGACGGCAACCTGTTGGTGCCCATTTTGTTCTCCGAGGCGGTCAATCTGCATCCGCTGGTGATTATCCTGTCGGTGATCATTTTTGGCGGGCTGTGGGGCTTTTGGGGCGTGTTCTTTGCTATCCCGCTGGCCACGCTGGTGAAGGCGGTGATACACGCCTGGCCGGACGAGCTGCGGGTGGACACGGAACAGGAATAAGCGCGAATGACGAAGCGCAGCAGGCCTGGGCCGCTGCGCTTCGTGAGAATTATTGCTGCAGGTAACTCAGAACGATGTCGTGATGATTGGTGGTTTTGAAATCATCAAACACTTTCTCGACTTTACCCTTGGTATCAATCAGGAAGCTGATACGGTGAATGCCGTCATAGGTTTTCCCCATAAAGGTTTTTTCACCCCAAACGCCGAACTGCTGTGCCACCTGATGATCCTCATCAGATAACAGCGTGAAATTTAACAACTCTTTCTCGGCAAAACGCGACAGCTTCTCTGGTTTATCCGTGCTGATGCCCAGCACTTCGACACCCGCTTTTTTCAAGTCATCCATGTTATCCCGCAGACCGCAGGCCTGAACGGTACAACCCGGCGTCATCGCCTTCGGATAAAAATAAACAAGCACTCGCTGTCCCTGGAAGTCGGCCAAATTAATTTCCTCACCGTCCTGGTCAGGCAAACTAAATTTCGGCGCTGTGTCACCGGCTTTCAATGGGCTCATCACTACTCTCCATCTTTCTCATCATGCTGTGGATAGTTAACAACGCTAATACTGCCTTGTGCGTTCAATTCTGTACATAGGTGATGGAAGGCTTGCTCAATATTTGATGCATCCGCGTTGCCGGGGCTGTGCGCGGTGATCTGAATGTAAAGCTGCGGCGGCAGGTGACCTTCCGCCGGTTGGGTTCTGGACACCAGCTCGGCAATGTTCATCTGGCTGGAGTCGAACAGATCGGTGAAGCGCTCAATGATGTGCGGCGAGTCTTTCACCTCAACCTGCACCCACACTGTGGCCGGCATCGGCGGCCTTTCATGCGAAGTGGTGCGTTTCATCACAATCAGCAGCTCCATCTCCGCGCCTTTTTGCGGCAGAGTGGATTCAATCAGGGTAATCGCGTTCCAACTGCCGGAAAGCAGCATGATGAAAGTGAACTCCTCACCCAGCATGGCCAGACGGCTATCTTCGATATTGCACCCGCAGCTGCTGACGTGGCGAGTGATGGCGTTAACGATTCCGGGGCGGTCGGCGCCGAGCGCGGTAATCACGAGATAGTGTTCATCTGGCTTAGGCAAAATGGATCTTCCTGTCGTGCTCAATGGGGTTACCATGGTAAACATAAAAAAAACCGCCTGCCAAGCGCTTACAACGCTGTTGTTTGCTTGCTTTTGGATAGGTAGCAAAAGTACCATGAGTGACTTGTTTGTGGAGGGGACGGCCAATGTTTACGGGAAGTATTGTTGCACTGGTTACGCCGATGGACGACAAAGGTGCTGTCGATCGTGCGAGCCTAAAAAAACTGATTGATTATCATGTAGCCAGTGGGACCGCGGCCATTGTTTCCGTAGGGACGACCGGCGAGTCCGCAACGCTTGCCCATGACGAGCACGTTGAAGTGGTATTACAGACGCTGGAACTGGCCGCAGGCCGCATTCCGGTGATCGCCGGTACGGGCTCCAACGCCACCGCTGAAGCCATTTCGCTGACCAAAAGCTTCGAAAATACCGGCGTAGTGGGTTGCCTGACGGTAACGCCTTACTACAATAAGCCGACCCAGGAAGGGCTGTACCAGCACTTCAAGGCGATTGCCGAAAGCACCGAGCTGCCGCAGATCCTCTATAACGTGCCTTCACGCACCGGTTGTGACATGCTGCCACCGGTGATTGCGCGTTTAGCAAAAATTAAGAATATTGTTGCCGTTAAAGAGGCAACAGGGAACTTAAGCCGTGTAAGTCAGATCCAAGTGCTGGTTGATGATGAAGATTTCATTTTGCTGAGCGGCGATGACGCCAGCGGTCTGGATTTCATGCAACTGGGCGGCAAAGGGGTGATTTCCGTGACGGCCAACGTGGCGGCGCGTGAAATGGCGCAGCTTTGCACGCTGGCAGCACAGGGCAACTTTGCTGAAGCACGCCGCCTAAATCAGCGCTTGATGCCGTTGCATCAGGATTTGTTTGTAGAAGCAAACCCAATTCCGGTGAAATGGGCCTGTAAGGCATTGGGATTGATGGCAACCGATACGATGCGTCTGCCTATGACGCCGTTGACTGACGCTGCTCGTCCGATCGTTGAGCGTGCGTTGAAAAGCGCCGGTTTGCTGTAACTCTAAGGGAAATTTGATGGTTTATTCATTGCAAAAGTCGACGGTAGCAAAAGTCGTGGGTATTTCGCTGGTTATGATGCTGGCCGCCTGTACCACCGATCAACGTTACAAACGCCAGGTCAGCGGCGATGAGTCTTATCTCAACGCGTCGGAGCTCAAACCGTTGAACGCGCCGGCCGGTATGATCCTGCCGGTGCAGAGCGGGAATTATGATGTTCCGGCAACCACGCTGAAAGGCGGCGTTGGCAAGCAACTGGATATTCGTCCGCCGGTGCAGCCGTTGGCGTTGCTGAGCGGTTCACGCGCGCAATATGCCGGCGACAGCGGTACGCTGCTGCTGGAAAACAGCCCGCAAAACCAGAACCTGTGGTCACGCGTCGTCAGCATGTTGCAGACGAAAAATATCGCGATTGCCTCACGTCAGGACGCCGGTCAGACCCTGACCACCGACTGGGTGAAATGGAACCGTCTGGATGAAGACAACCAGTACGAAGGACGTTACCAGATCAGCGTGCAGCAGCAGGGTTACCAGCAGGCGCTGGTGGTGAAAACCGTCGGTTTGCAGCAGCAGGGCAAAACAGAGCAGATTACCGATCCTTCTGAAGTGCAGCGCTACAACGGCATGATGATGAACACTATCGTTGAAGGTCTGGACAAGCAGGACAACCTGGTGAGCAGCCAAACCGCTAACCGCTTCGGCGCGCTGGACGTGCAGAGCGGCGCGGATGACACCGGCTTGCCGATGTTGGTCGTGCGCGGTCCGTATACCGTAGTGTGGGATCGCCTGCCTGCGGCGTTGGAAAAACTGGGGATGAAAGTGGGTGACCGCAGCCGTCCGCAGGGCACCGTCGCCGTGACTTACAAATCCCTGAGCGGTGGCGACTGGGATGCGTTGGGCGCCAAGGATCCTGAACTGACCGAAGGCGATTACAAACTGCAGGTGGGTGATTTGAACAACCGTACCAGCCTGCAATTTATCGATCCGAAAGGGAAGCCGTTGACCCAGTCGCAAAACGACGGGTTGGTTGCGGCATTCCAGGCTGCGTTCAGTAAAACCAGCGTTAAATAACTCAAAAAGGGGCTGCGGCCCCTTTTTGTTTTATCTGCACGGTATCGTTTGCGTTCCAGGTTTGGCACAATATGCCCATGTGTGTTGTTAAAGAATTCGTTGTATAAATTTTATACCCAATAGATTTCAAGCGACAGCCAGGCGGCAAGTGCGTGAATCTTCAGGAGCTTACTTGAGTAATTGACTGGAGTGAGGGCACGCAGCCAACAATGCTGTCGTTTGAAAGATGAAGGGTATTCTTTTATTGGAGTAATAAGATGCAAAAAATAGCTGAGTTGTATCGCGGAAAGGCAAAAACCGTCTACACCACCGAAAACCCCGATCTGCTGGTGTTAGAGTTCCGCAACGATACGTCAGCACTGGATGGTCAGCGCATCGAGCAGTTTGATCGCAAAGGCATGGTGAACAACAAGTTCAACCATTTCATCATGAGCAAACTGGAAGAAGCCGGCATTCCGACGCAAATGGAACGCCTGCTGTCCGACAACGAAGTGCTGGTGAAAAAGCTGGATATGGTGCCGGTCGAATGCGTAATCCGCAACCGCGCAGCCGGTTCGCTGGTGAAGCGTTTGGGCATTGAAGAAGGCCTGGTGCTGAACCCGCCGCTGTTTGACCTGTTCCTGAAAAACGATGCGATGCACGATCCGATGGTCAACGAATCCTACTGCGAAACTTTCGGCTGGGTGAACAAAGAGCATCTGGCGCGCATGCGTGAGCTGAGCTACAAAGCGAACGACGTGCTGAGCAAGCTGTTTGATGACGCAGGCCTGATCCTGGTCGACTTCAAGCTGGAGTTCGGTCTGTTCAACGGCGAAGTGGTGCTGGGCGACGAGTTCTCACCGGACGGCAGCCGCCTGTGGGACAAAAACACCCTGGACAAGATGGACAAAGACCGTTTCCGTCAGAGCCTGGGTGGCCTGATTGAAGCCTACGAAGAAGTTGCGCGCCGCATTGGCGTGAAACTGGACTAAGCGCTCTGCCGCAATACGGGGCTATCCTGCCGGAACGCCCCGTCATTTATTCATTTTCCCTTCTGCCTGCATTTCCAGAAAAATTCTACATTTCCCGCATCGTTAACCATTTATAATGGCAATCAGTGGGCTAGTTTCCTACGATTATTAAAAACCTAATCTGGAGTTTACTTATGCGTTGGCAAGGGCGTCGGGAAAGTGACAATGTTGAGGATCGTCGCGGGCAGTCTTCAGGTCTGGGTGGCGGTGGAGGCTTTCGCGCGCCAATCGGCGGCAAAGGCGGCATCGTCATTCTGGTGGTGGTGCTGGTGGCCGGCTATTACGGCATCGATCTCTCACCGCTGTTGAACGGCGGTGACGTTGGCCCGCAAACTCAGCAACAGAGCGCCAGCATCAGTCCAAAAGACGATGAGTTGGCCAAGTTTACCTCGGTAGTGCTGGCTTCTACCGAAGATAACTGGAAAGAAGTTTTCCAGCGTATGGGCAAAACCTATCAACCGCCCAAACTGGTGATGTATCGCGGCGTGACGCGCACCAACTGCGGCACCGGCCAGTCGGCGATGGGGCCATTCTATTGCCCGGGCGATAAAACGGTGTATATCGATCTGTCGTTCTACCAGGATATGAAAACCAAACTGGGCGCCGGCGGTGACTTTGCGCAGGCCTATGTGGTGGCGCACGAAGTTGGCCACCATGTGCAGAACCTGCTGGGCATTGAGCCTAAAGTGCGTCAGATGCAACAGGGCGCCAGCCAGGTTGAAGTGAACCGCCTGTCGGTAAAAATGGAACTGCAAGCAGACTGCTTTGCCGGCGTTTGGGGCAAATATGCCGAGAAGCAGCAGATGCTGGAAGAGGGGGATTTGCAGGCGGCATTGAACGCCGCGCAGGCGATCGGCGACGACCGTTTACAGCAGCAGGGCCAGGGGCGCGTAGTGCCGGACAGCTTCACCCACGGCACCTCGCAACAGCGTTACACCTGGTTTAAACAGGGCTTCGACAGCGGCGATCCGAACACCTGCAACACCTTCGCATCCCGTTGATATACCCTGCCGGAGCCTGACTCCGGCATTTTTTTAGGTGGGAACATAGCCTTGCTACAGGCAATGCAACAACTCATGCGGCAGCAGGGCATCAGGCGCCTGCTGGTGCTCAGCGGCGAACCGCAATGGTGCCGCCAACAGGCGCAACAGCTGGCTGCAAGCCTGCCGGGCGACTGGCCGTGGGTGGGAGAAAACCCGCCCACCGGCTTGCAACCTCTGGCGAGCGGCGCGGTGCGAACCCTGTTGGGCCAAGAGCGGCTGCATGCGGTGTTTGACGCGACAATGGGCCTGGATGTTGAAGCCCTGGCGGCGCTGGCGGGCACGCTGCGCGCCGGCAGTTGGCTGTTGTTGCTGACGCCGCCCTGGCGTCAATGGCATCAGCAACCGGATGCCGACAGCCTGCGCTGGAGCGATTGTCCACAGCCTATCACCACCCCGCATTTTATCCGTCATCTGCAACGCCATCTGGCGGCGGACAGTGAAGTCACGCTCTGGCGACAGGATGAGGCGCTGGCGTTGGCGGCATTACCGGAGCGCCCGCCCTGGCAAGCACCCGATGGCCACCCCACCGCCGAACAACAAAGGCTACTGGAGCAACTGCTGAATGCCTCGGCGGGCGTTTGGGTGCTGACCGCGGCACGTGGTCGCGGCAAGTCAACGCTGGCGGGCATGCTGGTGGCGAATACGCCGCTCACCTGCTGGATGACCGGGCCGAGCCGTGCCGCCACCGACGTCGCCGGCGAATGGGCACAGGGGCGCGCGCAGTTCTGGGCGCCGGACGCGCTGCTCGCCCATTGCCGCGAGCATGACGTCAGCAACGTGGGCTGGCTGCTGGTGGACGAGGCTGCGGCTATTCCTGGCCCGCTGTTGCAGCGGTTGGTCAGTTATTTCCCCCGTGTATTGCTGACTACCACGGTACAGGGCTATGAAGGCACCGGCCGGGGATTTTTGCTGAAATTTTGTGCCGGGCTACCTACGTTCCGGCCGTTAGCTTTACAGCACCCCATGCGCTGGGCACCGGGCGATGCGCTGGAACGGGTGATAGATAATGCTCTGTTGTTCAATGAACAACCGGAATGGCGAGCGACCGTGCAGGCCGCCAGTGTCAGTCTGGTCGAACAGAGCGCGCTGTGCGCCGATCCTCAACGATTGACGCGCTTTTACGCTCTGCTGAGCAGCGCCCATTACCGCACCTCGCCGTTCGATCTACGGCGGCTGATGGATGCGCCCGGCATGCACTTTGGCGTGGCGCAGGTGGGAGACGACGTGGTTGGCGCGTTGTGGCTGGTGGATGAAGGGGGCCTGAGCGCCGAACTGGCGCATGAGGTCTGGGCGGGCCGACGGCGGCCGCGCGGCAACCTGGTGGCTCAGTCGCTGGCGGCGCATGGCGGCCAGTGGTGGGCGCCGACGTTGCGGTCGCGCCGCATCACCCGCATTGCGGTGCTGCCCGCTCTGCGCCAACAGGGCATTGCCCGCAGTCTGATCGCGCAGCAGAGTCAACGGGCGCAGGGGCTGGATTTCCTTTCGGTCAGTTTTGGCTACACCGAACCGCTGTGGCGTTTTTGGCAATCCTGCGGTTTTGAACTGGTGCGTATCGGCAGCAAGACGGAGGCCAGCAGCGGCTGCTATGCCGCCATGGCCATCCTGGCGTTGAGCGAGCAGGGGGAAGCGCTGCGGCATGCGGCACATAAGCACCTGGCGCGCGATTGGCGCTGGTTGCAGCAACGGGTTGATCTGCAACTGGAGATCACCGGCGATGACGGCGATACGCAACTGAGTGAGGATGACTGGCGTGAACTGGCCGGTTTTTCCTTCGCCCACCGGCCGCTGGAGGCCAGCCTGGGTGCGCTGCAACGTTTACTGTTAGCGAGCGGCCTGCCGCTGCCCGCGCTGCGTGGGCATCTGCAACAGCAAAGAACGACGGCAGACTGCGTGACGCAGTTTGGCCTCAGCGGCCAAAAAGCCTTGCTGCGGTATTGGCGGCTGGAGGCGGCGCAGGCGCTCGAACAGTTGGAGGCGCAGCACTGCCTGCGCTGGCGCAACTGGGCGCAGTCGCAATCATTGCAATAAATCGACAATGTTGTTCAATAAAACCCGATTTTCCTGATTTCTCAGCGGCGTATAGTAGACGCCAACGGCCCGGAACCTCCGGGCGACATCTGATGAAGACGAGGAGTCACCATGAAACATGAGCATTTCGTTGTCCAAAGCCCGGCAACACCGGCGGTACAGCTGATCTTGCTGTTTCACGGTGTCGGCGATAACCCGGTGGCAATGGGCGAGATCGGCAGCTACTTCGCCAAAGATTTCCCGCAGGCGCAGGTCGTCAGCATTGGCGGCCCGGTAGCTTTCGATAACGGCAACGGCCGCCAGTGGTTTTCGGTTCAGGGCGTGACTGAAGAGAACCGCGCCGAGCGGATTGCACAGGTGATGCCGCAGTTCGTCGAAACCGTGCGCTACTGGCAACAGCAGAGCGGCGTCGGTTACGCCGGTACCGCGTTGGTCGGTTTTTCTCAGGGATCGATCATGGCGCTGGAAGCCCTGAAAGCGGAGGCTAAACTGGCCGGCCGCGTGGTGGCCTTCAGCGGGCGCTTTGCCAGCCTGCCGGATCAAGCCTTCGGCGAAAGCGTCGTGCATTTGATCCACGGCGAAGAGGATGCGGTGATCGTCGTGCAGCACGCTAAAGCGGCGGCGGAACGGTTGCAGGCCATCGGCGTGGATTTCACGCTGGACGTGGAGCAGGGCGTCGGGCACGGCATCAATCAAGGCATGATGAATAATGCCCTCGAGCGGCTGCACTACTACATCCCGCAGCGCTACTGGGATGAAGCGTTGTTTGGCAAGCGTGGCGATTTGATCGCCTTTCGTTAATATTCCCCTGACGGGCGTGGCTATGCTGCGCCCGCTGTCATTGCGGCATCACCGTAACCTGAACGTCCAACTGGTGAGCGCCCCCGCCAAAAATAATGCCGTGCATCGGGCTGACATCGCCGAAATCGCGGCCCCAGGCCACGGTAATGTGCTGGGTATCGGCCAACACATTGTTGGTCGGATCGATATCTACCCAGCCATAGGGCGGACAATAAACCGACACCCAGGCGTGAGAGGCATCCGCGCCAATCATTCGCTCCTCCCCCGGCGGCGGCTGCGTGAGGATATAGCCGCTGACATAGCGTGCCGCCAACCCCAGCGAACGCAGGCAGGCAATCTGCAGGTGAGCAAAGTCCTGACAAACGCCTTTCTTCTCCCGCAACAGAGTTTCTACCGGCGTGGCGATGGTGGTGGCCGTCGGATCAAAGGTAAAGTCGTTGAAAATGCGCCCGGTAAAATCCAGCAACGCCGACAGCAGAGGCCGTTCCGGGGTAAAGCTCGGCAGGGCGTAGTGGCTCAGTGCGTTATCGATGGGAATAAAAGTGGAAGGAAACAGGTATTGAATGGGATCCAATACTTCGGTTCCCCCGTTGGCCAACTGTTGGCGTACCCGCTCCCAGGACAGGCTGTTTTCCGCCACCCACTGTGCGGCGTGCGGCAAGACCAGCACTTGCGAATCCACCCGCACGGTCAGTTGGGTATGCGGCGTTCGCAGGGCGAATTGCACCAGGTGGTTGCCATAAAAATCGTCCAGTTCAAACCATTCATCGGGCTGCGGATCTACCTGGATCCGCGAAGCGTGGCACTGTTGCCAGACCAGATTGCGCGGCGACAGCCGCAGCAACTGGCGAGAATGCGGCACCGGCAGGCTGTATTGGTATTCGGTCACGTGACTGACGCTATAGCGGCTTCCGTCGGTGGGCGTGAGAGATTGGCCGGCAGTTTGAGTTTGGCTCTGGCTCATTCGTCGTTTCCCGTGCTGTAGTGGGGGCCATGGTTGAAGAAGCGCAGGCCAATCTGATCGGACAGCCGGTCCAGCGCCAGTTGCAACTGCGACACCGATTCTGACAAGGGGTGTGGGCCGCCGGCAAACCCGGCGTTACCCAGGCCGGCAATTTTCTCCGGCAGATCGAAAATGGCCTGATCGGTAAAAGGCCCGAACTGGTCGGTCAGTTTTTTCAAGTACTCCACCAGCCCCTTCAGCAGGAACATCACCGAGCGCGGATTCTCCTGGCTGGTCAACAACAGCGGCAGGGCGGTGACCAGCTCCGGCCGTTGCGGATAACTGGCGCGGTAGGTGATGGTGCTGTCGCACAACTCCAGCCACCATTCAAGCCCGGCGTTGCGTACTTCGTCATCGTCCAGCACCAGCGTCAGCATATGCGTCACCTGCTGCAGGCGTTCCAGCCGACGGCCAATACTGAGGAAGCGCCAGCCCACGTCACGCGTCATGCCGTCCAGCGCAAAACCGGAGAGCGCCATCATATGCCCGATCGCCTGATCGAGAAACGCCAGCGCCTCCGCCAGGTTCCAGCGCTGGGCCTGATGGCGCTGTTCCAGATCCTTGGCCAGCCGGTTGAGGATATGCCAGTTGTCCAGCGAAAGCCGCTCACGCAACTGAAAACCGATACGCAGCAGTTGCTGCAACGTGCCGGCAAACCCCTGTGGAATTTCCGGGTTGAACAGCGCTTCCAGCAGCAGGGTGTTCAACTGTTGCGGCGCCAGTTCTTCCAGCGGAGAGGCTTCGTCGTTCGGCAGCAGACCGTAGTGGAGGCAAAGCTCTATCACGGCTTTATGCTGCTGTTCGCTGCCTTCGTCTTCGTCGAGCCGCAGGGTGAGGGTGGTACGCAGCAGGCGAGCGATGTTGTCGCAGCGTTCGGTATAGCGGCCCAGCCAGAACAAGTTTTCAATCACCCGCGTGGACAGCGTGTGGCCGGTCGGCGGCAACTCTTGCCTCAGCACGCCGGGCCGCGGCGGTGGCGCGGAAGGCGGTGCCAGCACCCAGGTATCCTTGCTGCCGCCGCCCTGCTGCATGGTCACGATCTGGCGGCTGTTGGGGCCGGAGATGCGGGTCAGGCCGCCGGGCATCACCCGGTAGCCGTCCGGGGTGGCGACGGCGAATACCCGCAAGCAGGTGGCATGGTTTTGCAACTGGTAGGGCGGGCGCGGGGACAGACCCGGCGCCTGCGACAGGCCGATCAACTCTTGGGCGACATAGTTGTAAGGGCGCGCGCGGATGCGTTCCTTTAGCTGAGCCAGCTCGGTGGCGCTCAGATCGCCGGCGATGCAGGTCCTGATGCGCAACTGCGGGAAAGCGCCTTTGACAATCAGGTTAGGCAGGTTTTCCAGCACCGTTTCCCTTGCGGTGCTTTCCCCACACCACCAGGAAGCGACCGAAGGCAACAGCAGCGGTTGCCCGAGGATCTGTTGGCTGAGGTTTGGCAGAAAGCCGTACAGCGCGCCGGTTTCAATCAGGCTGGAACCGAGCGCATTGGCGATCAGCACCTGGCCTTCTCGCGCCGCCTGGATTAGCCCTGGAATACCCAGCGAAGAGTCGGGGCGCGCCTCCAGCGGATCGCAGAAGTCATCATCCTGCCGCCGTAAAATCACATGCACACGCTGCAGGCCATCCAGGGTTTTCAGCCAGACGCGCCCCTGGGACACCATCAGATCCTGGCCTTCTACCAGCGGGAATCCCAGATGCCGCGCCAGATAGGCATGCTCGAAATAGGTTTCATTGTAAGGGCCGGGGGTCAACACCACGATGTGCGGGGCTTCGCCATCACCGGCGGCGAACGGCGCCCAGTGGCGCAGGCTCTGTTGCAGCGTGCGGAAAAAGGTATTCAGCCGCTGCACTTTCAGGTCCCGGAACTGTTCCGGGAAGGCGCGGGAGATCACCGTGCGATTTTCCAGCGCGTAGCCGGCGCCGGAAGGGGCCTGGGCGCGATCGGCCAGCGCCCACCAGCGGCCATCGGCGGAACGGGCCAGATCGACGGCGTACAGATGCAGGTAAACGTTGCCCGGGCAGCGAATGCCGTGCGCCGGGCGCAAAAAGCCGGCATGCCCATGCACCAGCGCAGGCGGCAGCAGGCCGTCGCGCAGCAGGGTCTGCTCGCCGTACACGTCGGCCAGAATACGGTTCATCAGTTCTGCACGCTGGACAATGCCGGATTCTATCTGCTGCCATTCGTCGTGGGGAATAATCTGCGGCAACAGGTCCAGTTCCCAGGGGCGTTTAACCCCTTGCGGATCGGCGTAGACGTTATAGGTGACGCCGTTTTCGAAAATTTGGCGCGCCACGTGGTTGAGGCGGCTTTGCAGCTGTTCGTCCGGATAGGCGGCCAGCTCGGCGGCAAAACGCTGCCAGTGCGGGCGAAAGGTTGCCTCGCCGGCAAACAGCTCGTCATAGTGCGCTTGCGAGTGGCGATAGCGGATAAATAGTGATTGCGGCATAGGCATTGCGTTCCCGTTTTCCATGAGGCCTGGCGACGGCAGCTCCCTTGCGGCGCAGGCCGGCACCTTCCTGGTACCGACTTGCGCCCTTCCTGTATCGAACGTTTATTTCCAGCGCAAATCGAGCGTGAACGGGAAGTTCGGATTGCGCGTCTGGGGTTCGATGGTTAACTTTCCAGGCGTATGACCCATCTGCAAGAAACGCGCCAGCCTGCGGCCCTCCGCCTCATAGGCATTGATCGGGTGGGTATCGTGGCTGCGTCCGCCCGGATGGGCGACGTGGTATTGGCAGCCGCCCAGCGAACGTTGCATCCAGGTATCCACCAGTTCCACGGTCAGCGGCGCGTGTACGCCAATGGTGGGATGCAGGCTGGCTGCGGGTTGCCATGCCCGGTAGCGAACGGCGCCGACCGCCTCGCCGACGTTGCCGGTGGGTTGCAGCGGCACCGGGCGGCCGTTGACGGTCACCTGGTGGCGATCGTCATTAAACCCGGTGACTCTGATCTGCAGACGCTCGACGGATGAGTCAACATAGCGCACGGTTCCACCGCTTGCACCTTCTTCGCCCATCACATGCCAGGGTTCCAGTGCATGATCGATTTGCACCTGGACGCCGTCGGCGGAGAATTCGCCATGCTGCGGGAAGCGGAAGGCGAAGTGTGCGTCGAACCAGGTGGCTTCAAACGGGTAGCCAAATTCACGCAGTTCGGCGAGTACGTCGTTAAAGTCCTGGCGCACAAAGTGCGGCAGCATGAAGCGATCGTGCAGTTCGGTGCCCCAACGGCGCAGCCGCTCCGGTTGATAAGGCTGCTGCCAGAAACGGGCCAGCAACGCCCGCAGCAATAGCTGTTGGGTGAGCGACATCCGGGCATGCGGCGGCATTTCAAAAGCACGCAGTTCCAGCAGCCCAAGGCGGCCGCTGGGGCCATCCGGCGAATAGAGCTTGTCGATGCAGAACTCCGCCCGGTGGGTATTGCCGCTGGAGTCGATCAACAGGTTGCGCAGCAGACGGTCGATAAGCCAGGGTTGCGCTTCCTCGCCCGCCTCCGGGAAGCGGCTAAAGGCAATTTCCATTTCATAAACCGAGTCGTTACGCGCCTCGTCAATGCGAGGTGCCTGGCTGGTCGGGCCGATAAACAAGCCGGAGAACAGATAGGAAAGCGACGGGTGGTTATGCCAATAACCGATCAGGCTGCGCAGCACGTCCGGGCGGCGCAGGAACGGGCTTTCCGCCGGGGTGGCGCCGCCCATCACCATATGGTTGCCGCCACCGGTGCCGGTATGGCGGCCATCGATCATGAACTTTTCGGTAGTCAGGCGCGACTGGCGTGCGGCGTCGTACAGGAAGGTGGTCTGCTCCACCAGTTCGCCCCAACTGGCCGCCGGCTGAATGTTGACTTCGATGACGCCGGGATCGGGGGTGATGCGAAAACAGGTCAGACGCGGGTCAGAAGGCGGTTCGTAACCTTCCAGTACCACCGGAATGCCCATTGAGAGCGAGGTGGCCTCAATGGCTTCCACCACCTGCAGGTAATCTTCCAGCGTGCGCGTCGGCGGCATGAACAGATAAAGAATACCGTTGCGCGGCTCGGCGCACAGCGCAGTACGGGCAATCCAGTCCGCTGACTGTTTTTGCTCCGGGCGCTGGGTTACCGGCTGAAGCTGGGCATGGTCGGCTGCAGATGAATGCGGTTGCAGCAGTTGGCGGTAGGCCGGCAGCGTCGGGAAAGACTGATGCGGATCGGCGCTGTGAATGTAGGGATAGTCGCTTTTATGCACCCAGGGTTGGGAATCCAGCGGCAAACGGTAACCCAGCGGTGAATCCCCCGGCAGCAGGTAGCAGTGCTCGCTGCGCAGGAACCAGGAGCCGCTTTGCCACGGCTGGTTCTCTTCTCTGGCCAGTGGCAGAACCTGGCCGATGATAGCCCCCAGACCTTGTTCAAACACCTTGTGCAACCGCGCCCGCTCCAGCGGATCTTCCAGCCGGGAGTCAGACGGGTCGACATTGTCCGGCAGACGCCGTTCGCGCCACAGGTAGTAGAGCGGGTCTTCATAAGCCGGGAAGATATGTTGGCCGGAAACCTCCAGATACTGCGCGACGCGTTGCAGGAAATCCGCCGCCTGCCCGGTGGTGACCGCAGAAGGTTCGCGTTCATCGGCAAACATGGCCGGATCGGCCAGCGGCTCGCCGTCCCGACGCCAGAAGCAGTTGAGCGACCAGCGCGGCAGTTGCTCGCCGGGGTACCATTTGCCCTGACCAAAATGCACCAGCCCGGCGGGGGCGTAGCGCTCACGCATACGCTGGAACAGCTCGGCGGCACGCAGGCGCTTGGTTGGCCCCAGAGCGTCGGTATTCCATTCATCGCCGTCAGGATCGTCGACGGCGACGAACGTCGGCTCGCCGCCCATCGTCAGATGAACGCCGTTGGCCTGCAAATCGCGGTCAATCTGATAACCGAGCGCGTCGATGGCCTGCCATTGTTCCTCGCTGTAGGGTTTGGTCACGCGCGGCACTTCGTCCACGCGGGCGACGGCCATCAGGTGCTCAAATTCGCATTCGCACTCATCAATCGCGCCGCTGATGGGGGCGGCGCTGGAAGGTTCCGGCGTGCAAGCCAGCGGAATGTGCCCTTCACCGGCAAACAACCCGGAGGTGGGATCCAGGCCAATCCAACCGGCACCGGGCAGGTAAACCTCAGTCCAGGCGTGCAGATCGGTGAAGTCTTCCTCCGGCCCCGACGGGCCATCCAGCGATTTGACGTCCGGCGTCAGCTGAATCAGATAACCGGACACGAAGCGAGCGGCCAGCCCGAGGTTGCGCAGGATCTGCACCAACAGCCAGGCGGAATCGCGACACGAACCGCTGCGCAGGGTCAGCGTCTCTTCCGGCGTCTGCACGCCAGGCTCCATGCGGATGGTGTAACCGATGTGCTGCTGCAATTGCTGGTTGATCGCCACCAGGAATTCCGCGCTGCGCTGGGCTTCATCGGGGATGCTGCTCAGGTAGCTTTCCAGCTCGGGGGTCAGCGGCTGGCAGTGCAGATAGGGCGCCAGTTCGATTTTCTGCTCTTCCGAATAGCAAAACGGAATATGTTCCGCCTGCGGCTCCAGGAAGAAATCGAAGGGGTTAATCACTGACATTTCAACCCGCATATCCACTTCCACGCGGAAGTGGTCGGTTTTTTCCGGGAACACCAGCCTGGCCAGGTAGTTGCCGTTAGGATCCTGCTGCCAGTTGATAAAGTGATTTTCCGGGGTCACTTTCAGTGAATAAGCCAGAATAGAGGTGCGGCTGTGTGCGGCAGGGCGCAGGCGTATGACTTGGGGACCCAGGTTGATGCGTCGGTCGTAGCGGTATTCGGTAACGTGGTTTAGCGCAATATTAATAGCCATAAGCTCGAGCCTCAGAATAGGGGAATCTGAAATCGGGTCACATCAGTCTGCTGATGCCATGCTGTAGCCGTTACCGTGGAGGGTGGTGCTTTGGTTAACCCCCGTCTGTATTCAGACCGTTTTAACTGCTGGGAGTGTGATGACCATCACGTTAACCAATTAGGGTTAAATCTAGAGGCAATTTTTTGAGAAGTCGATTCTTTTTTCTGCGGGAAAGAGGCGAAAATGAAGCGCCGCCCTCGGGGGACGGCGCACACAGGCGGTTAAGGTTTTTTCTTCGGCCAGTTGTCGTCTTCGTCGTCCCACTGGGCGTTATTATCGCGGTGTGGCGGCAATTCCGGCTTATCGGCGAGGTAACGTTTTACGTCGACTCGACGCAGTTCTTTGATCCCGCTGATGATCATCCCGGCTAAAATCAGCAGGATAATCCACCAGTAGTCAGCTAACCATTGCATGTTTACTCCTTTCCTTCACTGCGTATAAAACGTGAAAATATCGCGGGCAGATGGCGTTCAAGCCATTCGGCACCGGCAACGTCCTTATTTTGCCAAGCGGCCAGCAGCAGCGCAGGCGTCAGCAGATGCTCGGCTTCCTGCGCCAGCGGCCGGTAGCTCAGATGCCAGGGTTCTACCGCCACACCGTCGCCGTCTTCGGTGAACGGGCGGTAAAAGCCAAATTCTGCCATATGTTCCGTCATCCACTGATTGAGCGGATAAAAGTAACCGCCTTCCTCATATTCCCACGGCTCCAGTTGCAGCTTTTGCCCTTCCGGTAACAAAGAAGGGTCGTACACGTCCAGATCGCTGCCCCAGTGATGGCGGCTGGCACCCGGCAGGGCGGACCAGCGCAGGATTGCTTCGCAGCGCTCGGCGGCGGACAGCGGCTCGATGTCGAGTGGTCGGCTGTCTTTATCTAATACTGGGCGCTCGCCGCAGAATTTGCCATTCCAGATCGCCAGTTGCCGATCGAAATCACGAAATGTGCTGGCGGGCTGCAGATCGAACCCGGCCGCCAACGCGGCCTGCTGCATGGCGAGGAACGCGGTCACCGCCGCGGGCTGCAGGCGATGGTTACCGCTCAACGGCGCCAGATGATCGGTCGAGATCCCGGTCAGCATGGTTGGCGTGATCATGCGACCAACTGCTCCATGATGCGCTGATACATGCGGCTCAGCAGTTGCAAATCGGCGGCGTGCACGCATTCATTGACCTTGTGGATGGTCGCGTTGACCGGCCCCAGCTCGACCACCTGCGCACCCATTTGGGCGATAAAGCGGCCGTCTGAGGTACCGCCAGTGGTCAGCAACTGCGGCGTCAGTTCAGAATAGTGTTCGACGGCATTAACCACCGCGTCCACCAGCGCACCGCGCGCGGTCAGGAACGGCTGGCCGGACAAACGCCATTCGATGCTGTAGTTCAGCTGATGCCGCTCCAGCAACTCTTCCACGCGCTGTTTTATCGTCGCGTCGGTTGACTCGGTGCTGAAGCGGAAGTTGAACTGGACGAACAGGTCGCCCGGGATCACGTTGTTGCTGCCGGTACCAGCCTGCACGTTGGCGATCTGCATGCTGGTCGGTGGGAAGAATTCATTGCCGCGATCCCATTCGGTCGCCACCAGCTCATTGAGCGCAGGCATGGCGCGGTGCACAGGGTTATCCGCCAGGTGCGGATAGGCGACGTGGCCTTGAATGCCGTGAATGTGCAGGTTAGCGGTGATCGAACCGCGGCGGCCGTTTTTCACCACGTCGCCGACGCGTTCGGTGCTGGACGGCTCGCCGACCAGGCAATAATCCAGGCGCTCGTTGCGCGCCATCAGCGCTTCCACCACTTTCACCGTGCCGTGAGTGGCACTGGCCTCTTCGTCGGAGGTGATCAGGAACGCCAGGCGGCCCTGATGATGCGGGTTGGCCGCCACAAAGCGCTCCGCCGCCACCACCATCGCCGCCAGCGAACCTTTCATGTCCGCCGCGCCGCGGCCATACAGCATGCCGTCGCGAATGGTGGGTTCAAACGGCGGGTTGTCCCAACGTTTTTCATCGCCGGTCGGCACCACGTCGGTGTGGCCGGCAAACGCCAGCGTTTGCCCTTCGCCGCGCCAGGCCCAGAAGTTCAGGGTGTCGCCGAAGTGCATCGGCTCAACGGTAAAACCAATCGCTTCCAGACGTTCAATCATCAGCGCCTGGCAGCCTTCATCGTGCGGGCTGAGGGACGGGCGTTTGATGAGCTGTTGAGCCAGTTCGATAACCGGGCAAATCATGCTGTTACCTCAGAAATAAATTGCTGGTAACCTTCGGCGCTGAAGCCGAGCAGGGCGTGCCCCTTGCCGTCGTCCAGCAGCGGGCGTTTGATGATTGCCGGCTGCGCCAGCATCAGCGCGATGGCCGCATCGGCATTGTCGCAGGCGTTGCGCTGCGCTTCATCCAGCTTGCGCCAGGTGGTGCCGCGGGTATTCAGCAGCGGTTCCCAGCCCAGACGTTCGACGAACCCGCGCAACTGCTGTTCATCCAGCCCGTCGGCGCGGTAGTCATGAAATTGATAAGTCACGCCTTGCTCTTCCAGCCAGCGGCGCGCTTTTTTGATGGTGTCACAATTTTTGATGCCGTACATGGTCAACGTCATGGAATAAGAACCTTCTCTGCAACCCAACACCGGCATGGCGCCAGTGGTAAACCGCCGTGGCGGTAAAATGAAAAACCAGCGCCCAGCATGCCGAAAAATGGCGGGGAGTTCCACCGTACAATGGTCCGAAAGCCAGGGAAAGGGCGAAAAAATTCAGGCCGCATTCAGTGTGGCAAATGTTTGCTAATCTGAATGCGGCAACCTGCCATCCTATCGGAGAGAGTAATGTGGAAAAATACCGTATCGAAACCACCGAGTACGCCGTCGATAAAATAGAAGCGCTGATCGCGGAAGGGCTGAATCAGTATAACGATGAGGTGACCGGCAGCAGCGATCGTCGCCCGCTGGCGGTGACGGTGAAAGACCCGAGCAGCGGTGAGGTGCTTGGCGGCATTACCGGGCGCTCTTCGCTGGGCTTGCTGTTTGTGGATTTGTTTTATCTGCCTGAATCAATGCGGGGGGCTGGCCTGGGCAGCGAACTGCTGCGCCGCTTCGAGCTGGAAGGGCGCCGCAGGGGGTGCGTTTCCGCAGTGCTGTACACTATCAGCTTCCAGGCACCGAGGTTTTATGAACTGAACGGTTGGACGCGCTTTGGCGAAGTGCCTTGCCTACCGGCAGGCACCAGCCGAATTTTTATGTCGAAGACCTTATGAGCTGACCCGCGGCAATCACTCCCTGGTCTGGCGTAATTTATACTCCAGGCTTTTTTTAACCATTGGCCATTCATGGTCGATGATCGAGAAAACCACCGTATCGCGATAGCTGCCATCCGCATTTTTCTGGTGGTTTCTCAGCACGCCGTCTTGCTTGGCGCCCAAACGCGCGATAGCCGTTCTCGATGCGTGATTGTGCCAGTGGGTGCGAAACTCAACGGCAATCACCGCCAGCGCTTCGAACGCATAACCGAGCAGCAGGCGTTTGCACTCGGTGTTGACGGCGGTTCTCTGATGGCTTTTGGCGTACCAGGTATAGCCAATTTCAACGCGGCGGTTGTGCCTATCGGCATTGCAAATGCGGGTGGTGCCGACAATCTTTTGCGTGTCGTTATGCACCACGACAAACGGCAGTGCCCGCCCGGCGGTCTGTTCGCTCAGGGCGAAACCGACATAATCATCGACGGTGTTTTCGTTGGGCGCCGAAGTAAACCAAAGTTCCCAGAGGCGCCCATCAGCGGCCGCCTCCACCAGCGCCGCCGCATGTTCTTTGCGCAGCGGGATCAGGCTGACGGTTTTGCTTTTCAGCTCGGTTTCGATAAGCCAGGATGAGTCAGACATTTGCCGCTATTTCCCCTTGCGTTCACTTTTCGCCGTTTTCACGCGACCAGTGTTTCATCTCTTCGCCAATAAAATAATTAACCAGGTCGCGATACATTTTTTCTATCACTTCTGGGCTTAGGCCCTGCTCATCGGCCCAGGCTCTTCTTTGTTGCAGCATGGCTTCGAAGCGCTCTTTGGCCCGCACCGCATCGGGGCTGGTTTTGAATTTGGCGGCGGCCTTCACGTAGGCAAAGCGCTGGGCGATCAGTTTAATGATGTGTTCGTCCAGCATGTCGATTTCCGCGCGGATATCGCCCATGCCCGCACAGTCTTGCGGAGAAAGTTTATTCTCAATAATCACTCTGGGTTTCCCTTTTTTTAGCGCACATAGCCATTTTGTTGCAGGCGATCCAACGCCGGGCCATCGGCATAGACCATGCCGGTAGTCAGCTCGCGGAAGTGGTACTTTTTATAGAATTCCAGTTTGTCGGGCACCGAATAGATAAACACTTTACCGAGCGGCGCCAAATCCTGCATCACCCGATCCATCAGCAGCCTGCCCAGACCGCGGCCCTGATAGTGGGGATGGATAGCCACGTCGGCCAGGTAAGCGACCGAGGTCATGTCGCTGATGGCGTGGGCGGTGGCCATCAGTTCGCCGTCGAGGTATCCCCAATAGCAAAACTGGCTGTGCTGATAAACGCGCTGCAGCTGATGCGGATCACGCTGGCCCAGCCCGGCGGCGGCCAACAACGCGGCCAATTGCGACCAGTCGATGCGGTAGCGGTTTGGGTCGGTCACCATCTCCATGCTTCTCTCCTAGCCGATGCGGTCCAGATCGGCGGCGTATTGACGGATAGCGCGCTGATAGCTGCTGATGTCGCGATACGAGGAGGTTTCCGCCAACAGAAGCAACAGATCGGCCACCGCCTGTTTGGTTTCCCCCAGGTTGTACAGCGTCATGGCGCGGAACAGGGTGAGCTCTTTGGCCTGCGGGAACTCGGCCAGCCCATTGTCGAAGGCGGCCAGCGATTGCTGATACAGCCCGAGTGCGCGATAGGTGCTGCCCAGACCAAGCCAGGCCTCCTGCCGCTGGGCCGCCGGCAGAATGCGAGCCAGTGCGGAGAGGTAGCAGGGGATCGCCTGCTGCTCAAAACCTTGTACGTCGTACAGGCAGGCCAATTGGTAGTGCAGCGCGGCCTCTTCCGGTTTTTGCAGCAACTGTTGCTGTGCCAGTTCGGTCGCTTCCTGATAGCGGCCCAGCTGTTTCAATTGTTCGATCGTCAGCGTAGGGGACATGTTATGGCCTCAGAAAAGTGGAGGATTTTCTCCCCTTGGCACGCTACTACGGAAGAATTCATCCTACAAGAAATATAGGCATTAGAACGTGGTCGGCCCCGTTATCCGGGGCCGGTTTTTTAGGGCAGGACGATCAGAACTCGTGCTTCAGCGTCAGCATCAGATTACGCGGATCGCCATAGTTGCGGGTGCTGTAGAAATTCGCCTGCGAGTAGTATTTCTCGTCAAAAACGTTGTTCAGGTTAAGCTGCACTGAGGTCTGCGGGGTGAGTTTGTAACGTGCCATCGCATCGAACAGGACATAAGATCCTTGCTCGGCCTTGCGGTCCACAAACTCGCCGTTGTTGGCCCCGGTGACGTTGGCGTAAATGCTGCTCTGCCAGCGTGCGCCGCCGCCCAGCGTCAGATCGCGCAGAGCGCCCGTCAACTGATAGGTGGTGAACAGGTTGATGCGGGTACGTGGCTGCTCGGTGTTGAGATTAACCTTGTCCTTGTCTTTCAGTGAGAAATGGGTGATGCCGAGCTGGGCGTTCCAGCCCTGCGCCAGTTCACCGCTCAGTTCGAACTCGACCCCTTTGCTGGTCGCGCCCTGGCTCTCATGATAGGTCTGTTCCAGCGAGTTCGGATCGCTGGCGTTCTCGTCCAGCACCCCAAGGTTGTCCTGTGTGATGCGGAACGCCGACAGCGAAACGTTGAGCCGGTCATCCAGCAGCGCGGCCTTGATTCCCACTTCTTTGTTGACCCCTTCAATCGGCGCCAGGTTGCGGCCACTGCTGTCGAGCAGGTTTTGATCCTTGAATATGTCGGTGTAGCTGGCATAGGCGGAAACCTGTTCGGTCAGCTTATAGACGGTTCCCACGAACGGAGTGACTTTGTTCGCGATGGTGGTCGTGGTGTTTTTAAAGCTGTTGAAACGGGCGCCGAGCACCAGATCCAGTCGATCCGTCAGCGAGAAATCGGCGCTGCCGTAAATGCCGATCTGCCGCGTGCGGTAATCCATTTGCGGCATTTTATCCGACCATTCAGGCTCGCCCTGGCCGCCGTTCCAATCCCGCAGGCTACCGCTGAATTGCTGTGAGTAAGTGGCGCTGCGATAGGTGCTGTAGCTATGCTGCCAGGCGGAGGAGTTACCCACCACAAATTTGTGGCTGCGGCCCAGCAGGGTGAAGTCACCGTTCAACTTCATGTCTATCGCATGTTGATCACGGTAGCCTTCATAGCGCCCGGCATAAGGGTTTGAAGGTTGTACTGCCCAGGTTGCCGGATCGATCAGCCCGCCGAGGCTCATCGCCATTTTGGCATCGAACGCCTGGCGGCTGTGGGTATAGTTGACCACGCCTTTCCAGTCGTTATCGAACTCATGTTCCAGGGTGGCAAACTGAGTGGCCAGGGTGGTATCCCAGCTTGACCAGTCAGAGGCGCCGTTATAGTGCCGATCCCAGTTAATTTCACTGCCGTCGCTGAACCAGCCTGTCGGCAACGCGCCGCCCCAGGTGGAGGCTTTCGGCCTGTTTTGCTGATAATCGGCCCCCAGGCGCAACAGGGTATTGCTGCTCAGATCGGCCTCCAGCGTGCCGTAGACGGTGCCTTTGCGCTCCTGATGCCGTTCCATAAAGGAGCGGCCGCGTTCGCCGGCCGCGGCGATACGTACTCTGACGGTGCCTTCGTCATTGAGCGGCGTCCCGACATCAACCGTGGTCCGGTAGCGGTCCCAGGAACCTGCGGAAAGTTCGGCTCGGGCAAAAGGTGAAAGGCTGGAGGCTTTCTTTCTGACCAGGTTGATGGCGGCGCCCGGATTACCGACGCCGTTCAGCAAACCCGCAGCGCCCCTGACAATCTCCACGTGATCCAGCGTGATCGCGTCAATCTCGGATTCCCCGCCGGAATAGCCGGAGTCAAAGAAGGTGGGGACGCCATCGTATTGGTAGTTATCAACGCTGAAACCACGGTAGTTGAACGAGGAGCGTTCGCTATCGTAATTGCTTTCGCTGACCCCGGTGGACCAGCGCAGGATTTCCTTCAGCGAAGTCGCGTTGAGATCGTCCATTTGCTGGCGAGTTATCACCGAGACCGACTGCGGCGTATCCTTGATGCTCAGCGGCAACCCGGTCGCCGTGGTCATCTGTTTGGTGGTATAGGAGCCGGTATTCTCGGTACTGCCGTCATCGCTAAAGGGCGAGGCGACCACCTCAAGGGTGTCTTCTTTCTGAGTGCGGGCGGTCTGCTCGGTACCTGCCGCTTGTGCAACCATGACCGGGAGGCACAGCAGCGCTCCCCCGGAAAGGCGAATCATAAAACTAGCCATGGATAAGTCTCACAGTCCGCCAAGGTTGATCTTAATCAGGTAGTCCTGCTTTTTCTCCATCTCTTCCTTGGACTGCTTGATGCTGGCGAAGAGCGTATTGCCGTCTGCGGACAGCGCGAGGCTATTGGGCAAGGCGGTGGTAGTGATGCTGTTTTTTACCTGGTAGCTGTTGCTGTCAACGATGCTGATGCGCTTGGCTTCACGGTGGCTGATGTAGATCTCATTGCGCGCCGGGTTGAACAACACCGCCAGGGAATTGATCACGTCAATCTGGTGGAGGATTTTCCCGCTATTCACATCGACAACCAGCACCTTCGGCAGATCGGGATCGGTGATGAAAGCGCGGCCGGTTTTGCTGTCCAGACTGATGTTGAGGAAGAAGTGTTTCTTGGCGGGTTCAACCACCACGCGTTTCAGGATTTTGTGGCTGGCGGTGTCCAGGGTGATCAGTTCGCCACCACCGTTGACGCAGTAGAGACGGCCATGTTCGCTGTCCAGCGCAATGCCGGTCGGGTATTCGCCCATGTTGCTCAGGGTGGCGATCTTCTTCCGATTGGCGGTATCGATAACCCACAACACGCCTTTTTTCGCGGTGCCGGAGACATACAAACGCTGGTTTTTCTTATCGAGCACCATTTCGCGCGTTGGCGTGAACTGGTCTTCTTTCACGCTTTCATCGAGCTGGATAGTGGCGAGTTCTTTGCCTGTCTGGGTGTCGATCACCGTCACCGAACCATCCACGGTATTGCCGATATACAGCAGATGCCGCTGTTCATCCAACGCGGTGGCGAAGGCGCGGCGCTGGGTCAGGATATTGGCGTCGGTGGCCAGTGTGGCCGGGTTGATCCGGTAGACGATACCGGTGTTTTTCCCTTTTGCGAATGACGGCGTAGAGGCGGCAAACAGGGTGTTGTTTTCGTCGTCAAAAGCCAGTTCGTACAGGCCATATCCTACCGGTTTGGTCTGAAAATGACTTTCGGGCAGTTCGGCAGCCAGCGTTGAGCAAGACCACAGCAGCAGGGCAGACGTCAGGGCGCTGAGAGAAAAACCTTTGGTTGGGGCGATCAGGTGCATCGACATAGACATTCCTTTACATCAATTTACGATTTGTTGATGCTAATGATATTGATAATTGATATCAATATCATTTAATTAATCATTGATCTGATTTTGTTTTACTTATTGAAATAAAACACGTTTATTTAAATTATCGAATTTTTTGTTCTGTTTGTTACGCCTTTTTTTTGCTTGTTTATTCATTGTAATGATTTTCATTTCGTTTTTATTGTTGGCGGATCTCCGCTATATTCGCCCGGCTTTTGTTAAGAACTGTAAATGAAAATACAACATTCAGAAGCGGGTACAGCGCCGTGCGCAGTGGCGGTCAAGGTCGTACCCGCGCTCTACGTTTGCCGCATTGGGCGCTTTGTGAGCTACAACACCAACCGGAAACAGGCTCGATTAGGAACAGTGATGATTTATCAACAATCCATGGGAAAACGCTCCAGCATCGCGACGGTCATTGCTCTGGCATTGATGGGCGCGCCTCAGGTTTACGCGCAGGAAGAGGGGGCCGAGAAGGAAAATAGCGCTTCGCAGGAAGACCAACTGGTGGTTACGGCCTCCGGGTTCAAACAGAACAAGAAATATGCGCCCGCCAGTATCTCGGTTATCGATAAAAAATCTTTCGAAAAGCAAAACAGCCGCGATGTCGCCGAAGCGGTGCAGGATGTCTCCGGGGTGTTCGTCAGCAGCGGTGCCGGCAGCGAGGTTTCAGGGGATATCATGATCCGCGGCATGGACTCGAGTTACACCTCGTTCATGGTGAACAGTATCAAGCAAAATACCGGCGAGTCGCGCCCGTATGGCCAGAATATCGGTACCGAAGCCAGCTTTTTGCCGCCCTTGGCCGCCATTGAACGCATTGAGGTGATCCGCGGCCCGATGTCCTCGTTGTATGGCTCCGACTCCATTGGCGGCGTGGTCAACGTGATCACCAAAAAGCCGTTTGGCGTGCGGGAATGGATAGGGTCCGTTGCCGGTAACAGCTTCCTGCAGCAACATCAGGATTTCGGCAATACTCAGCAGGCCAACCTGTTCCTGATGGGACCGCTGGTGCCTGACGTGCTGGGGCTAAACCTTTCGGCAGATTATCTCGATCGCCGCGAAGATGAAAAACCCAACGCTTTCAGCAAGAACAACAAAAAGTCCCTCGACATGACATTGGGCTTTGCCGCCAACGAAACCAACCTGTTCGACCTGAACCTCGCCAAAGGGGAGAAAAAGCGCAGTCGTTCGGCCAAAGGCGGCGGCACGCCCTGGGGATGGGACTTCGATCGCGACGCACTCAGCCTGACCCACTCGGGCTGGTATGCGGAAGATACCGTCGCTACCACCAGCTATTTCCAGTATGAGAAAGGCGCATCCACCTACCACAGCGCCCAACTGGCACCGCAGCATATTCAGACCGAGAATTACGTTCTGAACAGCCAGGCCAAGCTGAGCCTCGGCGAGCACAACCTGACTCTCGGCGGCAACTACAGCCGCGAAACGCTCAATGACGACTTCTACGCCGACAACAAACGGGCGCCGGGCATCGACCCGGTGACGAAAATTTCTCGTGACAGTTGGGCGCTGTTCGCCGAAGGGCAGTGGAACATCGATGACTTCTCGCTGACCACCTCGGCGCGCATGGACCGAGATAATTATTTCGGCACCCACATCAGCCCGAAACTTTACGGCAACTGGATGCTGGACGAAGCCTGGGCGCTCAAGGGCGGGGTCTCTTCCGGCTATAAAAAACCGTCGCTGCGGGAAAATTCGGATCAATTCATCACCCCGCGCGGCAGCAACCCGCCTTACCCTTACCTGTCGGTAGGCAACAGCGAGCTGAAGCCAGAAACCAGCCTGAATACCGAACTGGGGCTGTACTGGAATAACAACCGCGATCTGTCTTTGGACGGCACGGTATTTTATACCGATTTCAAGGACAAGATTGCTGAAGTCAATATCTGCGAGGCGAGCGAGAATACCCCTTGCGTGGTTAACGGTTACAGCGCTGAATCCATTGATAAATATTTCAATATCGGCAAGGCTAATGTTTACGGCGTGGAGCTCAATGCGGATTGGCAGGCCACGGATCGGCTGAACTTCAACGCCAACTACACCTTCAACAAAAGTGAGCAGAAAAACGGCGTCAATAAGGGTTATGCGCTGAATGACTTCCCGAAACACATGGCCAACTTATCCGTTAAGTGGGCGGCGGCTTCGGTGCTGGACCTGTGGTCCAAAGTCAATTATCGCAGCCGCAACGAGGATACCGGCGACCATACCCGTTATGGCGCTTATGCTCTGTTGGACGCCGGGGTCATTTACCGCCTGGACAAGCACACTCAGGTGATGGCCGGCGTGTATAACATTTTCGATACCGCACCTAAGCGCACCACCAGTTGGGGCGAATATCCACAGCTTGAAGGACGCCGCTACAACCTTGGCTTGCGCGTGGACTTCTAAACGCTTTTGAGTGATTGACCCGGCCGCTTGCCGGTAGCGGTCGGTATTTTGCGGCGCAGCACCGGCTTTTATGCTTTCTGCACGCGGTAGCGATGACGCTTATCGCAACGGGGAATATGCCGAAATACCCTGAGGTAGGATTAATACGAAAATGTGCGCCAACCCCGGTTTCCGTGGCCGGCATCGTTCCCGAAAGGCTTCACTTGCTCAAAAAACAGGCGTAGAATTCGCTTCGTCTAATAATTGAGGTTGTAAAGTATTATGGTTGATCGTGAGTTAGGAAACTGGAAAGACTTCATCGATGAGATGTTAGGTAACTGACACTGCGCTGAAACTGAATACCCGTTGCATTTCAAATTGCAGCGTTGTTGGCTGCACTGGCTCACCCCAGTTACTTACCGGAGTAAGCGCCTGGAGATGAGCAAGCTGGCCGCCTAGCCGCAACGTGAAATTCATAGGGTATAGGGTATGGTTTATTTGTCGGTATTTGAAAACACCTTGGGAACGACATTCTCGTTCAAGATAAAGCAGCATCGGTGTGCCGATGCTGCTTTTTTATGTCTGCTATTCGGCGTTTTCCGCGTTTGCTACCGGCAAGGGTTTACCCGGGAAGCGGCGCCGCACCAGCACAAAGAACAGCGGCACGAAGAAGATCGCCAGCAGGGTGGCGGATATCATGCCGCCCATGACCCCGGTGCCGACCGCATGTTGGCTGCCGGAGCCGGCACCGCTGCTGATGGTCATCGGCAATACGCCGAAGATAAAGGCCAGCGAGGTCATCAAAATCGGCCGCAGGCGCATGCGTGAGGCTTCCAGTGTGGCGGACATCAAATCCTGCCCTTTGTGATTCAGCTCGTTGGCGAATTCGACGATCAGAATGGCGTTCTTCGCCGACAACCCGATGATGGTCAGCAACCCAACCTGGAAGTAAACGTCATTCTCCAGCCCGCGCAGCCAGGTCGCGGCGACGGCGCCAATCACCCCGAGCGGCACCACCAGCATCACCGAGAACGGAATTGACCAACTCTCGTACAGCGCAGCCAGACACAGGAACACCACCAGCAGCGAGATAGCGTACAGCGCAGGTGCCTGCGAGCCGGAGAGCCGTTCCTGATAGGACATGGCGGTCCATTCCAGGCCGAAGCCGGTCGGCAGTTGGCTGACGATTTTCTCCATTTCGGCCATGGCGGTGCCGGTGCTGACGCCTTCCGCCGCCTCGCCGACGATCTCCACCGCCGAGCTGCCGTTGTAACGCTCCAGGCGCGGGGAGCCATATTCCCAATGTGAGGTCGAGAAGGCCGAGAACGGCACCATGCCGCCTGCGCCGTTGCGCACATACCATTTGTCGATATCGCCAGGCAGCATGCGGAACGGCGCGGCGGCCTGCACGTACACCTTTTTCACCCGGCCGCGATCGACAAAGTCGTTGACATAGGTCGAGCCCCAGGCGGTGGACAGCGTGTTGTTGATGTCATCGACGGCCACGCCGAGCGCCTGCGCCTTGCGTTGATCAATATTGATTTGCAACTGCGGGCTGTCGTCCAGGCCGTTATGGCGAACGCGAGCCAGCAGCGGGTTGTCCCCAGCCAGTTGCAGCAGTTGGTCGCGCGCCGCCATCAGCTTGGCGTGGCCCAACCCGGCGTGGTCTTCCAGCTCCATATCGAAGCCGGCGGAGTTGCCCAGGCCGGTAATCGCCGGTGGGCTGCTGGCAATCACCCGCGCCTCGTTAATCTTGCTGAACGCATGGGTGGCGCGATCGATGATATCGAAAGAGGTATTGGCGCCGGAAGTGCGCAGGTCCCAGTCTTTCAAACGGATAAACATGCGTGCCACGTTCTGCCCGTTACCGCCCGGCCCGGCACCGATGGTGGAGAACACCGACAGCACATCCTGCTTTTCTTTGGTCAGGAAGTAGTGCTCGACTTTTTCCACCACCTTGGCGGTCTGTTGCAGGGTCGAACCCGGCGGCAATTGCACCTGTACGGTGAATACCCCGCGGTCTTCCTGCGGCAGAAACGAGCTCGGTAGCTTGATGAACAGCAGCGCCATGCCGGCGAGCAGCAGCAGATAAATCGCCATATAACGCAAGCTGAAATGCAGCACGCGCGCCACGCCGCGCTCGTAGCGATCGGCATTGCGATTGAACATGCGGTTGAACCAGCCGAAGAAGCCGCGCTTGCCGTGGTGATGGCCCTTGGCGAGCGGCTTGAGCAGCGTGGCGCACAGGGCAGGGGTCAGGATCATTGCCACCAGTACAGACAGCACCATGGAGGACACGATGGTGATCGAGAACTGGCGATAAATCGCGCCGGTTGTGCCGCCGAAGAATGCCATCGGGATAAACACCGCCGACAGCACCATGGCGATACCGACCAGCGCGCCTTGGATCTGCCCCATGGATTTACGCGTGGCCTCGCGCGGCGGGAGGCCCTCTTCGCTCATCACACGCTCGACGTTCTCCACCACCACGATGGCGTCATCCACCAGCAGGCCGATCGCCAGCACCATGGCGAACATGGTCAGGGTGTTGATGCTGAATCCGAAGGCGGAAAGAATGGCGAAGGTGCCCAGCAATACGACCGGCACGGCGATAGTGGGGATCAGCGTGGCGCGAAAGTTCTGCAAGAACAGGTACATCACCAAGAACACCAGCACAATGGCTTCCAGCAGGGTTTTCACCACGTCTTTGATGGAGGCCTTAACGAACGGGGTGGTTTCATAGGCAACCTTCGCCTCCAGTCCGTGCGGGAAATACTGCGACAGCTCGGCGATTTTGTCCTTCACCAACTGATCGGTCTGCAGCTCGTTGGCGCCGGAAGCCAGCTTGATGTTCATGCCAGCGGCCTGCATGCCGTTATAACGGCTGAGGAAGTCATAGTTTTCGCCGCCCAGCTCGATGGTGGAGACATCGCCCAGCGTCACCAGCGAACCGTCCTGATTGACCCGCAGGGTGATTTGCTTGAACTGTTCCGGCGTCTGCAGTTGCGACTGGGCGTTAATGGTGGCGTTAAGCGCCTGCTTGTCGACGGACGGCGTGCCGCCGAGCTGGCCGACCGCCACCTGGGCATTCTGGGACTTGATGGCAGTGACCACGTCCTCAGTAGTGAGCTGGTAACTGGTCAGCTTGTTGGGATCGAGCCAGATGCGCATGGCGTACTGCGAACCGTAAACGTCCATGCTGCCCACGCCGTTGATGCGGCTGAGCGGATCTTGCAGATTGGACACCAGATAATCGGCGATATCCTGTTTGTCCATGCTGCCGTCGGTCGAAACGAACGCCACCATCATCAGCGTGGTATCACCGGATTTTGATACCGTCACGCCCTGAGTTTGCACCGCCTGCGGCAGCCGTTTAATCGCCGCCTGCAGTTGGTTTTGCACCTGCTGCATCGCCTCGTTGGGATCAGTGCCGGCCTCAAAGGTCAGCGTCACCGTGGCTCGCCCGGTGTTGGTGCTCTGCGACGACATGTACATCATGTTGTCCAGCCCGGTCATGTTCTGTTCGATAATCTGGGTAACGGTGTTTTCCAGCGTTTGCGCAGAGGCGCCAGGGTAAGTGGCGCTAATGCGAACGTTCGGCGGCGCGAGGTCCGGATATTGTTCAACGGGTAAGGAAAAGATCGCCAAAGCGCCGGTCAGGCAAAGAATAATTGCCAAAACCCAGGCGAAAATCGGGCGATCAATAAAAAAATTGGCCATGCAGCGCGAACCTCGTTATGACTTGTTCTATCTTTAAGACGCATCTGGATTGCGTTTACCAGCGGCTGGGAAGGATTCCGGCGTTATTGCACTTTACTCGCGAAGGGGGAGTAAAGCGTGGAGAAAAAAAGGAGATAATGTAAATAACGGTAGTAGAAATCGGCAATGACGTCCCAATGCCAGTGAAAAACGTCATTAAGACAATTTTATGACTATCAAGGGCCTGGCCGATCAAGGTTCCCGGAAAACAATCAGGACTCACCGCAAAGCAGGAGCTTGGCATGGAAATTAACCCGGTATTTGCCCGTCGCCTTTATCTGTGTTGGCTGATCAGCCACAGTGAACGGCCAAACGTCCCGCGTCTGATGGAATTGACCGGCTGGCCGCGCCGTACGCTGCAAGATGTGCTGAAAGCCTTGCCTGGCCTGGGGGTGGAGTTGCAGTTCGTGCAGCAGGGCGTGCGCAATAACGACGGTTTTTACCAGTTGGAAAACTGGGGGCCACTCAACAAGAGCTGGATCCACCAGCATCATCAGGCGCTGTTTGCCGCCATCGAATAGACTTTCCCCGGCATGCCGGGGGAAGCATCATTGACTCTTGTGTTCCAGATACATCACCGTCGCCGCCACGCGTGAACGGACGTCCAGTTTGCGCAGCATGTTGCGGATATGCACTTTCACCGTTTCTTCGGAAATGTGCAGCTGTGCCGCCACCTGTTTGTTTGACATGCCGCGCGCCACTTCCTGCAACACGTCCAGCTCGCGTTCGGTCAGTTCGGCGAAGGGATCGTGCTGTTCGCTGCGGGATGACAGATAGTCCGCCACCGCATCGCTGATCACGTTCTGGCCTTCCGACGCCGCGCGAATATGTTCCAGCAGCTGTTCCGGTTCACTGTCTTTCAGCAGATAACCGTCGGCACCGGCGTCGATCAGCGCATAGACGTCGCTGCGCGAATCGGAAACCGTCAGCACGATGATGCGCGCATCGACGGCCTCATTGCGCAGCGCTTTCAACGTGTCCAGACCGGACAGCCCTTTCATATTCAGATCGAGCAGGATCACGTCCGGCGTGTGCTGCAACGCGAGGGCAATGGCCTCGTTGCCGTCACTGGCTTCGGCCACCACGGTAAACCACGGGTCCAGCCCCAGCAGCTGTTTGATGCCGCGGCGCATCAGAGGATGGTCGTCGACGATCAATACTCGGTAATTCTTCATCACCATGACATATGCTCCCTGTAGCGAGTAAAGCCACTCAAACACGCTGTGCAGCGCGCTTCACAGTGGGACAGACTCTTGTAAAATAGTGGCAATCAACGTCCTGAAATAGCCTTCATCCCCGCCTAAAACGTAACGGGGGCGAATGGCCCCGATTTATGGCGGAAAAGTCAACCGGACTTCCGTGCCCTTGGGGTTACCTCGCTGGATGAGCAGCGTGCCTCCCAGTCGCGCAGCGCGTTCGCTCATGATGGTCAGCCCATAGTGACCTTCCGGCTCACTCAGGCTGGCGATGCCGCAGCCGTCGTCGACAATGCTGATGGCGTTATCACCGCCCGTGGTGACTTCGCAACGGATCACTATCTCCCGCGCATCGGCATGTTTGATGGCGTTGACCACCGCTTCCCGCACAATCTGCAACGCATGTACCTGTTGTTGGGCATCGAGCGCCTGGGAGGAAAGCCGACAGTGTAACTGAATCCGCGCGCCGGTTAGAACCTTTAATGGTGCCAGCAATTGGTGCAGCGCGGCGTTCAAATCGGCCTCCTGAATGTTCAGGCGGAAGGTGGTCAGCAACTCGCGCAACTGGCGGTAGGCGTCGGCCAGCGCGCGGTCAAAATCGTTAATGATCTCCTGCGCCTGCGATGAACCGCCCGCCAGCGTGCGTTTAAGCAACGTCAACTGAATGCGCAAAAACGACAGCGCCTGGGCCAATGAATCGTGCAGCTCGCGGGCGATGGTGGCGCGTTCGTCCATCAGCAAAAACTGCATGTGCTGTTTCTGCGCGCGATTGAAATAAACGCCGCGGCTCAGCATGTTAGCCACGCTTTGCATCAAATGCGGATGCGGCGGTTGATCCTGGTGTTGCCAACACAGTTCCCCCAGCGGCTTGCCGTCCTGAACGATGGTAAGCCGTTGCCAGGCCTGCGTTGGCGACGGCGTGCCGCTGGTCAGTTGCCATTCGCTGAGGCTGTCCGCCACGTTCAGCCGGATGCAGAGCAACTGCTCGCTCTGGCGCACGATGTGCAGGACCTGCTCAAAGGCCTGCCTGCCAATTTGCCGCACGCTCAGCGCCTGTGAGCAGTTGTAGAGTACTTCGAGCGTCTCGTTCGCCTGTTGCAAACGCTGGGTTTTCTCCTGAACCTTTAACTCAAGAGACTGATACAGCTTGGCCAGATCGTCCGACATGGCGGCAAAGGCCTGCGACAGCACGCCCAACTCGTTCGGCAGCGCAACATCCAACTGCGGGTGGTGAAAATCTCGCTGTTGCACGCGCTGGCTGGCATCCACCAGGTGTTTCAGCGGTGCCACGACCTGGCGGCGCATAAAGCGAATGCAAAACAGCACCAGCCCGATAATGGCGATATAACCCACCACGCTGATGGTCGCCACTATGGCCAGCTTGAGTTCGGAATAGCGTTGCAGCGCTAAAACGAAATGGTCAATCTGGTTAACGTAACCGGCGACGTTGGCCTGATAGTCAGCCGACTGTCCGGCCTGGATCTGCCGCGCCAGCCGTTGCCAGGTTTGCTGCAGCGACAGGTATTTCTCACGGACGTCGGCAGGCACGTAAAAACGATCCAGCTTTTGCAGCGCCGGGGCCTGCAGGGATTGTTGATATTGCTGCAGATGCTGATCCAGCCCCGTAGCCTGCCGGGTGAGATCGTAAGCCAACCGATAACTCTGCATGCGCAGCGAACCGGCGATATTTACCGCTTCGGCGTCTCGCAGGCTGCCGGCGACGGTGGTCAACGCCAGCCCGGTGGAGATAACGGACAAAATAACGATGCAAAACAGCACCTTGGCCAGGCTACCGGTCACTGAACGTTTAACAAGCAATCACGGATCCTTTTCTCACGGGCGATGCGCATCGTCAGGTTTCATTCGAAAGCAAAATTATAAGTTTTGCAACTAAAATTCGCCGGGTTTTATCTCAAGATGTAAGCAACGGAAAAAACGTTCGTTGTATAATTAAATAGATAGCGATTGAGTAAAAAGAGGGCGGCTAAATACCCTTAAGCACAGTAATAGATTGATCTGGCGCAAGCTACCCCCGCATTTACCCCTAAAGAGTGATTATATACCCCTTGGACTCCTCTTATGTTACCCCCGTATTTTTCAGGGTTTTAAATCCATAGGCTATAGCCGCTGCCCGCAAACTGGCGTGTGGGTATGTTTGCAACCTCAAGGATAAACAGCATGACCGTATTGTCGCGGCGCAGGCTGCTCGGCGGACAATGGCGTCTCTCTTCGGCGGCGATCCGCCCCCCGTGGTCGCATCAAGAATCCCTTTTTATTGCCGGTTGCACCCGCTGCCAGGCCTGCATTCGCGCCTGTGAAACCGGCGTGCTGATCGGCGGTAGCGGTGGCTTTCCCGAGATTGATTTCCAGCGGGCGGAATGCACGTTTTGCGGGCGTTGCGCACAGGCCTGCGAAGTGCCGCTGTTTCGCCCGCTGGCGGAAACCCCCTGGCGGCACTATGCGGCGTTTGGCGCCGATTGCCTGGCGCGCAGGGGCGTTGAATGCCGCAGTTGCCAGGACAACTGCGAGCCGCAGGCGATCCGCTTCCGACCGCGGCTGGGCGAGATGGCGCAGCCCATGCTGGATACGGCGACCTGCAACGGCTGCGGCGCCTGTGTCGCCGGGTGCCCGGTGAATGCCGTTACCCTAATTCGGAGCGAAAACAATGAATAACGAATGGCACGTAAGTGGGTTGGTGGTACAGGCCCGACCGGAAAAAATTCCACGGCTTGTCACGGCGCTGCTGGCGATAGCGGACACGGAAATCCCGGTGCAGGATCGCCCGCAGGGCAAGCTGGTGGTAGTGATGCAGGCGGCTTGCTCCCAGGCGCTGCTGGAAAAAATTGAGTCAGTGCGCAATCTGGACGGCGTGCTGGCGGTATCGCTGGTTTATCACCAGCAGGACTTGCAAGGTGAGGTAACGCCATGAAACTCAGTCGTCGAGACTTCATGAAGGCTAACGCCGCGGTGGCCGCTGCGGCAGCGGCCGGGCTGACAATTCCAACGGTAGCGCAGGCGGTGGCGGGCAGCGCGGATGCCATCAAATGGGACAAGGCACCCTGTCGCTTCTGCGGCACCGGCTGCGGTGTGCTGGTCGGTACCCAAAATGGCCGTATCGTCGCCTCGCAGGGGGATCCGGATGCGGCGGTCAACCGTGGGTTGAGCTGCATCAAAGGCTATTTCCTGCCGAAAATCATGTACGGCAAAGATCGCCTGACCCAGCCGCTGCTGCGTATGAAAGCCGGTCAGTACCATAAAGAAGGCGAGTTTACCCCCGTCAGTTGGGAACAGGCTTTCGACGTCATGGCCGAAAAATTCAAACAGGCTTTGAAGGAGAAGGGGCCCGACGCGGTGGGCATGTTCGGCTCCGGCCAGTGGACGGTGTGGGAAGGCTATGCCGCCGCCAAACTGTTCAAGGCTGGGTTGCGCACCAATAACCTGGATCCGAACGCCCGCCATTGCATGGCTTCGGCTGTGGTGGGTTTTATGCGCACCTTCGGCATGGACGAGCCGATGGGCTGCTATGACGATATCGAGCAGGCTGACGCCTTCGTGCTGTGGGGCTCCAACATGGCGGAAATGCACCCGATCCTGTGGTCGCGCATTACCGATCGCCGTCTGAGCAACGAGAAGGTCAACGTATCGGTATTGTCGACGTATGAGCACCGCAGCTTCGAACTGGCGGATAACGGCATGGTGTTCACGCCGCAGACCGATCTGGCGATCATGAACTATATCGCCAACTATATCATTCAAAACAACGCGATAGATCAGGATTTCCTCAATCGGCACGTCAATTTCCGCCGGGGGGCGACGGATATCGGTTACGGCCTGCGCCCGACCCACCCGCTGGAAAAAGCGGCCAGGAATCCGGGCAGCGATGCCTCGGAACCGATGAGCTTTGAGGCGTACAAGGCTTTTGTCGCCGAATATACGCTGGATAAAACGGCGGAAATGAGCGGCGTGCCGAAAGACCAGTTGGAAGCGCTGGCGAAGCTGTATGCCGATCCGAACATCAAGGTGGTGTCGTACTGGACCATGGGTTTCAACCAGCATACGCGCGGCGTTTGGGCCAATAACCTGTGTTACAACCTGCATCTGTTGACCGGCAAGATCGCCAAACCGGGCTGCGGGCCGTTCTCGTTGACCGGCCAGCCTTCCGCTTGCGGCACCGCGCGCGAGGTAGGTACCTTTGCCCACCGTCTGCCGGCCGACATGGTGGTCACCAACGAAAAACACCGACAGACAGCCGAACAGAAATGGCAGTTGCCGGCCGGTATCATTCCGGCAAAAGTCGGGCTGCATGCGGTAGCGCAGGACCGTGCGCTGAAAGACGGCACGTTGAACGCTTACTGGGTGATGTGCAACAACAACATGCAGGCCGGGCCGAACATCAATGAGGAACGGATGCCGGGTTGGCGCGATCCGCGCAACTTTGTGGTGGTGTCGGATCCCTATCCGACCGTCAGCGCTCTGGCCGCCGACCTGATCCTGCCGACCGCCATGTGGGTGGAGAAAGAGGGCGCTTACGGCAATGCGGAGCGCCGCACCCAGTTCTGGCGCCAGCAGGTGAAAGCGCCGGGCGAGGCCAAATCCGATCTGTGGCAACTGGTGGAGTTCGCCAAGCGATTCACGGTGGAAGAGGTGTGGCCGGCGCAACTGCTGGAACAAAACCCGCAATACCGGGGCAAAACGCTGTACGACGTCCTGTTCGCCAACGGCGAGGTGAATAAATACCCGCTGACGGAAATCCCGGCGGACCAGCTCAACGATGAGGCGCGCGCCTTTGGCTTCTATCTGCAAAAAGGGTTGTTCGAAGAATATGCCGGTTTTGGCCGCGGCCATGGCCACGATCTGGCGGCGTTCGATATGTACCATCAGGCGCGCGGGCTGCGCTGGCCGGTGGTCGATGGCAAAGAGACGCTGTGGCGTTACCGCGAAGGTACCGATCCTTATGTCAAAGCGGGGGAAGCGGTGCGTTTCTACGGCAAACCGGACGGCAAGGCGGTGATCTTCGCGCTGCCGTTTGAACCGGCGGCGGAAAGCCCGGACGGTGAATACGACCTTTGGCTGTCTACCGGCCGCGTGCTGGAACACTGGCATACCGGTTCGATGACCCGGCGGGTGCCGGAGCTGCATCGCGCCTTCCCTGAGGCGGTGCTGTTTATCCATCCTCTGGATGCCAAGAGCCGTAATCTGCGCCGTGGCGATAAGGTCAAAGTGTTGTCGCGCCGTGGCGAGGTGATCAGCACGGTCGAAACCCGTGGTCGCAATCGTCCGCCACGTGGGTTGGTGTATATGCCGTTCTTTGATGCCGCGCAGTTGGTGAACACCCTGACGCTGGACGCCACCGATCCGCTATCGAAAGAGGTCGATTTCAAGAAATGCGCGGTGAAGCTGGAGAAGGTGTGAGTGCGCCTTGGTGCGTTCAACACCCATTTTATTACCCGGGAGCCGAATAAAAATGAAAAGCCCTGTCGTGAAAAAGACGCTTGTCCTGTGGGCGGCGGCGTTGTTGCTGGCCTTTGCCGGCCCGGCCTTTGCCGCCGGCGATGTCGATCTCAACCAGTCGCCGGAGGTCTCCGCCACCGCCGTCGGGCCAATCTCCGCGCCTAAACAGCAGGAACGGATGGCGCTGAACTATGTCAATCAGCCGCCGATGATCCCGCACAGCGTGGACGGTTATCAGGTCAGCAAAAACACCAACCGCTGCCTGCAGTGCCACGGGGTGGAGCATTACCGCACCACAGGCGCGCCGCGTATCAGCCCGACGCACTTTATGGATCGTGATGGCCGGGTGCTGAGCGACGTCGCGCCGCGCCGTTATTTCTGCCTGCAGTGCCACGTGCCGCAAACCGACGCGGCGCCGATTGTCGGCAATGATTTCCAGCCCATGCCGGGCTTTGGGCGCTAAACGGAGGCCTTATGGCAGAACCTGATCACACCCCGACCGAAAAAAAAGCCGGCCCGTTGCTGCGGCTGTGGCGCTGGTGGCGCAGGCCCAGCCGCCTGGCCCTGGGCACGTTGTTGCTGCTGGGTTTTGGTTCCGGGATTATCTTCTGGGGCAGTTTTAATACCGGCATGGAAGCGGCGAATACCGAGCAGTTCTGTATCGGTTGCCACGAAATGCGCGAAAACGTGTATGAGGAATACATGGGCACGGTGCATTACAACAACCGCAGCGGCGTACGCGCTACCTGCCCGGATTGCCACGTACCGCATGAGTGGGCACCGAAAATGCTGCGCAAACTGAAGGCCAGCAAGGAGCTGTACGCCAAGGCGTTCGGCCTGATCGATACGCCGCAGAAGTTTGACCAGCACCGGTTGGCGATGGCCAGCAACGAATGGGCGCGGATGAAGGCCAACGATTCGCAGGAGTGCCGTAACTGCCATAACTTCGAGTATATGGACTTCACCGCGCAGAAAACCGTGGCGGCGAAGATGCATGACAAGGCGATAACCGAAGGCAAAACCTGTATCGATTGCCATAAGGGCATCGCCCACAAACTGCCGGATATGCGCGACGTTCCCAACGGGTTTTAAACCCTTCAAGATCCATAGCCCCGTCGCTCTCCCGGAGCCGCGGGGTTTTTTGTTGCAAATCCGTTGTCGCTTGGGGACTCAATCGCGGTATCATTTTTGCGATCCAGCTAACGGAAAAGAAGAAGGGTTCATGTCGGCGAAAATTGAGAATGTGAAGAAAGAGCTGCTGTCGAATAACTGGTATGTACTGCACAAGTACACCTTTGATTTGAAGCGCAAGGATGGCGGTTCCGTTCAGCAGATGCGCGAGGTGTACGATCGCGGCAATGGCGCCACCATTTTGCTGTATAACCGCGCCAAGGGTACGGTGGTGCTGACCAATCAGTTCCGCATGCCGACCTACGTCAACGGCAACGACAGCGGCATGCTGCTGGAAGCCTGCGCCGGCCTGCTGGATGCCGACTCTCCGGAGCAGTGCGCGCGCCGTGAAGCGGTGGAGGAAACCGGTTTTCAGGTCGGTGACGTGAAGAAGATTTTCGAGGCCTACATGTCGCCGGGCGGCGTGACCGAGATCGTGCATTTCTTTATCGCCGAATACCATGACGATGAGCGCTGTGCCGCCGGCGGCGGTATCGAAGACGAAGATATCGAAGTGGTGGAGCTGCCGTTCACCGAGGCGGTGGCGATGATCGCCGACGGCAGGATCAAAGACGGTAAAACCATTATGTTGCTGCAATACCTGCAAATTCACCAAGTTATGGCATAAAAAAGCCCGGCAACTTTGCCGGGCCTGGCGTCATCATGTTCAGGGCGCGGCCTGCGCCTCCCCCTGCCGTGACTTACTTCAGCAGCGCCTGTGCCCTGGCCACCACGTTGTCCACGGTGAAACCGAACTCTTTGAACAGCTGGTCTGCCGGGGCCGACTCGCCGAAGCTGGTCATACCCACGATGGCGCCGTTCAGGCCCACATACTTGTACCAGTAATCCGCGATACCCGCTTCCACCGCCACGCGCGCCGATACTGCCGCCGGCAGCACCGATTCACGGTAGGCCGCATCCTGCTTGTCGAACGCGTCCGTCGACGGCATCGACACCACGCGCACTTTCGTGCCCGCTGCACTCAGCTTGTCTGCCGCGTCCACCGTGATGCCCACTTCCGAACCGGTCGCAATCAAAATCACGTCCGGCGTGCCCGCGCAGTCTTTCAGCACGTAGCCGCCGCGGTACACGTTCGCCAGTTGTTCGGCGTTACGCGGCTGCTGGGTCAGGTTCTGGCGCGAGAAAATCAGCGTGGTCGGGCCGTCGTTGCGCTCGATGCCGTACTGCCAGGCAATCGCCGATTCCACCTGGTCACACGGGCGCCAGGTGCTCATGTTCGGGGTCACGCGCAGGCTGGCGATTTGCTCGACCGGCTGGTGCGTCGGGCCGTCTTCGCCCAGACCGATGGAGTCGTGGGTGTAAACGAACACGTTGCGGATTTTCATCAGCGCCGCCATGCGCACCGCGTTACGGGCGTATTCCACGAACATCAGGAAGGTCGCGGAGTACGGCAGGAAACCGCCGTGCAGCGCGATGCCGTTGGTGATGGCGGTCATGCCGAACTCGCGCACGCCGTAGTGAATGTAGTTGCCCGCCAGGTCTTCATTGAGCGGTTTAGAGCCGGACCACATCGTCAGGTTGCTTGGCGCCAGGTCGGCCGAGCCGCCGAGGTATTCCGGCAATACCTTGCCGAAGGCTTCCAGCGCGTTCTGCGAGGCCTTACGGCTGGCGATGTTGGCCGGGTTGGCCTGCAGCTGCTCAACGAATTTCTGCGCGTCAGCTTTCCAGTTGGCCGGCAGTTCGCCGTTCACACGGCGGGTGAACTCGGCAGCCAGTTCCGGGAAGGCGCTGGCATAGGCGGCGAACTTGTCGTTCCAGGCAGACTCTTTGGCCTGGCCGGCTTCTTTGGCGTCCCACTGGGCATAGATGTCCTGCGGGATTTCAAAGGCGGCGTATTTCCAGCCCAGGGCTTCGCGGGTGGCGGCCACTTCGGCGGCGCCCAGCGCAGCGCCGTGCACGTCGTGGGTACCGGCCTTGTTCGGGGAACCGAAACCAATCACGGTCTTGCACATCAGCAGGGACGGCTTGTCGGTGACCTTGCGGGCTTCTTCAATGGCCGCCTTGATGGCGTCCGGGTTGTGGCCGTCGACGTGGCGCACCACGTGCCAGCCGTAGGCTTCGAAGCGCTCGGCGGTGTCGTCGGTGAACCAGCCTTCCACGTGACCGTCGATGGAGATGCCGTTGTCATCGTAGAACGCGGTCAGTTTGCCGAGCTTGAGGGTACCGGCCAGCGAACAGACTTCGTGGGAGATGCCTTCCATCATGCAGCCGTCACCCATAAAGGCGTAGGTGTGGTGGTCGACGATGTCATGGCCCGGGCGGTTGAACTGCGCGCCCAGGGTACGTTCGGCAATGGCGAACCCGACGGCGTTGGCGATGCCCTGGCCCAGCGGGCCGGTGGTGGTTTCGACGCCAGGGGTGTAGCCGTACTCGGGGTGGCCCGGGGTTTTGGAATGCAGCTGACGGAAGTTTTCCAGCTCGCTCATCGGCAGGTCGTAGCCGGTGAGGTGCAGCAGGCTGTAAATCAACATGGAGCCGTGGCCATTGGACAGCACGAAGCGGTCGCGGTCAGCCCAGTGCGGGTTGGTCGGGTTGTGGTTCATGTAGTCGCGCCACAGGACTTCGGCGATGTCCGCCATGCCCATAGGTGCGCCCGGATGGCCGGAATTTGCTTTTTGGACGGCGTCCATGCTGAGTGCGCGGATGGCGTTGGCGAGTTGCTTACGAGAGGACATTCATAACTCCAAAATAATTACAGTTCAGCGGCCAGCATGTCTTCCAGCTTCTGCTGGTCGACGGCGAACAGGCGGATACCTTCGGCCAGTTTCTCAACTGCCATGGCGTCCTGATTATGCAGCCAGCGGAATTCGGCTTCGGCCAGTGGGGCGGGTTGGTAGAAACCTTCGGTGGACGGCGTCAGTTTACGCTCGACCGGTTGCTCGCTGTGCTTGAGCTGTTCCAGCAGGTTCGGCGCTATGGTCAGACGATCGCAACCGGCCAGGGCCAGGATCTGCTCCACCTTGCGGAAGCTGGCACCCATGATTACCGTCTGGTAGCGGTGCTGTTTGTAGTATTCATAAATGGTGCGCACCGATTTCACGCCCGGATCCTGCTCGGCGTCGTACTCGGCGGCAGGCTGCTTGGCCTGGTACCAGTCATAGATGCGGCCGACGAAAGGTGAAATCAGGAACACGCCGGCTTCGGCACAGGCGCGAGCCTGGGCGAAGGAGAACAGCAGCGTCAGGTTGGTGTTGATGCCTTCTTTTTCCAGTTCCTCGGCGGCTTTGATGCCTTCCCAGGTTGATGCCAGTTTGATCAGGATGCGGGACTTGTCGATGCCCTGTTCCTGATACAGGCCAATCAGTTTGCGTGCTTTGGCTACGCACATGCCGCGATCGAACGACAAACGGGCGTCCACTTCGGTGGAGATACGGCCCGGCACACTTTTCAGGATCTCGACGCCAATGTTGACCGCCAGTTTGTCGCCGGCGTTAATCAGCTGGGTTTCTTTGCTGCCGCCCTGTTGGCGGGCATAGTTCAGCGCTTCGACGATCAGTGGCTTATATTGCGGTAGCGCCGCGGCTTTCAGGATCAGCGAAGGGTTGGTAGTGGCGTCCTGGGGTTCGAACTGGCGGATGGATTCAATATCGCCGCTGTCGGCCACAACCGTCGTCAGCTGCTTGAGTGCATCTAATTGGTTCATTTATACGCTCCTTGATCAGTGCCAAACATGTAGGGAAATGAGAACCTTTTTCATCATAGGGTGAACACACTGCATCATAAGCCTGATGAATAAAATGCGCTTTTTCTGATTGTTGCGATGGATAAGAACAATGGATCCCGTTCCGAACCAGGCCGGCTGCGGGTTGCACCTGCGGAAATGCGGTTTTGGCGTGGGGGGAGCGACAAGAAGAAGAGGGGGCAACGGCAATAAAAAGGGTTCAGCCCGGCTGAACCCCAGGGGACTTCCTCCGATTATTTACTCAAATTCACGTCAATCGCCTGATAGAAGGCATTGGCGGTATCTGCTACATCCCACACGGCGAGGATCACATGCGAACCGCTGCGGTCTGCCGGTATGTTGCACTGGTGGGTGACCTGCGCGGCTGGGATCGCGCCGCCGTCGTTGTATTGGCAGAACGGCGTCAGGTCAAAGGAGGCACGGGTCAGCGGCTGCGACGCATCCCAGTTTGGCTTGGTAATGAAATAACGCCAGCCGGTGGTGCTGTGGCGGGCGGTCAGCCTCCAGGTAAAGGAGTTGGCGCCGGTGTGCAGATTGAGTTTGTTCCAGCGGGTTGGCGTTTGCTGATCCAGCTCGAAGAAGGTGCTCTTGTCGGCGCTGGCGATATGGCCGTCCACCGGACCGTTTTGCGGGAAGCCTTTCAGACCTTCGACGCTTTGCGGCTCGTACTGCACGCTGCCGCACTGGGTATTGAGTTGCAGCTTGCACTGGTAAGAACGGCTGGCCGGTGTTTCGACATAGCCGTGGGCGTTAGCCTGTTGGGAAACGCCAAACAGGGCGGCGCTCAGCAGACCGAGGGACAGAAGGGTACGAGAAGTATTGTTCATAAGTCACTCCGGACAGAAGTTATATTGTAAGTTGAGTGTATTTTCACCACTAAAATGAGAGGTCATTAACGAAATTAAAAAACATCATTATTGATGGCTTGTTTTATTTTTATCATTCGTGTCAGGGATTGGGATGGAATGTTTTATAGGCTATTAACTAAAATTATTATGATGAATGTCTTTTATTCTTTGATTGAATTTATTTAAACGTTGCTGTCTAAAAACGCAGCATCATGATGAATTTTACTTAATGGATTGATGAATACTCTTTCAGATGACGCTCTCCGATATGGAGTATATTGCTTGTGGTTTTGTTTACTCTTGTTTGACTTGAACGTTTTTACGCGCCAGTTACCTGGGAATTTAGTGTCAATTTTTCTTATTTTATGTCAAAGAGGAATTAGTATGACTAGATTATCCCTGGATGCGATTAAAATAATCAGCACCATAAAAAGTACCGGCTCTTTCTCGATGGCGGCGGAGGCGCTGCATAAAACGCCTTCGGCGATATCTTACCGGGTTTCCAATATTGAAAGTAAACTCTGCGTGAAACTTTTTCATCGTAATGGCCCGATGATTACCCTGACAGATGAAGGGGAATTCCTGTTGCAAGAGGGCAGCTGGATTTTAAATGCGGTGCAGGATCTTGAGAGTAGGGTAAGAAACATCCCGAAATTCGATAATAATATCCGCATCGTCGTCGATAATTTCTTTCCACTGGAAACTATCACCCAGGATATCCGTGACTATATCCAGCACAGCCCAAATGCCAACATTTCCGTACAGCGTGAAGCACTGAATGGTACCTGGGACGCCCTGAAGAACAACCGGGCGGATTTGATTATCGCCATCGGTCAGATCCCGGACAGCGTGCAGGCCAAAACGCTGATGCTCGGCAAGCTGAATTTCGTGCTGTGCGTTTCGCCTTCGCATCCTTTTGCGGCGCAGAAAAAACCGGTGGATAAAAATCAGCGGTTGAATGACATCGTGGTGGTGATTGCCGACAGCAGCCACGAGCTGCCAAAGCGCAACCACGGCACGATGCCGTTGCAGCGCCAATTGGTGGTTTGCGATGTCGAGAGCAAGCTGGCGCTGTTGAAGCGCGGTATCGGTCACGGTTTTTTGCCGCCTTCGCTGATCGAAAAAGAGCTGGCGAGCGGTGAGCTGGTGACGGTGCCTGTCGATATGCAAAAAGGTGACGAAATGATTTGGCTGGCCTGGCACCCGGCCAGCAAGGGGACCGGTTTTACCTGGTGGCATGAACGCCTGACGCGTAAAAGCGACGTTTTCAGCCTGATGGGGCGCGAAGTGATTCGCGATGGGGGTTACCCTTGGTGCAATAACTGAGGGCAGCGATGCGCTAACGGCAAAGGAATGCGATCATTAAACGGTTAACAGAGTAAGAAACCCCGCAGCATCAGGCTACGGGGTTTTTTTATGCCGTTAAGCTACGCGGCCCACTTTCAGCCAGGCGCTGTCGGAGCCTGGTACGGAAGTGATAAAGCCCCACTTGGTCTGCCAGACATAGCCCTGATAAGACACCAGGGCGCCTTGTGGATAGGTGGTGCCCGCCACGTACGCCGGCGCGCTCATGACCGGCAGATTGCCGGGACCGATGCCGGTATAACGCAGGCCGGTACCCATATCCAGCTGGCTGTCGTCATAGTCGGCAGCGTTAAAGTAGCGGTCCAGCGAGGCCAGCAGATCGCCGTTGCGGTTGTCCTGCCCCAGGTGCCAGAACATCACGCCGCCCAGTTGCTGCTGCTTGATGTACTTCGCCTTGTATTTGAAGCTTTCGACATCGTCATAGGTCACGAACAGGCCGTTGGCCGCGTGGTACAGGTACGGTGTTTTGGTTTTGTCGTTCCACAGGCGCTGATAGCCGTAGTTGCCGAGCAGCATCTGTTCCAGTTGGCGGTAAGAGGCGATACGAGGGTCCTTGTCGCGGATGCACTCTTCGCAGCCCACCAGCCAGTAATCGGTACCCGGGAACGGATCTTCCCCCGGCGTGCTGTGGCTGCTGTATTGGCCGCCGTTGCTGCCGCTGACGCCCTTGAACGCACGGCCGTAGAACGGCACGCCCATGACGATCTTGTTGCTTGGCACGCCTTCCAGCATCAGGTGTTGCTGTACGGCGGCGTCCACCGTCAGGCTGAACGGGCTCGGGAAGGCGCGGGTCAGCTCTTCCCAGCTCCAACCCAGATTGGCTTCGCGCAGCGCGTTATAGAAAGTCGGCCCGGCGCTGTCGCCAAACAGTGCAGCCTGATGGTTGGTGATTTTTTCCCATGGGCCAGCCAGATCGTAAGTCATCAGATTGATGTAATCGAGCGAGGCGACGATCTGCGGCAGCTTGCTGTAGTAGCGCGACAGGAAGAACGCGCCGCCGGCGCCGGCAATGGTCAACTGATAAGGCAGCGCCTGACGACCGTCGGTCTGGGTCTGCTGATTCAGCAAAGTGCGGATCTCCTGCAGCGCGGCGACAAAACCGTCCACCTCGCTGCTCTGCGGGTATTCCCAGTCAATGTCCACGCCGTCGAAGCCATAGTCTTTCATGATGCGCACGCAGGATTGTGCGAATTTGGTACGCGCCGCCGGGGTTTTCACCGCATTCACGTAATTGGCGTGGGACACGCCCAAATCGTTGGAATAATACCAGCCACCGATGGAGAACATGATGCGCAGGTTGGGGTTGTGCGCTTTCAGCGCGATCAACCGACCGACCACGTCGCGTGCCTTGGCATCTATCGTTGCCGGATCCCAGGCGCACTCCAGATTGCTGTTAATGTCCAGGAACGAGAAGTTAATGTGGGTCAGCTGTTTGGCCTTGGCCGGCGTGATATTGGACACCGGGAAAGGCACGATTGAGGTATCGGTTTCGGTATAGTTATTAATTTGGTTGGTCGGAATAAAATAATAACCAATTACCGCTTTGCGTGCAGACATAGTATTTCTCCAGAGTTGAGGTTTTGTTATCGAGAGTGATTCTCTCGCCGCTATTAAATGTTTATTTTCCTGGCAAAGAGAAGTCGAAATAAATCACAGTAAAGATGAATTTTTTATCTGGTGTCAGCCATTATTCCTGGAAGCTGTTGTGCCAGTGTTGAGCGTGAATGAATTTGACCATAGACGCTGTTTTTATTCATTTGCTTTGTTATAGCATCCTTAACTAGATTCTGACTGTACCGATGTCCTGCCGGCCGTGATTGGCATTTAATTAAAATTAAAAATAGGAGAGTAGCTATGTCCAGCTTAGAGCCAGACGCTGTTGGCTTAATTATTCAGCGAGCGTGTGAATACCTTCAGCCGGCAATGAATGCCATTTTGGCCGGCATTATGGCGCTTTTGCATGGCGCCTATCGCAACGTAGGGATGCGACGTCGGTTATTAAATGCAGGTATGTGCGCGTTATTGGCCTGGACGGTGCGTGATGCATTGGCGTTGGCAGGCTTGGAATTAAAATGGGCGAATCTTGCCAGCGTGCTGATTGGCTTTCTGGGCGCTGATTATATTAGCGCATTAATTAAAAAAATCATTGGCAAGAAGACGGGGTTAAAAAATGTTAAATGAAATTGAGGAAACGCGCTTTACCGCACGCAGTGAGGACAATTTAATGGGTGTACATCCGGATCTGGTACGGGTGATGCGGTTGGCGTTGAATTATTCGCTGGTGCCCTTTTCCATCAGCGAAGGCGTGCGCAGCATGGCTCGGCAGCGTGACATGCTGCGCACCGGCAAAAGCCAGACGCTGAGGAGCCGGCATCTGACCGGTCACGCGGTGGACGTGGTGGCGATGCCGGCGGGCGTGGTGTCCTGGGAGTGGGATTACTACGCGCAAATTGCCGTGGCGGTGCGCCGTGCGGCGCGTGAATGCGCAGTCAGCGTCGAGTGGGGCGGCGAGTGGCGAACGCTGAAGGACGGGCCGCATTTCCAGCTCTCTTTCAAGGATTACCCGGCATGAGCGGTTGGCTGAATAAGCTGATACAGGGCGGGTTGCTGCTGCTGTTGGCGGTGGCGATTTGCCTCGGCGGTTACAGCTCGCTGCTGTCGCACCGGCTGGCGCTGGCGCGGCAGCAGGGGGCCGAACAGCAAAAGACCTTGGCGCAGCAGGCCGGGTTTATTGCCACGCTGCAAACCCAGGATGCGCAGAACCGTGCGCTGATGGCCGCTCAGCAGCAACAAGAACAGCAGTTGCGCCGGCAAAGCGACGTTTACCAGAGGAAATACCGTGAAGCGATTAAAAATGATGCCTGCGCTGGGCAGCCTATGCCTGGCGCTGTGCTTGAGCTCCTGCGCCCAACCGCCGACGGCACCGACGCCCGTGATGCTGCTGCCCCCTGAATCCGTCTTCACGCCCTGCGAGCAGCCTCTGCTGCAGGGCGACACCTGGGGTGATGCCGTCAGCTATACGCTGGCATTGCAGACCGCGTTGCAAATTTGCGCGGGTCGGGTGGCGACGCTCAACGGCTGGCGAGCAAAACTGCCGTTGCATTAACGGCTGGTTTGTTATTTCCCGTTCAGGGGATCTGTTTTTTTGCTTTTATAAAACTATTTCGATCAAGGTTATGGCCCGCTTCAAAGTTTGTGACGTTTCTCTCACTATACTGGTCTAGCCTAAAAGTCTTACCTCAACATAAAAGCAAAAAGCATACAGACTGCTGACAAAGCTTGTTATTAGGGAGAGCGTGCCGAAGGGGTCGTAACGGCCTTGGCCGTCGGAGCGCCCCTCGGTGCGCTAGGCCCGGGTATCTCGAACTTAAAGACAACTTTGTCATCAACCTCAAGCAAAGGAACCCATAATGGACGAACAGCTCAAACAGAGTGCCCTTGATTTCCATCAGTTTCCGGTCCCAGGGAAGATCCAGGTCTCTCCAACCAAACCCCTGGCAACGCAACGCGATCTGGCGCTGGCCTATTCACCGGGTGTTGCAGCCCCTTGCCTGGAAATTGCTGCCGATCCACTGGCGGCCTACAAATACACCGCTCGCGGCAACCTGGTCGCGGTGATTTCCAACGGCACGGCGGTACTGGGGTTGGGTAACATTGGCGCATTGGCCGGTAAGCCGGTAATGGAAGGCAAAGGCGTTCTGTTCAAGAAGTTTTCCGGTATCGACGTGTTCGATATCGAAGTGGATGAACTTAACCCGGACAAGCTGATCGACATCATCGCTTCCCTCGAGCCGACCTTTGGCGGCATCAACCTGGAAGACATCAAGGCGCCGGAGTGTTTCTACATCGAGCAAAAACTGCGTGAGCGCATGAAAATCCCGGTGTTCCATGACGATCAGCACGGCACCGCCATTATTACCACCGCCGCAGTGCTGAACGGCCTGCGGGTAGTGAAAAAGAATATCTCCGACGTGCGACTGGTGGTTTCCGGCGCCGGTGCGGCGTCGATAGCCTGTTTGAACCTGCTGGTGGCGCTGGGTCTACGTCAGCAAAATATCACCGTTTGCGATTCCAAAGGGGTGATCTACAAGGGTCGCGACGCCAACATGGAGCAAACCAAGGCGGCTTATGCCATCGAAGATAACGGCCAGCGCACGCTGGGGGATGCGATCCCCAATGCCGATATTTTCCTCGGTTGTTCCGGCCCGGGCGTGCTGACCCAGGACATGGTGAAAACCATGGCCAGGGATCCGTTGATCATGGCGTTGGCCAACCCGGAACCGGAAATTCTGCCGCCGCTGGCGAAAGCCGTGCGTCCGGACGCCATTATCTGTACCGGCCGTTCCGACTACCCGAACCAGGTGAACAACGTGCTGTGTTTCCCGTTCATCTTCCGCGGGGCGCTGGACGTGGGCGCCACCACCATTAACGAAGAGATGAAGCTGGCCTGCGTGCATGCGATTGCCGATCTGGCGCTGGCGGAACAGAACGACGTGGTGGCTTCTGCCTATGGCGATCAGGACCTGTCGTTTGGCCCTGAATACATCATTCCAAAACCTTTCGACCCGCGCCTGATCGTTAAAATTGCCCCGGCGGTGGCCAGAGCGGCGATGGAGTCCGGTGTGGCGACGCGTCCGATCGAAGACTTTGACGCCTACGTCGAAAAACTGTCCGAGTTCGTCTACAAAACCAACCTGTTCATGAAGCCGATCTTTGCCCTGGCGAAGAAGGAAATGAAGCGTGTGGTACTGGCGGAAGGCGAAGAGGAAAGGGTGCTGCATGCGACCCAAGAGCTGGTGTCGCAGGGGCTGGCTTATCCGATCCTGGTCGGCCGCCCGAGCGTGATTGAAATGCGGTTGCAAAAACTCGGCCTGCAACTGACGCCGGGCAAAGATTTTGAAGTGGTGAACAACGAGTCCGACCCGCGTTTCAACGAATACTGGGGCGAGTATTACCAGATCATGAAGCGTCGCGGCGTTTCGCAGGAGCAGGCGCGCCGTGCGGTGATCGGCAACCCGACGCTGATTGCCGCCATCATGCTGCATCGCGGCGAGGCGGACGCGATGATCTGCGGCACCATCGGCAGCTACCATGAGCACTACGACGTCGTGAAAAACGTGTTCGGTTTCCGCGAAGGCGCGCACGTCGCCGGGGCGATGAATGCGTTGTTGCTGCCAAGCGGCAACACCTTTATTGCCGACACCTATGTCAACGACGATCCGACGCCGGAACAGCTGGCGGAAATCACCCTGATGGCGGCGGAAACCGTGCGCCGCTTCGGCATTGAGCCGAAAGTCGCGCTGCTGTCCCACTCCAGCTTCGGTTCCTCTGACTGCCCGGCGGCGCGCAAAATGCGCAAAACGCTGGAGCTGGTGAACCAGATGGCGCCAGAACTGGAGATTGACGGCGAGATGCACGGCGACGCCGCTCTGGTTGAAAGTATCCGCCACGATCTGATGCCGGACAGCCCGCTGAAAGGCGCAGCCAACGTGTTGATCATGCCGAATATGGAAGCGGCGCGCATCAGCTACAACCTGCTGCGCGTATCCTCTTCTGAAGGGGTAACCGTGGGGCCGGTGCTGATGGGGGTATCGAAACCGGTACACATCCTGACGCCAATCGCCTCGGTGCGCCGCATCGTCAACATGGTGGCGTTGGCGGTGGTGGAAGCGCAGACCGAACCGCTATAAATCTTGAGTGACGACAAGCCCCCTGCGTCTGGCGCAGGGGGCTTTTTTTATGCCTTGCAGCGTGCGGCGATCTGGCGGATATCCTGCGGCGTAGTGCGGCAGCAGCCGCCAATCAGCCGGGCGCCGATGTTTTGCCATTCCCCAATCTGGTCGATCAGGCTGCCATTCTCGCCCCCGCAGGCATGCCAGGTTTTGGTTACCGCGTCGTAATGCTCGCCGGAGTTCGGATAGACCAGCAGCGGTTTGTCGGTCAGTGTGGCCAACTGCCGCAACGCCGGGGTGACGTTTTCCAGCGCAATGCAGTTGATGCCCATCGCCAACACCTGCGGATTGCCGTGCAGTGCTGCCAGCACCTGCGTCAGCGGCGTGCCGTCGCTGAGATGTTGGCTGTCGCGCAGGGTAAAGGCGAACCAGGCGCCGAGCGTCGGGAACTCCTGCAACAATGTCAGTAACGCCTGTAGCTCGCTGAACGACGGCAGCGTCTCACAGGCCAGCAGATCGACCCCGGCCTCGGCCAGCGCGGCAATGCGCGGACGATGGAAAGCGATCATCTCTTCTTGCGGCAGCGAGTAATCGCCGCGGTATTCGGAACCGTCGGCGAGATAGGCGCCATACGGCCCCACAGAGCCTGCGATCAACAGCGGTGCGGCCTGCGGATGCTGCGCCAGATAGTCGCTGCGCGCCTGTTGCGCCAGTTGCACGCTTTTGGCGATCAGCGCCAGCGATTGCTGTTGGTTCAGACCACGGCGCAGGAAGCCCAGCGGCGTGGCCTGGTAACTGGCGGTGATGGCGCATTGCGCCCCGGCGTTGAAATAGTCGAGGTGAACCTGATAAATCAGCTCGGGATTTTCAATCAGCACTTTTGCCGACCACAGCGGATCGCTGAGGTCGCAGCCGCGTGCCTCCAGTTCGGTGGCCAGCGCACCGTCTAAAATCAGCGTGCGGTTAGCGGCCAATAAGGCGGCGACGGTATTGTTAACGGACATGATTCTCTCCCAACGAAGATTTTTGCCCGGCGCGGCGGGTCAGATAATAGGCGGCGTAGCACAGTGCGACAAACGGCAGCCCGCAATAAAGCGCGATGCGCTGTGCCGGATCGAAAGCCAGTCCTACGCAGGCCAGCAGGCACAGGGCGAAGCCGAGGATCGGCGTCAAGGGGTAACCCGGCGCACGGTATTTCAGGCCCTCGATCGGCTGACCGCTGCGCAGATAATGGCGGCGGAAGGCGTAATGCGCCGCGCAGATGCTCAGCCAGACCGCCACCACCGCAAAGCCGGAAATGGCAGACAGGGCGACAAACACCGTGTCCGGCGCGATAACGCTGGTCAGCAGCGCCAGTACGCCGCCGAGCATGCTGAAGGTCAATGCATTGACCGGGATGCCGCGTTTATTCACGCGCGAAAAATAGGCCGGCAGGGTGCGCTGATTGGCCAGCGACCACAACATGCGCCCCGAGGCGTACAGACCGGAATTGGCGGCCGACAAGATGGCGGTCAGGATCACGAAGTTAAAGATATCGGCGGCATAAGGTATGCCAATGCGTTCAAACACCAGCACGAACGGGCTTTTCACAATCCCGGCCTGATCCATCGGGATCAGCGCCGCCAGAATAAATACCGTGCCGATAAAGAACAGCATCAGGCGGATCACCGTGGTGCGTATCGCCCAGGGCACCACTTTTTCCGGGTTTTCGGTTTCACCGGCGGCAATGCCGATAAGCTCGGTGCCGGAGAAAGCGAAGTTCACCGCCACCATGGTCATCAGGATCGGCAGCGTTCCGTTCGGCAGCCAGCCGGAGGCGGTCAGGTTATGCAGGAACGGCGCAGGTGTGCCGTCTTTCATCGGCAGCAGGCCGAACATCGCGGCGCCGCCCAGAATGATAAAGGCCAGAATGGTGACGACCTTGATCAGCGAGAACCAGAATTCGCTTTCGGCAAAGAAGCGGGTAGTGATCACGTTGAGCAGGAAAATCGCCGCGCAGAAGATCAAACACCACAGCCACACCGGCGACTGCGGGAACCAATACTGCATGCAAAAACCGGCGGCAGTCAGGCTGGAGCCCAGCGCCACCGTCCAGGTCAGCCAATACAGCCAGGCGACGGTATAGCCGGTAGCCGGGCCAAGATAACGTGAGGCATAGACGTGGAAGGCGCCGGTTTCCGGCATCGCGACGGCGAGTTCACCCAGGCACAGCATCACCAGATAAACCACCAATGCGCCAATCAGATAGGCCAGCAGGGTGCCCAGTGCGCCGGTAGTAGAAATGATATAGCCGGTGTTGAAGAACAGCCCGGTACCGATCACGCCACCCAGCGACAGCATCACCAGATGCCGGGCTTTCATGGTGCGTTTGAAGTGCCCTTCGGCGGGTTCAGGTGAGTGCATGATATTTCATCCGTATAGACGTCTAAGCAGCTAAATGGCTATTGGTTATACCCGTAATACTTGATGAAATCAATGTAAGACCCGAAGTCACAAAGTAAAAAATAGTGAGCGACGTCCCAGGGCAGCGGACACATATATGCAAATGATAATTATTATCTATAATGCCATCACTTTTTACTGCAGGGGACAGCATGAGATTTCTGATTTTTCTGGCCGCGCTGGCGCTCGGTGCCTGTAGCCAACCCCCGATTTCCGTACCGAAAAACACCCTTGACGGCCTGGGGAAAATTACCGATTTACGCAGTGGCGAAACCCTGTTGCCTGAACAGCTGCTTGCCCGTCTGGCCACCGAGCCAAGAGTGATAGTCGGGGAAAAGCACGACAATCCCTATCATCATCGGATCGAACTGTGGCTGGTGCAACATCTGCCGCAGCGGCGGCCGCAGGGCAGCGTTCTGATGGAGATGATCACCCCGAATCAGCAGGACAACGTGGATAAGGTCAAGCAGGCACTGCGGGGCAATTCTGCCATGCGTGATGAGCGCGTGGTGCAGTTGATTGACTGGCAGAAAGGCTGGAAATGGTCGCTGTACGGCGAGGTGGTGATGGCGACGATGCGGGCACCGTATCCGCTTTGGTCAGCCAATCTGGATCGCGATGAAATCATGGCGTTTTACCGGCAGCCTGTGTTTCCGAAGGGGAAATTGTCGGTAAGCACGGCAGTGCAGAAGGCGCTGGAAGACACTATCCGCACTTCGCACGGCGGAAAAATCGAACCCCAACAACTGCACGCGATGCTGGCAATCCAACAACAGCGCGATCGGCGTATGGCCGAGCGCCTGCTGGCTGCCCCAACGCCGACGCTGTTGATTGCCGGTGGTTATCATGCCTCAAAATGGGTGGGTGTGCCGCTGCATGTGCGGGATCTGCAACCGGGCGCGCAGCCGACGGTGTTGATGCTGGCGGAGCAGGGCGCGCAGGTTGATGGCCAGATGGCGGATTACCTGTGGGTCACGCCGCCGGTAAAATGACGGCGTGCCAAGGGAAAGCGGTGCCGTTACTGCGCCCGCTTCGCCTGTTGCAGCCACTTGTCCAACTCGTTGGCGAACTGCTGGCGGTCGCGTTGGTTCAGGGTATTCGGGCCGCCGGTCTGGATACCGCTGGAGCGCAGGGTATCCATAAAATCGCGCATGTTCAGACGCTCGCGAATGGTGTCCGGCGTGTAGCGTTCACCGCGCGGGTTGAGCGCCACCGCGCCTTTTTCTATCACTTCGGCCGCCAGCGGAATATCGGCGGTGATCACCAGATCGCCTTTTTCGCAGCGGCGGACGATTTCGTTATCCGCCACGTCAAAACCGGCCGCCACCTGCAGGGTGTGGATGTGTTTTGACGGCGGCGTTCTCAGCGGTTGGTTGGCCACCAGCGTCACCGACATGGCGGTGCGCTCGGCGGCGCGGAACAGCACGTCTTTGATCACGTTCGGACAGGCGTCCGCATCGACCCAAATCTCCATTACTCAGGCTCCTTCAGCCAGTCGCGCACCGGCAGGAAATCACGGTACAACGCCGCCTCCGGGCTGCCCTCTGCCGGTTGATAGTTGTATTCCCAGCGCACCAGCGGCGGCATCGACATCAGGATGGATTCAGTGCGGCCACCGGTTTGCAGGCCGAACAGCGTGCCCCGATCCCACACCAGGTTGAATTCGACATAGCGGCCGCGGCGATAGAGCTGGAACTGGCGTTCGTTGTCGCCCCAGCTCAGCGCTTTGCGTTTTTCCACGATCGGCAGGTAGGCATCGAGGAAACCTTCGCCCACCGCGCGGGTGAAAGCGAAGCTGCTGTCAAAGCCCGGCGTGTTGAGATCGTCAAAGAACAGGCCGCCGATGCCGCGCGCCTCGTTGCGGTGTTTGATAAAGAAGTAGTCGTCGCACCACTTTTTGTATTTGGGGTAGATCTCGTCACCGAAGGGCGCGCACAGCCGCTCGGCGGTGCGGTGCCAGTGAACGGCGTCTTCTTCGAAACCGTAAAACGGCGTCAGATCAAAGCCGCCGCCAAACCACCATACAGGCTCTTCGCCCGGTTTTTCCGCAATGAAAAAACGCACGTTGGCGTGGCTGGTGGGGATATAAGGGCTGTGCGGGTGGATCACCAGTGACACGCCCATCGCCTGGAAGCTGCGGCCGGCCAGCTCGGGGCGGTGTGCGGTCGCGGAAGCGGGCAGGGTAGCACCGGAGACGTGCGAGAAGTTTACCCCCGCCTGTTCAAACACCGAACCCTGAGTCAATACGCGGCTGCGGCCACCGCCACCTTCTTCGCGCGTCCAGCGGTCCTCGTTGAAAACGGCACCGCCGTCGGCCTGGGCCAGTTGCGCGCAGATACTGTCCTGCAGCGACAGCAGGAAGGATTTTACTTCTGCGATGGTCGGTAAGCTCATACGGATAATTTACGCGTCTGACGAAACAAGGCGCAAAGTATACCCGTATTCGCTGCCGCTTATCAGCCGGTTTTTCGTTGGTGCGCGTCGTAGTAGCTGAAGAAACTGATCACGCCGTCGGCGATGGCGCGGGCGATTTTCTCGCGAAACGCGGTGGTGCCGAGCAGGCGTTCTTCCGCCGGGTTGGTGATGAATGAGGTTTCTACCAGCACCGAGGGAATGGACGGGGATTTGAGTACCGCAAACGCCGCCTGCTCTGTGCTGTCGCTGTGCAGGTGATGCACCGGGCGGATCTGGCCGAGCACGTGGCGGCCGAGCGTCAGGCTGTTGTTGATGGTATCGGTCTGCACCAGATCGAACAACACCTGCTGCAGATAGTTATCCTGATTTTTATATTTGCCGCCGGCCACGTCATCGGCGGCGTTCTCGCGGTTGGAGAGATAGCGCGCCATGGCGCTGCTGGCGCCGCGGTTGGACAGGGCGAATACCGAGGCGCCTGAGGCGTCGGGGCTGGTAAAACCGTCGGCGTGAATCGAAATAAACAGGTCGGCCTGATGCTGGTGGGCAATCTCAACCCGCTGGAACAGGGGGATAAATTCGTCTTCTTCCCGCGTCAGACGGGCTTCGACGTGATCGTGTTCACGCAGCATGCGGCGTACGTGGTTGGCGATCTCCAGCACCACGTGTTTCTCTTGCGAACCTTCGCTGCCGACCGCGCCGGAATCGATGCCGCCATGGCCGGGATCGATCATCACCAGCCGTTTGCTGCCGGTCGGTTTCGGTGTCGGTTTGGCGTGTTGATTGCGCAGCATGCCGCCGGACTCCGCTTTGGCTGGTTGGCTTTTGCAGCCGATCAGTGCCATCGCCAGGCCGGAGAGCAGTAATTGACGTCGCGTGGCGGAGGCGGAGAGCGGTTTAAAATTGAGGAATTGTTTAACCTGCTTTTTCATAACGCGACGCTCCATCGATAAATTCTATTTTGCGACGTTATATCGTATTGATAATCATTAATCGAACGGTTAACTATGTCCATTTATTACGCCAGTTACCGCAGTTTTCTGCCTGTTTGACGCGGGAAATCGCAGTTTGATATTGCTTAAGTGAATAATCCCGCGATAATCAGATAAACATCTTAATTAACAGCGGCGAACATCGATGGAAATTCGCGTATTTCGACAAGACGACTTTGAAGAAGTCATTACCCTGTGGGAGCGCTGCGATCTGCTGCGGCCGTGGAACGATCCCGAGATGGATATTGAGCGCAAACTGAATCACGATCCGGACCTGTTTCTGGTCGCGGAAGTGGGCGGAGAAGTGGTCGGCTCGGTGATGGGCGGCTATGACGGCCACCGTGGTTCGGCGTATTACCTGGGCGTGCACCCGGATTATCGCGGGCGCGGCATCGCCAATGCGTTGATTAGCCGTCTGGAGAAAAAGTTGGTCGCGCGCGGTTGCCCGAAGATCCAACTGATGGTGCGTGAAGACAACGACACGGTGATCGAAATGTACGAAAAACTCGGTTACGAGATCCAGAACATCACCAGCCTGGGCAAGCGGCTGATCGAAGACCAGGAATATTGAGTCAATAAGGCGGTGAGCCTTCACCGCCCGTTGCTGACAAAGTTGCCTTTAAGCCCGAGATACCCGGGCCTAGCGCACCGAGGGGCGCTCCGGCGGGCAAGCCGCTACGACCCCTTCGGCACGCTCTCCCTAATAACAGGCTTTGTCAGCGGTCTGATAACGTGAAGCTTCACCACCCGTTACGGCAGCTTTTTGATGTTTTTCACATCGACTTCCACGCTGCTCCAGTCTTTATCCACTTTTCCTTCCAACTGCACTTTATCTTTCGGGGTGATGGTCTGGCCGTTCCAGCGCTTTTTGTCGATCTCCACCGTCAGGGTGCCGCTGGCGTCGCGGAAGGTATAGGTATCGTCGCCGACGCGCTGCTCGATGTTGCCCTGCAGCATCACCCAGGCGTCGTCGCTCATCGATTTTACCTTATCCACAGTGGTCAGTGCGGCGCTGGGGCCGGAGAAGCCGCCCTGCGGAGCGGTTTGCGTCTGCGGAGCGGAAGGGTCCAGGAACCCGCCTTGTTGTGCCAGAACCGGTGCGCTGCACAGGGCAATCAAAGCAGCCAGGGTATATTTTTTCATTTGAAGCTTCCTTATCTCAATCGAGAATCAAAGCCCTGCCAATCAGGACTGCTGGGGTGATGAGGTAAGTAAAACATAAAGATCTTAAGAGCTTCTTAAGCGGGCGCATTGAAAACAATCATTACGGCTCCCATTTGAAGAAGGAATGATAAAACAGGCAAGGAACCGACGTTGAAGCCACACCCACATCGATTTTCCCCCGACGATTACGATCATCACGGCGTGCTGCGTCTGCCGCTGTGGTTTTGGGGCGTCCTGGTTTTGCAGGCCCGCACCTGGCTCCTGTTTGTGATGGCCGGCGTTTCGCAGCAACAGGGGGAAGGGCTGCTGCAACTGTTTTACCCGGATACCCAAAGGTTCTGGTACGGCATCCTGCTGGGGTTGCCGGCCGCACTGGCATTTTTGATTGCCCCGCGCAGGCATTTGTGGCCACGGTTGTGGCGAGCCTGGCGTTGGGTGCTCAGCGCCTCGGTGCTGGCGGCGCTGGGTGGCTCCCTGTTCAGCCTGTGGCAGCAAGACGGCAATCTGCCGGCGCTGGATGGGGTTTTAGCGCTGCTCGATGCTTTGGCGCTGGCCTACTTGCTGTTGAACGCGCGGCTGAAGGCCTGTTTCACTGCACAGGAAGAGGCCGCTTAAATGCCGCACGCTGCGGCACTTTTCTCATTTTCCGCACTCCAATCTCGCAACCCATGGCGTAGCGCGGGCAGTTGTGAGAGGCTGGCACACGGCCTGACTGAGCCATGCCTTTGATGTTAAGGAGCTATAAATGAATATTCGCCCACTGTTGTTAGGGCTCCCGCTGTTACTGACCGGCTGTTCGACGATGTCCAACTTCTCCTGGTCGAGCCTGTCTCCGTTTAACTGGTTTGGCAGCAGCCTTGAGGTCAGCGCCAAGGGCGTTGGCGATATCAACGCCGGCACCCCGATGTCGGAAAGCGCGATCAACGACGGGCTGCACGGCGATTATCGTCTGCGCGGCGGCATGGCCACCGATAAGGGCCAGATTGTTTCTTACTATCAGGCAATGGACGGCAATGACGTGAAGCTGGTGATCACCGGCGAGCCCAAGGGCAACGTACAGCGTGTGGCCGTGATGGACAGCAAAGTGGCCACCGAGTGGGGCAATAAGCTCGGCACGCCGTTCAGCGACATGTACGGCAAGGCGTTTGGCGCTTGCAAACCGGCCGACGGCGACGACGCGGGCAAGGTGGAGTGCGTGGCGGAGCAGAGCAAGTACGTCACCTACATCTTCAGCGGCAAGTGGGCCGGCCCGCAGGACATCATCCCGCCGGACGACACGCTGAAAAGCTGGACGGTCAGCAAGATCATCTGGCACGCCAAACCGCAGTAAACCTGCCGTTTTCGGGCGCCCGCTTATTGTAGGGGCGCAGCCAACAACGCCGTAGCTTGCAAAGCGACGAGTAACCCTATTTTCTTTGCGTTCCGTTAAGGCAATCTTGCACGCATGCGTTATTATACCGCGCGTTTGTAACAGGAAACCCAAGCCTGTTACCCGATTGCGATACTGAGGATAACGACATGACACAGGTTCAGAGCGGCATTTTGCTGGAGCACTGCCGTTTCGCCATTTTTATGGAAGCTACCGTACAGGGCGAATTCGCTGATTTGCGTCAGGGCTGCAAGCAATTTTGCCAGCGGCTTATTGAGCTGCAGCAGCAGTTCCCGGATGCGCATCTGGGGGCGGTCATCGCCTTTGGCTACGACGTCTGGCACGATCTGTCCAGCGGCCAGGGGGCAAAGGAGCTGAAGCCGTTTACCCCACTGGGCAAAGGGCTGGCGGCGGCCACCCAGCGCGATTTGTTGATCCATATCCAATCCCTGCGTCATGACGTTAACTTCTCGCTGGCGCAGGCGGCGCTGGCAGCGTTCGGCAACGCCATCAAGATTGAAGAGGAAACCCATGGCTTCCGTTGGGTGGAAGAGCGCGATCTGAGCGGCTTTATCGACGGTACCGAAAACCCGCAGGGCGACCAACGCCCGGAAGTGGCGGTGATTGCCGAAGGCGAAGAAGACGCAGGCGGCAGCTACGTGCTGGTACAGCGTTACGAACACAATCTGCGTCAGTGGCAGCGCTTTACCACCGAGCAGCAAGAACAGATTATCGGTCGCACCAAGCACGACAGCGAAGAGCTGCCGTCGGATCAGCGGCCAGAGACGTCGCACGTCAGCCGGGTTGATCTGAAAGAAGACGGCAAGGGCCTGAAAATTCTGCGCCAGAGCCTGCCTTACGGCACCGCCAGCGGCAAGCATGGGCTCTATTTTATCGCCTACTGCGCGCGTCTGCATAATATCGAAAAACAGCTGTTGAGTATGTTTGGCGATCTGGACGGCAAACGCGATGCGATGCTGCGTTTTAGCCGTGCGGTGACCGGCAGTTATTACTTTGCCCCTTCGCTGACGCGCCTGTTGTCACTTTGATGCCCTCACCGGGGTCGGCCATGTCGGCCCCGGTGCGCTTTTCCCGCCCCAGCGAAACCGCTCCGCTCCTGCCTTATAGCGTTTGATGCTTGAAAATCACTAAACGGTATATAAAAGCGTTACAGCTCCGCGCCTAGTTATAAATACACTGGTCATCAATAAGGCGAAAGCCTGAAAGATTGACTCAGTGAGCTAAGGTGCAGAATGAAACAAATCCGGGTTAAAAATATCGTGCTGAAAGGAGGGTTGGCAGCGGCTCTGTTAGCCAGCGGCACCGTCTCGGCAACGGAATTGCTGAACAGCTCTTATGACGTTTCCCGTGAATTGTTTTCTGCACTGAACCCTGGTTTTGAACAGCAGTGGAACCAGCAGCATCCGGGCGACAAGCTGACCATCAAGCAGTCTCACGCCGGTTCTTCCAAACAGGCGCTGGCGATCCTGCAAGGGCTACGCGCCGACGTGGTGACTTACAACCAGGTGACCGACGTACAAATCCTGCATGAACGCGGCCAACTGATTCCGGCCGACTGGCAGGCCCGTTTACCGAACAACAGCTCACCCTTCTATTCCACCATGGCTTTCCTGGTGCGCAAGGACAACCCAAAGGGCATCCACAGCTGGAACGATCTGGTCCGTGACGACGTGAAGCTGGTGTTCCCGAATCCGAAAACTTCCGGCAATGGCCGTTACACCTATTTGGCCGCCTGGGGCGTCGCCAGCCAGGCTGACGGCAACGATCAGGCCAAAACCCGCGCCTTCATGACCCGTTTCCTGAAAAACGTGCTGGTGTTTGACACCGGCGGCCGTGGCGCGACCACCTCCTTTGCGGAACGTGGCCTGGGCGACGTGCTGATCAGCTTTGAGTCGGAAGTCAACAACATCCGCAAGCAGTACGGGGAAGACAAATACCAGGTCATCGTGCCGCCGGTCGATATTCTGGCGGAGTTCCCGGTGGCCTGGGTGGACAAAAACGTGGAGAAGAACGGCACCGAACAGGCAGCCAAAGACTACCTCAATTATCTCTACAGCCCGGCGGCCCAACAGGTGATCACCAGCTTCTACTATCGCGTTTACGACAAAAAGGCGATGGCAGCGGCGAAGGGCCAGTTCCCGGACACCAAGTTGTTCCGGGTGGAAGATCAGTTTGGCGGCTGGCCGCAGGTGATGAAAACGCATTTCTCCACCGGCGGCGAGTTGGATCAACTGTTAGCAGCAGGGCATAAGTAATGTTGTCGTTGTCCAGTAAACGGGTTTTGCCCGGATTCGGCCTCAGCCTGGGGAGCAGTCTGTTTTACACCTGCCTGATTTTGCTGCTGCCGCTCAGCGCGCTGGTAATGCAATTGGCGCAGATGAGCCTGGCGCAATACTGGGAAGTGATTTCCAATCCGCAGGTGGTGGCGGCTTATAAGGTGACGCTGCTGTCGGCGGGCGTCGCCAGCCTGTTTAACGCGGTGTTCGGCATGCTGATGGCCTGGATCCTGACCCGCTACCGTTTTCCCGGCCGTACGCTGTTGGACGGCCTGATCGATCTGCCGTTCGCGCTGCCGACGGCGGTAGCCGGCCTGACGCTGGCGGGGCTGTTCTCCACCACCGGCTGGTATGGTCAATGGTTGGCATATTTCGACATCAAGGTGACCTTCACCTGGCTTGGGATCGCGGTGGCGATGGCGTTTACCAGCCTGCCGTTCGTGGTGCGCACCGTTCAACCGGTGCTGGAAGAGTTAGGGCCGGAATATGAAGAAGCGGCCGAAACCCTGGGCGCAACCCGCTGGCAGAGTTTCCGCCGCGTGGTGATCCCTGAGCTTGCACCGGCGCTGCTGGCCGGCACGGCGATTTCCTTTACCCGTAGCCTGGGTGAGTTTGGCGCGGTGATTTTTATCGCCGGCAATATCGCCTGGAAGACCGAAGTGACGTCGCTGATGATCTTTATGCGTTTGCAGGAGTTCGACTATCCGGCGGCCAGCGCGATTGCTTCGGTGATCCTGGCGGCGTCGCTGCTGCTGCTGTTTAGCATTAACGTTCTGCAGAGCCGCTTCGGCCGACGCATCGGGGGGCACTGATGGCTGATATCTCTGAGTTCAATGGCGTCGAACGCCCACGCGTCAACTGGGGAAAATGGACGCTGATCGGCATCGGCGTGCTGTTCTCGGTGCTGCTGCTGGTGGTGCCGATAATGTCGATTTTCGCCGAGGCCTTTTCTAACGGCGTTGGTTCGATGTGGAACAACCTGATCGATCGCGACATGCTGCACGCCATCTGGCTGACGGTGTTGATCGCGTTGATCACTGTACCCTTCAACCTGATTTTCGGCACGCTGCTGGCGTGGCTGGTGACGCGTTTCACCTTCCCGGGCCGCCAGCTGCTGCTGACGTTGGTCGACATTCCGTTCGCCGTTTCACCGGTGGTGGCGGGGCTGATTTATCTGCTGTTTTACGGCAGCAATGGCCTGCTGGGCGGTTGGCTGGATACGCACAATATCCAGGTGATGTTCTCCTGGCCGGGCATGGTGCTGGTGACCATTTTCGTGACCTGCCCGTTCGTGGTGCGTGAGCTGGTGCCGATGATGCTCAGCCAGGGCAGCCAGGAAGACGAGGCTGCCATTTTGCTGGGTGCGTCCGGTTGGCAGATGTTCCGCCGCGTCACGCTGCCTAACATCCGCTGGGCGTTGTTGTACGGCGTGGTGCTGACCAACGCGCGCGCCATCGGCGAGTTCGGTGCGGTATCTGTAGTGTCCGGCTCTATTCGCGGCGAAACCTTCAGCCTGCCACTGCAGGTGGAGTTACTGCAACAAGATTACAACACCGTCGGCTCCTTTACCGCCGCCGGGCTGTTGACCCTGATGGCGATAATTACCTTATTTTTGAAGAGTGGCCTGCAATGGCGTCTGGAACGTCAAAATGCGCGCCTCGAGCGGGAGGAAAATCATGAGCATTGAGATTAGCGGTATCAACAAATTTTTCGGTCGTACCAAGGTATTGAACGATATCTCGCTCGATATTTCCTCCGGTGAGATGGTGGCGCTGCTGGGGCCGTCCGGCTCCGGGAAAACCACGCTGCTGCGCATTATCGCCGGGCTGGAAAGCCAGAGCGGCGGCAAGCTGGGCTTCCACGGCACCGACGTCAGCCACGTACATGCACGCGATCGCCGCGTGGGCTTCGTGTTCCAGCATTACGCGCTATTCCGCCATATGACAGTGTTCGACAATATCGCTTTTGGTCTGAGCGTGCTGCCGCGCCGTGAGCGCCCGAGCGCTGCGGCGATTAAACAGAAAGTGACCCAACTGCTGGAAATGGTGCAGCTTGGTCATTTGGCGAACCGTTACCCGTCGCAGCTTTCCGGCGGCCAGAAGCAGCGTGTGGCGTTGGCGCGCGCGCTGGCGGTAGAGCCGCAAATCCTGCTGCTGGACGAACCCTTCGGCGCGCTGGACGCACAGGTGCGCAAAGAACTGCGCCGCTGGCTGCGTCAGCTGCATGAAGAGCTGAAATTCACCAGCGTGTTCGTGACCCACGATCAGGAAGAGGCGATGGAAGTGGCCGACCGCATCGTGGTGATGAGCCAAGGCAACATTGAACAGGTTGGATCACCGATCGAAATCATGCGTGAACCGGCCAGCCGTTTCGTGCTGGAGTTTATGGGCGAAGTGAACCGTCTGAGTGGCGAAATCCGCGGTTCGCAGCTGTTTGTCGGCGCGCACCAGTGGCCGCTGTCGTTCCAGCCGATGCATCAGGGCAGCGTCGATCTGTTCCTGCGACCGTGGGAAATGGAAGTGGGAACCGAGAGCAGCGAGCGCTGCCCGTTGCCGGTGCAGGTGCTGGAAGCCAGCCCGCGCGGCCACTTCTGGCAGTTGATCGTACAACCGATCGGCTGGCATCAGGAACCGATAAGCGTGGTGTTGCCAGAGGGCAACCCACCCCCGGTGCGCGGCGGCCGTTACTATGTTGGCAGCCTGAATGCGCGTCTGTACGCCGGCGATCAACTGCTACAACCTGTTGCGTTAGCTAAAAGCGCCTGATAGTTTTTAGCGGCCAATATTATTTTAAAGGCAACCCCAGGGTTGCCTTTTTACATTCCGCACTCCAACAGACAGGCAAAGATCGTGACAACGCTCGAACAATGCATCGGCAATACCCCGCTGGTAAAAGTACAACGTCTGGCCGCAGGACTGGGCAGCGAGGTCTGGCTCAAACTGGAAGGCAACAACCCGGCGGGCTCGGTAAAGGATCGCGCCGCGCTGGCGATGATCCAACAGGCGGAACTGCGCGGTGAAATAAAACCCGGCGACAAGCTGATCGAAGCCACCAGCGGTAACACCGGCATTGCGCTGGCCATGATCGCGGCGCTGAAAGGCTATTCCCTTAAGCTGCTGATGCCGGAAAACATGAGCCAGGAACGCCAGGCGGCGATGCGCGCCTATGGTGCAGAGCTGATTCTGGTCAGCCGTGAACTGGGGATGGAAGGCGCGCGCGATCTGGCGCTGGAAATGCAGCGTGAAGGGCAGGGCAAAGTGCTGGATCAATTCAATAATCTGGATAACCCTTACGCCCACTTCACCACCACCGGCCCGGAAATCTGGCAACAGACCCACCAGCGCATTACACACTTCGTCTCCAGCATGGGCACCACCGGCACCATTACCGGCGTGGGCGGTTACCTCAAGAGCCAAAACCCGCAGGTGCAAATCATTGGCCTGCAGCCGGCGGAAGGCAGCAGCATTCCCGGCATCCGCCGTTGGTCACCGGCCTATCTGCCGGGCATATTCCGCCCGGAGCTGGTGGATCAGGTTCTGGATATCCAGCAAACCGACGCCGAGCAGACCATGCGCCAGTTGGCTCAGCGCGAAGGCATTTTCTGCGGCGTCAGCTCCGGTGGCGCGGTAGCCGGCGCATTACGCATTGCTGCGGCGAACCCAGGCAGCGTGATTGTGGCGATTATCTGCGATCGCGGCGATCGTTATCTCTCCACCGGCGTTTTTGACTGAAGGCTATTCCCTTTCCAACGCATGTATCGGATCCATCCCGGCGGCATGTTTCGCCGGGAAAAAGCCGAAAATCACCCCGATCAGCGTCGAACAGACAAATGCGGCGACGATCGAGGCCCCGGAATAGATCATGGTGAAGTTACTGCTGAATTGGCTGAACAGCACGCCGATCCCCAGTGACAGCAGCACCCCCAAAGCGCCGCCCAGCAAGCACACCAGCACCGCCTCGATTAAAAACTGTTGCATGATATCCCCGGTGCGAGCGCCTACTGCCATGCGCACGCCGATTTCGCGTGTGCGCTCGGTGACCGACACCAGCATGATATTCATCACCCCAATACCGCCCACCACCAGCGAGATCAACGCGATCATCGACACCAACAGCGTCAGGGTGGCTGTGGTTTTCTCAATGGTTTGGCGGATGCTGTCGGTGTTCATGACGAAGAAATCCTTGGTGCCGTGGCGCTGGCTCAGCAAACGGGTTACGCCGTCTTCGGCGCTGCCGAGGTCGATATCGTCGTTGACCCGCACGGTGATGCTCTTCAGGTAACTTTGGCCCAGCATGCGTTTCATGACGGTGGTGTAGGGGATCCAGACGTTCAGGTTTTCATCGCTGCCGAAGCCGCTCTGCTTTTTGGCGGCTACGCCGATAATCCGGCACGGCAGCGAACCGAGCAGGATCACTTCGCCGAGCGGATTGGCCCCGTTGGGGAACAGCTTATTGCGGGTATTCTCGTCGATCACCGCTTCCTGCATCAGGTTGTCGACGCTGTGGCGGTTGAACGCCATACCGCTGTCGATGCTGTAGCCGCGCACCAGAAAATATTGCTCGCCTACGCCATTGACCGTACCGCTGACCGACTGATTGCCATAGCGAAAAGTGGTGCTGCTGGACAGCGTCGGCGTCACGCTGTGGACGTATCCTTGTTGCGCCAGCGCGTCGGCGTCGGTGGCGCGCAGCGTCTGGATCGCCGCAGAGCGCATATCGCCGAAATCCTTGCCCGGGTAGATTTCCAGCGTGCTGGTGCCCATGGCATTGATGTTCGCCAGCACCTGCTGCTGCGAACCTTTGCCCAGCGCCACCACCGACACCACCGAAGCGATGCCGATGATAATGCCGAGCATGGTCAATAGAGTACGCAGACGCTGTGACGTCATCGCCAACACCGCCATTTTGAAGGCTTCGTAAAAGCGGTCGCGCTGCGATTGCCAGCGGCTGCCGGGACTTTCCGGCACCTTCGGCAGCAGCGCGTTGGTCTGGGCGGTTTTTTGCCGATCGGCGACAACTTCGCCGTCGCGCAGCTCAATGATGCGCTGGGCATGTTCGGCGATCTGCATGTCATGGGTGACGATCACCACCGTATGGCCGCGTGCGTGCAGGTCTTTCAGAATGCTCAGCACTTCTTGTCCGCTGTGGCTGTCCAGCGCGCCTGTCGGTTCGTCCGCCAGGATCACTTCACCGCCGTTCATCAGCGCGCGCGCGATGCTGACGCGTTGCTGCTGGCCGCCGGAGAGCTGGCTGGGCCGGTAGTTCAGACGGTCCGCCAGCCCAAGCCGCTGCAACAGATCTGCGGCACGCTGGCGGCGTGCGGCGCGCTGACGCCCGGCGTAGACCGCCGGCACCTCGACGTTGTCTTGCGCGGTGAGTTCCGCCAGCAGGTGATAGCGCTGGAAGATAAAACCGAAATGCTCGCGGCGCAGTTCGGCCAGGCTGTCGCGATCCAACCGCCCGGTGCTGCGTTCGGCAACCTGGTAATCCCCTTCGCTGGGGCGATCCAGGCAACCAAGAAGGTTCATCAGCGTCGATTTACCGGAGCCGGAAGCGCCGACGATCGCCACCATTTCACCCTGGCCGATGGTGAGATTGATATTGTTCAGCACCGTCACGCGTTGTTCGCCGGCCTGAAAATGGCGGCTGATGTTGCGCAGTTGCAACAGAGGAGGTGGGTTCATCAGTCACATCCCCATCGGCGGCGGGCCCATGCGCCGCGTGTCGCTTTGCGTCGCCGCGCTGACCTGGCTGACAATCACTTTTTCGCCGGCCAGCACGCCGCTGATGATCTGCGCGTCGACGTTGTTATTGATGCCGACCTTCACCGGGCGGCGGGCGATATTGCCTTGTTCGTCCACCACCTGCACCCAGTCGCCCTGTAACGCGGTGGCGGGGATCACCACCGCACCTTTCGCCTTGGCCAGCACGATATACACCTGCGCGGTCATGGAAATGCGCAGCGCGCCGTCGGGGTTTGCCACGTCGAACAGGCCGTTATAGTAAATCGCGGTGCTGGAGGTGGAAGAACTGCTGGAACTGGTGTTGCTGGAGCTCGACGTGGTGGTCTCATCATTGATCGAGTCGGGTGCGGGCTCTATCGCTCGCAGCGTGGCGCGGTAGCGTTTGCCCGGTTCGCCGAGAATGGTGAAATAGACCGACATGCCGGTTTTCACCTTCACCACGTCGGCCTCGGAAATCTGCGCTTCGATGGTCATGGTGTCCAGCCGGGCGACTTTGACGAGGGTCGGGGCGCTTTGCACCGCATTCACCGTCTGGCCTTCTTCAACCGGCAGCGCGACGATGGTGCCGTCGATCGGGGAGGTGATTTTGGTATAGCCGAGGTTGACCTGCGCAGTATTCACCGCGATCTGCGCTTGCACGATCTGCGCGTCCAGTGCGTTGATGTCGGCGCGGGTGGCATCCAGCGTGGCTCTGGTGCTGTCAAAATCCGCCTGCACGCCGACGCCGCGCGCCACTAGGGTCTGTTGGCGCTGATAGGCGAGCTGATTGTTGCGCAGCGCCGCCAGTTTTGAGGCGCGCTGCGCCTGTACGTTCTTCAATGCCGCTTCTGCGTCCCTCAGCGAGTTCTGCTGGGTTAAATCGTCGATCTCGGCCACCAGTTGCCCTTTATGCACCTTATCGCCCAACGCCACGCGCAGGGCCTTTATCTGGCCGGAGACCTGCGCGCCGACGCTGACCTGTTTTTGCGCTTCAATGGTGCCATCGGCCAGCACGGTTTGTTCCAGATCGCGCGTTTGCGCTACCGCAGTGATATAACGGGGCGTTTCGGCGGTGCCTTGCGCTCTGAAGTAGAGAAATAAGGCGATAGCAGCCACAATGACAGTGGGCAACAGATAGCGTTTTGAGCGTTGAAACGATGGCATGACGAAGAGGTTCCCTGGCATAAAAGCGCGGCAAAAATCTATTTGCACTAATTTAGCGCGCCGTCGGCCAGGCTGCGGTTAAGTGGCGTTCAGGAATGTGTAAGGATTGAGTAAAACCGGCTGCGAAGCAGGCAAATAGGCGTAAAAATGACGAAAATCCGCGAAGGAGCAAGGCATGAAAATATTATTGGTCGATGACGACCTGGAGCTCGGCACCATGCTGAGCGAATACCTGACCGGCGAAGGGTTTAACGCCACGTTGGTGCTGACCGGCAAGGCGGGGGTGGAAGGCGCGCTATCGGGTGAGTATACCGCGATGATCCTCGACATCATGCTGCCGGATATGAGTGGTATTGATGTGCTGCGCGACGTGCGTAAAAAAAGCCGTATGCCGATCATCATGTTGACGGCCAAAGGCGACAATATCGATCGTGTTATCGGCCTGGAGATGGGCGCCGATGACTATATGCCCAAGCCGTGCTATCCGCGTGAACTGGTGGCGCGCTTGCGCGCAGTGTTGCGCCGTTTCGACGAGCGTCCGGAAGAAGTGGATGACGAGATTGCCATCAGCTTCGGTGAATTGACGCTTAACCCCTCTACCCGCAGCAGCGAATGGCGCGGCAAGGCGTTTGATCTGACCGCTTCGGAGTTCAACCTGCTGGAACTGTTGTTGCGCGCGCCGGAGCGTGTGGTGTCCAAGGACGAGCTGTCGGAAAAAGGATTGGGGCGCCCACGTGAAGCCTATGACCGCAGCGTTGACGTTCATATCAGTAACATCCGCCAGAAGCTGGGCGCGCTGACGGACAACGTGCTCAGTATTGAGACGGTGCGCAGCATCGGCTACCGCATCAGGTAATGCCCATGCGCGGAAGACTATTCTGGAAAATTCTGCTGGGCTTCTGGCTCACGTTTATCATCATGACCCAGGCGTTGTGGGTCGCTTTTTCCCTGTATGGCGATCGCTATGAACCCCCGGAAAATGCCATGACCCGGCGGCTTATCAATTTGCAGTTGGCAACGGCCGGCACTTTGCTGCGCAGCGGCGGCGAGCCCGCCCTGGAAGCCATGATGCAAGACTGGTCGGACGATGACCGGCGCTTTTTGTCGGTAACCCCGATGGCGCATCCGCCTGCGACGGTGGAGGGGCCTTTCGAGGTTCGTCGCATGCCGGAAAATATCACGGCATGGGTGCAAACCGGAGACAACAGCGGCTACCTGTTGAATTATGACGTGCGCACCCTGCGCGAACAATACCGCCCCAATAAGCGTTCGCATTTCTTCAACATTCCCGCGCCGATGCTGTGGGTTGGCGGAGTGGGCGGGCTGTTGTTCAGCGCCGTGCTGGCCTGGAACCTGACCCGGCCGATGCGCAAACTGAGCGCTGGTTTTGATCGCGTGGCGCAGGGGGATTTGTCTGTGCGTCTGTTCCCGGCGATGCGCCGGCGGCACGATGAAATTTCTGAAGTGGCGCGCGATTTCGACACCATGGCCGAAAGGCTGGAACTGCTGGTCAGCGCTCGTGAGCAGTTACTGCACGATGTTTCGCACGAACTGCGCTCACCGCTTGCCCGGCTGCAGTTAGCCATCGGGTTGGCGCGGCAGAATGACGGCAACGTAGAGAACTCGTTGCAGCGTATAGAGCACGAAGCGGGGCGGTTGGACAAGATGATTGGCGAGTTGCTTGCGCTGTCGCGCGCCGAGAGCAACAACCTGCCGGACGAGGAGTATTTCGATCTTTACGGGTTGGTGGATGCGGTGGTCAACGACGCACGCTACGAAGCGCAGATCCCGGGGGTAGAGATCGTGTTGCAGGCCAGTTCTGACGTGGAGTACACCGTCAAAGGCAATGCCGAACTGATGCGGCGTGCGGTGGACAACATCGTGCGTAACGCATTGCGTTTCTCCAGCCACGGGCAGCGGGTAACTGTGGTGCTGACGCGTATCGACCAACTGTTTCAGATCGAGGTCAGCGATCAGGGGCCTGGGGTGGAAGAGGCAAAGCTTTCCAGTATTTTTGATCCGTTCGTTCGGGTGAAATCGGCGATGTCGGGCAAGGGCTATGGGCTGGGGCTGGCGATCACCCGCAAGGTGGTGCTGGCGCACGGCGGCCAGGTTGATGCGCGCAACGGTGAGCAAGAGGGGTTAATCATTACCCTCCGGATCCCGCGCTGGGAGTAAAGCCATGCAGATTGTGGGTGATTATGTTGATTTGGAATTATACTTTGCTATGATTGGTTAATGCGATATAAAAACTTGGAATATGGTGTTTTTTTGGTTTAACTTAGCGTGATAATGATGTCGTTATGAGTTGATGTGATCACAGCTTAGCGGAGACAACATGAACCCAACGATTTGGCCAGTAAAACAGCGCGAACAGCAGTGCTACCTTTCTGACTCGAGCATTTGGAATGAGTTTGTTTTTCGTGGTGACGACATCATTATCGCTTCATCACCTAAAGCGGGTACGACGTTGACACAACAAATTGTGGCCCAACTGGTGTTTAATGGTGATGAGAACGTAGCTATTGCCGATATTTCACCTTGGTTGGATTTTCGTCTTCCAGGTCGACAAATCCTGCTTGAGTTATATGCGCAACAGCAACATCGGAGGATCATAAAAACGCATCTTCCGGTCGATGCATTGGTGTATTCGCCGAAGGCCAAATATATCTATGTCGCTCGTGACGGGCGCGATTGCGCCTGGAGTCGGCATAATGTGGAATTAAACCTTAGCGAACAATTTCGTCAAGGGCTCGATAATGCCGAAGGGCAGATCGCCAAGGCTCCGCCACAAGCGGCTGCGGACGTTAAACAATACTGGCAGCAGTGGTTAAACCTGGAGGGTGAGGCATTTTGGCAGAACATCAAAAGTTGGTGGTCGATTCGTCATCTGCCCAATTTACTGTTGTTGCATTTTAACGATATTAAGCAAGATACGCCCGGTACCATCAGACGAATCGCCAGGTTTTTAGAGATCCCTATTCAAGACACGCATTGGCATGACATTGTACTGCATTGCTCGTTTGACTGGATGAAACAGAATGGGGAAAAGGTTGCACCAATGAACGGGAGTTTGTGGCAGGGCGGCGGCAATACATTTTTCAACAAAGGTGTAAATAAGCGTTGGGCAGAGGTGCTGTCCGCACAGGAATGCGCCGACTATGAGGCGAAAGCGAATCATGAGCTTGGTGAAGCCTGCGCGCATTGGTTGATCAATGGTGGTTGGCAAGCCCGCGAGGAGTGATTTTTCGCGGCAAGAATGACATAAAAAAAACGGCGCACTGGGCGCCGTTTATCTTTCACATTCGCAATTACTTCTTGATGCGGATGATCGGGGTTTCACCAACGATTACGGTACCGGACAGTTTGATCAGTTCTTTGATCTCGTCCATGTTGGAGATAACAACCGGCGTCAGGATAGACTTGGCTTTCTCTTCCAGCAGTGCCAGGTTGAACTCGATAACCACGTCGCCTTTCTTGACGCGCTGGCCTTCTTCAGCGATGCGTTTGAAGCCTTCGCCTTTCAGTTCAACGGTGTCGATACCGAAGTGGACAAACAGCTCGATGCCGCTGTCGGATTCGATAGAGAAAGCATGGTTGGTTTCGAAAATTTTACCGATAGTACCGTCAACCGGGGCAACCATTTTGTTGCCTGTCGGTTTGATGGCAATACCGTCGCCAACGATTTTTTCAGCGAAAACTACGTCAGGTACATCTTCGATGTTAACGATTTCGCCAGAAAGTGGAGCTACGATCTCGATAGTGCCCGTGTCTTTCTTGTCATCAGAAACCAGAGATTTCAGTTTATCGAACAAACCCATGATCTTCTCCTAAGCATTAAATTGGGCGGCGTTCCAGTGTCGTGGAAGTTTAGCAGAGCGTTTTTTCTTCGATGAATTTATTCACGCAATTCATCAGGTCTTGCGCCGTTGGCTGTGCCAAGGCTTGCGCTGCCAACGCCTTCACATCTTCGAAATTCGTATTACGAATAATTTTCTTGATGCGCGGGATTGAAATCGCACTCATGCTGAACTCATCCAGCCCCATGCCCAATAACAACAGTGTAGCACGCTCATCGCCAGCCAGTTCACCGCACATGCCGGTCCACTTGCCTTCTGCGTGAGATGCATCAATGACCTGTTTGATCAGGCCAAGCACTGATGGGGACATCGGGTTATAGAGATGAGAAATCAGCTCATTGCCGCGATCTACCGCCAGAGTATACTGGGTTAGATCGTTTGTCCCAATACTAAAGAAGTCGACTTCTTTCGCCAGATGGTGAGCAATCACCGCCGCAGCCGGTGTTTCCACCATTACGCCCACTTCAATTGTTTCGTCGAACGCCTTGCCTTCTTCACGCAGCTGCGCTTTCAGCGTTTCGAGTTCGCCTTTCAGATCGCGCACTTCTTCCACGGAAATGATCATCGGGAACATGATGCGCAGCTTGCCGAACGCGGAGGCGCGCAAAATGGCGCGCAGCTGGGCGTGCAGGATTTCTCTGCGATCCATGGCGATACGAATGGCGCGCCAGCCGAGGAACGGGTTCTCTTCTTTCGGCAGGTTCATGTACGGCAGGTCTTTGTCGCCGCCGATGTCCATGGTGCGGACGATCACGGCTTGTGCGCCTACGGCTTCCGCAACGGCTTTATAGGCCTGGAACTGCTCGTCTTCGGTTGGCAGCGAGTCGCGGTCCATGAACAGGAATTCGGTACGATACAGGCCGACACCTTCAGCGCCGTTGCGCTCTGCACCCGCGACGTCGCGGACGGTGCCGATGTTGGCGCAGACTTCAACCTGATGACCGTCCAGCGTAATCGCCGGCAGATCTTTCAGCTTGGCCAGATCGTTTTTCTCGGTAACGTACTGGATCTGTGCGGCTTTCAGCTGATCGATAACGTCAGCAGTTGGGTTAACGTAAATTTTATTGTTAACCGCGTCCAGAATCAGGTAGTCGTCGTTCTTCACCTGCTTGGTTACGTCGCTGGTGCCTACGATTGCCGGCAGTTCCAGGGAGCGAGCCATGATAGAGGTGTGCGAGGTACGGCCGCCGAGATCGGTGATGAAGCCCAGCACTTTGTCCAGGTTCAACTGCGCGGTCTCGGACGGGGTCAAATCGGTTGCAACCAGGATCACTTCGTCCTGGATGGCGCTCAAATCGACGATAGCCAGGCCCAGAATGTTCTGCAGCAGGCGTTTACCGATGTCGCGTACGTCGGCCGCACGTTCTTTCAGGTATTCATCGTCCAGCTCTTCCAGCGCTTTCGCCTGGCCTTCGATGATGGTGTAGGCTGCCGCATCGGCAGAAGCCAGATCGTCTTTGATAAGGGCTATGATTTCCTGCTCAAGCTCTTCGTCTTCCAGCAGCATGATGTGGCCTTCGAAGATGGCTTCTTTTTCTTCGCCGAAGGTTTCGCCAGCTTTGGTCTTGATCGCTTCCAGCTGTTCGGACGCTTTCGCGCGGCCAGCCAGAAAACGCGAGACTTCCTGCTCTACATGGTCTGCAGAGATTTTCTTCCGGTTGATGACAATTTCATCTTCTTTCAGTAGGAGAGCCTTACCAAAAGCGATACCCGGTGATACTAAAATGCCTGAAATCATAACCCTACCTTACTCTTGACTGGTTTTAACTAAAAAGACGGGCCGATTACTCAAGCTCTGCCATCAGTTTTACCAAGTGCTCAACGGCTTTCTGGTCGTCTTCACCTTCAGCAGAGATGGTCACTACGGTCCCTTGAGTCAGCCCCAGAGTTTGCAGTTTGAACAGGCTCTTGGCGCTGGCGCTTTTACCGTTGGAAGTCACGGTGATGTCAGACGTGAAGCCTTTGGCTTCTTTAACGAACTGAGCGGCAGGGCGAGTGTGCAGACCATTCGGAGCGGTAATAGTAACTTCTTGCTGGAACATTGATGTTTCCCCAACTTATTGGTGTGTTGTGGAGCTAAAGTTTAGCCCAAGGGTATTACTTTAGCTTGTCTGGTTAGCGCCTGACTATGGTACAGGGGCGAGTATTGATGCAACAGAAAACGACGAATTTGGCCCTTCAGATCAAAAAAAATTGGCTTCTGCCGTCGTTTCAATCAGCTCTCCATTATGCCGTGTTTAACGCAGCTGCGACAAACGAGTAAATCGATTCAGCTTAAAACATGGGACGGAGGGTGATTAATTTTGTGCATCGAAATAATGCACCGTTAAATACTAAAGCTGGCGGGTAAAATCAATCTTCAACTGCTATAAACTTTGATCCAGTCCACAAAAAAGCACCCCGAAAGGTGCTTTTTTAGCTATTTGTGCACAGCTGGCACTACTGTTGCAATTCTTGCTCGGTGAACAAATCGGCAAACAATGCAGTGCTCAGGTAGCGTTCACCGGAGGACGGCAGAATCACAACGATGGTTTTGTCGGCGAAGTCGGCTTCTTCAGCGATTTTCACCGCCGCCGCCACGGCCGCACCAGAGGAAATGCCCGCCAGAATGCCTTCTTCGTCCATCAGACGGCGCGCCATGCTGATGGCTTCGTCGTTGGTGATTTGTTCTACGCGGTCAACGAGATCGAGATCCAGGTTACCGGGGATAAAGCCGGCGCCGATGCCTTGAATCTTGTGCGGGCCCGGTTTGATTTCTTCACCGGCCAACGCCTGTGTGATCACCGGGGAATCGGTAGGCTCTACCGCCACGGTGGTAATTGCTTTGCCCTTGGTGTTCTTGATATAGCGGCTGACGCCGGTCAGCGTACCGCCGGTGCCGACGCCTGAGATGAAAACGTCGACCTCGCCATCGGTGTCTTCCCAGATTTCCGGGCCGGTGGTTTTCTCATGAATGGCTGGGTTAGCCGGGTTGCTGAACTGCTGCAGAATGAGGTAACGCTCCGGATCGGTAGCGACAATTTCTTCCGCCTTGGCGATGGCGCCTTTCATGCCTTTTGCGCCTTCGGTCAACACCAGGTTGGCCCCCAGCGCTTTAAGCAGTTTGCGACGCTCGATGCTCATGGTTTCCGGCATGGTCAGCGTCAGTTTGTAGCCGCGTGCGGCGGCGACGAAGGCCAGAGCGATGCCGGTGTTGCCGCTGGTCGGTTCTACCAGTTCTTTGCCGGCGACTAGGATGCCGCGTTTTTCTGCGTCCCAAATCATATTGGCACCGATGCGGCATTTAACGCTGAAGCTTGGGTTGCGTGATTCAACCTTGGCCAGAATGCGTCCGTTGCCGATACGGTTCAGACGAACCAGCGGCGTATGGCCGATCGTTAATGAGTTGTCTTCGTATATCTTGCTCATAGCCCGTCCTTTAACTCTATGAAAATGTGGGGAACATCGAAAGCATACGCTAACAGTACCGGCAGGGAAGTAAAGAATTGGTATATCGATATGTTATTAGGAAATAAGTTTTAAGCACAACGATAAGGGCGCAAATTGCGCGCCCTGTCGAAGAATTAATCGTAATGCGGGGAATGAAACGGCTCAGTAACGAACGAATTGTGTACGATAGCGGTCGACCCACATGGCGGTGGCGCCGCAAACCGCGACCGGCAGGATCACCAGATTAAGGATGGGGATCATGGTGAACAGGCTGACCATCGCGCCAAACTGCAGGTTGTCGGTTTTATGCTGACGCAGCGCACGACGCATATCGGCAAAGCTCACCTTATGGTTATCGAACGGGTAGTCGCAATACTGGATCGCCAGCATCCAGGCGCTGAACATAAACCACAGCACCGGCGCCACCGTTTGGCCAATCCCCGGAATGAAATAGAGTATCAGCAACAGCAGAGCACGTGGCAGGTAGTACGCCAGTTTGCGCCATTCACGTGCCATGATGCGCGGCAGGTCCTTCACAATGCCGAAGATGCCGGTGTCCGGCAGCGGCTTGCCGGTCAGGCTGCCCTCCAGATGTTCGGCCAGCAGGCCGCAGAACGGCGCGGCAATCAGGTTGGTGAGCGTGCTGAACAAATAGCTGAATACCAGCAGGACGGAAATGACCGTCAGCGGCCACAACAGATAGCTCAGCCACTGCAGCCAGTTGGGCACGTGGCTCATCATGCTGGGGATCCAATCGCCCAACTGGGTGAACAGCCACCAGAAAGCGGAACCCATCAGCAGCACGTTGACCAGCAACGGCAGGACGACATAGCGTTTAATCCCCGGGCGCGAAATCAGGCGCCAACCTTCGGCAAAATAATGAAAGCCGCTGGTGGAGTGAGAAGGTGACTGCGTATAGGACATATCTTAAGTTATCTCGTTGTCTGAACAGGCATCGCTATCATATCGGGATGATTTTCTACTGGCTAGGGTGTCATTGGCTGAAAAAACAGCAAAAAAAGGCAGTATAATCATCTTTATTGGCATAAAGTTCAGCACGGACTTGCACTTGTGTGCTCGGGCAAATAGAGTTAAAGAGTGAATGTTTGCCGCGGTGGCAATGTATTGGAACAACAGAGATAGCAATGATGCAGGATTTGCGTCTGATATTAATCGTTGTTGGCGCGATCGCCATAATAGCGTTGTTATTGCACGGTCTGTGGACCAGTCGCAAAGAACGCTCATCGCTTTTCCGCGATCGCCCAGCCAAGCGTTCTAAAAAAGAACGTGAACAATCCCCGATCGATGATCTCGATGAAGGCGTGGGAGAGGTGCGTGTACGCGCCGTCAACCCGCACGATGAGCCGTCGTTTGGTCATTTTGATGCCGCACGCGAAGAACCCGTGGTTGCGCCGAAGCCTGCTCCGGCGGCCGAGTCAACGCCACGTGCCGTTCAACCGGCTGCTCATCAGTCTCCGCCACCGCTGTCTCAGCGGCCGGATTATGATGACATCCTGCTGGACAACTACGCGCGGGATGCAGACGACGACGAGCCGCAGCAGCCTGCGCTGCGCCGTGAACCGCGCGTTGACGATCTGCCGCCTGTGGCGACTGCAGCAGAGCCGGCGTTCCGCGCCGAACCTGCGCATCAGCCGCAGCCGGAAGTGAAACCCGCGGCGGTGGAACCTCAGCCTGCTCCTGCAGCCATTAAACCGGCAAAACTGAAAGAAACCGTACTGGTGCTGCACGTTACCGCACATCAGGGTGGCGTGATCGGCGGCGAAGTTCTGCTGCAGAGCGTGCTGCAAGCGGGCTTCCAGTTTGGCGCAATGGGGATTTTCCATCGCCATATCAGCCCGGCAGGCAGTGGTCCTGTGCTGTTCAGCCTGGCGAATATGGTCAAGCCGGGATCTTTTGATCCTGACATGATGTCCGATTTCTCCACGCCGGGCGTGTCGATGTTCATGATGGTGCCGTCTTATGGCGACGCTAATCAGAACTTCAAGCTGATGCTGCAGTCGGCACAGCGGATCGCCGACGACGTGGGCGGTGTGGTGCTGGACGATGAGCGCCGCATGATGACCCCGCAGAAGCTGGAAACCTACAAAGCGCGCATCCGTGAAGTGTTGGAAAGCAACGCCTGATCGGTAGCGACGCGCACTGAACATCCGTAACAACAAAGCCCCCGCTTGCCGGGGGTTTTTTATCTTTGATGGTGAGCCATGGAATCGATAATCCAAAAAATCAATCAACTACGAACCTCACTGCGCCATCACGAATACCAATATCATGTGCTTGATGCGCCGGAAGTACCGGATGCGGAATATGATCGTCTGATGCATGAGTTGCGTGAACTGGAAAACGCGCACCCGGAGCTGATCACCGCCGATTCGCCGACCCAGCGCGTGGGCGCTGCTCCGCTGGCGGCGTTCGATCAGGTGCGGCATGAAGTGCCGATGCTGTCGCTGGATAACGTATTCGACGAAGAAAGCTTTCTGGCGTTCTACAAACGCGTGCAGGATCGCCTGAAGAGCAGCGATCCGCTCACTTTCTGTTGTGAGCTGAAGCTGGACGGTCTGGCGGTCAGCCTGCTGTACGAAGACGGCGAACTGGTGCGTGCAGCCACGCGCGGCGATGGCACCACCGGCGAGAACATTACCTCCAACGTGCGTACCATCCGCGCCATTCCGCTGCGTCTGAGCGGCGACAATATCCCGCGTCGGCTGGAAGTGCGCGGCGAAGTGTTTATGCCGCAGGCCGGCTTTGAACAGATGAACGATGAGGCGCGTCGCAAGGACGGCAAGATATTTGCCAACCCGCGCAACGCCGCCGCCGGTTCTATCCGTCAGCTCGATCCGCGTATTACCGCCAAACGCCCACTGACCTTTTTCTGCTATGGCGTTGGCTTGCTGGAAGGCGGCGAGCTGCCGCGCAGTCACTGGCAGCGCCTGATGCAGTTTAAAAACTGGGGCTTACCGGTCAGCGATCGCGCCAAATGCTGCACCGGCAGCGACGAAGTATTGGCTTTCTACCGCCAGGTGGAGCAGGACCGCGCGCAGCTCGGGTTCGATATCGACGGCGTGGTGGTCAAAATTGATGATATCGATCTGCAGGAAACGCTTGGCTTTGTGGCGCGGGCGCCACGTTGGGCGACGGCATTCAAGTTCCCGGCGCAGGAACAAATTACCGTGGTGCGCGAAGTGGAATTCCAGGTTGGGCGTACCGGGGCGATAACGCCGGTGGCGAGACTGGAACCGGTGCAGGTTGCCGGCGTGATCGTCAGCAACGCCACGCTGCACAATGCCGACGAGATCGAACGTTTGGGCCTGCGTATCGGCGATACGGTGATCGTGCGCCGTGCCGGTGACGTGATCCCGAAGGTGGTCGGGGTGATTGAGGATCGCCGCCCGCAGGACGCACGTGAAATCGTGTTCCCACTGCATTGCCCGGTCTGTGGTTCCGATGTGGAGCGGGTTGAAGGCGAGGCGGTAACGCGTTGCACCGGTGGGCTGATTTGCGCCGCGCAGCGTAAAGAAGCGCTGAAGCACTTCGTTTCCCGGCGCGCGATGGACGTCGACGGCATGGGCGACAAGATCATCGAGCAACTGGTAGAAAAAGAATATGTGAAGAATCCGGCCGATTTATTCCGCTTGTCCGCCGGTATTCTGACCGGGTTGGATCGCATGGGGCCGAAGTCGGCGCAGAACCTGGTCAACGCGCTGGAGAAATCCAAGCGGACCACCTTTGCCCGTTTCCTGTATGCGCTCGGCATCCGCGAAGTGGGCGAGGCCACGGCGGCTAACCTGGCGGCGCACTTCGGCGAACTGCAAAAGCTGTACGACGCCGATATCGACGCGTTGAAACAAGTCCCGGACGTCGGTGAGGTGGTGGCGAAGCATGTGCGTCATTTCCTCGACGAAGAGCTTAACCAGAAGGTGATCGACGAACTGATTGGCGCCGAGATTGGCATCAACTGGCCGGAAGTGGTGGTGGTAGCGGCGGAAGAGATCGACAGCCCGTTTGCCGGTAAAACCGTGGTGTTGACCGGTTCGTTGAGCCAACTTTCACGCGATGAGGCTAAAGATCGTCTGACGGCACTGGGCGCCAAGGTCAGCGGCAGCGTCTCGAAAAAGACTGATTTGGTGATTGCCGGCGAAGCGGCCGGCTCCAAGCTGGTGAAGGCGCAGGAATTGGGCATTGCAGTGATCGACGAAGCGGAAATGATCCGCCTGCTGGGTGTCTGATGGAAAAAGAGAACCTGATCGAGATCGCCAATACGCTGATGCCGTTTGGCAAGTACCAAGGGCGGGCGCTGATTGACCTGCCTGAAGAGTATCTGCTGTGGTTCGCCCGCAAAGGCGAGTTCCCCAACGGTAAACTCGGCATGCTGATGGAAATGACGCTGGCGATTAAAATCGAAGGGCTTGACCACCTGGTCAAGCCGTTAAAAAAGGGTTGAACGGGCAGACGGGCGAAAGCCCGTTTTGTTTATCCGCGCGATATCTCTGCGTTAAGCGCCCTTTGTTTTTCCTGCTGTTTCTTCTGATAACGTCTCGCCAACACTGCACAGGTCATTAATTGCACCTGATGGAACACCATCAGCGGCAAAACCATAATCCCCACGGTTGAAGCCGGGAACAGGATATTGGCCATCGGGATGCCGTTCGCCAGGCTTTTCTTAGAGCCGCAGAACACGATGGTGATTTCGTCGGCTTTGCTAAAGCCCATCCAGCGCGCCATGTAAGTGTTCACCACCAGCACGATCGTCAGCAGGACGATGCTGCCCGCCACGATAAACACCAGCGAACCCATGCCCACCTGATGCCAGATACCGTGCGTGACCGCCTCGCTGAACGCGGCGTAGACCACCAGCAGAATCGATGTCTGGTCGGTTTTACCGATAAGCTTGCGGTTGCGTTCGATCCACTTGCCGATCAGCGGCCGTGACAAATGGCCGGCAACGAACGGCACCAACAGTTGCAGCACAATCGAGCCGACCTGTTGCAGGCTGCCGGTTTCACCGTGGACGTTCATCAGCAGCCCGACCAACAGCGGTGAGACGAAGATCCCCAGCAGGCTAGAGGCCGACGCGCTGCACACGGCGGCGGCGACGTTGCCCCCCGCCAGCGAAGTAAAGGCGATGGCCGATTGCACGGTGGCGGGCAGAATACACAGGTAGATAAAGCCGGAATACAGCTCGGGGCTGACGTCGATCGGCGACCACCATTTAAACAGCACGCCGAGCGCCGGAAAAATGATAAAGGTGCTGAACATCACCCACAGATGCAGCCGCCAGTTGTTGCTGCCGGCCAGAATGGCTTCGCGCGACAGCTTGGCGCCGTGCATAAAGAACAGCAGGGCGATGGCGGCGATGGTCAGCACGTTTAGCCAGCCGACAAATTCGCCCCGCGCAGGCAGGAACGACGCCAGCAATACGGTGGCGAGCAGCGTCAGGGTAAAGCGGTCGGGCAGGAATCTCATGGTGGCGTACTCGAATAAAAATGATGCGCTTATTGTGGTGCTGCGGGATATAATAATTAAATTGATTTATTTAATTTATTTATGAAAAAAATACATGAATTATTCCATCAAGCAGCTCAGAGTGTTTGTCGCCATTGCCCGGCACCGCAGCTTCAGCCGGGCCGGTGAGGCCATTGGCCTGACCCAGTCGGCGGTCAGCCACAGCGTGAAAGAACTGGAAGCGGAGATTGGCGTGCGCCTGCTGGACCGTACCACGCGCGAAGTGGTGCTGACCGACGCCGGGCAGCGGTTGGCCAATCGCGTTGAACGGCTGCTGGATGAATTGCAAACCTCGTTGCTGGATGCACGCAGCTTTGGCGTGCAGCGCAGCGGTACGGTGCGCGTGGCTTCCAGCCAGACTATCTCCGCCCACCTGATGCCGCAATGCATCGCCGCCGGGGAGCAGCAGTATCCGGATATTCGCATCATGCTGCGTGACCAGGCGCAACAGCAGGTGCTGCACAGCATTCGTAACGCCGAGGTGGATTTTGGCATCGTGGTGGATCCGATCCAGGCGGTGGATCTGGACTGCGAACCGATTCTGCATGAACCCTTCCTGCTGTTGTGCCGCCGCGATCACCCGTTCGCCGCACTGCCCGAGGTGCACTGGTCGGCATTGAACGGCAGCCGTTTGGTGTTGCAGGATTATGCTTCCGGCAGTCGGCCACTGATTGACAGCGCTCTGCGTCAGCAGGGAGTGGAAGCGCCGGTTGTGCAGGAAATCGGTCACCCGGCGACGCTGTTTCCCATGGTGGCGGCGGGTATCGGCATCAGCATTTTCCCGGCGCTGGCGTTACCGTTACCGGAAGGCGGGCAATTGAAAGTGTGTCGGCTGGTGCCGGAAATTAATCGTGCGCTGATGCTGGTGCGGCGCAAAAACCGCTCGTTGACGCCGGCTGCGGAGGTGATTTGGCAGGTCGTTGGGCAGCAGGCGGCGTTGCTGCAACAGCAACGCCGTCAACAGGTGGATTATTGAATCAGATATACACGTCCACGGCATTCAGCGCGGTGGGGCGATTGACGCCATCGCCTTTGACCGGGGCGCTGCCGGAGGCGGCTTTCGCCATCTGTTCCTGCTGTTGCTTTTCCATTTCTTCTTTCTGAATACGTTCGATTTCGGCCTGCAGCATTTTGATCTGCGCCTGGATCAGCTGTTTCTGTTTTTCGATCTGTTGGGCATCGCCGCCCGAGTCTTTGAGATCCACCAGTTTTTGTTGCAAATCCTGGATCTGTTTATTCAGCGCCTTGATCCGTGCCGAGGCGCTGCTGTCGGAGATATTGACCTGTTCACCGCTGCCGGCGCCTTCGGTTTCTTTGGGTTTACCGCCTTCGGGCTGCTGGTTGACAGGCTTGGCCATCAGCACCTGGCCCTGTTTGCCGGGGGCGCTGAAGACGTTGCTGACGCCGGGCACGGTGTTTTTTACCGGCACGATCATGGTAATGCTGGTGGACATGATGCTCTCCCTGAGTCTTGATGTTTCTGCTCAAGGTATCGGCAGCGGCGGGTAAAACTTTACCCGCGAACTTGCCGCAGCCGCGGCCAGCGCTGCAGCCAGCCTTTGTCGGCCACCCGTTGGTTGAATGTGTGGATATCGCCGTTTTTGGCATTGAAGGTAATGGTGTCGTCGAACAGTCGCTCGAGGCCGAAAGGCGCCACCAGTTGGATGTTGTCATCGGCGTTCAGACGCACGCCAACCGCCGTTTCAAACTCGGTCCAAAAGCTGATGGCATCCTCGCTGTTGAGGTAGGGCGTCCGCCCGCTGCGCAGGTGCATGCGAGCCTGATTTTTCACCGACCACGGCTGAGGCAACCACTGTTGCAGCCGCGCCTCCAGCATCCGATCGCGCTCCGCTTCCGCCCGTTGCGGATCAAAATGAATCACGTCGATGTCGTTGAGCGGTGTCGGGGAGGCATAACCGTGGAGCCGGTCCCACACCAGATTGCGTACAAATCCGGCACCCAGGCACCAGTCATTCAGGCCGAGCCGCCGTACGGTGCGCAATACCGCCATTCTTTCGTTATCTTGCTGTAACCACTGGATAATTTGCTGCTGCCGGTTCATTACCTCTCCTTTGTTGCAGCTACTGTAACCCGAAGCGCTCGCCGGCGGAATGCAATGCATGATTTTAGTGCAGGCTCAGGCTGCCCGAAGCCTGGCGGTAAACGGCATTAACCGCATGATTTCCGGTAAAAAATAAATTCATCTGTCGACTGACTACACTTGGTACAGGGTTTGCAACTTCCGGTGATCATTCCGGGCAGAACAGGGGAGCGCTATGTATCAGGCAACGCTTAGCCGGCGCAGCTACCGTTTCAATGATTTACGCCAACTGATGGCAAAGGCGTCACCGGCCCGTTCCGGCGACTATCTGGCGGAGGTGGCGGCGGAGAGCGCGGAGGAACGCATGGCGGCGCGCATTGCGCTGGCGGAGGTACCGCTGAAAACGTTTTTGCAGCAGTTGCTGGTGCCTTACGAAGAGGACGAGGTCACGCGGCTGATTATCGACAGCCATGATGCCGTGGCCTTCGCGCCGATCTCCCACCTGACGGTGGGGGATTTCCGCGATTGGTTACTGAGCGAGCAGGCGGACAGCGCAATGCTGGCGCAGGTCGCCGCCGGGATTACACCTGAAATGGCGGCGGCGGTGAGCAAGCTTATGCGCAATCAGGATCTGATCCTGGTGGCGAAGAAGTGCCGGGTGGTGACGCGATTTCGCAATACTCTCGGCTTGCCAGGCCGCATCAGCGTGCGGTTGCAGCCTAATCATCCGACCGACAGCCTGCAGGGCATCGCCGCCAGCATGCTCGACGGCCTGTTGTACGGCAGCGGCGACGCGGTGGTCGGCATCAACCCGGCCAGCGACAGCCTGCCGCTGCTGGAAAAGCTCAATTACATGCTGGATGACGTGATCCAGCGTTTCGCCATTCCCACACAGTCTTGCGTGCTGACGCACGTCACCAACACGCTGCGGCTGATGGAACGCGGCGCGCCGGTGGATTTGGTGTTCCAGTCGATCGCCGGCACAGAGGCCGCCAACACCGGCTTCGGCATTAATCTGGCGCTGCTGGCGGAGGCGCAGCAGGCGGCGCTGAGTCTCAATCGCGGTACGCTGGGCAATAACGTGATGTATTTCGAAACCGGGCAGGGCAGTTGCCTGTCGGCCAATGCGCATCACGGCGTTGATCAGCAAACCTGCGAGGCGCGTGCCTATGCGGTGGCGCGCCATTTCTCTCCGTTGTTGATCAATACCGTGGTCGGGTTTATCGGCCCGGAATATCTGTATGACGGTAAACAGATTATTCGCGCCGGGCTGGAGGATCACTTCTGCGGCAAGCTGCTCGGTCTGCCGCTGGGGTGCGACGTGTGCTACACCAATCATGCGGAGGCGGATCAGGATGACATGGACACGTTGCTGACGCTGTTGGCCACCGCCGGATTAACCTTTTTGATTGGCGTGCCGGGAGCGGACGACATCATGCTCAATTATCAGAGCACTTCTTTCCACGACGCGTTGTATATCCGCGAACTGCTGGGGCTCAAACATGCACCGGAGTTTGCCGACTGGTTGGTGAAAATGCATATCACCGACGAACTGGGGCGGCTGCGCGATACGGCCTCCAACCATCCGTTGTTGCTGGCGTTGCAGGGAGAGAGTTGATGAATAAACCGGTTCACGTCAACAGCTGGGATGCGCTGCGCGCCTTTACCGATGCGCGTATCGCGTTGGGGCGCACCGGCGCCAGCCTGCCCACCGGCGAGCTGCTTAAATTCGGCCTGGCGCATGCGCAGGCGCGCGATGCGGTACATCAGCCGTTCGACAGCGATACGCTGGCCGGAGCATTGCAGGAAAGTGGCTGGCAGACGCTGACGGTGCACAGTCAGGCCGCTGACCGCACCGCCTACCTGAGCCGGCCGGATCTGGGGCGGCGGTTGGCGGCGGACAGCCGCAGTCTGCTGCTGGGCCTGCCGGACAAGGCGGCCGATTTGCTGCTGGTGGTGGCGGACGGTCTGTCCTCCAAGGCGGTGCACCGTCAGGCGTTACCCTTGTTGCAGGCGCTGCGGCCTTATCTCGATCTGTTGGGGCTCTCCGTAGCGCCCGTGGTGCTGGCGCATCAGTCGCGAGTGGCGTTGGGGGATGATATCGGCGAGTGTCTGCGGGCAAAAGCGGTGGCGATATTGATTGGCGAGCGGCCGGGTCTGTCCTCGCCGGACAGCCTGGGAATTTACCTTACCTGGGGGCCGAACACCCGGCGGCGCGAGTCGGAGCGTAACTGTATCTCCAACGTTCGCCCGGAAGGGCTGGATTACCCGCAGGCGGCGTTCAAGCTGGCGTGGCTGCTGGAACAGGCGTTCCAGCGGGGTCTGACCGGGATTGAACTGAAAGATGAAAGCGATAACCCGGCGTTGTATGGCCGGGTCTCGCCGCTTCATTCCCAACTGGGGGGCTGACCGATACTTTGCTGCAGCAGGGTGGTGAATGCGTTTAACCGGGCGGAGATCTTGGCCACCGGCCGCAGCAGGTAGATGCCCTGTTGTTCCTGGCGCGGATCCTCCAGCACGGGTTGCAAGCGGCCGGCCTGGATATCCGGGCCAACCACCCAGTTGGGTAAAAAGGTGATCCCCAGTCCAAGCAGCGCCGCCTGGCGCTGGGCGGTAAAGTCGTTGCAGCGCAGTACCATACTGCAACGGTTCAGTAGCTGACCGCTGAGGATTTGCGTCCAGCAGGCCGGTTGCTGTTTGTTATAACGGGCAATCAGCCGATGTTCCGGTAGCGCGTTCAGGTCCTCTGGGCAGCCATAGCGGGCGATATAGTCGGGGCTGGCACACATGACCCAGCGCTGAGTGGCTATTCGGCTGGCGTACAGCCCACTGTCTTTCTGTTCGCCGATGCGGATGGCTGCGTCCAGCAATTCCTGCGTCGGATCGGTCTGGCGTTCGGTCAGATCCAGGTCAACAAACAGCTGCGGGTAGCGTTCAGCCAGCGTCGGCAACAGCGGCAGGATGTAGGTCTTGCCAAAGGTCGGCAGGCAACTGATGCGCAACGTTCCCTGCGGCACATCACTTAGCGAGGCCAGTTCTGCGCGGATATCGGTGATGTCCGACAGCAGCGCCGCCGCCCGCGCCTTCAGCATTTCCCCGGCATCCGTCAGCATCAGGCCGCGCGTCGAGCGGATAAACAGCGTGGCGCCCAGGGCGCTTTCCAGCGCGTCGATGTGGCGAACCAGCGAAGAGGGCACCATACCCAGTTTACGGGCGGCAGCGGAGAAGCTGCCCAACAGGGCCACTTCGAGAAATATCGGCAGATGTTCAACATAGCGGGCGTCATTCATCTTTGCATTATATGCAAAAGCGTTTCTTATGAATACCGGGTTCTCTGCCCACCGCATTGCGGTTACTCTTTTTCTGGGGCTTACGGACGGTAAGAGCGAACCGGGATCCCGCCGCAAAGAGAAAAATAGATAAACGAGTTTGATGACAACGGCGTTTTTACGACCGAGATACCCGGGCCTAGCGCACCGAGGGGCGCTCCGACGGCCAAGGCCGTTACGACCCCTTCGGCACGCTCTCCCTAATAACGGGCTTTGCCAGCAGACTGAATGTATAAATCAAGCGGTTTTTAAACTTAAAACAACGCCATTCTCCCAGGCGCCGCCATGCGCCTGCGACAGTGATTGCTGCTTCAATACCAGAGTAAACGTTCAATTTGACGCTGTGCCAGCCAACAATGATTAGTGAATCTAAATCGTTGTTGAGGTTGAGCGTCGCCGGCCTGCCGTGCCGGTTTTTTTGTCGCCGCTGGCTGAATCGTTCCACCTGAACGCGTCGTCGGCGACATCTTTGCTTACCTTTCAGGTGAGCATTTTTGAACGCGTGGGGGCACTTCGCACTGCGCTGGTGGAGGAGTACGTAATGAACGAAAAGCAGGGTTGTTCCTGTGCGCACCATTTGGTGCAGGGTTTCGCCAGGCAGTCAGTGATTGCCGGGGAGGGTGAAATCTATCAAATCTCGCTGATGAGCGCGTTAATCAGCGGCGTTTACGAAGGGGAAGTGACCATTGCCGAATTGCTTCGGCACGGCAACTTTGGCCTGGGCACCTTCAACCACCTTGATGGCGAATTGATCGCCTTTGATGATGAAATTCACCAACTGCGCGCCGACGGCAGCGCGCGACCGGCCAGGAATGATCAGAAAACCCCCTTTGCCGTTGTCACCTTTTTCCAACCAAGCGTTACCCAAAGCTTCGATCGTCCTATCACCAAAGCGCAGCTGCACCAGTGCATTGATGAGCAGGTGGCTTCGCCGAACCTGTTCTGCGCGGTGCGCGTCGACGGTGTATTCAGCCATGTGGAAACCCGCACCGTGCCGCGTCAGGAACGTCCCTACCGCCCGATGCTGGAGGCAATCGAGGAGCAACCGACCTTTGCCTTTCTCAAGCGGCAGGGAACTCTGGTTGGCTTCCGTTCGCCGGACTACATGCAGGGAGTCGGCGTAGCCGGCTATCACGAGCACTTCGTTACCGATGATCGCAGCGGCGGCGGCCACGTGTTGGATTACCAGCTCGACCACGGTCGCCTGCAATTTGGGGTGATCACCCGTCTCAATCTTCAATTGCCGCATGATGCGGATTTTCTGCGCGCCGACCTCTGTCCGGAGGATTTGGACCGCGCGATTCGTTCTGCCGAGGGTTAATTCCGCGACAGCCGTGGGTATATTTTCAGGAGGTGTGTTCCATGAACAAGGCAAAAACAGACAATAACTGGGCGTGTGGCGCAGATTTAGTGGTGAAAAATCTGGAAGCGCAGGGCGTCAAATACGTGTTCGGTATTCCGGGGGCAAAAATCGACCGGGTATTCGATTCGCTGGAGGACGCGCCGTCGATAGAAACGGTGGTGGTCCGACACGAGGCCAATGCGGCGTTTATGGCGGCTGCGGTCGGGCGGTTGACCGGTAAGGCGGGGGTGGCGCTGGTCACCTCCGGGCCTGGCAGTTCCAATCTGATCACCGGGCTGGCGACCGCCACCTCGGAAGGGGATGCGGTGGTGGCGATCGGCGGTGCGGTGAAGCGCGCCGATAACCTCAAACAGACCCACCAGAGCATGGATACCGTCAGCATGTTCCGGCCGGTGACCAAATATTGCGCCGAAGTGCATGCCGGCGTGGCGATTTCCGAAGTGATCGCCAATGCTTTCCGCCATGCCGAGTTTGGCCGTCCGGGTGCGTCGTTCATCAGCTTGCCGATGGACATTGTGAATGAGCCGGTCAGCGCGCCGGTGCTGGCGGGGTGCCGCCTGCCACGCATGGGGGCCGCCGCCGCCGATGACATTCGCACGGCGGTAAAATTGATCCAGCAGGCGAAGTGTCCGGTGATGCTGTTGGGTCTGCAGGCCAGCCGCCCGGAAAACAGCGAGGCGGTGCGTCATCTGCTGCACCGCACCCATATGCCGGTGGTGGGCACCTATCAGGCGGCGGGAGTGATCGACGTTAATCATTTCGCCAGGTTTGCCGGCCGCGTCGGGTTGTTCAACAACCAGCCGGCCGATCAACTGTTGCAGAAAGCCGATCTGGTGGTCAGCGTCGGCTACGGCCCGATCGAATACGATCCCTGCATGTGGAACAGCCAGGGCAAATTGAAGCTGGTGCATATCGACGTGCTGCCGGCGGATATCGATACCTGTTACCGCCCGGACGTGGAGCTGGTGGGCAATATCAGCGCGACCCTCGATATGATGACCGAAGCCTTCAGCGCCGTGGTGAGCGTGCCGGCAGAGGTTGAACTGATCCTCAGCGATCTGGGGCGGCAGCGTACCGAGTTGGCAGAACGCGCCGCACGCCGTGGCGGCATGCCGATCCATCCGCTGCGTATCGTGAAAGAGCTGCAGGATATTGTCAGCGACGACGTGACGCTGTGCGTGGATATGGGCAGTTTTCACATCTGGATCGCGCGCTATCTCTATAGCTTCCGCGCAAGACAACTGCTGATCTCCAACGGCCAGCAGACTATGGGGGTGGCGTTGCCGTGGGCGATTGGCGCAGCGCTGGTGCGCCCGGGGGACAAAGTGGTGTCAATCTCCGGCGACGGCGGCTTTATGCAGTCGAGCATGGAGCTGGAAACCGCGGTGCGGCTGAAAAATAACATCGTGCACGTGATTTGGGTGGATAACGCCTACAACATGGTGGAAATGCAGGAGGTGAGTAAATACCGACGCAAGTCCGGTGTGGAATTTGGCCCGATCGATTTTAAAGCCTATGCGGAATCCTGCGGTGCGGTAGGGTTTGCCGTGCAGTCGGTAGATGACCTGCGGCCGATGCTGCGCAAAGCGATGGACATTCAGGGGCCGGTGGTGGTGGCGATCCCGGTCGACTATGCCGACAACTACAAACTGATGGCGCAGATGAACTTCAGCCAGATGATTTAATTTCATTATGTCGGTTAACCACGGGGAGCGGCCTTTGCGGCGCACCCCGTTTTTTATGCTCGAAATTTGTGCTTTACAACCCTAACTGCATGATTTATTGGTATCCGTCGGGTTCGTTTTCTAACCACTGGGGATGGCAGGATGAAAAATAAAACACGCACAATGACGCTGGGATTGTTGGCTCTGGCGATGATGGGCGGCGCACATGCCAGCACGCTGGTTTATTGTTCCGAAAGCTCGCCGGAAGGGTTCAACCCGCAGCTGTTCACCTCGGGCCCCACCGTAGACGCCAGTTCTGCGACGATCTACAACCGGCTGGTGGATTTCAAAACCGGCACCGTCGAGCTGCAACCCAGCCTGGCGGAAAGTTGGGAAGTGAGCGAGGACGGCAAGCAGTACACTTTCCATCTGCGCAAGGGCGTGAAATTCCAGAGTAACAAGTTCTTTACCCCAACCCGCGACTTCAACGCCGACGATGTGATCTTCTCCTTCATGCGGCAAAAAGACGCCAATCATCCGTATCACAAAGTCTCCAACGGCGCTTACACCAATTTTGAATCCATGGAATTCGGCACGCTGATCGACAAGATTGTCAAAGTGGACGACAGCACGGTGCGCTTTGAGCTTTCGCGCGCCGAAGCGCCGTTCGTGGCCGACCTCGGCATGTATTTCGCCACCATTTTATCGGCGGAATATGCCGATGCGATGCTGAAGGCCGGCACGCCGCAACGGGTCGATAACGACCCGATAGGCACCGGGCCGTTCCAACTGGTGCAGTATCAGAAAGACGCGAAGATCCTCTACAAAGCGTTCGACCACTATTGGGAGGGCAAACCGAAGATTGACCGTCTGGTGTTCTCGATAACCCCGGACGCCGCGGTGCGCTATGCCAAACTGCAAAAAAATGAATGCCAGGTGATGCCATTCCCCAACCCGGCGGATTTAGCGCGGATGCGCCAGGACCCGAACATTCAGGTGATGGAGAAATCCGGTTTGAATATCGGTTTCCTGGCGTTTAATACCCAGAAAAAACCGCTGGATAACGTCAAGGTACGCCAGGCGCTGGCGATGGCGGTGAATAAACCGGCGATCATCGAAGCGGTGTTTCACGGCGCGGGGCAGCAGGCGAAGAACCTGCTGCCGCCGACCCAGTGGGGCAGCAACGACAAGATTGAGGATTACCCGTACGCGCCGGAGAAAGCCAGGCAACTGCTGAAGGACGCCGGTTTGGGCCAGGGTTTTGCGATGGATCTGTGGGCGATGCCGGTGCAGCGGCCCTACAACCCGAACGCCAAACGCATGGCGGAGATGATCCAGTCCGATTGGGCGAAGATTGGCGTGAAGGCTAAAATTGTCACTTTCGAGTGGGGCGAATATCTGCAGCGGCTCAAAAATGGCGAACACCAGACCGCGTTGGTGGGGTGGACTACCGCCAATGGCGATCCGGATAACTTCTTCGGTCCGTTGTTTACCTGTGTTTCGGCCAACGGCGGTTCAAACTCGGCCAAATGGTGCTACCCGCCTTTTGATAAGCTGATCCTGCAGGCGCGTGAAGAGAACGATCATGCCAAGCGAGTGGCGCTGTATGAGCAGGCTCAGGTGATGATGCATGAGCAGATGCCGGCGTTGATGATTGCCCACTCGACCATTTTTGAGCCGGTGCGCAAGGAAGTGAAAGGGTACGAAATCGACCCGTTCGGCAAGCACATCTTCAAACAGGTATCGCTGGAGAAATAATAAAAAGGGGGCTGCGTGGCAGCCCCCGAGTTTGATGACAAAGTTGCCTTTGAGCCCGAGATACTCGGGCCTAGCGCACCGAGGGGCTATTATGGGACACATCCGTGTGTCCCACCCTGCGGGCCGACATGAAGTCGTTCCAATTTGCTCCCGGCAAATTGGTCAGCGGCAAGCCGCTACGACCCCTTCGGCACGCTCCCCCCTAATAACGGGCTGTGTCAGCAGTCTGGGCAGCCCCCGGTCTTTCTCAACACCTATCAGAAATGCGTATTGAGGCTCATATAATAAGTGCGGCCCGGTTCGTTGTAGGTTGCAGCACCCGCTCCGGCGATGTTGATGGCGCCGGTGTTGGGATCGCCAACGTTTTGCGCGTTGCCGGCGCGGAACTGGCGTTTGTCGAACAGGTTGTCGATGCCGGCGGTGACGCTGACGTTTTTGGTGACGTCATAGGTGGCGCTGGCGCCGACGATGGCGTAAGGGCTGACCTCGCGGGTTTCGCTGCCGGTCGCCGGTTTGCCCTGATAGTTGTACTTCTTCGGCTTCTGGCGGCCGTACCAGGTCAGGGTCGATTGCATTGACAGTTCCTGGGTCGCCTGCCAGCTCAGCGTCGAGTTGATAGTGAATTTAGGGATCACCGACAGATAATCGCCGGTGCTCTTGTTCTTATTCTCGATCATGTAGGTGGCGTTGTTGCTCCAGGAAAGGGTCTCGCTGACCGGTACGTTCAGTGTACCTTCCAGGCCCTGTACGACCGCTTTCGGCACGTTTTCCCACTGATAAACCGTCGTACCTGTGCTGCTGGTGGCGATTTTGCTGTTGCCCGCTTCGATCTTGTTGCGGTAATCGTTGCGGAAGTAGGTCACTCCGGCCAGCCAGCCTTCATGATGGAACTCCAGCCCGATCTCTTTGTTGATGCTGTTTTCCGCCTTCAGATCGTCGTTGCCGAGCAGATAGCAGCCATTTTTGGTATCGCTGGCCGCACAACCTTGCCCCTTGCTGTACAGCAAATAGTTTTGGTTGGTCTGGAACAGCGTCGGCGCTTTGTAGGCGCGGGCGATGCCCATTTTCAGCGTGAAGTTGTCGCCCAACTCTTGCGACAGGTTTAGCGCCGGGCTCCAGTTATTGCCGGCCTCGGAATGGTGATCGTAACGCAGGCCGGGCGTCAGCATGGTGCTGTCGGTCAGCTCGATATTGTCCTCGGCGAACAGCGAGAAGATATTCGCCGAAGCGTAAGGGCTACGGGTGCCGGTCTCTGTGCCAGGAATGGTGCCGCCCATCAGCGTTTGGCTGGTTGACGTGCCATCCTTCATGCGCTGCTGGTTCCACTCGGTGCCCAGCGTGGCGGTTTGCGTGACGCCCAATTCAAACGGCACGCTGACTTCGCTGTGCGCCAGAAAATCGTCTAGCTTGGTGGTGCCGAAGCCTTCATTTTTGGTGTCGAAAATACCCTCGGTGCCGCCGGCCAAACCTTCGTTCAGACGCGTATTACGCGTGCGCTCGAACCGAACGTAATTGTTGGTGCTGACTCCGTCGTCCCAGGCGCCGCGATGGTTGAGGCCGAAGGTTTCGCGGTAGATGCGGTTGGTCTCTTTGCCGTAGTTGCTTTGCACCAGCGCGTTGGTGTTGGTGTTTTGCGTATCGCCTGCGTACAGGTTGCCCTGGCGGCCATAGGAATATTCAAACTCCAGCGACTGCAAGCGGGCGAAGTCCCAGTGCAGCAGGGCGTCGATGTTTTTGTCGACCACCCCTTCACGCCCGGAGGGAATGCTGCTGGCATAAGCGCCTGCGCGTTCGGATTTGTGCGATTCGTTAATATCCCAGGCGTCGGCCTGCGTTTTGCTGTAGCCGCCGAACAGGCGAAAGCTCAACTGGTCGCTCAGCGGGCCGGACAGGCTGAAGTCGGTGCGCTTGGTAGATCCTTCCTGCTTATGCTGCGGCACGTTGAAATAAGTGTTCAGCGAGCCGTGCAGATCTTTGGTGCTCTTTTTGGTGATGATATTGACCACGCCGCCGGCGGCGCCGTTGCCATAGCGTGCAGCGGCCGGACCGCGCAGCACTTCGATGCGTTCGATCATCTCCGGTGGCACCCAGGCGGTATCGCCGCGGCTGTCACGTTCGCCGCGCCACCCCTGGCGCACCGAGTTGCGGCTGCTGGCCGGAATACCGTCGATCAGAATCAGGGTGTTTTCCGGGCCCATGCCGCGAATATCGATCTGGCGGTTGTTGCCGCGCTGGCCGCTGGTGGAGTTGCCGGTCAGGTTAACGCCGGGCATGGTACGGATCAGTTCGCTGATATCGCGCGCCGGAGGGCGTTTTTTGATTTCGTCGGCGGTGATGGTGGATACCCCCGGAGCCTGCAGGTTTTGTCGGGCAGCGGTGACGACAATGGTGTCCTCGGCGGCTTCTTTTTTGCTTTTGGCGGCGGTATCGGTTTCTGCGGTGGTATCAGTTTGCTGTGCGGCGTGCGCAAAGGCGGACGCGCCTAACCCTAACCCGATGAGTGTGGCTAAAGAATAACGTGAAAGTTTGCGGTTCATTTGAGTGTTCCTACCTTGCTGCCTTTCCCGGGGCCGAAGACAGGCCTCCGGCAGAGAGAAGGGCGGTTGTAGTTTTTGTGATCGCGAAAATAAAAATCCAACAGACCGAGACGCAACGGCATTGGATTCGGCGCTAAAAAGCGATATCCGTCCCTGTTGAAGAATACCTGCTCTGTTTACGAGCCTTAACACACTATTGCAAACGCAAATAATTATCAATAGTATTCGGTTTACCGTTTTTAGGCAGCGCCTCGCGCCGCGAATGTGCCGGCGTTCTTGAAGCTGCCAGCTAAAAGTGAATAGGCGTTTTGAAAACAAAATCCGAGTCAGAAAGCAGCAGATTATTATCGAGCAAGCACGCCGGGCGTCATGGATGGTGGCTGAATATCGCCAAACGCGGTACGCCGCTGGTGGAGCTGCAAGGAGATGGGCGAGGGAAGGTCACATTTTTATGGCGTGATCCTCAGGGATGTGAGCTCACTTCAGCCTATCAACGCGTCTGGATCCACATCAACTGCCTCACCGATCATCATCAGCCCTCGCCACCGCAGAGCTTGCAACGGCTGGAAGGGACCGACGTCTGGTATTGGCAAACCGAGCTGAACGCCGACTGGCGTGGCAGTTACTGCTTTATGCCCTGCATGGACGATCGGCCGCTGACGCTCAGCGATAACGATGCGCACGCCAATATGCATTCGGTCCGTCACTGGTGGCATCAGGTGTTTGCCAGCGCCACCCACGATCTGCTTAATCCTCATCGCTCCTGGTTCGGCGCCAACGGCAACGTCTTGTCCGGCCTGCATATGCCGGCGGCGCTGCCGCAACCGGCCTGGCAGGATTTCGATCGTTATGCGTCGGCCTGCGGGCGTTGTACCCCGGCTCCGCCCGCCAGGCTGCAACGCCACAGCTGGCACAGCGCGCGGTTGGGCAATACCCGTAGCGTTTGGGTTTACACCACCGGCGACAGCAACCCGGCGCAACGGCCGTTGGCCCTGCTGCTGGACGGCCAGTTCTGGTCGAGCAACATGCCGGTCTGGGATCCGCTGATGCAACTGACTCGTGAAGGCAAACTGCCGGAGGCGGTGTATCTGTTGATCGATGCCATCGATCAAAAACAGCGTGCGCATGAGTTAGCCTGCAATGAGGATTTTTGGTTGGCGGTGCAGGAGGAACTGCTGCCGCAATTGGCTGAATGGGCACCCCACAGCGGCAACCCTGCAAGCACGCTGGTGTGTGGCCAGAGCTTCGGCGGCCTGTCTTCGCTGTATGCCGGTCTCCACTGGCCGCAGCGTTTTGGCGGCGTGATTGCTCAGTCCGGCTCTTTCTGGTGGCCGCGTCGCGACATGTACCAGCAACCTGCCGTGCCGGCCGATGCCGGTTGGCTGCTGCGTCAGGCCGAACGAAGCGTTGGCCGCAAGGGCGGATTGAAGGTGTTCATGGAGGCCGGCACCCACGAACAGGTGGCGCGCAGGGTGAATGATCGGATGGCGGATGTGCTGCGTGATGCCGGCCATCAGGTGCAATACCGGGTGGTGGAAGGCGGGCACGACTCTCTGTGCTGGCGCGGCGGGTTGATCGACGGGCTGCAGGCGTTGTGGGCGGATCAGCCTGCGGCGCCATTCGCCAAGCTAACTTTCAAAGTCCAAGGAGTCCGTGATGGAAACTCTGAACCCGTTCGATGATGAACACCAAATCTGCCTGATTCTGCAAAACGATGAGCAGCAATACAGCCTGTGGCCTGATTTCAGCGCAGTACCGGCGGGGTGGACGCCGGTTTTCGGCCCGGCGGTACGCTCGCTGTGTATGAGCTGGCTGGAACAGCATTGGCAGGATATGCGGCCCGCATCGCTGCGTAAGGCGTGATGGCGCCATTACCGTTAACAGGAGTCACTCCCTTGTCAGACCCTATTTTATTACCGACCGAAGAGCAGCCTGCCACTGAATTACCGCTGGTCGCCGCGCAACCTGGCATCTGGGTGGCCGATCAAATATCGCCGTACGCCAATGCCTATGCGGTTTCCCACTATATCGAACTCAGCGGCCCACTGAACGAAGAGCGGCTATTGCAGGCGATTGCGCAGGGGTTGTCCGAAGTCGATACTCTTCAGCTCCGCTTTGAAGAGCGGGACGGGGTGCCGGTACAGTGGCATGACGCCGACCTGGCGATCCTGCCGACGGAATATCTCGATCTGCGCGGCTCTCCCGATGCCCTGGCGGCGGCGCAGGCGGTGATGCAGTTGGATATGTCCGGTGATTTGCGCATCGGCAGCGGCAAGGCGCTGTACCGCCATATGTTGATCCGCCTGTCGGACCGGCGTTGGTTCTGGTATCAGCGCTACCACCATATTCTGGTCGATGGCTTCAGTTTTACCGCCATTGCCCGCAGAATCGCCCACATTTACAGCCGCATGCTGAACGATGAACAGCCCGATCCGACGCCATTTACCTCCTTCAGCGAGGTGGTAGCGGAATATCAGCGCTACCAGCAGTCGGCAACCTGCCAGCGAGATGCCGCTTTTTGGCTGAACAAGGCGCAGCAGTTGCCTGCGCCGGCAACGCTTTGCCCGCAGCCGCTGGCCGGGCAGACGCCAACCATCCGCATCCACCGGTTATCGCAGCTGTGCGATCGTCAAGATTTTACCCAACTGGTGAACGCCAGCCCGCAGCAGTTCAGCGTGGCGGATATGGCGCTGGCGCTGGTGGCGTTGTGGGTGTCTCGCCTGAGCGGCCACGGCAGCTTCAGCGCCGGTTTCATCTTTATGCGCCGCACCGGTTCTGCTGCGTTATGTGCCAACGGGCCGGTGATCAACGTATTGCCGATCGAAATACACCTCGATCCCCAGTCCACGCTGTGCGAGGTAGCCGGCGGTATCGGCCGTGAGTTGAAAACCGTCCGCCGTCATCAGCGTTACGAGGCGGAGCAAATCCAGCGTGATTTGGGACGGATTGGCGATGCCCAGCCGCTGTACGGCACCGTTTTCAACTTTAAAATGTTCGACTTCCAGCTGGATTTCGGCGGTATCGAAGGCATTACTCACGAGTTGGCCTCAGGGCCGGTACGGGATCTGGAGATCGCGCTGTATCTCGACGAGACCGGTACGCTGAAGGTGGATCTGCTGGCCAACGCCGAACGTTATCAGCGCGATGAGCTGGCGGCGCATTTACAGCGCCTGCCGCTGTTGTTGCGTCAGTTTGCCGCCCGGCCGCAGATGCCGATTGGCGAAGCCGAGTTGCTGACCGAACAGGACCGCCAACTGCTGGCCAGGGTTAACGACACCGCTCATCCGGTGGCGGCGCAAACCCTCAGCGGCCTGCTGGCCGAACAGGCGCAGAAAACCCCGGACGCCCCGGCGTTGCGGGATGCGCAATACCGGTTCAGTTATCGCGAAACCCGTGAACAGGTCACCGCGCTGGCGCGCCAACTGACGGCACAGGGTGTAAAGCCCGGCGATATCGTTGCCGTTGCGCTGCCGCGCTCGGTATTTTTGTCGCTGGCGCTGATGGCGATTGTCGAGGCGGGGGCCGCCTACTTGCCGCTGGACACCGGCTACCCTGACGAACGCCTCGGTATGATGCTGGAAGATGCCGCACCGCGGCTGATCATCACCGAACCTACCCAGCAGGCGCGTTTTACCGGCAAGGGGGAAATCCTGCTGTTTGATGCGCCTTTGGCCGCCGACTGCGCGGCTGAGGTAGCGCTCAGTGGGCCAACGCCGCATCACCCGGCTTACATCATCTTTACTTCCGGTTCTACCGGGCGGCCGAAAGGCGTGCTGGTGGGGCATCAGGCGATCGTCAACCGTTTACTGTGGATGCAGCATCAGTATCCACTGGCGGCGAACGATGTGGTGCTACAGAAAACGCCATGCAGCTTTGACGTCTCGGTGTGGGAGTTTTTCTGGCCGTTGATGGTGGGTGCGCAGTTGGTGATGGCACCGCCGGAAGCGCACCGCGATCCGCAACAGCTGTTGGAGTTGATTGACCAGCATCGGGTTACCACGCTGCATTTCGTGCCTTCGATGCTGGCGGCCTTTGTCGGCGCGCTGGACAACCCGCCGGCGGTGGCCTGCTGTGCGCCGTTGCGGCAGGTCTTTTGCAGCGGCGAAGCGCTGCCGGCTGAGCTGTGTCGCCTGTGGCAAAGCCGCACTGGCGTACCCTTGCATAACCTGTACGGTCCGACCGAAGCGGCGGTGGATGTCAGCTGGCATCCGGCCTGGGGCGAGTCGCTGGCGGCAATCACGGGCGCCAATGTGCCGATCGGCCTGCCGGTGTGGAATACCGGGCTGCGCATCCTGGATACGCGTCTGCGGCTGGTGCCGCCGGGCGTGGCCGGCGATTTGTATCTTACCGGCGTGCAGCTGGCGCAGGGCTACCTTGGCCGACCGGAGCTGACCGCCAGCCGCTTTGTGGCCGATCCCGAAGGCAACGGCGGACGGATGTATCGTACCGGCGACGTTGCACGCTGGCTGCCGGGTGGCGAAGTGGAATACCTCGGCCGCAGCGACGATCAGCTAAAAATTCGTGGTCAGCGCATTGAGCTGAGCGAAATCGACCATGCATTGCTGTCGCTGCCGGGCATTAAGCAGGCGGTGACCCATGCGCTGGTGCTGGACAATACGCCGGCAGACACCGGCGGTGGGGATGCCCGCCAACTGGTGGGCTACCTGGTGGCCCAGCCTGGCGTGCGCCTGGATCTCGACGGCCTGCGTGCCGCCTTGGCCGATCGCCTGCCGCCACACATGGTACCGGTGGCGTTGGTTGAGATGGACTCTTTACCGCTAAGCGCTAACGGCAAGCTGGCTCGCAAAGCGTTGCCGCAGCCGCAAAACGGCGTCAGGGCTGCGGGTCGTGAACCTGAACCCGGGCTGGAGACGGCGATCGCTGCGGTATTTGCGCGCTTGCTGCGACGTGAAACCGTATTTGCCGACGATGATTTCTTCGCCCTCGGCGGCCACTCGCTGCTGGCCATGCGGCTGGCGGCGGAGCTGCGGCGCGAGTTGGGCAAGGCGGTTTCGGTAGGGCAGGTGATGGTCGCTTCCCGGGTGGAACAGTTGGCGCAACTGCTAACGCAAGAGCGCACGCAGGAAGAAGCCGACCAAACCGGTTTCGACAGCGTATTGCCGCTGCGCACCACCGATGGCCCGACGCTGTTCTGCCTGCATCCGGCTTCCGGATTCTCCTGGCAGTTCAGCGTGTTGCCGCGCTATATCGATCAGCATTGGTCACTGGTGGGCATTCAGTCGCCACGTCCGGATGGCCCGCTGGCGCTAAGCGAGAATATGGCTCAGGTTTGCGAGGCGCATCTGGCGACGGTATTGCAGGTTCAGCCACAGGGTCCTTACCACTTTATCGGTTATTCGCTGGGCGGTACGTTGGCGCAGGGGATCGCCGCCAGGTTGCAGGCGCGGGGCGAAGAAGTGGCCTTCCTTGGCCTGCTGGATACCTATCCGCCGGAAACGCAAAACTGGGACGTGATGCTGGATGACAACGTGCTGAAAGAAGTGCAGCGCGAACGCCAGCAGTTCCTGGCGGTATCGGAAGATACGCTGGATCCGGCATTGGGTGAAACCCGGGTGGCGATGTTCGATAATATCGAAGCCAACTATGCCGATTCGGTGCGTCTGCTTTCCGCGACCCATACGGCGAATTTCAGCGGGCAGGCGACGCTGTTTGTCGCGCGTCAGACGTTGCAGGAAGGGATGGATGTGCAGCAAACCTGGGCGGAATATGTGGATGCCTTGCAGGTTCATGAACTGGATTGCGCGCACGTAGATATCGTCTCACCGGCCTCGTTTAAGGTGCTGGGGCCTTTGCTGAACCGCATTCTAAGAGCGCTGTAATACCCGTCGTCTTTCAAGCCGCAGCATTGTTACTTGCACGACAAGGCCCATGAATGGGCCTTGAGGTTTATGACAAAGTTGCCTTTGAGTCCGAGATACCCGGGCCTGGCGCACCGAGGGGCGCTCCGGCAGCTAAAGCTGCTACAACCCCTTCGGCACGCTCTCCCTAATAGCGGGCTTTGTCAGCAGTCTGAAGGCTCATTCATGAGCCTTGTCCTTTTAGGACCGCTGCGAGCCGCGTTCAAATCTGCTAGAAATCACTTCCCCGAGATTTCCCCAGTGGTACCACCAACGGCGTGTGCGAGACAGGATCGTCAATGATCATGCAGCGCAGGCCGTACACTTCTTCGATCAACTCCGGCGTCACGATATCCTTAGGTGCACCTTCGGCCACGACTTTGCCATCGCGCATGGCGATCAGATGGGTGGCGTAACGGCAGGCGTGGTTGAGATCGTGCAGCACTACCACCAGCGTGTGGCCGTTTTCACGGTTTAACTGACGCATCAACTCCAGCAGGTCGATCTGATGGCTAATGTCCAACCAAGTGGTCGGTTCATCCAGCAACAGCAGCGGCGTTTGCTGCGCCAGCACCATCGCAATCCAGACCCGCTGACGCTGTCCGCCGGAAAGCGTATCCACCGGCTGTTCAGCCAGTTCAAACACGCCGGTGGAACGCATTGCCTGCTCCACCGCTTGCTGGTCTTCTTCGCGCCAACGGCTGAACAGACGCTGATGCGGGTAGCGGCCACGGGCCACCAGATCAAAGACGGTGATGTCGCCGGGGGCGGTCGAACTTTGCGGCAGCAGGCCTAACTGGCGCGCCACCTCTTTGGTTGCGTATTCGCTGATGTGCTTGCCGTTCAGCCAAACCGTTCCGGCTTGCGGTTGCATCAGGCGGCTGAGGGTGCGCAGCAGGGTAGATTTACCGCAGGCGTTCGGCCCGATAATCACCGTCAGTTCGCCCTGTGGGATAGAGACGCAAAGATCGCTCGCTACGATTTTCTTGTCATAGCTTAGCGTCAGATGTTCAGCGCGCAGCGGCGCGGGCAGCAGGGGTTTAGCATTCATTTTTTTCGTGACTCACGGATTAACAGCCAAATCAGATAAATGCCGCCGAGGCTGACGGTCAACACGCCTACCGGCAGTTGATAAGGCATAAACAGGCGCTGGGCGGCGACATCGGCGATCAGCAGCAACAACGCGCCGGTCAGGGCGGTCAGCAACAGGACGCTGCGGTTGGCGCACAGGCGGCGGGCAATCTGCGGCGCCACCAGCGCAATAAAGGAGATCGGCCCGGCCACAGCGGTGGCGGCAGCGGTCAGCGTTACGCCGATCAGCAGCAGCAGTACGCGCGAACGTTCCACCGGCACGCCAAGGGCGCAGGCGGTGTCGTCACCCATTTCCAGCAGCCGCATGCGGCGTGACAACGTCAGCAACAGCAGGCAACACAGCGCGATCACTACCAGCACCGGCAGGCTTTTCGCCCAGCTTATGCCGTTAAGAGACCCTGCGCTCCACAGCCCGGCGGTCATGGCGGATTCCAGAGAGGCGCTGATGATAAGCCAGGTATTACCGGCGACCAGCAGGGCGCGCACGGCGATGCCGACGATAATCAAACGGAAAGCCTCGACACCGTTGCGCCATGCCAGCAGATAAACCAGCGCGGCGGTCAGCAGGCCGCCGGCCAGTGCCCCGGAGGTGATGCCGATAACGCCGCCGTTAAACAACACTATGGCTACCAATACGCCGCTGTAGGCGCCGGTATTGAAGCCAATCACGTCCGGGCTGCCGAGCGGGTTGCGCAGCAGAGACTGGAAAATAGCGCCGCTGATCCCGAGCGCGGCGCCCAACAGCAACGCCATAGTGACGCGTGGCAGACGCCACTGGGTGACTATTACCGTCAGGTTTGCCGGGCCTTTGCCGAGGAGAGCGTCGATCACCTGCGTGGCGTTAAGCGAAAGGGAACCGGAACCTAGGGCGTAAATCGCCAGTACCCCGCAGGCAAGCGCCAGTATCGACGCGGTCAGCGCCGGTCGCGACAGGGCACGCAATTTTTGATCGGTCATCAGACGGGCAGCCAGCATCGACATTAGCGCTGCCTCCTGAACATATGGCGTTGGCGCACCAGCATGATCAGCAGCGGTGCGCCAATCAGCGCGGTCACGATGGAAACGCGCAGTTCGCCGGCCACCAGGAAGCGGCCAATCAGATCGGCGCTCAGCAGCAGGATGGGGGTCAATACCAGCGTCCACGGCAGCATCCAATGCAGCTCGGATCCCGCCAGCCGGCGGGCAATATGCGGCATCATCAGGCCGATGAAAGCAATCGGGCCGACGGCGGCGGTGGCGCCCCCGCACAGCAGGGTGATCGCCAGCAGGCCCAGCAATTGGGTGCGGACGATGCCGGTGCCCAGCGCAGTGGCCAATTCGCTGCCCATGCTCAGGCTGTTAAGCGATTTGCTCATCCACAGTGTGATTAGCGTGCCCAGCAGGATCGGCAGGGTGACGGTACGCACCACCTGCATATTTTGAATATCCAGCGAACCGGCCTGCCAAAACCGCAGTTGATCGAACACCAGCGGATTCAGCAGAGAAATCCCTGAGGTCATTCCCTCCAGCACCGCCGCCAGCGCGACACCGGCCAACGTCAGGCGGACCGGGTTCAGGCTGCTGCCGCCAAGAGCGCCGATCAACGCGACCAGCAGTGCAGCGAACATCGCCCCGGCAAAGGCGAACCACAGGTATTGGCTAACCTCGGCGGCCCCAAAGAAGGTGATGCCCAGTACCACGGCAAATCCCGCTCCGGCGTTCACGCCGAGAATGCCCGGATCGGCCAGTGGGTTGCGGGTGAGGGTTTGCATCAATACGCCGGACAGACCCAGCGCAATGCCGGCCAATACGCCCACCAGCGTGCGCGGCAATCTGGCTTCGGTAATGATGGTGCAATCCGCTCCACGGCATTGACCGTTCAGCGTCTGGACAACCGTATCGAATGGGATGGATTTAGCGCCGAGCGACAGGCTGAGCAGCATCACGGCCAACAGCGCGCAAACGGCAAGCAGCAAACCCGATAGTTTGCGACGAAATGAGTGGGGAGTGCCGCTAATAAGACGATCCCTGGGGGCTGGAATGGACGGTGTGCCATTGCGTGTAGTCCGTAACATAACAATCCGTTATTTAATTGAATATAAATGATATTTATTATCATTATTGATTGCTTTCATCTATGTTACCATGACTCCCTTCGCTATTGCAGCACATACCCTTCATTCTTGAAGCTGTATCTGTGTTGGCTGCCCGCACTTACCCCCAATCACGTACTTCCTGTACGTTCATGGGGATGCGCTTGGTTGCCGCCTTGATTCAACTCCAATTATTTTGGCTATAGACGCTGTCCCTTTTCCTACGTTGTGGTGAGAAAGCTGATGAGTAAGCCCTCTATTTTGCTGGATTTTGGCCTGCTTAAGACCAATGGCGCGTTTCGTGCCGTATTTTGCGCGCGTTTTATTTCCATTCTGGCGCTGGGATTGATGGCCATTGCGATCCCGGTTCAGATCCAGGCGTTGACCGGTTCGACCCTGTTGGTCGGGCTGTCCGTGACGCTGGCGGGCAGCGGTATGTTTGCCGGTTTGCTGATGGGGGGCGTGTTGGCCGACCGCTACGAGCGCCGCCGTTTGATCCTGTTTGCTCGCTCCACCTGCGGTATTGGCTTTATCGGGCTGTGCCTGAACGCCGCCTTGCCGACCCCTTCGTTAACGGCGATTTATTTGCTGGCCGTGTGGGACGGTTTCTTCGGTGCGGTCGGGGTGACGGCGCTGCTGGCCGCCACGCCGGCGTTGGTGGGGCGTGAAAACATCGTCCAGGCCGGCGCCATCAGTATGCTGACGGTGCGTTTTGGCTCGATCCTGTCGCCGGCGATAGGAGGCCTGGTGATCGCTCACTCCGGCGTGATGTGGAACTACGGCCTGGCGGCGTTGGGCACTTTACTGACGTTGATCCCCTTGCTGCGTCTGCCGCAGTTGGCACCGCCGCCACAACCGCGCGAACACCCGCTGCGCGCATTGGTCGGTGGTTTCGGCTTCCTGTTCCGCAACCGGGTAATCGGCATGGTGGCGCTGATCGGTGCGCTGCTGACCATGGCCAGTGCGGTGCGGGTGTTATATCCGGCGATGTCCGGCATGTGGCACGTCAGCGCTGCGCAATTGGGCTTTATGTATTCTGCAGTCCCGCTCGGCGCGGCGATTGGCGCTTTCACCAGCGGCCGGGTCGCTCACGTAGCGCGGCCGGGCTGGATGATGTTGATGACGGCGATAGGTGCGTTCGTCGCCATCGGTCTGTTCGGTCTGATGCCGTGGTACGGTTTTGCACTGTTTTTCCTGGTGATTTTTGGTTACCTGAGCGCGGTGAACTCATTGTTGCAGTACGGGCTGATTCAGAACCTGACGCCGGACGCATTCCTGGGGCGCATCAATGGCCTGTGGACGGCGCAAAACGTCGTGGGCGATGCGCTGGGGGCGTTACTGCTGGGGGCAATGGGGGCGTTTATGCTGCCGGCGATGACGTCGACCCGTTTTGGTTTTGGGGTAGCGGTGCTGGGTGTGGTATTGGCTTTCGCCATGCGCGGTTTGCGCCAGGTGGGCAGCGGCGGGCAGGGCGAAAAGCTCCAGCCCGCCAGCGAGACTACCGAGAAATAAACTGTTTTTCCAACAGCGTCAGCAAGTTGCCGGCGCTGTAATAATCCAGCCGGAAGGTATCGTTGCCCAGCGCGTAAACCCGTTTGTGTTGCACCGCCGGCAGGTGAGCGAGAAAAGGATTGGCCAGCAGGCGTTGCGCGTCGGCGTCGCTGTTGGCGAACAGCATCAGCGTCTGGCCGTTCAGGCCTTCCGCCAGGTTCTCGCCGCTCAACTGAATAATGTCTTTACGCACGCCCATGCTGCGGCTGTTGTTCAATTTGGCGGGTGGTACCGCCAGGGTGAAACCGAGCTGTTTAAGCATCTGCCCCTGAGAGGAGTCGGCGGTCCACAGATTGGCGGTTTTGCCGTCCGAACCAAACACCAGCGCGGAGACCGGCTGTTCAGGCAGCGTCATGCGCTGTTTCAGCGCTTTTTCACGCGAATCAAAATCGCTAATGACCTTATGCGCCTGGGCTTCATGCCCGGTGGCCTGGCCCAGTTCTGCGGCCAGTTCTTGCCAGCTTTTGTCGTCGTAATTGACCACCAGCACCGGGGCGATGGCAGAGAGCTGATCGTACAGGCGCAGGGCGGAATCGGCGCCGGTGGCCGAGATGATAATCAGGTCGGGCGCAACACCGGCGATGGCTTCCGCATTGGGTTCGCCGATGTACAGGCGTTTAACGCCGCGCTGCGCGGCGATGTCACCCCATTGACGGAAGAATCCCTGTTTGTCCGCCAGACGGCTGCCGGGCGTGGTTGCCCCGCTGGCGACGACCGGTGCGTCGATGGCCAGCAGGGTACCGGTGACGGTAACGCTGGTAGAAACGATGCGGGCAGGAGGCTGATTGAGGGTGATCACGCCGCGTGAGGTTTCAATGTTACGCGGCCAGCCGGCATCGGCGGCGTGAGCGGCGCTGATTGCCGCTAGCCCGAACAGTGCCAGGCCGAAGATCAGGTTCTTCTTCATAAAGAAAGTCCTTAGGTTTTAAATAGTAATACTTATCATTTATATAATTTATGCTGCTGATTTTCTACCACGATGAAGAGGAGAGGAGCTGTTTACAATTATTGACATGGCAAATTTCCAAGGGTACTTTAACGCGGTAAAACATAAATGATAATCATTATTATGTTTGTTATCATTCACGAAGAGAAATGGAGTACCGATGAGCGTGACTGTAAAGGGTGCCGGCCAAAAGAAACCGCAAAGCAAGGAGAGCGAACTGAATACTGCAGGCGTTTCGCCCACCTCGGGCTTCTTCTTTACCTCTCCTTTCCGTAGCCTGAGTACGCAAGGCTGCTTCGCCAAAATCACGCTGCCCGCTGCGGGCGGGGACCAGGTGAATGGGGAGTTTCAGCGAGAAGTACGGCACGCTTTCGCCGAAGCGAAACTGGCCGGCGTGAAGAACCCGGTACTCTGTGGCGCCATTCCTTTTGATACTCATCAACCTTCCGCGTTGTTTATTCCCCAGCAAACTCAGTGGTTTGAGCGCGATGCCTTTTTGGCCGACGTAACGCAGCCGCAGGACACCTTGCCGGAAATTACCCGGCAAACCGAAGTGCCGGCCCAGCAGCCCTTCATGCAGATGGTTGCCGATGCGGTGCAGGCTACCCGTGGCGACCGGTTGGATAAAGTGGTGCTGTCGCGCCTGCTGGAGATTGAAACCCGCGAACCTGTTGATCGCCAGGCGCTGATGGCGCGCATCATCGCCCAGAATCCTAACGGTTTCCACTTCCACGTACCACTTGAGCAGGGGGCGCTGGTGGGCGCCAGCCCGGAATTGCTGTTGCGTAAATCCGGCGCGCAGTTCCATTCCAATCCGCTGGCCGGCTCTGCCCGCCGCGATGCCGATCCGCAGCGGGACCGTGAAATCAGCCAACAGCTATTGGTGTCGGACAAAGACCTTTATGAGCACAAGTTCGTCACCGAAGGCATGCGCCAGGTATTGGCCGACCGCTGCCGCCACTTGAACATCCCGTCATCCCCTGAATTATTGAGCACCACCACGCTGTGGCACCTGTCTACGCCTATTGATGGCGAAGCCGCCAGCCGGGCGGAAAATGCGCTTTCGCTGGCCTGCCTGTTGCACCCGACTCCGGCTTTGTGCGGCACGCCAACCCAGCTTGCGCATCAGGTGATCAAACAGCTTGAACCCTTTGAGCGCGGCCTGTTCGGCGGCATTGTCGGTTGGTGTGATGCCGAAGGCAACGGCGAGTGGGTCGTGACCATTCGTTGCGGCATCGTGCAGGGCAATCAGGTGCGGTTGTTTGCCGGTGCAGGCATCGTGCAAGACTCTTCGCCGGAATCCGAATGGCGTGAAACCGGCACCAAACTCAGTACCATTTCGCGGGCGTTTGGCCTGAACCAAGGATAGGCATACCCATGAGCATTGATTTTACTTCCTGGCCTGAGGCGTTGGCCCGTCGCTATCGCGAACGCGGTTATTGGACCGATCGGCCGTTGACCGACATTATTGCCCGCCAGGCCAAAAATGACGCCGTGGCGCTGATCGACCCGCAACGCAGCCTGAGCTATCGCCGGCTCAATCAACTTTCTGACCGGCTGGCCGCCGCGCTGCAACGCCGGGGCTTGCACAGTGGCGAGACCGCTCTGGTGCAGTTGGGCAACGTGGTCGAGTTCTATGTGACCTTCTTTGCGCTGCTGAAAATTGGCGTGGTGCCGGTGAACGCGTTGTTCAGCCATCAACGCAACGAACTCAAGGCTTATGCCGCACAAATCAAACCTGCGCTGCTGATTGCCGATCGCCAGCATGGCCTGTTCGGCAACGACGAATTCCTCACGACGTTTCGCGCCGAAAATCCTTCATTGCGCGTAGTGGGGCTGCGCAGCCAGGCGGAAGGCGAGCAGTCGCTGGCCGCCTGGTTGGAAGAGGATACCGGCGATTTTATCGCGACACCGACTCCGGCTGACCAGGTGGCGTTCTTCCAGCTTTCCGGTGGCAGCACCGGCACGCCAAAGCTGATCCCGCGCACCCACAATGATTACTACTACAGCATCCGCCGCAGCGTGGAAATTTGCCATTTCGATGCACATACCCGCTACCTGTGCGCGCTGCCGGTGGCGCATAACTACCCGATGAGTTCTCCGGGCGTACTCGGCGTGTTTTATGGCGCCGGTCTGGTGGTGTTCGCCAGCGATCCGGATGCTGGGCAATGCTTCCGTTTGATCGAGCAGCACCAGATTAACGTGACGGCGCTGGTGCCGCCGGCGGTGACGCTGTGGCTACAGGCGATTGAAGAGTGGGGCGGTGGTCAACCCTTGGCCAGCCTTAAGCTGTTGCAGGTGGGAGGCGCCAAGCTGAGTGAGACCCTGGCCGCGCGTATTCCGGCGGAAATCGGCTGCCAGTTGCAGCAGGTCTTCGGCATGGCGGAAGGCCTGGTGAATTACACCCGGTTGGACGATGACGACCGGCATATTCTCACCACTCAGGGCTGCCCGATGTCGCCGGACGACGAACTGTGGGTGGCCGATGACGAGGGTAACCCGCTGCCGGTGGGGCAAACCGGGCGCCTGATGACCCGGGGCCCTTACACCTTCCGCGGTTATTACCAAAGCCCGGAACATAACGCCGCCGCCTTTGATAAAGACGGTTTTTACTGTTCCGGTGACTTGATTAGCCTGACTGAAGACGGCTATGTGAAGGTGGAAGGGCGTCAGAAAGATCAGATCAATCGCGGTGGGGAGAAGATCGCCGCCGAGGAGATCGAAAACCTGCTGTTGCGCCACCCGGAGGTGATCAATGCGGCGCTGGTTTCCATGCCGGATGAGCTGATGGGCGAGAAGAGCTGCGCCTTTATTATCGCCACCAGCGCGTTGAAGCCGGTGGTGCTGCGCCGCCATTTGCGTGCAGAGGGCGTGGCCGAATTTAAATTACCGGACCGCTTTATACAGGTCGATACGCTGCCGCTCACCCCGGTAGGAAAAGTGGATAAAAAACGGTTGCGTCAACGCCTGGAGACGCAATCACTGACTCAGGCCCAGGGAGAATAAGTCATGGCCATTCCTAAACTTAATGATTACGCGCTGCCTACGCAGGCTGAACTGCCGACCAACAAAGTGAGCTGGACGGTAGAACCGCAGCGGGCTGCGTTACTGATCCACGATATGCAGCAGTATTTTCTGAATTTCTGGGGTGAAGACAGCCTGCTGATTAAACAGGTGGTAGAGAATATTGCCAATCTGCGCCGCTACTGCAAATCACAGGGTATTCCGGTGTTTTACACCGCGCAGCCCAATCAGCAAAGCGACGAAGACCGCGCGTTGCTGAACGATATGTGGGGGCCGGGGCTGAATAAGCACCCGGAGCAGCAGGCGGTGGTTCAGGCTCTGGCACCGGAAGATGACGATACGGTTCTGGTGAAGTGGCGTTACAGCGCCTTCCACCGTTCGCCGCTGCAGGAAATTCTGCAGGAGTCAGGGCGCGATCAACTGATCATTTGCGGCGTGTATGCCCATATCGGCTGCATGACTACCGCTATCGATGCCTTTATGCGCAATATCCAGCCGTTTATGGTGGCTGACGGTCTGGCGGATTTCTCCCGCGACGAACACCTGATGGCGCTGCGTTACACCGCAGGCCGCTGTGGCCGCGTGGTGACTACCGCCGAGCTGCTGCCGGGCATCGCCAGCAAAGCTGCGCTGCGCCGGCAAATTATGCCGTTCCTCGATGAAGACAGCGAAGACATGGGCGACGATGAGAACCTGATCGACTACGGTCTGGATTCGGTGCGTATCATGGAGCTGGCCGCGCGCTGGCGTAAAATCCGCAGCGATATTGATTTTATCGCGCTGGCCAAGAACCCGACCATTGACAGCTGGTGGGCAATGTTGTCGCAGGGGAAATCCTGATGGATAAAGACGGGGATTTTGCCGGTAAGCGGGTCTGGGTTACCGGCGCGGGTGCCGGTATTGGCCTGGAGACGGCGTTGGCGTTTGTTAGGGCCGGTGCCGAGGTAATTGGCTTCGACCTGCGTTTCGACGAACCGGAATACCCGTTCCGCACCGAAGTGCTGGATGTCGCCGATAGCGATGCGGTAGACAGTTTGTGCGGGCGTTTGCTGGCAGCACAGCCAGCACTGGACGTGCTGGTGAACGGCGCCGGTATTCTGCGCATGGGGCTGGCAGATGAAACCAGCACTGCAGACTGGCTGGCCTGTATGGCGGTCAATGCCGGCGGGGCGTTCAATATGTTCCGCCATGCCTTGCCGATGTTCCGTCGCCAGCGGCGTGGCGCGATTGTCAGCGTAGCCTCTAACGCGGCGCATGTGCCGCGCGTCGGCATGGCGGCCTATTGCGCTTCCAAGGCGGCGTTGCGCAGCCTGTGCCAAACCGTGGGGTTGGAAATGGCGCCTTATGGCGTGCGTTGCAATCTGGTTTCGCCCGGTTCGACCAACACGCCGATGCAGCGTGGCATGTGGCAGGACGAAAGCGGTGAACAGAACACCATTAACGGTTTTCCGGAGCAGTTCAAGCTGGGTATCCCACTGGGCAAGATCGCCCAACCGCAGGAAATTGCCGATGCCATTTTGTTCCTGGCTTCCGATCGCGCCAGCCATATCACCCTGCAGGATATCGTGATTGACGGCGGGGCGACGTTGGCGGCCTGATATCCCCGTCATACTTCGAGCTGTGGCGGTGTTGACGGCAACTCGAATTATTTAGGGTATAGGGTTACTTGTTATTTATGACTATAGAGCGCTGCTTGCAGCGCCTTTTTTATGGGCGGTAAAAGGGGGATCAGGTAATAGAGGTTGTGGTGATTTCCGGGCTACAGATGCGAAAAAAGCGCCGTAAGGCGCTTTTTTCTGTATTGGTGGGTCGTGCGGGATTCGAACCTGCGACCAATTGATTAAAAGTCAACTGCTCTACCAACTGAGCTAACGACCCGCAGAAGTGGTGGGTGATGACGGGCTCGAACCGCCGACCCCCTCCGTGTAAAGGAGATGCTCTACCAACTGAGCTAATCACCCACTTCAGAACTTCCGGGTACTGCTAAACAAGAGAATGAGTGGTGGGTGATGACGGGCTCGAACCGCCGACCCCCTCCGTGTAAAGGAGATGCTCTACCAACTGAGCTAATCACCCTCATTCTTCTCATTTCTTACTGCTTTACTGCTCAACAAGATGGTGGGCGATGACGGGCTCGAACCGCCGACCCCCTCCGTGTAAAGGAGATGCTCTACCAACTGAGCTAATCGCCCCGTCTTGTTGGAGTCGCATTATAGGGATAGTTGAAAGTGAGTCAACGGTTTTTAAAATGATTTCAATCGTTCGCCGCAAATTTAAACAGGATGCGATATTTATCACCGCCAATGATGATTCTTTGCACATTGTTATGCGAAATTCGCCGCAGCGATAACGAAAACAGGTGCGGCAATATCGTGTCGGCGTTGAGGAATTAGCGGGGGGTGGTACAATGTTGCCCACTTTTTTCAATTCCGAGCAATCGTCGGCAACCGCCGACCCGCGTTGCGTAATAAGGCAGTGAAACCAATGAAAATCAAAACCCGTTTTGCACCGAGCCCAACCGGCTATCTTCACGTCGGTGGTGCCCGTACTGCGCTTTACTCCTGGTTGTTCAGCCGCCATTCGGGCGGTGAGTTCGTTCTGCGTATCGAAGATACCGATCTGGAACGTTCCTCGCAGGACGCTATCGACGCAATTATGGATGGCATGAACTGGTTAAACCTGGATTGGAACGAAGGTCCATACTTCCAGACCAAGCGTTTTGACCGTTATAACGCGGTGATTGACGACATGCTGGTGCAGGATACCGCCTATAAATGCTATTGCTCGAAGGAGCGTCTGGAAGCGCTGCGTGAAACGCAGATGGAAAACGGTGAAAAACCGCGTTACGACGGCCACTGCCGCGACAGCCAGGACAGCCACACCGATGATGAGCCGTGCGTGGTGCGTTTCCGTAACCCGCAGGAAGGCTCGGTTATCTTCGATGACAAGATCCGCGGCCCTATCGAATTCAGCAACCAGGAGCTCGACGATCTGATCATCCGCCGTACCGACGGTTCGCCAACCTACAACTTCTGCGTCGTGGTGGACGACTGGGATATGGAAATCAGCCACGTGATCCGCGGTGAAGACCACATCAACAACACCCCTCGCCAGATCAACATTCTGAAAGCGTTGGGTGCGCCGGTACCGGAATATGCGCACGTTTCCATGATCCTGGGCGATGACGGCAAAAAACTGTCAAAACGCCATGGCGCGGTGGGCGTGATGCAGTACCGCGATGACGGTTACCTGCCGCAGGCGTTGCTGAACTATTTGGTGCGCCTGGGTTGGTCTCACGGTGACCAGGAAATCTTCTCTATTGATGAGATGAAAGAGTTCTTCACCCTGGAAGCGATCAACAAATCCGCCAGCGCTTTCAATACCGAGAAGTTGCAGTGGCTGAATCACCATTACATTAACCATATGCCGGCGGAAGAAGTTGCGGTGTATCTGGCGTGGCATGTTGAACAGCTTGGCATTGAGACTCGTAACGGCCCTGAGCTGAAAGATATCGTCAAGCTGTTGGGCGAGCGCTGCAAGACGCTGAAGGAAATGGCCGAGTCCTGCCGCTACTTCTATGAAGACTTCAGCGAATTCGACGCTGACGCCGCCAAGAAGCACCTGCGCCCGGTGGCACGTCAGCCGCTGGAAGCGGTACGCGCCAAACTGGCTGCTGTCAGTGCCTGGACGCCGGAGAACGTGCATGACGCCATTCAGGGCACCGCTGATGAACTGGGCGTAGGTATGGGCAAGGTGGGCATGCCGCTGCGCGTAGCGGTGACTGGCGCCGGTCAGTCGCCGGGTATGGATGTGACCGTGCATGCAATCGGCCAGGCGCGTTCTTTGCAGCGTATCGACCTGGCGCTGGCCTACATCGCTGGGCGCGAAGCTCAGGCCTGATAGGTTGACCCCGTGCCGCCAGGTTGTAAGCCGGTGGCAAGATGACGCGATAACAGATAAAGCCTTGTGGAGCGATCCGCAGGGCTTTTTTTATGTCTGGCTGATTTTTATCCGCAATGGCTATTTTTTAGCGCTAAACGCGCTGATTTGGCGGCTTTTTCAGCGCTTGATCGAGTAATTCAATTTAGCCGTTGACAGTGTTTCGGGGGTTTCATATTATGCGCCCCGTTCACAGGATTTTGTGTTTGTGGATTGGGGCTATAGCTCAGCTGGGAGAGCGCTTGCATGGCATGCAAGAGGTCGACGGTTCGATCCCGTCTAGCTCCACCAACCTTTATCTCAGAAAGGTTGGGGAATACCGTAACGCCGGTCAAAGCGTACCACTTTTGTGGGGCTATAGCTCAGCTGGGAGAGCGCTTGCATGGCATGCAAGAGGTCGACGGTTCGATCCCGTCTAGCTCCACCACTCTTTAAAAAGCCGACCTCAGGGTCGGCTTTTTGCTTTCTGTCTTTCCTGCTTTCTAAACTGTGGGCAATAAAAAAGGCCGCCGAAGCGACCTTTCCGTTGTTGCCGTTTCGGCTTAGCCCAGAACCAGGCCCGCGATGGACGCAGACAGGAGGCTGACCAGCGTAGAACCGTAAACCAGCTTCAGACCAAAGCGGGAAACTACGTTGCCCTGATGCTCATTCAGCCCTTTAATCGCACCGGCCACAATACCGATGGAAGAGAAGTTGGCGAAGGAAACCAGGAACACCGACAGAATGCCCATGCTGCGTGGCGACAGCTCGGCAGAGACTTTCTGCAGCTCCATCATGGCCACGAACTCATTGGAGACCAATTTGGTCGCCATGATGCTGCCCACCTGCAGGGCTTCGTGCTTAGGAATCCCCATAATCCAGGCGAATGGATAGAAGAAGTAGCCCAGGATTTCCTGGAAGCTCAGACCGAAGATGGCGCTGAACAGACCGTTGAGCGCAGCGATCAGGGCGATAAAGCCGATCAGCATGGCAGCAACGATAATAGCTACCTTGAAACCTGCCAGAATGTATTCACCCAGCATTTCGAAGAAGCTCTGGCCTTCGTGCAGATTACCCAGATGCAGTTCTTCTTCTTTACTGGTGTCATACGGGTTGACCAATGACAGCACGATAAAGGTACTGAACATGTTCAGTACCAGCGCCGCAACCACAAACTTGGCGTCCAGCATGGTCATGTAAGCACCCACGATGGACATGGAAACCGTAGACATCGCGGTTGCCGCCATGGTGTACATGCGTTTTTCCGACATCTTGCCCAAGATATCTTTATAGGCAATGAAGTTTTCAGATTGGCCCAAGATCAGCGAGCTGACGGCGTTAAACGACTCCAGCTTGCCCATTCCGTTTACTTTTGACAGCACGGTACCAATAATCCGGATGATAAACGGCAACACTTTGATGTATTGCAGAATACCGATCAGCGCAGAGATGAAGACGATTGGGCACAGTACCTTCAGGAAGAAGAAGGCCAGACCTTTATCACCCATACCGCCGAATACAAAATCAGTCCCTTGCCCCGCAAACCCGAGCAGCTTGTCGAACAGCGCCGCGAATCCTTTTACAAAGCCTAAACCCGCTTCCGAATGCAGGAAAAAATAGGCCAGCAGTACTTCAATAACCAACAGTTGAATAACGTAGCGAATGCGGATGCTTTTACGATCGCGGCACACTAACAGTGCCAGGATCGCAACCACCACCAACGCTAACGCAAAGTGCGCAATATGGGACATGTTTGCTCCAAACTTGAGGCAGGCTGAATTTCGGATGTCATTTTATGTAACGCCACGTTTAAAAACGAGAGGTCCATTGCAAATATGGAAAGTCGTAATGGGAAATGTCTTAAATTATTACACTAAAACATAAAAAATCAATGGGTTACTGAATCCATATGAAATTCCTATTCTTGTGCTAATTTGATTATCAGGCGTATTTCGTTTGGAATATGCCTCGCTGAAGGGCTGAAAAGTGTAACCTGCACGTTACACCCTTCGTTAAAACCTGAGTTATCCCCGATTACAGAGATAAGTTTTACCGTCACAAATGCGCTTGATAATTATTCTCATTTGCATAAAATAACCCTTAGTTTATCAGACGTAAGGGTTCAGGGTATGCCAAACAGTCGCGTGGTTGAGAACACCCGTCGCCCGTCCAGAAAAATCAAACTGTCGCTGATGGGGCCCGCATTTATCGCGGCCATCGGTTATATCGATCCCGGCAACTTCGCCACCAATATCCAGTCTGGCGCCTCTTTGGGTTACAGCCTGCTGTGGGTCGTGGTCTGGGCCAACGTCATGGCGATGCTTATCCAGTTGCTGTCCGCCAAACTCGGTATCGCCACGGGCAAAAACCTGGCGGAACACATCCGCGATCGCTTTCCACGCCCGGCCGTATGGGCTTATTGGGTGCAGGCGGAAATCATTGCGATGGCCACTGACCTGGCGGAGTTTATCGGCGCGGCGATAGGTTTCAAGCTGCTGTTGGGCGTTACGCTGCTTGAGGGCGCCATCCTGACGGGTATCGCCACTTTTCTGATCCTGATGTTGCAAAAACGCGGCCAAAAACCGCTGGAGATGGCGATCGGCGGGCTGCTGCTGTTTGTTGCCGCTGCCTATATGGTGGAACTGGCGTTTTCCCAACCGCAGCTTGGCCCGCTGTTAAAAGGCATGGCGATCCCGGATCTGCCGAATGGCGATGCGGTATATCTGGCCGCCGGTGTGCTGGGGGCTACCATCATGCCACACGTGATTTATCTGCATTCGTCGCTAACCCAGGCTGCCGGCGAGAATTCAAAGGCGGATCGGTATGCGTCCACCAAGGTCGATGTCGCCATCGCCATGACCATCGCCGGTTTTGTTAACCTGGCAATGATGGCAACCGCCGCTGCGACCTTCCACTTCAATGGGCACAGCGGTGTGGCCGATCTTGATCTGGCCTATCTGACACTGCAGCCGGTGCTGGGCCCGGCGGCGGCGACGCTCTTCGGGCTGAGCCTGGTGGCCGCCGGTGTGTCCTCCACCGTCGTGGGGACGCTGGCAGGGCAGGTGGTGATGCAGGGATTCGTACGCTTTTACATTCCGCTGTGGGTGCGCCGGGTGGTCACTATGCTGCCGTCGTTTATCGTCATTATGCTGGGGATGGATGCCACGCGCATTCTGGTGTTGAGCCAGGTGCTGCTGAGCTTCGGCATTGCGTTGGCGCTGGTGCCGCTGCTCGCCTTTACCGGTAACCGGGAACTGATGGGGGAGATGGTGAACAGCCGGAGCATACAGACGCTGGGTAAACTGATTGTGTTGGTGGTCGTCGGCCTGAACGGCTATCTGCTGGTCAGCAGTGTGCTGTGATCGAAAAGGCCAGCGTTACGCTGGCCTTTTGGCATCAATCATCGTCGTGATGGCGACGACCGCGATCGTCATCATGGTGATTTTTTTTCCAATGATGTTTTTCGTGGTGCTTGTAGTAATGCTTATCGAATTTGCGATAGCGGCCATCATGATAGTAATAATTTTTGCGCCAGTAATCGTTATCGCGCCAGCGATAACCATCCCAGTAATAGCCCCGGCGGCTGCGATCGCCCAGGTAGCGGCCCTGATGGCCTTGCCACCAGTCGCGGTCGCGCCAGTCGTAGCCGTCCCAATAACGGCCGCGATTATCTTCCTCGCCAATGCGCAGCGATACGCCCGGCATCAGATTGATACTGAGGCCTTCTGCATGCGCCTGCTGGATGGCAGGTACCGTCGACGCCACCAATAAGGCGGCCAATAACAGAGGTTTAAACATGGCTTCTCCTTTCCGCCGCAGCGGGTTGGCCGGTTAATGAAGCGCGTTCATCATTAACCGGCCTTATAATTTTTTTACTGCAATATCGGTATATTAGCGCCTGCGGATAGGGTTGAATCTTAGTGGGATTCTGAAAAGCGGCGATGAGATGAGGATTTAAGATTTGTCTGGCACTGCGGAGGTTATCGCCGGCCATGCGCCCGGCGATAATTGTAAGCGATTACATTAATATCCGTTCGATTTGGGCGATTTCGTCGCTGCTGAAAGTGCGGTTAGCCAGCATGCCGACGGCATCTTCAATCTGGCTGGTCTTGCTGGCGCCAATCAGCACCGAAGTCACGCGATCGCCGCGCAATACCCAGGCCAGCGCCATCTGCGACAGCTTCTGCCCACGCTGTTGCGCCAGGGTATTAAGCTGGCGCACCTTTTCCAGTTTTGCGTCGGTGAGCTGATCGGGTTGCAGGAACTGGCTGCCGCTGGCGACACGTGAATCTTGCGGAATGCCGTGCAGGTAACGATCGGTCAGCAGGCCGCCGGCCAGCGGGGAGAATGCAATGGAACCGACGCCATGTTCTTCGAGCGTATCCAGCAACTCCGGTTCAACCCAGCGCTCGAACAGGGAGTATTTCGGCTGATGGATCACGCAAGGCGTGCCGAGCCGGTGCAGAATCTCGAATGCCTGGCGCGCGCGGTCGGCCGGGTAGTTGGACAGCCCAACGTACAGCGCCTTGCCCTGGCGTACCAGCAGATCCAGCGCGCCCATGGTTTCCTCCAGCGGCGTATCCGGATCCGGGCGGTGGTGATAGAAAATATCCACATATTCCAGCCCCATGCGTTGCAGGCTTTGGTCCAGGCTGGCGACCAGATACTTCTTCGAACCCCAGTCGCCGTAAGGGCCTGGCCACATGGTATAACCGGCTTTCGAGGCGATGATCAGCTCATCGCGCCAGGGTTTCAGATCTGCACTGAGGATGCGGCCAAAGTTCTCCTCGGCGGAACCGGGTGGCGGTCCATAGTTATTGGCCAGATCGAAGTGGGTGATGCCGCGATCTAACGCGCAATGAATCAGTTTGCGCGCATTGTCATACAAGGTGGTGTCGCCAAAGTTGTGCCATAAGCCGAGCGAAACCGCGGGCAATTTCAGCCCGCTGCGTCCGCAGCGGCGATATTCCATATTTTGATAACGCGAAGAATCAGCCTGGTAAAGCATACAAACCCTTTTCGGCAGAGGTGAGAGTGAGTTTTAGTGTATGCGTTTTCACTCTCGCTGTCAGAGCCCGCGATCACGCTAAATCACCGTCAATTTTTTAAATACGGCCCATCAAGCGGGTAAATGCTCGTGGCGAGTGCGGAGATGTAACGCAGGGTTTCCATCCGCTTTTTAAATACAATACTCGACATTTTTACAACATATTTGATACTTAAAACTAACAATTGTAACCTTTGGCAGGTGATGATCATGAGTAAAAGCTATACGGTGGCCGATTACCTACTCGATCGTTTAGCCCAGATCGGCATCCGGCACTTCTTTGGTGTGCCCGGAGACTACAACCTGCAGTTTCTCGATCACGTGATTGCTCACCCGCAGATCACCTGGGTGGGGTGTGCCAACGAACTCAATGCCGCCTATGCCGCGGACGGTTATGCCCGCTGCAAACCGGCAGCCGCTTTACTGACCACCTTTGGCGTGGGCGAACTGAGCGCGGTAAATGGTATTGCCGGCAGCTATGCCGAATATTTGCCGGTGATCCACGTGGTTGGGGCACCGGCGCTGCGCGCGCAGCGGGCCGGCGATTTACTGCACCACTCACTGGGGGACGGGGATTTTGGCCACTTTGCCCGCATGGCCAAAGAAGTGACCGTCGCCCAGACCAGCCTCACCGCCGCCAACGCCGAGGCGGAAATAGATCGCCTGCTGACCACCGCGCTGTTTGAACGCCGCCCGGTTTACCTGATGTTGCCGAGCGACGTGGCGGAGGCGCCGCTGGCGTCACGGCCGGCGCCGCTGATGCTGCGACAGGCCCATCTTTCACAGGCATCGTTGCAGGCGTTTATCGCCGCAGCGCGGGAAATGCTGCTGCCAGCACGGCGGGTTTCTCTGTTGGCCGATTTCCTGGCTGAACGTTTTGGCGCCGAAAGGGTGCTGGAACAGTGGATGAATGAGGTAGACATGCCGCATTCGACGCTGCTGCTCGGCAAGAGCGTATTGGATGAAACCCATGCCTGCTTTACCGGCACTTATGCCGGTGCGGCCAGCGATCCGCAGGTGAAGCAGTTGATTGAGAATGCCGATGCGGTGATTACCGTCGGCGTGCGCTTTACCGATACCATTACCGCCGGCTTTAGCCATCACTTGCCGGCGGAGAAGTGTATCGATATTCAACCCTTTGAGGCGAGGGTCGGACAGCAGGTGTTCAGCCAGATCCCGATGCGTGATGCGGTGAAAGCGTTGCACCAGCTGACACTGTCGTTGGCGAAACAATGGCAGTTGCCGGTGATCAAACGGCCGGTATTACCGGAGCCGAACGGCAGTGGTTTGGACCAGCATGGCTTCTGGCAACAGATACAGGACTTCTTGCGGCCGGGCGACATTGTGATCGCCGAGCAAGGCACCGCCTGTTTTGGCGCTGCGGCGTTGAGCCTGCCGCAGGGTTGCCGGTTTATCGTTCAGTCGCTGTGGGGGTCTATCGGTTACACCTTGCCGGCGGCGTTTGGCGCGCAGACGGCGGAGCCGGCTCGCCGGGTGGTGTTACTGATCGGTGACGGATCGGCACAACTCACTGCGCAGGAGATTGGCTCGATGCTGCGCGACGGGCTGAAACCGGTGATTTTCCTGCTGAATAATGAGGGGTATACCGTCGAACGGGCGATTCATGGGCCGGAGCAGCGCTACAACGACATCGCCCAGTGGAACTGGACGCAACTGCCGCAGGCGCTGGCCGGCGAGCATCAGGTGAAAACGCTGCGGGTCACCGAACCGGAGCAACTACGCCAGGCATTGCGCGAAGTGGGCGATAGTCAGCAGTTGGCCTTCGTGGAAGTGGTGCTGCCGAAGATGGACATTCCCGAATTGCTGGATACCGTTTCGCGCGCCATTCAATCACGCAACGCGGCGGCCTGATCTTTCGCGCTTTCCAGCAAGCGCTCCAGCAACCAGTACCCCGCCGGCCCCGGCGGGGACAACTTCGACCACACCGCATCCACGGAAATCAGCTTCGGCCAACCGCGCGGCTTCAGCTCGGCTAATTTGTCGTGGCCGTACTGTTTCACCAGCCAGTTTGGCAACGCGGCCCAGCCAAAACCTTGTTCCGCCATTTCCAGCAGCATCAGATAGCTCGGCGCGGACCATACCAACCCCTGGGGCCGTGCCGCGCTTGCGCCAGTGTAGGTATTCAAATACAGCTGGCGCGTGCTGGATAACTGCTCATGCGTTGGCGAGGCCGTTTGCGCCAGCGGGTGCGAGCGGGCGACGAACAGCCCCATTTCAGTTTGCTCCGGCAGCCGTGCGAAGGCGATATCCGGCGGATAACTGGGCTGAACCTCTACCATGCCAAGGTGAGCACGCCCGCTTTGCAGCAGATCGAGCACGTCCCCGTCCTCGGCAATCATGCATTCGAGTTCAATATCCTGATAGCGCCGCTCAAAGTGCAGCATCAACCTGTCGTGGTGATTCGGCTGGTAGGTATCGGAAAATACGATGGTTAACCGGGGTTCTGTCTTGTCCGCCAGGCGGATGCTCAGCGCGTCAAGCCGTTCGCTGGCGGCGAGGATCTCCTGCACATGGCCGAGCACTTTACGGCCGGCGGCGGTCAAGACTGGCTGCCGTGCCTGGCGATCGAACAATTGCAAGCCGAGATCCGCCTCCAGGTTAGCGATGGCGGTGCTGATGGTCGATTGGCTTTTACGCAGCTTGCGCGCGGCGGCAGAAAAAGAACCCAGGGCAGCGGCTTCGACAAATGCCTGCAGGGCTTCAGGTGAATAGCGCATGATGTATCTACTTTATCGATGGAACCTATTTTTAATCTACCCAAAAAATCGATGATAATCACCTGGCTTTAGTTGGGGGCGAATAAATCAGCTCCGATTAATGCGGGGCGGCTTGCCGCTCCCCGACAGATTCATAGGGTAAAAAAACAGGTGATGTATGCAACTGCAAAACAAGTCTTTCGTTGAACGTATCGTCCATGCCGTCGGTTTTGAAGCCATTGCCGTGATGATTTGCGCCCCGCTGGGTGCCTGGTTGCTCAACCGTTCTATGGTACAGATCGGTGCGTTGGCGGTGATGTTGTCGACCGTCGCTATGCTTTGGAACATGATTTATAACACGGTGTTTGACCGCCTGTGGCCGGTGGGCCGTGTGGTGCGTAATCTTAAAGTGCGGGGGTTCCACGCTCTGGGTTTTGAGGCCGGGTTTGTCCTGATCGGCGTGCCGATTGCTGCCTGGATGCTGAATATTTCCTTCGCGCAGGCCTTTATGCTGGAGATCGGTTTCTTCCTGTTCTTCCTGCCGTACACCATGATTTATAACTGGGTGTACGACACGCTGCGTCAACGCTGGTTCGAAGCGCGTCAACCGGCCAGTTCCGGCGTGAAATAAGGCATCGTCATCACTGCGATTCTCCGGTAGTGTCGGAGAGATACGGCAACGAGGCGGGGAAAAAACGATGAAAGTGTTGGGTTTGTTGGGCGGTATGAGCTGGGAATCAACCCTCCCTTACTACCGCATGATCAATGAACAGGTGAAGGCGCGTCTTGGTGGCCTGCATTCGGCCAAGATCGTTCTCTACAGCGTCGATTTTCACGAGATTGAACGCCTGCAGCATCAAGGGGATTGGGACGGCGCGGGGCGTCTGCTGGCCGCAGCAGCCGCGTCGTTACGAGCCGCAGGCGCGGAGGCCATCGTCATCTGCACCAACACCATGCACAAGGTGGCGGATGCGGTTGAACAAGCCAGCGGCCTGCCCCTGATTCATATCGCCGACGCCACGGCGTTGCAGGTGCGTCAACAGGGGATCCGCCGCATCGGGCTGCTCGGCACGCGTTTTACCATGGAGCAGGATTTTTATCGCGGGCGGTTGCAAGAGCGGCACGGCATCGAGGTGGTTACGCCCACGGCGGCCGATCGCGATATCGTGCATCGCATTATTTATGAAGAGCTGTGTCTGGGGAAAATCCGCGACGCGTCGCGCGATGAGTATCGCCGCATCATCGCTGATCTGGAACAGCAGGGCGCGCAGGGTATTATTTTCGGCTGTACCGAGATTGGCCTGCTGGTCAGCGCGCAGGATGCTTCGGTGCCGGTGTTCGACACTACCGCTATCCATGCGCGCGCTGCCGCAGAATACGCGCTGGCCTAATCGTCGTGCGGCGGTAGGCGTTTGCCCACCAGCATCAAGGGTTTGCCCGCCAGAACCAGCCAGGCGGGCAGCATCACAATGCACAGCACCGGCAGCAGGTGCAGCTCCGGCACCACCGCGACGGCCATAAACAGGCTGAGCCAGCCGTCACGTGTGACCACCAGTACCAACCCCATAATGGCACAGGAGACGGTGATGGCCGCCGGTACAGCCGGGACGTGCTGATGCAGCATCAGGCCCAACGCCACGCCGACGAACACCGCTGGGAAGATACGCCCACCGCGAAAACCGCTGGCGGCGGCAATCACCAGCGCCGCCAGTTTGGTCAGGGTAATCAGCAGCAGCGCCGTGACCGAGAAGTTCTCCCCTGCAGCCAGCCGCTTCATTTCGTCCAACCCTTTAAATAGCGTGATCTCCCCGCCGATTAGCGCCAGTACACCGAGCGCAAAACCGCCCAGGCCCAGCATCAGCACCGGGTTTTTCAGTGAATGGAACAGGCGATGGAGATGGGGGAAGCTCCACAGCGCTACCATACCCAGCGCGATGGCGATCAGGGCGACGATGGAGCCACTGAAAATATCCGTCAGCCGGGTGGCGGCATAGGCGTCAATTTGCAGCGCGAAGTTCGGTGCGAAAAACAGCTGAGTGGTCACCGCGCCAGCTGCTGCCGCCATCAGCGGGGCAAACAACCGATCCCACAGCGGCACGTCGTTATTGCCGGCCAGCGTTTGCGAAAAGATCAGCGCGGCGGCAACCGGGGTGCCAAACAGCGCGCCGATGGTGCCGGCGGCGGCGAGAATAATCCAGTCCATGCGCGGCACTCTCGGCAACAGCCGTGAACCTACAGCGACTACCAGCGCAATATTGATGGCAGTAATGGGGTTTTCCGGCCCCAGGCTCACGCCGCCCGCCAGACCAATGATTAACGCCAGCCCGAGGCCGGGCACGGCAGAAAGCGGCAACGGCATGCCGATCAGCGATTCGGTAGCCGGATCCGGCCCCGCATGGCCTGGCATATAACGGATAATCAGCCCGACGGCGATACCGGCCAGCGTCAGAATGCTGAGTAGCCACCAGGGCGAGTGGGTATCGATATTCAAGGCTGCGGGAATGTTCACCCAAAGCAGCCGTTGCAGCGCGTCGGCGAACTTCATCACCAGAATAAGCACCAGGCTTGAGGCTGAACCGATAACGAGAGCGGGCAGGGCGAAAGCCAACATAGTATTGGCGCGCGGGTGCAGCATGCAAGGATCCCTTGTGAATGGCCCCCTGAGCGGCAGGGAGAATGGGTGATTGGGTTGTGCCCCGCTTGCCAGACAAAAAGGGACGTCGGCACGTAAAGCAATGGCCGACAGGCAAAGGGCGCCAGCTGATTAATAGTGCCTCTCTGTTATGACGGTTAACAGCCGCCACGGCACGTTTTTTTGCCGCAATTTGTTTCAAACTGCGGCATAACCGCCAAGCTGAAACGTTTTTTGTGATCTGGATCGCTAATGGATGGCAGCGCGAAGGATGGTGATTGTTGTTTTTGCAGCGGGATTTTACAGTGTGGGCAGCTTTCAATTATTCATTTTGCGGAGAAGATACTGATGACCTATGCCCTCGTAGGTGATGTTGGCGGGACGAATGCCCGCCTGGCGTTGTGCACTGTGGCGACGGGTGAAATTACCCAGGCAAAAACCTATTCCGGCCTGGAGTTTGACAGCCTGGAGGCGGTGATCCGCCACTATCTGAAGGAGCAGGATATTCAGGTGCAGGACGCCTGCATCGCGATTGCCTGCCCGGTCACCGAAGATTGGGTGGCGATGACCAACCACACCTGGGCGTTCTCGATCAAAGAGATGCAAGCCAACCTGGGGCTTAGCCATCTGGAAGTGATCAACGACTTTACCGCCGTCTCGATGGCGATCCCGATGTTGACGCCAGACGATGTGTTGCAGTTCGGCGGCGGCAGCGCGCAGAAAGACAGGCCGATTGCGGTGTACGGCGCAGGCACCGGCCTGGGGGTGGCGCACCTGGTGCACGTTAACCGCCGCTGGGTGAGCTTGCCGGGGGAAGGCGGCCACGTTGATTTTGCGCCGAACAGCGAAGAGGAAGATAGCATTCTTGAGGTGCTGCGGGCAGAAGTGGGGCACGTCTCCGCCGAGCGCGTGTTGTCCGGCCCGGGGTTGGTCAATCTCTACCGCGCTATCGTCAAGTCCGATCAACGCCTGCCGGAAAAGCTCGAGCCAAAGGACATCACCGAGCGCGCGCTGGCCGACAGCTGCATTGACTGCCGCCGTGCCTTGTCGCTGTTCTGCGTTATTTTAGGGCGCTTTGGCGGCAACCTGGCGTTGAATCTCGGCACTTTCGGCGGCGTTTACATCGCCGGCGGCATCGTGCCGCGCTTTATGGAGTTCTTCAAGGCATCCGGTTTCCGCGCGGCGTTTGAAGATAAAGGGCGTTTCAAGGATTATGTGCATGATATCCCGGTCTTTATGATTACCCATGCACAACCGGGCTTGTTGGGCGCCGGTGCCCATCTGCGCCAGACGTTGGGTATGCATTTGTAACCTGCATCAGCGATAAAAAAAGGGGCGCAACCCGTCGGATTGCGCCCCTTTTTGCTATTTAAAAATCAGGCTTTGACCATGTCTGCCGGCTCGCGGCTGTCTTCTTCCTGCTCCACCGCTTTTGGCGCCTTGATGAACAGGGTAATCAGCAGGGAAGCGATGGACAGGACGCCAATGACCATGAAAGTGGCATGGAAACCGCCGAAGTATTTGGCGACGAACGAGCCAGCCAGCGCGCCCAGGCCGAAGCCCTGATAAATGATGCCGTAGTTTTTGCTGTGGTTTTTCAGGCCGAAGAAGTCGCCGACAATCGCCGGGAACACGGTAATGTTGCCACCGAAGCAGAAGGCGACTGCGCCGACGCAGATAAAGAACAGCGTATGGTTCAGGGTGAGGAAGCTCAACGAGACAATCGCCAGCACGGTAACCAGCATGGTGAAGCTGATGACGCGCATGCGGCCTACTTTATCCGACAGCGTACCCAGAATGATGCGGCCTGCGGTGTTGAAAATCGCTACGGCGGAAACGGTGTTGGCGGCGGTGGCTAAATCCATCCCGGCCAGCTGTACGCCCATGTCCTTCACGATGCCAATCAGGTACAGGCCACTCATGCAGGCGGCGAAGAAAATGATGAACAACAGGTAGGCCTCTTTGGTCGCCAGCATCTGGCGCACGCTGAAGTCGTTACCCAAAGTACCGGCCTTTTGCTGAGCGGACTGGCTGGTGAGCACCGGTTCTTTCAACAGCAGAGAACCCAGCACAATCAACGCCATCACAATCGCACCCCAGTAGAAGAAGGCGGCGGACACGCCGACGTCGGCAATCAGCGCGGCGTTAACGTATTTGAACAGCAGGCTGCCGCTGCCGAATGCGCCAACGGAGATGCCGGAGATCAGTCCTTTATTGGCCGGGAACCACTTGATCAGGTTGGACAGGGTGGAGATGTAGGCGATACCCACCGCGAACCCAACCACGACGCCGGCCAACAGATAGATCATATCCAATGAACTGACGTGGGCGCTGGCGATCAGGCCCAGGCCGACCAGGATGCCTGAGCACAGCGTCAGGTTGCGGATGCCGAAGCGTTCCTGCAGCTTGCCGGCGAACAGCGTGGCGAAGGCCAGAAAGAAGCTGGTGATGGAGAAGGTGGTGGCGACGTCACCGAGGCCCCAATGGAATTTGTCGACCAGCGGCTGGTTGAACAGGCTCCAGGTATAGATAGTGCCGAGCCCCATCTGGCAGATGATGGTGCCCAGAACGATTAAGCTGCGATTTGCCGGTTTGGTGTTCATGGCCGGTCTCCTTCTGTGTGTGCGTTGCCGGGCGGTCAGCCGTTGGCGGAAATTTGCGGAGAACCTCAGAGGCCCCGCGGTATGGGCATAGTATAAGGCTGGTAATACCACTCGGCGGCGGATCGGGAATGAGTTGCACGGAGGAAGGAATGAAATGCATCTGGTGGCGCATGAGTTGCCGTTTTAGCGGTTGAAAGGGGATGAAATGCCGCTTGCGCCACGTGATCTACATCAAAGATAGCCCCGATTTATTGTCGGCCAGGTGCCCAGGATTGTGCTCAAATTGTGAAGGAAACGTCTGGAATGGGTAAATGGGCATTATTCCTATAGAGCGGCGATAGCGGGGGGCCTATGTTATCGGTGAACGGACGGGTTCCGCTCTGCAGGAGTCATTAGATGAAAAAAACACTGTTGTTGTTGGCCGCGCTGCTGTCGTTGCCGTTGGTCAGCCAGGCGGACGTATCCATTGGCGTGAACGTTCCGGGTATTTCATTGCACATTGGCGACCGCGACGATCGCGGCCATTACTGGGACGGTGACCGCTGGCGCGATCCGCGCTGGTGGTCTGAACACCGCGTCTATGAGCGTCCACGCGAGTATTACTACGGGCCGCCGCCCCGCGTGATCTATTACGAGGAGCCGCGACACGAATGGCGCGATCGCCCGCATTATCGTCGCATGCCGCCACCTCCACCGCCGCCACCGGGGTATTACTACGGCCCCGGGCCGCGCTGGTAACGCGCGCGGTTATAAACGCATCAATTTGCGGAACTCTTTAACCTTGCTGCGGCTGACCGGCACTTCAAACTCCAGGTCGCTCAGCCGCAGAATATAGGTGTTGTTGAACCAGGGCACGATCTCGCGGATTTTCGACAGATTGACGCAGTAAGACCGGTGGCAGCGGAAGAAATGCTCCTCCGGCAGGCGGCCGTAAAACTCGGTGAGGTTCATCGACATCACGAACTCTTCGCGGCGGGTATAGACCCGCGTCACTTTTTCATCGGCAGCGGCATAATAGATGTCGTTGATATCGGTGACGATAATCCGCTCGTCTTTGATCAGATTAATGCTGTGGCTGCTGCGGTTTGGCGCGCTGGCTTGTTCCGGGGCGTTAGCGGGCCGGTTATGCAGCGCCTCCAGTTTTTGCAACATGGTGACGATGCGCGCTTCGTGATAGGGCTTGAGGATGTAGTCAAACGCTTCGATTTCGAACGCTTCCACCGCATGTTCTTTATAGGCGGTGATGAAAATAATCGAAGGCCGGTGCGCGAACTTGCTGATGTTCTGCGCCAGCAGCACGCCGTCCAGCGACGGAATGTTGATATCGAGAAAAATGGCGTCGACCTGATGATTCTGCAGGTATTTCAGCACGTCCAGCCCGTCGTCGAAGGTGGCTTCGATGACGATGTTGCTGTGCTTTTTGATCAGGTAACTGAGCTCCTCCTGGGCGAGGAATTCGTCTTCAACGATAATGGCTTTCATGATGGCTCCCCGGCCGGCAGTGCGCTGTTTTCCATCTGCAGTTTGCCGCCGTTTTTGCTGATGTAAAAGGCAATTTCGGTGCCCGGCTCCAACCGACGGATGCGTAACCCTTCGCCATACAGCAGCGACACCCGGTGATGCACGTTCAGCAGACCGATATTGTGGCCCGGCATTTCGTTACGCACCACCCGGTCGATGACCTCCTGATTGATGCCGTTACCGGTGTCTTTTACCGAAATCTTGACCCGAGCGCCCTGATCCTTCACCGCAATCACGACCACACCTTTGCCTTTGCACGGCTGAATGCCGTGTACGATGGCGTTTTCTACCAGCGGTTGGATCAGCAGGCTGGGGATACGCACCGAGATATCGTCGTCGATGTCGTAAATTACCGTCAGTTTGGCACCAAATCGTGCCTGTTCGATGGCGATATAATCCTGAATTTGGTGCAGCTCCTTGCGGATATCGATCAGTTCGTCGTTCAGCTCCAGGTTATAGCGCAGGTAGCGTGACAGGTTGATAATCAGCTGGCGTGCGGTGTCCGGATTGATGCGGATCGACGAGGAAATGGCATTCAGGGCATTGAACAGGAAGTGCGGGTTGATCTTGCTCTGCAGCGCGCGCATTTCGGCTTTGTCCGCCATCTGGCGCAGGTGTTCAATGCGCGAGACTTCCATTTGGGTGGAGATAATCTGCGACAGGCCCACCGCCATGACCTTTAGCGTATTGGTGATCTGATGGGCATGGCAGTAGTAAATTTTCAGCGCACCGGTCACTTCGCCTTTTTCCCACAGCGGGATCACCAACTGCGAGTGAATTTGCGGCGTGGCCGGGTTTTCCAGGTTGTTTTTGATGATGATCTTGCCGTGGCGGATGCTTTCGCGGGTCACGCGGCTCAAGCCTTCGCGGCCAATCGGATAAGCCTCTTCCCCCACGCCGACATAGGCCATCACCTGGTGAGTATCGGTGATCGCCACCGCGTCGGCCTTGATGTCCTGGCGGATGATGTCGCAAATGGTCGCCAGGGTTTCGCTGTTGATATTGCGAAAGTAGGGCAGGGTTTTGCGGGCAATATCCAGTGCCAGCTTGGCCTGCCGGGCGGCGATCACCTCTTTTTCGTCTTCCACGCTTTGCACCAGCAGCACAATCAGGCCGATACATACCGTGCCGAGGATCATCGGCAGCGCAATTTTGGAGACGATATCCAGCCCCAACTCGGTCGGCTTGGCCCACAGTACGATCAGCAGCATGGTCAGGGATTCGCACAGCATGCCGCCGAGGATCCCGGCGCGCCAGCGTTGCTCTTTTTTCACTTTAAGATTGATATAACCGGCGCTGATGCCGGCAATGATGCTGGTGATCAGGCAGGGAACGGAGGTGATGCCATCGATATCAATGAGGTAGCGGTGTACCCCGGCGATGATGCCGGTGATGATACCCACCCAGGGGCCGAACAGGATGCCGCCGGCCATAATGGCAATGACCCGCACGTTGACCAGCGAACCTTCGACGTTGATGCCGGAATAGGTACTGAACAGCGCGAACAGCGAGAAGATCGCCGTGACCATGCCCAGTTCAAGCGGCGAGTGGTCCTCTTTTTGCAGCAGTTGGCGGAACAACCGGGTACGGGTGAGGAAGAACAGGCAGATTAACATCAGTGCGGCGCGATCAAACACCGCTAACAGCATTTCAAAAAAAGGGTGCACGACGGGCTCTCGCTGCGGCGGACAGATGCGCAGGAGTATATCACAGCACAGGAGCCCCGTGGCGGCCGGGCGGCGCACCACGGGGTTCCGGGTTATTTAATGCCGAGCTGTTCCTTACCGAGTGGTGTCAGCAGATCGACAGTGGCGCGGCCGTTGAAATCCACTTCGAAATCGTCGGGCGCGAAATCCGGTGGCGTTTTGCCGGCGATAAAACTGGGCAGTTGGCGTTGCAGATAGGCATCGTTTTTCTCGCAGCCCGGCGCGGCGGCGATATACATCACGTTGCTGTCGAACTCGCCGTTATGCTCGTTTTCTACCGCGTGAATCACATCGCAGTGCCAGAACACCGTGTCGCCCGGTTCTAAATCGGGAATAGGGGAAATCCCGCTGATTAAAAGGGGATGCCATTTTTCCGAGATTGACAGCGCGCGTCCTGGGGCGGCATCGCACAAATCGTCTTCGGCGACGTCATCTTGCAATGCGCGCAACAGAACGTAGGCCATGGCGTTGGCTATCGGCACCAGATTCAGCGTGCCGGCATTGGTGCGTTGCGGCGTCAGCGCCGTCCAACCCTGGAAGGTGCGGAACATTGAGCAGACGGCCGGCGAAGCGATTTCGCGCACTTCGGTACGGCCATCGGCGGCGAACGGATCGTAAGCTTGCCAGTCGCCGGAGAACACGTGGCGGTAGACATAGCGGAAATTTTCATCCAGCCAGCGTTCAATGGTGCCGCTGTCCACGTGCGGCGACAGGCCCAGAGAAGACGAGTTCGGCGGGCGACGGCGGGTGCGGTCGGCATAGGTGGCGACCCGAGTCGGGTCAAAATGTTGTTTGCCGTTGCTTTCGGTTTCCCACAGGCTGTTGAGAAACACCTGCACGGCGTGCATGCGGGCGTCCTGACGGGCTTCCACCTGCGGTTTTGACCAGTAAATGCCGTAGATTTGCGGTTTGCCGGCGGCCAGTTTGCCGAAATAGTTGTCTTCGGCGGCATTTTTCAGGCGTTCGACAAAGTTGTTGCGCTCAAGATAGCTGCCGATTTCCCGGTTCCAGGCTTCGGCCTTGCTGCGGGGGAACACGCCACGGATAGCGCAGGCGCCGCGCTGTTTGATCAAAGCCTTTTGCTGCTCGCTGACCCGCTGCTGCAAAATATCCTCCGCATCGATTTGCGGCACCGGGTTTTGGCCGGCGGCCAACGCCTGGCGGATTTGTTCGACCTGTTGGCGAATGTGGTCTTCCAGCGCCAGAAACACCTCGCGGTAGTTGGGCAGAGCCTGACGCAGTTGCTGTTTTACGGTTTTAATGGCGGTGGGGATGTCGTCAATGCGTAATGAAGCCATGGTGTTCTCCTCACGCTGCCTGTGGGCAACGATGGACGGTTGTAGAGGACGGAGCAAGACGTTATGGTTTTGTTGTTTTGACGTTAACGATTATCTGGATTTAATAGAGGAAAATAAAGGGATGACTTTCATTCGTAACTTCCTTGTTTTCGTTTTTCGGAGATTAGTGCAATGAAATTGGTCACTGAGCGTTTGACCCTGCAGTCGATAACCACCGACGATTGGCCACTGTTTCTGCGTCTGTATCAGGACCCTGACGTGATTCGCTATATCGCCGATCCTCTGACCGAAGCGGAAATACGCACGCGCTTTGAGACGCGGCTGCCGGCCTGGGACAAGCATGGGGAACAATGGCTGTGCCTGGTGATGCGCGAAAAGGCGAGTGGTGAGGCGGTGGGCATTACGGGTTTTCGTCCGATGTGGCTGCCTTGCCAACAGGCGGAAGTGGGATACGGCATTTTGCCGTTCGGACACGGCAAGGGCTACGGCAAGGAGTCGCTGCGGGCGGTGCTGGATTTTGGCTTTAACGCTTGCGGTTTCCACAAGCTGACGGCTACCGTCACCGCAGGCAATATCGCTTCGCGCCGCTTGCTGGAGTCGTGCGGTTTTCAGCTTGAAGGCACATTGCGCGATAATTTCCGCCTGGCCGGGCAGTGGCACGCGGACTGGATGTTCGGGCTGTTGGCGGCGGAGTTTCAGGCGGAAAAATAAAAATATCGCGGCGGGTATCGACAATCCCGTCGCCGCTGCGATATGTTCGATATCTGACCACAAGCTGGTCAGCGTCGCTCGGACGGTCCGGGCGCTAACGTCTCTTCGAGGAATCTATGGCTGATAACAGTCCACAACGCCGTTTTACGCGTATTGAACGTCTTCCCCCTTATGTATTCAACATCACCGCCGAACTGAAGATGGCTGCTCGCCGCCGCGGCGAAGATATTATCGATTTCAGCATGGGTAACCCGGACGGCCCGACGCCACCGCACATTGTGGAAAAACTCTGTGCCGTTGCGCAGCGTGACGATACCCACGGCTACTCTACCTCGCGCGGCATCCCGCGTTTGCGCCGCGCCATTTCACGCTGGTACGCCGATCGCTACCAGGTGGATATTGATCCCGAAAGCGAAGCCATTGTCACCATAGGGTCGAAAGAAGGGCTGGCGCACCTGATGCTGGCGACACTCGATCACGGCGACACCGTGCTGGTGCCGAACCCAAGCTATCCCATCCATATTTACGGTGCGGTGATCGCCGGCGCGCAGGTGCGTTCAGTGCCGCTGGTGGACGGCGTGGATTTCTTTGGTGAGCTGGAGCGCGCCATTCGTGAAACCATCCCGCGGCCAAAAATGATGATCCTCGGTTTCCCTTCCAACCCGACAGCCCAATGCGTTGAGCTGGATTTCTTCGAGCGGGTGGTGGCGCTGGCCAAACAGTACAACGTGCTGGTGATCCACGATCTGGCCTATGCCGACATCGTGTACGACGGCTGGAAAGCGCCGTCGATTATGCAGGTGCCGGGTGCTAAGGACATCGCGGTGGAGTTTTTCACCCTGTCGAAAAGCTACAACATGGCGGGTTGGCGCATCGGTTTTATGGTCGGTAATGCGGAGCTGGTCAGCGCGCTGGCGCGCATCAAGAGCTATCACGATTACGGCACCTTCACTCCGTTGCAGGTGGCGGCTATCGCCGCGCTGGAAGGCGACCAGCAGTGCGTGCGCGATATTGCAGAGCAGTACCGTCAGCGCCGCAATGTGCTGGTGAAAGGACTGCACGAAGCTGGCTGGATGGTCGATAACCCGAAAGCGGCGATGTACGTATGGGCAAAAATACCTGAGCCTTATGCGCATCTCGGCTCGCTGGAGTTCGCCAAACGCCTGTTGGCGGAAGCCAAGGTCTGCGTATCGCCGGGCATTGGTTTTGGTGACTACGGCGACACCCACGTGCGTTTTGCACTGATAGAAAATCAGGATCGCATCCGTCAGGCGGTGCGTGGCATCAAAGCCATGTTCCGTGCCGACGGCTTGATCAAACCGGCCAAGAGCACTCCCCCCGCCGTAAAATAATCGCTTCAGGCCGGCACATTCGCGCCGGCCTTTTTTCTCAACGCTAAGGTTTTCTTCATCATTTCCCCACTATGCTCGACTAATCTTTTTTAATTAATCAGGAAGAGTGTATGGGCAACCGCTACGCGAGATCGCAAATTATTTTACACTGGCTGACGCTGCTGATGGTGATCCTGACCTATGCGGCAATGCTGCTGAAGGATTCGGTGCCGGATGACATGGCGTCACTGGTGAAAAATCTGCATTTTAACTTTGGCCTGGCAGTATTTTTGCTGATGTTTATCCGGCTGGGGCTGCGTCATCGTTATGCCACTCCGGCCACCACGCCGCAGCTGGAAGAATGGCAGGAGTTGGGTGCCAAGATTTTCCACGTGCTGCTCTATGTCATGTTTCTGGCGTTGCCGGTGCTGGGAGTACTGACGCTGGCCTACGGGGGAAAGGAGTGGGTGTTGCTGGGCTGGCAGGTGCCGCAATGGGTCACGCCGGACCCGGCGCTGCGCCGCATTATCAAGAGCACACATGAAACGCTCGCCAATACCGGTTACTTTATCATCGGCGCTCACACGCTGGCGGCGTTGTATCACCATTATCTGCGCAAGGATGACACCTTGCGCCGCATGATGCCGGGCAAATAACCGCATTCAGAAACAACAAAGGGGCGCTTCTGCGCCCCTTTATCTATGTTCCCGTTCATGCTGAGGTTATGCAACCATCAGCATAAAGGTGCCAATCCACGCTACCAGCATGAACGAAACGCCCATAACAAAATATTTCATTGAACAACTCCCGTCTGGAGTCCCTCGCAAGCCAATGATCCCGATTGTTGTGCTGAGTATTTTGTGGATAACCTGCGGTTTATTGGCGGGTTCTTCAATCAGGAAGAACAACGTCCTTGACCACGGATTACCCGGTTGTCGTGCTTCAACGTCCGTGAGGTAAAGCATGAACCACGACAGGATCGGCGCTAATGTACTCCCAATGCCAGCCTGATTACAATACTGTGTTTTTGATCACACTTTTTGGCGGTTTTTTGCTCAGCCCTGACTGTTTTTAAACGAGTTTTATTTACGTTTTTAGCGGGGCAAAAAAGAGGAATAGCCCGCTGGTGCGGGCTTTATAATTATGTTTGCTGTGATGTTATGAAAAGGGATCAGGCGACGGCGTTGGCACCCGTCAGCAGGATAGCCCAGAAGACAAGGCACGACAGCAGAATAACGGTCCAGATATTACGGCGACTCCACTCCATTTTTAGCCTTCACTTTTTGCTCTTGGTGATTCGGTAACGAACACATCGGCAAAAAAGGGAGAATATTTAGTCTCCGGCGATAATATTTTTCTTACTGTTGCCGAATTTCTGCTACCGAGACCCGCACCTCATATCCCAGCAGGTAAAGAGCCTGTTCCAGCGCTTCCACTTTTGAGGCATAGGCTACGTCCAGCAGACGATCCATTTGGCCGCCGTTAAAGCCCAGTTTGCGTGCCAGATCGGCTTTGGACGTGGCGCCGGCCAGCATGATGTTATGCAACTCGAGCTTCAGTTTGACCAGCACAGGTACGTGGATTTCCAGGTCTTCCGGCTGGGCGCGGGAGGGCGGCGGCACCGGGCGACCTTCTTCCATTTCCGTGGCGATGGCGATCAGCAGGCTTTCCTGGGCTTCCAGTTCGATATCTTCACGTTTATAGCAGGCGGCCTGCTGTTCAGGAAAATCGCGAAAATGAATCTGCCAGGCGTCGCTTTCGTTATCAAAGGCGTAATGGGCGGGGTAGTGGCAAGACATGATGTTTCCTGTATGGCGCGTGGATTATGCGGCATTGTGACCGCTTGGCCTGCAGATAGCCAGTACCGGGTTTCGCTAGCCGGCCGGCTCGGGTTTACCTGCCCGGCGGGCAGATGGCAGCACCAGCGCGCACAGGACACCAATCAGGCTGATGACGATCAGCCAGCGTTCAACCGGGCCGGGGTGGTAGTTATTCACCACGCTGAGCGCATACAGCGCTAACGCCAGCGGCCAACCGGGCGTGCCGACGTCATTGAGTCGGAATGCGGTGCGGGCGACAAACCACAGCGTCAGGCCGATCCAACACAGCGACCACAGCATGATGCACAGCAGGTAGACAAACACCGAAAAAAACGCGGCGATGTCGCTGTGCGCATAGGCGCGGAACAGGTTTTTATCCAGATAGGGGGACAGGAATGACAGCAATGTCAGGCCGGTGGCGAAAATAACCAGGGAGAAAACATAGTTTTTACGCGTAATGCGGCGTTTAAAGACGTTTCTAGCGATCTGTCCGAGGGAGTCCAAAGTCACATTCCGTTGTAGCAGTCAGCGCTGGCCGGGTCGTCAGCCAAGGGGGGCGTATTTTAGTGGCATTCGACGGTGAGTCAATATGATAATCTTTCTCATTTAGTTAAGGTTTAGGATCCTGCCTTCCTACCCTAAGTGGTTTTGGTTTTCTGTGCGATTTATCACGATTTGCAAGATTTTAGCTTCCGGTACTGAGATGAGCGGCATAATCCAGTTTGTTCGCACCGGACAATGGATTAACATAACGCTCACTTATCACTGGCCTGGCTTATATGGATATCCGATGCGTCATTTAGTTGCCCTTCTTCCTCTGCTTACCTTACTTGCAGCCTGTAGCAGCGGGCCGAAGCCTATCCCAGCAGCTCCTCAGGCTAACGCCATAAAAGGCGGTTTCCTGCTGACGCCGGCGCATAGCGGCCAGCCGTTGGGCGGTGATTTTGCCAATAATCCAAACACTGCCCGCTTTATCGATAAAATGGTGCAGGAACACGGATTCGATCGTCAGCAATTGCATGACGTGCTGGCCCAGGCAAAACGGCTGGATTCGGTGCTGCGGTTGATGGATCGCCAGGCGCCGACCCCCACCACCACTCAGGCGCCGTCCGTGCCGAACGGATCCTGGTTGCGCTATCGCAACAAGTTCATTACGCCGGATAACGTGCAAAACGGCGTGCAGTTCTGGAATCAGTATCAGGAAGCCCTGCAGCGCGCCCAGCAGGTATACGGCGTGCCGCCGGAGATCATTGTCGGCATTATCGGCGTTGAGACCCGCTGGGGCCGCGTGATGGGGAAAACCCGCATTATCGATGCCTTGTCCACGCTGGCCTTCGACTATCCGCGCCGCGCCGATTACTTTGCCGGCGAGCTGGAAACTTTCCTGTTGATGTCGCGCGCCGAAGGGGATGACCCGTTGGATCTGCGCGGCTCCTTTGCCGGCGCCATGGGCTACGGCCAGTTTATGCCTTCTTCGTTCAAGAGCTACGCGGTTGATTTCAACGGTGATGGCCACATCAACCTGTGGGATCCAGTGGATGCGATCGGCAGCGTCGCCAACTACTTTAAAGAACATGGCTGGAACAGTGGCGAGGCCGTGGCGGTACCGGCCAGCGGCCAGGCGCCCGGGTTGGATAACGGTTTTAAAACTCGCTACTCGCTTGACACTCTCGCGGCGGCCGGGCTGACCCCGCAAGGCTCGCTTGGCACTGAGCAGGAAGCCAGCCTGCTGCGGCTGGATATGGGTACCAGCTACCAATACTGGTACGGGTTGCCGAACTTCTACGCCATTACCCGTTACAACCACAGCACCCATTACGCCATGGCGGTGTGGCAGTTGGGCGAAGCGGTGGGCCGTTCGGCACGCGGCGGGTTCTGATGCGCTGATAACAATGAAAAAGGCCGTGAAAACGGCCTTTTTTACGGCTATACCGATCAGAAATCGTAGCGCAGACGCACCAGCGTCATATCACCGAGATTATCGGTGCTTGAAGTCAGCACGTGTTCCACATCGACACGGAAACCGTAATCAAACTGCACCGTAACGCCCAGGCCGTTATCGATACGCTGATAGTTGCGGCCGCTCACATACTCCAGACGATCGCCCATAAAGTACGGCATCACGGATTTCACCGCGTATTGGCCCACCGGCACGGTATAACCGGCCAGATACTCAATGCCCCAGGCGTCGCCGGCGAAGTAGTTGTCAACGTCGGCTTTTTTGGTGGTCAGGAAGTTGTTGTACCAGCCGCCGCCAAAGGTCAGGGTCCAGCTGTCAGGCTTCCAGCTCAGCGCGGTGCCCACAATGTTCTGATCATAGTCTTTCGAGCCGCTGGTGGAAGGGTTACGCATTTCGGCGCGGGTATAGTTCCACGCGGTGCCCCAGGTCAGATCCGGCGTCAGGTGGTAATCCACGCCCAGCGAGCCGCCGCCTTTGCGCTTGTAGCGCAGGCCGTTGCCCGGCAGATAGTCGTTATCGCTGAACAGGTAAGAGGCGTAAACGTCCGCATCGCCAAAGGTATTTTTATACTTCAGCATTTTGCGCGAACGGTAAGAGCCGTCGTAGTCACCGTTGATGCCGTTGCCCGGAGCCTGGGCCAGCATGTCGTAATCCCAGATATCGGTTTTGGCGCCCACTACGTCGTAGTACACGCTATTTTGCTGGCCAAAGGTCAGTTGCCCCCAGGTTTTGCTTTTCAGGCCGGTGTACAGCATGCGGCGGCTGGTGTTATTGGCGCCGTCGGCATAGTGGTGATCCCAGTCGAACAGCGCAGGGATATTCACCCCCAGCTCGTAGTAGCTGATCCAACTGATGTCGTCGAACAGGTAGTAGTCCGCGGCAAAGCGGAAACGGGTGCCACCGTCGAAGCCGTTGCGTTTATAGGAGCCTTTATCGCCATCGCCGGTCATGTTGTTGAACTGCGGGCGGATGCTGCCGCCGACGGTAAAGTTGAGGCGGCTCAGCGGATCGCCCGCCTGAGGATCCTGTTTGAGAAGGGTGATTTCAGCTTGGGCAGCGAAAGAGGTGGTGCCCATCACCAGCCCCAAAGCGACCGCCTGAGTCAATGCGCGCAATGTGAAAGTCATGTGTTTTTATCCCTGTTATTGATTGCCAACATCACCGACGCACCGGCATCGGTGATTTGTTCAGGTTTTTTCTGAGCGTTTTCATTGTTTTTTGGCGTGGTTGAAGCGAAGCGCATATGTAACACGATGTGCGTCACAAAAAGTTACTTTTCTTGCTAATTATTTGATTGGATATTAATCGTTGGCGGGAGAGGGCGGCGTAGCCTGACGCGGGGTCATGCTCAGCGTAGTGGCTAAGCCATGACGACAATACTCGGATGAACTCAACTAACGCATAGCCTTATATTTTTCACTTGTCAGTGAATGGCAGATGCCGTGTAATTTAATCGACATGAGGGCATTAAATAAGCCGACAGGTAGCGGAATTAATTTTGCCGATATCGGTTAGATGGATTGGATTAATAAGGGATCGGGAGATGACTATGAAAGCTTTGTTGGCGTTATTTATTGGTTTGTTTTCATTGCCGATGATGGCGGCGGAGTCGCACGTGTGCCAGTCTCAAGTTTATGATTATGCTAGTATTGGTAAGCTCAGGTTGAGTGATGATACGGTATTTACCTGCCGTAATGTTGGCCGCGTCACTATTCCTGATTTGGCGAGGCGGGGTTGGAAGGTTATTCATGTGGAGCAACAAACCGAATATACCGGCGACACCGATAGCGATAATGAAGTCATTAAGATGTACCAGGAAATAGTGGTTTATAAAGAGTAGCCTTTAGATATCCCTGTGATTTTATTCTCTATCACCGTTCTTATTCGCGGCGAGGGATCATTGTATTTTGAGCAGAGCGGTTTGCGGGAGGCATGATGATTTCCAGAAACAGCATAGACAGCAAAGCGGCTACCGCCATGACGCTGATATGCGCCATATGGGGGCTGCAGCAGGTCGCGATCAAGGCGGCCGAGCCGGACATATCCGCCGTACTGCAAATCGCCATCAGGTCAGGCGTGGCCGCTTTGGCGGTCTACCTTTTGGCGCGTTACAAAAGGGAAAGGTTCGTATTCGATCGCCCCACGTTGTTAGCCGGTTTGGGCGTTGGCTTATTGTTCGCGTTAGAGTTCTTTTTCGTCTCTGAAGGTTTAGGCTATACCAGCGCGTCGCATATGGCGGTCTTCTTGTACACCGCGCCCTTATTCTCCGCCATAGGGCTGCATTTTTTTATCAGGCACGAGCGCTTGTCGGTCGTGCAGTGGGCCGGCATCGCTCTGGCTTTTGGCGGCGTGGTGCTCGCCATCTCGGGGATGGGCGGCAGTTCCGGCGGTGAGGCGCAGCTCCGTGGCGATATTTATGGCCTGTTGGCGGGCATGTCCTGGGGCGGCTCGACGATAGTCATTCGCACCACGCGCCTGGCGAACTGTTCGTCCAAACAGACGCTGTTGTTCCAGCTTACAGGGGCCTGCTTGCTGTTATCTCTGCTGGCGATGACGATGGAGAACCTTCATTTCAACCTGAGTTCTGTGGCCTGGACCAGCCTGATATTCCAAACGATTATCGTCTCTTTCCTCAGCTATCTGATTTGGTTTTCTCTGCTGCGTAATTATCAGGCCTCTTCGCTGGGTATTCTGACCTTTATGACACCCATTTTTGGCATTTTAGCCGGCGTGGTGATTTTGGGTGAGCCGCTGCAAATTGAATTTGTACTGGGTTCTGTACTGATCGTCTTCGGGCTTATTGTCGTAAGCTGTTCTTATTTATTTTATGTCAATAGAGGCGTTGCACCAAAAATATAATCCATGGATGTTAATGTTCATAACTATCAAATAAGCTGTGAAAGCCAATTCACCCTCACCGTACAAATATCCAGGTATGCCTGGGGGGATCCTTTGATAACTCTCTACGATAATGGTGATTTTTCCGTGGTGAAAAGCACCAGACGGATGCGGTTATCCAACCAGATGCCGGTTGAAGTCATCACCTTTGCTAATAACTATGCTGTGGCCTGGGATAATAGCCGCAAGCATATTTATTATTCAAAGGCCGGAAGGTTATATAACTGCGCGCTGGATTTTTCTTATACCCCAAAGAAATGGCGCTGATTTTAAGAAAACCTGCCAATGCCTCCGGCCATCAGGCCAGAGGCGCTATCTTCATCAACCACTCTTTGAAAGCGAGGATCTTCGGCCACTGGCGTTCGGAGATGGTCGACATAAAATAGCAGTGTTCGCAAGGCAAGGTCATGTTGCTGAACGGGATAATCAGTTCGCCGCTTTTGATCCAGTCTTGCACCAGATTAAGCCGCCCCATGGCGACGCCGAGGTGTTTGGTCGCCGCCAGCACGGCCAGATCCGAGCGATCGAACTCCATGCTTTTGCTTGCTGTATCCAGCGCCAAATCAAAATGTTGCGACCAGGTCAACCATTCGTCTTCGCCGGAGTTGTACCTGTCATGCAGCAGCGTGCAGCGTGCCAGGTTTTCCGGTGCGCCGTAGAGGTTATGTGCCTTGGCGTACTGCGGAGTACAGATCGGGACTATAGATTCCTGCATAAAAGCTTCGTCTATTTGTTTCCCGGACGGCAGCTTGCCAAAGTACATGGCTAAATCAACGCCCCGATTGGCCAGGCTGATGATCTCCTGCCCGGTGACTATACTCAAATGAATGGTGGGGTGCTGGGCAATAAAATCGCCGATCCGCGGTATCAGCAAGCACTGCACGATGGAAGGGTGCGAATAAATAGTCAGGTTGCCCGTCAACTCACGGTTTTTAATATCAAGAATTTCCTGATTCAGCGTATCGAAGGAGCGGCTTAATGCCCATTGCATGCGCTCGCCCTCCGGTGTCAGCGTAATTCTGCGATGGAAACGTTGAAATAAAAGAAAACCCAACTCTTTTTCCAGCAGATTAATTCTGTGGCTCACGGCGCTGGGCGTAATAGACAGCTCTTCCGCCGCCAGTGAAAAAGATAAATTGCGGGCGACGCATTCAAAAGTATGCAGGCGTGAAAATTGATAGCTGGTCAGCGGGCTTGCGCGTTGAAAATATTTTTTTTCGGGGAACATGTCATGCCTCCATGCTTATAATTAAACAATTTTAGCATTTAATTTAACGCGGCTGAAACGCGATTTCTCTTATTTACAACTAACGGTTGAGATTAATGACGTTATCTGGCTGACCGAGCGGGTCATTAGGTTGGAGTTCAGGATTTGCTATTAAATATGGGCAAGGCGTCTTGCTGAGTACCGAGGGAAGGGGGCGCTGTCGTAAAAGTATTTTTTGCGTGGTGATGGTGTCCCCGACTGGAATCGAACCAGTAACTAGCCCTTAGGAGGGGCTTGTTATATCCGTTTAACTACGGGGACCCTGCGGGCCGGCAACCTGAGCTGCCGGGGCAGTATACCTTTTTTTACCCGCAGAATAAGCGCTTAGCGGTGCGTTTGCTCATTCCCTCGCCAATATGCGGTGAATTTTGTACGTAGCCCCGGCTGCGATCACGGTTTTTTCGCCTTGGCGGCCCCTTTTTCTGCCTCCAGCTTCGCCGCCTTGTTTTTAACGCTCATATCGTTACGGATCTGCGCGTGGCTGATGAGCGCGAAGATAAAGGTGCCGCCGATAATGTTGCCCGCCAGCGTCGGAATGGCGAACGGATAGAAAAATTCCTGCCAGGGGAGAGCGCCGCTAAACACCAGATACAGGATCTCGACCGAACCGACCACAATGTGGGTCAGGTCGCAAATCGCCACCAGATAGGTCATCAGCACAATTATCCAAATCTTGGCCGCACCGGCGGAGGGGAACATCCACACCATGGTGGCGATGATCCAGCCCGCCAGAATGCCGTTGGCGAACATTTCTGACGGCGAGTTTTTCATCACCTCTTCCGACAGGCTGACGAAGGCGCTGCGGGTATTGTCGTCGAAAATCGGCATATGGATAAACGCCAGCGACGCCAGTCCGGTGCCAATCAGGTTACCGAGCAGCACCACGCCCCACAGGCGGAACAGGATCAGGAAGTTTTTCGGCGTCGGTTTGTGCATGATTGGCAACACGGCGGTGACGGTGTTTTCGGTAAACAGCTGTTGGCGGGCCATAATCACAATGATAAAGCCAAAGGTGTAGCCAATATTCTCGATAAAGAAACGGCTGGGCTCGTCCGGCAAGCGGGCGTGAAAAATGCCTTTCGCCACCAGTGACGCGCCCATCGACAGCCCGGCGGCCACGGCGGACCACAGCAGCGCCACCCAGTCGCGTTCCAGCTCTTTTTCGCCTTCCATACGGATGAGCTCATGCACCGCCGCCGCGCGGGAGGGCAGGTTCTCTTCTTTTACCTCGATTTCTGATTTGCCCTGTTCGTGCTCTTTGCTTTCTACTTTTAGAGGATCATCGGCATTCGCTGTTGTGCGGGGTTGTTCGTCGCTCATGATTAACTTTCTCCGTCAGAGGTCGCCAAGGCTATTTATCAAGCGTAGTTGGCACACGGGCGGCGCGACAGAAATGCGGAAAATGGCGGAAAAAAGTAACAAGAGTTTAACGCCGTCGGTTTTTCCTACGCATTATTGATCTGGGCCGTCATATTACCCCTATTGGAGTAGCCGAGCGGCCGGTGGCGGGCTGCGTGCCGCAGGCGCCTTATGCTATGATTCGCTATCCCAAAGAAAAATATGAGTTCTCCCGATGCTGGAAGCTAAAAGTCTGAGCTGCGTCCGTGATGAACGCATCCTGTTTAGCGAGTTAAGCTTTACGGTGAAGCCGGGCGAGATTATTCAGGTGGAAGGGCCGAACGGCGCGGGCAAGACCAGCCTGTTGCGCATTCTGGCCGGGTTGGCGCAGCCGGAAAGCGGCGAAGTGTGCTGGCGTGGGCAAAATACGCTGCGCCACCGTGAGAATTATCATCAGGATCTGCTGTTCCTCGGCCATCAGCCGGGGATTAAAACCATGCTGACGCCCTTCGAGAACCTGCAATTTTACCAGGCGGTACGTGCTGCGCCCGATCGTCAGGCCATCTGGCGGGCACTGGAGCAGGTGGGGTTGGTCGGTTACGAGGATTTGCCGGTGGCGCAGCTTTCCGCCGGCCAGCAGCGCCGGGTCGCGCTGGCGCGTTTATGGTTAAGTGAGTGCCCACTGTGGATCCTGGATGAACCGTTGACGGCAATAGATAAACAAGGCGTGGCTGAATTGATTAGCCTTTTTGAGCAACATGCGCAGCAAGGCGGCATGGTATTGTTGACCACGCACCAGGATCTGGCCGGCACGACGCAGGCGGTAGGTAAAATCAGCCTGGCGGAGACTCTCTGATGTTTTTGACGGTATTGCGCCGCGAGCTGAAAATTGCCTTTCGCAAAGGGTCGGAAATCGTTAACCCGCTGTGGTTCTTCCTGATCGTTATCACACTGTTTCCGTTGGGCATTGGGCCTGAACCGCAGTTGCTGGCGCGCATTGCGCCGGGGATTATCTGGGTGGCGGCGTTGCTGGCTTCGCTGTTGTCGCTGGAGCGTTTGTTTCGCGACGATTTTCTCGATGGCTCGCTGGAGCAACTGCTGCTGTTGCCGACGCCGCTGCCGATGACGGTGTTAGGCAAAGTGTGTGCTCACTGGGTCGTGACGGGGTTGCCGCTGCTAATCCTGTCGCCGTTGGTGGCGCTGCTGCTGTCGCTGGATATGCAGACCTGGCTGGCGGTGGCGTTTACGCTGCTGCTGGGCACCCCGACGCTGAGCCTGGTCGGTGCCATCGGCGTGGCGCTGACCGTCGGGTTACGCAAAGGCGGCGTGCTGCTCAGCCTGCTGGTGCTGCCGCTGTATATTCCGGTGCTGATATTTTCCACCGCCGCTATCGACGCCGCCTCCATGGGCATGCCGATAGCGGGGTATCTGGCGATTCTGGGCGCCATGCTGGCGGGCAGCATAACGCTGGCCCCCTTTGCCACCGCCGCCGCTCTGCGAGTGAGCGTGCACTAGCATCACTGATTAACATGCGGGTTAACGCCGTTAAGAGCGTGTTCCACCGCGAAAGCTATTTTCGTCGCCCCACGATAGGGGGGCCACCTTAAAACATTTACCGTGAGCAATGACGACAATGTGGAAATGGTTACATCAATTCGCCCAGCCTGAACGGCTGTATCGTGTCTGCGGCCGTTTTGTCCCGTGGTTGGGGCTGGCCGGTGCCCTCTGCCTGGCGATCGGCTGGGTATGGGGCTTTGGTTTTGCGCCGAAGGATTATCAACAGGGCGACAGCTTCCGCATCATGTATATCCATGTGCCGGCTGCCATGTGGTCAATGGGCATCTACGCTTCGATGGCGGTGGCGGCGTTTATCGGCCTGGTGTGGCAGATGAAAATGTCCGATTCCGTGGTGGCGGCGATGGCGCCGGTCGGCGCGGTATTTACCTTTATCGCGCTGGTCACGGGGGCCGCCTGGGGCAAACCTATGTGGGGCACCTGGTGGGTGTGGGACGCGCGTCTGACCTCTGAACTGGTGCTGCTGTTCCTTTATATGGGCATTATTGCGCTGTATAACGCCTTTGAAGACCGCCGCCTGGCCGGCCGCGCAGCCGGTATTCTGGTGTTGGTGGGGGTGGTGAACATCCCGATTATTCATTTCTCTGTCGAATGGTGGAACACGCTGCACCAGGGCTCCACCAATATGCAACAGAGCATCGCGCCAAGCATGCGCACCCCGCTGCGCTGGGCGATCCTCGGCTATCTGCTGTTCTTTATCACGCTGACCCTGATGCGGTTGCGCAATCTGATCCTGGCCCAGGAGCGTCAGCGCCCGTGGGTTGCCGGGCTGGTCAACAAGGAGCGCCAACCATGAATGCCGCATTTACCTCCTGGTCGGCGTTTTTTGCCATGGGCGGCTACGCCTTTTACGTTTGGCTGGCGGTGGCTGTCACGCTGTTATCCTTGCTGGGCCTGGTGGCCCACACCTGCTGGCAGCGCAGGCAACTGCTGGATGAAGTCAGCCGCCGTCAGGCGCGCGAACGACGCATCCGTCAGTCGCAGCAGTCGAAACAAAAATCCGCTGATCCGCGGGAGAAATCATTGTGAATCCACGTCGTAAAAGCCGCCTGTATCTGGCGATTGTCGTGCTGATCGGCGTGGCGCTGACCGCTACCCTGACGCTGTACGCGCTGCGCTCCAACATCGATCTGTTTTATACCCCGAGTGAAATTCTGCAAGGCAAGGGCGAGGATCACGAAAAACCGGAGGTGGGCCAACGCCTGCGCATTGGCGGCATGGTGATGCCCGGCTCGGTGAAGCGCGATCAGAAAACGCTGCAGGTCAACTTCAAGATTTATGATGCGCGCGGCGTGATTGATGTCACCTATACCGGCATTCTGCCGGATCTGTTCCGTGAAGGGCAGGGCGTGGTGGCGCAAGGCGTGCTGGGTGAAGGCAACGTGGTTAACGCGCGTGAAGTGCTGGCGAAACACGATGAAAAATACACCCCGCCGGAAGTGGCAGACGCAATGAAAGAAAACCATAAGGGGCCGGCTTCGGCCTACACCGCCCCGCAAAATGAGGGCGGCAAGTCATGATGCCGGAAACGGGAAGTTTTCTGCTGTGCCTGGCATTGGCGATTTCGCTGCTGCTGAGCATTTATCCACAGTGGGGCGCGGCGCGTCAGGATAGCCGCATGATGGCGGTGGCGCGCCCGCTGACCTACGGCATGTTCGCCGCCATTGCGCTGGCGTTCATCTGCCTGGTGCACGCTTTTGTCGTGAATGATTTTACCGTGGCTTATGTGGCCGCCAACTCCAACAGCCAACTGCCGGTGTATTACCGCATCGCCGCCACTTGGGGCGCGCATGAGGGATCGCTGCTGCTGTGGGTGCTGTTGCTCAGTTGCTGGTCATTGGCGGTGGCGCTGTGCAGCCGTTCAATGCCGCAGGATGCGGTGGCGCGCGTGCTGTCGGTGATGGGCATGATCACCGCAGGTTTCCTGCTGTTTATTATCATGACCTCCAACCCGTTTACCCGCACGCTGCCGAACTTCCCGATCGACGGCAGCGATCTCAACCCGCTGCTGCAGGATATCGGCCTGATCTTCCATCCGCCGCTGTTGTACATGGGGTATGTCGGCTTCTCGGTGGCGTTTGCCTTCGCCATCGCCTCACTGATGGCCGGCCGGCTGGATACCGCCTGGGCGCGCTGGTCGCGGCCCTGGACCACGGCGGCCTGGGTGTTTCTCACTCTGGGGATCGTACTGGGTTCCGCCTGGGCCTATTACGAACTGGGTTGGGGCGGCTGGTGGTTCTGGGATCCGGTGGAAAACGCGTCCTTTATGCCTTGGCTGGCCGGTACGGCGCTGATGCACTCGCTGGCGGTGACCGAAAAACGCGGTACCTTCAAGGCCTGGACGGTGCTGCTGGCCATTACCGCCTTCTCGCTGTGCCTGCTGGGCACCTTCCTGGTGCGTTCAGGCGTTCTGGTTTCTGTGCACTCTTTTGCTTCCGACCCGGCGCGCGGCATGTTTATCCTCGCCTATCTGGTGATCGTGATCGGTGGTTCTCTGCTGCTTTACGCAGTCAAGGGCGGGCAGGTACGCAGCCGGGTGCAGCATGAAACCTTCTCGCGCGAAACCTTCCTGCTGGGCAATAACGTGCTGTTGATTGCCGCCATGCTGGTTGTGCTGCTGGGTACGTTGCTGCCGCTGGTGCACAAACAGCTGGGCCTGGGCAGCATTTCTATCGGTGAACCCTTCTTCAATACCATGTTCACCTGGCTGATGGCGCCGATGGCGCTGCTGATGGGCATTGGCCCGCTGGTGCGCTGGCGTCGCGATGAACCGACCAAGCTGTGGCGTCGTTTGAGCGTGGCGCTGGCGATCACGCTGGTGCTGTCGATCCTGCTGCCGTGGCTGTTACAAGACAGCATCGCCGGCATGACGGTGGTCGGGCTGATCATGGCGGTGTGGGTGATTATTCTGACGCTGATGGAATTGCATGAGCGCGCTACCCATCGCCACGGTTTCTGGCGCGGCCTGAGCCACCTTTCCCGCAGCCACTGGGGCATGGTGCTGGGCCACCTCGGGGTCGCGGTGACGGTGATCGGCATTGCGTTCAGCCAGAACTACAGCGTGGAGCGCGATGTGCGCATGAAGGCCGGCGACAGCGTGGACATTCACAGCTACCACTTTGTGTTCCGCGACGTGCACGACATTCGCGGGCCGAATTACAGCGGCGGCGTCGGTATTATCGACGTCACGCGCAACGGCAAGCCGGAAGCCACGCTGCACGCGGAAAAACGCTACTACAGCGTGGCGCGCAGCATGATGACCGAAGCGGCTATCGACGGCGGTTTCAGCCGCGACCTGTATGCGGCGCTGGGGGAAGAACTGGACGACGGCTCCTGGGCGGTGCGGCTGTATTACAAACCCTTCGTGCGCTGGATCTGGTTCGGCGGGGTATTTATGGCGATTGGCGGCATCTTGTGCATTCTCGATCCGCGCTATCGGATGAGCAAAAAACTCAAGCGTGAAGGCAAGCTGGAGGAGCAGGCATGAACCGCAAGCTGCTGTTTATCCCGTTAATCCTGTTCCTGTTGCTGGTAGCGGCCTTTATGGTGCAGTTGACGCGCAATGCCGGTGGCGAGGATCCGACTATGCTGGAGTCTGCGCTGATCGGCAAACCGGTGCCCACTTTTAAGCTGGAGTCGCTCGACCAGCCCGGAAAAACGTTCGATCAGGCGGTGTTGCGTACCGGAAAGCCGATGTTGTTGAACGTTTGGGCGACCTGGTGCCCAACCTGCCGTGCCGAGCATCAATACCTCAATACCCTGGCGGCGCGCGGCATTCGCGTGGTGGGGCTGAACTATAAGGACGACCGCAGCAAAGCGGTCACCTGGCTGAATTCATTGGGCAATCCCTATGCGCTCAGCCTGTATGACGGCGATGGCATGCTGGGATTGGATCTTGGCGTGTATGGCGCGCCGGAAACTTTCCTGATCGACGGGCAGGGCATTATTCGCTACCGCCATGCCGGGGATATGAACGAGCGCGTCTGGCAGCAGGAAGTGTTGCCGCTGTACAAAAAATACGGGGGTGAAGTATGAGGCTGATTGCCCTGATGTTTGCCGCATTGCTGAGCTGGAGCGCGGCGGCGGCGATCGATACCTATAAATTCAACTCGGTTGAGCAGGAACAGCAATACCGTGAGCTGACGGAACAGCTGCGCTGCCCGAAATGCCAGAACAACAGCATCGCAGATTCCAACGCCATCATCGCCGCGGACATGCGCACCAAGGTGTACGAGCTGATGATGCAGGGGCAGAACAAACAGCAGATCATTGATTATATGGTGGCGCGCTACGGCAATTTCGTCACCTATGAACCGCCGGTGACCCCGGCGACGCTGATCCTGTGGGTTGGCCCGTTGCTGTTTGTGCTGATTGGCGGTGCGGTGGTGATATTGCGCACTCGCCGCCGCCGCGCCGGCGCTGCTAACGATGAATTCTCCGAGCAGGAGCAACAGCGCTTGGCGGCGCTGCTGAAAGAGACTGACAGGAAGAAACCCTAATGGCTTTTTGGCTGATTATTATTGTGCTGTTGGCCGGCGCTACGGCGCTGCTGGTGGTGCCTGCGATGCGCCAGAGCAAGCAGGGCGCGGCCACCAGCCGCGACGCATTGAATAAGGCGCTTTATCAGGATCGCCTGCACGAGCTGGAGCAGGATGAAGCGCAGGGCGTGGTTGCCGAGCGCCCGGAGTTGGTAAAAGAACTGCAACAGAACCTGCTGAACGACATTCCCGGCCAACAGGACGAGCAGACGAAACCGATCACCCGGTGGGCCCTGGTGCCTGGCGTGTTGCTGCTGGTGGTGGTTACCCTGGGGTTTTATCTGAAAACCGGTGGGCTGGCGCAGGTGATGGACTGGCAGCAGGTGCAAGCCCAAATGCCGGAGTTGCGTGCGCGTGTCGCCAATGAGCGTGCTCAGCCGCTGAGCATGGAAGAGATTGCTCGCCTTGGGCTGGGGCTGCGCACCGCACTCCAACAAGACGATCGCAACATCAACGACTGGATGATGCTGGGCCGCGTCGGCATGGCGCTGAATAACGCCACAACGGCGACACAGGCATTTGCTCATGCTTATCAATTGGATCCGAATAATCTGGAAGTGCGCCTCGGCTATGCGGAGGTGTTGACGCGATCCAACGATCCGGAGGATAACAAGCAAGCTACGCAGATGCTGCGCAAGATGATCGCCGACGATCATACCAACCTGCGCGTATTGAGCTTGCTGGCGTTCAATGCCTTCGAACAGGGTGATTTCAAACAGGCGATCGGTGCCTGGCAGGTGATGTTGAAACTGCTGCCGGCCAACGATCAGCGCACCGAAGTGTTAAAGCGCAGTATTGCACAAGCAAAAGCACAGGCGGGCGAAGAAACTGTTAAACTGAATGTAAACGTGACGTTATCGCCCGAGGCGACTAACGCTTTACCGCAGCAGGGGACGCTGGTAATTTCGGTGACCGATGGCGCCAACCCGGTGCCGGTTGCGGTAAAACAACTGCCCTTAAGCCGTTTCCCACTGTCATTCTCTCTGGATGACAGCAACGCCATGATGCCCGAACGCCTGCTTTCGGCGCTGCATCAGGTGAAGGTGCGGGTACGGATTTCTCACGACGGCCTCGCCACGCCGCAGGCGGGCGACTGGTTTGGTGAGAGCGAGCTGCAGAATTTCAGCGGCAAAGAGCAGGTTAGCGTTCAGATTAACAAGCAGGTTCCCTGAATAAAAAGACCGAACGTGTTTTCATGGAGAAAAATATGAACTTTCGCCTGACTGGGCTGGCTTTCGCAACTGTGTTATTGGTGGGCTGCGCCAGCGCGCCGCAAGATGAACCACAAGGGCGATCCGATCCTCTGGAAGGATTTAACCGGACGATGTTCGACTTTAACTATAACGTTCTGGATCCGTATGTATTGCGCCCGGTGGCCGTGGCCTGGCGCGACTATGTGCCCATGCCGGCGCGTAACGGTTTAAGTAACTTCACGTCGAACCTGGAAGAGCCTGCCAGCATGGTCAACGCCTTCCTGAAGGGCGATCCGTATCGCGGGATGATTCACTTCAACCGCTTCTTCCTTAACACCCTGCTGGGGATGGGCGGTCTGATCGACGTGGCGGGGATGGCGAACCCGAAATTGGCGCGCGAAGAACCGAACCGTTTCGGCAGCACGTTGGGGCATTACGATGTCGGCTACGGCCCTTATGTGATGTTACCTGCCTATGGCAGCTTCACCCTGCGTGAAGACGGCGGCGACTGGGCGGATACGGTCTATCCGGTACTGAGCTACCTGACCTTCTGGATGTCGGCGGGTAAATGGGTGGTTGAGGGGATTGAAACCCGCGCCCAACTGCTGGATTCCGACGGCCTGCTGCATAACTCTTCCGATCCTTACGTGATGGTGCGTGAAGCCTACTTCCAGCGTCATGACTTCCTGGCGCGCGGCGGTTCACTGAAGGCGGAAGAAAACCCGAACGCCAAGGCGATCCAGGGCGATCTGGACGAAATCGATTCAGCGAAATAATTTCTCGCCAAGAGAATATGAGAACCCGCCGCCAGGCGGGTTTTTTGTTATAAAACGGCAATAAAAAAGCGCCCCGCAGGGCGCTTAAGCGTTTTGAACGACAGATTTAGAAGCGGTAGTTGAAGTTGGCGCCATACAACCAGGCCTTGCCCACCGAATTGAAGGTATATGGGCCTTCTTTGATGGTGACTTTTTGGCCGTGCATGTAGGAAACACCGACGTCGACCGACGCGTCTTTGTTGAACGCGTAGCTGGTACCGGCGCTGATCCACATACGGTCCTGATCCGGGATCGAGATAGAGCGGTTCTGGGCAGGCACCGGGCTGTCATCGAATGCGACACCGGTACGGAAGGTCCAGTTATCATCGTAGAAGTAAGTGGTACCCAGCGCGATGCGGTAGGCGTCTCTGAAGCCTTCATGCTTCTCGAACAGCGTCTGGCCGTTGTTGCCGGTGGCTTTCAGCTGCTGGAACTGGCTCCAACTGGTATAAGCCAGGCTGTAGTGGACCGCCCACTGCGGCGCCACCTTGTTGTAGCCCGAGATTTCCCACATTTCCGGCAGGTTCAGATCCAAAGAGCCGGGGATGGTGGTGCCGTTGGTGCCCATAGGCAGGCCGAGAGCGCCCAGGAGCGGGTTATAGGCGGATGGCAGGCTACTTTTGTAGTCACCGTCAAATTTGATTTTAACTTCGGACCGGTAGGTGAAACCGTAGCGATTGTTTTCATCCACTTCATACAGGATGCCGGCATTCCAGCCATAGCCCCATTTATCCCCCTTCAGGTGAGAGATCTGGGTATCAGCCGGAATTTGTGACACCGGGCCGGCTAACTGAGGTGGCAATTGGCCTGAGCCAGCAATCAGTTTCGGCAATTCGCCTGCATAACGCTCAAGTTTGGCTTTAGCGTAAACCGCGTCAAAACCCAGGCCGAAGCTGAAGTGCTGGTTCAGGCGATAAGCGCCGCTCAGGTTCAGGTTCAGGGTTTCGAGGTCGGTTTTGCCGCCGTAAGCGCCTGCGGTGTAACCGTCGTTGAATTCGGTGGCCAGACCATAGTTGCTGGTGACCGAGCCGCCCACGGCGAATTGATCGTTAATCGGGTGAACATAGTGCAGGTTCGGCACCCAGGCGGTTGGCGCGATGTTTTTGGAATCCAGGCTGGCACCCGACGGGGACTTGCCGGTGATGTCCACATCCGGATCGATAAATACGGCGCCGATCGAGAATTCTGGTCGGGTGTACATCATCAAAAGGGCCGGGTTGCGGCTGGCGGATGCTGCAGTATCCGCGATGGCGCCTTCACCAGAATACGAACGTCCTAAACCCGCTGATGAGAACTCATTCAGCTGGAATCCTGCGGCAGACACGTTTGAAGAAATAATTGCCACTGCAGCTGCGAGAGCTGATTTAGTAAATAGGTTTTTCTGGCTCATGACCAAAACCTCATTATGTGTTTATTATTTAAACTATGTTACACAAGGTAACAAGGAGCGCGGGATTGTAGGGTCCGTTATCATTCAGACAAATCAGACCAGTGGCTGAATTATAGGTCCGACCTGTTGGAATGTTGCAACTTTGTTTTTGAGATATTTCAATATTGGTATCAAAAAAGAGATCTGCTTAACAAAAAACCAGCAGTGAATAACAAATCTCTTACCATTCCTTAGCAGACGACGATTTTTATTTGTGATTTCCATCACTTAAAACACCTATAAAAAGTAAGTGCTAGCGATGGGTTTCGCTGCGGGGTAAAATAAACGCAGAATCTTGCGTCTTTGCGCCAGAAAGTTAATGGCAGTTTGGACTCGCGTAATGGCGGTCCCTGAGGAGAATTAAACATGTCTGATGCAATGAATAAATGCAGTGCCCAGGAAACCGCAGCTTGTTGCTGTGTCGATGTCGGTACCGTGATGGACAACACCGATTGCACTGCATCCTACAGCCAGGTGTTTGCCAATCAACAAGATGCCGAGAAAACGCTGGCTGCGCTGACGGAAAAAGCCCGTGGCGTGGAGTCTGACCCTTGTGACATCAGCAGTAGCATTAAACCGGTTGACGGTGGTGTGCAACTCACGGTGGACTTCACCTTTGCCTGCCAGGCGGAAACCCTGATTTTCCAGCTCGGCCTGCGTTAATTCCCGCCCAAAACGGTGCGGGGTAAACCCGCGCCGCCGCCTCTCCGTTTTCCCCCCAATAGAAAGTTGCTCCTGCTCTCAGTTTTCACTTCTGACGGTTTGCCAAATGTAAACATTTGGTTAACAATGACCTCATCAGGTCAGACCTCTTTTTGCCCGTCGCGCTGACGTTATTTTTTTCAGGAGCGTTTATGAGTAAGGCACTGCCGTTGGTGACCCGTCACGGTGACCGTATCGCGATTGTAAATGGACTGCGTACCCCCTTTGCCAAACAGGCAAGCGCTTATCACGGCATTCCGGCAGTGGATCTGGGGAAAATGGCGGTGAGCGAACTCTTGGCCCGCAGCGGGATTGAACCGGCGCTCATCGAACAGCTGGTGTTCGGCCAGGTAGTGCAAATGCCCGAAGCGCCGAATATCGCGCGTGAAATTGTCCTTGGCACCGGCATGAGCGTACATACCGATGCGTACAGCGTGTCGCGCGCCTGCGCCACCAGTTTCCAGGCGATTGCCAACGTAGCGGAAAGCATCATGGCGGGCAGCATCAGTATCGGCATTGCCGGCGGTGCAGACTCCTCCTCGGTGTTGCCGATCGGCGTCAGCAAAGCGCTGGCGCGCACGTTGGTGGACGTCAACAAGGCGCGCACCCTGTCGCAACGCCTCAAACTGTTTAGCCGGTTGAAGTTCCGCGATCTGCTGCCAGTGCCGCCGGCGGTGGCGGAATACTCGACCGGTCTGCGCATGGGCGATACCGCCGAACAAATGGCGAAAAGCCACGGTATCACCCGCGAAGAGCAGGATGCGCTGGCGCACCGCTCTCACCAACTGGCGGCCAAAGCCTGGGAACAGGGGCTGCTGCGCGATGAAGTCATGACCGCCTACGTGCCGCCGTACCGCGCGCAAATCACCGAAGACAACAACGTTCGCAAAGACTCCAGCCTGGCGTCATACGCTAAACTGAAACCGGCATTTGATCGCAAACATGGCAGCGTCACTGCGGCCAACAGTACGCCGCTGACCGACGGCGCGGCGGCGGTGCTGATGATGAGCGAATCACGTGCGAAAGAATTGGGGCTGCAACCGCTGGGCTACCTGCGCAGTTTTGCTTTTTCCGCCATCGACGTGTGGGAAGACATGCTGCTGGGGCCATCCTACGCTACGCCGTTGGCGCTGGATCGCGCCGGTATTGGCCTGGCCGACCTGACTCTGATTGACATGCACGAAGCTTTCGCCGCGCAGACGCTGGCAAACCTGAAGATGTTCGCCAGCGATGAATTCGCCCAACAAAAGCTGGGGCGCAGCAGGGCGATCGGCACAGTAGATATGGATAAATTTAACGTCTTGGGTGGCTCGATCGCCTATGGCCACCCGTTTGCCGCTACCGGCGCGCGTATGATCACCCAAACGTTGCACGAGCTGAAACGCCGTGGCGGCGGGTTGGGGCTGACCACCGCCTGCGCTGCCGGAGGGTTAGGGGCTGCGATGATTGTAGAGGTGGAATAATGAGCTTTGAAAACGCATTGCATGAACAGCGGGCCAAACCCTCGGCTTTTCAACTGACGCTGCGCCCGGACAACATCGGCGTGATTACCATCGACGTCCCGGGTGACAAGGTCAATACGCTGAAAGCCGAGTTCGTCGAGCAGGTGAATGACGTACTGATCCGCGCGCAGCAGCATACTGCGCTGGAAGGGCTGGTGATTATTTCCGGCAAGCCCGATTCGTTTATTGCCGGGGCGGACATCACCATGATTGCCGCCTGCACCAGTGCCAAAGAGGCCGAAACGCTGGCGAAGAAAGGGCAAAGCACGCTGGCGCAGATTGCCGCTTTCCCGGTGCCGGTGGTGGCGGCTATTCACGGTGCTTGCCTGGGGGGCGGGCTGGAACTGGCTCTGGCCTGCCATGGTCGCGTTTGTTCGCTGGATGACAAAACCGCTCTCGGCCTGCCGGAAGTTCAGCTTGGCCTGCTGCCAGGCTCCGGCGGTACTCAGCGATTGCCGCGCTTGATCGGCGCCAGCAAGGCGCTGGACATGATGCTGACCGGCAAGCATATCCGTGCGCGTCAGGCGCTGCGGATGGGATTGGTGGACGATGCGGTGCCGCAGGCGATTTTGTTGCAGACCGCCATTGAGCGGGTCAAACAGGGCTGGCAGAGCCGACGTGAACTGCCGTGGCAGGAACGCTTGCTCAACGGTCCTCTGGGGAAAAGCCTGTTGTTCAGCATTGTGCGCAAAAAAACGCTGGAGAAAACCCACGGCAACTATCCGGCAGCGGAAAAAATCATTCAGGTGGTACGTACCGGCCTGGACAGCGGCAGTACCAGCGGTTATGAAGCCGAAGCGCGGGCCTTCGGCGAACTGGCCATGACGCCGCAGTCGGCGGCGTTGCGCAGCCTGTTCTTTGCCTCTACCGCCTTGAAGAAAGAGCGCGGCGGCAATGCGCAACCCCATGCGCTGCACCGCGTCGGCATTCTGGGCGGTGGCCTGATGGGCGGCGGAATTGCCTGCGTGACCGCCACGCGCGGTGGCCTGCCGGTACGGATTAAAGACGTGAATGAAACCGGCATCAACCATGCGCTGAAATACAGCTGGGAGGTGCTTGGCAAGCGGGTACGCAGCAAACGCATGCGTCCGGCGGAACGGCAAAAACAGATGATGCTGATCTCCGGCTCGACCGATTACACCGGCTTTGAGCGGGTGGATATCGTGGTGGAAGCGGTGTTTGAGGATCTGGCCCTGAAGCAGAACATGGTGGCCGAGATTGAACGGCACGCCGCGCCGCATACCATTTTCGCCTCCAATACCTCGTCGTTGCCGATTGGCCAGATTGCCGCCAAAGCGCAGCGGCCGCAGCAGGTGATCGGCCTGCATTATTTCAGCCCGGTCGACAAAATGCCGCTGGTAGAGGTGATTCCCCATGCCACCACCAGTGAGGAAACCATTGCCACCACCGTGGCGCTGGCGCACAAACAGGGCAAGACGGCCATTGTGGTGGCCGATCGCGCCGGTTTCTACGTCAACCGCATTCTGGCTCCTTATATAAATGAAGCGGCGCGTTGTCTGCTGGAAGGCGAACCGATCGAATCGCTGGACAAGGCGCTGGTGAATTTCGGCTTCCCGGTGGGGCCGATTACCTTGCTTGATGAAGTGGGCATTGATGTGGGCACCAAAATTATCCCGGTGTTGGTGGAACAGCTTGGTCCGCGTTTCGCCGCGCCGGCCGCCTTCGATGCGGTACTGAAAGACGGGCGCAAAGGGCGTAAAAATGCCCGGGGTTTCTACCTGTATCCGAGCGAAGGTCAGCAACGTCAGCGGGGCAAGCGCGCCGATACCTCGGTATATCTTCTGCTGGGCATCACGCCGAAGTCGCATTTGCAGCCGGCGGTCATCGCCCAGCGCTGCGTGATGATGATGTTGAATGAAGCGGCTCGTTGTCTGGACGAAGGTGTAATTCGCAGCGCACGTGATGGGGATATCGGCGCGGTATTCGGTATCGGTTTTCCGCCGTTCCTCGGGGGGCCGTTCCGTTATATGGACGAACTCGGTGCTGAGAAGGTGGTTAAAACGCTGCAATACCTGCAGCAGCAATACGGCGAAAACTTTGCCCCCTGCGAACGCTTGCAGCGCATGGCGCAGCAGGGCGAACGCTTTTATCCGCAAGGGGAGTGAGCGGCGCGGCGGCCTGATTTGTACTAGAGTTGGATCAGGGCCGCAGTGTGATCGCTATCACTCCTTGAAATACCTGCAATCCCGGATGCTATACAGGGAGATAGCGACGGCGTAACGTAACCGGATAGCGCCGAAAGACCGATCGCCATCAATAAGTTTCATGATGGAAAGGTTAAAATTTAACCCGTTGAATTGGTTGTTATGTGAGCGCCATATTCATGTCAGGACGACGTTGATGTAAAAAACAGCATTTTCTTTACGTGAACTTTCAGGCAAAATGCCCGGCCGCCATAAAAAGAGACGGCGCGTTATCGTTTCAAAGCCTTTGCTTTGGGGTTGTAAAACTCGGCGATACAGCACGCTCGGCGTTTCTGTATAGCGTTATTTTGTCAACAACAGCGGTGCAATATGCAAGTTTTGATTATGCGTCACGGAGAGGCGGCACTCGATGCGGCCAGCGATTCGGTAAGACCTCTTACCGTTTGTGGCCGTGATGAGTCACGTCAGATGGCGGCCTGGTTAAACACCAAGTCTGTGGATATTGAACGAGTACTGGTCAGCCCCTACCTGCGGGCCGAACAGACGCTGGAAACGGTGCGCGAAGCCTTGGCGCTGCCGGAAAGCGAAGAAGTGCTGCCTGAACTGACACCGGGCGGTGATGCCGGTCTGGTGGGGAGTTATCTGCAGGCGCTGGCGCAGCAGGGGGTCAGCTCCGTGTTGATCGTCTCCCACTTGCCGCTGGTGGGGTATCTGGTCGCCGAACTGTGTCCGGGCGAATGCCCGCCGATGTTTGCGACCTCCGCGATCGCCAATGTCGATCTGGCGGCCGACGGCAGCAACGGCAAGTTTGAATGGCAGGTCAGCCCGTCGCAGGTGATGGCTAAAGTGTAGGACGCCGTGTCTTGGGTCCCACCAGAAAAGGGCGATGTTTAACATCGCCCTTTGTCATTCTTGCTGCTTACTCGGCCAGTTCGACCAGCAACAAAATTGCCGCGTTGCCGCCCCATTCCTTGGGAGCCTGGTGGAACGCCAGTACGTCAGGGTGCTGCGCCAGCCACAGCGGCGTCTGCTGTTTGAGAATGTGCTTGCCGTGGCCGTGCATGACGCAGGCGCAGTGCACATGCTCACGCTTGCAGGCGGCAATCAGTGCGCCCAGCTCCTGCTTGGCCTGCAATTGGGTCAGGCCGTGCAGATCGAGAAACAGGTCCGGTGAATAATCGCCGCGCCGCAGTTTTTTTAGCTCAAACGCGCTGTAGCCGGGACGCACGTAGCGTGTCGGTCCTTCCTCTTCCAACTGCGGTTGGTATTCATCCGAGAAATAATAGCTGGCATCCACCTGCTCCTGCAGCAGGCGCTGCGGCGCCATTTGCCGGGTTTTTGGCCTGGGCTTAGGGTGGACAACGGTATCCTGACGCAGTTTTTTTGCGCTTGCTATCGACTCTCTGAAGAGCTGCAATTCATCTTTGCTCAGAGGGTGCTTGTTCTTCATTTTTTATTCACCGGAAATCATTTATCACGACAGTTTACCGTGTCGCGGGTATCTGTCGACGCAAAACTCCCGTCCGAATGAAAATGAGAATGTCTTAACGCGACTATTGCTGCTGATTTGTCGCGGGCTTCATGGCAAACTATGCGGCTAAATCATGAATCACAGTGCCTGCCGGAGGGCAAATTGGACAAAATTTTCGTCGACGAAGCAGTGAATGAACTGCACACCATTCAGGATATGCTGCGCTGGGCTGTGAGCCGCTTCAATGCCGCCAATATCTACTATGGTCACGGAACTGATAATCCGTGGGACGAAGCGGTGCAATTGGTGCTGCCAACCCTGTTCCTGCCTCTGGACATTCCAGAGGACATGCACACCGCACGTTTGACCTCCAGCGAGCGCCATCGCATCGTTGAACGCGTGATTCGCCGCGTCAACGAGCGCATCCCGGTAGCTTACCTGACCAATAAAGCCTGGTTCTGCGGCATGGAGTTCTATGTCGATGAACGTGTGCTGGTACCGCGTTCGCCGATTGGCGAACTGATCAACGATCACTTCAGCGCGCTGATCCCGCACCCACCGCGTCACATTCTGGACATGTGCACCGGCAGCGGCTGCATCGCCATCGCCTGCGGTTACGCTTTCCCGGAAGCGGAAGTGGACGCGGTGGATATCTCCAGCGACGTGCTGGCGGTGACCGAGCGCAATATTCAGGCGCATGGCGTCGAGCATCAGGTTATCCCGATCCGCTCCGATCTGTTCCGCGACGTTCCCGCGATCCAGTACGATCTGATCGTCACCAACCCACCGTATGTGGATGCGGAAGACATGTCCGATCTGCCGCAGGAGTTCCGCTTTGAGCCGGAACTGGGCCTGGCGGCGGGCAGCGACGGCCTGAAGCTGGTGCGCCGCATTCTGGCCTGCGCGCCGGATTACCTGAGCGACGACGGCGTGCTGATTTGTGAAGTGGGCAACAGCATGGTACATCTGATGGAACAATATCCGGATATTCCGTTCACCTGGCTGGAGTTTGATAACGGCGGTGACGGCGTATTCATGCTGACCAAACAGCAACTGGTCGATTGCAAAGAACACTTCAGCATCTACCGCAGCTAAGACTTCTTCGGGTCTGCTCTGGCGGGCCCACAAAGATAATCATTAACGGTAAGGAGCCGTGATGGCAGGAAACAGTATTGGGCAGATTTTCCGCGTCACCACATTTGGTGAATCTCACGGTGTGGCGCTGGGATGTATCGTAGACGGAGTGCCGCCAGGTATCCCGCTTACCGAAGCCGATTTGCAGCACGATCTGGACCGACGCCGTCCGGGGACTTCTCGCTATACCACTCAACGCCGCGAACCGGATCAGGTGCGCATTCTTTCCGGCGTGTTCGAAGGCGTGACGACCGGCACCAGCATTGGGCTGATGATTGAAAACACCGACCAGCGTTCGCAGGACTACGGTGCCATCAAAGACGTGTTCCGTCCGGGCCATGCAGATTACACCTACGAGCAGAAATACGGCGTACGCGATTACCGTGGCGGCGGCCGTTCGTCGGCGCGTGAAACCGCGATGCGCGTAGCGGCCGGGGCGATAGCCAAGAAATACCTGCAGCAGAAATTCGGCGTACAGGTACGCGGCTATCTGGCGCAGATCGGCGACGTGGTCTGCGAACTGAAAGATTGGGATCAGGTCGAACAGAACCCGTTCTTCTGCCCGGATCCGGACAAGCTGGAAGCGCTGGACGAACTGATGCGCGCGCTGAAAAAAGAGGGCGACTCGATCGGCGCCAAGGTCAGCGTGATTGCCGAAAATGTGCCGGTAGGCCTCGGTGAGCCGGTGTTTGACCGCCTGGATGCCGATCTGGCGCATGCGTTAATGAGCATCAACGCGGTAAAAGGCGTGGAAATCGGCGACGGTTTTGCCGTGGTGACCAAGCGCGGCAGCGAAAACCGCGACGAAATCACGCCTGAAGGTTTCCAGAGCAACCATGCGGGCGGCATTCTCGGCGGTATCAGCAGCGGCCAACCGGTGGTCGCTCATCTGGCGTTGAAACCGACCTCCAGCATCATGGTGCCGGGCCGTACCATCAATCGTCAGGGCGAAGCGGTAGAAATGGTGACCCGTGGCCGTCACGATCCCTGTGTAGGCATTCGCGCGGTTCCGATCGCCGAAGCGATGATAGCGATTGTGCTGATGGATCACCTGCTGCGCCAGCGTGCGCAAAACGGTGATGTGGTTTCTAACGTTCCGCGCTGGTAATTGCGATGAAAAACTGGATGTTAGGCATCGTTGCCCTGATAGCATCAGGTTCTGCCATGGCGTTGACGCCGTGGCAGAAAATCGACCACCCGGTGGCCGGTGCGGCGCAGGCGATTGGCGGTTTTGCCAATGGCTGCATCGTCGGCGCTCAGCCGCTGCCGCTGAACTCACCGGATTATCAGGTGATGCGCCCCGATCAGCGCCGCTATTTCGGTCACCCCGATCTGCTGGCGTTTATTCAGCGCCTGAGCGGTAAGGCCACCCAAAAGAACCTGGGCACGGTGCTGATCGGCGATATGGCGATGCCGGCCGGCGGGCGCTTTAGCAGCGGCCACGCCAGCCATCAGTCCGGGTTGGATGTCGACATCTGGTTACAGCTGCCGCGCCAGCGCTGGAGCGCGCAGCAACTGCTCAAACCGCAGCCGATCGATCTGGTTTCCGGCGACGGTAAACAGGTAGTGGCGCGTCAATGGCAACCGCAGATTGAATCTCTGATCAAAATGGCGGCGCAGGATGCGGAAGTGACGCGCATCTTCGTCAACCCGGCGATCAAGCAACGCCTGTGTCTGGATGCCGGCGCCGACCGCGACTGGTTGCACAAGGTGCGACCGTGGTTCGGCCACCGCGCGCACATGCACGTGCGTCTGCGTTGTCCGGCAGGCAGCCTGGAGTGTCAAGAACAAGATACCCCGCCGCCGGGCGATGGCTGTGGGGCGGAGCTGGCGAGCTGGTTCGTGCCGCATCAACCCAGCGCCAAACCGGGCAAGCCGGTCCCACCGCCATTGCCGCCTTCCTGTCAGGCTTTGTTAGATAACCATTTCGCTGCGGAATAATAAATGGATTGGTTCGTCGTTGGCCCCGAGATGCTCGGGGTTTTGTTTGTGGTGGCGTTGCTGGCGGGTTTTATCGATTCCATTGCCGGAGGCGGCGGCCTGCTGACCGTGCCGGCGCTGCTGGCGGTGGGGGTTTCCCCGGCGCAGGCGCTGGCAACCAACAAACTGCAATCGGTGGGCGGTTCATTTTCCGCAAGCCTTTACTTTATCCGTCGGCGGGCGGTGGATCTTAACGATCAGAAACTGACGATCCTGCTGGCGCTGATCGGCTCCATCGCCGGGGCGATTCTGGTGCAGCATATGCGCGCCGATCTGCTGCGACAAATGCTGCCGCTGCTGGTGATTGGCATCGGCCTGTACTTTTTGCTGACCCCGCGTCTGGGGGAAAGCGATCGTCAGCGCCGCCTGAGCGCGTTGCCGTTCGGGCTGGTGGCCGGTGGCTGCGTCGGTTTTTACGACGGTTTCTTTGGCCCCGGCGCCGGTTCGTTCTATGCGCTGGCTTACGTGACGCTGTGCGGTTTCAATCTGGCCAAATCCACCGCGCATGCCAAGGTGCTGAACTTCACCTCTAACGTTGGCGGCCTGACGTTTTTTATCATCGGCGGCAAAGTGGTGTGGGGCATTGGCCTGGTGATGTTGGTTGGGCAAGTGCTCGGCGCCCGCCTGGGCGCACATATGGTGATGACCCGCGGGCAGAAGCTGATTCGGCCCATGATCGTCATCGTCTCGCTGGTGATGAGCTGCAAGCTGTTGTACGACAACCACGGCGCAGAAATTCAGCAGTGGCTGGCGCTGCATATTTAACATGCCAGGCGAGCACTAAAGTGGAATAATTACCTCTTTATTTTTGTGGTTATAGAGTTTTTATTTATGTCAGACACACAGACTACCCATCAATACACGCAGCTGATTGATATATTTAATCAATGCTTTAGCGAAGACTACAACACGCGGCTGGTCAAGGGCGATGATGAGCCGATCTACCTGCCGGCCGACGATGAGTTGCCGTACCACCGCATCGTTTTTGCCCACGGTTTTTATGCCAGCGGCCTGCATGAGATCTCGCACTGGTGCATTGCCGGTGAAGAACGCCGCAAATTGGTGGATTTCGGCTACTGGTATTGCCCGGATGGGCGCGATGCGCAAACGCAAAGCGAATTCGAAGCGGTAGAAATCAAACCGCAGGCGCTGGAGTGGATGTTCTGCATGGCCGCCGGTTTTCCGTTTAACGTCAGCTGCGACAACCTGAACGGCGACTGCGAGCCGGATCGTATCGCCTTCCTGCGCAAGGTGCGCGACCGGGTGCTGTCACTGCTGGAACAGGGAATACCCACAAGACCCACGCGCTTTATTCAGGCGTTACAATCGTTCTACAATACGCCCCCGCTGGCCGCCGGGCATTTTCCTTATCCGGAAGATTTCTGTTAACGCCACAGCTTGCTATTTAAAGAGGAAATTTGATGATCGCAGAATTCGAAGCGCGCATTTTGGCGCTGATTGATGACATGGTAGAGCACGCCAGCGATGATGAACTGTTTGCCGGTGGCTACCTGCGCGGTCATCTGACGCTGGCGGTGGCAGAGGCGGAAGAGCACGGCGAGCACACCGCCGAAGCGCTGAAAGCGCGGGTGGAAAACAGCCTGCACAAAGCCATAACCGCCGGTGAGTTGTCGCCGCCGGACCAGATTTTGGTGCGCGGTATGTGGGAAAATCTGTACCAGACCGCACTGCCGACCGCCTGATGGCCTATTACAGGGCGCTTTAAAAGCGCCCTGTAACTTCTGCATTAAACCGCACGCCCTTTTAGCAATTTTCTCACCCACATCCGGTTCGGATTCAATGCCGCCAGCATCTCCGCGTCGCCCGGCAAGGGTTCGCCAAACAGCTGCGCCGCCAGGATCTCTGCCGCCAGCGGTGCCGAACACAGCCCGCGTGAACCCAGTGCGCCAAGAACAAACAGGTTGGGATAAAGCGGGGCGTCCGCCACGGTCTCGCCAAGCTGACGGCGGCGTTGCAAATCCTGATATTGCGTCAGCGTAGCCTGATAGTCCGGCACTGCGCCAATCATCGGCAGGTGATCGCGGGTAGCGCTGCGCACGCCGCAGCGGGCATGGTGTGCGCTGACGTCCACCTCTCGTGGCCATGCCTGTTCCGGCAGGCAGCGCAACAGACGCGCTCGGTTATCCTGCTGCTCTTCCTCGCGGTATTCAGTGGCCGTCTCGCCGCGCTGGTAACTGGCACCGATACAGTGCTGTTGATTATGGGCATTGACCGGCGTCAGATAGCCGTCGTAACACAGTACCTGCTTCAATTCGCTCAACGCCGGGGTGGTGGGTATATGGGAAACCTGGCCGCGTACCGCGTATACCGGCAGCGCTTCACTTTGCGCCAGCTCGGAAAGGCGGTGACCATTGGCCAGAATCACCGTGGCATGCCGGCGGGTTTCGCCATTGCCGAAGCCGAGCTGCCAATTGCCGTTTGTGTGCGTGAGGTTGTTTAGGTCGTACTCGTAATGGCAATGCATCCCCTGACGTTGCGCCAACGCAATGGCTCCCCGCGTCAGCTCAGCCGGGCATAGCCAACCGCCTTGCGGGTAGCTGACGCCGCCAAAACCGCTGTCTACGCCGCACAGCGCGCTGAGCGTGGCGCGATCGGCCGGTGCCACCAGCGCCGAAGGCCATTCAACCGCCACTATATTGGCAATTTTCCCGGCACTCTTCTCATCAAAGGCCAACTGGCTGACGCCGCACCATTGATGATCGAATGCCACGTCCTGTTGCAACAGCGCATCGTACTGGCGGCGGGCAAACGGGAAGGCGGCGCTGAAAAAGGTTTCCAGCGCGTCACCGCGGCCGTTCAGCAACGGGTAGAGCGCACCCTGACGATTGCCTGACGCGCCTTCGGCCGCTTGCGGATCGGCGCAGTACAGCGTTACCTTCGCGCCACGGCGCAGCAGGGCGAGGGCGGTAAGCGCGCTGGCGACGCCGCCGCCGATGATAGCGATATCGTCAGTGTTTTCCGCCGCCGGGCGCAGGAACCAGGGTGCGGGGTGCGGGACCACCGGTGAATCAGCGGGCAACTCGCCGATCAGCATTTCACGTTTCTGACCGAAACCTTTGCTTTTCGTGACGTCAAAACCGGCTTGCTGCAATCCGCGCCGTACAAAACCTGCGGCGGTAAAAGTGGCTAAGGTGCCTCCCGGCCGGGCGAAACGCGCCATGGCGGCGAACAGCTGCTCAGTCCACATATCCGGGTTTTTCGCCGGCGCAAAGCCATCGAGGAACCAGGCGTCGACCTGGTGATTCATGCTGGGGTCAAAGTGCGGCAGCAGCGTGTTGACGTCGCCGAACCACAGATCCAGCGTAATGCGGCCCTGCGCCAGCAGCAGGCGGTGGCAGCCCGGCAACGGCAGCGGCCACTGAGCGCGGAGCTCATCGGCATAGGGGGCCAGTTCCGGCCAGCGTGCGTGCGCGGCCGCCAGATCGGCGTGCAACAGCGGGAATTTTTCAAAACTGATAAAATGCAGCCGTTGCAGTGGGGCATCTTGCATTGCAGCACGAAAACCGGCAAACGCCTGCCACAGGGTTAAAAAGTTGAGCCCGGTGCCAAAACCGGTTTCCGCGACGATAAACAGCGGGCGCGAGTGCTCGCTGAAACGCTGCGGCAGCCGGTTGCCCCTGAGAAATACGTAACGGGTTTCTTCCAGCCCATCCTGATTAGAAAAGTAGACGTCATCAAACTGTTTCGAAACAGGTGTACCCTGTTCGTTCCAGGATAACGCTGCGGTTTGGATCGGGGCGTGGCTCACGGTTAGTTGCTCGTAACTCAAGGGGTGACGGGATTCTAACGGGGCTGGCGAAATGGCGCAAACTGGATAAGAATAAAGCTGAAAAACGCTGATCGGACTTGTTCGGCGTACATCTGTACGCTAAAGTGCGATGCAAAATCCCGAATGTAAAATTGTGGAAGAGGTACTGAATGAAACGTGCAGTGATTACTGGCCTGGGAATCGTCTCCAGCATTGGTAACAACCAGCAGGAGGTCCTGGCGAGCCTGCAGGAAGGACGTTCTGGGATCACTTTCTCCCAGGAGCTGAAAGATTCCGGCATGCGTAGTCACGTATGGGGCGATGTTAAACTGGACACTACCGGTCTGATCGACCGTAAAGTGATGCGCTTTATGAGCGACGCGTCCGTTTATGCCTATCTTTCCATGGAAGAGGCCATCAAGGATTCCGGTCTGGCTGCCGATCAGGTTTCCAACGATCGCACCGGTCTGGTGGTTGGCTCTGGTGGCGGCTCTCCGCGCAACCAGGTTGCCGGTTCCGACGGCATGCGCGCCAAAGGCCTGCGCGGCGTTGGTCCTTACATGGTGACCAAGGCCATGGCTTCAGGCGTTTCCGCTTGCCTGGCAACCCCGTTCAAAATTCGTGGCGTTAACTACTCCATCAGCTCTGCCTGCGCAACCTCTGCACACTGCATCGGTCACGCGGTGGAACTGATCCAATTGGGCAAGCAGGACGTGGTATTTGCCGGCGGCGGTGAAGAACTGTGCTGGGAAATGGCCTGTGAGTTCGATGCGATGGGCGCACTGTCCACCAGTTACAACGACACCCCGGAAAAAGCCTCCCGTACTTATGACGCAGCGCGTGACGGTTTCGTCATCGCCGGCGGCGGCGGTATGGTGGTGGTTGAAGAGCTGGAACACGCTCTGGCGCGCGGCGCGCACATCTATGCTGAAATCATCGGTTACGGCGCGACCTCCGACGGTGCTGACATGGTAGCGCCTTCGGGCGAAGGCGCAGTGCGTTGCATGAAGATGGCGATGCAGGGCGTTGATACCCCAATCGATTACATGAACGTGCACGGGACTTCCACGCCGGTTGGCGACGTGAAAGAACTGGGCGCAATCCGTGAAGTGTTTGGCGACAACACTCCGGCCATCTCTTCCACCAAGGCCATGACCGGTCACTCTCTGGGCGCCGCCGGCGTGCAGGAAGCGATCTACAGTCTGTTGATGGTTGAGCATGGCTTTATTGCGCCGAGCATCAACATCGACAACCTGGATGAGAAAGCCGCAGGCATGAACATCGTGACTCAGCCGACTAAACGCGAGCTGACTACCGTGATGTCCAACAGCTTCGGTTTCGGCGGCACCAACGCCACGCTGGTGATGCGTAAGCTGCAAAAGTAATTTAGCCGCAAGCCATACCAGTTGAACAAGCCCGCTTTGCTGCGGGCTTTTTATTGCCTGTCGCTGGCCGTTCAGAGTTATCCCAAATTACATCTCTTGGCAGATCATTAACGCCCCGTTCAGCCTTTTACGCATACAATAGCCCGATAACGCGATTATCACTCGGCGTAGCGTTTTCAGAGTGATCGAACCTTGAGAGGCATGAGTATGAAAAAGTTAATTGCGGTTGGGTTACTGTCAGTGTTTCTGGCGGGGTGCGCGACTGAGTCACCTTGTGTCCCGGTTTATGACGATCAGGGGCGTTTGGTGCACACTAACACCTGCATGAAAGGTACGACGCAGGATAACTGGGAAACTGCGGGCGCTATCGCCGGTGGTGCGGCGGCGGTTGCCGGCCTGACGCTGGGTATTATCGCACTGACGAAATAACCTTCGCGCCAAATCTCGTGGTGATAAAAGAAGCCCGGTAATTTTGAATTACCGGGCTTCTTCACATCACTTCACCAGAAACGCTTTGAACTGCGGCGTCATCACGGCGCTGAAACCCTCATCGGTTTTGCTGATCAGGTACACCGCCAGCCCTTTTTCTTCCGCCAGCTTCAGCGCTTTTTCCGTCCCCAGCACCATCAACCCGGTATCCCAGCCGTCGGCTTCCAGCGCCGTTGGTGCGATCACTGTGGCGGAGACCAGCCGGTGGGTAATGGGCCGGCCGGTACCGGGATCGATAACGTGCGAATAGCGCTGGCCATTCTGTTCGAAGTAGTTGCGATAACTGCCGGCGGTACTGATACCGTAACCTTGCAGATCGACCAGCGCCTGCACCGCATTTTCCCTGTCGGTCGGTTTTTGGATCGCTACCCGCCACGGTTTGCCCTGGCCGTTGACGCCGCGTGAGGACACCGCACCGCCGACCGACACCAGATAGTTGGTGATACCGTTGCGCGCCATCAGTTTAACAAGCTGGTCAACGCCGTAGCCTTCACCCAGGGTCGAAAGATCGACATACATGTTCGGCAGATCTTTTTGCAGCCACTCCCCACGGCTGTCGCTGAGCAATTTGAGATGCTGCAGGCCAGTCTTTTTTTGCGCGGCTTCAATCTGCTGCTGCTCCGGCACCTTGACTGCGCGTTTGTCCGGGCCAAAACCCCACAGATTCACCAGTGGACCGACGGTAATATCCATTGCGCCCCGTGTATCGCGGCCGATGCGCTGGGCCATCAGGATAATATCCGCCATCCCGCGTGGGATGGGTTGCGGGTCTGTACTGTGCGATTGGTTGAAGCGCGACAGCACCGAAGCGGGGCGGTAGGTGGAAATATCATCGTTGGCCTGTTCGAGCAAGGCGTCGACCTGCTGTTGCAGCAACGGCTTGCTGATCTTAACGTCACCGCTGATTTTGACGCTGTAGAAGGTGCCCATGGTTTTGCCTTCGAGGTCGATCTGCGTATGGGTTTCTTGATCGTTACAGGCGGCAAGCAGGCTGAGCGCGGTACTCAGCAACAGCCCTTTGGCGATAGCGTTGACCATGAAAAATCCTTAGAAGCGTAGAAAGGCGCTACAAATAAAGTAAAGCGCGGTAAATGAAAAGTGCAGAAAGGTAAAATAGCATTTTGCTGGCATTGCCGCCGCGCTTCCGCTAACGTCTGGCTCCTGATTCCAGATTGATTTTTGAAGCGATAACCATGAGTTCAAACGCCGCTGCCCGGCTGCTCCAGCCGTTCCTGAAAGATCGTTTCCTGCATATCCTGCTGTTGGCCGGTGTGGTGATGGCCGCCCTAAACCCGCAGCAGTTGCCCGCGCTAGCTGGTTTTATCGACTGGCGCACCATTATTACCCTGCTGGGGCTGATGCTGTTGACCAAGGGCGTTGAGGTCAGCGGCTATTTTGATTTTGTTGGCCGTAAAATCATCAACACGTTGCACAGTGAACGGTGGCTGGCGCTGTTTTTGGTGTTTTCCGCCGCGCTGCTGTCTTCGTTCCTGACCAATGACGTGGCGCTGTTTATCGCCATTCCGTTGACCATTACGCTAAAAAAACTTTCCTCGCTGCCGATCAGTCGGCTGATTATCTTCCAGGCGCTGGCGGTCAACGCCGGTTCGCTGCTAACGCCGATCGGCAATCCGCAAAACATTCTGCTGTGGAGCAAGTCGTCGCTCTCTTTCCTGGGCTTTATCATTCAGATGGCGCCGTTTGGCGCGGCGATGATGGTCAGCCTGCTGGTCCTGACCTGGTTCAGCTTCCCGGCGCGGGATATCGTAAAGGCACCGCATACTGAGGGCTACCCCTATCAGCGGCCGCTGTTGCTGAGCTGCGTGGCACTGTATGCGATTTTTCTGCTGTGTCTGGATATCGGCTTGCCGCTGTACGGCCTGTTGGCGGTGTTTGCCGGTTTCTTGCTATTGGCGCGCCGGGTGCTGTTGCAGATCGACTGGAGCCTGATTTTTGTCTTTATCGCCATGTTCATCGACGTCGGTCTGTTTACCCAATTGCAGGCGATTCAGCCCTGGTTCGCCGATATCGCCCGGCTTGATGACGGCGGCATTTACGCATTGGGGATTGGGCTGTCGCAGATCATCAGCAATGTGCCGGCGACCATTCTGCTGCTCAACTACGTGCCTTCCAGCCAACTGGTGGCCTATGCGGTGAACGCCGGAGGCTTTGGGCTGGCGATTGGCTCGCTGGCGAACCTGATTGCGCTGCGTATGGCAGGGGAGCGCAAGATCTGGCTGAAATTCCATTACTACTCGCTGCCATTGCTGGCCTGGGGTGCGCTGCTCGGCTGGCTATTGGCCTGACACCGGCCGCGCTTTGCTGCGCGGCCAACGCTTTTCTAACCACGCGCCGCCAGCAAACAAATGCTGCGGGTCACCTGATAAGATTTCACAAAGGAACTGACCGGCAGAAACTCAAAACGCGAATGGAAATTGTGTGCGCCAGTGAAGTAGTTCGGCGTCACTACGCCACGGCTGGACAGCGCTGCACCGTCGGTGCCGCCGCGCATCGGGATCACCTTCGGCGGAATGCCGTGTGCGGCGAGGGCGCCGAAAATCAGTTCGATGGCGCGCTTATCATCACCGATTGAATTGCTGATATTGCTGTAGATATCCGTAACGCTGCAACTCACCCTGGCGCGCGGGTAGTTCGCCGCCACCTGCCGCACCACCTCCTGAATATGTTCCTTACGCGCGTTAAACGCCGTCAGATCGAAATCGCGAATCGACACTTTCAGCGTGGCGAGATTGGCGTTGGCGGTGATGTCGTTGAACCAGAAATAACCTTCGCGCCCCTCGGTATGTTCCGGGGTATCCAGGGTATCGAACTGATTGATGATGTCGGTGGCGATGCGAATCGGGTTGATCAGCACGTTCTTCGCCGACATCGGGTGCGCAGTCACGCCCTCGATACGGATCTCCGCCGCCGCCGCATTGAAGTTTTCATAAACCACTTCACCCAGTTCACAGCAGTCGATGGTGTAGGCGAAATCTACGTCAAAGCGCGCCAAATCCAGCGCTTTGGCACCGCGCAGACCGATCTCTTCATCCGGCACAAAGGCCACCACAATATCGCCGTGGCGGTCTGTGGCGCTCAGGTTAGCCAGCAACGTCATCACGACAGTAACCGCCGCCTTGTTATCGGCGCCGAGCACGCTGGTACCGTCGCTGAAAATAATGTCTTCGTTCGGATAGGCCTGGATCTCCGGATGTTCGGCGGCGCGCAGCCAAATGTCATGCTCCGCGTTCAGGCAGAGATCCTGGCCGCTATAGTGCAGACGCTGAGGATGTATGTGCGCCGACAGGCCGACATCGACGGTATCGATATGGGTAATAAAACCGATACGCGGCGCACCAGGCTGATTGCCGGATTTGCGGGCGGTCACGGTGGCGTGTTCGTCGATTTGCACGTCCTTCAACCCCAGTTGGCGCAACTCGGCTGCCAGCAACTTTGCCATATCATGCTGGCCGGGCGTGCTTGGCAGGGCGTTGACGGCGGCATCGCTCTGGCTGGTGACCGCCAGATAACGAAAGAAACGTTCGGTAAGCTGTTCTGCAATGGCGCTGGTCATTCGGGTTCCTCTCGATAAGCTGTCTATCGGTTTTAATGCTAAATCAGCCGGTTGTCCATTGCTGCAATGCTTTCGCTGTCGGAATGCGAGACGCCGCGCAGAATAAAAAAATAGCGGCGCAACTAGGAAATAGTCGCAGGTATCTGCGGCAGAATCGTTGTTAGCTGTGGGGGAAAGGGTGCCCCAACAAAAAATCTTATCGTTAAAGGAGAACCGATGCGCTCACGTAATGCTTTGCTTATTACTCTGTTATCCCTGGGAATGTCTCATGCCGCCTGGTCATCCACCGCTGCCGGCAATGCCAACAGCAACGTCAACAGCCGCGAAGTGGCCAGCGCACTCGGCGGCCTGAAGAACAAAACCTATAATCTGGAGCAGGCGCCGAAGATCCGCATCGCCAGCTTCAATATTGCCGCCGGCAAGGTCAGCGACATGACCGCCATCGCCAAGGCGATCAAGGCGATGAACGTCGACGTGGTGGCGCTGCAGGAAGTGGATAAGCTCACCGGCCGCAGCGGGAAACTCGATCAGGCGGCGGAGTTGGCCAAGCTGACCGGCATGCACGTAGCCTTTGGTCGGGCGATAGACTTTGACGGCGGCGAATATGGCCTGGCGTTTCTGTCAAAATACCCATTGCATGACAGCAAGATTTATCCGTTGCCCTCCGGCCAGCGTGAACAGCGCATTGCCTTTAGCGCCCAGACCGACGTGCCCGAGTTTCCGGCGCCGATCACTCTGATCAATACCCATCTGGACACCAAGGAAGACCCGGCCATGCGCCTGGATCAAGTGCGTGAATTAAACGATCGCACCATTGAAATACGCGGCATCAAGCTGTTGTTCGGCGATATGAACGACGTGCCGGGCAGCATCACCTGGACCGAACTGAGCCGTTACTGGAACGACATCATGCCCGCGACGCAAGATGGCCGCAGCTGGCCGGCGGAAAATGCGGAAATCAAAGTCGATTATATCTTTAGCGGCAATGCCCAACGCTGGCATCTCGACAGCTTGACGGTGCCTAACACCAGCGGTGACTGGAATGGCATTCACTGGCCTGCGGTCAGCGATCACCTGCCGGTGGTTGCCGAGCTGCGACTGACCGAGCAGTAAAGGGCCTGAGTAAACGCGGGTTGGCGATTGACAGTTGCAGAGCCCGCGGTTACGCCGGTCGGCTAGCTGACCGCTTTGGCGGCAAGCGTTCGGCGCGACTGTGCGCTGGCCGGCGTCGCCAGAGATTAAATTCGTCCTGCTGACCCTCGGACGCCTGATTTTAGGCTACGGCGAAAGCCTGCTGCTGACCGGCACCCTGACCTGGGGTTTTGGTCTGGTGGGGACCGCCCGCTCCGGTAAGGTAATGTCCTGGACCGGCATGGCGATCTAGGGTTCGCTGGCAGCAGGCGCACCTATCGGCCTGATGTTGCATCAGCACTGGGATTTTGTGGCGTTAGGCGTGTCTACCTTGCTGCTGCCGCTGATCGCCATGCTGCTAAATATGCGTGTCGAGGCGGTGGCGCCAACGCACGGTGAACGCCCTTCGCTGTGGAAAATGGTGGGCAGCATTTGGCAACCGGGCGTAGCGCTGGCATTGCAGGGCGTGGGTTTTGCGGTGATTGGCACCTTTGTGTCGCTGTATTTTACCGCGAATGGCTGGGGGCATGCCGGCCTGGCTTTCACGCTGTTGTTTGTGCGCAGCAACGCTAAGCGGGAATAATCCGAGCCAACCGTTCGACGGCGGCGCGGATTTCCCCCGGCGTCAGGGCGGCGAAACCCAACAGCCAGCCGTCGCGCCGCGCCTGCGCCGTTTGATACTGTGCCGCCAGCCCGGGCGTGACCACACCCAGCTGCTGCGCCTGGCGGGTGAGGGCCGTTTCCTGGCCCGGCGGCAGCCAGACGCTGAGTTGCAATCCGCCACCTGCCTGCTGTGGGGTGGCATAATGCCCCAGCTTTTCCTGCACTTCCTGCAGCAAGAGGTCACGACGGCTGCGGTACAGCTGGCGCATGTAGCGGATATGAGCGGCAAAATGCCCTTGATGGATGAATTCGGCGGTGACCGCCTGCATCAGTTGGGCGCTGTGGCCGTCGTAAACCGTACGTGCGGTGGTAAAAGGTTCCACCAGCGCGGGCGGCACCACCAGATAGGCCAGCCGCAGAGAAGGGAAAAGCGCTTTGGAAAAGGTCCCTAAATACAGCACGTTGCCCTGACGATCCAGCCCCTGCATCGCCGGCATCGGCTGACCATCATAGTGAAATTCACTGTCGTAATCGTCTTCAATAATCCACGCTCGCTGCTGCTGGGCCAACGCCAACAGTTGGAGTCGCCGCGCCAGGCTCAGTGCCACGCCGGTGGGATAGTGGTGCGAGGGCGTCAGGTAAATCAACTGCGGCCTGGGTAACTGCTCGTGTGGCTGCATACCGGCTTCGTCCACGCGGACCGGTACCAGCTCTGCACCTGCGCTGGTAAAGGCGTTTCTGGCGCCGGCATAACCGGGCTCTTCCATCCATACCTTGCCGCCGCTGTCCAAGAGCAGGGCGGCGATCAACTGTAGCGCCTGTTGCGAACTGGTCAGCACCATGACCTGTTGCGCGTCGCAGTTGACCCCGCGCGCCTGGCTAACGTAACCGGCAATGGCCTCACGCAGCGGCAGGTAACCCTGAGGGTCGCCATAGCGCATCAGGGTTTCTCCCCGCAGGCGCAATTGCTGAGCGGTGAGCTGCTTCCACAGTTTTAGCGGGAAGGCGCGCAGATCCGGTGAGCCGGCGGCAAACGGCAGCGGTTGCTGCGGATCGCGGCAGCCACCGGTGTGCACGATCTGCCGGCCACGTGATGACAAGCGAGGCTCACCCGTAATTTTGCTGGCAGAAGGGAACTTAACGACGTCTATCGCCACAAAGGTGCCCTGGCCGACCCGCCTCTGCAGATATCCCTCAGCCTCCAGCTGGCTGTACGCCGCTTCTGCGGTCACCCGCGAGACGCCTAAATCCCCCGCCAGAACCCGTGATGAGGGTAACCGCTGCCCACGGCTCAGCGTTCCGTTATGAATAGCGCGGCGCAGCGTGCCGCAAACGCGTTCACGCAAGGTGCCTGCGTCCTGTTCCGGCCGTTGGAAAAGCGAGATTAGCGCACGGGTCATAATGGGTCTTTTCTTGTGGCAGTAATGGGTATCAATCATAAGACCAAAATCAGGCAATATTGTCATCAGTCTCATCCACAGGAGTGAATTTTATGGCGGCATCTTCATTGGTTTTGGCATTTCCCCCTGGGCCGGCGGCGCAAAGCCTGGATTATCTTGCGGCGAAATTGAGTTATTACGCGGACGCATGGGACGTGGCGGAAGATCTGCGCAACGGCGTCAGCGAGATCCTGGTGATAGATACCCGAGCGCAAGCCTTGTATGCGGCGGGGCATATTCCCGGCGCTATCAGTTTGCCGCATCGGCTGATGGACGAGGCCGGCACGGCGCATCTGGCGCACGATAAAGTCTATGTCACCTATTGCGACGGCATCGGCTGCAACGGCTCAACCAAGGGGGCGTATAAGCTGGCGCTACTGGGATTCAGAGTGAAGGAGCTGATTGGCGGGCTGGATTTCTGGAAACGCGATGGCCATCCATTGGCCACCGGTGAGCAGCCGGGTTCGCTGCGGGGCACTGCAGCAGGGGAAGACTGCGGCTGTGCCTGATGGGTTAAAACACCAGCGCCAATATCACCGCCAGCACCAGAATCAGCAGGATAAACGCTACTGCCGGCTTGTTCAGCGCCTTTTGCAGCGGTTGGGGCAGCGCGGCGATCAACGGATTGAGCAACGGCTGCGGTTCGGCAGGGCCGCCGGTTATCGGCTGAGTGGGGCCGGTTTTTTCAAGGCGGCGGGCAAACAGCTGGTTGATGGCATCGCTCATCTGCGGGTGGGTCAGCGGTGCGCTGGCGTTGCAGTCGAAACGCGACTGGCAGTAGTCATTCAACTGTTGTTGTTCCTGCGGGTCGGCCGGTTGTTTAAGTACCGCCAGCAGGCTGTTCAGCGTCGGTGCGGACTGCGGACTAAGCGCCACTTTGACCTGCAAAAACTGGTTTAGCAGTTGGAAATGGCGAGCCGGTAGCGGGTCGTTGGTTTTTACCCCAGCCAGGTCAAACAGCGTCTGCCAGATCTTGATCGGCGACTCGCCGGTAGCGGCGCTGAGTTTGGTCACCTGTTGTTGCAGGCTTTGGTGTTCGGCTGGCAGTAACGGGCGATCGCTGGTGGCAGTCTGCTGCGGATGAGGAATGGCCAGGCTGCCGGTCTGCAGCAGGTTCAACACCTGTTGCAATTGCGGGTGGCTCAATTGGCTCAGTACCGTGTGGCCAAACTGCTGGCGAATAAAATCGCTGACGGCCTGGCGATTATTGCCCTGCGGCAACAGTTCGGTGAGCTGCTGAAGCAACTGGCGGCTGGCATGGCTTTGCTGCACCTGGTTCAGGCGGTTTTGCAACAGTTGCTCGGCCGGCTGGAAATGGCGAGCCTGCAGTTCGCTGCTATTATGGTCTGCCCCGAGATCGTGACGCAGCGTGGCCCAGATTTCTGCGGACTTGGCCGGGCTGAGCGCCATGATCTTAACGATCAACTTCTCCAGCGTAGTGCGCTGCGCCGGAGAGAGCGGGCTGTCGTCGGTGGTTGTGGTTTTGCCCGGGTTCGGAGGGCGATCGCTGGCGATCGGGGTGCCCGGTCCACTCAAAGGTTGCATATCACCAGTCCTTCGCTGTGTATCGAAAAATCGTCGTACCCGGCGAAAAGCGCAGGTGTGCCTCCATGATACCTGTAAATGGCCGCTATCAATACCGCCCTCAGACATTTCTTTACAGGCAAAATGATTGCTAATCACGTCTGCGCCGCTAAGATAAGCCCAGACTTGGCATTGAGGGCAGCATGGTTAAACAGCAGCGGATTGCGAAATGGTTTTTATGCCTGGCTTGCCTGGTGGTGCTGACCTGCATGACTCAACGCATGGCGGGTCTGCATGCGTTGCAGCAGGTGATGGGCCTGCCCGTTGCCAGCGCCGCAACCTTCGTCACCGATGACGACGTCGCACTTCAGCCCAAGCCCTGCGAACTGAGCGCCAAATCCCTGTTGGCCGCGCCGCCGGTGATGTTCGAAACCCTGCTGTTCGGTCTCGGCCTGCTGTTGGTGCTGCTGGCACCCACCGTGGCCGCGCGTCTGCGTATTCCCCCTCCCAGAGTGATTTCTCCCACGACTCTCAGGGTCCACCTCCGATTATGCGTATTCCGTGAATGAATTAATCGCCCGTCCTTTTTGGTGATTGACTCATTTATGGAGAAAAAACATGTTGAATATCATCAGGTCGGCGCTTGCCTGCCTGTTAATGCTGTGGCTGCCCGCTTTGCAGGCGGCAGACAGCGGCTGGCTGCAAAGCCCGGCCAACGATCACGCCAAAGTGCGGCTGCGCGCCGACACGTCGCACCGCGGGGAAACCCGGCTGCTGCTGGCAATAGAGTTGCAACAAGGCTGGAAAACCTACTGGCGTTCACCCGGCGAAGGCGGTATTGCGCCGACGATAAGCTGGCAAGGCAATCCGCCGCCGGCCACCTGGTTTTGGCCGACGCCGCAGCGTTTTGACGTAGCCGGCATTTCCACTCAGGGTTATCACGATCGAGTTGAACTGCCGATGGTGATAAAGGGCGCTGCGCCGCCTCAACTGGCGGGCACCCTGACGCTGTCTACCTGCAGTAACGTCTGCATTTTGACCGACTATCCGTTCAGTCTCGATCTCGGCGCGCCGCAAGACGCGCAGTTTAACCACGACTTTGCTCAGGCGATGGGGCAGGTGCCGATTGCCGATGGCCTGGTTGACGGCATTAAAGCCGGTTATCAGCGCGGGGAACTGCAGATCAGCGCCGAACGCACCGCCGGTTGGCGGCAGCCCGAGTTGTTCTTCGATACGCTGAAGGATGCCGATCTCGGCAAACCGCAGATCAGCGCCGACGGCAGCCGGATGTTGGCGCGGGTACCGGTCAGCGATGGCTGGGGGGATACCGCACCGGACTTGCGCGGCAAGACCCTGACGTTGGTCATCAGTGACGGCGGCATCGCGCAGCAGGTTCAATTGCCGATTGGCGGGCCGCTGGTTTCCCCGGCTGCGGCGGCTTTCCCGCTGTGGCAGGCGGTGCTGATGGCGCTGGCCGGTGGTCTGATCCTCAACCTGATGCCCTGCGTGCTGCCGGTGCTCGGCATCAAACTGGGCGCGATTTTGCAGGTAGAACTGCGAGATCGGCGCAGCATCCGGCTGCAGTTTCTGGCTTCGTCGTTGGGCATCGTAGCGTCGTTTATGGCGTTGGCGTTGCTGATGACGGCGCTGCGGTTGAGCAATCAGGCGCTCGGTTGGGGCATTCAGTTTCAAAACCCGTGGTTTATCGGCTTTATGGTGCTGGTAACGCTGTTGTTCAGCGCCAACCTGTTCGGCCTGTTCCACGTGCAGCTTTCCTCTTCGCTGAATACCAAACTGGCGACCCATAACGGGCACGGCCTGAGCGGGCATTTCTGGCAGGGCGCTTTTGCCACCTTGCTGGCGACGCCCTGTTCTGCACCGTTTCTTGGCACCGCCGTGGCTTTTGCCCTGGCCGCGCCGCTGCCGGTGCTGTGGGGCATGTTTGTCGCGTTGGGCATCGGTATGAGCCTGCCGTGGCTGCTGATCGCCGCCTGGCCGGCGCTGGCGCTGCGTTTGCCGCGACCGGGGCGTTGGATGAACGCGTTACGGTGGGCAATGGGGTTGCTGATGCTGGCCTCTTCGCTGTGGCTGCTGAGCCTGATGGTGAATCATATTGGCGCAACCCCGACGTTGGGCGTGGGCGGCATAGCGCTGCTGGCTCTGCTGTTGGCGGTATGGCGACGGCATGGCGTGCGCCTTGCTGCCGGATGGGTTGCCGTCACGCTGGTGCTGTTCGGTGTGGCGTTGTTGGCCGGTTCGCTCACCGCCGGGTTGTGGCGTCAGCCGTTGCAGGACAAGGTACGCTGGCAGCCGCTGAGCGAGCAGGCGATCACCCAGGCGTTGGCCGATCGAAAACGGGTGTTTATCGACGTCACCGCCGATTGGTGCGTCACCTGTAAAGCCAATAAATTCAACGTACTGTTGCGTGGCGATGTGCAGAAAGCGCTGAATGCCGAAGACGTGGTCGCTCTGCGGGGAGACTGGAGCCGTCCTTCTGCCGAGATTAGCGCTTTCCTGCAACGGCGCGGCAGCGTTGCCGTGCCTTTTAACCAGATTTATGGCCCCGGCAGCCCTGACGGTGTGGTGCTGTCCCCGCTGTTAACCCGCGATGCCGTGCTGCAAACCCTGTCCGCCGCCAAAGGAAATTCACAATGAAAAAGTTACTGATGTTATTGATGCTGATTGCCGTTCCCGTCTGGGCCGCAACCCCCTTTACCCCAGAGCAGGAGGTACGCATTAAGGAACTGATCCGCGAAACCCTGGTGTCGAACCCGGATATTCTGGCGCAGGCGGTCGATGCCTGGCAGCAGCAGACCACCGGCCAGCAGATCGATCAGGCGATTAAGCAAAACGCCAAAGCTTTGTATGAAGACCCTGCCAGCCCACGCCTGGGGGCCGGCAACGCCAGACTGACGCTGGTGGTGTTCACGGATTACAACTGTCCGTACTGTAAGCGTTTTGATCCGATGCTGGAAAAAATCGTCAAACAAAATCCGGAGGTAGCGCTGGTGGTGAAACTGCTGCCGTTCAAGGGCGAAAGCTCGGTCAGCTCGGCGCGTGTCGCTTTAACTGCCTGGCAGCAACATCCGGACCAGTTTTGGGCGTTGCACCAGCGGCTGATGGCGAAAAAGGGCTTCCACGACAGCGCCAGCATCGCCGCCGCTCAGCAGAAAACCGGAGTGAAAGCGGTGGCACCGAGCGAGCTGAGCATGACCACGCTGCGCACCAATATGGAACTGGCGGAAAAACTGGGTGTGCAGGGAACGCCTGCGACGTTGATTGGCGACCAAATGCTGCCGGGTGCGGTGTCTTACGAGGAGTTGGAGGCGATAGTGAAACAGCAATTGGCGAAGGCCAAAAATGGCTAAGCTGCGGCGCTGGGGGCGCGAACTCTTGATCCTGCTGCTGATTGTGCTGGCGGTGGTGATGGCGATGGACTGGCTGCGCGCACCGCAGGCGCCGGCAGCTTTCGATGCACAGGCGTTGACCACATTGAGCGGCGAGCGGGTTTCACTCGCGCAGCTCAGCCGGGACAAGCCGCTGCTGGTCTATTTCTGGGCCAGTTGGTGCGGCGTGTGCCGCTTTACCACGCCGTATGTTGCCAGGCTGGCGGAGGAGGGCGGCAATGTGCTGACCGTGGCGCTGCGTTCCGGTGACGATCTGCAGGTTGAACAGTGGCTGGCGCGCAAGCGGCTGACGCTGCCGGTGGTTAACGATCCGCGTGGCGAGCTGTCGGCGCAGTGGCAGGTTGGCGTCACCCCGACGCTGGTGGTCATTTCCCAGGGCAAGGTGGTGCAGAGCACCACCGGCTGGACCAGCTACTGGGGAATGAAACTGCGTCTTTGGTGGGCCGGACGGTAAGCACCGGTCTATTTGGCGGTGATTACCTCATTAATCGCCCGGCATAGTCGGGCGATACCTTCTTCAATCAGCGGCGGTGTGTTAGCGGCGAAATTCAATCGCAGGCCATGCGTACCACGTTGTTCCTGAGCATAAAAACACTCTCCGCGTGCAAAGGTGACGCCGTGGCGCCAGGCCACCGGCATCAGCGTTTCGTTGTTAACCGCAGCGGGCAGCGTCAACCAGATAAATAATCCGCCTTCAGGTGTTTCAAAGTGGCAGCCGTGCGGCAGATGCTGCTGCAATGCGGTTACCATAGCGTCGCGGTGCTGGCGGTAGATCCGCCCGGCACGCCGCAGTTGTTTGTCATAGCGGCCTATGGTGACGAAGGCGTCCAGCGCCCGCTGGATCAGGTTGGAGCTGGTAAAGCTGTCGACGTGTTTTAACCGTGCTACCCGCTGATATTGCTCACTGTCTGCGACCAGGTAGCCGATGCGCATGCTGGGCAGCAGCATTTTGGAAAAGGTGCTGACATACATCACCGCGCCCGGCGTAGCCTGCGCCCGCAGTGACGGCAGCTGTTTGCCGTTGTAGCGCAGATCGCCGACAAAATCGTCCTCCAGGATCGGCACGCCGGCATGTTGAGCCAGCGCCAGCAGGCGTCGGCGGCGGGCTTCGCTCATGCAACGTCCGGTCGGGTTATGAAAGTTGGGGATGGTATAAATCAGTTTTGGTCGGTGCTTTTCCAGCAGCGCCGGCAGTTGTTCAACCCGCATGCCGTGTCGATCGCTGGGGATGGTGACGATATTGATCCTGTGCAGGCGTAGCAGCCCCAGCGCTTCGGCGTAGGTGGGTTCTTCGACGATCACCGTATCTCCCGGCTCAAGCAGGCTTTGCACAATCAGGCTGATGGCGTGCTGCGAGCCGTTGGTGATCAGCACCTGTTCCGCGTGAGTGGGGATGCCCTGGGCGGTGAGGATCCGTCCCAGCGTATCGCGCAGCGGGTAGTAACCGCAGTATTCGCCATAGCCGAAAGCCTCTTCCGCATGGCGGCTGAGCACCGACAGCAATATCTTGCGGAATTCCTCCTGGGGAAAAACCTTCGGGCTGCCGACGCCGGCGGCAAAGTTGATGATGTTATCCGGCAGCGGCGTGTCGGGGTAGCCGTCCAGCCGCGAGGTCAGCGTGGTGAAACGCTCTGCCGGGAACGGCGTATCGGACGTCGGCTGCGGTTGAGCGGGCAGTGCGCCCGGATGCAGAACATAGGCGCCGCTGCCGCGCCGCTGGCGCAGAAATCCTTTGGACGCCAGTTCGGCATAGGCATTGTCGACCGTCAACCGGCTGACGGCCAGTTCGGACGCCAATGTGCGGGTGGACGGCAGTTTGTCGCCATCGACAAAGACGCCGCTCAATATCGCCCGCCGCAATGCCTCTTCAATTTGCAGATACAGCGGGACATCCTGCTGGCGGTCTAACGGGATATGCATGGGGAATTGGCTCGGTAAAGGGCAATGATTTTTACTATACCTCATGGCTATCGGGCTTCAAGCGGATAAAAGTGGCCTGCATAACAACGGGGGAAAGTGGCTCTGGCGGCAAAATTTCGCCGCGTTAGAATTCCCGCCTGAGTCCGTTATCGCCGTTTTTTGAGGGTATCATGTCATTACCGTCGGGTATTTCAGCAAGGCCGGTTTTCCCCGGCGCGCGTATTTTGCAGGGCAGCAGCCAGGGGTATGTCATTGCCATCATCAGCGCCATGCTGCTGGCCTTTACCGCCATTATCATCCGCGTGCTGACGGAGCATTATCACCTGCCCACCTTCGTACTGGCCTTTTGGCGTGCGGCGTTGGTTGCCCTGGTGTTATTGCCTTTGCTGTTGCTGGTCAAACCCGAATGGGCGCGCTTGCAGCCTGCGCAGGTGCTTTTTTATGCCTGTTATGGCCTGCTGCTGGCGGTGTTCAACAGCCTCTGGACGTTGTCGGTAGCCCTGAATGGCGCGTCGGTGGCGACCATTCTTACTTACTGCTCGGTAGGTTTTACCGTATTTCTTGGCTGGGTGATGTACAGCGAACGGCTAAGTCTGCGTCAACTGCTGGTGATTGTGGTCAGCCTGGGCGGCTGCTTCCTTGTCAGTAACGGCGACAGCCTGGGCAACACCCATTTCAACCTGCTGGGGCTGTTGATCGGCATGCTGTCCGGTATCGGCTATACCCTTTACACCCTGGGAGGGCGCGTAGCCACGGAACGGCGTTACCCGGTGTGGAATACCATTTTGTATGTGTTTGGTTTTTCGGCGGTTTACCAATGGCTGTTCAACACCGCGCTGACGCTGTTTCCCCTGCCGGCATTTCAGGGGATGACCGGCTCTTTGTGGTTCCTGTCCCAGGGGGCGCAGGGCATTGAGTGGAGCGGCTGGCTGTTGCTGGTGATCCTGGCCGCCGGGCCGACGCTGCTGGGGTTTGGCCTGTACAATATCAGCCTGAAGACGTTGCCGCTGGCGGTTGCAAACCTGATTTTGTCGCTGGAGTTGGTGTTCACGGCGGTCATTGCCTATTTCCTGCTGGGGGAAAACATGAACCAGTTGCAACTGCTGGGCAGCGCGCTGGTGATGGGTGGGGTGTTGATGCTGAAGAAGAAGACGGCTCAGGCCTGATTTGTTACCCTTAATGCCTCGCTGGAGGGGCAATCATGACTGACAATCCAAGATTAAAAAAGGCGATCATCGCTTAAACAGGCCGTGTTGGGTGAACGAAAACACGGCCACAGATCTCGTTCCGTGGCTCTTGCAACCAGCAAAAGAGAAAGCGCCATGTCTGAAAAACACTGGTCCAAAACAGAACTGCTGCACCAAACGGTGACCAATCCCAATATTATCGTCAAGGGAACCCACAGCTATTACAGCGACTGCTGGGATAGCGGCTTCGAACGCTCCGTCGTGCGTTATTTACACGGCGACGCGGTCAGCCAACAGTGGCAACCGTTGGGGCCCATAGACAAATTGCTGATCGGTGATTATGTCTGCATAGCCGCCGAGGCGGTGATCCTGATGGGCGGCAATCATACACATCGTATCGATTGGCTGAGCCTGTACCCGTTTATGGAGAGCATCCAGGCAGCTTATCAGCCGAAGGGCGATACCCGGTTGGGAGACGGCTGCTGGATAGGCATGCGGGCGATGCTGATGCCGGGCGTCACTATTGGCGAAGGGGCGGTGGTGGCTGCAGGCAGCATAGTGACTGCGGATGTCGAACCTTACGTCATCGTGGGCGGCAACCCGGCGCGGCCGATCAAACTGCGATTTGCTCCGGAGACGATCGCACGGCTGCTCGCGTTGCGCATTTATGACTTGTCGGCGGAGGATTTTGCCCGCGTGCAACCTTGGCTGGCCGATAATGATATTGCCGCCCTGGAATGGGCGATAAACGACATTCAGCGTTAAAACTGAAAAGGGCGGGGTAATATCCCCGCCCATTTTACTTACTCGGCCTTCGCCGTTTCTTCCACCGTGCGGCGTTTTCGCACTATACGCAGCAACAGCGGCAACACCAGCACCGCTACCGCCAATACCAGCAGCGTTTGCGCGATACCGCTGCTCCACAGAATGCCAAAATCCCCGTTGCTGATAGACAGCGCGCGGCGCAGGTTCTGTTCCAGCATTTCCCCCAGCACGAAACCCAGGATCAGCGGCGACATCGGGAAGTGCATTTTCCGCAAGATATAACCGAACACCCCCAACCCGACCATCAACAGCAGGTCAAAGGTGGTGCTGTGCACCGCATAAACGCCCACCGCAGACACGGCGGCAATCGCCGGTACCAGGAACCACAGCGGGATGGTCAACATGCGGGTAAACAGGCCGACCAGCGGCAGGTTCATGATCAGCAAGATCACGTTGGCAATCAGCAATGCGGCGATCAGGCCCCAGACAATGTCCGGCTGCTCGGTGAACATCGCCGGGCCTGGCGTGATGTTGTACAGCGTCAGTGCGCCCATCATCACCGCCGTGGTGCCCGAACCCGGCACGCCCAGCGTCAGCATCGGAATGAACGAGCCGCAGGCCGAAGCATTGTTGGCGGCTTCCGGCGCCGCGACGCCGCGAATATCCCCCTTGCCGAAGGTCTCGCTGTTGCCGCTGATTTTCTTTTCGGTCATATAGGTGAGGGCACTGGCGATGGTGGCACCGGCACCGGGCAGAATACCGACGAAGAAGCCGATCACCGAAGAGCGCAGCGTCGGGCCAACGCACTCGGCGGCCTCTTTGCGGTTAAACAACAGGCGACCGGTTTTACGCACCAGCTTTTGTCCGCCGCTGGTGCTTTCCAGCATCAGCAGGATTTCACTGACCGAGAACAACCCGATCACCACCACGATAAACTGCACGCCGTCGGAGAGATGCACGCTGTCGAAGGTGAAGCGGTAAACGCCGGTGTTGGCGTCTACGCCTACCGTCGCCAACCCCAGGCCAATCAGTGCTGCCAGCAGCGACTTCAGCGGGTTTTGGCTCATCATGCTGCCCAGACAGGCGATGGCGAACACCATCAGGGCAAAGTACTCCGCCGGGCCGAACGCCAGTGACCAGCGCGCCAACAACGGGGCGAACAGGATAATGCCGCCGATGGCGATCATGGAACCGACGAAAGAGCTGACCGCCGAGATCGACAACGCCACGCCGGCGCGGCCCTGTTGTGCCATCGGGTAGCCGTCCAGTGCGGTCATGATCGCCGCCGCATCGCCGGGTACGTTAAGCAGGATGGACGAGATGCGGCCGCCGTATTCGCAGCCGATATAGACCGTCGCCAGCAGGATCAGCGCGGACTCGGCCGGCAGCTTGAGAGCAAACGCCAGCGGCAGCAGGATAGCCACGCCGTTGATTGGCCCCAGCCCCGGCAGCAGGCCGACAATGGTGCCGACGAAGCAACCAATCAGCGCGATAATCAGGTTCTGCGGCACCAGCGCCACCTCGAACCCTTGGGTTAAATACATCCAGGTTTCCATCATTGCCCCCGTTAGCTCAGCCAAACGCCGAGTGGCAGTGTTACGTCGAGTAATTGGTCAAAGGCGTAATACAGCGCAACGCCCATCACCACGCCGGAGACCGCTGCCGCAAGCAGGCTGGCCTGGAACAGCAGGCCAATGCTGAAGGTCAGCAGGGCGGTGGCCAGCGGAAAGCCCAGCCATTCGAAGCCCCAGGCGTACAGCACCAGCGTGATCACCAGCACCAACAGGCGTTGCATCACCTTGTTGTGCGGCCATTCGACGGCCTGCGGTTTGTTCAGCAGCAGCAGTGCCGCGCACAACGACATCAGGCTGAGGATGGCTAGCGGGAAGGGGCGCGGCCCCAAGGGTTCATAGCTGTATTCGCTCTGAATGCCCCAACCGATAAACAGGCCGCCGATGCACAGCAGCAACCAGAAACCGGCAAAAATGCGATCGCTCATGGTAATTCCCCCGGTTATTTAGCCAGGCCAAAGACTTTGGCCTGCTCGCGGTACTGATTGACCTGGTTTTTCACGTAGGCATCCAGTTCCTTACCGGCCAGGGTGAATTCAAACAGGCCACGCAGGTCGCGCTGCTTTTTGAATTCGTCGGTTGCCATCATTTTCTTGAAGGTGTCGAGCCACCACTGGTACTCCTCTTCGCTGACCTTCGGGCCAACATAGAAACCGCGGATGATCGGCCAGATCAGATTGAACCCTTGTTCTTTGGCGGTCGGCACGTCGGCTAACTGGCCAGGCAGACGCTGTTCGGAGTACACCGCCAGCACGCGAATTTTGTCACCCTGCAGGTAGGGCACCATTTCACTCAAATCGCCGGACACCGCCTGAATATGGTTGCCGAGCAGCGCGGTGACCGGCTCGCCACCGCCTTCGAACGCGACGTAGCGCATCTTGTGAGGATCGACCCCGACCTCGCGCGCCAGCAGGGCGGTTTTCATCCAGTCCTGGCTGCCGATCGAAGCACCGGCACCGAACACCACGCTGTTGGGATCTTTCTGGAAGGCGTTCATCAGGTCTTTGAGGGTTTTGTACGGCGAGTCGGCGCGCACGGCGATCATGCCGTAGTCGGTACCGACGGCGGCCAGCCATTTCACGTCATCGACGTTGTACCGACCGAACTTCCCTTGCGAAAGGTTGAGCAGGGAGCCACCGGAAAAGGCGACCACGGTGCCGAATTCCGCAGGGCGCTGGGCGACGATGGCGTTATAGGCCACCGCGCCGACGCCGCCGGGCATATAGGTAACGCGCATCGGTTTGTCGATGGCTTGGGTTTCCTGCAGCGACACCTGAATCAGTTTGCAGGTCAGGTCAAAACCGCCGCCGGGCTTGGCGGGGGCGATGCATTCGGTGCGTTTCGGCGCTTCCACGGCAAAGGCCTGATTGGCCGCCAGCAGCAGGGCGGTTGCGGTCAGAGTACGGGTGATTATTTTTTTCATTGCTTTCCCCAAGGTATTTTCTGTCGGTGTGAATCCCCGCCGATACGGGTTGCTAAATTGTTAAATCAACAACCTTTCATTTACCTTTCAGTCGAAGGGAAAGTTTACAAGATGTGATAAGCGTCTCCTGTCTGGGGGCCAACCGCCCGTGCGCTAGCACATACGGCGTGGCAAGAACAGCCCGTAAACCTGGCTTAAAACATGTGTAATGTCAGTTTTGTTGTGTTGGTCTTGGGGTAAAATAATAAAAAATAAAATTATTACGGACGCATTATTATGTTTTTACTCGGGAAATTATTCGGTGGCAGGGACAGTACCAAGGTGAGCGCTATCAAGATGTTACCGGCGGCCTATGCTGAAATGATTGGGGAGGCGGGGCATTGTCGACTAAAACGCCTGCGCCCGGAGATCGGCGTTTTTGAACTGCATTTTTCTGCGGCCAACGGCGAGGAACATGCCTGCCAAATGACCGCCTGCATCACCGGCGTAGATATCGTTTTTGCCGCCAACAATCGCTCTGTGTTGGTTTCTCCGCCGTTCAGCCTGGCCAAAGTGAGGCCGGTGCTTGATATCGCCTTGGCCGACAGTGGGCTTCCATGTTGAAATAAACCGGGTGCCGGTGGCACCCGTTGTTCTATACCGTAATTGTGTACCAGCTCTCAAAACGGGCTCTGCGCCACCCTTCTATCACGCCGCCTTCCATGCCATCCTGCTGTTATAAACGTGTTAATAAGCGATATGTCGTCTCTTGACGATATGGCGCTGTATTCATCCTGCTTGTACAGATAAATCAATGGAATGGAAAAATGCGGCTGTTATTGGTAGAGGACCATCCCGAGTTATCCCACTGGTTGCAAAAAGCGCTGACCGGCGCCGGTTTTGCCGTGGACATCGCGCCGGACGGGTTGGCGGCTGACCATCTGTTGTTAAACGAACGCTATGCGCTGGTGGTGCTGGACGTAGCGCTGCCGCGTCTGAATGGTCTGGATCTGCTGGCCCGCCTGCGTAAGCGCGGCCAGGACCTGCCGGTGTTGCTGTTGACCGCCAGAACTGACGTTGCCGATCGGGTCAAAGGGCTGAATCTGGGGGCCGATGACTATCTCACCAAACCCTTTGAACTCGATGAGTTGGAAGCGCGCATTCGGGCGCTGCTGCGCCGCAGCGTCGGCGTTACCCAGCAGGCGCTGCAATATGGCGCGCTGACCTATCACGATGAAGGCTATTTTCAACTGGACGATAAACCGCTGTCGCTAACGCCGCGTGAGTTGGCGGTGCTGACCGCCCTGATCCACCGGCGCGGCCGGCCGGTCGCCAAACAGCAGTTGTTTGAACAGGTGTTTACCCTGTCCGACGAGGCCAATCCGGAGAGTATTGAGCTATACGTGCACCGGCTGCGGAAAAAGCTGCAGGGCAGCAACGTGGCGATCGTCACCCTGCGCGGTCTGGGCTACAGCCTGGAGCTCTGCAATGAGGTGGTTTAACGCACCGCGCTCCCTGTTTTATCAACTGTTGCTGTTTTTCGGTTTACCCTTGCTGGTGCTGGGCGGTATCTCCATTTACACCCATTACTTCAGCGCCATGAATGCCGCCACGCTGGCTTACGATCGCACGCTGCTGGCATCGGCGCGCACCGTGGCGGAGCGGCTGGTGGTGCGCAATGGCCGCCTGGAAGTGGATGTGCCTTACGTGGTGCTCGACAGCTTTGAGCGCAACATGAACGATCAGCTCTATTACGAAGTGATCTCTCCGCAAGGCAAAAGCATCTCCGGTTATGACGATCTGCCGCCGATGCCGCCGCATATCCTGCGCTCCAGCCTGTATCCGGCGCTGGTGCATTTCTATGACGCCGAATACAGCGGTCGGCCGATCCGCGTGGCTGCGCTGTACCAGCCGGTCAATGAATCGGGCGTAATGGGCATGGCGACGATCCTGGTGGCGGAAACGCTGGAGTCGCGCCGTTACCTGGCTCGGCAGATGATGCTTTCCGCCTTGCTCAGCCAAGGGACCGTAGTGGTGCTGACGATGATTCTGGCCTTCGCCTTGCTCAAGCGAGTGCTAAAGCCGATGCGCAAGCTTTCCGGCATCATGCTGCGGCGCGATCCGGGCGAACTGACGCCGTTACCGATGGTGTTGCCCTGGTCGGAAATGCAGCCTCTGCTGCTGGCGTTCAACCGCTATATCGAACGGCTGCGGGTAATGGTGGCGCGTCAGGAGCGTTTTAGCGCCGACGCCTCTCATCAACTGCGCACGCCGCTGACGGTGCTGAAAACTCAGGTGGGCGTGGCGCTGGCCAGCGATAAGCCGGAGCAGTGGCGGGAAAGCCTGGCGGCGATGAGCGTCACGCTGGATAACACAGCGGCGCTGACCGATCGCCTGCTCTATCTCTCGCGGCTTAAAGCCCATGAACATCATGCCGATCGCAAGCTGCAACCGGTGAATCTGGCGCAGGTGCTGCGCGATGCCTGTTTTTCGCGCCTGCCGCAGGCGCGCAGCAAGCGCATTGATTTAGGCTATGAAGGGGAGTCGGTATGCTGGGTCGGCGGTGAGACGCTGTTGCTCACCGAGCTGTGCGCCAATCTGCTGGATAACGCGCTGAAATACGTGCCGAATCAAGGCGTGGTCACCGCGCGTCTGACGCTCGATAAACCGGCCGGGGAGTGCGTGCTGGAAATAGAAGATAACGGCCCAGGTATTGCTCAGCAGGATACCGCGCAGGCGCTGCAACCCTTTCATCGGCTGGATAACGTGGGCGATCAGCCCGGTGCCGGACTGGGGCTGGCGCTGGTCAGCGACATTACCCGCTATCACGGCACCCGCCCGGAACTGTTGACCTCGGCCGCGCTGGGCGGCCTGCTGGTGCGGGTGCGTTTTCAGCTGTTGCCTTAGGACTTTACTTCGGCCGCTGGGCTTTTTGCCTTGCGCCCTAACGGCGTGCGCAGGCGCTGCGACAAAATTACGCCCAGCAGCGTGACGCCACCGCCGATCAAATGGTAACTGTGCAGCTGTTCATGCAGGAACAGCACGGCAATGACGGCGGTAAAGACCGGCGACAGGTTCATAAATATCGACGCGGTATTGGCCCCGAGACGCATCACGCCCTGGATCCACAAGAAAGGCGCGATGATCGAAGCCGGGATGCCGGCGAACAGCACCAGCGGGATATTCTGGCTGTTCAGCCCGACATCCTGCGCCATCAGAAAGTTGGGCAGCAACAGAACGACACCGAACAGGATTTGCACATACAGCGCCTGCCAATTAGGCAGAGCAATCATCCAGCGTTTGGTCAGCACGCCGTACAGCGCATAGGAAGCGGCGGCGGCGAACATCATCAGTTCTCCCTTGCCGATGCCATGTTGCAGCAGCTCGCCTGGATGACCGGCGCTGACCAGCCAGATCAATCCGCCGAAGGACAACACGCTGCCGATTGCCACGCCGACGGTCGGTGCAATGCGCAGCAGTACGATGCTGATCAGGATGGTCAGCAGCGGGATCAGCGACACAATGATACCCATAAACAGCGCGCTGACGCTGTGTGCCGCATAGTAGGCCAGGCTTTGGTACAGCACCATGCCGAGCAGGCCTAGGATCAGCAATTTCCACCCGTTGGCGCGCACCTCGCGCCAATTGCGGATCACGCCGGGTAAGACGAACGGGGTCAGGACGATCAGCGCCAGCAGCCAACGGTAAAACGAGATGGCGGCCGGATCGATTGCGGTGGCGGAGAGTTTGCTGACGACGGCGTTGACAGACCAGATCAGCACCGCCAGCAGCGGGAAGAGCATATTCACGATGATTATTCTCAATAACGACGGACATGCTGGCTAGTCTACTCGTGTCCGGTTTATTATATATAGCGATATCCAGACAATATTTTGTGTCAACAAGACAAATCACGGTGTGCAACCATGTCCGAAATCCGTCACTTTCCTGAAGCCTTGATCCCGGCGCCGCGCCCGGTGCAGTTTCGTTGCGAGGAGTTTAATGCCCGCACGGAATTCCAGCCGCACAGCCACCGTTGGGGGCAACTGATGTGGGTGAAAGCCGGGGTGATGGTGATGAAGGTCGGCAATCAACGTTTTCTGGCGCCGCCGGAATTTGTGCTGTGGGCGCCGGCGGGGATCGAGCACTCCTGCTACAACCAGCGGCTGGCGCAGTGCCGCATGGTGGATATCATGCAGTCGCTGTGCGTCGGGTTGCCGGCCGACCCCTGCCTGGTGAGCGTAACGCCGGTTTTCCGCGCCATCGCCGAAGATTTTTACGCACGCAAGCAATATATCCCGCAAGGCAAGCAGGATTTGCGTCTGTGCCGGGCGCTGATCGATCAACTGCATCTGTCGCCGGTCCAGCAAACTTATTTGCCGTCGTCCGAAGATAAATTCCTGGCGCCGGTGCTGGAAGCGCTGGAGCATTGTCCGTCGGACAACACCTCGCTCGCCGTCTGGGCCGCCCGGGTCTATACCACCGAACGCACCCTGTCACGCCGTTGCCAGCAAGAGCTGGGCATGTCATTCAGTGAATGGCGCCAGCGGTTGCGTTTCCTGCATGCCGTTTCGCTGCTTGAACAGGGCAAAACCGTGCAGAACGTTGCGCTGGAAGTGGGATACAGCTCGGCCTCGGCGTTTATCGTCATGTTTCAGCAAATCGCCGGCAGCACTCCCGAACGCTTTCGCCGGGCCTGATTCGGTGGCACACTCTTTCCCAGATAACCTCTTCATACTTGACGCCGCCTCTGTGTTGGCTGCGAGCACTCGCCCCAGTCACTTACTTGAGTAAGCTCCTGGGGACTCCTGCTCTTGCCGCCTTGATGCAACGTCAATTATTTTGGGGATAAATAGTCGTAAACCGTCGGAGCAACAAGTGAAAATCCTGGTTGATGAAAATATGCCGTACGCGGCTGAATTGTTCAGTCGTTTGGGGGACGTGCAGGCTGTGCCTGGCCGCCCGATCCCGTGTGATGCGCTGGTGGATGCCGATGCGCTGATGGTGCGCTCGGTGACTAAAGTGAATGAAGATTTGCTGGCCGGTACTCGCATCGGTTTTGTCGGCACCGCCACCGCCGGTACTGACCATGTGGATGATGCCTGGCTGAAACAGCAGGGCATCGGGTTTTCCGCAGCGCCAGGCTGTAACGCCATTGCGGTGGTGGAATATGTGTTCTCTGCGCTGATGCTGCTGGCCGAACGCGACGGTTTTCAGTTGCGCGACAAAACCGTCGGCATTATTGGTGTGGGCAACGTAGGTTCGCGCCTGGATGCCCGCCTTAAAGCCTTGGGTATACGTACGCTGCTGTGCGATCCGCCGCGCGCAGAGCGTGGTGACGTCGGTGAGTTCTGGCCGCTGGAAAAACTGGTGGCGGAAGCCGACGTGCTGACGTTCCATACGCCGCTGAATAAATCCGGTCCCTATCACTCGCTGCACTTGGTTGACGCCGAGTTGCTGGCGGCGCTGCCCGACAACCGTATCCTGATCAATGCCTGCCGTGGCGAGGTGGTGGATAACGCCGCATTGCTGCAGGCGCTGGAAAAAGGCAAAAAGCTGAGCACGGTGCTGGACGTTTGGGAACCGGAACCGGAGCTTTCATTACCACTGCTGGCACGGGTGGATATTGGCACCGCGCATATCGCCGGTTACACGCTGGAAGGCAAGGCGCGGGGCACCACTCAGGTGTTCGAGGCCTTCAGCCGCCACGTGGGGCAGCCACAGCAGATTGAGCTGGCCTCGCTGCTGCCGGTGCCGGAGTTCAGCCAGATCCAGTTGAACGGGCCGCTAGATGAAGGCAAATTAAAACGATTGATGCACTTGGTGTATGATGTGCGCCGCGATGATGCGCCGCTGCGTAAAGTGGCTGGGCAACCGGGCGAGTTTGATCGCCTGCGCAAGCATTATCAGGAGCGCCGTGAATGGTCCTCATTGCGCGTCCAGTGCAATGACAGCGCCAGTGCGGAACTGCTGCACAAGCTGGGCTTCAGCGTGCTGTAAGGGGCTGGCATGCCGGTCCCTTGCCAAAAAGGCATCGGCCCAATACGTAAGGTTGCCTTAAGCAATCGCCGCTACAGTAAGCGGCAAAGGATTATCGGGCGGTGGCAACACTGCCCGTCTGCTTTTTAAATGAATACTCTGGAGAAACCCAATGTCTGACGGCTGGAATATCGCTCTGCTTGGCGCCACTGGCGCGGTAGGTGAAGCGTTGCTGGAATTATTACAGGAACGCCAGTTCCCGGTGGGCGAACTCTATCCTTTGGCCAGTGAACGCGGCGCCGGGGCAACGGTACGCTTCAACGGCAAGTCGGTGCTGGTGCAAAAAGCGGAAGAATTTGACTGGTCGCAGGCGCAACTGGCGTTCTTTGTCGCCGGTACCGAGGCGGCGGCCCGCTATGCGGAAGAAGCCGGCAACATGGGTTGCCTGGTGATCGACACCAGCGGCCTGTTTGCGCTGGAGCCGGATGTACCGCTGGTGGTGCCTGGCGTTAACCCGCAGGTGCTGGCCGACTACCGCAACCGTAATATTGTCGCCGTGGCCGACAGCATGGTCAGCCAACTGTTGACGGCGATCAAACCGTTGACCGAACAGGCCGGGCTTTCCCGTCTGCACGTCACCACCCTGATGTCGGTATCGGCACGCGGCAAAGTGGCGGTGGACGATCTGGCCGGCCAGAGCGCGCGCTTGCTGAACGGCATTCCGGCTGAGCCGGGCGTTTTCGCCAAGCAACTGGCGTTCAACCTGTTACCGTTGCTGGCCGACGAGCAGGGCAGCGTGCGCGAAGAACGTTTGATTGTCGATCAGGTGCGTAAAGTTCTGCAGGACGAAGGGCTGCCGATTTCCGTGAGCTGCGTACAGTCGCCGGTGTTTTACGGCCACGCGCAAGTGGTTCACCTGGAAGCGCTGCGCCCGATGTCTGCCGAAGAAGCGCGCAGCGAGCTGGAGCAGGTGGATGATATCCAACTGAGCGAAGAAGACGACTACCCGACTCAGGTAACGGAAGCGTCCGGCAGCGATGCGTTGAGCGTCGGCTGCTTGCGCAATGACTACGGCATTCCTGAAATCCTGCAGTTCTGGTCGGTGGCGGACAACGTGCGCTTCGGCGGCGCGTTGATGGCTATCGAAACCGCAGAGCGTCTGGTGCAGGAGCAGATGTACTGATGTCTGACGTTGTCTTGCCCTCCCAGCCGAGGTTAAAAATCGCGCTGGGGATTGAATATGACGGCAGCCGTTATTACGGCTGGCAGCGTCAGCAGGAAGTCGCCAGCGTGCAGGCCTGTCTGGAACAGGCGTTGAGCAAGGTGGCGAATGCGCCGATTGCCGTATTGTGCGCCGGTCGTACCGACGCCGGCGTGCACGCTACCGGCCAGGTGGTGCATTTTGAAACCACCGCGCAGCGCAAGGACGCCGCCTGGACGATGGGAGTCAATACTCACCTGCCGCCGGATATTGCGGTGCGTTGGGTGACCGGCGTGGCCGAGGATTTCCATGCGCGTTTCAGCGCCACCGCGCGTCGTTACCGCTACATTATTTATAACCACCGCTACCGCCCGGCGGTGTTGCAGCAGGGGATGACCCATTTTTATCACCCGCTGGATGCCGAACGGATGGAAAGGGCGGCGCAGGCGCTGCTGGGCGAGAACGATTTTACGTCGTTCCGCGCCGTGCAATGTCAGTCGCGTACGCCATGGCGTAACGTAAAACACGTTAAGGTTACGCGCTACGGCGAGTATATCGTGGTAGATATTAAGGCGAATGCCTTTGTGCACCATATGGTGCGCAACATTGTCGGCAGCCTGATGGAAATCGGCTGCGGCAATCAGGATGAGAACTGGATGGCCGAACTGCTGGCGCTGAAGGATCGGAATCTGGCTGCGGCGACGGCGCGTGCCGAAGGGTTGTATTTGGTTTCCGTCGATTATCCTGAGCATTTTGGTTTGCCCCGGCCGCCAATGGGGCCGCTGTTTTTACCCGACGATTAAACAATCGTACCCTATGAATTTCGAGTTGCAGCTAGGCGCCCAGCTCACTCATCCAGGCGCTTACTAAAGTCAAGTAACTGAGATGAGTTAGTGCAGGTAACAACGCTGCAGCTTGAAAGGCGACGGGTATAGACGCTGGCGCGCCCGACGCGTTGCTCCCTTGTACATCTGCCGGGTGGGTGAGACACCCGGTAAAAAGAGAGAATCTATGGACATCATCAAGTTTGTGATTGATTTTATTTTGCATATTGACGTGCATTTGGCCGAACTGGTTGCGCAATACGGCATGTGGGTCTATGCCATTTTGTTCCTGATCCTGTTTTGCGAAACCGGGCTGGTGGTTACGCCTTTCCTGCCGGGGGATTCTCTGCTGTTTGTCGCCGGTGCGCTGGCGGCGCTGCCGACTAACGATCTGAATGTGCATACCATGGTTGCGCTGATGATCGGGGCTGCGATCCTCGGTGACGCGGTGAACTATACTATTGGTCGGCTGTTCGGCGATAAGCTGTTCAGTAACCCGAATTCGAAAATTTTCCGCCGCAGCTATCTGGATAAAACCCATCAGTTTTATGAAAAACACGGCGGGAAAACGATTATTCTGGCGCGATTTGTGCCGATCGTGCGTACATTTGCGCCGTTCGTCGCCGGTATGGGGAAGATGTCCTACCGTCATTTTGCTGCCTACAACGTGATTGGCGCGCTGGTTTGGGTGCTGCTCTTCACTTATGCTGGCTACCTTTTCGGTGATTTGCCGATCGTGCAGGAAAACCTGAAACTGTTGATCGTAGCGATCATCCTGGTTTCAATTTTGCCGGGCATCATTGAAATCTGGCGCCATAAGCGCGCGGCTGCCCGCCAGCAAAAACAGTAAAAACATCGCTTAACCTGTCGGTTCGACCAGTTTTTTATCCACAGTGTCGGGCCGATATGGTTTAATGAGCGACATTTATGGTCTGTTCCTGCGAACAAACCCTGAATCCAGTGCCTCGGTCACGCGTTTGTCGCGTTTCACTCGGGCACTTTTTCATTGGGTCTGTCTGCGGGGGGATTGTTAAAGCATGAACAGCGGACTGGCATGTGCCAGGTTCAAACAGAAAGGTCATCGATGAGCTGGATTGAACGAATTCTTAACAAGAGCAATATTACACAAACCCGTAAGGCGAGCATTCCTGAAGGGGTCTGGACCAAATGTGACAGCTGCGGTCAGGTTCTCTATCGCGCCGAGCTGGAACGTAATCTGGAAGTGTGTCCTAAGTGCGACCACCACATGCGCATGACTGCGCGCATGCGCCTGCATACCCTGCTTGACGAGGGCAGTGAGGTAGAACTGGGCAGCGAACTGGAGCCGAAAGATGTTCTGAAGTTCAAGGATTCCAAAAAGTATAAAGATCGCCTGGTTGCCGCACAGAAAGCGACCGGCGAGAAAGATGCGTTGGTCGTGATGAAAGGCACGCTGTACGGCATGCCGATTGTCGCCGCTTCTTTCGAATTTGCTTTTATCGGCGGTTCCATGTCTTCCGTGGTCGGTGCACGTTTCGTGCGCGCGGTTGAACAGGCGCTGGAAGACAACTGCCCACTGGTGTGTTTCTCAGCCAGTGGCGGTGCGCGTATGCAGGAAGCGCTGATGTCGCTGATGCAAATGGCGAAGACCAGCGCAGCGCTGGCGAAACTGCAGGAACGTGGTCTGCCGTACATTTCGGTACTGACCGACCCGACCATGGGCGGCGTTTCCGCCAGTCTGGCGATGCTGGGCGATATCAACATCGCCGAGCCGAAAGCGTTGATCGGCTTTGCCGGCCCGCGCGTTATCGAGCAGACCGTGCGTGAAAAACTGCCGCCGGGCTTCCAGCGCAGTGAGTTCCTGATTGAAAAAGGCGCCATCGACATGATCGTGCGCCGTCCGGAAATGCGCCGCACTCTGGCGAGTATCCTTTCCAAGCTGACCAACCAGCCGCAGCCGCATTTCGATGAGGCAGAGCCGGTAGTCGCACAGGAAAATCAGGCCGACGCCTGAGGCCAATAAATCACCCGCGCAGGTGCAAGCCCGCGCGGGGTTCAGCCGTCATTTTGTGGCTAAATGCCGGCTGATATGCCCTATGAATTTCACGTTGCGGTCAATTCGCTGCAGCTTGAAAGGTGACGGGTGTTACGGAGAGCATCGCCTTTACCGCGGTGAGGGTGGTGCCCTGATGGATCAATGAACCCAATCAGTGATGGGACTCATGCAAAACCACCAAATTCCCCAAGCCACGTCGCCATTGAGCTCGTGGCTTTATTATCTTGAACGTCTGCACAGCCAGGCGATCGAACTTGGCCTGGAACGCGTACAGCGCGTTGCGGCACATCTTGATTTACTCACTCCCGCACCGACGGTGTTCACCGTTGCCGGTACCAACGGCAAAGGCACGACTTGCCGGACTCTGGAAGCCATTTTGATGGCGGCCGGTCTGCGCGTTGGCGTTTACAGCTCGCCGCATCTGGTGCGCTATACCGAACGGGTGCGCATTCAGGGCGACGAACTGAGCGAAACGGAGCACTGTCGTTCGTTCGCCTCCATTGAGGCGGGCCGGGGTGAAACCTCACTGACCTATTTCGAATTTGGCACCCTGTCGGCGCTGCAACTGTTCAAACAGGCTAAGCTTGACGTGGTGATCCTGGAAGTTGGCCTTGGCGGCCGGCTGGATGCGACCAACATCGTCGATCCGAGCGTGGCGGTGGTCACCAGTATCGCGCTGGATCATACCGACTGGCTGGGCAACGATCGCGAAAGCATCGGCCGTGAGAAGGCCGGGATTTTCCGCGGCGGCAAGCCGGCGGTGGTAGGCGAGCCGGATATGCCTGACACCATTCGCGAGGTGGCGGAAAAGCTGGGCGCGACGCTGTATCGCCGTGGCGAAGCCTGGACTTTCAGCGAACAGGGCGAACGCTGGCAGTGGGAAGGCGGCGGCACGCTGCTGACCGACCTGCCGATGCCCAACGTCCCGCTAGCCAATGCCGCGACCGCGCTGGCGGCGTTGCACTATTCCGCGTTGGAAATCGATGAGCGGGCGATCTTCACCGGCCTGCAGCAGGCGACGCTGCCTGGGCGCTTCCAGATTGTGCGACAGGATCCGATGCTGATCCTGGACGTGGCGCATAATCCGCACGCCGCAGGCTATCTGGCCGGGCGTTTGGCGAAATTGCCGCGCAAGGGCGGCAAGGTGCGCGCCGTGGTGGGCATGCTGTCGGATAAAGACATCGCCGGCACGCTGGCTTGTCTGAGCGAGCAAGTGGATGAATGGTATTGCGCGCCGCTGGAAGGGCCGCGTGGAGCCAGCGTTGAATCGCTGGCGCAACATTTGACGGAACCGCGGCAGTTTGCCGATGTCGAAACTGCCTGGCGTCAGGCTATGCAGGACGCTGATATTCAGGATATTGTGATCGTCTGTGGATCGTTCCACACCGTTGCGCACGTGATGGCGGCGTTAGACGAGATGCGGGGAGTGTGAGTGGCAAGCAAATTTCAAAACCGATTGGTAGGAACCGTTATTCTGGTCGCGCTGGGGGTCATCATCCTGCCAGGGCTGCTGGATGGAAAAAAGAAACATTACGAGGATGAGTTCGCGGCCATTCCCCTGGTGCCGAAACCGGGTGATGTGGAAGAAAACGACGTGGTGCCGCCGGTAACCCAGTCTTTGCCGGCGCAGCCGCCGGAAGGGGCGGGCGCACTGGTCGAGCAGCAGGCGGCGAACGAAGCGGCCTCGCAGCAGGCCGTACGCCAGACGGCGCAACAGCCGGTTCAGGTCGCGCCGCCGGTCGAAACTCGCCCGGTGCAACAGCCGAAACCGAAGCCGGTCGAAACCAAACCGGTGGAAGCGAAGCCAAAACCGGTTGAAACCAAACCGGTGGAAGTGAAGCCAAAGCCGGTGCAGCAGCCGAAACCGGTTGTTCAGCCGAAGCCTGAGGTTGTTCCGGAGGTTAAAGCTGAGCCCAAAGTTGAGCCGAAGCCAGAACCTAAACCGGAACCTAAACCAGAACCGAAACCGGCCGCAGAAGAGAAAGCGCCGGCAGGGCAGGCTTATGTGGTGCAACTGGGTGCGCTGAAAAACGCCGCCAAGGTGAATGAGGTCGTGGCGTCGCTCAGGCTGTCCGGCTATCGCGCCTTCACCGTGCCGTCAACGCCGGTACAGGGGCAGATCACCCGGATCTACGTTGGCCCGGACGCCTCGAAACAGAAGCTGCAGTCCTCGCTGTCTACGCTGAACTCCATCAGCGGTTTGAGCGGCCAGGTGAAGCCCTACGGCACACGTTGACAGAATTGGGGCACAGCATGCTGTGCCCCTGAATCGATGAGTGCTGGTGTAATCACTATTAAAAATGTGCCTTTCACAGGCAAAACGGCCTATGTAGGTGCGGCGATTGGGAATTTTTTTATCGCCGTTTTTTATTTGTAACGTGCTAGGAAATCCCCTACGCAAACGTTTTCTTTTTCTGTTAGAATTCGCCGCGAATTGGATGCAGGGGCGATTCATCATTGGAATAGTTCATGGTCTGGATTGATTACGTCATTATAGCGGTGATTGGATTTTCGGCTCTGGTGAGCCTGATCCGAGGGTTTGTTCGCGAAGCATTGTCACTTGTGACATGGGGATGTGCGTTTTTTGTTGCCAGCCATTTCTACTCTTACCTTGCGGTCTACTTCACTCGTTTTGAAGATGAACTGGTGCGAAACGGCATCGCGATTGCCATCTTGTTTATCGCGACCCTGATCGTAGGAGCCATTGTCAACTATGTGATTAGCTCATTGGTAGAGAAAACCGGGTTATCAGGCACCGACCGGGTGCTGGGCGTCTGTTTCGGCGCACTGCGCGGCGTGTTGATCGTTTCGGCGATGCTGTTTTTCCTGGATACCTTTACCGGCTTCTCGCAAAGTGACGACTGGAAACAGTCACAGCTCATTCCCCAGTTCAGTTATATCATCAGGTGGTTCTTTGACTACCTGCAGAGCACGTCGAGTTTCTTACCGACCCATTTACCGGGGCGGTAGCGCTGATGAGGAAAAGACAACATGTGCGGTATTGTCGGTATCGCCGGTTTTATGCCGGTAAACCAGTCGATTTATGATGCGTTGATGGTGCTTCAGCACCGTGGCCAGGATGCCGCAGGCATCGTCACCATAGATGCCCACAACGGGTTCCGTCTGCGTAAAGCAAATGGTCTGGTGAAGGATGTGTTTGAGGCACGCCATATGCAGCGCTTGCAGGGCAACATGGGTATTGGCCATGTGCGCTACCCGACGGCTGGCAGCTCCAGTGCCTCAGAGGCTCAACCATTCTATGTAAACTCGCCGTTCGGCCTCACGCTGGCCCATAACGGCAACCTGACCAACGCCCATGAGCTGCGCCAATCGCTGTTTGAAAGCGGTCGTCGCCATATCAACACCACCTCCGATTCCGAGATCCTGCTGAACGTACTGGCCAGTGAGCTGGACCGCTTCCAGGATTATCCGCTGGAGTCAGACAACATTTTCACCGCCGTTGCCGGCATGCATCAGCAACTGCGTGGCGCTTACGCCTGCGTGGCGATGATCATCGGCCACGGTCTGCTGGCATTCCGCGACCCGAACGGCATCCGCCCGTTGGTGATCGGCAAACGCACGCTGGAAGATGGCCGTAACGAGTATATGGTGGCTTCCGAGAGCGTAGCGCTGGATACGTTGGGCTTCGAGTTCCTGCGCGACGTGGCGCCGGGCGAAGCGGTGTACATCACCGAGAAGGGCCAACTGTTCACCCGCCAGTGCGCAGAGAACCCGAAAACCAACCCGTGCCTGTTCGAATACGTCTACTTCGCACGCCCAGATTCCTTTATGGACAAGATTTCGGTCTACAGCGCCCGTGTGCGCATGGGGCAGAAGCTGGGTGAGAAGATTGCCCGTGAATGGGAAGATTTGGACATCGACGTGGTGATCCCGATCCCGGAAACGTCCTGCGATATCGCGTTGGAAATCGCGCGTATCCTGGGTAAGCCGTATCGCCAGGGCTTTGTGAAGAACCGCTATGTCGGCCGTACCTTCATCATGCCGGGCCAGCAGGCGCGTCGTAAATCGGTACGCCGCAAGCTGAACGCCAACCGCGCCGAGTTCCGCGACAAGAACGTGCTGCTGGTGGATGACTCTATCGTCCGCGGTACCACGTCCGAGCAGATTGTTGAGATGGCGCGTGACGCCGGGGCGAAACGCGTTTATCTGGCTTCGGCTGCGCCGGAAATTCGTTTCCCGAACGTGTACGGCATTGACATGCCGAGTGCCAACGAGCTGATTGCCCACGGCCGTGAAGTGGATGAAATCCGCCAAATCATCGGTGCCGACGGCCTGATCTTCCAGGATCTGGACGATCTGATCGAAGCGGTGCGCGAAGAGAACCCGGACATCAGCCAGTTCGAATGCTCGGTGTTTAACGGCATCTATGTCACCAAGGACGTAGACCAGAACTATCTCGAGTATCTGGAATCGTTGCGTAACGACGACGCCCAGGCGATGCGTGGCCAGACCGAAGCAGAAAATCTGGAAATGCATAACGAAGGTTAAGCCGAAGCGCTAGCCAAAAAGGTGCACCGCGGCGTTTGTCGTGGTGCATTATCCTCCCCCCGACTTGCTTATGTACCGCCATTCCGGCAAAGTCTGCCTGATCCTACTTTCTCTTCGGCAGAGGCCAGCTTTATGAAACGACTCATCATCGGTATTTCCGGCGCCAGCGGCGCAATCTACGGCGTGCGCCTGTTGCAGGCATTGCGCGACGTCGCAGAGGTGGAAACCCATTTGGTGATGAGTAACGCGGCGCGGCAAACGCTTTCGCTGGAAACCGAGCTTGGCCTGCGTGAAGTGCAGGCGTTGGCTGACGTGGTGCATGACGCACGCGACATCGGTGCCAGCATTTCTTCCGGTTCGTTCAAAACCCTGGGTATGGTGATTTTACCTTGCTCAATCAAGACGTTATCCGGTATCGCCAACAGCTATAGCGACGGCCTGCTGACGCGCGCCGCCGATGTAGTCCTGAAGGAGCGCCGCCGGCTGGTGCTGTGCGTGCGTGAAACCCCGTTGCATATAGGCCATTTACGCCTGATGACGCAGGCGGCGGAAATGGGCGCGGTGATCATGCCACCGGTACCGGCTTTTTATCACCAACCGAAAAGCGTCGATGACATCATCGATCAAACCGTGAATCGGGTGGTCGATCAGTTCGATATTGAATTACCGAAAGATTTGTTCACCCGCTGGCAAGGCTCCAATTAACAAATTCATCCCCAATTTGGCACATTTGTGCAACACCGCACTGAATTAGGGCGGCGCATGCACCATAATGATCTCACTCCATCACGTTCACTGTTTCAAGGCTCTGGCATTTTGTCATTGCCCGTGACGCGGCCCTGACTGGCCGATTTATTTTTGCGGTTATCGTCCCAGGAAACAGTTTTGTGAAGGCCGGAGCCGTTCCCTCCGCCTACAGCAACAAATGTGGCACGATTACTGCAAATTGATTTGGTGGGAAAGTAATGCCCGCAGTGGCATCAAAAAAATCAATTTGAGGGTAATTTATGAAAAAGCTGGTTAAGGTTCTTCCTTTAGTCTTGGCTTTGAGCGCAGTAAGCAGCGCATTTGCCGCGCTACCATCGACGCTGAAGATAGGTACCGATCCGACCTATGCACCATTTGAATCCAAAAATGCCAAAGGTGAGTTGGTCGGCTTTGATATCGATCTGGCCAAAGAGCTGTGCAAACGCATAAATACCCAATGTACCTTTGTGGAAAGCGATTTTGACGCGCTGATCCCCTCTCTGAAGGCGAAGAAAATTGACGCCATCATCTCTTCTTTGTCGATCACCGAAAAACGCCAGCAGGAAATTGCCTTTACCGACAAGCTGTACGCCGCTAACGCCCGCCTGATCGCGCCGAAAGGCTCGAAGCTGCTGCCAACGGTAGACGCGCTGAAAGGCAAGAGCGTGGGCGTGCTTCAGGGCACTACCCAGGAAGCCTACGCGAACGCCATGTGGCAGCCTAAGGGCATCACCGTGGTGCCTTACCAGAACCAAGACCTGGTGTATGCCGACCTGGCATCCGGCCGCATTGATGCCGCCTTCCAGGATGAAGTGGCGGGCAGCGACGGCTTCCTGAAGCAGCCTCCGGGCAAGGATTACGCTTTCGCCGGCGAATCGGTGAAGGATGACAAGTTCTTTGGCGTGGGCACAGGTATGGGGCTGCGCAAGACCGATACCGAACTGAAGGCGGCGCTGGATAAAGCCTTTGCCGACATGCGCAAAGACGGCACTTACGACAAGTTTGCGAAAAAATACTTCGATTTTGACGTCTACGGCGGTTAATCCCACGTACCGTTCCATGGTGTGACTACGGGGCCAGCCTGCTGGCCCCGATGGTTCGGGCTCCAATGACGACAGGGTGAAGTAGATGCTGCAAGGCTATTCCCAATTGATATTTGAGGGCGCTCTGGTGACGCTGGAACTGGCCCTCAGTTCCGTACTGCTGGCGCTGGTGATTGGTTTGATCGGTGCCGGCGGCAAGCTTTCCCATAACCGCCTGCTTTCTACGCTGTTTGGTGCCTATACCACGCTGATCCGCGGCGTGCCTGATTTGGTGCTGATGCTGCTGATTTTCTACGGCCTGCAGATTGCGCTGAACAACCTCACAGAACTGCTCGGCTTTTCGCAAATTGATATCGATCCGCTCAGCGCGGGGATTATCACCCTCGGTTTTATCTATGGTGCCTATTTCACGGAAACCTTTCGCGGCGCTTATATGGCGGTGCCGAAGGGGCAGATCGAGGCGGCTACCGCCTACGGTTTTTCAGGCTCACAGATTTTCCGCCGCATTTTGTTCCCTGCAATGATGCGTTTTGCCCTGCCGGGCATCGGCAACAACTGGCAGGTGATCCTCAAGGCGACGGCGCTGGTGTCGATTCTGGGTCTTAACGACGTGGTGAAGGCCACTCAACTGGCCGGCAAAGGCACCTATCAGCCATTCTTCTTTGCGATAGTGGCCGGCGTGGTTTACCTGATTTTTACCACCGTTTCCAATGGCGTGTTGTTGTGGCTTGAACGGCGTTATTCATTGGGCGTCAAGAGGGCCGAATTATGATCGAGATTTTGCAACAGTATTGGCAATCGTTGCTGTGGAGCGACGGCTACCGTTTCACCGGTGTGGCGGTCACGCTGTGGCTGCTGATCTCATCGGTGGTGATGGGTGGCCTGCTGGCGATACCGATGGCGGTGGCGCGCGTTTCCTCCATCCCTTGGGTGCGTTTTCCTGTGTGGCTCTACACCTACATATTCCGCGGCACGCCGTTGTATGTGCAGTTGTTGGTGTTTTATTCGGGGATGTACAGTCTGGAGATCGTGCGGGGTACGGATTTCCTCAACGCGTTCTTCCGCAGCGGGCTTAATTGCACCATTCTGGCGCTGACGCTGAACACCTGCGCCTACACCGCAGAGATCTTCGCCGGGGCGATCCGCGCGGTGCCGCACGGTGAAATTGAGGCGGGGAGCGCCTATGGGTTCTCTCGCTTCAAAATGTACCGCTGCATCATTCTGCCTTCGGCGCTGCGCACCGCGCTGCCGGCGTACAGCAACGAAGTGATCCTGATGCTGCACTCCACGGCTCTGGCGTTTACCGCCACCGTGCCGGATCTGTTGAAGATAGCGCGAGATATCAACGCGGCGACCTATCAGCCGTTCTACGCTTTCGGCATCGCGGCGGTGCTGTATCTGGCGATCTCCTACGTGTTGATCAGCCTGTTCCGCAAGGCCGAAAAACGCTGGATGGCGCACGTTAATCACTGATAATGACGGGGAAAAACCATGTCTGAAAATAAATTAGCCGTCACTGAACTGCATAAGCGTTATGGGGAACACGAGGTGCTGAAAGGCGTGTCACTGGCGGCGAATGCAGGGGATGTGATTAGCATTATTGGCTCTTCGGGGTCCGGTAAAAGCACCTTTTTACGCTGCATTAACTTCCTGGAGAAACCCAGCGAAGGCTCCATCAGCCTGAACAACGAAGATATCCGCATGGTGCGCGACAAGGACGGCCAACTGAAGGTGTTTGACAAGAAACAGCTGCAATTGCTGCGTACTCGTCTGACCATGGTGTTCCAGCATTTTAACCTGTGGAGCCACATGACGGTGCTGGAGAACGTGATGGAAGCGCCGGTGCAGGTGCTGGGGTTGAGCAAGGCCGAAGCGCGCGAGCGCGCGGTGCGCTATCTGGATAAGGTGGGTATCGACGAACGCGCGCGCGGCAAATACCCGGTGCACTTGTCGGGTGGCCAGCAGCAACGCGTGTCCATCGCCCGTGCGTTGGCGATGGAACCGGAGGTGCTGTTGTTTGATGAACCGACGTCGGCACTGGATCCGGAGCTGGTGGGGGAGGTGCTGCGCATCATGCAGAAGCTGGCTGAAGAGGGGAAAACCATGGTGGTGGTGACGCACGAGATGGAATTTGCGCGCCACGTTTCAAGCCACGTGATTTTCCTGCATAAGGGACTTATTGAAGAGCAGGGGCCACCGGCTGAGCTGTTTGGCAATCCAAAAAGCCCGCGCCTGCAGCAGTTTCTTTCCGGCGCTTTAAAATAATCGGTTGCCGGGACCCTGCTCCGTCGGGCCCCGGCATTCCCCTCAGCGGGCGTCGTTCCGTTGATTGATAACGTCATCCAGCGCCTGTTCCAGCTCCAGAAAACGGAAACTGAACCCCGCCTCCTCCAGCCGTCTTGGCACCGCCCGTTGACCGCCCAGGACCAGCACCGCCGCTTCCCCCATCAGTAAACGCATGGCAAATGCCGGCACGCGCAAAAACGCCGGGCGATCGAGCACGTTGGCGAGTTGGGCTGCGAATTGCTCGTTATGTACCGGGTAGGGGGCGACCATATTGAAGGGGCCCTGCAGGGTGGCGTGTTCCAGCAAATAAAGTATGCCGTTGACCATGTCGTCCAGATGTATCCAGGGCAGATATTGGCGACCATTGCCTATCGGCCCGCCCAGCCCCAGACGGAACGGCGGCAGCATTTTCGCCAGTGCTCCGCCTTTGCTTGCCAGCACCACGCCGGTGCGCAGCAGACAGACTCGGGTCGCGTCGCTTTGCGCTTGCAGCGCCAGGGATTCCCACCGTTGGCAGAGCTGATGGGTGAATTCGTCATGCGGAGCTTCATCTTCGGTGACCACTGCCTGGCCTTGATCGCCATAGTAGCCTGCGGCGGAACCGGAAATCAGCACGCCGGGCGGCGAGCTGCCGGCGTTAATCAGCGCCGCTAACCGTTCGGTCAGATCCCAACGGCTGTGGCACAGGCGCTCTTTCTGCGCCTTGCTCCAGCGTTTATCGGCGATAGGCTCACCGGCCAGGTTGATCACGGCGTCAAAGCCATCCAGCGACGTTTGGTCTTGCAACGTTGACCAGTAGCTGACTTGTTCGCCAAACCGTTCATGCGCACGTTGTACGTCACGGGTCAGTACCGTGATCGAGTGAGACAGACTCAGCAGCCGCTGCGTCAGGCTGCTCCCTATCAATCCTGTGGCGCCGGTGATCAGGATCCGCATGGTCAACCTCCCTGATACGCTATTGTTTCAGCCCCGGCGATAACTCATGGTCATGGAAACCGAGTCGGCATAACGCAGGGCCAGTAGTTTATCGATCTCTACTTCAGCATAGGTTACCCAGGCATGTTCTTTCACGATATCGAGCACATCCTGAGTTAATTTTTCCAGCAGAGCGAAGCGGTTATCTTCAACATGGCGGATGATCGCTTTGGTAATGGTGCGGTAGTTGAGCGCGTCGTCGATGTTTTCGCTATTGCGCGCCTTATCCGCCGGGTAGTGGATGGCTACGTTAATCAGGACGTCCTGGCGGTTGTTGATTTCTTCTTCCTTGATACCGATGAAAGTACGCAACCGCAGATTTTTGATACGAATAATGGCGTCGGGTTGACTGAATGACATCAGAGAGTCTCCACAGGTCTGATTATTGGCGCTCAGAATACACGGAAAGTAGGGAAAAGATAACGAGCTGGAGGAAACTCCCCGGAAGCCGGGGAGTCGGACGGTTAACCCTGTTCGGCCTGCTTGTAGGCGCGCCCGGTCGCCGGGCGGTTGCTGATGCGTTCGAACCAGTTGCGCACTGCCGGATAATCCGCCAGATCAATGCGCTGGCGCGGATGCGAAACCACCCAGGGATAGGTGGCGATATCGGCAATGCTGTAATTGTCGCCGCCCAGGTACGGATGCTTTTGCAATTCGGCTTCCAGCACGCCATACAGGCGCTTGGTTTCCAGATGGTAACGTTCGATGGCGTAAGGCACCGGCTGCGGCGCGTAATGGTTGAAATGATGGTTCTGCCCGAGCATGGGCCCAAAGCCCGCCACCTGCCAGAACAACCATTGCAGCGTGGCGGCGCGCTCACGCAGCCCTTTGCTCAACAACTTGCCGGTTTTCTCCGCCAGATACAGCAGGATTTCGCCGGATTCGAACAGGCTGATAGGCGCACCGCCGTCAACCGGTTGCTGATCGACAATCGCCGGGATTTTGTTGTTGGGTGAAATGCTCAGAAAGTCCGGCTTGAACTGGTCGCCAGCGCTGATATTTACGCGATGGATACGGTAAGGTAAGCCAACTTCCTCCAGAAACAGGGTAATTTTGTGACCGTTGGGAGTAGGCGCGTAATACAGGTCAATCATGGTGCCTCCTGCGGTAAAGTGATCTGTAAGTCATTACACGTTGCAGCGGTCTTCGCCGCATACAAAGGTATATCAGAGATTCAGCTATACCCTATGAATTTCAAGTTGTAGTCAACATGTAGCTTGAAAGACAACGGGCATATAGTGTTACCAACAATAGCAGCTAAGAATAGCAGGCTATGTGAGATTCGTCTGATGCTATATCCGCAAGAGACATCACAATTTCAGGCCAATGAGGCTTAACCTCTCGTCAGCCTTGCCGTCCTTGGCCACTGCGATAAAATAGCGCATATATCCATGCTAAAGGAATGGTTATGAAGCTGATATTCGCCTCTGATATACACGGTTCACTCCCCGCCACTGAAAGTGTCCTGGATCGCTTTGAACAAAGCGGCGCCGACTGGCTGATTCTTCTGGGCGATTTGCTGAATCATGGGCCGCGAAATGCGCTGCCGGCGGGTTATCAGCCCGCTCAGGTTGCCGAACAATTGAATCGCTATAGCGACAAGATCATCGCCGTTCGCGGCAATTGTGACAGTGAAGTTGATCAAATGTTGCTGACGTTTCCCATCACCGCATCCTGGCAGCAGGTGTTGCTGCAAAAAAGACGATTGTTTTTAACCCACGGTCACCTTTATCATCCCACGGCACTGCCGCCGTTATCTTCCGGCGATGTCCTGGTCTATGGCCACAGTCATGTACCGCAGGCGGAACGGCAGGGAGAGATTTACTGCTTTAATCCAGGGTCGGTCAGCATTCCGAAGGAGGGCTTTCCCGCCAGTTATGGCATACTGGAGGAGGGCATTTTAAGTGTGGTTACCCTGCAGGGCGGCAAGGCTGTTGCAGAGGTGGCATTAACGCACTAATTTATACACACACAATAAAAATCTTTGAAAAACACTCATTGATTAACCAGCGCGCGGGATGCAACGCGCCAAAATAGAAGGTTTTAGAGGATGGCGGAACAGGGTCAGGCTGCAGATACCGAGTGGGTTGATATCGTCAACGAGCAAAACGAAGTGATTGCTCAATCAAGTCGCCAACAAATGCGTGCTCAACGGCTGCGTCATCGTGCTACCTATATTGTGGTGCATGATGGAATGGGTAAAATTCTGGTGCAGCGTCGCACCGACATTAAAGACTTCTATCCGGGCTGGCTGGATGCCACCGCGGGCGGAGTAGTACAAAGCGGCGAAAACGTGCTGGATTCCGCACGCCGCGAGGCGGAAGAGGAACTGGGTATTGCCGGCGTGCCTTTCGCCGAACATGGCTTGTTCTATTTTGAAGAAGAACAGTGCCGGGTATGGGGCGCACTGTTTAGCTGCGTTTCCCACGGACCTTTCGCCCTGCAGGAAGAAGAAGTGGTTGAGGTGAGCTGGCTGACGCCGGAAGAGATCACCGCCCGCTGCGACGAATTCACACCGGATTCTCTGAAGGCGCTGTCGCTGTGGCTGACGCGCAACAACGAGCAGGCTTACGGTAAACCGCTACGCGACACCGACGAAAACGCCTGATAGTCGCCAGGTCGTCAACATGAAAAAGCCGGTCATATGACCGGCTTTTTTTATCCGATAACGCTGGGGTTATCAGGCTTTGGCGGCTGCATCAGCCTGTGCAGACTGAATGGCGGTCAATGCCACGGTGTAAACGATATCGTCGACCAGTGCGCCGCGTGACAGGTCGTTCACCGGCTTGCGCATGCCTTGCAGCATTGGCCCGATGGATACCAGGTCAGCAGAACGCTGTACCGCTTTATAGGTGGTGTTACCGGTGTTCAGATCCGGGAAGATGAACACGGTAGCCTGGCCGGCAACCGGCGAGTTCGGCGCTTTGGATTTCGCGACGTCGGCCATGATAGCGGCGTCGTACTGCAGCGGGCCATCAATGATCAGATCAGGACGTTTTTCCTGTGCCAGGCGGGTTGCCTCGCGCACTTTCTCGACGTCGCTGCCCGCACCGGAGTTGCCGGTAGAGTAGGAGATCATCGCCACGCGCGGCTCGATACCGAAGGCGGCAGCAGAGTCTGCAGACTGAATCGCGATTTCAGACAACTGCTCGGCGGTTGGGTCCGGGTTGATCGCGCAGTCGCCGTAGACCAGAACCTGGTCAGGCAGCAGCATGAAGAACACGGAGGACACCAGCGAGCTGCCCGGAGCGGTTTTGATCAGCTGCAGCGGTGGGCGGATGGTGTTGGCGGTGGTGTGGACCGCGCCGGAAACCAGACCGTCGACTTCGCCTTTCTCCAGCATCAGAGTACCGAGAACCACATTATCTTCCAACTGCTCACGGGCAACCACTTCAGTCATGCCCTTGCTTTTGCGCAGTTCAACCAGACGCGGCACGTACTGCTCGCGCACGGCGACCGGATCAACGATTTCGATGCCTTTGCCCAGCTCAACGCCCTGAGCCGCAGCTACGCGCTGGATCTCTTCCGGGTTGCCCAGCAGGACGCATTCCGCGATACCGCGTTCAGCACAGATGGCCGCCGCTTTCACGGTGCGTGGCTCGTCGCCTTCCGGCAGTACGATACGTTTGCCGGCTTTGCGTGCCAGCTCGGTCAGCTCGTAACGGAACGCCGGTGGAGACAGACGACGTGAACGCTCGGAGGTGGCGGTCAGCGACTCGATCCACTCTGCGTTAATGTGGCTGGCCACGTAGTTCTGCACTTTCTCGATACGCTGATGGTCGTCCGCCGGCACTTCGAGGTTGAAGCTTTGCAGGCTGAGCGAAGTCTGCCAGGTGTTGGTGTCGACCATAAATACCGGCAGGCCGGTCTGGAAGGCGCGTTCACACAGCTTTTTGATCGGCGCATCGATGGCATAGCCGCCGGTCAACAGAATGGCGCCGATTTCCACGCCGTTCATCGCCGCCAGGCAGGCGGAAACCAGCACGTCAGGACGGTCTGCCGAGGTGACCAGCAGGGAGCCCGGACGGAAGTGTTCCAGCATGTGCGGAATGCTGCGCGCACAGAAGGTCACGGACTTCACGCGGCGAGTCATGATATCGCCTTCGTTGATCACGGTAGCCTTCAGGTGACGGGCCATGTCGATGGCGCGAGTGGCGATCAGATCAAAGCTCCACGGCACGCAGCCCAGCACCGGCAGCGGGCTGTTGGCAAACAGCTGAGCAGGATCAACGTTAGTCACGCTGGCTTTGGTGGAGTCGTCGAAGATCTCGGACAGGTCAGGACGGGTGCGGCCCTGCTCGTCAACCGGAGCATTCAATTTGTTGATGATAACGCCGGTGATGTTTTTGTTTTTGCTGCCGCCGAAGCTGCTGCGAGCCAGCTCAATGCGTTCTTTCAGCTGTGCCGGGGAATCGTTGCCCAGCGCCAGGACGAAGACGATTTCCGCATTCAGGGTTTTGGCGATTTCATAGTTCAGCGCGTTGGCGAACTGGTGTTTACGGGTCGGCACCAGGCCTTCGATCAGCACCACTTCCGCGTCTTTGGTGTTCTCATGGTAGCGAGCCACGATCTCTTCCATCAGCACGTCTTGCTGGTTGGAGCCCAACAGGCCCTCAACGTAGCTCATGCGCAGCGGTTCGGCCGCCGGAATGGTGGAGTTGCTACGGATGATGGTGGTGGTCTGGTCGAGAGAGTCGCCGCCGGTGCGTGGCTGGGCGATAGGTTTGAACACGCTCAGACGAACGCCTTTCTGCTCCATGGAGCGGATGACACCCAGGCTGACGCTGGTCAGACCGACGCTGGTGCCAGTGGGGATCAACATAATTGTACGTGACACAGAATAGTCCTCTTCACGATTAACATGAGGCTAAAACAGCACCGCCAGCCTGGGCTGACGGTGTCGGAGAGCGTTACGCGGTCAGACGGGATGCGTCTTGCGCGATGACCAACTCTTCGTTGGTCGGGATAACCAGTGCCAGGCGGCTGCCGTCTTTGGTGATGGTGCCGGATTTACCGAAACGGGCGGCCATATTGCGCTCGTGGTCAATCTCGAAGCCCAGCAGGCCCAGTTTATCCAGGGTCAGCTCACGTACCATACCGGCGTTTTCGCCGATGCCGCCGGTGAAGATCACCGCGTCCAGACGGCCGTCCATCAGTGCGCTGTAAGCGCCGATGTATTTGGCCAGACGGTGGCAGAACACATCCATCGCACGCTTGGCGTCGGCTTTGCTTGTGTAGTTGTCTTCAACATAACGGCAGTCGCTGGTGACTTCGGTCAGGCCCAGTAGGCCGGATTCTTTGGTCAGCATTTTGTTGATTTGATCAACGCTCATGCCTAGGGAGTCGTGCAGGTGGAAGATGATCGCCGGATCGATGTCACCGCTGCGGGTACCCATCACCAGGCCTTCCAACGGAGTCAGACCCATGGAGGTGTCAACGCATTTCCCGTTGCGCACTGCGGTAACGGAACCGCCGTTACCCAGGTGGCAGGTGATCACGTTCACTTCTTCAACCGGCTTGTTCAGCATCTTCGCGGCTTCTTGGGTCACGTAGAAGTGGCTGGTGCCGTGCGCGCCATAGCGGCGAACGCCGTGATCGCGATACAGGCTGTACGGCAGGGCGTACAGGAAAGATTCTTCCGGCATGGTCTGGTGGAATGCGGTGTCGAACACGGCAACGTTTTTATCCGCCAGGTTAGGGAAGGATTTCAGCGCTTCAGCAATACCGATCAAATGCGCTGGGTTATGCAGTGGTGCAAATGGCACCGAATCTTTGATACCCTGCAAGACTTCATCATTGATCACGGCAGAAGCGGTAAACTTCTCGCCGCCGTGCACAATGCGGTGACCGATAGCGGTCAGTTGGGCAGAAAGCTCCGGTTTTTGTGCCAGAATAGTATTAACAATGTAGTTCAGTGCTTCGCTGTGCGCAGCGCCGGCACCCAGAGCCGCTTCGTGTTTGGCGCCGTCCATCTTCCACTTGAGGCGAGCCTCAGGCAGGTGGAAACATTCGGCCAGGCCGGAGAGGTGTTCTTCACCGTTGACAGCATCGATGATAGCGAATTTCAGGGAAGAACTGCCGCAGTTAAGAACCAGTACTAGCTTACTCGACATGGAAGTACCTACTTAAATAGTTCGTGTTGTTAAAGGAAAACCCAAACACGTGGTGAATTAATCGTCAATCAGACAACAAGCGTAGCGCATAATGCCGTTGACATTTATGATTAACATCATGTGAAGTGCACAAATCACATGACGATGAAAAAACCGATGATTTCTCTGCGGTTTAAGTAATCTTCATTTTTATAGGGCTAAAAGTTGACAGAATTATTGTCATCTTCTACCGGCCAAAAGGCCGGCCTAGGATACCGATAGCCTGCAGCAAACACAAAATAAATTTAAAGCTTCAAATTTTTTAGTATTGTGTTTGCAGTACCCCCCATTTTTACTACGTGACGTTGAGGTACGCGATGACGAGCAAACCGTCCGGTTCCGTAAGCTGGTTTCAGGTCTTCCAGCGCGGGCAGCATTATATGAAAACCTGGCCGTCAGACAAACGTCTGGCTCCGGTCTTTCCGGAGAATCGCGTTGCGAGCGCCACCCGCTTTGCCGTCCGCTTTATGCCACCGCTGGCGGTGTTTACCCTGACCTGGCAGATTGCGCTGGGCGGTCAGCTCGGCCCGGCGATCGCCACCGCGTTGTTCGCCTGCAGCATGCCGATGCAGGGGTTGTGGTGGTTGGGGCGTCGTTCGGTCACGCCGTTGCCGCCAACGCTGCTGCAGTGGTTCCATGAAGTGCGCAACAGACTGGCGGAAGCCGGCCAGGCGGTCGCACCGGTGGAAGGCACTCCGACTTATCAAACGCTGGCGGATTTGCTGAAACGTGCCTTCAAGCAGTTGGATAAAACCTTCCTGGACGATCTTTAAGCCTTAAAGGGCCGCAGTGATAGCGGCCTTTTTCGTGATAACGCCAATAACCCCGGTTTAAATCAAAGAACGGTCGAGTTGTGATTTCCTGCGATATTGCGCTGTGCGATGCTTTCGTCATAAGCAATTTACCGAGGAAATTATGATGGAAATGACCCATGCCCAACGATTGATCCTGTCGAACCAGTACAAGATGATGACGCTGCTCGACCCGGACAACACTGAACGTTACCGCCGTTTGCAGACGATCATCGAGCGTGGTTTTGGCTTGCAGATGCGCGAGCTGGATCGCGATTTCGGCGAAATGAGCGAAGAGGTATGCCGCACGATCATCAACGTAATGGAGATGCACCACGCCTTGCAGGTCTCCTGGGATAATCTGAAAGACAAACAGGGTATTGAGGCGCGTCGCCTGGCTTTTCTCGGCTTTGATGCCGCCACAGAAGCGCGCCATCTGAGCTATGTGCGTTTCCTGGTTACCACCGAGGGGCGCTATACTCATTTCGATTCCGGCAGCCACGGCTTTAACGCCCAAACCAAAATGTGGGAAAAATACCAGCGTATGCTGGCAATCTGGCTGTCATGTCCACGTCAGTATCACCTGAGCGCCGTTGAGATTGCGCAAATTATCAATGCCTGATTAAAAAGAGGTTTCCTGTGGAGTGTAAGGGTTTTCTGTTCGATCTTGATGGGACGTTGGTTGATTCTCTGCCGGCAGTGGAGCGTGCCTGGATTAATTGGGCCAAACGCCGTGGCATTAATCCGCAGGACGTACTGGATTTTATTCACGGTAAACAGGCCATTACCTCGTTGCGCCACTTTATGCCCGGTGAAAATGAGGCTGCCATTCAGCAGGAGTTTCTGCTGCTGGAACAGGTAGAAGCGCAAGATACCGACGGCGTCACCGCGCTGCCGGGGGCCGCTGCCTTGCTGGCTCGGTTGAACGCACTCGACATTCCGTGGGCGATCGTCACCTCCGGTTCTATTCCGGTCGCCACCGCCCGCCGTAACGCCGCTGGCTTGCCGCAACCTGAGGTGTTTATCACCGCCGAGCAGGTAAAACATGGCAAGCCTCAGCCGGACGCCTATCTGCTGGGTGCCGAGCGCCTGGGGCTGGCACCGCAGGATTGCGTGGTGGTTGAAGATGCGGCTGCCGGGATCCTTTCAGGGTTGGCGGCAGGCTGCCAGGTGATCGCGGTAAATGCACCGGCCGATGCTCCTAAGCTGGATCAGGTCGATCTGCTGCTGTCGTCCCTGGAGCAAATCGCGGTGAGGAAGACAGAGCAGGGCGCCGTAGTCGATCGGGTCGCCTGACGGGCCTTATCTTCACCCAAATTGATTAGACCCCGCATCGGCGGGGTTTTTTTATGCTAGTTTTTAAGACCTTGACTATGTCTGCCGGATGAGGCCGTTTTGAACAGCGAATTACTGTGGGTGCTGAGTTTACTGTTGATTGCCATCGTGCTGTTTACCACCAATAAGCTGCGGATGGACGTGGTGGCGCTGCTGGTGATCATCGCTTTTGTGTTGAGCGGTACGCTGACCCTGCAGGAAGCGACGGTGGGCTTCAGCGATCCTAACGTGATCCTGATTGCCGCGTTGTTTGTGATCGGCGAAGGGCTGGTGCGTACCGGCGTGGCCTATCAGGTGGGCGACTGGCTGGTGAAAGTCGCCGGCAGCAGTGAAACCAAAATGCTGATGTTGCTGATGATCACCGTGGCGGGATTGGGGGCGTTTATGAGCTCGACCGGCGTAGTGGCGATCTTTATCCCGGTGGTGCTCAGCGTGGCGGCACGGATGAAAATCGCACCGGGCAGGCTGATGATGCCACTGAGTTTTGCCGGCCTGATCAGCGGTATGATGACGCTGGTGGCAACACCGCCGAACATGGTGGTGAACAGCGAGTTGGTGCGCGAGGGTATCGACGGCTTCGGTTTCTTTGGCGTGACGCCGGTTGGGCTGGTGGTGTTGGTGCTGGGCGTGGGATATATGCTGGTGGCGCGGCGCTGGCTGGGCAATAACGACGGGGATAAAAGCCGGGAAACCTGGCAACGCCGCACCTTCCGCGATCTGATCCGCGACTATAAACTGACCGGCAGGGCACGCCGGTTGGCGATCCGCAGCGGATCACCGCTAGTGGGCTGCTCGCTGGATGAATTGCATCTGCGCGCCCGCTACGGGGCCAACGTGGTGGGGATCGAACGCTGGAAGCGCTTCAGGCGGGTGATGGTCAGCGCATCCGGCAGTACCGAACTGCGAGAAGGCGACGTACTGTTGATCGACATGTCGGACAGCCAGATCGACTTGCGCGAGTTTTGCAGCGAGCAGCAACTGGAGCCGATGGTGCTGCGCGGCGACTATTTCTCCGAACAGGCGCGCAACGTCGGCATGGCGGAGGTGTCGTTGATTCCGGACTCGACGCTACTGGGCAAAAGCTTGCGCGAATCGACGTTCCGCAGTCGCTATGATTTGAACGTGGTCGGCATTCGCCGCAATGGCGAAACCCTGTCGGGCAAACTGGTGGATGAATCGCTGACGTTGGGCGATATCCTGCTGGTGATCGGCGACTGGAAGGCGATCCGCCAACTGCAGGCGAAAACCCATGATTTTATTGTCCTCAATTTGCCGGCAGAGGTGGACGAGGTAGCCCCGGCCATCACCCAGGCGCCGCACGCGCTGTTTTGCCTGGCGCTGATGGTGGCGATGATGCTGACCGATTAAATCCCCAATCCGATCGCCGCGCTGATTGCCTGCTTGCTGATGGGAAAATTCCGTTGCATCGATATGGAAAGTGCCTATAAGTCGATTCACTGGCCGAGCATCATTTTGATTGTCGGCATGATGCCGTTCGCCCAGGCGTTGCAGAAAACCGGTGGGGTGGACTTGATCGTGCGTGGATTGATGGACGTTGCCGGCGGTGCCGGGCCACGTGTGATGCTGGTGTGCCTGTTTGCGCTGTGTGCCACGATAGGTCTGTTTATCTCCAACACCGCCACCGCCGTGCTGATGGCGCCGATCGCCATTGCCGCTGCGCGCGAGATGGGCGTTTCGCCATACCCGTTCGCCATGGTTATTGCTATTGCCGCCTCGGCCGCCTTTATGACGCCGGTTTCTTCGCCGGTGAACACGCTGGTACTGGGGCCGGGGAACTATAAGTTCGGTGATTTTGTGCGGATTGGCGTGCCGTTCACGCTGCTGGTTATGTTGGTCAGCGTGATTATTGTGCCGTGGCTGTATGCATTTTAACGGCGCAGCGGGCTGCGCCAGGGCAGTTACAGGGAAGAGTCCAGGCTGATTTCATCCAGCGACAGGCTGAAACTGGGGATAAACACGTTCATGAAATAGTCCATTTCCGGGCTGCTGCGCTGCTGCAGGGTCTTTTCAAGTCGGGCTTTCGCCAGCTTGAATTCGTTGTTGCCGGCAGACAACTCTTCCAGACATTTCAGGTAGGCACACAACGCATCGGCCTGTTTCACCACCAGCTTTTCGTCTTCGGTGTAGTAATGCTCATCGAGAATCGACCGGAAATCGTTACGTAATTCCGCCGGGATCATATCCAGCAGCTTCTGCTGGGCGATTTTTTCGATTTTCTTATATTCGTGGGCGATCTGCGGATTGTAGTACTTGATCGGCGTTGGCATATCGCCGGTAATCACTTCGCTGGCATCGTGGTACATCGCCAGCAGGGCGACGCGTTCGGGGCTCAGGTTGCCATTGAATTTTCGGTTTTTGATCACCGCCAACGCATGGGCGACAAACGCCACTTGCAGGCTGTGTTCGGAAACGTTCTCGGTACGTACGTTGCGCATCAGCGGCCAGCGGTTGATCAGTTTCAAGCGGGACAGGTGGGCAAAGAAATGGCTCTGGCTCATGGTGCTCTCTTCTACAACGGCAAGTGAGGGTTCCATTGTGAGCAGTGACGACGGGTTATGCAACCGGGGCGTGCAGGGAAGGGGCGCAGCAACCGGCTGCGCCCGCTGAGATTACTGACGATAACTTTCCAGGAAGCGGCCCAGTTTGCCCACGGCCATTTCCAGTTCATCGACGCGCGGCAGAGTAACGATACGCACGTGGTCGGGATACGGCCAGTTGAATGCGCTGCCTTGCACCAGCAGCACTTTTTCCTGCAGCAGCAGATCCAGCACCATTTTCTGGTCATCATGAATGTTAAAGCGTTTGGCATCGATGCGCGGGAACATATACAGTGCGCCCTGAGGCTTCACGCAGGAAACGCCTGGAATGTCATTCAGGAGTTCCCAGGTACGGTTACGCTGTTCATACAGGCGGCCGCCGGGTTGAATAAACTCGCTGATGCTCTGGTAGCCACCCAGTGCAGTTTGGATCGCGTGCTGCATCGGCACGTTGGCGCACAGGCGCATGGACGCCAGCATCTCCAGCCCTTCGATATAGCCTTTGGCGTGTTTCTTCGGCCCGTTCAGGACCATCCAGCCCTGACGGAAACCTGCAACGCGGTAGGTCTTGGACAGCCCGTTGAAGGTGACGGTCAGCAGATCCGGCGCCAGCGCGGCGATAGAATGGTGTTCGGCTTCGTCATACAGGATCTTGTCGTAAATCTCATCCGAGAAGATGATCAGGTTGTGTTGGCGGGCGATCTCGACAACCTGCTCCAGCAGTTCTTTGCTGTATACCGCGCCGGTCGGATTGTTCGGGTTAATGATCACAATGCCGCGGGTACGTGGAGTGATTTTGCTGATAATGTCGTCCAGATCCGGGAACCAGCCCGCCTCCTCATCGCACAGGTAATGCACGGCCTTGCCGCCGGACAGTGACACAGCGGCAGTCCACAGCGGGTAATCCGGTGCCGGCACCAGCATTTCGTCACCGCTGTTCAGCAGTGCCTGCATGGATTGCACGATCAGCTCAGAAACCCCATTGCCGATGTAGATATCCTCAACGGTCACGTCACGGATATTACGCGCCTGGTAGTGCTGCATGATCGCTTTACGTGCCGAGAAGAGCCCTTTGGAATCGGAGTAGCCTTGCGCCGTCGGCAGATTGCGGATCACATCGACCAGGATTTCATCAGGGGCGTCGAAACCAAACGGGGCAGGGTTGCCGATGTTCAGTTTGAGGACTTTATTGCCTTCTTCTTCAAGACGTTTAGCTTCTTTGAGCACCGGGCCGCGAATGTCATAACAGACGTTGTCCAGTTTGTGGGATTTCTCAATGGGGGACATAGAAAGTTGAGCCTTTTGCTGGAATGGGGGCATTCCTACCGTGGAACACCGCAACCCGCTCAATGTACTCCTGGCGCTGGCGCTTTTGAAGGGTTATGCACGCCTTTGGTGCAAACGAGTGGTCCAAAGGCCAATTTCAGCGATGATAAGCAATGTTAAAGTATTTATTTGGTTTTTAATATTCCATAACAATGGATTATTGGTTTTTTATCCCGTTTTCATGGCGTTGTGTTAACATTATTGACCCTGCTCAGAAAGCTGGGGGCGGCAGATTTTTGCGCACTGATAAGCCAGAGGGGAGGATTACCCGGATAAACTGTAAAGAAATGATAATACCGGAGTAGTCTGATAGCGGGTTGTCAATCGGCAACCCAAACTGAGTAATATGGTGATATTACATTAGTAATATTTCAGTCTCTTTCTTAAGTAAAATTTAACTAATTGTTCCCATATTATTCACGTGGAAAATGTTACTAATTGAATTTATTAAAATCATCAATAGATGGGCCTGCGCAACGCAGTAAATAACTTACTTCTTCTCGAAGATAGGGGAGCTAAAGCCTATCAGTTCGCGGAAGTCGCGCAGCACGATTGGTGTGGCAATCCAGCATTGTGAATGAGTAAAATCTTTGGTTCGGTAAAAATTAAACACTTTCACTAGTAATAAAGCACAGCGTTCTATAAGCATCCGAGATAGATCGCATTTTAAAAGGCGATAGAGGTAACGAAATATAAGTAATTTTTTTGCCCTCCACTAATGAGTGGGGTACTGTCATGTCAGGCATCGTCCCTTTAAAACGATGTCTTAGAAACACACCAGGGTAGTTTGTAAATTAGAATTCAAAAAGTGAAGAAAACACTATGACAACTGCAAATCGTCCGATACTTAATCTCGACCTCGATCTGCTAAGAACCTTTGTGGCTGTTGCTGATTTGAACACCTTTGCGGCGGCGGCAGTAGCCGTTTGTCGTACCCAATCAGCCGTCAGTCAACAAATGCAGCGGTTAGAGCAACTGGTTGACAAAGAGTTGTTTGCCCGTCACGGGCGCAACAAATTATTGACCGAACACGGTATTCAGCTTCTCGGTTACGCCAGGAAAATCCTGCGCTTCAACGACGAAGCCTGTGCCTCTCTGATGTACAACAATATAAAAGGTGTTTTGACTATCGGCGCTTCTGATGATACCGCCGATACCATCCTGCCTTTCCTGCTTAACCGCGTCACGTCGGTTTATCCTAAGCTGGCGATTGATGTGCGGGTGAAACGCAGCCCGTTCATGCTCGATATGCTGGAAAACGGCGAAGTCGATCTGGCGATTACGACGGTGGAAACCGAGGGGCATCCGCACATTGTGCTGCGCACTTCGCCGACCCTGTGGTATTGCTCTGCAGATTACCGTTATCAGGCCGGTGAGCCGATCCCATTGGTGGTGATGGACGAACCCAGCCCGTTCCGCTCGATGGCGATCAAACACCTGGATGATGCCGGGATCCCATGGCGCATCGCTTATGTGGCCTCGACGCTTTCAGCCGTTCGCGCTGCCTGCAAGGCCGGCTTGGGGATCACGGTCCGGCCTATCGAGATGATGAGCCCTGACTTGCGGGTGCTGGGTGCGGTAGAAGGTTTACCGCCATTGCCAGACACCCAATATGCCCTGTGCAAGGACACGCAGTGTGGCAACGAACTGGCGATGGCGATTTTCAGCGCCGTACAAAACGGCAACGACAGTTACAGCTTCAATGGAGCGAGTTCATCCCAGCAGGATGATACTTGCCTGGCCGACGGCGAGGAATAATCTCCCGGCGCGTTAAGCTGCACGTTAAAACCTCTGCTTCGGTGGAGGTTTTTTTTGGCCGTAATTTCGGAAAAATTGACTTTATGAAGGTTAGAGTGGATTTGTTTATCGAAGTGGCTGTTTGTTTAACTACTTTCGGTAATGAGAACCGTTATCAGGTGAGGAATAAATGGTTTTGCTTGTTTTTTGAACTTAAAGGAATGCGCGTAAAGGCCTGGAATTAATATGGTTATTTTGGTAATTTATTGCGGATGTTTTTACGTCTGAATTTGACAAAATTTGTTAAAGGCCCACACTTTTTTTGAGGAATTATGCTGAAAACGTGTCCTGGATCAAAAAAATACCCCTAGGTAGTGAGTGGAAGAACAGGAGATTCCTGAGACAATGGTATAGTAAAACTGAAATAAGCATGTTGGTTTATATCTATCTGTTTCTACACGGCAATTGACTGACACGATTTAGCCTAAGCCAGTCGCATCAAATGTTAATTAAATGATGGGTATGTAAACTAGTGTGTAGATACTTTTGTCAAAGTTGACAAAAGGTTATAGAAAGGAGTAAAAAGCCCACAGTAAAACGCTGCCTAACTCTCTGTAAAAGCAGTTTGTTTGTGTGGTTAATTTATCCTTCCCTTAAATCGATGTGGTGCACTAACTGCCAGTTACAAGAGCAGTGCGATCGACGCCACTTTTGATGAGTAAGCATAGAGTATGTCAACTACCACTGAAGTTATCGCTCATCACTGGGCGTTCGCCGTATTTCTTGTCATGGCTATCGGGCTTTGCGGCCTCATGCTGCTGGGTGCGTTTTTCCTGGGCGGGAGAGCCCGCGCGCGCGCGAAACACACCCCGTTTGAATCCGGGATCGACTCGGTCGGTACGGCGCGTATGCGTCTGTCCGCCAAGTTCTACCTGGTCGCCATGTTCTTCGTCATTTTCGATGTTGAAGCCTTGTACCTGTATGCCTGGTCGGTCTCCGTTCGCGAGAGTGGTTGGGTGGGCTTTATCGAAGCCGCCATTTTCATTTTGGTGCTATTGGCAGGTTTGGTTTATCTGGTGCGTATCGGCGCATTGGATTGGACGCCGTCGCGTTCCAAACGTCTCAGTAAACCAGGCACAATCACTAACACCAACCGTCATCCGCAGTAGTCATTTGTGGTTAAAAACGAGGCATTAAGATGGACTATACGCTCACCCGCATAGACCCGAACGGTGAGAATGACCGTTACCCCCTGCAAAAACAGGAGATCGTCGCCGATCCCCTGGACCAACAGGTTCACCGCACGGTTTACATGGGTAAACTCGAGCATGCGCTGCATGACATGGTGAACTGGGGGCGTAAGAACTCTATTTGGCCATACAACTTCGGCCTTTCGTGCTGTTACGTAGAGATGGTGACGTCGTTTACCGCCGTTCACGACGTGGCGCGCTTCGGTGCCGAAGTATTGCGTGCATCGCCACGCCAGGCTGACCTGATGGTCGTGGCCGGTACTTGCTTCACCAAGATGGCCCCGGTTATTCAGCGCCTGTACGAACAGATGCTGGAACCAAAATGGGTTATTTCGATGGGCGCCTGCGCCAACTCCGGCGGCATGTACGATATCTATTCCGTCGTGCAGGGCGTGGACAAGTTCCTGCCTGTCGACGTGTACATTCCTGGTTGCCCACCGCGCCCGGAAGCCTACATGCAAGCGCTGATGCTGTTGCAGGAATCCATTGGTAAGGAACGTCGTCCGTTGTCATGGGTTGTCGGCGATCAGGGCGTGTACCGCGCCAACATGCAGTCTGAAAGAGAGCGTAAACACGGCGAGCGTATCGCGGTGACCAACCTTCGGACGCCTGACGAGATTTAAGACGTTCATTTAACGTCCATCTTAGTGCGCTATTGGTTAACACAGCGAAAAGTGAACTTGCGGCGAAATAACCCTTTAGTGTGGTGAAAAAAAATTATGACAGATTCAACGACGCACGACGCCTTGCCATCATGGCAAACCAGGGATCACCAAGACGATCCGGTGATTGGCGAACTGCGCAACCGCTTTGGGCCGGAAGCCTTTACTGTTCAGCCCACCCGTACCGGAATGCCCGTGGTATGGGTTAAACCTGACCAGTTACTGGAAGTAATGACGTTCCTGAGAAAACAGCCGAAGCCTTATGTCATGCTGTTCGATCTGCATGGCGTAGACGAGCGTCTTCGCACCCACCGCGATGGTTTGCCTGCCGCGGATTTTTCTGTTTTCTACCATCTGATTTCCATCGAACGTAACCGCGACATCATGCTGAAAGTGGCGCTGTCTGAAAAAGACCTGCACGTGCCCACGGCGACCAAGGTATTCCCGAATGCCAACTGGTATGAGCGTGAAACCTGGGAAATGTTCGGTATTACCTTCGACGGTCACCCGCACCTGACGCGCATCATGATGCCGCAGACCTGGGAAGGCCACCCACTGCGTAAAGATTATCCGGCACGCGCCACCGAGTTCGATCCCTTTGTGTTGACCAAACAGAAAGAAGATCTGGAAATGGAGTCGCTGACTTTCAAACCAGAAGAGTGGGGCATGAAACGCGGCACCGAAAACGAGGACTTTATGTTCCTCAACCTCGGTCCGAACCACCCGTCTGCGCACGGTGCGTTCCGTATTATTCTGCAGCTGGACGGCGAAGAGATCGTCGACTGCGTGCCGGATATCGGTTATCACCACCGCGGCGCCGAGAAAATGGGCGAACGCCAGTCCTGGCACAGCTACATTCCGTACACCGACCGCATCGAATACCTTGGTGGCTGCGTAAACGAAATGCCTTACGTGCTGGCAGTTGAGAAACTGGCCGGGATCAAGGTACCGGATCGCGTTGATACCATCCGCGTAATGCTGTCTGAACTGTTCCGCATCAACAGCCACCTGTTGTACATCAGTACCTTCATTCAGGACGTCGGCGCAATGACCCCGGTGTTCTTCGCCTTTACCGACCGCCAGAAAATCTACGATCTGGTTGAAGCGATCACCGGTTTCCGTATGCACCCGGCCTGGTTCCGCATCGGCGGCGTCGCGCATGATCTGCCGCGCGGTTGGGATCGCCTGCTGCGTGAGTTCCTCGAGTGGATGCCGAAACGTCTGGATTCTTACGTCAAGGCCGCGCTGAAGAACAGCATCCTGAAGGGCCGTTCTGTCGGCGTTGCGTCTTACAATGCCAAAGAAGCGCTGGAATGGGGCGTGACCGGCGCCGGCCTGCGTGCCACCGGCATCGAGTTTGACGTGCGCAAATGGCGCCCGTATTCCGGCTATGAGAATTTCGACTTCGAAATCCCGGTCGGCGACGGCAACAGCGACTGCTACACCCGCGTAATGTTGAAGGTGGAAGAGTTGCGCCAGAGCCTGCGCATCCTCGAACAGTGCCTGAACAACATGCCGGAAGGCCCGTTCAAGGCCGATCACCCGCTGACCACGCCGCCGCCGAAAGAGCGCACGCTGCAGCATATTGAAACGCTGATCACCCACTTCCTGCAGGTTTCTTGGGGCCCGGTGATGCCAGCCAACGAATCATTCCAGATGATTGAAGCCACTAAAGGGATCAACAGCTACTACCTGACCAGCGACGGCAGCACCATGAGCTACCGCACCCGGGTACGTACGCCAAGTTTTGCTCACCTGCAGCAAATCCCTGCGGTAATCCGTGGCAGCCTGGTCTCCGACCTGATCGTCTATCTGGGTAGTATCGATTTTGTAATGTCAGATGTGGACCGCTAACTATGCATGATCAAAAAGACAATCACGCAGTCAACGATGCGCTTGAGCCAATCAATGCAGCCGCTCCCCAGAGCGGCGCTGATGCATTTGTACTGAGCGCGGAAGAACGTGATGCGATCGAGCACGAAAAGCACCATTACGAGGATCCACGCGCAGCCTCCATCGAAGCACTGAAAATTGTGCAGAAGCAGCGCGGTTGGGTTCCGGACGGTGCGATTTACGCCATCGCGGAAGTGCTGGGCATTCCTGCCAGCGACGTAGAAGGCGTGGCCACGTTCTACAGCCAGATTTTCCGTCAGCCAGTAGGGCGTCACGTGATCCGTTATTGTGACAGCGTTGTCTGCCACATCACCGGGTACCAGGGCATTCAGGCCGCCATCGAGAAAAAACTGAGCATCAAACCGGGTCAAACCACCTTTGATGGTCGCTTCACTCTGCTGCCGACCTGTTGCCTGGGCAACTGCGATAAAGGGCCAACCATGATGATTGATGAGGATACTCACAGTCAGCTGAAGCCTGAAGATATCGAGACGCTACTGGAGCAGTATCAATGATTAAAGACATTGTACGCACTCCCGAAATGCACCCGCTGACCTGGCGGCTGCGCGATGACAAACAGCCGGTCTGGCTGGATGAATACCGCAGCAAAAACGGTTATGCAGGCGCCGAGAAAGCCATCAAGGGCTTGGCCCCGGACGAGATCGTCAACCTGGTGAAAGACGCCGGGCTGAAAGGCCGTGGCGGCGCAGGTTTCTCCACCGGTTTGAAGTGGAGCCTGATGCCGAAAGACGAATCCATGAACATCCGTTACCTGCTGTGTAACGCCGATGAAATGGAGCCGGGCACCTATAAAGACCGCTTGCTGATGGAGCAACTGCCGCACCTGCTGGTGGAAGGCATGTTGATCTCCGCATTCGCGCTGAAAGCCTATCGCGGCTACATCTTCCTGCGTGGCGAATATATCGAGGCGGCGGTGCATCTGCGTCGCGCCATCGCTGAAGCGACCGAAGCGGGCCTGCTGGGCAAAAACATCATGGGCAGCGGCTTCGATTTCGAGCTGATCGTCCATACCGGCGCCGGCCGCTACATCTGCGGCGAAGAAACCGCTCTGATCAACTCGCTGGAAGGCCGTCGTGCCAACCCGCGTTCCAAACCGCCTTTCCCGGCTTCCTCCGGCGTCTGGGGCAAGCCAACCTGCGTAAACAACGTAGAAACCCTCTGCAACGTTCCGGCAATCCTGGCGAACGGCATTGAGTGGTACCAGGGGATCAACGGTGGCAAAAGCAAGGATGCCGGCACCAAGCTGATGGGCTTCTCGGGCCGGGTGAAAAACCCAGGCGTTTGGGAACTGCCGTTTGGCATCACCGCGCGTGAAATTCTGGAAGATTACGCCGGCGGCATGCGTGACGGTCTGCGCTTTAAAGCCTGGCAGCCAGGCGGCGCGGGCACTGACTTTTTGACCGCCGATCACCTCGATCTGCCGATGGATTTCGAGAGCATCGGCAAAGCCGGCAGCCGTCTCGGCACCGCGCTGGCGATGGCGGTGGATCACGAAATCGGCATGGTTCCGCTGGTGCGTAACCTGGAAGAGTTCTTCTCACGCGAGTCTTGCGGCTGGTGTACGCCGTGCCGCGATGGCCTGCCGTGGAGCGTGAAGATCCTGCGCGCGCTGGAGAATGGCGAAGGGCAGCCGGGGGATATCGAAACCCTCGAGCAGCTGTGCCGTTCCCTTGGCCCAGGTAAAACCTTCTGCGCTCATGCGCCAGGTGCCGTAGAGCCACTGCAAAGCGCGATTAAATATTTCCGTGAAGAGTTTGAAGCAGGCATAGCCGTTAAGCACTTCAGCAACGCGCATGCGATTGGCGGCATCCAGCCGAACAATCTGCTGAAGCAACGCTGGTAAGCCGGCTCGTTCCGACAACACGGCCAGAATTTTTGATTAACGCCTGCCGTAAGGCAGGCCACTTGGAAGCATGCTGACTATGGCTACGATTCATGTAGACGGCAAAGAATACGACGTAGATGGCGCTGACAACCTGCTGCAGGCTTGTCTCTCCCTCGGGCTCGATATTCCTTACTTTTGCTGGCATCCGGCGCTGGGAAGCGTCGGCGCTTGCCGCCAATGTGCGGTAAAGCAATACCAAAACGCGGAAGATACGCGTGGCCGTTTGGTGATGTCTTGTATGACACCGGCATCGGATGGAACCTTTATTTCCATCGACGATTCCGAAGCCAAACAGTTCCGCGAAAGCGTGGTCGAGTGGTTGATGACCAACCACCCGCACGACTGTCCGGTATGTGAAGAAGGCGGTAACTGTCACCTGCAGGATATGACAGTAATGACCGGCCACAGCTTCCGTAAATACCGTTTCAGTAAGCGTACCCACAACAATCAGGAGCTGGGGCCGTTTATCTCGCATGAGATGAACCGCTGTATCGCCTGTTACCGTTGCGTGCGCTACTACAAAGATTACGCGGATGGCACCGATTTCGGCGTGTACGGCGCGCACGACAACGTCTACTTCGGGCGTACGGAAAGCGGCACGCTGGAAAGCGAGTTCTCCGGTAACCTGGTGGAAGTGTGTCCGACTGGCGTGTTCACCGACAAAACTCACTCCGAGCGGTATAACCGTAAGTGGGATATGCAGTTTGCGCCAAGCATCTGTCAGCAGTGCAGCATCGGCTGTAACACCAGCCCGGGCGAGCGCTATGGCGAACTGCGTCGTATCGAAAACCGCTACAACGGCAGCGTGAACCACTATTTCCTGTGTGACCGCGGCCGCTTTGGCTATGGCTACGTGAACCAGAAAGATCGTCCGCGTCAGCCGCAGCAACTGCGCGGCAATGACTGGATCACCCTGAACGCCGAACAGGCGATGCAGGGCGCGGCGGACATTCTGCGTCAGGCAAAGAAAACCATCGGTATCGGCTCGCCACGCGCCAGCCTGGAAAGCAACTTTGCGCTGCGTGAACTGGTTGGCGCCGAGAATTTCTACACCGGTATTGCCCAGTCTGAGCAGGCACGCCTGAACCTGATGCTGAACGTGCTGCAAAACAGCGGCGTTTATACCCCGGCACTGCGCGAAATCGAAGACTACGATGCCGTTCTGGTTCTGGGTGAAGATTTGACCCAGACCGGCGCACGCATCGCGCTGTCGGTTCGCCAGGCTGTGAAGGGCAAGGCACGTGCGATGGCTGCGGCACAGCGCGTTGCCGACTGGCAGATTGCGGCAATACAAAACATCGGCCAACGCGCCAAACACCCGCTGTTCGTTACCAACGTGGATAACACCCGTCTGGACGACATCGCGGCGTGGAACTACCGCGCGCCGGTGGACGATCAGGCTCGCTTTGGCTTTGCCATTGCCCATGCGCTGGACAACGCAGCGCCGGCGGTCAGCGATTTGGCTGCCGACCTAAACAAGAAAGTCGACATCATCGTGCAGGCACTGACCGACGCGCGCAAACCGCTGATCGTTACCGGCAGCAACGCCGGCAGCGAAGCCATCATCGAAGCGGCGGCCAACATCGCCAAGGCGCTGAAGGATCGCGGTTCTGACGTTGGCATTACTTTCGTCGCCAGCGCCGCCAACAGCGTCGGTCTGTCGATGATCGGCGGCGGTTCGCTCGATGAAGCGTTGGCGAAGCTGGAAAGCGGCGAAGCCGACACCGCTATCGTGATGGAAAACGATCTTTACCGTCACGCACCGGCGGCGAAAGTGGACGCTGCACTGGCGAAGGTCAGCAACCTGATCGTGGCCGATCACCAGCGCACCGCGATCATGGATAAGGCCAACCTTATCCTGTCAGCGGCCAGCTTCGCTGAAAGCGACGGTACGTTGGTCAACCAGGAAGGCCGCGCGCAGCGCTTCTTCCAGGTTTACGATCCGGCTTACTACGACGATGCGAAGAAAGACGTTTACACCGTGATGCTGGAAAGCTGGCGCTGGATGCACTCGCTGCACTCCACCTACACCAGTCGCCACGTGGATTGGACGCAGCTCGACGACGTGATCGCAGCCTGCGTCACGGCGCTGCCGCAGTTGCAGGGCATTGTGGAGGCGGCGCCGGATGCGAGTTTCCGCATTCGCGGCCAGAAGCTGGCCCGTTCTCCAATTCGCTCCAGTGGCCGCACCGCCATGCGCGCCAACATCAGCGTGCACGAACCGCGTCAGCCGCAGGATAAAGACACCATGTTTGCCTTCTCAATGGAAGGGAACAACAGCCCGCTGGCCGATCGTCAGCAGATCCCGTTCGCCTGGGCGCCAGGCTGGAACTCACCGCAGGCATGGAACAAATTCCAGGCCGAAGTGGGCGGCAAGCTGCGTCATGGCGATCCGGGTATCCGCCTGATCGAAGCAGGGGAGGGTAACCTGGGTTACTTCACCAACGTGCCTGCCGCCTTTAATCATGCGGAAGGCTGGCGTGTCGCGCCGTATTACCACCTGTTCGGCAGTGATGAAATGTCACAGCGTTCCGGTGTGATCCAGCAGCGTATGCCAGAAGCTTATGTGATGGTGAACCCGGCCGATGCCGCTGCGCTTGGCGTTAATGCCGGTGCGCTGGTGGAGTTCAGCTGTGCGGGCCAGCAGCTTCGTCTGCCGGTGCGTCTGAGTGAAACTCTGACCCAGGGCCAGGTTGGTTTGCCGCTTGGCTTGCCAGGGATCCCACCGGTGCTGGTGGGTGCAACGGTTGAAAATCTGCGGGAGGCAACACGATGAGCTGGTTTACCCCTGAGGTGATCGACATTCTGATCTCCATTCTTAAAGCGGTAGTGATCCTGCTGGTCGTAGTGAGCTGTGGGGCATTCATGAGCTTCGGCGAACGCCGTCTGCTCGGCCTGTTCCAGAACCGTTATGGACCGAACCGTGTCGGCTGGGGCGGCTCGTTGCAGCTGGTCGCCGACATGATCAAAATGTTCTTCAAGGAAGACTGGGTACCGAAATTCTCCGACCGGGTGATCTTCACCCTGGCGCCGATGATCGCCTTTACTTCCCTGTTGCTGGCATTTGCCATCGTCCCGGTCAGCCCGACCTGGGCGGTGTCCGACCTCAACATCGGTATTCTGTTCTTCCTGATGATGGCCGGCCTGGCGGTTTACGCCGTGCTGTTCGCCGGCTGGTCGAGCAACAACAAATACTCGCTGTTGGGGGCGATGCGTGCTTCTGCGCAAACCCTGAGCTACGAAGTGTTTCTCGGCCTTTCGCTGATGGGCGTTGTGATGCAGGCTGATTCGTTCAACATGCAGGCCATCGTTGAATCGCAGGCTCACGTCTGGAACGTCATTCCGCAATTCTTTGGTTTTATTACCTTTGCGATTGCCGGGGTTGCGGTGTGTCACCGCCATCCGTTTGACCAACCGGAAGCCGAGCAGGAACTGGCTGACGGCTACCACATTGAATATTCCGGCATGAAGTTCGGTCTGTTCTTCGTGGGTGAATATATCGGTATCGTCACCGTTTCCGCCCTGATTGTGACGTTGTTCTTCGGCGGCTGGCAGGGTCCGTTCCTGCCGCCATTCATCTGGTTCGCGCTGAAAACGGCTTTCTTCATGATGATGTTCATTCTGATTCGTGCTGCTCTGCCACGTCCGCGCTATGACCAAGTGATGTCTTTCGGCTGGAAAGTGTGCCTGCCGCTGACGCTGCTGAACCTGCTGGCGACTGCCGCAGTCATTTTGTACAACGCTCAATAAGGGGTGAATAAACCATGACATTGAAAGAGTTATTGGTTGGTTTCGGCACCCAGGTGCGCAGCATTTGGATGATAGGCCTGCACGCCTTCGCCAAGCGCGAAACCCAGATGTATCCGGAAGAACCGGTTTACCTGCCGCCGCGCTACCGTGGCCGCATCGTGCTGACGCGCGATCCGGACGGCGAAGAGCGTTGCGTGGCCTGTAACCTGTGTGCGGTTGCCTGCCCGGTTGGCTGTATCTCGCTGCAAAAAGCAGAACAGAAAGACGGCCGTTGGTATCCGGAGTTCTTCCGCATCAACTTCTCGCGCTGCATTTTCTGCGGCCTGTGCGAAGAAGCTTGCCCGACCACCGCAATCCAGCTGACGCCGGATTTCGAAATGGGTGAGTTCAAGCGCCAGGATCTGGTGTACGAAAAAGAAGATCTGTTGATCTCGGGGCCGGGTAAATATCCGGAATATAACTTCTACCGGATGGCCGGTATGGCGATTGACGGCAAAGCCAAGGGCGAAGCCGAAAACGAAGCCAAACCGATCGACGTCAAAGGTCTGTTGCCTTAAGGAGCCAGCAAGCATGGAAATTGCCTTTTATCTGGCAGGTTTGATTGCGATTGTCGCGACGATTCGCGTGATCTCGCATACCAATCCTGTGCATGCGTTGCTGTATCTGATCGTCTCGTTACTGGCGATCTCTGCAGTCTTTTTCTCACTCGGCGCGTACTTTGCCGCCGCGCTGGAAATCATCGTTTACGCCGGTGCCATCATGGTGCTGTTCGTGTTCGTGGTGATGATGCTGAACCTCGGCAACGCGGTGCAGCAGCAGGAGCGCGAGTGGCTGAAGCCGTCGGTGTGGATCGGGCCTGGTCTGATGTCGCTGGCGCTGCTGGTGGTACTGATTGTCGCTATCCGCAGCCTGTCCGATCAGGGTATCAGCGGTGATATGGTTGACGCTAAAGCCGTGGGGATCAGCCTGTTCGGTCCTTACGTTCTGGCGGTTGAACTGGCTTCAATGCTGCTGTTGGCAGGTCTGGTTGTTGCCTTCCACATTGGCCGCGAGCACAAACCGGGCGAAGTGTTGAGCAACGCCCCGGCCAGTAGCGAAATGGCGAGAAGAAAATCGGAGGAGCAAGCATGATCCCTCTTCAACATGGTCTGATCCTGGCGGCGATCCTGTTCGTGCTCGGCCTGACCGGGCTGACGCTCCGTCGCAACCTGCTGTTTATGTTGATCAGCCTGGAAGTGATGATTAACGCCGCAGCCTTGGCGTTTATCGTGGCGGGCAGCTATTGGGGCCAACCGGACGGGCAGGTGATGTATATCCTGGCGATCAGCCTGGCGGCTGCCGAGGCCAGTATTGGTCTGGCGTTGCTGCTGCAGCTCTACCGTCGTCGTCATACCCTGAATATCGATACTGTCAGTGAGATGCGCGGATGAACCTATTATATTTAACTATTCTGCTACCGCTGATCGGGTTCCTGCTGTTGGCATTTTCCCGTGGCCGCTGGTCTGAAAACGTCTCGGCGACCGTCGGGGTAGGCTCTATCGGCCTGGCTGCGCTGGTTACGGTGCATGTGGCAATGGATTTCTTCGCCCAGAAAGCCACTGGCGTGCAGCTGTTTGAGCAAAGCCTGTGGAACTGGATGACCGTCGGCAATTTCAATATCGGCGTGACGCTGACGCTGGACGGCCTGTCGCTGACCATGCTGTCTGTGGTTACCGGCGTCGGTTTCTTCATCCACATGTTCGCTTCCTGGTACATGCGCGGTGAAGAGGGGTATTCGCGCTTCTTCGCTTACACCAACCTGTTTATCGCCAGCATGGTGATACTGGTACTGGCAGACAACCTGTTGCTGATGTACCTGGGTTGGGAAGGCGTGGGCCTGTGCAGCTACCTGTTGATCGGTTTCTACTACAAGGATCCGGCCAACGGTGCAGCGGCGATGAAAGCCTTCATCGTGACCCGCGTCGGCGACGTGTTCCTGGCGTTCGCGCTGTTCATTCTCTACAACGAGCTGGGCACGCTGAATATCCGTGAACTGATGATCCTGGCGCCGCAAAAGCTGGCCGTCGGCGATACCGCCATCACCTGGGCTACCCTGATGTTGCTGGGCGGCGCGGTCGGTAAATCGGCGCAGCTGCCGTTGCAGACCTGGTTGGCTGACGCAATGGCGGGTCCAACCCCGGTTTCAGCGCTGATCCACGCTGCGACCATGGTAACCGCTGGTGTTTACCTGATTGCCCGTACTCACGGCCTGTTCCTGATGGCGCCGGAAGTGCTGCATCTGGTGGGTATCGTCGGGGCTGTGACCCTGGTGCTGGCCGGCTTTGCCGCGCTGGTGCAGACCGACATCAAACGCGTGCTTGCTTACTCCACCATGAGCCAGATTGGCTACATGTTCCTGGCGTTGGGCGTGCAGGCGTGGGATGCGGCGATCTTCCACCTGATGACCCACGCGTTCTTCAAGGCGCTGCTGTTCCTCTCCTCCGGTTCGGTGATCCTGGCCTGCCACCACGAGCAGAACATCTTCAAGATGGGCGGCCTGCGCAAGAGCATTCCGATGGTTTACGTCTGCTTCCTGGTGGGTGGCGCTGCGCTGTCGGCGTTGCCGCTGATCACTGCCGGCTTCTTCAGTAAGGATGAGATCCTGGCGGGCGCGATGGCGAACGGTCACCTCAACCTGATGATTGCTGGTCTGGTCGGGGCGTTCATGACCTCGCTCTACACCTTCCGTATGATTTTCATCGTGTTCCATGGCGAAGAGAAAATCAAAGCGCATGCCGGTAAAGGCATCACTCACCACCTGCCGCTGTTGGTTCTGCTGGTGCTGTCCACCTTCGTTGGCGCGATGATTGTTCCGCCATTGCAGGGCGTACTGCCGGACACCACCGAGCTGGCGCACGGTAGCGTGCTGCAACTGGAGATTACCTCCGGCGTGGTGGCTATCGCCGGTATCCTGCTGGCGGCAGCGCTGTGGTTGGGCAAACGCAGCCTGGTCACCAGCATCGCTAAAAGCGCGCCGGGGCGTTTCTTCTCGACCTGGTGGTTCCATGCCTGGGGCTTCGATTGGCTGTATGACAAAGTCTTCGTCAAGCCTTACCTGGGCATTGCGAAACTGCTGCAGCGCGATCCGCTGAACTCGATGATGAACCTGCCGGCCATTTTCTCCCGCTGGGGGAACCGTGGTCTGACGGTGAGCGAGAACGGTCAGGTGCGTTGGTATATAGCGTCTATGGGTGTGGGTGCAGTGGTCGTATTGGCGCTGTTGATAATAATTTAAAGCATTTATCGGGCATAGCTCTGTGCTATGTACAATGTTTTATACCGTATGGATTTCGCGTTGTAGCTAGGCGGCAAGTGCGAGCATCCCCTGGAGCTTACTTAGGTAAGTGACAGGGGTAAACGCCCGCAGCCAACAACGCTACAGCGTGAAAGACAACGGTAGAATAAGGGACACAAAACGCCATGCTATTACCTTGGCTAATTCTTATCCCCTTTATTGGCGGTCTGCTGTGCTGGCAGTTTGAGCGCTTCGGTACTAAGGTGCCGCGCTGGATTGCGTTGATCGCAATGGGGCTGACATTGGCGCTTTCTCTGTATCTGTGGATGCAGGGTGGCTACACATTGACTACGCCGAAAGGCATTCCGCAGTGGCAGTCTGAATTCCTGCTGCCGTGGATCCCACGCTTTGGCATTTCCATCCACCTGGCGCTGGACGGCCTTTCACTGCTGATGGTGGTGCTGACCGGCCTGCTGGGCGTGTTGGCCATCCTCTGTTCCTGGCGTGAAATCCAGAAATACCAGGGCTTCTTCCACCTGAACCTGCTGTGGATCCTGGGTGGGGTAATCGGCGTGTTCCTCGCCATCGACATGTTCCTGTTCTTCTTCTTCTGGGAAATGATGTTGGTGCCGATGTACTTCCTGATTGCGCTGTGGGGTCACAAGGCGTCGGACGGTAAAACCCGCATCACTGCGGCTACCAAATTCTTCATCTATACCCAGGCCAGCGGTCTGGTGATGCTGATTGCGATTATGGGCCTGGTGTTCGTGCACTACAATGCGACCGGCGTGTGGACCTTCGATTACGAAGACCTGCTGCAAACGCCAATGTCGCACAACGTGCAATATCTGCTGATGCTGGGCTTCTTCATCGCCTTCGCGGTGAAAATGCCGGTGGTGCCGTTGCACGGCTGGCTGCCTGATGCGCATAGCCAGGCGCCAACCGCAGGTTCCGTTGACCTGGCGGGGATCTTGCTGAAGACGGCGGCCTACGGCATGCTGCGTTTCAGCCTGCCGCTGTTCCCGGAAGCCTCGCACGAGTTTGCGCCAATCGCCATGTGGCTGGGCGTGGTCGGTATCTTCTACGGTGCCTGGATGGCGTTCGCGCAGACCGACATTAAACGTCTGATCGCTTACACCTCGGTATCGCACATGGGCTTCGTGCTGATCGCCATCTACACCGGCAGCCAACTGGCTTACCAGGGCGCGGTGATTCAGATGATTGCGCACGGTCTGTCTGCGGCCGGCATGTTCATCATCTGCGGCCAGTTGTACGAACGTCTGCATACCCGTGACATGCGCGAGATGGGCGGCCTGTGGGGGCGTATCAAGTACATCCCTGCGCTGTCGCTGTTCTTCGCGGTAGCTACCTTGGGGATGCCGGGTACCGGTAACTTCGTCGGCGAATTCATGATCCTGTTCGGCAGCTTCCAGGTGGTGCCGGTGATCACCGTGATTTCTACCTTCGGTCTGGTGTTTGCTTCGGTTTACTCGTTGATCATGATGCAGCGCGCCTACTACGGCAAAGCTAAATCCGAGCAACCGTTGCCGGGCATGACCGCGCGCGAACTGTTCATCATTCTGCTGTTGGTGGTGTTGCTGGTTCTGCTGGGGGTTTACCCGCAGCCGATTCTGGACACGTCTAATGCGGCGATGAGCAATGTGCAACACTGGTTTGGTTCGTCAGTTTCAGCAATTTCAACAACAAGGCCGTAATTCGCCATGACAATAACTCCTCAACAACTGATCGCACTGCTACCGCTGTTGATCGTCGGATTGACGGTGGTGGTTGTGATGCTAGGCATTGCGTGGCGACGCGACCACTTTATCAACGCCACGCTGACCGTGATCGGTCTAAACCTGGCGCTGCTTTCGCTGTATTTTGTTGGCCAGGCAGGCCCAATGGACGTCACCCCGCTGCTGCGGGTTGACGGCTACTCGATGTTCTATACCGGGCTGGTGATACTGGCGAGTCTGGCGACCTGTACCTTCGCTTATCCATGGCTGGTGGGTTACCCGGACAACCGCGAAGAGTTCTACCTGCTGGTGCTGATTGCCACGCTGGGTGGCATTGTGCTGGCGAGTGCCAACCACCTGGCGTCGCTGTTCATCGGTATTGAACTGATCTCGCTGCCGCTGTTCGGCCTGGTGGGCTATGCCTACCGCCAGAAGCGTCCGTTGGAAGCCGCTATCAAGTACATGCTGCTGTCCGCTGCGGCTTCGTCATTCCTGCTGTTCGGTATGGCGCTGCTGTATGCCGAGTCCGGTGATCTGTCGTTGGCCGGTCTGGGCAAGAGCCTGCACGAAAACATGATGCACCAACCGCTGATCCTGGCCGGTATGGGCATGATGATTGTGGGTCTGGGCTTCAAGCTGTCTCTGGTGCCGTTCCAACTGTGGACGCCGGATGTGTATCAGGGGGCGCCTGCGCCGGTCTCTACCTTCCTGGCCACTGCCAGCAAGATTGCGATCTTCGCCGTAGTGATGCGTCTGTTCCTGTATGCCCCGGCCGCCGACAGCGAAGCGCTGCGTATGGTGCTGTCGATCATTGCCGTCTGTTCAATTCTGTTCGGCAACCTGATGGCTATCAGCCAGACCAACATCAAGCGTCTGCTGGGTTACTCGTCGATCGCCCACCTGGGTTATCTGCTGGTGGCGCTGATTGCGGTGCAAACCCATCAACTGTCGCTGGAAACCGCCGGTGTCTACCTGGCCGGTTACCTGTTCAGCAGCCTGGGCGCGTTCGGTGTGGTTAGCCTGATGTCCAGCCCGTACCGTGGCCCGGACGCCGATTCACTGTTCTCCTACCGTGGTCTGTTCTGGCATAAGCCGATTCTGTCCGCGGTCATGACGGTGATGATGCTGTCTCTGGCCGGTATCCCGATGACCCTGGGCTTTATCGGTAAGTTCTTCGTTATCGCGATGGGCGTCAGCGCTCACCTGTGGTGGCTGACCGGTGCTGTGGTACTGGGCAGTGCCATCGGTTTGTACTACTACCTGCGTGTGACCGTCAGCCTGTTCCTCAGCGCGCCGGAAGCTCTGCAACGCGATACGCCGAACAACTGGGCGTTGACTGCGGGCGGTGTGGTTGTGCTGATCTCCGCTGCGTTGGTGTTGCTGTTGGGTGTCTACCCACAGCCGCTGATTACGCTGGTGCAGATGGCGCAGCCGATGTTCTGATGGGCATCAAGGCAATAAAAAAGGTCGCTTCGGCGACCTTTTTTATGGGGTGGGGGATCAGCCTGGGTTATTTTTAAACGACGCTTCCAGCGCCTGCACGACGGCACGCACCCGCGCAGCGCGCTGCAGGTCGGGGTGCAGCACCAGCCAGATATCCACCCAGTCCTTATTTTCCGGGAAGATGCGCACCAGGTCTGGATCCTTATCCGCCAGGAAGGAGGACAGCAGACCAATCCCCAAACCGCTCCGTGTCGCCGAGCGCAGCAGCAACTGTGAATTGCATTGCAAAACGACGTTGGGATCGATCAGCGCCTCGCCACAGAAATTATTCCAGTGGCGCGGCACCAGTTCGCGCGGAAACATCAGTAAATCGTGGCCGCGCAGGTGGTCGCCTTTGGTTGGCTGGCCGTGTTTATCGAGATAGTCTTGCGTCGCGTACAGCCCCATTTCGATGGTCGCCATGCGCTTGATAATCAGCTCATCAGAATCGGGCCGTGCGCCACGGATCGCCAGATCCGCGCCGCGATAAGAAATATCGGAGATATTAACCGCCGTCAGCAGTGTGACGGTGATTAATGGGTGCTGCTCACGCAGATCCTTCAACGCCGGAATGACAAAGGCCTCGGCCATGGTGTCGGTGGTGGCGATGCGCACGTTACCGCACAGGCTGTCGTCGCCGCTGGTGGCTTTGCGGCCAATTGCCTGCACCGAGTTTTCCATATTCATTACGTCCGCCAGCATTTCCTCGCCCAGCGGGCTGAGGGAAAATGATTTCGGCGTGCGGATAAACAGCTTCGATCCCAAGCTTTCTTCAAACGCGGTAATGCGTCGGCCGACAGTGGCCTGGTCGACGTGTAGTTCATTGGCGGCTTTTCGTAAAGTACCGCAGCGTGCTACTGCCAGGAAGAAGCGTGCGTCATCCCAATTCATCATGCCATTTCCTTTGTACAGGCTTATCGGTCTTATCAGTGTTCATTCTCGCGCAGCCGCTTTGGCTCTGGTTTTGGCTGCAAATGAAGCCCACGTATCATAATTATTTATTATGTTTCAGGATATGAATAAATGCATCAACGTGAAGCAGTTTTGCATCTTTATTTTTACTAAACAATCTTTATGCTTATCAACGTTTATGCTGTGATCTGGCGCACATTTTTGTATCAATGTTACCCTAACGCGTAAGCAGATGCGCATGAGAGCCTGTCTCTGTGGGCTAACCGCCTGGTGGGATTGACTCTGAATCAGGTTGGCCCACCACGACTGGACATGAAAAATGGAGTCTCACGCAGAGAAGTTATACACCCCCGTAGCCCTGGCAACTGCGGACGGTATCAGGGTTATTGCGACGCCTGGCGCGAAAGCGGTAGAGAGAAGTAACGCTGATGTGATTATCCAGGGTCTTGAAGCTCGCGGTATTCAATACATATTCCTGGTACCGGGCAAGCTCGTGTACCCACTAATTAAATCCATTGAACATTCCGGCATTACCGGCATCGTCGGCGCTCATGAAACTGCCTGCGGTTTTATGGCCGATGGCTACGCCCGTGCCAGCCGCAAGTTCGGCGTTTGCCTCGGCATCTCCGGCCCGGGCACCATGAATTTCCTGCCGGCGATGGCTGCAGCACAGGCCGATAAGATCCCGGTGCTGTACCTGGCCGGCGGCATCGCTACCTACCATGAAGCGCAGGGCGCTTTTCAGGACGGCAGCAATAGCGGCATCGATGAGCTGACTATCGTCAAACCTCTGCTTTCCGCCGCCATCGAAGTGAAAAATAATCTGACGTTGCAGCATGAACTGCGGCGCAGTTTGTCTTGCCTGAATACCCAGCGTAAAGGCCGCGCTTATTTAAGCGTACCGGTCGACATGCAAAAGAAAGCGGTGGCCGGCAATCATGCTGCAGATCCGCAGCGCACACCACAGTGCCGCGAAGCGGCGATTGACCAGCAAGGCTTGGATCAGGTGCTGGACGATTACCTGTTGCGCGGCTTGAAGGTTGCCTGCCTGGTGGGCAACCGCATGAATAACCCGCAGGATGCCGAACTGCTGCTGCGCCTGGCGGAGAAGTATCGTCTGCCGGTCGCCACCACGCTGTCCGGCAAGGGGGCGTTTCCTGAAGGGCACGAGCTGGCGCTTGGCCTGTATGGGTTCGCCGGCCATACTCGTGCGGTGGAAACCATCAATGGCGATGACGTGGACGTACTGCTGGTGCTGGGATGCGACCTTAGCCAGCGTGACAGCCTGAACTGGAACCCGCGGCTGCACGGCACCAAAACGTTGGTGGTGATTGACGAAGATTTTGACAAGGTCAGTTCGCACTATCAGCCGGACATGCAGATTTTCTCCAGCCTGACCGGTGGGGTGCAACACCTGCTGGATGCGGTCGGCGACGACGACGCGCACCTGGCCGGTATCAAGGCGCTGCGCGATGGCTGGCTTGACCAGGTGCGTCAATTGCCGCTTGAACAGCAACAGCCTGACTTGCAGGCGCGGCAGGCCGCAGGTGAAGCCAACATGTATCCCGGTGATGTCATCAAACGCATCCGCAGCCGCATGGACGAGGACACCAACGTGGTGGTTGACTCCGGGGCGCACCGTATCTTTATGGCCCACCACTGGCTGGCCAGCGGGCGGGGTGATTACCACACCTCAAGCTCCCTGGCACCGATGGGCTGGGCGATATGCGCCGGTATTGGCATCAAACTGGCGGCACCGCACCGCGATTGCGTGGTAGTGACCGGCGACGGCTGCATGCTGATGCATGGCATCGAGATCCAGACCGCCGCACGTTATCAGGTCAAAATGACCTTTGTCGTAATGAACAACAGCGCCCACGGTGCCATGCATATCGACACGCTTCAGAACCGAGGCGTATCGGCTGATTACACCGCTCTGCCGAGCCACGACTGGAAGTCCTTCGCCAACAGCCTGGGCGTCGCCTCTGCGAAGGCGGCGACGCTGGAGGAGCTGGACGAGGCGCTGGCCGCCGCAGCCGAGTATGAGGGCCCGTTCCTGATCGAAGTGATAGTCGGAAATCATGTCGCACCCAATCGATACTATGCCGAGAGCATCGTAGAATACGAACAGCGTATCAAAGGGTTGTAAGGGCGCGTCCCTGAGGCCGTCGTTAATTATCCTTTGTATCACGCCATTTCTGTTCTTATTCACAGGGTCATGGAGCGATAACAATGTATAAATTGATACTTCTGGCATTAACGATGGCATTTCAGGGGAGCGCGCAGGCTGCTGAAGATCACGGCGAAGGGATCAGCAAAGAAACCTTGCTGAAAACCGAAACCTCGTGGGAGGGCACGCCGTACGGGCAGTATCCGGCCGGCGCCCCACAGATCACCCTGTTGAAAGTGACGGTGGAGCCGAATAAGGTGCTTGCCTGGCATATCCACCCGTGCATCAGTGCGGTGTATATGACCGGCGGCAGCGTTTCTCTCACGGTAAAAAAAACCGGCTTGAAGCACACCTTTAAGCAAGGGGATTCCTTTACCGACACGGTAGATATCGTTCATCAGGGCGTTTCTGGCGATAAAGGGGCGGAGATGCTGGTGTTCTTCGCTTGTGCTGACAACAAACCACTGACGGTGAAAACCGCCGAATAATAGTGTCTTTCAAGCTGCGGCGTTGTTGACTGCACTGCCCGTAGGGGGCGAATATGTTCGCCCCGTTTGATACGGGTGCAGCATACGGAGGCACTGGCCCACTCTGGGGCAGCCTGTCCGTACAGGGTATAGATCATTTTTGCCACCCGTTTGGGTCGTATTCCGAGGAAATCATGGTTGCTTTGTGGATGGTCGTCGCCAGCGGGTTTTTCGCGCTGATGGGGGCCAGTGTTAAACTGGCTTCGGCCAAAGTCGGCTTTTTCGATATTATTTTTTATCGTTCTTTTATTAACGTACTGATCGTCGCCGCGCTGATTAAGGTTAAAAATCTCGGTTTCCGCACGCAGCACCTCGGTTTGCATATGAAACGCGCCGCTATCGGCAATGCGGCGATGTATTGCGGCTTTTATTCGCTGATCCACCTACCGATCGCCACCGCCACCACGCTGGGTTACACCAATCCGATCTTTCAGTCGGCGATCGCCTTCGTTACCTCCAAAGGCCAATTGACCGGTAAACTGCTGTTTTCCGTGCTGTTGGGGTTTATCGGCATACTGGTGTTGCTGCGTCCGGACACGCCGAATGGCGAGTATGTCGCTACTCTGATTGGCCTCTTGTCCGGTCTGCTGACTGCGTTGGCCTATTTCAATGTCGGTAAACTGGTGCGCAGTGGTGAGCCGGAGCTGCGGGTGGTGTTCTATTTCTCGCTGGTGGGTACGGTGATTGGCTGTGTGATGACTGCGGTGATGGGCTTTACGGCCCTGGACAGCGCCATGATGCTGTGTGTAGGCGCTATCGGCGTATTTGGCAGTTTGGGGCAAATCACCATGACCCGCGCTTACGGTAGCGGCAATGCGGTGATTGTCAGCATCCTGTCCTACAGCACCATCATTTTTTCCACGCTGCTCGGTTATCTGCTGTTTGGCGAAAAGCTGTCTTACATTGCTGCAGCCGGCATGGCGTTGATTATTCTTTCCGGCGCATTGGCCATTTTGAAACGCAGCCCGGCGAAAGCCTCGAAGGCTGCGGCAGTTTAACCACAAAGGAGAGAGACCATTGGATGTAAGCCCAGCCAGGGAACTGGCACGTTATGGACTGTATGGCATTGCGGCGACCGTCGCCATGGACCTGGTCAATTTTATTGCCGCGTCCGCCGGGGTTATCAGTAAGCTGAACCTGGTTTTTATCGGCAATTTAGCCAATCAATGGCGGCATGGGCAATTCCTGTTCCTGCGGCCTGGCGATATTCCCCCTGTGCCGCACGCATTATTATTGGGCTACGGTGCGCATTATTTTGCCGGTATCGTCCTGGCACTTCTTTTTTATTATTTTGTTTTTTCCGTTTATCATCCGCGCAGCGGTGCCCTGTGCCGGGCCGTTATTTATGGCCTGATTTGTTCGCTTATATCGTTATGTTTAATTTATCCCTCAGTTGGATTGGGGTTTTTCGGCAGCGCCACTAACGGCATAGGTCTACTGGTGGCCAGTCTGGTCAACCATGCCGTATATGGTTTGGCCTTGGGTATTTGCGGTATTTGGCCGCGCCGGCAGCCCGTTCGCGTGTTGCATTAAACGATCATATTTGCCCTGTTCATGCATTAATGAATCACTGTGATGCATTCTTGGCTATTTTTGCTCTTATACCCAAACGGTATGATGAACGCGTTTCCTGATTGAGTTTGGTTTTCAGGACAGAATGTTTATCCAGCTTGTTTCGGGAGAGAAAAATGTCTGAAGGTGTCGCTGTTAATCAAGCAGCTAAAACGAATTCGGGCACGTCGCATTTTGCCATTCTGCTTTTTTTAGCGCTGGCATTAATGTCTGCATTGCTTAATAGCAGTGCGCCGACGCCGCTTTATCCGCTTTATCAACATGAATTGGGTTTAAGCTCGGTCAGTCTGACAATTATTTATGGCGCTTATGCGGCAGGGGTGCTGATTTCACTGTTTGGCGTCGGCAATATGGCCGGCAAAGTGAAAGATCTGCGCAGCATGATTGTGCCGGCGCTGCTGGTGGTTTTAGCCGGCGCGCTGTTGTTTTCGATGGCCGATTCGTTTTTGATGATGTTTATGGCACGGTTGCTGGCCGGGATTGGGACCGGTGCGCTAACCGGGGCGGCCAATATTGCGCTGGTGCGTTTTGGGCCGAAAGACGGCGGTAAGAATGCGGCGCTGATCGCTACGTTGTCGTTTACTCTCGGCTTGGCATTGGGGCCGATTTTCAGCGGTGTGGCGCTGCAAACCGGATTCCATACTACGTCATTGCCCTTCATTATCATCATGGCGGTGGCGGCAGTAGCCGCGCTGGGTGTGATGCTGAAATGGCCGGGTGAAGTGGTGGTTGTGCCGGTAAGCGGGGAGCCGGTGGCAAACGCCGTGCCGGAAAAGAGTTCGTTGGCGGACGGCCTGCGCGCCACGGGCGGCAAGTTTTTCTTGTGCGCCGGTGCGTTGTTCATCTGTTGGGCGGTCGCTGCCAGTATTCTTGCGATTGGCCCGAGCGTATCGGAAAAGTTGTTGGGCATGCACAGCCGTGGCGTTTACGGTTATGTGATTGCCGTGTACCTGGTGATTGCCGGCATTAGCCAGATCCTCAGTCGCCGCATTAATGCGCGGCACTCTCTGATGTTTGGTTGCCTGGCGCAGGCGTTGTCGGTGGTGGTGTTTACCGAGGCGATCCAGATCCACTCGCTGGGCTTGGCAGCCGCAGGGATGGTGATTGCCGGTTATGCTTACGGCGCCATTTTTGTCGGCAGCGCCACGCTGGTGAATCTGATTTCACCGAAGGCCAGCCATGCAAGACTAATTTCACTGTTTTACGTTATTGCTTATATCGCCAACTGGGTACCCATCCTGCTGGGGGTAGTGATCGACCATGCCAGCCTGCACCTGGCGGTCAACCTGTTATTTGTGGTCAGTACCCTGGTGTGCTTGATTCTGAGCTTCATGGTGACCCGCGCGGGCTTCCCGCGCTGATACCCGCCGCTTGTGAAGCCGCCGTGTGGTTGGCTGCAACTTGATATTCATAGGGTATAAGAAAGAATACTTTAGCCACGCAATGTGGTGAACGATTTCCCTGGTGTTGTTGTGTGTCATTTCCAGCGTGCTTGCCACGCTGGTTTTTTTTGTGACAAATTCCACAAGTCTGTAATTTACATTTCTCCTATTACATATTTTTTGTGATTCTTGTCACATAAATTCACCGGTTTTCGAGTACACTGCGCGCTTTCTTTTCTGCCGGGTCGATTTATGAACGTTATTTTCGCCATTGCTGTCACTACCGGGATTCTGTCCGGCGTCTGGGGATGGGTTGCCGTCAGTCTGGGACTGATCGGCTGGGCCGGCTTTCTCGGTTGCACCGCCTATTTCGCCTGTCCGCAGGGTGGGCTGAAAGGATTGTTGATTAGCACGCTGACCAGCTGTAGCGGGGTGTTTTGGGCGATGGCGATCATTCACGGCAGCGAACTGGCGCCGGGTTGGAGCATGCTCGGCTACCTGCTGACCGGCATAGTGGCCTTCCTGATGTGCATTCAGGCCAAACAGCAGTGGTTGGGGTTCGTGCCCGGTACCTTTATCGGCGCTTGCGCTACCTTTGCCGGCGGGGGCGACTGGCCGCTGGTGACAGCGTCTTTATTGGTGGGGCTGGTGTTTGGTTACGCGATGAAAAACAGCGGGCTGTGGCTGGCGGCGCGCAACGGTAAGGCGAAAATGCCTGACGTGGCTACCGCGCATTCAAATAGTGCCGCCGAGTGAAATGCGGTAGTGCAGGTCAACGCGCTCAATGCACGGCACCCCTTTTATGCGTTTTAGCAGGATCTCGGTGGCTACCTTGCCGATATCAAATCGGGGGGTAATCACGCTGGCGATGCCCGGCGTGGTGGCTTTACCGATATCCAGACCGTGAAAGCCTGACAGCGCGATGTCCTGCGGGATCTTCAACCCAAGCCGCAGGCACTCCTGCAACACGCCCACTGCCAGATCGTCGTTAGTGCACAGTATGCCGTCCAGATCAGGATAAAGCCGACGCGCCATCGCCAGCATATCGGAGCCGACCGAGACCGATGAAACCTTATGCGGTGTGATCTGGCGTGGGGGCAACCCCTGATTTTCCATCGCCCGGCAATAGCCCTGAAAGCGTTTCAAGTCGCGCGCATCGGACATGGCGCCGAAATAGACCACCTGGCGCTTACCGCTGGCAAGCAGCGCTTCGGTCATGTCATAGCCCGCCTGATAGTTATCGAACCCCACGGCAATTCGCCCTGCCGGCCCTTCAAGATCCATCACCTGCGCCACCGGGATTTTTGCCGCTGTCAGGTACTTTTCCGCCCGCAGAGTGTGCTGCGAATCGGTAAGGATCAGCCCGGCGATCGGGTAGGCCAGTAACTGGGTTATGTGTTCTTCCTCGCGTTCGCGGCTGTACTCATAGTTCACCACCAGCGTTTGATAACCCTGATCCAGAGTGACGGATTCGATGCCGGCCAGCAGATCGGCAAAGATCTGGTTGTTGAAGGAGGGAACTAACACGCCGATGCGCGGTTTTTGGTTCGAACGCGCTTCATCCGTGTCGGTGAAGTTCACCTCTTTCATCACTTCGGCGATGCGCGCGGCGGTATCGGCCGCCACCTTTTCCGGCGTACGCAGATAGCGGCTGACGGTCATTTTGGTCACACCGGCGAGCAGCGCGATATCTTGCAGCGTAACGCGTTGGTTCTTCATTCTGAGGCCTTAGCAGGGTGGGGCGGAGAAATCGCGGATAACCCCATGTTAGCAAATCGATTTGGTGATAACAATCGACGTTATAAAGTATAAAAATCCTATTTATCAATGAAATATGTCAAGTGTTTGGCCTGTGAGAATGCGCGGCTTCACGTTAAAGGTAACAGCTTTTAGTAACATGATTTTAAGTGATACAACTCACGTTTTTGCCGGCGGCAATCCGGTGAGATAGGCACCTGTTCTAACTGAATGACGGGGATCGGGGAAGCTTATGAACAACTTATTTTCGCTGGATAATAAAAAAATACTGATTACCGGCGCGTCACGGGGCATTGGTTTTCTGCTGGCGCGCGGGCTGGCGCAGTACGGCGCACACATTCTGGTCAACGCCACCAGCCGGGAAAACGCGCAGCGCGCAGTGGATGCTCTGCGGCGTGAAGGCTTCAGTGCCGATGCAGCCCCTTTTGACGTGACCGACTCGCAGGCCATTCATGCCGCTATTGAGCAGATTGAGGCGGAAATGGGCGGGATCGATGTGCTGATTAACAACGCCGGTATCCAGCGGCGCCATCCCTTTACCGAATTCCCGGAAAAAGACTGGGACGACATTATCGCCGTCAATCAGAAAGCGGTATTTATGGTTTCGCAAACCGTGGCGCGCCATATGGTGCAGCGCCAAAGCGGCAAAATTATCAACATCGGCTCGATGCAGAGTGAGCTGGGGCGCGACACCATTACGCCCTATGCCGCCTCCAAAGGTGCGGTGAAAATGCTGACGCGCGGCATGTGCGTGGAGCTGGCGCGTTACAACATTCAGGTCAACGGCATCGCGCCGGGCTATTTCAAAACCGAAATGACCCAGGCGCTGGCGGACAATCCGGAGTTTACTGCCTGGCTGACCAAACGCACACCGGCCGCACGCTGGGGCGATCCGCAGGAGCTGATTGGCGCGGCGGTGTTTTTGTCGTCCAAAGCTTCGGACTTTGTTAATGGCCATTTGCTGTTTGTCGATGGCGGCATGTCCGCTGCGGTATAACGACCTGTTCAACGGAAAATCATGATGAAAATTCAAACCCGGTCCTGTGTGGTCAACGGCAAATATGACGTAGCTGTGGTGGAGCAAGAGGTGGAATATCAGGGAACCGGCACGCTGGTGAAAATCACCCGTGGCGGAATCTGCGGTTCAGATCTGCATTATTACCAGGAAGGTAAGGTCGGCAGTTTTCAGGTGCGTCAGCCGATGGTGCTTGGCCATGAGGTGATCGGCGAAGTGGTGGCCAGCGATTCGGCGCTGCTGACAGCGGGCCAGAAAGTGGCGCTGAACCCCAGCAAGCCATGCGGGCAGTGCAAATATTGTCTGGCGAATCAGCAAAACCAATGTACTCAAATGCGTTTTTTCGGCAGCGCGATGTATTTCCCGCATGTTGACGGCGCTTTCACCCAATACAAGGTGGTCGATAGCGCGCAGTGCATTGCGTTCGGCGCCGATCGCGACGAAAAGGTGATGGTGTTTGCCGAACCCTTGGCGGTGGCGATCCACGCTGCGAAGCAGCCCGGTGAAGTCAAAGGAAAAAAGGTGTTCGTGTCCGGCGTCGGCCCGATAGGCTGCTTACTGGTAGCAGCGCTGAAGGCGCTGGGTGCCGGTGAAATTGTCTGCGCCGATCTCAGCCCGCGCTGCCTGGATATTGCCGGGGAAATGGGGGCCGACGTCCGTTTGCACGCCGCCGACGACGATTTCAGCGTTTATCTGCAGGACAAAGGTTATTTTGATATCGCTTTTGAGGTTTCCGGCCATCCGTCGTCTCTACAGCGTTGTCTGGAAATCACCCGCGCCAAAGGGACGGTGGTGCAGGTGGGCATGGGCGGCAGTTTCCCGGATTTCCCGCTGATGCTGCTGATTGCCAAAGAGCTGAACCTGCTGGGATCGTTTCGTTTTGTTGAGGAATTCTCGTTGGCGGTGACCTGGCTGGCCGAAGGGACAGTCGATCCGCTGCCGCTGCTTTCCGCCGAGTTCGATAACCGGCAACTGGCGCAGGCGCTGGAGTTTGCCGGTGACAAGAGCCTGGCAGCCAAGGTGCAGTTAGTGTTCTGATTTTAGCCAATAGTCTGATGGCGTGGACCGGCGATCCTTGTCTATAGTTAAGAACCGTTTAATTTTTTAACCACGGAGAATTTAACATGGCGAGAAATACGGATGCGGATCAAACCACGCTGGATGACGATCTGAGAATGCTGAGTGACACGCTGGAAGAAGTGTTGAAATACTCCGGCGATCGCGCCGATCAGGCCTATATCGATATCAAGGCCCACGCGGAACAGGCGTTGAGTGAGGTAAAGTCGCGGCTGACTGACACCACCGAGTCCTACTATGCGCGGGCCAAGGATGTCGTTTGCCGCACCGACGGCTACGTGCGCGAAAAACCCTGGCACAGCGTGGGCATTGGCGCCACGGTCGGTTTGGTGCTGGGTCTGTTGCTGGCGCGTAAATAACGGCCTGTTTAAGTTGGGCGCGGCAATCGCCGCGCCCCGGAGTTTACTGCCCCAGCGTGACCTCCACCTGATGGATTTTCCCATCGTCAACCAGCGTTATCGCCGCCTCAGGCTGTTTTTCACCGTCTACAGTGACCAGCGCCTCGCCCTGACCCTGACGGATCGTCAACCGATACTCGCTGCCGCCTTCACGGTAGTTAAGCGTTACCTGCGGCCAGTCTGCAGGCAGCCGGGTATTGACGGTCAGCCGATCGCCGTGGCGTTTCACCCCCAGCAGGGATTCGACGATTAACCGGTACATCCAGCCGGCGGAGCCGGTATACCAACTCCAGCCGCCGCGGCCGACATGCGGTGCCACCGCGTAGATATCGGCGGTGACCACATAGGGCTCGACCTTGTAACGTTCGGCGGCGGTACTGTCCAGGCTGTGGTTTATCGGGTTAATCAGCGCCATCAGTTCCCAGGCGCGTTCGATATTGCCCATTTCGGCGAAGGCCATCACCGCCCAGACCGCACCGTGGGTATATTGGCCGCCGTTCTCGCGTACGCCGGGCAGATAGCCGCGAATGTAACCCGGGTTTGGGCCGTTGCCGTCGAACGGCGGCGTCAGCAGTTTGATCAGGCCAGCCTGGTTATCGACCAGGTGTTTATCCAGCGACTGCATCGCCTGCAGGCTGCGCGGTTTATCCCCGGCGCCGGACAGCACCGACCAGCTTTGGGCGATGGCATCGATGCGACACTCCGCCGACTCATGGGAGCCCAGCGGTTCCCCGCTGTCAAAGTAACCTCGGCGATACCATTCGCCGTCCCAGGCGTGGTCACGCAGGTTATCGCGCAGGGTGGCGGCCTGTTGGCGGCACAGCGTCGCCAGTTCCTTGTCGTTGCGGGCGGTCGCCAGTTCGCCATAACGTTGCAGAATATGGAACAGGAAGAAGCCCAGCCACACGCTTTCGCCGCGCCCCTCCAGGCCGACCATGTTCATGCCGTCGTTCCAGTCTCCGGCCCCCATCAGCGGCAGGCCATGCTCGCCGAAGTTCAGCCCGTGTTTCAACGCGCGCACGCCGTGCTGATACAGGGTTTCCTGCGTCGCGCTCAGCGCCGGTTGTTCGTAGGACGATTCCTCGCCTGGCGTCAGCTTGCGCGCCTCCAGATAGCCGACCTGTTCTTCCAGAATGGTTTTATCGTCGGTGGCGTCCAGGTAGTGGCAAATCGCCAACGGTAACCACAGATAATCATCCGAACAGAGCGTGCGAACGCCATTGCCCTGCGGCGGATGCCACCAGTGCTGCACGTCGCCTTCGACAAACTGGCGCGATGCGCACAGCAGGATCTGTTGGCGCAGTTGCTCAGGGGCGGCGTGGGTCAGCGCCAGCGTATCCTGCAGTTGATCGCGGAAGCCAAAGGCGCCGCCGGATTGGTAGTAGCCGCTGCGCGCCTGAATGCGACAGGAGAGGGTCTGGTACAGCAGCCAGCCGTTGGCCAGCAGATCGACCGCCGGCTGCGGCGTGCTGATTTGTACTTTGTTGAGAATGCCGTCCCAATGCGCCGTCACCTGCAGCAACTCATTTTGCAGTGCCTCTTCTTGCAGGTATTTTTGCAGCAGCGCTTCGGCCTCATCGGCATTTTGCCCCAGGCCGAGGGCGAACACAAAGCTGCGTTGATCGCCATCGATCAGGCTGATCGCCGACTGCACGGCACCGCAGGGATCCATGCCGGCGCCCACTTTGCCGGATAAGCGCCGCAGCTTCAGCACCGCCGGGCTGGTCAGCGAGCCGTTGCGGCCAATGAATTCGCGCCGATCGCCGCTGACTGAACAATGCGCGCCGGAGACGCCGAAGAAGGCGGTGCGTTCAGAACCGTTGCCACCGTAGTGATTGGTGGCCAGGACGCCGCATCCGCTTTCGGGCGTTGCCGCCTGCGTGACGATGTGCATGGCCGTTTTCTGCCGCAGATCGCCGAGGATAAACTCCACGTAGCCGGTAGCCGATAGCTTGCGCGTGCGCCCGGAGGTGTTGGTCAGCGTCAGCAGGAACAGTTTCACCGGCACCTCTTTAGCGACTAATACGGTGAACTGGCTGTCAATGCCGCTTTCGCGATGATCGAACACGCTGTAACCGAAGCCGTGGCGTGTCAGATAGTGGCCGCGTCCCCGGGTGGGCAGCGGCGTGGGTGACCAGAAGTGGCCGTTCTCTTCGTCACGCAGATAGAAAGCTTCGCCGCTGCGGTCGCAGATGGGATCGTTCTCCCAAGGCGTAAGGCGGTATTCGTGGGCGTTTTCGTACCAGGTGTAGGCCTGGCCGCTTTCCGAGACAACCGAGCCGAACATCGGGTTGGCCATGACGTTTGACCAGGGCGCAGGGGTGATCTTGCTCTCGTTCATGGCGATCACATATTCACGGCCATCCTCCGAGAAGCCGCCGAGGCCGTTATAGAACTGCAGCGCGTCGATGGCGGGCAACTGCGGCGAATGCAGGTTGCGCGGCAGATTGTTCACCGTCGCCAGTTTCGACGAAGCGGTTACCGGCGACAGCGGCTGCTGCTGGATCTGCGGCAGTTGCAACCGTTGGTTTAGCTGTTCATTTAATCCGCCGCGCCGATCGTCGAGGTAAATACGCGCCACGCTGAGCAGCAGGCGGTGATCCTCCGGTGACATATGCTCGCTGGTACGCACGAAAATGCCGCCGGGTTTATCGGTCTGGGTTGATTCCATACCCGCGGCGATCAGGCCCATTATCTGGTTTTGCAGCTCCTGACGGTAGCCGCCGGCGTCCTCGTTAAGGATCACCAGATCCACCGGCAGCCCTTTCAGCCGCCAGTAGTTGTGCGCCTGAATCAGCTGTTGCACCAGCCCGATGTTCTCGCCATCGGTCACCGTCAACAGAACGATCGGCAGATCGCCGGAGATCGAATGCCCCCATAGCCCCGACTGGCCGCGGCGATTTTGGATGATTTCGCTGCTGGCGGCGCGCATTTCCTGTGCCGGGAACACCACTGCGCTCGCCAGGCGATTGAACAGGTTGGCATCTTCCTCATTGGCGTTCAACTGACGCAGTACCACCTGGCTGTGCGACCAGGCCAGTTCAAACACGCGGTCCGCCAGATGGCGATCGCGGTATTTTTCCAGCATGGCCAGGCTGCTGACGCGGTCTTCGCAAACACCGTAGAAAATATCCAGCGTCAGCGGCACGTTAGGCTCCAGCACCACGCGCTGGCGGATAGCGATAATCGGATCGATGACCGGCCCGGCGCTGTTGGTCAACGGCGTATTCTGATACAGCGCCTGCGGGTTGGCCGGGGTGCGTCCGCGGCCGATAAATTTGGCGCGATCGGTTTCGAACGAGGTCTGGCTGGAGCGGCCCTGTACCGTCATCATATGCAGCAGCCACGGGCATTTCTCGTTTGGCTCGCGCGGGCGGCGGTGACACAGAATGGCGTCTTGATCCGGCAGCAGTTCGGTCTGAACGAACAAATTGCTGAACGCCGGGTGAGCCAGATCGTTGCCGGCCGGCGCCAGCACCACTTCCGCATAGCTGGTGATTTCGATGGTGCGGGACTGTTTACTGCGGTTCACCAGGGTGATGCGCCGCAGCTCGATATCGTCCTCCGGTGACACGACAACCTGCGTTTTGACCGACAGTAAACCCTGACGGCGTTGATATTCGGCGCCGGCATCGTTGAACACCGCGCTGTATCCCTTGGCTGCACCCCCGATCGGTTGCCAGGTGTTGCTCCACACTTCGCCGGTTTGCGGATCGCGCAGGTAACAGAAGGCCCCCCAGTTGTCGCAGGTCGCGTCCTCGCGCCAGCGGGTCAGGGCAAGGTTTTGCCAGCGGCTGTAACTGCCGCCGGCTTGGGTCAGCATCAGGTGATAGTTGGCATTGGACAGCAACTGCACTTCCGGGATCGGCGAATCCACCCGGCTGAACTCACGCGCAATGAAGCTGGCCGGGGTAATGGTGCCCTCATGGGTTTCGAAGTGACGACGGGTACTGTACAGCTCAACCGCATCCGGCACCCGTTCTTGCAGCAACAGACGCGTCGACTGGAAGGCGGGGTAATTCGCGAAGCGCGCCACCATAGGTGCATCCAGCAGCAGATGGGACAGGGCAAGGAAGCTCATACCCTGATGGTGCGCCATATAGGAGCGGATGATCACGTACAGCTGACCACGGCTGAGGCGCGCGGTGGTGTAATCCAGCGCCTCGTAAAACCCGTAGCGGCCTTTGGCGCCATTTTTTTCCAGCGCGACGAGGTTGCTGCAAGCGGCATCCGGATCGACAATCAGCGCCATCACCGTCGCGTAGGGCGCGACCACCATATCGTCACCCAGCCCGCGACGCAGGCCCAGTCCCGGTACGCCAAAGGCGTGATACTGGTAGTTTTGATCGGCATCGAAGCCAAAATAGCCGGATTCGGAGATGCCCCAGGGCACGCCGCGCTCCTTGCCCCAGGCGATTTGCCGTTCCACCGCGGCGCGGCACATTTGCACCAGCAGGGAGTCGGGGTAGGCCGGCATCACCAGTTGCGGCATCAGGTATTCAAACATCGAGCCGCTCCACGACATCAGCGCCGGCTCATTTTCGATCACGGTAAACAGTCTGCCGAGTGCAAACCAACTGCGCTGAGGCACCTGATTAGTGGCGATGGCGACGTAGTTGGTCAGGCGAATTTCCGATGCCAACAGATCGTATTTACTGCTGTCCATGCGGTTTTGATCGCAATTAAAGCCGACGGACAGGAAATGGGTCGCTTCGTCATACAGGAAGTTGAAGTCCATCTGCGCCATTTTTTCCAGCCGCTGCTGGAGGCTATACAACTGCGTCAGCCGTTCCTGAGCCAGTGCGCTGGCGGCGTCAAGTTGGCTTTGCTGCTCTGCCGACAGCATCAGCTGCGCCGGTGGATTGGCCAGCCAGTGCAGGCTTGGCGCCGGCTCCAACTCGGGTACGCTGTCGCTCAGCCAGCCGAACCACAGCGCCCATTCCGCGCAGAGTTCGTTGAGTTGCTGATGCAGCGCGCCGGCCCAGCGTTTGGTTTCTTCGTCGTGATTCAGCGCCGGTTCCTGCAACCCGTTGCTGTAGTTGCGCATGGCGTTCAGTTCTGCCTGCAGCGCGGTGGGATGGCTGTTTAACGCTTGTTCAAAATGGTTACGCAGCTTCGGCAGGTTTTTGTGGGCGGCGTCTCCCCAATGCTGTTCCAGCAGTTGCAGGCTGTCGCCAAGCCCGGCCAGCACTAATTGCGGGCTGATGACCGGCTGGTGAGCCAGCGCGGGCAGGCCGGCGCTGAGCGTCAGCAGGTGACCGGCGAGATTGCCGCTGTCTACACTGGAGATATAGCGCGGGTTCAGCGGTTCCAGGGTCCGAGTGTTGTACCAGTTGTACAGGTGACCTCGATAGTGCTCCATGCGGTCCAGCGTGTTGAGTGTCAGCTCGGTACGTCGCAGCGCTTCGCTGAGCGTCAGGTAGCCGAAATCATAGGCGGTGAGGTTGGCCAGCAGCGACAGTCCGATATTGGTCGGCGAAGTGCGGTGTGCCACCACCGGTTCCGGTATCTCCTGATAGTTATCCGGCGGCAGCCAGTTTTCCTGCTGATTAACGAAGGTATTGAAGAAGTCCCAGGTCTGGCGGCTGGTGTGACGCAGAAAACGGCGTTGTTCATCGTCGAGCGCGGTTTTACTGCGCTGCGGTTGGTGGCTGAGATAACACAGCAGGAACGGGGCCAGGCACCACAGGGTGGCGAAGGGCAGCGTGATAAACAACGCCATCGGGTTATGCAGGAAGCTAAACAGCAGCAACGCCGCGCCGGCTACTGGGTTGATCCACATCGCCCGATAAAAGTTTTTCAGAGTAACCTGCTGACGGGCGCTGGATTGAGCGTAGCTGGTCCACTCTTGCAGGTTGCGTTTGCTGATCAGCAAACGCCACAGGGTAATAGCGATCGCTTTCAGGCTGTACAGCGCTTCATGCGGCAGCGTCGCCAGCCGCAGGCCGACCTGGGCCAGCCGATGCAGCGAACCGTTCATCGCCAACTGCAGGTGTTGCAGGAAGGGCCTGCGGGGTGGTTTGCGGACAATATCCTGCGCCAGTGCCAGCAGGGTAGGCAACAGCAGGATGATGGCGAAGAACGCCAGCCAATAGCGGGTGTTCGGCAGCCAGACAAGACCGCAAAACAGCAGCAGCAGACTGGGCGACGTCAGGCTACGGCGCAGGTTATCGAACAGCTTCCAGCGTGACAGGGTGCTCAATGGGTTGGCCGTGCGTGTACCGTCTTCGGTTTTTACCCGTGGCAGCAGCCAGTTGAGCAGTTGCCAATCGCCACGGATCCAGCGTGTGCGGCGCGCGACGTCCACCAGATAGTTGCTGGGATACTGTTCGTACAACAATACGTCGCTCAGCAGGCCGGAGCGAGCGTAGCAGCCTTCCAGCAGATCGTGGCTCAGCACCAGATTCGGCGGGCAGGTGCCTTTGAGGCTGTGCGAGAACACGTCGACATCGTAGATGCCCTTGCCGATAAAGGATCCTTCGCCAAACAGATCCTGGTAAATGTCCGAGGCCATCAACGTATAGGGATCGTTGCCCGGCGTGCTGCTGCACAGTGCTGCGTAGCGGCCCTGGCCGTAACTCGGTATTTCCTCCGCCATGCGCGGTTGCAGGATGGCGTAGCCTTCTACCACCCGTTGTTGACGCGCGTCGTACTGCGGTTGATTCAGCGGGTGCGCCATGGCGGCGATCAGCTGGTGGGCGCTTTCGCGCGGCAATACGGTATCGCTGTCGAGAGTGATGACGTATTTCACGTTTTTCAGCACTTCCAACCCGGCGCCAACCTGGGTGCAAAAAGCGTTGCCCCGGTTGCGCAGCCAGTCGTTCAGTGCATTCAGCTTGCCGCGTTTGCGTTCCAGCCCCATCCATATGCCCTGTTTTTCATTCCACTCGCGGTCGCGGTGAAACAGGAAAAAGTGGCTGGGGCCTTCACAGGGATAGCGGCCGTTAAGCGCTTCCATTTGCTGACAGGCATAGGCCAGCAGATTGGCATCGTCCGCGTGCTGCTTTTGCGGCGCATCGTTGAAGTCGGTGAGCAGGGCAAAGTGCAGATGTTTCATTGCGTTGCCCAGATAATAGACTTCAAGCGCGTTGATCAGCTTATCGACGCCGCTTTTGCTGCCGATCAGCGTCGGTATCACCACCAGGGTGCGGAACTCGGCGGGAATACCGCAAGAGAAATCGAGCCTCGGCAGAGGTTGCGGCGTGCGGCTGCGGGTGGTGACCTCACTAAGCAGGTTGAGCACGAACTGGCTGACCACCGCCGCCATCGGGAAGAACAGCAGCGCCAGCCCCCAACTGATGCCGGTGCTGTAGGCGTGGCGCAGCAACTCCGCACAGCAGGCGGTGGTGATCAGGCTCAGGCTGCCCAGCCAGGAAAGCAACGGCGCCTGATTTAATGCATGGCGCAAGCGGGTAATGCGCCCGAGCCGAACCTCAAGCTGTTGTTCCAGCTCCGGTCGACCATCGTCAATCAGGTAGTAGCCAACGTGGTTGCGGCGTGGATCGCTGGACGGATCTTCGGCCGCCACCCGCGCCATATTCAGTACGTGCTGGGCGACCTGCACTTCATTGCGCGAGCAGTGGCGCGCCAGCATTTCGATCACGTGGCGGTAGTGGTCGCGGGTGTCGAAGTGCATCAACGGGTAAACCCCCGCCGGATCGTCGCGCAGGGTTTGATCGACCTGGCTCATGGTTTCGACAAACTCGGCCCAGTCCATTTCGCTGAGCTGGCGCAGGCCGGAAATACTGTTGCTGACCGACAGCTGGCTGACGGCCAACTGCTGGTTAAAACGGTGGATCAATTCAGCCGAGCTCAGGCTGACCTCTGCCAAACGCTGCTCAACCCAGGTGAGCGGCAACGCCAGCATGGTGCCGTGGCCCTGTAAACGACGGACTAGCTCGGCGACAAAGGCGCTGGAACGCGGGGGATTGGAGCGCGCCATGTCGGCAATCACCACGATCAGGTTAGCCGGATCGTTTTCTGCCGATTCCAGCATTTTGGTCACCCAGCTGTCGGCCAGATTGCGCTCGCTTTGCGCTTGCGCCACTTCAACGCTAACGCGCCGCAGATTCTCGATCAGTGCCAGACGCAGCATGCCGGGCAACGCCCAGAGCTCGCCCATCGTCAGATTGACTTCTTTTTGATAGGCGGCGATATACCGCGTGAGGCTTTCTGCGTCCCAGCGGCCATCGCCGTGCGCAATGGCTTCGGCGGCCACGTCATAGATTCGCGGGCAGTTATAGGGTGCCGCCAACTGCGGCAGGCCGCGGCCAAAGGTTTTCGGCAAATGGTGACGCACGACGCGAATTTGTTCTTCTATCAGATAGTAGTTATCGAGCAGCCATTCGCCGGCGGGGGTCATGCTGGATTTCTTGCCGTTGCTTAACTGGTGGCAGCTTTCCGCCAGTATGCGTTCGTTTTCGTCCAACCGTTTCAGCAAAAAATAGGGCGTCTTGCGCGTCGCCAGCTTGTGTGAGCGCGCCAGGCGCTGGCCATAGCGTTCCATTTGATCGACAGAAAACAGTTCTGCCTTGATGGTGCCTCCGTTGGTCTCGGGGGCGTTTTTATTACGCCGCAGAGGTAACGGTTTTATTTTTGCAGTTTTCCGTTGTTTTTTTAACCAATTGATTAGTATTTCTTTCACACAAAAGCTCCTTACATCTGACCCAAAGGACAGCCGGTGAAACCGCCGGGAGATCGTGAACATCCTGTTTTTTACGCCGGGCAGATCTGACGTGGGTTCGCAGCAGGCAGGAACATGCTTTCTCAGTATAGTCGCAGAATGCCCGGTCGGCCGTTTTTTGAACTGATTGTTTAGATTTTATAAACAATTTTTGAGCGTGAACCTTGACTTAACGCCGCTATTTTTCCGCCGTTCAGCCTTGATTTACCGTATAATTCCCTACATTACGTTTGGTTATTGAGGTGGCCGTGGAACAACTTTCGGGATTGCTGAGGCGATTGCGCCGACAGCTTGAATCCCCTTTTCCCGTTGGGGGCGGTTTCCGCCAGTTTTCCCTTCCCGTGCCCGCATCGCTGGCCGCCACCTTATTGGAGTGGCTGGCAGCGCAGCCGGCATTCCCGCAGTTTTACTGGCACCATCGCGACGGCCATGAAGAAGCGGCAGCCTGTGGCGCACTGCGTCTGTTTACGCAAGCGCAAGAGGCGCAGGCATTTATCAGGGCGTATCAGGGCGCGCGCATATGGGGGCTGAACGCTTTTGACGGCGCTGCGCATTTATTCTTGCCACGTCTGGAAATTCTGAGTCGCGAAGGTGAAACCCAGCTAACGCTTAATCTGTTTTCTGAAAGCTCGCTGCGTGACGATGCGGACGCAGCCGGTCGCTGGTTGGAAAAGGTGGTGGCTGCACGGCCAATCGCGCCCTTAAAGGCTGACGTGGGTAAGGTGCAGCATCAACCGGAACGTGCCGGGTGGGAAATCATGTTGCACGAAGCGCTGAAAGCGATCGATCGGCAACAGATGGAGAAGGTGGTATTGGCGCGCAGCACGTTGCTGACGCTGGATAGCCCGCTGTCCGCACCGGCGATGATGGACGCCAGCCGTAGGGTGAATCACCGATGCTACCACTTTATGCTGAGATTTGATGCACATTCCGCATTTCTCGGTTCCAGCCCGGAAAGGCTGTACCGGCGAAATGGCCTGCAACTGCTGACCGAAGCGCTGGCGGGCACCGTGGCCAATCATCCGGATCAACAGCGCGCGCAGGCGCTGGCGCAGTGGTTGCAGGGCGACGCTAAAAACCAGCATGAGAACCTGCTGGTGGTGGACGATATCTGCCAGCGTCTGCAAGGGGGCGCCGGTTCGCTGGACGTGCTGCCGCCGGAAGTGGTGCGTTTACGTAAGGTGCAGCATTTGCGGCGCCGTATCGAAGGACTGCTCAATCGCAGCGACGACGCCGATTGCTTGCAGCGGCTGCAACCGACGGCGGCGGTAGCCGGGCTGCCACGCCAGGCCGCGCGCGAGTTTATTCTGCAACATGAACCTTTCTCCCGCGGCTGGTACGCCGGATCGGCCGGCTATCTTTCTTTCTCCCTCAGTGAGTTTTGCGTTGCGCTACGTTGTGCACAGTTAGAGGAGAAAGGGTTAAGGCTGTATGCCGGTGCCGGTATCGTGGCCGGTTCCGATGCTGCCGAAGAGTGGCAGGAGGTCGAAAACAAGGCCGCCGGATTGCTGACCTTGTTACAGCCGACCAATTCGGGCTGAATTTCCCTATTTATTATCCGGATTTATTGAGCGGCAGAGGCGGCGAGTGTAAACTGCTCGTGATCTTTATGTTTATTTTTTGTTCTAAATCAATAAATTGTCTGCCATAAAGTCACAGGGATATACGGCGTTTTTGCGCTGGCGCAAAAGTCGTAGAGATAACTACTCATATAATACAGAACATAATTTTTGGCACACCGCTAAATGGCAGGTGCTAAAGGCTGATTCTGTTAACCGACTTGTGAGCGAATTATGTCGACAAGTGTTTTTAATCGCCGATGGGCAGCGTTGTTGTTGGAAGCGCTGGCCCGCCACGGAGTGCGGCATGTTTGTATCGCTCCGGGATCGCGCTCTACGCCGTTGACGCTGGCCGCAGCGGCTAACAGGTCTTTTATCTGCCATACCCATTTTGATGAACGCGGGCTGGGCCATCTGGCGCTTGGTCTGGCGAAGGCGTCGCGAGAGCCGGTGGCGGTGATCGTCACTTCCGGCACCGCCGCCGCCAATCTCTATCCCTCGCTGATTGAAGCCGGGCTGACCGGTGAACGGCTGGTGTTTCTCACCGCCGACAGGCCGCCAGAGCTGATCAACTGCGGTGCCAATCAGGCGATCCGCCAAACCGGCCTTTATTCCAGCCATCCGACGCTGAGCATCGAACTGCCGCGTCCGACGCCGGATATTTCCGCCAGTTGGCTGGCATCCACCGTCGACAGCGCCATGGCGCGCTTGCAGCACGGCGCTTTGCACATCAACTGCCCGTTTGCCGAACCGCTGTACGGCGGCGATGAACAACACTACGCCGACTGGTCGGCGACGCTCGGCGACTGGTGGCAAGGCAGCCAGCCCTGGCTGCGGGAAATGGATCCCCATGCGGTGCTGAAACAACCGGATTGGTTCTCCTGGCGGCAAAAGCGCGGCGTGGTGGTGGCAGGGCGCATGAGCGCGCAAGAGGGTGAGCAGTTGGCGCAATGGGCCGCTACGCTGGGCTGGCCACTGATTGGCGACGTGCTGTCCCAGACCGGCCAGCCACTGCCCTGCGCCGATTTATGGCTGGCTCAGCCTCAGGCGCAGCGCATCCTGCAAGACGCGCAGCTGGTGGTGCAATTTGGCAGCAGCCTGACCGGCAAACGCCTGTTGCAATGGCAGGAGCAATGCCGACCGCAGGAATATTGGTTGATCGATGATTTACCGGGCAGGCTCGATCCGGCGCATCACCGTGGCCGCCGCATCCGCTCCGGCGTGGCGCAATGGCTCGAACTGCATCCGGCGCAGCCGCGTTCCCCCTGGGCGCAAGAGCTGTCGCAACTGGCGGATCAGGCGCTGGACAGTGTCTCCGGCTATCTGGTGAACCGCTTTGGCGAGGCGCAACTGGCGCACCGCCTGCCGGAGCTGCTGGCGGAAAATGGTCAACTGTTCCTCGGCAATAGCCTGGTCGTGCGGTTGATTGACGCCTTGACCCGATTGCCGGCCGGTTATCCGGTCTTCAGCAATCGCGGCGCCAGCGGCATCGATGGCCTGATCTCTACCGCAGCAGGCGTACAACGGGCTACGGCCAAACCGACGCTGGCGGTGGTGGGGGATCTCTCCGCGCTCTACGACCTGAATGCGCTGGCGCTGCTGCGGCAGTGTTCTGCGCCCACGGTGCTGATTGTGGTGAATAACAACGGCGGCCAGATTTTTTCACTGTTACCGACGCCGGAAGAAGATCGCCAGCGTTTCTACTGCATGCCGCAGGACGTGGATTTCAGCCATGCCGCAGCGATGTTCCAACTGAACTATGCGCGGCCGGAAAACTGGGGGCAACTGAGGCAGGCGGTTGAACAAGGCTGGCGTCAGGGTGGCGCTACGTTGATTGAGCTGCAGGTGCCGCCGAGCGACGGTGCCGAGACGTTACGGCTCCTGGTGCAACAAATGGCGGTGCAATGATGCTGGCGACACGTATTTTACAACGAGGTGAACCGGACCGCCCTTGGCTGATTTGGCTGCACGGCTTGCTGGGTAATAACAATGAGTGGCGGGTCATCGCCGCGCACTGTCCGGAATGGCCGTCTCTGGCGATTGATCTGCCCGGCCACGGCGATTCGGTTGCCGTGGCGTGCCGCGGTTTTGACGATATCAGCGCGCAAATCAGCGCCACTTTGCAGATGCATAACATTGAACGCTATTGGCTGGTGGGCTATTCGCTGGGCGGGCGCATCGCCATGTATCACGCCTGTCATGGTCAAACCGACGGCTTGCTGGGAGTGATTGTCGAGGGCGGCAATCCGGGGCTGGACAGCGAAGAGCTGCGCAGCCATCGCCGTGCGCAGGATGCCGCCTGGGCGGAACGATTCCGCCACCAGCCGATTGCCGAGGTGCTGGCGGACTGGTATCAGCAGCCGGTATTTACCGAACTCAGTGCGGTGCATCGCGATGCGTTGATTGCCGCGCGATCCGACAACAGTGGCCCGGCGGTGGCCGACATGCTGCAAGCCACCTCGCTCGGCCAACAGCCTTATCTGGTGCCGCAATTGCAGCAATTGACCGTGCCGCTGATGGTGCTGTGCGGTGAGAATGACCCCAAATTTCAACGGCTGGCGCGCGACGCCGGGTTGCCGTTACGCACCGTGCCGCAGGCCGGGCACAATGCGCATCTGGCTAACCCGCAGGATTTCGTCGCCGAGCTGCAGGCCTTTCTCGTTAACCCTGGTTAAGGAACCGAACATGCTTTATCCGAATGAAGAACTACTGTATGCCGCCATCGACTGGCAGGATTGCTCCGGTGATTTCGAGGACATTCTGTATCACAAATCCGCCGACGGCATCGCCAAAATCACCATCAACCGCCCGCAGGTGCGCAACGCGTTCCGCCCGCATACGGTGAAAGAGATGATGGAAGCGCTGGCCAATGCCCGCTATGACGACGGTATCGGCACTATTATCCTCACCGGCGCCGGCGACAAAGCCTTCTGCTCCGGCGGCGATCAGAAAGTGCGCGGCGACTACGGCGGCTATCAGGACGACAGCGGCGTGCATCACCTGAACGTACTCGACTTCCAGCGCCAGATCCGCACCTGCCCGAAACCGGTGGTGGCGATGGTGGCCGGTTATTCGATCGGCGGCGGCCACGTGCTGCACATGATGTGCGATCTGACCATTGCGGCGGACAACGCCATCTTTGGCCAGACCGGCCCGAAAGTCGGTTCGTTCGACGGCGGCTGGGGCGCTTCTTATATGGCGCGCATCGTCGGCCAGAAGAAAGCGCGCGAGATCTGGTTCCTGTGTCGCCAGTATGACGCTGCCGCCGCGCTGGACATGGGCCTGGTCAACACCGTAGTGCCGCTGGCGGACCTGGAAAAAGAAACCGTGCGCTGGTGCCGTGAAATGTTGCAGAACAGCCCGATGGCGCTGCGCTGCCTGAAAGCGGCACTGAATGCCGACTGCGACGGTCAGGCCGGCCTGCAAGAGTTGGCGGGCAACGCCACCATGCTGTTCTACATGACCGACGAAGGCCAGGAAGGGCGTAACGCGTTTAACGAAAAGCGCCAGCCGGACTTCAGCAAATTCAAGCGTAACCCGTAATGAACGCGCCGATCCGCAACGCCGCGGTTTACCGTTACTGCCTGCCGATGGAGGCGGGAGTGGTGCTGCGCAACCAGCGGCTGAAAACCCGTGATGGCCTGCTGATTCATCTGCAGCAGGGCGAACAGGAAGGTTGGGGCGAGATTGCGCCGCTGCCGGAGTTCAGCCAGGAAACGCTGGCCGAAGCCGAACAGGCTGTGTTGGCCTGGCTGCAAGGTTGGCAGGTGGGGCAGTTGCCGGCAGACAGCCCGCTGCCTTCGGTGGCGTTCGGCACCAGCTGCGCGCTGGCCGAGCTGGAACAGCGCCTGCCGCAGCAGGCCGATTACCGCAAAGCACCGCTCTGCACCGGCGATCCCGATGAGCTGTTCGAGGTATTGAGCGCGCTGCCGGGCGAGAAGCTCGCCAAGGTGAAGGTTGGGCTGTATGAGGCGGTGCGTGACGGCATGATCGTTAACGTGCTGCTGGAAGCGCTGCCGGATTTGCGCCTACGGCTGGATGCCAACCGCAGCTGGACCCGTGCCAAAGCCGAGGGTTTCGCCAAATACGTCAACCCGGCGCTGCGCGATCGCATCGCTTTTCTCGAAGAACCCTGCAAAACCCGTGATGAATCGCGGGATTTCGCGTTGGCGACCGGCATAGCCATCGCCTGGGACGAAAGCGTGCGCGAGGCGGATTTTGTGGTGCAGGCCGAACCGGGCGTGGCGGCGATAGTGGTCAAGCCCACGCTGGTCGGCAGCCTGAGCCGCTGCCGGGCTCTGGTAGAGCAGGCCCATGCGGCAGGGCTGACGGCGGTGATCAGTTCCAGCCTCGAATCCAGTCTGGGGCTGACCCAGCTGGCGCGCATCGCGCACTGGCTGACGCCGGCTACCGTCCCCGGGCTGGATACGCTCGATTTGATGCAGGCGCAGTTGCTGCGGTGTTGGCCGGGCAGCCGCCTGCCGTTGCGGGATCTGCAAACGATGGAATGCCTATGGCGCAGTTGAACGACTGGCCGTGGCGGCATTGGGCGCAGCGGCAACCTCAGGCGACGGCAGTCATTGTCGGGCGACAACCGATTAACTGGCAGGTGCTGCAACGCCAGGTCGATGAGCTGGCAGCCAATTTTCAGCATCAGGGCGTCGAACCCGGTTGCGGGGTCGCGCTGTGCGGCAAGAACAGCTATCCGCTGCTGTTGGCCTATCTGGCGCTGCTGCAGTGCGGTGCGCGGCTGTTGCCGTTGAATCCGGCATTGCCTGTTTCTCTGTTGGAAACGCTGTTGCCTGAACTGGATATGGCGTTTGTCTTCAGTCCGGATCCCTTGCCGGCGTTGCCGGCCGCCCTTATTCCGTTGACCCCGCCCTCTACCGAACCGCGTAGGCTGACTTTACCCGCTTGGGATCCGCAGCGGCTGGCGACGCTGACGCTGACCTCCGGCTCCAGCGGCATGCCAAAGGCCGCAGCGCATAACTGCGCCGGGCATTTAGCCAGCGCAGAAGGGGTGCTGAGGCTGATGGATTTTCAGCCACAGGATCGTTGGTTGCTTTCCCTGCCGCTGTTTCACGTATCCGGCCAGGGTATTCTCTGGCGCTGGCTGGCTGCCGGTGCCACGTTGGTGGTGCGTGATATGTTTCCATTGGCCGATGCGTTGGCGGGCTGTACCCATGCCTCGCTGGTGCCGACGCAACTGTGGCGGCTGTTGGCGCAGCCGCTGGACGATCTGTCGCTGAAAGAGGTGCTGCTGGGCGGCGCGATGATCCCGGTTTCGCTGACCGAACAGGCAGAGGCGGCGGGTATTCGCTGCTGGTGCGGCTATGGTCTGACCGAACTGGCTTCTACGGTGTGCGCCAAGCGCGCCGATACGCGGCCGGGCGTCGGGTTACCGTTGGCCGGCCGTGAAATTCGGCTGGTGGATGAGGAAGTGTGGATCCGCGCGCAGAGCCTGGCGTTGGGGTACTGGCATTGCGGCGCTTTGCAGCCGCTGGCCGATGAGCAAGGTTGGTTTCATACCCGCGATCGCGGCGAGATGGCGCAGGGCGAGCTGCGTATTATCGGGCGGCTGGACAACCTGTTTTTCAGCGGGGGGGAAGGTGTGCAACCGGAGGATATTGAGCGCGTGCTGACGGCTCATCCGCAGATTACGCAGGTGTTTGTGGTGCCGGTGGAAGATGCTGAATTTGGCCAGCGGCCGGTGGCGGTGATCGACAGTAAAGGCGTCCTCTCGCTGGATGAATTGCTGACGTGGTCACAGGGCAAGCTGGCCAACTTCCAACGCCCGACGGCGCTATTCGCTTTACCCGACGAACTGAAAGCCGGCGGTATCAAGATTTCGCGCCGTCTGCTTCAGCAATGGCTGGCGGAGCAACTTTCAACGGCATGAAAAAGCCGCCCGAAGGCGGCCGTGGCGGTAAACAGGGCCGATTATTTCAGCCCCAGCGCCCTGGCGACGCCGGCGCCGTAGTCCGGGTGCACCTGGGTAAACAGATCGACCTGATGCCGCTGGATTTGTTCCGGCACCTGCGACAGCTCACCGGCGATACGGGTGAACATGCGCTGGTGTTCTTCGGCACTCAGCAGGTTAAACAGTGCGCGCGGCTGGCTGAAATAATCCTTATCCTCGCGGTGATTCCAGTGATCGGCCGCGCCTTCGATGCTCAACGGCGGTTCGCTGAAGTCCGGTTGTTCCTGGAACAGGCCGAAGCTGTTCGGTTCGTAGGTCGCCCCGTTGCCGCTGTTGCCGTCCACGCGCATCGCGCCGTCGCGGTGATAGTTGTGGAACGGGCATTTGGCGGCGTTAACCGGGATTTGGTGATGGTTAACACCCAGGCGGTAACGGTGCGCATCCCCGTAAGAGAACAGGCGGCCCTGCAGCATTTTGTCCGGCGAGAAGCTGACGCCCGGCACCACGTTGGCCGGGTTCATCGCCACCTGTTCAACTTCTGAGAAATAGTTGTCCGGGTTGCGGTTCAGTTCGAAGAAGCCGACGTCGATCAGTGGGTAGTCGCCATGCGGCCATACCTTGGTCAGATCAAACGGGTTGTAGGGTGTCTGCGAGGCTTCATGTTCAGGCATGATTTGAATTTGCAGCTTCCATCGTGGGAAATCACCGCGCTTGATTGCGTCGAACAGGTCGCGCTGCGAGCTTTCACGATCTTTGGCGATGATCGCTTCCGCTTCCTCATCCATCAGGTTTTCAATGCCCTGTTCGCAGCGGAAGTGGAATTTCACCCAGAAACGCTCGTTATTGGCATTGATAAAGCTGAAGGTGTGGCTGCCGAAACCATGCATGTGGCGATAGGATTTCGGGATACCGCGATCGCTGAAATCGATGGTCAATTGGTGCAAAGATTCCGGCAGATGGGAGAAGAAATCCCATTTGTACACCGGATTGCGCAGGTTGGTGTGCGGATCGCGTTTTACTACGTGGTTAAGATCGGGGAACTTCAGCGGATCGCGCAGATAGAATACCGGCGTGTCGTTGCCTACCAGATCCCAGTTGCCTTCATCGGTGTAAAACTTCATGGCAAAACCGCGAATGTCGCGTTCGGCGTCCGCTGCGCCGCGTTCACCGGCTACGGTGGAGAAGCGGATGAACATGTCAGTTTGCTTGCCGATTTCAGCGAAGATTTTTGCGCGGGTGTATTGGGTAATATCATGGGTGACGGTGAAAGTGCCGTAGGCGCCGGAGCCTTTGGCGTGCATGCGGCGCTCGGGGATCACTTCGCGGTCGAAATGGGCCAGTTTTTCCAGGAACCAGACGTCCTGCAGCAGCATCGGCCCGCGTTTTCCTGCGGTGATCACATTATTGTTATCGACAACCGGGGCGCCGGCTGCGGTGGTCAATCCTTTCTTGCTCATCACTTGCTCCTTATCGTATTGCCATTGCGTTAAGACTCGGGTGGCTTAAGCGTTCATCATGGTAGTTCTGCCGGGGGTTCTCTCCTGACGTTGATTAATGCCAATACTATTTGTAGTTCTATTAGGCGATGGCGGCAAATAGGTCTGAGTTATCGTTGGCGTCGTCAGCCTGAATTCGCCTTTCACTTGCAAAACTTTACAATTATCTGATATCCGAAGGTTTTTTTTCGCCCTTATCCCTTAAAGACTCGTTGTGCTTTGGTATAGACTCGTGAACGTATTATTACGGGTTGGCTCATGCCATTCTGAACGGATAAAAAGCGAGAGGGAAAAATGATGATGAAAACTTTGGTCGCGTGCGCAGCCGGTATGCTGTTTGTGACCGGTACGGCGAGCGCTATCGGCCTGTCGGGCGAAGCCGGGCAGCATTATACCAACCTCGGCTTCGGCCAAGACACCGGTAGCACCGGATTGGGGTTAACGGGCAACTGGTCGCGCAGCGATCATGACGGCAACGTCGGTAGCCTGGGGCTGAATTTCGGTCTGCCGCTGGGTCCTTTGACCGCTACGGTGGGCGGCAAGGCGCTGTATCTGAGCCCGAAAGACGGCGATAGCGGTGGTGCTTTGGCGTTGGGCGGCGGCCTGGACTGGGCTATCAGCCGTTACTTTAGCCTGCACGGCGAAGGTTATTTCGCACCGGAGTCGCTGACCAGCGGTGTGAAAGCCTATAACGAAGCCAGCGGTGGCCTGCGTTGGAATATTTTCCGCCCGCTCAGCGTAGATGTGGGTTACCGCTACATACAGATGGAAGGGAAGGACGGGCGTCGTGACAACACGCTTGCCGATGGCCCGTACGTCGGCGTTGGTCTGAGTTTCTAACGCAGCAAAAAGGGGGCCGCAGCCCCCTTGTTTCAATAAAAGTCCGCTGTTACCCCACAGCCGGCAGTAGACCACTGGCGATACCCAGTTGAATGGCAATCACCGTAACCCCGCAGACAAACACCAGCGCCAGCGCCGGCGTGCCGCCCCATACGCGGTATTGTGCCTGATGCCGTTGACGCGCCTTCCACACCAGCATTGACGGCAACAGCAGTGCCAGCACCGCCAACGCAATGGCGGCAAACCCCAGCGCCAGTACAAAACCGCGTGGATAGAACAGAGCGAACGCCAGCGGCGGCAGGAAAGTGATGGCCCCGGTTTGCAGACGGCCGCGCACGTTGTTCTGACGCTTGCACAAATCGGCCAGGAAATCGAACAGCCCGAGCGCCACGCCAAGGAAGGACGTAGCCAGTGCCAGATCGGCAAACAGATGCACCGCCAACTCTACGTGCGGTGACGCCACCACGTCGCGTACCGCCTGCAACAGGCCGTTTAGCCCGGCTTGTTGCGCCAGAATGCCGACGAAGGTGGTAGAACTGATGGCGCCGAGCGTGGCCAACTGCCAGAAGATATAGGCCACCAGTGGAATGGCGCTGCCGATGATGAACACCCAGCGCAGCTTGCGGATGTTGCCGCCCATATAGTTAACGATGCTGGGCACGCTGCCGTGGAAGCCAAATGAGGTGAAGATGACCGGGATGGCCGACAGCGCCAGCCCCTGTTCCAGCGGCAATGTCATCAGATTGGTACGGTGAATATTCGGCAGCATCAGACCCAGCATGGCGATTAGAAACACCACTTTGGCGGTAAACAAAATGCGGTTAAACAGATCGACCGAATGAGTGCCGATGCAAACCACGCCGCCAGCCACCAGGGTAAACAGCAATACGCCGAGCGTGGTGGGGAAATCTTGTGAGGTCCATTGGCTGATGCTGGCTGCCAGCAGTTCACCTGCACCGCTGATATAGGCGGCGGTCAGCGCATACATCAGGAACATCATGCTGAAGCTGGTCAGCCATTGGCCGCCACCGCCGAGATAACGTTTCGCTAGGGTACCCAGACCGGTATCTGCCTGTTCATGCTGATAAACCTCCACCAGCAACAGCGCGGTGTAACACATCAAGAGCCACAGCCCGACCAGCAAGGCCAGCGTGACGCCGAAGCCTACGCCGGCCGCCGCCAGTGGCATCGCCAGCATCCCGGCACCAATGGTGGTACCTGCCACGATAAAAACACTGCCCAGAGTGCGATTCTTCACTTTTTTCTCTACCAGCCAAAGATTTGGGAAAATTACAGATAACTAATTCTGAGTGCGGCAGGATAGTTGATTGACTATTTTGTGTCAAACAGGCGTTACGGATGATGTTAATTTATGTTTACACCTGTGTGGGCCGCTCGGCAGCGCAAAAATGCCTTCAACAGAAATTAACCTGTGATGCATAGTGAAAACTTATTTACGGGCTTCTATAGTGGAATGACTGGAAAATAAGGGAGAGATCAATGTTAAGGGTGGAGATGCTCAGCACCGGCGATGAGGTGCTGCATGGGCAAATTATAGATACCAACGCCGCCTGGCTGGCAGATTATCTGTTCCAGCAGGGCATGCCGATGAGCGGCCGTGAAACGGTGGGGGACAGTCTCTCCTCTCTGATCGAAACGCTGCAGGAACGCAGCCATATCGCTGATGTTCTGATCGTTAACGGCGGGCTGGGGCCGACCAGCGACGATCTCAGCGCGCTGGCGGCGGCTACCGCCTGCGGTGTCGAGCTGGTTGAGCATGCTGAATGGATGGCGCGCATCGAGGCTTATTTTGCCGAGCTCGGCCGGCCGATGGCGGCTTCAAATCGCAAACAGGCGCAGATCCCGGCCAACGCCGAAATGCTCGATAACCCGGTTGGCACCGCCTGTGGTTTTGCGCTCAAGCTGAACAAGTGCACGATGTTTTTCACTCCCGGCGTACCTTCTGAATTCAAAGTGATGGTCGAGCAGCAGATCGTTCCGCGCCTGCGCCAACGTTTTCCCCTGCCGGCGCCGCCGCTGTGCCTGCGTTTAACCACCTTTGGCACCTCGGAGAGCGATCTGGCCGCCGAGCTGGACGGCATGCCGCTGCCGCCGGAAGTGGTGCTCGGCTACCGCTCTTCCAGCCCAATCATTGAACTGAAATTGACCGGCCCGGAGATCCAGCGCGCAGCGATGGAACAGGCGTGGGAACGAGTGCGCCAGGTGGCGGGTGAAAACACCATTTTTGAAGGCACGGTAGGCTTGCCAGCGACGCTGGCGCAGCGGTTAACCCAGCAAGGGTTGAAGCTGGCGCTGAGCGAACAGTTCAGCGCCGGGTTGATCAATCTGCAATTGCAGAGCGAAGGCGCACCGCTGGCCGGCGGCGAGCTGTTGCCGTCGCACTGTGTGGAAACGCTGGAAACCACGTTGGCCCGTGCCCGTTCGTTGGCAGAGCTGGCAGGGGCGCAATTGGCGCTGGCGGTCAGTGCGATGAGTGACGATCGGGTGAGCGTTGCATTGCACACGCCGAAGGGGGGGATCGGCCAAACGGTACGCTACCGGGCGGCACGCCATGGCTTGCGCCTGCGGCAGGAATCGGTGGCGATGCTGGCGCTCGACATGCTGCGGCGCTGGCTGAACGGCGAACAGGCGTGCGGCAAAAATGGCTGGCTGGAGATCGTGGAGATTATCGAGTAAGGAATCGTTAGATTTAATGATATATCCCTTATTAATCATAATATTATAAGGGGTTATCTTGGTTGGGACAGGCTGTTACAATCGCTGCGGGTGCTTGAGACTGTTCGTCTTGAGCATTGTGTGGCAAGGCGGATAAGTGAAAGCCCCAAACTGACTCTCAATCAGAATGGGGCTGCCCTAACGCCTAGACACCGTTATGGTAGCCCCTTCACAGCAAGGAGGCAAGCATGCGGTTAAAGCATGTGTTTCACTCGTTAACTGTTGTATGTATTACTATTTTGTTATTTATCTGGATGATAAGAGACTCACTGTGTGAGTTGGCCATCTACCAGGAAAATATCACGATTTTGATCAGGTTAGCTTGTGAGGTGAAGCGGTAATCATCGGGCGGGGGAAACCCCGCCTTCTGGTGACCAGGCGCGGTTTCAGGCACCCAACGTCAAATTTCCAGCTCGATATCGGTCAGTGGCATGCAGCAGCAGGGCAGGATCTCGCCGTCATTGATAAACGCCAGCGGCTGTTGGTGATAGGTCACTTCGCCTTTTACCAATTTCAGGCGGCAGGCGCCGCAATAGCCGGATCGGCATTGGTATTCTACCTGCACGTCGTGCAGTTCCAGTACGTCGAGCAGGCAGCTTTCACTTTTCGGGCAGGATAACTGCGTGCCAGCGGCACGCAGTGTTATGAGAGGTGATGCCATCGCTTACAGTTCGAAGTCGCTCAGGTCGTCGGCATGCACTTCCGAGTCGATCTGACCAACCAGATAAGAGCTGACTTCCACTTCCTGCGGCGCAACCTGAACGTTGTCGGACACTAGCCAGGCGTTGATCCACGGGATCGGGTTAGAGCGGGTTGCGAACGGCAGGCCAAGGCCAACCGCCTGCATGCGGATGTTGGTGATGTATTCCACATACTGGCACAGAATGTCTTTGTTCAGGCCGATCATCGAGCCGTCGCGGAACAGGTATTCCGCCCACTCTTTTTCCTGTTGGGCCGCCAGCACGAACAGGTCGTAGCACTGCTGCTGACACTCAACGGCGATTTCCGCCATCTCAGGGTCATCGGCGCCGGAACGCATCAGATTCAGTATGTGCTGGGTGCCGGTCAGGTGCAGCGCTTCGTCACGGGCGATCAGCTTGATGATTTTGGCGTTGCCTTCCATCAGCTCGCGTTCCGCAAAGGCGAACGAACAGGCGAAGCTGACGTAGAAGCGGATGGCTTCCAGCGCGTTCACGCTCATCAGGCAGATGTACAGCTGCTTTTTCAGCGCCCGCAGGTTAACGGTGACCGTTTTGCCGTTGACCTGATGGGTGCCTTCACCCAACAGGTGATAGTAACCAGCCATCTCGATCAGATCGTCGTAATAGCCGGAAATGTCTTTCGCGCGCTTGAGGATCTCTTCGTTGGTAACGATGTCATCGAACACCAGTGCAGGATCGTTGACGATGTTACGAATGATGTGAGTATAAGAACGCGAGTGGATGGTCTCGGAGAATGACCAGGTTTCCACCCAGGTTTCCAGCTCCGGGATTGAGATCAGCGGCAGCAGGGCCACGTTCGGGCTACGGCCCTGGATGGAATCCAGCAGCGTTTGATACTTCAGGTTGCTGATGAAAATGTGTTTTTCATGTTCCGGCAGCGCCTGATAGTCGATACGGTCGCGGGATACGTCAACTTCTTCCGGACGCCAGAAGAAAGACAGCTGCTTCTCAATCAGTTTTTCGAAGATTTCATGTTTTTGCTGATCGAAACGCGCGACGTTAACCGACTGGCCGAAGAACATCGGCTCCAGCAACTGGTTGTTTTTTTTCTGAGAAAATGTGGTGTAAGCCATAAGCCTGAATCCATCGTAACGTGGCTAAATGAAGGGGCCGGAAGAGTTCCGGCCCGCTGTGTCAAACATTAGATCTTGCAGGCGCCGCTTTCGCAGTCGTCATCGCCGCCCTTGGCCGGCAACAAATCTTCCTGCACATCGTCCGCACCGTCACGGGTGTTCTGATAGTACAGCGTCTTGACGCCAAACTTGTAGGTGGTGAGCAGGTCTTTCAACAGCTGCTTCATTGGCACCTTACCGGCCGGGAAACGGCTTGGGTCATAGTTGGTGTTGGCAGAGATCGACTGGTCGATAAACTTCTGCATCAGACCGACCAGTTGCAGGTAACCGTCGTTGTTCGGCATTTCCCACAGCAGCTCGTACTCGTTTTTCAGACGCTCATACTCCGGAACCACCTGGCGCAAAATGCCGTCTTTCGACGCTTTGATGCTGATGTGGCCGCGCGGCGGCTCGATGCCGTTGGTGGCGTTGGAAATCTGCGACGAGGTTTCCGAAGGCATCAGCGCAGACAGGGTGGAGTTGCGCAGACCGGTTTCCTTGATCTCTTTACGCAGGGTTTCCCAGTCGTAATGCAGCGGTTCGTCACAGATCACATCCAGATCTTTCTTGTAGGTGTCGATCGGCAAGATGCCCTGAGAATAGGTGGTTTCATTGAACCACGGGCAGGCGCCCTGTTCCTGAGCAAGACGGTTCGACGCCTTCAGCAGGTAATACTGGATGGCTTCGAAGGTTTTATGGGTCAGGCTGTTGGCGCTGCCGTCGGAGTAGCGCACACCGTTCTTCGCCAGATAGTAGGCATAGTTGATCACGCCGATGCCCAGAGTACGGCGGCCCATGGCACCACGGTAAGCGGCTTTGATCGGGTAGTCCTGGTAGTCCAGCAGGGCGTCAAGCGCGCGCACCGCCAGGGTAGCCAGCTCTTCGAGATCGTCCAGACTTTCGATGGCACCCAGATTGAAGGCGGACAGCGTACACAGCGCGATTTCGCCGTTTTCGTCGTTCACGTCATCCAGCGGTTTGGTCGGCAGGGCGATTTCCAGGCACAGGTTGGACTGGCGTACTGGTGCGATCTGCGGGTCAAACGGGCTGTGGGTGTTGCAGTGGTCAACGTTCTGGATGTAGATACGGCCGGTAGAAGCGCGCTCTTGCATCATCAGTGAGAACAGTTCGACCGCTTTCACGCGTTTCTGGCGAATGCTGTCGTCTTTTTCGTACTGGGTGTACAGACGTTCGAATTCGTCCTGATTGGCGAAGAAGGCGTCATACAGGCCCGGCACGTCAGACGGGCTGAACAGGGTGATATCTTCGCCCTTGATAAGACGCTGGTACATCAGGCGGTTCAACTGCACGCCGTAGTCCATGTGACGCACGCGGTTGCCTTCAACGCCACGGTTGTTCTTCAGCACCAGCAGGCTTTCCACTTCCAGATGCCACATTGGGTAGAACAAGGTGGCGGCACCGCCACGCACGCCGCCCTGAGAACAGGATTTTACCGCGGTCTGGAAGTGTTTGTAGAACGGGATACAGCCGGTATGGAAAGCTTCGCCACCCCGGATCGGGCTGCCCAGCGCACGGATGCGGCCGGCATTGATGCCGATACCGGCACGTTGCGAAACGTATTTCACAATGGCGCTGGAGGTGGCGTTGATGGAATCCAGGCTGTCGCCGCACTCGATCAGCACGCAAGAGCTGAACTGGCGGGTTGGGGTGCGTACGCCGGACATGATTGGCGTAGGCAGCGAAATCTTGAAGGTGGAGATCGCGTCGTAGAAACGTTTAACGTAGTCCAGACGGGTTTCGCGCGGATAGTTGGAGAACAGGCACGCGGCGACCAGGATATACAGGAACTGGGCGCTCTCGTAGATCTCGCCGCTGACGCGGTTCTGCACCAGATACTTCCCTTCCAGCTGTTTGACTGCCGCGTAGGAGAAATTCATGTCACGCCAGTGATCGATAAAGGAGTCCATCTGCTCGAACTCTTCAGAGCTGTAGTCTTCCAGCAGATGCTTATCGTACTTGCCCATTTCTACCATGCGCGTCACGTGAGCGAGCAGCTTTGGCGGCTCGAACTGGCCGTAAGCTTTCTTGCGCAGGTGGAAGATGGCCAGGCGTGCCGCCAGGTACTGATAGTCCGGCGCGTCGCGCGAAATCAGGTCGGCTGCAGCTTTGATAATGGTTTCATGAATATCGGCGGTTTTGATGCCGTCATAAAACTGAATATGGGAACGCAACTCTACTTGAGATACCGAGACGTTATTTAAACCTTCTGCGGCCCAGTCGATGACCCGGTGGATTTTGTCGAGGTTGATGCGCTCTTTACGGCCATCGCGTTTAGTTACAAGCAGACTTTGGTTCATGTGGTTGTCCGTATGATTCCCCCAAGCAGAAGTGTAGTCGCTCTGCTCAGTATGTAAACACTACATATAGGGGTTGTATGTCGGTGAGGTAACAAGATAGTGAGAAAATAGGGCGTTTGCAAGTGAACAAAACCGGCCTATTTTGTGGATAACTTGGGGGTGAAATTTGGCTTCCGGCCGTGAGTGCGCGCTGTGACTGGCGCGACGAGCTTGTCAATAAGCGTGATAAGAATTTCCTTAGATTCACAAAAACGTGATCGTTTGCCGCTTTATTAAACGTTAGAAAAAAACGTGATATTGATCTGATTTAATATTCTTAAAAACTGTTTACAACGGCGATTTTGATCGAAATCGTGAAAATAGGGCATTTATACTGATTGATATGCGCACCGGATCCGGCGGAGCCAGCCCCGGTGCGGGCTGGGATACTTACCCTTCGTGCTGAGTATGTACCATATAGTTCACATCAACGTTGCGGCCAAGCTTGAAATGGTCAGTGACAGGATTGTAATGCAGGCCAATCATGTGTTTTTCGCGCAGCGGCGTGCCGTCGACCCAGCCGAGCAGCTCAGAAGGGCGGATGAACTTCTTATGATCATGGGTACCCTGCGGTACCATCTTCAGAATATATTCTGCCCCGATCACCGCCATCAACCAGGCTTTGGTGTTGCGGTTAATGGTGGAAAAGAACACGTGGCCGCCCGGTTTCACCAGGTGAGCGCAGGCGCGTACCACCGAGGCCGGATCGGGAACGTGTTCCAGCATTTCCATGCAGGTCACCACGTCATACCCTTGCGGGTTGGCCTGCGCGTGGCTCTCCACCGTTTCTTGCACATAACTAACATTCACGCCGCTTTCCAGCGCGTGCAGACGGGCCACTTGCAGCGGCTCTGCGCCCATGTCCAGCCCGGTCACTTGCGCGCCTTCGAGCGCCATGCTTTCTGCCAAAATGCCACCACCGCAACCCACGTCGAGCACCGTTTTGCCAAAAATGCCGCCGGCACGCTGCAGGATATAATTCAACCGCAGCGGGTTGATACGGTGCAAGGGTTTGAATTCACCTTCCAAATCCCACCAGCGTGAGGCCACTGCCTCGAACTTGGCGATTTCCTGATGGTCAACGTTTTGCGTTTGGTTGGATGATTCTGCATTCATGGGCGTGTTTGGCTCCTTGTTCTCGTTGCGCGGATTATACATGTATCGGCGCAGCCCCGTCTGCGCCGATACATTTTTACCGCACATATATGCACAATTTCAGCGAAACAGCGGCGGTTATTTTCCCGTAAAGCGTGCTTTGTGATATAGTTTTACACCTTTGCCACTATGGCAGCGGGCAGATGAATCATTAGTAGAGGGATAGCAGCTCCATGAGCGACCTTGCCAGAGAAATCACACCGGTAAACATCGAAGACGAGTTAAAAAACTCGTATCTGGATTACGCGATGTCCGTCATTGTCGGACGTGCGCTGCCAGATGTTCGTGATGGACTGAAGCCGGTGCACCGCCGCGTTCTGTTCGCGATGAGTGTATTGGGTAACGACTGGAATAAACCATACAAGAAATCGGCCCGTGTCGTCGGGGACGTGATCGGTAAATACCACCCACACGGTGACAGTGCGGTATACGACACCATCGTGCGTATGGCTCAGCCGTTTTCACTGCGCTATATGCTGGTGGACGGTCAGGGTAACTTCGGTTCCGTCGATGGCGACTCCGCCGCGGCGATGCGTTATACCGAAGTACGCATGTCCAAAATTGCTCACGAATTGCTGGCGGATCTGGAAAAGGAAACCGTCGACTTCGTGCCTAACTATGATGGCACCGAGCAGATCCCGGCCGTCATGCCAACCAAGATCCCGAACCTGCTGGTTAACGGCTCGTCGGGCATTGCAGTGGGGATGGCCACCAACATTCCGCCGCATAACCTGTCTGAGGTTATCAACGGCTGCCTGGCTTACATCGATGATGAAAACATCAGCATCGAAGGCCTGATGGAACACATCCCGGGGCCGGACTTCCCGACGGCGGCGATCATCAACGGTCGCCGTGGCATCGAAGAGGCCTACCGTACCGGGCGCGGTAAAATCTACCTGCGCGCTCGTGCCGAAGTAGAAACCGACGCCAAAACCGGCCGCGAAACCATTATTGTTCACGAAATTCCGTACCAGGTGAACAAAGCGCGTCTGATCGAGAAGATCGCCGAGCTGGTAAAAGAAAAACGCGTGGAAGGTATCAGCGCGCTGCGTGACGAGTCCGACAAAGACGGTATGCGCATCGTGGTTGAAATCAAGCGCGACGCGGTTGGCGAAGTGGTACTGAACAATCTGTATTCGCTGACTCAGCTGCAGGTCACCTTCGGCATCAACATGGTGGCATTGCATCAGGGTCAGCCAAAACTGCTGAACCTGAAAGACATTCTGCAGGCGTTTGTCCGCCATCGCCGTGAAGTGGTGACCCGCCGTACCATCTTCGAACTGCGTAAAGCCCGCGACCGCGCCCATATTCTGGAAGCGTTGGCCATCGCGCTGGCAAACATCGATCCGATCATTGAACTGATCCGTCGTGCGCCGACCCCTGCGGAAGCTAAAGCCGGGTTGGTTGCTCAAGCCTGGGATCTGGGCAATGTGGGCGCGATGCTGGAACGTGCCGGTGACGACGCGGCCCGCCCTGAGTGGCTGGAGCCGGAGTTCGGCATCCGTGACGGCAAATACTACCTGACCGAGCAACAGGCTCAGGCGATTCTGGATTTGCGTCTGCAGAAACTGACCGGCCTGGAGCATGAAAAGCTGCTGGACGAGTATAAAGAGCTGCTGACTTTCATCGCTGAGCTGATCTTTATTCTGGAAAACCCCGATCGTCTGATGGAAGTGATCCGCGAAGAACTGGTGGCGGTCAAAGAGCTGTACAACGACGGCCGCCGCACCGAGATCACCGCCAACACGTCAGATATCAATATCGAAGACCTGATCAACCAGGAAGACGTGGTCGTTACGCTGTCGCACCAGGGCTATGTGAAATATCAGCCGCTGAGCGACTATGAAGCGCAACGCCGCGGCGGTAAAGGTAAGTCAGCCGCACGTATTAAAGAAGAAGACTTTATCGATCGTCTGCTGGTGGCCAACACCCACGATACGATCCTGTGCTTCTCCAGCCGTGGCCGCCTGTACTGGATGAAGGTGTATCAACTGCCTGAAGCCAGCCGTGGCGCACGCGGTCGCCCAATCGTCAACCTGCTGCCGCTGGAAGCCAATGAGCGTATCACCGCCATTCTGCCGGTGCGCGAGTATGAAGAAGGGCGTCACGTGTTTATGGCAACCGCCAGCGGCACCGTGAAGAAAACCGCTTTGACCGAGTTCAGCCGTCCGCGCAGCGCCGGCATCATCGCCGTCAACCTCAATGAGGGTGATGAGCTGATTGGTGTTGACCTGACCGATGGCAGCAACGAAGTCATGCTGTTCTCCGCCAATGGTAAAGTGGTGCGCTTCCCGGAAACGCAGGTGCGTTCGATGGGCCGTACCGCCACCGGCGTTCGCGGTATCAACCTGGGTGAAGGCGATGGCGTTATTTCCCTGATCGTCCCGCGCGGTGAAGGCGACATCCTGACCGTAACCCAGAATGGCTACGGTAAACGTACCGCAGTCACCGAATACCCGACCAAGTCGCGCGCTACCCAAGGGGTTATCTCCATCAAGGTGAGCGAGCGTAATGGTCAGGTTGTCGGCGCGGTGCAGGTGGAAACTACCGATCAGATCATGATGATCACCGATGCCGGTACGCTGGTACGTACTCGCGTGTCGGAAGTCAGCGTGGTCGGCCGTAATACCCAGGGTGTTACGCTGATCCGTACTGCGGAAGACGAGAACGTCGTCGGTCTGCAGCGCGTTGCCGAGCCGGTGGAAGACGAAGAGTTGGACAGCCTCGAGCCGGGCGCGGAAGAAGCGGAAGAAGCGGAAGAAGACGCTGCACCGCTGGACGACGCTGACGATGATTCTGAAGCCACAGATGATGCGGAAGATGACAACGCCTAAGCGGTAAGGGGGCGGCGTGATGCTGACCCCGGATCGTACAGATGCAAACAGGGCCTGGCAGCGATGCTAGGCCCTTTTTCAGTTCTATGGTTTAATTGCCGTGCCAAAATCAGCGATCCCGACTCTGAGGCGAATGCGCTGGCCGCCACTCAATTTTTCATGGTATCCGATTGAAATATTTAGCTTCTTTTCGCACCACGTTAAAAATATCCCGTTATTTGTTCCGGGTGTTGGCGATTATGCTGTGGTCGCTGGGCGCGCTGCTCACAACCTTCTATATCCTGAATATCCTGAACGACAAAGAGACTGACATCCGGCAAGAATACAGCCTGGATTTCGATCAGGCGCAGAGTTATATCCGTCATTCCGCCGATATTATTCGCGATATCAAATATATGGCGGAAAATCGCCTTAACGGCTCTGTCAGCAGTCTGGATATGTTCAGTGGGATATTCCCCGGCAAGAACAGTACGCCGGAGTTTCTTCCGTTGTATCCGGAATCCAACTGTTCGCTTAACACCACTTACCGCAGTTCGCTCAATTCGCTGAGTGGGCTGATCCAGTATTGGAAAGAGAATTTCGTTGCGGCCTACGATCTCAACCGGGTTTTTTTCATCGGTGGCGACAGCCTGTGCATGGCGGAGTTCGGTGGCGGCAATGTCGTGCCTAACCGCGAGAACGTGTTGAAATCGCTGCACGAGCGCATCCTTAAATACCGCAACGCCAAAAATCAGGATAAAGACAATAACCTGTACTGGATCAGCCCAAGCCAACAGCGGCCGGATGTCGGCTATCTGTATGTGCTGACGCCAATTTATATTGGCAACAAGCTGGAGGCGCTGCTGGGCATTGAACAGACCATACGCCTGGAAGATTTTGTCACGGCGGGTAATCTGCCGATCGGCGTGACCCTGTTGGATGAGAATAACGAACCGATATTGCGTCTGGCGGAAGGGGAACGCGCTGCCGCGACGCTCGATAGCTATCCGGATGCACACACCTATTTTGGTTATGATGATAATTACCGCCATCTGATTATGAAGAAGGTGCTCCAGCCTTCGTCGCTCAGCATTGTTTATGCCTTGCCGGTAAAGAGTGTGGTCGAGCGTTTCAAGATGCTGATCCTCAATGCGTTGCTGCTGAACCTGCTGTCGGCCATTGTGTTGTTCACCCTGGCCTGGCTGTTTGAACGTAAAATGTTCCTGCCGGCGGAGAATAACGCCTTCAGGCTGGAAGAACATGAACAGTTCAACCGCAAGATCGTCGCCTCGGCGCCTGTGGGCATCCTGATTCTGCGCATCAGCGACGGCACCAATATTCTGAGCAATGAGTTGGCGCATAACTACATCAATTTGCTGACCCAAGAAGACCGTGACCGCATTACGCGCATTATCTGCGAACAGCAGGTGAATTTTGTCGATGTGATGACCAGCAATAACAATAACCTGCAAATCAGCTTCGTTCACTCCCGCTACCGTAACGAGGATGTGGCGATCTGCGTGCTGGTAGACGTCAGCGCTCGCGTAAAAATGGAGGAGTCGCTGCAGGAGATGGCGGCGGCGGCGGAACAGGCCAGTCAGTCCAAGTCGATGTTCCTCGCGACCGTCAGTCACGAACTGCGAACCCCGTTATACGGCATTATCGGTAACCTCGATCTATTGCAAACCAAGGCGTTGCCGCAGGGCGTTGACCGTCTGGTCAATGCGATGAACAACTCGTCCGGGCTGCTGTTAAAGATCATCAGCGACATTCTGGATTTCTCCAAAATTGAATCCGAGCAGTTGAAGATTGAGCCGCGCGAGTTTTCCTGCCTGGAGGTGATCACCCACATCGCAGGCAACTATTTGCCGCTGGTGGTGAAGAAGCGGCTGGGGTTGTACTGTTTTATCGAACAAAACGTGCCGGAGCGTATTTCCGGCGATCCCGTGCGGTTGCAGCAGGTTTTGTCCAACCTGTTAAACAACGCGATTAAGTTTACCGACACCGGTTGCATCATCCTGCAAGTCTGCACGCGCAGCAGTTATCTGGAGTTCAGCGTTCGTGATACCGGCGTCGGTATTCCGGAAAAAGAGATTACCCGTTTGTTTGACCCCTTCTTCCAGGTAGGCAGCGGTGTGCAGCGCCATTTCCAGGGGACCGGGTTGGGGTTGGCGATTTGTGAAAAACTGATCAATATGATGGATGGCGATATCGCCGTTGAATCAGAGCCGGGGCTGGGAAGCCTGTTTACCATCCGTATTCCGCTGTTTAACGCTCAGTTCCCGATCCCGCAGGCCAGTGATACCTGGCAAGGTAAAACCTTGTGGCTGAGCATTCGCAATCAGCGGCTGGAAAGCTATCTGATGGAGATCCTTGGCGGTTATGGCGCTACGGTGCTGCGCCATCAGGGGCAGGACACCACCGCAGGAGAGGTTATGCTCAGCGACTATCCACTGATGGTCAATACGCCGCTGCTGGCGCAGATCCAGTTTTCCATTGAGCACATTGGCCCGTCGCAGGAAACCCGGCCGGGTTACTGGATGCATAGCACCTCGACGCCGCGCGAAACCTTGGCGTTGCTCAATCGGTTGTTTGGCACCAGCACTGAAAGCGGCAGCACTCTGATGCAATTGCCGTTACCGGTCAAAGCCAGCACGGCGGACAACGGCGATATTCATCTGTTGGTGGTGGATGATCATCCAATTAACCGTCGGTTGCTTTCCGACCAGCTCGGCTCGCTGGGCTATCAGGTGGTTACCGCCAACGATGGGCTCGATGCACTCGACGTGTTGAATCGCAATACCGTCGATATCGTGCTGACTGACGTCAACATGCCAAATATGGACGGCTATCATCTGACCCAGCGCTTGCGCCAGCAGCACTTTACCTCTCCGGTAATTGGTGTGACGGCGAATGCCCTGGCGGAGGAGAAACAGCGCTGTATGGAGGCGGGAATGGATAACTGCCTGTCGAAACCGGTCACGCTGGAAACCCTGGAACAGACATTGGCGTACTACAGCCAGCAGGTGCGTCGCATGCGCGCCGAGTCGGGGGATGCCTAGAAAGCAAAAGGGCGCGGCATACAATGCCGCGCCCTCGGTTAACCGCGAAGGTTTTACTCTTTATCCAGCGGCGCCATGCTGACGGAAGAGAGGTAGTTGAGCAGCGCGATATCGTTCTCGACACCCAGCTTCATCATGGCCGATTTCTTCTGGCTGCTGATGGTTTTGATGCTGCGGTTGAGTTTCTTGGCGATCTCGGTCACCAGGAAACCTTCGGCGAACAGGCGCAAGACTTCGCTCTCTTTCGGTGACAGACGTTTATCACCGTAGCCGCTGGCGCTGATTCTCTCCAGCAGTTTAGAGACGCTTTCCGGCGTGAATTTTTTGCCTTTTTGCAACGCGGCCAGCGCTTTCGGCAGGTCGGTTGGCGCACCCTGTTTCAACACGATGCCTTCGATATCCAGATCCAACACGGCGCTTAAAATTGCCGGGTTGTTGTTCATGGTCAGAACGATGATCGACAATTGCGGATAATGGCGTTTGATGTATTTGATCAGCGTGATGCCGTCGCCATATTTATCACCCGGCATCGAAAGGTCGGTGATCAGTACGTTAGCGTCCAGTTTGGACAGATTGTTGATCAGCGCTGTCGAGTCTTCAAACTCCCCAACGACATTCACCCATTCAATTTGCTCAAGTGACTTCCGGATGCCAAACAGTACGATAGGATGGTCATCAGCAATAATTACGTTCAGGTTATTCATGTTGTTGGCTACCTTGCTGCAGCAGTCTACTGACGAAAAAATCAATCTGACTGATGTTATTCTCGATCTTGAGCGCATCACCGTCTGCGATGTGCTGTTCTAACGATTCACACAGTTGCTTGCCGGGAAGCAGATTTAACATGGCAAACACGCCTTTCAGGCGGTGTGCTGTCTGTGACAGAGCATTGAAATCACTGCTGCCCGCCTCAGTATACAGTTTTTTGACATCATCGGGTACTGTATCAACGAATAGTCCATAGTAATCACTTGATTTCAATTGTTTTTCATAGAGTTGGATGTCATCGGCAGTCAGCGATAGCGCGATTTCTTCCTGTTCCAGCGCGGCCATTTGCTGTTCGATCAGCATCAGCACGGCGTCTATCATTGCGCCACTCAGGTTATAGTTTACCCGAATATAACGCTTTTCAAGCTGTTGCCACCCGGCCTCATCGCTGGCCAGTAGCAGGGTATAGTCGTCGGCCCTTTGCGGATTATCGGTCAGCAGCACGTCGTAGTCGCGATTAACCTGGCGGTCGTCGGCAATGATACAGCTCGCGCCATAAGCGTGCAGCAAGGTGGTGACGATGCCGCGGACCTCTTCAGACGTGATGTCCAGCAGCGCAGTCACGCCGTCGAGCAGTTTCTCCTGCGCTTCGGTGTCCTTTTTCTCCATTTCCATCGGCACGCGGATGGTATAGCGAGTACCGATGTCTACCTTGCTGCGGATGTCCAACTGCCCGTTGAGCTTTTTGCACAGCTGGTTGCACAGGAAGAAGGTGAGGCCAGATCCATGATTAAAGCGATCCACCAACGTTTGGCTGAGGAACGGATAGTTCAGGTTGCTGATTTCTTCGTTGGAAATGCCCGAACCTGTGTCATTGATATGGAATACCAGACGATCCTGGTGTTCCGGCTCATGGTCGATCACCAGCGAAATCTTGCCGCAAGCGGTAGTGATGATGGCGTAATGGACCAGCAGTGAGATCACTTTGCGCAGCGCGTTGGCGTCACCGATATAGTGCTGTTCGACGTCAAGATTGACATGGTTGAACAACGACAGACCTTTTTGATTGATGGCCGGCAAGGCTTCCAGCAGCAGCTCATCTATCAGAGCGGCAGGGTTGAAAGGCTGGCGTGAAGGCTGCCAGTCCTGGGTTTCCAGGCGGGTAAGCAAGGTGATGTTCTCGATCAACCCCAACACCGATGCCGATTCCTCGACCAATTGGTTCAGCAGCGTCTGTTGCTGTTCCTCATCCGGCTGGGTGCGCAGGCGATCGGCCAGATCGTGCATTTGGCGCACCGGTTGGTTCAGTTCGATACCCAGGTTATGCAGCATCAGTTTACGCGCCTGCACATTTTTATCATATTCGCGTCGGGCCTGCTGCAGCCTTTTATTCACCATCACTTCCTTGTCCTGATCGTTGAGCAGGAACAGGTAGGTTTCCGGTGATAGCTGACTGCGGAAGATGCGAATTTCGTACACCTCATTGTTGACCGTTGCCTGAATGACGCCGTGATGTTGTTCGGCCATATGGGCGATTTTTTGCAGGCTGAGGTGGGGCAGCAGATGTTGGGCAATTTTATTGCTGGCGATCACCGTATTGCTGGCGAAGCTGTACACCAGCAGGCCGGAAGGCAGGCTGGCAATGATTTCCTGATTCAGCGCGCGTTCGGCCTCGAGTTCAACCGCCATGCTTTCGCCCGGCCGGATGTACTGACGACGAATAGAGTAAATGCCGATCATCGACAGTACCAGCAACAGCAGATTGATGGCGACCAACCACAGGTTGTTACGCAGCAGATCAATCGCCAGGTTCAGGGCAGAGACGCGGTAAACCACTTTCAGCGGCGCATTCGGCAGCGGAGCGCTGAACTCCACCCAACTGGCGCTGAACGATACGCTGGCGTTGGTGGTTGTTTCCACCGGAAGAGTACTGTCATCCAAATCGGTATCATCGGGCTGCAGCATAAAGTTGGAACGCGCCATATTAATCGGAATGATGTCGTTAATCGGCAGATCGAAAGCAATGACCGTAGCCAGGTGCCCCGGCTGATTAAAGGTGGTGCGTATTGAAAATGAGTAGGCGTTTTGGAAGCGCTGCTTGCGCAAGCTGGAGAAACTTTCCCGTTCGTCGAGCATGTTGGCCTGTTGCAGCATTTCTGCCCGACGATCCTCCGCCGACGACGTCAGGTAGCTTTCTCTGAAGCGTGAGGCCAGCTCTTTCAGCGGTTGAGTGGTGATCAGGCTCAGGCTGTTATCCTGGCCATTAAGATAATACATGGCATAGTTTTCAGATGTGGCGCCCCAACGGGTATCCAGGTAATCCGAAATTCTGGCGATCATGGCCAGCGTGCTGTCGTCGTGGCTGCCAAAAATCACCGCATCGGTTTTTTTGTGCGGTTTCTCTACATAATAGACGTCCGGGCGTAGCCGGGTTTCCTGCAAGCTGGGATCGGTACTTAAAGAAGAGGCCGTGCCGAACTTATCGTAGATCTGGTAGGTGATATAGCGATAGTTGTCTATGCGTTTTTGCAGGCCGTTGGCGATGCTATTCAGCGCGTACTTTTTTTCCGCCAGCCAGGCGTTGGTATAGTTGTAGCCATACAGGCCGATGGCCATCGTCAGCAGGACGGTAAATAACAGGAAGCTGCGGGTAATAGTGCTTGAGCTAATCGTCAGTTGTTTGTTTTGCATAGTTGACTGCACATTCCTGAATCAACGGGTTACGGCTCTGGCGCTGGCGGTGACCGCCAGGAGTAATACGGCGACGCAGGCAAAAGCCACCGTCAGGTTGAAGAACTGGGCGATGAAGCCGATCAGCGCCGGCCCGGCAAGAATGCCTGCATAGCCTACGGTGGTCACTGAGGCGATGGCCAGGTTTGCCGGCATATCATGTTGGTTGCCCGCCGCGCTGAACAGGATCGGCACCACGTTGGAAGCGCCCAATCCAACCAGCATAAAGCCAACCAGAGAAATCATCGCGTTGTTGAAGACGATCGCCAGGCTCAGGCCAATGGCCGCGCAGAGGCTGCCGAGCAACAGCACCTTATACCTGCCCAGGGAATTCACCATGCGATCGCCATTCAGCCTGCCGATGGTCATGGTGATGGAAAACAGCGCGTAGCCTAAACCGGCCTGACTGCTCGCGACGCCGCGCAGGGTGGTGAGGAACAGGGCGCTCCAGTCGAGCATTGAACCTTCCGCCAGGAACATGATAAAGCACAGGATACCGATAAACATCACCCAGCCGCGCGGCATCACGAACAGCGGCCCACCTTCTTCGCCACCGCTCTCGCGCAGTAGATTGCGACTGGCGAGTGCCAGCAGGGCGGCAATGGTCAGTACGATAATCAGCGTTGCCAACAAGGGCGACAGCCCGAGCCACAGCACCACGCTGACACCGCCGGCACCGGCTATGCCGCCGACGCTGAAGAAACCATGAAAGCCGGACATCATCGCCTTGCCGCTGGCGCGCTCGACCACCACGGCTTGCACATTCATCGCTACGTCGATCATGCCGATAGCTGCGCCAAACAGCAACAAGGCCAGCGCCATGCCGCCGGTGCTGTCCATCAGCGTCAGCAAGGGTAAATCAATGCACAATGCCAGACCGGCGAGCAGGATCACCGGTCGGCAACCCAACCTACCGGTCAGATAACCGGTCAGCGGCATGGCCAGCATGGAACCGGCGCCGATGCACAGCAGCAGCAAACCCAGCGACCCATCATCAATACCGATACGTGCTTTGGCAAAGGGCACTAGCGGCGCCCAGGCGGCCATGCCGAAACCCGCGACAAAAAAGGCCAGCCGCGTGGCAATTTGTGCCGGGACACCGGGTTTTTGCTGTTCATTGCACAGGGTAGAAGTCATGTGGGCATCAGAATCTGTTATGGAAGTGCAGGTTGAAAGTAATGGACTGTTTTTATCACAATCCGCGATCCGGGTCGAAAGGATTCGCGCTGCTGTCGGGGGCATCGGCCAGGGGGAGGGCAGCTATAGCGTTTCATCGGGTTGAAATATCATCGACCGTCTGCTTGTTGCAGGGCATTTTTTGCTGTCTGGCAGCCTGATGGGCTGAGCGTATGTCGTGCTGAAAAAAAACGCCATTTAAGCAATCGAATACTTTTTAAATAATGCGATTAAACTGTAGTCAAATAGAAATGTTAGCGATTTGTGCTGCAGTTAATTAGGGTAATGATATCGATGTGTTATTATTTCTTGGCAAAAAATGCGATTGAAAGGGGATTCTTATCGGTGTGTGAAGAAATAAAAAAACCGGCCAGAAGCCGGTCGAAATGGACAAAAAATTATCGTATAGATAATGAAGGTAATAATGAAAATAATGATGATAGCGGCGCAATTATAGCGCCAGTTGGTTGAACTGCTTTTGGCACAATGTGCTTATTGTCGATGACTTTTGTATGGCTATCTTTTTTTTCTTATATTTTTGTATAACCACATGATTTTAATTTAATTAATGTATTTTTTATCATTATGTGCTGTATTTGTTCTGTCTGTAATGTTTTGTGTAAGTTCGCGCAGATTTACATCTTGAATCATTTGTTAATTATAATGAAACACTATTGGGTACTTGGTATCATTTTCTTTCTGGATTAATATAATCCCTGTTACCAGAATGGTAATGCACAGTCGTGCTAATAATGCTCAGAAGGGCAGTGGCCATAGCTCGACATAATTAATGAGGATAATAACGATGAAACTTCGAGTACTCTCTCTGATAGTACCCGCCCTGCTGGTTGCAAGTACTGCAGGCGCGGCGGAAATTTACAACAAAGACGGAAATAAACTGGATTTGTTCGGTAAAATCGATGGTCTTCACTATTTCTCCGACAACAAGAATTCCGACGGCGACCAGTCTTATATGCGTTTTGGTCTGCGCGGCGAAACCCAAATCAGCGATCAACTGACCGGCTATGGCGAGTGGGAATATCAGGCGAACCTCAATCGTGCGGAAAGTGAAGATAACAATAACTTTACCCGTGTCGGTTTCGCCGGTCTGAAATTTGGCGACTACGGCTCGCTGGATTACGGCCGTAACTACGGCGTACTGTATGACATCGGCGCATGGACCGACGTTCTGCCGGAGTTCGGCGGTGACACCTACGGTGCGGATAACTTCATGTTCCAGCGCACCAACGGCGTGCTGACCTACCGTAATACCGGCTTCTTCGGCCTGGTCGATGGCTTGAACTTTGCCCTGCAATACCAGGGTAAAAATGACAGCGCGACCGAATCCAATAACGGCCGCGACGTGCTGGCACAGAACGGTGACGGTTATGGCATGTCTGCGTCCTACGATCTGGGCTATGGCATCAGCGCTGCAGCCGCTTACTTCTCTTCTGATCGTACGAACGACCAAAATGGTATGAACGGCAACTACAGCAACATTCTCGGCCGTGGCGATAAAGCCGAAGCTTACAGCGGCGGTCTGAAATATGACGCCAACAACGTTTACCTGGCGGCGATGTACACCCAGTCTTACAACGCTACCCGTTTCGGCAGCAGTGGCAGCACTGTTTACGGCTATGCCAACAAAGCGCAAAACGTTGAAGTTGTTGCTCAGTACCAGTTTGACTTTGGTCTGCGTCCGTCCGTGGCTTACCTCCAGTCGCGAGGCAAGGACATCGACCGAGGTTACGGCGATCAGGATTTGATGAAGTATGTTGACGTGGGTGCGACTTACTACTTCAACAAAAACATGTCCACCTACGTTGACTACAAAATCAACCTTCTGGATGACAACAATTTCACCAAAGCCGCCGGTATCAACACCGACAACGTGGTTGCCTTGGGTCTGGTTTACCAGTTCTAAGCAACAAAGTGTGAAAGTGACCACGCGGCCTTCAGGTCGCGTTTTTTTTGCCTGCGACTAGGCACAAATGGATATTTACCCGGCACGGATTGCTATTTCAACACCCCCTTGTGTCACTAAACTAGACCTATATAGATAGACACCTCAGGAGGTTAGTATGGAGCTCAGCATAGATCGGGTTATTGAAACGGTCCTGTATGTGCGCGATATCGAACGCGCCGACACTTTTTACCAACAGGTGTTAAAGCTGCCGGCGATGCTGGCCAACGAGCGTTTTCGTGCCTACAACGTGGGCGAACAAAGCGTATTGCTGCTGTTTATTGAAGGCGACTCGCTTAAAGGCGCACGTTATCCCGAGGGGTACATTCCTCCGCATGACGGCAATGGGCCATTACATATCGGGCTGGCGGTGGCGAAAGAGCAGTTACCGCATTGGGAGCAGCATCTGACGGCTCATGGTATAGAGATAGAAGGGCGGATGACCTGGGAACACGGCGGGGAGAGTATTTATTTCCGCGATCCCGACGGTCACCTGCTGGAGCTGGTGACGCCGGGGATCTGGGCCAATTATTGATCGAGCCAGGCTAGTGCCAACGCCTCAAGCACTCCACTCATCAGCAGCAATGCTTGTTGTGGCTGCTGCTCAATTTGTACTTTGACGATCGCCCCGTCTATCAGCATCGCCAGCATTGCCGCTCGCTGTGCTTGCTGCGGGCCGGCAGGCAGGTGGCGTGCAATTGCGTCAGCCATCTGCCCCTTGTGCTGCCGTGCGATATTCAGACTTTCCGGCAGCATATCCGCTAATTCCACCGCCGTATTGATAAAAGCGCAACCGCGATAGTGCGGGTCGTTGAACCATTCCGCAAGGCAGGACGTTAAAGCAGGCAGCACATCTCCTTGCTCTGCCACATGCCGTTCCAGAGATTGGTTAAACCAGGCTAGCCACTGCTCATGGCGATGGGCCAAAAACGCTGTGATCAGATCGTTCTTGCTGGGGAAGTGCCGATAAAACGTCACTTTTGTTACGCCAGATTCGCTGATGATGCGATCGATACCGGTCGCGCGTACTCCTTCACGGTAAAACAGATCGTGTGCCGTCAGCAGGATACGCTGGCGTGCAGGCAGAATGCTGGTTGTAACAGACATCAGAGCACCTCATAAGTTATTTACCGGATTGATTGTAGACAACTCTGTCTACATGCGCTAGCTTAATTAAGTAGACAAATCTGTCTACTTAACCCTAAGCCCAGAGGTGAACAATGAGCATTAAACCCCCGTTACCGCCATTTACCCGTGAATCCGCCATCGAGAAAGTCCGTTTGGCGGAGGATGCCTGGAACAGCCGCGATCCTGAGCGTGTATCGCAGGTTTATTCTGTAGATACCCATTGGCGCAATCGAGCGGAGTTCGTTGATGGCCGGGAGGCGGTCTGCAAGTTCTTGCAGCGCAAGTGGGCTAAAGAGCTGGAGTACCGGTTGATTAAGGAACTGTGGGCGTTCGATGGTGCGCGTATCGCAGTGCGGTTTACTTATGAATGGCGCGATGATTCCGGCAACTGGTACCGCAGCTTTGGCAACGAGAACTGGGAGTTTAATCCGGACGGCCAGATGATTAACCGGCATGCCTGTATCAACGATATGCCGATCCGTGAGCAGGAACGTCAATTCCATTGGCCGCTTGGCCGCCGGCCGGATGATATTCCGGCCCTGAGTGACTTTGGCTTCTGATTGCGTTTACTGATAATAGGGCCGCAGTTCTGCCTGGCGCTCAGAAATAAGTGAAGGCATTTCAATATGGAAAATAAAAGTTAATTATGTTTTATGTGGCTTTATTTCAGACGTAATAAAGCCTGCCTAAATAAATAAGGCATATAAATTAAAATGATTGTACTGAATGTGGAAGTAACGGTGGAGCGCGTGTTCGATAAAATGGAAAGGTGGCCAGAGTAATAACGAGGTAAATAGCGTGAATAAGACGGGGTGCGCATTGAGTCGGCAGAGGCGGTGCCGCAGGTATCTGGGCCATCAGCGGCGGGTTGTGATGTAACAGGCTGCAATAGCCGCAGAGGTCAAAACAGGCGCCGGAGGCCATATCCGCCATGTCGTGGCCCGCGGGCGGGCTTTCTTGTGGCTGATGACTCATCATCGCCATATGCTCGACATGTTCCCCGCCAGTCGGCATATCCATAGTCATCTCTTTGTTATTGATATTATTTTTTGAGAGATGCGAGGAGATGGACGGCGCGATAAAAACCATCAACATAGCGAATAAACCCAGCCAGGCCAGAAAGCGCATATGTTGAGTGGACAGTTTCACCAGGGAGGTATTCCAGAGCCAGAGGGTAAGTGAGTGATGATGACGGTAATTGTGCTCGCATTGTAACATTAATAAGAATTAAGCTAAACAGAGAAGAAATCTGTTTGTTAAATGAGAATAATTCGGGTAAATTCCGCAATTATTCTATTTAACCACGGGTAATCCATCATGTCTGAACGCACTTCTGCGTCGCCTGAGGCTGCGCAGAATATTAATCGGCAGGTAACCACCCGCAGTTGGTTTATTCCGTTGATGATGCGGATTCATTTCTATATTGGTCTGTTTGTGGGGCCCTTTTTACTTATTTCCGCAGTGAGTGGGATATTTTACGCATTGACGCCGCAAATTGAATCCCGCCTGTATGCCCAACAGCTATTTAACGACAGCTCCGGGTCGACACTGCCGTTAGAACGGCAGATAACCGCCGCTCAGGCGGTCGCACCGCAGCAGGCTTCACTTTCGGCGGTAAGACCGTCACCTGGCGAAGGCGAGAATACTCGAGTGTTGTTTAACGTTGCGGGATTAAAGGACTCGGAACGGTTGGCGGTGTTTGTCGATCCGGTGACCGCGCAAACGCATGGCGCAATGACGGTTTATGGCACCAGCGGCATATTGCCGCTGCGCACCTGGTTGGATCAATTTCATCGCAGTTTGCTGTTGGGGGATTTTGGTCGCAATTATAGCGAGCTGGCAGCTTCCTGGCTGTGGATTGCGGCGCTCGGGGGATTGATCCTCTGGGGCGCTCGTAAGCGTAAGCAGACGAGGCAGGGGCGTAAAGGTTTACGTTGGTTGCATGAGAAAAGCGGCGTGCTGTTGCTCATCGGCCTGTTGTTCTTTTCCGCCACCGGGCTGACCTGGTCGCAGTGGGCCGGAGAGAATATCAGTGTGTTGCGACAGCAATTGGGCTGGGCGACCCCCTCGTTGTCTACGGCAGTGGGTGGGCAGAGCGCACTGCCTGCTGATGAGCATGCCGAACACCGTGGCCACAAGATGCACATGACAATGGCTGAGCCGCCTCAGGACCGTGCCATGTATGATAGAGCGCTGGCTGTCGCACGTGCAGCAGGCATTGATGCCACCAGGATTGAAATCAGGCAGCCGGCAGCGGCGGGTCAGGCTTGGGCGGTGATGGAGATAGATCGCAGTTGGCCGACGCAGGTTGATGCCGTGGCAATCGATCCCGCGACGATGGCGATCGTTGATCGGGTCAGGTTCGAACAGTACCCGCTGGCAGCCAAATTGACGCGCTGGGGTATCGATCTGCATATGGGCATCTTGTTCGGTCTGGCAAATGAGCTGGTGTTGGTGGTTTTCGCTGCCGGGCTGGTGGCAATGGTGGTGATGGGGTATTTGATGTGGTGGCGCGGCCGGCCCACCCGGGCAGTGCGTAAACCGCGGCACTCACCCTTTATGTTGCTGCGCAAAACACCCAAAGGGCCGCTGTTGCTGATCGTCAGTCTCACGTTGCTACTGGGCGTTTGCCTGCCGGTGATGGGTGTTAGCCTGTTGGCCTTTTTACTGTGCGATCTACTGCGGTTTCTGATGGCGTGGCGACGTGAACCGCACCTATCGACAAAGCGAAGTTTGTAGAAAAGCCTTTCCTCTTCTACACTTAGAGAACAATAAACGTACGTCAAGAGGACAAACCATGACTAATAAGCTGGTTTTAGCCGTTTGCACCGCAGCGACATTTTCCATTCTTGCTGGCTGTACCGCTTATGACAGGGCCGCCAGTTACGTGAAGGAACCTGTGGTAAGCGATGTAAAAGTAGGGATGACTAAACAGCAGGTGCGGGCAATTGCCGGCCCACCGTCTACCTCTGCAACACTGGTTAATGCGCAGGGGACTTGCGACACTTATGCGGTGGCGCCGCGCGACGGTAAAGTGCAAACCTATTTTGTCAGTTACAGCGACACCGGTCATGTGATGAACAAGGGGTATCAGACCTGTTCGGACTACGACTCTCAGCCTAAATAAGCCTCATTGCGCTGAACAATAAAACCTCGCTTTGGCGGGGTTTTTCATTTTTTAACCGCCAGTCGCATGAAGTTTAAGCAAATGCGCTTTTTGCTGCATTTTTTTTCATGAAACAGTAGACATTTCATAACGGTATCGCTAATATTTGCGCCCATTGGAAGGATGGCCGAGTGGTTTAAGGCAACGGTCTTGAAAACCGTCGAGTGTAACAGCTCCCAGAGTTCGAATCTCTGTCCTTCCGCCAAATTAAGCCGGCTTAGCTCAGTTGGTAGAGCAACTGACTTGTAATCAGTAGGTCACCAGTTCGATTCCGGTAGCCGGCACCATAAAAGAAGCCCCAGCAGAAATGCTGGGGCTTTTTCTTTGTCTAAATGTTCATAAGCACTATTGCTAAGAGAGTTGGCTCAGCAACTGTGGCGTACAGGCGCTATCATATCTCGTTTACCAGCCACTGCTCAGACTCTTCAAACATCTCTTCCAGCATACGGTTCAGCTTCTCGCGATCGCTTTTGCTGGCGTCCGAATTCAGACCGTTGGCCTGCATCGGTTTTACACGTACCTCGGCATCCGGGAACAAGTCGTGAACTCTTTTCTCAAGCTCTGTCCGAATAATTTCGGCTGCGTTAGGCAGCCCGGCAACGTTGCGCTTATCAAACACCAATTCTACAAACATGGTTTACCTGATTTACTGATTTAATATACAGCATTCTGACCCGGTGTTTGGGTGTTGGCAAGAGGGGAGTATAGGATTTTATACAGTATAAAAGGCGTGTGGTGCAGGCATAAAAAAACCAACCGCAATGGGTTGGTTTCTCTAAGGATGTTTGGTCGGCATGAGAGGATTCGAACCTCCGACCCCCGACACCCCATGACGGTGCGCTACCAAGCTGCGCTACATGCCGACGCTATGGCAAATTATACTACCCTTTACCAACGCCATTGCAAGAGTTGCAGTACCTGACTGCTTGTATTTTAAGCAGTTAGTTGGCGATGAACCGTTTAACGTCAGTCAGCACCTGCAACAGCAGGGTAAGCTGCGGTTTCTCGTCTTTTATTTCTTTGTCGTTCTTATCGTACGCGCGATAAGTACCATTGCCGTCCAGCACCAGGGTTTGCGTTGGCGTAGTGATGATCAACAGGTTGTTATCCCCGGTGGCGACCCAGTTATTCTTGCGCTGTGCGGTGAAAAGATCTTCACCTTGCGAGTAATCGTTAGGGGCCGTTTTAACGTGCAGTAAACGCTGCATCAGCGTGCGCATCACATCGTTATGGCCGGTCAGCTTATTGATGGTCTGAGCCGGCGTACCCGGCCAGTGGATAACCAGCGGCACTTGCAGCTGCTGTTGGTTATAACTGCTGCCGGCACCCCAGTAGCCTTTGCCGCTGTCATTAAATTCAACGCCGTGTTCTGCGGTAATCACCACGACCGTTTTATCCAGAACGCCACGTGCTTTCAGCGTGCTGAGCACCTCAGCAATCTGCGTATCCACATCCTGCGCACCGGTGCGGTAACGTTGAATAAAGTCGGCCGGGGCCGGCGTTTTTTCATTGGCTGCCGGTTCAGCGCCACGGAAGTTGATGTAGGAGAACCACGGCGCATTGTTGTTCTGATCGGCCAGCCAACGCTGCCATTGTTGTGTGGTGACTGCATCGTTTTGCCTGGTTGGCGTCGGCAGCGAGAAATCGGTCAACAGCGCCTGACGATATAGGCTGGCGTTAAAGCCGTCAGACGAGAACAGGCCAAACTGATAACCCTGGGTGTTAAGTGCGTTCACCAGGGCAGAAGGTTTGCGCGCGGCAAGAATGCTGTCCAGATAGGTCGGCGAAATACCGTAGAACAGACCAAACAGGCCGGTATCCGCATGATTGCCTGAACTGTAGTGATCGCTGAAGCGAACGTTTTCCTGCGCGAAGCGGGTGAGGGCAGGCATATCCTTTGTCATATCCTGGGCGCGAACGCCATCTACGACGATCAGCAACAGGTTATAGCCGCTGCCTTTGTCGTTGTAGCTGAGATCGTTGAGTGGATATTCCACCGCTACGGCCTCCGGATTACCCTGCTGCACCAAACGGCGCTCGTACTCTTGTGGATCGAGCAGGCCGTGTTTCTCAAGGAATTTACGCGCGGTCATGGGGTAGGAAAGCGGTAGGTTGGCCCGCTGCATGGTGATCGGGCGATAGAAATTGGCGTCGGCCCAGATATAAATCAGGTGCGAGGCAAAAAAGGCGCTGATGAACAGCACGGCCAACGGCTTGCCAAAGTGTTGGCGGTTCAGGCTGCGAAGCTTTTGCCAGCTCCAGGTGCCAAACAGCATCTCCACCAGGAAGATAACGGGCACGCAGATGAACATCAGTTGCCAGTCGCGCGCCAGCTCGCTTTGATCCGGGTTGACCACCAGTTCCCACACCACCGGATTAAGGTGAAGATGGAAATGCGTGAACACTTCGCTGTCTACCAGCAGCAGCGTTAGCCCGGTAGTGGCCAGTGCGGCGGAAATAAACCGCAGCAGCCGCTGCGACATCACCACAAAGGTCAGCGGGAATATCACCAACAGGTAGCCGGCGAAAACGATAAAGCTGAAATGCCCCAGCAAGCTGACCAAGGCATAAACCCGGCCCAACAGGGAGGAGGGCCAGTCGGTGACAAACAGGTAGCGGCTGCCCAGCCCGAGGGCGAGCAGAATATTGAATAAGGCGAACCAGTGCCCCCAGCTAATCATCTGGGAGACTTTTTCACGATAACGCTGACGGTTTGTCACCATAAGTAATTATTAATGCGCTTTGTCTTCACGAATAGAAGCTTGCAGAGCTTCTGCAAACGATCTTGCCAACGTCTTCCGCTGCGCGGGAGCAACGCTGGTGTTGATCAGATTAGTTACCATATTGCCCAGCACCATCAGAGAAAGATCGGTGGGAGTATGGTGTTTTTCCAGAACATTGACCAGCTCAGAGAGCAGTTGTTCAACGTGTTCGTCACTGTAACGGGATGATTGTGGCATAAAAATTGCGCTCAAAGCCTGACAAAGTCCCATATCTTACCGTATAGAGCCGTGATTTTCCGCTCTTTTATAGCGTGGTAGCCGTTAAGGTAACGATCGTTTGCCGATCCCGCTTTACAGTTGCAGGGCGAAGCCTTCGGTGCTTGAATACGCGCTCAAAGAACAGGAGGATTTATCATGAGTCTGGATATCGACCAGATCGCTCTGCACCAGTTGGTAAAACGCGACGAACAAACGCTGGACGTAGTGCTGCGCGACTCTCTTCTTCCCACCAATGCGGCGGTGGAAGAAATGATGGAGGAACTGCATCGTGTCTACAGTGCCAAGAGCAAGGCTTATGGCCTGTTCAATGAAGGCAGTGAGCTGGCTGATGCGCTGCGCACCTGCCGCAAGGACGATAAGGATTTTCTGGCCTTCAGCCGCGCGGCAACGGGCCGCCTGCGCGATGAGCTGGGTAAGTATCCGTTTGCCGAAGGTGGCGTGGTGCTGTTCGGCCAGTATCGCTACCTGTCGACAGAGTATTTGTTGATCGCGGTGCTCAACAGCCGCAACAGTTCGCGCGTTAACGAAGAGCTGGATATCAATACCACCCATTATCTGGATATCAACCACGCCGATATCGTGGCGCGCATCGATCTGACCGAATGGGAAACCAACCCGGAATCTACCCGCTACTTGACCTTCCTGAAGGGCAGAGTGGGGCGCAAGGTGTCCGATTTCTTTATGGATTTCCTGGCGGCGGCCGAGGGGCTGGACACCAAAGCGCAAAACCGGGGCTTGTTGCAGGCGGTTGACGATTACTGCGCCGACGCTCAGTTGGATAAAAATGAGCGCCAGTCGGTGCGCCAGCAGGTTTACAGCTATTGCAACGAACAGTTGCAGGCCGGTGAGGAAATCGAGCTGCAGGAACTGTCGAAAGAGATCGCGCCGGTGGGCGAGAAAGATTTTCTGCAATTCTCCAGCGAACAGGGCTACCAACTGGAAGACAGCTTCCCGGCCGATCGCGGCACTCTGCGCCAGTTGACCAAGTTCGCCGGCAGCGGCGGCGGCATCAGCATGAACTTTGACGCCATGCTGTTGGGTGAGCGAGTGTTCTGGGATGCGGCAACGGATACGCTGACGATTAAGGGCACGCCGCCGAACCTGCGCGATCAGCTGCAACGCCGGTTAAACGGCGGCAACAAGTAACTTTTGCCGAATCGCAGGCAATAAAAAACGCCGCAATTGCGGCGTTTTCTACTTCGGCGTCCCGAAAAGCTCGAATACGTTGCGATTACGCGCGAACGAAGTCGATGTGGGTCAGTTTTGGCTTGAACGGGTGACGCTGTACAGCCTGAACCTTAACTTTGGTTTCTTTACCGTCGATAACCAGAGTTACTGCTTCGCTGTAGAATTCTGGTTTAGCTTCCATGTTCTTTACAGAATCATGGTCTAATTCGATGGAAACTGCAGCTTCTTCGCCACCGTAAACGATAGCTGGGAATTTGTTAGCTGCACGCAGGCGGCGGCTCGCACCCTTACCCTGGTCTTTACGTACTTCTACATTGATAGTGAACATTGTTTTTTCTCTTAAAAGAAAATTTACCCTGTTAAGGCGACCCAGTAACAGGTTCGATAAACCACTTTAGCACCGGGCGAACCCAGCTAAAGCGGGCGGCATTTTAACGGAAAGCGGTCGGCAGGGCAATGGAAACCTCCCGAATCTGCGCGATGCGGGCATCAATACAGCTCGTTGGCCCGGCGGAAGCGGCCTTGATAATCGAACACTTTTTCTCGCACCTGCCAGAATTGCCCACGTTTGCGCGCCACGACAAAATCCGGATGACGCAACAGTGCCTGCTGGGACAGCACGTCGGCGGCGGTTTGCCAACTGAAAGGCACCCCCGGCGCGCGTTGATGCGGGCGCAGAAACAGCATCTCGAAGGCTTTGCGCTGCGCCGGCGTTTGCAGGCGGAAGCGCTCGCTGGTGCTGGTACCGTCTTCATCGTAATAGGTGGCCTTCAGCCATTCGCCTTTTTCATCGCGCCCGCTTTGCAGCTCCATACCGCCGCAGCGCAGAACCAATGCGTCCTTCAGTTTCAGCGCCTCTTTCAGCATGTCATCGGGATCGACCAGCACTTCCTGGCACTGGTGGCAGCGGCGCGCAGCAATGTCGTTTTCTGCGCCACAGTGTGGGCAACTCTTGAAACGAAAGCGGTAGTCGCACTGTTCGCGATGGCCGTCATCGTCTTCCAGCCAGCCCTGGCAGCGGCGGCCGTAATGCTCGATGATGTCGCCATTCTCGGTGCATTTTCCCCAGAACAGGTTGGCGAAGCCGCAGCCGGGGCAAAATACTTGTACCGGCTGGCTGTCGCTGTGCGGTTTGCTGACGCCCACCTCCGGCGTAAACAGGTCATGCGGATTGCCGGCGTAGTCGAGGATCAGGCAATCCTCTTTGCCGGGAGCCAGCCGCAGCCCGCGGCCGACGATTTGCTGATAAAGGCTGACGGATTCGGTGGGGCGCAGAATGGCGATCAGATCGACATGCGGTGCGTCAAAGCCGGTGGTCAACACCGCTACGTTGACCAGATAGCGCAGCCGCTGTTGTTTGAACGCCTCAATCAACGCATCCCGCTCGGCGGCCGGTGTTTCGGCGCTGACCAGCGCGGCCTCACCGGCCGGCAGCAGGCCGTGGATCTCACGAGCATGCTCAACGGTGGAGGCGAAAATCATCACCCCTTTGCGCGTTTCGGCATATTCGACGATCTGGCTGATGATATGCGGCGTGATGCGATTTTGCTGTTTCAGCTCGCGGTTGAGGTCTATCTCACTGAACAGGCCGTTGCTTCTGGCCTCCAGGCGGCTGAAATCGTACTGTACAATCGGCATGTCGAGCCGTTCCGGCGGCACCAGATAGCCGTTCTTGATCATGTAGCGCAGCGGCAGTTCATAAATGCAGTCGCGAAACAGGCTGCCGGCATCGCCGCGGGTAAAACCGTGGTAGTGATACTGATAAATCCAGCCTTGACCCAGCCGGTAAGGCGTGGCGGTCAGCCCCAACAGCCGCAGTTGCGGATTGGATTTTTGCAGGTGCTGAATAATTTGCTGGTACTGGCTGTCATCGTCGTCGCTGATGCGGTGGCACTCGTCGATAATCAGCAGGGAAAACGCACCGTCGAACAACGGCAGATTACGCGCCACGGACTGTACGCTGCCGAACACCACTTTGCCGGCGCTGTCTTTTTGCTGCAGTCCGGCGGCAAAGATATCCGCCTCCAGGCCATAGGCGCAGTATTTGGCGTGATTTTGCGCTACCAGCTCTTTCACGTGGGCCAGCACCAATACCCGGCCGCGTGCGCGCTTCGCCAGTTCGGCGATCACCAGGCTTTTGCCTGCACCGGTCGGCAGCACAATCAGCGCCGGTTGCGAATGCCGGCGGAAATGTTTGATGGTGGCTTCGACCGCTTCCAGTTGGTAGGGGCGTAGAGTAAAGGCCATGAATTAACGCCGTTGGTTGAAATGGGCCGCCGGGAACATGTTTTGCAACATCTGAACCCACAGAAACAGTGACATTTTACTCCTCTGGCGGCTAAAAAATTTCTATTATTATGCCTTCTGAGCGCATGCGGTGCGAGAAGCGTGGAAATTACCTCTGTCAGGGGGCCGTTTCCGCCGCTATACTCCTGTGACAGTAATCGCTGTTTCCCCCTCTCCGAACCTGCCCTGTTGCACCTGGTGCAACGGCGGGCGTCATATTTTAGCAATACGATCAATGCGATCATAACAACGACAGGCAAAGCAGATTCAATGCGACTGGACAAGTTTTTATCTCAGCAGTTAGGTGTTAGCCGCGCGCTGGTAGCGCGTGAACTTCGGGCAAAGCGCGTCACCGTGGACGGTGAAGTGGTGAAGAGCGGGGCTGTCAAACTGACCCCGGAGCAGGAGGTGGCGTTTGACGGCAACCCGCTGCAACAGCTGAGCGGCCCACGCTATTTTATGCTCAACAAGCCTCAGGGTTACGTTTGCTCTACGGACGATCCCGATCACCCAACGGTGCTGTATTTCCTCGATGAGCCGGTCGCTTATAAACTGCATGCCGCCGGTCGGTTGGATATCGACACCACCGGCCTGGTGCTGATGACTGACGACGGGCAGTGGTCGCACCGCATCACCTCACCGAAACATCATTGTGAGAAAACCTATCTGGTCACGCTGGAGCATCCGCTGGCGGAAGATACCGCGCAGCAGTTTGCCGAAGGCGTGCAGTTGCATAATGAGAAAGATCTGACCCGTCCGGCGCAGCTGGAAAAAATTGAAGACACTCTGGTGCGTCTGACCATCAGCGAAGGGCGTTACCACCAGGTGAAACGTATGTTCGCGGCGGTCGGCAACCGGGTTATTGAACTTCACCGCGAGCGGATTGGCGCCATCGTGATGGATGAAGATTTGGCTCCGGGCGAATATCGCCCGTTGACTGAAGAAGAAATCGCCAGCGTGGGCGCGCCACATTTACAGGACTAACGGCTGCAGCTGATTAAGGAGTCGTCGAACGTGCAACAGAACCGGTCATCTCACCTCGGTTTGATTTTTATTCTGGGCCTGCTTTCCATGCTGATGCCGCTGGCTATCGACATGTATCTGCCCAGTATGCCGGTGATAGCCAAGCAGTTCGGCGTCGAGTCGGGCAGCGTGCAGATGACGCTCAGCGCCTATATGCTCGGTTTTGCCCTGGGGCAGCTGTTCTATGGGCCGATGTCGGACAGCATAGGGCGCAAGCCGGTGATCCTCTGGGGGACGCTGATCTTCGCCATTGCCGGCGGCGCTTGTGCCATGGCGCAGTCGATCGAGCAATTGATCAACCTGCGTTTCCTGCACGGCCTGTCGGCGGCGGCGGCCAGCGTGGTGATTAACGCCCTGATGCGCGATATGTTCACCAAGGACGAGTTTTCGCGCATGATGTCGTTTGTCATCCTGGTGATGACCATTGCGCCCTTGCTGGCGCCGATGATCGGCGGTGCGCTGCTGCTGTGGTTCAGCTGGCATGCGATTTTCTGGACCATGGGCGCTGCGGCGCTGATCGGTTCGCTGCTGGTGGCGTTCTTTATTAAAGAGACGCTGCCGAAAGAGCGGCGGCAGAAATTCCATCTGCGCACCACGTTGGGCAATTTCGCTTCGTTGTTCCGCCACAAGCGCGTGCTGAGTTATATGTTGGCCAGCGCCTTCTCGTTCGCCGGCATGTTCTCGTTCCTCAGCGCCGGGCCGTTCGTGTACATCGAATTGAATAACGTTTCGCCGCAGCATTTTGGTTATTACTTTGCGCTGAATATCGTGTTTCTGTTCCTGACAACGCTGGTCAACAGCCGCAACGTACGGCGGCGGGGGGCGATCAAAATGTTCCGGCTGGGCTTGTTGGTTCAGTTGGCGATGGGGCTGTGGCTGCTGGCGGTAAGCACCATTGGCCTGGGCTTCTGGGCGTTGGTGCTCGGTGTGGCGGTCTATCTGGGCTGTATCGCCATGATTTCGTCCAACGCCATGGCGGTGATCCTGGATGATTTCCCGCATATGGCGGGTACGGCGTCCTCGTTGGCCGGTACGCTGCGTTTCAGCATCGGCGCTCTGGTCGGGGCGGTACTGTCGATGGCGCCAGGCAAGAGCGCTTGGCCGATGGTCTCTTCCATGGCGCTGTGCAGTATCGTAGCGGTGCTGTTCTATTTGTATGCCAGCCGTCCACGCAACAACGTTGCCTGATCCCTTCGCGAGTTATCTCTGAATAACCCAGGCCAGCTTAGTGCTGAGCCTGGGTTATTTCCATTCTTTTCAGCGCCCTCTCATCAATTCCGTTGGCAATGCAAATTTTGTTGCTAAATATAAGTACGCTAATTAAATGTTCGGCGTGCAATCTGTGTGCTTTTTGTTAAAAAAAGCTCAGGGTAGGCAAAGATAATTACAGACGTTCCGCACGGTATCTTTGCCGGGATGTGGTGTCTGATTTGTTTTTTGTCTATTTAAAGTCAATGGATTACATCGATTTTTCACCTTGAAGGGAGAAGTTAAATGTTTCTGCAATGTAAAATTATGAAGAGTGAAAAGTAACCGCATTGCAAGAAAAAAGAGTTGAGATCGTGGCGGGAAAGGGTTACATATAACGCAAAAATGCGAGCTGAGTCGCAAAATGCCGTGAAATGACACCGCGCGGCGTACCAAAACAGCACGATATCAGCAAGCGCAGGGAGTGGTTAATGAGTTGTGACATATTTTACATTTAAATAACATATGTGCTCAGCAGAGTCGGTTCTCAACGGCTATAACTTAGTTACCCCTGTCAGGTAAAACTGTTTCACTTTTCAAACTAGGGATTTCATGTGGATAGTATCCAACTTTCGGTAGTGCATCGCTTGCCGCAAAGTTATCGTTGGCTATCAGGTTTTACCGGCATCAAGGTTGAACCGATTCCGCTTAGCGGGATAGACGAAGATAACAACCTGATTGGCTTGAAACTGCTCAGCCATGAAGGGGCGGACGCCTGGCAGGTTATGCAACAGCTTAAGCTGTCTTTGCAGGAGATTCAGGTCGATTGCGCCATCGTGGAGTGGGAAGGGGAAGCTTGCCTGTTTGTGCACCGCAGCGATGAAAGCGCCACCTTATGCCGGTTAAAAAACGTTGGCGCCGCCATCGCCGAGCCACTGAGCGCGCAATACCCTTTCTGACCCCGCCGCTAATCGGCCAGCTGTAACAGCTGCTGCGTATAAGCGGCGGCAGGCGAGTTGAAGATCGTCTGGCAATCGCCCTGTTCAACCACTTCCCCTTGGCGCAGTACGATCACCTGATGGCACAGTGAGCGCACCACCTGCAAATCATGGCTGATGAACAGATACGCCAGCCGGTGGCGCTGTTGCAGAGACTTCAGTAGCGTCAGGATTTGCGCCTGTACCGATTTATCCAGCGATGAGGTCGGCTCATCCAGAATCAGCAACTGCGGCTGCAGAATCAGCGCCCGTGCGATAGCAATGCGCTGGCGTTGGCCACCGGAAAACTCGGTAGGGTAGCGGTGGCGCAGGGCGGGATCCAGCCCCACCTCTTGCAAGGCTTCCATCACCTTCTGTTCACGCTGTTCGGCGCTCAATTTCTGATGTACCTCCAGCCCCTCGGCGATAATTTGCAACACGCTCAGTCGCGGGTTCAGTGCGGAGTAGGGATCCTGAAACACGATCTGTATCTGACTGCGGTACGGCAGCATCTGTTTCAGGCTGAACTGGTGCAGCGGTTGGCCGTTAAACCAGATAGCGCCGCTGGCGCTCAACAGACGCAGCAGCGCCAGCCCGGTGGTGCTTTTACCCGACCCCGACTCCCCCACCAACCCAACGCTTTCCCCGGCCTTCAGCTCAAAACTCAGTCCCTTCAACGCGTAATGATGGTCAACCGTGCGGCGTAACAAACCGCGCTTGATCGGGAAGCTGACCTGCAAGTTTTTCACTTTCAGCAGCGGGGCGGCATCCGTCGGCAACGGCAGGGGATCACCGACATTTTCCGCTGCCAACAGTTGCTGGGTATAGGGGTGTTGCGGCTGGCTGAACAGGCCCGTCCGGCTGTTCTGCTCAACGCACTGACCGTTACGCATCACCGCCACATTGTCCGCCAGGCGGCGAACGATATTCAGGTTATGAGTGATAAACAGCAGCCCCATGCCCATTTCTTGCTTCAGCTCCTTCAACAGCACCAGGATTTGCGCCTGAATGGTCACATCAAGCGCAGTGGTCGGTTCGTCGGCAATCAGCAGTTTTGGCTTGGTCAACACCGCCATGGCGATCATGACCCGCTGCCGTTCGCCGCCGGAGAGCTGATGCGGATAGTCTTTCAACCGGCCTTTGGCGTTGCGAATACCGACGCGATCCAGGCATTGAATAATCTCCCCGCGCGCCACGTCGCGCCGCATGCCGCGGTGCAACGCCAACACTTCCGCCAACTGTTTCTCGATGGTGTGCAATGGGTTGAGCGACACCATAGGCTCCTGAAAAATCATCGAAATCTGGTTGCCGCGCACTTTGCGAAGTTCGGCTTCCGGCGCATGCAGCAACGAGCTGCCATTGAACTGGATATCCCCACCGGTATAGACCACCGGCGGCGAAGGCAGCAGCCGCAGCACCGACAGCGCGGTCACACTTTTGCCTGAGCCGGACTCACCCACCAAGGCCAACGTTTCCGCTTTTTCTATCTGCAACGACAAGCCGTTGACCACCTGATTCAACTGCTCTCCCTGACGGAAAGCGACGCTGAGATCCTGAATTGAAAGCAGTGGAGTGCTAGCCATATCAATGTGCCTTGCTGGGGTCAAAGGCGTCGCGTATGGCTTCGCCGATAAAAATGAGTAAAGACAGCAACACCGCCAACACCAGGAACGCAGTAATGCCGAGCCACGGTGCTTGCAGGTTGTTCTTGCCCTGCAGCAACAGTTCACCGAGCGACGGAGAGCCGATCGGCAGGCCGAAGCCCAGGAAATCGAGAGAGGTCAGGGTAGTGATGGAACCACAGAGGATAAACGGCAAGAAGGTCAGCATCGCCACCATCGCATTGGGTAGCATATGTCGGTACATAATGACCCGATCCGGCACCCCCATAGCGCGTGCGGCGCGGATGTAATCATAGTTGCGGGTGCGCAGGAACTCGGCGCGCACCACGCCTACCAGACTCATCCAGCCAAACAGAATGGTGATACCGAGCAGCCACCAGAAATTGGGTTGTACGATACTCGACAGCAAAATGATCAAAAACAGCGTCGGCATGCCCGACCACACCTCGATAAAGCGTTGTCCCCACAGGTCAAAACGCCCGCCGTAATAGCCTTGCATCGCGCCGACGCAAACGCCGATCACGCTGGAAAACAGCGTCAGCGCCAACCCGAACAGCATCGAAATGCGAAAGCCGTACAGTACGCGAGCCAGCACGTCGCTGCCGTTACCGTCGGTACCCAGCAGGTTATGGCGCGAGGGGGCGGAGGGGAAGGGGACTTCAGTGGCGAAGTTGATGGTGTCGTAACTGAAGCGAATCGGTGGCCAAACCGCCCAGCCGTGGCGGTCGATCTGCTGCTTGACGAAAGGATCCTGGTAATCGGTGGCGGTATTCAGCTCACCGCCAAAGGTGGTCTCGCTGTAATTGATCATGAACGGCAGGTACAGGCGGCCTTCGTAGCGCACCAGCAGCGGCCGGTCGTTGGCGATCAGGTTGGCGGCCAGGCTGAGGATAAACAACACCAGGAAAACCCACAGTGACCAGTAACCGCGGCGATTACTGCGAAAACGCGCCCAGCGCGCCTGGTTGATCGGGCTTAAGCGGCTCATTGGCGGGCCTCGAAATCAATGCGCGGATCGACCAGGGTATAGGTGATATCGCTGAGGATATTCAACAGCAGGCCAATCAGGGTAAAAATATACAGCGTGCCGAACATCACCGGATAGTCGCGCTGCAGAGTGGCATCATACCCCAGCAGCCCCAGCCCGTTGAGCGAGAACATCACTTCAATCAGCAATGAACCGGTGAAAAACATGCTGACGAAAGTCGCCGGGAAGCCGGCGATCACCAGCAGCATGGCATTGCGAAATACGTGACGATAAAGGATTTTGTTCTCGTCTAACCCCTTGGCGCGCGCGGTGACTACATACTGTTTGCGGATCTCGTCAAGGAACGAGTTCTTGGTCAGCATGGTCAGGGTGGCGAAACCGCCAATGACCGTCGCCAGCACCGGCAGGGTGATGTGCCACAGATAATCGGTAATCTTGCCATACCACGACAGGCTATCGAAGTTGCTGGATACCAGGCCGCGCAACGGGAACCAATCCAGGTAACTGCCGCCGGCGAACAGCACGATCATCAGAATGGCGAACAGGAAGGCCGGAATGGCGTAGCCGATGATAATCAGCGTGCTGCTCCAGATATCGAAAGCGCTGCCGTTATGCACCGCCTTGCGGATACCGAGCGGGATCGACACCAGATAGATAATCAGCGTGCTCCACAGACCCAGAGTGATGGAAACCGGCAGGCTATGGCCCACCAGTTGCATCACCGACGCGCCGCGAAACAGGCTGTCGCCAAAGTCGAGACGCATATAATTCCACAGCATGGTGAAATAGCGTTCATGCAGCGGTTTGTCGAAACCATAACGTTTGGTGATTTCGGCGATCACTTCCGGATCCAGCCCGCGCGAACCCCGGTACTGGCTATCCGTGGCGCTGCCGACGCCGATCCGCGCGTGCCCCAGGCCTTCACCTGCGCCACCGCCGCCAAAACCGCTGCTCTGGCCCATCTCGATGTTGGCAATGGCCTGATCGACCGGGCCGCCGGGCGCGATCTGTACGATGAAAAAGTTAATGGTGATGATCGCCCACAGGGTGGGAATAATCAGCAACAGTCTGCGAATCAGATAAGCCGCCATCGCCGACCCCTTATTGTTGTTGGGTCGGCAAACGCGCCGCCTTGTTGACGTCAAACCACCAGTTGTCGAAGCCAATAACGTAAGCCGGACGGACAGCCGGCGTGGAGAACTTGTCCCAGTAGGCATAGCGATCGTGATTGGAATACCACATCGGCAGCATGAACCTATTCCAGGTCAGCACCCGATCCAGCGCGCGACCCAGCGGCAGCAGGGCTTTTTCGTCGCCCTGGTGCCGCAGGATGTTGCGTACCAGGCTGTCGACCGCCGGGTCTGTGACGCCGGGGGTATTCCAGCTGGAATGGATGTATTCGGAGTCCCAGAGTGTCTGGAGGGAAGAGCTTGGGAACGGCATCGCCATATAGACCGTCGGCATCATATCGAAATCGCCGTCACGCATGCGTTTGGTGAATTGAGTGACGTCAATTTCACGGATCTGCATCTCGATGCCCAGCCGTTTGAGGTTGTGCTGGAACGGCAAGACGTACTGGAAGTTGCTGCCGCTCAGCAGCATCAGCTCAAAGGTAAAGGGCTTGCCGGTTTTGCTGTTCACCAGTTGCTGGTTTTTCACTTCCCAGCCGGCCAGCTTGAGCAACTGGGTGGCTTTCAGCAGGTTCTGGCGATCGCTGCCGCTGCCGTCAGAGGAGGGCGGCTGGTAGATGCTGGTGAACACCTCCGGCGGTACCTTGTCCTTCAGCGGCGCCAGCAGCGCCAGTTCGGCGGCATCCGGATAGCCGCTGGCGGCGTAGGGGGTATTCTGGAAATAGCTGTTGGTACGTTGATACGCGTTGTAATACAGCGCCTTGTTCATCCAGTCGAAATCGAAGGCCAGCGTGATCGCCTCGCGCACGCGCCGATCGGCAAACAGAGGGCGTTTCATATTGAACGCCATCCAGCGGGTATTTTGCGCCGATTGGTTGGTTTCATCCTGTTTGACTATGTAGTTACGGGCGAAGTTGCCGCCCTGATATTGGGTAGCCCAGCTTTTGGGCGAACCCTCAATGCGGAAGTCGTAGGCACCGGCCTTGAAGGCCTCCAGTGCCACTTTGTCATCCAGATAGTAGTCGTAGCGGATGCTGTCGAAGTTGAAGCGGCCGCGATTGACCGGCAGGTTGGCTGCCCAGTAATCGCGTACCCGTTGATAGGTAATGTATTGGCCGAGGCGGTAACTGCCGACCTTATACGGGCCGCTGCCAAGTGGTGGCGCGGCCAGCGGCTCGTTCAGCTTATGATCTTTCCAGAAACTCTCCGGCAGCACCGGCAGGCCAAACAGCCCGAGCAACTTGTCTTTATCCGGCTGCGGGAATTCGATGCGTACCGTCAGGCGGGAGATGGCTTTTACCGTAATGCCTTTGTAGGCAATGCGAAACTGCGGTACGCCTTCGGTCATAAACTTGTTAAAGGTGAAGGCGACGTCGGCGGCGGTGATAGGGCTACCATCGTGGAAGCGGGCGCGGGCGTTAATGTCCAGCTCCACCCAGTGCATATCGGCCGGGAAGCGGGCGGACTCGGCAATTAGCGGGTAATAACTGCCTATTTCGTCGTCCGAGGTGGTGAACAGCGAGTCATACAGAGCGTCGGTGCGTTCGCCGGGTACGCCGCGCGAGGCGTAACGGTTAAAGTTATCGTAGGTGCCGATCGCCGCCATCCGCACGTCGCCGCCTTTCGGTGCGGCCGGATTGACGTAGTCGTAATGACTGAAGTCGGTGGCGTATTTCGGCTCACCGAGAAGGGCGAAAGCGTAACTTTCATTGAGGGTTTCGGCCTGCAGGCCAAAACTCAGTGCTGAGAGCACCAGGGCAGCAAAAACGCGCACGGACATCTTGACGGTAAGCTCCTGCTGATAAGTCGGTTAAGTCTGCGGCCAGCATAACATTCACTGCCGTGCCGCAGGGTGAAGTAATGTAAAGATCAGGCTTTTTGCGCCTGATAATCAAAGACCTGCTGGCTATTGCAGAATGTCACGAAGTTGTCGATGCTTAACGGCTTGCTGAAATAATACCCCTGCATAAAGTTGACGTCCCGTTCCTGCAGGAAGTGCAATTGTTCGGCGGTTTCCACGCCTTCCGCCACGGTTTGCATTTTCAGTTTTTTAGCCAGCGAGATCACCGCGTCCAACACCGGAGCGGTGACCGTATCCTGACCAATGGTGTTGACGAAACCACGGTCTATTTTCAGGTAGTCCATGGTAAAGCGTTCCAGATAAATCAGCGCGCTGTGACCGGTGCCGAAATCGTCGATGGCGATCTCGATGCCTTGCTGGTGCAGCCAGTCAAACTCCGCCAGCGCATTGGCTTCCTCTACCATGCCGCGTTCGGTGATCTCGAATACCAGCGTAAAGTAGTCGCTGGGCAGTTGCGCCAGCAGTTCGTACACGTCCTGATGGAAGGAGGGGGCGCTCAGATGGGAAGGGGAGATGTTCAGACCCAGTTTGGCGCCTTTTGGCAACACCGTCGCCAGGCGTGGCACGTCTTCGGCAATCAGGCGGAACAGGTGGCGCGTCAGCGGCACAATCAGCCCTTCGCTTTCGGCGTAGGGGATAAACAGGTCCGGCGGGATGCGCCCTTCAATCGGATGCTGCCAGCGGATCAGCGCCTCCAGTCCGGCGACGGCCCCTTTGCGGGTATGGAACACCGGCTGGTATTCGATAAAGAACTCATTGCGCTTGATGCCACGCATCAACGCACGCTCCGGGCTTTGGCGCAGCAGCAGCATGTAGTAGCACAGGACGCCGATCATCAATGACAGCACCAGGCTACCCAGCAGGGTCAGGCGGATATCATTGGGCGTCAGCGTTTCGTTATAAAACAGAATCGTCATCGGCGTGCCCGGAATGGCTAAGCGATCGGCCTGGTCGTTCGGCAACTGGCTCACTGGCATCAAGTTCGGGCTGAAGGTGGTCAGGGTGCGATCACCCAGAATAATGGCAATGCCGGGTGTGCGTGCGTCACGCGAAGCGAACAGCAGATAGGGCATCAGGTTGATATCCAGGGTCGCCAACACGCCGGTGTTTTCCTCTCCGGGATGACGCAACCAGACGGCTACTGCGGGTTTTCCCGGCACAAGGGGGGTGCCTTGCTGCAATTTGAGATCCCGCGTCTGGCGCGGATCGATTTCCGGATAAATATTTTTCAGTGCCAGCATCATGCTGCCGGTAGCCGAGGAGCAATAGGCAAAACCGTTTTTCACCAACAGAAAACTCCGCACGCCGGAATTAAACGCCGCTTGATAAGTAATTTCCGGCTGGCTGGACGCGCAGGAGCGTTCCGTCAACGGCATCAATTGCAGCATGATTTCCGTCAGACTATCCAGATTTTCGAGGGTGAATTTCTGCGTACGTTGTTCTACCGTGCGTTGATATTGTGTGCGCTGGTGATTAATCAGGAGGAGCGTGATGCCTGTAAACAGGATAAAAAATACCAGAGCGACAATGCTGCTTTTAGCCAGGCTGCGTCGTCTGTGCGAAACATGGCGTGCAAATGCCCTTTTCAAGCCCATAAATCTTTGCCCCCTGAGCACGGCGTATCATTCTGTTTTTGTTATCAAGTGATCGCTTAATATATCCCAATGGTGGTGGTGCAGTCATTATTCATCGTTTATTTACGCAGGGTAATCTGCTAACAAACGCTTAATAGTATTTGATGATGATAGGTGAGTTTTTTATCAGCGTAACGTTAGGGATAAAAAAAACGCTGCCCGGAGGCAGCGTTTTATTGCTCGTTTGGTATTCAGGACAATCAGGTATTTTGCGCCATCAGCTGCTGGTCAGCACTCTGCGGGCTTCACGATAACGTTTATTCCAGTAGTTATCGCTCAGATTCGAAATCATCACGCCGCTGCTGGTAGAGGCATGAACGAATTGATCGTTACCTAAATAAATGCCGACGTGGCGCCCGGTAGAGCCGGCGCGGAACAGCACCAGATCGCCAGGACGCAGTTTGGTACGCACGATTTTCTTGCCGAGGTCTTCCTGTTCATAGGTAGAACGCGGTAAATCCATACCAAACTGTTCACGGAAGGTGCGCTGTACAAACGCCGAGCAATCAATGCCGCGCTTGCTTTCGCCGCCTAAACGGTAGCGAACGCCTTTCCAGTCTGCATACTGATCCATGATTTTTGACTTAACGTCAACGTTACGGACCATTGCTTCGAATTCATCCTGAGAGGCTTGCAGTAAAAGACCATTTTTGTCATTAACTGCATGCATCTCAGTTTGTGCGTTATTCAAGTTCGAAGTGTGAGTCGAGCTGCATGCGGAGAGCATTACCGCTGCGGCAATTGCAGGTACTACCCGCAAAAAATATCTCAGAAACGGTTGAGATTTGACCATTGTTGTTGTTTTCCCTTGAAGTCCTTAACGACGAAAGTCGCTACCTGAAAATGCCAAACGGAATGAGCCTAATCTGCACCTGCTGCCCCGACAATCGCTTACCGCTGAAAACGTGGCGGAACGCACATTTTTCACGGATTTAATGCTGAAACGAGGTAAACCAGGCACAAACGCATCCGAGGTTACCGCAACGAATCAGGGATTGCGAGCCTTTTCCTGCCCTTTTTTATATGAATTTGTGATGTAACATAATGTAAAACTTCATATAAAAAACGCCGATTGCCCGTTGTGTTGGTTTTACGTGAAATCAGGTGACGAAAGCGTTAACGCGCTGATGTGGAAATAGACAAAAGGCGGCGCGGAAATAATCAGGAGGCGGCGGGCCTCCTGCGGGTCATAGCGATTTGTTATGGCTGGGCGGGGCGGTGCTTGCCGGGTAGCATGAGGTTCAACCCGTTAATCAGCTTGTCGCTGAGTGGGGTCATCAGGCACCAACTGACGCCCACCAGCACCACGGACAGTGAGCCGACGGCGATATCGGTGAACCAGTGGGCGCCGATCATGACGCGCGGCAGTGAGAAAACTAGGGTGATCAGCAGCGCCACGGCAAAGGCGCGGCGGTTAAAATAGCGCAACATAAAACAGGTAAAAATCATCAGCATCATGCCGTGATCGCCGGGGAAGCTGTCGCTGGAGGCATCTTTGGTGGGGATGCCGGTCAGCATACTGACTCGGTTGATGTTCTCGAAGCTGAGCGATGGGCTGGGGTGCTTTACCGGCAGCAGATGCCCAAGCTGGTTCAGCACTACGGCGGTCAGCAACATGACAATGCCGGTGACCCATAAACGACGGCGGCCGGTGGCATCCTGTTTGAGATAAAAATACAGGTACAGCAACCCCATGGCGATCAGTGAAATCACGTCAAAGGCGCGATTATTGGTGATGGCCACCAGGTGCAAAAAGCCGGGATCGGTCGCCAGATGGCGGTTGAAGAAAAAGAAAATCGCTGAGTCCAGAGTAAACCAGTAACCGTGGTTAGCCGGCAGGAACCAGGACAGAAACAGCGCAATGCCCAGTAAATTGAAGAAAATGATGAAGGGTAAATTGCGGCGTGTCATGACATAACCTGTTGTAAGTCTAAAAATAAAATGATGCTAACGGTAAAGATTCTAACTTAAACGAATGTTAAACAATTGGGATTGCAGGGCGTTCCAGTCCGCATTGTCGCTGTGGATCAGTTCAATGCGGCTGTCCAGCGGTGCGATAGGGCGCGTTTCGATATTGAGATCCTGCCCCTGGCGGTTAATCAACAACGTGCCTTCTGCAATGCGGACCACGCCTTTGGCGCGTTCGACCGGCGCCAGCCGCACCCACTCCATGATGCCAATGGTATCGAATACTGTGTCCGCATCAAAAATCCAGCCACAGCTGGTAAACCCCTGACCCTGATTGAGCGCCCGTCGCCAACGCGAGGTTTCCGGCAGCCGCAATGCGGCCAGGCCCTGAGTTTTGGCATGGCTATGATGATGCTGAGCATCCGGTAATTCTGTGCGATTCGTGCGAGGCAGGTTGAGCCAATCTACATTCGCCTGGCCTTGTTCTATGGGGTAAAGCGGCCGCTGGCGGGGATCTTGCGCCGCCCACTGTTGCAAGGCCAGCAGATCCTGCGGTTGATAGGTGTCGCTTTTACTGGCCAGAATAATGTCGGCTGCTGCCAGTTGATCGCGAAAGTTTTCATTTTCTCGATAGCGTGGCTCGCTGAGTTGGCGAGCGTCCAGCAGGCACAGCGTGGCCTGCAGATCGATCCAGCCGGCGTAGCTGTCCTGCGTCAGCAACGACAGTATTTGCTTCGGATGGCCCAGGCCGGTCGGCTCGATGAGTAACCGGTCGGGCTTGTTTTGCTGCAACAGCATATTCAATCCAACCTGCATCGGCAGACCGTTTACGCAGCACATGCATCCGCCGGGGATCTCCTTCAGCACTGCGCCGCTGTCCGCCAGCAACGCGCCGTCGATGCCAATTTCACCGAATTCATTCACCAGCACCGCCCAGCGCTCGTGTTCCGGCTTGTTGGCCAGCAGATGACGGATGGTGGTGGTTTTACCGCTGCCGAGAAAACCGGTGATCAGGTTAGTTTTGGTCATTGATGATTCCTGATGTTGATAAAGTCCAGGGGGCGATAACTAAGCCGTACTACCTGGCTGTGTGAGAGTGCGTAACCTGCGCCAGGTCACAAATTCAATACGTTATGCTGCGTTATTTCACCGGTGAAATCCACGTTTGGTGCTCGGAAAATTCCTAACAAAAACCCGCTATTAGACAGATGTGCAGGCAGTTATTAGCTTGTTTTTACACTGTTAATGGCTGGAGTATCCCTCAAATAACCCCCCTTACCTTGCGATTATTCCTAAAGAAATCCTCTATGTTTAAATTGAGTTAACAAAAGTGAGGTTGCCATGAACATCTTTCGGTTAGTTTTGATCGCAGGAATGTTGTTTTCATGGACGGCGGCAGGCCATGCTGGAACCACTGGCGGGGTTATTCATTTTGTGGGTTCTGTCGTAGAAAGCCCCTGCTCGGTGGATATCGCCGGTTCAACGGCCAATACGCAATGTTACCGCAATGGGCAACACTATCAAGGGCAACAGACCCTGTCGCACTTCGATGTTTCACGCAAAGAGCTTCCACTGAATTTAGGCACGACGGAAATGCAGTGGGTGGATCAACAGAAAAAATTGGCCGTCATGACCGTGGTTTATCGTTAAGTTACCCGACCATGCCGGGCACAGCTTGCCCGGCATGGCTTTCATTCCTTAGGCCAGTTGAGTCGCAACCCACTCTTTCACCGTTTGGCGTGCCCCGCGATCGCGCAGCGACAGGTAAGCGCGGGTTACCGCCGCCACAAATTCCCCCTCGGCCGGCAGCTGTTTACCGAAAACGCTTTTCAACCCCAATAGCGCCTTAACCCGCTGTTCATCGTCCGGCGTAGCGGCCACCGTTTGCTGCAGTGCAGGCAGTAGCGGATCGCGGATGTCGATAGGCTGGCCGGCATCATCCACACCGCTGACATAGCGCATCCAGGCTGCGACGCCCAACGCCAGGCCGGCATAACTGCCGCCGTGCTGCAAATGCCAACGGACCGAATCCAGCATGCGCTGCGGCAGTTTTTGCGTGCCGTCCATGGCGATTTGCCAGGTGCGATGCTGCAGCGCAGGGTTGCTGTAGCGTTCGATCAGCTGCGCGGCGTAGGCGGCCAGATCGATGCCGCTGACGCTGAGGGTCGGCGCCTGTTCTGCCAGCATCAGGTGGTGTGCGGCGCGGCGATAAGACTCGTCGGCCATGCAGTCGTTAATGTACTGATAGCCGCCCAGATAACCGAGATAGGCCAGGAACGAATGGCTGCCGTTCAGCATGCGCAGCTTCATCTGCTCAAACGGCAGCACGTCGTCGACCAACTGTGCCCCGGCCAGTTCCCAGGCCGGGCGACCGGCGACAAAATTATCTTCCACCACCCATTGAATGAAGGGTTCGCAAGCGATGGCGCACTCATCATGGACGCCGCCGAGAGCGGCGGCAATGTCAGCCAGCGTTTCCGGCGTGGCGGCCGGAACAATACGGTCGACCATGGTGCTGGGGAAGCTGACCTGCCGGGCTATCCACTCGGCCAGCATGCCGTCACGCTCCTGCGCCAATCCGATTATTGCGTTACGCAGCACATGGCCGTTTTCCGGAATGTTATCGCAGGAGAGCAGGGTGAAGGCGGGCAGGCCGCGTTCAAGGCGCAGACGCAGCGCCTCCACCAGAATGCCGGGAACGGTGGCCGGTTGGCCTGGATTGGCCAGATCGGCACGGATCGCTTCGTGTTGCAGATCCAGTTTTCCATTGCCCGGCTCGATGCAGTAGCCTTTCTCGGTAATGGTCATCGACACGATCGCCACCTGAGGTTCCGCCAGCTTTTCCAGCACGGCCTCGATCCCTTCCAGCTTGCGGTGCACGCTTTCATTCACTGCGCCTATCACGATAGCCTGATTACCCGCCGCGCCTTTCTCCAGCACGCTGTACAGATGCTCTTGCAAGCGCAGGTTCTGGAACAATGGCACGCCGCCAGACAGGCTGATTTCGCAAATACCCCAGTCGCCGCCCTGGCGATTCAGCACCCGGTCGGTAAGCAACGCCTGGTGGGCGCGGTGGAAAGCACCAAATCCGATATGCACCATGCGGCTTTGCAATGCGCTGCGATCGTAGCGCGGTTGCTGGACCGCATCCGGTAGCGGCGAGTTGGCGATAGTCTTCATTCAAGGCTCCAAAGCTGAGTAAAAAGGTGCTGGCCGGTAACTTTTTAAAAGCTATCAGACCAGTTTTTCAGGCGACAAATGAGGCTGCTTTCAGCCTTTGTGGTACTGGCTCTCTGCCGCCAGTGTAAGGCTGTCTGCGTATTAATAAAATTGCTCTGTCCAAAATAAGCCAGATTCGTGAAGTGGATCAACCCAGTGCGATTTCTGTTTTGACAACCTGCCTCGACGGAGTAAGGTAAAAGATAAATGATATCTATCTCGTTTGGTATAACAAGATTACCGGATTTGAGCAGTCTTGATCACCAACCGGCAACCCCCGGCGATTTTTACAAGGATAAACAATGGAACAAACATGGCGTTGGTACGGGCCGAACGATCCTGTCTCTCTTGACGATGTGCGTCAGGCCGGTGCCACCGGCGTCGTCACCGCACTGCACCATATCCCGAATGGCGAAGTTTGGCCGATCGATGAGATCAAGGCGCGTCAGGCGTTGTTGGCGGAGAAAGGGTTGGTATGGTCGGTGGTGGAAAGCATTCCGGTGCATGAAGAGATCAAAACCCACAGCGGCAATTACCTGCGGCATATCGCCAATTACCAGCAGTCGCTGCGTAATCTGGCGACCTGCGGTATCGATACCGTGTGCTACAACTTTATGCCGATTCTCGATTGGACACGCACCGATCTGGAGTACCTGCTGCCTGACGGTTCGAAAGCGTTGCGTTTCGATCACATCGCCTTCGCCGCCTTTGATCTGCATATTCTGCAGCGCGCCGGCGCACAGCAGGATTACACGCCGGAAGAGCAGGCGCAGGCGGCCGCCCATTTCGCGGCCATGAGCGAAGCGGAGAAAAACAAATTGACCGGCAATATCATCGCCGGACTACCGGGCGCCGAAGAGGGTTACACGCTCGATCAGTTCCGCGCCCGGCTGGCGGAGTACGATGCGATCGACAAGGCGCAACTGCGCGAAAATATGGCGGTGTTCCTGCGCGCCATTGTGCCGGTGGCGGAGGAGTCTGGCGTGCGTCTGGCGGTGCATCCGGACGATCCGCCGCGGCCGATCCTCGGCCTGCCGCGTATCGTGTCCACCATTGAGGACATGCAGTGGCTGAAGCAGACCGTCGACAGCCTCTATAACGGTTTCACCATGTGCACCGGGTCTTACGGCGTGCGTGCGGATAATGACCTGGTACGGATGATTGACACCTTCGGCGACCGCATCCATTTCACCCACCTGCGCGCCACCTGCCGCGAAGAGAACCCGAAGAGTTTCCATGAGGGTGCCCATCTGCAGGGGGACGTGGATATGGTTGCGGTGATTGAGGCGATCCTCAGCGAGGAGCAGCGACGCCATCAGGCGGGCGATCGCCGGCCGATCCCGATGCGTCCCGATCACGGGCACCAGATGCTGGATGATTTGAAGAAAAAAACCAATCCGGGCTACTCGGCGATTGGTCGTCTGAAAGGATTGGCGGAGCTGCGCGGCGTTGAACTGGCGCTTAAGCGCCGTTTCTTCCCTGAGTTGCCGTAACGTTTTGGTTTTCCAAACTTGCGGGCAATGCTCTGAAGGATTTACTGGATAGGGGAGTTGCATGCTGCGCCCGTTATTATCGCAGGGATGCCACTTTGTCATAAAAAACAGGGGCCAATGATTGGCCCCTGAACATTGACTAGTCGGCGCGGCTCATGTAACGACGCTCTGCGATATGAATGCGGATTTTATCGCCGGCACTGAGGTATTCCGGTACCTGAATGGTCAGGCCGGTCGCCATGGTGGCCGGCTTGTTGCGGGCGCTGGCGGAGGCGCCTTTGATGCCCGGCGCGGTGTCGACAATTTCCATATCTACGGTCTGCGGCAGTTCCAGCGCCAGCACCTGGCCGTCCAGCGTCAGCACCTGCATGCCCGGCAGGCCGGCTTCAGGAATAAACAGCAGCTCGTCTTCTATCTGGTCTTTCTTGAAGATGTACGGGGTGAAATCCTCGTCATCCATGAACACGTATTCTTCCCCGTCGATATAAGAGAAGTTCACCTTGCGGCGGGACAGGGAAATGGTGTCCAGAATATCGTCGCCCTTAAAACGCTCTTCTACCTTCAGCCCGGTGCGGACGTCGGAGAAACGCATTTTGTATAAGGTGCTGGCGCCGCGTGCGCTTGGGCTTTGCACATCGATGTCTTTCACCAACAGCAATTTGCCGTTGTAATTGATCGCCATGCCGCGCTTAATTTCGTTAGCCTTTGCCATATAAAGTAACCTGCAATGAAGAGTATTTGGGAAGTTGCGACAAGTTACTCGCGCCGCCGATTTCAGGCAAGCAGATCGCGCAAAAACAGTGACGGAAAGGGGATGACGAATGCCATCCCCTGAGCGGATTTACTGGAATACCGGCAGCAGGCCGAGCAACGCCAGCAGATGGGCGGCGGCATTGATCACCCCAAACAGAATGATGAACAGGATCATACCGTGGCCGCCTGGCGCGCGATACTGCGCCTGCGGGAAGCGGAGGCGGCTGGCGCGCGCCATCATCGCCGGCACGATCACCGCCCAGATGGTGGCCGCCAGTCCAGCGAAGCCGATGGCGTACAAGAAGCCGTTCGGGAACAGCAGGGCGGCCAGCGTTGGCGGTGCGAAAGTCACCAGCGCGGTTTTGCTGCGCCCGGTAGTGTCATCGCTGAATTTAAAGAAGTCCGCCAGATAATCGAACAGGCCCAGCGATACCCCGAGGAATGAACTGGCCAGCGCCATATAAGAGAAGGCGTTCAGCAATTGGCCAACGGCCTGGCTGCTGGAGACGTTGCCCATCTGTTTGAGCAGGCTGCCGATGTTGCCGCCTTCGGCAATCACCTGTTTGAAGGCATCGCGGGCGATGTTGCCCTGAATCACATACTGCCACAGGATATAGATAGCCAGCGCCAGCAGCGTACCGTACACCAGGCTGCGCACCACCGCACGGCTGTCTTTTTGGTAGTACTTCACCAACCCCGGCACGTTGCCGTGGTAGCCGAACGACGTCAGCAGATAGGGCAACGCCGCCAGTGCGTAAGGCAGGTAGCTGGCCTGGTCATCGCCGCGGTTGAACAGCACCGCCGGTTGTACGTGGGTGAACATATCGCCCACCGACATCACAAAGGTGATCACCATCCCGCCGATCAGAATGGTGCTCAGGCGATCGACGGCGCGGGTCGACAACCAGACGATAAATGCCACCACGATGGCAAACACCAGCCCTGCGGTGGTTTGGCCGACACCGACGATGCCTTCCAGCGTGTGGGCGATGATCGAGCCGCCGGCGGAAATGTAGGCGTAGGTGAGGATGTACAGCACAAAGGTAATGGAAATGCCGTTAATGGCGTTCCAGCCTTTGCCCAGCAGATCTTTGACGATGGTATGGAAGCTGGCGCCGCTTGGGTAATGCAGTGTGGCTTCTAGGATCATCAGACCGGAAATCAGCATGCAGGCCCAGGTATAAATCAACAGCGCCACGGAGCCGCTGAACCACACGCCAGAAGTGACGATGGGAATGGAGAACATGCCGGCGCCGACGGCGGTGCCTGCAATGATCATCGCGCCGCCGAGTACCGAAGGGCGGGCTAGCTTCTGGATGGTGTCCGTGGACATTTTTGCTCCTGAGTGGCCGCGTCGGCCGTGAGTTCTTTTGTACTAGCTCAATGGTACATGTGTGATTGGTGCATGTAAAGCCGTGAGTGCGCTTGTTTCATGCATTAATTGGTGCTAGTTGGACAATTTATGGCGTATTTTTTGTCTGTATGAGAGTGGCTGGTTTTTGGCTATGGAGGTGGGGTGTAAAGATTCGCGAGCAAAACCGGATTATGCTGGCGGCGGATGAGCCGTGCTGATATTGTCGCGCTTCAATTCCGCCAGCCCACCGGGAGACTCGCTGATGGACTGTCGTACCGACTGCGGCGCCTGTTGTATCGCGCCTTCAATATCCAGCCCCATCCCAGGTATGCCCAACGGCAAGCCCGCCAATACCCGCTGCATTCATCTGAGTGAGCAACTGCGCTGCGGCCTGTTTCACTCGCCGCTGCGGCCCAAAGTGTGCGGCAGCCTGCAGGCCAGCCGTGAGATGTGTCATGACCATCGTGACCAGGCATTGATCTATCTGATCAAGCTGGAAGCGGATACTGCACCTTAAGCATCTTTAAGCTTCCACAGGCATAGCACCGCGCCGACGACCATCGCCAGCGCGGAATAAAACACCGCGTGATAGCTCCAGATCTCCGCCACCACGCCGGCGACAGAACCGGCAATAATCCAGCCCACGCGCGTGGTGTTGGTAAACAAGGTGGTGGCTGCACCCGCCTGTCCGGGCATCAAATCCTGGAAATAGAGCATGCCGATCCCCGCCAGCACGCCGATAAACGCCGCGTTAAGCAGTTGCAGGGCGATCAGTTGCCAGGTGCCGGTGATAAACAGCAGCCCAAAATAAAACAGCAGACCCGCTACCACTGCACAGCGCATCAACAAGCGTTTGCCGAAGCGTTTGGCCACCATGCCGGCAATCAGCATGGTCGGTATCTCCAGCCCGGCCGCCGTGCCCATCAGTATCCCGGCCAGCTTTTCCGACAGTTGCAGCTCGTGCACCATATACAGAGGCATATTAATCAAATACATGCCATTTGCGGTCCACATAAAGGTGCAGGCCATAAACAACAGCAGCGTATCGCGGCGGTTCTGGCGTGGCGCCTCCAGCGTGGCGCGGGTTGTCACCTGCGTTTTGCGCATCGATGGCAGCATTTTCCACACCAGTACGCCGCACAGGATAAATGCTGCCGCTGCCGCCAGATACATCACCTTAAAGCCAAAACCCAATGCCAGCGCGAAGGCGATAGGCGGGCCTATTACCCAGGCGAGGGAAACCTGTGCACGCAAAATTGAGCTGAACATCACCGCCTCGCGGCCGGTGCGATCGGCGTGTTCGCGCGCCAGGGCGAACATCTGCGGGTTGGCGGTAGAGCCGAAACTGGTCAGCATCACGCCCACGATCAGCAGCAGGTAATAATTACGGTTCCAGGCGAACAGCACGCAGCCCAGTGCGCCCAGCATGCAGCAGAGGAAAATCAGCGACTTGCGGTCGCCTTTTTGATCCGAACGGCGGGCAAGAAACTGACTGACCAGAATGCCGATGACGGCGCTGCCGGTGAAAAACAGGCCCACCATCGACGGGCGCACCTGCACTTCCGTGGCCAGAAACAGGCTGAGCGTGGGCGTTTGTAAAGCACCGGCAATCCCGGTGAGAAAAGCCACGACGAGAAAGGCCAGCGAAGTGAGATCGGGCGAGCGTCGAGTTACCGCAGTCGATGTAGGCATAGAGGTCAGCAAAGGGTCGGAAATAAGGAGGTCGGGTGAATGATACGCCCATTTTTTTAAGAAAAAACAAAAAAACAAAAAGCAGTTTCATTCTGCTTAACAGTGAAAAGCGATTATCCGCATAAGCTTAAAAAAGGGCGACGTTGCCGCCGCCCTGTCTGGCAGTTTACGCGCCGGCAGGCACGGCGTGTGCGGTGTTTTTCAGCACCGGGCCCTGATACTTCTCAATCTGCAACTGCGCCATCTGCCCGCAATTACCCTGCGCGAGGCTAGAGGAACCGACGTCGAAGGTCAGGCAGTTGACGTTGCCGTTCTTGCACAGCGATCCCGGTTGGGAAGGATCGGCCGGATCGAACCAGGCGCCTTCGCTGATGCGTACCACGCCGGGGCGCACGTCTTCGCTGACCACCGCACCGACCAGGATCTGACCGCGATCGTTAAACGCCCGCACCAAATCACCATTGGCGATGCCACGCGGTTGGGCATCCTGAGGGTGGATCACAATCGCTTCCCGATCCGCCACCGCATATTTTTTGCGCAGCGGTGTGTTGTCGAGCTGCGAATGGAGTCGATTGATCGGGTGCGCGGTGTTCAGCGACAGCGGGTACTTCACCGCTTCCGGTCCGCGATACCATTCGTGAGGCGGCATCCAGGTCGGGATGCCCGGGCAGTCCTGATACTTCATTTTGGCGATGGCGTCGGAGTAGATCTCTATTTTGCCGGACGGCGTGCCCAGCGGGTTAAGCAGGGGATTTTCGCGGTAGTCGGCGAAGCGGACCCATTGGGTATTGGCCTCGGGCACCGGGAAACGCACATAGTTGTTGGACTGCCAGAACATGTCGAACGGCGGCAGAGCTACCCGGGCGGCGCGCGCCTGGGTTTTCATGTCGTCGTACATACCTTTGAGCCACTGGGTTTCATCTTTGCCTTCGGTAAAGGCATCCTGAACCCCCAGCCTGGCGGCCATCGCCGCGAAGATATCGAAATCGCTGCGCGACTCATGCTGTGGCGGTACGCACTTGTGCATCGGGAACACGTACAGCTGCGAATAATCGCCGCCCATTTCCAGATCGTTGCGCTCATAGCTGGTGGTGGCCGGCAGCACGATATCGGCGTGCTTGGCGGTGGCAGTCCAGTAAGGTTCATTCACCACTATGGTATCCGGCCGCTGCCAGGCCTTGACCAGGTTATTGGTGTCCTGATGCTGGTGGAAGGTGTTGCCGCCCGCCACGTACACCATTTTCACCTCAGGGTAGGTAACCTGCGCGCCATTGAAGTTAATGGTCTTGCCGGGGTTGGCCAGGCATTCGGCAATGCGCGCCACCGGAATGGGTGAAGGGGAGTTCTTCGGTGAATTGCCGGCGGAAATACCGGCAATAATGCCGCCTTTCGCCGTTGGGCTGCCGCCGGAGGAATAATGATAGCTGAAACCGAAGCCGCCGCCCGGCAGGCCAACCTGGCCGAGCATGGCCGCTACCGTGACCAACAGCCAATGTTGCTGTTCGCCATGATGCTGACGCTGAATGCCCCAGCCACCCATAATCATGGTGCGATTTTTCGCCATGTCGCGCGCAAGTTGGCGCAGCACTTCGGCATCGACGCCGCAAATGTCCGCAGCCCATTCGGCGGTTTTCGGCATGCCGTCGTGTTCGCCCAGCAGATAGGCCTGGAACTTGTCAAAACCGACGGTGTAGGTTTTCAGGAAGTCCGGGTTATGCAGTTTCTCGGTCAGCAACGTATGGGCGATGCCGATCAGCATGGCGCCGTCCGTATAAGGGCGCGGAGCAATCCACTGCGCGCCGACAAATTTGGCACTGTCGTTGTGCACCGGATCGATGCTGATGACGCGGGTGCCTTTTTTCTTCAACGCCTCAAAACCGGTCTGGCCGTAGTGATCCGGCACGTTCCAGCTGTTTTTCAGCGTGATCATCGGGTTACAACCCCACATCACCACCAGTTGGCTGTTTTCAATCACGTTGGGCCAAGCGGTTTGCTGTTCGTAAACCTCCATCGACCCCACTACGTGCGACATGATCACCTGCGCCGCACCGGTAGAGTAGTCACCGGCATAGCCGAGGAAACCGCCGGTCAGGTTCATCAGGCGTTGCAGCAGCGTGCGGCTGTTATGTAGCATGCCGACGCTCTTCCAGCCATAGGAACCGGCATAGATGGACTGCGGGCCGTGATCTTTTTGCAAACGGGTGATCTCGTTGCAGACCAGTTCAATCGCTTTGTCCCAGCTGACGCGCACCCATTCGTCGCGCCCGCGCAGTTCAGTGCGGCTGCCGGGGCCACCTTCCAGCCAGCTTTTACGCACCATCGGGTATTTAATGCGGTTTTCGGCGTGCACCTGGAAGGGCGCCATGGTGATCAACTCGTTCGGATAAGGATCGTCTTTCACCGGCTGCACGCCGACCATTTTGCTGTCTTGCACTATGGCTTCGAAAGCGCCCCAGTGCGCGCCGGTCAGAATGCCTTTTTGCGCCTGGCGCAGTACCACAAACTGCGGCAATGCCTGGCTGATGGCTTGCGCCAGCGCAGATTTAGGCCACAGGCCCGCCAGCAGCGGTGCGACGGCCAGCGCGGTGGCGCCGGTCAGGAAGCGGCGGCGGCTCATTTTTAACGGGTGCTGTTGATATTTGCTCATTGCGCTTTTCCCTTAAAGCTTGGCTGGTGCGGCAGGTGTCATGTCGCTGGCGTGTTTCTGCACGTACTGTGTCAGAACGCGCAGCTGTTCCTGCGTCAGCGAGGTGCGTGGAGCCATGCCTTTAATCACGCCGATCCACTGGTTGGCATTGAAGCGATCGAGGGCGGTCAGGCCGTGACAGCCGGTACAGTTGGTCGACATCATATCCGCCGCGTAGCGCCAGATTTTTTGCTGATCGTCGATCAGTTGCTTGCGTGGCAACCAGATCTGCAGTGAAACCTGATGCCATACCAGGCCGGTTTCGGCGTCTGTCAGAGTATTGCCGGTTTTCAATAATTTACGGGCGTCTTCACCCAACAGCACGCTGAGGATGCGTTTGCCCTGCGCGGCGTAGAACACTTCGCTCACGCCGTCTTGTTGCCAACCGGAGACGTTGGCCAGCACTTTGTCGCCGTCTTGTTTCACCACCTGAACTTCGGTGGAAGGCATCAGGTTACCGGCATTGTGGCTGTCATCCTGCTTCAGGAAGAACGGCTCGGTGGCGATGGTGTACAAGGTAGTGGCGGTAGGCGAGGTTTCCGCCGCCGCCTTCGCCAGTTCTGCGGCGCCGGCCTGAGTTTCACCGCTCATGTCCGGCAGGATATGCGCTACCCCTTTATGGCAGTCGATGCAGGTTTCGCCCTGTTTGATGGCGACCGGGTGCTGAATGCGCGCTTCAGGTCGCTGGGCTGTGATGTCCATGGCGTCGAAGCTGTGGCATGAGCGGCAGGTGGCGGAGTCGTTTTCTTTCAACGTTTTCCACACCGATTGGGCCATCGCCAGCTTGTGCGCCTCGTATTTTTCCGGCGTGTCGATGGTACCGACCATTTCGCCGTAAATGTCTTTTACCGCGCGGATTTTGGTCCACAGGTAATCGAGCGGTTCATGCGGGACGTGGCAGTCGGCGCATTCGGCGCGGATGCCTTTGGTGTTCTGGAAGTGAACGCTGCCCTGATATTCAGCCAGAGGCTGTTGCATGGTGTGGCAGGAAACGCAGAAGGTGGTGTCGCTGGTTTTATGGAACACGGTGGCGGTGCCCGCCAATAGCGCCGCACCGAGGATGATGCCGAGCAGCAGTAGCCACAGCCATCCCCACCGGCGCTTTGTTGCCCAGCCCGTTAGCTTTTTGTTCATATTGAACCCACTTATAATTATGAAATACCAAGGAAAACCTTTCCCAAAAAGGTGTTGGCCAAAGGCCAATTAACCGGATTAAGTATAAGGTTTATCGGTAAAAACATCTAACACTATAGGGTTATTTTTAGTGGAAAAAAGGGCATTTGGGGGATATTTTAGCGTTATATTTTGTATTATATAACGCGTTTTTACAGGGGATTATGACCTTGCAAGCGCCATCACGGACAGGGTATGAAAAACCTGAATGGGAAATGGTTATTCTGTCGGCAACAATGAGGCTGTCGGTAAATAGAATTGGCCGGTCAACCACAGATGGATGGCGTTGCGGCTGGCTTCAAAATGGGGCTCCGGCAGCGCCTCAGGTAAACACCAGCGCCATTCCGAGCATTTATCCGGTTCTTTCAGTTCCGCCTCGCCGCCAGGATGCTGCGTCACCATGCACACCGACACCGTATGCTTTCCTTCGGCACGCCAGGTCTGCAGATTGTTACTGATGCCGATCACGCTCGGCGGGGCGATGATCAACCCGGTTTCTTCGGCGATCTCACGCTGCGCGCACTGTTCAAACGTCTCGCCGGCATCCAGATGTCCACCGGGAATTGACCAGAAAGGGGCGTGTTTACCGCAGCGTTTTCCCAGCAAGATCTCTCCCTGCGCATTAACGATAATGACGCCTATGCCCGCGACAACAGTCATGCTTCTCTCCGTCAGCAAAGTTTCAGCACAGTATGTCATTTTTGCGCCGCAGCGGATAACCCATAGGCCAAAGTGTGCGTAAGGTCAAAAATCTATCACATCAAAATTGAGAAAACTTGCTTTCAGTCTGGGCTACTTACACACTGATTGAAACGTTTCAGCGTTATTGCCGCAATGACTGCGTGTCGATAACGCTCCTTTTTCTCAATAAAGCTGAAACGATTCAATTCAGCAGGAGAGGAGAATCATGTTCCAGTTATCACAGCAAGACATCCACCTGGGCGCTACCGCCGGCAGCAAACAGGACGCTATCCGCCAGGTGGCCGCCGGGCTAACCGAGGCTGGCTGCGTCAGCGCCGCCTATGTAGACGGCATGCTGCAGCGTGAGCTGCAAACCTCAACCTATCTGGGCAACGGCATTGCCATTCCGCACGGCACTACCGATACCCGAGATCTGGTGCTGAATACCGGTGTTCAGGTCTTCCAGTTCCCTCAGGGCATCGAGTGGGGTGAAGGCCAAACCGCGTATGTGGTGATCGGCATTGCCGCCCGTTCCGATGAACACCTGGCGCTGCTGCGTCAGCTGACGCACGTCCTGAGCGACGACAGCGTGGCCGAACAGATGGCGAAAACCACCTCATCCGAAGAGCTGCGCAGCTTGCTGATGGGCGAAAAACAGGCGGCTGAATTCCGGTTCGACGTTTCGCTGATCGCACTCGACGTAGCCGCAGATAACCTAATGACGTTGCAAGCGCTGAACGCGGGCCGTCTGCAGAAAATCGGCGCGGTCAACGCACAGTTCGTCAGCGACGTCATTACCCGTCGACCGTTGAATCTTGGGCAGGGCATCTGGCTGAGCGACAGCACCGAAGGCAATCTGACCAGCGCGGCGACCCTGAGCCGTCCGGCGCAGGCGTTTGACGAAAACGGTGAGCAAGTCGCGCTGTTGCTGACGCTGTCCGTGGCCGACCAGCAACCGCTGACGGTGCTGAATTACCTGGGTGACCTGCTGCTGGCGAACAAGGCCGAACGCCTGCTGAACGCCGATGCCGCTACCCTGTTGGCATTGCTGACCAGCGAGGTGGAAGAAGAAAGCACCATGCTGAGCGCAGAGTACGTGATTCGCAACGAACACGGCCTGCATGCCCGTCCCGGCACCGCGCTGGTTAACGTGATCAAGCAGTTCAACAGCGAAATTACCGTCACTAACCTGGATGGCAGTGGCAAACCGGCCAACGGACGCAGCCTGATGAAGGTCGTGGCGTTGGGCGTTAAAAAAGGACATCACCTGCGCTTTACCGCCAAGGGTGAAGATGCTGAAGCGGCGCTGAAAGCGATCGGTGAAGCCATTAACGAAGGACTGGGCGAGGGCGCAGCATGACCAGAAGAGTAGCCACCATAACCCTGAATCCGGCTTACGATTTGGTGGGTTTTTGCCCGGAGATCGAGCGCGGGGAAGTGAACCTGGTGAAAACCGCTGGCCTGCATGCCGCCGGTAAAGGCATTAACGTTGCCAAGGTTCTGAAAGATCTGGGCATTGATGTCACTGTGGGTGGTTTCCTGGGGAAAGATAACCAGGACGGCTTCCAACTGCTGTTCAGCGATCTGGGTATCGCCAACCGCTTTCAGGTGGTGCCGGGCCGCACCCGCATCAACGTCAAGCTGACGGAAAAAGACGGTGAAGTGACGGATTTCAACTTCTCCGGTTTTGAAGTGACATCGCAGGATTGGGAGCGTTTCGTGACCGATTCTCTGAGCTGGCTGGGTCAGTTCGACATGGTTGCGGTAAGCGGCAGCCTGCCGGCCGGCGTTGATCCCGATGCCTTTACCGACTGGATGATCCGCCTGCGAGCACAGTGCCCGTGCATCATTTTCGACAGCAGCCGAGAAGCGCTGGTCGCTGGATTGAAAGCGGCGCCATGGCTGGTGAAACCGAACCGCCGCGAGCTGGAAATCTGGGCCGGTCGTCCGTTGCCGAAGTTGGCGGACGTGGTTGAGACCGCGCATGCGCTGCGCGATCAGGGCATTGCCCACGTAGTGATTTCTCTCGGCGCCGAAGGCGCGTTGTGGGTTAACGCTTCCGGCGCCTGGATTGCCAAGCCGCCGGCCTGCGAAGTCGTCAGTACCGTGGGCGCCGGTGATTCGATGGTTGGCGGCCTGATTTATGGCCTGCTGATGCGCGAATCCAGTGAACACACTCTGCGTTTGGCCACCGCCGTGGCTGCGCTGGCGGTAAGCCAGAGCAACGTTGGCGTGACCGATCGTCCACAGTTGGCCGCGATGATGGCGCGCGTCGATCTGAAACCTTTTAACCAATAGCAGGAGGCGTAATGAAAACGCTGCTGATGATAGACAATTCGTTGGGGCAGGCCCGTGGCCACCTGGCGAAACGCATGCTCGGCGCTGCTGCGGCGAAAACCGGCCTGACGCTGGTTGAGTCGCCTGCCGAGGCCGAACTGGTGGTGGTCGCGGGGCAGACAGTGCCTGCCGACGCCGCGCTGAACGGCAAACGGGTTTATGTGGGCGATGTGGAGTTGGCGGTACGCGAACCGGAAGCTTTCCTCGCACTGGCCAAAGCCGAGGCGAAAGCCTGGCAGGCGCCGGCTGCGGTTGCCGTGCCGGCAAAAGCGGCGGGTCAAAAACGCATTGTGGCGATCACCGCTTGCCCAACCGGCGTAGCGCATACCTTTATGGCAGCCGAAGCCATTGAAAGCGAAGCTAAAAAACGCGGCTGGTGGGTGAAAGTGGAAACCCGTGGCTCCGTGGGTGCCGGTAATGCCATTACGCCTGAAGAAGTGGCGGCGGCGGATCTGGTGATCGTGGCGGCTGACATTGAAGTGGATCTGGACAAGTTCGCCGGCAAGCCGATGTACCGCACCTCTACCGGTTTGGCGCTGAAGAAAACCGCGCAGGAACTGGACAAGGCGCAGGCCGAAGCCGAGATTTTCCAGCCGCAGAAAAGCGGCGGTTCGGCCACAGCCGGCAAGAAGAAAGAGAGCGCAGGGCCGTATCGTCACCTGTTGACCGGCGTGTCGTATATGCTGCCGATGGTGGTGGCGGGCGGTTTGTGTATCGCGCTGTCGTTCGTGTTCGGTATCAAGGCGTTTGAAGTCAAGGGCACGTTGGCTGCGGCACTGATGCAGATTGGCGGCGGTTCAGCCTTCGCGCTGATGGTGCCGGTGTTGGCCGGTTTTATCGCTTTCTCCATCGCTGACCGTCCGGGCCTGACGCCGGGTCTGATCGGCGGCATGCTGGCGGTGAGCACCGGTGCCGGTTTCCTCGGCGGTATCATTGCCGGTTTCCTGGCGGGCTACGTCGCCAAATTTATCAGCACCAAGCTGCGTTTGCCGCAGAGTATGGAAGCGCTGAAGCCGATTTTGATCATTCCGCTGGTCGCCAGCCTGGTCGTCGGTCTGATCATGATTTACATCGTCGGTACGCCGGTGGCGAAAATCATGGAAGGTCTGACCCACTGGCTGCAATCGCTGGGTACCGCCAACGCGGTGCTGTTGGGTGCGATCCTCGGTGCCATGATGTGTACCGATATGGGTGGCCCGGTTAACAAAGCGGCTTACGCCTTCGGCGTGGCGCTGCTGAGCTCTTCGGTATACGCCCCAATGGCTGCCATTATGGCCGCCGGTATGGTGCCACCGTTGGCGATGGGATTGGCGACGCTGCTGGCGCGTCGTAAGTTCGAGAAATCCGAGCAGGAGGGCGGTAAAGCGGCGTTGGTATTGGGCCTGTGCTTTATCTCTGAAGGCGCGATTCCGTTCGCTGCCCGTGACCCGATGCGTGTGCTGCCATGCTGCATCGCCGGCGGCGCGCTGACCGGTGCGCTGTCGATGGCCTTCGGCGCCAAGCTGATGGCTCCGCACGGTGGTCTGTTCGTGCTGCTGATCCCAGGTGCTATCACACCGGTGTTGCTGTATCTGGTGGCGATCATCGCCGGTACGCTGTTGGCGGGCGTTTCTTATGCGCTGCTGAAACGCGCTGACGTTCCTGCGGCTACGGCAGCTTAACGTTATCGCAGGCAATAAAAAAACCGGAGCATGATGCTCCGGTTTTTGCGTTTTTGGGGCTTATTGTTGCGCTTTCAGCCAGGCGATTTCTTCCGCCCAGATATCCGGGTTCACGGTTTCGAGAATCAGCGGGATATTGTCGAAACGCGAGTCGCTCATGATGTAACTGAAGACCGTTTTGCCGATATTGCCTTCACCCAGGCTGTGATGGCGATCGACGCGGCTGCCGAACGCGCTCTTGGCGTCGTTCAGGTGCATGCCGCGCAGGTAGTTGAAGCCCACCACGTCACCCAGCGCTTTAAAGGTCTGCTCGCAGGTTTCCTTGGTGCGCAGATCGTAACCGGCGGCAAAGGCATGGCAGGTATCGATACACACGCCGACACGGCTTTTGTCTTCCACGCCGTCAATGATCGCCGCCAGATGTTCGAACCTGAAGCCCAGATTGCTGCCCTGGCCGGCGGTGTTCTCAATCACTGCCGTCACGCCGACGGTTTTATCCAGCACGATGTTGATGGATTCAGCAATGCGCGCCAGGCATTTGTCTTCATCAATCTGCATCAGATGGCTGCCGGGGTGGAAGTTCAACAGCGTCAGCCCGAGTTGTTCGCAGCGCTGCATTTCATCCAGAAACGCCTCGCGAGATTTTTCCAACGCTTCGGTCACCGGGTGGCCGAGATTGATCAGGTAGCTGTCGTGCGGCAGGATTTGCCCTGGGCCGTAACCGTACTGTGCGCAGGCGCTTTTGAATTTATCAATCACCTCTGCCGGCAGCGGTGCGGCCTTCCATTGACGCTGATTTTTGGTGAACAGGGCGAACGCGGTCGCCTCTAATTCGTGCGCGCGGATAACCGCCTGATCCACGCCGCCTGACGCGCTGACATGTGCACCGACAAACTTCATTTTCGTTCTCCTGTGTAATCGGCGTCATTATGGCATTGATAGCGGCAGGATTGAATGGCGACAAAAAGGCCCGCGATAAATCGCGGGCCAGGGAAAACTCAATGCTCATCAGAAAAAATGTTGCACCAGCAGGTTCATCGCGCCGCCGCCGACAATCAGCCAGATAAACAGCAGGGTGGCCAGCAGAATGGGTTTGACGCCCGCCTCACGCACCGCGCTGATATGGGTGGTCAACCCCAGCGCCGCCATCGCCATCGCCAGCATCCAGGTATCGGCGGTAATCAGGTGTTTCACCCAGGTGGCCGGGATCAGGTTGAACGAATTCAGCCCGGCGACGGCGATAAACAGCACTGCGAACCACGGAATGGTGATGGCAGATTTGTCCGCCTTGCTTTCGGCATCACGGCTGCGGCTGATATAACCGGAAAGCAGCAGCAAGAACGGCGCCAGCATCATCACGCGGATCATTTTGGCGATCACTGCGGCGTTCTCGGCATCCGGCCCTACGGCATGCCCGGCGGCTACGACCTGCGCCACTTCATGAATGGTTGAACCGGCATAGATGCCAAAGGTTTCCTGGCTCAGCGGCAGCCACTGATAATGTTCATTCAACTGGAACAGCCACGGGTAGGCGAAGATCGCCAGCGTACCGAACACCACCACGGTGCTCACCGCTACCGCCACCTTGCTGGAGTCGGCCTTCAGCACCGGTTCGGTCGCCATCACCGCCGCTGCGCCGCAGATGCTGCTGCCGGCGCCGATCAACATCGCCGTCTGGCTGTCGATGCCGAACACTTTTTTACCCAGCCAGCAGGCCAGCAGGAAGGTGGTGCTCAGTGTCAGCGCATCGATGATGATGCCGGTAGCGCCGACGTCGGCAATTTGCTGAAACGTCAGGCGGAAACCGTAAAGAATGATGCCCAACCGCAGCAGGCGCTGTTTGGCGAGCTGAACGCCGCTGTGGCAACTCGGTTGCAGCCAGGGATACAGCGTATTGCCCACCAGAATGCCGAACAGGATCGCCAGCGTCAGCGCACCCAGCCCCAGACCGGCGACCCACGGGATATCGCCTGCCCAAATGGCCAGCGCGGTGAGCGCGCCAGCCAGTAACAACCCCGGCGCCAGCCGAGGTAAACCGAGCAGGGGAAAGTGTCGTGATGGAAAAGCAGGTGTGGTATCGGTCGCCATGAGTCAGCCCTTTTAATCGAATTCCTTGAGCACAAGACTACGTTTTGACGGTATAAAAGAGAAATTGATTATATATTTATAACCTATCTGAATAAGTGGTAACTCTCTTCCTCTTTCAGGCTGCAATCTGCAAGTTATTGGGGAGAGAAAATCGTGGGCGAGGTGCGGTCATCATGCCGATTTCTGCAAACGTGGTAATCTTAATGAATAGATACCCTGTGCGTCGTTGCCGGACAGCGGCGCAGATTTAGCATTAATTTCAGTGGTTTTACGATCAGGCCACTTTTTAATACCGAGATGGTTATGCATATCACCTTACGTCAACTGGAAGTTTTTACCGAAGTGCTGAAAAGCGGTTCGACCACGCAGGCCTCGGTAGTCCTGGCGTTATCACAATCGGCGGTCAGTGCCGCGCTGGCTGACCTGGAAGGGCAGTTGAGCGTGCAACTGTTCGATCGCGTCGGCAAGCGTTTGGTTATCAATGAACATGGCCGGTTGCTGTACCCGAAGGCGCTGGCGCTGCTGGAGCAGGCGGGGGAGATTGAACAGCTGTTCCGCCATGACGGCGGCGCTTTGCGTATCGCCGCCAGCAGCACCATCGGCAACTATATGCTGCCGGAAATGATCGCCCGTTACCGCCATGATTTCCCTGCTACGCCACTGGAGCTGAACGTCGGCAACAGCCAGGACGTGATCGGGGCAGTAGCGGATTTTCGCGTCGATCTGGGGTTGATTGAGGGGCCTTGCCATATGCCTGAGCTGGTTACTCAGCCGTGGCTGGAGGATGAACTGGTGGTGTTTGCCGCGCCGGAAAGCCCGCTCGCCCGGCAGCCGCTGACGCTGGAGCTGCTGGCCAATGCGCCCTGGATCCTGCGTGAGCGCGGGTCGGGCACGCGCGAGGTGCTGGATCACCTGTTGCTGGCGCATCTGCCGCACTTCCAACTGGTGATGGAGTTGGGCAACTCGGAGGCGATCAAACACGCGGTGCGCCACGGGATTGGCATCAGTTGCCTGTCGCGGCGGGTGATTGAAGAACAGCTGGCGAGCGGTGTGCTGGTGGAACTGAAAATCCCGCTACCGCCGCTGATGCGCACTTTGTATCTGATTCACCATCGGCAAAAACACATCTCCAACGCCCTGCAGCGTTTCCTCAGTTACTGCACGTTGCCGGCCTGAGGCGGCGAACTGCGCCAATAACGCCCCCATACGGAGAAATGAAGCATAAAAACCTGCACTCTGTCACATTAATGACAGTAAGTAAGGAAAAATGGGCTGCCGCTAATAATTAGCGCTGAGTTATGAAGCTATCTTATATCAGCGCAATGTTACTAGTTCGCCGGTGGGTATTTGTTACAATCCGCCCTCATTTTTTGACGAGCAGATAGGGTAAGAATGGCTCAGCAGGATATAAAAACATCGGGGCAGCAAGCACCCGGATTGCGCCGCGAGCTGAAAGCGCGGCACTTAACCATGATCGCTATTGGTGGCTCAATCGGCACCGGCCTGTTCGTCGCCTCCGGCGCTACTGTCTCTCAGGCCGGCCCGGGCGGGGCTCTGCTGTCTTATGCGTTGATCGGTCTGATGGTCTACTTCCTGATGACCAGCCTGGGCGAACTGGCGGCCTTTATGCCGGTGTCCGGTTCGTTTTCCACCTACGGTGCCAAATACGTCGAAGAAGGCTTTGGTTTCGCGCTGGGCTGGAACTACTGGTACAACTGGGCGGTGACCATCGCCGTTGACCTGGTGGCTTCGCAGTTGGTGATGACCTACTGGTTCCCGGATGCGCCGGGCTGGATCTGGAGCGCACTGTTCCTCGGCCTGATGTTCCTGTTGAACTACATTTCGGTCAAAGGCTTCGGTGAAGCGGAATACTGGTTCTCGCTGATCAAAGTCACCACCGTCATTATCTTTATCGGCATTGGCGTGCTGATGATCTTCGGCATCCTCAAGGGTGGCGAACACGCTGGCTGGCAGAACTGGACTATCGGCGATGCGCCGTTTGCCGGTGGTTTCTCGGCGATGATTGGCGTGGCGATGATCGTCGGCTTCTCGTTCCAGGGGACCGAGCTTATCGGTATCGCGGCCGGCGAATCGGAAAACCCGGGCAAAAACATCCCGCGCGCGGTGCGCCAGGTATTCTGGCGTATCCTGCTGTTCTATATCTTCGCGATCCTGATCATCAGCCTGATCATTCCTTATACCGACCCAAGCCTGCTGCGTAACGACGTAAAAGACATCAGCGTCAGCCCGTTCACGCTGGTATTCCAGCATGCCGGCCTGTTGTCGGCGGCGGCGGTAATGAACGCGGTGATCCTGACGGCGGTGTTGTCCGCCGGTAACTCCGGGATGTACGCCTCTACCCGCATGCTGTTTACTCTGGCATCGGAAGGCAAAGCGCCGCGCATTTTCGCCAAACTGTCGAAGGGTGGGGTGCCGCGCAATGCGCTGTACGCGACCACCGTGGTGGCGGGCCTGTGCTTCCTGAGCTCAATGTTCGGTAACCAATCGGTTTATCTGTGGCTGCTGAATACCTCGGGCATGACCGGCTTTATCGCCTGGTTGGGGATAGCCATCAGCCACTACCGGTTCCGCCGCGGCTATATGATTCAGGGGCGTGACCTGAACGATCTGCCGTACCGTTCCGGTTTCTTCCCGCTGGGCCCGATCTTTGCCTTTGTCCTGTGCCTGATCATTACGCTGGGGCAGAACTACCAGGCGTTCCTGCAAGACCGGATCGACTGGTACGGCGTGACCGCCACCTATATCGGCCTGCCGCTGTTCCTGGTGATCTGGTTCGGTTACAAGCTGACGCGCGGCACCCGTGTGGTGAAGTACAGCGAGATGGAATTCCCGAAAATGGACGTGAAGTAACGCCTGTCTGCACCTTGTGAATGCCCGGTTGCAGCCAACAGCGCTACAACCGGGCAGGCAACGAGTATGAAACGCGGTGTAATCTCGCCGCGTTATTCCTTCGTATTCATCGCCAGCGCTTGCTGCGCCGCCGCCATCAGGCTGTCCACCGTTTGATAATCCTGAGTTAACGCCAACGCCCCGGCGTTCAACTGCAACGTCACCTCACCGAAAACACCAAAGACATACGGCGCTTCCAGCGGCGGCAGGATGCGCGCCAGAAACTCTCCTTCGGAGCCGTAAGGCAAATCGTGCACCAGGATCAGAAACTGGCCGCCGGTATAACGGCTGACAAAATCGCTTGGACGAACCAGCATTTTCAGGCGCTCGCCGATAGTGCGCAGCACGTCATCGCCGATCAGCACGCCGTGGCTTTGATACAGCGCCGCCAACGGAGTGAATTCAATAATAAACAGGTGCGAAAGCGGGTGTGCCGTTGTCGATGGCCGGCAAATGTCTTGCATCACGGCTTCGCCGCCCGCGCGGTTGAGAAAACCGGTCAGATGATCGCGATGAGCCGCTTTTCGTTTTTCGCCTGTCAGCGTGACGTACTGCACCAACTGGCGATGGTAGAGCGCGATCAACCCATGAGCCAGCAGTAGCCACAGAGGGATGATATTCGCCAGCAAAAACAGATTCTGCATGCGTGACAGCGGTGCGGCCAGCAGGTAAGGCAGCGTCAGCAGCATGACCTCCAGCAGGGCAAAGCGCGGCGCTGCGGCATGGCGCTGCATCAGCCAGAAGGCCAGCGCGGTAATCAGCAGGCCGGCGAACAGGACTAGCACCATGCGGCCAGACAGCATGGCCAGCAGCGCAATGGCGCCCACCAGTCCAGACCACAGCAGTACCGTCACCAGCATGGCATTCGGCCAGACGGGCGGCGTGACGCGAGCCAGCCACCAGCGTATGCCGGTCAACCCAAGCACCAGCACCAGCAGCGCGGCGCCGATCGCCATATTGCTCAGCCAGGCGTAGGCCAGCAGCAGCACGACTACACCGGCGGCGTTCAGCCAAGGGGTTCGGGGAGAAGGGACAAGCGTAAGCCGCAGTTGGTGTTGGAACTGGGCGTCATCAGCCTGTTGTGGGCCTTGTACCAGCCAGTGCAGCAGGGCGGGTCTTTTAGGCGGTAACGTGGATGGTCGACTTCTCATGGCTGCCTCTTCAATAAGGGCCTAAGCAGTAGGTCCTAAATATCCGGCCAGGCGCGGTTGGCGCGTCGTTGACCGGTCAGGATTTGGATTCTAGGTGGTTTTGTCGCAATTTGTCACAGTGCTGCGTGGAGCGATGAAACTTTCGGAATTATTAACCCTGCATCAGCAGGATGAGGTTGTTACGGCGGCTTGGCGAATACTCTTTAAAAATAAAGTGTTACATCTCAACATGGCAGGTAATAGCTATTGATATGATTGATAAGTATTATCGTTTGCTTTATTGTTAGCGGCTGCTTGTCAGGGTAAAGCGGCCGTTTGCATGCCGCTATGGTCATTGTCGTAACAGGTATCCGAAATAATGAGCGTATCCACCGAACCTATGTCTGACGCCAAGGGGAAACCCGACGTCAACGTCATGGGGCGTTATCAACATATTCTTCGCCACCGTTTATTGATGATGGGGGTGTTGGCACTGGCGATTGTTGGTTCGCTGCTGCTGGATTTTACCATGGGGCCATCCGGGCTCTCTCTGTCCTCCCTGTGGCAAACGCTGATTGACCCTGCGGCGGCAGATGCCGGAACGCGAGTGATCGTGTGGGATATCCGCCTGCCTTACGCGTTGATGGCGGTGGTGGTGGGGTTTGCGCTGGGTTTGGCCGGCGCGGAAATGCAGACTATCCTGAATAACCCGCTTGCCAGTCCGTTCACCCTCGGCGTTTCTTCCGCTGCGGCCTTCGGGGCGGCGTTGGCTATCGTGCTGGGTATTGGCGTGCCGGGCATCCCGGACCAGTGGTTTATTTCCGCCAACGCGTTTGTTTTTGCCCTGTTTGCCGCACTGATGCTGGACGGCATCACGCGCTGGACACGGGTTGCCACCTCCGGCGTCGTGCTGTTCGGTATTGCACTGGTGTTCACCTTTAACGCACTGGTTTCAATGATGCAGTTTATCGCCAGCGAAGACACGCTGCAGGGGCTGGTGTTCTGGACCATGGGCAGCCTGGCGCGCGCTTCATGGGACAAGTTGGGTATTCTGCTCGGCGTGTTCGCCGTGCTGTTGCCATTGTCGATGATGAGCTCCTGGAAGTTGACCGCGCTGCGGTTGGGCGAGGATCGGGCGGTGAGCTTCGGTATCGACGTGCGTCGCCTGCGCCTCACGACCCTGCTGCGCATCAGTATTCTTTCCGCGCTGGCGGTGGCGTTTGTCGGCCCTATCGGTTTTATCGGCCTGGTGGCACCGCACATCGCTCGCATGATTTTCGGTGAGGATCACCGCTTCTATCTGCCGGCCAGCGCCTTGATTGGCGCGTTGGTGCTGTCGATGGCTTCAGTCGCCTCGAAAAACCTGATCCCGGGCATTATCATTCCGGTCGGCATAGTGACGTCACTGGTGGGCGTGCCGTTCTTCCTGAGCATTATTCTGCGTCATCGGGGGAATGTATGAGTCAGGGATTGCGTATTGAACATTTTTCCGCCGGTTACCCAAAGCGCCAGGTTATCCGCGATCTTGCCGTGCCGATGTTGCCGCGCGGGCAAATCACCGTGCTGCTGGGGCCGAACGGTAGCGGAAAATCGACGTTGCTGCGTTCTCTGGCCGGGCTGAACCCGGCGCAGGGGCAATTGTGGCTGGATGACGTCGATTTGATGCAGATGCCCTTTGCCCGTCGTGCGGAAAAAGTGGTGTATCTGCCACAGTCGCTACCTGCGGGGGTGCATTTGCACGTGCTGGAGTCGATCATCGTAGCGCAACGCGCTTCGGGCGGCCGCAGCAACGCCGGCAGTGAGGCGGAGGTCATGGCCCTGCTGGCGCAGCTCGGTATCGATCATTTGGCGCTGAGCTATCTCGATCAGCTTTCCGGCGGCCAGAAACAGTTGGTGGGGTTGGCGCAATCGCTGATCCGCCAACCTTCGCTGCTGCTGCTGGACGAACCGCTGAGCGCACTTGATCTCAACTACCAATTCCACGTGATGGATTTGGTGCGTAAAGAGACGCGTAAACGCAATATCATCACTGTGGTGGTGGTGCATGACATCAATATCGCCCTGCGGCATGGTGACCACGTGTTGATGCTGCAGGATGGCGAGTTGATTGCCGACGGTACGCCGGAAGAGGTGATCACGCCGCAGAGCCTGGCGAGAGTCTACGGCGTGCGCGGGCGCATTGAGCGCTGTTCGCAGGGAACGCCGCAGGTGCTGATCGACGGTTTGGTTACCCAGCCGGCGATCTGAAAGATTACTGCGTTTTGAAAGTCAGCTATTTTGACAACAGAAAGGCCCGGTGTCGTACAGAGACCGGGCCTTTCTGTTTTAGCGTTTTGAGCGCGCAGCGCGCGCCCCTGTTGGCATCAGAAGTTGTACGTCATGCCGACGGTGTAACGGCGGCCGTCCAGCGTGGTGTTGTAGTTATCGTAATCGACGGTTTTGTCGAGAATGTTGTAAACACCGCCGGTGACCGTCAGGTCTTTATTCGCCTGGTAGCTGAGGCCGGCGTCAACAAAGGTATAGGATGGCGTGTTCTTGGCCATTGAGGTGCGGCTCAGGTATTCCGATGTCTTGCTGCGGAAGTTGACGCGTGACCACAGGCTAACGTCATGGGTGGCCTGCCAGTCCAGTACGGTATTGAGCATGTGCTTCGGCATCTGATTCAGCGCCTTGCCCTGGAACTCGCCGCTTTTTTGCTCTGACGAGGTGAAGGTGTAGTTGGTGTTCCACTTCCAGTCTTTGCTGATCTGCCAGCCGAAAGTGGCTTCCACGCCGCGCATATTGGCTTTATCGACGTTAGTGCGATCGCTGATAAAGTAATAAGGTGTGGTGCCAATCATGCATTGCGCATCGCCATCCCCGCTGTCGCAGCGGCGCACCTCGGTGATCTTGTCTTTGAAATCGGTGTTGAACAAGGTCACGCCGGCATTCAGGTTTTTCTGGTTATCCCACATCACGCCGATCTCTTCGCTCAGGCTCTTCTCCGGCTGCAGATCCGGATTACCGATGATGATCGATCTACGCCCGCCACCGGTAATTTGCCCCCAGTTGGCCGAAGATTGACGCAGATCCGGCGAGCGGTAGCCGGCGGATACGCCGCCTTTCAGCGTCCACTGTTCGGTCAGGTGCCAGACGCCGTACATGCGTGGCGTCCAGTGGTTGCCATAGTTTTGATCCTGGTCCATGCGGATGCCGCTGGTCAGGCTGAAATCATTGGTCAGCGCCCATTCGTCTTCGGCAAACAGCGCCCAGCTCCAGCGGGTCAATTTGTTCAAACCGTCGGCCGCATCCAACTGATTGCCCTGATCGCTCAGTTTTTCGTAGCGGTACTGCCCCCCCAGGCTCAGCATATGAGCACCGAGGTCAAACTGGGTCTGGGTATTGAAGATGGTGTTATACATCTTCATGTCACGGCCCGGATTATTCGTCTCTTCGCGCTGAATATAGCTGGTGGTATTGCCGAAATCGTAATAACCGTTGTGCGTCACGGCATAGTTGGTGCGGGTGTAGAGGCTGTCGCTGACGCTATTTGGCGTACACTTGCCGTTGCGGCAGTTCTCGGGTGCCATGGATTTGCCCGGTGTGCTGTTGCGGTCTTGCAAGGAACGACCGATTTCGACATCAAAATCGTTCTGCTCGTTCGGCGTCAGGCTGAACACGGCGGTGCCGCTGCGCATACGCTGTTCATTGAAGCCGTTAAGGATTTGGTCCTCGGCGCGGCGCGACAGCAGGCCGTTGACCCGCAGGCCGAGCAGGCCTTCAATCAGCGGGCCGGAGGCGTAGGTGTTGGTCTGGAAAATATCGCCGGAATCGCTGCGTTCCTGGAAGGTGGCGTCGCCGTGCAGCGAGCCTTTCCACTCGGTTCTGGAGGTTTTACGGGTGATGACGTTGATTACGCCGCCCATGGCGTCGGAGCCGTACAGCGAAGACATCGGCCCGCGCACCACTTCTATGCGTTCAATCGCTTCCAGCGGCGGCAACCAGCCTTGTTCGATACCAGAGTTGTCGCTGTTCGGGCGGGTGCCGCGGGTGTCCACGCGTTTGCCGTCCACCAGAATCAGGGTGTATTTGGAGGACATACCACGGATGCTGATATCGCTGCTGCTGGCACCGCCGGTGACCACCACGCCCGGCACGTCTTTCAGTGCGTCGGTGATGTCTCGGTAGGCTTTGTCTTCGATCTGCTGGCGTGGGATCACTGAAATAGAGGCGGCTGAATCCTGGATTTTTTGCTGGAAACCGGAGGCGGTCACCACCATGGTGTCCTGGGTATCCTCTTGTGCCGCCAGTGCGCCGGTGCTGGCGAGTGAGGCGATAATCAGTGCGGTGAGTTTGTTATAGCGTGGTTTGTCCATGAGGCAACCTTTCCTGGTCTGCTGTAAATCGACAAAGGCGTCGATTTAACGGGGTGAAGAATAGGTAGAAACGGTTCCCTGTCGTAGCAGGGGACATCATTTCGGCAGTATTTCGTCAGGCCATTGTAAGGATTTAAAACTGAATGTAAACGCAAATGATAATTCGTATCATTTGTATGCTTAAAAAGAGGTAGGGAGAGGTAACCGGATGAATTAAAGGGAAAACCGGCGCGGCAGGGCGCGCCGGGGGAAAGTCAGCGTTTTTGGATGTAGGTGATAGCCAGCGCCAGAGCCAGTACCAGCCCTTTGATAATATCCATCGCATAGTAGGGGACTGAAAGCATCACCAGCCCATTTTGTAAGACGCCGAGGATCACCGCACCGACCAGCGTGCCGAGCGCGTTGGGTTTGCCGGAGCCGGCCAGAGAGAAACCGATGTAGGCGGCGGCGACGGCATCCATCAGATAACCGCCTCCGGCGTTAACCTGTGAAGAGCCGATACGTGACGCCAGCAATATGCCGCCAAGCGAGGCCAGCAGCGAGGAGATCACATACGCGGCGACCTTGTAACGTACCGTGCGGATCCCCGAAAGGCGCGCCGCCTCCGGGTTGCCGCCGATGGCGTACATGCGGCGGCCGTGTTTGGTCAGCGACAGGAACAATTGCACCACAATCGTGACCGCCAGCATAATCAGCACAATCACCGGTACCTGGCCCAGCGCGGAGAAAATATCCGGGATGAGCCCCTCGGCCATATCGCCATTCGGCAACAGCATATTTTGGGTGATCGACCCGCCGTAACTGTAAGTCATGGCAACGCCCTGGATCACAAACAGGCTGGCCAGCGTCGCCAGCATGTCAGGGATCTTCAACACCACAATCAGGAAGGCGTTGAACAGGCCAACCAGCGTACAAATCAGCAGCGTCAGCACAATCGCGCCGGTGGTACCGAAGCCGTACCAAACGAACAGCGAGACCACCAGCGCGTTAGCCAGTGAGGCGGTGGAGCCGACGGAAAGATCGAAACCGCCCACCGACAACGAGATAGACACCCCGATGGCGATCACCGTAACGATGGCGATGGAGCGCAGAATGTTGATGATATTGTTGGGATCGAGGAAGTTGTCCGACGCCAGCCCGAACAAGGCGATCAGCGCGACAACGGTGAGCAACATCCCCCATTTGTAGAGAAACTCAAACAGCTGATGACGCCAGGGCTGTGCATTGGGCAGGGATAATTCTTTACTCACGCAGGGGTTCCTCCGGTGGAATACAGTAATAGGGTTTCTTCATCAATATCGGCGGCGTTCAGCTCCGCCACCACGCGGCCGTCCCACAGAACGCAGATGCGATCGCACAGGCCGAGCAGCTCCGAGAACTCGCCGGAGGCGTAGATAATGCCTTTGCCGTCGCGCGCCAGGCCGTCGATCAGGGTAAACAATTCCTGTTTGGCCTTGATATCCACACCCTTGGTCGGCTCATCGAAAATCAGCACGTCGGCATCGCCGCGCAGCCATTTGCCGATGGCTACCTTTTGCTGGTTGCCGCCGGAAAGCCTTTTTAGCCTCTGCTGCGGGCCGGAGGCGCGAATGTTCAGGCGTTGCATGATATCGCGCGCCCAGCGCAGCTCCTCTCGGCGGCTGAACAGGCTCCAGCGCGAGAAACTGTCGTCGGCGCTCACGCTCAGGTTCATCGGGATGGCTTCATCAATAAATATGCCTTCTTTGCGGCGCTCTTCCGGCACCAGCGCCAGCCCCTGTTCAACGGACAGATGCGGTGCGCGCGGTGCCCAGGGCTTGCCGCGCAGCTCACCGCGTTCAACTCGGGCCGGTGAGGCGCCGAACAGCGCCTTGCACAGTTCGGTTTTGCCCGCGCCGGCCAACCCGGCGATACCCAAAATCTCCCCCTGATGCAGCCGCAGGGAGACGTCGCGCAGCTTGTGGCGATCGTGCAGGCTCTCTACCTGCAACAGCGTGCGCGTGCCGTGCGGCGGCCGCGGTGATGGGAAGATATCGTCCAACCGGTGGCCAAGCATTTTCTCGACAATCTGCTCGCCGACCAACCCCTGCATGGCATCTTCGCTGACATGGCGGCCATCGCGCAGCACCGTCAACCGATCGCAAATTTCACTCAGCTCGTGAATGCGGTGGGAGATAAACACAATGCCGATGCCTTCGGATTGCAAGCGACGCACCACGCGGAACAGGCGCTCGCTTTCGGCGCGATCGAGCGGGGCGGTGGGTTCATCGAGCACCAGGAAGCGGCAGCGATGCGACAGCGCGCGAGCCAGCAACACCTGCTGTTTTTCCGCCAGCGTGCACCCTGCCAGGCGCTGGCGCAGGTTGAGGGATAAATCCAGTTGCTGAAGCAGTTGCGCAGCCTGGCGGTACATCTGCGCCCAGTTGAGCAGATGGCCCGGTTCGTTCAGCCAGTCGAGCATGATGTTTTCGGCCACCGACAGCGTGGGGATCAGCGCTACGTCCACCTCCTGCTGCACCACGTGGATGCCGTGTCGGCGGGCTTGCAGCGGTGAGTGAATATCGACTTTTTGGCCGTCGATAAAGATCTCGCCGCGGTAATGATTATGCGCACCGGAGAGGATCGCCATCAGCGTTGATTTTCCCGCGCCGTTGGCACCGACCAGCGCATGCGTGGAGCCCCCCTGCAGGGTGAAGTCGACGTTTTGCAGCGCATTGAATCCGGCAAAGGCGATCGAGATATTGCGCATCTCGAGGCGTGAGGGCGTTGCGGTTGGCATAGTGTGATTAAAAGACGTTTAGGTGTTTAGATGGCTAAAGGTCTTCTTTTGTAACACAGATTGCGATTTTGGCAACAAACTAAATGGCATAACTGAGACGAAAAAATTCCTGGAGAGGCGCACTAAAATCCCAAACGGTCCCGCAGCGCATAGTAGGCCGCACCGAGGGCGGTGAAGGGAACGCGGAACTGACGCCCGCCGAAAAAGGGCAGGTGCGGCAACCGGGCGAAAGCGTCAAAACGCTCGGCATCGCCGCGCAGCGCTTCGGCAATCAGCTTGCCTGCCAGATGGGTGCTGGTGACGCCATGGCCGCTGTCACCCTGCATGTAATAGACGTTATTCTCCAGCCGGCCGAACTGCGGCATGCGCGACAGCGTCAGCAGGAAATTGCCGCTCCAGCGGTAATCGATGCGCACCTGTTTCAATTGCGGAAAGGTTTTTAATAGCTTGGGCAGGATCAAGGGGTCGATATCGACCGGATCGCGCGCGCCGTAAACCACGCCGCCACCGTACAGCAGCCGGTTATCGGCGGTCAGGCGAAAATAATCCAGCAGGTAATTGCCGTCTTCGACGCAAAAATTATTGGGCAGTAACGACAGCGCCATGTCTTTTGACAGCGGTTCGGTAGTCAGAATTTGCGAGCCGCACGGCATGCTCAGCCGGCTGAGGCGCGGCTCCAGTTTGTCGCCCAGATAAGCGTTGCCGGCAATAATCACAAAACCGGCGGTGACCGACCCCTGTGCGGTGTGCACCTTGGCCGGTTGGCGGTAATCAATACGTGTGGCCGCCGACTGTTCGTACAGCCGCCCACCGTGGCGGCGTATCGCGTCAGCTTCGCCCAATGCCAGATTGAGCGGGTGCAAGTGGCCGCCGTTGTGGTCCAACAGCCCCCCCACGTAGCGTTCGCTGGCTATCTCGCGCCTAATTGCCTGCTGGTCCAGCAGCTCCAGTCGGGCATTGCCATAGCGCCGCCAGTTGGCCTGTTGGTGTTCCAGCGTACGCAGTTGTTTCGGGTTCAGTGCGGCGAAGATACCGCCGGGGCGATAGTCGCAGGCGATGGCGTATTGATCGATGCGGTTGCGGATAATCTCCGCGCCTTCGAACATCATGCCGCCAAGTATGGCGGCGGTATCGGCGCCGTAACGCGCCTCGATCACATCGATATCGCGACTGTAAGAGTTGACCACCTGACCGCCGTTGCGGCCGCTGGCACCCCAACCGATACGCGCAGCCTCCAGCAGCACCACATCAAAACCGGCCTCGACCAAATGCAACGCCGACGACAGGCCGGTAAAACCGCCGCCAACGATGCAGACGTCGCAGCGGATATCTTCGTTCAGCGCCGGATAGGGCGTGAACGGATTGGCGGTGGCGGCATAATAGCTGGCAACATGTTCCGTCATGACTCCTCCGCCAGAATCGGTCAGAAGGTGGTGGGGGTATGCGCGCTGACGATTCGGCAGACGCGCGCCGACGTATTGCTAAAACTGTGGGGAATGCCGGTATTGATGGCATAACTCTGGCCGGCGGTCAGGCAATAGGTCTGGCCGTTGATGGTCAGCATTATCTCACCTTCCAGCAGAGTGCCTATCTCCTCGCCCTGATGCTTGATCTTCTCGCCGGTGGTGGTGCCGGGTTGATAGGTTTCCAGCATCATTGCCAGATTGCGCGCCGGATTGCCGTTGTGCACCAGCTTCATCGACACGCCCTGGCTGCCGATTTCGATCAGATCCTCCGCGTCGATCACCACTTTGGGTTCATCGGCGGCTTCCGGTTCGGCAAAAAAGGCGGAGAGCGACAGCCCATACACCTTCAGCAGCTTTTGCAGCGTACTGATGGCCGGGCTGACCTTGTCCTGTTCGATGGTACTGATTGCGCTGTGGGTTAACCCGGACAGTTCGGCGACTCGGCGCTGCGACAAACCCAATTGCAGACGGATCTGTGACAGGCGCTTACCCGGCGCCAAGCTGACTTCGCTCATAGCGGTACTTCCTTCTGATAGGGACGACAGGCAGAAATGAATAACAGGGTCGGGTGCCTGTCTGGGGGATATCGACACAGCATGATATCGGTAGTTAAGGTAGATTTGGAAAATATATTGCCCATAGTCACCCCCGTTCTGGCGGACGAAATTCTGTTCGTTAAAAGGCAGTCAACGCCTTTTCGGTCAATATTTTATCAATTTAGCAGCCGGTGGCGAATAATCAAACGGGATTGTAACATTTGCAAACCATTTGTGTTAAGGCTATGTTTCATATTATGGATGTTATTTTGAGCGCCGGACAGGGCGCAGTCTACAGAGAAATCAGACCATGTGTTGAACCGATCGGCAGACGGATGCGCAAGCGTCCTTAGAGCATAATGGCGGGTGATGTATGCAAACCAATATCGCAGCAGTTGAAAATTTTGCACAGCATAATGAAGAGAGGCGAAGTAGCGCGTTCCAACGTGAGGTTGCTCACTATCTGGAACGCCATCCCTCAACGCAGTATATCGATATCCTTCTCACTGACCTGAATGGTTCCTTCCGCGGTAAACGTATTCCCGTCTCCGGGCTGAAAAAATTGGAAAAAGGCTGTTACTTCCCCGCCTCGGTATTCGCTATGGATATTCTGGGCAACGTGGTGGAAGAGGCGGGCCTGGGCCAGGAACTGGGCGAGCCGGACCGTGTGTGTATGCCGGTGGCCGGATCGCTGACCCCGTCGGCGGCGGACCCGGACAATATCGGTCAGGTATTGCTGACCATGCTGGATGAAGATGGTACTCCCTTTGACGTTGAACCCCGTAATGTCCTGAATCGAGTGTGGCAGGCGTTGCGCCAGCGCGGCATGTTCCCGGTGGTAGCGGTAGAGTTGGAGTTCTATCTCATTGATCGACAGCGAGACTCTGAAGGTTATTTGCAACCCCCTTGTTCGCCCGGCACCCAGGAGCGAAACATGCAAAGCCAGGTCTACTCGCTGGATAACCTGAATCATTTCGCTGAGGTGTTGAACGACATCGACACTCTGGCGCAGATGCAGGGGTTGCCGGCGGACGGCGCGGTGGCGGAGGCGTCGCCCGGCCAGTTCGAGGTGAACCTGAACCATACCGATAATGTGCTGCTGGCCTGCGATCATGCACTGTCGTTGAAACGCCTGGTGCGGCTGGTGGCGGAAAATCATCATCTGCACGCGACCTTTATGGCGAAGCCCTATGAGGAGTACGCCGGTAGCGGAATGCACGTGCATATCAGCATGCTGGACGGTGACGGCAAGAATCTGTTTACGGATGCGGATGGCGAAGACTCGCCGCTGTTGCACCGCGCGCTGGCCGGGATGATCACCTTGATGCCGGCCTCCATGGCGCTGCTGGCCCCCAACATTAACGCCTTCCGTCGTTTCCAACCGGGAATGTATGTGCCTACCCAGGCTTCCTGGGGGCATAATAACCGCACTGTCGCGCTGCGCATTCCCTGCAGCGATCCGGAGAATCACCGGGTGGAATACCGTGTCGCAGGTGCCGATGCCAATCCCTATCTGGTGGTGGCGGCGATCCTGGCTGGGATCTTGTACGGCCTGGACAACGAGCTGCCGCTGCCTGAGCCAGTGACCGGCAACGGACTGGAACAGGAAGGGCTGCCGTTCCCGATCCGACAAAGCGATGCGCTGTATGAGTTTGAGCACCAGCATGAGCTGACGCAGTATCTGGGCGAACGCTTTGCGCAGGTTTATCATGCTTGCAAGATGGATGAGCTGATGCAGTTTGAGCGGCTGGTAACGGAAACCGAAATTGACTGGATGTTGAAAAACGCCTGAGCCTGGGTAAACTGAATGTTAATATTCTGGTGATAAGCGGATTGATAGCGGAATAATTCGCCTTGGGGGCGGGTTTTGAGCACAATCGCCAAAAGAATTTGTGTAAGAAGGTTTCCGGATCTTGTCATCCGGCCGCTTTCTGGTGCAAAATATGACTAATGCAGATAGCCGACGTTTTAAAGCGTCGGTTATTTTTTTTGCATTTGTGTTCTAACAACTGTGCGTTTCATACACCAAGCGAGGCCGGACACCGATCCGGATAGATAAATAGTTTCGTGCGCGATCAAACAAAACTTTATGGTCGTGACTCATGAGGATAAGAAAGATGGGGCAATTTTTCACTTTAGCGCCGGCGCCCGCCGGTTTCCGCTGCGGTCGCAGCGATTATGGAGCAGTCAAGGCCATCTTGACCCGTTATCCAGCTTCCAATCCCCTTCTTTTTGAATTCAGTCGCACGTTGCGAAGTTTCCCCGCAACCTTAAGTCTTGGCGTGTCTACGCTCCGCAAGGCAGAAGGTAAGGGGGGGCTGCGTCATGTCCGATAACATCATCAGCGCTGCTCCAGCCCAACGCGCACAACTGCGTAAAACCCTGACTTTAGTTCCGGTAGTGATGATGGGGTTGGCTTACCTGCAGCCAATGACCATCTTCGATACCTTCGGCATCGTATCCGGCCTGACCGATGGTCACGTCGCCACTGCGTACGCCTTTGCTCTGCTGGCGGTTCTGTTTACCGCATTGAGCTACGGCAAACTGGTGCGGAAATTCCCGTCCGCCGGTTCTGCTTATACCTATGCCCAGAAAGCCATCAGCCCGCACGTCGGCTTTATGGTGGGCTGGTCGTCATTGCTGGACTACCTGTTCATGCCGATGATCAACATCCTGCTGGCCAAAATTTACCTGGAAGCCATTTTCCCGGGCGTGCCTTCATGGATTTTCGTGGCGGCGCTGGTCGCGCTGATGACCCTTTTCAACCTGCGCGGCATCAAGCTGGTGGCGAACCTGAACTCCATCATTGTGGTCGTGCAGGTGGCGATCATGATCGTGTTCCTCTGCCTGGTGGTGAACGGTATTTCCCACGGCGAAGGCGCGGGCACGCTGATCAGCAGCCGTCCGTTCTGGTCTGAGAATGCGCACGTGGTGCCGATGATTACCGGTGCGACCATTCTGTGCTTCTCGTTCCTCGGGTTTGACGGCATCAGCTCGCTGTCTGAGGAAACCAAAGACGCAGAGAAAGTGATCCCGAAAGCCATCTTCCTGACGGCATTGATCGGCGGCATCATCTTCATTGTGGTGTCTTACTTCGTGCAGCTGTACTTCCCGGACATCTCGCGCTTCAAAGATCCTGACGCGTCCCAACCGGAAATCATGCTGTACGTGGCCGGCAAGTTCTTCCAGTCGGTGATCCTGGTATTCTCCTGCGTAACCGTACTGGCTTCAGGTATGGCGTCGCACGCCGGTGTTTCGCGCCTGATGTATGTGATGGGCCGCGACGGCGTATTCCCGGAGCGTTTCTTCGGTTATGTGCACCCGAAATGGCGTACCCCGGCGCTGAACGTACTGCTGGTCGGCGTGATTGCGCTGTCTGCGGTGTCGTTTGACCTGGTGACGGCGACGGCGTTGATTAACTTCGGTGCGTTGGTGGCGTTCACCTTTGTGAACCTGTCGGTGATTTCGCAGTTCTATATCCGCGACAAGCTGAACCGTACCGTAAAAGACACCTTCAACTACCTGATTTTGCCGGTGTTGGGTGCGCTGACCGTAGGTGCGCTGTGGCTCAATCTGGAAACCAGCTCAATGACGCTGGGGCTGGTATGGGCGGCGATTGGTCTGATTTATCTGGCTTTCGTGACCCGCAGCTTCCGTCTGCCGGTGCCGCAGGCCAGTGAAGACGTGGCATAAACTTTAACCGGTCATCATTAAAAAGGGCGCATTGCGCCCTTTGTTGTTTTTATTAGCCCACCAACTCTTTGCCGTATTCAAACAGCGCTTTCAGCAGCGCAGTCTTTTCTTTATCGCCTTCATGCAGGTTATACAGCGATTCCAGCTGCAGCACGTAGCTCTGCACCCGTTCGGCGCTCAGGGCCTCCTGACGGTGCTGCAACCAGCGGCGCTGCTCGGCGTCATCCAGCGTATTCGGGTAGTTGCGGGCGCGGAAGCGGAACAGCAGCTCTTTCATGCGTCCATCGCTGAAGGTCAGATCCAGGGCCGGCAGATTCTGCGGCTTGGTTTGCTGGATGATCCTCATCGCCGCCTTGTCGGCATCGCTGAAGAAACCGTCGTACAGCCTGGCGTCCACATCGTCGACGGCTTTAAAAGGCTCGGCATCGGCGAACAGCGCCACCACCTTCTCGCGGACTTGCGGATTCTGGCGCAGCAATTGCAAATTCTGCAGGCAGGCCTGGCGGTCGATACCCAATCGCTCGGCGTTTTCCGGCAGCAGCGTCTTGGCAGGTGCCAGCACCGGGCATTTATTGATATGTACCAGCTTGATCGGCACCGGGGATTGGTCGGCCGCCAGATCCTCACGGCGGGTATACAAGCGTTCACGCAGTTCGTCGGCGCTCAAGGTCAGCAGCGGGGTCATATCGCCGGCCAAATCGCACATGATCACCGCGTTCTTGTTGTCCGGGTGCCAGGCCAGCGGCGATACCCAACTGGTGTTGCCGCGCGCTGCGCCGAACATACCGGAAACGTGCACCAGCGGCGTCATTTCCGCGATATCGATCAAGGCGTTCAGCTTGTGTTTGTTGCGGTGTTGCAGCAGAAAATCAAACAGCCGCGGTTGCGCCTGCTTCACGAGCTTGGCCATGGCGATGGTGGCGTAAACGTCCGACATGGCGTCATGGGCATGCTCGTGCTCGACGCCGTTGGCGCGAGTCAGATGTTCCAGGCGGAAACTGGGGAACCCATCTTCGTTCTCCGGCCAAACGATGCCCTCCGGCCGCAGCGCATAGCAGGCACGCATCACGTCAAGCAAATCCCAGCGGGAGTTGCCGTTTTGCCAACTGTAGGCGTAGGGATCATAGAAGCTGCGATAGAAAATATTACGGCTGACTTCGTCATCGAAGCGGATATTGTTGTAACCCAGAATACAGGTGCCCGGCACGCTGAACGCCTGATGGATTTCGCGCGCAAAGTCGGCTTCGTTAACGCCTTTGGCCAGCGCCAGTTGCGGCGTGATACCGGTGATCATCACCGCTTCAGGATCGGGTAGGTAATCGTCGGCCGGTTTGCAGTAAATGACCAGAGGCTCTTCGATGATATTGAAATCCATATCGGTACGCACGCCGGCAAACTGCGCCGGGCGGTCCATCGATGGGCTTTTGCCGAAGGTCTCGTAATCGTGGATGTAGAATGTGGCCGGTGCCTTACTGCTCAAAATCGCATCTCTCACTTGGCGTAGGGAATATGCCTCTATTGTAACGGCGGGATGCACGATGCCAAGCGGTCGTTACCGTTAATCGCCCAAATGCGAAGGATTACGCATTGCGGTAGTAGTTCAGGCGCTGATGAAAGTAGGGGCGTAAGTGGTCGGGGACTTGTTCTTCAGCGCTGATGGCGTTGGAAGCAATGCCATAACGCTCGTTATAAATGACGCTAAGTGCGAGTAAATCGGCTTCAATTCTTTCACGTTCTGCCTGCGGTAAGCTATCCAGCTTTCGACCCATATTCTTCTCCCTGTGAACTAAAGGGCATCATAGGATCGTTAGCGGTACTTGTCCCTACCCCATTCAGGGGGGAGCCTCACAAGGCCCGCGACCCTGCCTGCAGGCTGTGGCCAGATGCGGCAGTGGCATGATAGCTATGTGAGGTTTGCGCCGTGAGCGCCTCCTGGCTTTGTTGATGGTCACGTTCGACGACCCGATTGACCGAAAGAACGCTGCCGAACACCGCCAGCCAGAAAACGCTGCACAGGACCAAAATGCTCAACCAGGCTTTTTGGTTATAGCTCATAGAAACTCCTGACGATAAAAGTGAAAGGTATTGACCGGTAAATTAAATCAGAGCTTGTATCAATGGTCGATAAACGGCGTTGTTTAATACAGGTTGTTTTTTATTGAATGTGTTACAAGATACCGTAACGGTGTTTCAGGATATTCCTTAAGATAATATTAAGAAAAGATAACGTAGAGCCACTGAGTTCCATTTAATATTCGTTTAATTATCTCCGCATACAATTAGCGACATTCAATGCCAATGTGGGTACATATTATGAAAACGCTGCTATTGACCGGCGCTACCGGCTTTCTTGGTGGTGCAGTCCTTGAAAAATTACTGAATGAAAATCAGTCAATTAACTATCTGCTGTTAGTGCGTGCCGAAAGCGCGCAGCAAGGATTAGATCGCATTCGTATTAATATGGAGAAATTTAATATTGATGCTGAGTTATTTTCTAAAATCACGATAGAAAATATATTGTTGGGCGATTTAAGTGAGCCTGCTAATTTTTTGTCTGACACACGTATTAACAATGTAACGCACGTTATCAATTGTGCGGCAGTAGCGTCATTTGGCAATAACCCACTTATTTGGAAGGTTAATGTTGAAGGCACGTTGGCCTTTGCCGAGAGAATGGCGCAGGTGGAAGGATTGAAACGTTTTCTGCACGTGGGCACCGCCATGTCTTGTGCGCCTGAGCCGGGTTCACTGGTGGCAGAAAGCGCAGAGTTTGAAGAAACCGCCGAGCATCTGGTGGAATATACCCGGTCCAAATCCACCATTGAACAGTTGATGCGTCAACGCTGCCCGCAACTGCCGCTGGTGATCGCCCGTCCTTCCATTGTGGTGGGGCATACTCGCCTTGGCTGCCAACCTTCCAGCAGTATTTTTTGGGTGTTCAGCATGGCGCTGATGCTGCGCAAGTTTATGTGCTCGTTGCAGGACAATATCGATGTGATCCCGGTTGATTACTGCGCCGATGCGATGGTAATGCTACTGAACAGTGAAGCGCTGGATAATGACGTTTACCACATCTCCGCAGGGGAAGAGTGCAGCGTCAGTTTCGCGGATATCGATAGCGCCATTGCCGCCGCGCTGGAAAAACCGCCGCTTGGCGATCGTTATGCACAGGTCAGTTACGAAGCGTTGCTGAAAATGCGCAAGCAGCTAAAGGATATTTTCGGGCCGTGCAACGAGCGGCTGATGCTGAAGGCGATGCGCCTGTATGGCTCATTTGCCATGCTCAACGTTCGTTTCAGCAACGAAAAAATCCTTAAACTGGGTATGCCGAAACCACCGCGTTTTACCGACTACATTGCCTGTTGCGTACAGTCCACTCGCGGTTTATCGATCCAGCAGCAAATGGTGGTGGATTTCAAATAAAGTCAGGGCGAATCGCTCGCCTGGCTACAGACGAAATTTATCGGGGATATCTTTGCCATTACCAGGATGAAGAAGACCAGAAAACGCGGCCCAGCACCACCAATTGGTCTTTGCGCTGCGCATAACTCAGATGCTCATCCTGATATTCTTCCCGGTTCAGGGAACGGATCGTCACGCCGCCGTCAGGCTGCTCGATCAAGACCTTCACCCGCAGCAGATTGCCGTGGCGGATAGCGTAGGTTTTACCTTCGCGGATGCGGGTGTCATCCGTGTTGATGCCCACCACGTCGCCGTCCTGCAGGCGTGGCTCCATGCTGGATCCGGAGATACGGATGATCCGCGCGGCATTCACCGCCACCCCCATCTTGTGCAGATAATAGCGGCGGAAGATCAGCGAGAACTCTTCACGATCAACGATTTCATAGCAACCATCACCGGCTGAGAAATCGATATCCAGCAGGGGAATTTCCACAAACTCTTCCTTGTCTTGTTCGGTATCTTCCCACACCACCGGTTTCAGGCGGGCAGGTTGAAAATCCGACTCTGCCGCCACGTTATCGAAAGGGCGCACCAGCTGTTTTTCATGGAAAACGTCAAACCAGCCCTTCGGCAGGTTCAGTTTGGCCTCGATCCGCCTGGCGAGGTTGTCGCCCAGGTTGCGGGAGGATTTCTCACCGGTGATTTGGCTTAGCGTCGGCGCGGAGGACTCAACCAGTATCGCAAACTCATTCTGGTTAACGCCTTGCCGGGCGTAGCGGGCCATCAGGTCGCGCAAATTATTGCGTCTTATTTCTTTGGTTTCCATCGTCGGATGATTGCATTCTTTAGCAAAAAGGTAAATATCGTTTTTGCTAAAAACAGTTTGCGTTTAATTTAGCAATTAGCTAAATCTAAAAGAGTGGACAGCGTTCACGCAGGCAGTGTAGGGGCGACCCCTACATGACGATAAGGTGCTAATGAAGACCAACTGAGAAGAAGGAATCTACGATGTTCAGTATTGATTACAATAGCTACCGTTCGGTGGTCGGTTTTGGCCACCGCGTGCGTTTTCTGGTGTTGCATTACACGGCGCAGAATTTTGCCGATTCGGTGCAATCACTGACCGGAAAATCGGTCAGTGCCCATTACCTGGTGCCGGATCCGGAAGATCAAACCTATCAGGCGGCCGGCTTTAGCGGCGTGCGTATTTTCAACCTGGTAGATGAAGATGAACGGGCCTGGCATGCCGGAGTCAGCAAGTGGGGTAGCCGCAATAATCTCAACGATACGGCGATTGGCATTGAGATCGTGAATCTGGCGAACGGCGAGGGCGAAGACATTACTTTCCCGCCGTTTAACCCGCAGCAGCTCGCGGCGGTAACGCAGCTGGCGCAAAATATCCTGCAACGCTATCCGGATATCACGCCGATCAACGTGGTGGCGCATTCCGATATCGCGCCGGGCCGCAAGAGCGATCCCGGCCCGCAATTCCCGTGGCGTCAACTGCATCAGGCCGGCGTAGGCGCCTGGTATGACGACGCGGTTAAACAGCATCACCAGCGTGAGTATCACTGCCAGGGCATTCCCACGCAGCGAGAACTGTTGGCGCTGTTCGCCAAATACGGTTACGACACCTCGGCTGCGACCGACGCCGAGGGCTATTGCCAACTGGTACGTGCCTTCCAACTGCATTTCCGCCCGCAGCAGTATGGCGGCGTAATGGATGTGGAAACCGCCGCCATTCTGCGAGCGCTGGTCGACAAATATGCCGCTTAAGGTTCGCCTGCGGGTGGGGGACGCCTCATCCGCCTTTTCTCCACCCGCTTTCCTCCGCTAAACTAAGCTTCTTCCTCGTCATCGGTAACGGGATGCATTGTGCGCCTCGACAGAAAAATATCGCCTTTTGAACGACTGACCTATCGGCATTACCGCGTCGTCCATGGTTTGCGCATTGGGCTGGCGTTTGTCCTGACCTTCCTGCTGATCCGCCTGCTCGAGGTGCCGGAAGGCACCTGGCCGCTCATCACCCTGGTGGTGGTGATGGGGCCGATCTCATTTTGGGGCAACGTGTTGCAGCGGGCGTTGCAGCGCATTGCCGGCACGGTATTCGGTGCCGTCTCCGGCCTGATTGCCCTGTATCTTGAACTTTACTCGCTGTCGCTGATGCTGGCGTGGTGCGGGGTAGTGATGTTTTTCTGCGGCTATTTGACGCTCGGCAAGCGGCCCTATATGGCCTTGCTGGTGGGCATCACGTTGGCGGTAGTCTGCGGTGCCGGTGCCGGTGATATGCATACTGCACTGTGGCGCAGCGGCGACGTGATTTTTGGTTCGCTGCTGGCGCTGTTGTTCAGCAGTATTTATCCGCAGCGCGCTTATATCCTGTGGCGCATGCAGTTGGCCGATTGTCTGCAGAGCGCAGGCAAAATCTACGGCGCTTATCTCTCGCCGAACATGATTGAACGGCCTCGGCTGGAGCCGCAGTTGAAAGATCTGCTGAGCCAGGTGGTCAGGTTACGTGGGCTGATCGTCCCCAGCAGCAAAGAAACCCGCATTCCCACAACGGTATTTGAAGCGGTACAGACGCTGAGCCGCAATCTGGTGTGCACGCTTGAGCTGTTGGCGGACGCTTACTGGGCCTCGCGCGAAACCCATTTTATTATGCTGAATGCCAAAACGCTGCGCAGCGCGCAACTGTTGACGCTGCGTTCGCTCGAATCGTTGGCGGAAATGATGCACAACGGCCCCCAGGAACAACAGCAGGCGGCGGTGGGGCAACTGAGCGAAATCGCCGCCGAACTGAAAACCCTGATGCAGGAGGCCAGCGTTGTCCAGCACGGTGAAGCACCGATCTATGGCTATGTCTGGCTGAGCATGGAGCTGACGCAGCAGTTGGAAGAACTGGGCGATTTGCTCAAGGTTTGTACCGCTGCCGGTCACGATTAGGGGGTCAGATCATGAAGCAGGCGCTTCGGGTTTTTGTCAGGCGGTTAAAGTGGGTAAGATAAGGCAATGAGAGTTGTGCCGGACCGCCACAAACCTGTATCTTGGTGTCATTGTGGCCGTAAGCAAATGAATCTGTGTATTACTAAAGCAAGGGTATGAAGATGGATAATGCAAATAAGCCGAGTTTCCAGGACGTTCTGGAGTTTGTGCGTATGTTCCGCCGTAAAAATAAGCTGCAGCGCGAAATTATCGACAACGAGAAGAAAGTCCGTGATAACCAGAAGCGTGTGCTGCTGCTCGACAACCTGAGTGAGTACATCAAGCCAGGCATGAGCATTGAAGACGTTCAGGGTATCATTGCCAACATGCGTAGCGACTATGAAGATCGCGTTGATGACTACATCATCAAAAATGCCGATCTGTCTAAAGAGCGCCGTGATTTGTCCAAAAAGCTGAAGGCTATGGGCGAAGTGAAGTAACAGGTTTTATCGGGTCAGGCATTCGCCTGGCCCTTTTAGTTTCCCCGCTCGTCTCTGTTATTGCGCCGAACCGCTAGCCCAACGCCGTTTTTGCGCGTTATTGGCCTGCGCCGTAGACGTCAAAATCAAAATATTTATCATTCACTTTCTTGTAAGTGCCGTTGGCAATGATTGTTTGCAGCGCAGAATTGAATGCGTCGCGCAGTGCAGTATCCTCTTTGCGCAACCCAATACCGTCGCCGATGCCAAAATACTTGCTGTCATTGAGTTCGGCGCCGACAAACGCAAAGTCTTTCCCCGCCGGAGTATGGAAGAACTCGCTGGCGCTGACGCTGGCCAGCAGCGAAGCATCCAAACGGCCATTGATCAGATCTTCATTGGCTTCCTGCTGGCTTTGATAGGACACCACGTTGACGCCGGCCGTTCGCCACAGGGCCGTGGCGTAGGCTTCCTGGCTGGAACCCTGCTGTACGCCAACCGACTTGCCTTTCAGCGAAGCCGCGGTGGGCTGCAGATCGCTGCCTTTACGGGCCACCAGACGCGCCGGGGCGTTGGAAACCTTGTTTGAAAACGCAATTTGCATCTGACGCTGCGGCGTGATGGTCATCGACGAGGCTATGGCGTCAAACTTTTTCGCCAACAACCCGGGGATCATCCCGTCCCAACTGCTCTCGACCCAAACGCATTTGGCCTGCATCTGATCGCACATCGCCTGCGCGATATCGACGCCGAAACCGGTCAGCACACCCTGCGGAGTTTTATATTCCAGCGGTGGATAGGTCGGGTCTACGCCCAACTTAATCACTTTACCGCTAAACTCCCCGCCAAAGGCCGCAAAACTTAACGCCAGTGGCAAGACTAAAACCAGACTCATTGTTGTCTTCATTTCATTTTCCTCAGCGTTGTGGCGGTCAAGTCAGGACATTAAGCTAAAAAGCGCTCAACCAGCTTGACCCAGTAAGTGGCGCCAATGGGCAGGCACTCATCGTTAAAATCGTAAGCGGCGTTATGCAGCGCATTTCCGGGCGTACTTTCCCCGTTGCCGATTGAGATATAGCTGCCGGGGCATTTTTCCAGCATAAAAGCAAAATCTTCGCTGGCGGTAAACGGCCGCAGTGACGGGATAAGCTGAGGTTCGCCCGCCCAGTCCAGCGCCACGCGGCGCGCCAGTTCGGTTTCCTCCACATGATTCACCAACACCGGGTAGCCGTGCTGGTAGTCGATGTCCGCTGTGGCGCCAAAGCTGGCGGCTTGGGCCGTGACCAGTGCGGTAATGCGGCTTTCCAACCGTTGGCGCACTCCGGCATCCAGTGCGCGCACGCTTAGCGTCATTTGGGCGCTGGCAGGGATCACGTTGGCGGCCTTGCCGGCGTTGATCGCGCCAACCGTGACGATCGCCGTCTCTTGCGGATCGATATTGCGCGAGACGATGGTTTGCAGGCTCATCACTATGGCGGCGCACACTACCACCGGATCGACCGTGTGCTGCGGCACTGCGCCGTGACCGCCCTGGCCGTGCAGGGTAATGGTGACCGTATCGGCCGAGCACATGAAGGGGCCGCTGGCAAAACCCAGTTGACCGACCGGAAAGCCGGGAACGTTATGCATGGCGAACACGGCATCGCAGGGGAAGCGCTCGAACAGTCCGTCTTCAATCATCACTCGGGCGCCGCCGCCGCCTTCTTCCGCTGGCTGGAAAATCAGGTGCAGGGTGCCGATAAACGAAGGGTGCTGTGCCAGATAGCGCGCCGCCGCCAGCAGCATGGTGGTGTGGCCGTCATGACCGCAGGCGTGCATCACGCCGTTATGGGTGCTGGCATAGGGCAACCCGGTGGCTTCTTCGATCGGCAGTGCGTCCATGTCGGCACGCAAGCCGAGCGATTTCCCCGTGCCGCGTTGCAGCGTGGCGACAACACCGGTTTGTCCTACATGACGTGTAATCCGATAACCCCATTCGGCCAGCAGTTTCGCCACCAGATCGCTGGTGGCGAACTCGTTGAAGCCCAATTCGGGATGTGCGTGGATATGGCGGCGAATGGCGACCATTTCGTGCTTAACAGCGGCTATTTCAGGTAAAACAAGCGGGTTTGGCATCACCGTCTCCAGAGTGAATTTCCGATTTTCGGCGGGTCGACAGCCGGAAAGCAGGGTGTCTTCGAGACTAGCAAACAACCTTTTTGCCGGGGAGCCGCCGTTCGGTTATGCTGACAATCTTTGGTTGTCAGGGGCGCGATGAAACTGCATCAGTTACAAGCCTTGGTCGCCAGCGCCGACAGCGGCAGCATTCGCGGCGCCGCGCGGCAACTGGGGCTTTCACAAGCGGCGGTCACGCGGGCCTTGCGCGAACTGGAACAGGAGCAGGAACTGCCGTTGCTGATCCGCACGCCGGCCGGATTGGGTTTTACCCCTTACGGCAAAACGCTGTTGGCCCACGCCCGGCTGGTGCTTAACCAGTTGGAACAGGCCAACATGGAAATGGCGGGTCTGCGCGGGTTGGCGGAAGATCAGGTAAAAGCGGCGATAACGCCCTGGCTGATGCTGACGGTGTTGCCGCCGGCGGTGGTGGCCTTTCGCAAAAAGATGCCCAAGGTCAGGCTGGAGCTGTTTGAAAGCCTGATGGCCAACGCGCAATCGCAACTGCGAGAGGGCACGATGGATTTCGCCATCACGCCGCTGCCGGCCTCTATGGCGCCGCAGGAGTTTCATTGCGAACCGCTGCTGGACTACGAAACGGCGGTGATGGTGCGGCAAGGGCATCCGTTGAGCCAAAGCACCTCGATCCACCAACTGCTTGAACAGGATTGGGTGCTGAATTACACGCCGGAAAACTATGACGATTTGGTCCGCCAACTGTTCAGCCGCCATGGCGCCCAGCTTGATCCCCATCGCATCATCCACGCCCATTCCCTTGGCATGCTACAGGCAATGGTGGAGTCGGCGGACATGTGCACCTGGTGCCCGGCGCCGCTGGCCGGGCTGCCGCAGCTTACCGGGCGCCTGATGCCGCTGACGCTGCGGGAAAGCTGCGACCCGGTGCGGCTGAATATCGTCACCCGTCGCAACAGCATCCTGAGCGCGGCGGCGAATGCTCTGATTGACTCTCTGGTGCGCCAACTGCGTCTGCATACCCGCTCGGCACGGCAGGAAGACCGCCGGATTTTCGAACGGGTGCGGATCCTGATTTAGGTTTGCCTACCTGTCTGGATTTTACTTTTATGATGAGAAACAACGCGGTGTCAGCGCGATACGGACAACGCGTGTTCAATGTTGCGCCACAAGGCTTTCAGCCTTGGGCCGATATCAGGATGGTCAATCAGCGTTTGCTCAGTGGCATCCGGCAACACATAAGGGGCTTCAAGGGTTGCGCGCGGGCTGCATGCCTCTATCTGACGGCAACCCATAATTTGCAGCGTTTCCGCAAGTTGTGACTGTGCCAGTTCTGCCCGGATGGACAGGTTAGGAAACGCCAGCGGTTTGTCGGTCAATTCACCGCTGCCAACGATCCAGTCGAGGGCATTCTTCATCACCCCGGTCACGCCGTGAGCATACTCCGGGCTGACCAACAGAACTAAATCGGCCCTTGCCAGCGCGTTGCGCCAGTGCGTGATATCAGGAGCGCTTTTATCTTCATGATCCGCGTTAAATAAGGGGATCGCGTCCAGGCGCGAATAGATTTCGAAGGTCACATGTTCAGGGCGCACCCGATCCATCGCGCGTAAAAAAAGGCTGTTCAACGAGGCGACGCGCAGGCTGCCTGATAATCCTAAAATATGAAATGTATCAGCCATAAAACGCCTTCTCCCGATTTTTACGTGAATCTGGTTTTTGTCATTTAATTCTCGTCAAGATAACAGCATTTCTTGATCTAAAGAATGAACACCCATTCACATAAAAACACTCTGCTTGTCCGTTTCATTCGATTTCTTGTCTTAACGAAACATTCCTCAATACATAATCATACATTAATATTTCTCGCGGATGCCCCCTGACCTTAAGGTAATCGAGAAATGTGTCCTTTCTGTATAAACAGCAGCATATCGATATGTTTTCGACGCCATTACCTATCATTTGTCGCCATGACGAAACGGCGGCGATTGTGCGGCAGTTTTTTCATTAACGCCGCTTAATCAGCAGGAAAATTATGAAAGAATACGTATTAGCGACGCCGACAGCGTCGCAAAAGAAACAGGGATTGGGCGTGGCGGCGGTGATCATCGCCCTTTTCCTGGCGGCGGTCGACAGCACCATTGTCAGCACGGTGCTGCCTGCCATCAGCAAGGAACTGGGGCATCCTGCGCTCTATCCGTGGGTGATGTCGGCCTTTTTGTTGCCGGTGGCGCTGGTCGCGCCGTTGGCTGGCGCCTGCAGCGACAAACTGGGGGTGTCGACCACGTTTAAGGTGTGTCTGTTGGTGTTTCTGGGCGCCTCCGTTCTGGCGGCTGTCAGCGCCAGCATGCCGGCGCTGATTGTGGCGCGGGCGCTGCAGGGCGCCGGGGCCGGAGGCATTATTGTGCTCTCTTATTCGCTGCTGGCGATGCTGTTTGACGCGGAAAAGCGCGGCAAAATGCAAGGTATGTTGAGCGGGGTTTGGGGGCTTTCGGCGATTTTGGGGCCGCTGCTTGGCAGCGTGCTGGCCAATACGCTCGGTTGGCGCACCATTTTTTGGTTCAATATTCCCGTGGGGCTGTTGGCGCTGTCGCTGTTGTTCGTTACGCCGGCGGTCGGTAAAGGGGCTGGCGGCAAGGCTCGCCTCGATTTACTGGCGCAGCTGTTGCTGATTGTGCTGGCGTGCAGCCTGTTACTGCTGATAAGCCAGCCCGAAGTGATTAAAGGTGCGGTGCGTGGTCTGTGGGCGGTGATGCTGGTGGCGTTGTTGCTGTTGGTATTGCGCGTGCGTCAGCGGCCGGAAAGCAGTCCCATTCCATTACAATTCTTCCAGCGTGGCTCTCTGCTTTCCGTTATTATTTTGGTGCTGCTTTCAAGCGCCGGGCTGTATTCGTCGGTGACGTTGATGCCGCTGGCGCTCAGCCAGCAGATGGGTTCGGTGGTGTCCAGCGGCCTGTTAATCATGCTGACCGCTCTTGGCTGGGTCGTGGGTGCGGCGGTTTGCGGTAACAAACTGGCAACCCTCGGTTATCTGCGCATGGCGCTCTTGGGTATGTTGATGCTGTCTGGCGGGGCGTTCCTGATGGTGCCTGCGGTAGGGCATCATCATATGCCGTTGATGGCTTTTGCCCTGGCATTAATCGGCCTGGGGATGGGGTTTACGGCGACCACGACGCTGGTTTTTGCGCAGAACGCGGCGCCGGCCGATCGGCTGGGTTCCTGGACGGCAACCGTGCAGTTCTTGCGTAATCTGGGGGCAGTGTTGGGGGTGAATACGCTGGCGACGGTGCAACTCCATCTTGCCGGCGCCTACGCGTTCCAGGTGTGTTTTATTATTCTCGGGGTCAGCATGCTGGTGGGGCTGGTCTTTTCGTTGCTGTTGCCCCGAGCCTATTCGGCCAGATAAGTACTGTGTGGAATGAATGGAAGCAACAACATCGGATTATAATGCGCTGATCGTTGAACGCGTCCTGAACCGGGTGCCTGAGGAGGAAAATGTTCCCCACAGCCACCCGCTGGGGCAGTTCGTCTTGATCAAACACGGGGTGTTATACGGGCATACTCCCGATCAGCATTGGCTGATGAAGCCGGGCATGGCGGTGTGGATACCGCCAAATACCCTGCATTGGGGGCAGGCTTACAACCGTGTTGATCTGACTGTCCTGTATATCGCGCCTGAGCTTTGCCGTTCCTTTACCTCTCACATCAGACTGATTGACTCTTCCTTTCTGATCTCGGCACTGTGCGAACGGCTGGCAGATGTCAAAATGCCGCTTGCGGAAACGCGCCGCAATAGCATGTTGCAGATGCTGTTTGAAGAAATCGAAGAGAAGCCCGACAGCCATTTCACCCTGCCTTTACCGCAAGACAGTCGCTTGAAAAAGGTCACCGACAGCCTGATTGATAACCCGGCCCGGCATCACAGCCTGGCCGAATGGGGTAAACAGGTGGGGGCCACGGAGCGCACGCTGGCCCGTTTGTTCCGCAAAGAAACCGGGTTACGCTACACCGAGTGGCACAATCGCCTGCTGCTGGCCGTCGCCTGGCAGGGGTTGGCCGCCGGGGCATCGAATGACCGGCTTTCCGTGATGCTGGGGTTTTCTTCCGGGGATTCGTTTGGCCACTGGTTTCGCCGGGTGGCGGGCACTTGCCCAGGTAAAATTCGCAAATATCTCCAGGATTATCGGTTGAATGATCCGGAGTGACAGTGTCGCTTTTATTGTCCGTTTTATTCGATAGTCTGTGTTTTTTGAACATTCTTGCCAGCGTTTTTCTCCCGTAACATAGCGCTCATTGCTGAAATAAAGAGAGGAATTGGCATTGAGCTATGACGTTATCAAAATAGTGCACGCCCTGGCCGCCGTGGCGGCAACCGGCCCGTTGCTTTTCGCCCCTTGGTTGTCTGCGCGGCTGGCGCGTTGTCAGGCGGAGAATAAAACGCTGTTGTTGAGCGGGTTGGCTGCCAGCGATCGGTTTTACAATATCGCCGGTTGGGCGTTGATGCTGAGTGGGATCGCCCTGTTTTGGCTGCAGGATTGGCACCGGGTGTTCCAACTCTGGTTCATCCTCAGCGTGGTGATTTTCATTGTTGATTCTGCGGCGGAAAAGCGCTGGCGCGATCCGACCAACGAGGTGCTGGCCCAATTACAGCCCGGTGAGCCAGGTTGGGCAGAAAACGCCGTTCGGCTGCATAAGGCGGTGATTGCCCAGATGATCTGCACCTCACTGATTCTGGTGATTATGTTGTTGCACAGCCAACTGCAAATCAATGTGCTGAACCTGGCGCCATGGGTGCATGGGTTGGGTTAGAGCATCGCGAATATTTTAGCCCCGGCTTGGGCGGTCACGCCCAATAGGCGGCTACCGTGGTGATCTCCAGGCCTTTTGCCGTCGGCAAAATACCGGCGTGATCGAACATGTGCAGGAACGTCTAAACCCCACCTGCTTTAATCCGGTGGGTGGGGTTTACGCTCCCCGTATTTGTCATTAGATAAGCGGATAGAGCGAGCGGTTCATGGCCACGATATCTTCATGAGTCGGGTTGGCCCCCAGTTTTCCGAACAGTTCAGGTAGCCGATCGCGCTTTTGCGCCGCTTCACCCTTTACGGCTGCGGCCAAACCTTTCTTCATTTTTTCCACACCGTAATCGCAGCAGTAGGCCGGTGTTGACGGTTGCTGCCGCCAGGACGTTTCAAGATAACCCGCATCGACCGGATCGAACCCGGTGTCGTTCACCAACGTCATAACAATCTGTTTTAACGTGACGTCATCGCCCGCGACGGCAACCGCCAAACGCGATGGTGAGCCTTTTGACGTTCCGAGCTCCGCAAGCGAATAGGCAAGAATATTGTTGAATGCCTTGATCACCGGGTGCCCAAGTTGTTGCGATACCCATAGGCTTTCAGTCATGCCGTTATCGATTTCCGGAATGCGGGGATCGCGCAAGCCGGGATAATAGTTGCTGGTATCAATCAGCGGCACCGTATCGGGTACCTCATCAAAGAGATCCTTTGGCAGCGATGCCAGTGCAGGCAGCGGGATCGACACAATGATCGCATCCGCTCCCTTCACCGCACCATAGACATCCGCCGCAGTGACCTCGATTTCATCGGCAAAGTTCTGGACGCCCTGAATGCCTTTGGAGTTCGCTACGCGTACGTGATGGCCCGCAGCTTTAAGCTTGCGGGCCAGCGTACCGCCGATATTGCCCGTACCGATGATGCCAATTTCCATGTTTTTTGCCTCTCTAGAATTAGGGGATTGAGCGTGTGGCCACTTTATGGTGTACATGTTAATCTTGCAAGAACACACCAAAAAGTAAGTAACACCCAAAAAAGTAAGTATGAAGAAAGAACGCGTCTGGAACTGTGAGGATCCCCAACGTCGGCTGGCCTGGGCAGCGGTGACCACCGAGGCCCTGCGGGTGCTGGAAGGCAAGTGGAAAATCATCATCATCTGCCAACTGTTTGCGGCCAAAGGCCCGCTACGTTTTTCTGACCTGGAGCGATTGGTGGAAGGCGTCAATCAAAAGATGCTGATTCAGCAGCTTAGGCAGTTGGAAACCGATGGCATCGTCACACGGACGGTGTATCCGCAAGTGCCGCCCAGGGTTGAATATGTTCTGAGCGCTACGGGTATTGCGCTGGGGCCTGCGATGGAAGCGCTCATCGACTGGGCTGAGGAGAAGCAGCGGATCATGGATGAAGGATCACAGGCAATGTGATGTGATTGTGAAGTCTACAGAGGAATTCGTTGCCCTCAACCCTAACAAGGATGCGTCGCTTTATTGGGGCGGCGTGGTTTTTTGCACGACCGATAAAACCGTTTCTGACGCAGCACGCCAGGGATTAAGCGCCTGCATTTGGGTAAGCACTTCCAGCCCCTGTAGGGTTAAGCGCTCAGAAGAGGCCATATCATTACCCAGATCGCCCAAGGCGATAGAGGCATTATGGCCCGCATACTCCGCGCAATCTTTCAACCCGCCGAGTACCAGACGACGGGCAACCTCCGCTGCCATGCCTTTCTCGGCAAGCCAGCATTGCAAGCCCTCGGCGAAGAAGTAGAACCACCCGTTCATGCAAAGGCTTACCGTCGCCAAATCAAAGTCCGATTCGTTGGGGAGCACGGTCAGTTGGCCTAATCGGGAAAACAGGTCCTGGATCTTTTCGTCAGCGGCTGTCAGGATCACGCTCGATTTGTTGATTTCAGCGGCGAAAGTCAGCATCAATCTGACGCAGTCAGCGTGCCTGAACAGATCTCGCAGGCCCTGAGAGCCCATCCCCGGAACCAGAGAAACCAGCGTTTGCGAGCTGCGCAGTTGCACCTGGTTTGCGATTTCATTGAGAGCATGTCGGCTCACGCCGGTAATAATAACGTCAACCTCGTCGACGACATCCTGGTAATTATCCAGAGTCCAGCAGGGTAGCTCTCTCTCCAGCCTGCGCGCCCGTTCATTGTTGCCAGAGACAAGAAATATCTGTGCCTCAGGAACGGCGAGAAACATTCCCCTGACCAGTTTTTCGGTCAGTTCGTCAACGTCCAGAATCCCCATCCTTTTCATTAACAACGCTCCGGTGATCAGTCTCTGTTCTGTAGCCGCATTTACGGTGCGGAGAAGTCACGACAGTGCAATTACCGCACTTGTTGCGGACGAGGATTCTTAGCATTCATTGCGTCATTGCACCGGCTTGCGGAGGCTGCCAACCGCCCCCGAGCGCCCTGAACGTAGCGACCGCCGCGCGCGCCGATTCCGTTTGGGCCTGTGCCCTGGCGTCGGAGGCCTGCAGCAAGGCTTCATCGTTGTGCAGGACGTCAATCAGGCTGGCTGTCCCTTGCCGGTAGGCAACGAAAGACGATTGCCTGGCGCTGGCCAGGGCCGTTTCACCCCCGGTCAGTATTGCTGCTTGTGTTTCACGATTGATCAGTGCGGAGAAGGCGTTTTCGACGTCTTCGGTGGCGCGTAACACCGACAGACGGTAAGCTGCGAGCGCTTCGGCCTCCTGGCCTTTCGCCTGATCGATCTGCGCGTTGATACGACCGAAATCGAAGAGCCGCCAACGCAGCCCCAATACGCCTGCCGATTGGCTGGCGCCGCTGGAGAACAGGTTACCGCTTGCCACCGCCGTTGTGCTGCCGAGTAATGCGCTGAGTGAAAACTTCGGATAGTACTCGCTGACGGCCACCCCGATGCGCGCACTGGACGCGGCAAGATGGCGTTCGGCCACGATAATGTCGGGGCGGCGGCGCAGCAGATCGGCGGGGGTGCCCGTGGAGGTGATCTGCGGAGCCTGCGGAATGGCGCCCGGCGTAGTCAACTGAGCGCGATGAGTGCCGGGCGGGGTGCCGAGCATGACGTCCAGCGCGTTCATGGCGGCGTCGAGCCCGGTCTGGAGAACCGGCACCGTTGCCTGAACCTGCGCAAGGGATCCTTCGGTCTGGCGGACGTGGTACTCAGCGGCCAGCCCCTTGCTGTGAAGGAGTTGCACTTTGTCCAGTAGCTCTTGTTGCGTACTGACTTGCTTGTTTGCGATAGCCAACCGGGTTTGCAAGCCGCGCAGGGTGATATAGATATCGGCGGTTTGGGCCGCGACGGCAAGGCGGGTTGCGGCAACACCCGCCTCGGAGGCCTGATAATCAGCCCGCGCGGCCTCGCGACCGCGTCGCAGTCCCCCGAAAACATCAATCTCCCAGCTTGCGTTCAGATCGGTTTCATAGCTATTGCCATAGCGATTATAATCCGGGGTTGAGCTGAGCACTTGGCCAAGCGGAGTCTCGACCGACTGATAGGCGCGAGTGGCCTGTCCGCTGATATTACCCGCCGGCAGCAACGCCGCTGTCGCCGCGCCAAGTCCGGCGCGGGCCTGCGCCATCCGGGCGCTTGCCTGAGCCAGATCGAGATTTTGCGCGAGTGCGCTTGAAACGAGGTCACTCAATAAGGGATCGTCAAAGCCTTCCCACCAGACCGCAAAACTGGCTGGCCGGGCGGCGTTTCTCTGTTGGACGGCGGATTGGGCCTGATAACGATCCGAGAGTGGAGCGTCCGGGCGCTGGTAATCCGGTCCAACCGCGCAACCCGCCAGTAAGACGGCGCTCACAACCAGAGCAAGAGTACGGAGGGGAAACATGGGGATTCCTTGAGTCGAAGCAGAATGGTGACTACATTACCAAATGGTCACTTGTTGTCAATCAGTGCTCATCGAGCTAAGCTAGAAAAATGACTAAACACATGAATGCACTTTCCCCGCGAGGGCCATTGGATCACAGCGTTCGCGATCAGATCGTGGAAGCCGCCACAGAGCACTTCGGGCACTTTGGGTATGAGAAAACCACCGTGTCCGACTTGGCCAAGGCGATTGGTTTTTCCAAGGCCTACATCTATAAATTTTTCGATTCCAAACAGGCAATTGGTGAGGTGATCTGCGTCAATCGGCTGGCCATGATCATGGAGATTGTCAATTCGGCGCTCGCAGATGCGCCGACGGCATCGGAAAAATTAAGGCGTCTTTTCAAAGCGTTGACGGAAGCAGGCAGCGACCTGTTTTTTCACGATCGCAAGCTTTACGACATCGCTGCCGTCGCCGCCCGCGAACGCTGGCCTTCGGTGGTGGCGTATGAAGAACGTTTGTGCCAGGTGATCCAGCACATCCTGCTCGAGGGCAGGCAGTCGGGGGAGTTCGAGCGCAAAACGCCGCTGGATGAAGCGACACTGGCGATCTCCCTGGTGCTGCGGCCCTACATCTGCCCTGTCCAACTGCAAAATAACCTGGAGAATGCGCCGGTGGCGGCGGTACTTCTGTCGGCATTGATACTGCGCAGCATGGCGCCTTAAAATTTGTGACCATTGACATTATTGGTCACTGGTTGGAGAATGCGGTTACCGTCCTGTTCATTAATTAAGGGAACCCATGCTCCGGCTAAAATCCGCCCCCTTTGCTGTTTGCCTGTTATCTTTCGCCCTGGTGGCGTGCGGCGACGCTGCCAGCGTCGACGATCCGCGTAGCCAACCTCCTCTGGTGAGGGCGGCTACCGTGAAGAGCGCCGTCGATGCCTCCCGCGCCTTCACCGGCGTCGTCGTCGCCCGCGTTCAAAGCGATCTCGGTTTTCGGGTGCAGGGTAAAATACTTGAACGTCTGGTCGATACCGGCCAAAGCGTCAAACGCGGTCAGCCGCTGATGCGTCTGGATCCCGTCGATCTTGGCCTGCAGGCGCAAGCCCAACAGCAGGCGGTCGCCGCCGCACGGGCGCGCGCCAGACAGGCTACCGATGACGAAGCGCGTTATCGCGGTCTGGTTGCCTCAGGGGCCATCTCGGCTTCGGCTTACGATCAGATAAAGGCCACTGCCGATACGGCCAAAGCGGAGCTCAGCGCGGCGCAGGCACAGGCCGACGTGGCGCGTAATGCGACGGGCTATGCCGTCTTGCTGGCCGACGCAGACGGCGTGGTGGTGGACACCCTGGCCGAGCCGGGGCAGGTCGTCAGTGCAGGGCAACCGGTGGTACGGTTGGCGCGGGCGGGGCAGCGAGAAGCCATCGTACATTTGCCTGAAACGTTGCGCCCGGCTATCGGGAGCGAGGCCCTGACGACGTTATACGGCAAGGATACGGCGGCGGTTCCCGCAAAATTGCGCCTGCTCTCCGATGCGGCCGATCCTCTGACGCGCACCTTTGAGGCAAGGTATGTGCTGGAGGGGGCGCTGGCGAGCGCACCGCTGGGTGCCACCGTTACCCTCGCCATCGCTGAAGGCAAGTTAACCGGGCAGGTGCTGCAGGTGCCTATCGCCGCTCTCTATGATCCGGGCAAAGGACCGGGCGTGTGGGGCATTTCCGGCCAGCCTGCCAAAGTGTCGTGGCGGCCGGTTCAGGTACTTGGCCTGGGCGACGATGCGGCCAGGGTGACCGGCGGCCTCAAGCCCGGTGAACGGGTGGTGGCTTTGGGCGCGCATTTGCTGCACGAAGGCGAAGCCGTCCGTCTTGGTAATCAGAGCGATGCCAGCGTCGCCGGGAGCCGGCCATGAGCGAAGGGCGGTTCAACCTTTCGGCGCTCGCCGTTCGCGAGCGCTCAATCACTTTGTTCCTTATCATCCTGATTACCGTGGCCGGCATTCTTTCGTTCTTCGAGCTGGGGCGTGCGGAAGATCCGCCGTTTACGGTCAAGCAGATGACGATCATTTCTGCCTGGCCGGGCGCCACCGCGCAGGAAATGCAGGATCAGGTGGCCGAGCCGCTTGAAAAGCGCATGCAGGAGCTCAAATGGTACGACCGCAGCGAGACCTACACGCGGCCCGGCCTGGCTTTTACCATGATGTCGCTGCAGGACAGCACGCCGCCTTCACAGGTGCAGGAAGAATTCTATCAGGCGCGCAAAAAACTCGGCGACGAGGCCAAGAATCTGCCGGCGGGCGTGATCGGCCCGATGGTCAACGATGAATTCTCGGACGTGACCTTTGCGCTCTTTGCATTGAAAGCCAAAGGGGAACCGCAGCGCCTGCTGGTGCGCGATGCCGAATCGTTGCGCCAGCGTTTATTGCATGTCCCAGGGGTAAAGAAGGTCAATATCGTCGGGGAGCAGGCTGAGCGTATCTTCGTCTCTTTCTCGCATGACCGGCTGGCCACGCTGGGTATCTCCCCGCAGGACATTTTCTCCGCGCTCAACAACCAGAACGTGCTTACGCCGGCCGGTTCGATTGAAACCCATGGGCCGCAGGTCTTTTTGCGCCTGGACGGTGCCTTCGACAAGCTGGAGAAGATCCGCGATACGCCGATTGTGGTTCAGGGAAGGACGTTAAAACTCTCGGACGTGGCGAAGGTCGAACGTGGCTACGAAGATCCTGCGACCTTCCTGGTGCGCAATCAGGGTGAGCCGGCGCTGTTGCTGGGCATCGTGATGCGTGAGGGCTGGAACGGCCTGGATCTGGGCAAGGCGTTGGATGCGGAGACGGCAAAAATCAATGAAGGCATGCCGTTGGGCATGACATTGACGAAAGTCACCGATCAGTCGGTGAACATCAGCTCATCCGTCGACGAGTTCATGATCAAGTTCTTCGTCGCGTTGCTCGTGGTGATGGTGGTCTGTTTCGTCAGCATGGGCTGGCGCGTGGGCGTGGTGGTTGCGGCGGCGGTGCCCTTGACGCTGGCTATCGTTTTCGTGGTGATGGAGGCCACCGGCAAGAACTTTGACCGCATCACCCTCGGCTCGCTGATCCTGGCTCTGGGGCTGCTGGTGGATGATGCCATCATCGCCATCGAAATGATGGTGGTGAAAATGGAAGAGGGCTACGACCGTATCAAAGCCTCGGCCTATGCCTGGAGCCACACGGCGGCCCCGATGCTGGCCGGTACGCTGGTGACGGCCGTCGGCTTTATGCCCAACGGTTTCGCGCAGTCCACCGCCGGCGAGTACACCAGCAACATGTTCTGGATCGTGGGCATCGCCCTGATTGCTTCCTGGGTGGTGGCGGTGGTGTTTACGCCTTACCTGGGCGTGAAAATGCTGCCGAAAATCAAAACGGTTGAGGGTGGGCACACGGCCATCTACAACACCCGCAATTACAACCGCTTTCGTCGACTGCTGACGCGCGTCATCGCCCGGAAATGGGTCGTGGCGGGCACGGTCATTGCCGTGTTTACTCTGGCCATTCTCGGCATGGGGTTGGTGAAAAAACAGTTCTTCCCCACCTCCGACCGCCCGGAAGTGCTGGTGGAAGTACAGATGCCTTATGGCACTGCCATTGAACAGACCAGCGCCGCAACGGCCAAGATCGAGGCGTGGCTGAAAAAGCAGAAAGAGGCAACAATCGTCACGTCCTATATCGGGCAGGGGTCACCGCGTTTTTATCTGGCGATGGCGCCGGAGTTGCCCGACTCGTCATTCGCGAAGATTGTCATACTGACGGACAGCCCGGAAGCGCGTGAGGCGCTCAAGTTTCGTCTTCGCCAGGCGGTGGCCGATGGGCTGGCACCCGAAGCGCGTGTCCGGGTTACGCAACTGGTATTTGGCCCGTACTCGCCATTCCCCGTTGCCTATCGCGTGATGGGGCCGAATCCCGAGCTATTGCGCGCGATCGCCGATCAGGTCGAGAGGATCATGCAGGCCAGCCCGATGATGAGGACCGTCAACTCCGACTGGGGCCCGCCGGTGCCGACGCTGCATTTCACGCTCGATCAGGACCGCTTGCAGGCCGTGGGGTTGACCTCAACGGCGGTCGCCCAGCAACTTCAGTTCCTGCTCTCGGGTGTGCCGATCACCTCCGTGCGTGAAGATATCCGTTCGGTGCAGGTCATGGGCCGTGCCGCGGGGGATATCCGGCTTGACCCGGAAAAAATTGCCGGCTTTACGTTGGTGGGGGCTGCCGGTCAGCGCATTCCGCTGTCGCAAATAGGGGATGTCGATGTACGCATGGAAGATCCCGTTCTCCGTCGGCGCGATCGTACCCCGACCGTTACGGTGCGGGGCGACATAGCCGAAAACCTGCAACCGCCGGATGTGTCCGCGGCGATCACGAAAGCGTTGCAGCCGGTTATCGACCAACTCCCGGCCGGGTACCGCATCGAGCAGGCGGGGTCGATTGAAGAATCCGGGAAAGCCACTCAGGCGATGGCACCGCTGTTTCCTATCATGATTGCCATGACGCTGTTGATCATCATCCTGCAGGTGCGTTCGATGTCGGCGATGGTGATGGTCTTCCTCACCGCGCCACTGGGGCTGATTGGGGTGGTGCCAACGCTGCTGCTCTTCAACCAGCCGTTTGGCATCAATGCGCTTGTGGGGTTGATCGCGCTGTCGGGCATCCTGATGCGTAATACCTTGATCCTGATAGGGCAGATCCATCACAACGTGCAGGAAGGGCTGGATCCGTTCCATGCGGTGGTCGAGGCGACGATTCAGCGAGCCCGACCGGTGTTGCTCACGGCGATGGCGGCCATTCTGGCGTTTATCCCGCTCACCCACTCGGTGTTCTGGGGCACCCTGGCTTACACCCTGATTGGCGGGACCTTTGGCGGAACTATCGTGACGCTGGTGTTCCTGCCGGCGATGTATGCCATCTGGTTCAAGATACGCCCGGACAACACGCCGCCAACCGACAAGCCGGCATTGGCGTAAGTCATAACGGGGGGAGCGCGATCCCCCTATTAACCTACCGACACGTTGTGGCCGCAAAGCCCTGACGTGTCGGTAGACGTTTACCGCAAAATGAAAGGGTCCGATGATGAAGGCTGAGGGTGTTTACGCGCCGGCCACTCCTGGCGAGGGATTACCATGAGTACAGAAAACACGCCCACTGAAATGAGGGCGGCTATCCCTTCGGCCGAAGGCCCGCAACTAACAGGTAAAATCGTCGCATTACTGGCCGGTCTTTCTGCCATTAGCATACTGTCCACCAACATTATCCTTCCCGCGTTTCCGGATATCGGCGAGCAGCTTGGGGTGTCAGCGCGTGAGCTTGGCCTGACGCTCTCCAGCTTTTTCATCACCTTCGCGCTGGCTCAGTTGGTCGTCGGCCCGCTGGCTGACCGATACGGACGCAAGAAGTTGGTGTTGGGGGGACTCTCAATATTCATCGTGGGTACGGTGGTAGGCGGTCTCGCCGGTTCGCTGGAAACGCTGATCGTCGGGCGCATCATCCAGGCGCTGGGCGTATGCGCGGCAGCGGTTTTAGCCCGCGCCATTGCGCGTGACTTGTTTGAAGGCGAAACGCTGGCGCGCGCGTTGTCGCTGACCATGATCGCAGCGGCTGCCGCACCGGGCTTCTCGCCGTTGGTGGGGAGCGTGCTGACTACGGCGTTGGGCTGGCGAGCGATCTTCATACTGGTGGGCATTGCCGCCTTCGTTGTCGCCGTATTTTACGTCAACGTGCTGGGGGAAACTCATCCTGCTGAGCGTCGCGCACCGCACTCGATGCCGAGTGTGATATTTGCGTACGGCAGGCTGCTAATGGAGGGGAAATTTATACTTCCGGCATTGTCGATGAGCCTGTTGATGAGCGGATTGTTTGCCTCTTTCGGTGCCGCGCCCGCCATTTTGATGAACGGGATAGGTTTGTCGTCGCTACAGGCCGGGCTGTATTTTGCCGCCACCGTGTTCGTGGTCTTTGCCGCAGGTATGGCGGCACCGCGCCTGGCGCGTCGCTATGGCCCGCAAGTCATTACCTCGGGAGGTATTCTCACCGCATTATTGGGGGGGAGCCTGCTGCTGATTGGGCCGGAAACGCCAGGCTTGGCCTGGTATACCTTGTCCATGAGTCTGTACCTCTGGGGAATGGGGTTGGCCAATCCATTGGGAACGGCAATCACCATGGGGCCCTTCGGGAAACAGGCCGGCCTGGCATCCGCATTACTGGGTTTTCTTACGATGGGGGCGGCTGCAATCACAACCTGGCTCGGCTCGGTGCTGACGTTCCCCGCCGTCACCACGCTGGGGGGCATACAGGCAACGGCCTGTCTGATCGCACTGTTATTGTTCCTGCTGCGGGGAAAATTAGCGGCATCGTCTTCGTAAAAACCCGTCATTTTTGGCAAGCCTGCATCGACAAGGATCCTCAACGGTAATCCGGGTGCAGTGCTTCTCTCTACCCCTGCAAGCACCTTAATGGTGCGAGTGGTTTTTTTTGGGGCAAGAGATGCCCTCTTTTGTTCATTTTTTCCTCTCTGTACAGCCCATCCCCCTAAAACCGCCGGTATCACCCTGCTTTGGTAAGTTGGCATCCTGCTTGCTAGCTTGTACATACAGGTTAGTACATATCAGGTCTGCGAATAGCTGAAAGGCAGGCGACGGTTAACAACAGTCCGTAATGGGGCAGGAAACGTAATGATTTCATTTGAGAGCATCAGCAAATTTTACCCCGATGGCACGGTGGCCGTAGACAGGCTGTCGTTCAGTGCGCCGACAGGCAAAATCACCATGCTGGTCGGGCCTTCGGGCTGCGGAAAAACCACGTCACTGCGCATGATCAACCGGTTAATCGAGCCTTCTTCGGGGAGTATTTTGCTCAACGGACAACCGACGGCAGGGATGGATCTGGTCAAACTGCGCCGCAAAATTGGCTATGTGATCCAGAATGCCGGTCTGTTTCCGCATAAAACGGTGCAGGACAACATCGCCGTCACCGCGCTGCTTAACGGGGCAACGCGCACGGCGGCGCGTAAAAAGTCATTGGAACTTCTGGAACTGGTCGGGCTGTCGCTGGCGATGGCAGAACGTTATCCGTGGCAGTTGTCCGGCGGTCAGCAGCAGCGGGTCGGCGTTGCCCGCGCACTGGCTTCCGACCCTGAATTCATGCTGATGGATGAACCTTTCAGCGCCGTCGATCCGGTGGTTCGTGAACAGTTGCAGGAGGAGTTTTTACGTTTACAGCGTGAAATCGGCAAGACGATCATCATGGTTACCCATGATATTGACGAAGCGATGAAATTAGGCGATCAGGTGGCGGTTTTTCGTCCCGGAGGGCGTCTGGCGCAAATTGCCTCGCCGGTCAAATTATTGAACGAACCTGAAGATGCTTTCGTCGCCGATTTTATCGGCCGCGATCGCGGATACCGCAAGCTTTCTTTTGACATGATCCCTGAAGATATTGCGCTGGCTAAAGAGAAAGTCATTGCGCCGGGAATGTCGGTCAGCGAAGCCCGCTTAGTGGCAGGGCATGAGTCCTGGGTGCTGGTGGTGGAAAATGATTGCCCGGTCGGCTGGTATGATGTGCAGCAAAACAAAACCACGGTAGAGGCGGAAGACATTAATCTTGGCAGCACCTTTGCGCCAAAAAATGGCACGCTGCGGCAGTTAATGGATTCTGTATTAAGTTCTCCCTGTCAGCGCGGTATTGTTGTCGATGAACAACAACGCTTCATCGGCACGGCGAATATCGAACAGGTATTTTCGCTTTCTCACTCCCACGCCGAGAGGTAATGCCATGCGCTTTGACTGGTTGTTTCAGCAGCGGGAAAATATAGTGACGTTACTCGGCTGGCACGTTTATCTGTCCATCATTCCCGTCTTGATCGGGCTGGCACTGGCCATTCCGGTGGGCGGTTTACTTCACCGCTGCGGGAAGTTTAAGGACGGCATTCTTAATCTGTTGGGGCTGCTTTATACCATTCCCTCACTGGCCCTGTTTGTCTTGTTACCGGGGCTGCTCGGCACCAAAATTCTGGACGCCGTCAATGTCGTTGTGGCGTTGACGCTGTATGCCTTCGCGCTGTTGATTCGCACGGTTTGCGACGGGCTGGATTCTGTCCCACAAGACACGCATCAGGCCGCTGTGGCTATGGGGTATCGGCCGCTACAGCGATTTCTGAGTGTCGAACTGCCGCTGGCGGTGCCGGTGATCGCCGCCGGCATGCGCGTGGTGGTGGTGTCGAATGTCAGTATTGTTTCCATCTCGGCGCTGGTGGGGATGCCGCAACTGGGGGCGTTATTTACCCAGGGTTTCCAACTGCATTTTCTGACGCCGATTATCGCCGGTATTTTCCTGTGCATCGTGCTGGCGCTGCTGCTGGATAATCTGGTGCTGCGCACCGGCAATAAAATCACCGCCTGGCAACCGAAAAGGAATGCGAAATGATTAACTGGTTGCTCGACCCTGGCCATTGGCTTAATGACGACGGACTGTTGATGTTGATTTTCCAGCATCTGGTTTACAGCATCGAAGCCTTGTTTGTTGCGGTGATTATCGCGTTTCCTGTGGGGTGTTATGTCGGGCATACCGGCAAAGGCGCGACGTTATTAATCGGCAGCGCGAATGCCATGCGTGCGCTGCCTTCCTTCGGGTTGATCATCTTACTGGTCATTCTTTTCGGGCCGGTATTTGAATCCGATCTGGCCTTTATTGTGCCTTGCCTGATAGTGCTGATTATCTTGGCATTGCCGCCGATCATGATGGGCGTTTATTCCGGTATTCGGGCAATTAATCCGGCAATTATTGACGCAGCCATTGGCATGGGGTATTCGCCGTGGAAATTACTGCTGACCGTTGAGATCCCCTGTGCGCTGGCGCTGATATTATCCGGCATCCGGAGCTCGGCATTACAAATCGTTTCGACCGCCACCATTGCGGCTTATGTTTCTCTCGGCGGGTTAGGGCGTCTTATTATTGATGGCCGTGCGCAGAACGATTATCCGCAGATGGTCGCGGGGGCTTTTATGGTGGGAATGTTGGCGTTACTGGTCGATGTATTTTTCTCTTTTTTAATTCGTTTCACGGTATCACCAGGTATACGGCAGCGTGAACGCCGCCGTAAAAAAACACTGCCTTTATCGAATAGCTGAATCATCTACTCACTCATTCCGGAGTCTGATAAAAATGAAATTGAAAAATCTGCTTGCCGTTGCCCTGTTTTCTGCCGCCGTGGTGCATGCTCCTGTGGCTCTCTCTGCTGATGCCAGTGGAACCATTATCATCGGTTCCGCAGACTTCCCGGAAAGCCAACTGATTGCCACTATTTACGAGCAGGCGCTGGCCGCTAAAAACGTCAAAGTGGAAACCAAACTCAATATCGGCAGCCGTGAGGTTTACATGCCCGCGTTGCTCGACGGTTCCATCAACCTGATCCCTGAATACAGCGGTGCCACGCTGAGTTATCTCGACGAAAAAACACAGGCTCACTCTTCCGAAGATGTGGCCGCGGCGCTGGCCAAAGCGTTGCCGGAAAAAATCAAGATGCTGGATATTTCAGCCGCGCAGGACCGCGATGTACTGGCAGTAACGGAAAAAACCGCGAAGAAATACAACCTGAAAGACATCAGCGATCTGGCTCCGGTCGCCAAAACGCTGGTGCTGGGCGGCCCGGCAGAATGGAAAACCCGCCGTGAGGGCGTGAGAGGGTTGAGCGAAGTGTACGGATTGACCTTCAAAAACTTTAAGGTGCTTGATGTTGCCGGCCCGCTGACGCTGTCTGCGCTGACCAACAATCAGATCCAGGTGGCGGATATGACCTCAACCGATCCGGCCATTAAAACCAAAAATCTGGTGGCGCTGGAAGATTCCAAACACTTGTTCCCTGCGCAAAATATCGTGCCGTTGATTGCGAAAGACAAAGCCAGCGAAGTGGTCGAAACCACGCTCAAAGCCGTATCCGCACAGCTGACGACCAGCGATTTGATCGTGATGAACGGCAAACTGGCGAATTTCGAAAGCGTTGATGCGGTGGCGAAAGAATGGCTGACTCAACACGGTCTGAATAAATGAGGACGCCACCGGTCACCTTAGGCACGGCTGAAACGTCGATCCGCGACATCGTTGATATTGCTTACGGCGCACAGGTGTTGCTCTCACCGCCAGCGTTAGACTGCATGGAGATTGTGCACGAGAAAATCAGACAGGCGATAGCCGAAAATAAAGTGATTTATGGGTTGACCACCGGCGTGGGCGATCTGGTCACGCAGCGGTTATCGCCGGAACAAATCTCTGATGTGCAACTGAATATGCTGAAAAGTCATGCGTGCGGGGTGGGGCCAGAACTGGCACAGCATGAAGTGCGCGCGATGATGGCGGTGATGATTAAATCCCTGTTACAGGGTTTCAGCGGCGTCAGCCCGGCATTGGTGCTGACCATGGCGGATATGCTCAATAAGGGCGTGATCCCGTGGTCGCCCGGTAAGGGGTCGGTCGGGTATCTGATTGCCACGGCGCACATCGGACTGTCGGTGTTTGGCTACGGAAAATCGTTCTATCAGGGCGAGCTGTTGCCTGCCCGCGAAGCGCTGGAGCGGGCGGGTATTGCCCTGCGCATTCCCGGCCCGCGCGAAGGCCATGCGCTGGTCAGCGGCACCTACGAAATTACGGCGCTCGGGTGTCTGGCAGCGGAAGCTTTCCGGGAACTCATCCCGGTGGCGGACGCCGCCGGAGGCATGAGCCTGGAGGTGCTCAAAGGGAATACTCGTGGTTATGACGCCCGCTTGCATGCCCTGAGGCCGCATGACGGGCAGCAGGAAACCGCGCGGATTTTACGCTGCTTGCTGCGTGACAGCGAGATCCTGGACAGATACCGCGATTTCCGCGTTCAGGATGCCCTGAGCCTGCGCTGCATCCCGCAAATGCATGGCGCGGTGCGTGATGGGCTGAGTTATTGCCAGAAAACCCTGACCACCGAGGTCAATTCTGTCACTGACAATCCGGTGTTTATGGTTGAAGACGGGGAACTGAATGTGCTGCCGGGCGGCAACGGGCATGGCGCCCCGGTTGCGTTGTGTCTCGATGCGCTGGCGATCGCCATTGCCCAGCTCAGTACCGGTTCGCAGGCGCGTTCCGATCGGCTGACCAACAGTCATCTCAGCGGCTTACCGGCCTTTTTAGTGGCGGACGGTGGGGCGCATTCAGGAATGATGATCCCGCCTTACGCTGCGGCCGCGCTGGCAGGGGAAAACCGAGCCTTGGCGGCACCGGCCAGCGTGCATACCGTGTCCACCTGCGCCGGACAGGAAGATCACATTTCTATGGGCGTCACGGCGGCGCGTAATGCCATCGATGCCGTCGAAAATGCCATCGATATCGTGGCGATAGAAATATTGTGCGCCACGCAGGCGGTGGAGTTTCACCGGCCGTTGCGGGCGTCCACGGGCACCGAAAGGGTGCTTTCGTTGGTGCGTCAGCAGGTGGCGTTCAGGCAGCGCGATGAGGAAATGTATCCGGATATGCTGGCCATCCGGCTGTTGGTCAAACACGGGGATATTTACCGGGCGCTTGAACCGCTTATCTTTCCCGAACCCGCTCACGGAGGTTCGGCATGAGTACGCCAACCCATTCACGGCCACTGAAAGGGGCAAGGTGTTTGAACCTCTCCTGCGTGCGTAGAAGTCCTGGGTAGAATCGTGATGCTGGTGTTCTTGCTGGAGGAGTGTGCCACCTGATTCAAGATATTCGATAGCCGAACAGGTGGCTTCCGGCATGTCGCCAGGTGCAATCGCTATATATTTATCGAGTTATGCATGAGAGCCGCGCACGTTCGGCATCGGAATATTAAAAATGCGGACGAGAGATGATCAATAACCGGTTATTGCCGTATCCTGCATTCATCGTCCGCGACAGTTTTGCTGCATCCTGTGGATTGCTTTGAGCCAACTCGATAGGCACATGCGCAGTCAGGCGTCATCCCAGGGTGCCAGCCGCCACCGTTCAAGCAAGAAATCACTGAAGGCGGTGAGTCTGTGCGGTACAGGCTCTCTTCGCGCCCGGACGAGACTTATTTTCGATGCTACGCCCTCCCAGTCGGCCAGCACGCGTAGCAGATGGCCGCTGCGTAATTCCTCGTGAACGTCCCAGGTTTCACGCAGGGAAATGCCCAACCCGGCAAGGCACCATTCATGTAACACGTCGCCATTGTCGCTGCTTAGCGTGCCATCAATAACGATCGCTTCTTCAAGGCTATTTTTTTGTATCCGCCAGGTGTTTTGCAATAATCCTGGGTAGGCAAACACCAGGCAATTATGGTTTTTCAGCGCTTCGGGGCTTTGAGGGCTGCCATGTGCTTTGATATAGGCGGGGGACGCGACCAGGATACGGCGGTTATCGGCCACCCGGCGAGCAAGCAGCCTTGAGTCGGCCAATTCCCCCATGCGTATCGCCAGATCCAAATCACCGCTATACAGATCCTGAATTTGATCAGACAAGCGTAAATCAAACCCCACTCTGGGATGCAAACGGCTGAAGTCCGTGATCGCCGCCGCGACAAATTTCCGCCCGAAGGGCGCTGGGGCGGTCAGACGTATATTACCGGTCAGTTCCTGACTGCCGCCCCGAGCCAATTCTTTAACTTCATCAAGCACGGATAAGGCTACACGGGCCCTTTCCGCAATGGCGCGACCCTCGTCCGTAATGCGTAAGTTACGCGTATTCCTTTCAAACAGGGTGGTTCCAAGCGCGCCTTCCAGCCTCGCAATCTGTTTGCTGACAGCCTTCGGGGAAATTTGCAGGTCTCGTGCCGCAGCGGAAAAGCTATGGCGGTCGACCACATGCAAAAAGACGGCGAGATCGTCATTGCGCAATGGATTTGGCCTTTTTTGGAGAAAGTGTTTGTCGATTTTAGACACTTTGAAGTGCAAATCAAATCATCCAAGATGGACTTTGATGAGGTTAGCCCGGTCTGTATTGCTCAAGGTGATGGCCGGGGCCACGCGCATTTATTTCAAAGGAATCAAGAAATGACAAAACGCATTTTGTTCGTATTGACCCCTCATGACAGAAAAGGGCCGACAGAAGTAACGGATGCCGATGGGGGGAGAAATAAAGCATGAGTGAACGTACGCCTTTCGTTATTTACGTGTTTGCACTGTGTGCCTTCGCTTTGGGGTTCACCGAGTTCGTCACCATAGGTCTGGTGTCCAATATTTCTGAAGATCTTCATACCAGCGTCAGCCAGGTAGGGGCGGCGGTGACGGCCTATGCTTTGGGGGCGGTGATTGGCGCGCCGGGTTTGACTGCGCTTGCCACGCGTTGGCCAAGAAAGCGATTGTTACTGGTAGCGATGGCGTTGTTTACCCTGGGCAATGCCATTGTGAGCCTGTCGGATTCGCTGACGCCGATGCTGGTCGCTCGCTTCGCTTCAGGGTTGGGCCACGGCGTGTTTCTCGCCGTGGCCTCCAGCGTAGCGACGCAGTTGGTAGGGCGTGATCGTGCTGGTGCCGCTGTCGCTGTCGTTTTTGGCGGCCTGACGCTGGCTTTGGCCCTTGGGGTGCCTTTGGGGACTTATCTCGGCAGTCTTTTCAATTGGCCGGTGATTTTCATGGCTGTTGCCGTCAGCGGTGCTATTGGTTTTCTGGGCCTGCTGGTACTCATGCCGACTGACCACAATGATGCTTCAAATCAGGCCAACGCCCTGGACGGCCTTAAGGCGATGTTTAATCCGCGCCTCCTGGCCGGCGCCGGTATTACCGTATTGGCCTACGCCGGTTCGTTCGCTCTTTATACCTATATCTCGCCCATTTTGTTGCACGTCACTCAAGTCCATGAAAGCACCGGCAGTTTATTGATGCTCGGATACGGCGTGATGGCGGCAATCGGGAACGTTTGGGGCGGGCGGCTGACCGATCGTAAAGGTGCGGATTATGCGGTGATGATCATATTGGTTGGGCTGGCCGTGGTATTGCTTGCCATCGGGGCGTCAGCCGTATCGGTTGTGCTCATGGCGATACTTATCGGCTTGCTTGGCGCTTTGACCTACGCAGCGGTGCCTGCGCTTCAGGCTCGGGTGATAGGCTTGTCCCATGAGCATGCGCCACAGGCACCCGCAGTGGCGGCGGGCCTGAATATCGCCGGGTTTAACGGCGGTATTGCTTTAGGTTCTATTCTGGGAGGGATTGCTTTGGAAATCACGGGATTGGTGAGCACTGCATGGGTAGGGGCGTGCGTGGTAGTGTTGGGAATAGTTTGGATGCTGTTTCAAATGTTGGGGGTAAAAAGCAAAAGAGCCGTGGTGCGGTGACGTCGTCAGCAAAGGGAACGGCTTTTTTTGATGCTTAAAGAGGGCGCCTTGCTGGCGCCGATGGGGAAAGATTGAGGGGGCTCCACATGCATACCTTGTTCAGGTCGGAGTTTGTTTTCCGCTATGCGCTGGGGCGTTCAGAATATCGCGCACATTAACCAACGCATTACGTACCGCAGCACCCCCGGCATAAAACAACAATTGCAGGATGGCCTCAATAATTTGTTCACGACTGGCCCCGGCATTCAGTGCCGCCTGAGTATGCGCGCGCAGTTGCGGAACGGTATGGCCCAGGGTGACGCAGGACGCGACCACGACCAGCTCCCGCGTCATGGCGTCCAGGCCGGGTCGTGAAAGGATGCCGCCCATTGCCCATTCTATTGAAATATCTGTAAAGTCGGGGCATAGATCGGCCATATCTTGGCGTAATGCTTCCCCGGCACCATCACCATACAACTTGGTAAACAACGCTAAACCCCTTTCGCGCAACTCTGGATTCGTCACCATTTTCATTCTCCTGTCTGAGTGAGGTTTAATTAAAACTCGCTAACAGGAGTTGATAAACAGCGTTATAGTTTAATCTTTAACAAGAAAAACTTGGTAATTGTGAACAAACTGGAAAGCATGTCGGTGTTTGTGCGCGTGGTGGAACGCGGCAGTTTTAGTGCAGTTGCCGAAGAAATGCGACTGAGCGGCACTATGGTCGGGCTGCATATTAAAGCGCTGGAAAAACATCTCGGCGTTCGCCTGCTGAACCGAACGACGCGCAGGCAGAGCCTTACTGACTTCGGAAGTGCTTATTATCAGAGTTGTCGGCGCATTTTAGCCGATATTGAGGATACGGAGTCGGTCGCGTTGGCATTGCACCAGAGCCCACGAGGAAGGTTGAAGGTGGCTTGCCCCGTTTCATTTGGGGTACATGCACTGTCCCCGGTCACCGCACGGTTTCTCACCACCTGGCCTGAGATGACGTTGGATCTGGTGCTGAGTGACAAGACGATGGACATGGCGGAGGAGGGGATCGACGTCATGATTAAAGTGGGCGAACTGGAACATGTGAATTCGTTGGTCGCCCGCCGGCTGGCTGCGTATCGATCGGTCATCTGTGCCTCTCCCGCCTATCTGGAGCGCGCGGGTACGCCTGTTCACCCTGAAGAGTTGATCGAGCACCGCTGCCTGGGGTTTGCCCACCCACTGGCGGGCAGTGAATGGTCACTGCAGCAAGGCGGTAAACTGATCAAAGTGCCGGTCAATATCGTTATGGCGGTCAATAATGGCGAGGCCCTGCGCAGCGCAGCGTTAAATGGGCTGGGAATTTTAATGCAACCGGAGGTGTTGCTGGCCGAGGATTTGCGCCAGGGCAGGCTGATACCTCTGCTGCCGGAGTATCAACCCTTGGCGAGACAGGTGCATATTCTTACGTTTGCTGACCGCCAGCAGTTGCCGAAAATCCGTCTATATGTCGATTTTCTGCTGCAGCATTTTAAGGAGACACTCGTTCTTCACAAGGGGTAGCGCTTATCGCTGAAGAGTAACGTCCAATAATACTGAGCATGATTTTAACTATCAAATAAAGCGAGGTTTTTAAATTACAATTGACATATATTAAAATGAAATAATATAAACTTTATGGTTTTAATTTAAAAACATTAAAATAGCCATTCGTACACTCCGTTTTTCATTTGTTAATGAAAATGAAGAGCGATTTGACATTTAATTGTCAGGTGCTGAGTGAGTTCTTGCAGTTACGATAGAGATAGTTAATGTCGTTACATGACTTGCAGTGTTTTTTTAATGTGTGCATTACAAATAAATAGCGTGCTCTTAATCTACCTATCGATGGCCAAATTGGCGTAACTCGGATATCCGTCAGCTATGGCGGCATAAAAACTATTGCCCCACACTTTTCCATTGCCTCCTTTATCCGACTGTTTTACCAGAGGTCATGCAATTAATAGACGCGTCCTAATTTTAAATTATTATTATTTTACGTTATTTAATGAGCTTGGTAATTAATAATTTAAGTGTGGATTTGTTGATAAATAAAATAACTCTGATACGCTTCAGTGAAGCACGAGCTATAAACTCATGCCACTGCATAAATAAATGTACTTTTATTAAATGATGAAAAATAAAGGTGAATGCTATGAGGCAAGTACAGAAAATTACAGTAAATAATAAAGGTGGGTATGTGTTTAATTTCTCAGTTCAATGGCTGGGAAGTGACGGGAAATGGCATACCACTAGTTGGAACAGCGGCGATTATCCGGTGGCGCAGTCCAGAACGACTCCGCCGCTTAATGAAATTGGTGTCCCAAGTGATGCCTTGGCCGTAACGCCACATGGGCATGCTGTGCTCGGTAGTTCCGGTCAGGGAAATCCGTTTGTTTCCTTCGCTCCAAACGGTCAGATTGCGACGTATGATGCCGTTGGTACCACTATCATTGGGTTTGCTATCGTGTTGATTGAGTAATTTAGATAAAAACCTATACTAAAGGGAATTATCAGATTCGAAATGCTGATAAGTCCCTGGATATAGAATCGATTATTTTTCCGCTATGTTTTACAGAACACTTACACCTATGAATTCCGCAAGTCCGGCATTCCTGAGTGAATCGTCGTTATCTGCACAGAATGAGCAGATTAACTTTAATCAGAAAAGTGTTGGAGAGTAAACGATGGCTTATTATATAGACAAAAAATATCAGGTTATAGGAATGGGCAACAAGCCCTATGAAGTGAGGATTCAGATCCTTAAAAATACTTGGGATAAATGCGATTTAGATGTGCAAACTGGCGTGAATAACATTTTAGCATCGGAGCCTATTCCGCTGCTGAGTAGTTCCGGTAAAGGAAACGGTATTAAACAGGAGACAAAAGGGCTTGAATTTCATACCCAGACTCAAAAGCGACTACAGTTCCCGGGCGGGAATATTAGGACAGATACAACCTTCATCTTTGATAGCTATGGCAAGGGATGGGGGCACTAAAAAAGGTTCTTTCACATTAAGCGGCCAATGAGGGTACAAGCTCGTCGAACGCCTCCAGCTTTGCAAGGTTATTCAGTCAACATCCCTGATGACTAACAATCACATAATAATTTATTGAATTTTATTATGAAATTATGTGGTGAGCATTGTGTTAAATCAGGCCTGAGATCAGATTGTCGGCTAATAATCAGTATGTCGGAAGATCTCTAAAAGTGAATGGTGCGACTTACACGTGGGTAAAAACCGATTTAGCCGTGAAATTACAGGCAAGTTTGGCCGTGAAGGGTATGCGTTTGAGGTGTTCATTGCCGAGTTGGGAAGCGCGTTCCCTGTGGCGGATTTGGGCATTGTTGGAGAGGGACAGCATGAAAGTGATATTGATTCCTGGCTGAAAGCATTTAAAGAACGACAAAGGCTATATTTTCAACGTCGCCAGCGCGGCGTCAAAAGCGCATCGTTATTTGATGGATAAGAACCCAGTTTGAGATAGATCAAGTGACCTCAAAAGCAAAAAGCCCGCTTAAGTTTCCTTAAGCGGGCTTCTCTAATATGGCTCCTCTGACTGGACTCGAACCAGTGACATACGGATTAACAGTCCGCCGTTCTACCGACTGAACTACAGAGGAATCGTGTGAACGGGGCGAATAATAGCGGGGTGCCGTGGGTTTGTCAAAGCACTAAAGTGAGGAAAAAGCGCGTTTGCTGTCAGAATGAGCATGTTGCGTCGTTTTTCAGCACTCATCCCGCTCATTTGCGGGGGGGCATCAGAAAATTCCTGCCATTGTCCTTGCACCGGCGATTGCACGTTTATGGTGCGAGTGTGTGAAAGGGTATTCCCGACTGGCCAGAATGCCAAAAAAATTCCTCTGCGCGGTTAGCGCATAGGTCCCCGTTCAGCCCCCTGATGCCAGCGATCGCCCCCATTCTCCCACTGATATGTAGGATGAATAATCAGAAAATATGTATTGGCCGTCACAATGGCTGGATTTTTGCTTACCTAAATGCGGGTAATGCGACTGCGCTCTCGCGCAAATTATTTTCCCCGTCTACACATAAAGTGATTGCTCCGCGCCTTTGGGCGTTCTGCATACCCGTCATACTTGAAGCCACATCTGTGTTGGCTGTGAACGCTTGCCCCAGTCACTTACTTCAGTAAGCTCCTGGGGACTCATGTTCTTGCCGCCTTGATGCAGCTCCAATTATTTAGGGTATAAAAACAGTGCTGAGGAAAACAACAATGTCATCGAAATTCATTAAAAGTCCGCTCGCTGCTCTGCTTATCGGTTGTTTAGGTTCTGCTTTTTATGCTCAGGCCGATATCGTTATCGGCGTTGCCGGGCCGTTCTCCGGGCCGAATGCGACCTATGGCGATCAGTACTGGCGCGGTGCTTCGCAGGCGGCGGCGGATATCAACGCTGCCGGCGGGATCAAAGGGGAAAAAATCAAACTGGTGCAGGGCGACGACGCCTGCGAACCGAAACAGGCGGTGGCGGTCGCAAACCGCCTGGTCGATCAGGACAAGGTGTCGGCGGTGGTCGGCCACTTCTGCTCATCCTCCACCATGCCTGCCTCTGAGGTGTATGACGAGGCCGGCATCATCGCCATCACCCCTGGCTCCACCAACCCGCAAATTACCGAGCGCGGCATGGCCAACATGTTCCGCATGTGCGGCCGTGACGATCAGCAGGGGGTTATCGCCACCAACTACATGCTGAACACCCTGAAGGCCAAACGCATTGCGGTGATCCACGACAAAGACACCTACGGCCAGGGGCTGGCGGATGCCGCCAGGGCGGAGATGAACAAGCGCGGCGTGAAAGAGGTGCTGTATGAAGGGCTGTCGCGCGGTGAAAAAGACTTTAACGCGCTGGTGACCAAAATCGCTTCGGTCAAACCGGACGTGGTCTACTTCGGCGGCTGCCATCCGGAAGCCGGGCCGCTGGTGCGCCAGATGCGTGAGCAGGGCGTGACCGCCAAGTTCTTCTCCGGTGACTGTATAGTGACCGAAGAGCTGGTGACTGCTGCCGGCGGGCCGCAGTACACCAACGGCGTGCTGATGACCTTCGGCAACGATCCGCGCCAAATTCCGGAAGGCAAGGCGGTTATCGCCAAGTTCCGCGCCAGCGGTTTTGAGCCGGAAGGTTACACCCTCTATTCCTACGCTTCCATCCAGGCGATTGCCGCCGCCTTCAACGCGACCGGCGGCAAAGACAGCGCCAAGGCCAGCGAATGGCTGAAATCGCACGACGTGGATACCGTGATGGGCAAAAAGGCCTGGGATAAGAAAGGCGACCTGAAAGTATCGGACTACGTGGTCTATCAGTGGGACGACAAGGGTAAATACCACCAACTCTAATTTTCTCCTGCGTCTTTCAAGCGGCAGCGTTGTTGGCTGCACACGTTCACCCCAGTCACTTAGTGGGTCTAAGTTCCTGGGGACTCACGTGTTTGCCGCCTAGCTGCAACTTGAAATCCATTGGAGAAATACTGGTTACGGATCCGCGCATTGTGCGGATCCGTTCCGATACTTTCTTGGGCCGCGTCGGACTTCGTTTGCGGCCCCTCCAGGCGAGACTGCAAATTATGGATGTTTTCTTCCTGCAACAGCTGATTAACGGCCTGACGCTCGGTGCGGTTTATGGCCTGATCGCCATCGGCTACACCATGGTTTACGGCATTATCGGCATGATCAACTTCGCCCACGGCGAGGTGTATATGATCTCCGCCTATCTGTGCGCCATCGGGCTGGCGCTGCTGTCATTCTTCGGTTTGCACTCGTTTCCGCTGCTGATCCTCGGCACGCTGGTGTTTACTATCGTGATCACCGGTGTGTACGGTTGGGTGATCGAGCGCATCGCCTACAAACCGCTGCGCAATTCCACCCGCCTGGCGCCATTGATCTCCGCCATCGGCATGTCACTGATCCTGCAAAACTACGCGCAAATCAGCCAGGGGCCACGGCAACAAGGGATCCCGACGCTGCTGGATGGCGTGTTCCGCATCGGTTTTGACGGCGGGGTAATCCAGATTACCTACACCAAAGTGTTTATTCTGGTCGCGTCCCTGCTGGGTATGGCCATTCTTACCTACGTGATCCAGCACACCCGGCTGGGGCGCATCTGCCGCGCCACTCAGCAAGACCGCAAGATGGCGTCGATTCTCGGCATCAACACCGATCGGGTGATATCCCTGGTGTTCGTGATTGGCGCCGCGATGGCCGGGCTGGCGGGGGTGTTGATCACCATGAACTACGGCACCTTCGATTTCTACGTCGGCTTTATCATCGGCATCAAAGCCTTTACCGCTGCGGTGCTGGGCGGCATCGGCTCGTTGCCCGGCGCAATGTTGGGCGGCCTGCTGTTGGGCGTGGCGGAGGCGCAGTTCGCCGGTATGGTGAACTCGGATTACAAAGACGTTTTCTCCTTCGGGCTGCTGGTGGTGATCCTGATTTTCCGCCCTCAGGGCCTGCTCGGACGGCCAATGGTCGCTAAGGTTTGAGGGGTAAACTATGTCGCAAACAGTGGTTCACCAAGGGCTGAACGTGAAACGCAGCCTGCTGGACGCCGTGCTGGCCGGATTGATCGCCCTGATCGTGTTCGGGCCGATCGTCGGCATCGTACTGAACGGCTACAGTTTTAACTTTGAGCCGCGCCGGCTGGTGTGGATTATTGCCGCGGTGATGGCCGGGCGGCTGCTACTGAGCCTGTTCCTGCAAACGGCGCCGGGGCGCAAGGTACTGGCGCGGTTCGACGGCGGCAATGACGGGGTGTATGTCCGGCCGATAGGGGCCAAGACCAGCCTGCGCTGGATAATCCCGCTGATGGCGGTGATTGCGGTGTTGTTCCCGTTCGTCGCCACCAAATATCTGTTGACGGTGGCGATACTGGGGCTGATTTACGTGTTGCTTGGGCTGGGGCTGAACATCGTGGTTGGGCTGGCCGGGTTGCTGGATCTGGGCTACGTGGCGTTTTACGCCATCGGCGCCTACGGGCTGGCGCTGGGCTACCAGTATCTCGGGCTGGGGTTCTGGGCGATGCTGCCGCTGGGGGCGCTGATGGCGGCGCTGGCAGGGGCGTTGCTGGGGTTCCCGGTGTTGCGCATGCACGGCGATTATCTGGCGATCGTCACGCTGGGGTTCGGTGAAATCATCAGGCTGGTGCTGAATAACTGGATGTCGCTGACCGGCGGGCCGAACGGCGTTTCGGTGCCGGCCCCGACGCTTTTCGGCCTGGAATTTGGCCGGCGGGCGAAGGACGGCGGCGTGCCGATCCACGAATTCCTCGGTATTGCCTACAACCCCAACCTGAAGTTTATTTTTATCTATGCGGTGCTGTTCCTGGTGGTGCTGCTGGTGCTGTACATCAAACACCGGCTGACGCGGATGCCGATTGGCCGCGCCTGGGAGGCGTTGCGCGAGGATGAAATTGCCTGCCGTTCGCTTGGTCTGAACCACGTGCTGGTGAAGCTGTCGGCCTTTATGATGGGCGCTTCCACCGCCGGGCTGGCCGGGGTGTTTTTCGCCACCTACCAGGGGTTCGTCAATCCCACGTCGTTCACCTTCTTTGAGTCGGCGTTGATCCTGGCGATCGTGGTGCTGGGCGGCATGGGGTCGACCATCGGCGTGGTGCTGGCGGCGTTTGTGCTCACGGTGGCGCCGGAACTGCTGCGCAGCTTTGCCGAATACCGGGTGCTGCTGTTCGGTGTGCTGATGGTGGCGATGATGATCTGGCGGCCGCGCGGGCTGGTCCGTATCAGCCGCACCAGCTTTGCGCCGCGGAAGGGGGTGGCGCCATGAGCGACGCTATCCTGCGGGTTGAGCATCTGATGATGCATTTTGGCGGCATCAAGGCGCTGAACGACGTGAATCTGTCGGTTGAACGCGGTTCCATCACCGCATTGATTGGCCCTAACGGTGCCGGAAAAACCACGGTGTTCAACTGCCTGACCGGTTTCTACCGCGCCACCGGCGGGGCGATCCTGCTCAATACTCATAAGCGGCCGACCGACGTTATCCAGGTGTTGGGGCAGAAATTCCGCGCCGGCGACTGGGTTAACCCAAAGCGGCTCGGTTCGCGCGTCTACTATAAAATGTTCGGCGGCACCCATCTGGTTAATCGCGCCGGGCTGGCGCGCACCTTCCAGAATATCCGGCTGTTCCGCGAGATGTCGGTGGTGGAGAACCTGCTGGTGGCCCAGCACATGCTGAGCAACCGCAATTTGATCGCCGGCGTGCTCAATACACCCGGTTATCGCCGGGCGGAAAACGACGCGCTGAACCGCGCCTTCTACTGGCTGGAGGTGGTGGAGCTGACGGATTGCGCCAACCGGCTGGCGGGGGAGATGTCCTACGGCCAGCAGCGGCGGCTGGAGATCGCCCGCGCCATGTGCACCACGCCGGAGATGATTTGTCTCGACGAACCGGCCGCCGGCCTGAACCCGGTGGAGACGGCGACGCTGAGCCGCATTATCCGTTTTCTGCGCCAGCATCACGGCATTACGGTGCTGTTGATCGAACACGATATGGGCATGGTGATGGAGATCTCCGATCGGGTGATCGTGCTCGATCACGGCGACGTGATCGCCGAAGGCACGCCGAAAGAAATACAGCATAACGACACGGTGATCGCCGCTTACCTTGGCGCAGATGAAGAGGAGCTGGCGGGATGAGCAATGCGATGTTGGAGTTTCGCGACGTAGACGTGTTTTATGGCCCGATCCAGGCGTTGCAGCAGGTGTCGTTGCAGGTGAACGAAGGGGAAACGGTCGCGCTGATCGGTGCCAACGGCGCGGGGAAATCCACGCTACTGATGTCAATTTTCGGCCAGCCGCGCATCAGCGGCGGGCAGATCCTGTTTTGCGGCGAAGATATCAGCCGGCGCTCCACCCATTACGTTGCCAGCAGCGGCATCGCCCAGGCCCCCGAGGGGCGGCGTATTTTCCCGGATATGAGCGTGGAGGAAAACCTGCTGATGGGCACTATTACTGTCGGCAACCGTTATGTGGATGAAGATTTGCAACGCATGTTCGATCTGTTCCCGCGCCTGAAGGAGCGGCGCAACCAGCGTGCGATGACCATGTCCGGCGGTGAGCAGCAAATGTTGGCCATCGCCCGCGCGCTGATGAGCCGGCCGAAGCTGCTGCTGTTGGACGAGCCGAGCCTGGGCCTGGCGCCGATTATCGTCAAACAGATCTTCAGTATTCTGCGCGAGCTGACCCGTGGCGGCATGACGCTGTTTCTGGTGGAACAAAATGCCAACCATGCGCTGAAACTGTCCGATCGCGGCTATGTGATGGTCAACGGCCAAATTCGTCTGACCGGCAGCGGTGCGGAGTTGTTGAGCAATCAGGAGGTGAGGAAAGCCTATCTGGGCGGGATTTGAACCCTCAGGCCGGGGGCCAGGAGGCTCCCGGCCATCGATTCAAAACTGGCGCTGGATCCAGCGTACGTTCAGCCGCACCAGCGCGATGATGCCGCTGGACAACAAACGCAGGCCGGCGGGCAAATCGCGGCGGCGAATATCCAGCAGCAGCACGGTGCGCACTTCCTCGCTGTCGTTCCACACTTCGTGTTCGAAGGTATCGTCCCACAGCATAAATTCCCCCTCGTTCAACCGGTATTCGCGCCCATCGACTTTCAGCACCGCAGCGGGAGCGCCGTCGGCGCGTTTGGGCATCGACAGCACCAGATAACCGCGCAGAATACCGCGAAACGGGCCACGGTGCGCCGGCACCTGTTTGCCGGGCGCCAGGAAAGACAGTGAAGCGGAAAGCACATCCGGCGAGGTGGCGATCAATTCGGCAAGCGTCGGGCAGCGTTCAAGATTGCGGGTTATCGGCTGGCCATAGGCCTGCATGATAAACATCCGCCAGTCGCGCGCGTCGTTGGCGGAGATTGACGCCTGCTCGCTCATGATCTCGTGAAAACGCGGGATATTGCGCAGATCCTGGGCAACGCTCAGCGCCTCATCACGTATCTGCGGCCAGGCTGCGGTAAAACGTTGTGCGTCAGGGAACAAGCGATCGCTGTCGAGCACCGGCGCGCCGGAGATGCGGCGATCGTAAATACCGCGTAACCGCAGCACTGCCCAATCATAGATAAATGACATGGTGTCCTCGTTAAATAAGGTGCGACTGCCGGGCGATCAAATACTGTGAGAAAAAAGGTATGAGTTCAACAGATTAGCACAGCATTTCGCCATGCGGGAGTGGTAGCGGCCTGTGCTGAGACAGGCAGGGTGAAGCGGGGGAGCGGCCCGGCAGATTTACCGACAATGGGTGTTCCTGTTCGGCAGCAAACCAGGTGCCGGCCTGAGCATGTTGTCGAAAAATACAGCACAATAAAAATGTGACGCATATCGCATTTTAACCGGCGGTTGGTTAAAATATCGCTACTGCTCGCCTCTGTCCGGACCCCGTTAAATATGGAACACACCCACGTCTCGCGCTCGACCGCCTGGTTGCGCGTGGTTGTCCTCGCCATTTCGGCCTTTATCTTCAATACCACCGAGTTTATTCCGGTCGGGTTATTGAGCGATATCGCCCAAAGCTTCTCGATGCAAACCGAGCAGGTCGGGTTGATCATCACGATTTACGCCTGGATCGTCGCTGCCGCCTCACTGGTGTGTATGTTGCTGACCAGCAAGATTGAACGCCGCAAACTGCTGATCGGGGTGTTTGTTCTGTTTATCGCCAGCCATGTGTTGACCGCCGTGGCGTGGAACTTCACCACGCTGGTGATTTCCCGCGCCGGGGTCGCGCTGGCTCACTCGGTATTCTGGTCGATCACCGCCTCGCTGGCGATTCGCGTGGCGCCGGCGGGCAAGAAAGCGCACGCGTTGAGCATGCTGGCGGGCGGCACCGCACTGGCGATGGTGCTTGGCTTGCCGTTGGGGCGCATCGTCGGTCAGTTGCTGGGGTGGCGCATGACCTTTATCGGCATCGCGGTCTGCGCCACTTTCGCGCTGGCGCTGCTGTGGCGTCTGCTACCGGTACTGAAAAGCGAGCATTCCGGTTCACTGGCCAGCGTGCCGGTCCTGTTTAAGCGCCCGGCGCTGGTTCGCCTGTATATGCTGACCATTATCGTGGTGACGGCGCATTTTACCGCCTATAGCTATATCGAACCCTTTATCCAGACCGTGGCCGGGCTGTCGGAAAATTTCACCACCCTGATGCTGTTGCTGTTCGGGGCTGCCAGCATTTTCGGCAGCCTGCTATTCAGCCGTTTCAGCGAACGTTTCCCGTCGGGCTTTTTCATCGGTGCCATCGCATTGTTGATGGCGAGCCTGTTGCTGCTGCTGCCGGCCTCCGGCGATGAGATCCACCTGACGCCGTTGTTTGCGGTATGGGGCATGGCAATCATGGCGATTGGCCTGTCGATGCAGGCCAAGGTGTTGAACCTGGCGCCAGATGCCACCGACGTCGCGATGTCTATCTACTCCGGGTTGTACAATTTCGGTATCGGCGCGGGTGCGCTGTTGGGCAATCAGGTCAGCCTGCACCTGGGCATGGGCAATATCGGCTTTGTCGGCGCACCGTTGGCGCTGATTGCTCTGGGCTGGTGCTTGTTCAGCTTCTATCGCAGCGAGCGTTTATTGCAGCACCGGGCCTGACGGCTGGCGTTTACCTTTCTTGTGCCGCGCCGTCATGCGCATGTAAACGGCCCAATAGCATAAACACCAGCAATGCGGTGCCAGCCGCGCCGGCTGCCAGCAGATAAAGCAGGGTGCGGAACGCCTGATCATAGATCTGCAGCGTTAGCCGGCGTTGGCCGGGCAGCAATGCGGCGGCGTGGTCGAGATCGCCCAGCGCCGCGCGGTTGGCCGCCTCGATGATGGAGTGCGTACCGGCAGCGCCGGACAGTGCGTCAAGCAGGCCACCCTGAATCAGCAAGGCGAGCACCGCGCCGGCAATCGCGATGGCGATGCCATCGGCTGAGACACGTACCGCGTTGAAAATGCCGGTAGCCATACCCGCCCGCTCTTTTTCCACCACGCTGACCGCCATCGCATCCATCAATCCCCAGGGCAGGCCGATACCGGTGCCGATCAACAGCATCGGTACTATTAGGCCGTTACCGCTATTTTCCGTTAACCCATGACCGAGCCAGGCCAATCCTGCGGCGGTCAGCAGCAACCCGACGCCGGAGAGCAGGCCAGAGGTAAAACGCCGCGCCAACAGTGCCGCGATAAAGGGCACTATCAGCAACGGTGCCGCCAGGGCAATCATGGTTTTGCCGGCCTCGAATGCGCTCTGCCCGTCAATGCCGATAAAGCGCCCCGGCAGCATGACGATCAGCACCACAAAAAAGAATGCCGGTGAGGCGGCCAGTACCTGAACCCCAATAAAGCGGGGGCTGCGGAACAAGGTCAAATCGAGCATTGGCCGCGCCACCCGCCGTTCAATCAGCACGAAGCCAATAAACACCCCCAGGGATAACAATAATGAACCGGCTACAGACAGGCTGCGCCAGCCGTTTTCCGGCGCGAGCAGGATCGCGTAGGTGAATAACGTCAGCGCAGCAGTGAAACTGATCGCGCCGGGCCAGTCCAGTCCCGCCGCATGGGGATTACGGGACTCGATGGCCGCGAACAGCACCAGCATAAACCCCACAACGGCAATCAACGCGGTGGCGATAAACACCCATTGCCAGCCTGCCGTAACCACCAGCCAGCCGGATGCCAGCGGCCCGAAAGCCAGGCCAATGCCGAACGTGGTGCCCAGCAGGCTGAATACCCGGGTGCGAACCGGCCCGTGGAAGGTCTGCGCCAACGATGACATGGCACCGGCGAAAGCGGCCGCACCGGCCAGACCTTGCGCCAGCCGCAGGATATCCATCCCCACTACCGAGGGAGAGTAAGGGATCATCAGAGTCAGAAGGGTGAACGCGCCCAGTCCGATCAGCCAGACGCGCTTGCGCCCATAAATGTCGGTCAGGCTGCCGGCAGCCATCATCGCACTGCCATAGGTGAGGATATAACCGTTGACTACCCAGCTCAGTTGTACGGCAGTGCCGCCCAGAGAGTGGCTGATGGAAGGCAGCACCACCGCCGGGCCAGTGAAGCTCAAAGGAATAAGAATGCCGGTCAGGCAGGCGGCCAGCAATTGCAGCCATACCCGAATCTCAATGCGGTCTGCGGTGGAGGTTATCTGCGTCATAGTTTTCATCTTGCACATAATGGAAAGGCCCATAAACGGGGCTGCGCAGCGTTATCACTGCATAGCCATCAACATAATCCCTCCCGAACTGAAGAAAAATAGGCTAAATTTCCATAGATATCGGACAAAAACGTCCAAAATAACAGAGGGGCATCATGGACAGTCTCAGCGGTATTCTGGCGTTTGTTCAGGTCGCGGAAACGCGCAGTTTCTCTGATGCCGGTCGGCAATTGGGCGTATCGTCCTCTGCCGTGGGTAAAAGCGTGGCACGCATGGAGGAACGGTTGGAAGTGCGCTTGTTTCACCGCAGCACCCGCAGCGTGACGTTGACAGCCGAAGGCGCGTTGTTTCTTGAACGCTGCCGCCGCATTTTGGCGGAGATAGCCGCCGCCGAGCTTGAACTGGCGGATACCCGGGCCGCGCCGCGCGGCAAGCTGCGCATCAGCCTGCCATTGGTCAGCGGGCTGATGATGCCGGTGCTGACGGCTTTTATGCATCGGTATCCGGATATCGAGCTGGACGTGGATTTTTCCGACCGTCTGGTCGACATCGTTGAAGAAGGGTTTGACGCGGTGGTGCGCACCGGCGAACCGGCCGATTCACGGCTGGTATCCCGCCGGTTGGGCGTTTTCGAACTGGTGTTGGTGGCGTCGCCGGACTATTTAAAACGGCGCGGCGTGCCGGAGAAACCCGCGGATTTGCTCGGTCACGCCTGCCTGCAGCATAAATTTCCCACCACGGGGCGGTTTGAGCCCTGGCCGCTGCGGCTATTGCCGGGCGAAGCCCTGCCTGAGTTACCGGCCACGATGATCTGCAATACTACCGAGGCGCTGGTGCAGGTAGCCCAGGCCGGGCTGGGTATCGCTTGCCTGCCGGATTTTATGGTGCACGAGGCGTTACAAAGCGGCGAGTTGCGAAGGGTACTGGAGAGCTGCACCGAGCATCAGGGGACGTTCCGGATCATCTGGCCGTCCAGTAAATATCTGGCGCCTAAGCTGCGCGTTTTTATCGATTTTCTTGGTGAACGGCTGCTCTCCTCTGGCGAGGCGGCAAGGGGGAAGGGGGCCTGAAAACAAAAAGCCCGCTTAAGTTGCCTTAAGCGGGGATTGCGGCAGAGATCGCCGGCGGTCGAAAATGATGAAGCGGGAAATGCGGCGCTGCTTAGCCGAACACGTTCGTCAGGTGCTGTTTCAGCCGTTCTATGTCATTGCTGATGTCCGGTGATTTAATCACGTCGAAACACGAGAAGGCGGGAACGATATCGGCGCCGCAGAATTTATAATTGGCGGTATTGCTGACGAAGATGTCATCGACGGACTTGCCGGCGAAGAGCTGCTGGTTGTTATCGTCAAATGCCTGTTGCGGTGCGTTCCAGGTTAACGACAGCATGTATTTTTTGCCCTGCATTTTTCCGCCGCTGCCGTATTGCCGGTCCGGGTCCTGGCGGGTTCTGCCGTCATCAACCAGCATGCTTTGTTGCATCAACCCGGCGGTAAAGACCTCGTCGACATATTTTTTGTAGATCCAGGGCGTGCCGAACCAGTAGACCGGCGATTGCAGAATAATGATGTCGGCCCAGAGGTGCTTTCTCACCTCTTCAGCAATATCGTAACCTCGCTCGATGGCGGTCTGCTGCACTTTATGGCCGCGCGTTTCCATCTCGTCGCGGATCACGCCGAGCAGGGTCGTATTTAAGCCGCCTGACGAGATGCCTTCGTATAACTGGTGCGTATTGATTATCAGAACGTTTTTCATAATGGAACCTGTGTGATGGGGAAGGGCCAAGACGATGTCTCAATGGCGAACAGTATCGCCGTAGCAAGGTGCGGATCGCTTGCCGGATTCGATTCAATTTTTGCCTGATTCAACGGATTGGCATTGATATCTGCAATAAGAGGGTGACGAGGTGATAGACTTTTTGCTGACCCTTTTTAGTTGCGAGAGCGAACCCAATGCTGACCGATACCAGAGCGAACAACGTGACGCTGGCCAGTCTGGTGGCAGATATTGCCGCTGCTGATGGCGATTACCCTACCGCCATACCTGCACTGATGATTTACCGCAGAAATGCCGTCACGGCGCCGATGCCCTGTATCTACGGGCTGGGGTTGGGGCTAACCGTACAGGGGGGAAAGCGAGTCACGCTTGGCAATGAGATCTTCGACTATGGGCCTGGACAGTCGCTGATAACCTCGGTTGATCTGCCGGTGGTGTCTTATGTTACCCAGGCCAGCGTCGCCGAGCCCTACCTGGGGGTGCGCCTGGCGCTGGATGCCCGGCTTATCTCACAACTGGCGGCCGATCTGGATTTCGCCGCTGGGGCGAAAGTGTCCGGCGGCAGGGCCGTATCGGTGGTTGAACTGGACGATGGCCTTCTGGAAGCGGTAAGTCGCTTGGTTAGCCTGTTGGGTGAGCCGACGTTGATGGCATCGATTTACCCGCTGATCTTGCAGGAAATCACGATCCGGTTACTGAGCGGGCAACATGGTCCGACATTACGGAACTTGGTCGCGCAGGGATCGCCAAGCCAGCAAATCGCCCGGGTGTTGTCGTGGCTCAAACTCAACGTTGCGCAGGATGTGTCGATGGAAGCCTTGGCCGCCAAAGCCTGCATGAGCCCATCGACATTCAGGCAGCACTTCCGCGCGCTGACCGGCATGAGCCCTCTGCAATATTTGAAGAGCCTGCGTTTGCAGGAGGCACGGCAGATGATGATGAATGAGGGGCTGGATGCCGGCAGCGCGGCGGTGCGGGTCGGATATGAGAGCGCCTCGCAGTTCAGCCGTGAATATACCCGCCTGTTTGGCGCGCCTCCTCTACGCGATATCAAGCGGATACGCGAGGCCGGCTGAGCGTAATATAAATGCAAAAAGCCCGCCTGAGTGATCTCAGGCGGGCCGTTTTAACGATCTTTAAACGAAGTTTAAGCGATATCGAAGCGATCGAGGTTCATGACCTTGTTCCAGGCGGCGACAAAGTCCCGAACAAAGCTCTCCTGGGCATCCGCACTGCCATAAACTTCCGCCAACGCCCGCAGTTGCGCATGTGAACCGAAGATCAAATCGGCGCGGGTTGCCGTCCATTTCAGCGCACCGGTCTGGCGATCCTGGCCTTCAAACACGCCGTCCTCATCCGCCTTTTTCCAGGTTGTGCCCATATCCAGCAGGTTAACGAAGAAATCGTTGGTGAGCGTTTCAGGCCGCTGAGTCAACACGCCGTGCCGGCTTTGGCCGACGTTGGCGTTCAACACCCGCAATCCGCCCAGCAGCACCGACATTTCCGGCGCGCTCAGGGTAAGCAACTGCGCCTTGTCCACCAGTAACGCCTCGGGGGAAATGCGGTAGCGGGTATCCAGGTAGTTGCGGAAACCGTCGCCCACCGGCTCCATGGCCGCGAACGATTCGACATCGGTTTGCTCTTGCGAAGCGTCCATGCGCCCCGGTGTGAAAGGAACGGTAACCGGGTGGCCGGCATTGCTCGCTGCCTGCTCAACGCCCGCACAGCCTGCCAACACGATCAGATCCGCCAGCGAGACCTTTTTGCCGTCGGTCTGCGCATCGTTGAAGGTGCGCTGAATGCCTTCCAGCGTGGCCAGCGTTTGCGCCAGTTGAGCGGGCTGATTCACTGCCCAGTCTTTCTGCGGCGCCAGGCGGATGCGGGCACCGTTGGCGCCGCCGCGTTTGTCGGAACTGCGGAAGGTGGAGGCCGAGGCCCAGGCGGTGGAGACCAGCTGTGAAATCGGCAGGCCGGAGGCCAGGATTTTGCCTTTGAGATCGGCGATATCCTGTTGGTCAATCAGCTTATGATTCACCGCCGGGATCGGATCTTGCCAAATCAGCTCTTCAGCCGGGACTTCCGGGCCGAGATAACGTGCGCGTGGGCCCATATCGCGGTGGGTCAGTTTGAACCAGGCGCGGGCGAAAGCGTCGGCGAACTCATCCGGGTTCTGGAAGAAACGGCGCGAAATTTGTTCGTACGCCGGATCGAAGCGCAGCGACAGGTCGGTGGTCAGCATGGTAGGGCGATGTTTCTTCGCCGGATCGAACGCGTCAGGAATGGTCTCACCGACGTCCTTGGCTACCCACTGGTGCGCACCGGCCGGGCTCTGCGACAGCTCCCACTCGTATTCGAACAGGTGTCGGAAGAAGTCATGGTTCCATTGGGTCGGGGTGGTGGTCCAGGTGACCTCAAGGCCACTGGTGATTGCATCTTTACCTTTGCCGGTACCGAAGGTGCTTTGCCAGCCGAGGCCCTGCTGTTCCAAACCTGCACTTTCCGGATCGGCGCCGACGTGCGAAGCGGGGCCTGCACCGTGGGTTTTGCCGAAGGTATGGCCGCCGGCGATCAGCGCGACGGTTTCTTCGTCATTCATCGCCATTCTGGCGAAGGTCTCGCGGATGTCGCGTGCTGCGGCGATCGGATCGGGGTTGCCGTCCGGGCCTTCCGGGTTCACGTAGATCAGGCCCATTTGCACTGCCGCCAGGGGGTTCTCGAGATCACGGTCGCCGGAATAACGGCTATTCTCGCCGCCGCTCGGTTCCAGCCAAATTTTTTCCGCGCCCCAGTACACGTCGTCCGGCTCCCAAACGTCGGCGCGGCCACCCGCATAACCAAAGGTTTTGAAGCCCATCGATTCCAGCGCCACATTGCCGGTCAGGATCAACAGGTCGGCCCAGGAAATTTTACGGCCGTATTTCTGTTTGATCGGCCACAGCAACCGGCGTGCCTTGTCTAGGCTCACGTTGTCGGGCCAGCTGTTGAGCGGGGCAAAACGCTGCTGGCCGGAACCTGCGCCGCCGCGGCCGTCGCCGATGCGGTAGGTGCCGGCGCTGTGCCAGGCCATGCGGATGAACAGGCCGCCGTAGTGACCGAAGTCCGCCGGCCACCATTCCTGAGAGTCGGTCATCAGAGCATGCAAATCTTGTTTGACCGCCGCCAGATCCAGGCTGTTGAACGCGTCGGCGTAGTTGAAATCTTTGTCCATCGGGTCGGACAGGGAGGAGTGTTGGTGCAGGTGTTCCAGACTAAGTTGGTTTGGCCACCAGTCCTGGTTCGAATTACCACGCTGGGGAAGGGGCTTGTTGCTGCCACCCGAAAATGGGCATTTGCTTTCAGTTGTCATGATGCGCTCTCTGCTTGTGTCGGATGTTGCGCTAATGGGGGGAACCCCTGAGTCAATCTGATCGTTATTGGGTTTCGTCACCTGAGCCAACGGCGGGTAGAACGAAACTCAGTAGTAAGCTTAGACAGTGGTTGGCGAGAGATAAAATAGGAATGCTTGAATTCTGCAATAGTTTTTGACGATTGATTTTTTCTGCATTGATAGGCATGGCCAGAAAGGTGTATGGCGGCCAAAAAGCGTAAAAACGCTCAGGCTCCCGGTACCGATTTTTCTAAACCCGTTTCCCTTCCTTTGAAAATTTACGACCAAAGGTAACAAAAAGTGATCGTGATCAATATCACACTTTGGTGAGGATATAACCTGATTGGTGAACGATAAACACTAATGATTTTTAGGGGATGGATATGAAAATTAGGGATTTTTTTGTGCAAACGCCGCTGGAAAGACGCCGTTATGGCGTCGCGCTTTTTGTCGGCATCATCGCCGGGCTGCTGTCTGCATTCGTTAAGTGGGGCGCAGAAGTTCCGCTTCCGCCAAGGACCATTCTGGATGGACGTGCGGAGTTTAATCCACCGTATCTTTTCCTGAGAGATTATTTGGGCATAGATCCCACGGCAACGGTTTACACCTTTTCGGAGCATGTGATCAATCCGGTTATGGTGACGCACATTATTTTCTCGTTGGTGTTTGCCATCGGTTACTGCGTGGTTGCCGAAGTCTTCCCGAAAGTAAAACTCTGGCAGGGCGTGCTCGCCGGCTTAATTGCCACGGTGTTCGTTCACGGCATCAGTTTCCCGCTGCTTGGCTTAACGCCGCCTTTATCCATGCTGCCTGTCGAAGAGTATGTTTCAGAAATACTGGGGCATGCATTCTGGTTCTGGGCGATCGAACTTGTTCGGCGTGACCTGCGCAACAGAATAACGCATCAGCCGGATGCGGAAGTTCCTCTCAACTCACCGTTCCGTTAAGTCAACGCGATAGGCATAAAAGCCCTGAATGCACAGGGCTTTTCCTTCTCGTTGATTATCGATTGCTCAGGGGGAATTCTTTAACACCCGGTTAATCCAGCAGTTTCATTTCCAGCGCACGGCTCATGGCTTGGGTGCGGCTGTTGACGTTGAGCTTGGCATAGGTGTTCTTGAGGTGCCATTTCACGGTCTGTGCAGAAATAGCCAGGGAGCGAGCGATGTCTTTGTTCGTCTGGCCCTCGGCGATCAGGCGTAATACCTGAAGTTCGCGTTCACTGAGCCCCCAATAAACGTCATGACTGCTCTGAAGCTGCCTTTCCCCGATCTGTGTGCCCTTATCTACCAGGCGAAGCTGCGCACCTTGCTCGTTGCAGGCAGCAGGACCTTCGTGCATATGGAGAAGCAAAGGTTGCAAGGTGTCGCCGGCATCAAGAAAGCTGCGCATGAGATGCGGGTGTTCAGCCAATTGCAGAACCGGTTGCAGCGTAGTGCAGGCAGCCGCGTTTTTACCGGCTTTCCACAAGGCTAATGACCAGAGCGCACGCAGGCGCGCGGCGGTGAGCCAGTCGCGTCGGTTTTCCTGTTCGGTAACCAGTTCGGACAGCAGTTTGCAGGCTTGCGGCATCTGGCCGGAGGCCAACAACAGGCGACTGCGGCTGAGTGCTGCATGCTGAGCGATCGCACGTTGACAAGGATGTTCGGCATCAATCCTGGCATGGCGCGCCAGCTGTTCCAGTTGCTGCTGCAACTGCTCTGCACCAGGGCGATCCGCACGCTGCAAACGCACTCTCACTTGCTCGGCCAACAACAGAGCCTGCAACCGGCGCCACCCGCGAGACACCGCCAGTTGCTGTGCATGTTCCAGCAGCCGTTCTGCCTCCTGCGGCATGCCGTCATGCAAGGCCTGCCGGGCAAGGTAGGCATAGCAACGGCTCAGCGCGTCGGGTGGGCTGAAACGGTCGATGAGCTCGAGCCTATCCGCCAGCAGATGATCGAGCGAGTCAAGGCTCCTGCGCTCGTAGGCGATTTCCGCCAGTAGCGGCGCGAGCGTCGCTCCGCTGGTCGACTGGGGGCCGGTATAACGCTCGGCCTGACGCAACGCATTGCCGGCGTACAGCCCGGCGTTCTCCAAATCGCCTTGGCAAAGATGACATTGGGCGATGATGAAAGCGCGATAAACCGAGACGAACAGATTGTCCAGCGGGCTGTCCGGGCTGGGCATATGGCGTTGGACCGCCAGGGCCTCGGTATAGCGCTGGTTAACCACGTGGCAGTAGCTGAGAATATTGCATATCAGGCCATCGACCCAGGTATCGCCGCAAGGCACTTCGGCCAGCAACGGCTCGACAATCGCCAGGCTTTCAGGGATGTTTTCGGCAAAGGCTTCGCAGATGGCGCGCACCACACGCAGCTTGATCCAGGCGCTGCGGGCCATCCCGTCACGGTGGTCCGCCACCATTTGGTCGAGGCTGTCGAGCAACTGTCGTGATTCATCGAAGCGGAAATAGTGCGCGAGCGCCCAGGCCAGATTGATTTGAAGGTCAATGCGTGACGGATCAACGCTCGCTGGCAAGTGACGCATCCAGGAAACCAGAGTATCGATATCTCCCTCTTCAGCCAGGGATTGCGCGCTCGCACCATCCTGGCCGGGGCTATGAACCGGCTTGCCGGCGGCCAGCGCATGGCGTACCGCCTCAGCCCACAACAGCTGTTCGGCGAACCAATGACTGGCGCGTTCGTGCAACTGTTTGAGGTTGATATCGGCGCGATGGCGCAATGCCACGCCCAGGGTTTCCTGCAAGAGAGGATGATAGCGGAACCAATAGCCTTGCTCGTCAAGGGCCGACAGGAACAGGTTGTGCCGCTCAATCCATTCCAGCATCGCCTCGCTGTCGTCACGCCCGGTGACGGCATTGCACAGTCCGGCATTGAAACGATTGAGAAACGCTGTTTGCATCAGGAAGTCGAGCACCTCCACCGGCAGCGGGTCAAGCACCACTTCTTTCAGATAACGGGCGATGGAGCGCGTCCCCCCGCGCAGATTGTGGATCAGGTGCCCAGGGTCTACACGCAATTCGGGGGACAATGAGGCGATCTTCATGCCTGCGATCCAGCCCTCCGTCGCGGACAGCAGCCGAAGGGCATCCTGATTGCTGAGCGGCACGGCGACCGTCTGGCTGAAATAGTTCCGGGTTTCTTCGAGCGTGAACTGCAGGTCCTGATCATAAATTTCCACCAACTGGTCCTGGGCCTGCAATCGGCTCAACGACAGACTCGGGTGGAACCGGCTGCCGACGATCAGATGCAGCGCCGCAGGCGCATGCCTGAGCAGATAGCCCAGGGCTTCATGCACGCCGGCGTCATTGATCATATGGAAGTCGTCGACGATCAGATACAGGTCGTGCGGACAATAATGCAATTGGTTAATCAGCCCAGCCAGCAACTGCAGTGAGCTTGAGGGCGCTTGCTCTTCCATGTTCTGCCAAAAATCGGCGTCCCAGTCGGCATAGAGCGGTCGCAAAGCATGCAGCAGATAAGGAATGAACTGCCAGACGTCATCGTCATCCTCATCAAGGCTGAGCCAGGCAACGCGTTCACCCTGGCCGATCAACTGCTGGTGCCATTGCGCCAACAGCGTGGTTTTGCCGAATCCTGCGCCCGCACAAACGACGGCCAGACGCCGCAGGCGCACTTGATCGAGGCGCTTGAGCAGGCGCGGGCGCGGTAGCAACAAGATAGAGGAGCGGGGGGGGACGAATTTGGTCAGGATGAGCGGCAAGCCTCTCGTCAGCCGCAAAGGCCCCGAGACCAACGATGTAGATTGGGAACCTGCAAAATCCGATTGCTTCATCCGTGGTTGCCTGCCCGTATTTTGTTTTTTCAATTGTACGTCAGAGCCCGGGATGAAACGGGGCCGTCGTTCTGGATAGATAAACAAAATTCATAAAGTTTGACCTCAAGCATGAAAACCCCCACTTACCCCCCCATTAGGGTGGCTTCGCAGCTTCCCGAAACACCCGTACATTTTTTGTATTGGTGTGGCTAGGGTGTTCTCACCCTGTCAAATAGCCCCGCCTGTCCGACCCTTATTGAGGAGAATCAGATGACGCTGAGCAAACAGGCTTTGCTGCAGGCTTACCGAAAGATGCGCGAGATCAGGACATTCGAGGAGCGCCTGCATCAGGAAAATACCAGCGGTGACATTCCGGGCTTCATTCACCTTTATACCGGTGAGGAGGCCATTGCGGTGGGGGTCTGCGAAAATTTGACCGACGCCGATTTCATTGGTTCTACGCACCGTGGGCATGGCCACTGCATTGCCAAAGGTTGTGATATTCACGGCATGATGGCCGAGATTTTCGGTAAGGACAGCGGTTTGTGTCGTGGCAAAGGCGGCTCTATGCACATCGCCGACCTGTCAAAAGGCATGTTGGGCGCGAACGCCATCGTTGGTGGGGCTCCTCCGTTGGCCATTGGCGCTGCGCTGACGGCCAAGACCCTGAAGACCGGCAACGTCGGCGTGTCTTTCACCGGCGATGGCGGTTCCAATCAGGGCCTGGTATTTGAAGCCATGAACATGGCTGTGGTGCTGCAATTGCCGGCCGTCTTCATTTTCGAGAACAACGGCTATGGCGAAGGGACCGGCCATGACTACGCCGTCGGCGGCCGCGATATCGCCAAACGTGCGGCCGGTTTCGGCCTCCCGGCGGTGACGGTCGACGGCACCGATTTCTTTGCCGTTTACGAAGCCGCCGCAGAGGCGGTCAAGCGTGCTCGCGAGGGGGGCGGCCCCAGCGTGATTGAGGCCAAGGCCTTCCGCTGGCACGGCCACTTCGAGGGCGATCCGGCGTTGTACCGCGCTGAGGGTGAGGTTCAACGCCTGCGTGAACAGCACGATCCGCTGAAGATCTTTACGGACAAGATCAAAAAACAGGTCACTCAGGAGGAACTGGCGGCGATCGACGCGGAAGTGGAAGCGCTGGTCGGGGATGCCGTAACGAAAGCCCGCGCAGCCGCCTATCCGGCTCCGGAAGACCTGCTGACCGACGTCTACGTTTCCTATTGAGGGTGATAACAATGGCTATAAAAACCTATCGTGAAGCGGTCAAGGAAGCGCTGGCCCAGGAAATGGAGCGTGACGAACGCGTAGTGCTGATCGGCGAAGACTTGCGTGGCGGCCACGGCGGCAATGCGCCGGAGGAGGCGAGGATAGAGGCCTTTGGCGGCGTGCTAGGGGTGACCAAAGGGTTGTGGACGCAGTTCGGCTCTGACCGCGTGATCGACACGCCGATTACCGAGTCGGCGATCATCGGCATGGCTGCCGGCGCTGCGGCGACCGGTCTGCGGCCGGTGGCCGAGCTGATGTTCATGGACTTTTTCGGCGTCTGCCACGATGCGCTGTACAACCAGGCCGCCAAGTTCCGCTACATGTTTGGCGGCAAGGCCAAGGCGCCGCTAGTGATGCGTGGCATGATCGGCGCCGGCTTCTCTGCGGCGGCCCAGCATTCGCAGTCGCCTTATAATATCTTCGCCACCACGCCGGGCCTCAAGGTGGTGGTGCCGTCTACCCCTTATGACGTCAAGGGCCTGCTGATCCAGTCGATCCGCGACGACGATCCGGTGGTGTTCTGCGAACATAAAATGCTTTACGACCTTAAGGGCGAGGTGCCGGAAGGCATTTATACCATCCCGCTGGGCGTGGCCAACTACACCCGCGAAGGGGAGGACGTCACCATCATCGCGTTGTCGGCGATGGTGCATAAAGCCAATGAAGTGGCCGACAAACTGGCCAAAGAGGGCATCTCGGTGGAGGTGGTCGATCCGCGTACGATTTCACCGCTGGACGAGGAAGGCATTCTGGAATCGGTGGCGTCCACGGGCCGTGTGGTGATCGTCGACGAGTCGGCGGCGCGTTTCGGCTTTGCCCATGATGTCGCGGCACTGATCGCTTCCCAGGCATTCCATTTCCTCAAAGCGCCGATTGTGCTGGTTACACCGCCGCACACCCCGGTGCCGTTCTCTCCCGCCCTCGAAAAGCTTTGGATCCCCAGCGTCGAGCGGATCGAGGCCGCCGTCCGCCAAGTGCTGGAGGATTGAGCCATGAGTGATATCAAAACGCTTGAAATGCCCAAGTGGGGCCTTTCGATGGAGGAAGGGGTACTCGCGCAGTGGTCTATCCGGGAGGGCGACAGCTTCACCAAGGGACAGGAAATCTGCGAGATCGAGACCAGCAAAATCGTCAACGTGCTTGAGGCGCCCTTCGCCGGAACCCTGCGCCGGGTGTTGGCCCGGCAGGGGGATACCCTAAAGGTGGGGGCGGCGCTGGCGCTGGTGGCTGAGGCTTCGATCAGCGATGCCGAACTGGACGCCTTCACTGCCAGTCTGGCGACGGCGGAACCTGCCGCGTCTGTCGCGCCGTCTCCTGCGGCCCCTGTGGCAGCCCCGACGGTCGACAACGCACTCCCCACGGCATCGGGTCCATCCACCAAACCGGTGGCCGCCAGTGGGCAGACCGAGGTACCGATCGGCCTGCAAGGAAGCACCGATGCCGCACAGGTCAATGCCACGCCCCACGCGTTGCGTCTGGCCGCCAGGTTGGGTGCCGACTTGAGCAAGGTGCGCGGCAGCGGACGTGAAGCACGTATCTCGGTGGCTGACCTGGAGAACGCGATCCTTGCCGCAGGGGGCCGCATCGCATCGCCGACGTTGCCATCGCGTTCAGGCAAAGCGCCCCGTTCGCACGCCGACGACAGTCAGGTATCGGCAACCCCACTGGCGCGCCGTCTGGCCGGCAAACTGGGGATCAACCTGCACGACTGCCGCAGCAGCGGTTCACGCGGGCGGGTCAGCCGCGAGGATGTGCAGGCGGCGGCTCTGCTGCTCGACGGGCAGCCGCAGACAGCGACTGCACAGAATGCGGCGCCGGCAGCCTTCGAGAACTTGCCCATGTCGGGCATGCGCAGGGCGATCGCCACCCGTTTGCAGGCTTCAAAGCAACATTCGCCGCACTTCCGCCTGATCGCCGATCTCGATCTGGAGCGCCTGTTGGCGTTGCGCAAGGAAATCAACCTCGGCGCGCCCGGCGTCAAGATTTCGGTTAACGACCTGCTGGTTAAGGCCTGCGCTCAAGCACTGGTGGCGGTGCCGGATGTCAACGTGCAGTTCGACGAAGCCAGCCAGAGCATCCGCCGCTTTGCCGATGCCGACATCTCGGTGGCCGTTGCGCTGCCGGCCGGGCTGATTACCCCCATAGTGCGCACCGCCAACCGGAAAGCGGTCAGCGAGATCTCGCGTGAAATTCATTCCCTGGTGACCCGGGCGAAAGCCGGTACGCTCAAGCCCGAAGAGTTCCAGGGCGGCACCTTTAGCCTGTCAAACCTGGGCATGCTCGGTGTACGCCAGTTTGACGCCATCATTAACCCGCCCCAGGGCGCGATCCTCGCGATCGGTGCCGGTGAGGTGCGGGCGGTGGTCCGCGACGGGCAGATCGTAGCGCGCCATCAACTGACGGTGTCGCTGTCCTGCGACCACCGGGTCATCGACGGGGCGCTGGGCGCGGCTTTTCTCCAGGAACTCAAGCGACTGGTTGAAACTCCGACCCTGATGTTTGTCTAGGAGACGAGCTATGCACGACAAATACGATGTACTGGTGATCGGCGGCGGGCCGGGAGGCTATGTGGCCGCCATCCGCGCCGGCCAGCTCGGGCTGCGTACGGCGCTGGTGGAAAAACAGCATCTGGGGGGCATCTGTCTGAACTGGGGGTGTATCCCAACCAAGGCGCTGCTGCACGGCGCTGAGGTGGCGCACAGCATCGCCCATGCCGACCAACTGGGCTTCAGTGTCGGCGAGGTGAGTTTCGATCTCCAGAAACTGGTGCAGTTTAGCCGCGCGGTGTCACAACAGTTGACCGGTGGGGTCGAGTACCTGTTGAAGAAGAATGGCGTAACGGTGTTCGACGGCACTGCCCGCCTGCGTGGCAAGGGGCAGATCACGGTGGTCGATACCAAGGGGGATGAGCGCGACTACCGGGCCGACCACGTGATCCTGGCGACCGGCGCCCGCCCGCGTGCGTTGCCCGGGATAGTGCCGGATGGCGAGCGGATCTGGACCTACTTTGAGGCGCTGCAACCCAAAAAATTGCCGAAATCCTTATTGATCATCGGCTCCGGCGCCATCGGCGTCGAGTTCGCCAGCCTCTACAACGACCTTGGCAGCGAAGTGACGCTGGTGGAGGTGGCCGCACAGATACTGCCGATTGAGGATGCCGAAGTCTCGGCGGCGGTGCGCAAGTCGTTCGAGCGGCGCGGCATTCAGGTGCATACCCAGACGCAGGTAACGCAGGTGCAGATCACGGAGGCGGGAGGGCGTTGCACGTTGAAAAACGCCAGTGCCGAACAGGTGCTGGAGGTCGAACATGTGCTGTTGGCGGCCGGCGTCCAGCCCAATGTCGAAGGCCTCGGGCTGGAGGCGCTGGGCGTCGAACTGGATCGCGGTTTTATCAAGACGGATGACGCCTGCCGTACCAACGTCTTCGGCCTTTACGCTATCGGCGACGTCGCCGGCCCGCCGTGCCTGGCGCACAAGGCCAGCCACGAAGGGACGATCTGCGTCGAGACCCTGGCCGGCGTCGAAGGCGTGCACAAGCTTGACCGTAGTTATGTGCCCGGTTGTACCTATGCCCGGCCGCAGGTTGCCAGTCTGGGCCTGACCGAGGCAGCGGCGCGTGCCAGTGGACGGCCACTCAAGATCGGTAAGTTCGCCTATCAGGGCAATGGCAAGGCGCTGGCCGCCGGTGAGGCGGAGGGCTTCGTCAAGACGATTTTCGATGCCGAAACCGGCGAGCTGTTGGGGGCGCACATGGTTGGCGCACAGGTCACCGAACAGATCCAAGGCTTCGGTATCGCCCATCATCTGGAGGCCACGGACGAGAGCCTGCTGTCGGTCATCTTTGCGCATCCGACGCTTTCTGAAGCCATGCATGAATCTATCCTCGCGGCCGCTGGCCGACCGCTGCATCAGTAGGACAATACGGGAAAGGATAACAGCCTGATCCGATTGCGTTTCCGGTAGCGGAAACCAACCAAAAACTCTCCATTAGACGTAGTACAAAACGAAACAGGAATAATTATGTCGACAGGTTTGAACGGAAAGGTAGCCATTATTACTGGCGCAGCGCGTGGCATTGGCCGGGGGATCGCACTGCGCCTGGCACAAGAGGGGGTAAACCTTGCGCTCTTGGATTTATCCGCAGATCAGCTTGGTACAGTCAGGAAAGAGGTGGAGTCTTTCGGGGTAAAAGCGACAACCTACGTTGCCGATATCAGCAAGCGCGAGGAGGTGTATGCGGCCATCGAGCACGTTGTGAGTACGCTGGGTACGTTGGATGTGATGATTAATAACGCCGGTATTTCGCAGGTAAAACCCATCGCAGACGTGGTGCCGGAAGATCTTGAGAAGATCCTGAACATCAATATCGGGGGGGTGACCTGGGGGATCCAGGCCGCCGCGGCGAAATTTAAACAGCTCAACAAAAAGGGCAAGATCATCAATGCTTGTTCCATCGCCGGCCATGAGGGTTTTGCATTGCTGGGCGTGTACTCCGCCACCAAATTTGCCGTACGCGCATTGACCCAGGTTGCGGCAAAGGAATACGCCAGCGACAACATTACCGTCAACGCCTATTGCCCTGGGGTGGTCGGCACCGATATGTGGGTGGAAATAGACCAGCGCTTTTCGGAGATTACCGGTGCCCCGAAAGGCGAAACCTATAAGAAATACGTCGATGGCATTGCCTTGGGGCGTGCACAGACCCCGGCTGACGTCGCGGCACTTGTCGCTTTTCTTTCCAGCGACGACGCCGCCTATATCACCGGTCAGTCGATTTTGACCGACGGCGGGCTGGTTTATCGCTAACCGACGCCGCTCTTTAAAGTCCTCTTAAAGGGCTTAGAGGTACCTACCCAACCGTGGCGATTTATTTCGTGCAGTTTTGGCGGAGGAGAGTAGGCAATCTAATGACGCCAAAGCAAAAATCCCGCTCGGTTTCCCTGCGCGGGATTTTCTGGATTGGGTTCCTGACAGGGGGAATAAGAACATAGACGCCCCTCTTTAAGACTTTGCCGGCCAGAAAGAACGCAGGTCTGCTTTCTCTTTACCTAAAATACACGTCGACATGTGTACCTAATTTGCGGGCTAAACCTTTTGCTCCATCGCGCATCACCCTATGGTGGTTCCAACGGAAAACGGGTGTGGCCAGCGGGGCGAGGTAGTTCATCCATCGGGTGTTAGTCCGGATATTCCAATCATACCTAACGATAGTATCCCCCTCTTTGTCAGAAAACGCCCACACTCCTCGGCCTTCAACGTCGCCACTGGCTTCCCCTTCTAAAAGGCAAAAAGGCTTAATGTTTAATACATGGATATCAAAGGTTAATCGATAAGGGAGTACACCTTTCCAGGTATAACGATGCAAGGCGCCAATTCCCTGAATATCACCTTTCTTTAACTCAATAATCTGCTCCAGACTTCCCCACCATTCGGGCCACAGATCCGGATGGCATAGAACATCCCATACCTCCTGTATAGAAGCCTCAACCCGCCAGATGGTGGAGAACTTATAGTCAGCCATATAGTCAGGCTCCCATTAAGGTGCGAAAAAATCAGCGGGGAAATGGATGTTGATAACCATTGCATCCATAAATACGGTTTCCAACATTTTTCCATCCAGTGCGTAACTGACCACCTTTGCAGGAAATCCATATTTATTATCTAACCAAATGTCATAACGATGAACAGCATCGACTGTCTTTCCTTCGGGGCCGACCACGGATAAGTGTAATGTCGACTTCCCCGCGATGATATCTTCACCGAGGGGGGTTGTTGTCCCCTCATGTTGCAGGCTGCGAACATTATTCAGCAAAACGCCAAAGTCTGATTGATCCACCCGATGACCGTTAGCATCTTGTATCAATGAATCTGTTGGTGACAGGCTCAAAACAGGAAAATTTCCTACTCCAAAGGGCCACAGCTTAACTTTGCCATTGACTGGGTTATAGATTAGGACTGCACCTGAATGTGGTTCGGTAAAGTCCATCCGTACATAACCAGGTTTACGGTAGCTATAGCGGATGATTTTAGTGTCATCAGACGGTGACAAGGAACGCACCATAACTTGATAAGATTGAATTTGTTCAAAATGTTGCAGCGAGAGAATGATGGGATCAGACGGTGTTGAATTCTGCAAAAAAGCCGATGCCACAGCGCTCTTGTCCGCTGCGTACGCAGTATCGTTAAAGCTAAAGATCAGTAATGTTGCAAGCATTACGGCAAAAGAGACTAAGTCGCTAATGATCGTCTCCTGTTTTGAACTGGTAAACAGGTTATCCCAGCGTTTTGATTTTGTGATTCACTACCGTCTTCAGAGCGCTGATCTTCGGGGCTGACTAAATCGGTTTTTGCTCCTACGGATCTACCGGGAACATAATCAGTATGTCAGATAAAATCTAAGGCAGTGTTTTTCAATTATTTTAAATAGAAATAAAAAACCTTCTTTTCAGCATGCTTGGCCGTTATCAGGTTAAACATCAGGGGTGTATAAAAAACTGACGTTGCTGCTTCATGACCGAACTCGGCGTGACGCCAAAGGCTATACGGAATGCAAGGTACAGACCCTGCTAATCGGAAACGTTGAAAGGTTTTTCAGAAGGCTTGAGATTGCATGCCAAGGGGCGATAAGATCACGGAAAGCAAAAAGCCCGCTCAGGTTTCCCTGAGCGGGCTTCTCTAATATGGCTCCTCTGACTGGGATCGCCTTTGCCTGTAACTGGCTAATAAGCAAGCTAAACCTGAATCTTCATCCTGTCAAGACCACCAAAATGACCACCAATAGTTGCGGATTAAATAAATCAGGTTGAGCAATCCTCGGAATGTGGTGATCGTTACTATGGTTTAACCCTAAACGTTAGCATAACTAACGAGAGCATCGAAGAATCTATCCTAAGAGGGCAAAGAGGTCTAACAGTCTGCACATACCAAGAGTGGACGTTGCTTACATGGGGGGCGGATGTTGTACTTGGACTGATTAGGCTATCTAGGGTTCCCCTCATAAAATATTTTCAGAATCTTGGATGTTGACAGTAGTAAATTGATTGGATTTCAGTTAGAAAATATTATCGATAAATTAACGGAGTGACGGGATGAGTAACGCGCATGAGGCCAGCGCGTCGGCCACTGGCTATCTGTATCAGTGTCGCTACGCATTGCTAAAAGGACTGGAAGCTACGCTGGATTCACCAGAGTTCAGGATTTCAATTGAAAAGTTTGATGATATAGCTTTTGAGGCAAACGGCTTACCGATTCATCTTATCCAGACCAAACATCATAAAGCCAAAACTGGAAAGCTGACTGACAGCAGCGCTGACCTTTGGAAAACGCTACTCATCTGGATAAAAAGTGTAGCCACCGATAGTGGCGGTTTCTCAAGAACTCGTCACTTCCTAATAACAACTGGTTTGGCACCTTCGAATTCGGCGTCTTTTCTATTACGAACAGAAAGTCGTAACGAGGCTCAAGCCGATTTTTTGTTACTCACGACTGCAAACAGTTCAAATAACCGCGCGCTACAAGAAGCTTTCAACGCCTATAAGATCTTACCGGAGGAGGCTCGATTTGCTCTGTTAAGATCAATATATGTACTTGATAGATCTCCTTCGATTACTGATGTTAAAGAAGATATTTACCGTCAGTTGCACCGTGCTGTAGGAAGACAGCATATCGAAATTTTCACCGAGCGTTTAGAAGGCTGGTGGTTCGACCAAGTGATACGTATGCTCAGCGGCAATGAGGTGGGCAGCATCCCAGTGCTGGCTATTGAATCCCGCATTGATGAACTGCGAGAGGAGTTTCGACGTTCCTCATTACCTGTAGATTTTCGGTCATTTTCTCCTCCTCAAGAAGTGATCGCTCAGCTAGATAGTCGACCCTTTGTCAATCAATTGCGTAAGATAAATCTCGGTTCGGCCCGTATTGAGTATGCCATCCGTGATTATTACCGAGCTTCAGAGCAACGCTCAAAATGGGTAAGAGAAGAATTATTGCTTAATGATGAGCTTAAAACGTTCGAGCAAGACCTGATAGAGGCTTGGCAGCCACGATTCGCCGCACAGAAAGACGATTTATTACCTGATAGTGATGAGTCCGATCGTATACGTTCTGGAAAGGACCTGTTCACATGGGCAGAACAGCAGGCATGTTTTCCTCTCCGCAGCCTACGAGAGCGGTTTCTTACCCACGGAAGCTACCATATTTTGGCTAACCGATACGCAGTGGGGTGGCACCCTGACTTCATGCAGAATAATAGTGATGAACAGAAAGGAGAGGATTGATGATGGAGCCTTGGTCTTCCCGTCCCATCGAGGAGAGCTACCTCTTCAACCCAGCTTTCTGCGTATTGCTTATAGCCAATACATCGTCAGAATTCAATAAAAAGACCGGTTGCTCTTTACCCTTTGCACTAGCCTTTATAATCCTTCCGATAATTCTTCATCAGAAAACACGCAAGGCTCTGCCTGCTACAACCGTAACGTCACTAATGGCATGGTGCCAGGACAACCGAGATACGATGATTAATTTCCCCGATAGAGTCAGGCGGCTAAACGGTATTACCCGTGAGAGCATATTATTTGGCACAAGGCAAAGCGCTCTTTGCTTGGATGAAAATGGTGACTTAAAGAAAGGAGCTAAACTGCTCTCACCTACAGAAAAACGAACGCCGCTGTTTACTCAGGAAGCCGGAGAATGCATTGAGCGTGCGGCATTTCTGGGGCGTTGGCTCGCAGCAGCTGGTACAACAGCGACTATTTATGCTGCATGGGGGATAGCGCCATGAGTCTTCAGATAGCCAGCCTTGTGATTTACAACCACGGGGGAGAACGTCGTGAAATCACCCTTCATCCCGGTCAACTGAACATCTTGACCGGCGCATCCAAAACGGGTAAATCAGCAATAATTGATATTATTGATTACGTTACCGGGCGAAGCGAATGTTACGTAGCCGATGGCGTTATCCGCAAATGTACGCAATGGTATGGGATCCTTTTTCAACTGAATGATAGCCAAATCTTTATCGCGCGACGCAATCCAGATGCCGGTACACAGTCTCACGGCGACATCTATATTGCCCGCGGGAGCTCCCTGTCGATTCCCGATGGCGCAACTCTCCACAAAAACACTACAGTCAACGCTGTGGAGAAATTTCTGGGAACGGCAATCGGCATTAATGAAAACGAACACCGTCCCCCGAGTCCTACGCGACCCTCTCTGGAGGCAAATTTCCGCCACTCGCTTCTTTTTTGTTTCCAGGATCAGAACGATATTGATAACAAACAGCGTCTGTTTCATCGCCAAGATGATGGTTTTATAGCGCAGGCTATCCGGGACACCTTTCCTTATTTTCTTGGCGCAATGGATGAAGAGCGGCTCTTACAGCAAGCCCAATTGGACGATGCGCGAAAACTACTGCGTCAGCTTGAAAGGTTGGTACGGGAAGCTGAATCGCTGGATGACGCCACATTTCCGCGTGCAAAAGCTCTTCTTGAAGAAGCTAAAATGGCAGGGCTTACCGACGATCGAACCGTAGCGGTAAACTATGAGGCCTGCATGACTCTGCTCCAAAGCTTGGGCGAGCGAGGAGTATTTTCAGATGCAGTTGTAGTAAGTGATCATGATGACATATTGATGCGACTGCGCTCAGAACGTCAAGGGATGCGTACTGAGCTTGAGAGACTAAATAGCGAGATTCGTGAAACGCGGGCGTTTACCTCAGAATCAACCGGCTATGAGCGAGAGGCGCGGGAGCAGCGTGCAAGACTCAGCGTAGTGAATTTGATAAAGTCCTCAGAGGTATCGCAGCTTTGTCCTCTTTGCGAAAGTCACCTCGAAAACGTTCCTCCTTCTGTTGCTCAACTCAACCATTCACTCAATGAATTGAGCCGACAACTTGAGGCGGTAGAAGCAGAAAATCCAAGGCTCCAGAAGCGCTTAGCAGCCCTCCAAATACAGGAAAATACTCTCCTCAATAATCTTCGAGAGAATCAGAAAAAAATCAGTGATTGCATCCAACAAGCTGAATATCTGCGAGTACAGCAGGAAAACTTTATGCTGCAGGCGCGGACTCTGGGGAAAATCGCACAGTATCTTGAAACTGTCAGCGATGCAGAGCAGTATTCGGGTCTTCGCACCCGGTTAGAAAATCAGCAATTAACTGTAAGTTTCCTTGAAAACAAATTGGATCCGACTGCTGTACGAGAGAAACTTGCGGCCTTCCTCAATATAATCGGCCGTTATATGACTGAATATTCGGAGCTTCTCGATCTAGAACATCAGGGAAGCAACCTGCGTCTAGATATCCGCAAACTCACCGTGGTGGCAGATACCTTGGACGGACCGGTACCACTTTTCCGTATGGGCAGCGGGGAAAATTGGGTCGGCTACCATATTTTGGCTCATCTGGCCCTTCATCGCTGGTTCCGTCAAAAAAAACGCCCCGTGCCAGGATTTCTAATTCTCGACCAGCCATCGCAGGCGCATTATCCACCTGAAAAAGATAATGATGGGTCTATTGACGCTCTGAAGAATGAAGATCAGAACGCTGTAAATCGGCTGTTCAGCCTAATCAACCACGCTGCTAAAACGCTCGCCCCTGATTTACAGATAATAGTTATGGACCATGCAGACCTTAAAGATGACTGGTTTCAGGCTGCAGTCTCTGATCGCTGGCGTAATGGCGTAAAACTTATTCCAACAAGCTGGATAACACCCCAGAAATAATGGCAAGACCCAAATTAAAGCCTACAGCGCACTTATTTCTGAGCGTAAGAACACTGTGTTATGTTGGCGGGGATAGCTACTATCCGGTGACTGAAGTAATGAGGGTTTAACTGGAACAACGACGTCTAGGCAGGCGAAAGGTTTTGTAAGTAGGTTTGGAGAAGATAAGGTTTGGCTCTGCATGAGAATGTGAATGCCGGAACATAAATCCAATTGAGGCATTAACTACCACTTGCTGCAGTGCTGTGCCAATGCAATAAATTTAGTAAAAATATGATGGCCAGATTTGATAAGTTTATTTATAGGGGTTGTTATGTGTTTTGCAAATTTAAAGATACTCAACTTTCGTAATTTTGAGACAGTTAATATCCCTCTGACGGGCAACATAGTCTTGTTGGGCGAGAACCTCGTCGGTAAGAGTAATCTGCCATTAGCGATTCGTCTGTTCAACCTCATGATTGATAGATAAATATTAATGGTGTGATTTATAAGGGAATGTACAATCATGAAAATGTGTCAAATACTAACAGGAGTTTTATGATGATTGATAGATTAGAACTTACAAAAAACATTCAATTCTATAACTTAATAATACCAGAAGACAATCGAAACAGGACAATAACAGACGTTGAAATAACTAATATTTTGGATGCTGCAGATGACAATATTGAACCTGGTAGTGATTACCTATTAGAGGAGTTTAGAATTGACAAAAGATTAATTGAAAATGATATCCCTTATAAATATTCATTGCGAATCTTCCCAACACTCAAGCCAGTGTATTTTATTGGGGAGATCGAGGGCGGAGAGAACTACCAAGATAAAATTTATGCTTTTATATTAATTCTTGAGTTTGATAATAGTGTGGCAATAATAAAGAAAAGCTGTGCAAATATTTCAGATGATATTGAAAGAAGTTTTAATTTAGTCTCGAGTAATTTATTGGCTAGCACCTTTAATGATTCTGATGTTTTATTCAAAAAAATATCCACAAGAACAATAACTAATTCAGATAAGGCAATCAGAAATAGATCTGCAGAATCAGCAGATCTTAAAGGTTCTTACTCTACTCATGCTGCTGGCAGGTCAATACCTTACTACTTAAAACTTAGGCAAGGTGCAATAATTAAGACAATCTCTGGTTCAGGACGATTGGTAGAGGCGTCACAGAGAGTTAATTTCGATGAAATTGCGACATGGTCTTATAATCAGCTTTGTCTGATAAGGCAAGGTGGAGGGGTTAAGGACTTCCTCAATTCTTTTGCAAAACAAAAAGATTTAAGTGAGGTTTTAAGCTCTACTGTGCCAAGTGCCTTATTAATAGAAAGTACTTCATTATATGAAAAGTTACAATCGGAAGGCGCCATACTAAAATACAAATTGCCTGATAGACCCGATTGCATTCTAAATGAAATACAAGTAAATCGGTTGCTTCGTAAACTTGAAAAAGTTTATGAAATAAAACCTGACTTGACTATTCAAGTGCCGCTTGGTAAGGCTAAGATACGAAAAAACAACAAAACACTAACGATTGACTCTACTGTTCTAAAAAAAATAAAAGTTTCGTACAACTCTAAAGATATAACTTTGCAAAGTTTTATCTTTAAAAATGGTTTCTACAGCATTACGTTTACTGACCCATGCTATATGTATTTTATGGGTAATTGTTTCGAAGACTCTTCAGGCATATCGGAAATCAATAGCATATTAGAAATGCTTGTCCCTAAAGCTAATATAAAAAACGTCTCAAGTGAGAAAGGTTTGCTTTTAAAAGGAATGGATAAGTTCTCTAATGATTCCATGTTTGATGTGGTGGAAAACATTCATAGTGGGGATGATTACATCTTTTGCGATGACTTAGGGAATGAATGGGCAGACCATATCACATTTAATAAAGCGGATTCATGCATTTGTTTCATTCATTCAAAGCATGGTGACAAAAGCACATCAGCAAGTAAACTTCATGACGTTGTTGGTCAGGGTATAAAAAATCTTGGATATATGTATTTTAATACTGTTGATTTTACTGTTAAATTAAAAACAAAATTTAATAAAAACTATACTGGAGTTTACAATAAAAAGTCAGTATCAACCAAGATAAAAAAGGTAAGAAAAGGTGACACTAAAAACATTAAAAAATACCTTGACGACCTTTTTAAGGATGTTAAATTGCATAGAAAATGCATTCTTAGCTGTTCATTTTTATCCAAAAAAGAGATAGAGCGCGAGTTCATTAATTTGCGAAGAAAAAAACCGGTTAAGCCTCATGTGATTCAACTGCTATGGATCTTGTCTTCTTTTTCTCATGCAGTAAAAGAGGCTAATGCTGTTCCAATTATTTATTGCGACAACTAGAACACCTTTTGAGAGGGGTAATAAACCTCTCAAAACAATACCGATGAATATTCCTAATTTATACTATCGATTGGAGGTTTGGAATTTGTTTGAAAGGTGCATCAAATTCTATGAATCCAATCTCAATAGATTAAAGTTCAAGCTCTATACAGCATGCTTTATTTAGAAGGAGACAATTGATACTACTCTTTTTGTAAGTATCCCGCTTAACCGAACCATTCACTTTTAGAGATCTTCCGACATACTGATTATGTCCTTCGAGGAGATCACCATGCGAAAAGCCCGATTCACTGAACACCAAATCATCGCCGTTCTGAAATCCGTCGAAGCCGGACGCACCGTCAAAGATGTCTGCCGCGAAGCGGGAATATCTGAGGCCTCGTACTACAACTGGAAAGCAAAGTACGGCGGGATGGAAGCCTCTGATATCAAAAAGATGAAGGATCTTGAGGACGAAAATGGCCGTCTCAAACAAATGTTTGCCGATCTCAGTCTTGAATGCCGTGCACTGAAAGATGTCATCGAAAAAAAGCTTTAAAACCAGCGATAAAGCGTGAGCTCGTCAACTATCTGACCGCGCAGTTTACGATGAGCATACGCCAGGCATGCAGGACGTTATCGCTGAGCAGGACGGTGTATTGTTACCAGCCCGATACCCGGCGTGATGAAGCGGTGATCCAGGTGCTGACCGGGTTGGCAGAGCGCTATCCCCGCTACGGCTTTAAGAAGCTTTTTCAGGTGCTGCGCAGGCAGGGGCACGTCTGGAACCACAAGCGCGTACACCGGATTTACTGTCTGCTGAAACTGAATTTTCGACGCAAGGGTAAGCAACGTCTTCCGGTGCGCAATCCGGCTCCGCTGGCAACGCCGGAAGCGCTCAATCAGAGCTGGTCTATCGATTTTATGCACGACGCGCTGGTCTGTGGTCGGCGTTTTCGGACCTTCAACGTGGTGGATGATTTTAACCGCGAGGCCCTTGCGATAGAAATCGATCTGAATATTACTGCGCAACGAATGGTGCGGGTTCTGGACAGGATATGGCGAATCGCGGATATCCGCTGAAGATGCGGATGGATAACGGCCAGAAACTGATATCACTGGCTCTGGCGCAATGGGCTGAAGACCATGGTGTGATGCTGGAATTTATCAAGCCGGGTAAGCCGACACAGAACGCGTTTATTGAGAGGTTTAACAGGACGTACCGGACAGAAATACTGGATTTTTACCTGTTCAGAACGCTGAACGAAGCACGGGAAATCACAGAGCGCTGGCTGAATGAATACAACAGTGAGCGGCCCCATGAATCCCTGAATAACCTGACACCGGAAGAATACCGGCTGATGGCTGAGAAACCGGAAATCTCAAAAAGTGTGTGGAACTAAAGCTGGGATACTTACAAGATCAGTGGAAGGTGGACAGGTGCGCAGGGAGGAACACGGCACTACAGCCCTGCATCAGCCAGTTCACTGGAGTGATCAAAAAAAACTAAACCGTGAAATGAAAGGGAAGTTTGCCAATGAAGTGAAAGCATTTGAAGAGTTGAACGTGAGCTGGGAAGCGCGTTGTGGATGGCGGATTTGGGGATCATCGGTGAGGTTCAATATGAAAGCTATATACCTCTTGGATAATTAAAGGTGCTTTAGTGTCCTGATTTAGACCGACGTAACCCATAAAACGTGTTGTATCTGCTTTTATTCTGGCTTCTTCTGCAACATTACCACCGGCTCCCAAATGCCAGCCCATAATTTCCAGTAAAAGATCGAAAAAAAGATACGCGTATTATACTCGTGCAGCGTATTTGCGCTATCTTTTGAATAGAGATTAATCTCTGCATATTCAAGAAAGCGCTTAAGATCTTCAATCAATGCGGATGAATCACCGCGAAACTGATTACGCAACAGCTGTTCGTTCACTGAATTAACTCCGGCAGACGGTAAAGCAGGCGTCTGGCTGCGGGCCAACCTGCGGCCAGAAAAATATCCAGACTTTCTATCAAACGAGCTCGCCTGTTCTCATCTTCAAAGATGGTTTTATAATCGGCAAGAAACACGCCCACCATATTTACCAATTTTTCCATTCCCAGCGTTTCGTACTGGAACCCGATCGTTTCCCCACGACCCAATGCATGAGCCATCAGATCGAAACATTTGGCAGGATCGACAGGAACCAGCGTTTCAAGCAGCTCCAGAAGATAGTAAATAGTTTGTGGAGTGCAACAATCACCAATACGCCGCATATGTAATTCAGTTTCCTTTAAAAATTGCTGAAGTTCTTCATATTCTAATGATGCCTTATCAGAATTATGCTTCCCTTCACAAACGAAACGAAGTTGTAGACATGCTCTGTCTACAATTGCAAAGCAGTGTTTTACATTTTCCTGTTCGACCTCTGTCAGATCAGTACGGGGAGAGTATTCTTCCAGTTTTTTACCAGCAGCATCAATAATGCTATAGGCCATGTCCAGCGCCCGTTGCCTGAGTTCGGTATCTGACTCTTTACTTTGTCCGACAATGCCAAGAACGAATCCATCCCTTAATGTAAATAGGACTTGCATAAGTTCATCATTATAAACGGCGGGGTCAGTAATCCAGCACTGAAGAATATTGTATGCCTCTCTGACTTCAAGAACTCCCCAGAGAATCGCAAGATCGCTGCAAACAAAACTACGAATACGTTTCTGACGCTCAGGGTCTCCATTAAAACGCTCTAACAATTTCTGAATAAGGCAGAAAGTACGCTGAGGATCGGTATATAACAGGTTTCTGACTCCATCCCCAACGATATGTGCTATTACGCCGGTATTGGTTTCCTGCTCCAACCGTTCACTCAAGTGGCGCCACATGCTATCCCGATCAACATCCCACAATCGTAGCAGGCGTACTGATGCCTGTAGTCGAACGGCTGGATGAGGGTCAATTAACATTTTTTCAATATCTGGTTTCAACCGCTCATAAAGGTCGGGACGTAATGGAATAACATCGAGCAAAACCTGTGCAGCATCTATCCTAGGTGCAGGAGAGCCCCAGCTAACATTATCTTCAAAGTTTTTTTCTGTATCTTCATTCAAGATCGGGGCAGTTGCACAGGAAGCGAGATGTATTAAATCTAAAAAATAAGATGTCCGCATATTATTACGATTGTCATTTACAGGAGAAGGAAGTAATTTCTGTTCAACAACGGCGACGCAGGCCCGTACAATGACATCCTCTGCGGTTGTACCTACATATGAATGAGCATTTTCCAGATTGAGTTGTTTATGAAGCGGTTCGAGAATACTAAAAACATCCTGCAGCGATAATTCGGACGAAAGCGTATTATTCGTTGTTAGCCCCAAGGCAGTTTTAGCGGTTTCGACTGCATTGATAAGAGTGGCGTTGTCTGGTTCGTTCCGATCCAGACCATCAATAAAATCGTAAGGTGTATCGGTGCTGACTCTAACGGGGGAAATGCTGAAAAGCCTATTATTACCAGATATTTTACTATCCCGTGAGGCGTTCTTCAGAAAATCCCTGGCTAGTTCAGTATGAAGATTCTCTGAACCAATTGTTCTGAAAAGGCGGTACAACAGACTGTTCTTTGCTTCCTCTGGGGAGTAATAATCAGAGAAGTCATACTCAAATGCGGAATGTTCCAGTTCTTCAAGCTCATGTTCTGAACGACGTATAATTCCCATAGCGACCAGATCGATAGCGTCTTTACAGGTATCGGCATTTTGAATAAACACTTCTTGTGCAGCAATAGGCCAGAGAAAATCAATCAGGCCATCGTTGCGTTTATTTGCCGCCAGAAAGAGTCTGGCCCAGAATATTGCAAGCGAAGCTTTTTCACTGATAAATTTTGCGAGAGCGAGCGCGTCAGGTTCAGGCGAGTTTTGCAGGCGCTGGAATAATTTGTTAACCAGTACTTCACCGTCATGAGCGTGTTTGCCATCAGGATCGTGTGCCCAGATATGGCTGCGATCGGCCTTAAGATAAATATCATGCCCTGAAATGGACACATGCATCACAGGCGTATCATCTAAGGGATGTCGTCGGGAAACGTACCCGTTTATTGCACTTATTGCGGCGTTCACAGCCAGACCAGGATATTGCTCGATAAAATGAGGGAAATACTCACCGAGTGAATAGCGAGCTGATTCATAATCCTGTCGGGTATTTGATCTCAGAGGCAGAATTCGGCTGTTTCCCAGATTTGTTTCCCGTTCTTCTGTCACGTCGTAGCTATAGACAAACTCGAATACTTTGACTACAAACTCAGGCGCAAGATCTCCGATTTTCTTGATGTTGTAACAGAGTACGGGAATCTCTTCTGAACCAAAATTCTGGAGACGTTCCGAACTAATAATCTGTTCCAGTAATTGACGGGAAGCCTGAACGTTAGTGTTGAAAGTATCTATAACGAGAACAATAGCGCTCCTGACAAAATAATCTGGCTCACTCAGCGTAAGGGCATAGGAAAGTACTGCGCGGCTGGCCGTACCCAGCATATTACATAAGGGTTTCTCGGTAACCCGTTTGATAAGCGGGTACAACAGAAAACGTAACGTTTCTGACACCTTTTGCACCTGGGGCGTCAGCGCTGCTACCAGATGTACCCACGGGAGAGCTACAACCTCTAGTTCATAGTGCTCATCACTTTCTCATCACCGGCAGTCACACGTTCAGCAAGCCAGAGCAGATCATTTTGCGTAACAGGGTACTCCGCTGCAATCCGGCCGGCCGAACTTCGAATTATTGGATCGCCATCGTTGTCATTGACCAGATTATTCACCGCCTGCCAGAAACTGTGATGGTTATCGTCATAACTCCATATTTCCTGAAGAACAAAGCCGAGTGCGGGGGATAGCATCAACCCCTGAGCTTGCTGTTTCTGGAAACGTAATGTCCCTTTAATTAGCGCATCCGGATCGAATGATATTTGTGCCGCAGCGTAGTCAAATAAAAGGTGATGGCGAAACTGTATTCGACGGCCATTTTGTTCCCGAACCAATACCCCTTCGCGACAGAGTGTATCGATCATGTCTGGGTCTGTACTAGCAAGTAGGAACGACACACTGAGTGAACGTGCATCGATCATGGCATCCACCAATGTTTTAATATTTCGGGTAGCATTAAGTCCATGCTCCTCGACGCGACGTTGCCAGTATAGTTTTAACAATTCTGTTTGGGACGAAATAGTAGTTAAGTTGATATCAACATTTTGTGAAATCAGTTCAGCCAGCAATCTGGTGTTAAATGGCACTTTAGCAAGGTCAAGAAGCCTTTCTGAGGCCCCGTCTAGTGCAGTGGCCAGCGAAGTCGATAGTTCTAGCAACTTGTAGAATTCATTGTCCGACCAACGTGGTATAACAATGTGGCGAACTGAAGAAAACATATCATCAGCACGCTCAGTAACAGGTGGCTGACCTTTAAACAAGTCACGAAGTTTTACCCCCATGCGCAGATCAAAGCTACGTATTGAAGCAACAACTCGCCAACGGCCACCCCAAGCAAGAACCTGTTCGATCAGAGGTCGGAAAACGGCTTCTCCCTTACCGCCTCTGGTGGCGTCTAGCGCATCTATAATCAGCCAGCCCTGAAATGGACCATCCCATGCTTCAAGCACGTCGGTAAGACTATGTTCAAGTTTGAGTTCGCGGCTCAGGCCTTCAAGCGACTCAACGGAATAGCGGTCAACAGCCAGCTCCAGTACATCATCCCCCCGATCACGCAGGCTGCGGGCTAGTGCATTAAGTACTCCGCTTTTGCCGGCTCCTGGTTCCCCTATAATCAATAATGAACCTGACTGTAGGGCCCGTTCAACTTCATCCTGGCACTCCCTGCGAAGGGTAACAGGCTGGCCTGATTGATTCTCAATGGCTTCGTATCGACTAAGGGAATTAGCGATCTCCTGAGAATGCTGTTGAAGTCGGTTTATATCCCCCCGGTATTGCGGTGATGCCGCCAGTTGTATCCCATTCCCTGCTAATTCGCTGCGAAATAATGACAGATCACCGCCCCCCCTGCGTGACATCATTTTTCCGCAAATTTCGACAAGAACACTTAATGCAATCTTTGCGTCGGTATCTTCAACAAGGCTCTGAGTAAGTTGTGAATAGACCGGTGAAGACATGTTTTCAACATCAATAACTAAAACAACAACCATACGGCAAAGTTCAGAAGCGAGGCGAGACGGGAGGGGAACAGAGGTTATACTATTCCAAGCATTAGAAATGCAGCGTTCAAAAATGCTAAACGCCTTTAGCTGCCTTTGATTCATTGCCCCGCTACCGTGCAGGGAAAAATGAGACAAAGCAGCAGGAAGGTCTTCACGAACTGAAGCAGGCGCTTTGGTACTTACAGCTAAAACCAGACGGTCTTTATCTGAATCGAGAGGTCGATTCCACTCCAGAGAACTATTGCCATCGCGGCATGTAAGCCAGTGTCGGACAAACTGTTCTATAGTCCGGTAAAAGGGGTTTCTTTCATCATCTGAAAGCGAAACGGTTGTTTTCGCCTGGATGGCGATGAAGCCGCCTGTAGATGTTGCAACCAGTATATCGTCGACGGGTGCTTCTGTTTCAAAGCGCAACCAAACAGGAGATGCGTTGCCCAGTCTTAAACGTGTATCCAGTCTGCTATCGGAAAGGATCTGAGCAGCAAAGTGAGCGCCCAACTGTTGCTGGAACAAAATACCGCTGCTGGTTGCTGCACCACCGCCGTTAGCGGGACCCTTCAGATTTATATCAGACAAATTCCACCTTCATATATTGAATGCTGTGCTGACGCACTATTTTAGTGTTCTTGAAACCTGTTTTACGGATAGTTTGCCAATGAAACAGAGACATAGTATCCAGAAAATTATCTTGCTGCTGAATGTGAAGTCGGTCAGACAGAGTGGCTGATGCCAAATCAGCATTGGCAACCTCCACTCATAACCGCTTCTGACAGCGCCGCAAAAAACGGCCCTCCGACATTTTATCCACGAAGGGGCGCAACAACGTCGCAACCTTTATCGCTTCCACCTCGTTAATATGGCAGTCACCGTCACCAAATAGCGCCATCATGCCGCGAAACAGATAGTCATACAGTGACGAATTGTTTTCATAAACAGTACTTTCCCCCCGATACTTTTGCAATACAGTTACCACAGACTCTCGCGCCTCCTGCGAAGCACCGATGCTACTGCGGATATATCCCCAGTAATTGACAGTAGTCTTGTTCAACAAAAAGAGAAAGGCATCGCAAAGTTGCTCAAACTCACTTGCCTTAAAGTACACTCGGCGAGTGTAGAGATGATAGAAATCCTGGAGTTCAGTCAGCAACGCCAGCAGACTCTGTTTGCTGTCTACCTGTTCAACAGAGATATTACTTTCGGGCTGGTAGTACGAATAAATATCATCGGATGTATAGGGGATGTGGCGGGGGGCGATAAATCGCAGCCGTTGCCAGCCCCTGCGTTCTGGAAAAAAATTAGCGCAATACCGGTTATCCGCAGCAGGGATTAATTTCCCCATCAGCCAGCGATAGGTCGTCAGCGCATCCCAATAATTTCGTGGCCCGATAGCATCCTCTTCCATACTATCGAGATCGTAGCGACTGGGTGGTTGCCAGATTAGCGCTACGCGATGATTAGTAAGGCGATTAAAATTAGGGGCGCTGCTGGCTAATAGCGTGACGTGATGCCCTTCGTTCATTACTTCGTCTTTATGATGGGTAAAGACCATTATGCGCTCACGTACAGGGTTAAATATCGACCACTCGCCTTCGGTATTTAGATAATCATGATGTTGACAAAATATATTGATGCGACCCCATAGCCAGTAAGGAATGGTAATGAGATGAATATTATCGCCGAGTGGTGTACTGTTCGAGAAATAAACTGTGCGACAAATCCGGTCAATCTCTTCCATGCGCTGTTTGTAGCGTTTCCAGAATTTGTCAAAAGCATCACAGAGCGAGCGGGTTTCATTTAGGGTTAGTTCAAGGCGGCAGTTACCTATATCGCAATAATAATTTTCGCCATGAAATTCTTTTAAAACCCATGGTCTGACTCCCGCCTCCGGTGGGCTACAGGCCCCTTCGAAGGCTGAATTTAGCAGGTCATTTTGACTCATTGTCAGCAAAACATGGCTATAGCGGCCATTACGAAAATCAATAAAACAGGAAAGGGAGTTCCCTTTCAGGTTAGGTAAAAATGCCTGAATAAACACATGATCGTTCTGAAGTGTATAGCTATCACCATTAATGTATTCATATGGATGCGTGTAGTTTCGCCAGGCAGAAGATTCGTTATAATTCCACAAGCTGTAGTTTTTGATATTTAACAGTGCTCGCTCGCCATAAAACAGAGACACCCAGCTCTCGTGACAAAAGCGATACAACAGATCTGGACAATAAAGATTTTTCAGCCAGTCGTGGATCATTTCCGTATCAAGCAGACGATGTACTATATTAAGTTCCTTAAAAATAGCTTCTTGTTTTTTGTATTCCGAAATTAATTTCGCTGACGCTTTCTCACTGAGAAAAATGTAAAATCCGGTGATGTTTGTCTGCCATTTTTCTCGATGTTCATTAAAGCGCTTGATAGTAGTAGTATAATGACCCTCTGTGAAATTTTTATAACGTTTCACTTCGTACAACGAGTAATAATCCTGATCGCTGTGCCGACGATGTGAAACAATATCAGCACCGAATTGTGATTGGCCAGAAATACCAATCGTCATGGCATCAATTATCTCGCCGCCTTCGATTTTTAGTCGTTTTTTGATTAGTTCACAACAAAAAAGCTCAAACGTTTTCGGCTCCATAAGTTCCAGTGGTAAATAAGCATCTGCTTTCCCTATAGGTGGCCCCAGTTTTACAATACTTTTCCCCACGACATTCACTTTAGTTCCTCCTTTAGAACTTATAAGAGTCATAATTCAACTGCTACAGATTGTCTGTATGACAACTTCATGATTGTATTATACTTTCTTTCCTCGTTTTTTTTAATGAGTTAATGACATTCACTTTCACCGAAAAAAGGGTAAGGGGGTTATGCGTTTAATACAATTCATGGTTTTTTTAGTTGAAATGAAATTTGGAATATCAGCAATTGGCTATAAGAGAGTAACCCCAAACCCCTTTCACCGTTGCGGAGTAAGGGCGTTACGCCCGACTATGCAGGGACAGTTTTTTCTTCTGTGTGCTTTCCGTTCCCGTATCTGCTTCCGGCTAATCGTTTCCCAACACAACCCGTCCCGCAAGGGTAAATAGCACGCATTCTGCGCCCCTGCAGGCCGGAACGATGCCGGGAAAGCGAACCGTCAGGCGATACGAAGACGAAAATCACACCACTGACGGAGAAAAAATCATGACTATTTCCCTGCATACCCAGACTAGCGCCCCTAACACCGCAACGGCGACCAGCATATCCCCGCTGGACCCGTCAGGCTCCTCAAAAACGAAATTTTCTAAAATCAAAACAGATATTTATCAGACCGTTACTGACAACATCATTTCTGCCCTTGAAGCAGGCGTTAAGCCGTGGTCCTGCCCGTGGCAGCGAGTACCAGGTATGTCCGGTTTACCTTCCAATTACGCAACCGGTGCGGCTTACAGTGGCATGAATATCATGTTGCTGTGGTGCAGTGCGTCAGAGCAGGGATTCGGTGATTCACGCTGGATGACTTACAAACAGGCAAAAGCGGAAGGCGGGCAGGTACGTAAAGGTGAACATGGCACAACCGCCATTTTCTATACCACGCTGGAAAAGGAAAATGACGACGGAGAAACTGACTATATCCCGATGCTGAAGACTTTCACCGTGTTTAATGTTGAGCAAATTGATGGTTTGCCTCTGAGTGACGAAGCAGTTTCTCCGGCAGAGACCTTTGAGCCGTTACCGCGTGCGGAAGCGCTTTTCCGTAACAGTGGTGCAACCATCATTGAGAAGGGGCAGAATGCCTTTTTTGCACCTTCAACCGATGAAATCCGACTACCTGAACGTTGTCTTTTTACGGATGCTGCCAATTTCTACGCTACGGGCCTGCACGAGCTGGTTCACTGGAGTGGAGCCAAGAGTCGGTTGAATCGTGATATGAAAGGGAAGTTTGGCAGTGAGGATTATGCTTTTGAGGAGTTGATCGCCGAGTTGGGAAGCGCGTTCCTGATGGCGGATCTTGGGATCGCTGGGGAGGTTCAGCATGAAAGCTATATCGCTTCCTGGCTGAAAGCACTGAAGAACGACAAACGCTATATTTTCAAGGCCGCCAGCGCGGCATCCAAAGCACATCGCTATTTGGTGGATAAAACCTGAGCAAGAAAGAGTCACAAAGGAGTGCTTTTTTTCATCAGATGCAGGTTTAAATAGTAACGCTGTAGGGACATGAGTGAGGCGGAGCACAGCCAGAGCGAGCACCGAACAATCATGTTCCTACAGTGGAATTAAGACAGCCTAAGGAGGAATGATGTGCAGTTACTCTGTATTAGCTCATATCGACTGACAGCTTTCTAATACAGCACACAACTAAATATGACAGTCAGCTATGAGCGATAAACGGAAGTAAGATCAGAACAGGGAGGAGGCGTGTGTTGTGAGCGGCCATATATTCATCTATTTTTATCATACTGTTGAAAATAAGAGAAAATGTCATGCGCCTATATATGCTTTACTTGGGGACTATGCATCCGGGTGATATACCTGTACCTGGATATTTGATTCAGACAGGCGATGGAATAAATATTCTTGTCGACACTGGCTGGCCACGTTCTTTTGTGGATAAGACTGTAAATCTACCTGGTCTTACTGTTGAAATTAGGCCTGAAGATACCGTCACTGCTCGCCTTAACGCTATAGGCGTGAGTCCAGCAGATATCAGTTACCTTATATGCACTCATCTCGATGAAGACCATTCCGGCAATCATGATTTATTTAGCAATGCGGAACTCATCATTCAGAAGGAACATTACGAGCTGGCCAAAAGTGGACATCCCCGCTTTAAAGTAAATCGGGAATCATGGGATCATCCGTCTCTACGTTATCGTCTGATTGAAGGGGATTACGAGCTTTTACCGGGAGTCGTACTGCTTGAAACCAGCGGGCATGTTCCTGGTCACCAGTCCCTTTTAGTACGACTTTCTGATACAGGAACCGTATTACTTGCCGCTGATGCTGTTATGCATCATTCAATGGCAGATGCGGCAACGCGTCAAATATTTGTTACCGATATGGATGATGAGGCAGGCATCCGGCGAAGTACGCAAAAAATTGCTGACATAGCTGGAAGTGAAAATGCGGCGTTTGTCGTTTACGGGCATGATACAGAACAATGGGCCTCGTTACGCCTTTCTCCAGCCTTTTATGAGTAACTTTTAAGGTTGTGATCTGCTGCCTGCTTCTTGACGCCCCCTACGTATGCAACGTCCGCTTCTGGCACAGAGCAGACAAACACGTGACGCTGAAGGTCTGCTTCGAGCGAAAAGCTGACATTGGCAATTGCACTGAAACTGACGTATGGATTACTAACGTACCCATGTATCAGCAAACAGATCGCAGAGCACATTAAGATTGATTATTAATAATTCCGCCTAACATTGATTTAACAAAAAGCTTTAGAGTTTCTTCTAAAGCTTATATCACAGTCCAAACTACTTAATGTAGCACTTTATTTAAAGCCATATTAAAGCATTCTAAGCTTTTAATTATTTTATCAAATATAAAATCTAACGCATGGCTATAACCTGATGCCAAAGTTGCACTATCAAAGCCAAGTTTAGCTAAATGTCCGATGGATTTATCCACTGCTTCGTGAGCTTCAGAGTTCCTCAAATCGTTATTTATAAATAGAGCCGCCAAATTAATATTAGGTGAATTAAACTTTGCAAATTCATTAGCATGCTTAAGTGCTGATTGTTCCTCATTCTGTTCAAAAGTAGCCTCCGTAAGGTTTAATATTCCTTGCAATAACTTTAGCGATTGCAATTTTTCAACATCCATCGCATTCACACCCATTGCAATACTTAGTTTCTTTAATGAGCCTATTTTAATCTTATTGATAATCTCATTTATAGTCTTGCATCTCGCTAAGAAATCTTGCTCTTGCATATCACTTGAAGCTACATGAGAAAGTTTTTGCAATACAGGATAGTTTCTTAAGCCTTCAGCATAAAGTTCATCTTTGTTGTATTCAAAAATATCAGAACTCGATAGGTTAACATCCAAAACCCTCCCTAGAGATACTAGGTTGTCATTAAGATTAGCTAGTTCCCTAGCAAATCTAAAAGTCTTAGAAACAATATGCTCAACATCTAATGATTTAACATCAATAAGATTTTGATCTTTCGCATAATCAAATACATGATATATTTCTTTTTCTGGTACTCCTCGGTACAGTTCATAAAAAGGTATTTTTACTAAGTTTCTGCCGACTCTAATACAGTCTCTAAACGCCCACTGTCCGCCATAACTAGGATCTGCTTGATAATGATCATTATAAAAAAACGGAATGGCTTCGTAGGTTTTATCTTTCTCATATTTAATAAGAAAAGCATCATCAACATACACGTATTCGCTTCTTCTATAATCGCTCGCTCGGGACATTGTCATCGGAGCCGTGTGACCAGGCCATACTAATGTATTGACGTCTAATTCAACGCAAAGCTCTGGCTGAACAGATTGAACAGTTCCCCATGCTTGAAGTATTATCCTATCTCCATGATCAACTATTTCGAAATCAATCCAAGGAAGATTTAACACATAGTGATTAGAACCTGATAAAAGACTGAGTACCTCTTTAGTTCGTTCGATAAAGGCTTCGAAGAAGAAAACTTTTACGCCTACACAACCTTTCATCCATAAATATTTTCTGAGGTAATCATTCCTCATTGTCCACTTAACATCTTTGTTGCTTTTAAAATAATATTCGCTTGAGACATCTCCTTGTGCGACTCCATAAGATGGCGAAGTAACCTCATCAAATATAACTTTTTGTTCATCATCACCTATTAGCCTTGGTTTTAAACCCAGTTTCATCCAAACATCTTCGGCCAAAAAAAAGGAGTTGTGAGAACTAGACCCCCAAGAGGCTACAATATACCCATAACCTGAAATGGATATATTTACCCCCCAAGCTCCGCCTTTTACTGTACAGTCTGGGGTGGAATATGTTACGACACCTTCACTGGACTCACGTAACACTCTTAGTTTTGCAACATCATCCTCGGGAACTACGGCCATGATCATATGAGTATAATCATAATCATCTTTATATTTATTTTTTTCGTACCGATGAGTTACAGTAACATCTCGCTGAGGGTTGGTATTGTCTTCAACAAATAATAGCTCCTTTAAACCATGAGGTATTTGCTCAGCCGGTAACGGAATCTTTGATATATAATCAAGCATTTAATAACCCTTTGTGATAATTATGAATGATTGCTAATTTAGCAATCATATCCAATTTGAATAGTTTATGTCTAACCTACTTTTGTCGATAAAATCATTACAGAGCTTTAGAATTTCTGCAAGCTATGATCACTATATGTCTATCACTGATAGTGCACTATTACTTGTTGCAAATTGCCTGTCTGCTGTTGGCACATAGCGGACCGCCCGAAGCGTGGCGAGGTCTGCTATGAGCGAAAAGCGGAAGTAGTCACTTTTGTGGTTTGCTCTCACGAAAGTGACTACAGAAACAGTTGCAATTCATAGTGACTTATCAATCAGTTTTTGTATTATCGGGTCACTCAAAGCTTCATTATGTAAGTAGTTATTGTATTCATTAGATTTTTCTATTTCTGAGAACATATCCCCAAAGATCAAACCTGCTGTATCCACATTTGGTAATAATTTATCTAGGTACAACTTCGTAATCCCCATACTATTTGTTATCAATTTTTGGGTTTCAATTTTAAGATGAGGATACCCATCTGAAATAAACACATTGAAGCTATCCAGCAAGTTGAGTGCCCTAATCGCGGGATGAGGATGCCAGTTCTTTTTGGTATAAAATTTCATCGGATTAGGTTTAAGAGGTTCTTGCCATTGCCCAACTAAGCCATAATTGAACAACACTCTAGTAATAAATAAACTACCTAATGCACAATATATTAATGCTAAAAACTCACCATCAGTCCGAAAGCCAAACTTTCTAAGAACACTTGCAGCATATAGCACAACTTTGTTAGCGGCACTTTTATCAGCATCGTATTCTAGAATATGTTTTTTAAGATCGAAAGGTCGTTCAAAACAATTCTCTGCGAGATGATTGTCTGTTTTATCTTTGATTACATTAAACTGGAGTAAATGACGAAATTCATGATGGAACGTAAAGTGAATTGAGCAATCAAGCATGAATTTACTAAATGAGAAATTTTCATTTTTATATAACGACGCAAAGCCATCTGAAACACTTTCATTATTTAAAAATGCAGCAAATATTAAACTATCAAAAAAGTCTTCCTTGAATTTATCTCCAAAAAGAATAGGATAACCTTTAGTGATTCCCATAATGTTATAACCATTACGCTTTGTAGCAAAAGCGTTACATATCGTAGAGTTATCTATATAAAAAATGACAGGCTCTATCCCATAGAGTTCAGCATTTGTACTGATAAGTTTCTCAAATTCACTTTCGAAATACTTGTATACTTCGAAGTTCTTGCCTTCATACTCATTGATATTTAACGTATTCAACCCCAACTCTTCGATAATTTCATTTTTGCTCTTAATCAAAGTATCACCGTTTGAATTTGTCAATAAAGAAAACAATTTATTCGTCAGCATGCATGTCTATCACATTATATCAGAGAGCACGAAAGTAGTTAACTTTTTGTATCAATAACTCGTCAAATCCCTATAAAACATACTGCTTGAAAATGAATGGCGCAGCTATTTACTTTACTAACTTAGCACCGCACGAATATATATGTGTAGTAATACCATTAAATATAATGTTTACACTATTGCTGGCCTCCTCGGATTTTTTGACACCGGTTCTGCGATACGTGCTATCAGTGCATCAATCCAAGCCATTAACGCCTCATAATGTAGCGATGACCAGCTACCCGGTGATTAACATATTGTGATGCCTGCAATGTCCGCTTCTGGCACAGAGCTGCCTGTCAGATTAGGTTTGGCCCTGTGTCCTAGTTGTGCCAGGTCAAGTCTGAGCTAATACAAGTCAGTATCTTTCTGGAGCGTCTGCAGCCGCTGTTCCAGACTATCCAGTTTTTCTTCGAGGTCACGGCTCTGCTGCTCAATATCTTCCAGTGTTTCTGACAGAACATCCCGCAGCAGCACAAAATTTGCTTGTAAGGCATACACAAAATCGTTGCCGCGAGCCAGTAATGCTTCGCGCGTTATATCCTGCAATGCGGAATGCGTCATCCATGTCACCAGCGCTTTTGCGCTCATTTCAGTCAGTACGTCCGAAAGTTGGTCAGTTTCTCTGTTCATTCTGGTGTCCTGTCTGTTCTTATTTTGGGTGAGTATTTAGAGGGGCATTATTTCAGCTCGTTGCGCTGCTGCGTGGGTTGGGACTGTAAGTGATACAGAAGAACTATATGCCGTGGTCTAAATCGAGCCGTTGCAGCTCGTCGAGCGTGTAGATGCGGAAGACATTCCGGTGGCGGGTTTCCAGCGGGATGTGCTGATGGTTAACGATAACGTGCCTGATGCTGTCAAACAGCCTTTCAAGACCGCGCTTTTTCTGCGTGTCTGGCACGATATAAAAAACGTAAATCCAGTCTTTACGGGTGCGTGCCAGCAAATGGCTGGCGATGATCGACTGATAACGGGCTCTGGTTTTCAGACGGCGCTCGGTCTCAATGGCGATCACGGTGCCGCCGGGGAGGGTAATCAGACCGTCCGGTCGGTGACTGACCTGGTAACGACTGAGGAAGGTTGTGCGATCGCCATTTATCCACCCGGATGCGCCTTTTTGCTCAAGGATGATCCGGACTGCCTGATTATCAAGGTGATGCTCCAGCGTCCAGCCGGTGATTTTTGACGGCTCAAACCGTGCCGGGAAAAGCGCATCGGCGGGGGTTAACACTATGGCCAGTCCGTCACTGGTTATGCCCCATAATGAAATTTTCATGGTGCGCGATACTAGGACATGCTTTTGTATTAAGCCCATGCCCTCGACTTTTGAAAGCAGGGAATACAGCGATTTATGATCTCGGAAGCCGAACAGCAGCATCAGTGTTTTAAAGTCACTGTACGTTTCTTCCTTCAGGAAATTCAGCAGTCGTTGTATTTTTTCGCGGTGTCGCGTCTGGCGTTCGCTGTATGCGGTGATGAGCATCATTTCCCCTTTAAAAATCCAGCAATGACGGGTTTTCTTCTTTGTTGGTATTCGGTGTTGTCGTGTCTTTTTCGCCCACCTCCTCAAAAAAAAGATCGGGCCACGTTGTGGTGATATCCGGCATTGATACGGATACGGAGGATGTTTCCTCCTCGTTAAAATCCAGGATGATGTTTACTGTTGCTGCGGTGGCGGCAATCGCGGGCGACACGGCACAGATCTCCAGTTCGCGTTTTTTCACCCTGATGGGCGAAATCAGAGAGGCAGACGGCAGTGTTTTTGTCGTGAAGATGAAGCTGACAAAATCGGGTAGGTTCAGGATCATATTGCTGTCGGTAAAGAAACGCTCGGCCTGCCTGATGGTGCGTTCATCGTCGATAGTCTCTGTCAGCACGGCGTCGGTTTTCGCTTTGCGGACCTCATCATCGACTAATATGGTGCCGGACATCCTTGCCACCCATTCAGCGGTATCCGGGTCCATGACACGATAAACCAGTTTGAATTTGGCGTTCTCAACGACTGCGCCGACAACGGCGTCACCTTTCAAATCTGCCGGACAGTCTTTTAAATCGGCAATCGACTGATGGTCCATAATAATATGCACGCCTTTATCGCGTGCCGCGCCTAAGCCTTCCAGCGCGGGCCTCGATAAATGGTATTTCAGTTCGGAAAGATAAATAGCAATGGGGCGGGGCACGTCTTTCACTCGCTCGCGCCTTTCTGCCAGCTGGTACAGGCGCACCAGCAGCATGCGCTGAGCGGTAATGATTTTGCTGTTGCGCATTGAACCGATGACGTAACAGCAACCGCCTTCCTCAAATATCGTATTAAGCGAAAATCCTGTCGGCGCATTGATGGCATTGAGTAAGGCCAGCTCTTCAATTTTCCCGAAAAAGGCTTTTATTTTATCGGCAATACCTTGAACGTAGTCGCCGTTATAAACATCCCGAATGGTTGAGGCAGTATTTCGGGTGACAAACTGCGCGGCTATCCGGGCCGCTTTCCGATCGTCAATCCGATAAAAGTCAGATTCCTGACCTTTCTCTGCCAGACTGAAACCGGCAACGAAAAGTTCTTCCAGTTCATCGGCGGTGATCTCTTCAATCAGGTTTAACTGGTATTGGGGTTTTCGCAGGTCAATCAGGGCAAAGGGCTTCCCGGCATCTTCACAGGCTTTTCGGTAAAGGTGGGGTGCCCATTCATCATCCTTCGGGTCCATCACAAATACGCCTTCGCCGGCCAGAATACTTTGGTAAAGTAATATCCCGGTGGCAACCCCTTTACCGGCGCCGGTGGTGCCGATAATATCCGCGTGTTGTTTTTGCCAGTCTTTTAACGGCAGGTACATCGGCTGAATATCGCGGTCCATGCCGATAAATAACCCTTTGTTCAGGTCGATATAATCCAGCGGGTCATAATGCAGTGTTTCCGGCAGCAGGGATTTCACCGTACGGACATCGGTGCGTAATTCCCGTTCAAGCGTGGTTTTTCTGACGAGGCGCTTTTTTATTTTGTCTACTTCAGGGGTTAATACCCTGCGCAGCAGAATATTCGTGTTGAAGTCGCTGGGGGGGCTTTGTCTTTAAATATGAAATTGATTAGTTTTTCAAGTTCTGAGCGTCGAATTACAAAACAGGCATCTAGTGGTAAATTATGAATTGGGAAACACCCTCTTTTCTGATGCAGATTTTTATATGCAATGTACTTATCAACATCCTGAGCGATATTCTCAGGTAGTTTCATTTTTTGCTGTTTTATTCTTTCATGCCATGTCTTTCTTTCGAATGTCTGGAATAACTCGCCGTTGATACTAACAGAAATGCCATAATTAATATCGTTCGCTCCAATTATGGGCGTGGGAATATTCAAGGAGTAAGCAAGCAAGCGTTGCACAAGAACATATTCATATCCTATTAAAGGGGTGTCGATAATACTTTGTTGAGGGTGGATATATTTACCCTCGGTACTGATAGTTAAATCTCGTCTGCTAATAAAACAGTGCTTTTCAAGTTGGCATAGTCGATCAATTAGTGAATTTTTTGTTGGCTTAAGATTTACTTTGTGTTTCGATACGTGAACCTTCCGCAATATAATAGGTGATTGAAAATATATGGAAAGATAGATGTTCCCATATAATGCATGGCGATAAATATCACAAGTCTTGACTTTGATCTCCGATATTTTGTTTATTAAATCCACAGCCTCGTGAATGGTTAACCAATCTGGTGTTCTATTTATAAAACTTAAGTGAGAGTCATCTTCTGGCATAAAGCATCTCCTTCCGTACAATAAAACCAATTAGTGAAATTGGCTGTATTATGAGATTGATAGGCTTTATTGGTTTTTAGATATAAGAAAAAACTAAATAGTGTGATGACATTTGGTTATTACGCTATAGAAATTATTCATTGTACGACTGAAGAGGTGTGCGTATAAAATTCAATCATTCTAAGGTGGAGGCCTGTATAGCATGAAGTCCGTTACTGAAATTGAAGTAAAAGAAGAGCCGTTATTTGATCAACGATTACTTCACAAGAATGAACAAAATGAGATTTTTTTATCTTTTTGCAATTCTTCTAACTCCTCCGAATACATAGCTCATGCCTTATTACACGAACATCATTATTACAATGACCATACTAGGCCTCTGACTGACCTTATGAATTTGTTAGAATGTGCCAGGCAGGCTGAAACATATGTTGTACACAAATATGAAAAACAACCACTTGATACACGATTTATTTTAACGGAGTGGGCTTGCAATTTTACCGCGAACTTTATGCCTACCACTGACTTGTTAAATCGTTATATTAGTTTAAAAATAGTTACAAGTAATACGCGGCGAGTAAAAGAAAGACTTCTCTCTCAATCATATAATATTGACGTTTATCAAGACCATCTACATATAGCAAATGTTTATATGTCAGTGAAATACATGACAGACAATGCCTATTGTATTGTGCGGAAGGAGAAAATCAAAGGTTACTCATCAAAAGCAATTGTGGATTTTGATGAAGCAACGAGAATAATCCCTGAAAGAGTATTTCGCAGGGGAGAAAACAATGTTGTCGTGAATATGCCCGTTTTTGATGAAAACAGAATAATTTCAAAACTTGCTGTCAATATGGATAATACAGCTTATTTTGATCATGCTCAGGACCATTATCCAGCGATGGTGTTGATGGAGGCAGGTAAACAAAACTGCCAACTTTGGATATATAAATTTGAGGCAGGCATATTTCCTGTTCTAATTGAAATGAAAAGTAAATTCTTTCATTATGCAGAACTTGATAAAGATGTTGAAATTATTTCAGTGAAGGTTTCAGATTTTTCAAAAAATACAATGATATTTAATGTCCATTTGAGGCAGGGAGGGGTGGATATTGCCGAGATGCAATATTCATTCAAAGTAATTGATTAGTGCAGAGGTGAAAACATGGATGCGGTAAAAGATAAAGTTGTCGAGATTCTTGTGGAGAATTTTGGACTTAATGAGGAAAAGGTCAAGGAAAATAATGACCTTGAAAGCCTTGGTGTCGATTCCATTATAACGATTGAAATTCAGCTTGATTTGGAACGAGCGTTTGATATTAAAATTCCGGATGGGGATATCCTTCCTGATTTCACAGCAAAAGATATTTCAGATTATATTAAAAATAAGGGCTGAAAATATGTTGGATAACAACACCCGTATTGCTGTTACCGGGACTGGCTTAGTGTGCCCCGCTGGAATAAATGTTGCTGCAAGTTGGGATTTTTTCCTCACTGGTAAATCAGCGGCACGAAAATGCGAGAAATTGGAAGGGCTTGAAATTGATTATGCCTGCTGCATTCCGGATTTTGATCCTGATAAATTTCTCGGACGTAGTCTGGCAAGGCGTATTGACAGATTTATTCAGTTGGCCCTAGTTGCATATCGCGAAGCAGTAACGGATGCCGGGCTTGATCCAAAAACATGGAATGGCGCACGTGTTGGAGTGGTGGTAGGAAACTCACTTGCCGGGATTGAACGATTACTGCATGAGCAGCAGGTTCTCCAGTCAGAAGGTGATCGGATGGTGTCACCTTCTACTATCCCTGGCGCAATGATGAATATGGTCGCAGGACAGATCGCCATTGACTGTCATGCAACTGGGCCCAGCTTGCTTGTGAGCACGGCTTGTGCTTCTGGTATCACGGCTATTGATACGGCCTGTAACTGGATTAAACAGGGACTCTGCGATGTGGTAATTGCTGGTGCTTCTGAAGCTCCGATCGTTCCTTTAATCGTAAGTGGTATGAATCGACTAGGAGCTTTGTCCAAAAATCCCGACATCAGTCATGCAAGCAGACCTTTTGACCGAGATCGCGATGGTTTTGTTATTGCTGAGGGAGCCGGTTTTGTGGTTCTGGAGTCCAAAGAACATGCTGTCGCGAGGGGGCAAGAGGTACTGGCTCTTGTAAGTGGAACGGGTCTTACAACGGATGCTTACCATGTAACCACTCCTCATCCTCAAGGGGTGGGGTTGTCAGCAGCCATTAAGCAAGCATTGAATAACGCGGGCTTACAAGGTGAAGATATTCAGTATGTCAATGCACATGGGACTTCCACGCGCTTGAATGATGTCACTGAGGGTCGAGTCATTGAAAAAGAAATTGGACGGCATGTCTCTGTAATGTCATTAAAGGGGGCAATCGGGCATACATTAGCAGCAGCTGGAGCTGTGGAAACAGTAATGACTATTCTTTCGGTTAAACATGGGATCATTCCACCAACAGTAAATCTTAGCTCTGTGGATCCCGAAATTAATCTTGATGTTGTTTACGGAGAATCTCGCGAACTCAAAATCCGTCATGCCTTAAAACTGTCAATGGGATTTGGCGGCCATAATGGGGCACTTATCATTTCTTCTAACGAACAGGCCTGAATATGAGTATTTTCAATAAGATCAAACTCGTCGCTATTGACGTTGATGGTGTACTTTTAACTGATACCTACAGCCCCGCAATCAGATCCTTTGTTGAACAACACGGAGGTGTTTATACACCAGAGCTGGAAAGGCAGGTCTGGGGCTCTCCTCATATTGCAGGTGGGCACAATATGTCCTTAGCCTGCAAACTGCCATGGTCGGCTCAAAAAACTATAGAAGCGTTTTTTCAACATCATGGGAAGTATATTGAGGAAAATCCAATAGAGGTTGTGCCGGGTGCTGAAAGTTTCCTTGGTCTTTTACAGGAGTTTAATGTCAGAGTGACCTCATACGGCGGACGGACAAAGGAATATATCTTTGACAAGCATATGCCTTCGTTAAAAAATTATTTCGATAAAGAAAAGCCATATATCGATACTAACTCCATCAGGCCTGGTGTAAGGGAGATCACTAAAGATATATTTCATTTAGACTTTGATGAGGTCTTATTCATTGACGATATCAATAGAATGGCTGAGGTCGCTAGATACTACAGAACTGGTTTTATCGGAACTCCGGTAACAAATTATCAAAAAGAACAGATGCAGGAAACAGGAGTGAGGTATATAGCTTCATCAGTGGCCGCTATTACAAGGGATATGCTAATTCAGATCGATGAGGAATTGATTTCAGAAAAACACTGGTCATGAAATTAAATAATTTGAGGTGTAATCGATTATGAAAAAAACAACGCTTGGACATTCTACTTTGAATGTTACAGCCGAAGGTTATGGCTGCATGGGATTGTCCGAATTCTACGGTCTGACGTCAGAAATCGATGCAGAGAGAATGCTCGAACGAGTCATTGAGAAAGGAATTAACTTTCTCGATACTGCAGATATCTATGGCTATGGACATAATGAAAAACTTCTTGGAAAGGTTCTGAAGAAACACCCTGATGATGAGATTATTTTGGCGACAAAATGCGGAATAGTTCGGGATGTTAACAATCCTCTTCACCGTGAAGTCAATAACAGTCGTGATTATATTTTGAGCTGCTTTGAGAGGAGTTCTGAAAGACTAGACAGAAGGATTGATTTGTATTATCTGCACCGGGTTATTCAGGATCCGGATACACTCAGAGAAGCTATGACGACAATGCATCAATTAAGGTCTGATGGCAAAATTGGTGCTATCGGTCTGTCAGAAGTTAACGCCGAAACCATCAAGCTTGCACATGAGTTGTTGCTGAAGTTGTCTGATGGTGAATTTGGTTTGAGTGCAGTTCAGACAGAGTACTCATTGATGTCCCGTGATATTGAAAATAATGGGGTCCTGGATACATGTAATAATCTGGGAATCTCCGTCGTTGCATACAGTCCTGTAAGTCGGGGATTGCTTGGAGGGAAACTACAGGATCTCAGTACCCTCTCAGAAAATGACTCCCGGCGTTATCTACCGCGTTTTATGGGGAGTAATCTTAAAGCAAACAATGCCATCGTTGATGGATTGAGGACATTTGCTAAGAGTAATGCAATTACTCCCGCTCAAATTTCTTTGGCCTGGATAATGAACAACGAGGCGAAGATCATTCCAATTCCTGGAACCCGGACGCCTCAATTCCTGGATGAAAACATTCAGGCTGCTGACATAACGTTAACCCCAGAACAGATTTCAAGTATCAATGATATATTATCAAGCTATGAAACTGCAGGGACACGTTATCCTGAGGAGTTCATGAAAGCCTATGGCATGATTAAATAAACGGACAAGTGCATGACTGAATTAATTAAATTGACAGATGAAAAATCGGGGTTACCCGTATTTAAACTCGGTATCATAGGTGCAGCTCTCTTTCTTTCAATCCTCACTGAGGCGCTTCCTGCAGGATTCCTTCATTCACTGGAACAGACTTTCAGTGTAAGCGCTTCCGAAGCGGGTCAATGGGTGACGTTGTATGCCATCGGTTCTCTGTTGTCGGCTATCCCTTTAACACTGGCAACACAGCACTGGTCAAGAAAAAAACTATTATTAATTACATTGGCAGGATTTGCTGTATCAAATGCTGTCACTGCTGCAGTTGATTCGTTTATTGTTACGCTTGTAGCTCGCTTTTTAGCTGGGATCTTCGCCGGTCTCTTATGGGCACTGGCTGCGGGCTATGCTGGTAGAATGGTGGCTCCGGCTCATCAGGGTAGGGCTATAACAATTGTCATGCTAGGCGTTCCACTGGCGCTTTCTCTGGGGGTTCCGGCAGGAACATTCTTGGGAAATATTTATGGCTGGCGTACTATTTTTTATACTATGACGGTACTGGCTGGTTTGCTTTTTATTGCTGGAGCATTCGCTTTACCGGACCAACCGGGAATAAGTCATGCAGAACGTATTTCTGTTGGCAAAGCAGTATCTATACCAGGAATTAAAACGATTTTATTAGCGACGTTTATTTTTTCACTCGGTCATAACATGATGTATACATATATTTCTCCGTATTTAATTACATCATTGGATAGTGGATTTATCAGTACATTTCTGTTGATTTTTGGCGTGATGGCCGTCATCAGTATTATAATTACTGGTGTGTTTATAGACAAGCATCTTAAGTTACTTACATTGTGTGGATTGTCTCTATTCATCATGTCGTCTTTGATATTCTCTTTATTTTTTGACAGCGTTTATTTCGTTATGAGCGGTGCATTTTTATGGGGATTGGGTTTTGGTGGCGGTGCAACATTATTTCAGACAGCATCCGCACGTACTGCTGGTAATGCTGCTGATATAGCGCAGTCTCTTATGGTAACTATCTGGAATATGGCAATTGCTGGTGGTGGTCTTGCAGGCGGTTTATTACTGGATCAGTTCGGTATTTTATCCCTTCCTGTGGTGTTAACAGCGCTACTAATATTTTGTCTTTTTATTGTTAAGAGAAGTAAGGCTCAAGGATTTTCCCGTGTATTGAACTAAAAGAGGAATATATGAATTTGTTGATTGACTTGCATATGCATACTCATGCAAGTGCACATGCCTACAGTTCAGTATTTGAATACATCATGGAGGCTAAGCGTAAAAATATGCTGGCGATAGCAATAACGGACCATGGACCTGCTCTTGATGATTCCCCTCACAAGTGGCATTTTCTTAATTTGAATGCTATCCCAGAACGAGTAGATGGGCTCCGAATTTTCAAAGGAATTGAAGCCAATATTTATAAGGACGGCAGTATTGACTGCGATAACCTGATGTCTGAAAAACTCGACTTTGTCATGGCGGGATTTCACGATGCTGTGTATCCCCCATGTTCAGATGTAACAAAAAATACCGACTGTCTGATGAAAGTGATAAATCACCCATCTGTGAAAATTATCGTTCATCCGGGCAATCCGAAGTTTCCTGTTGATTACCGGGCTATAGCCACTGAGGCTGCCAGAAATAATGTTGCACTAGAAATAAATAGTGGTTCTGCTGTTGCCCGTAAAGGGAGTTCGGTAAACTGCCGTGAGATTATCGAAGAAGTTAAGTCCGCTAAAGGGTATATTTCTGTCGGTTCGGATGCACATTACTGTTCTCAGATGGGGAATTTTGAACATGCGCTGAAACTGCTGGAAGCGCAGAAATTTCCAGAAGAGAAAATTATCAACTCATCTCTGATGCTTACATCATCTTTCCTTGAAATCAAGGAAGTATTGCATTGGTAATTATTATCTCTTTAAAACCTGAGAGTCAGCGATTTCTGTATGGTTATTTTCAGTCACGCTGTTGATAAATTCGGTACGTAGAAAAATATCTAATTGTTTATTCCACGCAAGACCTAACGGCCATTCACTTTGATATCCTGTCAAAGCTTGGCATGAAAAATTGGAATTTAAAAAAGAGATGATACTGTGAGGAAGGATAGTGACTCCCATTCGTGATCCCACTAAAGCCAGTACACTGTATACATTTGTCAAATATTGAGCTGGTTTTTTATCAAAATTACGTTTTTTAAGGTAGTCACTGACGATATGATGCAGCTCCGGGTTACTGATTTCACTTAGTAAAATAAGATTGTGCGCATCAATTAGATCATCGATAGTTTGTTTTTTATTTTTCATATCGGGATGTGTGACAACACATAAAAAATCCTTACCAAGTGGTATGAACGATAAGTTATCTTCTCCTGATTTGCGCATAAAACCTAGATCAATCCGACCTTTCAATAGCTCTTGCTCTTGTTGTATGGAGGACATTTCAATAAGCTTTATATTAATATTAGGATACTGGGAATTGAATGAGTTAACGATCTCGGGGACTATATTGAGAAATGATGATGTATATCCAATGTTAAGATGACCAGTTTTTCCTGTGCGGATTTTTTTTGCAACACACAAAAAATGATTTATTTGTTCATCAAGCACCAAGGCATTCTGGTAAAGCATTTCCCCTTCTTCGCTCAGTTTTGCACCATGATTATTGCGTTCAAAAAGAGATAAATCCAATTCATGTTCAAGTAGGTTTATCTGCTTTGTTAGCGCAGGCTGAGTAATAAATAATTTCTCAGCAGCTTGCCTATAGCTCTGGCTCTGAGCCAGCATAATGAAAGATTTCAGTAACTTATTGTCCAAACTAGGATGCTCCTCACGGATTCTTGTTATTTTGTATGCTAACCGCTACTTCAAACGATGACAACCCTGAGGAACAGCGTTGTGGCCGAGCACAGCAGGGTAGTGCCCGAGTAGGACATCTGTGATGTTTTCGTCGTTTCTGATTAAAATCTCCAAAATCGTACCTAAATGTCTCAGGTACGATTTTGACCTTTTCTTCGGCATATCTTAAGAATCAGTTGGTCTGGCCTCTCACGCTATCCCAGATATATGGTGGTATATACGTTTCCCTGCAAGCATTCAGATAATCCGACCACCATTGCATCATCGCTTTACGGGCATCGAGATATTCTGCTTTATGGAGGTAAGCCGCTCGAACGCTGTTACGCTCCTGGTGACTCATCTGCCGTTCAACCGCATCCTGCGCCCATAGGCCAGACTCCATCAGGGCACTACAGGCCATTGCCCGAAACCCGTGGCCGCAGATTTCATCTTTTGTGTCATAGTCCATCAGGCGTAGCGCCTTGTTGACCGTGTTTTCACACATCGGTTTATACGGATTGTGATCGCCGGGGAATACCAACACCTGATGCCCGGATATTTCCCGTATCTGTTTCAGAATAGCGATGGACTGACGGGATAGTGGAACGATATGTGGAGTGCGCATTTTTGCACCACGCTCAGAGTAGCGGACACCGGGGATGGCCTCACGAGTGGCAGGAATGGTCCAGATTCTATTTTTGAAATCGATCTCAGACCAACGGGCGAAACGCAGTTCACTGGAACGGATGAATAGGTGAAGGGTGAGTGAGACAGCCAGGCGGGTTAACTCTCGTCCTTGCTGGTAGTCCTCAATACGAATCAAAAGCTCCGGCAGTCGCTCCAGCGGAAGGGCAGGGTAGTGGCGTTTAACGGGAGGGGCGATGATACCGTCCAGATTTGCTGCCGGATTGTGCTCTATCAACTCCTGATGTACGGCATGACGCATGATGTTGCACATATGCTGCCGGGTACGTGCTGCGACTTCCAGCAGACCTTTTTGCTCAATGCCTTTCAGCAGGTCGATAAAGTGACGAGGTTTCAGTTCAGTTACCGGCAAGTGTCCAATCATAGGAAATATATGATTGTTCATGCTGGCAAGCAGACGGGAGGCGTGGTTCTCTGACCATGTTCGGTTGCTTTTATGCCAGCTCAGTGCAACAGACTTGAAGGTTTCTTCTGGCAACACAGTGGCTCTTTCAGCGGAGCGCTGTTGTGCTGGATTGATATTTTGCGCGAGGAGTTTACGGATACCATCACGCTGTTGACGAGCATCAGCCAAAGACACGTCAGGGTAGGCGCCTAAGCCAAGGCGAGATTCTTTTCTATTGATACGATATTTGAGATACCAGAGACGTGAACCGCCTGGATTGACCAAAAGGTACAGGCCATGAGAATCGGAAACTTTGAAAGGTTTTTCAGAAGGCTTGAGACTGCGGATTTTAGTGTCGTTCAGAGACATATGGTGGTCACTCCATAATCGAACTGAAATGACCCCAAATCAGACCACCAATCTTGCCCGATGCGGAGGGGGAAATGAAAATGCATCGGGAATACTTTTCGAGCTAACTTATTGAATCTAAATCACATAAGGATTCGCAAAGCGGCATGAAAACAAGAATTTGGCTCCTCTGACTGGACTCGAACCAGTGACATACGGATTAACAGTCCGCCGTTCTACCGACTGAACTACAGAGGAATTGTGTGAACGGCCGCAATCTTAACGGGGTGTCGGCGGCATGTCAAAGGCGGATTACACATTCTGTGACTGTTTGCTTACAGAATGCGCAACCCGTTGAGCTTTTGGCAGATTTATCCCGTCATGCCTCAGGCTGTCTCTGTGCTCATGCCCCGAATCGCTGGCGGGCGCAGAGAAATAATTCGGCTGCCTTCAATCTGGGCGACGAGCCGAATAACCGCTTAATCCTCGATTTTGGCGCGGTAAACCCGCTGCGGACGGCCAACCTTGCCGTAAATGATCTCGGCGCGGAGCTGCTGGGCGGCGGTGGAAAACTCCAGATAACGGCGCGCGGTGGTGCGGCTTAGCCCCATGTTTTTCGCCACGCTCTCGGCGGTGTGGCTGGCCGAAGGTTGCTCGAACAGGGCGCGTACTTTTCCCAGCGTGAGTTCATCAATACCCGCCGGTAAGGCCGCCTGTTGTTCACCGCGCGAATAGGTATTGAACATCTCGTCAACACGGCGCTGGTTAAGGCGCGCGTTATCTTTCAGCGCCTGGCGCCGCTGGCTGAACCGCAGCAGGGTAGCGGCCAACCGGTCATAGGCCAGGGGTTTGATCAGGTAATCGAACACCCCGCATCGTAACGCTTCGGCTACCGTATCCCTATCGCTGGCGGCGGTGATAAACACGATACCGCCCGTGTAGCCGCTCAGGGTCAACTCGCGCAACAGTTCAATGCCCTGGCCGTCGGGCAGGAAGTTGTCCAGCAGGATCAGATCCGGTCTGAATCGCTCCACCATCATGCGCGCCTGCCCCAGCGTGCCGGCCAACCAGATTTGTCGGCCGCCGCCATGCTGCTTGATGAACTCCGCATGCATCTCCGCCAGCGGCGTTTCATCTTCGACGATAAGAATATTTAGCCATTCCATAATTAAATCCATACTTGCAATAAACATGCAAAATTAATGTAAGTTAATCGTGTCTAAAAAATAAACGTCACTTTATGAATAAACACCATAAAAATAATTAAGTAAATAAAAAACATTAAACAACTTATTACCGGATGAGTGTTTGTGAAACAGGTCAATAATTCGCGTTTTTTTTCTGTTTACCATAGCTTCATTAAATAAACCTATCACTATTTTTAATTTCAACTTTATGGTTTTAAAGGTTTTATCTCTGTGTGTTAATTAAAATGGTTTTTTGTTATTTATTGGTTATTTTAGAGAGATAATTATGTTGGGCGGCGCCGTATTTAATCGGGTGAAAAGATCAGATCATAAAGACATTGCGCAGATTAATGCGTTTCTGCGCAGTAACGATTTGAATATTGATACTACGGTAGAGATTTTTATTACCGTGGCCCAGGACGATAAGTTGGTCGCCTGCGGCGGCATCGCAGAGAATATTATCAAATGCGTCGCCATCAGCCCGCAAATGCGTGGCGAAGGGCTGGCGCTTACGCTGGCGACCGAACTGGTGAACCTGGCCTATGAACGCCACTACACCCAACTGTTTATCTACACCAAACTGCAAAATGAGCCGTTGTTCCGCCAGTGCGGCTTCTACCCGATAGCTCGCGTGCCGGGCATCGTGGTGCTGATGGAAAACAGCCCATGCCGCCTGAAACGCTACGCGGCCCAGTTGGCGGGCCAGCGGCGGCCAGGCAAGCGCATCGGCAGCATCGTGATGAATGCCAATCCTTTTACCCGCGGCCATCAATATCTGGTGCGCCAGGCGGCGGCAAAATGCGACTGGTTGCACCTGTTTCTGGTGAAAGAAGACACCTCGCGTTTCAGCTATGAGGATCGGCGGCGGCTGGTGCTGGCGGGCACTGCCGATATCGCCAACCTGAGGGTGCACGAAGGATCGCAATACGTCATATCCCGCGCCACTTTCCCTTGTTATTTCATTAAAGATCAGGGTATTGCCGATGACTGTTACACCGAGATCGATCTGAAGATCTTTCGGCAGTACCTGGCACCCGCGTTGGGCATTACCCACCGTTTTGTCGGCAACGAGCCGTTCTGCGCGGTAACGGCGAAGTACAACCGCGATATGCGCTATTGGCTGGAAACGCCGGCACTGCCCAGCCCGCCGATCGCCCTGGTGGAAATTGAGCGTTTGCAATATCAGGGCACGGCGATCTCCGCCTCCTGGGTGCGCAAGCTGCTGGCGGCGGGGGATTTCCACGCCGCCGCGCCGTTGGTACCGCCAGACACCCTTTATTACCTGCAAGATTTGCAAACGCAGCGCCGGGCCAAACCCTTTGGTTTACTGCCCAAGCCCGTTATTAGGGAGAGCGTGCCGAAGGGGTCGTAACGGCCTTGGCCGTCGGAGCGCCCCTCGGTGCGCTAGGCCCGGGTATCTCGGGCGTGAAGACCATTTTGTGATTAAACCCTTTGTATCCGCACAATCAGGTGAACGATGAAAATTATCCGAGAAGCAATGGCCGGCACGCTGGAATCCAGCGATGTCATGGTGCGCATCGCACCCGCCGAGGGGCCGGAGCACGATCTGCTGATCGCCAGCAGCGTGGAAAAACAGTTCGGCCACGCCATCCGCCACACGTTGCTCGAGGTGCTGCAGCGTTATCAGGTGGAGCCGGTGCAGGTGATGGTGGACGACAAAGGCGCGCTCGACTGCGTGCTGCGTGCCCGGCTGGAAACCGCGCTGATGCGCGCCAGCGACAATGGCCAACTGCCGTGGGGGACGCGTGATGAAAACGCTGAATAAACACCGCCTGCGCCGCAGCATGCTGTTCGTTCCTGGCGCCAATGCGGCCATGGTGAGCAACGCCTTTATCTATCAGGCCGATGCACTGATGTTCGATCTGGAAGACTCGGTGATCCTGCGTGAAAAAGACGCGGCGCGGCGGTTGGTGTACCACGCTCTGCAACATCCGCTGTACCGGGAAGTGGAAACCATCGTGCGGGTCAACGCGCTGGATTCCGCCTACGGGCTGGCGGATCTTCAAGCGGTGGTGCGCGGCGGGGCGGATATCGTGCGCCTGCCGAAAACCGACAGCGCGCAGGACGTCGTGGAGATGGAACGCGAGATAGCCGCCATCGAAGCCGACTGCGGCCGCCCGGTCGGCAGCACCGGCCTGCTGGCGGCGATTGAATCGGCGGCGGGCATCACCCATGCGGTGGCGATTGCCCATGCCTCGCCGCGCCTGATCGGCATTGCTCTGGGTGCGGAGGACTACGTGCGCAATCTGCGCACCGAGCGCTCGCCGGAGGGCATCGAACTGCTGTTTGCACGCTGCTCGTTGTTGCAGGCGGCGCGGGCCGCCGGCATTCAGGCGTTCGATACCGTGTATTCCGACGCCAACAACGAAGCCGGGTTCCTCCAGGAAGCGGCGCTGATCAAACAGCTCGGTTTCGACGGCAAATCCCTGATCAATCCCCGGCAGATCGAACTGCTGCACAACCTGTATGCGCCGACAGCCAAAGAGGTGGCTCATGCCCAGCGCGTGGTGGACGCTGCCACAGCGGCAGAGCAGGAAGGGCGCGGAGTGGTGTCGCTCAACGGCAAAATGGTCGACAGCCCGGTGATTGAACGCGCGCGGCTGGTATTGCAACGTGCGGCGCTTTCCGGCATCCGCGAAGAGTCGGTTCAGCAGGGAGAGGAAGCATAATGAAACGTCAACAACGACTGATGCCCCTGAACACCCTGGCGGACCTGCGCTGCTATCAGGACGCCACCAAGGCCAATCAACAGGCCCGCAAACCGCGCGATGCTAAACGCTGCGACACGCTGGAACAGGCGGTGCGCCGCAGCGGGTTACAGGACGGCATGACCATCTCCTTCCACCATGCGTTTCGCGGCGGTGACCTGGCGCTGAATCAGGTGATGGAGACGCTGGCGGCGATGGGGTTCCGCAACCTGACGCTGGCCTCAAGCTCGCTAAGCGAATGCCACGCGCCGTTGGTCGGCCACATTCGTCACGGGGTCGTGAGCCGCCTCTACACTTCTGGCCTGCGCGGCCCATTGGCGGAAGCTATCTCACACGGCCTGCTGGCCGAACCGGTACAAATCCATTCCCACGGTGGCCGGGTCAATCTGATCGAGTCCGGCGAGCTGAATATTGACGTCGCCTTCCTCGGCGTACCGGCCTGCGATGATTTCGGCAATGCCAACGGTTACAGCGGCGAAGCCTGCTGCGGCTCGCTCGGCTATGCCAAAGTGGATGCCGACACGGCGCGCACCGTGGTGTTGTTAACCGAATCGATAGTGCCTTATCCGCACCATCCGGCCAGCCTGGCGCAGGATCGAGTGGATCTGATCGTACAACTGCCGCGGGTGGGGGACGCCGACAAGATCGGTGCCGATGCCACACGCATGACCTCCAATCCGCGTGAACTGCTGATTGCTCGCCGCGCCGCCGAGGTGATTGCCGGGTCCGGCTACTTTACCGAAGGTTTCTCGCTGCAAACCGGCACCGGCGGCGCTTCGTTGGCGGTGACGCGTTTTCTGGAAGACAAAATGCGTGCACGCGGCATTCGCGCCGGTTTCGCCCTTGGCGGCATCACCTCGACCATGGTGGATCTGCATGAAAAAGGGCTGATCGGCCGGCTGATGGACGTGCAGAGCTTTGACCGCGTGGCGGCGATGTCTTTGGCGCGCAATCCCAACCACATTGAGATCAGCGCCAACCAATACGCCAACTTCAGCTCGAAGGGGGCCTCGGTCGACAGGCTCGACGTGGTGGTGCTGAGCGCGCTGGAAATCGACACCGATTTTAACGTCAACGTGCTGACCGGCTCCGATGGCGTGTTGCGCGGCGCTTCCGGCGGCCACTGCGACACCGCAGCGGCGGCGCGGCTGGCGATCATCGTGGCGCCGCTGGTGCGCGGGCGCATTCCGACGCTGGTGGAACAGGTGACCACCTGCGTGACCCCGGGTTTCAGCATCGACATTTTGGTTACCGATCACGGTATTGCCGTCAACCCGACACGCCCGGAGCTGGCGCAGCGGTTGCAGGAGGCCGGTTTGCCGGTGGTCGATATCGACTGGCTGCGCCGCCGCGCGTTGCTGTTGACCGGCGAGCCCGAACCGATCGCCTTTACCGATAAGGTGGTGGCGGTGGTGCGTTACCGCGACGGTTCAGTGATCGACGTGGTGCATCAGGTGGCGGAGTAATCCTATGGCTTACGTTGCCCCCGAACTGGCCGCCAACCGCGCCGTAAGCCTGCCGGAGCTGCTCACCAGCCGCGATTGCCGCCAGGCGCGCCAACAGGCATGGCTGGCGCGCCATCAATCCACGCTGCTGGTACTGACGCTGGTGGTGCCCGGTGCGCGAAAAGACAGCGCGCTGACGCGCAACATCTTCAACCTCGGCTGGCAGGCGCTGCAACAGCTAGGGCGCGAGCAAGGTTGGCGCTGTCTGCAGGCCGAAACGCTGGCGCTCGCCACCGGCTGCGAAGGTTTTCTGGCGTTGCAGGCCGATGCCCGGCGGGTGAAAGACTGCGCCATGCAGTTAGAGGTGCAACAGCCGATTGGCCGGCTGTGGGATATCGACGTGCTGGACACCCAGGGGCGTATTTTGTCGCGGCGCGATCTGGGGTTGGCGGAACGTCGCTGCCTGTTGTGCGGCCAGCCGGCCAAACTGTGCGCCCGCCAACGGCGGCACGGCAGCGAACAGCTGCTGCAGCAAATGGAAAGGATGCTCAATGATGCGCTCTCAGCCCGTTAAGCCTGTCGGGCGTGCGCCGCAAGCGGCGGTACAGGATTTCGCCCGCACCGCCTACCGCGCACTGCTGGTGGAAGTGAACCTCACGCCCAAACCGGGGCTGGTGGATCGCCATAACAACGGCGCTCACCGGGATATGAACCTCGGCCACTTTTATCGCAGCGCCCGCGCCATCGGCATCTGGCTGCCGCGTTTTATCCAGCAGGGTTGCGACGATGCCGCGCGCCCGGCCGACGAACAGCTGCTGCGGCTGCGCCCGCTGGGCCTGGCCTGCGAAAACCATATGTTCCGGGCCACCGGCGGCGTCAACACCCATAAAGGCAGCGTGTTTTCCCTCGGCCTGCTGTGCGCCGCTTTTGGCCGCCGCTATCAGCAGCAAAAGAAGGTCGATGCCGCAACGCTGTGCGCCGACGTGGCGGCCATGTGTCGTGGGCTGGTGGCACGCGAGCTGCAAACCCGCAACGCATTGCAGACCGCCGGCCAGCGGTTGTTTGCCGAACATGGCTTGAGCGGCGCGCGCGGCGAGGCGGAGTCCGGCTTTGAGCGGGTGATCAACGGTGCGCTGCCGTTCTACCGACAACGGCTGAAGGCGGGCTGCGATGAGCAGACGGCGCTGATGGACAGCCTGCTGTGGCTGATGGCCCACAACCAGGACACCAACGTCGCCTCGCGCGGCGGCCTGGCCGGGCTGCGCTGGTTGCAGCGGCGTGCCGACGGGCTGCTGGCGCAGGGCGGGGCGCAGGGCGCACGGGGCAGGCAACGCCTGCGGCAGTTCGACGCCGACTGCATCCTGCGCCACCTCAGCCCTGGCGGCAGCGCCGACCTGTTGATCGTCACCTGGCTGCTGGCGCAATTACCGCATTCCGATATCCCCGCGGCCATTCAAGCGGCAACGTGAAATCCACAGGGTATAGCCAAAAAAATAACCCGTTTTCAGGAGAGTCTTATGTCTCAAACCCAGGAAAAAATCTGGAAAGCGATAGCGCCGCTGCTGGTGCTCGCGATCCTGCTGTTGATACCCACGCCCGACGGCATGCCGCCGCAGGCCTGGCGCTATTTCGCCCTCTTTGTGGCGATGATTGTCGGCATGATCCTGGAGCCGATCCCGGCTACCGCCATCAGCTTTATCGCCGTGACTCTCAGCGTGCTCAGCGCCAACTGGGTGCTGTTTGGCGCGCAGGAACTGGCGGAACCGGGTTTCAAGGCCGGTAACGAGGCGTTGAAATGGGGGCTGGCGGGCTTCTCCAGCACCACCGTCTGGCTGGTATTCGGCGCGTTCATCTTTGCGCTGGGCTACGAGGCCACCGGACTGGGGCGGCGTATCGCGCTGTTCCTGGTGAAGTTTATGGGCAAGCGTACCCTGACGCTCGGCTACGCGGTGGTGATCATCGATATCCTGCTGGCGCCGTTTACCCCGTCCAACACCGCACGGACCGGCGGCACGGTGTTCCCGGTGGTGAAAAACCTGCCGCCGCTGTTTGATTCGTTCCCCAACGACCCTTCGTCGCGGCGTATTGGCGGCTACCTGATGTGGATGATGGTGGTCGGCACCAGCATCAGTTCGTCGATGTTCGTCACCGGTGCGGCACCCAACGTGTTGGGGATTGAGTTTGTCGGCAAAATCGCCGGGGTACACATCAGCTGGATGCAGTGGTTCCTGGCCTTCCTGCCGGTCGGGCTGTTGCTGCTGATTGTCGCGCCGTTGATTTCCTATTGCCTCTACAAGCCGGGCGTGACCCACAGCAGCGAAGTGGCTGCCTGGGCCAACACCGCGCTGGGTGAAATGGGCAAGCTGACGCGCAAGGAGTGGACCCTGATTGGCCTGGTGTTGTTCAGCCTGAGCCTGTGGGTGTTCGGCGGCAAGTTGCTGGACGCCACCACGGTCTGCCTGCTGGCGGTCTCGCTGATGCTGGCGTTGCACGTGGTGTCGTGGAAGGACATCACCAAATACTCCAGCGCCTGGAACACGCTGGTTAACCTGGCGACATTGGTGGTGATGGCCAACGGCCTGACGCGCTCCGGCTTTATCGACTGGTTTGCCCAGACCATGAGCACCCACCTGGACGGCTTCTCGCCGAACATGACGGTGGTGGCGCTGGTACTGGTGTTCTACTTCGCCCACTACCTGTTCGCCAGCCTGTCGGCGCATACCGCCACCCTGCTGCCGGTGATCCTGGCGGTCGGCAAAGGGCTGCCTGGCGTGCCGATGGAGCAACTTTCGATGCTGCTGGTGTTGTCGATCGGCATCATGGGCGTGCTGACGCCGTACGCCACCGGGCCGGGGGTGATTATCTACGGCTGCGGCTACGTGAAATCGAAAGATTACTGGCGGATGGGCGGCATTCTCGGCGTGGTGTATATCGCCGCGTTGCTGTTGATCGGCTGGCCTATCCTGCGTTTGTGGTACTGAGTTGCCTGCGGCCATCTCTCGTGGCCGCTTGTCGGATCCTCTCCCCGTGATACTCGTCACACACTTCAGCGGATAACCTCTCCATCATAGCGAGGCGAAAGCTAACATATTCAAAATAATCACTTTCCTGGAGCCTCTGCGGATGAGAAGAAAAACGTTATTGCTGTGCTTGCCCTTATTATTGACCGGGAATGCCCTGGCGGAAACCAACGACTATCAGTTGGAGCAGGTGCTGCTGATGAGCCGCCATAACCTGCGTGCGCCGCTGGCCAATAACGGCAGCGTGCTGGCGCAGTCTACCCCCAAAGCCTGGCCGGCCTGGGACACGCCGGGTGGTCTGTTGACCACCAAGGGCGGGGTGCTGGAAGTGTATATGGGCCACTATTTCAACGAGTGGCTCAAGCAGACCGGCGTATTGCCGCAGGAAGGCTGCCCGACCGCCGGCAGCGTTTACGTTTACGCCAACAGCCTGCAACGCACGGTCGCGACCGCGCAGTTCTTTACCAACGGCGCGTTCCCCGGTTGCGACATCAGCGTGCACCACCAGGACAAAATGGGGGAGATGGATCCCACCTTTAACCCGATCATCACCGACAACAGCGAAGCCTTCAATCAACAGGCGCTGGGGGCGATGAATACCGAGCTGGCGTCGCTGAAGCTGGATGCCGCCTACAAACAACTGGCGAAAATCATCGATTACAAAGCGTCCAGCGCCTGTAAAACCGACAAGCACTGCGATCTGACCAAAGAAGCCAGCAAGATGAGCGCGGTGCCGGGCAAAGAGCCTGGCGTCGCCGGCCCGCTGCGGGTGGGCAATTCGCTGGTGGACGCCTTCATGCTGCAATATTACGAAGGCTTCCCGATGAAGGACGTGGCCTGGGGCAAAATCACCACGCCGCAGCAGTGGAAACAGCTGGCACAGTTGAAAGACGGTTACCAGGATTCGCTGTTCACCTCACCGGTGGTGGCGCAGAACGTCGCCAAACCGCTGCTGACCTACATCAACGGCGCCTTGATTGGCGAACGCAAACCGGATGCGCCTAAGGTGACGGTGCTGGTGGGCCATGACTCCAACATCGCTTCGCTGCTGTCGGCGATGCGCTTCAAGCCTTATCAGTTGCCGCACCAGTATGAGAAAACGCCGATTGGCGGCAAACTGGTGTTCCAGCGCTGGCACGATAAGAAAAACGATCGCGACCTGCTGAAGATTGAGTACGTCTACCAGTCTGCGGACCAGTTGCGCAATGCCAACCCGCTGACGCTGAAAACGCCGCCGCAGCGCGTGACGCTGGCGCTGGAAGGTTGCCCGGTGGATAAACAGGGCTTCTGTGCCTGGAGCGATTTCGAAAAAACCATGAAAGATATTCTGTAACCCTACCGTTCCTCTCCCTCCGGTTGGGGGGAGAGGAATAATCGTTGTTGCCGGTCCATCCGGCGTCTAAAATTAGCGGCCTGCACACTCACCCTGGACGACACGTGTTCTCTTCTTTTATCCCCACCATCGAATGGTTGAACCTGGACGGTTATCCGGGGCAGGTCGCCCGTTGCCGTTTTTCCCTGGCGGGCTATCAGGACCGCTGTTTCGGCGACGCCGGTATGGTGATCCCCGATCATCTGGCGCGTGCGGTGCCAAAGCGGCGGGCGGAGTATCTGGCTGGGCGTTATCTGGCGCGGGCATTGCTGGCGCCGTTGGGGTTTGCGGATTTTACCCTACCGCGGGGAGAAGACCGCGCGCCGCAGTGGCCGCAGGGAATTGCCGGTGCGCTCAGCCATAATGCGGATACCGCGCTGTGCGCGGTGCATCGGGAAAGCGGGTTGGGTGGCGTGGGGCTGGACGTTGAAACGCTGATCCCGACTGAACGAGCCGAAGAACTGTGGACCGCCATCGTCGGCGAGGAAGAGTGCGCAACGCTGCGCCAGCGGCCGCAGGCGTTTAACCAACTGCTGACGATAGCGTTCTCCGCCAAAGAGAGCCTGTTCAAAACGCTGTACCCGCAGGTGGGTTGCTACTTTGATTTTCTCGATGCGCGCCTGGTAACGATAGATACGCAACAACAGACCTTCGAACTGGAACTGCTTAAGCCACTCACGGTGCATTGCCACGCCGGCCGTCGTTTTAGCGGGCGTTACTGGCATGAAAGTGACGATGTCACTACATTTATCTATTTATAAATCAATTAAATAATTCACGTGACGTCGTCACTTTATCTGTCGGCGGCGCAACAGATGACGCGTACCTTCCGACACCAACAACAGCACCGCCAGCCAGATCGGAATATAGGTCAGCCATTCGTCGCGGCCGATACTCTCGCCCAACAACAGCGCCACCACCACCAACAGCACCGGTTCCACGTAGCTCAGCAGACCAAACAGGCTGAAGGGCAGCAGGCGGCTGGCCAGGATATAACACACCAACGCGGAGGCACTGAGCATCCCCAACAGCGGGATCTGCACATACAGCAGCGGATGAGTGGCCAATGCGGCCTGCGGCCCGTTTCCGCCCAAGGCGAACCAGCCGGCGACCGGCAGCATCAGCGCCAGTTCGCACCACAGCCCGCCAAGGTTATCGGTGCCGAAATGCCGACGCAGAATAAAGTAAACCGGATAACCCAGCGCCACTACCAACGTCGCCCAGGAGACGCCGCCGACCTGATACAGCTCGTTGCCGACGCCGATAATGGCGCAACCCACCGCCAGCTTTTGCAGCAGTGAAAGACGATCGCGGAAAATCACGCGCCCCGCCAGCACCATTGTCAGCGGCAGCAGAAAATAACCGAGCGACACCTCCAGCGCCTTGCCGTGCAGCGGCGCCCACAGGAACAGCCACAGCTGAACCCCCAGCAGCGCGGAACTCAGCGGCAGAAACAGCAGGCGGCGCGGCCGCTGTTTGATCCAGCGCAGCGTCTCGCCGACCCGGCGCCAGTCGGCGGAAAAAATCATAAACAGCGTCAGGAACGGCACCGTCAGCAGGGTGCGCCAGCCGAAGACCTGTTCGCCGTCAAGCGGGGCCAGCGTGGAGGTGTAGTAATACATCACGGCGAACAATACCGAGGCGACAACCGAAAGAACGATCCCTTTAATCACGTGCGATCCCGAAAGGTTATTGATTTTATTGCAGGTACTCTAGAGAAGTTTGGCGCGGACAACAATGGCGCGCATCACACTGGACAATCCTCGGTGGCGAGTTAAAATAAATACTGGGTATTCATACAGGTTTTAAGCAATGACTCTCGATCTTTTCGAAGACGCCGTGCCGCCGCCGTGGCGCGAGCAGATCGCTCCAGGCGCGGTGGTGATGCACGGTTTTGTGCGTGACCACGGGCCGGAGCTGCTGGCGGCGGTGAAGGGGGTGATCGCGCAGGTGCCGTGGCGGCACATGACCACGCCGGGCGGCCATGTGATGTCGGTGGCGATGAGCTGGTGCGGCAACGGCTGGAGCAGTGACAGCCGCGGCTACCGTTACTCCGAGCGCGATTCGCGCAGCGGCAAACGTTGGCCGCCCATCCCGGCTATTTTTATGGCGCTGGCGGACGAAGCGGCGCAGCAGGCGGGTTTTGCGCCGTTCGTGCCGGATTCGTGCCTGATTAACCGCTACGATCCCGGCAGCAAGCTGTCGCTGCATCAGGATAAAGACGAACACGATTTTGGCTCACCGATAGTGTCGGTGTCACTGGGATTACCGGCGGTATTCCAGTTCGGCGGCATGCAGCGCAGTGACCGGGCCCAGCGCATTCCACTGGCGCACGGCGACGTCGTCGTGTGGGGCGGCCCGTCGCGGCTGTGCTTTCACGGCATTATGCCGATCAAAGAGGGCTACCATTCGTTGGTGGGGCCGCACAGGATCAACATCACCTTACGCAAGGCGCTTTAGCTGCGGCTCTTTGGCCAGGCAGGCGACCAGATAATCGATAAACACCCGCAGTTTGGGCGGCAGATGCTGGTTGGGTGCATACAACAGCCACAGGCCGCCGTGGTAGCTGCTGAGGAAATCCCACTCCGGCAGCACCTGCACCACTTCTCCGCTGTCCAGCGCCTGTCGGGCGGTAAAATAGGGCAGGCTGCCAATGCCGAGGTGCTGTTTCACCGCATCCAGCCGCACGCCGGTATGGTTGGCGGCATAGCGGCCACGCACGTTCACTGTGATCGTTTTACCGGCGCGACGGAATTTCCAGCGGGCGTCGTTGGGCGTTTCTCCCAGATAAATGCAGCTGTGCTGTGCCAAATCCTGCGGCTGCAGTGGCGTGCCGTGCTGCGCCAGATACTCCGGCGTGGCGCACAACAGATGTTCTATCGTCATCAGTTGGCGGCCGATCAGCCCGGGCGACGGGCGATCGGTAATGCGTAACGCCAGATCGACCCGATCGTCAATCAGGTCCATATAGCGGTCTTCCAGCCGCAGACGCACGTCCACCTTGGGGTAGCGGCGCAAAAATGCCGGGATATGCGGGTGCAGCACGAAGCGGCCTACCGCTTTGGGGACGCTGACGCTGATCAAGCCTTCCGGTTCTACGGCGCCCTGGCCGCTGATTTCCATCACCGAATGCGCGGCCTCCAGCATGTTGCGGCAGCGCAGGAAGGCTTCTTCGCCCTGTTCGCTCAGGCGCAGCTTGCGGGTAGTGCGATGCAGCAGTTGCAGCGCCAGTGCCTGTTCGAGTTTCGCCACGCTGCGGCTAGTGGCCGAGGGCGAGGTGCCCAGCAGTCGGGCGGCGGCGGAGAAGCTGCCGCTTTCCACCACCTGAACGAAAACGGCCATTTCGGCCAGCAGAGAATGGGATAGATTTGTGCTCACAGCGCAAAGGTCCATTGTAAAGAAGACGGATTATCCTTTGATTATGGCATGAATATACTAGACAGCGTTCCGTAACCAGGAGAAAGCCATGACCGAACGACTTTATTATTACAGCGACGCGCTACAGGGCGAAGCGCAGGTGTTGGCCTGCACCCCGGTCGAAGACGGCGGATATGCCGTGGAGCTGAGCGCGACGCTGTTCCACCCGCAGGGCGGCGGGCAACAGGCCGATACCGGCTCTCTCGGCGCCATCCCGGTACTGCGCGTGGCGCAGCAGGGCGATAAGGTGCTGCATTTCACCACCGAACCCGTGAGCGCCGGGCCGGTGAACCTGCAGGTGGATGGCGAGCGGCGCCGGTTGCACGCCCGCTGGCATTCCGCCGGCCACCTGATTGGCTGGGTAGGGGAAAACCACGGCTGGCAACCGGTGAAGGCGCATCACTGGCCGGGCGAAGGGCGCATCACCTTTGCGCCGGGCGCAGACCCGCAAACGCTGGAGCAAGGTGCCCTGCAGGCGGAACTGCAACGGCTGATCGCGGCCAATTTGCCGCGCAGGCAGTTGGACGTTGAAGGCGTGCGTCAGGTGGGTTTCGGCGATCTGCCCGTTTACGGCTGCGGCGGCACCCATGTGGGCTCGCTGAGCGAGCTGGGTGCGGTGACCATCACGGCGGTGAAGATGAAAAAAGGGCAGTTGATTGTGCAGTATGAAATGGGCTGAAAATTGATCAGAACCGGTCATTTCGCCGGCCCGGCCTGTCGCAGCTGGGTGCAGAAAGCACATTGGCATCCGGCCTGCGGCAATGCTGCGCAGGTGCCGATGTTGACCGCCTGCGCATCCATCGCGTGAAAACCATAGAACCTATTTTCGAGGGTATTTTCCGCCGCACGTACCTGTTCTGGCTGCGGTTCCGGCACCTTCGACTGAAACGCGACAGCCCGTCCGGCCAACAGGCCAAGGAACAGCAGCGAGAGTTGAATTTTCATCCTGGCTCTCCTGATTTTATTTTGGATACATTATAACATTACTTCTATTCTGCCAAGCCAGAGCGCCTTGTGCGTTTTCCACCCTTGGTTAGCGAAATTAGTTCGTTCAACTCCCCGCCGATTTGGTTTGTTATCTATACCCGTCGCCTTTCAAGCCGCAGCGCTGTTGGCTGCACCCGCTCCCCCCAGTGACTTACCTGAGTAAGCGCCTGATGTGAGCGAGCTGGCCGCCTAGCTGCGGCTTGAAATTCATAGGGTAAAACCCATAACGTTCCGAAATAAAGAAGGCGTGGCAAATCTATGTTTAAGTTCTCTTTCAACACATTAACCAGCGGGATAGCCGTGGCATTGGGGCTAGCGGCGAGCGTTCATCCGGCGCTGGCGGCGGTGCAGGGCGGCACGCTGGTCTACCTGGAACAGCAGGCGCACACCAACCTTTACCCGCCCTCCGGCGGTTTCTACCCCAACGGCGGCATTCTCAACCAGATCACCGACAAACTGACCTATCAGAATCCGAAAACGCTGGAGATTGAGCCGTGGATCGCCGAATCCTGGAGCAGCAACGCCGATAAAACCGAATACACCTTCAAGCTGCGCCCGGGCGTGACCTTCTCCGATGGCACGCCGCTGGATGCCAACGCGGTGGCGAAGAATTTTGATACCTACGGCCTGGGCAACAAAGACAAACGCCTGCCGGTGTCGGAGGTGATCAACAACTATGACCGCAGCGAAGTGATCGACCCGCTGACCGTCAAATTTTACTTCAAGCATTCATCGCCGGGCTTCCTGCAGGGCACCGCCACCATCGGTTCGGGGCTGGTGTCCCTCGGCACGCTGAACCGCAGTTACGACGAACTCGGCGACGCGCGCCATATCATCGGCTCCGGCCCGTTCGTGGTCAGCGGCGAAACGCTGGGGCGCGAAGTGGACCTCAGCGTACGCAAGGATTACACCTGGGGGCCGGCCAAACTGGCGCAGCAGGGGCGCGCCAATCTGGACGGCATCAAGGTGATCGTCACCGGCGAAGACAGCGTGCGCATTGGCGCGTTGCAGGCCGGCCAGGCGGACTTTATTCGCCAAATTCAGGCTTATGACGAGAAGCAGACGCAGGATCAGGGATTCACGATTTACGCCGCCCCGACGCGTGGCGTTAACGACAGCGTCGCCTTCCGGCCGGACAACCCGCTGGTGAGCGACCTGCGGGTGCGTCAGGCGCTGCTGCATGCCACCGACAGCAAGCAAATCGTCGAGACGCTGTTCTCGGCCAATTACCCGCAGGCCAAATCGGTCATCGCCTCGTCCGCCGCCGGTTTTGTCGATCTGTCCGACAAACTGAAGTTCGATCCGCAGTTAGCCAACCGCCTGCTGGATGAAGCCGGCTGGAAAAAGGGCAGCGACGGCCTGCGCGAGAAAGAGGGTAAAAAACTGCTGCTGAATGTGTATGAATCCCTGCCGCAGCCCCAGAACAAGGCGGTGCTGCAGTTGGTTTCGCAGCAGTGGGGCAAGGTGGGTGCGCGCCTGAATATCCTGGCTGGTGATGCCGGCAGCCGGGTGGCGGATAACCTCGAACCGCAGAAAACCCCGGCGACGGTGGTGGAAGTGGGCCGCGCCGATCCCGATGTGATTAAAAGTCAGTTCTACCCGACCAACCGCGATGCGTTGTTGCAAAAGGGCGGCAGCGGCAAGAACAGCCAATTCAGCGATGACAAGCTGAACGCGCTGCTGCTGGGCATCGCCTCCGAGGTCGATGCGCAAAAACGCCTGCAAATCGCCGGCGAGGCGCAAAACTACCTGCTCGATCAGGCCTATGTGATCCCGTTCTTTGAGGAGCCGCAGGTGTTTGCCGGCGCGCCTTATCTGAAGGGCGTCAGTTTTGAAGCGGTCGGCCGCCCGAGTTTCTACGGCGCCTGGTTAGAGAAACATTAAGGAGGCCACGATGACCCGATATCTGGCAGGGCGCATTGGGCAGGCGGTGCTGGTGCTGTGGGCGACCTTCACCCTGTCGTTTATCCTGCTGCAGGTGCTGCCCGGCGATGCGATTTTGATTAAGTTCCAGAACCCGGACATGGGGCTAAGCCCGGCGCAAATCGCCGATATGCGCGCCGCTTATGGGGCCAACGTCTCGCTGTGGCAGCAGTATTTGCACACGCTGGGCAACGTGCTGCGTGGCGATCTGGGTTACTCGATTCAGGCCGGCGTGCCGGTCACCGATCTGCTGGCCACCAACCTGCCCGCCACGCTGCAACTGGCGGTACTGGGTTTCTCGCTGGCGTTGATCCTGGCGCTGGCGATTGCCTTTCTCTCCAATTTGAGCGGTTTCGGCAGGCTGAGATCGGCGTTGCAATCGCTGCCCTCGTTGTTTGTCTCGGTGCCCACCTTCTGGTTGGGCATCGTGTTGATCCAGGTGTTTTCATTCCAGCTCAAGTTGATCCCGGTGATCAACCCGGGCGAGTGGGAAGGGTTGATTTTGCCGATCGTGACGCTGGCGGTACCGATCTCCGCCCCGCTGGCGCAAATCCTGATCCGCAGCATCGATCAGGTCCAGACCCAGCCGTTTGTCGCCGTGGCGCGCGCCAAAGGCGCCAGCCGCAGCGGGGTGTTGTGGCGGCATGTGACACGCAACGCCATGCTGCCTGCGCTGACCATCGCCGGCATTTTGTTCGGCGAGCTGATCGCCGGGGCGCTGATCACCGAAACCGTATTTGGCCGCAGCGGGCTGGGGCAACTGACCCTACAGGCGGTGCTTAATCAAGACGTGGCGGTGTTGCAGGCGATCGTGGTGATTTCCGCCGCCGCCTTCGTCACCATCAACCTGCTGGTGGATCTGCTGTTCCCGCTGCTGGATCCCCGGTTGAAAACGCAGACAGGAGCCGCCGTATGAGCAGTATCTCCTTTGAAAAAGCGACCGTGCCGGAACGCGATCTGGCCGGGCTGGAAAGCGAAGGCACTTTACCGGCCAGCCGCCCGCGCCGCCGCAGGCGCGTGCCGGTGACGCTGTTGCTGGCCTGGGCGGTGATCGCCATCGCGGTGTTGTGGGCGCTGGCGCCGCAGCTGTTTACCGCCTACAGCGGCACCGAGGGCATTGCCGGCGCGCAGCGGCTGGCGCCGGGCGGGACACGCTGGCTGGGCACCGATCAATTGGGGCGCGATCTTTACGCACGCATTGTTTATGGCGCTTCGCAAACGCTGTCCGCCGCGCTGGTGGCGGTGGCGTTGGGCTTGTTGCTGGGTACTGCGCTAGGGCTGATTGCCGGTGCGGTGGGCGGCGTGGCGGACGATGCGGTCATGCGCCTGGTCGATGTGCTGCTGTCGATTCCCGGCCTGCTGTTGTCGCTAAGCATCATTATCCTGCTGGGGTTTGGTACGGTAAACGCCGCCATCGCCGTCGGGATCACCTCGGTCGCCAACTTCGCCCGCCTGGCCCGCGCGGAAGTGGTGCGGGTGCGGCACAGCGACTACGTCGAGGCGGCCTATGGCAGCGGCGGCACCTTTTGGGCGGTGCTGTGGCGGCACATTCTGCCGAACTCGCTGACCTCGGTGATTGCTTTCTCGGCGCTGCAATTCGGCAGCGCCATTCTGGCGATCGCCACCCTGAGCTTCCTCGGTTACGGCACGCCGCCGCCAACGCCGGAATGGGGGCTGTTGATCGCCGAAGGGCGCAACTACATTTCCACCGCCTGGTGGCTGACCACTTTCCCCGGTTTGGCGGTGGTGGCGGTGGTGCTGGCGGCTAACCGCATCAGCCGCGCGCTGGCGAGGACGCATTGATGAGCATTCAAACCGCATTGCAACGGGCCGCCGCTACGCCGGTGCTGGAGCTGGACAAGGTTTCCATCGCCTATCAGGAGGCGGCCGGCAGCCGCCGGGTGGTACACGACGTCTCTTTCTCGATCCAACCGGGTGAGGTGGTGGCGCTGGTCGGTGAGTCCGGTTCGGGCAAAACCACCACCGCGCAGGCGATCATTGGCTTGCTGACGGAAAACGGCCGCCTGGAGCAGGGGGCCATCCGCCTCAACGGCACCGACATTGCCCACTGGTCGTCACGCCGATTGGATGCGGTACGCGGCGCGCAAATCAGCCTGATCCCGCAAGACCCTTCCAGTTCGCTTAACCCGGTAAAAACCATCGGTGAGCAGGTGGCGGAGATCGTCAACATTCACCGCCGTCTGCCGCGCAAGCAGGTGCAGCAGCGGGTGGTGGAGCTGCTGACACGGGTTGGCCTGACGCACCCGGAGCTGCGGGTGCGTCAATACCCGCACGAGCTTTCCGGCGGCATGAAACAGCGGGTGCTGATCGCTATCGCCATTGCGTTGCAGCCGGCGCTGATTATCGCCGATGAGCCCACCAGCGCGTTGGACGTCACGGTGCAGAAACGCATTCTTGATCTGATCGACGAGCTGCGGCAGGAATTCGGTACGGCGGTATTACTGGTGACCCACGATCTGGCGGTAGCGGCGGAGCGCGCCGATAGGCTGCTGGTGTTCCGTCACGGCCGGGTGCAGGAGCAGGGCGTGACCGCCGAGGTGCTGCGTGCCCCCGCCAGCGACTATACCCGCCGGCTGTTTGCCGATGTGCCTTCGTTGGCCGGTGCCGCTGCGCCGCAGCTAAACCTTGGCACGCAAGCGCCGGCGATCCAGGTTAACGGGTTGGTGAAAGATTTTCGTCTGGCCGGCTCCGGCGGCAAAAGCTACCGCGCGCTGGATCAGGTTTCCTTCAGCGTGCAGAGCGGCACTACCCATGCGCTGGTGGGGGAATCCGGCTCCGGCAAGACCACGCTGGCGCGCTGCCTGCTCGGTTTTCAGCGGCCGGACGCCGGGAAAATCATTATCGACGGCACCGATTTCACCCGGCTGAAGGGGGAAGCGCTGCGCCAGTTCCGCCGCCGCATCCAACTGGTGTATCAGAACCCCTTCGGTTCACTTGATCCTTCGCAGACGCTGTATCAGGTCATTGAAGAGCCGCTGCTGAACTTCGCACCCTTGGGCAAAGCCGAGCGCTATCGTCGGGTGCGTGAGCTGTTTGAACGGGTGGCGCTGCCGGACGATCTGCTTGGCCGCAAGCCGCGCGAGCTGTCCGGCGGCCAACGCCAGCGGGTGGCTATCGCCCGCGCACTGGTGTTGCAGCCAAGGGTCCTGGTGCTGGACGAAGCCACTTCGGCGCTGGACGTGACGGTGCAGGCGCAGATCCTGCGCTTGCTTCAGGATTTGCAGCAAGCGTTGGGGCTGACCTATTTGTTTATCTCGCATGACCTGGCGACGGTGCGGCAGATTTCGCACAGCGTATCGGTGTTGCACCGTGGGCAGCAGGTGGACGGTGGCGCGACGCGCGACCTGTTCGCCATGCCGGGCAGCGATTACACCCGTCAGTTGATTGAGGCCATTCCCGGCCGCCAAAGGTATGCCGCACAGCCAAAGAGTGAGGACGCGTTCCATGAGCAGTAAGAGACTTGGTTTTTTCACCCGGTTGTTGGATCAGGGCAGCGCGCAACAGCGTTACCGGCTGGCGACCGAACAGATCGTGCATGCCGAACGGGCCGGATTTGATACCGCCTGGGTGGCGCAGCACCACTTCCATGAGGATGAGGGCGGTCTGCCTTCGCCGCTGGTGTTTCTGGCGCAGGTGGCGGCGCGTACCCGCCATATTCGATTGGGTACCGGGGTTATCACGCTGCCGATGGAATCGGCAATTCGCGTGGCGGAAGACACCGCGGTGCTGGATCTGTTGTCCGATGGCCGGCTGGAGGTTGGCATTGCCGCCGGCGGCACGCCGTCCTCGTTCAGCGCCTTCGGGTTCGATGCCCAACAGCGCAATGCGGTGTTTGCCGACAACGTCAACACCCTGCTGCGGGCCTGGCGCGGTGAGGCGTTGGGCGGCGAGGATAACCGTTTGTATCCGGCAGCGCCGCAGTTGGCGCAGCGCGTCTGGCAAGCCACCTTCTCGGTGGAGGGCGGCGAGCGCGCCGGCCGGGCCGGTGACGGCCTGATGCTGTCGCGCACTCAACCGCGCCCGGCGGATGCGCCGGATTTGCCGCTGGACGCGTTGCAAAACCCGATTATCGACGCCTATCTGGCGGCGCTGCCGCCCGGCATAGCGCCGCGCATCATGGGGGCGCGCACGGCGTTTGTCACCGACCACAGCCAGCAGGCGCGGGACTTCGCCGCGCAGGGGCTTGCCCGGGGGCTGGAACGCTTGCGCGCCAGCGGCCACCGACCGTCCGATGAATCGCTCGACGGATTGATTCGCGCCTTTGACGTGCACCTGGGCACGCCGGATCAGGTTATTGCCTCGCTGCAACAAGACAGCGCGCTGGCACGGGTGACCGATCTGGCGTTTCAGGTGCATTCGATCGACCCGCCGCACGCCCATGTGCTGCGTTCGATCGAGCTGATCGCCCGCCATGTTGCTCCGGAACTGGGCTGGCAACGCCGCAATCCCGCTTCCATCTCCCACGAACATCACGCTGAGGAAAAGGTATGACAACCGCATTGAACACTGAAGATCTGCTGGCGACGCTGGCGGAGATCGTGCCCGGTTCGGCATTGGCGCAGGCCAGAGCGACGCGGCAGGCGGCGACAGACGCCATTCAGGCCAGCTATCAGGCGTTGTTTGCTCCCGCCGACGCCGGGGATTTTCCGCCGGTGCAGCGGCTGCTGATCGCCCAGCGCATCAGCGAATGGCAGGCCGACCAGCCATTGTCCGCACACTACGCGGCGTTGCTGGAACCGCAGGGCGGCGCACCGGCTGGCCCGCGTTGGCAGGCGGCGCTGGCTCATGCCGAACGGCTGGCGTTCAAGCCCGCCAGCGCCGACGCGCAGCATTTGCAGGGGTTGCAACAGGCCGGTTGGTCGCTGGACGATATCGTCACGCTGTCGCAACTGATCGCGTTTGTCAGCTTCCAAAGCCGCCTGCTGACCGGTTACCGGCTGCTGGGCGACAAACCGGTTGAGGTGACCGGCACCCCGGTTAGGGCCGGCGCTTGGCGTACCGACCCCGTCACGTTGAGCGGCCGCCATGCGCCGCCGGTGTTTACCCGCCAGGAACTGGGGTGGGAACCCTGGATCGCCGCCAAGCCGCTGGCGGAGTTTGATGAGCCGGGCCAGGCGTTGTTGACGCGATTCGGGCATAGCGATTCGGATTATTTCCGCCTGCTGGCGCGCAATCACCCGGTGCTGGAACAGCGCACGCTGGCGGACAGGGCGATTTTCTATACCCCCGGCGGGTTGGAGCGTAAAGATCGCGAACTGGCGGCGACGGTGGCCAGCAAGGTCAACGGCTGCATCTATTGCGCCTCGGTACATGCGCGCAAGGCGGCGCAGCTGTCGAAACAAACGGAAGAGGTGCAGCGTCTGCTGGACGTAGCGCCGGGCGGCGTACTGAGTGAGGGGCAAGGGGATCGTTGGCGGGCGCAGATTGATTTTGCCGCCGCGCTGTCCGCCACGCCGCCGCAGGCTAACGCTCAGCATCTGGCAGCGCTGCGCGAGCAGGGGCTGGACGAACTGGCGCTGTTGGATCTGGTGCAATCAACGGCGTTCTTTGCCTGGGCCAATCGGTTGATGCTGACGCTGGGCGAACCTTTCGACGACTAAAGCGGACGCCCGCCTTACATCGGCCACACCGCATCGCGCACGGCGATCGCTCTGGGCAGCAGGCCCAGGGCGTAAAACCGATCGGCAATGCGTTGTTGTTCGCGGATCACCTGGACATTCATGGCGCGGGTTTCATGGCTGCGGCGCGACAACGCCAGCTCAAGCGAGGCCGGTGGCAACCCCAATTCGCTGGAGAGATAACGCGCCGCTTCAACCGGCTGCTTGGCAATGTAGCGGCCGGTATTTTGCAGCGCCAGCATCACCTGCTGGAGCAGATCGCCCGACTGCTCGGCAAAGCGACGTCTCGCCAGATAGAACTGCTGATTCAGCACCCGCTGCGTGCCGTCGGCTATCACCCGCAATTCCCCCGAACGCTGCGCGTCGCTGAGCAACGGATCCCACATCATCCAGGCGTCTACCGCCTGATAGTCGCTCGCCGACAGCGGATACTTCGGCGGCGCGTAGACTATGCGCACGTCGCTTAGCGCCAGCCCTTGCTCGTCGAGCATCTGCACCAGTAAATAGTGGACGTTGGAGCCTTTGTTGACCGCGATGCGCTTGCCGCGCAGATCGGCGGCGCTGCGGATCGGGCTGTTGTTCGGTACCACCATCGCCACGCTTTGCGGCGCCGGCGGTTCATAGGCCACATAGACCATGCCATGCCCTTGAGCCTGGGCGAAAATCGGCGGTACCTCGCCGGTGGTGCCGAAATCGATCTCGTCGTTATTCAGTGCATGCAACAGCTGCGGCCCAGCGGGGAACTCGCTCCACAGGATGCTGATGTGCCGGTCGGCGAAGCGCTGCTCCAGACTTTGCCGCGCTTTGAGCACCCCGAGATTGCCGAATTTCTGATAGCCGATACGCAATTGTTGCTCCTGCTCCTGCTCCTGCTGCGGCCAGGCGGCGGGAGGCGAAACGGCGGTAGAGGTGGCGCGGCGGCGCGGTTTGATCAACCCGAGATGCGCCAGGTGGGTGCGCAGCGTGTTGCGGCTGATGCCAAGCAGCATGGCGGTTTGCAACTGGTTGCCGTCGCTGGCCTCGAAGGCGCTGCGCACCAGCGAGTTCAGTACCCGCTGATAGAGCTGCGTGGTGTCCCCTTGCAACTGGCGGCGCATAAAGTGCCCGATGGCGTCATCACCGGCGATGCCGGCATCTTGCAGGTTGTGATTCAGCCGCAGCTGGTGGGGGGCGATCAGCGCATCTTTGCTCAGCAGCACGGCGTTGTGCAGGGTATTTTCCAGTTCACGCACGTTGCCCGGCCAGTGGTAATCCAGCAGCGCCTGCAGGGTTTCCGGTGCCAGCCGCAGCCGGGGCCGCCCCAATCGGTGGCCGTACAGCGTAAGAAAATGCTGGGCTAGCACCGGAATATCGTCCGGCCGTTGGCGCAGCGGCGGCAGCGTAACCGCCGCCACGTTGAGCCGATAATAGAGGTCTTCGCGAAACAAGCGTTCGCGGATCGCGTTGGCCAAATCCACATGGGTGGCGGCAATCACCCGGACATTCACCTTCAGCGCCTTGCGCGAACCGACGCGGGTGATCTCCCGTTCCTGCAATACCCGCAACAGCTTTACCTGTAATGGCAGGCTCAGTTCGCCAATTTCATCCAGCAGCAGGGTGCCGCCTTCCGCCGCCTCGAACCAGCCCTGATGGGTGCTGGTGGCGCCGGTAAAGGCGCCTTTCTCATGGCCGAACAGCTCGGCCTCGGCGAGGCTTTCGGTCAGTGCGCCGCAGTTCACCGCCAAAAACGGCTGATGACGGCGCAGGCTGTTGTGGTGCAGATAGCGCGCCACCACCTCCTTGCCGGTGCCGGTTTCACCGACGATCAGCACTGTGGCGTCGGTCGGCGCCAGCCGGTCCAGCACGCTTTGAAAGGCGATCGACGCCGGGTCGATCAGCACCGGTTTGTCTGGCGCATAGGGTTGCGGGTTATGCATTGGGTGGCTCCAGGCTTGGCCGAGGCTAACAGAGAAAAAATCTTATCCCAGCAGGGCGCTAACGGCGAGGGGAGCCAAAGCGCGGGTTGCTGCAAAAGCAGCAGTTCATCAGCAACGGCTGTTGCCAATGCAGCAGTTTTTTTTCGGCTAAAAACCTACAACGCTATGATTTTAAACAACTAAAAAATAAAAAGACGCTGGCATGCATCCTGCTAACAGATTTATAACCAAAGGATATTTTTCTATCGATGAATACCAGAAATGGTTATATGGGAAAGGCATAATGACTGAGTCCGTGAAAGAGAAGATTAACGTTTTCTGGTTCCTGCCGACCCACGGCGACGGCCGTTACCTTGGCACCGCCGAGGGCGGGCGACCGGTGGATTTACCCTACCTGCAACAAGTGGCGCTGGCCGCCGACAATCTGGGGTATTACGGCGTGCTGATCCCCACCGGCAAGAGCTGCGAAGATTCCTGGCTGGTGGCGGCGGCATTGGCGCCGATCACCCGCCGTCTGCGCTATCTGGTGGCGGTAAGACCAGGTTTGCAGCCGCCGAGCCTGGCTGCGCGCATGGCGGCAACGCTGGACCGGCTGTCCGAGGGGCGGCTGTTGATCAACGTGGTCACCGGCGGCGATCCGGTGGAGAACAAGGGCGACGGCATTTTTCTTAGCCATGCAGAGCGCTATGAGGTGACGCAGGAGTTTCTCGAGGTCTACCAGCGCTTAATGAAGGGTGAAAAGGTTGATTTTGCGGGCAAGCACATTCATGTCGAAGGCGCGGAACTGCTGTTCCCGCCGGTGCAGGAAAACGGCCCGCCACTCTATTTCGGCGGTTCCTCCGAAGAGGCTATCGGTATCGCCGCCAACCAGATAGACACCTATCTCACCTGGGGCGAGCCGCTGGAGCAGGTGGCGGAGAAACTGGCGGTGGTACGCCAACGCGCTGAACAACAGGGGCGCAAGCTCAACTACGGCATTCGCCTGCATGTCATTGTGCGCGAGACGGAAGAGGAGGCCTGGGCCGCCGCCGATCGGCTGATAAGCCATCTGGATGAAGGTACCATTGCGGCCGCGCAGAAAATTTTTGCGCGCATGGATTCCACCGGGCAAAAACGCATGAGCGCACTGCACGGCGGCTCGCGCGATGATCTGCGCATTGGCCCTAACCTGTGGGCCGGTGTCGGCCTGGTGCGCGGCGGCGCCGGCACCGCGCTGGTGGGTAACCCGCAGCAGGTGGCGGAACGCATCCTCGAATATCGGCAGCTTGGCATCGACAACTTTATCCTTTCCGGCTATCCGCACCTCGAAGAGGCCCATCGCTTCGCCGAACTGGTGATGCCGCTGCTGCCGCTGGCGCAGCCGTTGAACTCGACGGCGCGCACGGTGAATACCGGCCCGTTCGGTGAAACCATCGGCGGCGACAAACGGCCCGCCTGATAATAAAGGCGGCGTGATGGCTGCGTGCGCAATACCCCAATTTCCTCAGGGTTAAGCCCCCAATCTCATTCTGCGGCAGCGCCTTCTGCCGCAGTTTTATCCTTCAAAAAGAGAATAATTACGTTTCCCTGCATTTTTTTAACGTGGGTTACAAATGCACATATCTCTTATCGCTATCGTGACGAATAATTCAAATTGAGAAAATTGCCCACTGTAATAAATGCTCAGATACTCGGGTTCTGAGTTGGCGTAATTAAAATAAGAGCAATCAGCTCAGATGCCAATACATTTACCAGGGGAAGTGGGCGAGATGGGCAGTTTTTTTAAGCAGGTATATCGGTATTCTCATTCTCGCCCGTATCGGCACAATGAAAATCTCTGGCCCTATGTGAGGATTGAGCGGGCCCAAAGCGGTGAGATTGCCGTATTGCATTATAAAAAACAGCCTGTTCCGCTGGTCGCGTTGTCCGCGTTGAAAGACAGTTGCCAGGGGCCGCTGCTGCTTACCGCAACCGGGCCTTCGGTCAAGGATATGTGTTTTAACCATATTCCCGCCATGCCGACAATGGGGGTTAATGGCGCCTATTCTTTGCACCCGCAGGTTGATTTTCACTTTTACGTTATCGTCGATATGGGGTTTATTGATCAACGACCGGATATTATAGAAAACATTATCCTGAAGCCGGATTTAATTCTTTTTACCACGGTGCACGGCATTGCCAAAATAATCGACCGGTTTACGCTGGCGGGCGTGAAGTGCCGGTTTGCGGTAGTAGAAGATGCGGCCTTTAAAATTTATAGCCCCAAAATAACCCCCCCAGAGCTGTGGGAGCATTACCGAAACGACCGCAGCGTCTCTTTTTCATCGTCCAATAAAACCATCGCCTTCACTCACGATATCCGGCACGGTATTTTCGATGCTGGCACGGTGGTTTATTGGGCTTTCCAGATAATTTCATTTCTGGGGTTCAAACAGCTGTTTATTGCCGGATTGGATATGAATAATTTTCATTTGCCGCGTTTTTATGAAACGAAGGAAAATAGACTGCCCACTTTTTTACCTGAAAAAGTTGATGATATCATCATGCCTGCCTTTAGCCACGCCGGTGAAAGAATGAAAAACAACAGTATTGCCATCAAGAATTTTTCGTTGAGCAGCGCCATTGACAGTAATATTTTTGAAAAGGTTGATTATAATGTTTTTTTCAAAAAAGGCTGATTTTACTACGGCGCTCTATGTTTACTCATTCCTGGCCTTTTCATTTTTCAGCGCCGTTTTTTGCGGGCATACCCGGGTCAATAATTTATTCCATATTGCCGCTTTTTTTTACCTTGTCGCGTTTATCACCCACCCGGAGCTCCGTTCGGCATGGCTAAAGCAGCGCAAGGCGGTATTGGGGCTGGCGTTGGCGGCGGGCTTTTTGGCCTATTACTCCGCCAGCAACCTTTGGGGGGGAACGCCGGACGATACGGGGTCGGCCTTTACCCACAGCGCTTATATTCTGATTTACCTTGCCCTGCTGGTCACCTTGCTGGCTGGGCCCAGGCGTAATTTCTTACTCTGCGCGGTGATTGTCGGCATTGTGCTGCTGTGCGTGTATCTGGCTATAAGCGATTATCACGCTATTTATACCCTCAGGGAGACCTCGGCCCTCAATCCGGGCCCGCGTAATGTGATCGATCTTGCCGGCTATGCCGCCGTGGGCATTATTTTAAGCCTGATGGTATTGCGCGATACCCGGCAAAAGAAAGTGCTGTTGGCGATCCCGCCGCTGTTTGCCTTTATGGTGCTGACGCAAAGCCGTGGCCCGTTGATTGCGTTATTGGCAGCACTGGCGTTGACGACCTCATTCGTTACGCTCAATAAAAAAACGGCTGTGGGCATTGCGGCCACGATGATAGTTGCCGTCATCGTCGTTTTGTTTTCTGACATTGGCGAGATGCTGATTACGCGCTTTGACGAGCTGTATCAACAGAGTTTTGTGCGCATGAGCATTTGGCGACACAGCCTGTCGCTGATAGCTCAGGCGCCGTTTTTTGGCTATGGCTTTGATAAAGAACTGGCCTTTACCAACTATACCGGTGAGTTTATTCACACGACCCACAGCCTGTATCTGGGCGCGTTGCTCAAGGGGGGGCTGGTCGGATTCTGTTTATTCGCCGCGTTGCTGGCTTATGGCGCACGGCTTGCGCTGAGCCATCTCAGGGCCGGCCGTCGCCTGGAGGCCGCCTTATACCTGTTTATGCTGATCTTCTATTGTTCGCAGGGCATGTTTGTCATCGCTAACCCGGCCGAGTTTTGGTACCTGTTCTGGTTCCCGGTGGCGATGGTGTTGACATCGCCACCGCTTGCCGAAAATTAATCAGCCGTGAAGGGGGGCAAGTGCCAAGGCATTCACCACTTTTTCAAACACCTGGTTCTCGGTGATGATGCTGAGTGGTTGACGGCGTTGCGCTACGCTAAGTTTTTCGGCATCGACCGGCACGTACATCACCTGATGCAGTGCGCTATTTTGATAGGGGCCGGTGTGTTGCGGATTTGCCGTAACAAACAGGCTGACGGTCGGCGTTTTCAGGGCGATGGCCAAGTGCAACGGGCCGGTGTCGCCGGTCACCAGAACCTGCATGTTCTCCATGACCGCCAGCAACTGCGGCAGCGTGGTTTTGCCGATATGGCTGACAACGCGTTGCCGTTCGGCTGCCGTCAATCCTGCCATAAACGCCTGCTCGATAGCTTGCTCTTTAGGGGCGCCGATTAATTCAATTTGGTTATGCGCCGACTGCGCCAGCAAGAGCTTTGCCAGACGGATAAACTGGCCGACGGGCCAGCAGCGCAGCGGTTCAGAAGCGCCCATCTGGAAGCCGATAACGGTTTTCCCCACGGCCTTGTTTATGGGCGGGAAGGCGATGGGAATAAACATCTCGGTGTTTTGAGTCTGGCAACCCAATTGGGCCACCAGATCCAGCTTGCGCTGAATTAAATGCCCCCCGGTGCTGCGGCTTACGCCACTCAGCCAGCGTTCCATGCCGGTGGCTTTATTGCCGTAGGCGTCTTTGAACACATAATGGCAGCCGGCGGTAATCGCGGTGATCACGTCATAAGGGGATTTTGAGTGCAGGATGATGGCCAACTGGGGCCGGCGTTTTCGCAGTTGGCAAATCACGCCAAGCATGTCTTTCGCTTTATGATCCCAATAGATGACATGATCAAAGTAACGGCTGGTCGCGACCAGTTGCTTGTTTTTGTGGCTGGAAATGAGAGTGATGCTGGCCGCCGGATAACGTTCGCGCAGCGCGCGAATGGCCGGCGTATTGAACATCAGATCACCCAGGGCGGTGGTGGAAAAAATAACGATGCTGTCGAAAGTCAGGTCCGGCTTAAACGTAGCCTTGTCTTTGAAATGCCCCCCCAGCCGGGTGTAAAGCTGTAGGCCAGCGTTGGCCGCCGTTATTTTCCACTGTTTCGACATCTTGATTCACTTTGAGTTGATGGGCGCGCCGGTCGGACAGGTGCATCATATGATGTTTACCTTAACGGGCCAATGGGCGGCAATATATTGCTACATATGCTTGCGCAACCTTGATAAAGGGCAGCGGGCTGCCCCTTTACGGCATCAATTTTGCCAAACTTGCGAGCTGCGCGGCGTGTCCATCCGGTAATCCGAATAGGGACGCGTGAAGATCTCGCGGCCCAGATCGCGGGCGGCCAACAGCGGGTTACGCGGATCGCGGCTGATTTCGCCCCGGCTGTTGCCCGCGCCGTGCACCACCCCGACAAACTCGGAATGCGAATAGCGGCTGAATTCCTGGATCTGATGCGCGATGCCCATTGCCGCGCCGGGGTAGGTTTCTTCCGAGGCGACCGCCAGCCCGATGCGTTTGCCGCTCATGCGCTGATGCACCTGCTTCGCATCCGGGTAGGCGTCGGCGTAATAGCTGAAAGCGCGGTCGAAAAAGGCTTTGGTCTGCGCCGACATGCCGTACCAGTATATAGGGGTGCAAAACACCGCCGCATCGGCCGGCAGAAAGTGCTCCAGGAACAGTTCGCCATAGCGGTCGGCCGGCGGCGGGCTGTGGCGCTCATCCGTCAGAAATCCGCTGATATAGTCATCCAGAAAATGCAGGCTGGCCCCGGTGCCCGCCTCGGCGGCGCCCGCCATGACGGCTTGCGCCAACGCGGCGCTGTTACCGTCACGGCGCGGGCTGCCGACCAGCACGATAAGGCGTTTGGGTTGATGAGTTGAATTCATGTCATTCTCCGTTTTCCGAGCGTGAAATTGTCATCGCCACTCTATGAGGAGCAAGGTAAATACGACAAATGACGCTTTCTCTGCCAGGATGAATTCAACTCATCCTATGGATTGTCCACTATGTTTGCCACGCTTCCGGTGACCGCACTGCGCACCTTTGAATCCGCTGCCCGCCTGCGCAGTTTTAAACAGGCTGCGCTGGAGCTGGCGGTCACCCCGACCGCAGTTTCGCACCAGATCAAGGCGCTGGAGCGGCAGTTGGGTTTTGCACTGTTCGACAGGGTACCGCGAGGTGTGCGGTTGACGGAGAAAGGGGAGCGTCTGTTCGCTGGGGTACATACCGCGCTACTCGATGTAGCAAATACATTGGATGCTCTGCGGCCGGTGCCCAGCGCCGGCGCGCTGTGCGTTTCCGTGACCCATTCTTTCGCCGCCCTGTGGCTGGTGCCGCGCCTGGGGCGTTTTTATCAGGCCTATCCGCACTATCTGGTTCGCCTGGAAGCTTGCGCCGAGGTGATTGATCTGCAGCAGGACGCCAGCGTGGACATTGCCATACGCTACAGCAGCGCCAATTATCCCCAGTTGCATCAGGCCGCACGGCTGGAGGAGCGTTTTGGCGTTTACGGCGCGCCGGGGCTGTCTGCCACACAGTTGCAAACCCCTGCGCTGATCACCGTTCGCTGGCGCGATTCAACGCTGTATGAAAACGGCTGGCGTGACTGGTGTCTGGCTGCCGGGGTCGACTGGTGGCAGCGGCACACATCGCTGCGGGCCTACGATGAGGAGCATTATGCCTTGCAGGCGGCGGTGGCCGGGCAGGGGTTGGTGCTGGCCAGTTCGGTGATGGTGTCCGATCTGGTGCGTAACGGCCTGCTGGTGGCTTACCGACCGGATATCTGCGTGCCGGGTGCCGCTTATACTGCGCTGTGTGTGCCGGGGCGCGAACGACACCCGCCGGTGCGGGCGTTTCTGGGCTGGTTGCAGCAGGAATTGCGCTAGTGAACAAAGCACAAAATAAAAATTTTTCTGATGTGGGGCGTGGGAATATTGGGTAAATTCGGTATTCCATTCCCATGAGAGAGATGTCCATGAGCCAGCCAAGAACTTCTGATTACCCGATTGATGCGCAGTTTATTGAACGTTGGTCGCCGCGCGCGCTGGCCAATGATCCTATCGACGACGAAACCCTGCTGAGCTTCTTTGAAGCGGCGCGCTGGTCGCCTTCGGCGTATAACATCCAGCCCTGGCGTTTTGCTTACAGCAAGCACGGCTCGGCCAGCTGGGACAGCTACCTGGATTTCCTGATTGAGTTCAACCGCGGTTGGGCGCAGCACGCCTCGGCGCTGGTGGTGGTCATCTCCAAAACCACCAGCCTGAATGGCGATAAGGAAGTCGCTAACCCAAGCCATGCGTTTGATGCCGGTGCCGCCTGGGCGAACCTGGCGTTGCAGGCGCACTTGAAAGGCTGGCTGACCCACTGCATGGGCGGCGTCCACCACGACAAAATCAAGGCGGCGCTGAACCTGCCGGATAACTATGTGGTGCACGGCATGGTGGCGATCGGCAAAGCGGGCGATAAATCCCTGCTGCCGGAGTTCCTGCAGCAAAAGGAGATCCCTTCAGGGCGGCTGCCGCTGGAGCAGACGGTGGTCGAAGGGCTGAACTTCACCCTGTAATAGTGCCGTTTGACGTGAAAAAGCCCGCAGAGGATAACTTTGCGGGCTTTTTGCTTTCTTCAGGCCTTGCTCATCACCACAACCAGATAAATGCAGGGCTCGCCGCTCTCGTTTTTGAACACGCAGTCCGCCGGTGGGCCAAGTTCAAGGCAATCCCCTTCGGCCATTTCATGGCGATTTTCCCCTTCCAGGAACACCAGCTCGCCGGACAGCAGCCAGATTAATTGGCGTTTGAACGCGTAGACGGAGGCCGGCATCGGGATCTCCGCCCCGGCGGGCAGTTCAACGCGCACCAGATCGAGCGGAATGTCTGAGCGCGGGGACACATGACGGCGGACGTAACCGCTTTCGGGATCGACCCAGACCGGTTGATCCTCCCGACGCAGCAGCCGGCCTTCCTGCGTTTCCGCACGGGCAATCAGTTTGGACATGCTCAGGCCGAAGGCGCCGGAGAGCCTGGCCAGCAGCATGGCGGTGGGGCTGCTGTCGCCGCGTTCAATTTTATGCACCATGGCCCGCGAAACGCCGGCCCGCTCGGCCAGATCGGACAAGGACCAATGGCGGGCTTCGCGTTCGATGCGGATGCGTGCGCCGATGCGCTGATTTAGGTTGTCTAATTTATTATTCATATCGTAGTATGATAGTGGACAGTCAACCAGGGGGTCAACATGCTTATCCGTAACGCGACTATAACCGATAGCGAAGGCATTGCCGCTATCTATAACGACGCCGTGCTTAACACCACGGCGATCTGGAATGAACTCACCGTCGATGCGGCGAACCGTGTGGCATGGATGGCGGAACGCCAGGCGGCGGGGTATCCGGTGCTGGTGGCCAACAATGAGGCGGGTGAGGTGATTGGCTATGCCTCGTTCGGCGACTGGCGGGCGTGGGACGGCTATCGTCACACCGTGGAGCACTCGGTGTATGTGCGGCGCGACAGCCGCGGCGGCGGGGTGGGGAAAACCCTGCTGATTGCGCTGATTGAGCAGGCGAGAGCGATAGGTAAACATGTGATGGTGGCGGGCATCGAATCCGGCAATACCGCGTCGATACAGCTGCACCTTAATCTGGGGTTCCAGAACGTGGGGCGGATGAGCGAAGTGGGCGCCAAATTCGGCCAATGGCTGGATTTGACCTTTTTGCAGTTGCAGCTTGATCACGAAAAATCGCCACCGGTCCGCTAATTCTATGAATATCATGTTATTGCTGCTGGTGGCGGCGGGTGTCAGCCTGGTCGTCCAGAACCTGCTGATGGTGCGCATCAGCGAAAGCGCATCGACGATCCTGATCGCCCTGGTGATCAACTCCAGCGTCGGCCTGTTGCTGTTGATGGCGCTGCTGTTCGCCAAAAACGGCGCCAGCGCCCTGGCTGAGGTGACCGGCAATTTCAGGGGCTGGATGCTGTTGCCCGGTTTGCTGGGATCGTTTTTTGTCTTTTCCGGCATTTTGGGTTACCAAAAGCTGGGGGCCGCGACCACCATTTCGGTGCTGGTCGCCAGCCAACTGGTGGCGGGGTTGGTGGTGGATATTTACAAGGCCGGGCCTGCTGCGCTGCGCGACAACCTGCCTGCGCTACTCGGCGCGCTGCTGTTGGTGGTGGGCGCTTTTTTGGTGGCCAGAAGAAGTTTTTGAAACGGTAAAAAGCCCGCCGGGGTGCCCCAGGCGAGCTTGTTTAAAACTGGATCGGGTGGGAGATCAATAAACGAAAGCGTCCCGGTGTTTCTGAATAAACGCTTTCCAGCGCATCGGCTCCTGGCCGGTAATCTCAGGGAAGTTGTCAAAAGTATCCTCGACCCCGGGAATATCGCGCGCGGCGATACGGCGGAAGTTGTCATAAACGCAACTCATATAAGCCATTTCGGCCCCCGCTTTCCGCATGCTTTCAAGGAAGATCTTGGGATCTAGCGCTTCATAGCGAAACGGCTGGCCAAGCGTTTCGGTCATTATCGCTGCGATGTCATTATAGGATTTGGCTTCATAGCCCAAGCGATAGGTTTTACCTGCGTGTTTTTCAGGCTGCAGCAGGGCCTGCACGGCGACCAGCGCGACGTCATCGCCATCTACCCAACTGAAGGGGGCATCGCCGGTGTATTGCTGAATAACGCCTTCAACGACCGCTGGCATGCCACCGTAGCCTAGCAGGTTCTGCATAAAGCATTCCGGCCGCAAATGCGTAAAGGAAAATCCTGACCATTCAATGTAGCGCTCGACGAGTTGGTGCCAGGCCCAGTGCGCCACGGTAGTATCGTCGCGGCCGCAGGCGCCCAGGTGCACAATATGCTGCACGCCAGCTTGCCTGGCTTTATCCAGGAACACCTTACTTTGCCGCAGCATATCTACCCCGTAGCCGGTCGCCAGAAATACGCGGTCCATGCCCTGCAACGCAGGCGCCAGGGTTTCTTCTTTATCGAAATCAAGCAGGACGGTGCGAATACCAAGCGCCGCGAAGGGTTTTGCTTTTTGAGGCGAACGCACGGCAGCGACCAAGGTGATGGCATCGTCCGCCTGAAGGTTGCGCAGTACAGCCCCCCCGATCTGGCCGGTAGCGCCGGTAATCAGAATGGTTGGTTTCTTTATGGCGGTCATGAATAAACCCCTTTGTTATCTGTTGCTGAATGAGCCATTGAATTAATAGCGCTCGTCAGTAAGGAGTTTACGGAGAAAAAAATTCCTATTTACGCTATAAATTATCAAGTTTATGGAATCAAATTCATTAATTGGTGGGCTATGTTTTCTTCCGAGCGGCTTAAAGGCATCGATTTGTTTGTTTGCGTGGCGGATATGGGCAGTTTTACCGCCGCCGCAGAACGCATGAATCTGACGAGTTCCGCCATCAGCAAAGGGATCGCCCGTCTGGAGAGCCGGTTGCAGGTGCGGCTGTTTAACCGAACCACGCGTCGTCTGTCGCTGACGGATGCCGGGGTGACGTTCTATCGCACTTGCACCGGGGTCTTGGCCGAGTTGGAAGAGGCTGAGTTATCGATGCAGGCAGAAGATTCAGAACCACGGGGAAAGGTGCGTATCGACCTGCCTGCCTCTTATGGCCGCCTGCATGTTTTACCGGTTATTCTCAAATTTATTGAGCATCATCCGTTGTTGATGCCGCATATTTCTTTTTCCGATCGTTTTGTCGATCCTGCGATAGAAGGTATCGACATCATCGTGCGCATTGGTGGCCCCGATATTTGGCCCAATGCGTTGGGACACCGTTACCTGGGAACCCAGCGACATATTTTTTGCGCTTCGCCTGCCTATTTGAATAAACGAGGAGAGCCGAATAGCGAAGATGATTTGGAAAATCATAGCTGCGTGGTTTACGGCGAGGAGAACGGCATGTTTACCCCTTGGCATTTTGCGAGGGCGCAACGCAGTAACGCGGAAAAAAGAGTATTGCCGGCACGGGTCGCGATCGGTGATGCGCAAGGGCAACTCACCGCCGTACTGGCAGGGCACGGTATCGCTCAATTGCCGACCTGGTTGGTCAACCGCCAGCTTGAGGACGGCACTTTGGTTGAAGTGCTCCCCCATCTGGCTACCGACGGTTTGCCGATCAATCTCGCCTGGCTTAAAAGCCGTCAGGCGCAGCCTAAAGTCCGCGCAATACTCAAGATCCTGACCGACAATTTGGGGCCGTCGGGCAGCGCGCTGAATATGCCTTAATGCCTTTGTTCCCGCAACGCCGGGTTGAGGTGATTACAACTGCTGCACCAGCGCTTTCAGTTGCCTGATAAGCGCATTCTCCGAGCCTGCGGTCTCGGGTTTACCGGTGGATTGCCGGATAACCAGGGTGGTCGGCAACAGATCGTTAAACGCCTCTTGCGGCTGATTCGCCATGCTCAACAAATGGGTGACTGCGCGTTTTCCTATCAGATCAAAGTCCTGCCTCACCGTGGTCAGGGCCGGGTGGAAATACTGGCTGTCGGGGGTATCGTCATAGCCAATCACGGACACGTCCTGCGGTATGCGCTTGTTGAGTTGCCGCAATGCGCTGATGACCCCTAACGCCATCTGATCGCTGGCGACCAGCATCGCCGTGATATCCGGGTGCCTGCCGAATAATTCCATGGTTTTTACCCATCCGCTGTTGGCGCTCCAGTCGCCGTACTCGGTATCCGTCTCCGCAATGCCCGCCTGATACAAGGTGTCGCGCCAACAGGCCAGACGCAGCCGTGCCGAAATGGAGCTTTCCGGCCCGGCCAGCAAACCGAATTTCCGGTGCCCCAGTTCCAGAAGCAGGTTGACGCTGCTGGCGGTGCCGTCGCTGTGAAGAAAGCCAAGGTGACAGACCTCTGCGGCGGGCGGCACGTCCAGAAACAGTTGCTGTATATCCGGGTTATCCCGCGCCAGGGTTTCCGCATCCGCTTTTTCCAGCGGCAGGCTCATGACCACGCTGTTGATCTTCTGCGCCCGAAATTCATTCAGCGCCGATTGCAGGACGTTCAGCTGCCCGGTTTTCAACATCGATATCGCCACCTGATACCCCACCAATTCCGCATGGTGCTTGAATGAGGAGGCGATTTGCGAAGGGGCGTGCAGCGCAAGGGAGGTGGTGATCAAGCCAAACGTCGGCAAGGTTTTGCCGGCCAGGATCTGTGCGGAGCGGTTAGGCACATAATTGAGCGTATTCATCGCACCCAGCACGTTATTACGTGTGCGCTCGGAGACGATATCCGGGTTGTTCAACACCCGCGACACGGTTTGCTGGGAAACTCCCGCCTCTTTTGCCACGTCTTCCAACGTTGCCTGCCGTTTATTCATCAATTCAATCTCGCAATAACGTGCGGCGTTAAATAGTGCTACAGGTGAGGAACATGCAGAGCGCCGACACGCCGTGAATCCGTCCATGGAGGCTCGTATCGCGCGTCCATGCGCTCAACGGTCGGCTAACCTGCATGTTCCCACCCGTCTCAAGTTTGGGTGTCGCGGTATTAAACGCAGTTATTTAGCCTGCAATGTACCCTTCTGTCTGAAAATGTATTAAAAAAACATTTTATGTCATGCGCAATACATTATAGGAAACAATCAACAAATAGCGTGATTGACCTCAAATATACCCACCAAATTTATTGCCCGCTAGGGCGTATCTCGTATTTACTCGTTTGAAAATGTATAGCGCTATACATCCCTATGACAGCAGGTAAGGATTGTTATGAAGCAGCCTCTTTATTCGGTAAACGATAACTCGCCGGACAGCGTTCTCCCTCAGGTTCTGGCCCGGCAGGACTGGCAGAACCCGGCCGTCACCCACCTCAACAGATTGCCCGCCCACCCGCAATTTCGCAGTTGGCGCGCGCTTGAAGAGGCCAGGGATAATCGGCGCTCCGATCGGCGCGTTTCGCTGGATGGCGAATGGCAGTTTGTTTATCTGGCGCAGCCCGAGGCGGTGGACCCGCGCTGGTTGGTGGCGGATGGCCCGGACAGCCGGCCCGTAACAGTGCCTTCCAACTGGCAGATGGACGGCTATGATGCGCCGATTTACACCAACGTCCGCTACCCGATCTCGACCGAGCCGCCTTTTGTGCCGCAGGAGAACCCGACGGGGTGCTATTCGCGCGAAATTGACATCCCTGAAGCCTGGCTGAAGGCAGGCAAAACCCGAATCATCTTCAACGGGGTGAACTCGGCGTTCCATCTTTTTTGCAATGGGGTGTGGATTGGCTATTCGCAGGACAGCCGTTTACCGGCCGAGTTCGATTTAACCGACGCGCTGCATGCCGGTGGGAACCGTATCTGCGCGATGGTGATGCGCTGGAACTCGGGCACCTGGCTTGAGGATCAGGACATGTGGCGCATGAGCGGCATTTACCGTTCGGTGTCATTGCTGCACAAGCCGGACACCCACCTCACCGATTTTCAATTGTCCGCTGGGCTGGATACGGAATATCGGCATGGCACCTTGCAGGCCTCGGTGCATGTTGCGGCGGGGAAAGCCCAGCCGGCGGGGCTGCAGGTGGATTTATCCCTGTGGCGAGGGGACGAAAAAATCGCCGGCCAACGCAAGCCGCTGGGCACCGAGGCGATTGACGAGCGGGGGGCTTATGCCGATCGGGTGACCTTTGCGTTGCCGGTGCAGGCGCCGGATTTATGGAGTGCCGAGTTACCCCATTGTTATCGCGCCGTCATTGCGCTTTATGGCGCCGATGGGGAGCTGATTGAAGCCGAGGCGGCGGACACCGGTTTTCGCCGCGTAGAGATAACGGACGGGTTGCTGAAAGTGAACGGCAAGCCGCTGCTGATCCGTGGCGTCAACCGGCATGAGCACCACCCGGAACGCGGCCAGGCGATCAACGAAGAGGACATGCTTCAGGATATTCTGCTGATGAAGCAGAACAACTTTAATGCCGTGCGCTGTTCGCATTACCCCAACAATCCCCGCTGGTACGAGCTCTGTGACCGCTACGGCCTTTACGTGGTGGATGAGGCCAATATCGAAACGCACGGCATGGTGCCGATGGCGCGGCTGAGTGACGATCCGAGCTGGTTCCCGGCTTACAGCGCCCGCGTGACCCGCATGGTGCAGTGTAACCGCAATCACCCCTCCATCATCATCTGGTCGTTGGGCAATGAGTCCGGGCACGGCAGTTTGCATGACGCGCTTTATCGCTGGATTAAAAGCAGCGATCCCACTCGGCCGGTCCAGTACGAAGGCGGCGGGGCCAACAGTGCGGCAACGGATATCCTTTGCCCGATGTATGCCAGAGTGGATGAAGATCAACTCATTCCTGGGGTGCCGAAATGGTCGATAAAAAAATGGGTCGGGATGCCGGGCGAAAACCGCCCCCTGATACTGTGCGAATACGCCCACGCGATGGGCAACAGCCTGGGGAATTATGACGAGTATTGGCGGGCGTTTCGTCAGTATCCGCGGCTGCAGGGCGGGTTTGTCTGGGACTGGGCCGATCAATCGTTGCTTAAAAACGATGAGAATGGCTCGCCCGCACCGGCCTATGGCGGCGACTTCAACGACACGCCCAATGACCGGCAGTTCTGCCTGAACGGCCTGGTGTTTGCCGACCGCACGCCACACCCTTCGCTCCATGAAGGCAAACATGCGCAGCAGTTCTTCCAGTTTTCGTTGGTGGGACATGCGCCGCTCGAGGTGGCTGTCGGCAGTGAATACCTGTTCCGCCGCACCGACAATGAAAGGCTGTACTGGCGGATTGAACAGGATGGGCGCGAATGGCGCTCGGGTGAGGTGGCGTTGGACATCCCGCCACAGGGCAATGCCGTCGTCACCCTGGCGGAACGCATCGATTTGCCGGTGAATGCCCGCAATGTCACGCTGATCCTTGAAGTTATCCAGCCGGAAGCCACCGCCTGGTCATCGGCCGGGCACCGCGTTGCATGGCAACAATTCCGCTTGCCGACGGCGCTGGCGTTGCCGGATGCGCCAAAACCCGGCGTTCGCCCCGAACTGCAGCTTGATGAAGACGGTTATCGGGTGCGGCATGGCGAGCAGGAATGGTTTATCGACCGCAAGAGCGGTTTGTTGACGCAGTGGACGGTGACGGGTGAAAACAAACTGATGAGCCCGTTCACCGACCAATTTGTTCGTGCGCCGCTGGATAACGACATTGGGGTCAGTGAAGTCGAACGAATCGACCCTAACGCCTGGGTGGAACGCTGGAAAAAAGCCGGGCTTTATGCAATGCAGAGAACCTGCACCCAGTGTACGGCGGCGGTTTACGAAGACCGGGTGGAGATCCGCAGCACCTTCCATTACCGCTATGGCGATGAGGTGCTGATCGTCAGCCATTGGCAGATGATGATTGATGGCCACGGCGTGCTGAAGATCAACGTCGAGGGGGAGCGTGCCGGCCATTTGCCGCCGCTGGCGCGTATCGGCATGGTTTTCCAGGCTGCGCCGGCAGCGGCAGACGTCGAGTGGTTAGGGTTGGGGCCGCATGAGAACTACCCCGATCGCCAAAAAAGCGCCTGTTTCTCACGCTGGCGCTTGCCGTTGAGCGAGATGGTCACCCCGTACGTCTTCCCCACGGAGAATGGACTGCGTTGCAACACCCATGAGCTCAATTGGGGAGGCTGGCGTGTCGACGGGTTATTCCATTTCTCCATCATGCCTTACGGCAGCAAACAGTTGATGGACGTTGACCATTGGCACCTGTTGCGCGCCGAACCCGGTATCTGGATCACCCTGGACGCGCAGCACATGGGCGTGGGGGGCGATGACTCCTGGACGCCGAGCGTGCACGAAGAGTGGTTGTTAAAGGAAACGCAGTGGCGTTATCAGGTCAGTATTAAGCATCAGTAAGCGTGGAGGGGGGTATACCCGTCATACTTGAAGCTGCCTCTGTGTTGGCTGCGCTAACTTACCCGAATCACTTACTACAGTAAGCTCATCGGGATGCGCTCTCTTGCCGCCTTGACGCAACTCCAATTATTTTGGGTATATTTCCCCCAATTAAAAATAATAATCCAGGTGACACTATGAAATTGACTCAGCTCTCGGCACAGGAACGGCATAACTTTATTTATTTTATGCTCTTCTTCTTTTTCTACTATTTCATCATGTCGGCGTATTTCCCTTTTTTCCCGATATGGCTTTCGGATGTCAATCACCTCACCAAAACTGAAACCGGGATGGTTTTTTCATTTATTGCCTTGTTTGCCATTATCTTCCAGGTGGCTTTCGGTTTAATCTCCGACAAGCTGGGCCTGCGCAAACACCTGCTCTGGGCGATTGTCATTCTTTTGATTTTATTCGCGCCGTTCTTTATTTACGTGCTCGCGCCTTTGCTGCAATACAATATTTATGCTGGCGCGCTGGCGGGGGGCCTTTACCTGGGGTTTGTGTTCTCCGGCGGCGCAGGCGCCGTGGAGGCATATATTGAACGCGTCAGCCGCACCAACCGTTTTGAATACGGCAAGGTTCGCGTTTCCGGCTGCGTGGGCTGGGCCATTTGCGCGTCGATAACCGGGCTGCTGTTCAGCATTAACCCCAACATTACCTTCTGGATTGCCTCAGGGTTTGGGGTGGTGCTGGCCGTCTTGTTGATTGTTTCCCGCCCGCAGCCGAACCAGACGGCGCAGGTGATGGACAAACTGGGGGCGAATCAGCGCGAGTTCTCGCTGGCCATGGCGCTGGAACTGTTAAAAATGCCGCGCTTCTGGGCCTTCTTGCTATACGTGATTGGCGTCGCCAGTATTTACGACGTGTTCGACCAGCAATTCGCCAACTTCTTCAAAGGCTTCTTTTCATCGCCCCAAAGGGGCACCGAGATCTTCGGTTTCGTCACCACCGGCGGGGAGTTATTGAATGCCTGCATTATGTTCTGCGCCCCGTTTATCATTAACCGCATCGGCGCCAAAAATGCGCTGCTGGTGGCCGGCGCCATCATGTCGGTGAGGATTATCGGCTCGTCCTTCGCCAGCAGCGGCATTGAAGTGATTTTACTGAAAACGCTGCATATGTTTGAGCTGCCTTTCCTGCTGGTGGGCACCTTTAAATATATCTCTTCGGTGTTTGATCCCCGGGTGTCGGCAACCTTGTTCCTGATCGGTTTTAATTTGTCCAAACAGCTTTCGGGCGTGGTGCTTTCCGCCTGGGTGGGAAGAATGTATGACTCGGTGGGGTTCCATCAGGCCTATCTGATCCTCGGCCTGATCACCACAACCTTTACCGTCATTTCCTATTTCACGCTGACGGGGCGCGGCCTGCGTGCATCGGCGGAGGCTAACACCGCCACGCCGTAACGCATTGCCGCCAATACAGGGGAGTCAGGGAACGGCCCAGACAAAAAGCCCGCTCAGGTTTGCCCCGAGCGGGCTTTTTCTTCGGTCTGGCTAAAGGGGGCTGAACGGCTTAGAACTCCACGCTCGCCTGTACCATCAGATTACGGGTTTCCCCTTCGCGCACGCGCAGATTGCCGCCGCTGGAGGTGTAGTAGTGCTCATTAAACAGGTTGTTCAGGTTCAGCTTCAACTGCGTTTTCTCGCCAAACAGGCGGTTGTTCCAGGCGATGAAGCTGTCGGCCACCACATAATTTGGCAAGGTGAAGCTGTTCTCCGGATCGCCCGCCCGCGTGCCGATGTAGCGCGCACCGCCACCGACGCGGAAGTCGCCCGGAATGCCGCTGACCACCAGATTATGGCTCAGGTAGAGCGCGCCTGAATGGCGTGGCGCATTTTGCAGACGGTTGCCGTTATTCGCGGTGTTGACGCCGTCGTCAATGATCTTGGCGTTGGTGTAGCTGTAATTGGCGCTCAGCTCCCAGTCCGGCAAGATCTCGCCATTCAGTTCGAATTCCGCACCGCGAGAGCGCGCTTTATTGATAGCGCGTGTTGCACCGTTGATGCTGAGCGACATGTCGCGTTCGTCAATATTGAACAATGCCACGCTGGCGAACAGGCGCGGCGAAACTTGCCACTTGCTGCCCATCTCCCAGGTGGTGCCCTGTTCCGGCTTGCCGACGTCACCGTCATCGTCGACGTTGGTGGACGGCGTAAAGGATTTGCTGACGCTGCCGTAAAGCGAGACATCCGGCGTCAGTTTATAAATCAGCCCAGCCTGCGGCAGGAACTTGTTGCCTTCGTCATCCAGCGTTTCCACCACCGGATTGAAGCCTTTGGAGGCGCGCTGCTCGTAATGCTGATAGCGCCCGCCCAACACGGCGATCCAGTCCGGCGTCAGCGAAATGCTGTCTTTGGCGTACACCGAACGGCTGTGAATGCGGTTCAGGTTATTGCTGTTGGCGACGTTTTCCGTGCTGCTGTTGGTCACGGGCGACAGCATGTCGTATTGCGGATCGTTGAGGTTAAAGTTGTTGTTGGCTTTGCCCTGGTATTGATGCGCGCGATAGGTCTGGTTCATCTCATAATCGGTACCCAGAACGATATCGTGCGTCATGCCGAAGATGTTCTGCGAGCCGATCAGGTCCCAGGAGAGGTATTTGGTTTTATGGTTGAAGCCGCGGTTGGCATCGGCACGGCGCGTGACGGCGCCGGTGGTGGTGTTGACACCGGTCACCCGGACTTCGTTGTTGTCGTAGCGGCGCTGGTTCCAGCCCAGCGTCAGGCGGGTGCTCCAGTCTTCGTTGAACTGCCAGCCATACTGGGCATTCAGCGTTTTGTTGTGGCCCCAGGCATGGTTAGCTTTGTCGTCCAACCGGTTTTTATAGCCGATGTCGACCGGTTTGCCGTCAATAAAGGCGGTGCCGCGATCGTAAGGAATGTCGTAGCGATATTCGGAGTAACTGATGAGGAAGTTCGCTTTTTCGCCGAACCATTGCAGCGACGGGGCGATCAGCGTGTGTTCGTCACTGCCGAAATTGCGCCAATAGTCCTGATTTTGTTTCTCGGCAATCAGCCGGAATGCAAAACCGTTACCGAGCGGGCCGGTGACGTCTACCGTACCTGCACCGCCGCCTTCGCTGGCGTAGCGGCCGCTGACCCGGGTGTGCCAGTCGTATTGCGGTTTTTTGCTGACGACGTTGATCACACCACCCGGATTTTGGATGCCGTACAGCAGCGAAGCCGAGCCTTTCAGCACTTCAACGCGCTCGGTGGTGGCATCGAAATTCAGCCCCTGGCTGCTACGCACGCCGTCGCGGTAAATGGAGCCGTCCGAGTTGGAACCGAAACCGCGGCGCACAAAGCCATCTTCGGTTCCCGCCAGCGTGTTGCCTTCGGCTACGCCGCTGACAAAACGCATCGCATCGGCCAGGCTTTCGGCCTGATAGTCTTCTAACTGCTGTTGGGTGACGACGCTGACGGACTGCGCTTCATTCAGCCTGGAGGTTGGCGTTTTGCCGGCAACGGAGCTGCTGCTGGCGCTGTAACCCTGTTCGTCTGCCGCTTGCCCGGTAACGGTGAGGGTGTTGTCGTTCCATGCAGCATAGCTGGCGCCTGAGGTGAAAAACGCGGCGCCATAGATTGCGGCAAGAATGGCCGGATGGCAGCTGCGTTTAAAATAAAACAATGTGTTGTTATTCATCTAATTAAACCCGGTGTTAATGATGTTGTTATTTTCTTTTTGCCAATAAAAACCCGGCTGTTTTTAAGTGAAACCGCCAGGGTAAGGGAAGTCTGTGTATCAATGTAATTGATAATCATTCAACCATAGGGCAATGTAGTAGTAAATATGAAAATTCAACCCACCACTACAACGGTGCGCAAAAAAATGCCTCGTTTTATGTGGGTGATTATTTTTATATAGTGCTATGTATTTAAAGTGATTTTGTTGAGTTGTCGGTTGCGGATTGGCGACGGTTTTCCGTTGACTGGCCGCGATAGGACTATTTTCACAGCCTGATGGCTACTACATTTAGCGTGAACGAGGCGGCCTTTGCAGGATGGCCCCGGTCAATAAACCGATGAAAAACAAACGGATTGAGCAAAGATTATGGCGGGAAATGAAATAAAAAAACGTGTCGATGTTTTTGGCGAACGTTACCGCGCGCGTGCAGCGGCCCTTTCACCACGATTACAGGCGGTGGTGCGCTACATCCATGAGCATCGCGAATCCGTAATGGAAGCGAGCGCCATGGAGATTGCCGCAGCGACGGGCACCTCGGATGCCACCGTGGTGCGGGCGGTGCAGGCATTAGGCTTTGCCGGTTTGCGCGACATGAAAAGCACGCTGGAAGCCTGGTTCGGCACCGCGGTCAACTCCGAAGAAAAGATGAACGCAACCGTGAGCGATCTGGCCTGCGACATCAATTCCGGCATCGATTTCGTGTTGGGCGGGCATAAGCGCGCCTGCGACGTGTTATCTGAACCGCACAACCGCCAGGCCATCTCGCAAGCGGTGAGCTTGCTGATAGAGGCACGCCAGGTGGCGCTATTCGGCATTAATGCCTCCGGGATTTTGGCCGACTACAGCACCCGGCTGTTTAATCGCATCGGCATTCCTGCGGTATCGCTTAACCGCTCCGGTATTGCCCTCGCCGAACAGTTGATCAGCCTCCAGCGCGGCGACGTGTTGATTATGATGGCGCAGAAATCGGCGCACAGAGAAGGGAGGACAACCCTTCGCGAAGCGAAGCGCCTCGGCATCCCGATTATTTTGCTGACCAATGCCAGCGACTCGTTTTTTGCCGGGGAAGCGCATGTCGTGATCAACGTTCCCCGGGGCGGCGAGAACGGCCGCTTACCGCTGCACGGCACCGTATTGGTGTGCCTGGAAATGCTGATTCTTTCCGTCGCCTCGGCCACCTCTGCACGCACGATGAAAACCATGAAGCGCATTCAGGATTTAAATCGCGGGCTTAAAGGGGCGGGGCGGAAGTAGGGGGAGTTTAAAATTAGTGGTTAGGGGGATGGGCGTCTGGTATCTGGGAGGGAGTTTGTGATGGGTTTATGGTTGGCGCAGGGGAATGTTGCTGGGTTGGGCAATCAGTTCGGCGCTTGGTGGGATGTACCGTGGGGCGGGTGTTGAGAGTTGTGGAATGAGCTGGTCGTCTAGGTTGCAGACAATTAGATAACGGAAAAAAGGCCGCATGCGGCCTTTTCAGGGAGGATTAATGGGTATGGTTCAATCTTTGCTTGGCAGCGGTTTTTTTGACTGTATTTCCTTAGCTTTGTTTTTACCATCTTTAGCGATATCCTCTGCTTGAACATTCGTCGATGCATATGTGAGGTTAGTTAATGTTGATGCCAGACCTGACATTAGTTCATCTCGATGCAACGAATACCTTTCTACAGCCTCTTCAGATTTCAACCTAACTAGTGTCTGGCACGTCGCATTAAGTAATGAATCATAAAAAGATACTGTGTCTTTAATATCTCGAAGAGTTTTGTCACTGTAACTCAGTTTTCCTAAAGAAAATTTAGGGTTGTCTATTTTATCAATTTGCACGCCTTCAAGTGAAATGTCAGAACCATTCCACTGAACAGTGGGTTTGCAATTAACCGCTCTATAGGTTACTGTTTTCCCACCTATTTTTACCTCCCTGTATTTTGCATCTCCTTGCGAACCATCACAGGCTGATACCGTAAATATAATGCCTGCTAAAATGAGTTGATTCAATGTATAGGCGCTCCTGCTAATGTAATGATTGAATGTATTCTCTGATTTCGTTGTTAATTTCATCAGTATTTCTCCTGTAAGATGTGATGTCATCATCAGTAATTGATTTTACTTCTGTTGGGGCGCCTCTCAGTTTTTTAATTCCATCGTACGATTCATCTGATGTGTTTACATAATTCATGTATTCCTCATACGCTTTTGGTTTGGTAATTTTAGTGTATTTTTCACTTATTGTTGATAGATATTCTGCCCTCAGTCTCATGAGCTTTATTTTTTTATCCGAAAGTGTTATTAATTCATCGTCAGAAATATTTTGGTTGTTCATTTTATTATTTAAATCACATTCTGATTTATTCATGTCATTTAACTGTTTTGTTATTTTATACCGCTCTAATTCTGGGAGGATTTTAAATTCCTTGTCCACATGTCTTTTGATTTCATTAGTGGGGATTTTTCTTTTGGATTTCAATGTAACAAATTCAACTCGCTTGTCTGATATTTCAAGGCCAGAATACATATCATTGAAAGTAGTGCTAATAAACCCTATGCGTGAAATAATATCGGAGTCATATGAACGCCCAAGCATTGACAAAACACCGCTTGAAGACATTTCAAATGAAAGGGTGCTGTTGGATACGATAATGAGGGCCAGCAAGTAGCCACGCACACTTGGAACCATGATATGGCACCTAGAATGGTATGATGTTATTTTATAACTATTAGTTTATCATTTGATTCTTGTCAAACCATTTAAAGAAAGTTTCCTGAATGTCCAAAGGATAGAGGAAAGCCGCTGGTGCGGCCTCACGAGAATTATACGAAAATGCTTGTTGCTGTTACGAATAAATGAAATTTCTTGATCTTACCCTCGCCAGTACGGTTGGACAGAATTAGCTGACTTTCCAAAGAATGACTACTTGGCTACGGTTTATTGAAATGTAGGGAGCTAATGGAAAAAATCTTCAGTGCATGTTTTGGCTGCTAGGGACAGTCGTGAGCGATGTATCAGCAGAGCAATAGAGTACCCCTCGGCCCTCTACTTATCCAAATACGGCGCCAATACCTGCTGCGACCACGCCATGAAACTGCGTACGCGGCGCGACAAGTTTTGCCGGTGCGCGACGACGAATGAAACGGTCAACGGCTCGGGGCGCAAATCCGGCAGAATCTCTATGAGTTCGCCGTTCTCAATGTATTCGATCAGGCTTGAGCGACCCGCCTGGATCAGCCCCAAACCGGCCAGACCTGCGGCATGGTAAGTCTGCACGCTATTGACGCTGATAGAGCCTGCCAGCATCAACGTGGCGTAGCCATCGCCCTTAGGGTATTCCCATCCAAACGGCCGGCTCCCCAAGATTGGCGCGTAGTGAATCATGCGGTGTTCCTGCGCCAATAAATCCTCAAGCGTATGGGGCACGCCGTGGTTTTTCAGGTACGCGGGGCTTGCCACGTTCACCATGCTTAAAGCGCCCATCTTCTGCGCAACCAGCGTTTCATCGACAATCTCTCCAATTCGCAGCGCGCAATCTATGCCTTCCTGAATCAGATCCACACGCCGGTCGGTACTGGATATTTCTAACTGAATTTCAGGATAGGTGGCCATAAACGAAGGGAGCGCGGGCACTATGGGGGTACGGGCCAGTTCGGTGGGCAGATCGATGCGCAGCCGCCCGCGCAGCGGCGTGTCACTGCCTGCGAATAGGCTATTTAATTCTTCGGCATCCGCCAGCAACGCGCGTGCGCGGTTGTAAAAAACGCGCCCATCTTCGGTCAACTGCACGGTGCGCGTCGAGCGGTGCAGCAGCCGCACGCCCATGGCCGCTTCGATGCGGCGCACCACGTTAGATGCCCGGCCTTTTTGAATGCCGAGGCTTTCCGCCGCATGGGTGAAGCTCGCCATTTCCGCGATACGTACAAAAATGGCCAAAGACTCGAGATCTTGCATTGTGTCTTTTCGCGATAACTATGGGTTTCGATTGGCATACTTTATGACAAAAATAGAATGACGCATAGTTACCTCTCCGGGGGGCAGAAGGGCTGGCCCATGGCCATTCGGCGCAGATGCAGGGCCGGTTTTGAAGAACCTTAACGTTAAACGCAAAGAGGCAGTCATTGCAGCCAAAGCATTTAACACGTCCAGCCCTGGTCCGCATGAGCGTGAAGACCCGCCCCAACGCGCATGCCGCCGGGGGCGTGCATCAAGCCGAACTGAATCTAACCCGCGTTCAATCCTGAACTTTCAAGCGCAGTACTCACTTAACCAAAAGGTAAATCATGAGCCTATCTAGGGAAACCTTTATCGATTACGACGCCGTGATGCAGGCGCCTATTCATCGCGTGTTCGCCGAGCCAGATACGCAGAAGCGGCGTGCGGCGATCCGAGAGATCTATGCCGAAAACGTCCAGGTCTACGAACCGGGCGTCGAAGCGAGCGGGTATGAAGGCATCGAACAAGTCGTCAACGAGGTTTTATCGCAGGCTCCTCCGGGCTTTGTTTTCGGCACCTTCGGGCCGGGGGTCGGGCATCATGGTATCGGCCGCCTGCGCTGGCACTTCGGGCCGCAAGAAGGGCCACCGGCGATAACCGGGCTTGATGTTGTCGAGATCCTCGACGGCAAGATCACCAAGCTTTACGTGTTTATCGACCCCCATGCCGGCCTAAGGCCCGCGTCGATTGAAAGGTTATCAGGGGTATTCTGCCATTGCGCGGATGGCTGGAAAAAAGGCGTTCAGTTAACCAGGCGAGGCAGTATCTGGCCATGGTGATATTTTCGCCATGGCCATTTAAAAACAATGTAACAGCGTAAATGCAGATCCCTGCCGATACCAAATGAGAATCTCGGTTTTTTGTTTTACTGTGGTTTTCTATGCTGGCTTTGTTTTTATAGATGGTTGTTGATGCTGGGTTTTATGCAGTGGCTGGTTTTTTTATACAAAATTCAAAGGGTACAACGATTAGAGTTGCTGTTAATTTTAATAGAAATTATTATCATTTGCATCTTGATTTCAAGAAAATAGAATTAATTATTCTAAGATTGAACCCAAATCCCGAGGATTTTCATTTTATGGGCGTTCGCAATTTAATCACCTTTTTGATGTTCATTGTTTTTTTGACTGGGTCCAGCATCGCTAATGCCGCCACCACCACCTTCACCGATGTTATGGGGCGGCAGGTTAGGGTAGATACGCCTGTAAAGCGGGCTATTTTAGGATTTAACTTCGAAGATTACATGGCTGTGGGCGGGGAAGCCGCATTCGATCACGTCATAGGTATTTCGCGTGAAGCATGGCGGGGGAAAGTACCCGCCAATTGGAATATGTATGTTAAACAAATGCCGTCCCTTGCCCGTATCGCCGATATTGGTGAAGTCGATCTCCATAATATCTCGCTTGAAAATATCATATCGTTAAAACCTGACGTGGTTATTTTGGCTCAGTGGCAGTATGTCGCTTTAAAATATGAAGTGTCTCGCCTTGAAGCATTGAAAATCCCCGTGGTTGTGATCGACTACAATGCTCAAACGGTAGAAAAGCATGTTAGCTCGACCAAAATATTTGGAATGCTGACAGGGCAAGAAAAACGGGCTCAGGAACTCTCGGACCTTTACGCCAATAACATTGCTGATGTGCAACGCAGAGTGAATAGTTCAGGCCTGAAAAAACCCAAAGTTTATATTGAGTTTGGGAATAAGGGGCCTGGCGAATATTCATTTACCTATGGCGAGAACATGTGGGGTGCGATGCTGAAACTCGCCGGCGCGGATAATATCGCCGCATCACTTTTTGAGTGGTGGGGTGTCATTAATCCAGAGCAGCTTCTGGTTGCGATGCCAGATGCGATTTTTATCTCGGGCAGAGAGAACAACAAGGTTTCGTCGGCACTGTCCATGGGGGTTGGCGTTGATAAAAACATGGCCACTCAGCAGCTTATCGGTTTTTCTGCTCGTAATGGCTGGGCCTCGCTGCCGGCGATAAAAAACAAACAGCTCTTCGGCGTATACCAAGGCGCATCCAGAACGCTTTCCGATTTCGCCATGATTCAGTTTATTGCCAAATCACTTTACCCAGAGCAATTTAAAGATGTGGATCCGGTAAAAAACTACCTGGATTACTATGCGAAGTACCTGCCAGTGAAACCCGAAGGGACATTCGCTATTTCTGCATGGAAGTGAATTTTAATCCGCTTTAAATAGCGGATTTCACTATTGGCCCCCGTTAAACGCGTGCATTCAAGCCGTGGGGGCTTTATTACCGACGAACGGCATTTTGAATGGCATGCGATGGGGGATTTGTCAGCGTCTTAGCCTTCAAATGCAATCAGAGCATGAAGTCTGAGGAGGCTGTCGATCACTTTCTAAAAGGTTGCCGTTGTCCAATAAGCGGCTATCATCTCTCCTTTACGCCCTTGCCGCCTTTGAAAGGATTGTCTGCCGCTATGCCCGTGAATTTTGATCTCAACGATCTTTATGCCTTCCGAGCGCTGGTTGAATACGGTAATTTTCGGCTTGCCGCAGAGTCCATCTGTCTTTCGCAGTCAGCATTGAGCCGCAGGATAGAGAAGCTGGAATCCGCGCTGGGTATCAAGTTGTTCGACAGAACCACCCGGCGCGTCACGCTGACGCTGTATGGGCAGACCTTTGCCGGGCGTTCAGACCAGCTACTGGCGAATGTCGAGTCGGTATTGGCGGATATCAATAAGGTCAGTCAGGATCGCGTGGGGCTGGTCACCGTCGCCACGGTGCCCTCGGCGGCCTACTATTTCATGCCCGACGTGATCCGCCGTTTCCAGGCCCGCTACCCACGGGTACGCGTCAAGCTTATCGATAGCAGTGCAGGCAACGTCATCGAAGCGGTTGCCAGCGGTCAGGCGGATTTCGGCATCTGTTTCGCGACAAGCCTGCAACCCAATATCGAATTTTTGCCGCTGGTGGGGGATGTCTACGTGGCTGCCTGCAGGCGCGATCACCCCATCGCCAGTAAAAAAAGCCTGACCTGGCGCGAGTTTTACCAGCAGGATTATGTGGGGCTGGATAAGACGTCCGGTAACCGCAATCTGCTTGATCAGATGCTGGAGCACATCATTCCTGAACGCCCCAGCATCTGCGAAACCCGCCATGTGACGACCATGCTGGGTATGGTTGAAGCGGGTGTCGGCATTGCCGCCGTACCCGCGATGTCGATGCCGGCGTCAGAGCATTCGGTGCTGACTCACCTGCCGCTGACCGACCCGGTGGTGAAGCGCACGGTTGGCCTGATAAGGCGCAGCGGACGCATGCAGTCCTACGTTGCCGCTGAGTTGGAAAAGTTGATCACTGAACAGTATCACGCTGTTTAACCGGCTGTTCAGCTTTCACGGCTCTCATCCCGGTGGCGCGAATGGTGTTTTGCGCCTCCGTGGAAGACAAGAAATCCAGTAGCGCTTTGCCTTCCTGGCGGTGTTCTGCGTTGGCGGTGACCGCGCCGGCAAAGCGGGTAATGTACTGCACATCCTCAGGCAGTTCGCCGATAAAGGTGACGCCCGGCACAGGCAGCAGTTCACTCACTTGCTGGAAACCTACCGCATATTTCCCTTTCGCCACCTCGGATGCCACCGGAATGCGCTCAATCATATGCGCCTTCTCTTTCACCTGGTCTTCGATACCCAGTTTTTTGAACAGCTGGTTGCTGACATAGCGGCCGCTGGCACTGTCCGAATAGGCAATGGATTTGGCCTGCAGCAGGGTATTGCGCAGATCGGTATCCTTTTGGATAGTGGGTTTGGGGTCGCCTTGTTTGACCACCATGCCAATCGGCGAGTCGGCCAGCTCCACACGCGACCCCGGCTGGATCCAGTTATCCTTTTCCAGATTTTTCAGCGCATCACCCACCATAATCACCACATCGGCCTTTTCTCCGCGAGCCAGGCGCGCGGGGATCGCCTGTGGCGTTTTACCCATAGAAGGGCCGGACACCAAAATGATGTTGTCGCCGCTCTTGGCTTCAAATTGCGGGGCCAGTTTTTCCAGTGCGGCTTTAAACCCGCCGGAGATCATGACGGTCACGTCTTTGGCCAGAACTCCGGTGCTGACAGAGGAAAGCACCAGTGTGGCGAGCAGTGAACGATAAATTTTTTGCATGACGTAATCCCTGATTTAACGTGCGGTTTGGAGTGTTAACGCGCTGCGACGGTACAGATAAAGCGTCGCCAGTAATGCGCATATGGCAGCAAAACTCATCCAGTAGCCGGGTGAGGCCTTATCGCCGGTGTACTCAATCAGTGCGGTAGAAATAACCGGCGTAAACCCGCCAAAGACGGCAGTCGCCAGGCTGTAGGCCAGCGAGAAACCGGCAACCCGGACTTCCGTCGGCATGATCTCGGTTAAGGCTGGGATCATGGCGCCGTTGTAAAGGCCGTAGAGGAAGGACAGCCACAGCAATACCGTCAGCATCATCGAAAAGCTGGGGGCTTCGGCAAGCAGGCTAAGTGCCGGATAGGCAGTGATCAGCGCCAGCAGTGCCATGGTCACCAAAACTGGCTTGCGGCCAAAACGGTCTGACAGGGCACCGCCGACCGGCAGCCAAAGGAAGTTGGAGATCGCGACCAGCAGGGTCACCAGCAGGCTGTCGGAGGCGCTGAGCATCAGCACTTTTTTACCGAAGGTCGGCGCATAGACGGTGATCAGATAAAACGCGGTGGTGGTCATGGCGACCATCAGCATGCCGGCGATAACCACCTGCCAGTTCGCCAACAGGGTTTTAAACACGTCGCGCATCGCCAGGTGGTTGCGGCGGGCGGTGAACTCCTGGGTTTCTTCCAGTTTGCGGCGCAGGAAAAAGATGAAAGGCACAATCAGGCAGCCGAACAGGAAAGGCAGACGCCAGCCCCACTCGCGAATGGCGCTTTCTTCCATGAAGGCATTCAGTGCGAAGCCCATCGCCGCGGCCACCATAATGGCCACTTGCTGGCTGCCGGACTGCCAGCTGGTGTAAAAGCCTTTACGGCCTGGCGTGGCGATCTCAGCCAAATAAACCGATACGCCGCCCAGCTCAGCACCCGCAGAGAAGCCTTGCAATAAACGGCCGGCCAGCACCAGCAGCGGCGCCCAGAGCCCGATCGTCTGATAGGACGGGATGAGTACAATCAGGAAGGTCCCGGCGGCCATGATCGACAGAGTAACGATTAGCCCCTTGCGTCTGCCGACTTTATCGATGTACGCGCCCAGCACGATTGCGCCGATAGGGCGCATCAGGAAGCCCGCGCCAAAGACCGCGAAAGTCATCATCAGCGAGGCGAATTCACTGCTGGCTGGGAAAAAGGTATGGGCGATGTAGGTGGCATAAAACCCGAACAGGAAAAAATCAAATTGCTCCAGAAAGTTGCCAGAGGTCACGCGCAGTATCGCGCTGATTCTGGCCCGAGTCGTCATGGGTGCGTTAGGTGAATGCATCGTTATCTCCAGTTTGTCATTGACGCTTTTAACCGCATCTGTTTCTGCAGACTGGACCATGAAAATAAAGTAAATAAGCGCAATAAACGCATGAACTGATGCGTTTGGCGCATGAATTCATGTTAACAATTGGCTGCGATAAGCTGTAACGGGCCATTAACAAGATTGCCCCGTGCTGCTTTGTCCGTTACAGGCTAAAAACTTCATGCGCGTTTTGTGACAGGCTTCATACAAGGCGAAGGGGTAGAAAAATGCTGAGCGGGGGGCAAAATGGGGGCGTTTGGGTTTTTCGCAGATCCGCCCGGAATTGAGCTTCTTCCCTCCGCTTTATGCGGCGGACCAAACTTTTTGAGGGCTGCATCAAAGAAGTTCAGGACTCTGCAGCAGTAAGCAGCAGTATCCCGGCGCCTAATCTGACACCACAACGAATCTGCCGCAAACCCTTAACCGGCACAACAAAACTTGCGCCGATCACAAACCGGGCCCTGAGGAAAAGGCTAGCGCAACCGTGAGGGAGACAGGCCAAAGCGCTGGGTGAATCGTTCAGCAAAACGCGAAACCGATTTGTAGCCGCAGGCATCGGCCACCTGCGCCATGTTCCAGCGGGTAGTCTGTATCAGCATCAGGCCGTGGTGCATGCGTATATCCACGAGCAGCTTTTCAAAGCTGCCCCCTTCCTCGCGTAAGCGTCTGCGCAGGGTAGATTCACTCATCGCCAGCGCTTCGCCGGCAGAGCGCGCGGTCCAGTCGGTTTCTGGTGAAGCACGCAGCAGATTGCTTAAGCGCGGTAAAACGCCCTGTCGCCGGGGCAGAGCAAAATGAATGTCTTGTTCTGCCAGGACCAGCAGCAAGTCGAATATCCTCAAACGTATTCTCGCATCACTGAGATTCGGCTGAGCCAGGTTTTTCAGCAGCGTGTGTAACGACTCTTGCAGCGCGCTGTTAAGCGCCATCGCGGTAAATTTCGGCTTCTTTCTGTCACCTGAGAGAGATAAATGGCTTTGCGAGAACTGATAAAAAGATTCCAGCACATCGGCGCTGAAAGTCAGAAACAGCGATCGGAACGGGGAGCCGTTATCCGGAGGAAACTTGGTATAATCAGCAATGACGCCCTGATCTATAAAACCCACGGCGGCAGTATCAGCCAGGGTATGGCTTTCTCCTGAGGTCAGAAATTCAATTCTCCCCGCCAGTACGATGAGCACCGTCGGTTCGAAGAAGCAAAATGAGGGTGTGCTTTGTCTCACCCTGAGCTGCGGATAAGCCACCGAAATCAGATTATCGCGGCTGAGACTGCTGCCATAGTAATCTGACCAGGAAAGAGATTCATTGCTCATGGCGTCTGGTTCATCCGGGAGAACTAATCGACTTTCTCTGGTCATGATGTACCTGTTGATGGCTCGTGGTGAGTTAAACGCTGACGTCCGGATTCAGGGTATAGATCCCGGTCAGCGTGGCCGTTGCCAGGACATTGCTGTTTTCCAGCGCACGACGAACGTTAGCGCCAGTCAGCTCTCCCTCTACGTTTAATGTCGGCATCGGAATAGCATATAACGTGAATATGTAATGATGAACCAATTCATCATTCCACGGCGGGCAGGGGCCATCATAGCCATAATATGTTCCGGCCATTGACTCATCGCCTGCAAACCACGCGGTGTAATCATTGATACCATGAGTCAGACCGCCCGGTGCGGAAGGCCCCTGTTTACCTCTGGCAGAAATGCCGCTGGATTGAGCGCCTTCAATAATTTCGCCTTGATCCGCCGGAATGTTCAACAGCGACCAGTGATAGAAATCTGTACGCGGCAGAGACGCCGGAACGGTTTTCCCCGGTTGATTAACATCTTCTGCACTGGTTGGAACATCAGGATCGTGGCAAAGAAGCACCAGCGCCTGTGTGCCTGCAGGCACATCTTCCCAGGCAAGGTGTGGGTTGAGGTTGTCAGATAAACGAATGCGGTTTTCTGGATCATAAACGGCAAAACTGTTCTTGCCTGGGATGGCCTCACCGTCTTTAAAACTGTGGCTGTATAATTTCATGTTATTGCCTTATCAATGGCGGAAAACACGATTATACGGCTATTGCACATCCTGAGATTCACTTATCCGGTCAAATTACTTCCTTAAACTGTCATTCTGACTGGATGTGTTGGGTCGGTATGAGGGTTCTGCCTTGTTAGTTGCAATTCGGATATGGTGACTTCCCACCCAAAAGGGACATCAATCTGGCTGGCCAAAGACACCCCATTCCATCGAGCGGGGGCATATCCCTGTCGGCTTGCCGGAGAGCGTGCCAGCCTCTTCAGGGGAAGTTCTGGGGGCGAGTTATATTTTTGGGCAGCCAGTGACCTGCGGGTAATTGCGACATACTAGATTGAGTTTGTTTTTTGGCTCGAAACCTTTATCCAGCATGCATCGCTGAACATTAGCGGCTTTGCGCAGCGTAGGCACGTAAGGCGTCGAGCCCAAAGGTTGCGGATAACCGCATTGATACATCACCGCCAGCGCTTGTTTGTCGTTTTCAATTTCATGTGAAAAATGCAGTGAAGCTCCTACTTTACGCCAGGTAATCAAGGAAAACTTGCTCACGCCGGAATCCGGGTTAATCGGATGAAACCCTCTGTCTGCGACAAAAGGCAGCGCTTCTAGCTGACTCTGACTCAAGGGATACCCCTGTTCTTGCTCGAGGCAGGCTGATGTATCATGGTAAACACGAACGCTGCAAATTTTGAATCCATCTTTACGGGTAAACCCCATTTTCTCCATGCATTGGTAATACAGAACGGACTCATTATCCGTTTTGGGGATATCGGAGCCGGGGAGTTGCACGCCGCATTTAGCCATCGCGACGCGCACGCCATCGATATCCGTATCAGGACGCTGCCACTGTGTTAGATCCGGTGCTGGGGGACATCCTGTCAGCAGGAATACCGACGTCATCAGCAGAGGTAAAGTTATCAGAGTCGATTTTCGGAACATTAAAATCCCTTATTTATTATTTCAGGTAGCATCCCATACTGCCCGTATTGCCCCTATGCGACAACGTTGTCTGCGTTTTGATTATCACTGAAATAAAAATTTCACCCAGCCTGGATTGACTAAGTCTCCACATTCGATTCTAAAACATCCGATCCGCTGAACTCACAGCTCATAGCAGACCTGACGACCCTTCAGTCTGGTCTGGAAGCGGACGTCACTGACGCGTTGTGTTAAACAATGAAGAACAGCTCAGTCCGCTTGGCGGTTTGGAATGGTTAGCGATTGATCAGAGCGCTAACCCCCGGACTGAGCTCCTTTCAGGTCATCTACTATTTGGCGACGTTATTTGGCCAAGAGTTCTTTGCGGACGATTTCTGCGCCTGCACTTAACGCATCCAGCTTGCCTCTTGCTACTCCGCGAGGCAAAGGGATCATGCCACAGTTAGTGCAAGGATAGAGCTTGTCGGCATCTACAAACTGAAGCGCTTTTCGAAGCGTAGCGGCGACTTCCTCTGGTGTCTCAATGGTATTGCTTGCCACGTCAATGGCCCCAACCATCACCTTTTTACCGCGAATGAGCTCCATCAGCTCCATGGGAACATGGGAGTTTTGACATTCCAGTGAGATGATATCGATATTGGATTTTTGCAGTTTTGGAAAAATCTCTTCGTATTGTCGCCACTCTGTTCCCAGCGTCTTTTTCCAATCGGTATTGGCTTTGATGCCATAACCGTAGCAAATGTGTACAGCCGTTTCACACTTAAGCCCTTCAATGGCTCTTTCTAACGTGGCAATGCCCCAATCGTTCACCTCATCAAAGAAAACATTAAAGGCGGGCTCATCAAACTGGATGATATCGACACCGGCAGCTTCTAATTCTTTGGCTTCTTCATTGAGAATTTTAGCGAATTCCCAGGCTAGTTTTTCGCGGCTTTTATAGTGGTTATCGTACAGCGTATCTATCATGGTCATAGGGCCTGGCAGGGCCCATTTAATGGGTTGGTCGGTTTGCTGGCGTAAAAACTTGGCATCTTCGACAAAAACAGATTTTTGGCGACTCACCGGACCCACGACTGTCGGTACACTCGCCTCATAGCGATTACGGATTTTAACGATCTCGCGTTTCTCAAAATCAACGCCGTTGAGGTGCTCAATAAAGGTAGTGACGAAATGTTGGCGCGTTTGCTCGCCGTCACTGACAATATCAATACCTGCCTGCTGTTGATCTTCCAGGCACAAACGCAGGGCATCTTGTTTGCCGTCGATTAATTCCTGGTCTTGCAATTTCCAGGGTGACCAAAGTGTCTCAGGTTGTGCCAGCCAAGAGGGCTTAGGTAAACTGCCGGCCGTTGAAGTCGGTAATAACTTTTTCATAATAGATGACCCTGTATTTTGGTTAATCAAGCAGCGTAGTTAGCGGACCATTGCTCAAGAATAGTTTGGTATGGTTTAATAAAGTTCTCTTCAGTAAACTTTCCCTGCTCAATCGCCAGCTGGCTACGTTCTTCTCGATCATAAACAATTCGAGTTAAAGAATAATCCTGTTGATTCAAGCTTGGCTGATAGTATTGCCCTGCCGCGGAATTAGCATTGTAAATCTCCGGGCGGTAAATTTTTTGGAACGTCTCCATCGTGCTGATGGTACTGATAAGTTCAAGATCAGTGTAATCGCTGAGCAAGTCGCCACTAAAATAAAAAGCCAAAGGCGCAACACTATGTTTAGGCATAAAATAGCGAGCCTGTAACCCCATTTTATTGAAATATGCATCGGTCAATGAAGGTTCATCTTGCTGATATTCCACGCCTAATACAGGGTGCTCATTACCCGTCCGATAATAGGTGTTTTTACTTGAAACACTTAAGCATATAACAGGCGTTTTATTAAAGTTATCTCTGTACGCATCTGAATCAATAAAATATTTAAATATGTTGCCGTGTAAATCACCAAAATTCGCTGGAATGCTGAATTGAGGTTGGTTCTTATTGTGCGCTGACAGCAACACGCTAAAGTCATAATCCCGCACGTAAGAAGAAAAGTTGTTCCCTACAATACCGTCAATACGTTCATTGGTTTTTTTATCAATAATGTTCGTTTTTAATATTTCAATCACCGGGAAGGTATTGCCATTGTTTTCAATATTCATCTCAACAGAAATGATTTCAAGTTTGACAGAATAACGATCGCCTTTGGGGTTGTCCCAATACGCCAGTGTATTGAAACGATTGTCAATCATCACTAACGTGTTGCGCAAGTTCTCCTGGCGGTTCTTTCCTCTGGCCAAATTGGCAAAGTTAGTCGTGATACGCGTATTTTCGGAAGGGTTATAGTTTTCATCGAAAACACTGCTCTTAAGAGTAAATGTAAAATTTTTATTCATCGTGTTCTGCATCCTGAGTTCTGACATGAAAACTGAATTTATTTCTTGATTTCCCAGAAATCACTGACTTTCTCTTCATCAGTCTTCATGTTGTCAATAAGTTAACAATGCATCTTTTATGCCAGAGCCATGGGATGAGTGAAAGCGACTTAATTTCATTACCACATGAGTCATCTTCATGATGTGGCGGCCGTCATGCCCGGCATCGTCTGAAACCCTGGCACACATGATTTACCGCGGGATCCAGGGGGCCAGAAGCGGCTAACTGAACAGCTTTATGGCAGGGCTAAAAGAGGTGGAAGACCGCTTTCATTGTATGAGCATTTGCTCATGCATTGATGACGACGCTTCACTTTCAATCCGGGCATGTGCTGTTTAGCATCAGCACGGGGTTATCTTTTTATCGGCGAAACCTTAACGGCGATAAAATGCTGGTGTGTGCGGTGATTGCCACGGCACACTGATGACGGACTAACCAAATCAGGAGAACACCAGATGTCTGACCATCCCACAATTGCTCTTCTTGGTCCGGGTGCTATCGGTACCACCATCGCCGCCGTCCTGCATGAGGTTGGTCGCACGCCAGTCCTGTGCGGGCGTACCGCGCATCCGCAGTTAATTCTGCGGCGCGATGACGGCGAAGTTGTGGTGCCAGGGCCGGTATTGATCAATCCGGCGGCTATCAGCCATCCGTTGGATCTGGTGTTTGTCGCGGTGAAAACCACCCAGGTCGCTGACTGCGCCGACTGGCTGGCCGCGTTGTGCGATGAAAACACCCTGGTATGTGCACTGCAAAATGGCGTTGAGCAGGAAACCCAGTTGGAACCTTACGTCAACGGCGCCAAGGTGCTGCCTTCAGTCGTGTGGTTCCCGGCCCAGCGCGAGCCGGATGCCTCCGTCTGGCTGCGTGCCAAACCGCGCCTTACGCTGCCGGATGTGCCGCAGGCGAAACGGGTCGCCGATGTGCTCAAAGGCACAGGCTGCGCGGTTGAGTTGTCATCCGACTTTCTCTCCATCGCCTGGCGCAAACTGCTGCAGAATGCGGCCGCAGGTCTGATGGTTCTCGCCAATCGTCGTGCCGGGATGTTCTTACGCGGGGATATCACTGAACTTGCACTGGCGTATTTGCGCGAGTGTTTGACGGTGGCGCGTGCGCAAGGCGCCGTACTGAACGATAATGTTCCGCAGGAGATCGTCGACGGTTTTCGTCATGCCCCTGCGGATTTAGGGACCTCCATTCTCGCCGACCGCCAGGCCAATCGCCCACTGGAGTGGGATATTCGCAACGGCGTGGTACAGCGTTATGGTCGCTTGCAGGGTATTGCGACGCCCATCAGCGACGTGCTGGTGCCGCTGCTGGCGGCAGGGAGTGAGGGACCGGGTTGACGCCGTTAACTGCAAGAGTATTTGCAAGACAACGACACCCTGAATCGCCGCAGGTTTGAGCGAGATATCCAGCCCATTAAAATGGCTAAAGAGTGTCCGCATGCCTGCTTTTCGTTCATCGCTGACTGTATGAGCCATTTTTTGCCAAAAGTGTTTAGAAAACATATGGCGCCCCAGAGGAAAAAATTGTTAAAACCTTACCCTTGTTTCACAATCGCGGCAGCGCGTATTTATGTTTTGAAAACGTGAATACGTTGCGGCAATCGGGGCAGGATTAGGGTTCTTGAGGGAGTAATAACAGGATGGCACTCGGATTTGTTACGAAGAACGCTCTGGCTGACTGGCAAAATGTCCCTTTATATCTGCCGAACTTTCAGTTCCATGAGCAGCATCGCACCGTCATAACCACGGCTTACCCCGAAAAAATCTTACCGGCAATTGCGGGTTATGATATCCAGCAGGATATCGTGATTAAAACGCTAATGGCGGTGCGGAAACTGCCGCAAAAATTACGACGCCATCAATCTGAAAGTGCCATTGATCAGTTTGGGCTACAGAGTTTCACTTTGTTGGAAAACTCGCCAACCGAACTTTGCTATGGCTTGAGAGGACAATTCTGGCGAACCGATTTTGGCCTTGAGGATGTGCCCGATATCAGTGCCTATTGCGCCGCGCTACGGCCGGGCAACGCAAAGCTGCTGCTGCGATATCAGGTGCAACAACTCGCCGCCGATGAATATGCACTCTGTACAGAAACCTTCATACATTGCCCTGACAGAGCGACACAGCTAAAAATGGCCGGATACTGGCTGGCAATCCGAGTGGGAAGTGGCTGGATTCGGAAAAGGACATTGAAGGCAGTAAAGCTTGAGCTCGAGAAAGCGGGCCAATAGCCTTACGTCGGATAATCATCCCCTCAGTTGAGGTTGGCCGCACAGCCGTAGCGGGGCGAAATGCCGGCATTATGCCGACTCAACTAATGCCCAAAGAGGGTGCCCTTGAAGAGTTGTTCAGTACTCTATGAGGATGACGTCCGCTTCTCGCTCATTGCCGACCGGGCTCCGCCTAACGGCAGGTAAGTGCCAGGAGCGGACGTTAACCTCAAATCAACCAATGATGTGCTATCACCTGCTATTTTCATTTCTGGAGAGCCTGCAGGAGCAAGAAGGCGCTCTTAAAAGCGCCCACGGTAAAGAATTTATGCTTCTTATTTTGTGAACGAAGAGTAGATCAGTTTGATGCCCAGTATGCCCAAGACCGCTGAGGAGACCCGATCAACCGAAGATTTTATGCGTAAGTATATCTGACGCGGTTTTTCTGCAGATAGAGCTACAGAAACAATGGAGTACCAGACAAAATCTATCAAAAAACTCATTAGAGGGATTACGAAATAAAATATTACTGGGATATTTTTTGGTAAAAGGGCACTAAAGATAGATGCAAAGATAATTGCCGTTTTTGGATTGCTTAGTTGTGTTAACAGGCCATCTCTGAACGTCTTCAGCAAAGTCTTGCTGCCCCCTTTTTCTCCATTCAAAACTAAGGTTACAGGCTGAGATGCACCTTTGAAAATTTTAAAAGCTAGCCATAACAAGTAAATACCGCCCGCCACCTTCAAACCAACAAATAATTCCGGCACCAAAAGTAGCAGCCTCTGTAGCCCAAGCATAGCCACCAAAGCAAAAATCGCAGCTCCAACGCCTGTACCCAGGGCTGTCACTAGTCCATGAAGACGAGAGTACACAACCGCATTTCTGGCAACATATATAAAGCTTGGACCAGGGCTTATAACACCCATAATCAGAACGGCGGCAATAGCCATAAGGCTTGAAATAAGCATCGTATACCTCGGTAAGTAGTAATCTGAACGGGTATTCTAAAGGAAATATGCCGTGTTCACAGGGGGAATTGTGTTGTATCCAGGGTGCGAAAGCGAAGTGAACCCCGCTAAGGTCAGGTAAGCGCCAAAAGCGCACGTAGGGGTGTCTTAAACAGTCATTGTCTGTGCCGGTATCATCTCTTGCTGAGTACAAAAAATCCCTGCCGCAGGTTCGAGTGCAAGCCTATTCTTTGATGCAGGCGCCATCGGCCTGATTCTGGGCGTTTTTTCTGGAGTAAAGTGAGACTTTTGATTTCTCCGCACTCCGCGTGTTTGGCGGACTGCGGCAGGATATGCTGTCGAGATGGTATGATAAATGGACTTATTCTTTGTAAAACTCGTCTTTATGCTGATATCGATACTCTTGAGTGATCCCCGTGTATCCGTATGAAGCAGCTTTACAGTCGATTATATGAACATTCGACTGAGGATGCAGGTTACCAATGGCTTGTTCCATCGCGTTGTAAATTGCTTTTTGGTATGCCGATTTCTGGTCCTTGCTACAGGTTTCATCGACGATAGTCACTTCGAGTCTAAACGAATTTTTGCCCCATTCGGCCAGGCTTTTGCCATCAATAAACCAGTCTTCATCATCGACATGTCTCACTATGACCATAGTTTCGAAGCTATTTTTCCTTAAAACATCGCATGTGATTTGAGTCGCTAAAAGTACACACTTTTGGGTTAATTTTTGATTCTTTAAGCCAGACAGCGTCAGGGTTATACCAGGCATACCATGTCCTTAATTAGATTGTCATTTCGGCTAAATGATTACAGGAACCGCGGTTATTTTATAAACCCTTAAAATGGCATAATCGAGGCCGTGAGCACAATGCGTTAAGGCCCGCCTCCGCTCATAGCAGACCTGACGGCGCTTCGGTTTTGCCGCTTCGTGCCCGAGGCGGACACCACAATATCCTGCCATGCCGATCAAAGGTGAGCCGGTTACCTCGGACGCACAGGCACCTGTTTACGCACGGCATTAGACAGAACTAACGACGTGGTCACTGAACCATGAACCGCCAGGGCATCGACGATGGCTTCCAAATCAGTCGGTTGAGAAAACACACAACGTACGATGAAGCAGTCCTCTCCGGTGATCCTGTCAGCTTCTATCACTTCAGGGATATCTGTAAATAACGCCAGATACTGTTTGATGTATTGGTGGGTTGTGCGTACTCGCAGGATCGCCTGTAATCCCAATCCTATCTCTCGCAAATTGACGCGTGCACCGTATCCTTCAATGACGCCTGCGCTTTCGAGTTTTTTGACCCGTTCGCTCATCGCTGGTTGCGAAAGTCCAATGCATTTGCCCAGAGAGGCCAGACTCTGACGTGCATTCGTTTGAAGTGCTTCCAAAATTTGCCGATCTTTGCTGTCAAGCTCCATGCTGATCCTTTGCTCGAAATGTAGATGAATCATCGGTTAATCGGGCTCTATTTCGATGACTTGCCATTCAGGAACGATGTGTCATTCGCCTACATTATGTGAACACCTATTTGGGAATCAAGACATGATGTAAGTATCCCAGCTTTAGTTCCACGCACTTTTTGAGATTTCCGGTTTCTTGATCTCTTCCCCAAATCAGCGCCAGACTAAATCAGAGATCCGGGCTTTTTTGCAGACTTCGGACAAATTCTGCCGGAGTCTGGTTATTTAACGAGGAATGTGGCCGGTACTGGTTATATTCCAGCCGCCAGTGCTCGATCTTCTCCTGAGCATCTTCCAGTGACAGGAACCAGTGCACGTTCAGACATTCATCACGCAGGCTGCCGTTAAATGACTCAACCAGGGCGTTATCTGTGGGCTTCCCGGGGCGTGAGAAGTCCATCGTTACCCGGTTTTCATACGCCCAGCGATCCAGCGTTTTCGAGATAAATTCGCTGCCGTTGTCCGTCTGTAGCCGCTGTGGTACACGCTGCTGTGTCTGCCTGATCCGTTCCATCACGGCGACCACATCGTCACCGCGAAGCCCCTGGCCTACCTCGATCGCCACGCATTCACGACTAAAATTATCGACTACAGTCAGGGCTCGGATCCGGCGTCCGTTGAACAGATTATCAGCAACGAAATCCATGCTCCAGCACTGATCCACAGCGGTCACGGCCGGGCGGATACGCCTGTGCCTGGCCGTCACGTGCCGCCGCGGGCGTTTTGACCGCAGGTTCAGCCCTTCCAGACAGTAAATCCGATGGGTTTTCTTGTGGTTAACCAGCCAGCCCTCGCGCCGCAGCAGGATATGGATCCGCTGCACACCATAACGAATGCGGGTTTCTGCAATCTCCCGTATCCGCTGCGTGAGGGCCCGGTCATCGCGGCAGCTGCGGTAGTGGTAGACCGTTCGGCTCTGCATCATCAGCCGGCATCCCCTGCGAACCCCGATGCGGTACGCCGCCAGCAGGTATTCGACCGCCTCGCGTTTCTGCACCGGCCTCAGAACTTTTTTCGGATGACGTCCTGCAGCATTTCCTTGTCCAGACTGAGATCGGCGACCAGCCGCTTCAGGCGGTGATTCTCTTCCTCCAGCTGGCGCAGCCGACGCAGTTCTGTCACGCCCATGCCACCAAACTTCTTCTTCCAATTGTAAAAAGTAGCTTCGGAAATCCCCATCTTTCTGCACACTTCCTCCACCCGAGTGCCGGTTTCAGCCTGTTTCAGGGCAAACGCGATCTGTTCTTCGGTATAACGTGTCTTTTTCATGTCAGATGACCTCTTTTTGCAGGAGAAGAAAGGCCGAAAACTCTACTTTACGCCGGTACTGAACAAAGGGAAGAGATCAAGCCCCTTAAACACCCAAAATTCATGCCACACCTGTTACGGAAAGCTAAATGAACAATTCACCCAACACGCCTATCCTATTTATCAACGGTTTAATCGGTACTTTGAATGACCCGACATTTCACCGACTGATAACAATTAATTTCAAAACAGGTTTATTCTTTCACGTAAACATGTCCTTAAGCCCATTATCTACTAAAAGAACGAACAGGATGAGTGCTGTAATATTTAGATGATATCTTCACTCACTGTCCATGACGGCAGGGAGCGTAACAAGGACAATGTTATGCTCCTCGCTCAGAGCAGACCTATCTCCCATTTCTGACTGCAGAGTGCCAGAAGCCGATTTTTCTGAATTCGCACTGCATTAATTATTGGGGAGCAGGGCACTCAAATATTACTCACTTTATGGCGTTTTTACGCTGGCCTACAGAAGCGTATATTGATATTGAAATAACCCCCAGAATAAAAAGTGTTGCAAACATCAAGTAACCTAACCCGGCATCAATAAAGAATCCACAGAAAAGCGGACACAATGCGGTTCCGAGTGACGTCAGATTAATTAAACCAAAAGATGTCCCCCTTAATTCAGCAGGAGCAAGTCTGTCTACCTCGACGCTGAAAGCCGGCATTGTTATCAATTCCCCAAGGCTGAGGACGAATACTGAGAAAGCGAGCAATCCAAGCGATCCTGAGTATACTGTCAAAAACAGTAACTGGGATAAAGAGATAAGAGTTATCCCCAGAATGACTTTCCCTTTTATACTCCATCTCTTTAACAAGAACAAAACTGGATACTGAAAAACAATAACCGTTATTGCGTTAACCAAAAATATCACACTAATAGCATAATTCAAGTCGGGAAATTTTAGTCGAGTTAGAAGTTGAATGAGAGGGGAGTCAAAGGACGTATACACAAACATCACAATGAAGTAACAAATAATTAGCTTTGAAAATTGTGTCTGCGAGAATATTTTTGAAACGGAATTGGCAAAACTTGGAATTTTTTTCTTATGGCTAACCTCTCTCTTTTGCAAACCTTTCAAAATAAAAATCAATGCTAAGGCGTAGATCAGATAAATAACACTGGAAGCAAAAAAAACATTTATGACTGGTGATGCAAGAGCATACGTCCCTGCAAGCGGCCCAAGAGCAGAGCCAATATTTACGACATAATACCGTATATATTGATACTGTTCCCTCTGCCTAAAATCAGTAATATAATCACCAATCATTGCCTTGCTAAACGACTCCGTACATGCGCGTCCCGTTGAAATCAGTAACATGGAGCCAACAAATTCAGCAGCACAATCAGAGTAAGTCATTGATGCGAAACCGATAATGCTCAGAAATAGACTCGCTATAAGCGATCGTTCACGCCCTAGCTTGTCAGAATAATAACTAACGAAAACACCAATCAGTGTTCCAGTAGCTAATGTCATAAAAAAGATGGCACCAATCTGTAATGCGCTCAATTGAAACTGACGATAAAGCTCTACAGACAGATAAGGCCATACCATGAAATATCCTGCCCGAGACAGAAATGTTCCGGCCAGCATAGTATGTATAACCGCAAGCTGTTTTGGTTGTGCTAGCGATAGGTTTAAGTTCGTCATAAGTCAGCTTATTCTAAATCCAGTGGTAAGCTTTCATCAGCTCCCCATTCAGCCCAGGAACCATCATATATGCGAAGTTTTTTAAAACCGGCCAGATATGCAGCAAGAAGAACTATACAAGCTGTAACTCCAGATCCACAACTGAATACAAGCTCATCGTTATCATTCAGCCCGTTACGATTAAAAATTTCAGCCAGAGACTCGGGTGATTTGTAGTGCCCATTGTTCAAAACCTCACTAAAAGGGATACTTATGGATCCTGGTATATGACCGCACCTTAAACCGGCTCTGGGTTCAGCTTGTCGTCCAGAAAATCTCTCTGAGGGTCTTGCATCAATTAACATAAAATGAGGCGTAGTGATGTTTTTAAGGACAGTGGATTTATCAACAATCTGCTCAGGCTTAATGTCAAAATCGCAGACCCTATTTACCTTGGGCCTTGCATATCTTTCGGATATACCCAGTCCCGCGTCAAGCCATGCCGGTAATCCTCCGTCAAGAATGTAGGTTTTCTCAATACCCATAACTTTTAGCATCCACCAGACCCTCGGTGCCGAATATATACCCTGCTGATCGTAAACTACCACGGTTGAGTCGGGCCTAATACCGATTCCGGAAAGCAGGGATGGAATACTTAATGCAGAAGGGAATGTATGGGGCAGATCAGACTCAGGCTCTGAAAAAGTACTGTCAAGGTCAAAATATATTGCACCTTGAATGACTAATCTCTTAATTTCACTAGTCTTATTCGCTGTTTTTTTTAGCGTAGCATCCAGTATGATGATGCTATCTGAGTCCGGGTTGTTTACAACCCAGTGAGGAGAAACCAGAGCTTCCATATTTGTCCTTTTCAAATAAGGCTCCTGCAGGAGCCCAAGATAAATTTTAAACTTCAATAATGTCAATACGATTCTGATTTACCAGCGGAATGTCATAATTTTGCATCTGAAGTATCTCTCCTGCAAAACAGCCATTTTTATAAACGCCAGAAAGTCTTTCCTGAGTGAATGCTTCAATAGCATCTACATTAAAATGAATCTGATAATCAGTCTCACCACTGTCGGTATGTTTAAAGCGCGTCAGATACCCGAATGTCGGTTCAAAAATGTTGACGCAACCAACGATCTGGCCGATACGCTCATGAGCTATCCCGTTGATAACCAGACTTTCACCTGCCTCTGGAATGATGGCAAATAACTGACGGCCCGCCCGGCACCATCCAACATGCGAAGGTAATCCTAGAATATCAATGCCTGACGTTCCAAAATCTTCGCTGACACCAAGTTGGAAATTAAGAGGAATGTTTTCATGTATCCACTTTATGTCCTGATAAAATTGCGCCACTTGTTCTTGAGTAAGCTGCAAGTGAGGATGTCTGCGACCATGATCTGTAAAGCAATTGAACCTGACTGTCTGCACGCCAAGCTTGTTAAAAAGCTTACAATAATTCACAAGATCATTTTTGGTATGATTGTGCGTTCCAACTGTAATACCAATATTAACCCGAATGAGGTTATTGTCGCCACTTTCCCGGCTATAACTTTTAATCCTGGAAATCACGTCGATACATTTCGCTCCAGGAAACACCCCTTTAATGGGATAATCTGCATGGGAATGCAAAGAGCACTCTTCCGCATCGTTAACCAGTCCGTGAAATGTAATGGATATAGTGCCGTATCCATTTTTCACTGCTTTATCCAACAATTCCTTATAGTTTTTCTGCAATAATGGCTTACCACTTGTCCATGCATCACCCGCTATCATGGTGTCCGTCTCGTTTTTGTCCTCTCCGGAACGAAACTCGCGATTGTGGGCCGGGCCATAGATATCCATAAACTCACCATTGTGAGCAAAGCTATCCACATAGCGAGGATAAATATTAAAATTCTGATCCGTTAACTTTCGATAAATTTCATGACCTTCATTAATGCCAAAAGATTTAGAGAATACCTTTTCATAGTTCACGAACCAGCAATGATTACAATTCTGACCACATGTGTCCTTGCCCACAAATGTATCAACATCCAGATAAAAATGGATGTCTTCATTTTTGATTGATGTAAAAGGAACTCGAAAATCAATGTCCCCATGATAATCGTATGACATATCCATATTGCCTTGCATCGACATTGCCTCATTTTATATTTATCGCGAAATGATTTACGTAAATTAAATTAGTTTTGTCAACCAGATAAATACTTAATATATACAAATGTTTTTTAAATTTAATTTGTAGATTTTTATTCCATTAAAGTTAATGAAGTCAGCATAACCAACTGATTATCGATTGTAAAAATATAATAACCATTGGTAACAGTTAAGTTTTAAAATAATTTATCTACTATGGATTTTAATGTTTTAATTATAACTAATTGAATTAAAACAAATTAAATAAAAAGTAACAATTAGACAACAATTCATTGTTTACTAATTCTTTACTGTTGATATTGTCATATAAAAAACAGGGATTAACATAAGAAAATGAAAAAAGTTCTCATCTTGGCAAAAACGGAATATACACGCACCCCTTATGACTTATGGCTTAAAGACTCGGGTGTCGAACCTGTCTTGATTACTTCTCCAAAATTTTACCAAGATTATGCCAGACACATTAAACACTGTTTCTGCTTGGAAAATTATGATCATGATGATGAATCCCTCTATGATTTAACAGAGTCAATTTATCAAAAGACGCCATTTGACTATATATTTTGCCGAGCAGAAGTAGATATACTTCGTGCTGCTAATATAAGAAAACGCTACAGCATCCCTGGGCAAGATGTAACCAGTGCTCTATGTTATAGAGATAAATTCTTCATGAAAGAGCAATTATCTCTTTCTCAGGTAATGATGGCAGACTACCGGAGAATAGATTCCCAGGAAGAACTCTTGGCATTTGCTTCAGATAATGGAATGCCATTTGTTATAAAACCCCGCCTTGCTTCAGGTTCTTCTGGTGTAGTAATAATTAAGTCACAGGTTGAACTTCATTCATATCTTCAAAAATATAACAATCAAATTGTTAGTATGTTAGCAGAGGATTATGTTGACGGTGAAATGTTTCACATTGATGGGTTAGTTGTTGAAGGTGAACTTACATTCATCCAACCCTTCAGATATGTAAATAACTGTCTTTCCTATCGAGATAACTTATACATTGGTAACATTCCACTCGATCGAAACGATAAACTGTATTCTCGTTTGGTAAGTTCTGTTAAGGATATACTTCATATCATGCCAGAAACTCCGCATTTTGCTTTTCATTGTGAAATGTGGGTTACCGGAGAGGGCGATATTATTTTCTGCGAGATAGCGAGTAGAACCGGCGGAGGAATGATAAGTTTTCTGATTGAAGAGATGGCGGGGTTTAATATCGATAAGGCATGGTTATTGGCAGAATGTCATATTCATCAACAGTCCTATCCTCAGTATCAAGAACGTTTTCTAAGGTTTGGCTGCGTTTGTATCCCCCCTTCAAACGGGAGACTTGTGTCCCTACCTACCGAGTTTCCAGTTGAGGTGCGCAAAACACATCTAACAGGTAAAGTTGATGAAATTTATGACGGTGGAGAAAAATCTGGTCTTTATCTTATAGGGCACGTAGTAGAAGCAGACGATCCGAAATCCGTGTTAAGACTATTTAGCTCATGCTACCAACAAATTCATGAGGCTGAACGCTGGGAAACGGTCAATAATGGTTGATAAAGTTTACAGCGAAGAGGACAGCTATTTCCCCCATCCTCCAATCCATCGATTTACTTCCGGAATATATCCGGATTTTGAATCTTTGGTGTATGCATCACAGGATTCTCTAAAGAGTCGGTATCCGCGTTATTCACGATTTGGCACGCCGATGACGGATACTGTCGAGTGTGAGATTACGCGCCTGGAGGGCGGCTACCGTTCGCTCAGCACATGTTCCGGTCTTGCTGCGATCACCTCCGTTCTCATGTCTTTCCTTCGCCCCGGCGATCATATACTTATGACTCGTTCAGTCTATGAACCAGTCAGATGTTTTGTCATGACATATTTGTTTGAGCTTGGTATAAGCGCTACCTTCTTGAGTGCTGATGAGTTCGGCCACTTAGAGGACTATGTCACTGATAAAACAAAGCTGATATATGTTGAGTCTCCATCATCAAACATATTTGAAGTAACAGACATTGATGCTGTCGCTAAGCTGGCCAGGCTAAGGGGAATTGCCACCATCATAGACAATACGTGGTCTACGCCCCTGTTGCTTAATCCGCTTCATCATGGTTTTGATGTGGTTATTCATTCAGCATCAAAATATCTAGCTGGTCATTCCGATGCTGTAATGGGCATCATAACCACTACAGAGCAGTATTATGAACCGGTTCGTCGCTACCTTATTAAGTCAGGAGTATGTGCGGGCGGAGAAGAGTCCTTCAGCCTTTATAAAGGACTTAAAACATTGGCTGTCAGGCTTAAAATACAACAGGACTCTGCTCAAAAACTGATCAGGATGCTGCTAACTCATCCTGCAATTAGTACAGTGATTTCACCAGATCTTCCCTCTCATTCTGGTCATGAAATTTTTTGTAAATATTATCGGCAAAGTAATGGTCTTTTTAGTTTTTCAGTTAAAAAGCCTACAGATCAAAAGCGCGATGATTTTTTAAGAGAATTGAAAACATTCAAGTTAGCGTATGGCTGGGGAGGAGTCGATAGCTGCATGATTCCATTTAGGTCTCCAGACTGGATGACACAGGATGAAGAACAGTTGTTTTTAAGGGTAAGCGTCGGCATTGAAGACGCAGACATGTTAGCAGCAGAGCTATCATCAGCATTGTCTAAACTTTAATTTATTTTCTATAAAAACATGCAGTTGTATCATTCAGGTCCTGGCGACCATCTTAAATATAATAACAGCCTGGTCCTTCAGAAGAATTAAACCTCTTTCGTTAGAAATTCGTTTTTCTGACCCGCTTTCCGGTGATTAACATTCTGTAATATTATTGAGGCATCCATTAATGGTGAGAGCAATTACGAACTTCCGCTTCTCGCTCATAACCGCCGGTCAAAAAACCAAAAAGCCCACTTAAGTTTCCCTAAGTGGGCTTATCTAATAGGGCTCCTCTGACCGGGAACGCCATTGCCATTAAGTGGCTAATAACTAAGAAAAACACCCCTCCTGTCAAGATCACCGAAATGGCCGCCATTGGCCTCGCGTCATCGTGAGGCCCGCGCCAGTCCAGCCGGTGAACATGTGGTGTCTGATTCAGCCGATATCGACTTTCATGGCGATGTCCCAGCTGCCGGCGCCATTCTTGGCCAGGCCGATCATCATCAGGCCGAGCGACTCTAGCGTCTGGGCCATTTGTAGGCCGCCGACATCGAACGGACGCAACCCGAGACTTTCGATGAAGGTCGAGACGCGTGCCTTCGCCTGCGCATCGTCGGCTGCGATGAACGCGTCAAGGCGTCCGGCCTTGGCCAGTACGTGGCCGAAGAGGGTATTGAACGCCTTCACGACATGCGCGTCGGCGGGGAGGAGCTTGGCGGTCTCCTGCGCAGCGGAACTACCGTGGGGAGTGACGAGGCCTGAGAGGTCGGGGGCAACCGGGTTAGTGATGTCGATGATCACCTTGTTGTCGAGCGCTTCGCCAAAGTCGGCCACCACCACCGCAACGCTGCTGTACGGCACGGCGAGAATGACGATGTCGCCCGCCGGCGCAGCGCCGTACGTCCCTATGGTCGCTCCGGCTGCCAGCTGGTCGGCCAGCGCCTGGGCCTTGGCAGTGTCGCGGCCGATCACCTCAAGGGTATGTCCAGCCTTGGCGGTACGCTTGGTGATGGCCGTGGCCATGCCTCCTGATCCTATGATGCTGATAGTGCTCATATGCTGATTCCTCGTGAGTTGGGGGATTGCCCGTAATCGCTAAACGGGTCTCCCCGGTTGATATGTCGTGTACGTCGAGCCTCCCGCGTCATCCCTGATGCCATCGCCGGGTCGGCAAAGTCTTTGCCCGAACGGGGCAGGGCATCGCGACATCGCCGTCTGCCAGGTTCGTTGCGACCCGAATCCCTGTCCCCGCTCAACTCAACTGGCAGGGAAGTAATGGCCGTTGTCCAAATCGGCGAGCAGCCCGGGCTGGGCGGGTTCCCAGCCGAGGGTCTGGCGGGTGATGAGGTTGGACGCCGGGAGGTTCAGCGTGACCAGATTCGCGAGGAACCCAAAGTATCCCGGCAGCATGAGCGTATCGACGGGAATGCTCACCGCAGGCAGGCCCAGACGGCTGCCAATGGCCTCGGCGATCTCGCGGAACGGGATGCCCTCGCTCTCGAGCCCATGCCAGGTTTTGCCGGCCGGACCCTTCTCCAGCGCCAGGCGGAACAGCGAGGCGAGGTCGCGGGCATGCACGGCTGGCCACAGGTTTGTGCCGTCTCCAGGGTAGCCGATGACACCCTTCTCCTTAGCGAGCCCAATCAGCAGCGGGAGGAACCCGGTATTGTCGGTCATGCTGTGCGCGATAGTCGGGATCCGCACGATCGAGGATCGCACGCCGCGCTCCGCAAGGCCGATTACCGCGAGTTCCACGACGTTACGAACCCGCAGGGAGCCCTTGTACGCATCGCCGCCGGGAAGGGCCGGGTCCTCTTCGGTCACCGGTCGGTCGAGGAAGCTGGCCCCGGGCGCCGTCCAGCCCAGGTTCGTGGGCGAGCCAATGCTCCCCGAAACGACCAGCGGTTTTCCGGTTCCGGCCAATGCCTCGCCGTACGCGAGCATGATCTGGAGCTCTGCTGCGGCTACGGCGTCAATCCCGCCGACGGGAAGCAGGTCTTGCCTGTGCGCGACGTGGATGACGCCATCGGACTCCGCCGCAGCCGCCTTGAGCCCATCCAGATCGGAAATATCCCCGCGACGCACCTTGGCGCCGAGCGCGGACACCGCCGCGGCGGACTTATCCGACCTGGCCAGGCCTGTGACCTCGTGGCCGGCGGCGATAAGTTCGGGAATGATGTACGAGCCGATATGGCCGGTCCCGCCAGTGACTAAAACGTGCATGATATTTTCCTTTTAGGTGCGATATGAGTGGGGGTGTCGTGCGCTCAACCGAGAAGGCTGACGCCGATCGAGAAGTTGGTGTGCCTGACGGAGTGGGTCATGAGGCCCAGACACAGCATGCAGGCGTGCTCCAGCGTCCGCGCCATGAACAGCGGCCCGGTATCCATCGGGCGCAGCCCGAGGCTCTCGATGAACGCCGAGACGCGTGCCTTCGCCTGCGCGTTGTCCCCGGCGATGAACACGTCCAGCAACTGACCTTTGACTGAACCCACGGCCAGCACGTGGGAAAACTGGGTGTTGAATGCCTTGACGATATCCGCATCGGCAGGGGCGGCCCTGGCGATCTCCCGCGCGCCGAAACTGCCTTCAGGTGTCAGGAAACCCGAGAAATCAGGTTTGATGGGGTTGGTGATGTCGATAAGAAGCTTGCCCGCCAGCTTTTCGCCGTACTGCTTCAGCACGTCGAGAACGGCGGAGTAGGGAACCGCCAGGATGACGATGTTTCCGGCCGGGATGGTGCCGAAGGTTCCTGCCGTCGCACCGGCTCCGATCTGCCCGGCCAGCGCCCGCGCCTTGGCAGCGTCGCGACTCATTACCTCGACGAGATGTCCGGCCTTGGTGGCAAGACCGCCGATCGCCGCCGCCATGCCGCCGGAGCCGATGATGCTGATAGTGCTCATGTGCAATTTCCTTACGGATAGGGGGTTAATCATTCCTGGATTGCAGGTGCGATCCCACAACCGGACTCAACGTAAAGGTCATGCTAGCCTTGTCACTTGTAATAAACAAGTAAAATTACTTGTAAAAAACAAGTGAAAAAAAGAGGAGAGTTTGCTTGCGATAGACAAGCGATGTAAGATCTCGCCATGAAAACGACGAATAAAGAAATTCGGTCCCATTGCGCGGTAAATTACGGCGTGGAGATCTTCGGCGACCGGTGGTCGCTCTTGATCATTCGCGACATCGTTTTTACCGGTAAGAAAACTTATGGCGAGTTTATGAAATCGGAAGAGGGCATCGCGACCAATGTCTTGGCTTCCCGCCTTGCCTTTCTTGAGCAGCAGGGGGTTCTTGCGAGAGCGCCCAGCCCCGACGACGGGCGCAAGGATTTATACACTCTGACCGAGAAAGGCCTCGACCTCATTCCTGTCATGCTTAACATCGTCCTTTGGAGCGCGAAGCACGATTCGAAGTCGTACGTATTGCACCGCAAGGAGTGGGTTGATCGATTAAGTCGAAACCCCGTGGAAGTGAGCGAAGAGGTGAAGGCGCTGGTTCGCAATGGCGGATGCATGTTTCCCGCTGGCAAGGAATGAGCAAGACGGTAAGCGTGCCCTGTCACGCGCAGAACGAACAACGTGAAAACGATGCCGGGTGCCTGCCATCAGGCTTTCGAGCCGAAACGCCAAGCTGAAAAACATGTCACTTTTCCCAAACGGAAAAGCAAAAAGCCCGCTCCGGTTTCCCTGAGCGGGCTTTTCTAATAATGCACTTCCGCCGCATGCCCGGTCTTGTCAGTCAGACCGGATAATATGGCCAATATCAGCGCAATAACTGAAAGCACCGCGCCAGCCCAGTTAGGCGATTGAAGGCCAAAGCCGGCAGTGATAACCACGCCGCCAAGCCAGGCACCGACAGCATTGCCGAGGTTGAAAAGGCCAATATTGACGGCTGCAGCAAGCGTCGGTGCGCCGGCAGCCCGTGCTTTATCCATGACCAACTTCTGAATGGGGGATACGGTTGCAAAACCGAACGCGGCCATAAGGAAAATACAGACTGCTGACATAACCTGACTGTGCGCTGTAAAGTTAAAGATAAACAACACTAAAGCCTGTGCTGAAAGCGTGATGTAAAGCATTGGCATAAGGGCACGGTCTGCATAGCGTCCGCCCAACTGATTACCCACAAAAAGCCCCAACCCGAAAAGCAGCATCAGCCAGGCAAGACTGCTTTCGCTGTACCCGGCAAGCTCGGTCATCATCGGGGCGATATAAGTGATGGACGTGAAGAAAGCGCCGGGGCCGAAAACGGTAATGCCCATTGCCAGCAGCACGTTAACGTTTCTGAAGGCGTTAAACTCATGCGCGAAGTCGTGATTCTGTGGGCGCGGCTGATGCGGAATTAGCATGCCGATACTGATAACTGTAATGACTCCAATTGCCGCTATGGCCATAAAGGCATCACGCCATGAAAGATGCTGTCCAACCCAGGTACCGGCTGGTACGCCGATAAGGTTGGCTACTGTCAGCCCCATAAACATGAACGCAATGGCCCTTACGCGTTTAGACGGCGTAACCATGTCAGCCGCGATGATCGAACCGATTCCAAAAAATGCGCCGTGGGTCATGGATGTGATAATTCTGCCCATAATCGCCATGCCCAGCGTCGGGGCGAAGGCGGTAACGAGATTACCGGCTATAAACAGTAACATCAGAAAAACCAACATAGCCTTACGCGGCACCCTGGCCCCCAGAATAATAAGGGCGGGAGCACCAACGAAGACACCCAGTGCGTAGGCGGTAGCCAGATTACCGGCAACGGGAATAGTGATGTTGAAATCAGCGGCAATAACGGGAAGCAGGCCGGCGATGATGAATTCAGTTGTACCGATACCGAATGCACCTATCGCCAGCGCCCAGAGAGCGAATGGCATAACTTATATCCTGTCAGTAAAAGCGTGTTTTTACGTTTAAGCTGCTCTGGGCTGTAAACCGGTACCGATAAAAGAGCCGGCCCATAAACCACAATATCAGCAGTTCGGACAGGGTAGTTGTTTACTGAGAGGAGATAAACATCCCGAATATCGTCTCAGTGTTGACAAAAATTCTACTTCAATGGGCCGAAATATCCTTCTGCGGCTTTTCTGAGCAGTTCGTCAACAATAAGTCGAACTTTGGGAATGAGGTGCCTGGTACGGGGCCAGACGACGTTCAGTTCAACCGGCACGGGAGTATGATCTGCCATCAACGTCAGCAGAGTGCCTGCATCGAGGTGGTTGTTCACCATTGACTCCGGAAACTGCGCAATCCCCGCGCCTGCCAGGCAGGCCATTAGCATGGCGTCGCCGTCGCTGATCTGATGTGCGGCGGCGGATATGAAGCGTATTTCCCGTTCATCGGCTGGCTTGAACCGCCAGGCAAGAGGGGCCCCTCGCCTGTAGCCCATAATACAGCAGTGTTTTTTCAGCATCTCGGTGTCGGTCGGTATCCCATGTTGCTCAAGGTAGGCGGGTGTTGCGCACAACAAAAGCCGCTGACGGCTCAGGCGACGGGCAATCAGCTCATCTGTGCTTTGCAGCTCTCCCAGGCGCAAAACCAGATCAACGCCTTCCTCGACCGGGTCAATCAGCCGATCGTTAAAGGTCAGGGCCAGACGCAGGGCAGGAAAGCGACGCGTAATATCAAGCAGTACCGGCATCATAAGATTACGGCCAAATGAGGCCGGCATATCGATACGGACCGTGCCTGCCGGGTTGTCCTGACGCCTGCTGAGGGTGTTTTCGGCAGAGTCGAGAATTTCAAGCGCCGACAAGCAACTCGTGAGATAAGCTTCTCCGTCACTGGTCAGGCTGAGTTTACGCGTGGAGCGATGAAACAGACGGGTTCCCAGTCGTTCCTCAAGCCGCGCCACGCTTTTGCCCACGGCAGATTTTGTAATGCCCAGCTGTTCGGCCGCTTCAGTAAAACTGTTCGATTTTGCCGTGATAACAAAATGGGTGATTCCCCTCAGGGATTCTGCTGTAAATCCGGTAGACATAAAGTTGGCTCACTGATGACTAAGAACGGGTTTATCGATGTCTAATTCTACACCAGGCTTAAGTCCGGCGTTAATTAAGCACCGACAACTACCGGAAAGGGAAGCGTAACTAGAACGAACATCGAAGAATCTGCCCTAAGTGGAACTATGTACAAAGAGATCTGACAGTCTGCTCAGTGCCAAAAGCGGAAGTAGCTAATTCCTAACAGCATTCATTATTGGGGAGCAGGTTACATCCAGAAACTGTTTTTGTATCAGGGCATTTTGCTACTGAGATGAAGAAATAATCTGTCTCATCAGAGAAATTGAACGGCCATCGTAAATAAGGCTATCATGCAAAATATGAAACATCTGAAAAGGATAACCACTCCAGTCAATCCCAATGGCACACAATGAAAGTTGTCGTGTCAGCAGTGACGGAATATCAATGGGATATCAGTGGGACGTTCAGTGTGGCATAAGATAGGATCGATCCGTTTTATCTTGCTCTTTACCTGTGCTGAACCCGGTACTTATCGTCCGATACTGGTAAGGGTCAGTGACGCTCCACGAATGAGAGCAGTAGTGGGATAAACAGGACGTTCTGACGGTACTGATGAAACGGGTACAAAAGCACCCCGTAAAATTTCTGGTATACTTGGCGAGCATGCATAGAGATGAACTTATTGAAATGGTGGAATAATCAATAGACCACACACCTCTATGCTTGGCTTGTTTTACACACCCATTACTGAGGATTACTCAGTGCTTTGGCGGGTTTAACTACTTCATCTTTCAGCCTTTTACTTTACGGGGAACGCCAGCCATCAAGCTGTATTTCTCCTCCAGATCCACATCAGGAGTCCAGACGGTTTGCTTCCGGCTTTTACGGCCCGCCGACAATACCTTGCGTTTAAGTTCATCAGGAGTTTGGTTCCTAGCCTGACCAGCCAGAATATAATCCCGGGAAGCTTTTTCAACTGTTTTAACAATATTTGCGGGAAGGATGCCTCCGCCACTTTTACATCTGCGTGTGTTGAACCACACTGCAAACTTCAAAGCATCCTGATACTCAGAGCGTACCGTGTCTGAGCTGAGGATTTTCAGCACTCGTTTATGGGCTGCGGGAGATTTCACTGTGCTATTAGGCACGCTGGTTTTTCTTACTCTCATGGGCTCCTCCTCATCAGTTGCTGATTATTACTTTAACATATCTGTTCATAAAACACCCAGAAAGTGCAGATCAAATCGTCTTGATCATTAGCTTGGCACGAGGCTTATTATTACGCTTTACGCGATTCTTATCAGTAGCGTCCAGCGCATAGCCAAAAGACTGATAACGTTTGATCAACTCCTTTGCCGGCCTGCTGATATTGACTTGGCTGATGTCATATTCCATTGCAAAGCTTTCAGCGATGATCAGCGCAATTGGCATGACAAAACCCTTCAGGGGGTGAGCATTAGGGTTTCCCTCAAGATATCGCAAGGTTACACAGAGCCGCTGCCGAGACCGTCGGGCCAGCATCAATCCGCACAGGAAATGACGGCAGCGAATGCTAACGTCTATGCGTTTGGTCTGATTACGTCGCTCACGCCACCACTCGAGATCAATCTCCTGGCGCTTTCCATGCTGACGCCAGTTACGGCTAGCTTCTTGAGAGTCTTTATAGTAAATGTGGCCAAGCTCAATTTCATCAACAGGAATTTTACCGGCAAGCTGCTGACTAATCATGATCAGGCCTTCTGAAAGCGCCTGAGCATACCTGAGTTCATGGGTTAACTCTTCATCAACAGACGGGAGCTCATCCAGTTCTGAATTCATATCAACATCCCTTTATTTACGACGGAAAACTAATTCTTCATCATGGCATTAAAATCATGAGTATCAGGACTGAAACGTATCCCCAGTTGCGGCGCAACACCAAGCTTAAAGATTATCAAGCCTGGCTACGTAAACCAACAACAGCGGAAGTCATCAACATTACGCGCTGCATTAATCCAGGAGGAGGACGTCAGTCAGCCTCTGTTGTCCGACCGCTTTCTCCAGTTCTCACGCTTAGACAGGGAACCTGCCAGGTCCATCAACTAACTGCTGCCTCCCTACCGGACGTTCCGTTGAGGTTCAGACCCAGTGCGAAGAGGAGCATCTGTACCGAAACCAAATGACCTGTTCCCCGTTGATTCACGAAGAATGCTATTAGCAATGTCTACTCCTTGCTCAGAGCGGACCTGACAGCCAGCTGGACTGGCCGCTTCGTGCCAGGAGCGGACGTCGCTAGGCGGTGTCCCATCTATAGTAACTGTCTAATTCCACTACATGTTGAACTATGGCCCGCTACGACCTCCCCGATGAAGTTTGATCGTTCATGGTTAAGGGAAGTAATTGAGTACGCCCGCGTCAACATTGGAGATCAATAAATGGAATTAACTAGTTTTCTTTAATATGAAGAGGGGCTATAAGTTAATGCCCCCTTGAAATTTTAAACGCCCTATGATTTCATTAGTTCTATTAATTTTTCTTTTCATCATCTAACAAAGTATCAAAATTCTTCGAAGGTTTAATCTGTAGTTTCAAAGGCTGTCCGGGACCATTTGATAAATCACCCCAATCAGTTGTGACCGTTACCACAGGTTTTTTTTTGGTTTTTGTAGTTTCTTTTGTATTTGTGGATGAATCTAATTGCTGGGTGACTTCATTATTAAAAGGTCTTGCTGGAGATGGTTTAATATCCAATTTCATCTCAATAAAATCCTTTGCAGGCATAGTTATACCATTATAACCAATAGCAACCGGATATTTAAAAACCTGATTCAATGTAACACTGTTTCCGGAGACTCTGGTTATATTTCCCGTAAGACCTAAGGTATCAGGCGCAATAGATTGAGAAAGTACTTTCAGCTTCAAATCTAATTCGTTGACTTGACTTGCTAACGAATCCATCTCTGGTGTTGAGTTTTGATTACCTGAAGCTGCGACTCCTAATGAATTTTGAGCCGGTTTTGATGGATCGCCTTCTGCTGCCTCATTACTTCCAGGCTTGACGTTTAATGCTTTGTTTTGAGCTTTTAATTCATTTAATTTAGTGACTAGTGATTGTCTTTGAGATGTTAAAGCAGTTAGTTTTGCCAACGTTGCAGACTCCGAAGCACTAACCCCGTCTGTTGAAGTTATAGTGACATTTATTGACCTCGCGTAATAAACGTCTGTAACGAAAACAATACCAGGAGTTATACCGTAATTATTATTTGAATTGTCAAGTAAATTATCGATTAATAGCTGCATTTGCCTATCCAGATACTGTAATTTCGATGTCTCATTTTTATCAACGCTAGCCTTATACAATAAGAATCTATCCATGGCAGAGCTGAAGTCCAGACTAATGACTTCTGCATACGGTACACTGAAGGTGATATTACGTTTAGAACTACTGGCGAAAGAAAATGTTTGCGCGAGAGCACTTGTCACTGTCCCCAGACCTAAACTTACATCACTCACTGAAGCAAAAGAGTAGCCAGGAAACGCAATCACACCATTCTGTCTGGCTTCACTCGAAGGGTAGCTAACAAATGCACCTATCCGTGAATTAGCATTTCCTAATGTGTCCCAGTCCTGGGTCTGGGGCAACGTTGGTATAGCTTGTTCTTCTTCAAGCAGGTCTGAAACATCAAACCTCGTAAATCGGATCGGTTTTATTGTGTAAAACCTAGAGGGAACTTTATCTACCATATTGGGGGAGACGAATGGAAAAATATATACATCCCCAGGATAAAATCGCTCTCTGGGGGGGAATATAGGAAATATGTTTAACTGGCGGGTATTTCTTGCCCATTCTTTAGCTACGATACCCGGTTCTTGTGTCTCAGCACATCCGGAAATAACCGTAGTCAATATAAATGTAATAGTAAGTTTGGTTTTATTCATAACACCTCCCACGATTAACACATAGGTTAATTTAAAAAAATAAGGATACTTTGTTTTATTGGATCGAATTTTGGTTGTAACAATTAAATTTTTAGCATGAGTTTAGCTTAGAGGCGGGTATATTTTAAAAAAAAATTAAAATCCTGATGTTGATATTATGAGTGCATATTAAAAACTCTCCCATTAATTAGGAGGACGATAAAATATCGTTGCTTTGTGTATTATTTCGATGCGAACGGCAAGCCTGGTTCAAGGGAAAAGCAGAGATGACGGCAGGACAGCTGTCTTGGCTTCAGCCGGGTAAGTCGTCTCCAACACTCTTTGTCTGGAATGTAGATACTTGATGTGGCTGTTATACGGCCTAAAATTTCACTGAATGGCCTCTGGGGTGTTTTCACACTTTGTTTGCAAGGGATACCAGCTGAGCTAAACGAACGGAAAGCTTGTTTGAAGCAGGATTATGTGACCTGCCCCCCGTTGATTATCACACGTCAATGTTAGTCCTGCATCCCGGCGGTCATGACAAATGCGAACTTCCGCTCCTCGCTCAAAGCTGCCCGTCAACGCCTATCTGCGTAAAAAACAGGTTTGGCGTGGGATGTTTTCCGTTTTCTAAGCGGATCCCTTAAACTACACCGCGCAGATCACAACATATGAGCAATGACCCTAAACGGCTGTAATCCTGGGCTTTTAAACCCGTGAGTTAGAGCCATTGCTAGAATGTTCATCAGTGTCTGTTTGAGCCTTCCATTTGGTTCGCGCTGACGTGCTGAGCGGCACCGACGAGCGAAGAGAGGGGGTAGCTGTTCATACGAAGGAAGTAAGATGCTTTTGCCAGATTTGAGCTTTACAAAAACCGTATATCAATCGTCATTTCAAGAATGAGTCGTCAACTGTTTGTTTCTCTGGATGGGCCCAAGGGAGCCGGTAAAACCACACTGTTGGAGGCCATTACGAAAGTACTAAGGGCAGACAACAAGAAGGTAGTCCGGCTTTGCGAGAAAAAAAGCGATCCTTACAGGGGGGAAACAATGGCTCTCGTTAACAAGCTCGCCAGAAATCCCTCCCGGGCTTTGGAATTGGAAGTGTGTGAGCGCTTTGCTGAGAGTCGTGCCTGGATTTCCCGGCACGTGCTGACTAAACAGCCACCGGACAGCATTATCTTGATGGATCGCTGGTACCCGTCGGATGCCGCGTTTCGCCGGATGGTCCCATTTGCAGATATTTTACAGCTTAACATTGAGCGAAACGTGCGAACGCCAGACCTGCATGTCGGGGTTGTTACTGCGCCTGATATTTCATGGGCGAGGGCCGCGGCCCGACCGCGTGGGCTAAGTAGTACTGTGATTTATAAGCTGGAAGAGCATGTTGCTTGTACCAAGGCATTCGAGCGAGAAATTGCAAATCACGGCTGGGTTTTATGCCGTAATGAAGGAACTCTCGAAGACGCTACGATGCAGGTGATTTCTGAGATCTACAGAGTGCTTGGATGCCCCTAGGCATCGGTTTTTGCCGCCGCATGCCGCCAGTAATTACAATAACGTATTCCGTCACTCTCCACTCCAGAGTGATCCTCAGATTTATGTTGCGTCTACAGAATCGATACTACTCAGTATTTTTCGGTCTTTGACATGGGAAAATAAAACTCAGTGTTCTGACCTGCCACAGCTTATGGCAGAACTCCGGCACCGCCGTATCCAGCTCGACCTGCTTCAGGGCAAAGAAAATCTGTTCTTCGGTAAATCGTGACTTTTTCATCGGCCCTACATCCGTTTCGGGGGGCATTTATCATGCCGGAATTCTGTTTCTGAATGGGGCAGGATTTTTGGGGAGGGTCATGCCCCACTGTAAGTATCCTGACAAAACAGACCTTTCGCTTTTAGAGGTCTTCCTGCCTCCTCCTGGAGGCAAATATCCGCTCCTAGCTCATAACCGCCGGTCAAAAACGCCAAAAAGCAAAAAGCCCGCTCAGGTTTCCCTGAGCGGGCTTCTCTAATATGGCTCCTCTGACTGGACTCGAACCAGTGACATACGGATTAACAGTCCGCCGTTCTACCGACTGAACTACAGAGGAATCGTGTGAACGGGGCGAATAATAGCGGCGTGGCTCGGGCTTGTAAAGCGTGAAAACGTCTCGCCGTTCCGTTTGCTGCAAGATTATTCAACCTGCTGCTTTTTATCGCTTTTATTGGTGCAGCGCTGCACAACGGCCCACGGCGGGCCGCGAGATGCCTTATGGTGGTGCAAGCCTGCGTCACTGGCCGCCGGTTGCGTGTCGGTGTCAGGTCGCGCAAATATCATTTTTTCTTATTTTTCCGTCGATTAGTTAGCACTTTCTCTTATTCCGTTACGCTGGCCCGGATTTTGCAATTCTGTTGTCAACATGGCTTTGCCATACGCAGTTCAGCGGCTCGACGGAGGCAATATGAATCTCAGACGTCTAAAATATTTCGTGAAAATCGTCGATATCGGCAGCCTGACCCAGGCGGCGGAGGTGCTGCATATCGCGCAGCCCGCACTCAGCCAACAGTTGGCGACGCTGGAAGGGGAGCTGAAGCAACAATTGCTGATCCGCACCAAGCGCGGCGTGCAGCCCACCGAAGCCGGCAACATTCTCTATGCCCACGCCCAAACCATTCTGCGCCAGTGCGAACAGGCACAGAGCGCGGTCATCGGCGCAGGCCAGGCGGTGAGTGGGCAGGTTTCCGTCGGGCTGGCGCCGGGCAGTATGGCTGCACAACTGGCGCTGCCGTTGTTGCAGGCGGTGCGTGATCGTCATCCGGGGATTTTACTCAGCCTGAATGAGAACATCGGTTCGATGCTAGCCGGGCAGGTGGCCAGCCAGAGCCTGGATATGGCGGTGATCTACGGCGCAAAAATGCCTGAGGGCCTGCAAGCCACGGCGTTGATGAAGGAAGATCTGTATCTGGTGGCGACGCGTGCGGTGCCAAGCCCCGGTAGCAGCGTCGATCTGTTGGACGTGGCGCGGCTGAATCTGTTCCTGCCGCGCGAAGGCGATGTGGTGCGCACGCAGGTCGACGAAGCAATGGCGCTGCGCAAGCTGGCCGCCAACGTGATTGGCGAAATCGAATCCCCCGGCACGCTGAGCGCGGCTATCGCCAGCGGCCTAGGCGCGACCATTCTGCCGGAATCCGTTGCGCGGGCGATGATTGGCCCGGCCAAGGCGTGGATGGCGCGTATCGCCGCCCCGGCGCTGAGCGTGCCGCTTTCACTGTGCATTTCCAGCCAGCAATCGCTTTCCGCACCGGCGTTGGTGGTGAAGGATATCTTGCTGTCGATTGCCGTTAGCCGCAGCCAGGAAAAACGCACGCTGGCGCTGGTGCAATAGGGATTTAAAGAGGCCCACGCGCGGTGGGCCTGAAGGGCAGGTTAGCGGAACGGGGGTTCGTTGAAGGTGCGCAGCTTGCGCGAATGCAGCTTGTCGCCTTCGGCGCGCAACAGATCGATGGCGCAGATGCCGATCTGCAGATGTTCCGAGATCGCCCCCTCATAGAAGCGGTTAGCCTGGCCCGGCAGCTTGATCTCACCGTGCAGCGGCTTGTCGGAAACGCACAGCAGCGTGCCGTAAGGCACCCGGAAGCGGTAACCTTGCGCCGCGATGGTGGCGCTTTCCATATCCACCGCCACCGCGCGGCTGAGGTTAAAGCGCAGCGCCGAGGCGGAGTAGCGCAGTTCCCAGTTGCGATCGTCCGTGGTCACCACGGTGCCGGTACGCAGGCGCTGTTTCACCTCTTCGCCCGGCATGCCGCTGACCATTTTGGTGGCGTCATACAGCGCGCGCTGCACTTCGGCGATGCTCGGGATCGGGATATCCGGCGGCAGCACCGCGTCCAGCACGTGATCGTCACGCAGGTAGGCGTGGGCCAGCACGTAGTCGCCAATCGACTGGCTTTCGCGCAGCCCGCCGCAGTGGCCAATCATCAGCCAGGCGCTGGGGCGCAGCACCGCCAGATGGTCGCAAATGGTTTTGGCATTGGACGGGCCGACGCCGATGTTGATCAGCGTAATGCCCTGGCCGTTGCGCGAAATCAGGTGGTAGGCCGGCATCTGGTGGTTTTTCCAGGCCAGATCGGACACCGCCTGTTCCGGCGCGGTGGTTTCCGGCGTGATGTAAATGCCGCCGGCGCTGGACAGCGCAATATAAGGGCTGTCCGGGTTGGCTATCTCGGCGCAGGCCCAGCGGACAAATTCATCCACATAGCGGGTGTAGTTGGTGAACAGCACGAAGGGCTGGAAATGCTCCACCGGGGTGCCGGTATAGTGCCGCAGCCGCGCCAGCGAGAAATCGGCCCGCAGCGCGTCGAAGTGCGATAGCGGAAAGGTGCTGGTGGCGTTGAACAGGCCGTCGGCGGTTTCGTCGCCGATTTGCGCCAGCTCGGTGGTGGGGAAATGCTGCGCGAGGCTGGCGCTCATCGAGCGATCCAGCATCAGGTTCGAGCCGTCAATCACATAAGGAAAAGGGATCTCCTGCTGTGAAGGTGCCACTTCGATATGGGCGTCGTAGTCGTGCGCCAGCATCGCCAGTTGCTCGGCCAAATAGCTGCGAAACAGCTGCGGGCGGGTAATGGTGGTGGTGTAGCGGCCGGTATGGGTAAAACGGCCGAAGGCGCGGGTTTTGCTCTGGCCGGATTTTTGCCCGTCCCAGCTTACGCGCAGCTCTGGGTAAACGAACAGCCCAGCGGCGCGGGCCTGTATGTCGGGCACACTGCCGTGGCTGATAAAATCGCCCACCGCCTGGCGCAGCGCGGTAACCGAGGCGTCATACAGCGCTTCCAACTGGTCGATCGCCTGAGCGGGGGTAAGGCCGGTGCCGGATTGGTGACTACTCATTCTCTCTCCTTGGTTCTCCCGTCCCTGCGGCGGGAGGCATGCCGATATACCCTTCATCCTTGACGTTACCTCTGCGTTAGCGGCGAGCATGCATCCCAGTCACTGGCTTGAGTAAGTTCTTGCTGCCTTGAGGTAACGCCAACTCATTTGGTTATAGCAATTTATCACAACAGGTTAGCTGAAGCTGGGCGCAAAAGCTTTGCCGAAATAGAACCGGGGAAGAAGTAAAGCGCAGCGGCAGGGCTGCCGCTGCGGCGTTGAGATCAGGAGGCCGGCTCTGCCTGTTCCACCTTCAGCGAGACCAGGCCGATGCCGCGTTTTTTCGGGGTAAAGCCGCCGCTGGCTCCCTCCTGCGGTTCGGTCGGGGCCGGTGGCGTGATGCTGATGTTTTGCACGCCGCCGGGGTTGTTGAAGCGCAGGGTGACGGTGGTGTCCTGCTCGCCGAGCGACACGAACTGTTCTTCGTCGCCCACGCGTACCGAGATCGGCGTACCGACGTTTTTGCCGTAGGCACGGGCGCGCAGCACCAGATCGAAGGTCGGCGGCAGCGGGGCGACATAGTCGATGTTGACCGCCGGCGCGAGGTTGGCGTCCGACCAGCGGCCCCAGTCCTCGACGCTGGATACGCCGGTGATGGCCTTCACCTGTTGCGGCATGCCCGGCAGCATAAAGGCGATGGCGTCCGCCTGATATTTAACGGCGGCGTCGTCCACCTTCAGTTTGTCGACGGCGTTCTGGTAGACGGCAACGCTGTCCGCTGCGGGCTCGGTAAAGCTGACTTTGCCGCGGTAGCTGCCGCCCTTGGCCTGCACGATATGCGGCGGGGCGGCCAGATTGCCGGAAGCCACGCAGGTGTCGGTGCTCAGCGCCAGTTCGGGCGCCCACACCCGGCCAATCTCATAGCATTTATCCACCCAGACAAACTTTTCACCCGCCCCCAGGCCGGCGAGCTGCTTTTTCAGCGGTGTGGAAAGATAGACATTAAACATGGGTTCGATTTTATTGTCCGTCACCTTGAGGATAAACGGCACCTTAAAGCTGATGCCGGAGAAGGTGAAGCTGTTGCGCTGGGTATCCAACTGGTAGTCGGAAATGCTGTTCGGGAAGCCCCATTGCTTCACCACCGCCGGTTTCCAGCCGTTGATTTTTTCTTCGATATTCAAGAAGACGGTAGCCAGCGTGGGGCTGGACAGGCTGCTGCGGCCGAGGCCGATATAGTTGTCGCCGCCCATCACGTCCAGCACCGTGGCGCCGTTGTCCAGCGTGCTGCGTTTTTCGTTATGCTGCGCGCTTTGCGGCTGCCTGCCGTCGATAATAAAGAACAGGTTGCGGCGCTTTTGTTTGGTCAGAATGTCGTAGGCGGTGTTGTTCATCGCCAGATGATCGGAAGACACCACGATCACGGTGTTTTTGAAATATTCGGACCCTTTGATTTTGTCGATCAGGGCCGCGATATGCTGCTGGCTACAGGCCACCGCGCTCAGCGAACGGTTCTCTTTGTTCTGCCAGCTGTAGGATTTTTTACTGCAGCTCGCAGAGATAAACCCGTCTGGGTGATGGGTGTCCACGGTCAGCGCAAACAGCGAGAACTTTTTGTTCTGCTGCGACAGCGCGACGAACTTGTCGAAAACCACGTCCAGCACGGTATCGTCGTACCAGCCCCAGTCATTTTTGTAGCCCGGATCGCGGACCTGTTCGCGCAATTCCTTGTAGCCGTAGGCGTGGTCAAAGCCGTGCGATTTCAGGAAAGTGTCTTTTCCGGCGAAGGCCAGTTCGGCACCCTGATAGAAATAATTGTCGTAGCCGGCGGCTTTCAGCACGTCGCCCAGGCAGACGTTTTCCGGGTAGAAGGTGGAAACGGCGCTGGAGGCGTTGCCGTCGAACGGGGCGAACAGCGGAATGCCGCACTGTGAAGCCACCATGCCGGCAATGGTATAGCCGGTGCCCGGCAACTGTTGGGTATTGCTGAAGTCGATGCCGTTTTCACGGTGCCGATTCAGCTCGTCGGCGAGATCGGGAAAGATTTCCGGGTCGAAATAGGTGCGCTCAAGGCTTTCGGCATAGATGTACACCAGGTTCGGCGCTTTGCCCTGCAGGCTCTTTTTCGGCGCTTTGTAGTAGGTGTAAAAATCGGCGGTGTCGCCGGTAATCTGGCTTCTGAGTAGCAGCGAAATATCCTGAAAAGCCGGGGTGGTGCCGACGGAGAACAGCGCCAGCAGCACGGCGAGCACGCTGTAAACCACGCTGCTGCTTTTCGCTTTGTGCCGCATCAGGCTCCAGGCCAGCACGGCGAAAATCAGCGCCAGCACCGCCAGCAGGCCGATAAACGGCAGCACGTACTTGCTGACGCCGGCCCCTTTCATGCTGCTGGTGAGGGTGTAGATCACCGCATCGGTGATGCCGTCGCCGGTAAAATAGTTACTGGCGATCAGAATAACGTTGAGGATCAGATAGCTGCCCAGCAGGATCAGCAAAATGGAAAGCCACCAGCGGTTGGCGGCGGCCTTGTTCCGGTAGATCAAAATTGAGGCTAAAAAAAGTGCAAACGAGACTAATGCTGAAACCATCCACCGTACCCTGTCTGATTAAAAAGAAAATCTTAACTGCCCTGGCAAAGGCTGCTGAACCTGTCGCAGCGCGAAAGAGGAAGGGTATAGCGCATTGAACGCGCCAGGGTCAATGCGCGTTTGCACAGCGGGGTGGCCGCCAGGCGTGAATGAACAATTTTGTGACAATATTGTGACCATAGTCACTACTGAGAGACGTGGGGCGCTGAAATATTGCTCGCCGGGCATTTGGCTCTACCATTAATGAATGGCGCTGATTGCAGACCGGCGAGGCGCATTAACCTGTTCAGGAGAAAACATGCAGAGCATTTCCACCACCGTACTGGATGACTTGGCGCCGCAGGGCGTACTGCGCGCGGCGATCAATTTAGGCAATCCGGTGTTGGCACAATGGGGGCCGGATGGGGAACCGCAAGGCGTGTCGGTCACGCTGGCCGGCGCGCTGGCGCATGAGCTGGGCGTGGCGCTGGAGCTGGTGACCTATGATGCGGCGGGCAAGGTTTTCGCCGCGCTGGAAACCGCCGCCTGGGATGTCGCCTTTATGGCCATCGAACCGGTGCGGGCTGAGCAAATTGCCTTCAGTGCCCCTTACGTCATTATTGAGGGCACCTATCTGGTGGCGCAGGAGGCGCCTTATCGACAAGTGGCCGAGCTCGACAGGCCTGGCATGCGCATTGCGGTGGGTCAGGGCGCGGCCTATGACCTGTATCTGTCGCGTACTTTAAAGCAGGCGGAACTGGTGCGGGCAGAGACTTCGCCTGCCGCGATAACCTTATTCTTCGAGCAGGGATTGGACGCCGCTGCGGGCGTGCGTCAACCGCTGCTTGCCGCCGCTGCGGCGAACCCGGGCTACCGGGTGCTGGACGGGCATTTTACCGCGATTCACCAGGCGATGGCGGTGCCGCGCGGTAAAGAGCAGGGGGCAGCCTATGTGCGCTGTTTTGTGGAAAGATGCAAAGCCAGCGGGTTGGTGCAGCAGGCGCTGAAGCGCAGTGGTCAGGGCGATGTGACGGTGGCCCCTACGGCGTGAGGCGGTCGGCAACGGCTTTTGTGGTTCGAGGGTAGGGGCGCTGCATACAGCGCCCTTGCGGATACCCCTTAATGCAGTTCCACGGCGTATTGTTCCACCGGGGTGATTTTCTTGATCAGCTTGTTGTCGAACAGGAATTGTTCGTAAGCCTGGTAGCGCGTGGTGTCCAGCCTGGCCGGATCGGTGGCGAACAGCGGCAAGGTTGCCTGCCACGCCTGCTTGTTCAGTTCGGTGTTCAGCTCAGGATGGGTTTTGGCGAATGCCAGCCAGGTTTCCTGTGGGTGAGCCTGCAGGTAATCGTTGCCTTTTTTCAGCGCGGCGAGGAATTTCTTGATCTTCGGTTCGGCTACCGCGTCGCGGTTGGCGACGATGATCAGTTCGTCATAGGCCGGCACGCCGTAGTCTTCGACGTTGAACACCACCGGATTTTTCCCCTGCAGTTTCAACTCCAGCGCTTCAATGTTGCGATAGCCGCCGATCACCGCGTCGACCTGGCCCGCCAGCAGGGCGCTGGTCAGTTGGAAATTGACGTTAATCAGCTTCATGTCGTTCGGGTTGATATGCGAATGTTTGACCATGGTGGCCAGCGTGGCCTGCTCGATGCCGCTGACGGAATAGCCGATTTTTTTGCCCTTGAGATCCGCCGGCGAGGTGATGCTTTTATCCAGCGTCATCAGGGTATTGAGCGGCGAGTTAATCAGGGTGCCCACGCGCACCAACGGCAGGCCCTGATCGGCGAAGAAGTGCAATTGCGGCTGATAGGTGATGGCGAGGTCGGCCTGTTTTGCCGCCACCAGGCGCGGCGGCAGCGCCGGATCGGAAGGGGGCACAATCTTGACCTCAAGGCCTTCGGCCTTGAAGGCGCCAATTTGCTCGGCCGCCATGATGGGTGCGTGATCGGGATTGATATACCAGTCGAGCACCAGCGTCAGTTTTTCGGCGGCGGCAGCATTGCCGGCCAGAGCGGCGCTGAGCATCAGCCCGCAGAAGGTTTGCTTGATCATTTCTTACCCCAGTCGTTAAAAAGTTATCAGTCGTTTTCCGGCGCCCAGTCGATCAGGCGCAGCAGCAGCGCATCCACCGTCATCCACAGCAAGACGGTCATCAGCACCAGAATAAACAGCGCGGCAAAGCAGACGTCGGTCTGCATGCGTGCGTTGGCGTTCAGCATCACGTAGCCCAACCCTTCCGCCGAGCCGACCCATTCGCCGATAATGGCGCCGATGGGCGCGACGGCGGCGGCCATGCGCAACCCGGAACCAAAGGCCGGCAGCGCCGCCATCAGCCGCACATGGCGCAGTTGCGCCCAAGGGGAAGCGCTCATGGTACGGGCCAGATCGAGATAATCGTTATTGACCCGGCGCAGCCCGTCAAAGAACGCGGAGGTGACCGGGAAGAAGATCACCAGCACCGCCATCGCCACTTTGGCGCTCATGCCAAAGCCGAACCACAGCACCAGCAGCGGCGCCAGCGCAAATACCGGTATCGCCTGGCTGGTCAGCACCAGCGGCATCAGCCAGCGTTGCAGCCGGGGCGAATAGATCATGCACAGCGCCAGCGCGACGCCGAGCAGCACTCCAATCCCCAGCCCGCAGGCAATTTCCGAGGCAGTGATCAGCGTGTGATAAGCGAGATAGGCGCGCCCGCTCCACAGCGCCTGCGCTACCGCAGAGGGTGAGGGCAGCAAAAAGGCGGGAATATCGCCCAACGTGATGAGCCACCACAGCAGCAGTAAACCGGCGAACACCGTCAGGCTGCGGCGCACCTGCAACAGGCGGTTTTCAACCCGTAGCTTCATTCGGCGGCCCTCATCAGTTGCTGCAACAGCTCGCCCTGGCTTTTCAGCAGATGGGGATCGTCCGGCGCGCGCGGCGGCAGGCCGCTGATGGCATGCGTATCGTCAATGCCGTCGGGGTAGCGGGAGAGCACCAGCAGGCGATGGCTCAGGCGGCAGGCTTCCATCGGATCATGGGTAATCAACAGCACGGTATGCTGCGCCAACAGCTCGGCCGCCAGGGTTTGGATCATGGCGCGGGTAATGGCGTCCAGTGCCGAGAAGGGTTCGTCCATCAGCACAATCGGCTGGCGTTCATACAGCGTGCGCGCGATGGCGGCGCGCTGGCGCATGCCGCCGGACAACGCCGAGGGCAGGGCTTTGGCGTAACCGCTCAGCCCCACGCGCTCGAGCAGATGTTCGGCCCATTCCCGGTCGGTTTTTTCACCGCGCAGCCGCGCACCGAGACTGATATTTTCGGCGACGGTCAGCCACGGATAGAGCAGGTCTTTTTGCCCCATATAGGCGATACGGCCGGTTATCGGCAGGCCATCGCTGCCGGTCACTTCTCCGGCGGTGGGCAGCATCAGCCCGGCGATAATCTTCAGCAGGCTGGTTTTGCCCGCGCCGCTGGCGCCGAGCAGGGCGACAACGCTGCCGCCGGCAATCTCAAAACTCAGCCGATCGAAAATCACCTGCCGGCCAAAGCACAGGCTGAGATCCCGCACCTGAATGCCGGGCGGCGCGATGCGGTCACTCATGAGGCGTTCAACCCCATCTGCCAGAAGGCGGACTCCAGCCGGGTGGCGGTGGTGAAAATCCCCGCAAGCTCGGTAAAGCGGCTTTCTGCGCCACGCTGGTGGCCCACGCGCTCCAGCAGATCGAGGGCTGCCTGCACGCCGGCCAGATAGTTTTTATCGCCATAGTTACGGATCCACGAAGCGTAAGGATTGCCCTCCATCACCGTCGCCGGGTCGTCAAGCAGGCGCAGACCAATCTCGGCATAGCCTGCGACGCAGGGCATCAGCGCCGCCAGCAGATCCAGCGCATCGCCGGAGTGGCCGATATCGAGCACATAGCGGGTGTAGTTCAGGGTTTCCGCCGCCTCGGGTTCGGCGGCAATCTCGGGTTCGCCCAGCCCCCAACCGGCGCAGTAAGCCAGATGCAAAGGCAGCTCGGCGACGATGGCATTGAGCGAAGCGGTGGCCGCGCGCATCTCCGGCAGCGTGCGCAGCTTGCTCACCAGCAGGGCGTAGGCGCGGGCGAAGTGGATCAGGAACAGATAATCCTGGGTCAGATAGCGGCGGAACGCGGATTCAGGCAGCGTGCCGGCGGCCAGTTGCCGAATAAAAGGATGAGCAACGTAGTCCTGCCAGTCCGCGCCTGCCTGTTGGCGCAGCCGTCCGTAAAGACCGTTATCGAAAAGGGGAGTAAACATGGGACCTCCAAAAGTGAGTGGAGATCCGGGCGCGCTGAGGTATGAACAGGCAATGACCGAGAGAGTGATTGCCGACCCGTCCCTTCGCTGGCATGACCCAGATCAGGTTCAAAGGGTTCGGCTTGCGCCATCTCAGCCCGTAACAGGACACCCCTCGGAGGAGCCTGTTATACGATATTTGCTTTTTGATTACAATGCTCGGACGAGGGGGAACGGCGGGGGTGGCAATCGGTTCGTTTAGTGCGGTTCGCGACGATTTTTCTGGCACCGGCGGCGGCATTTTTGCACTGTAATCCGGTAATGTTGACTCTGAGGAACACTCCCATGAAGAAGATCGGCTTTCTTTCTTTTGGTCACTGGACGCCTTCGGCACAGTCCGGCACCCGTTCGGCGGCGGATGCGCTGCTGCAATCCATCGATCTTGCGGTCGCCGCAGAGGAACTCGGGGCGGATGGCGCCTATTTCCGCGTGCATCACTTTGCCCGCCAGCTCAGTTCCCCGTTCCCGCTGTTGGCCGCCGTCGGCGCCAAAACCCAACGCATTGAGATCGGCACCGGCGTGATTGATATGCGCTATGAAAACCCGCTTTATATGGTGGAAGACGCCGGAGCCGCCGATCTGATTTCAGGCGGGCGGCTGCAACTCGGCATCAGCCGCGGCTCGCCCGAGCAGGTTATCGAAGGCTGGCGCTATTTTGGCTATACGCCCGCAGAAGGCGAGACCGAGGCCGATATGGCCCGTCGCCACACCGAGGTACTGCTCGATGCGCTGCGCGGAGAGGGGTTTGCCGAGCCGAACCCGCAGCCGATGTTCCCTAATCCGCCGGGGCTGCTGCGCATCGAACCTTTCTCCGCCGGCTTGCGCGATCGCATCTGGTGGGGCGCCAGCTCCAACGCCACGGCGGTATGGGCGGCAAAGTTGGGGATGAACCTGCAAAGCTCGACGCTGAAAAACGACGAAACCGGCGAACCCTTCCACATTCAGCAGGCCAACCAGATCCGCGCTTACCGCGCGGCATGGAAAGAAGCGGGCCACCCGCGCGAACCGCGCGTGTCGGTAAGCCGCAGCATCTTTGCGCTGATGAACCAGCAGGACCGCAGCTACTTCGGCGGCAGCGGCAAGGAAGGCGATCAGGTCGGGTATATCGACCAGCAAACCCGGGCGATTTTCGGCCGCAGCTACGCCGCCGAGCCGGAAGAGCTGATCAAACAGCTGGCGCAGGACGAAGCCATTGCCGAAGCGGACACCTTGCTGTTAACCGTGCCTAACCAGTTGGGCGTCGATTACAACGCGCACGTGATTGAGTCGATCCTCACCCATGTCGCCCCGGCGCTGGGCTGGCGTTGATGTCTTAAAAATAAAAGGAAGCTGGCCATGTCTCGTATTTTCATTACCGGCTCGGCGGACGGGCTGGGGCGCGCGGCGGCGGAAACCCTGCTGGGCGAAGGGCATCAGGTGATCGTTCACGTGCGTAAGCCAGGCCGGCTCCACGGCGTGCGCGATTTGCTGGACCGCGGTGCGCTGGCGGTTACCGGCGATTTGTCTGATTTGCAGCAGACCCGAGAGGTGGCCGAACAGGTGAACCGCCTCGGGCGTCCGGATGCGGTCATTCACAATGCCGGTGTCTTCACCGGGTCGCAGGTGCTGGCGGTCAACGTGATTGCGCCTTATCTGCTGACGGCGCTTATCGCTCGCCCGGCGCGTTTGGTGTATTTGAGCAGCAGCATGCATTTTGACGGTCGCGCCGCGTTGGAAAAGGTGGACTGGCGCGGGCAGGCCGCCGTCTCCTATTCGGACAGCAAGCTATTTGTGACGGCGCTCGCCGCCGCCGTGGCCCGGCGTTGGCCGGGCGTGGTCAGTAGCACGGTCGATCCTGGCTGGGTGCCGACCAAGATGGGTGGCGAAAACGCCCCCGACGATCTGCGCCTGGGGCACCTGACGCAGGAATGGTTGGTCACCAGCACAGATGCGCAGGCCGGTGTTTCCGGCGGTTATTGGCATCACCAGCGCCGCCTGGAGCCGCATGCCGCCGCGCGCGATCCGGTTTTTCAGGATGCGCTGTTGGCGGAACTTGAACGCGTGACGGGCGTTGCGCTGGCGATATCCTGAGCGGAAAACCGGTGGAGGCCAGGGTGGCGTGGCATGTGCCTTATTGACTTATTTTGCTCAAATTGTATTTTAAGGTCATGCATACATTCCTGATTATCGTCCCCGAAGGGGGCATGCTGTTTGAGTCTGCGGGTATCGCCGACATCCTGATGCAGGCCAACCGCTTGAGGCCCAACGACGCTCCGCTCTATCGGATTGAGGTCGCCACCACGCAATCTCATCGGGTGGTGCATGGGTCGTCCGGGTTGAATTTGCTGGCCGATCACCGTCTTTCCGATCTCGACCCTGAACAGGAACGTGACACTGTCATTGTCACCGGAAAAGGGGCGACCGAGGAAGAAGGCGCGTTTGTCGCAGGCTGGCTCCGTCGCGCCGCCCCCAACGTACGCCGTATCGCTTCCGTTTGCGGCGGGGCCTTGCTGCTTGCCGAAGCCGGTTTGCTCGAAGGACGCCGGGCGACGACGCACTGGCGCTTGCTGGATACCCTGCAATCTCGTTTCCCGAAGGTGAAGGTCGAAAACGGGCCGATCTACGTTCAGGATGGTCCCGTCTGGACCTCCGGCGGCGTCAGCTCCGGTTTCGATCTCACCCTGGCGCTGGTTGAAGACGATTACGGTTTTATTCAGGCGCGTGAAGTGGCGCAAGATCTGGTGATGTTTCTTCGCCGCCCCGGCGGGCAGTTGCAGTTCAGCCGCTATCCGTTGAATCAGGCCAAAACGCCTGGCCCGATCCGCGATCTCCAGTCCTGGATCCTGGAAAACCTGGACGGCGATCTTTCCGTTGAGAAACTGGCCGAGAGGGTCGCCATGAGCCCACGAAACTTTACGCGCGTCTTCACCCGCGAGACCGGCATATCCCCCGCTAAATTCGTCGAAGAAGGGCGTTTGCATACCGCCAGGCAGCGTCTGGAGCAGAGTGCGGAAGGCATCGAGCATATCGCCGTGACCACCGGTTTTGGCAATGGCCTCAACCTGCGGCGCGTGTTCGAAAGAAACCTGCAGCTTACGCCGACCGAGTACCGCGATCGTTTTCACTCCCGTAGTTTGGCGTAAATTGATCTATAAACGTCATTTACGCCATATCTCTCTCCCGGCTAGATTGACAGGCAGAGACAATAACGAAGGAGTAGATCATGGTCAAAGTAGGCATTAACGGTTTCGGCAGAATCGGGCGCAATGTTTTACGTGCGGCGTTAGGGCGCAGTGACTTTCAGGTTGTCGCGATCAACGATTTGACCGACAGCAAAACCCTGGCGCATCTGCTGAAATACGATTCGCTTTCGGGCACCTTGGCCGCCAGCGTCGAGGCCGGTGAAAACCAGCTGCTGCTGGATGGCAGGCCGATTCATGTTTTCTCTGAAAGAGATCCTGGCGCAATCCCGTGGAACAGCGTCGGCGTCGACATCGTGATCGAAGCGACGGGCTTTTTTACCGACAAAAGCCAGGCCGAGGTGCACATCACGAAAGGCGGCGCCAAGCGCGTTATCATCTCGGCGCCGGCCAAGAACGATGACATCACCATCGTGATGGGCGTTAACCATCAGGATTACGATCCGGCCAGGCATCGGGTAGTCAGTAACGGCAGTTGCACCACCAACGGGCTGGCGCCTGCCGCGCAGGTGCTGCATCACACCTTCGGCATTGAATACGGCCTGATGAACACCACCCACGCCTACACCAATAGCCAGGCGCTGCACGATCAGCCGGAAAAAGATTTACGTGGCGCGCGCGCCGCCGCTCAGTCGATTGTGCCTTACTCCAGCGGCGCGGCCAAAGCGCTCGGCAAGGTGATCCCGGAGCTGGATGGCCGTCTGACCGGCTACTCGTTGCGGGTGCCGGTCCCTGTGGTCTCTATCGTTGATTTAACGGTCACGTTGAAACGCGAAGCGACGATCGACGAAATCAACGCTGCCTTCCGCCAGGCGGCGGAGTCGGGGCCGCTCAAGGGGATCCTTGGCTACAGCGACGAACCTTTGGTGTCGAGCGATTATAAAGGCGATCCGCGTTCGTCCATTATCGACGGGCTGTCTACCTTGGTCATCGGCGGCAAACTGGTCAAGATCCTCGCCTGGTACGACAACGAATGGGGCTTCTCTAACCGGTTGGTCGATCTCGCGTTGCTGATGGAAAAACGCGGATTGTAGTCGGTTACCCGAGCAGGGGCGCAGCATGCTGCGCCCGCCATGTCAGACGCCAGAAATCGTCCCTTTAGGGGACGATTTTTTCAGCGCAGTATCATAACCGCGCGATACGCATTAACTCGTCTTTGGCCCCAGGGGCCACCGCCAGCACCGGCGCACCGCGCAACAGCTGTTCCCCTTGTGCGTTAAACGGATGCGTCCAGCCGCCGGCTTCGTTCACTAGGCAATAACCCGCCAGACAATCCCAGGCGTGCATATAAGGTTCGTAATAACCGACCAGCCGCCCGGCGGCGACCCATGCCAGCATCATGGCGCCGGAGCCGTTGCGGAAGAAATTGCCGCCGACCTCCGTGATCTCGGCGGCGATTTCACCGACGCGCTCAGGCGCCACATAGCTGTTGGCGCCAAACCCGGTGATGTGGTTCTGCAAGGTGCGTGCCGGATCCACATGCAGCGGTTTACCATTGAGCGTGGCGCCCGCACCTTGCGCCGCGACGAAACATTCCTGTTGGCAGGGCGCCATGATCACGCCGATTACCGGCTCGCCCTGATAAATGACGGCAATGGACACGCACCAGTTCGGCATGCCGTTGACGAAGGGGCTGGTGCCGTCAATCGGATCGACCACCCAGTGATAGCCTGAATTCCCGGGTTGCAGGCCGAACTCTTCACCGAGAAAACCGTCGTCCGGAAACGCTTGGGCGATCTGTCCGCGGATCAGCAGCTCGACCTCACGATCGGCAATCGATACCACGTCCTGCGCATCGCGTTTGGTTTCGATCACCAGGCTTTCGCGACGGTTGAAATAGTCCAGCGCCTTGGCGCCCGCCTCACGCGCCACTCGTTCAGCCAGCGCCAGGCGCCGGGAAATGTGTTCATTCATAACAGATCCTTAAAGTTGTGGGCCGTCACTGGGCAATCAGCGCCAGCCCCTGAGGTTTGAAATCAATGGCCACGCGCGTGGCCGGCGCCAGTTGGCGTTCCATCTGCACATCGACGATAAACAGAGCGCCGAGGTCGGTCTTCACTTCATACTCGATATGGTCTCCGAGCCATATGCTGTGGGTCACCTCGCCGTTCAATGCGCCGGACTGCTCCGCATGCAGAGTAATAAACTGCGGTCGCACGGACAGTTGCGCGGCGCCGGGGCGCGCTTTGGCACCCGGCACCCGATACTGGCGGCGACCCAGGCTGATCAGCGCTTCGCCATCGTCCACCCGCTCAATGTCGCAGGGCAGGATATTGGCCTCGCCCATAAAATCGGCGATAAACACCGACGCGGGCGAATGATAAAGCTCCTGCGGCGCACCCTGCTGGGCAATATGCCCTTCTTTCATGACGATAATCTTATCGGACACCGCCAGCGCCTCTTCCTGATCGTGGGTCACGTACACCGCAGTGAACCCGAGGCGCTGTTGCAAATCGCGGATCTCGGTGCGCACGCGGCGCCGCAGCCGCTCGTCAAGATTGGATAAGGGCTCATCGAGCAGCAGCACCTGCGGCTCCAGCACCAGCGCGCGCGCCACGGCGATGCGTTGCTGCTGGCCGCCGGACAGCTCGGCGGGCAGGCGCTTGCCCATGTTTTCCAGCCCGACCAGCTTCAGCCCTTCATGCGCCCGATCCAGCGCCTCTTTGCGCGACAGCTTGCTGGCGAGCAGGCCGTACATGACATTGTCCAGCGCGTTCATGTGCGGGAACAGCGCGTAGGACTGAAACACCATCGCCACGTCGCGCTCGTTGGCGGGCAAATGGGTCACCTCTTTGCCGCCAATCAGGATGCGCCCGGTGGTCGGGTGCTCCAGGCCGGCCAGCAGGCGCAGGGTGGTGGTTTTGCCGCAGCCCGAGGGGCCGAGCAGCGTCACCAGCGTGCCAGGCTCGACGGTGAGCGAGAGGCCGGGCAGGGCGGTGAAATCGGCAAACTGTTTGGTGACGTTTTCAAACACCACCGAGCCGGAACGAATGGCAGTCATACGGCAGTCTCCTGTTGTAAGGCCGGCGGCGATGCCACCGGCGGTGTGGCGATACGGGATACGCGGCGCAGGCGACGTTCGCCGACCAGCAGCTGGAAAGTGAGGATCACCGCCAGCATCACCACGATAAGCACGGAGGAGTAGGCGATAGCCACGCCGTATTCCCCGTTTTCGACCAGCCCGACGATGTAGGAGGTGGCCATGTTGTATTGGGCGCTGACCAGAAAAATCACCGCGCTGATGGAGGTAATCGCCCGCACGAAGGCATAGACCAGGGCTGCGCTGATGGCGGGTTTCAACAGCGGTAAAATCACTTTGCGCAGGGTGCGGAAGCTGTTGGCCCGCAGCGTCAGCGACGCTTCATCCAGACTGCGGTCCAATTGGCTCATGGCCGCGATGCCGCCGCGCACGCCCACCGGCATGTTGCGGAACACAAAACAGGCGACCAGGATCAGGGCGGTGCCGGTGATTTCCAGCGGCGGCAGGTTATAAGCCATGATGTAACTGACGCCGATCACCGTGCCGGGAATGGCAAAGCTGAGCATCAACATAAACTCGAAGGTCTGGCGTCCGGCAAACTTCTGCCGCACGATAAGCCAAGCGGTGAGCAGGCCGACGATGGCCGTGAGCGGCGCGGCGATCAGCGCGATTTCCAGGGTGGTCCAGAACGAGTTCCAGGCGACGCCGGTCCAGAGGATCTGGCCACCGTTCCACTGGAAGCCGAATGCGCGGGTGTAATGCGCCAGGGTCAGGCTGCTGTCCAGCCCCCACGACTGAACGAAACCGCCGATTAAAATCATGCCGTACACCACCAGCGTGAACAGACCCCAGGGGATCACCAGCCCGTAGACGCCATAGCGCAGCCCGCGCGGCAGGCCGCAGTGCATGCCGGAATCGCCTTTGCCGGTCACGGTGGCGAAGCTTTTTCCCGCCAACCACAGGCGTTGCAACACAAAGGCGCTGAGGGTAAAGCACAGCAGGATGATCGCCAGCACCGCCGCGCGGCTCGGATCGTTTTGCGCCCCCACCACCGAGAAGAAAATTTCGGTCGAGAGCACGCCGTGGCTGCCGCCGAGCACCATCGGGTTGCCGAAATCCGCCATGCTTTCGATAAAACTGATCAGGAAAGCATTGGCCAGGCCGGGCGCCATCAGCGGCAGCGAAACGTAACGGAAGGTGCGCCAGCGGTTGGCGCGCAGCGTTTGCGAGGCTTCTTCCAGCGAAGGGCTGACGCCTTCCACCACGCCAATCAGCACCAAAAAGGCGATTGGGGTGAAAGAAAGCACCTGGGCAATCCAGATCCCGGTCAGGCCGTACAGCCAACGCCCCGGCTCGATGCCGAACAGGGTGGAAAGCAGCTCGGTGACGATGCCTGAACGACCAAACAGCAGCATCAGCGCCAGGCCAATGACGAACGGCGGCGTGATGATCGGCAGCACGCTGAGCAGGCGCAGCCCTTTCTTGAACGGCAGTGGCGTGCGGGTAGCGGCCAGCGCAAAGGCCAGGCCGAGCAGCGTCGATCCGCTGGCGGTCATCAGTGCCAGCCACAGGGTGCGCCAGGCGGTGCCGCAACTGCCGCCGTTCAGGCAACCGAGGCTCCAGATCGCCGGATCCTGCATATTGGCGAGCAGGCCGTCCGGTTTAAACGCGCCGTCAGCGTCCTGCACCGAAGCGACAAACATGCTCAGTACCGGATAAAGCACGAAGGTGCTGACCAACGCGACGAGCAGCACGATCGAGGACACCACAAAGGCATCCCCTTTCAGCACGCCACGCTCGGCCAACCCAAAAGAGAACAGCAGCAAAAACGCGGTGAGCAACGCAATAGCGCCGGCGCCAAAGGCGGGTTGGCCGTCGCCGAGCGCACCAAACAGCTGCTCGCTCCATTGCCAGTTCCAGCCGCTGTAACCGATGGCGTGACCTTCAAACAGCAGGAAGACGATGCCGGTGGCGGCGGCAGACATCAGTAGCTGCGAGCGCAACCGGCCCACCTGCAGCAGGCGCCCCAGCGAGCAAACCAGCAGCAACAGCAGCGCAATAGCCAGCCACGGGCGTTGAAAAACCAGGATTTGCCACAGCGCGGGAGCGCTTTCCCGATCCTGCCACAGCGTATTCAACCAGCTGAAGTCGAAGAATCCGGCTTCCTGGCTGTACCAGGGCAGCAGCAGCAATGCGAGCGCGCCCAGCACAAGAGCCACGTCTAAGCGGCGGTTTTGAGCATTCATCGTAACCTCGATCGTTCATTATTCCTTTTCTGCTAGCCGTGCAGGCGCGGCGTGCCACGCCCGGTTCATCGGCAACGGCAGAAAGTGCGAGAGGGAATGGACGGGAATTACTGCGCGCCGGAGCCGATCTCTTTATCCCAGCGGCTGAGCAGCTCTTTGCGTTTTTCCGTGGCGCCGTAGGTTTTAAAGTCGTAGTCGATCAGTTTGATGTTCTCGAAGCGCGGCGCATACTCGGAGATCGCCGCTTCGCGGTTTGACGGCAATTGGAAGGATTTTGCGTCTTTCATGTGCGATTGTGCTTCGGCACCGAGCGCCCAGTCGTACCACAGCTTGGCATTGGCAAGGTTACGCGCGCCTTTGACAATCGACATGGAGCCAATTTCAAACCCGGTCCCCTCACAGGGCGCGATGGCCTTCACCGGGAAACCATCGACCTGCATCGCCACCGCATCGTGCATAAAGACGATGCCTACCGTCGTTTCGCCGCGGGCTGCCGCTTTCACCGGCGCGGAACCCGATTTGGTGTACTGCGAAATATTGGCGTTGAGTTTTTTCAGGTAATCGAAAGCCTTATCTTCACCCATGATCTGCACCAGCGTGGCGAGGGTGTTGTAGGCGGTGCCGGAGGAGTTCGGGTTGGCCATCTGGATCTCGCCCTTGTAGGCCGGATCCAGCAGGTCGGCCCAGCAGGCGGGGACTTTGAGTTTTTTCTCTGCCAGCAGCTTGGTGTTGTAGCCCCAGCCCAGCGCACCGGCGTAAACGCCTACGGTGCGGTAGTCGGCACTCTCCGCCTGCTTGCGCGCCCAGTCGTGTTGTTGGTCAAGCAGCGGCGATTTATAGGGCTGGGTTAAGCCTTCGTTGGCGGCCTGCATATGGGGATCGCCAGTGCCAGCCCACCAAATATCGGTGCGCGGGTTACGCGCTTCGGTTCGGATGCGTGCATAGGCTTCTCCGGCGGACAGACGCACCATGCTGACGTTGACATCCGGGTGCTGTTTCTCGAAGAGCGTGGTCATTTGCTCGCAGACCACGACATCGGCGGAGCAGATCATATTCAGTTTTCCGGCGGCGTGAGCCGGCAGGGCCGAGAGCGCGGAGCCGGCGGCGAGGACCGCCATCAGGGTGACTCGATGCATGGTGTTCTCCTGGTTTGTGTAGGGTGGCGATACGTTGTCGCCATTTTTTTTGCACGTGTGTGCAAATAACTAGAGGATAAAAATTGTGCTGTCAATTGCGATATAGAACAATTCAACCTATTCATCACAAAAATGAAACAAATTTTCTGAGAAAAATTTGCACAGCTTTGCAAAGTGCGGCAAACTTTATCGGAATGGGTAACGGATGGATGTAACCATGGCGGTAGACAAGGCAATGATCAGTGCCAAAGACGTAGCGGAGCTGGCCGGCGTGTCCCGATCGGCGGTGTCGCGTACTTATACGCCCGGCGCCAGCGTCTCGGCGGCAACCCGCGAAAGGGTGATGTGGGCGGCGGAACAGCTGGGCTACCACGTTAATCATTTGGCGCGGGGATTGGTGCGCAATCGCAGCGGCATTGTCTGCCTGATCGTTTCCGAACTGGCGACCCCTTACCGGGCCAGCCTGGTGCGATTGCTGACCCAGCATTTGCAGGCGGCGGGAAAGATCGCCATGTTGATTAACACCGATCGTTCCGACGACAGCGTGTCCCAGGCGTTGCAGCAGGCGATTAACTTCCGCGCCGATGCGTCTTTTGTCCTCTCCGGCATGCCGGACAGCGCCATCGCCCGCCTGTGCCACCGGCACGGCCAGCGGCTGGTGCTGATTAACCGCAATGATGCGCTACCGGGTTCGCTCAGCATCAACCTGGATAACGAAGAAGCGGCCGGCACGGTGATGATGGCGTTTGTCCGCGCCGGTTGCCGGCGGATCGCCTTTGCCAATTCGCTGGCAGGCACGCCAAGCCTGATGGCCCGCGAACGCGGTTTTCTCCAGGCCGCGGAAGCTGCGGGGCTGGCGGTGAGCGTCGAGCGTTTTGGCACCACGTCGTATGAGAGCGGGCAAATTCTGGCGCACCGGCTGTTAACCCGTCGGGAGCGGCCTGATGCGGTGTTTTGCGTCACCGATCTGCTGGCCTGCGGTTTTATGGATGAGGCGCGCCATCGTTTTGCGTTGCGCATTCCGGAAGATCTTTGCGTGGCCGGGTTCGATGATATCCCGCAGGCGGGCTGGTCATCCTACAACCTCACCACATTTACCCAACCGGTGGAGCAGTTCGCTCGGGAAGCGGTGGCATGGCTGGTGACGGAAGAGGAGAACGAAGAGAACATGGCACCGGCGCTGGGGCAGGAAATGCCGGGCGAAACGCGGATGTACCATGCCGACTTTATTTGGCGCAGCACCATTCGCGGCGGCTGAGAGCGGAGCGGTTCAGCCCGATCCCCGTGCACGTTTCTTTTTCGGCAAATAATGCGGCCGCGCTGTGTGGCCGATCACAAATTGCACCCGGACGCGGTGAAAAGTTCTCCCCGGTATTTAGTCTGATATAACCAGCCGTTGATAACCGGTGCGCTGAAACCTGCCGGCCATGCCCCTGCACCGGGCAGCCAACCCAGTGTATGATGAGGGCCCGCATCAGCATCGGTTATTCCCACCGTGCCGCCACAGGAGAACGACTCGTGAATCAGAGCCAGCGCGAACACATTGCCACGGTAATGGCCAGCCTCAGCAACAAGGCGCATTTGCTGGCCCCGCGTTTCCATGAACAGACTATTCGCGATTCCTGGCAGCGCTGCGTGGAACATCATGGTCTCGATCCCAGCCGCATGCAGGAAGCGCGTATCTTGCCGTGGCATGAACTGCGGGAACACCGCCAGGAAATGGAAGAGTTTCGCCACATTGCCCATCACGGCCTGACGGTGTTGTATCAGCAGATTGCCGCCGCCGGCTACGTGGTGCTGTTGACCGATGCGCGCGGTATCACCGTGGATTACCTGGGGGACGTCAATGCCGAAATCAGCCTGCGTCGTGCCGGGCTGTTCCTCGGGGCGCAGTGGACGGAAGCCTGCGCAGGCACCTGCGCCGTGGGCACCGCGCTGGCCACCGGCAAGGCGCTGACCGTGCATCAGGCCGATCATTTCGACGCCACCCATATCCCGCTGACCTGCACCGCCGTTCCCCTGTTCGATCCGCAGGGCCAGTTAAACGCCATTCTTGATATTTCCGCGCTCAGCTCGCCGCAACCAAAATCCAGCCAGCAGTTGGCGTTACAGCTCGCTAAAATTTATGCGCATCAGATTGAAAATGCCTGGTTTGAGCATCGGCATCGCGGCGATTGGGTGCTGAAACTCAGCCCGGCATCGTCGTTTGTTGAGGTCAGCCCGGATTTCCTGATTGCCTTTGATGCCGCTGGCAAAGTGGTGGGGCATAACCACCGCGCCCAGCGCATGCTGGAACACGAGCTGGGCATCGCCGCGCCGCCGGTGCACTGCCGCAGCACGCTGCTCGGCCGGCCGATTGAGCAACTGTTTAATACTTCCATCGATAGTCTTCCCGATTGGCTGGCCAGCGCCAGTGGGCAGCAAGGGACGCTCGAACGCGTCCGCAGCGGGGAGAAACTGTACGTTACCGCCGTGCAGCCCGTTCGGCGTGCGCCACGTAAGGCCGCAGTCAGCCACGGCGCGTTACCTCCGGCGCTGGCCGCACTGAACGGCGGCGACGCTGCGTTGCAGCTCCAGCTCCAGCGCGCCGCCCGGCTGCTGGAGGCACCGCTGCACCTGATGGTTCACGGTGAAACCGGCTGCGGGAAAGAGTTTTTTGCCAAAGCCTTTCACCAGGCAAGCAACCGCCGCCATCGGGCATTTGTGGCGGTGAACTGCGCGGCGATCCCGGCGGCGCTGATTGAGAGCGAACTGTTCGGCCATCTGCCCGGCAGTTTCTCCGGCGCGGGCAGCAAAGGGCGGCGCGGGCTGATCCAGGAAGCTGACGGCGGCACGCTGTTCCTTGATGAGATAGGCGACATGCCGCTGGAGATGCAGACTCGGTTGCTGCGGGTGTTGGCGGAGCAGGAGGTGCTGCCGGTGGGGGGCACGCGTCCGGTATCGGTGGATATCCGCGTGATCTCCGCGTCGCACCACGCGCTGGATCAACTGGTGCAGGAAGGGCGTTTTCGTGCCGATCTGTTCTACCGTTTACAGGGGGCGCGTATCTCGCTGCCTGCGTTACGTCAGCGCAGCGATCTCGACTGGCTGGTGGATAAACTGCTGGCCGGTAAGGCGCAGCTCACCGCCGCCGCGCGTCGCCGCCTGCATCAGCATCGCTGGCCGGGCAACCTGCGTGAACTGAGCAATGCGCTGGATTACGCCGCCGCACTCTGCGATGGGGGCCGCATCGAGGTCACCGATCTGCCGGAAGGGGTGACGGCGGCGATCCCCGCCAGCCCACTGCCGGTGGTTAACGCCGAAGCCGATGCGTCACTGCCGCCGGAAGCATGGCTGTTGGTCCAGTATCTGCGTGCCGCCCGCTGGAACCACAGCGCCGTTGCTCGGCAAATGGGCATCAGCCGGATGACGCTCTATCGCCGTATGCAGCGCTTTGGCATTCAGTCGCCGGTGCATGACTAACCCCGCCTTCTATGAGTGGTGGACAAAGGTAGATGATGAAGGATGTTTCCCTGGGTGCCGCCGTTAACGGCGGCCAGTTCTCACTGCAGCCATCGCGGCTGATGTTTTTCCCGGACCCTACGCAGGCCGAAGCCGGCCTGTTTGCCCGCGCTGCCGCCGGAGAGGCGGTGGCACAGCTGTGGCACTCGCCGCTGTCGCTGGTGGTGCCGGGCAGCTATAAGCGTTTTGCCGCGCTGGAATCGGCGCGCCAACAGTTTGCCGCCGACGGGTGCCCGGTGTTTTTGCGTAAGTCCGGCGGCGGGCTGGTGCCGCAGGGGCCTGGCATCGTGAATATCAGCCTGGCGTACCCGATAGCGCGCACCCTGGGTGAAGCGGCAGAAGAGGTGTATGAGCATCTGTGCGCCATTCTCCGCAGTGCGCTGGCCGAACGGGGCGTGGTGGCCCATTGGCAGGCGGTGGAAGGATCGTTCTGCGACGGGCGCTTCAATCTTGCCTGCGGCGACGGGGAGGCGGCGCGTAAAATCGCCGGTACCGCCCAATATTGGCGACCGGTGGCGGATCAACCTGCCGACGAGGCGCGGCGGCATGTGGTGCTGGCCCATGCGGTGCTGTTGGTGGATTGTGATTTGGCGGCGGCGCACCGTTATGCCAATCAGTTTGAGGCGGCATTGGACAGCGGGCGGTATTATCAAGCGGAGAAAACCGTTAGCGTGGCGCAAATGGCACCGGACGCTACCCACGATTTACGCGACGAGATAGTCGATGCGCTGCGGGCGGCGATCCTGCGTTCCCCGGCACCGCGGTAACCTTGCGGGGCGTTCGGAATTGCATATTGATCTTAGATGGCGGACCGAGGGTCCGCCATCTCGTCATACCTGCGGGACATTTTACTGCGGTGGACGCACCAGGATTTTAACCTGTTGTTTTTCTTTCACCAGCGCTTCAAAACCCTGCTCCACCAAATCAGCCAGTTCGATGCGCTTGGTCACCAGCTTGTCGGCCTGGAAGTAGCCCTGGGTCATCAGATCCATCACCGCCGGGAAAATATGGCGATAAGCGATAATCCCTTTGACTGAACGTTCGCTGAGCACCACTTTGTTCGGATGGAATGCCGCTTCCCCTTCCCAGATGGAGACGATAATCGTCTCGCCTTCGTAGCGAGTGCTGTCGATACACTGTTTTAGCACCACCGGTACGCCGGTCACTTCAAACGCCACGTCAACGCCACCCGCGCTCAGCTCGCGTATTGTGGCGACGGCATCGTCTTTGCTGGGGTCGATAACCACTTTCGCTCCCAGTTCACGCGCTTTTTCTGCCCGCTGAGGTGACAGCTCGACCACATAAATCTCTGCCGCACCGGCTGCGCGCAGTGCTTCAATCACCAGCAGGCCGATGGGGCCGGCACCGAAGACGGCCGCTTTATCCCCGGCTTTCAACTTGCTCATCCGCACCGCATGAAGGGCTACCGCCGCAGGCTCTACCAACGCACCTTGCTCATAGCTCAGCGCATCAGGCATGCGGTGTACCATATGCTCGTCCACCATGGTAAAGGAAGAGAAGCCGCCGCCACCGCCGGACAGACCGTGGAAACCCAGATCGGCGCACAGGTTATATTTGCCTTCGCGGCAGGCTTCGCACTGCCGACAAGCCAGGATAGGCTCTACGACCACGCGGTCGCCAGCTTTGAATCGCGTTACGCCGCGACCCACTTCCACCACTTCACCGGAAAACTCATGGCCCATGACTATAGGCGCGATGTCATGGCTTAGCTTGTGAGGTTTGCCTACCGGGACAAAAATCGGTCCGGCGAGGTATTCGTGCAGGTCGCTGCCGCAAATTCCGGTCCAGGCTACCTTGATTTTCACCTTACCGGCGGAAACCTGAGGTTCTTCAATATCATCAATACGGATGTCGCGCGCCTGATACCAACGAGCTGCTTTCATCATCTTCCCCTTGAAATTAACCATAAACCTGTCCCGGCGGCCGATACGTCGGTGGCCGGGGCAGAGACTCAACGCAGGAGATTGCGAAAACCGTGCCAATATGACGATGCAGGGAAAAGTGATGTTATTTCAGTGAGTTGATTTATTTCTGTGAAAGGTGTTACCTGTCACCGGCGTGCGATGAGACACCTGTAACAGATACAGGTGTAACAAGGCGCCTGGGGTTTTGAGTGAATCTGAAGAAGGGCGCTTATACCCGGTGAACCGTCCTCTCCTCGTCGGCGCTGGTGTTCATGTGTTTGTGATGTTTGTGATGCGAGCCAGGCACTGCTCAAGCGCCATTGCCACCGTTGCCACCGTTGCCACCGTTACCGCCATTTCCTCCGTTTCCACCATCACCGCCGTTGCCACCATCGCCGCCATTGCCGCCATTTCCGCCATTTCCTCCGTTTCCACCATTTGCATCGTTGCCGCCAATGCCACCCATGCCGTCGCCGGAGGCACCGTTACCGCCATTTCCCCCGTTCAGACAGCCCGATCCTGGGATGCCATTTTTACCGTTCTGACCGTTAGGGGAGTTGGCTTGCCCGTTTTGACCGTTTTGGCTTTCGCAGGCGGAGAGTTGAATGGCGACCGAGGTTCTGGCCTGACTGGATTGCGGTAGGGAAAGGAGAACACCGGAAGAAAAGGGGATAAGAAATAATAAATTTCGTAGTTTTAACATAGACATTTCATCCTTGTCATTGATAGCCACCTCAATGGGAGGGGGCCAACGGACACCCAGGTAGCATTCTGCTTCGGCCATTGATGGCCGTCAATAAATGAAGGGGCAATGGAACGCCGGTCACTCCTGCCCGGCAAATTGTCGCACTGCGCAAGGGCCGACGGCGGTGATGGCGCAATAGCCGATATCAACCCAGCCAGCCGCGTTGACAGAGGCTATGTCTGGGGTTTGCACGGGGCATGCGTGTCACTTTTTCTCACCCAATAGTGTGATTTGACACAATTTCATATAAGAAAAATCTGTATTAAAAGTGGTTCAGGAAAAATAGCGATGGATAACAGGGATAAAACCGTCTGTGGGCGTGAAGTTCGACAGGTTGGTTTACTACCACAGTTGCCGTCTGCAAAGGCAATGCCAAGGCCCCGCTAGCGGCGCAAGGACGCGATCCGCACAAGAAAGTGTGACGCTGTGAGGGGTAATTTTAACAGGATCAGGGGGTTACATGTCATATTCATCCACGGCCCGCATCGTCGCACTGACGTTGGCTGCGTTGGGGTGCGCCAGTGCGCAATCATCTTCCGGTGAGACGATATCGGTTGGTGTCGATAATTTTGTCCGTGCCGAGTCCGATCTTTACATGGGCAATATGGTAGCGGACGGCGGATTGGGGCGGTTTGTGCATAGCCGCGAACCGATTGCCATTGACGCTCAGAGCGTCATCCGCATGAATCGGGACACGCTCTACTCGAGTGCGGTGTTCGATCTCGATGCCGGCCCGGTTACGATCACTTTGCCGGAGGCCGGTAAGCGATTCATGTCGATGCAGGTGGTCAATGAAGACCACTACGTTCCCGCCGTCTTTTATGGCGCCGGCCGCCATACGTTGTCGAAGGAGGAGGTCGGCACGCGTTATGTCTTTGTCGCTATCCGTACGCTCGTCGATCCTGCCGATCGCAAAGACGTTGAGCAGGTGCATGCGCTACAAGATGCCATCAAGATTAGCCAGGCTCAGGCAGGGGAGTTCGTGGTACCGAAATGGGATCCGGCGAGTCAGAAAAAGATGCGCGATGCTCTGCTGGTTCTCGGGGATACGCTCCCCAACTACAACCAGGCATTTGGCACCAAGAGCACCGTCGATCCTATTCAGCATCTGATCGCGACGGCATCCGGATGGGGAGGAAATCCGAGCAAGGATGCGATTTATCTCGGCGGCGTGATGCCGAAGAATGACGGGAAAACCATTTATCGGCTCAAGGTCGGGCATGTTCCGGTGAAGAGTTTTTGGTCCGTGAGCGTTTATAACGCCGACGGTTACTTCGAGAAGAACCCGTATGACGCCTATTCGCTAAATAACCTCACCGCCCAAAAAAGCGATGATGGTTCGATTGTGATCCAATTTGGGGGTTGCGACGGCAAGATTGCGAATTGTCTGCCGACCATGCCCGGTTGGAACTACACGGTCAGGCTTTATCAACCTGGTGACGAAATCCTGAATGGTCAATGGCATTTCCCTGAGCCACAGTGATTCGCCGGGTATTTTCCTGAACCTGTTTTTTTGCTTTTTCTCCCTTGATTGTGCCGTTTGACACAATTAGGGATAAGAAAAATCTGTATTAAAAATACGTCAGGGAGAAATAGGGATGGACAACAAGGATAACGCCGTCTTTGGGCATGACGTTCGGTCATGGTGGGGGCGGGAAGTGAGGGCGTATTTTCACTCTCTCTTTTGTTTCAATCAACGCTTTGGCCTGTCGAATTACACTTTTCGGCAAGCGGCGTAAAGACATAATACTTTTTTCCAGCTGTGCAGGCGCTTTTAAGCAGGCTCTCGCGCACCGGGGTTTTTTGCGCCCTTTTCCGGGCAGGAGGATTATCCACAGGCATAGGATTGGCTATGCCATGACTGAAAAAAATAAAAAGTAATTAGCCAAAACCTATTTCCGGTCAAGGGAATGGATGAAGGGAATATATCCCGGATAGCGGTTAAACATGCTGATGAATCAGAATAAAAACGAAAAGAAAATAGACAGAAAGGAACAAGGACATGACAAGCAAGAAAAATGGGATTCATAAATCGTTCGGGCTTCTTGCCTTTGCGTTGATGGCGGCACTGCCGTTGTCCGTTCAGGCCGCCTCCGATACGGGCCAGAGTATAACGCTGGGCGGTGGAGTGGCGGTGAGCCCGCTGTATGAAGGCTCCTCGCGTTATGAAGCCTTCCCTTCTCTGGTGGCGAAGGCGGTGATGCCGACGCAGAGTTGGGGAACCTTCACTGCAGGCTTTCCTGACGGTCTGCGCTGGGACTTGCCGGGGGCTTCTTCCGTGGGGCTGGCGCTGCTGGCTGGATATGACATGGGCCGCAAGGAAAAAATCCGTACCCTGGGAGGCAGCAATAACCACCTGAAGGGAATGGGCGATCTGGACGGCAGCGCGATGATCGGTGCGGAAGCCTATTGGCGTCTGCCGGCCGGCCGACTGTTCGTCCGTGGCTGGCAGGCTACCCGCAGCCGCGAATACGGCGGTGAGGATCTGGGGCACACCGCATACCTTGAAGCCGGTGCCGACTACTCGCTGCCGCTGTCTTCCTCATTGACGCTGGATTCCGCGCTGTACGGGACCTGGAGCGACAGAGACGACATGATGGCGCGTTTCGGTGTGACGGGGGAGCAGGCCGATCGTAGCGGCTTCAGCGAATATCATGCCGGCGGCGGCATGCGGAATGTGACGTTAAAAACCGGCCTGACCGTCCAGTTACAGCCTCATATTGCCCTGCAGGGTGGGATGAAGCTGTACGCCTTGACGGCGGATGCGCGTCGCAGCCCGCTGACGGATAAAACGGTGGGGGCGGGCTTCTACCTGAATGCGGTGTACCAATTCTGAGTGCTTCGATAGCGCTTTGCCCTCTGCGGCATCAATCGACTCTGGAGATCATCATTAATGAAAAAATCATGCCACCCTCTGTACCTGATAGCGCCGTTGGCCGGTCTGTTGTGTTCCGGCCTGGCGGCGGCGAGCGATACCGGGCCGACGGTAACGGACCCGCATTTTAAGCTGGCGCCGGGTTACCTTGAACCGGCCAGCCTGCCGGTGCGTTTAGCCTTGCTCGGGGCACCGCCGAAGCCGGATTCTGCGGCATTCGCACGCGATGAAGAGGCGCGGCGGGCGGCACTGGCGTTACGCGGGTCTGCCCGTGAAAAACTGGCCGCAACGGATGCCGAGTTGACCTTCCCTGCACCGGCAAAATCGTTCTCGTGCGCGCTGGGCACCGATATCAACGAGAAAAAGACGCCGCACCTTTACGCCATGATGCAGCACGTACTGACGGATGCGGGTGGTTCAACCTATGCAGGAAAGAACGCCTATAACCGTACTCGCCCATTTGTGCGGCATGACGAGGGAACCTGTCGCAAAGACATGGAGCCGGTGCTGCGTACCGACGGCTCCTGGCCGTCGGGCCACTCGGCGGCAGGCTGGGCCTGGGGATTGGTGCTGGCCGAGGTGCAGCCGGCACGGGCGACCGAGCTGCTGGCACGCGGCTTGGCGTTTGGTCAGAGCCGTGTGGTCTGCAATGCGCATTGGCAGAGCGACGTGGATGCAGGGCGCATCATGGGGGCTGCCACGGTCGCCGTGCTGCATGATAACCCGGCTTTCCTGGCAGATTTGGCCGCCGCCAAGCGTGAAGTGCAGGACGCCACCAACGCGAACCTGAAACCCACCGAGGACTGCGCGGCTGAACGTGTTGCACTCTCTTTGAGTATGCACTGAGAAGATCATGGCGATGATGAATTGTGACAATCTGCAAAACAGGCTCGCCTGGCGGGTTCTGCCTGCGGCGCTTTTAGCGTCGGGCGTTTTGAGTCTCCCGGCAGAGGCGGCTCAAGTGACACCACCGGCCTATCAGCCGGCGGAGGAGTGGCAGTTCACCGTCTCTCCTTATCTCTGGGCGGCAGGCATTCGCGGAGATGTCGGCCATCGGTCAACGGGCACGCAGTTTATGAAAACGGATTTCTCTGCCATTGCCCGTGACCTCGATGTGGCGGTGATGGGGATGGGGGAAGCCCGTAAAGGGCCTTACAGCCTGCTGGTGGACCTGATGTTCATCGACACCACGACGCGGAACGGGCTGCCGGATGGGGCACCGGCATCACGCCTGAAAGTGGATAGCCGGACAGTATCCGGGTTCCTCGGTGGCGGATATACCCTGCTGGAGGAAGGCGGCGCTCGTCTTGATGCCACCGGTGGCGTTCGGGTGTGGTACAGCAGCACCAGCTTGCATTTTCAGGGAGGGATTATCGATGGAGCGTCGGGCAGTGACCGTGCAACCTGGGTGGATGGCGTTGCGGGGCTGCGTGGCCAGTATGCACTGACGCCAACCGTCAGGCTTTCGGCCTGGGGATTGGCCGGTGGCGGGCAGTCCCGATTGGACTGGGATGCGGCGGCGCTGTTGAGTTGGGAGTTTACCCCCGGTTTCTCTGCCGTGGCGGGATACCGGGCCATGGGGGTCGATTATCGGCATAACGGCTTTGTGTATGACGTGGTGCAGCAGGGACCGATATTGGGGATGAACGGCAGATTCTGAGGCTGCGAATCCTCCCCACAGCATCAGGCGCTGGTCGGCGTGATGCGGTTGTTTCGTCCGGCAATGCAGGCTCCTGGGGGGGACGCCTGCATTGCCGGCTTGTGAATGGCGGCGAGCATCCGCCAACGGGTTCGCCGGTTCATCCAAACACATCGTCTTCGGTTTGCTCATGCTCATAGTCAGGTAGCGATCTCCGCGTAAGTCAGCCCACGAATCTGCGCCATCACAAACGCCGTGCGGACTTTCTCCGGCCATGCCCGCAGCGTGGCATCCAACCGAAATAACGTTTTCAGCCAGACGCATTGGATTTCTTTCCGGCGCCGCCACAGGCGTGTAAATTAAGAGAGGGGTAGACCACTAAATCCACATGAGAATGATTTTTATTTCAGTTCGTGTCAGGGGGCTAATATGCCATTCGTGAAATATGAGAACGGACTTTTTACCAAAAACGAATCGCGAAAAACCCTGTATATGCCGCTGGTATTATCCGGGGCGCTGTGTATTTTGGTGATGATCATTCACCTGGCGTACTTCCCAGAAAAAGAAATCGGGCATTCCTGGATACAAAATTCAGGCTGGTTATTTGATTTATTTCAGCTGTTAATACTTAACTTTATCTTATGGAGTTTTAACCGGCTAACGGTAAAAGCCAGTCAGCGCCGGTGGATTAACGTGGGCCTGCTTGTCTGGATCCTCTCCGCGGCGTGTGATTTTATGGACGAAATCATCCGTCAGCCCCAGTGGTTAGGCTATTACATCGAGGACGTCACCAGGCTCATCGGGATGCTCTGCGTCGCCGTTGGCGTGTATTTCATCGTGCACTATGTTAATGATAAATATGCCGATGCCAGCATCGACTCTTATCGAGACGAACTGACGAGTTTGCCCAACCGGCGTTATTTTAGACGTGTGCTGCTGGATTTGCAGACCGTGAATTATTATGTGTTTTTTATTGATATCGACTTGTTCAAAAAGATAAATGACAAATACGGGCACGATATTGGCGATGAAGTCCTCAGAGTTTTTGGGCAGATGCTGGGCGAGCTGTATAAAAATAATGTCATTACCGCCAGAATCGGCGGCGAAGAGTTTGCCGTAATAGTGCAAACGTCGGTATTTGAAGAGGCGCAGTCAATGGCAGAGAAAATATTAACCCGCGCCAGAGAATTGGTGGTTAATGATGAGGTTCGCCTTACTGTCAGCATAGGTGCCGGAAATAAAAGAGAAAATGAAAGCCAGGAAAGCTTGCTCAAGCGTGTGGACATCGCGCTCTATCAGGCAAAGTATTGGGGCAGGAACCGAATCGAATGGGCATCCTCCCAGGAACATGGCGTTCCTCAGGCCGGCCCCGAAAACGCGGTGAGTTAATACGGGCATGGTTGCGGAGGGGTTACCGCCGCGATAGTCCCCGGATATTCAATGCTCATGGATTTCCTGACCGAGAATACGGGAGCGGCAAACCTCCAGAATCTCATCGGCAAGGGTAGAGCCATCTGGACAGGCGCGCGATAGCACCAGGGCACCGACAAGATGTGCAATGGTGCTGATTCTTTCGGCGCGGGCTTCGTCTCCCGATCCATTCTCATTTTCTAATGTGGCCAGCTGGCTTTCAATGCCAGCCGCAAAGCTTTCTTTAATTGACGCCGACTGGCGCGCGGCATCGACACCCAGTGCCGACATCACGCAGCCATTTCCCATAGCATCACGGTGCTTGCGTGAGAGGTATTGCTCTACAAAGCCAGCCATATCCATACCCAGGGTATTTTCTACAGAGTGCGAAAAACCGCAGCTCATTGCCTCCGACATCAAATCTGCCTTGGAACCAAAGTGCTTGTAAAACCCGCCATGCGTTAACCCTGCGGCTGACATGAGCTCAGCGATACCCACGCCGTCATAGCCCCGTTCACGAAACAGCACTGAGGCAGTTTCGACGATGCGCATGCGATTTTCGCGTACTTGCTCTTTCGAAACTTTCATTGTTTCCGGATCCTCTCTTAAAAATGCATGCCGCAAGTATACATTGATGATGATCATAATCAAACCGTTTGACTTTTTAGATTATGATCATCATCATTGTGTTCATCGCTTCACACATCACTTAGCAGGGGTACAAGCATGGCGAACCCACCTTTATTTCAACCCTATAATCTTGGGCCAATCTCGCTCACCAACCATATTGTGATGGCGCCGTTAACGCGTAATCGTGCCGGAGCGGGTCTGGTACCCAGCGAACTGGCGGCGACGTATTACGCACAGCGCGCGACTGCGGGGCTGTTGATTACTGAAGCCACGCAGATCTCGGCGCAAGCTCAGGGTTACCAGGATACCCCGGGGATCTATACTCCAGCGCAGGTTGATGGCTGGCGCAAAGTGACTGACGCAGTGCATGCAAAAGGCGGGCATATCTTTGTGCAGTTGTGGCATGTAGGACGTATATCCCACGTCGACTTACAGCCTGGCGGCGCAGCGCCCGTTGCCCCTTCGGCCATCCGTGCCGAGACGAAAACCTTTGTGAACAACGGTTTTGCTGACGTCTCTGAGCCTCGTGCGCTCGAACTGGACGAAATAAAGGACATTATCGACGATTTCAGAAAGGCATCCGCCAACGCCATTGCCGCTGGATTTGATGGTGTTGAGATCCATGGCGCGAATGGCTATCTGCTGGAACAGTTTCTCAAAGATGGTGCCAATCAGCGTACCGACGAATACGGTGGTTCTATCGAGAATCGCGCACGGCTGCTGTTAGACGTCGTGGCTGCCGTTAAAGATGAGATCGGGGTTGAGCGCACTGGCGTCCGCATTTCACCGGTTTCTCCCGCTAATGCGATTTCGAGCAGTGATCCACAGCCACAATATGACTATCTCGTTGAACAACTCGACGCATTAGGCATCGTATACCTCCATGTTGTGGAGGGCGCTACGGGGGGCCCCCGTGACGTATCGCCGTTCGATTATGGCTCTCTGCGTCGGCGCTTTAAAAATACCTATATTGGCAACAACGGCTATGACCTGGCGTTAGCCTCCAACCAGCTTGCTGAAGGTAAAGCGGATCTTTTCGCTTTCGGACGTCCGTTCATCGCCAACCCCGATCTGGTCGAAAGACTGAAAACGCAAGCGCCTCTGGCCACGCTTGTCCCTGAAACGCTTTATGGCGGCGGTGCAGAAGGGTACACCGATTACCCGCCGCTTTCCGCGAGCGGCCAGTAGATCTGTGGGTGGCTCGGTTCTCTATATATCGCACATTGCGGATTCTATTGACTCATTAATAAAGGAGATCAACCTATGACCAAATCTTCAGTCCTCATTACAGGCGCTTCTACGGGTATTGGCGCGGTTTACGCCGAGCGGTTCGCGCGCCGGGGCCACGACCTTGTGCTGGTCGCTCGCGACAAGACAAAACTTGATCTCCTTGCAGAACGTCTGCGACAAGAAAATGCTATTTCTGTCGATGTTCTGCCGGCGGATCTCACGCAATCGAGTGATTTGGCCACTGTCGAAGCTCGTCTTCGCGACGACTTGCGGATAGGTGTTCTTATTAATAACGCGGGTATCGCGCAGTCGGGCAGCTTCGTTGAGCAGACGCCTGATTCTATTGAGCGACTCATTGCGCTTAACATCACTGCCCTGACGCGTCTTGCCAGTGCGGCGACTCCCCGATTTGTCCAAGCGGGTGAAGGATCGATCGTCAACATCAGCTCCATCGTTGGCCTGGCCCCTGAATTTATGATGTCGGTTTATGGCGCAACCAAAGCCTTTGTCCTTTTCTTGTCTCAGGGTATGAATCTGGAGCTGTCGCCCAAGGGCATTTACGTTCAGGCGGTACTTCCTGCCGGAACTTACACCGAAATTTGGGAACGCGCAGGTATCGACATCAGCACCTCGTCCAAAATGATGGAAGTGGGCGAACTGGTTGATGCGGCACTGGTTGGCTTCGATCGCCGTGAACTCGTCACCATTCCGCCACTGCATAATGCGGCACGCTGGGACACCCTGGATACCGCGCGACAGGCTCTGCTTTCGGACATCAAACAAGCTGAAGCCGCAGAGCGATATAAAAACGTTTAGTCGATGAGTGACGCTCTGCAGGAGACGGATAACGATCTTTCGCCCCCTCCTGCAGAGCGTTAACCCCAAATATATTCCGTATCGCTTGTCATCGCACCATGGGTGACCGCTTATGAAGGTCTTATTTCAGCATGACAAATAAACGTGTAGCGCTCGTGACGGGTGCCTCATCAGGTATTGGCGAGGCATCGGCCAACAAACTGTTGGCCGCAGGATTTACGGTCTACGGCACAAGCCGCCGTGGCGCCCTGGCGGGTAAACATCCCTTTCCTTTGTTGGCGCTTGATGTGACGGACGACGCTTCTGTTCAGGCCGCCATTGATGAGTTGCTGAGGTTGGAGGGGCGGATCGATATTCTGGTGAATAATGCAGGCTTTGGTGTTGCTCCGGCGGCGGCGGAAGAGAGCTCAATCAAACAGGCCAAGGACATTTTCGACACGAATTTTCTCGGTGTAGTCCGGTTAACCCGGGCGGTCGTGCCTCACATGCGCCGTCAGGGCAGCGGCCGTATCATCAACATCGGTTCGATACTGGGCATCGTTCCGTTGCCGTATGTGGCACTTTATGCTGCCAGTAAGCATGCGATTGAAGGGTATTCGGGATCGCTGGATCATGAACTGCGCACGCAGGGCATCAGAGTCTCTGTTATCGAACCTGCCTACACAAAAACGCAGTTTGAAGCCAATAATATAGAGCCGGATGCCAAGCTGGAAGAGTATGAGATTATTCGGGCCAAGCTGGCGAAAGTGGTGAGCAAGGCGATGGCTGAAGCGGAAAGTCCGGAAGTGGTGGCGGATGTGGTCGTTAAAGCGGCTCAGACTTTACATCCAAAGTTGCGCTACACGGCGGGGAAATTGGCTGGCAGATTGAATTTTTTGCTCAGATTTGCGCCGGCAAAACTCCTGGATAAGGTGGTACGCAACAATCTTCAGCTTGATACGAAAGAATAAAAAGAATGAAATTTTCTCGATTGGCTATTTTGGCTTCTATCTTGTTTTTTTAATGGGCAGATCCTGTTTGCCGTATCTATCGAGGTCCTCCTGGGCGTGGCCTTTTTCTGACCAATAGGGCGGCTAAATGAACGTTTTATCGACAAACACGATAGGGTAAACAACAAATGAACAAGAAGACGATGAAAGCCTTCACTTTCAAACGCTATGGCAAGTCGCCTGACTTAGGTTTCGATGACGTGGATTTTCCTTCACTCAACGCTAATGAAATCCTTGTAAAGGTTTACGCTGCGGGTCTGAACCCTATCGACAATATGATCCCAACAGGAATATTTAAGCCGGTCCTCAATTTTCAGTTACCTGCCACCCTTGGCAGTGACCTGTCTGGCGTCGTCACCGCGGTGGGAAGTCGCGTGACACGTTTCAAGCCCGGCGATGCCATCTTCGCCAGCATTTTCGATATGGGTAGGGGATCGCTTGCCGAATTTGCAGTGGTGCCTGAGAACGCCGCTGCAATGAAACCCGCGAACCTGGATTTCGTGCAAGCGGCATCTCTCCCGATGGTGAGCCTCACGTCCTGGCAAGCGTTGAAAGAGCGTGCCGAGCTTCGGCCTGGCCAGAAGGTTTTCATTCCCGCAGGGTCGGGGGGGATTGGCACGTTTGCGATTCAACTGGCGAAGTACCTTGGCGCAACGGTGGGAACGACCACGAGTACGGGCAATGTCGAATGGGTCAGCCATCTTGGCGCAGACGAAGTGGTTGACTATAAAAAGCAGGAATTCGAAAACGTGCTGAGTGGCTACGATATCGTACTTGGCACTATCAGAGGCGATGCGATTGAAAAATCCACCAAAATTCTTAAGCCCGGAGGAATGATCGTTTCTCTCATCGGGCCGTTAGATGCCGCGTTTGCACGGGTTCGGCGGTTAAACTTCTTTCTGACTTTTGTCTTTGGGTTGATGAGCCGCAAGATTATGCGTCTTTCGAAAAAGCGAGGTATCACCTATTCATTTCTGTTTGTCCGCCCTGAGGGTGATCAACTCAGCCAAATAGGCAAACTGCTGGAAACTGAAAAAATCAAACCCGTGATCGACAAGGTCTTCGCCTTTGTAGACACAGAGGATGCGCTTGCCTACCTTGACCAAGGGCATGCGAAGGGAAAAGTTGTCGTCAAGATGCAGGAGTAAACCCTTTCAGTTAACAACCAGGGTGCAAGTCTGTGATGGGGCATAATCGTTAAGAACGTGGCAATGCCCTGCGCGATGTTCTTGCGTGCGGTACCTCATGCACCCAGACTTGGTTATTAGTGCCACAAAAGCAAAAAGCCCGCTTAAGTTTCCTTAAGCGGGCTTTTCTAATATGGCTCCTCTGACTGGACTCGAACCAGTGACATACGGATTAACAGTCCGCCGTTCTACCGACTGAACTACAGAGGAATCGTGTGAACGGGGCACATCATATCCAGCCACCCAGAGTGTGTCAACGCTAAATTCGCCGATTCGGTGCGACTGCTCAGTATGCGAGCAATGCGCGGTCGGCTATGGCGTTTCTACGCCGCCTTCGGCTTGCCAACGCTGCAAGCGCGCCAACGTATCTTGTTTATAGAAATGGCAAAAATGCTGGTACAACAGTGGAAAACGGTTGGCCAGCAATTCGGGGGCGCTGAAAAAATACTCCGACAGCACGGCAAAGCACTCGGCGGGATCGGTGGCGGCATAGGCGTCCATGCTGGCGGCCTCTTCGCCGACCATGTCGATCTCGTCTTGCAGGTTTTCCATTGCGGCGTGCAGGTCATGCTCCCAGGCGGCAATATCGCGCAGCGGGATCGGCGGTATCCCGGTGGCGCTGCCGCCATTGCGCATATCCAGCTTGTGTACCGCTTCGTGGATCACCAGGTTAAAGCCGGAGAGATCGAAAGAGTCCTGCACGTCCTGCCAGTTGAGCACAATCGGCCCTTGTTCCCAGCTCTGTCCGGACTGAACCACCGGCCCGGAGTGGACCAGGCCGATGTCGTCCTGCCATTCATCCTCCACCACGAACGGCGAAGGGTAGAGCAGGATCTCATTGAAGCCGTCCAGGCATTCCGCCCCCAGTTCCAGCACCGGCAGGGCGAACAGCAGGGCGATGCGTGCCTGCATTTGCGACGTCAACTCAAGCCCCTGCAGCGGCACGATGCGCTTTTGCTGCAAAATCTGCCCGGCAACGACGATCAGGCGCTGTTGTTCCTGCTCATCCAGCGGAGAGAGCAGGGGGATTGCCAGCGCGTCCTGCCACTGAGCAAGCGTTTCCGCCTGCGGTTGATGCGTTTTCCACGGCCATTTAATCATCGCGTTGCTCGTAAAGTGGTCACTTGAACATTCGGCTGGAGGCTAACTCTGTAAAAATGCCGCAAAAAGGGGCATGATGACAAGCACTATCAGGAGAGATGCCGGAGCGGCTGAACGGACCAGTCTCGAAAACTGGAGTAGGGGCAACTCTACCGGGGGTTCAAATCCCCCTCTCTCCGCCACTTAATTATTTCAATTTTTTGATTTAAAAGTGATTATTATGATATTCACTTTTCCGGTATGTTATTCGATATGCCATCAGGCTCAGGCTCGCTTGCGTTTGACTTAGCTTACCTCTGGACGACTCTCTCTCCTCACGCATTATAACCCCGGCAGCACTATCGGATAGTGTTTTGCAATTAAGTTATTCATTTTGTGAACTAAACCCGGAGATTTGAACGTTCTGCAGCAGGTTTCCGCAGGTATTAAGTCGTGTCGCCGATATTTGCCGGAGTGACAAGTTGCGGGTGAGGGAGGAAAACCCCCTTGCTTCAACTATAGAACGGTACAGGGCAATACGAATGAAATTGGTCAAACGAGCGCCCGTTCAGCTCCTTTCAGTCATCGATGTCCTGCTCTGCGTGTTGCCGTAACGCCACAGGGTTGGTGACAGTGATGGAACGGTAACCCGCCCCGATCCACCCTTCCTCCACAAAGCGTTGAATAACGTTGTTGACCTGTTTGCGGGAGGTATTGGCAATAATGCTGATATTTTCCTGAGAAAGGCTAACCGGAGAGTTTGTTGCCCAGGACATGCGGTGCAGCACCGATGCAACCCTGGCGCTGACATCTTTTTTCTGCAAGTCATTCACGACTCTGAGCAGTGAGTCTGACCCCAGAATAGAAATCACGCCGAAGGCACGCATGTCATTGGGGTTTTGCGCGGCCATCTGTTCCATTGCAACCAGGGGAACATGCATCATCCAGGACCCACTCTGCGCAACAAGTTGAAACCTCCGCGGCTGTCCGGTCATAAAACCGTCGTCACCCGTCCAGTCACCTGGCACGGCAAGGTCAATCAGCCGCGGCGTTGAGTCGCGAGGAGCTGTCTTGATGATTACCATTCCTTTGATAAAACCGTAGATCCCCTCCGCAGGATCGCCCGGGCTGAAGATGACTTGCCCGGGGGCGCATTTCACCAACAACGCATGCTGAAAAAGTCTGTGCCTGAAGGATTCGGGCATGTGAGACAGCCAGCCTCGTTGACTCATTATGCTTTCTGCGTTTTTTCGCGACATCTGTCCCATGATTTATCCCCAAGGTGCCCCATATAAACTTATCTTGCTTCACGTTCGCTAGCGGTAAACGAGGTTTCGGCTATTGTCCCGTTCGCTATAAATTATTCCGTTACCTTTTTTCCGAGTATTGCCGTAAAGCGGCAGGGTTGGTGACCGTGATGGCGCGATAACTCGTCTCCACCCAACCCTCTTCGACAAAACGTTGAATAACGCTGTTAACCTGTTTACGGGAGGTATTGGTGATGATACTGAGGTTTTCCTGAGAAACAGTCACCGGGGAATCTGTCGCCCAGGACATACGGTGTAATGCGGAGGCGATCCTGGCGCTGACATCTTTTTTCTGTAGATCATGCACAATCCTGAGCAGTGAATCCGATGCCAGAATAGAGATCGTACCAAAAGCGCGAATATCATTGGGGTTTAATGCCACCATTTGTTCCATTGTTTTAATCGGTACGTGCATGACCCAGGTATCACTCTGCGTGACCAATTCAATCCGTCGCGGTTGGCCTGTCATAAAACTGTCTTCGCCTGTCCAGCCTCCGGGGCGAGCGATGTGAATCAACCGTGGGGTGGAATCAGGGGGCGCCGAATTGACAATCACTGTGCCTGTGACCAACCCGTAGATCCCACCAGCCGGCTCACCTCTTCTAAAGATCACCTGCCCAGCTTCAAATTTCAAAAGCACTGCATTTTGCAGCAATCGGATCCTGAATGGCTCGGGCATATGAGACAACCAGCCTCTTTCACAGATCAAACGTTCTGCCACCTCACGCGACATATCCGGCATTTTTCTTCCCAATCGTCTTGTTTGACACAATGATCAATAGGCAAATTAGGTATTAAACGCATATTAATCAAGAGAAAATGATGCGGTATTGAAATAACGGCGATTGAATCTCAAATTTCAGTATGACCAAGCTGGGTAACCTGTGGCTTTATGCATCGGGTAACGTCACGTGTTTCACCACGATAGTTTCTTGATGAACAACACAATAGGGGGATATATACGTTTTTCAGAATGAAATCGGGCGCCGGTCGGGTTTACAAAGTGAATATCGTTAACTTTCACATGTAAAAATAGCGATTATTTTAAATGATGAACGTATTTAATGTTTGTGGATAATAATAATGAAAGAAAGAGTATGTCTAACGCGAGCGGAAATGTGCAGGTCAGTCAGAACGGTATATCGGCTCAAACGGAATCAGTTTGGCGGCTTATTATTGCTGTAAGGCGAAGCATTGGTGAAGATAATGGAGCCATGGCTGATTGCAACCCAACCGGCGGCAACAAATCGCTGGGCGGGGCGCAATGCCCCGGATACTTAGCGGCTTTGCGCGTTATGACCTCATTTTGCCTGGATCGGACAGCCTTTTTTTATCCTGAATGAAAATGCCCAGGCGATGACAAGGAAGGCGCACTGGAACAGAAAAAAGGGGGCAAGCCATTGGTTATTGAGATAAACGTAATAGCCGTTGTGGATGACGTCAACGGTGATGAGGGCTAATGTGGCCGGCAGGCCAATCCTTGGATTGACGATCAGAAAATACGCCACCAGCGGATCCAAAAGTGTCAGGCTGCCCCAAAAAAGGCGGCTGGCCAGGAAAGCCTGCTCACCGTAGCCATAATCCCAGAGAAAACCAAACTTCACGTCGGCGATAACATGATTGAGGGTCGCTATGATTAAGCACAGGGCCAGAAAGTACCGCATTAAGGTAGGACTTAGCATGGGTTTGATGCTCTTGATATGCTAACCGCAGTTTTACCCGGCAGGACAACCCGTCTCAGGTTTAAGGCCAGATGCGGCGCATCCCGTAGAAGATTAACCACTTTCATTGAACCTCCCTGGCTTTCGGCCATCATGATACGACGGTTACGGCAGCGATAAAACCCCCTCTGATCCGCCGCGTATTTTTCAAAACCTCTCTTACAAAAAATTCTTTGCAGGATAACGATCTGTCATTCATCCTTTGAAATGTTGTTTCACTTTCATCCGAGTTCATCTTGAATTTACTTGCCGCCCTGCGTCAGCGCGTGGAAAAAACGCCCTGGTATGCCAAACGAAAAAGCTACCGTGTCCTGTTCTGGCGTGAGATCACGCCGCTGGCGGTGCCGATCTTTATGGAGAATGCCTGCGTCTTGCTGATGGGGGTGCTAAGCACCTTCCTGGTGAGCTGGATCGGTAAGGAAGCCATGGCCGGCGTGGGGCTGGCGGACAGCTTCAATATGGTGATTATCGCTTTCTTCGCGGCAGTGGACCTGGGCACCACGGTGGTGGTGGCCTTCAGTCTCGGCAAGCGCGATCGCAAAAGAGCGCGATCGGCGGCGCGCCAGTCGTTGGTGTTGATGACTCTGGTTGCCCTGGTGTTGGCGGTGGGCATCCATCTGGCGGGCGAGCAGATTATTGACGTGATCGCCGGCGCCGCCACCCCGGAGGTCAAGGCATTGGCGCTTTCTTATCTGCAAACCACGGTGTGGAGCTACCCAGCCGCCGCCATTGCGCTGATCGGCAGCGGCGCGCTGCGCGGGGCGGGCAATACCAAGATCCCGCTGCTGATCAACGGCGGCATGAATATCCTTAACATCATCATCAGCAGCATTCTGATCTACGGCATGCTGGGCTGGCATGGACTGGGCTTTGTCGGCGCTGGGCTGGGGCTGACCATTTCCCGCTATATCGGTGCCATCGCCATTATTTACGTGCTGATGATTGGGTTTACCCCGGCGCTGCACATCACGCTGAAAAGCTACTTTACGCCGTTAAAGCTGAATATCCTCTGGGAAGTGCTGGGGATCGGCATCCCCGCCAGCATCGAATCGGTGTTGTTCAACGGCGGCAAATTGCTGACCCAGATGTTTGTCGCCGGCATGGGGACCAACGTCATTGCCGGTAATTTTATCGCCTTTTCCATCGCCTCGTTAATTAACCTGCCGGGCAACGCCCTGGGATCGGCGTCGACCATTATCGTGGGAAAACGGTTGGGGAAGGGGCAGATAGCCCAGGCGGAGCGGCAACTGCGCCATATTTTCTGGCTGGCGACGATTGGACTGACGGTTATCGCCTGGGGAACGGCGCCGCTGGCCGGGGTGTTCGCCTCGTTTTATAGCCAGCAGGACGATGTTAAAGAGGTGGTGAAAGTGCTTATCTGGCTCAACGCCGCCTTTATGCCGATCTGGGCCGCCTCCTGGGTGCTGCCCGCCGGGTTGAAAGGTGCGCGCGACGCCCGCTTTGCCATGTGGGTGTCGATGCTGGGCATGTGGGGCTGCCGCGTGGTGGCGGGTTACACGCTGGGCATTGTGTTGGGCATGGGCGTGGTCGGCGTTTGGCTCGGCATGTTTATGGATTGGGCGGTGCGCGGTGCGCTCTTCTACTGGCGCATGGTCAGCGGACGTTGGTTGTGGAAATACCCGCGTATAAAACGGGCAGAAGTTGCGGAAAAGGCAATCCCCCGCGCCAGACGAACGGGGGGCTGAACGTCACCTGTCAGGCTGCGGTGCCCGAAGGTTTTCCTGCCGCCATTTGGCCGGCGATACGCCGTGCACCTGCTTGAAGGCTTTGGAAAAGTGCAGTTGATTTTCATAGCCTACAGAAATACCCACCACTTTGATCGCCGTAGGGCCATTGCTCAACAGGCTGACGGCGATACTCATGCGAAAATTAAGCAAATACTCCTTGGGGCCGATGCCGTAGGCGTTTTTGAACAGCCGGCACAGGTAGCTTCGGTTGATATTGCAGTAGGCGGCCAGGCTCTCAATCGTCAAATGTTCATGGTAGCGGTTTTCAATTTGTTTGACCGCTTTACGCAGATGCTGCGCCTTGTCATCGGGATGTGCAGCCGTGCCCTGCAGCTTATTGCCGATTAATGCGGAAAAGAACAGGTAGCTCAGCCCGAGCACCTTCAGCCGATGCTCATCGCCCTGGGCAACGATCTGTCGCAGGTAGCCCAGGGCACCGGCGTTATCGTCCTGTAGGTTGGGCCGATAAATTGGGAATTGACGGCTCAGATGGCACTCTTCGAAAATCTTGCCGGCGATAAGCCCATCGACTTCCAGCCACATATAATGCCAGGGATCTCTTTTGTCGGCACAATAAGTGGTCACGTCGTGCGGGTGGATCAGAAAACCTTCCCCTGCCACGACGGGAAAAGAGCCGTATTCGCTGTGCAGCACGCCGGTCCCGCTTATCACATAATGGAATAGATAGTGTTGGCGCACGGCGGGGCCAAAACTGTGGCCTTTGTCACAATTTTCCTCCCCGTATTGGTACAGGTTCAGCTCAATATTGTCGGTGCGATTGAGGGTGAAACTCTTATGCATCCGTCACGGCCTCCATTTTCTCCCCACTCTATCAGCGTAGTTGCGGCGGAGCTGCCGGGATGAGGTCAGATCCCGACCTGGCTCACACTTTTTGCGGTGCGTCATTTTTCGCCATAATAAGGTCACATTCATCCATATCTCGTGCGGACGTTGCAGGGTAATTTCAGCTTATCGACAACGGCAGCAGCGGAGAAATACGATGATTAAAGTGACATTTATGGGCGCGGGTAGCACCATTTTCGCCAAGAACGTACTCGGCGACATCATGGCGACGCCGGCATTGAAAGAGGTGGATATTGCGCTGTACGACATCGACAGTGCCCGTCTCAACGAATCCTTCGCCATGTTGAGCAATATCAACCGCAATACCAATGCGGGCAGGGCGAAGATTACCCCTTACCTCGGCGTAGAAAACCGCCGCGCGGCATTGAAAAACGCCAATTACGTGGTGAATGCCATCCAGGTCGGCGGCTACGATCCTTGCACCATCACCGATTTCACCATTGCCAGAAAATACGGCTTGCAGCAGACCATTGCCGATACCTTGGGTATTGGCGGTATCTTCCGTGCGCTGCGCACCATTCCGGTGTTGTTTGATTTCGCCCGGGATATCGAAGCGGTCTGCCCGGACGCCTGGCTGCTGAACTATACCAATCCGATGGCGGCAATAACCGGCGCCATGCTGCGCCATACCGAAGTGAAAACGGTGGGGTTGTGCCACAGCGTTCAGGTCTGCGCCGAGACGCTGCTGAAAAGCGTGGATATGCCGACCGACGACGTGCAGTTCCACATCGCGGGCATCAACCATATGGCCTGGCTGCTGGACGTTCGTCGTCACGGCGAAGACCTGTACCCGGAAATCAAGCGTCGCGCCAATGCCTTGCAGGGCAAGCATGATGACATGGTGCGCCATGAAATCATGAAAACCTTCGGCTATTACGTGACCGAATCTTCAGAGCACAATGCCGAATACATGCCTTATTGGATCAAACGCAATTATCCGGAACTGATTGAGCGCTTCAATATTCCGCTGGATGAATACCCGCGCCGGTGTATTGAGCAAATTGAACAGTGGCAGCAACAGAAAGTGGCGCTGACCCATGACGCCAGCCTGACTCATTGCCGCACTCATGAATATGCTTCTTACATCATCGAAGCGATGGAGACCGATCGGCCCTACAAGATTGGCGGCAACGTGCTCAACACCGGGTTGATCACCAACCTGCCTGCGGAGGCCTGCGTCGAAGTGCCTTGTCTGGTGGATGGGCAGGGGATCACGCCATGCTACGTCGGCAACTTGCCGGAGCAATTGGCGGCGCTGAACCGCACGAATATCAATACCCAATTGTTGACCATTGAAGCGGCGGTCACGCACAAACGCGAGGCTATCTACCATGCGGCGCTGCTGGATCCGCACACCTCCGCCGAGCTTTCTATCGATGATATCCGCAAGCTGTGCGACGAACTGATTGAAGCGCACGGCAACTGGCTTCCCGCCTACCATTAATCGCCGCATTACCCCGATACCTCCTCAAAACGCACAAGGCGCGGGGCTTCCCGCGCCGTTAAAAATGGGATGGTGAGCCATGTTTTATTTGAAAAACAAGAACTTTTGGATCTTCGGTGCCTTCTGTTTTTTCTATTTCTTTATTATGGGCGCGGTGCTGCCGTTCTTTCCTATCTGGCTGCATGACGTCAATCATCTCGATCAGCAACAAACCGGGCTGGTGTTCGCCGGCATGGCGCTGTTTGCCCTGGTGTTCCAGCCGATTTTTGGCTTCGTCACCGACAAGTTTGGCCTGAAGAAACACCTGCTGTGGATGATTATCTTCCTGCTGCTGTTTCTGGCGCCGCTGTTTATCTATGTGTTCTCGCCGCTGCTGCAAAGCAACTTTTTGCTGGGCGCACTGCTGTGTGGCATTTATCTCGGCTTGGTGTGCAGCGGCGGTTCGCCGGCGATTGAAGCCTATATCGAAAAAGTGAGCCGCCGCAGCCAGTTCGAATATGGCCGTGCCAGGCTGTTTGGCTGTATCGGCTGGGCGATCTGCGCCTCGATCGTCGGCTACATGTTTACCATTAACAATCAATTCGCGTTTTGGCTGGCCTCGAGCTTCGCGCTGGTGTTGGCGGGCTTGCTTTACCTGTTCAAACCGGAAGAGAACAACACGCTGGCGGTGGCGGACGGCTTGGCGCTGAACCACAAACCCATCAAGCTGAAAGCGGCGTTGGGGCTGCTGAAGATGCGCAAATTCTGGTGTCTGGTGATGTATATTGTCGGGGTGGCCTGCGTGTACGACGTGTTCGACCAGCAGTTCGCCAACTTCTTCACCTCGTTTTTCCGCGATCGGCATGCCGGCACCCAGGCATTTGGCTATGTCACCACGTTGGGCGAGTTTCTTAACGCTTTTATCATGTTCTTTGCGCCGTTGATCATCAACCGCATCGGCGGCAAGAATGCGCTGCTGATTGCCGGGGTGATTATGTCGGTGCGGATCATCGGCTCATCGCAGGCGGACTCGGTGACCGCGGTGATTTTCCTCAAGACCCTGCATATGTTTGAGGTGCCGTTCCTGCTGGTGGGCATCTTCAAATACATCACCACCCAGTTTAACGTTAATCTCTCCGCGTCGATTTACCTGTGGGGCTTTTGCTTCTTCAAGCAACTGTCGGCCATCGGCATGTCCTATGCGGCGGGGATGATGTACGTCAATTACGGCTTCAAAACCTCTTACCTGATCCTTGGCTGCATTGCGTTGCTGTTTACCCTGATCTCGGCCTTTGCCCTGAGCGGCAAGGCGCGGGTATTGAAGGGGGAAGGCACGTTGCCGCTGGCGGTGAGATAGCAAAAACCGTAGCAGGTGTTGTACCTGTGGCCCCAAGGCTGCTATGGCTATTTGTTGGCAGCCATTCAGGCGGATGTCGTTAAGGGGTCGGCAAGCCGATACACCCTGGCGTTCCAGTAGCTGTTGCCTGACTGGCTGTGAAGCTTCCAGCCGGCCGTTTTCAATTTATTGGCAATCAGGCTGTTCATCACGCCGTGTCCCAACAGCAGTACCGCCCCCTGAGACGCCGCGAGATCGGCCAGTTTGCTGCTGGCGGCCGCGGCGCGTTTTTTGGCTGATGACAGGGATTCGACATTTTTCGCGTAGCCGCACAGCCACAGGAGACGAAAAATCACCACCCAATGCAAGGGGCGTAAACGTAACAGCGGTACAGATAAAACCGGCAGCTCGGCTTCGCAGAACAGGGCGTCGCTCTCGTGGGGGTGCAGGCCCAGCAAGGCCAGTGAAGCCAAGGCTCTTGGCAGGGTGCTGGCGACGACATACCGGGGTTGAGAAGACAGCGTCCTGGCGTTTTCGGGCGGCGTATCGGCGATGCCCGCAAGATTGTATTGATCGATCCAGGCGCGCATCTCACGGGCGCGCTGAAGCTTGTCGGTATCGATGTTTGGCTGACCATGACGCAGTAGAATGATGTCCATTTATCGCCCTCCCTTCGGCGGCGCATTATGGCACAGCGCCGATGTGTCGGCAGCGGTTTGCACGGCCTGGCGCACCGGATGCTAATCCGTTTGCTGCCTGCGGGGTGAATTTATTGCGTATTGAGATTCGGGGGGCGCTATGGGGGAGATAGAGCACGCCGGATGGCGTGCTCCAGGGTAGGACTCTCTTGGGCGATTATTTCTCGTCCGGCAGAGCGTAAGCGACGATGTAGTCGCCCAGCTTGGTGCCGAAGGAGCCATGTCCGCCTGCGGAAATCACCACGTACTGCTTGCCGTTAACCTCATAGGTCATTGGCGTGGCCTGACCACCGGCCGGCAGACGCGCTTCCCACAGTTTGTCACCGTTGGTTACGCTGAAGGCGCGCAGGTAGTTGTCCGCAGTTGCGCCAATGAAGAACACATTACCGGCGGTAGAAACCGGCCCGCCCAACATCGGCATGCCCATCTTGAACGGCAGCGGCAACGGAGAGCTGTCGCGCACGGTACCGATGCGTTTTTTCCACACGATGTCGTTGGTTTTCAGGTCTACGGCGGAAATATAACCCCATGCCGGCTGTTTGCATGGCAGGCCAAACGGCGACAGGAACGGGTTCAGGGTCACGCCGAACGGCACGCCATATTGTGGCTGCACGCCGGCTTCAGTGCCGCTGCCGCCTTTGTCGTCGGCTGGCGGTTCAATCGGGTTGCCCGGGCCGCGTGGAATCAGTTTGGAAACGAACGGCAGCGCGATCGGGTTGGCGATGGCGATTTGACGATCGGTATCGACAGACAGGCCGCCCCATTCGAACATGCCGAGGTTGCCCGGGAACACCAGCGTACCCTGCTCGGAAGGCGGGGTGAAGGTGCCTTCGTAACGCATGCTGTGGAACATCACCCGGCAGACCAGTTGGTCATAGATGGTAGCGCCCCACATATCCGCGCCGGTCAGTTTTTTCTCCGGACGGAAAGTCAACTCGGAGAACGGCTGGGTAGGTGACAAGCGGTCGCCTTTGGCCGGGCCTTGCGGGACCGGTTTTTCTGGCGCCGGCACCACCAACTCGCCGTTGGTGCGGTTCAGCACGAAGATATTGCCGGTTTTTGTAGGTACGTAAATCACCGGCACCTTGTTGCCGCTCTTGTCGGTGATATCCGCCAGAGTAGGCTGAGCCGGCACGTCCATATCCCACAGATCATGGTGCACGGTCTGATAGAACCAGGCCAGCTTACCGGTGGAGGCATTCAGCGCCAGCAGGCCGCTGGCATAACGCTCCATTTCCGGCGTGCGGTCGCCGCCCCAGATATCCGGGGTGGTCACGCCCATCGGCAGATAGACAATGTCCAGTTTGGCGTCATAGGCGGCTGGCGCCCAGGAGTTCGGTGAGTTCGGCGTGAAATGGTGCTCGTCCGCCGGGATGGCGTTCGGATCTTTGGCACCCGGATCAAAGGCCCACAGCAGTTTGCCGCTGTTGACGTCAAACCCGCGGATCACACCCGAAGGCTCACGGTTGGAATAGTTATCGGTAACCGCACCGGCAACGACAATCACCTTATCGGTGATCACCGGCGGCGATGTCGGCTCATAGTGGCCTGGAGTCGCATACGGCATATTGCTTTGCAGATTCAACTCGCCGTTATTGGCGAAGTCGGCGCATGGCTTGCCGGTTTCCGCATCCAGAGCAAACAGACGGCCATCATTCACCGGCAGGATAATGCGGCGTGCGCACTGTGCCGGAGAGGCCTCGGCCGTTGCGCCGGCCGCTGCGGTGGTTTCATGGTAAGACACGCCGCGGCAGGTGATGTGTTGGAAGGTCGGGTTGAATTTCAACTGAGGGTCGAACTTCCACTTCTCTTTACCGGTGGCGGCATCCAGCGCGAACAGCTTCTGGTGAGGCGTACACAGATAAAGCGTGTCGCGGATTTTAATCGGGGTGACTTCATTGGTGATTTCGCCCGGATCGTTGGCGGTTTTCAGGTCGCCGGTCTGGAAAGTCCAGGCTTCCTTGAGTTGGCCCACGTTTTTGTCGTTGATCTGGCTCAGCGGGGAATAGCGAGTACCTTCCTGCGTGCGGCCATAAGCCGGCCAGTCGGCGGCAGACGCATCCGTTTCGGCTTTGACCTGCGCCGGTTCCAGGGTGCCGTGGATCTCTTGCGGATCGTTAAACACCGCATAAGCCAGAACGCCCACGGTAATCACCAGCGCGATGCTCAGAGCACCGTACGCCAGCTTGCCGTTGGCGATAAGCCGACGATAGATAAAAGGCAACACCAGCCACAGGCCGAAGAAGAAGGTGACGTCCAGACGCGGCGTCAGTGCCCAGAAATCCGGGCCGACTTCCCACAGCGCCCAGACCGTGGTACCAAGCAGAAAGAGGGCGTACACCAACAGCGCGGTGGCGCGGCGGCGGAACAGCAGCCAGGCCGTGACCAGCAATACCACGCCGGCGATGATGTAGTACAACGAACCGCCGAGCTTAGCCAACCAGATGCCCCCGGCCAGCAGATAGAGCCCGCTCAACACGGCGAACAGCGCCGTTATGATGACGAGCGGCGACAATGACGCTTTATTTTGCATAGTATTATCCTTACCAAAAATGAAAAGTCCCCGATTTAGAGATTAAGCTAAATCAAAAAAAACACTCGGTTTCTCCTTAAAAAACCAGGGTGACGCAAACCCTGTCCCGCGTTTTTGCCTCAGGGCGCTTTACCTTCTCCAAAGGGGGCGCTGCCACAGGTGATAGCCTGGGTTGCCGCCCGGTCTTGGTTTTATGATTGGTCAACCGATCATTGTTACCGGTAACGGTGCGAGAGTATCCGGATGCTTCCAACGGGTGTCAATGCCCGACAATTTATTTCCCTAGCTATTGCCGTACAGATGCAGGGGATATTTGACAGGTCGCCATTGGGCTTAAGGGGCGGTTTTCAATTATTTCGTTTTTCTCTCGGAACTTTCTCATCTCAGGTGCACTTTTCACGCTTCAATTTAAATATAAATAACCAATGCTTTGATTTTTTTTATTTTAAAATTCTATTTGTTCTTGGTTGTTATTATTGCTCTTGTTTTTTTATTACTTTATAAATTTGGCGGAAATATACCTGATTTATGTTTTATTTATTGTTTTAATTGTATTTTATTTATTTTTATTTTGCGTGTTATTTGTGTCAAAAATAAAATAATATTCGATCTCATATTTTCTTAAGTGTTTACATTAACAGGTCGCCTACTTTGCATGCGGAGGCGCTGCCGTGCTGCGCCAATGCCGCCAAATATATAACCATGGATTATAACTAAAAGGGATTGAATTAATGAAAGTAATTTCCGCCTCGCCTTATACCCAAACTTTTTGGAATGAATATATTCTTAACCCACAATCATGTGAATACAACTTGGTGCTTGACCAAACCATCGAGGGTGCTCTGGATATCAATCGTCTGCGTGCTGCGGTGGAGCGCATGAGCCGGGATTATCTTCTTTTCCACCATGTGCTGGATGATAAATACCCGCAACTGCGGTGGGTAAAAACGACTAAGAACATCACCCTTGAAATAGTCGCGGCCGATTGTGACGTCAGCAAGTTGGTCAATACGCCTTTCGATCTCAGAGAAGGGCCGCTGTGCCGGTTTTATCTGATTGAACTGGCGCCGCAACGCTATAATTTTATTATTATTGTCCACCACGTATTGGTCGATGGTCTTGCCGGCCAAGAGTTTTATAATGTCATTTCCACGTATTACAATAATCCGAGCGCAGCAGAATTGCCGACCGGCAGCATCGATAGCCTCAATGGGCTGTATCGACAATATGAGGACGATATTTCAGGGCTCAGACAAGCATTCAATTCGCGCGCCTTCTGGCGCGATATGCTGGCTGACTGCCCGCCACGCGTGGAGCTGCCTTATCTCCCCGATCCTTCCGTTTCAGCGGGCAGCGCCGGCGAAGTCCGTTTCTCGTTGCCTTTTTCCGAGTGGCAAAGTCTGAAGTCCGGTATCAAATACGCCAATCCTTTCCTGATATTCAAAACGCTGTGGGCGCTGCTGATTGCCCGCCTGTCGCCGCAGGAAAGGGTGTATATCGGTTATCCCATCGCTGCGGAGGGCGGGAGCGCGTTGTACTACGGCGCTCAGGTCAACACCGCCGTTTTTCCGCTGACGCTGTCGCCGGGGGCCACCTTCAGCCAGCTATACCGGGCGACCCTGGGCTACAGCAAAGCGCTAAAAGCCACGGGCAAACTGCGACACAGCAAATTGCCGATTTACGACATGTTGGGGCAAAGCCAGATCCGCCAGTTGAACGTCAACTTTACCCAGGCTTATCTCAAGGATGCGCCGTTAAGTCTCGGAGAGTGCAGGGTTGACGTTAATCACCGTTTCAACGTTGATCTGGCCGGTTCCGAGCTGCTGCTGGAGTACCAACCTTCCGAACGCGCTTTTGAATTCAGGTTGCGTTACCGGTCGGATTTGTTCGATGAGACGCAGATGGCTGAAATGGCGGAACAGTTCTGTCATCTGTTGCGCAATGCCCTGAACGAACCGGATTCGCCGATCGCTTCGCTGCCGCAGTTGACGCCGCCGCAGACCCGCCGTTTAAACGATCACTGGGAGAGCGGTGAGGATGCGCCATCGCAGCAGGCAATGGTCTTGTTCGCCAGCGTCGAAAGGCATGCCCGCCTCTATCCTGAGCGCATCGCACTGACCGACGCCCGCGTTGAGCTGAGCTACGGGCAGTTGGCGCAGCGCAGCGATCAACTGGCGCAGCGGCTACGCACTGAATACCTGAGACTGCACGGCGAGGAGATGCTTCCGGATACGCCGATCCCGCTGTATTTGCCGCGCAGTGTGGATGCGGTGGTGGCGATGTTGGCCATCATGAAGGCGGGCGGCGCCTATGTGCCGTTGGATCCTGAGGCACCGGCACAGCGGCTGGCTTACATTCTGCAGGACGTGAACAGCCCGATTATTATGACCGAAACCGCGCTGCAAGCCGCAGTACAGCAGTTGTCGCCGGCAAGCCACTGTCTGTTGGCGGATGTGCAGTTGCAGGAAGGAGGGGTGATTGCGCTACCTGTCGTGCGTGCGCAGCAGTTGGCTTATGTGATTTACACCTCCGGCACCACCGGGCGGCCAAAGGGCACGCTGTGCGAACATCAGGGGGCCGTGAATATGATCGAGGGGCATACCCGGCGCTTGCTGCACCGGGAGCACGGCGTGCTCAACGGTTTGCAGTTCGCCTCGCTGGCCTTCGATGCGCACGTGTTTGAAGTGTTCGTGGCGCTGAGCAATGGACACCGTCTGTTTATCGCCAGTGAGCAACAACGCCGGGATCCCGCGTTGCTGTGCGGGCAAATGGCGGTATGGCAGATTCATTTTTGCTTCCTGCCGCCGGCGTTGCTCAACACGCTGCCGGCGCTACCGCCCTCGGTGCGCCATCTGGCCATGGGAGGAGAAGCGGCCTCACGGGCGGTGCTCGATCATTATCTGGCAAGCGGCCTGCAGGTGGTCAATATGTATGGACCGACCGAAGCTTCGGTCAGCGTCAGCCTCAACCTTTATCGCCGCAACGGCGCGCGCAATATCGGCCAGGCTATCGCTAACATGCGCTGTTACGTGGTGGATGAGCATTTTAATCTGCTGCCGCTGGGGGCTGAAGGCGAGTTGTGCCTGGCCGGCATCGGCCTGGCGCGGGGATATCTGAACCTGCCGGAACTGACGTCCTCCGTTTTCATTGCCAATCCTTTCAGCCAAGAGGCGGATTACCGCCGCCTGTACCGCACCGGCGATCGGGTGCGCCGCCTGGCCGATAACAGCCTGGAGTATCTTGGCCGCCACGATCAGCAGATCAAGATCCACGGTTATCGCATTGAACTGGGTGAGATAGAAATGCAGATGCGCGCCATCGAGGATGTGGCCGAAGCGGTGGTGGCCGCGCGTCCGGGAACGACGACGCAGTTGGTGGCCTGGTATGTGTTGCAGCCCGGCAGCCGGTTGACCGCCGACGAAATCCTCCAACGGCTGGCGGCACAGTTGCCGCACTATATGCTGCCGACGGCGCTGATGGCACTGCCGTCGATCCCACTGACGGTAAGCCGGAAAGTGGATTACCGGGCATTGCCGGAGCCGACCCCGTTCGAACGACAAGGTGCGTTCCGCCAGCCGGGCACCCCGTTGGAAAGCCAGTTACTGGCGCTTTTCAACCGGCTGCTGGGCTGCCGGGCGGGCATAGACGATCACTTCCTCCGCCTGGGCGGCAACTCCATCATGGCCATCCGGCTTTGCCACGAAGTCAATAAGCTGCTGGGGGTGCAGATCTCGGCGTTGACGCTGAACCAGCATCCGACGGTGGCGACATTAAGCGAATATATCAACCGGCAGCAACAGGTATCGGAAGATACGGCGATTGTCGCCAGCGGGCAGCGGGAAGCGCCGCTGTCGTTCCAGCAATCCCGGCTGTGGTTTATGCAACAGTTGTCGGGCGGCGCTACGCACTATCTTTCCCCGGTGCTGCTGCGGCTGTCCGCCGGGGTTGACTGCGAGCTTTTCATTAAAAGCCTGCAGGCGCTGGTGAGCCGTCATCAGGTGCTGCGCAGTCTGATCCGTCAGGATGAGTGGGGGGAGGCCAGCCAATGGGTAAGCGAGGAGGTATTGCCGGTACCGTTCCACCTGCTGAGCGCCGAGGCGTTTTCCGTGGCGCTGTCGCAAGCGCTGCAACAGCCGATGGATCTCACCTGCGAGCTGCCGTTGCGGGCGACGCTATACCGCTATCCTGAGCCTACGGGAGGCGAGACCGCCGCCTGCCTGCTGATGTTCCACCATATCGTTTTTGATGGCTGGTCGCTGGAGGTGCTGCTGAAAGAGCTGGACGCGCTCTATCGCCATTTCCAGCGTTCGCCGACAAACCTGCCTGCGATGCCGGGCCTGCAGTATCTCGACTACGCGCTTTGGCAGCGTGCGCCGGAGAACGCGAGCCGCCAGGCGGACGATCTGGCCTTCTGGCAGCGAGAGTTGGATGGTTGCCAGCAACTCGATATCCCCTTGGATTTCGTCCGACCCACCGCCTTCGACGTGCGCGGCGACAACAGCGAAGTGACGCTGTCGGCGGAACTGGTCGCCTCGCTTGACGGGCTGGCGCGCAGAGAGGGCGTTACGCTGCATGCGGTGCTGCTGGCGGGCTTTACCCTGTTGTTATCGCGCTATACCGGCCAGAATGATGTGATGGTGGGCACGCCGCTGGCTAATCGCGACCGGCCGGAGCTGGAGGGGGTAATCGGGTTCTTCGTCAATACGCTGCCGCTGCGCAACCGGTTGGATCATCAGCACAGTGTAACGGCGTTTATCCGCCAGGTTGCGGCCACCACGCTGCAGGCACAGCAGCATCAGGAATTGTCGCTGGAGCTGTTGGTCGACAGCCTGAAGCTGCAGCGCGACTTCTCGCGTCATCCATTGTTCCAGGTGATGTTCGCACTGGAAAGCGGAGCCAATGCGACGGAGCGTCCTGACTGGCTGTCGGTGGTCGATCTTAGCGACCATGAGCGGACCGCCAAGTTCGATCTGACCCTGACACTGGTGCCGGATGAGCAGCGGCTGCGTGCCCGTTTCAACTTTGCCGTGGCGCTGTTCAGCCAGGCGTCGATAATGCGGCTGGCAGGTTACTACGTCGCCATTTTGCAGCAGATGGCGCAGCATAACGATTGGCCGCTGGAAAACATCTGCTTGCAGCCGCAGCGCTCGCTGGCGCAGCCGGTGCCGGCTATTCCCGGCGCAGTCGAGCGCACCCTGCAGCATGACTTTATCCGCCATACCCAGCGTAATCCGCAGGCGGTGGCGGTGATCGATGAGCTGGGCGAAATGACCTATGGCGAATTGTACGAGGCGGCGCTGACGCTTGCCACCCAACTGCGGCGGCAGGGGCCAATCGTCGGCGAGGCCATCGCTATCATTGCCGACAAAGGGCGCCGACAACCGGTCGCCATGTTGGCGGCGCTGATGTGCGGCAAGGCGTTTCTGCCGATGGATGCAAGCTGGCCGTTGCAGCGGCGGTTGGCGGTGATGGCGCAGGCCGGGATCAATACGCTGTTGAGCAGCGCGCCCTGGCCGACCCGCGAGATTAACGTTATCGAACTGGGTACCGACGGCCTTGCCCTCGGGCTGCCGGTATCTACGCCGCTGCTGCCAGCGATCGATGCCGCCCCGGACAGCCTGGCGTATATCATTTTCACGTCGGGTTCGACCGGGACGCCAAAAGGCGTGGCGATCGAGCACCGCAGCGTGGTGAGCACGCTCGACGCCACCCGGCGTTATTTTGCCCTCGATGAACGGGATCGCAGTCTGGCGATCAGCGCACTGAGTTTTGATTTGGCGATCTACGATATTTTCAGCCCGCTGAGCGCCGGCGGTGCGGTGGTCATGCCGGGCGAATGGGACCGGGTCAACCCGCAGGCCTGGTATCAATTGATGATTGATCACCGGGTTACGGTATGGCTCAGCGCCCCGGCGTTAATGGAACTGTTGCTGGACTATGTCAAAGGGGCAGGGCTGATGTCCGGCCCTGAGCCGGCGCTGCGTGCGGTGATGGTGGGCGGCGACTGGATCGCCACTTCGCTTCCGGCGCGTTGTCGCGAGTGGGCGCCGCGCAGCCGCTTTTTCAGCGCAGGCGGCGCCACCGAAGCGGCGATATTCTCGATGTTGTACGAGGTGCAACGCGAGCAAGCGATTTTGTCAGCCAGCATCCCCTACGGCAAACCGCTGGCCTACCAACGCTGCTATATCCTGGACGCCTGGCTGCGACCGGCACCTGAAGGGGTCAGGGGTGAGATTTATCTGGCCGGTGCAGGGCTGGCGCGGGGTTACTACGGTGATCTGCAGCGAACCGCAGACAGTTTCTTTTGGCATGAACAGCTGCAGGATCGCGTCTATCGCACCGGCGACGCCGGCCGTCTGCTTGAAGACGGCAATATTGAGTTTTTGGGGCGCCTCGATCAACAGATTAAGCTTAACGGCTACCGTATCGAACTGGGCGAAATTGAAAATATTGCGCTGTCTTATCCCGCCGTCACCGCCTGCTGCGTGGTGTTGATTACCCAGCCACAGCCCTATCTGGCCACCTATTTTGTCGCCGACGAAGCGACAGATACCCGAATGCTGGCGCAGCATCTGAGCAGCCAACTGCCGCAGTATATGATGCCGCAGGCGTTTATCCAGTTGGAGCGGTTACCGCTGACCGAGAACGGTAAAATTGCCCGCCAGGCGCTGCCGCTGCCGGAGAGGGAAGCGCGCGAATTCGCCGCGGCGGAAAATGCCTGGGAGAGTACCTGCGTTGCCATCTGGCGCGAACTGCTGCAACGGCCGGACATCAGCGTGGAGGATAACTTCTTCTCGCTGGGCGGCAATTCGATTCTGGCGATCCAGGCTTGCTATCAGATCGGCCGGCGGTTGCAACGTGAGGTCACGCTGAGCGAACTGGGGCAGTTCCCGACCATCCGCTCCCTGTGCCAGGCCCTGCGGCAGCTCGGCGGCGGTGAAGCGCCGCTATCGATACCGGCGTTGCGGCGCGAGACTTACCCGCTGTCGTCTGCGCAGATGCAGCTGTGGTTTATCGAAAATCTGAACGGCGGCAGTAATCTCTATCATGTGCCGATGCTGTTCCGCCTCGACGAGGATGTCTGCCTGACGGCCTATGCCGACAGCCTGCAGGCGATCGTCGCCCGCCATCAGGTGTTGCATAACCTGATTGACCAGACGCACTCCCACATTGCCGTTTCTCAATCTTGCATGCAGACGCTGTGCGTGGAGCGATTGACGATCGACGCACAGCGCTGGCGGGATCGGCTGAAGCAAGATATCGACCGGCCGTTTGCACTGGATACCGAACTGCCGATCCGAGCCTTTATCTATGAGCTCATGCACCCCGACGGTGGCCGCGAGCGTTACAGCCTGATCCTGGTGCACCATCTGGCGTTCGACGGCTGGTCGCAGCGGCTATTTGTGCAGGAGCTGGACTGCCTGTATCAGGCGCAGCGACAGGGGCGCCCACCGGCGTTGCCGCCGCTGGCGCTGCAGTATGGCGATTATGCCGTCTGGCAGCAGGAGTACCTGGCATCGGCGCAGGCCGAAGGGATGAAGTCCTATTGGCGGCAACGGCTGGCGGGGTGGCAAACGCTGGAGATGCCGCTCGATTTTGTGCGCCCGGCCCAGTTCGACCACCAGGGCGCCAATCACGCCATCAGCCTGCCCGAGGCGTTGATCGCGCAGGCGGAGCATTTTGCGCACCGTGAAGGGGTAACGCCTTTTGCGTTGTACCTGGCGGCGTTCAACCTGTTGCTCGGTTGCTTCAGCGGTCAGCAGGATATTCTGGTCGGCACGCCGGTCGCCAATCGCCCGACGGAGGAGACGCGCTCGGCGATCGGCTTTTTCGTCAACACGCTGCCGTTGCGTTCGCAAATCGACGACGGCCAGCCGTTGGCCGACTACGTGCATCAGGTATTCGACGGCGTGCTACAGGTGCAGAAATACCAGAACCTGCCGCTGGATCACCTGATCGATCTGCTGCAGATGTCGCGCGATCTGTCACGGCATCCGCTGTTCCAGGTGCTGTTCGTGCTGGAGGATGACGGCGCGCAGCCGTCGTCGCCGGAGTGGCTGAAGCCGCAAAGCCTGATGGAACACTATCAGGCGGCGAAGTTTGACCTGACGTTGAGCATCCAATTGGCGAAGGGTGCCGGGCAGGCGGTATTCAACTACGCCACCGCGCTGTTCAGCCCGGCCACGCTGGAACGGCTGTCCGGCTATTATCTGGCAATCCTGCGGCAAATCGTCGAACACGGCGAATTGCGTGTCAGCCAACTGGCGCTGGTGCCGGAAGAGGAGGTAGCGCACCAACGAGCCCTCCGCCAGTCCTGCCTGCCGTACTATGACTTTGAGCGCGCCATCCATCATGATTTTATCCAGCAGGCCGCCCGCTATCCGCAGAGGGTGGCGATCGTCGACAGCCTGGGTGAACTGAGTTATGGCGAACTGTACCGGGCGGCGCTGACTCTGTCGCTGCAACTGCGTGAACACGCGGATATGACGGCCGAAACCCTGGCGGTAATGGTTGACAAGGGGCGGGCGCAAATTATCGCGGTGCTGGCGGTGGTGATGTCCGGCAAGGCCTACCTGCCGCTGGACAGCGCCTGGCCGGAACGCCGTTGCCTGGACATTATCGACCAGTCGCAGACCCGGGTGATCCTCAGCAGCAGGCCGTGGCGGGAGACCGGCGGGGCCAGAGTGCTGGTTGTCGATCCGCAGGGTGCGGTGGCCGAATTGCCGCCCGCGTCGCCGGGGGAACCGCTGTTGCCGGCACCATCCGCGCTGGCCTACGTGATCTTTACCTCAGGTTCCACCGGTGCGCCGAAAGGGGTGGCGGTAGAGCATCGCGGCGCGGTGAACAGCATTATCGATACCCTGCGCCAACTGGATCTCGGCGCGGAAGATCGAGCGCTGGCGCTCAGTGCCTTGAGTTTTGATATCTCGGTGTTCGACCTCTTTGGCCTGCTGTCGGTGGGCGGCACCCTGGTGATGCCGTCCGAAGCCGAACGCTATCAGCCGCAGGCTTGGCATCGCTTGCTGATGACTCAGGGCGTGACCTTCTGGAATTCGGCACCTTCGGTGATGACCCTGTTGGTCGAGCAACTTGAAGCCGGGGCCGCAGAGGCGTGTTGGCCGGCCCTGCGCAATGTGGTGCTGGTGGGCGAGGTTATTTCCCGGCAACTGCCTGCCCGCATTCGCCAGTGGCGACCGGGTTGCCGGGTGATCAGCGCCGGTGGCGCAACCGAAAGCTCCATTTGGTCGATCCTGTATGACATCCCGGAAACGCCGATAACCGCGCCCAGCGTGCCCTATGGACAGGCGATGGCGCACCAGCGCTTCTATGTGCTGGATCGCCATCTGCGGCTGCTGCCGCCTTGCCTGCCGGGCGAACAATACATCGGCGGGGCCGGTGTGGCTCGCGGCTATTATCGCAATCCGTCGCTGACCGACGAAAAGTTCATTTATCATCCTGAACTGGGGGAGCGGTTGTATCGCACCGGTGACGCAGGCCGCTATCTGCCGGACGGCAATCTGGAGTTTTTGGGGCGGATGGATTTTCAGGTCAAAATCAACGGTTACCGGGTGGAACTGGCAGAGGTCGAACAGCGAGCGCTGGCGTTTGGCCCGATAAAATCCTGTTGCGCCCTTGTGTTGCAGGAGGCGTCACAACACCGGCTGGCGCTGTATTACGTCAGCGATGAAGCGCTGGCGGAACCGGCGCTGCTGACGTTTATGAGCCAGCGGTTGCCGTTATACATGATCCCTACCGCGCTGATGCGCCTGGAGGCCTTGCCGTATAACTCCAGCGGCAAGCTGGATCGTAAAGCGCTGCCTGCGCCGGCGGCGCGTGAACTCAATGACTATGTTGCGCCGGGAAATGCGCTGGAACAACGGCTGTGCGCGCTGTGGCAACAGGTATTGCAGTGCGATCGGGTCGGCATGACGGACGACTTCTTCCAACTGGGCGGCACCTCAATTCGGGCGATTTCGTTGTGCCTTAGCATGGCGGAACTGCTGGGCACGCCGATCCCGGTGGTCAGGCTGTTCCAGCACCGTACGTTGAAGAACCTGCTGGCGGCAGGTGAGCAGCCTTTGGTGATGCCGCTCAATCGGCCGGTCAGCGATGCGCCTGCGCTGTGGATGATTCACCCGGCGCTGGTGGGCGCGGAAGCCTTTCATTCCCTGGCTCAGGAATTGCAGGGGGAAATAAACTGTTACGGTATTGATAATTATAATCTTTACCACAGACCGGCCATAGATTCTCTCGGTAACATCGCCGAGCTGTATCTGCGTGAAATGACCGCCAACGGCCTGCTGAACCCGGCGGGGCCGATACACATTTTGGGTTGGTCATTGGGGGGCATCATTGCGTTGGAGATCGCCGCCAGGCTGGAGGCTCGCGGGTACCGTAGCGTTCGTCTCTGTCTGCTGGACAGCTTCTATCGGCAAACGTCGGCAGAGCTGCCGCTTGAGCAACTGCTGTCGGCGTTGGGCATTGAGGGCGATGCGGCCCGGCGCGCTATGTCGGTGGCGCAGGCTGAACAGCGCCTGGCGGGGGGAAGGCTCAGCCGCAGGCTGCAAACTACCCAGGTGACCCTGTTCAAGGCGATGCAGGTGAATCCGCAACTGCCGCAAGGCGTGATGGAGCCGTTGCTGGCGATAGCGGACAACGGCTTGAGCGCCGTTTGCGAACGTTTGACGGTGATCCCGCTGGCCTGTCACCACCACAACATTCTGCAATGCGGGGAGGAGATAAAGGCGGCGCTTAACGCAGGGCAAGGACGCTAATGGGGAAGGCGGTAGGCGCCATCGTCTGATTCATGAGTCAAACTCATAAACTCAAGCGGATTTGCTCCATAGTCACCGTCGCCACGCTCTTCTACAGTAATCACATGATAATCGGCCCCCAGAAAGCACATCGGGGGCCAGTGCGATTCACCCGGAGGAATGAAATGCAAACACGCAAATTGGGCAATGGCGGTCTGGAAGTCTCGGCGTTAGGGTTGGGTTGTATGGGCCTGAGCTTCGGTTACGGCCCGGCGACCGACAAGCAACAGGCGATTGCCCTGATTCGTTCGGCCGTAGAGCAGGGCGTGACCTTTTTCGATACGGCTGAGATCTATGGCCCGTTTACCAATGAGGCGCTGGTGGGCGAAGCCCTGGCACCGGTGCGCGATCGCGTGGTGATCGCCACCAAATTTGGTTTTGAACTGCCGCAGCCGGATGGCAAACAGGTGCTTGATAGCCGCCCTGAACATATCCGCCAGGCGGTGGAAGGATCGCTCAAACGCCTCAATATCGAGACCATCGATCTGCTTTATCAGCATCGGGTCGATCCCAACGTACCGATCGAGGACGTCGCCGGCACGGTAAAGGCGCTGATCCGGGAAGGGAAGGTAAAACACTTCGGGCTGTCGGAGGCTGGGGCGGAAACTGTCCGTCGCGCCCATGCGGTGCAGCCGGTTGCGGCGTTGCAGAGCGAGTATTCGCTGTGGTGGCGCGAGCCGGAGCAGGACATTTTACCGACGCTGGAAGAACTGGGCATCGGTTTTGTGCCGTTCAGCCCGCTGGGGAAAGGCTTCCTCACCGGGGCGATCAATGAAAATACCGCCTTCGACAGCAGCGATTTTCGCAACATCGTGCCGCGCTTCAGCGCCCAGGCGCGCAAAGCCAACCAAAGGCTGGTGGACGTGCTGGGGGTGATAGCTCAGCAAAAGGGCGTGACTTCGGCGCAGATTGCGCTGGCGTGGCTGTTGGCGCAGAAACCGTGGATTGTGCCGATCCCCGGCACCACCAAGCTCCATCGTCTTAGCGAAAACCTCGGTGCAGCGGCGGTCGTGCTGGCGGCGGCTGAACTGAGCAGTATCGAAGAGGCGCTTGCCGCCATTGAAGTGCAGGGCGCGCGTTATCCGGCGCATCTGCAAAAAAACGTCGGGCGTTGATTAAACCCCGCCTGCCAAGCTTGTCGGCAGGCGGGCTACCAACGATTAGCGCTGATGGCGCAACGCCTCGACAAACAGGGCGAAAGCGGTGGTGTGCTGTCTGCGGCTGGGGTAATAGAGGTAATAGCCGGGAAAAAGCGGGCACCATTCATCGAGAACGCTCACTAAACGGCCATTGGCCAGCTCTTCGGTTACGGTATCCTCCGGCACAAAGGCGATGCCGAAGCCGAGCAGCGCCGCGTCAATGCGTTGGCGCAGGCTGTTAAAGGTCAGTTGACCCTCTACGCGCACTTTTATCTCACGCCCGTCTTTTGCAAACTCCCAGGCGTAGAGCCCGCCCATAGTGGGTAAGCGCATATTGATGCAGCGATGGTTTTGCAACGCCTGCGGCGTGTTCGGGATGCCACATCGCTCAAAATAGGCAGGGGAAGCGACCGGCACCATGCGCATATCCGGCGCTATCCGCACGGCGATCATGTCTTTGGCCACCTGTTCGCCCAAACGGATCCCGGCATCAAAGCGGTCGGCGACAATGTCGGTCAAGGTGTTATCGACCGTGATTTCGACATTAATGTCCGGGTAGTCGGCCAGAAATGACTTCAGCATCGGCCAGAGCACCGAGTCGACGGCGTGTTCCCCGGCGGTGATGCGAATGTTTCCCGCAGGCCGTTCACGCATCTCGCTTAAGGCATCCAGTTCGCTTTCGATTTCCGCAAAACGCGGGCCAAGACTGTTGACCAGCCTTTCTCCGGCTTCGGTAGGAGCAACGCTGCGCGTGGTGCGGGTCAATAGCCGCAGCGCTAGCCGCTCTTCCAGGCCCCTAATGGCATGGCTTAATGCCGATTGGGAAACGCCGAGTTTGGCCGCCGCTTTGGTGAAGCTGCGTTCACGCGCCACGACAAGGAACGAAATCAAATCGTTAAAGTTTTCTTTTAACATGCGGCGCCTTAGCGTTGGGCGGATCGATACCGGTATTCTATACGCTTGCCGGGGCGGTCACACCCGATCACTTATGAATTAAACTCATAGGTCCTTGCGTATTTTGCCATCTAGTTCCGATGGCGGTGCGGCGTTATCTTTCTCTTTCGCACCATATTAACGGGAGCACCCAGTGAAATTACTCGCAGCGTCTACCCTTATCTTGTCCATGTCAGCACCGGCAGCCATTACCGAAACGGAGGAAAAAGTGAAAATTCAACGCAGCGGTTCCCTGCCATCCCGACCAGGTCCGGAAGATTACTTTACCGGCCACGTGCGGATTGATGCGCCTTTTGCCGGCACTGAACCGGCCCGCGTGGGCGGCGCCACCGTGACCTTCGAACCCGGCGCTCGCACCGCCTGGCATACTCATCCGCTGGGGCAGACGTTGATCGTCACCCAGGGGCGCGGTTGGATCCAGGTGTGGGGCGACCCGATCCAGGAGATGAATCAGGGCGATATCGTTTGGATCCCCGAAGGCGTCAAGCATTGGCACGGTGCCACCCCGGAAACCGCCATGACCCATATCGCCATTGCCGAATCCCTCAACGGCAGCCCGGTTGACTGGATGGAGAAGGTTAGCGACGAGCAATACCGGCAATAAGAGCGTCGGCGTACACCGGGGAATTGCCTGAGTGCTGAAGCGATAAACGCTTGTTTAACGGCGGTTACGCATTGTCAGCTTGCTCGCAAAAGCGCAAACAATTGCCGAAGGGATCGGTGAGGTTTAACTGTTTTCCCCAGTCAAGGGTTTCGACCCCCGGACGGGCGTAACGGTACTGTTTCGCCAATAGCTCCCGCTGCAAGGCATCGATATCGTGGGTTGGAATGAACACCGCTGAGCCGGGCGTACTGTCGCCGTAGTGCTCGCTGAGATGCAGCGTCAGACCGGAACGTGATATTTGGGCATAAAGCGGCAGGTCTTCGCTAAAACGGTGCTCCCAATCCAGCGTGAAACCGAGAAAATCCAGATAAAACTCTTTGGCTTTTTCAACCGAGAAGATACGGATAATGGGAATGGCGGCGGAGAATTCCATGTGAGAGTCCTTGAGAAGCCCCTGACGGGCGATACAACGTAGCAGAAATGGCAGCAGATTAGCCAGCGTTCAGCCCCCTTGCGGGGGCCGGTGACATCAGATACCCAGCCCGCCAAGGCACAGATATTTGATCTCGAGATAATCCTCTATACCGTACTTCGACCCCTCGCGCCCCAGGCCGGAGTTTTTGACCCCGCCAAAGGGGGCGACCTCGGTAGAGATCAGCCCTTCATTGATGCCGACAATGCCGTATTCCAGCGCTTCGGCCACGCGCATCACCCGGCCGATGTCGCGGCTGTAGAAGTACGAGGCCAGGCCGAACGGTGTGTCGTTCGCCAGTTCGATGGCTTCGGCTTCGTGCTTAAAACGGATCAAGGGCGCCACCGGGCCAAAGGTTTCCTCATGGAAGATTTTGGCGTGCCTCGGTACGTCGGTCAGGATGGTCGGCGTATAGAAGTTATTGCCCAGCGCATGAGGCCGGCCACCCAGCAGCACCGAAGCACCGCGCTTCACGGCATCGGCGATATGCTCGCTGACTTTCTCCACCGCCTCCCGGTTAATCAAGGGGCCGATAGTGACGCCGTCGTCCATGCCATTGCCCACTTTCAGCTTCGCCACCGCGGCTTTCAGCTTTTCCGCAAAAGCGTCGTAGACGCCTTCCTGCACCAGAAAGCGATTGGTGCATACGCAGGTCTGGCCGGCGTTACGGTATTTTGAGGCTACTGCCCCGGCGACGGCGGCGTCCAGATCGGCATCGTCAAACACGATAAAGGGCGCATTGCCCCCCAGTTCCATGCTGGTTTTTTTGATGGTAGGCGCACACTGGGCCAGCAACTGTGCGCCCACCTCGGTGCTGCCGGTAAAGGAGAGCTTGCGTACGTCCGGGTTCGCGGTCAGTTCGCCGCCGATCGCTTTGCTGGGCCCGGTAATCACGTTGCAGACGCCCGCCGGTAAACCGGCGCGTTCGGCCAGCACTGCAATCGCCAGCGCAGAGAAGGGGGTCTGGCTGGCGGGGCGGATCACCCCGGTGCAACCCGCGGCCCAGCCGGGGCCGGCCTTGCGGGTGATCATCGCCGCCGGGAAATTCCACGGCGTAATGGCGGCAAATACCCCGATGGGCTCTTTTTGCACGATAATGCGCCGGCCGGGCAGGTTTTGCGGAATGGTGTCGCCGTAAACGCGTTTTCCCTCCTCGGCGAACCATTCGATAAACGAAGCCGCATAGGCAATCTCACCGCGGCTTTCTGCCAGGGGTTTGCCTTGTTCTGCGGTCATGATGCGCGCCAGATCGTCCTGGTTTTCCATCATCAGTTCGAACAGGCGGCGCAGCTTGCCGGCACGCTCTTTGGCGGTCAGCGCGCGCCAGGCTGGCTGGGCTTTTTTGGCGGCGGCTATTGCCTGCGCGGTTTCTTCGGCGCCAAAGGCCGGCACCTGGCCGACCAACTCGCCCGTGGCCGGGTTATGGATCTTGATGGTCTGGCCGTCTTTGGCCTGCAGCCATTGCCCATCGATGTAGTTTGCTTCGCGAAATAGCGCGGGATCTTTGAGGGTGGCGGAGAAGGTCGTGCTCATCGGTTATCTTCCTTTTCAGAATGCCAAACACTGTGGTCTGTCTCAAATATTCCTCTTTACCCTAGCAAACTTTGCCGCATCCATTTGCTGCCATGCGCACCTTCTGTACAAAAAATACTCGTCGCTGGGACGATACTGAACTCAGTAAGCATATGACCCTTTTCGAGATAACAAAAAGGAGTGTGCAGAATGGTAAATTCAGTGAATCGGCACCTTGCGGCCTACAGCAGCAACATGGATTTTCTCGCTTCCAGCATTGCGCTGATGGAGTGGCAGGGGCGCGAAATTGACGCCGCCGAGGTGGCCGGCAATATGTCGGAATCGCAAAGTCGTTTGTTTTTCGAGCGCCTGAGCTATTTTCGGCAGCTTTATCAGGCTGCCTCGATGGCGGAACACAGCGTATAAATCCTTATTGAATCGACCTCGCTAAAGCGGGGTTTTTTATGGCGTTTTACACCTGCCACACCCCAGTGTTCAGCGTGGCCGGGGAGTATTCCAGGTTGCGGCCGCGCCAGGGCAGAGCCTGCGGGAAACGCCATGCACTGTGCATATCAAATCGCCAGTAACGTTCCGCCCCCTCCACTCCGTAGTCGATGTCCGTTTGCCAGAGGATCTGCGTTTCCCCTTGCAGATGCAAAATATCGCCGTTGTCGAAATCGATAAACAGCAGTGCCGCCTGGGGTTGGGCCAGCAGATTACCGAGGGTGTTCATGTAGCGGTTGCCGCGAAAGTCCGGGATCCACAGGCTGTTGTCCGTCAGGTGGATAAACCCCGGCTTGCCGCCACGGTGCGATATATCCATGCCGCCCTGCGCCAGCCCGGTGTGAGCGCAACTGGCGACGAAAAAGGTGTCCGCCCGCCGAATCAGCGCCTGCGCCTCAGCATCCAGCGCAGGAAGATATTCAATCGGCGCAGGATCAGCGGCCACCGGGTAAAGCTCGCGCCGCTGGATATATTGCGGGCAGTTGCCAAAGCTTTGCGTGACCTCGATTTCAATGCGGTTCTTATCGGTGCGGCCAATCACGCCGTTGGCCCGGTTGCGCCTGCGGTTGCTGAAATCCAGCCCCAACGCGCCAACCAGTTTGCCGCTTTGCAATGCGGCCTGCGCCGGATCGTCGTTGCGGCGCGGGGCGCTGATACGCAGGTGAGTATCATCCGGCGTGCGCAGAAAGCCGGGCGGGCCGCTGAACAGCGTAGCGACCGGCCAGCCCTGATCGTCCAGCGTGGCGACGAACAGGTAAGGCAACGCGGCGAAGAATTCCCGGTGCTGCTCGGGCATGGCGGTATAAATACCGGCACCCACGCGATCAAAACCGGCCAATGCCTGGGCGCGCACTTCATCGGGGTGGAACAGCGGCTGTGTCATCAGCGTTACCTCGCGGTGGGTTCCGGCAGCGCCGGCATGGCGAAGAAACCGGGCAGAGCGGCGATGCGCGCGACCCAACGCCGGATCGCCGGATAGGGTGCCAGCGAGATGCCGCCTTCCGGCGCTACTGCCACGTAACTGTAGCAGGCCAAATCACCGATAGTGGCGTGTTCCGTCGCCAGGAACTCACGTTCCGTCAGATGCTGTTCCATTTGCGGCAGGAAGCGTGCCGAGATCGCCAGCGAAGCCTGATAATCGTCCGGAGCGGAAAACTGGGCAATCATCCTGCTGGAGGCCGGGCCATAGCGCACCTCTCCGGCGGCTTTGGACAACCACTCTTGCACCTGTGCCGAAGCCTGCGGCGTTTCCGGCAGCCAGTGGCTGCCCGGCGCGTAGCGTTTGACCAGATACACCAAAATGGCGTTGCTGTCGACAAGTGCCAAATCGCCGTCCACCAGCACCGGGATTTGGCCCTGAGGGTTAAGACGGCGGAAAGCCTCGCTCTGGCGCACGCCGGCGGGGGCTTCGATAAATTCGTACGGCAGGTTAAGCATGCGCAGCAGTAACGCCACGCGATGAACGTGGCCGGAAAGCGGGGTGCCGTACAGTTTGAGGGTTTGCATGGTGAGGCTCCTGAATAATTTTTATCAGCATACTCTTGCCGACGATGAGCGTAATCCGGCAATGTAGAAATTGATAATTTCATATTTTGGAAGAATCTATGGATCGGTTGGACGAACTGGCTATCTTTGTGGCGGTGATTCAGCACGGCAGCCTGGCTGCGGCCGGGCGCAAGCTACGGCGTTCCGCGCCGGCGATCACCCGTGCGATTGCCTCGCTGGAGCAGCGCTTTGGCGCCCGGTTGGTGGAGCGCACCACCCGGCGGCTGGCACCGACCGAGGCGGGTTTACGGCTGGCGGAGCGTGCGCGCCTGCTGCTGCATGACTATGACTCGGCGGTACTGGACACGGCGGACAGCCAGCTCTCCGGCCTGTTGCGCGTCACCTCGCCGGTGCAGTTCGGGCGCAAACACATGGCGCCGCTGGTGATGGCGTTTCTTGACCGCTATCCGCAGATGCAGATTGAAATGGTGCTCAACGATCGCAACCTGGATTTGATCGACGAAGGGCTGGATGTGGCAGTGCGCATTGGTCATCAGCAGGATTCTTCCCGAGTGGCGCGCCGGTTGGGGCAGGTGTCGCGGGTTACGGTCGCCAGCCCGGCTTATCTGGTGCGGCGCGGTGAACCGCAACACCCGGCCCAGTTGACCGATCACGATACCATTGTCGGTACCCAACGCGCGTCGCTGCGCGAATGGCGTTTTGGTCCGCAGGAAAATGGCGAGCGGGTGCGGCTGACGCCCCGGCTGTTGATCAACGAGGTGGAAACCCAACTGCTGGCGGTGCGGGCGGGTAAGGGCATCGCCCGATTATTGTCGTATCAGGTGGCGGACGATCTGGCGGCGGGCACGCTGGTGCGTTTGCTGCCGGCGTATGAACCCTTGCCGATGCCGGTACAACTGGTGGCTCAGAACGTGCAGCGCATGCCGCTGAAGGTGCGTACCTTCTGGGACTATGCCTGGCAAGAATTAAGCAAGTTGGCGCAAATTCAGCCGGTGTAAACCGGCAATCAATACCGATAAGTTTCACTGGCTAAACTTATTTGGCGTAAAAATAATATTTATTTTACCGCGCACGCATTGCTGCGGTTCCCTTCTTGACAATATTTTGGCCGGTGCTAATAGTTAACGCATATCTTAAATAATAAACGAAGTTTAATATATGAAACTTGTCCCAGGGAGTTATGATAACGGTTCGACGGTAGACAATGAAAATGAGATTTTGACCTCATTTCAAACCCGCAGTCAGGCCGTTTATCAGCAAGTACGCTGCGAACGTAATATTGCCTATGGTTATTCAGAACGGGCGGTTTTTGATTGGTTATATTCTGACGCGCCCTCTAAAGGAATATTAATATTTATTCACGGCGGTTATTGGCAATTTTGCCGTAAAGACGATTTCGCCTTTATTGCCGAGGTGCCCTTGTCCCTGGGTTTTGATGTGGTGTTGCTGGAATATACGTTGGCGCCGGTGGCGACACTGGACGATATTTGTCGGCAAATCGGCGCGGCGCTGGATGCCATTGAACTGCGGCTGGCACCGCAAAAAAATGTGCCGGTCTATTTATGCGGGCATTCCGCCGGCGGGCATTTGGCCAGTTATTGGCAGCAGCATGCGGTTGTTGATGCGGTATTGCCCATCAGCGGCATTTTTGAGTTGGAACCGCTGTTAAGCACCTACGTAAACCGGCAATTGCAACTGACCCGGCGGCAAATCGCGGAGCTGAGCCCGGCGCGCCATATTCCTGAGCAGCTAAAACCCACGACGCTGTTTTACGGCGCAGCCGAGCTGCCGGAACTGATGGGGCAGTCGCTTCATTATTACGCCGCGCTGCGGGAGAAAAACCTGCCGGCTGAGCTGGTTGCCGTAGCGGGAGCCAATCATTACAACGTACTGGATGCGCTGTTCGCCGTTGACGGGGCGCTGATCCGACAGTTAACCATCACGGGGAAATAAGCCATGCGCAGTATCATTGACACCGGCCTGCCGGAGATTGGGCAACCCTTTTCTTGGGCCACCAAAGGCGGGGGGATGTTGTTCACTGCCCACGGCCCGGTCAGGCCAGACGGCAGTATTGAAACCGGCGCGCCGGAAAGCCAGATTACTCTGACGTTCGACAATCTGGCGCAAACGCTGAAGGCGGCTAATAGCCACAGTGATAACGTATTGCAGGTGATTGTTTATCTCACCGATGTGAATGACGTTAAATTACTCGATGAGATTTATAAAAAATATTTTAATTATCCTTACCCCAATCGTTCAACCGTGATTGTCGATAAATTGGTAGTGCCGGGAATGAAAATAGAAATAACCGTCAGCGCTACGGTCTGAGTCATATTTAATTATTATCTTTATCTGCAATTTCATAAATAATGTATTAAGGAATCGCTATGTTTAATCATATCGGCGCGTCTGCGCCTGATCCTATTATGTCGTTGATGGAAGCCTATTTACAGGATGAAAATACGCAGAAAGTGAATCTGGGTATTGGTCTTTATTATGATCAGCAGGGCAGGATCCCGCTGATGCAGGCGGTTGAAGTGGCCGAACGGCGCTTGCTTGAACAGCGCCGCCCCCACGGTTACCCGCCGATAGAAGGTTCGCCGCTGTTTACCCAACAGGTGCAAAGCTTGTTGTTTGGCGAACAGGATACCTCCGCTATCGCCACGGTACAGACCCTCGGCGGCTCCGGCGCGTTGAAACTGGCGGCGGATTTTATCCATCACTATTTGTCCCGCCGTGATATCTGGGTGTCTGATCCTACCTGGGCCAACCATTGGGCCATCTTCGAGGGGGCCGGGCTGAAGGTTCACACCTATCCGTACTTTGATGAGGCCAGCGGCGGCCTGCGTTTTGACGCCATGCTCGATACGCTCGCCAGCCTGCCGGAAGGCAGCGTGGTGCTGCTGCATCCTTGTTGCCACAACCCGACCGGCACCGATCTCACTCAGGCGCAGTGGCGCGCCACGATCGAAGTACTGCAACGCCGCCGGCTGCTGCCGTTCTTCGATATCGCCTATCAGGGATTTGGCGACGGCCTGGCAGAAGACGGCTTTGCGTTGCATGAGGCGCTGAAAACCGATCTGGAATTTTTGGTCGCCAACTCGTTTTCTAAAAATGTCGCGCTGTACGGCCAGCGGCTAGGGGGCCTGTCGGTGCGCTGTGGCAGCCCGCAAAGCGCGGTGAACGTGAAAGGTGCTTTGAAAACGCTGATCCGCCGCAGTTACTCCTGCCCGCCGACCCACGGCAGCCAGATTGTGGAGACCCTGTTGGCGGACGCAGCGCTGCGACATCAGTGGGAGAGTGAACTGGCCGGTATGCGCCAGCGCATTAAGCAGATGCGTCAAATTCTGGCCGCAGGGCTGGAGCAGGGCGGTTCACGGCTGGATCACCGTCGCATCCGCGATCAGAAAGGCATGTTCAGCTATACCGGGCTGAACCAACAGCAACTCGCCCGGCTGCGGCAAGAGTATGCCATTTATCTGGTGGCGCCCGGCCGCATGTGCCTGCCTGGCCTGAACCAAAATAATGTCGATTACGTTACTGCCGCCATTCTGGACGTCACCCGCGCTGTGTGAACAAGGTAGGACATTGCCATGAAAGAGATGAAAGGTTTTGACGAAATAGCCCGGCGGCAGGGCGGGTTGAAAAAGCAGCTCACCGCCGGGCAGATGTCGATGCTGGCGATAGGCGGCGCGATCGGCACCGGGCTGTTTCTCGGCAGCGCCTACGCCATACAAATGGCTGGCCCCAGCGTGTTGCTGAGCTATTTTATCGGTGGCGTGGTGGCTTTATTGCTGATGGGATGCCTGGCGGAGATGACCTCCGAACACCCGACGCCCGGTTCTTTTGGCGACTACGCCGAGTTTTATATCAGCCCGCTGTTCGGTTTTCTGGTGCGCTATTCCTATTGGTCTTGCGTGGTGCTGGCGGTAGGCACCGAAGTGACCGCCATCGGCATGTACATGCAGTTCTGGTTCCCCGGTACGCCAATCTGGCCCTGGGTGCTGCTGTTTTCTGCGGCGGTGATCGCCATCAATGTGATTGGCGTCAAGTCATTCGGCCAGGTGGAGTACGCGCTGTCGACCATCAAGGTGGTGGCGATTGCGGCCTTTATCGCCATTGGCATCGGCATCTTGGCCTTTTCCGCCAACCCAGCCTTTGGGGTTAAAAACTTTACCGACAACGGCGGCTTCTTCCCCTTTGGCGTTAAAGGCATGTGGTTCGCGGTGATCGTCTCCATTTTCAGTTACCTGAGCATTGAGATGATTGCGGTGGCCGCCGGTGAGGCCAAAAACCCGGTGATTGCGGTCAAAACCGCCTTCAAGGGCACCATTTTGCGGCTGTTTATCTTTTACATGCTGTCGATTGCGCTGATGCTGGCGATCGTGCCCTGGCGGCAGTCCGGTACCGGCGAAAGCCCGTTCCTGGTGGCGATGAACGTGATCCATTTGCCCGCTGCTGCCGGTATCTTCAACTTCATCGTACTGGTGGCCGCGCTGTCGGCGATGAACAGCCAACTGTACATTACCACCCGCATGATGTTTTCACTCTCCCGCGCCGGGCAGGCTCCCGCGGCGCTGGGCCGCATCAGCCAACGCGGCATACCGGTGAGCGCGTTGGCAATGTCCTGTATCGGCATTGTGGTATCGATCGTGCTGAGCCTGGTTTATACGGAAAAATCGTTCGCCGCCATGATGTCGATCTCGGTGTACGGCGCCTGCTTTACCTGGTTGATGATCTTTGTCACTCATCTGTTTTTCCGCCGTCAGCACCGCAAAACCCACCTGAAATTCCGCATGTGGGGCTTCCCCTACACTACGCTGGCGGGGGCCGGTTTGATGGCTGCGTTGCTGATCTCGACGGCGTTCACCGAATTTTTCAAAATGACGCTGTGGTTTGGCATTCCGTTCACCCTGCTGCTGGCGGCGGTCTATTTCTTCTATAGCCGTCACCAGCCCGTGCCGGGCCGGGTGGAAACGACGGGCGCGGAGTAAACCGGTCTGCTGAAAATGTGTCTATGTGGCTCTGGCAATAAACCACTTTATCCGGAGAATGACCCCTCTTTGAAGCGTGTGGAGCCTTATTGGAATGACAAGTCAGACAGCAAAAACCGGGGTTAACGTTGGCGGGGTGCATGCGGGCGCCACGCGTTCGGCGCAGGGGTGGATCAACGGCTTTTTGGGTATGTTGATTTTCAGCGGTTCTTTGCCCGCCACCCGGGTAGCGGTGCTGGAGCTTGATCCGGTATTCCTGACGGCGATGAGGGCGACGATTGCAGCGCTGCTGGCCCTGAGCGCGTTGCTGTTGATGCGCCAGCGTTGGCCTCGGCGCACGGATATCGCGCCGCTGATTTTCGTCGCCGTCGGGGTGGTGATCGGTTTTCCGCTGCTGACGGCGTTAGCCTTGCAACACACCACCTCGGCGCATTCCATGGTTTACATCGGCCTGCTGCCGCTGGCGACGGCCTGTTTCGGCGTTTTGCGCGGCGGGGAGCGCCCGAGGGCGGCCTTCTGGGTCTTTTCGCTGGTAGGCGGCCTGCTGGTTGGCGCTTTCGCACTGAGCCAGGGTTCTGACGGTTCCTGGGCCGGTGATGCGCTGATGGTGGTTGCGGTGCTGCTTTGCGGATTGGGCTATGCCGAAGGGGCGGTGCTGTCCCGCCGGCTTGGCGGCTGGCAGGTGATCTCCTGGGCGCTGGTGATCGCGTTGCCGTTGGCGGCGGCGGTCGCGGCCTGGGCGGTACCCGCAACCTGGACAGGGGTGAGCGCCGGGGCCTGGCTCTCGCTGGGTTATATTTCGCTGTTCAGCATGTGGATAGGTTTTATTTTCTGGTATCGCGGCCTGGCGCAGGGCGGTATTGCCGCGGTGGGGCAACTGCAATTGCTGCAGCCATTCTTTGGCCTGGTGTTGGCGGGGCTGGTACTGCATGAAACCGTCCAACCGGCGATGATTGCAGTGATGGCCGGCGTCGTGATTTGCGTGTTCGGCGCCAGGCGTTTTTCGCGCTAAATCCGGCCAGGTCATGCCCCATGCCGGACGAGAGGGTTGACCCGATTTCACCGCTATTTGGCCTTCGGGCTACTCACCTTCTTTTCAGGTGCTCCCTATACTGGCTTCTCTACCTACAGCAGAGTGCTTGATTGCCGAGCAACCTGCATTCGACCTGTTGAGACGACCCCCATTCGGAGCCGAAAGCATGAAACTGACCCAAATTCGCAATGCCACGCTGTTGCTTGAATACGCAGGTACTAAATTTCTGATTGACCCTATGCTGTCTGACAAAGAGGCTTGGGACGGTTTTGCCGGTACGGCGCGTTCCCATCTGCGTAATCCTCTGGTGGCGCTGCCGCTATCGATTGATGCACTGCTGAATGTCGATGCCATCATTGTGACCCATACTCATAGGGATCACTGGGATGAAGCCGCACAGAAGAAAGTGGCAAAAGATAGCCTCATCCTGACTCAAAACGACAGCGATGCCGAATTGATCCGCGCTCAGGGTTTCGGTAATGTGCGCGTTCTTGAAGACAGCAATGAGTTTGCGGGCATGACCATTATCAAAACTGGCGGTCAGCACGGAAGCGATGAGGCTTATGCTAATCCTGATATCGCTGCTCGGCTGGGTGATGCCTGTGGTCTGGTATTCAAGCACGCCGATGAAAAAACGTTATATATTGCAGGCGATACCGTCTGGGTTAAGCCTTACGTGGACAGCCTGAGCGTCTGGAAACCTGATGTGGTGGTGTTAAATACCGGTTTTGCTCAGGTTGACGGGATCGGCGCGATCATTATGGGTAAAGAAGATGTGCTGCGTACGCATGAGCTTATGCCGCAGGCTATGATCGTGGCCTCCCACATGGAAGCCGTTAACCACTGTATCCTTAGCCGTGATGAACTGCGCGAGTATGCCATTGAAAAAGGTATTCAGGACAGCGTGCTGATCCCGGCAGACGGTGAAATCTGTACGTTCTGATAACATTCTCGACTCAGTAACCGCGCAACGCCCTTTGGTGCTGAAAAGGGGTGCGGTGTGCCGGTAAACAAAAATAGGCCGACGATAAACGAGAACCAAATCTATGTCTGTACTTTCCGTCGCTGTCATTGCCACCCATGGTTTTAGCCCGTTCCATTTTTCGGTACCCTGCATCATTTTTGGTCAGGCAATGCCGGAACCGGGGCTGTTTGATCTGCATATTTGTGCGGAGCATCCTGGCGTAGTGCATTCTGCTATTGGGGTATCAATCAACGTCGGTGAAGGGCTGGAAGCGCTCGATTCGGCGGATATTGTCGTTGTTCCGTTCTGGAACCACCCAGAAAGCAAACCTTCCGAAGCCTTGCTTGCCTCTCTGGTAGCCGCGTGGCGGCGCGGCGCAGACGTTGTGGGTCTGTGTCTGGGAACCTACGTACTGGCCTACGCGGGGTTGCTGGATCATCGCCGTGCGGCAACCCACTGGGAATTTGAACGGGACTTTACCCGCCGTTTTCCCGCAGTGCATCTGGATAGCAATGCGCTTTATACCCATGACGATCGTCTTATTACCTCGGCTGGCACCGCGGCGGGAATAGACTGTTGCCTGTACATTGTTCGTAAACATTACGGCAGCACGCTGGCTAACCGGGTGGCCAGACGCATGGTAACGCCTCCTTATCGCGAAGGGGGGCAGGCGCAATATATTGAACGTCCGGTACCGGAAACCACGCGCGATAACAAAATCAACGAACTGCTGGATTATTTGCGTCGCAATCTCGATAAACCCCACGACCTTGATTCGCTGGCGGGATTTGTCAATATGAGCCGGCGTACCTTTACCCGCCATTTTATCAAAGCCACCGGAGTCCCCGTCGGCGAGTGGCTAAATGCCGAACGGTTGCATCGCAGTCAGGAACTGCTTGAAAGTACCGATCACAGCGTAGAGACCGTGGCGGAATTGTCGGGTTTTCAGTCTCCGGTGTCCTTCCGCCAGCGCTTTCGGTCGCGGTTCGACATTAGCCCCAGCGAATGGCGCCGGGCGTTTCGCGGTACACGAAAAGAGCAATGAGTCAGTGGTAGGGGGGGCATTACCTTTCAATGCAGCCCTTTTAAGCCTGATGCTCAGGAGGCCGCTATCGACACCAGTACCTGATTCAACTTTTGGGCGGCGCGGTGAATGGCCTCGTCGTCGTAACCTCCCAGCCCCAAGATCAACCCGCTTTTTCCGCTGTCGGGGGCGTACATCGGCGACAGCGCACTGACCGCCACTCCGGCCTCGCTGGCGCCGGCGGTCACCCGTCGGTCGTCCAACCCCGCTTTCAACCACAATACCCGGTGCATCCCCTGGTCGCTGGGGAGCAAGGTGGCAAGCTGCGGCGAAATATGCGCGTTGACGGCGTCGGTCAGCACGCGCCGCTTTTCCGCATAGACGCCGCGCATTCTGCGGATATGACGATCCAGATGCCCCTGCGCCATAAAGCTGGCCAGTACGTGCTGGTCGGCAGTGGGCGGGTGGCGGTCCATCAGCACTCGCGCACCGCAGAAGGCGGCCAGCAGCGGTTCCGGGACGATGGCGTAACCCAGCCGCAATGACGGGAACAGGATTTTGCTGAAGGTACCGAGGTAAATGACTCTGGCGGGATCCAACCCTTGCAGAGAGGGAAAAGGGTGACCGGCGTAACGCATTTCACTGTCGTAATCGTCTTCGACAATCCAGGCTTTTTGCTCTTTCGCCCAGGTCAGCAGCTCAAGCCTGCGCGACATGCTCATCGGCATGCACAGCGGATACTGGTGAGACGGGGTGACAAAAGCGGCCCTGGCCCGTGGTGCTATTCTTCGGCCCGCCGCCACGTCTATACCTTGGTCATCGACCGGCACCCGTGCCATGTGCCGGTCCCTGAGCAGGTTGTCAAAGATAGCGGTAATACCGCGGTAGGCGGGGTTCTCAACCCAGGCTGCATCGCCGGCGTCCAGCAGGATTTGCGTGGCGAGATAAAGCCCCTGCTGGGTGCCGGAGGTGATGATCACTTGTTCTGGCGTACAGAGCACCGAACGCGATTTTCGCACGTATTCACAGACTGCTTTACGCAGCGGCAACTCGCCAAGAGGGTCACCGTAGCCTGATGGGGCACCAGGCCCCCGGGCGCGGATCCGGTTGCCGAGCCGGCGCCAGACGTCATCGGGGGCAGTATCATTGATCGGTACAGAGACGGTGAAAGGGACCGGCGGCAGGGGCGCCCGTTGGGCGGAGAATTGCGCCAGCGCCTGCGCCTGGGCGGTCAGGGGAATGTCGCAGGCCTGCGGTTTTTTGGCCGGTGGCGGGGTTTTGCGATTGAGCGACAGGGCCACGCGGGTGCCCGAACCGGGCAGCGCTTCCAGAAACCCTTCGGCGGTTAGCTGCTCAAAGGCGGCCAGCACCGTACCTCTGGCGAGTTGCAATGCGCCCGACAGCACCCGCGTCGAGGGCAGCAGATCGCCTGCTTTCAGCTCGCCTTTATGAATGGCGGCCCGCAACGCTTGGGCAAGCTGGAGGCTGAGCTGCCCCGCGTTTCGGTCAAGTTCGCCGATGGCGGGGATTTCAACGGTTTTGGCGGTTCTTGGCATGGATTCCGGTCCAGGATTCAGTGGCGATACAGGGTATTAACTGTAAACCACTTTGAGCGGAATGCGGTAGCACGCCCCGTTTAAAGTTGGCTTTTGGGGAGCAGGTGATCGCCAAAACTCAGGCGCTGGCGGCCGGGCTCCACTTCGGCCAGCGGTTCGACCTCGTTCAGCGTGGATTTGCAGCGCAGCACCAGATCATGATATTCACGCGTGCCGGTCACTTTCCACGCCAGCTCCTGTTCGGTCAGGTCGCGCAGTACCCGCGCCGGGCTGCCGAGTACCAGTTTATTGGCCTCAATCACCGCCGCCGCCTTCACGAAAGCCATTGCGCCGACGATGCTGTTCTCGCCAATCTCTGCGCCGTCCATGATCACCGCGTTCATGCCGACCATGGCGTTGCGACGGATGCGGCACCCGTGCAGGATTGCGCCGTGGCCGATATGGCCGTCTTCCTCGACTACGGTGTCCTGCTGCGGAAAGCCGTGCATCACGCAATTGTCCTGAATGTTGGCGCCATCGCAGATAACCAGCCGGCCAAAATCGCCGCGCAGGCTGGCGTTCGGGCCAATATAGACCTGCTTGCCGATAATCACGTCGCCAATCAGCACCGCCGTCGGATGCACGTAGCTGCTCGGATCTACCACCGGCGTCAGGCCGTCAATCTGATACACAGGCATAGCTAAATTTCCTTAAGAGTATCGCGTGGCAGGCCGCCAAAGCGCCGGTAATAACTTGCTGCCGGGGCGGGTAGGGAACCGATAGTGGTTTCCGCCAGCGCGCTGACATAGTCGGTCGCGGCGCGGTCTACCCGCTGATAAATGTTGATGCACAAATTGCGGGCGATTTGCCCCTCCCACTGCGCCGGTAACAGGGCGTCCGGCAGCAGCGGATCTTTCAGCGCCACGCGGCGGAAGAAGTGGATCAATAATAGCTTAATCTGGAAGCAACGCTGGGGCGTCAGCAGAGCGTCGTCGGCTTCGCGCAGCAGTTGCATCAGCGGGCGGAAGGAGACGATAAACTCGTGATAACCGGCAGCCACGTCAGCCAGAGACCAGCAGGTAGCCACCAACTGTTGCAGGGCAGGTTCGGAACGGTTGTACGGGTAGTCGGCGCGGAAATAGATCACCTGCTCGCTGGCGTTAAGTTCGCCGAGCAGTGCCGTCACGTCGGTTTGCGCGTGGGTGGGGGCCGCCATCAGGTTATTGGCGATCTGGCCGAAACCCAGCCAGCCCAGCTCTTTTTTCAGCCGTGCCCGCTCACTTTTTTCCGCGCTTTCCAGCAGCAATAAATCCCATTTGCCGTCCCAGGCCGGCGGTTCGCTGAGGTAGATTTTCGACTCGGCGTGGCGGAACTGGCGCATGCCCTGATCGGTCACCCGATAAAAACTGCGTCGGCCTATTTTCTCCACCGCCAACCAACCCTCTTTTTGCAGACGGAACACCGAGGTGCGCACGAAGCGATCGCCGAAACCCAGCGCCTCCAGCAGCGCGCTCAGACTGCCGAGCCACACCTCGCCACCGCGATGGCTGAGTGCATCGCCATACAGGGAGATAATCAGTGAAGTGCCGCTGATCGGCTGGGCGTCTACAGCATGGCGAATAAACTCATCCAGTTTATGTTCCATATTTTTCCATGGGTTAGCCGTCGATGAGACACAACATTAACACAATTCATTGAGGCGTCATCCGTGACGCCGGCTGAATTAGCGCGGCCGCAGATCGACCACGCGCTGGGCCTTGCCTTCCGAACGCGGGATATCGCCGCAGTTGGCGATGCTGACGTCGGTGCTGACGCCGATAATCGATTTGATATGGTGACGCAACTGGTGGCAGATCTCGCAGCGCTGCTGGTGGCTGAGACTGAGCGCCGACTCTTTCAGCTCAACGCGTACCGCCAGGGTATCCAGATGCCCGCTGCGGCTGACCTGCAACTGGTAGTGCGGCGAGAGCTGTTCGAACTGCATAATCTGCTCTTCCACCTGCGACGGGAACACGTTGACGCCGCGAATGATCAGCATGTCGTCCGAACGGCCGGTGATTTTCCCCATGCGCCGCATTTGGCGCGCATCGCCCGGCAGCAGGCGGGTGAGATCGCGGGTGCGGTAGCGAATCACCGGCAGCGCCTCTTTGGTCAGGGTGGTGAACACCAGTTCGCCGTGCTGGCCGTCCGGCAGGACTTCGCCGCTCTCCGGGCAGATGATCTCCGGCAGAAAGTGGTCTTCCCAGATAGTCGAGCCGCCGCCGCTTTCGGCGCACTCCATCGCAACGCCCGGCCCCATCACTTCGGACAGGCCATAAATATCCAGCGCCTTGATGCCCAGACGGGACTCGATCTCGTGGCGCAATGCCTCGGTCCAGGGTTCGGCGCCAAACACCCCGAGGCGCAGCGAACAGCTGCGGGCATCGCCACCCATTTTGCGTTCCAGTTCGTCGATCAGCGTCAGGCAATAAGACGGCGTCACCATGATGACATCGGGTTTGAAATCGAGGATCAGCTGTGCCTGCCTTTCGGTTTGCCCGCCGGACACCGGGATCACCGTCGCCCCGAGCCGCTCTGCGCCGTAATGGGCACCCAGACCGCCGGTGAACAGGCCATAGCCGTAGGCCACATGCACCTTGTCTTTGGCGGTGGCTCCGGCGGCACGCAGGCTGCGGGCGACGATATCGGCCCAGTTATCGATATCCCGTTGGGTATAGCCGACCACCGTCGGTCGCCCGGTGGTGCCCGACGAGGCGTGAATGCGCACCACCTGTTCCATCGGAACGGCGAAGGTGTCAAACGGATAGTTGTCGCGCAGATCCTGCTTGGTGGTGTAGGGGAAGCGCGCCAAATCACTCAGCTGTTTGAGATCGTCGGGGTGTACGCCTGCCTGATCGAACTTGCGTTTATACATCGGCACGTTGTTGTAGGCGTGATGCAGCGTCCATTTCAGGCGTTCCAGCTGCAGCGCTTCTATTTCATCGCGCGAGGCGAACTCAATGGTGTCGAGTGGCTGTGGAAGGGTTGTCATAGTTAGCCTCGGAGTGTCATGCCCGTTCAATGATCATAGCAATACCCTGACCGGCGTCGATACGCTGGGGGTAAAGCGCGTCGCGGCCCATCGGCGTGCGGACGCCGTCGCAAATCAATGCCTGACTCATGGCAGCGCCCCTAAAACAGGGTGGCCGAGGCGGTGCGCGCGGCCGCGGAACCAGGCGACGGTTTTGCCTCGTTGGTTGACGATCTCTACGTCATACAGCCCGGTGGTTTTGCCTTGATGACGTAGCTCGGCGCTGGCGGTGAGGCGATCGCCCGCCAGCGCCGGGCGGATAAAATCGATGCTGCAACCGGACGCCACCGCAGCCAACCCCTGGCTGTTGCAGGCATAGGCGAAAGCGGTATCGGCCAGGCTGAACAGCTGGCCACCGTGGCAGGTCCGGTGACCGTTAAGCATCTGCGGGCCAACGGTCATGCTGACCCTGGCGAAACCGGCGTCGACATCATCTACCTGCATACCCATCGCCTGCGCGCAGGTATCTTGTTGAAACATCTGTTCGGCACAGCGCTGCGCCAGCGCATGGGGCGTATTGGCGTTCATCATTCGGCTCCTGAAGAGAGGAAAGCGTAGTGGCGCAGCAACGGCATTGGCCGATAGCGCGGTTCGCCGTAGTAGCGATACAGGTTTTCCAGCGTAGCGAGGATTTGCCGCCAGCCGAGCGCGGTACCCCATTCCAGCGGACCGCGCGGGTAGTTGACGCCGCAGCGCAGGGCGCTGTCGGTATCTTCGGCGCTGGCGACGCCTTTATTCACCACGTCCAGCGCCTCGTTGCTCAGCATAGCGAGGGTGCGCATCACCAACAGACCAGGATAATCCGGCAGTAAAATCACCTGCTTACCGAGCGATTGCAGCAGGCGTACCACCTTATCGCTGTGCTGTGCGTCGTTTTGCATTGCGCAGCTGATGGCGACGCAGGGGGCTTGCGAATAGTTGGCAGACAGATCAAACAGCACCACGGGGGTTCCGGTTTCCTCGGCAATCTGGCTGGCCGTTTTACCATTTGTTAACATAAATGTAACTTCATCGATCCGGGCAAAGGCGCTGGTCTGGCCAGGTTGTATGATCCTCTCCGCATTTCCCGTCAGCAATCCGGCCAAAAACGCCACGCCCGCTTCGTCGCCGTGCAGTTTGATGCTGCGTGGCGGCTCCGCCTGAGAGAGGGGCAGGCAGACGGCGGTCGGCGACGCTTGTTCGCCGTCATAACGATAAAAGCCACAGCCGCTTTTGCGGCCCAGACGCCCGGCGGCCACCAGCTCTTGCTGTACCAGCGACGGCGTAAATCGCGAGTCCTGGAAAAAAGCCTGGAACACCGATTCGGTGACGGCATAGTTAATATCCTGGCCAATCAGATCGGTCAGTTGCAGCGGCCCCATGGCGAAACCGCCGGCATCGCGCATCACCGCATCGAGCGTGGCGACGTCGGCCACCTGTTCTTCCAGCGCACGCAGGGTTTCGGCGTAAAAGGGCCGCGCCACGCGGTTAACGATAAACCCCGGCGTGGAGCGGCACAGCACGCTCTGTTTGCCCCATTGCCGGGCCAGCGTTTGCAGGGTGGCGACGGTGTCGGCGCTGGTGTCCAGCCCACTGACGATCTCCACCAATTTCATTAGCGGTGCCGGGTTAAAGAAGTGCAGCCCGGCCAGGCGCTGCGGATGCTGCAGCGCGCCGCCGATGGCGGTAATCGACAGCGACGAGGTGTTGCTGGCAAACAGCGTGGCGGGTGAACACAGGGCTTCCAGCTCCCGAAACAGGTTTTGTTTGATCGCCAGTTTTTCTGCTACCGCCTCAATGATCAGTGCGCTGTCGGTCAGTTGATCAAGCGTATCCACCGGCTGGATGCGTGCCAGCAACGCCTCGGTGGCATCGGCGTCGGCCTTGCCGGCCGCCACACGCCGGCGCAATCGCAGGCTTAAGGCACCCAGCGTGTTTTGGGCAGCGGTTGCGGCGATATCAAACAGTTTCACCTGATGCCCGGCATGGGCCGCCACCTGGGCAATGCCGATGCCCATGGTGCCCGCGCCAATCACCGCCACGGTTCCGTTGAAGTTCGGCAGGCTCATGGTTATTTCCCGCTGAAATTGGGTGTGCGTTTGGCGAAGAACGCGTTGACGCCTTCACGATAGTCGTCGCTGCGGCCGCCGAGACGCTGAAGATCGCGCTCCAGCTCAAGTTGTTGATCGAGGCTGTTGGTCGCCGAACTGTAGAGGGCTTTTTTAATCAGCCCCAGCCCGTAGGTCGGCTGGGTGGCCAGATGCCGCGCCAGCGTTTGGGTGCGGTCGGTCAATTCGTCTGCGGCCACTACCTGCCAGATCATGCCCCATTCCAACGCCTGCTGTGCGCTGATCTTGTCGCCCAGCAGCGCCATGCCCATGGCGCGGGCATGGCCTGCCAGACGCGGCAGGAACCAGCTGCCGCCGGAGTCCGGCACCAGCCCCAGGCGGCAGAACGACTGGATAAAGCTGGCGTTGTCGGCAGCGATCACGATATCGCAGGCCAACGCCAACGCGGCCCCGGCACCCGCCGCCACGCCGTTGACGGCGCACACCACAGGTTTGGGCAATGCGGTCAGGCGGCGGATCAGCGGGTTATAGAAACGTTCGACCGACAGGCCGAGATCCGGTGCCTGTTGCTCAACGCTGACGTTACGATCGTTGAGATCTTGCCCGGCGCAAAAACCTCGTCCGGCTCCGGTGATCAGCAAGCAGCGCACCTCGTCGTCACGTTCGGCGCGGGTCAGCGCCTCGCTGAGCTGGTGGTGCATCTCGTCGTTAAAGCTGTTCAGCCGGTCCGGCCGGTTGAGGGTCAGGGTCAGTACCCCGGCATCGAGGTGGGTGAGAATCAATGCGTTATCCATAAATCAGCGCCCCTGATAGTTTGGCGTACGTTTTTCGAAGAAGGCGGCGATGCCTTCATGGCGATCGTCGGTGGTGGCCAGTGCGACAAACTGCTGGCGTTCAAAGGCCAACCCCTGGCTGAGGCCGACTTCTTCCGCCTGTTTCAGTGCCTGCTTGGCGGCACGCAGCGCCAGTGGGGCCTGTAAGCTGATGCGTTCGGCGATCTGCTGAGTGCGTTCCAGCGTCAGTGCGTCGACGCACACTTCACTGACTAGCCCGGCATGCAGCGCGCGAGTGGCGTTGATAGCTTCACCGGTCAACACCATCTGGCAGGCCAGAGATTTCCCGACGCAGCGAATTAAACGCTGGGTGCCGCCCGCTCCCGGTATCAGGCCAAGGGTGATTTCCGGCAGGCCAAAGCGGGCGCTTTCGCCGCAGATAATGAGGTCGCAGGCCAGCGCCAGCTCGCAGCCGGCACCGAGCGCGTAGCCGTTTACCGCCGCCAGCAGCGGTTTACTGAACTGCGCCAGCCGCTGCCACAGCAACGGGCGGCGATCCGCCAGTGTTGCGGGCAGGTCCTGCTGTTGCAGCTCCCGCAGATCGGCGCCCGCAGCAAAGAAGCGCGCGGCACCGGCTATCACCACCGCGCCCACGCCTGCGTCTGCATCGGCCTGTTCCAGCCGATATACCAACTGCTCCAGGCACGGGGTGCTCAGGGCGTTACGCGCCTCTGGGCGATGCAGCGTCAGGGTGACCACGCGTCGCTGCTGTTGCTGCAAGATCAAAGGGGTTTCCATTACCGGCTCCTATACGTCAAAGTCCAACACCACGCCGTCGCCGCGCGGCCACGACTGGCAACTCAATACGTAGCCGGCGGCCAGTTGATCCGGCTCCAGGCTGTAGTTGACGGCCATCTCAACCTGACCGGCCTTCAGCCGGCATTTGCAGGTTGCGCATACCCCGCCTTTGCAGGCGTAGGGCAGGTCAGCGCCCTGGCGTAGCGCCGCGTCCAGAATGCTGTCGTCCTGTGCGCTAACCTCAATATTCAAACGGCGGCCATCGAGCAGGATCTCCACCTGGGTGGCGTTGCGGCTGCCGTCGTTGAGCGGGCGGGCGGCAATGCCGCTGGTGTTAAAACGTTCGCTGTGGATATGCGCGGCCGGTACGCCGGCCTGTTCCAGCACGGTTTGCGCGTCGTCCATCATCGCCTCCGGCCCGCAGATAAAGGCGTGGTCGTAGTCGCGGTAATCTAGCAATGCGCCGCCGATAGCTGTCAGGTGTTCGCGATCGATACGGCCGCTGAGCAGCGGGCTGTCGAGGCTTTCCTGGCTGAACAGGTACAGCGGTTGGAAGCGCTGCGGATAGCGATTTTTCAGGTCGCACAATGCCTCTTTGAACATCACCGAACGGCTGCTGCGGTTGCCGTAGATCAGCGTGAAGCGGCTGTTGGCTTCCAGTTGCAGCGTGGCCTTGATGATCGACAGCATCGGCGTGATGCCGGAACCGGCGGCAATCGCCAGATAGTTGCCGCAGTTTTCCGCCTGCGGCTGATAGCCGAAACGCCCCTGCGGCACCATCACCTCCAGCGCGTCGCCGACCTGTAGCATCTGATTGACGAACGAGGAGAAACGCCCCTGATGAATCGCTTTGACGCCGATCTGCAGCAACCCTTCCTGCGGGGCGCTGCAAATGGAATAGCAACGGCGCAGCTCTTCGCCGTTGACCCACGCCTTTAACGTCAGATGCTGACCGGGGGTGTAGCGGTAATGACTTTTCAGCTCATCGGGCACGCGCAGCGTAATGGCCACGGCGTCCGGCGTTTCGCGCTCGATGGCGGCGACGTTAAGGCGATGGAAGAGCGTCATGGTGTTCTCCTGGGCTGTGCCCTGTAATAGTTCGGGGCGCTCACGAACTATTGCAGGACGCAGCCTATATGCATTTGAAATAGTCGAACGGTTCCCGGCACTCGCAGCAGCGGTACAGTGCCTTGCAGGCGGTGGAGCCGAACTCGCTGATTTTTTCGCTGTGGGTGCTGCCGCAGCGTGGGCAGGGCACCGGGCCGTGGGCCTCGGGTTTATCGCAGGTGTGGCCCTGCGGCGGCGCGACGCCGTAGTCCCGCAACCGCGCACGCGCAGCCGCATTCATCCAGTCGGTGGTCCAGGCCGGGCTGAGGCGGATTGCCACCTTCACCGGGCTGAAACCGGCTTCGGCCAGCCGCTGCTCGATGGCGTTGAGCAGGAGTTCGGTGGCGGGGCAACCGGAATAGGTTGGCGTAAAGGTAATGCGCCAGCCCGGGCCGTCCGGTTCTACGTCGCGCACCATACCCAGATCGGTGATCGACAGTACCGGCAGTTCCGGATCGCTGATCTGTTGCAGACAGTGCCAGATTTGCGGGATCTCGGCGGCTTGCAGCCGGGTGATGTTCATGGCGGCCTCTTTACCAGTTGCTGTTGGGATAGGCGCGCTGCAGAAACTGCATTTCTGCCAGCAGCGGGCCGAGATGTTCGCTGTGCCGCCCCTGTTTGCCGCCGTGACGGAACGCCTGTTCCTCCGGTAACGACAGGGTGGCCAGGCGCAGGGTGTCGTCCACCAGCGCCCGCCAGGGTGCCTCAAGCTGACGCGGATCGGCGGCGATGCCCTGTTCCTCCAATTCCAGCTCGATGTCGTCGGCATGGAAGAGTTCGGCGGTAAAGCGCCACAGGTTATCCAGCGCCTGCTGAATTTTTTGATGGCTGACCGCGTTGCCATCGCCCAGGCGAATCATCCAGCCGCGGCTGAAGCGCAGGTGATAATCCGCCTCCTTGAGCGATTTGGCGGCGATGGCGGCCAGCTGTGGGTCACGGCTGCGGCTCAGTGCCTGATGCAACTGCACGTGGTAGGCGTCGAGCAAAAACTGCCGTACCAGGGTGTCGTTGAAACCGCCGTTCGGCTGTTCCGCCAGCAGCAGGTTGTGGAATTCACGCTCGTCGCGGCCAAAGGCCAGGCGATCTTCGCCGTATTGCGGCCCGGCCAGTTCGGCGGCATAACCGAGAAAATGACGCGCCTGCCCGAGCAGATCCAGGCCGATATTCGCCAGCGCCAGATCGATTTCCAGCTCCGGCGCGTGGCCGCACCAGGCACACAGCCGCTGGGCGAGGATCAGCGGCGTATCGCTCTGACGCAGTACATAGGTGATTCGCGGATCGTTAAAGGTCATGGCCGCCTCTACATGTTCTTGATGCCGTCGGGAATGGTGTAGAACGTCGGGTGACGGTAGATCTTGTCATCGGACGGATCGAAGAACGCCCCGCGATCTTCCGGCTGCGAAGCGATCAGATGGCTCGATTGCACCACCCAAATTGAGCAACCTTCGCTGCGCCGGGTATAGGCATCGCGGGCATTTTCCAGCGCCATTTGGTCATCGGCGGCGTGCAGGCTGCCGACATGGCGGTGCGCCAACCCTTGTTTGCTGCGAATAAACACTTCATACAGCGGCCATTCAGCGTGAGTCATTTTCGATTCCTTCATCTATGCTGCGGTGGCGGCGGTTTTCGTCGCGTGGGCCAGCGCGCCTTCACGCACCCAGGCGGCGTCGTCCCAGGCGCGGCGCTTGGCCTGCAGGCGTTCGTGGTTGCATTGTCCGCGTCCCTTGATCACCTCGTGCAACTCGCTCCAGTCGATAGCGCCGAAGCGGTAGTGACCGGCAGCGTCGTCCCAGGCCAACTCGGCATCGGGTGCGGTCATGCCCAGCGCTTCCAACTGCGGCACGGTGTTGTCGACAAATTTCTGCCGCAGCTCGTCGTTGCTGTGGCGTTTAATCTTCCACGCCATGCTTTGCGCGCTGTGCGGTGAGTCGGTGTCGCTTGGGCCGAACATCATCAGCACCGGCCACCAAAAGCGATTAATGGCGTCCTGCAGCATGGCTTTTTGCTGCTCGCTGCCGTTAGCCATCGCCATCACCGCTTCGTAACCCTGGCGCTGGTGGAAGCTTTCTTCTTTGCAGATTTTCACCATCGCCCGTGCATAGGGGCCGTAAGAGGCACGGCACAGCGCCACTTGATTGACGATGGCTGCGCCGTCGACCAGCCAGCCAATCACCCCGATATCCGCCCAGTTGAGCGTCGGGTAGTTGAAGATGGAGGAATACTTCATCTTGCCGTCGAGCATTTTTTGGTAGATTTCCTGGCGCGAGCAGCCCAGGGTTTCGGCGGCGCTGTACAGGTACAAACCGTGCCCGGCTTCGTCCTGTACCTTGGCCAGCAACACTGCCTTGCGGCGCAGGGTCGGTGCCCGCGTCAGCCAGTTGGCTTCCGGCAGCATGCCGACCACTTCGGAATGGGCGTGTTGGCCAATCTGGCGGATCAGGTTTTGGCGATAGGCGTCCGGCATCCAGTCTTTGGCTTCGATGGCGGTATCCGCCGCAATCTTGGCGTCGAAGTGCTGCTGATATTGCGCGTCAGTTGTCATGCTTGCCTCTTGATGATTCGTATTTTTCACATTAAACATAAAAATTTGAATCACGTTTTATCACCTTAAGGCTACAAACTGATAACAAAAAGATCAAAGGGCCTGTATGTGGTTTTGCGATGCTACTCACAATGATGTTTATTAATTAATTGTTTTATATGTTTTTATAAAATCAGTTCGAGCATGTTTTCGATGTGTTTGGCCCGCGCTGCGGTAATGTTGTTTGGTTTTTGTTAAATTTTGATCGGGCACAAACTGGACAATATGTGATACGTAATTAAGCTATCTAGTGTAAATTTATGAATTCCGGAGATGCACATGCAGCAGTTACACAGTTACCTTTCTGGCGGCTGGGTGTTCGGCCAGGGGCAAGCCCGCGAAATCCATCACGCCATTACCGGCGAACCGCTGTATCAGGTTTGTTCCGACGGCTTGCCGCTGGCCGCCAGCCTGGACTATGCGCGCAATAAAGGCGGTAGGGCGCTGGCGCAGATGACATTCCAGCAACGCGCGCAAATGATGAAGGCAGTGGCTAAACACCTGCTGGCGCACAAAGAGGCGTTGTATGAGATTTCATACCAGACCGGCGCCACGCGCAGCGACGGCTGGGTGGACATCGAAGGCGGCATCGCGACGCTGTTCGCCTATGCCGGCATGGCGGGACGTGAACTGCCGGACGATACCCTGTGGCCGGAGGACGAGCCGATTTCATTATCCAAACAGGCGCAGTTCGCCGCTCGCCACGTGCTGACCTCGCGGCCGGGCGTGGCGCTGCATATCAACGCCTTTAACTTCCCCTGCTGGGGGATGCTGGAAAAACTGGCGCCGACCTGGCTGGCGGGCATGCCGGCCATCATTAAACCGGCGACGGCCACCGCGCAGCTGACACAAGCGATGGTCAGGTTGATTATCGACAGCGGGCTGGTGCCGGAGGGGGCTTTGCAGTTGGTGTGCGGCGGTATTGGCGACATGTTCGATCACCTGGATTATCAGGACGCTGTGACCTTCACCGGCTCGGCGCAGACCGGCCAACACCTGCGTGCACATCCGCGCCTGTTGGCAAAATCTATCGCTTTCACTATGGAGGCCGATTCGCTTAACTGCTGCGTGCTGGGGGAGGACGTCACGCCGCAAATGCCGGAGTTCGCGCTATTCATCAAGGAGGTGTGCCGTGAAATGACCGCTAAGGCTGGGCAGAAATGCACGGCTATCCGGCGGATTATCGTGCCGGCGAAGCGGGTGGTTGAGGTGCAACAGGCGCTACTGCAACGGCTGGCCGGGGTAACGGTGGGCGATCCCAAATTGGAGCAGGTGCGCATGGGGGCGCTGGTCAGCCGCGAGCAGCGCGATGATGTGCAGCAAAAGGTGGAATTCCTGCTGCACCACGGCTGCGAACCGCTGTGCGGCGCGGTGCTCAATAAGCTGGAGCTGGCCGGTGAAGGGGCGCAGAACGGCGCGTTTTATCCGGCCACGCTGCTGTATTGCCCCGATCCGTTTTCGCATCAGGCGGTACATGGCACCGAGGCTTTCGGGCCGGTGGCGACGCTGATGCCGTATCAACAGACCGAGCAGGCGATTGAACTGGCGCTGCTGGGCCAGGGCAGCCTGGTGGGGTCATTGGTGACTGCCGATGAGGCGTTGGCAACGCGCTTTATCCGCGCCACCGCCTGTGCCCACGGCCGTATGCTGATCCTGGATCGTCACGCGGCCGTGGAATCCACCGGCCACGGTTCACCGCTGCCGATGCTGATGCACGGCGGGCCAGGGCGCGCCGGTGGGGGCGAGGAGTTGGGAGGGTTGCGTGCGGTGAAGCACTATATGCAACGCACCGCCATCCAGGGCAGCCCGGCGATGCTGGCGGCGATTGGCCGCGAGTGGGTGCGCGGAGCGACGGTGATTGAGGATCCGGTTCATCCGTTCCGCAAATACTTTGAGCAGTTGCAACTGGGCGAAAGCCTGCTGACTGCCCGCCGCACCGTGACCGAAGCCGATATCGTGAATTTTGCCTGCCTGAGCGGCGATCATTTCTACGCCCACATGGACAAGATCGGCGCCGCCGAATCGCTGTTTGGCGAGCGGGTAGCGCACGGCTATTTTGTGGTTTCAGCCGCCGCCGGACTGTTTGTCGACCCGGGTGTGGGGCCGGTGATCGCCAACTATGGCATGGAAAACCTGCGCTTTATCGAACCGGTGAAAATCGGCGATACGCTCCAGGTACGCCTGACCTGCAAAAAGAAAATCCGCAAGCCGCAGAAAACCGCAGAGGATCGCCCGCATGGGGTAGTGGTGTGGGATGTTCAGGTGTTGAATCAGCATCAGCAGGCGGTGGCGCTGTACAGCATTTTGACGCTGGTGGCGTGCCAGGAGGGCGACGTTGGGGCGGTAAGCTGACCGGCAACAGATTGCCGGTCATGTATCACCGTGGGACTGGGTTAAACCGCCGCGTTATTGCAGACGATGCGGTTTTTACCCTCTTTTTTGGCCTGATACAGCGCGCTGTCCGCCATATTGATAAAACCAATTGGCGTGTCGTTGTACATATGCGGCACTTTGGCGCAGATGCCAATGCTGAGGGTGATAACGCCGTGCGGATTCCCCTGATGCGGTATCTTCAGTTCACGCACCGCCTGCATCACGCGTTCGGCGAAAATCAGCGCCCCCTGAGCGTCGGTGTCCGGCAATATGATGCTCATTTCTTCGCCGCCATAGCGGGCCATGATGTCATTGCTGCGGCTGGCCAGCCCCTTGAGCATTTGTCCGATCTGCTGCAAGCATTGGTCGCCGGCGACGTGGCCGTAGATATCGTTGAACTGTTTGAAATAGTCGATATCCAGCATCAGCAGCGCCACGCTGCGGTAGTTTCGCGCCGCGCGCGCCAGTTCGTTCTTTAAGGCGATATCAAATTGGCGGCGATTGGCCAGCCCGGTCAGGCCATCCAGCAACGCCAGCTCTTCAAGCCGCAGGTTGATGCTGGTGAGCTGATCGCGGGTGCGCATCAGTTCGGCTTCGGTGCGTACGCTATGGTTTATCTGCCGCATCAACACCAGCCCCAGCGCCAACAGAATGGCCAGCAGCGTGGCGCCTCCGGCCACAAACAGGCCGGAATCGTTGCGCCAGTCGGCCAGCGCGTCTTCCTTCGACAGCCCGGCGGTGATCACCAATGGATAGCGGCTGACCCTTGAATAGCCGTAAATCCTTTCCACCTTGTCGTACAGCGAGGTGATGGTGGCATTGCCGAATTCGGAATGCGGCAGAATTTCGCGGAACAAGACGCCCTGAGAAATATTTTTGCCGATCGACGCGGCGGAATAAGGGCGGCGGTAGAGGATGGTGCCATCCGCCAGCAGCAGGCTGAGCGCGGCATCGCTGTTAAGCGCAAAGGTGTCGTAAAATTGGCGGAAATAATCGACGTACAGCGTCGCCAGCACCACGCCGGCAAAACTGCCGTCCGGGTGATTTAAACGGCGTGACACCGGAATGATCAAATCGCCGGTTGAACGGCTGCGCACCACCTTGCCGATATAAATCGCGTTGCTGTTGTGCTCGAGGTGGTATTTAAAATACTCGCGATCAGCATTGTTGGCGCCCTGCACGAACTTTCCTGAAGAGGTGACTATCCAGCTGCCGTGCGCATCATAAATAAACAGGCCATGCAACTGAGGCAGATTGCCGACCTGTCCTTGCATCAACTTTTGCAGCCGCAATTGCTGCGGTTGGCCCAGTCCGTCGGTTTGAATGCGTTCGGTCAGATCGGACAGCGTACTGTCTACTTGCAAGAAAGTGTCATCGGCATGTTGCGCCAGCGAGCGTGCCAGATTGGCGGATTCATATTCGGCACTTTTCAGATCGCGCTGATGCGCATTCCAAATTTGCCAGACGTTAAACAGAATCAGCGTGGCGGCAACGATGATGACAAACACGCCAGCCTGAAATAATAACGGGGAATTTTTACCGCTGTGCGGCAGATCGGCATCCTGCGGTTGCTGCTGTGTCATGTAACCCTTTTTATTATGTGATTTTTAAATAAAGTTAAGAACTATCTTACATCTTATTCGTTAATTCTGCTGACCACTACTCCCTTAAACAAGTTACCCTCGGCAGATGTTACAATTCGTCCAAAACCGCCCGGAAACCAGAGGATCGCAAGTGTGTCTGACACCATCATTATTACTTTACTGACGTTGGCGGTGTATTACCCGGTCACGTTGGGTGTGCTGGCGGTGATGATATTTTTTGCCTGGCGGCGGCGTAAATCGCCTTACTGGCGTTTGGGGCTGGTGCTGCTGGCGGGGCTGTTTATCCTGTTCGCCATGGCAGCCTACGACTGGCATCACTATCGCTGATTGCCGAAGGGGCGGTGTCCGCCAGAGGCCGCGGGCACCGCGATGGCGTGGGATTATTCAACGTTAATCATCCAATTGACGCCAAATTGGTCGGTCAGCATGCCAAACCCCTTGGCCCAAAAAGTGGGCCCATAAGGCAGGGTTACCTGTCCGCCCTGCGACAGCTTTTCAAACAGTTCACGCCCTTGTTCCACGTCTTTTGGGTTGAGCGACAGGGAAAATCCTTTATGTGACGCGTCGGCGCCATCCTTCGGGCAGCCGTCGGAGGCCATCAGCGCGCTTTCACCAATCAGCAACCTTGCATGCATGATGGATTCCGGATCGGCATCCTGTGGGCCACCTTGTTTTGCTTCCTCGGGCATCTCCTTGTAACGCATGATCATTTCAATTTTACCGCCCAGTTGCTGGGCGTAGAAATTCACCGCTTGCTCGCAATTACCGTTAAAGAATAAATAGGGTTGAATCAACATGACATTGACCTCGGTTATGGCCCGTCAGGCTGTAAACCGGCCCGTGGGCGGGGATAAATAATTTCGCCGGGCAACTATTGCCGCAGGTGACTTACAAGTGTAGTGCGATTCGCGGTGAATGCCCGGTGGACGATCACGCTCTGGCGCTTTGGTACGCGGCCAAACAGATTGAGCGAAAAAATGGGATGGTTCATCCCAATTTGGACAGATTATCTGAGTGGTCAGGCTTCCTATACTCATTGCAACTTTCACTAACGGAGTCATGGTCATGAGTAAGCAATCTTTGAATGGAAAAGTGGTGTTGATCGCCGGTGGCGCGAAGAACCTGGGCGGCCTGGTGGCGCGCGATTTGGCGGCCAACGGCGCGGCGGCCATAGTGGTGCATTACAACAGCGACGCGACCCGTGCGGCGGCGGAAGAAACCCTGGCTGCAGTGAAAGCGATAGGGGCGCAGGCGATAGCGGTGCAGGGCGATCTGACCCGGCCGGCCAACGTGGCGCATCTGTTTGAGGAAGGGATTAAGGCGTTCGGTAAGGTGGATATTGCGATCAATACCGCCGGTCTGGTGATCAAAAAGCCGATCGCCGAGGTGACTGAGGCGGATTACGACACCAGTTTTGACGTCAATGCCAAAGCGGCATTCTTTTTCATTCAGCAAGCAGGCAAACACCTGGCGGACAATGGCCGTATCGTGACCATCGTCAGTTCGCTGCTGGCGGCCTATACGCCGTTTTATGCGGTATATCCCGGCAGTAAGGCACCGGTGGAACACTTTACTCGCGCGGCTTCCAAGGAGTTTGGCGAGCGTGGCATCAGCGTGAACGCCATCGGCCCCGGCCCGATGGATACGCCGTTCTTCTACGGGCAGGAAAGCAAGGACGCGGTGGAATACCATAGCGGTGCCGCCGCGTTGAGCAAGTTCTCGAAAACCGGCCTGACCGATATTGAGGATATCGCGCCTATCGTCAAGTTTTTGGTCACCGACGGCTGGTGGATCACCGGGCAGACGTTGTTCGCCAACGGTGGCTATACTACCCGTTAATATCAATTTGCTGCGGCAAACCGCCGCAGCTATTTTTCAGGATGCACAGCCGGTGGATAAGATAGGGAGATTACGGGTTTTTATCCAGGTTGCCGAGGTGGGCAGTTTTATCCGCGCTTCACACATCCTGCTGATGCCAAAAACCACGGTGTCGGCGGCGATCCAACAGTTGGAACATGAAATGGGCGCGCGCCTGTTTCATCGCACTACCCGCAAGGTACAGTTGACCAGCGACGGCGAACTGCTGCTCGACAAAGCGCGCAGCCTGCTGTTCGACGTGAACGCGCTGGACGCGCTGTTTCAGCAGAAAAACGGGCCGATAGGCGGCCGCTTGACGGTCGATGTGCCCAGCCGCATTGCCCGGCGAATAATCGTGCCGGCGCTGCCTGATTTTTTCCTGCAATACCCCGATATTCAACTCTTCCTTAGCGCCAGCGACCGCTCGATCGATTTGATTCAGGAGGGGGTAGACTGCGTGGTGCGTGTCGGCAGCCTCAGTGACAGTAGCCTGGTCAGCCAGCCGCTTGGTCGTTTGAGCATGATCAACTGCGCCAGCCCGGATTATTTGCGGCGCTACGGGACGCCGGAGCATACCGATCAACTGGACGATCACTGGGTGGTGGGGTACGCGCAGCCCAATCTGGCGGGCGCGGAGACCTGGCAGTGGGAGCAGGGTGGGCAATCGGTTGAAAAAACGCTGCGTAGCCGGGTGACGGTCAACAATGCGGAAAATTATATCGGCTGCTGTCTGGAAGGGTTGGGAATGATTCAGAACCCGCGGTTTGATCTCCAGCATCATCTGGATGACGGCAGCCTGCGAGAGATTTTGCCGCAAGCCCGACCATCGGCGATGAGCATTGCGTTGCTTTACCCCCACCGACGTCAACGTTCGGCGCGTTTCACGGCGTTTGCCGAATGGTTCAGCTGCTTAATCAAGCCGTTTTGCGAAAGTTGAATCGGGGCGCGAGATTACATCAGCAACTGCGCGGCAGACCCATCCCAGAAGGCGGCAAAGGTGTAGATGACAGCCAGTATCAGCATGAATGGCGTATTGTTCATTGCCTATCTCCAGCGGAAATATTCACTTCAAGTATAGCCCGCGGAAATGACAGTCAGATGAATTTGATTGTTTTTTGTACAGGTAAATTCAGACAGACGGAAATGTGTAAACTGCTGATATTTGACTATAGTAACAGTGTGAAGCTGCGTATTTGTCGCGAATCACCCTGTATCGCGCTGCCGGTAACGGCAAGCATAGGGAAACATAGGTGTGAATTTTTCGGCTATGTTAACTTAAGGATATGAAATGTCAGTTAAAAATGACGTTAAAGACAATGTGGAACAGCTGTGTGGCAGTGCAAAATCTGCCGCATGTGAAGTGCGGGCCGGTTTGAAAGACGTTGCCGGTCACTCCTGTTCTTACATTAAGGACAACCCCTGGGCTGGGGTTGGCGCCGGCGCCGTTGTGGGCCTGGTGGTAGGTTTTCTTTTAGGCAAAAAGTAAATAGGGAGAGTAAAAATGGGCATCATTTCCTGGATCATTTTTGGTTTAATCGCCGGTATCCTGGCTAAATGGATCATGCCGGGCAAGGACGGCGGTGGCTTTATCGTGACTGTTATCCTCGGGGTCATCGGTGCGGTAGTTGGCGGCTATATCAGTACCTTCTTCGGTATGGGTCGCGTAGATGGCTTTAACCTGGGCAGCTTCGTTGTCGCAATAATCGGTGCCCTGGTGGTACTTTTTGTCTACAGAAAGGTCAGAAGCTAGTCAGATGCTGATCAACAGGGTCGCTGCGGCGACCCTTTTTCGTTAAATCATAGCGGTCGCGCGGCCTGGGTCGGCGGCCAGAAGGGGATGACCATGGGTCTGTTTGATAACGTATTGGGCAGTATTCTGGGTGGCGGAGCTAACGGCGGCAAAGGCCTGGATTACGTCGCTATCATGCAATGGGTCGAGCAGCAAGGCGGCCTGCAGGCGATTTTGGACAAGTTCCGCCAGGGGCAATTCGGCGATGTGGTCGGCTCATGGTTGGGCAACGGTGAAAACCAGCCGATCAGCGGCGATCACGTTCAGCAGGCGCTAGGCAGCGATGCCATCAACCAGTTGGCCGAAAAGCTGGGGATCGATCCTGCTCAGGCTTCCAGCACCATCGCGCAGTTCCTGCCGTCGGTGACTGACGCCGCATCGCCAAATGGCGAAGTGCAGCAGGACAGCAACGAACTGGGCGATATGGTCGGTAAGCTGTTCAAATAACGCTTAGGCCCCCGGCATCAGGTCGGGGGCCTTGTTTAGCCTAATGCCTTCAATGCCCTCCAACGCTTCTAGCAAATAATCTACCCATGCCCGCACTTTGCCGGGAATAAATCGCGCGGCGGGATAAACGACATGCAGCGCCATCGGCGGATAGTGCCAGGCAGGCAATACCTGTACCAGAGAGCCTGCCGCCAATTGCCGGCCAATCAGCGGCCGTTGCGCACCGCCGATGCCCAAACCAGACTCGATGGCGGCCAGCAGCGAGAAGGTGTTGTTGGCGCGGAATACCGGCCGCACATTCACCATCTCGGCGCCCTGAGGGCCGATTAACGTCAGCGCATCGCCGTCGCTAAGGCCGCTGTAGCGAATGTGCGCATGGACCGCCAGCGCTGACGGTGTTTGCGGTGCGCCATGCGCCGCCAGATAAGCCGGCGAGGCCACGAGAATACGCTGTAATTCCCCCAACCGCCGTGCCACCGTACCCGGCGCGCTCAGTTCGCCAAAGCGAATCGCTACGTCAATGCCCTCGCCGATGACATCCGCCCGACGATCGTCCAGCAGTAACTCAATATTCAGCTCTGGATGGCGCTGTTGAAAGGCAATCGCCAGCGGCGTCAGATGCTGCTGGCCGAATCCCGTGGGTGCATGAATGCGTAAGTTTCCTTGCAACCGCTGGTTCAGGCCGTGCAGCGCCTCTTCCGCTTCGTCTACCGCCGCTAAAATCGGTTTGATTTGCCGGTAATAACCACCGCCGGCATCGGTCAGGGAGACGGCGCGGGTGCTGCGAAACAGCAATTGCGTGCCCAATTGCTGTTCCAGCCCGGCGATCTGCTGGCTGACTGCCGGTTGCGTCAACCCCAGATCGCGGGCCGCCGCCGAGAGGCTGCCCAGCTCCGCTACGCGGACAAAAGTCTTCATGGCGCTCAGCTTGTCCATCGATGCTCCATTTATAGGTTTTGCTTATAAGTGTTAGTTAAAAATAGCGTCTACCGCAAGCTTTGCTAATCGATCACAGTAGGTGCATCCATACCTGGCAGGAGAGAGAACATGCAAAGCGGCAAACTGGCGCTGGTGGTCGGCGCTAATGGTGTCATCGGCCATAAACTGATTGAGGAACTGGTCGTGCAGGGTTGGCAAGTGGTCGGCCTGTCGCGGCGCGGTGGCGTGGACCGGCCGCAAGTGCGTTATCTGGCGGTTGATCTGCTGGATGCACAGGCGACGCGCGATGCGCTGCAACCTCTAACGCAGGTCAGCCACATTTTCTACGCCGCTTATCAGGACGCGCCGGACTGGGCGGGGCTGGTGGCACCGAATCTGGCGATGTTGACGAACGTGGTAGACGCGGTCGAGCCGGTAGCGCAAGGGCTGGAGCACATCAGCCTGATGCAGGGCTACAAGGTTTATGGTGCGCATCTGGGGCCATTTAAAACCCCGGCGCGTGAAAGTGACGCCGGGCATATGCCACCGGAGTTCAACGTGGATCAGCAGCACTACCTTGAGCGGCGACAGCAGGGCAAACGCTGGCGCTGGAGCGCGATTCGCCCCAGCGTGGTCGGCGGGTTTTCGCTCGGCAATCCAATGAACCTGGCGCTGACCATTGCCGTTTATGCCTCAATCAGCAAGGCGCTGGGGCTGCCGCTGCGTTTTCCCGGCAAACCGGGGGCTTACCACAGCCTGTTGGAAATGACCGATGCCGGCCTGCTGGCGCAGGCTACGCTGTGGGCAGCGACCGAGCCTGCAGCGGCCAATCAGGCGTTTAACATCAATAATGGTGACGTGTTCCGCTGGAGCGAGATGTGGCCGAAAATTGCCGATTATTTTGGCCTGGAGACGGCGCCGCCACTGCCGATGCCGCTGGAACAGATGATGGCGGATAAAACCGCGTTGTGGGAGACCCTCGCGCAGCAGCATGATTTGGCGGTGACTGATTACCATGCGGTGACTGGCTGGCGTTTTGCCGATTTTGTTTTCTCGTGGGACTACGACATGTTTGCCGATGGCAGCAAGGCGAGGCGCTTTGGTTTCATCCAATTTGTCGAAACCGAAACGATGTTCTTCACGCTGTTTGACGAGTTCCGGCGCAGAAGGATTATTCCCTAGCGCCTGCTGGCGGGGCGGGCGCTTTTTATGGCACTCTTTGGCTGCCGCCCGGTCGGGCGGCCAGAGAGGCCGTCAGCCCGACCGGCCTGGGGGATGATGAGGAAATAAACGTGACAGGGATTACCGCCATACTGACGCTTTTGCTGGCGCTGGTGACCATTGCGCCACTCTCAAAGCATACAGCCTGGTGGATTCGGGTATGGGATTTTCCACGCCTGCAAATACTGGCGCTGTCATTATCGGTGTTACTGCTTAATCTGCTTTTTCTGCCCCTGTCCTTGTCGCTGGTGTGGGGCATGATAGCGGTGAACCTGGCCTGTGTAGTGTATCAGGGGGTATGGATCTTCCCTTATACCCGACTGAGCAAGCCCCAGGTAGTGGACTTTACCGGCTACCAGCAAAAGCCGCGTTTGCGCCTTCTGGTGTGCAATGTGTTAACTCCCAATCGGCAGGCGGATAAACTGCTGGCGCTGGTGGCGACCGAACGGCCGGACGTACTGGTGGTGGAAACCGACAGTTGGTGGGAGCAGCGGCTGGCGCCGCTGGAACAGGATTATCCTCACAGTTTGAAATGCCCGCAGGATAATCTTTACGGCATGCATGTTTATTCACGGTTGAAACTCAGCGATGCGGAAATTCAGTACCTGGTAGATAAAGAGATTCCGTCGATGCACATGATGGTGCATTTGCCGCAAGGGCCGCAGGTGCGCCTGCACTGCGTGCACCCGATGCCGCCAAGTCCCACCGAGAATGACGAGTCGGAAGATCGTGACGCCGAACTGGTCATGGTGGGCAAAAGTGTTGCCAAATCGACGTTCCCTGCGATTGTGACCGGCGATCTGAACGATGTGGCTTGGTCGACTACCACCCGCTTGTTCCTCAAAGTCAGCGGCCTGTTGGATCCGCGTCGCGGCCGCGGCATGTTCAGCACTTTCCATGCCGGCTATCCGTTCTTGCGCTGGCCGCTGGATCATGTGTTTCACAGCGATGATTTTGTGCTCGGCTCGCTGCGTCGTTTAACCCACGTCGGTTCGGATCACTTCCCGATTCTGGTGGAACAGGTGTACGCGCCGAAGCAGGGGGCTGAACAGGAAAGCCTGGAGAAAGATAGCGAAGATGAGGCATTGGCGCAGGAAAAACTGGCCAACACCGGTTCTTCGCCAGAGGACGTGCATACGGCGGGCACCTGAAATATCACCCCGCGGCATCGGCTGCGGGGTGTCTCTCTTTAGAGGGTCAGCATAATCTTGCCGATATGCACGCTGGATTCCATCAACGCATGCGCAGCGGCCGCTTGTTCCAGCGGGAACGTTTTGAATATCTGCGGTTTTAACGCGCCGCGCTCCAGCAGCGGCCACACCTTCTGCTGCAAATCAGCGGCAATTTGCGCTTTATCTTCCACGCTGCGCGCGCGCAGGGTAGAGCCGGTGTGAGTCAGACGTTTGAGCAGCAGCGGCATCAGGTTCAGTTCTTTGACCACGCCGTTCTGGGTGCCGATTTGCACAATGCGTCCATCCATCGCCGCCGCCTGGTAGTTCTTCGCCACGTAATCCCCGGCGATCAGATCGACAATCACGTCTGCACCCTTGCCGTTGGTCGCGTGTTTGGTCTGCTCGACGAAGTCTTCGCTACGGTAGTTAATCGCTACGTCGGCGCCCAGCGCCAGGCTGGCCTGACGTTTTTCCTCGGAGCCGACGGTGGTGATCACGTGGGCGCAGAACGCTTTCGCCAGCAGAGTGGCGACGGTACCAATGCCTGACGTGCCACCGTGGATCAGTACGGTTTCACCGGCCTTTAGATGCCCGCGTTGGAAGACATTGACCCAGACGGTAAAGAAGGTCTCAGGGATGGCTGCCGCCTCCGTCAGGCTCATGCCCTGAGGCACCGGCAGCGCATTACTCTCATGCACTTTGCAGTATTCGGCGTAGCCGCCGCCGGCAATCAGGGCGCATACGAGATCGCCGATGGCATAATTTTTCACCCCAACGCCGATGGCAACCACTTCACCGGCTATTTCGAGACCGGGAATATCCGACGCACCGGGCGGCGGCGCGTATTGGCCACGGCGTTGCATAACGTCGGGCCGGTTAACCCCGGCGGCGGCGACCTTCACTAAAATCTCACTTTGTTGCAGCATCGGCAATGGCCGCTCGGCGACAACCAGCACCTCCGGTTCGCCCGGTTGGCTGATCTCGATCGCTTTCATGGTGTTGGGCAGTGGCGGGTTTACTGACATGGTCATTCTCCTCCGATTGGCGTTCAGGCACAGTGAACAGTGTAGATAAGCGCCTGCTGTCATTTATATTTTATCTTACAGAAATGCCGACAGGAGAATGTGGATCATTGGGCGGTTTTTAGGGGGCAGAGGAGGGGAGCCGCCGCAGGGGCGGCATGGTATCAGTCGTTTGGCGGAATGCGGAAACCTTTGAGTGAGACGATGAAGTGCTCTTTCCCTTTGGAGATCTTGGCGCCTTTATCACACCACAGACTGGCGAGCTGGAAAAAATCGTCGCTGTCGATGTCATAAGCCAGTTCGATTTTCTTGGCTGTTCCATAACGGATCAGCTTTTCTGCTTCCTGATGGTTTGTTGCTTTAATGGTGGTCATAACGAAATCCTTGGTGTAAGCCAGTTCGGATAATCGTGGACCATGATATGGCTGAATTGTGACAATTTTGTGATGGAAGCATGACAGTGAACGGTTGTGCGGCCTGGAGCATAACCCAGAGGTTATGCTCCCCCTGTTCTGTCAACGATCGTGCGGACGAATCAGCGTGCTTTTCTTCTGTGATTTAAAGTGTTTGTACAGCGCATATCCTGCAATGCCGGCCAAAACCGCCAGTAAAGACATATATTCTGTCGCCATGAGACTAACCTCCGATAAAGAGTGGCTAAGGAGCCGCTATTTGTGACAGTTATCACGTTATCGCGCAATGAGACCATTCTGTAACGCAGCAGGTTGTTGATATTTAGACATAAAAAAAGCGCCTATAGGAAGGCGCATAAAAATTTACAACACAGCTTGTCATGTTCAGCACCAGGAGGAGTGGTGAACAGGGCGCCATTGTATGAACTCTCCGCAGCGGCAGATATAGGGATAAATCTTAAAGCTCAGCTACCACTGATAGCCCATATTCAGGCTGTAATCGTCATCCTGATTGGTGGAATAAGGATCTGACTGGCGGCGGCGGTCGGTTTTTTTCACCGGGCCGTTAAGCGCCGAATAGGGTTTGGCGTGTGGACGGCTGCAACCGGGGTGATCGCATTCCATTTCAACGCGAAAACCGGTTTTGTCCTCTGACTCAGACCAGACAACCGGTGGCTTGGCCGTTTTAGCTGCTGGGCCAAGCGCGCTTTGCGGCACGGGCGCAGGCGTGAGGCTTGGCTCCGGCGCGGTATAAGATAAATCGAGCGCCTGGGCTGAGTAGGCGCTCAGCATCAACAGGGCAGTGCAGCAGGATGCTGCCAGCGTACGCTTTCTAAGCATGGTCGATCTCCCTTCATAATTACGCATCGCAACTATAAAACAGACAAACGAGAATGACTATCATTTATAGGGCTGAGTGTCTTCTTTTGAGGCTGCTCAATAAATAATTTCTCTTTATCAAGTATCGGACCAGGTTTGTTGGCAGGGAGAAAGGCGAAATTGTGTTCAATCTCAACAAGGTGGCCACTTGGCCGAGGCGAAATTTAAAAAAAATTTTGGCTGTGCCTGGCCGCCATTATCGGGCGAATACGGCTGATAACGCTGATAAATCAAACAAATTGGGTTAAATTCTGTGCGTTTAACCCCGTTTCTACAGAGGGGCTGACAAAAAGAGTTGCTATTAAAGTCCTGTCATGAGTTAATGCTTCTCGGCCTGTGGTACAGACCTATTTATGCACGACATTTTGAGTAAAGTAGTTCAAATTTAAAGCGTTATCCTAGATAGCTCTTCTCTGACGAATTTCCTTTCTAGTGCCTCCATAAGTAACTGATGACCGGCTATATCATACGCCCATGGTGGCTTACATTTAATATTGAAGGAATTAGACATGTCTAACATGATCAAAGGTCAAGTGAAGTGGTTCAACGAGTCTAAAGGTTTTGGTTTCATCACTCCAGCAGACGGCAGCAAAGACGTGTTCGTACACTTCTCTGCTATCCAGGATCAAGGCTTCAAGACCCTGGCTGAAGGCCAGAACGTACAGTTCTCTATCGAGAACGGTGCTAAAGGTCCGTCAGCGGCTAACGTTACCGCTATCTAATCGGCTTCTGCTGATTAACAAAAACCCGCCAAGGCGGGTTTTTTTGTGCCTGTAATTTGCCGAAGGCAAAAAAAAGCCCGCAAGTCTGCGGGCAAAAGTTCCTTGTTACTTCTTCATTTGCAGGCACCTCTCTGGGGGGAAGCACCTGTGAACAGCCTATCCTTTGCGGGCTTAAGATTCTGCGGTCAAAACGTTAAGAAAGTGAAAAAACAGGTTGGTGCGGCGGCCTGCTACGCTTTAGGAAAGCGCTAAAACGGGCGAGCTGCGGGTTTACCGGCACCGCACAGTGTTTTTCGCACCTTATTCTGTAATACACTGACATCAATGATAAATGATGGGGCACAGTATGAAAGTTAACGATCTGGTAACGGTTAAAACTGACGGTGAACTAAGGCGTGAGGGGGTGATACTGGCGGTAGAAGAATTCAATGAAGGGATAATGTACCTGGTCGCGTTGGATGACTATCCTGCCGGTGTCTGGTTTTTCAACGAGATTGACAGCCGGGACGGCACCTTTGTTGAACTGAGACAGGGCAGAACCCGGTAGACGCTCGGCAAAGAGCCAATATCTCTCCAACGGATTAATTTAATTCGCAAGTTTTCCGCAAGGTTATTATTTCGGAGGGGGAGGGGCTGTTTTTGCTGCGGGAATACCCGCCGCGGCCGAAAATGTCGTCGCGAGCAGGTATGAGGTTATTTAAATGTTTTATATCCAGGATGACTGGCTGTAAGACATTTAAAACCAAGATTGAGCAGAATACACGGTAAATCTCTTTACCTAGCGGCTATTGACAAATATCCCACTGGTTAAGGTGTCGGTTAAACGGACAACATGATAAATAATTTGCTTGTTGTGCGTTTTAATTTTTCTTTTGATATTTCCCTTGTGGGAAGAGACGGTCTTGGCTTTAATTTGCATCTGGTCGGATATCTGGATGGTTCCCTGACCCGACATCCACATGCGCAACATGTTTGATTCTGTTTGACTCAGCGTAACGGGCGTTTGGTCAAATGAGGTCTTTTCCGTACGAGTGGCTTTTTTCTCAAGATAGTGACTAAGTAGCTGATTCATAGTCTCTGGCTTGATGGATTTTGACGAGATAATGACATTTTTACGAACATATAAATAATCGTCAAAATGTACGTTGGTGATAGCCATAAAGATGAAGAATAAGGTGTCCGGGTGCAGTGAAATCACCCGTTTTATACGTTCTGTCGCATTGGCTTCGTGTATAAAGCAATCTTCGTTAATAAACACCAAGCTGGGTTTCAACTTGCTGCATTTTTCATGCAGATCGTCGATATCGTTGATGGCATTAATTTGGCGTTTTTTTACTCCGTGTGTTGTCAGGTAGTCTGTTAAACCCAATCTGGTATAGCTGCATGAATCCATAATGATCGTTGGCATATCGCACCCCCACTTAAATCCGTTTTACCGCGGTAACAAAGAGAAAAAGCCTGAAGCCTAAAGGCAAAAAAATGGAACAAAATTTCACGTATAGCCAGTGTTCTATCAATAAACACGACGGCACTCAACGATATTTTCTTTCTAAACTAATTAATTGCATGAATCTATAAGTTTAGCTTAAGTCAGAATAATCTGCTAAACGATAAATAGCCAGTCAAGAACGCTAACTTATGCCTGAGCTACGTGGCTGTGGGCATCGTTATGATTGAATCTGCGCATCATGTCACGAAATGAATTTTTAAATTGCTAGGAAAATTCTTAAAAAAAATTCATGTGTTGTTTTTTTAACATTTTTCAGTCTGATTTTTCAACACATTGAGAGTTGCCAAATTTTGATTTTTATAAATTTATCATTATATATCAATGAGTTATTGGTTTTATTTTCATGTTTGATAATAAGAATTTTTTCTTTTTTTATCAGTTGCGATATCCAGCACTCACATTGAGTTAACATGGAACCGGTTCTTTGTTAAGGAAACGGGCGTTATAACAACGAGTTGATGTAGCTATATGTGCTATTCCACAAAATGTGAGAAATGTCAGAGAGTGATTAATTGGTTTCTCTGAACTATTTTGCCCATTGTGGCCGGCTGTGGCGCTGAAGAGGGGCGATAAGGGGACAATACACCGGGCTTGCTGCTTGCAGTATGTTGGTAGTAATAACAATGATAAAGCAGGACGCCGCAAGGGCGCCCTTAAACTTGGTGATTAAAACGCTTCTGGCAGGCAGTGTTGCAACGATTCCAGCGCCAGGCGGATATCTTCTTCTTCCGTCATCCAATTGACCAACGCGGCGCGGATCCCGGGTTGCCCGTTATAACGCGTAGGGGTGCAGCGCACTATACCATGTCGATCGAGCCGGGCGATAAAGCGATCCCGTGCGGCCGCGACATCCCCTTCAACGTGACTGAGAGCGAAGCACACCACGTTCAAATTGACCGGCGCCAGCAGATGAAAACCCTCGCTGGCATCCAACCCTGCGCCCAACCGGCGCGCCAACTGGATATTACGCTCAACCATGTCCTGCATGCCGCTGCGGCCATAAGCTTTAAGCGCCATCCATAACGGCAGGGCGCGGAAACGCCGTGAGTTTTCCGGCGTCAGGTGCAGGTAGTCGTCCGGGCGTAACGTCGGCGCTTCCATATAGACCGAATGGTTTTGGAAAACTTGCATCTGCAGTTCCAAATGACGGGTGAATTGAATGGCGCTGTCGTAGGGCACATTTAACCATTTATGTGCGTCAACGGTGATTGAATCCGCTTGCTCCCAGCCGGTCAAGAGCGGGGAATAGTGCGGTGAACAGGCGGCGACACCGCCAAAAGCGGCATCAACGTGCAACCAGAACGGGTAGCGTTCGCGCAGTGCCAGCAGGCGCGGCAGATCGTCAAAGGTCACGGTGTTGACCGTGCCGGCGCTGGCCAACACGATAACAGGCACGCCATTGCTGGCGGCCAGATACCGCTCCAGCGCTTCAGTGTCTATGGCTTCGGAATCCGGCAGACTGTCGATGATTTTCAGCGCATCGCGGCCGATCCCGAGCATGCTGAGTGCCTTCACGCTGCTGGAATGGGCATTCGCCGACAGCACCTGTATTGGCCCTAACGCCGCTAATCCCTGCTGGGCGACATCGATCCCACGCTGTTGCCCCAGCCACTGGCGGCCAATAGCGAGGCCGACAAAGTTGGCCATGGTCGCCCCGCTGACAAAGCTGCCGCTAAATGCTTTCGGTAAACCCAGCAACGACTTCAATTGCTCAATAGTGGCCAGCTCAATCGCTGCGGCAACGGTATCTTGGCTCAGCAGGCTGTTTTGGTCTATGGCACTAACCAGCCAATCCGCCGCCAGCGCGGCCGGAGTAGCGCCGCCGGTGACAAAGCCAAAATAACGCGGCCCGGCGCTGCCTGAAAGACCCTCTGCATAGCGTAACCAGAAATCCTCCAGCGTCGCCAAAGCGCCGTTGCCGCTGTCCGCCAGTTGGTCGTCGCCCAACTGCAGCTGTTGGGCCTCAAGAGGAGGGTAAACCGGGCGCTGCTTCAACCCGGCAAGAAACCCATCTGCCAACTGGCGGGTCCGGTCGAGTATCTGTGGAAATTGGTCAAGATCCTGCTGTAAGCGAGGGTGCATCTGTGGCTCCGGAGAGAAAAGATAAGGATGACACCTTAGACCATTTGCTTTGGGGCGAAAATCGATGAAAAATGACCCTTTTGGATAGCAGGACTAACCAATGCTCAATGATCGTATTCCCCTGCATACCCTGCCGACCTTTGTGATTGCCGCCCAACTGGAGAATTTGCGTGCCACCGCGCAGCAGGTACATCTGACCCACGGCGCGGTTAGCCAACAGATCCAGCAGCTCGAACAGGCGATCGGCTGCCCGTTGTTTGAACGGCACGGGCGCGGGTTGCGTTTGAATGCCGCCGGCCGCGAACTGTTGGCGGTGGCGGAACCGGCGCTACAGGCTCTGCAACAGGGGATTGGCCGCGTCAGACGTATTGCGCAAAGCCACACGCTGCGCATCAGCGTGCTGCCATCCTTCGCTCACTATTGGTTAATGCCGCGGTTGTCGGCTTTCCGCGAGGCCTGCGCCGGCATTGCGCTGGATATCGACGCTTCTCTGGCGGTGCAGGATCTGTCGCGCAAGGGGTTTGATGTGGCTATTCGTATTGGCGAGGGTCAATGGCCGAATTTGCAGGCGCAGCGTATCGCTTCTGGGGAGGTGGTGCCGGTGGCCACCCCTGAGTTGGCACGACAGTGGCAGGCGGCATTCGACAAGGGTTCTCCGCGCACGCCGCTGCTGGAGCATGATGTTACGCCGTGGCGCAGTTGGTTTACAGCGCATCAGCGGGAGGAGTGCGGCCAGCAATTGGCGCTGTTTAATGACGCCGGTTTGCTGATCCGCGCCGCAGAGCAGGGGTTTGGCGTTGCGCTGGTGAAAAGGCTGCTGGTCAGCGATGCCCTGGCGGAGGGGCGGCTGGTGGCGCTGGCCGAGGCCAGACATCTGGATAAGAGCGATTTTTATCTGGTTTGGCCGCAGACCGCCGGTTTGACGCCGGCGGTCGAAGAGTTATTGCACTGGTTACAACGCCAACTGGCCTGAATCAGCGGCGCAGCCACTCCGGCTGGGATGTGCCCAGAGCGGTAGCGGGCAGTGCCCATTGCAGCGCAGTTCCGTTCAGATGCAGCGGGGCGCAAAGGCGCAGCGCTGCACCCCAATGGGTCAACTCGGTTTTCGGGTTTTCATCGGCCGCAGTGACCGGTGCCAGCGGTTTTGACAACTGCCCTTGCGGATAGGGATTATCAAATAACAGTTGAGCGGTGCGGGCAAGGGAAAGTCGTGCGCTGTAGCCGGTGCGGTGCTCCAGTCGCTCGCGCATGCCATGCAGCACCGCTGTCGCCATCAGGTAACCGGTAGCGTGATCCAGCGCCTGTACCGGCAATGGCACCGGCATGGCGGCGTTTTTCCACGTCATACCTGATGCAGCCAACCCGCAGCTCATTTGCACCAGGCTATCGAAGCCACGCCGCCCACGCCACGGGCCGCTCCAGCCGTAAGCGTTCAGACAGACGTCGATCAACCCCGGCGACAGCGCGCGCCGTTGTTCCGCGCCATAGCCCAATTTCTCCAGCGCACCGGCGCGGTAGCCATGAACGATGACATCGGCGTTTTGCAGCAGATGCTCAAAGGTGTGGCGATCGTGGGCGTTATTCAGATTCAGGCGCGCGCAGCGTTTGCCGAGGAGCACTTCATGCTCGACGCCCGGTTCATCCCAACCGTAGGGATCGATACGCAATACGTCCGCACCCAACCCGGCCAGAAAGCGGGTGGCGATCGGCCCGGCGATAATCCGCGTCAGGTCCAACACCCGCACGCCGTGCAGCGGTCTGGCGGCCGGCAACGTCCAGGCAGGGGGCGGGGCTTCAGGTTGCCGCGTTTGGTGGATTAACGGCTCCTGTGCGACGCTTTTGCCCTGAATATGCTGCCGCCACGCCTCGACCGGGCGCATTTCCGCCGCGCAGCCACCGGCCTCTATCACCGCCTGTTCCAATTCGCTTTTTTGCCACTCCAGCACCTTTTGCGCCAGCGTGTCTTTATCCTGATGCGGCCCCAGTACCTGCTCCACCGCTTTACGGTGATGCGGCGCATTGGTATGCAGGCGGATCCAGCCGTCGCGCGTGGCATAATCACCTGCCAGCGCGTCCCAGGCGGCAGGCGGTTGCCACCCCAGTGGCCGCAGAGTCCAACCGAACCACAGCGAAGCCAGTCGACGATCGACCAATGCCTGCGGAATACCGCCTTTGCTTTGTTGCAACAGCCCGGCGCAGGCCAGGCCAGCTGCGCCCCAACAGGCCGTAGCCAGTTCGGTCACCGGGAATGCGCTGGCCAGCTCGCCTTCGCCGCTGACCGCCAATTGGCCCACAGGAGAAGGGCTGTGGCTCAGGCTTTGCCAGATTTCTTCGAGCAGCTTTTGGGTAAGGGTAGGCATCAGTAAACTCCATCGTTGCCGATCGGGGGACTGAGCCTAGCGTAGTTCACCCCGGCCGGAGTTGCTATTGCGTGATGTTCAGGGTGCGACCGTCCGCCAGTTTGGCATGCAGGCTCTGGGCGGCGATGCCCTCGAACGGCTGGTTGCCAAAGTTGGCGGTCAACGTTGAACCGTCGCTGAAGGTGGTTTGCTGTACCCAACCCGCCGTATCCAGCCAGCGGAAGTCCGTCAGCGCCTTATCCCACAACGCCTGATGCAGCGGGCGGAACGCCGTATCGGCCCGCTTGATCTCCGGCAGACGTGCTTGCAGGGTAGCGCGGTTGAGGTGGAACATCGGCGCGGTGTTGTACAACTGGCTGAGCAGGCTGCGCGCGGTTTTGACATCGCTGAATTTCAGGTTGTCGTAATTCCAGTGGTGGCTGGTGATAACGGCATCGTGAAACACCGCCTGGTACAGCGGCAGGCGGTAGCGCGGATCAAACTCCACCGTTCGGTAGGGTTCTTTGACCTTGGCCGGGCTGAAGAAAAAGGCCGGCTGGGCATTTGGCCACCAGGCACCCAGATAGTAGGGCGAGGATTTATCCTGATTCATCTGCTTGTCACCCCAGCCGAAGCCCCAGGTTTCCATGCCGTGGGCAAACATGATGTGGCGGGCGGTCACCGCATTGCCATCCTCAGAACCAAGCGGCAGTTTTAGCGTGTCGCTGAACCAGGCCAGTCGCGCGTTGCGCGCCTGCGCCATTTGCGCAGCGCCGGTAGGGTGATTGGGCTGATAGTCATCAGACACCATTCCGGTGCCGTCAACGTCAAGGAACAGGCTGTTCAGCCCGGCCAGTTGTACCAGGCTGCGCATGCGTTGTTGGGAATAGGGCAATACGCAACCGGGATTCAGGTAGTAGCCTTGCTTGCCGAAACCGGGTTTTTTAGTGCCGTCGGCGCGTACGATGGCACAGTCTTCACGCAGTGCTGTCGGCAACTGGGCCGTCAGCCAACCGTCGTTGACTCCGCGGGGAATCGCCGTGTCGTAAGAGTCGTAACTGGCGATGAGATAGCCCAATGTCTTGGCGCTCTCCACCACCTGCGGATGCAGAAACTCGGCGGTCCAATTATCGGTGCCCAACCACAGGCGCGGCAACCCGGCCTGATGCAGCGCCTCGATCAGTGGTTTCGCCAGCCCCTGGCCCCAGCTGTCTGCCGGTGCCAGATAGGCGCCAAGCTGCCGCTGCGCCAGCTCGCGCACGCTGACGGCCTGCCGATGTTGCGCTTCCAGGAAGTCTGGATCGTCCGGCGTAGCGTTGAGCGGCGTCAGCGTGACCAGCGCCTGGTTCAGCGCGTCGATCAGCGTCAGTTGTTGCCAGCCCTCCGGCGTTTTTCCCGCCAGTTGGCGCAGCGCTTTCTGGTTTTCGGCATCCATTTTCTGCCGCAGCGTTTCGCCAGGCGGGGAGATGAGCCAGGACAGCAAGCCCGGCCAGTTTTTCACGTCAGCGGGTGCCAGCAGTTTGTCGCCCCACAGATAGATATGCGTGGCACCAATCAGCTTTTCACCCTCCGGGGCCGTGCGGATTTTATCGCGCAGACTGCTGAACTGGCCGCTTTGCTGCAAATACTGGCGATAACGACGCGCGCCGGATAATGGCGTTTTACCCACATGCAGCAATACGTCGAAAGCCTGTTGCTGATTAAAACGGTTGAACTGGTGGCTACTGCGCATGCTGAATACGCCTTTTGCGTTGGCAAAGTTGACCTGATTGCTGAACGGCGTAAGCAGAAGCCAGCTATACACCTTGCCCTGTCGCTCCAGGCTCCACAGCGGCAACTTCAGATCCCAATTGGTATCCAGCGGCGTCATTTCCTTAACCAGATACCGCTGCCAGACGGCATTTTCCAGCGGGATACGACTGCCTTCACCTATTGGCAGCAACAGGGTGTCGGCCTGCTGCGGCAGGGTGAACCAATTCAACGTCTGCGCCCGGCGGGTGTTGAAACTAAGATGCAGATCGCCGTCCTCAAGCCTGGCGGACACCTGCATGGCGCTGTCCGGCCATTGCCAACGGGCCTGCGTTGGCGTGCTTTGCAGTTCGGCCACGGTTTGTGCGGCCTGAGCCTGATTGACGATGGTTTTGCCTGTTGCGATTTGCAGCGTGGCCGGGTCGATGTCAAAACGTGCCGTTCCCTGTTGCAGTAACAGGGCGTCGGTGGGGAAGGCGGCAAACAGGGCGAAACTGATGGAAAGGCGAAGCATGTTCATCGGATTGGCTGTCCTTCGGGGATTAATGTCCTGTTGAGATGCTAGTCTATAGATAATAAGCGTATCACCCAAAGCCAACGCGGCAGATTGCGTAGCGCGTCAAATAAATGGCGTTATGCAGTTTAATTTCTGTTTAATAAATTCGCCTTTACATCATTACTCTGCGTCACTATACTCAGCCAAAATTTCAGTGAGGAAACACAATTGGACAGTTTTAGTTGTAGCGATATAAATAAGGCAAGCTGACCAATCCTCTTCTGATTTGTTGCTTGCCGAAAACGGCGGGCAGCACCCCTCTCTTTTTATTCCGAGCTGTGCAAACCCGAATCTCATTGTTGTACCTGAGGCCCAATGGCATCAGGTGAATTGATTTGGACGTTATTATGGCAATTTGCAGTCACAGCCTTTTCCCTCCAGGCACTGACGCGTTCGTTCGCTAATATATTATTGGCGCAATTTCGCGTGTGCTAAAAAGCACATGATTTTATCTCCTGCAGTTTATTAAGGGGACAGTCATGGCTATGACTCCTTTTGTTTTAAATCTATTACTGGCGATGAGCCTGGGTGCGGTTATTGGCGCTGAGCGGCAGTGGCGTCAGCGTATGGCCGGCCTGCGCACCAATGCGCTGGTGGCCACCGGTGCGGCGGTGTTTATCCTCAGCTCCATGTCCACCGATCCTTCCAGCGCCGGGCGGGTTGCCGCGCAGATTGTTTCCGGCATCGGCTTTCTGGGCGCCGGGGTGATCATGCGTGAAGGGCTGAACATCCGTGGCTTGAATACCGCCGCCACGCTGTGGTGTTCGGCGGCGATTGGCGTGCTGTGCGGCCTGGGGCAGTACTGGAATGCAGTACTGGCGACGCTGGTGATCCTGTGCGCGAATATTCTGCTGCGAGAAGCGGCGCAGCGCATCAATCTGCAACCTCAGCAGCAGGCGACCGATCTGGAACTGTGTTATCGCATTCAGGTTACCTGCGGCGAACAAGATGAAATACTGGTACGCACTCTGATATTGCAGGCGCTGAACGGCGTGGCACTAAGATTGCAATCTTTGCGCAGCGCCGATATATCCATTCCCGGTCAGCTTGAGGTTTGTGCCGAGATAACGGCCAATCCCGCCGCGCAAAAAGAAATAGAGGGTATTGTCTGCCGCGTCAGCCTGGAAAAAAGCGTGAGCGCCGTACGCTGGCGAGTGGCTTCTGAATTGCCCGTTTAATTCTTCATTAATATTCACTTCATTTGGTGGTAAGGAGGCGTCATGGACGATGACCCCATAATATTGATTGTTCGACGTGATTGCCTGTGGTTATAAAATCCGGCAATTACACTGATTAAATAAATTCCACTCTGCGCCTATTCGCCTGTTAATCAGGTGAGGTAACCCTGTGCGCAGAATAAGATAAGAGAATAGCGTTATGACCTATATTAATGACAACCTACGCCGTCGCGATAAAAAAGAGGCACCTTACGCCATCGCGCAAGAGGCGAAAAACAGCGTCGACCAGACGCTGGCAAATTTAAAATGCAATCGTAATGGCCTGACCCAGGATGATGCTGATGAACGCCTGGAGCAATTTGGCGTTAACCAGGTTGCCCATGAGAAAGCGCCGCATGCGCTGGTGCAACTGATTGGCGCATTTAATAACCCTTTTATCTTTGTTCTTATGGTGTTGGCTGCGATCAGTTTCTTTACCGATTACTGGTTGCCTCTCCGGCGCGGTGAAGAAACCGATCTCATTGGCGTGATAATCATACTGGTGATGGTCTCACTCAGCGGGTTGCTGCGTTTCTGGCAGGAATACCGGACCAACAAGGCAGCGGAAACGCTGAAATCGATGGTGCGCACTACCGCAACGGTATTGCGCCGCAGCAGCTACAGCGCGCAGCCCTTGACGCTGGAAGTGGCAATTCGCGAACTGGTGCCGGGAGATATCATCCAGCTTTCCGCCGGGGACATGGTGCCGGCGGACGTGCGCCTGCTTGCCTCACGCGATCTGTTCATCAGCCAGGCGATCCTGACCGGGGAGGCAATCCCGATCGAGAAATACGATGCGATGGGCAACGTCAGCCAAAAATCGAGCGAGGAGGAAGTCTCCAGCGAGCATGCGCTGTTGGAACTGCCGAATATCTGCCTGATGGGCACCAACGTCGCCAGCGGCACCGCCACGGCGGTCGTGGTGGCGACCGCCGGGCGCACCTATTTTGGCTCGTTGGCCAAGTCGATCGTCGGTTCCCGTTCGCAAACGGCCTTCGATCGTGGGGTGAACAGCGTCAGTTGGCTGTTGATCCGCTTTATGCTGGTTATGGTGCCGATTGTGTTGCTGATCAACGGCTTTACCAAGGGCGACTGGAGCGAAGCGGTGCTGTTTGCTTTGGCGGTGGCGGTGGGATTGACACCGGAGATGCTGCCGATGATCGTCAGTTCCAACCTGGCGAAGGGCGCGATTGCCATGTCGCGGCGCAAAGTGGTGGTCAAGCGCCTGAATGCTATCCAGAACTTCGGTGCTATGGACGTGCTCTGTACGGATAAAACCGGCACCCTGACCCAGGATCGCATCATCCTCGAGCATCATCTGGACGCCGGCGGTGCCAAAGATAATGAGGTGCTGCACCTGGCATGGTTGAACAGCGCCCACCAAAGCGGCATGAAAAATCTGATGGATCAGGCGGTGATCCGATTCGGGCGCGGTAAGTCGGGCATCGAGGCGCTGGGGCGTTTTAGCAAGGTGGATGAGCTGCCGTTCGATTTTGTACGACGCCGTCTGTCGATCGTGGTGGCGGATGACAATGGCCAACAGCGGCTGATCTGCAAAGGGGCGGTGGAGGAGATGCTGGACATCGCCACCCACGTGCGCGAGGGGCAGCAGACGCTGGTGCTGGATGAGGCGCGGCGTGCGGCGCTGCAGGCGCTTGCCGCCCAGTATAATGAGGATGGATTCCGCGTGCTGGTGCTGGCGACGCGGGAGCTGGGTGAGCAGAAAGCTCCCTTGCCGCTGAGCGTGGCCGATGAGCGCGATATGGTGATCCAGGGCGTCCTGACCTTCCTCGATCCGCCGAAGGAGAGCGCGCAGGAAGCAATCTCTGCACTACAGGAAAACGGCGTGGCGGTGAAGGTATTGACCGGCGATAATCCGGTGATCACCTGCAAGATTTGTCGCGACGTCGGGCTGGAGCCGGGCGAGCCGCTCTCCGGCCCGCAAATCGAACAGATGGACGATGAAACGCTGGCGCGTGAAGTGGAGCAACGCATGGTCTTTACCAAACTGACACCGCTACAGAAATCGCGGGTGTTGAAGATGTTGCAGGCGAATGGCCACACCGTCGGGTTCCTCGGCGACGGTATTAACGATGCCCCGGCGCTGCGCGATGCGGACGTCGGTATATCGGTGGATACCGGCACCGACATCGCCAAGGAGTCGGCGGACATCATTCTGCTGGAAAAAAACCTGATGGTGCTGGAAGAAGGGGTAATCAAAGGCCGTGAAACCTTCGGCAATATCATCAAATACCTGAACATGACCGCCAGCTCCAACTTCGGCAACGTGTTTTCGGTGCTGGTGGCCAGTGCGTTTATCCCGTTCTTGCCGATGTTGGCGATCCACCTGTTGATTCAGAACCTGATGTACGATATTTCCCAGCTGTCGCTGCCGTGGGACAAGATGGACAAAGAGTTTCTGCGTAAGCCGCGCAAGTGGGATGCGAAGAACATCGGCCGCTTTATGCTGTGGATTGGGCCAACCTCATCCATTTTTGATATCACCACCTATGCGCTGATGTGGTTCGTCTTCGCCGCCAACAGCGTCGAGCATCAGGCATTGTTCCAGTCCGGCTGGTTTATTGAAGGGTTGCTGTCGCAAACGCTGGTGGTGCATATGCTGCGTACCCAGAAGATCCCGTTCATCCAAAGTACCGCCGCATTGCCGGTTCTGCTGACCACGGCGCTGGTAATGGCGCTGGGCATTTATCTGCCGTTCTCGCCGCTTGGTGCCTGGGTCGGCTTGCAGCCCTTGCCGTGGGAATACTTCCCGTGGCTGGCCGGCACGCTGGTCAGCTACTGCGTCGTCGCGCAGATGATGAAGCGTTTCTATATTCGCCGCTTCGGTGAGTGGCTGTAATGACCCTGACCGCCGGGCGCAATGCCCGGCGGTTATAACAATTTTTTTACCAGCAGACCGAGCAAGATGGTCAGAGTAAAGGAAAACAGCGTGCCGAGCAGCACATACTCGGTACGCATTTTATCATCGCTCTGCCGCAGGTCGCCAAAGCGAAAAATAGACTTTGCGGCCAGCAAAAAGCCGATCGCCGGAATTTGGCCGATCAACACAAACGTCAGGATCAGCGTCCTTTCCAGGTAGCCAATCTGCTTGCCTGCGCGTAACAGCGAATCGCTGTCGGCTTTGGCCGAGGGCGGCATTTGCGGTGTCCAGTGCGCCAGCAATTGCCCAATCAGTACGCCCATCGGCATATAAATCACTAAATACGCCAGTAACATCAGCCCAAACTGCCTGCCGGTAGCGGCGGCGCCAAGCGTGGCGATCAGGCTGCGGGGTTCTGGCGTCAGGCACAGCCATAACAGAACAATCACCGTCAGATGCAGGCATTGATCGAGAAGAAAGCCGCCGGCTCGGCTGAGGCGGGCCAGGAGGGTGACTTTCAGCAGGTCGATAAAATAGTGGCTGATAGCGATAACCGGCAAAGTAGCCAGCGCCGCTGCGGCGGAGAGCCCGCCATGCAGCAGACCGAAACTCGCCACCGCACAGGCGGCCAATATGCCGTGCAGCAAGGCATGCAACAGCAGGAAACGCGAACGCGCGCGACGGCGAATTTTATCCTCTACCCAACTGAGCGGTTGCAGCGGGAAATCAGCCAGCAAATGTACAATCAGCAACCAGGTCAGCAATGGCGCGTAGGTTAAATCCATCTTCAGGTGATCCTGTTAATCGCGTGAATAAATCGCATGATCTCCTCATAGGCTGCGCGTTTTAGCGTTGCGGAGACCGTGGATGCGGCTTTATGCAGTTTCTCTGCCACTTCCAGGTTGGTGGCGGCAAACATCCGCGCCTGTACTATCTGCGCCTCGGTCTGCGACAGACGGCCAATCACATGATCTAACATTGGCAACAGATCGCTGACAATGGCATTCGTCTCGGCATTGTCATTTTTCAGAGCCAGCCTGCAATTTTTATCCAGGCTGTCCAGCGCGTGACCGGAATTCACAAAGGCGCTGGCATAACCGGCCGCTCGTTCCTGGCCGTCTCCCAGGCCTACCGCGATGCGGGCGTCCCACTGGCCGGCGTCCATTGCTTTGAGTGCGATACGGATATACGCCGCCAGCAGCAGGCCGGATTGCGATTCGGCCACCGCCTGGAAGCCGTCGCCGCGGAAAATCTCGAACCGCTGTATAAGATTGGCCTGTTGCAGCCGGTTGAGCAGGGCTTTCAGCCCGGTAATGTAATTTGCGGTGTCGAACTGCCGGGAGTTGACCAGATCACCGGTGATTACGCTGAGTTGCGTTTGCATGTCTTTCTCTGCTCTGAAGCGATAGCTTACCGTTAAAATTCGCACCTAAATACGAATATGTCAATTATTCGTATCTGAATGCGAATTTTGAATTTATTCGCTTCTAAAGGCGAATTATTCGCGCAATTTAAAAACGTCATGGATCAGCGTAATAAGGGGTTTTTCCATCCGCGCCAGAGCGACGCCGAGCAGGATCAGCCCGACCCCCAAGATCTGCGTACCGACTGGAGCGCCGCTGTCGCGCAGGCGATCGATGATGACGCCCGCCAGCATTTGGCCGCTGATAATCAGCAGTGCGGCGCGCAGCGTGCCAAGGCGCGGCAACACATAGCTGTTCAGCGCCACGAACAGCGCACCGATGACCCCGCCGAAGTAGGCTCCCCACGGGGCATGACCCAGCGGGAGGCCATTGAACCCGCTCCCCGTCGCCAGCAGCAGGCTGAGGAACAAAAAACCGACGATGTGATTGCAGAGCGAGGCTTGGAAAGCGCCGCGACTCAACGCCAGGCGGCCATTGACCGCGCGGCTGATGCTGATGCAGACGCCATTGAACAGCGCGAGGAATACCAAGGTTAGCATGGCGGTTATCTCAGAAAAATAAGCAGGGCGCAGCCGGAGAGGATCAGCAGCGTGGCGATAATGTCGTTGGTGCGCAGGCGGCGTTGAATGACGCCAAACCAACCGCGGCTGTCGGAAAGCATGCCGAACAACACCTGACCGGTAAGCATGAGCGCCAGGCTACCGGCAAGCGCCAGCGGGCTATTGACGGTGATGGCGGCCACTACCACGGTCAGGGCACCGGGAATACCGCCCAAATAGGCCCAGCGGGGGGGGCGCCGGCACCGTCGCAGAAGAGAGGAGCGCGCGGCGGCTCAGCAGCAACTGCAGCAACAACCAGGCGGCGATCGCGCCAACGCCATGAGCCACCCACGAAGCGAATAGCGGGCTGTTATAGCTCGCCAGTCCGCTGTTGACACTGATCATCAGGGCCAGCAAAGCACCGGCGGTTAACGCCAGCAAAGGATCGGAAAAACGTCCGCGTATCATCATGTCAGGTTCCATTTTTACAGTGGCGAACAGCGTACATTGTTTTTGTTATCGTCATAATCCACTACAATGGAAACTCATTGTTGAGTAAAAGTTGACGATAAATGACCGATAATTTTGCGGCGATCCCGCTGTTTGTGGCGGTAGTGGAATGCGGCAGTTTTTCAGCGGCCGGCCAGCGGCTGGGCATTACCAAGTCTGCGGTAAGTAAACGCATTACCCAGCTGGAAGGCTCGCTGGGCGTGCAGTTGCTGCATCGCACCACCCGCAGTCTGAGCCTGACCGAAGCGGGCGAGCAGTATTTTGGTTATGCCCGGAACGCCTGCGCGGTGGCGCAAGAAGGGGAAGACGCCATCACGCGCTTGCAGGGGCAGCCGCAGGGCATTTTGCGGCTCAGCGTGCCGATGGTGTTCGGCCGTTTGCATATTGCGCCGTTGATTCCGGTTTTTTTGGCTACCTGCCCGGAGGTGGAAATCAATATGATGATGGACGATAAGCTGGTCGATCTGGTGGAAGGGGGCTATGACCTGGCGATCCGCATAGGGCGGCTTGCCGATTCGAGCCTGATTGCCCGGCGTATCGCGCCTTGCTACAGCGTATTGTGCGCTGCACCGGCTTACCTGACGCGCTGCGGCACGCCAAAGGATCTGGCGCAGTTGGCACAGCATAACTGCCTGTTTTACAGCTACTACCGCGCCGGCAGCGAATGGCAGTTTCAGGGGCCTGAAGGGGCGGTGCGTTTTCAGCCGAGAGGGAATTACCAGGTGAATAACAGTGAGGCGCTACGTGAAGCGTTGCTCGCCGGCCTGGGTATTTGTCAGATGCCGACCTTTATCGTCGGTGACGATCTCGCGCAGGGGCGGTTGGTCGAACTGTTGCCGGATTACAAGCTGCCTGAACACGCGATTTATGCCGTGTACCCGGAACGCAAACACGTGCCGGCGAAAGTCATGGCCTTTGTCGATTTCCTGCTGGCGCACTTGGGTGGGGAACGGCCTTATTGGGACGTTCAACGTCAGACATGAAAACGCATTGTCATTCAGCCGGGAATACGCACGCCTGTTCGGCATGCCACCGGCGAAGGCCACGGTGGGGTTTAAAAGCTTTTTACCAACACTTCGCGCGGCTGCTCGGCGCCGTGCTTCAGCAAGTATTCAAAAGATCTTTCGCTGTTTTTCAACTGCTGCAGAAATTCTTGCGGCGAAAGATCGTGTTTCTTGCCGCTCATATAAGCCAGCGCCAGTTCTTTTGCCTGATAGCGTGAGAAATTGTACATCGTGCCCCCGGTGAGAATAAATGGTGTTTTGTTAAGGCTGATTGTAGGGGAATAGCACGTAATGAACAGTCGCTTTGGCGTATGGAATCGATAGCTGAAACCTGTGTGGTGGTGAGCCGTTTTAATGCGGCGGTTGCAACAGTTCGTGGCAGAGTTGTTTGATCACGTCCTTTTGCTGCAGGCCGTTATGCCGCAGGCGGCGTATGCGGTCCGCATCGTTCAGCGCGATCTTGACGTAATGCTCAACATTATCGAGCAGCGCGTTTTCTTCACTGTTTTGCAGGCCAGGCCGCAGGGCGGCGAGTGTGTCCAGCATATGCGATGTCAGGCTGCAGCGGCGCAGCGTGGCGGGATCCACATAGTCGGCGCCAAAGCCGTGGCGGCAGGCATTGATCTTGTTGTAGTTGGTAAAGGCGACATATTCCGCAACAACCCTTTGTCTGTTATCCAACAGGTATCTGGCCAGTAGCCGGCAGTAACCGGCTAATGTGGCCGCATGGTGTATATGCAACGGCGTATCGCAGACCCTGACTTCCACCGTACCTAACTCCGGCTTTGGACGCACGTCCCAATAAATGTCTTTGATACCTTCAATCACCCCGGCACTGGTCAGTCTTTCATAATAGACAGTGAATTCGTCCCAATTATAGATTTGCTCAAGGCAGCCGTAGTTGGGGAAAGAGTTTTGCGCGCTGAAACGGGAACTGGCAAACAGGGTATCGACGCCCTGGTAGAGCGGCGAAGAGGCACTCAAGGCAATCAGATGCGGCAAATAGGGCGTCATGGCATGGCACAGATACATAGCCTCATCACCGTCGTTGACGCCGATATGGATATGTTGGCCGAACACGCAGGCCAGCTTGGAGAGGTAGCCAAAGCGGCTGGCCAGCAATTTGTAGCGTTCGGAGTCGGTAATGACCTGTTGACGCCAGTCGTTGCTCAGATGGCGGCCTCCACCGCAGACGTCGCAATCAATGCGCTGCGCGCTGGCGCGTATCTTCCCGGTCAACTCGTTCAGTTCGGCCAACAGTTCACCGATATTGGTATGCACCGAGCTGTTTAATTCCACCATCGATTTAGTCAGCTCGTGCTTGACGCGTTTTTTGTCGCCGACGTCCTTCACCACCCGGTCGGCCTTGTGCGACAGATCGCAGCTTTCATTATCCACCAGCTGCAGTTCTATCTCCGTACCAAGGGTAAGCCTTTCCGAACGTTTGAAGGGTAGCGGCATCATACATCTCCAGATCTACGGCGGTGTACTCAGTATAGTGCGTCAGTAGGGCCTTGACGTTCGCGGATGCCCTGTAAAACGATCATTACATTTGATTATCCATATGTGTTATTGACATCGCCCGGTTGCGGATTATGATGGCGGTTATCATTCGGAGAGAAATCTATGCCATCACTGACACCGCTAAAACTGTTTAAAAATCTGTCGGACGACACCCGGCTGAACCTGGTGTTATTGTTGCGCCAGGCGGGGGAACTGTGCGTATGCGAGCTGTCCGGCGCGTTAGACGAGTCGCAGCCCAAAATTTCCCGTCATCTTGCTATGCTGCGTGAAAGCGGCCTGTTGCTCGATCGCCGTGAAGGTAAGTGGATCTTTTACCGGTTGTCACCGCATATGCCGGCCTGGGCTGCAGCGATTATCGAGCAAGCCTGGCTCAGCCAGCAGCAACGGTTTACCGAACTGGCGCAGCAAGCTGCAACGGGTGGCCAGGCACTCTGCCGGTAACGTTAAAAAATTTGTTCTTATATATTCGAAAAAACATATGTATTTATGGCGTGGTGCGCCAGGGAGCGATGATGGTACTGGCTGGGGCAATTTTTATTCTGACGCTCATTTTGGTGATCTGGCAGCCAAAAGGGTTGGGCATTGGCTGGAGCGCCTCGCTCGGGGCGGTGCTGGCGCTGCTGACCGGCGTGGTACATCCCGCTGATATTCCGCTGGTTTGGCACATTGTCTGGAACGCCACGGCGACCTTTATCGCGGTGATCGTCATCAGCCTGCTGCTGGATGAATCCGGCTTCTTTGAGTGGGCGGCGCTGCACGTTGCGCGCTGGGGCAAGGGCAAAGGGCGGTGGTTGTTCACCTATATTGTGTTGCTGGGGGCCAGCGTGGCGGCGCTGTTCGCCAACGACGGCGCGGCGCTGATCCTTACGCCGATTGTGATTGCGATGCTGCTGGCGCTGGGGTTCAGCTCGGGCGCCACGCTGGCGTTCGTGATGGCGGCGGGATTTATTGCCGACACAGCCAGCCTGCCGCTGGTGGTCTCTAATCTGGTGAACATCGTCTCGGCGGATTTTTTCAAGCTGAGCTTTACTCAGTATGCCGCCGTGATGGTGCCGGTGGACATTGCCGCCATTGTCGCAACGTTGGTGATGCTGCACCTGTATTTTCGCAAGGATATTCCGGTGAACTATGACCTGGCGCTGCTGCGACCGCCGCGCCAGGCGATCCGCGATTTGCCGACCTTTAAAGCCGGTTGGGGCGTGTTGGCCCTGCTGCTGGTGGGTTTCTTTGGCCTGGAGCCGCTTGGCATACCGGTCAGTCTGGTCGCCGCGGTGGGGGCGTTGATCCTGCTGGCAGTGGCGAAAAGGGGGCATGCGATTGATACCGGTAAAGTGTTGCGTGGTGCGCCCTGGCAGATCGTGGTGTTCTCGTTGGGCATGTACCTGGTGGTCTACGGTCTGCGCAACGCGGGATTAACCGACCTGCTGTCCGGTATGCTGGATGGCTTGGCCGAACGGGGGCTGTGGGTGGCTACGTTAGGTACCGGCTTCCTGGCGGCGTTCCTGTCTTCGATCATGAATAACATGCCGACGGTGCTGGTGGGCGCGCTGTCGATCGACGGCAGCAACGCGGACGGCGTGATCAAGCAGGCGATGATTTACGCCAACGTAATAGGCAGCGATCTGGGGCCGAAAATTACCCCGATCGGCAGCCTGGCTACGCTGCTGTGGCTGCATGTGCTGTCGCAGAAAAATATCGTCATCACCTGGAGATATTACTTCCGGGTGGGGATAGTGATGACTCTTCCGGTGTTGTTTGTCGCGTTGGCCGCTCTGGCCCTGCGCCTGTCGCTTTAGTGTTAACAAGAGAGAACCCCATGAGCCAGATAACCATTTACCATAACCCGGCCTGCGGCACCTCGCGCAATACGCTGGCATTAATCCGTAACAGCGGCGTGGAGCCTGTGGTGATCTTGTATCTGGAGATGCCACCCAGCCGTGCCCAACTGGTCAAACTGATTGCCGACATGGGCATTTCCGTGCGTGAGTTGCTGCGAAAAAACGTCGAACTTTACCAACAACTGGGGCTGGCAGGCGCGCAGTGGAGCGATGCTCAACTGATCGACTTTATGTTGCAGCAACCGATTTTGATTAACCGGCCGATCGTGGTGACGCCGTTGGGCACGCGGCTGTGCCGTCCGTCGGAGGCGGTGCTGGATATCCTGCCGGATGTCCAGCAGGGTCCGTTCAGCAAAGAAGACGGCGAGCCGGTGATTGATGCGCTGGGGCAACGAATCACGGAAAAATGACAGGCCCGCCAGCCCGTCATCCTTTCTCGGTCAGGAACTCGATAACGCTTTGGCCGAACGCTTCTGCGCAGGCCACGTTGGAAATATGCGAGGCCGGCAACACGTTTAACCGGGCATGTGGCGCGTTGGCGACCAAAAACTCGGCGTCCGCCACGGTGGTGACCGGATCATGCTCCCCCGCAATGACCAACATCGGCCGCGCCATCTGGCAGGTCTGGTCACGAAGATCGGCCTGCGCCAGCGCGTCGCAGCAGGCGGCGTAACCGGCGGTGTCGCCTGCTGCCAGGCCGTCAACCAGCGCAGCAACCTGCTGCGGCGAGCGCTGCAAAAAGGCTTCGGTGAACCAGCGGGAAGGGGATGCGGCGGCCACCGCCGCCAACCCTTCGCAACGTACTTGCTGCGCACGCAACTGCCAGCCTTCGGCGCTGCCGATGCGCGCGGCGGTATTCGCCACTACCAAACGATCAATGCGTTGCGGGTGGTAGCGATTGAGCCACAGCCCGGTCAACCCGCCCATCGAAATGCCGCAAAAGTGGGTGCTTGGCGCACCCAGCCGGTCGAGCAAGGCGATAACGTCATTGCCCAGCGTTTCCAGCCGCAGCGGGGTTTCCGGCAAGGGGGTTGCACCGTGGCCGCGTTGGTTGTAGCGCAACACGCGAAAGTGTTCGCACCATGCCGGCAACTGCGCCTGCCACATGTCGAAGGTGGTGCCGAGTGAGTTGGATAATACCAACAGCGGCGCACCGGCGCGGCCATCGAGGCGATAGTCGATGGCCATATTCATACCCGTTCGATGATCAGCGCAATACCTTGGCCAACGCCGATGCACATGGTGCACAACCCGTAGCGTCCCCGCGTTTTCTGCAATTGCCAGGCGGCGTTCATTACCAGCCTGCCACCGGAAGCGCCCAGCGGATGGCCCAGCGCAATCGCGCCGCCGTTCGGGTTCACCTGTGCGGCGTCGTCACTCAGTCCCAGCTCACGAGTCACCGCCAGCGCCTGCGCTGCAAAGGCTTCGTTAAGCTCGATAACGTCCATTTGATCGAGTGTCAGACCGGCGATTTGCAGCACTTTGCGCACTGCCTCTGTTGGCGCAAAGCCCATAATCGAAGGTTCAATGCCGGTCACGGCGCTGGCGACAATGCGCGCCATTGGTTGCAAGCCGTGGCGTGCCACCCCGCGTTCACCAGCCAGCAACAGTGCGCAGGCGCCGTCGTTCAGTCCGGAGGCATTACCGGCGGTGACGGTACCCTGCGGATTAACTACCGGTTTCAACTTCGCCAGCGCCTCGAGCGTAGTGGTGCGCGGATGTTCATCCTGGCGGAACACCAGCGGGTCGCCTTTTTTCTGCGCCAGACTGACTTCAATCAGTTGCTCGGCAAAGAAACCGCTTTCCTGGGCCGCTGCGGTGCGTTGCTGGCTGCGCAGGGCGAAAGCATCCTGATCCTGGCGGCTAATGCCAAACTTCAGGGCCACGTTTTCAGCGGTCTGCGGCATAGAGTCCACACCGTATTGCGCCTGCATTTGCGGATTGATAAACCGCCAGCCCATGGTGGTGTCTTCTATTTTCATCGCCCGGCTAAAGGCGCTCTCCGCTTTGCCCATCACAAACGGCGCCCGCGACATGCTTTCCACGCCACCGGCAATCATCAACTCGCTTTCACCGGTTTTGATGGCGCGGGCCGCCATCGCCACGGCATCCAGACTGGAGCCGCACAGACGGTTGAGGGTGCAACCGGGGATCTGCACCGGTAGGCCGGCCAGCAGCAGCGCCATGCGCGCCACGTTGCGGTTATCTTCCCCCGCCTGGTTGGCGCAGCCGAGCAACACGTCGTCTACCGCGCTCCAGTCAAGCTGCGGGTGGCGCGCCTGTAGCGCTCTCAGTGGCAGGGCGGCCAGATCGTCGGCGCGGACAGTGGCGAGACTGCCGTTCAGGCGGCCAAAAGGCGTACGAACGGCGTCACACAGATAGGCTGGATTCATGCGTTGGTTCTCCGTGCTGAAGGGCAAAGGTCAACTCGACCGGGGTGACTTCCTGTAATTGTTGCGGGGTCAGCCCGCCGAATATTTCGCGTACCACCAGGCCCTGAGGCGTCACGTCCATCACCGCCAGGTCACTGTAGATGCGATCAATGCAGCCGACGCCAGTCAAAGGATAGGTGCAGTGGCTGACAATCTTGCAGTCGCCTTTTTTGGTCAGGTGTTCGGTCATCACAAAGACCTGACGCGCGCCAATCGCCAAATCCATCGCGCCGCCGACCGCCGGAATGGCCCCCGGTGCGCCGGTGCTCCAGTTGGCCAAATCACCCTGTTCGGAGACCTGATAAGCCCCCAGTACGCAGATATCCAGGTGGCCGCCGCGCATCATGGCGAAAGAGTCGCCGTGATGGAAAAAGCAACCGCCTTTCAGCAGGGTGACCGGCTGTTTGCCGGCGTTGATCAGATCAGGATCCTCCTGTCCCTCTGCCGGTGCAGGGCCCATGCCAAGGATGCCGTTTTCGCTGTGCAGGAAAATTTCTTTGTCCGCCGGCAGGTAGTTGGCGATCTGCGTCGGGATGCCGATGCCCAGATTCACATAGGCGCCTTCCGGGATGTCGCGCGCAATGCGCTCGGCCAACTGCTGATGAGTGAGTTTTGACATAAGTCCGTTCCTTAAGCCGACAGCTGCGCTGCGCTTGCCGGGGAGGTTACCAGGCGTTGCACGAAGATCCCCGGCGTGATGATGGTTTCGGGATCCAGCTCACCCAGCGGTACTAACTGATTGATTTCAGCAATGGTGCAATGGGCAGCCATCGCCATGATCGGCCCGAAGTTGCGCCCGGTTTTGGAATACAGCAGATTGCCCCAGCGGTCGCCTTTTTCAGCCTTGATCAGAGCAAAATCGGCCTTCAGCGGCAGCTCAAACACATACTGGCGGCCGTCTATCTCACGGGTTTCCTTGCCTTCCGCCAGTTTGGTGCCGTAACCGGTCGGTGTGTAGAAGCCGCCGAGGCCGGAACCGCCGGCCTGAATGCGGGCGGCCAGATTGCCCTGAGGGATCAGCTCCAGTTCCAGTTCGCCGCGGCGGTACAGATCGTCAAATACCCAGGAGTCGGACTGGCGCGGAAAAGAGCACACCACTTTGCGCACACAGCCAGCCTTTAGCAGCGCGGCCAGACCGAAATCCCCGTTACCGGCGTTATTGCTGATCAGCGTCAGCTCGCGCGGGCGGTGACGGATCAGCGCATCCAGCAGGGCACAGGGCTGGCCGGCCGGGCCAAAACCGCCGACCATAAGGGTGGCGCCATCCGGTATATCGGCGACGGCGGCGTCTGCGGATGCCACGTTTTTATCGATCATCTGCTCTCCTGAGTAGGCTACGGTTAATTCAGCGTCACACGGGTGGTTCTGGCTCTAAATTAAATGATGAAAAATACAGCGACAAGTGCGAATATCAGCGCATTGTGCGATTATCGAAATATTGGTGAGTGAGTTGCTCATTTTGTGATGCAGGTAACTAAATCGATATTTGGCGTTGTTTCGGCGCTGTTTTCGGCACTTCGGGCGTATCAGCCCGAGCGTCATCGAAAGAAAGGGGATCTGGATGGGTGATGTTTCGGAATTTGGCGGCGGGGAGCTGCGCCGGCTGCAGGAGATCGGCGATTTAAGCAATGATAAGTACAAGGGCGATCCCAACTTTATGGCTTCGCTGGCCCGGGGGTTAGAGGTGTTGCAGGCCTTCCAGCCGCAATATTCGCAGATGTCGGTTTCCGAAATCAGCCAGATTACCGGTATTCCGCGCGCCGCGGTGCGCCGTTGCCTCTACACTTTGCGGGCGCTGGGTTTTGTGCATTGCCCCGACGGCCGACATTATCGGCTGCTGCCGCGGGTGCTGACCATCGGTCACGCTTATCTTTCCTCTTCCGAACTGGCGAAGGCGGCGCAGAATTCGCTGGATTACCTCAGCAAGCTGCTTAACGAGTCCTGCTCGGTGGCAACGCTCGACGGCGACAACATTTTGTATATCGCTCGCGCCTCGGTGAAGCGCATCATGACGATTGATCTGGGGCGCGGCAGCCGCTTGCCGGCCTACGCCACGTCAATGGGGCTGGTTTTGCTCAGTGCGCTGAATGAGGAACAACTGGAGGACTATCTGTCGCGGGTGACCTTCGAACCACTGACCGAGCACACCGTGACCAGCGCGGAACAGTTGCGTGAACAGTTGGCTAAAGTGCGCAGGCAGGGATATGCCATCAACGATCAGCAACTGGAGATTGGCCTGCGTTCGATCGCGGTGCCGATGCATTCGCGCAAGGGCGGCGGCGTGGTGGCGGCAATGAACGTTGGGGTCAATGCTTCGCAAATTTCCTCGGCGGAGCTGCGTGAGCGGGTGCTGCCACAGTTGCAACGTGCGGCGATGGAGCTGGCGCTGCTGCTGTAGCCGCTAACCCGGTGGTCCGCCTCAGTCGAGGCAGTTTGGCTGAGACGGGCCACCGGAATTTCACCCGATGATCACGCAACTTCCTGTGTTCATTGTGGCTTCATCGCATCCTCATTGCTGACAGTTGGCACCACAAAACTGAAGCAACTGCCGTAGGGTTCCACTGCCTGCGCTTTCAGTGCGCCCCGATGGCGTTCAATAATGGCGAGGCTGATGGTCAACCCCATCCCCATTCCTTGTGCTTTTGTGGTGTAGAAAGAATCAAAAACCCGTTCCATTACCTCAGGATCCAGCCCGATTCCGTTGTCCGCGATACGTAACTCGACCGTTTTGTCATCGGGATTTAGCGTGGTTATCCTTAGCGTTCGCGTACGATCGCTCACCTCAGACAGAGCCTCGATCGCGTTCATCACCAGGTTAATCAATACCTGTTGAATTTGAACGCTATCGCCAAAGATGAAGCTGTCGGCGGCCTTCAGTTCATACTCCACTGCCACGCGGCGCTGCTCAATTTCGCTGCGTGACAGGGTCATGATATGGCGGACAAGATAGTGCAGATCAATACGGGAAAAGACCGGCTCCTGCTTGCGCGTCAGGGTTTGCAGGCTGCGAATGATTTCACCTGCGCGCTGGCCTTCTGCAATGATCTCCTCCAGCCCCGTACGAATATTGTCATGCCGGACAGGGTCGTGGTTCAGCCAGCGCAGGCTTGCCCCGGCGTTCGAGACAATCGACATCAAGGGTTGATTGATTTCGTGCGCAATGGACGAGGTCAACTGGCCGACGGTGGTCGCGCGGGAAACGCGGGCCAGTTCGGCCTGGGCGACCCTGACGGCGTCCTCCGTCTGTCGCTGGGCGGTGATGTCGGTGATGGTGCCGTAGTATTCATAGACCTCGGTGCCTACGCCGACCGGGTTACCTATGCCCAATATGTAGCGGCAAACGCCATCCGCGCTCATGATGCGAAACTCGGCCCGCAGAGGCAGCCCGTCTCTCACCCCGTCGGTGACGACGGTGCTGACGCGCGCATAGTCGTCCGGATGAACGAAGGTAAGAAATTCCGCCATAGAAATCATTTTCTGCTTTTCGGGCAGGCCGAGAATACGGGCATATTCTTCGGACATGAACATCAGGTCCTGCTCCAGCTCCCAACGCCAACTGCCGGTATGGCTGATCTGCTCGCCCAGCATCAGCGAGGTCTGGCTTGCTCTGAGCTCTTTCTCCACCCGTCTGCGCTGAATGTTCTCCTCAAGCAATTCGGCATACAGCCTTGCGGTTTCGAGCGAGACGGCGGCATGCGCGCCGAGCAGGTTAACCACTTTCGAATGCTCGGCGGTGAAGATTTCAGGCATTAAACGGTTTTCGAGGTACAACACGCCGACCAGCCGCGCCTGCTTGAACATCGGCACGCACAAGACGGCAGCGCCGGAAGTCACGAGGTAAGGATCCTGCGAGAAGGGACTGAACTCTTCCGGTTTTCCGGTGCGTATTTCTTGCCCTGTGCGGATCACGGCCGACAGTATCGACAGCGGCATGTCGGTGGCCATCGGCACATCTTTTATGATCCGCACCCTGACGCCGTCGCTGCCGGTATAGGCGCTCGCCTCGATTTCAGGAATGTTGTTATCCAATACGCGGATCAACAGGCCGCGCTGGGCACCGGCACGCTCCAGCAGCATGGTCATCAGTATCTGAATCAGCCGCTCCAGATTGATCTCTTCAGACAGTGCACGCGATGCTTTGATGACACTTTGCAGATCGCGGATTTCTTCATTCTGGGCAAAGGCGATGGTGTCATAAGGCGTGGCCTGGCCGGGGGACACCAGATGGGGATAAATCCGTTTCAGTTGATTCACCTTGGCCTGAGCACCTGCACGCCCCCATGCCGCCATTGCGCCCCGAAAGTGAGCATCAGCGGCAGTATGGTAGCCGCAACTGAGCGCGAAGCGGCCCGCGAGTTCATGAGCCAGCGCATTGCAGGGGTTGAAACCCGAGTCCCGCGAGAGCCTTACCGCTTTTTCATATTGCTCGAGCGCAATGCTGTTCATGCCGTCAAGGCGGACAATCTCCGCATACACCAACGCCTCTTTGTCGGCGAATGTGCCTGGATTAATGCGCGCCCAAAGCGCGATTTTGTCATGGTGTTTTTGCAGCTTGCGCCGGTGCTCGACGGAAAAGGTATCCGGTGTCAGTTGAGTGGTTAACGTCAGCGCGCTGTACAGATGCAAATCCAGCAGGTGGATATGCCCCGGCGCAGACCAGGCAAAGGATTCAGCCTGTTTCAGCGACGTTTCCGCCTGAAGGTATTCGCCGGCGACAAAATGCGCCATGCCCCGATACAGCCAGAACCAGAACATCATGGTGGACATTTGCTGCGGCGCCTGTTCCGGCGCGGTCGGCAGCAGCGAGTCGGGCAGCGCATCTATGCCGCCCCAATATCCGGGAGAGACGGTGCGCAAGTGCTCAACATAATGCCGCTGGATCAACATAATGCGCTCAACGTCCGGAAAATGGGATTTCCGCACAAAGGCCAGCCCCCGTTCGATGCTGGTCAGCACGTTATCGAGATGATCGCCGCGGCTTAAAAAGTTAATGATTTGATGACAGGCGGCAAAAGAGGCGACGGTCAGATCGCCGTGCGTCACCGCCGCCGTGAAGCAGGCTTTGGCGCATTCGGTGGTGTAGGAGAGCGGCTGGGTCCAGACGCTCAACTGATCGAGTGGCAGCAGCGTTCTCGCTTCGTAAACGCTGTAACCGTGGCGCGTCACGAGTTCACGAGCCAGCACCGCATATTTGAAACCCAATCGATATTCGTCATAGCGGTGACCAATCAGCACGCCAAACCAGCCCATTGCCGACGTTGAGGCGCCGGTAATGCCGTGTTCCAGCGTCAGATGCAGCATCTGGCAAAGCAACATGAAGTGCAGGCGTGGGCTGATGAAGCTGGCGGACAGGCCGGCACGGGCCAGCAAACTCATCGCGGCTTCCGTTTCAGGATTAGCCATGAGCGGCAATTGATTGAAAATAGCGGCCGGGCTCTCACCGATACGGGCGTGGAGCATTTTCCAGGCCGCCTCGCATTCCGCATCATCGGGGTGTCGGTTAAGTGTAATGCCGGATACCGTCAGCCAGCATAATGCGGTCTCCAGCGCCAGCGGGTTATCCGACTGGCGCATATGCACTTCCGCCAGCAAATTGGCGGCGGAGATTTTTTCCGCCAACCCGCCAGGCGAACCCAGCAACCGGTCACTCAAATGCCGTGCCGTGACCAGGTCACCCAGTAAAAACGCGCATTCGGCTTCCTCCAGCTCCAGCGCGAAATCGGACGCATTATCAGACGCAGGGCCGCCGAGTGCACGGGCGGTCTGTAGATATCGCTGTGCGGAGAGGTAATCTCCGGAACGCTTCGCGCGGCGGGCCGCCAGCATGCTCAATTCGCGGAACATTTTGCGCTGTGGTGGCGGTTGTACGCAGTCAATGGCTGCGGACACATGATGAATGGCGCGGAACAGCATCTCATTGCCCGCCGCCTGGCGTGAAGCTTCGGCCAGCAGGCTGGCCGTCGTGAGGTGCAGATGCCCCCGTTCGCCGGCATCCAGCAGGGCGAAGGCCGCTTCCTGCACGCGATCGTGGGGGAACGTATAGGTGTCGGCAGACAGGGTAATCAACTGGGCGGTAACCGCAGGGTGCAGTTGATAGCGGATATCCGTATCGGAGAGGTTCAGGACGCGGCTAATGGTGCCAAGCTCACCGCTGCTACCCAGGCAGGCCAGGCTGCCTAACAGCTTGCGGGTTTCTTCGGGCATTTTCTCCAGTTGCAGCAAGACCAGACCGACGACGTTTTCGGTGTAATGACGTGCCTGAATGGTCGGCACGTCGTAATACCACTTGCCTTGATATTTGTTGTGCGTCACCAGGCCGTCATCGACGATACGTTTGAAAAACTCATGCACGAACAGCGGGTTGCCGCGGGTTTTTTCATGTATCAGCCGAGCCAGGTCGAGGGTGTCGGTTGAGCGCCGCTGGAAGACGTCGGCCAGCCAGCGAGCGACGGCTTTAACCGAGAGCGGCGCCGGTATGATGTCGATTTTACGTTGAGCCGCATCACGAAGCCGGCCCAGCGCCTCAGACACCGAAAGGTTGTCCGTTGAAGAGGGATCGCGCAGGGCAACCACCAACAGTAACGGCAGCGCATCGCTGTTTTTAAGCAGATATTCCAGCACCTGCAAGCTGGCGACATCGATCCAGTGAAGATCGTCAATCAACAACACCAGCGGACAGCCGGGGGTGGCAAAGGTATTGACCAGGCTGACTATCATAAGATTAAAGCGGGCCCGGGCATCGGTCGACAGTGCGTCGGGGGCCTGCCGGGATTTCCGCTCCAGCAGCAGACCCAGTTCCGGCACCAGGTTAATGGCCAGCCCCTCGTAACCGTCCAGCGTGCGCGCCAGGCGGGTTTTCCAGAGAGCGACATCGTCTGCCGGCAACCCCAACAGTTTCAGGGTTAGCGCCCGGAAGGCGGAGGTCAGCACCCCATAAGGCAGCGACGACGAGAACTGGTCGACTTTACCCACGGCAAGCAGCGTGCGTCGGTTTTTCAGCTCTTTTAACGCTGAAGCAATCAGCGAGGATTTACCGATGCCTGAAGGCCCGCTGATGACCGCAAGCGTGTGGGTTCCGCTCTGATTAACCTTGTCGAATGCGGCGATAAGCTCGCGGCCCTGTGGATGGGGAGTGTACAACGTCTCGGCGAGATGAAACTCAGGTGTGCGATCCTGCAACCCGGGAGGAAAGGGCATGATGTCGTTGTCAGCGGTCAAGGTGGCCTGACAGCGGCGCAGGTCAGCGACCAGCCCATCGACCGTTTGGTAACGGTTATCGGGCGACTTGGCCAACAACCGCAGGACCAGCGTCGAAAGCATGGCCGGTACCTGTTCGCGCAACAAATGAGGCGGGCGTGGCTCCGAAGCGATATGGTGATGCGTCCACTCCTCCAGGCCGCCTTCGCGGAGGTCGAAGGGCAAAGATCCGGTCAGCAGTTCATAAAAGACGATGCCAAGGCTATAGAGATCGCTGCGGCTGTCCACCGATCTTTGCGTGCGCGAAGTGTGTTCGGGCGACATATAGGCGAGCGTGCCGCCAAAAAACGGCAGGCGGGTTTGTTTTAACTCTTCCGCAGTGCCCGTCGTCAGACCAAACCCGGCAAGGCGGCATGAGGTATCGCCCTGGATGAAGATGTTACCCGGCTTGATATCGCCGTGGATCAGGTTGTGCCTGTGCATCTGACGCAGTGGGGCACATATCCGGATGGCAAGCTCCAGGAAGCTGGCAATGCAGGCCATTGGCTGCCCCGTTATGCGGGCCAGGGAGTCAAAGGCAAAAGACGGATAGACCAGCGCGTATCGGCCGCGATACTGCGTGCAGGCAGCGGGTTTCACCGCCCAGGCGTCGGACAGGTAGGGACGCAGCAGAAATTCATTTTTCAGCAGTTGCGTCGCGTCCGCTTCCGCCTCATCGCTGACCGCCGTGGCGAGGATGAAAGCCCCGTTCGAAAAAGGGTGCCGCCCGTTCATCCAGACGATGCAGCCCTCCTGAACCAGGGGGGTAAAAATGACATCATCCTTAAATGCAAAAAACTGCCCATCCTGAAAATCAGGAAGGGCAGCCCGGTCTGGCGGTATCAGCGGATCATTCATTCGGCTCTCTCGCAGGAAGCGGTCTTGTCATCAGGCGTTTTTATCGCCTCTCAATGCGTGTTGGATCAGGCCCAGGAGCGCGTCGATATCGATAGGCTTACGCAAAAAAGCAACGGCACCGAGTTTAAGGGCTAGCCGTTGCATATTCTCATCACCGTGGCCGGATATAAATATCACCGGTGGCGGCGTTGCGTAAGTCTTTATTTTTTCATAAAACTCGAAGCCACCCATTCCTTTTAGCTTGATGTCGATAATGACCAACGAAGCGTCTGACAGCGCGGTTTTTTCGTTTAAAAACGCCTCTGCGGATTCAAAGGCGCATGTCGTGTAACCGTCAGACTGCAGCAGGTTGATTAACCCGCTGCGGACAGAACGTTCATCATCGACAATGGCAATGCGCTGCGGCAGCATCATGCTGATATTCCTCTGACAAGTCATTACTTAAGCGGAGGGTCCTCTGTTGTCGTCTGAGACTTGGCCGGTGGAGTTCCGCATATTTTGGGGACGCATTCATGGCGAAACCACGCCAGCGTCAGCGGCTGTCGGTTTATCAGCCGCCGGGTGACCGGGATAATCTGTTCGCCGATCAGCATCCCCAACAGGCCCAGCAGGGCAATAACCGGCGGGGCCGGTGAATGAATATTCAACGCAGCATAGATAATACCGGCCAGAAGGCCAATGGCCAGCGAAACGAGCCATGCTTTCATTTCAGTCTCCTTTCGCAGGGCAGGTTACAGTGGAAGAGGCCGCCGTACCGGGCTGCGTCTGACAAAGCCGAGTGTTGGCGGTCTGCTCAGGTTGCAGCACCTGTCCCATCAAGCTTTCGCCGGCCAGCATTCCCAGTAGCCCCACCAGCGCCAGCGCCGGGGGAGCCGGCGAGCGGACCTTAAGCAGCCCATAGAGCAAGCCAATAAGGACGCCGACGGAAAGGGAAATTAATCCTGCGCTCATCATTATCTCCAGTGATGAAGCCGACCGAGCTTTACGCCGGCCGGCTTCCCGCGGTTAGCGGGCGGCGACCGGCGCCAGAGTGCGGTGCTCGCTCTTCTGACGTGAAGGCGCTTTGTGCACCATGGTATAGGCATAATCCACGCCCATGCCGTAAGCGCCCGAATGCTCTCTCACGATATCCATCACCGCGTTGTAGGTCTCTTTGTGCGCCCAGTCACGTTGCCATTCCAGCATCACCTGCTGCCAGGTTACCGGGATCACGCCAGCCTGAATCATGCGCTGCATGGCATAATCGTGCGCTTCTTTAGAGGTGCCGCCTGACGCATCAGCCACCATATAGATTTCATAATCGCCTTCCAGCATGGCGCACAGGGCAAAGCTGTTGTTGCAGACTTCGGTCCACAGGCCGGCAACCACCACTTTTTTCTTGCCGTTGGCGGCCAGCGCGTCGCGCACTTTCTGATCGTCCCACGAGTTCATCGAGGTCCGCTCGAGAATGTCTTTGCCTGGGAACACGTCCAGCAGTTCCGGATAGGTATTCCCTGAGAAGCTCTCGGTTTCAACGGTTGTAATGAGGGTTGGAATGTTGAATACCTTCGCGGCTTTCGCCAGGGCAACGGTGTTGTTTTTCAGCACCTGGCGGTCGATCGATTGCACGCCAAAAGCCATCTGAGGTTGGTGGTCGATAAAAATCATCTGGCAGTTGGCTGGCGTCAGGACTTCAAGCTTAGAGGTTGTCATAAAAATACCTTTGGGATGAGGTTAAAAGTAACAAGGTCATCGCGCCGTTGGCGCAGCGACAGAGCCGAGAGCTACCGGGTGGTAAACGCTATCAACGGGTTGAATGTTAGGCTGGAGGCGGGGGCGAAACTATTATCTGTTGGTATAACTAACCTTTCGTATACCTATACTTTGGTATATCTATCCCTTTGTATAACTGGTCTTTTCCCATTCCTATTCCATAATCCTTTCAATTCGCGCCGCTCTGAAAGGCCGCGCACGTTGTGTCCGGCGGCTTTCTGCCTGAACCGGACGTCTCAGACAGGAGGATCTATGGTTTCGCTGGGCAAAGCTGATTTGATACTGGTTAACGGGCAGTTTCATACTGTCGATCGCGAAAATCCGCTGGCGGAAGCCGTGGCGATCCGCGAGGGCAAGTTCCTTGAGGTCGGTACCGTCGCTGAAGTGATGCAGCATCACTGCGAAGGCACGAAAGTGGTGGATCTTAAGGGGCACACTGCGGTTCCGGGGCTTAATGACTCACACCTTCACTTGATCCGCGGTGGCCTGAACTACAACCTTGAATTGCGCTGGGAAGGCGTGCCGTCGCTGGCGGATGCCTTGCGGATGTTGAAAGATCAGGCGCTGCGCACGCCATCGCCACAGTGGGTGCGCGTGGTGGGCGGCTGGACGGAGTTCCAGTTTGCCGAGCGCCGCATGCCAACGCTGGATGAGATCAACGAAGCTGCGCCGGACACGCCGGTGTTTATTCTTCATCTTTACGATCGCGCACTGCTCAATCGCGCAGCACTGAGAGTGGTGGGCTATACCAAAGACACACCCAACCCCCCAGGCGGCGAAATTCAGCGCGACAGCAACGGCAACCCGACCGGCATGCTGATTGCTCGCCCTAACGCGATGATCCTCTACGCCACGCTGGCCAAAGGGCCGAAGTTGCCGCTGGAACAGCAGGTGAACTCGACCCGTCAGTTCATGCGTGAACTGAACCGTCTGGGTCTGACCAGCGCCATCGATGCCGGCGGCGGTTTCCAGAACTACCCGGAAGACTATCAAGTGATCGCCGAACTGCACGAGAAGAAGCAGATGACGCTGCGCATCGCTTACAACCTGTTTACCCAGCGGCCGGGGCATGAACTGGAAGACTTCGAAAAATGGACCGACATGCTGACGCCGGGCCAGGGCAGTGACTTCTTCCGCCATAATGGCGCAGGTGAAATGCTGGTGTTTTCCGCCGCGGACTTCGAAGACTTCCTGGAGCCTCGCCCGGATTTGGCGCCAGGCATGGAAGACGAGCTGGAGCGTGTCGTACGCCACCTGGTCGAGCATCGCTGGCCGTTCCGCCTGCATGCGACCTATAACGAATCCATCAGCCGCATGCTGGACGTGTTTGAAAAAGTCAACCGCGAGATCCCGTTCAATGGTCTGCACTGGTTCTTTGACCATGCAGAAACCGTGACCCAGAAAAACATCGATCGCATCAAGGAGCTTGGTGGCGGCATTGCCGTGCAGCACCGCATGGCCTTCCAGGGCGAATACTTCGCCGAGCGCTACGGCATTGAAGCGACCCGCCACACGCCACCGGTGGCCCGCATGTTGGAAACCGGCGTGCCGGTGGGGTTGGGTACGGATGCAACCCGCGTGGCCAGCTACAACCCGTGGACGGCGCTTTACTGGCTGGTTTCCGGCCGCACCGTGGGCGGCATGCAGATGTATGACGCCAATGCGCGTCTGGATCGCGATACCGCGCTGATGCTGTGGACGCAGGGCAGTGCCTGGTTCTCCAGCGAGCAGGGCAAAAAAGGGCAGATCAAAGCGGGCCAACTGGCGGACATGGCGGTGCTCAGCAAGGATTACTTCTGCGTGCCTGAAGAAGAGATCAAGGGCATCGAATCCGTGCTGACGGTGGTCGGTGGCGACATCGTTTATGCCGCCGGCACGTTCGGGCCGTTGGCGCCGCCGTCCATTCCGGTGTTGCCGGATTGGTCGCCGGTGGTGAAGGTGCCGGGTCACTACCGCAGCGCACCGCCGGTAGCGAATGCACGCGTCGGCATGATGTCACAGGCGCATCATTGCAGCGGCCCTTGTGGGGTGCACACCCACAATCATGATATTGCCCGCGGTGCCAGCGTACCCGTTGCAGATGACAATGCATTCTGGGGCACGCTCGGCTGCAGCTGCTTTGCGTTTTAATCCTATGAAAACGTCATCTGCATTTTTCATCGCGCCCCGGATCGATCTGGGGCTGTTCTTCCTGCGCCTGACCGGCAGCCTGCTCTTGCTGCATGTGCACGGTTTGCCGAAGGTGTTTAATTTCAGCGAAGAACTGACACGCATCGAAGATCCTTTTGGCTTCGGACCTTACATGAGCCTGTTGCCCGCCATTCTGGCGGAAGTGGTCTGCCCGGTGTTCATTATTCTGGGGTTCGGTACGCGTATCGCCTGTCTGCCCATTATCGGCGTGCTGCTGGTGGCGATGCTGTTCGTGCACCCAGGCTGGTCTATCGCCGAAGGGCAATTCGGCTGGCTGCTGCTGATCATCTTTACCACGCTGGCGATAACCGGGCCGGGTAAGTGGCGTATCGGTGCAGACAGGCCGCTGGAGAGGCGTTATGACGCAGATTAATGATATTCACAGCATCACGGCTGAAGCGCTAAAAGAGGTGCCGGCGGTGAACGCATCGCCGTGGCAACCGCTGCGTCAACGCGTGTTCCGCATGCTGTGGATAGCCACCGTCGTTTCCAATATCGGTTCATGGATGAACGATATTGGGGTGAACTGGACCATGCTGACGCTCAGTGCCGATCCGCTGTCTGTCGCTATGGTCCAGGTGGCCAGCAGCTTGCCGATGTTTCTGTTTGCGCTGCCTTCCGGGGTGATGGCGGATATTGTCGATCGCCGTAAATACCTGCTGTTTTCGCAGGTCTGGGTGTTTATTGCCGCGGCCGGGCTGACCCTCTTGTCGGTGACGGGCCACGTCACCCCTGGCGTGTTGTTGGTTGCGGCCTTCCTGTTGAGCACCGGTGCGGCCATGAGCTCGCCGCCGTTCCAGGCCATCGTGCCTGATTTGGTCAGCAAAAATGAGATGGGGCCGGCCATTACGCTCAATTCATTGGGCATCAACATCAGCCGCGCCATCGGCCCGGCGTTGGGGGGGCTGATTCTTTCCTTCGCCGGCCCCTGGATGGTGTTTTTGCTCAACGCCATCTCGGTGCTGGGCGTAGCCTGGGTGCTCTACCGCTGGAAGGCGGAACCGAGCGTTCAGCGCCTGCCGCCCGAGCACTTTTTCTCCGCCGTTCGCGCCGGGTTTCGCTATGTACATGCCGCCCCGGTTTTGCGCAATGTGCTGGTCCGTACGGTGGCTTTTTTCACGTTCGGCAGTGCGGGCTGGGCTTTGCTGCCGCTGGTCGCACGGCGTGAACTTGGGCTTGGTCCGGGCGGTTACGGGATCATGCTGGCCTTTATCGGCGTAGGGGCCATCTTCGGTGCCGTGTTACTGCCTCGCTTGCGTAAGTCCTTCAACCCGGATCGGCTGATGGTGCTGGCAAGCCTGCTGTTTGCCGTCACGATGCTGGCGCTGGCGTTTGTCCGTAACGTCTGGCTGCTCAACGCGTTTGAATTTTTCACCGGTTTTTCCTGGATAGCGGTGCTGTCTACGTTGAACCTCGGCGCACAGCGCAGCGCGGCGAAATGGGTGAAAGCGCGCGCGTTGGCGGTGTATCTGACCGTCTTCTTCGGCTCCATGGCCGCCGGCAGCGCCATTTGGGGGCAATTGGCCTCGCATTTTGGCATTCCAGCTTCGCTGTGCGTGGCCGCGTTGGGCATGGTGTTGGCCAGCACCACGGTTTACCGCTGGCGTTTGGACCAGGATCCCGACCTGAATCTGGACATCAGTACGGAACAAGGAGCCACGCCTGAGCTGGATGTGCGCCATGACCGTGGGCCGGTGATGGTGAGCTACGAATATTTGGTTACGGCAGAGGATGCGCGCGCCTTCACGGTGTGCATGCAGGACATGCGACGCGTCAGGCGGCGCGGCGGCGCCATCAACTGGTCCGTGTATGAGGACATTCTTCAGCCCGGCGTTTTTGTCGAGACGTTTGTGGTCGGTTCCTGGATGGAGTACCTGCGTCAGCAGGAGCGTTACACCGTTAATGACCAGAAAATACAAAACCGTATTTGCGCATTTCATCAGGGCGAAACACTGCCGCTGATCCGTTACCTGGTGGCGCCGGTTTAACCGGGTCCGTCAGTCTCTGAGTTTATAAACACTGCCAAGGGGTCTGTTATGAGCACGATTAAAACGAACGACGGTACGCAGATTTACTACAAAGACTGGGGGAAGGGGAAGCCGGTGCTGTTCAGCCACGGCTGGCCGCTGGACGCGGATATGTGGGACAGCCAGCTAAACTTTCTGGCTGAACGCGGCTACCGTGTCATTGCGTTCGACCGTCGCGGTTTTGGCCGTTCAGATCAGCCCTGGACCGGCTATGACTACGACACTTTCGCCTCGGACATCAATGAACTGATCACGCAGCTTGATCTGCAGGACGTCACGCTGGTGGGCTTTTCTATGGGCGGTGGCGACGTGGCCCGCTACATCGGCCGCTACGGCAGCGCGCGCGTGGCCGGTCTGGTGCTGTTAGGCGCGGTTACGCCGATGTTTGGAAAAAGCGAAACGCATCCGCAAGGCGTGGACTTGTCCGTTTTCGAAGGGATCCGCAATGGGTTACGTAAAGACCGCGCCCAGTTCATCAGCGATTTCAACGTACCCTTTTACGGCATCAATGCCGGCCAGACGATCTCTGAAGGCGTATTGACCCAGACCCTGAACATTGCTTTGCTGGCATCACTGAAGGGGACCATCGAGTGCGTGACCGCGTTCTCGGAAACCGACTTCCGTGACGATATGCTGAAGATTGATGTGCCTACGCTGGTGATCCACGGCAGCAACGATCAAATCGTTCCGATTGACGTCACCGGTAAAGTGGCCGCTGAAACGATCCCTGGCGCTGAACTGAAGGTGTATGACAATGCGCCTCACGGCTTTGCCGTAACGCATCAAGACCGGTTAAACGACGATCTCCTGGCGTTTTTACAGGCTCGCTAAGCAAAATGGTTCATGTGCAGGGAGCGCTGTATGCCTGCACATGAGCCGATTTGTCAGGATGCTTTGGACTTACTGAGATTCAACCGCTCGGCATCACGCACCAGATCCGCGAGAGAACGCACCTGCATTTTATCCATCACCCGGCGACGATGTACCTTGACCGTAATTTCGCTGACGCCCAGTTCTGCGGCAATCTGTTTATTCATCAAGCCTTTAATCGTCAGCTCCAGCACTTCTTGTTCGCGCGGCGTCAGCGTGAGGTGCCGCTGTTTCAGTTCGTAATGCTCGCGCAACTGATCTGAATTCTCCGCTGCCAGATTGAGGGCTTCCTGAACCGCCTTCAGCAGATCGTCGGAAGCGACGGGCTTGGTCAAAAACTCATGCGCACCGGCTTTCATCGCCTGCACCGACAGCGGGATGGTGCCGTAGCCGGTAAGGAAGATCACCGGCATTTCCCGGCCGCTCGCTTTCAGCGCATCGGTTACCTCGAAACCATCCCCGCTCGGCATGCGCATATCCAGAATGATACAGCCGGGTATGGCGGGAAAGGAGTGTGAAAGAAAGGCCTCTGCGCAGTCAAAATCAACGGCACTGTAGCCGGCAGAGTTTAACAGCCTGACAATAGATTGCCTGACCGAATGGTCATCATCGACGACATAAACGACATGTTCCATAGTTTGCCTCTGCAATTACGCCCTGAAACCGGGCATGTACCCAAGGGAACCCCACGCAGCCCGCCCGTTCTTCGGCCGGCAAATGCGATCATGCTACCCCCTAATTAACCCGATCCGGATGTCAAAATGAAGATATGGCGGGGGATAATCAGGCTGCTCTGCGCCCACAGGCCGTTCAGGCTGGGGTTACACCTCAATGAAAAAGATAAAGACTTGTAGTTTAGACGATGAACACAGAGCGATCATATCAGTGCGAAGGTCTGCTCATCGGTAAGCAGACCGGCTGAAATGATAGGCAAATCGAGAATAAATTGATCACTTTTTCGTGAAAAATCATACCATTATAGCTATGGCATACTCTTGCAGTAAAGGTGTTTACTGATGCCCGAGGGTGAAAATGCAGATAAGTTACCGGCCAGCCAGGGCAGCTAAATTTCCCACGGCATCAATCGGTTCCCGGGATCCTCAGGTAAACAACTTGAACACTATAAATCCTTTGCGATACTGTATAAAAATACAGTTAAATAGGGTTGTTCATGATGTTGTTTATTTCCCCTTCCGAAGACAATAAAACCACGCCGGCATTGCCGCTGTTTGCCGATCCCGTAGCTTGCGGTTTCCCTTCTCCGGCGCAGGATTACGTGGAGGCCCGGCTGGATATCGGCAAACTGCTGGTGCGGCACCCCAACGCCACTTACTTTGTGCGCGCCAGCGGCGATTCGATGGTCGAAGGCAACATCAAGGATGGCGATCTGCTGATCGTCGACAGTTCACTGCGGGCGGAGCACGGTAACATTGTCATTGCCGCCATCGACGGCGAGTTCACGGTGAAGAAGTTGCAGCGCCACCCCGATCTGCGGCTGCTGCCGATGAACCCGACCTATTCGCCGATCGTCTTCGGTGACGAAGACGCGCTGGAGATTTTCGGCGTGGTTACCTTTATTGTCTATGCAGCGGTGTGAGGGCGGGGTAAACCTGCCAAGGGTGTTGGGCGGGTAAATTGGCGTTGAAGAGACCTCTTTGGCTACCCAGGCATCAAAACTGTATAACGCCTAACCCCGGGAGGCGTTTTGTGGCTTCTGAACCGCCTCCCGGAAGTGACTAGCGGCATCCCTGCCTGTTCAGGAAAAAACCGTCAGAAATGCCATACCACGCCGGCATTCATACCGTTATCCTGATAATTCTGAGATAACAAACCGGTGTAGTTGAGGGAAACGGCAACCGATTTTGTGACGTTGATTTCTGCCCCCGCCTTCATCACCATGCCGTCGCGTGAGGCTGCGACCGTGGCGGTATTGAAGGTGGCGTCAGTGCCGGCAAAGCGCAAGCCGACTTCGCGCTCAGTCGCGTTGTACTGATGCTGCCAACCCAGTTCACCACGCAGGGTAACGGCGCTGTCTTTACCGGTACTCCAGCGTTTGTCCGCACGCATACCCAGGGTGGATAATGTTGCGCTGGTGCTCTGGCTGCCCGCTTTCAATGCGGCGGCACCGCCATTTTCCGTCATATCATCGCTACGGTAATTCACCCACGCCAGGTTGGCGAACGGCTCCAGATTGAACCAGGTATTGTCCAGACGGTAACCCGCTTCTGCGAAGATCTGGCCTGTTCCCGCGTTATAGCGTGCCTTGGCGTTATCGGACTGGCCGTAATACCCGATACCCCGGGAGGTTTCAATCCGGTGCCAGGTATAGGCGGTACCCGCGCGCAGATTCAGGTTGTCATAGGTTTTGCCGGCATAGACAGCCAAATGATAGTTATCACTGTCGGCAGATGCGCCGTCTCCGTGCAATAAGGTGCGGGTGTAACCGGTGGTCAAGCCCAGACGCCAACGATCGGCCAGTTCATTATCCGCACCGAGCAATACCCCAAAGGTAGAGTCGTGGAAGCCCGTGGCATTATCATTGCCGCTGGCGTGCTCCCAGTTGCCCAGCAAACTGACCCATGCGCCGTCCTCGTCTTGTTTGATGTCGCTGCTGTCCGCTGCGCCCTGAGTCTGGCGCAAACGGCCGTTAAGCGTATCCCGAACATAACGGCTGTTATTCACCAGCGCGGAGGCGATATCCGCATGTATCTGCCCGGATAATTGACGATAGGCTTGTCGCGCCAGTTCCGCAGAAGGGGCTATCAACAAGCTTTGATACACGGGGTGATCAGCCGGTAAGCGTTCAATTGCCGTCGCGAGGTTACGTTGATTGGCCGTGACGGCGACATCCGCAAAACGGGTGGCGTTACGTTGTAAACCCAATGAGAGGTTAGTGGCCTGATAGGCCAGATCGGGCGTTAAAAACAACCCTGCGTCAGCAGAGCCAAATTGCCCCGTAATACCTTGCGCGGCAGTAAGCAGGGTATAACGCTGTGCCAGGATATTGCCGGCGGAGGATGTCGAAGCCAGCAGGTTTTGCCCCGCTTGCGGTACTACAGTAATCTCGCCGCCGTTCAGTGTCGCCTGGCCATTGACCTGCAGCAAATCGCTGCGGCCAGCCTCAATTTCAGCCAGATAACGGGAGCCATTCCCCAGCGTCAGATCGTTATCAATCGTCAAGGTACCGATAGAATTGCCGGGTGCCACCGAGCCCCCTTTATTGGCCGCCAGCGTGCCGATATGCCCACTGCCGCCTACCAGCCCGCCGTCGCGCACCACAGTAGCGCCGGCGGCTTTACCGTTGGCGATAAAGAGCCCATCGGCCGCGACATCGCTGGCTAATGTGCCGGTGTTGGCCAGTTGCAACGCAGCGCCTTTGGCAATCCGCGTCTGGCCGGCGTAGTCATTATTTCCGCTGAGCGTTTGGCTACCGCCCGCTATTGTCAGGCCGCCTTTATAGTGCGTTCCGTCAGGATTGCCGAGGTCAACGTCCGTGATACGGCCCGAGAAATTATCCTTCGCCTGGCTCAACACCAGCGTTCTGTCTCCCAGCGTGACTACGCCATTGCCGCTTAAGCTGCGGAGAGTGGCGTTGTTCATGCTGTCTGGGACGCCCCACAGCGGATTGAAATTACCGTGTTCGGTGATGTCAAACCAACCGTTATTTTCCAGCGATGCGGAGTGGGCGAGACTGCCGGGGCCGGCAAGGTATAACACCGCACCTTTATTCACCCGGGTCACGCCGGTATAGGTGTTCATGCCGGTCATGTTGACCACCACATCCGGCGTGAGCGTTAAGTCGCCGGCACCGGAGATGGCGCCCGCCAACCCCAGATAACCTTTTCCTCCATTAGGATCACCTGAGGGATCGCCGGCAGGGGCACTCATCAGATTTCCCATTTGCCTGGTCACGCGGTTAAGGTGCAATCCGCTGCCGTTGGCATCCGTAGAAAAATTATCGGCATTGACGACGAAAGGGGTAAACGCCGTGAGCTGATTTTGCAAATCATACATCACTGAATATTGAGTGAAAAAACCTATACCCATCGTGATGTTCCAGGTTTTTGTGTCACTGCTGTCGCGATCGATAATCAGGCGATCATCACTGCCTCCCTGCAGAGTGATCCCGTTGCCGACTTTCTGTCCATTGGCGTCGACAGGCTGAAGCGTCAGGGCGGTCACTGACGTGTTGTTTTCTCCATCCTTGTCAAATTTCACGCCATGTTGTTCGAGGATGTCGCCGAATTTTTTGCTGTCTATCGTTGCGTGAGTAGCATTGCCGGTATCGAATAAAATTGCGCCGCTCAGCGCCTCTGCAGGAAGCTCAACGGTGCTCGACTGGCCATTGATATTGAGCGTGAAGGCGTATTTGAAGCGGCCTTCATGTTGCGATGACGCCGGTGCGCCAGAGTTGGGGAAATGGGTGATATCTCCCTCTTCACGTTTAGGTGCCCAGGGAACCTGGGTATCAAACTGCGCCCGCAGACTGGGCGTCAAATTGAGGATGGCACAAGGCGCGCAACCCGGTGAAAGCGTTGTTCCATTTTCATTGGCATTGTCATTACCGGCGACGATGAAACCGGTTTTCGTGATGGTGCTAAAGGGGCTGCCGCCGTTGGGATTGCCTTTTGCATCCGTAAAAAGAAAATCCCCTACGCCAAAGGTGCCGTAGAAGTGCTTTTCTTCGGTCGGTTTTCCTGTGGTAATGTTTTTTTCCGCAGCTAAATCAATATAGTAAGTTTTATCCCCTATGACCTTAAACGGTTTTTGATTTGCTTGCTGGGGATGGTCGAGCAACAGATGTTCAACCTGGCCAATGACGTAGCCTTTATTGTTGCTGCCGGGGGTCGCTACCGGTATCGGGGTGGCATCATCGGTGTAATAGGTCAGGTCCGTTATTTGTTTGCGCTGTAACCAATATCCGCCCCAGCCATCGTTGCCATAGAGGTATTCGTATGCCTGATTCACATTCGGAAACCGTGAGGTATCTTGTTGCCCGAGAACGGCGTTGAACTGATCGGAGCCTGTATCAAAAATATATTTTTGCGCGGGGCCACCGTTGACGCCGACATTAATGGTTAGACGATTATCTAAATGCCCCAGAGGAATGTTGATGGGCGCCGGTGCCGCCAAAACATAAGGTGCCGGATGTAAAAACAATAGTGAACTGACCACGAGTCTCAATGGTTTGATTTTTTTTATCATATCCATACCCCATATTTGCAATTGATTGAAAGTAAAAGGTAAGTGGGAAAGTTATTTCAAGGTTTCTTGTAAAAATGCAACCAGTCATTCTGAAGATGAAAATTGGCTTGATTTTATTATTTTGGCGGTGGTGTTGTATGCTTGTGTTCATCGAATAACGATGGAATCGAAAAAACATTGCGCTAATTTATCGGGAACATGAATGCCACGCGTCCATTTTAATACATTGTTTTTTTCTTCTGGCGATACATCACCGCCCCAAACATCGATAAATTTATTGTTTTTAAAGAATAGTACGCCTGGATCGGAGATGTCTGTTGCGGCAGAAATGGCAAGCCATTCGCTTTCGGCCAAAACCTGAGAGACTTCTATTGTGTTTGGTTTTATTTTTTTGGTAAGCGATTTTTGCACCAACTCTTGGTAGAAACCCATGTTCTCAGTATTGATGTCTTTCTTTAAAGACCCGCAATCTTGAGCGGATATTGCCATTTTCGCCATGAAAAATAATGACAGGGTTAAGGTTAATGCACTTTTATTCATCTGAATGTCTCTGGCTTAATGCAGGGTGAATATGATTATAGATTATGATGATTAATTGAGCTTTATGCTTTGTAATTTATTGATAATGATGAGTAAAGTTGTTTTTTGATGGTTGCGCCCAGTTTTTCTTGCGGCTCGGCGAGCAGTGTTTGGATAAATTTATCGGAGCTTAAGGGGTGAAATGGAAGGCGGCAGCGTATTCTGAACGGGGTTATAGGGCTGTGGACCGGCGTTACTTGCGGACGATTTAAAAAGGCGTTCCGCATTTGGATGCTCAATCTTTAATTAGATGTGTAATTAATTTTCAATGAGTTATGCAATCCCATCCTCGGTTTTATCTGAAGTGAACGCCTACGACAGCACACTCATCAATCATCTGCTAGGTTTAATTGAATTAAAAACCTCCATGGTTCTCTGGAACTCAAGGGGGCTGTTTAGATTGTTTACTCTAAGGCTCGTCTGGTGGGGTGCTAGTTACCTTATAATTAAAAACTATGGGCAGGGGTGATGGGCATGGTGCAGTTGGTAATGATTTTACTGGGGGTTGATTATTTGCGTAACCGCTGGCGAGGGTTGATGATTGCCGGTTGGTTAGGTGTGTTGGCTGGCTTAATCGTCTTCATCGATGCGTTGGATAACGCGATTTATTTCCCCTTGCATCCCTTTGCTTTCCTGTTGTTGGTCGAAGGCCTGGCAACGTTGATGGTCGCGCATACCGGCATCGGCGGGCAACGTACCTTGCGTTACGTAAAAGGAGGGGCATTTTCACTGGCAGCGTTATTGATTTTGAGCGGACATCATCATGGTCATTTCATTTTATCGATGATTTTTGGCATTCTGTTTTTGACCGACGGGTTATTGCAAATCGTCTCGGCCGGCGTTGTGCGCTATAAAAATTGGAAGTTTGTGGTGGCCGGCGGTGTAATAGAAATCATGTTAGCCATTTTTTTCTTTCAACCCTATCCAACCCATTATGTCGGTACCGTACCTTATTGTTTAGGTCTGGGGTTGATATTTGGCGGATGGAATATGGTTATGCTGGCGATGCGCGTCAAAAAGCTGGAGGTCAACCCCGCGGTGTTGGGCAATACGGCCGCTGAGGAAGCCAGCAGTGCAGAAACAACGCCGTTGGTCACTGAATGGGACGGCCCTCCGGCCGATGATGAACCCGCACTGACCATACATGTCTGGACACCTGTGGGATCCTCGAAGAGTGCGGTAGTGCCTCATCCTGTTATTGATCGTTATATTGCTGCAGTGGATAAAAATGGGGTGATTTCCACCGGCCATGCTGCGCTGGAATCTCCGGAGGGCGTTTATATCAGCCTGTATCCGGCAGTCGATATTGACCGGTCGCCCGATCAATTTACCCGCTTGCTGCGGGCAACGGCAGACAATAATGTCGAAGGGCAATTTCAACCGGATTATGTGACTGAATCCGGTAAATGGTGTCCGTCAACTGTACGGGTGCGGATCAGGAACTACGATGCTGAACGGTTGAAGCGATTCTGGGAGGTCTATCAGGCAGATAACACCTATAACCTCACTCATCGTAACTGCTCAAGCAGTGTGGCGCGGGGTCTTGAAGCGGCACTGGAAGGTGTGGTGGGCAAGATATGGGGCCGGCGTGGTCACTGGTGGGCGTTGAGTAAAATTCTCATGACGCCGGAGTTATGGGTGGCGGTACAAATACGTAAACGCGCAAAAACGATGGCCTGGACACCAGGGCTGACGCTCGATTACGCACGGGCATTAAGCATGTTGGCGGATCCCCGGCCGGCCGGCTGGATAACCACCATACGCCGAGCTCTAAAGAAAATGTTTTCTTTGCGCAAACAATGGCGCGATGAAAAAGCGCAGGGCACGATAGCGTCAGGTGCTAGCAGTGAAGCCTCAAATGACAAAGGCAACTAGCTATATGGCCATGTTTTCGTGGTTGACCTCACCAACGGCAAGCAACGAACAAGACTGGGTGTTGGAATACGCCAGGCTACCGCAGGTGGAATGGGGAGAGCAGGGTAAAATTGTACTGCGCAATATTCGCAACTTCAGATATCAACCTACCCGCGACGACTATGTGCCCGATTGGTACGATGCAGATATCGATATTAGCCAGTTAAAAACGGTAGATGTGGTCTCCTCCTATTGGTCAGGCAAGGCTATTGCGCATCTGTTTTTGAGCTTCGGTTTCGACGATGGCCGCCATTTGGCGGTCTCGATAGAAACGCGGCGTAGCCGCGACCAGCGATATTCGACCTGGCGCGGCTTTTTTAAACATTACATGTTGACCTATGTGCTTGCCGATGAACGGGACCTAATCGGCGTCAGAACAGATGTCCGCAAAGAGCGGGTTTATCTTTATCCCCTTCAGATTTCGTCAGACACGGCCCAGGCTCTTTTTCTGGGCTATCTGCAACGTATCGATCAACTGAGCCACCAACCCGAGTTTTATCACACGTTATTTAATAACTGCACGAGCAATATTTTGCATCATGCTACTGCGGTTTCTGCCGACATTCGCTATAGCTGGAAAGTTTTGGTCAGCGGCTATGCCGATAAATATATCTATGAGCTTGGCTTATTGGATAATAGCCTGCCTTTTGAACGATTGAAAAAACGATGCCTCATCAAAAGGGCGGACAATGCCGTGATCAATGAGGATTTTTCGCGTTTGATTCGAGAGGGCGCAGAGAGGGAAAGTTGAATGGGTCACCCTCTCTGATTTTATCGTGAATAAGGGCAGTTCTGGAGGCTTTTTAGCCGCTCTGCCAACATCTTTTGCTCATTCGTATCTTCATACCTCATCACGCTGTTGTTCCAGTAAAGCGATAAAACGCAGAATTAGCGCATTCATACGCAGCAGAGGCACCGTCGATTCTGCCGATGCAGGGGGATGTTGTTCCAACTGTTGGCAAAGATTGACCCCGCTTTGGTAACCCGCCAGCGCAAAGCTGCCTTTCTGCCGATGCAGCACCGCGGCGAATACGTCCGGCTGTGCGGTGGCGGCGAGCAGTTGTTGGCGGTCAGCATCGCTACTGCGTTGCAATTCGTCAATCAAGGTGGTTATGACCTGCGGCTGCCCGGCGGCCATCAATTGGATTTCCCGCATGTCCACACGAATGGCCTGTTGCTCCGACACTAAGGTGCGCAAATCCTGCTGGGTTAGCGGTTTGATCAGCACTGCGTCCATACCCGCCGCCAGACAGCGGTATTGCTCATCGTTAAACGCATTGGCGGTACAGCCGATGATCGGCAGATATCGACGGTGGCCCTGTTCTCGCTCTCTTTGCCATTGCGCCAGTTGATAACCGGTGAAAACCGGCATCTGACAATCGGTCAGCACCAAATCGTAGGTGCATTGCTCCAGCCATTGCAGGGCCTGGCGACCATTGTCACAGGTGGTGACCTGATGTCCGAGCTTTTCCAGTTGAAGTTTCATCACCGTCAGGTTGGCGGGCAAATCATCCACAACCAGCACCTGCAGCGAGTGTTCAACGAGGGGGGCGGTGAGCGTCTCTTGCGCCTTATCACCTGCGATGGTGCGAGGTAGCGTTAGCGTGAAAGAGAACCGTGAACCCTGCTGCGGCGTGGAGTCAATCCGTAACTCGCTGCCCATCAGTTGTACCAACTGGGTACAAATCGCCAGCCCGAGCCCTGTACTGGCCGGCGCGTTGGCATCAACCTGCGCATAGGGCTGCAAAATCTTCTGTTGCAGGGGCGGTGCGATACCGATGCCGCTGTCGCTGATACTGAACGTAAGATTGTCGTTACGAGGATCCTGTGCCTGTACACTGACCTGCAATGCCACAAAGCCCTGTTCAGTATATTTGATGGCGTTGCTGAGCAAATTATTGAGAATTTGCGTCAGCTTGGCGCCATCCAGCAGATACTGACGCTGCCAGACGGCTTCGATATCGCTGTCCAGCCGCAGCGCTTTTTGCGCAGCCAGCGCGGCGTAGGTATCCAGCGCCTGCGTCAGCAAGGGATGCAGTTCTGTGGGGTGAGCCTGCAAGTGCATTTCACCGGCCTCAATCTTGGAAATATCCAACACGTCCCCGACAATTTGCAGCAACTGGCGTGAGGCTGCATAGGCTATCGGTAGCGACGTCCCGGCGGTTTCAGGGCGCTGGGTTTCCAACTCAAGAATACCGAGGATAGCGTTCATCGGTGAGCGAATTTCATGACTCATGCGCGCCAGAAAATGACTTTTTTCGCGGCTGGCGTTGGTGGCCTGTTGCAAGGCATCGGCGAGATCGCGCTCCAGGCGTTTGCGCTCGCTGATGTCATACCAACCGAGCAGCAGCCCTTGCGGCGTCATACGGCTGTCACTGTAAGCCGCCAGCCATTGGGCGATTTCCCGTTGCGCTCCCTGTATCACTATTGCACGGTCGGAAAACTGCGGTTGCATATTGCCGATGGCTGCTATGCGCTCTTGTTGACTGATGGCGGGAATAATCGGATTTCGCGCGGTAAATTGCTCTAGGGAGTGTCCAATCACTTGCTGTTGCGTTAGCGTCAGTGACTCTAGCAATGCTTGATTGCAATGGGTGATGTTACCGAGCGGATCACACACCAGCAGTGGCGTTGGGATACTGTTGAGCAGCGTTTGCCAGTATTTCAACGCATCGCGCAAACCGCGTTCGGCACGGCGGCGGCGGAAAATTTCAGTCGACAGGAAACCGATCAGGAACAGTGACAGAGCGGCGCTGACTGCCGTCAGCGGCTTGAACCAGCGATCGCCGGCGGTGCCGCTCGGTTGCATTCCACTGAGCGTTGAGTTCAACAGCCAGCGTTCATTGATCGATTGTGCAACGCCTGCGGGCAGGGCGTCGATGGCGTGATTAATACGCTGCAACAGCGCGTCCTGACCCGGTGCCAGCCACAGTGGCTGGTTGCTGACGATCGCCGGCAGTGGGCGTACGCTCAGCCTGCCGGGGTAAAGATTGCTGGCTAACAATGCCGCCTGTGTGGCATCGCAGACGATGCCCTGCGCGGCGCCGGCATTCAGTAGCCGGATCGCTTCATGCAATGACGCCGCCTCAACGAGTTCCACGCCGGAGTAAGCCGCCAGTAATCCCGCCTGCGCCGGGCTATGACGTAATATCAGTACCCGCTGATGTCGCAGATCCAGCGACGAATCGTGCTGCAACGGCAACCGATCCTGGCGAACCACCAGCGCCCAGCGCTGTTGCAACAGCGGATGCGAAACCAGTATCCCCGGCGGTGGCGGTGAACTTTGCGGCGGCGGCAAGGCTAACTGGATACTTTGCTCATTCAACATCTGCGCCAATTGACTGTGGCTGGATGCGGCCTGTGTGGTGAAGTGCAACCCATTTTGAGCCGCAAGGGCGCTCAGCAAATCTGTCGCCGCACCCTGCAGTTGATGGTTCACGTCAAAATCGCTGTAGGGCGGACGATCGTCGAGCAGACCGACGCGAATGTCCCCGGTCGCCCAGGCCCACGCAGGCAGCAGGGTGAGCAGCACCAGCCAAGGCCGCCTCATCTTCACAGCCCGGCTTCGCGCAAATAGGCGAACAAATCGACATCGGAGCTGACGCCGATTTTTAACATGGCGCTTTTCTTTTGTGCGCTGATGGTTTGTTTGGTTCGACTGAGCATGGCGGCGATATGGTTAACGCTGTGGCCCTGGGCCAACAGGCGCAAGACCTCCAACTCGCGTGGGCTCATCGCCACTGTGGAGGGCGATGATACGGTGTTGCCCTGCGGTCGGCGTCCCTGCTGTAACGCTTTCAAACATGCGGTCAGCTCAGTGGTCAGGCTCTGCTTATTGATCACCGCTAACACGCCGGTAGCCAGAATGGAGTTGACCAGCCCGGGATTGGTCATCACGGTAATGACTACAATCGGCAATTGCGGGTATTTGCGGCGCAGAGTACTAATCAGCCGCAGTCCGTCGGACTGCTGTTCACCCGGCATATTGAAATCAGTGAGCAGCACATCCGGCAATTTTTCCGCCAGTAAGGCCAGCAGTTGATCCACCGTTTGCGCTTCACCGACGATCGTAAAATTATCGCCAAAGGCCGTGGTTACCACGGTTCGCAGACCAATCAGGAATACGGGGTGATCATCGGCTATTACCACGGTTTTTTGCACAAATGACTCCTCGGAGCAGGCAATGCAATCAGTATAGTGAATCCGCTTTCGCCAGTGCCAATACGCCGGCCACCCCTAGTTGCGGATGGTGCAACAAACGGCATTCGACATGATGATAATGTGCATCGGGCAGCAGCAGGCGTAATGAGCAATATTGCGGTGTATTCCATGATTCGCTTGCGGTGCGCAGTAATGTTTTCAGCACCTCGCGATCGTCGGGGTGAACATGGGCCAGCAGCAGCGTCAGATTGGCTAACTGACGTGGCGGCATGCCGAAAACGGCGTCGTGTGGCTGCCAATCCAATTGTTCGGATCCCGCCGACAGGCGAAAAAAGGCGGGGTGGCGGGTTTGCAGCAACGCGTTCAGCAATAGCTGCTGTTGCTGCGTCTGTTGGCGCCGGGAGCGATGTCGTTGTTCCCGCGTTGCCACTAACAAACCCAGTGAGATGATCATCAGCAAGTACAGCTGTGAAGCTTCGACCGCCTGCATGCCGGCCAACGCTGGGCGAAATGGGCCATAGCCGTAGAGAGTCGCCAGACTAACCAGCAGCGTGAGCAGAATAAAGTACAGCGCCAGCGGCAGCAGGGGCAACAAAGCGGACAGCAACAGCGATAGCGCCAGTACGGAATACAATAAAGCGTTATTCAGCAGGTCATTGCTTAACAGACTGGAAGGCAGGAAAAAAAAGGCTATAGCTAACGGAAAAGTCCACGCTGCCATAAAGGCTTGCTGACGGGTGGGCCACTGCCACTGGCCAGGATTCAAACGATGGATAATAAATAGCGGCGCGATCGCCAGGCAGCCGGTAGCATTGGAAATTCCCCAGCTAATGAAGTGTGAAACCCGCGTCGGATAGCCGAGAGCTTTAAGAATTAAATCACTAAACAGGCCGCCCACGGTGCTGGCAAGGTACACGCCGGCCAGCAAAATCAACGTTTCTCCCGGGTGCGACAAGCCGTTTGAATAGCGATGCAGCCCATTCCAGATTAACGCCAGCGGGCAAATGATCGCTAAATCGAGCAGGGCGAACGCCAGTGCAATATCCCAGGGGCGATCGTGCAGCAGGCTGACCGAAAAGTGCAGTACGCCTGCGCTGATCGCCCACATCGGCCACTGTGCCGGGGAACGGGTGCACAACACGCCCAACAACAGGCCGGCCGGCAACCAAATGGTACTGGACAGGCTCCAGGGATCGCGTGTTTCGAGACTGATGGTGGCGAGCAGGAAGTAAACCGCGACAAATATCAGCCAACGTAACAAGCCGTAACGACGTGAGATACGCCCGGCATCCATGTTCATCTCCCTTGTCGTTTTTGCGTAAAGTATTAAACCCCACTCTAGGTTTAGCTACGAATTGCTTTTCTGACTAGTCAGATATTCGTTGTTCCAACGCGTCTTTATACTTCACTCCAAGTTACGGCATTGCGCCGAATCGTCAATTTGCATCACTCAATTACTGAGGTTTATCAGCTATGAAAAACATTCAATTGCTCGGTGGCATCGTGTTGGTATTTGCTGCAGCTATGGTGCTGTTTTGTTCTTTAAGTTCTGTTGGCCATAGCGCACGTAATACTGAGCCGGTATTTGTGATGAAAGAGGGAACAGTGTTATTTTCCATGAATGATGGCATGCAGTCATAACGCCAATTTGATGGACAATATCAACATACGCGTGGTTTATTGCAGCAGGTCGCGGGAGAAATTGCGCAATAGTCTGCAGCCTATTAGCGGCGGCGATTATTTTCCTGAATGGCAAAGAAGTTTGTTGCAGAGGTTCTATTTCTTAAAGCAGCAGGAGATGCACGTTGCACTTTTTCACGCCCACGCCGGGAATGTGATGTTGTCACCCGCGGGTGACAGGTTGCCAGACAAATGATGACTTTGGCACCCGATTTGCTGTGCGCGGTCGATTTCTCATTGGGCGAAGCGGATCATCCTCAGGATGCGGAATATGTTGCCGGCATTATCCTTGCCTGGAGTTCTGCTTACATTTAGAGGACGTGTAAGGCATTGCTCAACTTTCAGGATTTTTACCTGAAAGTTGAGACTCGTTAATTAATTTAACTTAACTTTATCGTTCACTTATTTTTCTGGAAAAATTGAGATCACTTCACGGGCGGTTTCGGCCAGAAGCTCGCCGTTTTTGTAACTCTCGGACACTTCTCCATTCTTGCCGATGGCTGTTTTAGGTCGTTCAATAAACTGCCCCAGCGGAGTTGCGTTCTCATCCAGTACGACCGCAAACGGAATTTTGACTTTATCGACACCAAAGTGTGCTTTAAAGACGGCTTCCGCCTTATCGCGCGTAACGATGCCCAGACGAATAGCCGGTGCTGACGCGGCAACGGCATGGATAACGGGCAAGTTTTTATGGCAGTCGGGGCACCACATTTCAGCGGCAACCAGAATGCTGTACGAACCCGGAAGCCGTGACAACTTACTGATGACATCGTCAGGTAATGCCTCTTTGGCAAGCGCCTCAAAATGTCGCAATGCCTTGCTGTCTTCTTCTGTTCCGCCGGCAACAAATTCGCTGTAACCCGATGCGGCATCGAGCAGTGTTTTGAAATCTTGCATGTATTCTCCTTAGATATTAACCGGCACTCGGCATCACATCACTCTGGCAATGATAAAGGCCAATGGGATCTGTTTTGCAATTATTGCTGGGAGCACCGTGCCATTTTGGTGCCTGCTTCCCCGTAGCGTTCGATGCTGCCATTCTACCTCAGCCAAATGGGGCAGGAGAATTTGTTACTGTGAGACAGAGGCGAGTGTTGCCGTTTCGCGAGTGACGGGAGGGGCGGTGGTTTGTGATATAAAGGCCCGTAACGAGTCCCTATTATATGGAGATAAGAGTGAAGAAATACATCCTCGCGTTATCTGCCGTGCTTATCGGCACGCAGGTTCAGGCTACAACGCCTGCTGAGCCTCCCGCACCGGTCAAACAACTGGAAAAACAAGGTATTGAAATCATCAAACCCTTCACTGCGCCAGGTGGCGTTCAGGGATGGCTGGGCAAATATCAAGGAACGGGGGTGACAATTTATCTGACCCCCGACAAGAAGCATGCCATATCAGGTTATATGTACGATGAGAACGGCAGTAACCTGAGCGAAAAAGTCATACAAGAAGAGATTTACATCCCTGCCGGTCGGGAGATGTGGCAAAGGCTCTTAAAAGCGCCAGGCATCCTGGAAGGCAGCGATAAGGCAAATTGCCAGATTGTCGTGTTTGCCGATCCCTTCTGCCCTTACTGTAAAAAGTTCAGACAGGAAGTGCAGCCCTATATCAAAGACAATAAAATCGCCATGAAAACACAGTTGGTCGGTGTCATGCAGCCCGACAGCGGCCGTTATGCGGCGGCGATATTGGCTTCCGACAACCCCGCGAAGGTCTGGCAGGATTTCGAACTGTCTGGCGGCAAAAGCAAGCCGACACTCCTGGAAAAAACGCCGCAGCCGATTTTTTCCCAGATCCAGTACAACCAGAAATTGATGGACGATCTGGGCGTCAACGGCACACCGGCGATTTATTATCTGAACCATGCCAACGTGCTTCAACAGATCGCCGGTCTGCCGGATAAAGATCAAATGGCCAATCTCGTGGCTTGCAAATAGTTCGCATGCCGTTTGCAGGGTGACCGCGGCTCAGATCACCCTGCTTATTATCAGCCGTGTTGGCGCATAAAGCGTGAGCGCCAGGGTTTCAACACCCAAAGGGCCAGTGCGGCGGTGATAAAATCAAAGGAAATCGCCATACCAAAAACAACGTGCCATCCTTGCGTGTGTTGATAAAGCAGTGCCGCCAACGGGCCGCCAAAAATAGAGCCGATCCCTTGCGACATGTACAGCCAGCCATAGTTTGCGGTGGCGTTTTGGCTGCCGAAGGTATCGGTTAATGTTGAAGGGAACAAAGAAAATATCTCCCCCCAACCAAAAAACACCACCCCGGAAAGTAAAACGAATAACAGTGGGTCCTCACGGCACATCAGCCACAGTGTCATTGCGACACCTTCGAGCGCAAAGGCGATAAACATGGTTTTTTCCCGGCCATAGCGGTCGGAAATAAAACCGAACAGCGGGCGAGTCAGCCCATTAGTGAAGCGGTCCAGGGTTAACGCCAGGGGCAGCGCCGCCAAGCCAAAAACCACCGCCTGACTGATGCCAAAATCTTCCGCGAAAATAGCCATCTGTGACGTCACCATCAACCCAGAGGTGGACATCATCGCCATCATGACAAACATCAGCCAGAACAGAGGCTGACGCAGCATTTCTTTTGACGTGAACTGACGTTTGCTCTGCTCCAGCTTGGTGCTGGTCGGCTGTAAGTCAACATTGACCGGTACTTTCAACCCTTGGCTGGCCAGAAAGCCCACCAGGGCAAAGAGACCGCCGAAGACCATCATGGTCTGCTCCAGGCCGTAGCTGCCCAGAGAAATGCTGATGGGGAAGGTGGTTAAAATCGCCCCCATACCATATCCGGCAGCCACGGCTCCGGCCGCAAAGCCGCGCTGTTGCGGAAACCACTTAACCATCAACCCAACGACGCCGATGTACACAATGCCGGTACCCAGCCCACCGAGACAGCCATAAACCAGATAGAACTCAGTCAGGTTGCTGATCTGGGATGAAATAATCCAGCTAAATCCCGAAAGCAGCGTGCCGATGGAGATTAATATCCGTGGCCCAAAGCGATCGATAAGTTTGCCCTGGAAGGGCGAGAAGAACGTTTGCAATATGATGAGCAGCGAAAAGGTGACCTGCAACGCGGGCATATCAACGCCCAGCTTGGCCGACAGCGACTTGGTCAATAATGTCCAGACATATTGCGGGCTGGAAATCGCCGCCATACAGATCAATCCCAAAAGGAGTTGTGTCCACCGCTGATTACTTTTTTCTATTACTGACTCGCTGACTAGGGTCATTTAAATCTCCCAAGGTATAAGTGTTGTATCTGCCGATGAAGATGAATGAGCATTAAGCGTGCCAGAATAAAAAATAAATAATAAATATGTTATTTAACAAGGTGATGGATATTTTTTATAATTTCATTTTAAATTTGACTGGGAAGGGATGGCGAAGATATTTCGCACGGGTATAGTGCACATGGACAAAGTTAGTGCGACATTAAGTAATGTAATTAATAGGTTAAGTATAATTTTTTCTGAATAGCCTGAGATTAAATAGCTAACGAATATGCGTGTCGCAGCGGGCTGCCTCAGTATTTAAAGGCCGCGGCAGATCCTGCTGAACTGGTTACGGCGCTTAAACGGCGCCTGGCCGAGAGATACTTTGCTAACGGTTAGCATTGTCACGATATTAATCGCTATTTATCTCTGTGGTGTTAACGACTACACCGTTCGGTATTCTGGCGTATGGTTTGTTACTCGCGCTCACCGGTGAAAAGCTGATCCAAAAAGTCAACAACACAATCTTCAACTAAGCCTACCGCACTACACTTTACTCTGTAGGGCGTTTTTATTTATCAGGAGATAGACAATGCCGAGAGGGATAGAAAAAATAAAACAAACCATATGGTACAAGGCGTAAAGGCCATTTTTGGCAGGAGTTTCAACCAACAGCCCCCGCGCCCAGAATTCGCGCGTCGTGTATTTGAGGGCCAGTGCTTCAATTAGGCATTTTGCCAAGGGAAAGAGCACGGCAGACAATCCAAACATGAGATACATGCCTATCGAATGGCCATGATTGAACCTGCTATAATAAATATACGCGGCTAGGCAACCCCACAGTGAGCCATACACTAAGTATTTTAGATAAAATGCCTTCGTCATCACCACGTCTCCAGAGCCAGAACTACCTGTCCTGCACAGTGGTTCCTATTTTATCACTCTTGACGAAATAAAATCTTGTGAAAAGATCAGGAGGAACAGCACTAAGCCGTTCAAGCGTCTATTCACCCTGTACAGTCGCCTTAGGTGGATCTCCCACGACTTGAAAGCTAGCGTCCGCAAGCTCAACGGTCTTCCGACTTTTACACAAAGCGGAAACCCCGATCCTGTCCAAGGGACAAGGTTATGATAACCCAGGCAAACAGTCTGGTTATTCTGTATTTATGACACCGGTTGGCCGAAGTAACCACCTTATCAAGGAGTGCCCGGCAGTAAATACCGGAAATTATCTGGCCGGACGATGAATAACATTATTTAATAGAATAAATAAAATGCCGAATTTAAATCCCTGGCAAAATAAAACGGCATAGCTAAATTTTTAAAAAAAAGTGGTAATACAGGATATTAAATATTAGCAATATAATTATTATAAATCTACAAAGCAATCTAATTTCAAATATACTACCAATGACTCTATATATATTCAGAGTGCATACAGACTATTCACAAAGGGTATCAATGCCACGCGGGATCAACTGCTAAACGCCCGCTAAGTGATACCTATCGCCCCCCGGAAGCGAAGGCTTCATCATTATAGTGGCGTGTTCTCAGTGACGGGTATAACCGTCCAAACTTTGCCTTTCATGTCGTCGATACGGTAAGTGGACAATGTCCCTAAAGTACCGCCGATCACCCCTGAGCCTAGGGTAATGAACGTCAGTGACTGCCCCTGTGGGTTTTTGAATACCTGATATTGGCTTACGGCATAGGCAACCTGGTCCTTGTCCGACACCATCCGGTCCTCCTTCAACTTCAGACTTGGTGTCCATTCCTGCAGCGTTTTACCCTGTCCCTTGGCCTTGAGCTTCGTAACCTCATCATCCGAGACGGCCAGCGCTGTGCTGGCCGGCAAATGTGCCACCACTTGTTGAATACTCGGCACTGCAGAGCCAGTGATTGGCGCATACTGATGCTGAGTTACATAATTTTGAATGTTGCACTGGATCAACGAGTCCTGGGCTTCGACATAATCGCGATTGGACAATCCGGTAATAGAAGCGATCTGCTGCTTATTTTTTTGCAAAGAAAGGTAGTCACCACACGTAGCCAGCGAATGGTTTTTGCCATCAGCCGTCACCACCTGCAGAGGCTTCCCCTGGATGGATATGTCCTGCTCGGCAGCCAGAGCAGACGCAGAAACCAGCAGGACACAGCCGGCACCCAATACTTTCATTTTATTCACGATAACGCCCCCTAACATGACTGGTACGATAGGACAACATTCAACAAGATAAGAATATCGCTTCACTGAAGGGGGGATGATAGCATAGGACAAAATACTGGATTGCGGTCAATCAACCCTAGTGTCAATCATAAGTAATTGATTTATTTAACACAATCCGATTTCTTGTACTTTATTAACATTTTCAATTAGTTATAAAATTAACTGCTGACTCTAACTCGCCACACCGCTGAAGCTATACTTTGGCTATATCGACACAAAAGGATCACCCGCCAACAGGCTTTGTTGAATAAATCGAACTTTTGACCGCAATCAGGATTAGATCACCACATTCCTGACCCTCTGGTGGTATTACGTGGCAAAACAACAGTTCAAAATCACCAACTGGGCTATCTACAACAAGGTTCTCGTCAATCGGGGCTCACTGACATTCTAAGCACCAGGTCAGAATAAACTGCGCGGGCTCTCTCACCTATTAAATAACCTTTTCCATAAACTGATTACAGGCTGACGGGAGACTGGGTGTTATCCACAGTTTTAGTGGATAACATGTGCGCAAGCCCCCGAAAAATCATCGTCAATAGATATAAAAAAACACTCAGAAAATTATTAAATTACGCCGCATCTTGCATGGTTGCTTGGTTTCAGGCTTGCGTCCGCGTGCGTTTCGTTTATGATTTACTGTATATATATACAGATAAATTATACCTATTATGAATACGTCGAAATTGTATTTATTTTCACCAGGCCAGTCCGTAAAACTCCCGCTATTTGACATACAGTGCCCTGCGGGCTTCCCCAGCCCGGCCGATGACTATACTGAACAATTAATTGATTTAAATGATTTTATAAAGCATCCAGCGGCAACATACTTTATCTGTGCCACAGGCGAATCGATGTCTGATGGCGGGATCTTGTCAGGTGACCTGCTGATCGTCGATCGGGCAGAAAAATCCGTGCATGGCAGCATCGTCATCGCTGCAGTCGACGGCGAGTTTACCGTAAAGCGGTTGCTGTTCACCCCGCGGATCTGCCTTGCGCCTATGAACCCGGCGTACAGTCCCATTTACCCCGAAACTTTGGAAATTTTCGGTGTGGTGATCCACACCCTGCACTCGTTTGGGAGGTGAGCATGTTTATGCTGGTTGACGTCAACTCGATGTACTGCGCCTGTGAGCAGGTTTTTCGGCCAGATCTTAAAGGTAAGCCAGTGATAGTCCTGTCCAATAACGACGGTTGCGTGATCGCCCGTAGCGCCGAGGCCAAGGCGCTGGGCGTGCCGATGGGGGCGCCGTATTTCAAGATCAAGGAGGAGATGCGCCGCCGCAATGTGGCGGTGTTCTCTTCCAACTACGCGCTGTATGCCGATATGTCCCACCGGGTGATGAGCATTCTGGACGAGATGGCGCCGGCGGTGGAAATCTATTCGCTGGACGAAGCCTTTCTGTGGCTGGATGGCGTTAACCGCTGTGCCGATCTGGCGCAGTTTGGCCGCCAGGTGCAACAAAGGATTTTGCAGGAGACGCATTTGGCCGTCGGGGTGGGTATTGCGCCCAGCAAGACGCTGGCCAAGTTGGCCAATTACGCCGCCAAGCGTTGGCCAGGTACCCGGGGTGTGGTGGATCTTTCGGATCCTGTCCGCCAGCGCAAGCTGCTGGCGTTAATACCGGTAGAGGAAGTGTGGGGCGTCGGCCGCCGACTGACCCGGCAACTGCGGGCGATGGGGATTGAAAACGCATTGCAACTGGCGGATTGCGATACCCGGCTGGTGCGCAGAACTTTCAGCGTGGTGCTGGAACGCACGGTGCGTGAGCTGCGCGGGGAATCCTGCCTGCAACTGGAGGATGAGGCCGCGGCCAGAGAGCAGATTATCTGTTCTCGCTCGTTCGGCCAGCGGTTGACCCATTACCCGCATATGCGGGAGGCGATTTGCAGCTATGCGGAGCGCGCGGCGGAAAAACTGCGGCAGGACGAACGCTATTGCCGCAGCGTGTCGGTCTTTATCAAGACCAGCCCACATTCCGCAGGTGAGGGTTACTACAGCAACCTGGGCATCGCCCGGCTGCAAACGCCGAGCAACGACAGCCGCGATATTATTGCCATGGCAGTGCGTGCGCTGGAAAGCATCTGGCGGGAGGGCTGCCGTTACCTGAAAGGCGGCGTGATACTGGGGGATTTCAGTGCCGATACCATGGCGCAAATTGACCTGTTCGACGACTGTCCGCCGCGGCGCAACAGCGGCCAACTGATGGCGACGCTGGACAAGCTCAACCGGGAAGGGCGTGGCCGCATCTGGTTTGCCGGACAGGGCATCGCCAAGCCGTGGCAGATGAAACGCGAAATGCTGTCACCGGGCTATACCACTAAATTTAGCGATATTATCAAGGTTAGGGTTGGCTGAGCCCGATCCAGCCTCGCAAAGGGGATTGAGTATGACTGCCTGATGGTAGTGGTTTGCTGTGATAGTCATTTACTTTTTTCGTAAGAAATCATAAATCTTTAAGGATAAAGAAACAAAAAAGTAACCGGTGGCGAGGGTAACCATAAATTTGGATATGCCCGCGGGTGCGGAGAGCGCCAGACCAGGAGTCATAACTCCGGCACCACTAAGGAAAGGGGAGATGGAAAGTATAGCGAAAAATATAATTATTGGTCTGATGATTTTATCCATTTATAACTCTTTGTTAATCTATAAGACGGCAGGTGTTAACTGCCGCCTTTAATTAATGAATTCCCAGGTGGTTGCGTTGTTATAATTCAAGATTGGCAGGTTAATTCTCTCCAGGAGACTTGCCGAAAGTGAACCTGACAACAAAATATAAAAATCATTTTTTAGTGTGAACGCTTACCAGGAACAACTGCCACCCGCGCTTGACCCGCACTTGTTGCCGCCTTTACCCATTCCTACGTTACCGCCGCCTTTACTGGTGTCTTGGAAACATTTCCCAGTAATTGCGCCGCCAATCAAGCCAGCGGCTATACCGGGTAATCCACCAAATGCGCCCAATGCCGCACCAACGCCCATCCCATTGATACAGTCTTCCGAGGTATTGTTGGCGTAGTAATTACCTGAACCACTGTTGTTACCGGATTGGCTTCCACCCTTATTTCTTCCGCCATTGTCGGTACGATCGCCACCATTATTACCGCGACCGCCGGCGATAGAGTCGAACCAAACTGCATCAACGATTTCCATAACCAACTCCTTTTGAATATATGATTTATTTTAATGCTGACCTCTGTAAGGTGATTAATTATTAGCGCATGGCAATTATCATATCAAGTGTTTTTTTAGAAAATAAAATGGAAAGTAAAATGCGTTATTGGTTGAAGTAAGTTGGTGAATTAAATAATTCGAATAAGGCTAATTGGTATTAATTTCCTATAACATTCCCGGTTGGTTTGTTATTTGTTGTTGATGTTTTCAGGTTCTCGCGCCAGGCATTTCGTGCCGGGAATGAGACTCCTCCCGCACCTTTACCGATACGAGATTACCCTGGCTTCATCATGACCGAGATCTGCGAGGCAACTCTCGTTTATAGTCCTTCGGACGTGCGGGTTCTGTACTATTGTTTTCTCTTTGCAGCACGTTCCACGCCGCTTCCGGCCGTGGTACCGCGGAGAGTACAGATGAACAAACGAGAAATAGAAAGCGCGATTGTCACCGATTTTTCCAAACGCATGAGTTACGGCGATTACCTGTGCCTGGACCAGTTACTGGATTGCCAGCATCCGCTGTCCAACCCGCAGCATCATGATGAAATGCTGTTCGTGGTGCAGCACCAAACCTCTGAACTGTGGATGAAGCTGATGCTGCATGAACTGCAGGCGGCGCGGGCATTGGTGCAACAAGACAAGCTCAGTCACTGTTTCAAGATCCTGGCGAGGGTCAAACAGATCCAACGGCTGCTGTTTGAACAATGGGCGGTGCTGGAAACCCTGACGCCGTCGGAGTATGTTGAATTCCGTGACGTGCTGGGCAACTCTTCGGGCTTCCAGTCCCATCAATACCGCTCCATCGAGTTTTTACTGGGCAACAAAAATGCGGCCATGCTGGCGGTGTTCAGTAATGATGCGGAAAAACACGCGGCGCTGAAGGCGATCCTCGAGGCGCCAAGCCTGTATGACGAATACCTGCTTTACCTGTCCCGCCACGGCCTGCCGATCCCGCAGGAATGTACCGATCGCGACTGGACGCAGCCGTATCAGCGCAACCCGAATCTGTTGCCGGCATTCAAAGAGATCTACGACCACCCGCAAAAGTATTGGGAAGCCTATGAAATGGCCGAGAAGCTGGTGGATATAGAAGAAAGCTTCCACCTGTGGCGTTTCCGTCATATGAAGACGGTGGAGCGCATTATCGGCTTCAAATCGGGTACCGGCGGCTCCAGCGGCGTCAGCTTCCTGAAAAAGGCGCTGGATCTGATTTTCTTCCCGGAACTGCTGGACGTGCGCACCGAAATTGGCGCCTAGCGGGTGTGCAGCAACCAGGGCGTAATCTTTTGGTGAGGAGATCGGATGGCGATAAGAATTGAGGATAGGGCAGCAGAACAGGTTGTGGGTTTGCGTGTGGTAGGGCCTTACCCGCAGACCATTCCTTTGGGCCTCGAACGGCTGATGGCCTGGCGGTAACAACAGGACGTTGAGCCCGGCAAATGGCTGGTGCTGTACTGGGACGATCCGGCAGAAGTGGCGCCCGAACGGCTGCGGGCCGACGTGGTGTTTACCGTGGCGAGCGATTTTACGCTGCCGACACCGGGCAGTGAGGGATTTGCGCTGCAAACGCTGCCTGCCGGCCTCTACGGGATTTATCACGTCCGCATTACCGACGGCGATTTTGAGCGGGCATGGAGCGATTTCTATCAAAAGGAACTGCCGGCCAGCGGTTATCAACCGACGGAGGGCGTGTGCTACGAGCACTATATCAACGACTGTGAAGCCGATGGCTATTTTGATCTCGATATTTATCAATCGGTGAAAAAAATATAACCGCAGGCCCTTGTGAACCGGCATATGTGGATAACATATCTCCATAATCATTTTGCCCCGTTTAGGCTGGTACCCTACGAATTTAAACACGGCATAAGGTGCGGCGATGGAGAGGGTATTGGTGAGCGGTATCGAGCCGTTTGAAGAAGGACTTGACGATCGGTGGCGGCGTGCTGCACTGAGGCGACTGCATTGAGGTAATGCCAGGGCATGGCAGATTTGAACTGCGCCCTGGCTTTCGGTTACTCGTCGGCGACGCGGATCACCAATTTGCCGAAGTTTTTCCCTTGTAACAGGCCGATAAACGCCTGCGGCGCATTTTCCAGCCCGTCGACCACATCTTCGCGGAACTTGATTTTTCCCTGCACGACCCATTCGCCCATTTGCTGCAGGAAGTCACCGTACTCTGAACCATAGTCATCGAAAATAATAAACCCCTGCATGCGGATGCGTTTACGTAAAATCAGACCCTGCAGCATCGACAGCCGATCCGGGCCGTCGGGCAAACCGGTGGCATTATAGTGAGCAATAATGCCGCAGACCGGAATACGCGCCTTGGCGTTGAGCAGCGGCATTACCGCATCAAACACCGCGCCGCCGACGTTCTCGTAATAAATGTCGATCCTCTGCGGGCAAGCTGCGGCCAGCTGTTCGGCAAAGTCGGCAGCCCGGTGGTCGACACAGGCATCGAAGCCCAGTTCTTCCACCACATAGCGGCATTTTTCCGCGCCGCCCGCCACGCCAACCACGCGACAACCTTTCAGTTTGGCTATCTGGCCAACGACCGAACCGACGGCGCCGCTGGCTGCGGCGACTACCAGGGTTTCACCGGGTTGCGGTCGGCCGATATCCAGCAGGCCCATATAAGCGGTAAAGCCCGGCATGCCCAAGACCCCGAGCAGACGGGAAGGGTGTGTCTGTTGCGGGCCAAGATTGCGCAAGCCGCTGCCGTCAGACAGCGCATAATCCTGCCAGCCGTCATAGCCAAGCACCCAGTCACCGGGTTTGAAATCCGCATGTTGCGACGTGACAACGCGCGACACCGTGCCGCCGACCATGACCTGGCCGATCTCCACCGGCGGTGCGTAGGAAGGCGCATCGCTCATACGGCCGCGCATGTAGGGATCAAGCGACAGATAGACGGTGCGTAAGAGTACCTGGCCGGCGGCGGGTTGCGGTATCGCTCCCGTTTCCAGGCGGAAATTGTCAGCGGTAGGTTCACCGTGCGGGCGTGAGGCCAGCAGGATGCGGCGGTTTTGTTGTTCAGATTGAGACATCAGGAACTCCTTATGCGGACAGAACCCTAAGTCTAGTCAATCCTCGGTAAGGGGGAATGGCCTAATGTGCTTCGGCGTTGTCCCTTAAATCGGCAGGACTGTCACAGAGCTAAAAGTGCGTCACGAAGACGGAAGGGGCAAAAGTGGCGGCCGTGCGGCAAACCGCCGGATATCAGAGCGGGACGATCAGCACGTCGATATGGCTGGTATTGACAAAGCGCGCCGCAGAACAGGAGATCTTGTTCATCAGGCTGTCGCAGTGGTTGCCGCAGATCACCAGATCAAACGGCTGGCGCTGGCGTGCGTAGCTCAGGCTGTCGCTCAGTTCACCATGAACGATCAGCGTATCGGTTATTGGGTAATCGGCCCGCAACCGCAGTTCCTCCATAAACAGCAGCGTTTCTTCTTCCATCAGTGCACGCAAATCACCCAGCATCGGTCCGGCGAAGTTATTATACATTTCCGGGTTGGCAATCGTGCTCAGCAGAGTAATTTTGCCATTAGAGGGGCGCACGATGGAGACGGCTTTTTCAACCAGACGGTGGCTGTCAGCCGCTACGGCAACAGTAACCAGAACATTTTGATATCCCATCTTCCACCCCCGTTTCTCATGCTTAAGATAAAGAGTAGAGCCTGGTGCGTTTGATAAATGTGTTTTGTATCACGCGCGACAATAAATCGGGGATTATTGCCGCTATTTAGCAATAAAAGATAAAGGGGCTTTCGCGCGTAATGAAGGAAAACTAAAGCACCTGCGCCCACAGCGTTTTTGGTACCTTGCCCAAATCGAACAATTTACCGGCAACCAGCTCGGCACGACGGTGATCGGCCGCACGGTACATATTGCTCATTTCAATATCGTTATCAATGGAATAGTTAAGCTTGTCGTACACTTTTTCCACGCTGTCCAGACTGGAGCATTTGCGGAACGTCATCAGGTAATCGAAGGTATCATTCATGATTAAAATATAGCCTGTTAAGAGTAGTGGCCGGACGAAGAAACATCACACGGTCACGCAGAGAGGCGTCAAAAGCGTGATGTTCGACCTGAAAAATCAATTTCAAATGAATAAATTGCAATAGGGTAATAATCGGCTGCGCTGCCAGCGCCTTTGCATGAAGAATAATAATATGCCCACGCGGTATCGGCAATGTCATCCTGCCGGTAAATACACTAAATAGGGAAAGTCTCAGGTCGCTGGAGGCGGGCACAGCGTCGGCAGCGGCCTGCGGGGCGGGACCAAACCGGGGCGGTGAACGCCGAGTAGCATCCCCCCGAGGTTTTTTTCACGCGTTGAGGCTCTCCGGCGGTCGGGCGCATTCACCTGAAATCCTCCGCAGGGAGTTTTCAATTTCCTCATAGCAGCCGATGACAATATGACCGACGTTATATGCGTTGGTTTTCTGGCAGCAGCGATTAATGAAATAGCTCGCCCGGAGAGCGAAAGTAAAATAAAACTGCGTTTTATTTTATAAGGCAGTAAAAATGCGCGGGTAGGTTTTATCGAAAAATAAGCACGCACCGATATTTAAATTTTTTGCCAATGAAAAAAATGATTAAAGTTTTAATTATCGCTGCCGATAAAACGTTACGGGGAGGCACAAGCCTAAATCTGCCGCCTTAACTCTGCAAATCGAGAAACATGTCGTTACGTCTGTTTTCTTGTTCATAACCCAAGCAACCCATTGTTAACCTAATATGCCCTTTCGCTTAAAATTAAAACAGGCGCTGAGCCGTTCTTTAAGTCAAATCTGAAACTTAATGGCCTTGTAGTTTCTCTGTGTTATTTTTTTGGCGTTGCTAGTTTATTGTTAATTAAATGGTTATTTATACTGCCTTTACCGGCTACGAACAGATTTTTGTTCTGTTATTTTGGTTTGGTGATGCTTTTGTTCGAATTGATCTAAAAATGATATTTTTTTGGCTCATATGCATTGTTTTTAAGACGTTTTTTTACTTATGACTGATTTTTAAGCAAAAACACGATTAAAAAATGGACGTATAGAGGGGTATTTGGCTTAATTATTTTTTATTTTTGTGATCTATGTCACATTGTATTTAAAATTGCCGCCTACTTACGTTGTGTGTGCTAATGGTTCGGGGGTAGAGTTGCGCTGCTTTAGGAATAATCTTATTAATTTTGTAAAAATAGTTTCATGGTGACTACACACTATCGAAGCAAAATGCTGTACATCCATACACATTGGTTTGCGCACGTATCAAATACTGAATGATGGTCCGAATTTAGAGATGTTGAAAAATTTATAACGGCCGTTATTCAGGGATTCATTTGCCAACTTCGGGAACAAACCCAGGTCACGGGCGATAAAAATTATCACCCAGCGTATGTTTTTAAACATAGTCTGTCGGGATGGGGAATATGGGTACGTCTGAATTACTTAAGCATATTTATGACATAAATTTGTCATATTTACTTTTAGCACAGCGTCTGATTAATGATGAAAAAGCATCGGCGATGTTCCGTCTGGGTATCGACGAAGCCATGGCCGATGCGCTCGCTCAACTCACGTTACCGCAAATGGTCAAACTGGCTGAGACTAACCAGTTGGTCTGTCACTTCCGTTTTAACGAAAGCCATACTATCGAACGCCTGACGAAAGAGTCACGTGTGGACGATCTGCAGCAAATCCATACGGGTATTTTGCTATCAAGCCATTTACTGCAAGAACTATCGGCGAAAGACGGTAGTGCTACGAAGAAAAGAGCCTGATGATGGTAGAGAAAAGTATTGTTCAGGAAGCCAAGGACATCCAGCTGGCTATGGAATTGATTACTCTGGGTGCGCGTTTGCAGATGCTGGAAAGTGAAACTCAGCTCAGCCGCGGGCGTTTGATCAAACTCTATAAGGAATTGCGCGGCAGCCCGCCGCCGAAAGGAATGTTGCCGTTCTCTACCGACTGGTTTATGACCTGGGAACAGAACATCCATTCATCCATGTTTTACAACGCCTACAGCTTTCTGATGAAGAGCGGGCATTGCACCGGTGTCGAGGCGGTGATCAAAGCCTATCGTCTGTATCTGGAACAGTGCCCGCATCCGGCGGGGGAGACGCCGTTGCTGGCGCTGACCCGCGCCTGGACGCTGGTGCGTTTCGTCGATAGCGGCATGTTGCAGCTCTCCGCCTGCAACTGTTGTGGCGGCACTTTTATCACCCACGCGCACCAACCCTTGAACAGTTTTGTTTGCAGTTTATGCCAGCCCCCTTCCCGCGCAGTAAAAAGACGTAAACTTTCGCCGCAACTGGCCGATATTATTCCTCAACAGCCGGACGAGCAGGTTAAACGCGCAATTTGAGCCGGCGGCAACGCCGGTTCATCCAGACCTAAATCGACTTGTGAAACGCAGGGTTCGGTATACCGAACCCGTCGGCGCAGCCTAGCCTGCTGCGCCGTTGCGGCTCAAGGCGCGCTTATCCCACCTTCCATCCACATTGTTAATTTAAGGAATGCGTGTGTTAGTTATTTTGGGTTATCTCGTGGTATTGGGGGCGGTTTTTGGGGGGTACATGATGGTGGGGGGCCATCTCGGTGCGCTTTATCAACCGTCGGAGTTCTTGATTATCGGTGGTGCGGGCATCGGCGCTTTTATCGTAGGTAACAACGGTAAGGCGATAAAATCCACCCTGCGCGCTATTCCCAAACTGATGCGCCGTTCGAAGTACAGTAAGGATCTGTACATGGATCTGATGGCGTTGCTGTATCGCCTGCTGGCCAAATCCCGTCAACAGGGCATGTTGTCCCTCGAGTTCGATATCGATAACCCGCAGGAAAGCGAAATTTTTTCTAATTATCCCCGCATCCTTGCCGATAACACCCTGGTGGAATTTATTACCGATTACTTACGGCTGATGGTGAGCGGCAACATGAATGCGTTTGAGATTGAAGCGTTGATGGACGAAGAAATCGAAACCTTCGAACAGGAAAGCGAAGTGCCGGCCGGCAGCCTGGCGATGGTCGGCGACTCGTTGCCGGCCTTCGGCATTGTGGCGGCGGTGATGGGCGTGGTGCATGCGCTGGCCTCAGCCGATCGCCCGGCGGCCGAGTTGGGTGCGCTTATCGCCAACGCGATGGTCGGTACCTTCCTCGGCATTTTGCTGGCCTACGGTTTTATCTCGCCGCTGGCGACCCTGCTGCGGCAGAAAAGCGCGGAAAACGTCAAAATGATGCAATGCATCAAGGTCACGCTGCTGTCGAGCCTGAACGGCTATGCGCCGCAGATTGCGGTCGAATTCGGTCGTAAAACACTGTACACCACCGAGCGGCCATCCTTCGTTGAGCTGGAAGAACACGTGCGTCGCGTTAAGGCGCCGGCGCAGCAGGCGACGGAAGAAGAGCAGGCATGAAACAGAATCACCCGGTCGTTCTGGTCAGAAAACGCAAATCGCATCAGGCGGGGCATCACGGCGGCTCCTGGAAGATTGCCTATGCTGACTTTATGACCGCCATGATGGCGTTCTTCCTGGTGATGTGGTTGCTGGCGATAGCCAGCCCCCAGGAGCTGACGCAAATCGCCGAATATTTCCGCACGCCGTTGAAGGTGGCGCTGACCACCGGCGACAAAAGCAGTTCGGAAAGCAGCCCGATCCCGGGGGGAGGGGATGACCCCACTAAGCAGGATGGGTTGGTGAAAAAACAGATCGAGACGCTGGAGAAGCGTGACGAGGAACTGCGGCTCAACAAGCTGCGGGAAAAGTTGGATGAGCTGATTGAATCCGATCCGCGCCTGAAAGCGCTGCGTCCGCATCTGCTGATCAACATGATGGATGAAGGATTACGCATTCAGATCATCGATAGCCAGAACCGGCCAATGTTCAAAACCGGCAGCGCACAGGTAGAAAGCTACATGCGCGATATCTTGCGGGCCATTGCGCCGATCCTGAATGATTTGCCGAATAAAATCAGCCTGTCCGGTCATACCGACGATATTCCCTACGCCACCGGCGAGCGCGGCTACAGCAACTGGGAGCTTTCGGCCGATCGCGCCAACGCCTCGCGGCGCGAGCTGATCGCCGGGGGGTTGTCGGAGGGCAAGGTGCTGCGGGTGGTAGGCATGGCCGCCACCATGAGCCTGAAACAGCACGGTGCCGATGATGCCATCAACCGTCGCATCACCGTGCTGGTGCTGAACAAGCAAACCCAACAGGGCATTGAACACGAAAATGGCGAAAGCAACGCGATGGGCATCGCCCGGCCGGTTGACCTGAAGCCTCTGGCGCCGTCGGCAACGGCACCGGCGACCCTTATCGCCCCGGAGCAGCCGACGGCTGTCCCTTCACCGACTAACAGCGACTCACAGCAGAGGTGACCCCGTGAGCATGGATATTAGCGCTTTTTATCAGACCTTTTTTGATGAAGCAGATGAGTTGCTGGCCGATATGGAGCAACACCTGCTGGAGCTGGATCCGCTGGCCCCGGACATTGAGCCGCTGAACGCCATTTTCCGCGCAGCGCACTCGATCAAGGGCGGTGCGGCGACCTTCGGCTTTTCGGTGCTGCAGGAAACCACCCACTTGCTGGAGAACCTGCTGGACGGTGCGCGGCGTCAGGAGATGAGCCTGAGCACTGAAATTATCAACCTGTTTCTGGAAACCAAAGACATTATGCAGGAGCAACTGGACGCCTATAAAACGTCGCAAAAGCCAGACGCCGACAGCTTTGAATACATCTGTCAGGCGTTGCGGCAGCTTGCGCTGGACGCACAGCAGCAGGATGCTCCCGCTGCGCTTGCATTGACGGGGCCGGCCGTCGCCGCACCTTCGGCGATAGAGGGCGGGATGCGGGTTTGCCTGAGTGGTCTGAAGCCGAATGAAATCCCGCTGATGCTGGAAGAGTTGGGCAACCTGGGCGAGGTGAAAAATCCGCAGCAGACCGAAAGCAGCCTGGAAGTGACGCTGCTGACCTCCGCCAGCGAAGATGACATCAGCGCAGTGCTGTGTTTCGTGCTGGAGCCGGAACAAATCAGCTTCGCCAAGCCGCCGCAGGCCGAGTTGCCGTCGGTGCCGACACCGCCTGCCGTTCAGGCTACAGAGCCGACGGTAGCCAAACCGACGCCTGCGGTTGCTGACGCGCCGAAGCCGCGCGCCAAGGCCAGCGAGTCGACCAGCATCCGCGTGGCGGTGGAAAAAGTTGACCAGTTGATCAACCTGGTTGGGGAACTGGTGATCACCCAGTCGATGCTGGCGCAGCGTTCCGGCAGCCTGGATCCGGTCAACCACGGCGATCTGCTCAACAGCATGAGCCAACTGGAGCGTAACGCGCGCGATCTGCAAGAATCGGTGATGTCGATCCGCATGATGCCGATGGAGTACGTATTCAGCCGCTTCCCGCGTCTGGTGCGCGATCTGGCCGGCAAGCTGAACAAGCAGGTGGAGCTGCAGTTGCAGGGCAGTTCTACCGAGTTGGACAAGAGTCTGATCGAACGCATTATCGATCCCCTGACGCACCTTGTGCGCAACAGCCTGGATCACGGCATCGAAGACCCGGCCACGCGCGTTGCCGCCGGTAAATCCGCTGTGGGTAATCTGGTTCTGTCGGCGGAGCATCAGGGCGGCAATATCTGCATTGAGGTTACCGACGACGGCGCCGGGCTGAACCGGGCAAAAATTCTCGCCAAGGCGGCGTCGCAGGGGCTGCCGGTCAGCGACAGCATGAGCGATGAAGAGGTCGGCATGCTGATCTTTGCGCCGGGTTTTTCCACCGCAGAGCAGGTGACCGATGTGTCGGGCCGCGGCGTCGGCATGGACGTGGTGAAGCGAAATATTCAGGAAATGGGTGGGCACGTAGAAATCCACTCGCAGGCAGGCAAGGGCACAGCCATTCGCATTTTGCTGCCGCTGACGCTGGCGATCCTCGACGGTATGTCGGTCAAGGTGAACGACGAAGTGTTTATCTTGCCGCTCAATGCGGTGATGGAATCGTTGCAACCGCAAGCCGAAGACTTGCATCCGTTGGCCGGCGGCGAGCGGGTACTGCAGGTGCGCGGCGAATATCTGCCGTTGGTGGAACTGTTCCGGGTGTTTGAGGTGGCGGGTGCCAAAACCGATGCTACTCAGGGTATTGTGGTGATCCTGCAAAGCGCCGGCCGCCGCTATGCGCTGCTGGTGGATCAGTTGATCGGCCAGCATCAGGTGGTGGTGAAGAATCTGGAAAGCAACTATCGCAAAGTGCCGGGGATTTCCGCCGCGACCATTCTGGGCGACGGCAGCGTGGCGCTGATTGTCGACGTGTCGGCGCTGCAAACGCTGAACCGAGAACAACGTCTGACGGACGCGGCTGCATAATAATAATGAGGTTGATGGCAGCGTTGTCTTTGAGTTCGAGATACCCGGGCCTGGCGCACCGAGGGGCGCTCCGGCAGCTAAAGCTGCTACGACCCCTTCGGCACGCTCTCCCTAATAACGGACTTTGGCAGCCGTCTGATAATAACTAATCGATTGGTGTAGAGGTGAATGATATGGCAGGACTGGCAACCGTCAGCAAATTGGCTGGCGAAACGGTAGGGCAGGAGTTCCTGATTTTTACCTTGGGCAATGAGGAATATGGCATCGATATCCTCAAGGTGCAGGAGATCCGCGGATACGATCAGGTTACGCGCATTGCCAATACGCCGGCCTTTATCAAGGGCGTCACCAACCTGCGTGGCGTGATTGTGCCGATTATCGATCTGCGGGTGAAATTTGCCCAGCAGGACGTGTCCTACGATGAAAACACCGTGGTGATTGTGCTGAACTTTGGCCTGCGGGTGGTGGGTATTGTGGTTGACGGCGTATCCGACGTGCTGTCGCTGACCACCGAACAGATCCGCCCGGCACCGGAGTTCGCCGTGACGCTGGCGACCGAATACCTGACCGGCCTGGGGTCGCTGGGCGATCGCATGTTGATTCTGGTGGATATCGAAAAGCTGCTGAGCAGCGAAGAGATGTCGCTGGTCGACAGCGTGGCGAAAAGCGCCTGATTTACGATGCGACGGGTTCAGCATGCGGCAATGGATCTCCGCCGCATGTTGCGCTCAAAAACGGGTAGCGCCTGATGATGCACTGCCCGACTAATCGATATCCTTCAACCGCAGCACATATTTTTTCCAGACACGGCTGGTCACCAGCAGGTAGCCGGCAGCGAACAGCGCCGCAACCGTGGCGCTGCGCAAAGGGTTGACCTGCGTCGTTGAGCTCAACAGGCTGCTCAGCAGGTTGGCGACCAAGAGTCCCGCAAATACCCACGCCGCCCGTTTGATTCGTCGATTCTCCATCTCGTCCTCACAAATGCTTTCCGATGATGGCAGGATATTACGCCTGGCAGGCGTACGAGCCAAGTCCTGTGGTGAGACGGGGTCAGCGTGCCGAACCCTGCATATGTACAGCCCTTGATCTCCGCCGTAGGGACGCTGCACGGTGCGCCCAAAACCCCAACCAAAAATAGTTACCTCCTCGCATAAAGTTCTGCCCCGCAGCGCCGATAACTCTGTCAATCAACAGACTTCGGGCCTGTCCGCGCGGGCTTTCAACAAGGGAAAACATGTTTAATCGTATGAAGGTGGTCACCAGCTTGTTGCTGGTACTGGTGTTATTTGGCGCCTTGCAGCTGGTTTCGGGCGGGCTTTTTTTCTCCTCACTAAAGAATGACAAAGAAAACTTTACCGTTTTGCAGACCATTCGCCAGCAGCAGTCCGATTTGAACGAAAGCTGGGTTAACCTGCTGCAGGCTCGCAATACGCTGAACCGCGCCGGGATCCGCTACATGATGGATGCCAATAAGATTGGCAGCGGCGCCAGCGTTACCGAACTGCTGGCTGGGGCCAAGAACAGCCTGCTGGTGGCGGAACAACATTATGCCGCCTATGACAAAATCCCTTTAAGTCCTCGTCAGGACGCGCAGTCTGCCGAAAAGCTCAAACAGCAATACGGTATTTTGCACGGTGCGTTGTCCGAGTTGGTTCAACTGCTGGGCGAAGGCAAGATCAACGCCTTCTTCGACCAACCGACGCAAAGCTATCAGAACGGCTTTGAAGACATCTACAACACCTACCTGGCGCAAAACGACAAGCTCTACCAAAGCGCGGTGGAAGACAGCAACAACTCATTCAGCTTCGCTATCTGGACGCTGGTCGTGGTGTTGGTCGTGGTGCTGGCGGTGATCGTATTGGTGTGGAGCGGTATCCACCACATTCTGGTGCGTCCGCTCAACCGCATGATCGAGCACATCAAAATGATCGCCGCCGGCGATCTGACCCAACCGATCGCCGTGACCAGCCGCAATGAAATGGGCGTGCTGGCCGCCAGCCTCAAACACATGCAGAACGAACTGATCGAGACCGTCAGCGGTGTGCGTCAGGGGGCGGACGCCATTTACAGCGGTGCCTCCGAAATTGCCGCCGGCAATAACGATCTCTCTTCCCGTACCGAACAGCAGGCCGCCTCGCTGGAGGAAACCGCCGCCAGCATGGAGCAGTTGACCGCCACGGTGAAACAGAACGCCGAAAACGCCCGTCAGGCCAGCCAACTGGCGCTGAGCGCCTCCGAAACCGCGCAGAAGGGCGGCAAAGTGGTGGCCAACGTGGTGCAGACCATGCACGACATTGCCGACAGTTCACAGAAAATTGCCGACATTACCGGCGTGATCGACGGTATTGCTTTCCAGACCAATATCCTGGCGTTGAATGCGGCGGTAGAAGCGGCACGCGCCGGCGAACAGGGCCGTGGCTTTGCGGTGGTGGCGGGTGAAGTGCGTAACCTGGCCCAGCGCAGCGCGCAGGCAGCCAAGGAAATCAAGGGTCTGATCGAAGACTCCGTCAGCCGTGTCGATATGGGCTCGGTGCTGGTGGAAAGCGCTGGCGAGACCATGGGCGACATCGTAAACGCGGTCACCCGCGTCACTGACATCATGGGGGAAATCGCCTCGGCCTCCGACGAACAGAGTCGCGGTATCGATCAGGTCGGCCAGGCGGTGGCGGAAATGGACCGCGTCACCCAGCAAAACGCCTCGTTGGTAGAAGAATCCGCTTCTGCGGCGGCGGCTCTGGAAGAGCAAGCCAGCATGCTGACTCAGTCGGTGGCGGTGTTCCGCCTGAAAGCGGAAGGTCAGGACGAATTCAAAATGCCTGCCGGCAAAGCCACCGTTCTCCCGGTACTCAATCATAAAAAAACGAACGCCAGCGATCTGCAGGATAACTGGGAAACGTTCTAACCGACATTGGGCCTCCTCGCAGTTCTGCGGGAGGCTTATTCCCCGTCGTAAGCTGGCCGTCGGCCGGCTGCAAGGAGGTTCACAGTGTTTAACCGAATCCGCGTCTCTACCAGTTTGTTTCTGTTGTTGATGACTTTTTGTGTTATGCAGTTGGCCACCAGCGGCTTGTCGTACACCGCTTTCCGTTCCGATCACCACAACCTGAACCTGATCACGCTCGGCAGCCAGCAGCGCGATGCCCTCAGCCTGAGCTGGGTATCGCTGCTACAGGCCCGCAATACGCTGAACCGCGCCGGTACCCGTTCGGCGCTTAAGCTGCCGCAAGAGCAGGTGAATGCGCTGATGGGCAATGCGCGCAGTTCACTGCAGAAAGCCGATCTCTATTTCAACCAGTTCCTGGCGGTACCGCGTCACAGCGAACAGGAACAGCAACTGACCGAAACCACCCAAGCCAGCTATAACCGGCTGCGCAGCGCGCTGCGTGAGCTGATTGGCTTCCTGGAGAACAACAACCTGCAGGCGTTTATGGACCAGCCGACGCAGAAAACCCAGGACCTGTTCGAGGCCGATTTTGTCCAGTATCTGCAACTGGTGAATGCCAATGTCGATGCGGCCAACGCCGCCAATCAGCAATCCTTCTCGTTGTCCGGCTGGCTGGTGGGCGGTGCGGTGCTGATGCTTATCCTGGTAACCGGCTGCGCCCTGTGGTGGCTGCGCAATATGCTGGTGCAACCGCTGAATATCATGCGTCGCCATTTTGACCGCATCGCCGCCGGCGATCTGGCTACGCCGATCCAGGTTTATGGCCGCAATGAAATCAGCCAGCTGTTCGCCAGTCTGCAGCACATGCAGCGTTCGTTGATTGGCACCGTCGGCGCAGTGCGCGATGGCGCAGAATCCATCCTGATTGGCCTGCAGGAAATCTCCGAGGGCAACAACGATCTCTCTTCGCGCACCGAGCAACAGGCCGCCTCGCTGGAGGAGACCGCCGCCAGCATGGAACAGTTGACCGCCACGGTGAAGCAGAATGCCGACAACGCACGCCAGGCCTCACAACTGGCGCGCGATGCCTCCGCCACGGCAGCCAAGGGCGGTGAAATGGCTGGCGACGTGGTGACCACCATGCAGGATATCGCCAACAGTTCGCAGAAAATTGGCGCCATTACCAGCGTGATCGACGGCATTGCCTTCCAGACCAACATCCTGGCGTTGAACGCGGCGGTAGAAGCGGCGCGTGCCGGTGAACAGGGGCGAGGTTTTGCGGTGGTGGCCGGTGAAGTGCGCAATTTAGCCAGCCGCAGCGCGCAGGCAGCGAAAGAAATCAAAGGGTTGATCGACGAATCGGTCAGCCGCGTGAAACAGGGTTCGCTGCTGGTGGAAAACTCCGGCGCGACCATGCAGGACATCGTGCGCTCGGTCACCCGGGTTACCGACATCATGGGCGAAATCGCTTCGGCGTCTGATGAACAGAGCCGCGGCATCGAGCAGGTCACGCAGGCGGTGACCCAAATGGATCAGGTAACCCAGCAGAACGCCGCGCTGGTGGAGGAAGCCGCCTCGGCGGCGGCCGCACTGGAAGATCAGGCGATAACCCTGGCCGACGCGGTGTCGGTATTCCGCCTGGCGGACGATAACTTCGCCGCGCCGGGCAACAATCAAGACGCAGTTTCACCCGTGGTAAAGGAAGCCTCAGATTGTCAAACCGCATAAGCAGCACGTTTTTTATGAGTGAGAGGGTATGAAACAGGCGCCGTCGACCCCTAACCGGGATCCTGGGTCCTTACTGACGCAGATGGCCCAGCGCCTGCCGCTGTTGGACGTGCATTTTCGGCGTATCAGCCAACTGATTTACCAGCGTGCCGGCATTGTGCTGGCGGAGCACAAGCGCGAGATGGTTTACAACCGCTTGGTGCGCCGGCTGCGGTTGCTGGGATTGAACGATTTCGGCGATTACTTGGCGCTGCTGGAAAGCGATCCGAACAGCGCCGAATGGCAGGCGTTTATCAATGCGCTGACCACCAACCTGACGGCATTTTTCCGCGAGGCGCACCACTTCCCGATCCTGGCGGAGCATGCACGCCAGCGGCCCAACGGCTATTGCGTGTGGAGTACGGCGGCATCGACCGGGGAAGAGCCGTATTCGATCGCCATCACCCTGAACGAAGTGCTGGGGCAACGCGCCAGCGGCTGCCAGGTATGGGCCAGCGATATCGATACTCAGGTGCTGGAAAAGGCCGAGGCGGGCGTTTACCGCCACGAGGATCTGCGCACCCTGACGCCGGCGCAGATGCAGCGCTATTTTCTGCGCGGCACCGGTCCGCATCAGGGGCTGGTGCGGGTACGGCCGGAGTTGGCGGCGCGGGTGAATTTCCAATCGCTCAACCTGCTGGCGCCGGAATGGGCGCTGCCAGGGCAGTTTGACGCCATTTTTTGCCGCAATGTCATGATTTATTTCGATAAGGCGACACAGGAGAGCATCCTGCGTCGCTTTGTGCCCTTGCTTAAACCGGGGGGGCTGATGTTTGCCGGCCACTCCGAGAACTTCAGCCAGATCAGCCGGGATTTCTACTTGCGTGGGCAGACCGTGTATGGCCTGACCAAGGAGAAGTAATGAGTAAAATCAGAGTATTGAGCGTAGACGATTCGGCCCTGATGCGGCAGCTGATGACCGAAATTGTGAACAGCCATTCCGATATGGAGATGGTGGCGACCGCGCCGGATCCGCTGGTGGCGCGCGATATGATCAAAAAGTTTAACCCGCAGGTGCTGACGCTGGACGTTGAAATGCCGCGCATGGACGGGCTGGACTTCCTGGAGAAGCTGATGCGCTTACGGCCGATGCCGGTGGTGATGGTGTCGTCGCTGACCGGCAAAGGGTCGGAGATCACCCTGCGTGCGCTGGAACTGGGGGCGGTGGATTTCGTCACCAAACCGCAGCTTGGCATCCGCGAAGGCATGTTGGCTTACAGCGAACTGATCGCCGAGAAAATCCGTACGGCGGCCAAGGCGCGGTTGCCGCAGCGCTCCAACAGCCCGGCGCCGGCGATCCTTAGCCATACGCCGTTGCTGAGCAGCGAGAAGCTGATTGCCATCGGCGCCTCCACCGGTGGCACCGAAGCGATACGTCAGGTGCTGCAGCCGCTGCCTGCCACCAGCCCGGCACTGTTGATCACTCAGCATATGCCGCCGGGTTTCACCCGATCGTTTGCCGAACGGCTGAATAAACTGTGCCAGATCACGGTGAAAGAGGCCGAGGACGGTGAGCGGGTGCTACCGGGCCATGCTTATATCGCGCCGGGCGATCGCCATCTGGAACTGTCGCGCAGCGGCGCCAACTATCAGGTGAAGTTGAATGACGGGCCACCGGTCAATCGTCACCGGCCTTCGGTGGACGTACTGTTCCGTTCGGTCGCGCAGTTCGCCGGGCGCAATGCGGTGGGCGTGATCCTGACCGGCATGGGCAATGACGGGGCGATGGGCATGCTGGAAATGCACCGCGCCGGCGCTTATACCCTGGCGCAGAACGAGGCCAGCTGCGTGGTGTTCGGCATGCCGCGCGAGGCTATCGCCACTGGCGGGGTGAGTGAGGTGGTGGAGCTGGATCGCATGAGCCAACGCATGCTGGCGCAGATTGCCGGCGGGCAGGCGCTGCGCATTTGATTTTAAGCCCTAAATTATAGGGATCATGGTTAACAGCTGTCGCGAGACGAGTTGTTGTTTGGAAGAGCTTTACCCTATGGATTTCAAGTTGCAGCTAGGCGCCCAGCTCACTCATCCCCAGGAGCTTACTTAAGTAAGTGACTGGGGTGACAAATCTGCCGGGAGCAGATTTGAACGCTGCTCGCAGCGGCCCCGAAGGGGTGTGGCCCATGGACGGGTCACATAACTGAGTGCAGGTAACAACGCTTCAGCTTGAAAGACGACGGGTATGGATAGTTAGCACCTTGGGAGTGAACATGGCAGATAAGAACCTTAGATTTCTGGTGGTAGACGATTTCTCCACTATGCGTCGCATCGTCAGAAATTTGTTGAAAGAGTTGGGCTTTAACAATGTTGAAGAGGCTGAGGACGGCGCGGATGCGCTGAACAAGCTGCGCTCCGGCGGTTTCGATTTCGTGGTATCAGACTGGAACATGCCGAATATGGACGGCCTCGAACTGTTGCAAACCATTCGCGCCGACGGCGCGCTGGCGGCGATGCCGGTGCTGATGGTGACGGCGGAAGCCAAGAAAGAAAACATTATCGCGGCGGCGCAGGCCGGTGCCAGCGGTTACGTGGTGAAACCTTTTACGGCGGCGACGCTGGAAGAAAAGCTCAATAAGATCTTTGAAAAACTGGGCATGTAAGGAGAGGGCGATGAGAGACATTCCAATGCCTGCCAGCGATGCGGCGACTGCGGGAGAGATAATTTCCCGCATTGGTCAACTGACGCGCATGTTGCGCGACAGCATGCGTGAACTGGGGCTAGATCAGGCTATCGCCCAAGCGGCAGAGGCAATCCCGGATGCACGCGATCGGCTTGATTACGTGGTCACCATGACGGCGCAGGCGGCGGAACGGGCGTTGAACTGCGTGGAGGCGGCGCAGCCGCGTCAGGCGGAACTGGAGTCAGAGGCCAAAGCGCTGAAAGGGCGCTGGGACGACTGGTTTGCCGACCCGATCGAACTGGCCGACGCGCGCGCGCTGGTCACCGATACCCGCCAGTATCTGGAACAGGTGCCGGAACATACGGCGTTCACCAACGCCCAGTTGCTGGAAATCATGATGGCGCAGGATTTCCAGGACCTGACCGGTCAGGTGATCAAACGCATGATGGATGTGGTGCAGGAGATCGAAAAGCAGCTGCTGATGGTGTTGATGGAAAATATTCCAGAGCAGCCGGCGAAGGAGAAAAAGCCGAACGACAGCTTGCTCAACGGCCCGCAGCTCGATCAAAACGGCGCCGGCGTTATCGCCAACCAGGCGCAGGTGGATGACCTGCTCGACAGCCTCGGTTTCTGACGTTTTCTGGGGCGCACATTATTGCGCCCCAGATGCCGCATGTGGGCGCAATGCCTGCGCTTCCTCCTCATCCCCCAAATAACCCGCCTTTTCCCCCGTTGTTCCATCAATGAAATCAGCGTTTTTTTGGCATGCTGGCCGCAATTTTATTCCCCCCGGCACAGGAACCGCGCCCGTGGCTGAAGACAGCGATCTGGAAAAAAGCGAAGCCCCCACGGCCCACCGGGTGGAAAAGGCGCGCGAGGATGGCCAGATCCCGCGTTCGCGTGAGCTGACGTCGGTATTGATGCTGGTCGCGGGGCTGTCGATCATCTGGGTTGCCGGCGGCAGCATGGCGCAGCAACTGGCGGCGATGCTGACCCAGGGGCTGAATTTCGATCATACGATGGTCAGCAACGACAAACAGATGCTGCGCCAACTGGGCATGCTGCTGCGGCAGGCGGTGTGGGCACTGCTGCCAATCATGGCGGGGTTGGTATTGGTGGCTATCACCGCGCCTATGCTGCTGGGCGGCCTGTTGTTAAGCGGTAAATCGCTCAAGTTCGATGTAAAACGCATGAACCCGCTGTCAGGGCTGAAACGAATGTTTTCCAGTCAGGTGCTGGCGGAGCTGCTGAAGGGCCTTTTGAAGGCAACGTTGGTGGGATGGATCACCGGTTTATACCTGTGGCACCACTGGGCGGAGATGCTGCATCTGGTGACGCAACAGCCGCTCGATGCGCTCGGCAATGCGCTGCGCATGATCATTTTCTGCGGTCTGCTGGTGGTGCTCGGGTTGACGCCGATGGTGGCGTTTGACGTGTTCTACCAACTGTGGAGCCATTTTAAAAAACTGAAAATGACCAAGCAGGACATTCGCGACGAGTTCAAGGATCAGGAGGGCGATCCGCACGTTAAAGGCCGTATCCGCCAGCAGCAGCGCGCTATCGCCCGACGCCGCATGATGGCCGACGTGCCGAAGGCCGACGTGATAGTCACCAACCCGACACATTACGCCGTGGCGTTGCAGTACAACGACCAAAAAATGAGTGCGCCGAAAGTGCTGGCCAAAGGCGCCGGCGAAATTGCGCTGCGCATCCGTGAACTCGGCACGGAACACCGCATTCCGATGCTGGAGGCGCCGCCGCTGGCGCGTGCGCTGTATCGGCACAGTGAGATTGGACAACACATCCCGGCCACCCTGTATGCCGCCGTGGCCGAAGTTCTGGCCTGGGTTTACCAACTGCGACGTTGGCGGCGCGAGGGCGGTCTGATCCCGAAAAAACCTGAACGTTTACCGGTGCCGGAAGCACTGGATTTTGCTGGAGAGAGTAACTCTAATGGCTAATTTGGCCGCCTTGCTTCGTTTGCCGGGCAGTTTTAAAGATACGCAGTGGCAGGTACTGGCCGGCCCGATCCTGATCCTGATGATCCTGTCGATGATGGTGCTGCCGTTGCCGGCATTTATCCTCGATCTGTTGTTCACTTTCAATATTGCCTTGTCGATCATGGTATTGCTGGTAGCGATGTTTACCCAGCGCACGCTGGAATTCGCTGCATTCCCCACCATATTGCTGTTCTCGACCCTGCTGCGCCTGTCGCTCAACGTGGCATCGACGCGCATCATCCTGATGGAAGGGCATACCGGTTCCGCCGCCGCCGGCCGCGTGGTGGAGGCCTTTGGCCACTTCCTGGTGGGGGGCAACTTCGCCATCGGCATCGTGGTGTTTATCATTTTGGTGCTGATCAACTTTATGGTTATCACCAAGGGCGCCGGGCGTATCGCCGAAGTGGGGGCGCGCTTCGTGCTGGACGGCATGCCCGGCAAGCAGATGGCGATCGACGCCGATCTCAACGCCGGTCTGGTCGGCGAGGAAGAGGCGAAAAAACGCCGTTCAGAGGTAACGCAGGAAGCCGATTTCTACGGCTCGATGGACGGCGCCAGCAAGTTCGTGCGCGGCGATGCGGTCGCCGGGCTGATGATCATGATATTGAACGTGGTCGGCGGCCTGCTGGTCGGTGTGATCCAGCACGGTATGGAGCTGGGTACGGCGGCGGAAACCTACACCCTGCTGACTATCGGTGACGGCCTGGTGGCGCAGATCCCGGCGCTGGTCATTTCGACTGCCGCCGGCGTTATCGTGACTCGCGTGGCGACCGATCAGGACGTGGGCGAACAGATGGTTGGCCAACTGTTCAACAACCCGCGCGTGATGTTGCTCAGTGCCGCAGTGCTCGGCCTGCTGGGCCTGGTGCCGGGGATGCCGAACCTGGTGTTCCTGTTGTTCACCGCTGCCTTGCTGGGGTTGGCCTGGTGGCTGCGGGGGCGCGATCAACAAGCGCCGAAGGTACAGGAGATGCCGCTGGCACAGGATAATCCACAGGCGGTAGAAGCCAGTTGGTCAGACGTACAGCTGGAAGATCCGCTGGGAATGGAGGTGGGCTACCGGTTGATCCCGATGGTGGATTTCCAGCAAAACGGCGAACTGCTCGGGCGGATCCGCAGCATCCGTAAAAAATTCGCCCAAGAGATGGGCTACCTGCCGCCGGTGGTGCATATCCGCGATAACCTCGAGTTGCCGCCCGCCAGCTACCGGATCCTGATGAAGGGCGTGGAAATCGGCAGCGGCGAAGCGCAACCGGGGCGTTGGCTGGCGATTAACCCCGGCAATGCGGTGGGCGAACTGGCGGGGGATAAAACCGTCGATCCGGCCTTTGGGCTGGAAGCGGTATGGATTGACAGTGCGTTGCGCGAACAGGCGCAGATCCAAGGCTTTACCGTGGTGGAGGCCAGCACCGTGGTGGCGACCCATCTCAATCATTTGATTGGCCAGTTTGCCAGCGAACTGTTTGGCCGGCAGGAGACCCAGCAGTTGCTGGATCGCGTAGCGCAGGATATACCGAAATTGACCGAAGATTTCGTACCTGGCGTGGTGTCCCTGACCACGCTGCATAAGGTGTTGCAGAACCTGCTGGCGGAAAGGGTCTCGATCCGCGATATGCGTACCATTATTGAAACGCTGGCGGAACATGCCCCGTCGCAAACCGACCCCTATGAGCTGACCACCGTGGTACGGGTTGCGCTGGGTCGAGCGATCACCCAGCAATGGTTCCCGGGCAACGGCGAAATTCAGGTTATTGGTCTGGACACCCAGCTCGAGCGTCTGTTGCTACAGGCGTTGCAGGGCGGCGGTGGTTTGGAGCCGGGGCTGGCGGACCGTCTGCTGGATCAGGCCAAACAGGCGTTACAACGGCAAGAAATGCTCAGTGCGCCACCGGTGCTGCTGGTAAACCACGCGCTGCGGGCGTTATTGGCGCGCTTTCTGCGCCGCAGCCTGCCGCAAATGGTGGTGCTGTCTAATCTGGAAATCAACGACGACCGCCAAATCCGCATGACGTCGACCATTGGAGCTGCATAATGAAACACTGTTTGCCGTTGCTCTGCCTGTTGGTGCCGCTTGGCGCGCAGGCGGTGTCGGGATCCTGGGTGGCCGACAGCGTCGGCGCTACGCTGGAATATGGCGGCATACGCGGCGAATCGCCTGGTCTGCGCACGCCTTACGCATTGCCGGACTCGGATGCGCGCATCACCAGCGTCAGTTGGCGCTACCGGTTGCTGGCCGCCGAACCGGCTGGCTTGCAGGTGCAGCTCTGTACGCTGACCCGTTGCATTGCGTTGGGCGGCGGCAGTGGCAGCAGCAACGGGTTGAACGGGGAACCGGCTAATGCCGAATTGCGCTTTGTCTATTACGTGCAGGCGCGCGGCGGATTGAATCCGCCGCTGCGGGTGATTGGCAATCAGGTGATTGTGAATTACCAATAACGGTTTAAGCGAGGATTGCCAGACCGTTGCGATCGACCAGCGAAAGCAGTTTCATCGCGGCGGAGTTGGGAACGGCTTCGCCACGCTCCCATTTTTGCACCGCTTTTTTGCTGACGTTCAGATGCAAGGCAAACACCGGCTGGCTGACGTTTTCGCGCTCGCGCAGGGCGCGGATGTCCGCAGGGGTATATTGTTTGACCGGGTGTAAGCACAGCATGTCGAAGGTGCGCATAGTGCCAGCGTCGACAAATCCGGCCTGATACAGCTCCTGCACTTCTTGGTGGATTTCAGCAAGGATCTTGCTCATAGGTTAGTCTCCTCAACCTCTTGTCATTAACCAACTGATAAAGCCTGAAAGGGGAATAGTCCAGATAGAGCGCGGCAAGGCGTTTTAACCCCAGCAATTCATCACTGGAAATGTTGTCCATTTCATTTTTGGCAAAACCGCGCATGAAAAAAAATCGATCCCCATCTCGAAAGGCAATCAGCACCCGGTAGCCGCCGCGTTTACCACCACCCGCTTGTGCGACCCGTTTCTTATAAACGCAACTGCCCAAATTGGCATCGTACAGTTGGCTTTGTATTTCTTGCGCAGCCTTGATCACCGTGGCGTCGTTAATGCGTTCATGGGCGGCAAATGCCTGAAACGTTTTGGTGAGATAAATATCGGTCATTCACTCTCCTTGCAAAACTATACCCTTTGAGGGTATAGATCAAGTGGTTTAAAAACCAACACAGAGTGGCGGAGTTGAATGGGAGGGCGAAGGGGGCAATTTTGGGTATGCGCAGTGTTGTGCAAATAAAAACTGCCGTGTAGGCAAGGGGCTGTTCAAAGTGCGAGTGAGTTTGAGCGTAAGAGATGCACCCGACTTTAGGTTGGTCGGGTGAAGTGTCTTTGATTAGACGCCGATTTTACGCCCCAGCAGGCTGCCGCTGCGCGACTGGCCATCCGGGCCATAAAGCGATTTGTTGTTCTTGCCGAGGATCGCCAGCGCCTGGGCGTTATGATCAATCTGCTGATTGAGCAACAGGCCGTTATGCTGATTTTTCTCGCGTAACTTTTGGCTGAGCAACTGTACTTGCTGCCAGGCGTCGGCCAGACGCGGGTGAGCGGGATAGGGTGCCTGTTGCCTTTGCGCGCGCTCCAGCCCCAGACGTTGCTGTTCCAGGTAGTTCACCGTAGCCAACAGCTGGCTCTTGACGTCGGTAACGCGCTGCAACGCTACGCCCGGCAGTTGGCCGGAGCAGAGCAAATGATGTTCTTCCGTCAGCACCGTATCGAGTGCATTCAGGGTTTCCAGCAAATCATCAAGCAGCTGTGGCAGATTTTCCATTGCGATTCATCACCTTTCAGAGTGTCCCTTGATCTTTCACGCCGCCGCCGTGTGGGCAATGCAGGCCAGGTTGCATCACGCGATTATGCCTTCGGCGTTCGACTGCTGTTTGACATCCATTGGGCATCGCTCTGCGCGTCTTGCAGCAGCGCATCGGCAATTTTACCGGCGTCCATTTTCAATTCGCCGCGGCGGATTGCCTGCTTGATAGCGTCCACCCGGTTCATATCAATATCCTGAGTGCCCGGTTGCATCAGGCGTGCCTGCGCGTCGCTCAATTTTACCTGGGTGCCGCTGACGGCGCTTTCCGCCTGAACAGCCTTGCGCGGCTGAAGCTGATTTTCTGCCGGTGTTTCACGCGGCTGCACCGTTGTCACGGGCTGCAGCCGCTGGGTGCGATCGATACTCATGGTCAATCTCCATCAATGCCGCGGCCCGACGGGCAATGGCTGACATTTTTTGCGGCCCTGGCGGCCAGATAATTACTGCTTATGTTTTTCTTATCGGCAGGTTTTTATAAACCTTTACCTTTTTATAACGTAATGCGAATCGTACCGTCATCATCGGCAATACCGCTGACGATTTGCCCGGAAGCCATGCGTACGCGGACGCTGTCCTCGGCGGCGGCGTTGTTCATGGCTTTGCCTGCACCGCTGATGTTAAACCCGGTGCCTTGCGCCGTTACCTGCACCGGCTGGCCGGCCTTGACAGCCCAGGCGCGGCGCAGCATGGCGAAGGTCAGCGGCTGCCCGGGGCTGATATTTCGCAGGCTGACCGCACCGACAGCCTTGCCCGCATTGGTCAGGGTGCGTGGTGCCAGGGTGTCGAGCCGGCCGCTTTTCAGCTTCACGTCTGCGGCCGTCAGCCGGCTGCCGGCGCTGATGCTACGCGCCGACACCAGGTAGTTGCCGATCACCTGCACCTGCGTTTGTATAAAACGCCGTTCCTGGCCGCAACGCGCCGAAATGCTGATGTTGCCCCAGAGGCGGGCGTTCGGCGCAAGCGACAACTGCGGAAACTCACACTGCGGCCACTGTGCCGCCGGCGTGCGCACCAGCACCTTAACCTGCACCGGGTTGCCGCTGAATTGGCCGCTGATGAAGCTGTCGATCTGTGCCGCCAGATCGTCGGCCTGTGCGTTCAGACTGCACAGCAGGGCGGCGAACAACAGTATTTTACCTTTCATCTTCGCTTCCTCAAGCGCCATCGGGTGCGGGTAAGTTTACCCGGACTGCGCGCAGGCTAAGCAGACAAATAGCGACGCATTTTGCCCTTATTCCCGCGATAGGCTGGCGGTAGGGACGTTTATGCTGTCGGCTCCAAATTCTAACCTCGCGGAGGGAGCATGATCGACAAACTGGACGCTGCTCTGCGCTTTGGTCAAGAGGCGCTGAATCTGCGCGCCCAGCGGCAAGAAATTTTGGCCGCCAACATCGCCAACGCAGACACCCCGGGCTATCAGGCGCGGGATATCGATTTCGCCGGCCAGTTGAACAAGGTACTGGCACAGGGCCGCGTCAGCGGCAGCGGCATCGCGCTGAATATGACGTCTGCACGCCACATTCCTGCGCAAAACATGCAGCCGCCGCAGCTCGATTTACTGTTCCGCGTGCCGGATCAGCCAGCGATGGACGGCAATACGGTGGACATGGATCGCGAACGTACCCACTTCGCCGATAACAGCCTGAAGTATCAGACCGACCTGACGCTGATCAACGGTCAGATCAAAGGGATGATGTCAGTGTTACAACAAGGATAAGGTGCATGTCGCTACTGAATATTTTCGATATCTCCGGTTCGGCGCTGTCCGCCCAGTCGCAGCGCATGAACGTCAGCGCCAGCAACATGGCTAATGCCGACAGTGTCACCGGCCCGGATGGCGAACCCTATCGCGCCAAACAGGTCGTGTTTGAAGTGGCCGCAGCCGCCGGGCAACCCACCGGCGGGGTGCGCGTATCTCAGGTGGTCGACGATCCGGCGCCGGAACGCCTGGTGTATCAACCGGGTAATCCGCTGGCGGATGGCAAAGGGTATGTGCGCATGCCGAACGTGGATGTGGTGAGCGAGATGGTCAATACCATCTCCGCCTCGCGCAGCTACCAGGCCAACGTCGAGGTGCTCAACACCACCAAGTCGATGATGATGAAAACCCTGACGCTGGGTCAGTAACCGGAGCTTTGCATGGCTATTGCCGCAACCACCAATGAATCGCTGGATAACACCGTCACCGGCGTCAACGCCAAAAGCAACACCGGCCAGGATCTGCAGAACAACTTCCTGACGCTGTTGGTGGCGCAGTTGAAAAACCAGGATCCGACCAACCCGATGCAGAACAATGAACTGACCACGCAACTGGCGCAGATCAACACCGTTCAGGGCATCGAAAAACTCAATACCACGCTGGGGTCGATCTCCGGCCAGATCAACAGCAATCAGTCATTGCAGGCAACTGCGCTGATTGGTCACGGCGTGATGATACCCGGCAGCAACATTCTGGTCGGCAGTAAAGACGGCAAGGTCAGCACCACGCCGTTTGGCCTGGAACTGGAGCGCGCCGCCGATACGGTAACCGCCACCATCACCGACGCCACCGGCAAAGCGGTGCGCACCATTGATATCGGCGGCCTGACCGCCGGCGTGCACTCATTTACCTGGGACGGTTCACTGACAGACGGCACCACCGCCCCCGACGGCGCCTACACCGTGGCGATCAACGCCAAGGGCAATGGCGAACAGCTGGTGGCGCGCAGCCTGCATTTTGGCATGGTCAATGGCGTTATCCGCGGTTCAGACGGCACGAAGCTGGATCTGGGCCTGGCGGGCAGCGCGACGCTGGAAGACGTTCGGCAGATTTTATAACTCTATCATTTGTTTCTCAGGCGTTATCGGACGATAGCCTGCACATTATTCGGAGAATGACATGGCCTTTTCTCAGGCAGTAAGCGGCTTGAACGCAGCAGCAACCAACCTGGACGTGATCGGTAACAATATCGCGAACTCCGCCACGTCCGGTTTTAAATCAGGCACCGTTTCCTTTGCCGACATGTTCGCCGGCTCGCAGGTCGGGTTGGGCGTCAAGGTGGCGGGGATCACTCAGAACTTCAAGGGCGGCACCACGACCGGCACCAGCCGCGCACTCGACGTCGCCATTTCCGACAACGGTTTCTTCCGCCTGCAGGACAAGGACGGCGGCATTTTCTACAGCCGCAACGGCCAGTTCAAGCTGGATGAAAACCGTAACCTGACCAATATGCAGGGCCTGCAATTGACCGGTTTCCCGGCGGCCGGTTCACCGCCGACCATTCAACAGGGCGCCAACCCGGTGCCGTTGAGCATTCCGGAAGGGATGATGACCGCCAAGTCCACCACCTCGGGCACCATGGTCGCCAACCTGAAGTCCACCCATAAGGTCCCGGATAACAAGACGTTCGATCCCGCCAAGCAGGATTCCTACAACTACGTCAACTCGATTACCGCCTATGATTCGCTGGGCAATGTGCACAATATCAATGCCTACTTTGTGAAGACCTCCGACAACAACTGGCAGGTGTACACCCAGGAAGGCAACATCCCCGGCTCCCCGGTGACGGATGCCGGTACGATGGCGTTCGATACCAGCGGCAACCTGGTCAGCACCACCAGCAAGCAGGGCACCACCGGCGCATTCAGCATGCTGATCCCGATGTCTGCCACCAACGGCGCCCCGGCGCAGAACTTCAGCCTGAGCTTTGCCAAGAGCATGCAGCAAAGCGTCAGCAGCGACTCGGTCAGTAAGGTGTCGCAGGACGGGTATACCGCCGGTGAGTACACCAACTTCCAGATCAATAACGACGGTAGCGTCGTAGGGGTCTATTCCAACCAGCAAACCCAATTGCTGGGCCAAATCGTATTGACCAACTTCTCCAATCCGGAAGGTTTGTCCTCACAGGGCGATAACGTGTGGCAGGAAACCGGCGCGTCCGGCCAACCGCGCGTAGGGCTGGCGGGCAGCGGCGGTTTCGGCAAGCTGACCAGCGGTGCGCTGGAAGCCTCCAACGTCGATCTGAGCCAGGAACTGGTGAACATGATCGTCGCACAGCGTAACTACCAGTCGAACGCTCAGACCATCAAAACGCAGGACTCCATCCTGCAGACGCTGGTCAGCCTGCGCTAATAGGATTGATTTATGGATCACGCGATTTATACCGCGATGGGCGCAGCGCGACAGACGCTGGAGCAACAATCCGTCACCGCCAACAATCTGGCCAACGCATCGACGCCGGGCTTTCGCGCTCAACTTTCGGCGCTGCGTGCCGTGCCGGTGGACGGGCCCAGCCTGCCGACGCGTACGCTGGTCGCCGCGTCGACGCCGGGGGCCGACATGAGCCAGGGGGCGCTGAACTACACCGCGCGCCCGCTGGACGTCGCGCTGCAGCAGGACGGTTTTCTGGCGGTAAGCCTGCCGGATGGCGGCGAAGCCTACACTCGCAACGGCAATCTTCAGATTTCCTCCACCGGGCAGTTGACGGTGCAGGGCAGGCCGGTTATGGGCGATGGCGGGCCGATCGAAGTGCCGCCGTCGGCAGAGATCACCATCGCGGCCGACGGCACCATCTCGGCGCTGAACGCCGGCGACCCACCGAACACCATCGCCCAGATAGGGCGGTTGAAACTGGTGAAGGCCAATGCGCGTGAAGTGATGCGCGGCGACGACGGACTGTTCCGCCTGACGCCGGAAACCCAGCAGCAACGCGGCAATCAGTTGCAAAACGATCCGCTGGTGCGGGTGATGCCGGGTGTGCTGGAGGGCAGCAACGTCAAGCCGATGGAAACCATGGTCGATATGATTGCCAACGCCCGTCGCTTTGAAATGCAGATGAAGGTCATCCACAGCGTGGATGAAAATGAACAGCGCGCCAACTCGTTGTTATCACTGAGTTAAGCAGCAAGGAAATAACCCATGATCCCCTCTTTATGGATTGCCAAAACCGGTCTGGATGCGCAGCAGACCAATATGGACGTGATCGCCAACAACCTGGCAAACGTCAGCACCAACGGCTTCAAACGTCAGCGTGCGGTATTTGAAGATCTGCTGTACCAGACCATGCGTCAGCCGGGCGCGCAGTCCTCCGAGCAGACGACCTTGCCGTCGGGCCTGCAGATCGGTACCGGCGTGCGCCCGGTGGCGACCGAGCGTCTGCACAGCCAGGGCAACCTGTCGCAGACCAACAACAGCAAAGACGTGGCGATTAAAGGCCAGGGCTTCTTCCAGGTGATGTTGCCGGACGGCAGCCAGGCTTATACCCGCGACGGCTCTTTCCAGATCGACCAGAACGGTCAATTGGTGACCGCCAGCGGTTTCCAGGTACAGCCGGCGATCACCATTCCGGCCAACGCCCTGAGCATTACCGTCGGCCGTGACGGCATCGTCAGCGTCACCCAGCAGGGGCAGACCGCCGCCCAGCAGGTGGGCCAGTTGACCCTGACCACCTTTATCAATGACAGCGGCCTGGAAAGCGTGGGCGAGAATCTGTACCAGGAAACCGAGAGCTCCGGCGCGCCGAACGAAAGCACGCCAGGGCTGAACGGCGCGGGCCTGCTTTATCAGGGCTACGTGGAAACCTCTAACGTCAACGTGGCTGAAGAGCTGGTCAACATGATCCAGACCCAGCGTGCCTACGAGATCAACAGCAAAGCAGTATCAACGTCCGATCAGATGCTGCAAAAACTGACGCAACTGTAATTGATGGGCGCCGCCGGTGCGCCCGTCACCCTATTTCGTGAAACAAAGGCGAGACCTGTGGTAACCACATATCTGATGGCAAACGAGCCGCACCAAGGAAAGCGCTGGCTGGCGGCGATGGCGATGCTGACGTTGAGCGGCTGCGCCTATATTCCGCATAAACCCCTGGTTGATGGCGTTACCACGGCGCAGCCGGCGCCGGCGGGCGCTCCGGTACCGAACGGATCGATTTTCCAGACGGTGCAGCCGATGAACTACGGCTATCAGCCGCTGTTTGAAGACCGCCGGCCGCGCAATATCGGCGATACCCTGACCATCGTGCTGCAGGAAAACGTCAGCGCCAGCAAAAGTTCCTCCGCCAACGCCAGCCGCAATGGGGCGAGCAAGTTCGGCGTCGCCACGTCGCCGCGCTATCTCGACGGCCTGCTGGGCAACGCGCGCGCCGACATGGATATCTCCGGCGACAGCACCTTTGGCGGCAAGGGCGGGGCCAACGCCAACAATACCTTCAGCGGTACCATTACCGTCACGGTCAATCAGGTGCTGGTCAACGGCAACCTGCACGTGGTGGGTGAAAAACAGATCGCTATCAACCAGGGCACCGAATTTATCCGTTTCTCCGGGGTGGTAAACCCGCGCACCATCAGCGGCAGTAACTCGGTCACCTCCACCCAGGTGGCGGATGCGCGCATTGAATACGTCGGCAACGGCTATATCAACGAAGCGCAGACCATGGGGTGGTTGCAACGCTTCTTCTTAAATGTCTCCCCGTTTTGAGTACCGGCTATTTTACTTGCCATTTTGCGGTTGGGCAGTGCTCGGCGCCGTCACGTACTGCGTGTACGCTCCGCCGCCTGTGCGCTGTCCGCCCCCAAACTGCCTGCGACAATAACGCCTTGTGGGTAAGGCGAATGAGGTTCCAATGTTAAAGAAATTTCTAATGGCGCTGGTGATTTGTGCGCTGAGTCTGCCGGCGACGGCGGAACGCATCCGCGATCTGGTGACGGTGCAGGGAGTGCGTGACAACGCCCTGATCGGTTACGGGTTGGTGGTGGGGCTGGACGGTTCCGGCGATCAGACCATGCAGACGCCGTTCACCACCCAAAGCCTGAGCAATATGCTGTCGCAATTGGGCATTACCGTACCCCCGGGCACCAATATGCAGTTGAAAAACGTAGCGGCGGTCATGGTTACCGCCAAGCTGCCGCCGTTCTCGCGCACCGGGCAGAACATTGACGTGGTGGTGTCCTCGATGGGCAACGCCAAAAGCTTGCGTGGCGGTACTTTGCTGATGACGCCGCTGAAAGGCGTGGATAACCAGGTTTACGCGCTGGCGCAAGGCAACGTGCTGGTGGGCGGCGCAGGCGCGGCGTCCGGCGGCAGCAGCGTGCAGGTCAATCAGCTGGCGGGTGGGCGCATCAGCAACGGTGCGACTATCGAGCGTGAGTTGCCGACCACCTTCGGCAACGGCGGGGTGATTAACCTGCAACTGAATAGCGAAGACTTCACGCTGGCGCAGCAGATCAGTGACGCCATCAACCGCCAGCGCGGCGGCGGCACCGCCTCACCGCTGGATGCCCGCACCATTCAGGTATTGGTACCACAGGGCAACAGCTCGCAGGTGCGTTTCCTGGCGGAAATTCAGAACATCAACGTCAGCGTCGGGGCAATTGACGCCAAGGTGATCATCAATTCACGCACCGGATCGGTGGTGATGAACCGCGACGTGATCCTGGATTCCTGTGCGGTGGCGCAGGGCAACCTGTCGGTGGTGGTCGATCGGCAAAATACCGTCAGCCAGCCGAACACGCCGTTTGGCGGCGGGCAAACCGTGGTGACGCCAAATACCCAGATTTCGGTGCAGCAGCAGGGCGGTTCGCTGCAGAAGGTGAACGCCAGCGCCAGCCTGAACAACGTGATCCGCGCGCTCAACGCGCTGGGTGCCACGCCGATCGATTTGATGTCGATCCTGCAGGCGATGCAAAGCGCCGGTTGTCTGCGCGCCAAGCTGGAAATTATCTGATGGCCGGCGATCTGATGGCGATGTCGGGCGCCGCCTATGACGCCCAGGCGCTGAACGGCCTGAAACGCGACGCAGCGGCCGATCCGCAGGGCAACCTGAAGCAGGTGGCACAACAGGTTGAAGGCATGTTCGTGCAGATGATGCTGAAAAGCATGCGCGCCGCGCTGCCGCAGGATGGGGTGCTGAGCAGCGATCAGTCGCGGCTATACACCTCGATGTATGACCAGCAGATCGCCCAGCAGATGTCGCAGAAGGGGCTGGGGCTGGCCGATATGATGGTGAAACAGATGGCCAATGCCAACGCCGTTCCGAGCGAAACGGCGGGTATGTCGCCGATGGCGTTAGACAACGAAGTGCTGCAAACGCTGCCGAATCAGGCGCTGGATCAGATTCTCCGCCGTGCGGTGCCGAAAGCGCCGATGGCCGCGCCGCTGTCGCTCAACAGCGGCAACTTTGTCGCCCGTTTGTCGATCCCGGCACGCGTCGCCAGCCAGCAGAGCGGCATTCCGCATCAGCTGATTGTGGCGCAGGCGGCACTGGAATCCGGCTGGGGCCAACGCGAGATCCCGACCGCCGACGGCTCGCCGAGTTACAACCTGTTCGGCATCAAGGCGGGCGGCAGCTGGGACGGCCCGGTGACCGAGATCACCACCACCGAGTTTGAGCAGGGGGCGGCGAAGAAGATCAAGGCGAGGTTCCGGGTTTATGGCTCTTACGTCGAGGCGATTGCCGACTACGTCAAACTGCTGACCCATAATCCGCGCTACGCCGACGTAGCCGCTGCCCGCAGCCCGGAGCAGGCGGCTCATGCGCTGCAACAGGCTGGTTACGCCACCGATCCGCAATACGCCAACAAGTTGGTCAGCGTGATCCAGCAGATGAAAAACGCCGGCGAGCAGGTGGTGAAAGCTTATACCCACGACCTGAAGGATCTGTTCTAAATCCCCTTCATTCTTGACGCTCTAGCGGCGTTGGCTGTGCAAGCGTACCCCGGTCACTTGATTGACCAAGCTCCCGGGGATCCCCTTGCTTGCCGCCTGGCTACAACGCCAATGATTTTGGGGACTTCAGTAAATGAAAAACAAAAGAGCCAGATCGGCTATTTCACACCTTAAGTTTCCCCCGTTTTTGCCGATAACAGAGACAGGCTGGGCGAACGACTCGGCAGATTCATTGACTCCTGTGGGCCCCGGCGCCGCAGTAAAAGGAACTTCTATGTCCAATAGCTTAATCAATACCGCCATGAGCGGGCTGAATGCGGCGCAGGTGGCGCTCAGCACCGTCAGTAACAACATTTCCAATTACAACGTGACGGGCTACAACCGTCAGACGGCGATTCTGGCGCAAAACGGCGGCATGAGCACCATGAGCGGTTTTATTGGCAACGGCGTCACCGTCACCAGTGTCAACCGGGAATATAACCAGTTCATCACCAGCCAGTTGCGCGGTGCGCAGAGCCAGGCCGGGGCGCAGAACGCCTATTTCGAAAAAATCTCGCAGATTGATAACCTGTTGGCCAGCAAGACCAACACCTTATCGACCAACATGCAGGACTTCTTCAGCAACCTGCAAAATCTGGTCAGCAACGCCGGTGATGACGCCGCGCGCCAGACGGTGTTGGGCAAGGCCAATGGCCTGGTCAATCAGTTCAACAATACCGACAAATACCTGCGCGACATGGACAGCGGCGTGAATCAGCAGCTCAGCGACAGCGCGCAGCAGATCAACAGCTACAGCCAGCAGCTTGCCAAACTGAACGAAGAGATCACCCGCCTGCGCGGCAGCGGCGGCGAGCCCAATGCGCTGCTGGACCAGCGCGATCAACTGGTTACCGACCTGAACAAAGTGGTTGGCGTCCAGGTGACTCAGCAGGACGGCGATGCCTACACCGTCTCTTTCGCCAACGGCCTGACGCTGGTGCAGGGCAACAATGCTTACCAGGTCGCGGCGGTGCCCACCAGCGGTGATCCTTCCCGTCTGACGATGGGGTATGACCGCGGCAACGGCGCCAGCGAAATACCGGAAGGCCAAATCTCCGGCGGCAGCGTCAGCGGCGTGTTGAAATTCCGCAGCGAATCGCTGGACAGCGCCCGCAATCAACTGGGGCAACTCGCATTGGCGATGGCTGACAGCTTTAACCAACAGCACCGCGCCGGGTTCGATCTCAACGGCGATGCCGGCACGGATTTCTTCAGCTTTGGCGGCGCCCGCGCAGTGGACAACAGCCGCAATACCGGCGATGCCGCGCTGTCGGTGTCCTACACCGACACCAGCAAGGTGAAGGCCAATGATTACCGGGTGGAATTTGACGGCAGCAACTGGCAGGTGAGCCGCCTGCCGGATAACGTCAAAGTTAACGCCACGGCGGGCACTGACGCCGCCGGCAACCCGACGTTGAGTTTTGACGGCCTGAAAGTCGGTATCGACGGCACGGCGCAAAAGAATGACAGCTTTACCGTCAAGCCGGTCAGCGACGTGGCGGGCAGCCTGAAGGTCGCCATCACCGATTCCGCCAACATCGCTGCCGCAGGCAAAGATGACAGCGGCCGTGGCGACAATGAAAACGCCAAGAAGCTGCTTGATCTGCAAACCCAAAAATTGGTCGATGGCAAGGCCACTTTCAGCGGCGCTTACGCCAGCCTGGTCAGCAGCGTCGGCAATCAGACCGCGTCCGCCAAGGTGAGCGCCACCTCGCAGGGCAACATCGTCAAGCAGTTGGAAAACCAACAGCAGTCAATTTCAGGCGTCAACCTGGACGAAGAATACGGCGAGCTGCTGCGCTTCCAGCAATATTATATGGCGAACTCGAAGGTGATTCAGACCGCCAGCACGCTGTTCGATACGCTGCTGAATATTCGTTAATTTTCATTTTAACCGGAGCCCCAGCGGCTCCGGCCGCTGATTTTGAGGAACCCGCACCATGCGCATGAGCACCAGCATGATGTACCAGCAGAACATGACCGGCATTACCGGTAATCAGTCGTTGTTTATGAAGGCGGCAGAACAGCTTTCTACCGGCAAAAAAGTCAGTAACCCGTCCGACGATCCGCTGGCGGCGTCGCAGGCGGTGATGCTGGCCCAGTCTCAGTCGGAAAACACCCAATATGCGCTGGCGCGTACCTTTGCCCGCCAGAGCGTGTCGATGGAAGAGACGGTACTGTCCGGGGCGACCAGCACCATTTCGGATATGAAAGCGCTGATCGTCAATGCCGGCGGCACCAAAAGCGACAACGACCGCGATTCGCTGGCTACCCAGTTGCAGGGGTTGAAAGACCAATTGCTTAACCAGGCCAACAGTACCGACGGCAATGGCCGCTTTATGTTTGGCGGCTTTGAGAATGACAAGCCGCCGTTTGCGAACAACAGCGGTTCGGTCAGCTATGTGGGTGGCAATACGCCGGTCGAGCAGAAAGTGGATGCCAATCGCACCATGACGGTCGGCCATACCGGCGATACGGTATTCATGTCGCTGACCAGCAACCCCAAGCCGGAGCCGGACGGCAGCGCATCGGTGTCCAACGTGTTTGAAAGCATCGATATCGCGCTGAAAGCGTTGAAAACCCCGCTCGATGGCGCGGACGACGCCACCAAACAGCAAGTGAACGACGCGATGGCCAAGGCCAACCGCGGGCTGGATAACTCCTATAACAAGGTGCTCAGCGTGCGCGCCGAGTTGGGTAACCAACTGCAGGAAATGGATACGTTGGACAGTATTGGCAAAGATCGCGACATGATCAACCAAACGCAAATGAGTGTGCTGGTGGATGCCGATCTGACCGAGTCGATTTCGAGCTACTTCATGCAGCAGGCGGCCTTGCAGGCATCGTACAAAACCTTCGGTGATATGCAGGGGATGTCGCTGTTCCAAATGAATCGTTAAGAGCACTACCCCGTTGCTTTACCGCGACGGGTTTCCCTTTAGTGCGCTTAGAAAATGCCATCGCTGCTGCGCAGAGATAGAGGCTTCTTGAAACCGGGCGCACTGTTGGGCACGTCACTCTTTCTCCCACAATAGGCTTGAGTGACGTGCCTTTTTTTTCTCCGCCATTCTCTTTCTATTTACGCTAATCGTTAGCGGAAGGGCACACCGCGATCGCGGCCGGAGTCTTTATTGCATTGACCGCCTATATTGATAAAGGCGGCAGTAGCCATAATTCCTATTGCTGTAGCATTGCGACTTGCCAATGCAGAACCGACTCCAAGCACACCGTTAATGATGGCACTTGGGCAGGGGCGTGAGGCATCCTGGAATAGGCCATGCCCTTTCGCCGCCCAGTTGGGTTGAAAGCCATTTGCTTGAGCACCATAAGAAATTCGACTATGGTCACGATCGCCGCCGTTGTTACCGTCGCCGGCACCACCGATAAGTTGCATTTCTGCTTTGGTCATTTCCTTTAACATGAGCACTGTCCTTTTGGTAATTATTTATCGTGTCTATTTTACGACTGTTTTGAGTTACTGCTTTGCATTAACAACCAGCGTATAGGTCGATAGAGATATTCTGTCATTTTTATCGAACCGTATAACGTGAACATATAGATAAAAGCGTTGCTCAACTCCACTGGCATGGTAAACAGTCCCCATGACAGGCCCTGAGTTTTCAATATGCTTGTCATCAGTAATACGCTGACGATGCCGATTATCAAGCCTTCAATCGTCAATTTTATTTTCATGTGTATACCAGCTTTCTATGTGAAATATGATTGCCTTTGTTTGATATTGAAATAACATACTTTCGTTTTATTGTTTTTTCAAGAGTATTTTTTGAGGTTAATTGTGTGTTTATATAAGTGCTTTGTTTAATGCGCTATGGTTATTTTTTATTTTAACTGGTTTTAGTAATAAAGCAGGGCATGCAATTATATAATGAACGTTGTGTCGGCATTGGAATATAGGGGGAATTAACCAGGGGGATGTCGATTGTGTATTTGGCAGCTAGCAGAGTAACAGGCTGCTGGTTCGATGTAACGCGCAGCGGCGTTATGGATATCGTACGCGAAAAGCAGCGCGAGGATATTACTCTGCCAGATTATAAATAAAGGCCTTATTTCTTTTTCTTTTCCACTTGCCATTCGCCGCCATTCGACGTTTCGTTAAAAACCACTCTAAAACGGTTGCTGGTCCAGTGGGTCATGCCAAATAAACGTCTTGCCTTGCGGTTGGTTTTAGCCTTAATCATGATATCACTCCTGTTGTTATCAGAGGTCAACGCTTCGCCCTGCAGCCAGGCCGGGCGCATGTTTTTATGACGTGCCGGGTCCTGCGCGTAATTAATAAATACGTGGGTTAATCATTCAGTGATTTAATAATTCACCTATTGGATTTTTATGCCCTTTCCTCCAAAAGTTAATAGTCGATTATATTTTGTCGATGGGTCTATTCTAGGTCGGGTATTTTTTTATTCAAGCCGTGACGGACATTTGGACCTTAATCTGGACAAAAGGGCTTTATCACGCTTTTGTCCCGGTAAAGCCGGTTTATTGCCATTTTGTCTTGTGGCGGGCGGGGGCGTTGTGAGTAGCCGGTGGGGATTCAGAAAGCCATGCCGCCGATAACGCCTGCCAACTGGTCGAAGAATTCGCCGAACAGGTGCTCACAAAACGGCGCCAGCATCGGCATCATCATGCCGATGGTCATAATGCCGATGGTCATGGTGACCGGAAAACCGATGACGAACACCGACAATTGCGGCGTCATGCGGTTGAGCAGGCCGAGCGCCATGTTCAGCGTCAGCAGCAGGCAAATCAGCGGCAGCGCCAGCATCATGCCGTTGATAAAAATCAGCGAACCCACTTGGGTCAATGCCAGAAAACCGTTGCCGTTCAGCGGGGCGGGCTGGATCGGTAGGGTGTGGAAGCTGTCGGCCAGCAGGGAAATCAGCCACAGGTGGCCGTCGAAGCTCAAAAACAGCAACATCGCCAGCAGATTGAGCAGCCGCGCCAGCACCGGCGTGTTCGGTCCGCCGCTGGGATCGAAGAAGGTGGCGAAGGACAGACCCATCTGCATGCCGATCACTTCGCCGGCCAGGCGTATCGCCGCAAAGGCGAACTGCATGGTCAGCCCGAGCGCCACGCCAATCAGGATTTGCTGGGCTGCCAGCCACAAACCGGCGGCGGAGAAAATGGGAACTGCGCTGGTGGGTAGCCCGGGGGCGATCAGGATGACAATCAGCCCGCCGAGGCCGATTTTCACCTTTTTGCTGATTTGTTTTTCGCTGAACACCGGCGCGGTGCTGATCAGCGCCAGAATGCGCAGCAGCGGCCAGAAATAGTGGCTAAGCCAGACGCCGAACTGTGCGCTGTCAACGGTGAGCATGGCTAACCAATCAGATTCGGCAGGTTGCTGAACAGCGTGCGCATATAGTCCAGCAGCAGGTTCAGCATCCACGGCCCGGCAACCACGATAGTGGCGACCACCGCCAGAATTTTGGGAATGAACGACAACGTCATTTCGTTGATCTGGGTGGCGGCCTGCAGCAGGCTGACCACCAGGCCGCTGACCAGCGCGGCGAGCAGCAGCGGGGCGGACAGCGCCAGCGCCACTTTCATCGCCTCGGTGCCCAGCGCCATGACCGATTCGGGTGTCATTGTGAGTTCCTCAGTGGTTGCGTGGTGACCACCTGAATAAATTTACGAATAAAAACTCTGCGCCAGCGAGCCGAGCAGCAATTGCCAGCCGTCCACCAACACAAACAGCATCAGTTTGAACGGCAGCGAGATGGTGGCGGGCGGCACCATCATCATCCCCAGCGCCATCAGCACGCTGGCGACCACCAGATCGATAATCAGAAACGGAATAAACACCGTGAAGCCGATTTGGAACGCGGTTTTCAGTTCGCTGGTGACGTAAGCCGGCAGCAGAATACGCATCGGCACCGCTTCCGGCCCGGCCAGCGGCGGCTGGTTGGCGAGCCTGGCGTACAGCGCCAGATCGGTTTCACGCGTCTGGCGCAGCATAAACTCGCGCAGCGGCTGGGAACCTTTATCCAACGCCGCGTCCAGGCTGATTTTGTCCTGACTGAACGGCAGATAGGCGTCCTGATAGACCTTGTCGAAGACCGGCGACATGATGAAAAAGGTCAGGAACAGCGCCAGACCGAGCATCACCTGATTCGGCGGTGCCGAGGGGGTGCCGAGCGCGTTGCGCAGCAGCCCGAGCACGATGATGATGCGGGTGAAACTGGTCATCATCAGCAGCATGGCGGGCAGGAAGCTGAGTGACGTCAGCAGCACCAGCGTCTGTACCGGCAGCGACCAGCTTTGGCCACCGTTGGCCAGTGGCTGGCTGATCAGGCCGGGCAACTGTGCCAATGCCGTCGGGCTGACAAGCAGCAGAGTGGCAGCCAGCCAGGGCATATTCTTCCCGCTTCGATAAAGCGAGGCGACACAATGAGCGATGGGTTTCATGCCGATTTTTCCGGACGTTTCAGAACTTTTTGCATCAGTTGGCGAAAATCAGCCGGTGGCGCGGCGTCGGCTGCTTCGCTATCCCGTGCTGGAGCCGGCAGCGTATGCAGCGGGGTGATTTGCTGCGCGGTTACGCCCAGCACCAGCAGGGTGTTATCCACTTCAATCACCACCACCCGCTCACGCTGCCCGACCTGGCAGCTGGCGCGCAGGTTGAGCAGTTTGCTGTTGCGCGCCTGAGGGGCAAACCCCAGGCGGCGGAACAGCCAGCCGGCCAGCAGGATAAGCAGCAGAATGCCGCCCAGCGCAGTGCTGACCTGCGTCAGCACCGAACCGGCCGGCAGCGCCGGTGCGGCGGGTTGCAGTGTGCCCTGGCCGGGCACGGCGGTACCTGGGTTCATCAGCGGCTCAGGCGGCGCATGCGTTCGGATGGGGTGATGATGTCGGTGATGCGTACACCGAACTTGTCGGCCACCACCACCACTTCGCCCTGGGCGATCAGATAGCCGTTGATCAGAATGTCCAGCGGTTCACCCGCCAGCCCGTCCAACGCCACCACCGATCCCTGCGACAGGCGCAACAGCTCTTTGATGGTCATTTTGGTGCGGCCCAATTCCACGGTCAGTTTGACCGGGATATCCAGGATCAGATCGATATCCTGCAGGCTGCCGACGACATCCTGCGCCTCCAGCGATTTGAATACCGCGTCGGTTGCGGACGTTTTGTCGGCCACTTGCTGTTCGTTAAACGCATCAGCCCACAGATCGTCCACGGATTCCTTTCCTTCGCCAGACGGTTGCTTAGGATCACTCATTTGGGCTGTTCCTCACTCAGAGCATTCAAAATAGGGTTAATCAAATGTTCAACACGCAGGGCGTACTGCCCGTTTAACGTGCCATATTGGCTGGTCAAAACCGGTACGCCGTCCACATGGGCGATCAGGCGTTCCGGTTTATCAATCGGTAATACGTCACCCGGTTGCAGCTTCAGAATTTTTGACAGCCGCATCGGGATATCGACGAAGTTGGCAATCAGCTCCAACTCGGAATGTTGCACCTGCTTCACCAGCGTTTCACGCCAGTGGCTGTCTTCCTGCCGCGAGTTTTCCAGCGGCGGGTTGGTCAGCAGTTCGCGCAGCGGTTCGATCATCGCGAACGGAATGCAGATGTTGAATTCACCGCTCAGCGCACCGATTTCCACCTGGAACGGTGTGGTGACCACGATGTCGTTCGGCGAGGTGGTGATATTGGTGAATTTCACCTGCATCTCGGCGCGCACGTATTCCACGTTGATCTTGTAAATCGCGCTCCAGGCGTCGCCATAGGCATCCAGCGCCAGGCGCAGCATGCGTTTGATCACCCGTTGTTCGGTTGGGGTGAACTCGCGGCCTTCCACTTTGGTCGGGAAGCGGCCGTCGCCGCCGAACAGGTTATCGACGGCGATAAACACCAGGCTCGGCGCGAACACGAACAGCGCAGTGCCGCGCAGCGGATTCAGGTGCACCAGATTGAGGTTGGTGGGCACCGGCAGGTTGCGGGCAAATTCGTGATACGGCTGGATCCTGATCGGGCCGACGGTGATGTCCGGGCTGCGTCGCAGCAGGTTGAACAACCCCATGCGGAACTGCCGGGCAAAACGTTCATTGATGATTTCCAGCGCGTGCAGCCGTTCGCGCACCACTCGGCGCTGGGTGGTCGGATCGTACGGCTTGACCTCGCTCTCGTTGCTGACCACCGCTTCGGGTTCATCCCCCGCGCTGTCGCCGTTGAGCAAGGCGTCGATCTCTGCCTGTGAAAGAATGCTGTCGCCCATAGTGATTACCGCAATATGAAGGCGGTGAACAGCACGTCGCTGACCACCTGCTTCGGTTGTCCCTTAACCAGCGGCGGGCTAAGCACGTCCTTAATCTGCGCCACCAGTTGCTGTTTCCCTTGCTCACTGCTCAGTTGGCCCACTTCCTGACGGGAGAGCAGCATCAACAGGCGGCTGCGTACTTCCGGTAGAAAATCGTTCATCTGGCGGCGGGTGTTTTCGTCCGGTAAGCGCAACGTCAGGCCGATATACAACACGCGATCGGGGTTGTTATCCGGCGTAACCAGATTGACGGTAAACGTGTCCAACGGCATAAACACCGGCGCAGCCGGCGGCAGTGTTTTGGCGGCGGGTTGAGCGCCGTCTTTGTGTTGTTTCAGTTGCCACCAACTGTAGCCTGCCGCGCCGCAGGCGAGGACTGCAATCAACACCAGCAGGATGACCAGGAGAGGGCGTTTCGGTGCTGCCGGTAGGGTATTTTGAGACATAGCTAAATCAAATTCCTGTAGTGACATACCCTTCGTCTTTCAGGCCGCAGCGTTGTTGGCTGCTCGCACTCACCCCAGTCACTTACTTGAGTAAGCTCCTGGGGACTCATGCGCTGGCCGCCTAACTGCAACTTGAAATCCATAGGGTATATATCCTTTATTTTTCAAGCTGCAACCTAAGATCTCGTAGGTATTTAGCGTGTGTAAAAGCCGCACGCACGACATATTTACCCCAAATAATTGGAGTGGCATCGCGACGGCAAGTTTGTAAGTCCCCAGGAGCATAGGTAACTATGTGACTGGGGCGCGCAAACGCAGCCAACACAGATGCAGCTTCAAGTATGACGGGTAAAGGTATTATCGCGCCTATTCCGGCGTGCAATAGCCAGAATAGGCGGGGAAAAGCGTGCCAGCTTGGACGTTTGCCGCCGCTCAGGCGAAAATATCAACGCCGCTGACGGCGCGGGCCATCGCCTGCAATTGTGTCGGGGCGATGAGGGTTTCGGCAGCCAGATCGCGCTCGCCGTGGCTATCGCGGTAGGACGGTCGGCCCTGATCGTCCGCCGTCTGCTGCTGTGCCTGTTGCCACTGTGGCGTGGACTCGCCGCCAACGCTGCTTTGCCCCAGACTGATGCCGCTTTCCGCCAGGGCATGGCGCAGTTGCGGCATGGCGGCTTCCACGGCGGCGCGCACCTGGCCGTGCGCTGAAGCGATGTGCAACTGCGCCTGATTATCGTCCAGTTTGAGGGTGATTTGCAGTGCGCCCAGCTCCTGCGGGTGCAGGCGCAGTTCGGCGCTTTGCTGACCGTTGCGATGGAACATCAGTACCTGCTGGTTCAGCGCCTGTTGCCACTCCGGGCTGCCAAGTTGAGCATTCAATTGTGGCGTCGGCGGGGCGGTGACCAGGGAAGCGCTCGGCGTTGTCGCCACGACCGGGCTCGATATCTGCGGCACCATCAGGTGATTGACCGGTGCCTGAGGCTGGGTATCGGCGCTGAGTTTTAGTGCGGTTGTATCCGGCTGGTCATGGGCGGGCGCGGTTGGCTGTGGGCCATCGGTGCGCGCGTCAACGTTCAGTGGTTTCTCGGTCACTGGCGACGTGGCTTTTGGGGGCGGCGTCATCGGGTTGACTGCGGCATTGGGCTGTTGGTTCAGCGCGGCGCTCAGCAGGGCGGCAGGGTGCGCCGGGTCCTGTTCGCCGTCAAGGTTTGGCCCCGTTGCGGCCGTGGTCGGCGTGGCAGGGGTAACGGCCAGCGGCAGCATGGCGAACAGCGCCTGCAGCGTGGCGGCGTCTATTTCACCGGCGGGGCGCAAGGCGGCATCCGGTTTTTTATCCTGCGTCTTGTCATCGCCGCCCGCCGCGACTGGCGGCTGGATGTCGCTTAACAAGGAGGGCGCCAGCAGCCCATAGCGTTCACTGAAGGCGGCGAGCAGTGGGTTTAGCGGGGTGCGGCTCAGCGCCGGCGTGTTGTCATCTTCTGCTTCTGTGCTCAGCAACGTCGGCGGCAGCTTGCCCTCATCTTTGTCGGCCGGCAGCGTACGTGCGCCGAGCAGCAGGGCAAAGGCCGAGGACAACTGCGAGTCATCCATTGGCAACTGCGCGTCCGGCAGCACGCCGGCATCGCCAGGCGCTATGCTGCCCGGCAAGGCATTCAGGTTCATGGGTGTAGATTCCTTTGTGAACTGCGTTGAGCGAACTCATCCATCAGTTTTTGATCCCGTTTGTTCTCCACCTGCCGTTCTGCGCTTTGGGCGCGGGTATGCAGAGTGTCGAAGGCGTTCAGCCGCTGCTGTTTGTCCTGCCACTGTTTCATTGCGTGGTCTACCTTTTGGCCCCACTGCATCAGTTGTCGGCGGTGCTGATCGATGGCCTGCTCCAGCGTGCCGATAAACTGCTGGTAGTTTTGCCAGTGTGAAGAGTCCATTCCGTCACTCAACTGGTGATTCAGTTTCTGGCGGTACTCGTCTTGATAATTGAGCAGCATGGAAAGCTGTTGCTCGGCCGCCTGTTGCGCTTTGCGCACCTGGCCCAACTGTTGCGTAGCCTGTTCCACCGCATCCTGAGCCAGATCGCGTAGGGTAATCAGAGGTGACTGTGGTTTCATCGGGTTCAGCCTTTTGTGACGTTAAACGATCAACTGCTGTAACTGTTGACAGGCGTCGTCGTAACCGCTGCGTTCAAAAATGCCCTGCTGCAGATAGGCTTCCATCTGCGGGTACAGCGTCATGGCCTTATCCAGCAGCGGATCGCTGCCTGCTACGTAGGCGCCGACGCTGATCAGATCGCGGTTACGCTGATAACTGGCCAGCATCTGTTTGAAATTGCGCACCCGACGGTAATGTTCTTCGTCGATAAGCGAGGTCATGGCGCGACTGATAGAGGCTTCGATGTCGATCGCCGGGTAATGGCCTGCCTCGGCCAGCCGACGCGACAGCACCACGTGGCCATCGAGGATGGCGCGCGCCGAGTCGGCTATCGGATCTTGCTGGTCATCGCCTTCGGTCAGTACGGTATAAAACGCGGTGATCGACCCGCCGCCGTTGATGCCGTTGCCCGCGCGCTCCACCAGCGCCGGCAGTTTGGCGAACACCGAGGGCGGATACCCTTTGGTGGCCGGTGGCTCGCCGATAGCCAGCGCGATTTCACGTTGCGCCATGGCGTAGCGGGTGAGCGAGTCCATAATCAACAGCACGTGTTGACCGCGATCGCGGAAGTCCTCGGCGATGCGTGTGGCGTAGGCGGCGCCCTGCATACGCAACAGCGGCGAGACGTCCGCTGGGGCAGCGATCACCACCGAGCGCGCTCGGCCTTCGGTGCCGAGGATATTCTCGATAAAATCTTTGACCTCGCGGCCGCGTTCGCCGATCAGACCGACGACAATCACGTCGGCCTGGGTGTAACGCGCCATCATGCCTAACAAGACGCTTTTGCCGACGCCGGAGCCGGCAAACAGCCCCATGCGCTGGCCGCGCCCGACGGTCAGCAGGCCATTGATGGTGCGCACGCCGACGTCCAGCACCTGTTCGATCGGCGTACGTTGCAGCGGGTTGAACGGGGCGGTGATCAACGGCGCGCGATAGCCGGTCTCCGGCGCGGGCAGGCCGTCGAGCGGTTTGGCGCTGCCGTCCAGCACCCGGCCCAGCAGCGCCGGGCCGAGCGGCAGTTGCTTGCCGGCGCTTTGCCCTTCCGGCGCAATGCGGGCGTAAACCCGAGCGCCGGGCACGATGCCTTCTACTTCTTCCAGCGGCATCAGGAACAGCCGCTGGCCGTTAAAACCGACCACTTCGCTTTCCACTTCCTGCACCTCACCGCCGGTGTGACGTTCGATCAGGCAGGTGGCGCCGATCGGCAATTGCAGCCCGGTGGCTTCCAGTACCAACCCGGTGGCACGTGTCAGGCGGCCGTAGCGGCGAACCGTCGGTGTGCAAGCGATGCGTTTTTCCAGCGTATCCAGCGAGGACAGCCAGCGGCCGAGGCGAGCGGTCATTACACGTCTCCCGGCGCAGCCAGGCGGCAGAGTTCGTGCCAGCGCGTCGCCAGGCTGGCATCGAGATCGCCTTCTTCGGCGCTGACCTTGCAGCCGCCGGGATGCAGTTGACCGTCCGCCAACAGCCGCCAGCCGTGCAGGCTGAGCGTGGCACCCAGTTGTTGTTCGATACGTTGATAGTCGTCCGGGTGCACGCGCAACTGCGGCTTGCCGCTGAACATCGGCTCTTGCTGGATCAACTGCTGGATCTGCGCCAGCAGGGCGGTACCGTCACATACCGGCGGCTGACCGAGCACCTGTTTGGCGGCGGTCAGCGCCAACTGCATCAAACGCGAGGCGATCACGCTGTCGAGTGCATCGAGCGTGTGCTGAAATTCGGTGATCAGTTGCTGCCAGTGCGCGGTCAGTGGCTGTTGTTGTTGCTGCGCCTCCCGCAAACCCTGCTGGCGGCCCTCTTCCATGCCGGCCTGGAGACCCGCTTCATAGCCTTTTTGCTGGCCGTCGGCATAGCCCAGCTGTTGGCCTTGCTGCTCCGCTTGCAGGCGCAACTGGAGCAACTGCTGTTGCCGTTCAGCGCCTTCGTCCAGTGGCGCGGCGTCCGTTTCAATGGGCGGCAAAGGTGCGATTGCCGGTTTGGGCTCCAGCAGATCGTTGAGTGACCAGGGCTGCCAGGGCAGGGTGTTAATGCGATCAGACATAGGTGTCCTCGCCACCGCCGATAATCATTTCGCCGCTCTCTGCCAATCGGCGGACAACCAGCAGGATGGCTTTCTGTTCGTTCTCCACCTGCGACATGCGCATCGGGCCACGGTTGGCCAGATCGTCGCGCAGAATGTCGGCGGCGCGTTGCGACATGTTTTTGAGGAACTTCTCGCGCAACGGCTGCTCCGCGCCTTTGAGCGCCACCAGCAGCGATTCGCCTTCCACTTCCTGTAACAGGCGCTGGATGCTGCGATCGTCGACTTCCACCAGATTTTCGAACAGGAACATCTCGTCGATGATCTTCTGCGCCAGCTCACCGTCGTATTCGCGCATGGCATCGATAACGGCTTCTTCCTGCTGGGTTTTCATCAGGTTGATAATCTCGGCTGCGGTGCGTACGCCGCCCATCTTGCTGCGTTTGAGGTTCTGGCCATCGAGCAGGTTGTTCAGCACCTCGGTCAGTTCCGCCAACGCCGCCGGTTGCACACCGCCGAAGGTGGCGATGCGCAGCATCACGTCGTTGCGCAGGCGTTCGTCGAACAGCGCCAAAATGTCCGCCGCCTGGCCGCGCTTCAGATGGACCAGAATGGTAGCGATGATTTGCGGATGCTCGTCGCGGATCAGATCGGCGGCGCTCATCGGCTCCATAAAGTTGAGGGTTTCCATGCCGGTGGTGGTCTCGCGCGATTCGAGAATGTCCTCCAACAGGCTGGAGGCACGCTCTTCACCCAGGGCTTTGACCAGCACCGAGCGCAGGTAGTCGCTGGCATTGACGCTCAGCGCTGCGTACTGTTCGGCATCGTCTTCGAATTCGCTCAGGACTTCGCCCAGCTGTTTGTGCGAGACCTGGCTCATGCTGGCCATGGTGCCGCTGAGCTGCTGCACTTCACGCGAGGAGAGGTGTTTGAACACCTCGGCGGCGCGATCTTCACCCAGCGTCATCAGCAGGATGGCGCTTTTTTCGGTTCCGGTCAGACTCATAATTCGTTACTCATCCATTGGCGGATTACCAGAGCGACCACGCGCGGGTCTTTATCAGCCAGATCACGGATCCGCTGGCTCTGGACTTCTGCACTGACGCGCTGCTGCGATTTTCTGTGCTGCGCCAGCTCCTCATTGCTCGGTTTATTGTTGTCAGCCGGCTTGGTCATCGGTGCGTTGGCGGCGGCGAGCGCGGCCTGTTGCACCGCCTGACGGTTTTGCAGTTGCGGGCGTACCAGCTTGCGCCACAGCAGCCAGGCCGCCAGCAAGACCAGCAGATAGCGACCGGCATCGAACAGACGATCGATAAAGCTCTGGGTTTGCCAGAACGGCAGTTCGCCACCGGTGACTTCGGTATCGGTAAACGGCGTGTTGACCACGTTCAGGGTATCGCCGCGGCTGCTGGAGAAGCCCATGGATTCACGCACCAGCGATTCGATCTGCGCCAGTTGTTCTTTGCTCATCGGCAAGGGTTTGCCGTCTTTATCGACGCCGCGATAGTTGACCACCACCGCCACCGACAGCCGCTGTACCGTCCCGGCCTTCTGCTGAGTGTGGCGGATGGTGCGATCGACCTCATAGTTGGTGGTTTCATCGCGACGGGTATTCTGTGGCCCGCTGCCGTTGGCTGCAGTGCTGCGGGTGGCGGTGGCGTTAGGTTTGGCGCCGGTGGCGTTATTGCCGGCAGCGTTGGGTTTGGTGGTTTCTATCGGCGCAGTCGCCGGCGCGCTAGGCTGATTGGAGAGCGCACCCGGTACGCCGCCGACCTGCGGCCCGCCAAGCTGTTCGCTCTGGCTCATTTGCTGAGAGCGCACGGCGGCCTGATTCGGCAGTTGGTTTGGCTGGTATTCTTCGTCGGTTTGCTCGCGGGTGGCGAAATCGATCTGCGCGGTGACCTGGGCTCGTACGTTATTGCCGCCGACCATCGGCGCCAGAATCGCCTCGATGCGGCGCTGGTAGCGGTTTTCCACTTCGTTGGCGTATTTCAGTTGTGCCGCGTTCAGATCGCGACCGGCGCCGTCAGACTGGGTCAGCAGGCGACCGGCCTGATCGACCACCGTGACGTTGCCCGGCGGCAATCCGGCCACGCTGCTCGAGACCATATAAACGATAGCGTTGATCTGGCCGTCATCCAGCGCCCGGCCGGGTTGCAGCGTCAGGGTGACGGAGGCGGAAGGGGATTTCTGCTCGCGGACAAACAGCGAAGGCTTGGGCAGCGCCAGATGCACCCGGGCGTTTTGTACCGGCCCCAGTGACTCGATGGTGCGGGACAGTTCACCTTCCAGCGCACGCTGATAGTTAATCTGCTCGCTAAACTGGCTGATGCCGAATTTTTCCTGATCCAGCAATTCGAAGCCCACCGCACCGCCTTTCGGCAATCCCTGCTGCGCCAGACGCAGGCGGGTTTCATGGACCTTATCGGCCGGTATCATCAACGCAGCACCGTTTTCGGCAAACCGATAAGGGATATTCATCTGCGTCAATTGGGTAACGATGGCACCGCCGTCGCGATCGTTAAGATTGCTGTACAGCACGCGGTAATCCGGGTTTTTCGCCCATAACAGCAACGCGACCACAATGGCGATTGCCGCGGAAGCGGCGATCAGCAACGGGATTTTCGGGTTGGCGCGCAGGCGGTTCCACAGGGCTTGCAGGCCATTTTCGCGACCTTCGGTGGCGGTTATTGAAGCACTCATTTTATCCCGTGTCCTTCAATGTCGCTCAGTATCCGGTACAAGCCACGGCGTAGCTCCCTGCCAGGCTGATGAACGGTGTGGTTAGCGTTGTGTGGTGACAAAACAGACTCCCTGATACACATATCTTCTAAATAGCGGCGCTCCCATTTCTGGGCGTGCCATTATTTGCCCGTAATGGCGATTTTGATGGGCCGATAAGCCGGGTTTTTTGCAGTTAATTAACCGCTTTAGGATAAAAATGCTGTGGTAGGCTCCTCAGCATCAAAGTAGTGCCTGATGAAAACACATCCGGCAGCAGAGTCTTTATTGAGGTCATAATGGCAATTCAGGGGATTGAAGGGGTATTGCAACAATTGCAGGCCACGGCGATTCAGGCGGGGCAGATTGACCAAGGCTCAGCGTCGCAGGGTGTCAGCTTTGCCGGCGAGCTGAAAGCGGCTATCGGCAAGATCAGCGAGACCCAGCAGGCTGCGCGCAAACAGGCGCAAGACTTCGAACTGGGCGCGCCGGGCGTCAGCCTGAACGACGTGATGGTCGATCTGCAAAAATCGTCCATCTCGCTGCAAATGGGCGTGCAGGTGCGTAATAAGCTGGTTTCCGCCTATCAGGAAGTGATGAATATGGCGGTGTGATTGGTTGAGGTCTTTGAAATCGTGAACAAATTTCATGCCCGCCGAGAGTCTCGGGGCAAGGCTGGGGAAAATGCTAATGCGGAAACATTTTAAATAGTGATTTAATTCTACTAATTAATTGATTTTAATAATTTTATTTTCCAGGGCTACCGTGCTAATTTTTCCCATTATGAATGGAATCTAATTGGCGTTGGCAGGTGAAAATGGAAAAAGCGAAGGCGATGAAATCGCTTGAAAATGATATTGCCGTAGAACTCCTGGAAAGGAGCAAATTGTACTTTGAGTATCAAGAGACTCAATATGCAGCGGCTTTGGACAGGATACGAAAGCTGGAGGAAAAGGGACTTAAGGTTTTTGCATCTTTGAGCGTGATAGTTACTGCGTTTATCTTGATCGTCAGATTTACAGCGGCATTGCTGCTGAATCAGAAGTTTGCCGCACTTAACATGCTCATATGTATAGCTGGTTTTTTTACCTTTCTTTGCCTTTGTAGCGCATGGAGCTTTGTTTTCAGAGCTGTCTTGCTAAAAGATATCCCCAAGTTGCCAACCAACCATCAGAAAATGGAAAGCGTTTTTCTGGATAACCCAAGAGATTCAACGTACGTAGGATTGGCAAAACAGTACTCTAAGGCAACATTGAAGATCGAAGAAACGCAGGGTGATAAGGCTAAGCTGATCGGCTTATCATTCAGGGAGATGGCGTTTACGGCATGGAGCTTTTTGGTATTTGTTATACTTGTAGTAGCATTAGCTTTCTGTAACTCTGGAGGTTGATATGACCGTGCGACATAAAAGCGTGCCTGTGGAGCATCCTGGGGAAGCGAGCACTGATAGGCAGGGTAAAGGGTTCACGCATACTTCTGCCGCCTCAATGGGATATATCGGTAGACCGAGAGAAGCCGAAATCCCGGAGCTTGAGGTCAGCCTGGAAAGCCTTGATTCTCTCCTGAAGAGAGAACGGCAGGTTAAGGCCTGACTTAAAAAACCACCGATGGTGGTTTTTTTTGCTTTTTAACGGCAAAACCGAAAACCGCACTCGGTAATCGCCTGAGTAAACGTATAAAAAACATGCTTTGTCTCAAATTGCTGAACTTATTGCTGGATTATAATTGTGCGAGTTTAAGACACTTTAATTATCAGGTAATAAAAATGAGCAGTAAAAGTGAGAGCAGATGGCGGTTTTTCAGTGTGTTAATACTGATCGTTTTAGTTGGATTGATCACGGTATTAATTAAACAAAGTTAAATCATCATTGGCCACTGCGCGTGGCCTTGCTGATTTATTTCCCCGCCAGCATCCGCATCGCGTCTTCTTCGTACAACAGACCCATAAGCCACAGGCCGACAAGCAACACGGCAAGGGAAAGCAGCCATTTTTCGTTGAGCACCGTTGATTCGCCTCTGGCGGTATTAAGGTTCGCCGATGCTATCGTACTTGGCCATTTTCCGCTAACGCCGGGTGCATAAACGGTGAGTTCATTGTGCAATGATTTAATTTGCAGGATGGACATCACTCCGGGTCCTCCATCAGGCTGAGGCGATAGGGTTGGATCGCGCCGGGCTCCATGATCCGCTGATGCCCGCGAATGGCCGTTGGCGCAAAACCGAAACGTTTGCGGAAACGCTCGGCAAACCGCGAAGAACTTTCATAACCGACGTGCTGGGAGATGGCGGATATTGGCCAATCGGTAGATTGCAGCAACGCCAGCGCGCTGCTCATGCGCACGTCGATCATCAAATCGCGCAACGCGGTGTTTTCTAAAGAAAGTTTGCGTCTCAGCATGACCTCGCTCATTGACAGACTTTCCGCCACTTTGGCCGCTGTCCAGATGTTATGCGGATCGGTTGCCAGGCAGCGGCGTACCCGCTGCGTTAAATCGCGCGCCTCGTTATGCATAAAGCTTACGTTGAATTGCTTCAGCCAGAGCAGGATTTCCAGCATCTTGTGGCGGATGATGATCGGCGGGAAACGGTGTTTAAGCGCCATCGCCAGGCTGGTGGTATCAAAACTGTGCATCAGCGCGCAGGGCAGGTTGCGTAAGGCCAACACCGCGTCGAGCGGGGGCTGAGAGGCGGTTTCAGCGGGAGTTTGCTGTACGTGGAACAACAGAGGATCGCAGATAAGCAACTGACAACTGAATATGCCCTCATTGGAAAGGCCATTAATTATATCCACGGTTTGCCCCCCGCCGATAATCAACAGTTCTCCCGCATGGGCCACCACTTCATGCTGTTGCCAGCGCACGCGTTTGTGGCCTTGCTGTACCAGATACAGATGGGGTTGCTCAAAATAAACTGAAGGGAATAATAATTCAGTATGCTGAATGATGTGCGCAGAGGCACCAATCCCAGGACAAAGATTAATTGTACGTTCCATCGATATTCATTTCGCAGCCATTATCTGGGAATATCTTTACGCTTTGATGGGCGTCGGAGCAACATTTTTCCATGCGTTGTGAAACACAACGACGTGTTTTATCTATCAAAAATCAATTTCCTGCTGAACAGAAAACGTCCGTGTCGGAGCGATATTTATCCGTATCCTAGGGGCGCTGCATGCCACCCCCGCGTTAGCCGGGGCGAATATATTCGCCCCTACGGAGTCTGGATGATGAATATGATGGGTATGAATAATTCAAATATCATGGATTAATATCCTGACTTAATCGGGTGTAAATAGCGTATGGTGCTATTTATGCATAAAATGTCGTTATTATAACCGGGTCACCTGACTTGCGGTTCTCCTAATAGCAGGGCGCGATCGTGAAACTGACCGTAGGTGCTGTTGACCACGCTTTGGCGCGTCGATTGGCCAATCAATTCTTTCAACTGGTCCATGCGGCGTTGCAACAGGCGCTTCAGCTCGTTTTCGTTGTCCAGGATCTGCTGCAGCTTATTGCGCAACAATTCCTGCAGCGCCATCGATGGCCCCGCTTTGTCGGTAAAAACGGTGGTTTTCTCTACCGCCTGAACGTAGGCCAGCTCCAGCTCGACCAGGTCTTCCCATCTTTCCGTTTGCGCCAGCGCGAGCATTTGGCTGCTCAGGCTATAAATTTGCTGATACGCGGCTAGCAGTTGCTGTTGACGTTCCATTATACGGCGTCCTGAGAAGGGTGATAATTGGGACCAATCTGGCGCCAGGCGTCAGCAATATTATCCAGCAGCTTGACCACTTCGGCGATCGCCGCTTCGTCATTATGCAGATTGGCCTGCATCAGGCGACGTTTCATATAGTCATACAGCGCGGCCAGATTATCGGCCATCTCGCCACCTTGATCGTGGTCGAGACCGTTTTTCAGGCCGTTATCAATAATGTTGATGGCTTTTGATATAGCCAGCCCTTTGCCGGCGATATCACCCTGATTCATCAGAATGCGTGCGCGTAACAGGGCGCTGAGCGCCCCGTCGAAAAGCATCACGATTAACTGGTGCGGGCTGGCACTCATTACGCCACTTTCCAAACTGACCTGGGCGTAGGCCTTAGTTCCGCTACGGTTATACATGCGATTTATTACCTGGTTAAAAAGTTCTTATTTGGATGAGAACTGTTGGTTTAAATAATTACTGGTGCCATTAAGTTTGGACATCATGGTATCGAGTTGAACAAACTGTTGTTTATAGCGGTCAATGGTGTTCTGAATACTTTCTGTCACGCGGGTAATTTGCGTATTCAGGCGATCGAGATTGGTGTTGATACTCTTGGTCGCATTCTCGAGCACACCGCCGGCTTTAATATAATTTTGAATTTCATTGTGGATTTCGGTCGCCATGCCGGTATCCGTGCCGTTGCCGGCAAAAAAATTCGCTACCTGGGCGGGTTTCTCATCGATGGCTTTTTTCAGTTTCTCGCTATCGAGCTCGAGCTTGCCGGTTTTCACATTGGTGGTGATCCCCAGATTGCCCAGTCCCTTCAGCTCCGGGTTGTCCTGAGCCGAGCTAAGCGCGCTTTTGATTGAGGATTGAATGCCGCGCAGGGTATTGTCGCCCAGCAGTGCGCCGTTTTTCGCCGATTGCTCTTCGCCGCTTTTCACCGGGGTAAACTTGGACAGCGAATTAAAGGTGTCCAGCAGCGAGTTATAGCTGTCGACCCAGCTTTTGATTTTATCGGCGGAGCCGGTTTTATCGTTGCTGATCACCAGGTTTTGCGGTTCATCGACCTTGGTCTTGGTTTTCAGATCCAGCGTTACGCCTTGCAGGGCATCGGCAATAGTGTTGGTGCTGCGTTGGATCTCCGTACCGTTAACCTTGATTTTGGCATCCTGCGCGGGAACCGTCTGCTTCATGGCACCGCTGGGGATGCTGGAGTCGTAGCTCAGAATGTCGTTCAGCGCATCGTCATTATTGACCTTGACCGACATCTTGTTGCTTTCGCCGGTGGCCGAGGAACTTAACGCCAACTGATACTTGTTATCGCCAACGCGCATGATGCTGGCGCTGACGCCCGCTTTCGCGCCGTTGATCGCATCGCGCATTTCCAGCAGCGAGGTTTGATCGTCATTCAGAGGAATATTAACGGTCTTGGCCGGGTTACCCTGGGTGATGCTGATGGTGCGGCCGCTGGCGCCGGAGGTGCCGAGTTCGGTGGTCTGATCGCTAATGGTCGCCTGAGTCGTCAGCGTCTGTGGCTGCGCCAGCTGTTCAACTTCGACCACATAGTTGCCCGGTACCGCTTTGGCATTGGTGGTAATGGTGAACTGATCGTGAGTGCTGGCGGTGGTGTTATTGAAGAAATCCGGTTTGGCCAGGTCTTTGCTCAGGGTATCAAACTTCTCCAGCGAGCCTTTTAGAGTACCGTAAGCGGTCAATTTGGCGTTGTAACTGGTCTGCTGGGTGGTGTAGGGCGTCAGGCGTTGCTGCTCCGCTTTGGTCAGCTTGTCCAGCAAGCCGTTGAGGTCGAGTCCTGAGCCGATGCCTAATGAACTGATCGATGCCATTCGTAATTCTCCTTGATAATGACGTTATTCGCTTTACGCGTTTATCGGCCCAGTGGAGAAAAAGTTTACTGAAAAAATAAAAAACCGATGGCGCAATAGAAGAAGGAAAAACAGCGTTATTTATGCCATTGCCGGAAAGCGAAAAAAAAATAAAAAATTTCTAAAGGTTGCAGGGGGAGGGCCGATACCTGATGGGACGGTGGTTGACGCCGTGGGCAACGAAGCCCGAACCTTTTAACCGTGATGCGAATATCGCAACTGATTCGTAAGGAAAGCATACAATGGCACAAGTAATTAACACCAACAGCCTGTCGCTGATGGCGCAGAATAACCTGAACAAATCCCAATCTACTCTGGGCACTGCGATCGAGCGTTTGTCTTCTGGTCTGCGTATCAACAGCGCGAAGGATGATGCTGCGGGTCAGGCGATCTCTAACCGTTTCACCGCTAACATCAAAGGCCTGACTCAGGCTTCCCGTAACGCTAACGACGGTATCTCTTTGTCGCAGACTACCGAAGGCGCACTGAACGAAGTCAACGACAACCTGCAAAACATCCGTCGTCTGACCGTACAGTCCCAGAACGGCTCCAACTCTTCCAGCGACCTGCAGTCAATCCAGGACGAAATCACCCAGCGTATGTCCGAGATCAACCGTATCTCTGCGCAAACCGATTTCAACGGCGTGAAAGTGCTGAGCGGCGACCAGAAGCTGACCATTCAGGTGGGTGCCAACGATAACGAAACTATCGATATCGACCTGAAAAACATCAACTCTTCTACTCTGGGCCTGGACAAGTTCAGCGTTGCGACCTCCATCGATCCTACCAAAGTGGGTGGCGCGGCAACGACGGTACCAAACGGCAAAGATATCGCCATCACCAACACCACTAACAAGCAGGCTAACGGTGCTGCACCAGCCAGCTTTATCAAAGATGACGCGACCGGCGACGTTTACGCGGTAGGCACCGATGGCAAGAACTACCTGGCCACCGTTGACAAAACTTCAGGTGACATCACTGCGATCGCAGCGACTGACACTACCGGTCTGACCGGCACCAGCGCGACCACCACCGTTAAGCAGGAAGTGACTGCAACCGGCGCTGACGCGGCTAACCTGAAGTCTTATGACAGCGGCAAGTCTTACGTTATCCAGGAAGGCACTGGCGCAAATGCCAAATACTTCAAAGCTAACGTAGACTCTGCGGGTAAAGTCAGCAAAGGCGCAGAAATGAGCACCACGCCAACAACGGATGATCCGCTGGCCGTATTGGACAAAGCGCTGTCTCAGGTTGATTCGCTGCGTTCTTCTCTGGGTGCGGTACAGAACCGTTTCGATTCTGTTATCAACAACCTGAACAGCACCGTGAACAACCTGTCCGCTTCTCAGTCCCGTATTCAGGATGCCGACTACGCGACCGAAGTGTCCAACATGAGCCGTGCCAACATCCTGCAACAGGCAGGCACCTCCGTTCTGGCACAGGCTAACCAGTCTACCCAGAACGTGTTGACCCTGCTGCGTTAATCGATTCTCCGCGATTAACCTGTCGTAAAGAACCCTGCTTCGGCAGGGTTTTTTTATGGTGCGCGCCCAGAAGTTAATGCATGGCGCAAATAAAGCCTATTTTGTGCGACTGTTCAGCCGATTGGCATTTTGCCCCCTACGGATAATAGCGCTGACTCTCTTATCCGCAGGTTTTAGACATAGTGAGCGATCTGTATACCGCCGAAGGCGTGATGGACAAAAATTCTCTTTGGCTGCGCTATGTTCCGTTAGTGCGCCACGAGGCGTTGCGCCTGCAGGTCAGGTTGCCCGCCAGCGTGGAGCTCGACGATCTGCTGCAGGCCGGGGGAATCGGGTTGTTGAACGCCGTTGAGCGTTATGACGCCCTGCAGGGAACCGCCTTTACCACGTATGCGGTGCAGCGCATTCGCGGCGCAATGCTCGATGAGCTGCGCAGCCGCGATTGGGTGCCGCGCAGCGTACGTCGGCATGCGCGTGAAGTGGCACAGGTGATGCGGCAACTGGAACAGCGGCTCGGCCGCCCGGCCAGTGAAGTGGAAGTCGCGCAGACGCTGAATATCCCGCTGGATGAGTACCGTCAAATACTGTTGGACACCAATAACAGCCAGCTTTTCTCCTACGACGAATGGCGTGAAGAGCATGGCGAAAGCGCAGAGCCGCTGCTGGAAGGGCACGAAGAGGCCAACCCGCTGCATCATCTGCTGGAGGGCAACCTCCGCCAGCGGGTGATCAACGCTATCGACGCGTTGCCGGAGCGCGAGAAAATGGTGCTGACGCTGTATTACCAGGAAGAGTTGAACCTGAAAGAGATCGGCGCCGTGCTGGACGTGGGGGAATCGCGCGTCAGCCAACTGCACAGTCAGGCGATCAAGCGGCTGCGCGCCCGCCTGGCGGCCGAAAATTGAGGCGAGTCAACTCTTACCCTTCAACCTGATTACCGTTGCGATAACCGGACTGTCTTATGCCAGGAATATTATTGAAAAAACGGCCGCTGAGTCGTTATTTGAAAGATTACAAACACAGCCAAACCCACTGCTCCCAGTGCAGTAAATTATTGGATCGCATGGCGTTGGTGTTCCGAGGCAAGATCATTAACAAAGATGCCATTGCGCGCATGGACCAGCCGATTGACGATAACGTCTGGCTGAATGTGCAAAATGAGCTGACCGCGCTATGCCGTTTTTGCAGTGAGATTTCCTGCAACAGCCATCCGAGCTATTTCGATATCATGGCGTTCAAACAGTATCTGTTTGAGCAGACCGAGATGAGCCACAGCACTATCCGCGAATACGTGGTGCGTCTGCGTCGGCTGGATGAAATGCTGGTGGCGCGCAACTATCCGGCGGACAAGTTCGCCAGCAACAATAACCATCAGCGCATTATTGAAGACTTGCCCAGCGCCGCACACAATAATTATCGCATTGCCCTGCGTAAATACGACCAATATATCGCCTGGCAGAAGACCTACTGATCCCGTCTCCCCGGCGCGCCGGCCGGGGGTTTACCGCTTTACATCTCATCAAAAAGAGTGATTATTCAGCCCACATCTGATAAATCTATGCTTTAGATGTTGATACCTGTTCCCTGGGGGACGTTGTGAATCTGCAACAGCAACTGGCGCAATTCCCGCGCCTCGATTTAGTCGGCTCTGCCACACCGCTCGAAAAACTGTCTCGCCTTTCAGACTACCTTGGCCGTGAAATTTACATCAAACGTGACGACGTCACGCCGATGGCGATGGGCGGCAACAAACTGAGAAAACTGGAGTATCTTGCTGCCGAGGCCTTGCGACAGGGCGCGGATACGCTGGTGACCGCCGGTGCTATCCAATCCAACCACGTGCGTCAAACTGCGGCGGTAGCGGCAAAACTCGGCCTGCACTGCGTGGCGTTGCTGGAAAACCCGATCGACACCCAAGCGGAAAACTACCTCACCAATGGCAACCGTCTGCTGCTCGGGCTGTTCAATGCCGAAGTGGTGATGTGCGAAGCGTTGCACGATCCGCAGCAGCAATTGGCCGACCTGGCGACGCGTCTCGAAGGGCAGGGTTTCCGGCCTTATGTGGTGCCGGTGGGCGGCTCCGACGCGTTGGGTGCGCTGGGTTACGTGCAGTGCGCGCTGGAAATTGCCGAACAGAGTCGGCGTAGCGGCGTCGTTTTCAGTTCAGTGCTGGTGGCTTCCGGCAGTGCCGGCACGCATGCCGGGTTGGCGGTCGGCCTTCAGCAACTGCTGCCGGAGACTGAACTGATTGGCGTTACGGTTTCGCGTAAAGTGATCGACCAATTGCCCAAGGTTGAGCTGATTCAAAAGGCGCTGGCTTGCTCGTTAGGCATCGACACTCTGGCGCCGATCCAACTGTGGGACGAGTATTTTGCGCCGCAGTATGGCATGCCCAACGAAGAGGGCACGGCGGCGGTGCAGTTGCTGGCGCAGCAGGAAGGGGTGTTGCTGGATCCGGTCTATACCGGCAAAGCGATGGCCGGCCTGATCGACGGCATTGCCCAGCAGCGTTTTTGCGGCGATGGCCCGATACTGTTTATTCACACCGGTGGTGCGCCGGCGCTGTTTGCCTATCATCCGCAGGTGTGACGGCAGCTTGTTATTCCATTTTGAACTATATTTATAAAGTTATATTCCTTTATGCAGTCAAACGCACTGGTAAAGTGCTGATATCAAAAAAGATAAACAGAATATGGGGTGTTTATGATCTTTTCCAAATTTCGTCGTCAATTGCTGTTGGGCGTGATGACCGTTGCGCTGACCGCCGGTTTAAGCGCACAAACCTATGCCGCCGACAATCTGCTCCAACAGGTTAAGCAGCGCGGTACGCTGATTGTCGGGCTGGAAGGCACCTATCCGCCATTCAGCTTTCAGGGCGAAGACGGGAAGCTGACCGGGTTCGAAGTGGATTTCGCCAACGCGCTGGCACAGCACATCGGCGTGAAGGCCAAGCTGAACCCGACCAAATGGGACGGCATGCTGGCATCGCTGGAATCGAAACGCATCGACGTGGTGATCAACCAGGTGACGATCTCCGCCGAGCGCAAGAAGAAATATGATTTCTCAACGCCTTATACCGTTTCCGGTATTCAGGCGTTGGTGAAGAAGGGCAACGAAGGCACCATTGCCAAGCCGGACGATCTGAAGGGCAAAAAGGTCGGCGTTGGCCTGGGGACCAACTATGAGCAATGGCTGCGTGAAAACGTGCAGGGCGTCGACGTACGTACCTATGATGACGACCCGACCAAGTACCAGGATCTGCGCGTTGGCCGCATCAACGCCATTCTGGTTGACCGTTTGGCGGCATTGGATCTGGTGAAGAAAACCGGCGATACGCTGGCGGTTGCCGGCCCGGCGTTCTCTCGTCAGGAGTCTGGCGTCGCGGTGCGTAAAAACAACCCGGAACTGTTGGCAGCGATTGACCAGGCGATTGCCGAGATGCAAAAAGACGGCACGCTGGCGAAGATCTCCGAGAAATGGTTTGGCGCGGACGTAACTAAATAATGCACGAAAGTATTCAACTGGCGCTGGATTCAGCGCCATTTTTATTGAAGGGCGCGATACTTACCCTCCAGCTTAGTCTGGGGGGCATGGCGCTCGGTTTACTGCTTGGTTTTCTGCTGGCGCTGATGCGCCTTTCGCCGTTATGGCCGCTGTCATGGCTGTCGCGCATTTATGTGTCGTTGTTTCGCGGCACGCCATTGATCGCTCAGCTGTTCATGATTTACTACGGCCTGCCGCAGTTCGGCATCGAATTTGATCCCTTCCCGGCGGCGCTGATTGGCCTGTCGCTTAACACCGCAGCCTATACCTCGGAAACGCTGCGTGCGGCGATTTCGTCGATTGAAAAAGGGCAGTGGGAAGCCGCAGCCAGCATTGGCATGACGCGCTGGCAAACCTTGCGCCGGGTGATCCTGCCGCAGGCGGCGCGCACCGCCTTGCCGCCGCTGGGCAACAGTTTCATCGGCCTGGTGAAAGACACCTCGTTGGCGGCGACCATTCAGGTCCCTGAGTTGTTCCGTCAGGCGCAGCTGATCACCTCGCGTACGCTGGAAGTGTTTACCATGTATCTGGCGGCATCGTTGATTTACTGGGTGATGGCGACCCTGCTTTCGGCACTGCAAAATCGCCTGGAAGCCCACGTTAACCGCCAGGATCAGGAGTAACGCATGAGTGCCATCGAAGTGAAAAAGCTGGTCAAGCAGTTCAACGGCCAAACGGTGCTGCATGGGATCGATCTGGAGGTTAACGCCGGTGAAGTGGTGGCGATTATCGGGCCGAGCGGCTCGGGGAAAACCACCTTGCTGCGCAGCATTAATCTGCTGGAGGTTCCGGATTCCGGCACCATTCGCGTCGGCGATATTCAGATCGACGGTTCAAAGCCGCTGAGCAAACAGAAAAAACAGGTGCGGGCATTGCGCCAGCAGGTGGGCTTCGTGTTCCAAAACTTCAACTTGTTTCCGCACCGTTCGGTGCTGGAGAACATTATTGAAGGCCCGGTCATCGTTAAGGGTGAGAGCAAAGCCAGTGCCGAACAGCGCGCCCGTGCTTTGCTGGCCAAAGTCGGGCTGAGCGGCAAAGAGTCCGCTTATCCACGCCGGCTTTCCGGCGGCCAGCAGCAACGTGTAGCCATTGCCCGCGCGCTGGCGATGCAGCCGGAAGTGATCCTGTTTGATGAACCCACTTCCGCGCTCGATCCAGAGCTGGTGGGCGAGGTGCTCAACACCATTCGCTCGTTGGCGGAAGAGAAGCGCACCATGGTGATCGTGACGCATGAAATGAGCTTTGCTCGCGACGTTGCCGACCGTGCCATTTTTATGGACCACGGACGCATCGTCGAACAGGGGCCGGCCAAACAACTGTTCGCCAACCCGCAACACCAGCGCACCCAGCAATTCCTCGACAAGTTTTTGAATCAATGAGAAAGGGGGGCGTTTTGCCCCCTGACTCTCGACTAACCGGCTTTCGATAATTCATTACGGGCGGCGGCGGCCAAAAAGGCGCTGCGGCTCCCATAGCCAGGATGCTGCTGCACCAGTGAATCGATGCGGTTCAACAAGCGGTGCGGCAGGGTGATATTGATACGTTCCGCCCGCCCATCGAACTTATCCATATTGATATCGACCAGCAGCCACTGTCCGCCGTTCAGGGTGTCGTTTTCCTGTGCCAGATGGAAGGAAACGGCCTGTGGGCGTGGGATGGCCTGGTTGTCTTCGCTCAGAAGTTCGAAATGCGCGTCCAGCGCGCCTTTGGCATCTTCAAAGGCTTTATCGAGGGTATCGCCGGCAAAATAACAACCCGGCACATCGGGGAAGAAACCGCTGGCGCTGCCGTCGAGGTCTGAATGTACATAAGCAGGGTAGAACATAATTTCTCCTGTTAACTCATGGTACCGGGTTAGCACAGCCCGGCATCTTTCATGATCTGGCGCAGCGTTCCCGGCTTCAGATCTTTACGCGGGTGTGGAACGGTGATCACCAAACGAGATCTCGGGTGTTTAAACTGATGGTGGCTTCCCTTTATCCGCTCTAAAACCCAACCTTCTCGTTCTAACAGCCTGATCAGTTCTGAACTTTTCACGCGCTTACCGTCCCTTTATGATACACACCATACACACTTTATGGCAACAGGATTAATACGCTAGCGCGCCGCTTTTGTGCAGACAATAAAAAACCCTGCACGGGTGCAGGGTTTGCGAGGGTGACAGCAGAGTGGATTACAAACGGCTGCAATCCCTCTTTAAGCGTTAACCGATGGTCATCAGGCTGGCGTTACCGCCGGCGGCGGCGGTGTTGACGCTGAGCGAACGTTCGATCAGCAGGCGTTCCAACAGGATATTGGTTTCACCGTGGGCAAAGCCCTGTACCGAGACGATCGCACCGCTGCGTTGGGCGATCTGCTCGCACAGGGTACGCAGCTGATCGGCGTCGCCGTGGTAAATGGCGGCGTCGAACTCCACCTTATCCTGCTGCCAGTCCTTGCTGAAGCTGATACGCGCCTGAACCGTTGCCGGCAGGCGGCGGTATAGCGTGCGCTGCAATTCGGCTTCAGGCCACAGCACGCTGCTGCCAACCGCCAGCACGGCTGCCAGTTGAGTCAGCGCATCGGTTTCGTTGTCCGCCAGGCACAGCACGCGCTCACGCGGCAGCAGGGCGTAGGTGTTGCGTTCGCCGGTCGGGCCCGGCAGCGGTCGAACGGTGCCGCCCTGGCCCAGCTCGGCGTAACGTTGCGCCAACTGCACCAGATCGCTGTGTTTCTCGGCAACAGCCCACTGCTCGAGCGCCTGGTGGGCATTGAGCAGCAGCGGTCGCGCGGTGGCTTCCAGCGGGCGCTCGTCGTCCTGGCGGTTCAGGGTGCGCTGAACGGCGTCGTCCGGGCGGTTGGCCAGCAGGCGGTAGAGATACAGCGGGCCACCGGCTTTCGGTCCGGTGCCGGACAGGCCTTCGCCACCGAAGGGTTGCACGCCGACGACCGCGCCAACCATGTTGCGGTTAACGTACAGGTTGCCCACTTTGGCGCGGTCGGTAACGCGGGCAATGGTTTCATCGATGCGGGTGTGAATGCCCAGCGTCAGACCATAGCCGGCGGCGTTGATCTGATCGACCAGCGACTCCAGATTGGTACGCTGGAAGCGGACCACATGCAGCACCGGGCCGAAGATCTCTTTTTGCAACTCGTCGAAGCTGTCCAGTTCGATCAGCGTCGGCTTGATAAAGGTGCCGCGTGACCACTCTTTCTCATCCTGCGCATTGCCTTTCGCCGCCTGATAGACCTTGCGGCCCTTGGCGCGCATCGCCTGGATATGACGTTCGATGCCGGTTTTGGCTTCGGTGTCGATCACCGGGCCGATGTCGGTAGACAGGCGTTCCGGGTTACCCATGCGGCATTCGGCCATCGCGCCGCGCAGCATTTGCAGCGTATGTTCCGCCACGTCTTCCTGAATGCACAGGATACGCAGCGCGGAACAGCGCTGGCCGGCGCTGTCGAAGGCCGAGGCGACCACGTCCGTCACCACCTGTTCGGTCAGGGCGGAAGAGTCGACGATCATGGCGTTCAGGCCACCGGTTTCGGCGATCAATGGCGTTGGGCGGCCCTGCGGATCTAGGCGCCCGGCGATGCTGCGTTGCAGGATGCCTGCGACGTCGGTGGAACCGGTAAACATCACGCCGCGCACGCGGGCGTCGTTGACCAGCACCGAACCGACGCTCTCACCCTGGCCCGGCAGCAGTTGCAGCACACCTTGGGGAATACCGGCTTCAAGCAGAATGCGCACCGCCTGTGCGGCAATCAGCGGAGTTTGCTCGGCCGGTTTGGCCAGCACGCTGTTGCCTGCCGCCAATGCCGCGGCAATCTGGCCGGTGAAGATCGCCAGCGGGAAGTTCCACGGGCTGATACAGACCACCGGACCCAGCGGGCGATGGCTGTCGTTGGCGAAGTCATCACGCACCTGGCCGGCGTAGTAATGCAGGAAATCGACCGCTTCGCGCACTTCGGCGATGGCGTTGTTAAAGGTTTTACCCGCTTCGCGCACCAGGATACCCAGCAGGCTTTGCAACTGGCCTTCCATCAGTTCTGCGGCGCGCTCAAGAATGGCGGCGCGTTCGGAAGGTGGGGTAGCGAACCAGATTGGGCCGGCGGCGGCGGCGGCGTCGAGCGCCCGGCTGACTTCCGCTTCGGTGGCTTCACGCACGTAACCGACCACATCGCCCGGCTCGGCCGGGTTAATCACTGGCTGTTCCACGCCCTGATCCAGCTCGGCGTCGATAATGGGTTCTGCACGCCACGGCTGGGTGGCGCTGGTCAACAGTGCGCTGGACAGCGAGGCCAGACGTTGTTCGTTGGACAGATCCAGGCCGCTGGAGTTGGTGCGCTTATCGCCATACAGCTCACGCGGCAGCGGAATGCGCGGGTGCGGCAGGCCAATCTGGCCTTCGCTTGCGGCCAGGGCCTCGACTGCGGTGACCGGATCGGCGACCAGTTCGTCGAGCGGCAGGGTGGCGTCGGCAATGCGGTTAACGAACGAGGTGTTGGCGCCGTTTTCCAGCAGGCGACGCACCAGATACGCCAGCAGCGTTTCATGGGTGCCGACCGGCGCATAGATGCGGCAAGGGCGGTTCAGTTTGCCGTCGGCCACTTTGCCCACCACTTGCTCATACAGCGGTTCGCCCATGCCGTGCAGGCATTGGAACTCATACTGACCCGGATAATAGTTGTTGCCCGCCAGATGATAGATCGCGCTCAATGTGTGGGCGTTATGGGTGGCGAACTGCGGATAAATCAGGTTTGGCACCGCCAGCAGTTTGCGGGCGCAGGCCAGATAAGACACGTCGGTGTAGACCTTGCGGGTGTATACCGGATAGCCTTCCAGCCCGTCCATTTGGGCGCGTTTGATCTCGCTGTCCCAATAGGCGCCTTTCACCAGGCGGATCATCAGGCGGCGACGGCTGCGTTGTGCCATGTCGATAACCGCGTCGATAGCGAACGGGCAACGTTTTTGATATGCCTGGATCACGAAGCCAATGCCATTCCAACCGGCCAGTTGCGGTTCAAAGCACAACTTCTCCAGCAGATCGAGCGAGATCTCCAGACGATCGGCTTCTTCGGCATCGATGTTAATGCCGATGTCATACTGCCGCGCCTGCAGGGTTAGCGACAACAGGCGCGGGTAAAGCTCTTCCATTACGCGCTCGTACTGGGCGCGGCTGTAACGCGGGTGCAGGGCGGAGAGTTTGATCGAAATACCCGGGCCTTCATAGATACCGCGGCCGTTAGAGGCTTTGCCGATAGCGTGGATAGCCTGCTGGTAGGATACCAGATAGGCCTGCGCGTCGGCTTCGGTCAGCGCCGCTTCACCCAACATGTCGTAGGAGTAGCGGAAGCCTTTGTCTTCAAGCTTGCGCGCGTTGGCCAGCGCTTCGGCGATGGTTTCGCCGGTCACGAACTGCTCGCCCATCAGGCGCATCGCCATATCCACGCCTTTGCGGATCAGCGGTTCGCCGCTTTTGCCGATGATGCGGTTCAGCGAAAGGGACAGATTGGCTTCGTTATGGGTCGATACCAGCTTGCCGGTGAACAGCAGGCCCCAGGTGGCGGCGTTAACGAACAACGACGGGCTGCGGCCGAGGTGGGAATGCCAGTTGCCGTTGCTGATTTTATCGCGGATCAGCGCATCGCGAGTTGGCTTGTCCGGAATGCGCAGCAGGGCTTCCGCCAGGCACATCAGCGCCACGCCTTCCTGCGAGGAGAGCGAGAACTCTTGCAGCAGACCTTGCACCATGCCGGCGCGGCCGTTTGCACTCTTTTGGTTACGCAGCTTCTCGGCGATGTCGTAAGCCATCTTATGGGTAGCTTTGGCAAGATCGGCGGGTAATCGCGCCTGTTCGAGCAACATCGGCACCGCTTCGGTCTCCGGGCGACGATAAGCGGCGGTAATGGCGGCCCGGTTGACCGACTGCGGCAAAATTTGTTCTGCAAATTCAAGGAATGGCTGGTGGGACTCTTCCAGTGCTTGCGGCATAATGTCGTCCGTTTCGGCTTGGGCCGCGGCGGCAAGTGCTGGAATTTCAGGAATATCGGAACCGCTCTCGAGACGCTCGAGGTAATTGAAAATGGCCTGCTTGATGAGCCAGTGCGGCGTGCGATCGATACGCTGCGCCGCGTCTTTAATCCGGTCGCGTGTTGCTTCGTCGAGCTTCACGCCCATTGTGGTAGTGCCCATGCCAATCCAACTCCTGTGTTAAAGAACCTATCCCATCAGGCTATACAAACTATGGGCCACATAGGCTGTTGGGATAGGTTCGTACGTTATGCGGTGTGAAGAATGCAGACAATATCCAGCATGTTGCAACTTTGTGCAACCGTGTTAAATCAGGCTGATGAACGAAGTGTGAGTTTCATCGATTTTTTAACATCGGCAACCGGCATGATTCTTGCTGGGTTCTCTGCCAAAGAGTGCAGAGGTTGGCTGTGTGAGTCCGTTATCCTCAGCAATATAAGGGGTAAGCGCAGGGTTGTTGGAGGTGCAACTTTATTTGGGGGGGTGGTGCAACCGTAAAAGCGGTTAAATGTGACGCAGGGTAAACTTTGTGTAACTTTGTTGTTAAATATCTTGTTGAATAACGAACGGGTCATCTAGGATAGCCGGCGGTCAGACAATTGCGGGAGGAAACTATTTTCACTCGCGGCCTGTTCGTCATTTCGCCTCGTTCCGGCGGATCGGCAAGTAGCAAATATCGCAATACAGCGCGAAATAATAATGAGAGTGGAGAATTTCATGACAATGAGCACACCTATGCTGGTGACCTTCCTGGTGTATATCTTCGGGATGGTGTTAATCGGCTTACTTGCCTACCGGGCAACCAATAACTTCGACGACTATATTCTGGGTGGCCGCAGCCTGGGTAGCGTGGTGACCGCGCTCTCCGCCGGCGCATCTGATATGAGCGGCTGGTTGCTGATGGGCCTGCCGGGCGCCATCTTCCTGTCCGGCATCTCGGAAAGCTGGATTGCCATTGGCCTGACGATCGGCGCTTACCTTAACTGGAAACTGGTGGCGGGGCGGCTGCGTGTGCATACCGAAGCCAACAATAATGCCCTGACGCTGCCGGATTACTTCACCAGCCGTTTTGAAGACAACAGTAAACTGCTGCGGGTGATTTCCGCCATTGTTATCCTGGTGTTCTTCACCATCTACTGTGCATCCGGCATCGTGGCCGGTGCGCGCTTGTTTGAAAGCACCTTTGGCATGAGTTACGGCACGGCGCTGTGGGCAGGTGCGGCAGCCACTATCATTTATACCTTTATCGGCGGATTCCTGGCGGTGAGCTGGACCGATACCGTGCAGGCCAGCCTGATGATTTTCGCGCTGATCCTGACGCCGGTGTTCGTGATCCTGGCGGTAGGCGGTATCGACACGTCAATGCTGGTGATTGAGGCGAAGAACCCGGCCAACATCGACATGCTGAAAGGCCTGAACTTTGTAGCTATTCTTTCGCTGCTGGGCTGGGGGCTGGGTTACTTCGGCCAGCCGCACATCCTGGCGCGTTTCATGGCGGCGGATTCCCACCGCACCATACGCAGCGCACGTCGCATCAGTATGACCTGGATGATCCTGTGCCTGGCGGGCACCATTGCCGTCGGTTTCTTCGGTATTGCCTACTTCGCCAACAACCCGGATCAGGCGGGCAACGTGTCGCAAAACGGCGAGCGCGTGTTTATCGAGCTGGCGATGATTTTGTTCAACCCTTGGGTGGCGGGCATTCTGCTGTCGGCGATCCTGGCGGCGGTGATGAGTACTCTGAGCTGCCAATTGCTGGTGTGTTCAAGCGCGATTACCGAAGACCTGTACAAAGCTTTCCTGCGTAAGGGGGCCAGCCAACGCGAGTTGGTATGGGTCGGTCGCATCATGGTGCTGGTCGTGGCGCTGGTGGCGATCGCGTTGGCCGCCAACCCGGAAAACCGCGTGCTGGGCCTGGTAAGCTATGCCTGGGCCGGCTTCGGCGCCGCCTTTGGCCCGGTAGTGCTGATCTCGGTGATGTGGTCACGAATGACCCGCAACGGCGCATTGGCCGGCATGCTGGTGGGTGCAGCGACGGTGATTGTCTGGAAACATTTCGCTTGGCTGGATCTGTATGAAATCATCCCGGGCTTCCTGTTCGGCTGCATCGCCATTGTGGTGGTGAGCCTGATGGGCCGCCAGCCTTCTGCCACCATGACCGAACGTTTCGACAAGGCGGAAGCTGAGTTCAAAACGGTTTAACCCTCTCGCAGTACGGGTCTCAAAGGGCGCTTAATGCGCCCTGAGGTTGATGACAAATTTGCCTTTGAGTCCGAGATACCCGGGCTTGGCGCACCGAGGGGTGCTCCGGCAGCTGGCAGCTAAAGCTGCTACGACCCCTTCGGCACGCTCTCCCTAATAGCGGGCTTTGTCAGCAGTCTGAGGGCGCTTAATGCGCCCTTTATCATTTCTTGCTTCGTCGCTGTCTGTCATCTGCCGGAAACACCTCGCGACATTTGATTAGAAAAAATCACCCTTGCTCCCCTTGTATTTCTTTTTGGCAGAATGATAATCACTATCGTTGTGTTTTACTTTTCTTTACATTAGCGCTGTGGCCATTCCTGGCGTGCGGACGCTTCGCGGCAGAAGCCTTTTTAGGGGTTATTACTTATGTTTGTTCCCTTCCTTATCATGTTCCGTGAGGGGCTGGAGGCTGCGCTGATCGTCAGCCTGATCGCCAGCTACCTGAAACGCACCCAGCGCGGTCAATGGCTAGGCGTGGTGTGGATAGGGGTGATTGTCGCCGCTGCCCTGTGCCTGGCGCTCGGCATTTTCATTAATGAAACTACCGGCGAATTCCCGCAGAAACAGCAGGAACTGTTCGAAGGCATCGTCGCGGTGATTGCGGTGTTGATCCTTACCTATATGGTGTTTTGGATGCGCAAGGTCTCCAAATCGGTCAAGGTGCATCTGGAAGGCGCCATCGACAGCGCGCTCAACTCCGGTAAAGGTCAAGGCTGGGCGCTGGTGGCAATGGTGTTCTTCGCCGTGGCCCGCGAAGGGCTGGAGTCGGTATTTTTCCTGCTGGCGGCCTTCCAGCAGGACGTCGGCATCGAAGCGCCAATTGGCGCGGTGCTCGGCCTGGTCGCCGCCATCGTGCTCGGCATGGCTCTCTACTGGGGCGGCGTGAAGCTGCACCTGGCCAAATTCTTCAAATGGACCAGCCTGTTTATCCTGTTCGTGGCCGCCGGCCTGGCCGCTGGGGCGATCCGCGCTTTCCACGAAGCCGGGCTGTGGAACCATTTCCAGGATATCGCGTTTGATCTCAGCAACCATCTGTCCACCCATTCGCTGTTTGGCACCCTGCTTGAAGGTATCTTCGGCTACCAGGAAGCGCCGACGGTGAGCGAAGTGGCGGTCTATTTCCTGTATCTGATCCCGGCGCTGATTTTCTTTTTCCTGCCGCAGCGTGCGGAACCGGCAGCGGTTTCGGCGCAACGTAAAATCAATCACTAATTTAATAGGGAATCTTGTATGTCTACTCCGTTATTTCGCCGCAAGGCGCTGCACGCAGCATTACTGGCTATCCCGGCATTCGCGCTGAGCATCGATGCCCTGGCGGCGGACGTGCCGCAGGTGAAGATTACCGTTAACGACAAGCAGTGCGAGCCGATGCAACTGACCGTACCGGCCGGCAAAACCCAGTTTGTGGTGCACAACACCAGCCAGAAAAACGTGGAATGGGAAATCCTGAAAGGGGTGATGGTCGTGGAAGAGCGCGAAAACATCGCGCCGGGTTTCACCCAGAAGATGACCGCCAATCTGGAAGCGGGCGAATACGATATGACCTGCGGGCTGCTCAGTAACCCGAAAGGCAAACTGATCGTTACGGCGGGTGCGGCTACCGACGGCAAACCTAACGCGCTGGATCTGGTTGGGCCGATTGCCGAGTACAAGGTTTACGTCACTAAAGAAGTGGAAGGGCTGGTCAAGCAGACCAAGCTGTTCACCGACGCGATAAAAGCCGGCAATGTCGCGCAAGCGCGCAAACTGTATGCGCCAACCCGCCAGCACTACGAGCGTATCGAGCCGATCGCCGAGCTGTTCTCCGATCTGGACGGCAGCATTGACGCCCGCGAAGACGACTACGAGAAGAAAGTCGAAGATCCGAACTTCACCGGTTTCCACCGTCTGGAGAAAGCGCTGTTTGCCGACAACACCACCAAAGACATGAGCAAATACGCCGATCGCCTGTACAACGATACCCTTGAACTGCAAAAGCGCGTGGGCGATTTGACCTTCCCGCCAAGCAAGGTGGTAGGGGGCGCGGCCGGCCTGATCGAGGAAGTGGCGGCGAGCAAAATCAGCGGTGAAGAAGACCGTTACAGCCGGACCGACCTGTGGGATTTCCAGGCCAACGTGGACGGTGCGCAAAAAATCGTTAACCTGCTGCGCCCGCTGCTGGTTAAGGCCAATAAACCCTTGCTTGACAAGATTGACGCCAACTTCAAAACCGTTGACGGCATTTTGGCAAAATACAAAACCAAAGACGGCTATGAGTCTTACGAGAAGCTGACCGACGCCGATCGTAACGCAATGAAAGGGCCGATCACTACCCTGGCGGAAGACCTGTCACAACTGCGTGGCGTACTGGGTCTGGATTGAGGCAAGCACTATGAGTAACAAGATCGGCCCAGGCAACGGGCCGCATCCGGAATCAACAGGCGCGGCGTCACCGTCGCGCCGTCGTTTGCTGCAGGGGCTGGGGTTGGGTGTTCTGGCGCTGGGCAGCAGCCGTTTGACACAGGCAGCAGAGAAGGAGGCCGATCCGCTGGCGACGTCGCAGGACGAGCGCTGGCAGAAACAGCCGTTCTATGGCGCGCATCAGAGCGGGATCCTCACATCGCAGCAGGCGGCGATGATGTTGGTGGCTTTTGACGTGCTGGCAAGCAACAAGCAGGATCTGGAGCGTTTATTCCGGTTGCTGACTGCCCGCATTGCGTTTCTGACCAGCGGCGGCAAGGCGCCGGAAGTGGATCCCAAGCTGCCGCCGCTCGACTCGGGCATCATGGGGCCGGAGATCTATCCCGACAACCTGACCATCACCGTGTCGGTGGGGACTTCGCTGTTTGACGAACGTTTTGGCCTGCAGGGGCAAAAACCGCTGCGGCTGCAAAAGATGACGCGTTTCCCCAACGACTCGCTGGACGCCAGCCTGTGTCATGGCGATCTGGTGTTGCAAATTTGCGCCAATACCAATGAAACGGTAATCCACGCGCTGCGCGATATCATCAAGCATTCGCCGGACTTGCTCAGCGTGCGCTGGAAGCGGGAAGGCTTTATTTCCGCCCACGCCGCGCGCAGCAAAGGCAAAGAAGCGCCGATCAACCTGCTGGGCTTTAAAGACGGCACCGCCAACCCGAAAACCGGCGACAAGCCGTTGATGGATAAGGTGGTGTGGGTGGCGGACGACGCCGGGGAGCCGGCCTGGGCGGTAGGCGGCAGCTATCAGGCGCTGCGGATTATCCGTTTCCATGTCGAGTTCTGGGACCGCACGCCGTTGCAGGAGCAGCAAACCATCTTCGGCCGTGAAAAGCACAGCGGCGCGCCGCTCGGCATGAAGCATGAGCACGACGAGCCGGACTACGCTAAAGATCCCGAGGGTAAAACCATTCCGATGGATGCGCATATCCGCCTGGCGAACCCACGCACACCGCAAACCCAGAGCAATCTGTTACTGCGCCGCGGTTACAGCTATTCGATCGGTGTGTCCAATTCCGGCCAACTGGAAATGGGGCTGCTGTTCGTCTGCTATCAGGCCGATCTGGAGAAAGGTTTCCTGACGGTGCAAAAACGCCTGAACGGGGAGGCGCTGGAAGAGTACGTGAAGCCGATCGGCGGCGGGTACTTCTTTGCTCTGCCGGGGGTGAAAGACAATAATGACTATCTTGGCAGCGGTTTGCTGAAAGCGTAGTCAATGTTCAATCTGGCGGGGTCTCCCCGCCTTTTTTCATCGGCCCTCCGCAGCGAACCGATCTTATTTAAATATTCCGTGGCCTTGCGCAACCGGGAATCCGGGTTTTTAATTATGGCTAACTGTTTTCATTTGTTTGTTAAAAGTATTAACATGCCAGCCATTTTGTTCCAGACGGTTCAGATTTCCCGATCCCTTTAACGGCATTCTCTTGATGAAAAACACCCGTAAAAACACGCTGGCGTCCGCCATCGTCATTCCCGCCTTACTGCCCCTTTCATTGTGCTATGCGCAAGACAGCGAGGGGGAACAGACCATGGTGGTGACCGCCAAACGCAGCGGCCTTTCCGAACTCTCGACGCCCGCCGCCGTCAGCGTGGTGAATGGCGATCAAATCCGTGACGCCAAGCCTCAGATCAACCTGTCTGAAAGCCTGGGCAGCGTGCCTGGCCTGCAAATTCAAAATCGCCAGAACTATGCGCAAGATTTGCAGTTATCGGTGCGGGGGTTTGGCGCACGTTCTATGTATGGCGTGCGCGGCGTGCGGATCTATGTGGACGGCATTCCGGCCACCATGCCGGATGGGCAGGGGCAAACCTCGAATATCGACCTGAACTCGGTCGACAAGGTGGAAGTGCTGCGCGGGCCGTTTTCCGCGCTTTACGGCAACGCCTCCGGCGGCATGGTGAACGTGGAAACCGAAACCGGCCAACAGCCCAACCGCATTGAGGCGGGCAGCTATTTTGGCAGCTACGGCACCTGGCGCAATGGCATCAAAGCCTCCGGGGCAACCGGGGATGGCAGCCATGCCGGCGACGTTAACTACACCATTTCCGGCACGCGGTTTACCACTCAAGGATTCCGGGACCACAGCGGTGCGCAAAAAAACCTCGGCAACGCCAAGCTGGGCGTGCGTATCGACGATGTCAGCACGCTTACGCTGCTGTTCAACAGCGTGGATATCAATGCCAACGATCCCGGCGGGCTGACGTCTGCCGAATGGCACGACAACCCACGGCAGGCACCGCGAGCCGATCAATACAATACGCGCAAAACCACCTCGCAGACCCAGGCCGGATTGCACTATGAACGCCAGATGGGCGTCAATGATGACCTGAGCGTGATGATGTACGCCGGCGAGCGCGAAACCACTCAGTACCAGTCGATCCCGGTCGCGGTACAGCAGCGCAGCGCACAGCATCCGGGCGGGGTGATTGACCTGACGCGTCATTATCAGGGGATTGATACGCGCTGGACCCACCGTGGCGAACTGGTGGCGGTGCCTTACACTCTGACCGGCGGTCTGGACTATGAAACCATGACCGAACAGCGCAAAGGGTATGAAAACTTTACCCAGTCCAACGGCGTGACCGAACTGGGCACCCAGGGCGCGCTGCGCCGCAACGAGCGCAATCTGATGTGGAATGTGGACCCTTATCTGCAAACGTCATGGAAACTGACCCCGCAACTGACGCTGGATGCCGGTGCGCGTTACAGCACCGTTAATTTTGATTCCAACGATCACTACGTCACCGGCAGCAATGGCGATGACAGCGGCAGCGCCAGCTACCATCAGTGGTTGCCAGCCGGCTCCCTCAATTATGCCGTCAGCCGCGGCTGGAACCTGTATCTTTCCGCCGGTCGCGGTTTCGAAACCCCGACCATCAACGAGTTGTCCTATCGCCCCGGCGACCAAAGCGGGCTCAATTTCGGCCTGAAACCGGCAACCAGCGATACGGTGGAGTTTGGCAGTAAAACGCGTATCGGCAACGGTCTGTTGACCGCCGCCGTTTTCCAGACCGACACCAAGAATGAAATTGTCGTCGATGAGAGCAGCAACGGGCGCACCAGCTACAAAAACGCCGGGCAAACCCGTCGGCGCGGGCTGGAGTTGGCGCTGGACCAGCAGTTTGCCTACGATTGGCGGCTGCAACTGGCCTGGACGCTGCTGGATGCGCGCTACCGGGATGACGTGTGCGGTGACAGCCAGTGTACGGCGGCCAATAAGGTGCCAAGCGGCAACCGCATGCCGGGCATTGCACGCAATATGGGGTTTGCCTCCTTCGCCTGGGCCCCGCCGGAAGGCTGGTATGCCGGCGCGGAGGTGCGCTACATGAGCGACATCGAGGTGAATGATGAAAACACCGAACAGGCACCGTCCTATACCACCGTGGGGTTGAATACCGGCTACCGCTATCCGGTAGGGAACTGGATGCTTAACGTTTTCGGCCGCGTGGACAACCTGTTTGACCGCCAATATGTTGGCTCGGTCATCGTCAATGAAGGCAACGGCCGTTATTACGAACCGGCGCCGGGCAGGAACTGGGGCGGTGGCGTGAGCGTCTCTTACTCCTTCGAGTAAAAGCACTTTCGGCCCACCTTAGGCGCGTATACCTGGTACTTCAGGGCGGGAGATTTCCCGCCTTTTTTATTAATGAAGTACAGCGCCAGGGGGAAGGCGTGCCGCTGACATTGCGGATAAAATCGCGTTTTTGTTTGTGCGAAATTTAATCAGGAAACCAAAATGTCATCCGCCACTTTTAATCATAACTATTTGATCTGGCTGGGTGATAAAATTTCTCTGGAATGGCGTAAACAGCGTGATATAGTGTTCTGGCGTTATCTGAAAACAAAAAAGATTAAATTTTTTTACATTTTAGTAACGCGATGGGTTTGAATGTCATTATACTGTAATCATCTGGCGGTAGTTTTCACAAGGTGCACAGCGGAAGCTGTAAATAACACTGCGGGGATCGCTAATGGTAAAGTCCTTGGTTGGGCTGGAAAGAAAAAACAATACACCTTCTCTGATTTCTCGTTGTAACGAGGGTTCTCTCTCCGACTCTCTTTTCCTGGCAACTCCGCATTCTCGGCATGACAAATTCTTGTCACTTTTTACTCCACAATTAATTACGCAATCGCGTTCTCCCGTGAAGAAACGGTGCGCTACAACGCCCGCGTATTCACTTCGTCTATTGGCTTTTATTGGCTCTGAAGGAAGCCAAAACCTAATCCGTGTGTGAAACATAATCGCGCGGCCAGGCCGCTGCGGTAGGTGAAACAAACTGTAAGGTGCCACTATGAGACAAAAAGCAGTGATCAAAGCACGTCGTGAAGCGAAACGCGTTATTCGTCGTGACGCTCGTAGTCATCGCCAGCTGGAAGAAGAGTCCGTAACCTCGCTGGTACAAATGGGTGGAGTTGAGTCTATCGGCATGGCGCGAGACAAGCGCGATAGCTCTCCCATCGAGGCTAGAACCGAAGCTCAGGGTCATTACTTAATCGCCATAGATAAAAAGCAGTTGATATTTGCCACCGGCGAAGCCGGCTGCGGCAAAACATTCATCAGCGCCGCGAAGGCGGCAGAAGCCCTTATACATAAAGAAGTGGATCGGATTATTGTTACGCGTCCGGTTTTACAGGCGGATGAAGACCTCGGTTTCTTGCCCGGGGATATTTCTGAGAAGTTCGCCCCTTATTTCCGCCCGGTGTATGACATTCTGGTGCGCCGCTTGGGATCGTCCTTTATGCAATACTGCCTACGCCCGGAAATCGGCAAGGTAGAGATCGCGCCTTTCGCCTACATGCGCGGGCGTACCTTCGAAAATGCGGTCGTTATCCTGGATGAAGCCCAGAACGTCACCGCCAGCCAGATGAAGATGTTCCTGACCCGTTTGGGTGAGAACGTAACGGTAATCGTCAATGGTGACGTAACCCAGTGCGATTTACCGCGCGGCGTGAAGTCCGGCCTCAGCGATGCGATGGAGCGCTTCGAAGAGGATGAAATGATCGGCATCATCCGCTTTGATAAACAAGACTGCGTCCGCTCCGCCCTGTGCCAGCGCACGCTCAACGCCTACAGTTAACCTGCCTACTACTACAAGGCCGCTTCGGCGGCCTTTTTTATTTCTGCCGGAAATCCACGCCTGTTTATCCTTTGTGTAAATTATTGTAGGTTTTTGTATGGATTTTCGTTGCATTAGCGTTAATGATTAATGGTGTTCCAAATTGGCGCCAGCCTTTACCTGGCAAACGGAAGTAGTTGCGTTGTGCGCCGGTTTGGCGCACAGGTGTTGGGCTTCTCACAGCGGTTCAGTCATGAAATATATTATTTTAATTTTATTTATTTTATGTGTGGTCTATATCCATTATCGCGGCCGGGTGCGTTATACCTTCTGGCGGCAGCTTTCCGATCATTCCACTTTTACCGCGCCACTGAACGTTTTTATGTATTTGTTCTCGCGCGCGCCGATAACGCCTTATCTGCAACCGGAGCAATTTCCCGAACTGGGGGTGCTGCGGGATAATTGGCAAACCATTCGCGACGAAGGGCAGCAGTTGATGGCGATCCAGCAAATTAAAGCGTCGGATCAATTCAACGATGCCGGCTTCAACTCGTTCTTCAAAACCGGTTGGAAGCGTTTTTATTTGAAATGGTATGAAGACAACCACCCGTCGGCGATGAGCCTGTGCCCTCAGACCACCGCGCTGCTGCGCAGCCTGCCTTCGGTCAAGGCGGCGATGTTTGCCGAACTGCCGGACGGCAGCCGCCTGCCGCGTCACCGTGACCCCTACGCCGGTTCGCTGCGTTACCATCTGGGGTTGATTACGCCCAATGACGATCGTTGTTTTATTGAAGTCGACGGTCAACGTTACAGCTGGCGTGACGGAGAAGGGGTGATGTTTGATGAAACCTATCTGCATTACGCCGAGAACCAGAGCGGGCAAAATCGGTTGATTCTGTTTTGCGATATCGAGCGGCCGATGCGTTATCGCTGGGCGCAGAGTATCAACCACTGGCTGGGGCGCAACCTGATGAGCGCGGCTACTGCGCCAAACGAAGAGGGCGATCGCACCGGCGGCGTTAATAAGTTGTTCAAGTATATTTATGCGGTGCGCAAAGTGGGGAAACGGCTAAAGGCGTGGAACCGCACCGGTTATTACATCATTAAATGGATTCTGTTTGGCGGGATCGCGGCGGGCATTTTCTTCGCGGTATAAATCCTGGCGGTACAAGGCGGTATAAGAAGAGGGGCGCAGAGTGCGCCCCTCGGTCATTCAGGAAAAGATGGTCATCATGTAGGCGGCAAACAGCGCCAGGTGCGCGGTACCGTTCAGCACGTTGGTGCGCCCGGTGGAGAACGACAGCTGGCACAGCAGCAAGACCGTCAACATCACCACGATATGCGGTGTCTGCAGGCCGAAGATCAGCGTCTGGCCGGTGAGGGTAGCGATGATGGTTACCGCCGGCACCGTCAGGGAAATGGTCGCCAATACCGAGCCGAAGAACAGGTTCATAGCGCGCTGCACCTGATTGTTCAACACGGCGCGCAGGGCGCCCAGACCTTCCGGCGACAGGATCAGCAGCGCCACCAGGAAGCCGGTAAACTGTGCTGGGGCGTTCACTTTGGTCAGCAAACCTTCCAGCGGGTTGGCGTTGAATTTGGTCACCGCGATCACGGCAATCAGATGCACGACCAGCCAGCCCGCATGCCAGGCGCTGCTGTGCGAGGAAGGCTTGCCGTGGTGCGGGTCACCGTCGTCATCTTCATGCTCGTACACGAACAGGCTCTGGTGGGTTTTGGTCTGGATCACCAGGAACACGCCATACATGGCGGCAGAAATCACCGCGACCAACAGTGCCTGACCGGTGCTGAAGTTACCGCCCGGCAGCGCACTCGGGAACACCAGAACGATGATCGCCAGCGGGAAAATCGCCATCAAATACTGTTTGATGCCGCCGAGGTTAACGTACTGGGTAGCGAATTTGCGCCCACCGAGCAGCAGCGCAACGCCTACCAGCCCGGCGGTGACGATCATGATGATGGAATAAAGCGTATCGCGCATCAGCGCAGGGGCCGCGTCGCCGGTAGCCATCAATGCTGAAATCAGGCTCACTTCCAGAATAACGACCGACAGGCTGAGGATCAGCGAGCCGTAGGGTTCCCCCAAACGATGAGCCAGCACGTCCGCATGGCGCACCACGCTAAAGGCGCTGCTGAGAATACCTATCAGGGCGATGATGTTAATGCCGACGATCAAAGGAAAGTTGCTGGTGCTGCCCCACAGATTCAGGACTACCAGGGCGGCGATCGGGAAAATCAGCGAGTACTCGGTGTGGCGGGATTTGGATCGGCCAGGATCGTGTTGCGACTTCATTTTGATGGTACTCCTTCTCAAACAGCGTGGACCCGTCATCGCTGACTGCCGCAGTACGGCAACTCGCGTATCCAGAATGTTTACCCGCCGCTTTTCACGCTGCCGCATTGTTGGCCGCAGCTTGAAATCCATTGGGCATATTTATATTTAATAATAATAGGATACACCCAGTGTCTTGTGTCGGGTAATGATGTGATGTTGTTTTACTTGAAAAAGCAATTGCTTGCTTTGTGTGACAAGGTTAACAAAAAAACCGCATGGGATGCGGTTTTATTTACTTACTTTTACGTAGTGGGATTAATTTTTCGCATCAATGGCGCGTAAATTGCAGTTATACACGCATTGCATGGTTAATAAAGGGAAAAATTCCCATTAGCCGTCAATATTATCCATGATTTCATGCCGTTTATTATGATAACCCTCTTCATTTAACCCCTCACGCCAGTAAGGTACGGCATAAAGCTGATTACGATCACATTGGCGATCGCGGCGCAGGTAGCGGCGCAGCTCAACCACCAGGCGATCTTCACCCGCTAGCCAGAACTGGGTTGCGGCCTGCGGCAAGGGCAATGCGCAAAACCGGGTTATCAGCTCCGGCGTTTTATCGGTGCCGCCGATAATCCAGCTCAGCTCGACACCGGCAGGTTTTTTCAGGCTGATAACGTCGGCGGCAGTATCCACGCGGATAAAAGCATGGCCTTCGCTGTTCGCCGGCAGCTGTTCCAGTAACGCCGCCAGCGCGGGTAAAGAGGAAGGATCGCCGGCCAGGCAGTAGAAATCGGCCGGCGGCAGCATCGGCTTGGGGCCACCAGGGTTGCTGATGCCAATTTTGTCGCCCGCTTTGGCCTGGCGCGCAAAGTTTACCGCCGGGCCGCTATGGTCGTGGATGGCGAATTCGATGTCGATCTCGGCCAGTTCCGGGCGCACGGCGCGCACCGAATAGGTGCGAATAATCGGGCGTACCGCGTCCGCTGCCCAAACCGGGCCGTTAGCGGTCAACGTTGGGAGATCCGGTTGCTGTTGGCCTGCGAGCGGCAGGAAAACCTTGATGTGCGCGGCAGCGGCTTGCGCCGGGTAATAGCGCAGGTCTGGCGCGCTAAAGGTGATGCGACGCAGGTGCGGCGTGATGTCACGGACAGCGGCGACTTCAATCAGGTAAGGCGCGCGTGAGCGGGGGGCATCGGTATTCACGGTGATCTCCTTATGTTCGTTTGGCGCCGAGTATATCATGTCATTTGATAATGAGAATCGTTTGCTGGTTGAGGCGGCAGGCGATATTGACTAGGCTTATAGATTAATACGTCGTTATGGAGAAAAATGATGCCGTACAACAGCAAGAGCGCCTTACCTGACAATGTGAAAAATGTGCTGCCGGATCATGCACAAGAGATCTATAAAGAAGCGTTTAACAGCGCCTGGGATCAATACCGTGATCCTGATGACCGCTGCGGCGATGACAGCCGCGAAGAAACGGCGCATAAAGTCGCCTGGGCGGCGGTAAAGCAGGTCTATCGCAAAGGCGACGACGACCATTGGCACAAAAAGTGACCTTAAAACCCGGCTGCGGGTGCCGGTAAAATCACAATATCTGCATAGCTACGCATACAATTAATATTATTGCTTCCGCGTACAAATACTTTTTCACTTTATCTACGTTTTGAAACTTGATTGCGGATCGAGAAAAGAATAAGGTCATTATTATCGTGGAGTGACTATTGAATTAATAAAATTCCGCATCCAAAAAATAAAAATTCCAGAGATCGCAGTGGCAAGGGAGTATGAGTAGCCTATTCCCAGGAGGTTGTTAAGATGTTAACGCGAGATTTTCTGCAAAAGGCAGATTGCAAAACAGCATTCGGCACAATTGAGGAGTCGCTGTTACTGACATCAGAGCAGCGTGCGGCCTCGCTGAGTTGTACTTTATCCCGTCGTCCAGATAACAGCCCGGTGTGGGTATTTGGCTATGGTTCACTGATGTGGAACCCGGTATTCGAATCCGACGAGGTGCGGCCAGCTACGTTGCAGGGGTGGCACCGTGCGTTTTGCCTGCGGTTAACCGCCGGACGCGGTACCCTGCATCAGCCTGGGCGCATGCTGGCGCTGAAAGAGGGCGGTCATACTACCGGGCTGGCGTTCCGCTTGCCGGAAGAGAAGCTGCGCGAAGAGCTGGAACTGCTGTGGAAACGCGAAATGGTGACCGATTGTTACCTGCCGACCTGGTGCGATCTCCAGCTTGCCGATGGCGAGGTGGTCACCGCGCTGGTATTCGTGATGAATCCGCAACACCCGCTGTTTGAAGAAGACACCAGCCACCAGGTGATAGCGCCTCTGATAGCCAGCGCCAGCGGGCCGTTGGGCACCAATGCTCAATACCTGTTTGCACTGGATAATGAGCTGAAAAACCACGGCATGAAGGACGACTGCATCGGCGATTTGGTCAACTATGTGCAGCAGTGGTTGCAACAGAATACGTCCGGCCCTATTGGCGGCGAAGCGATCGCCTGATTCTCTCTGCCGAAACATCCTTTCCAAACGGGCTCTGCATGCAGGGCCTTTTTATATATAACCAATGCCTATATTTAATAACTTTATTTCGCCGTAATATTTAATCCATAATAATTAAGTGGTTTTATATGTCGTTAATTTTAAAGGTGTTATTTATTTTCTCTTGAGGAAATAGTTAATTCACGGCCATGAAAAATCCACTTAGCATTAAAATGCATAAGTAAAGGTTATTTCTTATTTGTTCCCTCCTGCCAGACTCAGTATCACTGTTGTTAACACTATTGCTCGACAGGGGGAAGGGATGAACTTTCAACAACTAAAAATTATTCGTGAATCGGCGCGTTGCAACTACAACCTGACCGAGGTCGCCAACACGTTATTTACCTCGCAATCTGGGGTTAGCCGTCATATTCGTGAGCTGGAAGAAGAGCTGGGCATTGAGATATTTATCCGCCGCGGGAAGCGTTTATTGGGCATGACCGAACCGGGTAAAGAGTTGTTGGTGGTGGCTGAACGTATCCTGAATGATGCCAATAATATTCGCCGCCTGGCAGACGTATTCAGCAGCAACGACTCCGGTCAACTGCATATCGCTACGACTCATACTCAGGCACGTTACAGCCTGCCGGGGGTGATTAAAGAGTTCCGTGCGTTATATCCGCGGGTGAGAGTGGTGCTGAACCAAGGCAGCCCGGAGGAAATTGTCGCCATGCTGGCTTCCGGCGAAGCCGATATCGGTATTGCCAGCGAGCGGTTGATGAGCGACGAATCGTTGGCGGCGTTTCCCTACTACCGCTGGCATCACACCATACTGGTGCCGGAAGGGCATGAGTTGACGCGTCAGCCACAGGTCACGCTGGAGATGCTCAGCACGCTGCCGCTGATCACCTACCGGCAGGGCATTACCGGCCGCTCACGGCTGGATGCCGCCTTCAAGGCTGCAGGCCTGACGCCGGATATCGCTCTGAGCGCACAGGATTCCGACGTGATTAAAACCTATGTCGAGTTGGGGCTGGGGGTGGGCGTATTGGCGGATATGTCGTACGAGAAAGAGCGCGACCACGGCCTGGTCAGCCTTAATGCCGAGCACCTGTTCGAACCCAATACCGTGTGGTTGGGGTTGAAACGCAGCCAGTTACAACGTAACTATGCCTGGCGGTTTATCCAGCTGTGCAACCCGACGCTGTCACTGACCGAAATCAAGGACAAGGTGTTCTCCTCACAGTTGGATGCGGTGATCGACTACCAGATTTGACCCGACGAGGAACGTAAAAAGCCGGGCAGGTTGCCCGGCGATGGAGGAGCCTAAAGCTGCTTTTTCAATAGTTTTCTAACCAGACGGCGTTTGCATTTTTTCATTTGATCATCACGGGCCTTGATTGGCCGTACGCTAATCGCTGGCAAAGGGCAACGCAAAGCGTTGTTTGTGCAGATGCGAATCATCACGCAAGAGAAGTCATTAGCGACAAAATGTGCGCATGCCATTGCGGGCAACGCCGCAGAACTTAGCCTGCTTAATAATCAAAACCTCATCTATAGATATAAAAAGAATATCTATAGTTATTTAAGTACCTTCGCCTGCCGAATGCTCTCACTTACACTCGCGAAATTACTATAAATTCCATCCGCTTGGAGAGTTTCTGATGAAAGCGTTCGTTCCTTCTTTGCTATTTTTGGCCGTAGCGGCCAGTTTCAACACGCAGGCGGCGACTCCGGCGAATACGTTGGTGATTGCCCAGTCAATCGATGACGTTGTCAGCTTTGACCCTGCCCAGGGCTTTGAATTAACCACGGTGCAATCGTTCAACAGCCTGTATCAGCGTTTGATTCAGTCGGATCCGCAGAACCCTATCGACCTTAAGCCTACACTGGCCAGCGAATGGCAGGCGGGCAGCGATAACCGCAGCCTGACCTTCAGCCTGCGACCGGACGCCAAATTCTCCAGCGGCAACTCGTTGCGCCCGGAGGACGTGATCTTCTCGCTATCAAGGGTGGTGAAGCTGAACCTGGAACCGTCGTTTATCCTCACCCAACTGGGGTGGAACGCTAAAAACGTCGACCAGCACCTGAGCAAGGTGGACGACCACAAGGTGAAAATAAGCTGGAGCGAAAACGTCAGCCCGGCGTTCGTGCTCAGCCTGCTGTCGGCGCCGGTGTCGTCGATTGTCGATGCCAAAGAAGCGCTGGCGCACCAGCAGGGCGATGATTTGGGGCATCAGTGGCTGAACAGCCATTCCGCCGGCAGCGGCCCGTATAAAATCCGCACCTATGTGCCGCATGAAGTGGTGGTGCTGGATGCCAACCCGACCTCACCGGAAGGCGCGCCAACGCTGAAAACCGTCTTGATCAAGAACGTGCCGGATCCGGCTGCGCGTCGCTTGCTGCTGGAACAGGGCGATGCCGATATTGCGCGCAACCTGGGCGCAGACCAGATGGCGGCGCTGAAAGACAAGCCGGGCGTAAAACCACTGGCGATCCCGTACGCCTCACTCTACTTCTTGCAGTTCAATGCCAAGGCGTCGCCGGCACTGAGTAATCCGGCGTTCTGGGAAGCGGCACGTTGGCTGTTTGACTATAACGGCATTGCCAACGATCTGCTGAAAGGCCAGTTCCAGAACCACCAGGCTTTCCTGCCGGATGGGTATCTGGGTGCGCTGAAGGACCGGCCGTACAGTTTTAATCCGCAAAAAGCCAAAGAAATCCTGGCGAAGGCCGGCCTGAAAAACGTCAGCTTTAAGCTGGACGTCAACAACCAGCCGCCGTACCTGGATATCGCCCAGGCGTTGCAGGCCAGCTTCGCCCAGGGTGGCGTGAAAGTGGATCTGGTGCCGGGGCTTAGCGCTCAGGTGTCCACCAAGGTCAAAACTCTTAACTATGACGCGGTCCTGACCTCGTGGGGGCCGGATTATTTTGATCCGAACACCAACGCCGCCGCCTTCGCTTATAACCCGGAAGACGGCAGCAAAACCCTGGCCTGGCGCGCCAACTGGCAAATTCCTGCGCTGAATAAACTGACGCTGGCGGCCACGGCGGAGAATGACACCGCCAAACGGGTGGCGGATTACCAACAGTTGCAGAAATCCGTTCAGCAAAGCTCGCCATTTGTTATCGGTTTGCAGGCACGCAGCCTGATCGCCGTGCGTGACAATCTGAAAGGCTACGTGCAGGGCATCAACCCCGACATGGTGTTCTACAGCAAGGTCAGCAAGTAATGACAACCCGTTCTTCCTCTGCCGGGTTCGCCCGGCATAGCTGGCGCTGGGGCCGCAGGCTGTTGACCGGCGTGCTGTCCCTGGCGCTGACGCTGTTCGGCCTGTTGCTGTTCACCTTTATGCTCTCGCATCTGGCGCCGATCGACCCAACGTTGCAAATTGCCGGCGATCACGCCAGCGAAGCCACTTACGCCCAGGTGCGCCACGATTTGGGGCTGGATCAGCCGCTACCGGTGCAGTTCTGGCGCTATCTGGTGCATCTGGCGCACGGCGATATGGGAATATCCCGCATCACCTCGCAGCCGGTGCTGAGCGATCTGCTGCGCACCTTCCCGGCGACGGTAGAACTGGCCACCTGCGCCATTATCATCGGCGCCCTCGGCGGCATTACGCTGGCGTTTCTGGCGGTGATCAAACCGGGCAGTTGGCTGGATAACGCGGCGCGCCTGCTGTCGCTGATAGGCTATTCGGTACCGATCTTCTGGCTCAGCCTGCTGGGCCTGCTGCTGTTTTATGCCACGCTGCATTGGTCGGCGGGGCCGGGACGGCTGGATGATATCTACCTTTACAGCATGGAGCCGCGCAGCGGATTTGTGCTGATTGATAGCTGGCTGTCCGGCGATCGCGAGATGTTTTACAACGCCATCAGCCATCTGTGGCTGCCGGTGGTGGCGCTGGCGCTGCTGTCGATGGCGGGCATCACCCGGCTGCTGCGCGCGGCGATGCTGGAAGAGTGCAACAAAGAGTACGTCACTCTGGCGCGTTCCAAAGGCGCCAGCCGCGTGCGTATTCTGGTGCGTCACGTGTTTCCCAACGTGCTCGGCACGCTGATCACCGTTTTGTCGCTGTCCTACGCCAGCCTGCTCGAAGGCGCGGTACTGACCGAAACGGTGTTCGCCTGGCCGGGCGTCGGGCGTTATCTGACCACCGCGCTGTTTGCCGCCGATACGCCGGCCATTCTTGGCGCTACGCTGCTGATCGGCACTTGTTTCGTGGTGCTTAACGCACTGGCCGACGCACTGACTTATTTAGTGGACCCGCGAACCCGATGAGCCAATACCTTTCAGAACATGAGCCTCAGGGTGCACCTGCTACCGGCTACCGTTCACGCCGTCGGCTGACGACGTTGACGATTGGCGCGACGCTGGTGGCGATCCTGATCCTGACCGCGCTGTTGGCCCCGTGGCTGGCACCGTTCGACCCCAATCTGCAACATATCGAGTTGCGCTTGCTGCCGCCTTCTTCCGGCCATTGGCTGGGCACCGACGGTTTTGGTCGCGACTTGCTGTCGCGGGTGATTTACGGCGCTCGCCCGACGCTGATTCTGGTGTCCCTGATCCTGCTGCTGACCATTCCTATTGGCCTGCTGGTGGGCATCAGCGCCGGTTATCTCGGCGGCTGGGCGGAGCGTATTTTGATGCGCGTGACCGATATTTTTCTGTCGCTGCCCAGCCTGGTGATAGCGCTGGCGTTTGTCGCGGTGTTGGGCCCTGGGTTGATGAACGGCGCGCTGGCGTTGGCGTTGACCAGTTGGCCCGCTTTCGCTCGTCAGGCGCGGGCGGAAACCCTGGCATTACGTCGCAGCGACTATCTGGCGGCGGCGCGCATGCAGGGTATCGGCGGCCTGAGGTTGATGGTCGGCCATATTTTGCCACTGTGTCTGCCGAGCGCGGTCGTTCGCGCCGCGCTGAGCCTGGGCGGGATTATCCTGTCCGCCGCCGGTTTGGGTTTTCTCGGCATGGGCGTTGCGCCGCCGACTGCCGAATGGGGGTCAATGGTGGCCGAGGGCAGTAAAGTGATTTTCGATCAGTGGTGGGTTGCCGCCGTACCGGGCGGGGCGATCCTGTTCGCCAGCCTGGCTTTTAACCTGCTGGGCGATGGCCTGCGCGATAAAATGGATCCTCGTCATGGGCATTGATAACCGCTTATTAATCGCCGACCGATTGTCGGTGCTGCTGCCGGCACCACAGCCGGTTGCGCTGGTAAAAGAGATTTCTTTCAGTATGGGGCAGGAGCGGCTGGCGCTGGTCGGTGAATCCGGCTCCGGCAAATCCTTGACTGCCCGTGCGTTGATGGGGCTATTGCCCCCGCCGTTGCAAGTGCGGGCGCAGCGCCTGACGTTGGGCGGGGACGAACTTACGCGGCTGAACGAGCGCCAGTGGAACCGGCTGCGTGGTACAAAAGTGGCGATGGTGATGCAGGATCCCAAGCATGCGCTGAACCCCACCCAGCCGATAGGCAAGCAGGTGGAGGAGCCGCTGTTGCTGCACACTCGCCTGGACCGGGCCGAACGGCGGGAAAAGGTGCTGGACATGCTGGCGGCGGTAGGCTTGCCCGATCCGGCGGCGCTGCGTCAGCGCTACCCGCATCAGCTTTCCGGTGGCATGGGGCAGAGGGTGATGCTGGCGATTGCGCTGATTAACGATCCGCAGCTGTTGATTGCCGATGAACCGACTTCCGCGCTGGATCACCAGATGCGCGATCAGGTGTTGCAACTGATCGAAAATCTGGTGGAGCAGCGCAATATGGGGCTGATTCTGATTAGCCACGATTTGCAGCAGGTGGCGCACTACTGCGAACGGGTCCTGGTGATGTACAAGGGCGAACTGCTGGATCAGCTGCCCGCCGATCGGTTGGCCTCGGCCACGCATCCTTATACCCGCACGCTATGGTCGTGCCGGCCGAGCCGGGAAACCCACGGCAAACCCCTGCCGGTATTGGATCGCACGTTGCTGGAGGCGCTGAAATGAGCCTGATTACTCTGGAAAATCTCGGCGTCAGTCACCGTCAGGGCTATGAGCTGCGCAGGGTGGTGCATGACGTCAATCTGCATATCGAACAGGGTGAATGCTTCGGGCTGGTCGGCCCCTCAGGCTGCGGTAAATCCTCGCTGCTGTGGGTGCTGGCTGGGTTGAACGAGAACTGGAGCGGCGGTTTCCGGCTGTTGGGCCAGGATCTGAAGCCCGGTCGCCCGTTCACCGGCACGTTGCGGCGTGAGGTGCAGATGGTGTTTCAGGACCCTTATGCTTCGTTGCATCCCAAGCACCGGCTGTTGCGCACGCTGGCGGAGCCGTTGAAGTTGCTGAAAGAGCGCGATATCGAGCAGAAAATCAGCACCGGTTTTCGGCAGGTGGGGCTGGACCCGCGCTTGCTGGATCGCTATCCCCACCAGCTTTCCGGCGGCCAGCGCCAGCGGGTGGCGATAGTGCGGGCGCTGCTGCTGAAACCGAAACTGCTGCTGCTGGACGAGCCGACGTCGGCGCTGGACATGTCGGTACAGGCAGAAATCCTCAACCTGCTCAACGATCTGAAGCAGACGGGGGATCTGACCATGATCCTGGTCAGCCACGATGCCGACGTCATCGACCATATGTGCGATCGCTCGGTGGCGATGGCGCACGGCCGGCTGGTGAATTGAGGCAATACCCGCCGTGGCTCCGGCGGGTATATTCATCTGTGTAATAAATAAAGCAATTTATAGTCGTTCTTCTTATAAGTTCACCCCCCTACACTCGAAAAATAACGCATCCGCGTGATTCTGGAGAGTGCATCAATGAAACGTCTAATCCCAACCTTAGTGTTCAGCGCGCTGGCAGCAAGTTTCGGCGCGCAGGCCGCCACTCCGCAAGACACGTTGGTCGTGGTCAGTTCGCTGGAGGGGATTATCAGCCTCGATCCGGCCGAGAGTTTTGAAACCGTCAGTTCAGCCAACCTGGTCAATCTGTACCAGCGCCTGCTGGCACCCGATCGTGAAACGCCGGAAAAGCTGGCACCGGAGCTGGCCAGCGGCTGGCAGGCGGGCGCGGACGGCCACAGCCTGATTTTTACCCTGTATGACAACCAGCGCTTTGCCTCCGGCAATCCGGTACGGCCTGAAGATGTGATCTTCTCGCTGGTGCGTGCGGTGAAACTGAACAAGGCGCCGTCGTTTATTCTCGGTGAATTCGGCTGGACGCCGGACAACGTCGAAAGCCAGTTGAAAAAACTCAACGACAACCAGTTGCAACTGAGCTGGCCGGCGAATATCGGCAGCGACCTGGCGTTGCGGTTGCTGACCGCACCGGTGGCGTCGATTGTCGATAAGAAGTTGCTGAGCGAACACAGCCAGGCAGGGGATTTCGGCAATGCCTGGCTGCGTTCGAACTCCGCCGGTGCCGGCCCTTACCGGGTCAGCAACTATGTGCCGCACGAGGCGCTGTTGTTCAGCCGTAACGATTACGCTCAGCCCAAAGCGCAGTTGAAAACGGTGTTGCTGAAGAACGTCAGCGACGCCGGCACCCGCCGCCTGCTGCTGCTGAAGGGCGACGCCGACGTGGCCTATGATTTGGGAGCCGATCAGTTCAACTCGTTGCGCAATGAAAAGGGCGTGCGTATTGAGCAGCATGATTCGGCAAAAGTGTATTACCTCGGCTTCAATACCGGCAGCCAACAGCAGCCGGCGCTGAGCAATCCGGCGCTGTGGCAGGCGGCTCGCTGGCTGGTGGATTATCAATCCATCGCGAAAAATCTGCTGAAAGGGCAATACCGCGTCCATCAGGCTTTTCTGCCGGTCGGGCTGGACGGTGCCGTCTCGGACCAGCCGTTCAAACTTGACGTGGCAAAGGCCAGGCAGATTTTGCATGACGCCGGTATCGCTGAAGGGACGCGTATCGATTTGATCGTCATCAACCAACCGCCTTATACCGATATCGCTCAGGCGCTGCAGGCCAGCTTCGCCAAGGCCGGTTTACAACTGGATATTCATCCAGTGGTGGAGAGCGATCTGTGGGGCAAGATGCGCGGTCGCGATTTCCAGGCGATCTTCACCTATTGGGGCGCCGACTATCTGGACCCGAACACCAACGCCAGTGCCTTTGCTTACAACGTGCCGAACGGCCCGAAAACCCTGGCCTGGCGCACCCAGTGGACGATACCGGCGCTGAGTGCGGAAACCCGTGCGGCGGCGGCAGAAGGCGATGGGGTAAAACGCGCCGCGCGCTATGCAGCCTTGCAGCATGAAGTGCAGGCCAGCTCACCGTACGTCGTTGCGTTGCAAGGGCAAACGCTGGTGGCGCTGCGTGACAACATCAAGGGGGCCACGCTGAATATCGCCAACAGCATGCTTTATCTGGATCGCGTGAGTAAGTAACGCTACGGCATGGCTTTTGCAGGATCCGCCTATTTACCGTAACGGGATCCTGTCATGAGCCGTAATAGCGCTTTCCCGCCCAGTGCCGGCGATTTTCTGCTGGCGTCCAAACGCTGCGAAATCACCGTGTTGCAACAGCTGCTGCAGATGGGCCAGTTGGTTGGCCGGGTGAGCCAACTGATCCACGTGCTCCAGCGGGAGCGCGGCACCGTCAATATTTATCTGTGTTCGCAGGGCGCGCTGTTCGGCGAACGGCTGGCCGGCAGAACGCAGGACGTGGAGCAGGCCGAACTGGCGGTACAGCGGCAACTGGCGCAGTTGGATGCCGCCACGGCACCGCTGGCCAGCGCCAGCCGCCTGTTCAGCCGTATCGCCTGCGCGTTGCACAACCTCACCGCCTTGCCCGCACTGCGCCGGCAGGTGCGGCAGCAGCAGGTCTCGCAGCCTGCCGCCATGGACACCTTCAATAACATCATTCACAGCCTGCTGGCGCTGGTATTCGAGGCGGCGGATGCCTGCGTTGAACCCGCCATGACGCGTGCGTTGATCGCCATGTTCAGCTTTATGCAGGGCAAGGAACTGGCCGGGCAAGAGCGGGCAATCGGCGCGGCCGGTTTTGCCGCCATGCATTTCAGTGAAACCTCCCATCAACGGTTACTGATGCTGATCGAAGGACAGGAGCGCTGTTTTCATACCTTCAGCGAGTTTGCCGATGAACAGTCGCTGGCCCAGTGGCGGCGCATACAGCAACAGGATGATCGCGAGTTTGAACGCCTGCGTCGCATTGCCTGTACTCAATTGCAGTTGAGCGATCGTGCCGACACCAGCCTGCGTTGGTTCGAGATCACCAGTGCGCGCATCGACCTGATGAAACAGACAGAGGATCGGCTGGAAGAGGCGCTGATGGCCAGTTGCCGTCATAGCCTGGCCGAGGCCCAGCGCTCGCTGGAGCTAGATTACGCCGATTACGTACCGCAACAGACGAGAGAAAGCTACGCGGTGTTTGTGGCCACCTCGCTGGGGGAGGCGTCGCCGCTGATGGGGGACGGCATCAATCCGCGTCTGGGCCGTTCCATGATGGAGTTGATTCAGCAGCAGTCGCAGCGGTTGCAGGTGCTGTCAGAAGAGTTGGCGACGGCGCGGGCGACGCTGCATGAGCGCAAGCAAATTGAACGCGCCAAAGGGCTGCTGATCCGGCATCGCGGCTTGACCGAGGAGGACGCTCACCGGCTGCTGCTCAAGATGGCCATGAACCAAAACAAGCGGCTGATTGATATCGCCAATGCCATGCTGGCGGTGGCGGATATTTTACCGCCCACCGGGAATACTCCTTAAGGAGTATATGCACACAGTCAGTGCAGTTAATGCCTTGAGATTGTGCAAACGATGCCCTGTGTACCCCCATCGGCAGTAGGGGGTGAATGTATTCGCCCCGAATTATGCGGGTGTGGAGTGCAGCGTGCCTGTCTGGCAGGGGCTGGCTGGGGTTATCGACAGATTTGGCACGCAAGCTGCATTAACTAAAACGTAGCCCGGCCAATGGCGGCCGGGTTGCCAACAAGAATTTGGATAAAGGCGTCCTTTCAGCATGTTCACCCCAATGGTGGAATGTGCTGATGGGACGCCTTTTTTATTTTTATCGCCTGATTGAAGGACTTGCTGATGACGCACACCAAACACTCTGGGCTTGAGTTGACGCGCCGCCGCTTTTTGGCCGGCAGCGCGGCGCTGGGCGGCAGCATGTTGCTGCCTGGCCTGATGAATACGGCCTGGGCGGCAGGCTCTGACGCACCGGAGAAAAAAGAGATCCGCGTGGGCTTTATTCCGCTCACCGATTGCGCCTCGGTGGTGATGGCGGCGGTGAAAAAGTTTGACGAAAAATACGGCATCAAAATCATTCCCAGCAAAGAAGCCAGTTGGGCGGCGGTACGCGACAAGCTGCTGTCCGGCGAGCTGGATGCGGCGCACGTGCTGTACGGCATGGTTTATGGGCTGCAATTGGGCGTAGCCGGGCCGCAGCACGACATGGCGGTGCTGATGACGCTCAACAACAACGGTCAGGCGATCACGCTTTCCAACCAGTTAAAGCAGGCCGGCGTCACCGATGCGGCCGCGCTGAAAAAACACGTCGACGCCAGCGCCAAGGGCACTTACACCTTCGCCCAAACCTTCCCGACCGGGACTCACGCCATGTGGCTCTATTACTGGCTGGCGAACGCCGGCATTCATCCGTTTGACGACGTGCGCAACGTGGTGGTGCCGCCGCCGCAGATGGTGATGAACATGAAGATCGGCAACATGAGCGGTTTCTGCGTCGGGGAGCCGTGGAACCAGCGCGCCATCGCCGAAAACATCGGTTTTACCGCCGTCACCACCCAGGAAATCTGGCCCGATCACCCGGAAAAGGTGTTGGGTACCACGGGGAACTGGGTGGCAGCCAACCCGAACAGTGCTCGTGCGCTGACCGCCGCCGTGCTGGACGCCGCCCGCTGGATAGACAGCTCCGACGCCAACCGCGAGGAGACCGCCCAGGTGGTAGCAGGCCGCGCCTACATCAATACCAAACCGGAAGTGATCACCGGCCGCATGCTGGGTCAATACCAAAACGGCCTGGGTAAATCCTGGCAGGATGCCCATGCGATGCGCTTTTTCCATGATGGCGAGGTGAGCTACCCGTACCTGTCGGACGGCATGTGGTTCCTGACCCAGCATCGCCGCTGGGGCCTGTTGAGCGCCGAGCCGGACTACCTGGCCGTCGCGCAAAAAATCAACCGTACCGAGATCTACAAACAGGCGGCAAGCGCGGTGGGCGGGGTGAATCTTCCTGGCAGCGACCTGCGCGCCAGCACGCTGTTTGACGGTAAACGTTGGGACGGCAGCAATCCGGCGGAATACGCCAACAGTTTCTCTTTAAAGCGCTGAGGTAACCGATGAAAAATCTCGCTGAACGTATTGATATGCCAACGCCGACCCGTGCGGAAGTCGTGCCGCTGAAAATCCCGGTCGCCGTGAAGCCGCAACCCAAAGCGCGCTGGAGTTTGCCTTTGCAGAACGCTTTTCGCCGTGCGGTGCCCGCGGCGTTGGGGCTGGGGGTGATCCTGGTCATCTGGCAGATCGCCGCGCTCAACAGCAAGGGCTTTCCTACGCCCCTGGCGACCTGGCAAGCGGCGCTGACGCTGTTTGCTGATCCGTTTTATTCCGCCGGGCCGAACGATCAGGGTATTGGCTGGAACGTGCTGGCCTCGTTGCAGCGCGTAGCCACCGGTTTTGGGCTGGCGGCGTTGGTCGGTATTCCGGCTGGGTTCCTGCTGGGGCGCTTTGCCTTTCTGGCGAACATGCTCAACCCGATCATTTCGCTGTTGCGCCCAGTCAGCCCGCTGGCCTGGCTGCCGATTGGCCTGCTGCTGTTTCAGCGCGCGGAACCGGCATCAACCTGGACCATTTTCATCTGCTCCATTTGGCCGATGATCCTCAACACCGCAGAGGGCGTCACGCGCATTCCGCAGGACTACCTCAACGTGGCGCGGGTGCTGAAGCTGTCTGAGTGGACGGTGATGCGCAAAATCCTGTTCCCGGCAGTGCTGCCGTATGTGCTGACTGGGGTGCGCCTGTCCATCGGCATCGCCTGGCTGGTTATCGTGGCGGCGGAAATGCTGACCGGCGGCGTCGGCATCGGTTTTTGGATTTGGAATGAATGGAACAACCTCAACGTCGAAAACATCATCATCGCCATCATCGTGATCGGCGTGGTGGGGCTGCTGCTCGAGCAGGGGCTGATGTTACTGGCAAAACGTTTTAGCTATCAGAACCGTTAAGGAACTCGCCATGAAACCGATTATCCAGGTCCAGAACGTCAGCCAGCGCTTTGCCACCCTGCAGGGGGAGTTTATCGCGCTGGAACGGGTGAGTTTCGATATCCAAGCAGGGGAAACCGTCAGCCTGATCGGCCATTCCGGCTGCGGCAAATCGACGCTGCTGAATTTGATCGCCGGGCTGACTGTGCCCAGTGACGGTGTGTTGTTGTGCGATAACCGGCAAATCACCGGGCCGGGGCCAGAGCGCGGCGTGGTGTTCCAAAACCATTCGCTGCTGCCGTGGCTGACCACCTACGAAAACGTGGCCTTGGCGGTGCATCAGGTATTCCGGCGCGAAATGACGCGCGGCGAAATGCGCGAGTGGATCGAGCACAACCTGGAGCTGGTGCATATGAGCCACGCGTTGCACAAGCGGCCGCATGAAATCTCCGGCGGCATGAAACAGCGCGTCGGCATTGCCCGCGCGCTGGCGATGAAGCCCAAGGTACTGCTGATGGACGAGCCCTTTGGCGCACTGGATGCGTTGACCCGCGCCCATCTGCAGGATGCGGTGATGGAAATCCAGCAACGGCTGAACACCACCATTGTGCTGATTACCCATGACGTCGATGAAGCGGTGCTGCTGTCCGACCGGGTGATGATGATGACCAACGGCCCGGCGGCCACTGTCGGTGAGATTCTTGAGGTGAAGCTGCCGCGTCCGCGTTCACGAGTAGCGCTGGCGGACGACCCGGATTATCACCATTACCGTCGCCAGGTGCTGAAGTTCCTCTACGAGAAGCACGCGAAAGCGGCATGAGAGCCGAATGATGGACAAAACCCAACTGGTGGTGATTGGCAACGGCATGGCCGGGATGCGACTGGTGGAAACGCTCTGCCGGCTGGCACCCGCGCGCTATGCCGTCACGGTGATTGGCGAGGAGCCGCGCGGCAACTACAACCGCATTCTATTGTCACCGGTGCTGGCAGGGGAAAAGGCGTTCAGCGAGACCCTGTTGCACGATCTTGACTGGTATCACCGGCACGGCGTGCGGCTGCTGGCCGGTGAACCGGCGCTGGCGGTGGATCGGCAGCAAAAGCGGGTGATGACTGCCCGGCATGAGGTGCCTTATGACCTGCTGGTGTTCGCCACCGGTTCGCGTCCGTTGATACCGCAACTGCCCGGCGTGACGCTGAACGGCATTTACGGTTTTCGCACGTTGGACGACGTTGAAACCATGCTTGGCCGCTGCCGACCAGGGCGGCCTGCGCTGGTGGTGGGGGGCGGCGTGCTGGGAATTGAGGCGGCGGCGGCCCTGACGCAGCGCGGCATGACCGCCGGCGTGGTGCACCGTGGCACGCACCTGATGGAGCGGCAACTGGATGCTCGCGCCGGGCGGATGCTGCAACGCAACCTGCTGCAGCGCGGTATCGAGTGTCGGCTGGCCTGCGAGGTCAGCCGGTTCCACGGCACAGAACAGGTTCAGGCCGCCACGCTGAGCAATGGCGAACAGCCCGATTGTGATCTGGTGGTGATCGCCGCCGGGGTGCGGCCCGAAATCAGCCTGGCGCAGGCCGCCGGGCTGGGCTGTGAGCGCGGTATTTTGATCGACGATCGGATGCAGACTGAGGATCCGGCGATCTTCGCCATCGGCGAATGCGCCCAGCTAGATGCCACCACCTTCGGTCTGGTGGCACCTTGCTGGCAACAGGCGGAGCTGTTGGCGCGGCGGTTGAGCGGTGAGCAGGTACCGGGCTACCGACCGACGCCGCTGCATACCCGCCTGAAAGTCAGCGGTATCGAGATGTTCAGCGCCGGTGAAATGATCGCCGACGCGCAAACCGATCTTCACCATGCCGAAGACCCACAGGCGCAGCATTACCGCCGCCTGCTGGTGCGCGACGGCAGATTACAGGGCGTTGTGTTGTACGGCGACGCCCAGGACAGCCCTTTTTATCTGCGGCAACTAGGTCAGCCGGTGAGTCAACCGGAAGCCCTGTTGTTTGGCAGTAGCGAACCCGAGGCGCCGCAGGCGTCTGACGAGAGGACATCTGATATGCATAAGCCCGTTTTGCTGGTTGCCGGACACGGCATGGTCGGTCATCACTTCCTGGAACAGCTGGTCGCTCGCGAACTGCATCAGCAGTATCACATCGTGGTCTTTGGCGAAGAGCCGGTGGCGGCGTATGACCGGGTTCATCTGTCCGAGTTTTTCTCCGGCCGCAGCGCTGACTCTCTGTCAATGGTGGAGGCGGGCTTTTTCGAACGTTCCGGCATTGAACTGCGGCTGGGGCAGGCGGTTTGCGCCATCGATCGCCGGCGCAAATGCGTGATCGACGCCGGGGGGCGCGAAACGGCCTATGACCACCTGGTGCTGGCGACCGGCTCTTATCCGTTTGTCCCGCCGATCCCCGGCAACGATCGCCCCGGCTGCCTGGTTTACCGTACGCTGGAGGATCTGGCGGCGATTGCCGAATGCGCCGCCAGTGCCAGCGTGGGCGTGGTGGTCGGCGGCGGTCTGTTGGGGCTGGAGGCCGCCAACGCCTTGCAGCAGCTTGGGCTGAAAACCCACGTGGTGGAATTTGCGCCGCGCCTGATGGGGGTGCAACTGGATGAAGGCGGCGCGGCGATGCTGCGCAAAAAGATTGAGGCGCTGGGCGTGAGCGTACACACCGGCAAGCAAACGCAGGCGATTATCGAGGGTTCGTTACACCGTCACAGCATGAATTTCGCTGACGGTGAAACCCTGGACGCTGATTTGATTCTGTTTTCCGCCGGCATTCGGCCGCGTGACCAGCTTGCCCGCGCCGCCGAAATGGAGGTAGGACCACGCGGTGGCATCGTGATTGACAGCCAGTGCCGCACCAGCGATGACGCTATTTACGCCATCGGCGAGTGCGCGCTATGGAACGGCCAAATTTTCGGGCTGGTGGCACCGGGGTATCAAATGGCGCGTACGCTGGCGGATCTGCTGGCCGGGCGGGAAAACGTGTTCTGCGGCGCAGACATGAGCACCAAACTGAAACTGCTGGGTGTCGAGGTGGCGTCGATCGGTGATGCGCACGGCCATACGCCCGGTAGCCAAAGCTACAGTTGGGTCGACGGCCCGGCGGAAGTGTATAAAAAACTGGTGGTTGATGCCGGCGGCAAACGGCTGCTGGGTGCGGTATTGGTCGGCGACAGCAGCGAATACAGTACGCTGCAACAAATGATGCTCAATGATCTGCCGCTGCCCGCCGCACCGGAAAGCCTGATTCTCCCGGCCTTGGCCGGTGGCGCGCCAAAAGTGCTGGGCGTATCGGCGTTACCGGCCACGGCGCAGATTTGCTCCTGCCATAACGTCAGTAAAGGCGATATCAGCGGTGCGGTGGAGCAGGGCTGCGGTGATTTGGCGGGGGTGAAAGCCTGCACCAAAGCCGGTACCGGCTGTGGCGGTTGCGTCGCCCTGGTGAAACAGGTGATGGAGCACGAACTGCAGCAACGTGGCGTGGTGGTGAAAAAGGACGTTTGCGAGCATTTCGCCTATTCGCGCCAGGAGCTGTATCACCTGGTGCGGGTCGGCAACATTCGCACCTTCGACGATCTGCTGGCCCGGCATGGTCATGGGCACGGCTGCGAAGTTTGCAAACCGCTGGCGGGATCGATTCTGGCCTCGTGCTGGAACGAATACCTGCTCAAGCCGCAGCACCTGCCGTTGCAAGACACCAACGATCGTTTCTTCGCCAATATCCAAAAAGACGGCACCTATTCGGTGGTGCCGCGCGTGCCGGCCGGTGAAATTACCCCCGCGGGCCTGATCGCCATCGGCCAAATTGCTCAGCGTTATCAACTGTACACCAAAATCACCGGCGGCCAGCGGGTCGACCTGTTTGGCGCCCGCCTGGAGCAGCTGCCGGAAATCTGGCAGCAACTGGTCGACGCCGGGTTTGAAACCGGTCATGCCTACGGCAAGTCGCTGCGTACGGTGAAATCCTGCGTCGGCTCAAGCTGGTGCCGTTATGGCGTGCAAGATTCTACCGCGCTGGCGATTGAACTGGAGCACCGTTACAAGGGATTGCGCTCGCCGCATAAAATCAAGATGGCGGTTTCCGGCTGCACGCGCGAATGCGCAGAAGCGCAAAGCAAGGATGTTGGGGTGATCGCCACCGACAAAGGCTGGAATCTGTACCTGTGCGGCAACGGCGGTATGAAGCCACGACATGCGGATTTGTTCGCCAGCGATCTCGACACTGCCACGCTGATTCGCATGGTCGATCGTTTTCTGATGTTCTATGTCCGCACCGCCGATCGCCTGCAGCGCACCAGCACCTGGATGGATAATCTCGAGGGCGGGCTGGATTACCTGCGTGAGGTGGTGCTGGAGGATAGCCTGGGCATCGCCGCCGATCTGGAGAACGACATGCAGGCGGTGGTCGGCAGCTACCAGTGTGAATGGCAGACCACGCTCGCCAGCCCGGATCGTCTTAAGTTGTTCCGCGCTTTTGTGAACAGCGATCGGCCGGACGAAGCCATTGTCTGGCAGCCGGAGCGCGGGCAGCGTCGCCCGGCCAGCGGAGGGGAGCGCGGGCAGGTTATCGACGTGCAACCGGCCCCGGCCGCAGGCGATCAGTGGCTGGATGTCTGCGCGTTGGCGGACATTCCCGCCAACGCAGGCATTGCCGCACGTTTGGGGCAGCGGCAGATTGCGCTGTTCCATCTGCCGGGCAGCGGCGTTTATGCGCTGGCGAATCAGGAGCCGGACAGCGATGCCAACGTGCTGGCGCGTGGATTGCTGGGTGACGTGGCGGGTGAATCGGTGGTGATCTCCCCGTTGTACAAGCAGCGTTTCCGTCTGAGCGACGGCGGCTGTGTGGATAATGCGCAATCGGGTGTTACTGCCTGGCCGGTGCGGGTGACGGCGGGCAGAGTCTGGGTGTGCAGCCAACCGTTGGCGGTGCAGGCCGCCATGCAGGAAGCGACGGACGTCGCATCATGACCGCCGCGCATTGTACCACCTGTCCTTACTGCGGCGTTGGCTGCGGCGTCGCCGTCGAAAAGCGCAGCGACGGCGTGGTGACGGTCAGCGGCGATGTCGCCCACCCGGCAAATCAGGGGCGACTGTGCGTGAAAGGCAGTGCGCTGGGAGAAACCCTGGATTTGGCGGGCCGGTTGCTTCAGCCGCAGGTCGACGGCCAAACGGTGGGCTGGGACGACGCGCTGGAGCAGGTGGCACAGCGTTTTAGCCGCGTGATTGAGCAGCACGGCCCGCAGGCGGTGGCGTTTTACGCTTCCGGCCAGTTGCTGACCGAGGACTATTACGTCGCCAATAAGTTGATGAAGGGCTTTATCGGCGCGGCCAATATCGACACCAACTCCCGGCTGTGCATGGCATCGGCGGTGGTGGGCTACAAGCGGGCGTTCGGTGGCGATGCGGTGCCTTGCTGCTATGAGGACATCGAACAGGCGGATCTGGTGATCCTGGCCGGTTCCAACACCGCCTGGGCGCACCCGGTGGTGTATCAGCGGCTGGTGAAGGCGCGCCAGCAGCGGCCGCAGATGCGGGTGGTGGTGATTGACCCGCGAGAAACGGCGACCTGCGATATTGCCGATCTGCATCTGCCGCTGCGCCCTGGCAGCGACGCCGCTCTGTTTACCGGAGCGCTGTGCTGGCTGGCGCAGCACGACGGCCTGGATAACGCGTTTTTGCAACGGCATGCCAACGGCGTGGAGGAAACGCTGGCGGCGGTGGCCGACTGGGAACCGGAGCGGGTAGCGGATTTTTGCGAGCTGCCGCTCAGCGCCGTACTGGCCTTTTTCACCTTGCTGAAAACATCGCGCGACTGGGTGACGCTCTATTCCATGGGCATCAACCAATCTTCAAGCGGTGCGGATAAATGCAACGCAATCATCAATCTGCACCTGGCGGGCGGGCGCATTGGCCGGCCGGGCAGCGGCCCGTTTTCGATTACCGGCCAGCCGAATGCGATGGGCGGGCGTGAAGTGGGCGGGCTGGCCAACCAGTTGGCGGCGCATATGGGGTTCAGCGACGAGGATACCGACCGGGTACAGCGTTTCTGGCAGTCGCCGGGCATTGCCAGGCAACCCGGCCTGAACGCGGTAGAACTGTTCCAGGCGATGGCCGCCGGGCAGGTGAAGGCGGTGTGGATCATGGGCACCAACCCGGCGGTGTCGTTGCCGGATGCGGACGCGGTGCGACAGGCGTTGAAACGGTGCCCGCTGGTGGTGGTGTCGGAAGTGATGGCGGTGACCGATACCGCAGAACTGGCGCACATCCGCCTGCCGGCGCTGGCCTGGGGCGAAAAAGAGGGCAGCGTCACCAACTCCGAACGCTGCATATCCCGCCAGCGCGCGTTTTTGCCACCGCCGGGAGAGGCGCGGGCCGACTGGTGGATCCTCAGCCAGGTGGCGCGGCGCATGGGCTATGGTGCGGCGTTCGGCTACCGGCACCCTTCGGAGATTTTCAGTGAGCACGCCGCGTTATCCGGGTTTGAGAATAACGGAACGCGTGCGTTCGATATCAGCCTTCTGGCACAGGCGGATCAGGCGCAGTGGTCGCGCATGGCACCGGTGCAGTGGCCGGTCAATACCCAGCATCCTGGCGGGTGTCGGCGCCTGTTCAGCGATGGCCGCTTTTTCCATGCGGACGGCAAAGCGCAACTGCTGCCGGTAATGCCGCGCCTGCCGCAAAATGCGGTATCGCCGCGTTACCCGATGGTGCTGAACACCGGCCGTATCCGCGATCAGTGGCACACCATGACGCGCACCGGCAAAGCCGCGCGCCTGATGCGCCATCTCAGCGAGCCGTTTTGTGAAATGCACCCACAGGATGCTGCGACGTTGGGCATTGCCGATAACGCCCTGGTGCGGCTCAGTTCGCCCCACGGCTGGATGTTGGCGCGGGCGCAGTACCATCCGGGGCAGCGGCGCGGCAGCGTATTCGCTCCTATGCACTGGAATGGCCAGTTTACCGTTCAGGGCCGGGTTGACAGCCTGATCCCGCCGGTGGTCGATGCTCATTCCGGCCAGCCGGAAAGCAAACATGCGCCGGTACGGGTCAGCCCGTGGCCGACGAGTTGGCAGGCGGAGATTTTCCTGCGCGCCGAGGTAGCGCCACCGGCGGGCATTTACTGGAGCCGGGTAGCGCAGGACGGCCTGACCCACTACATCATGGCCGGGCAACGACCGATCGAAGACTGGCAGGGCTGGTTGCGGCGGCATTTTCCCTTGGCGGGGCTGACGCTGCAAACCGCGCAACTGGCCCAACGCGGTTTGCACGTCATTGGTTGGCGTCAGAACGAGGTGCAACTGGCGTTTTATGTTCGCCAACAGGCTCCGATGCTCGATCGACCGGCAATTCTGAGCGCTTTTGCACAGCCGCCGGTCGGTGGACCGCAGCGGTTGGCCTTGTTAGCGGGGCGAGGGGTTGCGGGGCAGCCGGCGGCCGGGGCGACGATTTGCAGCTGTTTCGGCGTGGGTGAGAATCGCATTATTGCAGCAATTCAGGCTGGCTGCCACAGCGCCAGTGAATTGGGCGAGCGTCTGCAATGCGGCACTAACTGTGGCTCTTGTTTGCCGGAACTGAAAAAGTTGATTCAACAACATGCGGCCCAGCGGGTGGCATAGCGGAGGAGATGCAATGAAGGCACTTGAAATGCTGATGTTGGCTGGGGATCGTCGCCAGCCGGTGCGCCGGGGCGAAGTATGGTTGGTCGGTGCCGGGCCGGGGGATGCCGAGCTGCTGACGTTGAAGGCGCTGCGGGTTCTCCAGCAGGCGGACGTGGTGGTGTTTGATCGCCTGGTTTCTCCGGCGGTGATGGCGCTGCTGCCTGCGGAGGCGTTGCGTATCGACGTGGGTAAATCCCTGCGTTGCCACACTCTGGCGCAATCGGAGATAGAACAACTGCTGGTAGAGCTGGCGCAGGCCGGCAATCGGGTGGTGCGGTTGAAGGGCGGTGACCCTTTTATTTTTGGTCGTGGCGGCGAGGAGATGGCCTGGTTGCAGCGTCATGGCGTGGTCTGCCATGTCGTGCCGGGCATTACCGCCGCCAGTGGCTGCGCGGCGGCAAGCGGTATTCCGTTAACCCACCGGGATTATGCGCAGTCAGTACGTTTTGTTACCGGCCACTGCCGTAACGGCGAGGTGGATCTGGACTGGCGGGGATTAGTCAGCTCGGGGCAGACGCTGGTGTTTTATATGGGCCTGGCCTTGAGTGAAACCATCGCCGCACAGCTGCTGCGTCATGGTATGGCGGCGGAGATGCCGTTGGCGATCATTGAACGCGGCACCCAGCCGCAGCAGCGGGTATTGATCGGCACCCTGGGCGAACTGCCGGCGATCATAGCTCGACAGCGGCCGGTTTCACCCAGTCTGCTGGTGATCGGCGAGGTGGTCAGTCTGTACCGCGCTGCGGCGGTTACCGCAGAGACCCCGGCAGAGGCGTTGGCGGTCTGAACGACTATTGGCCGAAGCGGCCGATAAGGCCCGCGCCACCCTTGGCGTGGCCTTGCAGTTTTTCCAGGAGTTGTTCGCGCGTTAAGCCCGGGCCAAATGCATGGGGCGGGAGATCGGTGGCGATCAGCACGAAAGTATAGTGGTGCAACCCTGAACCGGCCGGAGGACAAGGGCCGTGATAAACCCCGGTTCCTGGCGAGTTTTTGCCGCCAACAAAGCCTTTGCCCAGGGTGAGGTCGCCCTCGGCGAAGCCGCTGGCCGAGACGGGAATGCCGTAGGCTACCAAATGGCTGACGCCAAGGCCGCTGCGCCCTTCGGGATCGGACAGCAGTAACGCGAAACTTTGGGTGCCTGTCGGTGGGTTGGCCCAGTTCAGCGGCGGTGAAACGTTATCGCCAGTGCAACTGGCATTGCCCGGCGTCGCGCCGGCATATTTTTGCGCCAGCCTTCCGCCATCCTGAAACGCCGACGAGGTGAGGGTAAAGGTGCCGGCTGCCTGCGCCGCGAATGACAGTGACCCCGTCAGTAACGCCACGCCGAGCGCGAGTGCGGATAAACCATGACCGATCATATAACCTCCCGTATTGATTTAGGCAAAACCCCGTTTTGGCTTAGCCAAAGGATAGCGGTGCAGGTGAAGCATCGCCATAACAGCCGTACCGACAGTGGGCTATAACAGCGGTAAAATGGCCCTGTGCCAATCTGTCGCCCGAGTGAAATAAGGTGAAATTTAGCGTTATACCCCGTTGAACGGCGCTATTCCCTTGCCGGCCGTCGACAGCAGCAACGGCCAGGCTGCCGCCGCCAGATACAGGCCGAACGGCAGCGGAGTTTGCCAGCCGGGTTTACGCATCAGGCCGGCAATGGCCACTGCGCATAATCCCGTCGCCGCCGCACCGGTGACCAACATCGGCAGGGCGGGCCAGCCGACCCAGGCGCCTAATGCCGCCAACAGTTTAAAATCTCCTTGTCCAATCCCATCCCGTTGATGACGGCGGCGATAGGCCGCGTTCAGTAGCCACAGCGACAAATAACCGACGACGGCCCCTGACACCGCCTCCGCCAGCGAAGTGAAATAGCCTTGCTGGTTAACCAACAGCCCGGCCCATAGCAGCGGCAGTGTCAGGCGATCCGGCAACAAACGGTGCCGCCAATCGATAAACGCCAACGCGATCAATACCGCCGCCACCGGCAGCAATACCACGCGGTGCAGGAGCGGCATGCCGAAAGGCAATGCCGCCAGCCCGGCGCAAACGGCAGCCCCCATTATCCAGCGCGCCTGCTTTGGTGAGGGCCCCAACAGGCTTGCCGATACGCAGTGAATCAACCGCGTAGCGATGGCTGCAGCAAGCAGCAGGGCCGGGATAAACAGGCAGCGATGCCAGAGATCGTGTTGCGCGTCATCGAGCATAAAACATCCTTGTCGAGCTGAAGTTAGCGTTCAAAATAACGGCAAAATGCGGTTGGTAGGGAAAAATGATGCCATCAATGGTTGGCATTGCGAGCTTGGCCGCAAAGCATTGTTCAGCCAAAAGAGGGATAGCAAAAAATTGCGTATTGCTACGCATAATCAAGACATTATTGGTCCCGTTGATTTCCGTCTGAAGTTTTTTTCGGCAAAATTTCAGGTGAAATAAAGTGAATTCACTCCTTTTGGTGGCTCGGAACCGGGCATTTTTATGGCTTGATGCTATCGCCTCTGCGGAGGTGATGATTTTGTTACGTTGTCACATGAATAACTGAGGTTTATCCGATGGTTTCTCATCACAAATCCACTAAGCTTGGGTATTCATGATGCGCTTTGGCGCAGGGCCCTTGAAAGGGGATAAATGCCCTGTGTTAGAGTGTGTGAAGGTTGAGTTGTCTGCCGCCTGGAGTGGCCGCAGCAAAAAAGGATTGATGCGCCTTGCCCTCCGGATGAGGGGATGGCGACAGAGTAATGACTGACGTTATACAAAAAACACGTTACAGAGTGAAAAAAGCCGTTCATTTTCTCCCTCGCCTCACCGGCAGTTTACCGGCGGCGCTACTGATGTGGCCACTCGTCTGGTTTTGCGGCGCGTTGCCCGCCCAAGCTGAATCCCCGCCGGCACCCGATTCCCTCGCTCATTCATCGGGCAATGATTTACCCGAGCTTGGCGGCAACGCCCAGGACGATGCTGCGCGTGAGAAAGAGTGGGCCACGATGGCCAAACAGCTGGGTGAACGTAATTTGAATAACGTTTCCGGCCAGCAGGTGCGCACCCGTGCCGAGAACTATGTGTTGGGCCAGGCAAACGACGTCTTGCAGCAGCAAGCGCAGGAGCTGTTATCGCCGCTGGGCACTGCCAAATTGTCGCTGGCGGTGTCCAACCAGGGGGATTTTGCCGGCAGCAGCGGCCAGTTGTTCAGCCCGCTGTATGACGTCAACGGCTTGCTGACCTACAGCCAGCTCGGTCTTTTGCAGCAAAACGACGGTTCGCTGGGCAACCTGGGGATCGGGCAACGCTGGGTCGCCGGGGATTGGCTGCTGGGGTATAACACGGTGCTCGACAGCGATTTTGAACGCCGGCATAACCGTGCCAGCGTGGGTGCCGAAGCCTGGGGCGATTTCCTGCGCTTTTCCGCCAATTATTACTATCCGTTGTCGGCGCTGGCGCAGCAGAAAAATGACGCGGTGTTCCTCAGCCGACCGGCGAGCGGTTATGACATTACCACTCAAGGGTACCTGCCGTTTTACCGCCAGATTGGCGGTTCTCTCAGCTACGAGCAGTACTGGGGGGAGAATGTCGATCTGTTCGGCAGCGGAAAAAAGCAAAGCGATCCGCGCGCCATGCAGTTCGGGGTGAATTACACGCCGGTGCCGCTGGTGACGGTGAAAGCGCTGCACAAGATGGGCGAGGGCGGGGTGAGTCAGGATCAGGTCGAGCTGGCGCTGAGTTACCGGCTTGGTGTCCCCTTGGTGAAACAGATATCGCCAGAGTACGTTGCGCAGGCCAAGTCGTTGCGCGGTAGCCGTTATGACAATATCGAACGCAAAAATGTCCCGGTGTTGGCGTTCCGACAACGTAAAACGCTGCAGGTGTTTTTGGCTACGCCACCGTGGAGCCTGAGGGAAGGGGAAACGCTGCCGCTGGCGCTTGAAATTAAAGCGGCCAACAAAATCGCCCGCGTCAGTTGGCAGGGGGATACCCATGCTCTGAGCCTGACGCCGCCGCAAAACGGTAACGATCCGCACGGCTGGAGCCTGATTGTGCCTAAGTGGGATGCCTCTTCGGGCGCAAGCAACAGTTACTCTTTATCGGTTACGCTGGAAGACGATAAACACCAGTTAGTGACATCCAACTGGATCCAACTGCACGTGACGCAGCCCCTGACGCTGTCTTCCGGCACCGACGAGGGGTTGCCGCCGGCGAAAACCTTGCAAACGCCGGCGATACCGGCGCAGACCGGGCCACTGAACGGCGACGATTAACCGTTTTTCCCCTGCAACACCCAGACGGCGGCTTCAACGCGCGATTTCAGCTTCATTTTTTTCAGCAGGTGTTTGACGTGCACCTTGACGGTACTTTCGGTGATCGTCAGCCTGCGGGCGATCATTTTGTTCGGCAGACCCTGGGCGATCAGTTTCAGAATATCGCGCTCACGCGGCGTCAGTTGCTGGATATCGCGTTCGGCACTGGGGCGGTTCTCACGCAGGCTGGCGGCCAGGATCGGCGTCAGGGCTTCGCTTAACACCATCTGACCCGCCGCCGCCTGATGCATGGCCTTCAGCAGATCCTCCGGCTCCATGTCTTTCAGCAGGTAGCCGTCGGCACCGCGTTTCAGAGCGCTGACCACGTCATCTTCGTGATTTGAGACGCTAAACACCACGATGCGGCCCGATAACGCGGTCATGCGCAGGCGATCCAGCGTCTCCAGACCGTTGATGCCCGGCATGTTCAGGTCGAGCAGGATCAGATCAGGATCGTGTTCTTCGGCCAGCGCAACGCCCTGTTCGCCATTGCCGGCTTCGGCAATCACCTGCAGGCGTGGGTCCATAGCGATCAACTGCTTTACGCCATTACGCAGCATCGGATGGTCATCAATCAGTAAAATGGTGGCAGCGGTTTCAGTCGTCATGGTTTCTCTCATTAATCGATGGCGTGGTTGTCCGGTTTGAATACCACCCGGACTTCAGTGCCGCCGCCGCTGCAGGGTAAAATCTCGCAGTGGCCGTGCAGGCTTTTGGCGCGATCGCGCATAATTATCAGGCCATAATGATCGGGGCGGGCGGTCTCTTCCGGCAGCCCGCGTCCGTTATCGCAGACGCTCAGGGTAACTTCGCCTCGTCGATTGACCACCTGAATGCTTACCCGGCTGGCCTGGGCATGTTTATTTATGTTGCTTAACGCTTCGCGGGCAATCTGCAACAGGTGAATAGCCTGATAAGAAGGCACCGTGCGTGGCGTCAACTGGTAATCGAGATCAATGGCAACGCCGAGCCGCTGGCTAAATTCCTGTACCGTTGATTGTAGCGCCGCCAGCAGCCCCGGCTCGGTCAGCCGCAGGCGGAACGTGGTCAGCAGTTCGCGGAGTTGGCGGTAGGCGATGTTCAGCTCTTCGCGCATCTGTTGCACCAGCGCCAGATTGGCGGGCGAGAGCTCCGTACCCTGCATTTGCAGGCAACTGGTCTGCATTTTCAGGCACGACAGCGACTGGGCAATGGAGTCATGCAGCTCGCGCGCTATCGTTGCGCGCTCTTCCATCAGCATCAGCTGTTGCTGATGATCGACCTGGCGTTCAATCGCCAACACGCTGGTCAGCTGTTCTACCAACGTGTTAACCAACTGGCGATGATCGTCATTTAGCGGCCGTTGCGGCGAGTGTTGTGCGACGATCACCCCGTAATCGCCCAGTTTGTCGCTTAAACGCCAGCTCAGGGAAGGATGATGGGCGTGTTGTTGGCCGTCATCGTTCAGGCAGGCGCTGCAGACCGGGTTGGTGCAATATTCCGGCCGTAGCGGCAGGTTGCCGCTCAATTGTACAAATTGTTCCTGACTGTTGTTCTCGTACAGGCGAACCTGAATGGCGCGCAGCGGCGTCAGGCTTTGCAGTTGATTGAGTATCGGTGTCAGGCGACTGCACAGCGGTTCATTGCTGTGCAACTGGCGGCTGGCTTTATAGAGGAAGCTCAGCACCTGGTTTTTTTGTTGCAAGTCGGCGGTTTTTTCCGCCACCCGCTGCTCCAGCCCGCTGTACATGGCGGAAAGTTCGTCGGACATGGTATTTAACGCGCCGCCGAGTGAGGCCATCTCATCCTGGTGGCCGCGTTGGGCAAAACGCCGGCTGAAATCGCCGCGGCCCGCCGACAGCGCCATCGCCACCAGTTGCCGCCAAGGATGCAGCAGGCGACGGCGCAGGTAACAGATGGTACCGACCAACAAGAGCAGGGTCAGAGCGATAAATCCTGCCTGGACCAGCGTCACCATCAACAGCCGCCGTTCGGTCTGGTGGTCAATGTCGGACACCAGCTTATCCAGCAGGGTGACGAAATGCGCGACCTGCGGCGCAGCCTCGTCCGGGTGCCGAACCTGACGCAACTGCGGCAGCAGGGTTAGCTGCCAATAATCATGCAGCGTCTGAAATTGTTCAGTCATCTCCTCTTGTTCCAGCGAACGCTGAAGATCGGGGCTGTCTTGATCCTGATCCAGTTCGCGGATCAGCGCTTCGCTGCGAGCATCCAGCGGAACCTGCGACAGCAGGCGATAACTCTGCATACGCAACGATCCGGCCTTATTGATGGCATGCGCGTTGCCCTGAATGCTCTGCGACATCCAGGCGGAAATGCCCATTCCGGCAATGCCCAATATGCCTAGCAGTATCATCAGCATGGCCACCTGATTAACGATGGAAAGTGGAGCTAACAGGCGTTTCATGTTGCTTGGGTCCCCGGAGGTAGAGTGTGGCTACGGCTGGAAACCAGAGGGCGAAAGCAGGCCGTGCCAGCGAAGGCGGTAACGATTTGGCGTCATTTTTCACCATCCTTGCAGGCAACCCCATACCTCTAACGAAGTACCCCTTAGTTTCCATACGCCGTTACAGGTGGGCGGCACAGGCGTAGTCTAAATTTTAACAAATTGATTTATAGAAATATTATCTGGAATCGCCGCTTACTCATAAAGGGATGTTGGTACTTTTCCCGCACAGGGCTACCTGCATCCGGGTTGATTTACATCAACTTTGCTCGGGAGGGGGCCACCTAGGGTGTGCGAAGTTATCATCCTGTCTCTGAGGTTTTTATGTCGCAATCTGCAACGTCATCATCAAAAAAAACAGGTGCGGTTATTCAGAACTGGCAGCCTGAGGACGCCGCGTTCTGGCAACAGCGTGGCCAGGCTATCGCCAGCCGCAACCTGTGGATTTCCATTCCTTGTCTGTTATTGGCCTTCTGCGTCTGGATGTTGTTCAGCGCGGTCGCGGTCAATCTGAACAAGGTTGGCTTCAATTTCACCACCGACCAGCTTTTTTTGCTCACCGCGCTGCCTTCCGTTTCGGGCGCCATCCTGCGTGTGCCCTATTCGTTCGTTATCCCGCTGTTCGGCGGCCGCCGCTGGACGGCAATCAGCACCTGTTTCCTGCTGGTGCCCTGCCTGTGGTTGGGGATGGCGGTTCAGGATACCTCCACTACCTATGGCGTTTTTGTCATTATCTCTCTGCTGTGCGGTTTCGGCGGCGCCAACTTTGCTTCCAGTATGGCCAACATCAGTTTCTTCTTTCCAAAGGCCAGGCAGGGCGGCGCATTAGGTTTGAACGGCGGGCTGGGCAATCTGGGCGTCAGCGTGATGCAACTGGTGGCTCCGTTGGCGATCTCCATCGCCATGTTCGGTGTTTTTGGCGGTACGGGTCAGGTTCAGCCGGACGGCAGCCAACTGTGGCTGGAGAACGCCGCGTGGATTTGGGTGCCGTTTCTGTTGGTCGCCACGCTGGCGGCTTGGTTCGGCATGAACGACCTGGCGGCTTCGAAGGCCTCGCTCAGACAACAGTTGCCGGTGCTCAAGCGCGGCCATCTGTGGATGCTGAGCTTGCTGTATCTTGCCACTTTCGGATCCTTCATCGGTTTTTCCGCCGGTTTCGCCATGCTGTCGAAGACGCAGTTTCCGGACGTGGTGATCCTGCATTATGCCTTCTTCGGCCCGTTCCTCGGCGCCCTGGCACGGCCGGTAGGCGGTGCGCTTTCCGATCGGTTTGGCGGTATTCTCGTCACCCTGATTAACTTTGTGTTGATGGCGGTGTTTGCTGCACTGTTGTTCCTGACCTTACCGGGGGCCGGGCATGCGGGTTCCTTTATTGCGTTTTACGGCGTCTTTATGCTGTTGTTTCTTACCGCCGGTTTGGGCAGCGGCTCGACCTTCCAGATGATCGCCGTGATCTTCCGTAAAATTACCCTTGAGCGCGTTAAGGCTCGAGGCGGGAGCGACGAAAGCGCACAGCGCGAAGCGGTAACCGATTCCGCAGCCGCTTTGGGGTTTATCTCGGCGATTGGCGCCATCGGCGGTTTCTTTATTCCGAAAGCATTTGGCACTTCCCTGGCGCTGACCGGTTCACCGGCGGGCGCGATGAAAATTTTCCTGGTGTTTTACCTGTTATGCGTGGTGATTACCTGGGCTGTGTACGGTCGTAAAAAAACGGCCTGATGAGGTTTGTTCCTCCCCGACAGGGGAGGGACTGTCTCTTTTTCTCTCCGCGTAGTTTGTTTTTCCTCAGTGAAATTTCCCGTCTTTAGGTAATATTCTTATTTCCCCATGCTGAATTTCCCTTTTTTAATAGGTGCATCTCTCACTTCATGTTTTTCAATGAAGAATACCCCACAGTATTATTGTTAGCGTGATTTTCATTTTATTGTCGGAATTTTTACAGAAATAAAGCATGCTGGTGACATAGCCTGTTATGGTGAGTGACAGATATCTTCATTATTTGAAGGTTGTGTAGCCAAATTGAAAATATGTCTTTGTATTTGGTGCTTTGTTTCATGGAGTGATTAAATCAGATAACTCTCATTCTGTTTTCGCTGGCTTTTTGTAGGCTATCTGGCAATCGGATTAGGTGGAAAAACAGGTGATACTTACAGGCTTTCGGGTGAATTTCACAATTTCACTTAACCAACAAAGTTATAACATATATAGAGTTTTTGTTTCAAATCAGTCTGTTGGCTGATTTTTATTGCCGGTAAACATGCAAAGAAACCATGTTACCAACAGGGAAAAAGAGAACATTCTGAGAATCGGATCTTTGGTATTCGAGGTGATGTAAAAAATGAAATCAGCGAATTTTTATAAAAATAAACATCGAATGAATGCAACCTGTTGAGTTTACATTTAATTTCTTGAACATTTTTTCATATTTCTATACAAAGTGTGCAGGACAGGCACGTTAAGGAAATTAAAAGTGAATCTTGATAAAAGAATAAAGATTAGGAATCTAGATGTTCTGACACCTTCCCGGGAAAAGTTCCGCCTGCGTTGGAAGGAGTATCAGATACTTTCACTTCTGGTCGCCAGATCCCCTGAACTGGTTAGTCGTACGGAAATTATAGAAAATATATGGAAAGGGACTTATTGTTCAGATTCGACGATAAATCAAACAATTAAATCAATTCGTCAGAAAATAGGTGATGTTGAACATACGCTTATCAGAACGATTCCGCGCCTGGGCTATAAGGTGGAAAACAAGGCCGCTTTTCACTTTATATCGGAGGAGGATGAATATGGTGCTGATGAAATATGGAGCGTTTCTGGGAGTATTAACGAAGATTTTCAAGCGGAAATTTCTGAAAGTGGAAATAAAGATGATGAAATTAGCGCCGAGAAAATAGACACGCACAAGGAAGCGATTACGAGTTCCGGGCCACCTGTTGCTGTGGTATCAGTACCGCTGAAAAATACGACAATAAGAAATAAAATGACTGCGTCGGCGGGTTTTTTCTCCGTTCCTGCCGTCAGAGTGGTGAAGTATCTGTCGGTATTTGTCTCACTGCTGATTATTTCACATTTTTCCTATGTACTGGGGAACCAAACTCGTCCACCGATCATCAATGATATACAAAACAATACCCGCGTGGTGCTTACGCTGACGCTGAACAACCCCCAATCTAACGGCCCGCAAACGCTGCTTTGCCTTTATCAGGGCGAAAGCCTGGAGCAGGCGACCATCGAGTGCGTCGATCCCAAACAGGGGAAGTTTAAACAGCCGGTGAAATACGAAATTTCAGAGGCCAAGGGTAAAGGTAAGATTAATCTCATTCTGCCGAATAAAAGCATTCAATATCAGGTTGCTTACGAAGTTAAAAATTAGTCTACGCCGACATTTCATCTTTCCCCATAATTTTACATTCAGCAAATATTGTTATTTCATTATTTGTTATTTGAAAGCTTGGGCCGATTTGTCCAGTCTGGTTTCCATGATCTAACGCGTATTAAGCGTCTCGCCTCAATTCTGCGGTGGGAATTAATGGAAAACTTGGCTGAGTGACAAATATGGATAAGCGTAAAGTAGCTATCATCGGGGGTTCCGGTTTTATCGGAACGCGTTTGGTTAAGCGCCTGAGTGTGCGTAACGATCTGATTTTGACGATTGTAGACAAGAAACAAAGCGAACATTTTCCGGAACTCTATCAGTTTGGCGATGTAACCCAGCCGCAGACCTTGCTGCAACCACTGGCGGGGTGTGATGCCGTGATTAATCTTGCGGCAGAACATCAGGATAATGTTGACCCGATCTCACTGTATTATCAGGTTAATGTCGATGGCGCGCGTAATGTTTGCATGACGGCATCTTCGCTGAATATCAGGCAGATTATTTTTACCTCATCCGTGGCGGTCTACGGGTTCGTTACCCAGGAAACCGGCGAAGAAGGGCGTTTTGAACCCTTTAACCATTACGGTAAATCCAAGCTGGAAGCGGAGTATGTCTACGAAGCCTGGCGCAAGGCCGACGGTGACAATAAGTTGACCATTATCCGTCCGACCGTGGTATTCGGCGAAAATAATCGCGGCAACGTTTATAACCTGTTCCGTCAGATCGCCAGCGGCCGTTTCGTAATGATTGGCAGCGGCAATAATATGAAATCCATGGCTTATGTCGAGAATATTGCAGCCAGGCTGGAGCATGCGCTTGACCAGCAGGCCAGTTATCAGGTCAGCAATTATGTTGATAAACCGGATTTCACCATGAACCAACTGGTCGACGTTATTTCGTCTTCATTGGGCAGAGAGAACAAGACTATTCGGATCCCTTATATATTTGGGATCTGCGGCGCTACGGCATTGGATGTGGTGAGTAAAATAAGTCACCGTAAATTCCCTATTAGCCGGGTTAGAGTACAAAAATTCTGCGCCAGAACACAATTTAAAAGCAATGTGCAAAACAATTTCGAGGCGCCGGTTGAACTTAATTTGGCAATCGAAAGAACCATTAAGCATGAGTTTTCCTAGAGATATATTTCTCATGCGCTAACGCCTTTTATTTTTCGGATAAATCTGTAGTTAACAGGATGAGCTTATGCTGACTTATATCCTGGCGATGTCAATTTTGTTTTTGTTAATAGCGCATTGGGAGCTGTAACTCAAGGGCGGTAGCGTGCTTATTCGCTGGAGGAATAATGTTATATCAACTTAGCATGATATTTATTTTGGCGCTGACGCTGGTGGTTATTGCACGCCGTGCTGCGCTGGCGGTGGGATTAGTGGATAAACCCAATGCCCGCAAGCGTCATCAGGGGCATATACCTCTGGTTGGTGGAATAGCCATTTATCTCACCATTATGCTGGTGACGTTTTGGCAACCGGAATGGTTGCCGCACAGCAATATCTATCTGTTCTGCGTCACGGCGTTAGTGGTGCTGGGTGTGCTTGATGACCGTTTTGATCTGCCGGTGGCGCCGCGCGTCATTGTGCAGGGAGGGATCGCGCTGGCGATGATGCTGGTGGCAGGGATGCAACTTACTTCCTTCGGCTATCTGTGGGGTCATCAGGAGCTGATGCTGGGTTACATAGCCTTGCTGATCACGCCGCTGGCGGTATGGGGGGCGATTAACGCCTATAACATGGTTGACGGCATCGACGGCCAGCTTGGCGCGCTGTCTTGCGTCACTTTTATCGCACTGGCGATTCTGTTTGGTCTGGCGGGGCAGGAAGAACTGGCGATGTGGTGCCTGAGCCTGATCGCGGCCTTGGCGGCGTATCTGTTGTTTAACCTCAGTATGTTCGGTCCGCGCAACAAAATTTTCATGGGCGATGCCGGCAGCATGGTGATTGGTTTCAGCGTGCTGTGGTTGCTGATCGTCGCCACCCAGGGGCAGGACGCTGTCATACGGCCAGTGACCGCCCTGTGGTTGATCGCTATCCCATTGATGGACATGGTGACGGTCATGGTACGCCGACTGCTGCGCCGTCAGAGCCCGTTCAAGGCCGGTCGCGATCATCTGCATCACATCCTGATGCGGCGTGGTCTCAATGCGCGCCAGGCGCTGGGGATGAGCTGCATGTTGGCGGTGACGCTGGCCTGCGTCGGTATCTGCAGCGAGGTCCTGCAACTGCCGGACTACCAGATGCTGGTGGCCTTTGTACTTTGCTTCTTCGGTTATTTTGTCATGTTGCATGAACCGCGCCAGGCACCGATTTTTACCGATAACCCTACCGCCAATCGTTAATCCTCCCACGGGCCGCAACGGCGGCCCGTTTTTTCACGGTACTGTCATGAACCTTCACTTACCTCATTTGATGCCGCTGGTGTTGTCCACCGCGTTGCTCAGCGGTTGCACGACGTTTCCAGGTTCACACCTGCCTACTCAAGGGAAAGCCAAAGTTATCCAGCAGGATGAAGACTTCGATTTGGATAAGCAGGTCCCGGTGTATCGCGTAACGCCGATGCTGCTGGAAAAAATGCGCCGCGTGGAGCCGGTGGCCCGGCCAAACCCGGCGCTGGACCAGCGCTTGCAGAGTTACCAATACCGTATCGGCGTCGGCGATGTGCTTAACGTCACCGTTTGGGACCATCCGGAACTGACAACGCCTGCCGGCCAATACCGCAGCGCCAGCGATACCGGCAACTGGGTGCATGCCGACGGGGCGATCTTCTACCCGTATATCGGCCGGGTGCAAGTGACGGGAAAAACCGTCACCGAAGTGCGCAATCAGATCGCCAACCGGCTGGCACGCTATGTGGAAAGCCCGCAGGTGGACGTCAGCATTGCCGCTTTCCGCTCGCAGAAAGTGTATGTGACCGGCGAAGTGAAAACGTCAGGACAGCAGGCGGTGACCAACGTGCCGCTGACCATTCTCGATGCGATTAACGCCGCCGGCGGCCTGACGGACAACGCCGACTGGCGCAACGTGGTGCTGACTCACCAGGGCAAGGAACAGCCAATCTCTTTGCAGGCGTTGATGCAGCGCGGTGATACCAGCCAGAACCAACTGCTGCAGCCGGGCGACATTCTGTATGTGCCGCGCAATGACGAGTTGAAAGTGTTTGTGATGGGTGAGGTCGGTAAACAGGCGACGCTGAAAATGGACCGCAGCGGCATGACGTTGACGGAGGCGTTGGGCAGTTCAGAAGGCATCAGCCAGACGGTGGCCGATGCCACCGGCGTGTTCGTGATCCGCCCGAACGGCGGCAAACAGCCGCAGCGGTTGGCGTCGCTGTACCAGTTCGACCTGTCTGATGCTGCTGCACTGGCGATGGGCACAGAATTTCAGCTGGAACCTTACGACGTGGTGTACGTCACCGCAGCGCCGATTGCGCGCTGGAACCGCTTGATAAGCCAGCTGGTACCGACGATTTCCAGCTTTAACGACCTCAGTGAGGCCACGTTGCGGGTGCGTAACTGGTAACCCCGCCACGCTGACTTAAGGAACACCGATGATGAAGAATAATGCAATGCCGATTGTGATGGCCGAGCAGGACGAGAAACTGGATTGGGAACGGCTGATTGGCCCGCTGTGGGACAACCGCTGGCGCATTTTGCTGGTGACCGGCGTCGCCGGTGTCCTGGGCTGTGCCTATGCCTTGATGGCGACGCCGATCTATCAGGCGACCGCGCTGGTGCAGGTGGAAAAACAGCTTTCGGGCGATTCGCTGCTGCGCGAAACGCTGGACAACTCGCTCGGGTCGGCTGGGCAGAATTCGGCGACGCAAGATGAAGTTTCGCTGGCGAAATCACGTTACGTGATTGGCAAAACCGTGGACGATCTCGGTTTGACGGTACGTATCAGCCCGGATTACTTTCCGCTGTTCGGTAAGGGGCTGGCCCGCCTGAGCGGCGAACCGCCACCGGTCTTGCTCATCTCAGGGATGACGGTACCGGCGGCGATACAGGGCCAGGAACTGACCCTGACCGTGCAGGATAAGCAACGTTATAGCCTGAGCCATGAAGGGAAGAACTTGTTCAGCGGCACCGTCGGACAACCGCTGAAGCAAGGCGCCTGGGCGATGAACGTCACTGCGCTGGAGGCATTGCCGGGCACCGAGTTTAGCGTGGTCAACGTGCCGCGCCAGCAGGCGGTGGACGATCTTCGCAACCTGCTTGACGTTGCTCCTGGCGGCAAGGAAAGCGGCATTATGACGTTCAACCTGGCCGGCGAGGATCCGCAGCGCGCCGAAGCGGTGCTCAAGAGCATCACCGATAACTACCTGCAACAGAATGTGGATCGTAAAACCGAGGAAGCGCAGCGCATGCTGGCTTTCCTGCACGAACAACTGCCGCGCACTCAGACGTCGCTCAACAATGCCGAGAATCAGCTCAACCAGTTCCGCCAGCAGAACGACTCGGTGGACCTGACGCTGGAAGCCAAATCGGTGCTGGATACTCAGGTTCAATTGGAGGCCCAGTTGAATGAGCTGACCTTCAAAGAAGCGGAAATCTCAAAACTTTATACCCGCGAGCATCCGGCCTATCGTGCACTGCTGGAAAAGCGCGCCACGCTGGAGGCGGAAAAGGCACGGCTCGGCAAACAGGTGCAGACGCTGCCGAAAACGCAGCAGGAAATTCTGCGTTTGACCCGCGATGTGCAGGTGGATCAGCAGGTATACATGCAACTGATGAACAAACAGCAGGAATTGAGCATCAGCAAAGCGGGCACCGTGGGCAATATCCGCATTATCGATGAGGCGGAAAGCGGTCTGCGGCCGCTAAAACCGCAAAAAGCGATGATCGTGCTCTTCGCGCTGTTGATGGGGGGCGTGCTGTCGGCGTCGGTTGTGGTATTGCGCGCGGCGCTCCAACGCGGCGTCAGTGACACCGAGGCGTTGGAAAAGCGCGGTATCAATGTGTATGCCACGGTTCCGCTGTCGCCGTGGCAGCAAAAACGTAACCGCACTCAACAGCAGCTACTGCTCAAAAACAGCGGGGACAAGCTGCCGATCCTGGCCAAGGAAGAGCCGGGGGATTTGTCCGTCGAAGCCATCCGCAGCCTGCGTACCAGTTTGCATTTCGCCATGATGGAGGCCAAAAACAACATCCTGATGGTCTCCGGCGCCAGCCCCGCCAGCGGGAAAAGTTTTACCAGCACCAATCTGGCGGTGGTAATCGCCGAGGCAGGCCAACGAGTACTGTTGATCGACGCAGACATGCGCAAAGGATTCCTGCACCGTTGGTTCAACAACAGCGCCAAGGGCGGTTTGTCGGACATGCTGTCCGGGTTGATTGCGCCAGATCAGTCGGTGAAGAAAACCGCTATCGCCAATCTGGATTTTGTGCCGCGGGGCCAGGTGCCGCCGAACCCGTCCGAACTGCTGATGCATCAGCGTTTTGCCGACTTCCTGCAGTGGGCGAGGCAGAACTACGATTTGGTGCTGATCGACACACCGCCGGTGCTGGCGGTGACCGACGCCGCCATCGTGGGTCACCATGTCGGCACCGCGCTGATGGTGGTGCGTTTTGAGATCGACACCGTCCGGCAGATCGAAACCAGCATTCGTCGTTTCGAGCAGAACGGCGTGGCGATTAAAGGAGTGATCCTGAACGGCATGGTGAAAAAAACCGCCACCGATGCCGGCTACTACGCCTTTGCTTACCCCAGCCATCAGGAAAAGGTGTAGTCGCGCATGAAAGCGATGCTGATGAACTCCCTGTGGCTGATGTTGGAACGGATATCGCTGAGCCTTTCGGGGATTTTCGTTTCGGTGTACGTAGCGCGTTATCTGGGGCCGGCGCAATACGGGCTGATTAACTATCTGCTGTCGGTGATCGCCATTGCCGTGCCGCTGGTACAACTGGGGGCGGATGCGGTGTTGTTTAACCGCGTCGCCAAGCGGCGGCGCAGCGGTATTCGGCTGATGATGGCTTCGATGCGTTTGCGGCGCCAGCTTTTTGCGCTGATCGCCGTGCCGCTGATGGCCTGGGCTGTGCTGACGCAGGATCGTACCAGCCAGATCATGATGTTGTTGATGCTTGCCAGTGCGTATTTCTCTATTCAGGACGTCTACAAGATTTATTACGACGCGCTGTTGAAATCGAAGCTGAACACGCTGATCAACAACCTGGCCCTGTTGCTGTCAATCATTCTGCGGCTGGCACTGGTGCATGCCAAATTGCCGTTGGAATGGTTTGCCGTGCCGTATGTTGTGAGCAGCCTGATCCCGTACGCCGCGCGTTGGGTACTGTTTCGCCGCGAGCAGGGCGGTATGCGGGCGATCAGCGGGCGTCACAAGCGGCGCTATGGTCGTTATCTGTTAAAGGTAGGTTTGCCGCTGGCGGTCTCCGGGCTGTCGATTGTTGTCTACACGCGTATCGATCAGATCATGATCGGCAACGTTCTGGGCGAGCACAGCGTCGGCTTGTACAGTGCGGCGATTACCCTGAGCCAGGGGTGGATATTCGTCCCTATTGCCTTGATCACCTCAATGATGCCGGGCGTGGCGAATGCTCGCACATTGGCCGTACAGGAAGGACGTATCCGGTTGCTGTATCTGGTGGTGCTGTCGCTCTCCATGCCGGTGATTTTGCTGCTGTCGTTGTTCCCAGGCCCGATCGTGGCGCTGATGTTTGGCGACAGCTACCGCGGAACGGCCACCATTTTGGCGCTGTGTTCGGTGACGTCGCTGTTCTCGGTGATGGGCACCGTGTCCTATCGGGCGATAGTGCTGTTTGGAGGGTATCGCTTTATAGCGATAAAAATGCCGCTGGCCGCGTTGGCCAACGTGCTGATGAATCTGGTGTTGATACCGCGTTACGGCATCGTAGGTGCGGCGGTTTCAACCCTGATAACGGAGTTTATTTCATTTTTTGTACTTAATGGCTTCTTCAGAAGAGGGCAAATTACGAGATTGCAGTTGACCTGCTACCGTTGTTTACCTCAGTTAATAGGGAAGGTGCGAGAAATCTATGCTAAATAATCTGGTGAAGGGTTTTTACCGTAATATACCCGACGCGTTATATCATCAGTTGAAATACGCTCTGTTTTTTCGGAAAATACCGCATTTGGATCAGCCGAAAAGATATAGCGAAAAATTAATGCGCAGGAAGGTCTATCCTTTGGCGATATATACTCAACTGTCCGACAAATATCGGGTGCGTGACTATATTGAAAAGCTGTGGGGGAAAGAGTACCTGATCGATCTTTATGCGCACGGCAATCAATTAACCGAGGAAATGTATCAAGCATTACCTGACGCCTTCGTGATCAAGGCAAACCACGGCAGCGGTTATAACAAATTGGTGTTCGATAAAAGCCAAACCAGCTTCAATGAGTTACGGGTGTTAACCAACAGCTGGCTGCGGCAGAGTTTTTATCAGGTTTACCGCGAACGCCATTATAAGGATATCCCGCCGTGCATCATGGTTGAAAGAATGCTGCTGGAAGAGGGAAAAACGCCGAATGATATCAAGATCCACTGCTTTAATCAGGGGGGAGATATTCGGTTTTTCATCCAGATAGATTACCAGCGTTTTATCGACCATCGGCGAGATTTTTTTGACGCCGACTGGAACCGCACCGAGATCCGCATGGGCGTGCCAAACAGTGAAGTGCCCATGGATAAACCCTGCAGGCTGGGGAAAATGCTACTCCTGGCACGGCAGGTGGCGGAGCAGTTTTCTTATGTGCGCGTGGATTTTTATCAGGTGCAAGAGCGTATCTATTTTGGCGAACTGACGTTTACCCCGGGGGCCGGGTTGCAAAGGCTGATGCCAGAAACCATTGAACAGGAGTGGGGCAGTTATTTTCAGGATTAATTAAATGACCGGTAGGCTGCGCGTATTTTAATCGCTGCAGGATGGGGGGGGATAACCGGGCAAGGATATGCTGGGATAACAAACTATTCCGCTGGCATTACCGCTGTTTTGCCAGATGATAATATATTGTTGAGGTAGTAAATGGACTTATCAATTGTCATGCCCGCTTTTAATAATTCAGCCAGTCTGGCCGCAACATTAGTCCGTATGACCAACGCCTGTTTCGGGTTCGATTATGAAATTATTGTGGTTGATGATGCATCAGATCCAGAAGAGCTGAAAAAAATGCGCAGTTTATTGGCCGCCAATCGTCGGGCACGCCTGCATGAAAATAAAGTGCGCAGTAACACGGCAGCATCCTGTAATACCGGCTTCAGACTGGCGCGTGCCGAGGTGGTTTTCTTTCTGGAACCGGAGGATTTCTTCAGCACCAATTATATTATTCGCCGACTGAAACGCCACCATGACACCCGTCTGGACATTGTTTTCGGCAATTACAGTACGGTGAATGACAAGAATATCCGCAGCTATAGATTTGATTACAAAGAGGGGGCGACGGGGGCGGATTTTTTATTTCTCGATATGGGCGATATTCGCACTTCCGCCATCAGCCTGCGTAAAAAAGATGACCGGCGTTTTTTGTTTCCCGAGTTCCTTTACAAATACCAGGACTGGGGGTTTTTGGTCAATGCCACCAATCTGGGCGCCAAGGTGGCCTTCGACGAGGGGCTCGGAGTGTTCATCCGTTGCGGCGATGCCGCGACGGATCGCAGCCGGATGAACATCGACGCCAGTGAACAGTTTATTGACGCTTACCTGAACGCCAGCGGCCGCTATATCAGCGGGTTTGCCAGCAAGCATCTGTTGGCTTCGCTGTACAGCGAGAATCTGCAGGCATTCAACTATTACTCATCGCGCACGGAGCACCACGCTCTGAGCAGCAAGTTCAAGGCGATCAAACTGTATGGCGACTGCCTGGCCAGACTGGGTCTGTTTCCGTTAGGGGGGCGCCTGTTGCGTACAGCCCGTGAGGGGTTTCGGAGATGACATGCAGCAACGGAAAGTAGCGATCGTGATTGAGAACATCGCCGAAAAAGGCGGTACCGAGCGGGTGGCCAGCAGCCTGGCCAATGCGCTGTCCGCGCGTTTGGGCCATCAGGTGGATCTGGTGTCGATCAGCGGCGATCGGGCGTTTTACCCGCTCGAACCCGAAGTGAAGTTGCGCTTCATGTCCGGCAGGTCACCGCTGTGGCCCTGGCGGCTGGCGCGGTTTCTGCGGCGCGGCCGCTATGACGTGATAGTCACCGTATCTATGGGCAAACTCTCGTCGATCATGGTGCCGTATCTGCGGTTGTTGTGCCCGCACAGCCGCCTGCTGCTGAGCGAACACGTCAGTTTCCATCAGTATGCCTGGCCGATGAAGTGGCTGAAGGTGTTGGTCTACCGGCTGGGCGACCGCACCGTGCTGCTGACCAAGAAAGATCTGGCCACCATCAGCCGCTGGGTGCCCGAGCATAAATGCCGGGTGATCGAGAACGTCTCACCGTTCCCGATACGACCGCCGCAACAGGCGCCCCAGCCGGTGGCGTTGGCGGTGGGGCGACTGTGTTACCAGAAAGGCTTTGACCGATTGATTGCGGCATGGCAGCGGGCGGCGCCACAAACGGCGGGCTGGCAGTTGCATATCGTCGGCGACGGCCCGGATCGCGCCGCATTGCAGCAGCAAATCGATGCAGCAGGCCTTGGCGAACAGGTGAAGTTGTTGCCGGCGACCCCGGATATCGCCAGTCACTACCGGCAGGCCGGAATGCTGTTGATGACGTCCCGTTATGAAGGGTTGCCTATGGTGCTGATTGAAGCGATGAGCTTTGGCCTGCCGCTGGTGGCGTTTGACTGCCAGACCGGCCCTGCCGAGCTGATTGACGATGGCGGCAACGGTTATCTGGTGCCGGAAGGCGATATCGGTGCCTTTAGCCAACGCACCCTGGCACTGATCGCTGACGGCGAGCTGCGTAAGCGCTTCTCCCTGCATTCGCTGGATCGGGCGCAACAGTACATTCCTGAACGTATATATCCCCAATGGCAACAGCTTATCGCTGGAGGTTAAGATGGAAAAGGTGTCAGTAATCATGCCGGCGTACAACGCCGCCGGTTTTATCAAAGAATCGATCCTGGGTGTGCTGAACCAGACTTATCAGGATTACCATTTGTATGTGATCGACGATGCTTCGACGGACAACACCGCAGACGTGGTTAAACCCTTCATTCACGATCGTCTGACCTACATTCGCAACAACACCAACCAGGGTGTGGCCGAAACCCGCAATATCGCCATTGAGGCGGCGCGCGGTGACTACATCGCTTTCTGCGACAGCGACGACGTCTGGCGCGAAAACAAACTGGCGCGCCAGGTCAGCGTCCTGAAGACAAACCGTTACGACGTGGTGTGTTCGCATTATTACACCTTCGAAAATGATCCGGCGCTGGTGAAAAACTACCGTGGCGCAGGCGAGATTATCGCCTACAAGGACATGCTGAAAAGCAACTGGATCGGCAACCTGACCGGCATGTACAACCAGCGCCGGGTGGGCAAGATCTACCAGAGGAAGGTAGGGCATGAGGATTATGTGATGTGGTTGTCGGTGTTGGAAAAGGCGCGCAACCGTCTGGCGTACTGTATTCCTGAACCGCTGGCTTTTTACCGTCTTTCCGCCCAGTCGCTGTCGGGCAACAAAATCAAGGCGGCGGACTGGCAGTGGCAAATCTATCGTCGCCATTTGGGGCTGTCCTACCAGAAGTCCTGCTACCTGTTCTTCTCCTACTTGTACAGCGCAGTGATGAAACGACAATGAATATCAGCAAGCTCTCTTTCGCCTGCCTGTTGGCGGGCGTCGGGCTGGCCGTGCAGGCCCATGCCGCGCCTTGCGGCGACAACCTGTTGGCTAACCCCGGCTTTGAGCAAGGTGGTGCGGGCTGGTCGCTGACTTCCGCAGAGGTGGTGTCCGGCGGCCATACCGGCCAGGCCAGCCTGTTTTATCAAAACCACAATCCGGCCAACTATCACAACATGTTGCAGACGCTATCGGTCAAAGCGGGCCAACAGCTGGCTTTCGGCGCCTGGGTGCGTGGCGAGAACCTGAAGGGCAAGGGCGACAACCAGGGCGCGACGGTGTTTGTCGAAAGCTACGACGATCAGGGGCACTTTCTGGCGGGCAGCTACCCGCAGGGCGTGCTGGGCACCAGCGGCTGGCAACCGGTCACCGGCGATTTCAGGGTACCGGCGCGGGCGGTAAAGGTGGTGCTGGGGGTTTATCTGCGCCGCGGTACGACCGGCAGCGCCTGGTTTGACGACGTTTACGCCTGTCGGCAGCCGGTTGCGCCGGCGCTGTACCAGATGCGCGCAGGCAACGGCGCGGCATCGAGCCTGATCGAGGTAGTGGATCCGCAGCAGGTGCAAGTGGACAGCACGCTGGTCGACGCAAAAAGTGCCGCCGTGAAAAGCGACAGCCGCCGTTACCGCATAGAAGGGAAACAGCAGGTAGAGTTCAGGCTGCCGGCCGGGCTGGCCGCCGGGGAATACCGCCTGCAGCAGCAGGTGACGGACGTGGCGACTCAGCGCAGCCAGCGCAGCGAGATGCCGATCAGCGTCGGCCGCCCGCAACCGAGAGTGGCGCTGGATGCGCAGGGCTATACCCTGAAACAGGGGAAGCGTTTCTTCCCGCTCGGCATTTACATGTACGGTGAGATGGCGACGGATGAGCATCTGGCGCGCATCCGCGATGCCGGTTTCAACACGCTGCTGAATTACAACTATGGCACCGTGGGCGATCCGAGCCGTTATTTCCGCAAAACGCAGCAGTATGGCTTGCAGGTGATTTTTTCGCTGAAAGACCTGTATCCCGGTACCCGGTTCGCGCCGCAAACCAAACTGAGTTACCCGCAACTGACGGCGAATTACGTCGAAAAGTTCAAACATGAACCGAACCTGCTGGCCTGGTACATCAACGATGAGCTGGGGCCGGAGTATGTGCCGCAGATTGAAGAAAAACACCTGCAGGTGAAACGGCTGGATCCGGATCACCTGACGTTCCAGGTGCTGGACAAGACCGGCACGCTCAACGCCTATTTCAACAGTTCGGACGTGCTGGCCAGCGATCCTTACCCGGTCGGTAGAGACGCCGATCTGACGCGAACCCTGGAATACACGCGTATCACCAGCCAGGTGGCGCGCCAGGTCAAGGGAGCCTGGCTGGTGATGCAGATCATGGATCACGCCGCTTACGCGCCAAAACGTAAACCGCGCCAGCCCACTGAGGCGGAGATGCGCAATCAGGCCTGGCTGGGCTTGATTGGCGGCGCGAAGGGCATCTTGTTTTATTCCTATACCGACTTGTTCTACAAGCGCCAACGCGGTGGCTTCAGCCAGCGGGAATTCGATGCTGTCTGGCGAAGTGTCGCCAGCGTAGCGCAGCAGATTGTCAGCTTTAACCCCTACCTGCTGTCTGGCGAAAGCCTCTTGCTGCAGGGCAACAATACCGCCATCCCGGCGCGGCTGTTTATCAACGGCGAGCGCGGCCTGGTGTTGATCGCCAACCCTTACTATCGGCCGATGTCGGCGCGTTTCGATCTGCCTGCGGGCTGGCGAGCGCAAGGGAAGACGCAGATCGACGCGCAGTTGTCATCGATGGGCAGCAGTGCGGTAGAGGTGCAACGTCAAACAGAAAAGAAAGGATAACCGATCATGAAAACCACCCTGAGCCTGATTATTCCGGTCTATAAGGTCGAGGCTTACATTGAGGCGTGCCTTTGCTCGGTACTGCAACAACTGCCTGATTGGGCGGAGGTGATCATTGTGGATGACGGCAGCCCGGACGATTCCATCGACATTGCCGAAGAGGTGTTGTGCCGTTACCCGCAACTGAAACCGCAGGTCAGCATCCTGCGGCAGCATAACCAAGGGCTGAGCGAGGCGCGCAACAGCGGCATTGCGCATGCCGAGGGGCGGCATATCGGTTTCCTGGATTCTGACGATGTGCTGCTGGAAGGGTATTTCAGCATTCTGGGCCGGCTGTTGGCGGATAACCCGCTGGCGGACATCGTGGCTTTCAATGCCCAGCGATTTTCCGTGATGAACAACGGCCAAATCCAGCCTGACTGCACCCTGGCCATTGTGCCCGGCAATGCTGCCCCGCAGGATCGCGACACGCATATGGCGCTGCTGGCGGACAGCTTCAATCGCAGCCTGTGGTTTGCCTGGGCGCGTATTTACCGCAAAACGTTATTCGACGAGATGCGTTTCCCGCCGGGACGCAATTTTGAGGATATTCAGCTAATCCCGCAGCTGTACCTGAAGGCGGAACGCATCGTGATGTGCGATACGCCGCTGGTGGGATACCGCGCCAACCCGAACGGCATTACGCGTGCGCCAAAGCGGCGCGATCTGGATGACCTGGATTATGCCATCGCCGGCGCCGACAGCGGACGGCTCCAGGGAACGGGGAATGGGCTGTATTCGATCCTTTATGTCACCACGCTGAAGGCACGTCTGCTGGTGGGGCTGGATTTTTTCGGGCTGCGCGACGCGTTGCGGGAAACCGGCGAACTGAAACGCCGCTATTCCGGTTTACGCGCAGAGGAGCGCAAACTGCTGAGCCGCAAGAACCGGCTGTTCTATCGCAGTCCATTGGCTTATTACCTGATGGCCCGGCTTTATAGCCTGCGCGGATAGCGGCGCTGTATTTACCCATTCCCGGATCGAGTAGGGCGCCGCATGCTGCGCCCATGTTAAACGGGGTGAATGTATTCGCCCCCTACAGGCAGAATAAGACAATGGACATCAAAGTCAGCGTTATCATACCCACCTATGGCCGCAGCGAGCTGCTGACGCGCGCCATTGACAGCGTGTTGGCGCAAACCCACCGCACGTTGGAAATCATCGTGGTGGACGACAATCCGCCAGGCGATGCGCACCGCCTGGCGACCCGCGAATGCCTGGCAGGCTATATTGATAAGGGGCAGATTATCTATTATCCGCGTCGGCACAACGGCGGCGGGGCGCTGGCGCGCAACAGCGGGATCCTGCGTTCAAGCGGGGAGTACATCACTTTTCTGGATGACGACGATTACTACCACCCGCAGAAGATTGCCCACCAACTGGCGTTCATGCGCCAGAGCGATTATGACGTCAACCTGTGCGATATGGATATTCTGAAGAACGGCCAGATTAACGCAGACCATTATTACCGCGCCCGTTGCGACGGCCTGGAGGACTTTATGTTGGCCGGCGTAGCCTATACGCCGATGATCATGATGCGGCGCAGCACGGCGATTGCGGTGCGCGGCTTTTTCAACACCCCGCGCTACCAGGACCATATTTTCCTGTATCGGCTGCTGGCGGCCGGGGCGCGCATCGGCACGCTGCATGAACGCCTGGCGGTACATAACGATCATGACGGCGAACGCATTACCTCCAGCCCGAAAGGCATTATCGGGTATCGCAACAAAATGCAGTTCGAAAGGCGGCTGATGCCGCAGATATCGCCCCGGGCGCGCAAGGTTATGCGCCTGCGCCATACCTGTATTGATTCACGCATCATTACCGACGGCAAGAGCCGGCTGGCGGGCGTAGTGTACGGTCTTAAGGGCATTGTCTACGTGAACAGCGGCCTGATGGCCGGGGTTTACATGAAAAATATCATCCGCAACGTGTTTTTCCGCGGCGTCCCCTTCTGAAGGGCCATGTGTGATGTGCGGTGAACGGCGAACCCATCCAGAGGAAGATTATGCGCTTTGAACGTTCTACGGTGATCGGCAGCGTGCTGTTGTTGACGGTACCGCTATTTGCTTTGATACAGAGTATCGCCACGCTGCGCCCAGGAAAGAAAAACTCGATGGCCTATCTGCTGATAGCGCTTTGCTTTTTTTTCTTTTTCATCAAGATCCCGCCGTTGGCGGATCTCTATCGCCACTTTGCCAATTACGCGGCCATCACCTCGGCCACTACGCTGGGTGACGTGATCCAGGGCAAGGTGGACATCGTTCTTTATGCCAACTTTTACATTTTTAAAACGCTGGGCATTCCCTTTTTCGTCATTCCGGGGCTTTACACCGCGCTGTCGGTCTACTGTTATCTCACCGCGCTGAATATTGTCATGTTGCACTCCGGCAAGACGTTTTCCTCGCGGCAGTTTGTCCTGCTGCACCTGGCGGTGTTGTTTCTGATCAACCCGTTTATCATCGCCATGGGGCTGCGCTTTGGTTTCTCTATGGCCGTGATGACACTCGCCATGACGCTGTTTTGCCATAAGAAAAATCAAACGCTTGCCATCTGCTTGATGCTTTTCGCCATGTTGACACACTTTTCCAGCATGCTGCTGGTCGGTGTTTTCCTGTGCAGCAGGCTGATGCGCCTGAACCGCCCGCTGACGGTATTGTTCAGCGCCATTGCGCTGGTGACCGCCAAGCTCGCACTGCCGTTTATCCTGTCGCATATTACGATTTCCGGCATCAATAGCTACTCGGACGTCTATACCTCGGGCATGTATGCCAGCGACTATCTAACCAGCGGTAACGCCAACGGGATGATTAACTTCCTGATTATCCTGTTCCCGGCGCTGTTCCTCGGCGGGTATATGCTGGGCAACCCGATGCGCAACCAGACCGGGGATATCAAAAACGCTGCGGCGTGGCTGGTGGTGTTTGTCTTCCTGTGTTCCAGCTCATTGCAGGCGGCGAGCCGCTATGCGAGCGTGGCGTCGGTGTTCCTGTTGTTTTACTACGTCGCCCATCAGGGGTCTTTCCTGCGCGGCAGGTTCAACTACTTCTTCCTGTGTTTCATGCTGATGGCCACCGGCTACAACCTCATCGAGAATATCTATGTTCCGCGCCGCCCCATCCTGCTGGGGGAAATGTGGCAGTCGTTCTACAAAACGCCATTACTGAACCTGTTCTACGGTGAAGAAGAGTACGAGCAGTATCTGCGCTTTATCAACCGCGACAGCGGCGAGTGGATAGGGCACGAAATGGATCTCGGTTAATACTGCCGGATGCGGGGGCTGCCCCGCATCCTACCCCCAAATACTCCAGCCCGACTTGTCGCTCCCCCCATCAAATGCAATCCCTCATTTTTTGCTTTTACTTTCAATAAACTAGCCTTCCTTCTCCTGATTATACTTTAGGGGTAGTCACGCTTGCGTCCCCGTTTATCTCCCTCCGTTCCCTTGATCGCAATCAATTTGCCGCCTTTGTCGCATCAGTAGGCTGGCGGCAGATTGAGCAACGTCATTCCTTATAACGATAAAGCATCAAAGCCCTTCAGGAGAACTCCGGATGAGCAAGTTTCTAGACCGTTTCCGCTATTTTAAGCAACTGGCGGAACCCTTCTCTGGCGATCATGGCCAGACGCTTAACACCAACCGCGACTGGGAAGACGGCTACCGCAGCCGCTGGCAGCACGACAAGATTGTGCGCTCGACCCACGGAGTGAACTGCACCGGCTCATGCAGCTGGAAGATTTACGTCAAAAACGGCCTGGTGACCTGGGAAACCCAGCAGACCGATTACCCGCGCACTCGCCCCGATCTGCCCAACCATGAACCGCGAGGTTGCCCACGCGGCGCCAGCTATTCCTGGTATCTGTACAGCGCCAACCGACTGAAATATCCGCTGATGCGTAAACGCCTGATCGCACTGTGGCGTGAGGCGAAGGCGCTGCACAGCGATCCGGTCGATGCCTGGGGCTCTATCGTCTCCGACCCCGAAAAGTCCAATAGCTATAAGGTCGCCCGCGGGCGCGGCGGCTTTGTGCGCTCCAGTTGGCAGGAGGTGAATGAACTGATCGCCGCCTCCAACGTGTATACCGCTAAAACCTTCGGCCCGGACCGCATCATCGGTTTCTCGCCGATCCCGGCGATGTCGATGGTGTCCTACGCCGCCGGCGCCCGTTATCTGTCGCTGATTGGCGGCACCTGTCTGAGCTTCTACGACTGGTATTGCGATCTACCACCGGCTTCACCGATGACCTGGGGCGAGCAGACCGACGTGCCGGAATCTGCCGACTGGTACAACTCCTCCTATATCATCGCCTGGGGCTCTAACGTGCCGCAGACTCGCACTCCGGATGCCCATTTCTTCACCGAAGTGCGCTACAAAGGCACCAAAACCGTTGCGGTGACGCCGGACTACGCCGAAGTGGCCAAGCTGTGCGACCAATGGTTGAACCCCAAGCAGGGGACCGACAGCGCTATGGCGCTGGCGATGGGCCACGTGATGTTGAAAGAATTCCACCTGGATCGCGAGGTCGGTTATTTTCGCGACTATGTGTGCCGCTACACCGATATGCCGATGCTGGTCGTACTGGAACCGCGTGAAGCCGGGTATTACGCCGCCGGCCGCCTGCTGCGCGCCGCCGATCTGGTGGACGGGTTGGGGCAGGAAAACAATCCGGAGTGGAAAACCGTTGCTATCGACCAGCGCAGCGGCGAACTGGTGGCGCCGCAAGGGTCAATCGGTTTCCGCTGGGGCGAGCAGGGCAAATGGAACCTGGAACAGCGTGAAGGCAAGGGCCAACAGGAAGTGGATCTGCAGCTCAGCCTGATGGACGCTCATGACGAGATAGCCGAGGTGGGCTTCCCGTATTTTGGCGGAATAAAAGCCGAGGGCGAGCACTTCAATAGCGTGGCACTGGACGAGATTCTGTTGCACAAGCTGCCGGTAAAACGTCTGCGTCTTGCGGACGGCAGCGAGGCGTTGGTCGCCAGCGTCTACGATTTGACCCTGGCCAACTACGGGTTGGAACGTGGTCTGGACGACGTCAACTGTGCCGCGAACTACGACGACATCAAAGCTTACACGCCGGCCTGGGCCGAGCAGATCACCGGCGTGTCGCGCCACAACATTATCCGCATCGCCCGCGAATTCGCCGACAACGCCGAGAAAACCCGTGGCCGCTCAATGATTATCGTCGGGGCCGGTGTCAATCACTGGTACCACATGGACATGACCTACCGCGGCCTGATCAACATGCTGATCTTCTGCGGTTGCGTTGGCCAAAGCGGCGGCGGCTGGGCGCACTATGTCGGCCAGGAAAAACTGCGGCCGCAAACCGGTTGGCTGCCGCTGGCGTTCGGTCTCGACTGGCAACGCCCGCCGCGCCACATGAACAGCACCTCATTCTTCTATAACCACTCAAGCCAATGGCGATATGAAACCGTCGGAACCGAAGAGCTGTTGTCGCCGCTGGCGGACAAGTCGCGCTTTGGCGGCAGCCTGATCGATCTCAACGTACGTGCCGAACGTATGGGTTGGCTGCCTTCTGCGCCACAGCTGGGCGTTAACCCGCTGCATCTGGCGGTACAGGCGAAAGCCGCTGGGCAGACGCCGGTAGATTTCACCGTCGACGCGCTAAAAACGGGGCGGCTTGGCTTCGCCGCCGAGCAACCGGACAACCCGCAGAACTTCCCGCGTAACCTGTTCGTCTGGCGCTCCAACCTGTTGGGCTCCTCCGGCAAGGGCCATGAGTACATGCTCAAATACCTGCTGGGCACCGAAAACGGTATTCAGGGCAAGGATCTGGGCCAACAGGGCGGTGCCAAACCGCAGGAAGTGGAATGGCGGGATAACGGCGGTGAAGGCAAGCTGGATCTGGTGGTGACGCTCGATTTCCGCATGTCCAGCACCTGCCTTTACTCTGACATCGTGCTGCCGACCGCTACCTGGTACGAAAAAGACGACATGAATACCTCGGATATGCATCCGTTCATTCACCCGCTGTCGGCGGCGGTCGATCCGGCCTGGGATTCCAAGAGCGACTGGGAGATCTATAAGGGCATCGCCAAAGCCTTCTCCGAGGTGTGCGTTGGGCATCTGGGCCAGGAAACCGACGTGGTGACGCTGCCAATCCAACACGACTCCCCGGCAGAGCTGGCGCAACCTTATGGCGTGAAAGACTGGAAGAAGGGCGAATGCGACCTGATTCCCGGGAAAACCGCGCCGCACATCATGGTGGTGGAGCGTGACTACCCGGCTACCTACGAGCGCTTTACCTCGCTGGGGCCGCTGCTGGACAAGCTGGGCAACGGCGGCAAGGGCATCACCTGGAATACCCAGACCGAAGTCGATTTCCTCAAAAAACTCAACTACGTGAAAACCGAAGGCCCGGCGGTGGGCCGGCCGAAGATTGAAAGCGCGATCGACGCCGCTGAGGTGATTTTGTCGCTGGCGCCGGAAACCAACGGGCAGGTAGCGGTCAAGGCGTGGGAAGCGCTGGGTAACATTACCGGCCGCGATCACCGCCATCTGGCGCTGAACAAGGAAGATGAAAAGATCCGCTTCCGCGATATCCAGGCCCAGCCGCGCAAAATCATTTCCAGTCCCACCTGGTCAGGGTTGGAAGATGAGCATGTGTCGTATAACGCCTGTTACACCAACGTGCATGAGTTGATCCCTTGGCGCACCCTCAGTGGTCGCCAGCAGTTGTATCAAGATCACGAATGGATGCGTGCCTTTGGCGAAAGCCTGCTGGTGTATCGCCCGCCGATCGACACCCGCGCCGCGCAGCCGCTGCTGAACCGGAAGCCGAACGGCAACAAAGAGAAGGCGCTGAATTTCCTGACGCCGCACCAGAAATGGGGCATTCACTCCACCTACAGCGACAACCTGCTGATGCTGACCCTGTCGCGCGGCGGGCCGATTGTCTGGATGAGTGAAGACGACGCCCAGGATCTGGGCATCAAGGACAACGACTGGATCGAGGCCTTTAACGCCAACGGCGCGCTGACCGCGCGGGCGGTGGTCAGCCAGCGCATTCCGGCGGGCATGACCATGATGTACCACGCGCAGGAGCGTATCGTGAATATTCCGGGTTCGGAAATTACCAGCCAGCGTGGCGGTATCCACAACTCGGTGACCCGCGTTTGCCCGAAACCGACCCACATGATCGGCGGTTATGCGCAGTTGGCCTACGGTTTCAACTATTACGGCACCGTCGGTTCCAACCGCGACGAGTTCGTGGTGGTACGCAAAATGAACCGGATCGACTGGTTAGACGGTGAAGGCAACGACGACTCGCAGGGCAGCCGGCAGGAGAAAGCAAAATGAAAATTCGTTCGCAAGTCGGCATGGTGCTGAACCTGGACAAATGCATCGGTTGCCACACCTGTTCGGTGACCTGCAAAAACGTCTGGACCAGCCGTGAGGGCATGGAATACGCCTGGTTCAACAACGTGGAAAGCAAACCGGGCGTCGGCTATCCGCACGCCTGGGAAGATCAGGACAAATGGAAGGGCGGCTGGATCCGTAAAATCAACGGCAAACTGGAACCGCGCATGGGCAGCCGCGTCGGGCTGCTGTCGAAGATTTTCGCCAACCCGGATGTGCCGGCTCTGGACGACTATTACGAGCCGTTCGACTACGACTACCAGAATCTGCATACCGCGCCGCAGGGCAAGCATCAGCCGATCGCCCGGCCACGCTCGCTGATCACCGGCCAGCGCATGAAGAAGATCGAAAACGGCCCGAACTGGGAGGAGATCCTCGGTGGTGAATTCGAAAAACGCTCGCAGGACAAAAACTTCGACAACATGCAGAAGGCGATGTACGGGCAGTTCGAAAACACCTTCATGATGTATCTTCCGCGCCTGTGCGAACACTGCCTCAACCCGGCCTGCGTCGCCACCTGCCCGAGCGGGGCGATCTACAAGCGGGGCGAAGACGGCATTGTGCTTATCGATCAGGATAAATGCCGCGGCTGGCGCATGTGCCTGACCGGTTGCCCGTACAAGAAAATCTATTTCAACTGGAAGAGCGGCAAGTCAGAGAAGTGCATTTTCTGTTATCCGCGCATTGAGTCCGGCCAGCCGACGGTCTGTTCGGAAACCTGCGTCGGCCGTATCCGCTATCTGGGCGTGCTGCTGTATGACGCCGACCGCATTGAACAGGCCGCCGCGGCCGAAAATGAGAAAGAGCTCTACCAGAGCCAGTTGGATATCTTCCTCGATCCGCATGACCCGGCGGTGATTGCTCAGGCGTTGAAGGATGGCATTCCGCAAGGCGTGATCGAATCTGCCCAACAGTCGCCGGTGTACAAAATGGCGATGGACTGGAAGCTGGCGCTGCCGCTGCACCCGGAATACCGCACGCTGCCGATGGTGTGGTACGTGCCGCCGTTGTCGCCGATTCAATCTGCCGCAGATGCCGGTGAGCTGGCGCACAGCGGCGTCCTGCCGGACGTGGAAAGCCTGCGTATCCCGGTGCAATATCTGGCGAATCTGCTGACCGCCGGCGATACGGCGCCGGTGCTGCTGGCGCTGAAACGCATGCTGGCGATGCGCCACTACAAACGCGCGGAAACCGTGGACGGCGTGGTGGACATCAGCGCGCTGGAGCAGGTGGGGCTGAGCGAAGCGCAGGCGCAGGAAATGTATCGCTATCTGGCGATCGCCAACTATGAGGACCGTTTCGTTGTCCCGTCCAGCCACCGCGAACTGGCGCGTGAAGCCTTCCCGGAAAGCAAAGGCTGCGGTTTCAGCTTTGGCGACGGTTGCCACGGCAGCGACGGTAAATTCAACCTGTTCAACAGCCGCCGCATCGACGCTATCGATGTGACGCAAAAAACCGGCCGTCAGGAGGATATCTCATGATTAGCCTGAAAGTGATTGCTCGCCTGCTGGATTACCCGGAACAGGCATTGTTTGACCACCAGAAGGCGCTGATCGAGGCGCTGGAGCCGGCAAACGAGTTGGATTTGCACCGCAGCGCGCAGCTGATTCTGTTTATTCGCCGTTTCTGCGCCCGTCCGTTGCTGGACGTACAGGCCGAATACTGCGAACTGTTTGATCGGGGCCGCGCGACCTCGCTGTTGCTGTTTGAACATGTGCACGGCGAATCGCGCGATCGCGGTCAGGCGATGGTCGATCTGATGGCGCAATACCGCACCGCCGGGCTGGAGATCGACAGCCGCGAGCTGCCGGATTTCCTGCCGTTGTATCTGGAGTATCTCGCCAGCCGCAGCCAGGCGCAGGCCGTTGAGGGGTTGCAGGACATCGCCCCGATTCTGGCGCTGCTCGGCGCCCGGTTGCAGCAGCGCGAAAGCCCGTATGCGGTGCTGTTTGAGCTGTTACTGACGCTGTCCGGCACCGGCGTCAACAGCGCCAGCCTGGAGAGCCAGGTGGCGGGTGAGGCCAGGGACGATACGCCGCAGGCGCTGGATGCGGTGTGGGAAGAGGAACAGATCAAGTTTCTGGGCGAGCAGGGCTGCGCTTCGGCACAGCAGACGGCGCACCAGCGGCGTTTTGCCGGTGCCGTGGCACCGCAGTATCTGGACCTGACAGAGGCGCTAACCGGAACCCAAGGACGCTAATCATGCAATTTTTGAATCTGTTTTTCTTCGATATTTACCCCTATCTGGCGGGGGCGATTTTTCTGATCGGCAGTTGGCTGCGTTACGATTACGGGCAATACAGCTGGCGCGCCGGTTCCAGTCAGATGCTGGATAAAAAAGGCGTGCGCCTGGCCTCCAACCTGTTTCACATCGGTATTCTGGGCATCTTCGCCGGGCACTTTCTCGGTATGCTGACGCCGCACTGGATGTATGAGTCCTTCCTGCCTATCGATGTGAAGCAGAAATTGGCGATGATCGCCGGTGGTGCCTGCGGCGTGATGACGCTGATCGGCGGCGCGCTGCTGCTGAAACGCCGTCTGACCAATCCGCGGGTGCGCGCTACCAGCAGCTTTGCCGATATTATGATCCTGACGTTGCTGGTGATGCAGGTGTGTCTTGGCCTGCTGACCATTCCGTTCTCCGCCCAGCATATGGACGGCAGCGAGATGATGAAGCTGGTGGCCTGGGCGCAGGCGGTGGTGACTTTCCATGCCGGAGCGTCACATTACCTGGCGGACGTAGCGCCGATCTTTAAACTGCATATGGTGCTGGGCATGACGCTGTTCGTGCTGTTCCCGTTCTGCCGCCTGGTGCATGTCTGGAGCGTGCCGGTGGAATACCTGACTCGCCGTTACCAACTGGTGCGCAACCGCCGCTAAGCATCGCAACACCAGAATCAATACGGCAAGATCCCTCACTTGTCATCAAACACAAATGCACCTTAATCGGTGCATTTCAGACTGCTGACAAAGCCTGTTATTAGGGAGAGCGTGCCGAAGGGGTCGTAACGGCCTTGGCCGTCGGAGCGCCCCTCGGTGCGCTAGGCCCGAGTATCTCGGGCTCAAAGACCACTTTGTCATCAACCTCAAATGCACCTTAATCGGTGCATTTTTGCTTTCTTGCCCTGACGTCAATATCTCAGTATTGTGACATTCACTGCCAGCGGATGCCGGTTAACAGCTATCATAATTACAATCAATAATCCCTCTGCCGAGGGGTATTTTGGGACTTAAAACCGGGGATGACCTGCCGCCGTCGCCATGCCGACAGCGTCGGGAGGTCGCTTTATGGATATTCAGGTTACTTATTAATAATAATGACAATACACTCTGGTTCACCCGCTTTGTTACCTCTCAAAGTCATCGCCACCGGCGTGGCTTTACCGCCAAACTGCGTAGCATCCTCCGCGCTGGACAGCCTGCTGGGCAAACCGGCCGGCTATGTCGAAAAGCGCTCGGGGATAGTTCACCGTTTTCACGCCACCGACGACGCCAGTCAGGCCGAACTGGCCGCTGCCGCTTTGCATGACGCCTTGGCCTGCAACTCGCTTCACGCGCACTCGATTGACCTGCTGATTTCCGCTTCGGCGATTTCTGTCCAGGCGCTACCTTGCACCGCCGCGCACATTCTCAAGGTGGCCGGACTGGCGCCGGGCACCCCAGGTTTTGACATCAACAGCAGTTGCGTGAGCTTTATCTCCGCCCTACAGGTGGCTGCCGGACTGCTGAATGCCGGCACCTACCGGCGCATTGCCATAGTGTCGGCGGATTTGGCTTCGCGCGGCATCGATTGGGAGCACGAGGAGTCCTCGCTGATCTTTGGCGACGGTGCGGCCTGTGCCATTGTCGAACGCGGTGACGGCACCAGCGGCATTCTGGCGAGTCGGGTGGAAACCTATCCGGAGGGCAGCGAGCTGTGCGAGATCCGCGCGGGTGGTACCCGCCGCAACCCACGTGCCGGCATGACCGGCAGCGATTTCCTGTTCCATATGCAGGGCAAACAGCTGTTCAGGCAGGCTTCGGCATTAATCGAGGGCTATCTTGCCCGCCTGCTGGCTGCCGGCGGGCTGACACTGGCGCAAATCGCCACCGTGGTGCCGCATCAGGCGAGTCATCTTTCGCTCGAACACATGCGCAAGCGCCTGCACGTTTCCAACGAGATGCTGGTGGATATTTATCCCTACCACGGCAATCAGGTCGCGGCATCCATTCCTACGGCGCTGCACGCTGCGGTCACTCAAGGCCGCTTTAACCCCGGCAAGCCGGTGATGCTGATCGGTACCGCCGCCGGGCTGTCGCTGGCCGGCATGGTGCTGCTGCCATGAAGGTGCTGGTTACCGGGGCCACCAGCGGCCTGGGGCGCAATGCGGCGCAGTGGTTGCTGGAGGCGGGTCATCAGGTGCGCGCCACCGGGCGCGACAGCCAGGCCGGACAGGGGTTGCGTCAGATGGGCGCCGAATTTGCCCCGCTGGATTTGGCGCAGGCTACGGTGGAGCAATGCAGACAACTGATGGCCGGCTGCGATTGGGTCTGGCACTGCGCGGCAAAATCTTCACCCTGGGGCGACAAAAACGAGTTCTATCAGGCCAATGCTACCGCGACGGAAAAACTGGCGGAGGCGGCCGGTCAGTGCGGCATCCGGCGTTTTATTCATATTTCCACCCCGGCGATTTACTTCGATTTTCGCCCGCATCAGGATGTTGATGAGGGTTACCGCGCCCGCCGCTTCGCCAACCATTACGCAGGCAGCAAGTATGCCGCCGAACAGCGGTTGCAGACGCTGGTGCCGCGCTACCCGCAAACCACCTACGTTATTCTGCGCCCCAGGGGCCTGTTTGGGCCGCACGACCGGGTGATTGTGCCGAGGGTGTTGCAACAGCTCGAACGCGACGGCGGCGTGTTGCGCTTACCCAGCGGAGGGCGGGCGATGCTGGACCTGACGTTTGTGTTGAACGTGGTGCATGCGATGGACCTGGCCAGTTGCCGGCCCCGATTGGTATCCGGCGCGGTTTACAACATCACCAATCACCAGCCGCAGCGGCTGGCTGACATGCTGCATGCCTTGTTGCACCAGCAGTTAGGGCTGAATTACCGACTGCAAGCGGTGCCGTACCCGTTGCTCTACGCGTTGGCCGGCGGGCTTGAACTGTTGGCTCGCTTTACCGGCAAAGAACCGCTGCTGACGCGCTACAGCGTGGCGGCGGTGCATTTCGATATGACGCTGAGCCAAACCCGCGCCGTTGAAGAACTGGGCTATCGGCCGCGCTATTCGATGGAAGAGGGGATCCGCCTGACCGGCGAGTGGCTTAAAAACCCGCGAGGGGCGAACAATGGCTAAGGTCAGGGTCTTTGAAGTGGGCTATTGCACCCACATTGGCTGCATGGCGCTGCGCGGGGCGGGGTTCCGGGTGTGTAAATTCCCGGCGCGCGCCTACCTGCTTGAGGTGGGGAACCGCCGCTGGCTGTGGGATACCGGCTATGCGCGCTATTTCCAGCAGCAAACGCAGTCGGGCATTTTTCGCCTTTACCGCCATATGACGCCGGTCTATTTCGATCCCGCAGAGTCGCTGGCGCAGCAGTTGCGCGCCGCCGGCTATGCCGCCGATGATATTCAGGGGCTGATTGTTTCGCACTTTCACGCCGACCACATTGCCGGGTTGCGCGATTTTAGCCAACTCGAGTTTATCTGTTCCGGTGAAGGCTGGCAGCAAACCCGCACTCTGCGTGGCTTCGCTGCGTTAAAACGCGCTTTTATCCCCGGATTGATCCCCGACGATTTCGAGAGTGGCCTGCACTTTATCGAGGGCTTTCCGCAGGTGAGCTTGCCTGCGCTGCTGGCCCCTTTTGAGCGGGGATATGTGCTGCCGGGCAGCAAAGGGCAGATCCTGCTGGTGCCGTTACCCGGTCATGCGGCGGGCCATATCGGCGCGTTTATTCTTACCGAGAGCGGCTGGACGCTGTTGGCCAGCGATGCCGCTTGGTCGCCATTGAGCTATCAGCAACTGCGAGGGCCTTCAGTGCTGGCCAATCTGGTGATGGACGATCCCAAAGGCTATTACCGCACGCTGGAACGGCTGAACCAACTGTGGGCGGGTGGCAACGTGAACATTCTTCTGTGTCACGAGGGGGATCTATGATCCCATTAATGACGCTGTGGCACTATTTCCGCGCCCGGCGCTTAATCTTTGCCGATCGCGCGGCACTGGAGGCGCACCAGGCTAAACGGCTTAAGGTCTTCGCCCGCCGGATACTGGCGAGAAGCCCCCACTTCAGGCGCTTCAGCCGGCAACCGATCGCCACCTGGCCGCGGATGGACAAGGCGCTGATGATGGCGCAGTTCGACCAAATGAATACCGCCGGATTGCAGCGTGACGTGTTGCTTGCCTGTGCGCAGCGCAGCGAGGAGGAGCGGGATTTCACGCCAAAAATCGGTCAATACAGCGTTGGGTTGTCTTCCGGCACCTCTGGGCAGCGCGGCATATTTGTCGTCAGCCTGCGCGAGCAGCAAGTCTGGGCCGGCGGCATGTTGGCGAAGATGCTGCCGGACGGGTTGTTTGCCGGCGAACGCGTCGCGCTGTTTCTGCGGGCGGACAATAACCTCTATCAGAGCGTCAATAATCGCTGGTTGAGCCTGGCGTTCTACGATCTGTTTGCCCCGTTTTCCGCGCAGTTGCCGCGCCTGGAGCAGCAGGCGCCCACCCTGATTGTGGCGCCGGCTCAGGTACTGCGCGCGTTGGCGTTGGCGGTGATGAAAAAACAGATCGTCCTCAACGTGAAAAAAGTGATTTCGGTGGCGGAGGTGTTGGAGGAACAGGATCGCCGCTTGCTGGCACAGGTTTTTCCGGCGGTGGGCGAAGTGTATCAGGCCACCGAGGGATTCCTGGCCGCCACCTGTGCGCACGGCACGCTGCATCTGAACGAAGAGTTTTTGCATATTGAACCGCAGTGGATCGATGAGCACCGTTTTACCCCCTTGATCACCGACTTTACCCGCAGCACCCAGCCGATAGTGCGTTATCGGTTGGATGACGTGCTGGTCAGGCGACCCGAACCCTGCCCGTGCGGGCAGCCGACGATGGCGCTAGCCCGTATTGAAGGGCGCAGGGACGATCAACTGATTCTGCCGGATAGGCAGCGGCAACCCAAGGTGGTCTTTGCCGACTTGTGCAGCCGGGCGATAGCCAATGCGCTGCCGCTAACCAGCGACTATCGGCTGATTCAACACGCGCAACGGCGTTTGCAATTGATTGCCGATTGTACCCAGGCTGAGTTGGCGCATTGTCAGGTGCACCTGGTCGAGGTGCTCGGCCAACAGGGCATTGCTACCGACCTGCTGGAGTGGCAATTAACGGTACAGGCGGTGATGCCGGAATTTGACAGAAAAAGACGGCGGATCATCCGTTTGGCGGGGATGGCATGAAAATACTCCTGTTTCGGCTAGGGCAAATGTTGTTGGGCTGGGGATTTGTTGGGGTTATTTATTCCAGCGCCGATCGGTGGCAAGGGGCGGGGCAACTGATATCGCCTTCGGCGATCGATCGCTGGATCCCCTTTAGCCCGGCTGCCGTTTGGCTGTATCTGTCTTTCTTTATTCTCATTCCGCTGGGGTATTTGCTGGCACCGGCTCATCGGGTCAAATGGCTGGCAACGGCCATGCAACTGACCGCTTTGGGGGCCGGCGCCATATACCTGCTGTGGCCGACCACGATGGCATATCCGGTGGATAGCGGCACCGGTTTAAGCTCTGAGGTGCTGGCGGCACTGGTTGGGGTAGATTCACCGCAAAATTGTCTGCCCTCGTTGCATATGGCGCTGACGTTGCTGGCGGTTTGGGCGCTCAGCGACCGGCAGCGTAAGGTGAGGACGGTGCTTTTGGTGGTTTGGGCGGCGGCGATCGCCGTTTCAATTTTGCAACTGCGCCGCCATTTGTTTGTCGATCTGGCGAGCGGGGCGCTACTGGCGTGGCTGGCCGGCTGGCTGGCCCTGCACATTAAAGGCGCCCGGCGAGATAGGATAAAAGGAGAGGCAGGATGAACGATTTAGCTATGCCGATAGTGTTCATGCTGTTTGTCGTCGTCGGCGAAGCCGGGGTATTGCAGTGGGGGCAACGGCAGCGGGTCAACTGGCATGACGTGGTGTTCAATTTGAATTCCGGTCATATCATGCTGTGGCTGTTCCGCGGGCTGGAGATCACCTGCTACGGCTATGTGGCCGCGCATTTCAGCTTGGGCCTGCTGGATGCCTGGCCGCCGCTGTTGATGTGGTTGTTTGCGTTGCTGGCATGGGATTTCGGTTTTTACTGGCTGCACCGCTTGCACCATTATCTGCGGGTGTTGTGGGCGGTACACGTGGTGCACCATCAGGGCGAGCATTTCAATCTGTCGCTGGGGGTCCGTAACTCCTGGTATTCGTCGCTGACCTCGATACCGTTCTTTTTACTGCTGGCACTGGTGGGCGTACCGCTGACGGTGTTTGTCACGGTCTCGATCCTGCATTACAGCATCCAGCTGTTTAACCATAATGCCCTGACGCCCCGGCTTGGCGTGCTGGAGAAAATTCTGGTCACTCCGGCCCACCACCGGGTACATCATGTCAAAGACCTGGCCTATTCGAACAAGAACTTCGGCGGCAGTTTTATTTTCTGGGACAAGCTGTTCGGCACTTTTTGCCCGAGCCTGCCTGAAGCGCCGTTTGTCTACGGTGTCAGTGGGGATAAAGCGTCCGCTAACCCGTTTTGGGCCAGTAATCTGCCGTTCCTGCGTTATTTCCGCCTTGCGTGGCGGCCGGCTGCGGCGAACGTTCGCTTCCGCTGTTCGGCATTCAGCGTGTTCAGCGGCGCGATGCTGTTATTTACCTTGGTGATTGGCTATGTCTACCAGTATGGCTACGGCTACGCTGATATTCACTGGCCGCAAATGGCGCTGCTGGCGTTGCTGGCGCTGGGATCGGTCGCGTTGGGTGGCATGTCGGAAGGACGCGGCTGGGCGATTGTCGCCTGGCTGCTGGTGACGCTGGGAATTGTGTTGCTGTTTATGGGGTATCTTGGCTGGCCGCAACGCTATTGGCACATCACCATGGCGGCTACCGCGCTGCATGCCCTGTGCGTGGCACTGGGCTGGGGGCGGAAAGTAGCGCTTGCACCGGAGGAAGAACCCGATGGCTGACACTCTTTCGCCGCTGAGTTTCCCCGCAGCCGGGGAACAGGCGTTTCATCGCGCGCTTAAGCGTGCGGCGCATGCTTATCTGGCGGATGACCATCGCTATGCCGACGCTGGACGGCTGGCGTTGGCGGCACTGCTGCTGGCGTTGTGCGGCGGTTTTTATGCCTTGGCGCTGATGCAGCAGCAGGCGTGGGCGTTTTTCGGCTGCTATTTCCTGTTTGTGATGATGGGGATGCTGCTTAACGTGAATGTGAATCACGACGCCTCGCACAATGCCTTTCTGCGCGCCCCCTGGGCGAACCGTCTGGTGGGGCGGCTGGTGACGCTGCCATTGGGGGTGGATCCGGATTACTGGCGGGTACGCCATGTGGAGTATCACCACGTTTACGCCAACGTTGAACATTACGATCTGGACACCGAGGAGAACGGTTTCTTCCGCCAGACGCCTTTCCAGCGCTGGCGCAAGCATATGCGTTATCAGCATCTTTACTGGCCGCTGATCGCCGCGCTCTCCTTGCCCTATATCGCCTGGATTTTTGACTGGTCGGATCGCCTGGGCAAAACCCCGCTGCATGAAAAGAACATTTTACCGGGGCGTGGCGGTTGGGCGGTGTTTATCCTGTGCAAGATTGGACATCTGTTGTTGGTGCTGGGCGTGCCGCTGGTGCTGTGCCAACACAATGGCATTGGCTGGCCGTGGGTATTGCTGACCTACACGCTCAGCCAGATGTGCGCCTCGCTGTTGGTGGTGTTCTTGTTACTGGGCACCCACTGGGCGCAGGCCGAGTTTTACCCAGTACCTGAGGGGACGAGCATGCCGCACGGTTGGTATCGTCACAACTTCGCCACCGCCTGTGACTGGCTGACGTCCCCGCACTGGCTGCAGCATTTGACCGGTGGGCTGAATTATCACCTGACCCACCATCTGTTCCCCGGCTGGAATCACCGCCATTATCCGGCGTTGGCCAACATTGTGGCGCAGTTGGCCGCACAGCACGCCATGGAATACCGCTGTATCGGCTATCGCGAATTGCTGGCGCAACAACAGCAGTTTTTACGCCGCATGGGGCAGCCATGAAGCCGCTGCGTCCGCTGACTTTCCGGCGTGATGATGCCGGGCTGCATCGTGCATTGATGCAGGCGGCCCATGACTATCTGGCCGGCAATCGCGACCACCGTTTCGCCGATGTCGGCATGTTGGCGAAGGTGGCGGTGCTGCTGGCGCTGTGTGCGCTCTGTTATGTTGTTGGCCTGCAGCAGCAGAACGTCTGGGCCTATTTCGCCTGCTATTTCGGCTTTATCTTTATCGGCATGTTTCTGACGGTAAACGTGGTGCACGATGCTTCGCACAACGCGTTTTTCAAACGGCCCTGGGCCAACCGCTGGCTGAACGGCCTGGTCAGCATCCCGCTCGGGCTGGACTCTGATTGCTGGCGAGTGCGGCACGTTATTTTTCATCATGCGCACAACAATATCGAACACTACGATCCCGATATCGACGCCAACGGCGTGCTGCGTCAGACGCCGTTCCAGCGCTGGAAACCCTTTATGCGCGCACAGCGATATTACTGGCCGTTGGTGGCAGCCATGACATTCCCGTATTACATCTGGTTGTTCGACTGGTTGGATCGGGCAGGAAGAACCCGGGTGGCGGCACGGATGGCGCAGCAAGGGGCGCGCGGCTGGGGCATTTTTCTGGCCGGCAAAGCGGCGCATTTTCTTCTGGCGCTGGCGATCCCGGGTTATCTGCTGCCACCGGAGATCGGCATCAGCGAGATCCTGCTGGTTTATCTGCTGAGCCAGATGCTCTCTTCGCTGCTGTTCGTGATGCTGATCATCGGCACCCACTGGGCCAAGGCGAAATTTTATCAGGCGCCGGAGCAGGGGGCGTTGCCGCACGGCAGATATCGCCACGTGTTCGCCACCACCTTTGACTGGCGCACCCGGCCGCGCTGGCTGGGGTATTGGCTGGGCGGGGCGAACCTGCATCTGACGCATCACCTGTTCCCGCACTGGAGCCACCGGCATTATCCTGCGTTGAGCCGCATCATTGCCGAGGTGGCGCCGCGCTATGGTATCGACTATCGGGTGCTTGAACTGGGGGAGTTGCTGCGGTTACAGCAGCGTTTTCTCAGCGAGATGGGGCGAAAACCGCCGCAGTCATGATTGAGGGATTATGTTGTCGCAACCTGCTGAATTTGCGAGACGTTACGCAGTTCACTAATTGAACGATGCGTGCCGGTAAAGTAGACTCTATATCACTGACGGACAGCCACAGGAGGTGGAATATGCGTAGTTTGCCGATTCGTTTATCAAATAAGATTGATGATGATCTAAACGATATAGCCCGGCGTCATGGGATGGAGAAAACCGATGTGATCAAGATGGCTTTTGCGCTGATCGCCATTGCCGACAAGCACTGGATGAAACAGGATGGGACGTCCCTTGGCATCGTGCGAGAGAAGGGAGAACAGCTGGAGGCCGTAGGGCAAGTCGTGGGGATCTTCCCATGAGCGCAGCAGACACAAATCTGCGGGATGAGGCCGGCAGAGTTTACCTGGAACAGGTGTTGGTGTTTGACGAAATGGAGCGGCTGCGGTTGGCGCGTCAGGTGCTGTGCGGGATTTTTGTGATAAGCGTGGGCGTTTTTATTGCCCACGCTTATTGGGATCAAAGCGAGCCTATCAGGCAAGTGTTCGAGTTGTTGAAGATCGGTGCCTTGCCTTTGGTCACGCTGGTGATTTCCTTTTACTTTCCTAACAGCGCGACCCGATAAACACTATCGGTCAGTGCGACTTCATGCCCGCCGCAGTCATCAATAGTCGGAACAGCGAGGCGACCAGAAACAACCCCAGCACGCTGGCGCTCCAGATGATCACCAGCCAGCCGACGCGTTTCCACCAGGGAGTGGGTGCGGTTGCGGTTTTATCGTTCATGCTCTCCTCCCTCATCAGTGATAGCCATGTTCATGGCTGACCTTGCCCCGGAACACGTAGTAGCTCCAGAAGGTGTAAACCAAAATAATCGGAATGATAAACAGCGCGCCAACCAGCATAAAGCCGAGGCTTTGCGGCGGGGCAGCGGCGTCCCACAGGGTGATGGACGGCGGGATCAGCAGCGGCCAGATGCTGATGCCCAATCCACTCAGGCCGAGGAACACCAGCAGCAACGTCAGCAAGAACGGCGAGTAGTGCGCCGCACTTTTCACTCCGCGCTGGATGCCCCAGGCGCTGAGTAGCACCAGTACCGGCACCGGCAGCAGCACGAACAGGTTTGGCAATGTAAACCAGCGGCTGGCGATTTCCGGATGAGCAATCGGCGTCCAGATACTGACCACCGCCAGCACCAGCAGCAGCGTTACCAGCAGCGGCGTCGCCAGCCGGTACATGCGCGCTTGCAGGTCACCGGCGGTTTTCATCACCAGCCAGGTGCAGCCGAGCAGGGCATAGGTCACGACCAACCCCAGCCCGCAAAACAGCGCGAAAGGCGTCAGCCAGTCGAGCGCACCACCTGCATAGCTGCGGCCGCTAACCGGGAAACCGTTGATGATGGCGCCCACGACGACCCCCTGGCTGAAGGTAGCGAACAGCGACCCCCAAATAAACGCCTTGTCCCAAATATGGCGTTTCTCTTCTTTGGCTTTAAAGCGGAACTCAAAGGCCACGCCGCGGAAGATCAGCCCGAATAGCATCAGCGTCAGCGGGATAGCCAGCGCGTCGAGGATCACCGCGTAAGCCAGCGGGAAGGCACCGAACAGCGCCGCGCCGCCCAACACCAGCCAGGTTTCGTTGCCGTCCCAGACCGGGGCGACGGTGTTCATCATCACATCGCGGTCATGGCTGTTCTTAACCCACGGGAACAGGATGCCGATACCCAAATCAAAGCCGTCCATTACCACGTACATCATGGTGCTGAACACGATGATCACAAACCAAATCAGCGGAAGATCAATGCCCATGCTCAGCTCCTGTCATCCAGAGTTTCTTTCACCGCAGACAGCGGACGCGCCGGCCGGCCTTCGGTGTCATCTTCTTTGTGTTCATTCTGCTGCGGTCCTTTACGGATCAAGCGCATCATGTAGGAATACCCCACCCCGAACACCGAACAGTAAACGACGATAAACGCCAGCAGGCTGATGCTCATATGCAGGTCGCCGTGCGCAGAAACGGCGTCCTTGGTGCGCAGCAGGCCATACACCACCCACGGCTGTCGGCCGATTTCGGTCGTAAACCAGCCCGCCAGCAGCGCTATCAACCCGGAGGGTCCCATCCACAGAATGAAATAGAGGAAAGGCCGTGACCGGTACAGTCCGCCGCGCCAGCGCAGCCACAGGCTCCATACCCCGGCGAGGATCATCAGCATTCCGAGCGCCACCATGATGCGGAACGACCAGAACACCACGGTGGAGTTCGGGCGGTCCTCCGGCGGGAAGGATTTCAGCGCCGGCACCTGTTCGGTCAGGCTGTGGGTCAGGATCAGGCTACCGAGATAGGGCACTTCCAACTTGAAACGCGTTTCTTCGCGCTGCATATCCGGCCAGCCGAACAGGATCAGCGGCGTGGCCTCGCCCGGAGGGTTTTCCCAGTGGCCTTCGATGGCGGCGATCTTCGCCGGCTGATATTTCAGCGTATTCAGGCCGTGGGCATCCCCGATCATGGCCTGCACCGGCGCGACGATCAGCGCCATCCACATCGCCATCGACAGCATTTTGCGCATTGCCGGCGTGTCGCGCCCGCGCAGCAGGTGCCAGGCGGCGGAAGCGCCGACAAAGAAGGCCGAGGACAGGAAAGCAGCGGTCGACATGTGCAGCAGACGGTACGGGAATGACGGGTTGAAGATCACCTTCAGCCAGTCGACCGGCACCACCTGGCCGTTGATGATTTCGTGTCCCTGCGGGGTTTGCATCCAGCTGTTGGACGCCAGGATCCAGAAGGTGGAAATCAGCGTGCCGAGGGCCACCATGCAGGTAGCGAAGAAGTGCAGGCCAGGGCCGACGCGGTTCCAGCCGAAAAGCATTACCCCCAGGAAACCGGCCTCAAGGAAGAAGGCGGTCAGTACTTCGTAGGTCAGCAGCGGGCCGGTTATGCTGCCGGCGAACTCGGAGAAGAAACTCCAGTTGGTGCCGAACTGGTAGGCCATCACCAAACCGGAAACTACGCCCATGCCGAAGTTGACGGCGAAAATCTTGGACCAGAAATGGTACAGGTCGCGATAGGCTTCATTGCGTGTTTTCAGCCACATTCCTTCCAGCACGGCCAGATAACTGGCCAGGCCGATGGTAATCGCAGGAAAAAGGATATGGAAAGACACGGTGAAGGCAAACTGTATTCTGGCAAGTTCCAGTGCATCAAGACCCAGCATGGCGCCTCCTTGGGGTGGACATAAAATAACCTCTTCAGTATAGCTGTAATTTTTTTGTGGAAAGCTTGGCGTCAAGTTAAGCACGGAGTACAGTGACTATAACAGTGACAGTTATTTCACTTTTTCATATAACAGTTAGGGCTTATGACCAGATACGAGCAGCTTGCGCAACAGATTCGCGAACAAATTCAGAACCGGGTGTGGCGGGCGGGAGACAAGCTGCCTTCACTGCGAGAGAGCGGCAAGCGGGCCGGTCTCAGCCTGATGACGGTGGTGCAGTCGTACCAGTTGCTGGAGAGCCAGGGCTGGATCGTCGCCCGGCCTCAGTCCGGCTACTACGTGGCGGCGCGCCCGCAGCCGCTGCCGCAGCCGGTGCGCGGCGAGAAGATGTTGTTGAGCGAGCAGGTGGACATCAACACCTTTGTTTTCGATGTGTTGCAGGCGTGCAAGGATCCGGAAATCGTCCCTTTTGGCTCGGCGTTTCCCGACGCCACGCTGTTTGCCCAGCCGAAACTGGCACGGGCGCTGAGCAGCGTGGCGCGCAAGTTTACGCCGCACAGCTCACTGGCCAATCTGCCGCCCGGCAACGATGCGTTACGGCGTAACATCGCCCAGCGTTATGCGCTGAGCGGCATGCAGGTGGCTCCGGACGAGATAGTGATTACCGCCGGGGCAATGGAGTCGCTGAGCCTCAGCCTGCAGGCGGTGACCCAGCCGGGCGATTACGTGGCGATTGAATCGCCGGCCTTTTACGGCGCGTTGCAGGCGCTCGAACGGTTGCGGCTGAAGGCGGTGGCGATCGCCACTCATCCGCAGGACGGTATCGATCTGGACGCGCTGGAGCAGGCGCTGGAACAGTATCCGATCAAGGCCTGTTGGCTGATGACCCACTTCCAGAACCCGCTGGGTGCCACGATGCCGGACGAGAACAAGCAGCGGCTGGTTTCCTTGCTGCGCGAACGGCAGATTTCGTTGATTGAGGACGATGTTTACGGTGAGCTGTACTTCAGCGCAGAACGGCCGCTGCCGGCCAAGGCGCTGGACAACGGCGGCCAGATCCTGCACTGCTCGTCGTTTTCCAAATGCCTGGCGCCGGGGTTTCGCGTCGGCTGGGTGGCGGCGGGGCGCTACGCGCAGCAGATCCAGCGGCTGCAACTGATGAGCACCGTATCGACCAGCGTGCCGACCCAGATGGCGATCGCCGACTACCTGCTACACGGTGGCTACGATACCCACCTGCGGCGTTTGCGGCGGCTGCTGGCCCAGCGCCAGAGCATGATGCGTCAAGCGATTGCCCATCATTTTCCGCCCACCGTGAAGGTCAGCCAGCCCGACGGCGGCTATTTCCTTTGGCTGGAGCTGGATCCTGCGCTGTCGTCGATGGAGCTGTACCAGCGTGCACTGGCGCTGGGGGTGAGCATCGCGCCGGGCAGAATGTTCACCACCGGCAATCATTTCAACCACTGCTTCCGCCTGAACGCCTCTTTTGACTGGAGCGACAAGCATGAGGCGGCGATCAAAACCTTAGCCAAACTTATCCGGCAGCTCGAACCAGCAGGCTGTACAGCGCCGCGCCGGTAAGCATCGCAATAGAAAAATTCATAATGCTTTATCCGGCAATGGAATGCCGGTTTCGTTGTTAGACAGCCCTCCGGCCGCCCATTACTCTGCGATAAATTTTGTCACATTTTATCAACGGGCAGACAAGGGGCAGTGAGTGAGCAGAATAAAAAACAAGATAAACAAACTGTTGCAAAAACGGCTGGCACCATTGGCGATAGCCTGTGCCCTGGGCCTGGCCTTCAGCGCTCAGGCTGAACTCTTGACGGAAGGCATTACCCCGGCGACCGATGCAAGCCAGGTGCCGGCGGCCGCCAAGCTGCGTAAAGACACTGTGGTGGCCGGTATTCTCGAACCTCAGGGCAATTTTAACCCTTATCTGTTTACCAACGGTTGGGACGAGAACGTTACCGACGTGATCTTCACACGGCTGATTGGCCTGGACAGCCAGGGCAAACCGGTAGCGCGGTTGGCAGAATCCTGGCAGATCAGCCCGGACAACCGGGTGTATACCCTCAAGCTACGCGCGAACCTGGTCTACAGCGACGGCTCGCCGATGAAGGCTGAAGACATCGCTTTTACCCTGACGCTGCTGCACGATCCGGCCTATGACGGTGACACCGACATTGCCCCGGCGCACATCCAGGGCGGCGCGGAATACAAAAATGGCACCGCACCCAGCATCAGCGGGCTGAAGGTGGTCGACGATCGCACCATTCAAATTACCACCACCCAGCCGGGGGCGACTACCTTGCAACTGATTGGCGGGCCGGTGCTGTCGAAGGCTTATTACGGCAAGGATTACCAGCGCGGCAAGCTGGAGAGCGTACGTGCACTGAACGGCAAGCCATTGGGGAACGGGCCTTATATTTACGATAAATACGTGCCGGGGCAGGAGATCCGTTTCCACGCCAACCCGAACTTCTACCTCGGTCAGCCAGCCGTGGCGCGCTTTATTTACCGCGTGACCAACCCCGCCACCAACTTCCAGCTGTTCCAGACCGGCGAAACCGATTACGACGCCTTCACTGCCAAGCCGGACGATATTGAGCAGTTAAAGCTGCTCGGCTTTGCCAACATCAATCTCTACAGCTCCAGCGACTACAGCCGTATTGATTTCAACTTTAAGCGGCCGGCGTTGCAGGATGCACGCGTGCGGCAGGCCTTAATCTACGGGCTGGACCGCCAAAAGCTGATTACCGTGGTGTATCAGGGGTACGGCACTGTGGCTAATCAGCCGATCTCTCCCGTTTCCTGGGCTTACGATCCACAGGGGATTAATCCGTACGCCTACGACGTCAACAAAGCGAAGCAATTGCTGGATCAGGCCGGCTGGAAACCGGGCGCGGACGGCATTCGCCAAAAAGACGGCAAAAAGCTGGAGCTGACGCTGCTGGTGACCAAAAAGCTGCTGAATGACGCGCTGGTGCCGATCGCCAAAGACAACTATCGGCAGATTGGCGTGCTGTTGAAGCCGCAGGTGCTGGATTTCAACGCCTTATTGGCGCAACGCAAGGCAGGCAATTATGACCTGGCGTCGCTCAGCACCAGTAGCCTGAATGACCCGCATGATGGGGTGCGCGATTACATCAGTCAGGTGAGTGAAACCGGCTATAACAACCCGCAGGTGGACAAGTTGATTGGCCAGGCCAACGCTACGCTGGATATCGAGCAACGCAAGCCGCTGTATCACCAACTGTATCAGACGTTGGCCGAAGATCCGCCGGTGATCCTGCTGGGCAACCGCAAAATCCTCAGCGCCAGCAGCGCCCGCGTAACCGGTTTTAAACCGGACGTCTACAACGGCCTGACCGGCAGCCTGCCGGACGTCAAACGGGTTCAGTAACGGCAAGACACCGCCGCGCCATTCCGCGCGGCGGTGAGGGAAAACACCATGAGAAATTTTATCCTGCGCCGCCTGCTGCAAACCATTCCGATGATGCTGCTGGCATCACTTCTGATCTTCTTTATCTTCGCGCTGACCCCCGGCGACTTTATCGACGGCAACATCAACCTGACGCCACAGCGTGCCGCCGAACTGCGGGCGTTGTATGGGTTGGACCAGCCGTTGCTCATCCGCTATTGGCACTGGCTCGGCCAGTTGCTGCAAGGCAATCTTGGCTTTTCGCTGCAATACCAAATCCCGGTCAGCGCGCTGTTGAACCAGTACATCTGGAACTCGTTCCTGCTGGCTTCGGTGGCGCTGGTGCTGTACTGGGGCATCGCGCTGGCGGTGGGGGTAGCTTCGGCGATGAAACCCTATTCGCTGTTCGATCATCTGGTCACGGTGGCGGTGTTCGGTGCCATGTCGTTCCCGACGTTTTTCCTCTGCCTGCTGTTGATTAAATGGTTCGCCGTCGATCTGCATTGGCTGCCGGCGGGCGGCATGCTGCGTACCGGCAGCGAGACGACCGGGCTGGCGTGGGTGCTGGAAGTGGCGGCGCACCTGCTGTTGCCGGTATTGGCGCTGGTGATGTTGCAGGCCGGCACCCTGACGCGCTATTTCCGCGCCAGCATGCTGGACGTTATCCGCATGGACTATATCCGCACCGCGCGCGCCAAAGGGCTTAAAGAAAAAACGGTGATCGTCAAACATGCGCTGCGCAATGCGCTGTTGCCGATCATCACGCTGTTGGGGTTTGAGCTGCCGGCGCTGTTTTCCGGTGCGCTGATCACCGAAAAGATCTTCAACTGGCCGGGGGCGGGGCATATTCACATCGACTCGCTGGCCGCGCGCGATTATCCGGTACTGATGGGCTTTACGCTGTTTCTGGCGGTGTTGACCATTTTGGGCAACCTGCTGGCGGACATTCTGTACGCCTATGCCGACCCACGAATTCGTTTGAGGTAAACATGTTGGCAACGCTGTTTTTTGGTCGCCGTCGCCGCTGGCGGCAGGCGCAACTCCCGGCGCTGGCGCAGTTGTCGCCACCGCCGGCCGCACAGGCCTGGCAACGGTTGCGGCGCCACCGGTTGGCGATGGCCTCGCTGTTGTTGCTGCTGATACTGGCCGTGCTGTGCATTTTGGGGCCGATGCTGTCGCCGTGGCAGGACGATGCCGGCGATGCGCTGAACATTAACCAGGCACCCAATGCCGAACACTGGTTGGGTACGGATTTTCTCGGCCGTGATATTTACACCCGGCTGCTGCTGGCGGGGCGCATCTCGCTGACCATCGGCCTGGTGTCGATGCTGCTGTCGGTGACGCTCGGCTACCTGTTGGGGGCGTTATCCGGCTATTTGGGCGGCATCGTGGACAAGCTGATCATGCGTTTTGCCGATCTGTTGATGACCATCCCCAGCCTGCCGCTGCTGATCATTATGGGAGCGATGTTGTCCGAGCTGGACGTCTCGCCGGATTACCGTATCTACATGGTGATGATCATGCTCAGCCTGTTGGGCTGGCCGTCGCTGGCGCGGCTGGTGCGCGGCCAAATCCTGTCGCTGCGCGAGCGTGATTTCATGCTGGCGACCGAAGTGCTGGGGCTGTCCACACGGCGACGTATTTTCGGCCACCTGCTGCCGAATACCATCCCGATCCTGGTGGTGGTGGCAACCATGGGGGTGGCCAATGCCATTCTCAGCGAATCGGCGCTCAGCTATCTGGGGCTGGGTGTGGTACCGCCGACGCCGTCGTGGGGCAACATGATGGATGCTGCCAACAGCCTGATCGATTTTCAGCGCCGCCCCTGGCTGTGGATGCCGCCGGGCCTGGCGATTTTTATCACCGTAGTGGCGATTAATATTCTGGGTGACGGCCTGCGGGACGCGCTCGATCCGAAAATGAACGGAGTAAGACGATGAGCCAACCGTTGGTAGCCTTTAATCAACTGTCGGTGGCCTTCAACGGCGAACAAGGCCGGGTGCGGGCGGTGCAACAGGTGAGTTTCGAACTGCACGCCGGGCAGACGCTGGGCGTGGTTGGCGAGTCCGGCTGTGGCAAAAGTGTCACCGCCCTGGCGATGATGGGGTTGCTGCCGCAGCCGCTGGCACAGATCGACGGCGGCGAGATTCATTTTGACGGCCAGGATTTGCTGAAACTGCGTCCACAGCAGATGGCCGATTTGCGCGGCAACCGGCTGGCGATGATCTTCCAGGAACCGATGAGCGCGCTGAACCCGGTGCTGACCATTGGCGAGCAACTGGTGGAGCCGCTTATCCGCCACCGGGGGGCGGCGCCAAAGGCCGCCTGGCGGGAAGCGACGGCGTTGATTACGGAGGTGGGATTGGCGCGCGCAGAACAGCTGATGGCCAGCTACCCGCACCAGCTTTCCGGCGGCATGCTGCAACGTATCATGATCGCCATGGCCATCAGTTGCCGCCCGGCGCTGCTGATTGCCGACGAGCCGACCACGGCGCTCGACGTCACTGTGCAGGCGCAAATCCTGGCGCTGCTGCGTGAACAGGCGCAAAGGCACAATATGGCGATGATGCTGATCACCCACGATCTTGGGGTCATCGCTCAGATGGCAGACCGGCTGGTGGTGATGTACGCCGGGCGGATTGTCGAGCAGGGGCCCACCCGAGAGGTGCTGGATAACCCGCAGCATCCGTATACCCAGGGGTTGATGGCTTCGCGGCCGGTAGCCGGACAGCGGCGGCGTCGACTGTATTCGATCCCCGGCCAGGTGCCCGATTTGGCCCGCTTGCCCGACCATTGCGCTTTTGCCGATCGTTGCTCACAGGTGAGCGCACGCTGCCGTGACGGTATTCCGCCGCTGTACGGCCATGCGCAACGCCAGTCTGCCTGCTTTCTGAATGCGGGAGGGCGTATTTATGTCGGCTGAACTACTGGTTGAAGTGAAGGGGCTGAAGAAATATTTCCCGCTGCGCGATGGCCTGTTCGGCCAAACGACCGGGCAACTGCGGGCGGTGGATGACGTCAGTTTCGGCATTCGCAAGGGCACTATTTTCGGTTTGGTGGGCGAATCCGGCAGCGGTAAAACCACCGTTGGGCGCACATTGCTGGGGCTGCATGATAAAACTGCCGGCGAAGTGTTGTTTAACGGGCAGGCGCTGGATGCGCTCAGTCCACCCCAACTGCGTGCCATGCGGCCGAAAATGCAACTGGTGTTTCAGGATCCCTACAGTTCGCTGAATCCGAGAATGCGCGTTGGCGATGCGATTGGCGAGGCCTTGCTACAGCACGGTCTGGCGACTAAAAGTGAATTACGCGACCGGGTAATCGATACGATGGAAATCTGCGGGCTGTCGGCGCAGCACTATGGGCGTTTCCCGCATGAGTTCTCCGGCGGCCAGCGGCAACGCATCGGCATTGCGCGTGCGGTGATCCTGCAGCCGGAGTTTATCGTCGCCGATGAGCCGATTTCGGCGCTCGACGTCTCGATTCAGGCGCAAATCATCAACCTGTTTTCCGATCTCCAGGAGCAGCAGGGCGTAACCTTCCTGTTTATTTCGCACGATCTTGGGGGGGTGGAACACCTGTGTCAGGACGTGGCGGTGATGTATCTCGGCCAGATTGTCGAGAGCGCCGATCGCGACAGCCTGTTTCGCCGGCCGCGGCACCCTTACACCCAGGCATTACTGGCGGCGGTGCTCAGCCTGGATCCACTGCGGCAACCGCAGACGATGGCCCGGGGGGCGTTGCCCAACCTGGCTCAACCGCCGCACGGCTGCCGTTTTCACCCCCGTTGTCCGCAGGCTACCGCTCAGTGTCGGCAACAGGCCCCTGCGTTACGTACCCTGGCTGCAGGGCACCGGGTGGCCTGCCATTATGCCGATTAGGCCAGATAGTGTTTCAGCGCGCGCCCGGCCTGGTGGATGGCCGAGTGCACCGCCGGGACGTGGGCTATCGGGTTCAGCAAGCCATAGTCGTGGATCAACCCGTTGTAGCGTGTGGAGGTGACTTCCACGCCGGCGGCGTTAAGCAGGCGAGCATAGGCTTCGCCTTCGTCGCGCAACACATCCAGCTCCGCAGTCTGCACCAGCGCCGGCGGTAAGCCTTTCAGTTGTTCCAGCGTGGCATTGAGCGGCGAAGCGTAAATCTCTTTGCGCAGTGCTTTGTCGGTAGTGTAGTTGTCCCAGAACCATTTCATCATGTTGCGAGTCAGGAAGTGGCCTTCGGCGTACTGGTGATAGGAGTCGGTATCAAAGCTGGCGTGGGTCACCGGCCACAGCAGGATCTGGCTGCGCAGCGCCGGCGTGCCTTTTTCCTTGGCCATCAGGCTGACCACCGCCGCCATATTGCCGCCTACGCTGTTGCCGACTACCGCCAGTCGGGAACCGTCGACGTTGATTTTTTCGCCGTATTCGGCCACCCATTCGGTGGCGGCATAGGCCTGGTTGATGGCGGTGGGATAATGCGCTTCCGGTGAAGGGGTATAATTGACGAACACCGCCGCGGCACCGGAACTGTGCACCAAATCGCGCACCAGCCGTTCATGAGTCGGGAAGTCACCCAGCACCCAACCGCCGCCGTGGAAGAACATGAATACCGGCAGCGCTTCTTTAACTCTGGCCGGTCGCACCAGATGCAGCAGGACATCCTGCCCCTCAACGTGAATGGTCTTCTCGCTGATTTCGACTTCGTACAGCGGCACCTCAACGCTGCTTTGTGCCCCTTCCAGCACTTTACGCGCCTCTTTCGGTTTCATCTGTTCCATCGGTTTGCCGCCGCCGGCATTTAACGCATCCAGGAATACGCGAATATCCTTTTGTGCTGCCGGTTGGGTGGGATCAACAGTTTTTTTAGACATCATGGCTCCTCAAGCGCGGGGTGGTCGAAATCACAGTGTAGTTGCTGCTTAACAAATAGGTGATCTGGCGTGTGGATGAACCGCCGGCGGGAAGAGGCATGGCCCGGCAGAGCCTTAACTGACGCGGGATTGTTCGCCTCTGGTGCATTCGCTGCACTCAAATGGGGCGAAAGTGTGATCGGGCGCAAATCGGGCCAAATTATTTTTGCGAGCGCGATCAGAAATATTGAAGTTTTTTGCAATTGAATAGGATTTCGCGGCCAATGATGATTTTTAGCCTTATTTTTCCAACTATTCATTACCAATGCATAATTATTGAATAAGTATGCATTGTAAGCCGTTGTTTTAACGAAAAAAAACGCGATATTCGCCAGAAAACCCGTTTTGGCACGATAGCTGCTCTACACTCTTTATCAAACGGCATGTATTTTAACTGCTCGTTAACATTTATTCCCCGTTCAGAAACCGGATACGCGGCAGAAATAGTGGAAAACCGATTTTATGTAACAGATTTGTTTCTGAATAGCCGGTAGATGGCAGAGTTATCACCGGGCGAAAAGCGGAATCAACGGTGCGGTTTTTTTGTTTTGTTGCGGAATATCCGGGCAGGAACGGCCCTTACAGTCAAAATTCAGCCTTTGCTGAGGTTATGAGGTCATTATGGAACAGCCAATCGCAGTTACCCGCCAGTCTTTCGACGACTGGATGGTCCCGGTTTATGCCCCCGCTGATTTTATTCTGGTTCGGGGTGAGGGGTCACAGGTCTGGGACCAGCAGGGTAAGTCTTACATCGATTTTGCCGGCGGCATCGCGGTGAATGCGTTGGGGCATGCGCATCCTGCGGTGAAGGCGGCGCTGGTGGAGCAGGCGGGGAAACTGTGGCATCTGGGCAACGGCTATACCAACGAACCGGTACTGCTGTTGGCAAAACAGCTGATTGACGCCACCTTTGCCGACAAGGTGTTTTTCTGCAACTCCGGGGCGGAAGCCAACGAAGCGGCGCTGAAGCTGGCGCGTAAACGTGCGTTGGACAACGGCAACGCCGGCAAGAACCAGATTGTGGCGTTCAATAACGCTTTCCACGGCCGGACGCTGTTCACCGTGTCTGCCGGCGGCCAGCCGAAGTATTCAAAAGATTTTGCGCCGCTGCCGGGCGGTATCAGCCACACGGCGTTTAACGATCTGGCTGCCGCGGCTGAGCTGATCAACGACCAGACCTGCGCGGTGATTGTGGAGCCGATTCAGGGCGAAGGCGGCGTGCTGCCGGCCGATGCCGCTTTCCTGCAGGGCCTGCGTGAGCTGTGCGATCGCCACGATGCGTTGCTGATTTTCGACGAAGTGCAAACCGGCGTGGGCCGTACCGGTCATCTGTATGCCTACATGCAATACGGCGTCGTGCCGGACGTGCTGACCACCGCGAAAGCGCTGGGCGGCGGCTTCCCGATTGGCGCCATGCTGACCACCGACGCATTGGCCAAAACCCTGAGCGTAGGCACCCACGGCACCACCTACGGCGGCAACCCGCTGGCGACGGCGGTGGCGGGCGCGGTGTTTTCGATCATCAACACGCCAGAGGTGCTGGAAGGGGTGAAGCAGCGCCACCAGTGGTTTATCGACGGCTTGAACAAGATTAACCGGCAATACCCGATTTTCTCTGAAATTCGCGGCGGCGGCCTGCTGATTGGTTGCCAGTTGAATAAGGATTATGCCGGCAAGGCAAAACAGATCACCCAACTGGCCAACGAAGAGGGCGTGATTGCACTGATCGCCGGCCCGGATGTGGTGCGTTTCACCCCTTCACTGATCATTCCAGAGCAGGATGTGAAAGAGGGGCTGGCGCGATTCGCGCGTGCTGTGGCGCGGATTTGCAGCTAATACACAGGCTGCGCCTTAACCGGCGCAGCCTGATTCTGACGAGGTTCGCATTATGATGATTATTCGCCCTATAGAGCGTCGCGATTTGGCTGATTTACTGACGCTTGCCGGTAAATCCGGCATCGGTCTCACTTCCCTGCCGCAAGATGAAGATACGTTGTCGGCGCGCATTGAGCGGGCGTTAAAAACCTGGCAAGGCGAACTTCCACGCGGCGAGCAGTGCTATCTGTTTGTGCTGGAGGACAGCGAGCGGCAGCAGGCGGTAGGGGTTTGCGCGATTGAAGTGGCTGTTGGGCTGACTGAACCCTGGTACAGCTTTCGCGTCGGTACCCAGGTGCACGCGTCCAAACAGTTGAACGTCTATAAATCGGTGCCGACGCTGTTTCTCAGTAACGATCACACCGGCCATTCCGAGCTGTGTACGCTGTTCCTCGATCCGGACTACCGTCACGGCGAAAACGGCAAGCTGTTGTCGAAAGTGCGTTTCCTGTTTATCGCCGCTTTCCGTGAGCGTTTTTCCGCGCGGCTGATTGCCGAAATGCGCGGTTTCTCCGACGAAGAGGGCCGTTCGCCGTTCTGGGAGAGCGTCGGAAACCATTTCTTTTCCATCGAGTTCGCCAAGGCGGACTACCTGAGCGGTACCGGACAGAAGGCGTTTATCGCCGAGCTGATGCCGAAACACCCGCTGTATGTCGATTTCCTGGCTGAGGATGCGCAGAAGGTGATTGGCCAAGTGCACCCACAGACCGTTCCTGCCCGCCGGGTGCTGGAATCTGAGGGCCTGCGCTATCAGGGCTATGTCGATATCTTCGACGGCGGCCCGACGCTGGAAGCGGAAATCGACCATATCCGTGCGGTCAAAGAGAGCCGCACGGTGAAAGTGGTGCTGGACGAGACGCCAATGCGCGCCGATGCGCCGGCTCTTCTGGTGGCCAACGATCATTATCAGTCCTACCGCGCACTGCTGGTCAATGCCGATCTGTATGACGAGCGTCTGCATCTCAATGCGGAAACCGCTGCGGCGCTGGGCGTTGAGCAAGGCAGCTTGGTGCGGGTCATCCCCCTTATTTCAAAGGAGAAAGCCTAATGTCACATCCTGCACTGTTTATTAACGGCACCTGGCAACAGGGCCGGGGCGCTGAATTCGGCAAGGCCGATCCGGTCGACAACCAGACGCTGTGGCAGGCCAATGCCGCCGATGGCAGTGATGTTGCCGCCGCTTGCGAGGCTGCTCGCGCCGCGTTCCCGGCCTGGGCCCGTACCCCGTTTGAACAGCGTGAGCAGTTAGTAAAGCGTTTTGCTGCCCTGCTGGAAGAGCATAAACAGGATTTGGCGGCGGTGATCAGCCGTGAAACCAGCAAACCGCGCTGGGAAACGCTGACTGAAGTGCAGGCGATGATCGGCAAAGTGGCGATTTCCCTGCAGGCTTACCAGGCACGCACCGGCATCAGTGAAACCGCGATGGCGGACGGCGCTTCGGTGCTGCGCCACCGGCCGCATGGCGTGCTGGCGGTATTCGGGCCTTATAACTTCCCGGGCCATTTGCCGAATGGCCACATTGTGCCGGCCCTGTTGGCGGGTAATACGGTGGTCTTTAAACCTAGCGAGTTGACGCCGCTGACCGCCGAGGAAACGCTGAAGCTGTGGCAACAGGCCGGTTTGCCAAACGGGGTGATCAACCTGGTGCAGGGCGGACGTGAAACCGGCGAAGCGCTGGCCGCCAGTGCAGATATCGACGGTCTGCTGTTTACCGGCAGCGCAGGGACCGGTTATCACCTGCATCGCCAATTGGCGGGGCAGCCTGAAAAGATGCTGGCGTTGGAAATGGGCGGCAACAACGCGTTGATTGTCGATCAGATTGACGATCGCGATGCGGCGGTTAATCTGGCGATTCAGTCGGCGTTTATCTCCGCCGGCCAGCGTTGCACCTGTTCGCGCCGCATTCTGGTGAAACGCGGCAGCGAGGGCGATGCCTTTATTGAACGTTTGGTGCAGGTGGCGAGCGCTCTGCGCGTCGGTCGCTGGGATGCTGAACCGCAGCCGTTCATGGGTGGGGTGATCTCTCCTGCTGCGGCGGAAAAAATGCTGGCGGCGCAGCATCATTTGTTGTCTTTGGGTGGCAAAGCCTTGCTGACCATGCAGCGGCTGGAAAGCGGCAGTGCGCTGCTCAGCCCCGGCATTATTGATGTGACTGGCGTACGAGACGTGCCGGATGAAGAATATTTCGGCCCGCTGACCACCGTCATTCGCTATAACGACTTTGACGAGGCGTTGCGCATCGCCAACCAGACGCGCTATGGCCTGTCTGTCGGCCTGGTGTCGCCGCAACGTGAGCGATTTGATCAACTGCTTTTGGAAGCGCGTGCCGGTATCGTCAACTGGAACAAGCCGTTGACCGGTGCCTCCAGTGCCGCACCGTTCGGCGGCGTGGGCGCCTCGGGCAACCACCGCCCAAGCGCCTATTACGCGGCGGATTACTGCGCCTGGCCAATGGCGTCGCTGGAAAGCGAAAGTTTGACGCTGCCGGCAAGTCTGTCGCCAGGACTGTCGTTTAAGACCGATACACCCTAAATTTGAGGCCGGTGGGGGGGCATTACAGGTTAGCCGACCTTTGAGCGCAGGGACGCGGCTTGAGCGGCCAACGCGAAATTTATAGGGTATGTTTTTTGAATAGGGCCGAGCTTGCTCGGCCCGGGAGAACAGCATGTCAGGATATGAAGTCAATTTCGATGGTCTGGTGGGCCTGACCCATCATTACGCCGGATTATCGTTTGGTAATGAAGCCTCTACGCAGCACCAAAACAGCGTGTCCAACCCGAAACTGGCGGCCAAGCAGGGGTTGCTGAAGATGAAGGCGCTGGCCGATCTTGGCTTCCAGCAGGGCGTTTTGCCACCGCAGGAGCGGCCGCATGTGCCGATGCTGCGCAAACTGGGCTTCAGCGGCAGCGATGAGGCCGTATTGGCGCAGGCGATGCGTCAGTCACCACGTTTGTTGTCGGCGCTCAGTTCGGCCTCCTGCATGTGGACCGCCAATGCGGCGACGGTTTCGCCTTCCGCGGACAGTAAAGATGGCAAGGTGCATTTCACCGCCGCCAACCTGAACAATAAATTCCATCGTGCGATTGAGGCCGAGACCACTTCCGGCGTGCTGCGCGCGATTTTCAACGATGAACGCCATTTCGCCCATCACGAAGCCTTGCCGCAGGTGGCGTTGTTTGGCGACGAAGGCGCGGCCAACCACAACCGGCTGGGCGGCGACTATGGCAAACGCAGCGTGCAGATGTTTGTCTATGGGCGCCAGGAGTTCGGTGGCGAAACCGCTCCGACACGCTACCCGGCACGCCAGACGCGTGAGGCTGGCGAGGCGATTGCTCGTCTGCATCAACTGGATGAGCAGCACACCGTGTTTGTGCAGCAAAACCCGGCGGTGATCGACCAGGGCGTGTTTCATAACGATGTGATTGCGGTCAGTAACCAGAACGTGCTGTTCCATCATCAGCAGGCGTTTCATCAGCAGCAGCAAGCGCTGGACGAGGTGCGCCGCAAGATGGCGACGCTGGACTGCGAACTGACGGCGATTGAGGTGCCGACGGCGCAGGTCTCGGTGGCGGATGCGGTATCGACCTATCTGTTCAACAGCCAGATTTTAACCAAACCTGACGGCAAGATGATGATTGTGGTGCCGGAAGAGTCACGCCAGCATGGCGGTGTGTGGCGCTATCTGAGCGAGATGGTGACCGGCGGCGGGCCGATCGATGAAATCAAGGTATTCGATCTGCGTGAGAGCATGCGTAACGGCGGCGGGCCGGCGTGCCTGAGACTGCGTGTGGCGCTGAATGAACAGGAACTGCGGGCTGTGAATCCGCGCGCGATGATGAACGATACGCTATTCGTTACGCTCAATGAGTGGGTCGACTGCTATTACCGCGATCGGCTGACGCAAAACGATTTGGCCGATCCGCAGTTGCTGCGCGAGGGGCGCGATGCGCTGGACGCGTTGACGTCTATCCTCGGGCTGGGCTCGGTTTATCCTTTCCAACAATAGACGGAGCTGCCATGTTTGATTTGCTGGCCCTGACGCTGGCGGGGCAAGCCCCGACCAACCAGCAGGGTGATAACCTGAATGTGCATTGGCGCTGGCAGGGGGAAGGCCTGTTGGAAATCACCCCACACCAGGCTTACCGGCAGGCGGTGGTGCTTTCCGCCGGGATCCACGGTAATGAAACGGCACCGATTGAACTGCTGAACCAATTGGTCAATGCGTTGTTGGCGGGCGAAAGGCCGCTGGCGGTGCGGCTGTTGGTGGTGCTGGGTAACCCGGCGGCGATACGCGCAGGTAAACGTTATCTGCACAGTGACATGAACCGCATGTTCGGCGGCCGCTATCGCGAGTTTAACCACAGCGGTGAAACCGCGCGGGCGCAGCAGCTGGAGCAGGTGATAACGGCGTTTTTCGACGGGGAAGAGGCCGCGCGTTTCCATTATGATCTGCACACGGCGATACGTGAATCGCGGCTGCCGCGTTTTGGCATTCTGCCCTTCCAGACGCGGCCTTACAGTGCGGAGATGCTGGGAGTGCTGGATGCCGCCGATCTTGACGCGCTGGTGATCCACAGTGCGCCTGGCGGCACCTTTAGCCATTTTTCCAGCGAGCACGCCGACGCCGCAAGTTGTACGTTGGAGCTGGGCAAGGCGAAACCCTTCGGCAGCAACGATCTGCAACAGTTTGCCGCCATTAACCGTGCGTTGCAGGGGGTGGTGAGCGCTGAGCCTTTACCTTTGCGGCCGGGTGAGGCGCTGCGCCTGTTCCGCGTAGAACAGTCGTTGATTAAGCGAAGCGAGGATTTCAGGCTGCACCTTAGCGACGACACCGCCAACTTTACCGAGCTTAAGCAGGGCACTTTGTTGTGCGAACAACCGGGTGAGGAGTACCGGGTTCAACATGCCAGCGAGTGGATTTTGTTCCCCAATCCTGGCGTGGCGCTTGGGCTGCGTGCAGGTATGGTGTTGACTGAGGTGCCGCGTAGCACGCTGTATTAATCTGTCAGCCATGTGGCGGTTTTCATTTGCGGTATGCGCCAGGTTGTAGCATTGTCAGCTGCAACCTGGAATTAATCTGGTGTATTATTCTGTGGTATTTGTTCATTCCCTTCTGTTTATATATCCGCTATTCACTGTTGCCATTTCTTAAATTTAATTTCCCCCGGTATTACTGTTTTGACGGTTTGAATCGTATTGACTATGAGAACCCGTAAAAGATCTGATTAAAACTCGGGTAATGGTCTAAATCAACGCAGCGACTTTGTTCAGATAAAAATGTGAAATAAGTAACGTTATTAGTAACCACGCTAAGTTTCATGTTATTTACGTATCGTTTAGAAAGTAGGCAAAAAGAAAGTGATTTGCACTAAATGAGTGCAATGCACCAATTTGGTTATATGTTATGTGTCAAATATCAATATTAATCAATGATTTGATGCTGGCTTTGTTTGTAATATTAAGTTACAAATAAACATGCTTTACCCACGGTATTTTATGAACTTTTTCTTTTGAAGTTTGGATTCATGATGCTAATGTCACATGGCCCCTGATTAGGGGCGCTCATAAAATACTAAATGATAAAGATCACAGCCCAAATCATAAATTGGGCGTGATGGGCAGGTTTTTAATTATAATATCTAGGAAAATAAATGATGAATCGCAGTGTATTAGCCTTAGCTGTTGCCCTTGCGGCAATGACCTCCTTTGCCAACGCGGCTGAAATTTATAATAAGGATGGCAATAAACTTGACCTGTACGGTCGCGTTTCCGCCAAACATGTTTTCAGCGATGATAAATCTGAAGATGGCGACAAGACTTATGTCCGTCTGGGTTTCAAAGGCGAAACGCAAATCAATGACCAACTGACCGGTTACGGCCAGTGGGAATATAATGTCCAGGCCAACCACGACGAAGCGCAGGGCACTACTGGCACCAAAACCCGTCTGGGCTTTGCCGGTCTGAAGTTCGCCAACTACGGTTCATTCGACTACGGTCGTAACTACGGCGTGGTGTACGACGCGGAAGCCTACACCGACATGCTGCCGGAATTCGGTGGCGACAGCTACAGCTACACCGACAACTACATGACCGCGCGTTCCAACGGCTTGGCGACTTACCGTAACCGTGACTTCTTCGGTCTGGTGGAAGGCCTGAACCTGGCAGTACAGTACCAGGGCAAAAACGACGGCGACAGTCGCAGCGTGACCAAGCAGAACGGTGACGGCTACGGTCTGTCATTGGATTACCAGGATATCGGCGGCTCAGGTATCGGTGTGGCGGCGGCATTCTCTGACTCGAACCGCACCAGCGATCAAAAGAAACTGCAGTACGGCAAAGGCGACAGCGCGACGGCCTGGACCACTGCGGTTAAATACGACGCCAATCAGGTTTACCTGGCGGCAATGTATGCGGAAACCCGCAACATGACGCCAATCAGCGGCAACGGCGTGTCTGGCTTCGCCAACAAAACTCAGAACTTCGAAATGGTCGCTCAGTACCAGTTTGAAAACGGCCTGCGTCCTTCTCTGGCTTACGTGCAGTCCAAAGGCAAGGATATCGAAGGGCTTGGCGATGTCGATCTGGTGAAATACGTGGAAGTGGGCGCGACTTACTACTTCAACAAAAACATGTACACCTATGTTGATTACAAAATCAACCAGCTGAATGACGACAACAAGCTGAAACTGAGCACAGACGATATCGTCGCGGTCAACCTGACTTATCGTTTCTAAGTTTCAACGCTATTACCTTCATCCTGTGTCGGGATAACGGTCAAAAGGCAGGGCGCAAGCTCTGCCTTCTTTATTTGGGACACTATCCTTTGGCTGCCAGGCCCACGACTTCAATAGCGGAGCGCAGGGTTTCAAAGCGCTGCTGATTTTTCTCATGTTCAATCTCGGTGACCAAATGGGCCAGAATATTATTGCCGGACACTTTCTTGTTGAGATTGATCAGTTGGATCACCGCGCCACCGAGCACCAGGCTGACATCGCGTAACAGGGTTTCATAATATTCGTCTGAGAGAGCAGATACGGGCATGACGCCGTCTCCATATCGTTCGGGTGAAGCAATTTAGCAAAGCGGCGGGATAAAATATCGCAGATACACCACTTTTCCGATGAATTCAGAAATTCCTCAGAGGTAAGTAGCGGAAAAATGGACGGCCGCTCTACAACGGCGCATATTCACTGGCAGGCAGCCAGAAACCATCGATAAAATCTTCCACCGGAAAACACCCGGCGTGGCGCAGATTTTGTTCCTTCATGACGACCAGACACTGAGGTTCATTGCGCAGCACGTCAACCACGATATCGGCGCAGCCGCCATCCAGATAACATACAAACATCACCAGTGCGTACATAGCGTCTTTCGTCCTCTACCCAAATCTCTCCATACCTTTATTGTAGGTAAAAACGGGGGGCTTTCAGCCCGAGAATCGGTGCAAAGTGATGGATTGGCAACAAAAGGGTGCACTTTCGGATTACTCCAACGGCTGAATGCCGCAGGAGCAATTGAATATCCGTTTTGCAGTGCTAAGCTTAACAAGCCTTAAGTGAACGCAACATTGTAACCATCGAAAGGAGTGAATATGGGCTTGTTTAACTTCGTCAAAGAAGCTGGCGAAAAACTGTGGGACACAGTGACCGGCAATGCGACTGCCGAAGACCAAAGTGCCAAACTGAAGGAGCATCTGGATAAAATCGGGCTGCCGGGTGCCGATAAGGTCGACGTGCAGGTGGTGGATGGCAAAGCCGTGGTGACCGGGGACGCCGTCAGCCAGGAACTGAAAGAAAAAATCCTGGTGGCGATCGGTAACGTGGCGGGTATCAGCGGTGTGGAAGATAAGGTGTCTGTTGCACAATCTGAAGCCGAGAGCCGTTTCTATACCGTGAAGAAGGGCGACACGCTGAGCGCGGTGTCGAAAGAGGTGTACGGTAACGCCAATCTGTACAACAAGATCTTCGAAGCGAACAAACCCATGCTGTCCAGTCCGGACAAGATTTATCCAGGACAGGTTCTGCGCATTCCGCAGTAAAGAAGATAAGATATCCAGGAGCCCGATGTGATATCGGGCTTTTTTTATCGCATTTACTATCAGTTTTACTGATTATTTTTTACTTTTAATAAAAGTTGTGAATGTTTTATACTCACCACCGCCTCAGCTCCCGGGGGATGTTGACCCTGGCGAGGAAAGTTGATAGCGTCTTGCCACTATTGAGGTCCGAATGGCGTTGACGCAGAATCTAAGAAAACCGCAGTAGCGAGTTTTTATCGACCATCCCATAACAGTAGCGTTTACGCGTGATGAGTTAAGATAGATTTTGTGAAAGAACAACGTAATGCCTCACAAGACAAAAACTACCGTGAAACTCTGGGAGATGCGCAGTTTGCCATCATTGTGTTGGCGATCGCGTCCTGCTCCCTGATCATCTTTACGCTGTCAGTCACCCTGTGGCTGACATGATGTCGTTCTGTACAGGAGATAAAATGGAGCATAATCTCCACGATGAAACCAAACTGCTGGCTGTTATCGGCCTGCTGGTTTCCGTGTTGCTGGTCGTATCGATACTCTTTGGTGTGACGTATTTCTCCGACTTGAAGCATGCACGTGACGAAGTTGATGTAAAAGGCTGCTATATCAAGACGTCCTGACGCACTCCGCCTCCCAGGTTGCATTGAGGCCGCCAGCTGTGTGATAAGCTGGCTTTGCCATTAATTCAACCTGTGTGCCGTTCTGGAGGCGTTACTATGAGCAACTCCCGCCCAACCCATTCTTCTTCTTCCCGTGACTGCCCTACGGTCGAAGGTGTGCGTCAGATACAACGCATTACCGCACGCAATGCCGAAGTCGGCGGTATCCCGATCAATCGTGCCTTACCTACCCGCGAACGCCGTACCGTGGGCGCCTGGTGCTTTCTCGACCATGCCGGACCTTCGGTCTTCAGCGGCTCCTCTAAAGGTATGAACGTGGGTCCGCACCCGCATATTGGCTTGCAAACCTTTACCTGGATGATTGAAGGAGAGGTGCTGCATCGCGACAGCCTGGGTAGCGAGCAGGTGATTCGTCCGGGCCAGGTCAATCTGATGACGGCAGGGCGCGGTATCGCCCATACCGAACAGTCAACGGGAGAAGAGCGGCGTTTACATGCCGCGCAGCTGTGGATTGCTCTCCCTGCCGACGATGCCGATATGGCGCCGCGCTTCGATCATTATCCCGACTTGCCGTCCTGGGAACGAAATGGGGTTAGACATACTTTGCTGGTGGGGGAGTTTGAGGAATACCGTTCTCCGGTGTTTACTTTTTCGCCATTAATCGCCATTGATTTGGAGTGGCAGAGCGACGGCTATTTACCTTTACCCTTGCGGGAAGACTATGAAATAGGTTTTTTGCCCCTTGTTGGTGCAATTGAGGTTAATGATGAAAAATTTTCACCTGATGAGTTCGCCTATTTAGGGATGAATATTAACCAAATCGGGTTAAATGCCAAGAAGGGCAGCCGGGCATTATTAATCGGCGGGGTACCATTAAACGAAGAGATTCTCATTTGGTGGAACTTTGTCGGCCACAGTAAGCAAGATATTACCCAGGCGCAGCATGACTGGGAGCAGGGGAATAGCCGTTTTCCGGATGTGAGTGGTTATAGCGGGCCGCGTATGACCGCACCACACCTGCCCTGGAGCGAAGTTTGATGCCCTCTGGCTATAACGGCGGGATGATCTTATTCATTTCTTTCTATTAACGCTGAATTAATGTGATCGAAAGTCCATGTTTTAGATCGAATATAGTTTATCTGGTAAATAGTGATCTGGCGCAAATAATTGGTCGGAGCAGTGGATTAAGATATCTTTCAAGAAGTGTTGTTATCTAACCGCTAGTCAGAAGCCTGTGAGGTCATTATGAGCCAAGTACTCTATCGTGCAAGATTATCCCATGTTGTTATTGCAACGGCGGCTTTTTGGATCTCTATCGCAGCTATGCTGGTTGTTGCGCTAAGCTAACACCGAATGATTAGGTAATAGACCCGCTGCGGCGGGTTTTTTTATGTTTGATTATTCGCAACTTTTTGAATGCAGTTATACTTATTAAACCGATCCCTTAATTAACCTTGATAAATATAATGGTAATTTTTTCTAATGTTATCGTGATATTCATAGCCGCGATTCATCTGTATATCCTGATCCTGGAAATGTTCCTGTGGCAGATGCCGACCGGCAGACGTGTGTTCGCCACTACGGCGGAATTTGCGGCTGCAACGCGCGTGCTGGCCGCTAACCAGGGGTTGTATAACGGTTTCCTGGCTGCCGGGCTGGCATGGGGAGTCTGGCGTGCTGACCCGACGGTGCAACTGTTTTTCCTCGGCTGCGTGCTGGTGGCGGGCATCTTCGGCGGCCTGACGGCGAGCCGTAAAATTCTTAAGGTCCAGGCGCTCCCTGCGTTGATTGCCATATTGGTGGTTATTTGGGCCCATTAGCCCGCCGCTGGGTACGGCGGGAGAGCGGTCAGGCAGTTTTTTGATGGATGACGTGCAACGGCGGGGCGATGTGCAAATCTACGCTTAAATCCTGGCGGAAATCATAAGGCGTAATGTTGAACCGTTTTCTGAACATATAAGTAAAATGTGACTGCGAGCCAAAACCAAAATCCAGTGCAATGTCAAAAATGGTAGCGTCACTGCTGCGCAATTGATAAACCGCACCGGCCAGGCGGCGTTCGCGGATATACTTGCCCAGCGAAATCCCGGTCGCTTCTTTGAACAGCTTCTGCATGTGCCACAGGGAGTAGCCGGAGTACTCGGCCAGCTCTTCGAGATGGATCACTCTACCTAGGTGAGTTTCGACCCATTTACTGAGGGCGCAGACCAATGAGAGGTGATGTTCTTGTATCATCAGTGCGTCTGTGTGAGATCTACATAGCGGTGAAGTATACACAACTTGCCGCCCCGGACAAAAAGCCCACCAGCTCCAGGGCGAAATTATTCGGAAAAACCATCATCAGGTGGCTTGTCAGCCGGAAGGAAAAACGGCTAATCTGAGATTGCCTGTTACCGCTGATACTAAAGTGGTTCAGGCCGCAGGAAATAAACCGCCTAGACAGAGTCAGCCGTAACAACTCAGCGTTGATGGGGTGATCGCATGTTAATGACAGTGATTATTACTCTGGTTGTAATCGTGGGCGTTGCCGCTTTTATGGTGACACCGGTGATGAGAATGAATAATGCGGAAGGTGTGGGAGGTGAAGAGCCGTGATATCAGGCCACAATATAACCCGCTGTGGGATGTGACAGACTACCGAAAAAGCCTGGATGTTCATACCCGTCGTGTTTCAAGCCTGCGCGTTTTGGCTGCAGCCTGAAATGCACTGGGCATCGTTCATCTAGGCTTTTTGTTGATAATGCCCGATCAGACGTTTTTGCGTTCTACGGTTTCTTCGCCCCAGTACAGCTGATCGGCACTGGTTTTTGCGAAGGCCATTTCCAGCGCTTTGTCACTGCCTTCCTCCCAGATTTTTTGCGCCAATATCTCGTCGTTTTTCGCCAGCTCAAAAATCGCCTCGGCAATTTCAACCGAAGTTTCGCGCACTGTTGCCCAGGATTTCACATTGTGGTTTGCCATTACGTTCTCCCGTCAGGTTAGGATTTGCAATGCGCCGCCAAGCGCAACGCTCAAGCCCAAGTATAGGCCAATTCGGCAGGGCGTTTTGATGGTCAATGCGCATTAGCGCTGAAAATTCAGCGGCAAACGGCAGGGGGGCGGAAAAGCGGCAGGCGGCATGGTATTCTGTGCGGCGTCTGAACTAAGAAGGAAAGTCACTATGTCCGACATGCTGAGCAACGACCAGGAATTGGCATCCGATCTGGTCGCCTGCCAACTGGTCATCAAACAAATTCTGGATGTCATTGACGTTATCGCACCTACCGAGGTGCGGGACAAAATGGCAAGTCAGTTGAAAAGCATCGATTTTTCCACCCATCCTGCCGGCGCCGATCCGGTGACGCGGCGGGCTATTGAAAAAGCGATTGCTTTGATTGAGATGAAATTCACGCGTAATTGATGTGAAACCGCCGTTTGACGGCGGTTTCGGACGGTGGTGATCAATCCACCACCGTTTCGATCTTTTTGAACAGCGGGCAGTCGGCAATGCCAATCACGCCGTTGTCACCGTGCAGATACTGCGCTATCACCACATTCCGCGCCGTCAGGTATTTACACTGCAACCCCAGCCCTCCGACGTTTTGATTGCTGCCGATAAGCACCCCGTACCCCGAAAACAGAAATGCGCCATACAGCACCGCCAGCGCTACGATCCACTTAATCAGTTTGCCCATTTTGACTCCTGTTATTGATTGTCGTAGCGATATAGCCACGAGCCAGAGCAGGGCGCAACGGTAACATTCTGAAAAATAAACCCAGGTGAGATTTCTAAACGACCGGTTAAACTTCGTTTAAGTTAGCCGTGATAGGCTGAGAAACCAATTACCAAGATAACAATGAGGCTGCTAAAATTTGTTGCGAAAAAAAATCCTCGTGATAATTGCGGCTCTGGCTGCCTGTTTGTTTTTTTATCTGCTGGCACTGGACAGTTATTGTGACGAGGGGGAGAGGTTTGCGTTGGGAATTTGTTCAATCACTCGTTTTGTTCCCTGGTGAGGTGCGCGGTGGTGCGCAACAATTTTCTGCGGAGATGTTCGTGCCCATACCCGGAGTGCTAAGATGTCCGCCTGATTTTAGCAGTAGATAGGGTTGTCCATGTACGATTTAGGTTTTGGTCCAAATAGCCTGGTTTCGTTGGCCATCGCAGCGTTGGCGCTGCTGGTGGGATTATGGGGCTGGTTCCTGGTGAACCGCGCCAGCGTGCGTGCCAATGAACAGATTCGCCTGTTGCAGGAAATCGCCGAGCAGCAGCGCCAGCAAACGGCGTTACTGAAGAGCCTGGCGCAAAGCGCTCGCGGCGGCAGCGTGGCGGACGATGACGATCTCAGCCCGGCGTTGGATTTCAAGGGTTTTATCCCCGAACGTTAATCAGATGCCTGCCGGGTGGCGCTTCACACACTTTGTGCCACCCACCTTCCTCAGAAAAACTCCATCCCCTGATAAGGTTGAGCACGGCATGCTGCCAGACGACTGGCCAGATCGCCACCGTGAATTTCTAACTGATGCCCGTCGGGATCGAGAAAATACAGTGATTCCCCCTCGCTGCGATTGTTTTTCCACTCTTTTACTCCTGCCTGGCGTAGCTTTAATGCGGCGGGTGCAAAATTTTCCTCCGTCACGCTGAATGCGTAATGGGTATAGTCGCCCGGTGTGTCCACCGCTCGCGAACTGTCCCATGACAGACACAACCACAGTTCGCCAAGGGACAGGTAGGCGCCATTTTGCCAGCGCGCATGCGGGATGAATCCCAACAGACGGGTGTAGAAATCGAAACTGCGGTTGACGTCACGTACCGCGAGCGTCAAGTGGTTAAGGCCGCTCAACATGGCGATAATTTCCGGGCAAAGAAACAGGTAAAAAGTGTAATCATCCTAATGGGGAATATAAAGATGAAAAAACATTAGTATGGATAATATGAAAAGCCGTCGTTTTGTCATAAATCTGTCGTATTGGCATCGTAATGTAGCGCCAACCTTACGAAAGATGGATGAAGCCGATGATTAAATGGTATGAAGAAAGCGACGCCGAGGTGAACCGCAGCATTGCGTTGATCACCGGAGAAAACCCGGAAAAATGGTATCCTTATGGCGGCGTGAAAGGTAAAGATTATTGCAAGAATCCCTCCGATGCCTGGCCGATTATCTGCGCCAATAAAATCAGTTTGAATGCTGACGGCCAAAGTGATAACCCGTTGTGGCAGGCCCGCATGATCACCCAGAGCGGTGAGTGGCAGGCAGACAGCAACAGCCCATTGCGCGCCGCGATGATCTGTTTCCTGCTGAGCCAGCAAACCACCGAGATGGCCCGTTGAACCACCAGAAATACTGATGATTTTTCCCTTTTTATGACAACAGAACTGTCTCTGGCGGAGCCTGTTTATGAAGCGAATTATTAAAGGTGATAAAAACTTGTCTCATCTGGTGATTGCCCATGCGGCAATCGATCGTCATGCCGAAAGCTTTGGGCAGCGCCGACAGGGCTGGCCCTCAACCTACCTGATAAAATATCAAAACGATCGCGTGGCAGTGGAAGTGGTCACGCGTCGCCAGTCCTACGTCGCGACGCTGATGATTGGCGCACGCAATCTGACCAAGTTATGCGGCCTGCCAGGCTGAATCCCAGCCATTCCGGCGCCATTCTTTGCATGAAATAGCATCCAGGTCCTTGTTACCGGGGTGCTTCTCCTTGATGCTCCCGGGGTTAAGTGTTAAAAAGCCGCCCGCAGATACATTTATTGATTGGCGAAATCTTGTGCAAAAGCGACGAGGTTCAACGCCATATGAGGGTAAGATGGGCGGTCAGCAACAGGATACTCCGCTAAAACGCGGTTTAAAAAACAGACATATACAACTCATCGCCCTTGGGGGCGCCATTGGCACCGGTTTGTTTCTCGGCATCGCGCAGACCATTAAAATGGCCGGTCCTTCCGTGCTGCTGGGCTACGCAATCGGTGGCGTTATCGCTTTTCTGATTATGCGCCAACTGGGTGAAATGGTGGTTGAAGAGCCGGTCGCGGGCTCATTCAGCCACTTTGCCTATAAATACTGGGGCGATTTCGCCGGTTTCCTTTCCGGCTGGAACTATTGGGCCATGTTCATTCTGGTCGGCATGGCCGAGTTAACCGCCGTAGGGATTTATATTCAGTATTGGTGGCCGGACATTCCGACCTGGGTCTCCGCTGCGGTATTTTTTGTGCTGATTAATCTGATCAACCTGGTCAACGTGCGCCTGTATGGCGAAACGGAGTTCTGGTTCGCCATCATCAAGGTGGTGGCGATTGTCGGCATGATCGTCTTCGGCGCTTGGCTGTTGGCCAGCGGAAATGGCGGCCCGCAAGCCAGTTTCGGCAACCTGTGGGAGCAGGGGGGCTTTATGCCGCACGGCATAGAAGGGCTGGTCATGGCGATGGCGGTGATCATGTTTTCATTCGGTGGGCTGGAGATGGTCGGCATCACGGCAGCGGAAGCCGCCGATCCGCGCCGCAGCATTCCGAAAGCCACCAACCAGGTGGTGTACCGCATCCTGATTTTTTATATCGGCTCACTGACCGTACTGCTTTCTCTCTACCCATGGGACAAGGTAGTGGAAGGCGGCAGCCCGTTTGTGATGATTTTCCACGCGCTGAACAGCAGTCTGGTGGCGACCCTTCTTAACGTGGTGGTGCTGACGGCGGCGCTGTCGGTGTATAACAGCGGAGTCTATGCCAACAGCCGCATGCTGTTTGGCTTGGCGACGCAGGGGAATGCGCCGAAGATGTTGACCCGGGTGAATAAGCGCGGCGTACCGGTGCTGTCCATTGCGCTGTCGGCGCTGGTGACCTCTGTCGGCGTGTTGATCAACTACGTGATGCCCGGCAAGGCGTTTGAGCTGCTGATGGCGCTGGTGGTGTCTACGCTGGTGATTAACTGGGTGATGATTTGCCTGGCGCACCTGAAGTTCCGTGCGGCGAAAAACCGCCAGGGGGTGATCCCGAGCTTCAAGGCGTTGTGGTATCCGTTTGGCAACTACCTGTGCCTGGCGTTTCTCAGCCTGATTCTGGTGATCATGTATTTCAGCGAGGGGATCCGCATCTCCGTACTGCTGATGCCGGTATGGATCCTGCTGTTGTGGGTGGGTTTTATGCTGACGCGCCGTAAAGGTGCCAAAGTGCGGGGTTAATCTATAACGGAGGCGCCTTGCGCGCCTCCGGTTCAGGCTCTAGCTACGTGGCATAAAGGCAGTGCCCTGATTGCCGCGGCCCAGCCCCAACAGCTTCCTGCACAGCAGGAACAGGGTGGTGACGATATCGATAGCGACCACGCTAAGCATCAGCACGCCTAACATGAAAAAACTCACCAGCGCGCCAAACAACAGCACCAGAGGTGCCGGCACTCTCACCCGGCGGAGCTTCATCGCCGCGTACATTTTCCAATACTGCCTCTGTGACCGCATCGCGCTACGGATACGGCCCATACGAACACGTGATTTGCGTGATGTAGAACGGCTCATAACTTCTCCTTTTCTGAATGTCCTATAAGTAAATCATAAAGATCTTAAGAGATGCTTAACAGGCTCTTTATGGCCCTGGCATGCTCATAGGGACTGTGACAACAAAATACGCGAAAAGGTCAGTCGCGTTTGCGCACGGTTCACAAAGCGCGGTAGCAGGCTATCTTGTTAAGCTGGCGACAGTGCCCGTGCAGGGTGTCCGCAGTGGTCGGGAGAACAGCAGGATGAAGAGAACCAATCGTTACTATGATGCCGCTAAAGCGCATCACACTCCGGAAGGGTTTCGCAATCCGGAACCGACTCAGCGTCAGGAAGGGGATCTGAGACGCTGGCAGAATGAGCGCAAGCAGCAAGGGTTGCCCAAACCGCCGCAGTTGGGGTATCAGCAGTTTACCCAGCGCTGGTGGCAGCCTGCCGACCTCAGCGGCAGCGATGACAGCATCTGGTGGCTGGGGCACGCTTCGATGCTGCTGCGTCTGGATAGCCGCTATATCCTGATCGATCCGGTGCTTTCGCAACGCGCATCTCCGCTGAGTTTCTACGGTCCTAAACGCAAAACGCCGCCGCCCTTGACGGTGCAACAATTACCGGCGGTGGATGTGGTGTTGATTTCTCACAACCATTATGACCACCTTGATCGGCGCACTGTGCGCCAACTGGCGCAACGTTTTCCCAACGCGACCTTTATCGTGCCTCTGGGGTTAAAAAACTGGTTTCGGCGTTATCGCCTCAAGCGTGTGGAGGAACTGGACTGGTGGGACAGTCTGTCATTGGGCGAGTTAACGTTCCACTGTACGCCGGCGCGCCACTGGAGCATGCGTACCTTGTGGGATCGCAACCGCTCTTTGTGGTGCGGCTGGGTTATTCATCATCCGGCACTGCGTTTCTATTTTTCTGGCGACAGCGGTTATTCGGAGCGGCTGGCGGATATTGGCGCGCGCCTGGGGCCGTTTGACGTGGCGGCGTTGCCGATAGGCGCTTATGCACCGCGTTGGTTCATGCAGGAACAACATATGGATCCGCAGCAGTCGGTGACGTTGTATCAGCAATTAAATTCGCCGCGGGTTATTCCGATTCATTGGGGCGTTTTTGAATTGGCCGATGAGTCGTTGGATGAACCGCCACAGCAATTAAATCTGGCGTTGAGTTCTGCCGGAATAGAGCGGCATCAGTTCTTGCCCATCAAAATTGGCGAGCGCATTGCACTTGATTCTAACTCTTAAGGGGTAACTTCCGTCCCGTGAGGGACGGCTTTTCGGATTGAACCGCCTGCAAGGCCGCCCGGTTGCGGGCTGCCGTTATCCGGGGGAACGGCGGAGAGCGTTATCCGGTGCCGGGCCTGATGAGTGGGTGTAAATAGCGAGGTGCGCAAAAAGACAAAATAATTAGACCCACGAGTTGGCTTTATCGGCAGAGTAAATACCCCCTGTCTTTTTAAGATTTAATTCGGTTATACATTCTCACGGATGTCAGGGTTATTGCCGTTATTTAATCCCGTCGTCAGCAGGATATTTATCCGGTTATGCACAATGATGGTGCGTAAATTCCCCCGTTGCATGCTTATGCACCTTAAAGCGGCAGCGCCATTTGTTTTTTTCCGGGGATCCGATTGTGCAAAGGGTATTCACGATCACTAATATTAATAATTAGCATCGGTATTATTTTCTCCGGCGACGGAAAGGTTATCAGACAGGCGGCGGCACCGGCGTTGGGCCATCCAGATGGCAGCTTGGTGGTCTGATGAGTTGGAGATCAAAGGCACCCGTTCATCGATATTCAAATGTTGTATAAGAAATTCCATAAAGATTCAAATTTTTTAACGTTCTAAGCGCCCGATGGCGGTTATATGTTGTATCGCAGAGGAGCGATCGGATGAAAGAATTGTTAAAATTCAGTCAGGCTGCGGAGTGTAGCGCGGTGTGAGCGTTAAGCAGAAAATAGCTAAGGCTTCAACATCTTTTAGCCTATTTAAGCTTATGTTGCTATCGACCGTTTCAAATATGTGCGACAGGTCCATCAGTGATTAAAAATGGCTTGCCATCGAATACAGAGTATGTGATAACGCATCTGGGTAAAACGAGGTACAGTTCTGTATATGTGTGGCATTTTCAGTAAAGAAGTTCTGAGTAAAGACGTTAGCGTTGAATACCGCTTCTCTGCCGATCCTTATCTTAGTGCCTCAAGCAGTAACGACTCTAGTTTGTCTATGTAACGCCTACGGGCGGTTTAAACAATCCAAAGGAAATACTCAAGATGGCAAAGATCAAAGGTCAAGTTAAGTGGTTCAACGAGTCTAAAGGTTTCGGTTTCATCACCCCAGCTGACGGCAGCAAAGACGTGTTCGTACACTTCTCTGCAATCCAGGGTAACGGCTTCAAAACCCTGGCTGAAGGCCAGAACGTTGAGTTCGAAATCCAAGATGGCCAGAAAGGCCCATCTGCAGTGAACGTTACTGCTATCTAATCAGCGTCAGCTGTACAAAAAGCCCGCCTTCGTGCGGGCTTTTTCGTGTCTGCGCTCAGCCGGCGATAATAATACCCGCGTACTGATTGCGGCCGGTAATGCCTGGGTGCCCAGGATCCTGCTCGCGCCGGTGGCTGTTGCGGCGGTAGCTGGTGTATTTAAAGCGCTGCGGGTGCCGCGAGTCGGTATTCGGCGTGCAGATGGTGCAACTCCCGGCGCGATCAACGGCGGCAAATCCCAGTTCGCTGAGTTTGTATTCGGCGATGGCGGCCAGATCCAGGTGGCGATAGCTTGGACTGATCAAGGCGGCAGGCAGCGGCAACTGCTGTTTAAAGCGCGCAACCAGCTCTTCGTTCACCTCATAACAGCACGGGCCGGCAGCCGGGCCGATGGCGGCCACCCAGTTTTCCGTTGAGTCATCGCGGCTGATACGCGCCGCCAATTGCTCAAGAATGCCATCCAGCAAGCCGCGCCAGCCGGCATGCACGGCCGCAATGGCCGAGCCGTCATTGCGGCTGAAAATGACCGGCAGGCAATCTGCCGTCAATACGCTGAGCAAAATGCCGGGTTGGGTGGTGTAGAAACCGTCGGCTTCACCGCAAATTTGGGCCGCATGATGAATGTCGACGATGCGGGTTCCGTGCACCTGTTTTTTTTCCGGCAGCGTGGCGCGATAGGGTTGCAGGTGGCCGGGCAGCAGGGCACTTTTGTGGCCGAAACCGTGCTGAATGGCCGGAACGGTGCTGAGAAGCGGGGAGTAGTCGGTCATATAACGTCTTTGCCTGCGTCAGAAAACATATCGTCAGTGTAGCCAGCTTTTTTACCCGTTGGCTAGGCCTGCCTTGCATCGTGCGGAAGCCTTCTTTAGACTACCTGCGCCGTATCTCTCTGGAATCCAACCATGTCTTATCAGTGCCCTCTGTGTCACCAGCCGCTTCTTCTTTCTCACCTGCAATGGCGTTGCGATGCCAACCATCAGTTTGACTGTGCCAAAGAAGGCTATGTCAATCTGCTGCCTGTGCAGCATAAACGCTCGAAGCAGCCGGGAGACAGCGCGGAAATGATGCAGGCGCGGCGCGCTTTTCTCGGCGCCGGATTTTATCGACCGCTGCAGCAACGGGTGGCGGAACTGCTGGAGCAGGCATTGGGGAGCGAGGCGCAGGCGCTGCTGGATATTGGCTGTGGCGAAGGCTATTACACCGCTGAAGTGGCGGCACGTTTGGCGCCGCGCGACATCACCGTTTATGGGCTGGATGTTGCCAAAGTGGCGATCCGCTATGCGGCCAAGCGCTACCCTGCGGTGCCATTCTGCGTGGCGTCCAGCCACCGTTTACCCTTTGCCGACCGTTCTTTGGACGCGATCCTGCGCATTTACGCGCCGTGCAAAGCCGAAGAGCTGGCACGGGTGGTCAAACCCGGCGGCGTGGTAGTGACGGTATCACCTGGCCCGCGCCATCTGTATCAACTGAAAGAACAGGTTTATCAGCAGGTGCAACTGCACGCGGAATCCGATGAGCAACTGACGGGGTTTGACTGTGAGCGGCTCGAGACACTGGCGTACCCGATGACGCTGCCGGGCGAGCAGGCGGCCAACCTGCTGCAGATGACGCCTTTCGCCTGGCGGGCTTCTCCAGAGGTGCAACAGCGCCTGAGTGCCAGCGAAACATTCGCCTGTGAAACGGATTTCGTTATAGGCCTGTACCGTCGTCAAGCCGATTAAACCACCGGATATGCCGCTTCGCCATTGACCGAATCATCCCCCAGATCTGCGCGCTCAACGGCGAGGTGCGTTTTCAACGCCGTCCAGCCCTGTGGGGTTACTCTGAGCGCCCGGGTTGCCGGCAAACGCTGCAGCCAGCCCCAATGGCAAAACGCGTCCAGCAGATAAGCCGCCAGCGGCCCGGCGAGGTGATATTGCCGCTCGGTCCAGTCCAGACATTGGCGGCCTTTGCCAATCCCCTCTGGCTCGACTGTGGCCGCCTCAACGCCCAACGCCTGTAACCAATTAGCGCCGGCCGGCGTCAGCACATATTCGCATGCGCCATTTTCGACGATTAGCCCTTGTTTCAGCAGGCTGCGCGTTACAGCGACGCCGACTTTCCCGGCCAGATGATCATAACAGCAGCGCGCGAAACGCATCTCACGCGCAGAACGGTTGGGCGTATTGCGCCAGGCCGGCGTTACCGGCCCGATCGACGCCAGACTTTCCAGCAGATGCGAAACGTGCGGCCCCGAGAGACGGTAATAGCGATAGCGCCCAATCCGTTCGACGCTAAGCAGGCCGCCGCCCAACAACTTTGCCAGATGCGAGCTGGCGGTTTGCGGGGTGACGCCTGCCGTCTCCGCAAGCGCACTGGCCGATAGCGCGTTGCCGTCGGCCAGCGTGATCAACATCACCGCCCGTACCGGTTCGGCGATCAGATGCGCAACGGATGCAATATTATGTTGGCCCACGAGTTTCTCCTTTATCGATAGCAGGCGATGTTTTCATCGCTCAATACACACTTCGATATGCTTCGAAGTATTCCAGGCTAATAGCGGTTTATAGTCAATGCCTGTTTCATCAGCCTGGATCCGTAACGAGTGGCAAGCTTGAATCAACAACAAAAACGAGTACTGATGGCGACCAGCCTCAGCTATGTCATTGTCATCCTGGATACGTCGATCGTTAACGTCGCCTTGCCACCGATCGCCGCCGATCTGGGGACCGGGATTACCGGCCTGCAGTGGGTAGTGAACGCCTATACGTTGGCGTTCGCCAGCCTGTTGCTCAGTGGCGGGACGTTGGGCGACAGGTTAGGCGGACGGCAAGTCTACCTTGCTGGGTTGGCGATCTTTGCCTGCGCTTCTGCCCTTTGCGGGTTGGCGGGGGCATTACCCGTACTGGTCGCCGCCAGACTATTGCAAGGTGTTGGGGCCGCTTTGCTGGTACCCAGTTCCTTAACGCTGATTAACGCGGCCTTCCCCGAGGCGAAACAGCGGGCGGGTGCCATTGGGGTATGGGCCGGATGCGGCGGCGTGGCGATGGCGGCGGGGCCGCTGGCCGGTGGCGTGCTGATCCAACTGCTGGGCTGGCGCAGCCTGTTTTGGATCAATATCCCGGTGATCGTGTTGGGAATAGGGCTTACTCTGCGTATTGCGGCCGTTCGCCCGTCACTGTCCTTGCGCCAGATGGACTACGCCGGGCAGGGGACGGTGATTGTGGCGCTAGCCACTTCGGTGGCCTTGTTGATTGAAGGCGCCCAGCTTGGCTGGGACTCTGGCTGGGTGTTGGGCGGTATCGCCGTGGCTGCCTTGAGCTGGCTGATGTTTGTAGTGATAGAGCGACGAGGCCGGCAGCCGATGCTGCCGCCGACACTTTTCCGCAGCGCGGTTTTTTCCGCCTCGGCATGGGTTTCGCTGGTTTCTGCGTTGGTGTTTTACGGGGCGTTCTTTCTGCTGAATCTTTATTTTCAAGAGGTACGGGGTTGGTCGCCGCTGCAGTCCGGCCTGGCATTTCTTCCCCTGACCATTATGGTCACGCTGGGCAGCTTTGTTTCCGGCCGTCTGGTTCAGGCGTTCGGCGCGGGGTGGGTAGTTTATTGGAGTTTGCTGCTGTATGCGCTGGGTTTTGGTGGTTTGCTGGCGCTGGCTGAAAGCCCGCCTTATTGGCGTATTGCACTGTGTTTCCCTTTGCTTGGCCTGGCGGCTGGGATCATTACGCCTGCGGCCACGGCGGCGTTGTTGAATGAGGTGGCGAGTGAACGGGCGGGCATTGCAGCCGGTGTGCTCAATGCCGGTAGGCAAAGCGGCTCCGCGTTTGGCGTGGCGATTTTTGGCGCGCTAATGACGGTATTTCATCCGCTGGAAAGCGGGATCAAGTTTGCCGTGTGCGGTGCGATAGGCTTGTCGTTGCTCACGGCTGTTCTATGGGGATTGGCGATCAGGTTTGCCGCGCGCGCAGGAGAGCGACAACCGACCGGGCGATAGCTAAGGTGAATGCTTATGCCAGAAACGAAAAAACCTGCCATTGGCAGGTTTTTTGCGTTCAGCGACAATCAGGCGAGATAGCCCAAATGCTCCAGCAGAATATTGATGCCGATACCGATCAACACCACGCCGCCGATGATCTCTGCGCGTTTGCCCAACAGCGGCCCGATAAAGCGGCCAATCATCATACCCAGCGTTGCCATAATCATGGTGGCCATGCCGATGGCCATGGCAGTATGCACAATATTGACCTGCAGGAAGGCCAGGCCAACGCCGATCGCCATGGCATCAAGGCTGGTGGCGATAGCGGTGGCCACCAACAGCCAGAAGCCGTGGCGCTTCACTTTTTCCACTTCGTCCGGCCGGTTTCTGATGCCTTCGACAATCATGCGCGTACCGAGAATAAACAGCAGCGAGAAGGCTACCCAGTGATCCCACTCCATGATGTATTGGCTGGCGAACAGGCCGATTGCCCAGCCGATGATCGGCGTAATGGCTTCGACCACACCGAAGATAAGTCCGGTACGCAGGGCTTCACGAAAACGGGGTTGATGCAGGCTGGCACCTTTGCCGATCGACGCGGCGAACGCATCCATAGACATGCCAAAAGCGAGAATGAGTGTAGCGGAAATATTCATGTTAAATAGCCTCGGCCGGGCGGCTCCATATACACGTAACCCACCCCCAACCATACGACGGAGTTACGTGTCTATGGTCTCGCCAACCTTACCTGGCTGCCCGCACCACGTTTCAGAGTCCGAAACGAGTATGTTGATACGGGCGTTTCTGGCGTTTTATTGCCCAGAAACCGGCTACTCCCCAATGACGGCGCAACCATACCATAATATTTCTGACGACGACAACCTTAATTACTTGAGAATATTCTTGTTGGAATTGAGAATTGTTTTCATTAAAGAATTGCAAGAGGGAATATAATGTAGGCTGATGCAACAATGTTGCGTAAATAATAAACGGATAAGCGCTGGGGTTGTTGATTAATTATCCATATACAGCGCGTGTTAGCGGTGGGCGTAAAAGCTAATGTGTTATTTGTTTATTGATTTTCAACGAAAAAGTGATAAATCCTCTCCAGATCGTCTAATTGCGTAACCTGAATGAGCAACCGGCGCTGCTCCAGATCGATGACCAGGATGCCATCTTCGGATAAATTCATGGCTTTAATGCGGTTATATTCAATGAAGGTGTTGGCATAAAAGAAACCCTGCGTTTTAAACAACATCTTTGGCCAGCGAATATAGGAAATGTAGACGGCGATCAGTGCTAAAGAAATAAGCAGGTAGGTGGTCAATATTGCGCCGTTAGTGGTGACGTTTCGGTAAATCAAAATGGCAATCAGGCCGACAAAAATCAGGCAGTCGATCCGGTTGCGGCGTTTTAGTTGCACTTTAAGCCGCGTTTTGCCCTTCAGCAGGTTCATGCCGAATTCGTCGTAAATCGCATACAGCAGCATCAGCGCGGTAAAAATCAGCAATACGCCATCGGTCAGTGACATCTTTCAACTCCACAAATAAAAAAACCGGGGGTTTCCCCCCGGCTGTGACGAACTTTACAGGCCCAGCAGGCCAATCCAGTAACCGAAGATACCGATGGCGAAGAAGCCGATGATAATCCACAGCGCATTCACTTTTCTGCGCAACAGCCACATACAGCCGAAGGTCAGCAGCAGTGGCACCAGACCCGGCATCAACTGATCGAGAATGGTTTGCACCGTGGTCACCGTGGTATGCCCGGTCTGATCGGTGATCTTCGACACCACCAGCGGGATATTCACGTGCGTCCACTTGTTAACCAATGCTCCCATCACAAACAGGCCAAGAATGGACGCTCCTTCCGTCAGTTTTTGCAGGAAGCCGCCGCCCATGTCATTAACGATATCCACCCCTTTACGGTAACCGTAGGCCACGCCGTAATAGCGGGTCAGCAGGCGCACCAGGTTGAACAAGACAAAGAACAAAATAGGGCCAAGCAGGCTGCCGCTCATGGCAATACCGGCGCCGAGCGCGGCGAATACCGGCCGTACGGTGCCCCAGAAGATCGGGTCGCCCACGCCGGCCAGCGGCCCCATCAAACCGACCTTGATGCCGTTGATGGCCGCATCGTCGATCGGTGCGCCGTTGGCGCGTTGTTCTTCCATCGCCATGGTAACGCCAAGCACCGGTGCCGCCACGTAAGGGTGGGTGTTGAAGAATTCCAGGTGGCGCTTGATTGCTTGTTTGCGGTCGTCGTTATTTTCCGGGTACAGGCGACGGATTACCGGCACCATAGAGAAGCAAAAACCCAGCGCCTGCATGCGTTCGAAGTTCCATGAGCCCTGGAACAGGTTCGAGCGCAGGAACACACCGCGAATATCGGCCGGCGTGAGTTTCTTTTGAGCTGTTGTATCAACCATGTCTCTCACCTATTCCTAATCGAGTTCGTTATCGAGATCGTTGGCATTAGCCGGACCCGCCTGTACAACCTGAGACTTGTTGTATTTCGGGCTGAGCTGGATATAAAGCACGGCCATCACCACGCCGATGACGCCGAGCGCCACCAGGTTAAAGTTGGTGAAGGCGGCGGTAACGAAACCGAGGTAGAAGAAGGGCATCAGGTAACCGGCGCGCATCATGTTGATCACCATGGCGTAACCGACCACCACAATCATCCCGCCGGCGATGTTCAGGCCGCTGGTGACGACTTCAGGGATCGAGTTAAGCAGTGCGTGAACGCCTGCGGTGCCCACCGAGATGGCCACGATAACCGCCGGGATAGCGATACGCATCGCCTGCAGCAGCAGGGCGGAGATGTGGATCCAGGTGATGGCGCGTAAACTGCCGCGTTCCGCTGCGCTGTCTGCCGCGTGCTGGAAGGCCACGGTCAGTGTACGCACGATGATGGTCAGCACTTGCCCGGCCGCCGCCAGCGGTATGGCCAGCGCGATACCGGCACCGACGCTCTGGCCGCCGGCAATAACCAGAATGGTGGAAATGATGGAAGCCAACGCCGCATCTGGCGCGACCGCAGCACCGATATTCATCCAGCCCAGGGCGATCATCTCCAGCGTACCGCCGATGATGATGCCGGTTTTCATATCACCGAGAATAAAGCCGATCAGGGTACAGGCGACCAGCGGACGGTGGAACTGGAATTCGTCGAGGACGGATCCCATCCCGGCGATACAGGCAACGATAAATATCAGCACAATCTGAAGAGTGGTGATCTCCATTGCACTTCTCCTATGACCAAAGAGCTCTGAGTAAAATAATTATTGGCTTGCGCCATTAATTGAGTTTGTTAATCAGGTCCATCATTTTTAACCGGCTGTCGGACGAGACCTTACGAACTTCCAGTTCAATACCGCGATCGTTTAATTTCTTGAATGCTTCGATATCTTTTTCGTCGACCGACACGGCGTTGTTGACCTGAGTTTTCCCCTGGCGGAACGCCATGCCGCCGATATTCACCGATTTGATCTCCACGCCGGCCTCGACCAGGCGCCAAACGTCGGTCGGATTGGTGAACAGCAGCATGACGCGGTCACCGGCGTATTTCGGGTTGTTCCATACGCGGATGGCTTTCGCCACGTCGACCACGTGCGCGGTAACGCCCGGCGGGGCCACTTGGGTCAGTAAGGTTTTACGGACGTGATCGGCGGCGACTTCATCGCTGATGACAATGATGCGGCTGACGTTGGTTTCCTTGGTCCAACGGGTGGCTACCTGGCCGTGAATCAAGCGGTCATCGATACGTGCCAGGCCGATCTTCATACGGTCATTGGGGCCAAGCGGTGCCTGCGGTGCGGCGGGTTTGGCGGCGGGGGAACTCTGTGGTGCCGCGGGCTTAACACTCTCTTCTTGCGGTTTTTTCAGCGCTTTTACGCCTTCACGGCCGGTTTCCAACGCCAGTGCGACCAATTCGTCGAAGCCTGGGTTATCGTCCCGCGCCATGAACGTTTCCACCAGCATGGGAATGTTAACCCCGGTGACGACCTCATAGTTTTCTTTATCGACGGCAATGCGGCTGGCCGCGTTGAATGGGCTGCCGCCCCAGGTGTCCACCAGAAACAAGACACCACCGCTGGTGTCTAGCTCGCTGATTTTCACGTTATATTTCTCGATTAACGTTTCGGCGTTTTCACCGGGGACGAAGTCTATAAAAGCGACGTTATCTTGCTCGCCTAATAGCATTTCCGCCGTCTTCAGCAATTGTTCCGCTGCGGTCCCGTGTGTGCCGATGATAATAGCTATTGCCACTCGCTACCTCCTCATTAAACTTCATACCCGTCATCTTTCAAGCCGCAGCGTTGTTGGCTGCAACGTGAAAGCTATAGGGTATATGCACGGATTGTGTCGTTCTTGATTTCCTTATCTGGCAGTCACTTCCGTGGTTCAGATACAGGTTCAGATACATTATGGTAGAAAATCAGAAACGCGGGCTTAACATTTCTCGCGCAGTTTCAAAAGCCTGTGCGCGTTAATTCACATTGGCGTCATTTATTTTAGTGAGTGAAAAAATAAATTTTGTGACATTGCTCTGTTATTGAGCGCTCAGATAACGCTTAATCCGGCGTTTGCAGAATTAAACAACAGACCTGTTACAAGACGATGCTGAAGGTAAAAAAGCTTCTTTGCCGTAAAAAAAATTCCTGCTAGAGTATTTGCTCTTTCATATTTAGGAGTGAAGGGCCTCAGCCCACCCTATGGACTGTCACCGAAGTTACTGTTTTTCAAGGTTCCACCCGCCACCTGCTGGCGTAACACAAGTCACACGGCCGTTCGGCCATCCCCCGGTACTGCAATCCCGTTATCTTGCTGTTGTTCTCTGCGCGCCCTCTGCGTCAGCATCGTCACGCCTGAGCCCCGCTCGGCAATCCTGTCTTTTTTCCGGAGTCTGATATGGAATTTTTAATGGACCCCTCGATCTGGGCTGGGTTACTTACACTGGTGGTATTGGAAATTGTACTGGGCATCGACAACCTGGTGTTTATCGCCATTCTGGCTGATAAGCTGCCGCCGAAGCAGCGCGATAAAGCGCGCATACTCGGTCTGTCGCTGGCGCTGTTTATGCGTCTGGGCCTGTTGTCGGTCATTTCCTGGATGGTTACGCTGACTACGCCGCTGTTTAGCGTGGCGGATTTCAGCTTCTCCGGTCGTGATCTGATCCTGCTGTTCGGCGGTGTCTTCCTGTTGTTCAAAGCCACTATGGAACTGCATGAACGGCTGGAAGGGCAGACGCACCAGGATGGCGCCAACCGTGGCTACGCCAAGTTCTGGGCGGTGGTGGTGCAGATTGTGATCCTTGACGCCGTGTTCTCGCTTGATGCGGTGATTACCGCCGTGGGGATGGTGAACGACCTGCCGGTAATGATGACTGCGGTGGTGATCGCCATGGTGGTGATGCTGGTGGCGTCAAAACCGCTGACCAACTTCGTGAATGCCCATCCGACCATAGTGGTGCTGTGCCTGAGCTTCTTGCTGATGATCGGCCTGAGCCTGATCGCCGAAGGTTTTGGCATGCATATTCCTAAAGGTTACCTGTACGCAGCGATTGGCTTCTCGATCCTGATCGAGCTGTTTAACCAGATTGCCCGCCGTAACTTTATCAAACACCAGGCGCACCGCCCGATGCGCGAGCGTACCGCAGAGGCGATTATGCGTCTGATGGGTCAACAGCGTGCACAGCAAACGGACGAAGCCGTACCGCAGCCGGTGAACGAGACTTTTGCCGCTGAAGAGCGCTATATGATCAGCGGCGTGCTAACGCTGGCTTCGCGTTCATTGCGCAGCGTCATGACACCGCGCACCGAAATTTCGTGGGTGGATTGCGATCGCTCACGTGAAGAGGTACGCGAGCAATTGCTGGATACGCCGCATAGCCTGTTCCCGGTTTGCCGTGACTCGCTGGATGAGATTATCGGCGTGGTGCGCGCCAAGGATCTGCTGGTTGCCGTGGAACAGGGTGATGATATCGCCGAGTTTGCCGCACGCACGCCGCCGATAGTGGTGCCGGAAACCATGGACGTGATTAATCTGCTGGCGGTATTGCGTCGCGCCAAGGGGCGTCTGGTGGTGGTGACCAATGAGTTTGGCGTGGTGCAGGGGCTGGTAACGCCGCTGGACGTGCTGGAGGCCATCGCCGGCGAATTCCCGGACGAAGATGAGACGCCGGATATCGTGGTGGAAGACGAAAGCTGGCTGGCGAAGGGCGGCACCGACTTGCACTCGCTGGAGCAGGCGCTGAACTGCGAAGATTTGGTCAGCCCGACGGCGGATTACGCCACACTGGCGGGTTTCCTGCTCTCTCATTACGGCCAGATGCCGGCTGCGGGGGATGTGGTGGAGCTAAACCAGCTGCGTTTCGAAGTTATTGACGTGTCGGAGTATCGCATCGAGCTGGTACGTATCAGTAAAGTGACGCCTCACGACGAGGAACAGCAGTAACATGACGAGCCGGGGGCAATCACGCCTCCGGCTTGCTTTCCTTTTCTTTCTGCCGCTCCTCACGGGCACTCACCGCTCGCAACCGCGATTCATACTGCTGTAACCACAGCGGAAATACGTTGATTGGCATCGGCTTGGCGAAATAGAAACCTTGCAGCGCGTTCACGTCGCGTGAGCGCAGGTAATCCGCCTGTTCAGCGGTTTCCACGCCTTCCGCCACCAGCTTTAGCTTCAACTTGTGCGCCAGAGTAATGATGGTATCGGTGACGGTGGCGTTGATCGCATCGGTACCTATGGCGGCGGTAAAACCGCGATCGATTTTCAATACGTCAGGGCTGAGCTTTTTCAGGTAGCTGAGTGAACTGTGCCCGGTGCCGAAATCATCGATGGCCAGCATGATCCCCATTTCTTTCAATGTCTTGATTTGTTCATACTGAATTTCAGACAGTGCGGTGCGTTCGGTGAGCTCCAGCATCAACGAGGGCATCGGCTGGGCCGGCAGCCAGATACGCCGAATGTCGTCGATAAGAGTGACCGCGTTGAAATGCTCTGCGGCGACGTTAATGCTGATATAAAACGACGGACGTGGCGGGAACAACGGCAGATTTTCCACCACGGTGCCCATCAGGTAGCGGGTCAGGGCGATGATCAGCCCATGTTGCTCCGCGAGGGGAATAAATACGTCCGGCGAGATCCACCCCTGGCGTTTGTTTTTCCAGCGCAGCAGGGTTTCCACTCCGATGCAGCGGCCTGTTTCGGCGTTGATGATCGGCTGACAGTAAACGCGGAATTCGCGGTGGGTAATGGCATGGCCAATATGGTAGGACAGGCTCATGCGGTTGGCTGTGAGCAGGTACACGACATAGGCTGCCAGCAGGCTGATAAGCAATGCCAGCGGAATATGGCGCGGCAGCGCAGCCAGGGCGAGCCGGCTTGCCTGCGGGCCAAACAGCGAGATGGAGAAAGGGTATTGCGCTGATTTTGCGGTATAGAGAAGGCCGGTAGTCAGGGAATCGCTGCGCAGGATCTCTCGTCGCCCGTATTCCAGGCTGTTGTCACCGACGTTCAGCACTACCCGTTGTGCATAGGGTTCTTGCGGTTCCAGCAGGAAATTGGCCAACAGCTCAATATTGAAAACATGCAGCACGCCGTTGAGATTGTTGTCGGCCGTTCCCGGCGTCCACATGATCAGCGTTGGCACCCCTTTGGCGACCGAAAGAGAAGGGCGCAGGGTTAACTTCGCGCTACCGTCTGCCAGGGTAGGCAAAATGGCGCTGAAAACATAGTTACGCACGCCGAACAGGCTGGAACAGTAAATAACCCCGTCTTTGACCAACAGCATGGCCCGTAGCGCCTGATTTTGCGCAGCGCGAAAGCGCAGCGTCGGCATTGCGGTCTGGCAGGGTTGGTCCAGCAACGACATGGAGCGTCCGGCCTGGAGCTCCGCAGGCGCCAGCAGGTTATTGATCTTGGTGACGGTACGGGTGGCAAGCACCCGCTGGCTTTGCTCAATGGTGCCGAGTTCCTGATAGTAGCGGGTGTACAGCGAGAGCAGCAGAATAGCCAACCCAACCGCCCCGGCCAGAAGCCAACGGTAATAGCGGTATTTAGTCACGGCAAGTTGGGTCATCAACATCGGTAAATCCTTGTTCGGTAAGCTAGCCCAGAATCCTCGTCAGGCCAAACTGCCATGGGATGATACTCGGCTAATTCTAGCCTGTCGTTATACAAGAGTGATGGTAACCCAGTAAATTATTTAAATTTGGCGAAACAAAGGGCTAAATTGCAGGTTAACCGGTGGATCGGCGCGATATTGTAAAGGTTTTTTTGAGTGACAGCGTCACGTATGGTGAGTAGGGAGTTGATTATCAAGATTTTATACAAAGAAAAACCCCGCCGTGAAGGCGGGGTGTGGGGTCAATCGCACTGCACTTTTATTGCCAGGCCGCCGCGCGAGGTTTCGCGGTATTTGGCGTTCATGTCTTTACCGGTTTCGTACATGGTCTCGATCACCTTATCCAGAGAAACTCGTGGCTCACTGGTGCGGCGCAACGCCATGCGCGCCGAGTTGATCGCCTTCACGGACGCAATCGCATTACGCTCGATACAAGGTACCTGAACCTGCCCGGCAACCGGATCACAGGTCAGACCCAGATTGTGTTCCATGCCGATTTCCGCCGCGATGCAAACCTGTTCCGGGCTGCCACCCAGCAATTCAGCCAGGCCTGCCGCCGCCATAGAGCAGGCGACGCCTACTTCCCCTTGGCAGCCTACTTCGGCGCCAGAGATGGAAGCGTTCATTTTGTAGAGTGCGCCGACGGCACCCGCAGCCATAAAGTAGCGGATGTAAATGTCCGGGCTGACGGATTCGATAAAGTGGTCATAGTAGGCCAGTACCGCAGGAACGATGCCGCAAGCGCCGTTGGTTGGCGCGGTGACTACACGGCCGCCGGCGGCGTTTTCTTCGTTAACCGCCAACGCGAACATATTGACCCAGTCAATAACGTTCATCGGGTCGCTGGACAGCTTATCGGAGGAAACCAGCAAGCGGCGCAGCGCGGAAGCGCGACGCGGCACCCGCAGCGGCCCAGGCAGCACGCCCTCGGTGTTCAAACCGCGATCGATACAGGCGCGCATGGTCTGCCAGATGTTGCCGAAGTAGGTTTCGATTTCCTGCTTGCTGTGCAGCGCCAGTTCGTTCTGCATCACCATGCCAGATAAAGACAGCCCGGTTTCGCGGCAGTGATCGAGCATTTCACGAGCAAAATTGAACGGATAAGGAACGGTCAGCTCATGTTCGTCGGCTTTGCCGAAGTTCTCTTCATCGACGATAAAACCGCCGCCGATGGAGTAGTAGGTCTTGCTGTAAACTTCTTTATCGCCGGCGAAGGCATGAACCTGCATGCCGTTTTCGTGCAGCGGCAGGTTGTCGCTGCGGAAAACCATGCCGCCGTCGCGCGGGAAATCGACTTCATGCAGGCCGCTGGCCAGCATCAGGCGTTGACGTTGTTCTACATCGCGAATAAAACTCGGAATGCTATCGATATCAACGGTATCCGGCATATTGCCCGCCAGGCCGAGGATGATAGCGATATCGGTATGGTGACCTTTACCGGTCAATGAGAGTGAGCCGTAAACATCTACAGCTACACGCGTGATAGAAGGCATCAGGCCTTTACTTACCAGATCGTCGACAAACTGTTTGCCGGCTTTCATCGGTCCAACCGTATGAGAGCTGGACGGGCCGATGCCGATCTTAAACATGTCGAAAACGCTAATCACGCTAAAACTCCTTAGAGGCATGTTGTTATGGCTGCATCGGTTAAAAACCGCGCAGGGAACAGCGATATTGTAAAAGGCCCGTACGGGTTCGGTTGCCTTTTTCGCATGAAATAAAATAATCCGTGGTGTTAGCTCACTTATTGATTGTCTCTGGCAGTCGGTCAGCCGTGGAACCTTCCGTTGCCCAAACTCAGTTAATGACAATCGCGCCAGCTTCCGTTGCGGGACGCTGCCGGCTTAATCCCTATATTGATAGTGGTTTATTCCGGACGGCAGTATTTTACAGGTATTTCGTAAGGTTGAAGAGAGGGTTTACAGTTTTTTTAAAACTCTCATGGCCAGAAATGTAGTTGAAAAAGCAGATGAATGAAGTGATGCCGATCGCTTTACCCGCGCCTGTTGTGCAGGTAACCGTTTGGCTTGTGATCCGTGTCACGTATCTGGCGTTAAATACTGACCTGCTGCGCCAGCCGGCGAATGATGGCGGCGGTCAATCCCCAAACAAACTGACTCTGATACCAGGAAAGATAAATGCGGTGCGAGTGGCCTGCGCGGTGGATATCCAGCGGATAATAGCGCGACAGCGTCAGCGCTTCATGCAGCGGCATCTCAAAAACGTCGGCCACTTCGTCTTCGTTGGCGCTGAATTGCACATCGGGCGAGATCAAGCCGACCACCGGCGTGACCTGGAACCCGGTGCTACTGTCAAGCGGCGCCAGTTGGCCAAGCACAGTCACCGATTGGGGCGGGATCGCCACTTCTTCCTGCGCTTCACGCAGTGCGGTGATAATCGCCGAGCCATCTTCGGCATCGGTTTTACCGCCTGGAAACGCCACTTGGCCGGCATGTTTACGCAGCGAGTCGGCGCGGCGGGTGAGCAGCAGCGTGGGCTCGGGGCGGCAGATAATAGGGATCAGCACCGCCGCCGGGCGGGTATTGTGCGAAATCTGCGACGCCTGCGGCAACTGCAGTTGGAAGCGGCTGATAAAAGCGGTAAGCGAGGTCGGGTAAATCGGTTGGCTCACGACGGGGTAACCTCTCCCAATTGCGGCAAGATACGGTCGACCTTATCAAAGGTTTCCTGATATTCCGCCTGCTCTTGGCTGTCGGCTACGATGCCGCCGCCCGCTGAACAGTAAATGCGACCGTTTTCGGTGATTAACGTGCGGATGGTGATATTGGTGTCCATGGTGCCGCAGGCGCTGATATAACCGATGCTGCCGCAGTAGGCATTGCGCCGCTGCGGCTCCAGTTCCTCAATGATTTCCATCGCCCGCACTTTTGGCGCGCCGGTAATGGAGCCACCCGGGAAGCAAGCGCGCAGCAGTTCGGTTGCTGCGGTGCGTTCCGGCAGGATGGCGGTGATGGTGCTGACCAAATGATGGACTGCGGGGAAGGGTTCGACCACGAACAATTCGGGGACGCGCACGCTGCCCGGTTCGGCGACACGGCCGATATCATTACGCAGTAGGTCGACAATCATCAGGTTTTCCGCACGGTCTTTCGCTGAATTCGCCAATCGATGCGCCTGTTGCGCATCCTGATCGGCATCGGCCAGCCTCGGCAAGGTGCCTTTGATCGGACGGGTTTGAATATGCCGGTTCTCCAGCCACAGAAAACGCTCGGGCGAAACACTCAGTACAGCGTTGTCCGGCAGGCGCAAAAAGGCGGAAAAGGGCGCGCGGTTGCTGGCGTTCAATTGTTGAAAGGCTTGCCATTCATCGCCCTGATAATTTGCGGAAAAGCGCTGCGCCAGATTAATTTGATAGCAATCACCGCTACGCAGGTAATGCTGGATGCGCTGGAACTTTTCGCCGTACTGTTGGCGCGTCATATTGGTCTGCCAGCGGCTGGTCAAGGTAAATGCCTGCTGCGGTTCCGAGCGTTGTCCGTTAAGCCACCGCAAGCGCTGTTCCGTGTCGCCGTAACTGAGTAACGTCAACGTCTGCCGGTGGTGATCGGCAATCAGCGCCCAGTCATAAATGCCGATCGCCATATCCGGCAGCGCGATATCCGCCTGCGCCCATTGCGGCAGCTTTTCCACTCGGCGTCCCAAATCGTAACCGAACAGCCCGAGCGCGCCGCCCTGAAAGGGCAGGTTGGGATCTGCCGCAGGGTGCCATTGTTGACGATCCAACTGTTGCTGTAACAGGCTGAAGGGATCTTCACGCGACTGTCGGCAATCTTCGCAGTGGCGGATCTCCGTGATTTGCCCTCGTGTGGTCAGCGTTGTGCAGGGATCTGCAACCAGGATATCGAAACGGTTATGCGAGTGTTCGGCAAACCCGGAGTGCAGCAACATCGCCCACGGCTGCTGTGCCAGCGGAGTAAAATGCTCCAGCAGGGCGGTACGGGTGTAAGGCAAAGACTTAAGATTCGGTGCGGTTGCGCTCATGGGCCTCAATAAACCTGACTGACGGGAACGGCTGTTTCTGCCCGCTATTCTGCCATATTCGGCCGGCGGGTGCATGTTCTGGCGTTGGGTTCCAGAGCACACTTCACATAAACGGTGAGTAAACGATTTTGTAATGAAGCATTTTTTGCCCCATTAACGATAATTTTATGTGTTAGAAAATAATAAATTCAGGTCGAGGTTAAATCAATTTTAATCTGCAGGCATTGATTGAAGGAAAAGCAATTTATTGTTTTAACCTTGTTATTATTTCTGAGCGTCATCAAAAATGGTGGGGACGATATGCTTTATTGCCAACAACGTTACATACGAGACTTTGATGTCTCGCACCGTCGTGGCGTTCCCCTTTACCTGCTATCTGTGGGGAATGCAGATTAAATAAATGTCGTTGAAAAAACGCACTCGAGGGCCTGGTTTGATTATTTAACCTCGAGTCGACCCATTTAACTGCGCACTGTTTTTTAGAAAATAGAAATATTTATTCGTTACTTTTTGCGAAGAGCTGCCTATGCCCTTAATGTTGAGTGTCATTGTCCCGTTGCATAACGCGGGAGCACTGTTTGAGCCTTTTATGGCGTCGCTGTTGGCTCAGGATGAGCGACGGCTGGAGGTGATCATCGTTAATGACGGCTCCACCGATGGCTCTGGCGCTATCGCCCACCGCTATGCGCGGCAATACCCGCATATTACCGTGATCGATCAGCCTAATTCCGGCGTTTCCTGCGCGCGCAATGCGGGCCTGGCCATTGCGCAGGGAAAATATGTGGCGTTTCCGGATGCGGATGATTTATTGGTGCCTGAGATGTATTCAACGTTAGTGGCTTTGGCCGAGCAAGAACAATTAGATGTCATGCAGTGTAACGGTCAGCGTTATTTTTCCCGAGAAAATGAACTGCAAGCGATTATTCCGCAAAATCGACTGGGCGACACCGGCGTTATTAGCGGAGCGCAATGGCTAGAGCGGGCGTTGAAAACAAGAAAATTTATTCATGTGGTTTGGTTGGCGGTGTATCGTCTTGATTTTATTAAGCAGCATCAGTTGTATTTCGAACCGGGTTTACATCACCAGGATATTCCGTGGACTACCGAGGTGATGTTTAATGCGCAGCGGGTCAAGTACCTCAGCAAAGCGTTGTACCGGCAACGGGTGCACGATCAATCCATCAGCAATCGCCGCCGCACCGGCAAGGCGAACGTGGAATACCAGCGACACTATATGAAAATAGTGGAAATGCTGGTGGTGCTTAACCAACGCTATGCCGGAAAAATGGTTATTCGGCCGGCTTTCCACTGGCAGATCGCCCGCGAGGCGTTGGGTATTTGCCACAGTATTCGGCGAGAGCCCGAGCTGGCGGCGCAGTGCCAAATCACCGGTGAGTTTTATCAGCGTGGCATTGATCGAACGATGGCGGCTAACGCTCGCGGCCTCAAGCAGCTCTGGCACGTTACGTTGTGGTTGCATCGCCTGAAGCAGTTGCGGGGCTGCGATCATTGCTCGCAGCCCGCTGCCGAATAACAGGCGTTGGGATCCGCCGGTTTAAGGCGTATAATCCCCCTCCATTTTGCCGGAGAGAAACACATGCTTGCAGGTATGCCGTCATTGAGTCACCAAGAGCAGCAGGACGCTGCGGACCGTATCCATCTGTTGATGGAACAAGGCATGAGCAGTGGTGAAGCCATCGCGCGCGTCGCGCAGGAAATCCGCGAAAAACACCAGGGCGACCAGGTTACCGTTCTGTTTGATGATGAAGACGAAGACGACGAAGACTATCAGGAAAGGCCGGACGAACAGGCTGACGACGATTCGGAAGAAGACGAAAACTATTGATGTTGCAGGGGCCGGCAAGCCGGCCCCAACGTGTTATCCCTCAATCACTACCGCAGCGGCAGCCTGCTTGGCTAACGCCACCGCCTCTTCCACATTTTCCGCCGTTGCCAGCGCCACGCCCATCCGACGTTGCCCGTTAATTTCCGGTTTGCCGAACAGGCGCAACTGATTGTGGCCGCTCAAGGCGCGATCCAAACCGCTGAAGCGCAGATCGCTGCTGGTCATTTGTGGCAGGATCACCGCCGAGGCCGAAGGCCCGAACTGGCGAATAGCGCCAATGGGCAGACCAAGGAAGGCGCGAACGTGCAGGGCGAATTCGGACAGATCCTGCGAGATCAGCGTCACCATGCCGGTGTCGTGCGGGCGCGGTGACACCTCGCTGAAGATCACCTCATCGCCGCAGACGAACAATTCAACGCCGAACAGGCCAAATCCACCCAATGCCTGCACCACGTTTTGCGCGATCTCCTGCGCGCGGTTCAGCGCCAGTTCGCTCATCCGTTGCGGTTGCCACGACTCACGGTAATCACCGTCCTCTTGACGGTGGCCTATTGGCGCACAGAAATGGACACCGTCGATCGCGCTGATGGTCAGCAGGGTAATTTCAAAATCAAATTTCACCAGACCTTCGACAATCACTCGGCCGCCGCCGGCACGGCCGCCCTGTTGGGCGTAATCCCAGGCGGTTTTCAGCTGTTCCGGGCTGCGGATCAGGCTCTGGCCTTTGCCGGAAGAACTCATGACCGGTTTGATGATGCACGGATAGCCAATTTCGGCGACGGCCTGCCGGAAGGCTTCTTCACCGTCGGCGAAGCGGTAACTGGAGGTTGGCAGGCCCAGGGTTTCCGCGGCCAGGCGGCGGATGCCTTCGCGGTTCATGGTCAGGCGCGTTGCTTCGGCACAGGGCACTACGCGGTGCCCTTGTTGCTCCAACTCAACCAGCATGCTGGTGGCGATGGCTTCGATCTCCGGTACGATGTAATCGGGACGTTCCTGTTCTATCAGGGCTTTCAGCGCGTTGCCGTCCAGCATATTGATGACGTGGCTGCGGTGCGCCACGTGCATGGCAGGTGCGTCCGCATAGCGGTCTACGGCAATCACTTCCAGTCCTAAACGCTGGCATTCGATGGCAACTTCTTTACCCAGCTCGCCTGCGCCGAGCAGCATAACGCGAGTGGCGGACGGGCGCAGGGCGGTTCCAATAGTTAACATAGTCTCGTACCTGGATCTGTGGATTTAAGGCGGTCTGATAACGGGTGAGCAGTATATACGAAAACGTTTGCGCGTGCAGGCGGGGGATGGGGCCGGCGATGTTATTGCCAAAAAAATGCATCCGTCGGCTTTTTTTATGCGTGAAATCCGTAATTCCTACTATCTCTGTTATCATCTGCGGTTGATTCGGCGCCAGCCCGTGGGCGCGCCGCCATTCCATTTGCCATATAAGAGTTATCGCCGTGAGCACAGTATCTTTTTCTTCCCTGCCGCTGCCAGCCGAACAGTTGGCCAACCTCAACGAACTGGGGTATGCCGAAATGACGCCGGTGCAGGCCGCCGCGTTGCCCGCCATCCTGAAAGGGCAGGACGTACGAGCCAAAGCAAAAACCGGCAGCGGTAAAACGGCTGCGTTCGGTATCGGCCTGCTGGATAAAATCAATGTTTCCCAGGTGGCGGCACAGGCGTTGATCTTGTGCCCGACACGCGAGCTGGCTGACCAGGTAAGCAAAGAGCTGCGTCGGCTGGCGCGCTTTACCCAGAACATCAAAATTCTGACCCTGTGCGGCGGCCAACCGATGGGGCCACAGCTCGATTCGCTGGTGCATGCGCCGCATATCGTGGTGGGCACACCGGGGCGTCTTCAAGAGCATCTGCGCAAGAAAACGCTGGTGCTGGATGAACTGAAAGTGCTGGTGCTGGACGAAGCCGATCGCATGCTGGACATGGGCTTTGCCGATGACATCGACGATGTGATCAGTTACACCCCGCCGCAGCGCCAGACTCTGTTGTTCTCCGCGACCTACCCGAGCGGCATCGAGCGCATCAGCGCCCGCGTGCAGCGTGAACCCTTGAATGTGGAAGTGGACGATGGCGATGATCAAACCTCCATTGAACAACGCTTCTACGAAACCACCCGCGATCAGCGTCCGGCGGTGCTGGTATCCGCCATCCGCCATTACCAACCTTCTTCCTGCGTGGTGTTCTGCAATACCAAACGCGATTGTCAGAGCGTATATGAAGCGCTGGAAGCCCGTGGTATCAGCGTATCGGCGTTGCACGGCGATCTGGAACAGCGCGATCGCGATCAGGTGCTGGTGCGTTTTGCCAACCGCAGTTGCCGGGTGCTGGTAGCGACCGACGTTGCCGCTCGCGGGCTGGATATCAAAGAGCTGGAGCTGGTAGTCAACTATGAGCTGGCGTTTGATCCGGAAGTACACGTACACCGTATTGGCCGTACTGGCCGCGCGGGCCTGAACGGCCTGGCGATCAGTCTGTGTACGCCGCAGGAGATGGAGCGTGCGCATGCGGTCGAGGAGTACCAGCGCAAGGCGGTCAACTGGGCGCCAGTGTCTGAACTGAGCGGTGCTTCCAATACCACGCTGGAGGCCGAAATGGTCACCCTGTGCATCGACGGCGGGCGCAAAGCCAAAATTCGCCCTGGCGACATTCTCGGTGCTTTGACCGGCGACGCCGGGTTGACGGCCGCTGAAGTGGGCAAAATCGACATGTTCCCGGTACACGCCTATGTGGCGATCCGCAAGGCCAGTGCTCGCAAGGCGCTGCAACAGCTTCAGCAGGGCAAAATCAAAGGCAAGAACTGCAAGGTGCGGTTGTTGAAATAATCCGCGTCAGGGGTGCGCTTGCATCCCTGCGTAAAATCACCGTATACTGTATATAAATACAGTATTCTAACCTTTGAGGAATGCACACATGGCGGTCGAAGTAAAATATGTGGTGGTGAGAAACGGTGAGGAAAAGATGACTTTCGCAACCAAGAAAGAAGCCGATGCATACGACAAAATGCTGGACCTGGCTGACAGTCTCGGTGAATGGCTGCAGCAGGCGCCTCTGAACCTGGACGACGAGCAACGTGAAGGGCTGAGCTTCTTCCTGGCGGAGCATAAAGAGGTGCTGGGGCAGATTCTGCGTGGCGCCGCGCCGGCGGAAGCACCGAAGAAACCGACCAAAGTGAAAACGGAAAAATCCGTCGCTACCTCAAAAGAGGGATCTGCGTCAGAAAAGCAGGCAGCATAATGACTTATGTTGCGGCAATGTGATGAAAAAGGATCTAGAATGACGCGTGGAATAACTTTCTTCAGTCGCTTTGAGCAAGACATTCTGGCCGGGCTCAAGACCATAACTCTCCGGGATGCCAGTGAATCCCACTTTCAGCCCGGTGAGGTATTGCGCGTTAGCCGTAATGAAGACGACGTATTCTTCTGTTTTATTGAAGTGCTGTCAGTCACACCGGTTCACCTGGATGCGCTAACCGAACAGCATGCCAAACAAGAAAATATGTCGCTCAGCGAGCTGAAGCAGGTGATCAAGGAAATCTATCCGGGGCTGGATGAGCTGTTTGTCATCAGCTTTGTAAAACGCTGATCCTTTGCCAGACCTGTTGTGAGCCAGGGGGCAAATACCCATGGATAGTGTCAATCACAACTGGAGGGCATATGAAAAGAACGGGACTGAGTTTGGCCGTAGCGCTGTTGGCCATGGCAGGTTTGACGACGGCGGTACAAGCACAAGAACAACGCACGGCCAAAGTGGCGCAATGCATCGGTCTGCAACCTGCAGACGTCGCCGCTCAGGTAAAACGCGATTATCTGCAGAACCGCATCACGCGCTGGGCATCGGATAAAAAGTTGCTGGGCACAGCCACCCCGATAGCCTGGATCAGCCCGGAAGCCATCACCGGCAAGGACGCGATCTGGCAGGTCCCGTTGACGGTAAGGGGCACCAAACAGGATAAAACCTATAACGTTACCCTTAACTGCAATACGGGTGAAATCACCTACAGCGAACCGCAGTAACGCCACTGCTTTCAGGCTATCGCCTGCCTGAAAACGAATAAACCCGCCTTATCAGCGGGTTTTTTAGTTTTAGCGGTTTGCCTTAGTCAGTGAACGGAATAACCAGTTCACCGGGTTTCACTTCCAGCCCTTTTGCCAGCTTCTTCGCCAGCGCTTCGGTCTTGCTGTTATCCGGGTTCAGCACGTAGGCCGGTTTTTGATCGAAGTAGGATTTCAGCGACTGATTCAGGTAAGGGGTCAGCGCCTTCATCACCGTCTGCATTTTTTCCGGCTGCACGCTATAGTCGGTCAGCTCCATGTCCTTCAGGAATACTGCACCTTGTTCACGGTCATAGACCGGCTGCGCCTTCAGCGTCAGTTTCAGGTCCGCGGTCTGCGGGCCGAGGATTGAGCTGATATTCACCTTGGCATCGCCGGAAAGGGTGACCTTACCCGGCTCACTGCGGCCAATCTGGCTTTTTAACTGGGTCAGCACAATATTGGCATCCAACAGCCCCGGCACGCCGATTTGCTTCTGATAATCGTTGTGCTTTTGCAGGTAATCGTTCACTTCCTGCTCGCTGAGCGTGTATTGGGTGAGTTGATTACAACCGGCCAATACGCCGGCGAACAGCAGGGCGGCTGCGCCCATCAGAATCTTCTTCATTTGTGCCTCGTAGCTACTGCCAACAACATGCTGCAGATAATTGATTTGTCATTATAAACGGCCACCGCCTGCGAGGGAAATCGCTGACGGTGGCAAGCAGAATGATAGTGCGCGTGAAAGAGGGCATCACCTATCGGATAACGCTGAAACTGCTCAGCGCCGCAGACGCAGCGCCAGCAACAGCACGCCGCCCAGGCAGGCAAGCCCACCCAACGCGGGAAACAGCGGAATGCCCCAAAGCCGTGGCGAAGCGTGCATCAGATAAGGTGCCAGCCCCAGCGCGAAGGCTGCGGTGACAATGGCGATGGCCAACGTGACAGCAGCTCGCTCCAGCGCCTTGCTCAATTGATCGATGTTCTTGATGTTGATGTCGGCACCGATTTGCCCGCGCTTCAAACGGCGCATCAGCAGCCGCAGGGTTTGCGGGATCTCTTCACCGGCATCCAGCGCTTCTGCACCCAGCGCCAGCATGCGTCGCTGTACCGCGTCAGGGGAGTAACGCTGCAACATCACCTGCTGAAGCAGGGGTTTCAACGTGGCGATAATATCAAAGTTGGGATCGAGCCGGTGCAGTACGCCGTCAGCGGTGATCAGCGCCTTGAACAGCAGCACCAGGTCCGGCGGCATCGCTAACTGATGCTCACGTGCCATCACCAGCAGATCTGTCAGCGCCTTGCCTAACGTCAGGGTGGAAGAAGCCTGCTTATCGAGGAAGTTCTGCGCCGCCAACTCCAGATCCAACAGATCAAGCGGATCGCTGTCCGACCAGGCAATCAGGGTATTGACGATACCGCCGGATTCGCGTTCAGCGATGGCTTGCAACAGAAGTAACAGTTGGTTGCGACGCCGTTCGGAAAGTTGCCCCACCATGCCGAAATCGATAAAGCCGACGCGATTACCCGCTAGCGCCATGACGTTGCCGGGGTGAGGATCGGCGTGGTAAAGGCGATGCTCCAGCACCATTTTCATAAAGGCTTGTGCGCCGCGCTGGGCCAGCAACGGGCCGTCAAAACCGGCAGTTGCCAACTGTTGCGGGTTCTCCGGCGCGGTGCCGGGTAAGAATTCCTGGACCAGCAAGCGTTTTGACGACCATTGCCAGTAAATTTTTGGAATTGCTACCTCAGGGTGTTGGGTAAAGCATTCGGCAATGCGTTCGCAGTTATTGCCTTCGTGGGTCAGATCCAGTTCGTGATTGAGCGCGGTCGCCAGCGCTCGCACCATCTGGCGCGGGCGGTAACGGGCCAGCGCGGGGCTTTGCTGTTCTACGGTTTCCGCCAGATAAGTCAGCAGGCGCAAATCGGCGTGAATGGTTTTCGCAAGGTTTGGTCGCAGTACCTTGATTACCACCGCCTCACCACTATGCAGGTGTGCGCGGTAAATTTGCGCCATCGAAGCGGCGGCCAGCGGCGTGCTGTCAAACTCGGCAAACAAGCTGTGCGGATCGCTGCCCAGATCGACCGTGATTTGCGCTGCCAGCTCGCTCCATGGCAGGGTAGACGCCTGACTGTGCAAGCGATCAAGTTCGTCGGTCCAACTTGAGTCAAGCAGGTCCGAACGGGTAGCCAGAATTTGCCCGAATTTGACAAAGGTCGGGCCCAGCGCTTCCAGCGCGGTGCGCAAACGTTCCGGCAGGGTTTGATTGTCTTGTTGAGCAACGCCACTTTCGGCCCCGCTCAACAGGGAGCCCAGGCCCAGCAGACGAATGATATCCTGCAGTCCGTAGCGGATTAATACCGAGGAAATCTCTTTCAGCCGCGCCCGGTCGCGGGCGGTGACCAATACCATTTTTAGCATAGGCGCGCTATATCCTTATTGCGAAAGGATTCACTGTTCCATATCGAGCAGCAGTGGAATATCACTGAGTTGCGCCATACGGTTGCGGTAGGCCTCCACGTTTTCCGGCAGCGTGACCCCGGCGACAATCGACAGAGAGCGCAGCAGTGGAAACAGCTGAATATCATCTTCCGACAGCGTGCCATTCACCGCATCAGGGGTGATGATCAGGCTGGAAAGCGCCTGGAGATCGGCTTCCAGCTCAGCAATGAGATCGGCGCTGTTGGCCAGGTGTTCGGAGAAATCACCTATCGAAGCCTGCTTTTTGTGGGCAAAGTATTGGCGCGCGCTGTCAGTGGCGAACTCTTCGAAATCGGCGTTGGCAATGCGTGGCAACAGTAATTTTGCGGAGTAACCGCCGACCCGTTGCAACCAGTCGGCGATCGCCGGGTTGGTCTTGCCGGTCAGCAGCGGCCGGCCGTCGAGATTATCGACATAGCGCACGATATCCATGCTTTCCGGCAGGTAGCTGCCATCATCTTTTTGCAGAATGGGCGCCATTTTCTTGCCAATCATGCTGATGGGCGTGGCTTCATCATCACTCAGCAAGGTGACGAGGCGGACGGGCAGGTTTTTCAGGCCGAAAATCATGCGGGCTTTAACGCAGAATGGGCAATGATCGTAGATAAACAGTTTCATGCTTGCTCCGGTTTAGGTTTGAACAGCAATAGTTATCACAGCATACTGGGGCTGTCGCGAAGAGTTGTGTTGGAAGGTGCGTTATTGTGGCGTGGCCCGCGCATTACACGCGGGCCGGGGCAGAGATTATTTTTTTGTGGGCACGGAGTTGAGGACGTCTATCAGGTGCGTACGCGCCTCTTCCAAATCGATTTTATCGCGGTCGTTGGCTGCGTTGACTATTTGCAACTGTTTGATGATGTCACTCTTCAGCGTCGCATTTTCCGCAATGATGTGGGCCAGGGCTTTTTCTACCAGGGTTGAGCGCGCGTAGATCATGCGCAGGTTCAGTACCATGTGTTCCAACAGTTGCGGTAATTTATCTTCGTCACTCATCGCCAACTTCTCCCGTTTATATTTTTACTATCAGGATAGCAGCTGTGGATAATTTAGCTGATTTTCTGGCAACTTAGAGAAAAAACTCAGCCGCCGCGCACGATCGCCGGCGCGGCACTGCGCGGATTGAACTGCCAGTACAGAGCGAACAGCGTAATAACGCCGACGACCCCGAGCAATATCCACGGCAGTTCGGGCATGTTCATTGTCTTGCCGGTGTCGTACATCCAACCGCCGCCGGTGTAACCGAGCGCACCGCCCAGAGCCAGCCCGAGGCGGCTGAATCCCATGTAGCTGCCGCGCGCGCGCGGATCCGCCAGCGAGGCGCTGAGGGTTTCCCGCGCAGGTTCGGCGATGATGGAACCCAGGTAGAAACAGCAGATCAGAGTGAAGACACCCTGCAGACTGGTCGCCAGACCGACGGGTAACAGGCTGAGGGTCATCAGCAGCAGGCCCGCCATCAGCCGTTGTTCCAGGCGAAAACGTTTTTCGCTCCAGCGCGCCAGCGGGTAGAGCAATGACAGCGACAGCGCGGCCTCAATAGCGTACATCCATTTTACCGCTGCCGGCGAGCCGGCGATTTCATTGACCACGATAGGCAGCATCAGCATGACCTGAACCGACAGCATGTAGTAGCCGGTCAGCGTCAGCACATAAGTCAGGAAACGGCGGTCGCGCAGAACGCGCATCATGCCTTCTTTCATCGGGGCGCGAACGGTGGAAATACGGTAAGCCGGCAGCAACCAGGCGTTCCAACCTGCCGCCAGCACGAAAATGGCCGCGCCAACCCAGCAGACAAAGTGGAAGTCATATTGCAGCAGCCAACTGCCGATCAGGGCGCCAATCACCGCACCGGCGCTGTCTTGCATCATCAGCAGAGAATAAAAACGGCCGCGCTCATGCGGGCGGGTGAGCTTAATCACCAGTGCGGTGCGCGGTGGATCAAACAGGGTGCCGCCGAGTGCGGAAAGGGCGCAAGAGAACCACAGCAGCCAAGGTTCATCGGCCATCGCCATGGTGGCGAAGCCTGCCGCGCGCATCAGCATGCCGGTCACGATCATCGGTTTGGCACCGAACCGGTCGGCGATTGCGCCGCCGAAGATCCCCAATCCTTGCTGAATCAACTGCCGTAAACCCAGGGCGACGCCAACCACTACCGCAGCCCAACCGAGTTGATCGACAAAGCGGATCGAAATAAGCGGGAAGACCACAAAAAAACCCAAAACCACTAACAGATTATCGAGTAACAAGAAATATTTACCCAAGCTCCGAGCTTGCGATACCAGAGACATGCTTCACCACGAGCAATTAAGAGGGAGAGGAGTGCAACCCGTCTAGTTTGTACCCAATCTCCGGCTACCGATAGGGGCCGGGTAGATAATATTTTTTTATCGTCAATACGTTACCTGCGCGGCAAAACCGCACGAAAATAGCCGTAAAATGACTAATCGCTTATTTACTGAGCTGTCGGGATTTTACCTCCGGGGCAGGCTACGGTTATATTAAATGAGGGTAAGTGCGTTCTGCGCCGGTCGTTGAAAAATAATGGCTCAGGATATGATCGTTACGGGATTATTATCCGGACGCGCCCCAATAAATACTTCTTATCGAACCGTTCTGACTGCGGGGGAAATGATGTTTGGCTACCGCTCTGCATCACCAAAAGTACGTCTCATCACCGACCGACAGGTCGTGCGTTTAGTTCATGAACGCGATGCCTATCGTCTGGCGGAATACTATGCCGAGAACCGGGCTTTCCTGAAACCCTGGGAGCCGGTGCGGGATGAAAGCCATTGTTATCCTTCCGGCTGGCAGGCGCGGCTGGGGATGATCACTGAAATGCAAAAGCAGGGCAGCGCGTACTATTTTATCCTGCTCGATCCGGAAGAAAATGAAGTGCGGGGCGTGGCCAACTTCAGCAACGTGCTGCGCGGTTCGTTTTATGCCTGTTTCCTTGGCTATTCGTTGGCTGAAAAATGGCAGGGGCAGGGCCTGATGTATGAAGCGCTGCAGTCGGCGATCCGCTACATGCTGCGTCAGCAGCGCATGCACCGCATTATGGCCAACTATATGCCGCACAATCAACGCAGCGGCGCGTTGCTCACTCGTCTGGGATTTGAACGTGAAGGTTATGCCAAGGATTATCTGCTGATCGATGGGCAGTGGCAGGATCACGTCCTGACGGCATTCACCAATAAAGAATGGCTACCGCCACGCTGAGGCCAAATCAAATAATGAAATACGAATTAAGCGCTAAAGAAGCCAGAGTGATTGGCTGCCTGCTGGAAAAACAGGTCACCACTCCCGATCAGTATCCTCTTTCCCTGAACGGCATCGCCCTGGCGTGCAACCAGAAAACCAACCGCGACCCGGTGATGGATCTGACGGAAAGCGAAGTGCAGCAAGTTCTCGACCTGCTGTTAAAAAAACATTTTCTGCGTACGTTGAGCGGTTTCGGTAACCGGGTGGTCAAGTATGAACACCGTTTTTGCAATTCTGAGTTCGGCCAATTGAAACTGTCTGCCGCCGAACTGGCGGTGATAGCCACGTTATTGCTGCGCGGGGCGCAAACCCCCGGTGAACTGCGTACCCGTACCAATCGCATGCATGAATTCAGCGATGTTTCTGAAGTGGAGCAGGTGCTGCAGCAGTTAAGCACTCGTGAGGATGGCCCGTTCGTCGTGCGTTTGGCGCGGGAGCCGGGCAAGCGAGAAAGCCGTTTTATGCATCTGTTCAGCGGCGAGATTGATGAGACGACAGCGGAGGTTGCGCAGATTGATGATGCGGATTTGAGTGAACGCGTCAGCGTGCTGGAAAGCGAAGTCGCAGAATTGAAACGGCAGTTGCAGGCATTACTGGCCCGGGGGCAGCATGACTAAGTTACGCGTTGGTGTCGTGGGGCTGGGCGGCATCGCGCAAAAAGCCTACTTGCCAATCCTCTCTCAGGCAGCGGATTGGACGCTGGTCGGCGGCTTTTCCCCTAATCAGCAAAAAGCGCAGCCGATATGCGACAGTTATCGCATGGCCTGTTTTTCCAGTCTGGATAGACTTGCGCAGCAGTGTGACGCGGTATTTGTTCACAGCAGCACAGCCAGCCACTTTCAGGTGATAAGCGAGCTGCTGCGTCATGGTGTGCATGTTTATGTCGATAAACCGCTGGCGGAGACCGTGGAGCAGGGCGAACTGTTGATCGCACTGGCGGAGAAGCAGGGCAAAACGCTGATGGTGGGCTTTAACCGCCGTTTCTCGCCCTTGTATCTTCAGTTGAAACAGGAAATGCAGCAGCCGGCGTCGATTCGCATGGATAAGCACCGGGCGGACAGCGTAGGGCCAAACGGCCTGCGCTTTACCCTGTTGGATGATTATTTGCATGTGGTCGATACCGCGCTGTGGCTGGGAGGAAGCGCGGGGCAGCTACTCAGCGGCCACCTGCGCGCCACAGACGCCGGTGAACTGCTGTTCGCCGAACACCATTTTACCTGTGGCGAAACGCTGGTGACTACCAGCATGCATCGTCGGGCCGGCAGCCAGCGTGAAAGCGTGCAGGCGGTGGCCGAGGGGGCGGTGTATCAGGTGAACGATATGCGGCAATGGTTGCGGGAAGATCCGCAGGGCGTGCTAGAACAACCGGCCCCGGGTTGGCAGACCACGCTGGCGCAGCGCGGTTTCGATGGCGCTATTCGGCACTTTATCGCGTCTGTCAGCAACCAGACCGTGCCGGAAACGGCCGGGGAACAGGCCATCGCCGCTCAGCGGGTGATCGAACGGTTGCTGCAGGATGCCGGTTTGTAAGGCGACGCCCCCGCGTGAGGCGCACGCGCTATTGCGGAATGCGCCTATAACTCTATGTAACATATGGCGGTAGCTATTCTGCTGTGGATGCGTAAACTTATCCGCTAGTTTTACGGACGCCTGCTGATGCAGGCGTCGACATTTACGGGACACATCAGACAACCACATGAACCTACTAAAATCACTGGCCGCCGTGAGCTCTATGACGATGTTTTCACGGGTGCTGGGCTTTGCCCGTGACGCCATAGTGGCGCGCGTGTTTGGTGCCGGTATGGCGACGGATGCCTTCTTCGTGGCGTTCAAACTGCCCAACCTGTTGCGCCGTATTTTTGCCGAAGGCGCATTTTCTCAGGCCTTTGTGCCGATCCTGGCCGAATATAAAACTCAGCAGGGTGAGGAGGCGACTCGGACCTTCATCGCCTACGTTTCCGGTTTACTCACGCTGGTGCTGGCGGTGGTCACCGTATTGGGGATGCTGGCTGCCCCTTGGGTGATCTACATTACTGCGCCAGGCTTCGTTGATTCGCCGGACAAGTTCGCGCTGACGTCGTCGCTGCTGCGCATCACTTTCCCTTATATTCTGCTGATTTCACTGGCTTCGCTGGTGGGCTCGATCCTCAATACCTGGAACCGTTTTTCGATCCCGGCCTTTGCGCCGACGCTGTTGAACGTCAGCATGATTGGCTTTGCGCTGTTTGCCGCACCTTATTTCAACCCGCCGGTGCTGGCGTTGGCCTGGGCGGTGGTAGTGGGCGGCGTGCTGCAACTGGGCTACCAGCTTCCACACCTGAAAAAAATCGGCATGCTGGTATTGCCGCGCCTCAAGCTGGGCGATGCCGGCGTATGGCGTGTGATGCGCCAGATGGGGCCGGCGATCTTTGGCGTTTCGGTAAGCCAAATATCGCTGATTATCAATACCATTTTCGCCTCGTTTCTGGTCTCGGGCTCGGTATCCTGGATGTACTATGCCGATCGTCTGATGGAGTTTCCTTCCGGTGTGCTGGGCGTAGCCTTGGGGACCATCCTGCTGCCGTCGCTGGCCAGGAGTTTTTCCAGCGGTAATCACGATGAGTATTCGCACCTGATGGATTGGGGGCTGCGTCTGTGCTTCCTGCTGGCGCTGCCTAGCGCTATTGCCTTGGGGATATTGGCCAAACCCCTGACCGTATCGCTGTTCCAGTACGGCAAGTTCAGCGCTTTCGACGCGGCCATGACCCAACGTGCGCTGGTGGCGTACTCGATAGGCTTGATGGGATTGATCGTGGTGAAGGTATTGGCGCCGGGCTTCTATTCGCGACAGGACATCAAAACGCCGGTGAAAATTGCCATTATCACGTTGATCATGACGCAGGTGATGAATCTGATGTTTATTGGCCCGCTAAAACATGCCGGCCTTTCGCTGTCGATTGGGCTGGGAGCTTGCCTTAACGCTTCGCTGCTGTACTGGCAGTTGCGTAAACAGAAGATTTTCCACCCGCAGCCTGGCTGGGCAAAGTTCCTCACCAAACTGGTGATTGCGGTAATCGTGATGTCAGTGGTATTGGTTGGCGTAATGTGGCTGATGCCGGCGTGGGATCAGGGCAATATGCTGGAGCGCCTGCTGCGACTGGCGGTGGTCGTGGTGGCCGGCGTGGTCGCCTATTTTGGCGTGTTGGCCGGTTTGGGTTTCCGCCCGCGGGACTTTGCGCGCCGGGTGGCATAAACGGGAACTCCCTGCTGCCACTGCACAAAAAAAGGGTCGCCTCGGCGACCCTTTTTCGTCTTCAGACGTTGGCTTACATGCGTTCGACGGTATCGATACCCAGCGTATCCAGACCGGTTTTCAGCGTTCTGGCGGTCAGCAATGCCAGTTTCAGGCGGCTTTGACGCGCTTCTTCACTGTCTGCATTCAGGATTTGGCAATGTTCGTAGAAGCCGGAGAACAGGCCTGCCAGGTCGTACAGGTAAGTACACATCACGTGCGGGGTACCTTCGCGTGCTACCGTGGTGATAACTTCCTCAAATTGCAGCAGGCGAGTCGCCAGCGCAATCTCACGCTCTTCGGTCATCACCAGCGGCAGGGTCAGGCTGCTCTCATCGAGACCGGCCCGCTTGAATACCGAGGCCACACGGGTATAGGCATACTGCATATAAGGGGCAGTGTTGCCCTCAAACGCCAGCATGTTGTCCCAGTCGAAGATATAGTCGGTAGTACGGCTTTTTGACAGATCGGCGTATTTAACTGCACCGATACCGACGACATTTGCCAGGTGCTGCATTTCTTCTGCCGGCATATCCGGGTTTTTCTCGGCAATCAGTTTGCCGGCGCGATCGATAGCTTCATCCAGCAGATCGGACAGCCTCACCGTACCGCCCGCACGGGTTTTGAACGGCTTGCCGTCTTTGCCCAGCATCATGCCGAACATATGGTGTTCCAGCGAGAGGGAGTCCGGGATGTAACCGGCTTTACGCACGATGGTCCATGCCTGCATCAGATGCTGATGCTGGCGGGAGTCGATGTAATAGAGTACGCGGTCAGCACCCAGCGTTTCGTAGCGGTATTTGGCGCAGGCGATATCGGTGGTGGTGTACAAGTAGCCGCCATCTTTCTTCTGGATGATGACGCCCATAGGTTCGCCGTCTTTATTCTGGTATTCGTCGAGAAACACCACGGTGGCGCCTTCACTTTCTACCGCCAGCCCCTTGGCTTTCAGATCGGCGACGATGCCCGGTAGCATCGCGTTATACAGGCTCTCGCCCATTACGTCGTCTTCGGTCAGGGTGACATTCAGGCGGTTATAGGTGAGCTGGTTTTGCGCCATGGTAATGTCGACCAGCTTACGCCACATCTTCAGACAGTATTGATCGCCACCCTGTAATTTCACCACGTAGGCGCGGGCGCGTTCGGCGAACTCCGCATCTTCGTCGTAGTGTTTCTTCGCTTCACGATAGAACTGTTCCAGATCGGCCAGGCCCATGTCGCTGGCGTTTTCGTTCTGCATTTTTTCCAGGTAGGCAATCAACATGCCGAACTGGGTGCCCCAATCGCCGACGTGGTTGGCGCGGATCACTTTATGGCCCAGGAACTCCTGAGTACGTGCAGCGGCGTCGCCGATAATGGTCGAACGCAGGTGGCCGACGTGCATCTCTTTCGCCACGTTGGGCGCGGAGTAGTCGATCACGATAGTTTGTTGTTTAACCGGTGCAATGCCAAGCTTCGGCGCATTCAGCACCTGATCAACCTGTTGCGCAACCCATTCGCCGTTCAGGAAGATATTAATAAAGCCGGGGCCGGCGATTTCTACTTTGCTGGCGATGTCGCCGAGATCAAGCAGCTGTACCACTTTTTCCGCCAACTGGCGTGGTGGCATGCCAAGTTTCTTGGCTACGGACATCACGCCATTGGCCTGGTAGTCGCCAAATTGTGCTTTTGCTGACTGACGGACCTGTGCTTCGCAATCGGCTGGCGCGCCTGCGGCAATCAGCGCCTGGCTGACCTTATCTGAAAGAAGAACCTGAATATTCACCGGGTTACCTTAATGACGAACGAGGGGCCGTATGCCATGCCCCTGCGGGATTCAAAGGTGGTTTTCTGGCTGCGCGTCAAGACGGCGGCCTACCACAAAACAGCCTGTAATTGTAACCGATCTGATGTGTTACGTCAGCAGTTGGCGCGGGGGAGAAGGCGAAAGGGCAGCTTTGAAAATACCGGGCCAACAAAGAGGGTGTGTTTCAAAGGGGGGAGTGTACGGTACAAGAAGGCCAAGATGAGTGAAAAGGAATAGATGATAAGGAAATGAAATAAGCAGGCCTACCGTTTTTTGTTATGACGTCGGGAGTCCAGGGTGTTAATGCTGCGTGATTTGAAATGACGGTAAATTGCGTATGCGGCAATAACGACCAACAGTAAAGATATGATTAAAAGAAACATGGGTGTTATCTCAAATTTTGATTTTACCCAAAGTAGCTTAATTGGTTTTTATAAGCAATTATTAAAACTCCATTTAAGATAAGTCTCACTTTTTTGTGGGGTGAAAACCAGTAAAAACAATAATCTGATGCCATTTTTTTACTGGTTTTCATCGTATCGCGTTGTTAGTTTTGTTGTTTTCATGGCGAGTTCTCGAGTGGGTTGAGTGATTTTTTGGATTCAGTACGGCTTGTTAAGCTAATAATTTCCGAAATGTTTCCGTCATAAGAAAAAGCTATCTGTGACATGCGAAGATTCTGATCTTTAATTAATCAGGTGCGGATTTTAACGGTGCTCTTAATAAGGGTAATTAACGCTTGTTCTTTTGTGCTCTTTATCAACGTTAGTCAAAATATTTTACGCGACGGTCATGTGACGGATACATATGTTTCATTTTCCTGGGCAAAACGTGGATAGCCGCGTCTCAGCCGTGTAAATTAGCCCCCTTGAATTCGCTTTCCTTCGTATCGAGGCCCCTATGACGATCTTCCCGGCCATTGCCGAGCTTAATGACTTGGCGTTGGACCTGCCGCGCTTTGAACAGGCGCTGAGCCAGTTTGCGGAAAAACTGCATCTGGATTTGTCGCAGTTCAGCGCGGATCACATTTCGGTTCGTTGCCACCAAAACACCACCGCTGAACGCTGGCGGCAGGGGTTGCAGCAGTGCGGCTCGTTGTTGTCTGAAGCGACGATCAATGGCCGCCCGATTTACCTGTTCGATCTGCATCAGCCACTGCAGGTGGGGCCGTGGCTAATTGACTGCGTGGAACTGCCTTACCCGGGGGATAAGCGCTATCCGCACGAGGGATGGGAACATGTGGAATTGGTGCTTAGCGGCGAACCGGCCTCGCTGTATGCGCGCGCGCTGAGCCATTTGCCCGACGAGGCGCTGTTGGTCCCTGGGATCAAGTTGAAACAGAGCTCGCCGAAGGGTGAGGGCGAACGATTGCCGAACCCGACGTTGGCGATCACCGACGGCAGCGTAACGATTAAGTTTCACCCGTATTCCATCCGGGAAATCGTTGCCAGCGAGCAAGGTTAACCTGCCATCAGCGCTCGGGTGGCCAGCATCATGCGATCCAGCGCCTGATCAAGCAGTTCGCGCCGGCAGCCGAAATTCAGACGTACAAACCGGCGGTCACCGAAATCCAGGCCTGCGCTTAAGCCTACCCCGGCCTGCTCAAAGAAAGCGTGCGGATTGTCGGTCGCCAGTTGGCTGCAATCGATCCAGGCCAGATAGGTGGCTTCGATCGGATGCAGCAACAGGCCGGGCATGACGTTAATGCGCTCGGTCACCAAATCGCGGTTTGTGCGCAGATACGCCAACTGGGCGTCCAGCCAGTCTTGCCCGTCCTGGTAGGCGGCCTGTGCAGCGACCAGAGCCAGCACGTCAACTTCCGGGACTATGCCGCTGCGCGCCCGGGCCAGCTTTTGGCGCAGGCCGGCGTTGGGAATCACCGCCATTGAGGCCCCTAATCCGGCAATATTGAAGGTTTTCGATGGCGACATCAGTGTGATGCTGTGCTGGGCGGCGTCTTCATTCAACATGGCAAAGGGGAGGTGCTTGCAACCCGGTTCAAGCAACAGATCACAATGAATTTCATCCGAGCAGACGATCAAATCATGGCTACGGGCAAATTCATGCTGTTGCAACAACTCCTCCCGTCGGTAGACGGTACCGCCCGGATTTTGCGGGTTGCACAGCAACAGCAATTTTTCGCTGCCGCTGAGTTGGCCTGCTATCGCGTCGAAATCCAGCAGCCAGCGCCGGTCGTGCAGCTTGAGCGGTACCGGCAGATGTGGGCGTCCGGCGAATTTCGCCGCTTTGCGAAACGGCGGGTAGATGGGGGACGGCGCCAGAGTGCCTTCACCCTCAGCGGTAAAGGCGCGGACGCACAGATTGAGCCCACAAACCAGACCGGGCAGGAAAATCAGCCATTCGGGCTTGATGTGCCAGCCATAGCGCTCTACCATGCGGCGGGTAAAAACCTCAATAAGTTCAGGGGATGGATGGCCGTAGCCGAACACGCCATGCGCTACGCGCCGCTGCAATGCTTCGATGATCGCGGGCGGTGAGCGGAAGTCGGTGTCGGCGACCCAAAGAGGAATAATGTCGCGGTCGCGATATTTATCCCACTTAACGCTGCCACTGTGACTACGGTCTACCCATTGATCAAAATTGAATGCCATAGTTATTACCCTGAACCGGTTCATGTCTATCAATGAGCCTACGCGAGAAATTCTGAAGTTAACAAGCTGCCGTCACATTTTGGCCGTCATCTGGGGGTGACAATGATTAAACTGGAAGTTTGCTGCTTTAGCGTCGATTGCGCGCTGACGGCTGAGCAGGCAGGCGCTGATCGCATAGAATTATGTGCCAGCCAGAGCGAGGGCGGTTTGACGCCCAGCTACGGTACGCTGCGCCTGGCGCGCGACAGGGTATCCATCCCGGTGCATCCGATCGTCCGCCCGCGCGGCGGGGACTTTTGCTACAGCGCGGTGGATTTCGACGTGATCAAGCAGGATATCGTGCAAATCCGCGACATGGGTTTTGCCGGCGTAGTGGTGGGTATGCTGGATGAAGAAGGGCATATCGACCTGCCGCGCATGCGTGAAGTGATGCGGTTGAGCGGCAATATGGCGGTTACCTTCCATCGCGCTTTCGACATGTGTCAGAACCCGATGGTAGCACTTGATCAACTGACGCAACTGGGGGTTGCGCGGATATTGACCTCCGGTCAACAACAAAATGCCGAGCTTGGGCTACCGCTGCTGCGCGATCTGGTGCAGGCCAATCAAGGGCCGGTGATTATGGCCGGTGCCGGCGTAAGGCTCAGTAATCTGCACAAGTTTGTGGACATTGGCGTTCAGGAGGTGCACAGCTCCTCCGGACACGCGGTGCCTTCGACCATGCGCTATCGCAAAGCCGGCGTGACCATGTGTTCAGACAATGAGTTCGATGAATTTAGCCATTATTGCGTGGATGGCGAAATGGTAGAGGCGATGAAAAACGCGCTGGCCTTGGTTGACCCTTTGGCGCAAAGCGCATAAACACGCAGCTAACCGTGTTCTGATTACCGGTTTCCGGGCTAAAAGCCCCTTTAACGTTTCGCCGAATCTTCGGCGATTACGTGAGTACCAGGCCCCGATGTTTTGTCGGGGTTTATTTTTTATTAATCAATCGGTTATTTATTTGTGGGGTGCTATTGGGATGCTGAGTGATGATGCAAAGGTAAGAAAATAACAAAAATAAGATATAAAAAGCCGGGACATTGCCCGGCATGATTAGTTGTGTTGCATCAATTTAAAGTACTCTTTTCCCTGCTCTCGCTGTTTGTCTATGTACTCTGCCAAGTCCTGAATATGAATCATCCGCGGTGCCTTCTGGCTTTCTCCAGCCCTGAACGTTGGAACCGGAAGCTGTCCCATAGTGGCCTTCTTATCAGCGGTGGCAGACTTCATGCCAAAATACTTTTCGCACACGTCGGCAAGAGGTATTGAAGCGGTGTTGAACTCAGCCATTAACAAAAACATTGTATTCATGATCTTCTCCACACGTTAAGCCCGCCGCATACGGGCATTAATCCAGTCGTGACATGTCACACTGTTAATTTCGTTTCGTGCCATCCGAGGGTAAGCCAGCAGGCTTTTTCACCCACACAAGGGCACTCGGTAACCGGCAATTGATCGCCACATTTCTTACATGATCGTTTCTGCTGGTGGGCTAAAGTTTTCTGGTAATCGGCATGGCACCGGCGGATTAGCAGACCGACAACCTCGTTGAATTCGTACGGCTCCCGGCCAGGGCGCAGGCCTGACAAAAGCACCTGCATCATCTGTTCTTCTTCTGCTTCCAACTGCAACTCACGAATGACGATCCCACTTTTGCGCTGCCGCGCCCGCTGGGCAGCTTTACGTTCAGCATCTGTCTTAGCCATTGCCGCCCTCCGGTGCTGCTGCCAGCAAAACAGGCTTGCCGCAACTTTGGCAGAACTTCACGCCGTTTTCAGTCGGGCTGCCATCACAGAACATCCATGCTTCGCCGCAACCGCTATCCCACTTTGAATCGTGCTCGTCGAAAGTCCACTGGCAACCATCCGGAGTTTCCGGAGAGTTCAACTTGTAACCCTGGCTTACAGGTTGAGCCTTTTCGTTGGCGTCACCAACATGGTTCAGCATTGCGGCGCGGCACTCATTCCAGCCAAAGCGATAAGCCTCTGCTTGCGGAATCGACAGCTGATATCCATTGGCGATTGTTTCCAGGCTGACGGAAATTTCCTCCGGCACTGCTGGCGCTGGCGGGGCGGTGAACAGTTCGGTTCCATGCGGCAGGTCTTTGCCACCGCCTTGCCAACAGATGCTACCTCTTGCAGCTGAACGGCGGTCAACCAACGCCACCGGCTGCGCCTCCCGGTTAGCCAGGAGAGCATCAAGAGCATTTACCAGCATCTCCACTGCCTCGGTTGAGAAATGGTCACGCGTTGCCCCAATAACGTGCAGCCGCTTAATATTCCCCTCGATACTTTCACCGAATTCAGGCATTGCCTTACGTGCTGCAATGTCGGCCTTAATTTGTGCCAACACCTCGGTCGTTAGTTTCTGTGTCATTGCTGGCTCCTTCTGTAATCCTGAATCGTAAACACAATTGGCGCGGGTTCTGGCTTCATCAGCTCTGACAAGCTGGGCCCAGCAGGTGCCAGTCCAGCAAAAATTAGCGCCTGCTTTATGCCAAGAATTACCGCGGCGATGAGCAACCATTTCCCAATGAAGTTAAATAGGCGTGTCATGCATCCCCCTTAACCTGCTGTTGAGTGAACTTGTGCCGGGAAGAATAACCCACCAAGGTTCGCGTTAGCTTTGTCCACCGCAGGACCAAAATCATCATTATCGCGGTCCATAATCCGGCTTATCTCGGTTTCCTTTTTAACGTCATAAACGAATACGTCGTTATCACCCATTGTGTAGAACCCCAGCCGTTTCGACGGGCATCGGTTCAGCACCTCCTGCAACTCGTCCAGCCACGCCTGCTCTTTTTTGGTTAGCTTTGCCATCTACTCATCCCCCTCTACGGTGAAGTTGAAGGTGAGGTCAGAAGCACAGACTCGTTCAACCTCTTCTACAGCATCGGCGAATCCGAAACAGTTACTCCACTCAGGACGGCGGCCAGTTGCGGCTTCGTACATGTCCGCTAGCGCTATCTCCGCCTCATCCCGTTCCTGAATCAGCTGTGTCTCGCTGGCGTCTAACTCGGCGATGCGCTTTTCGGCTACATCAGCGCACTGCTGCGCGTCCGAGGCTGTCTTAATGAGATACTCACCAGTTTCGCGTAACAGTGTGTTTTCGGCCTTTGCCTCTTCCAGCTCTGCCAGCAGGGCGGAGATAACATCGGGGTTTGCCACATGCAGCCAGCCCACAGTTGTTTTCCCTCCGTTCGTTTGCTGCCAAGTCGCCATAGCCGCCGGAAGATGCTCTTTCAGTTCGCTGAATTTATCCATTGTTCTTATCCCGCTGAAATTCGAAGAAGTCGCCGCCAGCGTCCATGTGGTACACCAGTTGCAGGTACTCGTTTGCGATGGCTTGAGATACCCGCAATTCATCACGTAGAGCCTGCGCTGCCGCCTGCCATGCATCACGGTCTACAAGCAGGGCGGATACGTACTCTTGCGAGTAGAGGGGCTCAACAACTGCTCGATCATGCCGATCGGCTTTGGAACGTTCAGCTGTTGATTTATCCGTGAATGCTCGGTCTTGATACAGCGTCCCGCCGGTTACAACGAATGCCCTTGGCTTGCTCAGTTCGCTCAGCTTATTGTTCATCAGTGCTCACCCCAGCTATAAGTTGAAGCGATCGGCCCAGGCTGCGTAGCGGCAAGGAATTCACCGTTAGGAACGCTGATAACCTCTCCACGCCGATTGATCTGTAGCCCATCATCAAGGCTTACATTGCTGACATGCCCGGCGTCTTGCAGCCCCTTAAGGCAAAGTTCAACAGTTTCTGCGGTCAGCCAAAGCCTGTTGAGCTGGAACGCCTTGCGGTAGATGAACGCCTGCATAGCCTGTTCTTTGGTCAGGTGATATCCGGAGCGAGCCGCATTTTTCAGGCAACGTTTAACCTGCTTGCTGCCAGGCTTTAAGAGAAATGAGCGCATTCCCTCAAGTGACGTATATGGCATGTCGTGAACGTGCCAGAAGGTCTTTTCAGTCTCGCGAAGAATGACGCGCTCCCACAGCATGACGATCGGGCGACCCTGGCTGTCATTACCGTCTACATAGCGATAGCAATATTTTTTGTCGGTCATAATGCTTTCTCCTGGGCTTCAGCCCGTCTACGCATACACTTAACGCAGTTTTCAGGGTGGTAGTGAAATTCGTCTATCCGAATACCTGTGAACAACCATTTCCCACACAGACTGGTCGGGCTTCCGTCAGCGAAGTAGTGCGCTTTCTTCGCTAGCGCCGGGAATCCCCATCCTTGGTCATTTTTCTCTACCGGGTTGCTCTTACGCTTAGCCACAGCTCACCTCCGCATATCTGACTCGCCCGTAGTACATGCCAGTGCGCCAGCGGTAGTGCTTGCTCGGCTGCCACATGTCCTGTTCTGTCGTTAATTCGATGCCGCGCACCAGACGCGGTTTGCGCTTAGCCATGCTGGGCCTCCTTCACGAAGATGATCCAGTGCGTTTTATCGCTCTTGCCGGTGCGCTGCCAGATAGCTGGTTTCTCGTCAGTTAGGGCGATGATCTGGCTAACCGGTATCTGTGTTTCGTTCCATTTAAAGATCAGCACGCCGTGTGGCCGCAGCACGCGGAAAGCTTCTGCGAATCCGGTGCGCAGTTCGTCGCGCCATGTTTCACGGTCGAGCTTCCCGTACTTCTTGCCTTGCCAGCCATTTGGCCCGACGCGCTCCAGGTGGGGCGGATCGAACACGACAACCGGGAAGGTGCAATCAGCAAACGGCAACGCGGTGAAGTCGGCGATCAGGTCAGGAGAGATAACCAGCTTTCTGCCGTCGCACAGGGTGTGGCTCTCGCTGCGCTTATCGTTGAATACGGCCCGCTCATCCTGCTTGTCGAACCAGAACATGCGGGAGCCGCAGCACATGTCGAGAATGCTTTTGCCTTCGAGGCTCAGTTCATTTGCTGGCATCACGCACCTCCACACGACGAAACTCGATAACCCACACCCAGGGATTAGCGCCCCAGCTTTCTTCCCCGTAAATGGATTGCCATAGGCGCTGGAATGCAACTTTGGCTGTAGCAAAGTCGCCCTTTGGCGTCAGGAATGTGTCTGGATAATCCGGCAGCATTTCGCCAGCCGGTTTTACGCCTTCTGCCTTGGCATCCTCTTCACTGATGCTGTTTAGTCGCTCTACGCGCACGGCGGTGATTTCCAGCGTGATTCTGCTGGCCCAGCGCGGCATGTGGATTGATGGGCGCCATGTGCCTTCGTATTGAATGTCTCGATCAGGTATCGACCACAGGCCGTAGTTCCCCGGCTCTTGCCAGCACGACGCCTTATAAATCCGCGCCGCATGCTTCTCGTCGCCCTTAATCAGGTTTCCGTCCCAATCGATAGGACAGCCGTCTTCGTTGCCGAGAATGGCGAATGTTTCGCGCACCCACAACCGATCGCCTACTTGTCCGAATGGGGAGTTATTTGCAGCCCACAGGCGTGCTTTTTCTCCTTCATCACCTTCAGGCATGTGAACCGGCCAGTTACCAGCTTCACGCCCACCACTGTACAAATGTCGCTCTTGAATTATCCGGCGCGTCTGCGTCTTGCGTCCGTCGAGAATGGCGCGAACCATTTCAGCGTTAAAAATGATAGGGCGCTCTTTCATTTGGCCTCCACTACGCGCTTGCGGCGGGAATAGAACACTTCCAGAGCCCACTCATGACCTGCCCGAGTCGGCTTCTCGGTTTTTATGCTGAGTAAACCAAGGCGCATAGCAATTGCTGTCGCGGTTCCACCGGAGTGGTACCCGGCTGCGCGTTTTAAAATGGTATCGGCAAGGATCACTTCAAAGTCAGTGCGCCCGAAATTGGTGCCTTCAAAAGCTTGCTTTAGCACTTCAGGAGTTAGGTGCGCGATTGCCTGTTTCTGCGCGATTACCTGTTTCATTTGGCCTCCCCGGAAGTGATTGTGATAGCGAACCCGGACACCTTCGGTTCGTTCCGAATGATGCGCAGCGCCTGATCGAACTTATCAACCCCGCGGTCATCGAAGCTGTTCAGGATGGTGGTACAGCAACCAAGCTTTCTCTCTTCACAGTTTTCGAATGCAAAGGAGGCGATCATTGGCATGTTATTTTCTTTGCAGATGGCAATGATTTGCTGCATCAGCGGGCTAATCTGCTCGTCGTAGACGTTTTCGAGGTCGTAGATTTCCATTATTTGGCCTCCCGCAGCTCGATGGCTTCACGAAGACGCATTGCGAAAACTTTGGCATCCATAGCATTGTCGTTATAAACATCGGCCAGACCAGAATTGCCTATAGCTCTATGCTCTAAGCTTTTTTGAATTTGGCTATCTGCGAATTCATCTACGGCTTGAGATCGGATAGCGGCAAGGGCAGTGGAGGTGGCTGGGGTTGCAGCCGTATCGATCAGCCCTTTTGCGAACGAATAAACCATCGAACCGAAATCGACTTCTGGATCCATAAAGCATGAAAAATTACCGTTGACCGTTTTCACGGCTGGATTCCAGTTGTTCTGCTTGATGAAATCGAGATACTTACCGGAGGTAAGTGCACCCTTCATCGCTACGTTCTCGTCGAGCAGCCGGTCGTGCGACTCCTTCAGTGCTGCATAGCTCAACACTTCGCTCATGCTGCACCTACCTGTTGGCTATTCAGCTGGTAAGCAATGGCCATCTGCTCTGCGTCGTTCATAGCGTCATGCAGTGAATGATGTTTAACCATCGCGAAGCACGGCTGGTGGGTTTTAGGCAGGTAACCTTTGGTGCCCTTGGTCATAGCGTCGATATATGTCCGCACGTCGCGCTTGCCGCCCCAGTGCCACGGGCATTCCATCTCATACATGCGGTAGGCATGCTCAAGGATCGAGCCGTCAAAGTCGGTTCCACGGAAGAAGATCCGAGCGTCAGGATTCTGCTTAATCCAGTTGGACAGCAGCCCGAGGCATTGTCGCAGCGGTTCACGGTCGCCAGTTAACGCGTCCTGCGCGTCTTCGCCTTGCTTACGCCAGAAGACCTGGGTTTCTGCGCTGACGGTACGCCCCTTCATTAACTGGTCGAAGGTATCGGCCAGGCAGTAAAAAGCATTGGCTGAAAAGTCTGCTAGCTCGCCATCACGCGCCACTTGGAGGATGTTTTGCTGTGTCTGGTGAACATCACCAATGTCAAAAGCAAACCCACCGATAGAAAGGAGTACTGCCGACGGCGTAACGTCGAGGGTTTCGGTATCGATCGTGATAGTGTTGATCATCACAGCACACCCCACTCTGTCAGCTCATTGAATCGAGCAATGAACATTGCCCGCGCTTGCTCCGGCATTACCGGGGTGATCACGATGTCAGCGGGGAAAATACCTTCCAGCATTGGCCACACTTGGCCATCATCGATATCAAGATCCCGGCGTTCGGTGGCCAGCATGACCAGGTCGGCATACTTCACTGCGATATCCATCTGCAGTGGCAGGCCGAAGCGCTGGCGGATCACTGCGTCGAGCTGTTCTTCGATACGCTGGTAATCCGGCAACAGTCGTTTCAGCGGGGCAGGGATATCTTTGCAATAGGCTTCGGTGGCATCGTGCATCAGCGCCTCAAGGGCGAACTCTGGCTCCACAATTTGGCTGCACAGCACTGAGTGTTGCGCAACGCTGTAGAAGTTCGGCAGGTGGCCGGCAAATCGGCACTCATGGGACAGCGCCTGGGCGATATCCTCAATGCAGATGCTTTCGGCTGCAGGCGCCGCAAAGTCAAAGTGACGGCCTGTAAAAGTGGTAATCCAGCTCATACGTTAATTCCCACACGCTGATTTTCGGCAAAGCGAATCCCTGCCAAAAATTGGCAATTTTCCGCAAATTGAAAATCGGGTTTGAAGAAGGGAGGCCAGACGCCCGCATAGCGCTGGCTCCCGGTTAATTACTCACACATCAGATGGCGCACCGAGCCGGGGCTTTATACTGTGTAAAGGGATAAGGGGAACCCAGAACAGTACGCCACCTGATGTGTGAAAAAAGTGCGGCTGACACCAACCAGCGAACAGCCGCATAAGGCTTCTACACACAGCAAAATTCCCGCCGGATATCTGCGCTTGCTTTCGCTGCAGTGCCGCCGGCGCGGCGCATCATGTTGTGGTGGCGGGAGTTGAACCCACAGGCGGAGAGGTAGCCCGCCCATCACCGGATACCACAACGGAAAGAGCACTGCCGGTGTCCGAATCGAACGGACCTTTTCGTTGCCCATCGCCTAACGTTCTGGTCTAGGTGGCGTGAATTGAACACACCGTTATGCCTTGCTCGTCAGTGCTCTTTACGTTGTGTGCGATATTCCCACCCTGGTTCGGCAGCGCTACCTTGCCAGGGTGGGAACAAAGGGCAGTAACGCTGCCAGTCGGCTTATTGGTCTGATCAGGAATATCAAGTCCCAATGCGCGGGGTTTGCTCTCCGCCCCGGTTTTCCCCCGCTATTGTGTAGCGCGCAAACCGGGCAACCGCCTTCCACTCGGTGTGGCTTTCGCCAAATTAGGTGTGGTGGCTGGTAAACAACGCCCCCGAAGTTCCCAGCCTTAAACCACATTGGGCTGCTCACTCATGAGTTTCAGGATTCTCCACCGCTCCCAGAACTGAGGGAAAGGGCGAGTGAGCATTCCGATGTGCGCCGGTCACCCGGCGACTGCCACCACTACGACAAAACCAACAACCAACCAAAAATCCAGACACAAAACAGTTACTGCCAACCACCATGCGCCTCGTTCACTCATGATTGCCTCAGTACGCCCCGTAGGGCGCGTTGGGTGTCACTCCGGTAGTGCGTCGGGAACTGATGGGCGCATGAAGTCGGCCCAAGCCAGAAAAACGGTGCTCGGTTCGTCCCGTCCGTAGGTGTGCTTAATCACCAACCTGCCGCTATCGTCTGGTTTCAGGTAATCGTAGTACATGCCGCCTTCTTCGAAGTAATCGCGGTAGAATCCATTTATGCCAAGGAAATCACCGTCTTCGCTTACCCAGTTATCAGGCCAGCCGGGAGCGCCTTCGGGGAATCCCCCACTATCATTAAATTCAGCCAGCTCTTCTTTGGTAGCGGCGGTAAGCGCAAACCGCATTTCGATAACGCGGCGTTCAACTTTTTCAAGGGTCAGGCTGCATTCGGCCTTACCGTCAGCGCCGAGGCCTCCCCATTTTTGCGAATACTGGTAAAAATCAACCAGTCCCCACACCTTAATGTCATCGCCACGCTTAATGTCTGGCGTCTCTGTTGGTTTCTTCCAGATTGTTTCCATCGTCGTGTAACCCTCTGCTGTGAACCTGGTAAGCGAATCATCCCGATCTTCGTGTGCCTCGGGCGGCTACTTCGTGGGCGTCCTGCCTGTTCGCTGTCGATGGATTTAATGTAGGATATCTGACATTTTATGTCAATGCGTTTTGGTAGGTAGTCTTACATTTAAATTTTAACGTGTGTCGTTTTGCTTGTGTGGGTATTATCAGGAAAGCGTCTAGGAGGAAGTGACCATGTCAGATTCAGATCCGACGTACGACGAGGCGTGTAGGGTTGTAGGGCAGTGTTGTTTGATGCAGGCTCAGAGCGGCGAGGAAATAAGCAGGGGACAGGTCGCTTATCAGCTAAAGCTGTTGCATTGGAAAATTATGGAATTGACTGGAGAATCGAACTTGCCGATCAAGCTGGCGATCGAACAGTTGGAGGATGGACGGTAGGTAATAAAAATCAATATGGAAGATAGATCAGTTTAGGATTTTACTTAATTAACGGACCAATCTTGGTAATAATGAGGTAGGTAATGGTCACTGAAAGGACTATGACGAGCACTCTCTTCCAATGAATTTTTGTTCCATCGCCCTCTATATTGCCCATAACCGAGATTGATACAGGTAGCGGCTCAACGTCACTTCCGCAATGCTTGCATTTTGACGCCTGTCGTTTAATAGGCTCTGCGCAATATGGACAATCTCTTGATTCACCAGATGATGGTGAGTTGGTGGTTGAGTGTTTTCTTTCCGATGGGATGATAAGCACATGAATTATTGCGACGATGAAAAGCAAGAACCCATACACCCACCATCCAGCAAAGGATCTTCCTTTGCTCTGGGCAATAAACGCTGTAATCAAACCTAATAATGCAGCAACGACAAGAAATCCCATCAGTTATTCCAAGCTATTAATTATCAATAAGTTGTAAAGCATTATGTAGACGTATTCCCTTTCAGTTCATTGCGTCTGTAACTGCATCGTTATCAACATGACGCGAAGCTTTCAGGATGCCGGCAACATACTCGACCTTCTGAACTTCTGCTCGGGCAATCGTGATAGGGCGGTGATCCTGGTTGATGCTGGTGAACTGATACTCTCCATCACGAGTGTAATTCAGAACTTTGATCATGTTATGGCCATCGCTGGTCCTAACGAAAACTTCATCACCCGGATGCACCGTTGTGCCAGGTTCAATCAGAACGAACTCACCTGACTGGATACGTGGCCACATGCTGTCACCCCTGACACGAAGCCCATAGGCATTCGGGTCATCGCTGTAAATTTTCAGCCATCCACCACGGTATTCGACCATGTCGATCATGCCATCAACTCCTAAAACGGCATCACCAACTACAGGGATAAGCCCTGGTCGAACCTTGCCTACATATGTGATGTTTTCGTCAATATCGCCACCCTCAAGAAGCCAGTGTGGATTGCAGCTTAGCGCAGCAGCTAGTGCCTGCAGGTTCTCACCACCAGGTTTGTAGTCACCCGACTCCCAGCCAGTGACGGTGACACGATTGACCCCTACACGCTTGGCTAAGGTGTCTTGAGTTAGCTTTAACTCTTTGCGTCTTGATCGAATTCGGTCATTCATTTCCATGTAGGCAATCCTACCATTTAGTGATGTAGGATTCCTTGACTCTTTAATGTAAGATATCCTACTATCCAAGTGTTCCATTCCCTTACCAAAGAGTGAGCCATGAAAAAAGATGATGTTATTTCGTACTTCGATGGGGTGGGCAAAACAGCCAAGGCATTAGGGCTGTCACATGCCTCCGTATCGGGCTGGGGGAAAATTATTCCCAAAGGTCGAGCATTCGAAATCCAAGTTATTACTGGTGGTGAACTGAAAGTCGATCTCTCTCTTTACAAAAAGTCTACCGCCCCAGCGGCTTAACCAAAACCACAGAAGCGGAGAAACCTTGTGGATAACAAAGACTTTCCCACCCAGGACGACATCAGCGAAGCGATACACAAGCTGATCACGCTGTTCCCAGGCAAGTACAGCGCGATGGCGCAGCAGTTGGATCCGGTAGCCGGCACTGAAAACGCACTACGTAACCGCGTTCGTCAAGTATCGGGGCAGGTAGTGCCGTTGGGTATGGCAGCAGAAATGGAGTCAATCTCAGGCCGTAGTGATATCACCGAGGCCATGTGTAAGCGGGCTGGTGGAGTCTTCGTAAGGCTGCCGGAAATCGAGCAGGTGGACAATGAAGAGCTGCTGGTGAAGTTCAACGAACTGATGTCTGCGCTGGGCTTGTTCGCCAAGGCACATAACGAATTTACAGCTGATGGTGTGCTGGACAACGACGAAAGTAAAAAGCTTAAAGCGAAGGGTTACCGGATCCAATCGCTGGTGGCGGAAATCTACGCCGTGACAGTGATGATGTTTGGAGAGGGTGACGCCCAGGATATGCGGTCCCGGGCGTCGAGTGCATCAATTAAACGTGTGGAGTAATTAACGCATGAACAGATTAACAGAATCTCGTTTGCGTGGGCAATTTCGTTGTGTGGCTTCAAGCTGCGCCAAACCGTTAGTGCCGCTGCGTTATGTGATGAGAATACCGGGCGGCTGGTTGCCTGTCACCCACAGCGCGCTGCAGGAAGTTGTGGCCCGCTGCAAATACTTGGCGCTTCCAGCTCCGGGAGTGTGCCTATGAACCCTATCGAGTTCATCCGCAAAAACGTCGTGACGCAGCTTGTTGGCGAAGGTTTCCCCGAGGATGTCGCCAGGGGGGCAGAGGAGGCGGTCGATCTGTATCGCCGTATGTCTCAAGCCAGCAGGAAGGGGCGCATCTACGACGATTGTCTCACTCAAGCCCGGCAATACTGCCGATTCCACACACCAAAACACCTGAAAGGGGGATCCAATGGAAAACGAGGTAATCGTGCCGTTTGAAATGGATTGTCGTGACAGTCACGGCGTAATTGTCCGTGTGATTGGTGTCGATCAGGTCAATCAGCGCGTCATTTTCCGGCGTCCAGGCTATCCGTATGACTGCGCATGCCCGCGCAGAGACTTTGGTACCAAATTCAAGAAGGTGCAGGAATGAGCGTCTTAATGCAGTTACTGGATCGCCCAATAGCGTTTCAGCCTTCTTTTGTTGGGCTGGGCGCTGGCGTTACCGGGGCTGTACTGCTTTCACAGTTGGTGTATTGGCAAAACCGCATGGATGGTTGGTTCTACAAAACTCAGGCTGAGCTGACGACTGAAACCGGTCTGTCACGCTATGAGCAGGAAGGTGCCCGGAAAAAGTTGGTTGCCGCTGGCGTACTGGAAGAGGAGCGCAGGGGGGTACCGGCAAAACTCTACTTCCGTGTTAACAAAAACCAGCTGGAAGCCCTGCTGATTCAGTATGCGGAAAACCAGCAATCCAGTATGCGGAAATCCCGCATTCAAGAATGCGACAAACCAGCAGACAAGAATGCGGAAGTTCAGCCGACAAGTCTGCAGGAAACCCCCGAGCCAGATGGGGGAAATCCCGCATTCATTCATACAGGAGATTACACAGAGAATACTTCAGAGATTACTACAGAGAAAAAACCTGTACGTCAGCCGGCTCCGCCAGCCGACCCGCAAGAGGATTCTCTCAAAATCGATTACAAGGCCGTGCAGGAAATCTTCCACACCACACTGCCTGAACTGCCAGTCGTTCTAAAAATCACGGACGAACGCCGCAAGAAACTACGCAAACTCTGGGCTGACTACGAACTGAACCTCGAAAAATGGGGCGCTTACCTGCGTTTCATCTCGAAAAAGTGCCGCTGGATGCTGGAAGACCGCCCAGACACCAACACTGGCAAGACGTGGCGCAAAAAGGACTTCGACTACCTGATCACCGAGAAATGCTATCTCAAGGTCAAGGAGGAGCGAGCCAATGACATGCCGAAGGTTCAGAAGCTTGATAGCGCTGCCCGTGAGGATGCCTACACCCGCCTGGTATCTCAACGCCGTAAACCAAAAAACGAGGTGGAAACACTGGCTAAGGAAATGGCCGGATCATTGGGGCGCATGAGTGATTACGATGCCCGTCGGGCATGGACTGGTATCTGGGCGCAGGCAGTGTCGAAGGCCAGCGAGAACGACTTAGCGAGGTTGGCACAATGAGAAAATTATCGATTCCGGTAGACGTGTTCGAGAGCGAGCGTGTTAACAGCGGCATCCGCCGTTTAATTTTGGCTGGCATGCTGAAGGATACCCCTGAAAATCAAATGGGCCGTGTGATTCAGGCCGCTGCTGGCCCTACATGGATGACGCTCCGCGACCTTGAACGAACCGTATTCATGATGTTTTTCGTGGCCGACACACAGGCCGCAATTAGCGCCAGGCTGCGCGAAGTAGACCCTAAAGTGCATGGGCTGGTGAAAGAAAAACGCACGCTGAAGGATCCGGACACGGGCAAGCTGGTTTATTTCTACCGCCTGGTAGCCGCAGAGGAGCAGGCCGCATGAAGTGTGTATCAGGCATTGATGTTTTGCCACTGCTGGCGGTGGTACACCGGGTATGGCGCTGGTGGTCGATCTGTCGCATTCGCCGCGATTGGTGTGAAAGGCAGGATTTACAACGGTTAGCCAGGAAAAATGGATGGGAGATTGTTCGTCGAGAAATTCCATTCGATTACAACTATCGCATGATCAAGCTGCGGGCGCGCTTTGTGCCAGGGAGGGTGAATGAAATCTGATTACCTTGGCGCCAGCCAAACACCTGCAGAGCACAAAGACCGCTGGCAGACCCCGATCGAGATATTCAGCGCGCTGGATGTCGAATTTGGGTTTTACCTGGACGCGGCAGCAGACCATAGCAACGCCCTCTGCGCTCGTTACCTGACAGAGCAGGATAATGCCCTGACGGTTGACTGGGAGAGCTACGGCGCCATCTGGTGCAATCCACCTTACAGCGCACCGGCGCCATGGGTTGAGAAAGCGGAAGAGCAGTGCCGCGTACAAAATCAGCCGATCGTCATGCTGTTGCCGGCAGATATTTCGGTGGGCTGGTTCTCGCTGGCGCTGCAGTCTGTCGATGAGATAAGGCTGATCACCGATGGCCGGCTGTCGTTCATCAACGCGGCTACTGGACAGCCAGGGAAAAACGGCAACAACAAGGGCAGCATGTTTCTGATCTGGCGTCCATTCATCAAGCCACGTTGCCAGTTCACGACAATAAGCCGGGCTGAACTGCTCAGTATCGGCGCTGATGCACTGCGCGAGGTGGCAGCATGATTCTAACATTGCCATTCCCGCCAAGCGTAAACGGCTACTGGCGTTCTCCGAACAAAGGATCATCCAGAGGGCGTACTTTGGTCAGTGAGCGCGGCAGAGCATTTCAGGCAGAAGCTATCGCCCAGGTGATGGAGCAACTGCGCCGCCGACCGAAGCCTATCAGCGCGGATATTTCAGTGCAGGTGGTGTTCTGCCCACCGACTAAAGCCCGCAGGGACTTAGATAATTTCTTCAAGGCACTGTTTGATGCCATGACGCAGGCTGGCGTGTGGATCGATGACAGCCAAATTAAGCATATCGACGCTAAGTGGGGGCCAGTAATCAAGGGCGGTAAGGTCGAACTTCGGATCAGCGAGGTGGTGCCATGCGCGGACTGATGAAAGGGATCGTTGTCCGCGAGTTGGGGCAAGTCATCCTGAAGCCAGACGAAGAACTGCTGCCGATGTTCGGTGACCGGGTGCTGGTGGCCACAGTACCACCTGAGTTTCGCGATATGCCAACAGGCCCACTGCCGGCGGTACAGCAGCAACTGGCCAGCGATCCGCGCTTCAAGTCGTTCTTCATGCATGAACGTGTTCTTGCCGCTGCTGGTGGCATCAACAGCCTGGAGAGCTGGCTTGGGCGCAGTTTTGATTGCCAGTGGCCGGATACCTATCACGATAAAAACATGGATACGTTGCGCGTCTTTGGCGGAGCAGTCCGCCTTTGCTGGCACCATTCCCATGTCCACGGTGATAAGAGCCTGCCGGAGATGAAGCAGCTGGCAGAGCAGAATATTGCCGATTTTGTGGTGTACCGCGCCCGGCACCACTTCATGTTCGACGAAAGCCATCAACTGACGCTGCCAGAGCTTTGCTGGTGGGCGTGGGTACATGAGGTTATCGATCTGATACCGGAAGACGTGGCGGCGGCATCGCTTCGCATTAAGCCCCACACAGTCCCGAGTGGCGTCAAACGAGAGGCAGATATCACGCATACTCCGGCGGCGCGGCAGATAGTGGCCGAGATAGCCAAGAAGGCTGCAAAGGTGTTGGTAATCGATCCGGAGCCGCCAAAGGCATTGTTCAAGATCCCCAAGCGTGAGCGATGGACGAGCGAAAAATTTACTCGCTGGGTTAAGTCTCAGCCGTGCGCGTGCTGCGGCAACCCATCAGACGACCCACACCACATCATCGGCCACGGGCAGGGCGGCATGGCCACCAAGGCACACGATTTTTTTACCATCCCGCTCTGTCGAAAACATCACGATGAATTGCATCGTGACATGTCACGGTGGGAAGAAGAGTACGGCACTCAGATCGAGGTGTGGTTCAGGTTCATTGACCACTCGTTGTCCATCGGTGCCATTTCTTAAGTGTGGAGTATAGGCGAGCTGGCATGCGGGCCAGACGCCTGGAGATTAAAGCATGATCGTGACGCAGCAATATCTGCAGTACATTCGCGAGAGCTTCATGATGGCAACAGCTGACCTAAGCGGAAAGACGAAAGGGCAGTTGCAGGCATTCACTGAGTCAACACAGGTCAGCACAACGCGCGTGAAGCGCAAGCGTCGCACCATTGTAGAGCCAGACGGTACCCGGATCGTTGTTCATAGTAATCCGGTGCCGGGTACAGAAACGCGGCCAAGTTCTGGCGCGATTGCTCTGATAGAGCCAGAGACATTTTTAGCGACATCGTGGCGCCGGGCTGTATACCCCTTGAATGGTCATCAGCGCTCCTGGCTCGCATGGTGCTATACGGGGGATTTGGCCTTTAGCCACCAAGTGGAAATCACCCAGTGGGCCTGGTCAGAATTCAAAGCCGGCATAGAGGGTAAGAAGATCGCTGGGAAAACGATAGAGCGGTTGAGGGCGCTCATTTGGCTGGCGGCTCAGGATGTGCGGTCGGAAACAATAGGCGGTGAGGTGTACCAGTTGCAGGATGTCGCGGCGCTGCTTCAGGTTTCGCCCCCAAACTGGTCGAAGAACTACAACCCCTACTGGACACTGATGCGTGGCATCTTCCGAAGCCTTGACCGTGATGGGCTCTTGGCACTTTCAAGATCACGATCACAACAAAAATCGACATTTTCGCAGCAAGGTATTGCAAAAGTTAATTAAATAGGCCATATTTAGCGTTAATTTGATATCGTGCCACAAATGTAATGACCGGCACCAAAATAAAAACCTCGCTTCGGCGGGGTTTTCTCGTATCTGGAGGTAGGATGTCAAAACACGTTACCGAGAGTCTCGTTTTCCGACCCGCCAGCGAATTACCGACCGCTGATCTGAATGGCCGCGCGGTGCTTGTGTTCAATCCTTGCGATGGTTGGCATGATGGATTTGTCCGTGCCAGAGAAGAGGACGGCGAGGTTTATCACGTTGGTATTTACCCTTGGATGGGTAGCGAGCTGCTGCCGCATGATTTTTATATCACCTGGGCTCTGCTGCCTGATGCAGATAAGCTAGCTGAGAAATTCGAATCAGAGAAGCGCTGCTGGTAGCTGTACAACAGGTAAGAGCACTGCAAGCGCTGGAGTATGGGCCGCTATCGGGCGGTCCTGAGAAACCATATATGCCTGATAGCTGTTGAATTAAGCAGTGCTCTTTCCGTTGTGATGTGTGTAAGCGCACTGCAGCGCCGGCCGACGCAAAGACCTGTAAATCGGCTGAGCCGCAGCAACTGGCGGCCAATACCAAAACAGAGCGGCAGGAAGTAAGCAGGGGTAGCGCCCTGGTGTCACAACAATCATTAATGGCTGCGCTTATGCGTGGCCTTTTTGCATTTCAGCCCCAGCCAACATCCGACACACCCCGGATAGCCGACTCGTTTACGGCTTGTTGCAAGAGAAAAAATCGCCCGAACCAGCAAAGGTAGTCAGGGCGAAAGGCTTGGCTTTCTCTTAGTGCTCTGGAATTTTATCCAGTAATTTAAGCCTAGCTTATGTGTGGTTATTTTTGCTTTATTATTTGTAAAAATGATAAATCTCGTCAATTACAGGGCTGCGCTACCGCGTGGCCTTTCTCATATTTAGCGCCCAATGCCTCACTCACTGACGTATGTCGCCACGCATTCGCGGCGCTAATCCTTATCTATCACCCGGTACCGGGACTAAACCCCGGAAGGGGGAGGTATGAAAATCATGCCGGAGAAAATCACCACATTCATTTCTTACTGCACCTCTGCAACGTTGGTGTGTGGAGGCGGCATTTTGCAATGGCTACATGGCCTCGACTGGAATCAGGTTGCGGTAGTGGGCGGCTTCGTGATCGGTGCGATCACCGCCGTGATGAACTTCTACTTCAAGAATCGCCAGACAAAAGCCTATGAGAAAGCCCTCAAGGCCGGATATGTCACACCACCGCCGGCGGAGGACTAAGCATGGCGATTGCTGCGTCGTTAAAGAAAAAACTCGTAGGTGCGGTTGCTGGTGGTGCTATGGCGATCGCCGCGGTTCTCATCCCTTCCCTGGAAGGCGTGGAGTACAAGCCGTACCGTGACGTTGTTGGCGTGCTGACGGTTTGCTACGGGCATACAGGGGCGGACATCATACCCGGCAAAACGTACACCGAAGCAGAATGCAAGGCGATGCTGAATAAAGACCTTGTGCCTTTCGTCCGTTCAGTTGAGCGTTCTGTAAAGGTGCCGACCAGTGAACACCAGAAGGCGGCGCTGATCAGCTTCAGCTACAACGTCGGTGTTAAAGCCTTCGAGTCCTCCACGTTGCTGAAAAAGCTTAATGCTGGCGATAGCGCTGGCGCTTGCGATGAAATGCGCCGCTGGAATAGAGCTGGTGGCAAGGTCTGGAAGGGGCTGATTAACCGGCGTGAGATTGAGCGCGAGATCTGCAACTGGGGATAATCATGAACTGCATCTGTTTTTTATTTGCCGGTTTTATGGCTTTGGCTGGAGTTGACGCATGGCCCTTCTTCCTGGCTGTGGGGTTGCTTCTATCATGAATCGTTTAATCGTAGCTATTTCAGGAGTACTACTGCTTATCGTCGTGGGGCTGGCATGGCTGGCTTTTCACTTCCACGGTAACGCGGTAAAGGCTGGTGAGCAGGTTAAGCAGCTTCAGAGCGATAACAGCCTGCAGGCGACCACTATTGCTACCCAGTCGTTTCAGTTCCAGCGTGCCAATGCAATCAGCACCGCAGCAAGCCAGCACGGAATAACCACCGACGCGGCCACCCAGGGGAAAGAAATTGAATACCGGACAATCCTCAAAAATCAGCCTACGTGCGATTTGGCTGTTCCCGCTGCTATTGCTGGTGGGCTGCTCGACTACACGAACAGTTTACGTACCCGCGCAATGTCAGCCGATACCGGCGACGCTGACGCAACCGGTGCTGGCACCACTGCCTCCGGCACCCTGACATATTGCCAGGCGGTGCTGTGGATTGATCCGCTGCTGGCTGCGCTCGACAAGGCGAACAACCAACTGCTGGCGATTCGTCAGTTAGACGCGGAAAGGATAAAGCAATGACATGCAATCTGGTATGTGAAGTCAGGCTGCGCCGCTGGGTAATGCCCATTCTGGTTATCGCTTATTTAACAAAATGGGATTGGCTGATGATGAAGTGCATCAGCATGAAGGTAAAAACAGTCCCAAAAGGGCGGAACTATGAGCGAAATTGAGAGTGCCTTGATGTACCTCGGCCTCGGTTTTGCATTGAGCGTGATATTTATTGGCAAGCGTAGTGGGGGCTGCATGCGCAATCCTCCGCCGCCAGCCAATTACATCAAGCCATCGCCTCCGCCGCCACCTCCAAGGCCACGGCAGAATTTTTGTTGCATGCAGAAGTGCGGTAGAAATCCGCCACCACCGGAGCACTATGTCAAGCCAGCCCCGACCCCGCCGCCACCCAAGGTGCAGTGAGGTATTACAGGTGGCATTCACTGAGTGCTACCGATAATGCTGATGTATAATCCTCCCCAATAGGAGGATCCCATGTCATACAATCTCGGCAATCTGCCAAAAGAAGAAATGGACAAGGTAAACGTAGACCTTGCAGCATCAGGCGTTGCGTACAAAGAGCGCATGAACCAGCCAGTGATAGCTGACCAGGTGGAGCGAGAGCAGCCTGAGCATCTGCGTGAGTACTTTCGCGAGCGGGTGGCGCACTACCGTGAGGTGAGCAAAAGGCTACCTACCGGCTCCGCACCGGTTTATCTGCAAATGGCTGAGGCCAACGGCAAGAAGTAACAGAGCTTCGATAACGACCCGCTACGGCGGGTTTTTTTATGGGGGTAGCATGGCAGGTTTAAAAGAGCTGTCGGCGCAACTACAGAGCGTGCGCAAGCAAATCCCGTTTGCTACCGCTCAGGCGCTAACCAGCGTAGCCAGACAGATAGAGACGGCGGAGAAAACCGCGTTTAAACGCCATCTGGAGAACCCCACACCATTTACTGTCAACTCCGTCAAATCGTTCGGCGCCCGGAAAAACAACCTAAAGGCCAAGGTGTTTGTGATGGACACCGCCGCCAGCTATCTGGAGCCATTCGAATTCGGTGGCCAGCATAAGCTGAACAGCCAGGCGCTGCTTAACCCAAAGAACATAAAGCTGAATAAATACGGCAACCTGACGCGCAACAAGATGACGCAGCTCAAAGCTAAGTCGGATGTGTTCGTTGGCGATGTAGACGGCACGAATGGTGTATGGCAGCGACGTAAGGCCAAGAAAGGCAAGAAGGGCAAGAAGCGGCGTAAGCGCTCAGCCAATGGCACGCGGCAGCCTCGCATGAAAATGCCGGCGCCGAAGCTGCTGATCCAGTTCGGTGATGCGTTGCCCGTTAAGCCAACGTTGGGTTACTTCGACCGGGCACAGGCGATGGCCAGTGCGCTGATGCCTACAGAGCTAAGCCGGGCAATGGCCGAGGCTATGAGAACAGCCAAGTGATAGTAGGAGTCAATCATGGGAATGAAAGCGCCAACGGTACCACCATATAAGCGTGGAGATAAAGTCGTGCGTCCAGCACCACCACCGCCACCACCGAAGCCGTACGCAACAGGCAACCCAACACCAAGCCCAGACCAGACCACGGCACACTGCTACTGTCATGACCTCATTCATCCGGGTGATGAAGTGACCTACCTGGTGCGGTTCAAAAAAATTTGAGCCAGTGCCCCTCCCCGGGGCATCCAGAAAAAAATGGGTCCTTCCCAGCACTTTTGTAAAGCACGGGCATTGCGCGCCGTGCGGTTTCACCAGCGAAATGTTTTTCATTTTGTGTCCCATGTCCCATGCGAGGATTTTTCGTGAACCCGCGTCCGCGCTGTGTTTGCCTAATTTTCTTGGTGGGACATTTACATGGGACACAAAAAAATGTCCCACACCGATGTCCCAATGTCCCATTGATGCGGAATGTCCCATGACAACGATGACGCAAGTTGACTATGCCAAGCATGCCGGTGTCGATCGCAAGACCGTCGGCCGGTGGATCAAAGCAGGCAAATATATCGTTCTCGCTGGCGAACTGATCAACGTAGAAGCAAGCGATAAAGCCTTAGCCACCTTGCGTGATAGTAAAGATCCGAGGGCAAAAAATGCTGCTAAGAAAAAAACCATTAACGTCGCGGTTAACACCGCTGACGATGACAGCACAGAAGATGCTGTAAAAAAGATCATGCTGGAGACCGGTGCTGAAATGTCGCGGGAAGAAGCCAGCAGGGTAAAAGAGAATTACCTGGCCTTGTTAACAAAGCTGGAGTTCGAAAAAGAGGATGGGCAATTGGTAGAGCTGTCTGTAGCCGAGGCGGTCTTATTTGCCGCTTTCCGGGAACAGCGCGACGCCTGGATGAACTGGCCTTCAAGGGTGGCACCTTTGATGGCGGCTGATCTGGATGTTCCCGCCGACAGAATGACCGAGGTGTTAATAGAACATGTCCATAAACACATCTCCGGCCTCGGCGAACCTGAGTTTAACGCAGACGAAACATGACCGATTAACCCAAAGCATTCGCAAAGCCTGGACTCCACCACCACGAATCAGTGTACCTGACTGGGCTGACCGGTACCGTAAGTTGGCGAAAGAAGCAGGCAGTACATCGGGAGACTGGGAGACTGCTACGGTAGAAATTGCACGCGGCCCAATGCTGGCAGCAACAGAATCTGGGGTTCACATCATTACGGTGATGTGCTGTACCCAGTTGATGAAAACGGCATTGCTGGAAAATCTATTCGGTTATTTTGCACATCTTGATCCGTGCCCCATGTTGTTGCTTCAACCAAAAGAGGATGCCGCTGAACAGTTTTCCAAAGAGCGCATTACCCCGCTGGTCAGAGTTACCCCGGCATTAAGACGGCTGGTGGGCGGCAACAAGCAGAAGAATTCGAAAGAAACGTTGCTGTATAAATCGTTCACGGGAGGTTTTTTGGCTCTGGCCGGTGCCGGTAGCCCGGATAACCTTGCACGGCGCCCGATCCGTGTCCTGCTGGCCGATGAGGTTGATAAGTACCCAATTACCCGTGAGGGTGATCCAATTACCCTGGCTGAGGAGCGTACCGCTACCTTTGGCCTTAACTGGTTGTCTGTGCGGGCGTGTTCGCCGACGGTAGAGGATGAAAGCCGAATTGCGGCCAGCTATGCGGATTCTGATCAGCGTCGGGCCTCGATAGCTTGTCCTCACTGCGGTCATCGCCAGTTTCCCGATTTCTTTAAGCATGTGCACTGGACATCCGAAGGTGATAAGCACAACACGAAAGCGGCAATGATTCATTGTGAAAGCTGCGGGGCTGGCTGGTCTGAAGGGAATCGCCTACGCGCACTGAGAACTATTCAGTGGCATCAAACCAAACCATTTGAGTGTTGCGGTCAGCGTCATGTCCCATTAAATATTTATGAGCAGGCCTGGCATGCCGATGATGAAACTGCTGTTGGGCAAGTATGGCAATGGTCAGAATCAGAGCGCCACGCAGTGCATCGTGCAATTTGTCCTACTTGTGGTGCTTTGGGGGTGGATAACATTCACGCTGGGTACCAGGCATCGAAGCTATTCAGCCCCTGGCAAAAAGATAAGCCTTCCGACATTGCGGAGAAATACCTACGTGCCAAAGGTGATCCAGATAAAGAGTTAGCTTGGTGGAATACGCAGATGGGCCTGCCACACCGCCCAAACTATGGAAAACGTCTGCCGGTTGATGTTCTGCTTGCCCGACGTGAGGTCTTTGGAGCAGAAGTTCCTGATGGGGTAGCTGTTCTGACTGCGGGCATTGATACACAAAACGACAGGTTGGAAGTTGAGGTTGTAGGCTGGGGTAAGGACGAAGAAAGTTGGTCGGTTGCCTTCGATGTTATTGAAGGGGATCTTGAGACGGCCGAGCCGTGGTTAAGGCTGGATGCTTATCTTAAGCAGGTGTGGCGTCGTCAGGATGGTAGAGGATTAACCATTATGGCGGCCTGCCATGACTCAGGCGGTAACCATACCCAAAAAGTGTATGAGTTCTCTCAGGAGCGATTGGGCCGGCGGATCTGGGCCATCAAAGGGGAATCAGCGACAGGCGGTAAGCGTTCCCCAATTTGGCCGAATAAACGACCAACGTCGAAAACCAGAGCAAAGTTCAGACCCATTATCCTCGGCGTCAACTCGGCAAAAGACTCCATCCGTTCACGTTTGCACATTGAGCAGCCTGGTCCTGGTTATATGCACTTCTCAACAGATCGGGATATGGGGTATTTCACTCAGCTTACAGCTGAGCGGTTGGTAATGAAAGAAGCGGCTGGTCAGCGCTACAGCGTCTGGGAGCTACCCGCCGGTAAAGCCAATGAGGCATTGGATTGCCGGGTATATGCGTACGCGGCGTTGTGCGGTCTGTTCCATTCAGGGCTTAAATTGAATGCTCGTGCGTTATCTGTCGAAACTAACCCGGACTCTCTATTACCGCCTGTTTCGGTGCCGGAGGAAAAACAAGACTTGCGCCTTCCTGGCGTCATCATCAGTGAGCCTGAAAAGCCTCAACGTAAACCTTTGCATAAGCGCCTCGCTTAAGGACCTCTATGTTTAATCCCAATTCCAGCCTATTGGCTGGTGCGATGACGCGTGACCAGTTACAGGCCGCGCTAACAAGCGCACAGCAGGCCTATATCGAGCTTTCGACTGGTGCGAAGGGGGTGTCTTTCTCTTACACGCAGGGCGATGGCACGCGCTCTGTTGCCTATCAACAGACAGATATTGGACAGCTCACCGCACTGATCCAGCTTCTTCAGGCTCAGTTAGGCATCGTTAAACGTCCACGCGTGACGTTAAGGTTTCGGTATTGATGAAAAGCGGAGAGGTTAGAATTCTCGGGCCAAACGGCCGGCCATTACCCCCATCGAGCCGAAAGGTCTCCATGTTGAACGGTTCCGGCCGCGTGCCTTATGACGCAGCAGATTCATTCAGTGACGCGATGGCGAACTGGCAGCCAGCGCTTTGGTCGCCGGATAATGAGGTCAATATCTACCGAGACCGCATCGTTTCCCGCGTTCGCGACATGGCACGTAATGACGGTTGGGCATCAGGCAGCGTAACCCGCATTTTGGATAATGCCGTTGGGGCTAATTTTCGCCCGATCGCTAAAGTGGATTACCGTGCCCTTGCACTTCAAACCGGGCTGAAAGCTTTTGATGCTAAATGGGCAGATGAGTATGGTCGGGCCGTTGAGGCTGCGTGGCGTAACTGGGCAAATGATCCTGGCAGATACTGCGACGTTGAGCGGAAAAAAACGGTTTCCCAGATGTTGCGTCTGGCGTTTCGCCATAAGCTGGTGGACGGCGATGCGCTGGCCGTTCTGCAATACCGTACCGATCGGCTCGGGCATGGTCGCGCGCGCTATGCAACGACCATACAAATTATTGACCCGGACCGGCTCAGCAACCCGCAGCAGGTTTTCGATATGCTGAACATTCGCGGTGGCGTAGAAATTGACGACGACGGCGTGCCGGTGGCGTATCACATCCGTAAAGCCCACATGGGCGACTGGTGGAGCGCTGAAAAAACGATGACGTGGGAACGCGTCATGCGTGAAACAGACTGGGGGCGTCCGATTGTCGTGCATGACTTTGACGGCGATCGCGCTGCTCAACATCGGGGCAGCAGTATTTTTACGCCCATCGTTCAGCGTCTGAAAATGTTGATCAAATACGATGAGGTGGAGTTGGAGTCCTCGATCCTCAATGCCGTATTTGGTGCATACATCACCTCGCCCTATGACCCGAGCTTATTCGCGGATTCACTTCAGACGGATGACGTGCTGGCTTATCAGGATATGCGCACTGAGTATCACGATGATAAACGCATCTCTTTGCAAAGTGGCGCGCGGATGCCAATCCTTGCCCCTGGGGAAAAGATCGACACTGTGAACGCGGCGCGCCCAACCAGTAACTTTGCGGCGTTCGAAAGCGCAGCATTACGCAACGTGGCAGCTGCCCTGGGTATTTCAACCCAGCAGTTAACACAGGACTGGTCTGATGTGAATTACAGCTCAGCCCGTTCAGCCATGTTGGAGGCCTGGAAAACCCTGACGCGTCGCCGCGACGATTTTGCCAGCGGCTTTGCCCAACCCATTTTCAGCAGCTTTATTGAAGAACTTCACGATATTGGTGAAGTGCCTCTTCCTGCCTGCTCGCCGGAGTTTCTGGCGGCCAAGGCGGCGTATTGCCGTGCGCAGTGGATGGGGCCGGGACGTGGCTGGGTCGATCCGGTGGCAGAGAAAAAAGGCGCAATTCTCGGTATGGATTCCGGCATGTCAACACTGGAAATGGAGGTGTCAGAGAACGTTGGCGAGGACTGGGAAGAGCTTCTCGATCAGCGCGCCCGCGAAATCGAAGCCTTCCGGGAGCGCGGATTGCCGGTTCCAACATGGGCGCAGGCGGATACCTTTGCACCTCAAACAATTAAAGATCCGGAGGCACAGTGAATTTACCCCATTTAGCACAGCGTCTGTTTAACACCCCACTGGCGCTGCACCCCCGAAAGGCCGAAGTGGTCATGGCCGCGCTGACTGACCGTTTTGGACTGACGCGTATTCAGTCCATGTCTGACTGGGATGACGATGATGATTCTTTCTCCCGAGCGGCCCGTGATACGGGATATGACGTGGTGGAAGGTATCGCCATTATCCCAATTCAGGGCACGCTGGTGCAGAAACTCGGCACCTTGCGGCCTTACAGCGGGATGACGGGATATGACGGCATTCGCGCCTGTTTCCTGCGGGCACTGAATGACGGTGAAGTGAAAGCCATCTGTCTTGATATTGATTCGCCCGGAGGTGAAGTTGCGGGGTGTTTTGACCTCGTTGACGAGATTTATTCCGCACGCGGAAGCAAACCGGTCTGGGCCATTTTATCCGAAAGCGCTTATTCAGCAGCTTACGCGCTGGCGAGTGCGGCGGACAAGATAATCGTGCCGCGTACTGGGGGCGTGGGTTCTGTCGGTGTCATTGTGATGCACGTTGACTGGTCACAGAAAATCAAAAATGACGGCCTGCAGGTCACCATTATTACCTACGGCGACCGCAAGGCAGAGTCCAATCCGTATGAACCTTTAAGCGAAACGGCGCGAAAAGCCATTCAGTCAGATATTGATGAAATGGGGCGTTTGTTCGTGAGTACCGTCTCTCGCAATCGCGGGATCACAGAGAAAACTGTCCGGGATACCGAAGCCGCCTGCTTCCTTGGCGCTGACGGTGTGCAACTGGGGCTGGCTGATCAAGTGGCCTCGCCTGATGCGGCATTCCGCGATTTATTACAATTAGTTGGAGAGTAACGATGTCAAAGAAAATTCGAGGATTTGCACACCTGTTTGGTTTTTCCGCCAACGCGTCAGAAGAAGATGAAGATGAGAAAGGAAAGTCCAAAAAGGCAGAAGGCCGTCGTGCGGAAGAGGACGAAAATAACGGTGATAAAGACAAGGATAAGTCCAAAAAATCTAAGCGTGCAGAAGAAGATGATGACTCTGACGACGAAGATGATAAGGACAAGGAAAAGTCTAAAAAAGCCAAAGGCCGTAGCGCGTCAGACGATGACGACGACGCAGATGCTGACGAAGGCGACGATGATGACGGCGATGATGAAGAAGAAGATCGTGACGTCAAACAAGGCCGCCGCGCCGAGCGTGACCGCATCTCCCGCATTCTTGGCAGCAAATTTGCCGCGGGCAAAGGCCCGTTGGCCGTTTCGCTGGCCATCACTACCGGCATGAGCTCGGCCGCCGCTATCCGCGTGCTAGCAAGCTCCGGCCCGATGCAGGCACCGCAGCAGTCGCGTCGTCTATCTCTGGATGAGCGCATGTCCAAAGTGGAAAACCATCAGTTGGGCAATGACGATGCGGGCCCATCAGGGAATGCAAACACAGTGGTCACCCGTGCGGCCGCTCTCTATAACCAGGTTAAGGGTAAAAAATAATGACTGTGACTTCAGTGGGGCAAAATGCCTGGGTGCCAGGCGTACAGCATGACACTTTCATCCCGGATCAGTTGTTGTCCGGTCCTCTGCAGGTGGTATCCGATACGGTGACTATCCTGACCGGTTCTGCGGCAACCTATAAACGCGGTACTGTACTGGGCGTGATCACCGCTTCCGGGAAATACACCCTGAGCGTGGCGACAGCAACCGACGGCAGCCAGGTTCCGCAAGCCATTTTGGCTGATGATGTGAATGCCACCGTGGCGGACACGTTAGCCGGCGTATATCTGATGGCCGAAATTAACAAGAACCGCATTACCTTCGATCCGAGCTGGACGCTCGCTACGCTCAAACCTGCGCTCCGTCCGTTTGGTATCTTCCTGCGCGACAGCGTTCAGGCACCTGCCAGCTAAACACCCGTTTTAATTTCATCGCTTTCTTCGCATGCCCCTTACCGGGCAGGGCGTTGTGCGTCTTTTATTTATCCCGGCCAACAGGTCGGGACACAGAGAGAATAAGCCATGTCCCAAACTATTTACGATACTGTGTCGTTGGTCGGGTTGGTCCCCAATCTGATGACTTCGCAAAACTTCATCCTCGATCGATTTTTCCCCAACATCGTGACCAGTGACGATGAGTATGTGGCGATTGACGTAGATATCGGTCTGCGCCGCATGGCACCGTTCTGCTCACCGCTGGTCGAAGGTAAGTTGGTGGAAGGACGTCGTTACCAGACCGACAAGTTCAAGCCCGCCTACATCAAAGATAAACGAGCACCTGATCTGCGTAAGCCTATCCGTCGCCAGATTGGTGAGCGCATTGGTGGCGAATACACCGCCGCAGAACGTGAGATGTTGAACATCCAGTTCGAGATGAGCGACCAGATTGATATTTTGAATCGTCGCCTCGAGTGGATGGGCTGCAGCGCGATTGCCACAGGTACCGTCACTATCAAAGGCGACGGTTTCCCAACCACCGTCGTCGATTTCGGTCGCGACCCGGCCTTGACCATTGCGCTCAGCGGTTCCGACAAATGGCCTACCAGCGTTGCCGTGGGTGCTACCAACACCCAGCCAACGGACGACATCGAAGAATGGCAGGCGTTGATCTTGCAAAAATCTGGCGCACAGGCGACGGACATTATCTTCACCAACGCCTCATGGCGGGCGTTCAAGCTGGATACGTCGCTGAAAGGTGCCATTATCCTTCCGGCGCAGAACCCATCCGGCAACATCATTAACCCAGGCGCGCAGATTGCGAAGGGTGCGGTGTGTAAAGGTTACTGGGGCCAGTACACACTCTGGCTTTACAACGACTGGTTCATTGACCCGGACACTGGTATTGAAAATCCGATGATCGCAGACGGTTCAGTGGTCATGTCGGGTCCGGATCTGATGGGTACCCGTGCGTTTGGCGCAATCATCGATCCCGCTTTCAACTACGGGCCGATGGCGTATGCACCAAAAAGCTGGCTGCAACATGACCCGGCGCAGCGTTTCCTATTGATGCAATCTTCCCCGATTGTTATCCCGAGCCGGGTTAACGCAGCCCTCTGTGCGAAGGTGGTCTAATCATGGCAAATGAAAAAAAAACCAATACGGCCTCTAAGGCCGCTGACCAGATCACCGTAGTGGTGCTCAAAGGAAAAAGCGTTCGTCATGACGGGGATAGCTACATACAGAATACCCGCGTTAACCTCTCTCAAAGTGATGCCAGCCGTCTTATCGCTTCCGGCTTTGTGAAAACGCTGGACGCGGTGAAACAGGAAATGGAAGCGGAGTCCGGTCAGGAAGTCAGCATCTCTAAAGAAGACGGGCAGTCCGCGATCACCTCGGACATGCCTTCTGTCGTTAAAACCGAGAGCGGGGAAGCCTGATAATGGGGGTCAACTGGGATCGGCATTTGCTTGCACCGTTGCACGGCGTTTTTGGTGACCCGGTTGACTACCGTCCAGCCGGCGGTGAGCCATGCACCGTCAGCGGCATTTTTGATCGGGCCTATACGCAAGAGGTCGAGCCGCTGGACAGTGGCAGCACTATCAACACCACTTCTCCGGTGTTGGGAGTGCGTGATAGTCAGTTCCGGGCTCGGCCAAAGCAGGGGGATCGTGTGTTCGTCGGTATCGTCGGTGGGGTACCGGTTAATACGCTGTTTACCGTGTCAGACGTTCAACCGGATAGCCATGGCGGGACAAAGCTTATTCTCAATAAGGTGAAAGTATGAACCCCAGAGGGATAAGGCTACTGGTCATTGAGGCGCTGAAGAATAAGACCGATGCCGGCGATCGAGTTTATTCACCTCGGGACTGGCCAACAGCTGCGAACATGTACCCGGTTATTCTGGTGCAGACGCCGATCGACGTGAAGAATTCACAGGGCCGTAATGTTCCCCAATTCAACACAGTGACCACGGTTCGCCTCACGGGGCGCCTGCAGGAGCTGGACGATGCAGAGGAAGACAATGGGGCAGAGAAAGCCGAAGAGGCGCTGGAGCAGCTGCGCGAGCAGGTAGAGCGTGCGGTGATCAATAGCTATGAGCTGACGCGGAAAATTCAGCAGTTTCTGCAGGTACGCTCGACCATCGATGTGGATGCCGGCGGCGAAGGGCATACTGCCCAGTTACTAATGGAACTGGATATCGAATACTACCAGGGCCCCGAAGAGTTTTATGAAATTGACGCTTCTCCGCTTGAGGGAATGGACGTCACGATCGCAATGCCTGATGGCACCCCTGAACCACTCGTAAAAATCGATCTGGAGTAACCCTATGTTTGTGAAACCCGCACCGGGGCGCATCGTGCGCGATCCGGTCAAGGGCACCTTTTTGCCGGAATCCGGTGAACAGGTTCCCGATGATATTTTTTGGGGGCGCCGCCTGAAGGATGGCGATGTTGAAAAATTCGACCCGAACGCGACAGTAAAACCAGCGGCAGGGAAGAAAAGCCAGGAGAATGATCAATGACCGTTCCATTTAATCGCCTTCCTTCCAATCAGCGTGCGCCATTTTTCTATGCCGAGTTTGATAACTCGATGGCCAACACGGCAACGGCAATTCAGCGCACGCTGCTGATCGGGCAAATGTTACCCACGGCAATAGCCGCGCCTGGTATCCCGCAAAAGGTATCTTCTGATTCGGTGGTTGCCGGCATCTGTGGCAGCGGCTCAATGCTGCACAATATGATGACTACGTATCTGTCCAATGACACTTCAGCGGAAATATGGATCCTGCCTCTGCCTGATGGCGATACGGGTACCACTGCCGCAGCCGGCAAATTACAGGTTGTGACAGCTGCAGCCGCTACCGGCGTGCTGTCGCTCTATATTGCCGGCGTACGTGTGCAACTGACAGTAGTCAGCACCGACGACAAGGTCGCTGTGGCGGCCGCCATTGCTGCCGTGATCAACGCTCAAAGCAAATTGCCAGTAATCGCCGAGGTGGATTCCGCCGCTACCGACACTGTCAAGCTGACGGCGAAGAACAAAGGTGCGCACGGTAACAGCATCGATATTCGTCTGAATTATCTGGGGGCGGCCGGCGGTGAGGATACCCCGCAGGGCATGGAGCTGACAATTACGCCAATGGCCGCGGGAGCTGGCGCACCAGAACTGACGGATGCGTTGGGTAACCTGCAGGATCGGGCCTTTGATTTTATCGTCAATCCGTACACGGACACGACGTCACTGGATGCCGTGAAAGAGTTTCTTTCCGATGCAACCGGCCGCTGGTCCTACGCTCAACAGCTTTATGGGCATTCTTTCGGCGCTCTGGCGGGTACCTACGGTTCCCTTTCTGCTGCCGGCGAAGCCCGCAATAACCAACATGAAACCTTGCTGGGTATCAAAGGATCACCGACACCTGCTTATCTGTGGGCTCCCGCGTTAACCGGTGCCATTGCGCCTAGCCTGCGTAATGATCCGGGCCGCCCGACACAAACGCTGACCATCAGCGGTGTTCTGGCGCCGCCGCTGGAAGATCGTTTCGCGCTCACGGAACGCAACAATCTGCTCTACAGCGGCATTTCGACTTTCACCGTGGCTGACGATGGTTCTGTGCAGGTTGAAAAGACGATCACCACCTACCAGAAAAACAAGTTTGGTGATGCGGACGACAGCTATTTGAATATCGAGACGTTGTTCCTGCTGATGTTCGTGACGCGTTTCCTGCGCACACAGATCACCTCCAAGTTCAGCCGCATGAAGCTGGCTAACGACGGTACGCGGTTTGCGCCAGGCTCGGCCATCGTTACGCCGAATGTGATCCGCGCAGAACTGATAGCTCAGTATCGCACGCTGGAATACAACGGCTATGTGCAGGATTCCGCAGCATTCGCGCAGACGTTGCTGGTGGAGCGAAACAGCAGCAATACAAAGCGTATCGATGTGCTCTGGACCGGCACACTGATCGACCAACTGGAAATTTTCGCACTACTCAATCAATGGCGCCGCGCGCAGACCGCAGCCTAAGGGGGATTTATGGGAGATACAACTAATCGCCTGGCCGGCACTGCCTACGCCACTGTTGACGGCGTAACGGTTATGGTTGCCGGTCAGTTCAAGTACAGAGCGGGCAAGGTGGAGCGCTCTACGCTCGTGGGTATGGATGGCGTTCACGGCTACAAAGAAAAGCCACTCATTCCATTCATTAGCTACCAGGCTCGTGATAGCGGAGGTACGTCGATTGCCAAAATCAACGACTCGACCAACGTAACCATTGTGGTGGAACTGGCGAACGGAAAAACCATCATCGGTGAAAACATGTGGTCAGTTGACACGCAAGATGTGGACAGCGAAGAGGCGACATTTGATTGTAAATGGGAAGGCGGCTCGGTAACGGAGTATTGATATGGCTATTCTTGATAAAACCAAAACGATAGTACTCAGTCATGCGCTGACCGTGGCTGATACGCGCTACGAGCACCTGGATCTGAAAGAGCCAGCGCTGGCTGAGGTGGAACAGTTTTATGACATTCAGAGCGCCAAGAACAGCATGGCCGCAATGAAGCTACTGATCGCCCTGAATTCGGGCGTGACTGAAAAAGCGTTGGGTGCAATGGCATTTACCGATTACCGGAAATGTGAGGGCTTTCTGATGTCTTTTTTAACCTACGATCCCTCGACGGATGGCAACAGTTAGCCGCTGAGGTGACGAAGTATTACGGTTGGGGGCCACGTGATGCGTGGTCCCTGAGCCGTACCCGGTTAAATTTCTGGGCCGATCAGGCTCGTAGAATTGAAAAGCTGAAGGCGGGAAAAAAATAATGGCCAATTCATTCGATTTTGAGCTGACGGCGAATGATGAGGCGTCAGCCGCGATATTGCGCATTGAGGAGGTGGTAAAAAACCTTAATCCGCTACTGGATAAAACGCGCGATGCGTTGGTGCTGGGTGGGCAGGATTCGAGAGATAATCTGGATGAACTGGGCAGTCGGTTTGACGTACTTGCTCGGAATGCCCGCAGCGGTGTGCAGTTCATCGGTGATCTGGTGCCCCCATTAAAAATGGTAGGAGGATTAACGCTGGGGCTGGGCGGTGCGGGTGCTGCGGTAAATGTTATTAAAAACAACCTGACCGAGTTCGCTAATGCTGGCTATCGCATCGATACCATCGCGAAAAACGTCAGTATGACGGCCGATGCGTTTCAGGAACTGACTGGTGCCATGATTGAGAATGGCAGTGCCCGTGATGCGGCAGAGAGTTCAGTTGGTGATTTGTTCGAGAAAGCGAATGATGCGGTGCATGGCCGAAATGACGGTTTTTTGGCGCTCCTGCAGCAAGAGGGAATTGGGATTAGTAAAACCAAGGAAGGTCTGGCTGATGTGGGAAAGTTGACCGAAGACATTAACCGAAAAATGCAGGAATTGTCACCAGGCATGCAAGCACTTTTTGGTAATAAGTTAAACCTCTCCCCTGAGTTGCTAAGTTATTTGCGTAACACAACCAGTGAAGTGCAGCGCCTGAAGGACCAGGCGCGCCGGGATGGCCTTATCTTTAGCGATAAGGACCTGCAGAACGCGCTGGCGTTTAAACAGCAACTGAACCAGATCGGTGCTGCCTATGATGGCATGCTGATGAAGGGGCAGGCATGGTTGGGGCAGTCGAAAACCTTAAGGGCATCTGTTGATCAGGTTACGCAGATTATGTCGCACGGCCTGGACAGCGCGACGGTTGGTTCAATATTAACTCTCAACCATGGAGGAAAACAGGCAGACATCATCCGCAAGGCACAGCGCGACGATAAATTTAAAGACACGCTCTCATGGAAAGAAAAGCTGGATTTAAATTTCAGCTATGCCTCAGAAGATCTGATCAAAAAGCTCAACGGATATTACAAACCGGTTTGGCGTGCTGAACGGTTAAAAGAGGACATGCAAAAAGCGGCGATTGCCCCTCCAAAAAATGTGATTAACCCTACTGATCAGGCTTTAGGTAACACTCCAGAGCAGCAGCACTTATCGCAGCTAGAGATACAAAATAATCTCCCTAAAGGTTTGTTGGACAGGGTGTGGAATGCAGAGTCTTCACGGGGGAAGAAGCTTTTCTCTTCTGCTGGTGCAGAAGGCCCATTTCAATTTATGCCAGCAACCGGCCGTGATTATGGACTCAACAACCGCGCCGATCGCCTGGACTTCAATAAATCTAGTGATGCAGCAGCACGATATCTATCAGACTTGCTTAAACAGTTCGATGGTGATGTTAGTAAGGCTGTCGCAGCCTATAATTGGGGGCCTAAGCGGGTCAAGGATATAGGGTTGGCCGGTGCGCCGAGCGAAACCCGAAACTATTTACAGCGGATTATGCCTGGACTTCCAATGTTCCACCCGCAAGGGGAGACATTTGCCGCTGCTGGCCCTAACTCATCAGCGGAGAACCCTACCCAGATCTTTAGTGGGCCGATAAGTCATGGTGATTTTACTGGGCGAGATCAGGAGCTGGTATCAGCTATAAAATCGCTCAATCAGACAATGCAGGATAGTAAAATGCAGGTTGAGCTCACACTGGTTGACAGTAAGACGGGCGAGCGCCGAACCATAGTTGGCAGCGATGGAGCTCGGGTGTCAACCTCAATGAACTTCCAATAGCATTGTGTTAGCATCAACGCTGATCTGATTCATTACGCTATATGGATGGTGCGAGATGAGCTTGTGGAATGCAATTTTGTTAGGTTCGGTGTTGTTTCTATTTTCTGTTTTTTATTCGTTTAAGAAAGAGTCGTCAGCCTTCAGGTCTCTCATGAGGTTTGTTGCAGTATCAGTAATAGTGATTGCATCATATTATGGATACATCCTTAAAGGAATGATAGACCAATCAAGAAACTGCAATGATAAAACAGAATCTTTTTACGAGAGTAATAGAGAGCTCTGCTATAGCGTTGTGAATATAAAAGAAATAGTAAATAAAAATGCCAATTTGGAAGTTAATAAATTTATTATCATCAATGATAAAGTGGCAATTTTTAACACGCCATTGAATGAGCAATACGAAATAAAGTATGTTGATGGCGTGGGGTTGAAGACAAGATTACTGAATTGATATTGATGTTAATAAATTATTTACTGAAACTAATATGAAGCGCCCACCATTTTTACAAATCGCAGTTCGGTAAGTTGCTTTAATTGATCGGCATCTAACCAACGGAAGTTCATTGATAATAGTAATACCCAACCCGCTTAACGGCGGGTTTTTTGTTTCTGGAGAAACCATGGCTCTAATCAATGACGCATTGTCTGCCTTACTGGGGAGTGGCGAGAGCTGGAACTGGTTTGAGCATATCCACCCTGCGTCTTTTCGTGGCGTACCTTTTGCTGTTGCCAGCGCAGAGGGGGTGTTTGGCCGCCGGCAGGCGGTGCATGAATATCCCTACCGCAATACAGCCTGGGTAGAAGATCTGGGGCGCGGCACCCGAAAAATGACCCTTCGCGGTTTCATTGTGCATAACAGCCTGGCGTATGACGCGCCTGATGTTATCACCCAGCGAAATTCGCTGGTGGCCGCATGTGAAATGGAAGGCGCCGGCACGCTGATCCATCCGACGCTGGGGGAACTCACGGTCAGCGTTCCTGATGGCGGCCTGAGGGTCCTGGAAAGTGTAGATAACGGGCGATCGTTCGAATTCACACTCACTGTCATTGAGTCCGGCCTGAAGGTTTTTGCCATTACCGGCAGCGCACAGGCTGCTTCCCTGGTTCAAACCAATTGGCTACGCACCGGCTTCATGGCAGCCACCAAATTTATCGCAACGGTGAAGGGCGAGATCCGGAGTGTCACCCAAACCATTAAAACGCTACGAAATACGGCAGCGTTTTGGGGAAACATGGTGAAAGGCACGGCCAACGAAGTGACGAACCTCAGCAACGTCCTGAAGTCCACCTTCGGCAGCGCCCGCTATGGCAGGTATAACAAAGGGAGTGTGGGCGGTGGGGTGTCCGGTTCTACCGGTGCGATTAACCGGGCAGAGGACACCGAGGATTACGCCGGACTGGTTCATCAAAAAATGGCGGAGGCGGTGATTGGCCGTGCAAAGTTGCTGGCCCTCACGGCCACCTTCGAGAGTGTGGCCGCAGCCGATGCCTTTCCTGTCGATGCGAGGGCGATCATTGATGAGGTGATTTCGGTAAGTGGCAGCGTTGAGGAAAAGATCCGCATGCTGGAAACCCTGGCCTCATACCGAAATGCGACGTTTTACGCGACGGATGCAGAAAATGCTATTGCTCAAAGTGCCACGATCCTGCTTTGCGTTTTATCCGCCGGCGCCCTGGCGGTGGTGGCGGCAGATTATGAGCCCTCAAGCTATGACGATGCCATTTTGATGTTAAACCGCGTCTGCGACACGCTGGATGACGTTTTACTGATAGCGGCCGATGCTGGCGATGATGATAACTATCTCAATTTGCTGGAAACCCGAAACGCACTCGTTAATGCGTACGGGCAGAAAGGCGCGGAGCTGAGTTCGCTTACACAAGTTGTTATGTCTGCGTCATTGCCGGCATTAACGCTTGCCAATCGCCTTTACCAGGATGCCGCGCGCGGGGATGAGTTGGTGCAGTCAGTTCAGCCGCGCCACCCAGCCTTTATGCCGACGAAGTTCAGGGCGCTGAGAAAATGAAAGATGAACTGATATTGAAGGTAGGCAACAAAATTATTCAGGGTTGGGACGAGGTTAGGGTGACGCGCGGTATTGAACGTTTACCCTCTGATTTTGATTTGTCACTGATGGATTACTACCCAGCCACAAATGAGAAGCAGCTGGTTAAAAAGGGGGACGCGTGTCAGGTATTGCTGGGTAATGATTTAGCGATGACGGGTTACATCGACCGCTGGTCCCCGTCCTTATCAAAATCGCGTCATGAGGTGAGGGCTACCGGCAGGAATAAATGTCAGGACCTGGTGGACTGCTCTGCAGAGTGGCCCAATAACGTCATCAGCCAGGCCAACGCACTACAAATCGCCCAGCGCCTGGCGGCGCCCTACGGCATAAAGGTCAGCTCTGACGTGACTGATTTGGTGACAGTACCGCAATTCACATTGAACTGGGGGGAGTCGTCGCAAGAAATCATAGACAGGATCAGCCGTTGGGCGGCGTTGCTCTATTACGACACCCCTAATGGTGATCTGCGGTTAACCCGGGTTGGTACCCGCAAGGCGGCAAGTGGGGTGGCAGAGGGTGAAAATATTGAAAACGCCTCGCTGATGGACTCAATGGACGAGCGATTTTCCGACTATGTGGGTGTATCGATGTCGATGACCCCTGCGATGGAACTTTCACCTGACAGTGGATATTCAGCAGTAACACTGGCCAAAGTGCGAGATCCTGAAGCAGCAAAAATGCGGTATCGCAACCGGATTGTCATTGTTGAGAGCACGATGAATTCCCATGGACAGGCGCAGAACTGCATTGACTGGGAAATGAACCGGCGATATGGCCGTTCCCGGCAGTTGCAGGTGACAGTGGATAGCTGGCGCGACAAGGACGGAAAATTATGGGAACCCAATACCCTCATCCCCATCAAGATCCCCACATTCGAACTCCCTGATGAGCTGTGGCTCCTCTCTGAAGTGACCTACAGTCGCAATGGTTGGGAGGGGACAACGGCACGGATGGTGCTCATGCCGCCTGAGGCTTTTGCGGTTCAACCGTACCAATTTTACAGTCAGGTGATGGAGCTTAACCGATGAATGACGGCATTTTAAGGCAACTCGGCCGGCGTGTGGCCATGATGATTGGTATCGGGCGCATCACTGCTCACAGCGACGCTGGCGGCATTCAAGAGCTCCAATATCAGACCCCTCTGGAAGTGCGCGGCGGAACGCCACGAATGGCTGAGTTTGGTTTTTCTTCAGGCCTGCCGGTGGGTACCGATGTTGTGCTCGCCTATTTGGGCGGGGATCGTTCCAGCGCCGTGATTGTGGCCAGCAACAACCAACAATACCGGCATTCTGGTTTAAAGTCCGGTGAAACGGTCACTTATAACCAGTGGGGCATGTTCATAAAGCTGACCGAGAACGGCATTGAAGTCGAAGCAAATGGTCAGCCGGTGACGGTCAGCAATGCTACCGCCGTCACGATCAATGCGGCAGAGGGTGTTCTGATGAATACGCCAGTCCTGAAAGTGACGGGCGATGTTATCGATAACTGTGAAAGCAATACCGCCACGCTGAAACAACTGCGTGATGGACACAATGAGCACGACCACGTCGTGAAAAACGTCCAGGGTGGCAGCGATGAGAAAATCAGCGAGAAACCCGGGGAGCCCGTTGAATGAGTGATATCAGTTCTTTCTGGGACGTCGAACGCCTAGCGGCGGATTGGCGCGAGGGGTGCGGTGATTTAATCAGCGGCGACGATCTGCAGACGGCAATCATTATCAGCCTGTTTACCGATCGGGTGGCTCGTGATGATGACGATGTTGACGGTGATGATCGCCGTGGCTGGTGGGGGGATGCCGGTGAGGAAAATGATATTGGTTCCCGCCTGTGGTTGCTGAGACGGCAGAAGCTTACACAGTCGGTCGCGCAAAAGGCAGAGGAGTATTCCCGAGAGGCCCTGCAATGGCTGGTGACGGATGGCGTAGTGTCGTCGTTCTCTGTCGCCACTCAGATCGTTTATCCCCGCCGTTTGAATATCGTTATCCGTTACCAGGGGCCGGGGAATGTTGACGATACGGATATGCGTTTTTTTTGGGTTTGGGAGCAATAAATCATGCCATTCAAGCGACCTACATTAACCGAACTACGCGAGAAGAACCGCACACAGCTTCAATCAGAACTCAGAAAAACCGGCGCGCTCTTACGTTATTCCAATATGCGGGTGCTGGCCGACGCCGATGCCGGCTTGGCGCATCTGCATTACGGGTATCTGGATTATATCGCGCAGCAGGCAACCCCATTTAACTCGACAGACGAATGGTTGTCGGGTTGGGCCGGGTTGAAAAGCGTCTATCAGAATGCCGCCAACCCGGCATCAACCCCCTCGTATCAGTTCAGTGGCACCGTAGGTGCGCCGGTAAACAACGGTGCAGTGTTACGCCGAGGTGATGGCTACCGTTACCGAGTTGATAGTGACGTAGTCATCGGGGCAGACGGAAAAGGGTTGGGAAAACTGACGGCGGTACTTCCCGACATCATCGACGACCCCACAGGTGGCGGTATTAACGGAAATGCCGATGCCGGAACCACTCTGACGCTTGATATATCCCTGCCTGGTATTGATGCCAGCGGCGTGATGCTGGATCCAGCAACCGGCGGAGCCGATATCGAAACGCAGGATAGTTTGCGTGCTCGCATGCTGCTGGCGTACCAAAATCCGCCGCAGGGCGGCAGTGATACGGACTATGAGCAATGGGCGCTGGCCGTGCCTGGCGTTACCCGTTGCTGGCCTAAGCGGAGGCTGATAGGGGCAGGCACCGTTGGGGTATACATCATGTGCGACGGCAACGATGAAACCAACCACGGCTTTCCTGTTGGGACTGACGGCATATCCCAGTTTGACAGCTGGGGGGCGCAAAAGGCTACCGGGGATCAGGGGCGCGTGGCGGATTATATCTACCCGCTGGCACCGGTGACCGCACTGGTTTACGTTTGTTCGCCAGTAGCCAAGACAGTGGATTTTGAGATCAGCGGTATTTCACATGTTGGCAGCGACATTACTGCGGCCATCGCGGCGGCTATCGACAATGTATTTTTCGAGGGTGGCACACCGGTCGGAAACGGAAAGATTTTCCTTTCTGACTTGAACAGGGCGATCGGAGATATTGACGGTACCGCTGGTTTTATCCTGGTATCGCCGGCGGCTAATATTGAACTTGGCGTGGGAGAACTGCCGGTACGCGGCGAGGTGACTTACACATGAGCCAGTTTACCGCAGAGGAATATCAACGCGCACTGCAGGCATTAATCCCGACCGGGTTAGCGTGGTCGCGCGCCCCTGGAGGTGTTCAGGCTGCGGTTATCCGCGCGCTGGCTGCAGGGTTTCAGCGTAGTGATAATGACGCGATAGCGTTGCTTGTCGGGGCTTTTCCCGAAACCGCTACCATCATGCTGACTGAATGGGAAAAAACGCTTGGCTTGCCGGATGACTGTTCGATCGGTGAAGTTGACACAATCGCGAAACGCCAGGCGGCTGTGGTATCAAAATTTATCAGTACAGGTGGCCAGTCACGGACCTATTTTATCGGTATAGCCAGAGCACTCGGTTACAACATTACCATCAAGGAATACCGCCAGGCGCGCGCCGGCCTTTCTGCCTGTGGTGATGGGTTAAATGGTGACGACTGGCCATTTGTGTGGCTGGTGGAGGCAGAGGAAACAACCATTTCCTATGCCCGTGCCGGGATGAGTTATTGCGGCGACCCACTGCGTTCCTGGGGGAATCGACAGCTTGAGTGCAGAATGACCGCGTTATCTCCCTCCCATACAATCGTTAAGTTCGGATATATTAATTTCGGTTTCAATGATGAAGGGGTGTATGACGTCACTCCAGAATTTGCCGAAATGTTTGATACCACATCTGGCTACCTGTAAATAAATTAATCTCAAACATATCACTCAGTGAGTGAGGGACTATCATGCAAAAAGTTGGCAGCACCACAGATACTGCAGATATAAATGGTGAATGGACAAATGGTAATGTTGCACAAGGCGAGCCACCGACTATTTTAAATGCGGAAATATTAAATACATACCAACGAGAGTTGGTTAATATTGTTGTTTCTGCAGGTTACGATTTAGATCCAAATGATGACTCCCAAGTATTAAAGGCGTTAAATAAGATATTTGGAACGGGTAGGCTATTAAATATTCAGAAATTCAATTCTTCAGGGCTATACATACCAACTGTGGGTACAGAATCCTATATTGTAGCGATAATTGGCGCAGGTGGCGGTTCTGCAGCTGCACCTGCAACAGGAGCAAATGAGGTTTCGATCTCATGTGGTGGTGGAGCTGGTGCTTATGCAAAAGGTAAATTCAATAACGACGGCATAAACAAAACGGTCACGATCGGCGCAGGTGGTGCTGGCGGCACTGCCGAAAATATCTACGCAAGTGATGGCGGGGCGTCATCGTTCGGCACCTTGGTTGTTGCGCCAGGAGGTAAAGCAGGGCTTCCTGCAGGCCCAGCATCACCGCCGTTCCAGCCTGTGGCGAATACAACCAGTGACAACCCAACCGGCGGCAATCTCATTTCTGCCCCTGGCTCATCTGCATCCCCTGCCGTGGCTGTCAGCAACAGCTATGCAATCGGATCTGCAGGTGCTTCATCATTCTTTGGTGGAGGAGGCTGGGTCGTTGCAATAAATACCTCTGCTGCCGCCGGCCAAGCGCCGGGTAGTGGCGCGGGTGGGACATCGCGAGGAAGTGGCGGGGCTGCGGTGGCTGGCGCTACAGGAGCTGACGGGATGGCAATTATATGGGAGTACAGCTAATGAGCCGTTTCGCCTGGGTAGAAGATAACGTAGTGAAAAACGTGATCTCATGGGATGGAGTTTCCACTTTTCCTGTTGATAGCAAAGTTTCATTAATACCGATTGGGCAAGATAAAGAAGGAAAAATTGGTGATATATATGACACGCAGAGGGAAGTCTTTGTTAATAAGGAAACGTAAAAGCCATCAAAAATAAAAAATATTTATTTAATCCAAGTCTCGATTAATATCAATTCATTATCCATGAGGTGGCTATGTCGCAAAGATATAGTACGGGCAACCCACGCCCATCAAATAGTATGAAAGATTTAAATGATAATGTACTTGCGTATGATGACTTTATAAATGGAGAGCAAGAAGAAGCATTTGACCGATTTCAAAGACCGTTCCCTACAGTAAGAAACCAGGTTAAAGAACGCATAAATGAAATTATTGGGGCGCAGGAAGATGCAGAGGCTTATGCAAAAGAGGCGAAACTGAGTGCTGAAAACGCTCAGAACATCGCTGACGCCAATACGTACTCCATCACGCCAACGGACCCAGACGGGACGATCGCAGGCATTGCAGGTACGCAAAATGGGGAAAGTTTTCGGGTTGGACTTGGTGACGGAGAAGGATTTAAATACTACATTAACAATAATGGCGTAGCTATTTTAATTTCAGAGTTACCGGGTGTAAATGCGACAAATAAAATATCTGATGAATTGTATAAAGAAATACAAAACTATCCTGATAGCGCAATATCAACACCAAACATTAGCGCGGTAGTAGAAGGCGGTAATGGTGTTGTAGCGCCCTTTATGAACAAAAAAGGAAGGGTAGGTAGTGTTGACGAGTTTGGAGAATGGCAAGATGCCGCATTCGATAATTCTCTGATAAACAAATTTACTTATAAAGCGCAGGATTTAGTTTTATCGGATGGCTCTATTTGTCGCGAAGTTGTATTGGATGAGTCTCGGCGAGTAATTGAGGCGTGGACATATGATGGAGGGTATTACTTAGCATCCGACTCAGGATTGAAAAGGGTTTCAGGTGGTGACCCCGAAAACAAAGAGGCAGCAATTGTCTATGCGTCAGCCATAGCTACAATTGCCGGTGGGGTTGGCACGCGGGTATCAGTAAACATTGATGATAATGTTTGCTATATCCTCGTTACGTGGGGCCAATCCCTTGCCCAGGGCTATAACGGTGATGCTTCTGATACCCTGACGGCTGTAACACCACTTTATCCAGATAACTGCTTGATGTTTGCAGGAACCAGACCAAGCAGGGGCGTTACTGAGATCACATCGCTTACACCCTTAAAAGAAGCTATCAGCGCGGGAGGGTTGAAGGAAACGGCGGCTAGCAGCCTGGCATCTCACACGTTCCAGATGGTCCAAACAATCACTGGGCATTCCATCAGAACGTTGTCATTCGTGGCGGCAGAGGGCGGTAAAGCATTCCAAGATCTGACGAAAGGGACGCCAGCATGGCAAGCAATGATCCAGGGTATCGTGGATGCAAAAAATATTTGTATCCAAAATGGCTGGAAACCCGTTGTAGCCTGCCTGGACGTTATGGCCGGTGAGACAGACTCAGAAAATATCAATGCAATGACCACTGAACGCTACAAGCGCCAGCTTCAGCAGTTGGATGCTGACTTTAACTCAGAAGTAAAACGCATTACAAAACAGAGCGTCAACGTCCGCATTATCGTTTGCCAAAGCGCATTTACACCAAACTCTCGCGGCCTGTGGGATCAACCAGTGCGTCAGGCTCAATATGATCTCGATGGTGTAGGTAACATTCGCTTGGCTGGCCCTGTCTATCAATTCCCTTATGCTGATGTAATTCACATAAATAGTCTTGGTCAAAATCGCCGTGGGCAAATGATATCCCGCGCAGCAGTATGGGATTTCTTTGGTACAGGTTGGCGACCAATTAAGTTTGTAAATTATATATGGAGAACGCCAACTCTATTGAGTCTTGTTTTTGATGTTCCAACCCCTCCATTGGTACTTGATACTTCAGGGGATGTTATTAATACATCAGGGTTAGGAGCGGGGCTTGGTTTTGTTTTGGATGATAGAAGTTCAACCCCTATAGTCATCGTGAGTGCTGTTGCTGCCAGCGGCTCCGTTGTTGATATAACTTTATCAGCTGCGCCAGTTAATCCTGCAGCGGTTCGCGTTGGGTACGGTATAAAAAGGAACGATGGGAATACGACACAGGATGGCCCAGTAATCGGAGCGAGAGGTTGTCTTCGCGATAGCACAAATCATATATCGCTATATGACTCAGTGTCTAACCACAACTGGATGTCAGCATTTATCAAAGAAATTCCATTTTAAAGGGTAACCCAATGATCGTATCAATTAAAGCAAGAACAAAAATAGTTAACCCAAGCCTTCCCGTTTTAAACTTATCACCTGAAGAAGAGTTTATTTTACGGAAAATGCCGTCAGCGTGGATCTCTTCTGCGAATGGTCTGCTGTCAGATGATGGAACAAACGTTAAGCTTATTCTTGATCGCGGCGGTAATGAGAACTGGGAACCATTGCTTTCAAACATGCCACGTAAAGCCCTATCAAATGGGAAGCCAATTCTTAACTTCGGAGCTCCCGGACCAACCAACAATGGTTCTGTAATTTCTCAGAATGAACATGAAGCATTACCGGAATCCGGCGTTATGACCGTAGCGGCTTTATATCGTATTCCATCAGGACTCAAGGGCGGTAACCTCTTTGGTAACAATGCCGCCGACCCGAATCGCTTGCGTGTACGGTTTGGTTCGGATTCTTATAACGGTAATGCGTTGTGGATAAACCACGGCACGGCATCACCAATTAGCGATGATAACTATCCAATTAATACAACGTTGGAATTCCGGGATAACGCCTGGCATATCGCGCTGATTGAAATCAATGCCGGGATGCACAGGTGGGAGCATGACGGCACTTTACTGCAGCAGAAATCTGTTGGAGCGATACCGTTTGCGACAACTGATAGCCGCAGATTGGTGGTGGGGAGCGCAGGCAACCCGATTTCCAATGGGTTTATCGGTGACCTTGCGGAGTTGTTGGTGATTCCTTCGACCATCGATAGCGTAACGAAGACCATTATTTACTCGTGGTTCAACGCACGGAAAGCGAGTTTGACTGCGTAAACCATAGACCCTGTCCACTCTCAAAAACTATCTTCCGTTAACGATCAGAGCCCTATCATTTTTGGGCTCAATCGGTCTTCACATCGGTTTTTTCTTACGCATATACTGTATGTATAAACAGTATTTGTTGTGAGGTAAAACACTATGCCATCAAAATTCGCAAGCCCAGCGGCTGACTACGTCGAGAAGCGTTTGAGTCTGGATGAGATCTGCATCATGAGGCCACACGCGACGTATTTCATGCGCGCAGCGGGCCAGGCGCTGGCTGTGGGTATCCATGACAGCGCCTTGCTCGTTATCGACTCATCAGTAACGCCTGTGCATGGCAGCATAATCATTGTTGACGTCGGCGGTGAGCATGTATTGCGGCGTCTTCGCCTATATCCGTACCGCGCTTTAGAGTACGTGGATGGGTCTGGTATGGAGACTATGCTGGGTAACGAAGAAGACGGCGAGGGGATTCAGGTGTTTGGCGTGGTCACCTGGGCTGCCAACGATATGAGGTCGTGCGAGTTTGATGATGTGCCGGTGATTTAGGATTGATGGCTGGGATGGCCGGGAAGGATCCCGGCTTTTTGTGCTGCTCAGTCATTATCCGTTCAATTTGGATTTTTGCAGTTGGTCGAATTTTTCATGCAGCGACTTTGGATAAAGTTCGGTGTATACCTGCCACAGAATGTTCAGCGATCGATGGCCAGTGACCTGGGCAACCTCTTCAATCGTGAAACCTGCCTCAAAAAGGCGACTAGCTCCCTCACGGCGTAGGTCGTGGTATCGAAGATCTTCTATACCTAACATGTCTCTGACCTGTCTATAAGTTTGGGTGATGCTTCGGCTATTGAACGGGAACACCCTTTCATCGATTCTAGCCTGGCGATTAAGGATATCCCATGCCTCACCAAGCAACGGAACGGACATGTGATTACCTATTTTCTTGCGCGGATCTTTCCTATCCCTGACCAAAACAGATTTTTGCTTTTCGTCAACATCGCCCCATGTGATCTTGCAAACTTCACCGATACGCATACAAGTTAATATCGAAAAAAGATATATTTCTGAGAAAGGGATTTTATTGTAGGACCCAGATTCCTTCTCTTTAAGGCCGGATAGAATAAGTTCAGTTTCGGTGCGAGTGGGCCGGCGACTTCTCTTTTGTGATGGGCCTATCACACGCATCTGGGAAAGGTTCATTCTAGCTAACTCGTATGCCTGCAAGTCAACGTCGATATCAAATATTGGTTTAGCCGCCTTCAGGACAGATCCAATATAGGCCAAGTCCTGCGCAACCGTTGCCGGCCCCGCGCCATTACCCCTGCGTTGTTCACAGTGCTCGATCAATACTGACGATGATAGCGCGGTGATTGGTCGAGTGGCAATTTCTGATCGGGCCAGCAACTTGAGGACATCAGCTTTAGATCGTCCATACTTTATGTTGGGGTGGTTAGTATATTTCTGGATCAGGTGCGCGAGGGTGATATGTGTTGATCGTTCATCGTTAGGAGTGCCATTAGCTTCTATGTGCGCAACTCTACCCATACCCCACGCCTTGGCCAGTGATAGCTTGCCGAATGTCTTGTTTTCACGATAGACGTATTTACCCGCATGTTTTACGCCCACAGTGCATCTATAGCGAGGTGCACCATCTGAACGCATCCTTTTCTCAACCGTATAAAAGGCCATACCGATTCCTGTTGCATGGCACCCTTGGGGTGCTGGGTGGGGGACTGTGTGGGAAAATTTAACCCAAATAAGTAAAAAATGCACTATAAAAATACTGTTCATAAAAACAGTTGTTGGTGTTAAGTATTGATTTTAAATTATTTTATTTCACCCCCATTAGGAATGTAACCGGTGTTTTGTCGGGGCTTTTTTTATGTCGGTCAATCAGTCTGATGTCAGGTTTAAACCGTTATGTTTCGTTTGATTGACCGGCAGATAGGCGGGTTACAGTGTCAGTACCCACACAAACAACTTCGTATGACAGCTTTATACCAGGCGCAGTAACCTTTGCTACAAGTCATGCTGAATGGCTGCATTAATAAATTATTAATTCTTAAGGGGAAGTGAATTTCCCTTGTGAGATTAACATTTTGACAATGCTTAAATATAAATTTGTACTCAATGATAAAGGAGATGTAGATGACGGATATAATTGCTCAAAATGTTGTTGTTTCGATGCCATCACAACTTTTCACATTGGCGAACTCGTTTGGTGCTATTGCGAATGGCCATATTTACATCGGAAGAATCGATACTGATCCAACCATTGTAAGCAATCAAATTCAGGTATATATGGAAAGTGCTAATGGCAACCGGGTGCCAGTAACACAACCGATAGCCATCAACGCTGGTGGATATCCGGTATATTCTGGACAGGTCGCCAAATTTATTACTGTCGGCGAACATAGTATGGCGATTTTAGATGCTAATAATACTCGGCAGTTTTATTTTTCTAATGTTTTAAATTACGGGGAAAATCAATTTAAAAGTGAAATCATGGATGGGCTACTAAGCCCCAAAGGGGCCTCAAAGATTGGTTTCGACATCGAAGATGATTACCCTAAGGGAACGATAGGGCATACTTTCAATAATTTATTTAAAACATGTCAGTATGTACAGTTTTATTATGATGAAATTGGAAGTTGGGATGATGCAATTTTTCAAGCGCAGCTGAATATTTATCTTAAAGGTTACTCACCTAAACTGGTACTTCCAAGTGGTATTATTCATTTAAAGAGACCAATTCTAGGAGCTCAAGCGTTGGGGGATGCTATCCATACTGCCAGACCTGACTTGCAATTTTACAACTCTGTCACCGGCAGATACAAATCTACATGGCCAACGATTATTGAGGGCACATATCGTAAACATTACAATGCTGGGACTAACCCCAATGCGGGTACTCAAATATACTTAGACTTAAATAACGATGCGGACCTAACTTACCAAAATTATGGGATAATTCATGTTGGTCCAACAGAAGCAGAGCAATTTAATCAAAGTGCCATGGTGAAAAAAGCCTGGCCGGGAACATGTGTCATAAGAAATGTTAACTTGGGTTCATATTTAATGACACCAAGCCAATATTCTGGGTGGTGTCACGGTATTGTTTCATTTAACGGAACACAGAATCTGATTGAAAATGTCCAGGTTTATAACGTTTGGGGAGGAGGGATTTTATTTGATTGGTGTTGGGATAGTAAGATCACCAATTGCTTGATTATGAGATCTGGACGGATGATGGGGCGTGCCGATTATTCTGCTGCTGAAACAGATATTATAGAGAGACAGTTACATTCTGCCATTCAAGTTATGATGTCTCCCAGGGGAAGCGGAACGCTACCTAGTGAAAGTAGTGATAATAGTAATTTTATCCGCGTATATGACTGTCATATTGAGGATAACTACGGAACTGCAGATATAATGGCAAGGGGCCAGGCATCACCAATATGGATCGAAAACTGCCATTTTGAAGCCGATGGTGTTGCCCCTGCGAGTTCAAGAAAAACGGCGATAGCCCTTAGTGCTGGTATTACTCAGTTTATGGGAGATCCTTCCTTAGGTTGGAATGAAAATGCAGCAAATTTCGGAGCGTATGTTTATTGGTATGGTGGTTCAATGTATACCAATGCATATTCTTATACTGCTAGAGTAGGCCGATACTCAGAACTCTCCTTAGAAAATATAAGGTTTCCTAATATCAACAAAATACTCGTATCTTCAGGAAATACGCCAAGTAAGTTATCCGCAGTTAACTCTGCTCTTGGTGATGTGCAACTAAATGGAGGCAATGCTAAAGACTACCCGTTAAGTATGACGGATTGTTCAGCAAATGATATTACCGTAAGCTATGTTAAAGGAATACGTTTGACGTCTTGCAATATTTCCAGCTTGACGGTTTCAAATAATACAGCAACTGCGACAACGCCTTCGATACTCAATGGGGTTATTGCTGGTTATATGTCTGGTGTGTTCAGTTTTGCCTTCGGCGATGTGTGGCTTACCTCTACGACGACAGAATCTGATTACAACGTAACAAACGGGACTGTTCGCGAGAATTTCAACTCATATTCCAATTCTACTGGCGAATATAAATAAGGGAGATACCATGCCTAGAATGAGAGATTTTGTTGCGTTAAATAAAGCAACCAGCTTCGATAATCTTATGACACCTGGCTACTACGTATTTGGTTCTTTACTTACAGATGTTAACAGCCCAGGACTCCCGAAAAAGCTGTCTGGTAAAGCCGGATCATGTTCTGTGGCAGCGTTGGTAGGTAATGGCATGCGACAAACGTTTGTCGGAAGAGATAACCCTAAAATATATTATCGTGTCTGGAATGGTTCTAGCTGGTCTGCAACCAATGAAATCACTTCTGCAGCGATTTAGTGCGGCATAAAATTAAGACAATTGAGTCACGGGTCGTGTCCAAGAAAATTCAACATTACTGTAATTTCAGGGTAAAGGGGCAGTATTACACTGCCCCTGTTAAACTTGGCCTTAAGGCTTCTTGGCCACCAGCACCGCACGCAACGGGGCCGGGTAACCTTCAATTGTCTTGCTGCTGTCCTTGGGATCAAGGAATTCGGCCAGTGATTCGCTGGTCATCCAATCGGTGCGGCGCTGCTCTTCGGTGCTGGTTACGCACGTGTCGGCAATCTTGACGTCGACAAAACCGCATTTCTCCAGCCAAGACTTCAGCGCTTCGGCCGAAGGAATGAAGTAGACATTGCGCATCTGGGCATAACGATCGCCCGGCACCAACACCTGGTTGCGATCGCCTTCCACCACCAGGGTTTCCAATACCAACTCACCTTCGGAGACCAACTGGTTTTTCAACTGATACAGATGATCCAATGGCGAACGGCGGTGGTACAGCACGCCCATGGAAAATACCGTATCAAAGGCGGCCAACTCGGGCAATTGCTCAATACCTAGCGGCAGCAGATGAGCGCGTTGATCGCCACCCAGCAGTTTGCGAACCGCTTCGAACTGGCACAAGAACAGCTGCATCGGATCAATGCCCACCGCCATCTGTGCGCCGGCACCCACCATTCGCCACAGGTGATAACCGCTACCGCAACCGACGTCCAGAATGGTGCGGCCGGCCAGCGGTGAAATGTGCGGCAGAACGCGATCCCATTTCCAGTCGGAGTGCCATTCGGTATCAATGTCGATGCCGTACAGCGAGAACGGGCCTTTACGCCACGGCATCAGGGTCCGCAGCATCTTTTCGATGCCTTCCAACTGGCCCGGCGACAGCGGTATCTCCATCTCGGCGCGCACGCCGTGCAGCAAATTGAGACGGCTTGGCGTCAGTTCCGGCAAGTGTTCAACCGAGTTAAACCACTGTTTGAACTTGCCGTGCAGCGACTCGCGTTGCCAGGCGCTGAGCTGCGCGGGCAGGGTATCCAGCCAGTGGCTAAGGTTGCCTTTAGCGATGCGCTGATAGAAATCGCCAAACTCAATCATTGCTCAGCTCCCGCTTTCAACGCGATCAGTGAACCGAAGTTAAAGCACTGAAACCACACTTCGGCATGTTTAAAACCGGCCTGTTTCAGGCGGGCCTTGTGGGCTTCAACCGAGTCGGTCAGCATGACGTTTTCCAGCATGCTGCGCTTTTGGCTGATCTCCAGCTCGCTGTAGCCGTTGGCACGCTTGAAATCGTGGTGCATGTTGAACAGCAGTTCGCCGACGTCAGCATCTTCAAAACTGAACTTCTCCGACAGCACCAGCGCACCGCCTGGGCGCAAACCGCGATAAACCTGCTCCAGCAACCGCAGACGGTCAGCCGGCTCGAGGAATTGCAGGGTAAAGTTCAGCACCACCATGGAAGCATTTTCGATCTTGATATCGAGGATATCGGCTTCGATAACCTCTACCGGCGTATCGGCGCGGAAAGCGTCAATATGGCGGCGGCAGCGTTCGACCATCGCCGGAGAGTTATCGACGGCGATGATGTTGCAACCCGCCACCTTGATATTCCGACGCATCGACAGCGTTGCCGCGCCCAGAGAACATCCCAGGTCATACACCTGGCTATCTGGCTGCACAAAGCGTTCGGCCAGCATGCCAATCATCGAAATGATGTTGGAGTAGCCGGGAACGGAACGCTGGATCATGTCGGGGAACACTTCAGCGACGCGTTCGTCGAAGGTCCAATCGCCCAGTTTGGCGATGGGGGCAGAAAAAAGAGTATCGCGGTTTGGCATAGCGGGAAGTCAGTTCAGAATTCGAAGGCGCGTATTCTAACAGATAACGGCAAGAAAGCGGAGCGGAAGCAGGCGGCGGGGCCGCCTGATGACGAACAGAAGATCAATACAGGCTGAAAATAAGATCCCAGGGCAGATAGAAAATGTTGGCCAACACCATCAGGACCAACGAAATATAGGTTGCCGCCATACCTGAACGGCGCCAGCGGACTTCACGGTTACGCAAACCGTAGTAGTGTACCAAACGTCCGGTCATCAGCATCAGACCACAAATATGGATCATCCATATTCCTGCGCCGTTCATTTCCATGATCACCAGCAGCACGGCGGCGATAGGAATATATTCTACGGCATTGCCGTGAACGCGGATGGCGGTCTGCAGTTCATAAAAGCCGCCGTCTCCGTAGGCGACACGGTATTGCATCCTTAACTTAACCACGTCATAAGAGAGTTTGATCAACAACAATGCGCCGAGCACGACATAAAGCGCGCTTACCATTTTTAACTCCATTCCCTAACCAAAACTGGCAGCGAGCATCATAGCCGCCATTACAATCACTGTCGCGAGGAAAAATCTGATGTAATCGGTCAGATTAATCGGTCAAAACAGTGCATCCTGCTCCGGCCAGTCCGGCGGCGGGGGCAAATTAGGAATAGCCTGATGAAGCTGCTGCCAGATTTTTTGCGCCTGTTGCGGTGAATCGCCATTATCCGGCGTATGAATAAACAGGAAGGGGGTGGATTGCTGTTGCCAGGTGGGCAGTTTTTGCTGCCAGGCGTCAAACCAACGCAGATTATCTTGCAACACGTTGCCGCCGATAAAACGGACCAGCGGGTTGTGGGCGGTGACCAGCGCATGCACCGGCAGCTTGGGTTTCTTTTGCTGGGCATCACGCACCGCGGCGCTGTCAGGGGCGGCATGATGCACCGGCCGACTGTCGAGGATCACCCGGTTGATACCACGTTGATGCAGCCCCTGATTCAACAGGCGCTCTTCCTCGCCCTTGGCGAAGAAAGCCGGATGACGCACTTCTACGCCGTAGGTGAACGCTTTCGGCAACCCGTCAAAGAACTGCCACATGCGCGGCAATTCATCCGGCCCAAATGCCGAGGGTAACTGCAACCAAAGCTGCCCTATACGCTGATGAATCGGGCTCAGGCAGTGATAAAATGCCTGCAGCTCGGCATCGCAGTTACGTAGTGCTGCCTTATGGCTGATCTCTGAGGGGAACTTGAAACAAAAGCGAAAATCATCGGTGGTCATGTCGCGCCAGCGCTGAACGATCTCCGGCTTGGGTAACGCGTAGAAAGTCGTGTTGCCTTCCACGCAATTAAAATAGCGGCTGTAATCCGCCAGATCGCGCAGCCCGATACGATTCCAGGCTGTGTGCTGCCACTGCGGTAGTCCGATGTAGATCAACGCGCCATCTTCCTTAATTTATCTCATCAGCTTACACGTTAACGTTACTGGTCGAGCGCGGCAAGGATTTCGCCGGTGCTGCGCACGCGAGCCAGGCGTGGGAAGATATTGTCGAAGGCAAACCGGTGCATCTCAGTATTTTGCGCGCTGCACAGGTCTTCGGCTATCACTAACTCGTAACCGTGCTCCCAGCCGGCGCGAGCGGTGGATTCAACGCCGATATTGGTGGCGATCCCGCCTAGCACCAGAGTTTTAATGCCGCGGCGGCGCAATTGCAAATCAAGTTCGGTACCGTAAAACGCGCCCCATTGACGTTTGGTCACCAGAATATCGTTGTCGCTGACCGCCAGAGATTCCGGAAATTCCCACCAGTTCGCCGGTAATCCACCCGCCGGCGATGGCGCGGGTCTGTCCACCGGCTGTTTCAGCGCATCGGCAAATGTGTCGGACCAGCCGACGCGCACCAGGATCACCGGCGCGCCGAGCGAGCGAAAACGCGCTGCAAGTTGCGCGCCGTGGGCTACCACGCTTTCGGCGCTGTGCGGCCCACCGGCGTAGGGCAGGATGCCGTTTTGCAAATCAATCAGCACCAGCGCTGTGGTTTGAGCATCAAGTTTCAACATCGGGGTCTCCCGTTACTGGGTGAATAAAATATGCGCAGCCAGAACGGCGCACTAAAACCAGGGTGAATTCAGGCTACGTGAAAAAAGGGTCACCGGTTAATGAGAAATTTGTTAATCAATGTGTTACTTCGGACAAAAACACGCCATTTAGTGCTGCAACAAAGCTGTGTTCGCACTTATCTGGAGCATGAATTTCCTTTATAATGATCGCCTTTTTTCAACACACTTTACTCCAACGAACTATGCCGATTTATGAATATGCATGTGGTGCTTGCAGCCTTCGGTTAGAGAAATTGCAAAAATTTTCCGATGCGCCGCTGACTGACTGTCCGGCGTGTGGGCAGCCCGCGTTAACCAAGTTGATTTCTTCCACGGGTTTCCAGTTAAAGGGCACCGGTTGGTATGCAACAGACTTCAAACCGGGTAATAAATAGAGTTCATCAGTTAACAGCCGCGTGGCCAGCGCAAAAGCCCGCGCGGAATCGGCTTAAGCCAAAAGGATAGCGTATGCGTACTGAATATTGCGGGCAGTTGAATCTGTCCCACGTGGGCCAGGAAGTCACTTTGTGTGGTTGGGTCAACCGTCGTCGCGATCTGGGCGGCCTGATCTTTATTGATATGCGCGACCGCGAAGGCATCGTGCAGGTGTTCTTCGACCCGGACCAGAAAGCCGCGTTTGACAAGGCATACGACCTGCGCAACGAGTTCTGCATTCAGATTGTCGGCACCGTGCGTGCGCGTCCGGACAGCCAAATCAATAAAGATATGTCCACCGGGGAAGTGGAAGTGTTCGCTCATGCTCTGGAGATCATCAACCGCTCCGAGCCGTTGCCGTTGGACTCCAACCAGGTCAACACTGAAGAAGCGCGCCTGAAATACCGCTACCTGGATCTGCGTCGCCCGGAAATGGCCGATCGCCTGAAGACCCGCGCCAAAATCACCAGCTTCGTGCGTCGCTTTATGGACAGCAACGGCTTCCTCGACATCGAAACCCCGATGTTGACCAAAGCCACGCCGGAAGGTGCGCGTGACTACCTGGTACCGAGCCGTGTGCACAAAGGTAAGTTTTATGCGTTGCCGCAGTCGCCACAGCTGTTCAAACAGCTGCTGATGATGTCGGGTTTTGATCGTTACTACCAAATCGTCAAATGCTTCCGCGATGAAGATCTGCGTGCTGACCGTCAGCCTGAATTTACCCAAATCGACGTTGAAACCTCTTTCATGACCGCCGATCAAGTGCGTGAAGTGATGGAAAAATTGGCGCGTGACCTGTGGCTGGATGTGAAGGGCGTGGATCTGGGCGATTTCCCGGTCATGACCTTCGCCGAAGCTATGCGTCGCTATGGCTCCGACAAACCGGATCTGCGTAACCCGCTGGAGCTGGTGGACGTTGCCGATCTGGTGAAAGACGTTGAGTTCAAGGTGTTCTCCGGTCCGGCTAACGACGCCAAAGGCCGCGTAGCCGCTATCTGCGTTCCGGGCGGCGCGCAGCTGACCCGTAAGCTTATCGATGAGTACGGCACCTTCGTTAACATCTATGGCGCCAAAGGCCTGGCCTGGCTGAAGGTCAATGACCGTGCCGCCGGCATGGAAGGCGTACAAAGCCCGATCGCCAAATTCCTCAGCGCGGAAGTGCTGGAGGCTATCCTGACGCGTACCAACGCGCAGACCGGCGATATCCTGTTCTTCGGCGCAGACCGCTTCAAGATTGTGACCGATGCGATGGGCGCGCTGCGTCTGAAACTGGGCCGTGACCTGCAACTGACCAAACTGGACAGCTGGGCGCCACTGTGGGTGGTGGACTTCCCAATGTTCGAAGAAGACGGTGAAGGCGGCCTGGCGGCGATGCACCATCCGTTCACCGCACCGCGCGACATGAGCCCGGAAGAGCTGAAGTCGGCGCCAATCACGGCCATTGCCAATGCCTATGACATGGTGATCAACGGCTACGAAGTGGGCGGCGGTTCCGTGCGTATTCACCGCAGCGAAATGCAGCAGACGGTCTTCAGCATTCTGGGCATTAACGACCACGAACAGCGCGAGAAATTCGGCTTCCTGCTGGATGCATTGAAGTACGGCACACCACCGCACGCCGGCCTGGCCTTTGGTCTGGACCGACTGGTGATGCTGCTGACCGGCACCGACAACATTCGTGACGTGATTGCCTTCCCGAAAACCACCGCTGCTGCCTGTCTGATGACCGAAGCACCAAGCTTCGCCAACCCGGCGTCGTTGCAGGAGTTGGGGATTTGCGTGGTCAAGAAAGCCGCGTTACCGGAAGAGAACGAGTGATGAGCTACAAGCGGCCCGAGTCCATTTTGGTAGTGATTTACGCCAAATCCAGTGGACGGGTGCTGATGTTACAGCGGCGCGACGATACCGAATTCTGGCAGTCGGTTACCGGTAGCCTGGAGGAAAATGAGTCGCCGCCGCATGCCGCACGGCGTGAGGTCATGGAAGAAGTCGGCATCGATATCGAAGCAGAGAATCTGCCGTTGTTCGATTGCCAGCGCTGTGTGGAGTTTGAACTCTTTGTCCATTTGCGACATCGCTATGCCCCGGGAACCACGCGCAATAAAGAGCACTGGTTCTGTCTGGCGTTGCCTGAAGAGCGCGATCCGGTGATTACCGAGCATCACGCCTACCGCTGGCTTGAGGCGGCGCAAGCCGTGAAGTTGACCAAGTCCTGGAGCAATCAGCAGGCGATTGAAGAGTTTGTGATTAATTCAGTCCAGTAATTTTTTTCGGAGATTTTTTATGGCAGGTCATAGTAAGTGGGCCAACACAAAGCACCGTAAAGCTGCGCAGGATTCCAAGCGCGGTAAAATTTTCACCAAAATTATTCGCGAGCTGGTGACCGCCGCGAAACTGGGCGGTGGCGATCCAGGGGCTAACCCACGTCTGCGTGCGGCGATCGACAAGGCGCTGTCCAACAACATGACGCGCGACACCCTGAACCGCGCCATCGCGCGTGGCGTAGGCGGCGATGATGATTCCAACATGGAAACCATCATTTATGAAGGTTACGGTCCGGGCGGCACTGCCGTCATGATCGAATGCCTGAGCGACAACCGCAACCGTACCGTGGCCGAAGTGCGTCATGCCTTCACCAAATGCGGCGGCAACCTCGGCACCGACGGTTCCGTGGCTTATCTGTTCACCAAGAAGGGCGTGATCACTTACGCACCGGGCCTGGATGAAGACGTGGTGATGGAAGCGGCGCTGGAAGCCGGTGCTGAAGATATCGTCAGCTACGACGACGGTGTTATCGACGTGTTCACCGCCTGGGAAAATCTGGGCGAGGTGAAAGATGCGCTGACTGCGGCCGGTTTCACCGCCGACTCGGCGGAAGTTTCCATGATCCCATCGACCAAGGCCGATATGGATGAAGAAACCGCGCCGAAACTGTTGCGTCTGATCGACATGCTGGAAGACTGTGACGACGTGCAGGAGGTTTACCACAACGGCGAAATCTCCGACGAGGTTGCAGCGACGCTGTAATAATGAAGTTGAAGTACGGCGCTGCTCTGTGGCAGCGCCTGGCGATGTTAATGCTTAACGCAAGGTGGGTGTAGGGATGACGATCATACTGGGTATCGATCCCGGATCGCGCGTCACCGGTTATGGCCTCATTCGCCAGCAGGGTCGCCAGCTGAGCTATATCGCCAGTGGCTGCATTCGTACCGTGGTGGATGACATGCCGACGCGGCTGAAGTTGATCTACGCAGGCGTCAGCGAAATCATCACCCAGTTTAAACCGGATTTTTTCGCTATCGAACAGGTGTTTATGGCGAAGAACCCGGATTCGGCGCTCAAACTCGGGCAGGCGCGCGGCGTGGCGATTGTTGCTGCCGTGAACCAGGACCTGGAAGTGTTCGAATATGCGGCGCGTCAGGTGAAGCAAACGGTGGTCGGCACCGGCGCGGCAGAGAAGGCGCAGGTGCAGCACATGGTTCGCTCGCTGCTTAAACTGTCGGCCAATCCCCAGGCGGACGCCGCGGATGCGCTGGCCATCGCCATCACCCACTGCCATCTCAGCCAAAACGTGCTGCGAATGAGCGAAGGGCGGTTAAACCTGGCTCGTGGTCGTTTAAAGTAGTGCTTGGTCAGTGACAACTCAGGCTGGATATTCATCCAGCCTTTTTTATGTTATAAGCTTTACCAGCACGGCATGACAGTCGGTCATGCTCAAGAATTCTGCAGGAGGGTAAATGATAGGTCGTCTCAGAGGATATATTCTGGAAAAGCAGCCGCCGCTGGTGTTACTGGAGGCAAACGGCGTGGGTTATGAAGTGCATATGCCCATGACCTGCTTTTATGAGCTGCCGGATCTGGGGCAAGAAGCCATCGTGTTTACCCAATTTGTGGTGCGCGAAGACGCGCAGCTGCTGTACGGCTTCAACGATAAACAAGAGCGCGCACTGTTCCGTGAGTTGGTTAAAGTGAACGGCGTGGGACCGAAACTGGCGCTGGCTATCCTGTCCGGGATGTCCGCACAGCAGTTTGTCAGCGCGGTAGAGCGTGAAGAGATCACCACATTGGTGAAATTGCCGGGCGTGGGCAAGAAAACCGCTGAGCGCCTGGTGGTCGAAATGAAAGACCGCTTTAAAGGGCTTAATGGCGATCTGTTCAATAACAGCAGCGAAATCACGCTGCCCGCTACGGCAACGCAGGCGGCCGAGCTGGATGCTGAAGCAGAAGCCGCTTCTGCGCTGGTGGCATTGGGCTATAAACCGCAGGAAGCCAGCCGCATGGTCAGCAAAATCGCCAAACCGGGCGCCGATTGCGAAACCCTGATCCGCGACGCGCTGCGCGCCGCCCTGTAAGGTTGATAAGGGATAGAGAATGATTGAAGCCGATCGCCTGATTTCTGCTGAGCCGATCAACGAAGAAGAAATTCTTGATCGCGCCATTCGACCAAAGCTGCTGACGGAATATGTCGGCCAGCCGCACGTGCGTGAGCAGATGGAAATCTTTATTCAGGCGGCCAAGCAGCGTGGCGACGCGCTGGACCATTTGCTGATCTTCGGCCCGCCAGGGCTGGGTAAAACCACGCTGGCGAACATCGTCGCCAATGAAATGGGCGTTAACCTGCGCACTACCTCCGGCCCGGTGTTGGAGAAGGCGGGCGATCTGGCGGCGATGCTGACCAACCTCGAGCCGCACGACGTCTTGTTTATCGATGAAATCCATCGGTTGTCGCCGGTGGTCGAAGAAGTGCTGTATCCGGCAATGGAAGATTACCAACTGGATATCATGATCGGCGAAGGCCCGGCTGCGCGTTCGATCAAACTCGATCTGCCGCCCTTTACTCTGGTGGGAGCTACCACCCGTGCCGGTTCTCTGACCTCGCCGCTGCGCGATCGCTTCGGCATTGTGCAGCGCCTGGAGTTCTATCAGGTCGCCGATTTGCAGCATATCGTTTCACGCAGTGCCAACTGCCTGGGGCTGGATCTCTCGGAAGAGGGCGCTCACCAGGTGGCTCGTCGGGCACGCGGAACGCCGCGTATCGCCAACCGCTTGCTGCGCAGGGTGCGCGATTTTGCCGAAGTCCGTGCCAACGGCGTGATCAATGGCGAAGTTGCGATGCAGGCGCTGGACATGCTGAACGTTGATGCCGAAGGTTTCGACTACATGGACCGCAAGCTGTTGCTGGCGATAATCGACAAGTTCATGGGCGGGCCGGTGGGCCTGGATAACCTGGCTGCGGCGATTGGCGAGGAGCGGGAAACCATCGAAGACGTTATTGAACCCTTCCTGATCCAACAGGGCTTTATCCAGCGAACCCCGCGTGGACGAATGGCGACCAATCATGCCTATAAACACTTTGGTATTGCGCGCGAAGAGTAAGCATTAAAAAGGGCCGCTGATGCGGCCCTTGTCACGTCTGTCGGCAGCCTGGAATCAGGCCTGCTGCTTCCTGAATAAACTCAGCACAAACAGCACCGCAGCGCTCAGCACCACCGAGGGGCCGGCCGGGGTATCGTAAAAGGCCGAGAAGGCCAGCCCGCCAGTGACGGCCAGAATACCTACCAGCACCGCATAACCGGCCATTTGCTCAGGTGTGCGGGCGAATCGGCGTGCCGTGGCCGCCGGTATAATCAGCAGTGAAGTGATGATCAGCGCGCCGACGAACTTCATCGCCAGACCAATGGTCAGAGCGGTGACCAGCATCAGCACGGTGCGCGCCCGCACCAGATTAACGCCGTCTACGTGCGCCAGCTCAGGACTGACGGTCATCGACAGCAGGTTGCGCCACTGCCACCACAGGATCAGCAGCACGATGCTGACGCCGATGCCAATCATCCAGATATCGGTAAAGGTGACAGACAACAGATCGCCAAACAGATAGGCCATCAGATCGACCCGCACGTTGGACATTAACGCCACTACCACCAGGCCCAGCGACAGCGCGCTGTGCGCCATAATACCGAGCAGGGTATCAACGGAAAGCTGCGGCCGACGCTCCAGCCACACCAGCACCAGAGCCAGCACCAGCGTTACGGCAATCACCGCATAGAAAGGGTTCACATCCAACAGCAGGCCGAAGGCCACACCCAGCAGTGAGGCGTGCGCCAAGGTATCGCCAAAGTAGGACATCCGGCGCCAGACAACAAATGAGCCTAGCGGACCTGCGGCCCCCGCCAACAACACCCCGGCCAGCCAGCCGGGTAATAACAGTTCGATCATGCCTCACGGCCCCCGGTTTTCTTCAACACAATTCGGCCTTGCAGGTCGTGACGGTGGTTATGGTGGTGGCGATAAACCGCCAGCTGTTCCGCTCCCCGGTTACCAAACATGGCGATAAATTCAGGGTGCATCGACACCACTTCCGGTGCGCCGGAACAGCAGATATGTTGGTTGAGGCACAGTACCTCATCGGTTTTCGCCATTACCAGATGCAGGTCATGGGAAACCATCAATACCGCGCAGCCCAGCTCTTTACGCAACTGATCGATCAGATCGTACAGCGCCAGTTGGCCATTGACGTCGACCCCCTGCGTCGGTTCATCCAGCACCAGCAACTGGGGCTTATTCAACAGCGCACGTGCCAGCAGCACCCGTTGGTTTTCGCCGCCGGAAAGCTTTTGCATCGGTTGATCGAGTAGATGGGCCGCCTGCACGCGTTTCAGCGCAGGCAGGATATCGGCCTTTTTGACGCCGGGTTTCAAGCGCATAAAACGGCTGACGGTAAGCGGCAGGGTGGCATCAAGGTGCAGTTTTTGCGGCACATAGCCGATGCGCAGGCCCGGCTCGCGTTCAAGCGTGCCTTGGGTTGGCGCAACGAGCCCCAGCACCACCCGCACCAGCGTAGATTTGCCCGCGCCGTTTGGGCCGAGCAGCGTCAGAATACGGCCCGGCTGGAGGCTGAGCGAAATATTCGACAGGACCTTGCGGCTACCAAAGGAGACGGTGATATTTTTTAGCGTTGTCAGTGTAGACATCTCGTGATTACATTTTGCAGAACTAACCGAATGTTATAATATCACGCCTCGCTGATGAAAACGACGGGATTACTGAGAATGGCACAGAAAAATAAATGGTTGCAACGCACGCTGCTGGCCAGCGCATTGATGATGGCCGGGCCGCTGAACAGCGCTTATGCCACGGTGGTGACTTCCATTCGTCCGCTGGGGTTTATCGCCTCTGCGATAGCCGACGGTGTGACGCCCACCGAGGTATTGCTGCCGGATGGGGCTTCGCCGCATGATTTCGCTCTGCGGCCTTCCGATATCCAGCGCCTGCGCGCCGCCGATTTGGTGGTGTGGGTAGGGCCGGACATGGAAGCCTTTCTGACCAAATCGCTCACCCCGGTATCGGCCAATCGTCAGTTGGCCATCAGTGAATTGAGCGGGGTAAAACCCCTGTTGATGAAGGGCGATGATGACGATCATGAGCATGAACATGCTGGGGATGCGCATAGCCATGCAGATCATGACGAAGATGATGGACATCATCACGGCGAATATAATATGCACGTCTGGTTATCCCCGGAAGTGGCAAAAGTGACCGCGATCGCGATTCACGACAGGTTATTGGAACTTATGCCGCAAAATAAGGACAAATTAGACGCAAACCTGCGCCAGTTCGAGAATCTGCTGACGCAAACTGACAAAAATGTTGGTAACATGCTTAGGCCTGTGCAAGGCAAGGGATATTTTGTTTTTCATGATGCTTACGGCTACTTTGAAAAACACTTCGGCTTGAGCCCACTGGGCCATTTTACCGTTAATCCCGAAATACAGCCTGGAGCACAGCGCCTACACCAAATTCGAACACAGTTGGTTGAGCAGAAAGCAGTCTGCGTTTTTGCTGAGCCACAATTCAGGCCGGCCGTAATCAATGCCGTTGCCAAGGGTACCAAAGTGCGTTCTGGAACGCTGGACCCGCTGGGCACCGGCATCGCACTGGGGAAAGACAGCTACGGGAACTTCCTGACTCAGCTGTCTAACCAGTACGTGAGCTGCCTGAAGTAAAGATTATGAGGAAAATATCGAGTGCAGCAGATAGTCCGAACTATCGCTCTGGCGTATAACAATCTGCCACGGCCCCATCGCGTCATGCTGGGGTCGCTGACAGTGGTTACACTGGCCGTTGCCGTTTGGCGGCCTTTTGTTTATCACCCAGAACATAACCCCATCGTTAAGAACATCGAGTTAGAATCCAGCCAGTTACGGTCCTTACTGCCAGAAGCCAGTGAGCCGATCGACCTTGACCAAGCCACTCCCGATGATGACATCCCACAGGATGAGCTGGACCAGAAGGTCGCTGGCGAAGATGGCGTGCATGAATATGTAGTTTCTACCGGCGATACGCTGGGCAGCATTCTGACCCAGTACGGCATAGATATGTCAGACGTCTCTCTGCTCGCATCGCAAAATCGCGACCTGCGTAATCTGAAGATTGGTCAGCAACTGTCGTGGACGGTAAATGATGCTGGCGATCTGCAACGTTTGACCTGGGAGGTTTCCCGGCGTGAAACCCGTACCTACGATCGCGTAGGCAATAGTTTCAAAGAAACTCAGGAAGCCCAGCAGGGTGAATGGCGTAATAACGTGATCAGCGGCCGCCTCAACGGGAGCTTCGTCAGCAGCGCCAGTGCTGCCGGCTTAAGCCGCGCTGAAATCAACGCGGTAATCAAAGCGCTGCAATGGCAGTTGGATTTCCGCAAACTGCGCAAGGGCGACCAATTCTCGGTATTGATGTCCCGCGAACACTTTGACGGCAAGAGCTCGCAAAGCCAGTTGCTGGGCGTACGCATGCGTTCCGGTGGCAAAGATTACTACGCCATCCGTGCTGAAGACGGCAAGTTCTACGATCGTCAGGGCTCCGGCCTGGCGCGCGGCTTTATGCGTTTCCCAACCATGAAACAGTTCCGCATCTCTTCAAACTTCAATCCGCGCCGGGTGAATCCGGTGACCGGGCGCATTGCGCCGCACAAAGGCGTCGACTTTGCGATGCCGGTTGGTACTCCGGTACTGGCGGTGGGTGACGGTGAAGTATTGATAGCCAAACGCAGCGGTGCCGCAGGCAACTATGTGGCGATCCGTCATGGCCGTCAGTACACCACACGTTATATGCACCTGAAAAAACTGTTGGTTAAGCCGGGACAGAAGGTCAAACGTGGCGACCGCATCGCGTTATCGGGTAACACCGGCCGTTCTACCGGGCCGCACCTGCATTTCGAAATGTGGACCAACCAACAGGCGGTCAACCCGTTGACGGCGAAACTGCCGCGTTCCGAAGGGTTGAGCGGTAAAGACCGCAGCGATTATCTGGCGCAGGTGAAGGAAGTGGTTCCTCAACTGCAGTTGGACTAATCCTTTTATTCGGGCGCACTGCCGCGCCAGTGATTCCATCGGCCTGATTGCGGGCCGATGCTGTTTTATATTGGCGCTTCGTCGTTGTTAATTGCAAAATCAGTCTTTGCAATTATGATTAGCCGAACCGCTAAGTTAAGAGCTTGTGCATGCAAAACGAGAAAAAATCGAACGTAGAGTTCATCCCGCAATTTCAAAAAGCTTTTTACCATCCACGCTACTGGGGCGTTTGGCTGGGAACCGGGTTGATGGCAGGCATCTCACTGATCCCTGCGCGCTTGCGCGATCCGGTGCTCGGTGCGGTTGGCAAACTGGTCGGCAAGGTGGCAAAAAGCGCCCGCCGCCGTGCGCGTATCAACCTGTTGTATTGCCTGCCGGAAGTGCCGGAAAACGAACGCGAGCACATTATTGACGAGATGTTTGCCACCGCGCCGCAATCAATGATTCTGATGGCGGAACTGGCCTGCACCAAACCGGAAAAAGTGCTGAAGCGTGTGCGTTGGCACGGCGAAGAGGTGCTGGATAAGATCCGCGAAGAAGGCCGCAACGTGATTTTCCTGGTGCCACACGGATGGGCGGTGGATGTACCCGCCATGCTGATGGCGGCACGTGGTCAGCCGATGGCGGCGATGTTTCACAACCAAAGTAACCCTTTGGTGGATTATCTGTGGAATGCGGTGCGCCGTAAGTTTGGCGGCCGAATGCATGCGCGCAACGACGGCATCAAGCCGTTTATCAGCTCGGTGCGTCAGGGTTATTGGGGCTATTATCTGCCCGATCAGGATCACGGCGCCGAACATAGCGAGTTCGTCGACTTTTTTGCTACCTACAAAGCGACGCTGCCCGCGGTGGGGCGCCTGATGAAGGTGTGCCGTGCGGCAATTGTGCCTTTGTTCCCGGTGTATGACGGCAAAACCAGCATGCTGGATATCTATATTCGCCCGCCGATGGATGATTTGGCCACGGCCGATGACCCCTATATTGCGCGTCGCATGAATGAAGAAGTGGAGAATTTGGTGGGGCCGAACCCAGAGCAATACACCTGGATCCTCAAACTGCTGAAAACGCGTAAAGAGGGGGAGATTGAACCCTATTCACGCGACGATTTGTATCGCTAAGCGGCACAGTCGCTTCCGGTCGTAAGGGCCAGCCATCGAAAGGGGGCTGGCCCTTTGTTTTTAATGCCTTATATATGCACCATACAACCCTGCGCCATCAATGGCTCCAGTACCGCCGGCATCTGAGCGAAGTTGTTCCAGCGCAAATCTAATCGTCGCAGGCGAGTCAATGCCGCCATGCTGTCCGGCAGCTCACTCAACCGGTTAGCGCGCAGGTCAAGCGTGGTGAGCGCCGTTAGTTGACCAAAACAGCCTGGCAGCTGCCGTAGCTGATTAGCGCGCAGATTGAGGTCGGTCAGGCTGGCTAAGTGACAGAATGCCGCAGGCAGCCTGCTGATGGCGTTATTCTCCACGTCCAGCACCGCCAGTTCAGACAATTGCGAGATCTCTTCCGGAAGCGTTTCCAGGCGATTATTCATCAGGTGCAGTTCCCGCAGCGCGCTCAACTGACCGATGGCGGTCGGCAACGCGGTAATCTGATTGTTATACAGTCTCAGTTCCTGCAGGCCGCTCAATTGAACAATAGCAGCCGGCAGTTCGCTCAGTAGGTTATCGGTCACGTTTAGATAGCGCAATTTATGCAAACGACCCAGCTCTATGGGGAGCGTGCTGAAAGCGTTGTCGCTCAGATAAAGATAGGTCAGTTCACTGAGTTGGCCGATGCTGGCAGGCACGCGCTCGGCTTTGTTGTGACCGCAATCCAGCATCGCCAGTTTTTGCCATTGGCCGAGATCTTCCGGCAGTTCATTGAGTTGGTTACAGGAGATATTCAGTACCTGCAGCGCACGATGCTGAAAGATTTGCGCCGGGAACTGGCGGAGGCGATTGTCGTATAGGCTGATTTTCAGCAATGCGTTGCCCTGCAGGCGGTCATCATCCAGGCTTTCCAGCCCTTGGCCGTCGAGATCCAATGCAAGCGAGCTGCAGTTTTGCTGTGGGTGTTGATGAAGCATCTTGGCTCTCCGTTTGCCTTAGCGGCGACTGGAGACGAGTTTATCAGGCGGAAAGGGCGGTGCGGGAAAAAATGCCGGCCGCGTTAACGGCCGGCGGCAAGCGGGGGTTATTCTACGCGCAGGATACGGCTGGTGTTGGTGGTGCCAACGGTTTCCATCACGTCGCCCTGCGTCACGATCACCAGATCGCCGGAAACCAGGAAACCTTTGTCGCGCAGGCGATTCACTGCGTCATTGGCCGCGATGACGCCGTCGTTATGACTGTCGAAGTAAACCGGCGTAACGCCGCGATACAGCGCCGTCAGGTTCAGCGTGTGCTCATGACGTGACATGGCGAAGATCGGCAGTCCGGAGCTGATACGTGACATCATCAGCGCAGTGCGGCCCGATTCTGTCATGGCGATCAGTGCGGTCACGCCTTTCAGGTGGTTGGCAGCGTACATTGAAGACATGGCGATGGCTTCTTCGATGTTGTCGAACTGTACGTCCAAACGGTGTTTGGAGACGTTGATGCTTGGAATTTTTTCAGCGCCCAGACAAACACGCGCCATCGCCGCCACGGTCTCCGCCGGGTACTGGCCCGCAGCGGTTTCGGCAGACAGCATTACGGCATCGGTGCCATCCAGCACGGCGTTCGCCACGTCCATGACTTCGGCGCGGGTTGGCATCGGGTTGGTGATCATCGATTCCATCATCTGGGTCGCGGTAATGACGGCGCGGTTCAGCGTGCGGGCACGACGGATCAGTTTTTTCTGAATGCCGACCAGTTCCGGATCGCCGATTTCAACGCCCAGGTCACCACGGGCGACCATCACCACGTCGGAAGCCAGGATGATGTCATCCATTGCTTCATCGCTGCATACCGCTTCAGCGCGTTCAACTTTAGACACGATCTTGGCGTTGCAGCCTGCATCGCGCGCCAGACGGCGTGCGTAGTTCAAATCTTCGCCGGTACGTGGGAAGGAGACCGCCAGATAGTCGACGCCGATTTTTGCCGCGGTAATGATATCGGCTTTATCTTTCTCGGTCAGGGCTTCTGCGGACAGGCCGCCGCCCAGTTTGTTGATGCCTTTGTTGTTGGACAGCGGGCCGCCAACGGTCACTTCGGTAAACACTTTCATGCCCTGAACTTCGAGCACTTTCAACTGTACGCGGCCATCGTCCAGCAGCAGTACGTCGCCCGGCACCACGTCGGCAGGCAGGCCTTTATAGTCGATACCGACTTTTTCTTTATCGCCTTCGCCTTTTGACATGTTGGCATCGAGCAGAAATTTGTCACCTATATTGAGGAAGATTTTGCCTTCCTTAAAGGTGGAAACACGGATTTTTGGCCCTTGCAGGTCGCCCAGAATCGCGACGTGACGCCCCAGTTTGGCAGCGATTTCGCGCACTTTATCTGCGCGAGCCTGGTGATCTTCCGCGCTGCCATGAGAAAAGTTGAGCCGAACCACGTTAGCGCCGGCAGCAATGATCTTTTCAAGATTATTGTCGCGGTCAGTAGCCGGGCCTAGTGTGGTAACAATTTTGGTTCTTCTGAGCCGTCTGGACATGTATTACTCCGTTGACTGGTGAAGCAAAGTATTGGTGTTGCGATAACGTCGGATAACGAAACCAAGAGTGAAATGTAATTTTACTACACTGATGTTTCACCCGGGTTACCCGCATGAGCGTTTTACAGGTACTGCCTCTAAGACTGCCGTTCAAACTTTTCGGCAGGTTTTTTTACATCGGTTACGAGTCGAAATTATTCGGGATAACCGCACCCTTATCAAAGCGCGATTCTTTTAACGCTTCCTTGACCCGCTTCAAGTTATCTCTGAATTTAGCCCCTCTGCGCAAGGTAAATCCGGTAGCCAGAACGTCGATGAGCGTTAATTGCGCAATTCGGGACACCATCGGCATATAAACGTCAGTGTCTTCCGGCACATCGAGCAGCAGAGACAGCGTCGCCGCATGGGCGAGGGGGGTATCGCGTGAGGTGATGGCGATCACCGTGGCGTCGTTTTCGCGCGCCAGTTGCGCCATTTCAACCAGGTTTTTGGTGCGGCCGGTGTGGGAAATTAATACCACGACGTCGCCTTCGCTGGAGTTCATGCATCCCATGCGTTGCATGACGATGTCATCGAAGTAGACCACCGGGATATTAAAACGGAAAAATTTGTTCATCGCGTCGTGGGCGACTGCCGCCGACGCGCCCAAACCAAAGAAAGAGATCTTTTTTGCCTGCGTGAGCAGGTCAACCGCACGATTGATTGCGGCAATATCCAAATTTGCCTTTACTGTATCCAGGCAGGCCATCACCGATTCGAATATTTTACCGGTGTAGGAATCCACACTGTCATCTTCCTCCACGTTACGATTTACGTAAGGGGTGCCGTTGGCCAGGCTTTGCGCCAGATGCAGCTTAAAATCGGGGAAGCCCTTGGTATCGAGACGGCGACAAAAACGGTTGACGGTGGGTTCGCTGACGTCCGCCATTTTGGCCAGCGTGGCGATACTGGAGTGAATGGCGGTTTGTGGGGAGGCAAGGATCACCTCGGCGACTTTCCTTTCAGATTTGCTCAGGAGCTCCAGATGGCTCTGGATTTTTTCCAGCGTATTCATATAACGAGAGTCACTCATGGTTTTATACCCGCAGTCTTTCAAGCTGCCACTTGGAATCCATCGGATATGTCGATTTCAATCAAAGGAGAAATCAATGCCGGTTTAATGAAAATATACTACGTGCCGGTAACCGTTGGCAGTCTCGACAGAGGGTATGCAGACTTTTTTCATCAGAACATGACCTGTGTCTAACTTTCATAATGGTAAAAGAGCGTCAAAAAAGACAGAAAATTACAGTTTTTAGTTTCGTCAACGGCGTTTACGCCCGATCACGCTTAACACTGGAGTTTCTGGGGCTTTTTTTCTGCTTTTGATCTGGGTTTACTGGCCGTAGTCAAAGAGAGTACATTAGTAATGTAAGAAAATTACAAATATCCTGCAACGAGGAGATGAACATGGCGGTAACCTCTACAGCCCAGGCGTGTGACCTGGTTATTTTCGGCGCGAAAGGCGATTTGGCGCGTCGTAAGCTGCTGCCTTCCCTGTACCAGTTAGAAAAAGCCGGCCATATCCACCCGGAAACCCGGATTATCGGCGTTGGCCGTGCGGAGTGGGATAAAGAAGCCTATATCAAGGTAGTCAAGGAAGCGCTTGGCACCTTTATGAAAGAAACGCTGGATGACGAACTCTGGGCCACGCTGAGCGCGCGCCTGGATTTCTGCAACCTGGATGTGAACGACAGCAAAAACTTTACCAAACTGGGTAAAATGCTGGACCAGAAGCATCGCACTACCATCAACTACTTCGCCATGCCGCCAAGCACCTTTGGCGCGATCTGCAAAGGGTTGGGCGAGGCAAAACTGAATCACGACCCGGCGCGCGTTGTGATGGAGAAACCGTTGGGCACCGATCTGGCGTCTTCCCGCGTGATCAACGATCAAGTGGCGGAATTCTTCAACGAGTCCCAGGTTTACCGTATTGACCACTACCTCGGTAAAGAGACGGTACTGAACCTGCTGGCGCTGCGTTTTGCCAACTCGCTGTTTGCCTCCAATTGGGACAACCGCACTATCGATTCCGTACAGATCACCGTGGCGGAAGAGGTGGGCATCGAAGGGCGCTGGGGCTACTTTGACCAGGCCGGCCAGATGCGCGACATGATCCAGAACCACCTGCTGCAAATTCTGACCATGATTGCCATGTCGCCGCCGGCGGATCTGACCACCGATCGCATTCGTGACGAGAAAGTGAAGGTGCTGCGCTCGCTGCGCCGTATTAATCAGACCAATGTGCGTGAAACCACGGTGCGCGGCCAATACACCGCCGGTTTTGTGCAGGGTAAAAAAGTGCCGGGCTATCTGGAAGAGGAAGGGGCGAACAAAAGCAGCAACACCGAAACCTTCGTCTCAATCCGCGTGGATATCGACAACTGGCAGTGGGCCGGCGTGCCGTTCTACCTGCGTACCGGTAAACGCCTGCCGACCAAATGTTCTGAAGTGGTGGTTTACTTCAAGAACCCGCCGTTGAACCTGTTCAGCGACTCTTACCAGCAACTGCCGCAGAACAAGTTGACCATTCGTCTGCAACCGGATGAAGGTATCGAGATCCAGGTGCTGAACAAGGTGCCGGGGTTGGATCACAAGCACCGTCTGCAAACCACCAAGCTGGATCTGAGCTTCTCGGAAACCTTTAACCAGGAGCACGTGGCAGACGCCTACGAGCGTTTGTTGCTGGAGACCATGCGCGGTATTCAGGCGCTGTTCGTGCGCCGTGACGAGGTGGAAGAAGCCTGGAAATGGGTAGACTCCATCATGGACGCCTGGAAAGCGGACAACGAAGCGCCGAAGCCTTACCAGTCTGGTACCTGGGGCCCGGTAGCTTCGGTCGCGATGATCACCCGCGATGGCCGTTCCTGGAACGAGTTCGAGTAACGACGCCGCCGGCAGCTTATCTGCCGGCATTTTTTTGCCCGCAGATAAGCGGGATAGCAACCTCACTTAGGGTACGGCCGGACGCCCGCATACACTTGCGGAGCCCTGTGGCAGGGGCGTGCCATTTATAAACCGTAAGTAGTGGAGAAGTAATAATGAAAAACTGGAAAACCAGCGCAGAACAGATCCTGACTGCAGGCCCGGTGGTTCCGGTCATTGTGATCAATAAACTGGAACATGCGGTGCCGCTGGCCAGGGCGCTGGTCGCCGGTGGCGTTCGCGTGCTGGAGGTGACATTACGCACCGCCTGCGCCATGGAGGCGATCCGCGCCATTGCCAAAGAAGTGCCGGAGGCGATTATCGGCGCAGGTACGGTAATTAACCCCCAGCAGTTGCAAGAAGTGACCGAGGCCGGTGCGCAATTCGCTATCAGCCCAGGCCTTACCGAGGCGTTGCTGAAAGCCGCTACCGCAGGGACGATTCCGTTAATTCCGGGCATCAGCACCGTTTCAGAACTGATGCTGGGCATGGATTACGGCCTGGGCGAGTTCAAGTTCTTCCCGGCAGAAGCCAACGGCGGCGTGAAGGCGTTGCAGGCGATCGGCGGCCCGTTCCCGCAGGTGCGTTTCTGTCCGACCGGCGGTATCACGCCGAATAACTACCGCGATTATCTGGCGTTGAAAAGCGTGCTGTGCATCGGTGGATCCTGGTTGGTGCCAGCCGACGCTTTGGAGAGCGGCGACTACGAACGCATTAGCGAATTGGCGCGCAGCGCCGTCAAGGGTGCGGCTTTGTAACTCGCTCCGAGCCTGGGTTTGGCGATTGTTTGCCCACTCGTGACGTCATCAAGGTTCAACGGCTCGTTGAACCTTTTTTTATTTTTAAAATGCTTAACTTTCTTATTTTTAACCCGTTTTTTTATGATTTTTGTGAAAACGGCAATTTGCTTTCTTATTTTGGCTATGGTACAAATATCTCAGTTGAAAATTTTACTTTTAAGAGGATATTGGGCAAATCGCACGGTGTGCGGCTGAGAATAGAGAATAATTATGATGAAACTTAATGGAATTACCCTCAGAACCTCTACTTGCCAGCTTTTCCTGTCTGCCATCCTTGCCAGTGAGCATCACTGGTGCAGTGAGCTATAGCGTCTTTCTCCCTTAACCGGTGCTGGTGACAGGCTCAGTCCTTCGTCATTCCGCGTAGCCGGGCAAACATTTTTATTACGTTTGGGTCAGTTTATCCCCAGGGATCTCTGTGTCGTCCGCGTCTTACTGCGCCTGTCCGACGAGATAAATCGGGATAAATACGCCTTAGCGTGCGTTATTCGCCGTTTGGGAGAAAAATTATGATTTATTGGATCTTTTTAGGCTTGGCTATCGTGGCCGAAATTATCGGTACCCTGTCAATGAAATACGCCAGCATCAGCGGCGGCATGACCGGGCATATTGTGATGTACGTGATGATCACTGCTTCTTACGTAATGTTGTCGCTGGCGATAAAACGCGTCGCCCTTGGCGTGGCTTATGCGCTGTGGGAAGGTATCGGTATCCTGTTTATTACGCTGTTCAGCGTGTTGTGGTTTGATGAGCCGATCTCTGCGTTGAAAGTGTTGGGTCTGGTGACGCTGATTGCCGGCATCCTTCTGGTGAAATCCGGTACCCGCAAGGGTCGAAAACAGGTCAGCCCGCGAGGTGACAACCATGCAACAGCTTGAGTTGTACCACATCGGGTTTCTGGCGCTGGCGATCGTCCTGGAAATTGTCGCCAACATCTTTCTGAAAATGTCGGACGGCTTCCGTAAAGTGTGGATGGGTCTGCTGTCTCTGCTGTCGGTGCTGGGCGCGTTCAGTGCGCTGGCGCAGGCGGTGAAGGGGATTGATCTGTCGGTGGCCTATGCGCTCTGGGGCGGTTTCGGTATTGCCGCGACCATCGCCGCCGGTTGGATCCTGTTCGGCCAACGGCTCAATGCCAAGGGCTGGATTGGCCTGGCGCTGTTGTTGGTGGGAATGGTGATTATCAAACTGGCTTAATCAGCGCGCAGAATGACAACATAAAAACCGCAGGGGGTAACTCCCTGCGGTTTTTTGTTTACAGCGCGGCGATAATCTTGATTTCAACCTTGTACTTCGGGTTCATCAATTTGGCCTGCACGGTGCAGCGTACCGGTGCACTGCCTGCAACCACCCAAGCATCCCAGGCGGTGTTCATCGCGGCGAAGTCCGCGGCGTCTGCCAGGAAAATAGTGGCGTCCAATACCCGGCTCTTGTCCGAGCCAACGCGGGCCAGCAGCACGTCAATGGCCGCCAGGGTGTTTGCCGTCTGTGCGGTGGCGTCGTCATCCAGGTTTTCCGGCACGCTGGTGTAATAGACGGTGTCGTTGTGAACCACGGCTTCGGACCAGCGTTGGTCGGGATCAATGCGTTCGATGTTCATTCAGTTATCTCCATATCATCATCACCTTAAGGGTAACACAGCCGTCGGCAGAAATACGTGACGATAAATCCGTCGTCTTTCAAGCTGCAGTGCGGCTTGGAAGCCATAGGGTAAAAGTCTGTGGTAGCCGTGCGGCAGGATTGGCATAATCACCGCTGAATTACACTGGCAGAGAGATAGCGTGACGGACGATTTCGCAACAGACGGCGCACTGGCGCAGGCAATCAAGGGTTTCAAACCGCGCGAAGCTCAGCGGCAGATGGCGGAAGCGGTCACCGAGGCCATTAATTTCAAACAGGAACTGGTGGTTGAAGCGGGCACCGGTACCGGTAAAACCTTCGCCTATTTGGTGCCGGCGCTGCGTGCCGATCGCAAAGTGATTATTTCCACCGGTTCAAAAGCCTTGCAGGACCAGCTTTATGCGCGCGATCTGCCTACCGTCGCCAAAGCGCTCAAGTACAAAGGCAAGATGGCGCTGTTGAAAGGGCGTTCCAACTACCTGTGTCTGGAGCGTCTGGAGCAACAATCGATGGCCGGCGGTGAGCTGGCCGGACAGACGCTTATCGATCTGGTCCATTTGCGCAAATGGTCATCATTGACCAAAGAGGGCGACATCAGCAGTTGCAGCGACGTGGCGGAAGACAGTTTTATCTGGCCGCTGGTGACCAGCACCAACGACAACTGCCTGGGCAGCGACTGCCCGCTGTATAAAGATTGCTTTGTGGTCAAGGCTCGCCGTCGTGCCATGGATGCTGACGTTATCGTGGTGAACCATCATCTGTTTCTGGCGGATATGGTGGTGAAAGAGGGCGGATTTGCCGAGTTAATCCCCGAGGCTGACGTGATGATTTTCGACGAAGCCCATCAGATCCCCGACATCGCTAGTCAGTATTTCGGCAAGCAGCTGACCAGCCGCCAACTGTTGGATCTGGCTAAAGATATTACCATTGCCTACCGTACCGAAGTGCGTGACGCTGCACAGTTGCAAAAAAGCGCCGATCGCCTCAGCCAGAGTACCCAGGATTTCCGTTTGATGTTGGGGGAGCCGGGTTTTCGCGGCAACCTGCGCGACGTGCTTGGTCAACCGAACGTGCAGCGCGCCCTGCTGCTGCTCGATGACGCGTTGGAGCTGTGCTACGACGTGGTTAAACTGTCCCTTGGCCGCTCGGCCTTGCTGGACGCCGCCTTCGAGCGCGCCACGCTGTATCGCGCACGCCTCAAACGATTGAAAGAGGTCAACGAGCCGGGCTTCAGCTACTGGTATGAATGCAATTCACGCCATTTCGTGCTGGCATTGACGCCGCTGACGGTGGCGGATCGTTTTCGTGAGCTGTTGGATGAGAAACCGGGCAGTTGGATTTTTACCTCGGCAACGCTGTCGGTCAACGAACAGATGGGGCATTTTACCGAGCGGTTGGGCCTGACCAAAGCCAAAACCTTGTTGTTGGCCAGCCCGTTCGACTACGCCAACCAGGCGTTGCTGTGCGTGCCGCGTTTTCTGCCTTCGCCGAATCAGCCCGGCGGCGCCCGCCAGTTGGCGCGCATGCTGCGGCCGCTGATTGAAGCCAATAACGGCCGCTGTTTCTTCCTTTGCACTTCGCACCAGATGATGCGCGAACTGGCGGAGGAGTTCCGTGCCACCATGACGCTGCCGGTACTGTTGCAAGGGGAAACCAGTAAAGGCCAACTGTTGGCGCAGTTTGTCGAGGCCGGCAACGCGTTGTTGGTGGCGACCAGCAGTTTCTGGGAAGGGGTTGACGTGCGCGGTGACGCTTTGTCGTGCGTGATCATCGACAAGCTGCCGTTTACCTCGCCCGACGATCCGCTGTTGAAGGCGCGAATTGAAGATTGCCGGCTGCGTGGCGGCGATCCGTTCAACGACGTGCAATTGCCGGATGCGGTCATTACCCTGAAGCAGGGCGTCGGACGCCTGATCCGCGATACTGACGATCGCGGTGTGCTGGTGATCTGCGATAACCGTCTGGTGATGCGGCCTTATGGCGAGGTGTTCCTCAATAGCCTGCCGCCGACACCGCGCACCCGGGATATCGCGCAGGCGATTGCCTTCCTGCAAGCTGAACGTTAGCGGATAGGCGCGGACACGGGGCTGTGCTACAATGCGCGCCCTGTTTTTTCCCGCCAGAGGTTGGTATGTCCACGCGAATTTTAGCGATCGATACGGCGACGGAAGCCTGTTCCGTTGCCATCTGGAATCAAGGCGAAACCCACGCCCTGTTTGAGCTGTGCCCACGTGAGCATACGCAACGCATTTTACCGATGGTGCAGCAAGTGCTGGCGGAATCCGGTTTAACCCTTAATCAACTCGACGCGCTGGCTTTTGGCCGCGGGCCCGGCAGCTTTACCGGCGTACGTATCGGTATCGGCATCGCGCAAGGGCTTGCGCTGGGAGCCGAGTTGCCAATGCTGGGCATTTCAACGTTGCAAACCATGGCTCAAGGTGCCTGGCGCGTTAGCGGCGCCGATCGAGTGTTGGCGGCGATTGATGCGCGAATGGGTGAGGTCTACTGGGGTCAGTTTGAGCGCGGGCAAGATGGCATTTGGCTGGAAAGCGAAGGTGAAGCGGTGCTTTCGCCACAGCAAGCGCTGGAACGCGCGCAAGGCCTGCAAGGCAACTGGGCGCATGTGGGCACCGGCTGGCAAACGTACCCGGACCTGATTGCCGGCTCTTCTCTGGGCCTGCGCGACGGGCAAATGCTGCTGCCGCAAGCGGAAGACATGTTGCCGCTTGCGTTGCATGCCTGGCAGCAAGGGCTGGCGGTGGCGGTAGAAAATGCCGAACCGACTTACCTGCGCAACGAAGTCACCTGGAAAAAACTGCCTGGGCGCGAATAACGACAACCTATTGTGCAGCGGTTGAATCCGGGCTATGAATGAACTGCAACTTGCTCAGCGATTTGATGTCAAAGTTACAGCCATTTCAGGAGATTGCGACGATGTTAACCCGCACTGTAAGTAAAAAAATGTCGCTGCTGGCCATGGCCGGCGGCGCGCTGGCGTTGTCAGGCTGCGTAACCGTGCCGGATGCGATCAAAGGCAGTACGGCGACGCCGGTGCAGCAGTTGTCTTCGGTGCAAAATGCGCCGAACCTGTTTGCCGGAGCTGAAGCCCGCTTTGGCGGTACCGTAGTGAACGTCGCTAACGAGCAGGGACGCACGGTGCTCGAGATCGCGGCGGTACCGCTCGATTCTGGCGCCCGGCCGATTCTGGGCGAGCCATCACGGGGCCGCTTGCTGGCCACGGTCAACGGTTTCCTCGAACCGGTCGATTTTAAAGGTCAGTTGGTTACCGTTGTCGGGCCAATCACCGGCGTGAAAGAAGGCAAAATCGGCATGACGCCGTACAAGTTTGTAACGATGAACGCCACCGGTTACAAGCGCTGGCGCCTGACCCAGCAGGTGATGATGCCACCGGCGCCGATGGGGCCATGGGGCTGGCGCAGCGGCACCTGGGGCCCGGGTTGGGGCGTAGGATACGGCTGGTACAATCCTGGACCTACGCAGATACAAACCATCGTTACCGAATAGGTTTTTGCTTGCAGTTAACACATTTTAATAGGGCGGCTCCGGCCGCCTTTTCCTTTTGGCACAGGGAAATACCGCCAATTAGTGATGTACATCGCAACCTGAATAATGTTTAAAACCCAAACTGGTCTGCTGAGTTAAAATATTGTTATGGTTTGGCTGCGTGTTAGGGGCTGCGATGATAATGAGCAATGATTTCAGGAGTAATACCTTGGATAAGGTCTGGTTAAAACGTTACCCGGCAGATGTTCCGGCAGAGATCGACGCCGATCGTTATTCATCTTTGGTCGAAATGTTTGAAAATGCGGTTCAGCGCTATGCCGATCAACCCGCTTTCATCAATATGGGCGAGGTGATGACCTTCCGTAAACTGGAGGAACGCAGCCGGGCCTTCGCCGCTTACCTGCAAAATGAGTTGGGCTTGCAGAAGGGGGATCGCGTTGCCCTGATGATGCCAAATCTGTTGCAGTATCCGATCGCGCTGTTCGGCATTTTGCGCGCCGGCATGGTGGTGGTAAACGTTAACCCCCTGTATACGCCGCGCGAGCTGGAACACCAACTGAATGACAGCGGCGCCAGCGCTATCGTGATCGTCTCCAACTTTGCCCATACGCTGGAAAAAGTGGTATTCAATACCCAGGTAAAACATGTGATTCTGACGCGCATGGGCGACCAGCTCTCCACCGCCAAAGGCACGTTGGTCAACTTTGTAGTGAAGTACATTAAGCGACTGGTGCCGAAATACCACCTGCCGGCCGCGATTTCTTTCCGTAGCGCTTTGCAACGCGGGCGCCGCCTGCAGTACGTCAAACCCGATATCATCAATTCCGATCTGGCTTTCCTGCAATATACCGGCGGTACCACCGGTGTGGCGAAAGGCGCAATGCTGACGCACCGCAACATGCAGGCCAATTTGGCGCAGTGCAATGCCGCCTACGGGCCGCTGTTCCGCGATGGCCAGGAATTGATAGTCACTGCATTGCCGCTCTACCATATATTTGCGCTGACGGTGAATTGCCTGCTGTTTCTCGAGTTGGGTGGCCGCAATTTACTGATCACCAACCCGCGCGATATTCCGGGGATGGTGAAAGAGTTGGCCAAATACCCCTTCACTGCCATCAGCGGCGTCAATACGCTGTTTAATGCACTGCTCAATAATGAAGATTTCCACAAGCTGGATTTTTCGACTTTGCGTTTCTCGGTCGGGGGCGGGATGTCGGTGCAGAAGGCGGTGGCGGACAAGTGGGAGAAGGTCACAGGCAGGCATTTGCTTGAGGGTTATGGCCTGACAGAATGTGCGCCGCTGGTTACCTGTAACCCGCACGATCTGACGCACTACAGCGGCAGCATCGGTCTGCCCGTTTCGTCCACCGATATTCGGTTGGTGGACGATGATGGCCATGATGTGCCGGTGGGTGAGCCGGGCGAACTGTGGGTCAAAGGGCCGCAAGTTATGTTAGGCTACTGGCAGCGGCCGGACGCCACTGATGAAGTGTTAAAAGAGGGCTGGCTCGCAACCGGCGATATCGTTACAGTTGACGAGTCGGGCTTTGTACGCGTGGTCGATCGCAAGAAAGACATGATTCTGGTTTCCGGTTTTAACGTTTACCCGAATGAGATCGAAGACGTGGTCAGCCAGCATCCGAAGGTGCTGGAGTCTGCTGCGATTGGTGTGCCGAATGACGTGTCCGGTGAAACGGTCAAGATTTGCGTGGTAAAGAAAGACGCCTCTCTGACCAAAGAAGAGCTGTTGACCCATTGCCGTCGGTACCTGACCGGGTATAAAGTGCCTAAAATTGTTGAGTTCCGCGACGAGTTGCCGAAATCTAACGTCGGTAAAATTTTGCGGCGAGAACTGCGTGATGAACAGAAAAAAACGCGGGCGGCCGATGCCGCCTAGGTTATCATCCACGCCTTACAGATCAACGACGCCGGTGAATGCCGGCGTTGTTGTGTTTGAATCATGAAAGCGACCAAGAGAATGACGTTTTGAACTATCAGTTGATCACTACCGATGCCGGATTGCAGCAGGTCTGCGAGCAGGCAAGAAACCATGCCCAGATTGCGTTGGACACCGAATTTGTCAGAACGCGCACCTACTATCCGCAGTTAGGCCTGATTCAGTTATACGACGGTGAACAACTCTCCCTGATCGATCCCTTGCCGATCAAGCAATGGCAGCCGTTTATCGATCTGCTGAGCGATACCCAGATTGTGAAATTCCTGCACGCCGGCAGTGAAGACCTTGAGGTGTTCCTGAATGCGTTCAAAACGCTGCCGACCCCGATGGTCGACACCCAGATACTGGCAGCCTTTACTGGGCGACCGCTGTCTTGTGGTTTTGCGACCTTGGTGAAGGAGTATATGCAGGTAGATCTGGATAAAAGTGAATCCCGCACAGATTGGCTGGCGCGTCCGCTGACGGAAAAACAGTGCGTATACGCCGCAGCCGACGTGTTCTACCTGCTGCCGATGGCCAAACAGCTAGTGCAGGAAACCGAAGACGCCGGTTGGACTGCCGCCGCCGCCAATGAGTGCCTGCTGCTCTGTCAGCGCCGCAGCGAGTCGCTGGCGCCGGAATTGGCCTACCGTGAAATCACCAACGCCTGGCAGCTGCGCCCGCGCCAACTGGGTTGTTTGCAGAAACTGGCGGAATGGCGACTGCGTCAGGCGCGTGAGCGTGATTTGGCGGTGAACTTTGTGGTACGCGAGGAAAACCTGTGCCAGGTAGCGCGCTATATGCCAACTTCGCTGGGAGAATTGGATTCGCTCGGCCTGAGCGGCCCGGAAATTCGTTATCACGGTAAGACGTTGCTGGCGTTGGTGGCCGAGGCCAGCGAGCTGGATGAAGCTGCACTGCCCGAGCCGTTGTCCAACCTGATCGACCAGCCGGGTTATAAGAAAGTGTTCAAGGATATCAAAGCGGCGATCGTTATTGTCAGTGAACAAAGCGGGTTAAGCAGTGAATTGCTGGCATCGCGTCGGCAGATTAACCAACTGCTGAATTGGCATTGGAAATTGAAAAGCGGTGACAGCCTGCCGGAATTAGTCAGCGGTTGGCGCGGTGACTTATTAGCGACGCCACTTCAGGACATTCTGAAAAATTATTAATCGATGGGTAGAAAAGTCGAGGGCAGGGTAAGGAAACACTGCTCTGATTATTTATTAGGAATAGTCGAAGAAAATACTTTTATCGCTATCATTTACTTTAAACAACTGCGGCGCAAGATTAATTGAGATTAATCTCAAAGGGAGATAACGGTTAATGGATGGTTTTTATCCCAATAACTGGATGTGCATACAGTTACCCCCTGTAAAAAATATACAGGGGGTAATTAATGCGTCGCAATCATTTAGCTGCTTCTTCCGATTCCGGTAATGTCACGTTGAGTTCAAGTACCGAAATATCATCCCCTTTCTGCTCAAACTGCACGTGCAGCATTTCAGGGTCGATTTGAATGTATTTGCAAATTACCGCCAGAATATCGCGTTTTAAATCAGGCAGATAGTGGGGCTCGCTGTCCCCACGACGACGCTCTGCGACGATAATTTGCAGCCGTTCCTTGGCTATATTGGCTGTCGGTTTTTTGCGGGACAGAAAGAAGTCTAGTAATGCCATGGTTTATCCCCCAAAAAGGCGTTTCAGGAAGCCCTTCTTCTCTTCTTCAATGAAGCGGAAGGGGCGTTCTTCTCCTAACAAGCGGCTAACGGTATCGTCATAGGCCTTACCGGCATCAGACTCGATATCAAGAATAACAGGCTCGCCCTGGTTAGACGCGCGCAGCACGGACTGGTCTTCAGGGATAACGCCGACCAATGGAATGCGCAGAATTTCTAGCACGTCTTCCATGCTCAACATATCGCCACGGCTGACGCGGCCCGGGTTGTAACGGGTGAGCAGCAGGTGTTCCTTAATAGGTGCTTCGCCTTTCTCGGCGCGACGGGATTTGGAAGACAGGATGCCCAGAATACGGTCAGAGTCACGCACCGAGGAGACTTCCGGGTTAGTGGTGATCACGGCTTCATCGGCGAAGTACAACGCCATCAACGCACCTGTTTCGATGCCGGCAGGTGAGTCACAGACCACGAAATCAAAATTCATCTCGCCCAGATCGTTGAGGATTTTCTCGACGCCTTCGCGGGTCAGTGCGTCTTTGTCGCGGGTTTGCGACGCCGGCAGGATATAAAGGTTATCAGTGCGTTTGTCTTTGATTAACGCCTGATTCAGCGTGGCGTCACCCTGAATCACGTTGACGAAATCGTACACCACCCGGCGTTCGCAGCCCATGATCAGGTCAAGGTTCCGTAGACCGATATCGAAATCGATCACGACGGTTTTCTTACCTTTTTGGGCTAAGCCGGTAGCGATGGCCGCGCTTGAAGTGGTCTTGCCAACGCCCCCTTTACCCGATGTAACAACAATAATGCGTGCCATGAAATGGATTCCTTGTCAAAAGGGCTTAATTTAAAGGTTGTATGGTTAAAGCGTTATCCAACAGGCTGAGTCGTGCTGCCTGCCCGAGAAAATCGGACGGGATTTGGTCGCTCAACCAGTACTGCCCTGCGATAGAGACTAGCTCAGCACCCAGGTGCGTGCAAAAAATCTGGCACTGCGTATCTCCTGAGGCACCGGCCAGCGCACGACCGCGCATCATGCCGTAAATGTGAATATTGCCATCGGCAATTAATTCGGCCCCGGCACTGACGCTGCTGGTCACGATCAGATCGCAGTTGCGGGCATAAATTTGTTGGCCGGAACGGACCGGGGCACTGATGATGCGCGTTTTGGCAGGGGCGTTGAGATCCACCACCGGGGCAGGCGCAGGGGCCGGTTCCGGGGCGGCCATCTTCTGGCCTTTGCCTTCGTTCAGTAACGGCAGCCCGGCACGGGTTATAGCACGTTTCTGACGCTCATCTCTGCAACCGCTGATGCCAACAACACGCAGACCCGCAGCCGTGACAGCCTGTTGAAGTTCTTTCCAGTTTGCATCGCCGTTCAGCGTTGCAACGTTGATAACAACAGGGGCGTTTTTCAAAAAAGCGGGCGCTTGCTCCACTTTTTCCAGTAACGCCTGACGAATTACCTCGGGTTCCGAATTATGCAAATGAACAACCGATAGGGTAAAACTGCTGCCTTTTAGCTCAATTGGCGATTGTGACATCTATCCTGACTCAGTCTCAGCAACTTTAAATCCCCGGAATACCAATCGGGGTGCGATATTCCGAAGTACTATAAGCATGTTATAGTCAGAGTTATATCCAGGCAAGACGCTGCCCCAATTAAATAGAGTTAAAAAAATGCTTTGTGTGATCTATAGAAGCCCAAAACGGGATCAAACTTATCTTTATGTCGAAAAAAAAGACGATTTCTCCCGAGTGCCGGAAGATCTGATGAAAAGTTTCGGCACGCCGCAATTGGCGATGGTGATTTCCCTCGAAGGACGGGAAAAGTTAGCCTCGGCGGATATTGAGAAAGTGAAGGAAGCCTTGAAAGAGGAAGGGTTTTATCTGCAATTCCCGCCGCCAGTGGAAAATTTATTAAACCAGCATTTGTCAGAGGACAAAAAATAATCACTGCCGGCGCGCAGGGGCCTGGCTGAATCAGTACCCGAAAACGACTAAGGAACAGTGTGATGAAATTGTCGGCGATAACGGTGGCGTTAACTCTGTTGATGCTGGGATGTGGTGTCTGTCAGCAGACAACGGCGCAGGCCGCTGCTCTGGAAGAGGCCGCTTCGTCGGGTGCGCCTGCGCCGACAACGACCGCTACTGCGGGCACACTGGCTGAAACTGGTCGCGATCCGGCGCAATTCCCGGCTTATGTAGAGCAACTGAAGCGCCAGGCGTTGGCGCAAGGGATTAGTCAGGCAACCATCGATAATGCCTTCGTCAACGCGCATTTTGTTGACCGTGTAATCAAGGCCGATCGTAATCAGCCGGAAAAGAAAATCACGCTGGATGATTACCTTAAACGCGTACTGCCACCCGCCAAAATCGAGCAGGGCCGAACTTTGTCCCGGCAATATTGGCCGCAACTGACCCGCGTCACCGCTCGTTATGGCGTTCCTGGGCGTTATATCGTGGCGTTGTGGGGAATGGAAAGCGCCTTTGGCAAGATTCAGGGGCGTGAAGATGTTATTTCGGCGCTTGCCACGCTGGCGTTTGAAGGCCGGCGCGAAGCCTTCTTCACACAACAGTTGATGGCGGCGCTGCGGATCGTGGAGCAGAGCCATGTCAGCAGTGCCCAGCTAAAAGGTTCCTGGGCTGGCGCGATGGGCCAATGCCAGTTCATGCCGACCTCGTTCCTGAGCTATGCGGCGGACGGCGACGGTGATGGCCGCATCGATATCTGGAACAACCCTGACGACGTGTTTGCTTCTACCGCCAACTATTTGGCGAGTGAGGGTTGGCAGCGCGGCATTGGTTGGGGCAGGGAAGTGACGCTGCCGGCCGGTTTCGGCGCCGATAGCCTGGGGTTGAAAGATCGTCAGGCTCGCAGCGTAAACGAATGGCAAAAACGCGGTGTGCGGCGGCCTGACGGTTCAGCGCTTCCGCACTCAACCCTGCGCAGTTGGGTTATCACACCAGATGACATGCAGGGCCGCGCGTTTCTGGTTTATGATAATTTTCGGACCATCATGCATTGGAATCGCTCTTACTATTTTGCGATAGCTGTGGGTATGATGGCTGACGGTATCGGGCAATAAATTAGCGCTACGGTACCCCACCAGAGCGTGGAATAACGGGCTTAGGATGCTAAGCCCCTACATGATTGTAGGGAGAGGCGGTATGTATCAACATAGAGACTGGCAGGGTTCACTACTTGATTTCCCGGTTAATAAGGTGGTCTGCGTCGGCAGTAACTACGCCGATCATATTAAGGAAATGGGCAGTGCGGCCTCGGCAGAGCCGGTAGTGTTTATCAAGCCTGAAACAGCGCTGTGCGACATTCGCCAGCCGGTGGCGATCCCCAAAGAGTTCGGGTCGGTACACCATGAGGTGGAGCTGGCCGTGCTTATCGGTACGCCGTTAAAGCAAGCGAATGAAGATCGCGTAGCGCGTGCTATCGCCGGTTATGGTGTGGCGCTCGATCTGACGCTGCGCGAATTGCAGGCGGGTTTCAAGAAGGCCGGGCAGCCCTGGGAGAAAGCCAAGGGTTTTGACGGTTCATGCCCGATCTCCGGTTTTATTCCGGTGGCGGAGTTTGGCGATCCGCAAAATGCCGAGCTGTCGCTGACGGTGAATGACCAACTGCGTCAGCAGGGTAACACTCGCGATATGATTACGCCGATTTTGCCGCTGATCAGCTATATGAGCCGTTTCTTCACGCTGCGCGCGGGCGACATCATTCTTACCGGCACGCCGCAGGGTGTAGGTCCGATGAGCTCTGGCGATATGTTGAAGATTACCCTTAACGGTAAATCACTGAGCACCCGCGTGATTTAAAACCGCCGGCGACACAACATTAAAAAAGGCCCGAAAGGGCCTTTTGTCTGCCTGTTTCCGCTCTGGCACCGGATTATTTACGGCCCAACAAGAAACCGAAAACGATACCTACGGCTGCGGCGATAGCTACGCCGGCAAGCGGGTTGGACTCAACCTGGGTCCGCACCGTGTCAGCCGCGTCGCGAGCCGCATAGCTGGCTTGAGAGGCATACTTGCGGGCCGCACCTTTAACCTGATGCTCCGGCGAATCTGTTGCCTCACCGAAGGCTTCCTGAACAGCGCCAGCAGCTTCATTGACCTTGTCTTCTGCTTTTCCAAACATGTTTAGCTCCTTATCTCTGTTCTAAAGGCGAACATTAAACATAGCAGCATTATTCCGTTCCAGGCGGCATAACGTGCTTAATGAGATGAATCCGAACATTGTCGCAGGGAAGGCCGATGGCGTCAGACGGGATGCACCAAAAGGTGTTGGACCTGTAATTTGTACGTATAATTGAGGACAGTGGGTGTGATTTTATTCGCCGGATAAAACCGGTAACACCATGATATTCTTGTTGCTCAATGGCGGACGTTATTGTTTTAAATAGCGTTTTTTTTAAGCGGCATTGTGGTTATCATTATGATTATATTGTATTTTTGGCCTTTCCAATTGGCTCTGATATCTATATAGTGCACCCTCAAAACCTGTACGCAGGTTATCTATTCATTTACCTATACCGGACGCGAACATGTCACAAATCCCTTTTTGGCAACAAAAAACGCTGGCGGAAATGTCAGAACAAGAGTGGGAATCGCTGTGCGACGGTTGTGGGCAGTGCTGTCTGAATAAGCTGATCGACGAAGATACCGACGAGATTTATTTCACCAACGTAGCCTGCAACCAGTTGAATATTAAATCGTGTCAGTGTCGCAACTATGAACGCCGCTTCGAGTTGGAAGAAGACTGCATCAAGCTGACGCGCGACAATCTCACCACGTTTGATTGGCTGCCGCCGACCTGTGCGTATCGCCTGATTGGCGAGGGTAAACCACTGTTTTCATGGCACCCGCTGGTAAGCGGCTCCAAGGCGGCGATGCACGGTGAGCGTATCACGGTACGACACATTGCGGTGCGTGAGAGTGAAGTGGTGGACTGGCAGGACCATATTTTGAACAAGCCGAGCTGGGCAAGATAAGGAAAAAAGCCCCTGCAAAGAGAGAGGGGCAAGACACACAACAACACCAGGGAAATCGGGATACAACTTGCGGTTACTATAAGGATTTTTTGACAGAAGTTCATCAAAATATTGATGCAATAATGCATCACCATGATGAGTTTTTTTGTATGAACTTAATGAGTGTAAAAAATCACCGCTCTTGTTCCTCGATCTTAGGGACGATCGGGTAATACATTACCCCTGCGATTAACGTGTCATGCCGTTCAAACTTAATGTTATGTAAATTACCCGCCAAATCCTGTCTGAGTGCTTCTTTATCGTTGTGATATTAGGTAGTTTGACCGCTCTCCCGCCAAGTTCCGAGAGTACAATAATGAAAATGATACGACTGTTTGCCGTAGCTGGGGCATTGATAGTGCTCGTTTATTACCTTACGCATACTTGACGTCGGATTACCTCTGAAAATCACAAGCAATCCCATGCAAAACGGCGCCCTGAGGCGCCGTTTTCATTATGCCGCAATGCCGCATTTAGCGACCGAACAGGTCACGGCGACGCGGGCGGACAAATTGTGCGATCAACACGACGATGGCGATCAGCAGATAGGCCGCAAAGATACCTACCAGCCACTGAGGCATTTCCAGCGACAGGAACTGCCATTGGCGCACTGAACAGTCGCCGGAAGCGTGAAACACCGCCGGCAGCCATTTATCCAGCGGCAGCCAGGACGGGAAGCTGACGAAGAAATCACAGGTATTGAACGGCGAAGGGTGCAGTTGGATCATGGTGTGCTTCCATGCCAGCTGTAAACCTTCCCAGGCGCTGTAAATCCACAGCAGGATAGCGACATAGCGCAGCGGCGTTTTCGGCGCGATGGCACCGACCAGCGAAGCGCCCAGAATGCCAAACAGCGCGCAGCGTTCATAGATGCACATCACACAGGGTTGCAGCAGCATTACGTGCTGAAAGTAGAGCGCGACTAATTCCAGCGCCAGCGCAGTCAGGGCCATTAGCAGCCAAGCACCGCGCCCCTGCGAGCAACGGTTAAAGAATTGCAACATATATTTATTCTTCCATGCAGTAAGCAATTGAACCGGCAGTGTAAACCAATTCAACCCCGCTGCCAGCCACCTGGGCCGTATTCAGCACAAAAATAGTCGCCGACAGCAGAGTGGGTTAGCACCGTTAATGTGCAGCGGTTTCGAGTGAAGGCAACGTCAGCCAGTGCCACTGGGTTAGCAAGTCGGTCATCGGCGCCAGAGTAAACTGTACGCATAGCAACCCAACCAAGGTTAATACCACAGTATAGGGTAAAGCCATCCACACCATTCGTCCATAGGACAAACGCACCAGCGGCGCCAGTGCAGACGTCAGCAGGAACAAGAATGCCGCCTGACCATTCGGCGTGGCGACCGAGGGCAGGTTGGTTCCTGTATTAATGGCGACCGCCAACATTTCGAATTGCTTCAGGGACATTGCTCCGCTGTTGAATGCGGCGCGCGCCTCATTGATGTAAACCGTGCCGACGAAGACGTTGTCGGAGACTGACGACAGCAGGCCGTTAAACAGATAAAACAGCGCCAACTGCGAAGAGGGTTCCGCTTGCAGGACAAACTGGATGATCGGGCTGAACAGATGTTGCTCGATGATCACCGCGACTACGGTGAAAAATACCGTCAACAGGGCGGTAAAGGGCAGCGCTTCCTGAAAAGCCTTGCCGATAGCGTGCTCGTCGGTTACGCCGCACAGGGAGGTAGCGAGAATAATCACCGACAAACCGATCAGGCCAACTTCCGCCAGGTGAAAGGCCAAGGCGATGACCAGCCAAATGCCGATCAGCGCCTGGACCACCAGCTTGGCCTGTTCCTGCTTGCTGCGTCCTGCGGTGGCCTGACGGTCAAACTCTTTCAGCACCTCGCGCACCCGTTCCGGCAGTTTGGCACCGTAACCGAAAACGCCAAAGCGCTCGAGCAGCATGCAGAGCAGCAGGCCGCAGACCATCACCGGCAAGGTAACCGGAGCCATTCGCAGGAAGAACTCGGCAAACCCCCAGCCGGCGTTTTTAGCGATAATCAGGTTCTGCGGCTCACCCACCATGGTCATTACGCCGCCCAGCGCGGTGCCGACGCCGGCGTGCATCAGCAAGCTGCGCAAGAAGGCGCGGAACTGCTCCAGCGTTTGCTTGTGATCGTCGCACGCCAGTTCACTGTCGTCACCGACGTCGGTATGGCCATCTGACCGGTTAGACGCCACATTGTGGTAGATCGAGTAAAAACCGGTGGCCACGCTGATCACCACAGCGACTACCGTCAACGCATCCAGGAAGGCGGACAGCAGCGCCGCGGCTAGGCAGAACGCCAGCGAAAGCAGTATCTTAGAGTTAATATTGAGCAGCAACTTGGTAAACACGAACAGCAGTAACTGCTTCATAAAGTAGATGCCGGCTACCATAAAGATTAACAGCAGCAGCACGTCCAGATTATGGGCAATTTCTTCGCCCACGCGAGTGGGGCTGGTCATGCCAATCAGTACCGCTTCAATCGCCAGCAGGCCGCCTGGCAACAGTGGATAACACTTCAGCGCCATCGCCAGGGTGAAGATAAACTCTATCACCAACAGCCAACCGGCGATAAAGGGATCGACGAGGAAGAAAACCAGTGGGTTGACCAATAAGAAAACGATGAGGGTCAATTTATACCAGCCAGGTGATTGCCCGAGAAAGTTCTTCACCAGAGCACTGCGTAAGCTTGTTTCCATTTTGCGTGACATGTCCTGAAAATAAGGTGTTGCATATTACCCTAACAATGTCGCAGGGGCGGAGACAATAGGGCCTTGCTTTACGAAGAGAAATTTCTCCGAAGCGGTGTTTTTGCACAATTTTTGCCACTTTATGCACACTTTCGTTTAATGTTTTTCGCTCACGCTATGTCATGCTGGCGCGATCTGGTATGATCAGCCGATTACTATTACTGATTATCGTCGCAACGGAACGTCAAAAACATGGTCATAAAGGCGCAGAGTCCTGCCGGTTTCGCGGAAGAATACATTATCGAGAGTATCTGGAATAATCGCTTCCCCCCTGGCTCTATTTTGCCCGCGGAGCGTGAGCTTTCGGAACTGATTGGCGTCACTCGCACCACGTTACGTGAAGTTTTACAACGCCTGGCCCGTGATGGCTGGCTGACCATTCAGCATGGCAAACCGACCAAAGTAAACAATTTCTGGGAAACATCCGGCCTCAATATTCTTGAGACCCTGGCGCGTCTCGATCATAAAAGCGTCCCGCAATTGATCGACAATTTGTTGTCTGTGCGCACAAATATCGCCTCGATCTTTATTCGCGCCGCAGTGCGTAATCATCCGGAGCAGGCTCAGGAAGTGCTGGCGAAAGCGTCCCAAGTGGAAGATCAGGCGGATGCCTTCAACCTGCTGGATTACGAAATTTTCCGCGGCCTGGCGTTTGCTTCCGGCAACCCGATTTACGGCTTGATCTTCAACGGCCTGAAAGGCTTGTATACCCGCGTTGGCCGTTACTATTTCTCCAACCCGGAATCACGCAAGCTGGCACTGGCCTTCTACAGCAAGCTGTCGACTCTGTGCCATGATAAATCCTACGATCAGGTCATGGATTGCGTGCGGAACTACGGTAAAGACAGCGGTGCAATTTGGCAGAGCATGCAAGGCACCATGCCAAGCGATCTGACCGACGCCCGTCGTTAATTCTTCACGTTTTCTGCATGAAGCAAAAGGGGCGCCACTTTCGAGTGGCGCCCCTTTGTTATTACGGAAACTGAGTCATTAAGCAAACTTACAGTGGCGTCGGACGTGGTGGGCAACGATCCAACAACTCGAGGCTGCCGTCTTCGTTCTGTTGTTCGAGAATAATGTCGAAGCCCCACAGGCGATGCAGATGTTTCATCACCTCGCGACGGCTCTTGTCCAGCGGCGCGCGATCTTGCGGGATGTAGCGCAGCGTCAACGAACGATCACCGCGTAAATCCACATTCCAAATCTGAATGTTAGGTTCATGGTTGCTCAGGTTATATTGCGCAGACAGCTCTTGGCGAATCGCCCGGTAACCGGCTTCATCATGAATAGCCGCAATTTCCAGGTAGTTATTGCGATCGTCATCCAACACGGTGAACAGCCGAAAATCACGCATGATCTTGGGTGACAGAAACTGGCTGATAAAGCTCTCATCCTTGAAGTCGCGCATGGCGAAATGCAAAGTCTCCAGCCAGTCTTTACCGGCGATATCTGGGAACCAGTAACGATCTTCTTCCGTCGGCGATTGGCAAATGCGCTTGATGTCCTGGAACATGGCAAAGCCCAGCGCATAAGGGTTGATGCCGTTGTAGTACGGGCTGTTGTAAGGCGGCTGGTACACCACGTTAGTGTGGCTGTGCAGGAATTCCAGCATGAAACGCTCGGTGACCCGGCCTTCGTCGTACAGGTGATTGAGAATGGTATAGTGCCAGAATGTCGCCCAGCCTTCGTTCATCACCTGGGTCTGTTTCTGCGGATAAAAATACTGGCTCACTTTGCGCACGATGCGCAGAACCTCACGCTGCCAAGGCTCAAGCAGTGGCGCATTTTTTTCCATAAAGTAGAGAATGTTTTCCTGAGGTTCGCTCGGATAGCGGCGGGCCTGTTCAGGCGCCTCTTCGCGTTCGACCCGTGGCAGGGTTTTCCACAGCGTATTTACCTGGCTTTGCAGGTACTCCTCACGGCTTTTCTGTCGCGCTTTTTCTTCTATCAGTGAAATTTTCTGCGGTCGTTTGTAACGGTCCACACCGTAGTTCATCAGCGCATGGCAGGAGTCGAGCAGTTTTTCTACTTCCTCAACGCCGTAACGCTCTTCGCACTGGCTGATGTAATGGCGGGCGAACAGCAGGTAGTCGACGATCGAGCTGGCGTCGGTCCAACTGCGGAACAGGTAATTATTTTTGAAGAAGGAGTTGTGCCCATAGCAGGCATGCGCCATCACCAGGGCCTGCATGGTGATGGTATTTTCTTCCATCAGATAGGCGATGCAGGGATTGGAGTTGATAACGATTTCATAAGCCAGGCCCTGTTGCCCATGCTTATAGCGCTGCTCGGTTTCAATGAATTTTTTACCGAATGACCAATGGGTATAGTTAATCGGCATGCCCACGCTCGAATAGGCGTCCATCATCTGCTCTGAGGTGATAACCTCGATCTGATGCGGGTAGGTGTCGAGCTTGTAATGTTTGGCTACGCGATCGATGTGCTCCAGATACACCTGCAGCAGCTCGAACGTCCAGTCCGGTCCATCGCTTAGACGCTTATCTTCCTTGACCTTATCATGTGTTGAAGTAGTCATCAGCGCACCCTCGTTATTACGGACCTTGCTCGAACGGCAGACCCTGTATCAATCGTAGCTCAAACTGCGCATAGGGAATAATGATATAAAGCGTAAAAATTCAACGATCTGCCCGCAACGCCTCCACAACGGTGAGCCGGGGAGATTTTGCCCTGAGTTTTTTCTGCTATGGCAGACTCGACAATCGGTAAAAGGTTATGGTGATAAAAGGCTGCTTTATTGGTTTTTTATTCTGTTTAAAGGTGTGGGTTTCATTTTTATATTCTGTTAAAGGCTTGTTGCGCATCCTGGTTTTTTTTGATGCTATCAACGCTAGCATTGATAGCATATCGGCGGCTGTTGCCCTCTAAAACTGGCCTTGGACGACATCTTATCGCTATTTATAGGTAGGTATTGCAAAAGGCGCGGCCATGAACGATAAATTAATTGTGAATGTTGTCACGTTTGATGACGAAGATGTTGGGCGGATTTTTCCACTGAGTTAATTTCCTGTGAGCAGAAGATTATGCTTTTTTGAGCCTTGAGCTGGAGTCAGCGATGCGAGTGGTAATTTTAGGTAGTGGGGTGGTGGGCGTTGCCAGTGCCTGGTATTTGGCGAAGGCCGGTCACGAGGTGACGGTAATCGATCGCCAACCTGGCCCGGCAATGGAAACCAGCGCGGCGAATGCCGGCCAAATCTCACCGGGCTATGCAGCTCCGTGGGCTGCGCCGGGTGTGCCGTTGAAAGCCATCAAATGGATGTTCCAACGCCATGCGCCGTTGGCGGTACGCCTGGATGGCAGCCGTTTCCAGTTGAGCTGGATGTGGCAAATGCTGAAAAACTGCGATACCTCACACTACATGACCAATAAAGGGCGCATGGTGCGGCTGGCGGAATACAGCCGTGACTGTATCAAGGCGCTGCGTCAGGAAACCGGCATCCAGTATGAAGGGCGTCAGGGCGGCACGCTGCAGCTGTTTCGCACCCCGCAGCAGTTCGAAAGTGCGGCGAAAGACATTGCTGTGCTGGAGGATGCGGGCGTGCCCTATAAACTGCTGGAAGCCCACCAACTGGCAACGGTTGAACCTGCGCTGGCGCAGGTCGCGCACAAGCTGACCGGCGGTCTGCAATTGCCCAATGATGAAACCGGTGACTGCCAGCTGTTTACTCAGCAACTGGCCAAGCTGGCGCAGCAGGCGGGTGTCACCTTCTTGTATAACCGCAGTGTTGATCGTCTGCTGGTCGAGGGCGATCAGATCAGCGGCGTGCAGTGCGGCGTAGAAGTGTTCAAGGCCGACAGCTACGTCGTGGCTTTCGGCTCTTACTCCACCGCGCTGTTGCGCGATCTGGTTTCGATCCCGGTTTATCCGTTGAAAGGCTATTCACTGACCATTCCTATTACGGATGAAGCTGCGGCGCCGTTCTCGACCGTTTTGGATGAAACCTACAAAATCGCCATTACCCGTTTCGACAAACGCATTCGCGTCGGTGGTATGGCGGAAATTGTCGGTTTTAATACCCAGTTGGAGCAGAAACGCCGAGAAACGCTGGAAATGGTGGTACGCGATCTCTACCCTAACGGCGGGCGGATTGAAGAGGCGACTTTCTGGACCGGTCTGCGTCCGATGACGCCGGACGGCACGCCGATTGTCGGCAAGACCTCGCTGAAAAACCTGTTCCTCAATACCGGGCACGGTACTTTGGGCTGGACCATGGCGTGCGGCTCCGGGCAATTGCTTTCCGATCTGATTTCCGGCACCACGCCTGCTATCCCTTCAGACGATCTGGCGGTGGCAAGATACAGCGCCGACTTTCGCAACGAGCACCTCACACCCTTGAACGATGTGCATCCAGCGCGTTGATCCTCTTAATTTATAATGCTGAAGTCACGGGCGCTGGCCCGTGACTTCAGCCGCCAGTCCGCAGGAGAATCCATGCCTCGCCCGATTACCGCCACGCTGCATCTTTCCGCTTTTGAAAATAACCTGCAGGTGGTTCGCCGTTTTGCACCCAGCGCCAAAATTTGGTCGGTAGTAAAAGCCAATGCTTATGGCCACGGAATCAAACATGTCTGGCGTAGCCTGGAGCAAACCGACGGTTTCGCCTTGCTGGATCTCACCGAGGCCATTTTACTGCGTGAGTCCGGCTGGCAAGGGCCGATTCTGCTGCTGGAAGGTTTTTTCGAGCCGCAAGATTTGGTCCTGCTCGACCGCTATCGTTTAACCACCTCGGTACACAGCGATTGGCAACTGGCAGCGATAGCGGCGGCCAAACTGTCCGCGCCGCTGGATGTTTATTTGAAAGTGAACAGCGGGATGAATCGCCTGGGCTTTGCCCCGGATCGTTTGCACAGCGTTTGGTTGCAAGCGAGAGAGATGGGCAATATCGCCAGCCTGACGTTGATGAGCCACTTTGCTACCGCCGACGGCCCGCAGGGCGTGTCAGAGCAAATGACGACCATTGAGGGCGCGGCGGCGGGCATACCACTGCCGCGCTGCCTGGCGAACTCCGCCGCCACGTTGTGGCATCCGCAAACCCACGGCAACTGGGTGCGGCCAGGTATCGTATTGTATGGCGCATCGCCAAGCGGCCAGTGGCACGATATTGCCGACACCGGTCTGCGGCCAACCATGACGCTGAGCAGCGAAATCATTGGTATTCAGTCGTTGAAAAGCGGCGATAGCGTGGGTTACGGCTGGCGCTATAGCGCCAAGACTGCGCAGCGTATCGGCGTGGTAGCCTGCGGTTATGCGGACGGCTATCCTCGCCATGCGCAGACCGGCACGCCGGTCTGGGTAGATGGCGTGTTGACGCGTACGGTGGGTACGGTCTCCATGGATATGCTGGCGGTTGATCTGACGCCTTGTCCACGCGCTGACATTGGTTCGGAAGTGGAACTGTGGGGGCGGCGCCTGCCGGTTGACGATGTCGCCGCTGCGGCAGGCACGCTGGGTTATGAGTTGCTGACGGCGCTGGCCGCGAGAGTGCCAGTCACCGTCGAGGCGTAAGCCTCAGGCAATTTTCTTCAACTGACTTTTAATTTGCTTGCTGCGCTGCCGTGCGTGCAGTGCCAGCAGGCAGCCCGCCAGCATGACCAACGCCAGTGACAGCTTCGGTGGCAACGGCATTGCCATTGCCAACAGGCCCAGCGCTGCGCCGCCGGCCATCTGCACGAAGCCCACCAACGCCGAAGCGACGCCGGCTTCATTGGAGTACGGCTCCAGCGCATAGCTGGTTGCCGGACCCATCACAAACGCCAGACCTGCACAGGCGCTGGCGACCGGCAGCATATACGCCAGCCAGTGGGTTTGCGCCGCGCCGGAAAGCAGGCTAACGCCCAGTAACAGCCCAATACAGCCGATTCCCATCAATACCCCACCGGTCGCCAGGCAAATCGGCCGGCCGACTTTGTGAATAATGCGGTTGGCGAAAAAGCTCACCAGCATGATCCAAAAGCCGTTGGCACCAAATACCAGCGAGAACTGCAGAGGCGTCAGCCCGGCGGTACCCATCAGTACGTTCGGCGCCAGCGAAACATAGGTTAACGCCATCCCCATTGCCCCGGCGTTCACCACGGCGAAGGACAGGAAGCTGCGATCGCTGAGGATGCGCGCATATTGCCGCACCGGCAATCCTTTGACTCTAACGGTATCCGCCGGCCGGGTTTCCGGTAGCCGCAAGGCGATCAGCACCAGCACCGCGAGGGCATAGCAAACCAGGAACCAGAATGGGGCGCGCCAGCCGAAAGCTTCCGCCAGCAACCCGCCGAGCAGCGGCGCCAGCGCAGGAATAATATTCAGCGTGCCGTTGAGAAAACCGTAGGCACGTGCAGCGTCGTCGCCGTTCAGGCGGTCACGTACGCCGCTGAACGCCACTACCGCCGTACAGCACACCGCTACGCCCTGCAGCAGGCGTGAGGCAACAAACACCGCTGGCGTGGTCGCCAGCGCCGCCATTGCCGCGCCGATCATGTAGATAACGATACCGGCCAGCGCTACCGGCTTGCGGCCATAGTTATCCACCAGCGGGCCGGCGATAACCTGCCCAAGACCCAACACCAGAATGAACAGTGAAATGGTGGACTGAATCAGCGCTTCGCTGCTATTAAGGCCAAGTGCGATAGCGGGAATGGTCGGCAGATAGAGATCGATGCCCAGCGGGCCGAGCAGCACCAGGCTAAGAAGCAGAAACAGAAATTTTTGCATAACAAAAACAGCACGTCCTAGTGACAAAGAGAGGTAGAGTAGAGATTCTGGCGCCAAATGGAAAGAGGTAAAGCACAAGCGTTCGACAGGTGAATTTGCCGGCCCAATTACACGGCGGAGGCTTGGCGATAATAAAGTGCAGAAACCGTATCCGCCACGTAACGCGCCTGGTGTTTGGCGTCGTCCAGCGCCCGATGCGGTGTGCCTTCGAAGGGCCGTTCTTTCTTCGGGTTGAAGCCGTGCAGTTCAGCCAGGGTGATCACCGTTCGTACATCCTGCGTGTCCCAAAACTTCCATGGGCAGGGCATTTCCAACTGCTGGAAAGCATGTTCGAGGATTGCGCAATCAAACTCTTTGCCATTCCCCCAGACCTTCACCCTGTCTGTGCTGTTCATATGAATAAAACGGCTCAGGCTGGTCAGTACGCGCTTCAGGCTTTCGGTTCCGCCAAAGGCCAGTTTGCGCGCTTCGTCAGACTGCTTTGCCCACCAGGCCACGGTATCCAGGCTGATGGTTCTGCCAGGCTGATCTTTTTGGCTGCTGACGGCGTTTTCAAATTCCGCGCCTAGCTGGCCGGTCTTGGGATCAAAAAATACGGCGGCAACCACCAGGATCACTGCGCTGGGTTTTATGTCCAGAGTTTCAATGTCTAGCATCAGATGGTGCATTGGCGGCTCTCCGCTGGCTGAGTCATCGTAATATGTTACTACAAACCGGGCGAGGATGCGCAGTCAGCCACGGCGCTGGCCTGCGGCATTCGCCAGTGTTAACGCCAACACTGCCAGCAACACCAGGGCGGCCACCGGGGTCACAACGCCCCAGGGTGCTCGTTCGATATAAGGCATAGCTTCGGCCAGTACCAGCCCCCATTCTGCGCCCGGCGGCGGAGGCCCCAGACCGAGGAAACCCAGCGCGGCCAGCGCCAGCGCAATACCCGGCAGGCGAAGCATGGCGTGACGAAGCAACGGCACAACTAACGCCGGCAGCAGGTAATGCGTCAGCGTACGCAGGCGGCCTATACCCAATACGGGGAGCATGCGGATATAGGGCTGCATACGCGTCTCCGTCAATAACGAGGCGCAGTGTGCCGCCAACGGCGCCCAACTGACCAACATCACTGCGCATGCTGCGCCGTAGGCTGAAGGACCGGTAATGGCGATGACCAACAGGCCCGCCATGATGGGCGGCGTGGCATTGGCCAGTTCAATCACCCCGCACATCAGGCGCGGCATCAACCCAAATAGCATTCCGAGGATCAGTGAAGCGAAGCTGACGGCCAGCGCCAGCAGGCTGGTGTTCACCGCGCCGTGGGCGACCCGAGCCAGAATGTCCCTGCCGGTGGCGTCGGCGCCAAAGGGTAACGCCAGGCCGGGTGGTTGCAGGCGCATATGCAGGGACGAGAACGGATCGCGGATGACCCCGCTCAGTACCAGCAGACACAGCAACAGCGCGGCGATTGCGGCGACAAGATAACTGCCTTTGGCGCTATGCTGGGGTTGTGGCGCATTAGGCAGGGACGCGGCGATGCGGCCCAGCAGAAGATAATGCGCTCCCTGCGCCAGGAAACCGGCGCTGAAGGCGATCATCAGCAGAATCAGGATACCGCACTGCAGCGCAGGCAGATCCTGTGCGATGGCGGCACCTAAGGTCGCCCGACCAAGACCGGGAATGGCAAACACCTTCTCGACGGCAATGGCACCGCCGGTAAGCCCCACCAGCACCAGACCGATCTGAGGCAGCAGGGCGGGCAATGTGCGGCGCAATACCGCCAAGAGACGTTGCCTCCGGGAGATACCGGCAAGGCTCCAGGTGATCAACCAGCGTTCAGAGAAGGTTGCGGCCAGCCCGTCGCTGAACAACAGTCCCAGCAATCCTCCCGCGGGCAGGCCCAGCGCCAGCGCAGGCAGAACAACGTGTTGGAGGCTTTTCCAGCCGTAGGGCGGGAACCAGCGCAACCAGACGGCGCCGACAATCAGCAACAGCGCCGCCAGCAAAAATTCCGGCAGGGAGGTCAGTGCCACGGCCAGTACGCCGGCAGGGCGCTGACCATCGCCGCGCATGCCACGCCACAGGGTTGGCAATGCCAACAACAGTGCTACCGACAGCGCTACCGTGAGCGCGCAGGCCATCAGGATCAACGACACTCCGGCGGCTTGCAGCATGCCTTCCAGCACGGGCTGACCCGAGATCCAGGAGTGACCGGCATCCCCCCGCAGCAACCCGGAAAACCATCGGCCAAGCAGCACCAGCGGCCCGTCATCCAGACCGAATCGTTGTCGAATGGCGTTCAGGGCTTCCGGCGTCGCCTCTTGCTCGCTTGAGCGAGCCCGCAGCAGGCTGAGCGCGGGGTCACGGCCGGAAATCCAGGGCATCAGACCAATGAGCAAAATCATTGCCAACAGAGCAAACAGGCGTGAGGCGAGTGGCAATAACATTTTTATCGAGCGCTTTATCACGATCAGGGCTGCCCGGCGGAAATAATGCTGCGCGGTGTCACCAGTCGGCGTTCACGCGGGTCGCGTTCTGCGTGCTGCATGGCGACGGTTTCACCCTGGATAACCCTTTCATGCAACAAGGGGATGGCCGCATGCGTGGCGAGGATGCGGCTCTCCGCCTCGATAATCGCCTGACGTCGCTGCGCCGGCCGGTATGGCAGCGGCCTGGGTTAATGCTTCGTCCACTTTGGGGTCACAGAGTTGAGCAATATTGAACGATCCCCGGCAGGCAAAATCGCTGTACATGTAGGCCACCGGATCGCCGGAATCCAACACGGTGGCGCGCGACAAAATGAACGCATCGAATTTGCCCGCCAACGCATCGGCTTCAATATGGGCGTATTCCCGAACCTCCTGCTTCACTGTAAAACCGGCTGCGCTGAGCTGTTGCGCCAGATAAACCGCGACTTCGGGCAGCTCTGCCCGATCGCTGAAGGTCGCCAGGGTAATGGTTTGGCCTTTTACCGCCGCTGGCGGGATAGCCGGTTGCGGTTGCCGTAATGAGGCGGCCCAGGGCAATGCAGGGCCAAGCAACCCGGTGGCAAGATCGGCACGACCTTCGTAGACGTTGTCCACTAACTGTTGGCGTTGAACCGCCGCCGCCGCCGCTGCGCGCACCGTCGGATCGCGGAAAGCGCCGAGGCGAGTATTCAGATACAGCGTATTGGTGCGTGGCATCGGGACTTCGTGGATCAGCTCCGCTTCAATAAGCGGCAACTGCGATACCGGCAAAGCTTCAACCAGATCGGCGCTGCCGGTACGCAGGGCGGCGGCACGCGCATTGCTGTCCGGCACAAAACTGACGTCGATCCCCGGTGCGGCGGCTTTCTCGCCCCAGTAACCGTCAAAGCGATTTAGCCGTGCGCTGCTGGTGCCGTTGATTTCTGTTAATACAAAAGCGCCGGTTCCGGCCTGCAGCGGATTGACCACGCCGTTGGCGGTGTAGGCCCGTTCAGCGAGGATCGCCAGTTGCGGGCTGGACAGCCGTTGCGGAATTAAAGGATCGGGACGGGCTGTAGCGATCAGCACGGCATTATCGCCTTCGGCGGTGACCGACAGCTCAACACCGTCCAGAATGCGTGGTTTTGGCGCGGCATTTATCGCTGCTGAAAGTGAGCGCACTACGCTTTGCGCCGTCATTAGGCTGCCGTCGTGGAAACTGACCCCCTGACGCAGCACAAAGCGCCAGCGGCGTTCATCTATTTGCTGCCATTCAGTCGCCAGTGCCGGCTCGGCATCGCCATTGGCGTTCAACACCACCAGGGTTTCGGCATTGCTCCAGCGCGAGAGTTTAAACGCATCGTCGCTCAACGGCGTTAACCCGGAGCGTGGCGGCTGTAACATGGCCAGCCGGATACGTTTTTCTTCGGTGGCACTTTCTTTTGGTTTTGCAGGTTCAAAGCAGCCAGCAAGCAGCAAGCTGCCGGCTAGCAGGCAACCGGTCGGGCCAATAAAACGCGGATTCAACATGCAAAATTCCTCAGGATCTCAGGGCTAAAAGGGGGGCAATGATGGGATTGCGGCGATCAACGCACGGGTAGCGACATGCCGGGGCGATTGCAGCAGATCGTGAGTTGGGCGATCTTCCACGATGGCACCGCGGTCCATCACCAGCGTGCGGTGGCACAAGGCGGCCACCAACGAAATATCATGGGAGACCAGCAACATTCCCATCCGTTGCTGACGGGCAATACGATCGAGCAGGTTGATGATCTGCCCGCGCAAGGGCAGGTCCAGACCGCTGACCGGTTCATCGGCCAGTAAAAAACGGGGTTGCAGCGCGATGGCGCGTGCCAGCGCCACCCTCTGTGCCTGCCCGCCGGAAAGCTGGCCCGGCCTGACGTACAGCAGGTGTTCATCCAGTTTGACCTGACGCAGAGCACGCTCTGCAGTGATACCCAGATCCTGCGGCAGACCGAGTTGGCGCAGCGGGGCGATAATCAGTTCGGCGACCGTATGACGTGGATTGAGCGAGGCGTGGGCGTCTTGCGGGACATACTGCACCAAACGTCGGTACCAACGCAGCCGACGAACGGGCGCTGGGCGAATCGCGGTACCCTGGCAGAAGATATGGCCGAAATCCGGCGCCTCTAGCGCTAACAACAGTTTAAGCAAGGTGGATTTGCCTGCGCCGGAACAGCCAACCAGCCCGATGCGTTCTTCGGCATGCAAATTCAGATCGGTAGGGCCAAGGCCACCAGATGCCGACGTATATTGCCGACAGACATTCTGCAGGCTGATAAAAGGCAGTGTGGTGCTGACCGGTAGGTGACTCAAGGGTTATCCCGCCATACTCATAGAGGGGGCATGACCGAATGTCGGGCGCAGTGCCGTGGTAACCAGTCGCTGAGTGTAAGGATGCACAGGTTGGCGCAACAGCTGCGCGACAGACCCGTGTTCGGCTATCGTGCCGTTCGCCAGCACGATGGCCCGTTGGCACAGGCTGGCGGCGACGGCAAGGTCGTGGGTGATAAACAGCAACGCCGGCGCTGCGGGACGCTCGGTGTAGCGCTTCAGGATATCGATTAACTGATGCTGGCTGACCATGTCCAGCGCGGTGGTGGGTTCATCCGCTATCAGCAGGCTTTTCTCGCCGCTCAGCGCCAGCGCCGCGCAGACTCGTTGGCATTGGCCGCCGGACAATTGCCCGGGGTAGCGCATCATGATGATCTCCGGCGGCAGGCCCAGCGCAGTCAAGAGTTCTGTAGCGCAGCGTTGAGCGTGTTCTTTGCTCATGCCGCTCCGGCCACGCAGAGCCATGATCAGTTGCTTACCCACGGTGGTCAGGGGGTTGAGGCTGGTAAAAGGATCTTGAAAAATGGCCGCCAGCGAGAGGGACTTGCGCTGTTGCAAACGTTGGCCGTTGATTTCTTGCCCCAGTAGCCGTATCGATCCGCTGAGTTCGGCGCCGTTCGGCAGCGTGCCCAAAATGGCGGCGGCGGTAAGTGACTTGCCTGAGCCGGATGCGCCAAGCAGGCACAGCCGCTCGCCGGCATGTAGGGTGAAGTTCAGATCGCTGATTTTGACTTCCCCGTTAATCGACAGCGTCAATTGTTCTACAGTGAGTAACGGCGGGTTTTGGTTTTCCATTAGCGTGTCTGTACGAGGCGATTATGATATGTAATAACATAACATTCGTTGGCGAGAAATGACCAGCAGATTTCTGAAATACTTTGAAATAGTCTAAAGCAGGAAAATCAAGGTATGATGCTCAAGGTATTGTTGTCAGGTTGGTTCTATCGGTGAGAACGTTTATTTTTATTCTGTGCATGGCCGGCTATGTGCTGGTGCTGGGTTATCTTGGTGTTTACGTCACCGATAAGTTGTGCGAGCAATCCAGTAACTACACCAAGCTGTGCCGTATGGTTGATATCTCCGAGCCGCATATCCCAAAATAAACGACAGCCGTCAACCCAGATAATCGGTAGTGATCATCGGCGTCAGTACCCCGGACAAGCCGGCTAACGTAGCCCATTGCCGCCAGCCCAAACGCGCCAGCCAATCCTGACGCAACTGCGGTGTCGCGAGTTGCCCCAGTGCAACCGTGCCGGTGAGCAAGACCGTCAGAATCACGAAAACCAACCCGCGGCTCCAGGAATTAAATTCGATATGCAACACGTTAGCGTAATACAGCCGCATCAGAATAAAATAGGCCAGCATCAGCCAGGCAAAACGCGTTCGTTTTTTCAGCAATTGGTAGAGCATAAAAGCGATGAACAGGCTGTGAAACCATGAGATCATTGGCGATTCAATAGGATGCCTGACGCAGACGTTATACACTGCCAGGTAGATATTAAAGATCAACAGCGTATAGACGGCATATATATACCAACCATAGATGATTTTGAGTTTTTGGGTGTTTGGCGAGATAGGGCAATAGTCCGGTATCATTGGGGCCTCCTGAGCTGAATAGCGTTATAACACCGAATAGCTAAATGAAAATTAAACGCCAAACGGGCTTTATTTTACCCCAAAATGGGAACTAACTGGCCCTTGCCGGGTCTGTTCAAACAATAACGGCCAGGGCGTTTTCAGCGAAAGAGTAATGGCAGATAGTGAGATGAAGAACTATAAAAACAGTCGTTCGACAGTATGTTTACTGGTTGCCACGTTGGGACTTTATTTTTTCCTGCCACCGACGCTCATCGCCTTGTTCTGCCAATGGTTTAATTTGAATCCCTTCTTTCTTATCAGGTCCTGGCATCTTAATCCCTTCTCTGCTGCCAGGGGTATTCCGCTCTATCAAACCGTTGTGCCCATATTAGTAGTATGGTTTTCAATCAATGCCCTGGTAGCGGCCACTTTTTTTGCGATATTGGGTTTATATCGTTGGCTTGACAGAACAAAGCATTGATGCCCCACCGTTGTGCGCTGACAAAAAGGGGTAGATAAAAAGCACTTTACAATGGATAATGATATTCGTTATCATTTAATGGTCGGTAAGGGGTAGAAGGATTGTCTCCTTATGTGCCACCCAAGCCGGCACGACATTGCTCACATTGCTTCCAATATTTTTTGCCAGCCTTGCGCTGGCATTTTTTTACTTCTTTTATTTCAGATTGCTAACTCAGGTCACACCCTTGGCTTTTCAGCGACGATGAAACACTTTCCCGGCTCATAGAAAGCGACATCATGCTTGAAATTTTTTGTCGATAAAGATAATAATTATCATTAATATTATCTTTTGCTGCATTCAGTGCGCCGATAGATCCGCTGCGGACGTTGTCAGCCAGCGCTGCTGACAGAGAAGCTTATTCGGCGTGATTTTGGGTATTTACCAGGGGTTACAGAGATGTCGATGCATTTTCCGGTCAAACGATCGCGTATGTTCTGCGCGCTAGCCATGTTCCTGCCGCTAACATCGTTAGCTGAGGATACTTTGGTTGTCACTGCCAAATCTGCCGATACGGCGGAGGCGGCGACGCAGGGCTATCAGGCTACGACCAGCCAGGGCGCGACGAAAACCGACAGACCGTTAGTCCTGACGGCCCAGTCGATCTCGGTAGTGACTCGGCAGCAGATGACCGACCAGAATGCCCAGACGGTTAACGATACGCTGAAATATGCTCCGGGCGTCTTCACCAATTTTTCCGGTGGGGCCACTCGCTATGACACCATTGCATTACGCGGCTTTCATGGCGGTGACGTCAATAACACTTTCCTCGATGGCCTGCGTCTGTTGAGTGACGGTGGTACCTATAACGCCTTGCAGGTTGACCCCTGGTTCCTGGAACGTGTCGACGTCATCAAAGGCCCGTCTTCGGTGATGTACGGGCAAAGCATTCCGGGTGGATTGGTCGCGCTGACGTCCAAGCGGCCTCAGTTCGCCACGGAAGGGCACGTTAACCTGATGGCTGGCAACAATAGTACTCAGGGCGGCGCCTTCGATGTGACCGGGCCACTGTCTGAACAGTGGGCTTACAGGCTGACCGGCATGACGCGCAGCAGCGAAACCATGTACGACCATCAGCGTGAAGAGCGCTATGCCGTCGCCCCCTCATTGCTGTGGCAGCCGGATGAAAATACCTCGCTGTTGCTCAAAGCCTACCTGCAGAAGGATCCTTCCGGCGGCTACCACAGCGCCGTGCCGGCCGATGGCAGCCTCTATTCCAGTTCGGGCGATAAACTGGGGCGCGGATTCTTTGACGGTGAGAGCAGCCGGAATGTGTTCAAGCGCTGGGAGCAGATCTACAGCTATGCTTTCTCCCACAGTTTTAACGACGTCTGGTCTTTCCGTCAGAATGCCAGTTACACCCATTCCAATGTTGAGTTGCAACAGGTGTATCAGATTGGCTGGAATGACGCTCACCGTCTGCTGAACCGTTATTATAGCGGTTCTGCCACGTCGCTGGACGCCTTTGCCGTCGATAACCAACTGGAAGCCGATTTTACCACCGGGGCGCTGGATCATAAGGTCATGCTGGGGCTGGATTACCAACGCTTTCGCAATAATTTGTGGGAAGAGTCTGCCGCGGCATCGCAACTGAATCCTTATACCGGTGTGTCCGGCGGGGCGGCGTTAACCGGCCTGACGCATACCGACTCCAGGCGCCACTACGAGCAGAGCGGCGTTTATCTACAGGATGAAATCAGCTTACAGAACTGGTATCTGAACCTGTCCGGCCGCTTCGATCGCATCGAGTCTAAAAATACGACGCTCAACACCGGCACCAGCGATGCGCGCAGCGATGATAACTTCAGCGGCCGTGCTTCCCTGTTGTATCACTTTGATAACGGTCTTTCACCTTACGCCAGCTACAGTACGGCGGTAACGCCTGAGGCGCTGCCCGATCAAAACGGACACATGCTGAAACCGAGCACCAGTGAGCAGTATGAGGTGGGGTTGAAATATCAGCCGCCAGGCAGTTCATCGATTTACAGCGTGGCATTGTACGATTTGACGCAAAAAGACGTCGCCAACCGGGTGGTACAGCAAAGTTATTATCTGCCGGCCGGCAAAGTGCATTCGCAGGGGATTGAACTGGAAGCGCGCAGCAAGATCACCGAACGTTTCGATCTGATTGCCGGCTACAGCTACAACAAAGTGAAGTTTAAAGACGCGATCGATGGCAACAACGGCAATACACCGTATCTGGCCCCCGACCAAATGTCTTCTCTATGGGGCAAATACGCGGCCGGATTCGGCGTGGATCTTGGCGCTGGGGTGCGTTATATCGGCAAGCAGTGGGCAGACAATGAAAATACGCTGCGCATTCCTTCGGTGACGCTGGTGGATGCTTCGGTGAGGATGAATCTGGGCAGCGTGAACCCATCAATGAAAGGCGCCTACGTTCAGTTGAACGTCAATAATCTGACCGACAGGAAATACGTCGCGGCCTGTTATGGCACCGGTTATTGCTATTGGGGGGCGGAACGTTCTGTGGTGGCTACCCTGGGGTACGATTTCTGAGGAAAGGGGCAGTATCGCCCCGTCGCTTTGCCGACGGGGTGGTCTTACATCGCTAGAACAGGGAGAAAAGCAACACCACCGGTAGGCTTAGCGGCCAGGTCAAACCAATCGTCAACGCGCTGATAAAACGAATTTTGATGGTATCCCGGCTGACTAAATAGGTAAAAACCATAGAAACTAAAAGGCCTATTAAATAGAAATATTGCGTTGCAACCCACAGCGGTGACATGAAACCTATCCCAGTTGTATTTTTAAGCCGCGAATTTTAGGGGCTTAATTCCACATAATCAATGCTTATTAGTTGTTTATTTAGTTTATTATTCATAACCACATTATTAATGTTGTTATGAGGTTTTGCTGCGCATGGAGCGGCTCCTGTTGGCGATAAGGGGAGATATCAGGACATAGGTTTACCCACAAGGGATACTCAGGAATCTTTGGTAGAGGAAATTGTTCGGCGGCCGTATTGGTGAAGCGGAAGAACATAATTCCCCACCGCTCGCGGTTACCCAATTAATCGGATATTTGAAAGTGTTTAGCAGATATAATATGTTGGTAGACCTTGGAGAAAATGAGGAGAGAGTATGAGCTTTTGGAGAATCGTATTTACCATTATTCTACCGCCGCTGGGTGTGTTGCTTGATAAAGGTATCGGCGGGGCTTTTATCCTCAACATTATCCTGACTGTGTTGGGCTATTTCCCTGGTTTGATTCATGCCTTATGGATCCAGACTAAAGAGTAGTGGTGCCATCATCTGGCCCAGCCGTTTTGCACTGGGGGACATGTTCATGTAGTCCGAGACTCTCAACCCTGGTATGCGTTCGCATGCCGGGGTTTTTTACGTCGCTCAGCCGTCTAATAAATGTTGAGGCCGTAGACAAACAACCATGAAAAAAGCATCGCCAACAGACTTACGATGAAAAGGATGGAGATCATTTCCTTCACGTGAAAATTCCCTTTAGATATTATATGATTTTTCTTGCTATTGTTTTTTCATGGGATTTTATATCTTAATGGGTAAAAATCCTAGTTTTAAAGTGGTTTTTATGCTGATTTGCAACTGCGTTTAGACTTGGTTATGGGAAGTGTCTGCGTGGGCATGCCATCAGAAATCTGGGAGATGGCTCGGGACGAATGGAACGTCAGGCTGAGGGGGCCAGCCGCGTTAACTATTCGGAATCTGCTGTGGTGAACTATATATCATAGGTCTAAACGGCGTTTGAGCTTGCACAGGGGAGTTGGCGTAACGCCGCCTTCTTGAAAAAGGAATCAGGCATGAGTACAAAACCTACAGTAGTCCTGGTACATGGATTACTGTAGGTAACGTTATCAATGAGCCTGCGTGGAAGCACAAACCTTCCTGGTACCAAATTTCCAGCGATGACCGGATGATTTCGCCTGAGAATCAGCAGCGCATGTCGGCCCGGCTGAACGCTAAAAAAGTGATTACGTTGAATGCCAGCCATGCGTCGCTTGCCTCGCACCCACAAGAAGTGGTCGCTTTGATTGATGAGGCGGCGGGCACCTTATGAAATATCCTTGCCAAGGCCTCGCAACAGCGGTTTTTTGCAGCAGGCCGGTTAAACCGGCCTGCTGTGTTCGGCCGCGTGCATCGCCAAATAGGCTTTAAGATTCTCGTCGTTGAAACCAAAGACTCCAAGGATCGCGGCCATAAAGCTGACAGGGGCGGTGCCGGGCGCGGTGACGACGCGTTGATCGGCAACGGCATAAGGCACATCCTGATAGTACGCGGCTCCCGCATAGTTCAGTTGCGACAGATTTTCCGCTGAATTGGAAGTATGGCGAAGATTATCGAGCACGCCAGACTGTGCCAATACGCGAGTCCCATCGCAAATGCCGGCGACGACGATGCTTTTTCGGTGAGCCTCGGCGACCAACGCTGTGATGTCTGGCGCCTGTCCACTTTGCCATGCCGTGCCGCCGCAGACGATCAACAGGTCTACCTCGTCGAGGTTGATGGCTTCAATTGATAACTGTGGGGTAATGAGCATCCCCCCAGAGGAAACGATGGGGGTGGCTTTGGGCGAAGCAAAACGGGTATCGAAACCGTAATAGCCTCGACATGTGGAGTTGATCAGAGCGGTTTCCCAATCGGAAAAATTATCGGTAAGAAGAGTTATGGCACGTGTCATTGGCGTGTATTTCCCTATGATGCTGAAAATGGCCCGCGGAATTGTTTGCCGCAGGATCCCAAGCTTAATGGGCTCTACTGTCAATTTCTGGCAGGGGTGATTTTTCCTGGCGTTAAAAAGATCCCGCACGACGGCGGGATTAAGGGATGATAGCTAGCTATTGGATTTTATTCTGGTTATGAGGTGATGTGAGCCTTCAGAAGGTGACAGTAACCCACGGAAACTTTATGGACAAGTGAAAGGTTCAAGGCGCTGTATGTATCAGAATATCCTCAAAGAGGGGGGTTACGCGGTGGTGGGACAGCTTGTAAGCGTTACTGTGAGACCACTTCCTTGTGGATAGTCGTCCTAACGTCGTTTCCGCTTGGTGTTGAAAGTACTTGTTCTTCTTTGCCGCCAATAGAGGACAAAGGAAAATACGACAACTGCCATCAAAACGACGATGACTGCGATTGGAAGTAGTTCCATAGCACTCACCTGAGATTGCAATTTGGCAACCCATTAAATAAGAATATTCCCAATCTAAGCAATGAACAACGCGTAAAGATAACGTAATTAGGAATTACCTCAGCGGTGACTGCGTTAATGGAAAGAAAGAAGAGGATTGGAAAAATGATTTTTCGCCTTGCAACAATGCAGGATATTAATGTGTTGATCGGTTTTGATACCCTCGCATCGCATGATCTGCACCGCCACACCGAGATCCGTGAGTGGTGCGAGGCCGGTGTCTGCCATGTTGCAGAGCTTGCTGGTGAAATAGTGGCTTATGGTGTGCTGCACTATCACTTTTACGGTTATGGGTTTATCGACATTCTTATGGTCGATGAGCGGTTCCGGCGCAGAGGCGTGGGGCGGAAGTTACTCGAACAATTAAAATCGCTTTGTGAGCGCCCCAAGCTTTTTACCTCAACTAACGGTTCGAACTTACCCATGAAGACGCTGTTACTGGAAGCCGGCTTTACCGAGAGCGGTTGTATTGAAAACCTGGATGAAAACGATCCTGAGAGGGTGTTCTTTTTTCCTGTAAAAGGAACAGCCAGCTAACAAGATTAGCTGGCTGTTTTAATAAATATTATGCCGTTTGCTTATGGAAAAGCTCGCGGAATACCGGATAAATATCGTCCGGCTCACGGATATGCTGCATGGCAAAGTTATCGAATTTGGCCTGCAGGTCTTCATATTCACGCCACAGCGTTTGGTGAGCGCGACGGGTGATTTCAATGTAGCTGTAATAGCGCACCATCGGCAGCAGTTTTTTCGCCAACAGTTCGTGGCACAGCGGTGAATCATCGGCCCAGTTATCGCCATCCGAGGCTTGTGCGGCATAAATGTTCCATTGAGCCGGGTCGTAACGCTCTTCAACCACATCATTCATCAGTTTTAGCGCGCTGGAAACGATAGTACCGCCGGTTTCCTGCGAGTAGAAGAACTCCTGCTCATCCACTTCCTTCGCCTGGGTGTGGTGGCGGATATACACCACGTCGACGTTTTTATAGGTTCTGCTCAGGAACAGATAGAGCAGGATATAGAAACGTTTGGCCATGTCCTTGGTTGCCTGATCCATCGAGCCGGAAACGTCCATCAGGCAGAACATCACCGCCTGGCTGGAAGGTTCAGGACGACGTTCATAGTTCTTGTAACGTAAATCAAAAGTATCGATAAAGGGCACGCTTTCGATTTTTTTGCGCAGTTCGGCAATTTCCTTACGCAGCCGCTCCTCTTCCAGCAATTGTACCGGCTCGGTGTTTTCCAACTGGGTGAGCTCGTCTTCCAGCTCATGCAAGGCACGCCGCTTTCCGGCGGTCATGGCGGTACGTCGCGCCAGTGAGTTTTGCAGCGAACGCACCACGCTGATATTGGCCGGCACGCCGTTGGCGGTGTAACCGGCCCGATGAGTTTTGTACTCGGTAAGCTGCTTATACTGATTTTTTTTCAGGTTCGGCAGCGCCAAATCCTCAAACAGCAGATCAAGGTATTCGTCTTTGGATATCTGAAAGACGAATTCATCCTCGCCTTCGCCATCCTGGCTGGCGTTCCCCTGACCGCCGCCACCGCCACTGCCGCCGCCCTGAGGGCGCTCGACACGGTCATTCTGCACAAAATGGTCGTTACCTGGATGAACGCGGTGGCGAGTGCCACCGCGGCCTTGATGAAACATAGGCTCGTTGATATCGCCATTGGGGATTGAAACCGACTCCCCGCTGTCCACGTCGGTGACCGAACGCTTGTTGATGGCTTCGGCAATCGACTGTTTGATTTGCGACTTGTAGCGGCGCAAGAAGCGCTGGCGGTTCACCATGCTCTTGTTTTTGCCGTTAAGCCGTCGGTCAATAAAATACGCCATACTTCCCCCAAACGACGTTGCCAACTTTCTACGCCATCTCCATGACGCTAATTCTCATTAGCCGTTATGAAGACTTTCTGACCCGCAGATACCATTCACACAGCAGGCGAACTTGTTTGCGGGTGTAGCCTTTTTCCATCATGCGGTCGACGAAGTCGTCATGTTTCTTCTGCTCATCCGTTGAGGTTTTAGCGTTAAACGAAATCACCGGCAGCAACTCTTCGGTGTTCGAGAACATTTTCTTCTCGATCACGGTACGCAGCTTCTCATAGCTGGTCCAGTTAGGGTTACGGCCACTATGATTAGCACGGGCACGCAGCACGAAGTTGACTATTTCGTTGCGGAAATCTTTCGGATTGCTGATGCCGGCCGGTTTTTCGATTTTCTCCAGTTCAGCGTTCAGGGATTCGCGATCGAACAGCTGGCCGGTATCCGGATCACGGTACTCTTGATCCTGGATCCAGAAGTCTGCATAGGTCACGTAGCGGTCAAAAATGTTTTGACCGTATTCCGAATAGGATTCCAGATAGGCGGTCTGGATCTCTTTACCGATAAATTCGGCGTATTTCGGGATCAGATAGCCTTTCAGGTGTTCCAGATATTTTTCTGACTGATCCTGCGGGAACTGTTCACGCTCGATCTGCTGTTCCAGTACATAGAACAGGTGCACCGGGTTAGCGGCTACCTCGGCGTGATCGAAGTTGAATACCCGCGACAGGATTTTGAACGCGAAACGGGTGGACAGGCCATTCATGCCCTCATCGACCCCGGCGTAGTCGCGGTATTCCTGGTACGACTTGGCTTTTGGATCGGTGTCCTTCAGGCTTTCACCGTCATAGACGCGCATCTTCGAGTAAATGCTCGAGTTTTCCGGCTCTTTCAGGCGAGAGAGCACGGTAAAGCGTGCCAGCGTCTCCAGCGTACCAGGGGCGCAAGGCGCATGGGTCAGTTCGCTGTGATCCAGAAGTTTGTCGTAGATTTTCATCTCTTCCGACACCCGCAGGCAGTATGGCACCTTGACGATATAAACGCGGTCGAGGAAGGCCTCGTTGTTTTTGTTGTTGCGGAAAGTCACCCACTCGGATTCGTTGGAGTGAGCCAGAATAATTCCGCTGAACGGCAGGGCAGAGATACCTTCGGTACCGTTATAGTTACCTTCCTGGGTAGCCGTAAGGAGAGGATGCAGCACCTTGATCGGCGCTTTGAACATCTCTACGAACTCCATAATCCCTTGGTTGGCGCGGCACAGGGCGCCGGAATAGCCGTAGGCATCCGGATCGTTCTGGGCGTGATTCTCCAGTTTACGGATGTCCACTTTACCGACCAACGCAGAGATGTCCTGGTTATTCTCATCACCCGGTTCCGTTTTGGCGATGGCTATCTGTTCCAGAATGGAAGGGCGCACTTTCACTACTTTGAATTTGGTGATGTCGCCACCAAATTCATGCAGGCGTTTTGCGGCCCACGGCGACATGATAGTGCCGAGGTAGCGGTTCGGGATGTTGTATTCTTTTTCGAGAATATTGGCATCTTCCTGCGGGTTAAACAGGCACAGCGGATGGTCGTTGACCGGGCTGCGTTCACCGTTGGCGCTCAGAGTGTAAATTGGCACGCGTTGCATCAGCGCTTTCAGGCGTTCTGCCAGTGATGATTTCCCGCCGCCCACCGGGCCCAACAGGTAAAGAATTTGTTTCTTCTCTTCGAGCCCCTGCGCGGCGTGTTTCAGGTAAGAAACTATTTGTTCGATAGCTTCTTCCATACCGTAGAACTCTTCGAAGGCCGGATAGCGTGCGATCACGCGGTTGGAGAACAGGCGTGACATGCGTGACTCAAGTGCGGTGTCGACCATAATAGGTTCACCGATAGCCATTAGCAGACGTTCGGCCGCATTGGCATACGCACTGCGATCTTGCCGGCAAATGGTAAGAAATTCCTGCAGTGTGAACTCTTCGTCCTTGGCAGCTTCATAGCGCTGGCGATAGTGGTCAAATATGTTCATGATGCCCGTCCTTTTCGTTATTAGCACAGGTTAAAGGGAGCTGGTGATAGTCTTTTGGCTCCCGAAAGAAGAAGTTATTACCTGAGTACAGCAACCCGTATGCCAACTTGATACGCTTATTATCGCGAGTTGCGTTGTATTGCCACTGGGCCCAGGATAAATTCGCCTTCTGATTAAGCTTAGTTGGCATACCGGAAAATTTCCTGCGCCATAAAAAGCTTTTTTTAAGTCATATCAATGACTCAGTTGTGACAGGGATGAGCAAACGCCTTGTCTGGCGCGGCTTGCGGCAAAAAACGTCATTGTTCCGCCATGATTAATTCATATTTCTGATCTAACTTATTCGATCTTGGTTGTTTTCTATTGTAAAGATTAGGCGCGTAACGGCATTTTCACATAAACTAAGTCGGCAATTAACTCTGTTATTTATGGAAAAAGAACCAGTGAAAAATTTTCAACTCAAAACGTTAGCAATTGTCGCTTCCGCAATGGTTTTTGCGCAAAGTGCTCAGGCAGGAACCTGGTCACTCGGTGCTGCAGCGCTGGTTAGCCCTGACGCGTACCGTGGTTATAAGACTCGCGTCTATCCGATGCCTGTTATTAACTATGAAGGCGATGACTTCTACTTCCGTACGCTGACAGCCGGTTATTACCTGTGGAAAGATCAGGAAAACCAACTGAGCGTAATGGGTTATTACTCGCCGTTTGGTTTTCGTCCCGGCGACAGCGATGACGACCGCATGAAGCGTCTGGATAAACGACGCGGCACGCTGATGGCTGGCCTGGCTTATACCCATAATGCCGATTGGGGCTCGATCCGCTCCACCTTTACCGGTGATACTCTGGACAACAGCAACGGTCTGGAAGCGGATGTCGCTTATCTCTACAAATTCGATTTAGACGCCTTGACCCTGATTCCTGGTGTGGGCGTGATGTGGAACAGCAAAAACCAGAACAAATACTACTACGGTGTCAGCGATAACGAATCTCGCCGCAGTGGTCTGGACAGCTACAAACCGGGCGACAGCTGGGCACCTTACGTTGAACTGAGCGCCAATTATCAGATCAACAAGGAGTGGGATGCTTTCTTCACCGGGCGTTACATCCAACTGTCTAATGAAGTAAAAGACAGCCCAATGGTGGATAAATCTTACACCGGATTGCTGATGGCGGGTGTGAGCTACAGCTTCTAAAAGAAAATTGCACAAATATTGTGCGATGACTGCATCATAAAGGGGCGCTTGCGCTCCTTTTGCACATCTATGGTGCGTGCGCAGTGTATGTTTAGTGCGTGCATAACGCGGGTATCGTGCGATATGTCGTTCGAGGAGCAGTAAAGGGGGGATTAAAAAGGGCGACAGACTCGCCGCCCTATAAGCGTCAAGCCTTTTTACGGCTGCGGAAGGTTACCGCCAGCCGGGCTGGTTGTTCGCCTGCGGCCACCAGCGGTTTACTGACACGGCCGGTTTCCACGCAAACCATGGTTTTATAACCGTCATTCGCCATGTCTGCCATGCTGCAGGACAGCTCCACGCCCGGGTTCCAGGCAATCACATCGCTCATATGATGGTGATGAACCTCAATGGTGCGTTGCAGCGAAGGATCTTTGATCAGGCTGAAAGCGTCCGGTTGTGTATAAACCCGATCGGTTTGACCAACAAATGCCAGGTCCCCGGTCTGGCGAGCTTCTGCTCCACCGGCCACTTTGTCGATATAAGGTTCGCCGAGGCCCGCCACTTTTACTTGTTCAATATCACCAATCTGGAAATAAGTATGCAGCGCTGCGGTAGCCTGATAGTCGCCGTGTGACTCCAGCTCAATCTCGCATTCTTCACCCAACTTGAAACGGGCAATCAGCGTAAAGGCATGCGGCCACAGCTTGCGAGTCTGCTCATTGTCTTTCAGGGTAAAGGTCAGAATGACACCGTTGTCGTCTTCATCGTGCGCGGTCAGGCTCCAGGGCTGATTGCGGGCGAAACCGTGCGAAGGCTGCGCTACCGGGCCAAACCAGGGCCAGCAAATAGGCACGCCGCCGCGAATGGCGCTGCCTTTTTTAAAGGGGGTGTTGTTGCTCAGCCAGATAACCGGCTTATCACCGGCAGGTTGCCAAGCTAAGAGGTGTGCGCCTTGCAGCGCAACGGCGGCGCGAACTTTCGGGTGGGAAACGACCACGACCGGCAGTTCTTCGAGCTGACGTTGACTGATGTAAGGTGAAATTTGTTCGGTAACGGGCAGGGTGAAAATTTTTTCGTTCATTAGGTTGCCTTTGGTTCGCCGCAGAAACAAAAAAGGGCGACAAAAATGTCGCCCTCATTATCAGCTTTCCATCATTCCATTATTTGGAGATGTGAGCGATCAGATCCAGAACCTTGTGGGAGTAGCCAGTTTCGTTGTCGTACCAGGAAACCAGTTTCACAAAGTTGTCGTTCAGTGCGATACCCGCTTTGGCATCAAACACGGAAGTCAGGATTTCGCCGTTGAAGTCAGTGGAAACCACTTCGTCTTCAACATAGCCCAGAACGCCTTTCATAGAGCCTTCAGAAGCTGCTTTGATGACTTTCTTGATTTCTTCGTAGGTCGCTGCTTTTTCCAGACGAACGGTCAGGTCAACTACAGACACGTTTGGAGTTGGAACGCGGAACGCCATACCGGTCAGTTTGCCTTTCAGTTCTGGCAGAACGATGCCAACTGCTTTAGCTGCGCCGGTAGAAGAAGGGATGATGTTCTGGGATGCGCCGCGGCCGCCGCGCCAGTCTTTATGAGACGGGCCATCAACGGTTTTTTGAGTAGCGGTAGTCGCGTGAACGGTAGTCATCAGACCTTCGACGATGCCGAAGTTGTCGTTGATAACTTTAGCCAGCGGAGCCAGGCAGTTGGTGGTGCAAGATGCGTTGGAAACGATATCCTGACCAGCATATTTTTCAAAGTTTGCGCCACGTACGAACATTGGGGTCGCATCTTTTGAAGGGCCGGTCAGAACAACTTTCTTAGCGCCTGCAGTGATGTGTTTACGTGCAGTTTCGTCGGTCAGGAAGATACCGGTCGCTTCTGCAACAACGTCAACACCCACTTCGTTCCACTTCAGGTTAGCCGGGTCTTTCTCTGCGGTAACACGGATGGTTTTGCCGTTAACAACCAGATGGCCGTCTTTGACTTCTACCGTGCCGTTGAAACGGCCGTGAGTAGAGTCATATTTCAGCATGTAAGCCATGTACTCTGCGTCCAACAGGTCGTTGATTGCAACGATCTCGATGTCAGAACGTTCTTGAGCAGCACGGAAAACAATGCGACCGATACGGCCAAAACCGTTGATACCTACTTTGATAGTCATATATTCCACCAGCTATTTGTTAGTGAATAAAAGGTTGGTTGTAAAATTACAAAAACCTTACCAAGCGTCAAGCGGAATCGTGTCAATTCTTGCTGCAAATCAAATCTCGGGGCTTGATCTGCATGCTTATTGCACATTCCGTTTGCGTTCGGCCTCATCCGTTATATGGGGTCAAACCGCCAAGTATAAAGTCACCCTGCTTAATATATGTGATCGGCATCACATAATGTCGCGGCGTGACCTTTATGCGCTACAGTTTAGGCCAAAAAGCACTGCAATGTTGTTAATTTTTTGTTATTATTACTCATTGTTTTCGTTGACATTATCCACATTCAGAGAATCACGCAAATGGCTAAAGACACAACCCCTGACCATCCGGCCACGGAACTGAATGAAATCCAACGTTATGTGACCCAGGAACGGGGCACTGAAGCGCCGTACTCCGGTAAATTGCTGCACAATAAGCGCGAGGGTGTATACCATTGCCTGTGTTGCAACCATCCGCTGTTCTATTCCGACAGCAAGTATGACTCCGGCTGTGGCTGGCCAAGCTTCTATGAGCCGGTATCCGACGATGCGATTCGTTATATTGATGATAATTCGCACAATATGCATCGGATCGAGATTCGCTGCGGCCACTGTGACGCTCATTTGGGGCACGTATTTCCCGACGGCCCGCAGCCTACCGGTGAACGCTTCTGCGTTAACTCGGCTTCGCTGAGTTTTACCGACGGTGAGAACGGCGAAAAAACCGCCGGCTGAGGATTATTCAGCCAGAAAAATCGATTCAGCTAATTATTCTTCCACGAGTGAGGAAATGCTCTGATGGACGTGAAAGACCTGATTGCCGCAATGACCCCGGAAATCTATCAGCGCCTGGTGCAGGCGGTAGAACTGGGTAAATGGCCAGACGGCGTTGCGCTGACGCCGGAACAGAAAGAAAACAGTCTGCAGGCGGTGATGTTGTGGCAATCGTTGAACAATGCCGATCCGCAGCATATGACTATTGGCACCGACGGTCAGATAGTGATGAAGAGCAAGCAGGAACTGAAACAGCAGTTCGTTGCCGAACCGCTGGTTAAGTTGAAGCCGCAATAAATCTGACAGCAGGGCGATGGAAGCATCGCCCTGTGGTTTAGCGTTTCCCGCCGTTTATCCCCAATGATTCCGCCAACTGGTGTGCCAGTCGGTTGTTGTCGTCTGCGCCATACTCCCAGAACATGGCGCCGCCCAGCCTCTTGCTTTTAATGTAGTCAGCCTTGATCGCGACCGAACGCGGGTTCTCATACGAAATAGCAAACAACGGTTTGCCCTCGGCGGATTGCAGGGTCAGGTAGGGGACCTTGGCGTCGCTATCCCAATGGGCGCTGAAGCGCCGTTGCGGGTCGTTCAGCAGTTTGCTGACGATATCGTTGTACTTGAAATAACTGTCTTTGGTCAGATCCAGCCCCAGCGATTTGAATACGGCGGTTTCACGTGCGGTGAAATAGGGTTGGGTAACCGGATTTTTAGCCGCATCCGGTTTATCCCAATCGATACCTGGTTCCGTAGCCCGTTTAGGTACCCGGCCATAAAAGCCGATGCCCAGATTCAACTGTGCGGGTTTCAGACCGGCTGCCAGGTAGTTATCCACCACGAAATTGGCGCTGTAACGATCGGCGGCGGCGACGGTTGGCCACTGTTTAGAATCATACAGGTTGGAATTGAAATACTGGGTGCCATACGCCATGTCGTAGGTCATCAGGTTGATGTAATCGAGATAGGGCGCAATGGCTTTCACGTCTACCCATTCCTGCGGACTTTTTGCGTTGGCGCCGACGGCGATGGTCAGCAATTTGCCTTGATCCAGTGCTTTATGCAGTTCCCCCAGCAGCAGGGTGAAGTTGGCGCGGTCCGACGGTTGGCTTTCGACCAGGCCCCAGGCGCCGTTGACCGGATATTCCCAGTCGAGATCGATGCCGTCGAGGTGAAATTGTTTAATCACCTGTTGTACCGAACGGATAAAGATCGCCCGGCTTTCCGGTGTGGCGGCGGCGCCGGAAAAACCGCGTGCTCCCCAACCGCCAACGGAAAGCAGCACCTTCAGCTCTGGGTTTTGCTTACGCAATACTGGCAACAGTTTCAGATCGGCCTCAACCTTCGGCGATAAATAGATTTGATGCAGACGTGCCGGGTCTTTCAGCGCCGGATTGTTTTCCTCTTTCTCGTTGTTGTAAATCAGGCCGAAAGAGTAGTTGAGGTGGGTGATTTGGGTAACGTCCAGTTTGTTGATATCGCCACCGGGGCCGGCAGTGACGTCGCCGCCGCCGTTAAAATAACCGACGGACAGGTAAGACGCCGCGTGAGCCATGCCGGCTCCGGCCATGCCTAACTGCACCGCTACCAGCAAAGGCAGCAGTTTACGGGGTAATGCCATGTTATCTCCTTTGGTCGGCAAGGCCGACCGAAACCGCCTGAGGCGGCAACATAAAGCCGGGCTCAAAAGGGCCCCGGATGCGTATAACCGATTGATGCGAAGGCATCAGCGGCCATAACAGCAAAAGCGACGTCTGGGAACAAGATGTAATCACGGGAGAATGGTTGGAATGTGAGCGATGTCGAGATTTGCGCGGGGAGAGGAAGCGGGCGCGTGGGCGCCCAATGGAATCAATGTGCGATGAATTGTGACAGGGTAACGAGTTGTGCTCCGGCCAATTCCATTGCCTGGAACGCTTTTGGGCTGTCACCTGGCTGTAAATCGACGCCGCGGCAGCCGTCGGTAATCACTGAGGTCACATATCCCAGCTCCAGTGCATCCAGAACGCTGAACTTCACGCAGTAATCGGTCGCCAACCCCATGATAGCCAGATGAGTGATGCCCTGCGCCCTCAGCCAACTGTCCAGCGCGGTTTGCGCTCGGTGGCCGTTGTCAAAAAAGGCGCTGTAGCTGTCGATATCCGGGTTTTGGCCTTTACGGAATACCTCGGCAATGGCCTGTCGGTGCAACTGCGGATGCAATTGCGCCCCTGGGCTTTCCTGCACGCAGTGCACCGGCCACCACACCTGCGGCAATCCTTCCAGCTCACCTTGCGTGTTGACCTCAGTCCCTGAATTCACCGCAAAGCTGCGGTGATTGGCGGGGTGCCAGTCCTGGCAAGCGACCACCGGTTCACCGCGCGCCACGCAGGCGGCAATCGCCTGATTGGCGGCGATAACGGTGGCATCGCCTTCCGTCACCGCCAACGCGCCACCGGGGCAAAAATCATTTTGCAAGTCGATTAACAACAGGGCTGTTTTCATCTCGGCTCCGTAATCTGGGCAGGGTTAGCCCGTAATGCTCAGCTCGCCGCGCAGATTTTGCTGCATCTGACTGCGGATTTGTTCCGGCGTCAGCGGTTGGCTCAGCAAATAATGCAGTTTAGTCAACGCCGCTTCGACGGTCATGTCAAAGCCGCTGATGACCCCTGCATGGGCCAAGGCATTACCGGTAGCATAACCTTCCATGTTCACCCGGCCTGAGATGCATTGGGTCAGGTTCACCACCACGATACCGCGTTCGGACGCATCGCGTAATTCATCGACAAGCTCCGCTTTTTGCGGCGCATTGCCCACGCCATAAGAACGCAGAATCAGTGCTTTCACCGGTTGCAGAAGGAAGTTGCGCACCACAGCGCCGGAAATCCCCGGATAAATCGTTACCACGCCGATAGGTTGCGGCGTGATGTTGTGAACCTGCAGTTCGCCGTTGCAAACCGGGCTGTCGATGCCGTTCTGGCGGCGGATGTGAATCCCGGCTTCCAGCAGCGGCGGCAGATTGGGTGAAGCAAAGGCGTCGAAACCGTCTGCATGCGCTTTGGTGGTGCGATTACCGCGAAACAGTTTGTTGTTGAAGAACAGGCTGACTTCATTTACCGGATGATTGGCGGCCAGATAGAGCGAGTTCAGCAGGTTGGTTTGGCCATCTGAGCGCAGTTCTGCCAGCGGGATTTGCGAGCCGGTCACGATCACCGGTTTGTCCAGATTTTCCAGCATGAACGACAACGCTGAAGCGGTGAAGGCCATGGTGTCGGTGCCGTGCAGAATGACGAAGCCGTCATAGCTATCGTAATTCCGTTTGATGTCGTCGGCGATGTGCTGCCAATCTTCCGGCGTCATGTCTGAAGAGTCGATCAGCGGTGCGTATTCATGAATGGTGAAGTCCGGCATTTCCGGCCGGTGAAACTCGGGCATCAGCGCCAGTTGGCGTTGCAGGTGGCCGGAAACCGGAATGTAGCCCTGTTCAGAGCGTTGCATGCCGATGGTCCCGCCGGTGTAGGCGACGTAAATGGATTTTTTTTGCATAGTAATTGTTTTAACAGAAAATAAGATGGGCTGAATTATAGGGGGATAACGGCAGAAAAAAAGCCCGGCGTGTGCCGGGCTCAGGATTATTTTGTTAGCGGACTTCTCCGCAGGTCAAACAGATGGCATAGCGGTTTTGCGGATCGTTCAGATTATTGAACAATCCAGGTTGTTCTTTCACCGCCATGGCGACGGATGCCAGTGGAGCAGGCAGCATCGACTGAATGGCCGCCGGCAACATGGCGTGAATAGACACGCCAAACTGGCTGAGCACCATGTCGGTCAGACTTGGGGTATCGACAAACCAGTTAAGCTGCCACTGTTTCAGCTTCGCCAACTCGGCGGCTTTCTTCACCGCATCGTCGAAATCGCCCAACTGATCGACCAGGCCATTGGCTTTGGCGTCACTGCCAAGCCACACGTGGCCTTGAGCTATCTGATCGACCTGTTGCGGCGTCATTTTGCGCGATTTGGCAACCAGATCGATAAAGTTCTTATACCCGTTCTCGATATTCAACTGCATCATTTGCGAGAACTCCGGCGGCAGCGCCTTGGTCACGGCGAGATCCGCCAGCGGCGAAGTTGCGACACCGTCGGTATGCACGCCGATGCTGTCCAGCGTTTGCTCGTAGGTATTGATTACCCCGAAGATGCCGATAGAACCGGTAAGGGTGCTCGGGCTGGCGATGATGTAGTCCGCGGGCGTAGAGACCCAATAGCCGCCAGAGGCCGCCATGCCACCCATCGACACCACCACAGGTTTGCCTGCGGCACGCACTGCAGCCAGTTCAGAACGGATCACTTCGGAGGCGCTGACGCTGCCCCCTGGGCTGTTCACGCGGAACACCACCGCTTTGATTGCCGGGTCAAGACGAGCCTGGCGCAGCTCCGCAGCGGTAGTATCACCCCCAACGGCGCCCGGCGTTTGCGGGCCATCCATGATTGCGCCATTAGCAAACACCACGGCGATTTTGCCGCCCTGATCCGGCGTTGGTTTTGGCTGATAATCGTAGATGCTGGTGGCGTTGAAATCATTCGCCTGTTTATCCCAACCGAAGGTTTTGATCAGTTGATTCTCGATGACAGTGCGTGACGCCAGTTCATCCACCAATTTGCTGTCCAGCGCAAATTTGGCAGTATCCCCTCCGGCCGCCTGCAAGCCGGTCAGTACACCTGCCGCGCCCGGGAACAGCTGCTGCGGAGTGATCTGACGGTTGGCCGCCACGGTATCCAGATAGTTTTGCCACAGCCCGCCGATCCAACGGCTGTCGGCTTCGCGCGCCGCCGGTGACATATCGTCGCGGATCAGGGGCTCCACGGCTGACTTGTAGGTGCCGACGCGGAAGATATTGGTAGTGACCTTGAGTTTTTCCAACAGCGATTTGTAGTAAAGGTTGTTGGTGGCAAAACCGTGCAGATCGACCGCGCCCTGCGGCGACAGGTAAACCTTGTTGGCGTAGCTGGCCAGATAATATTGCGTCTGGTTATAGCTGTCGCCGATGGCGAAGATCGGTTTACCGCTATCGCGGAATTCGCGCAGTGCTTTACCGATGTACTGCAGCGAAGGCTGATCGGCGCCGGCAAAGTCATTCAACTGCAATACCATGCCGGTAATGTTTTTATCGTCTTTGGCCTTGCGGATGCTGTCGACCACGTCGAACAGCGAGTTTTCCTGCAAACGGTTACTGGAAGCGCCTAACAGTTCGCGGCCCCACTGGCGTACTTTGTTGTTCATTGACGGTTGGTCAACGACCACGCCGCTCAAATCAACCAGCAGCGCACCGCTCGTCGGGACGGCAGGGGTAGTGGAGCTCTGGAATGAAAGATAAATACCGACCCCAACCAGGATCAGCAACACCAAGAACAGATTAAGGATCAGTTCCCTGATAAAGTTCAGCAGACGCCATGTCCACCTGAAAACACCGGCAATGATTTGCCACAATGTGCGCATGTGCTCTCCAACAAGAGTCGAGAATGTCCCGCTATCCTAATGAGCGGCCGAAGAAAAGTCAGCTTTAAATCGTGAGTCACGGGGGCTATTGCCGAGGCTGTAACTCACCGTTGAGCTATGTTAACGTGATCGTAATGAAAATTGTTATTGGGAGTTTACGATGGATGCACTGGATCTTTTACTGAATCGCCGTTCTGCATCACGCCTCGCGGCCCCAGCGCCAACGGGGGATATTCGCCAGAATATCATCAATGCGGGCCTTCGTGCGCCCGATCACGGTGCGCTGCAGCCGTGGCGCTTTGTGATGATCGAGAATCAGGGTCTGGAGCGTTTCAGCCAATTGTTACAAACTGCTGCGAAACAGGACCAACTGGACGACGCTGCGGTAGAAAAGGCCACAAAGGCGCCGTTCCGCGCCCCGCTTATCATCACGGTGGTGGCGCATTGCAACGAAGACACCAAGGTGCCACGTTGGGAGCAGGTGGTTTCTGCCGGTTGTGCGGTACAGGCGATGCAGATGGCCGCTCTGGCGCAGGGCTTCAACGGGATCTGGCGCACGGGTGCCTGGACCGAACACCCGCTGGTGCGCGAAGCCTTTGGTTGCCGTGAGCAAGACGAAATCGTCGGTTTCCTCTATCTGGGCACGCCACAGTTGAAAGCCGCTACTAACGTTGTCGCCCCCGACAGCACACCGTTCGTCAGTTACTTCTGATCCCCTGCGGGGTTGCGCGAAAATGCGCCGAATCCCGCAATTCTGCGTTGTTTCTGAGCAGGCTGTACGGTTATCGGCAGCCCGCTCTTATCAATCCCGTCGGCAAGCGCTACCCTATGATATCTTGAATGCCGTTAACCGAAGGGAGTGGTATATGACATCGCCAGCGATCCGTTTGACCCAGTACAGCCATGGTGCCGGCTGCGGCTGCAAAATCTCACCGAAAGTTCTCGAAACCATTCTGCACAGCGAGCGGGAAAAGTTTGTCGATCCGCGCTTGCTGGTTGGCAATGAGACCCGTGACGATGCAGCGGTGTATGACATCGGCAACGGCGTTGGCATCATTAGTACCACTGACTTCTTTATGCCGATCGTCGACAACCCGTTCGATTTTGGCCGTATCGCCGCCACCAACGCCATCAGCGACGTCTATGCCATGGGCGGCAAACCGATCATGGCGATAGCCATTCTCGGCTGGCCGATCGCCACACTGCCGCCGGAAGTGGCGCAGCAGGTCATTGACGGCGGACGCTACGCCTGCCAGCAGGCGGGTATTGCACTGGCTGGTGGTCACTCGATTGATGCCCCCGAACCCATTTTTGGCCTGGCGGTAACCGGCATAGTCAATACCGACCGGGTAAAGAAAAATAGCGCTGCGCAAGCCGGCACCCAATTATTCCTTACCAAGCCGCTGGGTATTGGCGTGCTGACCACCGCCGAGAAGAAAAGCAAACTGCGCCCTGAACATGCAGGCTTGGCGACGGAGGTGATGTGTCAACTGAACAAACCGGGGGCGGATTTTGCCGAGGTCGCCGGCGTGACGGCGATGACCGACGTCACCGGTTTCGGGTTGCTGGGCCACCTGAGCGAAGTTTGTCAGGGTTCAGGTTTGCAGGCGACGTTATGGTTTGATCAGGTGCCGAAACTGCCGGATGTCGAACGCTACATTGCCGAAGGCTGTGTGCCGGGCGGCACTGGGCGTAACTTTGACAGCTACGGCCACCTGATTGGTGACATGACCGATCTGCAGCGCCAATTATTGTGCGATCCGCAAACTTCCGGTGGCCTGCTGCTGGCGGTGCTTCCTGAAGCAGAACAACAGGTGCTGGCGATTGCCGAACGCCACGGTATTCAGCTCACCGCCATCGGTGAACTGCATACTGCAACGTCTGGCAAGCCACTGATTGAGGTTGCGTAGTGTCACCTATGCCGCCACTGGCCGACACCCACGACTATCGTCGTATTTTTTTGCAGGATATTCCGCTGATTGATGTGCGAGCACCGGTTGAGTTCCAACAGGGCGCCTTCGCCAATGCGCTGAATCTGCCGCTAATGAATGACAGCGAGCGGCAGGCGGTGGGCACCTGCTACAAACAGCAGGGGCAGCATGCGGCGTTAGCGCTGGGCCACAGTTTGGTAAACGGCAGGTTGCGTGAGCAGCGCACGGCGGCCTGGCTGGCACAGTGTGCCCAATGGCCGGAAGGGTATATCTATTGTTTCCGTGGTGGGTTGCGTTCACAACTGGTACAGCAGTGGCTGCGTGAGGCTGGGGTGGTGTACCCGCGTATCAGCGGCGGCTACAAGGCGCTGCGTCATTTCCTGCTCGGCACGCTGGAACAGAGCGCCAAATTGCCCATGGTGCTGGTCGGCGGCAACACCGGCAGCGGTAAAACACTGTTGGTCAATGAGTTGGCAGAGGGCATCGATCTGGAAGGCGCAGCGCGCCACCGCGGTTCATCTTTTGGCCGAACGCTGGTGGCGCAGAGCTCACAGATTGATTTTGAGAATCGTCTGGCTGTGTTATTGCTGAAAAAACAGCATGGTGGCTGCCGCCGTTGGATACTGGAGGATGAAGGGCGCATTATCGGCAGCAATAATCTGCCGCTACCGATCTTCAACCGCATGCAGCAAGCGTCGGTGGCCGTTATTGACGCTCCCTTTGAGGTGCGTCTGGCGAGGTTGCAGGATGAATATATCGTTCGCATGCGCATGGGGTTTGAACAGACCTACGGCGCGGAGCTGGGCTGGCAGAAATACGCTGAGTATCTGCATCACGGCCTGTTCGCCATTCGTCGTCGCCTGGGAATGGAACGATTCCAACTGCTGACGCAGCGGCTGGAATGGGCGTTACAATTCCAGCATGTCAGCGGTAATAGTGACGCGCATCAGGAGTGGCTGGTGCCGTTGTTGCAGTACTACTATGATCCGATGTATCACTATCAATTGGAAAAGAAATCCCGGCGGATTGTCTTCCGCGGGAATTATGCTGAAGTAAGAGAATTCCTGATGACGTACAGCCAGAATAACGGTGAATAATGCGACTGTTTATTGCCGAGAAACCGAGTTTGGCGCGCGCCATTGCCGACGTTCTTCCCAAACCGCATCGCCGCGGTGACGGGTTTATTGCCTGTGGCAACAATGATGTGGTCACCTGGTGTGTGGGCCATTTACTAGAGCAGGCGCAGCCGGATGCCTACGATAGCCGCTATGCGCGCTGGTCGCTGGCGGATCTGCCCATTATCCCCGAAAAGTGGCAACTGCAGCCGCGTCCCTCGGTCAGTAAACAGCTTAATGCGATTAAAAAGCTATTACATGACGCTGACGAGGTAGTGCATGCGGGTGACCCGGATCGCGAAGGACAATTGCTTGTGGACGAAGTGCTGGACTATCTGGCGCTGACACCGGAAAAACGTCACAGCGTACGCCGTTGCTTGATTAACGATCTCAACCCGCAGGCGGTGGAGCGCGCTATCGATCGGCTGCGTGACAACCGCGACTTTATCCCGCTGTGCGTCTCTGCGCTGGCGCGTTCCCGCGCTGACTGGCTGTATGGCATCAACATGACCCGCGCCTATACCATTTTAGGGCGAAATGCCGGCTACGACGGCGTGTTGTCCGTTGGGCGGGTGCAAACGCCGGTGTTGGGGTTAGTCGTGCGGCGTGATGAAGAAATTGAAAACTTTGTGCCAAAAGACTTCTTTGAAGTTAAAGCGCACATCGTGACGCCAAAGGAAGAGCGCTTTGTCGCGCTTTGGCAGCCGAGTGACTCTTGTGAACCTTATCAGGATGAAGAAGGGCGTTTGCTGCACCGGCCGCTGGCGGAGCACGTGCTTAAACGCATCGAGGGCCAGCCGGCGCTGGTCACGTCTTATAATGATAAACGGGAATCAGATACCGCGCCGCTGCCGTTTTCGCTCTCGACGCTGCAAATTGAGGCTTCCAAACGTTTCAACCTGAGTGCGCAGCAGGTGCTGGATATCTGCCAGCGGTTGTATGAAACGCATAAATTGATCACCTATCCGCGTTCCGACTGCCGCTACCTGCCGGAAGAACATTTCGCCGGGCGTCACGCGGTGCTTAACGCGATCAGCGCACATCAGCCGGATCTTTACCCGCAGCCGGTGATCGACAGCGATCGTCGCAACCGTTGTTGGGACGATAAAAAAGTTGATGCCCACCATGCCATTATTCCCACTGCCCGCGCCAGCAAAGTGAGCCTCAGCCAGGACGAGCTGAACGTCTACGGGTTGGTGGCGCGCCAGTACCTGATGCAGTTTTGCCCGGATGCCATGTTCCGCAAATGCGTGATTGAACTGGATATTGCCGGGGGAAAATTCGTTGCCAAAGCGCGTTTCCTGGCCGAAGCGGGCTGGCGGACGCTGCTGGGCAGCAAAGAGCGCGATGAAGAAAATGAAGGTTCTCCGCTGCCGGTGGTGGCGAAAGATGATGAGCTATTGTGCGAACGTGGTGAGGTGGTGGAACGCCAGACTCAGCCTCCGCGGCCTTTCACCGATGCCAGTCTGCTTTCTGCTATGACCGGCATAGCGCGTTTCGTACAAGATAAAGCGCTAAAGAAAATCCTGCGAGCGACCGATGGTTTAGGTACCGAGGCGACGCGTGCGGGCATCATTGAGTTGCTGTTCAAGCGGGCGTTTTTGTACAAGAAAGGACGCTATATTCATTCCAGCGAAACCGGCCGGGCGTTGATCCATTCGCTGCCGGATATTGCCGCTCGCCCTGATATGACGGCCAACTGGGAGGCTACACTGACGCAAATCAGTGAAAAATCCTGCCGCTATCAGGACTTTATGCAACCCTTGGTAGGCACTTTGCAGGAGCTGATTTATCAGGCCAAGCAAAGCCGGGCGAGTATGGCGTTTCGCGGGTTGCCGCCGTCGCCTTCCGCCGGGGCAAAAAAACGCAAGAAAAGCGCCGGCAAGGCGCGGGAGAAAAGCGAGTGAATCATGGGTTACTGATGCTGGCCGCAGGTGGGCTGTTGTTTTCCACTGCGGCGGCGGCCAATCGTGGTGATGTGGATGTGGTGTTGCCGGTGGCGCCGGAAATCTGGGGCACGGCGAAAGACGCCGCCGCCCAGCCGGCAGCACAGCCTTGCAGCCGGTGCTGCATTTATCAGGATCAACACTATTCTGAAGGGGCAGTGCTCAAGGTCGAAGGGGAAGTGCTGCAATGTACTCGTGATCCCAACGTGGTTGGCACTAATCCGTTGGTCTGGATCCGCTTGAAAAAGTGACAAGGTAACGTTACCGTTTAGCTCGTGGGCGGCAAAGAAGCCATATAGGCCGCTAACAGCGGCACATCCGCCGGGGCCAGGGCATAGTCGAACGCCCGATCCGGTTCTAGCCAGACAAAATCGGAATGGCAGCGATTCTGTAATTCGCCGCTGAATGCTTCAATACGCCAGGCATGCAGCCGGATAATGCGTTCGTTGTGTTGCCACTGGTTGCTGGCGACGTAATTCCCTACGCTCGCCATAATCCCCAACTCTTCATCCAGTTCACGTGCCAGCGCCTGCGGCTGGCTTTCGCCTTCCTCGACCTTACCGCCGGGAAACTCCCACAATCCGGCCTGATCGCTGTTTGCATCGCGTTGAGCCAGTAAAATTTTGCCATTCTTTTCAATGATGGCGGCGACGACGTCGATAATTTTCATGCGTACCACAGAGTGAAACCCCGGCAATTGCCGGGGTTGGAGGAATTACAGCGAGAATTCTGCCCAGACCGGGGCGTGATCCGACGGTTTTTCCATCCCGCGGATCTGGTAATCGATGCCGGTTGCGGTGCAACGCGCCGCCAGCGACGTGCTGGCCAGCAGCAGATCGATACGCAGACCCCGGTTTTCATCGAACCCTCGTGAGCGGTAGTCAAACCACGAGAATTCATCGTTGCGCTCGGGGTTGGCATGGCGGTAGGTATCTACCAGGCCCCAGCTCAGCAAGCGGTCCATCCATTCACGCTCTTCCGGCAAGAAGGAACACTTGCCGGTGCGCAACCAGCGTTTACGGCTTTCTTCACCGATCCCGATATCGTAATCACTTGGGCTGATATTTACGTCGCCCATCACCAGCACCGGCGATTCCACGGACAGTTGCTGCTCCAGGTAGTTCTGCAGATCCTGATAGAAGCGTGATTTGGCCGGGAACTTGGTCGGATGGTCACGGCTTTCTCCCTGCGGGAAATAGCCATTAATTACGGTCAATGTGCCTTGAGGTGTGGCCAGATCGGCCATGATGATGCGGCGCTGTGCGTCGCCATCGTCGGTAGGGAATCCGCGGCGTACGGCAATCGGCTTATCTTTAGTCAGCAATGCGACGCCGTAGTGGCCTTTTTGGCCGTGATAGAACACGTGATAACCATGCTGGTTGACTTCTTCCAGTGGGAACATGTCATCGTGAACTTTGGTTTCCTGCAGGCCAATCACGTCGGGTTGGTGCTGTTCGATAATTGCGGACAGTTGATGCGGACGCGCGCGCAGTCCATTGATATTGAAAGAGACAAACTTCATGAGCGGTGCCGTTTTCGCGAGAAAAATGTGTTGAGATAGTAGCAGAGTTTGGCCGGAAATGTAACGCAGGCCGGCGGCACTTGCCGCCAGCGGAGTGGGATTATTTTGCCCAGCGATCGTAATTCTTCGGTTGGTAATCGTCGAATTGTTGCAGCAGGGTATGCGGTGATTCGCTGAGGTGCAGAGTGCCGAGGTAGTCATGGCGCATAAAACCCTGATCGGCTACATGCTGCAGGAAATTGTTTAACGGACGATAGAACCCGTTCACATCCAGCAGGCCAACCGGCTTACTGTGATAACCGATCTGGCCCCAAGTCCAGATCTCGAACAGCTCTTCCAAAGTACCGATACCGCCAGGCAGGGCGATAAAACCGTCCGCCAGTGCCGCCATCCGCGCTTTGCGGGTGTGCATGTCAGGCACGACTTCCAATTCGGTCAGGCCACGATGTGCGGTTTCTGCTGCTACCAGCCGTTCAGGAATGATGCCCACGGCTTCACCACCGGCCTCAAGCACTGCGTCCGCCACAATGCCCATTAACCCTTTTTTACCGCCACCATAGATCAGGCGTCTGCCCTGGGTGGCAAGCGTCCGGCCCAATTGCCGGGCATTATCGGCATAAGCAGGGTTAGCGCCTTCGCTGGCACCACAAAAAACGCAGATATTGTTACGCATGCACTTTTTCCTTACTGCATTAAAGAAGTCAGTGGTATAGCGAATTGTTGACTGGAGTTCAAGCTGAGCGTGAGGTGAATGGTTAAGGTAACTGATAAATGTGACGTGCAACTATTTTGATTAGTGATATGACAGGCTACGGCTGAGTTTGATTTACATTAAGGGGGATGTTTACAAGGATGGTGGTGGGGGAAGGATTCGAACCTTCGAAGTCTGTGACGGCAGATTTACAGTCTGCTCCCTTTGGCCGCTCGGGAACCCCACCATGATATTCATGGATTTACAAATTGTCGTTCCGGTTTTGCCCGGAAGAAACCTGGCCGGTTTCTTTACTGCAACTTCACTCTTTGCAGAGAGAAGATGGTGGTGGGGGAAGGATTCGAACCTTCGAAGTCTGTGACGGCAGATTTACAGTCTGCTCCCTTTGGCCGCTCGGGAACCCCACCACTGGCCTAGCTTGCGAAACGTCTGTCTCGGTAAGCGGGGCGCATCATATCAAATGAAGCGCGTGTGTAAAGTATTGAAATGCAGAAAATGAATCGTTTGCCGATTTTTTGCCCGTGACGGTGCATTCCTGAACGAAAGGTCCCGTTTTATACCCCTAACCTTTCAAGCAGTCGCGTTTTTGGCGGAGCTTGCTCACCCCAGGGGGAAATATTCGCCCCTCTGGGGTGAGCGAGTTGGCACCTGGCGGCAACTTGAAATTTATCGGATATATTGAGCCGTTACAGAATAACCGTGCGGTTACCGTAAACAAATACCCGCTGCGCCAACACATGATACAGCGCGCGGCTGAGCGCGTTTTTCTCTACGTCACGCCCGGCACGCATCATATCTTCAGCAGAATAGGTGTGATCAACATGAATCACCTCCTGCATGATGATTGGGCCTTCGTCCAGATTATCGTTAACGTAGTGTGCGGTAGCGCCGATGATTTTTACCCCGCGTTCGTAAGCCTGATGGTAAGGCCGCGCGCCAATAAAGGCCGGCAGGAACGAATGGTGGATATTGATCACCTGGTTCGGGTAGTGCTGAACAAATGCCGGGGTCAGTACGCGCATATATTTGGCCAGTACCACGTAATCCGGCTGATATTGATCGATCTGAGCCACCATTTTTTGATCGTGCTGGTCGCGCGTCAACCCTTCATGGCTGACCAGATGGAACGGAATATCGAAGCGTTCGACCAGCGTTTGCAGCGTATCGTGGTTGCCGATAACCGCGGCGATCTCTACATCCAGACCGCCGTAGGCGCTTTTCATCAGCAAGTCGCCCAGACAATGCGCTTCTTTGGTCACCAGTACCACAATGCGGCGACGGCCGGAGTTGTGCAGCTCGCGAACAGAGCCTGTCGGCAGCGCGCTGTCGAGATCTGCCAGCAGCGTGGTGTCGTTGAAGATACCTTCCAGCTCGGTACGCATAAAGAAACGCCCGGTGCGGTGATCAACAAACTCATTGTTTTGAACAATGTTGAGTTCATGTTTGTAGCAAATGTTGGTGATCTTGGCGATCAGGCCTTTGGCATCCGGACAAATGGTGCGCAAAACTTTTCTTTGTACATTTTGGTGTGGCATGGGAATGAGGATCCTGTCTGATACTGAACGTCCTGTCTGTGCAGGCGAGAGTTTTTATAGTCTTCATCTTCAAGCGGCAGCCTGGTCGGCTGCGGCATGAACGCTATGGGACACAATGACAGCCGGCTAACGCCCGCAGCATTTTTTATATTTTTTACCTGAACCACAGGGGCAAATTGCGTTTCTGCCAGGCTGGGGTTTGGTTCCGTCAATATAGTACCAGCGTTGGTCAAGCTGAAGGAAGCGCGAACGCTCATGCATCGCCTTGTGTTCGTCGCTGCCGGCGTCAACGAAGCGCGCAACGAATTCGACAAAACCTTCGCCGGTATCATGACCTTCTTTTTCTTCTACCACCGTCAGACCAAGCCACTCGGTGCTTTTGAAGCTGTCGACGATGGACTTGCGCCATTCATCGGCATGGCAATCGGGATGCCAGGTGGCGATCAGATAATCAACATTGTGTTTCACGTAGGCGGTAAAGCGCGAGCGCATTAACGTGCCTGGAGTGGGTGCGAATCTGACCCCGTTAATGTAGGGTTCGCAGCATGCGCTATACTCCAGACCGCCGCCACAGGGGCATAATTCAGGCAAGGTAACTCCTAAAATGGCCGGCACGAAAAAGAACGGCCAATGATGATGAAATGAATTTAGCGCATATGTTACCTAACATTATTCGGTCGTGACAATCTACGCTGACAGCAGGTTTGATACAATTCACCGGGTAAAGGGCAGGCGTTATGCGACAGATTAAAGTGGGACTGGCATTGGGGGCGGGGGCGGCCAAAGGCTGGGCGCATATTGGTGTCATCAACGCGCTAAAGAAGTTGGGCGTTGAGGTCGATATAGTAGCCGGTTGCTCGGTTGGTGCGCTGGTGGGTGCCGCATTTGCCAGCCATCGTCTGCCGGCCATGGAGACGTGGGTGCGTTCGTTCAGCTATTGGGATGTGATTCGGCTGATGGATTTGTCCTGGCAGCGGGGCGGTCTGTTGCGGGGCGAGCGGGTGTTCAATGCGGTGGGGCAGTTGTTGAAGATCGATGATATTGCCGAGTGTTCTCTGAAATTCGGTGCCGTGGCGACTAATCTGAGTACCGGGCGGGAGTTGTGGTTGACGAAAGGGGATATTCATCAGGCGGTACGAGCTTCATGCAGCATGCCCGGTTTGTTGGCGCCGGTGTGGTTCGACGGTTATTGGCTGGTAGATGGCGCGGTGGTTAACCCGGTTCCTATCTCATTAACCCGCGCGATGGGCGCCGATATCGTCATCGCCGTTGACCTGCAACATGATGCGCATCTGATGCATCAGGATTTGTTCTCGGTCCGCAATGATGCGGAAGAGCCGAACGATCTCCCTGCCCGCAACTGGCGGGGGCGCTTGCGCGAACGAATTAGCAAGATGACGTTGAGAAAGCCTAACTTCACGCCAACGGCGATGGAAATCATGGGGACGTCGATACAGGTGTTGGAGAATCGCTTGAAACGCAACCGCATGGCCGGCGATCCGCCTGATGTGCTGATTCAACCCTACTGCCCGCAAATTTCAACGCTGGACTTTCACCGCGCCAATGAGGCGATTGAAGCCGGCGAGCTGGCGGTGCAAAAACAGCTCGATATGCTGTTGCCGTTGATAAAAAATAAATAGCTGCCGGTTTCAGGGGGGGCAACGTGCGGTTGGGACATTTTCCGGCAAGCGTAAATACCCTTTTTGAGCCACTATTACACTATGAAAAGGGAAGAGGCTCGGCTGATGGCATTACCACTCACTAACAAGCGGATTTTGATCGTTGAGGACGAACTGGTGTTTCGTTCCGTGCTTGTTGGCTATTTGAAATCGCTGGGAGCGGAGACCAGTGAGGCGACCAATGGTTTGCAGGCACTGAGTGCCGTAGACGATGTCCATCCCGATTTAATCTTGTGCGATCTCGCCATGCCGGAAATGGGCGGGATCGAGTTTGTCGAACATCTGCGGCTGCAAGGCCTGCAAATCCCGGTACTGGTGATTTCGGCCACGGATAAAATGGCGGATATCGCCAAGGTGCTGCGTTTGGGCGTGCAGGATGTCTTGCTGAAACCGGTGGCCGATCTCAACCGACTGCGTGAAGCGGTATTGGGGTGTTTGTATCCCAATATGTTTACCTCCCCGGCCCTGGAAGAAGCTGAGCTGTTCAAGGATTGGAATGCGCTGAGTAAAAATCCTTCTGAAGCGGTAAAATTGCTCAAACAGCTTCAGCCGCCGGTGCAACAGACCATAGCCCATTGTCGGATTAATTACCGGCAATTAACCACCAGTGAGAATCCGGGGTTGGTGCTAGATATAGCCGCACTGTCGGATAAGGATCTGGCTTTCTATTGCCTGGATGTTACCCGCGCCGGTGATAATGGCGTATTGGCAGCGCTGTTGCTGCGTGCTTTATTTAACGGATTATTGCAGGATCATTTAGTTAATCAGCGTCATCGGTTGCCGCAAATGACGACACTGTTAAAGCAAGTTAATCAATTATTGCGCCAAGGTAAGCTGGAAGGCCAATTCCCGCTGTTAGTTGGTTATTATCACGCCGAATATAAAAACCTGATTCTGGTTTCTGCGGGCCTGCATGCCAATGTGAATACCGGTGACAATCAAATCCAACTGAGCAACGGTGTGCCTCTGGGTATGCTGGGCGCAACTTACATGAACCAAATCAGCCAGCACTGTTCCGCCTGGCAGTGTCAGGTTTGGGGGGCTGGGGGCAGGCTGCGACTGATGCTTAGCGCCGAATAGCAAGCAGTTGTAAAAATATTATTTGAAATTAAGATATTCAACATACTTATTTTTATCTCAGAAAATCTGTTTAGGTAATTGTCCTAAATTTTTTCTATTTGTGCTCAGACTAATGCCAGACAGTCATAAACTGGTATACTCCGAAGGTTTTTTGTATGGCAGATGAAGCTCACAAAATGAGCGCCAATTCTATTAGAGAGAGGAAATAATGCCTGCTGTAAATCGTAAAATCAGAAAGGCAGTGATCCCGGTTGCAGGCTTGGGAACACGAATGTTGCCGGCGACAAAAGCCATCCCAAAAGAAATGTTGCCGCTGGTTGACAAGCCATTGATCCAGTACGTGGTCAATGAATGCATTGCGGCAGGGATTAACGAGATTGTGCTGGTCACCCATTCCTCCAAGAATTCGATTGAAAACCATTTCGATACCAGTTTTGAGCTGGAAGCGATGCTGGAAAAACGCGTTAAGCGCCAATTACTGGATGAAGTTCAGTCTATTTGCCCGAAAGGCGTCACCGTGATGCAAGTGCGTCAAGGGGTGGCGAAAGGCCTTGGGCATGCCATTATGTGCGCCTATCCATTGGTGGGCGATGAGCCGGTTGCCGTAATTTTGCCGGACGTGATCCTCGATGAGTACAGCGCCGATCTGAAAAAAGACAATTTGCACGAAATGCTGCAGCGGTTCGAACAAACCGGCATCAGCCAGATTATGGTCGAACCTGTGCCGCAGAAAGATGTCGGCAATTATGGCGTGGCTGATTGCAAAGGTTATGAACTGCAGGCGGGTGAAAGCGCTCCGATGGTCAGTGTGGTCGAAAAACCTTCGCCGGACGAAGCGCCGTCAAACCTGGCTATTGTTGGCCGTTATGTGCTTTCTGCCGATATCTGGCCGCTGCTGGCGAAAACGCCTCCAGGCGCCGGCGGTGAGATCCAACTTACCGACAGTATTGAAATGCTGATGCAGCAGGAAACCGTTGAAGCCTATCACCTCAAAGGGGTGAGCCATGACTGCGGCAACAAGCTGGGTTACATGCAGGCTTTCGTCGAGTATGGCCTGCGCCATGCCAGTCTTGGCAAAGAATTTTCTCAGTGGTTGCAACAACTGTTGGCCGCTGATAAGAAATAATTTATTTATCTTTCGTCTTAATTTGAAAAACTAGGATTTTCCCATGAAAGTAACAGTTTTTGGTATTGGCTATGTTGGCCTGGTACAGGCTGCGGTATTGGCTGAAGTCGGCCATGACGTTATGTGTATTGATGTAGACGAGCGTAAAGTCGAAAACCTGAAGAACGGGAATATCCCCATTTTTGAACCCGGTCTGACGCCGCTGGTGCAACAGAACTATGAAGCGGGTCGTCTGCACTTCACCACCGACGCTAAAGCCGGTGTTGCACACGGTACCATTCAGTTCATCGCCGTGGGGACGCCACCGGATGAAGACGGCTCTGCCGATCTGAAATACGTGACTGCCGTAGCACGCACTATCGCGGAACATATGACCGATCGCAAGGTGGTGATCGACAAATCCACAGTGCCGGTAGGTACTGCGGATAAAGTACGCCAGGTGATGGAAGAAACTCTGAAAAAACGCGGCAGTACAGTGCCTTTCGACGTGGTTTCCAATCCGGAGTTCCTGAAAGAAGGCGCGGCGGTAGCGGACTGCATGCGTCCGGAGCGTATTGTTATCGGTACCGATAACAAAGAGGTTATCGAACCTATCCGTGAGCTTTACGAGCCGTTCAACCGCAATCACGATCGCATGATCATGATGGATATCCGCAGCGCCGAGCTGACCAAATATGCCGCCAACTGTATGCTGGCGACCAAGATCAGCTTTATGAACGAAATGTCCAATCTGGCCGAAATGCTGGGTGCGGATATTGAGAAAGTGCGTCAGGGGATCGGTTCTGACTCGCGTATCGGTTACCACTTCATCTATCCGGGCTGCGGCTACGGCGGCTCATGCTTCCCGAAAGACGTTCAAGCGCTGATCCGCACTGCGGAGCATATTGGTTACCAACCCAAGCTGTTGCAGGCGGTAGAGCAGGTTAACTATCAGCAAAAATATAAGCTGACTAAATTTATCAAACACCACTTCGGTGAAGATCTGAAAGGTAAAACCTTCGCGTTGTGGGGGCTGGCATTCAAACCCAATACCGACGACATGCGCGAGGCCTCCAGCCGTGTGCTGATGGAGCAACTGTGGGAAGCGGGTGCTATCGTTCAGGCCTTCGATCCAGAAGCCATGAACGAAGTACAGCGTATCTATGGTCAGCGTGACGATCTGAAGTTGGTGGGCACCAAAGAAGCAGCGCTGCAGGGGGCTGACGCACTGGTTATCTGTACCGAATGGCAGAATTTCCGTGCGCCAGATTTCGATGTAGTTAAAGGTGCTCTTAAACAGCCTGTCATTTTTGATGGCCGCAACCTGTTTGATCCAGAACGTCTGGAAAGCCGCGGTTTCACGTATTATGCAATCGGCCGTGGCGCGTCCATTCAGCCGGTTATCTAAGGGGTGAGCATGAAATTCCTGGTTACAGGCGCTGCAGGATTTATTGGTTATCACGTTGCTGAGCGTCTGTTGGCTGCCGGGCATCAGGTTGTCGGTATCGACAACCTGAATGATTATTACGATGTGACCCTGAAAATGGCACGCCTTGAGTTGCTTTCGGATAAATCTGAATTTCAGTTTATTAAGCTGGATCTGGCCGATCGCGAGGGTATGGCGGGGCTGTTTGCAGAGCAAAAGTTTCAACGGGTGATTCATCTGGGTGCGCAGGCGGGCGTACGTTATTCGTTGGAAAATCCTCTGGCCTATGCGGATGCCAATCTCATTGGGCATTTAAACGTGCTGGAAGGGTGTCGCCACAATAAAGTTGAGCATCTGTTATATGCCTCCTCCAGTTCGGTATACGGTCTGAACCGTAAACTGCCCTTTGCGACGGAAGACTCTGTTGATCATCCGGTGTCATTGTATGCGGCAACCAAAAAAGCCAATGAGCTGATGTCGCACAGCTATTCCCACTTATATGGTATTCCGACCACTGGTCTGCGGTTCTTTACCGTATATGGCCCGTGGGGCCGCCCGGATATGGCGTTGTTTAAATTTACCAAAGCCATATTGGCAGGCGAAAGCATCGACGTATATAACCACGGTGAGATGCACCGTGACTTTACTTACATTGACGATATCGCTGAGGCTATTGTGCGGTTACAGGCGGTTATTCCTCAGGCTGATGCGTCATGGACGGTCGAGCAGGGTTCACCTGCAACCAGTTCTGCGCCTTACCGTGTCTATAATATCGGCAACAGTAGCCCGGTGAAGTTGATGGAATATATTCGCGCACTGGAGCAGGCGCTAGGGATTGAGGCGCGCAAGAATATGCTGCCGATGCAACCTGGCGACGTTTTAGATACCAGCGCGGATACCGCCGAGCTTTATCGCGTTATCGGCTTCAAACCGGAAACCGGTGTTGAAGAAGGCGTGAAACGCTTTGTCGAGTGGTATAAATCATTTTATAAAGTTCAGTAATTGAACAACTGAACAATGTTATAAAGGGGCTGCGGCCCCTTTTTTATGTCTTGAAAAACGCCAGGGATAGCTCTGGCGATAAGAAGAATGGGGGCGCTTGGCGTAGGTGGATATTTGCGTCCAGGCTAAGCTGTGGGCCCAGAACGCAGAAAATACGCATAACAAAAAGGCTCCCAAAGGGAGCCTTTTTAACATGCAGCGAAATGCTATTACAGCAGGAAATCGTCCAGAGATTTACCTTGCTCTTCGATAGCTTTCTTAATCACTGCCGGGGTACGGCCCTGGCCGGTCCAGGTTTTCAGTTCGCCGTTTTCGTCTTTATATTGATATTTAGCTGGACGTACTGGACGTTTAGCTTTACCAGCGGCTTTAGTTGCAGCCATAGTTTGCAGCAGTTCATTTGGGTCAATACCGTCAGCAATCAACATTTCACGATATTGCTGCAGTTTACGGGTGCGTTCTTCCACTTCTGCTTGAGCCTGGCTGTCTTCTTCGCGACGTTCGTTCACAACAACTTCCAGTTTTTCAAGCATCTCTTCCAGCGTTTCCAGGCTGCATTCTCTTGCCTGTGCGCGTAGAGTACGGATGTTGTTCAAAATCTTTAATGCTTCGCTCATTATCCTAGTCTCAAATTATATTGGTGGGGGGCGTCTGGATAATAATAGAGTGCTCTTTTCTTTTCTGCAATAGCCAAATTGAAAGGAGTACTCAAATTTATCTTTAAAAAAACGGTTAATCAGATCCGTTCGGCTAATATAGGTAGGGATGTTAAGTATTACAACCTCCATTTTTAAGTCAAATTTTCAACAGCCACACTATGTTTGATGGGGCTGTAAGGCATTTATGGCTAAGTTATAATTGTGTTTTATATCGATATTACGACGAATTCTGTGGGCTTAATCACTCGTTTTAGTATGCAGACATTGTAAACAATGGGGGTATGCGGGTAAAGATAACGTCAAGAACTGTGCCTTTGTCTGTTTTATGTCATTAAATTTCTCGGCACTCTCCTTAGGGGCTAATAGATTTGAGTCTGTCACCGGGTGGCGGTCGTGCAACGGCGTCTCTCCACTAGCTTAACCATTAATGCTGAGGGCAAATCATTAGCAGTAATTAATAGTGATGGCAGGCAAAGATTATCCTGTAAATAGATGTAAAAGAGGGGCAGGAGCAGAACGAAATGTTTCATTTGAAAGCCTGCTATTACCTTTGCCAGGATATTGAGAACCCAGAGCATGGGCAGGCCGGCGGGTTATGGTACACTTAGCGCTTGAATCAACGTCTGAATATTTCTTATACCATTGGAGTTGCCGGCCCATGGCTCAACTTTATTTTTATTATTCTGCTATGAATGCAGGAAAATCCACCGCACTGTTACAATCTTCATATAATTATCAAGAACGTGGTATGCGCACGTTGGTGTTTACTGCCGAAATCGATCATCGTTTTGGCGTAGGGAAGGTGAGTTCGCGCATCGGCTTGTCGTCCCAGGCGCAGCTCTATAATAATGACTCCATGCTCTACGCCATGATTGCTCAGGAACATCAGCAGCAGCCGGTACACTGCGTGTTATTGGATGAAAGCCAATTTTTGACGAAAACACAGGTTGAGCAATTGTGCGACGTAGTCGACCAACTGGATATTCCGGTATTGTGCTATGGGTTGCGTACCGACTTTCTGGGTGAGCTGTTTATCGGCAGCCAATATTTGCTGGCTTGGGCGGATAAACTGGTGGAGTTGAAAACCATCTGCCACTGCGGCCGCAAGGCGAATATGGTGCTGAGGTTGGATGAAAGCGGCCAGGCAATGCATGCAGGTGAACAGGTCGTGATAGGCGGCAACGAGAGCTATGTGTCTGTTTGCCGCAAACATTACAAGGAAGCCATACACGCACTGGAGTGAGTCTCTGGGCGGCGTAACGCGTATTGTGGGGCGTTTTAGCGCTACTGTGCCGTGAGGCCGAGTGAATTATTCCGCAGCATAAAAAAACCGCCTTTCGGCGGTTTTTTTGTCGGCTCAATGAACCGTTATTTTTTGGACTTTTTTTCCGCTTTGGCCGCAATCGGTGCAGCCAAAACTTCTTCATCATCCGCTTCGCTGAACTTACGTCCGTAGAAGGTATCCAGCATGATTTGCTTCAGTTCGGCAATCAGCGGATAACGCGGGTTGGCGCCGGTACACTGGTCGTCAAAAGCATCTTCAGACAGTTTGTCGACCTTCGCCAGGAAGTCGGCTTCCTGCACACCGGCTTCACGGATGGAAGCAGGGATGCCCAGCTCGGTTTTGATCTCATCCAGCCACACCAGCAGTTTCTCGATTTTTTGCGCGGTACGGTCGCCCGGTGCGCTCAGACCGAGGTGGTCGGCGATCTCAGCGTAGCGACGACGTGCCTGTGGGCGGTCGTACTGGCTGAAGGCCGTCTGCTTGGTCGGATTGTCGTTCGCGTTATAGCGAATGACGTTGGAGATCAACATGGCGTTGGCCAGGCCGTGCGGGATATGGAACTCAGAGCCCAGTTTGTGGGCCATGGAGTGGCAAACCCCCAGGAAGGCGTTGGCAAACGCGATACCGGCAATGGTCGCGGCGTTGTGCACGCGCTCACGGGCCACCGGGTTCTTGGCGCCTTCCTTGTAGCTGGCGGGCAGATACTCTTTCAGCAATTTCAGCGCTTGCAGCGCCTGGCCGTCAGAGTATTCGTTCGCCAGTACCGAAACATAAGCTTCCAGCGCGTGGGTAACCGCATCCAGGCCGCCGAAGGCACAGAGTGATTTTGGCATGTTCATCACCAGATTGGCGTCAACGATCGCCATATCCGGCGTCAATGCGTAGTCAGCCAGCGGGTATTTCTGGCCGGTCGCATCGTCGGTCACTACCGCAAACGGCGTGACTTCAGAACCGGTACCTGAGGTGGTGGTGACGGCGATCATTTTTGCTTTGACGCCCATTTTCGGGAACTTGTAGATACGTTTACGGATATCCATAAAGCGCAGCGCCAGGTCTTCGAAATGGGTTTCCGGATGTTCGTACAACACCCACATGATCTTCGCAGCATCCATCGGTGAACCGCCGCCCAGCGCGATGATCACGTCTGGTTTGAAGGAGTTCATCTGCTCGGCGCCTTTACGCACGATGGACAGCGTTGGGTCAGCTTCTACTTCGAAGAACACTTCTGTTTCAATGCCGTGCGATTTCAGAACCGTGGTGATCTGGTCTGCATAGCCGTTGTTGAACAGGTAGCGGTCGGTCACAATGAAGGCGCGTTTTGCCCCGTCGGTCGCTACTTCTTCCAGCGCGATAGGCAATGAGCCACGGCGGAAGTAGATTGATTTCGGAAGTTTATGCCACAACATGTTTTCTGCTCGCTTCGCTACAGTTTTCTTGTTGATCAAGTGTTTTGGACCGACGTTTTCAGAGATGGAGTTACCACCCCAGGAACCGCAGCCCAGCGTCAGTGACGGAGCGAGTTTAAAGTTGTACAGGTCACCGATACCACCCTGAGACGCCGGGGTGTTGATCAGGATACGTGCGGTTTTCATCTTGTCGCCGAAGAAGGCAACGCGTTCCGGCTGGTTATCCTGGTCGGTGTACAGGCAGGACGTATGGCCGATGCCGCCCATGGCGACCAGTTTTTCAGCTTTGCTGACGGCGTCTTCAAAATCTTTGGCGCGATACATTGCCAGCGTCGGAGACAGCTTTTCGTGAGCGAAAGGTTCGGATTCATCAACCAATTTCACTTCACCGATCAGCACCTTGGTGCTGGAAGGCACTTTGATGCCGGCCATTTCAGCGATTTTAGGCGCAGATTGGCCGACGATGGCCGCATTCAGGCCGCCGTTTTTCAGAATGATGTCCTGGACCGCTTTCAGCTCTTTGCCCTGCAGCAGGTAGCCGCCGTGGGAAGAGAAACGCTCACGAACTGCATCATAGATGGAGTCAACGACGATGACAGACTGCTCGGAGGCGCAAATCACACCGCTGTCGAAGGTTTTAGACATCAAAATAGAGGCCACAACGCGTTTGATGTCCGCTGTCTCGTCAACCACCACTGGGGTGTTACCGGCGCCAACACCGATTGCAGGCTTGCCGGAGCTGTAGGCGGCTTTCACCATACCTGGACCGCCGGTAGCGAGGATCAGGTTGATGTCCGGGTGGTGCATTAACTGGTTGGACAGCTCAACGGTAGGCTGGTCAATCCAGCCGACGATGTCTTTTGGTGCCCCGGCAGCGATTGCCGCCTGCAACACGATATCCGCCGCTTTGTTGGTGGCATTTTTCGCACGCGGATGTGGTGAGAAGATAATGCCGTTACGGGTTTTCAGGCTGATCAGCGCTTTAAAAATAGCCGTAGAGGTTGGGTTGGTGGTCGGTACGATACCGCAAATCAAGCCAATAGGCTCGGCGATGGTGATCGTACCAAAGGTATCGTCTTCAGACAGGATACCGCAGGTTTTTTCATCTTTATACGCGTTGTAGATATACTCTGAAGCGAAGTGGTTTTTGATCACTTTATCTTCAACGATACCCATACCGGATTCTTCAACGGCCATTTTGGCCAAGGGAATACGGGCATCGGCAGCGGCGAGGGCAGCAGCGCGGAAGATTTTATCAACTTGCTCTTGAGTGAAGTTGGCATATTCGCGCTGGGCTTTTTTGACACGTGCGACTAGCTCGTTCAGTTCAGCGACATTCGTTACAGCCATAATGCTCTCCTGATAATGTTAAACTCTTTCAGTAAATAAGCCGTGCGAGCAACTAGTATAGACACCTAAGCGGAAAATGCTGCTTAAAAACAAGGGCTTTCCATACTGTACAACGCATGCTGCTGATTTGCTTAAAGAGCTTTCCCACGGCTTCTGGGGAGAAGCGGCGGGTTGAACAGAGATACCTCTTTTTCCTTAATCTGTTCTACTCCCTGACTACGACTAAGAGCTTAACTACTCTTGATTAGCGATTTTGTGATTTAAATCATGAAAAGTGCAGGCTGACACCATTCAGCTCAAGTTGTTGAGAATTGTTCTTGATAACTGTGTGGTAGACGTTTTTTTTAAACATAAAAAATCATAAACCGTACATTTGCTTAACAATAGCGAATTGTTTCAGGTTATTTGTTCTTAAAGGATAAAAATGCTGCATTCGGCCAATGGATTACCCGTGGCAATTCAATTACATTAGCGCGCGTAGGCAGTATCACTTTTCAAAGCTATTTAAGCGGAGTCATTTGTGGGCCAATCTCTGTTGGATTTTTCCGGCTACATTAAATTTTTTGTCGGCTTGTTTGCGTTGGTGAACCCGGTGGGCATTCTGCCGGTGTTTATCAGCATGACCAGCTACCAGGCCGCGGCCGGGCGCAATAAAACGAACATGACCGCCAACCTGTCGGTCGCCATTATCCTGTGGACCTCGTTGTTTCTGGGGGAAGGGATTTTGCGCATGTTTGGCATTTCCATTGATTCGTTCCGCATTGCCGGCGGCATCCTGGTGGTGAGCATCGCCATGTCGATGATCAGCGGCAAGTTGGGTGAAGACAAACAGAACAAACAGGAAAAATCAGAGAGCGCGATCCGCGAAAGTATCGGCGTGGTGCCACTGGCATTGCCCCTGATGGCGGGGCCGGGCGCTATCAGTTCCACTATTGTCTGGAGTTCCCGTTATCACAATTGGCAAAACCTGCTGGGTTTTAGCCTGGCGATTGCGTTGTTTGCCTTCTGCTGTTGGCTGCTGTTCCGTGCCGCTCCTTTGCTGGTGCGTTTATTGGGGCAAACCGGTATCAACGTTATTACCCGAATCATGGGGTTGTTGCTGATGGCATTGGGTATCGAGTTTATTGTTACCGGTATTAAAGCCATATTCCCGGGGCTGTTGTAATCAGGTCAGTGAGTCGCGAATAGGATAATTCGCGACTCAAATTAATTTTAAAAATTAAAATTAATTATTGGCTCGCATTAATATAGTGCGTAATGTGAATAAATTTTCTTCACTTGCACCACCATGTGGCATAAATCTCACTTTGCTGCTCAATAAAAGCTCTAATCGTTATTTTTAACCCTTATCTTGCCTCTTTTCTGCCCGTTATAGCCTGCCTAATGTCAAATCTGCTGTTAATTTAGTCACATCATTCTGTAGGGCTTGTCTCGCTTTCATCCAGGTGTTATTAGTGATTAACCGCGTATAAGCAGGCGTTTGTTCTTTGAATGGACTCTTTGTTAACTGAATGTTTCTTTGCGGTAAGCTCTGACCTGTAGCGCATAACTTGCGCAATGATTTTGTGAATTTTATTAAATAAAATCATTGTGTTAGCGAGGTGGTGGGTTGTCGGGTTAGCGGTGGGGCAAATCGCGCACTGGGCAATAAAAGAGAATTGCTTAACATTTTTGTAAAAATTATTGGCTATGGAATTTGGCTTCTGCTAATTTCCGAGCAACTTTATTCGCTTAAATAATTGCAGAGCGTCGTCAAAGTGGGAACGATTTTTGCTGGTATCCGTTATTTAGAATTCTTATAAATACTTCACAAATATCGATAAGCAATGCTTGTCGGTGAAAAGGAGCCTCGACTATGCAGCAAACAATGAAGCGCGCGCCGTTGACCATGTTCATTGCCGGCATGCTGAGTATCAGCGCCGTTTATTCTGTACAGGCGGCCGATGTTCCGGCCGGGGTGCAATTGGCCCAACAGCAAAGCATTGTGATCAACAACGGCAGCGAAGTCGCTTCATTGGATCCGCACAAGGTCGAAGGAACACCTGAAAGCAATATCATTCTTAACCTGCTGGAAGGATTGGTCAGCACCGACGCCAATGGGCATGTGGTGCCGGCCGCCGCGGCAACCTGGGAAAACCAGGATTTTAAAACCTGGACTTTCCACCTGCGCCCGGATGCGGTGTGGAGCGACGGTTCCCCGGTTACCGCACAGGACTTTGTCTACAGTTGGCAGCGTCTGGCCGATCCCAAAATCGCTTCCCCTTACGCCAGCTATTTGCAATACGCCAAAATTGAAAACGTCGACGATATCCTGACCGGCAAGAAAAGCCCGCAAACCCTGGGCGTTAAGGCCATCGATGACAAGACGCTGCAGGTTCAACTGAGTGAACCGGTGCCGTACTTTGTCAGCATGTTGAGCCACACCTCGCTGAAACCGGTAAAACAGGCGGTGGTTGAAAAGTTTGGCGACAAATGGACATTGCCCGCCAACTATGTCGGCAACGGCGCTTACCGCCTGAAAGAGTGGGTGGTGAATGAGCGCATTGTGCTTGAGCGCAGCCCAAGCTACTGGAACAACAAAAAAACGGTCATCGACCAGGCGACGTTCTTGCCGATCGCTTCAGAGGTCAGCGACGTCAACCGCTTCCGCAGCGGTGAGATTGATATCACCAACAATGCTATCCCGCCGAACCTGTTCGTGAAGATGAAAAAAGAAATCCCGGAGCAACTGCACGTTAACCCGTTCCTGTGCACGTTCTATTACGAGATCAATAATCAGCGCGCACCTTTTACCGATGCACGGGTGCGCACTGCGGTGAAGCTAACGCTCGATCGCGACATCATCGCCAACAAAATCATGGGCCAGGGCCAGATCCCGGCGTACAACTTCACCCCAACCTTTACCGATGGCGCCAGGTTCACCACGCCGAAATGGGCGAGCTGGAGCCAGGAGCAGCGTAATGCCGAAGCGAAGAAACTGTTGGCGCAAGCCGGTTTCACTGCGGCAAATCCCTTGAAGTTCACGCTGTTGTACAATACCTCGGATCAAAACAAACAGCAGGCGATCGCTGCTGCTTCGATGTGGAAGAAAAATCTCGGGGCGGATGTCACATTGCGCAATCAAGAGTGGAAAACCTCGTTGGAAAGCCGTCATCAAGGGGATTATGACGTGGCGCGTGCGACCTGGTGCGGTGATTATAACGAGCCAAGCGCCTTCCTGAATCTGGTGGTTTCCAATAGCAGCATGAACACTATCTTTTACAAGAGCCCGGCATTCGACGCCCTGATGGCCAGTACGCTGAAGGCACCGGACGAGGCTGCGCGTGCCGCTATTTACCAACAGGCGGAAGCGCAGTTGGATAAAGATTCTGCGTTGGTTCCGGTGTATTACCGCGTCAGTGCGCGCCTGATCCGGCCGTCGGTGGGGGGCTTTACCGGTAAAGATCCGCTGGATTATACCGATGTGAAAAATCTGTACATTATCAAGCAGTAAAAGGGGTATTACGCCACGCCAACAACGAGGAGTAATACAGGGAAGGCCGCCTGCCGCATTCGTTCATTGGCAGTCGGTATAACAAGGTCCGCTCACGGGCAACGCAGGCTCCACGATGAGTCTGTGATAATAAAAAACTGGAGTATATCAATGACCAACATCACGAAGAAAACCCTCCTTGCCGCCGGCATTATTGCCGCGCTGGGCATCACAGCAACCGGCAGCGCAATTGCTGCCGTCGTGCCCGCGGGTGTGCAACTGGCAGAGAAACAAGAGATCGTTAAAAACAACGGTTCGGAAGTACAGTCGCTGGATCCGCATAAAATCGAAGGCGTGCCGGAAAATAACGTAACGCGCGATCTGATGGAAGGTTTAGCCAACAACAACCTGGATGGGTCCATTGTGCCGGGTGTGGCGGAAAGCTGGGATAACAAAGATTTTAAAGTCTGGACCTTCCACCTGCGTAAAGACGCGAAATGGTCGAACGGCAAACCGGTAACGGCGCAAGATTTCGTGTATAGCTGGCAACGTGTGGTGGATCCGAAAACCGCATCCCCTTATGCAAGCTATCTGCAATACGCCCACGTAGAAAACGTGGATGACATCATCGCAGGCAAGAAAGACAAATCAACCTTGGGCGTGAAAGCCATTGACGACCATACCTTCCAGGTTACCCTGACCGAGCCGGTACCTTACCTGGTTGAAATGACTCCGCACTACGCGATGAAACCGGTGTTTAAAGATGCCGTAGAGAAGTATGGCGAGAAGTGGACTCTGCCTGCCAACTACGTCAGCAACGGCGCTTATAAACTGAAAGACTGGGTAGTCAACGAACGCATCGTACTGGAACGTAACCCGGAATATTGGGATAACGCAAAAACCATCATTAATAAAGTCACGTTCCTGCCAATTGCGTCGGAAGTGACCGACGTTAACCGCTACCGTACCGGCGAAATCGACATGACTTACAACAACATGCCGATCGAGCTGTTCCAGAAGCTGAAGAAAGAGATCCCGAAAGAAGTTCATGTTGATCCGTACCTGTGTACCTATTACTACGAAATCAACAACCAGAAAGCGCCGTTTACCGATGAGCGCGTGCGTGAAGCGCTGAAACTGGGCCTGGACCGCGACATCATTACCAATAAAGTGAAAAACCAGGGCGACCTGCCAGCCTACAGCTTCACTCCGCCTTATACTGATGGCGCCAAGTTGACTCCGCCGGAATGGTTCGGTTGGACGCAGGAAAAACGCAACGAAGTGGCGAAGAAACTGCTGGCAGACGCGGGTTATGGCCCAGGCAAACCGCTGACTTTCTCGCTGCTGTACAACACCTCGGATCTGCACAAGAAGCTGGCGATTGCCGCCGCCTCCATCTGGAAGAAAAATCTGGGTGTGGATGTGAAGCTGGTGAACCAGGAGTGGAAAACCTTCCTGGATACTCGTCATCAGGGTACCTATGACGTAGCTCGCGCCGGCTGGTGCGCGGACTACAACGAACCTAGTTCGTTCCTGAACATGATGCTGTCTGACAGCAGCAGTAACACCCCGCACTACAAGAGCGCCGAGTTCGATAAGCTGATGGCTAATGTGCTGACGGCGAAAACCAAAGAAGAACGTGCCGCTCTGTATCAGAAAGCCGAGGTTCAGCTGGATAAAGACTCCGCCATCGTTCCGGTTTATTACTATGTAAATGCCCGTCTGGTGAAACCTTATGTTGGCGGTTACACCGGCCAAGACCCGCTTGATAACGTGTACGACAAAAACCTGTACATCATCAAGCATTGATACGGTAAGCGCCGGCGGTGTGAACCGCCGGCCCATGTTGAGAATAATAAGCCGTTATCAGGCTGCAGCACAGGGTTAGGGCAATGCTAAAATTTATATTTCGACGCTTGTTAGAAGCGATCCCGACACTATTTATCCTTATCACCATTTCATTCTTCATGATGCGTTTGGCCCCCGGCAGCCCTTTTACCGGCGAGCGCGCATTGCCGCCGGAAGTGATGGCCAATATCGAAGCCAAATACCATTTGAATGATCCTATCTGGAAACAGTACGGCCATTATCTGGCTCAGCTCGCGCAAGGCGACTTTGGCCCGTCATTCAAATACAAGGATTATTCGGTCAACGATTTGGTCGCCGCTTCTTTCCCGGTTTCAGCCAAATTGGGCCTGGCCGCATTTTTGCTGGCGGTGGTTTTGGGGGTTAGCGCCGGTGTCATTGCCGCATTGAATCAAAATACCAAATGGGATTATACGGTAATGGGGTTTGCCATGACCGGGGTGGTTATCCCCAGTTTCGTGGTGGCGCCGCTACTGGTATTGATTTTCGCCATTACGCTGAAATGGCTGCCCGGCGGGGGGTGGAACGGTGGGGCGCCGAAATTTATCATCTTGCCGATGGTGGCGTTGTCGCTGGCCTATATTGCCAGTATCGCCCGTATCACGCGCGGATCGATGATTGAAGTGCTGCACTCAAACTTTATCCGCACCGCCCGCGCCAAAGGCTTGCCAATGCGCCGTATCATTTTGCGTCATGCATTGAAACCTGCGTTATTGCCGGTGCTTTCTTATATGGGGCCTGCCTTTGTCGGCATCATCACCGGTTCGATGGTGATTGAAACCATTTATGGTTTGCCGGGTATCGGCCAGCTGTTCGTCAACGGTGCGCTGAACCGTGACTATTCTTTGGTATTGAGCCTGACCATTCTGGTGGGCGGCCTGACTATTCTGTTTAACGCGATCGTGGACGTGCTGTACGCCGTTATCGATCCCAAAATTCGTTATTAAGCTGGAGCACGCAAATGATGTTGACGAAAAAGAACAGCGAAGCTCTGGAACACTTCAGCGAAAAGCTGGAAGTGGAAGGGCGCAGCCTGTGGCAGGATGCTCGCCGCCGCTTTGTGCATAACCGTGCGGCGGTCAGCAGCCTGTTTGTGCTGGCGCTGATTACCCTGTTTGTGATTGTAGCGCCGTGGTTGTCGCAGTTCGCTTATGACGATACCGACTGGGCGATGATGTCGGCTGCGCCGAGTCTTGAATCTGCGCACTACTTCGGCACGGACTCCTCCGGACGCGATTTGCTGGTGCGCGTGGCGATTGGCGGGCGCATCTCGCTGATGGTCGGCGTGGCTGCGGCGCTGGTGGCGGTGATTGTCGGTACCCTGTACGGCGCGATGTCAGGTTACCTGGGCGGCAAGACCGACTCGGTGATGATGCGCTTGCTGGAGATCCTCAACTCCTTCCCATTCATGTTCTTCGTGATCCTGCTGGTGACCTTCTTCGGTCAAAATATCCTGCTGATTTTTGTGGCGATCGGCATGGTGTCGTGGCTGGATATGGCACGTATTGTGCGCGGGCAAACCCTGAGCTTAAAACGTAAAGAATTTATCGAAGCGGCATTGGTGTGCGGGGTTTCAACCCGAAATATCGTACTGCGCCATATTGTGCCTAACGTGCTTGGTGTGGTGGTGGTGTACGCCTCATTGCTGGTGCCGAGCATGATCCTGTTCGAATCCTTTCTCAGCTTCCTGGGGCTGGGCACGCAGGAGCCATTAAGCAGCTGGGGCGCATTGCTCAGCGATGGCGCCAACTCGATGGAAGTTTCACCGTGGTTGCTGCTGTTCCCGGCGGGTTTCCTGGTCGTCACTCTGTTTTGTTTCAACTTTATCGGCGACGGTCTGCGTGATGCCCTCGACCCGAAAGATCGTTAAGGAGTGCCATCATGAGCACCATTGAAAACCCGCAGTTGCAAACCAGCGCCGTCGCCAAATCGCCGCTGTTGCTGGATGTAAAAGACCTGCGCGTGACCTTCGGCACCCCGGACGGTGACGTGACGGCAGTGAACGATCTGAACTTCGACCTGCGAGCCGGTGAAACGCTGGGCATCGTCGGCGAGTCCGGTTCGGGCAAATCCCAGACCGCTTTCGCGCTCATGGGGCTGCTGGCCAGCAACGGCCGCATTGGCGGTTCGGCCAAGTTTAACGGCCGCGAAATCCTCAACCTGCCGGAAAAACAGCTCAACAAGCTGCGGGCGGAAGAGATTTCGATGATCTTCCAGGATCCGATGACGTCGCTTAACCCTTATATGCGCGTTGGCGAGCAGCTGATGGAAGTGCTGATGCTGCATAAAAAAATGAGCAAAAGCGAAGCCTTCGAAGAGTCGGTGCGTATGCTCGATGCGGTAAAAATGCCGGAAGCGCGCAAGCGCATGCGCATGTATCCGCATGAGTTCTCCGGCGGTATGCGCCAGCGCGTGATGATCGCCATGGCGTTGCTGTGTCGGCCCAAGTTATTGATTGCCGATGAGCCGACCACCGCACTGGATGTGACGGTTCAGGCGCAGATTATGACGTTGTTGAATGAACTGAAACGCGAGTTCAACACGGCCATTATCATGATCACCCACGATTTGGGCGTGGTGGCCGGTATCTGTAATAAGGTGCTGGTAATGTACGCCGGGCGCACGATGGAATATGGCAGCGCGCGTGATGTGTTCTATCACCCGAGCCACCCATATTCCATAGGTCTGCTGAATGCGGTACCGCGTCTGGACGCTGAAGGTGAAGCCTTGATGACCATTCCCGGCAACCCGCCGAACCTGTTGCGCCTGCCGAAAGGCTGCCCGTTCCAGCCGCGTTGTCAGTTCGCGATGGAACAATGCGCGAGCGCTCCGCCGTTGGAGCAGTTTGGTGAAGGGCGCCTGCGTGCCTGCTTTAAACCGGTGGAGGCGTTGGTATGACAGCGGTAACCGACAAGAAAGTACTGCTCGAAGTGGCCGATTTGAAAGTGCACTTCGACATTCATGATGACAAACAGTGGTTCTGGCAGCCGGCGAAAACCCTGAAGGCGGTCGACGGCGTGACGCTGCGGTTGTTCGAAGGGGAAACGCTGGGCGTGGTTGGCGAGTCCGGTTGCGGAAAATCGACCTTCGCCCGCGCCATTATCGGCCTGGTGAAAGCTACCAGCGGGCGCGTTGCCTGGTTAGGCAAGGATCTGCTCGGCATGAGCGATACCGACTGGCGCAAAACGCGCAGCGATATCCAGATGATCTTCCAGGATCCGCTGGCCTCGCTGAACCCACGCATGACCATCGGCGAAATCATCGCCGAACCGTTGCGCACCTATTACCCGAAAATGCCGCGTCAGGAAGTGAAGGACAAGGTGAAAGCGATGATGCTGAAGGTGGGCTTGTTGCCAAACCTGATCAACCGCTATCCGCATGAGTTCTCCGGCGGCCAGTGTCAGCGTATCGGCATTGCGCGTGCGCTGATCCTGGAACCGAAGTTGGTGATCTGTGACGAGCCGGTCTCCGCATTGGATGTGTCGATTCAGGCGCAGGTGGTCAACCTGCTACAGCAGTTGCAACGTGAAATGGGGCTGTCGTTGATCTTCATCGCCCATGACCTGGCGGTCGTCAAGCACATCTCTGACCGCGTGCTGGTGATGTATCTGGGCCATGCGGTGGAGCTGGGGACCTACGATGAGGTGTACCACAACCCGCAACACCCTTACACCAAAGCGCTGATGTCGGCGGTGCCGATCCCGGATCCGGACAAGGAGAGGGAAAAGCAGATCCAACTGCTGGAAGGAGAATTGCCTTCGCCGATCAATCCACCATCAGGCTGCGTGTTCCGCACTCGCTGCCCGATTGCCGGGCCGGAATGCGCCAAGACCCGACCGCTGCTGGAGGGGAGTTTCCGCCATGCGGTGTCGTGCCTGAAAGTCGATCCTTTATAATTAACCCGTCGTCTTCAAGCCGCAGCGTTGTTCGCTGCGGCACCAACAAAAAACCCGCCAACGTTGGCGGGTTTTTTCATGCAAGCAGGGCGCTTATTCTTTCCACAAAATGTGGCACAGCTTGTGGTCTTTCTCACGGCAGAGCAATACGCGGGCAAACACGTCGTTGATCGGTTCGCCATCGCTGTCCGCGAGGCCAATGACCACTTCGGCAAAAAAGTCCGGGTTCAGGTCAAAATCCACATGTTCCGACCAGTCTTCCGCCGGATCATACAGCTCGGCGCCGCCGCGTTCCTCAAATTGCAGGTTGAACAGCAGGATATCCGCCGGATCCAGATTGTCGCCGGCCAATTCCAGAAAGATGTCATAAGCCTGTTCCAGCGTTTCGTCTTCGGTAAGGCGGTTATTCAAATCCATAAAAAAATCCTGATCAAAAATGATTTGGCGTTATTAAACCATGCCCGACGCGGCTTTTATAGCAGCGGGCTGAAAAAGTAGAACAGGCGTTCGACAATACGGTGCCAGAACGGCCGTTTCTGCCACTCTTGGGCGTTCAGCAACTGCGAGCGGGCGATATAGTCATCCTGCACGCAGGCCAGATCGCTGCCGAAGCCGTCATCGTCGATGACCAGGGTGATTTCAAAGTTCAACCACAGGCTGCGCATGTCCAGATTCACCGTGCCTACCAGGCTGAGTTGACCATCGACCAGTACGCTCTTGGTATGCAGCAGGCCGCCTTCAAACTGATGGATGTGCACGCCGGCTTCGAGTAATTCGGAAAAGAAGGAACGGCTGGCCCAGCGTACCATCGTTGAATCGTTGTCGCGTGGCACGATGATGCTGACTTCAACGCCACGCAGTGCGGCGGTGCAAATGGCATGCAGCAGATCGTCGCTCGGCACGAAATAGGGCGTTGTCATGATCAATTGCTCACGCGCAGAGTACACGGCGGTCAGCAACGCCTGATGGATCATCTCGTCCGGGAAGCCGGGGCCGGAGGCGATGACCTGAATGGTGTGGCCGCTTTCCTGTTCGAACGGCATGATATTGACATCGGGCGGCGGCGGCAGAATGCGTTTGCCGGTTTCAATCTCCCAGTCACAGGCATAAACGATACCCATGGTGCTGGCGACCGGGCCTTCCATACGCGCCATCAGATCGATCCATTGGCCGACGCCGGCGCCCTGTTTGAAATAACGCGGATCGACCATATTCATACTGCCGGTATAGGCGATGTAATTGTCGATCAGGATGACTTTGCGGTGCTGGCGTAAATCCATCCGACGCAGGAACACGCGGAACAGGTTAACCTTGAGCGCTTCTACTACCTCGATGCCGGCATTGCGCATCATGCCCGGATAAGGGCTGCGGAAAAACTGCAGGCTGCCGGCAGAGTCCAGCATCACCCGGCAGTGCACGCCGCGTCGCGCGGCAGCCATTAGCGATTCGGCGACTTGATCCACCAGCCCGCCGGGTTGCCAGATATAGAACACCATCTCAATATTATGGCGTGCCAGCTCGATATCGCGGATCAGGGCCTTCATCGTCGAGTCTGTGGTGGTGAGCAATTGCAGTTGATTGCCCTTAACGCCATCAATACCCTGGCGACGATCGCACAACTGGAACAGAGGCCTGGCAACCTCGCTGTATTCCGTAGCGAAGATCCGTTGGCTCTCTTTTAATTCGCTGAGCCAGCGGGCGGTCGAAGGCCACATCGCCTTGGCGCGTTCGGCGCGACGTTTGCCTAAATGCAATTCGCCGAAAGATAAATAAGCCACGATACCGAATAACGGCAGAATATAGATAACCAACAGCCAGGCCATGGCAGAAGGTACAGCGCGACGTTTCATCAAAATACGTAGTGTGACCCCGGCGATAAGCAGCCAGTAACCGAACACCATGAGCCAACTGATTACGGTATAAAATGTTGTCATAAAGGCGAAAAATCCTGTTCGCAAACCACCAACAATGAGTGTACGCACAGAATGGTAAAGGGGGAACCTTTTCTCGGCGCTTATGTTGCATAAATATGATTGTCTTAAGGCACTTGCTGAAAACGAAAAAAACATTTTTATCCGGGCGACGTGGTTGTGGGTCGAACTACGGCTTGGATCGCACGGCGAAAGCGCTATAATGCCCGCCGTTGGCATTTGACGGACGAGTGACGAAACGATGAGACGCAGTAGAAACGAGGTGGGCCGTTGGCGGATGCTGCGGCAGAGTCAACGCCGCAGGCATCGCTGGCTGGAGCGCCAGTCATGCAGCAACCGGCACATTATCCGGGTGCGACGTCGCCTGGATGACCAGCACCGGCGCGCATTGCTGTTTGTGGTCGCCTACGAGTGGTAAAACGAAAAACAGTCCCGGAAGGGACTGTGAATTCGATGAAAAAGTTGCCTTTAAGCCCGAGGGGTAATATGGGGTACGTCCTTGTAGTCCCCATCGATTAACTCTCTCTGATTCAGGGCTTTATCACTTCTTGCCTAAAGTCCATTTCGCCATGCCTGCCCCCAGCACCATTAACAGCGCGGCAGCAATCAGTACCGCGATAAATGCCCGGTCGAAAGCCATGCGTGCCAACCGTTTTAGCTGTTCGGCCTGATCGGTGGCCAGAGTGGCGGCCAGCCGTAGAGCTTCATCAATGCTGTCATAGGCGATGTCGCTTACCGGCAAACTGCCCGGCAACGTCAAACTGTGACTATAGACGGCAGTCATCAACCCGCCGAGCAGGGTGATACCCAAAACTCCGCCTAGCTCATAGGAAACGTCTTCAATCGACGCCGCCATGCCGGATTTCTCTTCAGGCGCATTCAGCATGATAGCGGTTGATGCGGCGGTAATGGCACCGCCGACGCCAAAACCCGTGAGACACAGGCAGACCAATTGCAATAAAACGCTGCTTTGATAACACAGGGCGAGACCGGCGATCCCGAGACCGGTCAGAATAAAACTGCCGAACATCATACGACGTTCGCCGTAGCGGGGCAGGAATAAGCCAGTCAGCGGCCCGGCCAGCACGGAGGCCAGCGGGATCGGCAGAATAAAGAGCGCGGCTTGCAATGGGCTCAGATCGAGAACCAGCTGCAGGCGTTGACTCAGAACCAGTTCCACGCCAATCAGCGCTATCATCGAGAGCAAGGCAACGCCGACGCCACCGGCAAACAGCCGGTTTTGGAACAGCGTGAAGTCGATCATCGGGTATTGCGCCAGCCTTTGGCGGCGCACAAAAAAGACAAGAGAGACAATGCCGAGCGCCGCGGCTATCGCTAACGCAATAAACGAAGGCGCCGTTTTGCTCAATTCTTTCAGCGCATAGATGCTGCCCACCAGGCCGATCATGATTTGTACCGAACCGATGATGTCGTAAGGGCGCGTATTCTCTCCGCCGCAGTGCGGTATCAGTCGCCATGCCAGAGGCAGCACCAACATCACCACCGGCACGTTGATCAGAAACACCGAACCCCACCAGAAATATTCGAGCAACACCCCACCGACCACGGGCCCCAGCGCGGCGGCACTGGAGGCTACCGCCGCCCAGATACCAATAGCCAGCGCACGCTCGCGCTCGTCGGTAAAGATATGACGGACGATGGACAGGGTTGCCGGCATCATCATTGCGGCACCGACGGCAAGGAATGCGCGCGCAGCGATCAACCACTCAGCGGAGGGTGAAAAGGCGGCGCAAAGCGAGGCGGCGGCAAAAACCGGCAATCCGGCCATAAACAGGCGTTTATGACCGACGCGGTCGCTCAGCATGCCAGCGCCAGGCAGCAAACCTGCAACCACCAACGGGTAAGCGTTTACGATCCATAATTTTTGTGACGCATTGGCATCCAGCGCCTGCGTCAGCCGTGGCAAGGCGGTGTATAACACCGTCATGTCGATAACGATCAGAAATAGTGCGCTGGAGATTAAGGCCAGGATCAACCAGCGGTTGTTTACGAACATAATATTATTCCAAAAAATGCGGCCGGCGCGGATGCGCGACCAGAAGGTAAACCCCAGTCTCCACTGGTGGTATACTGGTCATAATATATATCCATACGTACGTATTGAAAAGAGGGGTTTATCAATGGGACGTCAACGCAGCATCGATCGTGACAAGGTTCTGGATGCGGCCGAAGAGATTGTCGCCAACCAGGGCGCCGCCGGACTGACCATTGATTCCGTCGCAAAAGCGATGGGGATCTCCAAAGGCGGAGTGCAATACTGCTTCGGCAGTAAAGATGCGTTGATTGATGCAATGTTTGAACGCTGGGGCAAGGCGTATGACACCCTGTTCGACGCGATTGCCGGGGAAAACCCCTCGGCTACCACCGCCGTGCGGGCGCATATGCAGGCGACCAGAAGCTCCGATCAGGCGTCCAGCGCCAAGGCTGCGGGGTTGATGGCGACGCTGATTCAAACGCCGGAGCATCTGGATAGCACGCGCGAATGGTACCGCAGCCGGATTGCCGGTCTGGATTTGACCACTGAGGAGGGAAGGCGCGCACGGTTGGTGTTTCTGGCCACTGAAGGGGCATTCATGCTGCGATTTTTTGGCCTGATGGATATTGGCCAGCAAGAGTGGGACGCTATGTTTGCGGATATGCAGGCATTGGTTCTGGCGCCGAGCCAAACGGCTGTAGCGGGTCAGGCATCGAAGTAAAAAAATCTTAACTCCGACACCGTTCGGCGCGGCGCGCAGGCCGGGTTGATAGTTAACCTGGCCGGTTACCCCGTTTTACGGCACAAATATTTGCCCTTTATGACGCCGTCATAAAATCGGCCTTTTGAAACCACCGCTACAAAATCCTGGTAGATTCGATTGGGAACCCCGATATATTGATAAATCCCCGCATCACGAAACTGGATTTCCAGAACCTGAGCATTTTCATCATAGCCTATTGATATAATTCTTGAAGATGAAACCGGTTGTCGCTGCAAGTAGACTCCCCCTGTTAATTCATTATTATTTATATGGTTATAGGTAGCCCGTTAACCATACCAGAAGCAGGAATGCGCCGCCAGACGCTTTGCTTTAAGAGGAAAGCTATCGCACTGATAGTTGGCGAGGCAAAAGAGGAAGGCGTAGGGTTATCTGACAAGATATTCCCTCGAAGAACCCTTTAGCCAGCCACTCCGTGCTGGCTTTTTTTGACTTCAATATGAAAAAGCCGCAGTAATCTGCGGCCGCTGTCAGCATACGAATTCTTTATACCTGACGCATATAAACATCTGTAATGCGCAAGTCGAAGTTGCTTTTCATTTGCGAAGTATCCACCAGCAGGAAAGCATGAGTAGCCCAATCCGGAGCCCGCTCAAATGCCGGCGATTGGGTCACGTAGCCTTGCATTTGCCCAGGAATAACCACGGTTTTCAGTTCAGATTCACTGCCGCTGAAATTATAGGTGTATGAGTGGCCGGTCTGTTGCATCAGTATTTTGGGCTCGACGTCCTGCTGTGCGCCAAACTCGCTCAGTTTTGCCCAAATGATTTTGACCTGGCAACTCTGCCCATCGCCCGCGAAAGTATTGGCACGGAGGTGATGAATGACACTGCCATAACCTTTCAACGCAATGGTACCGAGCACTGCCTGATACACGCCATCCCCTGCGGCTGCGTTACGGGCAAGAGAGACGAATCCAGCTTGGCGTAGCATGCTGAAGTTGGTGCTATTTATCGTACCCCAGCCATAACGCGATTTGCGTACATTGTTAATCCCGCCCGGTGGTAGCACCCAAACCTCTTCGGTCCATTTGTCATTCCCGGTACCACTGGTATAGGTCGAACCGTCAAGCCAGTTGTCTTGCACCGCGGCATCGGTACGAACCTGCGTCAGCAAATAGGGCCAGGCAATGGGCAGTTGCGTATCATGCAATGACACCGAGCCGCTGCCATCAATCCAACCACTGACGTTGGCGTCCCCCCCTTGCTGCATCTGGCCGATATTGACTTTTTCGAACACCACCCGCGCCAGGTTGCCAAAATAGAAGGGGTTACAAGTCGTCGGATAAGTTGACGGGCTCCCGCCGGCTTTGAAGGTGAACAGGCCGCCAACAAAATTGACCTTGCAGCTTTTGTTATCCGGGACGTTGACGATGTAGTTTTGTGGGCCAAGGCCTTCAAGATGGCAGTCGCGGAAAATGTGTTGGCCACCTTCGATATGAATATATTTTCCCCGACTGTCCGTCGACGTTTGCTGGCCGTTTTTCCCGTAGATATAGTCGAAGGAGCAATTGAAGAAATAACTGTAGCCTCCCTGCAGGTTAACGCCGCAGTTGCTTTGCCCAAAGACGCAACTGTGGAAGTTCATCTCTTCACCAGAATCTGAGGTGTTGTTTGGGAAGTAATAACAGATATCACAATGATTGAAGGTAAAACCGTACATACGCAGGAAATAGAAATTTTTTGTACCGGTAAGACCATAGGCGAAGTTCTCAATACCGCCGCCTGTGAACGTAATCGCGTTGCGCGGATAACTGTCCGAGAGTGATTCGGAGAATGTCATGCCATCGACAAAAGAGTCAGCACCGGGGCCAAGCATACGCAAATTTTTAGCGCTAAGATTGCCTTGAGCGTAGCCGGCGCGATTTTGCCATTTGATGGCGGTATTGTGGAGGTCTTCACTGCCATGTGCAATTGCTGTGAAATCCAGCAGTGCACCAGAAAAATCATAATCGACGGTTTTAGTGTCAAAAGTCAGGGGGGACGTACATTTAAATCGTCCATTGCCAAAAATCAGATTGCCGTTTTTCAAGACCCGCGCGCCGCTGGCGGTGACCAGCGAACTGGCATAATCATGCGCACGTTGAATAGCATCGGTATCGTCAGCAATGCCATCGCCTTTAGCGCCGTACATATAAGGCGACACTGTACCGGCGACCTCCAGTACGCGCAGCCAGACCCACGACGTATTAGGGCGTATAAACATGCCGCCATCGTCCGCCGGCGTTGACTGTGCTTTAGCGACAAAAATGCCCCCGCCGGTAGGTTGACGGTTACTGGTGCTCCAGTTGGCATCATAGGCGGTTACGGCGATCAGCTCACCGGCAAGGGTAGGTACAGTACTTCTCAACGTTGCGATATCAGGGCAGGTGTTCATCATTAAGATCCTCATAGAGAAAGAAAAGCACTGTATCTATATACAGTTATTGAAGTCTATGAGTACGTTGATGAATGCGCAACAGCGTAGGGGAAGAAGGCTGTTGTGCTGGCCAAGACCAAACGAGGAACGGAAACCTTGGACTTTACGTTGATCTTCAACGGATGTGTCAGGTTATGAGCCGCCAACATCTGTAATCCAGCGTGATAAACCTGCTCGTAATAACCAACCCGCAGAGGCAGAACCCCGCAGGTTGTGAGTAAACTAAAATACTTGTTTAAAAGGTTTTACCGTCACGTCACCATAAACGCCGGCGGCGACGTAGGGATCCTGTTCAGCCCAGGCTTGGGCATCTGACAGCGAGGCAAATTCCGCAATCACCGTAGAGCCGCTGAAGCCTGCACTGCCCGGATCGTTGCTGTCGATAGCCGGGTTTGGGCCGGCAATCACCAGACGGCCTTCATCCCGCAGCGCCTGCAGACGTGCCAGATGCGCCGGTCGCACTGACAGACGGTTTTCCAATGAGTTGGGGACGTCCTGCGCGTAGATCAGATAAAGCATGTTTCACCTTTAAAATCATTAGTATAGAAGGGGTGATTCAAGGTAGCGCAAAAGGCGCGCCAAGGGAATGCCTGGCAGGGGGAATTTACCTCTGGCTGGCGCTTATGCCTTGAAGCAGCTAGTTTTTATTCGTATAGTGCGGCCGCGCGATGAATTGAACCCCTGTGTGAGAGGTGAGGAAATGACGGAACTGGTTAGGGATAAACTCGACTTGCCTGAGGGCAAAAGCAAGCTGTTGCTGCACTCCTGCTGTGCGCCTTGTTCCGGTGAGGTGATGGAAGCCATTCAGGCCTCCGGTATTGAATACGCCATCTTTTTCTATAACCCGAATATTCACCCGCAAAAAGAGTATCTGCTGCGCAAGGAAGAGAACATTCGCTTTGCCGAGCAACACGGGATACCCATTATTGACGCCGATTACGATACCGATAACTGGTTTGCCCGCGCCAAAGGCATGGAAAACGAGCCAGAGCGTGGGATCCGTTGCACCATGTGTTTCGACATGCGTTTCGAGCGTACCGCGTTGTACGCACATGAACACGGCTACGATACCATTTCCAGCTCGCTGGGTATTTCCCGCTGGAAGAATATGCAGCAAATCACCGACTGCGGCGTCCGCGCGGCAGAAAAATATCCTGATCTGCAGTATTGGGATTACAACTGGCGCAAAAAAGGTGGCGCATCGCGAATGATAGAAATCAGCAAGCGCGAACGTTTCTACCAGCAGGAATACTGTGGCTGTGTCTATTCGCTGCGTGATACCAACCTGCATCGCAAAGCGCAGGGACGGCCACTGATCAAATTGGGTGTGCTGTATTACGGTGATGAAGAATAACGCTGCATTGGTGAAGAATAACCCGCTACGGCGGGTTTTTTGTTTTTGTCGCGATAAATCAGGTTAATAGAGCGTGTGACATCCTTAGTGGAAATGCAAATGAAAGGTTAATATCCCCATGAGTTTACAGGTTTTAGCGATGAATAATGACGATTAAAGCGATAGTTTTCCATTCGTTATTGAATATGATTGCTATTTGCATTTAAACTTGGCGAACCAGAGGAAACAGAATCATTATGCCGCTAAAAAAGATGTTCCTTAATCGCCGTTTATCAGTGCCGATTGTCCTGTCCGTTGGCTTACATAGCGCCCTGGTGGCGAGCCTGCTCTATGCTTCCGTCAATGAAGTCATGGAGTTGCCGAAACCAGAGGATGCGCCGATCAGCGTCATGATGGTCAATACCGCCGCAATGGCCGAGCCGCCACCTCCTGCGCCTGCTGAGCCAGAACCGCAGTTGGAACCAGAACCAGAACCGGAACCGCTGCCAGAGCCACCGCCAAAGGCGATATTGAAGCCTGAGCCGGTCAAACCCAAACCGAAGCCGAAACCGAAGCCGAAGGTCGAAAAAACGGTCAAACGCGAACCGCAGAAAACCGAGCCGCGCGAGCCATCGCCGTTTGAAAATAACGAGCCGGCCAAGCCAGTCGACAAAGCGCCGGTGAAGCAAGCACCTTCAGCGCCGGTTCAGGGCAATTCGCGTGATGTGGGGCCGAAGCCAATCAGCCGTGCAGATCCGATCTACCCACCGCGCGCCAGGGCATTGCAGATCGAAGGCAAGGTGCGGGTGCAGTTTGATATCGACAGCGACGGTCGCGTGACAAACGTGCGTATCCTGTCTGCGGAACCGCGCAATATGTTCGAGCGTGAAGTGAAACAGGCAATGCGCAAGTGGCGTTATGAAGCCAAGGAAGCGAAGGATCGCACCACGAATATTATCTTTAAAATTAACGGCACCACGGAGATGGACTGATATCGACGTTGGCGCCAATAGAAAAGGGTCGTCGAAGCGACCCTTTTTGCTGCCTGCATGTCAGCTATTCTTCAAAGCCGACGCGGAAGTTCATTTTGCCATCGGGCAGGGCGCGTGAGTTGCCCTCATCGTCCACCGCCACATAAGTAAATACCGCCTCGGTTGCACGGTAGCGCTGGCCGATAGGCGCGGAGGACACTTTCTTCACCCACACTTCGATATTGATGGTGATCGAACTGCGGCCGGTGCGGATACACTGCGCATAGCAGCAAACCACATCACCCACTGCGACCGGTTTCAGGAAGGTCATACCATCGACACGTACTGTCACTACGCGTCCTTCGGCAATTTCTTTCGCCTGAATGGCGCCGCCAATGTCCATTTGCGACATCAGCCAGCCGCCAAAAATATCACCGTTGGCATTGGTATCTGCCGGCATTGCCAGAGTACGCAGCACCATTTCGCCACTGGGTAAAGGTCGTTGTTGTGTCATAGCCGTCTGCTTATCAAAGAAGGGTTTTCATTATACTGCCCGCAGCAAGCGCTACGGGCATTAACAATTTTGTAACTATTTTTTCTGTTCTTCCGGCATATGCCGATAAATATAAATACCGCTGAGCAAGGTAAACACCAGCGTCAGCGCCGTCAGGCCGAACACTTTAAAGTTAACCCAAACGCTTTGCGGCAGCCAGAAGGCGACGTAGATATTCGCCAGGCCACAGAGCAGGAAGAAAACTGCCCAGGCCAGGTTGAGGTTGCTCCACACCTTGTCCGGCAGCGTCAGCTCTTTACCCAGCATGCGCTGGACCAGCGGCTTCTTGAGCACCAGTTGGCTGATCAGCAACGCCAACGCAAACAGGGTATAGATGACCGTCACTTTCCATTTGATAAACAAATCGTTATGGAATACCAGCGTCAGGGTGCCGAACACCAGCACCATCAGGAAGGTGATCAGCGTCATCTTCTCGACCTTGCGGTATTTGATCCAGGTGAACACCAGTGCCAGGGCGGTAGCGACAATCAATGCGCCGGAGGCGACGTAGATATCGTAGAGCTTGTAAAAAGCAAAAAAGACAATTAACGGGAGGAAATCAAGAAACTGCTTCATAAATCAATCCATCATCTGTTCATCGCCCGACTATACCGGATTCGGCGGGCTCTGTGTACCGCTGGGAAGCGCTGATTATCGGCGTTTGAGAGCCGGATTTCTGCCATGAAAGCAGGAATTTGCATAAACTTACGATTGAGGTCGCGACTTCGTGGTGGACCGATTGCCAGCGCGGCCCTGGCATCTCATGATACGCGTAATAATAGTCGGATAATTTATAACGGAAAACAGTTTATGCAGTGGAAATCTCTCCAGGCGCTGACGCCTGGTTTGACGCATTTATTAGGGTATCAACGCAGTTGGCTTAAGCCGGATATACGCGCCGGGCTCTCCGTAGCTGCGGTGGCATTGCCGGTGGCGATCGCTTACGCCGAACTGGCCGGGGTCAGCCCGGTGGTGGGGCTGTACTCCTGTATTTTGCCGATGGTCGCCTACGCGTTTTTCGGATCGTCGCGCCAGCTTATTGTCGGGCCGGACGCAGCCACCTGCGCAGTGATAGCCGCAGTAGTGACGCCGCTGGCGGCGGGTAATATGGAGCGGCACTGGCAACTCACCATTATGATGACGGCAATGATGGGCGCCTGGTGCCTGTTGGCTAGCCGTTTCAAACTGGGTGCACTGGCGGATCTGCTCTCCCGGCCGATACTCAGCGGGCTGCTGAACGGTGTGGCGATCACTATCATGGTCGATCAGATCGGCAAGGTCCTGGGTTTTGGCGTTCATCCTGCGCAGTTGATTGAGCGTATTTACGCGCTGCCGGGCAACCTGATGCACAGCGACTGGCTGACCATGGCGGTGTCGCTGCTGACGCTGGTAACGCTGCTGGGGTTTAAAAAATGGCGCCCTAATTGGCCGGCACCGTTATTTGCCATCGTATTGGCGGCTTTCGTCACCTGGATAGGCGGGTTGCAGCAGCATGGCGTAGTGACGGTGGGCGGTTTTAGCGACGTACTGCCGATAGTCCAGTGGCCGGATTTCCAGCCAGGGTTGCTGCGAGACATGGTCATTCCGGCGCTCAACCTGGCGGTAGTGAGTTTTGTCAGCATGATGCTGACTGCGCGCAGTTTTGCGGCGAAGAACGGTTATGAGGTGAATGCCGACGCCGAGTTCCGCGCGCTTGGGCTGGTGAATATCGTTTCGGCGCTTTCGCAGGGGTTTGCCATCAGCGGGGCGGATTCCCGTACTGCGGTTAACGATGCCAACGGCGGCAAGAGTCAATTGGTGTCGATCATTGCAGCAGTGGTGATTGCCTTCGTGCTGTTGTTCCTGATGGCACCGCTGCAGTTTATTCCGGTGGCGGGCTTAGGCGTAGTGCTGATGTACGCCGCCTGGTCGTTGCTGGACTTTCGGGGCATCTGGATTATGCGCCGCCGCAATGCGCAAGCCTTCAGGTTGGCCATGTTCACTTTCCTGTGCGTGCTGCTGGTGGGGGTGATCAGCGGCATCGGTCTGGCCGTTTTACTGGGGCTGATGCAGTTTCTGCGCACGGTGTTTCGCCCAACGGAGCAACTGCTGGGTGTGAACGACGAGGGCATGATCCACTCGATGGGCAACAACAACGGCGTCAAGGCAGTACCCGGCGTGATGATGTACCGTTTCAACTCACCGTTAACCTATTTTAACGTGGCGTACTTCAAGCGCAGGATCCTGAATCTGGTGGATAGCACGCCGTTTCAACCGCGCTGGGTGGTGGTGGATGCCGTAGCCAGCTTTACCCACGCGGATATCAGCGTGCTGGCGGCTATCGACGAACTGAAACGTGATTTGTTACAGCGTAACGTAAAACTGGTATTGGCGGGGCGACGAACCGAGCTGACGCGCTGGTTCCGCATCAATCGGCTGGGACGCGATCGTGAATTGATTCTGGTTCCGGATTTGTATCTGGCGTTGAAGCTGATTCAGAGCAAGGAACAGGCTGAGACGGCAGCGGTTCCATAAGCAAAAAGAGCACGCCGAGGCGTGCTCTTTTAGTTACTGCAGGCAGATCAACTGCGCAGCAGCATATACAGACGGAACAGGTAAATCAGCAACAGGGCGGAAACCAGGTTGCTCAGCGCCGTAAGCACCACGCTGGCGACATTCGGGGTCAACACCGAAAGGTGACTTACCATAAACAGCACCAGCAGTTTGGCGGCCAGCCACAGCATCATGGCCGGCACAATCACGCGCGCATTGGCGAAGGCCAGTTTGCAGCTCAACTTGATCGACGCGAACACGCCTTTTTTGTCGGCGGTGGTGATCACCGGCGCCAGCGAGAAAGCGATCGCCATGATCACGCCTGGCACGACGAACAGCGTCAAGCCCAGTTGAATCAGCAGGGTGCAGATAAACAGCAGCAGCAGCAGGCGCGGCAACTCCGGTGCAGAAGCGCCGATAGCGCGCAGCGCGCTGATGCGTTGCCCTTGGGAAACCAGGCGAATCAGCGTCAGCATCCCGCCAACCAGCAACACGTTACCCACCAAAGCGGAGAAAGTGGCGGCTGCCGATACCTTCAATAACACCATCTGCTGCTCGGGCGTCATTTGCTGAATGATTTCCTGGATCCCCATTCCGGCGGATGCCGTAAAATCACCTTCCGTTGCGGACAAGATCTTCAACTGCTCGACGTCAGGGCTAAAAACCTGATTGAGCAGCACAGAAATGAACGCGGTCAACAACGCCAGCATCAGGATGCTGGTCAGTTGATTACGGAAAAAGTTAAAACTGTCACGGTACAACGTGTTGGCCGTGATAGGCATGCAGACTCCTTGGCATCGAGAAACTAAAGATATATCCATCACCTTTCAAGCTGCAGCATGGTTGGCTGCAACTTGAAATTCATAGGGTATATAGCAAAATCAGTGGGCGATTGTACCCTGTTCCGCGTCGCTGTGGCACCCCGCGAATTGCACTGCGCTTATTTCTTCGGCAATCACCGTTATTGGCAACGACAAGCGTAAGGGAACCGGCAGCGGCGGCAGACCATAACGCTCACGGGCGCGATCGCAGGCTTCGTTGCGCAGGCCGTTTTCTCCAGACTGATCGAATTCGCGGCAAGGGCTGGGGCGATTGAGGTAAATGGAGCAGGACACGGCCTTGCCGATTTCACCCTCGAGGGCGGTACAGCGCGGGGACTTGCTGTTGGTCCCCTGCATACAGCGCAGGAAGGGGGTTAAGGGTTCGGTAAGAGATAAAGGGACCGCGCCGCCGCCATCTTCCGCTTCGGCCCAATAGAACGACACTCGAAAATAGCCGCAGCATGCGCCGCAACTGACACAGGGATTATGAATTTCGCTCATCTTGATCGCGCCGACTCCTGACGGCACCCACCAAAACCAACACGGATAATGAAATTACTCAGTGGCTGTTTTTTTAGCAACTGAAGTTTGAAGATGCAGATGTTTTGCAACAAAATGCATTATTTGATTCAGATCAATTCTCTATTTATTAGTCCCTTAGGTAACCTTGTTTTTAGTAGGAATTAAAAAATTTACACATAAGATGTGATCCCGATGGGATCATAAATACCCGTAAGTAGGTATATTCCCTTCCGAATAGTAACCACACAAATGGAATGGATAATGAAAAAGATAACTCTGGTGGTATTGGCGGCTATGATGGCCCCTATGTTGGCAAACGCGCATCAGGCGGGTGATTTTCTTTTCCGCGCGGGTGCAGCAACGGTACGGCCTAATGCGGGATCGGACGACGTACTGGGGCAGGGATCCTTCAATGCCGATAATAACACCCAGCTCGGTCTGACCTTCGGCTATATGGTAACGGACAATATTGGCGTAGAGCTGCTGGCAGCGACGCCGTTCCGCCATAAGGTGTCGTTGAATGGCGCAGCAGTGAACGGCAATATCGCCACGGTGCGCGATCTGCCGCCGAGCCTGATGGCGCAATATTATTTTGGCGGCAAGCAAGACAAACTGCGCCCATATCTGGGGCTTGGCGTGAACTACACCACTTTCTTCGATGAAAAGTTCAATGACAATGGCAAAGGGGCCGGGCTGAGTAATCTGAGTCTGAAAGACTCCTGGGGTGTTGCTGCGCAGGCGGGGCTGGATTACAACCTGGATGAGCACTGGATGTTGAATATGTCGGTGTGGTGGATGAATATCGAGACCAAAACCCGCTTTGACGATGCCAATGGCAATCATCACAGCATTGATACGCGGTTGGATCCTTGGGTGTTTATGTTCGGGGCAGGTTATCGCTTCTGAGGATGACCGAGACAGGGAGGCGCAATGCCTCCCTGCGATCGTTATTTGAGCTGCATGACGTTCTCAACGGATTTCACACCCGCCACGCCGCGCGTTACCTGCACCGCTCGATTGGCGTCGGCGCTTGAGCTGACAAAGCCGCTCAGTTGCACGCGACCTTTGAAGGTTTCGACGCTGATTTCTCTGGATTTGATGGTTTTATCCGCCAGCAGCGCTGACTTCACCTTGGTAGTGACTACCGTATCGTCAATATAACCGCCAGTCCCCTCGGATTTCGCTGTCGGCGCGCAGGCGCTTACTGCGAATGCCACAACGGCTGCCATGCATAAGGCCGAAAGGGTTTTAAATAGCTTCATAAATTACTCTCCATGCAATGTTATTGTTGAAACTACATTCAGGTTATTGCCTGAAAACGCTCAGTATTTCCGCAAAATACAGAAATCTGCAACGGGCACCTTCAAGTGTGAGTCAATAAGCGGGTTTGTTCAAATTTTAGATGTAAAAAAATCGAACAACACTGAGAGGAAACAAGATGTTATCGGCGGGCGCAATCGATCACGCCCGCCGCAGGGAGGATCAGATGCGGGTCGCGGCTTTCATTTCGCTGACAAAGTTCGCCAGCCGAGTCAGCATTTCTGCCGGCTGCGCCTGATTTTGCTCGATAATTTTGACGATCGCCGAACCGGAGATCGCACCGGCGGCACCGGCCTGCAGCGCATCATGCACCTGCGCAGGTTCGGAGATGCCGAACCCCTGCAGCGGTGGCGCGGCATGGTATTCGCGCAGTTTGTTCACCAGATGATGCAGTGGCAGTTGGGCGCGGCTCTCGGTGCCGGTAACGCCGGCGCGGGACAGCAGGTAAGTATAACCCCGTCCGTGTGAAGAGATTTCACGCAGCAAATCGTCGTCTGCATTTGGCGGACAGATAAAAATAGGCGCAACGCCGTGGCGGGTGGCGGCGGCACGGAAGGGCGCAGACTCTTCAAATGGCACGTCGGCAATCAACACCGAATCCACGCCGACTTCAGCGCAACGCTGGTAAAACGTATCGATACCTTTATGAAACACCAGGTTGGCGTACATCAGCAGGCCGATAGGAATGGTCGGGTGCTTCTGACGAATGGCGGCCAGCATTTCAAAACACTGGGTCGGCGTCACGCCGGAGGCGAAGGCACGCAGCGCAGCGCTCTGGATAGTCGGGCCGTCGGCCAGCGGATCGGAGAATGGGATGCCCAGCTCCAGCGCATCTGCCCCGGCTTCAACCAGAGTATCGATAATTTGCAGCGACAGTGCCGGGTTCGGATCGCCCAGAGTGACAAACGGGACGAAGGCGCCTTCCTTGTTGCTTTCCAGGCGTTTGAACAGTTGCTGATAACGTTCCATCAGATTTCTCCCCGAGCTTTCAGTATGTCGTGAACGGTAAATATGTCTTTGTCGCCGCGGCCGGACAGGTTAACCACCAGGATCTGTTCTTTCTGCGGCGTTTCACGGATCATTTTAAGCGCGTGCGCCAGGGCATGGGAGGATTCCAGCGCCGGGATAATGCCTTCGCTGCGCGACAAAGCCTTGAAGGCATCCAGCGCTTCGTCGTCGGTAATCGATACATATTCGGCACGGCCAATGCTGTTCAGATAGGCGTGCTGCGGCCCGACGGATGGGAAGTCCAGCCCGGCGGAAATGGAATAGGACTCTTCGATTTGGCCTTCGGAGGTCTGCATCATCGGCGCTTTCATACCGAAATAGATACCGACGTGGCCGTGCTTCAGCGGCGCACCGTGTTGGCCGGTTTCGATACCGAGACCGGCAGGTTCCACGCCGATCAGGCCAACGCTGACGTCATCGATAAAGTCGGCAAACATGCCGATGGCGTTAGAACCACCGCCGACGCACGCCAGAACGGCGTCCGGCAGGCGGCCTTCGCGCTCCAGCATCTGCGCCTTGGTTTCTTCGCCGATCATGCGCTGGAACTCACGCACGATGGTCGGATACGGGTGCGGGCCGGCTGCGGTACCCAGCATATAGTGAGCGGTTTCATAGCTGCCGGACCAGTCGCGCAGCGCTTCGTTGCAGGCATCTTTCAGCGTGGAGGAACCGCTGTGCACCGGGATCACTTCTGCACCCATCAGGCGCATGCGGAACACGTTCGGCGACTGGCGTTCAATATCTTTGGCACCCATATAGATGCGGCATTTCAGGCCGAGCAATGCACAGGCCAGAGCAGAGGCCACGCCATGCTGGCCGGCACCGGTTTCGGCGATGATTTCGGTTTTGCCCATGCGCTTGGCCAGCAACGCTTGCCCCAGCACCTGGTTGGTTTTGTGCGCGCCGCCGTGCAGCAAATCTTCACGCTTCAGGTACAGCTTGGTTTTGGTACCGGCGGTGAGGTTTTTGCACAGCGTCAGCGCCGTAGGGCGGCCCGCGTAGTTTTTCAGCAGATCGATAAACTCAGCCTGGAATTCAGGGTCGCGCTGTGCGCTGACGAAGGCCTCTTCCAGTTGTTTTAATGCTGGCATCAGAATCTGCGGCACATATTGGCCACCAAATTCGCCGAAGTAGGGGTTAAGCAGCGTCATTATAGTTCCCGTTATTATCCGTTAAATTGTGTTCGCATTCAGTAGGCGCGCAGCGTTTGAAATACCGCTGCCAGGCGGGCAGGATCTTTAATTCCGGGCTGGCTCTCGACGCCGGAGTTAAAGTCCAACCCGGCACAGCCGAGTTTGGCTGCGTCAACGCAGTTGTCTGCGCTCAGACCGCCCGCCAGCATCACGTTATCCAGGTTTTGGCCGTGCAATACCGACCAGTCGAAACGCTGGCCGGTGCCGCCGGCGCCGTTATCCAGCAGATAGCGGTCAACGTGCTGCAGATCACGTGCCGGCAAGCTGTCTTTCACGCTCAGCGCTTTCCAGATCTGACAGGAGGCAGGCAGTTTGGCGCGCAGGGCGTCGATATAGGCTTGATCTTCCGCGCCGTGTAGCTGTACCGCCTTCAGACCGAGGCGTTCAACGGTTTGCACCAGGGTTTCCACCTGCGCATCGCAGAACACGCCGACATATTCCAATGGCGCACCGGCAATCACTTCGCGGGCGCGGTTGATGTCGACATAGCGCGGTGAACGCCCGACAAAAATCAGCCCGCCGTAGATCGCGCCGGCCTGATAGGCGGCAGCGGCATCTTGTGGGCGGGTCAGCCCGCAGACTTTATTGTCGCCCAGCGTCACCCGACGTACGGCGGCGCGCAGGTCAGTTTCCGACATCAGTGCGCTGCCGATCAGGAACCCGTTGGCGAAGTGGCTCAGTTCGCGGATTTGGCCGTAATTGTTGATGCCGGATTCGCTGATCACCGTCACCCCGTGTGGCACGCGTGGCGCAAGTTGGCGGGTACGGTCCAGATCAATGCTAAGGTCGCGCAGGTCACGGTTGTTAATGCCGACCACGCGTGCCTCGAGCGCGATTGCCCGCTGCAGCTCTTCTTCGCTGATCACTTCGGTCAGCACGCCCATGTTCAGGCTGTGCGCCACGGCTGCCAACTGGCGATATTGATCGTCGTCCAGCACCGACAGCATCAGCAGGATGGCATCGGCCTGATAGAACCGCGCCAGGTAGATCTGGTACGGGTCGATAATAAAATCTTTGCACAGTACCGGCTGTGTCACCGTTTTGCTGACCAGCGGCAGGAAATCGAAGCTGCCCTGGAAGTACTTCTCATCAGTCAGTACCGAGATGGCCGAAGCGAAATCCTTGTAGACCGAAGCGATTTCGACCGGATCAAAGTTTTCACGGATCAACCCTTTGGAAGGGGACGCTTTTTTGCATTCAAGAATAAATGCCGTTCTGGCTCCTTGCAGTGCATGATAAAAGCCACGTTCGCTTGGGACGATTTCATTGTAAAAGCTGGCCAGTGGTTGTTGTTGCTGTCGTGCTGCGACCCATTGCGCTTTATCACGAACAATCTTGTTGAGCACGGTTTCCTGCATCATTTATCCTCTTGCTGCCAGTGCGGTGACGCGCTCGTAAGCTTGCCCGCTGTGAATCATGTCCAGTGCCTGCTGCGCGTTTTGGCGCAGGTCTTCATGCCCGAATAACTTCAGTAACAGCGCCACGTTAGCCGCTACCGCTGCGGCGTGCGCCGGGTCGCCTTTACCTTGTAACAACCGTGCCAGAATGTCACGGTTTTCTTCCGGCGATCCGCCCTGCAGGGCTTCCAGCGGGTAGCGTTGCAGTCCAAAGGACTCTGGCGTTAATTGGTAGCTTTCAATCTCACCGTTGTTCAGCTCCGCCACGTGGGTCGCGCTGTGAATTGCCACTTCGTCCATGCCACCGCCGTGCACCACGGCTGCACGCTGATAACCCAGCACACGCAGGGTTTGGGCTATCGGCAGTACCAGCTCCGGGCTGTAAACGCCGATCAGCGCCAGCGGTGGACGTGCCGGGTTGATCAACGGGCCGAGTACGTTAAATACCGTGCGGGTTTTCAACTGTTGGCGTACCGGCATCGCATGGCGGAAACCGGTGTGATATTGCGGTGCAAACAGGAAACACACGCCCAGTTCATCCAGCGCCTGGCGGGACTCTTCCGCCGGCAGATCCAGGCGAATGCCGAATGCCGCCAACAGATCCGAAGAGCCGGAACGGCTGGAGACGCTGCGGTTACCGTGTTTTGCCACTTTGGCACCGCATGCCGCCGCCACAAAGGCGCTGGCGGTCGAGATATTGATGCTGTTGGTGCCGTCGCCGCCGGTGCCGACAATATCGGCAAACGGATAGTCAGGGCGTGGGAACGGCAGGGCGTCGGCCAGCAGGGCCTTGGCGGCACCGGCAATCTCTTCCGGGCGTTCTCCGCGGATTTTCATGCTGATCAGTGCCGCTGCCAGTTGGCTGGGCTCCAGCTCACCACGCACGATAGCGCTGAACAACTGCTGGCTTTCCTCTTGGCTCATTGATTCTGAGCGGTACAGTTTTTCAAGAATAGGTTGCATCGTCGTTTCCCTTATTATTTCGCCAGCGCCCAGGCCAGAGTTTGCTCAAGCAAACGTGCGCCGTGGGTGGTGAGGATCGATTCCGGATGGAATTGGAAACCACATACGCGGTGCCGGTCATTACGCACTGCCATCACCATGTCGCCAAAACGAGCGTTAACGGTGAGTTCGGCCGGGATATTGCTGCCGACCAGTGAATGGTAGCGAGCTACCGGTAGCGGGTTCACCATACCGGCAAACATGCCTTCGCCATCGTGGCTAATGGCCGAGGCTTTACCGTGCAGGATCTCGCCCGCCTGGCCAACGTGCCCACCGTAGGCCTCTACAATCGCCTGGTGCCCCAGGCAGATGCCGATAATCGGCAACTGGCCGCGCAGGCGTTGCAGCAGCTCTGGCATGCAGCCGGCTTCGGATGGCGTACCGGGGCCCGGTGACAACATCAGCACCGGTTGCTCCAACTGTTGCAGGCGCTCGATAATCGCGTCTGTAGAAATCTGGTTGCGGTAAATCACCACCTGGTGGCCGCTGGCACGCAGTTGATCGACCAGGTTATAGGTAAAGGAATCAACGTTGTCGAGCAGTAAGATATCGGCCATCAGAACACCTCCTTGGCTTGGTGCGCGCTGGCAATGGCACGCAGCACGGCACGTGCCTTATTACGGGTTTCATCGGCTTCCGCCTGAGGAACAGAATCCAGCACCACGCCGGCGCCGGCTTGCACGGTGGCGATACCGTCTTCAACATACGCGGAGCGGATGACAATACAGGTATCCAGATCGCCGGTGGCGGTGAAATACCCCACCGCACCGCCGTAGCTGCCGCGACGGGAGCCTTCAGAGGCAGCGATCAACTGCATGGCGCGGACCTTGGGGGCACCGCTCAGGGTCCCCATGTTCATACAAGCCTGGTAGGCGTGCAGCACGTCAAGGTCGGCGCGCAAGGTGCCGATCACCCGGGAAACCAGGTGCATCACGAAAGAGTAGCGGTCCACTTTGGTCAGGTCTGCCACGTAGCGGCTACCGGCCTGGCAGATGCGCGCCAGATCGTTACGCGCCAGATCGACCAGCATCAGATGCTCGGCCAGTTCTTTGTGATCGGTGCGCATTTCCAATTCGATGCGGCTGTCGAGATCCAGATCCAGCGAGCCATCAGCGCGGCGGCCACGTGGGCGGGTACCGGCAATCGGGTAAATTTCGATCTGACGGTTGCTTGCGTCGTATTTCAACGCGCTTTCCGGAGAGGCGCCGAACAGAGTGAACTCGTCGTCCTGCATAAAGAACATGTAAGGGCTTGGGTTACTGTCTTTCAATGTTTGGTAGGCCGCCAGCGGGGCTGGGCATGGCAGCGAGAAGCGGCGTGATGGCACTACCTGGAAAATCTCGCCCTGGCGAATGGCCTGCTGCAGTCCGCTGACCACGGCGCTGTATTCCTCATCGGTCTGGTTGCAGCTTAACTGCATGTTTTCCAGCTTCTGATGCGGAATGGGGTGCGGAGTCTGTTTCAACTGGGTTTGCAACTGCTCAAGACGCTGCTGCAGGCGCTGCTCTTCCGCCGCATCGGCGGTAAACACGCTGGCCTGCAGGCGAGCCACGCCGCGCTGATGGTCCAGCACCAGCAGGGTTTCCGCCAGGTAGAAGCAAAAGTCCGGGCAACGTTGATCCTGGCGCAGCGCCGGCAGATCTTCGAAACCGGCAACCAGGTCATAGGCAAACAGGCCGCCGAGCATGACCGCTTCACGCTCGTCAGCCGGGGCGTCAACCAGTGTCAGCAGAGTACGCAGAGCGTCAAACACTGACAGTGAGCGCAGACGCGCATCCTCATCCTGCACTGCATCAATGACCGGGAAGGTCAGTTCGCGGCCGTTTGGGCGTACCTGAATCTGCACTTCTGCCGGCAACGCCTCATCGAGGAGCGGCAGCATCGCCGCACCGTTGGCGGTCAGCGCTTGCAGCGTGACGCTGCGGCCCAGCGCGGTGATGCGCAGGGCGCTGTCGATCACCAGCAGGCTCTGCAGGTTTTGCTTGCTGTTTATCTCGGCAGACTCCAGCAGCAGGGTGGCCGGGCGTGCGCCGCACAATTGGTGGAAAATGGTCGTCGGATCGCCCCGGTAGTGGGTTTCCGCCTTCAGCAGTGTGAGTTGTGGTTTGATGTTCATCATGGGGAGTTCCAGTTAGATTTTGTCCATAAAAAAGCCCGCATTACCAGCGGGCTTAGGGAATCTGCAGTGTCAGATGACAGGTATGCGTGATTACACCGCCCGCGAAAGGGAAGTACGCCACCAACGAAGAAGAGAAGTTTGCTTATTCATATCTTTGCTCTCTCGATTATCATCCAACCAGGGGATGCCCCTGAACTTGTGTACTAGTTAACTGGTTCGAAGGAATAAAGTCAACCCTCTTTTTACACAATGTTTTAGCGGCAAACGTGAGTTATTTTCATCAAGGCGAATGTGAGCGGGCCAGAATAGATTTCCGTCCGGCCGACGATCGCGGGTATGATAGAAAGCCAAGCCATTGCCGGATATTACTTTTGACAGACAGCAACCCCCAGCCTTCCGCGTTTACCCTATACGACCTCCACAGCCATACTACCGCCTCTGACGGCTATCTGACACCGGCGCAACTGGTGCAGCGGGCGGTTGAAATGCGGGTTGGCGTTTTGGCGATCACCGATCACGACACCACCGATGGACTGGCCGCGGCCGCCGCCGCGATTGCCGAGTTGTCGCTGCCGTTGCAGCTGGTGAACGGGGTAGAAATCTCCACGCTGTGGGAAAACCACGAAATTCATATCGTCGGCCTGGGGATTGATATCGCCCATCCGGCGATGGTGCAGCTATTGGCCGAACAGACTGAACGTCGCAACCTGCGTGCGCAGGAGATTGGCTTACGGTTGGCAAAAGCACGCATCGATGGCGCCTTCGAAGGCGCGCAAAAATTGGCGGACGGCGGGGCGGTGACGCGTGGGCACTTTGCGCGCTATCTGGTGCAGATAGGCATTGCCGACAACATGGCGCAGGTGTTCAAGAAATATCTGGCCAAGGGCAAAACCGGTTACGTTCCGCCACAGTGGTGTACAATAGAACAAGCCATTGATGTGATTCATCAATCTGGCGGGCAGGCGGTGATAGCACATCCGGGCCGTTACGATCTGACGGCCAAATGGCTGAAGCGGCTGTTTGCGCATTTTGCCGAACACGGCGGCGATGCGATGGAAGTGGCCCAGTGCCAGCAAGCACCGCATGAGCGTTCGCTATTGGCGAAGTATGCGCAAGAGTATCAATTACTGGCGTCGCAGGGGTCTGATTTTCATCAACCCTGCGCGTGGATCGAACTGGGCCGTAAACTGTGGTTACCCGGCGGTGTTGAGCCGGTGTGGCGCGACTGGCCGCAACCGCAGCAGGCAGCAGTATATTGATTTAACGGGGGCGGATGCGCCCGCGTGCATCATTTTAGGAGCAAGTCATGAGTCAGCTTTTTTATATTCATCCAGATAATCCTCAACCGCGTTTGGTCAACCAGGCGGTGGACGTGCTGCGCAAGGGCGGAGTGATTGTCTACCCGACAGATTCCGGTTATGCGCTGGGCTGCAAGCTGGAAGAAAAATCGGCGATGGAACGTATTTGCCGTATTCGCCAGTTGGACGGCAACCACAACTTTACGCTGATGTGCCGCGATTTGTCCGAGCTTTCGACTTACGCCTATGTCGACAATACCGCATTCCGTTTGATCAAAAACAACACGCCGGGCAACTACACCTTCATCCTGAAAGCGACCAAAGAAGTGCCACGCCGCCTGATGAATGACAAACGCAAAACCATCGGCCTGCGTGTACCCTCGAATCCGATTGCATTGGCGCTGTTGGAAGTGCTGAACGAGCCGATGATGTCGACCACGCTGATGTTACCAGGCAACGATTTCGCCGAGTCCGATCCGGAAGAGATCAGTGATCATCTGGGCAAGCAGGTGGATCTGGTGATCCACGGCGGTTTCCTGGGCCAGCAGCCGACCACGGTGATTGATCTGACTGAGTCGGCGCCGGAAGTGGTGCGCGAAGGTGCGGGCGACATAACGCCTTTCCGTTGATTTTATCGTTGCGGCGGTTGCTCATTTTCTGAAAAGTGGCTGAAACGACGTTATTTATCGTGAAAGCCGCTATTCTACACAATCAAAAACTGAAAATAGGCAGGATGCATAGCGATGATTAAACGGGGTTCTCTTTTAGCGGTCTTATTGTTTTCCTCTGTGGCCAATGCCGGTTTTTATTCCGGTAACGCCTTGCTGTCTGAAACGGGCGGCTATGTGAAAAACAAAAATGGGGCCGCTACCGTTGCGGAAGCGCTCGATGGCGGAATGTTCATGGGCTATGTGGCCGGCGTCTTTGACACCTATTCGATGCAGGGCAACCGCAATATTTGCCCGGATGCCGGCATGAGCGTAGGCATGGCTTCCGATGCGGTAATGCATTATTTAAATGAACATCCTGAACAACTGCATTACTCTGCACCTTCGGTGATTATGTTGGCGCTAACCGCTGCTTATCCTTGTGAAAGGCACTAAATCTGTTCGTTTGGTGCGTATATTTTCATTTGGTGCGCTCCCCGTTTTTTAGCACGTTCTTCAATAGATTAAATCGCCAAACGCTGTCAGTTTACTTCCTGTGCACAAGCCCTCTTAACCGCTTTGAGGACATGACGCTTCAGGAGGTAAAATGACAGCGTTTCACTTTGGTACCCACTCCCTCGATTATCATGATTCCGGTTCCGGCCCATTGACGCTGGTCTTGCTGCCCGGCTGGTGTGAGCCAAAAACGGTATTTGAACCCTTCAGCGCGCTGGCGAATGAGCGATACCGGGTGATTAGCCTCGACTGGCGTGGGCACGGCCTGTCTTCCTGTGATGACGCGCTTTCGCTTGGCGCCGAAGACTTGCTGGCGGACATCCCTCATCTGCTGGCTGCTCTGCAGGTGGAAAGCTTTGTGACGCTTTCGGTGGCACACGCCAGTTGGATTGCCGTCGCCTTGGCAGAGCTCATGCCGCAGCAGATCAAAGGCCTGGTATTTCTCGATTGGATCATGACGCAACCCACGCCGGCATTTTTCCAGTCGGTGCAGCAAATGCAACGGCCAGAGCAATGGTTGGCGGCGCGCGATGCCCTGTTTGCCTTCTGGCAAGGCGGGGTTGGCCATCAGCCGGTGAAGCATCATCTGACCGTTGAAATGGCCCGTGAGGACTTCCGTCTCTGGCAGGCCGCCGGTGTGGCGATAGAACACGCTTATCGGCAATATCAATCGCCGCTTGACCGGTTAAGCGAACTTGGTTCGCCGCTTCCGTGCCGGCATATTTACTCGCTGGATCGCGATGAAAATTACCTGAAGCAACAGCAGGCTTTTACTGCCGACCATCCGTTCTTCTCGGTCTTGCGGCTGGAACATGCCCGAACGCACCTGGGGATCCTTGAGCGGCCTGATGAAGTGTATCGGGCGGTGGTTAACTTTCTTGGCGATTAACCTTTTGCCTTGCTTAACCTGATGCGACCCTGAGCCCGCGGTTAATAGATTTCGATAATTGGTCTGGTAATAAAGTGGGTTCCAACACTATAGAAAGCCTGTATAATGCGCGGTTCGATCCAAGTAAACGTATTGTTACTGCTGTGGTGCCTGTCGCCGCAGTGGTCATCCCCCCGACGCCTGTGAAGGCGACACTAGAGGTTGCTCAATGAGCGAAAAGTTACAAAAAGTTTTAGCGCGCGCCGGCCATGGCTCGCGTCGTGAAATCGAAACCATAATTGAAGCTGGCCGCGTCAGCGTTGACGGTAAAATTGCCAAACTGGGCGACCGCGTTGAAGTGACTGCGGCGATGAAAATTCGCCTGGATGGTCATGTGCTTTCAATTAAAGAATCCGAAGAAACGGTTTGCCGCGTGCTGGCTTATTACAAGCCGGAAGGTGAACTCTGTACCCGTAGCGATCCTGAAGGCCGTCCGACGGTGTTCGATCGCCTCCCTAAGCTGCGTGGTTCTCGCTGGGTAGCGGTGGGGCGTCTGGACGTCAATACCTCAGGCTTGCTGCTGTTCACCACCGACGGTGAGCTGGCAAACCGCCTGATGCACCCTAGCCGTGAAGTCGAGCGCGAATACGCGGTACGTGTATTTGGCCAGATTGACGATGAAAAAGTGAAGCAACTGAGCAAGGGCGTTCAGTTGGAAGATGGCCCAGCCGCCTTCCGCACCATCACTTTCCAGGGTGGCGAAGGCATTAACCAATGGTACAACGTGACCCTGACCGAAGGGCGTAACCGCGAGGTGCGTCGTCTTTGGGAAGCAGTTGGCGTGCAGGTCAGCCGTCTGATCCGCGTGCGTTACGGCGATATCGATCTGCCTAAAGGCCTGCCGCGTGGCGGTTGGACCGAGCTGGAACTGCCGGCGATTAACTACTTGCGCGAATTGGTTGAGCTGAAGCCCGAAACCGTCAGCAAGATGCCGGTGGAGCGTGAGCGTCGTCGCGTGAAAGCGAATCAGATCCGTCGTGCGGTCAAACGCCACACCCAGGTGGCCGGCAGCGGCCGCCGCAGTGCGCCAGGCAGCAAGTCCGGCAAACCGAGCAAGCGCAGCTAATCATTACGCCGCAACCCTCTCTGGGCTGCGGCGTTTTCTTTTCGTTACCAGTCAATTCCCTGTTGGGCCATGATACCTGCGTCAAACGCATGTTTTACCGGTCGCATTTCCGTCACCGTATCCGCCAGTTCCAGCAGATCGCGATGGCAGCCACGTCCGGTGATAATGACCGTCTGGTGCGCAGGGCGCAGTCGCAACGCTTCCAGCAGTTCATCGAGCTCAAGATAGCCGTAACTGACCATATAGGTCAGCTCATCCAACAGCACCAGATCCAGGCTGCTGTCGGCGAGCATGCGTTTACCGTGCTGCCATACCGCCTGACAGGCTGCGGTATCGCCGGCTTTATTCTGGGTTTCCCAGGTGAAGCCGGTTGCCATTACCTGGAATTCTACCCCGTGTTGCTGTAGCAGGTTTTTCTCCCCGTTCGGCCACTCGCCTTTGATGAACTGAATAACGGCGGCTTTCATACCGTGGCCGACGGCGCGCGTTACTGTGCCGAAAGCCGCGGTAGTTTTACCTTTACCGTTACCGGTAAATACCAGCAGTAAACCGCGGACTTGCTGGGCGGCGGCGATACGAGCGTCGACCTGTTCTTTCAGGCGCTGCTGACGTTGTTGATGGCGGTCTTCGGCCATGATAAAGCCTCCTTTATTCAGCGGCGCCGGGTTTACGATTGGGTTGAGCATCGAAGCTCATGCCGGTTTTTCGGCGGCTGTCATCGCCCATTAAATAGAGGTAAAGCGGCATAATATCCGCCGGCGTTTTCAGCTTGTTTTTATCTTCGTTCGGGAAGGCCGATGCGCGCATTTGAGTGCGCGTTCCGCCAGGATTGATACAATTTACCCGAAGATGGCGGCTTTTGTATTCTTCGGCCAACACCTGCATCATACCCTCCGTGGCAAATTTGGACACCGCGTAGGCGCCCCAGTTGGCCCGGCCCGTACGACCCACGCTGGAACTGGTAAATACCAGCGATCCCGAGTTGGATTTCAGCAGCAGTGGCAGCAGCGCCTGGGTGAGCATAAAGGTTGCATTGACGTTGACCTGCATGACTTCATGCCACATCTCCATCGACAAGTCAGCCATCGGAGCGATATCCCCCAATAGCCCGGCATTGTGCAGCACGCCGTCGAGGCGTGGGAGCTGGGTTGCCAGATCATCCGCAACCTGTTTGCACTGTTCCTGCGTGGCGTGCAGCAAATCCAGCGTAACGGTGAAACTTGGTGCGCCGCCCAGCCGGGCGATCTCGGTTTGTACCGCCCGTAGCTTGCTTTCGGTTCGCCCCAGCAGCACCAGTTGCGCGCCAAATTTGGCATAGGTAAGTGCAGCTTCGCGTCCGATGCCGTCACCGGCGCCGGTCACCAGGATGATTCTTTGTTCCAGCAGGTCATGTTTAGGTTGGTAATGCACAATAATTCCTCGCGCCGTGGTGGCTGTCTCCCGCTTGCATCGGGGAGGGGTGTGGATTAAGAGACCCAGGCGGGAGCAAAGGCTCGACCGCATGCAGGGCCCCGCAGCGAATTTGGCTCATCATGTTGATGAATAATCCGTGTTATATGCCTCAAATGGATCGTATTTTCAATGATTAGGCAGCAGAATCGGCATTCTTTTGTAACAAAAATGGAACAGCACCGGCTTGGTTAAGTCAAAATGCGCCCACATAGTAAAGAGGCATCACATGGAATTTTTATTTAGCCGCGACAGCCACCGCGTCGGTTGGCTAGAATGAATGCGATCATACTAACAACCTGTAAATAAAGGCGGAATCTGTGGAGTTTATATCTATTTACGGCCTGTTTCTGGCCAAGGTCGCGACGGTAGTGATTGCCATCGCTGCGCTGGCGTTGCTGGCGGTCAGCATTGGGCAACGTAAGACCCGTCAGAAAGGTGAGCTTCAACTGACTGACCTCGGGGAGCAATATCGCGAGATGCAACGTGACATGCGTCTGGCGCGTATGGGTGAAGCGGAACAAAAAGCCTGGAGTAAACAGTTTAAAAAACAGACCAAAGCCGACGAAAAACTGAAGAAACAACGTGCTAAAGCCGGTGCCGTTGAAGCAACCAAACCCTGCCTGTATGTCCTGGATTTCAAAGGTAGCATGGATGCCCATGAAGTGACTTCGCTGCGCGAAGAAATCTCGGCGGTGTTGGCAGTAGCAACGCCACAGGACGAGGTACTGCTGCGGCTGGAAAGCCCGGGCGGGGTAGTGCATGGCTATGGCCTGGCGTCGTCACAGTTGGCGCGTCTGCGTACCGGCGGCATCCGTCTGACGGTAGCGGTGGACAAGGTGGCGGCCAGCGGCGGTTACATGATGGCCTGCGTGGCGGATCGCATCGTCGCGGCACCCTTCGCCATCATCGGCTCTATCGGCGTCGTGGCGCAAATTCCCAACTTCCATCGCCTGCTGAAAAAGAACGATATTGATGTCGAATTGCATACGGCTGGCCAGTTCAAACGGACGCTGACGCTGTTTGGGGAAAACACCGAGCAGGGGCGTGAGAAGTTCCGCGAAGATCTGAATGAAACCCATGAACTGTTCAAAGAATTTGTACACCAGCAACGGCCTTCGCTGGATATCGACAGCGTGGCGACCGGCGAGCACTGGTTCGGCTCTCAGGCGAAAGATAAAGGGCTGATTGATGCGATTGGCACCAGTGACGATCTTTTGATCGCCGAAATGGAAAATCACGAAGTGGTCGGGGTGCGCTATGCGCGTCGTAAACGTCTGATGGATCGTTTTACCGGCAGCGCGGCGGAAAGCGCCGACCGTTTGCTGCTGCGCTGGTGGCAGCGCGGTGAAAAACCGTTGCTTTAAGCGCTTTGATTAAACGTAACGGGGGGCTAAAAACCCCCGTTTTTTTCTTAATCGGCCAAATGGTATTTTTCGGAAAGCACGTGGGCCAAATGTTTAAACATATTAAATACAGCAGTGGTTTTTACCGTAGGTAATCCATCCTGATCCAAAAAGAATTCGCCACGGAAAACTAAAACGCTGCCTTTTTGTTCAACGCCGTTAGCCACCATGCCCTGCAGATAATCTTCATGTTGTCGGATAATATTATTTGCTTCTTGCAACAGGGCCTCACGGCCAATGGGGGTAGTATTAGTGCTCATTATTACACTCCAATCATAAATTCTGCGCGTATTCTAACGCCGGTTCGCATTTATCCGCAAACAGACTAAGGTTTATTTGCCGTCTGGATGGCTAGCAGTATCTGTCGATTGGCGAAATTTCTGTTTCCGTGCTAATTAGGTTGCGTGACGCTTTTTATCAGGTACAGTGTGGGATTTTGCGGCGTCGGGTGGAAGGTTTTGTTTACGCCATGAATGAGTCTCACACGGCCATACTTCTGGGGCATGGGTGAATAGCTGGCGGGATCAACAACTTGCGTTCAGGTTGAGCAGTTAAGCAACCAATAGAAAAAAACATGTTGATCTCTTGCCAGACTGCCGCAATATAAAAAAGAGATATGAATCGCTGCGGCACGGCGAGATAAAAGACTTCTTTTTAGAAGAAACAAATTTAGGTAAAGGTAAATATGGGTAAAGCTCTCGTAATAGTTGAGTCCCCGGCAAAAGCCAAAACTATTAATAAATACTTAGGTAATGACTACGTGGTGAAGTCCAGCGTCGGTCATATCCGTGATTTGCCGACCAGTGGCTCAGCCAGCAAAAAGAGCGCTGACTCAACCGAAGACAAAGCCAAGAAGAAAGTTAAAAAAGATGAGAAAACGGCGCTGGTAAATCGAATGGGCGTCGATCCTTACCATGGCTGGAAAGCGGATTATGAAATTCTGCCAGGTAAAGAAAAAGTTGTCGCAGAGTTAAAATCGTTAGCGGAAAACGCCGACCACATTTATCTCGCAACGGACCTTGACCGCGAAGGGGAAGCCATTGCCTGGCACCTGCGGGAAGTGATCGGCGGCGACGAGAAACGCTTTAGCCGCGTGGTGTTCAACGAAATCACCAAGAACGCGATCCAACAGGCCTTTAAACAGCCGGGTGAGTTGAATATCGATCGTGTTAACGCACAACAGGCGCGTCGCTTTATGGACCGCGTGGTGGGTTACATGGTGTCGCCGCTGCTGTGGAAAAAAATTGCCCGCGGCCTGTCCGCTGGGCGCGTGCAATCTGTTGCGGTACGGTTGGTGGTGGAGCGCGAACGCGACATCAAAGCCTTCGTGCCGGAAGAGTACTGGGAGCTGCACGCCGATCTGCTGGCGAAGAATGATACCGCGCTGCAGATGGAAGTGACGCATGCCTACGACAAACCGTTCAAACCGGTTAACCGTGAGCAGACCCACGCCGCCCTCAAATTGCTGGAGAAAGCCCGTTATACGGTGCTGGATCGCGAAGACAAACCTACCAGCAGCAAGCCGGGCGCGCCTTTCATTACCTCTACGCTGCAACAGGCGGCCAGCACCCGTCTGAGTTTTGGCGTGAAGAAAACCATGATGATGGCTCAGCGGCTGTATGAAGCCGGTCACATCACCTACATGCGTACTGACTCCACCAACCTGAGCCAGGATGCGCTCAACATGGTGCGTGGCTATATCGGCGACAATTTCGGCGACAAGTACCTGCCGAAAGCGCCAAACCAGTACAGCAGCAAAGAAAACTCGCAGGAAGCGCACGAAGCTATCCGCCCGTCGGACGTGAACGTGCTGGCCGAGCAGTTGAAAGATATGGAAGCGGATGCGCAAAAGCTGTATCAGCTGATCTGGCGCCAGTTCGTGGCCTGTCAGATGACGCCTGCGCAGTACGATTCCACTACGCTGTCTGTGAAGGCCGGTGATTATCAGCTGCGTGCCAAAGGCCGTACGCTGCGTTTCGATGGTTGGACCAAAGTGATGCCTGCCTTGCGCAAGGGTGATGAAGACCGCACCTTGCCGTATGTTGAAGTAGGCAGCGATCTGGAACTGCAAAAGCTGATCCCGAGCCAACACTTCACCAAGCCACCTGCGCGTTACAGCGAAGCCTCGTTGGTGAAAGAGCTGGAAAAACGCGGTATTGGCCGTCCATCGACCTATGCGTCGATCATTTCGACCATTCAGGACCGTGGCTATGTGCGGGTCGAAAGCCGCCGTTTCTACGCCGAGAAAATGGGTGAGATCGTTACTGATCGTCTGGAAGAAAACTTCCGTGAGCTGATGAACTATGACTTTACAGCGCGCATGGAAGACGGCCTTGACCAGGTAGCCAATAACCACGCCGAGTGGAAAGCGGTGCTGGATGAGTTTTTTGCCGAGTTCAGTGAACAGTTGGAAACGGCGGAGAAAGATCCTGAAGACGGCGGTATGCGCCCGAATCAGATGGTCATGACCAGCATCGATTGCCCAACCTGTGGCCGTAAAATGGGCATCCGTACAGCCAGTACCGGCGTGTTCCTCGGTTGTTCCGGTTATGCGCTGCCGCCGAAGGAACGCTGCAAAACCACCATTAACCTGGTGCCGGAAACGGAAGTGCTGAACATCCTCGAAGGGGACGATGCAGAAACCAACGCGTTGCGTGCTCGGCATCGTTGCCAGAAATGCGGCACGGCGATGGACAGCTACCTGATCGATAACCAGCGCAAGCTGCACGTCTGCGGTAACAACCCGGCGTGTGACGGCTATGAAATCGAAGAGGGCGAATTCCGTCTGAAAGGGTATGACGGCCCGGTAGTTGAGTGCGACAAATGTGGTTCCGAAATGCATCTGAAAATGGGGCGCTTCGGTAAGTACATGGGTTGCACCAACGAGACGTGCAAAAACACCCGTAAAATCCTGCGTAACGGCGATGTTGCGCCGCCGAAGGAAGATCCGGTTCCATTACCGGAACTGCCGTGCGAAAAGTCAGACGCTTACTTTGTTTTGCGCGACGGTGCTGCCGGCGTGTTCCTGGCGGCCAACACCTTCCCTAAATCGCGCGAAACTCGTGCGCCGCTGGTAGAAGAACTGGCCCGTTTCAAGGATCGTCTGCCGGAAAAACTGCGTTACCTGGCGGATGCGCCAGTAGCGGATGGCGAAGGCAACAAAACGATGGTGCGCTTCAGCCGTAAAACCAAACAGCAGTATGTCTCTTCAGAGAAAGACGGTAAGGCCACAGGTTGGTCCGCTTTCTACGTCGACGGCAAATGGGTTGAAGGCAAAAAGTAAATTTGCAGCCAGAATGCAATAATAAAAACCAGCCCTTGTGGCTGGTTTTTTGTTGTCTGAATGGTAGCGGATCTATTTTTTGCCGTTTTTCCTGCACTGGTCCGGGGTTTCGCGTTGATAGCAATGCAAAATAATCGTTATCATGGTGTGACGTGGATCTATACTTGAAGCTGCTACGTGATATAGTGGTTATATAAAAAGTTTTTTTATGATTAAAGCTTATTAATAACGGCGTTTTCTTCAGCATCCGGGTGAGACACTGTGTTAAGGCTTGTTAGTTTTTCAGCATACCGGGGCGACACCGATATACCTGGCTGCGGGTAAGCCGCAGTGTTTAACCTAGGATGGTATAAGATATGAAATTGCAGCAGCTTCGTTACATTGTGGAAGTGGTTAACCACAACCTGAATGTCTCATCGACGGCAGAAGGGCTTTACACTTCACAACCCGGTATCAGCAAGCAAGTGCGAATGCTGGAAGATGAGTTGGGTATCCAGATTTTCGCTCGCAGCGGAAAACACCTTACCCAGGTTACCCCCGCAGGCCAGGAAATCATCCGCATCGCGCGTGAAGTTCTGTCCAAAGTGGATGCGATCAAAGCCGTCGCCGGCGAGCACACCTATCCGGATAAAGGTTCGCTGTACGTCGCGACTACTCATACCCAGGCGCGTTACGCGCTGCCTAACGTCATCAAAGGTTTTATCGAGCGTTATCCGCGCGTTTCGTTGCACATGCACCAGGGATCGCCGACCCAAATTGCGGAAGCGGTATCCAAAGGCAATGCAGACTTTGCCATTGCCACCGAAGCGCTGCATCTTTACGACGACTTAATCATGCTGCCTTGTTACCACTGGAACCGCGCGGTGGTAGTGAAGCCCGATCACCCATTGGCCGGCAAAAGCCATATCACCATTGAAGAATTGGCGGCGTACCCGATCGTCACCTATACCTTCGGCTTTACCGGTCGCTCCGAGTTGGACACGGCGTTCAACCGTGCCGGCCTGACGCCACGCATCGTATTTACCGCAACGGATGCCGATGTGATCAAAACCTACGTGCGCCTGGGATTAGGGGTCGGGGTTATTGCCAGCATGGCGGTGGATCCGGTGCAGGATCCGGATCTGGTGACTGTGGATGCGCGTGATATCTTCACCTACAGCACCACCAAAATCGGCTTCCGTCGCAGCACCTTCCTGCGCAGCTACATGTACGATTTTATCCAGCGCTTTGCACCGCACCTGACACGCGACGTGGTCGACAACGCGGTAGCACTGCGATCCAACGAAGAGATCGAAGCCATGTTCAAGGACATCAAGCTGCCGATTAAGTAAGTGCCGTATACCCGCTTTCACTTAGAGAAACGGGAGGGGAAACCCTCCCGTTTTGCTTTTTTACTGCGTATCAGCAATCAGTCAGTTGGTGGTCAAACAGGCTCCAGTCATACTGACAATCCCGTGAACAACAAGGCTGGTGAAATGTCAAACCTCTGCCCCCAGAGTGGCTAATGGCGCAACTTTCAGTCCAGAACCTTGAGTGCCGCTGAATGTACACACCCAGCCTGGTGACTGGTTTGCCAACGCCTCACGCTTCAGAATTAGTGCTCCTTTTTGAATGGTGCCGCTGATCTCGGTGTAGCTGTTATCAACATAAATAATGGCCGGAGAGGTTTTGCCGATGCTGATGTTATTTCCCGTAGCTGCAATGGATTCTTTCCCGATCACCACGTTATGTACTGCGCTACAATTGGCGCCCGGCAACGTCAGATCGCCGAAAATATGGCAGCCGGCAACGCTAACTCGCTGTGCCGTCGTGCCCGCGATAAGGCTACCGGTAATCTGACTATTGCTAATCTTGAGCCCACCGGCGGAACCGAGCGGAGCGCCTGCTGCTGCTGCGACCGTTACATCGCCGTTGATCCTGCAGTTGGTAACCAGAGTTGAACCCGACATCACAACTGTCCTCAGGTAATTCAGCACGCTGTTGCTGATCTGGTAATCGCCCTGAATATTGCCGGATATATGCAAACCGCTGCAGAGGGTGTTATCGAGTTTGATACGGCCGTTGCCAATCGTTGTCGTATCGTAAGGGTAAATATCCCCTGAAAGACGATTGCAACCGTTGATCACCATTTGAGCGTATGGGCCGTACGAAACGGCGCGCGTGAAATTGCTAATGCCGCATTCGGTTAGCCAAATCTCACCCCCCACTTTGATGAAGGTTCCTAATGGCCAATGGCCTTCAGCGTCACCACCACCAGGGCGTTCAGCGTGCATTCGCGTAAAGTGCATTTGAATGCCGCCACGGACCTCAACAAACGGCGTAACGTTGTTCAGCTCGATAGAACCGTCAAAAAAGCGGTTAAAATTGCTTTGATCGCCAGGGCGGGTGCTCATGATTAACAGCGGTGGGTAAGCTGTAGCATTTGGGTTGGCGACATCTTCAAGGTTGGTGTAGCTGTAACCGTCCTTCATACGGCCAGAGGCAAAAACGGAAACCCGGTTGAAATTGTTATCGAAAGCATTGTCGAGGTACAACGCTGAACCGCGGAAGTTTTGTATAGCGACATCCTCCCACATGGTGGCAGTGGTGCGGCAATAAACGCCATGGCAGTATGCCCGGCCTTTTTCGTCCTGGGTGGGATCAACGATGCTGGTGCCAATCCCTTGCACCATCAGGTTACGTAGAGTGAGTTGCTGGAATCCAAAAGGTTCGCCCCAGCAATGGATCGCACCGTAGTCGCTGTAGCCTGCGCTGCGCGGAATATTAAAGTCGAGCACGGTACCTGAAGCGCCGTGGCCGCCTTGCCCTTCCAAAAACCAATCTTTGCTGTAATCCAGCACTATAGGTTTTTTAAAATTCACCGTTCCACGCGGAAACACAATTTTGGCTGCATTCCCATTGATCGTCGAGGCATGATTGAGCAATGTCTCCATTGCTTGGTCCCAGTTGTTATTGGCGGTCTTAAACCAGGTAAGCTCGAGCGTATTACCGTCTCTAACCAGACGCCAGTGTTTGCCTGCCTGAGTGACTACCGTCAATGTGCCATCATCAGGCGTGTTGTCGCCCACTTTATAAACATAGAAAAGCACGCGATCGGCAGTGCCGCGTAACAGAATCACCTGACCCTCTGACTCTGGTTCGGTAGCCCTTAATGCAGCCACATTCGCAAGGGTATTGATTTTAGTCTCGGCCATATTTTTCTTCCTGGATAATGAAAAATTGATATGCAAGGTAGGGCGTCCTGATAGCTGCACCTGCTGCATGACTTTGTCTGGGAAGATTAGCGTCGAGGGAAAGGAGAGGCACTTTGTTCGGGCTCTGTCAGGGTTCAATAAACATTGGCGATTAACTTATTGAGCCAACGTCACTTCGCTCACTTGATTACTTCTGCCTATCGTTCTGATCAAAACGTGTTGTTATCAAAACGTTAATTTCTCTATGTGGTATCTTTAAACAAGACCTCAGTGATTACCCTGTTTTAGTCATAATAAGAAATGGAGGAGCTATGTCGTCCGATCTTAGAGAAACGAGTCTGGATAAGCTGGTTGCGTTGAACAGCGAGTATTACTATTACAGTCTGCCGCTGGCGGCGAAGCAGTTGGGTGATATCGACCGGCTGCCAAAATCAATGAAAGTGCTGTTGGAAAACCTGCTGCGTCATGTGGATGGCGACACCGTGCAGGTTGATGATCTGAAAGCCATCGTCGATTGGTTGCAAACCGGCCATGCCGATCGCGAAATTGCCTACCGCCCGGCGCGTGTATTGATGCAGGACTTTACCGGTGTACCTGCGGTGGTGGATCTGGCCGCCATGCGCGAAGCGGTGCAGCGGTTGGGGGGGAATGTCGACCAGGTTAACCCGCTGTCGCCGGTTGATCTGGTGATTGACCACTCGGTCACCGTGGATGAGTTCGGTGACGACGATGCGTTTGAAGAAAACGTGCGTATCGAAATGGAGCGCAATCACGAGCGCTACACTTTCCTGCGTTGGGGGCAGAAAGCTTTCAACCGCTTCCGCGTGGTGCCGCCAGGCACCGGCATTTGTCACCAGGTTAACCTGGAATATCTCGGCCAAACGGTGTGGCACACTGACGAAAGCGGCAGGCACGTTGCCTATCCGGACACCCTGGTCGGCACCGACTCTCACACCACCATGATTAACGGTCTGGGTATTCTCGGTTGGGGCGTTGGCGGTATCGAAGCCGAAGCGGCGATGCTCGGCCAGCCTGTCTCCATGCTGATCCCAGACGTGGTGGGTTTCAAGTTGACGGGCAAACTCAGCGAAGGCATCACCGCCACTGACCTGGTGTTGACGGTGACCCAAATGCTGCGCAAGCACGGTGTAGTCGGCAAATTCGTTGAATTCTACGGTGATGGGCTGGCCAGCTTGCCGTTGGCCGATCGGGCGACCATCGCCAATATGTCGCCGGAGTTTGGCGCCACCTGCGGTTTCTTCCCGGTGGATGACGTCACACTTGGCTACATGAAACTGAGCGGCCGTAGCGATGAACAAATTGCGCTGGTGGAAGCCTACGCCAAAGCGCAGGGCATGTGGCGCCATCCGGGCGACGAACCGGTATTTACCAGCACCTTGGCGTTGGATATGTCGACGGTGGTGGCCAGCCTCGCCGGGCCGAAACGCCCGCAGGATCGGGTGGCTCTGCCGGATGTGCCTAGGGCGTTTAATGCCGCAACCGAGTTGGACATCGGCAGCCAGAAGAGCAAGTCGGGATTCAAATCCTTTACCCTCAGTGGCCGAGAGCACGAACTGCACAATGGTGCGGTCGTGATCGCGGCGATCACCTCATGTACCAACACTTCCAACCCCAGCGTGATGATGGCCGCCGGTCTGTTGGCGAAGAATGCGGTGAACAAAGGGCTGCGGACCAAGCCTTGGGTGAAGACTTCTCTGGCGCCAGGCTCCAAGGTCGTCACCGACTATTTCGACAGCGCCAAACTAACGCCATTCCTTGAAGAGCTGGGTTTTAATCTTGTGGGCTATGGGTGTACCACCTGTATCGGCAACTCAGGGCCATTGCCTGAGCCCATCGAGCAGGCGATCAAAGAGGGCGATCTTACCGTGGGGGCAGTGCTGTCGGGTAACCGCAACTTTGAAGGGCGCATCCACCCGCTGGTGAAAACCAACTGGCTGGCCTCGCCGCCGCTGGTGGTGGCCTATGCGCTGGCGGGCAGCATGAAGATTGATCTGACCCAAGAGCCATTAGGTGACGGGCGTGACGGCAAGCCGGTTTATCTGAAGGATATCTGGCCGAGTAGCCAGGACATTGCTCTGGCGGTGGAGCAGGTTCGTACCGAAATGTTCCACAAGGAATATGGCGCGGTGTTTGACGGTGACGCCAATTGGCAGGCGATTCAGGTAACCGGATCGGCCACCTATCAATGGCAGGCGGATTCCACCTATATTCGCCACCCGCCGTTCTTCAGCACCATGCAGGTGAAACCGGATCCGGTGCAGGATATCAAGAATGCGCGCATTCTTGCCATTTTGGCGGATTCTGTGACCACCGACCACATCTCCCCTGCGGGGAATATCAAGCGTGACAGCCCCGCTGGGCGCTACCTGAGCGATCGCGGCGTCGCTGCCCAGGATTTCAACTCATACGGTTCGCGCCGCGGCAACCACGAAGTGATGATGCGCGGCACCTTTGCCAATATCCGCATCCGCAACGAAATGGTGCCGGGGGTTGAAGGGGGATTCACCCGCCATATTCCTTCGCAAAATCAGCTGTCGATCTACGATGCCGCTATGCAGTATCAGCAGGAGCAGGTGCCACTGGCGGTCATTGCCGGGAAAGAGTATGGCTCTGGCTCCAGCCGTGACTGGGCGGCGAAGGGGCCGCGTCTACTGGGCGTGAGGGTGGTGATTGCCGAGTCCTTCGAGCGTATCCATCGTTCGAACCTGATCGGTATGGGCATTCTGCCGCTGGAGTTCTCGGCAGGCGTCAACCGTCAAACGCTGGGACTGAGCGGGGATGAGCAGATCAGCGTGAGCGGCTTGCAAACGCTGAAGCCGGGGCAGACGGTGCCGGTGCATATCACTTACGCGGACGGTCGTCAGGACGTGGTCAATACCCGGTGCCGTATCGATACCGGCAATGAGCTGACCTACTACGAGAACGACGGCATTCTGCACTATGTGATCAGGAAAATGCTGTAAGAGTAGGGTAAGTAAGAAAGGGCGCCTTTGATGGCGCCCTGATTTTTTGCAGGGAAATTACTTCTGGTCCAGCAAATGGCCCATTTTGGCGGCTTTGGTCGCCAGGTAGCGTTCATTTTTTGGATTGCGGCCGACGATCAACGGCACGCGCTCGGTGATATTGATCCCCGCCTCTGTCAGGATCTCAACCTTTTTCGGGTTGTTGGTCAACAAACGCACCGCGTCCACGCCCAGCAATTTGAACATGTCTGCACACAGGGTGAAATCACGTTCATCAGCGGCAAAGCCGAGTTGATGGTTGGCCTCTACGGTATCGGCGCCTTTATCCTGCAGGGCATAAGCGCGGATTTTGTTCAGCAAACCGATATTGCGACCTTCCTGACGGTGATAGAGCAGAATGCCACGGCCTTCTTCTGCGATATGCTCCAGCGCCGCTTCCAACTGGAAACCGCAGTCGCAGCGCAGGCTGAATAACGCATCGCCGGTCAGACATTCAGAATGTACGCGTGAGAGTACCGGCGTCGCACCGGCAATATCACCGAAGACCAGAGCCAGATGATCGTGCCCGGTAGCCAATTCTTCGAATCCTACCATCAGGAAATCGCCCCAAGGTGTTGGCAGTTTTGCCTCTGCCACCCGTTTAAGCTGCATGTTGCTCTCCACAAACACATCCGATTCAATCATTGTTGCGCATCCTACGTCCGACGCAGTGACCTGACCAGTATTAAAACGTGCAACGACGATCTCTATTTCGTTAATTATCGGTTATTTTGCCATAACTTCTTGCCCTGAGGTGCTCAGCAAACCAGCATCCGGCGTTTTCAGCCCATTATTATTGCGACAGGTTTGTTATCTGTTTAATTTTTCGAGTGTTATCGATATTGCAAGATTGTTACACTGACCCTTGGCTTAAACAAAGGATACGTGGAATGTTTGAGATAGCAAAACGCACGGCAGCGGGGGCCATAGTGCTGTTGCTGATGCCGCTGGCCGTGTGGTTATCCGGCTGGCAATGGCAGCCGGGCGGCAACGCCCCCTTGCTGAAAGGCCTTTATTGGGTGACCGAAACCGTGACCTCGCCGTGGGGAATCATCACTAGCATCATTCTCTCCGCCTGGTTCCTTTGGTGTTTGCGCTTTCGCCTCAAGGCTGCCATTGGTCTGGTCATTTTGCTCTCTGCCGCGGTATTGATCGGCCAGGGCGTTAAATCGCTGATCAAGGATCGGGTACAGGAGCCGCGGCCCTTTGTCGTCTGGTTGGAGCAAAATCACGGCGTGGACGGAAAATACTTTTACTCATTGCATCGCAAAGAACGCAGCGCGCTGGTGGCGGAACAGTTGCAGGATCAGCCGCTGGTACCCGTCTGGCTGCGTAAGCACTGGCAGTTTGAAACCGGCTTCGCCTTTCCTTCTGGGCATACTCTGTTCGCCGCCACTTGGGCATTGCTGGGAGTGGGGCTGTTGTGGCCGCGTCGTCATTACAAAACCGTCGCATTGCTGATGCTGTGGGCGACCGGCGTGATGGGCAGCCGTTTGCTGCTGGGCATGCACTGGCCGCGCGACCTGGCTATGGCGACATTGATCGGTTGGTTGCTGGTGACGATTGCCTGCTGGCTGGCGCAGCGCTGGTTTGGCCCGCTGACGCTGCCTCCTCAGGAGCAACAGGAAGTGGTGGAAAGAACCTCCGGAAGAAAACTTTAGGTGACATGGTCACTTATCACGGCGCCGGGCAGGCGCCGTATTAATCGCTTACATTCGCCAATCATTGCAATTGCGATGATTGCCCCCATATCTTTATAAATTCATTATTTTGAGAAGCTTTCTCATTAATTTCCCTGGGAGCGCCATTTACTGTCGAATATGCCAGCAGATATCTGGTTTTATCGTGCCGCAGGGTTTCCCTGGCACGATGGGAAATGCTAACTTAATGGGAGGGACGCCACGTATTGGCATATACCTTTCGTCTTTCGAGTCGCCGCCAGGCGGCAACTTGAAATACATCGGGTATAATTCATCCGATTAACTCGGCATCGCGGGAAAGAATGTGAAATATTTGCTGATTTTTTTGTTGGTTCTGGTGGTTTTCGTGATTTCTGTCACGTTGGGCGCGCATAACGATCAGGTTGTGAGTTTTAATTACCTGGTTGCTCAGGGCGATTATCGTATATCGACCCTGTTGGCTGCGTTGTTTGGCGCCGGTTTTGTTCTCGGCTGGGTCATTTGCGGCCTGTTTTATCTGCGTACCCGCATTGCGCTGGGGCGAGCCGAACGCAAAGTCAAGAGGCTGGAGCTGCAGCTGCAGCTGCAGCTTGAACAACCTGCTGAGCCGGCAGCTCAGTCCGTTGTCAGCAAGGAATAATCTTCTATGTTAGAGCTGTTGTTTCTGTTGCTGCCCGTGGCTGCCGCGTACGGTTGGTACATGGGGCGCAGAAGTGCTCAACAGGATAAACAACAGGAAGCCAACCGTCTGTCGCGTGAGTACGTGGCTGGGGTTAACTTCCTGCTTTCCAATCAGCAGGATAAAGCGGTCGATCTGTTCCTCGATATGTTGAAAGAGGACAGTACCACCGTTGAGGCCCACCTTACGCTGGGTAACCTGTTCCGTTCGCGCGGCGAGGTCGACCGCGCAATACGCATCCATCAGGCGCTGATGGAAAGCGCTTCCCTCACTTTCGAACAACGTCTGCTGGCGGTGCAACAGCTGGGCCGCGACTATATGGCCGCCGGCATGTACGATCGCGCGGAAGACATGTTCGGCCAGTTGGTCGGCGAAGAGGATTTCCGTATCTCGGCGCTGCAGCAATTACTGGTGATCCACCAGGCAACCAGCGACTGGCTGAAAGCGATCGACGTGGCGGAAAAACTGGTCAAGCTGGGTAAAGACAAACAACGTATCGAGATCGCGCATTTCTACTGTGAGCTGGCGCTCCAGGCAATGGGCAGTGACGATCTCGATAAGGCGATGAGCCTGCTGAAACGTGCGGCCTCGGCGGATAAACAGTGCGCCCGTGTGTCGATTATGGTCGGCCGCATCTACATGGCGCAGGCTGAATACGCCAAAGCGGTCGAGTCTCTGCAGCGGGTGCTGAATCAGGATAAAGAGCTGGTAAGCGAAACGCTGCCTATGCTGCATGAATGTTATCAGCATTTGGAAAACCAGCAGGATTGGGCGGAGTTCCTCAAACGTTGCGTTGAGGAAAATACGGGCGCTACCGCCGAACTGATGCTGGCGGAGATCGTCGAACAGCATGAAGGGCGCGACGTAGTTCAGGTGTATATCAACCGCCAGTTACAGCGTCATCCGACCATGCGCGTGTTTTACCGTCTGATGGATTACCACCTGGCGGACGCCGAAGATGGGCGTGCAAAAGAGAGTCTGCTGCTGCTGCGGGACATGGTGGGTGAGCAAATCCGCACCAAACCGCGCTATCGCTGTCATAAATGCGGTTTTACCGCGCATTCACTTTATTGGCATTGCCCGTCATGTCGGGCCTGGGCATCGGTTAAGCCGATTCGAGGGCTGGATGGGCAATAAAAAACGGGGCGATAATCGCCCCGTTTTTCGTAGTATAGGGAATTACTTTTTCTTGCTTGCTTTCACGCCGCCTTTCAGCAACTGACGCAGCTTTTTCAATTCTTTTTGGTTCAGAGGCTGTTCGATTTCTTCTTCAATCCCCTGATTATCGATTTCGCCGTGGTGCAACTCATCCGATTTTTTAGCGGTTTTTTCCGCTTTAACCGGCGCTTCGAAGCTGCTTTCAAGGCGTTGACACACCTCAGCACTCAGAGAGAGTTGGTTATCAGCGGCAATAGCACGAATTTTCTCTTTGAGTTCCAGAGGGATTTTGATGGTTAGTGTAGATATCTCGCTCATTTTGAAGCCTTTCTGCGGGAAGATACCTTCAAGCTAAGCCAGTAATGAGCAAGAGTCTAGGGTGTAATAAAAATTTAATATTTATGTAACATTGAGCGCGGGAATAATGAACGTAATGGCGGGGAAATAGGCAGAGCCCGGCGTACCGGGCCCTATAGCGAAGAAACTTACTTGTAGATGACGGCAGTACCGCTCAGCAGGTTGTTACCGCCGGCGGAAATAATGCGGTAGCTGCTGGCGCCCTGGGCTTCTGCTTTCGCCGCCAGTTTGGCTTCCAGACCGCTCAGGGTCGTCGCGTGGCCTGCGGAGACTACACCGGCAGGGGCCAGGTCGTTAGCCTGCTGCAAATTAACCGGCTCAGCGGCGAAGGTCGCGAAAGAGGTCAGGGCGATGGCGGAAGCAGTTGCAAAATATTTGATGGTTTTCATGGGTGACTCCAGTCAGTTTTTTTAGGTTGGAAGCAGCTCGCTTCCGATGAGTTGAATAATAAAGCATCCCTGCGGATTTAAAATCTGATAATGCTGAGTATCTTATTCAAAATATCTGATTGATAATTTACGCATCTTTACGGCGCTTTACGCTGTCTGCGCTATTGGTTTTGAAGCTTTATTGACGCTTGATGACGAACGATGGATTAACATTACTTAACGGCAGGGTGCGCTGCGGCTGGGATTTCTGCTGGCCGGCATGTAGAATGCGGCGGTCAGTTTGGTGGGTTGTTACCTGGTTATGTCCATTTTAAAGAAGGTAGAAGAAATGAAGTCTGAAAATAACATCAATAACAATGACTTAAAATCATCTCCAATCATCGTTGCGTTGGATTACGCAGATATTGGCGCCGCATTGGCGTTTGTCGATCGCATTAATCCACAGGACTGCCGGTTAAAAGTGGGCAAAGAAATGTTCACCCTGTTTGGGCCGCAGCTGGTGCGTGATTTGCACGATCGTGGCTTCGACGTATTCCTGGATTTAAAATTCCACGATATCCCCAATACCACGGCCCATGCGGTAGCGGCCGCGGCCGAACTGGGCGTATGGATGGTTAACGTCCACGCCAGCGGCGGTGCACGCATGATGACCGCTGCTAAAGAGGCGTTGCTGCCTTATGGCGCAGAGGCGCCGTTGTTGATCGCCGTTACCGTTCTTACCAGTATGGAGGCGGAGGATCTGCAGGCTATCGGTATCAATATTTCCCCGGCTGAGCAGGCTGAGCGGCTGGCGCGTTTGACCCGTGATTGCGGGCTGGACGGCGTTGTCTGTTCGGCGCATGAAGCTGAACGGCTGAAAGCGGCCTGCGGGCGTCAGTTCCAACTGGTCACGCCAGGCATTCGTCCAGAAGGCAGTGCAGCTGGCGATCAGCGCCGCATTATGACGCCGGTGCAGGCACAGGCCGCCGGGGTAGATTATATGGTGATTGGGCGTCCGATCACCCAATCCGCCGATCCTGCCGCTACGCTGAGCGCTATTCGCGCTTCCCTGGCCTGAGGGGCTCGAGATGAATGACGACAATAGCCGGCTGGTTTATTCCACCGACAGCGGACGTATCAAGCAAGAAGAGGCCAAACCGCAGCGAACCAAGGGTGATGGCATCGTGCGCATTCAGCGCCAGACCAGCGGACGCAAGGGGAAAGGCGTTTGCCTGATCACCGGAATTGACTTGGACGATGCGGCGCTGGAAAAGCTGGCGGCAGAGCTGAAGAAGAAATGTGGCTGCGGCGGATCGGTCAAAGACGCGGTGATCGAGATCCAGGGCGATAAGCGCGATCTGCTTAAGCAGTTGCTGGAAGCCAAAGGAATGAAGGTCAAGCTGGCGGGCGGTTAACGGCTGCAGGCGGAGTGCCATGCCGCGGTGTAATAGCTGCGGCATGGCTTAGGTCGTGCTGTCGGGCCGGAGCCCGTCGATGGCGAAAACGCCATGGATTGAAGGTAAAACAGACCTGAAATAATCTTTATTATGCTTAATGCGTCAAAGCGAAAACGCTTTTGCCAGCCTGTCGGCAGAGGTAGATGAAGTGGCCGGGCAGGTTATTTGCCTACCTGATGACCAATGATACCCCCAACGGCGGCCCCACCAAGCGTACCCAATGCGCTGCCATCGGTCAGCACTGCACCGCCTACGGCCCCTGCGCCGGCACCAATTGCGGTGTTACGGTCGCGTTTGGACATGTTGGAACACGCGCTGAGTGAAAACGCCAGAGTCAGTGCCAGAGCGGCGGTGGCGAAACGTTTATTGATAATCATCATAATGACTTCTCCTTAGCATTGGCTATATGGAAGTGCCCTTTAAGTATAGGCGTGAACCATAAATTCGGCCTGCTATCGGCTCCCATACAGTATCGATATAAAAAATGGCATTATTTGTTAAAGGCAGAACAATAAAAAGTTGAAAGCGGTCTCTCTGCCCAAATTCACTATAAGCTTCTGTTGGCCAATAAACAGGTAAATAGTCCGAAATTCCAGATGCCTCTCCTTCGTTGATATGAGCAATTCGCCGCTAACCCCACAGAACTCCGCATCCAGCAGAAGCCTACGCGGTCTTTAGCGATTTATGCCATACCGCCCCGTCGCCGGCCTACCGACAATATTCGCAGACAGGCTTAACCGGGAAAGACAAATGCTCAACGATCTCAAACAGCAGGTATTGGACGCTAATCTGGCATTGCCACACCATCATCTGGTGACCTTCACCTGGGGCAACGTCAGTGCCGTCGATCGCCAGGCAGGGCTGATGGTGATCAAACCTTCGGGGGTGGAGTATGCGGTGATGACCCGTGACGACATGGTTGTGGTGGAACTCGAAAGCGGCAAAGTGGTGGAAGGCAATAAAAAACCCTCTTCAGACAGTGATACCCACCGGGCATTGTATCTCGAGTTCGACGCGGTCGGCGGCATCGTGCACACCCATTCGCGACATGCCACCATCTGGGCGCAGGCCGGCCAGGATATTCCCGCCTGGGGCACGACTCATGCCGATTACTTCTACGGTGACATTCCTTGTACGCGAACAATGCGGGATGAGGAAATCGCCGGGCGTTATGAATGGGAGACCGGCAGGGTGATTGTCGAAACCTTCCGCGAAAGGCGATTGGATCCGGCCAGCATGCCGGCGGTACTGGTACATTCGCACGGTCCATTTACCTGGGGGAAAGACGCGGAGAACGCGGTGCACAATGCCGTCGTGCTGGAGGAGATTGCCTATATGGGGATTTTTTCACGCCAGTTGACGCCTGGGCTGGCGAACATGCAGCAAACGCTGTTGGATAAACACTACTTGCGCAAGCACGGCAAAAACGCCTATTACGGGCAGTGATCATCAGGCGGGCAATCCATGCCCGCCGTTCCATGGGGCGTTTAATCGCTGACCCTGTCCAACCGAACTCCCTGGCGTTTCAACTGATGTTGATACTCCAATTCCAGGCGCGAATCGGTGATCACCCGATCAACCTTTCCATGCAGTGCCAAAGGATTGGGTTGGATCTGACCAAATTTAGACGAGTCTGTCAGCACGATATTTTCCACGCCCTTCGCCAGCACGGCGTTGACCACGTCGGCGCGCATCATATCGCGGCCGGTAAAGCCGGTTTCCGCATGGTAGCCGTCAATGCCGATGAACGCCTTGCTGAAATGCACTTGCTGAATGCACATGCGCGTCAATGGCCCTACCACGGTCTCACTCTTTTTCTGATACATGCCACCCAGCACTATCACCTCGCAATCGCTCTCTTTCAGCAGGTTGGCGATATAGTGGCTGACAGTGATCAGCGTGATGGTTTTGCGCTCGGCAATATAGCGTGCCAACAGGGCATTGGTGCTGCCACTTTCTATAAAGATGGTTTCGCCGTCGTTAACCTGCGCAGCGGCAAATCGCGCCAGCTTCTGCTTGAGAGAAAAATTGGACATCATGCGGGCATCGACGTCGTCGCTTTCCAGCGCCAGCGCAGAACCGTGCACCCGTTTCAGATAGCTGCGCTTCTCCAGCAGGTTCAAATCCTGCCGGATAGTGACCTCTGAAACACCGGTGGTGCGCGACAGATCGCTGACGCTGATCTTTTGGCGCTCGTTCACCAACTGCAGAATTGTTTGTTGTCTTGAATTCATATCGACCTGATGTGCGGCTACCAATGTGTGGCCGCTAATATTTATTGTTTAAATAGTATGTTCTGTTCGCGCAATAATACCACCCTACGCGTCAGAAGATGATGCGGTAAAGAAAGCGGAATATCCAGCGATGTGAGCAGACTACGCTGCAAGTGCTCGGATCGGCAGGGATTGAATAGCGCTGCAGAGTGAAGAGCGCAAGTCATCAGCCATTCAATTACTGGGTTTTCATATTAAAGGGGTTTTGAATGAAAATTGATTTGATTGTGATCAAAAATCATAAGTTCTTTTGTCCTACTATGATGAGAGTTTGAGTTCGTCCACAGAAGATGCAGGAGTTCGTCATGGAGCTTTATCTCGATACCGCTGATGTGAATGCTGTAAAACGTCTGGCACGCATTCTGCCGCTGCACGGCGTCACTACCAATCCGAGCCTTGTCGCCAAAGAGGGGAAACCCATTTGGGAGGTGCTGCCGGCGCTGCGTGATGCACTGGGCGGGACCGGCAAGCTGTTTGCCCAAGTGATGGCCAACGATGCCGAGCGCATGGTGGCGGAGGCGGCGCTGCTTCATCAGCGAGTGCCTGGATTGGTGGTCAAGATCCCAGCGACCGCAGAAGGGTTGGCGGCGATTAAAAAACTGAAATCGATGTCTATTCCAACGCTGGGCACTGCAGTCTACGGTGCCGGCCAGGGGTTGTTGGCGGCGCTGGCCGGCGCGGAATACGTAGCCCCCTACGTTAACCGGCTGGACGCGCAGGGCAGTGACGGCATCGAAATGGTGCATGAACTGCAGCAATTGCTGACGTTGCATGCACCGGGCACCCGGATGCTGGCCGCCAGTTTCAAGACCCCGCGGCAGGCACTGGCGTGCCTGCTGGCGGGTTGCCAGGCCATTACCTTGCCTGTCGATGTAGCCGAACAGTTCCTTGCCGCTCCGGCGGTACAGGCGGCGGTCGAAAAGTTCGAGCAGGATTGGCAGGGGGCATTCGGTACCAACCTGCTTAACTAGTTTCTTCTCGCAAGACGACTGGCGACTCATTTGCCGTAGGTTGGCTGGCGTTCAGCGCCCGGCGGATCACAAAGAACGCAGAAACCAGCATGGTTACCGCCACCAGCATAAAGAACGCACACAAAGCCGCGTTAATCTGGTTGCTGAAGACAATGGTTTCCATATCTTTCAGCGATTTGGCCGGGGCAATCAGTGTGCCTTGTTCAATGCCGGTGGAGAATTTCTTCGCCTGCGCCAGGAAGCCGATGCTGGGTTTCTCGTGGAAGATTTTTTGCCAGCCGGCGGTCATCGAGGTAATGAACAACCAGACGGTTGGCAGAATGGTCACCCAGGCGTAGCGCTGTTTTTTCATTTTAAACAGCACCACGGTACCGAGGATCAACGCCATTGAGGCCAGCATCTGGTTGCCGATGCCGAACAGCGGCCACAGGGTGTTGATGCCGCCGAGCGGATCGACCACACCTTGATAAACAAAGAACCCCCAACCGGCGACGGCCACCGTCGTCCCTGCCAGATTACCGAACCATGAGCGGGTGTTGGCCAGCCGAGGGATCGCCACGCCAACCAGATCCTGCACCATAAAGCGGCAGGCGCGGGTGCCGGCATCGACGGCGGTCAGAATGAACAACGCCTCAAACAGAATGGCGAAGTGATACCAGAACGCCATCATCGCGCGGCTGTTAAACACTTCGGTGATGATGTGCGCCATCCCCACAGCAAAGGTCGGTGCGCCGCCAGCGCGCGACAGGATCGAATGTTCACCCACGTCTTTGGCGATCATCGTCAGGGTTTCCGGCGTGATGATAAAGCCCCAGCTGTTGATGACCAGCGAGGCATTTTCCACCGTGGTGCCAATCAGCGCCGCCGGAGAGTTCATGGCGAAGTAAACGCCGGGGTCGATCACCGAGGCGCAAATCAGCGCCATGATGGCCACGAAGGACTCCATCAGCATGGCACCATAACCGATAAAACGGATGTGGCTTTCACGTTCCACCAGTTTCGGCGTAGTGCCGCTGGATACCAACGCATGGAAGCCGGAAATCGAGCCGCAGGCGATGGTGATAAACAGGAACGGGAACAGTGAACCGGCGAATACCGGGCCGCTGCCGTCGATAAACCGTGATACCGCAGGCATTTTCATTTCCGGCATGGCAAAGACGATGCCTATCGCCAGCCCGATAATGACGCCAATCTTCATAAAAGTGGAAAGATAGTCACGGGGCGCCAACAACAACCATACCGGCAGCACCGAAGCGACGAAACCGTAAATCACCAGCACCCAGGTCAGCGTGGTGCCATGCAGCGTAAAGAAGGGGCCCCAGTAAGGGTGTTGCGCCACATTGCCACCGTAAATGATCGCCAGCAGCATCAGCACGAAGCCGACCACCGAGATTTCGGCGATTTTTCCCGGCCGGATAAAACGCATGTACACGCCCATAAACAGCGCGATAGGAATGGTAGCGGCGATGGTGAACAGCCCCCAGGGGCTGTCGGCCAGCGCTTTTACCACCACCAGAGCCAGCGCAGACAGAATGATGATCATCACGCCCAGAGCACCAAGCATGGTGATCACCCCAGCGAAGGCGCCGAGTTCCTGTTTGGCCATTTCACCCAGCGATCGGCCGTCGCGGCGGGTAGAGATGAACAGGATCAGGAAGTCCTGCACCGCACCGGCCAGCATTACGCCGACAAGGATCCAGATGGTGCCCGGTAAAAAGCCCATCTGCGCGGCCAGAATCGGCCCCACCAGTGGCCCGGCGCCAGCGATGGCGGCAAAGTGGTGACCAAACAGCACCCACTTGTTGGTCGGGACATAGTCCAGGCCATCGTTACGACGTTCCGCCGGCGTCATACGGCGGTCGTCAAGCTCAAACACTTTCTTGGCGATGAACAGGCTATAGAAACGGTAAGCGATGCTGTAACAGGCGACGGCAGCCACCACCAGCCAGACCGCGTTAACATGCTCTCCGCGGCTGAGCGCCAGCATGGCGAAGGCAAATGCACCGACTAACGCCACCACCAGCCAGATGATCCCGGACTTGACGTTTTTCATGATCAACAACTCCTTGGTGTACAGAGATAAAGAAAGAGGTGTTCTTATAGAGAATGAATACAGATTAAAAATAGGAGTTTTGTGCGCGAAAAGTAGCAGGTCGGATGAGAAATGTGATGCTGGTTGAGTAATAGCGTAAAAACAATGTGATGTCGCTGTTGCGGGGACCTGTAAGGGACGTAAACCGGCGATACCGACGCCTCACATCATTCGGGTCCTTTCACCGATGTAGCCTTGTCAACCGACGAAAAAAAACACCGGAGGTTTCCCTGCCGGTGTTTACATGACGTTGGGCTACTCTCGCAAGATTATGCCGTCGGTCGGGCGATCACGCTGCGGGTTTCCATACGCACTTCGGCGATATTGACCTGCAGAGTATCGCTCTGGCGATAGACGACTTCGCCTTTCACTTGCACCGTGCCAGTATCCTGGCTGCAGACCATTTCATCACGCACCGAGTGAATAAACGGCGCGGGGATAAAGGCGACAGCACCATTGTCCAGCAGGCGTACGCGCAGGCCGCCGCGGGTCACGTCGATGATTTCCGCATTGAAGCGCTCATCGGTGCCGGCTTTGTCTTTCAGGTAGCGTGCATACAGCCAGTCACCGACGTCACGCTCCGCCATGCGGTTAAGACGACGGCGTTCCGCCAATTGGACCGTCACGTCGTCCTGCGGTTTTTCGGCAGGCTGTTCGGCGATGATGGCTTTCAGCAGACGGTGGTTGACCATATCGCCGTATTTACGGATCGGTGAGGTCCAGGTGGCGTAGGCTTCCAGCCCCAGGCCGAAATGCGGGCCTGGCGTGGTACTGATCTCGGCATAGGTCTGGGAACGGCGGATACGGCTGTCGAGGAACTGGGTAGGTTGCGAGTCCAGATGACGGCGCAGTTCGCAGAACCCGTCCAGCGTCAGCAGTTTCTCGGCATCGGCTTCCACACCGTTGGCTTGCAGCACGGTAACCGCCTGTTCAACCAGCGCCGGATCGAAACCGGTATGCACGTTGTAAATCCCGAAGCCCAGGCGATCGCGCAGTACGATGGCGGCGCACACGTTGGAGGCAATCATGCACTCTTCAACGATACGGTTGGCAGTGCGGCGTTGTTCGGTGATGATGTCCAGCACTTCACCTTTTTCGCCCAGAACAAAGCGGTAATCAGGGCGGTCCTTGAACACCAGAGCATGCTGGTGGCGCCAGGCGTTACGAGCATCGCAGACGCGTTTCAACAGGGTGATTTGCTGTGCAATCTCGTCGCTTGGCGGCTGCCAGCCGGCAATGCCTTCCAGCCAGTCGGACACTTCGTCATAAACCAGTTTGGCTTTTGACTCGATCTCGGCGGCGAAGAAACAAATGTCGTCAGCCAATGCGCCATCGGTACCGATGGTGACGCGGCAAGCCAGTACCGGACGGCGTTCGTTCGGGCGCAGCGAGCACAGGTTATCAGACAGATCGCGCGGCAACATCGGAATGTTGAAGCCCGGCAGGTAGTTAGTGAAGGCGCGCTTGCGGGCGATATCATCCAACGGGCTGCCTTGTTCTACGTAAGCGGTAGGATCGGCAATGGCGATAGTCAGTTGCAGTGAGCCGTCGCCGTTGTCCTGAACGAACAACGCATCGTCCATATCCTCGGTGCTGGCGCTGTCAATGGTGACAAAATTCAGCGCGGTCAGATCTTCACGCGGCAGCGCGGCGTCCGGTTCGCTGATGGCCACCATCTCCGGTGCTTCTTTTTCCAGATTATGGCGGGCCAGCGTGACCCACCAAGGAGCCAGATGATCTTCGCCGTCGGTGATGAAGTGGGTCAGATCGGCGTTGAAGCCGCGATCGCCTTTCAACGGGTGGCGGCGCATTTCCGCTACCGCCCAGTCACCGGCCTGGAAGTTGTGGGTCAGTTCACGCACCGGGCGGCACTGAATCGCGTCTTTCAGCAACGGATGGTCGGGCACGATGGACAGGCGGTCATCACGCTTCTGCACGCGGCCGACAAAGCGCGACAGGAATGGCTCGACCAGGGTTTCCGGCTCGGCGATTTCGCGTTCTTTCTCGGTGTGCAGGGTGGCGATCACGCGATCCCCATGCATGACTTTCTTCATGTACGGCGGTGGGATGAAATAGCTCTTTTGACCGTCGACCTCAAGAAAGCCAAAGCCTTTCTCAGTTCCTTTTACTACGCCTTCAACGCGCGGGGTCTGAGAGTGAAGTTGCTGTTTAAGCTGCGCCAGCAGCGGGTTATCTTGAAACATATCGTCCAGTGAATGGGTTGTGAGTGGCAAGATTTGCGGCAGACAGTTTTACGCGAATCACCCGCTGCGGGCAAGCCTAACGTCACGGTTTTCCTGCGTTAGCACGCGATTTTACTGAATATCCGACGATCAAAAGGCGGGAAAGAAAACCGCCGCGCGCAAGGTGGCCGCAGAGCGTCATGCGCCCGGCGTAAACCGGGCGCATCAGGTCAGGCGATACGCCGTGTCGGTTGCGCCGCGCAGCGGCGGATCGTCACCGGAATGGATTTGGAAGTCGGTGTGCCGGTACCGTCGCCAAAGCTGGCCAGTGGCACCAGCGGGTTGGTTTCCGGATAGTAGGCCGCCAGGTTGCCGCGCGGAATATCGTAGCTCACCAGTTTGAAACCGCTCACCTTGCGAATGACGCCGTCATTCCACAGGGTTTCGATCTCCACCAACTCACCGTCCTGCATCTCCAACGCCGCCAGATCTTCCGGGTGGATGAACAGCACTTCACGCTGGCCATACACGCCGCGATAGCGGTCGTCCAACCCATAGATGGTGGTGTTGTACTGATCGTGGGAACGCAGGGTTTGCAGCGTAAAGGGCGCTTTTTTGCCGTCGAAATCCGGGAGCACACTCTTTGGCAGCGGGGCTGCGCTGAATTCCGCTTTACCGCTAGGCGTGGCGAAACGCAATTCGGCGGCGGCATTACCCAAATAGAAACCGCCGGGTTGATCGCAGCGACGGTTGAAATCCTCGAAACCGGGAACGGTGGCGGCGATATGGTCGCGGATCAGCGAATAGTCATCCGCCAGCGCCAGCCAGTCCAACGGCTTGTTGCCCAGCACCGCATTGGCGATGCCACAGACAATGGCGGTTTCCGACCGTTGGGTATCCGCCAGCGGTTTACCGACGCCTTCGGAGGCGTGAACCATGCTGAATGAATCTTCTACCGTGATGTACTGCGGGCCACTGGCCTGCAGATCCTGCTCGGTACGCCCCAGCGTTGGCAGAATCAGCGCGTCTTTACCTGTGACCAGATGACTGCGGTTGAGCTTGGTGCTGATATGCACCGTCAGATCGCAGCAGCGCAGGGCACGGGCGGTGCGTTCGGTATCCGGTGCGGCCGCCGCCAGGTTACCGCCCAGCGCCAGCAGCACCTTCACTTCACCGCGCAGCATCGCTTCGATAGCCTCTACCGTGTTATGGCCCGGCTCGCGTCGTGGGGAGAAGTCGAAATGTTTTTCCAGGCTGTCGAGCAGCGCCTTGGGTGATTTCTCGTCAATGCCCATGGTGCGGTTGCCCTGTACGTTGCTGTGGCCGCGAACCGGGCACAGACCGGCGCCCGGTTTACCCAACTGACCGAACAGCAGTTGCAGGTTGGTTATCTCGCGCACCGTCGGCACCGAATGCTTATGCTGTGTGATGCCCATCGCCCAAGTGCAAATCACCCGTTCGGCGCCCTGATAAATTGCCGCCGCCTGCCGCAACTGCGCTTCGCTGAGGCCAGACTGTTGAATGATGTGGGTCCAGGAGGTGGCATCCACCTGCGCCAGGTAGCTTTCCACGCCGACGCTGTGCTGTTCAATGAACGCCAAATCGAACAGGCCTGATTCACCGGCAGCCAAACGCTGGCGATGGTTTTCCAGCAGAGCTTTCACCATGCCGCGTACTGCCGCCATATCCCCGCCGAGGTTGGGCTGAAAATAAGCAGAACTTATCGGCGAAGATGCCGGCGTCAACATCTGAATAGGGTTTTGCGGATCGGCGAAGCGCTCCAGACCGCGTTCGCGCAGGGTATTAAAACTGACGATGCGCGCCCCACGAGCGGCAGCGTTTTTCAGGCTGTGCAGCATGCGTGGATGGTTGGTGCCGGGATTTTGGCCGAACACAAAGATGGCGTCGGCTTTTTCAAAATCATCCATGCGAATGGTGCCTTTGCCTACGCCGATACTTTGTTTCAACCCGACGCCGCTGGCCTCATGACACATGTTCGAGCAGTCGGGGAAATTGCTGGTGCCGAGCATGCGGCCGAACAGCTGATACAGATAAGAGGCTTCGTTGCTGGCGCGGCCGGAGGTATAAAGTTCGATCTGGTTTGGATTATCCATCTGTTGGATGTGCCGGGCGATCAGCGCTAACGCGTCCGGCCAACCGATCGGCTGGTAATGGTCAGTTTCGGCGTTATAGCGCATCGGATGGGTAATGCGCCCCTGATACTCGAGGAAATAGTCGCTTTGCTGTTGCAGGGTACTGACGCTGTGGGTGGCGAAAAACGCCGGTTCAACCGCACTGCGCGTGGCTTCCCAACTGACCGCCTTGGCGCCGTTTTCGCAAAAGCTGAATGTGCTGTGATTGTCGTCGCCCCAAGCGCAGCCCGGACAGTCGAAGCCGCGTACCTTATTCACGCGCATCAGATTGCGCAGATTTTTCAGCGTCTGTTTGCTGTCGAGCACGTAGCGCGTGGTGGCTTCGAGTGAACCCCAGCCGCCTGCCGCGCCGGTATACGGCTTTATTGACGGTTTGAATTTCATGATTGTCTTCGCATGTGTTGTAGCTAAAAAGTAAACGATTCTTTAATCGTTATAGGTATTTATGTCGCAAGTTTAGGTGGGTAGGGCATGAGCGTCTAATAGAATTAGGTAATCGCGGCATAGAGCGGATTTATCGCGCGTTGTCTTGCTCCTCGGCTGGACATACAAATAGTTTCACTATGTTATCCCCTGAAAAAGACTAATGATTCCGCTGAGCATTCCTTTAGTGCAGTCTATCTCGCGGATTATATTAGAATTTTATTTAAGGATGGGTGAGTGAAGCGTTCAGTATTGTCTGTGATAACCGGAGTTCTGCTGCCGTTGGCAGTACAGGCGGCGGATGCGCCACTCAGTTTCCCTCTCAATACACCGCCGGCGATAGACGCGGCCTCTTACGTATTGATGGATTACACCACCGGCCAGGTATTGGCGGAGAGCAATGCGGACGAACGGCGCAATCCGGCCAGCCTGACCAAACTGATGACCGGATTGGTGATTGATCATGCGCTCGATCAGCACAAAATTGGCCTGGACGACGTGGTGACCGTGGGCAAAGACGCCTGGGCGCAGGGCAATCCGGTGTTCAAGGGGTCCTCGCTGATGTTCCTGAAACCTGGTGACAGGGTCACGGTGCGCGATCTCAGTCGCGGCATTATTATTGATTCCGGCAACGATGCCTGCGTGGCGATGGCGGACTACGTGGCGGGTAACCAGGCCGCGTTCGTCAAACTGATGAATGAAAAAAGTACTCAGCTTGGCCTGCAAAATACCCATTTTGAAACCGTCCACGGGCTGGACGCGCCAGGCCAGTTCACTACGGCCGGCGATCTGGCGGTGATTTCGCGCGCCATCATCATGAGTGAACCGGCGGAATATCATATGTACAGCGAGAAATCGCTGTCCTGGAACGGGATTACCCAACAGAACCGCAATGGGCTGTTGTGGGATAAAAACCTGCGGGTGGATGGCCTGAAAACGGGCCATACCGAATCGGCCGGTTTTAACATTATTGCCTCCGCAACCGAAGGCGACCGACGTTTGATAGCTGTCGTGATGGGCGGTAAAAGCGCAAAAGGGCGAGAAGATCAGGCCCGTAAACTGCTGACCTGGGGTCTGCGAGATTTTGCCACCGTGCATCTGTTTAGTGCCGGGCAAACGCTGGGGCAGGAAAAAGTGTGGTATGGTGATCGCCACCTTGTGCCGGTGGGCAGTGAGCAGGATCAATACATTAGCCTGCCAAAGCGCGAGGCGGACAAGTTGAAAGCTCAGTATGTGATAACCCCGTCGCGTCTTGACGCCCCGTTGACACAGGGGCAGCCGATTGGGGAGATCCGCATCAGCGATAACGGCAAGCTGTTGAAAACCCTGCCGCTGGTGGTGCTGCAGCCGGTAAACAACGGCGGTATGTTCTCGCGCCTGATGGACTATGCGAAGCTGAAACTCTGATCCATCGGGCACAGCGCCCAAAAAGTCCCCGCAGTGATATACTAAGGGCAGTCATTATTTCCCGAGCCGCCTTATGGATATTAAACAACTGATCTACCTGTGTAATCTGGAACGAGAGCGCCACTTTGGCCGGGCGGCGGAAGCCAGTTTCGTTAGCCAGCCTACGTTATCCATGCGGTTGAAAAACCTGGAAAAAGAATTGGGCGTTTCGTTGATCAACCGCGGTAATAACTTTGGAGGTTTTACTGCTGAAGGCGAGCGTGTGTTGGCGTGGGCGCGCGAGATTGTATCGGTTTATCAGGGGTTGAAACTGGAGGTGGAATCGCTCAAGCACGGCTTTAACGGCACCCTGCGTATCGGTGCTGTGCCGCAGTGCAGCATTTCACTGGCGCAAATGCTGAAAGCGGTCAGCGAGCGTTTCCCGCAGTTGGACTATCGGGTCGCGGTGTTGAGCGCCGATCAGTTGCTGGAGGCCTTGACGGCGCATACCGTGGATATCGGCATCGGCTTCTTTGAGTTGGCGACGCTGAAAGAGCTGCATTTTCAGTCGCAGCCTTTGGCTGACGCCGGCGTCGAATTGGTTTTCCATCCGCAGCATTTCCCGCATGTGGTGGGGGATAAACCTTTGACCTTGGCGGAGGTCACCGCGCTGCCGCTGTGCCTGGCTGAACCCACACGTTACTTCCGTCGTTACCTCGATCAAAACTTTCGTGAAGCCGGGTTGACGCTGCATGCGCGCATGGAAACCACGTCTATTTTTCAATTGCTGGAAGGCATTTTTGTTGGCCTGGGCTGCGGCCTGTTTCCGCAAGGTAACTTGCTGCCAGCCATGACGCCGGACCTGCAGCGGCGGCCAGTCGCCATTCCCGCCATGTCGCGGCATGCGGCAGTGGTGATTGCTGAGCCGGGACGGGCGTCACCGTTGGCCCAGCATTTTTTTGACGCCGCAAGCCAGTGGCTGCTGCAGTAATTATGCCGGTTGGTTCTCGCCGATCGTCTGCGTGTCGCCGAGGGTCTGACGTAAACGGTTCTCCCAGGCGTAAAGGGCACCGGTGAGGATTACGTCCAGGGCCTGAGCCTGATTCAGCCCGCTGTTAAACAGCGGCTGTACGCTGCGCGGGGTGAACTTTTCCGGCGTGCGGGTCAGATCTGCGGCAACGCGGATCACCGCCTGGGCCACGGGGTTATCGCTGCTTTCCAGCCCGTGGTTGATGTCGGTGAAGATGGCGCCGGCCAATGCGGTGTCCTGAATATCCTGGGCTACGGTCGATGCGCAGTAGCGGCTGCCGTTAATGCGCGAAACGGCCAGCGTCGCCAGCGCTTTCAACCGCGCCGACAACCCGTAACCGTCCGCGTTGATGCTGTTAAAGACGCCGTTGCGTTCGCGCAGCGCGGGGGCATCGTGGGCCAGCAGCAGATAATAAGGTTCGCTGCGAGCGTCCGGGTGGCTTTGGTCGAGCACGTCGAGCTGTTCAGCGCGAGCGTCTCCCAGGGTTATCGGTGGTAATCGCGATTGCCACGCCAGTTCCTCTTCGGTGAATTCCACCCCTTCGGCATCCTCTATGTTCGGGAAACCGGGCACCACGCCCGTTGGCCGCCCGGCCAGCGCAGCCACGCCGGCGACGACGCGCGCCTGGTAACTGACAAAACCGATAATCTGCGAGAAGGTCACGATATCCGCCGGGCTTAATCCGACATCGCTGAGCTGTTGCAGCGCTTTGCTGCAAATCAAGGTCGGTTGGCTGGCGAGCTGCCGGGCGTATTGCGTGATTTGGGCGAGGCGGATGTTGCTTTCACGTGAGGCGTCAGGGCTGTGCAGCGGGGCGAGGCGAGCAGCGTAATGGCTACAAAGGGATTGAACGCCAGTCACCTGAGCTACGGTCAGCGCGGTACTAAGGCGATCGTAAGGTGACAATGTCACCATTCTTGTCAGTGCCACATGATCCGGGAACAGCACGTGATAGCTGGCGTGCGAGGCATTAAACACCCCGGCGCGCGCGGTCAGTGCGGTGTTCAACGCTTCGTCGGCAAATGCGCCCAGCCCCAGCAAGAATCTGTCGCGGACAGTGGCCGCCTGCGGCTCAAGCGGTTGGTCTCCGCGAACGCTGCTTTGAGTTTCGTGATACCACTGGGCATTATGTTGTCGACGTAGTAGTTCCATAGGGCGGTAATCCTTAATCATGAGCAACGGCCACCGGTGCGACAGGCAGCGGCGGCAAGACAAAAGAGGTGCATACCCTGGGTCGGGCATGAAATGGCAGGATCAGCGGCGGTCATCGCAACACAATGCGTGACCATAAACAGAGAAACCTGCGGCTAAAGCGAGCAGAAACTGCGCGAGTCGGCGATTGCGGGGGCTGTTCATCAGTGCGATATCCTGTCGTTTAATAAGCTCAACGTAGGGGATATCCTCACCGATTCGATAGGCGAGATAAAATAATGTTAAGTGCTAATCAATAACTGAATGGAATAAAATATAATGATATATAACAAAATTGTAATTTGTATTTGAGGTTATTGGATAAGCGCGGCGGGCTGTTCGTCAATAAAAAACCCGCTCGAAAGCGGGTTTCAGACTGCTGACAAAGCCTGTTATTAGGGAGAGCGTGCCGAAGGGGTCGTAGCGGCTTGCCCGCCGGAGTGCCCCTCGGTGCGCTAGGCCCGGGTATCTCGGGTTTAAAGACAACTTTGTCATCAAACTCAAACCCGCTCGAAAGCGGGTTTTCTGCAAGCGTCAGAATCGGCCGCCGTCGCGCCGCCACGCGTCTGCGGTGAGTGCTTCACCGAAATGGCTGGCGATCAGGCGCTTGGTCAGATCGTGCAATGGCGCGGCCAGTACTTCGGCGGTACTGCCACGCTCAACGATTTCCCCTTCGTGCATCACCATAACCTGATCGCTGATGTGCTTCATCATGCCCAGATGCTGAGTCACATAGATGTACGAGATGCCGTGTTTCTCCTGCAGTTCCAGCATCAGGTTGATGATCTGCGAACGCATCGACATATCCAGCGAAGCCAACGCCTCATCGGCGACGATGACCTTGGGCTGCAGGATCAGTGCACGGGCCAGCGCCACACGTTGTTTCTGGCCGGAGGCCAGCATATGCGGATAGTAATAGGCGTGGTCCGGCAGCATCCCCACCTGGCGCAGCGTCTGATAGATGCGCTGTTCACGTTCTGGGCCTTCCAGATCGGTATTCAACCGCAGCGGGGCGTCAAGCAGTTGGCCGATGCGCTGGCGCGGGTTAAGCGACGTACTCGGATCTTGAAATATCATGCGGATACGCTGGCTGCGATAGCGATAATCGCCGTAGCCGAGCCGGTGATCGTCGATCAGCAGTTCACCGGATGATGGCTCAATCATGCCGGACAGCATTTTGGCCAGCGTCGATTTACCGGAGCCGTTTTCACCGATGATCGCCAGCGTCTGCCGTTCACGCAGGGTAAAGCTGACCGATTTCACCGCCTCAACGTGCTGGCGACGGAACAGCCCGGTGCGGTAACGGTAAGTTTTGGTCAGGTTGCGCACTTCCAACAGCGTTTCCATGTTATTGCTCCTCCATGTTCAACGGGAAGTGGCAGGCGAATAAGTGGTTCTTCACCGGGCGCAGGCGCGGCGTCTCGATGCACTTTTTCTGCGCATAAGGGCAGCGAGGCCCCAGCCGGCAACCGATCGGCAGATGTTCCAGCGATGGAATGGCGCCCGGCAGCGTATTGAGTCGGCTTTTATGCGGCAATGAGCGGCCAAAATCCGGCATTGAGCGGATCAGCGCCTGCGTGTACGGATGGTGAGGGGCAGCCAGCAGATCTTCACACTGCGCGCTTTCCACCGTTTGGCCACAGTACAGCACGTTCACTCGATCGGCCCATTTGCTCATCATCTGCAAATCATGGCTGATCAACAAAATGGTGGTGTTGTTGTTTTGATTAAGCCGGGCCAACAGGCGGAAAATTTGCGCCTGGGTGGTGGGCTCCATGGCGTTGGTCGGTTCATCGGCAATCAGCAGACGCGGCTGGTTGGCCAGGGCGATGGCGATCATCACTTTCTGGCATTCGCCTTCGGTCAGTTCGTAGGGGAAGCTGCCCATGATGTCGACATGGTCTTTGATGCCAACGCGGTGCAGCAGCTCAATGGCGCGACGTTTGCGCCAGTTGAAACGCTGCCACCAGCGGCCTTTATAGGTCCAGCCGGGGATCGCCTGCGCCAGTTGGCGGCCGATGCTCTCCGAGGGATCCAGACACGACTGCGGTTCCTGGAAAATCATCGAGACGTTATGTCCGACCAGCTTGCGTCGCTCGCGCGGCGTCAATTGCAGCAGATCGATATCATCAAAGCGGAAACGGTCGGCGGTGACGCGCCAGTTGTCTTTGGTTACGCCGCAAATCGCTTTGGCGATCAGGCTTTTGCCTGAGCCGGATTCACCCACCAGACCCCGTACTTCACCTTCGGTCAGCGTCATGCTGACGCGATCGACCGCCTTGACCGGCCCGTCGGCGGTCATAAATTCAATCGTCAGGTTGCGGATATCAAGTAACGGCATTATTCCACTCCTGCGTTGATTGCGCGGCGCATGCCATCGCCCAACAGGTTAACCAACAACACGCTGATCAGGATTGCCGCACCGGGCAGCATTACCGTCCAGGGCGCGACGTACACCAGCTCCAGCGAATCGCCGAGCATGGCGCCCCATTCCGGCGAAGGTAATTGTGCGCCGAGGTCGAGGAAACCGAGTGCGGCGATGTCCAGGATCGCCATCGACAGCGCACGGGTAAATTCGGTCACCAGCACCGCCGCAATGTTCGGCATCACGGCATACCACAGGATTTGCGGCGTCGAGGCACCGTCGAGGCGCACCGCCACCACATACTCTTTTTCCAGCTCATCGTGCACTGCGCTGTAAATGGTGCGTACCATGCGCGGCAACAACGCCAGCCAGACCGCCAGCATCGCGTGCTCGAGCTTCGGTCCAAGGAACGCCACCACCACAATCGCCAGCAGCAGCGAGGGAATGGAGAGCAGGGTGTCGAGAATATGGTTCAATACCGCTGAACGCAGGCCGTGGGTAACACCGGCAAACACGCCGAGGATCACCCCGAAAAAGGCGGCGGCAACGGTAACCAACAACGCTGAACCATAAGTGGCGGCGGTACCGGTCAACAGACGGCTCAGGATATCGCGGCCGAGATCGTCAGTGCCGAGAAAGAAGGAGACGTTGCCGTAACGCGACCAGGAGGGCGGCAGCAACTGATAACCCAGGAACTGTTGATCGAGCGCATAAGGTGCCAGCAGGCTGCCGAATACGCACAGCAACAGCAGCGCGATCACGCCGTAGAAGCCGATCATCGCCAGGGCATCGCCGTAAAAAATCCGCCAGGTGTAAAGCAGCGGGCTGGGCATTTTCTTTTCGCGGTATACGTTATCTAAGGGCATACCATTCCTTATGTTTCAGTGGGTTGGTTGCTGCGCCCAAAATATCTGCCAGGACGTTAATGGCGATCACCAAGGTGCCGACCACCATCACGCCGGCGGAGATCGCCGCATAATCCTGCTGGCGGATGGCGTTAATCATCCAGCGACCGAGGCCCGGCCAATTGAAGACCACTTCGGTGATCATCGCCAGCGTCAGCATGGTGGAGAACTGCAACCCCAGCTTGGGAACGATAGGCGGCAGCGCGTTATGCAGCACATGACGACGGATAATGGTAAAGCGAGACAAACCCCGAGTAGCGGCGGCTTTGATGTAGTTTTGGTTGAGCACGTCGTCGGTGCTGATACGCATCAGGCGCACTACTTCGGTGGTGGGAGCCACCGCCAGCGCGGTAATCGGCAATATCATATGGCGCAACGCGCTGCCGATCATCTCGGAACGGTACGGCGAATCCGACAGCCAAGCATCAATCAGCGCAAAACCGGTGACGGGCCTGACCTGATACAGCAGATCGAAACGGCCGGAAACCGGCAGCCAGCCAAGGTGCAGCGAGAAAAACAGCATTAACAGCAACGCCAACCAGAAAACCGGCATCGAGAACCCGATCAGGGCAAAGGTGCTGATGGCGGTGTCCTGCCATTTTCCGCGCATCACGCCGGCGATAATCCCCAGCGGAATGCCGATAAACAGCGCCAGAGTGAAAGCAAGGATGCACAGTTCCATGGTGGCGGGGAACACTTCGCGCAGTTGCTCGCTGATCGCCTGGCCGTTAATGCTGGAAACGCCAAAGTCCCAGTGCAGCAGGCTGACAAAGTAAAAGTGGTAGGCATCCAGCAGGGCGGCACCGTTCAGCGGCGCGCGCGGCGTGAAATAGCTCAGGCTAAAGCTGACCAGAGTCAGGAGGAACAGCGTGATCAGCAGCAATAAGATGCGGCGCAAGGTAAAGATAATCACTTTTTCGGCCCCTCCGCGGATTCACGGTACACCCCGGCAAATGACGCGTTGCCGAATGGGCTCAATACCAGTCCTTTGATGTCGTAGCGGTAAGCCTGCAGGCGCAATGAGGACGCCAGCGGCAACACCGGCAGTTGCTGCTCAAGAATTTTTTGCGCCTTCTGGTAGTTTTCGATGCGCTGCGCCAACTGCTGTGACAGCAGGGCATTTTGCAGCACCTCGTCAAACCCCGGGTCACACCAGTGAGCATAGTTGGTTTGTGAGCGGATTGCCGCGCAACTCAATAGCGGCCGGAAGAAACTGTCCGGGTCGTTACTGTCGGTGGCCCAGCCGGTGAGCGTCAGATCGTGGTTCATCTCCATCAGTCGCGCTTCCTGGAAGCGGCCTTCGACCGGCACGATAGTGACGTTAATGCCAACCTGGCCCAAATCGGCCTGGATCAGTTCGGCGGTCTTCAGCGGGCTGGGGTTATAAGATTGCGAGGCGGTTGGTACCCACAGCTTCAGATTCAACGATTCAATACCCGCTTGCTTGAGCATTTCGCGCGATTTGGCGGGATCAAATTCGGTAACGTGCGCTTCATTGTCATAGGCCCACGATGCGCGCGGCAGAATGGAGGCGGCGGTCTCCGCCGTGCCGTAGTAAATCGACTGCATCAGGCGCTGATTGTTGATTGCCAGCGAAATGGCCTGACGCACTTTTAAATTGTTCAGTGGCGGTTTGCGGGTATTGAAAGCCAGATAGGCGATGTTCATGCCCGGCCGCAGCGTGAGGCGCAGGCGTGGATCGTCGCGCAGAATCGAGAGCTGGCTGGCGGCGGGGTAGGCGAGCACGTCGCACTCGCCGGTCAACAACTTCGACAGCCGGCCGGTGCCGCCGGCCCCCAGATCGATCACCACCTGTGGCATACGCGGTTGGCCTTTCCAGTAAACGTCATTGCGCGCCAGACGGATATATTGTCCCGAACGATATTCATTTAACAGGAAGGGCCCGGTGCCGACCGGCTCGCGATCGATCATTTCCTGATGGCCTTCACGCGTCAGGCCTTGCGCATATTCTGCCGACATCACCGGGGCGTAATGGGTCGCGATATGCCATAAAAACGAGGCGTCCGGCGCCTGCAGGCGGATCTCGACGGTGTAATCGTCGATCTTCTTCACGCTTTGCACAGAGTCGCCAAACTGCAGACTGTCGAAGTACGGATACTCGCCGCCGTTGACGTCATGATACGGATGCTTTTGGTTAAACATGCGCTCAAAGCTGAACACCACGTCATCGGCGTTCAATTTGCGGGTCGGCGTAAACCAGGCGGTGGTCTGGAACGGCACGTCCTTGCGCAAGTTGAAGCGGTAGGTTGCGCCGTTATCCAGCACTTCCCAACTTTGCGCCAGTTCGGGGATCAGCCGGTAGGTATAAGGGTCGACATCCAGCAGGCGATCGTACAGCTGTGCGGCCAGGGTATCGACCGTCAGCCCGCTGCTGGCCATCTGCGGATTAAAGGTGTTCAGTATGCCGCTGACGCAATAGACAAAGCCGCTTTGGCGGATATCCGGCAACGGCGGCGCCGCGGTGGGCGCGGGCGGTGTTGAGGCCAGGGCGGAACTCGCCAGGCAGCTCAATGACAGTATCCAAAGGGGTAAACCACGCATAGAGGCTTCATGGGTTAATAAGCAATAGCGTTAGTGTATCGCACTCTGGCGAACTGCCCAATCCATTGAGCAAAATGGCAGAGTTTTCTGCGACTTGATTGAACAGTTTGCCGCCACAGGCAAAAAATCTTCAAAATGATATGTTATAACATAACAAATTAATGTTACCGTCCTCAGGCACGATATCAATAACCACAAGGGGACGTATGAACAAGATTGCACTTCCACCCAGCCAGCCGTTGCCGGATGCCCAGGCCTGGCGGGGTGAGATGAGTGAAGTCGGGCTCGATTGGGTCGGGATGCAAGAGATAGCGCTGCCGCTGGAGCTTGCGGGAAAACCGCTGATGGCGAAGGTTAATGCCGGAATCAATCTGCGTGCCGGTCGGCAGGGCGTGCGCGGAATACACATGTCGCGGCTGTATCTTGCGCTGGATGAATTGGCGCAGGGCGAACTGACGCCGCAGCGCATCGGGCGAACGCTGGATGCCTTTTTGGCTTCGCAGCCTGAACACAGCGACCATGCCAACCTGAGCATCCGCGGCGAGTTGCTGGTGTCACGTCCGGCGCTACTCTCGCCGCACCGCGGCTGGAAAGCCTATCCGCTGTGCATTGATGCCACGTTGACCCAGACTCTGACGCTGTCGTTGACTGTCGGCGTGCCCTATTCCTCCACCTGTCCCAGCTCGGCGGCGCTCAGCCGTCAACTGGCGCAACAGCAGTTTCAGTTTGATTTTGAACAGGAGTCGGACAGGGTCGATCGGCAGCTGGTGATCGATTGGCTGGGTGAGCAGGGAATGCCCGCGACCCCACACAGCCAGCGGAGTTGGGCCTGGGTAACGCTGACGCTCAGCGGCAGTGAATCGGCGTTACCGGTGATCAGTTTAATCGATCGCATTGAGCATGCGCTGGGCACGCCGTCGCAAACGTTGGTAAAGCGCCGGGACGAACAGGCATTTGCCCTGGCTAACGGTCAGAACCTGATGTTTTGCGAAGACGCCGCGCGTCGTCTGTACCGGATGCTACGTAGTCAATGCGGCCTGCGGGGATTCTCGCTGCGGGTGGAGCATCAGGAAAGCCTGCATGCCCACAATGCAGTGGCCGAACTGAGCTGGCGGGAGGAAAGCGATGCTGCGTAAAAACCCCAGTGGTCACCTGCCGCAGGTATCGCCAAAGGCCTATATCGATCCTACCGCCATTATCTGTGGCCGAGTGGTTATCGAAGATTTTGTCTACGTCGGCCCCTACGCGGTGATCCGCGCCGATGAACTGAATGCGGTCGGCGACATGGAACCGATCGTTATCGGTTCTCACTCGAATATTCAAGACGGGGTGGTGATCCACTCGAAAAGCGGCGCGGCAGTCACCATCGGCAGTTACAGCTCTATCGCTCATCGTGCGATTGTTCACGGCCCGTGCCGCATCGAGGATCGGGTGTTTATCGGTTTCAACAGCGTGCTGTTCAACTGCCATATCCGTTCCGGCTGCGTGGTGCGGTACAACGCGGTGGTGGATGGCGTCACGCTGCCGGAGAACTTGTATATCCCATCGACCGAACGCGTCGGCGTCGACAGCGATCTGTCGTCGTATCGTCAGGTTGATCGTCGCGCACTGCAATTTTCTGAAGAGGTGGCCGCTACTAACGTTGAACTGGTTCGCGGCTACCAGGCATTACGCAATGAGTTTTAAGTGAGGAACCTGATGAATCCGTTACCCGTTACCGTACTTTCCGGTTTTCTCGGCGCCGGTAAAACCACGGTGCTGAACCATATTCTGAATAACCGCCAGGGCATGCGCGTGGCGGTTATTGTCAACGACATGAGCGAAGTGAACATTGATGCCGCGATGATCGAAAACCAGGTCCAGCTCGATCGCCGGCAGGAAAAACTGGTGGAAATGAGCAACGGCTGCATCTGCTGCACGCTGCGTGAAGATCTGTTGATTTCGGTACGTGAACTGGCGCAGGCCGGTCGCTTCGATTATCTGCTGATTGAATCCAGTGGGATCTCAGAGCCGCTGCCGGTGGCGGAAACGTTCACCTTTGAGGACGAACAGGGTGAAAGCCTGTCGCAGTTCGCCCGGTTGGACACGCTGGTCACGGTGGTGGATGGCGTGAATTTTATGCAGCAATACCAGCAGGCTCAGACCTTGCAGGAGGCCGGGCAAAGCCTGGGCGAGGACGATCTGCGCAGCGTGGCGGACCTGCTTATCGAGCAAATCGAATTTTGCGATGTGATGCTGGTGAGTAAAACCGACTTGCTGACGTCAGAACAGCAGGGGGAAATCATGGCGCTGCTCGCCAGCCTTAACCCGGATGCCAATATTGTCCCCATCTCCCTCGGTAAATTACCGCTGGAGGCGGTATTGAACACCGGCAGTTTCAGCTTCGAAAAGGCCCAACAGGCACCGGGCTGGTTGAAGGAGTTGCGGGGTGAACATGTTCCGGAGACGGAAAACTATGGCATCAGCAGCTTTGTCTATCAGGCGCGGCGGCCGTTTGCGCCGGATAAGTTTTATCGGATGATCAACGGCGACTGGGGGGGCTGCAAGCTGTTGCGTTCAAAGGGGTTCTTCTGGCTGGCTACGCGCCCGAGACAAGCGGGGCAGTGGAGTCAGGCCGGTGGCATCGCTCATTATGGGCTGGCGGGCACCTTCTGGCGCGCGCTGGCGCAGGAGAACTGGCCACAAGATGAAGAAACCCGGGCGCAGATCCAGGCGAAATGGGTGGAGCCGTTTGGCGATATGCGTCAGGAGCTGGTGTTTATCGGCCAGAATTTGCGACAGGCGGAAATCACCGGTTTGCTGGATGCCTGCCTGTTGAGCGATGACCAAATGGCGGCGGGGGTGGACTATTGGCTGGATATGGCCGATCCCTTCCCTGAATGGTAAGTGCACAATATCCGCGTGGTAATGAGAGAAATTCTCAACAAAGTACTTTTCAGATGATACTGATAACCATTATCATCTTTTGGCGGTTCACGGAAGGCCACTTTTAGTGGTTTTGCCGTGAAAGGCACGACATTGCTCACATTGCTTCCAGTGTTTTTTAAGCCAGCTTGGGTGCTGGCTTTTTTTTGCCCATTAATCTTCTTCCGCATCCCCATTTTGCAGGAGTGCATGTTTTTTCAGCATCCCCCGCAACTGATGATAGGTCAGCCCCAGCAGGCCCGCAGCCCTGCGTTGGTTAAATTTCCCTTGTTGCAGCGCCGCTTCGATCAACGACTTTTCCTGTTCCAACTGCCAGGTTTTTAAATCCAGCGGTAGCGTCGGTCGGTCATTGCGCGTTTCGCGCTCCGGCAGCGGGAGGGGGGATTCCCGTTGGGCAAAGGGATTGATAACGATCTCATCGAGCGCGTTGGCGCTGGTGCCGTGCCGGTATACGGAACGTTCCACCACGTTTTTCAATTCCCGCACGTTGCCCGGCCAGCTATAGGCGATCAGCGTATCCCTGGCGCGTTCGGTAAAGCCGGGGAACAACTGCAGCGACAGCTCGCGGCACATCTGAATTGCAAAGTGTTCTGCAAGCAACATGATGTCTTGCTGCCGCTGGCGCAGCGGCGGCAGTTGAACGACGTCGAACGCCAGCCGGTCCAACAGGTCGGCGCGGAATTTCCCCGCTGCCGCCAGCGCAGGCAAGTCATCGTTGGTGGCACACACCAACCGCACATCAACTTGCAGCGGTTGGCTGCCGCCTACGCGCTCCAGGTGGCCGTATTCAATCACCCGCAGCAGTTTTTCCTGCACTAGCATGGGGGCGGTGGCCAGTTCGTCGAGAAACAGCGTGCCACCGTCGGCGCGCTCAAAGCGACCCAGATGGCGTTTCTGCGCACCGGTAAAAGCACCCGCTTCATGGCCGAACAGCTCGGAATCCAGTAAGTTTTCATTCAAAGCCGCGCAGTTAAGCGAGATAAACGGCCCTTGCCATCGGTTGGAGAGGTAGTGCAGACGGTGGGCGATAAGCTCTTTACCGGTGCCGCGTTCACCGATCACCAGCACCGGCTTGTTCAATTTTGCCAGTTGCGAGACTTGCTCCAATACTTCGACAAAGGCGTTAGCTTCGCCCAACAGGTTTTCTAACTGTTCGCTCATGATGAAATTCGCCAATGTTTGGTGAAAATAATCACTCTACAGCATGCTGGCGGAGAGTCAAAAATAAATAATCGTTATTATTCAAAGGAGTAAAAGTTGGCACGAGTTTTGATTAAGTCTTTGGGCAAGCTGTATTATTTAACGCGGCGCTTCAGACGCCATCAGAACCAAGAGGAAGTGAATTATGGGTATTTTTTCTCGTTTTGCCGACATCGTGAACGCCAACATCAATACGTTGCTGGATAAGGCGGAAGATCCGCAAAAACTGGTGCGCCTGATGATCCAGGAGATGGAAGACACACTGGTTGAAGTTCGTTCCACCTCGGCGCGTGCGCTGGCGGAGAAAAAGCAACTGCTGCGCCGCATTGAGCAGGGTGAGAATCAGCTCAACGATTGGCAGGACAAGGCAGAGCTTGCGCTGCGCAAAGATAAAGAAGACCTTGCCCGTGCGGCGCTGATCGAAAAACAGAAGGTGGCTGACCTGATCTCTACGCTGACCCACGAAGTGTCTACCGTGGAAGAGACATTGGCCCGGATGAAAAGTGAAATCGGCGAGCTGGAAAACAAGCTGACCGAAACCCGTGCGCGCCAGCAGGCGCTAACGCTGCGCCATCAGGCAGCATCCTCTTCCCGTGACGTGCGCCGCCAGCTCGACAGCGGCAAACTGGATGAGGCGATGGCGCGTTTCGAACAGTTCGAGCGCCGTATCGATCATATGGAAGCCGAAGCGGAAAGCGTCATCATCGGTAAAAAGAAGTCTCTGGACCAGGAATTTGCCGAACTGAAAGCCGACGATGCCATCAGCGAACAACTGGCGGCGCTGAAGGCCAAAATGAACCGCACTGAGTAAGGCGACAGCGGCCACGGCGATGTGGCCGCCTATTAAAGACGCAATAAGAAGGAAAAGAAATGAGTGCTCTACTACTTGCCATTCCGTTGACAATCTTTGTGTTGTTTGTCGCACCGATTTGGCTTTGGCTGCATTACAGCAATCGGCAACAAAACGGCATTCAACTGAGCCATCAGGAAATGCAGCGTCTGGCACAGTTGGCCGACGATGCCAAGCGCATGCGTGAACGCATTCAGGCGCTGGAAGAAATCCTCGATGCAGAACACCCAAACTGGAGACAGTCTTGATGAGCAATACTCTGGGCAGTAAAAAGCTTTATCGCGTACCTGAGGAAGGCATGGTGAAGGGCGTCTGCGCCGGGCTGGCCCATTATTTCGATGTGCCGGTGCGCCTGATCCGCGTAATAGTGGTGCTGTCGATGATTTTCGGCCTGTTTTTCTTCACGCTGGTGGCCTATTTCGCGCTGGTTTTCGTGCTGGATGAAGCGCCGGCCAGCCGTTTCGAAGGCGAGAACCACAAGACGCCGCGCCAGTTGCTCGATCAACTGGAGTACGAACTGGGCAGTGGCGAGCAGCAACTGCGCCAGGTTGAGCGTTATGTCACGTCGGACACTTTCGGCGTGCAAAGCCGTTTCCGCAAGTTATAACCCCGCCTTGCGTGCAATGACCTGTGCGTGGCGCAGGTCAGGCATTTCACCTGCCATCATCCTTTTCATGCAAACCGTGCCGGAGGGCATTGATAATGAATAAAACCTATGCCGCAAAGGCCGTTAAATCCGCAGGAATTAAACAAGGAGCAGGTACAGTGTTGAAGACATTGTCTAAAGTGATCATCATAGCGTTACTGAATTACGGCCCTGCCGGCGCGGCCGGCTGGTTGTTGCGGACCGTTGGCCGCAAACCGATTCGCTTTGTGCTGGCGCTGGTGCTGGAACCCCTGTTCCGCAAAGGCCTGAACAAGGTATTTGGGCGTTACGCCAAGGAGAACAATGAAACGACTGCAAAATGAGTTAACCTCGCTGGTCAACCGCGGGATGGATCGCCATTTGCGTCTGGCGGTGACCGGTCTTAGCCGCAGCGGCAAAACCGCCTTTATCACCGCCTTCGTCAATCAGTTGCTGCATGTTCACAGCGGTGCGCGCATGCCGTTGTTTTCGCCAGTACGCGAAGAGCGACTTCTGGGCGTGAAACGCATTCCGCAGCGCGATCTTGGCATTCAACGTTTTACCTATGATGAAGGGTTGGCGCAGCTTTATGGCACCCCGCCAAGTTGGCCGACCCCGACGCGTGGCGTCAGCGAAATTCGCCTGGCGCTGCGCTACCGTTCCAACGACTCGTTGCTGCGGCATTTTAAAGATACCTCGACGCTGTATCTGGAAATCGTCGATTATCCCGGTGAATGGTTGCTGGACTTGCCCATGCTGGAACAGGACTATCTGGCCTGGTCGCGCCAGATGGCCGGTCTGTTGCAGGGCGATCGCGCCGAGTGGGCCAAACCCTGGCTAGAACTGTGCAAAGGTTGCGATCCGCTCGCGCCGGCTGACGAGAACAAGTTGGCGGCCATTGCTCAGGCCTACACCGACTATCTGTTGCGTTGCAAAAGCGAAGGCTTGCACTTTATCCAGCCGGGCCGCTTCGTGCTGCCGGGGGATCTGGCTGGCGCGCCGGCGCTGCAGTTCTTCCCGTGGCCCAATGTCGACAGCCTCGGCGAATCGAAGCTGGCGCAGGCTGACAAGCACACCAACATCGGCATGCTGCGAGCGCGTTTCAATTACTACTGCCAATCCATCGTCAAAAACTTCTATAAAGAACATTTCGTCCGTTTCGATCGGCAGATTGTGCTGGTTGACTGTCTGCAACCGCTCAACAGCGGTCCACAGGCGTTCAACGATATGCGCCTGGCGCTGACCCAATTGATGCAAAGTTTCCACTACGGCAAGCGCACGCTGTTCCGTCGCTTGTTCTCGCCGACCATCGACAAGCTGATGTTTGCCGCCACCAAGGCGGATCACATTACCGCCGACCAGCACGCCAATCTGGTGTCGTTGTTGCAGCAGTTGGTGCAGGAAGCGTGGCAGAACGCGGCGTTTGAGGGCATCAGCATGGACTGTGTGGGGTTGGCTTCCGTACAGGCGACCGAAAGCGGCATCGTCGACCACCAGGGACAGCGGATCCCGGCCTTGAAGGGCAACCGCCTCGCCGATGGCGCACCGTTGACGGTGTTCCCCGGCGAAGTGCCGGCGCGTTTGCCTGGGCCGGCTTTCTGGCAAAACCAGGGTTTTCACTTTGATGAGTTTCGGCCTCGGGCCATGAGCGTGGACAGCCCGTTGCCGCATATCCGCCTGGATGCGGTGATGGAGTTTTTACTGGGAGATAAATTGCGATGAGCGAACCGATAAAGCCGCGTATCGATTTTGAAGAGCCGTTGCAGCCGCCGCAGGAGCCGATATTGCGCGCCAACGTCGCCTTTGATGAACAGCAGGCGGAGCGTTTTTTCCCGGCAGCACCAGAATTGGAACAAGAAGAGGAAGAAGGGCGCGCCGAAGGCATTATCAATGCCGCCTTGAAACCCAAACGCAGCCTGTGGCGCAAAATGGTTACTGCCGGGTTGGCGTTGTTCGGCGTCAGCGTGGTGGCGCAGGGCGTGCAGTGGGTGCATACCGCCTGGGTGCAGCAGGATTGGATTGCCATGGGCGGCGGCGTGGCAGGCGGCTTGATCGTGTTTGCCGGGGTGGGGTCGGTCGTGACCGAATGGCGCCGGTTGTATCGTCTGCGCCAGCGTGCGCAAGAGCGCGACGTCGCGCGGGAACTGTTGCACAGCCACGGGTTGGGCAAGGGGCGTGAATTCTGCGAGAAGCTGGCACGACAGGCCGGCCTCGATCAGGGGCACCCGGCGTTACAGCGCTGGCAGGCTTCGCTGCATGAAACTCAAAATGACCGTGAAGTGGTGGCGCTCTACGCCAAGCTGGTACAGCCCGTCCTGGATAATCAGGCCCGTCGTGAAATCAGCCGTTCGGCGGCCGAATCCACATTAATGATCGCCGTCAGCCCGCTGGCGCTGGTGGATATGGCGTTTATCGCCTGGCGTAACATTCGGCTGATCAACCGCATTGCGGCGTTGTACGGCATCGAGTTGGGCTATTTCAGCCGTCTGCGGCTGTTCCGCCTGGTGCTGCTGAATATCGCCTTTGCCGGTGTGTCCGAACTGGTACGTGAAGTGGGAATGGATTGGATGTCACAGGATCTGGCTGCACGGCTGTCCGCCCGCGCAGCCCAAGGCATTGGCGCCGGTTTGCTGACCGCCAGGCTGGGCATCAAGGCGATGGAGCTGTGCCGCCCGCTTCCGTGGCTGGAAGGTGAGAAGCCCAAGCTCGGAGATTTCCGCAGCCAGTTGGTCGGTCAACTGAAAGACGCCATGAAAAAAAACGACAATAAAGCCAAGTAACTCACCAACTGCGCCCGCCCTGGGCGCAGTTGTTTGTTTCTGCATCAATAGCCACCGCACAGCTCAATACGTAACCCCTGGTTGACGAAAGACGATCACCCTGTAATCACATTATATTTATCTAAAAAATTATTGCCGGTTATGATAACTCTCTGCAAATGAACTAAAATGACGCCGATGGTGTTATTTACTTGCGTTTAAAATCATCAACAACGGCGATAAATCAGAGTTCTGTCAACTTTTGCTGACAGATTGCTTCTACCGCCCGGGGTGAGAGAGTATCATCATCGACAGTCATCCCCGCACCTGCAGAGATAAGGCCAATACTGATGCGTTTGGAAGTATTTTGCGAAGACCGGCTCGGTCTGACTCGAGAATTACTCGATCTTTTGGTATCGCGCAGCATCGATTTACGGGGTATCGAAATCGATCCCATCGGCCGCATTTACCTCAATTTTTCCCAGCTGGATTTTGACACCTTCCGCGCGCTGATGGCGGAGATCCGCCGCATTGCCGGCGTGACTGACGTGCGCACCGTTAACTTCATGCCGTCCGAGCGCGAACACCGTGCGTTGCGGGCGCTGCTGGAGTCGATGCCGGAGCCGGTATTTTCGATTGATATGCGGGGCAAGGTCGAGTTGGCCAACCCGGCGGCACAGGTGTTGTTCAGCTTCAGCGAAGATAAAATCCGCAATCAAACGGCTACGGCTCTGATTGGTGGCTATAACTTCAGCCGCTGGCTGGAGAGCGAACAAACGGCACCGCACTCAGAACGGGTCGTGATCCGCAGCCAGGATTTCCTGATGGATATCACGCCTATCTACCTGGAAGACGAAAACCAGCAGAACGCCACCGTTGGCGCGGTGGTCATGCTCAAGTCGACTGCACGCATGGGGCGCCAGCTACAGAACCTGTCGGTGAACGACGATACCGAATTCGATCATATCGTGGCCGTCAGCCCGAAAATGCGCCAGGTGCTGGAGCAGGCACGTAAACTGGCGATGCTGGATGCGCCGTTGCTGCTGGTCGGCGACACCGGTACCGGCAAAGACATTCTGGCTCGCGCCTGCCACCTGCGCAGCCCGCGTGGCAAACAGCCGTTCCTGGCGCTGAATTGCGCCGCACTGCCGGATGACGTGGTGGAAAGTGAGCTGTTCGGCCATGCGCCTGGCGCTTACCCCAATGCGCTGGAAGGCAAGAAAGGCTTCTTCGAACAGGCGCACGGCGGCTCGGTACTGCTGGATGAGATTGGGGAAATGTCGCCGCGCATGCAAACCAAACTGCTGCGTTTCATTAACGACGGCACTTTCCGCCGCGTAGGGGAAGAACACGAAGTACACGTGGATGTGCGGGTCATCTGCGCCACCCAGAAAAACTTGACGGAGCTGGTGCAACGCGGTGAATTCCGCGAGGATCTCTATTATCGGCTTAACGTGCTGACCATTACTATTCCGCCGCTGCGCGAACGTCCGCAGGACATCATGCCGTTGACCGAGCTGTTTGTGGCGCGCTTTGCCGACGAACAGGGTGTGGCGCGGCCGAAGTTGGCGAACGATCTGGGGAGTTTCCTCAGCAAGTACGGCTGGCCGGGCAATGTGCGACAGCTGAAAAATGCCATCTACCGCGCGCTGACGCAAACGGAAGGCTTTGAGCTGCGCCCGCAGGATATCGTACTGCCGGAATTTGAGGTCGAGATGTCGCTGGGTGACGAAGTGCTGGACGGCTCGCTGGACGATATCAGCAAACGCTTCGAGCGTTCGGTGCTGACGCGGTTATACCGCACTTACCCGAGCACGCGAAAACTGGCGAAACGCCTGGGGGTTTCGCATACCGCGATTGCCAACAAGCTGCGCGAGTATGGCCTCAGCAGCCGCAAGGCGGCGGGGGAAAGCGAAGAATAAAAAACGGGCGCCGCGGCGCCCGTTTCGTTTATCAGAGCCCGCGAAAGCCGGCCCCGATTACATCACTTCAGTGCAGCCAGCGCAGCATCGTAATCCGGCTCGTTGGTGATCTCATTCACCAGCTCGCTGTACAGCACATTGTCCTGGCCATCCAGCACCACGACTGCACGCGCAGTCAGACCCGCCAACGGGCCTTCAGCGATTTCGACGCCGTAAGCCTGTTTGAATTCTGCGCCACGCAGGGTGGACAGCGTCACTACGTTGCTCAGGCCTTCCGCGCCGCAGAAGCGTGACTGGGCGAACGGCAGATCGGAGGAGATGCACAGCACCACGGTATTATCCAGACCGCTGGCCAGTTGGTTGAATTTACGTACCGAGGCAGCGCAAACGCCGGTATCAATACTTGGGAAAATGTTCAGGACTTTGCGTTTACCCGCGAAGCTGATTAGCGCTACGTCTGACAGGTCTTTGGCAACCAACGAGAACGCTTTGGCTTGTTCGCCTGACTGTGGCAGATGGCCTGCAACGCTGACCGGGTTGCCTTGGAAATGTACTGTCTGAGTCATTGGCTTGGTTCCTTTTACAGGTGTTTATACAAAGGGGATGAACCTAATAAAATAGCCGCAATGGCTGGGTTTACCATTAGGTTCACGCCCTGGCGTCAGTTTAAGTCAACAATTGTGGGTTGGATATATAAAGTTTGCTAAATAGTTGTATATATTAGGTTGTGTCCAAAAAACATCCGCCCGTCAGCCCGTTTTTATACGCTATTTTCGCTCAGGAGCCGTTATGAGAAGCATGCGTTTTTACCCAGAAGCCTGGCCATTGCATACCGCCTTTGTCATTGCCCGCGGCAGCCGCACCGAAGCGAAAGTGGTGGTGGTCGAGATTGAACTGCAGGGTGTGCGCGGCATCGGCGAATGCACGCCGTATCCGCGCTATGACGAAAGCGAAGCCTCGGTGCTGGCGCAATTGGCGGAGGTAGCGCCGGCTATCGAACGGGGAGTGACGCGTGAGCAGTTGCAGCAGTTGATGCCTGCAGGCGCGGCGCGTAATGCGGTGGATTCGGCGCTATGGGATCTGGAGTGCCGCCTCAGCGGCCAGAGCCGCTGGCAGCGCAGCGGTGTCACGGAGCCGGACCGCATCCTGATGGCGCAAACCGTCAGCATCGGCTCGCCGGAGGCAATGGCGTTCGCCGCGCGCGAACTCGACCAGCAGGGGGCACGGCTGTTGAAAATCAAGCTGGATAATCACCTGATCAGCGAACGGCTGGTGGCCATCCGCGCAGCGGTGCCGGATGCGACGCTGATCGTCGATGCCAACGAGTCCTGGCAGGCGGAAGGCCTGGCTGCGCGTTGCCAACTGTTGGCGGATCTGGGGGTGGCCATGTTGGAGCAGCCGCTGCCGGCAGCCGATGACGGCGCGCTGGAGAACTTTATCCACCCGTTGCCGATTTGTGCCGATGAGAGTTGCCACACCAGCCGCGATTTGCCGGCGCTTATCGGCCGCTATCAGATGGTCAATATCAAGTTGGATAAAACAGGCGGCCTGACGGAGGCGCTGGTTTTGGCTAAGCAGGCGCGGGAGCAGGGGTTCGCCATTATGCTCGGCTGCATGTTGTGTACTTCACGGGCGATCAACGCGGCGTTACCACTGGCCCCAGGGGCGCGCTTTGTGGATCTGGATGGCCCGACCTGGCTGGCGAAGGACGTCGACGCGGGGCTGGATTTTGACTATGGGGCGATCAATCTCGCCCCAAGGCAGAATTAATCCTGGTAGGTCAACAGCTCTACCATTGCATCAAGATAGCTCTCGCTGGCGGCATCGGCGGAGATCGGCGGGAATTCGGCGGTAATGCAGGGCAACGACAAATCGGCGCACCAACTGCCGAACGAACCCGGCGTCTCGTAGCCCACGCTGGTGACCAGCGGCAAAGCAAACTTATGTGAAAGCCAGACACCGAGTTGGGAACTGGCGGGATCTTCAATGCAGGCCAGGGGTTCATGAAACGACACCACCCAGTGCGGTTTCAACCGGTGAATCAGGTGGCACAGCGCCTGGGTTTCCGGTTCTGAACCGGGGCGGCCGCCGGTTGACAGCTTCACATCCCGTGCCTCCGCTGCACTGTTCCAACGATAAACCGTATCGCCGGAGCGCCAGTTGGCGGCGGGGAAATTACGGTTCAGATCAACGCCGTTGGCATTGGCGCGTAACCCCAGTTGGCACCCGTCGGGATTGACCGCCAGTATCACGTGATGGCGCAGCCGGTTTGGCGCAATGCTGCGTAGCGCACAAGAAAGGGTGACGATAGCGGCCCCCTCGTCACCGTGGGTACCGGCGATGATCAGCCCGGTTTCCGGCCCGCTGATGGCCGCGGGGAAATAGAGCAGCGGCGCTCCTAACAGCGAACTGCCGTAATTCTCTCCTGCAACGGCCAATTGGCCACGTTCACTGCGCGGTCGATGCTGGATCATGGTGTTGTCCCTGGGTTAAATGTCGAGAGTCATTATCATTTTATTCAGTGTATTACGCTTTGGCTTATCTTTCCCAGAGCAATTGTTTCACCTTTGCCTGATATGTGAGCTGTGCATTGGCACAGGCAACAATAAAACCGCGCCGGTCATTTCGCTGTTGTTATACTATCGGCAAAGCTAACCCAATAACCAAGCAGGGGATTTAACATGCCAGTAGCCAGAATAGTTGCCAGCTATAGCGAAAATGAAAAGGATACCATCACGCTGCTGTGCGGCGTGGATGAGGAAAACCAGATCCGTCAGGGGGAATGGTTCGGCGTGGTGAAGAATGATGACGGGCGTGGCGATGAGTCCAATTATCCCTTTACTCTGCACGTTGACTACCAGAAAAACACCTTCTATCTCGACTATGGTTATGACGATGCCGAGTCGCGCCAGATGCAGAAGACCGATATATATTCTAAACCGCTCGCCGAACAAAGCTTCTTCACCATTTTCGACGAGGAAGAAGGTGAAGAGTTCAGTTACCGCATCAACAGCATTCACCTTTACGACTAACTCTCCCTGAAACAAAAATGCCCGTGTCGACGTTGTCGCAGGGCATTTTTTATTGTCTGGCCCTCAGTTTTTGCATCTTGTCCGCCCAGGGCTATAGGTGAGACGGATCTTGTGCTATATGATAAAAAATTCAGATGGTTAACGGGGATGAATCAGAATGACGAGAAGAAAAATTCAGCAAGGTTTTCGTTTGGCGTTGTGTGCAGTGGCTATCGGCGCAGGATTGAGCAGCGCGATGGCGGCGCAGGTTCCCCCAGGCACCACTCTGGCGGAAAAGCAGGAAATTGTTCGCCATATTAAAGATGAGCCGGCCTCACTGGATCCGATCAAGGCCGTGGGCTTGCCGGAGGCGCAACTGGCACGTGACCTGTTCGAAGGGCTGGTGAATCAGGATGCCAACGGCAAGGTGATCCCCGGCGTCGCCACCCGTTGGCAGACGACTGATAATCAAACCTATATCTTCACGCTGCGCAAAGATGCGCGCTGGTCAAATGGTGACCCTGTAACGGCGAAGGATTTCGTTTATAGCTGGCAACGCCTGGTTGAGCCGAAGAACCTGTCCCCCTTTGCCTGGTTCGCCCAACTGGCCGGAATTCAGAACGCCGACGAGATCATCACCGGTAAGCTGCCTGCCGATAAGCTGGGCGTAACGGCGTTGGATGACTACACCTTTAAAGTGCAGTTGAATAAACCGGTACCGTACTTTGTCAGCCTGACCGCCAACTTTAGCCTGTTCCCGGTGAACCGGTCGGTGGTGGAGAAGTTCGGCAATGACTGGACCAAAGTCGGTAACCTGGTGGGGAACGGTGCGTTTAAACTGCAGGAGCGGGTGGTCAATGAGAAACTGGTGCTGACGCCAAATGAACACTATTGGGATCATGCGCATACCGTGCTGACCAAAGTGACCTTTGTGCCGATCAACCAGGAGTCCAATGCCACCAAACGTTATCTGGCCGGCGATATAGATATCACTGAATCCTTCCCGAAAAATATGTACCAGAAGTTGCTGAAAGATATCCCGGATCAGGTTTATACCCCGGATCAGCTCGGCACCTATTATTACGCTTTCAATACCCAACGTGCGCCGACCAATGATGTGCGAGTGCGTAAAGCGCTGTCTTATGCAATCGACCGTAAAATTATCGCCGAAAAAGTGCTGGGCACCGGTGAGAAGCCGGCTTATCACTTCACGCCGGACGTCACCGCCGGGTTCAAACCGGAAGTGAGCCTGATGCAGCAGCAATCGCAGGCGGAACTGAATGCGCAGGCCAAGGCGTTGATGCAGGCCGCCGGCTACGGCCCAAATAATCCACTGAAGCTGACGCTGCTGTACAACACTTCGGAAAGCCATCAGAAAATCGCGATTGCCGTGGCGTCGATGTGGAAGAAAACGCTCGGGATTGACGTCAAGTTGCAAAACCAGGAATGGAAAACCTATATCGACAGCCGCAACACCGGTAACTTCGACGTCGTGCGTGCTTCCTGGGTGGGCGATTACAACGAGGCATCGACCTTCCTGTCGCTGCTGAGTTCTTCCCACAGCGGCAACATCGCCAAGTTCAAGAGCGCCAAGTATGACAATCTGCTGGCGCAGGCTAGCCGGGAAACCAACGCAAAGGCCCTGACGGCGGATTACAATAAAGCGGAACAGATCATTGCGGAACAGGCGCCGATCGCGCCAATTTACCAGTACACCAACGGTCGCCTGATCAAGCCTTGGGTCAAAGGGTACCCGATCACCAACCCGGAGGACGTGGCCTACAGCCAGACAATGTATATTTTGCAGCATTGATCTGCCGCGTTATTTGCTACGCATTTTTATCAGACCCCGCTAAATGGCGGGGTTTTATTTTTGTGGCAGAATCATAGCGGTTATGGCGCCTCAAACAACGCCCTACGCACAATGGCTGAAGGAAATACGCAAGACACGTTGTGCGCGCAGCCGGGGACGATCAGCAACTGACGTTTGGCGCCAGGGGCGATAAAACGCCGATCGTAAGCCGCGTAGGCGATGCCGCGTTGCAGACGGTAGAGGCCCTGAGCCTGCGCGGCGCAGGATTTGTCGAGTATTTTGTAGAAGGCGCCTGGCGCGTTGCCGGTATCTTTTTCGCCCTCAATATAAGTGATGTCCGCTGCGGCATAGCGCCGGCTTACCGTCTCGCGGGTTTGGTCATGAAAAGCGGGGATATTTTCCAGACCGTATTTCCAGTGGTTTAGGTTCAGGCACGAGTCGGTGTTAACTTCTGTCCAGGTAAAATCGCAGCCTTTTTCCTGACTGCAACTGCGCCAGTCGACAACCGGCTGTGGCCGGAGGCGATCAAAGTAAAGCCAACTGCCGGGGTCGGAAATGACATAACGCACGCTCACGCCGGTGGGTACCTCCGCAAACCCGACGTAGTGCTGCACGAACTGCGCGCCGGCGGAAAACCCAGCGACAGTGACCCACCGTAACTGCGGCCATTTGATTTTCAGTTCGGCGATCAATTGGTCAAGCGCGGCAAACGAGCTCACTGTTGACTGTAAATCCAACCCACCCTCGATCCAGGAGCTGCAACTCCACAAGGCATCACCCGGCTGCGCCGCAGGAACGCCGGGCGAATGGCAGCGCCTGGCCTGCGCGGTGGGAACCGGATAGAGCGGCGCAACCAATAAAGTATCGTCGATTTTACCTGCCAGTTGCGCCGCCTTCAGGGCCGCAGCCAGCGTTTTCCCGGCGTCTCTCGGGTGACCGTGAAGCACGATTAACGCGGAATGCGGTGTTCGCCCGTGGGTTTTTGCGACGTAGTAAGGCAAATTACCCGCCGAGTCGCCGAGCTTGAGCTGATAGGCATCAGCGATACTCTCGAGCGAATCTTCTGCGGCAAACAGCGGATAGAATGGCGCAGGAGCAAGCGTCAAAATAGAAGCCAACAGTAACGTCGATGTGTATTTCATGGGGGCCTGGCTGAGCGTTGGTCGTTATTCACCCATGTTAGCGCATAAGGTGCGAGTCAGGGGTAAGCATCAAGCGGCTTTATCTTTGAGTCGCAAAACATTAACGCTAGACTCTGGTGTAACTGAAAAGCGAAGGGGATAAGGAATGGATGTCATTGAGGGGCGCGAGTTACAGGTTCCTGATGCGGTGTATGCCTACCAGTTAGACGGCAAAGGTGGCGTAACATCGATTGACTACGATGATAAAATCACCTGCGATGAGCCTTGCTGGCTGCATCTGGATTATGCGCATCCGGCCAGCGCTGAATGGCTGAACACTACGCCGCTGTTGCCGGATGCGGTAAGAGAAGCGTTATCAGGGGAAAGCTCACGCCCTCGGGTCAGCCGCCTGGGGGATGGCACCATGATCACGTTACGCAGCATTAATTTCAACGCCAACTCACGTCCGGATCAGTTGGTGACCATCCGCGTTTACTTGACCGATAAACTGATCGTTTCCACCCGGCACCGTAAGGTGTACTCCATCGATCAGGTGGTGAACGATCTGCAAAGCGGCGCCGGGCCGACCAACAGCGGCAACTGGCTGGTGGAGGTTTCCGATGCGCTGAACGATCACACCAGCGATTTTATCGAGGATCTGCACGATAAGATCATCGATCTGGAAGATGCGCTTTTGGAGCAGCAAATCCCGGAACGTGGGCAGTTGGCGCTGATCCGCAAACAACTGATTGTGTTGCGCCGTTACATGGCGCCGCAGCGCGACGTATTTTCCCGGCTGGCGAGCGAGCGGTTGCCTTGGATGAACGATGACGATCGACGCCGTATGCAAGATGTTGCCGACCGGCTGGGGCGCGGTCTGGACGATCTGGATGGCAGCATTGCGCGTACCGCGATCCTTTCCGATGAAATTACCACCGTGATGGCCGATGCCATGAACCGCCGAACTTACACCATGTCGCTACTGGCAATGGTATTTTTGCCCACCACGTTTTTGACCGGATTATTCGGCGTTAACCTGGGCGGCATTCCCGGCGGTGGCAATCCCTTTGGTTTTGCCACGTTTTGCTTGATGCTGACGGGGTTGGTGCTCGGCGTGGCCTGGTGGTTGAAACGCAGCCGCTGGCTGTAGCCAAAAAAGCGCGAAAACCCGGTTAACATTGAGCGATATCAACTTTTGCCGGGCGGAAATGGGGCATGATCTCTCTCGCAGGTGAATGCAACGTCAAGCGATGGGCGTTGCGCTCCATAATTGTCTTACTTTCTTATTATTTAGAATTACTGCATAGCACATTGATTCATACGATGCCGGTCTAACCACCGGCATTTTTTTGTCTGCAGTTTACCGCCTTCAGGCTGTGCTTTCGTCCCAGAAACTGGCCTCGATTTTATGCCCGTCCAGATCGCGAACAAAGCACCCGTAATACGCTTCGCCATAGTGTGGTCGTGATCCTGGTGCTCCTTCATCTTTCGCGCCGGCCTGCAGCGCCAGTCGGTAAAACTCATCGACCTGCTGTTTGCTGGTGGCGAAAAAACCTACGTGCACGCCGTTACCGGCAGATGCGGGTTGGTTATCGATCGGTACCTGCAACCAGAACTCCGGGTAATCACGGCCATAGCCAATAGCGCCAGGGTGCTCCAGCACTCGCCGACAGCCCAATGCGGAGAGCGTACTATCGTAAAACTCGGCGGCGGCATCGAAATGATTGGTACCCAGGGAAACATGGGATAAGCAGGGGGTAATGTTCATCGGCAATCTCCTTATGACTGTATGAATACACAGTATAGAGGAAAGGTGGTGCTGTCCGATAAATTATGCTGAAATTGTGAGCAGGATCTAAAACTGTCGGGAGGAAAAAACGCCGCCCGCAGATAACGGGCAGCGCCAAGGTTTACTTGATTTCGAGAACGTTTAAACGCTCCAGTGGCGGAGCAGTTTCATCTGCATCCTCCGGCTGCCAACCGACCGGTTGCATCGGAATATCTTCGCGATCAAAGGCCAGATCGCCACCGTCTACCACTTCGCTGCCGTGGTGAATTTCTTTGAAATCAAACAGATTGTAATCGCTCAGGTGTGAAGGCACCACGTTTTGCATTGCGCTGAACATGGTTTCCAGACGGCCCGGATAGCGTTTATCCCAGTCGCGCAGCATGTCGCCAATCACCTGACGCTGCAGGTTGGGCTGTGAACCGCACAGGTTACACGGAATAATGGGGAATTCTTTGGCCACCGAGAAACGCTCGATATCCTTTTCGCGGCAATAGGCCAGTGGGCGGATCACCACATGCTTGCCATCGTCGCTCATCAGTTTGGGTGGCATACCTTTCAGTTTGCCGCCGTAGAACATATTGAGGAACAGCGTTTGCAGAATGTCGTCACGGTGGTGGCCAAGGGCAATCTTGGTCGCGCCCAGTTCGGTGGCGGTCCGGTAAAGAATACCGCGGCGCAGGCGTGAACACAGTGAGCAGGTAGTTTTGCCTTCAGGGATCTTGTCCTTGACGATGCTGTAGGTGTTTTCTTCGACAATCTTGTATTCCACCCCCAGACCTTCCAGATAAGCCGGCAGGATATGCTCGGGGAAGCCCGGCTGTTTCTGGTCGAGGTTGACCGCCACCAGCGAGAAGTTCACCGGCGCGCTTTGCTGCAGGTTACGCAGGATTTCCAGCATGGTGTAGCTGTCTTTGCCACCGGACAGGCAGACCATGATGCGGTCGCCTTCTTCAATCATGTTGAAATCGGCGATCGCCTGGCCCACGTTGCGACGCAGGCGCTTTTGCAATTTGTTGAGGTTGTACTGCTCTTTTTGACTAACGGTTTGTTTTTCTGACATTTAAATCGTGCTCGTTTTCAATTGGGGGCACTATGGGGGCATGACATGTAGACCGCGAGTTTAGCATTTAACAGGCGGTTTGGGTCATTATTCATTTCTTCCCTGTTTGCCCCCGAGGCCTTGAAGACCCTGTGCGCATATCATGCCCCATCTGGTTTGCGATAAAAATGGGTTCGCGCCTGCTGACAACAACCAGCAGGCAAAAGTATGTCGCGTATGGTACGGATTACGCCGCCGAATACCAGCGCGTTTTATGCATGAGCCCAGACATGGCACAATGAGGAGCGAAAGCCGTCTTTTTTACTTTGTTTGATGCTCTTCAACCAGATCGAAACCAATCAGTGTCTGCTCGGTTTTTACGCCCGGCATCATCTGATGCAGTCCCTTGATCAGTTCCTCGCCGGCATCATACAACGCCTGTAACGGCATGGCCGGCAGGCTTTCCAGAATAAACCACATCTTGCCGGCATCTGCGCTCAACCGGGTTCTTACCCCCTGGCGCCAGTTCCAGCGACGGCAAGTTACCCCCAGATCGTCGCGCCAGACGACTTCACCTTGTTCCGGCGATTCATGCGCCATTTCACCGTCTTTTATCGTATCAAACAGTTCGCTTCCATCGGCAACCACCAACCTGGGTTGCCCGACATAGGCTTCAATATTTTCCCCGCCAACGGGAATGGCATAGCGAATGCTGATGGCATTATAAAGATCAACTACGGGGTCGATACTGGGTAGCGAGCCGTCTCGCAGAACCCGTTTGCGCAAAGCTTCCGCTGAACAAGGGGTGCGTTTGGGTTTGGCGCCGAATCGGGTAAATACCTCTCCCCAGGCGGCAAGATGAGCCTCAGCCCAGGGCGCGTCACCCGCAGAAAGAGAATGACAAGCCTGTTCCAAAGCCTGGTCGGCAATCTTCGGGTTGGTAATAGGCGCGGCTTCAACCGCAATGCTTAAGGCTCTGAAACCGGGCGCCACGGAGGAAACCTTGGGATCGATTGACGGAAGAACTGAAAACATCTGATAATCCTATAATGACTAATTTATTTCATGGTAATGACTAATGACCAATAAAGTCAATATATCGACCGAGCACGGGGCAGACATTCAAACTGTCAATGAAGCGGTTTCAAGCACCATCAAACAGCACCGCAAAAACAAGAAATTGACGCTTGATGAGCTATCACGCAGGGCTGGCGTCAGCAAAGGGATGCTGGTAGAAATCGAGAAGGGTGCAGCGAATCCGAGCATTGCCATATTGTGCAAAATAGCGGCGGCGCTGGGCCTGTCTGTCGCCGATGTCGTTAATGTCACCGATGCGCCCTCCGCCTACCTTATCGATAAAAAAGATATACCTACATTATGGACGGGTGACTCGGGCGGAACAGCCTGTTTGCTGGCGGGGACGCGTGGGCCGAATATGATTGAGCTGTGGCGCTGGGAGATGTTTCCTGATGAGCTGTTTGCCTCTGCGGGCCATCCTCAAGGCACTTTCGAGCTGCTGCATGTTGAGCAGGGCGTTCTCAACCTGAAGGTGGGGAGTACCGAGATGATTATTCCTGAGGGCTCCTCTGCCGTCGCCAGCACCGATGTACCGCATCATTATTCAAATCGGGGTGAGGGGAAATTGGTCTTCACCATGACCGTGGCCGAACTTCACTCCTGACATAAAGTAGGTTTGCCGGGAGTTATCCCAAGGGCGAGTCTGTATAAGAGGTCATATGGCAGGGAGGATTATGCGTAAATTCTTGCAGGCCGGGTTATTGCTTTGTTTTACGTCGTTTGCGGCCCACGCCGCAGAGTGCTGCATTTTCTTGCAGCAACCTTCGCTGTCGCAGGTAAAAGCCCATCTCAGCGGTGACGCTAACTATAAGCGGCTGCTGCAGGACGCCGACAGCGCGATGCACAAACCCTTGCTCAGCGTGACCGAGAAAGGCCTGCTCCCAGCCAGCGGCGACAAGCACGATTACCTGAGTCTCGGTGCCTACTGGTGGCCGGATGCCGGCAAAGCGAACGGGTTGCCCTGGGTGCGCCGAGATGGGCTTGTGAATCCGGCCAGTAAAAACGAGCAGAGTGATGGCGTGCGGCTGGCGGAGTTCACTCAGCGGGTACAGATTCTGACGTTGGCGGGCTATTTCTCCGGGCAACAACGCTATAGCGACAGGGCGATCGCGTTGATCCGCGCCTGGTTTATCAACCCGCAAACGCGGATGAACCCGAACCTCAACTACGCACAGGGTATTCCAGGGCGAGACAGCGGCCGTGGTAACGGCATTCTGGACGGGCGTTATTTCGCCACCCGCATTGTCGACAGCCTGCTGCTGTTGCGCCAGACGCCAGGCTGGACGGTGGCCGATGAAAGCCGGACGCGGCAATGGTTTAGCAGCTACCTCGATTGGCTGTTGCACAGCCCCGCCGGCAAGCAGGAAGCCGCCGCGAAGAATAACCACGGCAGTTGGTACGCCGTTCAGGTGGCGGGTATTGCCGCCTGGCTCGGGCGTGATGAAGTGGTGCGGGAGATGGCGACGCTGACGCAGCATAAGCTTGATTTACAACTTGCCGTTAACGGCTCGCAGCCGCAAGAATTGTTGCGCACCCGTTCGTTCCATTACAGCTATTTCAATTTGCAGGCGTTGGTGCTGATGGCCGGGGTGGCGCAGCGGCAGGACATTGACTTGTGGCATTACCGCACGGCCCAGGGCAGTTCGTTGTTGGCGGCGTTGGACTTTATGGCACCTTACGTTGATGCAGGGCGGAAATGGCCCTATCCAAGCCTTGATCGGGTTGGGGTGCGCATCGTGCCGCTGTTGATTCAGGCAGATAGCCTAATGAAAACAGATCGTTACCAGCCAGTGATTGAGAAGGCGCAGTTCGACGTTGCGCAAGGGCAGGGAAAAGAAAACTATGTGCGCGGTGCGGTAAAAGAAGCGCAGCGGCAAAGCTGGTTGGAAGCAGGGCGCGAACCGGTCGCGCCCTGAAGGATTACTCGGCGGACGATTGTTCCGTCTTGCCGGCCAACATACTGAGGAAGTCGTACTTCTCTTTCAGCTCTTTCTCGGCGGCCTGGTACAACGCGCTGGCGACCTCAGGCTGCTGCGAGTTCAGGCGGCGGAAGCGCTGTTCTTTCAGCAGGGTTTCGGTCAGCTCGCTGTTTGGCGGTCGAGAGTCCAGCGCCAGCGCGGGTTTGCCTTGGTCGGCGCGGCGCGGATCGAAACGGTACAACGGCCAGAAACCGGTGGCGGTCAACTGTTTCATCTGATCGTGGCTAAGCGCCAGATCGTAACCGTGCTCCTCGCAGGGGCTGTAGGCGATAATCAGTGACGGGCCCGGATAGGCCTCCGCTTCCTGAATGGCCTTCACCGTCTGGTTGAGTTGCGCGCCCAGGGAGATCTGCGCCACATACACGTGGCCATACATCATCATGCTGACGCCCAGATCCTTGCGTGCCTTGCGCTTGCCGTGCTCACCGAACTTGGTGACCGCCCCGAGCGGCGTGGCTTTCGACTGTTGGCCGCCGGTGTTGGAGTAACACTGGGTATCCAGCACCAGCACGTTGACGTTCTCGGTCAGGCTAAGGACGTGGTCCAATCCGCCAAAACCGATATCGTAGGCCCAGCCGTCGCCGCCAATCAGCCAGATGGATTTATCCACCAGATAATCGGCGTCGGTCGCCAACTGGCGGGCGTCGTTACCTTCGATTTGCGTCAGCAAGCCGCGTAATTCAGCGATCTGTTGGCGGCGCGGTTCCGGCGCGATATCGTTCATCTGCAACGCGTTGACCAACGGATCAGGCAGTTGCGGCGCCAGCGTATTCAGCAACCGCAGCACGCGGCTACGGTGCTGATCGACCGTCAACCTGAAGCCCAGACCAAATTCGGCGTTATCTTCGAACAGCGAGTTGGCCCATGCCGGGCCGCGGCCTTCGGCGTTGGTGGTGTAAGGCGTGGTCGGCAGATTGCCGCCGTAAATGGATGAACAGCCGGTGGCGTTGGCAATCAGCAACCGGTCGCCATAGAGCTGGGTCAGCAGCTTGATGTACGGTGTTTCGCCACAGCCGGAACAGGCGCCGGAGTATTCGAACAGCGGCGAGATCAACTGCGAAGTGCGGATGTCGATGCGCTCAATCTGCGCTGGGTCAATCTCCGGCAACTGCAGGAAGAAATCGTAATGCCGTTTTTCCACCTCAAGATTATCGAGGCGCGAAGCCATGTTGATCGCCTTGATGTCCGGGTTCTGGCGGTCTTTCGCCGGGCATACCTCTACGCACAGGTTACAGCCGGTACAATCTTCCGGCGCGACTTGCAGCACATACTTCTGACCGCGCATATCACGCGCTTTGACATCCAGCGACTGCAAGGTGGTGGGGGCGTGCTCCATTGCCTGCGGTTGCACCACTTTGGCGCGGATGGCCGAGTGCGGGCAAGCGGCAACGCAGTGGTTGCACTGGGTGCAGAGATCCGGCTGCCAGAGCGGGATCGTCTCGGCGATATTGCGTTTTTCCCATTGGGTGGTGCCAACCGGCCAGGTGCCGTCCGGCGGGAAGGCCGAGACCGGCAGCGCATCGCCCAGCCCGGCCAGCATCGCGGCGGTAACGGTTTTGACAAAATCGGGGGCGGCATCCGAGACTATCGGCGGGCGCAGCGGGCTGCTGCCGTCGATCGGTTGCAGCGGGATCTCAATCAGCGCATCAAGCGTGGCATCCAGCGCCTGCCAGTTGCGTTCGACGATCTCCTGGCCTTTGTTGCTGTAGCTGCGGGCGATAGCATCCCGCAGTTGCTGTAGCGCCACGTCGCCCGGCAGAATTTGCGTCAGTTGGAAAAACGCCATCTGCATAACGGTATTGATGCGCGCTCCGAGCTGGCACTCGCGCGCCAGTTTTGCCGCGTTGATAATATAGAAACGCGCCTGGCGCTGTTGCAGCACCGCCTGAACCTCCTGCGGCAGCCGTGACCACGCCTCATTGGCCCGGTACGGCGTATTGAGCAAGAAGATGCCGCCGGGTTTCAGCCGTTCCGCCATCTGGTAGGTATCGATAAACTGCAGTTGATGGCAACCGACGAAGTCGGCGCGGCTGACCAGATAGGCCGCATTGATGGGCTGTTCGCTGACGCGCAGGTGAGAAACCGTCAGGCCGCCGGCCTTCTTCGAGTCGTAGACAAAATAGCCTTGCGCGTACATCGGCGTGCTGTTGCCGATGATTTTGATGTTGTTCTTGGTGGCGGATACGGAGCCGTCGCTGCCCAGACCGTAGAACAACGCCTCCAGCGAAGCGCGCGGTGGCAGGGTTTCTTCGCTGAGCGGCAGGGAAAGGCCGGTCACATCGTCGAAAATGCCGACGGTAAAGCGCGGGCGTGGCCTGGCAAGTTGCAGTTCGTTGAATACCGCCAACGCACAGTCCGGCCCGAACTCCTTCGAGGACAAACCGTAACGGCCACCGATCACCATCGGCATGTCCGCGCGTTCGCCACGGCTGAAGGCCTCGGCCAGTGCGGTCATCACATCCAGATACAGCGGTTCCGCCAGCGCACCCGGCTCTTTGGTGCGGTCCAGTACGGCGATTTTTCGGGCACTTTCCGGCAGCACGCTGAGCAGGTGCCGAGCGGAGAAGGGCCTGAACAGCCGTACTTTTAGCACACCGACCTTTTCACCGCGCGTTAACAGGGCGTCAATCACTTCTTCGCAGGTGCCGATAGCGGAACCCATCAGGATCACTACGCGTTCGGCCTGCGGGTGGCCGTAATATTCAAAGGGTTGATATGCCCGCCCGGTGACTTGCGCGAATTTATCCATCGCATCAATCACATGTTGGCAGGCGCTGTCGTACCAGGGATTGGTGGCTTCACGCGACTGGAAATAGGTATCCGGGTTAGCGGAAGTACCGCGCACCACCGGGTGGTCCGGTGACAAAGCGCGGCTGCGGTGGGCGTCAATCGCCTCCTGCGGCAGCATCTGACGCAGGGTCTCGTCGCTCAACGGCACGATTTTGTTGATTTCGTGCGAGGTGCGAAAACCATCGAAAAAATGAATAAACGGCAGGCGGCTGTTGAGGGATGCCGTTTGGGAAATCAACGCAAAGTCTTGCGCTTCCTGGACGCTACTGGCGCACAGCATGGCGCAGCCGGTCTGGCGTATGGCCATTACGTCGGAATGGTCGCCGAAGATCGACAGCGCATGGGTCGCCACGGTACGCGCGGCGACGTGCAGCACAAACGGCGTCAGTTCACCGGCCAGTTTATACAGCGTAGGGATCATCAGCAGCAGGCCCTGCGATGAGGTGAATGAGGTCGACAGAGCGCCGGTTTGCAGCGCACCGTGCACGGTGGCGATGGCTCCGCCTTCGGACTGCATTTCCATCACGCACGGCACGTCTCCCCAGATGTTTGGCCGGCCGTCGCTGGACCAGGCAGCCGCCTGTTCCGCCATGGTTGAACTGGGGGTGATCGGGTAGATGGCGATCACTTCGCTGGTGCGATAGGCGACGGAAGCGACTGCATTATTACCATCTGTAGTAATCATCGACTTTACCTTTCATTGCTCAAAAAGCTGCAAAAGTTGCCTCTCGCAGTAATTAGCAAAGTCTAGCAGAGGGATATATTGGCCCTTTATCGCGTTTGTGTGGCGGGTGAAAAATCAACAGGGCGCGCGCTCGAGGTAATATTTTCGGTAAAAATTGTTTTCAAACGGAGAATTAGCCGGGTGGTTTAACGACAATTTATTCGCGACGCGCCATACTGGTGAACGTGTTCACTTACAGAAGAAAAAACGATGAGCGGATTTATCTATTTGACCATGGCGATTGTTGCGGAAGTGATCGCCACCACCATGTTGAAAGCCTCTGAAGGCTTTACCCGACTGTGGCCATCGCTGGTGGTTGTCGTGGGCTACGCCGTGGCGTTCTGGGGGCTGTCAATGGTGGTAAAAACCATGCCGCTGGGGATAGTCTATGCTATCTGGTCGGGCATGGGCATTGTTCTGGTGTCGATAGCGGCCGTATTTGTCTATCAGCAAAAGCTGGATCTGCCTGCGGTGATCGGCATGGTGTTAATTATTGCCGGCGTACTGGTGATTAATTTACTGTCGAAAACGGCGGCGCATTGATTGTTATTTTAATGTGAAAATAGCCAGCGTGGCATTCAGTGACGCTGGCTGAATCATCCAGGAGTAAATAACGGGAAATAAAGAGTTGTTGTGCCCAGCCAATTTAAAATTAAGGCCAACAAGGCGACAGCCTGAATGTCGCGGATGTATTAACCTGCAACAGGGTGGCCCGCAATATCTCCCGCTCCGGTAGCTAAACATGCGCAGCAACCCAAGAGCCTCCGCCTCGCTCGCCAGCAAGTTTTCAAACTTGGGTTGTCGCTGCCCCCTCGCCATGGCGACGCCTTTGCCTGCAAACCCGCAGTACGTCACCGACCTTAGGTGCCGGGATGGCATCTGAGAGAAAGAAATCCCGTAACGATAATAATGGCGATTTTGTTCAAATAAACGCCAAATAATTGCAGGAATATATTTCCATAATTAATTTATCAGGCTAGATTAAACAGGTTTGCATCAAAGATAACTGAACGTGTCCGCATTTAAAGTGACGCGGGTTATCAGCAATGGCGATTTTACACAGCGCAGTTCCGGGTTCAGGAGTGAAATAATGCAAAAATCAACGTGGCTGCTTGCCGGCGCCGTACTGCTTTTGGCCGCATGTAGCAGCAAGAGTGAAGAACCAGTTCAACAGGGCAACAGCGCAAGAATCAATACGTTACAGACCAGCGCCAACTGCGCCAACGTTGGCGGCGTCACTACCGTGGCTCATAATTTAAACGGTGAGGCGGTAAGAATGTGTCAGATGCCGAACGGTAAGCAGTGTGAGGAATGGGCCCTGGGTAAAGGAGCTTGCTCGACCGCCGGTTAAGATAAGAAAGAACACCAGGCCGATCACACAGCCTGGTGAACAGGGATCACTGCACCCAGTCTCGCAGGGTATATACCAGGACATGGTCGCCGCCGCTCAGCGTTAACTGCTGAGCGTTGAGGCTGATTTTTGCCCCTTTTTCCAGCACTGCGCTGAGGGTCTGATCCCACTGATTGCGTTGCGCATCGGTGCACAGCATCCGCGTTGAGGCCAGGTTTTTCACCGTCAGCACGCCGTTTTGCAACTGACCGCTGCCGAAGAAGCGGTTACACATCGCGCCGGAAACATGCATTTTTTCACCGAACTCAATGCTTGGGGCATTACCGGGCTGCGGCTTCACCGCAACGCCGTCCACGCTTTGCAGCACGAAATTGTGATGTAACAGGTCGTCTTCCGTGATCGCTTTACCGCTCTGGCTCATTCCACACCCCGTTAATAACAGCGCTGCTAACGCCATCGGCAGGCACTTTTTCATGCGTTTCCCTCACTCAAAAATCAGGCGTTAAGCTGATTCGGGCAATTTTCACCGCGATCCAACTGATTGACGTTTTTCAGCGTGGTTTCCGAGATGCTGGTCAGCGCCTCTTCAGTCAGGAAAGCCTGGTGACCGGTGAACAACACATTGTGGCAGGCTGACAGGCGACGGAATACGTCATCCTGAATCACGTCATTGGATTTGTCTTCGAAGAACAAGTCGCGTTCATTTTCATATACGTCCATCCCCAGCGCGCCGATTTTCTGTTGCTTCAGCGCGTCAATTGCCGCTGAGGAGTCAATCAGGCCGCCACGGCTGGTGTTGATGATCATGACACCGTTCTTCATCATCGCAAAAGCGTCGGTATTCAGCAGGTGATGGTTTTCCGGCGTCAGCGGGCAGTGCAGGGTGATCACGTCTGATTGCGCGTACAGCGTTTTCAGATCGACATATTCTGCGCCCAACTCCAGCGCTTGCTCGCTTGGATAGGGATCGTAAGCCAAGAGTTTCATGCCGAACCCTTTCAGGATACGCATGGCTGCCACGCCAATTTTACCGGTGCCGATCACCCCAGCGGTACGATTATGCATATTGAAGCCGATCAGCCCCTCGAGCGAGAAGTTGGCGTCGCGGGTACGTTGGTAGGCGCGGTGGATGCGGCGGTTAAGACACATCATCATCCCTACGGCGTGCTCTGCCACCGCCTCCGGAGAATAAGCCGGTACGCGGACCACTTTGATGCCTAATTCTTTGGCGGCGTCCAGGTCCACATTGTTGAAACCGGCGCAGCGCAGGGCCAGGATTTCAACCCCCAGTGCCGCCAGTTCTTCAAGCACTTCACGGCTACCGTCGTCATTGACGAAAATGCACACCGCTTTGCAACCGGCGGCAGTTTTGGCTGTTTTCTTGCTGAGCAGGAAGTCGAAGAACTCCAGTTCATAGCCAAACTGTTGATTCACCAGTTCGAGATATTTACGGTCATACTGTTTGGTGCTGTATATCGCCAATTTCATCGTGGTTTCTCCCGCGTGATTTTGTGACGAATTTAACAGATTTTAGTAAATTCTACAATTGGTTAGCTTATCTTCGGTATGGGTAAAACGCTTTGTTGAGGGCAGAATTAAGAGTAGCGGAAGGACGTGGGGGGAGGAAAAAAAATCCCCACGGGGGGTGGGGAATGGCTTCTCTAGTACAGTAAGCTCGCGGCTGACTTTTGTTAGAATGCTTGCAAGACTATTAATGAACAACCGTAACTACAATAACAAAAATCTGAAACACATCTTATTCACATGATGAATATGTAACTAAAGTCTACAAGGGTAGCATCGATGACTGGAAAACCGCCTGAGCAGGTGTTACCGGTGCTATCGACTTCACCCTATGTTAAATTCGTGCCATCATTATTGCCAATTCAGGCATAGACTTACCCTTAAATGGCGTTCGATTTGGGGGGATAATGCCTAACTCAGGAATGAAGCAATCATTTAATGACTAAGCGATTGAAAGTATTCATAGGGATTGTGACAGGTATTGTGATCCTGCTGCTGGCGCTGTGGCAAACCCTGCCGCGCTGGCTGCCGCGCGTGCTTGCTCATTGGCTGCCGCAGGGCAGTCAGTTGGTTTTGCAGGGTAAACCGCGGTGGCAGCAGGGTGCCTTGCAACTGGATGGCGCCCGGTTTACCGCGCAGGATTGTTTGCTGGCCGCCGTCGGGCCGACCCGGTTGACTTATCGGCAGGGGCGCTGGCAACTGATCGGCGACAAACTCAGCATTGATAGCGCCTGTTTATCAAAATTACCCTCCGGTGACGCCAACAGCGCTCCTCTGGCACTTGATAAGTTGCAAAAACAGCTGCCTTTGCTGGATGTCACCATCAATGATTTCACGGTAATCCCGTGGCAACACTACGCCGGAAAGCTGCAATTACAAGCTTCTGCTGGCGGCCAGCGCCTGCGCTATCAGGGGAAAAACCTCAGCGTCGAAGCCGTGCTGGATACACATCAGCAACTGACGCTGAACAGCATGACGCTTACCCCGCCCAACAGCCCGAAACCCCTGCATTTGACCGGCAAGATTGCCATTCCGCTGGATTTGGACAGCCTGCCTGCACAGGGCGCGTTGCAGGGCGAGATGCAAACCGGTTATCTCGAGAAACCGTTGCTGCTCGATATGCGCTGGCAGCAGCAGCAAGGCGTGTTGACGCTGACGGAAAAGGGCGACGATAAGCCGCTGGTGACGTTACCCTGGGAAATCACCCCGCAGCAGGTCAGCATCAATCAAGGCGAGTGGCGTTGGCCCTATAGCCAGCAGCCGCTTAACGGCGGGCTGAACGTGGCGCTGCACGACTGGAGCAAGGGGCTTGATGAAACCCAAATCAGCGCTCGTTTGAATGTGATTACCGCCGGCCACAATGGTAAAGGCAATGCGGTGTTGACGCTGGGGCCGGGCAAGGTCGGATTGATCGACAGCGATCTGCGCTTCCAACTGACCGGCCAGGCTAATCTGGCCGATTTTTCCATGACCGCCTCTATTCCCGGCATTCTCAGTGGCACTATCCTTAATCCGACGCTGGTCTTGCAGCCCGGATCGTTGCTGCGTTTATGGGGCAACGCCACGTCGGAAATGAAGCTGGAAGAGGCTCGCCTGCCGCTGGCCGGCGTCAAGGTTACCGCCGGCGGCATTACCGGCCGCCTGCAAGCCATCATCAGCGCCAGCGACAGCTACTGGGGCCGCTTTAAACTGCATCTGGACGGTAAAGCGCAGGAATTTTGGCCGGACCACGGCAACTGGCAATGGCGCTATTGGGGGAAGGGACAGTTACCGCCGTTGCTGGCGGCCTGGGACGTTGCCGGCAGCGGCAGTTGGCAGGACACGACGATTGTTCTCGACCGTCTTTCCACAGGCTTTGACAAGCTGAAGTATGGCCTGGTGACGGTGGATGCGCCGCGTCTCAGCCTGGGGCAGCCACTGCGCTGGCAGCGTGGCGAGCAGAACCCGGCGTTCAATGCCGATATACAACTGGTTGCCGGCAAGGTCAATTTCACGGACGGGGGTCACTTACCCGCACCGGTGCTGGCGTTGCAGCTTAAAGGTACGACGCCGGACAGCTTCCAGTGGCAGGGAAAATTGCAGGCGGAACAGATTGGGCCCATCGCCTTGCATGGCCGTTGGGACGGCGAGCGGCTGCGCGGCGAAGGCTGGTGGCCGAAACAATCGCTGAAAGTATTCCAGCCGTTGATCTCGCCGGATCTCAATATCAAACTGCGCGACGGCGAGTTTTATGCTCAGTCGGCCTTTTCCGCCGCCCGCGTACAGGGATTTGAAGCCGGTGGCCACTGGGTCGTGAACAATGGCGGCATGTGGCTGAAAGACGGTGAGATGAGCGGTCTGGATTTTGTTATGTCCTACCGATTGAAAAATCATTTGTGGCAATTGGGCGCCAAACGGCCGGTGACGCTACGCATCAAGTCATTCAGCAACCTGTTCGAAATGCAGAATATCACGGCCGATCTTCAGGGTTTTTATCCCTACAACGAGCCGGCGCCGTTAACGTTAAGCAATGTCGGCCTGGATGTGCTGAACGGGCATATCAGCCTGTCGGCGTTGCGTATGCCGCAACATGATGCTGCGGTGCTGAAACTGGATAAAGTGGATCTCAGCGCGCTGTTTACCGCCTTGAAGCCAAAACAGTTTGCCATGTCCGGCAAGGTCGACGGTGAGCTGCCTCTGTACCTCAATCACCCCAAATGGCTGGTGCGCAATGGGTGGATCGCCAATGCCGGCATGCTGACACTGCGGTTGGACAAAGACATGGCTGATGCTATCGGCAGCAATAATCTGGCGACCGGCGCGGCGATAGACTGGCTGCGCTACATGGAGATCAACCGTTCGCGGGCCAGTGTCGATCTCGACAATCTGGGCGAACTGACGCTAAAAGCGCACATTGACGGGGTTAACCCGCAAAAAAGTGCCAAACGTGAGATTATCCTGAACTATACCCATCAGGAAAACGTGTTTCAGCTATGGCGCAGTCTGCGCTTTGGCGACAATTTACAGGAGTGGCTTGAGCAGGCCCTCTCAAAATCTGGGGAACAACCATGAAAATCATCAGCGGGCCCTTGCTGGTCGCCGTTCTGGGCACTTCTTTGCTGAGCGGCTGCGTGCCGCGTATTGAGGTCGCGACGCCCAAAGACCCGATTACCATCAATATGAACGTGAAGATCGAACATGAAATACACATCAAGGTGGATAAGGACGTCGATAATCTGCTGAAAACCCAAAGCGGCCTGTTCTAGGAGCCAAAAATGAAAAAACGTTATTTAGGCTTGGTGGGTGTCGCTTGGTTATTCAGCAGTATGGCGATGGCGCTGACGCTTGATGAAGCCAAACAGCAGGGCCGGGTGGGCGAGACGCTCAGCGGCTATATTGCCCCGGTCAAGCAGGACGCCGAAACCCTGGTGCTGGTGAAAAGTATTAACGCCGGGCGTACCGAAAAATATCAGGAAGTGGCGGACGGCAACCATATTGCCATCGATGAAGTGGCGCGCATGGCCGGGCAGAAGCTGGTGACGCGTGCCCCCGCGGGAGAGTACGTGCGTGGCATTAACGGTCAGTGGTTGAAGAAATAAAAAAGCGCGCCGTTTGGCGCGCAGCAGTAATACAAATCTGGAATTTTTATGAGGGTAGTGCAGGTCTGACAGGTATTAACGCAGATCGGTAGGATTCGGCAGGGGCACATTGCCCCTGCGAGAAGCATCAGGCGGCGACAACTTGCGCCAGCACGGCTTTGGCATCGGCCTGTGCTTTGGTTGCAACGTCCGGGCCATAGGCGATGCCTTCGGCGAAGACGAACTCAACGTCGGTGATGCCGATGAAGCCCAGGAACAGACGCAGGTAAGGTTCAACCAGATCGGTTGGCGTGCCTTTATGAATACCGCCGCGGCTGGTAAGGATGATGGCGCGTTTGCCCTTCACCAGACCTTCCGGGCCATTTTCGGTGTAGCGGAAGGTCACGCCGGCACGGGCAATCAGGTCGAAATAGTTTTTCAACTGGGTCGGGATGTTGAAGTTATACATTGGCGCCGCCATAACGATGGTGTCATTGGCTTGCAGCTCGGCAATCAGTTCGTCAGACAGCGCCAGCGCCTCTTGCTGACGTGGGGTCAGTGGCGTATCGGAAGGACGCAGTGCGCCAACAAGTTCACCGTCGAGCACCGGGATTGGCTGTGCGGCCAGATCGCGGACGGTAATGGTGTCGTTGCCGTGGGTGTTGGCCCACTGTTCCACGAAGAAATCGGCCAGTTGGTTAGACTGAGAATAACCCGCCAGGATGCTTGATTTGAGAACCAATACTTTGCTCATCGGTAATTCCTTACGTTATGACAGTGACATCAGGACAACGCGTCCCTTGCATGCAGTACACTCTATTCACATTCTTCCAACAGTGATAGCGCAATATTTCGAGATCTTTGTTCGATTTTATTGAATGACCCAATGCCGCTTAAGCAGATGGATTATGGGGAAAAAGCGGCTTGTGATATTCTGAGCGGCTAAAGCTGAAAACGTGCTTATACATTATTAAACCGTTGCTAAACCTTGATGCGGCAGCGATGAGACAAGGAATACCGAACGTGAAATCTCCGCTCGCGGCATCCTCTGCCCAACTGGGCGAACTGATGCTCCGTGATCAACAACGCCTGCAACGTCGGCTGCAGGGCGCACGAAAAATCAAAAATCCCGATGCTCAGCAGGCGGCCGTCGCTGAAATAGAAAGTGACATTACGGCGGCGTTGCAGAAAGTGCAGGCGCGCGCCGTCTCTTGCCCGAAAATCACCTATCCGGAAAACCTGCCGGTCAGTCAGAAAAAGCAGGATATCCTGAACGCGATCCGTGACCATCAGGTGGTGATAGTCGCCGGGGAAACCGGTTCGGGGAAAACCACCCAGTTGCCGAAGATCTGCCTGGAGTTGGGGCGTGGGGTGAAGGGGCTGATCGGCCATACCCAGCCACGGCGCCTGGCTGCGCGTACTGTAGCAAACCGCATTGCCGATGAGCTGGAAACGCCGCTCGGCGGCAGCGTCGGTTATAAGGTGCGCTTTAACGATCAGGTCGGTGAAAATACGCTGGTCAAGCTGATGACCGACGGTATTCTGCTGGCGGAAATCCAGCAGGACCGGCTGCTGATGCAGTACGACACCCTGATTATCGATGAAGCGCACGAACGCAGCCTGAACATCGACTTTATCCTCGGTTATCTGCGTGAACTGCTGCCGAAACGCCCGGATCTGAAAGTCATCATTACCTCGGCAACCATCGATCCACAGCGGTTTTCGCGCCATTTCAATCACGCGCCGATTATCGAAGTTTCCGGCCGCACTTATCCGGTCGAGGTGCGTTATCGCCCGGTGGTGGATGACGCCGACGATACCGATCGCGATCAACTGCAGGCGATTTTCGACGCGGTGGATGAACTTGGCCGCGAAGGGCCCGGGGATATCCTGATCTTTATGAGCGGCGAGCGTGAAATTCGCGATACCGCCGATGCGTTGAACCGTCTTAGTTTACCGCATACCGAAGTATTGCCGCTGTATGCGCGGCTATCGAACAGCGAACAAAACCGGGTGTTCCAGTCGCATCATGGCCGCCGCATTGTACTGGCGACCAACGTGGCGGAAACCTCGCTGACGGTGCCGGGCATCAAGTATGTCATCGATCCGGGCACCGCACGCATCAGCCGCTACAGTTTCCGTACCAAGGTCCAGCGCCTGCCGATCGAGCCGGTGTCGCAGGCTTCCGCCAACCAGCGTAAGGGCCGCTGTGGCCGCGTGTCAGATGGCATCTGTATTCGCCTGTACTCAGAACAGGATTTCTTGTCACGACCAGAGTTTACCGATCCGGAGATCCTGCGCACCAACCTGGCGTCGGTTATCTTGCAGATGACGTCGCTCGGGCTGGGGGATATCGCCGCATTCCCGTTTGTCGAAGCGCCGGACAAACGCAATATTCTGGACGGTGTGCGTCTTTTGGAGGAGTTGGGAGCGATTAAAACGGCTGAAAACGGCCATTATCAGCTCACCCCGCAGGGCCGCCAACTGGCGCAGTTGCCTATCGACCCGCGCCTGGCGCGCATGGTGCTGGAAGCGCAAAAAAGCGGCAGCGTGCGTGAGGTGATGATCATCACTGCCGCGTTGTCGATCCAGGATCCGCGAGAGCGGCCGATGGACAAGCAGCAGGCGTCTGACGAGAAACACCGCCGCTTCGCTGACAAAGACTCGGACTTCCTGGCCTACGTTAACCTGTGGGACTACCTGAAAGAGCAGCAAAAAGAGCACTCCTCCGGCCAGTTCCGTCGGCTGTGCCGCAATGATTTCCTTAACTACCTGCGGGTGCGCGAATGGCAGGACATCTACACCCAGCTGCGCCAGGTGGTGAAAGAGCTGGGGCTGCCGGTTAACAGCGAGCCTTCCGATTACCGCAGCGTGCATACCGCATTGCTCACCGGGTTGTTGTCGCACATTGGCCAGAAGGATGCCGACAAGCAAGAGTTCACCGGTGCCCGCAATGCCCGGTTCTCGATCTTCCCCGGCTCAGGTTTGTTCAAGAAGCCGCCGAAGTGGACGATGGTGGCCGAACTGGTGGAAACCAGCCGCCTGTGGGGCCGCATCGCTGCGCGTATCGAGCCTGAGTGGATTGAACCGCTGGCCCAGCACCTGGTGAAGCACAGCTACAGCGAACCGCACTGGTCGAAATCCCAGGGCGCGGTGATGGCCAGCGAAAAAGTGACGCTGTTTGGGCTGCCGATTGTCGCCGCGCGACCCGTCAATTACAGCACTATTGATCCCTTACTGTGCCGTGAGCTGTTTATCCGCCATGCGTTGGTGGAAGGCGACTGGCAGACGCGACATGTCTTCTTCAGCGCCAACCTGAAGCTGCGCGCCGAGGTGGAAGAGCTGGAACATAAATCGCGCCGCCGTGACATTCTGGTGGATGACGAGACTTTGTTCAGTTTCTACGACCAGCGCATTCCGAGCGATGTGGTGTCCGGGCGTCATTTTGACAACTGGTGGAAAACCGCCGGTAAACAAAAGCCGGATTTGCTCAGTTTTGAAAAAGAGATGCTGATCAAGGACGGCGCCAACAAGGTCAGCGCGCTGGACTACCCGAATGCCTGGCACCAGGGCAATCTCAAGCTGCGCCTGACTTACCAGTTTGAACCTGGCACCGATGCCGATGGCGTCACGGTTCACATTCCTCTGCCTATTCTCAACCAGATTGAAGATCAGGGCTTTGAATGGCAGATCCCGGGGATTCGCCGTGAGTTGGTGATTGCGCTGATCAAGTCGCTACCGAAACCGGTTCGCCGTAACTTTGTGCCGGCGCCGAACTACGCCGAGGCTTTCCTCGGGCGGGTGACCGCGCTGGAGCTGCCGCTGCTGGATGCGCTGGAGCGTGAATTGCGGCGTATGACTGGCGTGACGGTGTCACGAGACGACTGGCACTGGGATCAGGTACCCGATCATCTTAAAATGACGTTCCGGGTGGTGGGTGAAAATCACAAAACCTTGCTCGAAGGCAAAGATCTGACGGCGCTGAAACTGCAATTGAAGGACAAAGTGCAGGAGACGCTGTCGGCGGTGGCGGATGATGGGCTGGAACAAAGCAATTTGCATATCTGGAGCTTCGGCAAACTGCCCGAGTTTTATGAGCAGAAACGCGGCGGCTACTCGATGAAAGCCTACCCGGCGCTGGTGGATGAAAAAGACAGCGTGGCGATCCGCCTGTTCGACAGCGAGCAAGAGCAGCAACAGGCGATGTGGCAGGGTACGCGGCGCCTGCTGTTGCTGAATATCCCATCGCCAATCAAGTATCTACATGAAAAGCTGCCCAACAAAGCCAAGCTGGGGCTGTATTTTAACCCTTATGGCAAGGTGTTGGATCTGATCGACGATTGTATCTCGTGCGGTATCGACAAGCTGATTGCCGAACATGGCGGGCCGGTATGGCAGGAAGAGAACTTCGCGCGTCTGCAGGAGTTGGTGCGCGGCGAGTTGAATGAAACGGTGGTGGGGGTGGCCAGGCAGGTCGAGCAGATCCTGACCACGGTATTCAACATCAACAAGCGGCTGAAGGGCCGGGTGGACATGTCGTTGGCGCTGGCGCTGTCGGATATCAAAACCCAGCTTGGTGGCCTGATTTATCGCGGGTTCGTCACCAACAACGGCTGGAAGCGCCTGCCGGATACGCTGCGTTATTTGCAGGCGATTGAACGCCGGCTGGAGAAGCTGGCGATTGATCCGCACCGCGATCGCGCGCAGATGCTGCGGGTGGATCAGGTGCAGCAGGCGTGGCAGCAGTGGCTGAACAAGCTGCCGCCGAAACGTCGGCAGGATGACGAGGTGAAAGAAGTGCGCTGGATGATCGAAGAGCTGCGCGTCAGCCTGTTCGCCCAGCAGCTCGGCACGCCTTATCCGATTTCGGACAAACGTATCTTGCAGACTATCGAGCAGCTTTCGGCCTGACTAAGCGAGGGGTTCAGCATGCTGAACCCCCGTTGTTATTTTCCCGCAGCCAGTGCGTCCAGCGCATCGCGTATGCCGGTCACTGCCAACGCGCGGTTATCGGCGCGGTAACGGTCTTTGGCTGCCGGCGCGGAGCTTTGAATGGCGATCAACGACCAACCGTCGTTGGTTTTCAGCAGCAGGGGCGAACCGCTGTCGCCAGGCAGGGTATCGCACTGGTGCGACAGTACCCCCTGTTGCGCCCAACCCGTCACTTTACAGTTCTGGTGGCTGTAGAGATCGTCCAGATGATCTCCCGGGTAACCCGCTTGGGTAATCAGCCGTTTGGACTGTTTCATCGCCAGAGTTAACGCTTTGCTGTCGCCTTGCCACAGAGGCAGAGGTTTAATCGGCAGCGGTTTTTTATCCTTCAGGCGGATCAGCGCAAAGTCATAGGCTGCGGCAGCCGGCGGCACAATCCACCCCTCGCCATCAGGCTTGAGTTTTTTCCCTAACTTGCGGTCGACCAGCGTTTCGATATTGTCGGTCTGGTATTTCCAGCTCTTATTGCCGGCAACAAAGCGCAGGGCGATGGCCTTATCCAATTGGCCTGGCGGCGCCAGTACGCAATGGCCGGCGGTAAGCGCCAGATGGGGGGAAATCAGTGTGGCGGTGCACAAGTTGCCGCTGGCGGTTTCCACCTGGCCAATTGCCTGCCAGGGCCACCCCTCGGTTTCTGTGACTTTTATCCGGTCATCCTTACCAAAAAATAAGCGGGTTTGCTCAGCCGTCGACGCGTCGGATGGGCTGTCGGCCCGGGCTGAGAGGGAGAAAGCGAGCGGGAATGAGCACAGCAACAGCAAAACGGTTATGCGCATAGATCTCTTGCCTGGCAAATACGAATCATCCATAAACACACGGAATGCTAACTATAGACTGATTTAGCTGTTGTGTAGATGGGCAGTGATTGATTTTTCGATAATTTATAACCGGAGAAAATCTGCGGCTACAAATAAAAGAAGGTGGCGATCAACCCGCACAGGATCAGGGCGACCAGAATGATTTCAAATAAATAGCGGCGCAGCATTGATGAGAACCCCCGATGAAAAAACACCCGGCGAACCGGGTGTTGGACAAATCAATTCTGGACTGGTGAGGGGAGCCTCACATCAGATTGCTGTTACGCAGCTTTTTTATGGCTGGTTTTTTTGTGGTGTTTTTTTGCTGCCTGAGCTTTCTGAGCCGGGGCTTTTTTAGCGGTGGCTTTGTGATGCTTTTTGGCCGACTGCGCTTTTTGAACTGCCGCTTTCTTCGCGTGATGTTTTTTCACGTGAGTGGTTTTAGCCGGTGCAGCAGTAGTAGTGGTAGCCGTCGCCGCAGGTGCGGTAGTGGTGGTGGCAGCGTCAGCAGCGAAGGCAACAGAAGACAGACCCATTGCAGCGGCAACAACCAGAGCTAATACTTTTTTCATCAAAGAATCCTCAAATTACTCGTCATGTATCAAGCCCACTGCGGGGCCGGTGTTAAGATAGTAGGTAAATGGCAGAATGCTTTCCGTGAGTGATTGGTTTCGGCGTGTAACCTAATGTACAAGCCGCGGGAGGTGGCCTGCCGCGGCGCGCCATAACGCAAAAAGGAACGGTAAATGAACGATATCGCGATCCGTCGCGGGCTCACCGAGCAGGGCGAAGTACCGATAGCCTACGAGGACTGGGGCAATATCGCTCATCCACCGTTGCTGTTGATTATGGGCATTGGCGCGCAGATGCTGCTGTGGCCGGACGATTTCTGCCGCGCGTTGGTGGGCAAAGGCTTTCGGGTGATTCGCTTCGATAACCGCGATGTCGGCCTGTCCGGCAAGACGCAGGGTAAGAGGTTGCAGCCCTTGTGGCTATTGATATTGCGCGCTCAACTGGGCTGGCAAACCCAGGTGCCGTATTCGTTAGAAGACATGGCGGAAGACGCGGTGCATTTGCTGGATCACCTGCAAATAGCGCAGGCTCACGTGCTGGGCGCCTCAATGGGCGGCATGATTGCTCAGGTGCTGGCGGCGGAATACCCGCTGCGGGTAAAGTCGCTGACCATTTTGTTTTCCAGCACCAACCAACCGTTATTGCCGCCGCCGGCACCGTCATTGCTGAAACTGTTGCTGCGGCGCCCGCCGGCAAATGCGACGCCGCAACAGCAATGCCAGTCTTTGAAAGAGGGGTTGCGCGCACTGGGAAGCCCGGCCTATCCGGTCGAGGAGACGGAGCTTGATATACTGGTTAGGCGCTTATTAAAGCGGGGGATGGATGCCGAAGGCCTGCAACGGCAGTTGTCGGCGCTGCTCGGCAGTGGCGACTTGCGTCGTTACAGCCGCCGGATCACGGCACCGACGCTGGTGATCCACGGCAATGCCGATCGCTTGGTGCGCAAAGCCGGTGGCGTTGCCGTCGCCAGAGCGATCGCCCATTCGCAACTGCAGGTCATCCCGAAGATGGGTCACGATCTGCCGCCTCAGTTGCGTTCGCAGTTGATAGAGATGATTAGCGCACACGCCGCGCGATAGCCTGGCTGGCAGAAATGCGCTGGCCTGCATGGTTACTTTAGTTACAACATACATGTGTGGAACCACCAACCGACACTCTGCGGCTAAGGTGTCGTAAGCGAAGACAGTGCTCTATGGAAGGGCGTAGGCAAACCAGGAGGGAAAAGGCACGGTTTTACCCGTGCCTGGGGGCATTACAGATAGCGGTCTTCCAGGTGTTGACGGAAATAACGTGGGTTGAGTGTTTCGCCGGTAGCCTTGGTGATCAGCTCATCAGTAGAGAAACGGCTGCCGTGACACCAGATATTCTGTTTCAGCCAGTGGAATAACGGCGTCAGGTTACCTTCGGCAATGTCGCTGTTCAGCGAAGGCAGCGCTTCACGGACACTGTGGAACAGTTGCGCAGCGTACATCGCGCCCAACGTATAAGTCGGGAAGTAGCCGAAAGCGCCGTCGGTCCAATGAATATCCTGCATGCAGCCATTGCGGTAGTTACCGACCGTATCCAGGCCAAGGTAATCGCGCATTTTTTCGTTCCACAGCGCCGGGATGTCTTCCACTTCAATAGCGCCTTCGACCAGGGCTTTCTCGATTTCATAACGCAGGATCACATGCGCCGGGTAACTCACTTCGTCCGCATCCACGCGGATCAGGCCAGGTTTAACGCGTTGATTCAGGCGGATGAAGTTGCTTTCTTCCAGCGCCGGCTGCTCACCGAACTGCTTGATAATCAACGGGCGCAGAATTTTCAGGAAATCGCTGCCACGCGCCAACTGCATTTCAAACAGCAGGCTTTGCGATTCGTGGATCGCGGTAGAACGCGCCTGCGCCACCGGTTGGCCCAGCCAATCACGCGGCAGGTTCTGCTCGTAACGCGCATGGCCGGTTTCATGGATAATGCCGAGCAATGCGGTATGAAATTCTTTCTCATTGTAGCGGGTGGTGATACGAACATCTTCCGGCACACCGCCGCAGAAGGGGTGAGCGCTGACGTCCACGCGGCCCCCGTCGAAGTTGAAACCGAGCAGTTTCATCACGCTCAGACCCAATTGACGCTGGGTATCGACCTTGAACGGCCCCTCGGGAATGAGGCAAGGCTCTTGGGCCTGCCTGGTCACCACTTTTTGCAGGAGGTCGGGCAGCCAAGTTTTGAGATCGCCAAAAATACGGTCAATATCGCTGCTGCGCATGCCCGGCTCATACAGGTTGAGCAGGGCGTCATAGCGGCTTGAGCCTGCCGCTTCAGCACGGATCTGCGCTTCCTGACGGGTCAGTTTGACCACTTCACGCAGGTTCTCCGAAAACCCTTCCCAGTCGTTGGCGGGGCGTTGGGAGCGCCAGGCGTGTTCACAACGCGCACCGGCCAGCGATTTAGCCTCAACCAGCGACTCCGGCACCAGTACGGCGTTGTCATATTGGCGGCGCATTTCCAGCAAATTGGCTTGATCAAAGCCATCCAGCGTTTCTTGCTGCGCGCGTTCAAAAAGCTGTCCGGTATTTTTCGCCGTCAAAATCTGGTGTTGCAGCACGCTCAGTTCGGCCAGTGCTTCCGAGCGCGCTTTGTTTCCGCCTGGCGGCATCATGGTCTGCATATCCCAGCCGGCAATGGCGGACAGGTGGCCGAATCGCGATAGTCGGGTGAAAATGGCGCGCAGTTCGCGGTAGGCGGATGAAGGCGAATGTGCAGATGTCATTGTTTGGCTCCCTATTATTGTGAGCCGGATAACCTGATCGTTCAGACTGTTGTGCTGAAGGGGGTTACACCGGGTCTGCTTTTAAATTGAAAGTGGGCTTCACTGGCCAGCAGAAGCGGAAGCTGGCGCCGCCGAGTGAGCTGGCGTCTACGTAAACATGGCCCTGATAGGCGACGGCGATAGAGTGAACAATCGCGAGGCCCAGTCCGCAACCGCCGGTGGCGCGATCGCGGCTGGGATCGAGGCGCACGAAGGGTTCGAACACGCGTTCGCGTTCTTCAGGTGGAATGCCTGGCCCGTCGTCTTCTACCTGCAGGCAGGCTCCGTCGCCGTCAAACCACAGGCCGATGCGCAGGCGCTGTTCGCTGTAGCGCAAGGCATTGTTCACCAGATTATCCAGCACCCGCTCCATCAGCCGTAAATCGACGCCGCCAAAATCGCCGGCATGCGGAATATCCAGCTGGATCTCGCGCTCCGGGTGAATCAGGCGCATATCCTCTACTTTGTCTTCCAGCCAGTTGGGCAGGTCGAGCGGTTCTATATTCAGCGCCACCTGTGGACGATCCAGCCGCGCGTAGGTCAATAACTCGTCTATTAGCGATTCCAACTGACCGATATCGCGGTTTAGCGCCTGTTGTTCGCTATCGGAAAGGTTATCGCTCATCGCTAACCGGTAGCGCAGCCGTACCAGAGGGGTACGTAATTCATGGGCGATACCGTCAATCAACTGTTTTTTACTGGCAATCAGCGTATTGACGTTGTCCGCCATCTGGTTGAATGCCACCCCGAGTCGGTTCAGGCTCGAGGTCGGGTCAAAATGGGTGCGCTCATCCAGATGGCCTGCGCCGAGTCGTTGGGCGGCGTTCTCCAGTTTGAGCAAATCTTGCCAGTGCGGGCGCATCCACAAAAATACCGGTAACGCCAGCGACATGCCGATGAACACCAGCAGCGCCAGATCCAGCAGCCGCATCTGATGCAGGTAGAACAGGTACGGAATGGGGCCGACCACCAACACGTAATGGCTGCGCGGGATGCGTTGCATAAAGGTGTATTGATCGTCGAGAGCGATAATTTCGCCGAGGCGGAGCCGTTTTTTCAGATCTTCACTCAGATCCTGTTTGCCGAGCGGTTCGATATGCAGTTTAAACGACAGATTCAAGTCCAGCGTCGCGATGGTCTTATTCCAGTCTTTCAATGGAATTTCCCGCAGTTCGCTGCGCATCAGGTACAGCGAGCTTTTCATCAGATCGTCCATTGACTGGCGACCGGCGCGTTCGGCTGTGACCTTGTACACCAGGCCCACCAACATCGCCATCACCAGAAAGCAGATGAACAGCAGCAGGAAGAACTGCACGAAAAGCTTTCTCATTGCTGTACGAACTCCCAGGCATTTGGTGCGAACAGATAACCTTTATTGCGCACGGTTTTGACGCGGAAGGGCTCCAGCGCATTGTCGTACAGCTTGCGGCGCAGGCGGGAAATCGCCACGTCGATGCTGCGATCAAGGCCGTCGTAGCTCACGCCGCGCAAGTTTTGCAGCAGCGCCTCGCGGTCCATGATCTGCCCGGCGTGGGTGGCTAATTCCCACAGCAGATCGAAATCCGAGGTGGAAAGGGTGATCACTTCTTCACCCAGCGTCACCTGGCGGTTAACCGGATCGATGCACAACAACCCGAAGTGCAGCGCATTGTGCTGGGTGATCGGTTGCGTTGACTCTTCCTTGGGGTGATTGCCATGCTGGCGCAGGTGTAAACGCAGCCGTGCCAGCAAAACCGCCGGCGGCGTGGTTTTCAGAATGTAATCGTTGGCACCCATTTCCAATGAAAGAATATGGTTCATATCGCTGTCGAGCGAAGTGAGCAGCACGATCGGCCCGGGGAAGGTCGGGCGCAAATCGCGGCACAGCGTCATGCCGTCTTTCCCGGGCAGCATAATGTCGAGCAGCACCAGGTCCGGCAGTTCTTGCTCTATGCGTGCTTGAGCACTGTCGCCACGCGGCTCAATCAACACTTCTATATCGTGTTTGCCCAAATAGGCGGCAATCAACTTGCCGACTTCAGGATCGTCTTCCACAAAAACAATTTTATGCATAGTCAGCGGTTTTATAAGAATAACGGAGTTCAGCATAACGCGGGGGTCAGCGATACGCCATGCACATCTTTGCCTAGCGCAGTGGACGTCCTCCGTCCACACCATGGGTGCGACCGGTGACATAACGACTGTCCAGCAAATAATTGACCAGATTGACCACTTCGCTTTCACCCGGGGCAATTTTCATCAGCGACTTTGCCAGCGCCTGCTGACGATAAGGCTCATCATCGCCCGGATTGAAAATAATCAACGCTGGTGCGATGGCGTTGACCTTGACCTCCGGTGCCAGTTTACGGGCGAAAGAGCGAGTCATGTTGTCCAGCGCGGCTTTACTGGCCGCATAAGCGATATGCTTGTCACTGCCTTTTTCCACCACATAATCGGTCAGGTGGATAATATCTGCGCCTGCCTGCCCTTGGCCAAGCAGGCAGGGCTCCAGCAACTGATTGAGCAGATAAGGGGTGTAAACGTGAATTTGCAGCATCGCGGCCATAATCTGCTCCGGCGGCACCTCCGCAGATTCGGCCAGCCAAGCGCTGGCGTTGTGGATCACTGCGCGCAATTTCGGTGCGGCCTGGCGCACCCGATCGGCAAAGCGGTAAATACCGTCGTGAGTCGAGAAATCGCCCTGAATGCACGTTGCTCCCAGTCTTTTCAGCTCGTTCAGTGCCGGGTAATCGCTACGATAGGCAATGATCACGGGGATGTCACGCTGCAAGAATGACCTGGCCAATGCCAGCCCAATCCGGCGTGCGCCGCCCGTGATCAGCACCGGCGCGGAGTTGTGATGTTCCATTGATTAAAGCTCCTGGACAGACTGGCAAACAATAGGGGAATTATGCCATTATACGTCGGAAATTCGTTAAAGCTTCGCATCGATTATCCATTTCAGGATGTAATACACTGGCAATGAGAGGGAGGAAGGGATGAACAGCAGTCACCTTGCATCCGTCGCGCGCAGTGAGAAAATCTGTTTTGATTACATGGATTTTCTGTCCGCATCGTGCAAGAAGCACTGGCGCTTTGTTGATGCAATCTATGGTGTGATGCCATTTTTTGGCATGGTATTGAAATCTCAGGCTTGCGCCTCGCAAACGCGAAAAGAGCAGTTGAAGGAACTGGCGCTGCAGGTGGTATCCACCCAGGTCAGCGACGAAACCAATATCGTGCGCCTGATCGATCTGGCGCAGCAGCAGGGGCTGGCAGTGTTCGACATTAAACTGCCGTATGCGTTGGACCAACAGCAGTTGGCGGCCATTCAGCAAGAGTGCGTTGAGGGGGTTATCATCTCTCAGGTAGGGGAACGCATGACCATTACCCTGCGCGCATCCTAAGGTATTGACCGGGTGATTCCACCCGGCCGTCCTTCACTACTGCAGCATAAACCAACCCGCCGGCACCGTGGCCATCAGCAACAGCAAAATGCTGCCTTTCTCCAACTGATTCAGCAATTTGACATTCTCGTGTCCGCGTCGAGCATAGATAAACACCAGCAACCCCGGCGCATACAGCAACACCGACATCAACAGATGCATCAACCCTGATGCGTACAGCAGCCAAATACCGTACAGGCAGGCACCGGTGGCGGCGAACATCAGCCGTTTGTCCTGGCGACGCAGCGCGACCTTGAACAGGAAGGCGCCGACCAGGAAGTAAGGCACCAGAATCATTTCCGAGGCGATAGTCAGCAACGAGTTATAGTTGCTGCCGGTCAGCCAGATCACCACCAGCGCGAATTGCACCGCAATATTGGTCAGCCACAACGAAGCCGAAGGTGCGTGATTCTTGTTCTGCTTGCGGAATATTTTAGGAAAAGCACCGTGCTGGGCGGCCAGCAGCGGCACTTCAGCGGCCATAATCGTCCAACTCAAATAAGCGCCGCATACTGACACGATCAGGCCAGCGGCGATAATCACATCTCCCCAGGGGCCAATCAGATCAACCATCAGCACCGCCATCGAGGGATTACGCATCCCGGCCAGTTCACTGCGCGGCACTACCCCCAACGACAACAGCGTCACCAGCAGGTAAACCGCCAGCGCGGAGAGCACCGCCAACATGGTTGCACGGCCCACATCTTTTTTATTGCGAGCCCGCGCGGAAACCACCACCGCGCCCTCCACACCGATAAACACCCACAGGGTAATCAGCATGGTGTTTTTTACCTGTTCCCACACCGGTTTACCGAGCGCGACGCCGTGGAAATCCAGGGTAAATACGTCCATTTTGAACGCGATAGCCGCCAATACGGCAAACAGGCCAAGCGGCAAAAGCTTGGCCAAGGTTGCCGCCAGGTTGATACTGGCCGCGGTTTGCACCCCACGCAGCACCAGTGCATGCACGATCCACAGCAGCAATGATTCCGCCAACAGCGCCTGCCAGGTATTGCCGTCACCCAAAATGACATCGCCGCCGCGATCGGTAAACAAGCTCAGTGCGGCAAACACGATCACCAGATAAGAGACGTTGGCGATCACCGCACATAGCCAATATCCCCAGGCGGAGCAGAAACCCACCAGCTCACCAAAGCCTTCTTTCGCATAGGTGAAAATCCCGCCGTCCAGATCGGGCCGCAGGCGGGTAAGCAGCAGCATGGCAAAAGCCAGAAACAGGATGCCGACGCCGGTGATAGCCCAACCCAGCAGCAGTGCGGCCGGGCTGGCGACTTGCGCCATGTTTTGCGGCAGGCTGAAAACCCCGGCGCCCAGCATGGAACTGAGCACCAATGCGGTTAACGCGGTAAGACCTAGTTTTTTTTCCAATGACGGATCCTGAGCGCAGAATAAACAACTGTTAGGTAGCTAGTTGGCAGTAACAACGCAATGACAATTACTGAACAAATAGATAATAGCCCTAAAAACAGGCGCAAATTCTACGGATGGATCGTTGCCGATGCAATGATTGAATATGCGGAATTTACAAAAAATTATTCAACCGGCGGAGGCTTATCGGCAAAAAAAACGGGCAACCCAATGGCTGCCCGAGAATAAACCGCGAAGTGAAACTTATTTGAACAGATCGGCGCTCACGGTCAGGTTGCCGCCACTCTTGTTCTGCCACTGACGAGTCACGTGATAGAACTTGGCACCTTTCGCAGCGGCACGCTTCGCCACTTCGGTGGAAATGTCCGTCATGCTGTTGAAGTGACCGGTGAAGGTCACGGAATCAAACGGCACCATCTGTGCGGCGGTAACGTTGCTCACTTCCTGGATTTTGGTGCCATTCGGCAGCGTGACGGTATAGCGTTGGCCGGTAGAAGACTGGGTTTCGAAGAAACGGCCTACGTCACGGCTTGGCGAACCTGAAGAAGCCACGCCTGGGATTTCAACCTGGGCGGCGGCGGCGCCACCGGCGGCCAATGCGGCCTTGCCGGCTTCAGAGTCGGCAGGAATGGCGTCCGGGCTCTGAACCACGCGCTTAGGCGCATCGGCTTTATAAATGTAAGCGGTGATGAACTGGTTACCGCCCTGGTTGGCATCAACCTGACGCACGATAAAGAACGAGGCTGCGCCTTTCTTTTTCGCTTCTTTGGTGATGGCGTCGTTGATGTCCGGCTGGCTGCGGTAGAAACCGCTGACGCTGACCGTATCATAGGGCTCAAGTAGGAAGGCCTGTTCTTTTGGCAATTCGGTCACGCCGTTAATGACGCGGTACTTCGGCTCTTTGCTCACTTCTGCCGCGTCTTTATGATAAAGATCTGCGGTGACGCGCCAGTTGCCGCCGTTGTTGCTGTTATTGCTGTCCTGGATGTAGAAGGAGTCTGCGCCCAGTTTGTCTGCACGGCGGGATACGGCATCAACGGCTTCATTGATGGCATTAAAGCGGCCGGTAATAGTGATGCGATCAAACGGCTTCAGCGCCGCTGCTTTTTCAGGAGTTAACTCAAGTGCCGCATGAGCAGACAGCGCAGTGAGTGATAACAAGGCTGATGCGATGATCGTGTTCTTCAGCTTCATAAAAAATCCTTTCGCCAAGCGCATTAACGTTTATAACGTGCTGAACTGTTTATGGGTAATTCAGCCGCCGATTATTACATGTAATCTCGACAAGTGTCTCAGCATTTTATGTCATCGCATGAGACAAATCCCATGAAGGATTGTTTACGCCATTTGCTGCGTAATCGTCATAAGTTTCAATAATAAAGCCTTTGATGACATAAGTGTTAATTATTCACAAATTTATAACTTTCATTCATTCTGGCCGCGTGGAGCGGATATCTTCAGACCTGCGTTCGTCACAAATCTGCAAGCAAAAACGGCGTTGCGCACGGCTTTTTAACTTAAAATTGCGATTTGTCATGTCGTTATCTGAATTTTTATGTAAAAACAGACGTGAATGCGTAAGCAATTATGGATCATCGATCATATTTTCAGTAGGTTATAGATGGTGCCTTAATTCGATGCCGACAAGTCACTCTGTGGCTTTCAAATTGCAGCCAACAATGCACAGTCTTGAAAGACGACGGGTCGAGATGTCAGCCGGCGCTACTGCTATGGGTAGGAAGATAATAAACATCATCAAAGACAGGTGAGAAGGGAACATTATGCGTATTGGTGTACCAAGAGAACGGTTGGCCAATGAAGCCCGGGTTGCAGCAACGCCGAAAACGGTGGAACAACTGCTGAAGCTGGGCTTTACCGTCGCTGTCGAAAGCGACGCGGGTAAACTGGCAAGCTTTGACAATGCGGCTTATGAAACCGCAGGGGCGACGATTACCGATACTGCCGACGTGTGGCAATCGGATCTGATTTTGAAAGTTAACGCGCCACAAGAGGATGAGATCGCGTTAATGCGTGAGGGCAGCACGTTGGTCAGTTTTATCTGGCCAGCGCAAAACCCGGAGCTTATCGAAAAACTGGCTGCGCGCAACGTAACCGCGATGGCGATGGATTCGGTACCGCGTATCTCCCGCGCGCAATCGATGGATGCGCTCAGCTCGATGGCCAATATCGCCGGTTACCGCGCGATTGTTGAAGCGGCACACGAGTTTGGCCGTTTCTTCACCGGCCAGATCACCGCCGCCGGCAAGGTTCCACCGGCGAAAGTGATGATCATCGGTGCAGGCGTCGCGGGTTTGGCGGCGATTGGCGCGGCAGGTAGCTTGGGGGCGATCGTGCGTGCCTTCGATACCCGCCCGGAAGTAAAAGAGCAAGTGCAAAGCATGGGCGCAGAATTCCTCGAGTTGGACTTTGAGGAAGATGCGGGCAGCGGCGACGGTTATGCCAAAGTGATGTCGGAAGCCTTTATCAAGGCTGAGATGGCGTTGTTTGCCGCCCAGGCGGCAGAGGTCGACATTATTGTCACCACCGCGCTGATCCCGGGTAAACCTGCGCCAAAACTTATCACTAAAGAGATGGTGGCTTCGATGAAGCCGGGCAGCGTGATCGTCGATCTGGCGGCGCAAAACGGCGGCAACTGCGAGTTGACCGTGGCCGACCGCGTGACCGTCACTGACAATGGCGTAAAAATCATTGGCTATACCGATCTGCCAAGCCGCTTGCCGACCCAGTCTTCACAGCTTTACGGCACTAACCTGGTTAATCTGCTGAAATTGCTGACGAAAGAGAAAAACGGCGAAATCGATATCGATTTCGAGGACACCGTGATCCGCGGCGTCACCGTGGTGCGCAGCGGCGAGGTGACCTGGCCTGCTCCGCCAATCCAGGTTTCCGCGCAGCCGAAACAGGCGCAAGCGGCGGCTCCAATCGCTAAACCGGCGGCAAAACCGGTTTCACCTTGGCTGAAATACGGGCTGATCGCGCTGGCGATTATTCTGTTCGGCTGGTTGGCTAACGCAGCGCCAAAAGAGTTCCTGTCTCACTTTACCGTGTTTGCGCTGGCCTGCGTGGTGGGTTACTACGTGGTTTGGAACGTCAGCCATGCATTGCATACCCCGTTGATGTCGGTCACCAATGCGATCTCAGGGATTATCGTGGTCGGTGCGTTATTGCAAATTGGTCACGGCGGCTGGGTGAGTTTCCTCTCCTTCATCGCCGTGCTGATTGCCAGCATCAATATTTTTGGTGGATTCACCGTCACTCAGCGCATGCTGAAGATGTTCCGCAAGAACTAAGGGGTAGCACATGTCTGGAGGATTAGTTACAGCTGCATACATTGTTGCCGCTATTTTGTTTATTTGCAGCCTGGCCGGTCTATCGCGCCATGAAACGTCGAAGCAGGGCAACCTGTTTGGCATCGCCGGGATGGCAATTGCGCTGATTGCCACCATCCTCGGGCCGGATTCCGGTAACGTGGGTTGGATCATCATTGCGATGATTATCGGTGGCTCCATCGGCGTCTATCTGGCGAAAAAAGTCGAAATGACCGAAATGCCGGAGTTGGTGGCGGTGTTGCACAGTTTCGTTGGCCTGGCGGCGGTGTTGGTGGGCTTGAACAGCTATCTGGATCACGGCGCGCCGATGGAGCCGGTGATGGAGAATATCCATCTGACCGAAGTGTTCCTCGGCATCTTTATCGGTGCGGTCACCTTCACCGGTTCGATTGTCGCTTTCGGTAAATTGCGTGGCATCATCTCATCTAAACCGCTGGCATTGCCGAATCGCCACAAGATGAACCTGGCGGCGCTGGTGGTCTCCTTCCTGCTGCTGGTAGTGTTCGTTCGTGCCGACAGCGTGGGCTGGCAGGCAGTGGCGTTGGTGCTGATGACCGCGATCGCGCTGGCTTTCGGTTGGCATCTGGTGGCCTCTATCGGCGGTGCCGACATGCCGGTAGTCGTGTCGATGCTCAACTCCTATTCGGGTTGGGCGGCTGCCGCTGCGGGCTTTATGTTGAGCAACGATCTGCTGATCGTTACCGGTGCGTTGGTGGGGTCCTCGGGTGCCATCCTGTCTTACATTATGTGTAAGGCGATGAACCGTTCGTTTATCAGCGTGATCGCCGGCGGTTTTGGTACCGATGGTTCCTCGACCGGCAATGCGGAAGAAATGGGCGAGTATCGTGAAACCACGGCGGAAGAGGTGGCCGAGCAACTGAAGAATTCCACTTCGGTGATCATCACCCCAGGCTATGGTATGGCGGTCGCGCAGGCACAGTATCCGGTGGCGGAAATCACCGAAAAACTGCGTGCGCGCGGCATCAAAGTGCGTTTCGGCATTCACCCGGTTGCCGGGCGTTTACCGGGCCACATGAACGTGCTGCTGGCGGAAGCCAGGGTGCCGTACGACGTGGTGTTGGAGATGGACGAAATCAACGAAGATTTCCCGGATACCGATACTGTGCTGGTGATAGGCGCCAACGACACGGTGAACCCGGCCGCGCTGGAGGATCCGCGCAGTCCGATTGCCGGTATGCCGGTGCTGGAAGTGTGGAAAGCGCAAAACGTGATTGCCTTTAAACGTTCGATGAACACCGGTTACGCCGGCGTGCAGAACCCGCTGTTCTTCAAAGAGAACACCCAGATGCTGTTTGGCGATGCCAAAGAGAGTGTGGAAGCGATACTGAGAGCGTTGCAGAATTAACCGCAGCCTATAAAAACACGGGCCGTAATTGGCCCGTGTTTTTTTATGCCTGAAAATCAGTCCTCGTCGTCGTGTTCATCGTCTTCATCGACTTCGATCGGGCAGTTGAAGTTATCCGGCTTAATCACCAGCAGGTCACATTTCAGATGGTCGATCACATGTTCTGCCGTGTTGCCGATAAACGCCGCGGAGATACCGGTGCGGCCTAATGTCCCCAACACCACCACGCCCGCCTGCAAGTGTTCGGCCAAATCCGGGATCACCTCTTCCGGCAAACCTTTTTCAACGTGGGTGAACTCTTCGTTAATGCAGAACTTCTGCCTTAATGCCTTCATGGCGATCAGATGCTGTCCGCGAATGGCGTCGTTATAGACGCTGGGATCAAAATCAGGCAGTTCAATGGCGATATTGATAGGGGTAACAGGGTAGGCTCCGACCAGATGCACTTCCGTCTGGTTGACGTTTTGCGCCAGTTCGACGGTTTCCTGCACCAGCTTGATGTTCAGCGGATCGTGATAGGGTTCTTCGCTGGCCAGATTGACGGCGACCACCGCTTTGCCGCCTTCCGGCCAGGGTTGATCTTTGACCATCCACACTGGGCACGGACATTTGCGTAACAGGTGCCAGTCGGTCGGCGTGAAAATGACCGATTCCAGCCGGTCGTGCTGATGTGCCATTTTCAGCAGTAAATCATGCTTGGCGGTGATCACTTCCTGAATAATTGCCTCGAAAGGGCGGTTATGCCAGACCACTTTGATTTCAATAGGAACGCCTTCGTCGAGGTAAAAACGGCATTGCTCGTTAATCCACGCGGCGCGTTGGCTGATAACGCCTTGCCGCATCGCCGTCCGTTCATCGGGGGAGAGCAGGGTCGTCATCTCGTAAGAGAAGTCATAGATCGGAAGGAAGGCTTTTATACGCCCGCCGTTCCGTTTTATCAGGTAAACCGCCCGACGCAGCGCCGGCTGATCGTCCTGATTGGGGTCAATAGCCACCAGAAGATTCTGATACTTCGCCATAGGGCCTCCTTACAGCTGAAAATCAACAGTCTGTTAATTTACAGAGTAACCCAACATTGAAAATCAGAACAGTGGTGGAGATGTACCGGGTCAATAATTCTGCGGAATTATTGACCCGGCATGGGATCAGGCGTTTACGGTCACGTTGATACGAGGCGTGCCGGCCAACACCGACAGGGCATCGACGTTTTCGATGGTGATGTATTTGCCTTTGACGCTGAGGATTTCGCTTTTCTGGAAGCGGCCCAGCAGGCGGCTGATGGTCTCAACGGTGAGACCGAGATAGTTGCCGATGTCGCCACGGGTCATGGTCAGGCGGAACTCACGCGGTGAGAAGCCCCGTTCCGCAAAGCGGCGCGACAGGTTGTAGACGAACGCCGCTAGGCGCTCTTCGGCATTTTTCTTCGACAGCAGCAGAATCATGTCCTGGTCGCCCTTAATCTCGCCGCTCATCAAACGCATGATTTGCTGGCGCAGGTTAGGCATTTTACCGGAAAGGTCGTCCAGGGTTTCAAACGGGATTTCGCAGACCATTGCGGTTTCCAGCGCCTGAGCGAAGCTTGGGTGCTTCAGGCCGCCAATGGCGTCAAAACCGACCAGATCGCCTGCCAGATGGAAACCGGTGATTTGTTCGTCACCCTGTTCGGTAATGGTGTAGCTCTTGATGGTCCCGGAGCGGATAGCGTACAGCGATTTCAGTTCATCGCCAGCCTTAAACAGGGTCTGCCCCTTCTGAATAGGCTTTTTCCTTTCGATAATGTTGTCGAGCTGGTCCAGCTCATGAGCATTTAGAGTAAAAGGAATGCACAGCTGGCTGATGCTGCAGTCCTGACAATGGATCGCACAACCACCAGACTGTATACGACGAATCACGCGTTTTTCCGGGATCATAGATTACGCTCATTCAATAATTGATATGCGTCAATTTTAACATCTTTTACCGCAGGTGATAAGGGTAGCGTTAACATGAACAGGGGTGTTGTGTGCGAATTTTGTTCGCTTATGCCGATGATTATCCTGTAGCTGACTGAAATTTTTTGATTTGTTTATAACTTACGTGAATGGTTTGCTTGTGCAGTTGTCGTTTATGTCCCGTCAGAGACCGCAAATTACGCAGGGTTTTTTGGGATAAGGAATCTTTTACTATTGACATTCCCAGCCGTTTGATTACGCAGTAGCAGCCGGAACTTGCAATATTGCCTGCTTCGTTCCGGCCGATCTACTTTCCCCAACCACGCCAGAGCGCGCTGGCGAATTAAAGCAAATCTTTCTGCAAATAGCCTTCGTGCTTCAGCAGCCACTGTTTGCGCTGCACGCCGCCGGCATAACCGGTCAATGCACCCTGGGAACCAATCACCCGGTGGCAAGGCACCACGATGCTGATCGGATTGGATCCATTGGCCATACCGACCGCGCGGGAGGCGGTCGGACGCCCGATGCGTTTCGCCAGTTCGCCATAGGTAATGATCTCGCCACAGGGGATCTGGCGCAGTTGCTGCCAGACGGTGCGCTGGAACTCAGTGCCTGCGGTCATCACCGGCAGGTTGTCTATCACCGTCAGCTCACCGGCAAAATACCGCTGCATACTGTCGGTCAGGCCACCGGGATTACGCTTTTCCTGCAGTTGGAAACGGTCGGCGCGGTAATGGGTATTCATCAGCTTCATCAGGCGCACTTCGTGCTCGGTCCAGTCGATAGCGCGCAAACGGTCCTGTTCGTCGGCAATCAGCACCAGTTCGCCAACTGGCGTCGCCATACGATCAATAAAAAAGGTCTGCATTTTGATCACTCCTCACGTTTGATGGGGAGATTATTACACGAAATGCGGCGGCGCGATGGCGGATTTCGGACATGAAGATGGATGGGCGGTGCAGCTTTGCCCATCGCAGGGAGAAGAAAATCGAACAGGTTAAAAAACCTAAATGAAAGTTCGAATTTATAAAGCTAATTTACAGTTTCCAAGGTTTTTTAATGATATCCCCTGGAGAGGTTATTGATGAATTTCCAGAGTTAGTTATAACTTAGGGTTACCCGTTGCATGACAGGGTTATTATTTACTTTCTCTATAGTGGCGTCGGAAATTAATTCCGATGACATTGCGCTTAGCGGCATGGCGATATAACCGAAGCCACTGCCAGCGGTTTCCCGGTAACAAGATGAAATGAACTGGCCGTTATCCCGTCTAATTTCACAAGTGGGTGTGGCTATTTTACCTGCAAAGCTGAGCGTGCCGGATATGCTGATTCCACTGGCTTTTTGCGCTGCATGCAGGGTGGCGGGCAGTAAGGCGAGTAACGCCAACGCTATGAGTAAATGGGACATCGTTAATTCCTCTTTTAAAATAAAAACAAACACTGCTAATTAACAAAAAAGTTAAAGAAAATAGAGAGGGTTCAAACAGAGGAGGAATGCTGAGTGTCACCATGTTTAAAATGATTTGGGTAGTATTCCTATCCTCTGCGTTGATTAATTTGATAATAGTGAGAAGGGTAAGGTAATACCATGATGTAGATCATAGTGAAGTCGGGTTAATGATTCGAGGGTAAGCAGGTCGGGAATAATGTGAAATATGTCGCATAATAACCCCTCCTGGCTGTCGGAATGTTGGCGTATGGAATAGCTTTTCACCCTGTGGTTCTGTGCTGCCGGTTCCCCCCACTCTTTGCCGAGGGCGTCTCTCCAGTGGCCGGTGTTTGGCACATCAGGGCGTGAGTTTCAGGAGCATAAAATGCTACGCCGGCAGTGATGGAAAAACCGTCGCCACCCTATCTTCAATAATTTGCTATACCTGATAGGCGAGGGATTTCATTTTTCTGTCATGTAACTGACATGTTAGGGTCATAGCGCTGGCTTAAGTTTGCAGCGACTAAGCCAGGAGATAACGCGATGTTCAGCTTGGATTCTCTGTTGCAAGATGCATTTCCACACCGCAATACCCCTGCCTGGCAGCGTAGCCTGCTCAGAACTTTACTCTTCGAAAAAGAATTCAAACAGTTTGCCGCCGATTATCCGCACCTTAAGGGTCTGGATTTGATCGAGCAAGTGGTCGATTACTTCAACCTCAGCTGTGAGCTGGTAGACGGTGACCTGGAAAATATTCCAAGCCAGGGGCCGGTGGTGCTGGTAGCGAACCATCCCATCGGCTCGCTGGACGGCCTGGTGTTGCTGCGTGCAGTCGCGGCGGTGCGGCCGGATGTGAAGGTGGTCGCCAGCCAGCTGCTGACCTATATTGAACCGCTGCGCAGTCTGTTCGTGCCGGTGGACAACGTGGGCTATAAAACCAGCCGCAAGCAAATTGAAGGCATGCAGGCGCAACTGGACAAACAGGGGGCGCTGATCTTGTTCCCCGCCGGAGAAGTGTCGCGCATGAGCCCGAAAGGCATTCGCGACGGCCACTGGCATACCGGCTTCTTGCGCCTGGCGGCCAAGGCGCGGGCGCCGATTGTGCCGATCCACATCAGTGCGCGTAACAGCAATCTGTTTTACTTCACCTCGCTGGTCTACCGTCCGTTATCCACCTTGTTGCTGGTGCGTGAAATGTTCCAGCAGCAGGGCGGCCGCATCAAAATCCGCGTTGGCGGCCGCATTCCTTTTGCCAACTGGCACGATGGCCACACCAGTGCCAAAGATTTGGCCGAACGCTTCCGCCGTCACATCTATCGTTTGGGCCAGGGTAAGGAAGGGCTGTTCGCCAGCGAATCGGCCATCGCCCTGCCTGAAGATCGGCTGGAGCTGAAGAAGGCGCTGGCAAATTGCGAACAACTTGGCGTAACGCCGGACGGCAAAATCATTTACCTGTATCGCCGCCAGGATGAGGCTCGTACGCCTATCCTGCGTGAATTAGGTCGCCTGCGTGAGATCGCTTTCCGCGCGGTGGGCGAAGGCTCCGGCCGCCGGCGCGATCTGGACAGCTATGACGACGACTATTATCACCTGGTGCTATGGGATGCGGACGAACTGGAAATTGTCGGCGCCTACCGGTTTATTCCCACCGCCGAACAGTTGGAGCGCAAGGGTCTGGAAAGCATTTACAGCAACAGCCTGTTCCATTATGACCGCGATATGGCACCGATCCTGGCGCAGGGCATCGAACTGGGCCGCAGCTTTATCCAACCGGCCTACTGGGGCAAACGAGGGCTGGATTACCTGTGGCTGGGCATTGGCGCCTATCTGGCAAAATACCCACAGTATCGCTATCTGTTTGGGCCGGTTTCCATCTCCGGCGGTATGCCGGTGGCGGCGCGTGACCTGTTGATCGCCTTCTACCGGTTGTATTTCTCGCCGGGAAGCGCGTTGGCGCAGTCTCGGCAGCCTTATCCGGCTTCGTTGCCGCAGGTCTTGGCGCAATTTGCCGGCGATAATTATCAAGAAGATCTGGTGCGGCTGAAAAGCCTGCTGAGCAACATCGGCTGCTCGATCCCCACCTTGTATAAACAATATACCGAGCTGTGTGAGCCGGGCGGGGTGCAGTTTATTGATTTTGGCACCGATCCGGCGTTCAACAACTGTATCGACGGATTGGTGTTGGTTGATCTTACCCGGCTAAAACCGTCGCGCTTCCAGCGTTATATTGCGGTTCATCAGCCGCAGGAAGCCTGCATAGAGTGATCGGCCACGCAATCATGCGTTTTTGATCTAAGCCCCGGCTTGGGGCCAGCGGTGGGATAGCGCTAGGATGAGGGTTTATCCCACCCCGGAGTCTTGCATGCCACAGTCCTTTGTTCCGCAATTGTTATCCGCCGATGAGCCTCCTGCCGTTGCGGTTGAAACGCCCAAGGGCACAGCGCCCTTTTTATTGCTGTGCGATCACGCCGGCCAGGCGATACCGCAACGCTTGGGCGATCTGGGGTTGCCGCCCGGCGAAATCGACCGTCATATCGGTTGGGATATTGGCGCGTTGGAGGTTTCACTTCACCTCAGCCGCCATCTGGATGCCACGCTGATTCATCAGCGTTACTCACGTTTAGTGATCGACTGTAACCGGGCTCCGGGCATCGCCAGCTCGATCCCGCATCTGTCGGAGCTGACGCCAATCCCCGGCAATATCGGCATTGATGCCGAGCATGCGCTGGCCCGCGAGCGGGAAATTTTCCTGCCGTATCACCACAGCATTGACAACATGCTGGGCGAGCGGCAGATGCGCGAAAAACCCACCGCTATTATCGCGATGCACAGTTTTACGCCGGTGTTCAAAGGCCATTCCCGCCCCTGGCAGGTTGGGCTGCTGTTTAATCGCCAACCGGCGTTTGCCCACCTGCTGGCAGAGCTGCTGCGGGAGGAAGGGGATCTGCAAGTGGGGGTCAACGAACCTTATGCGATGACCGATGCGACGGATTACACCCTGCCGGTGCATGCGGAACGGCGCGGGTTACCTTACGTTGGCATCGAGATCCGCCAGGATCTGATCGCCGACGAACGAGGCCAGCGGGCCTGGGCAAAACGCTTCGCAAGACTGCTCCCACAGGCTTGGCATCGCTGGCAAATTTGACTTTAGGAATATTCCCAGTGATGATAACTGTAAGGAATATGTAATCGCCATTGGGAAGAGTCAGGAGAGACGTGTGGAGCACAATGATAACGGATTGTTTATCAAACGGGAGCGTTTTGAGGTTCTGGCGATATTGCGTGACATTTGTAAACAACGCACCCCGCTGCGGGTCGTTAACCAGCAGCAGCAATTTCAGAGCTTATTATTGAGCGTTGGGCCGGACAATATCGTTTTCAGCGGCGACGATGCGGATACGCGGGCGGATGGCGAATTTACCATCGTGATTGAAAGCAATGATGCGAAGATCGAATTTGCCGTTGGCCAACCAGAATTTACCGACCATCTGGGCGTTCAAGCCTGTTCAACCCGCCTGCCAAAGGAGTTGGTTTACATCCAGCGCCGCCGTCAGTTCCGCGTCACCACGCCCCACTGGCGTCAGTTTCTCTGCAGCGGTGAATATGCTGACGGTACCGCGTACCAATTAAGGATCCACGATCTCTCCGCCGGCGGTGTGGGTTTGCGCTTCGACGGCCCGTTGCCGGACAAACTTCAGCCGGGCCTCCAGTTCAAAAAGGCGCTGTTGGATCTTGGCAGCTACGGCAGTTTCAAAGTCAATATGGAACTGATGGTGATCAACGAAGATCAGGAGTTGGATGACAATGACAAGCCGGTGCATTTCTCGCGTTTGTCGTGCCGCTTTATCAATCTCGGCCTGGCAATGGAAAGAAAAATCCAGAGCGCGGTATTTGCGTTTGAATTAGATTTCAATAAAAAGAAGAAACGCTGAATCAGGCGAACAGGGGCAGCGAGCTGCCCCTTGATGACGCTGTCCTATCTCAAGGCGCGCAGGCTGCCAATCTCCTCCCACCCGAAATGCTCCGCTTCCGCCAACACGTCACACACCTCGCCACCGGCGGTAACTATGGCGTCGTTGAGGCTTCTGCCGTGCAGCAAATGACTGACCAGCAGCGCGGTAAACATGTCACCGGTGCCTTTCACCTTCGATTTGATTTTAGGGTGGGTGTAGCTTTGCACCTGATTGTGGCTGACCAGCAATAACCCTAACTCATCGTCGTTTTCCGCTATGCCCGGTGCGCTGGTCACCAACACCCACTCGGTCGTGCCATTTAACAGCGCCTGCGCAGCGTGTAGCGTCTGTTCCCGCGTAGCCAGGCTGTGCCCGCAAAGCTGCTCCAGTTCAAACCCATTGGGTGTCAGTCCGTTGGCAAGGCTCAGGAACGGCGAGCGATAGCAACTGACGATACGCGGGTCCACGTACACGCCTTCACCGTAATCGCCCATCACCGGATCGATATAGATTTTTATCTGCGGATTGATAGCGCGAACGCGTTGCAGCCAAGCGTCCAGAATATGACACTGGGCGACATCACCCAGATAGCCGATGATCACCGCCCGCGTGCGTTTCATCACACCGCGAGCGATCAAATCCTCCAGAAAACCGCTAAACCATTCGGCGGAAATCACGCCGCCGCTGGGGGCACCGTAATAGGGCGGGCAGCCGAACAGCACGCTGGGCACCTGCAGCGCTTCCAGCCCCTTTTTCAGCAGGGTGCGATAGGCGATGCCGTTGCCGACGCTGCCATACACTACCTGCGATTGAATGCTGATCACATCAATCTGCGGCGGTTGCAATTGCGAAGTCTGTTGCATCTAACACGTCCTTTGTTCGTTTTTATCCAGCCACCGCGCAAACACCTGGCGGGCGCGTCGTTCCAATTCTGCGCCGTAGCGTGAGGCCTGGTCGCGCAATTGCTGCGGGGCGATGCCGGCCAACTCCAGCTCACAGGCGTGGCCAACCAGCCAGCGTTCAATATCGTGATGATCGGCTTCCAGGTGGAACTGCAACCCAAGCGCGAAATCCTGATATTCGAACGCCTGATAACGGCAAGCCTCGGTGCTGGCCACACAGGTTGCCCCCTCCGGGACGGTAAACATATCCCCGTGCCAGTGCAGCACCGGCGTTGCTGCCAACGGCGCCAGTACGGAGTCTTCATTTTCCGCCAGCGTCAGCGGCGCGTAACCAATCTCTTTCACGCCCAGCGACACTACACCGGCGCCCAAAGCCTGAGCCATCACCTGTGCGCCCAGGCAAATGCCGATCGTGGGCTGACGTTGCTGTAACCGTTGGGTGACCAGCGCCAGCTCGTCGTTAAGAAACGGGTAGTGCTGCTGCCCGGCAAAATGCTGTGCGGCGCTGATCGGCCCGCCGAGCACTACCAGCAAATCGGTCTCTTCATTGTTGATGGCGCGGATATCGTCACGGCCGGCATCGTAATAATCAATCTGATAGCCACGCAGTGAAAGCAATGATCCCAGAATACCGAGGTTTTCAAAATTTACATGCCTGATAGCGACAACTTTTTTCATTGCGCGACCTCCCTCGCAGGGTGATAAGGCGCCAGTTCCAGCGCATCGGCGAGCACGGTAATACCGCTTGCACCGCTCTGATAAAGGATTCGCCGCTCTTTGACCTGACTGATGTGCAGTTGGTAGCCCTGCTCGGCGGGAAACAGGGCCAGGGCCTGTTGCAGTTGGTCGGCAGCCCAGGGCGTGAACATCTGCATGCGGGCGAAGGCTTTGCCGGCGTGCTGAATGTCGAGTACGTAATGTTTTTCCATGTTGACCCCTTAACTTTTGCGTTTTAAACGGGTAAGCTTATTTGAACTAATACAAAAAGGTTTTATGTATGGGTTCATTGTATGCAAAAGGCGGCAGCGCTGTCCAGATTGCTGAACAGATCGGCGCGCAGATAAAACGGGGCGATTTGCAACCGGGTGACCTGTTGCCGCCGGTGCGCCAGTTGGCCGGGGAACTGGGGGTGAACCCCAATACGGTCGCCAGTGCGTACGGCAAGTTGCGGGATGCCGGTTTGGTGGCCACACGCGGCCGCGCCGGTACCCAGGTGCTTGACCAGCCGTTAAGGGCGGTGCGCAGCGTACGCCGGGTGCCTGAAGGCATGCGCGATTTAGCCAGTGGCAATCTGGATGCTGCGCTGTTACCGGCGCTGTCGCTGGGCAAGGATGATGTCTTCCCGCAGCAGAATGGCTATGACGTCAGCGGTGATTTGCCGGCATTGTGCACGCTGGGCAGCAAGTGGCTCACCGAACAAGGAGCAGCGTTGGGCGACCCGGCGGTGTTTTCCGGCGCGCTGGACGCCATTGAAAAGGCGCTGCGCTGCCATGCGGCACCGGGGGCTGCGGTCTGGGTGGAAGATCCTTGTTGGCCGCCGCTGCTGACGTTGTTGCGGCACCTTCGCCTAAAACCGCTGCCGCTTGCGGTCGATGATCAAGGGTGCCAATTGCCGGAGAAGGGCGCTGCAACGCTGGGGTGCGCGGTGATCCTCACACCGCGGGCGCAGAACCCGACCGGTATGTCGCTCAGCGCTGCCCGCGCCAAGTGCTGGCGCGAGTTCCTGGCGCAACAGCCCGGCTGCCTGGCGATCGTCGATGATTTCTGGGGGCCGCTGTCGCAACAGCCGCTGCATTTACCCTGCAGTGCCGACAACGGCCTGTATGTGCTGTCGCTGAGCAAGTTCCTCAGCCCGGACCTGCGCATTGCGTTGGCCTGCGGCAAATCGTCGCTATTGCAGGCGATGCGTGCCGATCAATACATTCGCGAGCGTTGGGTCAGCCATATCTTGCAGCAGATTGCCGTCAAATTATGGACGCAGGTGCAAGGCGATGGCTTGTTATTACGGGCGCAGGATACCTATCAGGCGCGGCGCGATGCGCTGGCAGCGCGAATGGGCGCACTGGCTGGCACGCCATTGCCGCCGGGGGAAGGGGTGCATATCTGGTTGCCGGTGCGCTCAGAAGCCGCCGCCAGCCAAATCATGGCGCAGCGCGGCTGGCTGGTGCAAAGCGGTGAGCCGTTCCGACTGAAAAGTGGCCCGGCTGTTCGTATCAGCCTGGCCAACCTGCTTGAGGAAGAACGAGAGAGGCTGGCGCAGGATTTGGCGGTGGCGATGGTCGCCGGCACCTCGGTTAACTGAATGTGAGGCATCAAATCGGTATGGCCAATGGTCAATGCCGATTTAACGCTTATGGCCCCGTTCCCCGATCACACCAACGCCAGACTCTCCTGCGCCAGCAGTTGCAAAGAGGCCAGGCGGGCGGCGGGTTGGCTAATCGGTGTATCAATAACAAACTCTTCCACGCCATATTGTTGGTGCAGTTGGTCCAACTGCCGGCGCACCTGCTGCGCAGTGCCGAGCAGAATATGGCTTTCGCGCGGCTCGATGCGGTAATCGGTCGCGCCGGCCTGCTGAACAAAACTCTCCGCCTGTTCCAGACTGCCAACGGTCACGCTCTGCCCGCCGGCCACGTGCACGCGGTATTGCTGGATCCCGGCCGCCAATTCTTTGGCCTGCGCGGCCGTGTCCGCGACGATCGCCGCGACCGCCAGCAGGGCTTTGCGGCCACCGCTTTGCGCGGAATAGTGCGCCAGCGCCCGCTGAATATCGTCTGGGTTGCCATTGAGCTGTGCGGCATAAACAAACGCCCAGCCGTGTTCGGCGGCCAGTTGGGCACTTTCGCTACTGGCACCCAGCAGAAAGCGTTGAGCGGAGTGCTCAGGTTGGGGGGTGGCGCTCAGACCAGGTTGTGCATCGTCATTCAGATAAGCATTGAGCTGGGCCAACTGCTGCGGAAAATCCGGCTTATTCTGCTGGTCGTGCGCAGCCTGCAACGCCTGGGTAGAGAGCGGTAGCCCGCCGGGGGCTTTCCCCACACCCAGATCTACCCGGCCCGGGGCAAGCGTCGCCAGCAGGTTGAAGTTTTCCGCAACCTTATAAGCGCTGTAGTGTTGCAGCATTACGCCGCCGGAACCGATACGAATGCGTGAGGTTTGCCCGAGTAAATAGGCGATCAACACCTCGGGTGAAGGGCAGGCGAGCTGCGGAGTATTGTGATGCTCCGCCAACCAGAAACGGCGATAGCCCCAGATTTCCGCCTGCTGCGCCAGATGCAGCGTGCGCGTCAGCGCCTGGGCGGCGCTTTCTCCTTCGGCAATCGGACTTTTATCCAACACGCTCAAGGCATAAGCCATTTTCCTGCTCCTTTATCATCAGTTATTTATGACAAATACCATGCAGACCACCAAGGGCGTAATACTGATTGGGGATAGGATATTCCATTGATAAAAAACGGATTTGGTTATGCGCAGGGCGGTTAAAGACGCCCTGCGCGAGGGATCAGGACTCCAGCCAGGCTTTCAGGCGCAGCGCATCGTCATAATGGCCGTAGCGCTGTTGGGAACCCAGCAGGATGATCACTACCGGCTGCCCTTTGATGACGGTTCTCATCACCACGCAGTGACCGGCCTCGTTGGTATAACCGGTTTTTTGCAGTTGAATGTTCCAGTTGCGGTTATTGATCAGGCCATTGGAACTGCGGTACACCAATTGGCCACGGCCGGGGTAAACAACGTGCTGTTTATCGGTGCTGAAACGGCGAATGGTTTGATAACGATAAGCGTGATTGACCATTTTAAGCAGATCGTTGGCGCTGGCGACGTTGCGCGGCGTCAGCCCGGTGGGGTCATAAAAACGGGCGTGTTTCATGCCGATGCTGCGCGCCTTCTGATTCATTTTCGCCACAAACGCCTTGCGGCCGCCGGGGTAATGACGGCTTAGGGCGGCTGCCGCACGGTTCTCGGATGACATCAGCGCAATGTGCAACATATCGCGGCGACTGAGTGACGAACCCAGGGTCAGCCGCGAGTGAGTTTTCTTCAATAAATCGCGATCGGCGGCAGTCACCCTCATTTTATTGCCCAGCGGACGGCGGCTATCCAGCGCCACCATAGCGGTCATCAGCTTGGTCAGCGAAGCAATGGGTAACGCGCGATTGGCCTGTTTCTGGAACAGCGTTTTGCCGGTACGCTGATTGACGACCAACACGGCTTTTGAATGCAATACCAGCGGCGCGGCGGCCTGTGCAGGGACGATGATAAAAAGCAGGCTGAGCGCGATAACGGCGCGAAAACGCCGAAGGGAGAAAGGGATAACACAATTCAAGAATGACATGACAAGCGAGGCTCTTACTCTAAGTGACTAAAAAATATCAGCAAGAGTCTGCACAGCAAATGTGGAGAAAATAGGGTGAAGGCGGAATATGCCGGCAAAAGGCCAGCGTATTCATCATGATGTCAGGCAGGGGATGGCAAACCATCCCCATTGAAAATCAATACACTTCAGGGACTACCATATCGTCAGGCACCGGATGGCGGTTATAGTCCGGGCTACGCTTGCGCGGCGGCAGAGTGATCACGTTGCCTTCGGTCTCTTCGTAAGGCAGTTGCTGGAGCAGGTGGCTGATGCAGTTCAGCCGCGCCTTTTTCTTGTCGACGCCCTGAACTACCCACCAGGGGGCTTCCGGAATGTTAGTGCGCGCCAACATGATTTCCTTGGCCTCGGTGTAGTCTTCCCAGCGGCGCCGGCTCTCCAAATCCATCGGGCTGAGCTTCCACTGCTTCAGCGGATCGTGGATGCGGCTGAGGAAGCGCAGTTCCTGCTCGTCGTCGGTGATCGAGAACCAGTATTTGACGATCTGAATACCGCTGCGCGTCAGCATTTTCTCAAATTCCGGCACGCTGCGGAAAAACTCTTCGTATTCCTCGTCGTTGCAAAACCCCATCACTTTTTCCACCCCGGCGCGGTTATACCAGCTACGGTCGAACAGCACGATTTCACCCGCCGCCGGCAGGTGGGCGATGTAGCGCTGGAAATACCACTGGGTGCGCTCGCGGTCGTTCGGTGCCGGCAGCGCGGCCACGCGGCAGGTTCGCGGGTTCAGGCGTTGGGTGATGCGTTTGATCACCCCGCCTTTGCCGGCGGCGTCGCGGCCTTCAAACAGGATCACCACGCGGTGGCCGGTGCGCATTACCCAGTCTTGCAGCTTCACCAGTTCGCCTTGCAGGCGCAGCAGCTCGCGGAAATACTGTTTGCGCCAGGCTTTTTTCTGATCGCTGTCCACTTCGGTGTCGTCAAACCGCAGGTCATCCAGCTCCATTTCCAGCTCCTCGTCATAGCTGTCATAAAACTCCTGCAGCAGGCGCTGGTTGAAAGTGTCGTCGCGGTTAAATTCATGCATAGCCATAATTGATTCTCCGTGTTAACCCGGTTTTAGAAATGAGTGAAAACCCAGTACAGCCCGGCGGAAAGCAGTACCGAGGCCGGCAGCGTCAGAACCCAAGCCATCAGCAGGTTGCGCAGGGTCGACATTTGCAGGCCGGAGCGGTTAGCCGCCATGGTGCCGGCGATGCCGGAGGACAGCACGTGGGTGGTCGAAACCGGCAGGCCAAAGGCATCCGCCGCACCTATGGTAGTCATCGCCACCAGTTCGGCGCTGGCGCCTTGGGCATAGGTCAGGTGGCTTTTACCGATTTTCTCCCCAACGGTAACCACGATACGCCGCCAGCCGACCATGGTGCCAAGGCCGAGGGCAATCGCCACCACCACCTTGACCCAGAACGGGATAAAGCGAGTGGCGCTGTCCAGATCGCCTTTCAACGCATCCAGATTGCGCTGTGAGTCGGCGGAAAACTGAAGCTGCTTTTCCGCTTTCAGGTGCTTGATGGCTTCCGATGCCAGATACATATCGTTACGGGTGTTGGACACCGCCTGCGCTGGGATCTTGTCGACAGAACCGTACTGGCGGACTTGATCGCCGATGGCGCCGGTCAGTTGCGCCAGCGCGGGCACTACGTCCGGCGTCAATTCGTTGGAACGCACATAGCCGGTGAGCACCTCGCGCGGCGGTACCTGGCTGACCGCCGGGAATTGGCGCAACAGATCGTTTTTGGTGACCTCCGCCAGCGCCGCCACGCGCGGGATTTGCTCCGGCGACATTGAGCGGTTCAGTGCATAGGCGATCGGCATGGTGCCGACCAGGATCAGCATAATCAGGCCCATGCCTTTTTGCCCGTCGTTGGAGCCGTGGGCGAAGGAGACGCCGGTACAGGTGAGGATCAGCAAGCCCCGGATCCACAGCGGCGGCGGCGCATCATTTTTTGGGGCGGTGTACAGCTGGCGGTTTTTAACGAACACCTTCAACGCCAGCAGCAGCAGGGCGGCAAACACAAAACCGATCACCGGTGAAAGCAGCAACGCATAACCCACTTTAATCGCCTGTCCCCAGTCCACGCCGCTGGTGCCGGTACGACCGTGGATCAGGGCGTTAGCCACGCCTACGCCGATGATGGAACCAATCAGCGTATGCGACGAGGAGGCCGGTAGCCCGAGCCACCAGGTGCCCAGGTTCCAGATAATCGCCGAGAACAGTAGGGCGTAAACCATGGCAAAACCGTTACCGGTGCCGGCTTGCAGAATCAATTCAACCGGCAGCAGCGAAATGATGCCGAATGCCACCACGCCGCTGGAGAGCAAAACGCCGAGGAAGTTGAAAAACCCTGACCAGACCACTGCCACCATCGGCGACAGGGAGTGGGTGTAAATAACGGTGGCTACCGCATTGGCAGTATCGTGAAAACCATTAACGAATTCAAAGCCCAGCGCAATAAGCAGCGCTAACCCCAATAAAAGAAAAGGGAGATAGCTGGTATATACTGCCCCGGCATCGGTCACGTCGTTAAATAGATTTACCCCGGCAAAAGCGATCCCCAGTACTAATAAAAAAACAAAAAAAAGAACAGTGAGTCGACTGTTCTTTTGGTAGATCTTTGGCAGGCTGGATGCAGAGGGTGCACCCGCTTGAACGGCGCTGTTATCGCTCATAAAGGACCTTCCCGATAAACTTCATTAGAATACTGACGGTGTTGAACGGTGTTGCCATGAAAGTATTGGGAAATAATGTGACTTTTTTATGACGGTAATATTAATCATCTGGAAACGTGAAAATAATTAACGTTGGTATTTAAAGATTGATATAAAGGCTGAGTCTGGTTTATTGATTAATGCGGTTATTCGGGATAAAGATTTATGGTTCAGACGGTTGCGGATAAAATGCACAAGCTCGATTTTGATGATGAAGTTACCGGGCTGATTTACGGCCATGTGTTCCGCACGGGAGAACCGCCGCTGCGCGTTTCTTCGCAGCAGGCCTGCCAGGCTTACCTGGCTCTGTCGCCGGGCGAAGGGTTTATTTGGTTGCACCTCAATCTGAACCATGCGGCGGCAGAGAAATGGCTGAAAAATCACTTTGCGATTTCCGACTTTTTCTTCGATGAGATCCGTCACGGCTCCCATACCACGCGCATCGAACGGCAGGGGGATGACCTGTTTGCGGTGCTCAACGACGTGATTTTCCACCCCAAAGAAAATAATCCGGAGATCGCCACGCTGTGGTTGTATTGTCGCAGCGGGCTGGTGGTTACCGTGCGGCACAAGCCGCTGCGGTTGATCGAACGGCTGCTGGGGCGTCTGGGGCCGTTGCAACTGGCGTCGTCCACCGAGCTGTTGGCGCACTTGCTGGAAGAACAGGAAGAGGTGCTGGAGCAGGTGGTGCGACAGGCCAACCAGTATGTCGACACCATTGAAGATCGCCTGCTGAGTAACCATGTGAAACGCAACCGCACCGAACTGGGGCGCATGCGCCGCATGTTATTGCGCTTTCAGCGCCTGCTGGCGCCGGAGCCCGCCGCACTGTTTCGCTTGCTGAACCGGCCACCGGCCTGGCTTAGCCGGGACGTGGTGCAGGATCTGCGGCAGTTCACCGAAGAGTTCACCGTGGTGCTGAACGATCTGGCCAGCCTGACCGAGCGCATTCGCCTGTTGCAAGAGGAGATTGGCGCCAAACAGATGGAGCAGAACAACCGCACGCTGTACACCCTGACGGTAATCACCGTGCTGGCGCTGCCGATTAACATCGTCGCCGGTTTCTTCGGCATGAACGTGGGAGGGATCCCGCTGGCCAGCAATCACCACGGCTTTATTCTGCTGGTGTTGCTGGTCGGCGGTTTTACGTTGGTCACCGGTTACCTGGCGTTCAGACGCCGGGATGAAAGCTGATTACAGTCTCGCCCGGTACTCTTCCTCCAGCTTGGCATGGGTGGTCCAGAACGAGTGTGGCTGACGATCGTGCAGGCGATCGAGCAGGATATCCAGATGGGTATGCCAACCGGCGGCCACGCCGAGCATGTCGTCACGGTTGGCCAGGCGTCGGTGGGTGACCGTCAGCAGCACCGCGTTGTCCTGTTCGGTCAGTTCAAAGGTCACTTCGGAAGGACGGTTCTGATCCTTTTCCTCCCAGGTAAAGCTCAGTAGCCGCGGCGGGAAAAGGCAGGTGATATGGCCGAGGTGTTTGCCGTTGCAGTCGCTTTGTTTGTATTTGGCGGGGGTCTGCTCGTGTTCGCCCGTCAGATCGGAATTGCGAAATACCAACTCCACCGCCGCGCCTTTTTCCAGCGTCATCACGCCGGCGGCCAGCCAGGTGGCGCGTTTGTCGGATTCCGTCAGATAGGCCCAGACCCGTTCGATCGGGCCGGGCAGCAGCCGCTGAATGCGCAGCGTGCCGGTTTCAATAATCATACCGTAGTCGTTCATGGTTCACTCCTTGGGAGGATACTGTTCGGGCTGCCGCAGCGCTATTTCCAGCGCGTCCAGCCGTTCTGTCCAGAAATGCTCGTAGGTTTGCAGCCATTGCATGGCCTGCGCCATTGGCCCGGGTTCAAGCCGGCAGATATGGTTTCTTCCCTGCACGGTTCGCTGCACCAGGCCTGCAAGCTCCAGTGCTTTGATATGCTTGGAGGCGCCGGCAAACGACATTTGCAACGGCGCGGCCAGTTCACCAATGCTGTGCTCGCCGTCAGCCAGCGCACGCAAAATAGCGCGGCGCGTTGGGTCGGAAAGCGCGTGGAAAATGGCGTCCAGCTGTGAGGAAGATAATTTAACCATATGGTTGAATATAGAACAGGGTGATGAATATTCAACCAGTTTGTTGAATATTTTTTGCTATTGCCCCGGTCGGCTAACCGGGGCGAGGGGATCAGGCGCCCGTTTGCGCCAGCAGCGCGTTGAGCAGCACATTGGCACCGGCGGTGGCCCAGGCGGGTGAAATATTTTCCAGCTCGTTGTGGCTAATGCCGTCCACGCAGGGAATAAAAATCATCGCGGTGGGGGCTACCCGGCTAAGATAACAGGCATCGTGACCCGCGCCGGAAACTATATCCCGGTGCGAATACCCCAGCGCCTGTGCGGCCTGGCGTACGCTGTCGATACACCCTTGATCAAAGCGTATCGGCTGATATTGGAAAATGCGTTCGGCGCGTGCACTCAACGTGCCGGCATCCACTTCCGCGACCGCCGCCAGCAACCGCTGTTCCATCTGTTCCAGCACCGCCTCCTGCGGATGACGGAACTCGACGCTGAAAAACACCTTGCCCGGCACCACATTGCGCGAGTTGGGGGTGATTTGCGCCATGCCTACCGTGGCGCGTGCGTCCGGCATGAAATCCAGGCCGATCTGATTGACCTCCGTGACCATAGCGGCAAAGCCGAGCAGGGCGTCGCGGCGCCGTTCCATCGGCGTGGTGCCCGCATGGGCGCTGAAACCGAGGATCTCCAATTCGTACCAGCGCTGGCCCTGCGCGCTGGTCACCACGCCAATCTCGAGGTTTTCCGCCTCGAGGATCGGACCTTGTTCGATATGCAGCTCAAAGGCGGCGTGGATTGGCCTGCCGCCGACCGGATCTTCGCCGTCATAACCGATTTGCTTCAGCGCTTCACCGATGCTGACGCCCTGGGCATCGCGACGCGACAGGCCGTATTCTTCATCGAACACGCCGGCAAACACGCCGGAGGCGATCATCGCCGGGGCGTAGCGAGCACCTTCCTCGTTAGTCCAGTTAACCACCTCCAACGCGCGCTCGGTGGCAATCTGGCGATCGTTCAGGGTGCGGATCACTTCCAACCCGGCCAGCACGCCATAAATGCCGTCAAAGCGCCCGCCGTTGGGCTGTGAGTCGACGTGGGAGCCGGTGAAGACCGGTGCCAGTTCCGGGCGGGTTCCTTCGCGGCGCAAAAACATGTTGCCCATGCGATCGATCCGCACGCTGCATCCCGCCTCCAGAGCCCAGGCACGCAGTTGGTCGCGCGCCTGACGATCTTCCTCGCTCAGCGCCAGCCGGGTGACACCGTCTTTCGGGATGGCGCCGAACTGCGCCATATCGCGCAGGCTTTGCCACAGGCGTTCGCCGTTAACCTGAGGGATCATTTTTTCTCTCCCGACGCTTTTGCGGCATAGCGGAAATCGCAGCAGGGCGCGCCGGACATAATGGTTTGGGTGCGTTGCAGCTCGACGTCCGGCGCATAACCGACGATAAACTGGCTGTCGCGGGCGCAAGACAGCAGATGGCCAATCTCGCCCAGCCCCATCTCGTGATACATCTCCGCATAGCGGCAGCGGGTGACGTTATAGTCGAACTGCTGCTCGTCTTGATGGATCACCTTCACCTGCAGCGCATCGTCTTTTTCCCACAGATACTGCAAGGCGGCGAAACTCTGCAAATCGGCGCCATTCGGCTCCTGCGCGGCAAACTGCTTGCCCGCATCGATGGCGGCGTTTTCAATGGCCTCGCCAATCACTGCCTGCGCGCGCTCCTTGCCGATCTCACGCACCAGAATCTGGTAGATCGGCTTGATGATCTCGGCCTCTATACGCCGACGGGCCAGAATGCCCAATTCGTTTTTTGCACAGCTCATCACCTTGCTCCCCTTGCTTTATTGTTGTGTTTTAGCGCCGCCCAACACGCTCTGCGGCTGCCATTTGCCGTCGACCACCTTGTAGAGGGTGAAGCTTGGCTGTTGCAGGTTGCCCTGCGGATCGAATGCGATGTTGCCGGTGACGCCCTGATAATGAATGGCGCGCAGTTTCGGCAGATAATCGGCCGGATTGGCGGATCCTGCCTGCTCAATGGCGGCAATCAATACCCGGGTGGCGTCATAGGCGAATGGCGCATGCAGTTCGATGTGGGTCTTGTAACGGTCGCGGTAAGCCTGCTCAAAGGCTTTGCCGCCCGGCATCTGTTCCAGCGGCAGGCCCGGTTCCAGCGCCACCACGCCTTCACCTTCTTTCTGCGCCAGCGTCAGGAAGGTTTGGCTGACGAAGCCGCCGGCGCCCATCAGTTGAGTGTTCATGCCCAGCTGTTTGATGCGGCGGGCCAAGGGTGCCGCCTGTGAGTCCACACCGCCGAAGAAAATCAGATCGGCATTCTTGCTGCGAACGGTGGTCAGTACCGCGCTGAAATCGACGGTTTTGTCATCGACGTATTCACGCGCTACCGGCTGCATGCCCTGCGCCGCCAACGACTTGATAAACTCGTCCGCCAGCCCTTGGCCGAATGCGGTGCGATCGTCGATGACCGCAATACGTTTGGCTTTCAGCACCTTGACGGCATATTCACCGGCGTAATTACCGCCGTCGTCATCATGGCCCATCACGCGAAAGCTGGTATCAAACCCCTGTTGAGTATAGGCATGACCGGTGGCGACCGGCGCAACCTGGGCAATGCCAGCGTCGTGATAAATGCGAGCCGCCGGGATGCTGGTGCCGGTATTCCAGTGGCCGACCACGCCGGCGACGCCTTCGTCCACCAGGCGCTGCGCTACTGCAACGGCGGTGCGCGGATCGGACTGGTCGTCTTCGGAAAGCAGTTTAAAGGTGACAGGCTTGCCGTTCAGCGTCGGTTTCTGGGCGTTGGCATCGGCGATCGCCAACTGAGCGCCGTTTTCCAGATCCTTGCCGATACGGGCGGAAGGGCCGGTCAGCGGGCCAGCCAGACCGATCAGAATGGTGTCGGCGGCCTGCGCAGGCGCGGCTGCGCCAAGGGTAGCCAGAACGGCGGCGGCCAGGGCCAGCGGCTTAAAGCGAGTTATCTTGTTCATGTAACACTCCCGGTGCGGTTAAAAGTAAAAACGGTTATTCGCCCAGATAGGCTTGTTTGATTTTTTCATCGTCGAGCATGCCGGCAGACCGGCCGCTGTGGCTCAGGCTGCCGCTGTCCAGCACGTAGGCGCGATCGGTCGATTCCAGCGCCAGTCGGGCATTTTGTTCCACCAGTAATAGCGTGACACCGTCACTGGCAAGGGTTTTGATCACGTCAAAAATGGCTTCGACCACGATCGGCGCCAGGCCCATTGACGGTTCATCCAGCACCAGCAGACGTGGCCGGCTGAGCAGCGCACGGCCCATAGCGACCATCTGTTGTTCGCCGCCGGAGAGCAGCCCGGCTTGTTGCCGTAACCGTTCGCGCAGGCGTGGGAAAAGAGTGCAAACCCGTTCCAGATCCTGCTGGATCGCCGGTTTATCGCGGCGGGAGTAAGCGCCAAGCTGCAAATTTTCCAGCACCGTCATACGGGCGAAAATGCCGCGGCCTTCCGGCACCATCACCAGCCCCTGCTGCAGCAACCGATGCGGAGGAACACCGCGAATGGACTGGCCGTCGAACAGAATCTCTCCTTCGAAGGGGTGCAGGCCGGTCAACGCGCGCAGGCTGGAGGTTTTGCCCGCGCCGTTGGCACCGATCAATGTCACCTGTTCGCCGTGATTAACCGTAAAATCGATACCTTTCACCGCATGAATGCCGCCGTAAGACACTTTTAGCCGTTTGACTGACAGTAAGGGTTCAGACATGCGCAGATCCTCCCAGATAAGCCCGGATCACCGCCGGTTCGCGCCGTACCTGAGCAGGTTCGCCTTCGGCGATGACTTTGCCGTAGTCGAGCACCGTCAGGCGGTCGCACAGTCCCATCACCAGCTTGACGTCGTGCTCGATCAGCAGCAGGGTTTTGCCGCTTTCGCGAATGCGTTGCAGCAGCTCGCGCAGCGCCACTTTCTCTGCGGCGTTCATGCCGGCGGCCGGTTCATCCAGCGCCAATAATTGCGGGTCGGTTGCCAGCGCCCGGGCAATTTCCAGCCGCCGCTGGTGGCCGTAGGAAAGATCGCCGGCGCGGTAGTGGGCAAACTGACTGATGCCGACGTATTCCAGCAGCGCGTGGGACTTCTCACGCGTTGCCTGTTCTTCCTCGCGGGCGCGGCGGTGGCGTGAAATAGCCGCCCACAGGCCGTTGCGGGTGCGCACATGGCAGCCCACCATCACGTTTTCCAGCACGCTCATCTCATTGAACAGCCGCAGGTTCTGGAAAGTGCGGGCGATGCCGGCCTGCACGACTTTGTCGATCGCCTGCGGTTTGTAGCGGCGATCCAGCAGGCGGAACTCGCCGCCATCGGCGCGGTACAGGCCGGTAATCAGATTGAAGCAGGTGGTTTTACCGGCGCCGTTCGGCCCGATCAGCCCATAGATTTCCCCCTGGCGGATACTCATGCTGACGTCATCCACGGCGGTCAGCCCGCCAAAGCGTTTACTGACATGCTTTAGGGTGAGCAATGGCGTCATGATGCGGCTCCCGATTGATGACGCGCCGGCCACAGGCCCGCTGGGCGATACAGCATCACCAGAATCAGCGCCAGGCCGTAGAACAGTTGACGGATAATTTCCGGGTCAATCCACACTTGGCCGAACAGGGCCTGTTGCAGCGGCCCCATGGTGCTGCGTAACAGCTCCGGCAGCGCCGCCAGCAGCAACGCGCCGAGGATCACGCCGGGAATGTGGCCCATACCGCCCAGCACCACCATCGCCAGCACGGCTATCGACTCTTGCAGGGTGAAGGATTCCGGTGAGACAAATCCCTGGAACGCCGCGAACAGCGCGCCGGCGATGCCGCCGAAAGTGGCGCCGATGGCGAACGCCAGCAGCTTGAAGTTACGGGTGTTGATGCCCATCGCCCGCGCTGCGTCCTCATCTTCGCGGATGGCGGTCCAGGCGCGGCCGACCCGTGAATGTTGCAGGCGCAGGCAGATAAACAGGATCGCCAGCAGCAGGGCGGCGAACAGGTAGTAATACAAATACAGCGAGGAAAAACGGATGCCGAACCACTCATGCATGCCGGAAAATTTCAGGCCGAACAGGCTGACCGGATCGATGCCGGAAATGCCCTTTGGGCCGTTGGTGATATTGACCGGGCGATCGAGGTTGCGCATCAGAATACGCACGATTTCGCCAAAACCCAGCGTGACGATCGCCAGATAGTCACCGCGCAACCGCAACGTCGGCGCGCCGAGCAGAATGCCGCACAGGGCCGCCAGCACCGCAGACAAAGGTATCAGCAGCAGGATGGACAGATGCAAGCCCTCCGGGAACCAGTGCAGAAGCAGCGGAAACTGTTCGGTCAGGTGCGGCGATGACAGCAGCGCGGTCAGATAGGCGCCCACCGCGTAAAAGGCGATAAATCCCATGTCCAGCAGGCCGGTCAGGCCGACGACGATATTCAGCCCCAGAGCCAGCATCAGGTACAGCAGCGCGAAGTCGATCACCCGCACCCAGTAGTTGCCGCCGGCGGCCCCGGCCAGCCAGGGGGCCAGCAGCAGGCCGAGCATAAACAGCACGACACCGAGCCTGGCGCGGCCTGGGGTAGCGGTATGCAGGGAGGTGGTCAGAACGGTCATTTTATCTCCTCAGGCGCGGGTGGCGATGCGCTCGCCCAGCAGCCCGGATGGGCGTAATACCAGCACCACAATCAGAATCAGGAAGGCGAAAACGTCCTGATAATTGCTGCCGAAGGTGCCGCCGGTCAGTTCACCGAGATAACCGGTTCCCAGCGATTCGAATAGCCCCAGCATGAGTCCGCCGAGCATGGCGCCGCGCAGGTTGCCGATGCCGCCCAGCACCGCGGCGGTAAAAGCCTTGATACCCGGCAGGAAGCCCATGGAGAAGCCGGCGTTGCCGTAGTTGCTGGCCATCATGATGCCCGCCACCGCCGCCAGCGCGCCGCCGAGAGCGAAGGTCAACACGATCACCCGGTTGGGATCGATACCCATCAGGCCGGCAACCTGCGGGTTTTCCGCCGTGGCCCGCATCGCGCGGCCAAAACGTGAGTGTTCGACCAACAACAGCAGCCCGGCCATCACCAACACGGCGACAACCAACGTGGCGATACCGGTGCCGGTGATCACCGCCGGGGCATGCCCGGCGCTGCCCTGGGTCAAGGCGATGGGGGACATGGGCAGCAGTTGCGGGAACATCAACGGATTGCGCGACCAGATCAACATCGCCAACGTTTGCAGCAGCAGCGAGACGCCAATACCGCTGATCAACGGTGCCAGACGCGGGGCATTGCGCAGGCGGCGATAGGCCAGGCGTTCGATGCTCATCGACACCAGCGCGCAGACCGCCATGGCGATCGCCGTGGCCAACAACAGCACCCTGTACGGCGACAGAGTGGGGAAATGATGCTGCAACACGCCGATAGACGACAGGGCGCTCAGCGCGCCAACCATCAGCACATCACCGTGCGCGAAATTGATAATGCGCAGAATGCCGTACACCATGGTGTAACCCAGGGCGATCAGCGCATAAATACTGCCGAGCATCAGTCCGTTGACGGTCTGCTGTACCAGCGTATCCATAGGGGGAAGTCCCGAAAAATAATGATTCAGGAGGCTCAGAGTAGAGAATTAAAAAAAATTGTAAAATACGGAAAAATAATTTCTTATACAAAAAATGTGTGTTTTTAATTTATTGATTTATTTGTATATTAATTTTAACTCACGGCCGATTTTTTACCAAAATAGTCAATATATGAAAAAAACAGAAGAGTACGAGGCACTGCTGCCGAACGATCCGCCGCTGCGCGCCGTACGGGCGTTCGAGGCTATCGCCCGCTTGGGCAGCATTACCGCGGCAGCGAAGGAACTGGCGATCTCGCCTTCGGCGGTCAGCCATCAGCTCAAAACGCTGGAGGCTTTTCTGCAAATGCCGCTCACCGAGCGGCAGGGCCGCAACCTGATTCTGCGCAGCGAAGGACGCGAGTATTACCGCTCGATCCGTGCGGCGTTTAACGTGCTGCGCCAGGCGACGGAGCACGTGCGTGAGCAATCGGCCTCCCGGCAGGTGACCATCAGCCTTATCCCGCTGTTCGGCATGGGCTGGTTTATTCCGCGTTTGCACGGTTTTTTGCGTGAGAATCCCGATATCGACATCAACGTGGTGTATGCCAACCACCGTAACTATCTCAGTGACGCCGCCGATATTTCGATTCGCTTTGGCGTGGGGCAATGGACCGGCTATCGCAGCGAAAAACTGATGTCCGGCAAAATGGTGCCGGTATGCAGCCGCAGCTTTATCAGGTTGCACGGGGTGCTGGATACGCCGGATCAACTTTTGCCGCTGCCGTTGTTGCACGACGAAGAACGCAATACCTGGATGCAATGGTTCCAGCAGGCCGGCGTCAGGCGGCCGCTGCGCAGCACCGGGCCGATGTTTGAGGATGGCCTGCTGACGCTGGCGGCGGTGCAGTCGGGACTGGGCTGCGCCCTGATGCGCGAGCCGCTGATCGAACCCTATCTTAACAGCGGCGAACTGGTTAAGTTGTTTGACAGGCCGATTGACGATGGTCGCGATTATTACCTGTGCGTGCGGGCAGACAGCGAGCTGTCGCAAGAGGGGCTGAACCTGCAAAAATGGTTGCTGCGTGAGGCCGCAGGCCAATAAAGATACACGCGCTAACTGCCTGAATTGACTATCCTGAATAGAGTGCAATGGGCCAACAGGGGTGTCCGATGACTGCAGAAAACGAGTTGGAACAAACGCCAAAAATGAGCCTGCCTCTGCTGGCCGGTGGCGCGTTGGGCGTGGTGTTCGGCGATATTGGTACCAGCCCGCTGTATACCCTGAAAACCGTGCTTTATCTGTCTGGCGATGCGCCGTCCGCACCGGTGATTCTCGGATTGTTGTCGCTGATTTTCTGGACACTGGTGATAGTGACCTCGCTCAAATACGCCATGTTCGCCATGCGGATCGATAACCGCGGCGAGGGCGGCATAATGGCGCTGATGTCGCTGCTGGTCAGCAAAAAGAGCGCCCGGCCGATGGTGGTCTTTGCCGGCCTGTTCGGCGCGGCGCTGATTTATGGCGATGGGGCGATCACCCCGGCGATCTCGGTATTGTCGGCGTTGGAAGGGTTGAACATCGTATTGCCCGAATCCAAACCCTTCATTTTACCGGCGGCGGTAGTGATTCTGGTCAGTCTGTTCGCCATTCAGCCACTGGGCACTGCGCGTATCGGCAAGGTGTTTGGCCCGATCATGGCGCTGTGGTTTTTCTCGATCGCCGCTCTGGGCGTTTGGGGTATTATCCAACATCCGGCGGTGCTGATGGCCATCAACCCAGAGTACGGCGTGGCGTTTTTGTTCTCCAATGGATTAACCAGTTTTCTGGTACTGGGCGGGGTGTTCCTTTGCGTCACCGGCGCAGAAGCGTTGTACGCCGATATGGGTCACTTTGGCAAAAAACCGATCTGGCTCGCCTGGTTTGGCATCGTGTTCCCCAGCCTGTTGCTGAATTATGCCGGGCAGGCCGCCCTGATCCTCTCCGGTGCCGATGTGACCCAGAATATTTTCTTCCGCCTGTGCCCGCCGATAATGCAAATACCCTTGGTGATCCTGGCTACCCTTGCCACCATCATCGCCAGCCAGGCGATCATCAGCGGGGCCTTTTCCATGACCCGTCAGGCTATCCAGCTTGGCTGGTTGCCGCGCCTGCGGGTGAAGCAAACCACCGAGGAGAGCTATGGCCAAATTTACATCGGCGCCATCAACTGGTTGCTGATGACGGTGACGGTCTTTCTGACGGTGTTCTTCAAATCCTCCGATAACCTGGCCGCCGCCTACGGCATCGCCGTGTCGCTCACCATGATCATGACCAGCGGGTTGCTGTTTGTGGCGATGCGTGAGGTGTGGCGTTGGGGAATGGTCACCAGTTTGTTGGTTGCGGGGGGCTTCTTTATCGTCGATCTCAGTTTCCTGTTGGCAAACCTCAGCAAGGTGATGCAGGGCGGTTATGTGCCGTTGCTGCTGGCCAGTCTGGTTTATGGCGTGATGCTGATCTGGCATCGCGGCGTGGCGGCGGCTTCACGCACGCTCGGTGAAAAGAGCCTGCCGCTGGCGGATTTCCTGGCGCAGATCAAAGCGCAGGCCATTCCTCGGGTGCCGGGTACCGCGATATTTCTTACGCGTAATCTGAATGGCACGCCGCCGGTGATGAAATGGCACGTCAAACGTAACGGCTCGCTGCACGCCGATGTGTTGGCGCTGAACATCATGATTGTGAACGAACCACGGGTGGCGAACACCGAGCGACTGGTGATGCGTCAGTTATCACCGGGCTGCTGGTGCGGCGTGGCCAGTTACGGCTTTATGGAGCGGCCCAATATTCCACGATTATTGCACCACGCAGAGGCGCAGAAAACCGGGTTGAATTTTGACGACGCCACCTATTACCTGGGGCATGAAACCGTGGTGCGCCGCGAAGACAACGACAGATTACCGGCGTGGCAGCGCAGCATCTTTGCGCTGATGGTGCGTAACGGCATGCACGTGACGGATTACTACTATCTCCCCAGCGATCAGGTGGTGGAGATCAGCCGCCGGGTACCGGTGTGACGGCCTGGTTATAGGTTAAAAGCAACGGTTATTTAGCCGCAGGTATGGCGCGCGCTATAGTGCGGTGGCGCGATGTGCGCGGCTTTGCTCTGAGGATCTATGTCACTATTCGATCTTACTGCTCTGGCTGCCGGTTTGCCGCAGGCATGGGGTTCCAGCATTCTGGGGCGCGTCGGTTCGGCCAATATCAAAGTGCTGCGAATGGATCAGCGTGCCATTGACGATGAGGTTCACGAATACCATGAGGCGCTGCTGGTGATCGCAGGCAAACTGCGGTTGGCGGTGCAGGGCGAGGAAATTACAGTGAACGCCGGGCAACTGTATCAGGCCGCGGCCGGCGTACCGCACCGCGTGTTGGCGGGCAGCCACGGCACGCTGGTGATTATTGATTTACCCGAGAATTAATGCCGGCTGTCCAGCGCGGACAACGCCACGTTAACCGCCGTCAGCAGCCGTTCTTTTGTGACGCCGTCACGGGCTTGTATCGATAATCCGTGCAAAAAGACCGCGAAATAATCACCGAGGCTGTCGGCGTCGGTATCCGCCGGTAACTCCCCGTTTTTCACCGCCAGCCGCAGCCGCTCAATAATGCCTTGGGTACGCAGCAGGCGGTGTTCCGCCAGCCAGGTTTTGATGCCGTTGTTTTCAGCGCTGACGCTGGCGGCGGAAGAGACCACCATGCAACCCTGCGGCAGATCGGTACGGCTGTAGAGTGCCACCGCGTCTTCCAGCAGGCGCTTTATCGCCGCCCGCACACCGCTTTCCTCGCTGAACGCGCGCTCGGCAAAGCCGCCTTCATGGTTTTCGTAGCTGGCGATGGCTTCGCGGAACAGCAATTCCTTCGAACCGAACGCCTTGTAAATGCGCGCTGAGGCGATACCCAGCTCGGCCACCAGATCCGACATCGAAGTGCCTTCGTATCCCTGACGCCAGAAGAGATCCCGTGCTTTCAGTAATGCCTGTTCGCGGTCGAATTCGCGTGGTCTGCCTGCCATCGGTCGGCTCCTGTTTGCCTGTCATTCAGTGAGATAGGATCGCTTAAATCGCCTCTGACGCCAACGAATTTCTAAAATCTGCTTGCTGCGGGATTCATTTGAGCCTATTGTTTGTCAATCGACAACCAATTGGAGTTTACGATGAAAACCTTGAAAGGTCCAAGCCTGCATCTCGCACAATTCAGTGACGATGCCGTCCCCTTTAACAGCCTGCCCGCCATTGCGCAATGGGCGGCGGACACCGGCTTTAAAGCGCTGCAAATCCCCGCGTGGGATCGTCGCCTGTTCGATTTGGCTACCGCAGCGGAAAGCCAGACATACTGCGATGAACTGATCGGCATGTTGGCAGACAAGGGGCTGGTAGTCAGCGAACTGACCACCCACATTTTTGGTCAGTTGATGGCGGTGCATCCGGCTTATGACGCGTTGTGCGACAGCTTTGCGCCGCCGGCGCTGCACGGTAACCCGCAGGCGCGCGGCGAATGGGCGCGGCAACAGTTGCTGTTGGCGGCCAAAGCTTCCGCGCGGCTGGGGCTGAGCGACATGGGCACCTTTTCCGGCTCACTGGCGTGGCCCTATTTGTTTCCGTTCCCGCAGCGCCCGGCCGGGTTGATAGAGACGGCGTTCGATGAGTTGGCGAAACGCTGGTTGCCGGTGCTCAATGCCTGCGACGAGCAGGGCGTAAACCTGTGTTATGAAATTCACCCCAGTGAAGACCTGCACGACGGCGTGACGTTTGAAATGTTTCATCAGCGCGTCGGCGGCCACCCGCGCTGCCAGATCCTGTTCGACCCGAGCCACTTTGTGCTGCAACAGCTGAACTACCTGGATTACATCGATATTTATAAAGATTTTATCCGCATGTTCCACGTCAAGGACGCCGAGTTCAACCCAACCGGCCGACAGGGCATTTATGGCGGTTACCAGTCGTGGACCGAACGCGCCGGGCGTTTCCGCTCGCTGGGCGACGGCCAGGTGGATTTCAAAGGCATTTTCTCCCGGCTGACGCAGCACGGCTACGCCGGTTGGGCGACGCTGGAATGGGAATGTTGCCTTAAGCACCCGCAGGACGGCGCCCGTGAAGGGGCGGCTTTTATCCGCGACCATATCATCAACGTCACCGACAAGGTGTTTGATGACTTTGCCGGCGCGCCGGTTGACCAGCAACAGATCAATACCTTGCTCGGTCTGCGCTGAGCCGCGCTATTCCACCCCGGAGAATACCCATGAAAATGCAAAATAACGGGTCCATGCTGAATGGACCTGAACCCGAACACGTCTATGCACGGGTCAACGGCAACCGCATTCACTGCGTCACCCTCGGCGAAGGCCGGCCGGTGTTGCTGATCCCTGGTTGGCCGCAGACCTGGTATACCTGGCGCTATGTGATGCAAGCACTGGCAACGGCCGGCTTTAAGGCGATTGCGGTGGACCCGCCGGGTATCGGCGATTCGGATAAGCCCACCGGCGGTTACGACACCGGCAGCGTCGCCGCCGTGTTGCACCAGACCATGCTGCAGCTTGGGCACCCAAGTTATTCATTGGTCGGCCACGATATTGGCATGTGGATCGGCTATGCGCTGGCCAGCGACTATCCGCAGGCGGTGGAAAGACTGGTGCTGACCGAAGCGGTGATCCCAGGGCTGGCCCCCGCACCGCCGATTTTTGTGTCGCCGGACCAAAACATCTTCCTGTGGCATTTCATGTTCAACCAACTGGCGGATCTGCCGGAGGCCTTGACGCTGGGGCGCGAGAGGGAGTATCTCGGCTACATCTTTAACCGCTGGTCTTATCGCCGCGATCGGGTGGCCGCAGAAACTTATATTGCCGCTTATTCTGCACCGGGTAGCCTGCGGGCCGGTTTTGACTACTACCGCGCCATTCCCGAGACCGTGCGGCAAAACCAACGGCGTGCCGAGACCCGGCTCGAGATGCCGGTGATGACCATCGGCGCAGAACACGCCACAGGCGATGCGCCTTTTGTCACATTACGGGATAACGCCGTGGATCTGCGGGGCGAGACGGTCGCCGGCTGCGGCCATTTTATTACCGAAGAGTGTCACGAGGCGTTTATCGCCCTGGTGGTGCCATTCTTGTCGGAGGCGCAGACCGATGCCGCTTGATACGCAGATTGCCCGTTTTCTGGCGGATACGGCAGGTGCTGCGGCACCCGGTTCCCTGGCCGAGATGCGCGCCGCCGCCGAGGCCGGGCTGTTGCAACTGCAGGGCGAAGTGGAAGCGAGCTGCGGGGTGCGGGATTTTGCGATAACCGCCAACGACGGCCATAACATCGCCATTCGCGCTTATCTTCCGCTGAGCGCGGGGGAAGAATCCTTGCCAGCCATGTTGTACGCCCACGGCGGCGGCTGGTGCCTGGGGTCGTTGGCGCTGTATGACCGGCCTTGCCAGGCGCTGGCTAATGCTACGGGCCGATTGATCCTGTCGGTCGATTACCGGCTGGCGCCGGAGCATCCGTTCCCTCGGCCGCTGGAGGATTTTTACCAGGCATTGTGCGCAGTGGTTGAGCAGGCGGATGAGCTGGGGATTATCGCCGGGCGCATCGCGGTTGGCGGCGACAGCGCAGGCGGCAATCTGGCGGCGGCCGTGGCGTTGCTGGCCCGCGACCGCGAAGGGCCGCAAATCGAACATCAACTGTTGCTGTATCCGGCGCTGAGCGGCGCGATGAATACCGCCAGTTACGACGACTACGCGCAGGGGTATTTCTTGACCCGGGAAGTGATGGCGTTTTGCTGGGAGACGTATTTGGGTAAAGAGGAGAAACCGCGTGACCCTTACGCCGAGCCATTGCATGCAATAACCTTGGGGCGATTGCCACCGGCGACCATTCTGAGCTGTGAGTACGATCCGTTACGCGATGAGGCCGAGCTGTATGCGCAACGGCTGCGTGAGGACGGGGTGGCGGTGCGCTGCGAGCGGTTGCCGGGCATGGTGCATGCCTGCATCCATATGCTGGGGTTAACCCCGGCGGCACGGGTGCTGTTCGACAAGGCCGCTTAACCTTTTGTTAGTGTGCTGAATGTTGCGCCTGGTGTAACTAATGCCCCGCATTTGGACTGCGGGGCATTGGCGTTTCCGGCTGCGGGAGTTTAACGGCCAGCGACGGTGACGAAGCGGGTCTCCAGATAGGACTCGATCGCTTCGCTGCCGCCTTCGGTGCCGTGACCGGAGTCTTTCACCCCGCCAAACGGCGTTTCAGGCAGGCCGAAACCGATATGGTTGATGCTGAGCATGCCGCATTCCACATCGTGCCCCAGCGCGGTTACCGTGGCGATGCTGCGGCTGTAGGCATAAGCGGCCAGACCGTAGGGCAGACGGTTGGCCTCGGCTATCGCTTCCTCATAGGTGGCAAACGGACGCAGCAGGGCGACCGGGCCAAACGGTTCTTCAGACATCGCCCGCGCGCTCAGCGGGACGTCGCGCAGCACCGTTGGCTCAAAGAAGTTGCCGCTGCCCGGCAGACGGTTGCCGCCGGTGCTGGCCTTGGCGCCCTGGTCGATGGCGTCCTTCACGAAGGCGTCGATGGCGGCGACGCTGCGCTCCAGCACCATTGGCCCCATGGTCACGCCTTCATCCAATCCGTTGCCCAGCTTGATGTCGCGCACCGCTGCGGTGAATTTCTCTACAAAGGCTTCATAGACGCCTTGCTGGATCAGGAAACGGGTTGGGGCGATACAGACCTGGCCGGCGTTGCGGAACTTGGCCAGTGCCAGCTCTTTGGCGGCGGCGTCGAGATCGGCATCGTCAAAAATCAACACCGGCGCGTGGCCGCCCAGTTCCATGGTGGCCTTTTTCATATGCTGCCCGGCCAGCGCCGCCAAATGTTTGCCCACGCGGGTGGAGCCGGTGAACGAGATCTTGCGAATGCTCGGGTGCGGGATCAGGTATTCGGAGATGTCCGCCGGGGTGCCGTACACCAGCGCGATCACGCCGGCCGGGATACCTGCGTCGGCAAAGACTCTGATCAGCTCTGCCGGTGAGGCCGGGGTTTCTTCCGGGCCTTTTATGATGATCGAGCAACCGGCAGCCAGCGCGGCGGACAGCTTGCGCACGATCTGGTTGATCGGGAAGTTCCACGGCGTAAAGGCGGCAACCGGGCCGACCGGCAGCTTAAGGGTTTGCTGTTGAACATCGCGGCTGCGGGCAGGGATGATTTGGCCGTAGGTGCGGCTGGCTTCGCCGGCAAACCAGTCAATGACGTCCGCCGAGTTAAGGATCTCAACCTTGGCCTGCGCTACCGGTTTACCCTGTTCCTGCGTCATGATGGCGGCGACAGAGTCTGCGCGTTCGCGCAGCAAGGCGGCGGCTTTACGCATCAGGATGGCGCGCTGATAGGCGGAGGTGTCGCGCCAGAGTTTAAAACCGCGTTCGGTAGCGGCCAGCGCCAAATCGAGATCGGCCTGTGCGGCGTGCGCCACGTTGCCAATGACCTCATCGGTAGCGGGGTTGGTGACCGGCAGGGTTTTGCCGGCAACTGCGCTGCGCCATTGTCCGTCAATATAGAGTTGAGTATCTGGATACATTGTTGCCTCTTACTTTCAGGGAGTTAAACACCGTTTCCCGCTCTGCGGCGGGATAATCAAAGCCGCTGACGCCGCTCAACAGGCGCCAGTCGATGGGTAAAATACCCTACGCCGAATGAGCGCGATCGTCCAGGGAACTGCGTTGCGCACTACTCAAACGGCGTTGGTTTGACTATCATACAAGCCAGGTTCGGCCTTGATGCAGGGCGGTTGCAGGAGATGGAGGTAGAGTGCAGGGTGTTCCACAGCAGTTCCCCTTCGAAAAAGATTGCGCACAGTTCCGGCAATTGCCGCAATTGCCGGGCGTAGAGCTTTACCACGCCCATATCGAGCGTTATGTCTTCGAACCGCATACCCACGACGCTTTCGCCATCGGCACCGTCGATGTCGGCGCCGAGCGTTTCCGTTATCGTGGCGCACAGCATCTGGCGGCACCAGGTTCGCTGGTGCTGATGAACCCGGATGAGCTGCACACCGGCGAGGCGGAAACGGCCGGTGGCTGGAATTATCGGATGCTCTATCTTGAACCCGGGGCGCTGGAGTTGTTGTCCGGCGAGCAGGGGTTTTGGTTTACCGATGCGGTACGCCAGGATCCGCAGGCGGCGCGGCAACTCTCGGCGACGTTGGCCGCCCTGTGGCAAGCGCGGGATCCGATGACGATTGACGACCTGCTGCTGCAAGTGGTTGCGATTTTCCGCCCCCACGCACGTATCGCCCGGCCGCTGAAAGATGAACCGGCACACCGTTTTGACATCGTCAAAACCTACCTGCGCGATAACTTTTCCGCCGCTATTACGCTGGATCAGTTGGCGGCGCTGGTGTCGCTCAGTCCGTATCATTTTTTGCGCAAATTCAAAGGCGAATACCATGTATCGCCCCAGCAGATGCTGATGGCGATCCGCCTTGCGCAAGCCAAGTTGATGCTGGGGCGCGGCATGCCGGCCGCGCAGGTAGCCGCGGCTGCGGGGCTAACCGATCAGGCGCATTTAACCCGTGCTTTCGCCAACCGTTACGGCGTCACGCCCGTGCGCTATCAAAAACAGGTCATGGCCCGCTAAGTATCGCCATTAATGTATGCCCAGCTTTTCGATACTGACGGCGTTGCTCAGGAGAGTATTAAGGCGCATCTGCCAGCGTTAGCATTGCGGCGAAAACAGTTGCAACCACTGCCGGGGTAAATGACTCGAGAGCTTTTGTGCCAACACTCGCTGCGGTTTCACGCGCCACGTTCACCAATACACGGCCGGGCGCGCGAAGCACGACCTGACGAAGCCCATTGGTGCTGTCGCGTGCTACGAGGCCAATTTTTTCGAGAACGATCAATTGACGCACAACAGCTGATTGCGGTTTACCAACCTGCTCCCCGAGTATTGAGATATTTACCCGATCGCCGTCCGATCTCGCGATAACATTCAGTAGCGTAAAGTCACTGAAGCTGATGCCATGATATGTGCCCAATTCATCGTCAAGCTTAAGTTGCAGACTGGCGTGAGCACGATATAACGCCAAACAAAAATCGAGATTTGTGTTCATCAAGGTTTCTTCCTGGGTTCGTCGTAGCTAAGTTGGTCGGGGCAGCGGATTTCCTGGCGCCACAGGCTCACCAACATTTCCAATTCCTGCGCGGTATCGAAAGCGGGATCTTCACTGGCTTTAACCCTGTCGAGTACCTCAAAGAGAAAGTTACTCTCACCATGCTCGACCCAATCCTGCGCAAGTCTCATGTTTCGATGTTGCGCATATCGCAGTTCAAAACGATGCCGGTTGAGTGTGCCTTGAACGTTAGCACTGCCTGCAACTAATACTCGCCCCGTAATCTTGTTACGGATCGCATACACCCCCGCTCGGGTTTTCGTGTCCAGGTACTGCCGTTTCAGCGCTTGTTTGTCTGTCATCATCCCTCCTCTTCGTTTCCGGTAAGTCATGGTGTTGTTGTCAGCGGTATGCGTTTTCACGAATAATACCCGGATAATATTCCCTGTCAATAATACCCGGGTAAATATACTTATCGCGGTACCGCATGAAAATTTGGGGTTGATGGCGAATGGGGCAGACAGCCCCTGGAAGAGGGCCTCTCATCATCGCTAAATGGGGTTATAGTCTGAATTTACTGTTGTTATGAGTCACCGGTAGTTACAAGTTTCGCGGGTGTCGTCAAAAAGGTGACTAATCAGAATGAAGCTGTCTTCATCATATTTACTATTAATTTTATCCGGGTATATTAAGGGTCCTTAACATCCCATTGAGGTTGAATGCATGTCTGAATACCTGTCGAAGGCTTCGACAGCCTTTGGTGACCAACAGTTGCTGTTCTCAGGTCCGTTGGTTGAGGTTGCACTTGCCGTTAAAAATGAGCTCGAAAAGGGATCGTTAAGAACATTTCTTGTTTTTGATGATATGACAGGTAGCGTGATCGACTTGGACCTGCGAGGGTCCGATGCTGACGTTGTAGAGAGGCTTTCCTGTCCTCCCCAGCAATTTACGGGGCGTTATGCCACCCGCCGGGACAAATCGGCAGAGACGGTGGAAGACGATTCTGCAGAATCGAAAGGGCGGGGTCGGCCAAAATTAGGTGTCGTTGCTCGCGAGGTAACCTTACTGCCCAGTCAATGGGACTGGCTAACCACCCGACCCGGCAGCGCATCCGCTATACTCAGGCGTCTGGTAGACGAAGCCATGCATTCGGAGGGGGCGCGTGAACAAAAACGGGCAGCTCATGAGGCTGCTTATCAGTTCATGCAGGCGATCGCCGGAGACTTGCCTGGCTATGAGGATGGAATTCGTGCGCTTTTCGCAGACAATCGTACCAAACTTGAACAATGTATTGCAGCATGGCCTGTAGACATTAAGACTTATACTCTACGCCTGGCTTTCGGTTCATCAGATCAGCCCACTAAGAGATCTACCAAGACCGGCTAAAATATCACCATACAAAAAACAGGCTTAACGTAGTTTCCCAGGTTGGCCCGCTAAAACAGCAACCTGCTACAATATTGCCACGAGCAATTAGGCTACGCTGCCCCTGAAATGTATTCACGGGTTGATGGAGTCATTATGTTTGTTGGCGTGTTATTTGCCCTCTCGGCTGGGCTGATGTGGGGGCTGATTTTTGTCGGCCCGGTATTAATCCCCGAATATCCTGCGGCGTTACAGTCCACCGGGCGTTACCTGGCCTTTGGCCTGATCGCCTTGCCGTTGGCATGGCTCGATCGCCGCCGGTTGCGAAAGCTGCAGCGTAAAGACTGGCTTGAAGCGCTCAAACTGACGGCTATCGGCAACCTGCTGTATTACCTGTGCCTGGCCAGCGCCATTCAACGCACCGGCGCGCCGGTTTCCACCATGATTATCGGCACGCTGCCGGTGGTGATTTCGGTCACCGCCAACCTGTTCTACAGCCGGCATGACGGGCGGCTTTCCTGGCGGAAGTTAACGCCGGCGTTGGTGTTGATCGCCTGCGGGCTGGCGTTCGTCAACGTCGCCGAACTGAAGGGCAATACGGCACCGCTCGATCTCTGGCGCTATATCAGCGGTCTGGGGCTGGCGCTGTTGGCGGTGGCTTGCTGGACCTGGTACCCGCTGCGCAATGCCCGCTGGCTGCGGGAAAACCCAGACCAAAGGCCAGCCACCTGGGCGACGGCGCAGGGGGTAGTCACCTTGCCGCTGGCGTTGGCGGGTTACCTGTTGGTTTGCGGCCAGTTGGCTTTCACTCAGCCGGAATTCGCGCTGCCGTTTGGGCCAAGGCCGGACGTGTTTGTCCCGTTGATGATTGCCATCGGCATGCTGTGTTCGTGGATTGGCGCGCTGTGCTGGAATGAGGCGAGCCAGCGCTTGCCGACGGTGTTGGTGGGGCCACTGATCGTCTTCGAAATTCTGGCGGGGCTGGCCTACACCTTCATGCTGCGCCAGACGTGGCCGCCGCTGTTGACGCTGTGCGGTATCGCCTGCCTGATGATCGGGGTGGTGTATGCGATGCGCATCAAGCCGCAGCCGGTGGTCGTGCGGTTGGCAGAGAAAGAGTGACGCCTGCCGCGTAGGCGGCAGGCAGTGAACCCCTTAACGTTTACTGTGGTGAATGATCTCTTCGGCCACGTTGCGCGGCGCTTCGGCGTAGTGGCTGAACTCCATGGTGTAAGTCGCGCGGCCTTGGGACATCGAGCGCAGGGTGGTTGAGTAACCAAACATCTCGGACAACGGCACCTTGGCGCGGATCTCCTTGCCGCCGCCGCCGGGGATATCCTCCATGCCTTGCACCAGACCGCGCCGCGACGACAGGTCGCCCATCACGCTGCCGGCATAGTCTTCCGGCGTTTCCACCTCTACCGCCATGATCGGCTCCAGGATCACCGGGTCAGCCTCGCGGCAGGCGTCTCTAAAGCCAAAGATCGCCGCCATGCGGAAGGCTTGCTCAGAGGAGTCGACGTCGTGGTATGAGCCGAAGGTCAGATGCACTTTGACGTCAACCATTTGATAGCCGGCCAGCACGCCGTTGTTCAGCGCCTCCAGCACGCCTTTTTTCACCGCAGGAATATATTCGCCCGGGATCACGCCGCCCTTGATTTCATCGAAGAACTCGAAGCCTTTGCCCGGTTCGTTCGGTTCCACCGTTAACACCACGTGGCCATATTGGCCTTTACCGCCGGACTGCCGCACAAATTTGCCCTCCACGTCGACCACGCGTTTGCGGATGGTTTCGCGGTAAGACACCTGCGGTTTGCCGGTGGTGGTCGCCACGCCAAATTCACGGCGCATGCGATCGACGATAATTTCCAGGTGCAACTCGCCCATGCCGTAAATAATGGTCTGACCGGAGTCTTCGTCGGTGCGTACGCGGAACGACGGGTCCTCGGAGGTGAGGCGCTGTAGCGCGATGCCCATTTTTTCCTGGTCGGCTTTGGTTTTCGGTTCAATCGCCTGCGCAATCACCGGTTCCGGGAACACCATTTTCTCCAGCGTGATAATGGCGTTAGGGTCGCACAGAGTGTCGCCGGTGGTGACGTCTTTCAGCCCCACGCAGGCGGCGATATCACCGGCGTGCAGTTCTTCGACCTCTTTGCGATCGTTGGCGTGCATCTGCACGATGCGACCAATGCGCTCTTTTTTGTCTTTGATCGGGTTATAGACGCTGTTGCCTTTGGCCAGCACGCCGGAATACACCCGAATGAAGGTCAGTTGGCCCACGAAGGGGTCGGTCATCAGCTTGAACGCCAGCGCCGAGAATTTTTCGTCGTCGGCGGCCCGGCGGATGATGATATTGTCGTGCTCGTCATGGCCTTCCATCGGCGGAACGTCGAGCGGTGAGGGCATCAGTTCGATCACCGCGTCCAGCATGCGTTGTACGCCCTTGTTGCGGAAGGCCGAGCCGCACAGCATCGGTTGGATTTCACCGGCTATGGTGCGCAGGCGCAGGCCGCGAACAATCTCTTCTTCGTTCAGCGGTTGCTGGTTGAGGTATTTGTCCATCAGCTCTTCCGAGCCTTCGGCGGCAGCTTCAATCATTTTATCCCGCCATTCTTGTGCAGAATCGCGCAGTTCGGCCGGGATCTCTTCAAAACTGAAACTCATGCCCTGCGAAGCTTCGTCCCACAGGATGGCCTTCATGCGCACCAAATCCACCACGCCGGTGAAGTGGTCTTCGGCGCCAATCGGGATGACGATCGGCACCGGATTGGCTTTCAAACGTTCGATCATCATTTTACGCACGCGGAAGAAGTCGGCGCCGACGCGGTCCATTTTGTTGACGAACGCCAGCCGCGGCACTTTATATTTATTGGCCTGCCGCCAGACGGTTTCTGACTGCGGCTGCACGCCGCCCACCGAGTCATAGACCATGACCGCACCGTCCAGCACGCGCATTGAGCGCTCGACCTCGATGGTAAAGTCAACGTGTCCTGGGGTATCGATAATATTGATGCGGTGCTGCGGATAATTATGCTGCATGCCGTTCCAGAAGCAGGTGGTCGCCGCCGAGGTAATGGTGATGCCGCGCTCTTGTTCCTGCGCCATCCAGTCCATGGTGGCCGCACCGTCGTGCACTTCGCCCAGCTTGTGACTGACCCCGGTATAAAACAGAATCCGCTCGGTGGTGGTGGTTTTGCCGGCATCAATGTGCGCCGAGATGCCGATATTGCGGTAGCGTTCGATAGGGGTAGTACGTGCCATAATTAACCTTTCTTAGCTGCCTTAAAGAAGGGCGGCTTAAATAGCATGAATAATTATGATAATCCTCGATGGGTTACCTTCTGGACCTTCAAGTGAATGAATCGGTCACAGAGTAATCGTAGTTGATGAAGGGGGATTTACTAAGCAATGGCTGCGATAGGTGGAGGCTGAATGATCGGGGCGGCGAACCGCCCTATAACGTTACTCGGCGAAGATATGCGCCTGCCCGATAATATTCAGGCTGACGTGGGAACCGGCGCGGATGCCTTCGCGGCTGACGGTTTTGATTTCGATAGCAGCGTCGCTGCCGCTCATGCGCAGGTTGAGGGTTGAGACAAAACCGGCGAAATCGATGCTGGTGACCACCGCCTGGCCCTGTTGCGCCGGCTCGGACAGGCTGATTTGGATCTGTTCCGGGCGCAGCATAATGCGGGCCGGCCCCTGACGGCGGCGATCGTCCACCGCAATCCGGCCCAGAACGCAATCGGCCCAGCCGTGTTCAAGTTTGGCGGAAAGCACCAAGGTTTCCCCCAGGAAGGTGGCGGTCGGTTCATCCACCGGCCGCAGATAGAGATCCTGCGGCGGGCCCACCTGCGCCAGCCGACCATTGCGCATCACCGCGACCTGATCGGCAAACGACAGCGCCTCCGACTGATCGTGGGTCACCAGAATTGACGCCACCTTGGCTTCCGCCAGCAGTTCCGCCACCGCTTTACGGGTTGCGGCGCGCAGGCCGGTATCCAGGGCGGAGAAGGGCTCGTCCAACAGCATCAGCTTGGGTTGCTGGGACAGCGCGCGCGCCAGCGCCACCCGCTGCTGTTGCCCGCCGGAAAGTTCATGCGGCCACAGCGCGCCCAACCGCCGATCCAGCGCCACCATGTCCATCAACGCATCAACATGCCGCTGCTTATCACGCTTGCTGCCCTTCAGGCCGAAACCGATATTCCCGGCCACGGTAAAGTGCGGGAACAGCGCGCCGTCCTGCGGTACAAAGCCAATGCCGCGCAGATGCGCCGGTACCCAGCCGCTGCCGTTGGCCATCGGCAGGCCTTGCAAGATAACCTTGCCGCTGTCCGGTATTTCAAAGCCGGCGATAATGCGCAGCAAGGTGGTTTTTCCCGAGCCGGAAGGGCCGACAATCGCGGTACGGCTGCCCTGTGCCACCTGCAAATCCACGTGCTCCAGTACCTTGACCGAATTATAGGACTTACCGATACCCTGCAGTTGAAGCGTGCTCATAATCCCGCCGTGCGTTTAGATTGAGAATAAAGAAGCCAGGTCAATGGCAGCGATAACGCCACCATAATCAGTGCGTAAGGTGCAGCCGCCACGTAGTCGATCTCGCTGGTCAGCGCCCAGAAGCCGGTCGCCAGCGTGCGGGTACCGTTCGGCGCCAGCAGCAGCGTCGCGGTCAGCTCATTGGCTATCGCCAGAAACACCAGCGCTGCCCCGGCCGCCGCGCCGGGTGCGGCCAGCCGCAAAGTGGTGCTCCACAGCGCCTGCGCCGGCGAGCGGCCAAGGCTGCGCGCCACGTTTTCCAACTCCACCGGTGCCTGGGCAATACCTGCACGCAGGTTGATCAATGCCCGTGGCATAAACATCAGCAAGTAGGCCAACAGCAGGGTGATTTCCGTCTGATAAATCGGCCGGAAGCTGTGAATGGTAATGGTCACCAGCGCCAGCGCCACCACGATGCCGGGCAGCGAGCTGGTGACGTAATTGCAGCCTTCCAGCAGCCGATACAGCCGTGCCGGATAACGAACCGACAACCAGGCCATCGGGATGGCGCACAGCGTGATAAGCAACGCGCCGCTGGCGGCCAGCGACAGCGTTTGCAGCAACGCGGGCAGTAAATCCGTATTGCGCCAGACCTCAATCCCGCCCAGCGTCAGCCAGCGGGCCAGGGTGATAAAGGGCACGCCCAGCGCCAGCGCGCTAAGGCTCAATGGCAGTAACAGGGCAAGCAGAGTCGTCACCGGCCCCAGGCGGTAGGGGGTTTGGCTGCGGGCACTGCCGGAGCCGACCCGGGCATAACGCGCGCGGCCGCGGCTGGCGGCCTCCAGCAGCAGTAAACCCAGGCAGCACAGCACCAGCACCCCGGCCAGCATGTTGGCTGCCGGGCCGTTAAAGGTGGACTGGAACTGATCGAAAATGGCGGTGGTGAAGGTGTCAAAACGGATCATCGCGTACAGACCGTACTCCGCCAGCAGATGCAGCGCGATCAGTAACGATCCGCCCCAGGTCGCCAGTTTGAGCTGCGGCAGCACCACGCGGAAAAACACCGCCAACGGCCGGGTACCGAGCGAAGTGGCGACGTCTTCAATGCCGGGGTCCAGGCGGCGCAGCACCGCTGCGGCAGGCAGATAAATAAACGGGAAGTAGGCAAGGACCGAAATGAATACTCCGGCTCCCAGCCCATGCATCGAGGGCACCAGGCTGATCCAGGCATAGCTTTGCACGAATGCCGGAACCGCCAGCGGTGCGGTCGCCAGCAGCGACCAGATGCGGCGGCCCGGCAGCGTGGTGCGCTCCGTGAGCCAGGCCAGTGTGACCCCCAGAATGGCGCAAATTGGCAGCGTGAAGACCACCAGTAACAGGGTATTGAGCAACAGTTCGGCCACCCGGGGGCGGAATACCAGAGCTTTTACCGTCTGCCAGCCGGTTTCAAACGCCACGCTGACGACAAACCCCAGCGGCAACAGGGCCAACAGGGAGAGTAAAAGGGCGGCCGCCACGATAAACAGCCCCGGCTGCTGATGCCGCCGGGTGGTGGTGTAACGCGTCGTGGCGCCGGTGGCGTTGAGGCCAATATTCGACATAAGGTAAAAACTCTCTAAAACCGGCTTACAGCAGCCCGGCCTCGGTCATCAGTTCAACTACTTTTTTACCGTTCAGCTGCGAAGCGTCGATTTTCGGCGCGTCCAGCTCTTTCAGCGGCACCAGTTTAGGATTGGAAGCTGCGTTCACGCCTACCGCATATTCGAAGGCGTTATTGGTACGCAGAATGTCCTGGCCGTTCTTGCCGGTGATCCACTTCACGAAAGCCTGAGCCTGCTGTTGGTGTTTGCTGGAAGCCAGCACGCCGCCGCCGGAGGTGCTGACGAACGCGCCCGGATCCTGGTGTTTGAAGTAATAAAGTTTGACGTTTTTGCTGTTTTCGCCGGTCTTGGCACCGTCGACGAACGGATAATAGTGATAGATCACGCCGCTGTCGATTTGGCCGGCATTGACCGCTTTCATCACCGTGCTGTTGCCCTTATAGGCGGTGAAGTTGGTTTTCATCGCTTTCAGCCATTCCAGCGTGGCCTTTTCGCCTTTCAGCTCCAGCAGCGCGCTGACGATCGCCTGGAAATCTGCGCCAGACGGCGACGCGGCCCAACGGCCTTTCCATTCCGGCTTGGCCAGATCCAGCAGTGATTTAGGCAATTGCGCTTCGGTCAGTTTCGCCGGGTTGTAGACGAATACGGTTGATCGGGCGGCAATGCCGATCCAGCGGCCATGCTGTGGGCGGTACTGCGGTTCGACTTGCGCCAGCGTCGCGGCATCCAGCGAGGCAAACAGCTTGGCGTTGTCCACCAACACCATCGCCGGGGAGTTCTCCGTCAGGAAAACGTCGGCGGGGGATGCGCTGCCTTCCTGCACCAGTTGGTTGCCCAACTCGCTGTCACCGCCGTTACGCAGAGTCACCTTGATGCCGGTGTCTTTGGTAAAGCCATCCACCCAGGATTTCACCAGGTTTTCGTGCTGGGCGTTATAAATAACGATGCCGTCATCGGCAGGGGCCGCATGAGCGGAAAACGCCAGCATCATTGATGAGGCGAGCAGGGCAACGGGGCCTAGAGAAGAAAGACGCAGCTTCATACTGTTATCCTTTTTGGAGGTCGAAGAAGAAAAGCGAATATCGCCTGGCAAGCGCAAGCAGGCCCGATTGTAGCCAAGAACAGTCATAATGATAGTGAAAACGATTCGTATTAAATTATTTTTTGCATTCGCTCATAAATTAACTCGCCCTAAGGAAAAATTAAGCTTCAGCCTGAATACTCTGAACTGATTGTCTAATGTCGAAAGAATTCATTCGGTTGAAAATATCCCTTCACGCGCTCGCCTTCTCAGGATCCGCCATCTCACTCTCAAACCAGTCTGCCAGTTGCGCTACGGCGCGGCTGTGCTTGCCGTCGGGGTTGCTGACAAAATAATGTGCGGCGCCCGGCAGCGAGTACTCGAACGGCGCCACCAGCACGCCACTCTCCAGCGCATGCTGCACCATCAGTTGGCTGGCGATAACCGCGCCCTGGCCGGCGATTGCCGCCTGAATGGCGTGGGCTTCGTCGGTAAAGCGCGGGCCGGCGTCGACCGTCAGCGCCGCCGGGCCAAACTCGCTGCGCCAACGCGGCCAATCGGGGGAGGGTTGCGGCACCTGGCGGCCATCGATGTGTATCAGCGTGGTTTGCAACAGATCCGCGATTGAAGCGACATTTAACTGCGGGCTGACGACCAGCACGAAGCGGTCCTGTTGCAGCAATCGCGGCGACAGCAGGTCATCCGGCCTGTTGCCGTAGCGGATCGCCGCATCAATCTGTTTGCTGCGTAAATCCACAATGCGGTCATCGGCGTGCAACCGCAGGTCGATGGCGGGAAACTGCCGCATCAGCGCCGGCAAACGCGGCACCAGCCAGTGGGTGATTAGCGCCGTGGTGGCAGACAAGGTCAATACCGCCGGCCGCTGGCGTTCACCGATGTTTTCCACCGCCGTTTGCAACAGGTTGAACGCCTTCGCGCTGGCCTGTTGCAGGATCTTGCCGTCGTCGGTTAATTCCACCTTGCGCGGTGTTCTTTCAAACACGCTGACGCCCAGCAGGCTTTCCAGCAGCCGAATTTGGTGGCTGATGGCCGTCGGCGAAACGCCAATTTCTTCGGCGGCCAGTTTAAAACTCTGCAGTCTGGCGACCGCGTCAAAAGCCCGTAGTGCCCCCAGGGGCGGCAGTTTTCTTTTCATGATGAGCTATTTTCATCTTTGGCTGAGAACTATGACTTTGAATTGCCTTTTGGTGGCAGGTTATTTTCTGTATGCAGGTTAACAGATGAAAATTACTCAGCCAACTAACCAGGAGATAACCATGTCTGCATCATCGGTAAAACAGCTACGTCTGGTGATCACCACCGAAGATTTTGATAACGCCCTGGCTTTCTACCGCGATCGGCTGGGGTTGACCCAGCTCGATGCGGTGCCGCCAGACAGCGGCAGGGTGGCGATTCTCGAGGCGGGCAAGGCCACGCTGGAGCTGGTGGAGCCCGCCACCGCCGCTTATATCGACCAGATAGAAGTGGGCGAACGCGTCTCCGGTTGGATCAGGGTGGCATTTGAGGTGACCGATATTGCCGCAACCACGGCCAGTCTGGCGCAGGGCGGTGCGCAGGTCTTGTCTGAGCCGCGGGTTACGCCCTTCAATTCGATCAATAACCGGCTGGAAGCGCCGGCCGGATTGCAACTGACGCTGTTTCAACCGCTGTAAACAAATACCCGCCATTTTGGCGGGTATTTGTTTGATAATGAAAGAAATTCATCACGTCTTTTGGTTATGAGTCATAGCGATTAATCATTTAAGTTATTCAACTGCTTCAATGAATATGAGCGTCTACAAAACACCAATAATGGATAAAGACGTGAAACATTCATTCAGACTTGACGGATTGGCTGGTCTAATCTTCCTGTCTTTGCAGGCGGCCACGCTGGTTCATGCCGCCGAAGTGCCGGTGGGCGTCAAACTAGCGGCCACTCAGGAACTGGTGCGGGCCAATGGCTATGAGCCTGCGACGCTGGATCCCAATCTGGCTGAAAGCAACGTGGAGTTTAATATCTTCAATGACCTGTTCGAAGGGTTGCTGCGGGTGGGTAAAAACGGCGAGGTTATTCCCGCGCTGGCCACGCAATGGGAAAACCAGGGCAATGTCTGGACCTTCCATCTGCGCCCGGAAGCCAAATGGTCGAACGGCGATCCGGTTACCGCCGAGGATTTCGTCTTTAGCTGGCGCCGCCTGACCGATCCCAAAACCGCCTCGCCGTACGGCAGCTATCTGGCCTCGGCCTATGTGCTTAACGCTGCGGAGATTAATGCCGGCAGCAAACCGCCGACGGAGTTGGGGGTGAAGGCGCTGGATGCCAATACCCTGCAGGTCACGCTGTCTGAGCCGAACTCCTATCTGCTCAAACAGTTGGTGCATTTCCCTGTGTTGCCGGTGAACCGCAAGGCGGTGGAAAAATACGGCAAAAACTGGACGCAGCCGCAGAATTTCGTCAGCAACGGCGCTTTCAGGTTAACGCAGTGGGTAGTGAACGAAAAAGTGGTGGTGGAGCGTAACGCCCAGTATTGGGATAACGCCCATACGGTGCTTAACAAAGTGACTTTCCTGCCGCTGCAAGGATTCCCCGAGGTGGCGCGCTTCAGGGCCGGGGAAATTGAGCTGGGCTATAGCACCCCGCCGGAACTTTATCAGCAGTTGAAAAAGAGCCTGGGCGAGGAACAACTGGTGACTTATCCGTTACTGTCCACCAGCTATTTTGCCTTTAACACCCGGCAGGCACCTTTTAATGACGTACGGGTGCGACAGGCGTTAAATCTGGCGCTGGACAAAGAGATTATCGCCACCAAGGTGTTGGGCTACGGCCAGCAACCGGCCTGGACCTTTACCCCTTCCGGGGCCGGCGGTTTCACGCTGAAGGCCGGGGAGGCGGCGGGGTGGTCGCAGGAGCAGCGGGTCGCCCAGGCGAAAAAGTTGCTGGCGGAGGCCGGATTTAGCGCTGAGCGCCCGTTGCAGTTCAATTTGTTGTACAGCAATGACGCCACCATCAAAAAGATTGTCATCGCCAGCAGCGCGATGTGGAAAAAGAATCTGGGGGTTAATGCGACGTTGCAAAGCCAAGAGCGCAAGGTGACGCTGGATAACATCAACAATGGGCATTACAGCGTAGCTTTTTCTCGCTGGCTGGCAGACTACAACGATCCGTCCACCTTCCTGAACGTCTTCCGTTCTACCAGCAGTGAAAACTCCGCCAAATATGCCAACGAGAATTACGATCGGTTGTTGCATCAGGCCACTGCGGCGAAGACGCCGCAGCAGGTACAACTCTATTTCCAACAGGCCGAGGAGAGGTTGGCGGTGGATACGCCGGTGGCGCCGGTTTATTACGAAGCCAACGCCACGCTGGTCAAACCCTATGTGAAAGGCATCGATTTTACCCGACAGGGGCCGATGTACGACAAGAACGCCTATATTATCGCTCACTGACGTCGTAATAATAGGGGTGGGATTTTTCTGCCCCATTTTTATTATCTTTGTAGTTAAATGGTTTTTTCTAAATGTTTCATAAACGGCTGGCCAGATTTACGCCCGCCGCCAAAAAACGCGGCTATAATGCCTCCCGTAGTTTATATGCAGTATCTCGTTTGGCGAGGCTCCTATACAAACACAGGTTACTGATCTGACGACATCGAGAGATGCCCAAGGTTAAGACAGGCTTTATCGGATTAAGGTTTAGCCCAAGGTAACTTCTGATAAATACATCAGATACGTTGTATAGTGCTAAAACCTGGACGCGGAGATAGGCTGTCTGCACTCCCTCTGTGGTTAACGCCCCTATGCGATTCGCTGTTGAAGTTTAAACAGAAATAGGGACTAACATGATGAAGTCACATCAAAATTACTCATCTCCGGCGCTGGCCAATGCTGACGTTCTGGATGAGTCCTCGGTAGCAAACTATATGAACGCCGATTTTATTACCGTTCCCGGTAATATGACGGTCAATAAAGCCAAAGAATATTTTCTTTCACAACTTAAAACGGATGAAATTCCGGCTCAGCTGTTTGTCACCGCCGACGATTATCAATTGCGTGGCACGCTGTCGGTTAAAAAACTGTTGCAGTGCGAGGAGGATGATAAAGCCGTTGGGGTAATGATTAACCACAGCTATTTCCAGGTATCGCCCGACGACGATCGTAATGACGTCGCCCATTTATTAGGCAAGGGCGGGCTGGACGTAGTGCCGGTGGTGGTGAATAAAACCTTGGTCGGGGTGTTGGGGGAAAAGGAAATCGCCCGGCTGATTGAGGATGAAAACACCGAGGATGCACAACGACAGGGTGCCAGCCTGCCGCTGGACAAGCCCTATCTGGAAACCAGCCCTTGGGCGCTGTGGCGCAAACGCTCGGTTTGGTTGCTGATGCTGTTCGTCGCCGAAGCTTACACCGGCAACGTACTGAAGGCGTTTGAAGACCAGCTGGAAGCGGCGATCGCCCTGGCGTTCTTCATCCCGCTTCTGATTGGTACCGGCGGTAACAGCGGTACGCAGATCACGTCCACATTGGTACGCGCCATGGCGCTTGGCGAAGTCAGCCTGCGCAACCTGGGGGCAGTGATCCGCAAAGAGGTGTCCACCTCGCTGTTGATCGCCGCCACTATCGGCGTCGCCGCCTGGGTTCGCGCGTGGATCATGGGTGTGGGAATGGACGTGACGATGGTCGTCAGCCTGTCGTTGGTGGCAATAACCGTCTGGAGCGCGATTGTGTCCTCGATTATCCCTATGTTGCTGAAAAAAGTGGGGATCGACCCGGCGGTGGTGTCCGCACCCTTTATCGCCACCTTTATCGATGGTACCGGCCTGATTATCTATTTCAAAATTGCCCAGCACATTCTGCATATTTAAACCGAAAATCCGCTTCGTGTCGCTGCCGGAGCGGACATTTTATCTCACCCAATAAGGAGGCGTGTTAATAGCAATGAATAATCCTTTAACCCACTTTTTAATTAAAGAGGTTTTTATCGATAACCGTTAACTGAGGAAATAATAATGGGAAACATGACAATTTTTGTAGGATTCCTGAGCATTATCAGCTCACTGGGCCTGTTAGCCGCCTATATGAGCACCAAATGGGATGATTAATGAACGTTGAAGAACCACCGGAATGCATCCTCCCCGAAGTGTTTTATTTACGACGGGGAGGATACCGATAAAACTCTGACCGCCGCCTGCGGTTTTAACGAGTAAAACGATAATGATTATTTTTATTCTTGGCCTGCTGTATGCCATTTTAATGATCTCTGTGGGTGTTAATGAGATTTATTTTTATTCAACCGGAAAATCAGAATTCCTGTCTAGTTTAATGCTGACATTCTCGGGTAGTATGCTGCTGGTTGCTTTTGTCTGGCAATTGTCTGCAAAAAATAAAAAATAAATTCCAATGCGAATGCGAATGTGAGCCGTACTATGCAAAATGAAAAACAGTCCGTTGCCAGAAACTCGATGATAGCCAGTGGGTTATTGGCGACCGGTAAATTTGCTGCGGGTATTTTTACCGGCAGTATTGGTCTTATTTCCGAAGGGATACACTCTTTCACCGATTTTGTCGCCACCAGCATTACCTGGCTGGCGGTGCGCATCAGCGACAAACCAGCCGATGAGGACCACCACTTTGGTCACGGCAAAGTCGAAAATCTGGCGGCGTTGTTTGAAGTACTGCTGCTGTTGGGCGCGGCGGGCTGGATTGTTTACGAGGCCGGCACCAGCCTGCTGGGGCAGGCGCATGAGATTGTCGCCGCGCCGGTGGTGATTGCGGTGCTGTTGATCTCGATTGTGGTCGACTATTTCCGCGTCAAGGCGCTGAATCGCGTGGCGAAGGCCACCGACAGCGCGGCGCTGGAAGCCGACGCACTGCACTTCTTTTCCGATATGCTGTCTTCCGCCGTGGTGCTGCTGGGGATGATATTTGTGTTGCTGGGATTCAGCCGCGCAGATGCGATTGCGGCGTTGATCGTAGCCTGTTTTATCGTGGTCGCTGCCTTGAAGTTAGGCAAACGCTCGTTCGATTCGCTGATGGATACGGCGCCTGCCGGTGCCAAAGAGGAGATCGGCACGTTACTGGACAGTTTTCCGGCGATACTGGCGACCGAGAATATCCGCATTCGCAACGCCGGTGCGGCCCTGTTTATCGAGGTGACCGTCGCCGTCTGCCGCACCTTGCCGCTGGAGCGCATCAACGCGCTGAAGCAGTCCATCGCCGAGCGGCTGGAGCGGCAGTATGCCCACGCCGAAGCCACGGTGATTGCCAACCCGCAAACCCGCAGCGATGAAGACATGGCGACCCGCATCCGGGTGATTGCCGCCAATCACGGTGCGGTGGTGCAAAATGTGGCGTTGCAGCAACTGCCGGAACGCATGTCGATCAGCATGGATCTGGCGGTGCCGGCCAGCGCCAGCGTGGCGCAGGCGCATGATATCGCCAGCGAGATTGAAAACCTTTTGCGCCAGGCTATCGGCGAAGACACCGAAATCGAAACTCACCTTGAACCGCAGATGCCTCATTGGATCGCCAGTGAGGACGTAGAGCCGGATGAACTGGCAACTATCCGCCAGATCTTGCGAATTGCGGTGGAAAAGGGGGAGATGGTGCAGGACGTGCATAACATTCGGGCGCGGAAAACGGCGGATGGCATTATCGTCAATTTCCATTGCCGGGTATCGCCGGCGGCGTCCATTGTGGCGGCTCACGACGCGGTGGACCACATAGAACGCCAACTGCGGGCGCTTTACCCCACCATTTCGCGGGCGATAGGGCACGTGGAACCGATCAAGCCCGCTTTGTGAGCCTGCATTGCGGCGATCAGTGGGATGACAACAAAAGCCCAAACAAGATAAAATAGTGGTAAACCAACAAGTTGGTATTGCTGTTTGAAACCCGAGGACGAGCGATGGCCGAGTTTGCTTCCGATCACTACCATGATTCCATCTCGATGCCCGTCACCGGCGTTGCCGTCGATTACTCCAACGGTCACGTGATCGCCGCGCACAGCCATCGGCGTTCGCAGTTGGTTTATGCGGTGGAAGGGGTGTTGGTTATTGAAACGGATGTAGGCCGTTGGGTCGTCCCGCCGAGCCGGGGCGTGTGGTTGATAGCGGGCGTCAGTCACACCGTGCGAATGCGCGGTGTGGCGCGAATGCGCAGTATTTTCGTCAATCAGGATGCTATTCCCGGATTACCCGATGTTGACTGCGTGATCGAGATTTCACCTCTGCTGCGTGAATTGATCCTTGCCGCGACCAAAGTCTCGGGCCATTACGATCTGGAAAGCCGTGACGGCCGTTTGATGCGTTTTATCCTCGATGAGCTATGTTCTTTGCCCGTACTGCCCTTTAATCTTCCCTGGCCACTGGATGCACGGATACTGCGCGTTTGCCAGACACTGTCCGAAGATCCCGCCGATAACCGTGCTGCCGATGACTGGGCCGCTGATTTGGCGATGAGCGCCAAGACGTTCCATCGTCAGTTTCAGCGGCAAACCGGCATCACCTTTGGGCGTTGGCGGCAGCAGGCGCGCCTGCTTTTGTCACTCGAATGCCTGGCTCAAGGCATGCCGATTGTGCAGGTGGCGCTGCAGCACGGTTACGAAAGCCAAAGCGCCTTTGCCGCCGCCTTTAAACGCCAGTTTGGATTGCGGCCTTCCGAGTTTTATCGTTAGCGCTCAGTTTTTTCGCAAAAAGAACCCTGCCAGCACGCAGGCCAGCATTGCCAGCCCGGCAAGGTAAAAAGCGTCGCTGTAGGCCAGCAGCAGGGCATCACGATGCAGGATCTGATCAATCAACCCCAAAGCCTGCAGGCGCAACCTTGCCACCCCCGCACCATACAGGGCCGCAGCGTGATCGAGATGGCCGTGCGAGAGTATTCTGACAGTCTCGACCAGCCGTTCCTGCATCGCCTGAGCAAAAGAGGTAACAGATTCGCCAATGCGCTGCGCATGCAGTTTTTCACGCTCAACCACGATCTGGCTGGAAAGGGCGATACCGATAGCCCCGCCGATGTTGCGCACCATCGAAAAAAGCCCCGATGCCGATCCCACTTGATCCTTTTCCAGCCCTTGAATTGCCATTACCCCCAACGCCACCACCACTAACGATTGCCCGATGCCGCGCACGATCAGCGAAGGAACAATGACGTTATAAGCCGCATCGGGATTGAGGTGAGTGTTCATCAGGCAACCGAGGCCGGTAATCAAGAATCCGGCCACGATCGCGGTGCGGGCGCTGGTCCAGCGCATCAGTCGAGGCGTAGCGAACGACATGATAAATTGAATAATGCCGTAAGGGATCATCATTGCCCCGATCTGGCTGGCGTTGTAACCGTGCACTTCGGCGAAATAGTTAGGCACCAGGAACACCACGCCAAACACCACCGCGCCGAAGCAAAACTGCATCAGACTGGCGAGACCGAAGTTATAGCGGCCCAGCAAGCGCAAATTAATAAACGGCGTCTTACTCTTAAGCTCCGCGTAAATAAAACCGGCAATCCCCAACACGGCCAGCAAGGTGCAATTGACGATAAAAGACGAAGCAAACCAATCCTCTCGTCCGCCTTCCTCCAGCATGATTTGCAGAGAGGAAAGGCCAATCGCCATGGTGATAATTCCCCACCAGTCACCCTGTTTGAGTTTCTCAAGCCTCATGGGCTGCGGTTTGACCGACCAGCCAATGGCGGCCAGCAGCACTATCCCAGGGGGGACTTGCAGATAAAATATCCAGCGCCATGAGTAGGCATCGGTTAACCAACCGCCCAGTGAAGGGCCTGCCGCCTGCGCAACATTGTTAGCTACCGCAAACAGCGCCATGCCGAGAGAATGCTTGTGAGAGGGCAATTCGCCGACGATTAGCTGAAACGACAAGGGGATCAGCACGCCGCCAAACGCGCCCTGCAGCGCACGGGCGAGGATCATGGTCTGAATATTGGGGGCCAGCGAGCAGGCCATAGAGAAGAGCACAAATCCAGAGGTTCCGACCATCAGCACACGGCGCATGGAAAATATCGAGACTAACCAACCGGTTATCGGGATGATGATGATCTCGGCCACCAGATAGGCGGTGGTGATCCAGGATCCTTCTTCAAAGGTGGCACCCAGCGAACCCCGCACGTCGGGTAATGAAGCGTTGGTGACGTGTACATTCATGCCCGCCATGAAACAGCCGACGACGCTGCCCAATACGGCCACCCAGGTGCGTAACGAGATTTTGTCTGTGTTGGGCATGACCGTGGTCTGGGTCGAGAGACGGCTACTCATGGTGGGTCTCCACCGTCACCATCACCGACATTCCGGGGCGAACCTGTTCAACCCTTGGCTGGCCGGCATCAAGGCGAATTCGCACCGGCATCCGCTGAACGATTTTGGTAAAGTTGCCGGTGGCGTTATCCGGGGGAAGCAGCGCAAATTGCGCCCCGGACGCAGGGGAAAAGCTTTCGATCTTGCCCTTGAAAACCTGCCCATCAAACGCATCTACCCGTACCTCGGCAGGTTGGCCAACCTGCATTGGGTCAATTTGCGTTTCCTTAAAGTTGGCAATCACGTAAGTATTGCCGGGAACCACGGCAAGCAGCGGCGAACCCGTCTCGACATATTGGCCGGCCCGCAAAGCATGCTCACCCACAGTGCCGTCGATCGGACTGACAATCCGGGTGCTCGCCAGATTAATGCGTGCGATCGTCAGCATGGCTTGCGCTTGCGTCTGCATGGCTTTCGCCTTGTCGCGCTCGGCCTCGGTAGCCTGTTGGCTGCTGGCGAGTACGGACAGCGCCTGCTGCTGGCCAGCGAGCCGCGCCTCGGCCTGCGCCAGTTGTGCGGCGGTTTTACGGGCATCCGCGTCAGCCGATTCTACCTGTTGGGCGCTGCTGATGTTTTGGCGCGCCAGGCGATGCTGGCGCTGGTCCTCCAAGGCCGAGCGATTTGATTCTGCGACGGCGGCGCGGACAGCGGCTTGAGCTTCTGCAATCAGGCTTGTCTGCTGCTGCTGACGAGCGGCCAGATTGGCGATACGCGCCTGTTTCACGTCATTTTCGGCAATCGCCGCCGCGACTGCGGCTTCGGCCAGCTCAACCTTGGCCTGATAATCGCGGGAATCGATTCGGGCCAGTACCTGGCCGGCTTTTACCTGTTGATTGTCGCGAACCTCCACGGTGACCAGATAGCCGTTGATGCGAGGGGCCAGCGTGACAATGTCGGCGCGCGCATAGGCGTCATCGGTCTCGATCATCCAGCGGCCAGTAGTCCACCAGTAAATTCCCCAAGCCAACACCAACAGGGTAACCAACAGGATGCCGGCCAGAGTTCGGGGCCGAGGTTTTGCGCGTCGGGCGGCAAAAAATGGCTTTTTAGCAGGCGAAGTATTTTCGGTCATTATTATGATTCTCTTTTAAAAACAGGAGGAAATAACATGCTGGAAGCGGTTTTAGACCGCTCAGGTACCGGGAGCACCACAGAGGGAGCCTGCTGCCACCCGCCACCCAGGGCTTTAAATAACGTCACCTGAGCCTCAATTACCCGCGTATTTGCGCGCGCCAACGCACTCTGAACGGCGACGTCATTACGTTGATTGTCGAGATAGTCGAGAGCGGTTGCGGCACCGTCCTGATAGGCAAGCGTCGATAGCTTCAGCGCTTGTCGACTGTTTTCGGCTGCCTGTTGAAGGAGTTTTTGCTGCTGCAGGGCAGAGTCATAGCTTGCCAGGCTCACCTGTACCTCTTTCAGCGCAGCTAAAATCGTGCCGTCAAAATGCGCGAGTGCTGCACTTTCTTTGGCTCCTGCCTGAGCGATACGTGCCCGGGCCTGCGTAACGTTAGGGAAGGACCATGAGATCAGCGGTCCGATGCTCCAGACCGTGGCGCCGCTGTTACCCCAATCTTCAGGCTGGTGAGCGGAGCTGAGCATGTTGGCTCCCAGCGAAATACGCGGATAGAGATCGGTGGTCGCTACGCGAATATTGGCCGTTGCGGCGGCAAGCTGTTGTTGTGCCTCGCGCACATCGGGGCGACGGCGTAACAGGGCTAAGCCGTCGTTGTCAGGCAAGCCGCGATACGCCAGCGTTGGCGGTTTCAGGCAGGCAAGTGCCTGTTCCGGGGGATTGGCAGGCAGGCGGCCCATTAACACCGCAAGTTCAGCCAATACGCGCTGACGTTTGGCTTTCAACACCGGCAGGTCGGCGCGAGTCTGGTAGACCAAACCTTGAGCACGAACCACATCCAGCGCGACACCGGCCCCGGATTGATACAGCGCTTCGGTAATCTGCTGTCCTTGCTCAACCTGCGCCAAAGCCTGTTGAGCAATACCGATCCGTTGACCGTAGCTGCAGGCGCTGAGCCAGGCCCGGGTCGTTTCGGCGGCAACCCACACGCGCACGCCGTCTTCTTCGGCCTGAGCAGACTCCGTGCCTGCCTGTGCCGCGCCGGACTGTGAACGCAGGCGGCCAAACAGATCGAGTTCCCATTGCAGATCGATCCCGGCGCTATAGCGGCTGCCGGTGCGGATATTGTCGCTTTGACCTAACGCCGCCTCGATTTGATCGTCTAGCGAACTGCCATATCCCCCCTTAGCAGCGAAACTTGTGCTGGGCAGTTTTTGCGCATCGGTTTCACGTAGAAGTGCCCGGGCCGCAAGCAGATTTGCCGCTGCCGCACGCAGATCCCGGTTGTTGCTCAACGCCTGCTCGACAGCCTGGTTTAAGGCGGGATCCTGATACAAAGACCACCATTTATCCGGCGTATCGGGCGTGATAGTTTTCGTTTTTGCCAAAGGCTTAGCCGCGAGCGGCAGAGTGGTGAGGGGAGGTTGACCTGGGCCCACCACGCAGCCGGCAGATAACAAGGGAAGTAAGGCAATCGTCAGCCTTTTGGATATCAACATGCGTCACACTCTTCAATGAGAATGCGTCCAGATTAGCGGGTAAAAAGCTGTCTTTATGCCGAGATTTCGACTTTCATTATCTTGAAATGGTCATTTTTAACGGACCAACTAGCCAACGCGAGCTTTAACGATTATCAATAACCTTCCTCCAATCATCGTTGTCTCGACAGACGCAGGTATCCCCCCATGTCACGAAGTAAAGACCTGCAAGACTGGGTTAAACCGGCCCGCTCCCCAATGCAAATTGAGCGTATCGAAGCCTTTTTCGGTGGGCACGGCTATGAGCTCCATCGCCACGATACCTACGCCATTGGCCGCACGTTGTCCGGTGTGCAGAGTTTCAACTATCGTGGCGGCAGGCGTCATAGCTTGCCCGGCGGCACCCTGGTATTGCATCCGGATGAACTTCATGACGGGGAGGCGGGTACGCAAGAGGGGTTTCAGTACCGCATGGTTTATATCGAGCCTGCATTAATCCAAAAGATACTCGGCGGCAAGCCATTGCCCTTTATTCCGGGCGGTCTTTCCGGTGACCCACGGCTTTTTGCTGCGGCTCAACCCTTGCTCAGGGCCATGGAAGATCCGTTTGAAACGCTTGAGGAAGAGGATGCGCTTTATGACCTGGCGCAAACCCTGGCCGTTGTCGGGGGGCAACGTTATCAACGGCGGGCGTTTGACTATCAGGCGGCTGAAAGGGCAAGGGAATATATCCATTCCTGTTTCGATAAAAATATTACCCTGGATGAGCTTTCTTCGATCAGCGGCAGAGATCGCTGGAGTCTGAGCCGGGATTTTCGGGTGCTGTTTGGCACCAGCCCCTACCGCTACGTCACTATGCGCCGTCTTGAACATTGCAGACGGCGGATGTTGGCGGGCCATCATCTGGCAGATATTTCAATCGATGCGGGATTTGCGGATCAAAGCCACATGACGCGCCAATTTATCAGCAATTTTGGCGTTTCTCCTGGCCGCTGGCTGAGGTTTATCAAAGGAGGTTGATCCAGAAGTTGCACAATCATTCAAGATTGCCGTCCGCCGGGTCAACTATGCTGGGCTCCTGTTAACCAAGGAGCCTGAAAATGTATCAACCTATTAATTTCGCTCATAAACTCTCACTGTTTACCGAACAATGGCAGCCGAAAGTGATTGCCGAGATGAATGACTATCAGTTTAAAGTGGTCAGAATTCACGGTGACTTCGTCTGGCATACGCATGCCGAAACCGATGAAACCCTTATCGTGTTGGACGGTGTTTTACGCATTGATTTTCGTGATGGTCATGTGCTGGTCAATGCGGGTGAGATGTATGTGGTCCCGCGCGGCATCGAACACAAAACCTCTGCCGAGATCGAAACCCAACTGATGCTTATCGAACCTCGCGGCGTGTTGAACACCGGTGACGAACGGGGAGAACGTACTGCGGTCAACGATGTCTGGATTTGATCAAGTCCGCCCGGCAAGCCTGTAGCTGGGATAATAGAAAGGCCGCCAGAACGGGCGGCCTGTGAAGGTCAGTCCAGCTTCAGCCGGACGGTGATTTCAGCAATTTCGTTGCGCCATTGCTGTTGCAACGCCGGTTTTTGGTGCCTGATTTTGCGCGCCAAATCCTCCTGCAGTTTAGCCTCGAGTTCGAACAAGCAGGCCAGCAGCCGCTCTTCATCATGGTGTAACCCCTCGCTGTCGCCGGAGGCGGTTTGCCTGGCCGCTTGTGGCTCTGCACCGGGTTCTTCCGCCAGCCGGGCATAGACCGGGTCCAGCTCCGGCCACTCTTCAAGCTGTTGATGATCAATCAGCCAGAATCGGTTACAGCTGTTTTCTATCAACATCCGGTCGTGACTGACCAGCATCACTGCGCCTGCAAATTCGCGCAGGGTTTCCGCCAGCTCCTCTTTGCCTTCCATGTCCAGATGATTGGTCGGTTCGTCGAGCAGCAACAGCGAATGGTTGGCCAGCGTCAGGCCGACAAACAGCAGGCGCGAACGTTCGCCGCCGCTTAGGGTGCTGATCCGCTGCTGATGGCGCAGGTAAGGGAATCCGGCGCCAATCAGCGCCATTTTGCGCTGCTCTTCGGTCAGCGGAGCGAAGTGCGTCAACGCCTCGCTCAGCGTATCGCCATCCTGCAACTGCTGAAGGCTCTGATCGTAATACCCGATACGCACCCTGGGGTGGAATACCACCTCACCGGAAACAGCGCTTTGGTATTCCCGCCACAGATGCTGCAACAGCGAGGATTTACCGCAGCCGTTACGGCCAACGATGGCGATGCGATCGCCGCTTTTCACCCGCAGATGCGCGAGGCGAAACAGCACCGGCGCATCAGCTGCCGGACGTACATCCAGCTGCGGCAGGGCCAACAGGCGATCGGCGTCCAGGGCTTCGCCCCGCAGCCGGAGCCGCCACTGAGTAGCGGCCGTCAGCTGAGTTTGCTCCTCTTTCAGGCGGTCGACCCGCTTCTCCATCTGTTTGGCCTTGCGGGCCAGATCCTCGTTGTCGTACACCCGTCCCCAGACCGCCAGCCGCTGGGCGCTTTTTTCCACCCGCTCGATCTCCTTTTGCTCCGCCTGACGGCGATGCGTATCCGCCGCATCTTTGTCCTCCAGCGCCTGACGCGCCGCAGAGCAGGGCAGGCGGAAGAACTGCAGGGTTTTGTCGCGCAGGATCCAGGTGCAGTTGGTCACCTTATCCAGCAGGTAGCGGTCGTGGGAAACCAGCACGAAGCTGCCCGACCAGTTTTGCAGGAACCGCTCCAGCCACAACAGCGTCGGCAGATCCAGATGGTTGCTGGGTTCATCCAGCAGCAGCAGGTCCGGCCGGCGGATCAGCGCGCGCGCCAGCAGCAGGCGGGTATGCTGGCCGCCGCTCAGGGTACCGGCGGTCAGTGTCCAGGAGGACGCAGCAAACCCCAGGCTGGTCAGCAGGACTTCACCCTGCCAACTTTCGCTGACGCGCTGGTTTTCCGGCAGACGCGCCAGTACCGCATCAAGCAGGGTGCAGCCGTGCAGTTCGACGGGAAGATGTTGTTCCACTCGCGCCATCAGGCATTGGTGAGAGAGGGTAACGCTGCCGGTAGTGGCGGGCAGGGCACCACTGAGGATTTTAAGCAGGGTGCTTTTGCCGCAGCCGTTGTGGCCGATTAAACCGATGCGATCGCCTTTTTTCAGGCTGAAGGAAACCTCAGCCAGCAGCGGGCCGAACGCGTTGTCGTAACCGACGGATTGTGCAGATAATAATGTGCTCATTGCTTACTCAAGAGTTACAGGCAGGCAAATGCCTATCGTCAAACATCGCTGACGACAACCCGGTAAGCCGGAGGGAAGGGACTCAATTTTTCAGTAAGCTTCGCTCAAGCCTGGGTTATCACAGCACGATACCGGTAATGCTTGAGCAACGGCGATCACTATAGAAGTGTGAGTAAAAAAACAATTCACACATCGGCATAGTAATCCTCCTTTTATAATGTTGGTTAATAGGTGAGCTGAGTATAGGGCTATTCTTCAGGATAGGCCACTGCCCAATCACTCAGATTATCAGTAGGCTAACGGCCAAAAGCGGCCAGATTTCCGGTCGTGCCGTTGCGGTAATGCAGTAGGAGGAATAATCGTGCTGAATGGGAATAATACTGATATTTAAGCTGAGATTAAGCAGCTATCATAATCTCAGTTTATGATTAGCCAAACGGGCCGGTAAATAGTCAATACCGGCCCGTTTGTTTCGTCTGTCTATCATGCCATTGCCGAGCACTGAATTTATGTTAAAACCCCGTCAGATCATTCTTTTCCTGTTCCTGCTGTTTGGGTTGCAGTTGACGCCGCTGACCAGCGTCGCCGCACAGGATGACCCTGTTGCCGTCAGCGCGCCGGATGCCGCCGCCGCGTTGAAAAACTACCAAAAACAGTTAGATAGCATCAAACAGCAGGTCTCCAAGGCCAGCACAGATACCCAGCTCAGTAAGCTGAGGCAGACCACCGACGAGCTGGCCGCCGGTCTGGAAAAACTGGCAACCGATCTGCAACCGGCGCAGGAAAAGCTGCAGGGGCAGTTGGATGTCCTGGGCCCGCAACCCGCCGCCGGTTCGATGCCTGAAACCGCTGCCGTGGTACAACAGCGCAACGCGTTGAACAACAGCAAGAAGCAGCTGGATGATGCGGTAAAACGCGCGCAAGAGATGAGAACCGGCGTGTTCGATCTGGGGCAGCAAATCGGTGATATGCGCCGCGTGGCGTTCAAAACCCAGTTGGCGCTAAATACCGGCAGCGTGTTGGGGGCCAAGTTCTGGTCACCGATCGTGCAACCTACGGACGATGACGCACAGCGGCTGGATCAGTTCCATGTCGCCATGAAAGAGGCGTGGGATGCCAGTTGGCAGGAGGAGTGGCGCTACGGCACCCTTGGCCTGCTGCTATTGGCGGTCGTTATCTGGTCATGGGGGCGTTATTTATCCGAGCGTTTCCTGGCCTGGGTGAGCATTCGTTATCTGCCGGACGGGCGTTTGCGCCGCAGCTTTATGGCGATGGCGACCGTCAGCGTCACGGTCATCACCACCGGCATCGCGCTGAATCTGCTGTATCTCACCTTTACCCGCGTGCAGCCGCTGCCGGCCATGCTGGAGGATTTCGCCGAGGGGTTTAATCGGCTGGGGATCTTCTGCGCGCTGATCGCCGGACTGGGCCGCGCCACACTTTCGCTTAACCGCCCGTCATGGCGTTTGGCCTCGTTGGACGATGCCGTCGCCTCCGGCCTGCGTTTCTTCTCGCCGTTGTTGGCAGGGTTGGCGCTGGCGTTCGGCACCGTTGAACAGATCAATAACGTGGTGAGCGCCAGCCTGGCCTCGACCATTTTCGGCAATGGCCTGGTGGCCGGGTTGATCGGCATGGTGCTGCTGGCGATGCCACTGCGGGCCCAACGCATCCGCCGCAAGCTGGAGCAGCAGGGCGAACATGTCGAGAAGCGCTCCACCATCAGCGGGTTGCTGCACATGGGCACGCTGGTGGGCTCGCTGGTCATCCTGTTCTCTCTGCTGATTGGCTATATCGCTTTCGCCCGCTTCCTGACCTATCAGGTGATTTGGATCGCTCTGGTATTGATGGCGTTCTATTTCCTGCTGCTGTTTGCCGTCGATCTGTGCGGCGCGATTTTCTCACCGCAAACCGCCAGCGGAAAAATGCTCAAGAAGTCCTTTAACTTCAAGGACCGTCACCTGGAGCAGATGGCGATTATTCTTACCGCCGTCGCCAAATGTTCTTTGCTGTTACTGATGATTGTCGCGCTGTTTAACGGCACGTTCGGCACCACCACGCCTAACTCGCTGTTGGACAAGATTATCGCCATTCTGAGTGGCGAAGGGTTGAAGAGCCTGAACATCGTGCCCGGAAACCTGATCAACGCGGTGATATGCCTGGCCATCGGCATCTATATCATGCGGGTGACCCAGCGTTGGTTGAGCCATGAACTGCTGCCGAAAACCATTTCAGATATCGGCATCCGTGCATCCTTGGTCACGCTGTTCAGTAACGTGGGCTATGTGCTGTTGATCCTGATCACCCTGGCGGCGCTGGGCATCCAGTGGAGTAACCTGGCGTGGATTGTCAGTGCGTTGTCGGTCGGTATCGGTTTTGGTTTGCAAGAGATCGTGAAGAACTTTATTTCCGGCATGATCCTGCTGACGGAGCGGCCGGTGAAAGTCGGCGATATGATCGGCATCGGCGGCGTAGAGGGTGACGTGCGCCGGATTAATATCCGCGCCACCGAAATCCAACTCAGCGACCGTTCGACGATGATCGTGCCAAACTCGCAGCTGATCTCGCAGAACGTACGTAACGCCACCATGGGCAACGCCCAGGGCGTGGTGACCATTGCGTTGACCTTCCCGACGGATATCGATCCTGAGCAGGTGCGCAATATTCTGCTGAGCGCCTATCAGGATTATGACGCCATTCAGGAAACGCCGGCCCCTTATGTCCGCTTCAGCCAGCTCGGCCCTGAAGGCATCATCCTCAGCGTAACCGGCTACGTTGCCAGCCCGCGCATGGTCGGCGCCACCAAAAGCGAGCTGTTGTTTAATATCCTCAAACTGCTGCGCGCGCAGCGGGTCAATATGTCCAGCCCGCAGGAAGTGGTGTTTATGAAACAGCAGGCGAAGAATCTGGCCAACGAAGAAGAGCAGTCTTCTTAACCTTTGCCGGAAGGCGGCGGGCCGGAGCGTTTCTCGGGGGCCCGCCAGTCCGCCGATTAGTGCATCGCCGGCACTACCGATTGCGAACAGTCGCTGTTGGCACTGGCGGATGAGTTGTTGCAGGTCTGCGGATCATTGTGTACCGGCGGTGGCGGCACGTCCTGTGGGCCGCCTCTGCCAATACAACCGGAAAGGACAAAAATCAGCAGCGCAGGGATTATCGCTTTCATTTCACTCTCCTGAAGTCAATGTCACTGCCGTGCATTACCGCGGATACCCTTTTTGATCGTCGTGTCGGGGCTTCAGACCTTGGCGCCGGTCATTATGTAGAGCAGCATGCAAACGATCAGTAATGATATAACGATAGCCCAGATTAATCGGTTCATCTGCGGTCCCTGGTTATTCTGTGAACTCAGCGCCTACCATAGCGCTGCCGGTGGCGCAGGGATATCAATGATTGCCGTTTTTTTGTCCGCCATAGATTCACTCTATATCCTCTCTGCTGAAATCAATTTCACTTTGCCCGGCGACCGGCCCTATGCTGCAGCGGCATGTGGCAAACTCTCTCAGGAGGCATAATGGAAAAGCATGAGCTGGCGGCATCGGTGTTGGCGGCATTCGGCGGGGCGGACAATCTGATCAAACTGCGATACTGCGCCAGCCGCATCAGGGCGGAACTGCGCGATGGCAGCCGCTTGGATCGGCCGGGGATTGAGGCACTGGATGGGGTTAAGGCGTTGCTGGAGGTGGAAACGTCGCGCCACACCCCCGAGTTTCAACTGGTGGTGGGGCCAGGCAACGCCCGGCCCTTGTATCAGGCGTTGATCGCAGTGACCGGCGAGAAATAACTACAGCAACAGAGGGCGGATCTGCTCCAGATGCTGATGCATTAACGCCTGCATCTGCACCACGTGGGGCGCATCCGCCTTTTCGCGCATCAGGTAAATGCCCACCGTGCAACGCAGGCTTTCCTGCGTCGTTTTCAGCGGCACAATGCCGTAGTCGGCGAAATAACCCGCCATGCAGGTGGGATAAGCCAGCATCACTGCGTCAGAATCGTTGATCATGTCCACCGCCGACATCATCGAGTTAGTCGAGCAAATCACCCGTTCCGCCAGATGCAGCCGGTTACGCGCCATTTTCTTCGGCTGCATGTCTTCCACCATATGTTGATAGCGGCTTTCATCCGGCGTCAGCTCCACGCAAGGGTAATCCAATAATTCGTCCGGCCCAACCTGCCGGCCTGCCAGCGGATGCCCGCTGCGGACGAACATGCTGTCGGTGGTGCTGAACAGCGGCAAAAAGCTGATGCCGGCCTTGGGGTTCAACCCCTGAATTTCATGGCCGATAAACATATCGATATCCCCGCCCAGCAGCAGATCCATCAGGCGCAGGTGGTTACCCAGATCGATATGAATATTCACCGTAGAGTGCAGGCTGCGGTAGGCATTAAAGCTGTCGCGCACAAACATATACCACCAGGCGTGGCCGGTGCCCATGCGCAGGCTCTGTTCCTGGCGTGCCTTGATGAACGCCAGCTTGATCAGCGTGTTGTCATAAATGCGCTGCATCATCTGCGCCTGTTCCAGCAGCAGATCGCCGTATTCGGTGGTGGTAACCCCGGTTGAAGTGCGCTCCAGCAGTTGCACCCCCAGGTTCTCTTCCAGTTTCTTCATGTTGTGGGTCAGCGTCGGCTGGCTCAGGCAAAGCTTGTTTGCTGCATGACTCACATTTTTGAACATCGCTACTTCGATAAACTGCCGCAGAATTTTGTCCACGATCATGTTTTCCGCTATTGGTATAGAAAGTTTCTATATCTTAGCGGCGAAAAACGATTTCCGCCAATAGCCCGCCTTCGATAGTTTGCTCCTATGCCGGTATTCCCAGCCGCCACCAGAGAGGACGCAATGAGAAGATTGATACCGAGTATGGTCGCCACCGCACTGGCGCTGATGTCCGGCCAGGTGCTGGCCGATACCTTGCGGATGGAATGCGCGCCCAGCAAAGAGGGCCGTCAGTTCTGCAATGAGATTAAGCAGCGCTTTGAGGCTCAGACCGGCCATACCCTGGAGTTTATCGATCTTCCCCGCGCCTCCGACGAAAAGCTGTCGCTGTTTCAGCAGTTGTTTGCCGCCAAGGATTCCAGCGCCATTGATTTGTTTCAGGCCGATACCGTGTGGATCGGCGTGCTGAACAAACACCTGTTGGATCTGACCGACAGCGTGAGTGACATCCGGCAGGATTTTTTCCCCGCTGCCTGGCAGAACAACGTGGTCAATGGGCGGGTCAAGGCGGTTCCGGCTTATCTGGACACCGGCGCGCTCTATTACCGCAAAGATCTGTTGGAAAAGTACGGCGAACAGCCGCCGGTCACCTGGGATGAACTGACGCGCATCGCTACCCGCATTCAGCAGGGTGAACGCCAGGCGGGCCATAAGAACTTCTGGGGGTTGGTGTTCCAGGGTAAATCCTACGAAGGGCTGACCTGCAACGCGCTGGAATGGGTGGCCTCGCAGAACGGCGGAGGGTTTATCGACGCCAACGGCAACATCACCATCAATAACCCGCAGGCGGCGCAGGCGTTTAACAGGGCTGCGGGCTGGATCGGCACTATCTCGCCGAAGGGCGTGTTGGGTTACATGGAGGAAGAGTCCCGCGCGGTATTCCAGAACGGCGACGCGCTGTTTATGCGCAACTGGCCCTACGCCTATGTACTGGCGCAGGACAGCAGCAGTGCAATCAAAGGCAAGGTCGGCGTGCTGCCGCTGCCAAAGGGCGCGGACGGCAACTCGGTCAGCGCGCTGGGCGGTTGGCAGTGGGCGATCAGCGCCTACACCAAAAACCCCACGGCGGCGATAGCGCTGCTGAAAATCGTCAGCGACGCCGAATCGCAGAAAAGGGCGCTGACGCTGATGGGCTGGGCGCCGTCGCGGACCGCGCTGTATGACGATCCCAAGGTGTTGGCGCAGGCGCCGTATCTGTCGGATTTCAAGGGCATTTTCACGCAGGCTATGCCGCGCCCGGCGACGCAGACCAAAAGACAGTATGCGCAGGTCTCGAAAGCCATCTACAACGCCACCTTCAATGTGTTGCGCGGTGATAGTGACGGCGTCACGGCGGTGGCGGATTTACAGCAGCGGCTGGAGCGGATTAAAGCCAGAGGATGGCGTTGAAGGCAGTGTAATTCCCCCCATTAACGGCCCGGAGTCTGATGCATGAAACACGATACACACAGGTTAACCCTGACGGTCACGCCCGCCTCGGCGGCAGTGCAGCCGGTCAGACGCAGCAAGCTTAATCACCGGCAGCGCCGCAGCCGCATCGCCTGGCTGTTGGTGGCGCCGGCAATGTTGCTGCTGGCTGCGGTTGCCGGCTGGCCGCTGCTGCGCACCCTGTTTTACAGCTTTACCGACGCCATGCTGGATGCGCCGGATGAATACCGCTTTGTCGGCTTTGCCAACTATCTGGATCTGACCGGGGGCGGCCACTCGTACGGCGTACTGGCGGATCCGCAGTGGTGGCAGGCGGTGGGCAATACGTTGCGTTTCAGCCTGCTGTCGGTATCGCTGGAACTGGTGTTCGGCATGTTGCTGGCGCTACTGATGAACCAGAAATTTCGCGGACAGGGCCTGGTGCGCACTGCCATTTTGGTGCCCTGGGCGATTCCTACCATTGTCTCCGCCAAGATGTGGGGCTGGATGTTCCACGATCAGTACGGCGTGGTGAACGATCTGCTGCTCAAGTCGGGGATTATCGACGCGCCGCTGGCCTGGGTCGCGGAGCCGGGGTTGTCGATGTGGGCAGTGGTGATTGCGGACGTCTGGAAAACCACGCCGTTTATGGCGCTGATGCTGCTGGCCGCGTTGCAGCTTATCCCGGGCGATCTGTACGAAGCCGCACGGGTGGACGGGGCTAACGCCTGGCAGCGGTTCCGGCGCATCACGTTACCGCTGATCATGCCGGCGATGATCGTCGCGCTGATTTTCCGGGTGATGGATGCGCTGCGGGTATTCGACCTGATCTATGTGTTGACCTCCAACAGTGAAGCCACCATCTCGGTGTCCGGTTATGCCCGCGACCGCATGGTCAGCTATCAGGAAATGGGTTCCGGCTCGGCCGCTTCGGTGCTGGTGTTCATGATGGTGGCCGGTATCGCCGCCTGCTTCCTCACGCTGGGCCGCCTGAATGACAAGGAGAAACGTGCATGAAACTGACTCGCCAACAGCACAAGTACGGCCATAAGGCACTGATTTTCGCCGGTGCCGCGCTGGCCAGCGTCATCTGTTTGTTTCCCTTTTACTACGCGCTGATCACCTCGCTGCGTTCGGGGGGGAGCCTGTTCCAGGTCGCTTATCTGCCGGGTACGCCGCACTGGGGCAATTACCTGACGGCGTTGATGGATAACGGCATCGCCCGCAGCTTGTTGAACTCGATCGTTGTGGCAACGCTGACGGTGGGCATCTGCTTGCTGGTGTCGATAACTGCTGCCTTCGCTCTGGCGCGCATCAGCTTTCGCGGGCGCAAATATCTGCTGTTCACCATTTTGTGCGTCTCGATGTTCCCCCAGGTGGCGGTGCTGTCCGGTATGTTCGAACTGGTGCGTTTTATGGGGCTGTACGATTCGCTGGGCGCGTTGGTGCTGTCCTACACCACCTTTTCGCTGCCGTTTACCGTCTGGGTGCTGACCACCTTTATGAAGGCGATCCCGGTGGAACTGGAAGAGGCGGCGATCGTCGACGGCGCCAACACCTGGACCATCATTACCCGCATCTTCGCGCCCATCATGGGGCCGTCGTTGGTGACCACCGGGCTGCTGGCGTTTATCGGCGCCTGGAATGAATTCATGTTCGCCCTGACGTTTGTCATCTCCAGCGGCAAGCGCACCGTGCCGGTGGCGATCGGCATGCTGCAGGGCGCCTCTCAGTTCGAACTTCCCTGGGGCACCATCATGGCGGCCTCGGTCATCGTCACACTGCCGATTATCGTGCTGGTTCTGATTTTCCAGCGCCGCATCGTCAGCGGATTAACCAACGGCGCAGTAAAAGGCTGATTTTCGATTAACCCTGAAGCAGGAGAAATGCAATGGCTACAAAAATCGTTTTAGTGGGCGCAGGCAGCGCGCAATTCGGCTACGGCACCCTGGGCGATATCTTCCAGAGCAAGACGCTGTACGGCAGTGAAATTGTGCTGCATGACATCAACCCGACCTCGCTGGCCGTGACCGAGAAAACCGCCCGTGACTTCCTGGCTGCGGAAGATCTGCCGTTTATCGTCAGCGCCACCACCGATCGCAAAACCGCGCTGAGCGGAGCGGAGTTCGTGATTATCTCCATTGAAGTGGGCGACCGCTTTGCCCTGTGGGATCTCGACTGGCAGATCCCGCAACAGTATGGCATTCAGCAGGTGTATGGTGAAAACGGTGGCCCTGGCGGGCTGTTCCACTCGCTGCGCATCATTCCACCGATCCTCGACATCTGCGCCGACGTGGCGGACATTTGCCCGAACGCCTGGGTATTCAACTACTCGAACCCGATGAGCCGCATTTGCACCACCGTGCATCGCCGTTTCCCGCAGCTCAACTTTGTCGGCATGTGCCATGAAATCGCCTCACTTGAGCGTTATCTACCAGAAATGCTCGGCACCTCCTTCGACAATCTCACTCTGCGCGCCGCCGGGCTGAACCACTTCAGCGTGTTGCTGGAGGCCAGCTATAAAGACAGCGGCAAAGACGCTTACGCCGACGTACGCGCCAAGGCACCGGACTATTTCTCCCGTCTGCCGGGCTACAGCGATATTCTGGCTTACACCCGCAATCACGGCAAATTGGTGGAGACAGAAGGCAGCACCGAACGCGATGCACTGGGCGGCAAAGACAGCGCCTATCCGTGGGCGGACCGCACGCTGTTCAAAGAGATCCTGGAGAAGTTTCACCATTTGCCGATCACCGGCGACAGCCACTTTGGCGAGTACATCCGTTGGGCCAGCGAAGTCAGCGATCACCGCGGTATCCTCGATTTCTACACCTTCTACCGCAACTATCTGGGGCATGTGCAGCCAAAAATCGAACTGAAGCTGAAAGAACGCGTGGTGCCGATCATGGAAGGGATCCTCACCGATTCCGGTTATGAAGAGTCTGCGGTCAACATTCCGAACCAGGGGTTTATCAAGCAACTGCCGGCGTTTATTGCCGTCGAAGTCCCGGCGATTATCGACCGCAAGGGTGTGCACGGCATCAAGGTCGACATGCCTGCGGGCATCGGTGGCCTGTTGAGCAACCAGATTGCGATTCACGATCTGACCGCCGACGCAGTGATTGAAGGCTCGCGCGACCTGGTTATCCAGGCGCTGCTGGTGGACTCGGTCAACGATAAATGCCGCGCGATACCGGAACTGGTGGACGTGATGATCTCACGCCAGGGGCCGTGGCTCGATTACCTGAAATAAGCCGGATGGCGGGGCGCGTGCTTGCGCCCCGTTGAATGCAACTACCTGGGGTTCGGGAGGAATATGGCGCAATTAACGCTGGAAAAACTGCAAAAACGCTATGGCGCTAACGCAGAGGTTATCAAGTCGCTGGATCTGCAGATCAACAGCGGGGAGTTCGTGGTGATCGTCGGGCCCTCCGGCTGCGGCAAATCAACGTTGCTGCGCATGATCGCCGGGCTGGAAGAGATCAGCAGCGGCGGCATGTATATCGATGGCAACTATGTCAATGACGATACGCCGGCCGAGCGTGGTATCGGTATGGTGTTCCAGTCCTACGCGCTCTATCCGCACATGAGCGTATACAAGAACATGGCGTTTGCGCTGGAACTTGCCGGCCATTCGGCGGAGGAGATCGACCGCCGGGTGCGCGAAAGCGCCCGCATTTTGCAGCTTGAACCCTTGCTGGAGCGGCGTCCGAAGGATTTGTCCGGCGGGCAACGCCAGCGGGTGGCGATTGGCCGAGCCATCGTGCGCGAGCCGAAGCTGTTTTTGTTCGATGAACCCTTGTCCAACCTCGATGCATCGTTGCGCGTACAAATGCGCATGGAGGTGGCCTCACTGCATAAACGGTTGGGTTCGACCATTATTTACGTGACTCACGATCAGGTCGAAGCCATGACGCTGGCCGACCGCATCGTGGTGCTCAACAAAGGGCATGTCGAGCAGGTGGGAACGCCGCTGGAGCTTTACGATCAGCCAGCCAACGAATTTGTCGCCCAGTTTATCGGCTCGCCGAAGATGAACCTGATCCCGGCCATCCTGCGGCGTGCCGGTGAGCGGCAGAGCGTGGTGGAACTGGACAACGGCAAAGCGCTGGTGTTGCCCATCGCCACACCGGTGGCGGCGGAAGGCCAGAGCGTCAACGTCGGCATTCGTCCAGAGCATATTCGCGGCGGTGAACAGGCGCAGTGCGAGTTTCATGGCGAGGTGATGTTCGTCGAGCATATGGGCAACGAAACCTACCTCTATCTGGATAACGGCAACGCGGCGGAACCCTGGGTGCTGCGCAATCCCGAACGCTCGACCATTCAGGCCGGAGAAACCGTCGGCGTGCGCCTGCCGGTAGAGTGTTGTTACCTGTTTGACCGCCAGGGCCGCGCGTTCCCTCGCATTTTGGCGTCGGAACAGGCGCATTGACATAAGGAAGCATGACATGAGCGGTGCGCAAACGGCGCGGTGGTGGAAAGAGGCGGTGGTTTATCAAATCTACCCGCGCAGCTTTATGGATTCCAACGGTGACGGCATTGGCGATCTGAACGGCATTACCGCGCGGCTGGACTATTTGCAATGGTTGGGCGTAGACGCCCTGTGGATCTGCCCGATGTACCGTTCGCCGAACGACGACAATGGCTACGATATCAGCGATTATCAGGCGATCATGACCGAGTTTGGCACCATGGCGGACTTTGATCGCCTGCTGGCGGAGGCGCATGCGCGCGGCATGCGGCTGATACTCGATCTGGTGGTGAACCACACGTCGGACGAACATCCGTGGTTTATTGAATCCTGCTCATCAAAATCCAGCGCCAGGCGCGACTGGTATATCTGGCGCGATGGCAAAAACGGCGCGGAGCCCAATAACTGGGAGAGCATTTTCAATGGTTCGGCCTGGAAGTACCATCCCGGCAGCGAACAATACTTCCTGCATCTGTTCTCCGAGCGTCAGCCGGATCTGAACTGGGAGAACCCGCAGGTGCGCGCAGCGCTGTATGACATGATGCGTTGGTGGCTGGACAAGGGCATCGATGGTTTCCGTATCGACGCCATTTGCCATATGAAAAAACAGCCGGGGCTGACCGACATGCCGAACCCGCAAGGGGTGCGTTACGTACCGTCGTTCGAACGGCATCTCAACTACGATGGGCTGCTGGATTACGTTGATGAGATGTGTGAACAGGTGTTTAGCCGCTACGACATCATGACGGTGGGGGAAATGAACGGCGCTTCGGCGGAACAGGGAGAGGACTGGGTGGGAGAGCGGCATGGCCGCTTGAACATGATTTTCCAGTTCGAGCACGTCAAACTGTGGGAAACCGCCAATCAGCAGGCGCCGGATACCGGGCTGGATCTGATCGGCCTCAAAAGCATTTTCACCCGCTGGCAGACGCTATTGGAGGGCAAGGGCTGGAACGCGCTGTACGTCGAGAACCACGATATTCCGCGCGTGGTGTCGAAATGGGGGGACGACGGGCGCTACCAACGCGAAAGCGCCACCGCCATTGCCGCGATGTATTTTCTGATGCAGGGAACGCCGTTTATTTATCAGGGGCAGGAATTGGGCATGACCAATACCCATTTTGCCGGCCTGGATGACTTTAACGATGTCGCCACCAAAAATCGCGCCGCCGATCTGCGCCGACAGGGAATGGATGAGGATCGGATCCTGGCGACGCTGCGCCGCAGTTCGCGTGATAACTCACGCACGCCAATGCCGTGGAACGACGGACCTAACGGCGGCTTTAGCGCCGCAACGCCGTGGTTTGCGCTTAACGCCAACTACCGCGATATCAACGTGGCGCGCCAGAGTGGGGAGCCGGATTCGGTGCTGAATTTCTACCGTGCGCTGATCCGGTTACGTAAACAGACCCCGGCGCTGCTGTATGGCCGTTACCGATTGCTGCTGGACGAACATCGGCATATTTACGCCTATACCCGCACCCTGGATGACCGGCAACTGCTGGTGCTGTGCAACCTGAGCGGCGAACCGCAGCAGGTTGATCCCCAATCTCTGGCGCTGGACAGTTGGCAACTGCGGTTGGGTAATTACCCGCAGAACGGAGAGCCGCAGCGGCTGCGCCCTTATGAGACGCGGATTTATCAGGCATAGGGGCTTATTCAACCCGCTTTGCGGCCGGGGCCTGGGTGTAAACGGAGAGCCGCACCGGCCGCATTTTCATCCCACGGAACAATCCCGCTTTTTAACTAACCATAACCGGTATTGTTATTTCGCTTTGCCATAGCCTGTTGCTAGCTTTTGTTCGTTCCATCAGGGGATGAATAACAGGGTAATAACAGAAATGACAAAAAAACTTATTAAAATCACAGCGCTGGCACTGTCAGTTTTCGCTGCTCATGGCGCCCAGGCGGCGCTTTCATTGCAGGGGAAAACCATTGGCGTGGCGGTGGTCGGCACGCAGCATTTTTGGGATCGCGAAGCGTTCAAAGGCGCCAGTGACGAAGTGGAGCATCTGGGTGGCAAAGTGGTGGCGGTCGATGGCGGCCGCGATAACCAGGTACATGCCGACAATCACGATATCCTGCTGGCGCGCAAGGTGGATGCGGTGATCAGCATTTTGGGCGACAGCGCCGTCGAGCCTAAATTCAAAGCGTTGCGCGCCGCCGGGATCCCGGTATTCACCGTCGACCACGTATCGCCGTATTCCATCAACAACACCACCTCGGACAACTACAGCATCGGCAGCACCATTGGCCGCTATACCGCCGAGGCGCTGGGCGGCAAAGGCAATGTGGCGGTGTTCAACGCCTTCTCCAACTCACTGCGCATCTGCGGCATTCGCTACGATCTGTGGAAGTACGTGTTGAAAGATTACCCGGACATCAAAATCATTCAACCGGAGCTGGCCGAGCAATACGCCAATTCGCCGGAAGATGCGCGCAAGAAAACCCTCGAACTGTTAAGCCAGCATCCGAAAGGCACGCTGGACGCAATTCACGTCGCCTGCTGGGACCAGCCGGCGATCGGTATCGTGCAGGCGCTGGAAGAGAGCGGCCGCGCCGGCGACGTTAAGGTCACGGCGATCGACGCCGGGCCGGAAACCCTGGAAATCATGGCGGAAAAGGGCAGCCCGCTGGTTGCCAACGTGGCGCAACAGCCGCGGTTAATCGGCACCACTTCAGCGGATAACGTGGCGCGTTATTTCGCCGGCGAGAAGTTGCAACCGCAAACCTTTGTGCCGGTATTGCCGGTGAAAGGGCCGGAAGAGGCAAAAGCGGTGTACAAACAGCTCGGCTACGGCGAGCTGAAATAACGCCATGGGCCAGCAGGAAACGCAGGCCGCTCCCGCCGTGGGCGGCCTGGAAATGATTGGCATCGAGAAACGTTTTCCCGGTACCCAGGCGCTCAGCGGTGCCTCACTGCGAGTGCTGCCGGGCGAAGTCCACGGCTTGATTGGCGAAAATGGCGCCGGTAAATCCACGTTGATCAAGATCCTCGCCGGGGTTTATACGCAAGACGGCGGGGAGATTCGCATTGGCGGCCGGCGGCTGGCTTCCGTCACCCCGGCGGCGATACGGGCGGCCGGCGTGCGATTTATCCATCAGGAACTGCATTTGATCCCGCACTTCACCGTGGCGGAGTCCGTGTATGTCGGCCAGGAGCGGCGTAACCGTTGGCTGGGATTGGACAAGCGCGGCATGCGTCATGACGCAGAACGGTTTTTGTCAGAGGTGCTGGACACCCGCCTGGACGGTAACCGACTGGTCCGCGATCTCAGCATTGCCGAGTGCAAGCTGGTGCAGATAGCCCGGGCGTTAATCGACGGGCAGGCGCAACTGGTGGTGTTTGACGAGCCTACTGCGCCGCTGGAAGCCAGAGAGTCGCAATTGTTGTTTAACGCGATTGCCCGGTTGAAACAGCGCGGCATCGCCATTATTTACGTCTCTCATTATCTCGCGGAAATCGCCCAGATTTGTGACCGCGTCACGGTGTTTCGCAATGGCCGCGACGTGGGCACCTTGCAACAACTGGGCGATGGCGATATTGCACGCATGATCCCGATGATGGTCGGCCGCGAAATCACCCACCTGTTTGCCCCGCGCCCGGCACGACGGGCGGCGGCGGAGCCCTGGCTTAGCGCAGAAAGTCTGTCGGACGGTGCACAGCTGCGCGATGTCAGCTTGCAACTGGCGCCGGGGGAGATCGTCGGCATCGCCGGGTTGCTGGGTTCTGGCCGCGAAGCCTTGATCGACGCTCTGTATGGATTGCGCCTGCTGAAGCAGGGGCAACTGCGCATAGCCGGCAAGCCGGTGCGCATCGCTTCCCCGGCACAAGCCACTGCCGCAGGGATGGCGCTGGTGCCTCGCGATCGGCGGCATACCGGTCTGGTGTTGCCCATGCCGGTGGCGGACAACATCAACCTGGCGTCGCTTGGCACATTGGCGCGTGCGGGGTGGGAACTGCGCAAAAAGGCCCGGCTGCACGCCAAAACGCTGGCGGAACAGTTGGATATCCGCCCGCGTAATCTGCAATTGCCGGTGCGTTTGTTAAGCGGCGGCAATCAGCAAAAGGCGATTCTGGCGCGCTGGCTGGCGACTAACCCACAACTGTTGATCCTCGACGAACCTACCCTGGGCGTAGACATCGGCGCCAAGGCGGAGATTTACCAACTGATTGCCGCCCAGGCGGTTGAAGGGCGCTGCGTGCTGGTGTCGTCCAGCGACGGCAGCGAACTGATTGGGCTGTGCGATCGCATTCTGGTGATGTTGCGCGGCGAGATTGTCGCGAATGTCCGTACCGCCGGGCTGACGCAGGACGCGCTACTGGCGTTGACCAGCGGCGGTTCAACGGCGTCCCCTTTAGTACAGGAGCCGGTTCTATGAGCCAATTGACCGAGGGCAATGTGGCGGCACGCTCCTCCCGGCGTCGCTTTTTACCGCCCGGAGAGCAGATCGCCAATAAAATTCCGCTGTTGTTGTTTGCCGCGCTGTTGCTGTTTTTCTGTTTGCAGGCACCGTACTTCACCAGTTGGCAGAATCTGAGCACTATCCTCAAACAAAGCGTGCCGCTGGCGATACTGTGTTTTGGCCTGACCTGCGTGATCAGCGGCGGCGGTGATGACGTGGTTTCCGGCGGCATCGATATTTCCCTGCCGGCGATCGCCGTGTTGGGGGCGGCTATCATCAGTAACGGCCTGACTCACGACGGTGACGGTTATCTGTGGCTGGCGGTGCTGGCGTTTGGCGCAGCGCTGTTGGCGGGGGGCGTCAACGCTTTGCTGGTGGTGGCCGTCGGGTTGCCGCCGTTGCTGGCAACGCTGGCCAGTTCGGTGGCGGTGGTGGGTATCGCCAACCTGATCACCCAACAGCGGCGCATCAGCGTCAGTGACGCGGCCATTGTCGCGCTGCGTGACGACACCTGGCTGGGGTTGCCGCTGATGGTTTGGTTAATGCTCGCCGCGCTGGCGTTGTTTGGCTGGGCATTGCACCACACCCGTTGGGGCATGCAGTTGCAGGCGGCGGGCGGCAATCGCGAAGCGGCGGAGATCTCCGGTTTGCGCGTCAAACAGCTGGTGATTGGCTCTTACCTGCTGGCGGCGGCCGCGGCCGGGTTGGCGGCCTTTGCCCTGGTAGCTCGTGGCTCAGGCAGCTCACCCGGCAGTGAAGAACCGCTGCTGCTGGAAATGGTACTGGCGACCTTTATCGGCGCGGCCTTCTCGCGCCGGCGAGTCGTGACCGTCTGGGGGGCGCTGCTGGGGGCCTTGCTGGTCAATGCGTTGTCGAACGGGCTGGCGCTGTTGCGGGTAGACATCTTTTGGGTCGGGGCGATCAAAGGCGGGCTGATCCTGCTGGTGTTGGCCGCCGCTACAAGGCAAAACCGGGGGGGAAACCCATGACGGCGTTGAACAAACTGCTGATTCGCTACGGCTTTATGCTGATTGTTATCGTCTTTTTCCTGTTCTTCTCTTGGGGCAATAGCGTGTTTTACAGCCTGGGTAATCTCAGTAATTTGTTACAGGGTAACGCAATATTGTTGATTGTCGCGCTGGCCATGACGCTGGTAGTGACCGCCGGTGGCGTTGACCTGTCGGTGGGCGTCGCGCTGGATTTTGGCGCGGCTTTTGCGCTGATCGCCCTGAAGCAATACCAGCTCAGTTGGCAAATGGCGATAGTCGCCGCGCTGGCCGGCGGCGCACTGATCGGTGCACTCAATGCGTTGCTGATCGTTTACTTCCGGGTTAAGCCCTTTTTGGCGACGCTCGGCACCTTTTTCATCGGCAGCAGCATCGAACGTATTTATACCGACGGTGGGGGTTCGATCGCCTACCGCCGCATGGCGCAGCAGTATCACGATCTGGCGGTGGGCAACCTCGGCGGCGTGCCGTTACCGATAGTTATCGCGGCCGTACTGCTGCTGGGCTATTTTCTGTTTTTCGAGCGCACCATCTTCGGCAAGCGGATTCATGCCATCGGACTGAACCCGCAGGCAGCCCGCGCGGTGGGGATCCGCAATGGTCGTTACCTGTGCTGGCTGTTGATCGCCTCAGGCATGACCTGCGCGCTGGGAGGCGTGATCCTTTCGGCCAACCTGCGCCAGTTTACCCCGCTGGCCGGGCAGGCCTATTTACTGGACGCCATCGCGGCGGTGTTTATCGGCACCGCGTTTCATCCGCAGGGGCGCCCCAACGTGTTGGGCACGCTGGTTGGCGTGCTGTTCCTGGGCATGGTGGCGAACGGCCTGAACCTGATGGGGCTGAATTTTATGGTGAAAGATGCGCTGACCGGCGTGATCCTGGTGGTGGCGCTGGCGCTGTCCTTTATCCAGAGCCGGTTAAAACAGACGCAACAGGCGGAGGCTGGCGGTGAGTCAATATGATGCGGTCTTTGTCGGTCTAACCTTGCTCGATATCGCGGGGCGGCCGGTCAGCGCTATCCCGGCAGGCGGCGGCGTGCAGTTTATTGAGCAGATCCGGCTGAACCCGGCGGGCACCGCCAGCGGTGCGGTGATGAATGCCGCCAAGCTGGGGATATGCACTGCCACCTCGGCCTGTCTTGGTGAGGATGAAAAGGCGGAGTTTATCCTCAGTGCCTACCGTCGGCTGGGCATCGATTGCTCGCTGATCCAGCGCACGACGCTGGCGGAAACGTCCGCCACCATTTTGCCGATCAGGCCCAACGGCGAGCGCCCGGCGCTGCATTACCGTGGGGCCTCGGATTTCCTGTTCGTTGACGAATCGGATTTTGATGCGCTGTGCGATACCCGTTTTTTGCATCATGGCGGCACCGGGCTGCTGGCGGCGATGGACGACGGTCAAAGCGCCAAATTGCTGCGCCATGCCAAACGGCTCGGCGTTACCACCAGTGTCGACCTGATTGCGCCTGGCCCGCATACCCTGGCGTTGTTGCTGCCGCTGTTGGCCAGCGTCGATTACTTTATGCCGTCGCTGGAGGAGGCTGCTTACCTGTCCGGTCGGCAAACGCCGCAGGAGATTGGCGCGTTCTTCCTCGACCAGGGGGTGGGGAGCTGTATTTTCAAAGCCGGTGAGCAGGGATCCTTTATCGTCACCCGCGATGCCTGCGTGCGCATTCCGGCCTATCAGGTTGAGGTCGTGGACACCACCGGCTGCGGCGACAGCTACTGCGGTGGGTTTATCGCCGGGCTAAGCCGTGGGCTGGCGGTGCCGGAAGCCTGCTTGCTGGCGACGGCGGTGGCGGGGTTGGTTGCAGGCGGGTTGGGATCGGACGCCGGGGTGATCGACTGGGAACACACCCGGCGGTTTATGCAGCAAACGCCGCGCAGCGCTTAGCGCCAGGCGTACAGCAGCGGCTCGCCTTTGAGATAGCGTTGTATGTCCTGGGCGATCATCTCGGTATGTTTGACCAGCGTCTCCCGCGTGGCACCGGCGATGTGCGGCGTAATCACCACGTTGTCGAACTCGGTGATAAACGGATGCCGACGGTCAATAGGTTCGCTGGCGTACACGTCCAGCGCCGCGCCGGCCAACCGTTTTGCCCGCAGGGCGGCAATCAGATCTTCTTCAATCACCACCGCCGCGCGCGAGGTATTGATAAACAGCGCGTGGGGTTTCATGCGGTTAAACAATTCGCGGCCAATCAGCCCGTCGGTTTGCGGCGTCGCCTTCAGGTGCAGGCTGATAAAATCGGCGTCGCTGAACAGCCGTTCCAGCGTGGTTTTCTCGATGCCCGGCTCGTTAATTTCCACGCCGGAAACGTAAGGGTCCGCCACCAACAGCCGCATGCCGAAAGCCCGGGCAATACGGCCGACGCGTTGGCCAATGCTGCCGTAACCGACGATGCCCAGCGTTTTGTTGCGCAGTTCGCTGCCTTTAAACACTTCATAAGGGCTGGATTTATCCACGTCCCACACCACATCGCTGCGCAGACCCTCTTTGGCCGCCGCCGCTTGCGGCTGCTCGCGGGTGAACTCACCGCGTTTGAGCGCTGCGTGGGCCTGGGGAATATGGCGGGCCAGGTTCAGCATTAGCGCCAGCGTCAGCTCCGCCGCAGCGTCCGAATTGCGGCTTGGGGTGTAGATCACCGGAATATTGCGCCGTGCGGCGGCCTGCAGGTCAATATTGACCGGATTGGCGCGGGTACAGGCAATCAGTTGCAACTGCGGGCAGGCGTCGATCACCCGGGCGGTAATATCGTCGTAGCTGGTGATGATAAAGCTGGCGTCATGGGCCAGATCAATCAGCGCGTCTTCGTTCAGTTTGCTTTCGCCGGCCGCCCAACCGCGGATGACCAACTCGCCCAATTGGCGGAAATCATCAAGCGAGCCGGCATATTCAGCGGTAAAGAGGGTTTTCATGGTGCGGGGGTTCCTGCGTTAAGGGCATTGAGTATTTGCTCCCGGCTTTGCCACAGCGGTTCAAGCTGATGGCGTAACTGGCGGAACAGTGGATAGAGTGCCTGATAGATCTGTTGGTTGGCCGGATCGGGGATAAATAGCCGGCGGCTTTCGGCTTGAACAAGCGTTTCATGTGACACCGTCACGCCAATGCTTTGCGCCGCCAAAATAGCCACGCCTCGGGCACTCAGCTCTTTCACCCGGCTGGTGATCACCCGCCGGCCGGTGCAGTCGGCGATGATCTGCAACCATACGTCCGAAGCGGCTCCGCCGCCGGCAAGGTAAAGATCGCCCTGCGGCGGGTAATCGTGCAGCGAGTCTTTAATGGCAAATGCCAGCCCTTCAAACACCGCCCGCAGCAGGTGCAGATTGCCGGTATGCTGACCGATGCCGAAAAAACCTGCGCGGGCCGCCTGGCTGTAGAAGGGGGCGCGTTCACCGTTCAGATAGGGCTGATAGATCACGCCGCCGCTGCCGGCGGGAATGGTGGCGATCTGCTCGCCAATACGCTCGAGATCGCCATCGCCGGCCAGCTCACGTACCGCCCAGTCCAGGTTCGGCGTGCCCGCTTGCATGGCGAACAGGTTGATATAACGTCCTTGTTGCGCATGGGCGATAAAGCGCGTTTTCGGGCTGACCTGCGCCAGGCTGTTGCAGACAATGCCGGTGCAGCAGGTGGTGCCCAAAAGGGTGTAAACGTCGTCATGATGCACGGCGCCAATGCCCAACGCTGCCGCCGACACATCCAGCGCACCGGCGCATACCGGAATGCCCGCCGCCAGCCCGGTGACAGCCGCCGCCTGCACCGTAATCTCTCCTGCGCGTTGGCCGGGGCGCAACAGCGGCGGGAAAAGCGGCCGAAGGGCCTGCAGGCCCAGCGCCGTCAAGACCTCGTCGGAGAGCGTTTCGCTGTGAAGATCGAGCAGTGAGGTGCCGGTATCCGTCAACTCAATATTTGCCGCACCGGTCAGACGATAGCGGATCCAGTCTTTGGCGAAGAAGAAATAGCGCGTGCTATTTAGCGCGGCGGGCTGATTTTCCGCCAACCATTTCAGGATCAGCGAACTGTTGCACGGCAGCAGGCGGGTGCCGGTCGCCCGAAACAACCTTTCTTCCCGTTCCGGCTGTTGCTTTAGACGCGCCACTAAAGGCGCGCTCCGGGTATCGCTCCATAAAATGGCCTTGCGAACCGGTCGCCCTGCAGCATCGACCAGCCAGGCGCCTTCGCCCTGGCCCGAGAGGCCAATGGCGCGGATGCGCCCTTGTTGCAACAACGGCGAATCGGCCAGCGTTCGCAATGTCGTGACCACATTGCGCCACAGCTGTTCCATATCTTGCTCGGCATAACCGGGGAACGGCACTTCGGTCAGGTTGTCGGCGCTGGCAACCTGGCATTGATTAAACTGCTCGTCGAATAAAACCGATTTGATCTTCGAAGTACCTATGTCGATGCCGAGATAATAATCCATGAGAGCGCCAGCCTGCGGGGAACGAGGCTGCCAGCGTAGCAATGAAGGAACGGATCCCATATGCCATTTCCGGGAAAGCTAATTCATTAATAAGATTATGATTATTAATACCTTATAACGGAATGGTATTGGTGGTGCGCGAAGGCTTGGTGCTAGTTTTTTATTACTTTATGGCATCAAATTACCATAAATAAGAACGTACGGTTCTTAACCGGCGCAGAGGTTTGATCTTTCCTTGGGGGTGACCATGTTTAAAACGACGATTTCCCGTTTGGCTCTGCTGACGGCGCTCGCGCTACCGGCCTCTCTGTTGGCGGCGGAACCGCTGCGGGTGGCGGCCGATCCGGTGCCCCATGCGGAGATCCTGGCCTACGTGCAGAAAATTGACCCGCAGCTGAAACTGAAGGTGATTGAGATCAGTAACGGCGTGAATTCCAATGAGCTGCTGGCGCACGGCGACGTGGATGCCAACTACTTCCAGCACCTGCCTTATCTGCATTCGCAAGAGCAGGCGCTGGGCACAAAATTTGCCGTGGCGGCGACGGTGCATATCGAACCGTTGGGCATCTATTCGAGCAAGTATAAAAAACTGAGCGAGGTGCCGGACAACGCCAAGGTGGCGGTGCCCAATAACGTCACCAACCTGAGCCGGGCGCTATACCTGCTGCAGGCGCAAGAGTTGATTACCCTGAAAGCCGGTTTTAACGATCCGGCCAAGGATCAGGCAACGCCAAAAGACATCGCCGGTAACCCCAAACACCTCAAGATACTGGAGATTGAATCGCCGCAGATCCCGCGTGCATTGGATGACGTCGATTTGGCGGTGATTAACGGCAACTATGCGCTGGAGGCGGGGCTTACGCCAGCCAAGGACGCGCTGGGGCTGGAAAGCCCGAAAAATAATCCGTATGCCAATATTCTGGTTACTACGCCGCAACTGGAGAGCGATCCGCGCATCAAACAGCTGGCCAAAGATTTGCAGTCGCCGGAAGTGGCCAAATTCATTCAGCAAAAATATCAGGGCTCGGTGATCCCCGTGGCACCTGCGGACGCCGGCTGATGATTGTCGTAGAAGGGCTCGGTAAAACCTACGGCGCCGGTGAACCGCCGGCGCTGGAACAGGTGTCGCTTACCATTAACGACGGCTCGGTGTTCGGTATTATCGGCCGCAGCGGCGCGGGCAAGAGCACCCTGATCCGCTGCCTTAATTTACTGGAGCGGCCCAGCACGGGCCGCATTTTGATGGACGGGCGCGATCTGACCCAACTGAGCGAAGCGGAACTGCGGCGCCAGCGCCAACGTATCGGTATGATATTTCAGGGGTTCAATCTGCTGCATGCCCGCAACGTGCGGGATAACATCACCGTGCCGCTGGAGATCGCCGGCGTACCGCGTGCGGAACGCATTCGCCGCGCCGGTGAACTGCTCGATCTGGTCGGGCTGAACGACAAGGCACGCGCTTTTCCTTCCCAGCTTTCTGGCGGGCAGAAACAGCGCGTCGGTATCGCTAGGGCGTTGGCTGCCCGGCCGGACTATTTGCTTTCCGATGAGGCGACCAGCGCGTTGGATCCGGAAACCACCGCTTCTATTCTTGCCTTGTTGAAAGACATCAACCGCCAGTTGGGATTAACCATTGTACTGATCACTCACGAACTGGACGTGGTGAAAGCCATTTGTGACCATGCGGCGCTGCTGGCTGCCGGTCGGGTGGTTGAATGGGGGCCGATTGGCGAGTTGCTGGCGAACCCGGCATCGCCGCTGGGGCAGGCGCTGTTGCCGGGCTGCCTGACGCCGGTGGCGCCGGAAACCCAGGTGGCGGAGCTGACATTTTTCGACAGCGTGCGCGCCTCACCGGTGCTCAGCGAACTGGCGCAGCGCCATGCGGTGGACGTTACGCTGCTGGGTGGGGGCGTTGAACTGATTGCCGGCCAGAGCGTCGGCCGTTTCCGCGTGGGTTTGCGATCGCCGCAGGGCGGCTTGCCGCTGGCGGAGGTGGTGGCATTCCTCAATCAACGGGGTGTGAGGGCCGAATTACTATGAGAAACCTATTGCCCTGGGAAGATCTTCTGGCGCTGGTGCTGAACGCCACCGGCGAAACCTTGTATATGGTGGCGCTGGCATCGCTGTTTACCTTATCGATCGGTCTGCCGCTTGGCGTGGTGCTGTTTATCACCCGCAAACAGGGCATCTTGCCCGCACCGCGCATCAACGGGGCGCTGGGCGCTATCGTCAATCTGGGGCGCTCTCTGCCGTTTGTGGTGCTGTTGATAGCCTTGATCCCGTTAACCCGGCTGATTATCGGCACCACGTTAGGCAGTTCCGCGGCGGTAGTGCCGATCACCATTGGCGCTTTTCCGTTCTTTGCGCGCATCGTCGAGTCTGCATTGGATGAGGTGGAAAAAGGGCGGATCGAGGCGATTTTGTCGATGGGCGGCAATGCACGCCACGTCATTTTTAAAGTGCTGCTGCCGGAAGCCTTGCCGACGCTGCTGGCCGGGCTGACGCTGACGGTGGTGATGCTGATTGGTTTTTCTTCCATGGCCGGCGTGATCGGCGGAGGCGGATTAGGCGATCTGGCGATCCGTTATGGTTATCAACGTTTCAACAATCAGGTGATGGTCGCGACGGTGATTATTTTGGTGATCCTGGTGCAGGGCGTGCAAACCCTGGGCGATCGTCTGGTCCGCTCGTTGGCGCATCGGCGTTAGAGGTCGCTGACCATCGCTGTGATGTACCGAAAAATGCTTTGAAATTACGGGAAACCTGCCACAACAAGGCGCCGTTGATAACGGCGCCAAAGGTCTAAACATCATGGCCACAGGCTCAGGCTGTGTGGCTATCCTTCAGTAACCCGCACGTTATTCATGCCAACGCTTTCTCCCTTGTTCCTGGTTTGCGGTATGCATGCAGGAAGGTGGGTGTATTGCCCCATTTGGCGCTACAGTTGAAATATATTGGCGAACCTTCAATTAACAGGTGATCGGACCTGTGAAAGTCGCAATAATGCCACTCTGGCCGCTCATTTTTCACGCGTACCCTCATGTATGATGAATCGATTGTCGCCCTCATCATATTGGCAGGATTTTATCCGTATTCTTTGAATGCTCTGGAAGCAAGATGCACACCACCCAGTCACCTGACACCACAACATTACAGCCAGCGCTCACCGTCTTTATACTGGTGTTCGCCGCTTGTATCTTTGGTATTGAGAGCCGGCCCATTGGCTTTCTGGCGGCCTTTTGGCCGAGCAATGCGGTGTTGCTGGCGGTGTTCGTTCGTTATCCGGGGCTTGTCAGCCGTTTAGGCTGGGTGATGGCGATGTTGGGATATTTGACGGCAGATCTGATCACCGGCAGCACGCTCGACAAAACCCTGTTGCTGAACGGCGCCAACATTGCCGGTGTCGTGGTGGGGTATCAGTTGTTTAAGCGTGTGCCGCCGCAGGTCAGAACGCTGGAGCGCACGTCAGCCAGCGTTTATCTGTTTGCGATTTGTCTGGCCAGCGCCGGCACCACCGGGGTGATCGGAGCCGGGGCCTCGGTGTTGCTGTTTGATCGCGAGTATTTCCCCGCGCTGGCGCTGTGGATGTCTTCGGAGTTTACCAATTACATTACCCTGATGCCGTTTATCCTGGCCTTTCCTGCCGATTGGCGGGGCTATCTGCGCGGTATCGTTCAGGGTATGACGCAACGGCGTGAGTGGTATAACACCGGCAGAAAACTGGCGGTTCTGGTGCTGTTATTGCTGGCCTGCGTCGGCAGTATCCTGATTGGTGGCCCCGGCGCGGTGATTTTCCCGATGCCAATCCTGCTGTGGCTGGCGATGTCGTTTTCACTCTTCACCACCCTGGTGGTGGTACTGATCTACGTTTTATGGTGCCATCTGGCCATTGATTTGGGTCTGATCGCCATTAACGTCGATATGAAGGCGTTGCAGAACACCGTGTCGATGCGGCTGGGGGTGGCGCTGCTGGCGCTGGGGCCGATTGCGATCGCCAGCATGAATTTCGCCCGCAATGCACTGCTGCGGCAACTGGAACACGTGGCGAACCATGACGCGCTGACCCATGTGCTGACGCGTAATGCCTTTATGCAGCGCGGCACGCGGCTGCTCAATCAAAAAGGCGAGCAGGTCTGCATCATGATGCTGGACATCGACTACTTCAAATCCATCAACGATCGCTTTGGGCACGCAGGCGGTGACGCCGCGCTGATGTCCTTTACCCGCGCCATCACCGGCGACCTGCGCGATTCCGATCTGTTTGGTCGCATGGGTGGGGAGGAGTTCGCGATCGTTGCGCTTATCGAACGTCAGCAAGATGCGATGTATCTGGCCGAACGCCTGCGTCGGCGGGTGGAAATCGAATCGATCGCCATGCCCGCCGGCAATCATCTGCAAATCACCGTCAGCATCGGTATGGTGACCTGCATCGGCGGTACAGAGCAAAATCTCGATAATCTGTTGAAAATCGCCGACATGGCAGTCTACAAAGCCAAAAACAGCGGCCGCAATCGCGTCGCCACGCCAGAAATATCCCCACTGATTTACAGCGACCGCTGAAACCCGCCACTTGTCGTTCATGGTTGACCCCGTCCAGCGGGTCTAAAATGGAAGGGAGCGTGGGCAATATCGCCTGCGCCCTACCTGATGTCCGAACGGACAAGAGGAATCATCTCATGAACTATGTTGATGGCTTTGTTGTGGCGGTGCCTGCCGCCAATAAGGAGGCGTACCTTAAGCTGGCCGCCACGGCCGCACCCTTATTTAAAGAGTTCGGCGCGACGCGGATTGTCGAATGTTGGGGCAACGACGTGCCCGAAGGTAAACTCACCGATTTTCGCGGTGCGGTGAAAGCCGGGGCCGATGAAGTGGTGGTTTTCAGCTGGATCGAATATCCCTCAAAAGCGGTGCGCGACGCCGCCAACGAGAAAATGATGAACGACCCGCGCATGAAGGCGCTGGGCGAGCAGATGCCGTTTGACGGCAAACGCATGATTTTCGGCGGTTTCGAACCGATCCTTGACGAGTAGCGGGGAGGGTGCGATGAAGATCACACAACACCTGTGGTTTGAAAAAGACATGGAAGCGGCGCTGCGTTGTTACATAGCGCTGATCCCCGGTTCTTCCCTGACCTGGAACTCCACCTTGCCCGCCGATACCCCAAGCGGCCCCGCAGGCAGCGTAAAACTGGCGGCCTTTACCCTCGGCGATCAGCGCTATGCGGCGATTGAAGCCGGCCCGCTCGATGCTTTCAATCACAGTTTTTCGATTATGGTCGAATGCGCGGATCAGGCGGAAGTGGATCGGTTGTGGGAGGCGTTGAGCGAAGGCGGAACCACAGAGCAGTGCGGCTGGTTGCGCGATCGCTGGGGGCTGAGCTGGCAAATTGTCCCTCAGCGGCTGGGTGAGTTGATGAGCGATCCCGACAGCGCGAAGGTGAAACGGGTGACTGAAGCTATGCTGCAGATGGTCAAACTGGATATCGCCGGGCTGGAAGCGGCGGCTCGCGGTTAACTTTATCCCCTACAACAAGGACGGACCTGATGCACAAAGAGCGGCACAGCATTGAGAATATAGGTTGGCTCCGGGCGGCGGTGCTGGGCGCAAACGACGGGATTGTCTCGACGGCCAGCCTGTTGCTCGGCGTGGCGGCGGCCAATGCGGCGCACGGCGGTATCTTGCTCGCAGGCATTGCCGGGTTGGTTGCCGGCGCGATGTCGATGGCTACCGGCGAATACGTCTCGGTGTCATCGCAGGCCGATACGGAAAAGGCCGCGCTGGCGGAGGAGCAGTCGGAGTTGCTCAGCGATTATCCGGGCGAGCACCGTGAGCTGACCTCGATCTATGTGCATCGCGGGTTGGATTTGGCGCTGGCCAAACAGGTGGCTGAAAAACTGATGACGCATGATGCGCTGGGAGCCCATGCCCGCGATGAATTGGGGATTTCGGCCATCACCACGGCGCGGCCATTGCAGGCGGCGCTGGCCTCGGCGTTGAGTTTTTCCGTCGGGGCGCTGTTGCCGTTACTGGTTGCGGTGCTGGCGCCGGTCACATGGACCATTCCGGCCATCGTGGTCTCTGCTCTGGTATCTTTGGGCATTCTCGGGGGTGTTGCCGCCAAGGCTGGCGGCGCACCGATCCGCCCGGGAATAGTGCGGATCCTGTTCTGGAGCGCGCTGGCGATGGCGGTCTCTTCTGGCGTCGGCCTGTTGTTTGGATCCGCGCTGGGGTAATCGTCAGGCTCACCCCACAACAAAAAATCAGCTTTTGCATTAATGCCGCTCACGCAAGGCTGAGTTTTTATCATTTGTCAGCGCCGGTGAATCGCTGCACCCTAGAGGGAATCGTTACGTAGTGTAGAGAATAATAATGGATAAATCACAGATTCAGCAGTGGGTTACGCAATTCCCTTTGGTGCAGGACCTGATCGACCTCAAACCGATAACCTGGTTCAACCCGCGAGCAACCAGCTTGCAGGCCGGATTGCCCTATGTAGGATTGGGCGCAGACGACGTCGCCGATGCGGAGCAGCGGCTGGCGCGCTTCGCCCCTTATCTGAGCGCCGCTTTTCCGGAAACCCGCGCTGCCAAAGGGGTGATCGAATCTGAGGTTGTGGCCATTCCGGCGATGCAAACTGCGCTCGACCAGCGCTACGGCGTGACGCTCGGCGGCCATCTGCTGCTGAAAAAAGACAGCCACCTGCCGATTTCCGGTTCAATCAAGGCGCGCGGGGGCATCTATGAGGTGCTGGCACATGCGGAAAAGCTGGCGCTGGAGGCGGGGTTGTTGCAGCTTACGGACGACTACAGCAAGCTGTTCTCGGAAGAGTTCCGCCAGTTTTTCAGCCGTTACCGCATTGCCGTGGGCTCAACCGGCAATCTGGGGATGTCGATCGGCATCATCAGTGCCAGGCTGGGTTTCAGCGTTAGCGTGCACATGTCGGCGGACGCGCGCGAATGGAAAAAGCAGAAGCTGCGCGACAATGGCGTCAACGTGGTTGAGTACGAGCAAGATTATGGCGTTGCCGTCGAGCAGGGCCGGCTGCAAGCGGCGAACGATCCGAGCTGCTTTTTTATCGATGACGAAAACTCGCAAACGCTGTTTTTGGGCTATGCGGTAGCCGGTGGGCGCCTGAAGCGGCAGTTCGCCGAACGTGGCATTGAGGTTGACGCGCAGCATCCGCTGTTTGTCTATCTGCCCTGCGGTGTCGGCGGCGGGCCGGGCGGGGTGGCCTTTGGGCTGAAACTGGCCTTTGGCGATCACGTTCACTGCATCTTTGCCGAGCCGACGCACTCGCCGTGCATGCTGCTTGGGGTCTATACCGGGCTGCATGACCGGATCGCCGTGCAGGATCTGGGCATCGATAACCAAACCGCTGCGGACGGGCTGGCGGTTGGGCGTGCCTCCGGTTTTGTCGGCCGCGCCATGGAGCGCCTGCTCAGCGGTTTTTACACGTTAAGCGATCGCGAGATGTTCGCGTTGCTGGGACTGTTGGACAGTCAGGAGCACATTCAGCTGGAACCTTCGGCGCTGGCAGGCATGGCAGGGCCGTGGCGGGTGGCGGCTAGCCCTGAATGGCTGGCCGAGCGCGGGCTGGATGAACCGCAGATGAACCAAGCCACTCACCTGGTATGGGCTACCGGCGGCGGCATGGTGCCAGAGGCGGAAATGGCGAAATACCTGGCCAACGCGCACGAGGCCGGTTAGTGCGTCAGCAGCGAAAGCTCTTGCGCGCCTTCCAGCAGGATCGGCAGGATGCGCTCGGTCAATTCACTTACCGGAACGTGGCCGGCTTGTACGCCGACGTTTAACGCGGCGGTGACGCTGCCGTTGGCCGACATGATCGGCACGGCGATGGAACGCAGCCCAATCTCCAGCTCCTGATCGTTAATCGCATACCCCTGCGCGCGGACTTTATCCAGCTCCTCGCGCAATTTGTCGATGGAGCCGATGGTGTATTGCGTATAGCGCATCAGGGTGATGCGTTGCAGGTAATCATCCCGTTTATCCGCCGGCAGATGGCTCAGCAGCACGCGCCCCATCGAGGTGGCGAATGCAGGCAGCCGGCTGCCTATGTTCAGATCGATAGTCATGATGCGCTCGGCGGAGGCGCGGGCGATATACAAAATGTTGTCGCCGTCCAGCGTGGCGATGGAGCAGGATTCATTCAGCAATTGGCTGATGTGTTTCAGCACCGGCTGGGTAGCCTTGGCCAACGGCGTCGAGCCGAGATAGGCGTGGGCCAGCGTCAGAATACGCGGGCGCAGCTCGAAGTTTTTGCCGTCCTGCGCGTAGACAAATCCCAGCTTGTTCAGGGTATACAGGCAACGGCGCACCGCAGCGCGCGGAATGCCGGTTTTCTGGCTGATTTGCGAAATCGACATCAGGCGGCGTTGCGGGGTAAAGGCCTGGATCACCTCCAGCCCCCGCGCCAGCGAGGCCATAAAGTTGGGATCGCCCTTGAAGGGATCGCCGCTGGCGGCGGACAGCAAAATGTCATGGGTGGCGATGTTTTCGCTGGCAGAGGTCTTGGCCATTCAGGCTCCCGGTTTAAATGCTTACAGCGCCAGATAGCGCAGGGTCGCCACGACGGCCAGCCGGCGGTTATGGATAACCTGATCCTCCGGCGGTTCATGACTTTCGAATAGCGTATTAAAGGTGTACTGATTGGCAACATAGTGGAAACACAGGCTGCTGATCAAGCGGTGCACGTCGGCGGCGCTGGCATCTGCAGTAAACTCCCGGCTTTGCTTGCCGCGCTGCAAAATATCTTCCAGCAGGGTCAAGGCGCTCTGATTCAGTGCCTTGATACGCGGTGACTGGCGGATGTACTGACCACGCAGCATGTTTTCCATGCAAATCACACGGATAAAGTCAGGGTGTTCCGCATGGTAATTGAAGCTTTCCTCAACCAGCCGGGTCATCGCTTCTACCGGCGGCAACGCTTGCAGATCCAACGCGGATTCGTGCGCGCGGATATGCTGATACACGTGCTCGAGCACCTCCAGATAGAGCGACTCCTTGTTCTTGAAATGATAAACCACCATGCGTTTGGTGGTGGATGCGTGCTCGGCAATGTTCTCCATGCGAGCCCCTTTCAGGCCCGCCTCGGCAAACTCACACAGCGCTCCGGCGAAAATTCGCTGCTTCAGACCAACAGGGTCATTTTTGCGTTTGGTCGTGGGGATCTCATCATTGTTCAACACATCAGTCACTTATCGTTTTGGGGACACCGGTTAAGAGTAACCGGGGTAACCCGGTAATACAATCTGCCACGTCAGCGCTTTTGTGAGCGCCATCATGTTGCTCAAATAGGGATGGCGGGGCGTCGGGATGTTGAGCGACATCGCCCAATATGTGTTAATGAAACGAGTGGAATAGGCTGTGTGGAGAAAGAAGCTGTATAGAAAATGGCATAATAGTAATAGGAGACTACTTTCTTGTTTATAACCACATAGCAGAGAATATATCAATCTGAACTGGGGCCAGGTTTGATATGGAAACCTTAAGCTGGATCTAAAATATTGCACACAAGCTGAATGCGTTTCGTACAGGAAAGTATTTTTTTCCAAATTTTCAACGTCTCTGATTATGCCTTTCCTCCGGTAAAAAATACGAATTCAGGATAAAAAATCCGACTTTGGATTTAAAATTGCTCACAATATCGTATGCGACGATGTAAATGGATAGAAATCACACAGGCATTGCGCAAGGTCAGGTGTGACGGTTGATTTATGGTCATTTATTTGTAATTTGTTGAATTTGTATGTTTTTATTTGTTTTTTAACTGCACGACAACCCAGGTTTTAGGTGCGAAAGAGGCTAAACCAAAGTGAAATTTCATGAATATTGACGATTTCACTTTTAATTTCACATTGATAACCTGTGTGTAGACTTTAATTTTATGCTTTTTCACATGCCAGACTTCAGCTTTAGCGATACTCTGATTCGGCAATGTCTCATTAAGGATGATGCGATGCGGAATATGCAAATTAACATAGGGACATGTTATGAATTCCTCGGTCAATCCGTCGAATTCCATCAACTCGACAGTGTCTCCTAAAGCATTCTCTTCTCATAGCGCTGAAGTTTTTTTATTTCATTTGAGATTCATTTATCAAATAACGGTGAGTGATAATTTCAATTGAAATAAAAAACGGAATGGGTCGTTATTTTGATCTTGTGGTCGTCAATGGCAGGCGTTCGGGTTTGGTAACAATAATGCAGGGCGTGATTCCGATAGTGTCAATAATCCCAATGTCACTATGAATTTTCGTTGCGTTATTTTATCCAGCCACATGATGTATTTTTTTGGAAATAGATTTATTCACTCAGGAGCACACACAATGAACCAGCGTTTGGACTTTATCGGCATAGGTATTGGCCCGTCCAACCTCAGTCTTGCTGCGCTTGGAAGCGAAATCGAGGGTTTCAATTGCAGATTCCTCGAACGTAAACCGCACTTTTCCTGGCACCCGGGCATGATCCTGGCAGATAGCAATATGCAGACCCATTTTTTGAAGGATCTGGTCACTGCCGTCTCGCCAACCAACCCTTATAGTTTTCTCAACTATCTGGTGAAGAGTAAAAAGTTCTACCGCTTCCTGACGACTGAACAGCGTACAGCGTCGCGCGAAGAGTTTGCCGATTATCTCAACTGGGCGGCAACGGGTTTGGATTCGCTGATGTTCAACCAAGAGGTTCGCCATGTGGACTTTGATGACGAACAGCGGCAGTTTGTCGTCTCCACCCAGAATGACGTGCTTTACGCTAAACATCTGTGTGTGGGCATAGGCAAGCAAATCAAACTGCCGGACTGTGTGACCGAGCAAAATGATCAATGCTTTCACGCCAGCGAAATGATGTTGCGCCAGCCAAACCTTGCCGGAAAACGCGTGGTCATTGTGGGCGGCGGTCAAAGCGGTGCTGACCTGTTCTTGAATATTTTCCAGGGAGAATGGGGCCGGCCAGAACAACTTGGCTGGATATCTCGGCGCAACAACTACAACGCACTTGATGAAGCCGCCTTTGCCAACGAGTATTTTACGCCAGATTATGTCGACAACTTCTACACGCTCGGCCACGCGGCCAAAGAACACATGCTGCAAGAACAAAAGATGACTTCCGATGGGATCACCAGCGAGTCTCTGTTGGCAATTTATCGTGCCATGTATCACCACTTCGACGTACTCCGTGAGAAACGATGGGTGCACCTGCTGCCCAGCCGTTCAGTGACGGCCCTTAATGCCAAAGATAATGTTTATCGGCTAGAGACGCTGCATCACCTTGACCAAGGGCGAGAAAGCTTTGATGCAGACGTGGTCATTTTTGCGACTGGCTATGAACAAGCCCGCCCGGCATTTCTTGATTCCCTGGCTGACCGTTTGTTAACCACCCCCGATGGGCAATACCGTATTGCTTCTGATTTTACCCTTGAGCGGGAAGGGGCACATGACAATTGCTTGTTTGCCGTTAACGCCAGTATGCATCACCACGGCATTGCCGATCCGCAGCTTAGCCTGGTGGCCTGGCGATCGGCACGTATTCTCAATCGAGCTTTAGGCCATAACCAATTTGATTTGAGCACCACTCCGACGATGATTCAATGGCGCAGTGAGCAAGAACAACCCGTCGCTTTAAACCCCTTGATGGCCTCTTGGTCACCCCTTTAATATTGTTATCAAATGATGAGACAGGTTGTATGAGAAGACACATTAATAAATTCATCATGAATCAACTGGCTACATTCGCGCCGACGTTCAAGACCAAACTTATATATAAAAAGGCATTCGGGAAAGCGTTAAACTTAAATCCTCCTTCGACATGGAACGAGAAGATAAATTATCTTAAGCTTAACAATTACAGCAACAATGCACTGGTCACGCAATGCGCGGATAAATACGCCGTTAGGGAGTATTTGAAAGCGCAGGGATGTGAAGAAATTCTCAATGAGCTTTACTTCGCCTGCGATTCGGTTCATGAGATCCCGTGGGAGTCTTTACCTGACAAGTTCGTGATTAAGGGGAACCACGGTTCGGGTTACAACCTGATTTGTCAGGATAAAAGTTCATTGGATAGGGTGCAAACATCGAAAACCATTGAAAACTGGATGCGCGAGGACTATTGGAAGGTCTATGCAGAGTTAAATTATAAGAACATCGATAAAAAAATAATAGGTGAGAAATTCATAGAGTCATCTAATAGCGCTGGCCCTGATGATTATAAAATATACTGCTTTCATGGTGTTCCTTACTGCACGTTACTTTGCGTCGGTAGAGAAACCGGCATGCCAAAATATTACTTCTTCGATAAAGACTTCAAGTTTCTTTGTTATAGCCAAGATTGCCTGGCGCTCAGCCAGGAAGAGATCGACGCTTTTGTGAAACCCGAAGGCTACGATGAGCTCTTTGAGTATGCCAGGAAATTATCTGCGCCCTTTGAATTTGTCCGCGTTGATTTCTATATCGCCAAGGGTAAAGTCATCTTTGGTGAATTGACCTTCACCCCCTCGGCAGGGATTGATACGGACATACTCGAACCCACGGATATCCTGCTCGGGAAGATGCTTAAGCTGAAATAACATCTGATCCCCTGCGCAGTGACGGCGCTTTTGTGATCCGGGTTAAAGAGTTGTTAACGTTCGCGGGCGGCACATTGACACAATGAACCTTATGGTTCATTTATAACTGCATATGCCGCCGCCCGTTTCCCCCTTTAACGGCGGCGAGCCGATTTGTAACCACTGTCGTAAAGGGGAAAAGTCATGTTTCGTTCTATAGCCACCGTCTCCATCGCGGGAACCCTGCCGGAAAAGCTGGAAGCGATTGCCGCCGCCGGTTTTGACGGCGTGGAGATTTTTGAAAACGACCTGCTGTATTATCCCGGCAAACCGGCGGATATCCGCCGGCTGGCGCAGGAGCTTGGGCTGGCGATTACGCTGTTCCAGCCGTTCCGCGACTTTGAAGGGGGCCCGCGCAACCGTCTGGCAGCCAACCTTGAGCGCGTGCGGCGCAAGTTTGCGCTGATGCAGGCGCTGGGCTGCGATCGCATGCTGCTGTGCAGCAATGTGGCGCCCGACTGCTCTGCGGATATTGATCTGCAGATTGAGGATCTGGGGCGTCTGGCAAACCTGGCGCAGCAACAGGGCATCGTGGTGGGGTACGAGGCGCTCGCCTGGGGGCGGCATGTGAATCGCTATCGCCAGGCCTGGGAACGGGTTCGCGCCGTCGACAGCCCGGCATTGGGGCTGGTGCTGGACAGTTTTCATATTTTGGCCTTGGGCGATAACCTCGATCAACTGGATGATATCCCGGCGGAGAAAATCAGTTTCCTGCAACTGGCCGATGCGCCGTTGATGAACATGGAAGTGATCGAATGGAGCCGGCATTTCCGTTGTTTCCCTGGACAGGGGGAATTACCGCTGGTCGAGTTCGCCCGTCGCCTGGTCGAAAAAGGCTACGCCGGCCCCTGGTCGCTGGAGATTTTCAACGACGGTTTTCGCGCAACGCCGAGCGCCCCAACGGCGCAGGACGGCCTGCGTTCGCTGCTGTATCTGGAAGAACAGGTGGCCGCCACTCAGCCGCCCACGCCGGAACTGTTCCGCAGCGCGCCTTTGCCCGAAAGCCAGCAGATCGAGTTTATCGAGTTTGCGGTAAACCGGCAGGAGGCGGAAAGTCTGGCCGGTTGGCTGCAGCAAATGGGGTTCAGCCTGCGCGGTGAACACCGTTCCAAGACAGTGACGCTGTATCAGAACGGCGCGGTTCGCATCATCCTTAACCAGCAAAACGACTCTTTCGCCGATGACTACCGTGAACGGCATGGCGCTTCGCTGTGCGCAGTGGCCTGGCGGGTGGCGGATCCGTCCGCTTTGCTGCAGCGGGCGCATGACTTCGGTTATCCTGTCTATCAGGGGCAGGTTGGCCCTAACGAACACCGTATTCCGGCGCTGTGCGCGCCCGATGGCAGCCTGATCTATCTGGTCGAGACTCCGGTAAACGGCGACGAAGCGGCGATTTATCGGGATGACTTCCATCTGCGCGAACGACCATCGCGCTCCGTTTTTGAGCTTGAGAGTATCGATCATCTGGCGGTGGCGATGCCCGAAAGCGCCTTAAAAAACTGGGTGATGTTTTTGCGCTGCGTGCCGGGTTTCGAGCCGGACGGCGAACAACTGCTGCCGGATCCTTACGGGCTGGTGCACAGCCGGGTAATGCACAGCCGCTGTAACGGCATCCGCCTGCCGCTTAACGTCTCGCAGAGCAACGCGACGCTGAGCGCCAGAACGGTGGAGACTTACCACGGCGCCGGGTTACAACACGTTGCGTTCTCGACCGGGGATATTTTTCAGGCGGTTGAACAAGCCAAAGCCAAGGGGATGCGGCTGTTGGCCATCGCCGATAATTACTACGAAGATCTGGCTGCCCGTTTTGATCTCGATGACGCCTTTATCGCCCGGCTGGCGCAATTCCATATCCTCTACGATCGCGACGCGCAGGGCGGTGAACTGTTGCACGTTTACAGCCAACCTTTTGCCGAAGGGCGCTTCTTCTTTGAGTTACTGCAAAGGTCAGGCGGTTATGCCCAGTATGGTGCGGTGAATGGTGCGGCGCGTTTGGCGGCGATGAGGCAATTGCGATGATAGCAGGGCGCGGTTCACATTGACCGCGCCCGTTATGGTTAACCGGCCTGCTGGAATACCTGGCTCATGCTTGCGGTATCCGGCACGTGCCCGGTATACAGCTGAAACGCCAGCGCGGCCTGATGCACCACCATTCCGTCGCCCACGATCGCCCGGCAGCCTTTGGCGCGGGCCTTTTTCACCAACTCGGTTTCCAGGGGAACATAAATCACGTCCGCCAGCCAGTGGCACGGTTGCAGCCAGTCGATGTCTATCGGCATACCGGGGTGGCCGGTCATGCCGATCGGCGTGGCCTGTACCAGACCGTCGCTGTCGGCCAGCGCTCCGGCTACGTTTTCCGTCACGCTAATCCGTTGTTCGCCAAAATGCCGCGCCAACTGCTGTTGCAGGCTGTGGCTGCGCGCCGGATCGCGATCGTGCAACATCAAATGGCCGACGCCGTGCGCCAGCAGGCCGTAAGCCACCGCATAACCCGCGCCGCCTGCACCCACCTGAACCACGCGATGGATATTTTTGCCAGCCAATCCTTGGCTAAAGTGGGTGATAAACCCGTCGCAATCGGTGTTGTGACCAATGCGTTTGCCATTCTGGAACAATACGGTATTGACTGCGCCGATGGCGCTGGCCTGCGGCGACAGCTCATCCAGCCAGGGAATGACCTGTTGCTTGAACGGATGCGTGATATTGCAGCCGGTGAAACCCAACAGCGCCAGACTGTCGAGCACCTCCGGCAGGCGATCGTCATCCCAACCGCGCTGGGTGAAATCCAGCAGTTGATAGGCGCAACGCAGTCCCTGCCGACGGGCCTCCTGCTCGTACAACTGCGGTGACAATGAACCCTGAATGCCCTGGCCCAGCAGGGCGAGCAAATAGAGCGGGCGACGTTGTGGGTCATTATTCATGGTTTCTCCGTGTCTGGGCTGGGTCGCCGTGGATGGCGGCCTGAAGAAAAAATGAACCATTTGGTACCTTATGTAAACCGGCTATTTTTGATTTGTGATCGGCATCATGCTGGCTGAATGTTAAGCAATTTGCGGGTGTTGGCATCGTCATAATGATCTTCCTCACACTTCGGCAACATTATTTTTCGCCGCTGCGCTGGCGTTTCACCCGGCAATAAGGTTATTAATTATATTAGTTTTCAGCGTTTTGTATTATCGGCTCTCGGTAGAGCGGTGTTTTAACTTGGCGACAAACGTACCAATGGGTTCGATAACCGCCCAGATTATCGATACCCTCCGTTGCCGACTCGCTTGAGAGTTCTTACATTGGAAGTGCGATATTTGAATGTTAGTGCGATTATCGAACATTTGCATTCATCTGCGCCTGTAGCCCTGGTGGCCGTAAAGCGAATAACACAGCGATGCGGAGACAGTCCCGACGCTTATAACGACATTTGCGGCCTGAGCCGACTGTACGGAGGAAGACATTGTGGCTTCAAACGAAATTGATGTTCGCACACTGATTAACGATCGCCCGTTATCCGGGTATCAAAAATTGATCGTTTTGCTTGGATTTATCGTTATTGCACTGGACGGTTTCGACATTACCCTGATGGGCTTTATCGCGCCGGAGCTGAAAAGCGAATGGGGCGTTGGCAATCATCAGCTTGGCATGGTGATCAGTGCGGCGTTGATCGGCCTGACGATAGGCGCGTTGTTGTCCGGGCCGCTGGCGGATTGGATGGGCCGCAGGGTGATAATCATCAACAGCGTGTTCTTTTTTGGTTTGTGGACGCTGATCACCGCATTTTCGCAGAATATCGATCAAATGATTTTCTTCCGCTTCATGACCGGGCTGGGGCTCGGGGCAGCTATGCCGAACGTCGGCACGTTGATATCCGAATATGCACCGGAAAAGAAACGATCGTTCATTATCACCGTCGTGTTCTGTGGATTTACCTTCGGCGCTGCGCTGGGGGGATTTGCCGCCTCATGGATTATTCCGCAGATGGGCTGGCATGCGCTGCTGCTGCTGGGGGGCATACTGCCGTTGCTTAGCGTGCCGCTGCTGATCGCCAAGCTGCCGGAATCGGTGCGATTCCTGGTGACCAAACGCGCCAGCCCTGAACGCATTGGCAAAATTGTCGAAAAACTGGCGCCGGGGAGTACCGATGCCAACACGCGTTACACGTTGCCGCCGCTGGTTGCCCCCGGTAAAGGCTCGATGCAGATTGTGGTATCGCCTCAGTACCGTTTTGGCAGCATCATGCTATGGCTGGGGTATTTTATGGCGTTGTTCCTGGTCTATCTGCTGGGCAGCTGGCTGCCGACGCTGGTGAAAGGCATTGGGATGAGCGTGGCGCAAGCGGCGGTGATTACGGCGTTGTATCAGGCCGGTGGTACCGCAGGTTCGCTGTTTGCCGGCTGGCTGATGGATCGCGTTAATCCCCATCGGGCGCTGGGTGTGATCTACCTGCTGGGTGCCTGTTTCACGGTGATGATAGGGTTGGCTTCTCACAGCAGCGTGATGCTCGGCGTGCTGGCGTTGGCCTGCGGTTTTTGCCTGAACGGTGCCAATACCGGCATGAATGCGCTGTCGGCGCACTATTACCCGACCGAGGCGCGGGCGACCGGGTCCAGCTGGATGCATGGCGTCGGGCGCATTGGCGCTATCCTCAGCGCCTTTGCCGGCGCAGAGATGCTGGCGCTGGGGTGGGGGTTCGAACGCATCTTCGCCATTATCGCCATTCCGGCGGTGATCACCGCTTGCGCCATCTTTCTTAAAGGCATCCGCGGCTATAATCGCCAGGCCCAGTTACCTACAGGCGAAATCGCCAAGAGCATTTGATCCTTGAGGCAGCGCGCCGGTTAATCGGGCCGGTGCGCGGCTGAAAATTATGTTTCATCAATGTTAATCAGTTCACAGAAAACCATTCATTCCATTTTGCGAAAAACCCGCTCATCCATTTGAAAATAAAAACCTTACAGAAAGGTTGACGTTTTCTCGTTCGGTAATCGCACGCTAATTAATTTAACAATATTGAAACTTATTGTTGGCGGTGTTTTGATTTGAACGTCGATTAACGAACCAAGTTTCGATAATCGCACAAAAAGCGATTATGCCAGCGTCGCGTCTGGCCGTTCCCGCCGGGCTTATGTCGCCAGGCCAACTTAGGAAACGCCAATGTCCGATCACAACACCTTAGAAATTCAGTCGTTTATCAATGCCAAGCCCTTTTCCCGTTATCAGTGGATGATCCTGATACTGTGTTTTTTAACGGTGGCGCTGGACGGATTCGATACTGCGATCATCGGTTTCATCGCCACTTCGCTGGTGCAGGACTGGGGGATTGAGAAGACCTTGCTGTGGCCGGTGATGAGTGCCGCACTGGTGGGGCTGGCGGTGGGCGCGTTGACCGCCGGGCCGCTGGCGGACCGCATTGGCCGCAAAAAGGTGCTGGTGATGTCGCTGATCCTGTTTGGCGGTTTCAGCCTGCTGACGGCGTTTGCCACCTCGCTGCCCATGTTGACGTTACTGCGTTTTTTAACCGGACTGGGTCTGGGGGCAGCGATGCCGAATGCCGCCACCCTGATGTCGGAATATGCGCCCGAGCGCAAACGTGCGCTGCTGGTGAACCTGATGTTCTGCGGCTTCCCGCTCGGCTCCTCCATGGGCGGTTTCGTTTCCGCCTGGTTGATCCCGCACTTTGGCTGGCAGAGCGTGATGGTGCTGGGCGGCGTAATGCCGCTGCTGCTGGCGGTAGTGTTAATTGTCGCCCTGCCGGAATCCGCCCGTTTCATGGCGGTGCACGGTTACCCGCGCGAACGCATCGCTGCGGTGCTCAAGCGCATAGCACCGATCAACTTGCCGGAATCGCTGCGTTTTACCCTGAGTGAAAGCGGCCAGGTGAAGGCGAAATCGGCGCTGGGCGTGATTTTCTCCCAGCGCTATCTGATGGGCACGCTGATGCTGTGTCTGACCTACTTTATGGGCCTGATGATTTTCTACCTGTTGACCAGTTGGTTGCCGCTGCTGATCCGCGAAACCGGCGCCTCCATCCGCCAGGCTTCGTTGATTACCGCACTGTTTCCTTTGGGCGGCGGCATTGGCGTGCTGATCATCGGCTGGCTGATGGACCGAATGAACCCCCACAAGGTGGTGGCGGTGGGCTATCTGCTGACCGGGCTGTTTGTCTGTGCGATTGGTTACGTTTATACCCATCCGGTGCTGATGGCGGTGACGGTATTTATCGCCGGTACCTGCATGAACGGGGCGCAGTCCTCAATGCCAGCGCTGGCCGCCGGTTTTTATCCGACCCAGGGGCGGGCGACAGGCGTGGCCTGGATGCTGGGGTTGGGGCGCTTCGGCGGTATTCTTGGCGCCATGAGCGGCGGCGTGCTGATGCAAATGCAGCTGTCGTTCAGCACCATTTTCACTCTGCTGGCCATTCCCGCATTGGTTGCCGCAGTGGCACTGATGATCAAACACTTTTCCACCCGCACGCCGGCGTTGCCCAGCTCACTCAATAAAGCGCTATAAGGGAGATAAACATGCGTACACAGGTTGCCATTATCGGCGCCGGCCCGGCCGGATTGATGTTGTCGCACCTGCTGCATCTGCAGGGTATTGAGTCTGTGGTACTGGAGACGCGCAGCCGGCAGGCGGTGGAATCCACTATTCGTGCCGGGGTGCTCGAACAGGGCACGGTAGATCTGCTGAACCAAACCGGGCTTGGCGAGCGCATGCGCAGAGAAGGCGCGCAGCACCACGGCATTCGGCTGGCGTTTGGCGGCCAACAGCACCGGATAGATCTCACTGCGCTCACTGACCGGGCGATCACCGTTTATGCCCAGCACGAGGTGCTGAAGGATATGATCGCCGCCCGGCAGGCGGCGCAGGCCCAGCTCTATTTTGAGGTCGAACAGGTGTCATTACAGGCACTGGACAGCGAACGGCCGCAGGTTCATTACCGCCACGCCGGCGAACAGCAGCAGCTAAGCTGCGATTTCGTTATCGGTTGCGACGGATTTCACGGTATCAGCCGGGCAGCGATGCCCGGTGGGTTGCGCCAGGATTACACCCGGACCTATCCCTTCGGTTGGTTCGGCATTCTGGTGGAGGCACCCCCTTCCAGTGATGAATTAATCTACGCCCGGCATGCGCGGGGTTTCGCACTGATCAGTACCCGGTCGGCAGGCGTGCAACGGATGTATTTCCAGTGCGATCCGGCGGAAAACGTCGATCAATGGTCGGACGATCGCATCTGGAACGAACTTGAAACCCGGCTGGAAAATCACGACGGCTGGTCGCTGAAAAAGGGCCGTATTTTCCAGAAAAACGTGGTTGGCATGCGCAGCTTTGTCACTGAGCCCATGCGCTGCAAGCGCCTGCTGCTGGCGGGGGATGCCGCGCATATCGTACCGCCGACCGGGGCGAAGGGGTTAAACCTGGCGATGGCGGACGTCTGCCTGCTGTCGCAAGCGTTGGAGACGTTTTATCTGCGCAAAAGCTGGCGGCGGCTTGACAGCTACAGCGACGATGCCCTCAAGCGGGTATGGCGCGCCGAGCATTTTTCCTGGTGGATGACCAACATGCTGCACACCCATCCTGACGGCAGCGCATTCCAGCAAAGGCTGCAGCTGTCGGAACTGCAATATACGGTGAAGTCGCGCAGCGCCATGACGGTGCTGGCGGAAAATTACGTCGGCTCACCTTTTCAGATGAGCTGACCCCAACCGGGATCACAAAAAACACAACCGGCAGCAGAAAGATGTTCAATGTTTCGATTATCGCCCAAAGTAGCGTTTATCGCTCTTGCACCCTGCCTTGGGTCGCGCCATCATCGGGAAAGGCCCCTTTTAGGTCGGAGAATTTATGGAATTACTGACGCCGTTGCTGCGGTCTTCAGCGGTTAGCGAATGTTTCAGCGATACCGCCACCCTGCAGGGCATGCTGGATTTCGAAGCCGCGCTGGCCACCGCGCAGGCTGGGTTGGGGATCATTCCGCCAGACGCCGCGCAACACATCGCCGCCTGTTGCCACAGTCATTTAATAGACAGCGCAGCGCTGGCGCAGGCGGCGGCGCTGGCCGGCAACCTGGCGATCCCGCTGGTAAAGCAACTCACGGCGTTGGTCGCGCAGCGCGATACCGGTGCCGCACGCTTTGTTCACTGGGGAGCAACCAGTCAGGACGCCATCGACAGCGGTTTGATGCTGCAACTGCGGCAGGCTATCACCTTCACGCAAGAGGATCTGAACCGGTTGATCGCGGCGCTGGTGCAACAAATTACGTTGCATCAGGATTGCGTGCTGGTTGGGCGCACCTGGATGCAACACGCGTTGCCGACCACGCTGGGGCTAAAGTTGGCCGGTACGTTGGATGCTTTGCTGCGTTACCGGCAGCGGTTCGATGAAATGCGCTCGCGGGTGCTGGCGCTGCAACTGGGCGGCGCGGCGGGAACGTTGGCGTCACTGGGTGAAGACGGTGATCTGCTGGTGACCGCATTGGCCGTGCGGTTGCAACTGAGCGCGGCGGATACGCCTTGGCACAGTCAGCGCGATCGGCTGCTGGAGATTGCCGGCTGGTACGCCGGTTTAACCGGTACGCTGGGCAAACTGGCGCGAGACATCTCTTTGCTGATGCAAACCGAAGTGGCGGAGGTCGCCGAACCGGCGGCAGAAGGGCGCGGTGGCTCCTCCACCATGCCACATAAGCGCAATCCGGTGGCCTGCGCGGTGATCCTCGCGGCGGCCAACCGGGTTCCGGCGCTGGTCGGCGGGTTGCATGCCGCTATGGTGCAGGAACATGAACGTGGCCTGGGCGGCTGGCACGCCGAGTGGGAAAGCTTGCCAGAGTTGGTGATGTTGGCGGCGGGCGCATTGCATACGGCAGGCGATCTGATCGCCGGTTTGCAGGTGTTCCCGCAGCAGATGCAACATAACCTGAAGTTAACCGGTGGGTTGATCATGGCCGAAGCCGTGACGATGGCGTTGGGCGAAGCTATCGGCCGCCAGCAAGCCCATCAGCTTATTGAAAAACAGTGCCATCTGGCACTGGCGCAGCAACGCACGTTGCTCGACGTCTTGCTGGAAGACAGCAGGGTAATGGCCCATTTAACCCCGCAGCGGCTGGCTGTGTTGCTGGATCCGCAGCATTACCTCGGCAGCGCGCAGACATTTACTCAACGGGTGCTGGAACAGGCATCCCGGTTAACCGCAGGAGCAAAACGATATGAATGATGAGCAACGTTATCAGCAGGGCATTGAGGTGCGGCGGGCCGTGCTGGGGGATGCCCACGTTGATCGCAGTCTTGACCGGCTCAGCCCGTTAAACGAGGAATTTCAGCATTTTATCAGCCGCTACGCCTGGGGGGAGATCTGGACCCGGCCAGGGCTGGCACGCCACACCCGCAGCTTGATCACCATTTCCATGTTGATCGCCCTTAACCGCGAAGCCGAACTGCGCATGCACCTGAAAGCGGCAGCGAATAATGGCGTGACCCGCGAGGAGATCAAAGAAGTATTGATGCAAAGCGCGCTGTACTGCGGCCTGCCGGCGGCAAACTCGGCGTTCCATCTGGCGGAAGAGGTATTCGCTGAACAGGACCGCGAAGCGAGCTAAGCGGAACGCGTGGCGTTGGCGATGCGGCGCACGGTGGCGATAAACGCCAGCGCCGCATCACTGAGTTCGCCGTCGTTACGGCTCAAAATACCCACGGCTTCCTCCATACCCTGGGTAGGCAGCGGCAGGGGGATAAGCTGCCCGGCGGCGATATCGGTTTTAACCGCGCTGGAAGGCACAAACCACACATAGTCAAATTGCAGCGTCATCTGGCGTGCCAAAGAGGCCGACAGCGTCTCGATATACTGGCCTGGCAGGTTGAACCCCTGGGTGGATAACAGGTTCTCGGTATTGTGGCGCGGCACCGTGCCTTTGGGCGACAAAATGGCCGGATAGCTCAGCGCCTGCTCGAGGGTGATGGTCTCGCTCAACAGCGGATGCCCAGGACGTGTCACCATCAGCAAGGATTCCAGCAGCAACAGTTCGAAGGCAATCCCACTCATCATTTCCGGTTCGGCCATGCGGCCAATCGCCACGTCGATGTCGCCCGCTTTGAGCTGCGCCAGCAATTCGGTATTTTTTGCGGTGATCACCTGAATACGTGAATAAGGGTGCGCCTGCTGATACTGGCCGATGGACTGCGGCAACATGCCCAGCGCGGTAGTCGGCAATGCACCGATGCGCAGCACCCGCGTCGGTGCGTCGTCCAGCCTGTCCAGCGCGTGCCCGGCGGCGGTCAGCGCCTCCAGCACCCGCGTGGCATACCCCAAAAACTGTTCGCCTTGTTCGGTCAACCGGGTTCCTTGCCGGTTGCGTACCAGCAGGCGGTTACCGGTCAAGGCTTCCAGTTCACTCAGCGTTTTCGACAGGGCCGGCTGGCTCAGGCTCAGTTTGTCGGCGGCACGGCTCAGCGAGCGCTCCTGCGCCACCGCGACGAACCCGTTGATGTGGCGCAAGCGCATGCGCTGTATAAATAAATTGGCTTTTTTCATGCCCCAGTGTAGGGAGTTTTCCCCAGTGGCAACAAGTGACGGCGGCCGCATATTTACACTGACGTGCAGATTTTTTGCGGCCGCAGCGGTGGCGGGAACTACAGGTCGAAGAATACCGTTTCGCGATCGCCCTGAATAACAATGTCAAAACGATACACCAACTCGTCGCCACGGCGTTCGGGATGGGCAATCAGCGTTTTGCGGCGGACTTCCAGTTCGATCAGATTCAGCACCGGATCTTGCTGGTTGGCGGCATCTTCGTCGGCAAAATACATCCGGGTATGCAGCCCAAGATTGATACCGCGCGCGACGATCCACAGATTAACGTGCGGTGCCATCAGGCGGCCGTCACGCCCGCAAACTGCGCCGGGTTTGATGGTTTCAAAGCGATAGTGGCCGGTTTCAAAATCCGAACAACTGCGGCCCCAACCGCGAAAAGCGCCGTCCAGCGGCTTGTCGTGCTGTTGATCTCCAGGGTGGTTGTAGCGACCGTGCGCATTGGCCTGCCAGATTTCCAGCAGCACATCGCGGATCGGCGAACCGCTGCCGTCGAACACTCGGCCTTCGAGGGTGATGCGTTCGCCCTGGGTTTCCGGCTGGGTCAGCACGTGATTGAAGTTGTTTTCAAAGATATCGAAGCCGGCGGCAAAGGGGGCCAGGCCGATGTGCACATAAGGCCCGGCGGTTTGCGACGGCGTTTCCGGCAGATACTGTTGCGGCATTATGCTTTCCCCTGCAGACGGTTTTCAAACAGCGTAGCGCGGTGGCCGCGCAGCACCAGATCGAAGCGATAAGCCAGGCTGTCCAATTGAATCGAGGCGGTTTTATCCAACCCGGCGATCAGCGAGCGTACCGCATCGTCATTTTTGATGGCGCGGACGATTGGGCAACTGGCAATCAGCGGATCGCCCTCAAAATACATTTGGGTGATCAGCCGCTGGGCGAAGGCGTCGCCGGACAGCGAGAAATGAATATGGGCGGGGCGCCAGTCGTTGACCTGGTTGCGCCACGGATAGGGGCCGGGCTTGATGGTGCGGAAGAAGTAATAGCCGTTATCGTCGGTCAGCATACGGCCACAACCGCCGAAATTAGGGTCTATCGGTGCCAGATACTGATCCTTTTTATGGCGGTAACGCCCGCCGGCGTTGGCCTGCCACACTTCTACCAGCGCATTGCGCAACGGCAGGCCGTTCTCGTCGCGCACATAGCCGTGCACGATAATCCGCTCGCCGATGGGCAGACCCTGTTTGGCGTAATTAAGGATAAGATCGTTATCCAGCGCCCCAAGCTCACGCTGGCCGAACACCGGGCCGGTGATTTCTGATAGCGAATTTTGCAGCGAGATCAATGCGTTCTTCGGCGAGCGCAGCACGCTGGTTTTATATTCCGGCACCAGCGCCGGCGGGTGCCGATCGTAGTTGCGATGGTACAGTTCGTTTATCTGGCTCATGCGGAAATCCTCATGGCATAGGCAGGATACAAAGGGCTGATCTGTTTTGTTGTTATGTCAGCGCGAAGGGGAGAAACCCTGTCCCCACACTGAGTCTACGCAAGCCGAAGTGTTACGATAAAGTGACATTTAGCGGCTTTTTACATAACCTGAGGTTATGTAATGAAAGCGCATAAACAGGATGCTCCGAGGAGATACTAAGAGGCAAAAGAACTCGGACGTCAGTCACTTTTGTTTTAATGCTTTTCGTATCAATGTTAATTGGCGCTTTGATTGTTTTTATTGAGCGAGTGAGAATGTCAAAGGTCCAATAAGAATGAGCCACATCGCTGTGGCTCATTCGCGTTTTCATAAAAAAAACCGTGATTTTTAAAGCTGCTCGCCGTTGCTGGCGATCACGTTGCGGTACCAGTCAAAGCTCTTTTTGCGCGAACGCTCGAGGGTGCCGGTGCCGTCGTCATGCTTGTCGACGTAGATAAAGCCGTAACGCTTGCCGTACTCGCCGGTAGTGAAGGAAACGCAGTCGATACAGCCCCACGGGGTGTAACCGATCAGATCTACGCCGTCTTCGATCACCGCTTTCTTCATCTGCTCGATATGCGCGCTCAGGTAGTCGATGCGATAGTCGTCGTTGATTTGGCCGTCGGCCTCTACTTTGTCAAAGGCGCCAAAACCGTTCTCAACGATAAACAGCGGTTTCTGGTAGCGTTCATACAACACGTTCAGCGAATAACGCAGCCCAACCGGGTCAATCTGCCAACCCCAGTCGGAGGTTTTAACGTGCGGGTTCGGCACGTTGCCCGGGAAGCCGAACATGGCGTCGCTGCTGCTTGGCGCATCCGCCTGCAGGGCGTTGCTCATGTAGTAGCTGAAACCGATGTAGTCCGCGCAACCTTCGCGCAGGGTTTGCTCGTCCTGCGGCTGCATTTCAATCTGGAAGCCCTTGCGCTGCCAATCACGCAGCAGGTAAGACGGGTAGTAGCCGCGTACCTGCACGTCGGTGAACAGGTAACGCTGGTGCATCGCCTCGACGCTGTACATAACGTCGTCCGGCTTGCAGGAGAACGGATAGAAGGGCACGCAGGCCAGCATGCAGCCGATCTTGAATTCCGGGTTAATCTGGTGACCGAGTTTCACTACCTGCGCACTGGCGACGAACTGATGGTGCAATACCTGATACAGCGTTTGCTCCGGATTCAGCTCTTCGCTGTACACCACGCCAGAGCAACAGTAACCAAACAGCGGATACTGGTAGTTGCTCTGGTTGTTGATCTCGTTAAAGGTCATCCAGTATTTCACTTTGTGCTGATAGCGGCGCAGCACCACTTCACTGAAACGCACGAAGAAATCCACCACCTGGCGGTTTTTCCAGCCGCCGTATTCCTTCACCAGGTGATAAGGCATTTCAAAGTGGGACAGGGTGATCACCGGTTGAATGTTGTATTTCAGCAGTTCATCGAACAGATCGTCGTAGAATTGCAGGCCGGCTTCGTTCGGCTCCAACTCATCCCCTTTAGGGAAGATGCGCGTCCAGGCTATTGAGGTGCGGAAGCATTTGAAGCCCATTTCGGCAAACAGCGCCACGTCCTGCTTATAGCGGCCGTAGAAATCCACGGCTTCATGGTTCGGGTAGCTGTAACCTTCCAGCACGCCATCGGTCATCACGCGATCCACGCCGTGCGAGCCGCCCGACAACACGTCGGCAATGCTTGGGCCTTTACCGCCCTGATCCCAACCGCCTTCAACCTGGTGCGCGGCGACGGCGCCCCCCCACAGAAAATCTTTCGGTAACTGTTGCTGTTTCATTGTTGGATTCTCATTCGTTTATTAATGAAAGGCTATACGCAAAATAATTGGAGTTGCATCACGGCGGCAAGACCGTAAATCCCCAGGAGCTTAGTAAGCTAAGTGACTGGGGTGCGCGGGCGCGGCCAACACAGATGCAGCTTCAAGTATGAAGGGTATATTTTGTTAGCGTCTGAGAATAGAGTAGCAAGTTGGAATTAAATGTCACGATATAACAAATTGCCGCTTCGGTAACTTGTCACATTTAAAAAACAGGCTGTTTTATTTTGTGGTATTAATATTTCCCAGCCGCTTGCCGATGGTTTCAATAATGTAAATAACCGGGATCTGGGTGGTGATATTATGTTGGCCGGCAATGAGCTGTTGGGGGACGTGGTAGGAGAGGTTGAAGTCCGCAATTTTTGCCAGCGACGAGGTTTCGTTGTTGGTGATGCTGACAATCTTGCAGTGATGCAGACTGAACTGGCTGGCGAGACGCAGGATCTCTTCGGTTTCGCCGGAGACCGAAAGCATAATCGCCACCGCGCTTTTATACATATCGCTGTTGATCGGATAATAAGGATCGTCAATATGGGTGCTGAATTTCCCGACGTTGGAAAAAAAACGCGCACCGTATCTGCCTAACGCGCCCGAGGTGCTTACGCCGACGAAAATAATGCGTTCCGCCGCGGCGATATGCTGCACCGCCTGATCGATTTGCTGATTAAACTCGTCGTTGTTGATGCTTTTAAAAAAGCTGATGATTTCGCTGGTGCCAAAATCCATCGGCATCACTTCCGCCTGTTCCAGATACAGCTTGAAACGGATACGGAATTCGGAATACCCCTCGCACCCCATTTTCTTGCAAAAACGCAACACGGTGGTGGTAGACACCCCAGCGGCCTCGGCCAGTTCGCGGATCGTCATGTACATCACCGGGTTCTTGTTTTTGATGACGTAGTTATAAACCATCATTTCCAGCGCGTTGAGTTCGGCGATTGCTTTATGGGTAAACATAGATTTATCCGGCTAGTGGCAACAGAGCGTAATCAGCGGGCTAACATAGCAAATTTTGCCGCAGCCCGCTCGTGGTTTCCGTTGCTTTTCAGGCGCGTTTAGCCTTTTCCAGCAGGGCGTCATGTGCCGGTTCGGACCCGGTCAGATCGCACTCCTTCGGCAGCCGCCAGGCGATAATACCGGCGATAATCAGCGAGACGGCCAGCCCGCAGACGGCGACGTTCTGGCCGTACAGATAAATCATCACGCCCACCAGATAAGGCCCGCAAAAACCGCCCAGATTGCCCAGGCCGTTGATCACGCCGCGCGCGCCGCCGGCCACCTCCGCCGAGGCGATGCGGCCAGGCATCGACCAGAACGGACTGGTGGCGGCTTTCAGGAAGAACCCGCAGACCACCAGGGCGATATAGGCCGCCACCACGTTATGGCGCAGTACCACCGAGGCCAACAACGCGGCGGCGAAGCAGAACAGTGAAACCATCACCCACAGGCGTCGCTTGCCGGTTTTGTCGGTGAGTACCGAAATCAGGTAAATTCCCAGCAGCGTAGCGACGAACGGCAAAATGGCCAGGAACCCAACCGAGGCCATATTGCCGCCGGTGAGATTTTTCAGGATGGTGGGCAGCCACAGGGTGTAGCCGTAATCGCCGGTTTGATAAAAGAAGTTCAGCAGTACCAGCTTCATCAGCCCTTTATTGCGAAACACATCTCTTAGCGGGGCATTACTGACCGGCTGTGTTTTGCTGCGCGCCTGGCGTTCACGCGCCAATTCGGTTATCAGATATTCACGCTCGAGGGCCGGCAACCAACGCGCCTCCTGCGGACGATCGCTAATCAACAGCCACCAGACGGCCAGCACCAGCAGCGACAGCAACCCTTCGAGTATAAACAGCCAACGCCAGTCGAGCTGATTGATGATGGCACCCGAGATCGGTGCGGTAAGCATGCCGCCAAGAGGGGCGAACATCATGACGAAAGCGTTGGCGCGCCCCAGCTCTTTCTCCGGGAACCAGTTGCTGATCATGGTCAGCACCACCGGCAGCATACCCCCTTCGGAAATGCCCAGAACAAAGCGCAGCACCAGCAATTGATAGTGATTGGTGACAAATCCGGTGGCCACCGAAACTACTGCCCAGGCGCACAAAGACCAGGCGATAAAACGTTTGCCGCTGCCGTTAACCGCGATGCGCCCACCGGGCACCTGCAAAAACAGGTAACCGATAAAGAAAATGCCGCTGGCCAGGCCGGCCATCTGGCTGGTGATGCCCAAATCACTTTCCATGCCGCCGGGCAGCGCAAAACTGATATTAACCCGGTCCATAAAAGAAATAATGCAGGCGATCAGGATCGGGGCAATAACCCGCAGCCAGCGGGTGTTGGGGATTTTATTATCCATAGCGATCTCTCTTTGCGGGCACAGGGTATACCCGTCGCCTTTCAAGCCGCAGCGTTGTTGGCTGCAGCTTGAAATTCATAGGGTATAAATAAGGTTCTGTCGTTCAAAATGAGTAAAACCTGTTAATTATTCGATAGCGTTGGGCAGAGGCTGGTGCCTGAAATAGGCACTGACGTTGGCGAACACGATATCGCTCATCTTTTGCCGGGTTTCGTGCGTGCCACTGGCGACGTGGGGTTGCAGCACCACATTGTTCATGCCAATCAGCGCGGCGGCAACCCTGGGTTCGTCGGCGTAGACATCCAACCCGGCGCCTGCGATGGCGCCGCTTTGCAGGGCATCGATCAGATCTTGTTCATTAACGATGCTGCCGCGGGCAATGTTAATCACCAGCGCGTGCGGCGGCAGAGCATTGAAGATCGTTTTGTCCACCAGGCCGATGCTGTCTTTGCCGCCGGAAATGGCGATAACAAAGAAGTCGCTCTCCCGCGCCAGGGAGAGGGGATCAGGGAAGTAAGCATAGGGTAATGCGCCATCCTGTTGGTGGCTGGCGTATTGAATATGCATGTTGAAACCGGCAGCGCGCTGGGCAATAGCGCGGCCGATGTTGCCCATGCCAAAAATGCCGAGGCGCTTGCCGCTGACCTGCACCGACAGGCCCGGCGCTTCCTGCAGCCAGCGGCCTTCACGCACAAAACGGTCGTAGTGACACAGCTGGCGCGCGGTTGCCAGCAGCAGCCCCAGCGCCATATCCGCCACGTCCTCCGTCAATGCGCCGGAGGTAATGGTGACCGCGATGCCGCGCTGCCGAGTATAACTCAGGTCAATGGCGTCGGTGCCCACGCCGAAAACGGCAATCAGCCCCAGATTCGGCAGTTGTTCCAGTACCGACGTAGCAACGCCAATATCGCCACGGGTGACCAGTGCGGTGAGGGTTCCGCCATTGGCCGCCAGGAAGGCGGCCGGGTCGGCCTGTTCGTAGAGACGGTGCACGACAAAGTTGGCCTCAAGGCGGGCAAGCAGGCTGTCCATTAGCGGGGCGATCAACAATACGTCATTGGGGGTATCGGTCATCATTTTTACCTGTTCAGAAAACACCATGGTTTCGTTGTTGTTATCAAAGCGGTTTTCAGACGGCGGTTTTGCGACAGATATCACGCTGAAGAGTGTTAACAAACTGTGTTACCCGTAATGTGATCGACGGGAGAAAACGGGTAACAGCGCGCTGTAACATAGCCACGCGAAAATCGAAATTCATAAGCCAATAATTGGTTTTCATTAGCCTGATTTTAGCTAAGTCGGGCTAGATGCTTTTACTATAAGCCCTAATGAAAAGTTATTTATTGCTGGTCGGAAAGGGTAATAAATTGAAGTTAATGAACGAAAACAACCCTACTGAAAAATAGAGAATATGCCGGAGGTGAATATGTCCTACGCATCTGCACAAAGGTTTAAAACCCATTCCAACGTGAATGCGGATAACCCAGGCAGGGATAACTACGTCGCCCAAAATACCGCCGCTTTTGAACGCGATCTGACGCCGGAAGCCAGTTGGCAATTAGTCAACAGCGGGGCGGCGGTGTTGGTGGATATCCGCACCCCGGAAGAGCGCAAAACCTTTGGCTACGTTGAGGAATCCGCGCGGGTTCCCTGGTTAACCGGCTCGAACAAAATCCGCAACCCGCGTTTTTTCCTTGAGTTAAGCAAAGTCGTCGACAAACAGCAGCAGGTCATCCTGCTGTGCCAAACCGGCAAACGCTCCGCCGATGCGGTGCTGGCGGCCCTTAAAGCCGGTTATACGCAGGCTTACGGCGTACAAGGCGGGATTGAGGGCGCACGACACTTGCCCTGGCTAAAGACAGCCTGACGGCGCTCGAACCGAGTGGGTCATTGGGCGTTATCACATAAACAGAGGGAATTATGACTCGCTTTTCACAGCCGCAAGAAAATACCAACTGGCAACTTGCCGATATCGTTAATGAGCTGCGCTCAGCGCGGCTCTCCTGGCGCGAGCGCAGCGGCCAGGCGTCGCTTTCCGGGCAAAAGGAGCTGCCGTCGAAAAGTGTGGTCAGCGAAATAACCGAATCGCTGCGAGCGATTTTATTCCCGATGCGCTTGGGGCCGGACGATCTGCGCCATGAAAGCGAAGACTACTTCGTTGGTCATACGCTGGACGCGGTGCTGAATGCACTGCTGATTCAGGTGCGCCTTGCTCTGGGGTTTAGCCGTTCTGAGGGCGACGACGCAGAGCTTGGGGACTCGCTCAATGCGCAGGCGGTGACGCTGGTGCGGCAGTTCGCCACCGTGTTGCCGGCCATTCGTCGCCGGTTGGACAGCGACATTCTGGCCGCTTATCACGGCGATCCTTCGGCGCGCAGCGTGGACGAGGTGTTACTGTGTTTCCCCGGCGTCAACGCCATTATCCACCACAGGTTGGCGCACTATTTCTATCTCGCGGGCGTTCCTTTGCTGGCGCGCATCATCGCCGAAAAGGCTCACGGTGAAACCGGTATCGATATTCATCCCGGTGCACAAATCGATGACGGCTTTTTTATCGACCACGGCACTGGCGTAGTGATTGGCGAAACCGCCATTATCGGCAAGCGGGTACGTCTCTATCAGGCGGTCACGCTGGGCGCCAAACGCTTTGTCACCGAGGAGTCCGGCATTCTGCAAAAAGGGCAGCCACGCCATCCGATTATTGAAGACGATGTGGTGATCTACGCCGGTGCCACTTTGTTGGGCAGAATTACCATTGGCAAGGGATCGTCCATTGGCGGCAACGTCTGGCTGACGCGCAGCGTCAAACCGGGCAGCAATATTCGCCAGGCAAATATCCAGAGCGACAGTCATGAATTTGGCTCAGGTATTTAATGTGGCGCATTTCAACCCTGTTAATAACCCGCAGTGAGGTCTGCGAAACGGATTCAATAAATCGATATTTTATTTAACGCGCTATTTAACCGGTAATTATTAATTATTTATCACCAGCCTATTTTTTTCAGGAGAAACAACCATGTCTCAACACAATGACGCCCGGCTTGCATTAGGGGATAATGCAGCACGGCAATTGGCTAACGCGACAAAAACCGTCCCGCAATTATCCATTATCACACCACGCTGGTTGGTGCATTTGCTGCAATGGACACCGGTCGAGGCAGGGATATTCCGCCTGAACAAGGTCAAGAACCCGTTAAATGTTCAGGTAGCCTGCTCGCAGCGCGATGAAGGGTTATTACCCCAGACCTATGTGGATTACGAAGAAGCGCCGCGCGAGTATTTTCTCAATGCCGTTACCACCATTCTGGATGTGCATACCCGCGTCTCCGATTTATACAGCAGTCCGCACGATCAAATTCGCGAGCAGCTGCGCCTGACCATTGAAACCATTAAAGAGCGCCAGGAAAACGAGCTGATCAATAATCCTGAGTACGGTTTATTGGCCAGCGTTGATGAAGCCCAGCGTATTTCAACGCTGACCGGTGCGCCGACGCCGGACGATCTGGACGAACTGATCACCAAAGTATGGAAAGAACCCGGTTTCTTCCTCGCTCATCCGTTAGCCATCGCCGCCTTTGGCCGCGAGTGCACCCGCCGTGGCGTGCCGCCGCCAACCGTCAGTCTGTTTGGTTCGCAGTTTCTCACCTGGCGAGGCTTGCCGCTGATCCCCTCGGATAAGCTGCCCATCGACGAAGAAGGCAAAACCAAAATTATCCTGCTGCGTACCGGGGAAAAACGTCAGGGCGTCATTGGCCTTTACCAGCCGGGCGTCGCCGGTGAGCAAAGCCCGGGGCTGTCGGTGCGCTTTATGGGGATTAACCGCAATGCGATAGCCTCCTACCTGATTTCCCTTTACTGCTCATTGGCGGTTCTGACTGAAGATGCCGTTGCCGTTTTAGACGATGTTGATGTGAGCAAATATCATGACTATCCAGACAGTTACAAGTAGTTCATTGCCTCACGAGGCGCAGCCGCCAGCCGGTTTGCCGGACGTTAACGCGCTGGCTAACCTGGCTAATCAGATCTTCAGTGCCTTGCCTGGGCGTGAGGCTGGTGCGGGGCTGCAACCGACCGCAGGCAGCGAACGCGCCACGACGGTGTTGCAACAGACCGCTACGCCGGCTCTAGAGCCGGCACTGGCCTCCGACGGTCTGGAGGCGCAAACATTGTCCGGTTGGCAGCAGGGCGCGCAGCGGCAGGCCTTTTTGGCTCCGCCAACGCTGCCTCAGCCACGGGATCCGGCGGCGACGGCGGGGTTCTATTTTCTGAGCGAAAATCAGGACCGGCAAAAACGCTTGCCGCCGGATACCGGGCTGGATGGCCTGGCGAACCAGGCGCTCACCGGTCAGGCTCATCTTAGTGACCAACCCTTCGCCGGGGCGGTCAACGGCGGGCTGGAGTCGGTTATCGGATCGCTGTTTCCTGCCGTCACCGCACCGGTTAGCGGCGTAGCGCAAGATGCGACCAGCGGGCAGTATTATTTTCTGGAACAGGGGCAGCCACGGCGAGAAGCCGCACCGCAGCAACGGCCGCGCAGCAGTTTTGATGTGCATGCCGTACGCCGCGACTTCCCCATTCTTGCGGAACGGGTTAACGGCAAACCTCTGGTGTGGTTGGATAACGCCGCCACCACCCATAAACCGCAGGTGGTTATCGATCGGCTGGCGTATTTCTACGCCCATGAAAACTCGAATATCCACCGTGCGGCGCATGAGCTGGCTGCCAGGGCAACGGATGCCTATGAAGGGGCCAGAAACAGCGTTGCCCGTTTTCTGGGGGCCAAATCATCGGCGGAAATTATCTTTACCCGAGGGGCAACGGAAGCCATCAACCTGATTGCCAACACCTTTGGCCGCCAACACATCGGCGAAGGCGATGAAATCGTGGTTTCCCAGTTGGAACACCATGCCAACATCGTGCCCTGGCAGCAGCTTGCCGCCAGCGTGGGGGCTAAAATTCGGGTGATCCCGGTGGATGACAGCGGGCAGATTCTGCTGGATGAATACCGCAAGCTCTTGTCGCCGCGTACCCGTTTGGTGTCGATCACCCAGGTATCCAATGCGCTGGGCACGGTGACGCCGGTCGAGCAGGTGATTGCGCTGGCTCATCAGGCCGGAGCGCGGGTGTTGGTAGACGGCGCACAGGCGGTATCGCACTTGAAGGTTAACGTGCAGGCGCTGGACGCGGACTTTTACGTGTTCTCCGGCCACAAGGTGTTTGGCCCAACCGGCATCGGCGCGGTGTACGGCAAGGCGGAGCTGCTGGAAACCCTGCCGCCGTGGCAGGGTGGCGGCAATATGATTGCCGATGTCACCTTTGAGAAAACGCTGTACCAGCCGGCACCGGCCAGGTTTGAAGCCGGCACCGGCAACATCGCCGACGCGGTGGGATTGGGGGCGGCGTTGGACTACGTCGAACGCCTGGGGCTCGATAATATCAACCGTTACGAGCATGAATTGCTGGAGTACGCCGCCGGGCAGTTGATCCGCATTCCGGGCCTGCGCCTGATTGGCACCGCAGCCAATAAGGCCAGCGTGCTGTCGTTTGTGCTGAGCGGCTACCGTACCGAAGAAGTGGGCAACGCGCTTAACCGTGAAGGCATTGCGGTGCGTTCCGGTCATCACTGTGCCCAACCGATCCTGCGGCGCTTTGGCGTCGAGGCGACGGTGCGGCCATCGCTGGCGTTTTACAATACCTACGAGGAAGTGGATCTGTTGGCGGCAACCTTGCACAAACTGGCAAAAGGGCGCTGAATAACTGCGTTTAATACCGCGACACCCCAAGCTTGATACGGGTGGGGAGCATGCAGGTTAGCCGACCGTTGAGCGCATGGACGCGCGATACGAGCCTCCATGGATGGATTCACGGCGTGTCGGCGCTCTGCATGCACTTCACCTGCAGCACTATTAGGCCAAGACGCGATAACCCGGCCGGCGCAGAGCACTCTGCGCCGGTTTTTTTATCCCCCGGCCCCCAGAGTTGCATCACCGGTAACGTTGAAGGTAAACGAGACTTTTTCATGCAAGCTACCGGGTTTCCAGCAGCTACGAGCAATAGCGCTTTTCGCTTCATAATAGAATTCTGGATTTCCCGTTAGTTCGATATTCTTTGCTTTACCTCTATCATCAACGTCAAACGTACCGGTTATTTTACCGTCAATCTTTTTCGCCATTGCGGCAGCGGGATAAAACGGACGTTCGTAAAAAACTTGCCCGTCACAGCCCAAATTGGGCGGCTGAACAACCTTCGACGTGGTGTTTTCGGCACCCCTTGCATAAATACAATCACCCACGGCGCTGGTTTTTTCACATCCTGAGGGTTTCATTGGCGTACAACCTGCCAGAATAACAGTGGCAAGCGGCATAAGGATAAAACGTGTCATGTCATGGTTCCTGCTCAGGTTTCCGTCAGGGAGCTATTTAACTCCCATTCCACCATTTAGGGGGCATATTTTTTCACTGGAAACATTATAGAGGGGGAGCCTGAATAACGTGGAAAATTGCACGTTTAGCGTGTTTTTAACCACAAAAAGAAAAGCCGCACAAAAGTGCGGCCAAAATAAAGTTCGCGACGAACGAAACAAGGACAAAAACTCCGGTAGACAGGCCCTGAAAGAAAATGCTCCCAGAGACATATCCCGATAATAATAAAAATATCCCCACAGGTTAAATGCCGAATATCGCTTTGCTTAGCTGAATTAATACAAAGATATTCAGTAAGTTACTTATCCTCGGACCAGCGTGCGGCGCTGACGTCCACCTTGACCGGCAGCAGGCCAATCGCGGTGAACTTGTCGGCTAATTGCTGCTGTTCGGCAAATACCGCCGGCGTCATGCGCTGGCTGCCGAACGGCATGCGGGCGAGGGCTCTGGCCCAAATAGCCTGCTCCAACCCGGTGCTTTGCGCCAGGATCTTTGCCGCGTCGTCCTGATGGGCATTGGCCCAAGCGCTCAGTTCACTTAGCTGGTCGATCACCAATTTTGCGCTGTCCGGGTAGGTTTCGGCAAAGTGGCGGCTGGCGAGATAGAAGGTGTAATGCGGCACCAGACCTTCGGCATCCTTCAGCAGACGGGCGTTGGCGTGAGTTTCCACCTCGGCGTAGTAAGGGTCCCAAATCACCCAGGCATCTACGCTGCCGCGCTGGAAGGCGGCGCGGGCGTCACTCGGCGGTAAATACACCGGCGTCACGTCTTTGTAGTTCAGCCCGGCCTGTTCAAGCGCGCTGACCAACAGGTAATTGACGTCGGAGCCTTTGTTCAGCGCCACGCGTTTGCCTTTGAGGTCGGCAACGGTTTTGATCAGCGAACCCTGCGGCACTACAATGGCTTCGGTTTTCGGGCTGGCCGGCGAATGCCCCAGATAGATCAAATCGGCTTTGGCTGCCTGGGCAAAGGCCGGTGGTGCATCGCCGGTCGCCGCAAGATCAATGCTGCCGACGTTCAGCCCTTCGAGCATTTGCGGCCCGGCGGGAAACTCAATCCAGCGCACTTTGATGCCCTGCGGCGTCAGGGTTTTCTCCAGCGTACCGCGATATTTCAGCAGGGCGAAGATATTGGCTTTCTGGTAACCGATGGTGATTTGCTGCGGTTTTGCCTGCGCCGCAACGGTCGGCAGGGCGAATGTCCCCAACAGCAGCGAAGCGGCGATCAGCGAGGCTTTCAGTTTTTTCATTACACGTATCCAGTCAGTAAAGGTTAATGACGGTGGTTTAACCGGCGGGAAAGCCGATCGCCAAAAAATTGCAGCAGGGTCACCAGCGCCACCAACACCACGATGACGGTGAGCATTACCTGGGTGTCAAAACGCTGGTACCCATAACGGTAAGCCAGGTCACCCAGACCGCCCGCGCCTATTGCGCCGGCCATCGCAGAGGCGTTAATCATGGTCACCAGGGTAATGGTAAAACCGCTGACAATGCCGGGCATGGCTTCCGGCAACAGCACATGGCGAATGATATGCCCACGGCGGCAACCCATTGCCTGCGCAGCTTCAACCAGGCCGTGATCCACCTCTCGCAGACTGACTTCGGCGATACGCGCGAAAAACGGCATGGCGGCGATGGTCAGCGGCACTACGGCGGCCCATACGCCGTAAGAGGTGCCGACAATCATGCGGGTGAAGGGGATCAGCGCCACCATCAGGATCAAAAAGGGGATCGAGCGGAACAAATTTACCAACCAGCCGAGCACCCGCTGAACGCCAACCTGCTCATACAATCCACCGCGTTCGCTGACCACCAACAAGATCGCCAGCGGCAATCCCAGCACCAGCGCCAACAGGGAAGAAACGCCCACCATCAGCAATGTATCGAGAAATCCGGCCCACAGCCGTTCAAGCAACAGTGACATAGCCCAGGACCTCCACGCTGTCGGCCAGCGTCTGCGGAATGGTTCGATTATTCGGTGACGGTGTCACGGTTAGCAACAGATAACCGATGGCGTGCCCCTGAATATGCTCAATGGCGCTTTCCACCAGCGTCACACTACCCTGAAAAGCCGCCAGTACGTGGTTTAACTCCAGCGATGCTCCTTGGCCGCGGTAGCGTAACCGGATCAATTGCGGTGCATCCGGCGTGGGGGGCGTGGCGGCGATCCGCCCAACCCATTCTTCCGGCAAGCGATCGTGTGAAGGGGTCAGCAGGATGCGGGTCGTTTCCTGCTGCGGGTTGCCGTATACCTGCCACACCGGGCCGCATTCGATAATCTCACCCCGTTCCAGCACCGCCACCCGGTGGCAGATATCATGGATCACCTCCATTTCATGGGTAATCAGCACGATGGTGATGTTGAACTCACGGTTGATGCGCTGTAACAACGCCAGAATGGCGCGGGTGGTTTCCGGATCGAGCGCGGAGGTGGCTTCATCGCACAACAGCAATTCGGGGTTATGCACCAGCGCCCTGGCGATGCCGACCCGCTGTTTCTGCCCGCCGGAAAGCTGCGCCGGGTAGGCGTCCGGGTAGTCGCTCAGCCCGACAAGCTCCAGCAATGCGTCCACTCTGCTGCGCCGCTCGGCGACGGGCACGCCCGCCACCCGCAGCGGCAACTCGATATTCTGCCGGACGGTTTTGGCCGACAGCAGGTTGAAGTGCTGGAAAATCATGCCGGTGCGCCGCCGGTAGGCTACCAGTTGATCTTCATTCAATTGGCCGATATCAACGCCATCGACCTCCACGCTGCCGCCGCTGGGGCGTTCCAGCCGGTTGATGGTGCGGATCAGGGACGACTTGCCGGCGCCGCTGCGGCCGATAATGCCGAATATCTCCCCACGGCGAATGCCCAGGGAGATCTCCTTCAGCGCCTCGGTCAGTTGGCCGGGGTAACGCTTGCTGAGCCGGGTAAAGCGCAGGTGGGTGTCATCATGGCGGCGCACCACCTCGTCGGCGACGAGGGCATCTGGGTTAGTCAAAATCAGGCTGGACATAAACTACTGGCTCCAGCCCGGCTGATACAGCTTGCCGTAGAAACTGTCGAGTTTGGCGCGCACGACCGGCGAATGCTGGTAAACGTCGACAAACTTGCGCAGGCGCGGGTCATCCTGATGGCCATCGCGGACCACGAACTGGATCACGTACTCCGGGTTTTCCAGGCCGTCGAACAGCAGGGCGCTGTTGGGATCGACGGTGCCGGATAGCCGCAGGTAGTGCGGATAGCCCTGCGCCAGGTCAACTTCCTCAAGCGTGCGTGCCAGTTGCACCGCTTCCACTTCGATAATTTTGATGTGTTTAGGGTTACTGACGATGTCTGCCTGGGTCGCCTGCAGGCCGGAGCCCGGTTTGAGTTTAATCAGCCCGGCCTTTTGCAACAGCAACAGGCCGCGGCCACCGTTAATCACGTCGTTGGCGATCGCCACTTTGGCGCCCTCCGGCAGATCGGCGATGCTCTGGTATTTTTTGGAGTACAGCCCGACGTTATTGATGATTGCCGGGGCATAGGCCACCAGGTGGAAATTGCCTTCTTTATTGGCGTTGTGCAGGAACGGCAGGTGCTGGAACAGGTTGACGTCGATATCGCCGTTTTCCAGGCTGACGTTCGGTGCGGTCCAGTCGCTGAATTCGATGATGTCGACCTTCAATCCCTGTTTGCGAGCCTCTTCCGCCGCCACTTCCAGCGGCGGGGCGAAGGCGGCGGTGGTACCGACTTTCAGGGCTCCGCTGTAATCATTGGCCGCAGCCGCCGCACCTGAGAGTGCCAACAGCACCGAAAACAGCCGTGTTAATGTCCGAAAGGGTATTGTCATAGGGGTGTTCCTTCAAAAGAAAAAGTAAGGGTTCAAACGGGTAAAGGCGCACCCGGACGCCAGCCGGCCGCCGGATGGCTGTGCGGCAAGCGGTCCTGCTGTCGAAACAGCTTTTGCCGCAGGCTGCCGGCGCGGTAGGCGGTTTTGTAGCGGCCACGCGCTTGCAACTCCGGCACCACCAGATCGATAAAATCGCGGTAGCTGCCTGGGTTAACGATGCGCGTCAGGTTAAACCCGTCGATATCGGCCTGATCCACCCATTGCAGCAACGTATCCGCCACTTGTTGCGGATCGCCCACCACCAACGGATAACGCCCGCCCATGGCGTGCTGTTCCAGCAGTTGGCGGCGGGTCCAGCCGCGGTAGGTTTGGGTGACCGACTCAATGGCCTGCGTCGGCCCGGCCTGGATCGGGTCGTCCAGACCAAAGCGTGAAAGATCGATGCCGGTCGAGCTGGAAAAATGCGCCAGACCGGCTTCGGGGCTGGCGTAACGCAGATATTCACGGTATTTGTCCTGCGCCTCGGCGGCAGTTGGCGCAACGATAACGCCGACCCCCATAAACACTTTCAAATCTTGTCGCTGACGGCCGGCCGCCACCGCTGCGGTACGCAGCTTGTCCACCTGAGCTTTCATTACCGCCGGGGTGGCGTGGTTAACGAAGGTGCACTCCGCGTGGCGGGCGGCGAACTGAATACCCCGTGCCGAGCTGCCGGCCTGGAACAGCAAAGGGGTACGCTGCGGCGAAGGCGAAGACAGGTGATAGCCCTCCACCTGATAAAATTCGCCGCGATGGGTAACCTTGTGGATCTTCTGCGCATCGGCGTAAATCCGTCGTTGACGGTCGGCCAACACGGCGTCATCTTCCCAACTGCCTTCCCATAACTGATAGGCAACGTCGAGAAACTCATCGGCCTGATCGTAACGGCGATCGTGACCGATCTGTTCGTTCAACCCCATCGCACGCGCGGCGCTGTCCAGATAGCCGGTGACGATATTCCAGCCGATGCGGCCCTGGGTCAGATGGTCCAACGTCGATAAGCGGCGGGCAAAGGGATAGGGCGCTTCATAACTCAGGTTGGCGGTGATGCCGAAGCCCAGATGTTGGGTCACCCCGGCCATCGCCGACACCAGCAGCAGCGGGTCGTTAACCGGCAGCTGTATCGACTCGCGGGCGGTCAGGGCGATGTTTTGCTGATAGACATCGTAAACGCCGAGGATATCGGCGATGAACAACCCGTCGAACAGCCCACGTTCCAGCAACTGCGCCAGCTCGGTCCAGTAGCTGAGTTGATTGAACTCGGTGGAGCGATCCTGCGGATGGGTCCACATGCCGTGATGAATATGGCCGACGCAGTTCATGTTGAAGGCGTTCAGCAGAACCTCTTTGGCGATAGCGCTCATTACAGAGTCCCCCGGCGCGGCGGCAGCACCCCGTTCAGCACGTAATTGCCGATCGCCGGGTATTTCCAGCGTACCGGGTCGTGCAAGGTGTGGGTTCGGGCGTTGCGCCAGTGGCGATCGAGGTTATCTTCCTGCAACGTGGCACGGCTACCGGCCAGCTCAAACAGCAGATTGCCGGCGGCCAGCGCGACCTCGGTGGTCCAGGCGCGGGCCGTGGCGACCTCAATCGAGGCTTGCGCGACCGACAGGGCATCGCTGTGGCGCTGAGCGACATCGATGGCGTCACCGGCCACGGCCAGCAGGGCGTCACCGGCCTGAATGCGGGCGGAAATTTTGCCGATGCGGTCCAGTGTCAGCGGGTCCTCGCTGGCGTGTTCGACGCCGGCATCAATCCACGGGCGCGAACGGCTGCGAACAAATTGCAGCATGTCCTGCCACGCGGCTTTGGCGATGCCCTGATCGATGGCGGCGTGCATGATTTGCGCCAGCGGGCCAACCGGCGTCGGCCGTTCAAACGCCGTCTGGAAGGGCACGATATCCTCTTCATCCACCGAGCACTGTTCCAGCGTCACGCTACCGCTGCCGGTGGTACGCTGACCAAAGCCGGACCAGTCGTCGGTGATGCTCAGGCCAGGGGTATTGCGCGGCAAAAATACCAACTGTTCTTTACCGTCTTCACCCCGCGCGGCGGTCGGGATGCGCCCGGCGTACAACGCGCCGGTAGCGTAAAATTTTTGGCCGGACAATTGCCATTGGCCTTCATGCCTGGACAGCGAGGTGCTGCGGTGGTGGGCGGCCTTGCTGGCAAACTCCGCCAGCGCATTGCCGAAATGCACGCCGTCCAGCGCTTCCTGGTACAGGCGCCGTTGCTGCTGCGGTGAACCGTTCACTCGCAGCACTTCCAGCGCGTAATAATGGTTTTGCGGCACCTGGCCGATCGACGCATCGCCCTGGCTGAGAATAGCGATGACCTGCGCCAGCACGCGGTTCGACAACCCCGGGCCGCCAAATTCTTGCGGCACGGTAATCGCGCCGAGGCCGGAGGCGAACAGGTCTGCCAGTTCGGCAACCGGCAATCGCCGTTGGCTGTCACGCTCGGCGGCGGTCGGGCTGAATTGCTCCGCCAGCCGGTGTGCGGTCTCCAGCGCCTGTTCGGGACTGGTAATGCGTTGCGCCACGTGTTGAGGGGCTACCTGGGTGGTCATGTTCCGCTCCTTTAAATCCACGAATGGCGCGCCGGAAAGCGGCCGTTGAGGTAGTACTCGCCAATGGCGTGGTATTTCCAGCGCACCGGATCGTGCAACGTGTGGGTGCGTGCGTTACGCCAGTGACGATCGAGGCCGTGCTCCGCCAACGTGGCTCGGCTGCCGGACCATTCGAACAGCTTTTCGCTGGCCAACAGCGCCACTTCCGTGGTCAGCACCTTGGCTTCGGCGACTGCGATCGACGCCGCTGCGGCGCTCTCGGCGGTCACCGGCCGGCGGTCAACCTCATCCAGCGTCCGCGCCGCACGGCGCAACAGGGCGTTCGCCGCGCTCAGCTCCATGCTGAGTCGGCCGACGTCGGCCAGAATGTAGGGATCGTCAGCGTTGCGTTCGACGCCTGCGTCGATCCAGGGGCGGGAACGTTCGCGAATAAACTGGGTGGCCTCGTCCAGCGCGCCCTGCGCAATGCCGGCATCGATGGCGGCCTGAATCAGTTGGGAAACGGCGCCCTGAATCGTCGGTTTTTCTGCCAGCGGCAACAGCGGGATCACATTGGCCGGATCGACCAGGACCTCACGCAGGCGCACCGTACCGCTGGCGGTGGTGCGCTGCCCCATGCCGGACCAGTCATCAACGATCTCCAGGCCTGCAGTCGGGTGGGGGATCAATGCCAGTACCGGCTGCTGCCGATCGTCGAGAGCCTTGGCGGCGACGATATGGGCGAACAGCGCGCCGGTGGAGTAAAACTTGTCGCCGGTAAAGCGCAGGCCGTCTGCGGTTTGCCGTAAGCGGCTCTGCATATCCAGCGTGTGCTTGCTGTTTTTCTCCGGGCCACCGTTCCCGATGCGTTGGCCGGCCAGCACCGCCGCGAAAATACGCCGTTTTCTGTTCTTCGCTGCCGGCATCACGGATTAACTGAATCAGGCCGAAATGGTTTTGTGGGATTTGCCCCAGCGCCGGATCAACGGCGGAAATCAGGCGAAACACTTCCGCCAGCGTGGTAAAGGACAGTTCCGGTCCGCCGTATTCACGCGGGATGGAAATGCTACCGAGGCCAGACTGGGTAAACAGCGCCAGCTGTTGCAGCGGATAGCGCCGTTGGCGGTCACGCAGTTGGGCTTCAGGCGCGGCGGCCACGGCGACTTGTCGTGCTGCATCCAGCGCCTGTGGGTCGTCAACAATCCTGTGGGTCCGTTCTTCTGCGGGAGGGAAATTGGCCGCATCCGGCGCAGGCGAAACAGAAACAACCATAACGATGTCCTCAATACGGGAGACAGCAGTAAATAGCGCGCTGCCGCGGGCGTAGCGCGATGAAATATAATTAAAATTTAAGTTGATACAGCGGTGGGGTACGAAGTGATAATAATAATTTGCAGGTTGCGGTGTAAAGCAAAGGCTTATTATAAATAGTCCCTTGCTTAGCGATTAATTAGCTTTGCGATAGGCGGGTGATGATTTTCCCGCTCCGATAACGAATAGTGGCGGGTAAGAGAGGGCTCTGCCCGCGCAGCCAGTGACGCACAGCTCATTCCAGTAGCTGAAACGGATGCGCTGTTTCAGCCGGTTATTCCACACATAACGCGTCATCGTTAATTCCTCCTCCGTGTCTGCTTAATAGAGGTAACAGCTATTTTAAAACGGGTCGAATACGTTATTTCGCTTAGCTTTTGAGGTTTTCGGGATAATAGGTTCACCGCCGTCAGGTTTTCTGCAAAAACGCCATCAAGGCTCTCCATTACGCATAACGCAATGCACGCCGGGTGCGGCCTGATTACAAAGGCGGCCCACAAGGATACACTCAGCGATGCCGGTTCCTCATGTGGTGGACCGGCATCGTGCATTTTGCATAAGGGGTATTTCGTGGTGGGCAAGCTTAATTTGGACCAACTTCAGACCTTTGCTTTGGTGGTCAGGCAAGGGAGTTTTTCCGCCGCAGGGGAAGTGCTGGGGCTGAGCCAACCCGCGGTCAGCCTGCAAATCCGGCAGTTGGAACAGCGGCTGCAAGTTCGGCTGCTGGAGCGGGTCGCCAGGCGCGTGCGGCCGACGTCCGCCGGTGAGGCGCTACTGGAACACATAAGCCGCATCAATGCGGCGGTGGATAATGCGCTGAGCGACATGGCAGGCCACGCGCAGGAGATTGCCGGCACCGTGACCCTGGGCACCGGTGCCACGGCCTGTATCCATCTGCTGCCGACGCTGCTGCGGGAGTTGAAACAGGCTTATCCCTTGTTGAACGTCGGGGTTCGCACCGGCAACACCGATGACATGGTGAAAGCGGTGGAAGAAAACCGCATCGACATCGCGTTGGTGACCTTTCCGGCCAATGGACGCAGTTTGCAGCTGACGCCGCTGTTGCAGGACGAGTTTGCCGTCATTTTCCCCGCAGACTCCCCCGATTTGCCTGCCACGTTCACCCCGCAAACCCTGGGTGCGCTCCCGTGGGTGGCTTTTGAATCCGGCAGCAGCACCCGTCGCCTGATTGATGGCTGGTTCCTTGGCGCTGGGGTTAAACCGGCGCCGGTAATGGAACTGGGCAGCATCGAGGCGATCAAAGAGATGGTTGCCGCCGGGCTTGGGTACAGCATTGTACCGCGCATGGCACTGTCCGGCACCCGGGGAGACTCTCTTACGCCCGCGCTTGAGCGCACTTTAGGCATCGTACTGCGCCAGGATAAGCCGCTGAGCAGGGCGTTGCAGAAAGTGATCGCCAGCCTGCACGCCTTGAAAAAATAACCCGCCGGTTACTGCCCCTCCGCCGTGCGGACGGTTTTACCCGCACGTATCACCCGCCAGCCAAAGTTCATGCCCGCAGCGGCAATCAGGATGGCGGCTGCGCCTAATAGCTGCATCAGGCTGAGGCGATGCCCGAATACCGCCCAATCGATGATAATCGCCACCAGCGGGTAGATGAACGACAATGCGCCGACCAGACTGGTGGGGATTTTCTGGATCGCGCCATACAGCAGCGAAGACATCAGCCCGGTATGCACCAGGCCGATAGTCGCCAGCAGCAGCCAGGCATGGGCCGTTGACGGCAGGTGGGTCAGGCCGGCGAACGGCGCCAATACAACCACACCGACGCTGAGCTGGATCAACACGATCAAATGCGGCGGCACGGTTTTTAGCCCTTTGACGATCGCCGCCGCCACCGCATACATAAACGCAGCGCCTAATGCCAACAGCACGCCGATAAAGTAATCCGATCCTGAACCGCTAGCGCCAGAGCGGCCGGTAATAATCAGCAGCATGCCGCCAAAGGCCAGCAACAGCCAGCCCAGTTTATTCGCCGTCAGTTTTTCGCCAAAGAACAGTACGCCCAGCCCGACCAGCATAAAGGGCTGAACGTGGTAGGTAATCGTGGCCACGGCGATAGAGGCATGGGCATAAGCGCCAAACAGCAGCGTCCAGTTCAGCACCAGCGCCATACCGCACAGTACCGCCACGGCGGCCTGACGTCGGGTCAGCATGCCTTTCTTCAACAGGCCAAGCAGGGCACAGGCGATCAACATCGCCAGCGCGCCAAACGCGCAACGCCAGAAAACGACCGTGGTTGGCGGTTGCCCTAGCGCGATCACCGGCCAGCCGACGGTGCCGGAGATCACCATCGCCAGGGTCATCTGTACTACGCCGCGGGTGTTTACCTTCATTTGCCTTCTCCTGATTGAGTGCCGTGCTTGCCGCCGTCGACGAACACCATTAAAATGAACAACTGAACATTATGATGAACAGTGCGCACCTGTTCGTCAAGTCGAACAAATGAACATTATGGTGAACAATGAACGATAACTCCTGCAATACCGGCACGCCCATCGGCCTGCTTTCGGCCGCCATTCGCCGCGAACGCGAGCGGTTGGGGCTGTCGGTCACCGAACTGGCGCGCCGCGCCGGCATCGCAAAATCGACGCTTTCGCAATTGGAAACCGGCAGTGGCAACCCAAGCCTGGAAACCTTGTGGTCGCTGGCGATGGCCCTCGACGTGCCGGTCAGCAGGCTAATCTCTCAACCGCGCCAGCACGTACAGGTGATCCGTGCCAACGAAGGGGTCACCACGGTTTCCGAACAGGCCAACTATGCCGCTACGCTGCTGGCAACCTGCCCGCCGGGAGCACAACGCGATATTTACCGCTTGCGCGTTCAGCCGGGCGAGACCCGGGTTTCACGCCCGCATATGCCGGGCACCATTGAGCACGTGATTATCAGCAGCGGCAGGGCGCGAATCGGGCCGACGGAGCAGCCGGTGGAGTTGAGTGCGGGGGATTACATCAGTTACTCCGCCGATCGAGAGCATATTTTTGAAGCCCTGGAGGCGGATACCACGGCGGTAATGCTGATTGAACAAGGCTAACCCGGCGCGCCAAAGAGCGCCGGGTCAGGGCCTCAGTAATACAGGCGGGGTTCTGCAGATTCGATCATGCTGCGCAGCTTGGTCAGGGCAAATTTCAATTCACTGCGGCTGGTTGGCGACATCAGCACGATGCGTACGGCACGGGTATGGCCGCTGCGTTCGGCCAGGAATTGCGTGCCGCTGGAAATATTCACCCCCTGAGCGCGCGCCAGATTGGCGAACTCATCGCTGGTCCAGGGCTCGGGCAGAGTGACCCAAATGTGGTAACCGTAGGGTTGCGAAGCGACCTCCAACCCGTGGAAAACCTCTGCGGCGATGGCCTGGCGCGCCGCCGCTTCTTGCTTCTGGGTTTGCAGCATTTCAGTCCCAATGCCGGAAGTAATGATATTGCTGGCCAACTGCGCGATAAGCGGGGAAGGCATCCAGATGCTGGTTCGCACCATCGACGTCAACCGCGACAGGGTTTCCGCCGGCGCATGCAGATAACCGATGCGCAACGCCGGTGAGATGCTTTTCGACAGGCTGGTCAGGTACACCGAGCGTTCAGGAGCAAACGAAGACAGTGCCTCGACCGGCTCTGCGGTAAGAAAACCATAAATATCGTCATCGAGAATATAAAAATCGAACTCGCGGGCAATCTGCGCGATTTCGGCCCGTCTGGCGTTAGACATCACCACCGTAGTGGGATTTTGGCAGCTCGCCACGCAGATCAGCATCGCCGGTTTTTCCTGGCGGCACAGTGCTCTCAGCGAGTCGGGCACGATACCCTCGCTATCCATTTCAACCCCGCGCAACCGCCGCCCATTGCCGTGTACCAGCGAGATAATACCCGGATAACACAGCGCTTCGCACAGGATAAGATCCTGGTGCGCCGTCAGGGCATTGATGGCGACCAGCAAACCGTGCTGAGCGCCGGCGGTCAACACCACTTGCTGCCAGTGTACGTCAGGCAAAAAACGCCGCAGCCAGCTGGCGCCGGCGTCGCGATGCGCCGGATGTCCGCCTTCCGGCGAATAGTCGAGCGCCAGCCCCAGCTCAGGGCTGGCGACCAGATGCTCGAGCGCGGTGCGGATCCCCTGTTCCTGGGCCTGCACCTCCGGCTTGATCACCGACAGATCGATATGATCCCGCTGGGCGGAAGATGAAGGGCTGAAGTGCGGAAGGCGCGCGCTTTCCATGGCCCTTTCGGGCGAGGCCAGCACAAAGGTCCCGCGGCCCACTTCGCCCTGAACCAGCCCGCGCCGCGCAGCTTCTTCATAAGCGCGATTAACGGTGCCCGGCGTCACGGCCAGCGTCTGCGCCAGCTCTTTCAATGTAGGCAAGCGTGAACCGGCAGGCAGCACGCCGTTGTTGATGTCATTTTGCAGCGCATCTGCAATCAGCAAATACACCGGGGCATTTTTCTCACTGAAGCGCGGTGTCCACATAGACCCTCTGTATGCTTTGAACGGCTATCCCCACGAGCTTCCTGCTGCACGGTGTTGGCGGCAAGCCGGGAATAAGACGATTACAGTATAAGGCAGTCATTAAATTGATGTAATAAGTATTAACACAGAAAGAATTACACGGATACAATCGACTTAAATTGATTCGATTCAATTGGTGTTATTGAAGGGTGAGTGTTTAAGTGCAACGTAGTAACTTGTTGTTTTTAAGTTAATTTATCGGGGTTTTTCTTTTCTGGTTTATTACATCGATTTAATCGATGTGCATTGATAGGGGTAATGATGGACAGATTGCGACAGGATTTTTCTCTTTCGGCGGTAGTGGCGGGGGCCATTGCGGTGATAGTGTCTTACGCCGGCCCGTTGATCATCGTGTTTCAGGCCGCCAGTGCGGCGCACTTGCCCACGGAGGTGATCTCCTCCTGGATTTGGGCCATCTCCATCGGCAGCGGCGTTACTGGCCTGATTTTGAGTTGGCGTCTGCGGGTGCCGGTGATCACCGCCTGGTCAACGCCCGGCGCGGCGTTGCTGGTCGGGTTACTGCCTGGGGTGACGATCAACGAGGCGGTGGGGGCCTATATCGTTTCTTCGGTCATTATCGCCGTTATTGGTCTGTCTGGCGCCTTCGATAAACTGATCGGCAAATTACCGCGGTCGATCGCTGCCGCCATGCTGGCCGGGATTTTATTCCACTTTGGCGCCGAGATGTTTGTGTCCATTCAGCTGCAACCGACGCTGGTCATGGCCATGTTCATAACCTATCTGCTGTTTAAGCGGCTGCTGCCGCGCTACGCCATTGTCGCCGTGCTGTTTGCCGGCGGTACAGTGGCGGGAATGAGCGGCATGTTGAACAGCGGGGATATCGTCGTCAGCGTCGCGCATCCGGTCCTGATTACCCCGGCCTGGAGTTGGCATGCCATCATTAATATCGCACTGCCGCTTACGCTGGTAACGCTGACCGGTCAGTACGTGCCCGGCATGGCGGTATTGCGCTCCTCCGGTTACGCCACGCCGGCCCGGCCGATCGTCTCGATGACCGCGATTGCCTCGGTGTTACTGGCGCCATTTGGCTCGCACGGGGTGAATCTGGCGGCCATTACCGCCGCGATTTGCACCAGCGAAGAGGCGCACCGGGAGAAAAGCAAACGCTACATCGCCGGCGTGGCCTGCGGGATTTTCTACATTGTGATGGGGATTTTCGGCGCGACGCTGGCCTCGGTGTTTACTGCATTGCCTAAAGAACTGATTATCTCGCTGGCCGGGCTGGCGCTGTTTGGCGCTATCAGCACCGGGTTGACCGGTGCAATGGCCGATGAGAAACAGCGGGAAGCGGCGTTAATCACTTTCCTGGTCACGGCGTCCGGCATGAACTTTTTAGGCATGGCATCGGTATTCTGGGGATTGATCTTCGGGCTGGCTGCGCACTTCTCCCTGACTCTGCTTTCTGGTCGCCGACCGTTGTTGGCCAGATAGTCTTTCATGAGCGTCCCGGCCTGTTGCCGGGACGTGACAGAGCAGATTAATAGGTATGGAAATAGTCCTGGATCACCTGCGGGTTATGGGCTTTTGTCAGCGCCAGCATCAGCAGAATGCGTGATTTAGCCGGGTTGAGCGAGTCGGAAACCAGGCCGGGCTGGCCCGCATCTTCAGAAACAATACCGCTGCCGGTGCGGCTGGCGCGAACGACCAGCACGCCGGCTTTTTCCGCTTTTTTGATCCCGGCCGAGCTACGCACTGAAACCGACCCGGCACCGGTGCCGGCATAAACAATCCCGTCTACCTTGTGCTGAATGGCGGCGTCATACATGTATTCAGGATCGTCCTGATAACCGTAAATAATGTCGACTTTCGGCAGCGCGCTGACATTGCGCACGTCAAACACCGAACGGGTGGTATGAATTTTGTCCACCCGGGTTTCAAAGTAAGGTTTGCCGCCGACAATCACTCCCAAATAGCCTTCCTCCGGCGCTTTGAACGTGTCCAGCGTGGTGGCGTTGGTTTTGGTGCTGAAGCGGGCGGAACCAATGCGATCGTTCAGCACCACCATGACACCTCGGCCTGCAGCCTGTTTATCGGCGGCTACGGTCACCGCATCCAGCAGGTTCATCGGGCCGTCGGCGCTGATGGCGGTCGCCGGGCGCATGGCGGCAGTGAACACCACCGGTTTGTTGCTTTTTACCGTCAGGTTAAGGAAGTAGGGCGATTCGTCCAGCGTGTCGGTACCGTGGGTGATCACCACACCGGCGACGTCATCGCGCGCCAGCAGTTCGTTGACGCGTTTTGACAGCTTGAGCAGGATCTCGCTGGTCATGTTTTCACTGCCGATATTGGCAATCTGCTCGCCGTCCACCCGGGCGACTTTCTGCATTTCCGGCACCGCGGCGATCAACGTCTCAACCCCGAGCGCCCCGGCTTTGTAGCCGGTGGTTTGGGTATTGGAGGCTGCCGAACCGGCGATGGTGCCGCCAGTGGCCAAAATAACGATGTGCGGTAACTCCCCGGCGGCGGTCGCCGCGTTGGCGCATCCTAAGGTCAATAAAACAAATGCCACTCTAATTATTTGAAACATAGCGCTACCCCTGATTAAAAAGCCAAATTAGGCGGAGTAGCCAAAGCAAAAAGGGTGCCAGTTAAGCGACGGGCGCAAATAGCGGGAAAGCGAGCGGGTCAAGGTGGGGCTTGCACCCGGTGCGGGAGTGCCCGCACCAGAATGGATCTCTTTTCAGCGTTGCGGCCCCAGGCCGTGGGTGAGTAACGTAATGGCATGCCGGGCAATGTCTTCGGCGCGCAGCGGGCTGAGAGAGTTATCGCGCTGCCATTTTGACGCCGTGGCTAACGGCAGCAGCGTCATGCCAAACAGGGTGACAATCAGCAGAGATGGCTCCAGATCGGCATGCAGTTTGCCTTCCGTCTGCCAACGTACGATGGACTGCATCGCCGTTTTGCGTTGCTTGTCGCCGAAGCGCTCGTCCATCCGCTGCTTCAATACGCCGCTGTCACTCATCACTTCGCGTAACCACAGCGGGGCGAACCACGGATGTGCGATGGAAATATCGATAAATCGCTGCGCCAACTCAGTGAAAGCCGCTACCGGATCGTCTTCGTTGGCGTCGAAAACGTCGCCTGCGGCGATTCTCACCGGCAGGAAACGTTCGTCTATCAGCACATCGAGCAGCTGTTCACGGTTGTGAAAGTAGTAGTGCAGCATCGCCGGGGTAACGCCGGCCTCGCGGGCAATGGCATTCAGCGAGGTATCGGCAATGCCCTGGCGGGCGAACAAGTTCAGCGCCGTGTCGAGCAAATGCTCCCGTTTCTCTGCCCCGTTGACAGCGCCGCTGGGCCTGCCAGGGCGGCGTGGAGAGGTGGGTTTTTTAACGTTTTGTGCTGTCATCGCGGCGAGATCCATTGACCGGAGAAAAGAATAACTCATATATTAATTACTCAGTTAATTAATTACAAGCGGACTCACTCGTATGGGCATTGATAACACGGCAGGCCACGAAGATAACGGCAGGGCGTCTGAACAGGCGCCCTCGATCCGTTTGCTGTTCTCCGCGCTGCTGCTGGTGATGCTGCTGGCGGCGCTCGATCAGACCATCGTCTCGACCGCGTTGCCGACCATCGTCGGCGAGTTCGGCGGGTTGGAGAATTTGTCTTGGGTCGTGACGGCCTATCTGCTGGCATCGACCATCGTGGTGCCGCTGTATGGCAAGTTCGGCGATCTGTTCGGCCGCAAGATCGTGCTGCAAGTCGCCATCGTGGTGTTTTTGTTCGGTTCGGTACTGTGCGGGCTGGCGCAGAACATGACGCAATTGATCCTGATGCGCGCGTTACAAGGGCTGGGTGGCGGCGGTTTATTGGTGGTGACCATGGCGGTGGTGGGCGACGTGATCCCACCGGCCGATCGCGGGCGTTATCAGGGGTTGTTCGGCGGGGTATTTGGCCTGGCGACGGTGGTCGGGCCGCTGATCGGCGGGCTGTTGGTGCAGCATTTCTCCTGGCGCTGGATTTTTTATATCAATCTTCCGCTGGGAGTTTTCGCCCTGTTGGTGATCGGCGCGGTATTCCAGTCGCGGGTCAATCGGGTTAAACACGAAATCGACTATCTGGGGGCGGCTTACCTCGCCTTGGCGCTGACCTGCATCATCCTCTTTACCAGCCAGGGCGGCACGGTCATGGCCTGGTCGGACGGGCAACTGTGGTGCATTCTGGCCTTTGGGCTGGTGTCGCTGGGCGGGTTTATCTACGAAGAGCGGCTGGCAAGCGAGCCGATCATTCCGCTGGGACTGTTTCGTAATCGCACCTTTGTATTGTGCAGTTTGATCGGCTTTATCATCGGCATGTCGCTGTTTGGTTCGGTGACCTTCCTGCCGCTGTATTTGCAGGTGGTGAAAGACTCGACGCCTTCGCAGGCCGGGATGCAGCTGTTGCCGCTGATGGGCGGCATCATGATCAGTTCGATCGTCAGCGGCAGGCTGATCAGCAAAAGGGGCAAATACCGTATCTTCCCGATTATCGGCACCCTGTGCGCGTTGGCAGGCATGATCCTGCTCGGCACGCTGACAAATTCGACGCCGGTGCACCTGTTGTATCTCTATATCAGCCTGTTGGGGCTGGGATTGGGCATGGTGATGCAGGTGATGATTCTTGCGGCGCAAAACAGCGTAGAGCCGCAGCATATGGGGGTCGCTACCTCCAGCGCCACGTTGTTCCGCTCGATTGGCGGTTCGATCGGCGTGGCGGTGTTTGGCGCGATTTTTACCAACGTGCTGCACAGCCGCCTGGCCGTGTTGTTGCCGGAGGACGCGCAACTGCCGCGTTCTTTGGGCGCGGCGGCGGTGCACCATTTACCGGCGGCCTTGCAACAAGACTATCTGCAGGCTTTCGGCGGGGCGATCCACTCGGTGTACCAGATTGCCGCCTGGGTAATGGTGCTGGCCTTTGCGCTGACCTGGCTGCTTAAAGACGTGCCGCTGAGGCAAAAATAGGGCGTCTCTCATGCTTTGCGAAGGACTTTTACCGAATCCTTACGTAACCCTGTCAGACTAGAAAGATCAGAATCTATATATTGAGAATAAACGTTCTCAATAGGATAGATACTCGATGCAGAGCAAACAGATTTTTCTTGTCAGCCTGGCGTTATTGCTGACCGCCTGTGATGGCAAACCCAGCGGGGCCCCGATGGGAGCGGGCGGCACGCCGGAGGTGGGGGTCGCGACGCTGCATGGCCAACCGGTCACGCTGAGCAGCGATCTGAGCGGCAGAGTGAACGCCACCATGACCTCGGACGTTCGTCCGCAGGTTGACGGCATTATCAAACAACGCCTGTTTACCGAAGGGGCCGAGGTAAAAGCCGGCCAGGTACTGTATCAAATCGATCCCGCCACCTATCAGGCCAGTTATAACCAGGCTGCCGCACAGTTGAAAAGCGCGCAGGCGACGGTGAAATCCAGCCGACTGAAGGCGCAACGTTACGCGGCGCTGGTGAAAGAGAATGGCGTCTCCAAACAGGATGCGGACGATGCGATGGCGGCCTTTCTGGAGGCGGTCGCCGCTGTCGACCAGTATCAGGCGGCGCTGGAAACCACCCAAATTAATCTCGCTTATACCCAGGTACGCGCACCTATTTCCGGCCGTATCGGTATTTCCTCGGTGACGCCGGGTGCGCTGGTTACCGCCAGCCAGACCGATGCGCTGGCCACTATCCGCGCGCTGGACCCCATCTATGTCGATCTCACGCAGTCCAGCAGCCAACTGCTCAGGTTGCGCAAACTGCAGGCTTCCTTAAAACGTGACGATGTCACACCGGTCGCCATCAAGCTTGAAGACGGCACGCCTTATACGCATGACGGCAAACTGGAACTGACGGAAGTGTCGGTGGATGAGTCTACCGGCTCCGTTACACTGCGCGCCGTATTCCCTAACCCTGAGCATGAATTGCTGCCGGGCATGTACGTTCACGCCAGAGTCGATAACGGCGTCGATCCGAAAGGCATTCTGGCGCCGCAGCAGGGCATCACCCGCAATGCCAAAGGTGAGGCCACTGCGTTGGTGGTGAATGCGCAAAACAAGGTTGAGCAGCGCACGGTCACCACCGAACGGGTGATCGGCAGCAACTGGCTGGTCAGTAAAGGGCTGAACGACGGCGATCGCCTGATCGTCGAAGGCACCAATAAGGTGGCCGCCGGGGTCGAAGTTAACGCGGTTGAAGTGCAAAAGCAGACGGCGACCGGCACGGCTAACGGTGGGGAGCAGTAATCATGGCGCAGTTCTTTATTCGGCGGCCGGTGTTTGCCTGGGTGATCGCGATCATCATCATGCTGTGTGGCCTGATGTCGATCAACTCGTTGCCCATTTCGCAATACCCGGACGTTTCCCCACCGCAGATCGCCATTTCGGCTACCTATCCGGGCGCGGATGCGGAAACACTGGAAAACAGCGTGACGCAGGTCATTGAACAGCAGCTCACCGGCCTGGACGGCCTGCTGTATTTCTCGTCGACCAGCAGTTCCGACGGTTCGGTGAGCATCAACGTCACCTTCGATCAGGGTACCGATCCGGACATCGCCCAGGTACAGGTGCAAAACAAAGTTCAGCAGGCGGAAAGCCGCTTGCCGTCCGAGGTCACCTCGCAAGGGGTAACGGTCAAGAAATCGCAGAGCAGCTTTTTGCTGATCGTCGGTCTGTATGATGAGACCGATAAAGCGACGATGGCAGACATCGCCGACTATCTAGTCAGTAACCTGCAAGACCCGCTGTCGCGCATCAACGGTGTGGGTGACGTGCAGGTATTCGGCTCGGAATACGCCATGCGTATCTGGCTGAACCCGACCAAACTGGCGTCTTATTCGCTGATGCCGTCCGATGTGGAGACGGCGATTGAGGCGCAGAACACCCAGGTTTCTGCGGGTAAAGTCGGCGATCTGCCGGCCGGCGCCGATCAGCAACTGACCGCCACGGTCAAGGCGCAATCCCGGCTGCAAACCCCGGAGCAATTTCGCAATATCATCCTGAAAAGCGACAGCAGCGGGGCCCTGGTTCGCCTGGGTGATGTGGCGCGGGTTGAGCTGGGCAATGAGGATTACTCTTCCAGCGCACGCCTGAATGGTCACCCGGCGGCGGGTATCGCGGTCAAGCTGGCCGCAGGAGCCAATGCGCTCAATACCGCCAAGCTGGTCAAGGCCAAGGTGGCGGAATATCAGTCATCCATGCCTGACGGCTACAAGGTCGCGTATCCGAAAGACAGCACCGACTTTATCAACATCTCGATTGAGGAAGTGGTGAAGACGCTGTTCGAAGCGGTGGTGCTGGTAGTGATCGTGATGTTCATCTTCCTGCAGAACCTGCGTACGACGCTGATCCCGACCATTACCGTGCCGGTGGTGCTGCTCGGCACCTTTGGCGTGCTGGCGGTGTTCGGTTATTCGATCAACACCCTGACGCTGTTTGGCATGGTGCTGGCCATCGGGCTGTTGGTCGATGACGCCATCGTGGTGGTGGAGAACGTCGAGCGCGTGATGCGCGAAGAAAAACTGCCGCCGCGCGAAGCGACGGAAAAGTCGATGAAAGAGATCACCGGCGCGTTGGTGGGCATTGCGATGGTGCTGTCTGCGGTGTTCCTGCCGATGGCGTTCTTCGGCGGGTCCACCGGGGTTATCTATCGCCAATTCTCCGTCACTATCGTCTCTTCCATGGCGCTTTCGGTGCTCCTGGCGCTGACGCTGGCACCGGCGCTGTGCGCCACGTTGCTGAAACCCGCGCATGAGGAACTGACCGACAAAGGCCTGCTGGGCAAATTCAACCGGGGTTATGACCGGCTGCAGGCGAAATATGCCGACAAGGTCGGCAGGGTGATCCACCGCCCAATGCGTTACCTGCTGATGTACGGCCTGTTGCTGATCGCAGCCGCCGTCATGTATATGCGCCTGCCGACCGGCTTCCTGCCTAACGAAGATCAGGGGATGGTGATGGTGCAGTATACGCTGCCGGCTGGCGCTACCGACGCTCGTACCTCGGTGGTCAGCGACGAGGTGAAGGATTACTTCCTCAATAATGAGAAGGCCAACGTCAACAGCATTTTTACCATCAACGGCTTTGGTTTTAGCGGCAGCGGCCAGAACGCCGGCATGGCTTTCGTCAGCCTCAAGGACTGGAGCCTGCGCAGCGGCAGCGAGAACACCGCTGACGCGATTGCCAAACGCGCCATGGGGCACTTCGCCAGCATTCGCGATGCTCAGGTGTTTTCGATGAGCCCGCCGTCGATCGACGGGTTTGGCCAGTCCAACGGATTCACCTTCGAGTTGCAGGCCAAAGGCGCAACGACCCGTGCGGAATTGCAGGCGATGCGTGACCAGATTATTGCCGCCGCCGGTAAAAATCCGGGCCTGATCGCCGTGCGCGCCAACACCTTGCCGGATACCCCGCAGCTGCAGGTGGATATCGATAATGACAAGCTGCAAGCGTTGGGCCTGAGCGCCAGCGACGTCAGCAGCACGCTCACCAGTTCTTTCGGCAGCACCTATGTTAACGACTTTATCGACCGCAACCGGGTGAAGAAAGTCTATATGCAAGGGGATGTGGAGTTCCGTTCAAAACCGGAGGATCTGGATAAATGGTTTGTGCGCGGCAGCTCAACCAACATCATTTCAGGCACGACCACAACCACGACCAGCATGACGCCATTCTCGGCCTTTGCCTCATCGCGCTGGATCTACGGGCCGGAAAACCTGTCGCGTTATAACGGGCTTTCGTCGTTCGAAATCACCGGCGAAGGCGCTCCGGGCACCAGCTCCGGCACCGCGATGGATGAAATGGAAAAACTGGCGGCGAAGTTCTCCGCGGGCAGCAGCTACTCCTGGAGCGGGCTTTCTTATCAGGAGCGTCTGACCAGCGGCCAGGCGGGATCCTTGTATGCCATCGCGCTATTGGTGGTGTTCCTGTGCCTGGCGGCGCTGTATGAGAGCTGGTCGATCCCGTTCGCGGTCATGATGGTGGTGCCGATGGGCGTGGTGGGTTCGCTGTTGGCGGTCACGCTGCGCGGTCTGGAAAACGATATCTACTTCCAGGTGGCGCTGTTGACCATTATTGGCCTGTCGGCCAAGAACGCCATTCTGATCGTGGAGTTTGCCGAAGAGAAGTACCAGCACGGAGAAACGCTGATCGCCTCGGCGGTCGAAGCATCCCGTATGCGCTTGCGGCCGATTCTGATGACGTCGCTGGCATTTACCGCCGGGGTGTTGCCGCTGGCAATCTCCACCGGCGCCGGCGCCAACAGCCGTATAGCCATTGGCACCGGGATTATCGGCGGCACCCTTACCGCGACGCTATTGGCGATCTTCTTTGTTCCTTTGTTCTACGTTTTGGTACGCCGGGTATTTGCACGTAAACCGGTCGTCGCCAAACAGGTAGAAAGCACCACGCCACAGGCAGGAGAATAATGTGCTGCAACGTTTGATAACTCTGACATTCCCCCTGTTACTGGCAGGCTGTATTTCACTGGATCCGGACTACCAACGGCCGCAGGCGCCGGTACCGGCAAACCTGCCGCAAGGTGCCGCCTATGCCACGCCGAGCGGTAAGCTTTCGCTGAGCTACCCGGATATCCCGTGGCGCGATTATGTGGTGGATGCGCGGCTGCGGCAGGTGGTGGCGATGGGGCTGAGTAGCAGCCGTGACCTGCGTGAAGCGATCGCCAGCATTGAGTCGGCGCGAGCGTTATACGGCGAACAACGTTCCGAACTGTTCCCAACCATCAACGCAGGGGTAGACGGCACGCGCTCACGCTCTTTGACCGGCAATGTCAATGCGACCGCGATCGGCCAGAGCTACGAAGCCAGCGCCAGCACCAGTTCGTTTGAGTTGGATCTGTTCGGTAAAAACCGCAGCCTGTCGCACGCAAAATTCGAGACCTATCTGGCGGAGTCCGAGGCGGCAAAAAGTACGCGCCTGACGCTGATCGCCGATATCGTCACCGACTGGGTGAACGTGGCGGCGGAACGCAGCCTGTTGGCGGCCGCCAAAGACACGATGGAAAGCGCCAGGTTGTCGCTGGAAGTGACGCGTAAAAACCAGCAAAACGGCATTTTGTCGATGGTGGATGTGGCTTCGGCGGACACGGTTTATCAGCAGGCGCGTTCAGACGTCGCCAGCGACACCACCAGTGCCGCGCAGGCAAAAAACGCGCTGGATCTGGTGGTGGGGCAAAGCGTGCCCGAAAGCCTGTTGCCGAACGGGATCGAGGCGCTATCCGGCATCATGAAAGACATGCCGGCCAATGTGTCGTCGCAGGTGCTGCTGAACCGGCCGGACATCCTGGAAGCCGAGCATAATCTGAAGTCAGCCAATGCCAGCATCGGCTCTGCGCGTGCGGCGTTCTTCCCGTCGATCAGCCTGACCGCCAGCGGCGGCGTGAGCAGCGGGGAGCTGTCGTCCCTGTTCAGCAAGGGCGCCGGCGTCTGGTCCTTTGCGCCAAGCATCAGCCTGCCGATTTTCACCGGCGGCTATAACACCTCACAGCTCAACTACACCAAAGCGCAAAAGGATCTGTACGTCGCCACCTATGAAAAAGCGGTGCAGACGGCGTTCCAGGAAACGGCCGATGCACTGGCGCGCAAAGGCACCATTGGGGAGCAGCTGGCGGCGCAAACCGGCTACGTGGCAGCCTCGCGGGAATATTACCGCCTGGCTGAACTGCGTTATCGGCACGGCGTAGATACCTACCTGAACATGCTGGACGCGCAGCGGACGCTGTACACCGCCCGCCAATCGTTGATCGGCGCGCAGCAAACCGAGTACCAGAACCTGATTACGCTGTATAAGGTGCTGGGGGGCGGCATTACGGCGGAGAAGCAGGGGGAGAGCCTGGTCGCCAATAGCGCGACCCTGACCCGTTAAATGTATTCGCAGCCAATAAACCGATTACGCAGGGTGGTGTTATCACCCTGCGTTTTTATATTTATCCGGTGAGGGAAATGTAAAGAAAAGGAAAATAACCCCGCCCCGCAGAACTCGATACAATAAGAAAGGTCAGAGAAATATCGCATCTTTCCCGCGGCCAAATATCAAATATATTGAGGTTGAAATGGACAGTGATATTCAGCAGCAAGTGATTTCCGTTATCGACAGATATAACACGCCCGGCTTTCTTAAAAAGGGCATCGCCGTCACTCTGAATACCGAGATAAACAAAGAGCTTAGCTTAACCTTACCGATGTCGAAGACACTGATGCGCGGCTACTTCGACACCTTCGACATAGACAACAGCAGCTACAATCACGATCTGTATTTTCGGCAAGAAGCAAAGTCGGGGATATTATTCTCCGCATCACCTCGCCGCGTGAATAACTGGGATCTGGAGATGGAAAGGATCCGGCCGCTGTATGTTTACATGCTGGTACGATCCGCCCGTGCCAAACGCTGGCTTTATGATATCCATTTTCTGATTGAACAATTAAAATGATGCGAAACCGGTACGGATAACATAACGCATTATTTTCTGTTCCCGGACGCTAAATTAACGCCAGCGGAAAAGAGAACTTCTTATGAATACCCTATGGCTTTCAAGCTGCAGCTAGGCGCCCAGCTCGTTCATCCGCAGGAGCTTACTCCGGTAAGTGACTGGGGTGAACGCGTGCAGGTAACGACGCTGCAGCTTGAAAGACGACGGGTATAGAGGCAGCATCAGAATAGATGCCTTGTGCTGTTGGCCCGCATGTCCGATTGCGGGCCATTTTTATGCCGGGTTTATTGCTCCAACACCTCGGCAAACTTCGCCAGCCACTGCGGATGCGCCGGCCAGGCTGGAGCGGTCACCAGATTGCCGTCAACGTGGGCCTGATCGATACCAATATCCGCATAATGCCCGCCGGCTAACTGTACTTCAGGGGCGCAGGCTGGGTAGGCGCTGCAGGTGCGGCCTTTCAACACATTGGCGGCGGCCAGCAGTTGCGGGCCGTGGCAGACGGCGGCTATCGGTTTGCGTGCGGCGTCAAACGCCTGCACCAACTTGATCACTTGCGGGTTGAGGCGCAGGTACTCGGGCGCTCTGCCGCCGGGGATCAGCAGGGCGTCATAATCCTCCTCCCGTGCGGCGGCAAAATCGGCATTCAGGATAAAGCGGTGGCCGGGTTTTTCACTGTAGGTCTGCGCACCGTCAAAATCATGGATCGCCGTCATGATGTAGTCGCCTTTGACTTTATCGGGGCAGACGGCATCCACCTGGTGACCAATCATCTGCAATGCCTGAAAAGGCACCATGGTTTCATAATCTTCGGCATAGTCGCCGACCAGCATCAGGATCTTTTTCTTGCTCATGAGGAAGTTCTCCGGAGGGGAAAGGATCCCTAACATATAGCTTATGCGGGCAGGGAGCGCGAACCAGAAAAACGAAGATCGGCACTGGAAAGGCAGTGAAACGGTTTAACGCGGGGGAAAGGGAAATATCCCGGCCCGCAAAGCAGGCCGGGCAGTACAACGTCTTAACCTGGGTAAATGCCACGCTCTTTACGTGCGGTCAGGATACGCTCACAGGCGACGATATAAGCCGCTGTGCGCAGGCTGCACGCTTTCTCTTCGGCCTTGTTCCAGACGTGAACCATAGCGTCGGTCATGATCTTGTCCATACGCTCGTTGATTTCGCTCTCGCTCCAGAAGTAGCTGGCCATATCCTGCACCCATTCGAAGTAACTGACGGTCACGCCGCCGGCGTTACAGATAACGTCAGGCACTACGGTAATGTTGCGTGAACGCAGCACGTCGTCCGCGTCTGGATAGGTTGGGCCGTTAGCGCCTTCCAGCACCAGCTTGGCGCTCAGGATTTCTGCGCGCTGGCGGGTGATCTGGCCTTCCAGCGCCGCTGGGATCAGGATATCCATGTCAACCGACCAGAAGGCTTCGCTTTCAATCTCTTTGGCGCCAGGGAAACCCGCGATCTGCTTGTTCTTGGTCTGCCATTCGGTCAGCGCGGCCAGATCGATGCCGTCCGGGTTGAACAGGGTGGCTGAGTGGTCCTGAATCACCACTACGCGGGCACCGACGCCAACGAACAGACGAGCGGCTTCGCTGCCTACGTTACCAAAGCCCTGTACCGCGACTTTAGCGCCTTCAATTTCAACGCCAAGACGCTTGGCCACTTCGCTGCCGGTGACGAACACGCCGCGACCGGTGGCTTTTTCACGGCCCAGAGAACCGCCGAGGTGAATAGGCTTGCCGGTGACCACGCCGGTGATAGTGGTGCCGTGGTTCATGGAGTAGGTATCCATCATCCAGGCCATGACTTTCGAGTTGGTGCCGACGTCCGGCGCAGGGATATCTTTCTGCGGCCCGATGATAAAACCGATTTCGCTGGTGTAGCGGCGGGTCAGTCGCTCCAGCTCGCCTTCAGACAGTTTGAAAGGATCGACGCGGATACCGCCTTTGGCACCGCCGTAAGGCAGGTTGACCGCCGCACATTTGATGGTCATCCATGCTGACAACGCCATGACTTCATCGAGATCAACATCCGGATGGTAACGGATGCCGCCTTTACCCGGACCGCGCGACAGGTTGTGCTGAACGCGGAAACCTTCGAAGTGGCGGATAGAACCGTCGTCCATCTGCAAGGGGATGTCGACAATCAGCGCACGCTTGGGATGACGGAGGGTATCAACCCAACGAGTCAGGTCACCGAGGTAAGGTGCAACGCGGTCGATTTGTTGCAAGTAGGTGGCCCAGGCCGTTGTGCTGCTTTCTGAAGCGTAGGATAGCTTTTCCATAACCAACCTTTTTTTATATAGGTATTTATTTTGTTTAACCGTGGATTACTAAGTGCATAACACTTTTGCGACGCTAAATTTACCATTAAACCTGCCGGTTGTTAGCCCCCCCTGATCGGGCTGCAGGCCGGTTTCCAATGGGTTTTGACGGGTAAAAATGAATAGTTAAGTACTTTTGTCGGGAGGTTTGGCGAGGTATTCATGCTTTATGCACAAAAAACGCATAAATCTTGCCTTTATCTATTTGTCAGAAGCTTGAATGTGATCAAAAAGTTTCATTTTATTTAACCACCATGTTGACAATGCCGTTTCCTGACGGCGGAGTGGAATTCATGTAAACACGGCCTGTCATCGTATTTTTATTAAACGAAAATAGCGTCAACTGACTGATATATTGAAAATCTTATGCCATTAGCGGACTGTTCACGCAAAGTGTGGGCTACAGCGCAGTTCGCGCCGTCGTTTTATGATTCGGGGCGATATTCACTTTCCGTTAACAAAAGGGCTGGTGGCATTTTGCCGCCTCAGGCTCAACATGTTCCATCACCGCAGCGGTGAACCAAGGGAGGGCGGGCTCGGCATTACACGGCAAGTAAGGTATGCTAAGCGGCTGTCCAGATGATGAGAATCGGCCATTATCATCATGCTTATCGTTACGGAGAAACAGCCCGGTGCTGAAACCCACGCCTCAACTTGAATTATTGCAGTCGGTCGCCGACGGTATCGCAGCGCTGTTTTTCCCTAATGTGGAAGTGGTGATACACGATCTGTCGACCAACAAAGTCGCCTATCTCGCCAATAATCTGTCGAAACGCAAACCGGGTGACGATGCCGGCCTGGACGATTTTGATATCAACAGCGGCGCGCCGGTCACCGGCCCTTACGAGAAGCTCAACTGGGATGGCAAAAAAATGCGCTCGGTGAGCATTCCCGCCCGCGATGAACAGGGCAATCCGAGCTATCTGCTGTGCGTTAACCTGAGCACCAGCATCTTTGAGGACGCCAGAAACGCACTGGACATGTTCTTGTCGGTGACTCGTCTGCAGCCACAACCGCAGCAGCTGTTCAAGGATGACTGGCAAGAGAAGATTAATACCTTCCTGCATGAGTGGATCCGCCTTCAGAACACCTCGCTGTCATCATTAAGCCGTGAGCAAAAAAAGCGATTGGTGATCGATCTCTACAATGAAGGCGCATTCAAGGCCAAAAGCGCCGCCGATTATATCGCCAACGTGTTATCCCTTGGGCGCGCGACGGTCTACAAATACCTGAAAGAACTAAAAAAAGGCGAGGGCGCCCCCTAAGAAGCCCTCGCCGAAAAGCGGGAGGATCCCCGCTTATGCCTCAGTAAAGGGTTAAACGATAAAATCCGTGCTGGCGTTAGCCTGGCCGACGATCTTCACCAGGAAATCAGGTTGCCAGCCGGTGTTGTCTGCGTCGTGACCGCGCAGATCCAATGCCAGAACGCTGTTGCCGCTATTGAGGGTTAAGGTCGCTTCATTGGCCTCGCCAGTGAACGCTTTGACGAAGTTGATTTCACCGGCAAACGCGCTCAAATCAATTTTGTCGACGCCGGTGGTGAAGTCCTTGATCCAGTCTGGCGCTTTGGCGGTGGAATCCGAGGCGGCGGCATAAGCAAAGGTGTCTTTACCTGCTCCGCCCCATAAGGTATCCGCACCTGCGCCGCCAAAGATAAAGTCGTTGCCGGCCCCCCCTTTCAACTGGTTGTTCAGTGCATTGCCGACCAGAATATCGTTACCGCTGCCGCCGATGGCGTTCTCAATGTGGGTTCCCTGAGTAATGGACACATTGCCCTTCAGCCCGCCAACGTCAGAGAACGCGCCTTCGTTAAGGTTAATGCGCTGGTTGCCGGCAAAGCCGGAAAAATCGAAGGTGTCATTGCCACCGGTGTCCCAGGCGCTGAAAATCAGTTTGCTGTTGCTGTCGGTGGCCGACAGATAACCGCGCCCGGTATTTGAATGGAAGCCATAAACGGTGCTCGTGTTAAACGCTGTGGTGTTGGCACCGTATAGGTATTGCATGCCGGCAATATCATCCATCAACGGGGCAGAGGCGTAATAACCTTTGAAGTCGCCGATCGTTGGGTTGGACGCTGGGCTAACCTCGGAGAAATAGCTCATTATGGAAAACTGGTTGGTGTCTTCCACGTAGGCTGCGTCATTTCGATAGGTAGGAGCGCCACCGTTATAACTTCCCGGGTGATCAAGCCCCAGCGCATGGCCAATTTCATGAGTAAAAACCTGTGCGCCGTAACCCCCGCCTGAGCTAGGATCGCGGTTTTCTGGCAGATCAAGAACCCATACCTGGCCTGACATGTCATTGCCCCAATCGTCGAGGATAGGTTGGTTATTTTCTAACGTATGCGGATACAACGCATAGTTAGAGTCATCATCTTTAACCTGAGTAAAATTACCGAATTTGATCTGCGCATTTTGGCTTTGAGAAGCGGGCAATTCCTTAAATTTCAGGTTGGCGACATCGGCCCAGGCTTGCAGCGATGCTTTGGCAAAAGCCTTTTGCGTAGCGTCCAACCCGCTTAACCCGCCATCACCAGAACCATTTTTTTCATACTCACTCCAGGTCGGGAAAGCAAAAGTGACCGTTGCGCCTTTACCTGTCGCCTCCTGACCTGTGCCATTCCAGGTTAGCAGGGGGCGAGCCAGGTTGATCCCTGCCGACTCGGCGCTTTGCGACGGTTTACCATTCAGTGTAAAACTGCCGCGCTCCTGATAATGCCAGAAGAGATCGATACTTTTATAAACGGATTGATCGTCGCCATCAGCCAAAACGGAGTTATCATACTGGCTATAGATATAGTTTTTTCCACTCATTGCTACCCCTCATTTTACCTACTGTTACGGTTTGTTCGGCCACCTGTGCATTTGCTAATGCCACGGTGAGCGAGGATATATCGCTGGTGAGGAAGAAGGGCGGAAGGTTACGCCAAAATAAATCGATAATGCTATTTACATGTGATTGAATCATTTTCGTAATCCAGAAAATCTAGTCATGACTTTTTGTGCTGTACACTCTTCCGAGGGAAAAAGTCACTTTCCAAACAGGAAGTAATTATTTTGAGGAAAATAAAGGTGAATGGTTATTCAGATGGCGTCATCCCAACCATTTCAATTGCGACGCGGTATAGTTTCCTGGTGTAATCACAGGATTGCGCTTCTATTTCCTCCACTAAATAGGCCAATACGCCTGATTTGTTAACGGTCTTTTTTCCGGCCGAGATATGGGTAAAGCATTTGTCCAATATTGCATAGACTTCTGCATTGATATCCTGCACATCGCCGGTGAGGCCAAAAATTTTGATGTCTATACCTTGCTTCATTGCGGTTTCTCTCCATGTTATTGCGTTAACGAAGTGCAGCCCTATTTTGAATCATCAAGATGATTATTTTGGGGAAGGCCGACCTGTAAGTGAGTTTTTATAAAATCTACGCAGCTACGAATGAGGTGCGTCTTCTTCTCCTGATTCTTGATTACCGCGATGATATCGGCTGATTGCCGGTAGTGCGGTAAAACTCTGACCAATACCCCAGAGGCCAATTCCGGGGCTGCCCCCCAAAGCGGCAGCATGGCGATACCGTGATTTTTAATTGCCCAGGTTTTGACCACGTCGCTGTGGCTGGCGGACAGCGTACCGCTCACTTTAACCTTGCTTTCTGTCCCGCAGCGGCTGTCCGCCAGCCTCCACAGCCCCATACTTTCCTCGCGCGGACGGTACAGGATGCAGTTATGATGGCTGAGATCGTCAAGCTCCTCGGGGGTGCCGTGGCGTTTGAGATAGAGCGGCGAGGCGCAAAGCACACGAAAGCTGGTGGCTATTTTGTAAGCCACAAGATGAGGCTCTTTCACGCTGCCAATGCGGATATCGATATCAATATCGTCTGCAATCAAATCGTTTTGTTGATTGGTCAGATCCAGCCATATGTTTAAGCCGGGGTTCTGCCGTTCCATTAAAGACAATACCGGCGCCAGATGGTTTTGGCCCAAATAGGTATTACAGCTGATCCTCACATTACCGCTGGCCACGTCCTGTAAGGCATTTATGCCAAAAATGGCATCTTCGACGTCACCAAGAATATCTTTAACTTTAATAAAAAAGAACTCACCGCTTTTACTCAGCATCACCTGACGGGTAGTACGAACAAAAAGCTTGGTATCCAGGGCTTTTTCAAGCGAATGGATACACTTAGTTACGTATCCAGGCGTAATACCCATTTCCTGAGCTGCCCGGTTGAAGCTAAGCCATTTGGCCACAAGGAAAAACAAGTTTAAATCCCATAACGATATTTGTTTGGGTAAGGTTTTAAGTACGGACATGCGGGCATTCTCATGTAAAACATACGGATATTCCCATCATAAATATCAGGCTGCGATAAATGGGTGATAGGCTGTACTTAAATAAGTAAAATAATCACAAAAATGAACATTTCCATGACTGTGCGCAGTTTACCTGAAAAACATCAGCTGTAAATTCTGACCTTTGTCGATGAGTAAATTTCATATTGAGCATTGAACGCAGGGAAGTTATATAACCACACACCATAAGCTTATAATAAAACAAACTTTCAGCACTTGAAATTTAAGTCTTTTCCTATTTATTATAGGCAAAAAAAACAAAATAGGGATACCGTAGTCAGGCAATTACTTCCATATAAGAACTTCTATCTTTACCAAAAAAACGATCTGGCTTTAGGGGGCAATTTCCAGATGTCTTCCCGCCAGATCTGGCGGGGATAACGAAGGTGAAGGTCTGCGAGTGGCTAAAGATGATTGCGGTAATTTTCCTTCAGGATATCAACCAGGGCCATAAAGGCCGGCGAACCGTGGCGGCGATGAGGATAATAAAGATGATACCCCTGAAAATACGGGCACCATTCAGCGAGGATTTCTGTCAGTTGCCCACTATGGAGATAAGGGGCTACCAGGTAATCGGGTAGGTAAGCAATGCCGATGCCCGCCAGCACGGCGTCTAACTGATGCAGGGTGCTGTTTGCCGTGAATTGCCCCTTAACTTTTACGCTGAACTGATGTTTGCCTTTTTCAAATTCCCAGGCATAAACGCCGCTGGTGATTGAATGACGGATATTAATGCAGTTATGCCGGATAAGATCGTTAGGGGTTTGCGGGGCGGAATATTGCTGGAAATAAGAGGGCGTCGCCACCACGCACAGTCGCCAGTCCCGGCTGATCCTTACCGCCACCATGTCCTTGTCAATAGACTCGCCCAAGCGTATACCCGCATCAAAGCGCTCCTGGACGATATTGGTAAAGCCGTAATCGATACCGATTTCAATATTAATCTCGGGATATTTTTTTAGAAAATCGGCCAGCACAGGCCGAATCAGGTACTGAACGGAATCATCGGAACCGGTCAGGCGAATCGTCCCGGTCGGGGTGTTCCTCATCGCCCCCAACTTTTCCAGCTCATCGTTTATCTGCTCGAATAAGGGCCCCAGGCTGCGCATGAGCATTTCGCCTTCTTCGGTGGGGGCCACGCTGCGGGTGGTTCGGGTCAGCAAGCGATACCCCAGTTTTTCCTCCAGCGTTTTAATCGTATGGCTCAGGGCTGATGGGGTGACGCCAATCTCCGCCGCCGCTTTGGTAAAGCTCTGCAATCTGGCAATGCACAGAAAGGCTTTAAGATCATCCATTTTGCTTCTCCTCTGGGGCTGGATTCAGGTGTTGATTGGGCGGGTGCCTGAGTGCATATCATCTTACCCAAATGCAGGCTGAGGGAAAACCATTGATGAATTTCTCTCACAAAAGCGTAAAGATTTTTGGCATTAATTGTTCTAATCATTGTTGCTATATTGACTGCGTCGACAGGCCCTTTACATCAACTTGAAATGAGTCGTTTACATAAATGACCCGCGTTCAGGTTTGATTTTTGATTCCCCGATTTACTTATACGAATACCGAAGAAATTAACTTCACTATTTCAACCGAGAGTAATCCGATGAAGAAAATAGCGTTATCCCTGGCCCTGCTGGTCAGTTCATTCACCTCTATGGCCGCCGATATGTCTCACGGCGCAAATAACTTTTACCTGAGCGATAAGGTAACGACGCAAAAGATCACCTTTAACAATCAATTCAAAATGAAGATTGTAGGGAACCTGTACATGCCCAAAAATCGGAAACAGGGCGTCAGCTACCCGGCGATAGTCATCGGACATCCAATGGGGGCGGTGAAAGAGCAGAGTTCGAACCTTTATGCGCAGAAACTCGCTGAGCAAGGTTTTGTCACCCTCGCTATCGATCAGTCTTTCTGGGGGGAGAGTGAGGGGCAACCCCGTAACGTTGTTGCGCCAGACCTTTACGCAGAAGCGTTCAGCGCAGCGGTTGACTACCTGAGAACCCAACCTTGGGTTGATAAAGAGCAGATTGGCGTGCTGGGCATTTGCGGAAGCGGTAGCTTCGTCATCAGCGCCGCGAAAATCGACTCGCGCATCAAAGCCGTTGCGACGGTCAGTATGTATGATATGGGGGCGGCAGTGCGCAATGGACTCAAACACTCGCAAACGCTGGAGCAGAGAAAGCAGATGATCGCCGCCGCATCCGAACAGCGTGATGTGGAGTTCGCGGGCGGAAAAACCGAATACGTCAGTGGTACTGTGCATGAATTGACAGCGGACACGCCGGCTATTCAACGTGAGTTCTATGACTTCTACCGCACGCCACGCGGCAAATTCACCCCTAAAGGTTCGTCACCGGCGCTGACGACCCATCCGACGCTGACCAGCATCGTCAAGTTCCTGAACTTCTATCCGTTCAATGACATTGAGACGATCTCTCCTCGCCCGATGTTGTTCATCACGGGTTCTGAAGCTCACTCGCGTGAGTTCAGCGAAGAGGCCTATAAACTGGCCGGTCAACCGAAAGAACTGGTCATCGTGCCGGGCGCCGGTCATGTCGATCTGTACGACCGTACCGACCTGATCCCGTTCGCCAAGCTGGCTTCCTTCTTCCATAGCCATCTGAAGTAAGCGTTTCCTCAGGCCGCGCACACCCACGCGGCCTGCAACCTGAGCTTATTTCACGGGTAACAGCATGGAGAAGACGTCGACTATAAAAGGACATGTCATGGAAAAGACCTCTATGCGGGTTAGCCAATATGCAGCACTGCTCTTTATGCTGTCGACAGTCGGCACATTACAAGCAGCCCAGGACGATTCTGAGAACCAGAAGGAGGCCGTAAAAATGCATGATATTCAGCTCGTAATTGGTTCCACCTCTCTGACGGCAACGCTTGAAGATAATCCGACGGCGCGGAGTTTCATTGAGCTGCTGCCACTTACCTTAACGCTTAAAGACTACGGCGATGCGGAAAAAATCAGTGGCGCGCTGCCACATCGCCTTTCGCAAGACGCGGCCCCCGAGTCTGATGCCGGCGCCACCGGGGATATTGCTTATTATGCCCCGTGGGGGAACATTGCTTTTTACCGAGACCCGGGACCTGAAGCCGCAGGGGTTATCAAAATGGGCAAAATTACTTCAGGCATTGAGGCCCTTAACCAACCGGGAATAATGCGCGTAACAATCACCCTTGGGAATTGAATCTGATGTGTATTTGACTGCGTTCATTCATTTTCCTTGCCCATAATATGCCCCCGTTATTTTACGGGGATATTTTCATTTCGGAGTAACCCATGACCACCTCAACCCGATCCTCGTCAGGAGGTTCTTTGGCGAGTGCCGTCGGCTCCATGGCGCTGTGCGTAGCGCTACTGATCGCCTCAGAGTTTATGCCTGTCAGCCTGCTGACGCCTATCGCCGGCGATCTGCATGCTACGCAGGGCATGGCCGGGCAGGCAATTTCCATCTCAGGTTTGTTCGCCGTGTTGGCCAGCTTGTTTATCGCTCCGATAGCAGGCCGCTTTGATCGCCGCTATGTCTTGATGAGCATGACGGTGCTTATGCTGTTGTCACTGATTCTGATCGCTCTGGCACCCAGCTTTTCCTTGCTAATGGTCGCCCGCGCACTGCTGGGTTTAGCCGTGGGCGGTTTCTGGTCGCTGGCTACCGCCACGGTGATCCGCCTGGTTCCTGCGCACCGAGTCCCCAACGCGCTCGGCACCATTTACATGGGTAATGCGGTCGCCACCGCGTTTGCAGCGCCGATTGGCGCTTATATGGGGGGGCACTTCGGATGGCGTTGGGTCTTTGCGAGCCTGGTTCCTCTGGTTTTGATCAACCTCGTCTGGCAGGCGAAAAGCCTGCCGTCGATGCCGCCACAGGCCAGCATTCCGCTCACACGCCTGTTCGGTTTGCTCAAACGTCGCTATGTCGCCATAGGTATGCTTGCGGTCATGCTGACCTTTGCCGGAGCCTTTGCCGCATTCACCTATTTCCGCCCCTTTCTGGAAGGCGCGACCGGTGTTGACGCAGACAAACTCTCCTTGCTGTTGTTGGGCCTGGGGGCAGCAGGTTTCGCAGGCACGCATTTTGCCAGCGCCATGCTGCAGCGCAATCATCTGTATCGGCTGCTGGTTTGGTTGCCGGTCGGCCTGGCGATGGTGACCTTAGGCATGGTCGGGGCAGGTCATATATTTGCCGGCGTTGCGGTGATGATGCTCGGATGGGGCATGCTGAACGCGGCCATTCCGGTGTGCTGGTCTACCTGGCTTGCCAAAGAGATTAATGACGAATCGGAAAGCGGCGGTGGCCTGATGGTGGCATCCATTCAGTTATCCATCATGCTGGGTGGGGCTGTCGGCGGGCATTTGCTGGATTCCATCGGCGTGGCCGCGCCGTTGATTGGCGGCGCAGTTTTACTGATGCTGGCGGCGTGGATGATAGGAAACGGACGCCGCCTGCAACGGCCAGAGCAGGGGTTTTGATTCGTACTCTTGAATTTGTGGCTTTCTCTGATATGGTTGTATTGTGCAACCATATATGGGAGAGGCCATTATGCCCACCGCCGAAAGCCGTCTTTATTTGCAGCCTATCAGGGATGCGTCACGCCATCTGGTGCGCGAGCTGGGCTTTATGGGTAGCACTTTGGCGGGGACCGATTTGCCGCCGTCCGCCGTGCATGCGTTGATCGAAATCGGCGATCGGCAGGTTGATACCGCCGCGCAGCTGTGTACCGTGCTCAATCTGGAAAAATCCAGCGTCAGCCGCATGCTGAACAAGTTAATCAAGGCAGGAGAACTGGCTACGCAACCCAGCGAGCGCGACGCGCGGGAGAAAATGCTGCGGCTGACGGAACAAGGGCGGCAAACCTTGGCGGGGATTAATCGCTTTGCCGAACGGCAGGTACTGAATGCGCTGGACACTCTGCCGACGGCGGCCGGCGCCGGCATTGCCGCCGGTCTGCAAACCTATGCTGCCGCATTGCGCGCGCACCGGGTCGGTGACGGGGCATTGCCGGTACCTGAGGCAGAGATTGCCAGTGGTTACCGCCCCGGCTTTGTCGCCAGAACGCTGGAAATGCATATGCAGTATTATTCGCGGACGGTTGGGTTCGGCGCATTTTTTGAATCTACGGTAGGGGCGGCGCTGGCCGATCTCGCCGGGCGCCTGTCTCATCCGCTGAACGAGACTTGGTCCGCGCTCAGCGGCGGCCGTGTTATCGGTTCGGTTTCCATCGACGGCGAGTCACTGGGCGATAACCGCGCCCATCTGCGTGCCTTTATCATCGATGACAGCCTGCGCGGCAGCGGCGTGGGCCGGAAATTGCTGAACCGGGCGGTGGCCTTTTGCGACGAACGCGGATTCCGTGAAACGCACCTGTGGACGTTCAAAGGGCTGGATGCAGCCCGGCATCTGTATGAAAGCGTCGGTTTTGTCCTTGCAGAAGAGCAGCAAGGTGAACAGTGGGGCCAACCGATGACTGAGCAGTTATTTATTCGTCCGCATGGCTGAGCGCTTCAGAACGGTGAGTTTCCCCCCAGGCACACATCATATCGATGACTGGGATCAACGTGCGGCCTCGTTCCGAGAGGCTGTATTCGACCTTGGGCGGGATCTGCGGGTATTCCTTTCTGATGACGATGCCGTCTCTTTCCAGCTCCTTTAACGTCGAACTTAACGTTTTATAAGAGATGGTGCCAATGCAGCGCTGCAATTCATTGAAGCGTAATACCGGTTTATATTGCGCCAGCCAGTACATAATAATCATTTTGTATTTCCCGCTGATCACCGACAGCGTATAGCCATATCCGGTCTGTTCGAGGTCGATGCCCGTTGGGCTGCAAATATCTTCAGCGTTCATTTGATACTTTCCTAAAGGTTAGTATGTGTAGTCAGTGTGCGTATTTTACATTAATAAAGCATAGCATATGATGCCCCGGTGAACTCATTGAAAGGGGAAGTCTGAATGAAAACACTGGTGGTGGTCGCTCATCCTGATATCGAAAACTCGATGATAAATAAAGCCTGGCTGACCGAGCTGAGGAAATATCCCGATCTTTATACCATTCATGAATTATATAAAGCCTATCCAGACTGGCGGTTCGATGTCGAAAAAGAGCAGCAACTGATTGAGCAGCATGAAAAAATCGTGCTGCAGTTTCCGGTGTTCTGGTTCAGTTCGCCGCCGCTCCTGAAGAAGTGGCTGGATGATGTACTGACCTATGGCTGGGCCTATGGTTCAAGCAGCGGTTATAAGATGAAAGATCGCAAGGTTGCATTGGCCGTCACGGCGGGGATCAGCGCGAAGGGTTACTCGCAGGAGGGCAGATATCAGTATTCACTGGATGAAATTTTGCGGCCTTTTGAAATCACGGTTAACTATGTGCGGGCAAAATACGGCTCATTCCATGCATTCTACGGCAAGGAAAATACCCCGGACGCTGAAGTTGAACCCCTAAATCATCATGATATTGAACGCAGTGCGTCAGAGTATCGAGCGTTTATCGCCAATCTGAACTAGCCCTCTACCGCGCGCGCCGTATTAAATGGCGCGCGCGGTAGAGTTATTGATTATCGCTGCTGTGCACAGTGAACCCCGAACGACCTGGCGCGATATGCTCTTTCAGGGACAGCTCGGGGATATGGTATTCCCCGGCATTTTGCCGCCGGAACGGAATAGGCGGGGTATCCCACAGGCTGTCCAAACGTTGCCCGAGTACCTCACAGGCCGCGGCAAACCGCGCCGGGTCTATCTTGTCGGTTCGGTAGATCACGAACGGCGGCAGTACGTCAAAACCGGGATAATGCAAAATCCCATGCTGGATCGGGAATAAAATATCATCCATAGGCCCGTTGATGCCGCGCGGGCCGTAATGCGTTTCCCAACCGCCGGCGGTGACCATCAGCATGGCGCGCTTGCCGACCAGAGTGCCCTCACCATAACGATCGCCCCAGTGGGTGTCGGAGTGTTCCCCCACGCCATAGGCGAAACCGTAGGCGTAAACCCGTTCCACCCAACCTTTGAGGATCGCCGGCATCGAGAACCACCACAGCGGGAATTGCAGGATCACCGCATCGGCCCACAGCAGCTTTCGCTGTTCAAGTTCAATGTCTTTGCTTTGCAGCCCATCCGCAAATGCCCGTTGGGAATCGTGCACAGGATCGAACCGCTCACCCGTTTGTGTTGCCGTGCTGTCATCCGCGTCGAGCACGGCTTTCCACTGCATGGCGTAAAGGTCGGATACCTGGACGGCATGCCCGGCATCCTCCAGCCGCTTGATTGAAAAATCCCTCAGCGAACCGTTCAGCGACTGCGGTTCTGGGTGTGCGTAGACGAGAAGAACATTCATGGTAGACCTCCGTTGCAAGATAAGAGCAGGGTAGGTTTTTGTCCGGTATAGTAGAAATGAATTTCTAATATTCCAGGTATTACCATGACTAATCTCAGACGACTGGATCTCAATCTGCTGGTGACGCTGGATGCCTTGCTTGCCGAACATAATGTGACGCGAGCGGCGCAACGCCTTAATTTCTCGCAGCCCTCGGTTAGCGTGCACCTTGCCAAGCTGAGGGAGATTTTTGGCGACCCGCTGTTGCTGCCGGGGCCACGAGGCATGCGGCCTACCGCGCGGGCCGAGGCGTTACGTGAGCCTTTGCGACAGGCGCTCGAGGCGCTGGAGCAAGCCGTGGCACCCGCAAGCCCTTTTGATCCCGCCAGCGCCGGCAATACCTGGCGGGTGGCCGCCTCAGACTATGGTGAATCGACCATCATCTTGCCCGCCTTGATTGGCCTGCGTTCTGTGGCTCCGGGCACCCGGTTGGCGGTCTTCGAAGCCGTGCCCGCTCGCCTCGCCCGGCAGGCGGAGCAAGGGGAAATTGATCTTGCTTTTCATACTCATGAAGGATCGCCAGAGAATCTGCGTCGGCGTACCCTGTTTAGCGAACGATACGTCTTGGCAGGCCGCGCCGGTCATCCTCAACTGGCGGTAACCCCTACGCTGGAACAGTTCTGCCGGCTGGAGCACGTGGTGGTATCGCCGGACGGCGGGGGATTTTTCGGCAATACGGACAGCGTATTGTCAGAGGCCGGTCTGCAACGCCGGGTGGTGCTCTCGGTTCCTCATTTCCTGTTTATCATGTCTGTCCTGGCCAGCTCCGATCTGGTGGCCATGCTGCCTTGGCGGCTGGTGCGCAACAACCGGGCGCTACAGGTGGTTGAAGCGCCCATTGAGGTCCCCGGATTTGAAATGGCCATGCTGTGGCACGAGCGATCCCACCGCGATCCGGCGCATCAATGGCTGCGTGAGCATATCGTCGCGGCAGTGAGCTAACGGCTGATTGATTAATGGAGGTAATAGGGGCGTTAACGATCGCCTGGCAGCGAAAATAGCCTTTCCTCGCGTCGTTGGTTTAATACAGAGAACTGAGTCGCAGATTCTTAATCAGCACTTTCCGGCTTAAGATACGGGCGCCGTCGCGGTATTCTGGCGATAGCCTTTCTTGCCGCCGGAACCTTTTCTATGACACACCATCTTCTGATACTGGTTGAACTTGCGCACGAACATCATGCCCGCCTCGAACTGGCTGGTTTTACCGTCCATGCCGCCAGCTCGGTAGCGGCATGGACGGCGCAAAAACCAAGGATCGATGTACAGGCGGTGCTAACCAACGGTTCCATTGGGCTCAGCGCAGACGAAATATCCGCACTGCCGGCGCTTGAAATCATCTGCGCACTCGGTGCGGGCTACGAAAATATCGACCTGACGGCCGCACAGGCGCGGGGTATTGTCGTCACCCATGGCCCCGGCACCAATGATGCATCGGTTGCCGACCATGCGATAACGCTGCTGATGGCCATTGCCCGTGGGATCCCACAGGCCGATGCGGCCGTTCGCCGGGGGGAATGGAAGCAAGCACGGCAACCGCGCCCGATGGTTTTCGGCAAAAAACTGGGGATCCTCGGCCTCGGAAACATCGGTATGCAGATTGCCCAGCGTGGGGCCAGGGGTTTTGAGATGCCCGTGGCTTACCACAACCGCCAGCCGCGTAACGACACGCCGTATCGCTATTGTGCAAGCCCGGTTGCCTTGGCCGAATGGGCCGATTTTATGGTGATCGCAACCCCTGGCGGCAGGCAAACCAGCCACATTGTTAACGCGGAGGTGCTTGATGCTCTGGGCCCAAACGGCTTTTTGATCAACATTGCCCGCGGTAGCGTGGTAGATACACCGGCGCTTATCAAGGCCCTGCAACATCAACGCATCGCCGGCGCGGCTCTTGATGTGGTAGAGGGCGAACCTGCCGTACCGCCGGAACTTGCGCAGTTAACCAACGTTATTTTAACGCCGCATATCGCCGGGCGGTCTCCCGAGGCCATTGCCGCAACGGTCCAGTTGGTTATTGATAATCTGTCGGCACATTTCCTGGCAGAACCGTTGCTTACGCAGGTGATTTCAGGTGACAATGTCACTTAACAAGAGCCAGGCGTGTTAATTTGCAGCATCTAAACGACGTATTTTGGCGAAATCTGCAGGCCCAAAAATTGCTGAAAGAACAAAAGGTGAGCGCGTTGAATACCAATATTTATGGTCAGCCAGTTGGCTTTTCCTTACCTGAGTGGCAGCCGGTATCTCTCCCAGCCCAGAGGCCGCTTAACGGTCAATACTGTAATCTCTTGCCCCTTGAGATAAGCCACTGCGAAAGCCTATTCCATGCATTCTCTCTGGCAGAGGATGACAGAGACTGGACCTGGCTTGCCGCAGAAAGGCCTGTCTGTTTACAGGAAATGATGTTTTGGCTTAAGAATAAAATCGAAGACAGCAGCCTTGTTTCATGGGCCGTGACGGACGTAAAAAGTGCCGCTCCAGTTGGAGTTGTCTGCTTTAGCAATATGGATACGGTTAACGGTGCGCTGGAAATTGGGCATGTCACTTGGTCACCGCTGATGCAAAGAACCGCCATGGGAACTGAGGCCATTTACTTGTTGCTGCATAACGCCTTTTCTCTGGGTTATCGCCGCGTTGTATGGCGTTGTGATTCACTGAATGAGGCTTCAAGGAAGGCAGCCGAGAGAATGGGGTTCATATTTGAAGGGCGATTTCGTCAAGCCATGACCCGTAAACAGCGTAACCGTGATACCGATTGGTTGTCTGTTATAGATACTGAATGGCCGGTCATCGAGCACTCTCTTGTTGGCTGGCTTTCACCTGAAAATTTCACTGGAGACGGCACACAGAAGCTTAGGCTTGAGACGTTTTTTCTAAGCAACAAGCCTTGAAGATACGTCCTTAGCAATAGTAAAAGTTGAAAAATTGGTTGCTGAGTAGGATTTTCATCGGTAACTATTGGCGCATTCTGTAAGGCCAGAGGTGCCAATCTTTCTCAGATTTCACGTAGCGCGATCAAAAAGAAGAGGGCAAATGACACATTCTGCGGCCGCGAAGATCATCACTTTATACGAACAGCATGCTGAAGCCTGGAAAAGGTTGCGGACAACGGATCTGTTTGAGCGACCCTGGCTGGACAGATTCCTGAATCTGGTACCGACAAATGCAAGGCTCCTGGATATCGGTTGTGGTAATGGAACGCCGATCGCTGAATATTTCATTCAACAAGGTTTTGGCGTACTGGGGATTGATAGCTCAGGATCAATGATCGACTCATGCTTGAAGACATTTCCGCATCAGCAGTGGCGAGTGGCAGACATGCGAGCATTGGCACTGGATGAAACCTTTGGTGGGCTGATTGCCTGGGACAGTTTTTTTCATCTTACTCGTAATGACCAACGTCAGATGTTCAACGTTTTCCGCAAGCATGCTGGCAGCAAAGCAGCATTGATGTTTACCAGTGGCACAAGTGATGGCGAAGCGATTGGCACATTTGAAGGCGAGCCATTGTATCATTCGAGCCTGGTGCCGGCAGAGTATCGACAGTTACTGCATGAAAATGGCTTTCGCGTTGTGAAGATGGTTTTCGAAGATCCTGAATGCCGAGGAAGAACAGTATGGCTAGCGCAAAGCACGATCTGAGGCAGGATGCAGATAAGGTCATGACAAAGGCCAAAACCTCAGAATCTACGTATTCCTACCTAGGTGCGCATAATGTATATTATGTTAAATTGTATCAATGGATATGCACCAGGCTATTCCTTTAGACTCTATCTCTCCTCACCTTCAGTCTTTGCCGGCTTCTTTCGCAGAATCTGCTAGGCGCATCCTTGCCGATTGTCCCGGTTTAAACATCCGGTCTCACTCATCGATCGCCGTGTCCTGATGAAAAAGCGTTTGCCAATGACCACTGCTTTCTACACCAGATTGACGAACGCGCTTTGCGACGAGCCACCTTGCCGTCTGCATCAAGTTGTAAACTTTTATATCTCAGCAACGCTCTCGGTAATCATCATTAGCTGACCCCTCGGCAAAAATCTGCGGATGACCAGTTTTCATTTCCAGTCCGGCAACTGTTTACCGTTTTTGTCATAGCGTTGTTCCAAACGGCTGGTTTCTTCAAAATCGTCATGCAGTAATTCGTCGACGGTATTTGCATTGTTAGGCGTCGCCTACAGATGGAGCTGGACCTCCAGTAATTGAAGCATGGGCATGAAACCGGTGGAATCGCTCAAAAGGCCCTTCTTTTTTGATCGCGCTACGTGAAATCTGAAATGAACTGGCTGCCATGGTCTTGCAGATTTAGCCAAAACGCACCGTTAATTCCCCCTTAAATCAGCCGATACCTCAGCACTTCCTCACTGTAACCATCGGCATTCTTTAGGTTCTTCGCCGTAGTTCGCAGAATTCTGACGGCTTCTGGCCAGCTCTCCTCATAAAGCATGCCAAAAGCCTCAGGGGCGGTTTCAATGTGTTCAGGTGAAATACCAAAACATCATCCGCGCAACCTTCATCTAATCGCCTAAATAATATGGAGTTATTCACTTGGTTATCTAATCTGCCATTTAACATAATTTAGTGACATTGTCACCAAATGTCACTATTGGTCCCCTGGTCCATAACGCGCTCCCACTGACCACCAATCTTACCAACTGGCTAGCCCTGAACAGCCACGAGCCGCAATTGGTTGTTGCTGGATCTCTTTCAGAACGCTGATAAAAACAGAGAAAATCTGGCAAAGATCTTTATCAGCGTACATCACAACACTTAAACGAAAGACAGCACCTCGTTAAGCGGTCGGCGGATTTTCTGCGTCAAACAGTCATCTTCCGGGTATCCAACTGCAACTATCATCAGGGGTAACTCATTGTCTGATAAACCGAATACCTCCCCAACTTCCTGCGGATTAAATCCAACCATCGGGCACGAACCCAGCCCCATTCCCTGTGCAGCCAGCATCAACGTCATTGCTGCGAGTGATGCAGAGCGCACAGCTTCATCGCGCTGAAGGATAAGGTCATTTTCATGGCTTGTTATGGCCTGGGATAACCAGGCATCTGCGGTGCGTTGCGTCATTATTTTTGCTTCAACACTCGGCATAAGTATTGCGGGCAGAGGACGATATGCCGCCAACGAGCCACAGACAATGAACGCAACAGAGGCATCGGCAATTTTCTGCTGGGCAAACGCTGTATCCTTCAGTTTTTCCTTCCCTTCCTGAGTACGCACCGCGATAAATCGCCAGTTTTGCATGTTATAGGCTGAAGGTGCTTTGGTTGCCTGGCGCACCAGCTCAGCAATAGTTTGATCCTCAAGCGGGCGATCAGGTTGAAAACGATTAATGGAAACGCGTGAGGTGATTGCGTCAAGCACCGAAATTGTCATTTGTATACCCTGTTTAAATGAAGAGTTGATGGTTTTAACTAGCGCGAACTGACGTGCGCTGTACAACCAGCACGCTAATCAACACGATGATGAATCCAAAGAGAGCCGTGCTACTGAGGGTCTGAGAAAGCATGATCCAGCCGAGCAAAACGGCAGTTAACGGGCTGAGTAATCCCAATGAAGCCACCGCAACACCAGGAAGACGGGTGATGCCACGGAACCACAAGCCGTAAGCCACAAACGCGCCGGCAAGGCTCAAATAGGTGTAAGCGGCATATTGTGAAGCGGTCAGTGTGGGTAAAGGTGCGTCTAAAAGCCACGCCGCGGGGGTTAACATCATTCCGCCCAACACCAGTTGCCAACCAGTCAACGCCATTACAGGCATGTTGATCTGCCAGCGGCGTGTTAACCAGACGCCGGTTGCCATGCACCCCGCTCCCAGCAAAGCTGCGGCTATGCCAATAGGCTCAAATATTGTCTGGGGTGAAAGTAGCAATATTGCCATGCCAAATACCCCCGCCAACGCAGCCCATAACGTGGTTTTTTTGGGCGAATGGTGGTCAACCGCCCAGAGTAGCACCATCACCAGAAGCGGCTGGATCGCACCCAGCACTGCGGCCAGGCCGCCGGGCAACCGATAGGCAGCAACGAATAATAGCGCCTGAAAAATGCCGATATTAAGTGCGCTGAGGATCAACAATCGCCCTATTTCACGGTACGCAGGAATGCGGCGTGTGAACAGCAATAGCAAGAGCCCAGCAGGAAGAACCCGGATCAGTGCCGCAGTGAAGGGTCGATCTGGTGGCAAAAGTTGCGTTGTCACAATATAAGTTGACCCCCAGATAATCGGAGCCAGAGCCGTCAGGAGGACGTCACGCCAGTGAGAAAGAGAAAATGAAGTACCCATAATTTTGCCTTTACCTTCAATTCAAGATAAAATCAGTTTGTCCACCAATTAACTTGAAGTCAAGATAAATGAGCGATCTTATTAATCCATCACATGATGCCGTTGATGCCATTCTTGAGCAGTGGCAGCGTGAACGACCAGACCTGGATTGCAGCCCGATGGGGCCGATTGGGCGAGTAAAACGTTGTGCGGCACTGCTGGATCAGAGGCTTGAATTAGCGTTTGCGGAATTTGAGCTGAGTACGTGGGAGTTCGATATGCTGGCAACGCTGCGCCGCTCGGGTACGCCCTATAGTCTCAGTCCAACAGAGCTGTTTTCAACGTTAATGGTGACCTCTGGTACCATGACACATCGGCTCAAACGCCTGGAATCCCGAGGTTTGATCAGCCGGCAGGTGAATGCGAATGATGCGCGAAGTATGCTGGTGCAATTAACGCATGATGGAATGTTGCTGATCGATCGTGCCGTAGAAAAGCATGTTGAGAACGAAAAACACATATTGTCGGGGATCTCTGCCGAAACTCTGGGCGAATTAGATCGCCGCTTGGCGGACTTACTGAGATCACTGGATGGTTTTAATAAGTGTAGGTAGCAGTGCTGTGGGAGCAACCGCTGCTCAATACCCCGGCTCCTGGCGCCGGAGGCTGATCCAGGTTACAAGCCTGGCATGCGCGGGCTCTTGTTCAAGAGGCAACAGCTCGCCATTCCAGGCTAGTTCCGAAAAATCATAGAGGGTCAGCTCGTCTTCAGAGCCTGTTCAACGCTGGTTGCCAGCGGGGTCGTCGGGCGGCCGATAAGCCTGGATAACGCACCACCTGCATCGAATAACGCGCCCTGCGAAGCGCCCACATCCCAAGAGGCGATCGCATCGGCGAGATCTGCCGGCAGGCCAAAACTATGCAGTGCCGCCGCATAATCGGCTTCAGGAAGGTTATGGTAGGCGATGTCCTTACCCGTCTGACGGGATAGCTCATCTGCCAGATCTTTCAGTGTCCATGCAGTGTCGCCGGCCAATTCATAGATCACATTCGCGTGGCCGGAACCGCTCAAAATCGCCACTGCCGCTTCTGCAAAATCCTCACGGCTGGCCGATGAAATCCGGCCTTCACCGGCGCTTCCTATAAAAGCGCCATTGGCCAGTGCTGCGCCAACGGAACCGGTGTAGTTTTCGGTGTACCAACCGTTGCGCATGATCGTGTAGGAAAGGCCAGAGGCCTTAATCGCGGTCTCTGTTGCAATATGTTCGCCGGCCAGGTTCAGAGGCGATACGTCTGCATGGAGCAGGCTTGTGTAGACAATGTGCTTCACGCCCGCCTTCTTCGCGGCGGCGATCACATTGGCGTGCTGGGCGATGCGTTGGCCGACTTCACTCGAAGAGATCAGCAAAAGGCTATCGATACCGGCCAGTGCAGCGTCGAGCGAGTCAGGGTGCGCATAGTCGGCGGCACGTACGCTAACCCCTAACGATTGCGCTTTTTCCGGGTTTCGTACCAAAGCAACGATGTCGCTGGCCGCCACTTTCTGTTTAAGCTTATCAATAACGATACGACCTAACTGACCTGTAGCACCGGTGATGGCAATAGTCATGGCATAACTCCTTGAAATTTGATTTTGCGGTTAATCACGACTCGACTATAGACCAGATACTAACTTATAGTAAGTACGTACAAAAAGGTAAGTGAGGCATGATTTCACCTGTCCAAAGAGGCTCTATGACAAACTCCTTAGTTGAACCTTTATCCGAAAAAATGTTGCGCGGCGACGTAATGATCGCGGCCTGTCCTTCACGCGAAATCTTGAGCCATCTTACCAGCCGCTGGGGAGTTCTTATTCTGATCGCGTTGCTGCCCGGAACACTGAGGTTCAGTGAAATTCGCCGCAGGATCGGGGGAGTAAGCGAGCGAATGCTGGCTCAAACTCTGCAGTTATTAGAGAAAGACGGCATGATAAACCGCTATGACTACAACATCGTCCCGCTACGCGTAGAATACACGCTCACGCCACTTGGAAAAGAAGCTGCGGTCAAAGTTCGGGATTTAGCAGACTGGATCGAGAACAATTTGGCGGCACTAACACTGTCGCACAATAGCCCCGATGCAGTTGCCTGATAGGGTGTACCGGTCATTTTCAGCAGACGGCCCCAGACCTCGAAGAGCACTCTTTACCCTTCGAGGTGTGGTAACGGGATAACTCCCTCTCACGGGCGATAACCTTTCGTCGCCTGAGGTTAGCCGCGGGCTTTCAAATGCAGCATGGAGTAATGCTCATAGTGGCCAACGCCATTCTTCACAATGGGATCTTCCGCTGTGATGGCCGCGATATCCTGCTCATCGGGAATTTGGTAGAGCGAGACGCCATAGCCGCCCTTTTCATCAATCACCGGGCCATGAGCCACGATCACCCCCTGGGCAAGTAGCCCGTTCAAAAAGTCACCGTGCTGCTGCATCCATTTTTGTTCGTCAGCAGACATCGTGGTCAGGAAATTCGCTCGCGGCGGTATAAATTTGCACAGATAATATTTCATGGTCAGTCCTTCATTGAAGTCATTTAAATTTCATTTAAACGTCGCAGACATTATTTCTGCTTATGCAGACTTCACGCTTTTCAGAATTTCACCTTCAAAGATTTTTGGCATGTGGTGCTGAAGGAACAGGATTATTCTGCTCATTTTCCCCACAGGATTGCTGAATTTCGGTTTCTTCGCCGTTATCAGGCCGGAAATGGTTTTGATCACCGCATCAGGCGCTTCGGCTTCATCAATACCCTTCTGCGTTGCGGCCATGGCTTGTTTGCGATAGCTGTTGTAGTCGGCAATGTCACGGCCTTCTGCGGAAATGGCATTGTGAGCCAGGTTGGTTTTAAACCACATCGGCTCGACCATGCTGACTTTGATATTGAATTGATCCAGCTCGAAGCGCAGAGATTTGAAATAACCCTGAACGGCGTGTTTGGAAGCCGTGTAATAAGACAGGTTTGGTGGGCCGATCAGGCCAACAATAGAACTGACCGTAATAATTTGCCCCTGTTTTTGCGCCCTGAAATAAGGCAGCAAGGCATTCGTCAGCTTAACCGTGCCCCAGAAGTTGGTTTCAAATTGTTGTCTGCCAAGTTCAATCGGCGTTTCTTCGGCAAGGCCGGTCACCATAAAACCGGCATTATTGACGAGCACATCCAGCTGTTTGGTGAACTGGAATAATTCGTAAACAAACGAGGTCATTGAGCTGTCGTCGTCAATATTCAACTTCAACAGCTTGAACGGGACGTTAGCCGCGTATTTCTCAGGTTCACGGCTGGTGCCGATAACGGTAAACCCCTGCTGGTGAAGGCTGTTGGCGAGCATCAGTCCAAAACCCGATGATGCACCTGTAATTAAAACGGTCTTTTTCATAGTGATCTTTTCCAAAAGGCTGTGTGGTTTCACATTCCGCAGTGCAATAGAGATATCAGTGATGGATAAATGTGCCGCTGGCACGTACCGGCACCGTCAGGTTGCAGTGATGACCCGGCTTAAGTTAGTATCGTTTTAGTAGTTAGTCAATACAGAAATGATAGTAACAAAAAGTCGGCGCAGGCGATCCTGCATGATAGTATCGTTTCAGTAGTTAGTGAGGTAAAAGCTATGAGCACAAATTCCTATTCTGAAAACATCTGCCCTATCGCCCGCAGCGTCGCTTTTCTCGGCGATGCCTGGACTATGCTGATCCTGCGTGATGCCAATTCCGGGATGACGCGCTTTGATCAGTTCCGCAAAAGCCTGGGGATTGCCCCCACCATGCTGACCAAACGGCTGGCGATGTTGACCGAGGAGAATCTGCTTGAGAAGCGGCAGTATTCGGAGCGCCCATTACGTGAAGAGTATATTTTGACAGAGGCCGGCCGCGACTTTTTGCCGGTGCTTATCATGATTGGCGCCTGGGGGAGAAAGCACCGTGGCGAAGGCAAGTTGCTCCGTCTGCTGGATGCCGAGGCGGGAACTGACATCAACGCTATAGCCATTGATACCGTCACCGGGGCCGAGATTGGCACCCGCGCAATCCAGATGGTGCTGCCGGAATGATATAGCCTGCGAGGCCGGCAAAATTCTTTATTGAACGGACAGTGACACGAGGGATTCGGCATGTATGCCACAGAAAAACACATGATTGTTGTGGGCGCGGGAATTATGGGTGCATCGATAGCCTATCACCTGGCCAGCCGCGGGATAAAAGTGACCGTTATCGATAAAAGCCAACCAGCGTCTGGGGCTACCGGCAGCTCTTTTGGCTGGATACACACTACGGTGAGTGATGATGCGCCAGATGCCCTTCTTCGTCGCGCCTCGGTGGCGGATTGGCGCCGGCTGGAAAAAGAGATACCGGAACTCTGGGTGAACTGGACGGGAGCGCTCAGTTACGACGATTCTTCACTGGAGAGCCAGGCCGACGATCACTTGCTTCGGCAACCTGGCATATCCCAGCTTGAACCTGCGCTGAATAACCCGCCGCAACGGGCTTATTATGCACAGCAAGATGGGGCCGTTGATCCCATAGACGCCACCCGCGTCCTGCTGGATAAAGCCTGTAGTCTCGGGGCCACGCTGAAAAGCCAGACTGCGGTAATTGGCTTGACCCGAGAAGGAAACCAAATTACCGGTATCGAGACTCCGGAGGGCGTATTGCAGGCGGATTGCCTCATCCTGGCGTGCGGAACGGGCATCTCGCCCCTGCTCGATTCCATTGGTACCCCGCTTCCGATCATGGCTTCGCCGGCCATTTTATTGCGGTACGGCGTGACAGGCCACGTAGTTAACACCCTGATTTCAGGCCATGACATAGAGGTTCGCCATACCCGCAACGGGGATCTTTTAGCCGTGGAAGATTATCCGGCAACGGGCGGAATTGATGGCGTCGCCTCTGACACGCTCGCGGCGATGAAAGTCGCCTTAAAAGGCACAGAGTCGGCGCAGTTGCTTAGCCAATCGGTGGGGCTGCGGCCTGTGCCGGAAGATGGATGCCCGGTCATCGGATTCATGGGTGATGCAACAGGCGTTTACGTGGCGGTGATGCATCCGGCAGTGACCTGCGCAGCCACCCTGGGGAGGATGATAAGTGAAGAGTTGGTCAGCGGTAAGCCGCTGGAAATGCTTGAAAGTTATCGGCCGGCGCGTTTCTTCTCTGGCCAAGGCTGCACTTAAGCGGTTCACAAGGTAGCCAAGCACAGCCCTATTCGTGCAGGCGGCGCGCCGCCGCTGAAGCGTTATCCAGCGCGGTGGCAAATACCGCCTGCTGATCCGGAGTAAACTGCCTGAGGAACAGCTCGGCCACCGTGGCCTGATAAATGGCCCACATCCGTTTGCGCAACTCTTTCCCCTTCGCTGTGATGCTCACAAACGCCGCCCGGCCGTCCTCGGCCGAACGAATGCGGCTCACCAATCCCTCTTTTTCCAGCCGGTCGACCAGCCGGGTCAGGTTATAGCGTTCGATCACCAGTACATCCGCCAGCTCATGCATTCTGCGTGAACCTTGCGGGTGGCTCTCCAGTCCCCACAGCGTGTCATACCAGGCGTACGGCGGTAGCCCCGCCTGCGACAAACGCTGCTCAATTTCGCGGATCATCAGCCGATGAGATCGCACATAAGAAAACCACAGATCGGGTTCACCTGAAGACATGATGCATTTTCCTTCCAGATACGATTGCATTTGCAATTGCATTTTACACTGATAGTATGCTCGTCGCCATTGTTGCAATTGCAATTGATAATAAGTCTTGCTCAGTCATGGGATGGATTGACGCAGGTAACCCAAACCCGGCTCGCCGAGCCGGTTAATCGCACTTGGAGAATTGTCATGAACTCACCTGATGTCGACTCGCAGGAAACCCACGAGTGGCTGGCAGCAATGGATGCCGTTCATACGGCCGAAGGCCGCACGCGCACTCACTATCTGATCGATCAATTGCTCGATCAGGATGTCATCCGGCACGGCGACTTGCATGGTCGGGTCACCACTCCTTACCTCAACAGCATTTCAAGAGAACGGCAGCCGGTCTACCCTGGCAACCTTGAGTTGGAACAGCGATTGAGCGCCTATGTGCGCTGGAACGCGATGGTCATGGTATTGCGCGCCGGGAAACACTCCAATGTCGGAGGACACATTGCCACTTATGCCTCCGCCGCCGTGCTGTATGAAGTTGGGTTTAATCACTTCTTCCGCGGCCGCACCGACAGCTTCGATGGCGATATGATCTACATTCAGGGCCATTCGGCGCCGGGCATTTACGGCCGCGCCTATCTGGAAGGCCGCGTCAGCGAAGCGCAGTTGGACAATTTCCGCCGGGAAGCCGATCGCGATGGTCTGTCCTCCTACCCGCATCCCCGTTTGATGCCCGACTTCTGGCAATTTCCAACGGTTTCCATGGGCCTAGGGCCGCTCACTGCCGCCTATCAGGCCCGCTTTATGCGTTATCTGGAATATCGCGGGTTAAAAAAACCTCAGGGTCGCAAAGTCTGGGCCTTCCTGGGCGATGGCGAGATGGATCAACCGGAATCTCTGGCCGCGATCGCACTTGGCGGGCGAGAGAAACTGGATAATCTGATCTTTGTCGTCAACTGCAACCTCCAGCGGCTGGATGGCCCGGTGCGCGGCAACAGCAAGATTGTCCAGGAGCTGGAAGCCACCTTCCGCGCGGCCGGCTGGCAGGTAATCAAAGTGATGTGGGGCGGTGGCTGGGATGCGTTGCTGGAACGCGACCAAAGCGGCCTGCTGCGCCAGCGCATGATGGAATGCGTCGACGGCGATTATCAGACCTTTAAATCGCAAAGCGGTGCTTACGTGCGTGAACACTTCTTCGGTAAATACCCGCAATTGCTGCAACTGGTGGCAGACATGACGGACGAAGAGATCTGGGCACTGACCCGCGGTGGCCACGATCCGGAAAAAGTGTACGCGGCTTATGCGCAAGCCAGCAGCCACAGTGGGCAACCGACGGTGATCCTGGCTAAAACCGTTAAGGGATTTGGCATGGGTGAAGCGGGAGAAGGCCAAAACATTAACCACCAGTTGAAAAAAATGAGCGCCGACGCAGTACGTGCCTTCCGCGATCGCTTCGCGCTGCCGGTCAGCGACGCTCAACTGGAGGAAATGCCTTATCTGAAACCCGCGCCAGACAGTGAGGAAGCGCGCTATTTCGCTGCCCGTCGCAGCCAAATGGGCGGATATGTGCCTGCGCGCATTGCCACGGCAGAAACGCTGCCGATCCCGCCGTTGAGCGCATTTTCGGCCCTGTTGAAAGACAGTGGCGAACGCGGCGCTTCGACTACCATGGCCTTTGTTCGCATCCTCAGCACTCTGCTGAAAGATCCGCAGTTGAGTGAGCGAGTAGTACCGATCGTCCCGGATGAATCACGCACCTTTGGCATGGAAGGCTTGTTCCGCCAGATTGGCATCCACTCTTACCTTGGCCAACTCTATACTCCGCAGGATGCGGGCCAGCTCAGCTACTACAAAGAAGCGAAAGAGGGGCAAATCCTGCAGGAAGGTATTAATGAATCCGGAGCCATCGCCTCTTGGATCGCCGCCGGCACCGCGTACAGCAACCATGGCTTGACCACCATTCCGTTTTATATCTTTTACTCCATGTTCGGGCTACAGCGCGTCGGCGATCTGGCCTGGGCCGCCGCCGATGCTCGCACGCGCGGTTTCCTGCTGGGTGCCACATCGGGCCGCACTACACTGATGGGCGAAGGTCTGCAGCACGATGACGGCCACAGTCACGTCCTCTCCTCCGTGATCCCCTCTTGTATATCTTACGATCCCACCTTCCCCTATGAACTGGCGACCATTGTGCAAAATGGCCTCCAACGCATGTATGCAGAACAGCAGGATATTTATTACTACATCACTTTGCTCAATGAAAATTACCCGCAACCTGAGATGCCGGCAGGCGCCGAAGCCGGGATACTGCAAGGCATGTATCTGTTCCAATCCGCACCGGCAGACCACCAGCCACAGGTGCAATTAATGGGCAGCGGCGCCATTTTGCGTGAGGTGATCGCCGCCGCCCGGTTACTGGTCGATGACTTCTCCATCGCCAGCGAGATATGGAGCGCCACCAGCCTGACCGAACTGCGCCGCGAGGGAATGAAAACCGAGCGTTGGAACCTGCTGCATCCTGAACAACCGGGTCGCACCAGCTATGTCGCTCAATGCCTGAAAGGCCACGTGGGTCCATTGGTGGTCGCGACGGATTACATGAAAATCGTCGCCGACCAAATCCGCCCCTACGTTCAGGATCGCCGTTTCGTGGCACTGGGCACTGACGGCTTTGGCCGCTCGGACACCCGTGAATCGCTGCGGCGCTGCTTCGAGGTGGATCGCTATTTCATCGCAGTGGCAGCGCTTAAAGCCTTGGCCGATGAAGGCATAATCGCGCCGACGCTGGTCAGCCAGGCCCTGCAACGCTATGGCATCGACAGCGATAAGCCGGATCCGGCCAATGTCTGATCCCTATTCATAACGATGAGTGACAGATTTGCCACCTTAGGAACACAGGGAATCAAGATGCCAGAAATAAGACATGCCGTGGTGCCGGACATCGGCGACGACCAGCCAATCCCGCTGGTCGAGATACTGGTTGCCGTGGGGGATTACATTGCGCTGAACCAGGGGTTGATTACCCTGGAATCCGACAAGGCGACGCTGGAGATCCCCGCCACCTTCAGTGGCCGCGTCACCGAGCTGCTGGTCAAGCCGAATGACAGGCTGTCGGCCGGTAGCCCGATCGCCGCCATTGAGGTCGAAGAAGAGACGCCAAGCGAACCGCTGCCGGTGAACGTTGCCGTACCAGCGCCCTCACCCGTGCCGACCATGCCCGTTGCCGTCAGCGAGCCGACAGCGCCGGCCCGCCCGGGTACTGCAGCTTATGCCAGTCCGCTGGTGTACCGTTTAGCTCGCGAGCTTGGGGTGGACCTGCAGCGGTTAACCGGCAGCGCCCGACAGGGGCGCATTACCCGCAATGACGTTATGCAACATGTCAGATCCGCTCTGAGCGCTCAACCTCAGGCGACGTCAACACGCGCAGCGGCGTTGCTGCCGTGGCCTGAGGTCGATTTCAGCCGGTTCGGCGAAACCGAACGCCGGCCGCTAACGAGGATCCAAACGATGTCGGCCGCTAACCTGAGCCGAAACTGGGCGTTGATCCCGCATGTAACGCACCATGATCACGCCGATATTACCGAGTTGGAAGCGCTGCGGGTAACGTTGAACCGTGAAAACGGCCCGGAAGGCGTGAAAATTACTCTGCTGGCATTTCTGCTCAAAGCCAGCTCCGTCGCGTTAAGGGCGTTTCCTCAGTTCAATGCTTCGCTGGATATCGACGGCAAACAGCTGATTATGAAGAAGTACCTGCACATTGGTTTTGCCGTGGAAACGCCACAGGGATTGGTGGTGCCGGTAGTGCGCAACGTCGATGAAAAAAGCGTGACGCAGTTGGCGCAGGAGATCGCCGCATTGAGCAAAAAGGCGCGTGAAGGCGTATTGACAGCCTCAGAGATGAGCGGCGGCTGCTTCACGTTGTCCTCGCTGGGGGGCATTGGCGGGCTGGCGTTTACCCCGATCATCAATGCGCCGGAGGTCGCGATACTGGGGATCTCGACCGCGTGTTGGCAACCGGTGTGGGACGATAGGGAGTTTATTCCCCGCCTGCTGTTGCCGTTGTCGCTGAGCTACGACCACCGGGTGATTGACGGTGCCCTCGCCGCTCGTTTTAGCGTTTATCTGACCGGTCTGTTGGCCGATATCCGCCGTCTGTTACTCTGAGCCATTACCCTGCACCGGGCCATTTCCGGTGCAGGGTACACGCATTTACTTTTTTTCAAACAGACGCATGACGGAAATATAAAACACCGGCACAAAAAATATCGCCAGCAACGTCCCGCTGATCATGCCGCCAAAGACGCCTGTACCAATGGCGTGCTGGGTTTTGTCACTGGCGCCGGTAGCGAGCATCAACGGCACGACGCCCAGCGTAAAGGCCAGTGAAGTCATCATAATTGGCCGCAGCCGTTGTTTGGCCGCCAGCAATGTCGCGGCAATGATATCCATCCCCTGAGCACGCAACTGCCGGGCGAACTCGACGATCAAAATGGCATTTTTGGTAGAAAGTCCGATGATGGTGATCATCCCCACTCTAAAAAAGACATCATTCGACATGTCTGCCACGATGACCGCACATACCGCCCCTGCCAGGCCCAATGGCACGACCAACATCACCGCCAAAGGCGTTGACCAGCTTTCATAGAGCGCGGCCAGCACCATAAATACGACCAGGATAGAGAGCAAAATAAGCATGGGGAGCTGAGCGGTGGATTCTTTTTCCTGTAATGCACTGCCGGCCCATTCGGCTTTAAACCCCTGGGGCAATTCGCTCGCCAACCGCTCCATTTCCGCCATGGCGGCACCGCTGGACTCACCAGGCGCAGCGCTGCCCGTCACCTTTAACGCCGGATACCCCTGATATCGGTTTAATTGGCGTGGTGTCTGAGCCCAGGCAGCAGTAACGAAAGCGGAAAGCGGCACCATTTCGCCCGTTTTGTTTTTGACTGAAACCTTCAGTAAATCCGTTAACTGCATTCTGTAAGCAGTGTCGGCCTGGACGATAACCTGCTGAACACGGCCGTTGTCCGTATAGTCATTCACATAATAAGAACCCGAAGCGGCAGATATCGCCTGGCTAATATCGTCAAAAGAAATGCCGAAAGCTTCCGCTTTTTCCCTGTCGACATTCAGTGAAACACTGATGCCCTCCGCTAAGCCATCAATGTAAACATCCATTAATACCCAACTTTGATTGGCAAGATCGACAAGTTTTTCCGTCGCCTGCCTCAACGCGGAATAACCTTTTCCGGCACGGTCTTCAATATACAGCGTGAACCCCGATGAGGTCCCCATATCAGAAATAGCCGGTGGCAACAGGCTTAGGGTGTTGGCGTCAGGTACGCTGCTTAATGCTGTCTGAACAAAATCGGCTTCGTCCTGAGCGGTCTCGCCGTTCCGATATTGCCAGTCTTTTAACGTGGTAAACGCCAGCGCCGTATTGGGGCCCGACCCCGAAAAACCAAAACCGAGGATCGAGATATTGTTCGCGATAACCGGACGCGTCGCTATGGTCGCTTCGAAGCGCTCCACCACGTCGCGCGTCCGCGCCATAGTGGCATCTGAAGGCAGTTGAATCGATGACATGAAGTAGCCCTGATCCTCTTCCGGCAAAAATGATGAAGGCAGGTTTTGCAAGGCCACCAGCAGTGCGCCGCAAATCGCGACATAAAGCAGTATCGTTCTCCCGGTACGCTTCAACACATATCTCAGTCCTGACTGATAACGAACGGATAAGGCGTTAAAATAGCGATTGAACCCGCGTGAAAATTTGCCACCAGGGCCTTCTTTTTGGGTGTGCGGTTTCAATAAGGACGCGCAGAGGGCCGGCGTCAGCGTCAGGGCCAAAAAGGCTGAAAACAAAATGGACACGGCCATCGAGAGCGTAAACTGTCGGTAAATGACGCCGACCGAGCCACTGGCAAAACCCATCGGGATAAACACGGCAGTCAACACCAGGGTAATGCCGATAATTGCGGGGGTAATTTCTTTCATTGCCTCGCGTGTAGCCTGTTTCGGCGACAGCGCCTTTTCTTCCATCAGGCGTTCCACATTCTCCACAACCACGATCGCATCATCCACAATAATGCCGATAGCCAGTACCATGCCGAACATTGTCAGGACATTAATGGAAAAACCGCTGAACAGCATGATGGTGAATGTGCCCAACAGCGCCACCGGCGCCACAATGGCGGGAATAAGAGTGCAACGTATTTTGTGCAGAAAAAGCAGCATCACCAGGAAGACCAGCACCATCGCTTCAATGAAGGTCTGGACGACTTTCTCGATCGACAGTTTGACAAACGGCGCCGTATCGAAAGGAACAGAAAACGTCATCCCCTGCGGCAGGTTTACCGAGAGTTCAGCAAGACGCGCATGGATCCCTTCAGCCGTACTGATGGCGTTCGCGCCAGGGGCAAGCTGGATCGCAGCCGCCGTCGCGGGCAAGCCATTCTCACGGATCGCAAATGCATAGCTTTGCAGACCTGATTCCACTCGAGCGACATCCGCCAGCGTTAAGCGCGAGCCATTGCCGTTCGCTTTAATCGTAATATTCCGAAATTCCGCCAGAGAAGAGAGCTGTCCTTTCACCGTAAGCGGATAAGTCACCCGCTGCCCGGTTGCCGCCGGCTCATCGCCAATGCTGCCCGGCGAAACAAAAAGGTTTTGTTGGCTAAGCGCGGTGATCACATCATTAACCGACAGCTTATAAGTGAACATTTTGACGGGGTCCAGCCAGATGCGCATGGCCTTCTCTGCCCCAAATAACTGGACTTTACCGACCCCAGGTACCCGTCGCAGCTCATCGGTGACATTACGGGCAAAATAGTCGCTCAGATCGGCTTCCTGATATTGTCTGGAAGGTGACTTCAACCCCACCATCATCAGAAAGCCCGAGTTCGCGGCCTCAACGTTCACGCCATTTTGGCGCACCACTTGCGGGAGGCGAGGTTCAACCACGTTTATTTGGTTCTGAATATCCACCTGGGCGAGTTTGATGTCTGTGCCGGGTTTAAACGTCACCGTAATGGACGCGATCCCCGACGTGTCGCTGGACGACTCAAAATAAAGCAGGTTATCGACCCCCGATATTTCACGCTCGAGAAGGGAGATCACTGAGGTGTTCATTGTCTCCGGCGTAGCACCGGGATAGGTAGCGGTTATCGACACGCTGGGCGGTGCAACGGCCGGATATTGGGCCACCGGTAATTGGGGAATGGCCAAAATACCGCCAAGAATAATGAATAGCGCTATCACCCAGGCAAAAACTGGCCGTTCAATAAAGAACTGGGACATTTAATGATACCCGTATTGATTTAAAAGCGATTTAGAGGCCCGGTATACATCCTTCATGCACAGTTAAAAAACCGAAAAGCGCTAACCTCCCTCCCCGGTCTCGGTGTTCACCCGCTTACCAATGTCTTTAAGCTCTGAGTATTTTTCCAATAGCTGCGGGCCGTCATCAAGGCTTGTGGCAAACATCCACATATACGTCATTACCGAGTAAATATGGCCGGCAGTGATGCCCGCCGACTGAGTCATCCATGCAATGGTCAGGCTAAACAACAAGGCAACCAGCGCACCAATCGACAAATACCCCAACGCTTCGCGATCGGAGAGCCGTATGCGCAATTTGGCCAATGTCAAATAATGCCTCTCGAGGGAAAGCACGGTGGCCTTATTAACGAAATCCACTTCTTTTTCAAGGCGATTATTAAGCTTGTTGTACAGCGCTTCGTTTTTACGGGCATAACGGGAAAGGAAACAGGCCAGAAAGGTCAGTATGACCAGACAAGCGACACCCGCCCAGAATTCAATGACCAGCAACATCACGGCGGCCCCTAGCATGGCGGCCAGCGACGTGATGAGCGTAGGCAAATGCAACTCGAAGAAATCGACGAACTCTCTCGATAAGGCTACGCGCGCGGCCACGGTTGAAGGGTTGAGCCTGTTTTTGCGTTGCGTCATGACCACCGATACCGCCAAAGCGGCATAAATTCTGGCAAAGGTGCGTGTATCCACGCTTCGGCGTGCAGCGCCAAGGCACCACATGAATAAGATCATCACGCCATACAGCATCGCGTTTAACATCTGCCCCGACAAAATGGCATTAATGGAAATGCCGGCCAGCATCGGATACAGCAGATACATGACGTTCTCTGCAACAACCAGCAGGAAGGTAAAAAACAACTTTTTGCGGTGGCGCCTTGCCAGTGATTTCAACGTGTTGGACGCGCTGCCCGCCACGGGCGGTGCCGTAATGTTTTGACTGTTCATTGTGGTTGTTTCTGTTAAAATTAGAGCGATTGCTCAAAACAATGAATTCATGCTATTTGAGCGGCTGCTCAAAGTCAATGGGAGGAAAGAGATGAAAGGCAAGTCTGAGCTGATGAGAGACAAAATTCTGCATGGCGTTGTAGAACTGTTTATAGAAAAAGGCATTGAGAAAGTCACCACGCGCGAGCTTACCGAGTACGTAGGCATCTCTCGCAGTCATATTTATCACTATTTTAAAGACTGGCAATCCCTGTGCCTCGAAGCCTTAACAAACTTCATGCACCGCGAACTGGAAGAATTCCGCACTCTCATTGCACCCTTACCCGCCGCTCAGAAACTGCAAGAATTTATTGATGGCATGATCTCCGAAACGCCGGCCCCCACCAGGAAGCTGTATGGTTCCTTATGGCTGCTCTCCACGCATAACGAAGCCTACTCGGGTCTGATGCAGTCTTTTTTAGACGAGTGGCATCAGGTGCTGACGCATATCATCGAGTCAGGCATAGAGGAAAAAACGTTTCGCCACGTGGACGCACAGCGCGTAGCGCGGCAACTGGACGCCATGCTGTTTGGTTACGGTGAACATCTTTTTACCCTGCCTTCTGCGCAAGCGTTGAAACAGGCGGAAGAAGACATTGACGATTTCATTCAACGAAACTTGCTGCTCACCGACAACAAATAGAAAGGGCAACGGGGGTGGCTACCTCTGCAGCCACCCCGTGAGTTTGTTATCAGAACCAGGCTTCCCACATTGCGCCGACGTTGAACGAATCCAGTTGGGTATCGTCGTCGGTGCCATTCACGCGTGCGGTATGTTTGTTATCCACCTCGCCGCCGGTGACGTAGAAGCGCAACATAGGGCGGAACTCCGGCCCCATCGCAATCGAAATATTCTGCGACAGCGTGAGTTTCCAGCCGTGGTTATCGCCGCCCTGATCGTAGTCTACCCGTTGGTAACCGGCCTCCAGCCAGGTTGAATGCACGTCGTTCCACCAATACATTGGCCGCACAATCGCGCCGTAGTTGCGGCGATTATCAGCGCCGTCGGCGTCGTTGGAATAATCATGGAAAGCGAGCAGGTATTCCACCTGCGCCTGTTGGGTAAACTTGTAGTTCCCTTCGAAGCTGGCGTAGACCGCCGTCAACTCGTCCGTTTTGTTGTAGACGCTGTTATCCGCATTGTTGGAGTAACGGGCGATGACCTTGTTCACGCCTTTGTCGCCGGTATGGCTCAGCACCACGCCACCCTGCCAGGCCTTCAGGCGGTCATCGCTTTCCACCGCTTTCGAGTCAAAGCCGTAGTTGGCGTAAAGCTCCAAATCCAGCGGGCCAACCTTCATACCGTGAATTTTTGAGGTCAGCGCGTAGTTGCCTTTATCACCGGTGCCTGAGCCACCGGTACACGTGATACGCGACGGGTTGGCTTCGTCCTCCGCCACTCTCGGATTACAGGATTCCACGGCAGCGACGGCGGCGACGTCAAACTGCACGCCGCCGATATCAAAGTTCTTCACCCCGGCGCCCTGACCGTCGTGATTCATCCAGAAATAGTCGTTAATACCCTGTTGCGGACGCTGATGAAAATCGCGGCCGGCCCACAGATAGGCATTCGGATTGGAGGCCAGAATATTGGTGACGCCGGCGTAGGCTTTTTTGAGGTTCACCTCATCGCCCCAATGGTCGAACATCACATTGATGTCCCAAATTGCGCCGTTATCGCCTTTGAATGCTTTAGAGAGCTGGAATTCGCCGCCATTGCCTTCGTTGCCCAAACGGCCCAGCGCGGACGCGCCGTTGTAGGAACCGTCAACGCCGACGAATTTCTGATCGCCGCCCTGGAACTGCGCGCCATAGCGGGCGTAACCGGAAAATTTGACGCCAAACGGGATCGCCATATCCGGCGACTGGGCGGTGCTTTGCGGCTCGGTAATCACATCGGCCTTTTTGTTTACGGCGGCATCTATTTTCGCCTGCCGTTGCGCCAGGGCTTTATCTACCGCTTTGGCCACGATGGCATCGATTTGTTCTTGCGTAAATTCTTGAGCGAGTACGGATCCAGAGCAAAGCGCGGCCATTACCGCCAGCGCTATTGGCAATTTATTATATATTTTCATGGTTATCTCAATTGTACACACGTGATCCTCTCCGCCGCCTGAGGGCAGCGTTAATGATATTGTGTGGGCTGGTTTATTTTTAGATAACAGCCATCCTGTTCTGGTTTTAAAAAAACAACCGTGCTATCACCAAAACAAGCTGATTCTTTATTATTTGTATGGGTACAGAACAGTTAAATAATCTTCGTAATTATTTCCCCTTGTTGGAATGAACAATGTGCTGTTAGCGTTGGTAAAGATGAATGATCTCTTCCGATAATTCACGCGCCAGTAAAGATGTCATTAAATGATCCTGTGCGTGTACCATAATTAAAGTCATTGGCTGCCGGGCTTCACCGGCATCCTGCTCGATCAGCTTGGTTTGCATCTGATGCGCCTGCCGCGAGAAACCATCGGCCTGCTGCAACAGCGCTTTGGCTTCGCCGATGTTGCCTTCTCGTGCGGCGCGCAGTGCCTCAAAGCACAGGCTGCGCGACTGGCCGGCATTGACGATAATCTCCATGACCGCTTCTTCCAATTCAATCATCATTTGTCTCCTGTCCGTTAAACCCATTATCTGCGGCGGTAGCGGCAAACCACTCCCCGCTTTTCTTGACGGTGCGTTGCTGGCTGGCTAAATCCAATTGCACCAGGCCGTAGCGATTTTTATATCCGTTGCACCATGACCAGTTATCAATAAACGTCCACATGTGATAGCCGAGGCAATTGCTGCCTTCGCTAATGCCTTTATGCAGCCATTTAAGGTGTTCGGAGACAAATTCAATACGATAGCGATCGTTGATTTGGCCGTTTTCAATAAAGCGCTGTTCGTTTTCCACACCCATGCCGTTTTCGGAAATAAAACAGCGCGGATTGTCATAGTTAACGCGCAAATTGGTCAGAATGTCATAAATACCCGGTTCGTAAATTTCCCAGCCGCGATAAGGGTTCATTTTTCTGCCGGGCATTTCATAGTTTTCGAATAACCATTCAGGCATAAAGGGCGCCAGTGGGTTTACGGCGCTGTCACGGCATTTCACGCGGCGTGGCTGATAATAATTAACACCGAGCAGGTCAATCTTTCCTTCGGCAATCAGCGCCCGATCGCCGGGCTGGCAGGCCGGAAGCTGATCCCAGGTTTTCAGCAATGCCACCAGATCGGCCGGATATTCGCCACGCAACACCGGATCGAGGAAACTGCGGTTAAACAGCAGGTCGGCGTGGTGCGCGGCACTCAGATCCGCCGGATTCTGCGAACGCGGGTAAGACGGCGTCAGGTTCAGCACGATACCGATCTCCCCGGCGTAAAGCCCGGCCCGAAACGCCCGTACCGCCGACGCATGCGCCAGCACCGTGTGGTATGCCACCGTCGCCGCCCGCTTAAAGTCGACCACGTTGGGGTAGTGGAAATCATACAGGTAGCCGCCTTCGACCGGCACAATCGGCTCATTGAAGGTGAACCAATGCATTACCCGGTCGCCAAACAGCTCAAAACAAACCTGCGCATAGCGGCTAAAGGCCGCGACCACGTCACGGTTTTCCCAGCCGCCCTTCTCCTGCATCGCCATCGGCATGTCAAAATGGAACAGCGTAATAAACGGCTTGATGCCCTGCGCCAGCAGCTCATCAATCACGTTGTTATAAAACGCTACCGCTTGCGGATTCACCTCTCCCGTTCCGTCCGGGATCAGCCGCGACCAACTGAGGGAGGTACGAAAACTGTTATGGTTGAGCTGTTTCAGCAGCGCGATATCCTGGCGCCAGTTCCGGTAAAAGGTCGACGTCTCCTGCGGGCCAACCTGCTGATGAAAGCGCCAGGGTTGATTGGCGTACCAGGTGTCCCAGATTGTCGGGCTTTTGCCGCCATACAGGCTGTCCCCTTCGGTTTGCAGCGCGGAGCTGGCGCTGCCCCACCAAAAGTGCTCGGGAAATGCGTATTTCATGGTTCGGTTCTCCATTAAATATCAGTTGCTGCTGACAGTTCCGGCCAGCGGTGCACCGCTCTGCGCTTTTTGCTCTTCGGTTTTCATTAAAGAGCGCTCGTAGGCACGCAGGAACGGCAAGTACATCAGGGCGGACATCACCATACAGATAACGCACATCACTACCGGGCTGAACGCCCAGTTCGCCGCCCAGGAGGCGCCGATGGGCGCCGGCGTGGTCCACGGCGTGAGCGAGACCACCTGCGCCAGCCATCCCAAACGCGTCGCGGTATAGGCCAGTACGGCGTTGACCATGGGAACGCAGACGAACGGAATGAACAACATCGGGTTCATGATGATCGGCGCACCAAACAGGATCGGTTCATTGATGTTAAAGAAGCTCGGCACCACGCCCATTTTGCCGATAGTGCGCAGGTGCGCAACGCGGCTGCGCAACAGCAGGAAAGCCAGCGGTAAGGTCGAGCCGACACCGCCAATCAGCAGATAGTGATCCCAGAAACCTTGCAAATAAACGTGTGGCAATGCCGTCCCCGCCGCCAGCGCCGCCTGATTTACCGACAAGTTCGCCATCCAGAACGGGTTCATGATGCCGGTGACGATCAGCGCACCGTGAATACCGGCGAACCAGAAAATCTGGCACAGCAATACCGACAGCAAAATGGCAGGCAGCGAATCCGAGGCGGACACCAGCGGTTCCAGCAGATGCATAATCGCCTGCGGCAGGATCATGCCGGTTTGCGCTTCGATAAACAGATTCAGCGGATGCAACGTACCAATCACCACCAGCACAGGGATCAGGATCTCAAACGAACGCGCCACCCCGGTAGGCACCTCTTTCGGCAATCGAATAGTGACGTTGTTCTGTTTGAGCCAGGCGTAAACACGGGTTGAGTAAATGGCGGTGATCAGGGCGGTGAAAATCCCTTGTCCAGAGAGATACTGGGTAGATATTTTGCCGTCGGCATAAGGGGCCGCCACCAGCAAAAAGGCCATAAATGCCAGCAGGCCGGACATTACAGGGTCGAGATTAAACTGCCGCCCGAGGCTGGCGCCAATTCCCACGGAGATGAAGAAAGTCATCACCCCCATGCTCAGGTTGAACGGCAACATCAGCTGCGCACGGTAAGTCTGCGAAAAATCCAGCCAGCCACGCGCAAAGCTGTTCGTGGTGTCGGCGGAGAACGGCGGAAAGATGAAGACCAACATGAACGAGCCAATAATCATAAACGGCAACGCGGCGGTAAAACCATCGCGGATGGCGATGACATATTTCTGCTGCCCCAGGCGGCCGGCCAACGGGGTGATGGATTGCTCGATGACGGCAATCATTGACTGATATAACGAACTCATAGGAACACCTTTTTAGTGCGCCGCTGCGATCAGCGACAGAGCATAGTCCAGTACCTTCTCACCGCGCTGCATGCCGTAGTCCATCGGATCAATGGGCTGAACGGGTATGCCTTGGACGGCAGCCTTTTCTGACAGTGTTTTAAGCATATATTTTACCTGCGGCCCCAGCAGCACCACCTGGTAGCGTGGAAACTGCGTATCGAACTCGGCTACCCCATAGGCGTCGATCTCGACCGGCAACCCCCTTTCATTCGCCGCCTCCACCATTTTCCTGACCAGCAGGCTGGTAGACATCCCAGCGGAACAACACAGCATGATTTTGTACATCGACAACCTTCCTCAACGGGTAAATAACCTGAATGCGGGAGTGATTGGATATCATACGGAAACCGTTTTCCATCGGGTGAGAGTGGAAGTGTGATACTCATCATAATCTAGCCACCGCAAGGGATTTTTATTGGATTGGCATCACATATTTTTGTCTTGTTTTGAGGTGTTTTGACATGGTGTGGAAAATCGGTTTCCATGAAAAAAGGAAAACGGTTATACTGCTGGCGGCGATAATGTGAGCCATTACCGGATCGGTTTTTACAGGCTGCTGCTTGGTCTGTCAGGAGATAAAGATGTCAACAATCAACGATGTATCACGTTTAGCTGGGGTGTCAAAAGCCACAGTCTCGCGGGTGTTGAGTGGATCGCGCGGCGTTAAGGAAGCCAGCCGTCTCGCGGTATTGCAGGCGGCGGAAGAGCTCAATTACCGGCCCAACGTCATCGCGCAATCATTGCTTAGCCAATCGACGGGCTGCATCGGGGTTATCTGCGCGCAGGAGAACATTAACCAGACCACAGGTTATCTTTATGCGCTGGAAAAACAGCTCAGCCAGCATCAAAAGCATCTGCTGCTGCGTTTCGCCAATACCAAAGCGGGCGTGATGAACGCGCTGGACGAACTCACCTGCGGGTTGTGTGACGACGTGCTGATTATCGGCGCCCGTTTCCCGCTCAACATCCCGCATGACAACGTGATCCTGGTCGATTGCGTTGAGGCCGACACGCCCAACAGCATTCAGTTCGACCACGCTTTCGCCGCCGAAAGCGCCTGCAATTATCTGATTAGCCAGGGCAGACGCCAAATAGCCTTGATCCAGCCGGATGCCGGCGGCTCTGCCGACCAGGTATTGCTGGGTTATAAGCTTGCGCTGGAAAATAACTTTTTGCCGTTCAATCGCAACCTGGTGTTTATGGATTCGACCACCTCTTCCGTTGCGGTACAGGTGCTGCTCAATAACGCCACCACGCTCAATTTCAACGCACTGCTGGTGGCGGACGAGCAGGAGGCGCAGCGGGTGATTACCCAGCTACAGGCGTTCAATAAATCAGTACCGGACGACATCATGGTCTTTAGCCTGGCCGGTTCGCTACATTTGCCGGGCATTCCGGCGATCCCCTCCATCGAATATTCCATGGACGCCATGGCGACGCGTATCGTCAGTTGGTTGACGGAAAAAACCCGGGATATGCTCGGTGCCTGCGTGCTGCGCGGGGATTTGATTATCCCGGACAGACACAAGCGTTAAGCGATTACCGGCGCCGCCAGAAAACAAAACGGGCCAACAAGGTTGGCCCGCGATCGGTACAGTTCCTACTGACGACTACTCTACTGCGATAGGCGTCTCAACCAGTTTGGGCTGATTGCTCCCCTGCAGCGTCTTGATCTTGTCCTGGAACACTTTCACCTGTTCAGCATCTTTCAGCAAAGTATAGGTCAGCTCGAAGTCGGTACTTTGGCCAGGCTGCAGCTGTTTGATTCGCCCTTGTTCCCGTTCGATTTTCACCGGATAGGCATAGTTGGTCCCCGGTTCGATACCGGTGACATACCCCTGGCGTTCGGTATCCGTATTCTTCCACAATGTCAGCAGCGGCAGCTGGTGGGTATCAAAACCTATCGCCACGCCGCGATCCCCGCGCCGGTTATGCAGCATGGCGAGCGTTTTGCCTTGCGCATCCGCATAAGGCAGGATGTTGAACACCATTTCATCAAAGCCTTTGGTCGGGCCCTGGTACGTTGCCCAGTCTTTCAGGCCTGCTTTGGCGTAGTCGTTAAAGGGTGAAATTTGCTTGATTGGGGCGCTGAATACCGCACCGTCTTCCAATAACGGTTTGCCAAAGTTGCTGTGGTAAATAATTTCGTAATCCCGGGGGTAATCGGCGCGATTAGTCACGCGATCGTGGATTGAAAACGATTGTGTACCGGGGATATAGCGCAGTTCGGTCCAGGTTTCCAGGTTGCTTTTCTTGAAGGTATTTTCTTTCAGCAACCCGCGAATGCGGACTTCGTACGGGGCTTTTTCGGCGATCTCGATCACCACTTTGGAGGCCGGCGTGTTGCCGGCGCGGCCATGCAGCGTGTAAAGCGTGCCGTTGTCGACGCCGGGGTGCCCGGTCCATTCAAAGCCGCAGCGCACCATCATTTCATTAAACCCGTCCAACCACCCTAACCCATTGCGGCTGTCCAGATTGATATAAGCCGGGTTGACCACCTCGGTTACCGGTGAGTCCCAGCCCAGCCGGACGTCGGACCCCTTCACATTCAGAATATTCATGCCGCGTGTCGGGCTCAGAGCAATCGTCAGGCCCGCGCTGCTTAAGGTGATCACCTTGGATCCTTCCTGTTTTCCGCCGTGCAGCACCTGTTGCTGTAAGCTGAAGCCTGCCCCTGTGATGTTCAGCTTTTGGCTGTCGGTTTGCCAATTGCCTTGTTCAATGCCTTTTTCCGTGTCGGTCAATACAATGGTCTGCGCGTTTACTGCGCATGAAATCAAAGAGATAACCGCCGAAAGTGTAATTAACTTTTTCATGGTGCTGTCCTTAACGTTAGCTGAAAGGTTTTAGCTAAAACAATGAAAAAATAGAGCTCGGCGGCCAATTAAAAAGAGAGACAAGTCACTTTTCCGATAACAACGGGATAACAATGAAAAATAATGCGGACAAAATCACCTTTATGCTGCAATGAATGATGTTCAATCACGAAATTAATTGATGTTGAGCACGGTAAAGACACAAGTTTGCTGTAAGGTGTCAGCAAAAAAATCTTGCGTCCATTGGTTGGTTTTTATTATTCATTATCAATCCATTACCAGGAAATAAAGCCCACAGAAAATTTGCAGGCTTTACCTTGGGATTACCAGGTTTTACCGATGTTGAACTGGAATTGCTCTGCCTTGTCCCCTTCGTACTTTTTGATCGGGAACGCATAGGAGAAGGACAACGGCCCCAACGGCGATTGCCATTGCAATGCAATACCGGCCGAAACGCGGACGTTGCTCGGGTCACCGTAGTCCGGGATCCCTGCCGCGAGCGTTTGCGAGGTATTCTGCCAATGGGTATCCCAGACCGTACCTGCATCGACAAACACTGAGGTGCGCAACGAATTGACATAGCGGTCATTAATGAACGGCGTCGGGAATATCAACTCGGTACTGGCAATGGCCATGGCGTTACCGCCCACGGCATCATCGGATTTGTCGACCGGACAATCGCTGTAGGCACTCTCCGAGCCGCTGCAATGATAGTAAGCCGCTTTAGGACCAATACTGTTGGAAGAAAAACCCCGTACGCTACTGGAACCACCGGCATTAAAATTATCGTAGAACGGCACTTCATGACCGCCGAAACCATCGGCATAGCCGGCTTTGGTGCGCCCCATCACTATCCATTTATTATCGCTGCTCAACGGCAGATACTGATTGGCGCTGAACGTCACCTTGTAGTAACTGTTGGTCGACCCCGGCACGGTAATCTTGGCGTTCAGGCTGGCGCTGGTCCCGTCTGTCGGGAAGAAACCGCGGTCAAGGGTATTGTAATTCCACCCCACGCTCGTAAAGAAATCATTGGCCGTGAAACGGGCATCGTTATCGTTGTCTTGCGTGGTGATGCCGGGGTTTACATTGACCGACTTAAGGTAGCGCCACATGGCCACCTGCGGCGCCATCCCGCTCAGGCGGGTATTGGCATAGTCGAGGCCAAGGCCAAGCGAACTGTTTTCGCCGATCGGGAAGCCAAGATTGCCGCCGATGCCCAGGCTTTTCATGGTGTATTCGGAGAGATCGTCATCTTCCGCGTCGTAGTCGTTATAAGAGATCTTCCCGCCTAAACTTACGCCGTCCACCGTAAAATAAGGGTCAGTCATCGACAGTTCGATATAGGTCTGAGAGTCGCTTTTGGTGCCATTAAAACCGACGGTATTCCCGCTGCCCAGCCAGTTGTCCTGGCTGACGCCCACTTGAAAACTGGCCCCGCTATCCGTGCCGTAACCGAGCCCAAAGTTAAAGGTCCCCGTATTGCGCTCTTTAACCTTATAGACAACATCAACCTGATCCGGCGATCCCGGCACTCGCAGGCTCTCCGCCTCCACCGTTTCGAAGAAGCCGGTGCGATTCAGGCGTTGCTTGCCCTGTTCTACCCGATCGTTACCTAACCACGCCCCCTCCATTTGCCGCATCTCGCGCCGCAAAACGGAATCTTTCGACGTGCCGTTGCCTTCAAAACGGATCCTGCGCACCGAGTAACGATTGCCGGCATCGACATTGACGTGCAGTTTTACCGTCTTGGCTTTCTGATTGATTTCAGGCTCTATCCCTACCAGCGGGAAAGCGTAGCCGTAACGCCCCAGCAGCTGTTTGATGTCATTTTCCATGCGCGTGATTTTTGCGCCGTTGTACAATTCGCCCGGCTGGATATTCGTCAAGGCCGCAATCTGCGGCAAGTGCCCCGCCATATTGCCATTCAATACCACGCCAGACAGCAGGTACTGGCTGCCTTCGACGAGGTTGATGGTGATGTAAATCCCTTTTTTGTCCGGGGTCAGGCTCACCTGGGTTGAGTCGATTTTGACGTTTGCATAACCCCGATCGAGGTAAAAACTGCGCAAGGTTTCAAGATCGCCGGCCAATTTCTGTTTCTGGTACTTGCGATCGCTCGCCAGATTCCACCAGGGCACGTCATCACGCAGTTGCAAATTGGCGAGCAGTTCGTCCGTGCGAAAAGCCTGATTGCCGATCACATTGATCTGCTGGATTTTGGCCGACCCCCCTTCGGTGAACACCAGCTTCAGATCGATGCGGTTACGCGGCAATGGCGTGATCACCGCTTTTACGCGGGCGCTGTATTTGCCCACGCTGTAGTAAAAATCCTCCATGCCTTGTTCGATAGAAGACAGCGTGGTGCGATCCAGCGCCTCGCCCACGCGCACCCCAGAAGACTCAAGGTTTTGCTTTAGCATGTCGTCTTTCACCGTTTTGTTGCCGGAGAAAGAGATACCGGCAATCGTCGGCCGCTCTTTGACTTTAATAATCAGGACATGATCGTCACGCAGAACCTGCACATCGTCGAAGTTCCCGGTGGTGAACAACGCGCGGATAGTATTGCTGATATCTTCGTCAGACAGCGTATCGCCAACGCGTACCGGCATACTCAGCAAAGCGGCGCCTGGCGCAACGCGCTGGAGCCCTTCAAAGTGGATATCTTTCACCAGGAACCCGTCTGCGGCATAGGCCGACAGGCTGTTAAGGAATAGCATCGCAACAATTGATTTCTTCATCTTGATTGGCGTGTCTCGAGTGTTCATAAATACTGCGTCAACTTTATAAATGTGGGAAAGCCTTTACCGGGGCCATGCGGAACATCCGTTTCTATCGGCATATTATTCTCGGCGCTGTCATTTAAAGAGATATCCCACTGACCGCTCGCCTTATAAATAATTCAAAGCAAGCTCCCGGCCTTTCGCATTATTTTCACAAACCTGACACTCTTAAACTCTTTCGCCAATCGCTTGGGGAATGAAAACCGAAAAATGGCCGCGGCGGTAAGGGATGAACCTTTGTAAGAAAATAATCAAGCTCGCGTAAAAAAATGGAAATGTGAGTTTTTTGTGCCGTTGTTGCTATAGATTCTCTACGTACCACACCCTGTGCCTATTTACTTTCAGGTAGACCTTATGCGCCTTTATCCCGTAATGAAATGCCGCGTGCTTTTGATTCTTTCTCTTTTCTATGCCTCAGGCGCGTTCGCCGGTGAATGGTCGCTTGGCGCAGCCGCAGGGAGCGGCATCAGCCCCTATCGTGATACGGACAACACCCTGACCGCTCTGCCGCTCATTGGGTATGAGGGTGAAGATTTTTATCTGCATGGGTTAAAAGGAGGCTATCACCTGTGGAAAGACGAACAGAATCAACTGGATGTGATGGGTTATTATTCGCCGTTGCATTTCAAACCCGGCGACAGTGACGATGAGCAAATGAAGCGGCTGAACAAGCGCCGTTCGACCGCCATGGCCGGCGTTGAGTACACCCATCGCGCCGCCTGGGGGGCCATTCGCACGGCACTTTCCGCAGACGTGTTGAACAATAGCAACGGCCTGGTGGGCGATCTGGCTTATCTGTACCCCATCCACTTGAATGACTGGGAAATCACCCCGTCAGCCGGCGTTAGGTGGGACAGCAAAAACCAAAATAAATATTACTATGGCATCAACATCGGCGAATCGCGCCGAAGCGGACTGGCCAGTTATACCCCGGACGACAGTTTTACCCCTTACCTGGAATTGGCCGTGCGCTACCGCATTAATAAAAGCTGGGATACTTTTGTCTCTGCGCGCTACGAATCGCTGCCAAACACCGTTAAAAACAGCCCAATGGTGGATAAATCAAGTATCGGTTCGCTCTCGTTTGGCGTTAATTACTCATTCTGACGCGGATAGTGCCTGATTTCTTTTTATTGGGGTGTGCGAGGGTTTAATAAACCATTATTCCGTTGCCGGCGTGCCCTGATGAAACCGCAACTGCCAACGCTCGCCGGTCTGATGTTCTGATAACACCCAGACAGATGACCGCAACGTACGCCTCGTGATATTTCCTGCGGCATCACGCTGAAAGCTTTTGTACGTCAGCAACGCCACGCCCTCCGTCATCATGGCCAACTTGAAATCTTCGGCATGGATCACCGCCCGACCGGTTTCTTGCTCCAGCGCCGCAACGGTTTGCCGCTTATCATAATGCCGCCCCGAGCGGCCTATCTCTTCAAAGTCGTCATGCAGCAATTCACTGACCATCTTGCTGTTGTTACGCGTCGCCGGCTGATGCAGTTGCCTCTCCAGCGATGAGATCATGGCTAACACAGTCAAAACACGCTCCTTTTTGCTTTCAGTTAAAAAACGGCCATTTCAACGCTGCTTCTAGACAGGCTGATAAGTGACAGGCGTCACTGTGCCATTGACCACCTCAGCAATGCTAATGGCAACGGTATAGGCCTCCACCGGCCGATTGAGCGTATTGGCTATGGTTTGCGCCATGTTTTCCACGCCTATCCATTTCCCGGCGGAACAAGAAATCAGCCTGATGGTACCCCCGCCGCCCCCGATATTCTTCTGTATCGCCTGGGCCGTGGTCTTGGCGGAAGCATACCGATACCGGCCATGCACATCCTCAGGGAACGAGAATCGCGGGTGCCCATGCACGATCACCGTATCCTGCCCTGCGGTCATCGCCCCCAGATTACCACCTTGCCATTGATTGGCTTCTCGGGGATTGAACTCAAGAATGGTATTGGGCGTGGTCGTGTCCGTAATGACGCTGAACTCCGTGGCACTCATCTCCACAGGCGTGGTACGGATGCCGCCGACTTTTCCGAAACCGAAATGCGCGCCCGAAGCCATCACGCCGGCTCCCATGCCGACCGCGGCGCTGATGCCGATGTTTTCCCACACGTCGGCGCTGAAGAATGCCTGATGTTCGAAGCCGGCAGTGACGCCGGCGGATGCCACCGAGCCGGAGAAACCGCCGGACACTGAAGCCGACAGGACACCGACGGCCGTGACTCTCCCGGCCGACCAGCCCGCATTCATTGCGGTGCTCATCGCTCCACGACCGACCGCGCCGCCGACGCCGGCTCCGACTGCGCCGGAGACTGCCCCCGCCAGCAGGCTGACGCCCCAATCCTTGGCGCTCAATCCAGGTTCGCCGCTCGCATGGAGCCCCCATTCCGTGATGCCATTACTGGCCGCCGTACCGGCCACGCCCGCCACCGTGCCGACTGCGATCGAGGCGCCCATGCCCGTACCCAGGACCAATGCGCCTGCGCCGCCCGTGATAAGCCCTACGGCGATGCCCGCGATAGCCGCACCGATCATCCATCCTATGCTCAAATCCCCGCTGGGATCGCTGCCCATGATGGGATTGCCATTCGCATAGTTGTAGCGGTTGATAAGGTCGGTGGTATCCCGGCTCATGAAGCGCTTGATGCCGGGATGGTAGTAACGCGCCCTCAGATAGATCAGGGAAGACTCGAGATCGGTATATTCGGCGGTATATCTGAATGGGTTTACGCTGATATCGGCAAGCCGTTGACTGGCACCTTCTTCTTGCCCATAGGGTTCGTAAGCGTAGCTGGCATCCCTCTCGCAGGAAGCATCGAGGACGCCGACGATGTCCCTGAAGGAGGCGATGAAATATTCGGGGACGGTGATCCCTGCGCTGTCGACCAGGCGAACGTATCTCTTGCTTCCGTGCGCCAGGTAGTGGCTGGTTTTATCTCCCTGTATCTCATTGACGATATTGGGGGATGAGGAATAATCGTAATAAAACCGTATCGCCGCGCCATCATTGACCTTTTTACTGGCCCGCAGCCCATCGGGGTAGTAATCGTATTCGGCGACCAGATTGCCGCCGACATCGCTATACCCAATCAACCTGTTTTGCGCATTGTAGCGATATGTGCCGCCCGTCCCATCGCCGGTCAAATTGCCATTGGCGTCGTAGGCGAAGTTTCTTGCGCCGGACGAGGCGTCGATGCGCAATAACTTGTTGTCCTGATCGTAGGTATAGGTCGTCGACTGGCTTGTCGCGCCGACCCTGCGCTCTTCCCGGATGACGTTGCAGGCCGCGTCATACCGGTACGCCGTGACGGCAACCTCGCCGCCCAAGATTTGTTTCCGCTCTTCCGTGAGCTGGTTGAGGCTGTTGAAACTGTAGTTCGCCAGATAATTCAAATTGGCATCTTGCGCAAACGCGCCCGAGCTGGATTGCAGCTTGACCAGATTACGGGTGATCGGATCGTAGGAATATTGCGTCTCCAGCAAAACAGGATGGGTCGCCCCCTCGGACGTATCGGTGATGCCCGCCTGCGCAAGGGAACCGAAACCATCATAGGAGAAACTGCTCGAGATGCCGTTGCTGACCCGGATCGATTTGAGCTTGCCGCTGTTGGCGGCGCTCTCCTCTTTGCTGTAATAGTCGGTCTGGACGCTGTACTCCTCTCCGACGATCTGTTGCCGAGTTACCCGGCCATAATTGTCGTACGTATATTGCGTGACCTTCCCTATGGCATCGGTGAATGTGCTGAGCAGCCCCGTGCCGAGGTCATATTCATAAAGGATCTTTTTCCCGTCGGGATAGGTCACCGACTCAATCGCACCGCCCAAACTGTAGCCATACGCAATACTCCCGTTGCTCACCCCCTGACGGAACTCTTCTATGCTCCGCACCTTATACGTCAAGGGATCATAGGTATATTGCTTCTTGCACTGCGCTCCCTGGTCAGTCCATGCAACCGATACCAACTGGTTATTGGCGTTGTAGCCGCATGCGAATACCGTTCCCGCATAATCCGTGTAACGGGATACCAGGCCGATCTCGTTATAGACATACGTGTACTGCTGGCCGAGCGCATTGGTGTCGGTGAGCAACTGATTCAAGTTATCGTAAAAATAGGTATCGCCGCCTGCGGTGGACGCTTTCGTCTCCGGTGCGCTGACATCAACGCCGGTGAATACCGCATTGGTAAATAAATCCCTTGAAATATCCTGGCGTTGCACGATGTCGTCACTGCCTGTCGTGCTGTAGAAACTGACCTGATTATTGACATCGTATTGGAAGGATGCCGCCAGCCATTCCTTCCCTGCCGATGGATCCCCCGTCAGTGACTTGATGATGTTCGAATAGCTGTTGGAGAGGCTCGACGCCGACAGGCTCTCGGAAGAAAGCTGGCTGGAGTAAGTAACTTGGTTGAGCGCATTGTCATGCTTGCTCAACGTGCTCACCTTGACGCCGTTAAAGAACTCCGTCTTGGTTTGAGCCACGGTGTCATATTCGTAGCGATTGACATTGCCGAGCGCATCCGTCGCCGTGGCCAGTTGGTTTCTGCTGTCATAGGTATACAGGATCCGGGAGTCGGCGCCCAGGATGCCTTCGGTCCAGATCAATTGGCCCTTGTCGTTGTACCCATTGGCGGTGAGCGTACGCTCCGCCTTGTCATTACCGCCGTTGTCGGCGGTTTTGACCAAATCCGTGAACCCATTGTTATAGGCGTAGGTTTCATATCCGTTGGCATATCGGGTCGTGGCCTTGTTGACGGGGTCGTCGAAAATACACGCCGTCACCACGCCCATGGGATCGGTCGAGGTCAGTTGGCGGCCGATATTGTCATAGGTATAGCTGGAACCATAATTCAGGGTATTAGCCTGGCTGATCATCCACCCCGTCACCGTATCGATTTCAGTCGTATTCGGTATGCCTTGTGCATTGGTGGTGGTGACCGTCAATACGGGAACGGCCAGGGCGTAACGGGTCGAAGTCTCCGTGCTCTCCAGCGCATGGCTTTCTCCATCGGCCCATTCCAACTTCTCGTAAACAACCTTGCCCGAGGCGTTGTAGCGATAAGTGATCTTCTTGTTCGGGCTAAATATATCTTTTCCATCGGTGGAGACGACAAAGCCGTCTGTGCTCGTTGCGATATTCTTCTTGTCGTCGGTCAGGTCATTGGCGATTCTTCTGAGGATGGTCCCATCCGTACAGTCGTAAGTATCCTGCCGGACAAGCTGCCCATAGCCGGCATAATCGTAAAGGGTTTGCACCTTATTGAGCAGTTTGGACGCCTCGCCCGCCACCCTGCTGCTATAGGAGCGGACTTCCGTCGGCGCGCCGTAGTCGTCGAAATCCGATTCTATCTCGCTGATTAGCGTTTCCCCCGCGTCGTTGTAGATCTCGGTCACGACCTTGATGGGGGTCTGATAATTCGGTATCAGTTTTAATTCGTAGTACGGTGGAAAGTATTTCCCGTCGGTTTCGCTGATGAACGTATTGGTGACCTGCCGGATAAGCCGGCGCGGTGCATCCTTGGTGAAGGTCTTCGTCACGAGCTCGAGATGGAGCCGATTGTATTGATGCTCCACAACGAGCACGCCATCGTCGACCTGGCTTACATAGCGGTAATCGTCGTCATTGCTTTGCAGCAGGGTATCTTGATATTTCCCCATGATGTACGTCGGATAACCCGTGTAATCGTGGGCATCGCCGTTGGGGTCATAGGAATAGGAAACCGACCTTGTCTGGATTTGTCCGGCGGTATCGACATAACTCTGCCTTGTCGCGGCGATGCAATCGATACGATAAAACTGCGACCGGTTCGCATCGACATAATAACGCAGCGTGGAGTATTCATAGACGACCGAGACGTTGTTCGGATAAGTGATCTGAGAAATCAAATCGTTCCTGACCAGCCCGCCCCGATTGGCGATGGTGAACTTTTGCCCAAGCGGATTGACGTAACCCACCAGATAGCTCTGGCTATCCACCAGATAGGCAAAGGATATATCGTTTTTCCCTCCCTGGGGATAAGCGATCTCGATGCCCTCGCCGCTATATGCGAAGGTGATCGCCTGCCCGGCAAACCCGACGATGCTGGACAACTTGCTGCTATAGACATCGCCCTCTTTCGTGTAATAAAAAATGGCAGGGTTGCCCCAGCGGTCCACCATGCCAATCAATCTGCCGTGAGCGTCGAAATACTGCGTTTCGCCGCTGATAAATTGCAATGTATTGCTGTACTTTAGCTGATTATCGTAAGGGAACGTCCCCGAATCGTTGGTAAAGACAAGATCCTTCAGGTTGTAGTAGCGCAAACCCGAGTCATACATATCGTCGATGTAGTAAGCGGACGAACCATTAATGAATACCTGGCTCGCTGCGATATAACTGAATGAATAGCTCCAGCCCAAAGGAAGCCCAAGAAGCGTGATCCCCGAGGCGACAGATTGCGGGCTGTAAACGATGGAAGGCGTGATGTCGCTGCCCAAGGCACCAAAGAAAGTCGGCGGCGAAAGAGTAACCTGCAGCGTGCCTGTGCGCGGATCGACCTCATAGCCAAGGGCACTATAAGTCGGGGCGTTGGAATACCCCGGTTCGGTTGACGACGCAGCGAGCAAGTTCGCTTTCACTTTCAGGTTGGCCGCCTGATTCTCGAGCACCTTGACATCAAGATTATTTTTGTTTCCCATGGCACGCCCTATCTATCGGTATTTTGTGCGCACGGCCGCTCTTCCTCCCGACATGCCGGTAGATAAATTCAGCCTGCAATGCATCGCACGGATATGGTTAACGACGGCGTTCCAGCATAGGCGACCGCCGTTGTAAAAATGTCGGCTTGCGCCCACGACTGACTCAGGTGCCGTCGCGCCGACAACGCAAGTTCATACCACGAAAAACACTGTGCGTCGGGTGCCCATCGTGCACTCGTTCACGCCAATGGGTATCCGCTGCAGCCTTCAACAGGCAGGTCAGTAATAAGTGTTGAACAGGATCATGTCGATCATGGAGCCGGACGAAAAGCCCGCGAAGGATACGGTCAATCCGGTGCCGAAAGACAAATCGCCATCCCCGGTCACGCGCCCCGCCTCATAGGTCACGCCATCGCAGACCAGTTTGATATAACCGACGACATCATCATTGGTGCACAAGCGCAAAATAGTAAATTTCCCATCTTGCGGAAGCTTGAAACTGGCCGACGTGCCACCGCCGCCACCGCCATATTTGTTATTACCAATTTGTATGGAATCGATTTTGCTGCCGCTCTTGATCACCACCTGTTGGCCGCCGGTATCCTGGACGGAGTTGAAAGACCCACCATTACCGCCATAAGACATTTGATTTTTACCTGCTAGTGCCTTCATAACTACCTCCATCAATGTGTCGTCAGATTTGTTATTGGTGCGAGGATCTTTTCGAGCCAAGCGGCTTTGTCCCGCTCGGCTCGATCGGCCTTTTGGTCAGGGGGTTAACCCACGAACTGGAACCACTGCAGCTGTAGCAATGAATCGTTGTAATCATTGTCGGTGTAGTCTTCGCTGGCAAAAATGTATTTGCCAAAATAGACCGTTGCGCCGCTGGTAATCACATCCTGCGACCAGATCACCTGGGAATAACGTTGTCCGCCATTGGTGCCGATCCAGATGGTGTAATTCCCGGAGGCATCCGCAGCCTGGAAGACCCCCTCGCCTATCTGCGTGGGTGTGCCACCGCTGGAGCTGGCCCCCTGCGTAGTGAAGACCACGTTTGAACTGCTGTCTTTCAGCTGAATAAACTGGTTTGCCGAGCTTTGAACCAGAGCAGACCAAAAAACTATTTTTCCGGAGGGAATATTGATGGCAATACCATTGCCATTTACGGGTCCAATTGCCATGTCTTTGCTCCTCAACCGATGCTGTTAAACCAGGTCAGTGTCAGGCAGGTATCATTGAAATCCTGATCCGCGCCGTCTTCACTAATGAAATTGAAACAACTGGAGTAAATCTGGCTGCCGATATTTAACGCGATTTCATCCCACATAACCTGGGACCAGGACTGGCCATTGTTATAGCCAATGAAAACGGTATAAACCCCGCTGCCTGCGGTAACAAACGAGCCCTGGCCAATTTGGGTCGGCGAATGCCCGCCTGTCGATGCACCTTTGCTCTCAATAACCACCTGATTCGTCGAGTCGCGAACCAGAACATATTGTGAGTACGATGCCTGGACATTGGCGGTCCAAAATAGCGTTTTGCCTACGGGTAAGGTGATGGTGATGCCATTACCGGAAACGGGTCCAATACTCATAAACCTCTCCTGCTATCAGTGCTGCCTGGGTTGATGATGGAACTGCCGTGAGATGGGGCTAACAAGCTGGTGTTATTATTGCTTTTACAAACAAAATTAGGCTGCTGCTGTTTTAGGGCATTGCAAATGCCATTGGCCATAGCAACCTGGCTTTGCGGGGTAAAGTTATTAGGAAACGCCTTTGCCGTCATAAATATCGGCGATAACTGTTGGTAATAACCGTTATTGGTAATGATCGACTGTTGCCAGAATTGCTGAGTGGCCACCAACAACGTCCGCCAAGGCGTACCGGCGGGCAGATCTTTGGACTGCACGATATAATTTTTCATCGCAGTGCCGGTCATTAGCGTGGTGAACGCTTGCGCATTGGCCGCACATTGGCTACCCGGCTTGCAGGTCGCGGCGCTGGTAACGAAAGCATCTTCAAATAACAGCGGTTGGGGGTGCTCTCCCCAAGGGGTAGGCACGACATACAGCGGTTTTTGCGCTGACGAATAGAGATTCACGTAGAAAGACTGTTCGGAAAATCCCATGTCGGTGCTGGCCTGCCCGGAGGCGAACACCTGCTCGGGACCGCCATTCGGGGCGTTATGATAGGTGTTATTGGTGCACTTGTTGACCCCGTTAAAGCTGCAGGTATCAGACAGTGAAACCAATTGATGGACAACGCCGTTATCAGGCGGCATTTGCATCGCCTGTTGCAAGGCACCGTAACCATAGGTCTGCACATAAGCGTTGATATAGTCGGAAGGAATAGCCCAACTGCCATTAAAGCTGCCTGCCATTTTGGCGACTGTCGACGTTCGGGTATTCAAATAACTCAGCATTTTCGACAAGGTTTTCTGCTGCTGAATCGCCTGATCGAACGCGTAGAAAAAGTCCATGCAGAGCCAACTGGGGATCGCCCATAACTGGCCTTGGTAAGTCGCCCCCGCCAGCGCCACGGCCCATGGCGCTTCACCGGTAATCTGGGCGGGATTGATCAGATGATTATCCGCCAGAAACCCCAGATAAAGGACATCAAGTTCCATCACGTCAAACCCATCATTACCCAACAGGACCGGCAACTCGGTAAAACTGTAAATATTCACCTGCGGATTCAGCACTGCATTGAGTAACACCTGCGGGTGCTGCGACTGATAAGTCTGCACTACATAGGCGACCAAATTTTCGAAGTTATCCGTGGGCAGCGTAGGTAGAAAAGGGTAAAGCGAGACGTTCAATACTTGCGTTTGTTGCCCATTCAACACCAGTGTTTGATTGGGGCCGCTGGGCGTTATGGTCATCGCGCGGGTTTGCAGGTTATTGCATTTTGCCCAATTAATAACAGGGTCTTTCGGCCTGCTGGTGTTCTGTCCAACAAAGAATGACTGCCCCGGCTGCACCTTAATGAACCAATCGAAACTGCTGCCTGAAGAGACCGTCCAGCCGTCAACCGTGCAGGTAATGGGCGATAAAGAGGTGTTTTTCAATATTAGCTGGCCGGCAATAACCGCAGTGCTGCTAAAAAAGGACAGCATCAAGGCAAAGGCGTAGAATAACGCCCGATAAATTAAGTTCATAGAAGCCTCACATAAAAACAATAAACAACGGTGCCTCCTGTTTTTCGAGGAAAATAAAAGGCGTAATTATTCCGTGGCGGCATGCGGCAGAAAAATAAAAGTCACTCTGAAAGCCAATCTTTTTACGTTTAACTCTATTAGCGTGATCTTTATATTTATTAATATGAATTTAAATGTGAATGGTCGATGAAATATTGGGGTTACGAATCTTTTTAATATAGCAGCAGGGTTAATTCCCTGCAAAGATCCTCAAATAAAAATCATGTATTCATCCGAATACATACTCACCATGATAATAAAATACATCTGAAATTATTCGATGTTTATTGATTTAAGTTCCGCCTCCGCTTAAGGCCGCGACTGGCGCGGCCTGGCGGACGAGGTAGCCCCCGACGGCCAGTCTATCGCCACACAAAAAACGTGTCTAAATGTTGTCAGCAAACATTTTAGCCGGCCGGTGCGACCTCGGGGGAGCCATGAACGGTCACAAAAACAGCAACATATTGATTAAGGCAGAAAAAACGCAATAGAATCAAGGGGAAATAAGCTATTGAGTCCCAGGCTAAAAAGCCATATATTGTACGCGATTTTTTACCGGGTTTACTTTTAAATTCAATCAATTCAACCAGGGCGTTTTGATACCCCCGGTTGTAGGAGAGATATGATGACGGATAAAGTCCGTATTGACACTTTAGTTGCGAATTCATTAAACGGAAACAATGAAACCTATTTGGCGAGACAGGCCGAATTTGAATCGAATGTCAGGAGTTATCCACGCAAATTGCCACTGGCCATTGCCAAGGCGGAAGGCGTGTGGATCACAGACGTTGAGAATAATCAGTATCTTGACTGCCTGGCTGGCGCCGGAACCTTGGCGCTTGGGCATAACCACCCTGACATGCTGAAAAGCATCCAAGATGTCATTACCAGCGGCTTGCCGTTACATACCCTCGATCTGACAACGCCGTTGAAAGATCGTTTCTCCGAATACCTGCTCTCCTTGTTACCCGGCCAGGGTAAGGAGTATTGCCTGCAGTTCACCGGTCCCTCCGGCGCAGACGCCGTTGAAGCCGCACTGAAACTGGCAAAAAAACACACTGGCCGCTCCAGCGTGATCAGCTTCTCCGGTGGCTATCATGGCATGACCCATGGCGCGCTGGCGGTAACGGGTAACCTGTCACCGAAAGAAGCCATCAACGGCATGATGCCGGAAGTCCAGTTTATGCCTTACCCGCACCTGTACCGCTGCCCGCTGGGCATTGGCGGCGAGGCTGGCGTCAAGGCATTGACCTACTATTTCGAAAACCTGATCAATGACGTCGAAAGCGGCGTACGTAAACCTGCGGCCGTCATTCTGGAAGCCGTTCAGGGTGAAGGCGGCGTTAACCCGGCCCCGGCCGAGTGGTTGCAGCGCATTCGCAAAGTCACTCAGGAACACGGCATTTTGCTGATCATCGATGAAGTTCAGGCCGGCTTTGCACGTACGGGCAAATTCTTCGCCTTTGAGCACGCGGGCATTGAGCCGGACATCATCGTAATGTCTAAAGCGGTAGGCGGCGGCTTGCCATTGGCCGTATTGGCCATCAAGAAGCAGTTTGACGCCTGGGAGCCTGGCCACCATACCGGTACCTTCCGCGGTAACCAATTGGCGATGGCTACTGGCCTGACCACCCTGCAACACCTTAAAGACAACCAAATTGCCGAAAAAGTGGCCGCCCAGGGCGAATGGCTGAAAGCCAAACTGGCCGAGCTGCAAAAGCGTTATCCGGTGATAGGTCACGTGCGTGGTCTGGGCTTGATGATTGGTATTGAGATCGTTAAACCAGGCGAAGCGCAAGATCATATGGGTTGCTACCCTGCTGATGGCCAATTATCCGCATTGCTGCAGAAAAAATGCTTTGAAGCCGGGCTGATTCTGGAACGCGGTGGCCGCAATGGTTGCGTACTGCGTCTGCTGCCTTCCCTGCTGATCACCAACGATGAGTTGGGTATTTTCCTGGATAAATTTGAACAAGCCCTGTTAGCGGCCGGCGTCAAACCCGTCTGAGTGGAGTGAATGACCGCGATGTCCAAGTTAAACCCGATTCTGGCGGCCTCGGCGCAAAGCACCGAGGCATATCAGCAAGCGATTGCACAAAGTAGCCAGGCCGTTGTGCAGTGGCTGCAACAACCTGAGATGTATCAGGGGAAAACCGTTGCCGAACTGCGTGAACGCATTACGCTCGATTTCAATCCACAGGGCCTGGGCAACCAGGCCGCGATTGAACGCGCGATTGAGTACTTTTTAAAAGACAGCCTGTCGGTTCACCACCCGCAGTGCGTGGCGCATTTGCATTGCCCAAGCCTGGTGGTCAGCCAGGCCGCTGAGGTCTTGATTAACGCCACCAACCAAAGCATGGACTCCTGGGATCAAAGCCCCTCCGCCACCATTATCGAGATGAAGTTGATCGAATGGTTGCGCACCCAGGTGGGTTACCAGCCTGGCGATGCCGGGGTGTTCACCAGCGGTGGTACCCAGAGCAACCTGATGGGCCTGATGTTGGCGCGCGACGCCTTCTTTGCGCGCCAGGGGCACTCTATCCAGCAGGATGGCCTGGTCGGCAACCTGAAAAAGATTAAAGTCTTATGTTCTGAAAACGCCCACTTCTCGGTGCAAAAGAACATGGCGTTGCTGGGTCTGGGTTATCAATCCGTCACGCTGGTGAAAACCGATCGGTTCGCGCGTATGGACCTGAACGATTTAGCCGAAAAAGTGGCGCAGGCCGAAGCCAATGGCGAGCAGATCCTGGCGATTGTAGCGACCGCAGGCACCACGGATGCCGGCGCTATTGATCCCCTGCGCGCTATCGCGCAGTTGGCTGCGAAACACCAGATCTGGGTGCATGTCGATGCAGCCTGGGGCGGTGCATTGTTGCTGTCGGAGAAATACCGCGATTATCTGGATGGCATTGAATTGGTGGATTCCATTACGTTGGACTTCCATAAGCAATTCTTCCAGACCATCAGTTGCGGCGCCTTCTTGTTGAAAGAAGCCCGTCACTATGAGCTGATGCGCTATCAGGCAGCCTACCTGAACTCCGAGTTCGACGAAGCGCAAGGCGTGCCGAACCTGGTGTCCAAATCGCTGCAAACCACCCGCCGTTTCGATGCGTTGAAACTGTGGATGGGTCTGGAAGCGCTGGGGCAAAAGCAGTACGCGGAGATCATCGATCACGGCGTTACGCTGGCGCAGCAGGTTGCACACTACATCGGCGATCAACCGTCGCTGGAACTGGTTATGCAGCCACAGTTGGCCAGCGTCCTGTTCCGTTACCTCCCGCCACAGTTGGCGGCGAGCGGCGATGCGGCGATTGCCTTGCTCAACCAACGGATTGGCGATGCTCTGCTGGAATCGGGCCGCGCCAACGTGGGCGTTACCGAGTTTGATGGCGTCACCTGCCTGAAAATGACGTTATTGAACCCGACCGTCAGCCTGGAAGACATTAAAGTGTTGCTGGCGCTGGTGGAAACCACTGCACAGCAGTTGCCGACCGCTTAAACCCGGTTTGCCGTTAATTGCAGTTAAAAGCCGATAGCATTCTGCTATCGGCTTTTTTATTGCAGATTTACGCGTAGTCTCCCCCATTTACCAAGGCACAACCCGGCCCAGGTAATCGAGGTAATGCAGCCCTGAGCGCCCGGCATACTCTTCGATCACGTTGACCACATTCGGGATGCTTTCTTCGATGGTTAAGCGGGCTTGCGCCCCGCCCAGATCGGTTTGTACCCACCCCGGCGCCATCAGCATCAGCGTCCTGGGATCGTCACTGTGACGCGCGGCAAAACTGCGCATAAACATATTCAGCGCCGCCTTGCTGCCCCGGTATACTTCATACTGCCCATGAGTGTTATTGGTCAGGCTGCCTTGCCCCGAAGACATCACGCCTATCGTCCCGTCTGGAGCAACCCTCTGCTGAAGTCTCTCTATGGCCCGCATCGGGCTCAGCGCATTCGTCACCATGACCCGGATGAACTCTTCGGTCGATACGTCCGCGATCGTTTCTCTGTCGTCGTTTTTGACGCCGGCGTTGACGAAAAGCATATCAATTTGCCGCTCACCGAGCCGCTCATGCAATTCCTCAAGCTGTGCAGGCACCGAGATGTCGACGGTCTCAACCTCCAGCGAGCCAGGATATTTTTCCGCCAGTTGGTATAATGCACCTTTGGATCCGTCGCGCCCTGTAGCGATCACTTTATGACCGCGCGCCAGATATTCCTCCGTCATGGCGAGTCCCAACCCACGGGATGCGCCAATCAGCAGAACGGTCTTTTGAGCAGAACAGGTTGGCATAAATTATTTCCTCCAAACATGAGATATCTTGTCATGCAGTGAATATAACCAAGCATAATAGAAGGCGGAAGACGCAGCGTTTGCAGTTATAACCTGTATGCAACGCCTTATCTTTTTTCTTTGGCCAAGGAGACTAAACAGCGTGACGGAACCCGATCTCAACCTACTCATTGCCCTCGACGTGTTACTGGCCGAAGGTAGCGTGGCCAGCGCAGCGCGGCGTCTTGGGTTAAGCGCCTCGGCCATGAGCCGCACGCTCAGCCGCTTGCGCACGGCAACCGGCGATCCGTTACTGGTGCGCGCCGGGCGCAACATGGTGCTGACACCTTATGCCGAAGAGATACGCGAGCGTACGCAAAATACCGTTTTTGAGGCACGCTCCGTGCTCCGCCCTTCTTCAGCGGAGCTGGATCCGGCCACGCTGGAACGCACCTTTATCCTGCGTACCAACGACGGCTTTGTGGAGGCTTTTGGCCCTGCGCTTATCGCGGCAGCAGCGGCGGTGGCCCCTTTGGTACGTCTGCGCTTTGCGCCAAAACCCGAGAAAAGTTCAAAGCCTTTGCGAGAAGGTTTGGTTGATCTCGAGATCGGTGTGTTGGGTGACATGGGGCCGGAAATACGCCTGCAGGCGCTATTCAGGGACAGGTTCGTGGGGGTGGCAAGAAAGGGTCATCCGCTGGCGCTACAGCCTGACGTGCCCCTTGAGCACTATGTTGCCTGCGGGCACGTTGTCGCCTCGCGTAGCGGGCGGATAGCCGGGCCGGTGGACCAGGCGCTGGCGGAGCTGGGGCTGGAGCGGAACATCGCCGCCGTGGTGCCGAGCTTTCCCGCCGCGCTGGCGGTAGCTCAGGCGTCTGACTTGGTGGCGCTGGTGCCCGCCTCTTTTCTTATCAATCAACCCATCGTTACTGGGAACGGGGTTGTCGCCGCACTTTTCGCTTTTGAACTGCCGGTAAAAACCCAGGGCATTACCGTCTCGCAAATGTGGCATCCGCGTTCAGAAGTGGATCCCGCCCATCGTTGGCTTCGTCAATTGGTATTGACTGTTTGCCGCCGGCAGGCACCGGAGTCATGAAAAAGCAAACAGATGCCGTGATGCGTTTCTTATGCCGGAGTAAAACGTCAGATAGAGTAATACAAGTTTGAACGGTTTAGGGCAAAGAGAACCCAAAGGAACGTTAGGCTGGATAATTACGCAGCGCAACCATTATCATGAAAGGTATTTATTGGTTTGATTCATTTGGCTTTAATAGTGCCCACTATGCAGTGCATTAAAACGATGACGCCCAATCAATCGAAGCACTGCATAGTGGAGCGGGAATATTAACGTAATGAATTCGGTTTTCTAACCTTATGTAACTAAAGAAACCGAAAATACAAAGATAAAATCGCCATAAATATCGAAGACACAATATATTGGCGCTCACCGGTCTATTAATTATCCATTAGAACTAACACTTTTTATTGGCCCTTACTTTTTCAGGGGAAATAAAATAATCAATCACTTCATCATCTACGCATTGATTGACATTAGAAAGCGCAATCGTATGCCCGTCGCCATTCACCGTAATCAAAGGGCCATTAAAAAACGTCGCCATTCGTTTGGCCCCTTCATAAGGGGTCGCGGGATCATAACGTTGTGCAACAAATAACAAAGGCGGCAATTCGGTAGAGACTACGGGGATATGTGCCGGCATCGTGCCTTTAAAGGGCCAGAGGTCGCAGACATTGCGTGGAGACTGCGTTTTTACCGGGTAGTTACTGAAAGGGGATGCATCCACTAACTTCTGTTCTTTGAGCCGGCTCTGTTTAAGGTCACCCCCCGGATTGGCCGAATCGATGCAGCCGATCAAGGTTAAATTAGCGGCCTCTTCGTCAGCAGCGCTTACGGCGTTCACGTCAGCGTTGCTGTCTGTCAGGTAGTGGGGTTTGGGGGTGTTTACCGCTCTGGGTCGGATGTTCTGCATCGGTAACCTGATCCGCTGTTTTATCCAAAATGGCCAACGTCGGGTAATCAAACTTGTCGCTATCGATTGAACGCAGCAATTTAGCCAGCTTTGGCCAATCTTCTGAAGAATAAAGCGTTTTTGTGGTCGCACTTATGATATTGCTCGCGCCTATTTCCTCGCCGTTTTCATCCGTCAGCGCCCGATTATCTGCCTTTTCCAGCAATGAATGATAGATCGCCGTGGCATCGGTTTTCGTTAATTGGCACTGCTGCTCTTCCTCACAATAAGCGGCAAAACGTTCGAATGACCGCTGGAATGACAATGCCTGTTTGTAATCACTGCTGAATGCATCGTCCGAAATGTCCATCACCCCATCAAATACCAGAGCCCTTATATTCTTCGGAAAGCGCTCTGCGTAGAGTGCCGCTACCTGGGTGCCGTACGAGAAAGCAATAGCATTCAGTTTATCCTCACCCAAAGCGGCTCTGATAACGTCCACATCATTGACCGCCTCATCCGTACCCAGGTGTTTCAGGACGTTGAGCGTCGTGCGGTTAATACAGCCTTCCAGCCAAGCCTTACTCACTTTTTCAGCCTCGGCGGTAGTAGCCGCATTGCCTGCATCGTCGGTATCGTTATCCGGCTGAGTGGAACATGAAATTTTTGGCCTGGATTGCCCGACGCCTCGTGGGTCATAACCGACAATATCGAAATTTTCATTGAGTTCTTCCGTTTCGATAGGCACTTGTATCCCCGGCAGCCCTGGCCCGCCGGGAATCGACAGCACGCTGCCCAGCCTTTCTCCGGTCGCAGGTAAACGCGTTATCGCCAACCTGACTTTTTCATGGGTATTGTCACTGTCATAGGATAAAGGCGCTTCCACATAGCCGCATTGCAGCCGTGCTGGGATCGCTTCCCCGCCGACCCATTGATTAAACGGGCTGCTTTTGCAGGAAACCCAGGATATCGGCTGAGTCTGGGATGGCAGCCCACGAGCAAAAGCCGCTGGTGAGCAAAAAATGACGGCAATAAAAACTATTGTCGGAAACCTCACACTACCCCCTCGATTAAACAAAAACTAAGGCTATAAATCGTCCAGCCCTTAGTTATATACGGAAAATACTCTCAAGAAATTAATGAAACTAAAGAAATCTACTTTTTACACACTGGCTATTTTTAAGGTGTATCCCACGACAGGACGGTAAAGTAGTTTAGGTAGGTAATTAAAGGGATGCTGAGGGGGGCGTGTTGAGTTCCAACCCTGAATTTTTATTAATAACCCAGCTTAAAAGCAACATATCCTTAACAGCCTAACGAATCAAATGGTACAATCCATCACATTCACTGTTTAATTTTTTGTTACGCTCCCCGCCTCAGTGCAGGGCGCGGCACAGCGATTACACTTTGGTAAACCAGGTAGTAAGACACATTATTTTCGGAGACTGCATGAACATGTCTGATTCAAATACCCGACCGGGTATAAAGCTTAAATTATGGTGTTGTTTATTAGGGGTAATTCTTACGGTTACCGGCTTATTCTTTGCTATTGCAGGCGGAAAGTTAGTCTCGCTCGGCGGCAGCGCCTACTTCCTGATTGCCGGTATCGTCACCCTGCTTTCCGCCATCCAATTCTTCCGTCGCAAATCCTCGGCAGTCATGCTGTTCCTGCTGGTTTTCATCGGTACGCTGATTTGGTCAGTGGCCGACGCCGGTTTTGATTTCTGGCCCTTGATTTCACGGCTGATGGTACCAACCGGCCTGATGATTCTGGCCTTCCTTAGCTGGCCTGCGCTGCGTAAACCGGAAGGGAAATCGCCGCTGGCGAAACTCTCTTATCTGCTCTCCGCCGTACTGGCTGTGGGTATGGTCGGTGCCTTCGTGCAGATGTTCCAGCCGCACCCCACCGTCGCTTTCAGCGGCCAGCAGTTACCGTTGATCCCGGTAGATAAAACCAAACAGCAAAAAGACTGGGACAACTACGGCAATACCCCAGGCGGTAGCCGGTTCGTGGCGCTTGATCAGATCACCCGCGACAACGTGAAAGATCTGAAAGTCGCCTGGACCTTCCACACCGGCGATACGCCGATCAGCCCTGGCGGCAACGGCGCAGAAGACCAGCAAACGCCGTTGCAAATCGGCAACCGCATCTTCCTGTGTACGCCACACAACAACGTCATCGCCGTCGAAGCCGATAGCGGGAAAGCGATCTGGAAGCGTGAAATCAACGCACAGTCGCAGGTATGGAATCGCTGCCGCGGCCTGGCTTACTTCGACGCCACCAAAACCCTGCCACAGCCGACAGTCCCAGGTTCAACGCCTGCGGCGCCGGTCCAGCTTGCGGCCGGTGACAGCTGTCAACGCCGTATTCTGATGAACACCATCGATGCGCGCCTGGTGGCGATCAACGCCGATAACGGCGAGTTCTGCCAGCACTTTGGCAACAACGGCATCGTCGATCTGAAAGCCGGCCTGGGCGATGCCTCGGATCCGAAATACCAGTTGACCTCCGCCCCTACGATGGCAGGCACCACCATCGTCGTGGGTGGACGCGTGGCTGATAACGTGCAAACCGACATGCCTGGCGGCGTGTTGCGTGGCTTTAACGTGATCACCGGTGAAATGCGTTGGGCGTTCGATCCGGGCAACCCAGACCCGAATGCGGCGTTAAAGCCGGGCCAGACCTTTGTGCGCAGTACGCCGAACTCCTGGGCACCGATGTCCTACGATCCGGCGATGAACACCGTGTTCATGCCAATGGGCAGCTCTTCCGTGGACCTCTGGGGGGCTAACCGCAACGCTCTGGACCACAAATACGGCGCGTCCATTCTGGCGCTCGATGCGACAACCGGCAAAGAAAAGTGGGTTTATCAGACCGTACATAACGATCTGTGGGATTTTGATATCCCTATGCAACCAAGCCTGATCGATTTCCCGATGAAGGACGGCACCACCCGCCCTGCACTGGTCTTCGGCGGTAAAACCGGGCAGATCTTCGTGCTGGATCGCCATACCGGCAAACCACTGACCGAAGTGAAAGAACTGCCGGTGAAAACCCGCAACATCCCAGGCGAGCAGTATTCGGCGACTCAACCCTTCTCTGTCGGCATGCCGCAGATTGGCGCAGCGAAGTTAACCGAATCCGACATGTGGGGCGCAACACCGTTCGATCAGTTGATGTGCCGCATCAGCTTTAAATCGATGCGCTATGATGGCCTGTTCACCGCGCCGGACACCGATCTGTCACTCAGTTTCCCTGGCTCGTTGGGCGGCATGAACTGGGGTGGATTGTCTACCGATCCGAACAACCACTACATCTTCGCCAACGATATGCGTTTGGGCCTGTGGGTGCAGATGATCCCGCAAAAAACCGACGCCAATGCGCCGGCCAGCAACGGCGGCGAATCGGTTAACGCCGGTATGGGCGCAGTGCCGTTAAAAGGTACCCCTTACGGTGTCAACAAGAACCGCTTTATGTCGCCACTGGGCATTCCGTGCCAGAAACCGCCGTTTGGCACCCTGTCCGCTATCGATCTGAAAACCCAGAAAGTGGTGTGGCAAGTCCCGGCCGGTACCGTGCAGGATACCGGGCCATTCGGCATTAAAATGCGCGCCCCAATGCCGGTAGGCATGCCAACGCTGGGCGGTACGCTGGCAACCCAGGGCGGCCTGGTGTTTATCGCCGGCACCCAGGATTACTACCTGCGGGCATTTGATTCATCCACCGGTAAAGAAGTGTGGAAAGCGCGTCTGCCGGTCGGCAGCGGCGGCACCCCGATGAGCTACGTCTCACCGACCACCGGTAAGCAGTACATTCTTATCTCCGCCGGCGGCGCACGCCAGTCACCGGACCGTGGCGACTACGTGATCGCTTACGCGCTTGATAAGTAACGCTCAAGGTTAGCAATAACAAAACGCCCCTTTCACATGACAGGGGCGTTTTTTATGAATTATCGCGAATTAGCGTTAATCCATAGAAAACAACCTTCCTTTTACAAGAATAATCCTACTGTTTTACCCGGCATTATATCCCATTCTTTCATCGGCTTTTTACCGCGCTAAGCCCGGTCATTGGCATATTCCCGCAGGCACGAATATTATTAAAACAGTTCCTTTTGGAGCGAATCTCAGGCGGTTTTCATAAAGGAACAAGACATGAGCGTTTTACCTGATCACAGTGATGACATTCATCCTGTTGATATAGCTAATGTAATTTTTGACGGGTTACCGAATCTCATTGGCGTGGGTAAAAGCCTGGGCGGACTTTTTAATAAAGGGTGGCGTGAATATACCGGTGGGGCCTCATTTGATAATGAGGATGACGGCTGGTTGAAAGCCCTGCACCCGGCTGACTATGCGCCGGTGCACAGCCTTTGGCAGCAGGCAACGGCTACCGCCAGCTCGTTCGTGAATGAAAGCCGCCTGCGCCATTGCAGCGGTGAGTTCCGCTGGTTTTTGCTGTCGTTCAACGCCGCCAAAGATCCCCAGCCTGGAGAGCCGCGCTGGTCTCTAACCTGCGTGGATATCCACGAACAAGTGCTGGAAAAGCACATCATCACCGCGACCTTGGCTGCGCAGCAAAACATGCTAGATGCCAGCGTCGACTGCATCAAGATCATCAATAATGACGGTTCGTTGCTGCACATGAACAGAGCCGGCTGCATTGCCCTTGGCCTGGATGAAAACCAAAAACAGTTTGGCATGTCGTGGCTGGGGCTGCTGCCGGTAGAAATACGCAAACGCGGCAGAAAGGCGCTGCGCACAGTGTTGAATGGCCGCAATGCCAGATTTGCCGGCCTTAGCAGCGCGCCGAATGGCAAGATGCAACACTGGGATAATATCCTCAGCCCGGTCACCGATAAAAATGGCCGGATACAAAATATATTGTGCGTTTCCCGCGATGTGACCTCGCAAAGAATAGCCGAGAAGCGTTTGCTGATCGCCAGTGAATATGACGAACTGACCGGCCTGCCTAACCGACGGTTATTCAAGAAAAAGTTAAAACAGGAAATGAAACGCGCCCTGAGCAACAATAAATTGCTCGGGCTGATTCTGTTGGATCTCGACCACTTTAAATTGGTTAACGACACCCTTGGGCATGCCGCAGGCGATCATCTGTTGCGCGTGTTATCCAAAAGGCTCACGGCGCACCTGAACCCTAACTCTTTTGTTTCCCGGCTAGGCGGCGATGAGTTTGCGGTGGTCATCAGCGACGTGGACGATGAGCAGGATATCTTCAAAATCGCCAATAACTTTCTGTTGCAGCTCGAATCGCCGATCACCCACGGCGGTAAGGCGCTGCATTGCGGCATGAGCATCGGTTGCGCCGTTTATCCTCAGGATGCGCGCGACCCGGCGGAACTGATGAAGTGCGCCGATACCGCGCTGTATGAACTTAAGGACGGCGGCCGCGGCGGCGTTTATATGTTCAATCAGCAAATGATGGAGAAGGCAAAGGCGCGCGCCTCACAGCTTAACCACGCGCGGCAGATTGTGCGTGATAACCGCATCCGCCCCAGCTATCAACCGAAGGTCAATTTGGCCAACGGCGCTATCGTGGGTTTTGAGGCGCTATTGCGCTGGTATTGTCCGGTAAACGGCATGCAGTTGCCGGATACCGTCAGTGAAGCCTTCAGTGACTATGAGCTGGCGACAAAAATCAGCGAAGCCATGCAGATGAAAGTCTTTACCGACATCTCGCGCTGGATCGATGCCGGAGTAGACGTCTTGCCGGTGTCGTTGAACGCGTCCCCTATCGAGTTTTTACGCGACAACTATGCCGAAACCTTCCTGCAACGATTGCTGATGTTCCGCATCCCGCACCACCTCATCGAGCTGGAAGTCACCGAACATGCGTTCAACAAACACGGTTCGAAGTATGTTTTACGTGCCTTGCAAATGCTCAAGGAAATGGGCATCAGGATTGCGCTCGACGACTTTGGCACCGGGCATTCGGCCTTTACGCATATCATGAACTACCCGCTGGACTGCATTAAACTGGATTGCGATTTTATCCACCGGATGAACGACGAGCCGGCCATATTGGGCATCGTCGAAAGCATGGGCATTTTGGGGCAGAAACTGTCCATCGATATCATCGCCGAAGGGATTGAAACCGAGCAACAACGCCAGACGCTGTGCGACGCCGGTTTTTATTTTGGACAGGGCTTTTTGTTCAGCAAGGCCGTTGAGGCGCCCAACGTGCTTAACCTGCTGCGGGCCAATGTTCGCGATAACGAAGAGATCGACGACTGAGGCGGGTAACATTTCGCTGCAACCTGATTTTTCTAAAATTAGTTAGTTAATTTTGTTCGTTCACAGAGTTAGCGGCTTCGAGGATAGTGAGCAGACCGCCTCAACAACATAATAATGCAGGTAATAATCATGATGTATAGCGCTAAATTAACCGCAGCGGCGGCACTCCTGAGCATGTCCTTCATCGCCAATGCTGCACCGGGAATTGATCTGATCGCCAATGAAACCCCGATCAACACGGTTAAAAACCCAGAGGCCGTTGCCAAGATCCCGGCTGGATTTAAATTCGTGGAACCGGGTACGCTAACCGTCGCCGTATCGATATTGGGTAGCGCCCCGCCGTTCGGGCTGTACGCCCGCGACAATAAAACGGTGATTGGCAGTGAGTCGGATATCGCCAGGCTGGTCGCCGATGGGCTTGGGCTAAAACTCAAACTGGTACCGACATCCTGGGAAGACTGGCCGTTGGGGGTAACCTCAGGGAAATACGACGCGGCAATTTATAACATCACCGTCACCCATGAGCGTAAAACCAAGTTCGACTTTGCCACTTATCGCCAGGACACGCTGGGCTTCTACGTGAAGGCCGACAGTAAAATCACCTCGATAAAATCCGCACCGGATATCGCCGGCAAAAAGATCATCGTCGACTCCGGCACCAATCAGGAGGCGGTGTTGCTGGCATGGGATAAAGAGAATCAGGCCAAAGGACTGCCCGCTCTCCAGCCGATCTACGTCACCGATAAAGCGGCCTCAACGCTGGCGATCCAATCCGGCCGGGCCGAGGCAACGTTCGGGCCGAACGTTGCCGGCGCCTATCAGGCTAAATTAAACGGTAAAACCAAGCTGGTCGGCATAGTGCCTGGCGGCTGGCCGCGCAGCGCCAACATCGCCGTGACGTTGAAAAAGGGGAACGGCCTGGTTGATGCCGTGCAGGCTTCGCTCAACAGCGCCATCGCCAACGGCAGCTACCTGAAAGTGTTGGATCGCTGGGCGGAAAGCGACGAGAAAATCGAACATTCTGAAATCAATCCGCTGGGGTTGGGGGACTGATCTTCCTGCTTTCAAGGCGCCGGCTCTTACCGCCGGCGCCCTTAAAGGTTGTTTAAAGCGCAACGAGTACCAGACCGCGTGCCTTGCCGGAACACGTCTCTTTCAGTGCCAACGGTGCCGATTCCAGTCCTTTAAACCGGGTCACAGGAAATTCGATGTCCGCCCATGAAGGTTGTGATAGACAGGAAAGCCATTCAGCAAATACTTCCGGATTTTCGTCAGCGCTGTATCCGCGTATCCTAACGCCCTTGACGATAATAGCGAAAGCGTCTATTTCCACAGGAGCATATTTGGTCGACTTTGCACCTGCAAGTTCGGCCGATAGCGCCCCAAGCAGGACAATCCTCGCACCTTCCCGAGCGTGAGAAACCGCGGCTTCCAATTGCTCACCGCCTACAATATCAATAAATATGTCAATGCCGTCGGGCGCATAGCGGTGCAATTGGCCGCTGATAGTGCCGTCACCGCGAATGATGACCTCGTCGTAACCCAATTCCCGCTTCATCCATGAAGCTTTTTCAGGCGTTCCAGTACTGCCAATGACTCGTTTGGCACCCAGTTTACGGGCAATTTGTCCCGCCATGGAGCCAATCGCGCCCGCTCCGCTCGAAACAAAAACTACATCGTCAGGTTTAACCTGCGTCGCACGCGTCAAAGCCGCATATGCCGTCCAGCCATGCCCCAGATAGGCGGCAGGATTAAGCAGCTCGTTGCCTAATCGAGTACAGAGATCTATGTCGACAGCGGCATATTCTCGCCAGCCAAACGGATGAAGCACAAACTCGCCCGGTTGCAAACCGCTTGCAGCAGGCGCAGACACAATCTCGCCAATTGCCGCATCTGCCAGCGTATCGCCAATGTTGATGGGTGGAAACGGAATGCCTTTTACACTTTCGGCTTCTTCACTCATCATCAGGCGGGTAGATATTGAGACTCGAAACCAGCAATTGCGAACCAATATCTCATTCTCGCCACAGGCGATATCAGGATGCTCAATAATCTCAAAGTTATCGGGTCCTGGCATGCCAGAAGAGCGTTTAAGCAGATTGATTTTCCTGTTGTGCTGCGTTGCAAAGACCATTTTATTTCCCTGTTGATATGTGAGTTAATACTCGCATTATCAATCGGAGAGCCCTCACGTGAATACTCGTGTTCCAGATACAGCACGAAGCATGCGTAAAATGCCGCAGCAAAGCCGTTCACGATTTTTGGTCGGCATCATTCTGGATGTTGCTACTCGCTTATTGGCTGAAAACGGATGGGCAAAATTTAATACCAATGAAGTGGCTCGCATTGCCGGGGTCAGTATTGGTTCGCTTTATCAGTATTTCCCCAATAAGTTGGCTCTGGCGGAAGCGATACGCAAACAACACCTCGCGTCGATATTGATGGTTTTTGAAACCGCTAACGGGGCTACGCAGGCAGACTCATTGATGGCGGAGGTTGAACGAATGATTGATGGCATCATCGCCGCGCATTTAATTAATCCGCGTTTGCACCGCGTTTTGCTTGATGAAGTGCCGCTCTCCGGGCGTGACGCACATCATGACTTTGAACGTCGCTATGCTGAGTATTACGCTACCTTTACTGCCAATCATTTGGGTTCAGAACGAGCGCAAGTCGCCAGCCAAGTGCTGGCTTCTGCAATTGAAGGCGTCGTGCATGATGCATCGCGGCGTGGGCAATTAACGTCATCAGATCTAAAACGTGAATTAATCTTGTTGGTGACCTGTTATTTGAAGGGCTAATTGCACCTTGGTTTTCTCGTGTAAGGTCATTCAATCTGCATTGAGGCGCTTTTTCTCCATTTTGCGATAAAGCGTGCTGCGCGATACGCCCAGCGACTTGGCCGCCTGGCTGATGTTGCCGTTGGCATTTCTGATGGCGGCGAACACCTCCGGCTCGGTTTGCGAAACGGCGTTGGCCTCCGCGCAAAGCGGCGGCAACGCGTTGAACTGTTCCGGCAGATCCTCAAGCGCAATCAGGTTGTCGTCATCCGCCAACGCCAGCAGCACCTTCAGCGTACTCAATAGTTGCCGTACATTGCCGGGCCACGAATAACGGGCCAGCGCAGCCAGCGTGTCCGGTGCCAGCCTGATGCCACGCTTATCGGCGCCAAGCTCATGCCAAAGGCTGAGAATGAAGCGATCGACATGCGCCCGCTGCCGCAGCGGTGAAATGCACAGGCTGAACTCCTGAATGCGGTACAGCAGATCCTCGCGGAATTCCCCCGCCGCCACCAGGGTGTTCAGATTGCGGTTGGTGGCGCAGATCAGCGTAAAATCTACCGAACAGGCATGGCGGCTGCCCAATGGCGTGACGGTTTTTTCCTGCAGTACGCGCAGCAACCGCGTTTGCAGGCTCAGCGGCATATCGCCAATCTCATCCAGGAATAGCACCCCGCCGTCGGCCTCCCTGATCTTGCCGGCGTAGCCTTTGGGATTGGCGCCGGTAAAGGCGCCGGGCGCGTAACCAAACAGCTCGGATTCGATCAGGTTTTCAGGCAGCGCCGCGCAGTTGATCGCCACGAAGTTGCCCTCCCGCCATTTGCTTTCCTGGAACAGCCGCCGGCTGAAGTGCTCCTTGCCGCAGCCGGTTTCCCCGGTAATGCACAGCGCAAGACCGGCGTTCACGATACGCAACGCTTTCTGTTTGTCTGCACCATCCCGATCAAAAGGCTGAACAAAGGGCCTGACGACATGCGAATGCCGCTCTGGCATCTCCAGCAGCGAGTAATAACGGCGACGGTTGGCCGCCCGTGTCTGACTGGGCGAGTTCAGCGTCTGTCGCGACAGTTCCGGGAACAGCGTGGCGAAATCCAGCGCTCCAAAGGACGCCGGTGAAAGGTTAAATTCTTGTATCGCCAGCCGGTTGGCGGCAGTAAGAACGTCATCGCGGAAGACCAGGATCAGTTCGTGCGCAGTACCGAGGGTATGCGCATCGCTGTGCAGGCTGAGCGTCCAGTGTTGAGCGGTGACGGTGCTCTTCACCCATTGATGTTCAATGTGCCGAACCGCCTGCAGAATCAGTGACCGGGCATCACCGTACGGGCGTTGCACCGGCGTTGAGATATCCAGTACCCCGCCAATTTGCCCGTCGGGCCGAAAAATCGGTGCGGCGGAGCAATAAAGCCCCGCGTTCTGATTGAGAAAATGCTCGTCGCCATTCACCTCGCACAACTCTCCCAGCGCCAGCGCGGTGCCGATCGCGTTGGTGCCGCGCTCTTGCTCCCCCCACTGATTGCCCGGTGCCAACGCTATGCGCGACGCCTTGCGCAAGAAATGGGTATTGCCACAGGTCTCCAGCACCAGCCCGCTGGCGTCAGACACCACAATGATGGAAGGTTGTCGGTTGATTTCGCCCCCCAGACGCGCGATCAGCGGCTGGGCCAGTTGCGCTACCCAGCCATTTTGCCCGCGCACTTCATTCAGCACGGCGGGCCGAACAAAAGGAACGTGGTCGTCGGCCCGGCTCAGCCCATAGTGCTGGCTGCGCTGCCAGGACTCTGACAGTGGGTTGGGGAGAGGCCTGCTTTCATGGTCGGAGGCGAACCCCGTTACGGCTGTCCGGTCTTTATGCAACATGCCTTTCTCCCGCGCAAAAGTGTTGCATTTTTGTATCATGAATGTGTCTCATGCGTTGCGACATGGGACACAAAAAATAATAGAAATGAATGATAAATCACCGCTTTTATTGCCGGCAGCAGATATTTATAGCTATTAACTTAATGATATTAAATAGTTTTCAAAACAAACATCGACAAAATGGAACAATGTGGCATAGGCAATGCTTATGTTTAGGCACGGTGCCACAGTTTGGCACCCCTCCTACAGCCCGTGTTTCTTTGAGAGGTGTTTAACATGAAATATGTCCATCCCGGTTTGCCTGGCTCGCTGGTTTCTTTCAAACAACGCTACGGCAATTACATTGGCGGCAAATTTGTCGAACCCGTTTCCGGTAACTACTTTACCGACACCTCCCCGGTAACCGGGAAAACTGTCGCCGAGTTCCCCCGCTCCGACGCCCAGGACATTGAGCGGGCTCTGGATGCGGCGCACGCCGCCGCAGAGGCCTGGGGGAACACCAGCGCACAAAACCGCGCCAACGTGATGCTGGCCATCGCGGATCGCATGGAGTCGCAGTTGGAAATGCTGGCGCTGACCGAAAGCTGGGACAACGGCAAGCCGATCCGCGAAACGCTGAATGCGGACATCCCGCTGGCGATCGATCATTTCCGCTACTTCGCCGGTTGCCTGCGCGCGCAGGAAGGCACTGCTGCAGAGATTGATCAAAACACCGTGGCCTACCATATTTACGAGCCGCTGGGCGTAGTTGGGCAGATTATCCCCTGGAACTTCCCGCTGCTGATGGCGGCCTGGAAACTGGCCCCGGCGCTGACCGCCGGTAACTGCGTGGTGCTCAAGCCGGCAGAACAGACGCCGCTCAGCATTTGCGTGCTGCTGGAGCTGATTGGCGATCTGCTGCCGCCGGGCGTGCTCAATGTGGTTCACGGCTTTGGCAAAGAGGCCGGTGAGGCGCTGGCGACCAGCAAGCGCATCGATAAAATCGCCTTTACCGGCTCAACCCCGGTGGGCAGGCATATCCTGGCCTGCGCGGCGGAGAATATCATTCCCAGCACCGTGGAGCTGGGCGGGAAATCACCCAATATCTTCTTTGAAGACATCATGCAGGCCGAACCGGAATTTATCGACAAGGCGGTTGAGGGGCTGATCCTCGGCTTCTTCAATCAGGGTGAAGTCTGTACCTGCCCTTCACGCGCGTTGATCCAAGAGTCTATCTACCCGCAATTTATGGAGAAAGTGCTGGCGCGCATCACCGCCATTCGTCAGGGCGACCCGTTTGACACCGACACCATGATCGGCGCGCAGGCGTCCCAACAGCAGTTCGACAAGATCCTCTCTTACATCGAAATCGCCAAAAACGAAGGCGGGAAAATCATCGCCGGCGGCGAGCGCACCCACCATGAACAGACGTTGCAGCAAGGTTTTTATCTCCAGCCAACGCTCATCACCGGTAATAACAGCATGCGCTTCTTCCGTGAAGAGATCTTTGGGCCGGTCATCGGCATCGCCACCTTCAAAGACGAAGCCGAAGCGCTGGCGCTGGCCAACGACACCGAGTTCGGGCTGGGCGCAGGCTTGTGGACCCGTGACAGCAACCGCGCCTATCGCATGGGCCGTGCGCTCAAGGCCGGGCGAGTCTGGACCAACTGCTATCACCTCTACCCGGCGCATGCCGCCTTCGGGGGGTATAAAAACTCCGGCGTCGGTCGCGAAACGCACAAGGTGGCGCTGTCGCATTACCAGCAGGTGAAAAACCTGTTGGTGAGCTATGACGCCAAACCGCAAGGCCTGTTTTAACTGAAGATTGCCCTGTTCCAACCCTACAACTTCTCGAGGTCTGAAAATGAAAACGATGAAAGCTGCTGTGGTGACTGCGTTTGGACAACCGTTGGTGATTAAAGAGGTCCCGATCCCGGAGGTCGCGCCCGGAAAAATCCTGGTCAAGATTGCCGCCACCGGGGTGTGCCATACCGATCTGCACGCAGCCGACGGTGACTGGCCGATCAAACCCAACCCGCCTTTTATTCCTGGGCATGAGGGCTCCGGTCACGTCGTGGCGGTGGGCGCCGGCGTTACCCACGTAAAAGAGGGTGATCGCGTAGGGGTGCCCTGGCTTTACTCTGCCTGCGGGCACTGTGAACACTGTCTCGGCGGCTGGGAAACGCTGTGCCATTCCCAGCAAAACTCGGGCTATTCGGTTAACGGCAGCTTTGCCGAATACTGTCTGGCCGATGCCAACTACGTGGGTATTCTGCCCGATAACGTCGATTTTCTGTCTATCTCACCGATCCTCTGTGCCGGCGTCACCGTCTATAAGGGGCTGAAAATGACCAATGCCAAGGCCGGTGACTGGGTGGTCATTTCCGGTATCGGCGGCCTTGGGCATCTGGCGATCCAATACGCCACCGCTATGGGGTTGAACGTGGCGGCGGTCGATATTGACGATGACAAACTGGCCTTCGCCAAAAGTCTGGGCGCTTCGGTGGTGGCTAACGCGCGAAACGTCGATCCTGGCCGCTTTTTCCATCAGGAGTTCGGTGGCGCGCACGGCGTGCTGGTGACGGCGGTATCGCCAAAGGCATTTGAACAGGCGACCACCGTGATGCGACGCGGCGGCACCATGGTATTGAACGGCCTGCCACCAGGCAGTTTTGACCTTTCAATCTTCAATATGGTGCTGGAAGGCACGACGGTGCGCGGTTCGATTGTCGGTACGCGCAAGGATCTGCAAGAGGCACTGGACTTTGCCGGCCGTAAGAAAGTCGCGGCAACCATCTCGGTAGAGCCGCTGGAGCAAATCAACGACATCTTCAGCCGCATGCGTGAGGGCAAAATCACCGGCCGCGTGGTGGTGGATATGTCGCTTTAAGTCAACGCATCAGGGCACTGGTTGATCGGTGCCCTTTTTATCCACGTCGGCAATGGTCTGGTGAATAAATCGCATTTTTTCCAGCACCGGTGTCGGCAACACAAAGGGGTAAAGATCGGCATGCCCCATCGAACGATTGAGCTGATTCAGCGCCCAGGAGACCGGTAGCCACTGCGCGATCAGGCAATCAAAATCCGGGGTTTCAGCCGAATGATTGAAAGCGGCGTCTGGCGCGGCAAAACCGTAAGCCGCTGCCGTGTCCAGGGTGTCGCGAATATGCAGATAATGAGCAAAGGTTTCCGCCCAGTCCTCCGCAGCGTGCATGGTGGCATAGGCGGAAACGTAACATTCATGCCAACCTTCCGGGGCGCCCTGCTGGTAATGCCGATCGAGTGCCTGCTGGTAATCCGCATCCGGGTCGCCAAACAGATCGGCAAACGCCTGCCGCCGTTCGGGCTGAATGATCAATAGGCTGTAATAGTAATGCCCCACCTCATGACGGAAGTGACCCAGTAACGTGCGGTAAGATTCCCCCATAGAAATACGACGCTGCTCGCGGTGAACGTCGTCCCCCTCCTCCAGATCCAGCGTAATTACGCCGTTCGCATGGCCGGTGAGCACCTGGCGCCGCTCGCTGGAAAGCAATTCGAAGATCAGCCCGTTGTTCGGATCGTCATTTTTACTGACTATCGGCAGGCCCAGTTCGGTCAACTCCAGTATCAGGCGGCGCTTGGCCGTTTCGGCTTCGGCAAACAGCGGGAGCGCTTCCGCATCATCATCCGCCGGCCGGGTTTGGGTCAGGCGACACGACGCACACAGATCCCCTTCTTGCGCCACCAGCCAGTTGCACTGCGCAATATGCATATTGGCGCACAGGTGCCCTTGTTCCGGGTCAGCACTGCCCGCAGGCTCGGGAGCCGCGATCGCCACCAATCTCCGGCCAGGCAAATCGAAACCCAAAGAGCTTGAGCAAGACAAACACAGCGAATTTTCAAACGACAGTTGCTGCCCGCAGTTCGGGCAAGAAAAGTTACGCATGGTCAGGCTTCCTTAGCGGCGGAGGACGTGTGGGCAGGCGCCAGAGACAGGTTAAGGGTAGCCAGACGGGCTTGGATTAGTCAAACGACCTGATTCAGACCTTGGTCTTGGTTTTGGTGATTTTTGTCGCTTTGGCGGGATTGCCGGCAACGAATTCCAGCGTTGGCGAGTAGTAAAAAGGCAACCAGGCATGGTAACTGCTTTCCCACTCCCACTTGACGGGGCAAGGCCACAGAATATCTTCATACAAAATGTAATAGACCCATCGCCCATGCGGGCGGCGCGGTTTTGCTGTGCTCATAGACACTGACTTCTCTGGCCCGATCGATTACATGATGGCGCTCAACCGCCCGGAGTGGAGTAGCCGCCGACAATAAACAGGGTCAGCAGAACCAAGGCCGCAACAATAATCGCAATAGGGAAAAAATAACCGATCTTCATTTTTAATTCTCTTTGTCATCAGGCGCTACGGGGCTACAAGCGAATTTAACATGGACGGTGGTCGGCTAGCCATCTTTCCCGCTATTCATGTATTTCATTCATGGCACGGGTGAATGCAATCCACCCGAGGATCGTTGCCACGCTTTGGCGCGACATGAACTGGATTCCGGGATTGGCGAAGGGTACCGGGCACTGATTGCCGCGTCTCCCGCCATTACCCGGCTGATACTCGGCAGATGCGGCGGCGAAGGTTGTTATCGCCGCTCTTTTAATGCCTATCACGACGCCAGGCCACCGCCGCCTTTATAGGGCGTTTTACCGGCGATCTTCATGACTTCCGCCCCCAGGGTGACAAAGGGCGCGCGGCGGCTGGCATAGATTAGCCCGCTCGCCTGGGCACGCACCGCTTTTACCGTATCGGTGATCGGGTCAATGATTTCCGCCACGGCCTCATCCACCTCTACCCACTCACCCGGCTGGCGCAACGGCAGCAGAATGCCGCTGGCGGGCGCGGTAACAATCTCCCCGGCGGCAAACGGCAACATGGCGACATCCAACTGAGGTATCGCCGGCGGCTCGCCCGCAATTGCGCCACGGTGCTGCAAATAACGATAGAGACGTTCGGCATCGTTGCCGGCCAGTTCGTGGCCGATATCCTGTTGCCCGCGCAGTTCCAGCGTGACCGCCATGCAGCCGGGTTGCAGGTTTAACGCGGGATGTTGTTGCGCCAGCCGATGCCACGGCAGCCCGCAGGCTTCGTCAAACGAACCGCCCCCGCTGTCTTGCGAAAGCAGCACCGCGCCGATCCCCATACAGCGCGCCAGGTCTTCCGCCTGCTCGCGCCAGGCCGGGTCGGCATACATATGCAATATCGCGCGGTCATCGCAATGCAGGTCCAGCACCACATCGGCGTCGCAGGCCAGTAACAGCAATTGCCGGCGCAGGGCTTCCACCTCGCTGCGATCCGGCATAGCGTGCAAGGCTTCGCGCATCGCAGCGCGTACCTGCGACACGGCAGGCTCCGACTCGGCAAAGACCTCATGGTGCAGCAACAGAGCCAGATCGGGAAAGTCGCGGTTGAAATTGCGGCCGCTGACCAGATCAAACCGCCCGACGCCGCCGTTGAGCAGCACCTGCGCCAGCCCCAACGGGTTGGCGACCGGGACAATGATTATTTCACTTTGCAGTTCACCGCGCCGTTCCGCCTGGCTGAGTAATCTTTTAAGATAATGCAGCACCAGCATGCCCGGCAGTTCGTCGGCATGCAGACCGGCCTGCAGGTAAATCTTTTCGCCCTGGCCGGGCTGGCCGAAATGAAAACTGGTGAATTGGCGCTGCCCACCCAGGGCATGTTCAGGTAACTTATGATGTTTACTTTTCATTGGACGTCCTATCTGTGGAAAAGAAAGCCCGGCTTGATCGAATCGACAAAAAAATCCTTGAAATACTGTGCCGGGATGGCCGCATTTCCTATCAAAAGCTCTCCGAGCAGGTCAACCTGACCGCTCGCCCCTGCCAGGAACGGGTACGCGGGCTGGAGCGAGACGGTATTATCCGTGGCTACAGCGCCATTATCGAACTGCCGGAACCGGAGCATGCCTTTGTGATACAGGCGCAAATCGCGCTGGCCGATCATGGCCATTCCCAACCCGCATTCGAGCAGGAAATGCGCAATACCCCAGAGGTGCTGGATTGCTGGCTGGTCAGCGGCAGTTTCGATTTTCTGGTGCGCATCGGCTGCCGCAGCATGGAAAGCTACCGGCTGCTGGCCGACACCTGGCTGACCAGCAAAAAATTCCGGGTGGATAAAATCGTTACCCTGACCGAGTTGCAATCCATCAAGCGATCCTGAACCGCCTCAGTCACGGCGAATAAAGGCCAGCCAGCGCCGCTCTGCCCGTGAAAACAGGAAGATCAGCAGGAAGGTGCAGAGCAGATAAAGCGCCGCCGCCATCAGGAAGGGAATAAACGGCGAATAGGTGGCGGCGTAAAAAGCGCGCGCCACCCCGGTAATGTCCAGCAGCGTCACCGTGCTGGCCAGCGACGTGGCGTGCAGCAGAAAGACCATCTCGTTATTCAGTGCAGGAATACCCCGCCGTAACGTCGCCGGCAGCACCAGCCGGCGAATTATCTGCCACTGACTCATGCCAAACGCCTCCCCGGCGACCCACTCCTGCCTGGGAAAGGTGCCCATCATGCCGGTCAACAACTCCGCGACGTAGGCGCTGGTATTGAGCACCAACGCCAGCGTGGCGCAAAAGGTGGCGTCACGAAACAGCAGCCAGAAAGGCTGATCGTTCTGCCAGCCCAACTGCACCACGTCGAACTGCGACAGGCCGTAGTAAATCAGCATCAATTGCAGATACAGCGGCGTGCTGCGGAAAAAATAGGTCACGCAACGGATTAACCAGGACAGCGGGCGCGGGCCATACACCTGGCCGACCGCCATCAGCACCGCCAATAGCATGCCCGGCACCACCGACAGCAAAAACAGTTTGGCCGTCAGCGCCAGCCCCGTCACATCCGAACCGTCGCTCCACAAAAAAGTGGGCGTCACTTCCAGCATATCTTGCAGAGTCATCAGCGTGCTCCTGCAGCGGTCGAGGAAGCCAGAGCGTAGCGGCGCGCCAGCAGGCTAAAGCCCCAACTGGAGATCGCGGTGATCACCATATAGATCAGCGCTACCAGGAAATAGAACAAGAAGGGTTTTTGCGTTGCCCGCCCCGCCTGCTCCGCCAGCCACACCATGTCCTCCAGCCCCAGGATCGACACCAGCGCCGAGGCTTTCATCAAGCCGAGCCAGTTATTGTTGATCCCGGGAATGGCGAAACTCAGCATTTGCGGCAGCAACACGCGGCGAAACACCTGCCCTGGGCGCATACCGTAGGCCATTGCGGCTTCCAGTTGCCCGCGTTCAACGGTGAGAAAAGCGCCGCGAAAGGTTTCCGTGTAGTAAGCGCCAAACACGAAACCAATCGCCAGCACGCCGGAGATAAAGGTGTTGAAGCGTAGCGGCCCCAACCCCAGCAGGCCAAGAAAGCCGTTGACCAGCATTTCGCCGCCAAAGAACAGCAACAGCATAATCACCAGTTCGGGAATGCCGCGCACCAGCGTGGTGTAACCCGTCGATAACCAGCGCAGCCAGCGCGGGCCGAACAGCTTAATCAGCGCATTGATCAGGCCGAGCGCCAGCGCCACCGCCAGCGAAACCAGCATCACGCACAGCGACAGCGCCGCGCCGTGAGCCAGCAACGGCAAATACTCGATGACCATTCCCGGCCTCCCATACTTGACTAAATGCCGGGCCAGCCGGCGTCAGCGCGCCGGTTTAGCCGCCGTAAATGTCGAAGCTGAAATACTTTTTCTGGATGGCGTCATAGGTGCCATCGGCACGGATGGCCTTAATGGCACCGTTGAGCGCGTCACGCAGCGCCGGGTTGTCTTTGCCCACCGCGATGCCCACGTCAGAGGAGATGCTGCTGTCCGTAATCGCCGGGCCGGCAAAGGCAAACTTCTGCCCGCGCGGAGTATCGATAAAGCTGCTGGCCGCCTGGGTATTGTCCTGCAACGAGGCATTAATCCGCCCGGACATCAAATCCAGATAGACATTGTCCTGGTTGGCGTAAGAAACGATCTTCACGCCCTGTCCGGCCCAATGTTTCTTCGCATAGGTTTCATGAATGGATCCGGTCTGTACGCCGACCGTTTTGCCTTTCAGGCTGGCGGCATCCGGCAGCAGCGGGCTGCCCTTGCGCGCCACCAACTGCGCCGAGCTGCGGTAGTAACGATCGGTAAAGTCCACTTCCTTTTTACGCTCGTCGGTGATGGTCAGCGAAGCGATAATGGCATCGAACTTACGCGCATTGAGCGCCGCGATCATGCTTTCAAAAGGCTGTTTGACGAAAACGCATTTGGCATGCAACTGCGTACACAGCGCATTGGCGATATCGATATCAAAACCGGTGATCTCGCCGCTAGGCGAAAGCACGTCAAAAGGTGGATAACCGCCGTCGACACCAAAGCTGATGGTATCGAAAGACTGGGCCGCCGCCGGGCCACCCAGTGCCAGGCTGGTCAGTAGAACCGCTAATGTTTTTTTCATGGCTGAGATCCCCGGTGAAAGAAAGCGCTAGAAACGAAGTGACAGGCAGGTCAGGCCGCCGTCCATTTTTTTAAATTCGCTGGTGTCGAGCTGAACGATAGGCATGCCCAACTTTTCGATTTGGGCCAGCGTGTGCGGGTAACCCCGTGGGGTAATCAAGGTATCGTTGATCCACAGCGTGTTGCCGGCGTAGGACTCCGCTTCGGGGATAACGATGCCGTTAAAGCCGCTAAAAGCCGGATGGCGCTGGTAGTCCTCCGTCAACAGAAGGGTGTTGCGGCCAACATAGTTGACGATGGATTTCAGGTGCAGACCGGCGCTGACTTCAATGGCGGTCACCCGGTAACCATACGGCTCTACTGCAGCGGCAAACTCGGCAATGCCGGCTTCATCGGTGCGCGCCGTCAGGCCAATAAAAAATTGACGATCGACCAGCAGCACGTCGCCGCCGTCAAGGTGGCCGCGCCGGCTCATCCGTACCACCGGGCGCTCGCCTTCAAACAGCGGTGCAATGGTGTCAACCTCGCCCTGGCGGCTCGGCGCACCCGGATGAGTGATCACGGCCAGCTCCCGCATGACCACCGCCGTGTCTTCCACGAAGTGGGCGTCCGGGAAGGCCGGGGCCGCCGGTAGCACCGTCACTTTCAGGCCCAGGCGCAGCAAGGTATCCACATAGGCCAAAAACTGACGGCCGGTGGCGGCGATATCCGGCGCGCCCAATTGAGCGGTGGTCTGGCCGCTGCCGCAGCTATCGGCAGGGAGTCTGGCAATGGCTTGAGTAAAGTGCATGGGCGATTCTCTCGAGTGAAATGGACGGTAGGTGTTCTTCGATTATCAAACAGATACCGTCGCCAATCAGGTTGAATCCGCCCGTCGGGACTCTACATTTACGCTGTTTATCGCTCCGCTGACGACCTATTCCGCTGTATGTCGTGCAAAGCCGCCGCCCTCACGGCAATGGCGCCTGCGCGCCGGTAATGCGCGGCATCACTTCTTTCATCAGTTCAAGGAATTTACGCAACCGTGCCGGATAATAACTGGCATAGGGGTAAAGCAGATAAATCGGCAAGGGCGCGGCGTGCCAGCCCGGCATCAACGGGGTAAGCAGCCCCTGCTCCAGATCCTGTTTGACCACCCAGGACGACAACATCGCCACTCCCACGCCGTTCAGCGCCGCCTTGCGCACGGCATAAAGGCTGTCGGTACTCAGCCTGGGGACAATGTCAAAACGGTAATCTTCGCCGCTGGCGGTATGCGTCAACGTCACTTCATTGCGATAAAAACTGTTTAGCGCCAGCCAGGGCAACTGCGCCAAATCGCCGATCTGCACCAGCGGCGTATGGCGCGCCAGCAGTTCAGGCGCGGCCACCACAATGCGCGGCACCTGCGCCAGCAGTACCGCGACCACCGAGGGATCGGTCACCGCACCGACGTGAATCGCGCAATCCACGCCTTCCGGAATGAAATCGGGCGAATGATCGTTGAGCGTCCACTCCACGCTGGTCTGACGATAGCGTTGCAGGTAATCCCCCAGCGGCCCAATCAGTTGATCCTGGCCAAAGGCATGCGGTGCGCGCACCCGCAATACGCCCACGGGTTCATCGCGCACGCCGCGCAGTTCATCCTCCATGATTTGCCAGTGCTCAATCAGCTTGCGCGCATGCTGATAACAACGCTCGCCGTCGTCCGTCAGCTTCATGGCGTGAGTCGTACGCTGGATTAATTTAACGCCGAGCAGTTGCTCCAGCACCTGGAGACGCCGGCTAATGGTGGGCTGCGAGGTGTTCATTTGCGCAGCCGCAGCCGAGAGGCTGCCGCTGTCGACAATGCGCACCAGAGTTTGCAGCATGGCTATACGGTCGCCATTGGGAAATGGATTTTTATTCATACGTATTACGTATAACAGTTTTACCTGTGCGGGGGCTACAGTTTCCACCGAAAACTGGCAAGAATAGCCCCACTTTACTCGTTCTGGATAACCGTCATGAGCCTGATTTCAGCCACCACCACCGCGCCCGACAATGCGCTTTCCGCCAAAATCGTTTTCCTGCTGGCCGCCGGTGCCGGTCTGAGCGTGGCGTCCATTTACTACAGCCAGCCAATGCTGAGCATCATGGGCGATACGTTCCACGCCGGGGTCAGCGATATCGGCATGGTACCCACGCTGACCCAAGCGGGCTATGCGCTGGGCATCCTGCTGCTGGCTCCGCTGGGCGACCGTCACGATCGCCGCCAGATCATTCGGATAAAGGGCGTGTTGCTGGCACTCACCCTGCTGATGTGCGGTTTTTCTTCTTCATTTCCGCTGTTGTTGCTCAGCAGCCTGGCGATCGGTTTGGCCGCTACGGTGGCGCAGGACATTATCCCGGCGGCCGCCACGCTCGCTTCGGACGCCAACCGGGGCAAGACGGTGGGCACGGTAATGACCGGGTTGCTGGCCGGCATTTTACTCTCGCGCGTGTTCAGCGGCGTGGTGGCGGAATACTTCGGCTGGCGCAGCGTTTATATGCTGGCGGCATTGGGGGTGCTGGTCATCACCCTCACGATCGGTGCGGTACTGCCGCGTTTTAAACCCAATACCACGCTGAGCTACCCTGCGCTGCTGCGCTCATTGGGAAAACTGTGGGCCGACTACCCGGAACTGCGGCGTGCGGCGTTGGCTCAGGGCTTGCTGTCGGTCGCGTTCAGCGCTTTCTGGTCGACGCTGGCGGTCATGCTGGCGGAAAAATATCAGCTTGGCAGCGCCGTAGCCGGTGCCTTTGGGCTGGCAGGCGCGGCCGGTGCGCTGGCAGCCCCCCTGGCGGGCATGCTGGCCGATCGTCACGGGCCGGACTATGTCACTAAAATCGGCGCCGCCATGGTGGTGTGTTCATTCGCCCTGATGTTTCTGCTGCCCTGGCTTCCGCTGCCCGCCCAGCTGGCGCTCATCGCGCTGAGCGCGGTAGGTTTTGATCTCGGTATCCAGGCGACGCTGGTGGCGCACCAGACCATTATTTACGCCATCAACCCGGCAGCCCGCAGCCGTCTGAATGCCATCATGTTTACCCTGGTGTTTATCGGTATGGCAAGCGGTGCCGCTCTCGGCAGCAAAGTCCTCGAAAGCGCCGGTTGGCCGGGCGTGGTATTGCTGGCCACGCTGGCCTCGGCGGGCGGCCTGGCGCTGCGAATGCTGGCCAAGCGCACCCCGCGCACCGTCGCCTGAGTCATTAAGCCATCCGACAATAGCCGCAGATCCTGCGGCTATTGTTGATTGGCGGCCACAAACTCCGCCAGATTCTGCTGAGTGATGGTTTTATAAGGCACCCAGTTGTAAGCCTCGGTCTTTTGCTTTTCCAGCAGTGCCTTGGTGATCTGCACCGCCCCGATGGCTTGCCCTTTGGCGTCCTGGAAAATAGTCAATACCATGCCACCGTTTTTAATAAACTGCAGGCCGTCCGGCGTACCGTCAATGCCCGCCACCAGGATGCTTTTGTTTTTAGCCTGGTTCAGCGCCATGATGGCGCCAATCGCCATTTCATCGTTATTGGCGGCGATAGCATCAATCGGGCGGCCGTTCAGCAACCACCCGGACACCACATCCACCGCTTCATTGCGCTGCCATTTGGCGGTCTGCTTTTCCAGTACCTTCATGTCCTTATACTTGGCGATCACCTCTTCCACCGCGCGGGTGCGTTCACGCGCCTCTTCGTTGGACAGCGCCCCCATCAGGATCGCCACATTACCGCGATAATTCATCCGTTTCGCCAGCGCCTCCATTTGCAACTTGCCCCCCTCCGCCGAGTCCGAACCCACATACGCCATGGCATTACCCAGCTTAACTTCCGGTTTGCGGTTGACGAAAATCAGCGGGATGTGCGCACGCTCGGCGGCATCCATCATCGGTTTCACACCCTGGGTATCTACCGGGTTGAGGATAATGGCATCCACCCCCAGGTTGATAAAATCGTCCACCTGCTGCACTTGCAGCGCCACGTCGCCTTTGGCATCGACAAACTGGCCATCCATGTTCAACTGCTTAAGCTCGCTCACCATTTGCGAACGTAAAATGGACACGAAGTTGAGATCGAAATTGGCCAGCGCGACGCCGACCTTATAGGTTTTCGCCTGGGCGTTAAAGGTCATAAACAGACTAAGTAATATCAACAGCACGCTTCTGATTTTCATGATGTCATCCTGTAGGTTGAGATAATTTTATTATTAAAATCAATGCATCACTCTTCATCCCGGGCAACAGATAACAGCCCGGGTTTACTGCGGTTATAAAGTGAAATGGTCACGGAACTGTTGCAGCGCCGCGGTGCTGTCATCGGATGCCCACCCCTCCAATGCCACTACGCCCCGGTAGCCGATCTCGTCCAACGCGCGGGCTATGGCACGGTAGTTGATTTCACCGGTCCCCGGTTGTTGCCGCCCCGGTACGTCGGCCACCTGAATTTCGCCTATCGCCGGCCCGCAACGGCGAATAAGCTCGATGAGATTGCCTTCGCCGATTTGCGCATGATAAAGGTCGAGGTTCATCTTCAGCCCCGGGCTGTTGACCGCCTCAACCAAGGCCAGCGTGTCGCAGGCTTTGGCGAAGGGCGTGCCCGGATGGTCCCGCGGCAAGTTGAGGTTTTCCAGCGTGAACACCTTGCCGGCGCGCTCCCCTTGCTGCGCCAGCTTGCCCAAGGTATCGGCCGCCTTCAGCCACATGGCGCCGGTCACCACCTCCACCGGCTTCACCGGCAAGCCGTTGGGATCCAGGCCGGTGCCGTGTAGATTCAGGCTGGGGCAGTTCAACCGCTGCGCGATGGCGAGCGACTGTTCCGCCGTTTGCAACAGCTGGGCGATATCCTCGTCGTCGGTCAGGTTGCCGGCGAGATAACCGGTCATTGAAGTAAAACGTGCGCCGGTGCCAATCAACGCATCAAGATCTTTATTTTCCCAGTTCCAGATCTCGACGCCGAAGCCAAGCGCATGAATACGCGCTACGCGTTCAACAAACGGCAGATCGAGGAACACCATCTCGGCGCACACAGACAGCTGATATCCGGCCATTATTGTCTCCCCAGCGTGATCGGTTTGCCCTGCTTCACCGACTCGATGCAGGCCAATGCAATCTCCAGCGCATTGCGGGCATCCTGTCCGGTCGCGCGCGGCATTTCCCTCTGCTGGACACAGCGGGCGAATTCAGTCAGCTCCGCCACATAAGCGTCATGCAGCAGATCGGTATCCTGACGCGAGGTTTCGATGGCGATGCCGCCGGCGTGATACCGCACACAGTTATTCAGGTTGATATTGCCCGCCTGCAACATCCCTTTGCTGCCAAATACCTCACCGCGCACGTCGTAGCCGTAGACTGCCTGGAAGTTGGCTTCTGCGGTGGCGATAGCGCCGTTATCGAAGCGGATAGTCACCACGGCGGTGTCCAGTAACCCTTTATCCTTGAAGTCCGGACGCACCAGCGCATCCGCCAGCGCGTATACCTCAACCGGTCTGGCGCCAGGGTTTAAGTGCAACAGCGTGTCAAAATCGTGGATCAGCGTTTCCAAAAAAATGGTCCAGGCGGGGATCGGCGCCGGATCGCGCAACTGCGGATCGCGGGTTACCGATCGGGAAAGCTGGGTAACGCCATTCTCTCCCTCCTTCACGGCGGCAATGGCGGCGGCAAAACCGCTGACAAAGCGGCGATTAAAGCCCACTTGCAGCACGACGCCCGCCTGTTTGGCGGCGGCGATGGCCCGATCCGCCTCTTCCAGCGTGATGGCCATCGGTTTTTCGCAAAACACGTGCTTCCCTGCCTGGGCGGCGGCAATCACCCACTCCGCATGGGTACGCGCCGGGGAAGCAATGACTACCGCATCGATTTCGCTGTCATCCAGCATGCTCTGCAAATCGCTAAAGGCGCTGACGCCCAGCCTGTCCGCCAACCGCTGCGCTGCACCCGGCAGCGGATCGGCCACGGCGGCCAAAACGGCGCCCGGCACGCGCCGCGCCAATGACTCCGCATGGAAAGTGCCCATTCGGCCGGCACCGATCAGGCCAACGCGCAAGTTGTGAGGTGAATGACTCATAGTGATTCCTTATGTGGATTAACGCCCTTGTCGGGCTACGGAGGTCACTGTGGGTATTGCAAAGGGGATGCCAGCGCGAAAAGGGAGGAATTTGTGAGGCGATGCACAGATAACCACAACAAAGTGACAACTAAATTGACATGTCAATTTCACATGTCAATAAAATGAACATTACATTCCAAACTGGAGAGCCGCATGCACACTGCCGCCGGACTGATGCCGATCAAAGACGAGAGCGACCCGATTTTCAGCCTCCCGGGAGGCCCGGAGGCCAGTGAATGGGATAGCCTGTTTTGGCAAGGCTGGCAGGTTTTTAATGAAGGCGGGCAACCCGGCTGGATCCGCAAGTCGATCCTGCAATCCTGGCAACGTTCGCGTGAAAACGGCATCGACCCCGAAGAGTTTGTCTATCACTCGCCGCCGGCAGAGCGGTTGCAGATGATTCTGGCGCAAAACAGCGAGCTGATTAAGGTGGCGCACAGCATCATGGAAAACCTGCTGGCCTACAACCCTGACGGCCACATCAACCTGACCGATGCCTCCGGCGTCACCCTTCACTACTGCGGCGCGGATTTGACACCGGTCGGCAGCATCCTCAGCGAGGAGGTTCAGGGCACCAATTGCACCGCGCGCTGCCTGCGGGAACAGCGCCTGGTGTATGTGTTAAGCGGTGAAAACTGGAAAATGGGCCTACGTCAGCGCCATCGCCAATGTGCGGCGGCACCGGTGCGTAACGCTGAAGGCGTGATGATCGGCGTGCTGACGCTCACCGCCACGCCGGATAACTTCAACGCCCACACACTGGGCACCGTGCAGGCGGCTGCGGAGGCCGTCGGCCAACAGTTGCAGTTGCGTCGGCTGCTGGCGGAACAACAGTCCATTATGGAAACGCTGAATGAAGGCGTTATTGTCTGCGATCGCCACGGCAGGCTGAAAACCGTCAACCGCTATGCGCGCCAGATTTTTGACGGCTTGGAACCTGGCGAGCTGTCCCTCGATCAGTTGCTGCGCCCGCAGTCCGGCTCGTTGCTGACCATGCCGTTTTGTAACGATCGTGAAATGGTCTTTATGCCCGAAGGCAAACCGGCCCTCTCCTGCGTGATTTCGTTGATGCCCGCGCCGGATGACGGCCGAGTGCTCTCCCTGCGGGAGAACCAGCGTATTCGCGCTATCACCCGCCGCGTGATGGGCGTCAGCGCCAGCTATACCTTTGACATGATATACGGCCACTCCAGCCGCATACGGGAAGCCATATCCAAGGCGCGCACCAGCAGCCGCAGCGACAGCACCGTTCTGCTGACCGGCGAGAGCGGAACCGGCAAAGAGCTGTTTGCTCAGGCGATCCACAACGGCAGCGCACGCAGCAATGAACCCTTCGTTGCCGTTAACTGCGGCGCCTTGCCGCGCGATCTGGTGCAGAGCGAGCTTTTCGGTTACGTGGATGGCGCCTTTACCGGCTCGCGCCGTGGCGGTTCAGCCGGGAAATTTGAGCTGGCGGATGGCGGTACTTTACTGCTCGATGAAATCGGCGAAATGCCGATGGATGCGCAAACCAGTCTGCTGCGCGTACTACAGGAGAGTGAAGTGCTGCGGATCGGCGCCACCCACCCGGTGAAGGTCAACGTGCGCATCGTGGCGGCCACCAATTGTGATCTGGCGCAGGCGGTGGAGAATGGCGCTTTCCGGCGCGATCTGTATTACCGCCTGAACGTCATCTCCCTCTCTGTTCCGCCGCTGCGCGAACGACGGGAAGATATCGTCGGGCTGGTTAACGGCTTTGTGCACAAACTCTGTACGCGCATGAAAAAAATCCCGCCGCAGGTATCACCGCAGGCGATGGCCTGCCTTAGCGCCTGGCGCTGGCCGGGCAACGTGCGCGAACTGGAAAACCTGGTGGAACGAATGGTGAACCTGTGCGAAGGGCTGCAGATCGACGTGGGCGACCTGCCGGAGGAAATCACTCGTGATCGTACTGAACCTGACGCAACACCGTCCGCGAGGCTGGAAGATAACGAACGTACCCATATCATGCAGGTGATTGAATCCAGTGGCGGCAATCTGCGGCAGGCTGCGCAGCGGCTCGGACTATCGCGCACCACGCTGTACAATAAAATCAATAAATGGCGGATCGATTTGACCCTGTTGCGCCCTGAACGGCCGGCTTGACAGGGTTGCGGCGGCATTCGATGATGATGAGAAAATCTTACCGCCCAGGCCTGCTCAATGAAAACGTCCCCCGCTGTCACCATTCACTATTGTTCGCAATGCAACTGGCTGCTGCGTGCCGCGTGGATGGCGCAAGAATTGCTCCACACCTTCAGCACCGATTTGGCCGCCGTTACGCTGGTTCCCGGCACCGGCGGCATTTATGAGGTCACCGTGGATGGCTTTGTCATCTGGGATCGCAAAACCGAAGGCGGCTTCCCCGACGCGGCAGCGCTCAAACAGCGTTTGCGCGATCGATGCTTTCCCGAGCGGCCATTAGGCCACGTGGATAACAAAGGCGTTAAAAGTTAAGGTGCAGTAACCACAAGGTGCCGCGCTTGCCTTCTGCCGGGCGTCCTGAGCTATACTGTGCGTCTCTTTTGGTAACAAACTCAGATGACTATGGAACGCTTTATAGAAAACGCTATGTATGCCTCTCGCTGGCTGCTTGCACCGGTTTACTTTGGCTTGTCGCTGGCGCTGGTGGCGCTGTCGATCAAATTCTTCCAGGAGATACTGCATGTTCTGCCGAGCATCTTCTCCATAACCGAAGGGGATCTGGTGCTCACCCTGCTTTCGCTGATCGACATGGCGCTGGTGGGTGGCCTGCTGATCATGGTGATGTTCTCGGGCTATGAAAACTTTGTTTCGCAGTTGGATATCAGCGAGCACAAAGAAAAGTTGAGCTGGCTGGGGAAAATGGACGCTACCTCACTGAAGAGCAAGGTAGCCGCATCCATTGTCGCTATCTCTTCCATTCACCTGTTGCGGGTGTTTATGGATGCCAAGAACGTGCCGGACAATAAGCTGATGTGGTATGTGATTATCCACCTCACCTTCGTGCTTTCCGCTTTCCTGATGGGCTACCTCGATAAAATAACGCGTGAGAAGCACTGATTCACCGATCTGGCCGTCATCACTCTGATGGCGGCTAACCCTCTCTCCCATTAAAAATAATTATCCATCAATCTGTTGGACGCCAATTTCAATCGTCAATTTAAAGTTACGTTGTCACTAAACGGCGGTTAATGCCCGACCTGGCGATTTTCAGTTAGTGCATATGATGATAATAACATTATAATGCTATTACATTCCCGCTGGGCGCATAAGCCACCGCTGGCCGAGCTTCGTCCCGCTGACAGGATCCAAAATCAATCATGCCGCTGAATGGAAATCCACTACAGTACCAGGATGTTCAATCTATCCTGCCACACCGGTTCCCCTGTCTGCTGGTCGACCGCATTCTGCCCGCCGGCACGTCGATTTCTGAAGGGCGCTTGAGCGCCATCAAAAACATTACCGCCAATGAACCGACCTTTTGGACCGGCCACCACCAGACCACCGTTTTCCCCGGCATCCTGATGGTGGAAGCCCTGGCGCAGAGCACCGGCCTGCTGGCCCACTACTTTCTCGGCCCGTTGTCAGAAGGCGAACATTATTACTTTGCGTCCATTCAACGCGCCCGTTTCTACCGCTCGGCCCAACCCGGCGACCAATTGCGCATGGACGTCGCCTTTGTCCGGCAACGATCCGGTATTGCCCGTTTTTCCGGAATGGCGACGGTCAATGGCCGCCGTATCTGTACGGCCGAATTTATGTGCGCCCGTAAATAAGCCCCCGTTTCTAAAGGAGCCAAAGCGAAGCTACCATGTCTATTGTTGATAAGTTGTTCAATAGCCTTGATTTTTCTCCCCGTGGACAAGTCATCGCCCGGGAGGAAGACCATTGCGGTGAAATTATCGTTTCTGACCACAAAGACTACCGTACCCTGCGTTTCGACGGCATTTGCGAGCAGAGCAAAATGTGCATCAGCGCGCCGCAGGTGCCGGTTCACAACTACATAAAAACCATGCTGATGGCCGTAGCCTGGCAGCCGCCTTCGGCGGCGCTGATCCTCGGTCTGGGAGGTGGTAGCCTGGTGCGAGCATTGCATGCTTATGATCCCAACATGCTGCTGGACGTAGTGGAACTGCGCCCGGCGGTGGTGTCTGTCGCCCGCCGTTATTTCACCCTGCCCGCCGATAAAACGGTCACCCTGCACACCGCTGATGCCGCCGATTTTTTACAGGCTCCCGCCACTCGGCAGTATGACCTGATATTTTCCGATCTTTACAGCGCCTTCGCGATGGACCCGCAACAGGGCACGCGAAATTTTCTGGATCAATGCGCCGGTCGTCTTTCGCCTCAGGGCTGGTTGGTGCTGAATTATCATGAAGTGCCCGATGACAGCACGCTGCTGTATCACAGCTTGCACTGCGCATTTAAAACCGTTCTTTACTGCGTGGCACCCAGCGGCAACGTCATTATTTACGCTACACCGGGCCATGTTGAGACGCCGCTCAGCCTGCTGCGCAGCCTTTCCGCCGCCGTCGGTCCGACCTTTGGCTGTGATTTAGGTTTTCTGTCGCGCAAAATTGAGCGGCTGCATTTTAACTAGAAATTGTGGGTTGGATAGCCGATTACCCAGCATGCCATTATCATTTGATTATCATCCTCTGGAGGAATCCTCATGGAAAAGAAAACGGCACGACTGACGATACTCATCGATCCGGATAAGAAAAAAGCCCTTGAAGAGCTGTGCCTGCAACAGGACGTCACCCCGTCTCAGGTGATCCGGCAACTGATACGGGACTATTTGCACAAACATCAGGTGGAATACCCCAGTCAACCGACCCGTTCCAATCCCCGGGTAGATAACACCTGACCCGAGGATTGACGCCGGATGGCGCACGGAATGCGCCATCTGCAACCGCCAGGTTCAGCCCTGGCGTCTCCCCGCAGAGAATCCGTGCCCTTTAGCCTCGGCCACCAATGCGCAGGACCACATCAATTCATCAAACCTGTCCAACCGTGGATACCCATGTAGATACCCACCGCGGCAATCAATATGCTTGAAAAATAAGGGGCACGGCGGGCCAATGTGTTGAAACCGCCCCAGCGTTTTGTCGCCTGCCTGACGCTATAAGCGGCAGCAACACCCACCACCACCAAGGTCATTGCCAGGCCGATGCTAAAACACAGTACCAATGCCGCACCTAAGCTAAATGCCTTCACCTGGATGCACAGCAGCAGTACGGTGATTGCCGCAGGGCATGGGATCAACCCGCCCGTCAAACCAAAGAGAATAATCTGACCGGTCGTCACATTTTGGTTGGCAAAACGACGTTTGATATCGTTAGCGTGCGCTTTCTCATGGGCATCCTGATACTCCTGCGAAGAAACATCCAATCCTGCCAACGCCGAATGATCATGATCGTGGTGATGGTCATGTTCTTTGAACTCGACGTCATAGTCATGAGAATGCCCGCCATGGCCTAACGATAAACGCGCCGTGAAATTATGCGGTTCGGGGATCGCATGCACGGATTGCAAGAAACCGTCTTTTTCCTCGAATTCAAAAATCTGTGGGAAGCCCTTTTCGCGCACAGTAGTCACCGTGACCGACTTTGCTCCCCAGTTTTGCCCAGCGACATTTCTTAAACGCCAATGCGGTGGTATGCCGTCTTCAAAGATCGACAATTCAACGCGCCCATGGCCAGTATCAATCAGGTGTGATTCGTCATGGCCCTGATGTTCAAGCTCATAAGCTTGTTCGGCTTTCCACTGTTGTTCACCCCGCCAGGTACGCCAAAACATCCAAAGTGCGGTACCCAAGATAATGATCGAGGAAAAGAGTTGAAAATAAGGTTCTGTCGCCTCTGCGGTAAACTGACGGCTCAAATACATGCCGCCAAAAGCGATTAACCACACTATCGCCGTATGCGAGACAGTCGCCGCCAGCCCCAGCAAAACCGCCTGTTTCATCGTGCCGCGAATAGCCACAATGAAGGCGGCCATCATCGTTTTGGAGTGTCCAGGTTCAAGACCATGCAAGGCGCCAAGCAAGATAGCGCTGGGAATAAACAGCCAGGCGTTACCCACGCCTTGCTGCAGCAGGGAGGAAAAATCGGGCATGACGCACCTCAGAGATACTTTGTTATTTCTTTAAATTCACGGACAACTGCCGGTGATACTTCCCCGTCAGCCTTCACAGCGTGATCCAGACAGTGATCGAGGTGATCATGGATGAGCGTTTTTTTTGCATTAGTCACCGCCTTTTCAACCGCCTGAAGCTGTTGTGCGATATCAAGGCAGGTTCTTCCATTTTCCAGCATCAGGATTGTACTGTTCAGATGACCCGCTGCACGCTTAAGTCGCTTGATGATATCGGGATGTGTTTCATGTTGATGCATAGTTGTATCCTATGGGGGGGGATAGGATGAATATAGCTGATCTCTGCAGAGATAGCACCCGTCGTCGAGGGCATGTTTGAAGGTCATTGCACTGATTGTGAGCACGCTTTGATGAAAGGGCTCCGTTTGGGAAACGGAAACTATTTAGCCGATTACTCAGCATGCCATTTTCATCCTCTGGAGGAATCCTCATGGAAAAGAAAACGGCACGACTGACGATACTCATCGATCCGGATAAGAAAAAAGCCCTTGAAGAGCTGTGCCTGCAACAGGACGTCACTCCGTCTGGTGATCCGGCAACTGATACGGGACTATTTGCACAAGCATCAGGTGGAATACCCCAGTCAACCGACTCGTTCCAATCCCCGGGTAGATAACACCTGACCCGAGGATTGAAGCCGGATGGCGCACGGAATGCGCCATCTGCAACCGCCGGGTTCAGCCCTGGCGTCTTCCCGCAGAGAATCCGTGCCGTTTAGCCGCAGCCGCGACAGCCAGTGCGCCCAACAGAAGCACCAGCGCTGCCCAGGGGAAAAACGCCGGGCCATACCGATCAAGCAAGATCCCGCCGAAAATGCCGCCACCGGCGATGGCGCTATTCCAGGTAACCACGTTCATGGCCAGCGCCGCATCCGCACCTTCACCGGCGACATCCGCCAGTGCGGTCTGCAATAGCGTCGCCGCACCGCCGAAACTCAACCCCCACAGCACCATGCCGACATAGATCACTCCTGCATTCTGGAATCCCAGGCCCAACAGCACACTGGTGGCGGCGAAGAGCGCGAGGCTGGTCAGCACCGCCGTTCTCAGGTGGCGATCAACCACCCGGCCGGTGATCCAGATCCCCGCCAGCGCCGCCAACCCGAAAATAAGCAATACCGCATCAACCCGGTCGCCAAGGCCGGCCGGCGTAACAAAGGGCGCAACGTAGGTATAGAGAATGTTATGAGCGAACATCCACAGCACTACCACGCCCAATACCGATCTGACGCCGGGGGTCATCAACACCTTGTGCAGCGGCAGCCGTTTTGTTCCCGTCTGCCCCGGATAATCCGGCACCTTTACCAGCACCCAAACAATTAATACCAACGACAGCAGCGACATAACGCCAAAGGCGGCGCGCCAACCGACCACCGATCCCAACCAGGTCCCGAGCGGCACGCCCAACGACAGCGCGACCGGTGCGCCCACCATCGCCACCGCCATCGCTTTGCCCTGAAGATGAGGCGCCACCATCCGGCGCGCATAGCCGGCGAGCAGGCTCCAGGCCAGTCCCGCCGCCGCACCGGCAAAAAAGCGCGCGGTCAGCGTAACCGCAAAGCTGCCCGACATGGCAGTGATCGAGTTAAAGAGAAAAAAACCCGCAATAGTCAGCAGCAAAACATTACGTCGCCGCCAACGCTGAGTGGCGAGCGTCAACGGAATGGCAGCCAGTACCGAACCTAGCGCGTAGGCGGTGATCATCTGTCCGGCAAGCGAAGGCGACACCTGCAGGCCAGGTGCGATCTGGGCCAGCAAACCGGCGGGGAGCGTTTCGGTAGCAATGCAAATAAATCCCGTCATGGCTAATGCCAGCAGCGCGGCAATCGGCAAACGCTGTGTCTCCTCGTGGATCGCCCTGACATCACTGCAATGGGTAGTCGTTTGGCTCATGGTTTATCCATTTATATATCGATCGGTATAAATATAGGCGACAGCGAAATGCACTCTTTTGCCAGGGTGCATTTCGGTCAGTACGTCACTGGAATTGATTTATGTATCGAGTGGTATAATTATGCTAAGGAGCTATCATCTGAGTGTCAACAAGATTTATACTGATCGGTATGTAACTTACAAACATGGAGTCAGCCATGGCACAAATGGGTCGCCCTCGCCGGTTCGACCGCGACGAGGCCGTTCAGCAGGCATTGCATCTGTTTTGGCAACACGGGTATGAGGCCACCTCTCTGGCTCAGCTTAAGGCGAACATTGGCGGCGGCATTACCGCGCCCAGTTTTTATGCCGCCTTTGGTTCGAAAGAAGCGCTGTTCAGAGAAGCGGTTGCCTGCTATCTCAACAGCTATGGGCGGGTCAATGATGCGCTCTGGGATAACTCCCTGCCGCCCAGAGAGGCGATTGAAACCTCGCTGCGCCGCTCGGTGAAGATGCAGTGTGAAGATAAACATCCCAAGGGGTGCATGGTTGCATTGAGCGTAATGACAGGTGGCACGGATGAGCATTCGGCGGTCCTGAAACCGCTTGCCGATTCGCGCCTGCGTACGCTGAACGGTTTTATGCGCTGCATCGAAAGAGGCATCGCCGGCGGCGAACTGGCCAAGGATACCGACGCTGCAGCCCTCGCCACTTTGTTTGATAGCTTCCTGCTGGGCGTTTCGACGTTGGCGCGCGACGGTGTCGGTCATTCGGTGCTCGATAACGCCGCAACTGCCTTGCTGGCAGTTTGGGACGCAAACACCGGAGCCGGATAATACCGATGTCGAACAGCGCCTGGCCGCGATCACTGCTCCAGGCGTTGCGCCAACAGGCGCAGCTGTTCGGCAATCTGCTTCAAATCCTTGTCATTATGCTCGCGTGGCCCGGTGGAATTACGGATCACCAGCTTTGCCGACAGAATCGATGACGCACGCGACAGCTCGTTCTCGCTGGTGTTGAGCACCTTCCTGACCGCTTCCTTGCCCTGCAAATCCAGATCCAGCGAGACGGTGGTCAGCGCCGGGTAGAAGAAGGCGCTTTCATAAGCATCGTCATAGCCAATCACCGACTTTTGCCCCGGTATCGGCAGTTGGTTCTGATGGAAGGCGCTTAGCAGCCCGAGCGCCATTTGGTCATTCCCCACCAGCACCGCCGAGAAATGAGGGGTCTCGCGCAGCATCTGCAATGCGCCGGCGTAACCGCTTTGCGCGTCCCAGTTGCCGTGCAGCACCGTGACCGGCGTCAGGCCATAATCCTGCAGCGCATCCTGCCAGTTCTTCAGGCGCAAATTGGCCGAAATGGAGTATTGCGGCCCAGCCAGCAAGGCAAAGTCGCGGTGCCCCAGCTCGTAAAGATACTTGACGCTGGCACGGGTGCCGTCGGCCGGGTTAAAAGAAACGTTAAACACTGAACTGTAAGGGTCAACGTCGAGGAACAGGCAGGTAATGTCATCGTTGTCCGCGGCGATTTTTTCCGCCACCGTCGTCTCCAACGGTACGTTGATGATGACTTTTTCTACCCGCTGCGACTTGAGATCGTTGATCGAGTCCTGAATGCCATGATTGACGTTCTCATCAATCATTGAAATCAGCACCTGATAGCCTTCCGCATTGGCGTAACGTTTTACCGCCGCCGCCACCTGCGAAGGGGCATGCAAAGCCAGGGAGATGGTGACCAGCCCCACCGTTCGGCTCTGTTTGCCCACCAACTGCTGCGCCAGACGATTGGGCACGTACCTGAGGAGCTCAATAGATTGTTCAACCTTGCGACGCGTGGTTTCAGAGACATTGGCTGACTTGTTCAACACCCGTGAAACCGTCTGGTAAGACACGCCGGCATGGCGGGCAACATCCTCTAACGTGGTGCTTTTCGACTTCATAATCCGTTCCCTGTGATTGCTCTGGACTGATTGTAACAGGCGCCCCCCTCACCGCATAGTTACCCCGATCACATCCATCAAATTTCCAGAAAAGTTATTCGTTCACATATCCAGTCTTAGTGATCTGTCTCACTAACCGTTACAAATCCTGCTGTTTTATTTGCACTAAATCACAATAAATCAATAACGCGATTGTGTGTTGTCATGATTAGCCATTCTATTGCTGCGCGGATGTGAACGTAATACAAAAACATAATGAGGCATACATGAAAACAAGACTACGCACATTGTCTGTCGCTTTGGCGATGGCGCTTTCCTCACCGGTTGCCTTTGCCGCCGAAACACCAGGGATCGATTTCCATGGCTATCTGCGCTCCGGTGTCGGGGTATCCCAGGATGGTGGGTTAGAAGAATGGCAGAAGAACAAAATTGGCCGCCTGGGCAACGAATCCGACACCTACGGTGAAATCGAACTGGGCAGCGAAGTCTACAAAAAGAACGACGTCAGCTTCTATCTCGACACTATGGTCAGCATGGTATCGGACGGCTCAAACGACAGTGAAACCACGCTGGGGGATGACGCCGAATTCGGGTTGCGTCAGCTTAATCTGCAAATCAAAGGGCTGATCCCGGGCGACCCTAACGCGGTGATCTGGGGCGGCAAGCGCTACTATCAGCGCCATGACCTGCACATCATCGATACCAAATACTGGAACATATCCGGCGCGGGTGCCGGGGTGGAAAACCTCTCCTTTGGGCCGGGCGCCATCTCCGTAGCCTGGATCCGCGGTGACGGCAACGACGTGGATTACCGTGTCGACAACGATAACGACCTCAACATCAACTATCTCGACCTGCGCTATGCCGGCTGGAAACCGTGGACCGGCGCCTGGACCGAGTTTGGTATCGATTATGCGATGCCGAACCCGACCAACAAGCAAAAAGAGTACGGCGGCCTGTACGACGCGGAAAACGGCGTGATGCTGACCGGCGAGATCAGCCAGGACATGCTGGGCGGCTATAACAAAATGGTGTTGCAGTACGCCACCAAGGGTCTGGCGCAGAACATGGTGTCTCAGGGCGGCGGTTGGTATGACGTCTGGAACAACACCCGCGATGCCACAGGTTACCGGGTGATCAATACCGGCCTGATCCCGATTACCGACAAGTTCTCCCTTAACCACGTGTTGACCTGGGGTTCCGCCAGCGATCTCAGCGATGCGATCGACAAGAGTAACCTGCTCTCTCTGGTGGGCCGGGCACAGTATCAGTTCACGCAGTACGTACGCGGCATTGGCGAAGCCGGCGCTTTCTACCAGAAAGATGATCACAAAGACGGCAGCCACTACAAGCAAGGCGGCGAAAAGTACACCTTGGCGCTGGGGTTGGCGGATGGGCCGGAATTCATGTCCCGCCCTGAATTGCGCGTCTACGCCTCCTATCTCAATGATTCAGAGCAAGGCAATTCATTCAAGGACGGCACCGCCAGCAATACCTGGAACTTTGGCGTGCAGGTTGAAGCCTGGTGGTAACAGGCACAACTCAGGGTAAATAACGGCTCTTGGCTTATTGGCAGTACCTTAATCCTCTCATCATTATCTTCTGTGTCTTTGACGATGCTCTCCGGTTGCGGTCGTCCATTGGTAACCCCCTTTTGGGGGGTTACCAATTATTTTTTATTCCTGATGATTAACCGAAAAACGCTCCGCCAATAATTTACGCAAATTATCTGACTGCTTGCCAAATATCGCGTGCACCTCCTGACCAATAATAATCACCCCCAGCGCTCCCGACTGTTGCAATCCTTCCGTATCGACTTTGGCTAAATCCGTTACCGTTACACGCAAGCGAGTAATACAGGCATCGACATGCTGGATATTTTCTCGGCCGCCCAAATGCTGCATCAGCGTTTCTAAAAACGGCATGTCGACGCTATTATCTTCCACTGGCGATTTCGGGTGCGAGAAATAATGCGTAAAGGCTTTTAAACTGACCATGGTTATTTCCTCATAAGATACAGACGTAAAAAAACGCCCGTTCGACTGAACGGGCGCAAGGGAAAGAAACTAGGCCAACTTGCGGGTCAATAGGCGGCAGCCCCAGGGGGCCAACGTCATTTCGCCCTGTAGAGTCTTGGCATTCGACATATCGGTATACACCACCGGCAACGCCACGGTTTTTGCCTTGTCGCTGTAGTTTTGCACGATAATGAACTCGGATTCACCGTCGGTGCGCCGCTGTGCGGTCACGCTCGGCGGCAATGCCGTGTCCAGTGCGCGCGGCAACGCCAGCTCTTGCGCTATCGCCATAAAGAAATCACGCTGGAATGAGGCATCGTTGCGCGAAGCGACATACCACGCCTTGCCGTCGCCAAAGCGGTTGACCGTCAACGCCGGGCGGCCGGCATAAAAATCACCGCCGTAGACCGCCTGCGCGGTGGCGCCCTCCAGGTTGATCAGCTCGCACAGGTGGCGCGCCTGATAACTGCCCTGCAAACCCAGCTCGTTGCCCGGCACGCCACGAATGCTGTTGGTCTCGTCATCCGTCAGGCTGTCGATCTCTTCCGCCCAGATCCCCAGCAGCGGCCGCAGTGGCCCCGGGAAACCGCCCTGATGGCACAGATCGCTTTCATCGACGATGCCGCTCCAGTAGCTGGCGACAAACTGCCCGCCCTGCCGGACAAAGGCTTCCGCACGCGCGGCAAAACCTTCGCGCACCATATACAGCATTGGCGCAATCACCAGTTTATAACCAGAGAGATCGCAATCGGCGTTGATGATATCCACCGCAATGCCCTGCTCCCAGAACGGACGATAATGCTCCACCACCGTCTGCTCGTAATGCAGCCCGGCGTTGCGCGGCCCTTGGGCATCGTCCATCGCCCAGCGGCTTTCCCAGTCGAAGATAATCGCCACCCGCGCCTCGACCCGGCTACCGGCGACCGGTGCCATGGCGGCCAACAACCGGCCCAGCTCGCTCACCTCCTTGCCGACGCGGGTGTCCAGCCGCCCGGAGTGGTCAATCACCGCGCCGTGGAATTTCTCCACCGAGCCGCGGCTTTTGCGCCACTGGAAGTACTGCACCGAATCCGCTCCGTGCGCAACCGCCTGCAGTGAGGAGAGAATATGCATGCCCGGTTTCTTCAGCTTGCTGATCGGTTGCCAGTTGGTGACGCTCGGCGTCGATTCCATCAGCACAAAAGGCTTGCCCTGTTTCAGGCTGCGCATCAGGTCGTGGAACATGGCGGTATAGCAGGCCAGGCCGGTTTCGTCCTGCCGGTTATGCCACATCGGGTAGCTGTCCCAGGAGATGAAATCGATGACTTTCGACATCTGCCAGTAATCGTAATCGTAGAAATATTCCATAAAGTTGGTGGTGGCCGGCAAGTCTGGATTGGCCGCCTTCAGCGGCGCAATTTCCTGTGCGCAGAAATCGGTGGCCTGGGTACTGCAAAAACGCCGCCAGTCCAGGTTCAGACCATGAATCGACACCTCACCCTGCGGCGCAGGCGATTCAATCTGCGACCAATCGCTGTAGGTGTGGCTCCAGAAATCGCTCCACCAGGCCTCGTTCAACCGATCCAGCGTCTGATAACGCTGCTGCAGCCAATCGCGGAAATCGCTCTGGCAACGGCTGCAATGGCACTCGCCACTGTATTCGTTGGAAATATGCCAGCCGATCACCGCCGGGTGGTGCGCATAGCGCTGAGCCAACTCCCGGTTGATCTCATTCACCTTGCGCCGATATACCGGGGATGACAGGCAATGGTTGTGTCGGCCACCGTGCAACGCGGGTACCCGATTGCGCCCCACGCGTAATACCTCCGGGTATTTCTGCGACAACCACGCCGGACGCGCGCCGCTTGGCGTAGCCAAAAATACGTGAATACCCTGCACATATAACTTATTCAGCACCTCGTCCAACCAAGTGAATTGATATTTACCCTCTTCAGGTTCAAGCTTCGACCAGCTGAATATCCCTACCGACATAATATTGCAGTTAGCCTGCGTCATCAGCTCTACATCTTTCTCCACCATGCCCGGATAATTAGCCCATTGTTCCGGGTTGTAGTCTGCTCCATGCAATAGGCCAGGCACCTTTGCACTCAAAAGAGGAAATTTATTCATCATAATTCCTTAGAAAATAATTACTGAAATTCTTTATTACGGACGGCGCAATTAATTAAATGACTTTAATGAAGGCAGCACTTTACCCCGGCAATCAAACAGCGCCTGGTTTTCACGCGCGTTGCCATCCTTGCCGGATTCACCGATATATTTCATCCCGGCCTGCGTAGCCCAACCGGCGCCCGGCACGGCGATCCAGGTCGGCTCCCAATAAAACACGCCTTTGCCACGGTTAGCCGGCACGTTAATGATGCTTTGCATCAGATCGCGAATAAAATCGGCCTGCCCCTGAACGGTGCCCGGGTATCCCCCATCCTGCGCTTCTTTGGCGGAGAAACTGTTGTCGGTATCGTCGCAATTTTCCAGGCCATAACCGTAAGCGGCCTCAACCACAATCACGTCTTTGTTATACCGCTTGCTGATGTCGTCCATATTGGTTTGCAGCTTTGAAATGGGGCCGTCCCAATAGGTGTACATCGATAAACCTATGACATCGAACGGCACATTGCGCCGGGTTATCTCGTCAAACCACCAACGGAAAGTGTCATTCTTGGTGCCCTCGGCCAAATGCAGCATGATTTTCACCTGTGAAGGCGAATCGAGGTTTTCCCGCAGCCCGGCGATCGCCGCGTTCAGCAACCCGGCCAGGCGATCAAACTCCCCGCCGCCCTGGCCCCAGCTTTTGCCTTCCGGCCACAGAATGCCGCCATTAATCTCATTGCCGATCTGCACCATATCCGGCAACACGCCTTGCTGCTTGAAGCTGGCGATAGTGTCGCGGGTATAGTCGTGGATCGCCGTTTTCAGCTGGTCATAGCTCATTTTATCCCAGGCTTTAGGCTTGAATTGCTTGCCGGGATCGGTCCAGAAGTCGCTGTAATGGAAATCCAGCAGCAGCTTCATGCCCTGCGCCTTGACGCGCTTGGCCAGCGCCAACGTGGTGGCGAGATTGTTATTGCCGGCGCCATAAGGTTGGCCTGCGCTGTCTTGCGGATCGACCCACAGGCGCAGACGCACATAGTTCACGCCATTGTGTTTGAGGATGACCAGCGGATCCTGTTGAACGTTGTTCTGGTCGTAGAACTTGCCGCCATGCTGCTCCACATCCGCCAAGGTAGAAATATCCACGCCCTTGATAAAGCCGGTCGGAACATTGCTCAGCGGTTTGATGATGACGCTGTCCGCCGCAAACGCCGTGGCGGACAACAGCCCGGCCGCCAGGCACAGGCTTAATAAAGCCGGTTTGAATGTTTTCATCGCATTATCCTTTTGTGCTGCCAGAGGTCAGGCCGGAAACAAAGTACTTTTGCAGGGCCAGGTATAAGATGGCGACCGGCAGCGCGATCAACACCGCTCCCGCCGCGTAGGTGGTGTAGCTGGCGCCCATCTTTTGCGACACCAGGTTATACAGGCCGATGGGCAGCGTATATTGGTCCGGGGTACGCAAAATGGTGCTGGAGAGGATGAAATCCCCCAACGGGCCGGTAAACGAGAACAGCGCGACCACGGCGATAATCGGCTTGGAGAGCGGCATGATGATCTCGATAAAAATCCGGAAGTTGCCGGCGCCGTCCATCCGGGCGGACTCGTCCAGATCCTTCGGAATCGCATCCAGATAGCCCTTCATCAGATAGGTGTTCATCGGGATCATCCCCGCCACGTAGATCAACACCAGCGCCATATGGCTGTTGATCAGCCCCAGCAGCTGCGACAGCACAAAAATGGCAATCAGCGCGGAGAACTGCGGGATCATCTGCAACAGCAGGAACAACATCAGGCCGTTCTGCCGCCCCTTGAAACGAAAGCGTGAAAACGAATAGGCGGTAAAACTGACGCTGATCAGCGTCAGCACCATGGTCAGGAAGCTGATTTTCATCGAGTTCCAATACCAGGTCAGGTAATTGACCTTGCCGTTGAACAAGTCGGCATAGTGCTGAAACGACAGGTTCTCCGGGATGATCGAGCTGCTCAGCAGGCTGTTACCGGCATTGAGCGACGCGCCGACGGTCCACACCAGCGGGTAGATGATGATGGCGGACACCAGAATAATCACCAGCCAGGACAGCGATAAACGCACCCACTTCTCTTTCTTGATGCTCTTTGACATTGCTATCCCCTTAGGCCGCGTCATCGTTCTTGAACGAATTGGTGGCGCGGAACTGCCACAGCGCGATGCCCACCACGAAAATCGACAACAGAATGGTGATGGTGGCGGCGATGGCGTACTGCGAAGACGACATCGTCAGCTTATAGATCCAGGACACCAGAATGTCCGTCCCCCCTGCGTTGGAGCCGGCCACCGCAGGGCCGCCGTTATTGAACAGGTAGATGATATTGAAATTGTTAAAATTGAAGGTGTATTGCGTGATGATGATCGGCGCAATCGAGTAAAGCACCAGCGGCAACGTGATGGTGCGCAGCTTGGTCCAGGTGCTCGCCCCGTCCATGGTCGCGGCTTCGTACAGGTCATCCGGGATCGCCTGCAGCACGCCGGTGGTCATGGCGAACACAAACGGGAAGCCCAGCCAGGTCTGCATCATGATCAGCGCAGTTTTGGTCCAGAACGGATCGGTCATCCAGGCTTTCGGTGCGATGCCGAAAAACGCCAGAATGGCATTGTTGATCACCCCGAACGAGTCATTGAACATCCCGGCGAACACCAGAATGGTGACAAAGCCCGGCACCGCCCAAGGCAAAATGAAAATGGTGCGGATCAGCGGTTTGAAACGTAAATCCTTCTGATTGACCAGGATCGCCAACATCACCCCTACCGTGCATTGCAGCGTGGTGGCCAACAGCGTCCAGACCACTGTCCATTGCAGCACGTCAAAGAAGGTGGAGCGCCAGATCGACAGCGTGAAGATATTGATAAAGTTCCTGAACCCGACCCAGTCAACCAGCTTGGCCGGCGGCGTGTGATACAGGTTGTAGTTGGTAAAGGCGATAGAGAAGCCAAACAAAATGGGGAAGATCACCACGAACACCAACAGGATAAACCCCGGTGTGATCATCAGATAAGGAAAGCCCTCGCTCAGCAGCATCTGGTATTGCTTGCGCACGCTGTTCAGCGCCATACCGGCATCACGCTTTCTGCCATTCACCCAGGCGTCGCGTATCGACAGGCCGTAAATCGCCAGGCCAAAGCCAATCACCAATACGCTGAGGATCCCCTCCGCCAACAGGAAAATGGAGTTATCGCGTGGCACTTCACTGCCGAGCGTATACAGCCCCCACAGCCCTTCGGTGAGGAACTGCCAGGTCACCCCGACAAAGCTGCTGAGCAGCACCAGAAAGATCAGCCCTTTCGCCCATTGGCGATGATAGAACTGACCAAACCCGGGGATCAGCGCCAATATCAGCGCCCCCACGGAATGGCTGTATCGGCCTCGGTCGGCGGACAACTTTTCACTTGGAGTGACAATCACACACTGCTCCTTCTTGAAAACGGGAGGAGACCTCCCGTTGCAGACTGCTGGCAAAGCCCGTTATTAGGGAGAGCGTGCCGTAGGGGTCGTAGCGGCTTGCCCGCCGGAGTGCCCCTCGGTGCGCTAGGCCCGGGTATCTCGGGTTCAAAGACAACTTTGGCTCGGTTACTGGTTGCTGGCCTGCATCGCTTCGATTTGCATTTTGATTTGTTTGACGGCATCGTCCAACGCCGTTTTTGGCGGCTGTTTGCCGGTCATGCTCAGTTCCAGCGCCGCGTTGGCCGGCCCCCAGACTTCCTGCATTTCAGGAATGCCCGGCATGGCGGTCGCATGGCTGGCCTGAATGGCTACCGCACTGGCTCTCTCGTCGTTCTTGATGAGCGGATCGTCAATCATCGCCACCAGCGGAGGGATCTCTTTGGTCACCTGATAGCGCGTTTTCACGTAGGCCGGCTGATTGATAAACTCGATGAACTTCTGCGCCAACGCCTTATCTTTGCTCCAGGTGGAGACCACGTAGCCTTTCACGCCCAGGAAAGAGTTCATCGGTTTGCCGTTCGGCAAGGTTGGCAGTGGCGCTACACCATAGTTGATACCCGCGTCGGCATAAGGCTGGAAGGCCCACGGGCCGTTGATCACCGCTGCGGCTTTCTTCTCGGTGAACAGGGAATCGATAGCGTTCAACCCGCCATCGCCGATGATGCCCGCCGGGAACAGGCCATCGGCGTAGAATTTTTTCAGGTAACTGACGGCTTCAACCGCGCCGGGGGTGTTCAGGCCGATATCCAACGGATTCAACCCGCCTTTGCCGTCGTTGCCAAAGATATAACCGCCCATGCCGGCGATCGCGCCGCGGCTGTAATAAATCTGGTCAAACTTGGCCAGCAGGCCGTATTTGCCCGCCGCACGCTGCTGTTTGGAGAAATCGTAATAGGCATCCAGATTAGCCAGCGGCTGCGGCAGCAAATCCTTGTTGTAAATCAGCACCAGCGTTTCTACCGCTTTCGGTACGCCGTACAGCGTTTGATTCATGGTGAACGCGCCGATGGACGGCTTGGTGAACGCGTCGGCTGCGGCCTGATCCAGCTTTATCGGCGATAACAAACCTTGCACCACCGCGGCCCCCACCTGATCGTTAGGGATCACCAGCACATCGGGGCCGATACCGGCCGGGCCGTCCAGCCGCAGCTTTTCAATCTGCTGCGCAAACGGCATTTCCAGCACGTTAACCTTCACGTCGTTCTGTTTTTCGAAATCGGCGATGGCACCCTTGATGCCGTCGGACTTCTTGATGTCTTCCCAGACGGTAAGCTGTTGGCCTGCCGCTGCGAGGGCGAAACCGGAATATTGACTGGCCGCCAATGTGGCCAGTACCAGAGCAGTGATTGTTTTGGTTTTCATTACCCACCTCATGTGAAGGTATTACATTTTTGTTTTATCACTTTGGGATTAGATGCTTCAGGCCTGGCACAATGCTCAGTATTACAACGTGTAATGCGATAACCTGGTCATTGCCTCGGCTTGTTATACGCTACGCTGAGAACCACGCTAACTCTATACAATTATCACCATTGTGTGATCGTTATTGCAGAAATGAAAACCGGTGATATGGCTTGAAATCCAGCGCAGTTATAGTCTTTTCAAGACGTTCTGGCCGTTATGACGATGAGAAAATATTTGTTATACGTATTACATACAAACAAGAGTAACAGCCAGAAGACGCCCTGACAGGGTTTGCCTATTGATAACTTCCGAGGATCAACAAGATGTCCAGCATAAGACTGAGGAATGTCACCAAGCGTTTTGGTAAAACGGTGACGTTGCACAATATCAACCTTGAGATTAAAGGCGGGGAATTCGCCGTGTTCGTGGGGCCGTCAGGCTGCGGTAAATCTACGCTGTTGCGCATGATTGCCGGGCTGGAGGAGATCAGCGACGGGGATATCCTGATTGGCGAAGAACGGGTTAACGATGTGGCACCCGCTCACCGGGGCGTAGCCATGGTGTTTCAGTCCTACGCGCTCTACCCGCACATGACCGTCGCCGAAAACATGGGTTATGGATTAAAGGTGAACGGGACGCCGAAAGAAGAGATCCGCCATCAGATCGAGATGGTGGCAAAAACCCTGCAACTGACCCATCTGCTGGACAGAAAACCCAAACAGCTTTCCGGCGGCCAGCGCCAACGTACCGCTATCGGGCGCGCCATCGTGCGCAATCCCAAAGTCTTCATGTTTGATGAACCGCTTTCCAACCTGGATGCCGAGCTGCGGGTCGATATGCGCTTACATATAGCCAAGCTGCACCAGGAGCTGAAAACCACCATGGTGTATGTTACCCACGATCAGGTTGAGGCGATGACGCTGGCCGACAAGATTGTGGTCATGAATTACGGCAAGGTGGAACAAATGGGCGCGCCGATGGCGCTGTATTACAACCCGATCAACAAATTCGTCGCCGGGTTTATCGGCTCGCCGAAGATGAACTTTTTGCCGGCCACTGTGGTGAGCTGGACGCCAGAGCTACTGACCGTCTCCATAGGCTCAGACAAAACCCTGGCCCTCGCCCTCTCCACCCTGCAGATCTCTCCCGGCGAGCCGGTTACGCTGGGTATTCGCCCCGAGCACCTGACAACCCACTCAGATTCACCGTTACGCCTGGATTTCCACTGCGAAGTGGTCGAACGGCTCGGCAACAACACCTATCTGTTCGGCCAATGCCACGGCCACGATGGTTTTAAAATGCTGTTGCCCGGCGATGCGAATTTCCGGCCCTACCAAAAATTGCAACCGGGATTCCAGGCACAACAATGCCTGGTGTTTGATGCCGACGGCGCGCGCATCAGCGCCGATATCGTCATTCCGCAATCCTGAACCTGCTCCATCCGGCAAGAAATCATCGGCAGTGCGCGGTGATCGCAAGAGAGACCCGCGATCGCCGCGCGACAAGCCCGGTTACACCTTGCCGGTAGCCACGCTATCGAACACATCTGATGCCCTGTCGCGACGCAGCAGTGCAGCCACCGCGATCTCTGCGATATCACGCGAATCTTGTTTTTTGAATTATGTTGTCAGGATGTCAGATCATGGCTGTCAGCAAGCAGCTCATGTATTTCCTTTGGCGTTAGCGGCCCGGAAAGAAGCACGCTAACCCAGTGCTCTTTGTTCATATGGTAAGCGGGCAAAATGCCGTCTTTTTTACGCAATGAACCGATGTACTCCGGCCTGACTTTCACTTCGAGGACATCCAACACATCATCCGTCTTCAGACCCAGCTTTGTACCGGAGACATTCATCACGAGACCGAACCATTTGGTTCCGTCATGATGGCGAAGTACGGCATAGCCCGGCAGGTTACGCCAGAGATATTCCGGCTCAGATTTAAAATGTTCCCGGGCGTAACTGAATAATGTCTCTCTCTTCATCATAATTTCCTTATTTATCCAGATGACCAAAGCGTTCGATACCTGTCTTTACTGTCCGCGATGCTTCATCAGTATTGTAACGTCACCCCGTTAGAACCAGCGACATATCCGGGTATCTGGCGCAAAGGAAATCGACGAAGGCGCGAACCTTTGGCGCAGCAAGCCGCCTGGAGGTATGCAATACCCAAAGTGCTCGATCTGCGCCCGACACCGTGCCCCACTGAATCAAATCGCCACGGGCAAGCTGATTCCATGCGATGGACTGAGGAATGAGGGCAGCACCACCGCCGGCAATAGCGGCATCCCGAACCATCAGCAACGAAGAGAAGCGCAGCTTTGGGATCGGCTCCAGGACCAGTTGCCCTCCATCGAGACTCCAGTGCGTAGGCTGGAAACTCGAGGTTACGATGCTGGGAACGGGTCTAATTGCACCGGGTGTCGGCTTGAGTATTTCAGGTGCGGCCACGACAACCAGCCTGTCTTTGGCGAAACACCGCCCGACTAAATTGCTGTCGGGACTGGGGTTGATCCGAATGGCAACGTCAAATTGTTCCTCGACGAGATCCACCATGCGATCTTCCGCCACGATCTCAATCTCAATTTCCGGGTAGGCCGCACAAAATTCCGCACCAATGCGCCCCATCGAAAGCTGGGAAAACAGAACGGGTGCCGCTACACGCAAACGTCCGCGAGGCGTCGAAACACCGTCACCGACCGCCGTTATGGCTTCGGTTACCTCATTCAGCAGACCTTCGGTTCGGGACATCAGCATTTCGCCGGCTTCGGTGAGCTTCAAACCGCGAGCGCTACGTTCGATCAGTCTCACACCCAGTTGCTCCTCAAGATCGGCGATCCGTCGCGATAGCGTGGCTTTGGAAATGCCGCTCGCACGGCTTGCCTTCCCCAGCCCTTCATTCGTTGCGACGAGGATAAAATCAGACAGCGCGTTCAGGTTCATGGTGTTCCATTTTTGAAACAAGGTGTCTACGTTTTATGCTCTTTGTTTTTTTATTGCAACGGAATACTGTCTCGTTATCAGAACGAGATACGAGGAACTGCAATGAACAACATACAACGCGCTGTACTGATCCGTCACTACGGCGGGGCCGATGCCGCAGAAGTGGCAGAGATCGAAAAGCCGACACCGGGACAAGGCCAGGTTCTGGTTCGGGTTCAGGCCGCTGGCGTAAACGGTATTGACTGGAAAGTTCGTGAAGGCCAGGTACGAAATGCCTTTCCACTTCCCTTCCCCATCATCCTGGGCGCCGAGATGGCAGGGGTTGTCGAGGCTGTCGGCTCCGATGCCTCTCGCTTCCGTGTCGGCGACCGCGTCATGGGCGCAATGACAGGACTGGGTGCGTACGCCGAATTCGCGGCAATCGATGAAGCAAACCTCTCCCCGACACCCGAGAGTCTGGACGATGTCCATGCCGCCGCCATCCCCGTAGCCGCCGTCGCGGCCTGGAATAGCTTACACCACGCAGGAGCGCTCTCTCCGGGCCAGCGAATCCTTATTCATGGCGCGGCCGGTGGACTGGGTGCCTACGCCGTGCAGTTTGCCAAACGGGCAGGTGCCGAAGTCTTCGCGACTGCGGGCACGGCCGATCTGGACTTTGTGCGCAGCCTCGGCGCCGATTGTGTCATCGACTACCGCTCTCAACGTTTCGAGGACATCGCCAGGGACATAAACCTGGTGCTCGATTACGTCGGGGGTGAAGTGCTGGACCGTTCCTGGCAGGTACTGGCTCAGGACGGCGTAGTGATTGGTACGTCGTCCCCGGACATTCTGACCCGCACGCCGGAAAACCGCCGGGGGCTCTGGTTTATGAATAAACCCGATCCCGAATTGCTGGAAAAACTGGCCAAAGAAGTCGCCGACGGCACCCTTCAGTCCAGAATTGGCGACGTAGTGGGCTTCGCTGATATTCCCGCAGCAATCGAACGCAATCGTAGCCTTTCACGGACCGGCAAGGTCGTTGCGGACTTCTCTCGTTAACCCTATACCTATGCAGGAGTTTCAAACATGAGCATTCTCGTTACCGGTGCCACCGGCACTATTGGTTCACTCATCACTCAGGGCCTGGCTGACGCAGGCGCCGAGGTCAAAGCCCTTGTCCGCCAGGCAGGTAAGCGTGCGTTCCCGGCAGGCGTCACTGAAGTCGTTGCAGACCTCACCGATGTCGCCTCGATGCGCGCCGCGCTGTCATCCGTGCATACGCTGTTTCTGATTAATGCGGTTACGCCCGACGAGGTTACGCAAGCCCTGATCGCGCTGAACCTCGCTCGCGAGGCGGGCATCGAGCGCATCGTTTACCTGTCGGTGATTCATGCCGACAAGTTTACTAACGTCCCGCACTTTACCGGCAAGCACACGGTTGAACGCATGATCGAAAGCCACGACATTTCCGCAACCATTTTGCGCCCGGCTTACTTCATGCAAAACGACCACATGGTTCAACAGACGATTGAGAGCTACTCGGTATATCCGATGCCAATCGGCTCGGCAGGCGTCTCAATGATTGATGCGCGAGATATCGCGGATGTCGCCGTGGCTGAGTTGCTGCGACGCGACAGAGCATCGTCTGCGCAAGAACGCGTAACGCTGGAGTTGATTGGGCCGCAACCGCTTACCGGTGCGTCCGTAGCGAAAATATGGAGTTCTGCCCTGGGTCGGGAGATCCTATACGGGGGGGATGACGTCGCGGCTTTCGAAGGCCAACTCACTTCATACAGCCCCAGTTGGCTGGCTTATGACATGCGTTTGATGATGGCAGGCATCCAGGCGTTCGGCATGCAAGCCGCTGAAGGAACCGTAGAACAGCTTCAGACTATTATCGGGCACCCGCTGCGCACTTATGAAGACTTCGTTCGCGAGTCTGTTGCCGGGGGTTAACAACCAGACAAAGGGGCGGGTTTACTGCCTGGCAGTGCGCCGCCCCTTCATCGAACTCTGTTTTAATAACGGCTAAAACCATGGAATGCGATGCGGCAATCGATGCTGGATCCGTGTTCTTAAGGGAATAAGACTCAGGATGTCATTATCAAAACGTTAATGTCGATACGGCAACTGCCGCAAAAATTACGACGCCATAAATCTGAAAGTTAGGGTGAGATTGCTGACAGATGAACACGTTTAGCCAGTTTCTTTTGCAGAATGATAACGATAATTGGGAACCCTGATGCGGAAATTGCACATACCGCCAGCAACTTGTTCACATTTTGTGGTGCCATGCCATGATCAGGTAATAGAAAAGCGGACAGGAAAAATGCGACGGTTGTAATCAGATACATGATTGATGTCTGTAATGAAGAAAATCCAGCTCGTTGCCTGTCATCAGGAAACTGAATCGTAACCGCTGAAGATGAAACCAGACGACTGTAAGATGCACCGAGAAATAAAGTAATAAATAACGCTGCATGCTGATAGCCCAGGATGGGTATTAGCAAACTCAGTATAAAGACTATGGTCGACCCTGTAGCCAGAATCAAAGCAGAAAAACGGGTGGTTAACACGCCTGTAATTTTTGTAGACAGGTAACCTGTAACACCCCCGCCGAAGAACAGCCAAGGCAACAGGTCTTGCGAAGCGCCCAACTGCTGTGTCATTAATGGTACCAGAATAGGAATGACCAGCATTGGACTAAACTGTACAAGCGCATTACTGGAGGCGAACAGTAAAGTATCCACATCAAGAGGCTGCGTGCGGAGCCTGTCGAAAGAGACCGGGTCTTGGGGTATGAGGGATACAATCAGTGGCAATGCCAATAAACAAAGTGTGCTTATTAACCACAAAGCAACGTGCCAACCATAATTTGCACACAAAAATAATATAGTGGGCATTCCCACAATGCTTACCATCGAAAATGACGCAATCACCGTCGCCAACATTTTTCCGCGCAAGTTAGTCGGCGCGTTGTTTATCAATATGCTTATACCCACACCCATTGTCGTCCCTCCAACCAACCCTGCACAGAATCGTAGTGTAAGCAGAAGACTAAAACTGGAGGTGAATGTCGTCAAAAGTGTCAGTAGACCTAATAGTGCCATATTGGCGATTAAAAAACGTTTCTTATTGAAACGACCAATCCAGTAAAAGGCGATAACTCCCGAAAGGACTGCACCAGATGTGTACATACCGGACACATAGCCTGAGAATGATACGGGAACTGCGAAATCTGCTGCCATAAAAGCAAAAACAGGGTTGAACACCATATATTCCAGCGCATTAGTGAACTGGATAAAAGCCATTGCAATGGCTATCCGCATGAGGGCTTTATGATTAAACGTCTGTGTGACCAGTGGCATAGCAAGTAACCTATGGATGAAAGATATCCGAGTTTAACCGCTATCAATGGTGTTCATTACATGGTAAAAATGGCACTTATTATTATCATATATGGGATAGTTGATGCGTTCGGCTCTTGATTTTAATACCCTGAAAGTGTTCATTGCGGTGGTTGAAAGAGAAAGTTTTGTTGGGGCATCGAAAGTCCTCGAAATGCCGACATCAAATGTGAGTCGTTGTATTTCTCAGTTAGAAGAAAAACTGAATCTTCAGCTCATTGAGCGCAGCACCCGACATATGAAACTCACCCAGGCGGGGCACCTACTCTATACTCGAGCGAAGCCATTACTGGAGGCGCTTGAGCAAACTGAGACAGAATTAACGTTGCGGCAAATGCAACTCAGGGGCCCATTACGTATCTGTATTCCCAATGAAATAGGTCCTGCATTGCTGGGTTCTGTTATTGCCGATTTCGCCTGTCAGTACCCGGACCTGGAGATCAGCTGTGTCACAAATTTGTCAGGTTTCGAATCCCTGCGAGATGATCTGGATTTAGCTGTCATTATTACCCGTGGTCAGATGGATGACAGTGACTACATAGCCCGTCATCTGGTGACTATCCCTTGCACCATTGTTGCAGCCCCCTCCGTCATTCAGCGTTATGGCACCCCTTCTCATATCCAGCAATTTGAAGAATTACCCTGTATTACAACGGTAAGTGCACTGAAAGGTGCTCCCTGGCAGTTTGTCAATAAAAAGGGGGGATTCGAGACCATTAAGGTTAAAGGGCATTATCGGGTAAACAGCGGAGAGATGGCAGGACGAGCTGCCGTATCCGGTGTCGGTTTTGCAATTCTATCGAAACAAGCCTGCCAACCCTACATTAGCGATGGACGGTTAATCGAGGTTGAGTTTGAACAATCGGCAGCCCCATTGCAATTGTTCGCACTTTATTCAGATCGGCGTTATTTGCCCGCTAAAACAAGAGCGCTCATTGATTTCATACATCAGAGATTGAGTCATATACCCTCGACGGATTGCGGTTAAAAAACAGGCTTAACGTACAATAATTTTCGATATCAAAACTGCCCCCTGTCTATAGAAGGTTCATCCACAGTGATCTTCCGGCTCCACGGCTGGGAAATTTGACATGATCGAGCCGGGATCTGGCTCGCTTCGGTGAGTTTTTACGGTTCGAAAGGATCTGACCGCTCATTGCACCTGCATATAGTTAGCTTGGAATAAATATGATTGTTGATGTATTATCATCGCTATTTCTTCTGTTAAAACTCATTTCCATTACTGCCATTAATAAGTAAATCCCTAAGCAATAGATTGATTACGGTGCTAACAATTACGGTTAATGACAGACCACACGCCCCTTTCAAACAAGGGCGTTTTTCAATGTATTGATTTGATACGGCTAACACGCTAATTTAACAAAAACAGAACTATCGCATCCTCTTTTTTTGATTATTTAAAAGATTTGTCATTTGTTTTTTCAACGTCGTGATTTGCTTGATTATCTCAACATCAATAAAAAAATACTTCATTTATTTTTATGTGTCAGTTGATTTTTTAGTCGCCATTGCTATTGTTGAAGGTGAGTAAATCACCGCTCCCGACCAGCAAATATATTCTATTTTTATACTCAAAAGCGTATAAGGATCTGATTATGCCTATTAAAAAATACGTCATTCTTGACAGCAATCCAAAAGCTGTCGGGAATAACGACTTTATTCTGTTAGGTTTGAAAGCCACCGGCTTCGCCAGAGGTTGCCCCATGTTATTTGGGGGGACGGCAGATGCAAAAGACGGTCCGGTTGACGGCAAGAACTTTGCCTTAAACGTGATAAAAAGAGAAACCTGGGAAGAAACCCTAAAGAATATTGAAGTCAATCAGGTTGTTCGTTATCAGGCTTATCCCAATGATATCAGCGTTTATACCAGCAACGACTTCATCTTCACCGGTCAGGTCACCCTTGGCGGTGAGTTCGCATGGATACGCAAAGTGAGTAAAGGAAAATTAAAGGCCTACTTTAAAAATAAACCTTCCGCCACCAAAGACATGTTTGCTCAAGAACTTTTCAGTATGACCGCGGACCCCAATATCGATCCGACCGAGGGTGAATTTGAAGCCTATCTTGGTTCCGACAGTCTGAGCGCCATTTATTCCTATTGCAAAGAAACCTGTAAATAAATCCACAACCCTATCTGTCGCCAATTATTTTATCCATCGATACTTTCGCACGACAGTGCCAGAATTTTATTGGGTTCCTGATATTATGATTTCGCAAAATTATACGTCCGATGAAAAGAATATCGTTAAAGCGGTTATCAATCAGTATGGCAATACCGGCATATTTATTATTGAGCCCGGAAATCCATTATTGGTCGATTTTTACGATATCCAACTAAGACTTGCGGGGATCACTCCAGGTGCTTCGCCGCAATTCTCCCAAGTCTGGCAACAATCGAAACAGAGTAAACGCACTGCAGGCCGGCTGAGCGAGGCTGGCAACGGCCATGCCCAACCGGTCTACAGCATAGTGCGGTTGGACTCCATCGACGGCAGAAGCTATCGCGCAGATGCTATTGGCTCCTTGCCGGTTTCTGCCAGCAATGTGACGCAGACCCTCGGGCTGTTTGACGCCGAGGCGACCAATGTTGGCCAGGTGACAGCCAACAAGGCCTACGTTTACACCGCAGATTGCGCAATCACCGCGAATGGCGATTATCCGCAAAGCCAGCTCACCGGTGATTTTCCGGTCACGGTCATTTATACCTTCGCGCAGACTATTGACCAAAATACCTTTTATGGCGCGGAAATTATTACTACGCAAAGTTACCCTAAAAGTATTTACAATGATTCACCGCGCAGTCTCTATAACCAGGACGCAATAAAGATTTGTTTAACCCGTGATGCGCCAGACTGTGACTATCGTTATGGGTACGACGGTGACGGTACCGTCAGGGTGCCAATTAAAGGCACTATCACCTATAACGGTAAAATAGATCTTAATGCAGGCCAGCCGGTAAACGCAAAGAATGTTATTTATCTGATCCGCACCCGTGCCGGTGGCGATCCCGTAACACCTTATGGCGATTTAAATATTTTTAACTCGTCCAACACCCAAATTAATGGCGATACCCTCTCCTGGGATCTTGACTGGTTAAAATTCAATCAAGTTGATTTTGAATCTGGCGAATGGGTTTATTATGTATTCAGAGTTAATCTGAACGTCGAGGGCAGAAACATCGTTGCATTTATTACCAATGCACCCAAGAACCTTGAGCCGGACCAACGTTTTTTAAATACCGCACCGTTAAAACCCATGTGCATCGTTTATGGCTGTCTGGGTGAGAATACAAAAATCCTGATGCAGGATGGCAACGAGAAAATTATTACCGATATTAGCACCGGCGAATATATACAAACGCGTAATGGTCGCGTACTCAGGATTGATGCCATCACTACCGGGCATGAGCGCCATTATGTTGAGATCACCCTGCGGGATAACAGTAATAAAATAAAAAACATTACCGCCAGCCTTGGGCACCCTTTTATCACATCAACAGGCATTGTCATGGCGCGAGAGCTCAATCACGCCAGCCGGGTTATTACGCTGGATGGCGAGGCTGAAATTGTCAGCCTGGTGCAAAAAGAAGGCGACATTAAGGTTTATAACCTGCAATTACCGATAGATACGCCGGTAGACAAGCTGCCTTACGACAATAATACGTTATACGCCAATGGCATCTTGGTCGGCGATAACCTGATGCAAAGGGTTTGTGAGGATGAATATCATCAGCGACCGGTCAATATCCTGAGCAAACTGCCTCAAGAATGGCATCAGGATTACCAAAACCATCTCAATCTGGCGGGTAAGTAATATCATGTACCAAGGATATCCGGATTTTCAGGAAATTATCATCACCGGTAGCCAAAGGTTTATCGCCACCTATCAGCAAAATGATGCCTATTTCCTATACCCAGAATCCGTCAGCATTTTGGCGGCAGACCCACTGGCCTTCTCTTTGGATATTGTCCGCAGTGTCAGCACCGACAGCATTTATGGCTGGCTGAACTTCACCACCGAACTGCAGTTTGCCGGCGAGCAAAGCCTGGCGGACTTCAAACAGCAATACCCGGATAAAGCCGTAAGGGTGCTGCCGGTGTTGCCCGGCAGCCTGGGGTTTGACGTGCCTGTCGAGTATCACAGCACCCTGAGCGGGCAAAGCTATGATGCCACCTGGTATTCGGCACAGTGCATCCAGTTTATTATTTTGCTGAATTCGGCCAGTACCCAACTCATTGAGAAAACGCTGCTCGATGACACCCTCGGCTTTAATGCGCGGCTGGACGGCTTTGTCGAAGGGGTATCGCCACGCCTCGCCTATGCCATCGAGTTTGATCCCAAAGCACTGATGCGCGAGTTGGCCGCCGGGGTCAAAGGCGCGTACCCCGTTGAGGGCGATCGCGTAGCCTTCGACTATGGTCTGTTGACCCAATACCTGTACCAGAATGCCGCGCTGCTGCCGCTGAAAATCACCCCGCCGCTACCGATTAACGCCCCCGAGGAAACCTTGCTTTTCATCCAGGCGTTTCTTGATCGACTCTGCAACCAGCTGGGCTCGCCTTACGTCGGCCCACCGGCCAGTAACGTGGCCATGGTCTGCCTGAGCCTGCCGACGCAAGGCGGCCGGGAGATCTTCAATCTGGATAGGGTAGTACTTAGCCGGCGGCCGCTTTGCTTTTTGCTGGATCCTTTTGCCGCAGCACAGCAAATTGCCAAGGTCTCACCCGATACCATTATCCATCGCACCACCGCCCCGCCATTACCGGCAGGCGAACTGGAGATCGACGTCTTTTACGCCTTCCCGCTTGGGTTGAAAAGTAACGTCTTTATCGACATTCAGCTCACCGTGCCGGCGGGCGATATTTACCCGCTTGACCAGACGCAAACACAATTACTGGTTCCTGACAGCAGTCGATTGACCTTCAGGTTCCATAACAGCGCATTGGACAAGCAAGCGTTCCTCTACCAAATCCGCGTTAACTACCCGCAGGATGGCGCTTATCGCACCCTGAGTAGTGAAGTGCGGCGCAGTGATAATCGCGCTCTGGTACTGGATTACGCCGCGCTGCCCTGCGATTTCCTGACCATCGGCATTGACCCGGGTTTTGCCCAGCAAAGCCGGATTGGCGGTCTTTATCACTCTGCCGGCTGGCGGCAGGACCTGGCGTTAACGGCGGCAACGCCCTATTTCAGTTGCCCGATCCTCGGTGACGATACCTATGCCGATGCGACGGCTTATTCCTTGTCCGGCAGCGATGCCGTGCCGCTCCCTATGCCAATAACCCAGGCCACCACCATCGGTGCCTACAGTTTCCCGCAGTTTGGTTCGCAGCGGGCGCGTATCACCGTTCATCTGCCCGCCGAAATGCTTAAAGCCGTGTTGACCTTTCAACCGCAAAACGAAACCCGAACGTCGGAGCATACCTTTACCCACCAGCAGGACAGCTTCGGATATCAATGGAATGTCACCTCTATTTTTGCTGCCGGATTTCGTTACAAAACCTCTACGGGCTCATGGTCGCCCTATGTGACCGGCGATCAAACGATTGATATCGAAGGTGAAAAATAATGACTGACTCTTTGAATCCCCAACAAACCTTACAGAATTTTTTCCTGCTCGGCAGAGCCTTGGCGTTTCACGATCAAACCTTGCCATCGGAGTGCTACACCTATGGCAGCTTTACCCCGCAGGTGGTGCTGGACACCCCGGCAGGCAAAGTCAGCGCGCTGCATTTGCTGACCAGCCCCGGCGGGGGCCTGGCAACCTTTATCGCGCCAAACATGCCGGTCGATACAGCGGCGATCGAAGCCTACATCCGCCAGCATTTCATCCCGGCACCGGGAAAAATCAGCCTGGCGCAAGGCGATATTCGCCAATCGTTATTCCTGCGCTTTGTCCGCCAGCCGGAGTCAGACAGCTATAACGTCGAGTTCGAACAGTCAAAAATGCCGCTGACCCACGCCGAAGCCGGCCTGCTGGACAACGCCATTCGCGGGGCCAAAAACCAGGTTTACCTGGTCACGCACAGTCAGTTCAGCGTCAGCAGCCGCGCCACCGCCAGCCTGGATGCGAACTGGGTCGCGTTTTTAACCCTGGCCTTCAACGAACAGGCGCGCCAACCGGAGGCTATCGCCCTGTTGCTCAACCAGCAGATCGACGCCGGCGTGATCACCCTCCTGGAGCAGTTTGACAATACCCCCTCGGAACAGACCCGTCAGCTGGTAAGGGATTCGTTGGTGAAAACCGCGTCGCAACTGGTCAGCAACACGTTACGCAATATCCACTCGGTAGATGAGATCCCCAACAAGCTCAGTTATGACGTCAGCTACAGCAACAGCGTGCCACAACGCTATTTGCTGGCACAGCAACAAGACATCGCCACCCTGCTCGGCCAACTGCCCGCCGACAGCATTATCACCTTTACGCCAACGCCGTTGCCGGAACCCAGCCGACCGGACAAACCCATCGAGCACCGCCAGTGCTTGGTCAGCCTGGGGTTCAACCCTAACGGTTTCAACATTATGTCTATCGAACTGCGTTGGGCGGGCCAGCAAACGCCAATGCAGTGGCCCAATTTCCCGCCGGTGATCTTAAAAACCGAAACGACGGTCGACGACATCACCCTCAAAGTGACGTTTTCCGACTACTCCAGTTATGAAAGCCAATTCGGCTGGCAAGACGCAGTCGCACTCACCCCTCAAGACCTGGGCTTTTACAGCGTACTGTTTGAAGCCGGGCACCTGAAGGACGGCTTTAAATCGATTAACGGCACGGCCACTTATGTCCCTGCCGGCCAGGTTAAAAAACAAAACTTCAGCTTCGCGTTTGTCAACCAGCAATGGCAGACCAACTGGTGGATCAATGCCCATGCAGCCGGACTAAATGGCCGAATCGATTACCGCTGGCAAGGAAAAACCTCGTCGCTGTTCCCCAAAACCTACGACTCTGGCCCACAACAGGCCACCGTCAGCCCCGTCAAACTGCAATACAACAAGTGACATAAACAAGAGGAACGCCCTATGTTAACCACCGCTTTGCAGCAATCGGTCAAGATCGCTACGGATAAGTATCTGGGTATTAAGGAATATGCCTTTACCTGTTATGGCGACAGCATTGATAAGAATATTTACTATGTGGTGCCGGAGATCCCGGTGTTTGTCGCCAGGGATACCAAAAGCCCCTATTTCATGTTCTACAAGTATCGTAGTGAAGACACCCAGGGCGGCTATGCGCAATTTACCGTCATGCTGCCGCAGCCTGATTCGGAGATGAAAGACAAGATCAGCATCGAGTTGCTCGGCGAGCTTAAAAAGCCGCTGATCGCGAAATCCACCCTGATCGTCAAGTATGTTCAAGCCGAGCAGGCCTCGGTGGCCGATCCCGAAAATGCGACCAAAAAAGCAGCCATGGATACCGCGTTGCGCAATACCGGTTTAAATGACGATCAGGCTGCCAGATTTGTCGCGTTATATGACAGCAACCAAGGCAATGACCAATTCGTGCATGAATTGACGCCAACAAAAATCAAGCTGGAAGTCCCGAGACTCACCTCGGCACAGGCTTCATTGATTCTGGACAGCAACGAGAAATTCTATCGCCAAATCCCCACCACGGTGTCGCCATCAGGCCTGGGGGATAACAATACCGTTTTCAGCCTTTCACTCACAGGCGAAGGCGCCACCCTGTTCGAACAGGTGTTGAAAGGTACCGATACGAACTCCAGCGTAGGCATTCGCTTCGATTTCAGTCTGGATGCTTCCCTGCCGGCGGCCAAAGTCACCGTCAGCTACGATAGCGAGATCACCAAGTCGGTAACGCAAAGCATCAGCTACCACACCTGGTCGGCCGATGAGAAAAAAATTGAGCGCGAATATATCGAAAAAGGCGCGATCAAGGTCGATGTTCAGACCGGGCTCTCTTACGATGAAATGGGCATGACGCAGGAACAATACAATAAATGGAAAGAGGGGCTGGCCGCCTGGGGGCAAAAACAGGTAGAGCAGATTTTAAGTAGCCAAACCGGGTTGGACATGAGCCTCGAGTTGCTTAATGACGCCGACGGCTTTGATAAATTCAAATCCAGCCTCAGCGAAACCAAAAGTTTTACCCGCGTCTATGAGGAAAACTCGGTGGTCTCTTTCTCCATCGCCCCCCAGACCCAGTTGCCGTCTATCCAATCCATCGTCGGCGAAGCCAATCTGAAAGATTACTTTAAAGAGTACGATCTCAACGATCCTTTCTATCAGTACATTCAGCCCGAGTTTTTTGTCACTCAGGACCTGGCGAAATACAACGTGGCCAATATCGTGGTGACCGCCATCTACGACAAAGACAATCAGAGCACTCTGCAGTTTTCCCCTGGCGACAGCGAAGCGAAAAAAACCGGCAAATGGTTTATCAAACCCGAGCTGGGCCGTGCATTTAAATATTCCTATACCGTCAACTTCACCGGTATGCAGGCCAAGCCCTACCACTCTGGCGAACTTCAGAGCGATCAGGATCTGATTATCTCCATCAACGTGGCCGACTGCGGCATCGTTTATGCCGACATTGCTACGCTGCTCGATCCTATGGGCTGGAAAGTTTTCAGCCAGGTGGTGATCAAAACGCAATATTCCGATCCGGATAAGGGCGTCAAACTCAAGACCAACAGCCAGGTAGTCAGTGAATCGACTCCGCCTCAACCCTTTATTTACCCGATTGGCGTCGAGGTGGATAAACCGATTTATTTCTCCACCGATTACTATGCCCTGGATGGTGACAGCCTGACCTATATCCCCAGCGGCGTTGAGACCAGCCCGCAGCTACCGGGCTATGGGCTGATCCGTGGCCACCAGATCCTGGTCGCCAATGCCCTGCCGAAATCGCAGAAGTACACCATTATCTTCAAACCGACTCAGAAAGAGATCACCCTGATCACCTATGAAATGGTGGTGTATTACCCGAAATGGGACTTTACGCAATCCCAATCCCTGGCCCTGACCGAGTTTGACTCCAAGTCCCTCACCCAGTATCTGACCTTCGACCTGATGCAGGCGGATAAAGAGAATGAGGTGAAGATCCATTACGTCTCTACGGTGTATTACGGGGCTGACAATCTGGAAAAAACCGTCGAGAAGGATGTGACAGGAACCAGCACCATCGTGGTGGTGACTTACTGATGCACTGACACACCCCAGGGCAAAGCTTCTTTGCCCTGATTCACCTTTATAAAATGGAATGGTCGCTATGAACACTCAGGTCGTAGTGCAAAACATCTGTTTTATCCGAGCCGACCCGGACAGGCCGATTTATTATTATTGCGCGGCCGCGCCGGGCATTAGCGTTATTGACGGCAACCAGCCCGCCGTCCAACTACAGATATTTAGAAACAGCAGTCAACCGGCCACGGTTTACTATGCCATGTTGTCGCTGCAAACCCAGTTGACCAGCAGCCTCGAGGCGGCACAGGCGGCGGCAGCGGGCAGCCCGGACATCCCGCGCGATGCGGTGTTATTGCCGTTACAAGCCATTGCCTGTAGCGCCACGCTGGACATTCCCGGCTTTATCGCCGGTCAAACCAGCAAAACCTCATTGAGTGAGCAACAGAACTGCTATCTGCTGGCCAAATTGCCGCCGGACGCCGATATTGCACTGTTGGCGAGCCTGATGAACGCGCCGGCCTCCACGCCGATCGCCATCAGCTACAAAATTGACTATCTGCAACAGCTCCCCCCTGCCACGTTTGAGTTGGAAGCCCGCTGGAACCAGGTTTATCAGTTCCTGCAAGAATCGGTCGGTTTCAACCTGTTGATTTTTTCCGTCGATATCGAAGAAACCTCGTCGCGGTTAATCAGCGAAAAAGTGGTCACTGTCAAAGTCAGGGACACGGATCCCGATGGCCACTTCAAGCAGGCCGCGGCCGAACTGACACAGATCCTGATCAGCGAATTTTTTACCCCGGTGTTTGCCGAAGTCCCGCAACAATCCAAGCCAAAGGCCGGGTTTTATCTGCAACGGCTGTCGGTTGAGGATATTGACCAACGGCGTTTAAGCGGAAAACTGACTGAAACCACGGTAGTCAAACGCTCGCTTTATCCGCAGGCGCTGTTTGCTGAACTGGTCGCCGGTACCGACTATCAGGCCGATCGGGTGATCAGCCAACACGATCTGCAGGATGATTTCTTTGCCCACCGAGAGGTCCGGGTCAGTCTGCTGTCCGACGAACTGGACGATAACGTTCAACTGGTGATGGTGCGTCTGCGCTATGGCCCGGACAACAAGCAATACACTTTCCGCCAGGGGGATACCAAACCGAAAATCTTCCGGTCACCCAGTATCACCGATCCGAAAACCGGCAAAATGCTGTGGCCCGTCGAGTATGACTTCACCGTCTACCTCAACCAGGCGGTGGGCGGCGTAAGATCGGTCAGTTCCGGCGCGCTGCAAACCGAATTGAACGATGTCTATCTGGATATTGAGTCGCTCTACGGCCGCTATGATTTTGTCATCAAAACCGCCAGCCTGTTTGACTGGCGCTGGTACCAGTCGGTGTTGGTCACCCTGCGCTGCCGGCACATTGGAATGCCGGCAGCCAGCCTGTCGAAAAGCTTTCAGATTAGCCAGACGGCGCAGCAGGACAGCTACCCGGTGATGCTGCCCAACCCCGACCAGTACTTATTTGACGTCACCAAAGAGTACAGTAGCGCCGTCAATTCGCCCCATATTTCTGCGGAGCTGAACGAACCGACCAGTCAGGACGTATACCTGTTCTCCAGTTTGTATCACCAGCGAGTATTAACGCTGTCTGCCAGTATGGACTGGCAACAGGTGGAGTCGGTTCTGGTGTCTGCAAGCTATGCCTATTTGCCCGGCGATGAAACCCCGCCTCTGCAGCAAATTTTTCAGTTTACCGAAATCGATGCCGCCTCACAGCGCTTTAGCGCCGACCAGGTCGATCCCGAACGGCTCATTGTCAACCTTGAGATCTGGTTCAGTTACCTACCGGGCCAGGGCGGGGATAAGCCCGAGTACGTCCAAACCGCCACCGATCAAGACACTATTGATATTGCCAACCTCAATTAATTAAGGAAACACCATGTTATTACTCAGAGCAAGAACCGCCACCATCAACAACATCACCTTCTTTGCCGATGACTCCGATGACAAACAGTTCTGGTATTTGCCCGGTGATATCCATATTGCAGAGAAAGACGGAAAGCCGATTTTTTCATTGATTAAATACACCGGCGACGGCAGCGGTCAGCAAGGGGGTTACATCAACTTCGAGGTGAATACCGCGATCGATGAAGCCCAGCTGGACCGCACCTTCAACGAATACCTGCGTAAACTGAATGTTGATCCCAAAACCGCCCGTAAGGCCCAGGTGCCGTATGACAAAGGCACGGTCAACTTTTTTGTGCTTGATGTCGGCAGCGCTAACGGCGAGTTGATCAGCGCGCAGTGCCCCAGCCTGTTTGGCAATAACAGCGCCATCTTCAGCGCCAAACTGACGCCGGAACAGGCCGTCATTCTGGAAGCCGCCTTCAATCAGGCGCAAGCGCCAGCCGCCGTGGCCTATAACCTCAGTTTTACCGGCATCACCCCGGCGTTAAAGGTCGAGGTCGAGGCCAGGTTTGAAAGCCTTTACAAAGAGTTCGATCTTAAGTTTGGCGCCAATATCCCCATCCCGGTGGAAACCCCCGCCAGTTTTTGGTTGGGTTTTGACAGCGTGATTAAAAAACTGCAGCAGGATCAGAAGCTGGTGATCAAAGTCACCGAGAGCATGCCGAGCGAAGAGGAGGCGAAGGAAAAGGAATGGGCGTTGCAATTCGTTAAAGAGGAGATCCTGAAAAGCTTCTTCACCGCGTCGCTCAAGCCCAATGACGACAGCAATACCCAGGCAAAATCGGCCAGCGACTCGATTTTGGACTCGCTGATTTCCAGCGGTAAAGAAGGCGAAGAAGGCGGTAAAGGCGGTTTGTTCCCGAGCGCCTCGCTGGAAATAAAACTGGTGAGAATCGAAGAAACCAAGAGCCTGAATTTCAACTACACCTCGTCGAAAGCGCTCAGTCAATCCGCCGTGCCGCAAAACTTTATCGGCAGCGACATCCTGCGCGCCAAAAAAGAACCGCCTTACTTTATTGAAGTGAACGTTAACGATCCCTTCTTCCAGAAAATCGATTTTACCGTATTGGGACCGGACGGCTTTGCCGAATACGGCATTAAAGCCGCCACCTTCAAAATCGACTACAACAAACAGGTTTATACGGCCGAGCCATTTATCACCGATGACGGTAAATGGAGCAAAACCATCTCGCGCAGCAGCGACAGCAATGAACTCTTTGTGATCCACAGCGAGTATGCCTTCAAGTCTGCCGCCACCTCCGGTTGGGAAGGCAGCAGCAGCTATCAGCCGCAGACGGTATCGGCCTCAACCCTGCTGAACCTGGATCCCGGCTCGGTGCTGACCTTCAACGAAATAACCATCTTCCTCGACAGGAAATTCTCTTGGGAGAATTACAATCAGGTAATTGTCGAGCTGAATTATCTGGATGACAAGCAAAGCCGTAAAACCAAGAAGTACCTGTTTACCGAAGATAAAAGTGATGAACAGACCTTCAAATATCGCTGCCTGACGGAAAAACCCTGGAAGGTTGGCTATAAAATCACGTACTTCCTGGTCGGTGGCGACAGCGTCGTTCGAGACGGCACCGAGAACCCGCCCGCCATCGTTATTCCAGCCGTGGCCTAGGTGACTGACGATGGCCGAACGTAACGCAGTATTGCCAGCGGCATGGAACGCCCTGGTAAACGCCCTGTGCCAGGAAGCGCCTTATTTGCGGACCACGCTGGTCCCCGAGATCACCCGTTTCAGCCAGGCACGCCTGGCCTCCGGTTGCCTGGCCGCCGCCTTTAACACCAGCCTGCTGGCCTATAACGGTTGCCCGCTTGAGTTCACCGTCTCCTCGTCTAAACCGCAGGCGTTATCCTGCACGCTGGATCCTTTTTTGCCGCGTTACGCGGAGGATCGCGGGATCGCGGCTTTTTACCGGCATTGCCAACGAATCACCGCCGCTCCTCCGCACGTTAATGCTGAGGTCAGTTTTGACGCAGTCAATCGCATGCAGCGCGAAAGTGTGCAGCCGCTGCGATTTGGCTCCTGGCTGGGGCGAAAATATGCGCCGGATGCAGTCAAGTTCAAAGTGTATTCCGAAGTGCCTGACGCGTCCACATGGCCTGGCGGCACGGCGGATTACCCGGTTGCCGGTTGCCAACAGGCAGGTTTGTCGTTACTGATGGTTGGCTATTACCCGGAACTGCCTGCCTCACCGCGCGAATATTACTTTCAATGGCACAGCGCACTGATCACGCACGCAGATATTGCGGCGGTCATGGCCTTTTTTGGCTGCGAGGGATGGCTTGCGGCACTAACGCCACTGCTGGATAGCGCACTGCGACACACGTTGAGTGGCGAGGGTTTTCCACCCACCACCTACGGTTTTAGCCTGGCCTATGACCAAAACGGCGCACTGGAGAGTTTTACGTTGTTCACCATCGCGCCCGGTTTCTTTGGCGATAACCAGCGGGTATTTCCCGCAGTGCAAGCCCTGTCGGCACAAAGCGGCCGCACCCTGCCCTTGCTGCAACGGGCCATGACCGCGCAGGTCCCGCTGCAGTTCAACGTGGTCGGTTTTTCGGTTGATATGCAGGGCCGTCACGGCATCAGCTGTACTTTCAGCCCGCAAAACACGCAATTCGAGGTGTTGCCACTGAGAGCGGCCCCCCCAGCGGTAAGTGACGCCCGTCCCAACCTGACGGCGTTGCTTGAGCAGCAGTGCGCCAGCGGTGCCTTTATTTCCCATGTCAGAACACCGGATGGCCGTTGGCATCGGGATGAAAATGCCTTTGTCACCGCCCAGGTCTTACGTACTCTGGAGTACACCCGGCAGACCGCGCCTTATATCGAGAAGGCACTCGATTTCTTGCTCGCCTGCGAAACCCGGCCGTTCCATTTCAGCTTTTGGCCGACCGCAGCCCATCCTGCATGGATGGCGAACCAAAGCCTCTGCGCAGACATTGACGACACCGCCATCATTACCGAACTGCTTTACAAGTTTGGCCGCATTTCGCTGGCGCAGCTCAGGCAGACCGTTGCGCACATGAACGCTTATCAGGTCCGCCGGGTCGATCCCCGTCAGTCGGCGGTGCAACATCAGTGGGCGGAATGCCAAAGCTTTCATACCTGGATGAAGGACGACAATGACATCCGTCAACTGGATTGCTGCGTAAATACCAACGCACTGATTTTACTCAATACGCTAAAGGCTGAAACCGGCGTTGTCGCGCCGGCCTACCTGCGCATTCTTCAAATGCTGAACCGGGCCGTGCAGTGGTGCGGCAACCACTACGACAGGCTTAGCACCCTGACGCCCTATTACGCTCATCCCCACGAATGGCGTACCGCCCTGGAATACGCCAGACAGCGCGGGATCCCGCAACTCACGCCCGTCATTGACGCTTTGGCCCGCTGGCAACGGCCCGCCGACCGGTTGGAAAGCCCGCTTTACCGTCGGCATGACGGGCGCTTCCTCTGGACCTCGGCCTGCCTGAACCCATTCAGATCTCTGGCCCACCCCCATCGCACTGAGGATAGCTATGAATACCTTTCTCAATGATCTGGTCACACTGAACAAAATCATTCTGGACAACGCACGCGAACAGTTTCCAGACGCCGAGGCAAAACGGTTGCGCTATCGCGCCGCGCCCGCCGCATTGGCAGAGGATCTGGCCGCAGAGGTCTGCACCGAGATCGTTTCGGGGGAAACCCGTTACCAGATTGCCACCACTACAGACGGAACCAGTTGGAGCATGAAGCTGGATTTCGCACTGAGCAGGCAGGTACCGCAAGTCCCCTATGTGGTGCTGACCTTCAGTACCTTCGGCAACGTTGACGAAATGATATTCAATAAAGTGTTGCTGACCGCCACGGAAAACCGCTACCACGCGCAGTTGGATCTGGATCGGTTGGAACAGCGCGACGCCCTGCTGCGCGCCCTGTCGGATTACGACGCGCAAACCACGCTGGTGGTGGCCATCGTCACCGATCACGGCATTCTCAATACCATTACCTCACCTAAAATCTTCTATTTTGCCGAAAACTATTACCCTTATATTTACCAGGGTATTGTGCCGCCACCGCCGCGTCTGCAGTTGATTCTCACCCCAATGCCTTATAAGGACGTGTGGTACAACTATTATCAGGACTATGTCCGCAAAAATTACCTTTACTATCTGCCGGATACCTTCCTGCTGGCGACCAATGCCGACGACGACGACAAACCTATGCTGTCGATTTCCTTCGCCGCCGCAGAACACGCGACGTCGCTGGACGATGTCAAAGTGACCTTCGATTATTTTCTCTCGCCCAAGGTAAACCAGGCGCGCATCGCCGACGCCGCCGGGCAGTTCACGCAAACACAACCGGACGGCAAGCTGGCACCGTTCGCCAACGCCGACTCGCTGAAGCTGCAGTTGGGGTTACCCGATGGAAAAACCGAGGAGAAAAATGCGCTGATCAACCTGCAAAGCGGCATCGTGGATTCCTTCACGCTGCCCGCCCAACAGTTTGCGCTGATCTGGGATGCGTTATTTGACCGCTCACCGCAAAACCTGTTGCTCAAGGGTTATCTGGCGGTGCAATTCGTCGGCTTTAACCCGGACAATCTCCCGGTGCTGCTCGCGCTGGACGCCAAATACCAAAGCAAAGTTCGGGAATTCATCAAACAGACCGCCCCGGTAGACATCAATAAAACCGTTGAATTCAGGAGCGACAGCGGTGCTTACGATCCCTCAGGCCCGCGCCCGATCAAGCGTATTCTGGTGAATATCGACAATCAAACCGTCGAGTTGGATAAAGACCATCCCGCTCATTCGGTCAACGTGAAGATCTCGGTATTGGAACTGATCCTTAATCCGGATAAAAAGCTGGTTTATCATTATGATTTACAAGTCTATTACGTCGACGGCGGCATGACGCCCTATTACGACAAAACCTCGAGTTTTGAAATCATTTATGTTCCGTGAACGGCGCACCTGCGGTAGACATTTCAGGTTGCCGATGGTGCAAACAGCAGGCTGCGCAGAAACAACATGATCAACTTGCCGGAGGGATCGGTGCCGGTGCCGGTCCGCTGCAAAGCCAGCCCGTGCGCCATCGCCATCAAGGCTGCCGCCAGTTCGTTTTGATCCGCCGGCGGCGCTTTGCCTACCCGTTGAAACAGTGATCCAATCACCGTACCAATTTTTGCCTGATGTACGTCCCAGATATTTTTGTACTCCACGGCAAAGGCCGGGCTGCGTTTCGCGTGCAACTGCAGCTCAACCGACAGCATGCACCAGTCCGCCTCCAGATTCAGGGTCGCCGCCCAAGCCTCCAGCGCCGTCAACACTCGCTCCGGCGTATCGATATCACTCTGCGCCAGCGCAGTGAGTTGCGTGGCCTCCGCTTCCATATGGCGTTGTAACAGTTGCAGCAGCAAGGCCTCCTTAGAAGCAAAGTTGGAATAAAACGCCCCCTGGGAATACCCGGCCTGGCTGGCGATATCCCGGATTGAGGTACCGCCGTAACCGCCGGCGACAAACAGTTGGCGCGCGGTTTCAAGCAACTGCTCGCGGGTTTGCTGCTGGCTTTCTTCGCGGGTTAACCGCTTTTTTTCTGTCTTCATCTTCTTCGACTTTAGGCTGCTTTGGAGTAATGGATACGCATTTAAGATATCACTTGATATTTTAAATGCCCCCCACTAAATTAAGATATCATATGAACTTTGAAACTCACTTAAGATTTTAATGATGATGAACATGAAAACGGTTTTTGTCACCGGTGCCACCGGGCTGCTCGGCAATAACCTGGTCAGAGAGTTGATTGCAAAAGGCTGCCACGTCAAAGCACTGGTACGCTCGCTGGAGAAAGGCCGCCGGCAGTTCGGTTCCGTCAAAGGCGTCGAGCTGATTGCCGGTGATATGACCGATGTGGCCGCCTTTGCCGCGCATCTGCAAGGCTGTGACGTACTGTTTCATACCGCCGCGTATTTTCGTGACAACTACAAGGGCGGCAGCCACTGGCCCGAACTGAAAGCGATCAACGTCGACGGTACGGAACGTCTGCTGGAGCAGGCATACCACGCAGGCATACGCCGTTTTGTTCATACCTCCTCCATTGCGGTGCTCAACGGTGAACCGGGCATGCCGATAGACGAAACCTGTCTGCGTCGTTCGGAGGATGCCGATGATTATTACCGCAGTAAAATTCTGGCTGACGAGGTGGTACTGGCGTTTCTGCAAAGCCACCCCGATATGAACGGCAGCCTGGTCCTGCCGGGCTGGATGTGGGGTCCCGCCGATCTTGGCCCCACTTCTTCCGGCCAGTTGGCCAATGACGTGATGAACGGCAAATTGCCAGGCCTGGTGCCGGGCAGTTTTTCAGTGGTTGACGCGCGAGATGTGGCGTTAGCGATGATCCTGGCGGCCGAACGCGGCAAACGCGCAGAACGCTATCTGGCTGCGGGACGACATATGACCATGCAGCAACTGGTGCCGCTGCTGGGCAAAATAGCCGGGGTTCAAACGCCAAAGCGCACCTTGCCATTACCGCTGCTCTATATCATCGCCGCGCTGCAGGAAGCTTACGCTCGCCTCAGCGGCAAGCCGGTCTTGCTCAGTTTGGCGACGGTGCGTTTGATGGTCAAAGAGGCCAACCGCTCCCATTTCGATCATGCCAAAAGCGAACGGGAACTGGGCCTGACATTCCGGCCGGTAGAACAAACGATCGGCGATACGGTAGCCTGGTTGCGCAATAACGCCTCTAAAAGCTAATCGAACCGGGGGAGAGCCCTTTCCCCCGGTTTAGTTCAGTACCGCCACACCCCCGAGCCTGAGACAGGTGGAGGCATGCAGGTTAGCCGACCGTTGAGCGCATGGACGCGCGATACGAGCCTCCATGGACGGATTCACGGCGTGTCGGTGCTTCTGCATGCTCCTCACCTGTAGCACTCTTTAGGCGGATTGCGCTTCCACATAGCTCAGCGCAGAACGCAATGTGGTCTCGCTGAGCGCTACCGGCAGCAAATGAATCGACTCGCCCTGTTGCAACGTACGAGCAATCAGGCGCTGAACCTGCTCGTCATCGTGAATATCCACCGCCAATGCGGCCAGGCTTACCGGCAGATCCAACCGCCGGTAAAGCGCGATTAACTGCGTCACGGTTTCCCACTGCTCCAGCAAGGCACTTTGCACCAAAATGCCATAGGCTACCTTGGTGCCATGCAGGAAAGCATCGGTCTGCGGCAAAGCGGTCAGCCCGTTATGCACCGCATGCGCCGCCGCAATGCGGGTGTAACGATCCCCCAACCCGCCCACCAGGCCGCCGCCGGCGATAATCGCCTCCAGCACGTTGAGGAAAGGTTGGCTCAATTGCCCGTGCGCCAGCGCCTGCAATGCCGCTTCGCTTTCGGTGAGCAGCACGTCGCGCAGGGTCAGCGCGGTATTGAGGCCCAGTTGCACGGTTAACGGCAAGCGTTCCGGTTGCGGGCTGAGCACCGCCGCTTCGTACCATTTCGCCAGCGTATCGCCAATGCCCGCCAGTAAATACGCTTTCGGCGCACGCAGGATAATTTCCGGTTCCACCAGGACCAGATGGTTTGCATCGTTGAAAATTTCGTAACGCAGCGCCTGCCCCTGATCGTTATACCAGACCGAAAGCGGCGTCCAGGCGGCGCAGGTTGCGGCAATGGTCGGGATCGCCACCACCGGAAGACCCAGCCGGCGCGCCACCACTTTGGCGGTATCGAGCACTGCGCCGCCGCCAAGGCCAATCACCACCTGCCGATCCGCCCCCGCCTGTTGCACGATGCTTTGCACCGTGCTTTCGCTGCAATGGCTGTTGAACAACACCTTGCGGGCTTCGGGCGCATCAAACACCGCAGGTAGCCAGGGTTTGGCTGCCGCCAGCGCACGCTCGCCATAAATCCACAGCGCGTTATCCAGTTGCTGCGGCGAATAAAACTGCGCCAACCGGTCAATCGCACCGGGGAAAGCAAAATAGTTGGCGGGGCCGGCGACCACGCGAATGTGGGTATCACTCATGTTCAAGTCCTTATTTTGTTTGCTGTTGCCATCATAGGGGTGGGAAGACCGATGACTAATACTGTTTTGCATTAGCTTATGATTTTTCATTCATTGTCATCCGTCCGGCCGCCGTGGAAACTGGCTGCCTCAATTCATGCCGGTAAAAAAAACCATTCCAATGGTGACGATGAATTGTCCTTCCGTTTTTTAATGATGCTTAACCACGCAGGGTAAAACTTAATGAAACTGTTCAACACCTCATTACTGGCGTTAAGCCTGTTCGCCGTGTTTCCCGCTGTCTCCGCCCCCACTGCCGCACCGGTTCCAGCGGCGATCGCCAACCATCAGGGGCCGATCCGCATTGCGGTGATCCGCAATCTGGGCTCGGACGACAATACCACGCAGTTCGTCACCGGAGCGGTGCAGGAAGGCCGCAAGCTGGGGTTTCAGGTCAACACCTTCCTGACCAACGGTGACGATGCCAAATTCCAGGACTTCGTCAATCAGGCGATCAGCCAGAAATACGACGGCATTATTCTGTCGCAGGGACGCGATCCATACTCAACCGCCCTGCTCAAGCGCATTGCCGACAGCGGCATCGCGGTGGCGGCCTTTGATACCGCGGTACAGGGCGACATCCCGGGCGTCACCGTCAGCCAGCAGGACGACGCTTCATTAACCGATCTCTCCTTCGGTCAACTGGTGAAAGACTTCGACGGCAAAGCCAACATCGTCAAACTTTGGGTTGCGGGTTTCCCGCCGATGGAGCGGCGCCAGGCGCAGTACCAGAAACTGCTGCGCGACCAACCCGGCATCAAAGAGCTTGAGTCTATCGGCGCGGTGTCTTCCGACGTTCAGGGCGACACGGCCAACAAGATCGGCGCGATTCTGGCCAAGTATCCCAAAGGCAAAATCGACGCCATCTGGGGAACCTGGGACGCCTTTAGCCAGGGCGCGTACAAAGCCTTGCAGGAGAATGGCCGCACCGAAATCAAACTCTATAGCATTGATATCTCGAACCAGGATCTCGCGTTGATGCGTGCCAAGGGCAGCGCCTGGAAGCTCAGCGTGGCGGTCGATCCCAAGCTGATTGGCGCCGTTAACCTGCGCCTGGTGGCCAACAAAATCGCCGGCGAGAAAACCCCGGCAACCTATGAGTTTAAGGCCGCCGCCATTCCGCAAGCGCTGCTGCTGAACCACCCTGAAGCCACCAATGTCGCCTCGCTGGCCAAGGTCATTCCGGGTTGGGGTAAATCGGACGATTTCGTTGCGCCATGGTTCGCCACGCTTGAAGCGCAACAGGCTAAAAAATAAGGAAGGTTAATGGCATCGCAACCGCTTCCCCACCCCGAGTACAGCCGCAACATGCGGCTGATTGGCCACAGCAACCAGGGCGGACGGCCCGATGGCGTGCAGGTGATGGTTCACCGGGGCTACGCCTACATCGGCCATATGGTGTCGCAGGGGTTTTCCATCGTCGACGTGCGCGATGCGAAAAACCCGCGAGCCGTCGGCTTTGTCCCTGCACCGCCCGGCACCTGGAACGTGCATTTGCAGGCGCATGACGATTTGCTGCTGGTGATCAACGCCCGTGACCTGTTTGCCGACGCCCGTTTTGCCGACGAAAAGGTGTATTACACTCGCGCCATCAGCCAGACGGTGTCAGGCAACGACGCCCGCGGCTGGAGCGCCGGGGTACGTATTTTCGATATCTCCACGCCGGAGCGACCGCAGGAAATCGGTTTTCTGACGCTGGAGGGCATCGGCGTGCACCGCATCTGGTATGTCGGTGGCCGATGGGCGTACGTTTCGGCCCTGATTGACGGCTACAGCGACTATATTTTCCTGACTGTCGATCTGGCGGATCCGCGCAACCCGCAAATCGCCGGGCGTTGGTGGTTGCCGGGCATGCACAGCGCCGGAGGCGAAACGCCAACCTGGCCGGAGGGCAAACGCTACGCCCTGCACCATGCCATTATCAGCGGTGACACCGCTTACGCCAGTTGGCGCGACGGCGGGCTGACGCTGTTGGATATCCGCGATCGCAACCAACCGCAGCTTATCGCCCACCGCAACTGGAGCCCGCCCTTTGGCGGCGGCACCCACACCGCGTTGCCGCTGCCGGAACGGGATCTGCTGGTGGTGCTGGATGAGGCGGTGCTCGACAACCAGGAGGACGGCGAAAAGCTGATCTGGCTGTTTGATATCCGCGAACCGGCCAACCCGATAAGCATCGCCACCTTTCCGCAGCCAGATGAACGGGATTACGTCGGCAAGGGCGCGCACTTCGGGCCGCATAATCTGCATGAGAACCGCCCCGGCAGCTTTGTCAGCTCGACGCTGATTTTTGCCACCTATCAAAATGCCGGCGTCCGCGCCTACGACATCAGCAACCCTTATCAGCCGAAAGAAACCGGCGCGCTGGTGCCCGCTGCGCCGCAGACCATGATGGATAAACGCCCGGGCCGCCCGCAGGTGATCCAATCCTGCGACGTGTTTGTCGACGCCCAGGGCATTATCTACAGCACGGATTACAACGGCGGTCTGTCTATTATCGAGTATCTGGGGTAAGCATTAGCCGGCGCAATGTCGGCTTTTTGTCGATTTGGGATAGTATGAATGAACAGACAATGGACCCCAGAGCAAGGAGAAGAAGAGATGTTTAGCCATATCACCGTAGGCGTCAGCAATCTGGACAAGGCCGCAGAATTTTACGATGCCATTTTGCTGCCGCTGGGATTAACACAACGGCCGGTAACGCCCGATGGCGGCCCCGCCGCGCGTTGTTGGATCAAACCGGGGCTGACCTTGCCGCGATTTTACGCTTACGAGCCGTATAACGGTCAACCCGCCAGCGCCGGCAATGGCAGCATGGTGGCATTCACCGCCGACAATGAGAATCAAGTGCTGGCAGCCTATGCCGCAGGCCTGACGGCCGGCGGCAGCGCCGAGGGTGAACCCGGTGAGCGCGCGAATTACGGCAAAGGTTACTTTGGCGCTTACCTGCGTGACCCGGACGGCAACAAGATTCATCTGGCCTATCGCGGGGACTTGCTTTGATAAAATGCTCGGTATACATCGCCACCAGCGTGGATGGTTTTATCGCCAGAGCCGACGGCGATATCGATTGGCTATTGCGGCCTGAATACGCCGTATCGCTGCTCAACGGGCTGAGCTTCGAGGAATTTATTGCCGACGTCGACGCGTTGGTGATGGGCCGCAATACCTATGAAAAGGTGAGCGCTTTCCCCGAATGGCCTTATGGCGCCTTGCCGGTGATCGTTTTGTCGTCACGCGCGCTCGACATCCCGCCCCACCTGCAAAACAACGTAAGGCGGGAGGCTGGCGCACCTGAGGCCATCGTCGCCCGGTTGGCGAATGAAGGATACCGACATTTGTATATCGATGGCGGCAATTGCGTGCAGCGTTTCCTGCAGGCCGGGTTGATTAACGAACTGACCATTACGCGCGTTCCGCTGTTATTGGGCTCCGGCATACCGCTGTTTGGTGCCGTGGGTGCAGAACAACAGCTGCGCCTGATCGCCGCGACGCATTCCGACAATGGATTTGTGCAGGAACGTTACGCCGTCAGCGCGCCGAATAGCGAACCCTAAGCGCCCGGCCGCCGAGGGCAATACCCAACGCGGCCAGTGCCAGCAACGCCGCCGCTCCGTAGGTGAAATGCATACCGGCGGTCACGGCGACAGCCTCGGCGGTGTTGATATCTGCCGTGTTCGAGGCAAACATAAACAGTGCGCCCATGGCAGAGGCACCGGTGATCAACCCAAGGTTGCGCGACAGGTTTATCATGCCGGAAATCAGCCCGCGTCGCTCGGGGGTAGCGTCTTTAAGCAGCGCGGTATTATTGGCGACCTGAAACAACGCATAACCAAGGGTGATCACGCAAAGCGGCGGCACGTACCCCAAGACTCCTTGCCTTATCGACATCATCGACATGACACCGGCGCCGGTGGCCAGGATAACCAAACCCACGGCCGTCATCTTTTGCGCACCCAGTTTGTCCACTAACCGGCCGGCCGGCACACCGACCACCGCAGCGGTAATCGGCCCTGCCGACATCGCTAATCCCGCCTGCTCCACCGCCAGCCCCAGACCGTGCGTCAGGTAAAACGGCCCCACCACCAGCGTGGTCATCATCACCACCATCACCAGCAGACTCATCATTAGCCCGGCACTCAGCCCCGGCTGACGGAACATAGCCAGGTGAATCAAAGGCGATACCGTGCTGTTCTCCACCCAAACAAACAACCCGATCCCCAATGCGGCACACAGCAGCAGAACCAGATTAAGCCAACCGAAATCGCCGCGCCCCAGCGTCATGGAGAGCGCATAACTGGCCAGCGTCAGTCCAAGCAACAAGGTACCGGGGTAATCAAACCTGGCCCGTTCCTTTTGCGGTTCATGAACCGGGGTCGGCAGGTAACGGTAAGCAAGAATAAACGCCAGCAGGCCCACCGGCAGATTGATCAGGAACATCGCCCGCCAACCAAAACTAAAAATCAGCGCGCCCCCCAGCGAAGGCCCGAGCGCAGTCCCGATAGCGGACATAGTGCCGAGCAGCCCCATCGCCCGGCCGGTGTTGTCTTTACCCAGGGTCTCGCCCACCAACGCCATGGTCATCGCCATCATGACTGCCGCCCCCAGCCCCTGAGCGATCCTTGCTGCGAACAGTAACCCGATGTTCGGCGCAAGAGCGCACAGCGCAGACGCAAAGGTAAACAGCGCGACCCCCACCAGCAGCAACCGCCGCCTGCCGATCCTGTCGCCCAGACGACCCAAAGCGATAACTGAGGTGGTGATGGCCAGCAGATAGGCGATCACCACCCACTGTACGGCCTGGAATGAGGTGTTGAACGCCTGTACCAGCGTGGGCAAACCGACGTTGGCGATGCTGGTGCCCAGCGACGAGAGCAGCATCGAAAGGGAAAGGCTGATGAGGATCCACCTTGGGTCTGCGCCGCCGGATTTAACTGTAAACTTCATGTTGCTGACTCCTGAAAGAACCTGTCAGCAGCCTATGCCATCACCTGACAAGGCGGAAGACGCAGCGAATGCAGTTTATTAGTGCATCAGACGCCATCCATGGGGTGTGATAACCAGGGCTGGGCATACGCGTTATATTTCCCGGAAACAATTCCTTCCCGGATATAATTAGCGAACTATAAAACAGACTAGCAACAGAATAATAACTCAAATAAATAGAGCGACGTTGCAATTAACTGCAGACCTTTATTTATTGACGAAAATAAAAGGGTTCTGTTAGCATTATTTTGTATTCTCGCTCTATTTGAAATTATCAAAAGGAAAGGTAATGGAATGCAATAAAAGAGTGAATGCCAGTGCGTTGGCATTGGGTTGCCTCATGCTGGCCGCATGCGCAGCAAAAAGCCCCGCCGAAAAACACGCCTCTCACTATATTTACCAAATCTCAAACGAAAACGATTCGCAAATCAGGACGTTGGTTCATGACAGTATCAAGGCCAGCACACCGACGTTTGATCAGTTCTACCAGCAGGGAAAATGCGACCGCAACGCCCATTTATCCCTGGCAGAGGCTAAAACAAAAGCCGATTACTTATCCAGCGAACAATTTAAAAGCAAACTGGAGCTTAATAACATCGTCTTGAATAAAACCTACAAAATTGATTCTAATCAAAAGATTTATACTGCATTTATGAAAGAAGCTACGGGCGCTTACTGGGATGGTTATAACGGTTTATAACTTACCCTCTAATCTCGAAAAATTAATCGCCACCGTATTTTTTGACAGTGGCGATTAGTGATTTACCCAGTCTCCCGACTCACGGCGCAATAACCATGATCAAACCATACCTTCACTCACCACGGTCGCTTCCCGCGGCGGGTAAAGCCCGACCTTAACCGCAATCGTCACTGCCGCCAGCGCAGCGAACAGCCCACCGCAGAGAATACTGCCCTGCAGGCCCAGCGCATCGATAAACCCCCCGCTGACCACCGAACCGATCGCCACGCCCAAATTGATAAAGGCGATATACAGCCCGGTAGCAAACTCAGGGGCCTGTGGCGCTTCGGATGTCAGCCAGATCTGGGTCACGATCAGGCCGCTGGTGTGCGCCGCCCCCCAGAACAGGCAGAGCACGATCATCGGCCCCGTCTGCGCGCTGCCGTAGCGATACAGCAGCAGATAGGCGGCTGCCAGCACTATCGGGTGCAGTAAAGTGGTCGCTACCCGGTTCCGGTTCAGCAACTTACCGGCCAACAGGTTACCGGCGACCCCGCCTGCGCCAAAAATCACCAGCAGGATGCCCACCATCGGCTCGCGAATGGCGGTTTGTCGGCTCAGGTATTCGGTAGCGTAGGCATACACGGAGAACATGGCGGCGAAAATCAGCACGCAGGCGGCGATATTCAGCCACAGCGCGCCGCTGCGCAGTATCGCCAGCTGCTTGCCGTAGCTAAGTTTTTGCGTGGCGGCGTCGGGCAGGCGGAAAAATAAGCCGACGCCCGCCAGCAGGTTAACCAACGCACAGAACAGAAAAGAGGCTTCATAGCTGAACTGACCGGCGATCCAGTGGGTCAGCGGGATCCCCAGCACCATGCCCATGCTGGTGCCGACAAACGCGTAAGCGGTCGCCCGGGTTGCCTGCTGTTTCGGGTACAACGACGCCGCCGCCACCATCGCCAGCGAAAAATAAATCGGGTGGAACAACGCCGGCAGAATGCGCAGGATCATCAGGGTGCTGAAACTGGCCGCATAGGCCGACAGCACGCTGACCAACGAGAACACGACCAGCGAAATCAACAGCATTCGTTTGCGGTTGAAGCGTGAAGCCAACAGCACCAGCAACGGCCCCAGCAAGGCGATAGTCACGGCAAACAGACCGACCAGCCACCCGGCCTGCGAGGTTGAAACCCCGTAGCGCGCAATGATCAGCGGCAAAATGCCCACCACGCCAAACTCGATGCAGTAAACGCCGAACAGCCCCAGCGCGATGAAAAAAATCGGCGGCAGGATCTTCATTATGGTTCTCCCAACCCGTCATATACCGCCTGGCACAGCTCGCCGACAAACGCCCCCGCCATGCCCTCGAGCGCCGTATTGGTAAAGGCCACCACGCTAAGTTGGCGCGCGGGATCGACAAACCAGGAATGGCCGTAGGTGCCGCCCATGCGCCAGGTGCCGATCGATTCCGGCGTCTGCGCCGCCTGCGGATCTTTCAGCAGGGTGATCCCCAGACCAAAGCCGCGCCCCGGCCAGAATGGCATCGGCAGATCGCCTATCTGGTTGCTGGTCATCGCCGTTACCCACTCCGTTGGCAGCAGCGGCGCGCCGCCCTGGCGCAAGGTTTCCAACAGCCGCAAGAAATCCTCGGCGGAGCCCACCATGCCTGCGCCGCCGGAGGCATAGGCGTGAGCATCTAACGCCCGCGCCGGGGACAGATTAAAACCGGCCGTGTCGTCGATAAAAGGCAAACGATCGGGTTGTTGCAACGGCCGGGGTTCGGGGTTGTGGTTGGCGTAAGCCGCCGTCAACCGCTGCGCATCCGTGGCGGTAAAGCCGGTGTCGTGCATCGCCAGCGGCCCGGTCACCAACTGCGCCACCGCCTCCGCTAACGGCAAGCCGCTGGCCTGCTCGATCACGGCACCCAGCACGTCGGTAGCAATCGAATAGCGCCACTCGGTTCCCGGCGCCGCCAACAGCGGGGCCGAAGCGATGCGCCGCAGGTTCTCTTCCAGACTGAGCCGGTCATCATCCATACCGTCGGAGACGCCCGCCTGAGCATAAAATCCCTGTTCCGGCTGGAAAAACCGGTAGCTCAACCCGGCGGTGTGGGTCATCAGATGGCGCACCGTCATTGGCGGTTCGCGTCCGTCGGCGGTTCGCGGTCGGAATGCCGGCAACCAACGCGTCACCGGGTCCTCCAGCCCCAAACGCCCTTGCGCCATTAACACCAGTGCGGCCGTGGAAACGATAGGTTTGGATACCGAAGCCAGTCGGAACAGCGCGTTGGCAGCCATTGGCTTGCCGGCCTCTCGGTCCGCCATGCCCGCCGCACGGCGATAAACCCCTTCACCGCCCTGCGCCACCAACACCACCGCCCCAACCAGCCGTTTGTCCTCCAGCGCCCGATCAATGGCCTTATCAATAGTCTGGGCAGCCAGCTTGTATTCATTCATGGGTCACACTCCAGTAGACAGTCAATTTCTGTAGCTACCGAGAATAGAGTGTGGCGATTAGCGGAAAAACAGGCTAGATTTCCCTTCATACTGGACACTAGCGTCCGCAATAGGGAGAGGACATGGATAATCTGGCAGGCGTTTCGGTCTTTGTTCAGGCAGCAGAAACGCTCAGTTTTGTCGAAGCGGGCCGCTTGCTGGGTATCTCCGCTTCGGCCATCGGCAAAAGCATCGCCCGGCTGGAGGCGCGCCTGGGCGTGCGCCTGTTTCACCGCAGCACCCGCAGCATGACGCTGACGGCGGAAGGCGCGCTTTTCTTGCAGCGCTGCCAGCGGATCCTCGGCGAAATGGCGGCGGCGGAGCAGGAACTGAGTGATACCCGCAGTGCGCCGCGCGGTAAATTGCGCGTCAGTTTGCCCCTGGTGGGCAGCCTGCTGAATCCGGTGCTGGCGGAGTTTATCCGCCAATATCCGCAGATTGAGCTGGAGGTGGATTTTTCCGATCGCCGGGTTGAGGTGATTGAGGAAGGCTTTGACGCAGTGATCCGCGTCGGAGAAACCGAAGATTCCCGGCTGATGAGCCGCCAGTTGGGCACCTTCCACCTGCAACTGGTGGCGGCCCCCGGCTATTTGCGTCAGACGGGTATCCCGCAACAGCCGACCGATCTGCGCCAACACGCCTGCCTGCTGTATAAATTCCCCACCACCGGAAAAGTCGAAAGCTGGCCGGTGGCGGACTGGGACAAAATCCTGGGCGAGGGTCTGCGTGCCAGCGTGGTGTGCAATACCGTCGATACGTTGATTTATCTGGCGGAACAGGGCCAGGGCATCGCCTGCCTGCCCGACTTCGCCGTGCAGCAGGCGCTGGCCGGGCAACGGTTGCAGCAGGTTCTCGGCGAACACAGCCACCATACCGGCAGCTTTAAAATTCTCTGGCCCTCCAGCAAGCACCTGGCTCCCAGACTGCGGGTGTTTATCGATCTGCTGAGCGAACGGTTGTTTCCGGCTTAACGGCGCAACGCAGCTTAAGAACAATTCCGGCTTTGCTTTGCACAAAATCAGCTAAGCCAGCAACGACAGTGCCTGCCGGCGGGCCTCACCGCGTCGGCTTATTTCTTTGCTATTCCATTTTGAAATATGAAAGTCCCGTTCGTTCTTTCGGGGCGAGAAAAATCACCACACAATAAAACCTGAATCGCAGGCCGGCTCATAACCGCATAAAAAATCAGGGTTTATATTCTTGTCATCACTCATAACCGCTCAATTTACCCGTCTGGTGCTGGATACCCAGCCTGATGACCTCGCGCTGTCAGCCGCCCGTCGCGGCCTGATGGACTACTTCGCCTGCGCATTGCCGATCGTCCATGGCGCACTGAACGATTCCGGGCTGGCGGCGGTGAAATCGGTGTTCCCGCCTATCGGCGCTGAGAACCGTGCCTTGTATTTTGGCTACGTCAGCCACTCGCTGGATTTCGACGATTACCACCCTGCGCTACGCGGCCACCCGACCACGGTGGTGCTCTCTGCCTTGCTGGCGCTGACCGGTGACCGCGACGATGCCGCCGCGCTGTTAACCGCCTATGCGATCGGCGTAGAAGCCGCCGGGCGATTGGGGCTGGCGGCCGGAACCCAGCATTATCAGTTGGGTTTCCACAGCACCGCGACCCTGGGTGCGGTCGCCGCCAGCGCAGCCGCCGCACGCTATTTAGGATTAACCCCGCACCAGACGCAAATTGCGCTCGGTCTGGCCGCCACCCAGGCCGCCGGGCTGCGCAGCCAGTTTGGTTCGGCCGCCAAACCGCTGCACGCCGGGTTGGCGGCTCGCGCGGCAGTCAATGCCGTGCTGCTGGCGAAGGCGGGCTTTGCCGGCCAACCGGAAGGCGTGATTGACAGCCTGTTCAGTTCCCACGGTGACGGCCGGCAACGGCCGGATCTGTTGACCGCTGACTGGGGCGAGCCGTGGCGCATCCTGCAACCGGGCCTGGAGTTTAAGCGTTACCCAACCTGCGGCGGCACCCACAGTGCGGCAGAAGCCGCCTTCACCCTGCGTGAACGCTTGCTCGAACAAGGCATCGCCGCCGCCGACATGCCTGCCGCCATCAGCCACATTCAGGTCAGTTTTCCGCCCGGGGCAGATACCGCTCCCTATATTCGCCGCCCGGTAAACGGCGTCGAAGCGCGTTTCAGCCTGGAATATGTGATCGCCGATGCGCTGTACAGCGGTGCCGTGCCGCTGATGCATTACGGTGAAAACCCCGTCGACCCGATGATTGCCGTACTGGCGGCGCGGGTGGAACGGCACGCCGACCTTTCTGCCCCGCCAGATGAGTGGGATCCGGAGCTGCGTTTCCACCGCGTGACGCTGACGCTGCACGACGGTCGTCAATTCAGTGACATTGTCACCAGAAAACAAACCGCCGCCCGTCCAACGGACGTCGAAGCCAAGCTGCGCAGCATCCTGCAACTGCTGCCGCAACTGGACGGCGAGCGCGTGGTTCGCGACTGCGCACTGACGCAGCCAGGCGCGCCGGCACGGCTAATCGAGCTATTAAATCAATAATAAATAGAGGAATAATTATGAGTACTTCACCTTCAACACCATCGCGTCAATTACGTCTCGGCCTGTTTGTTCAAGCCCTGGGGCACCATGTCGGCGGCTGGCGCGCAGAAGGCGCCAGCGGATCACCGACCGATATCGACTGGTTCACCTGGATCGCCAAAAAAGCCGAAGAAGGCACCTTTGACATGTTCTTCGTCGGCGACGCGCTGGCCACCAGCGTACACCGTTTGCCCTCGACGATGTCACGCCTGGAGCCGCTGACCTTGCTGGCGGCGCTGGCGGTCAACACTCGCCACATCGGGCTGGCGGCCACCGCCTCCACCACCTTCGACCAACCCTTCCATTTGGCGCGCGCCATGGCATCCATCGACCATATCAGCCACGGCCGTGCCGCCTGGAACGTGGTGACGTCCTTTTCCAGCGATGCGGCGCGCAACTTCAGCCGTGACGATCTGCCTTCGCACGCCGAGCGCTATGAAGTGGCGCGCGAGTTCCTCGAAGCCAGCTACAAGCTGTGGGACGGCTGGGAAGAAGACGCCATCGTGCGTGACAAACAACAGGGTATTTACGCCATCGACGACAAAATTCACGCGGCCAACCACAAGGGTAAACACTTCTCGGTGCAGGGGCCGCTGAATATTTCGCGTTCCCCACAGGGGCGCCCGGTGATTATCGAAGCCGGCTCCTCACCGGCCGGGCAGCAGTTGGCGGCGGAAACCGCCGAGGTGGTGTTTACCGCTGCCGCCACGCTGGAGGAAGGCCAGGCGTTTTACCGCAGCCAGAAAAAGTACGTGGTCGAGGCCGGCCGTAACCCGGACCACCTGCTGATCCTGCCGGGCGTGATGCCGATTATCGGCCGCACCAAGGCTGAAGCACAGGAGACCTGGTATCAATTGAATCAGTTAGTGGATATCGATAACGGCATCGAGCAGCTTTCCGCCCGCTTCGGCTTCGATCTGCGCGACTACCCGCTGGATGGCCCGGTGCCGGACGTTGGCGCAACTGAAGGCGGCCAAAGCCGGGTAAAACTGCTGACCGATCTGGCCGCGCGGGAAAACCTGACGCTGCGGGAACTGGCTGCGGTAGCGGCAGGCTCGCGCGGACACCGCGTGGTGGTCGGCACCGCCGAAGAGATCGCCGATGACTTCCAACTGTGGCTGGAACAGCAAGGCGCCGACGGCTTTAACATCATGCCCGCCGTGCTGCCAAATCAGCTGGAGCTGTTCGTCGAACTGGTCATACCGGAGTTGCGCCGCCGTGGCCTGTTCCGCGAGGAATACCGCTATTCAACCCTGCGTGAAAACCTGGGCCTGCCGGAACCGGCAATCAACTTCGCCAACGTAAAATCGGCTTAATCTGCAGGGGAATACCATGAAAACTACCGTTAAACGCACTACGCTGTCCCTGCTGTTGGCTTGCGCCACCTTAGCCCCGTTGGCCACAGGTTATGCCGCCGAAGGCGATGTCCCCTTCAAGGCTGCGCTGAAAGCCAGCGCCGATCCGAAACTGCACGACAGCCTGCCTGAAGCCGTCAAAAAAGCCGGTTTTATCGTGGCGGGCACTAACCCGAACACACCGCCGACCACCTTCTACGAGGCGGACAACAAAACGCTGGCCGGGCGTGAAATCGACGTGATGAGCGCAATTGCCGATCGTCTCGGTGTCGCTATCCACTGGAAGGATACCGGCGGTTTCGACAATATCATTCCTGGTTTGAAATCCGGTCGCTACGACGTGGCGCTGGCCAACATCGACGCCAACAAGAAGCGTTTCCAACAGGTTGACTTCGTCGGCTATTACAATGCCTCCAAGCTGGCGCTGATCGCCCGTAAAGATGCGGCGCTCGGCCCTTACACCGAGCTGGCGCAACTGTGCGGCCAGACCGTCGGCGCCGGTGCCGGCACCTCGCAGGTTACCCGTTTGCAGCAGGCCAGCGACCAGTGCGTCAGCGCCGGCAAACCGGCGATCACCATTCCGATCTTCCCGGACCGCCCGGCCGGCGTGCAGGCGACGATCAGCGGCCGCGTGCCGATGTTCTTCGGCCCTTATGAAGGTCTGCGCTACCAGGCGAGCCATGTTAAAGCGCTGGCGCTGGCCGGCGACATCAATATCGAAGGCACCACGGTAGCCATCGCGTTGCCAAAAGGTTCCGAACTGGTGAAACCGGTGCAGGCCGCGCTTAACTCGCTGATTGCCGATGGCAGCTACCAGAAAATCCTCGACGGTTGGGATATCGGTTTCGGCGCGGTGAAAACCGCCGGCATCAATGAAGAGATTGCAAAATGAGTGCGCAACACCCTGTCGATGATGCCGAACTGAGCATTGTCGGTCATCGGCATTACGGGCGCTGGTTCAGCGCCCTGATCGTGCTGCTGATCGTCGGCGTTATCGCCAACTCGATGCTGCACAACCCGCGCTTCGAATGGTCGGTGGTGGCGGAAAACTTTACCGAGGCGTCCATCATCAACGGCGTGATCATGACGCTGAAGCTGACGGTCATCTCGGTGATCTTCGGTTTCGCCGGCGGCGTGTTGTTGGCGCTGATGCGCCTCTCCGCCAATCCGGTGCTGGTCGCGGTAAGCTGGTTCTATACCTGGTTCTTCCGCGCGGTACCGATGCTGGTGCAACTTTTCCTGTGGTACAACATCGCCGCACTCTACCCGCGCATCAGCCTGTGGCTCCCGTTTCTGGGCGAGGTCGCCAGCGCGCCGACCAACACCGTTATCAGCACCTTCAGCGCTGCGGTGATTGCTCTGGTCATGCATCAGTCAGCCTATGCGGCAGAGATTGTGCGCGCAGGCATTCAAAGCGTGGGCAGCGGCCAACTGGAAGCCGCCAAGGCATTGGGTTATCGCCGTGGGCAGATCCTGTGGCGAGTGGTTTTGCCGCAGGCCATGCGCACCATTTTGCCACCGGCCGGCAATGAGGTGATCGGGCAGCTTAAAACCACCGCCGTGGTGTCGGTTATCGCCCTGCAAGACGTGCTGTATTCGGCGCAGATTATCTACCAACGCACCTATGAGGTGATCCCGCTGTTGCTGGTCGCCACGCTGTGGTACCTGGTGATGACCTCGATTCTGTCGATTGGCCAGCACTATGTTGAGCGCTATTTCGGTCGTGGTACTCAGGCCACGCGCGGCGGTTGGCGGTTACGCAACCGCAAGGCCCCGACCGAACTGAACCAGGGAGCAAAACAATGAGCGCAGCCATTCATATCAACCAGGTGCGTAAGTCCTTCTCCGGCACCGAAGTACTGAAAAACATCAGCCTGCAGATACCGGCCGGCTCGGTGACGGTGATCCTCGGCCCTTCCGGCTCGGGGAAATCGACCTTGCTGCGCTGCATCAACCACCTGGAAAAGCTCGACGGCGGCACCATCCGCGTGGGTGAGCAACTGATCGGTTATCGTCAGAAAGGCAAGCATCTGTATGAACTGAAGGAGCGTGAAGTCGCCGAACAGCGTAAAAGCATCGGCATGGTGTTCCAGCAGTTCAACCTGTTCCCGCACCGCACGGTGCTGGAAAACGTTACGGAAGCGCCGCTGCTGGTGAAAAAGGAAAAGAAAGCCGTGGTGGTCGAACGGGCGAAGGCCCTGCTGACCCGCGTGGGACTGGAGCATCGCATTAACGCCTGGCCACGCGAGCTTTCCGGTGGCCAGCAGCAGCGTGTGGCGATCGCCCGCGCGCTGGCGATGAATCCCGAGGTGCTGTTGTTTGATGAGCCGACTTCCGCGCTCGATCCGGAACTGGTTGGCGAAGTGTTGCAGGTGATGAAGGGCCTGACGCACTCCGGCATGACAATGGTCGTGGTCACCCATGAGATCGGTTTTGCCCGCGAAGTGGCCGATCAAATCATCTTTATGGATCAGGGGAAAGTGGTCGAAACGGGGACTGCGCAGCAGGTGCTGGATGCGCCTCAGCATGAAAGAACGCGTAACTTCCTGGCGACGGTACTCTAAATTGCATCAGGGGGCATTGCGCCCCCTGATCATTGAATTCAGTCTTTTTTTCTACCGATAGCGGAGAAAACGTTAAACACTTCACCCAGACCATAAATCGAGCCCAGCAACACGGCTATCATTACCGGCACCAGGATCACCACGGTTGCCAAACTCTCAATCATTTCTAACATCGTTGTCTCCTGGTTTTTTAAGCGGAGAAAGCCATTCACAAATGAACTTGAATTTCTCCGAGATACCGCACATTTTATTGTTGGTATTTTCAATCTGTGACAGATATCACACTTGAAGATGGCTAATGTAACTTACACAGTTACATTAAAACAATGACAAAAAATGCTCTGGCAAGGCGGGATAAAGCAACGAAACATCGGTGGGACGCCAGCTCGAAAACAGGTGTCCAAGGCGCAAATAATGGCGATAGCGGCCAAATGACGGGAGCAATGATGATAACGCTGAGAATGGCGCGGCCTGCGGATGCACCGGCAATCGCTCGTCTGCACGTGCAGGTCTGGCGCAGCACCTACCAAGGGCTGGCGACGCCGGCAGCCTATGCCGCGCTGGATGAACCGAGGCGGTTGGTCCACTGGCAAGAAAAACTGCAACAGCCTGGCACAGCGCAGGTGCTGCTGGCCGAATCGGTCGGCCAGTTGGTCGGATTCTGTCTGGCCGACACCCCTTCCCATCCGCAGTTTGGCGAGCATGCCGAGATAAAATCACTTTTCGTCAGCGACAAACATCAACGTCAGGGTATCGGCCGCAGGCTGCTCGGTGCAGCAGCAAGAGAAATGCAAAAGCTCGGCTATGGCAGCATTGCGCTGGGAGTGGTCGACGGAAATGACAGCGCCATGCGGTTTTATCAGGCATTGGGCGGTGCTCCGGCCGGCAACTATATCGATCCCGGACCGTTGTGGCGTTCCAGCAATGTGATTTACGTCTGGCCGGATATTCGCCATCTGGCGGTCCTTAAATAATATACGGCGACTCAAAATTAAGAATATTTACCTATTCTATTTTCTGCCGGAGGAATACATTCATCTCAACTTCTACCGAACGATTAATTGCCGCATTTTTAGTCAATTAATCGATCATTTTACCAGGATAATTCTTATGAACATTAAACGTGTTGCCGGCGTGTTGGTTCTCGTAATGGCTACGCTTTCTGTCACTGCATGCGGGCATATGTCTAACCGCAATCGCAACACGGCAATCGGCGCCGGCGTAGGCGCGCTGGGTGGCGCAGTATTGACCGACGGCAGCACCCTGGGCACGCTGGGCGGGGCGGCACTGGGCGGTATTATCGGTCACCAAACCAGCCGTTAATGACAGCTGAGTAATAAAAATCTCAGGCCGGAAGGATTGTAATAAAAGACTATTCCTGCCTGAGTTAATTTTATTTTTTCCGTCTGTTTTTTCTTCTTTTTTAAAACTCTCGTCAAACGTTGAGAGAACGATAACCGGTTATCACTGGTCTTATTCATGCCCTCTGCATCGCCTTCCTCCGTTCTGGTAATCTGTCAAAGCCACGTCGATAAATAATGCGCGTTAGCCGCAGAAAAAATACCTTACTTAAAAAGCAGATATTGCCCCCTACACCAGGTATATAACTAATCAATGAGACTCTGCCTTAAAATCATTCACGTCATTTATTAATGAATGGTTCATAGCAAATCCATAATAAAGGCGCCTAATGCCTGTGTGGCAAAATGGTGGGCGACTCGGGATAAGTAATCATTTGGCTTGCGGGCCTGTTTATTATGCAGCCTGCCGGGTAAACGAAAAGGGGCCGGAAACCGGCCCCTCAGACTGCTGACAAAGCCTGTTATTAGGGAGAGCGTACCGAAGGGGTCGTAACGGCCTTGGCCGTCGGAGCGCCCCTCGGTGCGCTAGGCCCGAGTATCTCGGGCTCAAAGACCACTTTGTCATCAACCTCAGGGGCCGGAAACCGGCCCCTTTCTGCTTTCTATCGGCAACGCAACAACATTATCCCTTCACCTGAGAAACCACATTCAGCGGTTGAGCGTCCGGCAGAATATTCATATGCTCCAGCACCTGCGCCATGATCTTGCCGAATACCGGACCGGCCACCGAACCACCGAAGTGCTTGCCGGCTTTCGGGTTGTTGACCATCACCACCAGCGCCACCTGCGGATCGCTGGCGGGCGCCACGCCTGCGGTGTAGTTGATATAGCCGCCGTCATATTTGCCGTTGGCCCCCATCTTCTCGGCAGTACCGGTTTTAATCGCCAACCGGTAACCCGGCACCGCGGCGCTGACCCCGCTGCCGCCCGGCAAGGCGTCGCTTTCCATCATATGCACCACGGTTTTCACCGTCTCTTCCGGCAAGATCCGCTGCCCCATGACCGGCGGCGTCACCCGCGTGATCGACAGCGGCCGATAGATGCCGTAAGAGCCGATAGCGGCATATTCCCGCGCCATTTGCAGCGGCGTCACGCGCAACCCGTAGCCGAAGGAGAAAGTCGCCCGCTCGATATCGGCCCAACGTTCACGATGCTGCGGCAGATAACCACTGCTCTCGTTGCCGATGCCCAACTCGGTCGGCAGCCCCAGACCAAAACTCTTGTAGACCGCCGGTAGCACGGTGGCAGGCAGCGCCAATGCGATATGCGACACCGCGATATCACTGGATTTTTGCAGCACGCCGGTAATGGTCAGTTTGGACCAGTGGCCAACGTCCTTGATCAAGTGGCCGTTGACCCGGTACGGCGTAGTATCCAGCACCGTGTCCGGCTTAATCAGCCTATGTTCCAGCCCGACCATAACGACCACCGGTTTCACCGTCGAACCCGGTTCGAAGCTGTCGCTACTGCAAACATTGCGAATATCTTTTACCGGCGTATTGGCATAGTTGTTCGGGTTGAACGAGGGGTAGCTCGCCATACCCAGTACCTCGCCGGTACTGACTTTCACCAGCACCGCGCAGCCGGAATCGGCCTGGTTGGCCACCACGCCATCGCGGATTTGCGCAAACAGTACGTACTGTATAAATTTATCGATGCTCAGCGTAACGTTCGGCGGCGGCACGGGATCAACGCTCTTGATCACGCCAATCACTGCCCCGCTGCCGTCCTTCTGGTACACCCGCATCCCGTTCTTGCCCTGCAACAGGTGGTTGAAGCCCAGCTCAATGCCTTCAAGCCCCTGATTGTCCTGCCCGACAATGCCGATCAACCCGGCGGCATCCTGGCCCATCGGATAAAAGCGGCTGAAGTCTTGCTCGGTACTGACCCCGGTCAGATGCAGCTTGCTGATGTAGTTCGCGTTATCGTCTTCCACCTTGCGGGCCAGATAGACGAAACGCTTATGGGCGTTGGCCTGAATCAACTTTTGCACGTCCGTCAGCGGTATTTTCAGCACGTTGGCCAGGCTCTGCCAGCGTTCGTTGCCGGTATCGGTATGGGTGTCGAGAATATGTTTGGGATCCAGCACGATATCTTTCGAAGACACGCTCACCGCCAGCGCTTCATCATTACGGTCGGTGATCATCCCCCGGTTGGTCGGCAGCACCTGCGTGCGGATTGAACGCTGATCCGCCTGGTCCGCCAACTGCTGATGCTCCATCAGTTGCAAATAACCGACCCGGAACGCCAACAGGAAAAAACACACCAGAATACCGGCGCAAATCCAGCCAAACCTCAGTGAGGAATAATTTTTACCGCTCTTTTTTATTAGTGGCGCCACTGTTAACCCTGCGTTTTTATTCGGATTATGTAATTATTTCAGTCTACCCTGACGGAAATCTTTAGAAGATTGCAGTTTGTAAGAAAGTAAAAACAAACGCGTTTACTGTTGCACATCCTCACTGTCGTTTAACTCCGGTTTAACTTTCTGACTCTCGTCAGGCTGCGGCGCGTTGGCCGGGTCAAAAATATGGTCAAGGATTGCCCGCGCGGTTGGTCCCGCCACCACGCCGTCACCGCCGCCGTTTTCCAGAATCAGCGCCATCGCCACCCGCGGATTTTTATAGGGAGCGAACAGCGTGTAGAAAATATGGTCACGCAACCGCACCGGAATCATCTTGGCGTTATAGGTCTGATTTTCTTTCAGACTGAATACCTGTGAGGTGCCGGATTTGGCGGCGATCTGATACGGCGCGGTATGGAACAGTTTGTAACCGGTGCCGTTCGGCAAGTTGGCCATACCGTACATGCCATTGCGCACAATCCCCCAGTACGGTGATTTGGCATCGCCGATCTGTGCCGTCTGCAGCGGCGGTTGATAGCGGCTCACCCGATTGCCCTGGCGCATCGAATACAGCAGATGGGGCGTTTTCACCTTGCCGTTATTGATAAGCGTGGTGAGCGCCTTCACCATCTGAATTGGCGTGGCGACCCAATACCCCTGACCGATGCCGACCGATACGGTATCGCCCTGATACCAGGGTTTTTTATGCACCCGCTGCTTCCATTCGCGGCTGGGCAGTACGCCGCGATACTCTTCGTTGAGATCGATCCCGGTCGCCTGGCCGTAACCGAACTGGCTCAGCCAGCTGTGAATGCGATCAATGCCCATTTCAAACGCCACCTGATAAAAGAAGGTATCGGCGGACTCCTCTATCGCTTTAGTAACGTTCAGCATGCCATGGCCACTCTTCAGCCAATCGCGGTAACGGCGTTGAGTACCCGGCAACGTCCAGGTCGGCGCGCCAAAGAAGCTGGTGTTGGGGGTTATCACCCCGGCGAACAGCGCAGAGGTAGCCATATAAGGCTTCACGGTGGATGCAGGCGGGTACAGCCCCTGAGTAACGCGGTTAATCAGCGGCAAATCGGGGTTGGTCAATAAGGCTTTATAAGCTTTGTAGCTGATGCCTTTCACGAAAGGGTTGGGATCGTAACTGGGGCTGGACACCATCGCCAGAATGCCGCCATCGCGCGGGTCCTCAACCACCACCGCCGCTCGCTGCCCCTTCAGCACCGACTCGATATACTGCTGTAACGGCAAATCGAGCGTCAGATAGATATTTTTGCCTGCCTGCGGCGGCTGCTCTTTCAGCAGGCGTATCACGCGGCCGTGGTTATCCACCTCCACTTCCTGATATCCGGTGGTGCCATGCAATTCCGACTCATAGTAAGCCTCAATGCCCTGCTTGCCGATGTTATGGTCGGCAGAGTAATTTTCGCCGATGCCGGCTTTATCGAGCCGTTTCACATCGCCATCGTTGATTTTCGATACATAACCCACCACGTGCGCCAGTTCGGCGCCATACGGATATTCCCGCTGCTGATAGGTGTCGATAGTCACCCCGTCAAAACGGTATTGATTGACCGCAAAACGGGCGACCTCGGTGTCGTTCAGCCCGCTTTTCAACGTCACCGGTTTATAGCGGCCGTTGTGGTGCATGTCGTCACGGAAGGCGGCGATATCCTCAGGCGTCAGATCGACAATCGGCGTCAGCGCCTGCAACAGTGCGGCCATATTGGCGATTTTGCTGGGAATAACCTGGATCTGGTACAGAGTAATGTTACGCACCAAAGGGATGCCGTTACGATCGAATATCAGCCCGCGGCTAGGTGCAATCGGCAGCATTTTGATGTCGTTTTGATTGGAGCGCGTTTGGTAGAACGCATGTTGCTTAATCTGCAGGTGATACAGGTTGACGATCAGTGCGCCGAAGCAGGCGATCACCAACACCATCGCCACGCAGGCACGGCGAATAAACAACATTTCCTCAGCAGAATGGTCACGGATTTTTTCTTTTAAGAGGGCCATACGCAGTGCAGTACCTGTCTGACGTCACATTTTCCCCAGATAAATCAGGGCAGTGAAAAGGCAGCAAGCATAACGTTATTGGTTAACGCCCCCATTAAAAGGTTGCTAATGAAATGGCATAAATGTTTCAGCATATTGGAATGTTTCCAGGTGCCGGTTTTTATGCCGGACAGGGATTGAGCGCCCCTTTATCCCAGTGCTACAATGTGACGCAGATCACACTACTCCATTTTTGCCCGCACTGTTCTCCGGCGCCCTGCCGGCTGCGGCTTTGTCACAAAGGATCACGTTCGATGAGTACCATAGCCACGGGTTTGATTATGATGCGCTGGGAATTACTGAGCGCCGTAATGATGTTTATGGCCAGCCAGTTAAACGTCGTTTGCCGTAAAACCAGCCGTAACGGTATGGCATTCATGTTCAGCAGCCTCGGGCTGTTCACCACCTGCTGGTTCGTGATGGGTTTGATGGGCATCAGCTTCAGCCAGGAAGGATTCCTGCATTTTTGGTCAGTGACCAAAGACGTCTTTTTCGACGTGATGAGCAAAACCCCGACCGATTGGCCAATGCCCTGAGCCGCACTTAATCTCCCCCTGCGGCAGGCCACGGCGCCGACATCTCCAGCAGTATTTTGCCGAATGCCTGCGCAGCCGCGCCAGGTTCCGCGCCGTTGACGATCAGGGTGAAATCGATGTCGGGCAATTCGGGTAGCCCATACTGACCATCAACCGTTTTCATTCCCGGCGCCAGATCGCCGCTCGCCATGACGGCAATGCCCAGCCCCGCCAGCACGGCCGCCCGTAGCCCTTGTTGGCTTTGTGAGGTGAAGGCGGTGTGCCATTGGATAGCCTTGCTTTCCAGAGCGGCGATCCCGGCCTCGCGGCTGACCGACGGCGCAGGCAACAACGCCAGCGGCAACGACGTGCCCGCCAGGCTGAATGTCTCAGCCGCTACCCACACCAGTTGCGTCCGCCGCAATAGCCTGCCCTCAATGCGGTTAGCCAGCGACATCACAACGGCCAAATCCAGTTCGTTGCCCTTCACCATGCCACAAAGATCCAGCCCGATACTGACATTCACCTCCAACCTGACCGCAGGAAAAGCCCGGGCGAACTGGGCTAACAGCGGTGGCAATCGTTCCCCCAGAAAACTCTCCGTCAGGCCAAAACGCACCACGCCGGAAACGGGTGAGGATTCAAAGCGCCGCTGCATGGCGTCGAGCGCCTGCAAAACTTGCCCGGCATGGCGCAGCAAATCTTCACCGTCTTCGGTTAGCGTCAGGCGGCGCGTAGTGCGGTGCAACAACTGTCGGCCAATCTGCTCCTCAAGCCGGCGGATCTGGTGACTGATCGCAGATTGGGTCAGATTCAGTTGCTGCGCCGCGCGCGTAAAGCCGCCGGTTTCGGTAACCGTAACGAAGGTGCGCAGCAGTGCCGGGTCAATGTTCATAGGGTGATTTCATGATGGAAATTAATTAATAACGATAAATTAAATCATTTCTATCATGCAACTCATTTATCCAGAATAGCTGTTCGTTTCCATCACCCTCTTTTGTGGAAAAAACTCATGACGCTCTCTCACGCCAGTAAAAACAGACTGGCATTAACGGCAATATGCCTCGCCGCGCTGATGTTCGGCCTGGAAATCTCCAGCGTACCGGTCATACTGCCGACGCTGGAACAGGTATTACACAGTGATTTCAGTGATATGCAATGGATTATGAATGCCTACACCCTGGCCTGCACCGCAGTGATGATGGCCACCGGAACGCTGTCTGACCGTTTTGGCCGCCGGCGAGTTTTCATCATCGCCATTGCCGCTTTTGGCCTCACCTCCTTACTTTGCGGCCTGGCCAACGGCTCGACGATGTTGATCCTGGGCCGCTTTATGCAAGGCATGGCGGGCGGCGCCATGTTGATTTGCCAGGTGGCAGCATTGTCGCATCAGTTTCAGAACGGCAAACAGCGTGGCCAGGCCTTCGGCATTTGGGGCGTCGTTTTTGGCATTGGTTTAGGGTTTGGGCCGGCGATCGGCGGCGTTATCGTGGCGATCGCCAACTGGCAGTGGGTATTTTTGATTCATGTGGTCATCGCCGTTCTGACCCTGTTACTGGTGATTTTCAGCGTGCAAGAATCCCGCGATCCTCAGGCGGCAAAACTGGATAGTCTGGGGATCGTCACATTGTCTTTGTCGGTTTTTGGGTTGGTCTATTTTATCACTCAGGGGGCGGGGTTCGGTTTCACCAGCGTTCGCGCCGGGGGGATTCTTCTGGCTGCAGCCCTCAGCCTGCTGCTGTTTATCGGGGTTGAGAGACGCAGCCCCTATCCGATGATTGAGTTTTCCGTGTTCAGGAATCGGCAATTTTCCGGGGCGCTGATGGGATCCATCGGCATGAATTTCAGCTTCTGGCCCTTTATGATCTACCTGCCGCTCTATTTTCAAATTGGGCTGGGTTATGACAGCCTGACCACAGGTTTGTCGCTGCTCGCTTATACGCTTCCCACGCTTGTCTTCCCCCCGGTGGGCGAGCGATTGGCTCTGCGTTACCGCCCTGGAACCGTCATCCCCGCCGGGTTATTCACGCTTGGGCTGGGTTTCCTGCTGATGAAATCAGGCAGCGAACATACCGGCGGATTGGCTATGCTGCCGGGGTTACTTATCGCCGGCATCGGCCTGGGGATCACCAATACCCCGGTGACCAACACCACCACAGGTTCGGTGTCAAACGCCCGCGCCGGCATGGCCTCCGGGATAGACATGAGCGCCAGAATGATCGCGCTGGCTATCAATATTGCGGTCATGGGGTTTATCTTGCTGGCGGGGGTTTACGCTTATCTGCGACAAACGCTGCCCGCATCATTAGATACCCTGCCATTGCGTTCGGTGGCGGAGCAGATAGTGGCGGGTAATCTCACCGCGTTGAAAACACTCCCCGCATGGGATGCCCTGGCGCCGCTGGTTCATGCTGCGTTGACGCAAAGTTTTGGCCTGGTAATGCTGTACGGCGGCCTCGGTGCCTGGGCGTTGGCTGCGGCCAGCCTGACGATTTTCGCCCCCTGGAAAACCGCTGCCGTGACCCACGGGTAATAACATTCCGTTATTACCGAATGGTTCATAAAATAAATAAAATATAATCGGGTGGTCTGAGAGTGGCGAGGGCTTATGCTGACCTCAGACAACTTTGTTGCACCTGGCCCAGAGGCAAGCCCTCATGGCCGCACTTTCTTGTTTTTCCCCTGATTAATCCAGAATCCGGCTTAATAGTTAACCGATGTCTGGCCTGGCTGAAGGATACGCCACGCGCCGCCATCAGGAAGCAGCATGATTTCTCCTTCTGCCCGTATTGCCGCCAGCAGCGTGATTGAGCCTGGCGTGATTATCGGTGCGCGCGTGCGCATCGGCCCTTTTTGCTTCATCACCGCCGGCGTTGAGATTGGCGAAGGCACCTCTATCGCCTCCCACGTGGTGATTAACGGCCTGACGCGCATCGGCCGCGACAACGTCATCGACCAGTTTTCTTCGATCGGCGAAGCCGGCCAGGACCTGAAATACGCCGGTGAACCGACCACGCTCGCCCTCGGCAATCGCAACCGCATCGGCAAATACGCCACCCTGCATCGCGGCACCGCACAAGGCTGCCGCCACACCGCGATCGGCGATGACAACCATCTGCAGGATAATGTGCATATTGCTCACGACTGCATCATTGGCAACGCCACGCATATCGGCAATAACAGCGGGCTGGCCGGGCATGTGGAATTGGGCGACGGCGGTTGGGTCGGCGCGCGTTGTGCGGTGCATCAATTTTGCATTATCGGTGCCCACGCACGATTGGCCGACGGTACCCTCGCGGTGCAGGATCTGCCGCCATTCGTCCAGGCTGGCGGCAACCGCGCCAAACCGGATGGCCTGCATCTGCTGGCACCGGCCTTTCTGGCCGCCGACGAGCAACAGCAGCGGGTTATTCATTCGCTTTACGCTATGTTGTATCACCAGGCGATGGCGCTGGAAGACGTGCGGCAAGAAGCCGCCCGCCTCAGCGTGGAATACCCGTTACTGCGGCTGTTCACTGATTTTTTTACCCGCTCTACGCGGGGCATCATTCGCTGAACACTGTGGCCGTCATGCCACTTTATGACAGCGCACCGCCGTGCCCCCCAGATTCACCCGCAGCGTTTGCGGCATCTGGCAGCCTTCCCCGGCGTAGGGACAACGCTCGCGGAAAAAACACCCCAGCGGCAACTGGCGATTGCCCGGTAACTCCCCTTTGCGATCTTCAATCGTGCTGTCGCTCAGCAAACGCCCGGCGCGCGGTACCGAATCCAGCAGCAGCCGGGTATAAGGGTGCTGCGGCTGGCGCAAGACCTGCGCAGTGGGCCCCAGCTCAACGATTTGCCCCAAATACATCACCGCCACCCGATCGCTCATGTGCTGAACCACCGAAACGTTATGCGAGATCAGCACATAGGTCAGATTGCGCTGGCGTTGCAGCTCCACCAACAGGTTGAGGATCTGCGCCTGCACCGAGATATCCAGCGCCGACGTTGGTTCGTCCAGCACGATGATATCCGGTTGCGAGGACAGCGCGCGGGCGATGGAGATACGTTGGCGCTGACCACCGGAAAACTCATGCGGCAGCCGGTCAATAGACTCCGGCCGCAGCCCAACCTGTTGCACCAGTTCTGCCGCCAGCGCCCGCCGCTCTGCCACGCCGTTATGCTGCTGCACGTAGACCGGCTCGGTGATAATGCGCCATACCGGCAGGCGCGGGTCGAGCGACGACTGCGGATCCTGAAACACCATCTGCATGCCGCTGCCAAACCAGGAACCGCCGGAACGGGCGCGCAGCAGCTCACCGCTGCTGGGCTTCAGCAATCCCATCAGCAGTTGCGCCAAGGTGCTTTTGCCGCAACCGGATTCGCCGACGATCCCCAAGGTCTCGCCGCGCATGATGTTGAGATCCAGCCCGTTGAGCGCATGGACATATTCTCTCGGCTTACCGCGCCAGTTATAGCTGGCGGGAAAGCGCAGCCGCACGTCGCGCAATTCCAGTAGCGCTTCAACGTTCATTTTGCACCTCCAGATCGATAGACTGCGGATGCCAACAGGCCACCCGTTGCGTCGGGTCAGCGGCTAAAGGCGCCAACTGCGGCGTTTGTCGGCATTGACCGCTGGCGTAGCTGCAGCGGTTGCTGAATGCGCAACCCGGCGGTAACGCGCTCAAATTGGGCACCGTACCGGGAATGGCCCGCAGCAGGCTGCGCGGTTCGGCACGTTCCGGTGCCGCCAGCAACAACCCAATGGAATACGGGTGACGCGGGTGGTCAATCACCCGCGCCGTGGCGCCGCTTTCAATCACGTGCCCGGCGTACATCACGTACACCCGGTCGCAGAGCTGCGACACCACCGCCATATCATGAGTAATAAACAGCACCGCCGTGCCGCTGGCGCGAGCCTTCTGTTGCAGCAGGCGCAGCACCTGCCGCTGCACCGTAACATCCAGTGCCGTGGTCGGTTCGTCGGCGATAATCAACTCCGGTTCGCAAGAAAACGCCATGGCGATCAGCACCCGTTGGCGCATGCCGCCCGACAACTCGAACGGATAGCGCTCCATCACCCGTTCCGCATCGGCAATTTGCATTTCACGCAGCAACTGGATCGCCTTGTCACGCGCCTGCCGCGCCGACAGCCGCTGGTGCAGGCGGATCACCTCGCACATCTGGCGGCCGATTTGCCGCGTCGGGTTCAGCGCACTCATCGGCTCCTGAAAAATCATCGACACCCGGGCACCGCGCAGTTGGCGCATTTGCCGCTCGCTGGCGCTGAGCACGTCGGTGCCCAATACCTCCAGCCTGCCGCCGGTCACGTTGTAACCGTTCTCGGCCAGCAGGCGCAGGGTCATCATTGCCGTCACCGATTTGCCGGAACCGGATTCCCCCACCACGCCGACGATTTCGCCGGCCTTGACCTGCAACGAGACGCGGTTGAGCGCCTTGACGCTGCCGCCATAGACCGGGAATTCCAGTTGCAGCTCATCAATCGATAGAACCGTAGTGTCACTCATCAACGCCCCCGGGTTTTAGGATCCAGCAGGTCGCGCAGACCGTCGCCGAACAGGTTGAAGCCGGTGGCGGTGATCAGGATCGCCGTACCGGGAAAGGCGGAATACCACCACTGGTCGAGCACATAGTTACGGCCGTTGGCCACCATGGCGCCCCATTCGGCGGTCGGTTGCTGGGCACCAAGGCCGATAAAGCCCAGCGTGGCGGCCATCAGGATGGCGGTACCGATATCCAGCGATGCCTGCACCACCAACGGCGGCATGACGTTGCGAAGGACATGCCAGCCGATCAAATGCCAGCGCGAGGCACCAAAGGTGCGCGCCGCCTGCATATAAGCCTGATGCCGCAGCGTCAGCGTCTGCCCGCGCGCCAGCCGCACGTAAAACGGAATGCGCACCACCGCAATCGCCAGCATGGCGTTGAACAGGCTTGGCCCGAGCGCAGCCGCCAGCGCCATGGTCAACACCAGCGAAGGCACCGACAGCATGATGTCCATGCAGCGCATGATCAGCGCATCCACCGTACCGCCCATCACGCCGGAGAAACAGCCGAGCAGAGAGCCAATTCCGCCCGCCAGTACCACCACCGCCAGCCCGGCGGCTACCGACTGCCGGCTGCCGACCAGCACCCGGCTGAACAGATCGCGGCCCACTTCGTCGGTGCCGAACCAGTGTTCGGCCGAAGGCGGCAGCAGCCGTGCGGTCAGGTCAATCGCGTCCGGATTGTGCGGCGCCAGCCAGGGTGAAAACAGCATCAAAAACAGCACGCAGAACATGATCGCGGCGCCCAACAACGTCAGCGGGCTGCGCCGCACCCGATACCAGGCGCGCCGCGCGCCGACAAAGTGCAACACAGGTTCCGCCGCCGGCGGTTGTTCAAGTTGAGACATCGTCATTAGCCCTCACGCCCCATTCGCGGGTCGATCCACAGGTAAAGCAGATCGACGATCAAATTAACTATCACATAGGCAAAGGACACCACCACGGCAAAGCCCATCACCGCCGGGAAATCCAGCGCCTGAATGGAATCCACCACGTAAGCGCCCATGCCTGGCCAGGCGAATACCGTTTCGGTCAGTACCGCGCCGTACAGCAAATCCCCCAACGCCAGCCCCAGTACCGTCACCGAAGGGATCAGCGCGTTCGGCAGCGCATGGCCGAGCACCACTCGCCAGTGCGAAAGGCCGTTGGCGCGCGCGGTGCGGATATAGTCTTCGCCCAGTTGTTCAAGCATCGCCGAGCGGATTTGCCGCGCCACCACCCCGAGGTGTACGAACGCCAGGGTCAACGCAGGCAGGATCAGGTGCTGCAGGCTGTTCCAAAACGCTTCGCCGTTGCCGGTCAGCAGAGAATCCAGCAGGTAGAACCCGGTAATATGGGTGGGCGGATCCAGCCAATCGTCCAGCCTGCCGCCGCCGGGCAAGACGTTCAGTTGGCCGTAAAACAAAATGATCACCCCCAGCCCCAGCCAGAACGCCGGCGTGGAGATGCCGGTCACCGACAGCAGGCGCACCAGATGATCGGGCCATTTATTGCGGTAAACCGCCGACAGCACGCCGAGCGGCACTCCCAGCGCGATCGCCAGCAGCAAGGCGCAAAACGCCAGCTCCAGCGTCGCCGGGAAGAAGGCGCGCAGGTCGTCCAGTACCGGCCGCCCGGTGCGGATAGACGTGCCCAGATCGCCGTGCAGCAGATCCAGCACATAGCGGCCAAACTGCACGTATAACGGCTGGTCCAGCCCCAGTTGCTGGCGAATATGCTGGACGATTTCCTCGCTGGCGCGATCGCCGGCCAGCAGCCGCGCCGGATCGCCGGGGATCAGGTGCGAGATGGTAAAGGTGATGACGCACACCCCGAACATCACCAGCACCAGCCCCCAGCAGCGCTGGCGGATAAGGCTCCAAACGTTCATAGTCGTTTCCCGTGGCGCAAGGGGGCAGCCAAACGGCTGCCCGAATTTGATTGCACAATTGTCTTTATGTCCGAGATACCCGGGTCTAGCGCACCGAGGGGCCATTATGGGACACATCCCTGTGTCCCACCCTTCGGGCCGACATGAAGTCGTTCCAATTTGCTCCCGGCAAATGGGTCGGCGGCAAGCCGCTACGACCCCTTCGGCACGCTCTCCCTAATAATAGGCTTTGGCAATCCTCTGAATAATTAGCCGAAAGAGAATTACTTGCTCATCTGCCCAACGTTGAACACCTGTTCCAACATCGGGTTATACACAAAGCCCTTCACCTCTTTGTTCATCGCCACCTGATAGTTTTTCTGGAACAAATAGACGTAAGCCGCCTGATCGATGACGATTTTCTGCGCCGCCTGATAATCGGTGGTGCGCACTTGCTGATCGGACACCGAAACCGCTTTTTTCAACAGCGCATCCACCTGCGGATCGCTGTAGAACGAGCGGTTGCCCGGCAGCCCTTTTTTGTCGGATTCGAACCAGTAGTTCATGAACATATACGGGTCGGCGAAGTCCGGGCTCCAGTTGCCGATAGCGATGTCGTAATTGCCCTGGCCGATGCGATCGCGCATGGTGGCGTTAGCCAGCTTCTCCAGTTTGACGTTAATGCCTACCGTCGCCAGGCTGGCCTGCACCGAGAGCGCTATCGCCTCCCAGTTCGGATCGCTGACCGAATACAGGAAGTTCAGCGACGCCGGCTTGTCTTTCACCGCCGCCAGTGCGGCCTTGGCCTTGTCCGCATCCAGACTGTACTGCTGTGCGGCGGCGTCGTAACCCCACATGCCTTCCGGGATCGGCCCGCGCATCTGTTTGCCGTTACCGCCAAGAATGCCCTTCACCATGCCCTGATAGTCCACCGCATAAGAGATGGCGCGACGCAGATCCACCTGATTCAGCGGCGCCTTGCCGTTATTCAGGTACAGATAAGTGACGCGCAACGAAGGAAACTCATTAACCGCCACCTTGTTTTCGCTTTTCAGCGCCGTGAGTTGGTCGATGGGCAGAGATTCGGCGATGTCCAGATCACCACGCGTCAATTGCAGCCGGCGGGTGGCGCTTTCGGCAATGATTTTCACCGTTATGCGTTTGAACGCCGGTTTGGCGCCGCCGTAATGCGGATTTGGCACCAGCACCAACTGCTGCCCCTTCTGCCAGCGATCCAGCTTGTAAGGGCCGGAACCTGCGCTGTGATTCGCCAGCCAGGCTTTGCCTTCGTCGGCCGAATTGGCCTTGGCGATCGCCGGGTTGACGATGCCAGCGCCGTCATTGGCCAGCGTGTAGAGGAACGGGGCAAACGGCGTTTTCAGCGTGAAACGCACCGTCAGCGGATCCACCACCGTCACCTGCAGATCTTTCGGGAAGGCTTCTGACGGCCCCTGGCCAATCTTCATCAGCCGCTCAAACGACCATTTCACCGCCTCGGCGTTAACCTCGCTGCCGTCGTCGAACTTGTTGCCCGGCTTGAGCTTAAAGGTCCAGACAAGTTGATCGTCCGAAGCGGCCCAGCTTGCCGCCAGTTCGCCTTCAACCTGGGTGGAGCCTTTGCCGCCCTCGGTTTTGTATTGCACCAACCGCTGGTAGGCAGGGTAAGTTACCGTCCAATCGTTGTTATCGATGGTCACGGCCGGATCCAGCGTCTGCGGGTCGGCCGCTTTGCCGATCACCAGCATATCCTTGGGTACCGCCGCCTGCGCCGGAACCAAACCGGCCAGACCCACAGTGACTGCCACCGCCAGCGCGGCGTATTTAACTTTGCTCATAAACTGACTCCTGGTGTGTTGAAGGTGCGTCGTTTTAATCGTAAGAAAAACAGCCGAAGCGATCGGCCAACAGCGGATAGTCACCGGCGTTGGGCAGCTCAAAATGCCACCACTCACTGGCGATGCCGCAAAACCCCCCGGCGGCCATCACCGCATTCAGCAACAGCCGATTGCGCTGCACCTCGGGAGGGAAATCGGGGTAAAACGGATGGGAACGCTCGCTCATCTCATCAAAGCCGGTCCCCATATCCAGCGCCGCGCCCGCCGCATCCAGCAGCGTCACGTCGATAGCCACGCCGCGGCTGTGGTGCGAGCCGGTCTGCGTGCTGGTGACATATTGCGGATCCGGGCACGCCAGCCACAGCAGCGCCTGCGCCTGTTGCGGCCGATAGGCGTCAAGCACCTTTAGCGATAAACCGGCAAGCCGCGCCGCCAGAAGGCAGCGTGTCAACCCGCGTACCGCGTCGGGATGCAACAGGCAGCGGCTTTCGCGATAGATCGGCCGGCCGGTGAGGTTATCGGCGCCGGCATATTTCAACTCGATCGGCAGATCGGGAAACGCCTCGGCCAGATCCATTAACGTTACGTTGTCACTCATTACCTGTTCCCATACGGTTAAGATTCAAATTGGCCCAGTTCTTTTTGCAGGAGGCGGTTGTTGGCCAGCCGTTGCTCCACTTCCGCACCGCCCTGTTCCAATACCGAGGACAGCAGCAGGTTGAACAGGCAACTGAGCGGCGCCAGCGAATCCCAAAACTGGCCGGTGTCGGTTTTCACCTGCAGCAGGTCAATCGGGTAGTCCCGCGCCCACGGGCAGTAAATGTCGGTGATCAGCGCTAGCCGCAGCCCGCGCGCGCAGGCCGCCTGGCAATATTGCCGGGCGATGGTCGAGTAGGCGCGAGTGTCGGTCAGCACCAGATAGGGCGCGCTAAATTCCGAATTGAGCGATTCCACATAGGTACCGGACAGCCCGTCGGCGTAATAGACTCTGGGCCGCAAATACTCCAGATGGCTGTAAAAGGCGTTGGCGATGCCGCGCGTAGACTGGATGCCGACCACAAACACGGCTTCCGCCTGCGCCAGTTGGCGGCTGACGTGGTTGAACGCCTCCCCGCCGGCCAACTGGTAAACGTGTTCTATCGCTTCCAGCTCCAGGGTTAACGCCTGGCGCAGCTTTTGCGGCTGCGGCTGCTCGCGCCGCCGGCGGTAAGCCCCCAGACGATCGGTGACGCCCCAGGGTTGGTACAGCGCCGCCCCTTGTTCACGCAGCGTGCGTTTCAGATCGTCGAGATTGCGATAGCCCAGGCTGCGCAGATAGCGGCCGACCGAAATGCCGCTGGTCGCCGTGCTGCGGGCGATGCCGTCGGCGGTTTCAAATGGCACCTGCGCCAGATTGGCCAGCAGATAACCGGCAATACGCTTGCCGGTCGGGGTTTGTACCGCGAATGACGCTTCTATTTGTGCGATCACATCAGGATGGTCTGCCATAGTTCGCCCGCTGTTGGTGAGTTGTCATCAAACCGCTGCCTGTTACTCAGGTAACAAAGACTGATGATGACAATGCATGGCCTGTGCCAATTGCGGACTTTCTGGAGATATTTCACGCGCGGCGGCGTACGGCGGCGCAGGAACGGCAAAACCTGCGGTTACAACATAGTCATCAGTTGATAACTATTGCACAACAATTGGGCAATGCATCTGGCGATGCACCGCCGTGGCACCTGATTTTCAATTTTATGACAGCGCTTGCGAAACCAATGCAAAAGTCTGCACACCAGCAGGATCCGGTCTATGAGGCACCCCGCGCACCATGATGGCCGGCGTGTCGATGCCGGGCAAACCGCGCTCTATCAGCCAAGGGCTGAGGTCGCTGGCCTGCGGCGTGTCGATACGCACAAACTGCCCGGTACAGGGCCGGCACAGCGCGTCAATTAACCCGACGGCGGAAGCAAGATCGGGCGCAACGACCGGGCCGATCATGTTGCCATGACCAAAGCGGCGACGCACCGCGAAACCGACGACAATCCCCTGCCGTTCCAGAACCAGCGCCTGCCCGGCACTACTCAGCAACGTATCCAGCAACGGCTGACGCCGCATGCCGCAAGCGGCGAAATCCAGCTCGGCCAGGGTTGATAGATCCTGAGGCGATGCCGGGCGCAGGATGACGCCCTCCGGCAAAGGCTCGGCCCCGCGGGCAGGTAACTCCCGGCACTGGTGCTGTACCAGCCGCCCCTGTTCGATAAACCCCAACTGCTGATACAGCGGCTTGCCCTGTTCGGTAGCCACCAGGTGCAGTTGATGGTCAGCCAATGGTGCTATCAGCGTCTGCATCATCGCCCTGGCGATGCCTTGCCCGCGATGCCGTTCATCGACAATCACCAACCCCAGCGTGGCGCGGCTCTCTCCCCACAACCAGCGCAGAGCGGTGCCGACCGTCTCGCCGTTGATCTCAGCGACCATTCCCGCCCCCAATCCCCACGCCTGCTGCCAGTCTTCCAGGCGGTGAGGCCAGCGCGCCTGTTGCGACAGCCCGAACGCCGCCGGCAGATCCCTTTCAATCATCGGGCGCAACTGAATGGTTTGCTTTTCCTCGAGCACGTTTGCCTCCTGATTCCATAGGGATAACTTGACTGGGTGGCGAAATCCGCCTCCTCGCAGAGTAGCAGATTCGGTTCCGCGTGGTGCATTGCTTATAGTCTGAATATGAACTAAATTTGACCCACGCAAGACACGAGGACGCCAGTATGAAAGTTGAAACCATCAGCTATGTAAAGAAGCACGCCGCCGCGCTCGATTTGTCTGAGCCTATTCTGGTGACGCAAAATGGTACCCCTGCTTATGTGATCGAATCTTATGAACAACACCAGCAAAGGGATGACGCCATTGCCCTGCTTAAATTGCTAACGCTGTCTGAAAAAGACAAAAAAGAAGGCAAAGTTTATTCCCGCGACCAATTGCTGGCTGATATAGATAAGTAATGCGGTCAAAAGGAGATGTCGCATGAGGGAACGGATTGATATTGAGTATACCGCAACGGCAAAGAGTACTTTGCTCGAGATTGTCCACCCTTTGAAAGCCAAAAATGTGCTGCCGTTACCGGTCGTTGAAAACATCATTACCGGGTTTGAAGCCAGGGTAAGCCTCTTTCCAACCGGCTGTCAGATATGCCCTGAACTCTTGAAAATTGGCTGCGATAAATACCGTGAATGTAATACGGTCAACGGCTATCGCGTTATTTATTCGCTCGAAGATTCTCTTATCACCGTACATGCCTTTCTTGCCCAAAAGCAGGATATTCAACAAACGCTGTTTAACCGACTGATTGCGTCGTAATCCCGTCAGTTAAGCGGATAAGCCGCCCCATTTTTCAACCAATAAACGCAATAACCCGTTTTGCGGGTGGCGACCAACACTTGCACCCTCTGCGATAAGCCGTTAGGGTAAATTGTGATTTTCATCACATTTTTCATCTGGGGGAGCCACGGCGTCTACAGCAAACACCCTCTACAACGCCAAGCGCCGTTTCTCCGTCGGTCTACATGACAACAAAGTAATCAACCTATTTATCAGTGAATTGCACACGATATCATGGAGATGAAATGCTGAAACCGAGCCCCAACCTGTTAATTTTCACCGATCTGGACGGTTCGCTGCTGGATCATCACAGCTACCGCTGGCAGGCTGCACAGCCGTGGCTGGAGCGGCTCGCGCACACCCAGACGCCGCTGATCATCGCCACCAGTAAAACCGCCGCAGAAGTCGCCCCGTTGCAACGGCAACTCGGGCTGAGCCACTGGCCGTTTATTGCGGAAAACGGCGCGCAGATTGTCTTCCCCGCCCAATGGCGCGATCGCCCCGACTATCCGACCAAACGCCTGGGTGCAGATTATCCCAGCCTGTGCGCCACGCTGCGGGAACTGCGCAGCCAGACCGGCTTTGCCTTTCAGGGGTTTGCCGATGTGGATGACGCCAGGGTCGCGCAATGGACCGGCTTAACGCTCAATCAGGCGCATCTGGCACGTCGGCGCGCCGGTTCTGAACCCTTGCGCTGGGCCGGAAACGATGAACAGCTTGCCCAGTTTCGCACGTTGCTGGCGCAGCGTGATCTCGAGTTGACCCAGGGCGGACGCTTTTATCACGTGATGAGCGCGGCCGTCAGCAAAGGCAACGCCGCCCGTTGGATAGCCGCGCGTTATCAGTTACCGCACGGTCCCCCTCTTACCACCCTCAGTCTGGGCGACGGCCCTAACGACATTTCCCTGCTGCAAGCCAGCGATCTGGCGGTGTTGATCCGGGGGCAGCAGGACAAACCTCTTGATTTACCGGGCAGTTTCTCCGGCCAGCTGTACCGTACGCGCCTGCAAGGCCCCCAGGGCTGGTGCGAAGGATTGGATCATTTTCTGATTAACGGGAGATCACACCATGAGTGATTTTTATCAAGATGGCATCATCACCAACTTTCACAATCTCGCACAGCGTGAATTGTCCGAACTGGAATATGAGTTGCAGGTATTTTCCGGCCGCAACACCATGGGGCTGATTCTACCCTCGCTCTATTCTGAGCTGGAAGGCCCGGCGTTGGACAGGATTGTCGATGTTTTGGCGCAGGTGCCCTATCTGGAGGAGATCGTCATTGGCCTGGATCGCGCCAACCATGAACAATTTCTGCATGCTAAAAACTTTTTCTCCCGCCTGCCGCAGCGCCACCGCATTTTGTGGAACGACGGGCCGCGCCTGACGGCGATTGCCAACCAGCTCAGCGCCGAAGGACTCGCGCCCAACGAACCGGGCAAAGGCCGTAACGTGTGGTTTTGCGTCGGCTACACCTTGGCTTCACGCCGTTCCAGTTGCGTGGCGCTGCACGACTGTGACATTGTCACCTACGATCGCCGCATGCTGGCACGCCTGTTGTATCCGGTGGCTAACCCGCATTTTCATTACGATTTTTGCAAGGGTTACTATGCCCGGGTGGCTAACGGCAAGCTGAATGGCCGGGTCGGTCGGTTACTGGTGTTTCCGCTGCTGAAATCACTGCAGAAAGTGTACGGCAATTCGGATTTTCTCGACTATCTGCGCAGCTATCGCTACCCGCTCTCGGGCGAGTTCGCCATGCGCACCCACATTCTCAACAACCTGCGTATTCCCAGCGACTGGGGGCTGGAGATCGGCGTATTGTCGGAAGTCCACCGCAACACCGCCACCAGCCGTATCTGCCAGGTGGATATCGCCGATGATTACGATCATAAGCACCAGGCAATGTCGGAAGAGGATCCGCACAGCGGCCTGCAGCGTATGGCGGGCGATATCACCAAGGCGCTGTACCGCAAATTGGCGATCCAGGGGGTGCCGATCACCAGCGATTCTTTTCGCGTACTGCGCGCCACCTACTACCGCACGGCGTTGGATATGATCGACGCTTTTGAGCACGATGCCAAAATGAACGGTCTGGATTTCGATCGCCACAGCGAAGAGTCAGCGGTCGAACTGTTCTCTCGGGTAATTTCTCAGGCCGGGCAAGCCTTCAGCGAAAACCCCGGCGATAAACCCTTTGTACCAAGCTGGAACCGCGTACAATCCGCTTTTCCGGATATTCTCGAGCGGTTGTATGACGCCGTAGAACAGGACAACCAACGGTAAATATCTGCGCCCGCACAACGCGGGTTTTACTTTTGCTCACTTATTTCGCCACCCACGCCTGATAACCGATGTTATTATTATCCTGCTCAATAATTCTCTCTTAATTCAAAGTGGTACGATAAGTTGATGGAAGCGTGGAAACTCAATCTGATTTCGGTCTGGCTCGGCTGTTTCTTCACCGGGCTGGCGATGAGCCAGATCCTCCCTTTTCTGCCGCTGTATATTGAACAGCTCGGCGTCAGCGGCCACCAGTCACTCAGCATCTGGTCAGGGTTGGTGTTTAGCGGCACCTTTTTGGTCTCTGCGCTGGTGTCGCCGCTGTGGGGCAGCCTGGCGGACCGCAAAGGCCGTAAGCTGATGCTGCTGCGCGCTTCGCTGGGGATGGCGATCGTCATTGTGTTGCAGGGCATGGTGACCCACGTTTATCAACTGTTTGCGCTGCGCGCGCTGATGGGCCTGACCTCCGGTTATATTCCCAACGCTATGGCGCTGGTGGCCTCACAGGTGCCGCGTGATAAAAGCGGTTGGGCGCTGGGCACTTTATCTACCGGCCCGGTTTCCGGGGTGATCGTCGGCCCGCTGCTGGGGGGCCTGATGGCTGACCATCTGGGTCTGCGCGTGGTGTTTTTCGTCACCGCCGGGCTGATGTTCGTCAGCTTCCTCATTACCCTGTTCCTGATAAAAGAACGCCATATCGAAGTGAAAAAGGCCAACCGACTGAGCGGCAAGGCGGTATTCCAGTCGCTGCCTTATCCGACGCTGATCGTCACGCTGTTCATCAGTACGTTGATGATCCAGTTGGCTAACTCCTCCATCAGCCCGATCCTGACGCTGCTCATCAAGGATTTGTCCGGCGACAGCGGCAATATCGCCTTTATCAGCGGTATGATCGCTGCCGTTCCCGGTATTGCCGCGTTGGTTTCCGCGCCGCGTCTCGGCCGGCTTGGCGACCGTATCGGCACCGCTCGTATTCTGATGGCAGCGCTAGGGTTGACTACCCTACTGTTCGCTATCATGGCCTGGGTGCAGACGCCGCTGCAATTGGGGATTTTGCGCTTCCTGCTGGGCTTTGCCGATGGCGCCTTGATGCCTGCGGTGCAGACGCTGCTGCTGAAGTATTCCTCCGATCAGGTGACCGGCCGCATCTTCGGCTACAAGCAATCAAGAACTAAAATATTCTTTTATCTTCGTCATGATTTGAGTCCTATTGATACACTCCCCCCTACTTCAGTCTCAAAACATCTATTCTGTCGGTTTGACAAACTTGCGTTACCATTCCTACACCACAGTCAACAAGCACCGATTTGAGGTAGATTGCCACTTCTTGTCCCTTACCCTAAGATATCTGTGGTTACTTACCTACTGGGATTGGTGAAACACGAATGAAAAAAATGGTGCTGATTTTGCTCCTTACTGGATGTGCTCAAGTTCAGTACAACGACGGTAAAACTGTAAGTATCCAGTCCGATGGCTGGTATGGTTTGGACAGCTTGCAAAAGACAGCCAACGCAGCTTGCAAGCAGTACGGCAAATCCAAGGCCACATACACCCACAGTGCGAACATGAACCCTCACCTACCTGCCGGTAGTGGTGTACAGAACACCATATGGAAGTGTGAATAAGAACTAGCCCTAGACCATTTCCATAATATATATGTGGTTACTTACTGGGAGAAACATGAATGAGATTAACCACTCGTGAATTAGATTACAGCCAAGGATTTACCAATGAAAATGATATATTCAATAGACAGCGTTTTGCTACACAGCTAGAAACCATTATCCTTAACTCTCAAGATGAAAGCTTAGTATTTGCAATTGATGACAAATGGGGAAGTGGAAAAACAACCTTTCTTAAAATGTGGGAAGGAAAGGTAATAAAAGAAGAAAATCCTAATTTAAAAATAATTTACTTTGACGCATTTGAGCATGATTATCAGCAAGATGCCTTTTTAGCCCTTGCATCAAAAATATATGACCTTATAGATAAAGAAAGTAGCACACTAAAGAAAAAATTTATCGATAGTGCAAAAGTGGTTGGTAGAAGTCTATTCAGCATCGCTACCAAAGTTGGTGTGAACATTGCAACCGCAGGACTAGTTAATGGGAGTGCTATCGAGAGTGCTTCTGATACAGTTGCTGATGCAATCACAAACCCGATAGATAAATTCATTGAGGAAAAAATCAAAGGAGCAAAACAAGAGGAGGATAGCCTAACTCATTTTAAAGAAACCTTAGAGCTGATATCGAAAGATAAAAAAATAATATTTATTATTGATGAGCTAGACCGAGCAAGGCCTGATTTTTCACTAGAAATTCTAGAGAAAATAAAACATGTCTTCTCGGCAAAAAACTTCATATTCATGCTTTCAATGAATAGGGAGCAATTCGAAAAAACAATAATAAAGCGATATGGTGATATAAATGCATCTTTATACTTAAGTAAATTTATAACGCATTGGTTTACTTTGCCAAAAGAATCAGAAACAAAAACAACAGCTTTATCTAGATATTGCGAGCATCTATACAAGGTAATGCTCGACTCCAATAGAGAATTCGAAACCTCTTATGATACGCTCACACGGTTACTTACCGTGAACAAGACAAGTTTAAGAGAAGCGGAAAAAGCTTTTGGATTTATGGCACTAACCCTAGCATCAATAACAAATAAAGTACCCGGAACTAGGCAAGCAGCAATTGCTATATCCACATATTTAACCATACTACACCCTAATAGTATCAATGACGTTTTAGACAATGAAATGACGTTAAAAAAAATAGTATCACTATTAAACATCCCTTCCACTCAAGAATATATTGATGAGTTTATATCAAAGATAATCAACACTGAGTTTCTACCAACGGATGAGTATGGCAGATTGGTTACTGAAAAAAGCGAATTAGTTATGCCACCACAAAGTAGACGCCCAACCTTCATAAAAAATGCACTTAATTATATAACCAATATGTATATAGATAGCAATTAACTACCACCAATCAATACTATCAGTACCCGCCATACGTCATCAAGAGGTATTGGCGGGAGTACTACCCCACATACCGCCAGTACTGGTAGAATCACGTAATTCCATAAAACAATAAACGTTAGCACATACCCCAAAGACTGCCGCCACGTGAACCCCTTACGAGTTTCTTCGAGTGTTATTTCATTCTGCTCATGGCTGTTTTGTGCATCTAATTCGGCCTTACCTTGTTCCTTTTTCTGGAAGAAACTGAAACCAGCTTTGATCAAATCAATGATCGCTCCTATTCCAAACATTTTAGTATCCCTGTTGAATAAACCAAAAAGTACTTCCCCTTAACAAACAATCTTGTTTTATCAATGACAACGATAGTTCGTTCAACGTCAAACAATGACCATTGGTACATGCTTCCAAGTTCTAGTTGTTGTTCTTTCTCAAAGATGATATTCATTGTTTCTTGTACATCAACTTCAATGTCCAGTTCTTCATTAATTAGCTTTAGTTGTTGCTTTAATAGTTTCTTGTACTTCTGAGCAAGAAAACAAACATTAGTAGGCAGTGAGTTACCATCTGGTACTAAATCATTAATTAGAATTGAACGTGTATCATCTTCATAGTGTTGGTCTTGCATTATCATTTACATTCTCCGAAATATATATTGGCCTTGTAGGTCAGATAAGATAAGACGTGCTCCAATTTCAGCTCGTTCATAAAAGTCATAAACCATTTTCCGTTTCTTAACTTCACGTAGCCCGACTACACGTTTAGAACGGTTTTTCTTGCCTTTCTTTGATGTGTCGATCATTCTCTTCTTTCCACCTGAATCTACTATTTTATACTTGCCGTTCCTAATACCAGATTTCATTGCACTGATATTTCCCTGTGCAGTGAGTTTTGCAACCGATGTAGGAACTATTTTTACTTGATTACGTGGTTTCACAATAATATCGTGCAAGTACTTGGCCTGATAATCCTTCACGATGATTTCATTAACTGCACCTGTACTTGTTCTTTTGAATCTAAAAAGAATTGCATTACTTGTAAATGGTACTGGCCCACCGGAAATTGCGGTATTCATATCAATTTGCATTTGATTGGCAAGGCGTCTTGCTCTGTTGGACACTTCCTTTAGAAAGTTCTGTCCCGCTCTCTGTCCCTGTTGATTAAGGTATACCCTTGCCTGTGGTATACCCGTTATCGTTCCTTGAAACCTCATGATAACCACCCTACTATCTCTTGAATTATTTTAAATTGCTCACCATTATCTTTATGTAATCTTGATTTAGTCATGATTGCCTTATTGAGGCAATCCCACTGAGTACCGAGCAAACTAATTAATGCCGTCTCACAGTTCACCGCTTGTTGTACCGTAGGGAAACACCATAGGATTTGTTTCTTATAGTTATGCCCTTCACAGATGTACTGATTAACGACTTTGCTACTACTGGTATAGATAGGCCAATTTGAGTCTTTGGTATCGTTAGACCTTTTCTTGATGTCCTTAAGTCCTTTATAGGTTTGTTTAACACCTATATAGTAATCGCCAGTATCGGGAAACTGAATCAGATACACAAATGCGGCACATTCCGGTACATCATCGATAGAGAAGTCGGGGTTGAACATTGTCCATTCACTGTTGTTGCCATTATTCATAGATCACCCCCTAACTACATAGGCAATCATGGAATCAACACGGCTTGGTGTCTGGCGATACCACTGTGAGTCTTTCACTTCAAGAATGGCAGTTGCATAGTTCTTATTGCTCAACGCCGCCAAGAATCTCTTAAACCCTCTCGTCTTTGTTAGACCTAACTGAAACACCATCATTACGAGGAAATCATTCCAGCGTGAATCATTCGGTAAATTTAGTTTTAATGCTTCTACGCCTCTACTTGCAATGGCAATATCATTAAGTAGTAACGCATCTGCCTGTTGCTCTGTAAGTATCCCTGCAAAACGTCCCGTTCACTTTTAGAGATCTTCCGACATACTGATTATGTCCCCGAGGAGATCGCTATGCGTAAAATCCGATTCACCGAGCACCAGATCATCGCCGTTCTGAAGTCTGTCGAAGCCGGACGCACCGTTAAAGATGTGTGCCGTGAGGCCGCTATTTCCGAAGCCAGCTATTACAACTGGAAGGCGAAATATGGCGGTATGGAAGCCGCTGATATCAAAAAGATCAAAGATCTTGAAGACGAGAATCGTCGCCTGAAACAGATGTTTGCCGATCTGAGTCTGGAATGTCGGGCACTGAAAGACGTCATCGAAAAAAAGCTTTAAAACCAGCGATAAAGCGTGAGCTTGTCAACTATTTGACCGCGCAGTTTACGATGAGCATACGCCAGGCATGCAGGACGTTATCGCTGAGCAGGACGGTATTTCGTTATCAACCCGATACGCGACGTGATGAACCGGTGATCCAGGTGCTGGCCGAGGTGGCCGAGCGCTATCCCCGCTACGGCTTTAAGAAGCTTTTTCAGGTGCTTCGCAGGCAGGGTCACGTCTGGAACCACAAGCGGGTGCACCGGATTTACTGTCTGCTGAAACTGAATTTTCGGCGTAAGGGTAAACAACGTCTGCCGGTGCGTAATCCGGCTCCGCTGGCAACGCCGGAAGCGCTCAATCAGAGTTGGTCTATCGATTTTATGCACGACGCGCTGGTGTGCGGTCGACGTTTTCGAACCTTCAACGTCGTGGATGATTTTAACCGCGAGGCTTTGGCCATCGAAATTGACCTGAGTATCCCTGCACAGCGGGTCGTCCGGGTGCTGGACAGGATTGTGGCAAACCGTGGATATCCGCTGAAAATGCGGATGGATAATGGGCCGGAACTGATATCACTGGCTTTGGCGCAATGGGCTGAAGACCATGGTGTGATGCTGGAATTTATTAAGCCGGGTAAGCCAACGCAGAACGCATTTATCGAACGGTTTAACCGAACTTACCGGACAGAAATACTGGATTTTTACCTGTTCAGAACGCTGAAAGAAGCACGGGAAATTACGGAACGCTGGCTGAATGAATACAACAGTGAGCGACCCCATGAATCCCTGGATAACCTGACACCGGAAGAGTACCGGCTGATGGCTGAGAAACCGGAAATCTCAAAAAGTGCGTGGAACTAAAGCTGGGATACTTACACTTTGACGACTTACATTGATCGTATTTAAATCACGTTCTAGTTGTGACGTTCTAGTTCTATGCGATTTTTGAATATTAGGTACTGGCATTGGTACTTGTGGTGGTACTGCTTCCTTTTCATGTTTTCTAAAAAAATTAAACATTAACAGTTCCTTCTGTTTAGTTTGGTTATGCTCTTAATCGGGCGTTGTCCATCACCAGACTTACCATTAAGTTTCAGTAGTTCTTTATTAGCCTGTTTGGTGTATTGATCCTTCAACCTGTAAAGTACATCTAGAGATTCATTAACTAATGTTTTGTTATTAATGCTAGTAGTAGTGATTAATCCACCAGCAACACGCATCTTTATTAATTGGTCTATGTCCTCTAACATCTTTAGAAGCTCTTGATATTTGTCACTCGATGCAATTGGATCGATTACGGTGAAATGAATTACCTCACTGATTGACATATCAGTTTTAATTATTTGCGTCCATAAACCAGACTCCCATTGTTCAGTGCTAATCGCTGTTGTTTCACCACTGATCTCTTTTTTTGTTTTATTCGGGGAAACCAATGTAGTTGTTTCACTATCATTTTGATGATAGATAATAACCTCACCGATATAAACCTTTTCTAATTTTGTTAACATATTTTAATTCCAGAATGAATTACGTCTACGTAGTCTCTTCGGTTGGGGGGGTTCCTGCTTCCGTTCCGGTGGACTTTCGTTAGAAGTATTTGTTGTCTCATTATATTTATTGCGGACGCGGTGGTTGTACTCTCGTAAAATATGAAAAGGATCTGCACCCGTTAATGTATTTAGATAATGCTTCATACAGATAAATGCATACACTAGACAGTCCAATGCTTCATTTCGTGAGCCTGATACTTTCAATGACCATTGTTTAAAACCATTTTTAATGTCTACCCGTTCGGATGTAAGCTGATTAAAGTAGTCATCGGGTAATGCTTCACTAAATCGTATTGGTGGGTTGTTCTTGTCTACGAGGCAAGTACGCAACATCTTATTGATAGTACTTTTAGCGAGGTTCACGTTTAGTATCTGTAGTTCGTGGCCGCCAGTTCTACTACTTCTGAACAACGGTTTAGTAGTACTGCACCCTTCACCCTTGATGGGTTTGAACAAGGGATTGTAACTATTACAGTAGGTATAGACTGTCTGTGTTGCGTTCCCATTCGAGCTATCCAGGAAACCGGCAAGTACTCGAACTGGACGCCCTGAAACTGTTTTGAATACACCTTTGCTGTACAGTGTTAACTCTGTATAGGCTTTGCTACCAATCTGAGTACAATCCACGCCATAAAAGCTTCTATGATCCAGTACGTATAGGGTTTTCTCAGTAAAGGCCAATGTAGTTATTTCGATCCTATCATTCTGCTGATCGGCACCGAATAGGATTCCTAGGCAGTTTTCTGGGATCTGTACTGATGAAATCTCTTCTCTTAAGTTCTCCAGCTCGATGAGGTTATGTTCTTTGTTCTCTTCTGGTTCATATGGCAAGCCGAGGGAGTTGTTGTAGAAGCTTTGAAGATCGAAGTTATAGTGTGCGTTACTGAAGTCCTCAACCGTGCTTTCAATGGTGTTTATGGGACTGTACAAGCGGCTAACGTGGTAGCTTGGATACTTACCGCTAGGGTTAGTTGCTAACCAATGACCAGCAGCGATTGCCCTTACCCGTTCACCCTCAGTTATATGATGCTCACAGTTCGGACATAGTAACTTGGCAGTTTCTGGTACTGCCTTTTTGCGTCCATTAGGGAGGACTTGCCAATCGAAACGAACGTTTTCCCATACTAATTCGTGGTAGTGATTACAGTTCGGACAAGGCACATGAAACTTGCGTTGATCACCTGCTTCATATTCTTGAACTATTGCATCAAGTTTGTTGGTTGGTGTGGAACCGATCATAATCAAGCCGTCATCAAATGATTTAATACGTTGGCTTGCTAGACTTATTGGATCACCTTCTGAATCATCAAAACTTCCGCTTACTTCATCAAGGAAAATTCGTTTTGTAGTAATACCACGTAAAGTACTCGGTGCGTTTAAGTTAATAAAGTATGTATTTGTAGAATCGAGGTTCTGTTGTGTATTTTGATTATTAGCGGCGTTCTTATCTGACTTTTTAGTTACGTAATCTCGAAGAATGCTTTGATCAATACTAGGTTGCCATTTACCGTTCTTAAACTTCATTGTACTTGCCCCACTTTGGAAGCCATATGCCATATTACTGGGATCATTAACAATGAAGTACTGCATTGCTGCCATCATAACTGTTGATTTAAGCAATTGAGCACTACTCATCATGACAATTCGTTGGACACCCGGTTCGATAATTGTGTCAAGTACTTGTCGCTGGAATTCGAATAGTCTAAGTTTCTGTCCGGCTAATCTACCATCGGGAAAAACTAAATGTTGTTCTGCAAATTTACTCGGTAGTATCTTTTCTGGAGGTAGTATCTTTTTTATCGTTTTCTTGTAGATCTTCTTGAACTTCTTCATTTCCGAGTTCGAGAGATCCGATCTCTCTGAGTGCATCGTCTATTATTTCCTGTAATTTATTTTTTAATGTTATTGCATCCTTAGATTCAAATAACTTTAAATATTCCGAACTTGGAATACTTCTCATGATTGATTTGAATTGATGAAAGTACTTTGCAAACTCTGCTTCAACGATTGAAACTGAGATTAATTCCCCACGTCTTTCTTGTTCATCCAGTTCTTTAATATTTGCGGATGCCGTAATGTCACGTAATCTTTCTTTTTCTATTTGTTCGCGTGTATTTGTATCGCGTAATGGTTTTAATATATTTTCAACAATCCAATTTCGTGTTATTTCGTCGGGAATATCTTTACCGTGTGGCATACCTTTTTGTTTCCATTGCCGTATTGTTGCCTCATCGTATGAGTACTGACGTGCAAGTTCTCGTAAACTGATCATTTCTGTTTTCCTTGTTATTACGGTGCGGGAGGGAGTTTAATGTTGATATATGTGTAAAATAACGAGCCACGAAACTACGCATGAGAATAATTCTCATTGGAGAACCTATTAATGATAGTATTAACCTATTGAATGTGACCACTTCATTATTTTTATTTGTATTCCTAACGTCATTTGATACTCAACAATAAATCTCTCAATGACTCATGCTGCATAATTAAATAATCAATCGTTCTGGATGTGAGTAGTGTATTATAATGAAATAGTACATCTTCAGTGAGTTCATAAGCTGGAGTATCAAGTACTAGATCAGTATGTAAGTTCTTGATAGTACATGACCATTCACCCGCGATTGTAACTATCGTTTCAATCTGAAAACCATTAATTTTAATACATTGATATAACGATTCACTTAATTTAAATACTTTGCATTCTGTTATCAGTTTCATTATATATTTACCTCTACTGTATTTAGGTGAAAAAAAAGCCCCGGCGATTAAGCCGAGGCTTTCTAAAGATAATAGCGGGAGTGATCTGTTTTTACCCTTCCCCAGACAGGTCAGTACTTCTACGCAGCCTATCCAGATCTATTGCCTTATCACGAATAACATTTAGCTTTGTTTCTGCCGCAACCAAAGACCAAATAGTTCCTTGTTCCTGTCGATAAAACTCTTCTATTCCAGAAAAATAAGTATCTTTATACTTGACCCAAGCCCTTTGCGATTCTTTCAACTTTGTTTTCGCTGGCTGCTGTAAATCCTGCATCAATAGCTTGTACTGATTGTTCAATTCAACATCCCATGACTCTGATGCTGTTTGATAACAATCGGATATAGCTGGTGTCGTGGATACAGCCGCCTTACATTTTTCTAATTCAGTATCAATCTTCTTGCCTAAATCGGCAGCATGTATAGTGTTAGAAAATAGAATAGCTAAGACAAACAATCTCTTCATGGTACTGTTCCTTAGTTTAAGGCCGCGTATAGTATTTCACCGTGTCTGCATTGAAAGTACAATTATAGGATACAATCCCCTATCACTGATGTCGGTAATTCTATAGGTTATCAATATTATTGCTATGAATCTGCATCGAGCTATCAGTTCGTACTCGTTCCTGTACAGTGTTACCCGTTTTACCCGATTCACGATAGCCACGGAGATTACTCACCCGTTCGGCGGCAATGCGACATCCGGTACTAGTGTTATCCATCTGGTAGTACTTGTTGTATGTCCAGCGGCAATCACTACTGAACTGTGGTCTATAGTATCCATCACCAGCCGGGAACATTACTACCACTTGTTCCCTATCAACCGTTCCTACCATTGCTTGATCCATCCAAGGGTGCGTAGTACTACAGCCGCTAAGTAAGGCCATTGAAAATAATATCATTGCTAATAATTTCATAAGGTTCTCCATTGCTTTTTTTGTTTTATTTATAGGCCGCTGACGGCTTGAGGCATCATATCAGGCGAACACCTCAATTGATAGGTTAAACAGATCAATAATAACACATCGATCGATATAAACGATCACAAATGTTAAATCGTGCGTGTGCAACATCGTGAGATGCCTAATTGGAAATCCATGCAATCATATTGGTTCAGTGGATTAAAATGCGTGGTGAGGCGTACAGGAGGTGGGATTGTCCGGGGGTACTAACTTTTTACTTCAGGTTGACGCCCTTTATTGTTTAGTACCACCGGACAATAGTATTATACTATCAAACACATAATGGTGGGACAATCTGGTGTGAGACTAATAGACGTTATTATGATCGCCATTACTGCTTTAGCTGCGGCTGTTACACTACCAACCTTTGGGAAGGAACACTCTGTGGATTTTGGGAATACTTCAGACATCGTTAGTGCTATGTGCAATATAGCTATGGCTGGTGCTGCCGTTTATGCTGCATTAAATGCTAAAGAGTGGATTACCCAATCACATTTTAATCATACCAAAGAATTCCTAAAAATAATGACAAAGATTAATGATCAACTACTTACATATGTAATGGCGGGGAGTGGCGGGGCTTTAGAAATTGCATTAGCACTTCCTCTTTTCAAATCAGCAGATGAACAAATAAAGATAATTGCACTAAATCTGCCTGTCGATAAAAAGAAAGAATTAAACATCGAGTATGATAAATTTAGAACGAACACAATAAAATCATGGATAGAAGCGAGAGATTACTCTCAAGTCGAAGACCATGAATATACTGTTTACCCAGACTTTTATTCATACCTTTATAAATTGATAGATTAAAAAATGCACTATCCAGTGATAAATTACTAATAATATGATTACCTTACTCAACTAAAATTTAAGAGAAAAAATGACTAAACAAGATTGGTTAATGCAGCTTCGTCGCTGTGGCAGTATTGAAACGCTTGAGAAAGTAATTGATAAGAACAAGTATGAACTATCTAATGATGAACTTGAAACCTTCAATGCGGCATCTGATCATCGATTAGCAGAACTCACTATGGGTAAGTTGTACGATAAGATCCCTGCTACCGTATGGCAGTTTGTGAGGTAATAATAAATGGAAAATAATGCAGAACTAACTGATCATACCTTCCCTCTTGAGAGTAAAGAATACTTTGAACATTTACTGGGGAAGAGTCTCGCGGATGGAGAGAAATTCACTACAAAAGACTATGAAAAAATAGAAGAAGCTTACAATAAATCTCATGACATTCGTAAATTTGAGATTGAATTGTACTGGAAACGGTCTACATATTTTTGGACTTTTATATCAGTACTAATTGCAGTTTGTGGTGGTGTTTCTGCTGGTTTTTTTAAGGATGGTAAGATTGCCAAAGAACTACTGTCATTTTTGTTTTGTGCAAGCGTGCTCGGTTATTTTATTAGTCTACAATTTTTAGTCACCTGCCTTAGTGGGAAACAGTGGCAGGAAAATTGGGAGCGACATATTGATATACTTGAACCTTATTTTTCAGGAAATCTTTATAAATTAAATCTCGTCAAAGGTAATATAAGACACTCAATATCACTATCAAATGAAATTATAGTATTATCTATTACTTTTGTTTGGTTTGGCATTAGTATATATAGCATGTCATATATATCAGTAAACTTCATGCTAATGGGTTTGGCTTTCATAGGCATAACAACTGGGTTTTATTTATGGAAGTCTTTGAAAAGATCAAAGAACACAGATATAGATATAACATTCAACATTAGAAGAGTGAAATCCACAAAAATTAAAAATACAAAAAATTACCTTTCAGAAAAATGCCATATGAAATGGGCTAATCGAATAATCACCGGACTTGTTATAGCACTACTCACTCTTATAGTAGTGTTATTGATTGGTCTCGTTTTCTACAATACGGATAAAAAAATGGAAATAGGTTCTTTGACTGATTGGCTAATTGCGATAGCCAATATTGCCATGGCGATTACAGCCATAGTTACCGCAAGAAAAGCTCTTCATTGGTTTAAAGACAAAGCATTTACTCATTCAATGACGTTGCTTTCTAAGTTTGATGATGTAAAATTAAGATTAGATTTATTTCATAATAATTTAATTGTGAATACTTCATACCAAACTGAAAAGTATCATTCTGAAAATTTTGAGCAGACAACTACAAAAATACAATCAGTTCAAGATACTGAATTTGATATAGAAGTGATTAATGCATTGGAGACTGAACTAGCTATTCTTTACAAGGAAATTGCCGCATTAAATAGTGCAATACATAGTACTTCTAGATTGGGTTTTGAAATGGACTCAGAACTTAAGACGCAGATAACTACTGCATTTAGTAGTTATAGCAATAACGCTTGGGTACATCTAAATTATTATAAGAAACCTACTGGATATATATTAATGACTATTAATAATGACGGTCCAGGAAATGATGATAAAACCGTGTTGTTATGTACTTTGAAAGATCAGTTAAATGATGCAGCAAAATTACTCAAAAGAGATATAAAAAAATCATTTTTATTTTCGTAAATTTAATATGCACTAATAAATTGCATACTAAACAATAACGATTAGAGTAGACATAGAGACTTCTATAGTAGTTTATAACTATGGAAGTCCCCCCTGAAAACTCTATACTAAACTGCCTTTTTTGTTCTACTCTCAGCCTTTATTAAAACAGCCTCATCACCATCTTTATTCCATACTGTTTCACTTAATCCCCAATGTAAAGAATAAACTTTGACACCTTCGTGTTCAGTTACTTGGTCAGTTCCTTTACCAGTATAAAGAATTACTATATCACCTACATTTAACTTAATGGCAGAAAGAGAGTCAAAGTCGAATACGTGACGCAGTTTATTAGATGCAGTACCATCACTATGGTAAGTACTGTCAGACAGCAAGTAATGCCAGATATGAATTCCGTTTGAACTTGCACGTAGTACTATTCTTTCTCTTGAGAGATCCCCGTGATCCTCAACATAAGATATATCAAGACTCATTTTAACTCTCCGGCAGGCTGTTTGTGTAGTACACAATAATTTTATCGCTAATTATTTTCTAAAGATGATTAGATCTACATCCCCATCAAAGCGAGGGTTCGAGGGATGTGTCATGATTATTCCATAATTGTCACGTATGTTATGATAAAGCTTAGTGAACTCAACACAACTTCTAGAACTAGTACGTTTTGCTTCCCAGATACCATTTTTATCTTGTTTTAGTTTGTAGTAAGGTGATTCAAAATCAAGAAATTCAATCATATCTCTGACCTCAATAACTTGTTAGTACTTCAACCTATCATGACAAAGTATTTCTGTCTATACACTATAAATTGCTCACTAATCCTTTAACTAATTCTTTTGATTTTTTTACCTTGTGTTCTTTCCCTTGAATATCAAGCACTGTAAAGTCTTCTAGATAATAAACTTCTCCTTCGTCTGCACTCTCTATAAGCATATCACTCGATATTTTCAATACTACTCTTTCCTTTTCTTTTAACAAAATCCCACTTTCCTTATACATATGACTCTTCATTCCATTCTCATAGTGTCGCCTAATACCTTCAATAACAGCAACTCTTTTACCAATATTAACTATTTTAACCTCAATTTCATATGGTGCATCGGTGAATGAGTTTGATGTAGTACTTGCTGTTATCAATAGTTTTTCTCTATCTCGCAGAGCTGTCCTTGCCGAAAAGAACAATGCAGTACATGCAATTATGAATGATAACGCACTAAAACTAATAGTAAGCAAATCTTTGTACTTGCTTGCGAACTCGGTCATCTATTGTCCTTTATAGTTCATCCTGATAGTACTTTATCATTGTCTAATGCAAGTACAAGTGCCAGTACTACATGTCGAAATCACTATCATGAAGGGGGTTGTAATTGATCGGGTGGCTTCGCGTTAGTACTGCCTATCGGCTTTACCATTAAGGGCTTCAACAGCCCGATACCCGACAAGGGCTTGTCCCGCGTCAGTTACTAACAAGGCAGTTAAAATACCCAGCAATTAAGTAATGGTACTATTAAAAAAAGAACTGCCTTTGTTCGCAGTATACGAAGCGGAGCGAGTGTACTAGAACAACAGGCCGACGAACCGAAGGTTTGGCGTATAATCATATTCATGGTATTGAATGAGTACTCCTTCCAGTCGTACCCATTCGCATTAAATGGATGTTATTGCTCGTAACTGCGTTACTCACAAAACAATCCATTTAAGGGGTTTTCTTTTAGTTGTACAAAAAAGGGGTACATAACTACCTTATATGTATAGGTACTTTTGTCCCCCATTTTACCCAATCCACAATGATTTTTTATGATAGAGATGTCGACATAGGCGTTTATTTGTTTTTCAATACTCTCTCATCAAGAGTACTAAAATCTACATCAGGATTTTTCTCCTGTTGCTTTACCTTCCATTTCTTATAAGAAGCAATCAGTTCAGTACTGTTCGCATTACGTCCCTGCCATTTGCTGAATGCCTTTTGAAGTGTCCTTGGAATTTCTCCCGTAGGTCTACCATTTACACCTACGGCCATATCATCAATGCCAAGGTCTATGTACTCAATCTCACCACCAAGACTCAAGGCTTGTTGTTCATCGAACACATATACGGTCATCGTTTCGGTACTTTCAAAATCCCTCAAACATCCTCGTTGTACAAACTGCTCTAAAGATTCGTACTCACGGCTACGAACAAGAGCCTGTCCATCAATTTTAAAGAATAGTTCCGTCATACTGGCTTCTACTGGGCTTGGGCGGCAACTTGCCATCCATACGCAAGTACTGTACCCCTGTAGGCCATTCATTCCACGCGTATCAACGGGTACATAATGACCGTTCATAGTGAATGACTCTGAGTTGTTCCGAGTGTAGTAGTAGTCCTGTCCTTTCAACTCATTGGTAATGTAATGAATAACACGTTCGAAATACTCTCTGTAAGCCATTCTAAAGGACTTGCTGAGTACCTTAGACTTGGAGAAGTACTTTACATTTAAACGCCGTGTAACTGGCACAGAGCGTTTCCTGAGGCCATCAAAAGTACTTTCCACGAACATATCAGGCTTAGACTTATAGAGTAGTGTTTCATCGAATTTATTCGCCATGAATGTTAGGTCACAATCATGGTATTTTTCTATATCGATCCAAGCCAACATAGTTAATTGTTGAATATCGTCATCGTAAGTACTGATAGTCACGTTATCCACTACGGTAGTGTTCTTCTTAAAGTACTCACTATTAAGAGCAAAGTGATCGTGTGTATCGACCATTTCGAAGCCCTTACTGATCATAGTAACTATGTCGCCTGTTGCATCTTTCTTGGATGTTAGGCAGTACTTATCACTTAGTTCGTCAAAGTCCGTGAATATGTCATCCTGTAAGATTGCTTTAATCTTGCGATTCTTTTCATTGATAGTTTTGAATGCGTGGAAGTTCACCACATCGTCCAAATAAATCCTATAACCAACTAATAAAATCGGGTCAATCTTGAAGAATGATTTTGCAGTGATGCCAAGTACTCTACCCATTCCTTTCAAAAGAAACTCATTAATTGAAGAATCAACATTACTCGTATGCGTTTGCGAAGTAATCAAATGACCGTTATTAATTCCAGAAAAGGTTTGGTTAAGTAGATCTATCTTCCCCTGCACTATGAGGTACTTCTCTTCAGTACTGTTTATTAAATTTTGCAATTGGTAAGTTTTGCCACTGCCACATTCTGCTTTTATAAACTTATAAATATTGTTATGCATGTTAATTCCATTTTATTGTTTAACCAGTATTCCAGTACTGGCTTTAATTTTATTTTTTAACCCACCAATCTTTGTACTCTGGTAGATTGTTGTCCACTAAATCTCTGAAGAACTTCTCAGCTACATTTAGTTTATAGTTGTTACAAATTCTCTTCCAACTACGGAATTCCTTCCTCAACATAATTAGTATGTTTTCGTATTGATCTCTTGATAATGTAATCGAACTTTGTTTAGGCTTACGAGAAACTGATTTATTTAGATTCTTGTTGGTTTTTATTTTCTTCTTGTACGGACGTGTTGTAGATTTACTTTGTGCCGTTCTCATTATTACCTCCTAAAATTGCATATTGATTTATCAGATATACTAGTGCTCCACTTTGAGTGGTTGCCTTACCACTATCTACTAATTGTTGTAAGTACTGCATCTGTGTATCAGAAAGTCTTACATTGATTTGCTTATTCTTGTTCTTCTTTTCCATTGCTATACATTCCTTATCTTTTTTTCCGTAAAAAATTACCCGAATGTCACAACGGGTAATTTTGTCTTTGGAGAGTTATTGTGTAAAACATGTTTCCAAATGCAATCCCAAGCTTTTCATTGTGAATTACAAAAGCTATTGCTTGTTCATCATCTATTGCTACATCTTTATTTAGTATTTTCGCATCATATAAACTGAATAACGACGGCCAAAATACGCTATTGAATTGATCAATATCTTCGGTTAATTCTAAATTGTTATCACGTAGAAATCGTATCATTTCATTAACTAGTACTAAATGTTCTGGTAGCTCGAATACTAGTTTCACTAACCCACAAGCCGTTATGATAGATATCATGCGATCACCCATGCAAACCCAAATACTGCATACAGTAAAAAGAAGATCATGGGCATGTGTGCGAATAGAAGTACTGAACTGATTGTAACCACGCCAAATAAAATAAATTGCATAAAACCCCCTTATTGTTTTACTTATTTATAAGGGAGCTTAATTTCATGTATATTATTATAGCCCACAATTCAGCTTTGTTTCATTTTTATTATATCGCAAGAAAAATATTTTGGCATTACTAACATTTCATTGCCCACATATCAAACAAATCATCAATAACCTCACGATCTACAAATTGTGACATATGATTAAGTGCCAAGAAGAAATCCCTACTTCCAATGGCTTTAAAATCACTGACATTCCATATGTCTTTGGTCTTATCATGCCATATTGAAAAGCCATTACTACTTATTCTAAGTTCATTAGAGGTATCAATAATAGCAATATTAGCCAATAACTTTCCAGTCAAGTTTTCAAGCACTAACATGTGGCTAAGTACAGTGTTGTAATACTCTACGTTCACATATATATGCCCTGAAAATTTTTGAACATAAATCTTATGTACTGTTTTTTTGATAAGAACATTTATTTCTTGTCGAAGGCTTACGTTTTTTTGTTCTATAACCTCTGAAATATCAAAGTTAAATTTTGGCTTTACATCTGTAGAAATTATTGTCAATTCATCTTTAAGTTCTTGGTGCTCTTTACGTAAAACTTTCAAAGACCGCACTAGTGCTAAAACCATGTCGTGGTCTGCACCCGTCATCTCTTTTTGTAGTTCATCTATTCTACGAGCAAGATCGATTAATTGCGTATTTTTCCCTTGAACATCCACACTGACTTTGTTTTTATTTGAGTAGACACTATTCCAGTCAATATTGTGTAAATGCTTTAGCACTTCTTTCTCCACATACTCATATCTACAGGCAGACGCAGAACAAGCATGTTTATCACCACGTTTCTTAACACAATAAAGATGATGCTTACCATGTGGATTTTTATTAGCGATCATGGCACTCTTACAGACCCCACATTTAGTCATACCATTAAACACATTACGCATCTTACGAGTTGTTCTACGCTTAGTAGATCCATCCTGAGAATCAAAATGATCTTGAACCCGCTTAAACATTTGTTCATTTATTGCGATTGGATATATGCGGTTGTCTTTGTTATATCCAATTAGTCGTCGATCACGTAAGATATGATGAAGTGATGTACGTGTCCAACGCTTGCCATTATTCAGAATCCCATTCTCATTTAGATAGTCCAATAAGACAGCTATTCCGTGCCCTTCAAGGAATCGTTCGAAAATAATTATATAAATTGCTAACTGTTCTTTAAGTACTTCATAGTGATCATCAACAATCCGTAGCCAACGTGGGTGATTCGTTTTAAGTGCTATACCCTGTTCTAATGCTTTTTTGTGGCGATTTGACCATGATTTACTAGCCATACGGCTTTTACGTTCTGACTCGCCATGTGCACGTTCAATAGCATGAGAGAGTTTAGAAAGAGTCCCCGAAATCTTACTTGAATAGACTATACCTGTTTCTACCTCGTGTATGTCGATGCCTCGTTGAATCAGGAAATTGAACTCCTCGGATGCTGTGTACTCTTCTGCTCTTGAGAAGCGATCGACGTTCTCTATAACCAATGCACCACAGGCTATCTCTCCGTCAGCTACACGTTGCTTAAACCTCCCCAATGCCCCCTTGGTAAATTGATAGTGATGATAGCCACTCTTACCTAGGTCGGGGTCGAGCATCTCATAGTGATCGGGTGAAAGCTTGTATCCTAACTTCTCCGCCTCTTTAGAGTTGGAAAGATACTCCAGCACCGCGTCAGATTGACGCTGTATACCATAGCCATCTTTTTGTTTTCCTGAAGAAATTCGACAGTACAGATAAGCCTTCATGACATTCATCTCATTAGAAACATTGAGAATATTTTAGCACACAACTACAACCAGTCGTTTATGTACCTCGGCAACGTGGTCGGCCCGCTGATAGGCTCCAGTGTTTCCGCATTGATGGGCTTCCGCTGGGTATTTGCGGTAACGGCGGTGCTGGTGCTGATCAATTGCCTGTTGCTGCGCAGCCAGTTTAGAAAGGTGGAAAGCGTACGCAAGTGAACGACACTGTGGTTCAGAACAGGAAGTGCCATTAACGGCACTTCCCGATTGACGTTCCGGTTATTACCTTAACTCTATTTGGATAGGCTAAACCCGCATCGCCTCCAGTGCAGCGTTGCTGATTGTCAGTACAGATTTAATACTTTGCTCAATCCTTTCGATAATCGCCTCCCTCGGGCCCGTTCGCCAGGCATCGCTTTTGTAGAATTCATCCTGGGCGCTTTCAAGATGTTCGACACTGTAAAAAGCCCGGATCAGAAAGTACGAATCTGCATCGTGCAAAGAGTTTCCGAAGCGGACAACATCGATCCCAACCTGACGATGCAGAGGGACACTGGTTTCCGTCATGATCTTGTGAAAATCGCGACCAGTCCCCTTCTTGAGGGTGTAGGTGAGTATCTCTACGGTTTTGTTTTCCATCCATGATCCCTCATAAGCCAAACGGCGAAATAGGCGGGTGACGCCAGATTATGCCTCTGCCGGCGCAAAGTGATAATCAATCCAAATATGGTGCGTGCCGTCGGCGTCGATTTTCATGCCTCCGGATCCGGATATGCCTTTCAGAGCCTGGGTGCCGCTACCCTCCACGATGCAGAAAAACTCGTTCAACCGCTCGCTGCCGGTTGTCGAGGCCGAGTGAATAAAATTAAAAGCCCCTTCTTTGCCGTTCACGCTTCCCGAGAAACTTTCCATTGCGATGTAACTGCCCTGTTTTCTCGCCGGATCGAAGGCTGCAGTAAAAATTGTTGAGGAAACCCCCTGGATCTCACCCGAATAGCGTTTCTCCATCGTGCTGACGGAAACCGGCAAGGCGGTTGTGAGCGCTGGCTCAGGGCTCAGATCCGTTGGTTTGAAATCCTTGGTAGAAAAAGTGGCAACTGCTTTCATTTAGAATCCCGTCTCTATAAAAATACCGAAAAAATGGATGCCAAGGATTGGCATTGGGCGTGGTCTATCCGGAAATTTAACAATACACACCGTTCCCACTTCACCAGAAAGAGGGAACGCATAGGTTCAGTCGCGCAGCCAAGGCGTGAAAGTGACGCCGATCAGCACCCCTTCCGGGCTGAGCAGGCGGGTGACGCTCTGGCCCCAGGGCTCTTCGCGGTTGGCGACCAGCAGACGATAACCCTTGTCGATCAACCCTTGGGTGGCCAACGCCATATCCGCGACGTCAAACTCCATCCATGCCTGCGGCACCGGCAGATCGACCGGCCATTGTTCGCTGCCGAAGCAAGATTGCGCCGCCTGCGCCAACGGCCACAAGGCAAAGTGCTTCACCCCTTCCAGCGCACCATGCTCGATCAGCAGATAATCGGCATTGTCGGGCATCGGCTTGAGCGGTAACCCCAGCGCGTCAACATAAAACGCCTTGCTGTGCTCCGTTTGCTGCGTAATCGGCCCAAATCCGGCGATAAACAATACGCCAAGTCCTGCGAACTGCTGTTCCATGTTCTCTCCTGTGGGGTTAGCGCCCCTGGCGCATCTGCATCGGGGCAAATCCATAAGCCGCTTTGAAGCGATTGCTGAAATGGCTGGCGGAACTGAAGCCGCATTCCAGCGCAATCTGCGTCAGCGGCAGCAAACTGTGGCACAGCAATTTTTCCGCCTGTTGCAGCCGCGCGCGCATCACAAACTGGTGTGGCGCCAGGCCGGTGTCATGTTTGAACATGCGGGCAAAGTGGAATTCACTCAGCCCGGCCTGCGCCGCCAGGTCCGCCAGCAGCAGCGGCCTGTCGAGGTGCTGCTCGATATACTCTTTCACCCGCCTGGCTACCGCCGGCGCCAAGCCGCCGCGCACCGTCGGCAAAGCCCATTGCAGTTGACTGTAGCGCTGAACCAGATGCGACATAAGCAGGGTTGTAGCACTGCTGAGCGCCAACTGATTGGCGCGTTCCTGCCAGTTGCAGTTAAGCAAAAACTGGCGGTACAGCAGCGTAATTTGCGGATCCTCGGCAAAAGCGCACGGCTCGAGAGTGATCGCCGCCGGGCTGCGATCCCAGGTTTGCTCCACCACTTGTCGCAGATGTCGGTCGGTACAGTAAAGATGCACGAAAGATAAATCGCTGCGCACGTCCCAGGTGGATTCATACTGGCGAGGCATAATGCAGAAACGATCCGGCCCACCGCCGTTCTTCCAACCGCCGGGCACTTTTTGATAGCACTCGTAGCCATCGGCGACATAGAGGCTCAGGGTATGATGATCGGCGCTTTCCTGGGTAATGCGATCGTCACGGTTGGACCAGGCGGCCAGCTCCACGCCGGAACCCAGCTGCACGCTGCCGTGCAATCGCGCTTTATGTTCCCGCAGTGTTTCAAACGCCTTGTATCTGGACATCGTCGGTCCCGCTTCGCTGAATTGTTTTCAGTGTAAAGAGTGACGCCACACCGCACCAGTCCACGACCCGCGCTTTTGCTAAAAAAAGCGCAAGAATATGCAATTGCGCGCAAGGCGCTGAAAGCTTGGCTGCGAGCAACGGCGGATACTGTGGCAGTCTATTTTGCCGGAGTCGATCATGAACGTGCTGTTGTACCTTGCCGTGGTGCTGATTTGGGGCACTACCTGGATTGCGATTACCCTGCAACAGGCAGGACCGGTAGCCATTCCGGTGTCGATCAGTTACCGCTTCGTGGTTTCCGCCGCGGTGATGTTGCTGATTCTGCTGTTGGCGCGCCGCCTGCGCCGCATTGCGCTGCGTGATCACCTGTTTTGCATCCTGCAAGGCTGCTGCGTGTTCGGCTTTAACTTCTACTGTTTCTACCATGCGGCGGCCTATATCAGCAGCGGGTTGGAATCCGTGATTTTCTCGATGGCGGTACTGTTCAATGCCGTCAACGGCATGATCTTCTTCCGTCAACGCCCCAGCCCAAACTTGCTGCCTGCGGCGGTACTGGGCCTGACCGGGATCGTCGCCCTGTTCTGGCAGGATCTGGTCGCCACGCAAATGGCGCCGGAACTGTTGCAAGGCATCGGACTGAGTGCGCTCGGCACCTACGGTTTTTCACTCGGTAATATGATCAGTTCACGCCACCAGCGGCGTGGGCTGGACATTCTTTCCACCAATACTTATGCCATGAGTTATGGTGCAATCCTGATGGCGCTGATCGCCCTGGCCCAAGGCGCATCCTTCCAGATTGAGTTCACTACCCGTTATATCGGCTCATTGCTGTATCTGGCGATTTTCGGGTCGGTGATTGCCTTTGCCGCTTACTTCAGCCTGCTTGGCCGCATCGGCGCAAGCGCTGCGGCCTACAGCACCCTGCTGTTTCCGCTGGTGGCGCTGAGCATCTCGACACGCTATGAAGGCTACCAGTGGCACCTCAACGCGGTGATCGGCCTGTGCCTGATCCTGTTGGGGAATCTGGTGATGTTCGCCAAACCCGGCATGTACGCCGCGTTATGGCGGCGGACGGCATAAGGAAAAAACATGATGGGGCAGTTGCCATGCAAACAAATCAAGGAACGAATGGGTTGAGGGAACAGCCTAATAAAACGCCAATACTTCGCTCAATCAGTGTTATGCGTGCCGATGAATGAAAGTATTTCATGGAAAATGGCGGGTTCAGGCTGCAACATCGCAACAAGATGGTTTCCATGACTTGATAAAAATGGTCGTTTGTTTTCTATTGCCCAGTTTTTTACATCATGATAAATGAAATCATCTGCCCCAACCCAAAATAATACCGGCACCTCTGAGTGTTTTACTCTTATTTCCATGTCCTGTTGTTGGCTAAGCGAATTGAAAAAAGCCTTGAGACCGGTTTCAGCATCAGGTGTCACCCATGAGGTCATTTCAGGAGCCGTGCTCCGTGCATAAGACATGAAAACGTTATAGGTCAGCGGGCCATCCGGGCCTTCAGGTAACCCTTTAACAATATCCCATCCCCCAATCACAACTGAGGAAAGTCGATTTCTATGATATTTCAGTAGCCCGGTAGCCAGCCATGCTCCCGCCGAATACCCAATAATATGGGCCTTCTCATAACCGAGCTCATCAATGATTTGAATAACAGCAGCCGACTGATTTTCCAGAGTATAAGAGTCAGGGTGCGTAAATGCCTTGCTATCCCCATGTCCTGACAGATCAGGAAAGGCTACGCAGTAATTTTTGCTCAAGGCATTTACGAGCCCATTTTCTACCCAGCTTTCACCGCTCATCAGCAAGCCATGCAATAACACTACCAAAGGCCCGGAGCCCTCAGTCCGATAAGCTAAAGTTGAATTACGTGATGAAATCGACAAGATGAACTCCTTTCAATTAGGCACAGTTAGCAAGGCCTGTTAGTCGCAGACAAAATGATCATACTGCAACCGACAGACCCTGTCGTCTGCATCAGTCGCCAAACAGAGATCAACGTCTGCGGCGAACCCGCGTTCAATCAACTCCCGCGCTGAGCTGCACTGGCGCAATGCGGTCGCAGGCAACGCATGGAAGCTTGCTGCCGCCGCCAGAGCTTCCGGCGACGGGTTTCTTTCTGGCAGTTGGGCGATGACCCCGCCAGCAACCAGCCAGTCCTCAAGTGCCGGTCGCAGGCTACCGTCCGGCCATTTTTCGCCGCTGGGGACCACCAATATGTTTCGATACGCCGCACAGGCAATGGCTGTCGCTTTAAGGTTACGCAGGCAAGCACAAAATACCGCAGCCCCTGAGTCTCGAGCCTTAAAGGCCAACGAAGAACCATTGGGGGACGGGAGCACCAGCTTGGTCAGCGCAGGGATAGTGACCAACGAGAGTGGGGAAAGAGAATACCCTGCGCCATCAAAACGCCGGGTGTTGCTGGCCGTTACCGCGCCTAACTTGCTTGCATAATCCTTGGCCGAGTCATCTTTCCATGCATAGGGATAGACGCTGGCTCCCCGTTTGGTTGCCACGCTGACACAGGTTGAAAACGACATCACATCAACAATGATGACGCAATCAACGTCGCCCGCCATGTGCTCGATGGCGTTTGATCCCCACTCAAGACGAATATCGAATGGAAATTGCGAAAAATAGCCCATCTACGGCTCCATAACGAAAAAGATTTCGTGGCGCTGAGCATCTCGACAATTTATGAAGGCTATCAGTGGCACCTCAATGCGGTGCTCGGCCTGTGCCTGATCCTGTTGGGGAATCTGGTGATGTTCGCCAAACCCGGCATGTACGCCGCGTTATGGCGGCGAGCGGCGTAAGGAGAAACTGCAATAACAGCGGTCGATGGCATGCCTCCTTACCATCTTGGGGCATTCTATCAACTCGTACACTCTAGGCCGGGAACGGGCGCGGTACCCATTCCCGGTCACAATGTCTGGTAATCAGTGAGTGATTACCACGCCTAAATGTGCAGCCAGCCATTAATCAGCGTGCAACTCTGTCCACCAATCCATGGCTCATCGTGAATGAAACGAACGCTAACCCGGCCTTCTCGCTGGAGTTGGGTTCCTTGTCGAACCTGATACCCCTGTGCCGTCGAGCCACCGTCGGGGAAGTTATTGGCCTTCAACAGATGGGCCAAGCACGCATTAGCGCTGCCAGTCACGGGATCCTCAACCAACTGCCCCTCTTCAACCAGAAACGCTCTCATTTCGTAATCAGTTGGATCACCAGATGAATAGGCACCATAAATCACCACGCCATCAACATGACAGGCAATTTGCAGCTTTTTAATCATGGCATGATCCGGCGTCACCCTCAGGCAGGATTGAGCGTTTGGCATGCGTACCATAAGCCAGCGAATACCCATGTCGGCAATCACCGGCATCGTATCTGTTTCAATAACCGCCTGCTGAAAAGCGGCCTTTAGCAGGTCCCTTTCTCCAACCGCCGGCGTTCGAAACGTTACCGCTGGCGCGGCAAACGCCAAGGTTCCGTCAGGTAAGATATTGACCGCAACCAGACCAACCCCGCATTCTTGCATAACTACCCCCGGCTGTTTGGTCACCAGCCCCGCCTCCAATAATGCATGGGCCGTACCCAAGGTCGGATGTCCGGCAAAGGGCAACTCTTTTTCGGGGGTAAAAATACGCACCTGATAATCTGCAACCGGATTAGTCGGTTTGAAAACAAACGTCGTTTCTGAAAGGTTGGTCCAGCGAGCCAATGAAAGCATCTGCATTTCATTCAACCCCTCAGCCTCCAGGATCACCGCCAAGGGATTTCCCTGCAATGGCGAGGTGGTAAATACATCCACCTGCTTGTAAGCGCGTGGTATCACATCATCTCTTCGGAGCATTGGCCATAATCCGCTATATACAAGGCTTGATGATAGCTCTGTTAAATGGCTTACATCAATTTATCAATCTGCCACTATTTGAAGGGTCCACATGGCAGCCGCTGCTGTTCCTTCCCCGCTAACCCTTGACGAAAGGCTCGTTGGCCATGGCGAGATTAAACGGCGTCATCACGTAGGTCCTTGAGAAGCGCTGAGTGACGATACTGCCGGGAAGAAATCGTGGTATTGCAGGATTGTCTGGAAGGCGCTGCGTGCATTCCGCCGCTGATGTCCACCACGCTAAGGCGCATGGCCTGCTCACTCAACCATTGGCGAAAACCTTCCTCTCCTTATCCTCACATATTTAAATATCGATCAGGTGAATCATCGGTTCCATCTGTTGATGCAGGATCCTGATGATAAATATATCTTGGTCACGAACACGATAAAAAATTGCATGCTGCTGATGATCAAATCGACGTATGCCGGGTTTTATCTCCGCATATTCACGCCCCATACCAGGAGCCATAATCAGAGTTTGCAGGCAGTTTTCCATATCATCAGTGTAACGATCAGCTTGCTTTGCACCGAAGTTCACCAAGGTATATTCGTAGATCCCGGCGAAATCATCGGCAGCCAGGTTCGAAAGCTTATACATTGTGCTCACGTTTCTTTTTAGCCGCGATCTCGCGCAAGCTTAACGCGCTTTCCCCACTACGCTCACCATTTTCAAGAGCAAGCCGTAAAGTTTCAATGTGATATTCTTTTTGCTCAAGCAGACGTAATGCAGTTCGCATCACTTCACTGGTTGAGCCATAGCGGCCGCTGTCAACTAGTCGACTGACAAAGGCATCCAGTTGTTCGCCAATGGTTACGCTGGTTGTTCTAGGCATAACTCCTCCTGTGTGAATTACTAACACAAATTATCACCCCCGCAAAGCCAGACGTCAACGCCGGCAACTTTGCTATCATCATAGACACAGAGATGTTTCCACCCGGCCACAAAAGCGACAGTAAGGAAACTGATGATCACCCTTTGCCCCTTTACCCCGTTGCGCGCATTACGGCGCATTGCCCTGACAGGAGCTGTTATGAGCCTATTATTGTGCAGCAATACCTTCGCCAGTTCGTTGCCGTTGCTCGCCCCCTCCGCGTTGAAAGGGCACTGGCAGTTGACCGACATCGAAGGCAAGATCGCCGCCTGTGACGTTGAACTGAGCGATGAGCGGATCGAAAGTACCAACGCCTACCGTTTCACCGCATCATCGCAGTGCCTGCAACCGCTGGCGCTCACCGAGTTACCGGTAGCCTGGCGCCCGACGCCGGACGGTATGACGTTGACCAACGCCGACGGCAGCAGGGTGGCGTTTCTCGCGTTGACCGCCCCCAAACGCTACGAAGTCACGAGCCACGACGGTAAACCCCGCTTTGTGCTGACACCGCGCTGATTAGGCTACCAGCAGCCCGAGCAGCGCACCGCCCGCCAGTACCCACAGCGGGTGAATGCGTTTGTTCATGCTCAGTAGCGTGGCCAGCGCGATGATCGCCGCCAACGGCCAGCTCGGCGCAGAAGCTTCGGCGATCAACACCCCGCTGGCCGCCACCAACCCGACAGTGACCGGCACCAGACCGGTCTGCACGATACGCCGCCAGGGTTTGTCCTTGAAGCGCCGCCAGGCCCCCATCACCAGTAAAGTCACGATCGATGACGGGCCGAACTTGGCGACGGAGGAAACCAGCAACCCCGCCCAGCCGGCCACGTGCCAACCAATCAGCGGCACGATCATCATATTCGGCCCCGGTGCGGCTTGCGCCATGGCGAACAGCGCGCTGAACTCCTGTGCGCTCATCCATTGATGAACCTCCACCACCTGACGCTGCATTTCCGGCAGGATAGTCATGCCGCCGCCGAATGCCAGCAGTGAAAGCTCGGTGAAAATAATCGCCAGCGAGATCAATACGCCCATCATGAGGGCTTCCTCCACCACAGCAACAGAATGCTCAGCGGCGCCAGCACCAGCATGGTCGGCAACAGCGGCAAACGCAGCCAGGCGATGGCGATCAGGCACAGCGCGACAATCCCCAGCGCCAGCCATTTACCGCGCAGCGGCAACAGCATTTTTATCCCGGTGGACAGCAGCAAGCCGGCCGCCGCAGCCGCCAGCCCGGCAAACACGTGCTGCACATGCGCATCATTCTGGAAGCGGGCGTAAACCATCCCCAACCCGACCACAATCGCGGTCGGCGCGCTGATCAACCCCAGCAACGCACAGCAAGCGCCGCGCAGGCCGCGAAACTCCATCCCCACCGCGACCGAAAGGTTGATCACGTTGCCCCCCGGCAGAAACTGGCACAGCCCGAGCAGCTCGGTAAACTGTTCGCCACTCAGCCAGCGCCGATCCTCCACCAGCATATTGCGCGCCAGCGGCAGCACGCCGCCAAACCCTATCAGCCCCAGCATCAGAAAGCCCCAAAATAGCTCCCCATTGCCCGGTGCCGCCGCAAGCCGGGTGTTTTTTACCGCATCCGATTCAGACATTACTCGTTCCACATCGCTTATTTTTGATGCCTGGTATGATGCGCGCCGCCATGTCATGATGTCTAATGCATTTCAGAACCAACAAGGATACCTTTTAGGTATGTCTATGATCGAACTTCGCCGCTTGCGGGCGTTCGTTGCGGTAGTTGAAGAAGGCAATATTACCCGCGCCGCCGAACGGCTGTTTATTCAACAGCCGCCGTTGACCCGCCTGCTGCAGGGGCTGGAGGATGAACTGGGGGTAACACTGTTGCAGCGTCTGCCGCGTGGCGTGCGCCCCACCGAAGCGGGCAACGTGCTGTTTAATGAGGCGCGTGCGCTGTTGGCCCGCGCCGAGCTGTTGACCGAAGCGGTGCATCGCGCAGCACGCGGTGAACAAGGGCATATCGCCATCGGCTTTACCAGTTCCGCCGCGCTGCACCCATTCGTGCCTAACCTGTTGCGCCGCTATCGCGAGATCCTGCCGGGTATCACCACCCAACTGGAAGAAGCCGGCAGCGGCGAACTGCTGGATGCGCTGGTGGATGAACGGCTCGACGTGGCTTTTGTGCGCTCGCCGGCCAGCGGCATTCCAGGCCTGACCATTGAGCCGGTGCTGCGCGAACCTATGCTGGTCGCCCTGCCGGTCGGCCACCCGCGGGCAGTCGACAGCGCGCAGCCATTGCCGCTGGCGTCGTTGGCGAACGAAGCTTTTATTCTCTACCGCCGCCCTGCAGGCCAGGGCTTGTACGATGCCATTTTAGCCGCCTGCCACCGCGCCGGGTTCAGCCCACGCGTCATTCAAGAGGCCCCGCGCCTGCCCGCGACGCTCAGCCTGGTGGGGGCCGGTCTGGGGTTGTCGATCGTACCGGCCTCGATGCGGCGGTTGGGCGGCGACGGCATCGTCTACCGGGCAATCAGCGACGAAGCCCAGCTCAGTGCGCCGCTGTACCTGGCGCTGCGCAGCAACCGCTCGTCCGCCCTCATCCAGCGCTTTCGTGCGCTGGTGACGGAGGCGGTCAGCGCACAGCATTCCGGCTAATCCTGCTGGTCGGTGATACGCGTCAGGTGGATCACCAGATACAGCAGTTCATCGTTCGACATCTCCATCTCCAGCAGATTCTTCACATAGTCGCGGATCAGCAACGCGCCGCGATAAGCATTCGGGTACTCCCTGGTCACCTGGGCAAAGATGAAGTCGTCTTTCGACGCCATCTGTTGCCCTTCGACCATCCGCTGAATAAAAAACTGCATATGCACCAGAAAACGCGCGTAATTGAGCGAATCCGTATCGATATTGATGCGAAAGTGGTACTTGATGATATTGAAAATGTCTTTCAGCATCTTCACCGACAGCAGAGTATGTTCCATGTTCTGCACGTCGGTCTGGCCGTTAACCAGATGGAACGCGATATTCCCCGCCTCTTCTTCCGGCAGAGTGATGTTAAGCCGCTGATTGATTTGCCCCAGCGCCTGCATCGCCACCGCGAACTCCTGCGGATAAAAGCGCTTCACCTCGAACAACAGCCGGTTTTGGATCGCGATGCCCTTGTGATAACGCTCAATGGCAAAGCTGATGTGGTCCGCCAGGGTGAAGAAAATCTGCTCGTTAATGCGGCCATTGAGCTGCCGGTTGGCCTCTGCGAGGATCATCTGCACAATCTCCAGGTGCTCCTCCGGCGTGTTTTCCATCAGCCGCAGGTAATCACGGCCCTTTTGGCTGTTCTGCACCACATACACTTTCTCAATAGTGGCCGGGTCGAGAACGTCACCCACTTTGCTGTTAAAGCCAATACCCTTGCCCATAACGATAGCTTCGTTGTTATCGCTGTCTGTTGATAGCACCAGGCTATTATTGAGTACCTTAATGACTTTCATCGTCGCGGCCATCACCCTTTATTTTTATTAGCGTTGCCGGCCATGAGTGGCAATCAGCCGTTGATACCAGTCAAAACTGCGCTTTTTGATGCGGCGCAGATCTTTCAGATCCTGCTCACCCCGGTTTACATAGATAAACCCGTAACGCTTGGCGTAGCCCTGATGGGTGCTGACCACGTCTATCGCCGCCCACGGGCAATACCCCATTAGTTCAACGCCGTCGTTGATCGCCAGTTGCATCTGTTCAACGTGCTGACGCATAAACTCAATGCGGTAGTCATCATTAATTGTACCATCGGCCTGTAACTCATCTGGGGCGCCTATGCCGTTTTCAGTGATTAATATCGGCAAAGCGTAGCGTTCGTAAGTTTTGCGCAGCGTCAGGCGCAACCCGACCGGGTCGATCACCCAACCGTAACGGGTTTTGCCAACGAACGGGTTCTCCGCCGCGCGGTACACTCCCGGTTCCCCCAGCATGATTTGTTGATCGCCGGCGCGGGCACTGATGTCCGAAGCATCGCCCCGACTGGCGGCGATGGTGGCGGTGGAATAGTAGTTTATCGCCACATAATCTGGTTTGCCCTGCAACAACAACGCCGCATCGCCCGGTTCCATTTGCGGCGCCAGGTCGCGATCCCGCAAATATCGCCAGGCCAGCGCGTTATAGCGCCCATGCACCGCCACGTCGAGGAAACTCCAGCAGCGCAGCGTTTCCCAGTTGTGCGCGGCGATGGCGTCCAGCGGATGGCAGGTTTCCTGATACATCGAGGTGGTGTTAATCGCCGGGCCGATTTTGCCGGATGGGCAGCGTTGGTGGCACAACGCCATCACCCTGGCTTGCGCCACCAGCATGTGGTGGCTTTGCTGATACAGCACCTGTTTGGACGGCAACTCGCCACCCTTCGGCATGCCAATCGCGCCCGGATGCAGGATCAGGGTGTTCTGTTCATTGATGGTCAGCCAATATTTTACCCGATCGCCAAAGGCGTCAAACAGCACCGCAGCATACTCGACAAACGCATCGATAGTGGCGCGATTGGACCAGCCGCCTTGCTGTTCGAGCACGTAAGGCAAATCGAAGTGATAAAGCGTCACCACAGGTTCAATGCCGTGACCCAGCAGCTCATCGATCAGTTGCCGGTAGAATGCCAGCCCGGCGGCGTTAACCTCACCGGTGCCGTTGGGCAGCACCCGCGTCCAGGCGACGGAAAAACGGTAGGCCTTCAGCCCCAGCTCGGCGAACAGTTTCACGTCTTCGCGGAAACGGTGATAGTGATCGCTGGCAACTTTGAAATCGGCGGTTTCTTCAGGATGATCGAGCATATCTACAATCGACGGGCTTTTACCGTCTTCATCCCAGGCTCCCTCCACCTGATAGGCGGAGGTAGAGGCTCCCCACAGGAAATCTGCGGGGAAATCGTCCAGGCGTTGATAAATCATACCGGCTCCTTGGGGGTATTGAGAGCGATGATTGTCTCGCCAAAGCCCACGCTACCCGGCTGGCGGCAGCTCAGCTGCGGGAACGCTTCGCTGTTGATCACCAATACCGGCGTAGTAAGGTCGTAACCCAACGCGGTTATCGCCGCAATATCAAAACGCACCAGTTCATCCCCCACCTTGACCCGATCGCCAATCTGCAATTCGGAAGCAAAATGTCGGCCCGCCAGATTGACGGTATCGATGCCTATGTGCACCAGCAGTTCGACGCCGTTGTCACCCTTGATGCCCACCGCGTGCATCGACGGCAAAAAGGTCATCACCTCACCGTCCAGCGGCGCACGCAGTACCCCTTCCTGCGGCTTTATCGCTACGCCCTGTCCCAATAACCCCTGCGAGAACACGTCGTCGTTAACCTGCTCCAGCGCCACCAGTTGGCCGGCCAGCGGGCTGAAAATCTGCTGCTCATCGCCGCTGATGGGAGCCGCCGCCGGTGCGGTATCCTGCTCTTGCTCCTCAACCGGATCGTCAAAGCCGAGGATCCAGGTCAGCGCGAAGGTCACCACGATGGCAATGGCGCAGGTGATCAGCGCATGGACGATATTCATCGGGTTTTCACCGATAAATGCCGGCAACGCAGCCAATCCCGGAGAGACAAAGGCATAGCGCACCAGCCCGCTCAGCCCGGCATAGATACCGGCGCAGCCGCCGCCGATCATCGCCGCAATCAGCGGTTTGCGCAGTTTCAGGGTAACGCCATACAGCGAAGGCTCGGTGATCCCCAGCAGCGCAGTGAACCCGGCGGAAGACGCCAGCTGGCGCAGATTTTTGTTTTTGGTGCGGAAAGCCACGCACAGCGTCGCCGCACCCTGCGCGATATTGGACGCCAGCATGCCCGGTCCGTTAATCATTTCGAAACCGTTTTTGCTCAACTGACCGGTGGCGATAGGTGTCATCGCCCAGGCAGTGCCGGTGATCACCAGGAAGGGCTGAAGCCCGCCCATCAGCATCGGGATCAGCCAACTGGCCTTGCCGTCGACGATGGCCGCGCCTGCGGCGACCAGGTCGTTAAGGAAAATTCCGAACGGCCCGACCACCACCAACGCCAGCGGCGCCGTAACCAACAGGATAATCATCGGTTTGGTGAAAAACTTGATCATCGTCGGCGACACTTTCTCCGCAAATCGCTCGATATAGGACATCAGCCACACGGTGAATATAATCGGCAGCACCGAACCGGCGTAGTCCGCCAGCCGTACCGGAATACCGATAAAATCAATCGCGGTGCCCGCCGCCAGCATCTGCGCCAAATTGGGGTGCAGCAAGGCGCCGGCGATGGTCATCGCCAGTATCGGGTTGCATTCGAACTTGATCGAAGCGCCGTAGGCCAGTAATACCGGCAGGAAGAAAAAGGCCGCATCGGCGATGGTGTCCAGCAGATGGTACGTCGGGCTGGCGGCGTCTATCACACCGGTCAGTTTGAGGATCGCCAGCAACGCCTTGATCATCCCCGCCCCGGTGATCGCCGGGATCACCGGCGTGAACGTGGTGGAGATGACACTGATGATCTGCGAAAACACCCCGCCCCTGGCCTGCTGTTTCTTCTCGCCCTGTCGGCCACTGAGATCGCCAATCTCCTTTTGCAACGTGCGGAAAGTTTGCTGCACGTTATTGCCGACCACGATCTGAAACTGGCCGCCGCGCTCCACCACGCTTATCACCCCCGGCAAGGCCTCAATGGCTTTCGCCTGCACCTTGCTGTCATCGTTAAACTCCATGCGCAAACGCGTGGCGCAGTGCGTCAGTTTGCTGACGTTAGCTTTACCGCCGACTCGCGCCAATATTTCCAGGCCCAACTGTTTGTAATCCATCTATTTTCCCCGGTAAAAAAACAAAAAAAAAGACCAAAATGAAAATGCGCCTCATCATGATGAGAGGTGCATTCCTATTTTGGTCTTGCCTGCCTGAGCAGTAACACGCCTTAATAAAAATGTCTGGCGACCACGGAGGTCGCGACGGAAGTATCGCCATAGTTGCGTTTTTTCAGCAACTGCCTTCGTCAAACTTTGCGAGCAATATCACTCTTCGCCGAAAATGCACTGCAATGTCGCCCATTGCCCCCTGGCATGCTCTTTTTTAGCGCATGACCGGCACCAGTGAACAGCGAGGGAGAAACGCCCCCTCGCCGATCGTTACTGTTTGCGTTGTTCCGCGACCTGTTTCGCCGTGACCTTACCTTGTTTTTCGCCAAACTGACCGACCACATAATTGGCCACCGCCGCCACTTCTTCGCCCGAATATTGGGCGCCGAAGTCCGGCATCACCTCATGCTGATCCCCGATGCTGAGGCGGGTGCCTTTGAGGATCGCCTGCACCACGCTGCGGCCCTGCGGATCGTTTACCGCCGTGCTGCCGACCAACGAAGCGTATTTACTCTGGCGGCCCACGCCGTTCCACTGATGGCAGCCGCTGCAATCACCGGCAAACAATCTGCGGCCCAACGAATCCTCTTGCCCGCCCGGCAGCACCGCGCTGGAGGACAACGCGCCCTTCGGTTGCAGGTTCACCGCACTGGCGCTGTCGCCGGCGATAGGTTCTATGTTGCGCAGGTATTTCACCAACGCCTGATTATCCTCCGGCGTCAGATACTGCAGGCTGTTTTCCACCGCCTCCGCCATCGGGCCGGCGGCACTGCTGCGCCCCTCCGCGTGGCCGGTCGCCAGATATTGCGACAGTTGCTGCTCGCTCCATCCGCCGATGCCGGTCTGCGCATCCGGGGTGATGTTGGCGGCAAACCAGCCCTGGACCACCTCACCGCTGAGGTTCTTGCTCTGATTAATACCAAAGGCCAGGTTGCGCGGCGTGTGACATTCGCTACAGTGACCCAGCGCGGTCGCCAGGTAGGCACCGCGGTTCCACTGTTCATCCTGGTTGAGATTCGGTTCGAAGCGTTTTTCATGGAAGAACGCCAGATTCCAGAACTTCATGCCCCAGCGTTGGTTGAACGGGAATGGCAGATCGTTTTGCGGGTCGACCTGTTTCACCGGCGGCAGGCTGAACAGATAAGCCTTGATCGCCAGCACGTCGTCACGGCTCAATGCGGTGTAAGAGGTATAAGGCATCGCCGGATACAGGTTACCCTCCGGACCGACGCCCTCACGCACCGCACGTACAAACTGTTCGTCGCTCCAGTCGCCAATACCGGTTTCTTTATCCGCGGTAATATTGGTGCCGTAAATAGTGCCGAACGGCAGTTTAAACGCGAAACCACCGGCGAAAGGTTTGCCGCCCGGCGCGGTGTGGCAAGCCACGCAGTCGGCGGCGCGCGCCAGATATTCACCGCGCGCCAGTTTATCGGTAATGCCGGCGGGCGCGCCGGCGATGGGCGCAGCAGGCTCCGGCCCAACCGGCCGCAGCAGGGTATACAGCGCATAGCCGCCGGCTATCACCACTACCGCGACAATCAGCCATAATAGCCATCTCAGGGCGTTGCTCATGAGTTTCTCCCTTAATCCAGCGCCTTGGCGGCCTGGTGGATGGCGGCGCGAATGCGCACGTAAGTAGCGCAGCGGCAAACGTTGCCGCCCATCGCCGCGTCAATATCCGCATCGCTCGGATTTTTGCTCTGGGCCAGCAGCGCGCTGGCACTCATGATCTGGCCCGACTGACAGTAGCCGCACTGCACCACGTCCAGATTGACCCAAGCCTCCTGAACCGCTTTACCCGTCGGCGTTTCGCCGATGGCCTCGATGGTGGTGATTTTCTTGCCGACCGCCGCCGAAACCGGCGTCATGCAGGATCGTACCGGCACGCCGTCCAGATGAACGGTACAGGCGCCGCACATGGCAATGCCGCAGCCAAATTTGGTACCGGTCAGCCCGGCTTCATCGCGCAGAAACCACAGCAGCGGCATATGGGTATCGCCCTCAAACGTCAGCGGTTGGTCGTTAACGGTTAAAGTAATCATGATGTTTTCCTTGGAAGGACGCTGGCGTCGCTGTTGGGACGGTGTAAGGGCAGGCTAAGCGAGGTACGGGGCCGCCCGAGCAGCGCCAACGCATTGCCGACCGCCGGGCCGATGGTCGGCACGCCCAGTTCGCCCACACCGGTGGGCTTCTCGGTTGAAGGCACGATAATCACCTCAATTTCCGGCATTTCGTCAATGCGCAGCGGACGGAAATTGTTGAAATTGGATTGTTCGACCAGGCCGTCTTTTAAAGTGATGTTGCCGTACAACGCGATGCTCAGGCCGTAACCGATACCGCCCTCAATCTGCGCGCGGATCACGTCAGGATTCACCGCCACACCGCAATCCACCGCGCACCACACCTTGTGTACCCGCGGAATGCCGCCTTCGCCGATAGACACTTCGGCAATCTGCGCCACCCGGGTGTCAAACGCCTTGGCGACGCCAACGCCGCGCGCCCGGCCATCCACCACCTTCGCTCCCTGCCAGTTGGCGGCTTTCGCCACCGCTCGCAACACCCCGGCTTCGCGCGGTGCATCCCCCATCAGCGCCAGCCGCCCTTCCACCGGATCCTGCCCGGTTTCCTGCAGCAACTGATCGATAAAGCTTTCCACCGCATGGCCGGTGTGGGTGCTGGCGACCGATCTCAGCGAGGAGGTCGGCACCTTGCCCGGCACGATATGGGCATCGCAACGGAAACTTTCGAAGGTATAAGGCAGCTCGCTGGCGCCTTCGATCATCATCTGATCGACGCCGTTAACCACCAGCGCCGTCATGGCGCTGTTAAGCGTCCAGGAGTGGCCGACGACGGTGTCGGTCCAGCCCACCACCTTGCCGCCCCGGATCGCCCCGCGCAGCCGGTGCAAGATCATCGGGCGATACCAACCGTTGCGGATGTCGTCCTCACGCGTCCACACCACCTTCACGCCATGACCGGGCCCGATAGCCTTGGCGGCAGCGGCCATATCCGCCGCCAGATCCGGCCCCAGAGCTGGGTTGCCCAGATCGATGCGTCGGCCGAAACTGCCCCCCGCCAGAATGGTTTCGATTTGCACTTTTTCCGGCGGTAGCTGGAACAGATCGCACAGCTGTTTATGATCAAGAGTTTGGATCTGGCAGCCGTAGCGTGCCTTGACGCTTTCGCCGTCCCAGAACAGATAGCCGTCGAGCGGCTCCATCGGCGCATGGGCCACGTAGGGGAAGGTATATTCCGCTTCGATCACCTTGTCGGCCTTGTCGAAAACCTCGTCTGGCTTGCCGCGGCTGGTCGCCACCGCGCCGGTTTTTTGCGCCACCTGGCGGAATTCGGCAAAAATTTGCTCGGTATTGCGCCTTTCAGCCTGGGAATCGTCCCACTCTACCTGCAATTTTTCGCGGCCCTGGATTGCCGCCCAGGTATTTTTGGCGTAGACCGCTACGCCAGTGTCGGTCTGCTTCACATCCACCACGCCGGGCACCTGCAGCGCCCGGCTGGCGTCAAATGACGCCACTTTGCCGCCAAAGCGCGGCGATTTTTTTATGGTGACGGTCAACATGTCCGGTTCATGAATATCCTGCGTGAACTGCGCGCTGCCGTTGGTCTTCGCCAGCGAATCCACACGGTGCAGGCCGCTCACTTTGCCGATCAAGGTAAAATGGGCCGGGTCCTTCAACGTCAATCCTGCGGGATCCGGCGGCGGCAGTTTGGCGGCCAACGCGGCGAACTCGCCGAAGCCCGCTTCGCGGCCGCTGGCGGCGTGACTGATTTTGCCTGCCTGTACGGTGATCTCCTGCGCTGAAGTTTTCCAGCTCTGAGCGGCGGCCTGAACCAGCAGCGCCCGCGCCATGGCGCCCATGCGCCGCATTTGATCATAGGCGTTGGCCACCGAACTGGAACCGCCGGTCCCCTGGAAACCGAATGACAGGTTTTTGTAGACGCTGGTGTCCACCGGGGCGGCAACTACGCGCACCTGCGCCCAGTCTGCGTCCAGTTCCTCTGCGACCAGCGTCGCCATACCGGTATAGACACCCTGGCCTACTTCGGTGTGTTTGCTGATGACGGTGACGATGCCGTCTTCGCCGATCTGTACGAAGGCGTTGGCTTCAAAAGCGTTGCTTTCTGGCGCCGTGACGGGAGTGGTGCGTGCCAGTGCGCCGGTAGACGGCAGATAGGCGCCAATCACCAGCGCGCCTGCGCCGACGATAAACCGCCGCCGCGTAAGCGGAACTTGCGATATTGTCATTGCTCATAGCTCCAAAATGTCGCTCAGGATGATTCCTTGCGATGAGATCGTTTTTTTTATGTGAAATGTCGGCTGCGTCCCTGACGGGATGTAGAACAACAGAACAATAATTAGCGTAGCCTATTATTCAGCCAGCCTGATGTGAGGCGAGCATTTTCTGTTGTGGGATCGTGCTCTGTATCCCGCGGAGGCAAGAAAGCGCACCTGTGCTATAAAAAAGATCTTACCGGTACATCTATGGGCATTAAGACTATGTCGCAAAACAAGAGATTTCGTTTATATCGTCCATTACATGGGCTAAACCATACTTTTGGCGATCAGTGGTTTGCTTTGAAGGCCGAGGCTTTCGCCCGTTTCTTCGGCACCCCGACCTTTTTGATGGGGCAAACGCTGCTGGTTGGCGTCTGGATCTACCTCAACCAGGCGGGTTTCGCCAAGTTTGACCCTTACCCTTTCATCCTGCTGAACCTGGCGTTCAGCCTGCAGGCCGCTTATGCCGCGCCCTTGATCCTGCTGGCTCAAACCCGCCAGACCGAACGTGACCAGGCGCATGCGCTGGCCGACGCGCAGCACCGGGAAGATTTGGATGAGGCGATGGCACAGCGGCAAACCCTCGTCGAACAGCAATCCGAACAGCTGCTGGTGCTGTTGAAACAAAACACCGAATTAACCACCCTGACCAAACAGATGGCCGAACGCATTGAAAATCTGGCCATCCAGTTAACCCAGCGCGAACGCCTGTAACTACCCGATCGGCGACCATCGGCTAATTCGCCAAGCGATCGAGCAGCGGCCCAAGCGCAACGCGTGAACGCTGGTGGAAGCCGCTGACGCCCTCGGCGCTCAGCAAGGCGTCCAGCACCGCGTATTCAGTGGCGTCCGCCGCCGCGGCGAACAGCGGTTCCAGCCGTTCATCCGGCAACGCGGTTCCCTGCAGACGGGTGGAGAACGCCAGCGCGATATCGCCGGAACCGTGCCCCCAGTGGCTGCCCACGCGCCCCAGCCCAGCCCCGGCGCGCTTGGCGATGCGGCTGAGTTGCCGGCTGTCCAGCACCCGGTCGCAGGCGATAATGATGATGACCGAACCGGCCTCTACCTGCGGCGGCGGGTCCGCCAATTGCGCAGCCAATGCCGGCCCGACGCGCACGCCGCTCAGCGTGAGGGACTCCAGCGTGCCAAAGTTGGCCAGCACCAACACGCCCAAGGTAGCCCCCAGACCGGGGCAATAGCGCGAAGCGGTGCCGATGCCGCCTTTCAGGCCGAAACTGCTCATGCCGCGCCCGGCGCCGACGCTGCCGCGCGCAAAGCCGATCCCGTGATTGTCCAGCGCGCTGAACACGTGCTCTTCGAGCACCGGCATCGCCTGAATATCGTTGAGATAACCGTCGTTGCATTCCAGTACTACGGGATTGATGGTGGCGCTGTCGCGGCCGATCTGCGGGTAACGCCGGCAGCTGCGCCGCACCATGGCGTTGAATAAGGTGCCGACGGCGAAGGTGTTGCTCAGCAGGATCGGCGTTTGCAGCACCCCCAGCTCGTTGAGCTGCACCAGGCCGAGCGGTTTGGCGAAGCCGTTCAACACCGCGCTACCGCAGGGCAACGGCTGATTGAACAGGTCGCCCGGCGGCATAATGGCGGTCACGCCGGTCTGGCACTCGCCGTTGTCCAGCGTGTGATGCCCCACGCTGACGCCGCTCACGTCGCAAAGACTGTCCGTCGGCCCGGGCAAATAACGCGCCCCCGGCAGACGACGGTGGCGCCGCCAGTAGTTCAGCAGATTATCCAGGCTCTGTCGTTCAAAGACTTGGCTGTCTGTCATAGTGACCTCGTCAGGCGCAGTCCGTTTGTAAAACAGCATATCGCGCAATGCGACATCCCGTAAATTGAAAGCCGAAGCCGGCGAGAAAATATTCATGCCCCGCCATGGCACATCGGCGCACCAATTTGCATCATCGTTCCTCCGCCCCCCCGCTCACCGCCCCCTTCGCGGACTGGTACGGAAATTGCTTCTCCCTGTTATGGCGACAAAGGAGAAGAACATGAAAGCAATCATCATAGGCGGCGGTATCGGTGGGTTGTGCGCCGCCATCGCATTGAAGCGCTGCGGGATCGAGGCCGAGGTTTTTGAAGCGGTTAAAGAGATCAAGCCGGTTGGCGCGGCGATTTCCATCTGGCCGAACGGCGTTAAGTGCCTCAACTATTTGGGGATGAAAGAATCCCTGCGCCGGCTCGGCGGCCCGATGCACTACATGGCCTATCAGGAATATCTGCACGGCCAGACCCTGACGCGTTTCAGCCTGGACCCGTTGATCGCCAGTGTCGGCGAACGTCCTTATCCGGTGGCCCGCGCCGAACTTCAGGCCATGCTGCTGGAGACCTACGGCCGTGACAATGTTAGCTTTGGCAAGCGCGTCAACGGCCTTGAAGAGACCCAAGACGGCGTCACCGCCTGGTTCGAGGACGGCAGCCAGGCCAACGGCGATTTCCTGATCGCCGCCGACGGCACCCATTCGGCTATCCGCCCTTACGTGCTCGGGCATGGAGTGGATCGCCGCTATGCCGGTTACGTCAACTGGAACGGGCTGGTGGCGATTGATGAATCCATCGCGCCGGCCGATCAGTGGACCACCTTTGTCGGCGAAGGCAAGCGAGTTTCGCTGATGCCGGTCTCCGGCAACCGTTTCTACTTTTTCTTCGACGTTCCGTTGCCGACCGGGCTGGCGGAAGACCGCAGCACGGTGCGCGCCGATCTGCAGCGCTACTTCGCCGGCTGGGCCGAACCGGTGCAGAAACTGATTGCTGCGCTCGATCCTGACACCGTCAACCGCATTGAAATTCACGATATCGAGCCTTTCGAACAGTTGGTGCGCGGCCGCGTAGCCTTGCTGGGTGACGCCGGTCACAGCACCACGCCGGATATCGGCCAGGGCGGCTGTGCGGCGATGGAAGATGCGGTGGTGCTGGCGATTGCGTTACAAACCAACTCGCTGGGCATCGAAGATGCGCTGCTTCGTTATCAGGAGAAACGCAGCTACCGGGTGAAGGATCTGGTGCTGAAAGCGCGCAAGCGTTGTGACGTGACGCACGGCAAAGAGATGGAGATCACCCGCAGTTGGTACGAAGAGCTGAAAACTGAAACCGGCGAGCGCATTCTCTCCGGCATGAAGGAAACCATCCTGGGCGGGCCGCTGGCCTGATCCGCCGCCCCTTCTCCGGCCAGGAGAAGGGGCAATCCTCAAAGTCCCAGCGTGCGGATGCGCCCCGCCGTCAGTTCAATGACCCTGTCCGCCGAGGCGATAGTTTCCGGGCGATGCGCGATCAGTAAAATCGGCAGGCCAAGCCGGCGCAAGGTGCGGCTGACCAACATTTCGTTGGCGACGTCCAAATGGCTGGTCGCCTCATCCAGAATCAACAGCTTCGGCTCTTTATACAGCGCCCGCGCCAGCAGCAATCGCTGTTTCTGTCCGGAAGACAAGGTCCCGCCCATTTCACTGATTAACGTCTGGTAACCCATCGGCAATTGTTCAATGTCCCTATCCAACTGCGCCAGCCTGGCGCACTCGCCAAGCTTGTCGCTGTCCATTTTCGGCGAGAAAAACGTAATGTTGTCGGCAATGGAACCGCGAAACAGCTGGTCTTCCTGCAGCACCGCACCGATATGCTGGCGAGTCCGTTGATAATCGGCGCGCCGGTGTTCAACCCCCAACGTGCGTATCACCCCCGCAGACGGCGGATATAATCCCAGTACCAGCTTGGCCAAGGTGGTTTTGCCGCTGCCGGACGCCCCCACCAACGCCACCACCTCGCCGGGCATAATATCCAGCGAGACTTGCGACAGGATCTCCCGTTCGGTCCCGGCGTATTTAAAGCTGACCTGCTCCAGGCTCAGAACCGGCAAATCGGGAGGCCAATCGCCTGCCGGGTACGCCGATCCCTTGTGGCCGGCCTGTAACGCCGTCGCGCCTTCACGTGGGGTCAGCACGATATCGGCCAGCCGTTCGTTGTAAACGTCCAGCATTCGGTAGGTGACCACTTTGTCTATCAACCCGTTAATGCTGGCCGAAAATCGCCCCTGAAAAGACATATAGGCCACCAGCATCCCCACCGAGAACTCGCCGGCCAGCACCGAACCGGCTCCCAGCCACAGTACCGCCGCCGCAACCACGCTGCCGATAACGGTCTGCATGATGCCGTACACCATCATCAGTTTGCTTTCGCGCAGTTGGGCATTGCGCCGGGCGACGTTCAGGTTGCGCCAGGCAGATTCCCGCGGCATCAGCGCGCCATTCACCCGCAGGCTCAACACGCCGCGCAGGCTTTCCAGAAAATGGCTGGACTCCTCGGTGCCGGCATTCCAGCTGTCCTGCGCCGCTTTCCGCAGCGTGCTGAACCAACACAGGCGCAGCAGGCCGTAAACGGCGGCGGCGGCCAAGGCCACCAGGGTTAATTTTGCGCTGTAGAAAAACATCATGGTCAGCGTGCCCACCACCAACAGCACGTCCAAAAAGGCTTCGAGCAGCGTAGTGGTCAGGGTGTCCTGTATGGTGTCGACGGCATCGAACTTGGCGCTGATATCCCCCATGTTGCGTGCCTCGAACCAGCCGATCGGCAGGCGCAGCAGATGGTGAAACACGTTGGCGGTCCACTGCATGTTGAAGTTGACCGCCATGGTCAGCGTCGCCCACTGCCGCGCCAACTCCAGCAGCATCTGCGTACTGCCCATCAGCAACATGGCGATGACGACAAGCGTCAGCAGGCTGGCGTCCAACGCCACCAACACCTCATCAATCACCAGTTGGTTTATCAGCGGGCCGAGCAGCGCCAACACCTCCAGCGCCACGGCGAAGCAAAAGATCCTGGCCAGCGCAGGCTTCAGGCCATGCGTTTTGCCAATCAACGTTGTCAGGCGGATCTTTTCCCGGCGATCCTGGGTTTCAAACCGGTGGTTAGGCGTCAGCTCCATCGCGATGCCGGTAAAATGACGGTTCGCCTCTTGCAGCGTCATTTTCAGCAGGCCGCGAGCCGGATCGTGCAGTTCCAGCGTTTGCCCCCGCACCCGCCGCAGAACGGTAAAATGATTCATGTCCCAATACAAAATGCAGGGCACGGCCAGCAGGTGCAGTTCATCCAGTTCCAGCCGAATGACACGGCCGCTTAAATTCAAGCCTTCGGCGCACGCCATCAGCTGCGAAAACGTCATGCCAAGCTGAGAGACATGACATTCTGCACGCAGCGTTCGCATATCGACCCGGTACCCATGCCAAGCGGCTATCATCGCCAGGCAGGCTACCCCGCACTCCGCCGATTCCGTCTGGCGGATCAGCGGCAGGCGCTTTCGCCAGCCCCAGTTAATCATCTCTGTTACGTCCATGCTTACATCCTCCCTTGCAGGCTCCATAACGGCTCCAGCAACCATTCGTACAGACGGCGGCTGTCCAGCTCAATGTCCGCGGACACCGCCATGCCGACGCGCAGCGGCTCCTGCCGGCCATAAGCCGTAATGGTGGTTTTATCCAGCGCCACGATCACACGGTAATGCCCTTCGTTTTCCTTCCAGACCAGCGGATTTTGCAACATCGCGTCGCCGGCGCTGAGGCTGGCATGCGTGATGGCGCGGGTAGAACCGTATTGCACGCCAAACTTTTCATAGGGGAACGAGGCAAAACGCAGGCCGACGCGTTGGCTGGGTTTGATAAAGCCCACCGCCTTGCTCGGGGCAAAAAGCTCTACCTGCAACTGCGCCCCGTCCGCCACCATCATCAACAAAGGATCGTTGGGTTTCACCGTCTGCCCGGCACGCACCAGCACCACGGCGATGTGGCCATCGACCGGCGCCGTCAGCGTAGTCTCGCGCTGGGCGTTGAGCTCTATTTTTTGCTGATCGATGCTCTGCAACTGACGTTCAAGCTCCGCATCCCGCCCTTGCTGCTGTTGCTGCAAGGTTTGCAGCTCCGAGCCCGCAGCCGCCCATTCACGCTTTAACCTCAACTGAGCCTGCCGTTGGCTTTCGACTTTTTCACGCGCCGTCGACAGTTCCATTTGCTTTTGCTGGAATTCAATTTCGGACACATAGCCTTTGGCTATCAGCTTGCGGTAACGCGCCATCACCGAATGTGACAACGTTTCCTGCTGTTGAGCCAGCCCCAAGGCGGAGCCTGCACTGGTCAGTTCGTCATCCAACTGTGCGATGCGTTGCCGCACGCCGGTTTGCCGCAGGGCGCTGGTCACCTGTTCTTGTTCGCGCTGGTGCTCCAGCATGCGGTATTGCTGATCCAGTGACGCAGCCACCGACGCCAGTGCGCCAACGCCCTTTCCGTTGAAATGTTCGCCGCTGAGCCGATAAAGCGGCTGGCCGGCCTTAACCTTCTCTCCTTCAGCCACCAGGCGTTCAGTGACCTGCCCGGCGTTGCGGGCAACCACTTTGATCAACCCGCTGGAGGGCATTACCACGCCTTCCAGCCGCGCTTTACGGGTATATTCGCCCAGCATCAGAAATAGCAGGATAGCCAGCACCAGCGCACCGCTGGCCCAGGCATAGGCGGTTAAACCGAGGCTGGGCGGAATAATGACTTCGCCCTCTGCCTTTGTCGCCTGCGCGGCGAAATAACCCTCTCGATACAGCTGGGGCGGACGTCCTGTCATGGGGATTACACCTTAAGGCCCGTTTATAAACCGGCGGTTATTTTCCTTTCCCCGCACTTTTCCCCATGCGGATACACCAATGTAGCGCAATATAAAGGCATTTTATTGTAGCAATCATGCCCACCGGCACGCAGAAAATAATAATACATTTCGCCAACCCATCAGGGATATCGATATTAAACCAGCCACCAGACTGGCTCAGCCCCACAGTTCTGAATAAATCATGAGACAATGAAAAGACGAGAAATATGCCAACAAAAATCACCACGCCTTTGCTTTTCAACGATTAACCCCACCAAAAACAATATAACTCAACCACGCAGACTATATTGCATTAAAAATTACCGTTTAGGATAAAATTACCAACGGCAGGTTCCACCATTATAACTACCAGACCTTTTTTCCGATGCGTTCTGCGTCCCTTTTCCGCCGCCATTGCCGATACAGGAAGACAAGCCGCCGATTGAGCCTGAGACTAGCCCGCCCGCAATCGCACGGGCACTGCCGGCAATAGCCCCGCCAACACCGCCGCCAAATACGGCAAGGCCTAGAGCCCATGCGCATTCAGAGCTTATTCCGGGGGATGAATTGGGCACGAAACCGTTAGCCTGTCCACCATAGTTAGTCGATGTTCCGTTGCCGTAGCAGCCTTTTTACTGCGGGTATCCACGCTGCTTTCGCCACCGCCGCCAATCATATCTATTTCTGATTTTGTTAATATTCCCATAACTCCCGCCAACGCCATTTATGATGTTTTTTACAAGCCACATATCTAATCCGCCTGCTAATTATATAAACACAAAAAACAACCAAGTCAACAATAAACAAAGGCTAAATAAAATAACGCCACATCAATTAAAGGTATAACTTAATTAAATCATCAAAATATTGTTTATACTTTCACTTAACATCAACAACTAAAAAACCACCCCAATTAATTAAATGAACAACCAAGATAAAAACTGAATTCATCACGGAAAGCGATTCGACTTATGTCACTGAACGCCAAACAATCTCAATATTCAGGATTAATAACCCGATAAAGAAAAGACGGCGAAACAGCGGCGGGCGGCAATGGCGGCGCGCAAGCTGGCGCCGTTGCCGTTGCCGTTGCAACGGCGGGTGGCGTTCCTGCAGTGGCCATAACGCCGCTAATGGCTGCCCGGATTGGCGCGCAGCCTGGCTACCTGAGCTTCTACCTCTCGCCATGCCGGTTTTTGCCCGGCATAGCGTTGACGCAGGTAATTCACCAGATCCGCCACCTGCCGATCGGAGAAGCTGTCCTTGAAGCCCGGCATAAAGCCCAGATCGGCGGTGGCCGGTTTGGCAATACCTTGCAGGATCACTTTGATCAGGTTGTCCGGCCGATCGCTGAAAATATTGGTGTTATTGGCCAAATCGGGACTGACGCCAAACAGCTGCGGGCCACCGCTGGCGGCGCTATGGCAAGCCTGGCAAGCGCCCTGGAACAGACGTTCGCCGGCCTGTTTCGCCTGCGCAGATTGCAGACTTCCGGCTAGCTGTACCTGCGGCTCCACGTTTAACGTTGTCGGGGTGCTCAGGGAGATAAGATAGCCGGCCATCGCCCGCACGTCCGACTCCGGTAGCGTAGCCAGTTCGCTGACCACCGGCCCCATCGGCCCGGCCGCCACGCCGTGTTCGGCGGAATGACCGCTGCTCAGATACCGGAAGAGCTGTTCTTCGCTCCAGGGTTTTTCCGCATTGGCCAGTTGGTTCAACGCCGGCGCTTCCCAGCCGTCCACCATCGCCCCTGCCAGGAAACCGGTGCCGCCCTTTTCCGCCCCCATCAGGTTACGCGGCGAATGGCAGGCGGCGCAGTGGCCCAACCCGTTGACCAGATAAGATCCGCGATTCCACTGCGCCGTTTGCGTAGGGTCTGGCTGGTACTCGCCCTGGCGTAGAAACAGTGCATTCCAGCCGGCCATCAGCGGGCGCAGATTAAACGGGAAACGCATTTGGTTAGCCGGGTTGCTTTGCGTAACCGCCGGTTGCGACATCATGTAGGCATACAGCGCTTGCATGTCGCCGTCGGTCATTTTGCTGAACGACGTATAAGGAAACGCCGGATACAGATGGCGACCGTCGCGGCTGATGCCCTGGCGCATCGCGCGGTCGAACGCGGTAAACGACCAGTTGCCGATGCCGGTTGCCACATCCGGGGTGATATTGGTGCTGTACAGGGTACCGAACGGAGTTTCCATCGCCAGGCCTCCGGTGTTGGTCGCGCCTTCTGAGGCGGTATGGCAGACCGCGCAATCCCCGATGGCGGCCAACTGACGCCCACGTTCCAGGGTCGCGACCGACCAGGTGCCTGCGCCCGGCGTGGCAACAGGTGCAATCGCCGTACGCCACGGCAATGCCGTAGCCGCGACACCCAACAGGGCGCCGACAATACCGACCGCGCCGCCGAACCACCATTTGCTGCGCCGGGGTTTGGCCATCGGCGCAGGCTCCTGCCGGGCACTATCCGGACCGTTCAACGCCTCGCGCAGCCGATCGGAGGTGATCGGCAATTCGCGAAAGCGAATGCCGGTGGCGTCAAACACCGCGTTGGCGATGGCCGCCGCGCTAGGTACCGAAGCGGACTCACCGGCGCCCAGCGGCGGATCGTACGGTCTCGGCATCATCACCACGTCGACCTCCGGCACCTCCGGGAAGGTCAATATCGGGTAAGCGCCCCATTCCTTGCTGGAAATCGTCGATTCTTCGAAGGTGACGCGCTCTTTCAATACCCGGCTGGTCGACTGGATGACGTTGCCGTGGATCTGGTGACGCACCCCGTCCGGATTGACCATCATGCCGGCGTCGTGCCCCACCACGATGCGCGTGACCGCCACTTCGCCGCTGGCCTTGTCGATCGCCACGTCGGCGACCCAGGCCGCCCAGGCGGCGCCAAAGCCGGGAAACTTGCTGTGTATATAGCGCGCATAAGCGAAACCGCGCCCGCGCAGCACGCCGTCTTCCGCCGGTGTCTGCATCGGTTCGGTATGCGGCGTCCAGCCGGCGCGTTCAGCGGTGCTGCGCATCAGGTCGGTGGCACGCTCATCGTTGATGTAGCGCAACCGGTACTCCAGCGGATCGACGCCGGCGGCGTTAGCCAGTTCGTCGATATAAGACTCGTGCGCGAAGGTATTCGGCAACGCCGACACGCCGCGCATCCAGGAGGCGCGCACGATTGGCGCCATATCCTCAATGCTGACGCGCAGCGCCGGGTATTCATAAGGCGGCACCGAGGTGCGGTCGCCCATTTCATAAGCCGCAGGCACGGGTTCAACCCTGCCGGTCAGCAGCAGTGCCAGCGTCGGCGCGCCATTTGAGGGGTAATAGGTGCGAAAGTCATAGGCGGCGGGATGGCCTGCGGCGTCCAGCCCGCCATCGACCTCCATCAACTGTGCAGTGCCCTTCGGTTCCCACAGGTGTTCCTGCTCGCGCGTCAATTGTACCCGCACCGGGCGGCCCACCGCCCGCGACAATAACGCCGCATCGGCGCACACGTCGTCGGCGCAGTTGCGGCCATAACAACCGGCGGCCTCCATGCGGATAATGTCAATCTGCGCTTCCGGGTATTCCAGCAGCCAGGCGAGGTCGGCGCGCAGCAGGTGCGGATTTTGAGTGCCGGACCAGACCCGCAGTTGCTGCGGCTGATAGTCCGCCAGTGCGCAAGAGGGGCCGATAGAGGCATGCAACTGGTACGGCCATAGATAGGTGCGGGTGAAACGCCGATCGGCGGACGCCAGCGCCGCATCGACGTTGCCGGTGTCATGCACCACCCGCGTCGAATGCGGATTATCGCGCAGTGCCTGCGCCACGTCGGTCATCTGCGGCAGGTTGCGCCGCCAATCCTTCCAGCTCACCTGCAGCGCCTGCGCCGCCTTGATCGCCTGCTCCTCGCGCTCGGCGACGATGCCGATAAAGTCCCCGATCACCACCAGCTTGACGATGCCGGGAATAGCGGCGATCGACTGCTCATCCACCTCCAGCAGGCTGGTGCCGACGAACTCACCGCTGTCATAACCGGCGTACGGCGGTCGGACCACCCGGCCATGCAGCATATTCGGCAGGCGCATGTCGTGCACATAGGTGGTTTCGCCGGTCGCCTTGGCCGGAATATCGACCCGCGCAGTGCTGGTGCCCACCAGCCGGTATTCGGCCTGCGGTTTGAGCGGCGCATCGCCGGAAATCGGTAACTCGACATGCACGCCCGCCACCAACTCGCCATAGGTCAACGTCTGCCCTTGCGGATCGACAATAGCGCCGTCACGCAACGTCAGTTGATCTACCGTGCGGTTAAAACGCTGCGCCGCCTGTTGCAGCAGCCAGCGCCGTGCCTCGGCGGCCGCATTGCGCAGCGGCACGGCGGAAATTTGCAGCGTGGCGCTGGCGATGGTCGCCCCCTGGTTTGGCGTACTTTCGGTATCGCCCAGCACCATGCAGACCTGTTCCATCCGCAGATACAGTTCTTCGGCGACGATCTGTCCCAGCGCGGTGCGCACTCCGGTGCCGAGATCGACATGGCCGTTAAAGGCGTAGACCTCACCGCTGTCGCAAATGGCGATAAACAGCCCCTGCTCCTTGGGCTTCAGGGTAGGCGTTTGGCCTTTCGGCACCAGGCCCGGCGGCGGCTGGATCTGATCGATAACCAGTAGCGTGCCGTTACGTTGCAGTAATTCGGCTTGGCTCGGCAATGAGAAACGGGCGTCAGACATGCGGGTTTTCCTCACTGCGGCAGAGAATAATGGCGCGCTGAACCGCACGCAGGATTTCGATGTGGGTGCCGCAACGGCACAGATTGCCGGACAGCGCCTGGCGGATTTCGCCGTCGCTCGGCGAAGGGTTGCGATCCAGCAAGGCTTTGGTGGTCATGATCATGCCGTTCAGGCAATAACCGCACTGCGCGGCCTGCTCTTCAATAAATGCGCGCTGCACCGGGTGCAGGTGATCACGATCCCCCAGCCCTTCCAGCGTGGTGATCGCCCTATCGGCCACGCCCAGCGCAGGGATCACACAGGAACGTGCGGCAATGCCGTCAACCAGCACGGTACAGGCGCCACATTCGCCGAGGCCGCAACCGTATTTCGGGCCGTTTAGCGCCAGATCGTTACGCAACACCAACAGCAGCGGCGTATCCGTCATGACCTGGGTATGAATACTTTTTCCGTTCACCGACAGCAGCAGCGGGTGCTCCGTCAGCATTTTCACCGCCCCCTCCCTGGACGTCGGCACTTCAGATATCGCCATTCTCGCGTCTCCGCCTGCGTTCCGGTTATACCCGTCATCTTTCAAGCCGCAGCGTTGTTACCTGCACTTGCTTATCCCCAGTCACTTACCGGAGTAAGCTCCTGGGGATAAGCAAGCTGGGCGCCTGGCTGCAACTTGAAAGCTATAGGGTATGTATTGTGGGCCGTGACCTCGCCGCAGGCCACTCACCGGACAACCGCAGTTACGGGGAGCGAATTAGCCTGGCGGCTGGTCTTCCAGCATTTTATTGAGCAGGAACATCAAGGCTACACGTTCGGCCGGATTGAGCGTGCCGAAGGTTAATTCCGTGATCTTCGCCGCATGCGGCACCGTTGCCGCCAACAGCGCAGCGCCGGTGTCGGTCAACCCGACCACCACTTTGCGTCGGTCTATCGGATCCGGCATGACGGTGATCAACTCACGCGCCTTGAGGCGCTCGACGATGCCGCGAATGGTGGCCTGATCGACCGCCGTCACCTGCACCAGTTCGGTCAATGAGCTAGGCCCCATGTCGCGCACCGCGCACAGGGTAATAAACTGTACGGCGGTCAGTTGCGAATCGCCGACGTTCTGCTGGAATATCGCCACGTGACGTTGATAAACCTTGCGCAGCAGGTGCCCGACTTGTTCAGTAAAATGATAGTTTTCGGCTTTGCCGTCATCGGCGGCCGAGTCTTCGGGGGGCGTCATTGCGTTACTCTCACCATCTATGGAAACTACCGAGAATAGTACAAACCCCCACGGTTAACAGCAACGGTTAACCCTGGCGCACCCGCGATGCCTCCGGCGCGACCACTTCCCCTTCAGCCACGACCGTCTGGCCATCCAGGCTGATGTCGCAGCGACGCAGCGCAATATCCATGTGGCACGGCGTTTTTCGCGTGCCGCCGACTTCGGTATTCGGCCCGGTGGAGAACAGGAAGTTGCCGTAAAATGCGCGCGCATCCATACACATGCCGTCGTTTTTGTCGTGCAGGCCCATTGCCGTCCACTGGGCGCGCGGCTGCAGGCCCCAACCAATATGCGAGATGCCGTACACGTCCGGATCTTTGAAATACTTCATGTATTCGCGCAGGTATTCCGCCTCGAAACCACCGTGAATACGCGTCACGAAGCCTTTCTCAATCTCCAACGTAATGCGTTCACGGGCATAGCTTTTAAACGGCAGCAGGATATCGCCGATGTCCAGCACCAGCACTCCCTCCGCCTGCTCTTCATTCGGCCAGGTAAACAGAAAACCGCTCGGCCAGTGATCCCAACGCCCCGGCTCGTCGGCATAACCGTATTCGGTCACCGTCGGGTATTGCCCCAAGGGTGCGCGAAAATCGCTGCCGGCGGCGGATGTCACCCGCATCAGCGTCGCCTTCTCCAGCACCGCCGCCGCCGCCAACACCCGCGCCTTGTCCTCTGAGGTAGGCAACATCCGTGCCAATACCTCCGGCGGCTCCACCGCCAAAAGAATGCGCGTGCCGGTTTTCAATATTTGCTCCTGCTCCGGCGAATGCAGCAACATCATGGTGTCGACGATCAAATCGGCGGCTTCCAGCGCACGCTGCGCGGCAGGGTTGCCGGTCAGCGCCGTGTCGCCGCAGTAGGCGGTCATGTCATTGCCCATAGCCCGCGGATGGTTGAACGAGGGGAGCTCCACCGCATACACCTTGGCCCCCAACCGCAGCGCGGCATCGGTGGAGGCGCGTACCGTACGCGCATCGGAATAGTGGCTTTTCAGGATGGCTACGCTCTGCGAAGCATCCACTTTCGACAACGTAAGCACCTGCTCGAACAGTTGTACCAGCTGACTCTCATTGACCGCCATGGCGTATCTCCTGTTGCGCTAATGAATGACCGACGCACTCGGCGTCAGCGAGGTTATTTTGCACAAATTAAAGCGAACACACTCTTTTAATCATCTAAGCCCAAAATTCAACGAGAAGCAAGTCGCTAACGCCACCCATAAGTAAATCCTATTTCATGCCCATAACAGGCTGTGATTAACATGAGTTTACCAGCAAGTTGCTGCCCGTTAGCGTGAGCGAGATCTAAATTAACACTTATGCAACTTTGCTATATTTAGCGTATACACTATAAATTACTCGTCCGACATTGCTGCGGACAACGCCTAAAAAGACCAACAGTCAGGGGAAAAATGATGAGCAAACAACAGCGCATTGCCGTGGTCGGCGCAGGTCTGGGTGGCGCCGCCGCCGCCGGTCTGCTGCAAAAAGCCGGCTTTACCGTCGATTTGTATGAGCAAAGCCCGGTGTTTTCACGCCTCGGTGCCGGTATCCATATGGGACCGAACGTACTGAAGATTTTCCGCCGCCTCGGCATCGAACAGCCGCTGGAGCAAATGGCTTCGCACCCGGATTTCTGGTTCAGCCGCGATGCCGAAAGCGGCGATTATCTGTCGCGCATTGAATTGGGGGCATTTGCCCGCAAAGAGTACGGCGCGGCATACGTTACCGTGCATCGTGGCGATTTGCAGGCGTTGCAGATGGCAGCTCTGCAACCGGGCAGCGTGCACTTTGGCAAATGCCTGAGCAAGATTGAGGATCGCGGCGACGACGTGGTGTTGAATTTCGCCGACGGCACCAGCGCCACCGCCGATATCGTGATTGGCGCCGACGGCATCAATTCACGCATTCGCGAACACTTGTTGGGCGTCGAAGCGCCAACCTACAGCGGCTGGGTGGCCCACCGTGCACTGATCCGCGGCGAGAAACTGGCCAAATACAATTTGAGCTTCGAAGACTGCGTGAAGTGGTGGTCGGCGGATCGCCATCTGATGGTCTATTACACCACGCAAAAACGCGACGAATACTATTACGTCAGCGGCGTACCCCACCCGGCGTGGGATTTCCAGGGCAGCTTCATCGACAGCAGCCGCGAAGAAATGTACGAAACCTTCGCCGGTTATCACCCGATCGTGCAAGCGCTGATCGAGTCCAGCGAGCAGGTCACCAAATGGCCGCTGCTGAACCGCAAACCGCTGCCGCTGTGGAGCGAAGGCCGCATGGTGTTGCTCGGCGACGCCTGCCACCCCATGAAACCGCATATGGCGCAGGGTGCGGCGATGGCGATCGAAGATGCCGCCATGCTGGCACGCTGCCTGCAGGAAACCGGCCTGACCGACTACCGCACCGCCTTCCAGCTGTATGAAGCCAACCGCAAAGAGCGCGCCTCCCGCGTGCAGGCAGTGTCCAACGCCAATACTTTCCTGCGCACTCAGGAAGATCCGGCCTGGGTGTACGGCTATGACCTGTACGCGCAGGCGCTGAAATCGGAGAACGCCGCATGAGCCGCCTCCTGTATGGCGCCAACGTGCAGGCCAACGGCATTCGCCAGCACTATCTGCGCTACGGCGGCCAGGGCCCGGCGCTGATCCTGATCCCCGGCATCACCAGCCCGGCGATCACCTGGGGGTTCGTCGCCGAACGGCTGGGTGAAAGATACGACACCTACGTGCTGGACGTGCGCGGGCGCGGTCTGTCTTCCAGCGGCCCGGAGTTGGCCTATGACGCCGAAACCTGCGCGCAGGACGTCAACGCTTTCGCCACCGCGCTGAAGCTGGACAGCTATTCGCTGATCGGCCACTCCATGGGCGCGCGTTTTGCCCTGCGCGCTGCGGTGCTGCAACCAGCCGGCGTGCGCCGGTTAGTTCTGGTCGATCCGCCGGTTTCCGGCCCCGGCCGCCGCGACTATCCCGGTAAATGGCCGTGGTACGTCGATTCCATCCGCCAGTCGCTATCGGGAATGGATGCCGAGCAGATGCGCGCCTACTGCCCGGCCTGGAGCGAGGAGCAGCGGCAGTTGCGCGCCGAATGGCTGCACACCTGCTATGAACCGGCCATTCAACGTGCCTATGAAGATTTCCATCAGGTAGACAGCCACCGCGATTATCCCGACCTGAGCATGCCGACGCTGCTGATGGTCGCGGGCTTGGGCGGAGTGATATTGCCGGAAGACGAGGTGGAGATCCGCAGGTTACAACCGGAAATCACCCTCGCGCACGTAGCAAACGCCGGGCATATGATCCCGTGGGACGACTTTGACGGTTTCTTCCACGCCCTGGGCGATTTTCTGGATTAACTGAGGAGCATTTTCCATGACCAAAAATTACCGTATCGGCCAGATCGTACCCAGTTCCAACACCACGATGGAAACCGAAATTCCGGCGATGTTGACCGCCCGCCAGTTGATCCGCCCGGAGCGTTTTACCTTTCACTCCAGCCGCATGCGCATGAAGCATGTGAGCAAGGCGGAACTGGCGGCGATGGACGCCGAATCAGACCGCTGCGCGCTGGAGCTTTCCGACGCGCAGGTCGACGTGCTCGGCTATGCCTGCCTGGTGGCGATCATGTCTATGGGGCTGGGCTATCATCGCGAGTCCCAGGCCCGGCTGGCAAAGGTTACGCAGGACAACAACGCCGCCGCGCCGGTGATCAGCAGCGCCGGTGCGCTGGTCAGTGGCCTGAAAGTGCTCGGCGCCAAACGCATCGCGCTGGTGGCGCCCTACATGAAACCGCTGACCCAAATGGTGGTGGACTACATCGAACACGAGGGCATTGAGGTCAAGGTGTGGCGCGCGCTGGAAATCCCGGACAACCTGGCGGTGGGCCGCCACGATCCGGCCAAACTGCCGGGTATTGTCGCCGAGATGGACCTGAGCGGCGTGGATGCCATAGTGCTGTCCGCCTGCGTGCAAATGCCGTCTTTACCTGCGGTATCCACCGTTGAAGCGCAAACCGGCAAGCCGGTGCTGACCGCCGCCATCGCCACCACCTACGCCATGCTGACCGCGCTGGAGCTGGAGCCGATCGTTCCCGGCGCCGGCGCCCTGCTGTCCGGCGCCTATTAAGGAGGAAAAATGGCATCCGCAGCCGATAACTCTCTGATCGATAACTACAGCGGCGTTTGGGGCAATCGCATCGGTTTCGGCCGTCGCCCGGCGCTGCTGGTGATCGACTTTATGCAGGCTTATACCACCGAGGGCGCACCGCTGTTCGCCCCCGGCGTGGTCAGCGCAGTCGACGAAAGCATGGCGCTGCTGGCCACCGCACGCCAGGTGAGAATTCCGGTGATCCACACCAATATCCGCTATCATGCGGGGCATTTTGCCGATGGCGGCATCTGGGTGAAAAAAGCGCCGGTGATGAAAGACATGGTCGAGGGCAATCCGCTGGCGGCGTTCTGCCCCCAGGTTGCGCCGTTAGCGACCGAGGTGGTGTTGACCAAACAATACGCCAGCGCCTTTTTCGGCACTTCGCTTGCACCTATGTTGGTGGCGCTCGGCATCGATACCCTGCTGCTGGCCGGTTGTTCCACCAGCGGCTGTATCCGCGCCAGCGCGGTGGACGCCGTGCAACACGGATTTCGCACTATCGTGGTGCGCGAATGCGTGGGCGACCGCCACGCCGGCCCGCACGAAGCCAACCTGTTCGACATCGACAGCAAATACGGCGACGTAGTGAGCAAACAGGAGGCGATCGGCTATTTAACCCTGTTGTAGACCCAAAGGCTTCACCTGCACGGAAAGCAGAACAATAAAGAAGGCGCGGAAAGCGCCTCAAAAGCAAGCACACAACACACCTCCTCCGGAGGCCACTATGCACCACCTGGAGACATCATCATGGCCATTGTTGAAACCCCGTTAGCGGGGAAAGCGGGAACAGAATCGCTGCTGTACCGCAAAATCACCTGGAAGCTGATCCCGTTTCTCTGCCTGTGTTATCTGGCCGCTTACCTTGACCGCATTAACGTCGGGCTGGCCAAGCTGCAGATGGCCGATCAACTGCAATTGAGCGAAGCCGCCTTTGGGCTGGGCGCCGGGCTGTTTTTTGTCGGTTATATTCTGTTTGAGGTGCCGAGCAACCTGATCCTGCAGCGCGTCGGCGCCAAAGTGTGGATTGCCCGCATCATGATCACCTGGGGCCTGCTTTCCGCCGGCACCCTGTTCGTCACTACCCCGAATCAGTTTTACGCCATCCGTTTTTTGCTTGGCGTGGCGGAAGCCGGCTTCCTGCCCGGCGTGCTCTATTACCTGACGTTATGGTTCCCCACCTATCGTCGTGGCCGCATCATTGCGCTGTTCATGATCGGCCTGCCGCTGTCGAGCGTGATCGGCGGCCCGCTCTCCGGCTGGATCATGGGGCATTTCGATATGCGTCACGGGCTGCATGGCTGGCAATGGCTGTTCTTGCTGGAGGGCATTCCCAGCGTGCTGCTGGGCGTGCTCACTTTCTGGGTGCTGCCCAATAATTATCGGCAGGCAAAATGGTTAACCGAGGGCGAGAAAAAACGCATTGAGCAGGATCTGGCGCATGACGATGCCGAAGCCGGCCACAGCAAGCACAGCTTCCGCGACGGTTTCTTTAACCTCAAGGTGTGGATGTTGGGCGGCATTGATTTCTCAATCCTGCTCAGCGCCTATGCGATGGGGTTCTGGATGCCGACCTTTATCAAAACCGCCGGGGTCACCGACATTACCACCATCGGCATGCTGACCGCGCTGCCGAGCGTCGCCGCCCTGCTGGGCATGCTGCTGATTGGCACCAGCTCCGACCGCATGCGCGAGCGCCGCTGGCACATCATAGTGCCGTTTATCGTCGGTGCGATGGCGATGGCCGGCAGCACCTTCTTCACCCATAACGTGATCGCCACGGTGCTGTTGTTCTCCATCGCCCAGGCGGCAATCATCGGCGCGGTGCCGGTGTTCTTCAGCCTGCCGGCCACTTTCTTGCGCGGCACGGCGGCGGCAACCGGCTTTGCGCTGGCCTGTTCGCTGGCGAATATCGCCGGGTTAGTGAGTAACTCGCTGATGGGGTTGGCGTTGGATCTGACCGGTAAAAGCGGCGGCGCGCTGTGGGCCTTCGCCGGTTGTCTGCTGCTCAGTTCGCTGCTGGTGATCGCTCTGCCGGCCAAGGTGGTTAATCGCTGAGAGGGTTGGGCGCGGGTTTCCGCGCCCCTGTTCGTCGGACAGACATCACAATATTTTATTCGTCTTTCAGCCCGCGGTTAATCAGCATCGGCTCGATGCTGGGCTCTTTGCCGCGCCAGTCGACATACAGTTTTTCCAGATCCTGGCTGTTGCCGCGCGACAGCACCCTGTCGCGGAAACGCTGGCCGTTCTCCGCCGTCAGGCCGCCGTGCTCGGTGAACCACTGGAAGGCGTCATCCGCCAGCATTTCTGTCCACAGATAGGCGTAGTAACCGGCGGCATAACCGTTGCCCCAGATATGTTTGAAGTAGCTGGAGCGATAGCGCGGCGGCACATAGCTGAGATCGATTTTATCCTTCAGCAGCGATTCGGCTTCGAACTTGTCCACGTCCTGTTGCGGTTGATCCGCGCTCAGCATGTGCCAGTGCATGTCCAGCAGCGCGGCAGACAGCAGCTCGGTCATGTCATAACCTTTGTTGAACTTATCGGCTTTTTTGATTTTGTCGACCAGTGCCTGCGGCATGGCTTCGCCGGTTTTGTAGTGCTTGGCGAAGTGCGCAAAGACTTTGGGATCGCTGGCCCAGTGTTCATTGAACTGTGAGGGGAACTCAACAAAGTCGCGCGCGGTATTGGTGCCGGACAGGCTCGGATACTCCTGATCGGCAAACATGCCGTGCAACGCATGGCCGAACTCGTGGAACAGGGTGATCACGTCGTCGTACGACAGCAGCGCAGGCTGGCCCGGTGCCGGTTTGGTGAAGTTGGCGACGTTGTAGATCACCGGTTTGGTGCCCTTCAGCTTCGACTGTTCAACGAAGTTGCTCATCCAGGCGCCGCCGCCCTTGTTGTCGCGCTTAAAGAAGTCGGTATAGAACAGCGCCAGCGATTTGCCGTCTTTATCGAAGACTTCATACACGCGTACGTCCGGTTGGTAGACCGGGATGTCCTTGCGTTCCTTAAAGCTGATGCCGTACAGCAGGTTGGCGGCATAGAACACGCCATTGTTCAGCACGTTATCCAGTTCGAAATAAGGTTTGATCTGCGACTCATCCAGATCGTATTTCGCCTTGCGCACCTGCTCGGCGTAGAACTGCCAGTCCCAGGCTTCAACCTTGAAATCGCCTTTTTGCTGATCAATCACCGCCTGAATGTCTTTGGCTTCACGTTCGGCACGTGCGGTGGCCGCCGGAACGATATTGCGCATAAAACTCAGCGCCGCATCCGGGGTTTTGGCCATCTGGTTTTGCAGTTTCCAGGCGGCATAGTTCGGGAAGCCCAGCAGTTTGGCCTGCTCGGCGCGCACCTTGGCCAGGCGGGCGATAGTCTGCCGGGTGTCGTTGCCGTCGCCCTTTTCCGCCCGGCTCCACGAAGCGTCAAACAGTGCCTTGCGGGTATCCCTGTCTTTCAGGCTCTGCAACTCCGGCTGCTGAGTGGTATTTTGCAACACCAGCAACCACTGTTTGTCCAGCTTGCGCTCGCCGGCCGCCTGAGCCGCCGCTGCCAGTTCGCTTTCCGACAGGCCGTCCAGCTTGCCTTTATCGGCTATCGCCAGCGCGCCGTCTTTGGTCGCTGCCAACAGTTTGTTGGAGAACTGGGTGCTCAGCGTCGCCGCTTCCTGATTCAGCGCTTTCAGCCTGGTTTTATCGGCATCGGACAGGTTGGCCCCCGCCAGCTCGAAGTTCTTGTACGTCACTTCCACCAAACGACGCGATTCCGCGTCCAGCTTCAGCGCATCGCGCTGCTGATAAATCGCCTTGATGCGCGCGAACAGCTTGCTGTTAAGCATGATGGCGTCTTCGAGCGCCGCGAGTTTCGGCGAGCTTTCCTCATCCAACTTTTGCAGCGCGTCGCTGGTGTTGGCCGAGGTCATGGCGCCAAACACGTTCATCACCCGCGTCAACAGCGCACCGGCCTGCTCCAGCGCCACAAAGGTATTTTTAAAATCGGGCTTGGCCGGGTTATTGGCGATCTTCTCCACCTCTTCCAGCTTTTGCTTGATGCCGGCGTCGATAGCCGGGGCGTAGTCGCTTTCTTTGATCAGATTGAACGGCGGCGCCTGGAATGGCAGACGGCTCTGATAGAAGAACGGGTTCTGGTTCTTTTTGTTCTCGTGCTGGTTGGCTTCTCCGGTCACGTTAGCCTCCTTCGCCTGACCGCTTGGCAACGCGCTATGGCTCGCGTGCGGGTTGGTTTCTTCTGCCTGTGCCTGCGAGCTCAGCGCCATGCCGATCGCCAGCACCAATGTAGATAAACGCATCAAATCGAAACTCCTCCATGTTCACAGAATAAAGTGCAAAGGGACCCCAGTCCCCAGACCACATTCTAGCTTAGGCGCAGTTGGCAGTTTGAGCAAAAACAAGTGATTAGAATGGCGTATCCCGTTACAGGATACCGTGTTGCTGATTGCGGTCTGGACTCTATCGGCTTTACATGAAGGATTCCGTCAAACAGGTAACCACTCTGCAAGGGCTATTCGATTTCTGTGCCTACCTTTCCTCTCAACATTATCGATTTTTTGAAATCACGCCGCTCATGTATTGATTTAAATCACGCAGATCCTGAATCCGCCAAGAGAACGGCGGTAGCTTTACCCCATTCTCTCGCAAAGTTTTGGGAATCAAGTCTCCATTTGGACGAAGTATTATCGACGATACAATAACGCCCGGATAATCATTGAGCCGTTCTTTGAACGCGGGGGTTGTCAGATCAGGTGGAGGCGGGTTGGTTTTATCAGCCAATGGCCCCGTGCCTTTGAGATCGGTTCCGTGGCACATAGTACATCTCTGTGAATAGATGTTTTTCCCATTGGCATTATCCGCGAAGGAGAATGATGCTTGCATTAACGATAAAGCGCCTAGCGAAGCGATGAATAACACTTTCATTTCCATGTGACCTTGTTATGTGAATCAAACCTGAATCGAGAACAAACCCCGGCGGCGCCACTGCAACACTTCATTCTCACGATAACATTTGAAGCGAGATTGTTCATTAGCAATGTGCTCGCGCCCACGAGAAGCTGGCTGGCTCGCCGACGTTGCCCCACAAGCCCTCAAACCCCGGTCTTCGTTTGCGCGCAACGGCCAGGCATCTGAGGATAAACGCGGTTTATCGCGTTCGGGTGACGGCAGAGCCTCGACGGGGAATCTTGCCTTTTAAAAAAGCATATAGCTCACGGTGGTAGCCTCCTGCTTTATCTTTGCCAGCCCTATTTTGCGCTAAAAAAACCGGCATAAAATGCCGGTTTTAATAGTTTCAATATATTTACATTATTTGGCGTGACTATGAGATTTATTGATTTAGTTTATAAACCCCTGACTGCCATGGTTTTAGCTCGAGTAATGAATCATTCTTTTTCACCACGTTTTTGCTGTTGCTGTCTATAATCACTTTCTCAATGGATAAATTATCCGGTAATTTATATCTCATCATTTGCTCCTTGAAGTTAACAACAACAAGATATTTTTCCGCCCCAAGGCTGCGTGTATAGGCGTAGACCGAATCATTTGCAGGATCCAAATCGGTGTATGTACCATAGGTCAGTGCCGGGATGTCATGCCTTATCTTGATCAACTGACGATAATAGTTAAATACTGAGTCGGGTTGTGTGACTTGACTTACTGCATTGATTTCCTGGTAGTTTGGGTTGACCTTGAACCAAGGTTTTCCGCTCGTGAATCCTGCATTTTTGCTCCCATCCCATTGGAACGGCGTCCGGCTGTTATCCCTGCTCGTCAGGCGTACATTTTGCAAGAACTCGTCGGCTTTGACCTTTCCTGTCTCAACGTAGTCATGCCAAAAACCTTTCACCTCAATATCATCGAATTCATCAATAGCTTTAAACGGGTAATTGGTCATGCCCAATTCTGAACCTTGATAAATAAAAGGTGTTGCTCGTTGAGTCAGCGTCAAGGTTGCAAGCGCTTTAGCCGATGGCTCACGCCATTGTGGGCGATCATCGCCAAAGTGCGAGACAGCGCGCGGATTGTCGTGGTTATCCAAGAAGAAGGCATTCCAACCATATTCTCCTGCAGTACGGTCAACGTTATCGATGATCTGCCGGAATTGCGACAATTTCCAATCTTTTCGACGCCATCTTTGATCAGAGTCTCGATCGAGTCTGATTAAGTCAAAGGTAAATGCAATGTTCAGCTCATCACGGCGGCGATCGAAGAACTTTATCGATTGATCCAAGGGTACGCCAAAGATTTCACCGGCAGTCGCAATGTCGTAATGAGACAAGACCTCTTTATTCATTTCATTGACGTAACGATGAATATTAGGGCCCTTGGTATACTCCGCTGCAAAATTCTTCAGCTGTTGTTGGGTGAGATTTGGGAAATCCGGAATTTTTGAGTAGGTCGCTACCGTATCAAAACGTAAACCAGACACGCCTTTATCTAACCAGAAACGTAACATTGCATAAAGATCTTGACGGACTTTGGGGTTATCCCAGTTTAGGTCAGGCTGTTGTTTAGCAAAATAGTGCAGGTAGTATTGATTGGTCTTTTCATCTTTTTGCCACGCCGAGCCACCAAAGAATGAAGGGTAATTATTAGGCGCCTGCCCTTCTTTAGCATCTTTCCAGAAATAATAGCCGCGATAAGGATTATCCTTACTGCTTTTACTTTTAACAAACCATTCGTTTTGATCGCTGGTGTGGTTGATGACCACATCAATCATCAACCGCATATTCCGTTTTTTCATTTCAGAAATCAGGCGGTCAAAATCCTCCATCGTGCCATATTCTTTCATGATTTTTCGATAATCACGTATATCGTAACCATTATCCGTGTTCGGAGAATCATAATGTGGGTTGATCCAAATGGCATCAATCCCCAAGGCTTTTAGATAGTCTAATTTTTCTATGATGCCGTTAATATCCCCGATACCATCTCCGTTGGTGTCTTTAAAGGAACGCGGATATACCTGATAAAAAACAGCCTCCTTCCACCATTTAGGTATGGTTTTCGACTGTTCGATACTCTTTTCGTTAAGCAAGGGTTGTTGCGTACCGAAGGCTTGCTGGCATGAGATGCATAATGATGTGGTTAGAAAAATCGCTAGTGCAGTTTTCAATCCTTGACGGGGCATTACAATACTCTCCTGTTTCTTATTCGAAAAATAAACCTAATTCAATGTTTCCCCTGACATTTAAATATTTAACTGTTAATTTATTAATTTAATACTGATTAATTTTCAGTATCTAATAGAAGCTTTTCAATTATGTTCCCGAACAATGACTGGGTAAAGTAAATATAAGGCATTGACATTTTTTAAGTGATATTCGTTTTAAATCAGCTGTTTTTTAGCATACTTTGCTAAACCGTGTTAGCAAGAGGGCTACGAACGCTCTAAACCACTATTAATTTGCGATAACAAAAAACATTTTCATGTTATCTTGCGGGAAATTCCGTTAATCAACGTGATGATTAGATTGGAAATTATTGCAATTGCCATACAGTAGAAATGTAGCCCCTTCGACCGCTATTTATTCCTCTTCAAATGGTAGTCCACGTGGTATTCATTGGCATTTCTGAATATCACCGAATAGTTGATATAGTCGCCGGTATCACTGTAAGAAAGCGATGTCAGGCGCAGCAGCGGCGTGCCTTCGGCAACGTGCAGTAGCGCGCCGATCGTGCTGTCTGCCAAGATCGGGCTGAAGCTTTCGTAATTCCCTGCGATATTGATATGGCATTCGTCTTCTATATACGAAAACTTTGAACCCTCCAGATGTGCGACTGAGAGGTTGCCAAATAACCTGCCAGGCATGTAACTGTCTTCCAGCACCACAGGCTTCCCTTCCACAAACCTTACGCGACGCGAATAGTAAATGCGTTCATCGGCCTTGATTCGCAGCTGGCTGGCGATGGCTGGGGGGGCTCCCATCATTCGAAACTCCAGCACCTCGCTCACCGTGGGGCGGCCCAGTTCTTTCATCAGTTCTGAAAACCCCATCAGCCCACGAGTTTCATGTTGGAGATCTTTCTGCGCGACGAAGGTTCCGCTGCCGTGACAGCGACGTACCAGCCCCCATTCAATCAGTAAATTTACCGCTTTGCGGAGTGTCATCCTCGATACAGAAAATTCGGCAGCCAGACGTTTCTCACTGGGTAAAGCATCGCCGATAGCAAAATCAGCAGAATTGATACGTATTCTCAGACGTTCAGCAAGCGTTTTGTAGATCACTTGAAGACCTCTTTATCCCTAAATGAATCCTGATAACCGCGCAACAAAAAGAGGTTACCGCACTGTAAAACCTGAAATTTATTTGGCTATTCCTCTGGCTATTTTTTCCTTGATCACTTTAATGTATACAAATCGCCATAAAAGTAGACCACTTCACCGAAGGAGAAAACATGAATGCGATCACAAAATGATTAATAGTTTTGCGACCTTTTTTTTCAAAGTCCCTACTCTTTGAATGGAAAATAAAATCAGTTAAAACGAAATAATAAAAAATCTGACCCGGAAAAATATGAGGAGTATTTATGCTCAGTCAAATTCAACGTTTTGGTGGTGCAATGTTTACACCTGTGTTGCTGTTTCCGTTTGCGGGAATGGTGGTGGGCATTGCAATCATGCTTCAGAATCCTATGTTTCTCGGGGATTCACTCACCGCACCTGGCAGTCTTTTCGCACAAATTGTTCATATTATAGAAGAAGGTGGTTGGACTGTTTTCCGCAACATGCCACTGATTTTCGCGGTCGGCCTGCCCATCGGGCTGGCGAAACATGCACAAGGTCGCGCCTGCCTGGCGGCACTGGTTAGCTTTATGACCTGGAATTATTTAATTAACGCAATGGGATTAACATGGGGTGATTATTTTGGCGTTGATTTTAACGTTGATCCCGGAGGACACAGCGGACTGACGATGATCGCCGGAATTAAAACTATCGATACCAGTATTATTGGTGCAATTATCATTTCAGGCATCGTCACCTCAATACACAATCATTTATTTGATAAACAACTTCCTGTATTCCTCGGTATTTTTCAGGGCAGCTCCTTCGTGGTCATCGTCGGATTTCTGTTGATGATCCCTTGCGCGTGGCTGACGCTGCTGGTGTGGCCGAAAGTGCAGGCCGGCATTCTCTCGATGCAACACTTTATGTTGATCTCCGGTTCTCTCGGCGTATGGGTGTATACCTTCCTGGAACGCATTCTGATCCCTACCGGATTGCATCACTTCATCTATGGCCCGTTTATCTTCGGTCCGGCAGCTGTCGAAGGCGGAATTCAGGTTTACTGGGCACAGCACTTGCAGGTATTCAGCGAGAGCACAGAGCCGCTGAAAGTCTTATTCCCGCAAGGCGGATTCGCGCTGCAAGGTAACTCGAAAGTTTTCGGATCGGTCGGTATTGCGATGGCGATCTACGCCACCGCCGCACCGGAAAATCGCGTCAAGGTGGCAGGGCTGTTGATCCCGGCGACGCTGACCGCCTTACTTGTCGGTATTACCGAACCCCTTGAGTTCACCTTTCTCTTCATCTCACCACTGCTGTTTGCCATACATGCGTTACTCGCCGCCACAGTGGCGACGCTGATGTACATGGCAGGCGTGGTCGGCAACATGGGCGGTGGGCTACTGGACCAGTTCCTGCCGCAAAACTGGATCCCGATGTATCACAATCACGCCTCGATGATGTTCACCCAGATTGCTATCGGGCTGGTATTCACCGGCATCTGGTTCCTGGTATTCCGCACGCTAATCCTGCGTCTTAACCTGAAAACACCGGGGCGTGAAGATAGCGAAATCAAACTCTACAGTAAGGCTGACTATCAGGCGCAGAAAAATCCGTCGGGCCGCACCAGCGACATCCCGGCCCCCTCTTCAGCACACGCCCAGGCGGTGGGTTATCTACATGCACTCGGCGGCAACGGCAATATTGTCAACCTCAACAACTGCGCGACGCGGCTGCGTATCACGCTCGGCGACATGACGCTGACGCAGAGTGACGACATCTTCAAAGCCTTGGGCGCACATGGCGTGGTACGGCGCGGCAACGGCATTCAGATCATCGTGGGCCTGCACGTTCCTCAGGTTAGGGACCAGATAGAAACGCTGATGAAGCAAGATGCTTTCACACCATCATCCATATCCGGGGCGAGTTCCCCGACAAAAACATCCATTACGGAGGCAGTATGAAGAAGAAATTCTCAGTAGTCGTGGCTGGCGGCGGCAGCACATTTACACCTGGTATCGTATTGATGTTACTGGCGAATCTGGAAAGATTCCCGCTGCGTTCCATCAAGTTTTATGACAACGATGGCGCACGTCAGGAAATTGTGGCCGAAGCGTGCAAGGTGATCCTCAAAGAGCAGGCGCCGGACATTGAATTCGGCTATACCACAGATCCGAAAACGGCCTTTAGCGATGTCGATTTTGTCATGGCGCATATCCGTGTCGGTAAATATCCGATGCGCGAAAAAGACGAAAAAATCCCCCTGCGTCATGGTGTCGTAGGACAGGAAACCTGTGGACCTGGCGGTATCGCTTACGGCATGCGCTCCATCGGCGGCGTACTGGAAATCGTCGATTACATGGAGAAATATTCCCCGGACGCCTGGATGCTGAATTACTCGAATCCGGCCGCAATTGTGGCGGAAGCGACGCGCCGTTTACGCCCGAGTTCCAAGATCCTCAACATCTGCGATATGCCGATCGGCATTGAAGGGCGCATGGCGCAGATTGTCGGGCTGAAATCGCGTAAAGAAATGCAGGTGCGTTATTACGGACTGAATCACTTTGGCTGGTGGACGTCGATTGAAGATTTGCAGGGTAACGATCTGATGCCCAAAATCCGCGAACATGTGGCTAAACACGGCTATGTACCGCCAACCGACGAGCCGGGTGTTGAGGCCAGTTGGAATGATACATTCGCCAAAGCGAAAGATGTCTGGGCGTTAGATCCGTCTACGTTCCCGAACACCTACCTGAAATATTACCTGTTCCCGGACTATGTCGTGGCGCATTCCAATCCGGAACATACCCGCGCCAATGAGGTGATGGAGCACCGAGAAAAACACGTTTTCAGTTCCTGCGCTGCGATTACCAAGGCGGGGAAATCTTCCGCCGGCGAACTGGAGATTGATGAACACGCGTCTTACATCGTTGACCTGGCAACCGCCATCGCATTCAACACTCAGGCAAGAATGTTGCTGATTGTGCCGAATCAGGGCGCCATCAACAATTTTGATCCGGAAGCGATGGTTGAAATTCCGTGTCTCGTCGGTAGCAACGGGCCGGAACCGCTGACTGTCGGTAAGATCCCGTTGTTCCAGCAGGGATTGATGAGCCAGCAGGTGGCGGTTGAAAAACTGGTGGTCGAAGCCTGGATTGAGAAGTCCTATCTGAAACTGTGGCAGGCGATAACGCTCTCGAAAACCGTGCCGAGTGCTTCCGTCGCTAAAGCCATTCTGGACGATCTGCTCGAAGCCAATAAAGACTACTGGCCAGAACTGAAGTGATTTGACGATTCTTACCTGTGGCGGCGCAACCTTCGGGGGGCGCCCACACAATGTTCAAAAGCAAACCGCCGCGGTTTTAGCCCCGTTCCCCCCTCCCGTAACAAGCAATAACCTCCCCAGCCACCGCTACCGCGATCTCCGCAGGCAGTTTGCCTTTGACGTCGGGCAAGCCCAGCGGGCAGCGCATGGCGGTCACCGCTTGTTCGCTGATGCCACGCTGGCCAAGCTTGTACTCGAAGCGTTTACGCTTGGTCAGTGAACCAATCAGGCCAAAGTAACCGGCATCGCCACGCCGTAAAATACGCTCCGCCAGCGCCAGATCCAACGCGTGATCGTGAGTCATCACGATGAAATAGCTGCCCGGCGGCATGATATCGACGATCTCCAGCGGCTCATCGCAAATCTCTTGTTGCACTCCCGGCGGCATCGCCGCAGGGAACTCCGCCGCACGCCCATCGACCCAACGCACCCGGCACGGCAAGGTGGCGAGAATGTTCACCAGCGCACGGCCCACATGCCCAGCGCCAAACAGCGCGATTTGCGGGCGCGGCGGGATCAAGGGTTCGAACAGCACGCTGGTGGTTCCACCGCAGCACTGGCCCAGCCGCGCCGCCAACGGGAAACGCTCCAGTCGCAGCGTGGCGCCACCCTGTTGCAACATCTCACGCGCAATCGCCAGCGCCTGGAACTCCAGGTGACCGCCGCCGATGGTATTGACCGTCCGTTCGGCGGTCACCAGCATTTTGGTGCCACGGTTACGCGGCGTGGAACCCCGCTCGTCCACCAACGTCACCAGCACGCAAGGCTCGCCACGCCTGCGTACTTCCGCCAGCGCCTCAATCCAGTCGTCCATCGCCGTTCTCCCGCATCAATTCAGTGACAATGTCACTTGACAGCATCTGTTGCACGCCCCACAACACCCGTTCCGGCGTGGCCGGCGCGTCAATATTGGGCTGCAGGCGGTAGTCCGCCAGACTGGCGACCGCGTCCTTGATCGCGCACCAAACCGAGATCCCCAGCATAAACGGCGGCTCGCCCACCGCTTTGGAATGAAACACCGTATCTTCCGGGTTTTTGCGGTTTTCCAGCAGCGTAACGCGCAGATCGGCGGGCACATCGCCAATCGCCGGAATTTTGTAGCTGGCCGGGCCGTTGGTCAGCAGCTTGCCCTGTTCATCCCACACCAGTTCTTCACTGGTCAGCCAGCCCATACCCTGCACAAAGCCGCCCTCAACCTGGCCGATGTCGATAGCCGGGTTCAGCGAGTCGCCCACGTCGTGCAGAATATCGGCGCGCAGCAGTTTGTACTCGCCGGTCAGGGTGTCGATCAACACCTCCGCGCAGGCCGCACCGTAGGCAAAGTAATAGAACGGGTGGCCGCTGGCCTTGTCGCGATCGTAGAAGATTTTCGGCGTGCAGTAATAGCCGGTGCTGGCAAGCGAAACCTGATTGAAATACGCCTGCTCGACCACCTGCTCGAAGCTGAAATAACGCTCACCCACCCTGACCTGGCCGTTGCTGAAGGCAATTTGCCCGGCGCTGACCTGGTGCTGTTTGGAAAGCATGTCGATCAACCGCTGTTTAATGATTAACGCCGCATTCTCCGCCGCCTTGCCGTTCAAATCGGTACCGGATGACGCTGCCGTCGGCGAGGTGTTCGGCACCTTGCCGGTATCGGTGGCGGTGATCTGTATGCGTTCAATATCCACCTGGAACACTTCGGCGACGATCTGCGCCACCTTGGTGTTCAGCCCCTGGCCCATCTCGGTGCCGCCGTGGTTGAGCTGAATGCTGCCGTCGGTGTAAACCAGTACCAGCGCACCGGCCTGGTTGAGAAAGCTGGCGGTAAAAGAGATGCCGAACTTCACCGGCGTCAGCGCCAGCCCTTTTTTCAGGATCGGGTTCTCGGCGTTGAAACGGCGGATAGCCTCGCGCCGTGCCTGATAATCCGCGCTGTGTTCCAGTTCGGCGGTCATTTCCTGCAGCAGGTTCTGCTCCACCGGCTGGTGGTAATGGGTGATGTTGCGTTGCTCCTTGCCGTAATAATTGGTCTTGCGCACCGCCAGCGGATCGAGCGCCAGATAGCGCGCAATATGATCCATGATCTGCTCAATCGCCATCATGCCCTGCGGCCCGCCAAAGCCGCGATAGGCGGTATTGGACGCGATATGGGTTTTGCAGCGGTGGCCGGTAATCAACACATCTTGCAGAAAATAGGCGTTGTCGGCGTGGAACATGGCGCGATCGACAATAGATCCGGAGAGATCGAGCGAATAGCCGCAGTTGCCGGCCAGGTCGATCTTGATTCCGTTCAGTAACCCGCTGTCGTCAAAGCCAACGTCATAGTGGATATAAAACGGGTGGCGCTTGCCGGTGATCAGCATGTCGTCATGGCGATTGAGGCGCATTTTGACCGGCCGCCCGGTCAGGTGCGCCACCACCGCACAAAGGCACGCCGGGCCGGCGGCCTGAGTTTCCTTACCGCCGAAGCCGCCGCCCATGCGGCGCATGTCGAGGGTCACCTTGTGCATCGGCAGATTGAGCACCGAGGCCACCAGTTTCTGGATTTCGGTCGGGTTCTGGGTGGAGGAATACACCAGCATGCCTCCGTCCTCGGCGGGCATCACTGACGCGATCTGGGTCTCCAGATAAAAATGCTCCTGGCCGCCGACGTGCAACTCGCCCTGAATGCGGTGCAAAGCCCGCGCCAGTGCGCCGTCGGCATCGCCGCGCCGATGATGGTGCGCCTCCTGTACCACAAAGCCTTCGCGCAGCGATTGCGTCACGTCCAGCCGCGCCGGCAGATCCTGATACTCCACCTTCACCGCCTGCGCCGCTCGCCAGGCGATCTCCGGGTCTTCTGCCGCCACCACCGCGATCACCTGCCCAACGTACTCCACCGTCTCCTTCGCCAGCAGCGGATCGCCGTAGGTCAGCGGCGCAATATCCAGTTCCCCCGGCACGTCCTGCCAGGTGATCACCCGCACCACGCCGGGGAAGGCGTAACAGGCCGACAAATCCAGCTTGATGATGCGCGCATGCGCCCGCTCGCTCAGCTTCGCCGCCAGATGCAACTGGTTTGGGAATTCCAGCCGATCGTCAATGTATTGCGCCTCGCCGCTGACGTGTTTGTCGGCGCTTTCATGTTTGCGGCTACGGCCCACCCCGGTGGTCAATGGCTGGCGGAAACGTTCGGCCAGTTGTTCCTGCGTCGCGTCAATGCGTTTGTGATTACTCATAAGCCGTCACCTCGATCGCCAACTGCGGCGCGGTCAGCGCAATGAAATAGCGGCGCAGCAGGTTTTGCGCCACCAGCAGGCGATAATCGCTGCTGGCGCGGAAATCGCTGAGCGGCGTAAAGTCCTGCGCCAATGCCTGCACCGCACGTTCAACGGTGACGCGCCGCCAGGGCTGCCCCACCAGTTGCTGCTCGCATAGCAAGGCGCGTTTTGGCGTCGCCGCCATGCCGCCAAATGCCAACCGGGCACTGCGAATAATGCCGTGTTCTATCCCCAGGTTAAAGGCGCCGCACACCGCCGAAATATCGTCCTCCAGCCGTTTGGAGACTTTCCAGGCGCGGAAATCCGCCGGAGCGGTGGCCGGGAGCACGATACTTTCGATAAACTCCCCCGTTTGCAGCGCGGTGTGGCGATATCCCAGGAAGAAATCGTTCAATGGCAACTCACGCCGCGCATCGCCGCAGCGCAGGTTCAGCATTGCATCCAGCGCCAGCAGCATGGGTGCACCGTCGCCAATCGGCGAGGCATTGGCGATATTGCCCCCCAAGGTGCCCTGGTTGCGGATCTGCTGCGAAGCAAAACGCGCCAGCAGCTCGCCGAAGGCCGGGTGATATTTTTCCAGCAGCGGATACAGGTCGCTCAGCGCCGCACCGGCACCGATCGTCAGCCGTTCGTCCTGCCAACTGACTTGCTTCAACGCCTCAATCTGCCCAATGGCGATCATCAACGGCACATCCTGGTGACGCTGGGTAACTTCCAGTGCCAGATCGGTGCCGCCAGCCAACAATCTTGCCTGCGGGTGTTGTCGGTACAGCACCGCCAGCTCGTCGATCGTTTGCGGCATCAGGCAGCGTTTGCCCGCCGCTTCCAGCGGCGTCGCTGCGCGGATGGCTTGCAGGCGCTGCAAAGTTTGCTGTTGCTCGCGATCGAAACTGTCCTCGCTCTTGACGCCGCAGGCCTGCTGCGCCGCCGCCAGAATCGGCCGGTAGCCGGTGCAGCGGCACAAATTGCCCGCCAGCGCCTGCTGCGCCTGTTCACGCTGATACTCCCCACCGTTCTTTTGCAGGCAGAACATCGACATCACAAATCCCGGCGTACAAAAACCGCACTGCGAACCGTGACAATCGACCATCGCCTGCTGCACGCTGTGCAATTGGCCATTGTGTTTCAAATCCTCCACCGTGATCAGCTGTTTGCCGTGCAGCGAGCTGACAAACGTCAGGCAGGCATTGACGCTACGGTAGCGCAACTGCCCGCCTTCCCGCTCGGCCAATACGACGGTGCAGGCGCCACAGTCACCGGAGGCACAACCTTCTTTGGTGCCGCAGCGGCCCAGGTTGCGGCGCAGATAGTTCAGTACCGTGGTGTTGGGATCGAGCGCGCTTTCACTTTTTAGCGTTTGATTAAGCAGGAACTGGATCATGCTGCCTCCTGGTGCGCGGCCGCGCGATAAACCACTTTACCGTCAACGTAGGTGCGATAAACGTTGCGATCGTCCCCCAGCGTCATCAGCAAGAACAACTGGTCCGCCAGTTCGCGGCTGTTTTCATGACGCAGCTTCTGCAGCGGCGACACCGCGGGATCCAACACCACAAAATCCGCCTCTTTACCGACGCCGAAGTTACCGATTTTATCGTCCAGCGCCAACGCGCGCGCACCGCCCAAGGTAGCGTGATAGAAGGCTTCGCAAGCGGAGAGTTTATAGCGCTGCAACTGGCCGATCTTGTAAGCCTCGCCCAGCGTTTGCAGCATATTGAAGGTAGTGCCTGCGCCAACATCGGTGCCGATGCCCAGTTTCACCTGCTTCTGCCAGGCTTTTTGCAGGTTGAACAGCCCGCTGCCGAGAAACAGGTTGGAGGTCGGGCAGAAAGCGATCGCCGAACCGGTCTGGCACAGGCAATCCCACTCTTGCTCTTCCAGGTGCAGGCAGTGAGCGAATACGCTTTTCTCGCCGGTCAGGCCGTACTGGTGATACACATCCAGATAGCTGAGGCTCTCCGGGAACAGCGCTTTCACCCAGGCCACTTCATCCAGGTTCTCGCTCAGGTGGGTGTGCAGCCAGGCATCCGGAAACTCTTCGCGCAGCCGCTGTACCTGTGCCAATAGCGCTGGGGTGCTGGTGGGGGCGAAACGCGGCGTTATCGCATAGCCCAGGCGTTGTTTGCCGTGCCAGCGCTCGATCAGTTCACGCGTTTGCCGGTAGCTCTGCTCCGGGGTTTCCAGCAGTTCATCCGGTGCGTGGCGGTCCATCATCACTTTGCCGGCGATAAGACGCATGTTCAGCGCCGCCGCCTGGCTGAACAACGCGTCAACCGACTGCGGATGTACCGTACCGAACACCAGCGCCGTGGTGGTGCCGTTGCTTAGCAGTTGTTGCAGGAAGAACGCCGACATCTTGCCGGAATGCCGTTCGCAGCAGAACTGGCTTTCAGTCGGGAAAGTGTAGTGCTTCAACCACGCCAACAGTTGATCGCCATAGGCGCCTATCATTTCGGTTTGCGGATAGTGAATATGGGTGTCGATAAACCCCGGCACGATCAGCTTGTCGCGGTAATGCATCACCTCAAAACCCGGCGGCAACAGCGGTTCGCCCTGCTGCCAACTGCCGAGCCAGACAATCGCCCCTTCGTTGAGCAGCATTAATCCATCGGGAATATGCCGCAATTGCTCATTCAACTGTTGCGGGTTCTCCACGCAGGCAGCGATATCGAAAAAATTGCCACGAATAGCCGTGGTGAATTGCATGTTCATGTTGCCGTTCCTTTTCTACCGACCCACGTACCGCACCCCGTTGAGTAAACTCAACCCGGTGCAATATGTCGGTCTTTTTTATCGTTTTCAGATGTTGATTTAAGGATAGCAAGCAGCGTGCCAGTTGGTTTTTTATTGTTAATAACCTTTAAAAAACAATTATATAAAATAATTTATTAACTTAATCCGAGAAAATAAAAATAACTAGAAAGCAAGCAAACGGTTGCCTGTAAAATAGCAACCGTTTGCTTGTCGGGATTAATTAAACCGATGCACCAACATCGAGCAAGAATATAAATCGAGAAAATTAAGTGGCTATTTCAATAGCACTTCATAACGTGGGTTAAACTCGTCGAACAGCGGCAGCGCCGCCGCCCCCAATGCTGCGGTATCCGCGCCGGTGGTGCCCAACCGCACGCGCAGACCATCGAGGTATTTGCTGCGCACCGAGCGGTGCAAGGGCGCCAAGCGTTTGATCAACTGTTCAACAATGTTTTCCGGCATCAGCCCGCCAATAATCACCGCTTCGGCATCGAACATGCACTCGACGATGTTGATCGCCTGGCGCAGCGCAGGCACCGCAGAATCCAGCCAGAGGTCGATCTGCGCCTGCGGCAGTGCCAGCAGATCCTGCGGCATGGCACGCATCGGATCCAGCCCGCAGCTCTCATAGGCTGCCTGCAGCGAGACGTAGCGCTCAAGGCAACCCTGATTCCCGCAATAACAAGCCCGCCCACCCGGTTGCACAATCATGTGGCCTATTTCACCAGCATTGTGCGCATGACCGGTATAAATGCGCCCATCAGTAAAGATCCCCGCCCCGAGGCCGGTGCCGAGATACAGATAAATAAACGAATTGAGTTGCCTGGCCACACCGTGCAGACGCTCGCCGATGGCGGCGACGGTGGCGTCATTCTCCAGCGTCACCGGCAGGCCGCTTTGCGCGTTAAGTTCAGTCACTACATCGATATTTTCCCAGCCGTTGAGGGTGGTCGGCCCAACGGATGAGATCCCTTCCACACCAAACGGCCCCGGCATCACCACGCCGATGCCCAGCATTTTTCCCCAAGCCATATCCGGCTGTTGGCGCATTTCTTGCACTACATCACAAATCAGTTTCAAGGTCGCGGCAGGTTGCGGTTTTTGCACCATAATCAGCCGATGGAAACGAACGCTTCCAGACAGATCAACGACAATGATCAGAAGCGACTGGTGGTCCAGATGGATGCCGATGGAATACGCACTGTCTGGATTGAGGGTCAACGGCGTTGCCGGTTGGCCTCTCCCTCCGGCACGGCGTGGCAGGTGCGAGGAGAGAATGCCGGCCTGTTCCAGCTCTGTCGCGATGTTTGAAACGGTTTGCGGCGTCAGTGAGGTCAGCCGGGCGATTTCGGCACGGGTCAATTCGCCGTGCAGACGGATTGCCTCTATCACTACACGCCGGTTGTGTGCACGAGCATGTTCAAGGTTAGTGCCGGATGTCGTCATAACTGCCTATGCAGAAAGGGAAATCGGTGTTTGCAGTATGGTGCCCTCCATTAAAGCAATCAAATTGATTTAAGAATCTTTTTAACACCGGAGAACGCACCATGAAAAGCCCTATCCGCGCCGCTAAGGCCGCCTGTACTCTGTCTGCCCTGGCGTTTTGCATCTCAAGCGCCTTTGCCGCCCCTACGCAAATCAACGCGCTGTTTATGACCCAGGCGGCTTATAGCGAAAACGATATCCGCGCCATGACCGCCGATTTCACCCAACAGCACCCAGATATCACCGTTAACCTCGAGTTCGTCCCTTACGAAGCGCTGCACGATAAAATCGTCGCGGCACGCGGCGCAGGCAGCAATGGCTACGACGTAGTGCTGTTCGACGCCATCTGGCCGGCCGAATTCGTTAAGTTCGGCCTGCTGCAGGATGTCACCTCGCGCATCAGCGCCGACGACAGCGGCAAGATTTTCGACGGCGCCATGACCACCGTCACTTATAAAGACAAGCGCTGGGGAATGCCGTGGATCCTCGATACCAAATACCTGTATTACAACAAAGCCATGCTGGCCAAGGCCGGCATCAGCGCCCCGCCGAAAACCTGGCAGGAACTGGCGCAGCAGGCAGAAATCCTGAAACAGAAAAACGTGGTCAAATATCCGCTGGTGTGGAGCTGGTCACAGGCCGAGGCGCTGGTTTGCGATTACACCACGCTGGTGTCCGCCTTCAAGGGGCAGTTCTTCCAGCAGGGGAAAATCAACTTCTCCACCCCAGGCTCATTACAGGCCGCCAGCTATATGAAAGACACGCTGGACAAGGGGCTGACCAACCCGAACTCACGCGAATACCTGGAAGAGGACGTGCGCAAAGCCTTCTCTAACGGCGACGCCGCCTTCGCGCTCAACTGGACCTATATGTACAACATGGCCAACGATCCGAAGCAGAGCAAAGTGGCCGGCGATGTCGGCATCGTGCCGGCACCGGGATCGGTTGAGGGCCAGGTTTCCGCCGTCAACGGCTCGATGGGCCTCGGCATCGCCAAGGCCAGCGCCCACCCGGATCAGGCCTGGCAGTACATCAGCTACATGACCTCCCAGCCGGTACAGGATAAGTACGCCAAATTGAGCCTGCCGATCTGGAAATCTTCCTACGACGATCCGGCGGTGCAGAAAGACCAGCAACCCTTGATCGCCGCCGCCAAACAGTCGTTGAACGTGATGCTGTCGCGCCCTGAAACCGCCGATTACTCACGGCTTTCCAACGGATTGCAGCAAGATTTGCAGCAGATCCTGCAAGGCAAGGTGACGCCGCAAGCGGGCCTGGATGCGGCCACCAAAAGCGCGGCACGGCTGCGTTAAGGGATGACGATGCTCACTTTGCCCCAACGTGAGCGGCGTCAGGCATGGGTGCTGCTGGCACCCATGCTCCTGATGATGCTGCTGTTAACCGCCTGGCCGCTGGGCCGCACCCTGTGGTTGAGCTTTACCGACGCGGCGCTTATCGGTGACGGTGTAACGCCTGACTGGGTCGGCGTCGATAACTTTCTGTATGCCCTGACCGACCCGGATTTCCAGGCCGCGCTGTGGCGCACGCTCTATTTCACCGTGGTTTCGGTGGCGTTCGAAGGGGTGATTGGCGTGTTGGTGGCGCTGCTGCTCAACCAGCAATTCCACGGACGCAACCTGCTGCGGGTGCTGGTGATTTTGCCCTGGGCGCTGCCCACCATCGTCAACGCGACAATGTGGCGGCTGAACTTCAACCCGGATTACGGCAGCATCAATGCGCTGCTGACACAGCTTGGGGTCATTGACCATTACCGCAGTTGGCTGGGCGATCCCGCCTCGGCGTTGAACGCGGTGATGCTGGCGGATATCTGGAAAAACTACCCGCTGATCACCCTATTGACGCTGGCGGCACTGCAATCTATCCCGGAGGATCTGTACGAGGCGGCCCGACTGGACGGCGCTTCCGCCTGGCGGCGATTCCGTGCCATCACCCTGCCCGCCATTCTGGCCCCGCTGGCGGTGGCGCTGGTGTTACGCACCATCGACGCCTTCAAGGTGTTCGACATCATTTACGTGATGACCCGCGGCGGGCCGATGGACAGCACCAAGACCCTCAGCTTCTTCGTTTATCAGGAATCGTTCAGCTATCTGCGTGCCGGCAGCGGCGCCGCCTACGCCGTGCTGATGACCCTGCTGTGCGGTTTGTTGATTACACTTTACATGCTGATGCTGTTCCGCCAGCGCCGAAGGAGCCTCGCCGATGAAGCGTAAAATCCGCCTGATACTGCGCTATGGCGCCGCGCTGCTATTGGCGCTGTCGATCCTCGCGCCGATGCTGTGGCTGTTTTTGATGAGCGTCAGTTCCTCCGCCGATCTGACCCGCGTGCCGCTGGAATGGCTGCCGCGCCGCTGGGACTTTTCACGCTACGGCAGCTTGCTGTCGTTGCAGGCCGGCCAGCCTGGGGCACTGTTCCTGCACGCGCTGTTCAATAGCCTGCTGGTGGCCTGCGGCGCCACGCTGATTTCGCTGCTGCTGGCGATCCCGGCGGCGTTCAGCTTTTCACGCTATCCGGGCCGCGACGGCTGGCTGTTCGCCAGTCTGGCGATTTATATGGTGCCGCCGGTCGCCTTCGTGCTGCCGCTGTACTTTATTCTGCAACAGCTGGCGCTGCTGAATACCCATATCGGTCTGGTGCTGGTCTACTGCTCGCTGATCCTGCCGTTTCTCACCTGGATGCTGAAGAATCAGTTCGACGCCCTGCCTATCGATATCGAACAGGCGGCGCGGCTGGATGGGCTGCGTCAGTGGCAGGTGCTGCTGCGCATCACCTTGCCGCTGGCGAAACCGGCGCTCGGGGCCTCGGCGCTGTTCGGCTGGTTGCTGGCCTGGGACGAATTTTTCTACGCGCTGCTGTTTACCAGCAACATTCAGGCCCAGACGCTGCCGGTGACTATCGCCGGTTTCACCGCGGGGCGCGCCACCGATGACGGATTGATCGCCGCAGTCGGCATTTTGGCCGCCATACCGCCACTCTTTATTGCCATTTGGCTGCAAAAAACGCTGGTCAGCGGGTTAACCAGCGGCGGCAGCAAGGGCTGACTTAAAAGGGAAAAAATTCACATGATGAATACCAATACCAGACCCACCCTGTACGTGGTCGGTAATATCAATGTCGACGTGATCATGAGCACCCTGCACCAGTGGCCGCAGAAAGGCACCGAGGCGATGCTGGATCACAGCGAACTGCGCCCCGGCGGCTCGGCCGGCAACTGTGCACTGGCTTTGGCGGCGCTGGAGACGCCTTATCGGCTGGTGGCCAATCAGGGCAACGACTATTTCAGCCCCTGGCTGGCGCAGCTGTTCCCGGAAAGCTCGCTGTACTGGCCGACCTACAGCTGTGAAACCTCGCTGACCTTCGGCGTGACGCACCCCGACAACGAACGCACCTTTTTCAGCAATCAAGGACACATCACCCGCCTGAGCCAGGATGACGTGCTGCACCAGATCCCGCTGTTCGCCGGCAACGGCGACACCGTACTGTTATGCGGCACCTTCCTGTGCACCACTTTGCTGGCGGATTACCCGGCGCTGCTGCAAACGCTGCGCCAGCGCGGCTACCGCATTGCGGTGGACACCGGCTGGCCGCCTCAGGGCTGGAGCGACTCGCTGCGCGGGCAGATCGCCGACTGGTTGCCGTTCTGCGACATTCTGCTGCTGAATGAAGTGGAAACCTGCGGCATGGCAGGCCATGAAGATCTGTACACCGCCGCCCGCACCCTGAACCGCCAGCAACCGACCGACGCCGCCTGTGTGGTCAAGTGCGGGCCGGACGGCGCGCGCATGTGGTGCGGCGAACGACTGTTGCAGGCTGCGGCGCACCCGATCAAGGTGGTCGATACCATCGGCGCCGGCGACAGTTTCAACGCCGGATTCCTGACCGCCTGCCTGCACGGCCATTCGGCCACGGTGGCGCTGCGCTGGGGCATTCGCGCCGCCAGCCACGCCATCAGCAGTTCACCGCGTCAATACCTGGACTGGAACACCCTGAAAACCTGCGCCGGAGAGATGATCTGATGGCAAGCGTAGAACTGGTGAAAGTCGCCAAATATTATGGCAAACAGCGGGTGCTCAATCCGCTGGATCTGATTATTCCTGACGGCAGCTTTACCGTGCTGGTCGGCCCCTCCGGCTGCGGTAAATCCACGTTGTTGCGGTTGCTGGCCGGGCTGGATACGCTATCCGATGGCGCTATCCTGCTGGATAAACAGAAAATTAACGATCTGGACCCCGCCGATCGCGATATCGCCATGGTGTTTCAGAGCTATGCGCTCTATCCGCACCTGACGGTGGCGGAAAACATGGCGTTTCACATGCAGGTCATGAAAGTCAGCAAAAGCGAACAGCAGAGCAAAGTGCAGGAGGCGGCACGCATTCTGGCGATCGATCACCTGTTGCAGCGCTATCCAAAAGAGCTGTCCGGCGGTCAGCGCCAGCGGGTGGCGATGGGTCGTGCCATGGTGCGCAATCCGAAGGTCTTTCTGTTCGATGAGCCGTTGTCCAACCTCGACGCCCAGTTGCGTATGGAGCTGCGCGCCGAGATAAAATCGCTGCATAAGCAGTTCAAAACCACCACGGTGTACGTCACCCACGACCAGATTGAGGCCATGACGCTGGCCGATCAAATCGTGGTGATGAAAGACGGCAATATCGTGCAACAGGGCCGGCCGCTGGAGATCTACGACGCGCCCGCCAATACCTTTGTGGCGCGCTTTATCGGTTCGCCGCCAATGAACCTGCTGGAGGGTATCGTCACGCCGCGCGGCGATCGCCCCGGCGTAACCTGCGGTGAACTGTGGCTGCCGCTGCCCGATAAATGGCGGCAGGCAATTGCGGGCAGTAACGTGATCCTCGGGCTGCGCCCGCATGATTTTCTGCTGGTGGAGGTCAGCGAACAGCCGCCCGCCCAGCTTCGGCTGATGGAGATCACCGGTGACGTCAGTCTGCTGCACCTGACCTGGGGCGGCTACCGACTGCATGTGCAGTTCAGCGGCCGTATCAATGCAGAAAGCGGCCAGCCGCTGTGGCTGGCGCCCAACATCGACGCGATCCACCTGTTCGACGCCGCCAGCGGCCAGCGGCTAAGCGAAAGTTGAGTGTTGATTAGCCTGACTTCGGCCCGAAAAAGCCGGGCTGACACTGGCTGTTTCCCTCTGCGAGCGCAGATCGCTGCGCTCGCTAATCATCACCTGCTTAACCTCTTTTTAACCTGTGTCCGATGCGCTATGCTCGAAAACTCGTCCGCATTACATTTTTTGAAACGGGGTTTCTTGTCATGCCTGCATTCTGTCTGTGCGCCACCCGGCGCGCTTTGCCATGAGCTGGTTTTCACGCGCCAGCGCGCTGCCGTTGTTGGTGGCCGGCGCCTTCTTTATGGAAAACCTCGACGGTACGGTGATTGTCACCGCCATGCCGCAGATGGCGGCCGCTTTCGGCGTGCGGGCGGTGGACATGAACATCGGTATTTCCGCCTATATCCTGACGCTGACGGTGTTTATTCCTGCCAGCGGCTGGATCGCCAACCGCTTTGGCGCGCGCAATATCTTTGCCGCCGCAGTGATGATTTTTACCCTGGCCTCGGTGCTGTGTGCCGCCAGCGTTAACCTGCCCACCTTCACCGCTGCCCGTATTCTGCAAGGCTTTGGCGGCGCGCTGATGGTGCCGGTCGGCCGGTTGGTGGTGCTGCGCAATACCGCCAAACCGGACCTGATAAAAGCTATCGCCACCATTACCTGGCCGGGGCTGGTGGCGCCAATCCTTGGCCCGCCGGTCGGCGGTTTTATTACCACCTACGCGTCATGGCACTGGATTTTTCTTCTCAACGTGCCGCTGGGCGTCGCCGCTCTGTGGCTGGCCTGGCGGTTGATCCCACAAGAAACGCCGCAGAAAGGCGTGCCGTTTGACGCCATTGGCTTCATGCTGACCGGCATCGCCTGCTTCGGCCTGATGTTCGGCCTGGACCTGATCAATCACCCGCAGCTCTCCTGGCTGGTGCCGGTACTGTGCATCCTCGGCAGCCTGGCGCTGGGCGCGCTGGCGGTGCGCCACGCCAAACGCACCGCGTACCCGTTGATCAATCTGTGGGCAATGCGGATAAAAAGTTACGCCGTCACTATTTGGGGTGGCGCCTTATTCCGCATCGCCATTGGCGCCGTGCCCTTTTTACTGCCGCTGCTGTTCCAGATCGGCTTTGGTCTCAACGCCTTCGACGCCGGGCTGCTGGTACTGGCGGTGTTTGCCGGTAATCTGGCGATGAAGCCTTTTACCTCTGCCGTACTCTATCGTTTCCGTTTTCGCACCACGCTGGTAGTCAATGGACTGCTGAACGCCGCCACCATTTTTGCCTGCGCGTTGTTGACGCCGCAGACCCCGACCTGGCTGATCGTGGCGTTGCTGTTCGTCAGCGGGTTGACGCGTTCCATGCAGTTCACCGCGCTGAATACGCTGGCGTTCTCCGAAGTGCCGCAGCCGCAGATGGGCGGCGCCAATACCCTGTTCACCGTATCGCAGCAACTGGGCAGCGGCCTGGGCATCGCCATCGGTGCGCTGGCGCTGCGGTTGGCGGAAATGCTGATACCGCAGTCGGCCGGTCGCTTGCCGCTGGTCGATTTCCAGTTGGCGTTTGGGGTTATCGGCGTTATCGCCCTGTTGGCGGTGGCAGACAGTCTGACGTTGAATCCCGATGCCGGCAGCGAAGTCCGCCGGAAAAAATCCCCTTCGTCGGCACCGGCTGGCGCTGATGAATCCGTGGCAACCAAGGCAAGGAGTTAAACGATGCAATACCGTCAGCTTGGCCATTCCGGCCTGAAAGTTTCGGCGCTGAGTCTCGGCACCATGACCTTTGGCGGCGCAGGCAAATTCGCCAAAACCGGCGATACCGGCGTTGACGAAGCCCGCAGCCAGATAGACCGCTGTATCGACGCCGGCATTAACCTGTTCGATACCGCCGACGTCTATTCCGCCGGCAAGGCGGAAGAGATCCTGGGCCAGGCGCTGGGCAAAAAACGCCAGCAGGTGCTGATCGCCAGCAAGGCGCGCTTCCCGATGGGCGCCGGCCCGAACGACGCGGGGCTGTCTCGCCATCATTTGATCCGCGCTTGCGAAGCCAGCCTGCGGCGGCTAAACACAGATTATCTCGACTTGTACCAACTGCATGAATGGGACGGCCTGACGCCGGTTGAAGAGACCCTGCACGCGCTGGAGCATCTGGTCAGCAGCGGCAAGGTGCGTTACGTCGGCGTGTCCAATTTTTCCGGCTGGCACCTGATGAAACACCTGGGCGCCGCCGAACGTTTGGGCCTGGTGCGCCCGGTCAGCCAGCAGATTCATTACACGCTGCAGGCCCGCGAGGCAGAGTATGAACTGCTGCCGATCGCAGAGGATCAGGGCGTCGGCGTCCTGGTGTGGAGTCCGCTGGCCGGCGGTCTGCTTTCCGGTAAATACCGCCGCAATCAGCCTGCGCCGGAAGGCACCCGTCACCTGGCCAACTGGGGCGAACCACCGGTGCGCGACGAGGAACGGCTGTACGATATCGTCGACGTGCTGGTGGATATCGCCCAATCGCACGGCGTGTCTGCGGCTCAAGTCGCCCTGGCCTGGCTGCTGGCGCGGCCTACCATCACCTCGGTGGTGATCGGTGCTCGCAACGACACCCAACTGCAGGACAACCTGCAAGCGGCCAATCTGCACCTGAATGAGGAGGACCTTCAGCGGCTGGAGGAAGTGAGCCGCCCGCCACTGATTTATCCTTATTGGCACCAGGCCGCCACTGCGCCAGACCGTCTGTCGGAGGCCGACCTGTTGCTGTTGGCACCGCACCTGCCGCAAAAATAAGTCGCATCTGCCGTTAATCAACGTAATATCGATGATCCGCCCCGTTTTGACGGGCGCGGATTTTTTGCCGTTTTGGCCTGAAAAGCGAGGTAATAATAATGATTCACAGTGACCTTTCTCAGTGCCGCCTTAACACCGACCGGTTGTTGATTGCTCCATTTACCGCAGCAGACGCCGACGAGGTTTACCAGGCGATTACCCCTACGTTGACGCGCTTTATGAATTTTGAACCTGAGGAGTCGCCGGAGGCCTTCGCCAACGTTTGGCAAGCCTGGTTACCGCTGATCCGTGAAGGCGAGGAAGTGATTTTTGTTGCCCGTCTGCGCGACGGTAAAGGGTTTGTCGGCATGGGCGGCGCACACGATCTGCACAGTCAAACGCCGGAACTGGGCATTTGGGTGAAAGAGACTCAGCACGGCAACGGCTATGGCCGCGAAATTGTCCACGCCATGGCGGTCTGGGCCAGTGAACGCTACCGGCCGCAACACTTTATCTACCCGGTGGCAGAGCAAAACACCCCCAGCCGACGCATCGCTGAATCCCTCGGCGGCGTGGTAGCCGGCCGGCGCGAAAACACCAAATACGACTGCGTGGTCTACCGCGTCCCGCCACAGCTTTAAGCGTTTTACCGGGCCGCCCCCTTGATCATCGTTTAGCGGCCCGGCCCTTATCCCTTCGTTGCCAACTGACCGAAAACTGCCCGTTTGCCCGCATCGATGACTGTTTTTTACCGCACATGCAGATAACCGCTGCCACTTGATGTGGGATTATGCTAATCCTAATAGCATGTAGGGTATAAACACTTGAGGAACAGTCACATGATCATTTTTGTCACGGGCGCCACATCAGGTTTTGGCGAGGCTATCACACGACGTTTTATCCGCGAAGGCCACCAGGTGATTGCCACCGGACGTCGCGTTGAACGTCTGGAAGAGTTGAAAGACGAACTGGGTGACGCGCTGCATATCGTCCGCCTGGACGTGCGCAATCGCGCCGCTATTCAGCAGGTGATCGACGAGTTGCCTGCAACGCTGCGCCAAATCGATGTGCTGGTGAATAACGCCGGCCTGGCGTTGGGCCTGGAACCTGCGCACAGAGCCGACGCCGACGACTGGGATACCATGATCGATACCAACACCAAAGGCCTGGTGAACATGACCCGCGCCCTGCTGCCGGCGATGGTCGAACGCAACATTGGCCATGTGATCAACATCGGCTCAGTCGCCGCCAACTGGCCGTATGCCGGTGGCAACGTTTACGGCGCGACCAAGGCTTTCGTCAAACAGTTCAGCCTGGGTCTGCGGGCCGATCTGCACGGCACGCGCATCCGCGTCACCGACATTGAGCCTGGGCTGGTGGGGGGAACCGAGTTCTCCAACGTGCGCTTCAAAGGCGATGATGGCAAAGTTGACAAGATCTACGACGGCGCCAATGCGCTAACGCCGGAAGATATCGCCGAATCGGTGTTCTGGGTGGCGACCCTGCCGGCCCACGTCAATATCAATACGCTGGAAATCATGCCGGTCAGCCAGTCCTTCGCCGGGTTGAACATCCACCGCGAGTCCTGATTTTTCCCGTGCCGCCGAGTTATCCGGCGGCACGCCAGCCTGAAACGATAATCAACATCCCCGCCAACGCCACCCCGGCGCCCAGCCAATCCAACGCCGACAGCTTAACCCCGTCCACCACCCGCAACCACAGCAGCGCCGTTGCCACATAGACACCGCCATAAGCCGCATAGACTCGCCCGCTGGCGGCCGGGTGCAGCGTCAACAGCCAGACAAACAGCATCAAACTGGCCGCTGCCGGCAGCAACAACCAAACGCCGGCGTTTTTTTTCAGCCACAGGTAGGGCAAGAAGCAGCCTATAATTTCGGCTAACGCGGTGGCGAAAAATAGCAGGGTAGTCTTTAACATGGGTACTGATTTTCTCTCTATAAAGTAAACGAAGCGGTGCTTGACTGGTGCAGCATCAGGGCTCGGTGGTATATTTATTGCCACGCCCGCGGGCGCGATTAAGCCAGTGTTACCTTCCTTCGGCAACACTAACTCATAAGGATGAAACGATGAAAACACTTTCTACTCAACGACTGCTGCGCAGGATGCTGCCGGTCGCCATGCTGATGTTGATGGGTGCCTGGCAGGCTCCGGCGTTGGCTGCTACCTGCACTCAGGGCAGCACCTGCGTAACCGTCGATGGCAGCAACAGCGGCGCCATGAGCACCGAAGCGGCACGCCAGAGCAAAGAACAGTTTAACGACACCAAGTCCCTGCGCCATAAGGTCAACACCCGCGTGGAGAAAGAGTTCGACAAGGTAGACAAGGCGATTGATAGCGAAGACCGCTGCGACGACAGCCTGAACGTGAACGCCTACTGGGAACCGAACACCCGCAAGTGTCTGGATCGCCAGACCGGCCGTCAGATTAATCCTTAATCACGCTGCAGCAAGCGGCGAACGTTAACCTCAGCCGCCATTGCTGCTATTGTGACAACGGAAGCTCATGCTCAAATAAGGACGAATTGATGAAAAAAGCGCTTATCCTCGGTGCACTGCTGCTAACCGCAGCCCCCTTGGCAGCCTTGGCTTCATGCGAAAGCGTGAAGGCGGATATTTCACAGAAAATTGTCAAAAACGGCGTACCGGAATCCGGCTTCAAGCTGGACATCGTGCCCAATGACCAGGCTCAACAGGCTGGCGGATTGGTCGTTGGTCACTGCGAGAACGACACCCAGAAAATTGTCTATACCCGCCTGAGCAACGGCGATGACAACGGTGACGCGGCTCAGACCGGCACCAGCCAGGACACCAAAACCGCACAATAACTGCAGCTCAGGGCGCAACCGCGCCCTTTCCTTTCTTTATGCCTGTTCCGCCTCTTCACCCTCACCCTGCGGCCGATGCCGTGCGGGAATCAACATCGCCGCCGCCAGCGCCAGCAACGAAATCAGTGCGGAAACCAAAAACACCCAATGTAAAGAAGCGGCCACCTGTTGAATGACATCGGCCAGCTTTTCCGGCGTCATTGCGCCACGTACCGCCGGCTCCATCAGTTGCTGCACCGGATCGGCGGTTTGCGGCAGACGATACTGCAAGTTAAGGTTCAACGTTGCGCCCAGAATAGCGGTGCCGATGGCCGACCCCATCATCCGGGTGAAGACCGTACAGGCGGTGGCTATGCCGCGAATGCTGTGATGCGCGGCGTTTTGCACTGAAACCAGAAACGTGGTGTTGCACAGCCCCATGCCGGCACCCACCATAAAGGCCGCCAACCGCCCCCACAACAGACCGCCGTTCGGCTGCAGCAGCAATAAGATCAACCCGCCAGCGACCAACAATAGCGCCCCCAGCAAGGCGGTGGTACGGTAAGACGTCATCAGCATCAGTCGCCCGCTCAGGGTGCTAGCCAGCGGCCAACCGATCGACATCAGCGCCAGCGTGGTTCCGGCTTCCAGCGGCGTTCCGCCCATCACGCCCTGAATAAAGGTCGGCAGAAAAGCGCTGATCCCCATCATCGCCGCACCGATCACCACCCCGCCAATATTGCCGGCCACAATCACCCGGCTTTGCCATAATGCCAACGGGAACAGCGGCTCTGGCGCGCGGCGTTCCTGGCGGATCAGCAGCATCAGCGAAATCGCCGCCAGCGACAACAGCGGCAACACCCACCACCCCAGACTTTCCGCCTGCAGCAGCGACATTAGCAGCGCCGCGACAAACAGCGTCAGCCACGCCGTGCCCGCCAGATCCAACACGTGTTTCCGCACCTGTTTACTGGAAGGCAGATAGCGGCCGAGGAAAAACATCGCCAGCAGGCCGATTGGCAAGTTGACCCAGAACACCAGCGCCCAAGGCAAATGCTGGACGATAAACGCCCCCAGCAGCGGACCGATGATTGCCGACACACCCCACACGCTGGACAGATAGCCCATGACCTTCGGCCGCTCGGTCGCACTGTAGATATCGCCGATAATGGTGGTCGCAATCGGCATAATCGCCCCGGCACCCAGCCCCTGCAACAGCCGAAAACCAATCAGCCAGTACATGTTGGGCGAAAAACCGCACAACACCGATCCCAGTAAAAACAGCGATGCGCCAAAGAAAAATACCCGTTTGCGGCCCAATAGATCCGCCAGCCGGCCATAGATCGGAATGGTGATGGCCTGTGCCAGCAAATAGACCGCAAAGACCCAGCCCAGCAGCGAGAAACCGCCGAGATCGCCAATGATGGTCGGCATTGCCGTAGCGACAATGGTCGCCTCGATGGCTGACATGAACATTGCCAGCATGCAGGCGATCAGAATCAGCGGACGATGAGCGAGGGGTGCAGATGAGTCGTTATTTGTCATAGCGTTGTTTGGCTCTGGATTTTTATTGTCATCAAATTATACCCGCCGGGTTAAACGCTGCCGTAAGCTGTGTCTACTTCCCTGTTTTCAATGGCGAAAAACGCATCATTTGAACATTTGGTGACAACGTAACTGTAAATCAACGGAATTTATCGCTTCCCTGTTGAAACCACGATCCCAGCGGCGAATCTAAAAAGATTCTCTGGCCTTCGGCCGGACCGGCAAGCACAATGCCCAACTGAACCTTTCATTTTTCTCACGATTTTACCGCCTCATGAAACGATGGGTCCACTTGCATCACTATCGCGCCCTGCTGCGCCGCCTGTTTACCGCCATCTTTCTGGGCATTGCCGCCGCGTTGGTTGTTTGGCTGTTTCACCGCGCCATGCTCGGGTTGGAGTGGGCATTGCTCGATCACGAAGATGGCAGCCTGGTGGCCGCCGCCGCGGCATTACCGGGCTGGCGCAGAGCCTTGACTCCGGCTCTGGGCGGCCTGGTTGCAGGTTTGTTGCTGTGGGTTTATCAGCGTTATCAGCATCAGCGGCAAATAGCGCCCACCGATTATATGGAAGCGATAGAAACCGGCGACGGGCGGCTTGATGTCAGCGCCAGCCTGATTAAATGCCTGGCTTCATTGCTGGTGGTGTCCAGCGGCAGCGCTATCGGCCGCGAAGGTGCAATGATCCTGCTGGCGGCGCTGGTGGGATCGGTATTTGCCCAGCGTTTCACCCATGAGAAAGAGTGGAAACTGTGGGTGGCCTGCGGTGCGGCCGCCGGTATGGCCAGCGCCTATCACGCGCCGCTGGCGGGCAGCCTGTTTATCGCCGAAATTCTGTTTGGCACTCTGATGCTGGCTTCGCTCGGCCCGGTGGTGATTGCCGCCGTCAGCGCGCTGCTGGTGACTAATTTGCTCAACGGTGGCCAGGCGCCGCTGTATCTGGTAGAGCCGCTGCCTGCGCCCTGGCCGGTGCAATATCTGTTGATGGCGCTGCTCGGGATACTGGCCGGTATCTGCGGCCCGCTGTTCCTGTGGACGATGTCGGCTTCCGGCCATGCGTTCCGCTCGCTGCGCCTGACGCCGCCGCTACAGCTGGCGTTGGGCGGATTCATTGTTGGTTTGCTGTCGCTGCTGTTTCCTGAAGTGTGGGGCAATGGCTACAGCGTGGTGCAGTCTCTGCTCAGCGCGCCGCCCGGCGTATTGCTGGTCGGCGCCATTTTGATCTGCAAACTGTTGGCGGTGCTTGCCAGCAGTGGTTCCGGCGCGCCTGGCGGCGTGTTCACCCCAACGCTGTTTGTCGGGGCTGCGCTGGGCTCGCTGGTTGGGCAACTGTGCGCCACCTGGCCCGAACTGGGCGCGGCCGTACCGTTGCTGATGGCGTTGACCGGCATGGCGACCCTGTTGGCCGCCACCACTCACGCGCCGATCATGGCCGCGTTGATGGTGTTTGAGATGACCGGCGAATACACCTTGCTGCCCGGCATTCTGCTGGCCTGCGTGATAGCCACCACCGTGTCGCGCGGCTTGCGTTCAGTGTCGGTCTATCACAACGCCTAACGGTTCAGCAGCGCGGAGATATCGAGATAGTGCGCCAGTTCGCGCTGCTCGGCGCGCGGCAGATAAGGGATTTCGCCCAACAGCGGCGCAGGAATGCGTTGACGCAAGGCTTCAATAGTTTCTGCGTAATGCGCCAGCCCCGGGTTAATCCGGTTCGCTACCCATCCCAACAAAGGTAAGCCGTCATTAATGATCGACTGTGCGGTTAACAAGGCGTGGCTGACGCAACCCAGCTTGATTCCCACCACCAACACCACCGGCAATTGTTCCTGGATCACCCACTCGGCGTAGGGACGCAGATCGTTCATCAGCACACGCCAACCGCCGCTGCCCTCCACGACCACGGTGTCGGCTCTGGCGGACAAACTCTGCAACCCGCTGCTCATCACGCCGTAGTTGATATCCTCGGTGGCATTAGCGTGAAACACCTCATCCAGACAGGTGATGGGATTAATTTCTTCGTACGACAGCGGCAAAGTCGAAGACGCTTGTAAAACCAAAGCGTCTTTATTGCGAATGCCTTCGCTGGTTTCCTGACAATGCGCCGCGATCGGCTTATAGCCGGCTACCGAACGGCCCTGCGCGGCGAGCGCCTGCAGCAAGGCGCGGGAAACCACGGTTTTACCGACGTCGGTATCCGTGCCTGTTACAAATAAACGCTTTAACATGTCTTAATTGCCCCGAAATGCTCCATTAATCCAAATATCGCCGCATTAAGGCGAAGGAGACGAACGGGAAAATTCTAGGGGATGCTGAGCGCACAGGGCTTGAGGTAGCGCAATCTTTTGTCGTTAAACGATAAGTATTACTGATGCTACCCTTGCAACAGTTGCACCAACAGCGAACCGTTGTACAAGGCTTCCTTCACCAGTGCGGCACCGGGCATGGTGCCCTTGTTGAAGAACTGAGTAGATTCTACCTGTACATGGTCGCTGTAAGCCGGCAACGACTGCTGACGAATACAAGAGGCGATGGCCGGATGCAGGATTTCCGCCGCGCGATTCAGCGGTGAACCGACCAGGATTTTTTCAGGGTTGAACAAGTTGACCATGATCGCCAGGATACGCCCCACGCTGTGACCCACACCGAGGATGATATCTTTGGCCAGTTGATCGCCCGCCAGCGCCGCATCGCACAGGGATTCAGCCGTCAGCGGCGCGCCGTGCAGGCTGGAGCTCATGGAGGTCGCGAGACGCTGCTGGGCGATCTCCAGGATGTTTTCAATACTGGCGACGGTTTCCAGACAACCGTGGTTGCCGCAGTAACAGCGTTTACCGTAAGGATCGACCTGCGTATGACCAATCTCTACCACGCTGTGGCTGCCGCCGTGCAGCACCCGCCCGCCGGTGATCACACCCGCCCCGACGTTGTGGTCGATCACCACCTGAATCACGTTCTGGCTGCCGCGCGAGGCGCCATACAGCGCTTCGGCCATGGTCCAGGCGCTGATATCGTGCTGCAGATAGACCGGCAGCCCGGTGCGGGTTTCCAGCGCGGGGCCCAGCGGCATGTCCACGACATCGTAAAACGGCATACGGTGCACCACGCCGGAGGCCACATCAATCATGCCTGGCAGCGTAATGGCGATCGCCGTCAGCCGCTCAAGTTTGCTTTGATGGCGGATAAAAAATTGGTCAACTTCACTGAGAATGCGTTTTAGCAGTGGTTCAGGGTGTTCGGCGTCCAGCGGCAACAGCTCTTCCACCACCAGTTTACTGCTGAGATCGCGCAGCGCAAGCGTAATGGTGCCACGGCTGATGCGAGCGGAAAGGTAATGCCAGGCTTCGGTGTCCAGCACCAGCCCGACCGCAGGGCGCCCACGGCTGACGACGTCCTGATATTCGTTTTCTTTGACCAGATGCGCTTCCAGCAGCTCACGCACGATTTTGGTGATGCTGGCGGGGGCGAGCTGCGCGCGTTTTGACAGTTCGATGCGCGAAATTGGGCCCAGTTGATCGATTAACCGATAAACTGCCCCAGCATTTGTTTGTTTGATTTGATCGATATGCCCAGGCTGCCCAACAGCAATCACAAACCTGCTCCTACTATTTTTCGCGCTTCTAAATAAAGACTAGAGGCTATGGTGGGGCTTTTGTAATACAGCGTCAACTATTTGATTCGTTATGTGATTTACCGCACAAATTCTCCCTGCTTTCGTCGTGAATTGCGTTTTATTTGCGCAGCATTCCGTCACGGCAGCAATAGCGTCATCAGCGATTTGGCCGCTGCGGTCAGCGCCCTTTGGCGGTGATGCACCAACCAGACTTCGGTCATCGCCTCCGGTTCCGCCAGCGGCAGGTATTTCACCCCATCGACTTTCACCCGGCCAAAGGACGCCGGCAAAATAGAGATACCCAGCCCGGAAGACACCAGGCCGATGATGGTCATCGCTTCACCGACTTCCTGGGTGATATAAGGCGTGATCCCCGCTTTGGCCAACAGCGACAGGATTTCGTCATGCAGCGCCGTGCCTACCTCTCTCGAGAAAAACACAAAGGGTTCTTCCGCCAGATGCTGGAAACGCAAGGTGCCGGGCGCAACATGGGTTAGCGGATGCCCTTCCGGCACCACCGCGACCAGTGGCTCGCACAGCAACAGTTGATGTTTCAGCACCTCCGGCAAGCGCGTATTGCGCATCACGCCCAGATCCAACTCGCCGTTGAGCAGCGGTTCGATCTGTTGCTTGGTGTTCACTTCACGCATTTTTATATGCACATGCGGGTGCTGTTGACGGTAAGCACGCAAACTGCGCGATACCACGCTGATAAACGGCGCCGAAGAGGTGAAACCAATGGTCAACTCGCCCAATTCGCCACGCTCCAGTCGCGCGGCCTTCTCCGCCGCACGGCTGACCTGATCGAGCACCTGATAAGCCTCTTTCAGGAACATTTCCCCTGCCTGCGTCAGGCTGACATTGCGGTTGTTACGTGCCAACAAACGTGCGCCGACCATTTCCTCCAACGCCTGGATTTGCTGACTGAGCGGCGGTTGCGAAATGCGCAGACGTTCCGCCGCACGACCGAAATGCAGTTCTTCCGCCACGGCGACAAAATAGCGCAGGTGTCTCAGTTCGATATTCATACTTTAAACGTCTTAATTTGAATTATTAATATATTAGACAAAAAACTGAGCTCTCCCTATCATTTTGTTAACCCATGATGTGCTGGTTTAAATCTCCCGACGTTCGGTAAGGAAAGACTGTGACAACCCCTGTGCGTTCTGCGGCTAGCATGCCGTCGACGCTGGCCGCCAACGACGATGCGGCTGCTGCGCCAAAAGCCAAACGCTCCACCCTGAATAAACTCCCTTACATCGAACGCGGAACGCCGCAGTTTATGCGCGTTACCCTGGCGCTGTTTTCTGCCGGGTTGGCTACTTTCGCCCTGCTGTACTGCGTGCAGCCGATCCTGCCGGTTCTGTCGCAAGACTTTGGCATCTCGCCGGCGGAAAGCAGCCTGTCACTGTCGGCATCCACCGGCCTGCTGGCACTCGGTCTGATGTTTACCGGCCCGCTGTCCGATGCCATCGGTCGTAAATCGGTGATGGTGGTGGCGCTGTTGCTGGCGGCAATATGCACCCTGATTTGCGCCTTTATGACCAGTTGGCACGGTATCTTGCTGATGCGTGCGCTGATTGGGCTGTCGCTGAGCGGCGTGGCCGCCGTTGGCATGACTTACCTCAGCGAAGAAATCCACCCCAGCTTTGTCGCCTTTTCGATGGGGCTTTATATCAGCGGTAACTCCATCGGCGGCATGAGCGGCCGCCTGGTAACCGGGGTGCTGACCGATTTCTTCTCCTGGCGTGTGTCGCTGGCGGTGATCGGGTTGTTCGCGCTGGCCGCCGCCTGCATGTTCTGGCGCATTTTGCCCGCCTCTACGCATTTCCGCGCCAGTTCGCTACGCCCGCGTACCTTGCTGATTAACTTCAGGCTGCATTGGCACGACAAGGGCCTGCCGCTGCTGTTTGCCGAAGGTTTTCTGCTGATGGGCAGCTTTGTCACTATGTTCAACTACATTGGTTACCGCCTGCTGTCCGATCCTTATTACCTCAGCCAGGCGATTGTCGGCCTGCTGTCGGTGGTGTATCTGACCGGCTCTTACAGCTCACCGAAAGCTGGCGCAATGACCTCTCGTTTCGGTCGTGGCCCGGTTCTGCTGACTTCGATCCTGATTATGCTGATCGGTATCCTGATTACCGCACTGGCGCCGGTAGCGGTTATTTTTATCGGCATGATGCTGTTTACCGCCGGTTTCTTTGCCGCCCATTCGGTTGCCAGCAGTTGGATCGGCCGCCGGGCGCGGCGCGCCAAAGGCCAGGCGTCCTCGCTTTATCTGTTTTGCTATTACGTCGGTTCCAGCGTCGCCGGTACGCTCGGCGGCGTGTTCTGGCACAGCTTCGGCTGGAGCGGTGTAGTGGCGTTTATCAGCGTAATGCTGCTGCTGGCTCTGCTGGTAGTGCATTATCTGAAGAAACTGCCGGAAGCGGCGCGCGTCTGACCCCTATCCTTACCGCCTGTGCGCAGAAACAGGCGACAACCTAAATCCCCCTGCCAGGCTGGTCCGCTGGGAGCCTGGTGTTATCACTGTGGCTGAGGTTGCCCTTTCGTTTGCCGTTCTCTTATTGTATGTTGTAACTAAAATACGAGGTGAATGATGGATAAATACGGTCTAATCGGCAGGATGAATGCGTGTTTCACCGAGCTGGAGCAGGCTCTGGCCGCGCTCCACCAGCAGATCCTCCCGCTGCGGCTGCTGGCGGCACGGGTGTTCAGCCTGCCGGAAATCGAGAAAGGCAAAGAGCACGCGGCGGTGGAACAGATCGCCGTCGAGCAGCATCTCAGCCAGGCGGCGCGCGACCTCGCACTGGAGCACTACCAGCGGCTGTTTATCCATCACAATAAACACAACGTCAGCAGCAAGGCTGCGGTACGCTTACCCGGCGTGATCTGTCTGGCCGTGGAACTGCCGCAATACCGGGCATTGCAGGCGCAGATCGCCCTGATTAATCGGCTTAAGGCCGAATTGGAGCAGATTATCACCGTCGATTCGGGCCTGGCGCCGGAGCAGCGGTTTGATTTCGTCCACACTCACCTGCATGGCCTGATCACCCTCAGCGCCTATCGCGCCATCACCCCCCTGAGCAACCCTGATTCGGTCCGCTTCGGCTGGGCCAATAAACACATTATCAAAAACGTGAAACGCGACGATATTTTGGCTCAGTTGGAAAAGAGCCTAAAGGCCGGGCGCGCAGTGCCGCCACATAATCGCGAGCAGTGGGCAGAATTGGTTAGCCGCGAGATCGATGATGTCAGCCGCCTGCCGCAACAGGCGGTGCTGAAAATCAAACGCCCGGTGAAGGTACAGCCGATCGCCCGTGTGTGGTATCAGGAGCAGCAAAAACAGGTGCAACACCCCTGTCCGCTGCCGCTGATCGCCCTGTGCCAGGAGGAAAGCGGCGCACAGGTGCCGAAGATTGGCGAACTGCTCAATTACGACGCCGCAACGGTCAAGCACAAGTACAAACCGGATGCCAAACCGCTGCGGCTACTGGTCAAACGGCTACATCTGTATACCGACGCGCCTACAGGTTGAGCGCGTAGCCCCGCAGACGGTGGCCGTCCGGATCGGTGGCGACGAAGGTATAACCGAAATCGAGCGACACCGGTTGCTGGATAATCTCCACCCCCAGCTCACGCCACTGCTGACAAAGCGCGTCTACTTGCTGCGGTTGCTCGCACAGAAAACCAATCTCACCGCCACCACCGGCAGCCGTTGCGGTCGGTTCTACGGTATGCTTCGACCACATCGCCAGTTTGAAGCCGTTACTCAGTACAAACAGCGCGAAAGTGGGTGAAAACTCCACCGGCTCCCGCCCCAGTAACCGGCGATAAAAAACGACGCTTTTTTCCGGGCTATCGACGTAAAGCAGAGTCATGTTTGGGGTTGTCATCAGACTGTCCTCATGGCTGAAGGGAACCGGCGGCTCCCGATAGCGATAAATTAGCCCGCCCTGCTGACAGTTTTTGGCAGTAGTGATTATTGTTTACTGGGGAGTAATTCCTTGAGTTTCATACCACTCTTTCAACAGCCCGCGGCGGCCGCGTGGGTAACGCTGCGCCAGCGGCGTCGCCAGACGGATACGATCGAGGCGGAAATGACGGAACTCCTGGCGCAGCTCGCACCAGGCGACCAGCATGCGAGCCTGTTCAAAATAGCCAAGCGCGAACGGCCACAGAATGCGTTCGCTGACTTTACCGGCAAGATCGCAATAATTTACGGCGAGCTTGCGCTCCTGGCGGATAACATCGCGGATCAACATCACCGTTTCGTCCGCCACCTGCGCCACGTCTATCGGCCCAATCAGCAGGGTGTTGGCTTCCAACTCATCGCGCAGCGCGGCGGGCAAAACGTCGGCAATTTTCGCCAGCGCATTATTCGCCGCGCCGGCCAGTTGAGTGTCGCCACGCCGCCCCACCCAGCGCATTCCCAGTACCAGCGCTTCAATTTCCTGCGGCGAGAACATCAGCGGCGGCAGCATAAAGCCAGGCCGCAACACATAACCCACCCCCGCTTCCCCGACGATCTCCGCCCCCTGCTGTTGCAACGTGGCGATATCGCGGTACAGCGTACGCATGCTGATGTTCATTTCCTGCGCCAGCGCATGGCCGGCGACCGGATAACGATGACGCCGCAGGATCTGCATCAGATCCAGTAAACGTTCGGTACGTGACATGTCATGACTCCTTGCGCAAGGCTTGCTGGACAACATCGGCGAATGCCCTGGCTTTGGCGGGGGCGAAATGGCCGCCAGGAAATACGGCCCAGAGTTCTAACGGCGGCAATTGCCAATCGGTCATGACCTTCATAACGGCCCCACTTTGCAATTCACTGCGAAACAACCCTTCGCCGGCCACAGTGGCGCCAAATCCAGACAGCACCAACTCACGCAAGCATTCGGCGGCATTGACCCGCATTCGCCCCTGTAAACGCAGCGACCGGGTTTCCCCATGCCGGCTGAATGACCAATTTTCAGCGCCGCTACGGCGTTGATAGACCACCATTTCATGCTGCGCCAAATCTTCGGGTCGCAGAGGAACGCCTGCGGAGGAAAAGTAAGCTGCGGTCCCCATTACGCATTGTTCTATTTCACCCAATTTGCGAGCGGTAAAGGTCGAGTCGTCCAGGCTGCCGGTGCAAAGCGCGATATCCACACCTTCCTCTATCAGTGACAGATTGCCGTCATCCAGCAACAGATCGATGCCCAAACGAGGGTTGGCTTGCAGAAAGGCGGTTAAATCGGGCAAGGCAACTATTCGGGCAAATACCGCCGCGGAGGAAACCCGTAGCCTGCCGCTTAATCCCGCTCCGCCTTCCCGAACCAAGGATTCCGTTTCCGCCAGTTCATTCAGGATACGTTTCGCCCGTTGATAAAGTTGTTGGCCGGCATCCGTGGGCCGCAGCCCGTGCGTAGAGCGCAGCATCAATCGCGTATTCAACTGTTGTTCGAGCCGGGCCACGGTTTTTGAAACCGCCGGTTGCCCTACGTTCAATCTGCGGGCGGCGGCGGTGAAAGACTCCGTTTCGCACACGCAGATAAAGGTTTCCAAATCAGAAAATTTGCCCACATCATTCCTTAAGGGAATAACCATTAGCTATTTTGGCAGTCTACACTGGCCGTTAAGGAATGGGCAAGATGGCGATAATAACGTCCCCCCAACAGGAGCCATGATGAAACTTCAGGACAAACTCGACGCCTTCAAGGCTGAATTTGAAGCCGGTAAATTGCCCTTTACGCTGGAGGCACAGGATCATGAGCTGATGCGCCGTGCAATAAATGAACTTAACGCCACCGGCGCCGCTGCACGAGCGTTGAAATGCGGCGATAAAGCCCCCGCGTTTGAGTTACCGAATGCGGAAAATACGCGCTTGTCTTCCCACGATCTTCTGGCGAATGGGCCGTTGATTATCAACTTCTTTCGCGGTGCGTGGTGCCCTTACTGCAACATCGAGCTACAGGCACTGGAAGCCGCTCAGCCGGAATTGAGATCCCGCCAGGCGCAACTGGTGGCAATTTCCCCCCAGACGACGCGCGGCAACCGCCAATCAATCCGCGACAATGCGCTCACCTTTCCTTTGCTTAGCGATCATGGCAATCAACTGGCCGCACTTTTCGGGCTACGTTATACGCTGCCGGACAGCCTGCGCGAGCTGTATCGCAACCGACTCAATCTCGATTTAACCACGTTAAATCAGGACGACAGCGGCACGCTCCCGATGCCGGCACGCTATGTCATCGCCCAAGATGGCCGAATCCTTTATGCCGAAGTGAATGCCGATTACACCCGGCGGCCAGACCCGCTGAGCCTGTTGCCGATACTCGACGCTTTACGCTGATACCAAAAGGGGCGCAGTCATGAATGAACTGCGCCCCCGGTGACGATCAACGGTGGGAGGTTACTTCTTCATGCTGCCTACCATTTCTTCCGGGCGCACCCATTGATCGAATTGCTGCTCGGTCAGGTAACCCAGTTTCAGCGCTGCGGCTTTTAGCGTCAGCCCTTCTTTATGCGCTTTCTTGGCGATTTCCGCCGCTTTGTCATAGCCGATATGGGTATTCAAGGCGGTAACCAGCATCAAAGATTCGTTCAACAGCTGGCTAATGCGATCGCGGTTGGGTTCGATGCCCACCGCGCAGTGCTCATTAAAGCCCTGCATGCCGTCGGCCAGCAGCCGGATAGACTGCAGATAGTTGTGGATCACCATCGGGCGGAACACGTTCAGTTCAAAGTTGCCGGAGGCGCCGCCGATATTCACCGCCACGTCGTTGCCCAGCACCTGAGCGCACAGCATGGTCATCGCCTCGCACTGGGTCGGGTTGACCTTGCCCGGCATGATGGAGCTGCCCGGTTCGTTTTCCGGGATGGAAATTTCGCCGATGCCGCAACGCGGGCCGGAGGACAACCAACGCACATCGTTGGCGATTTTCATTAATGAGGCCGCCAGCCCTTTCAGCGCGCCGTGCCCATGCACCAACGCATCGCAGGTCGCCAACGCTTCAAATTTGTTGGGCGCGGTAACGAACGGCTGCCGGGTCAGGTCAGCCAGCGCCCTGGCGACGCGCACCGCATATTCAGGATGGGTGTTCAGCCCGGTACCCACCGCCGTGCCGCCCAGCGCCAGCTCGCAAATGTGCGGAATGCTGGCTTCGATGTGCTGCAAATTATGTTGCAGCATCGCCGCCCAGCCGGAAATTTCCTGGCCTAGCGTCAGCGGTGTGGCGTCCTGCAGATGGGTGCGGCCGATTTTGACGATATCGCGGAAGGCTTCCGCTTTGTCGCTCAGCGTTTTGTGCAGCACTTTCAGTTCGGGGATCAGATGCTCGCGCACCGCTATCACCGCCGCCACGTGCATCGCGGTCGGGAACACGTCGTTGGAGCTCTGGCTCTTGTTGACGTCATCGTTCGGGTGCACGCGCCGCTCTTCGCCGCGAACCCCACCCAATAGCTCGCTGGCGCGATTGGCCAGCACTTCGTTCATGTTCATGTTGGTTTGGGTGCCGGAACCGGTTTGCCAGATCGACAGAGGGAATTCGTCCGGGTGTTTGTCCGCCAACACCTCATCGGCGGCGTTGATAATGGCATCGGCGCGTTCCGCAGGCAGCAGCCCCAGATCCCGATTTACCCCGGCGGCGGCGCGTTTGGTCAGCGCCAGTGCATGAATCAATGCCGTCGGCATCTTTTCGGAAGAAATGCGAAAATGCGCCAGAGAACGCTGCGTTTGCGCGCCCCATAGCCGATCGGCCGGCACTTCGATGGGCCCCATGGAGTCTTTTTCAATACGAACGGCTGCCATCACTGTCTCCTTAGTACAATTCCTAAAAATGTACGATTACGCCAACGCGCTCAAGCCCGTCGACACGCCCATTCAGTATAGTGACATAATAACTATTCGCATTAAGAGAGTTACCTCACAGCATTTTTTCTTCATTGCCTTTTTTAATGCATGGCTATTATTTCGTTGCCGCTTCCCCCCTGCGCCCCGTCCGCTCGTCATTAATGCGCCAATACAATAAAAAGCGCCATCGGACGCTTGGTTCAGTTATTTTCGCTAACCTGTCGCGATTGATTTAATGATGATGCTGATTGTAGGCATTAATCCTTTCATCTTGCAGATGATTGATTTCATCATAAGCATCCTGCCGTTCGTTATGGCGATATAACCCTACGCCGACCGCCGTGGCGGCAGCCGCGACGGGGTGAGTTACCGTCGGTGCCACAGTCACTACAACCGGCGCCGGTGCCACGATAACCGGCGCTGGAACAACGATCGCCGGGCGCGACATCACCACGACCGGACGACGAACAGCATAACCATAAGCATGAGTAACAACGACAGCCGCATGGGCGCCAGAAGTACACATAATTAAAACCAGTAATAATTTTTTCATCAGCGCCTCAGCGTTTAAATAGCAGATACTCAAAGAGTCCATTTAATTACGTGCACTGTATAGCTGTACTGTTTTCCGATTTAAGCCCTTTGTGTGATTGCCAATAAAAAAAACCTATAATGATGATATAAATATTCAGTGAGTAATAATTCACGTCAGAATTCACACATTGAAATATAACGGTGTAAAATAACGCCAAAATGGCATTTTGCGTTTCCATTAATAGCCAGAGCAAAACCTGCCGGTGCAACACCCTCTTCACAATCCCTTTTTACCGGCGTTTTTTTACCCAACCGCAACCCCGTCGAACCGCCAGAGGCATTTGTGACGCTTATTGTTATCACGTTATACTTTGCCAATACCGAACAGCAGCGCGCTGCAAATGTTATTTACCGTCTGAAGGACGCAAGTGCACCCCTTGTTTGATCGCGCACCTGATTAAGCGCCATCGGATGAGCGTATGATGGGTGCGCAGAGTCTGCTTGTTTTAGCCCTATATCAGTTAGCTACTCCCGCCACTTTGGCGGCGAACGCAAAGGATGTTTATCAAGATGCAAAAAATGACCAACGCAGTGCAAAACTATGCATGGGGCAGTCACGACGCCTTAACCCGGCTGTATGGCATCGCCAATCCGCAGAGGCAACCGATGGCGGAGCTGTGGATGGGCGCTCACCCGAAGAGCAGCTCCCGCGTGGCGGATGCCAACGGTAATTTGCGATCGCTGCGCGACCTCATTGATGAAGACCAATCCAAACAGCTAGGTACCGACGTTGCCCACCGCTTCGGCGAACTGCCGTTCCTGTTCAAAGTACTGTGCGCCGATCAGCCGCTGTCGATCCAGGTGCACCCCAGCAAGTCCGCCGCCGTTGTGGGTTTTGCCAAAGAAAACGCCGCCGGCGTTCCGCTGGATGCGGCCGAGCGCAATTATAAGGACCCAAACCACAAACCGGAGCTGGTGTTTGCGCTGACCCCGTTCCTGGCGATGAACGGCTTCCGCGAGCTGTCAGACATCGTTTCTCTGCTGCAGCCTATTGCCGGTGCGCACCATGATATCGCCGCCTTCCTGCAACAACCGGACGTCGCGCACCTGTCAACGCTGTTTGCCAGCTTGCTGGCGATGAGCGGCGAGCAGAAGTCGCTGGCGCTAGGGGTGCTGAAAGCCGCGCTGAACAACCAACAGGGCGAACCCTGGGATACTTTGCGCTTTATCGCCGGTTTCTACCCGGACGACAGCGGCCTGTTCTCGCCGCTGCTGTTGAATGTGGTACAACTCAAACCGGGCGAAGCGATGTTCCTGTATGCCGAAACACCGCATGCGTACCTGAAAGGCGTGGCGCTGGAAGTCATGGCCAACTCGGACAACGTGCTGCGCGCAGGTCTGACGCCTAAATTTATCGATATTCCTGAATTGCTGGCCAACCTGCAGTTCCGTCCGCAGCCGGTTTCCGGCCTGCTGACCCAACCGGAAAAACGCGGCGATGAGTTGTTCTTCCCGATCCCGGTAGAGGATTTTGCCTTCTCGCTGCACGACCTCTCCGCTACACCGCAGACGCTGGCGCAAAACAGCGCGGCCATCGTGTTCTGCGTCGAAGGCGAAGCGGTGCTGGAAAAACAGGGTCAGCAACTGGCGCTGAAGCCGGGTGAGTCCTGCTTTATCGGTGCTTTCGAGTCCCCGATCAGCGTTAGCGGTTCAGGCCGAATCGCGCGCGTTTATAATCTGTTGCCGTAGTCACTCGGTAAATTTCAGCAAATTAGTTGCTAAAAAGAGTGGGTTACCTTCACAATTAAACGCCTGCGGGCGTTTTTTTGTTGGCCCAAACTTGCCCATCCATCTGTTTGCAACAGATGGCTTAATAAAGGATGAACAGAACTATGAAAAAATCGTTAGTCGCTGTCAGCGTCATTGTGGTTCTTGGCGCGGCATGGACCGGGGCTTCCTGGTACACCGGCAAACTGATCGAGCAACGGATGGGTGAAGTGGTTGATAATGCCAACAGCCAACTGAAAGCCTACCTGCCGAAAGCCGGTGTCAAACTGGGGTATGAAAATTACCAGCGCGGCATTTTCAGCAGTAAAATCCGTTATGTGCTGCGCGCCGACGGCAGCGTCACCACCGACGATGCCGCACTGAAACCCGGCGACGAAGTGGCGTTCCTGGAAACCATCGATCACGGCCCTTTCCCGTTCGCCCAACTGAAAAAATTCAATCTGTTGCCAAGCATGGCCTCGGTGCATACCGAGCTGGAAAATACCCCGGCAACCAAGGGCCTGTTTGACATTACCAAAGGCAAGTCGCTGTTCACTGCCGACTCGCGCATTTCATACAGCGGCGACACCTCGTCGGCCATTGACGTGATCCCGCTGGAATACACCAAAGACAAATCGGCGCTGAAGTTCAGCGGTGCCACCATCAATGCCGATGTCTCTCGCGATATGAAGGCCTTCACCCTGGACGCCGGCAGCGACAGCGCCGTGATCAGCGGCCCTAACCAGTTCGGCCAAATCGAACAGGTTACCTTGCAGGGCGCCACGCTGAAGAGCCAAACTCATGCCGGCCAGTTCGATCTCAGCCTGGGTGACCAGAACATGGCGGTGAAGCAGATCAAGGTTGCCGTTGACGGTAAAGATACCCTGACGCTGGACGGCTTTAATCTGGCAAGCAAGTTCGGCGAGAAAGACAGCAACCTGAACGGCCAGATCGATTACACCATGGATGCGCTGAAAATCCAGAACAGCGACTTCGGCTCCGGCAAACTGTCGCTGAAAATCGACAAACTGGACGCCAAGTCGCTGAAAGAGTTTGCTGACCGTTACAACCAGCAAGCGCTGGCGATGCTGCAACAGGGTCAACCTGTCGATCCGGTCGCTTACCAGCAGCAAACCACCGATATCTTGCTGCAAAACCTGCCGCTGCTGCTGAAAGGCAACCCGAACATCAGCATCGCCCCGCTGAGCTGGAAAAACAGCAAGGGTGAAAGTACCTTTACCCTGAATCTGGACCTGACCGATCCGGCGCAGGCCGGCTCCCCGGCACAATCTCCGGACCAGCTGATTGCCCGTTCGGTGAAAAAACTGGACGCCAGCCTGAGCATTCCGGTCGCGATGGCCACCGAAACCACCTCACAGACGGCATTGCTGCAAGGCTATAGCGCGGAAGAAGCGCAAAAACTGGCACAGCAACAGGTGCAGGGGCTGGCGGCGATGGGCCAGATGTTCAAACTGACCACCCTGAAAGACGACGTGATTGGCAGCAGCTTCCACTACGCCGACAACCAGGTTGATCTGAACGGCAATAAAATGACGCTGCAAGAGTTCATCGGCATGTTTGGCCTGCTGGGTGCGCCGGCACAAGATGAAGCGCCGGCTCAGGACGCAGTTCCTGCACCGGCACAGTAAGCAATAAATCGTTGTTCGCCGGGGCTCCTGTACGGAGCCCCGGTTTTATTCCCCTCTCCCGTACACTGCATCGCGGATCTGCTGCGGATACAATCCGCTCATGCCTTCGAACGCCGTGTTGGTCAACGCCACCACGCTTAACGCCGCCTGCGGATCGTAAAACCAACTGTGACCATACACGCCGCCCCATTGCAGGGTGCCGTTATGCTGCGGCGTGGCCGCCAGTTGCGCATCCGCAAGAACCGCGCCGCCGAAACCAAATCCCCAGCCCGGCCCCTGAACCTCGGCTTCAGCCCCAACGTGCGGCTGGCGCATCAGCGCCACGGTCTCCGGCTGCAAAATGCCCTCACCGCCAGTACGCAGCGTCTCCACCAGCCGCAGTACGTCGTCGGCGTCACCGACCATGCCGGCACCGGCTGATGCAAAGGCCTGCGGATCAAGCACCCGCGATGGCGCCAGTTCTATATCAAAACCAAACCCTTCCGGCAGCGCCAACACCATGCCGTCGTACATAGGTTCGGGCCGTACGGCAGCGTTGTAATAGGCCTTCGCCAGATTATCGGCATCGGCGGTGTAAAAACCGGTATTACCCAAGCCCAGCGGCTGCGCTACCCACTCGCCGAACAGCTGCGACAACGGAACGCCCGCCACCTGCTCCAGCACCGCTCCCAGCACGTCGATCGCCAGTGAGTAATTAAATATGCTGCCAGGTGCGGCCAACAGCTCCGCCTGCGCCAGCAACCGCAAATTCTGTTCCAGCGTCAGTGACGACAGCTCCATGCCGTCTTGAACACCCAGCCGCTGGTATGATCCCTCTGCGGGCTGATTAAAGCGGTAATCCAATCCGGCGGTGTGGCTCAGCAGATGGCGGATTTTAATCTCCGGGCGGCTACCGTCGGCCAGCGCCGGGGTGAACCACGGCAACCAGCGGCTTACCGCATCGTCCAGGCTCAGCATCTGTTGTTCGATCATGCGCATCGCCGCCAGCGTGATATAAGGCTTGGACACCGACGACAGACGAAACTGCGTTTCACGCCGCATTGGCCGCTGTAACTCGCGGTCGGCGTAGCCGGCGGCTCCGGCATAAACCAATTCGCCCCGTTGCGCCACCAGCACTACGCTACCCACGATGCGCCCTTCGTCGATCGCCCGCTGGCTGACCGCCTGCACCCTTTTCGCTAATAACTGATTCACTGTCGACATTTTTTCTGCTCTATCAGGGGTAATAAAATCAGTCTACTGCGTCTATCATAAAATTAAATGCCACATTACTTAACGAATCATTAAGCAGGGATTATTCATCGATGAGCTCACTGTTGCAGTTGCTGCCGTTCTTCGAAGCCGTCGCCCGGCTGGGCAGCTTTACCCAGGCGGCCAACCAGTTGGGCGTTACGCCACCGGCGGTGTCGCAAAACATTCACGCACTGGAGGCGCGGCTGGGCGTCAGGCTGTTCAACCGCACCAGCCGCTCGGTACGGCTGAGTGATGAAGGGAAGATTTTTTACCAGCGGGTGGCACCGGCCATGAGCCAAATCGACGTGGCGGCGGACGATCTCCACACCCTGCGCGGGCAACCTTCCGGCCTGCTGCGCATAACCTTGCCGCAACTGGCCGCTTCCCTGTTGGTGATGCCCTATCTGGCGGAGTTTCAGGCACGTTATCCCGAAGTCCAGCTTGAGCTGTTTACCGACGACCATTTTTCCGATTTGGTGCTCGGCAGCTTCGATGCCGGCATCCGTATGCACGCGATGTTGCAGAAAGACATGATTGCGGTGCCGATCGATAACGGTCAACGGCGGGTGGTGATCGCCTCTCCCGGCTATCTGATGCAGCGCGGCGTCCCGCTTACGCCGGCGGCACTGAGCGAGCATAATTGCCTGCGTTACCGTTTCCCCGGCAGCGGCAAATTTGAGCCCTGGTATTTCAGGCAGAATGACGGGCATCTGACGCTGGAGGTCGGCGGCAGCCTGATTTTCAATGAGGATCGGCTGATAAAAGACGCCGCGCTGGCGGGGCTAGGCATGACCCAGCGCTTTCGCGGTACGGTGCAGCGCGAACTGGAAAGCGGTCAGTTGGTGGAAGTATTGGCGGATTACGCCGGCGATTCGCCCGGTTTTTTCATCTATTTCCCCGCCAGCCGTCATATGCCGCTCAAGCTGCGGGTATTTATTGATTTTATGCGTGAGAAACAGGCGTTGCAGGATATGCCCCAGAGCGCCATTGCGGCGCCCTGAGGCGGCGAATTAAGGTTTTTCCAGCGCCTGCACGATACGGTAGGTGGCCGCAACCCGATCGTCATTCGGGAACCATTTGTTGGCCAGCATCACCACGGCAATCTTTTGCTTGGGTAAAAACATCGCGTAGGTAGAGAAGCCGCCGGTCGAGCCGGTTTTATTGAACCAGGCTGCGCCCTGCTCCCGTTGCGGCGGTGTAATGGCAGTCGCCGGAGTACCGTTCATGATCATCCCGGCATTGTTGCCCTCCGTCAGGCGCGCCAGCTCCACCGGATAAGGGTAGCTTTCCCACATCAGATCCTGGGTGAATACCCCCGCCCGGTAATAGCCGGTATGGGTTTCGTCCAGCGCCTTGCGCCATTTATCCCCTACCTTCGTGACCTGCATATTGGCTTCGAGGTAACGGATCAGATCCTGCGCATTGGATTTGACGCCGTAGGATTCGGCATCCAGAGGTCCCGGAGTGACCCGCACCGGCTGGTCTTTTTTGTTGTAGCCCTGGGCGTAATTCGCCATTTGGCCGGTCGGCACGTTAATGTAGCTGTGCGTCATCCCCAGCGCCGGGAACAAGCGTTGCTCCATCGCTTGGGCAAAGGGTTGGTTCAGGCTTTTCGCCGTGATCATCCCCAGCATGCCGATACCCAGATTGGAATAAACGCGGGTACTGACTGCCGGTTGTGGCGGCTGCCACTGCTTGTAATAGGCCATCAGCTGCGCGACGTTGGTCACCTCGTCCGGCACAAACAGCGGCAGTCCGGAGGTGTGAGTCGCCAGATTCAGCAGGCTGACATGGTCAAACGCGCTGCCGCGCAGCTCCGGCAGGTAACGGCTGGCCGGTTCGGCGAACGACAGTTTGCCCTCATCGTTGGCGTAGGCCGCCAGCGTGGCGGTGAAGGTTTTGCTCAGTGAGCCGATTTCAAACAGCGTCTGGTTGGTGATAGGTTTGCCGGTTTGTTTGGACGCCACGCCATAATGATAAAACTGCTGTTTTCCTTCCACCGATACCGCGATCGCCATGCCCGGCACGCCGTATTGCTGCATCAGCGGTTGAATGATGGCATCGATGTCGGCTTTATCTGCGGCATGGCCTGCCGGTATCGCCAGTGCGGTCAGCAACGCTACCGCCAGCTTATGGGTTCTCTTCATGATAACAAGCTCATTGTGTTGAAGGGCCGCCGCCAATAGATTTTTTTGTCAGTCGGCGTAACCCTATCCTTGAGTGATTATACCCGGTGAATTTCACGTTGCAGCCAACAACGCTGCGGCCTGAAAGGCATGGGCATCGATTATTCCTTGGCTCGTTGCAGGATAACCGCAACGAGTGCGCAAAATATCGGTGTTTATCCCTCACCTGACAAGCGATAATAATTTCACCTAGCCAAAAGAAAAACTTATAGGTTGTTATGCGTAACCGACTGCCGCTGAATGCACTGCGTGCTTTTGAATCCTCCGCCCGCCACCTTAACTTTACCCACGCCGGGCTGGAACTGAGCGTGACTCAGGCTGCCGTCAGCCAGCAGGTGCGAATGCTGGAAGAACAACTGGGCATTGTGCTGTTCAAGCGCCTGCCGCGCGGTCTGGATCTTACCGAAGAAGGCCAGGCGCTGCTGCCGGTGTTAACCGAATCCTTTGACCGCATCGAGTCGGTACTGCAGCAGTTTGAAGGCGGCCATTTTCATGAGGTACTGACGATTGCGGTGGTCGGTACCTTTGCGGTCGGCTGGCTGATGCCGCGGCTGGCATCGTTCAGGGAGGCCCATCCGTTTATCGATCTGCGCATCTTGACCAACAACAACCTGGTTAATCTGTCGGCGGACGGCATGGATTTCGCCATTCGCTTCGGCGAGGGACTGTGGCCCGCGACCTGCAATATCAAGCTGTTTGACGCCCCGTTGACGGTGTTGTGCCCGCCGGCAGTCGCCGTGCGGCTGCGTTCACCGGAAGATCTTAAAAACGAGCTGTTGATGCGCAGTTATCGCAAGGATGAATGGGAACGCTGGTTTGCCGCCGCGCAGATCGCCCCCTGGCGCATTAACGGCCCGGTGTTCGATGCGTCGAGATTGATGGTCGAGGGCGCGATAAACTGCGGCGGTGTGGCGCTGGCTCCCGCCAGTATGTTCACCAGAGAGTTGCAGGGAGGGCTGCTGGTGCGCCCTTTTGCCGCCGAAGCGAACCTAGGCGGCTATTGGCTGACCCGCCTGAAATCCCGCGTAATGACCCCGGCGATGAAAACCTTCGAAGGCTGGCTGCAACAGCAGGCCCGGCAAGAACAGGCTTAGGCAGAACCGCGCTCGATCAGTTGCGGCGGCAGCATGACGTTTTGCGCCGGCAGCCTGGCGTCGCCAATCCGCTGCAACAAGCGTGAAGCCGCGCTGCGCCCAACCTCCAATGCCGAGCCGAACACCAGGGGCAGCGGCGGTTCGGTCAGTTCGGCTTCAGGCACGTCGCCAAAGCCAATCAGCGCCACCTGTTGGCCATAATAGGTGTCCACGCCTTCCGAACCTATGCTGCGCCCGCTGCGCACAATGCCGAAATAAGCGCCCAACGCCACCGAAGCCTTGTGACGCACCAGTGCGCTGATGTTCGGGTATTGGCGCAGCAGGTTTTCCGCCGCCTCCGCCGCTGCCCGCTGATGGTCATCGCATTCGACAATCCATTCGGAGCGGAAAGGCAGGCCATACTGCACCAGCGTGGCGCAAAAGCCCCCCAGCCGTTCCGCGCGGGTCAGCGAGCTGCTCTGGCCGCCCAGATAGGCAATTTGGCTGTGGCCGCGTTTGATCAGGAATTCTGTGGCCATCTTGGCGGCCTGCATGTTGTCCGGGCGCACCACGTCGACGCCTTCCAGCCCGTTCGAACGCGCGGCGCACACCAGAGGAACGCCCTGCTCTGCAGCCTTTTCCTTCAGGCCCGCCGCCGAACATGCAAATGCGTTATGGCACTTTGATATGAGCCCCTCTGCTCTCAAAGAGCTGGAAACGCCGGGCTGGATCGATCCTGACCGGCAAGGTGCTCCTACGCTGATGCTGTTTAGCGTGGTTGATGATCGCAGCGGTGTGAGCTACCAGGAATATCGCTGTGTCTATGGTGAGGACGTGGAGTCGGCACTGCGGTTTTTGTTTAATGCCATGAGCGAAAAACCGGAGCTGGATATTCCCTTGCAGGGCATACCGGAGGCCCTTCAGCTCGACAACGGACCGGTGGGGAAATCGGCGGTATTCAAACGTGTCATGGATTGCCTTGGCGTGACGGTGATTTTTCATAAACCCCGTGGGACGGATGGACGACGCACAACAGCGAGAAGCAAAGGCAAGGTTGAGCAGCCGTTTCGCACCGTGAAGGAAGCCCATGAAACACCTTATCATTTCCACAAACCGGCTACTGAAACCGAAGCCAATCGCTGGCTGGCAAACTATCTTGCAACCTATAACGCCAGGGAACATCGTTACGAACCTCACAGCCGTCTTGAGGACTGGCAATCCAGGCAGCAAATCAGTGGCCTGCGTTCGATGTGTTCCTGGGAACGTTTTTGTTCATTTGCCAGAGAGCCTGAACGCAGCACTGTCGGTATCGACTGCCGGCTGACCGTGGCGGGGGTCACCTACAACTTGATGCCGAACTGGCAGGTGAAACCGTGGTGGTCTGGTGGGGACTTTTCGATCAGGCGTTGTTTGCCGAACGGGATGATGAGCAGTTTGGCCCCTTTCTGCCGGTTGGCGGTCCCATCCCTCTCCACCGGTATCGTAAACACCGCAAAAGCCGCCGGGAATCCCGTGCGGAGCAGATAAGTTCATTGGCCAACAAACTCATAATCCCTTTGGCCGCCGTCAGCGGTGAAGCGGACATTGTGGTGCTGGATAATGCGAGTTCAACATCATCGACGATATCGCCACGGCCATTTGTGGGACCTGATCCCTTTTGCGAACTGGCGTACCCGACCCAGTTTGCGGCGCGTCAGGCCATTGCCGATGAGCTGCGTTTGCCGCTGGCAAAACTCAAGACAGAAGATCAAACATTCATTGGGCAACTGTTGGACGAAATCTTGTTCAGACCCGCGATTATTGCGGCAATTCGCGGCCGCTTTCCAGCGGGGCGAAAAGGAAGGATTGGCTGATGCTTACCGAAGTTATGCACTACTATGGCCTACAGTGTGAACCGGTTGATGCCGGGTATTTCGAGACCGACTACCATGAGTAAATTCACCGGGATCTCAAGGCGGTTATCGGCTCAGGAAAAACTTTGCTTATGCGCCGACCCTGGAAAAGGAGGGCAAGGTCATGGTGGCCCGCTCTCTCAGTCTGGACAAGACCAAACTCACCGCATCGTTACTTGATGCCACGCTGTTCTATGATCTCTCGACAGAGAAAACGGTCAAGATTCCCGGCGATTCAGAGAAACGGGCGCGTGAGCTACAGGCCTTGTTTCGCAAGGCAAAGAAGCCGGTGGCCTTGTTTATCGATGATGCCCACGATCTACACCCGAAAACCCTGACCTCACTGAAACGCCTGTTTGAACTTGCGACCGATGCGAAAGGAAATATTTCTATCGTCTTGATTGGGCACCCCAGGCTCAAAAATGATTTACGGCGCCCCAGCATGGAAGAGGTAGGCGATCGCACGACGGTGTTCGAGTTCGGTGGACTTCGGGACAGGTAGCGGGATTATATTTCGTCAGCAGGCCTCAGCCTCGTACTATAAAACAAGTGTAGCAAATCGCAGCTTCACTTCCATCGGGCTACGCCGGAACCGCCGAAAATTTTGTCCCCCCCGGGACTTCCTGTATCTCACTGCAAAAGTAGTGATGTACGTCGGTTGTTATTAATATACTATTTTTCCTAAGTTTGTGACCTCTCCCCGCAAAACGAAGCTGAATTTTAGAGATGCGGAATATTTAATCTACGCTAATAAAGCGCATCGCTATTCAATATAGCTAATGAATTTTAATTATTCAATTTCCAATAATAAGGAGAATCATCTTATGTGCGGAAAAATTACGGATGCCACGTCAAATAACGACAGTGCATATAGTAACTGGACTGACATTACACTGAAATATCTTGAGCCCGATAATACAACCGGCGAGCCGGCATCCGTTTATGACAACGGGCTGAATATGGTCAGGATCGTCATCGGTTTTACCCCAATGGACGATGCAGGAGCGGCTCTTGATATTCCACAGAGTGTTTTGCAGAATGCTGTAACGCTGATAGATTACAATAATTACGAGCAGGCACTCACTCATCTTCCCCATGCACCGACGATCGACAACCTACCCAGTTTTACTGGTTGGGCGTACTGCAGCGAGCCGAATGATTTTCTGAGCACCGGGACTGAAACAGCCATGGCTTACAGTGGCGTCAGCGCTGTTACGTTCTATGTTCTGAGCCGCTCAGTCCTGCAGAATTTCAAGATAGGTTTCAGGATCACCACCGGTTCGGGAAACACCTGGACCTACGCGATAACTCGGCCATCCACCGACGGGGGGGGGTGACGATAACTATTTCAGTTTTTCTTCGCTGTCCTCGCCACACTACAGTGACAAGGACGTCACCTGTGGCCTGGCCTATGTCCCCCATCCAGATGATAGCGACGATTTCATTTCAGGCTATAATAAACCAATCGGTTACATGTGGCGTCAGTATAATGGGAGAGTATCCGTTAATAATTATACCGGAAAACTCTATTACAGAACCTCACCAGTCCAAACGGGGCAAGTCTACTTTGGTGGCGGCTTTCCAAACGGAACGAAGCCCTACGCAAATTCAATACAAAACGGGTTCAACACCGACGCTTATATTTGGTTGGCATCCGATGAAAAAGAACAGATAGTTAAATATAGCGTAATTGATGTTAACTACATTGATATCGGCGCAAAAGATGATTATTCGATTCGATATTCATTGATATTTTCGCTATATGCAAGAAGTGATAATACTTACTGTTATTCTTTTACACCGATCACGGTTACCTTTTATGATGAATTCGGCAATGTCGGCCAGTTTTCCCTGAACTCACAGCTGCCGAATTACGCAGATCTGCATTATCCTTCATCTCAGGAACCGTGGTCGCCCATCGTCCCACCGAGTAGCACTGGAGCCCAGAGCAAGCCGGCTGGCACTTTCCAGCTGATCAATAGTCTGTACGGTCCATTGTTCCAGATGTCTTCTGCCGACGGTCAGGGCTACGAAGGGCGGGCGGCGACACAGGAAAATCCCGATGAACGGCTCCCATATCCCGCCTCTCATTATCAGATGTCGCGTGGTTTTACGAGCTGGGTTAACGACAGCTACCTCTTCAATAGTGAAAGCAACCTGGCGATTACGCAAAATAATGCCGGCAGCGGTGACCCCGGCAATCCGGTTTCGTTCAAGAGCCAGGACATTCATGCATATCCGCCCAACAAACCATCTACGTTCTTGCTGCAACCCTTATGGAAAACGCAGGCGTTCGTTCTGGTCAACCAGGCGAGCGGTAAATACCTTATGGCGAATACAAAACCCATTGATCAGACATCAATCCATCTGGTGTATACCGGGTACTATGCCCCATCCGACCCCTCACCTGTCCCTCCCAAAGACAGCGGTATGGTCTGGCGGCTCGTTTTTTCCTGAGCGCCCTGCGATAGCGCAGATCGTTTCCCGGTAAAAGATACCGGCGCCCCCGCTCGCAAGCGAGGGCGGGAGATTTCTGTTTACGGCGCCCGTCGGGACTCCGCAATAGCAACAGCCCTTTTATTCCTTCTTTTCAGATGGTTGTTCAGCACCGAGGTGACATCATGAGTAATGAGACGCTGTTTTTCTCGCAGGCCTTTAATTTTTCCAGCGCCGTGTCCGGCGGTGTCGACCCCCGCACAGGCCAGTTCGGCATCAATATCACGATCGGCAAGTTGATCGCGAACAACCTGCTGGGCCCGGCCATTCCGCTGATGCTGAGCTATTCACCGATGAACGCCGCCAATGTGGGCTTCGGCGTGGGTTTTTCGCTCGGCCTGACCACGTTCGATTCCCTTTCTGGGCAACTGGTCCTGGCGACCGGGGAGCAGTATCAGGTCGACGGCAAGCTGAAGATCCAGCAACAAAAACTCAGGCACGTCAGCATAGAGCAACAGGAAAACCGGTATAAGCTGACCTATAAGGATGGCAGGATCGAGATCCTTGAGGGTCTCGGCCAGATCCCGAACGGCAGCCAGCCCAAGGTGCCGACCCGGATCATTTCAGCGGAAGGGCGCCTGATTAACCTGGTATGGAACGCGTCCTACAGCCGGCTGCAGTCCATCGCCGACGAACAGGGAACCACGCTGGTCTCGATCGCCTATCCGGACAATACGAACAGCACGACTCGCATCACGGTGTTGCCGGAGGGCGATGACGAGCGTTATCTGGTCCAGTTATTTTTCTCGACGGGGTACCTGCAAAAGATCGAGTCGAAGAAGACACTGACCTCTACTGACCTGGTTCTGCGGTGGCAGATAGAATATGACGCCGCACTGCCGGACAAAAAGATTTGGGGGAAATGGGCGAATGCGCTGACTTCGCCCGGTGGTTTCAAGGTGCTGGCAAATTACGCGTCCGGGAAGGGACACAGTTTTCCGCAATCGGCACCCGAGCCGTTGAAGTCCGCTCGGCTGCCATACGTTCGCTCCTTCGTTACAAAGCCGGGCGCCGGACAGCCCGATATGGAACTGACGTATGACTACAGCGCCAAAAACTTCCTGGGCTTTAATTCCAATGCCAAATGGCGCAAAAATGCGGATTGTCTCTACGATTGTACGGACGACAATTACGTCTACACGTCCACCGAAACGCATGACGACAAGCAAGGCGTACTGACCACCGTTTCCCGCACCTATAATCGTTTCCACTCCCTGACCGGGGAAGTGACGCAGAAAACTCGGGGCGGTAAGGTTGCGACGACGGTCAGTAAAACCATCGAATACAATCTGAAGAAGAACAAGGGATACGGCGATCAGGATCCGACGGTGCAGTTCCCGAGCCTCAGCACCACGAGCTGGGAACAAACACTGCAAGAGAACGGCAAATCCGTCAAAAAAACCCGCAGCGAAGTGACCCGGACGGTTTATGACAACGACGGAAACCAGACCTTGCAGGAAAGTCATTGCATTGATGTCAATAACGATAAGACTTTCCTCGGATCGACGATCTGGACGTATTACCCACCTGTCGGCGAGACGCACGACCCGAGAACAGGCGTCGGTTGTCCGGGGGATCCCAATACCTTTAATATCGCCAACGGCATCCGGCGTTTCATCAAATCGATAACGACGACGCCTGCCGATTCCGACTATGACGATCTCCAGACAAGTACCGTGCAGTATCGTTATGACAGCTTCAGCCGTCCTAAAAGTTCGCTGCCGCTGGACATGACAGCGGTCTTTAAAGTCGAGGAATGCCATTCCTACGGAACGCAATTGCTAGCGAAGAGCGCCTACGATTACGCAGACGCCACCAAGACAACCAAAACGTCGAAAACAAATGAGTTCGGACGGCTGATATCAACAACCGATACGCACTATCCCGACGCTGACGCAACACCGGATGTCTATTTCACACGGCACGCGATGATGGACACGGATGTCGTCGGCAAGACCCTGATCCGCACCATCACACTCAGCACCTATGACGAGAAAGTGCCGCCTGTCAGCCAGACGCAAAATGCATCGCGGTTCAGCGGTCGCATAAACACGGTCGTGGACGCGCTGGGTGTTCAGGCGGCGGCCAGCTACGACCCGATCGGTCGCGTTAAGTCAGCCACGTCGGCCGTGGGAACCGCATATGCTAATCAGCGCAAATTTGACTATGAGATAGGCACGACATCTCCCTTCGTGATTGTGGGTACGGATGCACTCGGCAACCAGACATGCGTCCGTTTCGATGCGGCAGGTGCTCCGGTGGAGGGACAGGTCAAACTGGCAGGCGGGCAAAAATGGCAACCCATACAATCGAGAACCTATGACAATGCTGGCCGCGTTATCACTGCGATCAGCCAGGATTTTCTGACCGGGGCCGATGAGCTTCCCTACGCCAAGGTCGCGACGACCATGACTTTCGATGATTGGGGACAGAACGATAGTGTCACGACCCTCAACGATATCCAGAGTTTTACCGTCAACGATCCCATCACGCTGACAACGACAACCTACAGCGCCAGCAAAGGAAAACCTACAATTCAGTCGAGCAAGACTGTGGTGACCAAGGATATTCGTCACCGATCGGTGACAGCGGCGCTGTTTTCCGCCGGCAGTCAGACTGGCGCCAAGCCATACAGTCAGACTATCGGCAAATACGACGGGCTGAATCGTCTCCGGCAGTTTACAGACGAACGGGGCCGTATCACCACCTACGTCTACGATGCCTTCGGGCGGGTCACGGCCACGACATTGCCCAAAGTCACCGGTGAGGATAATAAGGCAACGGTGGTAAGCCGGCGGTATTTCGCGGCGTCACCGTCGTCCCTGGTGAAGGAACTGAAGGTGAACGGCCATTCGATAGGGACCCGGGACTTTGATGGATTGGGCCGCATCAGGAGCCAGAGTGCGGGCGGGCGCGAATGGTCCTCGACCTATGACATTGTATCGGGCAGCCTCTCACGTCCGGCAACCGTTACATCGCCCTACGGCACAACGGTCAAACTAACCTACCTGAAAGAACTGAAAGGCAAACTGACTTCACGGTCCATGGAGGATGTGGCTGACCATGCCAGTTATGCCTATTATCCGAAGACCGGCAGGCTTAAATCTGCTGCCAGCACAGGTGTGTCCGGCACTTCGTCCATTCAGAACACGGCAGATGCCAGGACGGGACGCCTCCTCAGCGAGACCTTCTCTCAGGGCGGAAAACCCACGCAGTATGAATATACGGTGCTGGGTAAGCTGAAAAGCTACACCGATGTGACCGGTGTCATGCGCAAGGTAAATGAGACGGACGGCTACGGCCGGGCGACTTCCATAATCGACAGTGACGTTCGGCTCAACGTCAGTTATGACGAACTCGGCCGTATCCACAGCTGGGAGGCAACGGATCTGAAGACCGCTCCCAATCTGACCCTTACCACGACAGTCAGCTGGGATAAGGAGGATCGCGAACATACCCGTACCGTTGTCAGCAGCAATGGCAACACATGGTCACAGACGCTGGATTATTTCCCGAACCATTTGCTGAAAAGTCGCTCTCTGGTGCGGAAAGGGAAACAGGTTTGCACAGAAGACTTTGTTTATGACGAACGCAATCGACTCAAGACCTACAATTGCAGCGGTGCGGAGCCTGTGACCGATGCGAAAGGCCTGGCAATCAGGCACCAGACATTCTCGTTTGACGCTTTTGATAATCTGCAATCAGTTCGCACCGATTATCAGGATGGCTCTTCCGATGATATGACCTGCTCTTATGAGGCAAAAGATCCGTGCCAACTGAAAGGGGTTACCCATACGCATCCGGCATATCCGGCCGATATCGCCCTGCATTACGATAATGCGGGATGCCTGGTGGATGATGGCGAAGGAAGTACATTCACCTATGATCAGAACATCAATCCCGGTCGTTTGCTCTCGGCAAAAAAAGGGACGAATGGAGTTTCCAGTGACTACGGTTATGATGCGCTCGATCGGTTGATCAGCGATGATGGCACGGCGTTGTTCTATCGCGGCGCCACGCTTCTTAATCAACTGGCGTCCGATGGCAATGTGCGTTTTGTTAACGGTATCGGCGGCAATGCCGCGCAAGTACGGTCCGGAGAAAATGCCGGCATCTATCTCAGCGGCACGGATGCCAGCGGATCGATCCTCAGCGTTGAAAGCACAAGCCATCATGAAACGCTCACCTATGGTCCTTACGGTGAAAACGCGAGCCTTGACGGCTCGGTGAGCACGTTGGGCTATAATGGGGAGCGCAAGAGCAATAACCTTGCCGGTTATCACCTTGGCAATGGCTATCGGTTGTATCATCCGGGGTTGAAGCGTTTCATGGCCCCGGATATCCTTTCCCCCTTCGGGGCTGGCGGGATCAATCCCTACAGCTATTGCGTCGGCGATCCGATCAATCACATCGATCCGACCGGTCATCACTTCCATCCGATCCGGTCACTGTTGAGAGCCGATCGCAAGATCAAGCATGCGATAGATGGTGCAGTCCATGCCGTACTTGCACCCGTTGAAAGAGTACTCAAACCTGTAATGCCAATTATTAATACTGCTATTCAGATCGGTGAGGCGATTGAAGATCCGGCCATTGGTGTGGATGAGGCGGCAAGAGCAGGTGAAAAGGCGCTCGCACATGGGGCCGAAGATGCGGCTTCCGATGCCATCGGCGATACCGCCGATACGGCTCCATCGGTACCCTCTGCCCCCCCGGCAGAACCCACACCAGAAGCGTCTGCACCGCTACCGGAAGATGCGCTTCATCCAGCGGCACCGCCCGCCGAAGAAGCGCCGCAACCGTCGGCACCGACCAAGGAGGTAATAATGGGGAACATGGGGGGCGATACTACCCCGTTTAATGCTGGCACGCGGAACGATTGCGGCCTGCATACTGTCGCTGCCCTGTCCGGCTTGTCAGAGTCCGAAACGGTGAGCAGGCTCGGGTTGTCCCCAGAGGGGGTGGAAAGCATCAGCAGGGACGGCATGAAGCTCGATGATATGACCGAGGCGTTGAAGATTGTCCACAATGGTAACGCCGTGTACCACACCCAACACTCCCTCGACGGACTCGTGACGGAGCTGCATAAATTACCGGACCAGGGCAAAATCGCGCTCGGCATTCAGCGCGATACTGGCATTGGCCACTTGGTTGCAGCACGCCGCAACGGCACTTCTCTGGAAATCCTCGATCGTCAAACAGGAGTGCTTTCGACGTTCACCGATGCTGATAGCCTCAAGCGTCATCTGAGATCTCTGGGCGCGTCGACATTCCACACTTGGTACGGCTGGGCATGAGTATGACCTTCGCAACCTGAAAGCTGAAAGAGTTAACTATCGTCGCTATGAAACCCGAAGTCAGGGGGCTCTAATGGAATGGACGCCCCAACTTAAACGGCATCAGTATGCCAAAATGGAAGTGTGTCAAACACGGCCATTTAATAACTGGGGGCGTCCATTCCATTAGAGCCGGCGTTGGCCCAGTAAGTGCAATAAATCATTCCATAAATCAAAGGCCATAAACACTGATGTTCACTGAGTTTATGAGGAGAGGGATACTTTGTGTTCACGTCAGAGGATGATCGCAGAAAAGACACCACGGGCCTGTGGCAAATAAAGTGTACGCAGAATCCGTGCCAGACCGTTTCACCGCAGCCTGACCCGTACCACAAAGATGACGGAAATTATGGCTGTAAAGGTTCGTGTGGTGAGAATGATTCTGGCAAGCAGTGCTTCAAATTACCACCCAACACGGCATTCGGCCTGACGGCTTACGCTAATACTGACGCCCATAAACAAACTGTCAAACTGTATATCGACGATAATCTGGTTGATACCTATAACGGCAAAGGTTTGAACAATACGCCAATGAATAATAGCGATGGTAAAAATACCAAAGTTTATCATTCGGGCACGGGCAATGTTTGTGTTCAGATTGAGGGCGATGGTAAACCATGCAAACTGCGTTATTCAGATAACACGCTGGATGGGAAGCCTGGTTTCATAACTATCGGTGCTGAGAGCGGAACGGATAATGATTACAATGACAGCGTTGTCGTTCTGAACTGGCCGTTGTCCTCAACATCTTGGGATTTGGTGCTTGACTCCCGCCCGACCATCGCGCCGGGTTTTCTTTGCCCGCAACCAACCGTTACCCCCTGAAACCACCGCCCTATGACTCACCAAGTCCCCCGTCCGTACATTCGCCTTGCTCTCAGAGGACCAACGGTGCGGCATTAGTGCTATCTGGGTAGTGCCGCACTCCTGCGATGTAGAGGCATCTTCAAGCGGAAACTCACTTACCTCACATCGGTGCGCAGTTCGCTGGACTCCTCCAGTAGAGCATCAAAATACAGATCACCAATCTTGGGCCGATTACGGCTGAACAGTCCGGTAATTGCCATATCAGAAAAGATCCGAAGCCAGCATGTCCTGTGCCTGCCGGGAATGGGTAAGGCCCATACCCCACCAAGTCCGGCAGTTGCATCCTCATAACGACCAGCCACCACATTTTTCAGTTGCCCCGCGCGCTGAATCAGATAGAGCGCAGCAATATCCTGGCTGTGTTTCGAAAAATCGGGAAGATTAATGCCTTCTGAACATCATCCCATGAGCTGCTGGTGATCTGATATCGGCCTGCGGCAGAAGTCTTGATCACATTACCGTCTGGTTGCTTGTATGTTTTATATATATGTCCTTCCAGCGTGCTGGCTGCACGTTCACCCGCCTGCGCCTGTCGGTCAGCGGCATGAGCCAGGTGGATGACGCGGCGCTGAAGGCCAACCGCGCCATTGGCGTCGTGCACCTTAATGACCATAATCTGCAAGTGGTGATCGGCCCGCAGGTACAATCGGTAAAAGATGAATTAGACTCACTGATAGCGGCGGCGCTTCCTGCTGCCGCCCTGCAGGGAGCGTCACATGTTTGATTTTTCTACTCCGGTCGATCGACACGGCACCTGGTGCACGCAGTGGGATTACATTGCCGATCGCTTTGGCAGCGATGACCTGCTGCCGTTCACCATCTCCGATATGGATTTCGCGACCGCCCCCTGCATTATCGAGGCGCTGCAACAACGCCTGCAGCACGGTGTGCTGGGCTACAGCCGCTGGCAGCATGAGGATTTTCTCGGCGCGGTGCGCCACTGGTATCAGCAGCGCTTCAGTACGCCGATCGACACCGGGATGGCGGTTTACGGTCCGTCGGTGATCTACATGGCGGCGCAGATGATCCGCCTGTGGTCAGCGCCGGGGGAATTCGTGGTCACTCACACGCCGGCCTATGACGCCTTTTATAAGGTGATCCTCGGTAATCAGCGTCAACTGTTGGCCTGCCCGTTGCACAAAAACGGCGACCAATGGCTGTGCGATATGGCGCACCTGGAAGCGCTGCTGGCGCGGCCGCAAACCAAGATCCTGCTGTTGTGCAGCCCGCACAACCCGACCGGCAAGGTGTGGAGCGCGGCGGAGTTGCAGCAGATGGCCGAGCTGTGCGAACGCCATGATGTACGGGTGATCAGCGATGAGATCCATATGGACATGGTGTGGGGCGAGAGGCAGCACACGCCATGGAGCCAGGTGGCGACCACGCCCTGGGCCTTGCTGACCTCCGGCTCCAAAACCTTCAATATTCCGGCGCTGACCGGCGCCTACGGGTTTATCAGCGACGATGCCGCTCGCGACGCCTACACCCAACTGCTGAAAAGCCGCGACGGGCTGTCTTCACCGGCGGTGTTGGCGGTGGTGGCGCACATTGCGGCCTATCGCCACGGCGAGCCCTGGCTGGATGCACTGCGCGATTACCTGCAAGACAACCTGACCTACGTCGCCGAACGGCTGAACCAGGCGTTTCCTATGCTCGACTGGCAGCCGCCGCAGGCCACTTATCTGGCCTGGATCGATCTGCGCCCGCTGGGCGTTGATGACAGCCAACTGCAACAGGTGCTGATCGACCACGAGAAGGTCGCGATTATGCCGGGTTTCACTTACGGCGAAGAGGGCCGCGGCTTCCTGCGGCTGAACGTCGGTTGCCCACGCAGCAAGGTGGAAGCCGGCATGGATAAACTGATTAGCGGGTTGAGGTTTGTTCTGGGCGAAGTTTAGTCGGCCGGGCCTGCCACCGCGGATTGACCAAACCGTCACCGGTTACAGGCTGCGCCCGCTATTGGGTCATTCAGGGCGAACCTGTTCGCCCCCTGTTCATTTAGCCTGCGGGATATCGTCCAGGCGGTAATAGACATTCAACCCGCGCTCATTGGCCAGCCGCACGTCGTTATCCGCCCCCGCCGATGCGCCTTCAATGCGATAAATAGCCTGGCATTGGGCAATCAGCCGATGGGCCACCGGATAGAGAAACGCCTCGCTTACCGCGTCCCCCAATTGGGTTGAACCGGCCGCCGCCGCCAACGGCAGCGCCAGCCATTCGCCAATCACCGGCACATGCCCGCGCTGATACACCTCGAGCGCCGCCTGCTCCAAATGGTGCAGGTTAGCGGCAATGCGCTGCGGATCGCCATCGGTGCCGCTGCGGTACGGGCCGGCTATCAGAATCAATTGAGCACTCATAAGTTATTCTCCAGGGTACGGTTAAGCGCCACAAACTGCAGCAGCATAATGGTCTTGGCATCCACAAGGGTTCCTTGTCGAATGGCGTGCAAAGCGTCCGCCAACGGCATCTCGATCACCTCGAGGTCTTCGCCTTCCGCCTCCACCCCGCCGCCGTCGCTCACCCGGCTGTCGGCATCATATTCCCCAACAAAGAAATGCAGTTTTTCGGTCACCGAACCGGGGCTCATATAGGCCTCAAACACCTTCTGCACGTTTTGCACCCGATAGCCGGTTTCCTCCTCCGCTTCAGCGCGAATGCGTTCCTCCGGCGAGGCATTGTCCAGCAGGCCGGCGGCGGCCTCTATCAGCATGCCGTCGTGGCCGTTGACGAACACCGGAAAGCGGAACTGGCGCGTCAGCACCACTTTTTGCACCTGCCGGTTAAACAGCAAAATGGTCGCGCCGTCGCCGCGATCGTAAGTTTCGCGGCTTTGCCGTTGCCAGACGCCATCACGGCGCAAAAAATCAAAGGTGGTTTTTTTCAGCAGATACCAGTCATCGGACAGCACCCGGGTTTCAACGATACGAACCCGATCTTTAGTCGCAATCATGTTGGTCAACTCCACAACGCAGGAAAGGAACTGGATACTATCGTGCAGTTTCGTGTATGATCAAGATATTTCGTGCAATGCAAATTTAACGGGACAACGCGATGCTCACCAGTCAGCGCAAGAAAATTATTCTGGAAAAACTGGAACAGGACGGACAGGTGCTGGCCAAACAGCTCAGCGAAATGTTCGGGCTGTCCGAAGACACCCTCCGCCGCGATCTGCGTGAACTGGACAGCGAAGGGCTGCTGCAAAGGGTGCACGGCGGCGCGCTGCCAGTCTCCCCCGCCATTGGCACCTTTGCCGACAGAAACGGGCAGGAATCGGCCGCCAAGCGTGCGATAGCCAAAGCCGCAGCGGCGATGATCATTCCAGGGCAAGTGGTGATCATCGATGGCGGCACCACCTCCGCCGAGCTGGTGAAACAGCTGCCGCCCACGCTGGAGGCGACTATCGTCACCCACAGCCCCAGCGTGGCGGTCGGGTTGGTTGAACACCCCAAAGTGGAGGTGATCCTGATCGGCGGGCGGTTGTATAAACACTCGATCGTCAGCGTGGGGGCCGCCGCGGTGGAAGCCATCTCGCACATCCGCGCCGACATTTACTTTATGGGGGTGACGGGCGTGCACCCGACCGCAGGGCTAAGCACCGGCGACCTTGAAGAGGCCTATATCAAGCGCGCGCTGGCGGCGCGGGCGGCAGAAACCGTGGTGCTGGCCTCCGCCGCCAAGCTGAACGCCGCCTCACAATTTGCGATTGGCGACATCACGCTGGCACAGACCATTATTGTCGAACGCGCGACCGACGCCGCGCTGATCGCCCCGCTGGAACAGGCCGGGGTCACGGTAGTGAGAGCCTGAGTGCCGCGGCCAAATAAAAAACACAATCAATACGCGGTTATTAACCCTGGCCGCGTATTGAGCGCTATTAATTTCTTCACCTCCCTCTTATTACCGTAAAAAATGCGAGAGTAATCACACTTCATTAAACTTCCCTCTGCCCGACTCCCTATTTTTCGCCCTATCCATCGTTCAAAAACAACATATCTGCAACATATTGATTATTAATAAATAGTCACCTTTTCTCTTTTGTCTCAAAAAAATAAAATGAGATCTGCTTCTCAGAAATCATGCTATCTATAGTGCTGTCAATCTCTTCGAAGGAAATATTTGTGATTGTTTTGTGATATCACCTGCAAATTTTACCGATGCCAAAAATAACAATGACTGCAACGGAATGGGCTGGGAGCAGGCATATGAAAATCGGCGTGGTAATAAGCGGTGGCGATGTCACCGGCATCAACAACTTTATTTTCCAGGTCGCCAGGCTGGCGCAGGCAGATATCGTTCTGTTTAACGGCGGAATACCGGGCTTACTGGCTAATCAGCATCATTCCATCGCCAGACGCGACCTGGTCGATTTCTCTATTTCATCGATGCCCATTATCTCTTCTGGTCGTACGGCAAAGAAACTGGTCGCCAGTGAATATGAAACTATCGGCAAGCAACTTAAAGCTCTGCACATTGACGTGCTTATTATGGCCGGCGGCGACGGCTCGCTGCAGTTTTTAAATACGCTCAGTGAGTTTGGCGTTAACTGTTTTGGCGTGGGCATGACCATCGACAATGACGTTTTTGGCAGCTACTACACCATCGGCTTTTCCACCGCCTGCGAGCAGGTGATAAAAGAAGTCTCCAAGCTGAGAAATACCGGGCGCGCCCTGCCGGGCCGCGTATTTATGATTGAGCTGCTGGGCGGTTACTGCGGGGAGCTGACGCTGCAATCGGCGATAAAGTCCAATGCGGACTTTGCCCTGATTCCAGAATGCCAACATCCCTTGAACGCATTGGCGGAAAAAATAACCCACCGGCTGGAGCGGCAAAACAGCGTTATCATTTTATGTTCAGAGGGGTATACGAAAGAGTATTCGCCAGGCTTCCAGGGGGCGATCGACACCATGATTAAACAGCTGGAACCCAAGATTGGCTTGCGCATTCGCAAAACCATCGTGGGGTACGGTCTGCGCAATGGCGATCCCACCTGCGAAGAAATCTATCAGGGAACCCTTATGGCCAGCGAAGTCGTGCGCTGTATTCATTCCGGAATGAAAAACAAGGCAATCATTATTAATGCCGGCAACCAACCTATTCCGATTGATTTAATCAGCATGCAAAAACGTTTGGTCGACACCGAAGGACACCATTACAAACTCGCCAGGCAGTTAAATATAATCTGAGGAGATGTCCATGCTTAAAATACTGTGTGTTTGCGGCTGCGGCCTCGGCTCCAGCTTTGCCATCGAAATGAGCGCAAAAGCGGTGCTGAAAAAATTAGAGATTGAAGCCGATATTGATCACACCACGATCTCTGAGGCCAGCGCCTTTAAATCAGATATTATTCTGACCCAAAAAACCTTCGCCGATATTTTAAATGCCGACGCCAGCGAAGAAGAAAAAAAACGGGTCATTGTTCTCCACCGACTCACCGATAAAGTGGAAATCGAGCAAAAGATTGTGGCCTTTTTGAAAGAGCGCGACATGAAGGGCCCCCATCATGAGTAGCCTGATAGATTTTATCGTCAAAGATCTGCTGGGTCAGGCGTCGATCCTGATTGCCTTTATCGCCATGTTGGGGTTGTTGCTGCAGAAAAAATCCACCGGTAAGGTCGCCGAAGGCACGTTCAAAACGCTGTTGGGCTTTCTGATCATGATGGCGGGCATCAACATCATTGTCGGCGCCCTGACCTACCTGAACAGTATCTTCACCCACGGCTTCGGCATGACCGGTTACATCACCGATGTCGCCGCCATTGCCGGCCTGGCCAACCGTGAACTGGGTTCTGAAGTGGCGATGACGCTGCTGGTGATTTTCGCCGTGAATATCATCATCGCCCGCATCACCCCGTTCAAATACATTTTCCTGACCGGGCAGGCGTTGTTGTGGATGGCCACCATCGGCGCGGTGATCGGCTATAAAGCCGGGCTGACCGGGATGCCGCTGATTTTGACCGGAGGGATCTTTGGCGGCGTGATGGCGGTGTTGATGCCGGCACTGGCGCAGCCGGTCGTGCGCAAAATCACCGGTTCGGACGAGGTGGCGCTGGGGCACTTCTGCACCATCGGTTATCTGGTGCAGGCGGCGGTCGCCAAGGTGGTCGGCAAAGGCTCGCGTTCCACCGAGGATCTGGAGTTACCCGACAACTTCAAGTTTCTGCAAGACACCTATCTGTCGATGGCGGTGGTGATGATCCCGATGTATCTGATCCCCGCACTGGCGGCCGGGCCACAGTTCATCGCCCAATATGCCGGCGGTATGAACTACCTGATGTACTCCTTTATGCAGGCCATTCAGTTCGTCGCCGGCGTGTTTATCCTCTACAGCGGCGTGCGTCTGTTGCTGAATGAGTTGGTGCCGGCGTTTCGCGGCATTGCCATGCGCATCGTGCCGGATGCCCGCCCGGCGCTGGATTGTCCGGTGTTGTTCCCTTATGCGCCCAATGCGGTGATTGTCGGCTTCTTGGCCACGACCCTGGGTTCCATCATCGGCATGATCGTATTCCCGATGTTCGGTCTGGCGATGATCCTGCCCGGCCTGCTCACCAACTTCTTCGCCGGCGGCACCGCAGGCATTTTCGGTAACGCCCTTGGCGGGCGACGCGGCGCGATGATCGGTGGCGTGGTTCACGGTCTGTTCATCACCTTCCTGCCGGCCATTCTGGTGCCGATGCTGGAAAGTTACGGCTTTGTCGGCGTGACCTTCAGCGATTCCGACGTCATCAGCAGCGGCCTGGTGATGGGGCATGCCTTCCAGGGCAACTGGCTGTTCATCGCCCTGTTCATTGTCTTCATCACGCTGATTGCGTGGTTTGTTAACGGTAAATCAACCAAACACCCTGAGGGAAAAGTCCATGAAACTCTATAATTTCAACGAGCTGTTGTCCGTTGCCAAGGCCCGCGACTTCAAGGCGATCGGCTCATTCAATCTCCATTGCCTGGAGATGCTGCCGGCCTTTTTCAGGGCGGCCAAGGCGACCCACAGCCCGCTGATGATCCAGATTTCCACCGGAACCGCCGAATATCTGGGTTACCGGCTGCTGGTTGATTCGGTCCGCTCGCTGTCGGCAAGCGAAGACGTGCCCACCTGTCTGCATCTGGATCACTGCTCGGACATCACCTCCATCGAGACGGCGATTGATGCCGGTTTCAGTTCGGTGATGTATGACGGTTCGCATCTTGATATGGACGAGAATATCGCCAATACCCGCAAGGTGATCGACATCGCCCGCCAGCGTAACGTCTCGGTGGAGGCTGAACTGGGCGCCATCGGCGGTTCGGAAGACGGTAAGGCGGTCGCGGAAGAGGACATTTGTTTTACTACCGTAGAAGACGCCAAGCGCTTTGTAGACGAAACCGGGGTCGATATGCTGGCCGTGTCGGTCGGCACCGTCCACGGGCTGTACACCGGCAAGGCGCATATCCAGCACCAGCGCCTGGCGGAAATCACCGAGGCCACCCATACCCCGCTGGTGTTGCACGGCGGCACGGGGGTCAGCGATGAAGACATGCGGCGCGCGGTGGCCGGCGGCATTGAAAAGGTCAACGTGGGCACCGAGATGAACGTGCAGTGGGTTGGGCGCTGCAAGCAGACGTTTGAAAAAGGCAAAGTGAACGACAGCGTGCGGAAATTCCTGATCCCAGCCAATAATGCCGTCACCGAAGTATTAACGGAAAAGATCGGTCTGTTTAAATAACGGTTGTCATTCGTTCTTAATATATACCCTGTGCATTTCAAGTCGCGGCCAAGCGGTTAACTCGTAATCCCAAGATCCCCAGCTATTGCAGGGGTGCTGCACGCCGTGGCTTGAAACGTGCGGGTATAGACTGGAGAATATATGTTTAATTTTATGAAACGTCAGCGGGAAAAAGAAACGCTGCCCACCACGAATTACGATGATGAAGCCAATGAAATTGCAGCCGAAATTAACGCATTGGAACAGCGGTTGTCGGCAACGCCGGCAGAAGGCGAAATCCATAAGACATTAATGCTGGCCTATAATCGGGCTGTAAAGGTTTACGCCAAAAGCCAGAACCATCGCCACTATATCGATGCCGTTTTTATCAAAATGGACGAGCTGCGCAATATTATCAGGAAAAATCTCTGAGGGATCATGATGACAATTAAACAACTGCTGCTTGAGGCCGGCGCCATCCAGGTCGGCGTCAAGGAAACGGACTGGCAAAAGGTCATTACGCTCGCGGCGCAGCCGTTGGTTGATAACGGCTATATTCACGCCTCTTATTATCAGGCGGTGATCAGCAATACGCTGGCCCACGGCGCTTATTACGTGTTTGACGAAGGGATCGCCATCCCCCATGCACGGCCGGAGTGCGGAGTGATTAAAAATTGCTTCAGCATGGTGTTGCTGGAGGAGCCTATCGCCTTTCAGGACAGCGAAAAGGCCGATATCGTTATCCTGTTCGGCGCGACCGACAGTAACCGGCATATCGAAGACGGCATTCGCGCCATTGTCGATTTGCTGGACAATAAAGAGCGGCTCGACAAACTCCGCGCCGCGAAAATATGGCAAGAAGTGGTGGAAATATTATGACTCTGGCGAGCGGAAAAACCGTCATTCTGGTCAATGGCATTCCTGCCTCGGGCAAAAGCACTGTCGCGCAGGCTTTGGCGCACCATTTCGGCCTGCCGTATCTGACCCTGGACGGCATCAAGGAGCCGTTTATGTCGCGGCTGGACAACGTGGATCGGGCGCTGAACCGGCGGCTTGGCTGCGCCGCTTATGACGCCATTTGGTCAATCGTGGCGCAGGCACCGGAATGCTGTACTTACGTTATCGACGCTTGGTTCGGCTTTCAGCCCAGGGAGCCGTTGCGCCATTACCTACGAGAAGCCGGGGTAGTGCAGCCCCTCGAAGTGTGGAACCAGATTTCCGGCGAGCTGGCGGCCGAACGCTATGGTTCGCGCATCGGCCAACGGCCCAAAGGCCACCCCGGCGCAGAATATTTGCCTGAATTGCGGGCGCTGGCCGAACACGCCACCCCGATGGCCATCGGCCCGGTGTTTCGGGTTGAACAGGCCCAGCCGGTGGTGATAGGCAGGATTGTCGATTGGTTGGCGGAGTACGGCATCGGTGGCGATAACATCGGTAAGCGGATGGCAGGTTAATGCTTTCCGCGACTGCCGGTCAGAGCAAACGCGGGAGCTTCTCGCCCGCCATGACCCAAAAATGCGACACCGCCCGCAATTAATGTGATTTTCATCACTTTTTTATGCAACACAATGGCAATTTTCATTCTTTTGTTTTTATACTGATATGCACTTTACCTACAACAAAATAACGAGTGCAGATCATGATTGACTCCCGCCTACCGCTTACCGACATTCACCGTCACCTCGACGGCAACATCCGTGCGCAAACCATTCTCGATCTGGGCCGTCAGTTCAATCTGGCCCTGCCCGCTGACGAGCTGGAAGCGTTGCGCCCGCACGTGCAAATCACCCATGCCGAACCGGATCTGATTAGCTTTCTGCAAAAGCTGGACTGGGGCGTGGCGGTGCTGGGCGACCTGGATGCCTGCCGCCGGGTTGCCTACGAAAACGTAGAGGACGCGGCCAATGCCGGCCTGCACTACGCCGAGCTGCGCTTCTCGCCGTATTACATGGCGATGAAACACCAACTGCCGGTGGCTGGCGTAGTCGAAGCGGTGATTGACGGCATTCGTTCCGGCGTTCGCGATCGGGGCATCGATGTCCGCCTGATCGGCATCATGAGCCGTACCTTTGGCGAAGCGGCCTGTTTGCAAGAGCTGGAGGGTCTGTTGGCGCACCGCGACGGCATTACCGCGCTGGATCTGGCCGGTGACGAGCTGGGCTTCCCGGGCAGCCTGTTCCTTAGCCACTTCAACCGTGCCCGCGACGCCGGCTTGCGCATTACCGTGCACGCGGGCGAAGCCGCAGGCCCGGAAAGCATCTGGCAGGCGATCCGCGAGTTGGGCGCCGAGCGTATCGGCCACGGAGTGAAAGCGATTGAGGATCCGGCGCTGATGGACTTCCTGGCTGAACACGGCATCGGCATCGAATCCTGCCTGACCTCCAATATTCAGACCAGCACCGTCTCTTCTCTGGCCCAGCATCCACTGGCGAAATTCCTGCGCCACGGCGTGCTGGCCTCGATCAACACCGATGACCCGGCGGTTCAGGGCATCGAGATCGAACACGAATACCGGGTAGCGGCACCACAGGCCGGGCTGACGCCGGCTGAAATCCGCACCGCACAGGAAAACGGCCTGAAAATGGCGTTCCTCAGCGAGCAGGAAAAGCAGGCTTTGTGCGATAAAGTGCGAGGCTGATGAAACAAGGGGCGCGTATAACGCGCCCCGGTTTATTTCACCGCCAACGCCTCTCGCTGTTTGGCGGTTTTGCGTGCATAGCGCTGCGCCAGTACGGCGCACACCATCAGTTGCACCTGATGGAAAATCATCAGCGGCAGCACCATGGCCCCCACCGCAGCGGCCGGAAACAGCACGTTGGCCATCGGAATGCCGTTCGCCAAGCTCTTTTTCGAGCCGCAGAACACAATGGTGATCTCATCGGCGGTATCGAACCCCAGCCAACGCGCAGTGTAAGTGTTGATAATCAACACCACCGTCAGCAGCACCAGCGACATCACCAGAATGGTCAGCAACGACCAGCCGTCAATCCGGTGCCAGATACCTTCCACCACCGCCGCGCTGAACGCGGTATACACCACCAGCAATATCGATGAACGGTCAGTGATGTTGATCAGTTTACGGTGGCGATCGACCCATTTGCCAATCAACGGCCGCGCCAGATGCCCCACCACAAACGGCACCATCAGTTGCAGGATTATCGAACCAATCGCGTGCAGTACGTCGGTATCCCCGCCCTGAGTATGCATCAAGGCTCCCACCAACAGCGGCGACAGGAAAACGCCGAGGATACTGGACGCCGAGGCGCTGCAAATCGCCGCGGCCACATTACCGCCCGCCGCAGAAGTAAAAGCGATGGCCGACTGAACCGTCGCCGGCAACGCACACAGATACAGGAAGCCCAGATAAACCGTCGGCGTCATCAGCCCCGGTACCATCCAATTCATCGCTAGCCCCAATAGCGGGAACAGCGCGAAAGTGCTGAGAAACACCACCAGATGCAGTTTCCAGTGGCTCATGCCGGCGATAATCGCCTCACGCGACAGCTTGGCACCATGCATAAAGAACAGCAGCGCAATGGCGGCGGTAGTCAGGCGTTCGAAGAAAGTTTTCCATACCCCTTCGCAGGGGAATATCGAGGCGACGATCACCACAAAAATCAGGACCAACAAAAACTTATCAATGCGCAGACGCTGTAACCAAGACATGAATCGGGATCCCTCGAAGAGTAAAACGGGTTCGACAAGCGAACCCGGAACCGTGGATGGCGAAAGTGACGATGATCAGACCACCGGCAACGCCTTTTGCTGTTTCGCAGACTCAATGCCCAGTTCGATCATTTCCATCACGTTGATGGCGTCGCTGGCCGGCACGGGGTTTTCGCTCTCGCCGTTAATCGCATCGCGGATTGCCGCGTAATAGGCCGGGTAGTTGCCGGGAATACTCAGCAACGGCTTCTCCGCCAGTATGCCATCACGTGACAATGTCACTACGCCGTCGCGCATATCGTAGCCCCAGTCGGCCTGCGGCAGGCGCTCACCGGCTTTCAGGCGATCTTCCTGCGGATCCAGCCCGAACTTGATAAAGCTGCCCTGGGTGCCGTGCACAATATAACGCGCGGTTTCCGCCGCCGCCAGCACCGTGCCATGCAGCACCACCCGGCGATTGCCGTAGTTCAACACCGCATGGAAATAATCCACCGATTGCGAGCCAGGGCGCAGTTCGCCCAGATCGACAAACAGCGTTTGCGGCTTGCCAAACAGTTGCAGCGCCTGATCGATCAGGTGCGGCCCCAAATCGTACCAGATACCGGTGCCGGCGCCGGCCTGCTCGCGCCAGCGCTGGCGCACTTCCGGCCGGAAGCGATCGAAATGCGACTCAAAGTAAACCACTTCGCCGAGCGCGCCTTCTTTCAGCAGCGCCTTGAGCGTGAGGAAATCGCTGTCCCAGCGGCGGTTGTGGAACACAGACAGCAGTGTACCGCTCTGTTCCGCCTGCTGTTTCAATGCTTGCGCTTGTGACAATGTCACGGTAAAGGGTTTATCTACCACCACATTCTTGCCGGCGGCCATCGCCTGCTGCGCCAGTGGAAAATGGGTATCGTTGGGGGTGGGAATGACGATCAGATCGATAGAGGGGTCGTTGAACAACGCCTGCGGATCGCTCACTACCGTCATCGCAGGCCAGTCGGCGTGCACTTTGCCGGCATCGCTGCTGGACACGGCGGCCAGTTCTACGCCAGGAGTGCCGACAATCAGCGGCGCATGAAAGGTTTTGCTGGCATAGCCGTAACCGACCAGCCCAACCCGAATTTTTTCTGCCATGGTATTTCCTCTTGCTGGCTCGCTATCTACCTATCCGATTTGACACCATGACGCAGGCGGGAACAAGAAGTAAATGTTATGTTAACTGCAGCGACGCACAATAACCCCACTCTTCAATCAACATGACCGAGACGCTTCACTACAGTCCGGGACAGAGGGTTTAGCATCATTGGGCTAGCCGACCCTTTTGTTTCTGTAGCTAAAATCATTCATCATCTGGCTCTGACATAAAATATATTTCGCCACGGAATCCCTCTCACCATTGAATTAACCTTGAACTCATCCATAAGTAAAAAATATGTCACCAACTTATACATCATCGTTATTAATTTATTTTTTCAAACCCATCATTAAATAAATTTGACAATGAAAGAAATGCGTCTTTAATTAAATCTCATTGATCAAAAAACATACTTCCTGCAATCGAATTTATTTCGGGGGTCACTCGTGGAAGAAATGCTGATCCTCGTTGATGACAAAGATAATCCTATCCGTTCGGAAGGGAAACTCTCTGTTCATCAGCAAGGGCTATTACATCGTGCATTTTCGATCTTTATATTTGATAACAAAGGAAGATTGCTGCTGCAACAAAGAGCGTTCGGCAAATATCATTCGGCCGGATTGTGGACCAACAGTTGCTGCGGGCATCCGCGCTGGGGCGAGGCTACCGATGCTGCCGCCCAGCGGCGTTTACAGGAAGAAATGGGGTTTTGCACCCCATTGAAAAAGGTCTCCAGCTTTATCTATCATGCTGAAGTACCTGGAAATTTGACTGAACACGAGTTCGACCATATTTATGTTGGCTTGTTTGAAGGTGAACCTGATATTAATCCTGACGAAGTCGAAAATTGGCGATGGTTTGATGTGATCCCGTTATTGCATGAGGTTGAATTACATCCAGAAAAATTCACCGCCTGGTTCAGGTTAATAATAAACAGTTTTGATACCAATGAAATAACACGATGGGAAAAGCTTGCATCCCGTTAATGCTATCCACATTAAACGACTGGTGAATGGCGATGGATACCTTATTGGAATTAATTAATTTTCCGGCCGATCTACGAAAATTATCCCGTGAGAAATTAGCACAGGCAGCAAATGAACTCCGGGCATTTTTATTATCCAGCATTGCAAAAAGCGGTGGCCATTTAGCCTCTAATCTCGGCGTGGTGGAATTAACCCTGGCGCTGCACTATGTCTTTGATACGCCAAACGATCGCATTGTCTGGGACGTCGGTCATCAATGCTACCCGCACAAAGCGATTACCGGCAGACGCGGACAGATGAGCAACCTGCGCAAAAAGGGCGGCATTTCCGGCTTTCCAAGACGGGATGAATCCCCCTATGACAGCTTCGGCACCGCCCATTCCAGCACGTCAATCTCCGCCGCGTTGGGAATGGCGCACGCCGTCCGGCTGCAGCGGCAGGCCCGGCGCTGCATCGCGGTCATTGGCGACGGCGCGCTCAGTGCCGGTCTGGCCTTTGAGGCGATGAACAACGCCACGCTCGATCCGGACCTGCCCCTACTGGTGATCCTCAACGATAACGATATGTCGATCTCGCCATCGGTCGGCGCGCTGCAACAGCATCTCGTCGCTCTGCAAGGCGGTGAATCTGCGTCACTGTTCAGCACCCTGGGTTTTGACTACTCGGGGCCGGTTGACGGCCACGATCTGGCTACGCTGATCCCGGCACTGGAACGGCTGCGCGATCGGCGCGGGGTGCAGTTGCTGCATGTCATCACCCGTAAGGGCCAAGGCTTTTCGCACGCGGAAGCCGACCCCGTGAACTACCATGCGCCGGCCAAATTTTGTCCGCAGGCCGGAATATTGCCCACCGCCGCCGGTAAGCTGACCTATACGCGGGTATTCGGCGACTGGTTGTGCGACGAGGCAGAGTGCGACGCGCGCGTGGTCGGCATTACCCCGGCGATGCGTGAAGGTTCCGGCCTGGTGGCCTTTCAGCAGCGCTTTCCCGATCGCTATTTCGACGTCGGCATCGCCGAACAGCATGCGGTGACCTTTGCCGGCGGCCTGGCCGCCGAAGGCATGCGGCCGGTAGTGGCGATTTACTCCACCTTCCTGCAGCGCGGTTATGACCAACTTATCCACGACGTCGCCATCCAGAAACTGCCGGTAACCTTCGCCATCGATCGCGCCGGCGTGGTAGGCGCCGATGGCGCGACCCATATGGGCATGTTCGATCTGGCTTATCTGCGCTGCATTCCCAATCTGCTGCTGATGTGCCCGGCGGATGAAAATGAGTGCCGGCAAATGCTGCATACCGCGCTGAATCATCATGGCCCGGCGGCGGTGCGTTATCCGCGCGGCAGTGGCCCCGGCGTGCTGCCGCAGCGCGAGATGGCGGCGTTGCCGTTGGGAAAAGCTCAGGTTCGCCGCATTGGGCGGCGGATCGCCATTCTGGCCTTCGGCTCGATGGTTGCGCCGGCGCTGGAAGCCGGTGTCCGACTGGATGCGACCGTGGTCAATATGCGCTTCGTCAAACCGCTCGACGCTGAGCTGCTGCAACGCCTGGCGCGTACCCATGAAACGCTGGTCACGGTGGAAGAAGGCTGCATCGCCGGCGGCGCGGGTAGCGCCTGCCTGGAATGCCTGTCCGCCGCCGGGATCGCGATAAACAGTTTGTTGCTGGGCTTTCCGGATAATTTTGTCGAGCACGGCGAGCCGGCAGAGCTGCTGGCAACTTGCGGTCTGGACGCCGACGGCATCGAAAACGCCATTGTCAGCTTTGTTACACCGCCGGTGGCGAGGTTTGTTGCCGACGTGGGGAGTTTTACCGATGAAAGTGAAGCTTTTTTGCACGAAAACACGCGCATTTATCGAGGAGAGCGACCATGAGCAATCTGTCTGAAATGATGTCACCCGACCCGGTGTATTTGCAAAACCTGCCGTATCAGGTGATCCGGGATAGCCATACCGACAGCTATGAGGAGAAGGTGGTACAGACCTACTGCGAAGAACCGGAACATTGGCGCAAGGCCATCGGCGAGACGCTGTTGTTTCAATTTGGGGTGTATGAGGATACGGCTCCTACCCTGACGCCGACGTCGAAACTGAAACCTACCGCGGGACTGGATGAGTCCAGTGTCCGTTATTTCGAGCAGCAGTTGTTTCTGGCCGGGGTAACCGGCAGCGATCGGCCGGCAATGCGCCGTATCCTGGATATCGGCTGCGGCTGGGGTTACATCCTCAAGCATCTGGCGGAGCGCTATCCGGAATGCCAACGGTTGGACGGCGTTAACGTCAGCGCCCAGCAGCTCAACTACTGCGCCCGCTTCCATGCCGAGCAAGGGTTGAGCGGCCGCATCAATCTGTTTTTGTGCAACGCGCAGGACATCGGACTGTTGCCGGATCCGGGTGATCTTTACGATCTGGTGATCATCCGCGGTGTCATCTCTCACTTCCCCAACGAGCTGTATGAGAAAGCCATGCGCGCGTTATTCAGCCGGGTGCGGCCCGGTGGCAAGGTGATCATTTCCGACAATCTGTACAACGTCGAACCGGATCGCTACCAGTCCGATACGCCGGATATTGTTGATCGCCTGGCCTGCCGCCATCAAAAAACGCCGGTTTACTTTAGCCAGGTGCTGGAAGACAGCGGTTTCACCATAAAGGATTTTCGCGTATTGCCGTCAAACGTCGACGTAGCGCACTGGCTGATGGACTCCAAAGCCAATATCGAGCGTCATTTCCCCACCGGGGTTGACGGCGCGCTGGAGGAGCTGCGGGTGCTGGCGGAAAACTGGTCGGTGGCGCTGCTGAAGAACAAGGTTTCTACTTACAGCGTGATTGCTTGCAAAAAATAATCATCCGTTAACGTCATATCTATTCAATGATGGGGAACAGTATGAACACAAATGATTTTTTGTCTCCCGAGGCCCAACCGACGCTTACGTCCCAACCCGTCATGCATATTGTGCCTGACTATAATCCCTTCAACCGGCAGTACAAAGTGCACCCCCTGAAAGCCGAAGTTGAAAAGAAAGCGCTCGATTTCATGGAGCGTTACCGTCTTTACTGGACTGAAGAACAGCGCCAGCGTCTGTACGGACAGGATTGCGGAGGGATTGCAGGCTATGTCTATACCTTGGCCCCCAATGCCGAGCAACTGCAATTGGGGGCCGATCTGGCGATGATTGCTTTTACCTGGGACGATGAATTTTGCGATGAAGGCCCAACTCGTGACAAGCCGATGGAAATGGCAGACAGCGCTTTCAGAACTATTCGCGCACTGGAATGCCACGACATCATTGTCGATAAAAATGACCGCTATGCAGTGGCCATGCGGGATATTCTGCAACGCGTTCGCCAATTGTCACCTGACTATCTTGCCAACCAGTGGGTGGATTCGGTCCGACATTGGTTTTTCATCGAGATCCAGAAAGCATCTAACGTGGCGCGCGGGATACGCCCCAACCTGAGTGATTATGTGGTGACCCGCATGCATACTGGTGCCACCCCCACATTTATGCTCAATACGCAGATCGCCAACGGGTTGGAGTTGGGGCCGGGTTTGCTGTTCGACAGACGCGTCAATGCGTTGATGGAACTGGCCCGTACCGTGGTCAACTGGTCAAGTGATTGCTATTCCTACTTCAAGGAGGCGGAACGTACTGCCGATGGGTATAACATCATCGATGTTCTGATGGACACCCATAACCTTTCTGTCGAAGCCGCAATGGCAATGGCTTTCAATATGCAGGACCGTATGCTGATGCGTTTTGTCGAGCTCCGTGATGAAGTATTAAATGGGCCGCATGACAAAGGAGCCGAAATTTATATTGATGCGCTGGAAGAATATACCATTGGCGGGATCTTGTGGTGTCAACAAACCCAACGTTATCGATTTATTGATGGGACGACATCAGGCAGGCTGGCTTATACCGCGTCAGGGTTTACTCGGCAAGCTCGGGGAAGCGAGCTGTCAGAGCCGATCGACATCCCGACCATCGCCTGGTGGTGGCAGGTGGGGGAAAGAGCAGATCAGCACGGGCGGCGCTAGGCGGCTTTCAACACAGAATTTGTTCATGGACGCTTGTTCGGCGATGAGCGTGATCGGGGAATGGTCGTATGCGCGGTAACCGGGTTCCCTCTCCCCCTGGCAGCCCGGTTACCGCGCATGTCCTCAACGCAGTTAACCGGTAACCGCCGCGTAAGGCGTTTGGCGCTCGCTTTTCGCCGGGTAGTTAATCTCCAGGCTGCGGCGGCGGAAATCGCTTGGGCTGACCCCCACCCGCTTGCGGAATACGCGAGAGAAATAGAGTTGATCGTCATAGCCCACCACCCGACCGATGGTGGCGATCGACTCCTGCGTAGTTTGCAACAGCAGCTTGGCGCGGATCACCCGCTGGTCCTCGCGCCAGCGCAGGATATTGATGCCTACCTGCTCACGGAACAGGTGCGCCAGCCGCGACGGCGACAGGCAGACATGGCGCGCCACCTCGTCAATGCGCAACTCGCCCGCCAGGTTGCCGGTGATGAACTGACAGGCTTCGATGACCCGCGGATCCATGATTTTCTGCGGGCTGAGCGGATCTTCTTCCATCGCGCGCAGCAACAGGCGTTCCAGCAGGTTCATGCCCAGTTCTTCCGCGAAACGGCGGCCGGAGCGCTGGGTCTGTTCGATATTGGCGAACAGCCGGTCGAATTCCAGCAGCAGGTTGTTGTTTGGCAGCGTCAGCCGCCCCACCTCATGGGTTTTGCTGTGCCATTCCAGCCAATCGGCCCAGTAGGCGCGCGGGCGGAAATAGACCCAGCGGTGATACCAACAGTCGCTGTCCGGTGAACGGCCGTAGTAATGGGATGCCTTGGGAGGAAACAGCAACAGATCACCGGGGTTGCAGTAAAAGGTGTCCTCGCCGTCGAACACTTTTCCCTGGCCCTTGATAGTCAGGTTGAGAATATAACCCTTCATGCCGCCAGGGCGGTCGATAAAGAAATCCAGCGGGCCGTCCGCCATGATCGGCGTCAACCCGGCCACCAGATAGGCATTGAAGGTGTAACCCGGTAACAGCGGGTTCGGTTGCGGTTCCTGTGCCATGCGATGATACATCGGTCCTCCTCAAACAACTTGTCTATTACCAGTGTATCGGCCCGGCAGATTACTGCCTGAACCGATGGCAGAACTGTGAGCAGGGTTAGCGATTTTCTACGCCGTGCGTTTGGCCTGCTGTTTGTAGCGGTCGAAAATCACCGCTGCCAGCAGGATCACGCCGCGCACCACATATTGCGAGAACGGCGAAATATTCAGCAAATTCATCGCATTCTCTACCGTCCCTAGGATCAAGATGCCGGCGATAACGTAGGAAATCTTGCCGATACCGCCCTTCAGCGATACCCCGCCCAGCACGCAGGCCGAGATCACGATCAGCTCATAGCCGATCGAGGTCATCGGCTGGCCGCTGGTCATGCGCGAAGCCAGAATGATGCCGGCGGCGGCCGAAACCAGCCCGGACAACACAAAGATGATGATTTTCGTGCGCACCACCGGCACCCCGGCCAGCCGCGCCGCCTCTTCGTTGCCGCCGATCGCCAGCGTATTGCGGCCAAAGGTGGTTTTGTTGAGCAGGAAACCGAACAGGATCAGACAGGCGACGGTGATCCAGATCGGCGCAGGCAGCCCCAGCCAGTTGGCGTAACCCAGGGTGAAGAAGCGCTCGTCTTCAATGCCCACCGCTTTGCCGTCGGAAATGATGTAGGCCAGCCCGCGCAAGATCTGCATGGTGGCCAACGTGGTGATCAGGGCGTTGATTTTCAGTCGGGCGATGACAAAACCGTTGATCAACCCCGACGCCACGCCCAACAGCAGGCCGGCGCCTACGCCGATCCACAGGCTTTCGGTCAGGTTGATCACCACCGCCGTGGCAACCCCGGCACAGGCGATAACCGAAGCGACAGACAGATCGAAGTCGCCGGAGGCCAGGCAAAACAGCATGCCGCAGGCCACCATGCCGGACATGGATATCGCCAGCCCCAGCCCTTTCATGTTGATGAAAGATCCGAAGTTAGGCACAAACACTACGCAGGCGATAAACAGCACCGCGAACACCACCAGCATGCCGTAGCTGTCCCAGATACGCGCCAGCCCCCGGCCGCTGCGGCTTTTCACAGAATGGGTCGTTATGGTCGACATCTCTTTCTCCTTCACAATCAAGCCACCGCCACAGCGGCATCAGGGGCAATATCGGGGGTGCGCAGCATCGCCAGGCTGAGGGCTTTTTCCTCGCTGGCAGCGTCATGCAATAATTCGCCGGAAATGGCGCCTTCGCGCATCACGATGATGCGGTCCGCCAGCCCCAGCACTTCGGGCAAATCGCTGGAAGCGAACAGCACCGCGATGCCCTGCTGCGCCAGTTGGTAAATCACATGGTAAATTTCATGCTTGGCGCCGACGTCGATACCGCGCGTCGGCTCATCCAGCAGGATCACTTTCATTTCTTCCGACAGCCAGCGGCCCAGAATCGCCTTCTGCTGGTTACCGCCGGATAAATTCATAATCAGCTGACCGGCACTTGGGGTTTTGATATTCAGCGCGCGAATGTGGTGGTCGGCATTGCTGACTTCCCAGCCGTTATTGATCAGGCAGCCTGCGCGGATGCTCTTACGCCGCGCGCTGATGTTGATGTTGTCTCGCACCGAATGCACCGGAATGATGCCGTCCGCCTTGCGGTCTTCCGGGCACAGCATGATGCCTGCGCGGATAGCGTCTATCGGCGAACGGATGTCCAACCGCTGGCCATCCAACGTCAGTTGTCCGCTGCTGACCCGCGTGGCGCCGAAAATGCCCTTCATCAGTTCGCTGCGCCCGGCGCCCACCAGGCCAAACAGCCCGACAATCTCCCCGGCGCGCACGCTCAGATCGATAGGGGTTTTGACGCCCGGTGCCTGCAATCCCTGTAGCGCCAATCTCACCGGCCCCAACTCACGCGGCTGATAACCGTAGACGTCACCGAGATCGCGGCCCACCATCGCCTGCACCAACTGCGCGTTATTGACCTGGTTCATGTCGTCAAAGGTGCGCACATAGCGGCCGTCTTTGAATACCGTGATGGCATCGCTGAGGGCAAAGATCTCCTCCATACGGTGCGAAACGTAGAGGATCACCCGCCCTTCGGCGCGCAGTTCGCGGATCACCCGGAACAATTGCTCAATCTCTCTGGCGGACAGCGAACTGGTCGGCTCGTCAAACGCGATCACCTTAGCGTTGCGCGCCAGCGCCTTGGCGATTTCCACCATCTGCCACTGGCCGATCGACAAGTATTTCAGCGGCGTATCCGGGTCGATATCCAGCCCGAGATGTTCCAGTTGCAAGCGGGATTCGTAACGCAACAGCTTGCGATCCACCAGCCCGAGTTTGGTCGGCAACTGGCCAAGATAAATGTTCTCAGCCACCGTCATTTCCGGCACCAGATGCAGCTCCTGGTAGATAATCGCTACCCCGGCGTTCAAGGCATCGGTGGTGTTGGCGAACTGAACCGGCTGGCCTTTCAGCTGAATTTCACCCTGGGTCGGCGCGTAGTTACCGCTGAGAATTTTCAGCAGCGTGGATTTCCCGGCGCCGTTTTCTCCCATCAACGCGTGGATCTGCCCGGCCTGGCAGCTGAAACTGATATCGTCCAGCGCCTTCACGCCCGGGAAGGTTTTACCGATGCCTTTAAACGTCAGATACGGCAATGCGGCGGTCATAATGCGATCCTCCTGCGGTCAAAAATGCCGCCCGGCGTTACGCTGCGGGCGGCTCGGTGATTACATCAGGCCTTTTTTCTGCAGTTCGGTTTTAAAATTGTCGCGGGTGATCAGCACCACGTCGGTCACTTCGGTAAATTTCTGCGGCTCCACACCCTTTTCTACCCAGTCATGCAGCATCTGAATGCTCTTGTAGCCGTGAATGTCCGGGCTTGGCAGCAGCGACCCGTAGAAACCGGTAGCCTGCGCCTTGGACAGCTCGCTGACCGCGTCCACGCCGTTGATGCCGATGCCGATCACGTTAGGTGCCTTGAAGCCCTGGCCTTCGGTGGCGCGCACGCCGCCCAGTACGGTGTTGTCGTTCATGCCGACAATCAGCCAGTTTTTCACTTCAGGATGCTGCACCAGCATTGAGTTGGCGGCGTCGAACGCCCCCGGGATATCGTTGGACTTGGTCGGTACCGAGTAGATTTGTTTTTCCGGGAAGCCGGCCGCTTTCAGCGCGGCAATCGAACCGCCGGTGCGGCGACGGGCGGTATCCAGCTCATCGGCGGTGATCGCCATCACGGCGGTGTCCGTCGGCTTCCAGCCGCGTTTGTTCATCTCTTTCCACAGCTCCTGGCCCTGACGTTCACCGATTTTGGTGGCCGCCATCATCACCAGCGGCACGCTGTCCATAGGTTTGCCCTTGGCGGTGACAAACTGATCGTCCACGGCGATCACTTTCAGGTTGTAACTGCGCGCCTTGGCCATGATCGCCGAACCGAGCTTCGGATCCGGCGTGCAGATGACAAAGCCCTTGGCTCCGCTGGCCGCCAGGCTGTCGATGGCGTTAAGGGTTTTTTCCCCGTCCGGCACGGCGATTTTGATCACGTCGAAACCGAGATCCTTACCGGCCTTGTCGGCAAATTTCCATTCGGTCTGGAACCAGGGTTCCTCTGGTTGCTTGACCAAAAAGCCCAGCTTCATGGTCTCGGCGACAGCCGAATGTGACATAACGGCCGCCAGACCCAGTGCCGCCAGCGCCTTAGTGAATTTATGCATGATACTCTCCGCAGTGTTGTTCTCTTCGGCGAATAAATTCGCTCGCCGTGAAAACGTTATCATTAGGGTGCCTGTTGTCGGTGCGCCGCTTGTTTGCGCGGCATCTCCCAACACCAGCTGTAAGACGGATTAAGTTTTAGCGGGTATTTGTTGCCGAAATGTGGAGCGCTATCACATCCGTGGATTACAGCAGATATGTGCATATATTTAGCGAATTCCGCCAAACATTAACTTATGACAACCGTCACAAAATCACTGTGCGAAGCAGAAAAGTGCATACTTCCAGCTAATGGCTCCTCACCTGCCCACCGCTCCCGCTCCTATGGTTGTCACAGCGTATTTACACATCAGGAGTCAACATCATGACGGCAGGCGCTATTGCCCTGGGATTGGACTTCGGCAGCGATTCGGTGCGGGTATTGGCGGTTGACTGCCATAACGGCCAGGAGCTGGATACCGAAGTGGTTTACTACCCTCGCTGGCAGCGCGGCGAATTCTGCAACGCTGCAGAGAACCGATTCCGCCACCACCCACTCGACTATATAGAAGCCATGGAACAGGCGATCGTCAGCCTGGTACAGCGCATGTCCCCGCAGCAACGGCTGCAGGTGATCGGCATCGGTGTCGATTCGACCGGTTCCACGCCTGCGCCGATTGACGCGCAGGGCAAGGTGCTGGCGCTGCGGCCGGAGTTTGCCGACAACCCAAACGCCATGTTTGTGTTGTGGAAAGATCACACCGCCATCGAGGAAGCCGACGCCATCAACCGGCTTTGCCGCAGCGGCGACTTCCCCGACTATTCTCGCTATATCGGCGGCGTCTATTCATCCGAATGGTTCTGGGCCAAGATCCTGCACGTTTCGCGTCAGGACGCCGGAGTGCGCCAGGCCGCCGCCTCTTGGGTGGAACTGTGCGACTGGGTGCCGGCGCTGCTGTCCGGCACCACCGCCCCGCAGCGATTGAAACGCGGGCGCTGTAGCGTCGGACATAAAACGCTATGGCACCCCGACTGGGGCGGCCTGCCGCCGAAGGCGTTTTTCGCCGCTCTCGATCCCCTGCTGGTCGAAGACTTGCCCTGGCCTTTGTTCGAAGACTCCCACACCGCCGATTTGCCGGTCGGCACGCTCACCGCCGAGTGGGCCGCACGCCTAGGGCTGCCGCAGAGCGTGGTGTTATCCGGTGGCGCGTTCGATTGCCATATGGGCGCGGTGGGCGCCGGGGCGCAACCCTATACCCTGGTGAAGGTAATTGGCACCTCCACCTGCGACATCCTGATCGCCGATCGCCAGCGGGTCGACGGGCGCGCGATCGAAGGTATCTGCGGCCAGGTCGACGGCAGCGTAGTACCGGAGCTGATAGGCCTGGAGGCCGGGCAATCGGCCTTTGGCGATATGTATGCCTGGTTCAGCCGTTTGCTCAGTTGGCCGCTGCATGAGGCGGCGAAAAACCATCCCGAACTGCAACCGCAGTTGAAACAGATTGAAGCCGGCCTGCTGGCCGCGCTGACCGAATCCTGGGCCAACAATCCGTCGCTGGATCACCTGCCGGTGGTGCTGGACTGGTTTAACGGCCGCCGCACCCCCTATGCCAACCAGCGTCTGAAAGGCGTGATTACCGATTTGAACCTCGGGACCGACGCGCCGACGCTGTTTGGCGGATTTATTGCCGCCACCGCTTTTGGCGCCCGCGCCATCATGGAGTGCTTCGAACAGCAGGACATCCCGGTCGACAACGTGCTGGCCATGGGCGGCATCGCGCGGAAATCACCGACGATCATGCAGGCCTGCGCCGACGTGATGAACCGCCCGCTGCAGATTGTCGCCTCCGATCAATGCTGCGCGCTGGGTGCGGCGATCTTCGCCGCCGTGGCCGCCGGCCGTTTCAGTAACGTGCCCGAGGCGCAACGCCTGATGGCCTGCGGCATCGAACGCACACTGCAACCGGATCCGCAGCGTGTCGCGCGCTATCAACAACTTTATCAACGCTATCAGCAATGGTGCCTGGCCGCCGAGCCGCGCTACGCCCCTGGCGCAGATTCGCCATGCTGAATCCCGATACCCAACACTAACCCCAGGAGTCTCTGATGGATGCATTTAAGCAGCATGAAGTCTGGTTCGCCATCGGCAGCCAGCACCTGTACGGCCCGCAAACCCTGCAACAGGTCAAGGCGCACGCCGAACAGGTCGTGGAAAGTCTCAACCGTGAGGCGGGGTTGCCGGTAAAACTGGTGCTGAAGCCGCTGGTCACCACACCGGATGAAATTACCGCCCTGTGCCGCGACGCCAACTATCGCCAGGAGTGCATCGGCATCCTGACCTGGTTGCACACCTTTTCGCCGGCCAAAATGTGGATCGCCGGGCTGTCTATCCTCAACAAACCGCTGCTGCAATTCCATACCCAGTTCAATGCCCAGGTGCCTTGGGACAGCATGGATATGGACTTTATGAACCTGAACCAGACCGCTCACGGCGGCCGTGAGTTCGGCTTTATCGGCGCCCGCATGCGCCAACAGCACAGCGTGGTTGCCGGCCACTGGCAGGATCCTGAAGCCCACCGCCGCATTGCCCAGTGGATGCGTGCCGCCGCCGCCAAACAGGCGAGCCGGCAGCTGAAAGTGGCGCGTTTTGGCGACAACATGCGTGAAGTGGCGGTGACCGAAGGTGATAAGGTCGGCGCGCAGATCCAGTTCGGCTACTCGGTCAATGCCTATGGCATCGGCGATTTGGTCAGCGTGATCAATGAGGTCAGCCGTGGCGATGTGGACACGCTGATTGAAGAATACGAAGCCAGCTATGTGCTGAGCGACGCGGCGAAAGTCAAGGGTGAAAAGCGCGAGAACCTCATCGACGCGGCACGCATCGAGCTGGGGATGAAGCGTTTTCTGGAACAGGGCAATTTCCAGGCCTTTACCACCAACTTTGAAGACCTGCATGGCATGAAGCAGTTGCCGGGGCTGGCGGTGCAACGCCTGATGCAACAGGGTTACGGCTTTGGCGGCGAAGGCGACTGGAAGACCGCCGCGCTGCTGCGCATCCTGAAAGTGATGGCCGATGGACTGAACGGCGGCACCTCGTTTATGGAGGATTACACCTATCACTTCCAGCCGGGCAACGATCTGGTGGTCGGTTCGCACATGCTGGAGGTGTGCCCGTCGATCGCCAAAGAAAGCAAGCCGCTGCTCGACATCCAGCCGCTCGGCATCGGCGGCAAGGCGGATCCGGCGCGATTGATTTTCTCCACCCCGGCCGGCCCGGCGGTTAACGCCAGCCTGATCGACATGGGCGACCGTTTCCGTCTGCTGGTCAATCAGGTGGATACCGTGGAACAACCGCACCCGCTGCCCAAGCTGCCGGTAGCGCGCGCCATCTGGCGGGCTCAGCCGACGCTGGCCACCGCCGCAGAAGCCTGGATCCTGGCTGGCGGCGCGCACCACACCGTGTTCTCCCAGGCGCTGGACGCAGACCAACTGCGACTGTACGCCGAGATGCACAACATCGAGTTCTTGTTGATCGATAACGCCACCGCACTGCCGGCGTTCAAAAATGAGATCCGCTGGAACGACGCTTACTATCAGCTAAACCGCCGTTAATCTGTCGGCAGCCGGGGCAAAACCGGCTGCCGGTAACCAAACGTGCTGCCCTTGCCCCATTGTCCCGACCATCCGCTTGATATTGATGACTAACCCCCTATTACCCGCTAAGCTATGCGGCTTCATGTCTTACCCAGGAAGCCGTTTATGTCTCAAGCTGAATACACCCGTATTGGCGGTTGGTTGCTGGCCCCGATGGCCTATATGATTGTCACCCTGCTTAGCGCCAGCCTGATGATACTCCTGTATGGCATGGCGATTTTCATGCCGGAATCGCGCGAATACCTGCTGACCAACGCCCAGGCATTTACCCTGCAATGGTATTTGTCCGTCCTGACCACGCTGGCGATGTGGTGCTTTACCCTGTGGCTGCTGTGGCTGTTTTGCCAGCGCTCGCAGCGTTTCCCCAAGCTGTTCCTGGTGTGGTTATTGATCACCGTGCTGCTGGCGATAAAAGCCTTCGCCTTTTCGCCGGTACCGGACGAGCTGGCGGTACGCAGTTTGGGTTGGCCCCTGTTGATGGCGGCGCTATTGGTGCCCTACATGAAGCGATCCCAACGGGTAAAAGGCACCTTTACCGAGCGCTGAATGCCGCTGTGGCACGTTTTGCGCGGATAATTGTGTAAATTTTCGCCAAAAAAGGGCAAAAAGAGCAATAACCTTGCTATCCGTATGTTGTCGTTATGCCGCCAATTCCCGATAATAGGCGGCTTTTATTTTTTTAGGCATCGCAATGACCGAATACCTGCTCCTGTTTGTTGGCACCGTCCTGGTAAATAACTTCGTCTTGGTGAAGTTTCTTGGCCTGTGCCCGTTCCTTGGCGTATCCAAGAAGCTGGAAAGCGCCATCGGCATGGGGATGGCGACCACCTTTGTCATGACGCTGGCCTCCGTCAGCGCCTGGGTGATCAACACCTTTATTCTGGTTCCGCTGGATCTGGTGTACCTGCGCACGCTGTCATTTATTCTGGTGATCGCCGTTGTGGTGCAATTTACCGAGATGGTGGTACGCAAAACCAGCCCGGCGCTGTATCGCCTGCTGGGTATCTTCCTGCCGCTGATCACCACCAACTGCGCGGTGCTCGGCGTGGCGCTGCTTAACGTCAATCTCGGCTACAACTTCCTGCAATCGGCGGTGTACGGCTTTAGCGCCGCCGCCGGTTTCTCGCTGGTGATGGTGCTGTTCGCCGCCATTCGTGAACGCTTGGCGGTCGCCGACGTGCCTGCGCCATTTCGCGGTTCTTCCATCGCGCTGATCACCGCCGGGCTGATGTCGCTGGCCTTTATGGGCTTTACCGGGCTGGTGAAATTCTAATGACGGCGTTATGGATTGCTATTGCCGCGCTTAGCGCCCTCGGCTTGTTGTTCGGCCTGGTGCTGGGCTTTGCCGCACGCCGCTTTGAAGTGGAAGAAGATCCGGTGGCCGAGCAGGTCGACGAGATCCTGCCACAGAGCCAGTGCGGCCAGTGCGGTTACCCCGGCTGTCGCCCTTATGCCGAAGCCGTCGCCAACGGCGAGATGATCAACAAATGCGCGCCGGGCGGCGAGCAGGTGATGCTGAAACTGGCCGAGCTGCTTAACGTCGAGCCGCAACCCTTGGGCAGCGAAGCCGCCGCCGAGCCGGTGCGTCAGGTGGCCTATATCGATGAAGCCAACTGCATCGGCTGCACCAAGTGCATTCAGGCCTGCCCGGTGGATGCCATCGTCGGCGCCACGCGCGCCATGCATACCGTAATTACCGATCTCTGTACCGGCTGTGACCTGTGCGTTGCGCCGTGCCCTACCGATTGTATTGAAATGAAGCCGGTCGCCACCACCACTGCCAACTGGAAGTGGGATATGAAGACGATTCCGGTGCAAGTGATCCACGTGGAGCAACATGCTTAATCTGTTCGCCGCCTTCAAAAAAGACCGGATTTGGGATTTCGACGGCGGGATCCATCCACCGGAAATGAAGACTCAGTCCAGCGGAGTGCCTCTGCGCACCGCTCCGTTGGCCGAGCGTTTTATTATTCCCCTGCAACAGCATCTTGGGCCGGAAGGCGAGCAGTGCGTCAACGTCGGCGACCGGGTGTTGAAAGGCCAACCGCTGACCGTTGGCCGCGGCCGTACGGTGCCGGTACACGCGCCGACCTCCGGTATCGTCAGTGCCATCAAACCGCATATCACCGCTCACCCTTCCGGGCTGGCGGAGTTATGCGTGATAATCCAGGCGGATGGCGAAGACCGCTGGTGCGAACGCGAGTCGGTGGCGGACTACCGCCAACTGGCGGCGCAGGATCTGCTGCAACGCATTCATCAGGCCGGTATCGCCGGGCTGGGTGGCGCCGGTTTCCCGACCGCCAGCAAGCTGCAGGGCGGCATGAGCGGCGTGGAAACGCTGATCCTCAACGCTGCCGAATGCGAGCCTTATATCACCGCCGATGACCGTCTGATGCGCGAACACGCCGACCAGATTATCGAAGGCACGCAGATTTTGCGTCACCTGCTGCAACCTAAGGTCACGCTGATCGGCATCGAAGACAACAAGCCGGAAGCGATCGAAGCACTGAAGCTGGCGTTGCGCGATCAACCGGGCATCGCCCTGCGGGTGATCCCGACCAAATACCCTTCCGGCGGCGCCAAGCAGCTCACCAAGATCCTGCTCGGCAAGGAAGTGCCGCACGGCAAGCACTCTTCCGCCATCGGGGTGCTGATGCAAAACGTCGGCACCGCTTTTGCCATTAAGCGTGCCATTGTCGACGGCGAACCGCTGATCGAGCGCGTGGTGACCCTGACCGGCGATGCGCTTAGCCAGCCGGGCAATCTGTGGGCACGCATCGGTACGCCGGTGCAGCACCTGTTGAATTTTGCCGGTCTCCAGCCGCAGGCACAGCAAATGGTGGTGATGGGCGGCCCGCTGATGGGCTTTACCCTGCCCGCCCTTAACGTGCCGATCGTTAAAATCAGCAACTGCATTCTGGCCCCGTCGGTCAACGAAATGGCGCCGCAGGAGCCTGAACAGTCCTGTATCCGCTGCGGCCTGTGCGTCGACGCCTGCCCGGCGGGCCTGCTGCCGCAACAGCTTTACTGGTTCAGCCGCGGCGAAGAACACGAAAAAGCCCGCAATTACAACCTGTTCGACTGCATTGAATGTGGCGCCTGCGCCTTTGTCTGCCCAAGCAATATTCCGCTGGTGCAGTATTACCGCCAGGAAAAGGCCGAGATCAAAGCCATCGATCAGGAAGCCGCACGCACCGCCGAAGCCAAGGCGCGTTATGAAGCCAAGCTGGCGCGACTGGAACGCGAAAAACTGGCGCGTGAAGAACGCCACAAGAAAGCCGCAGTCAAACTGACCGATGACGATCAGGATGCCGTTCAGGCCGCACTGGCGCGCGTGCGCAGTAAAAATGCCACACCGGCGACCGGCACGGTAAACGGCGATGCCCCAGACAACAGCGAGATGATCGCCGCCCGCGAAGCCCGCAAGGCGCAGGCGCGCGAACGTCGCGCCCAGTTGGAGGCGGCGCCGTCAACGGCCCCAGCCGCTGACGGCGAAGATCCGCGTAAAGCGGCGGTTGCCGCCGCGCTGGCACGGGTAAAAGCCAAAAAAGCCGCGCAACAGGCAGGGACCGAGACACCTGTCGAAACCACGCCAGCCGAACCGGCAGCGGCGGTGACGGAGGAAGATCCGCGCAAAGCGGCGGTCGCAGCGGCCATCGCTCGCGCCAAAGCCAAAAAGGCCGCGCAGCAGGCAGAGGCCGAGATGCCTGTCGAAGCCACGCCAGCCGAACAGGCCGCGGTGGTGACGGAGGAAGATCCGCGCAAAGCGGCGGTCGCAGCGGCCATCGCTCGCGCCAAAGCCAAAAAGGCGGCGCAGCAGGCTGCGGCAGAAACGCCTGTCGAAACCACGCCAGCCGAACCGGCAGCGGCGGTGACGGAGGAAGATCCGCGCAAAGCGGCGGTCGCAGCGGCCATCGCTCGCGTCAAAGCCAAAAAGGCCGCGCAGAGTCTGGCTACGGCTGAGGCAGATAAAGAGTAAAACGACGGTAGCGCCTTGCAGAACGCAAGGCGCTTTAGGCTGTGTCCCTCGATGGAACTGCGAATGCACCACGGGTCATTAAGTGCGCAGCCTAATCAATAGAAATCAAATAGGTATAATCGACGTCGATCTGACGCATCTTCGAGTCCTGATTCCACTCTTTGGGTTGAATAATTTCCATTTCTACGCTGCCCTGCACCTCATGGCGCAGCCCTGGCATCACGTGGGTCACCAGATAAGCGAAGAACTGTAAACACTCTTTCGCCGTGCCCAGATGGTTGATAGAAATATACTCGCGGCCAGGAATATGAATATTGTCGATCTGATGCCCCGAAAGAATATCCTTTTTATTCTCCGCCTCCACCGCCATAACGTGAGTGGATGAGCACTGCTTGTCATCGCGGTTACGGGCGGAGTGGATACTGTACACCCGGCGGCAGTCCACGTTCAGCCCACGGAAGAAATCGGTGAAAATCTCGTCCTTCATCGCCATGCAAGAAGCCTGTTCGATTTCCGTTTCAGCGGCAAAATCCAGCTGGCGCGAGAAGCCAACCAGTTGCATATCCGGCAGCGTTACACGTTTCACCTCCGGATAGTAATCGGCCGCGAAACTGGCGTCGAAACTGAAACGCGGCATCAGGTTCTTCACATCCCATTTGTCCATCGAGCGATAACGGTTGGGCGTGGTGTCGAAACGCTGTTTGAACATGCGCGTAAAGGTCTGCTGGGAGTCAAAGCCCAATTCGTCTGAGATGTCGATGATAGAACGGTGGGTAATGCGTAACGCTACGGCGGCACGCGTCAGGATGCGTGAACGGATGTAGGTGGCGAGCTGAATGCCGGTGATACGCTTGAATTTGCGCTGCAAGTGCCATTTGGAGTAGCCGGAAATGCGCGCGACTTCGTCCAGATTGGGCCTTTTCTCCAGATGTATCTCAACCCACTCAATTAATTCTTCAATAAAAAATACATCTTCATTAGTCATTATTATGTATTCACTAACTTAATAATACTCGGGATAATAACCCACATGGATTATGTAAAATTTGTTATTTTGTGCGAAAAAACGTACCGAAAATAACATGCAAATCCAGTGGTTATCGCCTGACGTCGGCCCGCGATGCCAACAGTTTGGCTACTGCATGCCCAAGCTAGCGCAGTTTTACCGCGAAAAAAAATCCGATCGCGCCACAGGCCGGTTAAACCACAGCGCAGCCCGTGCTAAAAGCCTAATACCCCTACAATTAAGACGTATTACCCTTTCAGTGATTGAGGTAGAATGCAGCGCTATTATTTTCCCTGCGTCTCCGCTATGAGGCGCGTCGAACCTGCCGATCCACGGCAAAGATAGGTGTAGTGATTCTATGAAGTTCAGGCCGGTACAACAAACAGCCGCCAAAGGCTTGCACATCGCCAGTTCCCCTTTCACCCATAACCAGCAAAGCACCAGCCGCATCATGCTGTGGGTGATGCTGGCTTGCATTCCGGGCATGGCGGCGCAGGTGTGGTTTTTCGGCTACGGCAACCTGATCCAAACCGCGCTGGCGATGGTCGTCGCCCTGCTGGCGGAAGGTGCTATCCTCGCCCTGCGCAAATTACCGGTACGCACCCGGCTGGCAGACAACTCGGCGCTGCTGACCGCGCTGCTGCTCGGCATCAGCCTGCCGCCGCTGGCCCCCTGGTGGATGATTGTTATCGGCACCTTCTTTGCCATCGTTATCGCCAAACAGCTTTACGGCGGCCTGGGGCAAAACCCGTTCAATCCGGCCATGGTCGGTTACGTGGTGCTGCTGATCGCCTTCCCGGTGCAGATGACCAGTTGGCTGCCACCGGATGAACTGCGCGCCACCGCGCTGTCGTTCCAGGATACCCTGCTGGCTATTTTCAGCGGCCATACCGCACAGGGAGCCACTATTCACGAACTGCAAATGGGCGTTGACGGCATCAGCCAGGCTACGCCGTTGGACGGTTTCAAAACCGGCCTGCGCAGCGGTCATAGCGTCGAGCAGATGCTGCAACAACCGCTGTTCGGCGGCACGCTTGCCGGCATTGGTTGGCAATGGATTAACCTCGGCTTCCTGGCAGGCGGTCTGTTTATGCTGGCGCGCCGCCTGATTCACTGGCAGATCCCGTTCAGCATGCTGGCGACCATCGCCTTCTGCTCCGGCCTGGCCTGGTGGTTTGATCCCGCGCATCAGGCATCGCCACTGATCCACCTGTTCTCCGGTGCCAGCATGCTGGGCGCGTTCTTTATCGCGACCGACCCGGTCAGCGCCTCCACCACGCCGAAAGGCCGCCTGATTTACGGCGCTCTGATTGGCGTGCTGGTATGGCTGATCCGCGTTTATGGCGGCTATCCAGATGGCGTGGCCTTCGCCGTGTTGCTGGCCAATATTACCGTGCCGCTGATCGACCACTACACGCAGCCCCGCGTGTACGGCCATCGCTAAGGAGCCATGATGCTAAATTCAATGAGAAAGCATGGCACCACGCTTGCGGTGTTCGCGGCAGTGACGACCGGCCTGACCGCCGTGGTGCACAGTCTGACGCAGAAAACCATCGCTCATCAGGCGGAACTGCAGCAAAAAGCGCTGCTCGATCAAGTGGTGCCGCCGGAAAACTACGATAACAACATGCAGACCGAATGCTTCCTGGTCAGCGACCCGGCGCTGGGCAACGGCGCCCCGCACCGCCTGTATCTGGCACGCAAGAACGGCCAACCAACGGCCGCGGCACTGGAAACCACCGCACCGGATGGGTATTCCGGCGCCATTCAGCTGCTGGTCGGCGCCGATTTCAGCGGCACCGTGCTCGGCACCCGGGTGATCGAACACCACGAAACGCCGGGGCTGGGAGACAAGATTGAGCTGCGCATTTCGAACTGGATTTCGTTCTTCAGCGGCAAGAAAATTGAAGGCGCGGACGACAAGCGTTGGGCAGTGAAGAAAGACGGCGGCATGTTCGATCAATTCACCGGCGCCACCATCACGCCACGCGCGGTAGTCAACGCCGTTCGTCGCACGGCATTGTATATGGAAACGCTGCCGCCTAAACTCAATACCTTACCTGCCTGCGGAGCCAGCGAATGAGTGAAGCAAAAGAGTTGATTGTCCAGGGGCTGTGGAAGAACAACTCCGCCCTGGTTCAGTTATTGGGGATGTGCCCGTTGTTGGCCGTCACCTCTACCGTTACCAACGCCCTGGGGCTGGGGCTGGCGACCACGCTGGTGCTGACGCTGACCAACGGTTCCATTTCTGCGGTGCGTCGCTGGGTGCCAAGTGAAGTCCGTATCCCTATTTACGTGATGATCATCGCGGCCGTAGTGAGTATCGTGCAGATGCTGATCAACGCCTACGCCTTCGGCCTTTACCAGTCGCTGGGGATTTTTATTCCGCTGATCGTCACCAACTGTATCGTGGTCGGTCGCGCCGAAGCGGTGGCGGCTAAAAAACCGATCGGCCTGTCTGCACTGGACGGCATGGCCATCGGCCTGGGCGCCACCGGCGTCATGGTGACCCTGGGAGCGATGCGCGAGCTGCTCGGCAACGGTACCCTGTTCGACGGTGCCGATATGCTGCTGGGAAGTTGGGCCAAGGTGCTGCGCATTGAAGTGGTTCATTTCGACAGCCCGTTCCTGTTGGCCATGCTGCCGCCAGGCGCCTTTATTGGTCTGGGCCTGCTGTTGGCGGTGAAATACCTGATTGATGAACGGATGAAGGCACGCACCGCCAGGGCGTCGGTGGCCGAACCGACGCTGGAACCAGGACAAGCAGAGAAAGCGTAATGAATAAAATCAAACGCCTGGAAATTCTGACCCGACTGCGTGACAACAACCCGCAACCCACCACCGAGCTGGTCTACACCACGCCGTTCGAGCTGTTGATTTCAGTGCTGCTTTCCGCGCAGGCCACCGACGTCAGCGTCAACAAGGCCACCGCCAAGTTGTATCCGGTGGCCAATACCCCGGCTGCGCTGTTGGCGTTGGGCGTCGACGGCGTCAAAAGTTACATCAAGACCATAGGTCTGTTTAACAGCAAGGCCGAGAACGTCATCAAAACCTGCCGCATGCTGCTTGAGCTGCACGGCGGCGAAGTGCCGGAAGATCGCGCCGCGCTGGAAGCTTTGCCCGGCGTAGGCCGCAAGACCGCCAACGTGGTGCTCAACACCGCCTTTGGCTGGCCGACCATTGCGGTAGATACTCATATCTTCCGCGTTTGTAATCGCACGAACTTCGCGCCGGGCAAAAACGTTGATCAGGTCGAAGAGAAGCTGCTGAAGGTGGTGCCGGGCGAGTTCAAGGTCGATTGCCACCACTGGTTTATCCTGCACGGCCGCTATACCTGCATTGCGCGCAAACCCCGCTGTGGCTCCTGCATCATTGAAGATTTATGCGAGTTCGCTGGTAAAACCGAGGTGTAAAGTACAAATCAAAACCCACATGCGCATCTTTCCATCGTGAAGTTATGGCTTTATGTAAACTCTCACAATCAGATGGCTTGCAGAACCCAGAGGATTGGGCAACCTCTGGTTATTTATTGTCACGACAACGTCTCAGAGCCGGTTTCATCCACTGTGCGTGCCATCGCCGGCACGCCGAGAGTAGGCCTCTGCCCTCCCGGCTGAACCTGTAACCCTGAGCAAGGCGCTGCGTTGCTGATCTGCCCCCCGGGTCCGCACTTTCAGACAGTTTTCATACTCTGTGAATAGTCAGTGATAGCCCCCTACAGCGCAGCGACACAGCGAAGGATTTGGTTGGAATCTGTCAGTTTTCCATGACGAGGTATTTCCTGCTTATTTATCTTCAATAATCGGGACGTAAGAAAAATAATCAAAATCTGCATACGCGTTTTCCCCCGTAAAGTCCTGGCAACAGATACCGACAAATGCGCCAGTAAACCGCTCATGGCCTTTTTCTTTGAAGTATTCATCGGACAGCTTGCTGTATTCAACATATCCCCCCACGCGATGCCACTCTTTCTCGTCATAGGAGTAAAAGAAGAAGGCAGCATCATGGCTAACCTCAACTTTTAGGTGAACCGGACCATCATGCTCCAGTTCAATCCCCTTTTCCGTCGGTTGATTGAATCTGTTCAGATCATTAATCATCAGGTTAAGGGTGCGCTTCCTCTCACCGTCAGCCGTCAAAAACAAATAAATGTAATTAGTGGTATCGTAAATACAGACCAGCCCTGCCATTTGCTGGAAAGACGTCGGTGTGAAATCAACGCATGTTTGTGCCCTGAAAGCGAAGTCCGTTTGTCTTCTGGCCACCAAACTCTGGCAGTGGCGGGAACTGAGCGACTCTTTGCCATGCAACCGCAACCACCCTTTTTTGGCTTTCAAGCTGCAAATTTCCTCAAGCAGCGGAATGCGCAGGCTTTGAAAGTGTAGCGGCAAAGTGGGCGAGTCAAAATCATCCCGTTGCGGCTCATCAGGCCACGGTTTTTCCGGTAACCGGCAGTGGACGACAAGATCCGCAGTCGTTTTCTCATTGGACAGTCTTAACCAACCGTCGTGGCTCCAGTAAACTTTTTGGATGGCGGTTTCCCTGCCCATTGGGCTTCTGCCGCGTGAAGGCAAAGGCCGGCCACAGAGGTGAACCATAAAACACTCGCCCATCTCGGTTTCAACCAGATCGGCATGACCTGTACGCTGCAATGGAAGCCGGCAATCATAACGGGAAGTCATCATCTGGCCACAGGGGTCAGTTTCGTACGGCCCCAGTAAATGGCGCGAACGTGCCATAGTCACGCCATGATTGTAGAACGTCCCCCCTTCTGCAGTTAAGAGATAGAACCAGCCGTTCCGCTCATAAATGTGTGGCCCTTCCGTCGTGCCCAGATCGCTTCCGTTATAAATCTTTTGACACTCACCGATGAGTTTTCTGCTTTCCTCATCGTATTGCTGAATAATGATGCCATTCCAATGCGGGAAACCCGGCTTCCCCCCATCCCGGTAACTCATTTCCATACTCACCAGCCACTTGGTACCGTCGCTTTTATGAAACAGCGACGGATCAATTCCCCGGCTGTTGAGATAGGTTGGCTCAGACCATTCCCCCTCAATGTCAGACGTGGTCACGATAAAATTGTTGGCATCCCAAAACCTGCCCGTCAGGTTTTTTACATCGGTGTAAACCAAGTAAAATTGCCCTTTATCGATGCTCAGGCAAGGCGCGTAAATCCCGCCAGAGTCCGGATTACCTCTCATCTCCAACTGGCTCACCCTGCTAAGGGGGTATGAGATTAATTTCCAGTTTTTTAAATCAAAAGATTTATAGAGACAGATACCAGGAAACCATTCGAATGTTGAAGTAACGATATAATAGGCATGATTAGCATAGATAATAGAAGGATCAGGGTTAAATCCTGGTAAAATAGGGTTATTAATGATTGTCATCTTAACTCTCCCTTTACTTCTGAAAGAACGTCGGTAGACGCATTTTTTGACGAATGCACACTCCCCTCGTTCTTCTGGTCAAGATTATATTTTCTGAGAATCAGGATAAGACTCAAAATTAATAGCGCAGGGATAACCGTGAAGATAAGACGAATACAAAGAGTGGCAGTATCCGCTTGGATAGCCGAGCTTCCTATATAGCCACCGACCGTCAGTAACCACCCCATCAGTGCTCCACCTATTGCAATACCGACCTTGATGGCAAAAATGTTCGTTGAAAAAACCAGCCCGCTGAATGACTTCCCGGTTTTACTTTCAATATGGTCAATGATATCGCTGAGGAGACTCCACTGTAACGGCGTTGCCGTAGAGTTTATAAAGTGGATAACCCCGATAATCACACAGATAGCAACGACATATTGTGCCGGAACGAAAAACAAACCGAACATGATGGCCGCCTGCACCGTCATTGCCATTTTATAAGCAAATAATCGGTCTAATGTCGAGTACAGAGCAGTGGTAAACATTGATCCAAAAAACTTGGCACCAAGAATAATGGTTAAAATAATACTGACCAGATCGGGTCGATGTAAATAATAAGTAACGAAATACATTGCGCCACCGGTTTTTAAAATACCAGCCGTCAGGTTCACCACATTGAGTAAAAATAACTTCCGCCAGTTTCTATCGGATGAAAGATGGCGGAGTTCTTTAAAAACAGTGCTGAACTTCTGTGATTTGTCTACAGGGCGAACATACTTTTCATTGGTCAATGCGAAGCAAAGATAAAACATAACGGTACTGATTATCCCCATCAACACCATAGAGTAAAAGTAGCCGTGTTGCAGATTGCCGCCCCCCAGGGTTTTAGTCAGCGGCAGCGCAATAACCGAGACAATGATCCCGCCCAGTGCCGCGAAGGCAAAGCGGTACGATTGCATGGAAACGCGTTCGTCCGGGTTCTGGGAGAGGTTATTAATCATGGCGCAATAAGGGACGTTTACCAACGTATAAAGCAGTGATAATGCAGTATAAGAAACATAGGCATAGATGAGTTTGCCCGTTTCACCGAATTCTGGGGTGAAAAAAGTGAGAGAGCCAAGAATACCGAAGGGCAATGAGAACCAAAGTAAGTAGGGTCTGAACTGTCCGTGCTTTGTTGAGGTGTGATCGGCTAAAAATCCGATGTACACATCGAAAAAGGCATCCAGGATACGTACGACGAGAAACATGATTCCCATGTGAAAGGCGCTGAGGCCATAAATATCCGTATAAAAATACGCCATGAACAACATGATGGTTTGCCAGATGATGTTCGATGCGCCATCGCCCAATCCATAGCCTATTTTCTCTTTAACCGTGAGTTTAGACATGTTGATACCTTTTGAGGTTTTATAGAGTCAGAAAGCACTGACGTCCTGGTATCAAAAATAATCTTTACCTTGGGAGGCGGCTGTAACGGAAAGTGGATTTTATATAATTTTTTTGCGTTTGCAGGGTAACGGAGATCACCATTTTGGAAAGTGATGATTGCCTGAATTCCGAAGACATGGGTTTGAACGGTCGTTTCGCCGTGTGGGAACGACGGCCAGGTTATATAACCTGTTTCTAATGGGGTTTTTAGGGTTTCTCCTGGCGGACAAGATTATCGTGCTTAGTAGACAGTTGCTTCGTGGAGCGACTGTTAGTTCTGAATGTTTTAGGCGTTACCCCCATTAGCGATCTGAATTTGAAACAATAATAGGCACTGTCGGTAAATTCGCACTGATAAGCAATGTCAGTAATGCTTAACTCGGTATTTCTGAGGAGCTCGGTGGATTGAGAAATTTTTTTCCCGACCAGGTACTCTTTAAAACTGACTTGCATGATTCTTTTGAACGTTCTGGAGAAATGGCTTGTCGAGAGAGAGCAATGCGCAGCGGCTTCATTCAACGTCATGTTGAAGGTTGCATTTTTTTCAACATGTACGACCAAATCAATTATCTTGTCGAAGATGTTATTTTTTTCATTACTGACGGTGACTTGCTCAGCATGTTGAGCATGGGTAAACACCGTATTGAGCAAGAGTATTAACAACGGATTCGCTTCACAGAGAGTATGGGGGGCGTCATGCATATCGGTGAACCATCTGAAGAGAAATTGCATGCGTTCGGCATCGCGCTCGTTCAGTTGCAATACAAACCCGGCGTGCGGAGGCGTCACGGGGAACTGATATTTCAAACGATTCAGCACCGTATTATTGTATTGCAGCAAGAAGCGCTCATGATTATCGGTGAATGCCAACTCCATATCATGGAGTCTCATCGGCCCCACAAAGACTAAGGTATTGTCTCTCAGTTTGAATTTTTCGCTGCCTATAGAGTAAAAACCTTCGGCGTGGCGAAACCACATAATCTCATGTTCCAAATGTACGTGGGGCCTGATGTATACCCCTTTCTCAGGCACAGCCTCCCGTGCGCGCAACATGTAATCTGTGCCCAGCGTCGTTTCAATTTTTTCGAAAAAGTGATCTACGTTCCACATAATACGCAAATTTCTTATAAAAAGACGTCGATAACGCCATTTGTTACGCCTTTTAAAGCTAAAAATCAACACCGTGCTTGACTGTGTTTGAAGACCCGCCCTTTGCCGCACCGCATAACGGCCGGCAGGTCATTACACTAATATGCTCATTACGTAACGTCCCGCCTCGTCTTAAGGATTCAAAACTCGCCTGTCTTGCGTATCCTTATCCTGAAGTTTCTTGGTGAGCACCCCATTATTTTTTTGAACTTGGCACAGAAATAAGCGCTGTCCGTGAAATCAGCTTGCTCCGCTATTTCACTGATTTTTAGCTCGGTAGAAGATAGCAGGCGCACGGCTTTTGTAAGTTTCCGCGTTAATAAAAAATCTTGCAGTGTTTGCCCAAAAATGGATTTGAAAGTGCGAGAGAAATAAGACACGGACCAATCACAGCGTTTTGCCGCCAGAGATGTTGCAAGTGTATACTCTTGGTTAATATCGATATAACGAATGAGCTCGATAAGCCTGTCGATATGCTCGGCTGCAATAGTCGATGCGGGACAGTTTATTTTTTGAAGTGTAAACAATAAAAAAGTTTTCAGCAGCGACAAAACCAGCTCTTCTGCGTTGTCCTGCTTCAGGTGCTCTGTAGCCCAACCTAGCAAATTTTCGATCCTGTCTGCTTCGCTCTGAGTGACATAGCCTATCATCGGTTGAATGCGTTGTTCGGGTTGCAGATTGATGGCGCAGTTTTGCAGCCACTGCACTTCAAACTGAAGTAAATACCGCAAATGGTCTTGTTGCGGTTCCAACTGCATCTCATGGCACAACAAGGCAGGAATAAATATCAACGTATTGTTTTTAATTAAATAAGTTTCATTGCCAATGGTGAAACTGCCCCTTGCCGCAGGAAACCACATAACCTCATACATTAAGTGGAAATGTGTTGCGATAGACAGGCCAACAAAGTGGGTGCTGTCATCGCGCCTTAACGTGAATGCCCGCCCCGTGGGGACAGGAATATGTTCATAAATGGGACCGGCATCACTCATGGAGTTCACTTTTATTATATAAATATCTCTGTTTAATACATATAAATCACAAAAAAAGCAATACTATTACTTCACCCCGGGCTTATTGATTTTTCATCAACCACCACCGTTCGGAGCACAACTTGCCCGAAGGAGACATTAATGTCTGAAATATCTATTTCTATAAAAGAAAAAATAAGCTATGGCTTAGGTGATACCGGCTGTAATCTGGTTTGGCAAACATTGATGTTATTTATGGCTTATTTTTACACTGACGTTTTTGGACTCTCCCCTCTGCATATGGGAACAATGTTTCTCGCCGTACGCGTTATCGATGCCGTAACTGATGTTATTATGGGTGCAATCGCCGATCGTACGCGCAGCAGATTCGGTCAATTCCGCCCTTACCTGCTGTGGTTTGCCATTCCATTCGGCGTTTTATGTACTTTGACATTTTATACGCCCGATTTCAGTTATACTGGCAAGCTTGTTTATGCTTACATTTCTTATACGTTACTTTCTCTCGTTTACACTGCCATCAACGTGCCTTATTGCGCAATGATCAACAATCTGTCGAGAGATCCGCGAGAACGCGTCTCCTTGCAATCATGGCGTTTTGCGCTGAGTACATTAGGTGGGCTGATCGTATCATTGAGTGCGCTTCCGTTGGTGAAATACCTTGGTCACGGCAACCTGCAACAAGGTTATTTTTACGCAATGATTGTAATGGGATCGCTCAGTATTATTTTCTTTTACATCTGTTTCGCAAACACGCGGGAACGCTACATTCCACCAGCAGATACTCAACACCACAGCATTTGGAGTGATTTTCGGGTATTGTGTGCAAACAAGGATTGGCGCATTTTATTTACGCTCAACGTGGTTAATCTTATTGCCGTCATTTTTAAAGGTGGAACCGCGCTTTATTATATAAACAGCGTTATGCACAGATCAGACTTGGCGACGCCTTTGCTCACACTCACTCTCATTGCGGGTATCGTGGGCGCACTATTATCCCCCATCATTTTCAAAAACACGGATAAAGTACTGGGATTCAAGCTGGCCATGGCCGCCGAGGCCATTTTATTATGCCTGTTCTACTTTATCCCACCGTCTCAGATAATGCTGGTTTGCACGATGATTTTTCTGATTAACGTCATTCAACTTGCGGCAACCCCATTGCAGTGGAGCATGCTCTCAGATGTGATAGATGTAGAGGAACGCGTCAGCGGTCGCCATTTAAGTGGCATCGTTTTTTCCACTAATTTATTTGCAATTAAAATGGGCATTGCTATTGGTGGCGCATTGATTGGTTGGTTATTGGCCTGGGGGAATTATATTGGTGCTGCCGCAACACAGGGAAATAGCGCTTTACTCATGATTACACTGCTGTTTACGGTCTTGCCCGGCATTCTGACATTCAGTTTGGTCCTGATTATGCAGGGGTACTCTCTCAACGATAAAAAACTGGCTTTGTTAATCACCCACTCTGTTGTCCCTTTTCCCGAAAACACGCTGTCTGATAATGCTCACAGGAGAGCTGACATATGAATATTGAATGGATCACATCATCTGATACGGAACAATGGCAGAAATGCGAACACCCCCTAGAAACAATTAAACCCGCTAACCTGCAGCTATCCAAGCTCCGTGGCCGTCAGGTGGAAGGGTTCGGCGGGTGCTTCAATGAACTGGGGATGACAGCGCTAAATGCTCTGGACGTCAAACAGCGGCACGACATCCTGGATAACTTGTTTTCACCAGAGGGTGAATGTCGGCTTACTCTGGGACGTGTGCCGATCGGCGCAAGTGATTATGCCGTATCCTGGTATAGCCTCAATGAACAAGAGGAAGATTACGCCATGGAACACTTTTCCATTGAGCGTGACAAACGTTATTTATTGCCTTATATAAAAGAGGCACTTGCGCGTCAGCCAAACATGACGCTTTTTGCCTCCCCCTGGAGCCCACCCACCTGGCTGAAAACACACCAAGCCTGTAATTTTGGCCGTCTTCGCCGGGATGAACGGGCGCAAAAAGCTTACGCTTTGTATTTTCAAAAATTTATCGAACACTATAAGAAAGAAGGTGTGCGCATAGCACAGGTACATATTCAAAATGAAGTTGTCGCCGATCAAAAGTTCCCCTCTTGTGTCTGGAGCGGCGAGCAGTTGAAAGAGTTTATAAAAGAGTATGTTGGCCCACTCTTTATGCAAGAACCCATAGACAGCGAGATCTGGTTAGGAACCATCAATGCTCCGGAGTTTTTGAAAGAGCCGGGACAAGACTATGATGACTACGCCAACTGTGTACTTTCCGACCCCGAAGCCTACCAATATGTTAGCGGCGTGGGTTATCAGTGGGCCGGTAAGAATGCCATTCAACGAACCGTAATGAGTTACCCTGAATTACGCTATTACCAAACAGAAAGTGAATGTGGTGATGGAAATAATAGCTGGCAGTACGCGCACTATATTTTTGGTTTGTTCCGACATTACTTAATCAATGGTGCCAACGGCTACTTTTACTGGAACATGGTGTTGGCTGAAGGGGGGGAAAGTACCTGGGGTTGGAAGCAAAACAGTATGATCTCCATAAATAAAGAAACAAAATCAGTAAGTTATAATCCAGAATATAGCGTTATGCGTCACTTTTCTCGATACGTTGTACCTGGTGCCCGGCTAATACCATTAACCGGTGCAATGAGTGGTAATGCCGTTGCGTTCGAAAACCCTGATAACTCGGTCATCATCACGATAAATAACCCTTCATTTCATAAAAGAGAACTGAGGCTTGCCATTGGGCAAAGAACCGTTGAGTTTACTCTTCATGAAAACTCGATAAATACATTAATACTAAAAGATTACCATTAAAAATAATGGCCCTGAAATCATGGGCCTTATCTCCTCTGTTGCAATACACATGTCCTCCCCCGACCGAAGCGGAGAAGTCGGTATCTTCCGGCTGCCGGGGCATCTGATAGGCTCATTGAAAAACGGTGGCTGCTTATGCGGGTAAAAATTATTTCACCGAGAAGAGGCAACCTACCCTGGCGGCATCATCCCTCTTTATACCTAGCACTATCCGCTATCCACTATCGCGTGATAGTTCCGTCCTATTTAACAGGAGCGATGGGACAACAACGAGCGCATCAAGTGAGTACCGAACCTGGGGTTTAACCATAACCTATGCCGTTTGAACCTGAGCCTGCTTGCCCACCTTGGATAGCGCCTTTTAGCGCTATAGCCTGTTGCAGATATAACATTCTGCACGCGCTACCCTGCGTGCGCCACTTCCCCTGCCATTGCCCTATTTTTTATCAGAAATGTGATACTGAACAGCAGTAACCTTGGCGATTTCGTGGATTTCAGCGAAAAACTCACTTCCATGTTATTTTCAAGCGAAAATTTAGTCAAAAATTGCGGCATAAATCACGCTTTCGCGATCACATTGTCGTCACAACCGCCAGCCCCATTGTCTTAAATTTCTATAATTTTACAAAACAACCATTACACACAACAATCCAGCATGTTGATTAGCAATAGCATTGATATCGACTGCGAAAAGACAATACAGCAGAATATATCCCTAATTAAATTCCGTATAGCTTTTAATCAAAACAAAAATTCGCCAAAACAAATCAAGGCAAAAGTTAATGCTGAATAACATTTGCAACATGGTTGTTTCACAACGCGAACGTTATATGTAACAGAGTATGACAAACGGCTTGCCTCGCTGACAAAGATAGTGAACATTAACCGCCGTCATCCCATCCTATAACAACGCAGAAGGATGCAGTCCTGCATCACCTTTTGCCATTTCTCGTCTCTACGAGGCGGGGCAGTGAAAAATCAGAGGTACCAGTGTCAACTGCAAACAACAACAGCAAACACCCTGAGGGCGTCAGTCTTAACGCCTTCAAACAACCTAAGGCGTTCTACCTGATCTTCTCGATCGAACTGTGGGAACGTTTCGGTTATTACGGCCTGCAAGGCATCATGGCGGTTTATCTGGTCAAAATGCTTGGCCTGAGCGAAGCCGACTCCATTACCCTGTTCTCGTCCTTCAGCGCCCTGGTGTATGGCTTCGTTGCCATCGGCGGCTGGCTGGGGGATAAAGTGCTGGGCTCCAAGCGCGTGATCGTGCTGGGTGCGCTGGTACTGGCCGTCGGTTATGCCATGGTGGCGTACTCCGGCCATGAAATCTTCTGGGTCTATCTGGGCATGGCGACCATCGCCGTGGGCAGCGGCCTGTTCAAGGCGAACCCATCCTCCCTGTTGTCGACCTGCTATGAGAAAGACGATCCGCGTTTGGACGGTGCATTCACCATGTACTATATGTCCGTCAATATCGGTTCTTTCCTGTCGATGCTGGCGACCCCGTGGTTGGCGGCGAAATATGGCTGGAGCGTCGCGTTCTCACTGAGCGTGGTGGGCATGCTGATCACCCTGGTCAACTTTATGGTCTGCCACAAGTGGGTGAAACAACACGGCTCCAAGCCGGACTTTAAGCCGCTGCAGGTCAAGAAGCTGTTGATGGTGCTGGTTGGCGTCGTGGCGCTGGTTGCCCTGTCAAGCTGGTTGCTGCACAACCAGATCATTGCCCGCTGGGCGCTGGCGATTATCTCCCTGGGTATTGTGGTCGTGTTCGCCAAGGAAGCCTTTACACTGCACGGTGCAGCGCGCCGCAAGATGATCGTCGCCTTTCTGCTGATGCTGGAAGCGGTAGTGTTCTTCGTGCTGTATGCCCAGATGCCGACCTCGCTGAACTTCTTCGCCATTCATAACGTCGAGCACAATATCCTCGGCCTGGCGTTTGAACCTGAACAGTATCAGGCGCTCAACCCGTTCTGGATTATGCTGGCCAGCCCGATTCTGGCGGCGCTGTATAACAAGATGGGTGACCGTCTGCCGATGCCGCACAAGTTCGCCTTCGGCATGATCCTGTGCTCCGGCGCCTTCCTGGTACTCCCGTGGGGCGCCAGCTTCGCCAACGAACAGGGTATCGTGTCGGTTAACTGGTTGATCCTGAGCTATGGGCTGCAAAGCATCGGTGAACTGATGATCTCCGGCCTGGGTCTGGCCATGGTGGCGCAACTGGTGCCGCAACGCCTGATGGGCTTTATTATGGGGTCATGGTTCCTGACCACCGCTGCCGCCGCGCTGATTGCCGGCAAGGTTGCGGGATTGACCGCCGTACCAAGCGACATCAACGATGCGCACGCGTCACTGGCTATCTACAGCCACGTGTTTATGCAAATCGGTATCGCCACCGCCGTCATTGCCATTCTGATGATGCTGACCGCACCGAAGCTGTACCGCATGACGCTGGACACCGCAGAAGACACCGAAAAGAAAGCGCAGGCCGCCGCAGCAGTTAACTGATAACGGTTTCGGACAGACAAAAAACGGGGCGTCTCAACAACGCCCCGTTTTTTATTTCAACCACTCTCTTCTCAGTCTGGCGACTTGCCGCTCAGGGTTGCCCACATAAATTCGCTGACCAGCGCGCTGTGGAACGCAGCCTGTTTCTTGTCTGCGGCGGCGCTATGCCCACCCTCGGTATTCTCATAGAAGTAGGCCTGCTGATACCCCATTTGCTGCATGCGCGCCGCCATTTTACGGGCGTGCGACGGATTGACGCGATCGTCGCTGGTGGCGGTGTAAAACAGCACCGGCGGGTAAGGCACATCCGCTTCGATATTGTGATAAGGCGAGAAGGTTTTGATGTACGCCCACTCCTCCGCTTTGGCCGGATCGCCATATTCGGCAATCCAGGAAGCGCCGGCGGAAAGTTGGGTATAACGCTGCATGTCCAGCAGCGGCACCTCACAAACGATGCAGCCGAACAGCTGTGGGTACAGCGTCAGCATGTTACCCACCAGCAGCCCGCCGTTACTGCCGCCACGCGCGCCCAAATGCTGTGACGACGTCACTTTTCGCGCAATCAGATCCTGCGCCACCGCGGCAAAATCCTCATAAGCGCGATGGCGGTTCTGCTTAAGCGCCGCCTGGTGCCAGGCCGGCCCATATTCCCCGCCGCCGCGAATATTCGCCACCACATACACCCCGCCGCGCTCCAGCCAGGCTGGCGCCTTGCTGCCCATGTAACCCGGCAGCAGCGACACTTCAAAACCGCCATAGCCGTACAGCAGCGTTGGGTTGCTGCCGTCCAGCGTGATGCCTTTGGCCGAAATCTGGAAATACGGCACACGGGTGCCGTCGCGGGAGGCGACAAAATGCTGGCTGACCTGATAATCGCCGGCGTCAAAGTCCTGCGGCCCCTGCTTGAGCAGCTCTGCCTCGCCACCGTCGAGATTCCCCAGGTACAGCGAAGTCGGTTGCAGGAATCCGCCAATCGTCAGGAAATAATCGTTGGTTTCATCGTCAATCCCGCCGGCGGAAATCGTGCTGATGGCGCCCGGATTGCCGAGCGCCCTGCGCTGCCAGCTTTTACCCTGCGGCGTCAGCACTTCCAGCCGATTCACCACGTTGTCCATGATGCTGAGGATCAGGTGGTCGCGTGTACCGCTATAACCGCTTAGCGCCGCCTGCGCGGTCGGCGTGAATAACACCGTCAGTTCGCGTTTACCCGCCAGATAATCATCGAAATAGGCCGCCAGCAGCGAACCTGAAGGATAGCGCGCGCCGCCTACGTCCCAGTCGCTGCTCGGTTTGATCAATAGCCATTCACGGTGCGTGCTGAACTCGGCGTCAGCGGGAATATCAATTTTGATTTGCCGATCCTGCTTGGTCAGCAGAAAGGTTTCACGGCGGTAGAAATCCAGGCTACGGCCCACGTAGCTACGCTCAAACCCCGGCGTGTGGTCGTGGTAAGCAAACACCGTCATGTCCTGCGGTTGCGCCTCATACAGCGTCTGGGCGGCACTCAGCGGCGTGCCGCGCCGCCAACGTTTGGCGATACGCGCATAACCGGATTGGGTCATCGAACCTGCGCCAAAGTCGGTGGCGACAAACAGGGTATCCTTATCAATCCACGACGCCTGGCTTTTCGCCACCGGCAGCACAAAACCGTTTTTCACGAACGCTTTGCTGACCAGATCGAATTCGCGTATCTCTGTGGCGTCGCCGCCGTCCGGCGACAATTCCACCAGGCAATAACGATACTCCGGCGGTAACGGCTCGGAACCGTGGAACACCCAGTCTTTGCCTTCCGCCTTGCCGAGCGCATCGATATCCAGCACCGTTTCCCAGGCCGGGTTGGCCTTGCGGTATTCCTGCAGCGAGGTGCGCCGCCATAGCCCGCGCGGATTGGTTTGATCCTGCCAGAAGTTGTAGTAGTAATCGCCGCGCTTGGCGACCCACGGAATTTGGCTGTCCTTGTTCAGGATATCCAGCACCTGTTTTTCCACCTGTTGGAAGCCTTTGCCCTGGGCGAAACGCGCAGTGGTACGCTGATTTTCCTGCTTCACCCATGCCTGCGCGGCTTTGCCCTGCAGCGCTTCCAGCCACAGGAATTCATCGGTGGCACTGGCACCGCCCTCCGCCGCCATCGCCAGGCGGACACTGTTCGGTAATGAAGTCATCGCGAATACGGCTCCTGCAGTTTGTGCGCTGAGTTTAATAAACTGGCGTCGATTGCTAATCGGCAAAATCAAGTTCTCCTTCCTGGATAAATAAGACTCATTTTCAACAAGGTAGATCGTTGACGCGGCGGAGTCAAAGCCAGCACCCGTGCCGTTGAGTCAAAATTTAGGATAGTGGATAAGATCGTGAATGCGCACCGTCTCCTGGCTGGCGTTGCGGTAAGCATGTGGCCGATCGGCCTGAAAGCGCATTGCCTCGCCGCTGGCCAGGCTGTACCACTGACCGTCGACTGCCAGTTCCAGCCGGCCGCTGATGACGATCACATGTTCAATGACGCCCGGTTCGTGCGCCGACGATTCGCTGAGCGCTCCCGGCGCCAGATCGATAACGAACATGTCGAAACCCAATTGCCGGTCAAACGGAAACAGCGGCACCACCCGCATATCGGCGTTGTATTGGTTGAACACCGGCGCATCGCCATAACGGTGCAACGTGGCCTGCTCTTGCAGCGGCGAGATCTCCAAAAAAGCGGAAAATGCCACGTTGAAGCCGGTGGCGATTTTCCACAACGTCGCCACCGTTGGGCTGGATTCGCCGCGTTCTATCTGCCCCAGCATCGCCTTGCTGACGCCGGTATTCTCAGCCGCCTGAGCCAGGCTCCAGCCGCGCTGCGCACGCAGCGATTTCAATGTTTGCGCCAGATGGCCGGACAATTCCTGCATGATTCCCCCTTCTGAATTCCGGCTGATTATAGCCACTTGTACGCTATAACGCACGGTGCTATGCTCATTCATCGCCGTGCGTTATAACGTACAACTACAGCCGGAGTCTGCCATGCGCCCTGACATCTCTTTGCGTCATTTGACCCTGCCCGCCGTTATGGCCGGGTTTGTAGCGGTATTGGTGGGTTACACCAGCTCCGCAGCCATTATCTTTCAGGCTGCGGCGGCGGCCGGTGCCACGCCAGTGCAGATCGGCGGCTGGCTGAGCATGCTGGGGCTGGGAATGGGCGTGACCTCGCTTGGGCTTTCGTTGTATTACCGCACACCGATCCTGACAGCCTGGTCAACTCCCGGCGCGGCACTGCTGGTCACCAGCCTGCCCGGCACGCCGATCAACGAAGCGATTGGCGTGTTTATCTTTGCCTCCGGGTTGATCCTGCTGTGCGGCGTCACCGGGCTGTTCGCCCGGCTGATGGACTTTATTCCGCAGGCGATTTCGGCGGCAATGTTGGCGGGGATCCTGCTGCGCTTCGGCCTGGATGCTTTTGCTTCGCTACAGGTAAATTTCGTGCTCAGCGCCGGGATGGGGTTGATGTATCTGGTGAGCCGCCGCTATCTGGCGCGTTATGCGATTGTGCTGACGTTGCTGGTGGGGCTGGCTATTGCGGCGTTGCAGGGCACTATTCATCTTTCTCAGCAACCGCTGGCCTTCGCGGTGCCTGAATTTATTGCACCGCATTTCACCTGGTCGACGCTGCTTGGCATCGGCGTGCCGTTTTTTGTGGTGACCATGGCGTCACAAAACGCCCCTGGCATCGCTACGCTGAAAGCGGCGGGCTATAGCGTCCCTACTTCGCCCCTGATCAGTTGGACGGCGCTGACCGCACTGCTGCTGGCACCGTTCGGCGGGTTCTCCGTTTGCATCGCCGCCATTACCGCCGCCATTTGCATGGGGCCGGACGTGCACCCCGACCCGCAACGCCGCTATATGGGCGCGGTGGCCGCCGGGGGGTTTTATCTGCTCGCCGGGTTGTTTGGCGGCGCTATCGGCATGTTGTTCAGCGCGTTGCCGCCGGCGATGATCCACACCATTGCCGGGCTGGCGCTGCTCGGCACCATCGCCGGTAGCTTGCAACGTGCGCTGCAAGATGAAAAACAGCGCGATGCCGCCCTGATCGCCTTCCTGATCACCGCCTCCGGCGTGACGCTGCTCGGCGTCGGCTCTGCATTTTGGGGAATTATTGGCGGTGCGATCGCGCATCTCATTTTGTCGCTGCCACGACGCACAATGGATTAATCCAAGCGTAATTCTTTTCTACTTCAGCGATCTTCTGCTTAACTGTCAAAGGGGTGATTATTACCCCGCTTTGGATCCGGGCTGGTTTAACCAACAGGGGAACCAGAACAATGCAAAACGATAGATGTTGAGACTTATATCATCGACGGGCTTAGAGGCTTTGACCATCGCCTCAGCTAATTATTAAGTGACATTGTAACGAGGGGCTTTATGAATGATAACGCCGCGCTTTTAGCCCAGCGACTGATCCGCAATCTTGAAGAAGTCGAAAAAACGCACGATCGCCGTCCGCCGTTATATGACAGCGTCGGCGCCCGTTTAGGCACCGGCACCGCTGCCAACAAGCTGGGAGCGTCCATCGACGTGGTGGCGCCAGGCATGCGTTCCTGCCCTTATCATTTTCACTATGCGCAGGAAGAAATGTTTATCGTGCTGGAGGGAACCGGAACACTGCGGGTCGCCGGTGAGCAATTGCCGATCAAAAGCGGCGACGTTATTTTTATCCCACCCGGCCCGGAATACCCGCACCAAATCATCAACACTTCGGCGTTACCGCTGAAATATCTTTCCGTCAGCACCCGTGAGCAGCCTGAACTGGTGGAATATCCGGACTCAGGTAAGTTCCAGGCAACAGCCCAACGTGACAATGGCCAACCGGTGCGCTATCTGCAACGCCCTTCAGCGTCGCTCGATTATTGGGAGGATGAACCCTGAGTCCCCCTCCGGCAGCGGCAGGCCCAGCGCACGCGCAGCCTGCTCCGCCACCCGAAAATCGATATCCGCCGCTTCGCCGTCTTCCATAAACCAGGCTGCGGACAGCCCTGCCCAGGCAAGGATCCATTGCAGCAAACGCTGGCGTTCCAAGCCAGCCAATTGGCAGACCTGCTCCACGCGGCGCTGGAAAATATCCGGATCGGTGGCAATGCCGTAATTGGGGTTGCAGAAAATATTGGCATAGTCGAAGGCGCGTTCGCCGTAGAGGCGTTTGGGATCGATTACCAGCCAACCACGCTCGCCGAAATCCAGCACGTTGTCGTGGTGTATATCCCCGTGCAGCACACTCTGTTCCCGCGGGCTGGTCAGCAGTTCCGCCGCCGCCGTGGCGCTGAGCCGCAGCATACCGCCGTGGGCCTGCGCCGCCGGCCACAACGCGTTGAACCACAGGTGCAGCGGAATAAGCTCCGGCAATGGCTGTGAACGCGGCGCATGCAGGCGGGCAACCACCTGGCAGAGAATGGTCGTCGCCTGCCGATCGTCGCCGTCGCGCACCATTTGTGCCAGCGATCGCTTGCCCTGAGCACGCTCCAGCAGGATGCCGTCCTCGTGCCAGGCCAGCACTCGCGCCGCGCCTTCACCCTGCCACCAGCACATCAGTAACCCGCCGAACTTTTCTTCCTGTTCGCGGGCGATTTTCAGCATGGCGGCAGCGCCCTGATAGCGCACCGGCATCAGCAGGCTGCTGTGAGTTTCAAATGCTTTGCCGTCAGCTTCCAGCTGCCAGCGTTGCACATAGGGAATAAAGGCAGGATTCATTGCGGTCAGGCGTCCTTATTGATGGCAATCACGGTGAAAAACTGGCACCGGTGATACTATTAGAAATCAATAGTTCTCGGCGTATTCCCGGCGTTAATTGCAGTATCCTAACCAAGTTTGCCTGTTTTTTTAATTAATCTTGCGGGGTTTTTATCATGACGTCATTGAAGCGCATTAATTATCCGCAGTTACCTACGCCGGGCGGGCCTTATGTCCACGCGGTGCGCCACGGTGATACGCTGTATGTCTCCGGGCTAACGGCCTTCGCCACCGAAGCTCAGGGGCAAACGGCGCAGCAACAGACCCAAGCCATTCTGGAGCAGTTGGCGACCATTACCGCCGCCGAAGGCACCAATCTCAAAGCGCTGATTAAAATCACCGTGTTTTTAACTGACATTGGCGATCTGCAGGCAATTCGGCCCGTGCTGTTTGATTATTTTGATGGTGCGCTGCCGGCCTGTTCACTGGTCGCGGTCAACGCACTGTTCTCGCCACAGGCATGCGTGGAGATCGAAGCCGTCGTGGCGCTGTGAGATTGGGCGCTATAATGCGCCCTCATCCAGCTCGCACGGGCCGACTTTGAACCAGGCCTTCACGATCTTGCCCTGTTCAACTTCATAAATGGCGATCACGTCCATTTTGCCGCGCCCCTGCGGGAAATTGCGCGTAACCACTTCCTGATCGATCACCATGCTGCCCAAGGCCATGCGCTTGACCCGTTCACCGTACAGGCTTGGCTCCTTGAAACGCGCAATATGGCGCTCGCGGATCTCCGCCTTGCCACTGGCCAGCAGCGTATCCGGGTGTTCATAATACTGCGCGTCTTCCGCCCAGTACGCCATAAAGGCGTCAATATCGCGGGCGTTATAGGCATCAAGCTGCCGCTGAACCACATCTTCCGGGCGTATCGTTTTGTTGTTCATACTATCCCCTGCTCGTAGTTAACCTGACAATTACAGCGCGGCGATTTCATCAACCTGATGATGAAAGACATAAGGGTCTGAAATTAAAGCGAAGGCTTCATCGTCCGGATAAGTGACCGCTACCTGATAATCCTCACCGGCGAAACGTTTTATCGCCGTCAGAGACTCCCAGTAGGTGGCCAGAAAGAAGTGCGCATACTGGCCCTGGACCTCTTGGCGAACAAAAGCACCAAGGTTTCCAGCCGTAGCTTCAGCATGCTGCAGCCCTGTGACAGTTAAATGATCGGTAAATCCTTGCTGATGCCGTAATGGCACGCACCCGTGCCAGGTCCTGACAATCATTGCGCCCCCAAATGAATAAAAAAACACAAATAGTGAATAGGTAACGTATCATGCTTTGGGGTTTATTCACTACCCCGTGCGCAGATTTTCAGCGGAGGAATGCCAGCGGGAAAAACAGCGGCGCGGCATGCGTTAACCTTTGCCGCCATCAGGAATATTCTGGTAATTTATCGCTAAGAGAATTATCACCCGCGGAAAGTTATGCAGCAAAAACCGGTTATGCACGAAGCCAGACAGTTAAAGCGCCTCAACGCGGCCACGCGGCGGCAATCCCATATGTACAAATGGATTGCCTTTGTCGCGGCGATGGATGCTGTGTTGGTGTTTTGCTATGACCGCGATATGCGCAACATTACCTTTTCAGGCGCAGTCGCGCTGGTGTGCGGCTATTTGTGGATCCGCGATCGCAACAAGGCGCGCGGTTACCGGCGGGAATACGATCGTAAATACGGCAAACACAGTGGTCTTTAGTTCTGCATGGCTTCCAGCACTTTAGCGCTGTCCACGATTTGCGTGAACTTGACGATTTTCCCCTCGCGCAGCTGATAAATATGCGCAAAGGATGCAGTGAATGATTTGCCGGTCGCGCCATAGGTGCCATGATAGAACCCTTGGGCAATCACGTTTTCACCGGCATCGTAGAAGTGTTCAACGTCGGCGCGGTAGCCCTGCCATTCTGTCCCTAAACGCTGATGAACATTTTTAAAAATGGCCTGCGGCCCAACGTAGGTACCGGCATAAGGAAAACCTGCCGCTTCGGTCCATTCTGCATCGGGCGCCAACGCCGCCAGCAGGTTACGACCGTTCTCTTCGGCACTGCCACCCTCATAGGTAGCGCGTACAATTTCCAGATTCGTTGGCATGTCTGTTCTCCTGTGGCATTAGCGGGATATTCCGGCCATGCCCCGCAGACACAGGCTAACACCAGGCGGGGATGACCGGAATGAGACTATTGTAGGTTGCTTATTCCGGTACAAAAACCGTAATTACGGCAATAGTCTATTGCAATACAGTAAACAATTCTGTTACTGCGGTGTCATAACCGCCTCATCTGCGGCTGCTATGATGATTAACAATCACCGCCACCAAGGAGCAAAACGTGCATTTTCCACTGCTGCCACAGGAATTGCTGCGGCCTTTCTCACCCCATCAGGAGCTGGCGCAGGCGCTATTACCGCTGACCCTCGATTCCGACGATGGCTCGCATGACGTTGCCCACTTGCACCGTGTATGGAAAAACGCCCGCCAGATCAGTGTTCAGGAAGGCGGCGACCGGCGCATTCTGTGTGCGGCGGTGCTGTTGCATGACTGCGTCGCGGTAGAAAAGAACTCGCCACAGCGCCACCTGGCGTCACGCATGGCGGCGGAGAAAGCCGCTCTGACGCTCGCACAACTGGATTGGGAAACGCAGGACATCGCCAAAACGGTCCATGCCATCGAAGCGCACAGCTTTTCTGCCGCCATTACGCCGGAAACGCTGGAGGCGAAAATCATCCAGGACGCCGACCGTTTGGACGCCATCGGCATGATTGGCGTGGCGCGCTGTTTCTACATCGGCGGGCGTATGCGCAGCGCGCTGTACGATGCCGCCGATCCGCTGGCGCAACAGCGCCAATATGACGATAAGCGTTTCACGCTGGATCACTTCGAAACCAAACTGTTTAAGCTGCAGGAAGGCTTTCAGACCGCGGCCGGTCGACAAATGGCTCAGGAACGCACCGAGCGCATGCGTCGCTTCCTCAGCGAGTTGCTGGAAGAGATGTGAAAATCGCTGTTAATGCCCCCAACGCATCGATTCCGTTACGCTACCGGCATCTTCGCCGCAATAATTGCTGTACACTGACAACCATCTTCACTGACCAGGCCACAACGATGAAAAAACTGACGCTGAAAGACATGACGGAAAGCGAACAACGTGAAGTAAAAACCGAGCTGGACAAGGCGCGTAAAAACCTCGGCCGAGAACTGACGAATGCCGAGAACAACAAGACCAAGGATGAAGTCGTGGCACGTATCATGGCCGCCCGCGAGAAAATTGAAAAAGCGACGCGCGCCGAACGTAAAGCCAACCGGGTCAAACCCAGCGGCGAAACCTTCAGTTGGTCCGCTTCAATCAGCACCCGCCCCCCGCGTTAATGCCTTACGAAAACCCCGCCAGCGCGGGGTTTTTTATTGCCCCGATTCATTAGCCAAACTCATCAGCCCATTCAAATCATGAATAACAATGTTATCAAGAAGTTGTAAATTGACAGCATAATGAAGAATATTCATTATCGGCGGATATCCTCTGGCATTTTCTCATCTGGCTTATCTGTCGTTTGCACTGAAGGAACTTATTATGGCTTCATTTTCCGGTATTTGGGTTGCGCTGGTTACCCCATTCAATAATAACGCCGTCGATCTGCCTGCGGTTAAACGGCTGGCGCAATACCTGATCGCCTCTGGCGTCTCCGGGCTGGTGGTCTGCGGCACAACCGGTGAAGCGGCGGCGTTAAGCAAGGAAGAGCAGTTGGCCGTGCTCGACGCGGTGCTGGACGTCGTGCCGGCCAGCCAGGTGGTGATGGGGCTATCGGGCAATAACATGCTGGACACCCTGCAGATGCAGCAGGAGATCCAACTGCGCGACATCGCCGGGGTGCTGATCCCCGCGCCCTATTACATCCGCCCATCGCAATGCGGTCTGGTGGATTATTTCACCCAACTTGCCGATGCGTCGAGCGTGCCGGTGATCCTGTACAATATCCCGCAACGCACCGGCATCGTGATGGAACTGCAAACTATCAGGAAGATCGCACGCCATCCGCAGGTGAAGGCGATCAAGGACTGCGGCGGTAACCCGGACACAACCATGGCGCTGATTGACGACGGCGAGATCGACGTCATGACCGGCGAAGATAATCTGATCCTCACCACCCTGTGCCTGGGCGGTACCGGTGCGATTTCCGCCTCCGCGCACATTTATCCGCAGCGCTTTGTGCAACTGGTGCAACAAGTCGCCGACGGCGATCTGGCCGCGGCGCGTGCGAACTTCTATGCGCTGTTGCCGATGATCCACCAGATGTTCAGTTTCCCCAACCCCGCGCCGGTCAAAGCCGCTCTTGCTCAGCAGGGCCTGATCCGCAACGAGCTGCGCTCGCCGATGCAAATCGCACCACAGACGTTGCAACAGCAAATTGCCGTGACTCTGGCGCAGTTACAGCCGGAAGATGCGCTGATTAGCTAAATTTGTCAGCTAACCCGCTGTAATTTTAACGTTATGGAACTAAGATCAGAGGTTAAGCATGCCTGTTATTCACAATCAAGGAGCTTCCGATGAAACTGTTCTATAAAGCCGGTGCCTGTTCTCTGTCCCCACATATTGTGTTGCGCGAGGCAGGTCTGGATTTTACGGCGGAGAAGGTCGATCTGGCGCAGAAAAAGACCGAAAGCGGCGCAGACTACCTGGTGATCAACCCCAAAGGACAGGTACCGGCGCTGCTGCTGGATGATGGCAGCCTGCTGACCGAGGGCGTGGCGATTGTGCAATATTTGGCGGATCGCGTGCCTGATCGCAACCTGATCCCGGCGGCGGGTACGCTGTCGCGCTATCATGCCATTGAGTGGCTGAACTATATTGCGACCGAATTGCACAAGGGGTTTACCCCGCTGTTTAATCCGAAAACGCCGGATGAATACAAGAGCATCGCGCGCGCCAAACTGGAGCAACAGTTCAGCTATTTGGAGTCCGTGCTGGCGAAACAGCATTTCCTGTTGGGAAACCGATTCAGCGTGGCAGACGCCTATCTGTTTACCGTTTTGCGTTGGGCCATCTCCCAGCAGTTCGATCTCAAAAAATACCCCCAGTTGGCGGCGTATTTTGACAGAGTAGCTGCGCGGCCAGCGGTGGATGCGGCGTTGAACGCCGAAGGTTTGAAATAATCCCCAAGCCCCGGCTGCACTGCCGGGGCTACAGAACGTACCGTTTTACCGCTTTGAATTCGCAGTTCGGTTGCACGATGCGGTCTTGCGCCGCCACTACCTGCAGTTCGTACTCGCCCATTGCCTGGGTTGTCAGCATCACCTCATATACCGCTGCGGTCACATGCTCCAATGCTTTATCCAGCGCCACGCCTTTCAGTAAATTGACCAGCAGCAGACCGCTGGTCAGATCGCCCACGCCGACTGGCTGACGAACGCCAAAATCCACCAGCGGACGACTGATATGCCAGGCTTCATCCGCCGTGACCAACAGCATTTCGAAACAGTCGATATGATAGCCGGCACGGCTCAGGTGTTTGATCAGCACCAACTTAGGTCCTTTGGCGATCAGTTCACGTGCTGCGCTTATCGCCTGCCCGACGTCAGTCACTTCCCGCTGGCTCAGCAGTTCCAGCTCAAGCAGGTTTGGCGCAATCATGTCGCTGCACTGCAGCGCCTGCCGGCAAAAAAACTCCGCCACGCCCGGCGCAACGATGCAGCCCTTCTCAGGGTGGCCCATCACCGGATCGCAAAAATACCAGGCGCCCGGGTTAGCCTGTTTGACCTGACGAACCACCTCGAGAATATGGTTGCCCTGCTCCGGTGAACCGATATAGCCGCTCAGCACCGCATTGCAGTTTTTCAGTTGATCGATGGCCGCAATCCCCTGAGCGATCTCCGTCAGGTGGCTGGCTGGCATCACGCAGCCCGTCCATTTGCCGTACTGAGTATGATTCGAAAACTGCACGGTGTTCAGCGGCCAGACGTTAACGCCCATACGGCGCATTGGGAATTCAGCCGCGCTATTGCCGGCATGCCCAAACACCACATGCGATTGAATAGAGAGAATATTTTTCATCAACACTGACGGTCCTGTCACCTTAAAAAATAAAGGGGCCTCGAAAGGCCCCTCATTGATATTTAATTATTTCCAGTCGATCAGACAGTAATGCTTCTTGCCCCGGCGCAACAGCGTGTAACGGCCGAACAGACGATCGGCGTCGCTGAATGCGTATTCGGCGTTGGACTGTTTCTCGCCGTTGATGGTCACCGCGTTGGAGCCGATCATGGTGCGCGCTTGGCCACGTGACGGCACCAGTTCAGCATTCACCAGCGCCTGCTGCAGATCCGCATCGCCATCCAGTTTGATGGTTGGCATACCGTCTTGCGCCAACTGGGCGAAGTCCGCTTCGGTCATCTCATGCAACGCACCGGAGAACAGGCTCTGGGTGATGCGTTTGGCCGCAGCCAAACCTTCCGCGCCGTGCACCATGCCGGTCACTTCTTCCGCCAGCACATACTGGGCACGCGGTGCTTTGCCGCTGTTCTTGTCTTCTTCTTCCAGCGCGTTGATGTCTTCCAGGCTCATGAAGGTGAAGAACTTAAGGAAACGGTATACGTCGGCGTCGGCGGTGTTGATCCAGAACTGGTAGAACTTGTACGGGCTGGTTTTTTCCGGTGCCAACCACACTGCGCCGCCTTCGGTCTTGCCGAATTTGGTGCCGTCCGCCTTGGTGATCAACGGTACCGTCAGGCCGAACACCTGTTTCTGGTGCATGCGGCGAGTCAGATCGATACCGGAAGTGATGTTGCCCCACTGATCGGAACCGCCAATCTGCAGTTCCACCTGATGGCGGTTGTACAGCTCGGAGAAATCGAAGCCCTGCAGCAGGTTGTAGGAGAACTCGGTGAAGGAAATGCCCGAGTCGTCACGGTTCAAACGTTGCTTCACCGCTTCCTTGTTGATCATCTGGTTCACGGAAAAATGCTTGCCGATGTCACGCAGGAAGGTCAGCACGTTCATGCCGCCGAACCAATCATAGTTGTTGGCGGCGATGGCGCTGTTGCTGCCGCAGTCGAAATCGAGGAACGGGGAAACCTGTTTGCGGATCTTTTCCACCCACTCATTCACCGTCTCAGCGGTATTCAGCTTGCGTTCAGCCGCTTTGAAGCTCGGATCGCCGATCAGACCGGTCGCGCCGCCTACCAGCGCGACTGGCTTGTGGCCGGCCAACTGGAAGCGCTTCAGGCACAACAGAGGAACCAGATGGCCCAAATGCAAGCTGTCAGCGGTCGGATCGAAACCGCAATACAGTGCAATTGGCCCTTGCGCCAGTCGCTCCGCTAACGCTTCCTCATCCGTAACCTGGGCAACGAGGCCCCGCTCTTGCAGTTGTTTAATCAAGTTGCTGCTTGCCATCAATGACTCCATGTATAAACGAATGCACCTTTGTCGGTACACGACCTTCCGCCCACTGGCGAAATATAAAATCGGGGTAGCGCATAGAATAAAGCGCCGGCGGCATCAGTGCCAGCGCTTAAGGGGGATTTTCAGTCTTCAGGGCGCCAGTCGGTCAATTTTCCAGTCATTCCCATCGCGCTGATACAAAAAGCGGTCATGCAGGCGGTGTTCGCCGCCCTGCCAGAACTCGACAGAATCGAAATTAACGCGGAATCCGCCCCAGAAACTCGGCAACGGCACTTCGCCCTGCTGGAATTTTTGCTTCAGTTCGAGGAATTTGCTCTCCAGTACGCCGCGTGCGGAAATACGCGATGACTGCTGCGATACCCAGGCGCCGATTTGGCTGTCTTTCGGCCGACTGGTGAAGTACTTCATGACTTCCAGCGTGGACAGACGTTCCGCCTTGCCAAGGAAAATCACCTGGCGATCGAGCATGTGCCACGGAAACAGCAGGCTGATGTGCGGGTTTTGCGCCAACTGCTGCGCCTTGCGGCTGCCAAGGTTGGTATAAAAGACCAGCCCTTTGTCGTCAAAATGCTTGAGCAGCACGATGCGTTGATAGGGCTGCCCATTTTCATCCACCGTAGCCACACACATGGCGGTAGGATCGGCCAGACGCGCCTCGCAGGCCTGTTTCAGCCAGCGCTCGAACAATTCAAGCGGATTGGCGGTCAGATCGTTGCGGCGCAGGCCGCCACGGGTATATTCACGGCGCAGGTCCGCAACATCAAACTCATTATTTTCAATCATCTGGTTTATCAACCAACCGAAAAAATCGTCGTTACATTCTGCGCCTGCGGCGCCAGAATCTCAATCGTTCTGACGCCGCCACCGGCCGATCAGTTAACCAGTACGCAGTCGCTCATAATCACCTTGTCATTGCGTTCGACATAAGCGTTTTGGCCCTTCGACCAGAAACTGTACTTGCCGTCGCTGTATTTCGCACCGGACATGACCAGCACCTGTTTCAGCTTCAGTTGCTCGCCATCCATCAGAAAACTGGCTGTACTTTCCTTACCGTCCAACGACACCGTCAACGGCGTGGTGCCACACTGGTAGTGCAGATTCTGGCTGCTTTGCGGTAATACGTAGCTGCAACCCGCCAACGCCAGTGCGCCCGCGACAATAATCATTTTTTTCATGCTGTTGCTCCTTAGGGAAATCTGTCGATTTCTATCCTAACAGAGCTAACGGGGCCCTAAAGGCAAAACCGGATAAATCCCACCCAGCAGGGTTTCACGGCTGGCGCCGGTGACCGACGGCAGGTTGCCGGCCTGCCCGGACAGGGTACGAAACGCCAGCCAGGCAAAGGCCAGCGCCTCCATATCGTCGCCACTGACGCCGAAATCATCGGTCAGACACACCTCGGTGCCCGGCAACAGCGCGGACATTCGCGCCATCAGCAACGGGTTGCGCGCCCCGCCGCCGCACACCAGCAGACGCTCGCAGCCGCCCGCCAACTGTACCTGTTCGCAAATGGTGACCGCCGTCAGTTCCGCCAAGGTCGTTTGCACATCGACGAGGCTGATAGCCTGCAAGCCTGAGAGCTGACGTTCCAGCCAGGCGGCATTAAAATACTCGCGGCCAGTGCTTTTCGGCGCAGGCAGCGCGAAGTAAGGATCGGCCAACATCTGTTGCAACAACGGCAGGCAGACGCGCCCTTCCATCGCCCATGCGCCGTCTTTATCGTAAGGCTGCGAGCGATGACGCCATACCCAGGAATCCATCAGCATATTGCCCGGCCCGGTATCGAAACCCCGCACCGGCACGCCTGGCAGCAGCAGCGACAGGTTGGCGATGCCGCCAATATTCAGCACCATACGGCGCTCTGTTTGATGCGCCAACAGCGCCTGATGAAACGCAGGCACCAGCGGAGCCCCCTGACCGCCATAAGCCATATCGCGACGGCGAAAATCGCCGACGGTGGTGATATTGGTCAGCGCGGCGATGCGGTTGTTATCGCCCAGTTGCATCGAGAAGCCCGCGTCGCCTCCAGGCTCATGCCATACCGTCTGCCCATGACAACCGATAGCCGTGATGTCATGCGCCGAGACGCCGGTTTTTTTCAGCAAGCCAAGCACCGCTTCGCCAAACAGCATCCCAAGCTGTGCATCCAGTCGGCCCACCGCAGAAAGCGTGGTCTGCTGACCCTGGCACATGCCAAGAATGTCTTGCTTCAGTTGGATCGGCATCGGGTGGCTGTAACTGGCCTGCTGCGCGACCATTCGTCCGTCGATTGCGGCAAGCACCACATCGACGCCATCCAGACTGGTGCCAGACATAACACCTATATAGCGGCCTGACTTCATAGCAACATCCTTTAACCCGCACGGGGAAACAAACTTTCAACCGATAAATAAACCAGAATTAGGCCATTAACGCCATGAATTATGATGCCTTTTTTCACCTCTGTGAGCGATGCTCCTGTTTTTACCTGTCGCCCACGCAGATAAAGACGGCTAAACCCGCAATGGAATTTGTTCCAGCCCTGTTATAAAGCTAAACCACCGTTTATTATTGGTTGAACAGAGTAAAGTTAAGCTTCGTGCAGTGACGGGGCATGGTGATGTACGTGTGTTTAAGCCATACTTTGTCTATTATTTTCACTGAATCTGGCCTGGCAAGGTTTCCCAGGTTATGGACTACTACAACAGGAGTTTTATATGATCAAGCGTCTTCTCGTCGTTGCCGTCGCCGCAGTTACGCTGGCAGGATGCGCCAATGAATCCATGTCCGGCGATGTCTATTCGTCCTCGCAGGCCAAACAGGTTCAGACCGTGACTTACGGTACGCTGGTTTCTGTCCGTCCAGTCAAGATCCAGGGGAGCGACAGCTCGAATACCATTGGCGCTATCGGCGGTGCGGTCCTTGGCGGCTTGTTGGGTAACACCGTAGGTGGCGGCACCGGCCGTACCCTGGCAACCGCTGCGGGCGCAGTGGCCGGTGGCGTAGCCGGCAATAGCGTCGGTGAGCTGGCAGGACGCACCTCGGGTTATGAGTTGGAAATCAAGACCGACCAGAAAGAGAACATCGTGGTGGTTCAGAAGGCTGGCGCAACCAAGTTCAGCGTAGGTCAGCGTGTGCGTATGGCACGTACCGGCGACACCATTACCGTCTCCCCGCTGTAAGCGGAAGCGGGAAGGTAAAACCGGAGGCCAAGGCCTCCGGTTTCATTTCCGATGCTGTGAAATCTAATCAAATAAAGAAAACATTATTATTGTTTATTTTGTAATTCAGTGATGTTTTGTTCCAGCTTGTCAATCAAACCTACCAACTGTTGCACTTCATCAGTGGTAATGCCGCTCAAAATCTCACCGCGCGTAGAGCTGATGACGCTGTCGACTTCCCTGATGATGGGATCGGCCGCTTCAGTCAACTTGATACGCTTTGCACGCCGATCATTAGCGCAAGTGTGACGGGTAATAAGCCCTTTCTCTTCCAACTGGTCCAGGGTTCGAACCAGCGAAGGTTGTTCAATACCGATCGCCTTGGCCAGTTGGATCTGCGACTGCTCCGGCGGTAGGCGATTGATATTGTGCAGGGTAACCCAGTGTGTTTGCGTGAGCGCCAGCGGCTTGAGCCGATGATCGATAAGCGCGCGCCAAACACGAACTAATCGTGCTAAATCTGAACCTAATGATGACTCCACTTCCCCCTCCTTATAATTAGCATGCTAATATAACCTTCCAAAGCTTAGACTATTCTGAGTAACTCACATTAAAAACACAAATGTATATAATGTATGTTGAAGAAATAGCCACCATTTTGGTCAGTTATTGTTTATCCTTTACGCAAATATTTAACATATTCACTCTTAGGGATTGTTAATGTGAATGGTTCATGGCTTCACGTCGCCTCCCCTCTGCCCGATTTGGTGCTCGGGGCCTCGCTCTATTTTCCGCCCCTATTTAAAGCTTTTTTGCTCGGGTCAGTTTTATGGCTACTGGCACACCACCTGTTGCGAGACTGGATTTATTCCGGCGAAATTTGGCATCCCCTGTTGATGGATTTGTCTATTTTCGTCATCGCCGTCAGTGGTTCCTTATGGATTTTAGCGAGTTGGTAACTCATGACGCATAAAACGTTAAAATATTTTTCTACGGTAATCGTTTGCGCCATTGCCCTGTGCGCCGGTTGGTGGCTGTGGAATTATTATATGCAATCCCCGTGGACCCGTGATGGAAAAGTGCGCGCCGAGCTCGTCAATATCACACCAGAAGTTTCTGGGAGATTAGAGAAAATAACCGTACATGACAATCAGTTCATACCTGCGGGAAGTCTGATTTTTACTCTCGACCCGGTGCCATACCAGATTGCACTGGACAATGCTGAGGCCGCGCTGGCAAAAGCGCAGTCCGATCTGGCCAGAGCCGATCATGAGGCAGCGCGCCGCCGCGGCCTGCCGAAAAACGTTATTTCTGTTGAAGATATGGACGAATCAAATTTAGCCGCACAAGCAATGAAAGCCGCGTATAAAGCCGCTGAAGCTAATCTGAAACAGGCTAAATGGAATTTAAGCAAAACTAAAATTTACGCACCTGTCGATGGCTATATCACTAATTTGCAAGCCCGGGTTGGAAACTATGCCAGCGCCGGTACCCCTCTGGTTGCGCTGGTCGACGCGCACTCATTTTATGTGCTCGGATATTTTGAAGAAACCAAACTAAAGCATATAAACGAAGGCAACAAAGCGGACATCGTTTTATATAATGGCAACATTCCTCTGCAGGGCCAAGTGGAGAGCATCGGTCGTGCCATTAACGATCAAAGCGTCGACAGCAGCAGCGATTTATTAATGGACGTGAAGCCCAATGTGCCCTGGGTACGGCTGGCGCAGCGCGTGCCGGTGCGGATAAAACTGCTGAACGTGCCCGCCGATCTGCCTTTAGTGGCCGGCACCACGTGCACCATCGCCATTCATCAGTAAGGCTAACCAGTGAACCTGCCCTTTTTGGAATGGAACCGTACCCCCTGGGGTAAGGCCACCGGGGGTCAGTGGCGCTATGCGCTGCGCAACTCGCTGGCCATGTGTCTGTCATTGTGGGTGGCGTTCGTCCTCAATCTCGACGAGCCTTATTGGGCGTTGACCTCTGCGGCGGTGGTCAGTTTCCCCACCGTCGGCGGCGTCATCAGCAAAAGCATCGGGCGTATTATCGGCAGCCTGATCGGTGCCGCCGCTTCAGTGGCCATTGCCGGCCATTGCCTGAACGACCCTTGGCTGTTTACCTTGTTTATCGCCGCCTGGATCGGTCTGTGCACGTACATTTCCAACCATTACCAGAACAACGTCTCCTATGCCTTCGCGCTGGCGGGCTATACCGCCGCCATCATCGCCTTCGGCACGGTCAACGTCACCGATACCCAACAAATCTTTGATATCGCTCAGGCGCGCGTCTGCGAGGTCATCACCGGTATTCTGTGCGGTGGCGTGATGATGATGATCCTGCCAAGCACCTCCGACGGTGAGGCTCTGCTGACCTCGTTACGGCGCATGCATCTGCGGCTGTTGGAACATGCTGCGATGCTGTGGCAGCCGGAAATCACCGCTCAAATGCGCACATCGCACGAGGGCGTTATCGGTCAGATCCTGACCATGAATCTGCTGCGCATTCAGGCGTTCTGGAGCCACTACCGGCTGCGGCGGCAGAATAACGTGCTTAACTATATGCTGCACCAGCAGTTGCGCCTTACCAGCGTGATCTCCAGCCTGCGCCGCATGTTGCTGAACTGGCCGGATCACCCTGCCAATCTGGCGACCGTCCTGGAGCAATTGCTGACTGAGCTGCGCGATCCCGACACCGACAAATACCGGCTGGCGCGTATCCTGCAGCAGATAGCGCCCCAGGATCCGACAGATTACCGCCACCGTGCCTTCTGGCTGCGGCTGCGCCATTTCTGTTGGTTGTATCTGCGCTGCAGTCGCTGGTTGCAAAGATTGGAAGGTGCCACGCCGGTCAGCGATATCCAGCCCCCTCGCGTGACCTCTCTGGCGCGCCATACCGACAGTTACGAAGCCGCCTATAACGGTCTTCGCACCTTTTTGTGCATTATCATCGGCTGCGCTTATTGGATTAATACTCAGTGGGATGCAGGCAGCTCGGCTCTGACGTTAACCGCCATCAGCTGTGTGCTCTATTCTTCAACCCCTTCGCCGATCAACAGCATCACTACCTTGTTGAAAGCGGTATTGTTGCTTTCGGTTGCCTGTTTTGTGGTGAAATTTGGGCTGATGATCCAAATCGATGATTTTTGGGTGTTCTGCGCTTTTCTGTTCCCCATTCTGGTCACCCTGCAGATGATCAAACTGCAAAACCCGCCCTACGCTGCGCTGTGGGGGCAACTGATCGTATTCATGGGTTCTTTTCTCACCGTCACCAACCCACCCAGTTACGATTATCAGTCGTTTATCAATGACAACATCGGCAAGATTGTTGGGGTATTATTTGCCGGTTTGGCCTTTCAGATCCTGCGGCCCAGTTCTGACAAGCGCAAAGGCCGGCGCATTATCCGCGCCCTGCGGCGTGACTTTAGCGATCAACTGAGTAAAAAACCGCAGCAGAGCGAGAGTCAGTTTGAATCTCTGATTTATCACCGCATCAGTCAGTTGAATCAAAGTCAGGATCAGGAGGCGCGCAGTTGGTTATTGCGCTGGGGCGTGGTGCTGCTCAACTGCAGCCATATCGTTTGGCAACTGCGTGACTGGCAAACCCGCTCCGATCCGCTCTCGGCGGTGCGCGACGTTTGCATTCACTGTCTACGGGACATTATGACCGAGAAAGGCGTACAGTACCGCTCGTTGGATGCCACGTTGCAGGAGCTGCTGCGCATGAGCAATGCGCTGGCGCACCACCCAGAGCAGGCGGCGCGCGATCTTGCCGGGTTGATTTGGCGGCTTTACTGTTCGTTGCAACAGTTGCAGCAGGCGATCAACCCGCCTGACAAGGTTGCGGCCACATCTGCCGCCCGTTAAACCCGATTATCCCTTAATCACGCCGCAGGCGAAACGTTCCCCTCCGCCACCCAAAGGTTTCGGATGATCGGAGTGGTTGTCGCCGCCGGCATGGACCATGAGCGCTTTGCCGGTTATTTCGCTGATTTTTTTCAGCCGTGGAGCCAATACCGGATCCGTGACCATGCCGTCTGCCGTAACATAAATAGCCGGCAGATCGCCCAAATGGCCGTCTGCGTAAGGGCCAAGGTGCTTGCCGGTTTTTTGCGGATCAAAATGCCCACCCGCCGCCAGCGCCGCTACCGCTTTGCCCTCTTTCATACCCGGTTCGCAACTGCCGTTCTCATGCACGTGAAAGCCGTGCACTCCGGCCTGCAACGCTTTTAACTGAGGGGTAAACAGCAGGCCGTAAGGCGTTTCACTGATCGTGACTTTGCCAATCTCCTGGCCAATTCCCTGTCCGGTCACCAGATTCATGTCAACATCCACCGTTGCCGCCTGGGCGACGCCACAGGCCATCAGGCCGAAGGCCGCATACCAATAATGTTTCATTAATCACTCTCCATGGAATATCTGTGAACCTTGAGTATAGGGTAACAGGTGATGCCACCGCTCAAAATGCGCACAAAACTGGCGATAAGATTCGCATTATTAATAATTCGCACTAATAATCATTTTACCGTTTGTGGTCATCCGACCAGTAGTCTCTCGGCTCATTTTGTGCATTTGCACTCGTGCACTCGCTGCCAATGCCATTCGATCATTAACGTGGCAATGCGGCAAACTCAAAAGGAACTGACATGGGCATATTGACTTACCGAGATCTCGATGATGCGAAATCAAAGGCGTTGTTTTCTGATGCGTTGGCGATTTCTACTTACTCATATCACAACATTGATAATGGTTTTGACGAAGGCTACCACCACTACGGCTTTGGTCTGGGTTTGCCGTTTACGCTGGTTACCGCGCTGATTGGCAGCACGCAATCACAGGGTGGACTGCCCGGCATTCCCTGGAATCCCGATTCGGAAAAAGCGGCGTTAGAAGCGGTTAATAACGCCGGATGGTCCCTGATTAGCGCTGAACAATTAGGCTACCAGGGCAAAACGGATGCTCGCGGCACCTATTACGGTGAGAGCCTGGGTTACACCACCGCACAGGCTGAGGTGCTGGGAAAATATGACAGCACAGGTAACCTCATCTCGATTGGCATTGCCTTTCGCGGTACCAGCGGCCCGCGAGAGTCATTAATCACCGACACCCTCGGCGATCTGGTCAACGACCTGCTGGCAGGCTTTGGACCAGAAGGCTATACCGATAATTACAGCCTGAAGGCTTTCGGCACTTTACTGGGCGATGTAGCAACATTCGCCCAGGCGCACGGCCTGACAGGCGATGATGTCACCGTCAGCGGCCACAGCCTGGGCGGGCTTGCGGTGAACAGCATGGCAGCGCTCAGCGACGGTAACTGGGAGGGGTTTTACTCGCAATCCCACTACGTGGCGTTCGCTTCGCCAACGCAATATGAAACAGGCCGCAAAGTCATTAATATTGGTTACGAAAACGATCCGGTATTTCGCGCGCTGGATGGCACCACGCTAACGCCGGCATCCTTAGGCGTCCATGATGCACCGCAGGAGTCCGCCACCAATAATATCGTTAATTTTAACGATCATTACGCCTCTGCCACCTGGAATATCCTGCCCTTCTCCATTCTGAATATCCCGACCTGGTTATCCCATTTACCGTTCTTTTATCAAGATGGATTAATGCGGGTACTGAATTCAGAATTTTACTCTCTGACCAATAAAGACTCGACGGTGATTGTGTCCAACCTCTCCGAGGTGACGCGCGGCAATACCTGGGTGGAGGATTTGAACCGCAACGCCGAGAAACACAGCGGCCCGACCTTTATTATTGGCAGCGAGGGCAATGACTTGATCAAAGGCGACGCAGGTAACGATTACCTCGAGGGTCGCGCCGGTAACGATACTTTCCGCGACGGCGGTGGGTTTAATATTATTGTCGGCGGTGAGGGAAATAACACGCTGGACCTGCAACAGGCATTGAAGAAAAACGAGGTAGCTTACGACGGCAATACGCTTTATCTGCGGGATGCCAACGGCGGAATTACCCAGGCGAGCGATATCAGCACTTTGCGCAGTAAAGAAACCACGCTGTTGATCTTTACCAAAGACGTAGACCATCAGGTGACCGATGCCGGGCTGAAATCAAGCTCCAGTCTGAAAGCCTACGCCGCGTCATCCAATGGCAGTGACGGCGCCGATATTCTGCACGCCAGGGCCAGCGACAACTGGTTGTTTGGCAAAAGTGGCGATGACCAGCTGTTTGGTCACAGCAGCGGTAACCTGACCTTTGTCGGCGGTAACGGCAACGATACCCTGCAGAGCGCCGGCAGCAACAATACCTTCCTGTTCAGCGGCGATTTTGGCAAGGACAAGGTGTACCACTTTGGCTCCAGCGACCAACTGGTTTTCCTCGGCACCCAGGGCGTCAGCGGCAATTTCCACGACTATGTTTCACAACAGGACGACGGGCTGACATTGGCCTTCGGCGAAAACAAAGTGACGCTGATCGGCGTGAACCTCGAACATCTCAACGATAGCCAGGTGGTGCTGGCGTAAAATACAAAAGCCGGGCACCTGTGGCGCCCGGCTTTTTCTGATGGCTAATTCGTCTAACGCTTAAGGCACATCGTAACCCAGTGCCGCCTTGCGGATGCGGAACCACTGTTGGCGGTTCATCGATAGATCTTGCGCCTTCAGCGCCGAACGCACGCGCTCAATCTTGCCGGAACCGATGATCGGCAGAGGCGCAGACGGCAGACGCATTACCCAGGCGTACACCACCTGCTCGATAGTGTCGGCGCCTATCTCCTGCGCCACCGCCTGCAACTCATCACGCAGCGGTTGGAACTCCGCGTCGCTAAACAAGCGACCGCCCCCCAGACAAGACCAGGCCATCGGCTTGATGCGCAATTGCTGACACTGATCCAAGGTGCCATCCAAAATGGCCGGCTGATGGATCGGCGAAATTTCAACCTGATTGGTGACCAGCGAGAACGGCAGGCGCGACTGCAGCAACGTAAACTGTGCCGGCGTGAAGTTGGAAACGCCAAAATGACGCACCTTGCCGCTTTTGTGCAGAGCGACAAAGGCCTCCGCCACTTCATCGGCCTCCATCAGCGGATCCGGGCGATGAATCAGCAGCAGATCAAGGTAGTCGGTATGCAGAAGCTCCAGCGAACGTTCGGCGCTGTGCACAATATGATCGCGGTCCGTGTTGTAATGGCCGATCGGGTTGCCAGGCTTGGCCGTTGTGGCGATGCCGCATTTAGACACCAGCTCCATCGACTGACGCAGCGAGGGCTTAAGGCGCATTGCCTCACCGAACGCCTGCTCGCAGGCATAGCCGCCATAAATGTCCGCGTGGTCAGCGGTGGTCACACCCAGCTCGATATGTTGTTCGATAAACGCCAGCAGTTGCTGCGGCGTCATGCCCCACTCCATCAAACGCCAGTATCCGCAAATCATGCGGGAAAATTCAGGCCCCTGCGGCGCGAGTTGAATACGGTTTACCATCGTTAAAGCCTCATGACATTGTTTAATGCCAGCATACACAAGCGGATAAGAGCGTGGGAAGCGGAAAGCTGCGTTAACGTGCGGCCGATCAGGAAAGGTTCAGAACAGCGACGGCTGTTCCGGTTGCGGTTCATCAGGTTGCTTATTGGCACGTTGCAGGCGCAGGAAGCGTTGGTGGCACAGGCGCAGCACGTCGCGTTTTTGCGCGTCGCTCATTTGCATCCAGCCAAAACGCTCCTCGCGACTGCGCAGGCAGCCACGGCAGAAGCCGCGCTCATCGGCCTGGCAAATACCGCGACACGGGCTGGGGATGTCGAAAAACTCAAGCTGCTGCGGCACACGTCCTCCTGCGTTCTCTTGCTAATTGAAGACGCCATTAGCGCCGCTGGCAAGTGCCTTTTCAGTATGGTGGCGAAAATAGTCGCGTAAATAGCGCAGCGCCTGGCGATTTTTCTCCGGCATTGCCCTTTCCAGCGTCAGCGCATGCAGCCGCAGCGGTACAGGCCGCCATTCGGGCAGCAGGTGGATAAGTTCACCGCGCTGCAATTCATCCTCTATTTCATACAGCGGCTGCACCGAGATCCCCAGGCCACTGCGGGTAAAACCGCGCATGACGGTCATGCTGTCGCTGACGATCTGCCCCTCCGCCAGCCGTAATTTAAGCTGCTGCCCGCTCTGATGGTGCAAATCCAGATGCGCGCCGCTATGAATGCCGGAGATCCAACGGTGCGCCACCAAATCCTGCGGTGTCTCCGGCACCCCGTGTTGGCTGAGATAACGCGGCGCGGCGCAAAGCACCATCGGCCACTCGGCCAGCGGGTGGGCGATCATGCTGGCATCCACCAACTGACGGTTGACCCGCAGCGCGATATCGATCCGCTGCTCGATCATGTCGACGATCCGATCGTCCGCCAGTACGCGCAGCGTCAGTTTGGGGTGCGCCTGCAACAGCGGCGCCAACGCCTCCGCCAGTGGGCGCCCGCCAATGCCGACTGTGGTGGCGATACGCAGTTCACCCACCAGGGTGTCGCGCAATTCCGCCAGCCGTTGTTCTGCCTGCTGCGCCTGAGACAACATCGCCTCGCAGCCAGGATAGAACGCCGCCCCCGCTTCGGTGAGTGCCAATCGCCGCGTGGAGCGGTGCAACAACGGCACGCCGAGCGCTTTTTCCAGCGAACGCATATGCTGGCTGACCGCCGACGGCGTCATGCCCAACCGCCGTGCAGCACCGGCCAGCGACCCTTCCGCCACCACGATGGCGAATACCGCCATTCGATTCAGTTTATCCACGATTATGAAGTTTTACTTAATCAAGAAAGCATGAATATGGCACTAATCAGGTCTATTGTTAAGTACTAGAGTATATGCACCGCTCAGGTCAACCCGACCTGACCCCTGATACCGATCCCATTTCTGACAGGAGCAAACAGATGAAAGTAGCCATTATTGGAGCAACCGGTTTTGTTGGCCGCCGCGTGGTGGACGAAGCGCTGGCGCGTGGATTGCAAGTAACGGCGATTGCACGGCAGCAAAAAGATCTGCCGGATGACGTCAACCTGACCGTAGCGCTGGGCGACATCGCCGACACCGAATGGCTGACGGAACAGCTGGCCGGGCAAGATGCGGTGATCAGCGCCTACAACCCAGGTTGGGCAGAAGAGAATCTGTACGAAAAAACCACCGTCGGCGCACAACAGATCCTGACCGCAGTGGAAAAATCCGGCGTTAAACGCCTGCTGGTGGTCGGCGGTGCCGGTAGCCTGGAGGTGGCCCCGGGCGTTGAACTGGTGGACACCCCGCAGTTCCCGGAAAATATCCGTCCGGGCGCACAGGCGGTGCGCGATTTACGCAACAAGCTACGTAACGGCTCTTCGTTGGACTGGACCTATCTTTCCCCTGCCGCGCTGCTGGAACCGGGCAAGCGCACTGGTCAGTTCCGCCTCGGCACCACCCAGTTGTTGATGAACGGCCAGGCACCGGCCAGCATCTCAGTGGAAGACTTGTCGGTTGCCATTCTCGATGAAATCGAAAAACCGCAGTTTATTAAAGCGCAGTTTACCGCTGCTTATTAATTACCCCGACAGACCGCGATTCTCGCGGTCTGTCGACTGTAAACTAAACCAAAAGTAAACAAACCCGCCACCATTCTGAATCTCTAAGGTTTTCTTAAGTTTCATCCTGTAAATTTCAGCGCATTACTTACTATCAGGATTCAGATTTGGCAATGTGGTTACGTCAACGCTTACAGTGCAACAGCCTGGGGTTTATCCTCGCCAGCGCCTTGTTCTTCACTCTGTTCCAGAACGCGTTATTCCTGCATAAGGCCTGGTCGTATATCAATTTCGATAGCGTCCACAACCTGATCTTCGCCGCCACCATGCCGGTAGTGATTTTCTGCGCACTGAACATTATCTTCAGCCTGCTGACCGTGCCTTTCCTGCGCAAACCACTGATGATTTTCTTCCTCCTTGGCAGCGCTGCCGCGAACTACTTTATGTTCAGCTACGGCGTGGTGATCGACGGCAACATGATGCAAAACGCCTTCGAAACCAACCCGCAAGAGGCGACCGCTCTGTTGACGCCACGCATGGGGTTGTGGCTGGCGCTGCTTGGCATTTTGCCTGCGGTGTTGGTCTGTTTTACCGAGATCCGCATCACCCGCCCGTGGTGGTATATGGCCGGGCTGCGCGCCGCCAACGTGATGCTTTCCGTGGTGGTGATCCTGATTATCGCCGCGCTGTTTTATAAGGATTACGCCTCGCTGATCCGCAACAACAAAAGCGTGGTGAAAATGCTGACGCCGTCGAACTTCGTTTCCGGCACCATCAAATTTACCCAGCAGCGCTATTTCACCCGTAATCTGCCGCTGGTGAAAATCGGCGAAGATGCACGTAAAGGGCCGCTGATCGCCGGGCAACAAAAGAAATCCCTGGTGATCCTGGTTGTAGGTGAAACCGCCCGCGCCGAGAATTTTTCGCTCGGTGGCTACGAACGTGAAACCAACCCGCGCCTGAAGCAAGACAACGTGGTGTACTTTAAGAACGCCAGCTCCTGCGGTACCGAAACGGCGATCTCTGTCCCCTGCATGTTCTCCAATATGCCGCGCAAGGACTACGACGCCACCCTGGCGACTCACCAGGAAGGCATGCTCGACGTGCTTGCGCATGCCGGCGTCAACGTACTTTGGCGTGAAAATGACGGTGGGTGCAAAGGCGCCTGCGATCGCGTACCGCACGTCGACATGACCAAGCTGAAACTGCCGCAGGATTGCGATGGCGACGTCTGTATGGATAACGTGCTGCTGTATAAGCTGAATGACTACATCAGCGGCCTGAAAGACGATAGCGTGATCGTGTTGCACCAGATGGGCAGCCACGGGCCGGCCTATTTCCGCCGCAGCACGCCGGAGTTCCAGAAGTTTTCGCCAACCTGCGACAGCAATCAGATCCAGGATTGCACCCATGAGCAGCTGGTAAATACTTATGACAACTCACTGCTTTATACCGACGCCATGCTGGACGACACCATCAAGCTGCTGCAACAGCACAGTGACAAGTTCAATACCGCGCTGGTTTACCTCTCCGATCACGGCGAATCCCTGGGTGAAAATGGCATGTACCTGCACGGTACGCCTTATGTGTTTGCCCCCAGCCAGCAGACCCACGTTCCTTTCCTGATGTGGATGTCCGCTGACTATGAGCGCAACTTCAAGATTGATCGCCAGTGCCTGAACAAGATGGCCGAAAAGGATGAGATCTCGCAAGATAATCTGTTCCATACCCTGCTCGGTATGCTGAACGTGCAAACCCGCGAGTATCAGTCGCAATTGGACATTTTGCAGCACTGCCGCAGCGGGGCGTAAAAGCTTAACTTCCGCCCCCTGCTCGGGCAAAATCCCCTGCTTCGTAGCCGGCGTTTTTACGCCGGTTTTTTTATTGTTATTGACCTAGACCAATCGGTCTATTATGCTCATCCTCATTATGGCGAAACATGCGCACTGCCCCGTAGATACACGTGAACATTTGCTCGCTACCGGCGAGTCCCTTAGCCTGCGCCTGGGTTTTACCGGTATGGGGCTAAGCGAACTGCTGACCACGGCGGGTGTGCCGAAAGGTTCGTTCTATCACTATTTCCGCTCGAAGGAAGCCTTCGGCGAAGGCATGTTGCAGCGTTATTTCGAACACTACGATACTGAAATGCAACGGCTGTTTAGCGACGACAATAGCGACGCTCGCCACCAGTTGCTGAGCTATTACGCCCAGGCGATCAGCTTCCATTGCCGCAGCGAATGCCATAACGCCTGTTTGGCGGTGAAACTTTCCGCCGAAGTGAGTGACCTGTCGGAACCCATGCGCCACGCGTTGGAAATCGGCACCGCACGGGTAATTGGCCACCTGCAGGATGCCATCGAGCGCGGTATCCGCGAAGGATCGCTGTCGATAGCCATGAGCCCGGCGGCCACCGCAGAAACGCTGTACTCACTGTGGCTTGGCGCCTCGCTGCGCGCCAAAATCCGCCGTTCGGTCGCCCCGCTGACCAGCGCGCTGGAAAGTATTGAATTGCTGTTGCGCCCGCCGCAGCCGTAAACACAACACCCGAGCTTTACCGAAAAATTACCCTGTTGGGCAGTTATTTAGCCATTACTAGTCGACCGGTCTATTAATATAGGATGCACTATGAAGATTGAAAAATTGTTCTCCCCGCTGAAGGTTGGCTCTGCAACCTTGCCGAACCGTGTGTTTATGGCCCCGCTGACGCGTCTTCGCAGCATTGAGCCTGGCGATATTCCCACTCCGTTGATGGCCGAATATTATGCCCAGCGCGCCAGTGCCGGCCTTATCGTCACCGAAGCCACCCAGATTTCTTTCCAGGCGAAAGGCTATGCCGGCGCTCCGGGGCTGCATACCCCAGAGCAGATCGCCGCGTGGAAAAAGATCACCCAGGCCGTACACGATAAAAACGGCCATATCGCCGTTCAGTTGTGGCATGTGGGCCGTATCTCCCACAACAGCCTGCAACCGGGCCAGCAGGCACCGGTAGCCCCTTCTGCGATCAATGCCGACACCCGTACCACCGTGCGTGACGAAACCGGTGCCTGGGTGCGGGTTCCAACCTCGACCCCGCGTGCGCTGGAAACCGAAGAGATCCCGGACATCATTAACGATTTCCGCCAGGCAAGCGCCAATGCGCGTGAGGCCGGTTTCGACTTTATCGAACTGCACGCGGCCCACGGTTATCTGCTGCACCAGTTCATGTCTCCAGCCTCCAACCAGCGCACCGATCAGTACGGCGGCAGCATCGAAAACCGCACACGTCTGACGCTGGAAGTGGTCGACGCGACCATCGCTGAATGGGGTTCAGAGCATGTCGGTATCCGCATTTCGCCGTTGGGCCCGTTCAATGGCCTGGATAACGGTGAAGATCAGGAAGAAGCGGCGCTGTATCTGGTCGAAGAGTTGAACAAGCGCAACATCGCTTTCCTGCACATTTCCGAACCGGACTGGGCTGGCGGCAAACCTTATTCCAACGCCTTCCGCGATTCGGTGCGTGCCCGCTTTAAAGGGGTGATCGTCGGCGCAGGCGCCTACACCGCCGAGAAAGCCGAAGAGCTGATCAACAAAGGCTTTATCGATGCGGTGGCCTTTGGCCGCAGCTATATCGCCAACCCGGATCTGGTCGAGCGTTTCAAACAGAACGCACCACTGAACGAACCGCAGGCGGAAACCTTCTACGGCGGCGGCGCTGAAGGTTATACCGATTACCCGACGCTGTAAGTAAGATAAAAAGCCCGCCGGTGCGCGAATGCCGGCGGGCTTTTTGCTGTTTATCGACAAAGCCGTTGGGGCTGGTAAAGACGGCTCTTGTCGTACAACGCAAATGAAATTAATGCGTCACCAACGTCGCCCAGCGCGCGATCTCATTGGCATCGACAGTATTCATTATTTCCCGAAACCAAACGGTAAATCTATCCGGGCTCCGTTTTATCTCATCAGTTAATTGCTGAATATCTATCCACAACCAGCTATGGGCTTCTGCAGGGTCCCCCAGAGGTTCACCATCAAACAATCCCACGTAAATATGATCGAACTCGTGCTCAATTAAGTCGCCCGGCACCTCTGACCGATAAATGAAGCTGGAGACCTGCTGCAACTCGCTGCTGAACCCCATCTCCTCCTGTAGCCGACGCTGAGCCGCTGCTGCCGTCGCCTCTCCCCAGCGCGGGTGACCACAGCAACTGTTGGTCCATAACCCACCCGAATGATATTTACTGAAAGCTCGCTGTTGCAGCAGTAAACGGCCCCGGCTATCGAAGATAAAAATTGAAAACGCCCGGTGCAACAACCCCTGCTGATGTATCCGCGTTTTCGTTTGCGAGCCGATGGAATTATCATCGGTATCAACCAGAATCAGCATTTCATCCATTGATGGCCTCCTTTGGCAAGATCGATAACTTCGTACTGATAAAAACCTAACCAGCCCCAAATTTATCAATTGACGCGATCCAACCCTGGTCTGCTATCAGACCTCGCTCCCCCTTGAGGTGGTTCATAGTACTTATTTCCCTGATTCGAACGACAGCATACTGTGCGGTTATCGTCAGCATAGTCGATGCATAGGTGACGTCGTCACCTTTATTCTCATGCCTTAGCCATGTCGATAAATTGAAATCCCTTATACGGCAACGCTATACTGAGTTTCGCTAAGATCCATTCGCCGTTGACGACGGCACATCCAATCAGAGGAATTATGCGCTTACTCCATACCATGATCCGCGTCGGTGACCTGCAACGCTCCATCGACTTCTATACCAAGGTATTAGGCATGCGCCTGCTGCGTACCAGCGAGAACCCAGAATACAAATACTCGTTGGCATTTGTCGGTTATACCGATGAAAGCGAAGGCGCGGTGATTGAGCTGACCTACAACTGGGGCACCGACAGCTACGAGATGGGCACCGCGTTCGGCCATCTGGCGTTGGGCGTCGACGATGTAGCCGCCACCTGCGACAGCATTCGTAATGCCGGCGGCAAAGTGAGCCGTGAAGCCGGGCCGGTCAAGGGCGGCACCACGATTATTGCCTTTGTCGAAGATCCGGACGGTTATAAGATCGAACTGATCGAGAACAAACACGCCGGTCAGGGTCTCGGCCACTGAGACCGATAAGGGGCGCTTTCGGCGCCCTTCTTGTTATGCCTGCGATAACCGCCTGCAACCGGGCGTAAAATTTGCCATAATGCGCGCTGTATTCGATGAAGATAAGAAACTGATGGCCGAAAAAAGTGATCTTAACGCCCTGAGTGGTCGTTTTCGTGGGTTTTATCCCGTAGTGATAGATATAGAAACCGCCGGATTTAATGCCAAAACCGACGCGCTGCTGGAGATTGCCGCCGTTACGTTAAAAATGGACGAAGAAGGCTGGTTGCAGCAGGATGAAACCCTGCACTTTCACGTTGAACCTTTTGAAGGCGCCAACCTGCAACCGGAAGCGCTGGCATTCAACGGTATCGATCCACATAACCCGCTGCGTGGCGCAGTCAGTGAATACGACGCGTTGCACAGCATTTTTAAAGCGGTGCGTAAAGGCATCAAGGATCGTGGCTGTAACCGGGCGATTATCGTGGCGCACAATGCCAACTTTGATCACAGTTTCCTGATGGCCGCAGCAGAGCGCGCAAGTCTGAAGCGCAACCCTTTCCACCCGTTCGCCACCTTTGACACTGCCGCGCTGAGCGGGCTGGTGTTGGGGCAAACCGTGCTGGCCAAAGCCTGCATTGCCGCCGATATTCCGTTCGACAGCACCCAGGCGCATTCGGCCCTGTACGACACCGAACAAACCGCTCAACTGTTCTGTGAGCTGGTTAACCGCTGGAAACGCCTTGGCGGATGGCCGCTTGCCATCGGTGATACCGACTAAGCCACAAATAAATCGGGCGGCCCAGTTTGCACTGGTGCCGCCCGATGTCTTCTTGCAATAAACCCGAGCCGTTATGGCTGCTGGTCTTCTTGCTCTTTGTACTTCTCTGCCGTTTCTTTGATCAGCTGTTGCAATTCGCCGCGCTGATACATTTCGATAATGATATCACAGCCGCCTACCAGCTCACCGTCTACCCACAGCTGTGGGAAAGTCGGCCAGTTGGCGTATTTCGGCAACTCGGAGCGGATGTCCGGATTCTGCAGAATATCAACGTAGGCAAAGCGCTCGCCACAGGCAGACAGCGCCTGCACCGCTTGCGCAGAGAAACCGCAGTTTGGCAATTTCGGTGAACCTTTCATGTACAGCAGAATTGGGTTCTCACCGATCTGCTGCTGAATTTTTTCAATCGTCGTCATTTATTGCTTCCTCAAGCCACATATCATTGGCTACAACATGCATCACACTGGCTATTGTAGCGGCTGGAACAGTCGCAAGAAAACGCCATCTTTTGCAAGGGTATTCCCCGTTGCCAATCGCATCTTACCGGCAAAGGCCATTCCGGTTAAAACATACGCTCAGAATAACATTTTTAATCCGACCATTTCACTAATATATTTTTCCGCCTCCTGGTCCCCCTTTAATAATTCCAACAGCGGCCAAAGGTGATTTTTTATACACCAACGGATTGATTTTTCGGCAAAAAAAATGCTGTTAACGTTTTCTCACAATATGGATTATCATTTATGAGTTCTTCGCTGTTTTATATGGCGAAATTGGGGAATACTGTCATTCTTTCGATATCTGTTTCGGGGCCAAGGTTGGTAACGTCGACATGCGTTTAATTCTTACGCTTTTTGTGCTGTTGTTTACACAGCTATTCTTAAATCTGGCGCACGCTGCGCCACAGGCGCGTATTGCCGCCGAGCAGCGCAAGAGCCACGTTAATGAAGCCCGGCCGGATGACCGCAAGAAAAAGAAAGCGGCAAAGGCCAGCAAAAAAGTGAAAGTCACTGCTCCGCAAAAAACTGCCAAGGTTTCCAAAGCCAAAACAGAGAAAACCGCTAAAAAAATCGTCAGCGCAAAATCGAAACACCAAACCCAGAAAATAGCCAAGATCAAAGTGACCCCGCCGAAAAAGGGCTACAAAAAAGGCTATGGCCGCCACCGGGAACCCGGTATGGCCACCGCTAAATTGGCTCCCGACGAAAAGCCGCTGAAACTCAGCCCGGCGCACAAAAAACGCTATCAGCACGCCAAGCAAACCGCGATGGCCAAGCTGATGGATCAAATGGGCAAACCTTATCGCTGGGGCGGCACCTCACCAAGAACCGGTTTTGACTGTAGCGGTCTGATTTATTACGCCTATAAAGACGTAGTGAAAATCAAGATGCCGCGTACTGCCAACGAGATGTATCACCTGCGCGACGCGGCGCCGATCAAGAAAAACGAGCTGGAAAGCGGTGACCTGGTGTTCTTCCGCATCAACAACCGTGGCGTGGCCGATCACGTCGGCGTCTATCTGGGCAACGGCAAATTCATTCAGTCACCGCGTACCGGTGAGGAAATCCGTATCAGCCAGTTGGACAACGACTACTGGCAAAACCACTACATTGGCGCCCGCCGTGTGGTAACGCCGAAAACCATTCGATAATCGCCTCCGCGGCTGGCTCTCCCCCAGCCGCACGCCTCACCGCCTACCGCAAGCGTTCTGACCTTAGGCCCTTTCGTCGTTCTCAGACCACAGTTTAGCGAAGCCGCATGGAAGACATCCGGGTGTGAGTGAATGGAGCACTTGGGGAAAAATCTGACCTAGCGGCGGGAAAATGCGAACAGGCACAGCGGACTGCGCCTGTGTGACAACCGGGGATCAGTTCAACGCCGCGGTGAAGCTAAAAGCAATAATAACGGCCAGCGCACACACAGTGGTGAACAGTGACATTTTCAGATCGGTATCCATTACAACTCCTTTTCAGACGGGTTATCCCAAGGATAAAAGGCACACAATTAATGCGTCAACCTATTTTCCCACAGTTAGACAATAAAATCTTGTTATCATTTCCCGGTTTATAATACTGATTACCTCTTCCACTTTGGCTCAATATGGGACAAAATTCGCAGTTCACAACTGCGTACCGGCAAAAATGCCCTCCTGACCAAACGCTGACGACTTCAACACACTAAAAACTCAGCTTCGCTTATTTGGAAGAAGGATCTACGCAGGCAAACGATTAACATCACACTTACATGCTGCAACATGTGAGTTCAGGAGTCATTCTTTACATGGCAACGATTAAAGATGTGGCCAAACGCGCTGGCGTTTCCACCACCACCGTTTCGCACGTCATCAATAAGACTCGTTTCGTCGCCGAAGAGACTAAAGCGGCCGTTGCGGCCGCGATCAAAGAGCTGCACTATTCTCCCAGCGCCGTGGCGCGCAGCCTGAAAGTCAATCACACTAAATCTATCGGTCTGCTGGCTACCTCCAGCGAAGCGCCCTATTTCGCCGAAGTGATCGAGGCGGTGGAAAACAGCTGTTACAGCAAAGGCTATACGCTGATCCTGTGTAACTCGCACAATAACCTGGACAAGCAACGCGCTTATCTGGCGATGCTGGCGCAAAAACGCGTCGATGGCCTGCTGGTGATGTGCTCTGAGTACCCGGATCAATTGCTGGGGATGCTGGAAGATTACCGTAACATCCCGATGGTGGTCATGGACTGGGGCGCAGCGCGCGGTGATTTTACCGATACCATTATCGACAACGCCTTCGAAGGCGGTTATCTGGCCGGCCGCTATCTGATCGAGCGTGGCCACCGTGAGATTGGCGCCATTCCGGGCCAATTAGCGCGCAATACCGGCGGCGGCCGCCATCAGGGCTTTTTAAAAGCCATGGAAGAAGCCAATATCGAGGTACGCGACGAGTGGATTGTACAGGGTGACTTCGAACCGGAATCCGGCTACAAGGCCATGCACCAGATATTATCGCAGAAACAGCGCCCGACGGCGGTATTCTGCGGCGGCGACATCATGGCAATGGGTGCTATTTGCGCCGCTGATGAGCTGGGGTTACGCGTACCGCAGGATATTTCCGTTATTGGTTACGATAATGTGCGCAACGCCCGCTATTTCACGCCGGCACTGACGACCATCCATCAGCCCAAAGAGCGTTTGGGCGAGATGGCGTTCACCATGCTGCTGGATCGCATCATCAGCAAGCGTGAAGAATCGCAAGTCATTGAAGTACATCCGAAACTGGTTGAACGCCGCTCGGTCGCCGACGGTCCCTTCATCGATTACCGCCGCTAGTCGCCAGCGCCGGGAGCCAAGGCGGTTTCCGGCGTCACTACGCTTAACCATTCCTGATTCAAGGTGTCGCTGTCCCCCAGATAATCAAGCAGCCAGGCCATCGCCGGCGATGGGGTATTCTGCTGCCAGGTCAGGCAGCATGGGCTGGCGGGAAATGGCTGTTGCAGTTGCAGCGCCACCAACTCGCCACGCTGCACCAACGGCAGCACCTGATGCGCAGGCATCATGCCGACGCACAACCCAGCACACAGACAATCCACCGCAGAGGCCCAGTCCGGCACCACCAGCCGCCGTTGATTGTCCAGCGTCCAGGTAACCCGCTTGGGCAGATTGCGTGACGTATCCTCCAGACACAGCGAAGGGAAAGGCCGGAGCTGATCATCATTCAGCAGGCCATCCAACCCCGCTAATGGATGCTGTGGGCTGGCGACACACAACCAACGCATGTCGCCCATGTCGCGAAAGGCAAAACCACCGCCAACCGGCACCGCCCGTGTAGCGCCGATCGCCATATCGGCGCGTCCATCCACCAGCGCATCCCATACGCCGTTAAACACTTCGGGTTGGACCAACAGCTCGACATCGGGGAAATGGCGGTAAAAATCCAGCACCAGCTGACGGCAGCGCTGCGGTTTGACGATGATATCCACCGCGATTTTTAATTGACCACGCCAACCATTGGCCACCTGCTGGCACTGTCTGCGAGTGTCGAGCATTTTTTTGATGACACCGCGCGCTTCCTGAATAAACAGCGTGCCGGCCGGCGTCAGTTCTACATCGCGATGACGCCGTTCAAATAGCGGTACCGCCAGCCATTGTTCCAGTTGCCGCACAGTATAGCTAACCGCCGAAGGCACCCGGTGCAGTTCCTGCGCCGCCGCGCTGAAGCTGCCGGTGCGGGCGACCGCGTCCACTACATCAAGCGAATATTCAGACCACATGGTTTTTGCCTTCAATTTTTTTAACAGCACTTCGCAAATATTACCGTTTCACAAGCAGAGATCCAGCCAGATACACTTGCTGGCGCTAAAAACCTGCGACAATAAAAGATTAATGAGAAATACCATGCGAAATTCCTTTGGTTTTATGTTCTATCTTGCCGGCCTGAGCATGCTGGGTTACCTGGCCACCGACATGTATCTGCCCGCCTTTGGCGTCATGCAGCAAGACCTGCAAATTTCCGCCGGTGCAATCAGCGCCAGCCTGAGCATTTTCCTGGCCGGTTTTGCCTTTGCTCAACTGCTCTGGGGACCGCTCTCCGATAATTTAGGCCGTAAACCCGTGCTGCTGATTGGCCTGGCATTATTTGCCCTGGGCTGCCTTGGCATGCTGTGGGTGCAAAATGCCGTCCAATTGTGGTCGCTGCGCTTTATCCAGGCGATCGGTGTGTGCTCAGCCGCCGTCACCTGGCAGGCATTGGTCATTGACCGCTACCGTGAAGGCAAGGCCAACCGCGTATTCGCCACCATTATGCCGCTGGTGGCACTTTCGCCTGCGCTGGCGCCACTGGTCGGCGCCTGGCTGTTGAACCACATGGGGTGGCGGGCCATTTTCGCCGTGCTGCTGGGTATCACCGTTATTTTGCTGCTGCCGACGCTGTTACTGAAGGAAAGCGCCAAAAGCGCGCCATTGGCCACTCAGAAAAACACCCTGAGTTTCTTCCAACTGCTGAAGTCACCGGTATTCAGCGGTAACGTCACCATTTTTGCCGCCTGCTCTGCCGGCTTTTTTGCCTGGCTCACCGGTTCGCCGTTTATTCTTGGCGATATGGGCTACAGCCCCAATGATATAGGCCTGAGCTATGTGCCGCAGACGCTGGCTTTCTTATTGGGCGGTTACGGTTGCCGTACGGCATTAAACCGCATGAATGGCAACACCCTGCTGCCATGGCTGCTGGTAGGTTATGGCATTAGTATGGTGGCGTTATATCTGGTGGCGACATTGACCGAACCCACGCTCACCACCTTGCTGATTCCATTCTGCCTGATGGCGCTGGTCAACGGAGCCTGCTACCCGATCGTAGTGGCGAATGCGTTGATGCCGTTCCCGGAAGGCACCGGTAAAGCCGCAGCGCTGCAAAATACCCTGCAATTGGGCCTGTGCTTTGTAGCGAGCCTATTGGTTTCGGCCTTTATAGCCCAACCGCTGTTGGCGACGGTAACGGTGATGGTTTCAACGGTGGTATTAGCCGCGTTGGGCTATATGTGGCAACGGGGAAAAGTGATCGATGATTCGCAGGCAGTGCGACAGGAACATGCTAACTCTGCGTCATAATTATCTGCATTAATAATCACTTAAAGAATATTTTTGCCGAGTGCGATTTACGGTTGAGTAAGCGCCTCGGCAAGCCTATACTCAAAACGACCTTTAAAGATAACACTTTTATAGTCTTATTATCACAAGTAGCTATTGTGTACGCGTATGGCGTCACACTTTTTTAAGGATTAGTTTATCCGCGCCTATTGCGCTGGAGCCTTCTTAAAATTTTCCTCTGTTCATAGTCGGATATCAGACGCCACGGTGACTTTTCACCGTAGGTATACGTATGCGCCCGCAGAAACTGTCTAAGCTATTTTCTGGCGGGTCATAAGTCAGAAGAAGGTGATGGAGAAGCTATGAGTTCATCGTGTATAGAAGATGTGAGCATTCAGGACAACCCATGGTACCGTATCGCTCATGAAATGCTCAGTATGGCCGGTATAGAAATAAACGGCTCACGTCCTTTCGATATTCAGATTAAAAATCCTGATTTTTTTAAACGCGTGCTGCAGGAAGGTTCTCTCGGCCTGGGCGAAAGCTATATGGATGGCTGGTGGGAATGTGAACGGCTGGATATATTCTTTCAACACGTAGTCGGCGCTGGCCTGGAAAAGAAACTCCCCCACCACGTGAAAGATATCCTGCGTATTGCCGCCGCGCGATTAATCAATTTGCAATCGAAGAAACGTGCCTGGATTGTCGGTAAAGAGCATTACGATCTGGGAAACGATCTGTTTACGCTGATGCTCGATCCCTATATGCAATATTCCTGCGCCTATTGGAAAGAAGCAGCCACGCTGGAACAAGCGCAGGAAGCCAAGCTGCGAATGATTTGCGAGAAACTGCAGCTGCAGCCGGGCATGAAATTACTGGATATCGGCTGCGGTTGGGGCGGCCTTTCCGCCTTTGCGGCGAAAAACTATGGCGTTTCCGTCGTTGGCGTCACCATTTCCGCCGAACAGCAAAAGCTGGCGCAGGAACGCTGCGCCGGGCTGGACGTTGAAATTCTGCTGAAGGACTACCGCGATCTGCACCAGCAGTTTGATCGCATTGCCTCCGTCGGCATGTTTGAGCACGTTGGCCCTAAAAATTATCGCACCTACTTCAAGGTGGTGGCGCGTAATTTAAAACCGGATGGCCTTTTCCTGCTGCACACCATTGGCTCGAACCGGACAGATATGAATGTTGACCCGTGGATCAACAAATATATCTTCCCGAATGGCTGCCTGCCTTCAGTCACACAGATAGCCAAAGCCAGCGAGGGACGTTTCGTGATGGAAGATTGGCATAATATTGGTGCCGATTATGATCGCACGCTGATGGTCTGGTACGAGCGTTTCAGACAGGCATGGCCGCAACTGGCCCAGCGTTATTCCGAGCGTTTCGAACGTATGTTCAGCTATTATCTGAACGCCTGTGCAGGTGCGTTTCGTGCGCGCGATATTCAATTGTGGCAGGTGGTATTCAGCCCGAAAGGCATTGAAGGCGGTATCCGCGTCCCGCGCTGATTAATGCCATGCCATAACGAAACGCCCCCGGTTTTTACCGGGGGCGTTTTATATTATTCGCTAACCAATGGCTGATCAGCCGCAATAAACCCGAATGATTTTATCATCGCTGTCGCCCAGGAAATTCAGACGACGCAGGTTAAAGTCCATAGTCACGGCCGAATTGTACGGAATAGCGCGTACCTGAGATTCAATCTGAACGCCTTCCAGCGCCGACATCGGTTTACCGACGTAACTCTGGTATTGCGCGGCACCGCAGGTGTCACTTTCTGCATCAACGGCCTGATTGGCCGCGCCCTGCTCAGGTGAACTGCTACAGGCACTCAGCGCCAGCAGCGCCGTTAACATCAACGTTTTCCCATAAAACTTCACGCGGTTGCTCCTCTGTGGTTATTGTCCGTCAGATCTTCTGCGTCAGCGCGCTCGCCGTCGCCATTGCCGCTTCGCGGCTCGCCAACACCCGCTCAACGGTGTCTACCACCGCCTGCGTTTGTGGATCAATCTCAATATTCACCTTGTCGCCCAGGCGTTTTTTACCCAGCGTGGTGCGGTCAAGCGTTTCCGGGATCAGGTGCACGCAGAAACGGTTATTCACCACCTCTCCGATCGTCAGGCTAATACCGTCAATGCCAATAAAACCTTTATGCAGAACGTATTTCATCAGTTCCGCATCCGGCATGCGCAGCCATACCTGACGATTATTTTCGGAGGTATAAATCTTGGCGACTTCCGCCGTGCAGATAATATGGCCGGACATCAGGTGGCCGCCAATTTCATCGTTGAATTTGGCGGCCCTTTCGATATTGACCACGTCCCCCAAAGCCAGCTCGCCAAGATTGGTCAGGCGCAACGTTTCTTTGATCAGATCAAAACTGACGCGGTTGCCTTCCACCGCGGTGACGGTCAGGCAGCAGCCGTTATGGGACACCGACGCGCCGAGCTCCAGCCCAGGCAGCAGTTCCGCAGGCATCTCTATGACGTGGGTACGGAAGTTGGATTTTTCATCAATGGCGACCAGCGGCGCGGTGCCTTGTACGATACCGGTGAACATGTGAGCCTCTTCTTTCTGAAAATGTTTAAAGCGCTTGGGGCAGTTTGCCCCAGTTGGCGTGGAAAACCAAACCCGGGGAGACAAAAAATCCGCGCCTGCGCATTTAATAACTATTTCGTCACAACCTTTGCTTAACGACGCCGAGCGCGTACAATCTTTTTGACAAAATTCCGCTATTTTTAATTGTTGTCCTTTCGCGACGACCCTCCTCTCAATCATAAATAAATAGAAAAGGTGTATGCGTGCAGAAGTACTTCATTGAAGCGCGTAGTTTATTGGCCCTCGCAATTCCGGTAATCATCGCGCAAATATCGCAAACCGCAATGGGCGTGGTCGATACCATTATGGCCGGCGCTTATAGCGCCACGGATATGGCCGCCGTCGCCGTCGGCACCTCTATCTGGTTGCCGGCCATTCTGTTCGGCCACGGCCTGCTGCTGGCGCTAACCCCGGTGATCGCACAGCTTAACGGTGCCGGCCGCCGCGACCGCATCGCTCATCAGGTACGCCAGGGGTTTTGGTTGGCTTTTGCGGTCTCTGTCCTGATCATTTTCGTGCTGTATAACAGCAAGTTCGTGATCGACATGATGCACAATATCGATCCGCAACTGGCGGATAAAGCCGTTGGCTACCTGCATGCCATCATGTGGGGCGCGCCGGGCTATCTGTTCTTCCAGGTGCTGCGTGGCCAGTGTGAAGGCCTATCGAAAACCAAACCCGGCATGGTGATTGGCTTTCTCGGGCTGCTGGTCAATATCCCGATTAACTATATTTTCATCTACGGCAAGTTCGGTATGCCGGAGCTGGGCGGCGTCGGTTGCGGCGTGGCGACCGGCAGCGTCTACTGGTTCATGTTCCTGGCTATGCGCTGGTATGTAAAACGCGCACCGTCGCAGCGTGACATCCTGCCGCATGAAGGCAGCAACCGCAGCCCGGATTGGCCGGCGATGAAACGCCTCATCGGCATCGGTCTGCCGGTGGCGTTGGCGCTGTTTTTTGAGGTGACGCTGTTCGCCATCGTCGCCCTGCTGGTCTCGCCGCTCGGTATCGTTTCCGTGGCCGGGCATCAGATTGCGCTGAACTTCAGCGCGTTGATGTTCGTGTTGCCACTGTCGCTCGGCGTCAGCGCCACCATTCGCGTCGGTTATCGGCTCGGTGAAGGTTCGGTCGAGGGCGCGCGGGTTGCCGCCTATGCGGCTATCGGCGTCGGCATCCTGATGGCCTGTTGCACCGCACTGTTTACCGCCACTTTCCGCGAACAAATCGCTCTGTTATATAACGACAGCCCGGCGGTAGTGGCCATGGCGTCGCACCTGATGTTGCTGGCGGCCATTTATCAGATTTCCGATTCGATTCAGGTGATCGGCAGCGGTATTCTGCGCGGTTATAAAGATACCCGGTCAATCTTCTTCATCACCTTTATCGCTTATTGGGTGCTGGGCCTGCCGAGCGGCTACGTACTGGCGCTAACCGATGTCCTGGTGCCGGCGATGGGGCCAAGCGGCTTCTGGATTGGTTTTATCATCGGCCTGACCTTTGCGGCCATCATGATGGCCGCGCGCATGCGCTGGCTGCAAAAACAGCCCGCTGCGTTGATCTTGCAGCGTTCTGCCCGCTAAGTTTCGCCACCGGCCGGTTTGTTCAGCCGCCGGTGGCTTCTTCGCCCGTGTTTGCGGAAAAAACAGCCGCACTGCACATAAGCTCAGCAATCGTGTGAAATACCGGATAAAATTACGTTTTTCTCCTTGCCAGCACGCAGGTAGCTCGTTAATATTCGTCCCCGCTGTCAGCCATGACAGACAGGAAAAGATGCGTCCGTAGCTCAGTTGGTTAGAGCACCACCTTGACATGGTGGGGGTCGGTGGTTCGAGTCCACTCGGACGCACCAAATTCCTAAAGCAGTACAGTGCGTCCGTAGCTCAGTTGGTTAGAGCACCACCTTGACATGGTGGGGGTCGGTGGTTCGAGTCCACTCGGACGCACCAAATTACTAAAGCAGTGCAGTGCGTCCGTAGCTCAGTTGGTTAGAGCACCACCTTGACATGGTGGGGGTCGGTGGTTCGAGTCCACTCGGACGCACCAAATCGTTATTTCCTCAGGTTTGCCCTTTCTATTCGATACCTTCATTACTCTAATCTGCCCATGCGATTCCCGAACGTTACTTCTGTAACCGCTAGCCGAATCCGAATATCATCATGGCGAACACCTTTTACAGGACAGGTTTAATGCTGACATTTACCGCAGAAACTCCGTTTGAAACACTCGACAACGGCCTCATCCGCCGACAAGGCGTAATGAGCGATGGCGCCCGTGCTACAGAAGTCAAATTCGGGGCTGGCACCTTCGGGCAACTGCAAAAACGAGCATACTCATTGCAAACACGGGTCGTTTCCGGTGAGTTTGAGTTCACCGTTGGCAGTGATACTCAGGTGGTGGTGGCCGGGGAAACTATCGCCATTCCCGCCAATATCGCCAGCGGATGCTTCTGCCTGACTGCCGGAACCCTGCTGGAAATCACCACGGCAGATTGATTGCCTTCATTGTGGCGTTCACAGTAAGGTTATTTGCGCAACAAACACCTGCTGGTGATTTGCATTTGCGCCACATTTGCTGCTGATTTGACAGATCCGCCGCCGAACACCGGTTTTTTATTTTGTTTCCCGTCGCTTAGCCTTTATAATGCGCAACGTCTTTCAGTTGAATGGTTTCAGCCCTTGATCTGCGAAAACGCAATAACAACACATTTTCATCTCATCATGTTGCGCAGCATCCCTACGCCCCGGCGCGGGCTGAATTTTTACACCCCATTTCAACTCTGGTCACCTATCCTTAACTGTGTTTTGCACCACCAGGCGCGACTCAAATTCCATACCGGTGGCCTGGCCGCTGGTTTTATTCGTTTTTTATCCATCACAACTTGTAGAAAACTCCGTCATGAAAAAGACCAAAATTGTTTGTACCATCGGTCCAAAAACCGAATCGGAAGAAATGCTGACCAACCTGCTCAATGCAGGCATGAACGTAATGCGCCTCAACTTCTCCCACGGCGATTATGAAGAACATGGCAACCGCATCAAGAACATGCGCGCCGTGATCGCGAAAACCGGTAAAAACGCCGGTATCCTGCTGGATACCAAAGGCCCGGAAATCCGCACCATGAAGCTGGAAGGCGGTAAAGACGCGGCGCTGGTTGCCGGCCAGACCTTCACTTTCACCACCGATCAAAGCATTATCGGCAATAACGAACGCGTTGCGGTCACCTACGCCGGTTTCTCCGCCGATCTGAAAATCGGCAATACCGTGCTGGTTGACGATGGCCTGATCGGCATGGAAGTCACTAACGTGACCGAAAACGAAGTGATCTGTAATGTACTGAACAGCGGCGATCTGGGCGAAAACAAAGGCGTTAACCTGCCGGGCGTTTCCATCCAACTGCCTGCATTGGCGGAAAAAGACAAACGCGACCTGATTTTTGGCTGTGAACAAGGTGTCGACTTCGTTGCCGCGTCCTTTATCCGCAAACGCTCCGACGTGCTGGAAATCCGCGAACATCTGAAAGCCCACGGCGGCGAGCAGATTCAGATCATCTCCAAAATTGAAAACCAGGAAGGCCTGAACAATTTCGACGAGATCCTCGAAGCCTCTGACGGCATCATGGTCGCTCGTGGCGATCTGGGCGTAGAGATCCCGGTCGAAGAAGTGATCTTCGCTCAGAAGATGATGATCGAAAAATGTAATCGCGCACGTAAAGTGGTGATCACCGCCACCCAAATGCTGGATTCGATGATCAAGAACCCGCGCCCTACCCGTGCTGAAGCCGGCGACGTGGCGAACGCCATTCTGGACGGCACCGACGCCGTTATGCTGTCAGGCGAGAGCGCCAAGGGCAAATACCCGCTGGAAGCCGTGACCATTATGGCCACCATCTGCGAGCGCACCGATCGCGTGATGCCAAGCCGTATTGACAGCCTGAACGACAACCGCAAACTGCGCATCACCGAAGCCGTCTGCCGTGGTGCCGTTGAAACCGCAGAAAAACTGGATGCGCCATTGATTGTGGTTGCCACCAGCGGCGGTAAATCAGCCAAATCCGTGCGTAAATACTTCCCTAACGCCGTGATCCTGGCGCTGACCACCAACGAAGTCACCGCTCGCCAATTGATCCTGACCAAAGGCGTTACGCCGCAAATGGTCAAAGAAATCGCCTCTACCGACGACTTCTATCGCATTGGCAAAGAAGCTGCGCTGGCCAGCGGCCTGGCGCAAAAAGGCGACGTTGTGGTGATGGTTTCTGGCGCTCTGGTACCGAGCGGCACCACCAATACTGCCTCGGTTCACGTGCTGTAATATAAAACGTGACATAATTGTCTTGACCAAAACGCCGCTTAGCGGCGTTTTTTTTAGCAGTAGTAAACTGTTTTCCCAAAAACGCAACCGCCGATTGCTCATTATTTGGCTAATTACAAATCGGAGTTGTCCCATGGAATCCAGCTGTTTTCCCTAGATTTTTTAACTATTCATCAAAAGAAGATGCAAGTTTGAGCGAACGATCAAAATAAAGCACTCCAATACAAAAAAATTATTCTCTTTCGAAAAAAGTTTGTGTAATACTTGTAACGCTACATGGAGATTAACTCAATCTAGAGGGTGTTATAATGAATCGTACTAAACTGGTACTGGGCGCGGTAATCCTGGGTTCCACTCTGCTGGCAGGCTGCTCTAGCAATGCTAAAATCGATCAACTGTCTTCTGACGTTCAGACTCTGAACGCTAAAGTTGACCAGCTGAGCAACGACGTGAACGCAATCCGTTCTGACGTTCAAGCAGCTAAAGACGACGCAGCACGTGCTAACCAGCGCCTGGACAACCAAGCTCACGCTTACAAAAAGTAAGATAGCTTCGGTTATTGAAAACGGCGCACATTGTGCGCCGTTTTTTTTGGTTTGCGCTCCCCCTTTCCTCTCGCCACAGGCGAAAAAAAGGGTTCAGCACGCTGAACCCCCTCAGAATCGTCAGTTATGACCCGTATTTAATTCACCGAGCTGATAGGTGCCCCCTTGAACAGGCCCTTATTCGCTCCCTGCGGGGCTACAGGCGTTAAAGTCACCTTAGACGTACTCCGCCCCAGATTAACCAGTACCGGCATGCCAGAACGGCGTACAACCGCACTGTCGAACACCGCACGATCGGTCTGCGAATCCTCGACAAAGGTTTTTTCGGTTTTGGACAGCGTAATCGGCATGGTCTGCGGATCGTCGCTTTCGATTCTCGACAGCGGCTGATGGACTTCGACGTAACGCTTGCCGTCCGGCTCTACGGAAATTTTCACCGGATCGTTAATCACCTGTACGCGGGTGCCGCGCGGCACCATGTTAAACAGCGCTTCGATATCCTTCGGACGCAGGCGAATACAGCCGGAGCTGACGCGCATGCCAATACCGAAATTGGCATTGGTACCGTGGATCAGATACTCACCGTGCCCCATAGCCAGACGCATGGCAAACAGCCCCATTGGGTTTTCAGGGCCGGCCGGTATGACCGCCGGCAGCGTCACGCCTTTCGCCTGATAGCGCTTACGGATGTTGGCCGTTGGTGTCCAGGTCGGGTTCGGGATCTTCTGGCTGACTGAGGTCACCTGCAGCGGCGTATGCATGCCGGTCTGGCCAATACCGATAGGATAAACAATCACTTTATTCTCGCCTTTCGGGTAGTAGTACAGGCGCAGTTCGGCCAGATTGACCACTATCCCCTCACGCTTGGTGTCCGGCAGCAGCATTTGGGTCGGGATGGTTAATACCGAACCCGGCTTGGGCAAGAACGGATCCGTACCCGGATTGGCCTCCAACATGCCCAACAAACCAATTTGATAGTCGGCGGCAATGGCCTCTAACGGACGGCCATCGTTAGGTACGGTGTAAGTGGTGTTCTCGCCAATCAGGCGGCTGTCCGGCGGCGGCAACGGATACTCGGTCGCGCTGGCGGCTTGGGTGCCTGTCAGTACGGTGGCAAATAGCATGCCCATTAAACTCAACGCACGTTTCATTATCATCCCTATATGCTTATTACGGTTCGGCCACAAGGCTAGCGGGCACCTGACGGCAGGTAAATCAGACAATACCTGATTAATACTAGCAACGCTGGCGTTAAAGGCAATAAGTCCTCTAAAAATCAACATGTTATAACGTAATTGCGCGACAGCTTTGTCAATGTAACGTCAATCAGCAAGCTGCTGAAATGTCACTGATTTGTTGCAAAGAGGGGGGGATCGGAAGGGATTTGTAAAGACTCACTGACACAAGAAATATATTCAACGCATCAATAAGCCTTTCTGGATATCAAAGCAGACTCACAGCAACTGGGTGGCCTTAATGCGAATAGCGCGGATCATCGCCTCCAGCCCCTGGGAACGCGATGGCGTCAGATGCTGGCTCAACGCCAGTTCGGCGAAAAAGGGTCGCACATCAAGCTCGGTAATCTGCTGTGGCGTCATTTGGTGATACAGAATAAACACTACCGCCAGCAGCCCTTTGACGATGGCCGCATCGCTGTCGCCGTGAAATTCGACGCGCCCTTGTTCGTCAGTCTGCATCACAATCCACACCTGGCTCTGGCAGCCGGAAATCAGATTGCTCGCCTGACGTTCGTCCTCGGCAAGTACCGGCAGCTTCGCGCCCAGTTCAATCACATACAGGTACTTATCTTCCCAATTAAGACAACGGGAAAAATTACGCACCAACTTCTCTTTATCCGGCAAGTTCGCCATGAGGTTCCTTTCAATCATTCAGGGGCCGCATGCCGGCCCCACGTCACTGTTTGCAGGCATTGTTTCGCCAGAGAGCGCCACAAACGGCGCCCATCGACCTACCCCAAGAGTTTTTGGATACGCTGCAACCCGGCTACCAACCGGTCTACTTCGTCGCGGGTGTTGTATAACGCCAGCGACGCGCGACACATGCTCGGCACATTATAGAACGCCATCAACGGCATCGCGCAATGGTGACCGGTACGAATGGCGATACCGTATTGATCCAGGAAACTGCCGACGTCGTAAGCGTGATGCTCACCCAGGTTAAAGGCAATGACCCCAGCGCGCTCTGCCGGGCCATAGATTTTAAGCGTCGGCACCTGTTTCAGCGCTTCGAGCGCATAGTGCATCAGCGACTGTTCGTAGTCGTGTATCGCCTCCAACCCCAGCGCGTTAACGTAATCAATCGCCGCGCCCAGCCCCATCATGCCCGCCGCGTTTGGCGAACCGGCCTCAAAGCGCCACGGCGGCTCGGCATAGGTGGTGCCGTTAGTCAGGCTGACCTGCTTTATCATCGCTCCCCCGCCTTCCCACGGTGGCATTTGCTGCAGCAGCGCCTGGCGGCCATAAAGAATGCCGATACCGGAAGGGCCATACAGCTTGTGGCCGGAAAACACATAAAAATCGCAATCCAGCGCCTGCACATCCACGCGCTGATGCATAACGGCCTGTGCACCGTCTATCAGCACCTTCAGGCCTGCAGCCTTCGCCTGCGCGATGATTTCACGCACCGGGTTCACCGTGCCGAGCACGTTGGAGACCTGGGTCATCGCCAGCAATTTGGTGGACGAGTCGATCAAACCCGGCAACTGTGCCAGATCCAGAGTGCCGTCCTGTTGCAGCGGCCATACCCGCAGATGAAGCCCGCGCTCCTGCGCCAGCATCTGCCAGGGAACAATATTGGCGTGATGTTCCATCTCGGTGATGATAATGCTGTCACCCGGCTGCAGGAAATGGCGGCCAAAGCTGTTGGCCACCAGGTTAATGCCCTCGGTGGTGCCCTTGACGAAAACAATCTCTTCCGCCGAGGCTGCGTTGATAAACGCCGCCACTTTCTCACGCACCGCCTCCATGTCCTGCGTCGCTTCTGCGCTCAGCGTGTGAATGCCACGGTGTACCGCAGCGTAGCCATGGCGATAAAAATCCAGCTCGCGATCAATCACCGCTTGCGGCTTCTGCGCACTGGCGGCACTGTCAAGGTAAGCCAGCGGCCGGCCATTGACTTCACGCGCCAAAAGGGGGAATTCGCTGCGCACCCGTTCAATCGGAAAACTCATGCTGCCTCCCCCGGCAGGCGTTGCGCTATGCGCGTCAGCACCCATTCGCGGATAACATCGTTGCCGATGCCCTCGGTCAGTTCAGCGGCAAAGGCAAAGATGATCATCTGCTGCGCTGCGTGTTTATCAATACCGCGCGATTGCAGATAGAACAGTTGCTCTTCATCAATACGCCCGACGGTGGCACCGTGGCTGCATTTCACGTCATCGGCGTAGATTTCCAACTGCGGCTTGGTGTCCACCTCCGCCACCTTACCCAACAGCAGGTTGTGGTTGGTCATCTGGCCGTCGGTCTTGATCGCATGCTTGGCGACTTTGATCATGCCGTTGAATACCGCCTTGGCGCGATCGCTGACCACCGTTTTATGCAGTTGACGACTCTCACAGTAACCTTTGTTGTGCTCCAGATAGGTACGGGTATCGCACACATCCTTGCCCACCGGCAGTACCAGGCTGTTGATCGCCAGGTTGGAGCCTTCGCCGTTCAACTGTGCGCTGGTGTTATGCCGCGTAAGACCGGCCCCCAGCAGGAAGCTGTCGCTTTTCACCCGCGCGTCACGGCCAATCACCAAGTCGTTATGCGCAAAGTGGTAGCTCGTCTGGCTTTCAAACGCCAGCTTGCAGTGACGCAGTTCCGCGTTGTCCCCGACGCTGGCCGTCAGCCGGGTACCGGTGAAATGCGCGGCCTCGTTCAGGCTGACATAATGCTCGATCACCTCAGCCCGGGCATTGCGACCAATGTCGAGGTGATGGCGATGATGCACAGTATTCACTTCGCCCTCAGCGCCGCGTCCACTGCTGATGTGCAGCAGGTACAACGGCCGCGCAGCGATCTTGCCGGCCGCCACGCGAATCATGCTGGTTTCCTGCGCCAGACTTTCGGTCAGGTGCAGAAAAATTTCAGGCTGGATCGGCTCAGGCAATGCCTGCGGCGTGCCGTAGGGAGTGACGTCAAACTGGTATTCGCCCAGATCGCTGTCGCTCAGCGCAGCGTTGAAACGCCCGTCGACAAACACCAGCCGATAAGCATCGAGATTCAGCGCCAGCGCATCGCGTTGTGCGGCAGCGATCGGCTCGGCCTGCGGCTCAAGGAACTGTTGCTCCAGCAAGCCCTCCAGCGGGGTATATTTCCAGTTTTCGTGTTTGCGCGTCGGCCAGCCCAGGCGCAAAGCCTGCTGCCAATGCGCCAGAGCATGGGCGGAGTGTTCGCCGCCACGGGCCTCGAACAGGCTGTAAAGCTGTTGCAACGCACGCGAGTTATTGTTGGTCGGTAAGCCAGCCATAGCCCTGCTCCTCCAACTGTTTCACCAAGGAGAAATCGCCGGACTTCACGATGCGCCCTTGGGAAAGAACATGAACATAATCCGGTTTGATGTAGTCCAGAATACGCTGGTAGTGCGTGACGATAATGAAGGCGCGTTTGCCGTCCCGCAGCGAATTAACGCCGTTGGCGACGATCTTCAGCGCGTCAATATCCAGGCCGGAGTCGGTTTCATCCAGGATGCACAGATCCGGCTCCAGCGCCGCCATCTGCAGAATGTCATTACGCTTTTTCTCGCCACCGGAGAAGCCGACGTTGACCGAACGGGTCAGCAGATCCGGAGGCATATTCAGCAGCTCAATCTTTTCTTCGATGAAATCAGCGAAGTCGAAGCGGTCGAGCGGTTCTTGCTGGCGGTATTTACGCACCGCATTCACCGACGTCTGCAGGAAGAAGTGGTTGCTGACGCCGGGGATCTCCACCGGATACTGGAACGCCAGGAATACGCCTTCGCCGGCGCGATCTTCCGGGGCCAACTCAAGCAGATCTTTGCCCTTGAAGGTAACCTCGCCCTCGGTCACTTCATACTCTTCACGTCCCGCCAGGGTGGCGGAGAGCGTACTCTTGCCCGAGCCGTTCGGCCCCATGATGGCATGCACTTCACCCGGTTTGATCTCCAGGTTCAATCCCTTGAGGATCTCATTGCCTTCGGCGCTGACTTTCAAATTCTTGATACTTAACATGCGGTGTCCTTAGGTAGCGCTGCTGCGCTGTAAATCCGGCGTTTAGCCCACGCTGTGTTCCAGGCTGATGGCCAACAACTTTTGCGCCTCGACGGCGAATTCCAGCGGCAGTTCAGAGAACACGTCCTTACAGAATCCGTTGACGATCATAGAAATGGCATTGTCTTCGCTGATGCCGCGCTGCAAGCAGTAGAACAGTTGGTCATCGCCGATTTTCGACGTGGTCGCTTCGTGTTCCAGCTGTGCGCTGTTATTGCGGGCCTCCACGTACGGGAAGGTATGGGCACCGCTGTCCGGCCCAATCAGCATCGAGTCGCATTGCGTAAAGTTACGCGCGTTTTCCGCCCCCGGCAGGATCTTCACCAGGCCGCGGTAAGTGTTCTCGCTGTGCCCAGCGGAGATGCCTTTGGCAATGATGGTCGATCGGGTGTTCTTGCCGATGTGGATCATCTTGGTGCCGGTATCCGCCTGCTGATGGCCGCTGGTCAGCGCCACCGAGAAAAATTCACCGATCGAGTTATCGCCCTGCAGGATTACGCTCGGGTATTTCCAGGTGATCGCCGAACCGGTTTCCGACTGGGTCCAGGACATTTTCGATCCTGCGCCTTCGCACAACGCGCGCTTGGTCACGAAGTTGAGAATGCCGCCCTTGCTGTCACCGCCGGAGAACCAGTTTTGCACCGTTGAGTATTTCACTTCGGCGTCTTTGTGCAGGATCACTTCCACTACCGCCGCATGCAGCTGATAGCTGTCACGTACCGGGGCTGAGCAACCTTCGATGTAACTGACGTAGCTGCCTTCATCGGCGATCAGAATGGTGCGTTCGAACTGGCCGGTCTTGGCGGCGTTAATGCGGAAATAGGTCGAGAGTTCCATCGGGCAGCGCACGCCTTTCGGCACATAGACAAAAGTGCCGTCGGAGGCCACTGCGGCGTTCAGCGCGGCAAAGAAGTTATCATTGGACGGCACTACGCGGCCCAGGTACTTGCGCACCAGATCCGGGTATTCCTGAATCGCCTCACCGAACGAGCAGAAGATCACCCCGCTTTCCGCCAGTTTTTCGCGGTAGGTGGTGGAGACCGATACCGAGTCGAAGATCGCGTCTACCGCCACTTCGCTGCCTTCACGCACCGGTACGCCGAGCTGGTTAAACGCCAGTTCAACTTCGCTGGTCAGGTAGCTGTTTTCGGTTGCCGCGCCGGGTTGCTGTTCGGCACCGGGCTGGGAGCCGCAGGCGTCGTCGCAACTGCCGCAGGATGGCGCCGAGTAATAGCTGTAATCCTGGTAGTTCAACCGGTCATAGTTCGCTTTCAACCAGTGCGGCTCTTCCATTTGCAACCAGGCACGGTAAGCCTCCAGGCGGAATTCCAGCATCCACTCAGGTTCGTTGCGTTTGGCCGAGATGGCGCGCACCACATCTTCGTTGATGCCCGTAGCCAATTCATCGGTATCCAGTTGGGTGAAAAAGCCTTCTTTGTAGCGACCTTCGCTGACCCAAGCCTGCACTTCATTAGGCATTTCTACATTGCTTCGTGTCATGTTGATTGCATCGCTCAAACGCCAAAGCTCTCGCCGCACCCGCAGGCATGCTGAGCTTTAGGGTTATTGAATTTGAATATTTGATTCAGCCCTTCACGGACAAAATCTACCGTGGTGCCATCGATGAACGGCATGGCTTTTAGCGGCACATACAATTTGGCGCCATCGCGCTCAAACAGCAGGTCGTCTTCCGCCGGGGCACGGGTGAGATCCAGCACATAGGCAAACCCGGCGCAGCCTGATTGCTTCACCCCGAGTTGCAGCCCCTTCACTTGCGGATCCTGCTGCATCAATTTAGTTATTTGTTGTACGGCGTTGTCGCTGAGCAAAATGCCTTGCCAGACATTTTCGTCCAGAGAAAAGGTGCCGACATTTTCCGTTTGCATAGGGCCTACCTCACACTCGTGTTTTACCACAGCCAATCTGGGTTGCTTATATGTTAGTGATAACAATTATCACTTCAACCGTTTGTTTTGCGGGGGTATCCGCCAAAAGCCCGTTTTTTTGCTGCCGCAGGCGGCAAGCACAGGGGACAGTCGGGGTGCCTGGCGCAGTCCGGTGGCGACGCACTCATTTTATCCTTATGAATTTACTGTATATCCTGAATCACCTCACCGCCCAGCCGCTGGCTCATCCCCTTTACACCGCCGGATTTTATTGTCGATGTAAACATTCATAGAAAATACCTATTTCAACATTTTGTCTGTCTCAAAAATGCGTTTATCGGCAATTAGCGGCGTTTTCCGTCGTTTGCACCACCCGGCTGCACCGGCCTAAACCGCCGTCATTGATTAAAGTTTAGCCGCTACTGACTGATATTGGGTCGCCGCAAAGCAAATGCAGCCCCCGGTGTCCGATAAAAATTTCAACAGAATGATTGATCGCGAACGCATCCGTAAATATGATAATGATTATCATTCAAATACAAGTGAGCGCGAGTAAATGAATATCTCGATGAATGCGTGGCTGCTGGGCAAAATTGATGACTATAAATTCAGCGTGCGCGATGCCACGGTAGATTTCTACATGGCGGAGGCGTCGCTGAGGCGGCCAGAGTGCAATGTCAACCATCTGAAACGCTACAATAACGTCAGCCTGAACATGGCCAATCTGTGCCTGGAAAACGGCGATGATGAAAGCTATCTGCACGCACTCAGCAAACTGCATAACCGGCTGATCGTCGAAATCAACAACCCGCAGCGCTGCCAGCTGTTTCGGGTTCAGAGCTATCATTTTGCCCGGCATACCCTGACCTTAATCTGCCAGAAATATGCGATGGAAGGCACCTGGGAGAAGGCTAACGCCTTCCAGAAGGATTTCGTCAAGCGGGTGCCATTCCAACTGTGAATGTCTGCGGAACGGCAACGGAGTACCCGCAGGCAAAGGCGCCTGCGGGTGGGAGGATCAGTCGATGACTGCGGTGGTCAGGCGTGAGGTGCAGCACAACCGGTCGCGCGAATCGAATATTTCGATCTGCCACACCTGATGCCGTCGGCCAACGTGCAGCGCACGGCATACGCCACGTACCTGCCCTTCAAATACCGCCCGCAAATGGTTGGCGTTGATTTCCAGCCCCACCACTTTCTGCTCCCCTTCGCTGCACAGATAACCGGCCATCGATCCCATCGACTCCGCCAGCACCACCGACGCCCCGCCGTGCAGCAGCCCGAAAGGTTGCCGGGTACGGTGGTCCACCGGCATCGTGGCTTCAAGAAGATCGTCTTCCAGCCGGGTGAAGTGAATCCCCACATGGCTCACCATGCATCCCTCACCGGAGCGGTTTAACTGCTCCAACGTCGTTTCTCGTTTCCACAATTTCACGCAATCATCTCCAGAAGTGCCTGTAACGGGTGGCGCACGCCGTTACCCTCAATGCGTTTGACCTGGCTGCGACAGGAATAGCCGGTCGCCAGACAGCGTTGCCGCGGCAAACGTTGCAACGCCTGATGCCATGATAGCTCATAAATCCCGAGCGAATTCTCCAGGTTCTTCACTTCATGTCCGTAGGTGCCCGCCATGCCGCAACAGCCCACGCTGACATTTTCCAGCCTGGCCCCGAAGCGGGAGAAGATCGACGCCCAATGCTGGCCGCTGGCCGGCAGTGCCGTGGTTTCGGTACAGTGGCCAAACAAGTACCAGGCCTCGCCGGTCGCCGGTTGTTCAGCACGTTCCGCCAGCAGTTGTTGCAACCATTCATGCACCAGTTGTACCTGGAAGTCACCGCGTGTTTCGCCGAGGATCTCGTTATATTCGTCGCGATAGCACAGTACCAACGCCGGATCGACCCCGACCAGCGGCATCCCGAGCTTGGCCACCCGATTGAGGAAATCGGCGGTTTTGCGCGCGGTGCGGGCAAAGCGCGTCAAAAAGCCTTTAATATGCTGCGCCTTGCCGTTCGGCGAGAAGGGCAGCAGAACCGGCTGGTAACCGAGCTTTTCAACCAGCCGCACAAAGTCCGCCACCACCTTGGCGTCGTAATAGCTGGTGAAAGGATCCTGCACGATCAGCACGTGTTGCTCACGTTGTTCGGCGCTCAACGCCTCAAGTTGCTCCAGCGTCATGGTCAAGGCACCGTGGCCGGAAAGCTGCTGACGCAGCGTCGGGCTGGAGAGCATCGGCAAATCGACCATACCGATAGCGTTGCGGCTCAGCTCACGCACCCAGGGCTGACGGAAGAAGAAGTTGAATACCTTCGGCGCTTTCGCCATCAGCGGCGTATAGCTTTCAACCCCGGCAACCATATAGTCGCGCGCCGGCCGCAGATAACGGGTGTGATACAACTGCAGGAAACGCGAGCGGAAACCCGGCACGTCAATTTTAATCGGACATTGGGTGGAACAAGCTTTACAGGCCAGGCAGCCGGACATCGCCTCTTTCACCTCGTGCGAAAAATCATATTCGCCTTTGCCGGCATACCAGCTGTTGCGGGTTTTCTCAATCAAGGTACGGAAGCTGAGACGCTGCTGCGGCAATTGTTGTTCCAGCACCAGCGGATCGACCCCCTGTTCGGACAGCAGACGCAACCATTCGCGCACCAGCGCCGCACGACCTTTTGGCGAATGAATGCGGCTGCCGGTGATCTTCATCGACGGGCACATAGGGCTGCGCACATCAAAGTTGAAGCACAGGCCATTACCGTTACATTCCATGGCACCCCGGAACGAGGTGCGCACCTCTACCGGGATACGGCGGTCGAGCGTGCCGCGCTTGGCCGCGTCCACTTTCATCATCGGGGCATCAACGCCCAACGGCGGGCAAATTTTACCGGGGTTAAGGCGGTTATTCGGATCGAATGCGGCCTTGATGCGGCGCAACTCTTCGTACAACTGCTCGCCGAAGAATTCCGGGCTGTATTCGGCGCGGAAGCCTTTGCCGTGTTCGCCCCACAGCAATCCACCATATTTGGCGGTCAGCGCCACCACTTGGTCGGAAAGCTGCTTCATCAGCACTTCTTGCTGCGGATCGCACATGTCGAGCGCAGGTCGCACGTGCAATACGCCGGCATCCACGTGGCCGAACATGCCGTAACTGAGGTTATGGTTGTCCAGCAACTGGCGGAACTCGACAATGTAATCAGCCAAATGCTGCGGCGGCACGCAGGTGTCCTCGGCGAAAGGAATAGGTTTGGCGCGCCCTTTGGCGTTGCCCAACAGCCCGACCGCCTTCTTGCGCATATTATAGATCCGCTCGATGCCGACCAGGTCCCCGCAGATCTGATAGCCAATCACGCCGCCCTGCTGCTCGCTGATTAACTCGTCCAACCGCAGACACAGAGTTTCCATCTGCTGGTCGATCAGCGCCTTGTCATCCCCGGCAAATTCGACGATGTTCAGACCCAGCATCTCTTTATCCGGCACATTAGTGATCAATTCACTCACCGAATGCCAGACAATATCTTCCCGCGCCAGATTCAGCACCTTGGAGTCGATGGTCTCCACCGACAGCGCCTTGGCCTCCACCATGAACGGGGCGTTGCGCAGGGCGGAATCAAAGGAGTCATATTTCACGTTAACCAGGCGGCGTACCTTCGGCAGCGGCGTGATATCCAGCCGCGCCTCGGTGATAAACGCCAATGTGCCCTCTGCACCGGTCAGGATCCGCGTTAGATCGAAGGTTTGCAGATCGTCGCTGAACACATGCCGCAGGTCGTAGCCAGTCAGGAAACGGTTTAATTTGGGGAATTTCTCCAGGATCAGCGCACGCTGGTCGCGGCAGCTATTCAGCACCCTATGGTAGATCCGGCCTTCAACGGTATCTTCCATAGCAATCGTTTCCGCAAGCGATGTCGGCATAGCGCGGGTGTCGATCATATCGCCCCCCAGCAGCACCGCCCGCAGGCCCAAAACGTGATCGGAGGTTTTGCCATACACCAGCGAGCCTTGGCCGGAAGCATCGGTGTTGATCATGCCACCCAGCGTCGCGCGGTTACTGGTAGAAAGTTCCGGCGAGAAGAAATAGCCGAACGGCCGCAGATACTGGTTAAGCTGGTCTTTGATGACCCCGGCTTCAACCTTCACCCACCCCTGCTCGACATTGATTTCAAGAATGCGGTTCATATGGCGCGACATATCCACCACGATGCCGGTGTTGAGGGCCTGGCCGTTGGTGCCGGTGCCGCCGCCGCGCGGGCTGAAGGTCAACGCACTAAAGCGCTCTTCTCCCGCCAGGCGCGCAATCAACGCCACATCCGCAGTGGAACGGGGAAACACCACCGCATCAGGCAACAGCTGATAGATGCTGTTGTCGGTCGCCATCGTCAGCCGATCAGCGTAGCTGGTCGCAATATCGCCGTTGAATCCGTTTTGCTTTAAGGCTTCCAAAAAGTCGAGCACCCGTTGAATGAGGCCGGGTGCCTGAGAAATCTGTGGGATCATTCGCTTTTTTGACCCTGTCTGTCTATTTTTTATGCGCTAATATACGCTGAATCAGGTCTTTACCCGTCGCCTTTCAGGCTGCGGCGTTGTAGGCTGCAACTTGAAATTCATAGGGTATATTCAGACCCACCCTACTTTTTATTGATGCTGAAAACTAACATACTCGTTTAGTGAAGGCATTCACATTATCACAATTACCCCGCTACAGAATGGCGTGCGATAAAAGGTGCGCCGCATTGTGAAAAATGGCGAAAATGCACCATGCTTAGCGGGTACAAAGGATTTAACTTACCAGGATGAGAACCTAATTCATGACACTCCCGCACTCCCGATACGATTTGCCACGGATTATTTTTGGCGTGCTGTTTATCGCCATCATGATCGTCGCCTGTTTTTGGGTCATTCAACCCTTTATTCTCGGCTTCGCCTGGGCCGGCATGGTGGTCATCGCCACCTGGCCACTGTTGATCAAACTGCAAAAAATACTCTGGGGCCGGCGCTCACTGGCGGTCCTCGTCATGACACTGCTGCTGATCCTGCTGTTCATCCTGCCGATTTCGCTGCTGGTCAGCAGCGTGGTGGACAACAGCGCGCCAGTCGTTGCCTGGGCCAGCACCCCCGGCAAGCTGCATATTCCCGATCTGGCCTGGTTGCAATCGATCCCGATGATCGGCAACAAAGTTTATAACAGCTATCACACTCTGGTGAATGCCGGCGGCGCGGCGCTGCTGGCGAAAATCCAACCTTACTTCGGTCAGACCGCCACCTGGTTTGTCGCGCAAGCAGCGCATATCGGTCGTTTCCTGCTGCACTGTACGCTGATGTTGCTGTTCAGCGTGCTGCTGTATGCGCGCGGTGAACAAGTCGCCCTGGGTATTCGTCACTTTGCGGCGCGTCTTGCGGCCGAGCGCGGTGACGCGGCGGTGGTGCTGGGTGGCCAAGCGATCCGCGCGGTAGCGCTGGGCGTAGTGGTGACGGCGCTGGTGCAATCGGTACTGGGCGGGATTGGCCTGGCGGTGTCCGGCATTCCTGCCGCCACCTTGCTGACGGTGCTGATATTCATTTGCTGCGTGGCGCAATTGGGGCCGTTACTGGTACTGGTACCGGCGATTATCTGGTTGTACTGGAGCGGCGACACCACCTGGGGCACCGTACTGTTGGTGTGGAGCTGCGTGGTCGCCACGCTGGATAACGTGCTGCGGCCAGTGCTGATCCGCATGGGCGCCGATCTGCCGATGCTACTGATCCTGTCCGGCGTTATCGGCGGCCTGCTGGCCTTCGGCATGATCGGCCTGTTTATCGGCCCGGTGGTGTTGGCGGTATCTTATCGTCTGCTCACCGCCTGGATGGACGAAGCGCCAGAACCCACGGCCGATCTGGACGACGTCGCCAAAGAGTTGGAAGAGCGCTAATTCCCCTATTCTGCCCGGGTTACCGGGCAGAATACCCTCGGCAAGACTCCCGGTTCATTTCCTGCTTTCGAATTCATTCGAAGCCGTAATATAACCGCCCGCTATAGCACATTAATTAAACATGCTTAGTGAATGCATCTTTATACAATAAAGATAAAATAAGCGTTCTTAAAAATAAATCATGAGGCAAGTATTTATTAGGATGATTCTTAATGACTAGCGAACCTTAAATATCTAGTATTATTACCATCCATTGCTTCAAATCACTGATTTTAAAGCAAGCTTTCCAAACAATGTAATGCCATACATGTGAATTGCTGTGTGTAGTCTTTGCCCGTCTCTTGATGGGCTTTTTTTTATTCTTTTTTTAGCCACGCTTATTCACCCGCCCACATCATTTACATTCAGCAATAAAAAAACCGTAACCTGAGTTACGGTTTTACGTCAGCGCTTAATCTGCGGTGAAGCGTTATTTTTTCTTCGACAGATTGATCCAGGTTTGCACCACGGTATCCGGATTGAGGGACAGGCTGTCAATGCCCTGCTCCATCAGCCATTCGGCGAAATCCTCATGATCGGATGGCCCCTGGCCACAAATACCCACGTATTTGCCATGACGCTTAGCGGCCTGAATCGCCATCGACAACAGCGCCTTCACCGCTTCGTTGCGTTCATCAAACAGTTCCGACACCACGCCCGAATCGCGGTCCAACCCCAGCGTCAACTGAGTCATGTCGTTGGAGCCGATCGAGAAGCCATCAAAATGTTCCAGGAACTGATCCGCCAATAGCGCATTGGATGGGATTTCACACATCATGATCACTTTCAGGCCGTTCTCGCCGCGCTTGAGACCCTGACGCGCCAGCTCTGCAACCACCGCCTCCGCCTGCGCCACGGTTCGAACAAAGGGCACCATGATCTCAACGTTGGTGAGGCCCATTTCGTTGCGCACGCGTTTTACCGCATCGCACTCCATCGCAAAGCAATCACGGAAGCTGTCCGACACGTAGCGGCCTGCCCCACGGAAGCCCAGCATTGGGTTTTCTTCGTGCGGTTCATACTTCTCGCCGCCCACCAGGTTGGCGTATTCATTGGATTTGAAATCGGACAGACGAACGATCACCCGCTTCGGCCAGAATGCCGCACCCAGCGTGGCGATCCCTTCCGTCAGGCGACCCACGTAAAACTCGACCGGGTGGTCATAGCCCAGCATCAACGCCTTGATTTCGTTCTGCAGCGCCGGGGTTTGTTGATCGAACTCCAGCAACGCCTTTGGATGGACGCCAATCATGCGGTTGATGATAAATTCCAGACGGGCCAGACCCACGCCTTCATTCGGTAAACGGGCAAAATCGAAAGCCCGATCCGGGTTACCGACGTTCATCATGATTTTCAACGGCAGGTCCGGCAATTCGGTCACTTCAGAGCTCTGTACGGTAAAGTCGATCATATCGCTGTACACGAAGCCGGTATCGCCTTCCGCACAGGAAACGGTGACTTTCTGGCCGTCTTTCAGCAAATCGGTGGCGTTGCCGCAGCCGACTACCGCCGGGATACCCAGCTCACGAGCGATAATCGCCGCGTGGCAGGTACGCCCCCCACGGTTGGTGACGATCGCCGCCGCTTTCTTCATGATCGGTTCCCAGTCCGGGTCGGTCATGTCGGTAACCAGCACGTCACCCGGCAGAATACGATCCATTTCGCTGATGCTATGGATCACCTTCACCGGGCCGGCACCGATGCGATGGCCGATAGCTCGCCCTTCCACCAGCACCGTACTTGAGCCGTTAAGCTGATAACGTTCCATCGTCTGCTCGTTGGAACGCACGGTTTCCGGACGCGCCTGCACAATCAGCAATTTTCCGGTATGGCCGTCTTTCGCCCACTCGATGTCCATCGGGCGGCCGTAATGTTTTTCGATCAAAATCGCCTGATGCGCCAGTGCTTCCACTTCCTGGTCGGTCAGAGAGAAACGATTGCGTTGCTGCTCTGGCACATCTTCGATTTGTACCTGCTTGCCGTGATCCAGCGAAGGTGCGTACACCATGCGGATTTTCTTCGAACCGAGGTTGCGGCGGACGATAGCCGGATTGCCGCGTAGCAGCGTCGGTTTGTGCACATAGAACTCATCCGGATTCACCGCGCCCTGCACCACCATTTCGCCCAGGCCGAAGGCGGACGTAATAAATACCACCTGATCAAAGCCCGACTCGGTATCAATGGTGAACATCACGCCGGAAGACGCCAGATCGGAGCGTACCATGCGCTGTACGCCGGCCGACAAGGCTACGCCGCGGTGGTCATAGCCCTGATGTACGCGATACGAGATGGCGCGGTCATTAAACAGCGAGGCGAAAACGTGTTTGATCGCCACCATGACAGCGTCGATACCCTGCACGTTGAGGAAGGTTTCCTGCTGGCCGGCAAAAGAGGCATCCGGCATGTCTTCCGCAGTCGCGGAAGAACGCACGGCAAACGAGGCTTCCGGCTCGCCGTCCGCCAACTGTTGGTAAGCCAGGTTAATTTCACGCTCGAATTCCGCATGGAATGGCGTGTCGATGACCCATTGGCGAATTTGCGCACCGGCCTTGGCCAGTTGAGCAACATCGTCAACGTCAGTTTGATCCAGTAATTGATAGATGCGCTGGTTAACACCGCTTTGCTCGAGGAAATCGTTAAACGCCTGTGCGGTGGTGGCAAAACCGTTTGGCACGGCCACGCCCAAATCGGAAAGATTGGTGATCATTTCACCGAGGGAGGCATTTTTGCCACCGACACGGTCAACGTCGTGCATGCCGAGCTGGTTGTACCAAAGCACATTACGCAAGTCTGGGCCATTGTTGGACATCGAGACAATCCTTATTGCTATCAGTAGGGTATAGACGGATTTAATTCGTTTGCTTTCTTGGGCACCGACAAAACGGAGCCAACTCAGACTAGCACAATGATCCATAGGAAATGGAAAGGTGAATCGATCAACCCGATGAAGAAAGTGGATTTTCGGAAAATTACCTGAAAGCCTGAATTTGACTGGAATCGTTCCCTATGGCACTAAAAGCTTAAATCTCAACAAATTAAGTATTTTTTAAACTTCAGTTTTAAAGGCCATAATAACTGGATGGACTTTGATGAACATAACGCCAATATGCTGAATATGCCATCGCTGAAAATAAACCCTGCTTTTTCATAAAAATTAAAATAACGTTTCATCTTAAAAACCTGTGGCTCATTATTCCCCCTGCCTCGACAATCAATGGCCAACGCTGCCCGCATTATCACATTTTTTTTGCCCGCCCCTTTACCGCCGGTAAGCCTGAAGCCCATGATACGGTTAAGCAGGCGATACAACTGCATCACCGTTTCAGGTAAGGAGCCTCGGGTGGAAAGAAGCGTTTTTTATATTTCGGATGGCACGGCGATCACCGCCGAAGTGTTGGGCCACGCGGTTTTGTCCCAATTCCCGGTCAAGGCCACCACCTTTACGTTGCCCTTCGTTGAAACCGAAGCACGGGCCCGTGGAGTCTGCCAACAGATTAACGATATTTATCGCGATACCGGCGTGCGCCCGCTGGTGTTTTATTCCATCATTTCGCCGGAAGTGCGTAATGTCATCACCCAGAGCGAAGGCTTTTGCCAGGATATCGTTCAGGCGCTAGTCGGCCCGCTGCAGGGCGAACTGGACGTTGAACCCACGCCGGTGCCGAACCGCACCCACGGGCTGACGGCCAGCAACCTCGGCAAATACGATGCCCGTATCGCCGCCATTGACTACACGTTAGCCCATGATGACGGCATATCGCTACGTAATCTCGATCAGGCTCAGGTCATACTGTTGGGCGTATCCCGCTGCGGCAAAACCCCCACCAGCCTGTATCTGGCCATGCAGTTCGGGATCCGCGCCGCCAACTACCCATTTACCGCCGACGATATGGACAATTTGCATCTCCCCGCCGCGCTGAAACCGTTTCAGCATAAACTGTTCGGCCTGACCATCGATCCGGAGCGGCTGGCCGCCATCCGCCAAGAACGCCGTGAAAACAGCCGTTATGCCTCAATTCGCCAGTGCCGGATGGAGCTTGCCGAAGTCGAAGCGCTGTTCCGCAAGAACCAGATTCGCTATCTGAACACCACCAACTATTCGGTGGAGGAAATCTCCACTAAAATCCTGGATATTCTTGGCATGAGTCGCCGCATGTTCTAGGCAGCATGGCGCTCGCCGCTGGCAACGCGCCTAGCTGTGCGCTCTCCCGGCAGGGGTATTTTCCCTGCCGTCTGCCGCTGATTTCCCCGCAGACCCTGATTTTTGTGCTTTTTTTAGTGGCTTCGATCAACAGAACACAATTTCTACGGTTGAATTCACCGGTTTTTACGTTATTGTGATCGGCATCACTTCCCGGCACTCCTGCCGCAGCGAAGAAAAGTCTTTAGAGAAAATCATGCACAAAACAGATGAACTGCGGACCGCGCGCATCGACAGCCTCGTCACGCCGCAAGCATTGGCGGAAAAGCTGCCGATTTCGGCGGAAATTGCCGATAGCGTGACAGCGTCACGACAACGAATTGAAAAGATTCTTACCGGCGAAGATCGTCGCCTGTTGGTGGTTATCGGCCCCTGCTCCATCCACGATTTAGACGCCGCCATCGATTATGCCGGCCGTCTGAATGCGCTGCGCATTCGCTATCAGGACCGCCTGGAAATCGTGATGCGCACTTATTTTGAAAAGCCGCGCACCGTGGTGGGCTGGAAAGGTCTGATCTCGGATCCGGCGCTGGATGGCACCTTTCAGGTAAATCGTGGCATCGAAATGGCACGCCGACTGTTACTGGAAGTCAATCAGCTCGGCCTGCCGACCGCCACCGAATTCCTGGACATGGTAGTAGGCCAATACATTGCCGATTTGATCAGTTGGGGTGCCATCGGCGCACGCACCACCGAAAGCCAGATCCACCGCGAAATGGCTTCTGCGCTCTCCTGCCCGGTGGGCTTCAAGAACGGTACCGACGGCAACACCCGCATCGCGATTGACGCTATCCGCGCGGCGCGCGCCGGCCACATGTTCCTGTCGCCGGACAAAAACGGGCAGATGACGATTTATCAGACCAGCGGCAATCCCTACGGTCATATCATCATGCGCGGCGGCAAAACGCCGAACTACCACGCCACCGATATCGTTGCCGCCTGCGACAGCCTGCGCGAATTTGAGCTGCCGGAGCATCTGGTTATCGACTTCAGCCACGGCAACTGTCAGAAACTGCATCGCCGTCAACTGGAAGTAGCCGAGAATGTCTGCCAGCAGATCCGCGCCGGTTCCGCCGCCGTCACCGGCGTGATGGCAGAAAGTTTCCTGGTGGAAGGCACGCAGAAAATCGTTGCCGGTCAACCGCTGACTTACGGCCAGTCAATCACTGACCCGTGCCTGAGCTGGTCCGACAGCGAACAGCTGCTGGCCATGTTGGCCGATGCGGTGGATACCCGCTTCTGAACCTGTTCTCCGGGGTGGCGACACCCCGGTTTTTCAACTTTCCCTTCTCTCATCTATACTTACGCCAATCAAGCCCGCAGACGCTATAAACCGCGCCCCTGCCAACAGGATGTGGAGTTTCCCGCATGAGCCATTCACTGTTATCCATCCCCTGCGTCACTCTGCAAGGGGAGCACAAAACGCTGGGCGACTTTCCCGCCCGCGCTTATCTGGTGGTTAATACTGCCAGCAAATGCGGCTTTACTCCGCAATACCGTGGCCTGGAAAACCTGTGGCAGTACTATCGGGATCGCGGCCTGATGGTGTTGGGGTTCCCGTGCAATCAATTTGGTGCGCAAGAGCCAGGGGATCCGCTGGAGATCGCCAATTTCTGTACGCTCAACTACGGCGTCAGTTTCCCGCTGTTCAGCAAGGTGGAGGTTAACGGCCCCGGCACGCATCCGCTGTTCAACGAATTGAAACGCCTCGGGCCGGGGGTGCTTGGCAGCAAGCGCATCAAGTGGAACTTCACCAAGTTCCTGCTGACCGCCGACGGCCAGCGGGTGAAACGTTTTGCGCCCATCACCAAGCCTGAGCGCCTGTTTGACCACATCGAAACCCTGCTGAAATAACCCCCCTTGGTTTGCGGTCCGGGTGTGCCCGGACCGCAGCGACAGCCCTTCGTTCAAAAAGGTTCCATCGGTAAGAAAATTTTCCTTGATGTAACCTTTCGCCCACATGATAATGATTATCAATATGATATTAATTACCATTTAATGGTCTGTTTTATAAACAAATGACGATGGATAATCACAATACCCCCCCGCGGGGCAAAGCTGCCCCCGGTGCTGAACGCAGCCTGATCTCGCCTCCTTGCTACGACAGCGCGCAGTTGCTTGATGCAGACGGCGTAGCGATCATCCTCCATCAGGGCCAGCGTTACCAACTGCGGCAGACCAAGGCCGGGAAATTAATCCTGACCAAATAATCCCTTATTCCACAACGCCAGCCACCCCGATCGCTTCGATCCAGGCAGCCAGCAAATCTATTGATATGTTTAAAACATATGGAGAGTTGCGACATGCCTCTGACCCCTTACACCCGGCTGCGTTTATCCGCATTGAGTTTGGCGATTGCCTGCGCTCTGCCGACGGTGACTTTTGCACAAACCACCAGCACAGTTTCTTCTTCTGCCGCCGCCCCGGCAAAAACCGAGAAAACCGGCGAAGACGCCATGACCGTTGTCGCTACCGGCAATCAGCGCAGCAGTTTTGAAGCGCCGATGATGGTCACGGTAATCGAAGGCAATACCCCAGAGAGCCAGACGGCCACCAGCGCCGCCGACATGCTGCGCCGCGTGCCGGGCATTACCGTAAATGGCACTGGTCGTAGCAACGGTCAGGACGTCTCCATGCGCGGCTACGGTAAAAACGGCGTACTGACGTTGGTAGACGGTATCCGTCAGGGCACCGATACCGGCCACATTGGCGGTACTTTCCTGGATCCGGCACTGGTAAAACGCATTGAAGTAGTACGTGGCCCTTCGGCTCTGCTGTATGGCAGCGGCGCACTGGGCGGCGTAATTGCTTATGAAACCGTGGATGCAGCCGATCTGCTGCTGCCAGGCCATGGCAACGGGTTCCGGGTTTACGGTACCGCCGGCAGCGGCGATCACAGCCTGGGTATGGGCGCCAGCGCCTATGGCAAGACCGACAATCTCGACGGCCTGCTGTCGTTCGGCACCCGCGACGTTGGCGATTTGCGCCAAGGCAACGGTTTTGACGCGCCAAACGATGAAACCATCAGTAATATGCTGGCCAAAGGCACCTGGAAGATTGATGATGCCCAATCGTTGAGCGGCGATTTGCGCTATTACAATAACAGCGCCCGCGAACCGAAAAATCCGCAGGATCCGGATTATTCCAGCAGCAATCCGATGACCAACCGCTCTACCATCCAGCGTGATGCGGCATTGAGCTATAAAGTAAAACCTCTGGATCAGGCGTGGCTGGACGCCGACGTCAAGGTGTACACCTCTGAGGTCAAAATCAACGCTCACAATGCGGCGTCAACGGACGAACTCCGCAAACAAACCACCAACGGGGCCAAGCTGGAGAACCGTACCCGCCTGTTTGCCGACAGCTTTGCTTCGCACCTGCTGACCTACGGCTCGGAAAGCTACCAGCAAAAACAACATCCTGGCGGCGCTACCACCAGCTTCCCACAGGCGAAAATCAACTTCGCTTCCGGCTGGATGCAGGACGAAATCACGCTGCGTGATATTCCTGTCACCCTGCTTGCCGGCACCCGCTACGATAACTATAAGGGCAGCAGCCAAGGCCACGACGACGTCGATGCCGACAAGTGGTCATCCCGCGGCGCACTGACTTATTCGCCAACCGACTGGCTGATGCTGTTCGGCTCCTATTCTCAGGCCTTCCGCGCCCCCACCATGGGTGAAATGTACAATGATTCGCGCCACTTCCCCGGCAACTATTGGGTGCCGAACCCTAATCTGAGACCGGAAACCACCAGTACCGCCGAGTACGGTTTCGGCCTGCGTTTTGACGATCTGTTGATGGCCGGAGATAACCTGCAGTTTAAAGCCAGCTACTTCGATACCGACGCCAAGGACTACATTAGCCTGTACGTCACCCGTACCCAGACGTCTTCGCAAAATATCTCACGCGCTAAAATTTGGGGCTGGGATACGTCCCTGAGCTACCAAACGCAGTGGTTTAATTGGGATCTGGCTTACAACCGCACTCGCGGCAAGGATAAGTCGCGCAACGGGGAACTGAACGGCAACAGCGGAGAGTGGCTGAGCGACATCAACCCCGACACCGTGACCAGCACGCTGGATATCCCGTTGGGTGAAACCGGCCTGTCGACCGGTTGGGTCGCTACCTTCGCCGAGCGCGCCACGCGTGTGGAAACCGGTACCGCCGAGCAAGGCGGCTACGGCGTTAACGATTTCTACCTGAGCTATAAAGGCCGCGAGCGCCTGCAGGGCGTCACCACCACAGTGGTGCTGGGCAACGCCTTCGATAAAGAGTATTACTCGCCGCAGGGCATTCCGCAGGATGGCCGCAACGCCAAACTGCTGGTCAGCTATCAGTGGTAACCTTTTGAATACGGCGGGCAAGCCGATTGCCCGCCGCGTGAACCGCACACAGGAGCACAACCGATGAGCAATAACTTATACGCCCGTTACCAGCAGGCAAAAATTGATAATCCTGGCAAATACGCACGCGATCTGGCGGAACTGCTGGGTGTCAGCGAAGCGGAACTGACCCATGCCCGCGTGGGTGAAGACACCCGCCGCCTGCAAGCCGATGCACGTACCCTGCTGACCGAGCTGGAACAGGTTGGCGTGACCAAGTCCATTACTCGCAACAGCTATGCGGTACATGAGCAAATGGGCCGCTACCTTAACCAACACCTGAACGGCCACGCGGGGTTAATTCTTAACCCCCGCGAGCTGGATTTGCGCCTGTTCCTCAACCAGTGGGCCAGCGTATTTGCCATGAGCGAAACCAACAAGCGCGGCGTACGCCACAGCATTCAGTTCTTCGATCATCAGGGCGACGCCTTGCATAAGGTGTACACCACCGAGGAAACCGATCTGGGGGCCTGGATGGCGCTGGTCGAACGCCACCTAAGCACAGAAAACCCGGCTCTGGCATTGAAAGCGGCAGACTCCACGACCAGTAACGCCGCACCGGACGCCGAAAAAATTGACCGGGAATGGCGTGAAATGACCGACGTTCACCAGTTCTTCCAATTGCTGGGCCGCCATAAGCTGACGCGTCAGCAGGCCTTCCGCGCCGTCGGCAACGATCTGGCGTACCAGGTGGATAACAACGCCTTGGCGCAGTTGCTCAATGCCGCGCACAGCTTGCAGAACGAGATCATGATTTTTGTCGGCAACCGAGGTTGCGTGCAGATCTTCACCGGCCAGATCGAGCGGCTGATGCCGCAGGAAGGTTGGATTAACGTGTTTAACCGCCGCTTCACTCTGCACCTGATCGAAGGCGCTATTGCAGAAAGCTGGATCACCCGCAAACCCACCAAAGACGGCTTCGTCACCAGCCTGGAGCTGTTCGCCGCCGACGGTACGCAAATCGCCCAACTTTACGGCCAACGTACCGAGGGCCAGCCGGAACAAACCCAGTGGCGTGAGCAGGTTGCCGCCCTTGAACCCAAGGACATTGCCGCATGAAATCTTCATTGTCCCGTCGTCTGACGTTGTGCCTTGCGCTGGCGTTGCCGTTCACCGCTGCGGCGGCGGAACGTATTGTCTCGATAGGCGGTGACGTCACCGAAATTGCCTTCGCCCTTGGCGCGGGCGATGAGATCGTGGCACGAGACAGCACCAGCCTGCAGCCGGCGGCCGTGAAACCGCTGCCGGATGTCGGCTATATGCGTCAACTCAATGCCGAAGGCATTCTGGCGCTGAAACCCACACTGGTGCTGAGCACCGAACTGGCTGAACCTGCGCTGGTGCTCAAACAGTTGGAGGAAAGCGGCGTGCAGGTGGTGCGAATTCCCGGCGACACCACTTTGCAGGCGGTGCCGGAAAAAATCGCGGTCATCGCCCAGGCGCTGCAACGCACCGACCGGGGCAAGCAATTGAGCGCGCGTTACCAACAACAGCTCACGCAGGTGAACACGTCTTCATTGCCGATCAGGGTGTTGTTCGTCATGAGCCACGGCGGCATTACGCCGATGGCCGCCGGGCAACATACCGCCGCCGATGCGGTCATCACCGCCGCAGGGTTGAAGAACGCGATGCAAGGATTCAACCGCTACCGCCCGCTGTCGCAAGAAGGCGTGATCGCCAGCGCGCCCGATCTGCTGCTGGTCACCACCGATGGCGTCAAGACCCTCGGTGGCCTGGAGCAGCTGTGGAAACTGCCTGGGATTGCCCTCACGCCTGCCGGCAAAAACCACCGCGTGTTGGTGGTCGACGACATGGCGCTGCTGGGCTTTGGGCTGGAAACGCCGGCCGCGCTGGCCAAACTGCGTAATGCGGCGGAGCAAAAGTAATGCCTGGCCGCACCTCTGCGCGCATGACCATTGCCGGTCTGTTGGTGCTGCTTGCGCTATTGGCGCTGGGCGCCGCCAATATGGGCGCGCTGACGCTGTCGTTTCGTACCCTGTGGCAGGAGCCGTTCAGCGATACCTCTTGGCATATCTGGCTAAACATCCGCTTGCCGCGTGTGCTGCTGACGGTGGTCATCGGCTGCGCACTGGCGGTGTCCGGCGCCGTCATGCAGGGGCTGTTCCGCAATCCGCTGGCCGATCCCAGCCTGTTGGGCATCAGTAGCGGCGGTGCGCTGTTTGTCGCGCTGATTATCGTTATGCCGCTGGCCCTGCCGCCGGTGATTGCCTTGTATGGCCACATGTTGGCGGCTTTCCTCGGCAGCCTGCTGGTGTCACTGCTGATCTACGGCATCAGCCGCAGCGGGCACGGCAGCCTGTCACGCCTGTTGCTGGCGGGGATCGCCATCAACGCCCTGTGCATGGCGGCCATCGGCGTGCTGTCTTATCTCAGCAGCGATCAACAGCTACGTCAGTTTTCATTGTGGATGATGGGCAGCCTGAGCCAGTCACAGTGGCCAACGCTGATCGTATCGGCCTCTTTGATCCTGCCGACGACCCTGCTGACGCTGTTACAGGCGCGCTGCCTGAACCTGCTGCAACTGGGCGATGAAGAGGCGCACTACCTCGGCGTGAATGTCCAGCGTGCCAAACTGCAACTGCTTCTGCTTAGCGCATTGTTGATTGGCGCGGCGGTGGCGATGAGCGGCGTCATTGGCTTTATCGGCCTGGTGGTGCCGCACCTGGTGCGCATGCGGCTCGGCGGCGACCACCGCTGGCTGCTGCCCTGCTCCGCGCTGGGCGGCGCCTGCCTGCTGCTGGTCAGCGACACGCTGGCACGGACGCTGGTGGCGCCGGCGGAGATGCCGGTCGGGTTGATGACCAGCCTGATTGGCGGGCCTTATTTCTTATGGCTGGTCATGCGCCAGCGGGAGCGTACGGATGGGTAATGCATCAAGCCTGACGGCACATCAGCTACGTTACAGCCTGGGTTCGCGCCGGTTAATCAACGACGTCTCGCTGAGTATCGCCAGCGGCGAAATGGTGGCGATTATCGGGCCGAACGGCGCGGGGAAATCGACGCTGCTGCGTCTGTTAACCGGCTACCTGTCGCCGAGCTGCGGAGAGTGCAAACTTCTTGGGTTGCCGTTGGATCAATGGCAACCGCAACAGTTAGCCAAGGTACGTGCGGTGATGCGTCAGCACAGCGATCTGGCCTTTTCGTTTACCGTCGAGGAAGTGGTCAGCATGGGCAGGTTACCGCATGGCAAGCGTCATGTGCAGCAAGCGGTGCAGCAGGTGATGGCGCAAACCGATTGTCTTGAACTGGCCCAGCGGGATTATCGCCGCCTTTCCGGCGGTGAACAGCAACGGGTACAATTAGCCCGCGTGCTGGCGCAGCTTTGGCAGCCGCAGCCCTCGCCTTCCTGGTTGTTCCTGGACGAACCCACCTCGGCGCTGGATCTCTACCACCAGCAGCATACGCTGAGGTTGTTGCGTTCGCTGACGCGGCAACAGCCCATTGCGGTGTGCTGCGTACTGCACGATCTGAACCTGGCGGCGCTGTATGCCGACCGTATTTTATTGCTGCATCAGGGGCATTTGGTTGCCGTGGGCACGCCGCAAGAGGTATTGCAGGCGGATATTCTGACCCGCTGGTATCAGGCCGATTTGGGCGTGGTGCACCACCCGGAAGTGGCGCTACCACAGGTTTATCTGCGTCAGTGAATGGGGCGCAGCAATATGAAACACGACGGGTATTTCAGCTCGAGCAGGAAATCTCCAGATGCTTGCCCCAATCCGGCGGCAAAGCGGCAAGATCGTCGTATTCTGGCGCATCGGCGAACGGCGTCAACAACGCCTGATGCAGGCGCGCCAGCTTGCTGACATCATCCTGCTCGGCACGCTCAATCGCCTGCTGCGCCAGATAATTGCGCAGGATTAATTTGGGATTTGCCGCCTTCATCGCCTGCTGCCGTTCACTGTCGCTCACCTGCTCTTGCTGCAAACGCTGCCGATATTGCTGATACCAAGCGTCGAATGCGCCGCGATCGATAAACTCGTCCCGCAACGGCGACTGCGCCTGTTGCTGTTCCGTCTGGCTCAGCAAGCGGAAAGTACGGGTATAGTCGCGCCCCTCTTGCGCCATGAGGCTCAACAGCCCGGTCAGCAGATCGTTATCCTGAGTCGACTGGATGAAAAAGCCGAGTTTGGCGCGCATCTGCTCTCCATAGGCTCGCATCAACGCCGGTTCATAGGCCGCCAGCGCCTGCTGCAACTGCTCTGTGGTCATCAACCCGGACAGCGCCTGCGCCAGCCGGTGGAGGTTCCACAGCGCAACCGCGGGTTGATTATCAAAGGCATAACGCCCCTGATGATCCGAATGGTTGCAGATAAAGTCAGGTTTGTAATCATCGAGGAAAGCGTAAGGGCCATAATCGATGGTGATGCCAAGGATCGACATATTATCAGTGTTCATCACGCCGTGAGCGAACCCGACGGTCTGCCAATGCGCGATTAAGCGCGCAGTGCGTTCAACAACGTCAATAAACCAGGGTAAATAGCCGTCGTCGTGATCCTTCAACTGCGGCCAATGGCGAGCGATCACAAAATCGGCCAGCTGTTGCACCTGCTCCGGCTGTTTGCGGTAGTAAAAATGCTCAAAATGGCCGAAGCGCACATGGCTTTCCGCCACGCGCAGTAACATCGCGCCACGCTCCGGTTGTTCACGGAAAACGGGCTGTTCGCTGGTCACCAGAGTCAACGCGCGCGTGGTCGGGATGCCCAGATGATGCAACGCCTCGGAGGCCAGAAATTCACGGATCGCCGAACGCAATACGGCACGCCCGTCGCCCATCCGCGAATAAGGCGTTAGCCCCACGCCTTTCAGATGCCAGTCCATGCTGCGGCCATCCGCCAGCTTTTGCTCGCCGAGCAAGATGCCACGGCCGTCACCCAATTGCCCGGCCCACACGCCAAACTGGTGGCCGCTGTACACCTGCGCCAACGGCTGCATACCGGGCAGCAGTCTTTCACCCGACCATATCGGGGTCTTGTCCTGGGTAAACCAGCTTTCGTCCAACCCCAGCTCTCGCGCCAGCGGTTCACTGTGATACAGCAGGCGAGCGCCCTTCAGCGGCGTGGGTTTCAATTCGGTATAAAAACCGGGTAACTGGTGGTGATAAGCGTTTTCAAACTGCGGCATAGGCCCTCCGTATCCGCTTAGTGTAGAGCCTGGGCGTGCGGATTAACACAGAGGAAATGCAGGGAGAACACCTCTGTCGAGAATCCAGGCAGAGGCGGAGGAGAGTCGTTTGCATCGATAGGGTTTAAACGCCTGATTGTGCCGATGAACGGAAGGCTTTATCCGCGGGAAATTCATGAGAAATAACAGGGCAGGAATCACAGCAAAATCACCCGATCCATTATTACTCTGGGGTGGGCAGCGCTATCGATTATTGTTATTGAACTCTTCAGGTGTGACCCGCAAAGCGACCAAATTATCCACACCAACGCTGGGCCATAAAAAACCCTGCAAACCAAAAACACCGGCATGCCTGAGCTTATTAAAATACTCCTTCTTCTCAATGCCGCAGACAATCACTCCCTTGCACAGCAGGTTGATATTCTTTAATAGCGAGTCTATGACTACGTCATATCCTTGGTGGGCAAACAGCTGCCAGTAAAAATGTTTGTCGATTTTCACATAGTCGAACAGCCCGTCATACAATGCGGTCAATGTCGCTTGCCCTGAACCAAAATTATCCAGCCACAGCGTGAACATTTCGCTTAGCCGGCTGACCTTGGTATTGTTCTTTCCCGCCGAAAGATTCGGAAAGGCCTCACTGATCTCCAATGCAATAAACGACCACTGCCGTAGGCGTTGACACAGCAGATCGTCAGCGAGGATCGCATCGACAATGGTTTCTTCGATATTGAGGGTCAACAGCACGTCGTGCTCGATAAACCAACAGGCATGTTGCTCCGCCAGTCTCAATTGCTCGTTAAATAACTCAACCCTTTGAGCGGGAGTCAATAACGTAATCCCAATGTCAGCCGGCATGGCTAAATCACCGTCCAGGCTATTGAAACGGCATAAAATTTCTACCGCCAGCAGTCTGCCGTCCATTGAGTAAACAGGTTGAAAAACATAGCGACTAATAAAGTCAGCTTCGAATTGAATTTTCATTTTAATGCCACAGGCAGAATGGCGAGCAGCTGATCGTATATCAATATATTTTATCGATCAATCCCCCTGAGATTAATCGGAAATATCAATGTAATTACCAATAAGTTATCATTTAATTGATAGATTAAAGCTATGCGTAGTTCGCAAGAAAATGAATAAAAAACAATTTAACTTATGACAAAATCAGAGCGGAGCGAATGAAATCGAGAGGCATTTCACTTAAGGGATAGAGTAATGCTTAAAATTTGACTTATCTCCATTGTTTTAATTAAAGAAATTCCTATCGGTTTGAAAACGTATCTTTTGCACTCAACGCAATTACGCTCCAATTTCATAACAACTGATTAAATTCGATAACACATCAATTCACTGCGTTATTCTCAGCATTGAAACAACCCAAAAAATGCCCACCTTGATTTTTAGCGAATTTATGCTGAGTCTGCATTTACGCCTTTTTTGACGATGAGATACAACAAGAAAGTAGGGGCCGCACGACGTAAAAAGGGATGAACTGCCTCATCCCAGGATAATTGAAGCCTGAATGTTATCTGATTGTCTCGACCAACCATTGCCGCAGTTCAGCCAACTCGGCGGCATGTTCGGGAAACTGCGCGATCAAACTGTCGCAACAACTTGCCACAGCCTCACTGCGGTAGGCGCATCCCACCAGCCGCTCTGCCAACTGTTGCAACGGCGCAGGGTTAAGGCTATCGGTAAAAATCTGCGCCCGGTCAATGGCTCCCTTTTCCACATCAAAGAAGATATCCACCCCGCCCCAGGCAAAGCGCTCATTCAGTAAATGGCTAAATGCAGGCGCTTTGCCGAAATTCCATTCCCAGCTGCTTTGTCTGGCGAACTGCGCGGCGAAATCCGGCAAATCGGGATAAACATCGGGGGAGATGATTTCCGCCCTGGCGGTGTCACCATAATGCTCAAAGAATGCCTGAGTCACAGCATCACATATCTGTTGGTGGTTGATATCAGGCCTGAACTCCGCCAGGTTGGCGACACGAGAGCGTACTGAGCTGATACCCTTGGCCTGCAATTTTTTGGGGTCCGGGTTAAGGTAATCCGCCAGGCGGTTTAGATCGGCGTTCAGTAATAACGTGCCATGGTGAAACCCGCGATCCTGAGTTTCACGGTAGGCCGAGCCGGATATTTTACGCACGCCCTCTGCGGTGTCGATCACCAGATCATTTCGCCCTGAAGCCGTGGCGGAGATCCCCAATCGTGTCAGCGCCGCCAGAATAATGCCGGTGGAGACGGTTTTATCGTAGCCGGGCTTCCCCGCCATAAAGGTAAAACAGGTGTTGCCCAGATCGTGAAATACCGCTCCGCCCCCGCTGCTGCGCCGCGCCAGCCGGATCCCATCCTGCTCCATCCGTCGGGTGTTGCACTCTTTCCACGGGTTTTGTGACTGGCCAATGACCACGGTTTCGGCGTTGCGCCATAAGAACAGGATTTTCTGCGTGGTCATCTCGCGGAAGATGCACTCTTCCACGGCCAGATTGAACCAGGGATCGTAGGAGTCGGAAATCAGTAAGCGTAGGCTATTCATGGCAGTCACCGTTAAGGACGTGATGCCGCCATGATACACCGAATCAAAGAGTTAAGGTTAAATGCGTCGCGCCTGCCAGTAGGCTCGCTTCCAATAGACATTGTCCAGCGAGGAGCGAATAACGCCGCGGCTGGTTGAGGCATGGATAAATTGATCGTTGGTATCGTAGATACCCACGTGTAAACCATTTTCACCCGCGCCGGTTTTGAAAAACACCAGATCGCCCGGCATCAATTCATCACGCGAGACTTTTGTGCCGAGCTCGGTTTGCTCTTCGGTAGAACGCGGCAATTGCATATCGAAACGGTCACGGAAGGTGCGATAGACAAATCCGGAGCAGTCGACACCGCCGCGATCCATCCCGCCATAACGATATGGCGTGCCGTACCATTGCCGCAGTTGCTCATTCAATTGAGCCACTACCACGATCGAGTCGGCCAACCGGCCGCTTGGCGGCGGCGCATGGCTGCTGCAACCGGCAAGAATTAAACTGGCTAATAAAAACCAAACACGCATCCGCATAATATCCCTTCATTGAACCCGTTGCCGCATCATGCCGCACGGTCAACCACACCGCCAGCGAGGCAAAGTCGGCGCCACGTTAGGAGAGAGCTATTTGGCGCTAATTTATCTCCCGCATGGGGAAAAAGGCAAGCACTGTGAAGGAGATAATCGCGTTGGCGCCAATTTTTGCGCTATTGGGCCGTTTTTACCCCGGCCTTGCTGTTAATCAGCCACACCCCAAACAGGATAAACAGCGTGCCCAGCGTTTTCAGCAGGGTGGCGGATTCATTAAACCAGGGCAGGATCACCGCAGCCAGGTACACCAGCGCATAGCTGACGCTCAACAGCGGATAAGCGCGGTTGAGCGGCAAATGATGCAGCGCAAAGAACCAGCACAGCATCGACAACGCATAGCCAAAAATACCGCAACCCACCGCCAGCAGCGGCAACCAGTAATGCATGAGCAGCGCCAATGTCACGTCGGCGAACGACATCAGCGGGATCTGCGCCATGCCCCACTTCATCAACAGCTGCGCCAGCGTCACCAACAATACGCTGGCAGCGCCCCAGGCGTAGCCCCTCATGGGTGTACACTCATCAACAGGATCCCCAGCATAATGGACGCTACGCCACACCAGTGGCGCAAAGTGGTCGGTTCCTGAAACAGCCAGCGGGCAGCCAGCGTCACCAGCACAAAATTCAGGCTGAGCATCGGGTACGCCAGGCTGAGCGGCAAACGTTGCAACACGTTGAGCCACACCGCCATGCCGGCCCCCAGCAGCAACACCGCCAGCGTCAGCCAGCGCAGCGTTGGCCCCCGTCTGACGTCCGGCGGCAATTGCCAGCACAGAGCGGCCTGTTTCTGACACAGCTGCCCACCGCAGGTGAGCAGACTGACCACAATCACCAACAGGTAACCGATCATCATGGTTGCTGTTGATACCAAACCAGCGCCAGGCGGTTCATCTCAATAATCTTGTCTGCGGTCGGTAAGTTTTTCGGCACGTGATCCCCTCTCGACAATTGCAATACCAGCGAGACATCGCCCTGCTTGCGCGCCTGTGCCAACCACTGCGGGAAATCTTCATCGCTGATGAAATGGCTGCGGGCATCCGGGTAGTCCAGACCATAAGACACTTCGCCCTTCTCGCTGAACATCAGCACGTCGCTGCGCTTCAGTTCCCAGGCCAGGCCGGCGGCTACCCCCACGCTGTCTGTCAGCACATAGCGGCTATGGCTTAATTCTGCCATGTTCACCCGTGCGAAGTTTTGCGGCAACTTGGAATCGGTCACCTGTTGCGGAATCGCATAGCCAATCAGCAGACACAGCAGCAACGGACAGGCGGCAGCCCAGCGCCAGCGGCGTGCATTATCACGCACCGACACCACGGCGAACAGTAACCACCCGGCAAAGGCGATAATGCCGATCACTATCTTCGGCCATTCCTGGGCGCTAAACAAATGCACCTTGGGTAACAGACCACTACCGATAACCAACAGCGCCAATACGCCGATCGCGCCAAACAATCCGTTCAGCAGCGCATTGACTTTGAATGCCTTGCTGCGCAGTGCAGCCGCATAATCCTCGGCATAGGCCGCCATCAACAGCGCCAGCGGCGCCATGCACGGCAGAATATAGGTCGGCAGCTTACCCTTGGCGATGCTGAAGAAGATCAGTGGCATCACTACCCAACTGAACAGGAAAAACAGCTCAGGGCGATTGATGCGTTCACGCCAGCCTTTGATCAGCGCCCCTGGCAGCAACGCCGCCCACGGCAGCACCCCGGCAAACAGAATCGGAATGTAGTACCAGAACGGTGCCTTATGCTGCGCGTTGTCCTCGGCGAAGCGCTGAATATGCTCCACCCAGAAGAAGTAGTTCCAGAAGTCCGGTTCTCGCTGGGCAATGGCCAGCGCCCAGGGCAGGCTGAGCAACACCGCCACCACGATCGCCACCGGGCCGTAAATAAGAAGATCTTTAATCCGCCGTTGCTGAATGACAATCGGGATCACCGCAATCACCGGCACCGCCAGCGCCAGGAACCCCTTGGTCATAAAGCCCATGCCGCAGGCCAAACCCAGCAACACGTAACCGCCCAGCTTACCTTTGACCGTGGTGGCTTTCAGCGTCAGGTAATAACTGACCATCGCTGCGGCCAGCCACAGTGAGATCATCGGATCCAGTACGCTGTAGGTACCGATGCTGAACACCAGTACCATCGACAGGAAAATCAGCACCGCCAGGCTGGCGCGGCGCGCATTGCGCCACATCAGCATCGCCAGCGCAAATACAAGCAGCGCGGTCATGCCGGTGCTGAATACCGAGCCGAAACGCACCGCAAAGTTGGTCTCGCCAAACAGCCATTGGCTGATGTTGTTAAACCAGTAACCGGCTACCGGTTTTTCAAAATAACGCAGGCCAAGCAGATTGGGCACTACCCAGTCGCCACGCTGCAACATCTCGCGGCTGATTTCGGCATAGCGGGTTTCATCAGGTTGCCACAGCAGGCGCCCATTGAGGGGAATCAGGTAAACCAGAGCAAAAAAAATGGCCAGCAAGATGGCCCATGATCCTTTTAGCGCCTTCATGAATCGTCCTTCACATCGGTTTGACAACCCAGCCAACCTTCGCGGCCGGGGAAAGGAGCACGCTTGATGCGGCCCAATGGCAATGAAGCCAAATCGTGCGGCAGCAGTTTGCTTAACGGACAGAATGCTATGCCCTGTCGTTGCGCGCGCTGCAGTAACTGTTCGAACATCGCTACCTGCGACATCCCTTCTACTTCGGTATGAATGGTATACACCGGCACGCCCTGGTCGTTTTCAATGGCTTGCAGAATGTAATCGTTGAAGTCGGCCATACTGACTTCACTGCCAATCACCTCGTCAAAAGTGGGTAACGTAACCGGGATCTGCACGGTGCCCAGACGACCATCGCTTAACTGCGGGCGGAATGGGTGGGTGCCGCGACAGTCGCTGTTATAGTGAAAACCGAAACGCTGCTTCACCTCCAGCACCCGCGTATCCGCACGCCAGCCGGCTACCGCCGAGCATTTTACCGGCTGGCCGGTACTGGCGGTTAGTGCATCCACACCCCGTTGAACCTGCTGCGTCAGTTGCGCCTCAGACCAGCGGCCGACGTTCGCCTGCCAGCCCTGATGATCCCACGCGTGCAGCCCCACTTCATGCCCGGCCTCGGCGGTACGTTTCATCAACGGCCCCAACTTGCGGGAAATATTGCGCCCCGGCCAGGCGGTACCTGCCAGCAGGATATCCCAGCCATACAGTGACGCGGCGTTCGAACGCAGCATTTTCCACAGGAATTTCGGACGGAAAAGGCGCCACAGATGGCGCCCCATATTGTCCGGTCCTACGCTGAAGAAGAAACTGGCCTGAATATCGTACTTGTCGAACAGTTCCAGCAACTGCGGCACCCCTTCACGGGTACCGCTGAAGGTATCTACATCAACTCGCAGGCCGACTTTCTTCATGCACCTTTACCTTCCTGGACGGTAGTGCGCAGGAAGTAATCCAACGTATCGGCAACGGTCTGCTGCATCGCAATGGTCGGCTGCCAACCCAGCAGGCGACGGGCATTCTTGATGCTCGGCGTACGGTGCTCAACGTCCTGATACCCTTTACCGTAATAGCTGCTGCTTTCTACATCCTTAAAGCCGGCAAACGGCGGGAAGCTGTCGCGCAACGGGTGATTGTTGAAACTCTCAAGCAGCATTTCCGCCAGTTCACGGATGCTGGCCTCATTGGTCGGGTTACCGATATTGACGATCTGACCGTCACACAAACCGTCGCGGTTTTCGATAATGCGGAACAGCGCTTCGATACCGTCGTTGATGTCGGTAAAGCAGCGTTTTTGCGCCCCGCCGTCCATCAGTTTGATCGGCGAACCTTCCACCAGATTGAGGATTAACTGGGTGATAGCACGTGATGAACCGATACGCGCCGCATCCAGATTATCCAGGCGTGGGCCCATCCAGTTAAACGGACGGAACAGGGTGAACTTCAACCCTTCCTTGGCGCCGTATGCCCAGATCACTCGGTCCAACAACTGCTTGGATACCGAGTAAATCCAGCGCTGTTTGTTGATCGGCCCGACAATCAGACGCGAGTGGTCTTCATCAAATTCTTTGTCGTCGCACATGCCGTACACCTCGGAGGTGGACGGGAAGATAATGCGCTTATTGTATTTCACGCAGTCGCGGACGATTTTCAGGTTTTCTTCGAAATCCAGCTCGAACACGCGCAGCGGATTGCGGGTGTATTCGATAGGCGTTGCAATGGCTACCAGCGGCAGCACCACGTCGCATTTCTTGATGTGATACTCGATCCACTCGGAGTGAATGCTGATATCCCCTTCCACAAAGTGGAAGCGCGGATTATCCAGGAAACGGCTGATGGCATCAGAGCCGATATCCAGACCGTAAATATCGTAACGATCGTCACGCAGCAGGCGTTCTGTCAGGTGGTTACCGATAAAACCGTTAACGCCCAAGATCAACACGCGGGTTCTGCGTTTCATGACCGCATTGGCCTTCGCGGCCAGGCGCACATCGGTCACAATGCCCATTTCCTGCGCCAGACGGCTGCCCTGCACGTACAGACCTGCCTCGTTTTGCCCGGCAACGATTTCCAGCGCACCTTCACCGCAAGCGATGATCAGCGGTGAGGTGCTGAGCACGGTGCCCGGTTGTTTATCATGCTGGGCATCCAGCACGCGGGCACGCCAGACGATCAGTTTACGCTGGCCAAGGTAGCTGAATGCACCGGGGTAAGGCTCGGTGACCGCACGGATCAGGTTGTTGATTTCCTGTGCGGATTTATGCCACAAAATTTCACCGTCTGCTGCGGTGCGACGGCCAAAATAGCTCGCGTCGGCTTCATTTTGCGCAGTGAATGAGGCGGTGCCGTTTTTCAGCTTAGGCAGTTCATCTTTCAGCAGCGTCTGTGCCGCTTCCAGCACTTTTTTATGCAGCGTCAGCGCCGTATCGTCAGCGGCGATCGTCACTTTGCGCTGGCCAACGATATCCCCGGCGTCCGGGCGTTTGACCATCTTATGCAACGTAGCGCCGGTTTCGGTTTCGCCATTGACCAGCGCCCAGTTCACCGGTGCGCGGCCGCGGTAGCGCGGCAGCAACGAGCCGTGCAGGTTGAACCCGCCAAGCCGTGCCAGCGACAGGATCTCATCGCTCAACAGGTTGCGGTAATAGAATGAGAAAATAACGTCCGGTTGCATCTGACGGATGCGCTCGATCCACAACGGGTGGTTAACGTCCTCCGGCGCATAGACCGGCAACTCCAATTCAGCGCCTAAACGGGCTACGGAGGAGAAGAAGTTGTTCTCACCAGGATCGTCGGTATGCGTGAATACCGCCTGAACGTCATAGCCTGCGTCAGTCAGCGCTTTCAAACCCGCGCAGCCAATATCATGGTAAGCAAATACAATAGCTTTCATCATTCTTCTTCCTGAGTATTGTGAACCGGCTGTTCGCCGACCACTTTCTGAACAAAATAACGAGGACGAGCGCGTACGTCGGTATAAATACGACCTATGTATTCTCCCAACAGACCCATGCCGACAAATTGAGCGCCAATAAAGGTAAACAGCACCGCAAACAGCGTGAACACCCCGCCGCCCGACCATTCGGGCCCCATAATCAAACGCAGGGCGATCAGCACTACCGCCAGCACAAAACCTGAGAGCGCCACCACGCTGCCTACAACGCTGAGCAAACGCAGCGGCGTTGTCGTCAGGCAGGTGAGCAAGTCGTACATCAGGTTAATCAACTTCATCAGGCTGTATTTGGAATCGCCAAACTCACGTTCGGCGTGCAGCACGTCGATTTCGGTGGTACGCCGGGCAAAGGTGTTCGCCAGGATTGGGATAAAGGTGCTTCGTTCGTGGCAATTCAACATGGCTTCGATAATATGCCGGCGGTAGGCGCGCAACATGCAGCCGTAATCGCCCATCGATTTACCGGTGGCACGTTGGATCATCATATTGATGATGCGTGAGGCGCTTTTGCGGAACCAGGAGTCCTGACGGTTGGCGCGCACGGTACCCACGACGTCATAACCCTCTTCTGCGACCCGCACCAGGCGCGGGATCTCTTCCGGCGGGTTTTGCAAATCGGCGTCCAGCGTAATCACCAAATCGCCGCTCACCTGATTGAAGCCGGCCATGATCGCCGAATGTTGGCCGTAATTACGGTTCAGCAGAACGGCAATCACGCAGCTGCCCGGTTGTTCTGCCGCAGCGGTCAGCATATCGGCGGAGTCGTCGCTGCTGCCGTCATCGACCAGGATAATTTCATAAAGCTGAGTCAGTTGTTTACAGGCGGCGGTAGTACGCTCAAGCAAGGCGGGCAAACTTTCCTGCTCGTTGTATACCGGGATCACCACCGAAACTTTTTTTATCGGTTCAACGCGAGACACGTAACGACTCCACAACAGAAGATAAGGCGTTGACCACGCGATCTACATCGCCGTCGGTCATATCAGGGAATAACGGTAAGGTACACAGACGCGCCGAGTTCCATTCGGTGTTCGGCAACGACAGCTGCGGATAACGTTCGCGGTAAAATTTTTGGGTATGGGCAGCGCGAAAATGCAGACCGGTACCGATACCCAACGCCTTCAGGCGTTCCATCAGCTGGTCGCGATCGATGCCGCAACGTTCGGCATCAACACGCACCATAAACAGATGCCAGGCGTGATCATGCGGGTAATCAGGCAGCCCCAGCGGCTGGAAAGGCGAACCTTCCAGCGCGGCCAAATAACGCTGGGCCAGCGCTTTGCGACGGGCGTTCAACTGCGGCAGACGAGCTAACTGCACGACAGCGATGGCCGCGTGAATATCCGAAAGGTTGTATTTGTAGCCCGGTTCCACCACCTCTGCCTGCGGCTTGCGCCCCAGTTGTTGGCGATCGAAGGCGTCAACCGCCAGTCCGTGGAACTTCAGGCAACGCACGCGATCGGCCAGCGCATCGTCGTCGGTGGCAATCAGGCCACCCTCGGCGCAGGTCAGGTTTTTAATCGCATGGAAGGAAAAAATTGCCGTGCCGCGTGCGCCGACCCACTCGCCGTTGTAACGGGCACCCACCGCATGGGCAGCATCTTCGATCAGGGGGAGGTTGTGGCGCGCTGCCACATCGCGCAAAGCGTCCATCTGCAACGGCGCACCGGCGTAATGCACCGGGACAATGGCTTTGGTTTTAGCCGTAATGGCCGCTTCGACATCGGAGGCACTGACCATCAGCGTATCGCGATCAACATCAATCATCACCGGCGTTGCGCCAAGCAATTCAATCATATTGAGGGTGGAAACCCAGGTTTGCGAAGGTGTGATAACCTCATCACCCGGGCCAATGCCCAGCGCCATCAGGGTGATGTGCATGCCCGCAGTGGCGGAACAAACGGCTATGGCGTGTTTACATCCGAAGGTGGAGCAGAATTCGTTTTCCAATTGCTGATTCTGCGGCCCGGTGGTGATCCAGCCAGAGCGCAATACCTTTTCTACCGCTGCGATCTCTTCGTCGCCAATGGCAGGGCGAGAAAAAGGTAAAAATTCATCCATAGTTAACCCCAAACGTATCAAATTTCTTTAATGACACTGTAGATCTCTTTCATTTAACGAATATTAAACGCCAGAGAGAATCGTTCCTGGTGGATTGGTTGCCAATGTACGGCCGCAAGCTTAACTAAACCTTAAGGTAAGATTAATTGCCAGTTGGCTATCAGATTTAAGAGATTCATCATCAAGGAATAAATAATTCATTAAAATCAATTAATTATACTTATAAATAATTACTTACTTATTTTATTTGAACTAAATCAGCGTAGCACGTCAGCGACGGTTTTCAAGGCGGGGGAGTTAATTTAAAAGAGAAAAAGAAATAACGGCTTAAGGTTAGCCGTCTATTTATATCGGGTCCGTTTAATTTACGTTTAAGCCGATTTTCGCGCTACGCCGTCTTGGTCATGATCCAGCGCTGATCGCCAACCGCCTGCAGATGAAAGTCGACGTCATAAATCTGTGAAAGCAATACCGGTTCCATCACTTCTCGTGTAACGCCCTGCGCGACCAGCCGGCCGGCGTGCAACAGCCAAACCCGATCGGCCTGCTGCAAAGTATGGTTGAGATCGTGCGCGCAAACCAAAGCACTGCGACCGCTCTGGCAAAACTCACGCAACAGGCGATCCAGTGCTACCTTCTGCGCCACGTCCAGACTATTGGTCGGTTCGTCCAGCAGCAGCAGTTGGCTGTAGGGGTTAACCGTCGGCCACACCTGAAGCAACACCGCAGCCAGACGCACCCGTTGCCATTCACCGCCAGAAAGCTGAGTCAGCATACGTGGCAATTTATCCATCAGCTTTAAACGTTGGCAAAGATAGAGGATGGTGCTCTCCACCGCAGTTTCAGCGGCGCCCGCCGGTTGGTGTAATGCCAGGTATTGGAACACGGGCATCAACGCGACAGGGGGCTGCTGCTGACTTAAGTAAGCGCGACGCAGCGCCAGTTCACTCCCCTGATAGCCGGCCAGCGGTTGCCCCGCCAGCAAGAGTTCCCCTGAACCGGGCAGCATGCCCGCCAGCCGAGCCAGCAGCGTACTTTTACCGGCGCCGTTCGGGCCGATAAGGTGATACTGCAACCCAGCATCAACCTGCGCTGAAAACGGGGCCAAACGCCCTTCTACCCCAACCTGACTGAGCTGCAGCATGATGGATTACCGCTCCTTGTTATCCGGCCAGCGCCTGTTTGACAGCGGCTACCAGCGTCGGATCTTCCGGCGTCGTGTCCGGCGAGAAACGCTCGATCACTTGACCATCGCGCCCAATCAGGAACTTTTCAAAGTTCCACAGGATATCGCCTGTTTGCTTCGGTGCGCGGCCTTTGCTGCTCATACGCGTCAGGAACTCGCTGCCCTCTGGCGCGACCGCCTGCGGTTTTGCGGCAATCAACGCCTGATACAACGGATGGCGGTCGTCGCTGTTCACTTCAATTTTGGCGAACATCGGGAACTGTACGCCGAAGGTTCCGCGGCAAAACGCCAGGATCTCTTCATTGCTGCCGGGTTCCTGCCCCAGGAACTCATTGGACGGGAAGCCCAGCACCTCAAAACCCTGGGCCCGATAGGTTTCGTACAAGGCTTCCAGCCCTTCATATTGCTTGGTCAAGCCACATTCCGACGCCACGTTAACCACCAACAGCGCTTTGCCTTCAAATTCGCCCAAGGTGGTAGATTGATTTTCGATAGTGTTTACCGGAATGTCATAGATAGGTTGAGACATAGCTTTATCCTCTTGTTTTGTTTGCAGGTGAACAGAAGAAACTACCTTACGCTTTTTACCCGGGTCAGTAACCAGATAAATAACGGTGCTCCGAGGGTGGCAGTTACCACCCCAATGGGTAATTCTGCCGACAACAGGGTGATGCGCGCCACCACATCAGCCGCCAGCAACACGCCGCCACCGGCCAGCGCGCATCCGGGCAGCAGGTAACGCTGGTTGGTCAGACCGCTGAGGCGCAGCATATGCGGGATCACCAGTCCGACAAAACCAATCACCCCGGCCAGCGCCACACTGACGCCCACCAGCCAGCCAATCGCCAACACCAACAGGTTGCGCCACAGATGCAAAGAGAGCCCGAGCTGACGCGCCTGAATCTCCCCCAGGGCCATAAAGTTCAGCGCCTTGCCTTGGCAACACAACCAAAGCAGTACCGGCAGCAGGGCCAGCACCAACCACTTTTGCCGCCAGTCAACACCGCCAAACCCGCCCATCATCCAATACATCAGTTGGCGCAGATCCAGGCTGGAACTGAAGTACACCGCCCAGGTCATCACCGCGCTGCAAACGATGCCCAGCGCAACCCCCACCAACAGCAAGCGCGCATTGGTTAACCGCCGACGGCGGGCAAAACTGAGCAGCAGAAAAGTCATGATTAACGCGCCGACGATGGCGCTCAGGCTCATCAGCGCCACCGGCAGCAAACCGTTGCCCAGCAACACCGTCAGCACCAGCGCCACGCCGGCGCCGTTCGCGACTCCCAACAGGCCCGGTTCGGCCAAGGGGTTTTCGAACAACGCCTGCATAACTGCCCCGGCCACCGCCAAGCTGGCGCCTACCAACATCACAGCCAGCGCACGCGGCAACCGCAACTGCCAGACAAACAGCTGCGCGGGCTCGCTCAGCCACTGTGAGGGCCAAAGCCAGATATCGCCGGCACTGAGGCTGAAAACAAAAGCCACCGCAACGCCCAGCATCAACAGCCACAGATGGCGTTTGTCGCGAGTGCGTTGGTTTTGGAGCAATAAAGAAAAGGTTTGGCTGGTCAGCATTGGCGCGGCGATTCCCTGCAGGCCGTATTTACGGCCGAATGATTGACGTCTGGGTCAAATATTAGGGGGTTAGCGCCAGAAGGGGAAGCATTGCATAAGCACAATGACAGGAAAACGGCGGCTGCGTCTGCCCGTCACCCACAGGTGATGGCAAAAACAGCCGCTGTAAAATTAATTAAGGGCGCGGGCCATTGCCGTTCGGCGGATAGGGTTCGCCATTGCCGTGACCGCGGCTATTGTCATTGCCACGGCCTTGATCGTTACTGCGGCCCTGCTCGTTACCACGACCATTGTCATGGCGGTTGCCGTTATCATGATTATCGCGTTCGCCACGGAACGGATTACCGTCGCGATCCGGGCCACGGTGCTCATAACCACGCGGTGGCTTCGGTTGCCAACGGCCTCCGTCCCAGTACATGCCATGGTTATTCCGCTCACCCATGCCGCGGCCCTGATGAGCATGCCACCACTGCGGCGGACGCCAGTCGTAACCATCCCAATAATAGCCCCGGCGGTCCTGATCGCCCAGATGTACCGAAACGCCCGGCACGTTGATATCAATAGAGACATCCGCCTGCGCAGCCACCGGCAGCAGCAACGGTAAACAAACCAGCAACAGGAACTTTTTCATTTTATGTTCTCACTTTATTTTCTCGCTTGAGTGGTTATATCAGCGCATTTATTTAGCGCCTATCTCACCAATGCCTATTTTCAGATCGTTTTCATCTCCCTTACGAAATCCATACACTCCAGCCCTGCCGTTTAATTAATATAATTGCTGACAACCTTTAACAAATAACTGACGTACTTATCGCCACCAGGCTATTTATAATTAAGCCAACAACCACCGGAGAGACATTATTATGATTAAGCGCATTGGAATGTTATTGACCGTTGCCGTACTGGCTTCCGCGCTCAGCGCCTGCTGCTTCGGCCCACACGGCGGCGGGCACCGTGGCGGCGGACCGGGTCACTACTATAATCATTATTAACCATCAGGGGCCTCGGCCCTTTTTTTATTCAAAAAGTAATTAACACAAAATAGCCATAAGAATAATCCGCAACAAACATATTATTTTAGTCTGAACAAGAGGGATTAATATCACCACCTGAAAAATATCGTGGCGGCATAATTTAAGAATACGCCTAATTTAACTCAAAAAAAGAAAAAGGCCGCAAAGCGGCCTTTTTGGTTTCATGCAACTTACTCTTTCGGGCTGGCGTTCTCTACCCGACTTTTCAGCTTTTGTCCCGGACGGAAAGTGACCACGCGGCGCGCCGTAATCGGAATGTCCTCGCCAGTCTTCGGGTTACGCCCAGGACGTTGGTTCTTGTCACGCAAATCAAAATTGCCAAAACCTGACAGTTTAACCTGCTCACCGTTCTCGAGAGCACGACGTACCTCTTCGAAAAACAGTTCTACCAGGTCTTTGGCATCCCGTTTGCTAAGCCCAAGCTTTTCAAACAGGTGTTCTGACATTTCAGCTTTAGTAAGCGCCATAGGTTCAATCCCTCAAGGATGCTTGGAATCGCTGTTTTAGAGCCTCTACGCATCTTGCAACGGTAGCGGCTATCTCCTCTTCTTCCAGTGTACGAGCGGTATCCTGCAATACCAGACTGATAGCCAGGCTCTTATCGCCCTCCGCTACGCCCTTGCCACGGTACACATCAAACAAGTTTACGCCAACTACCTGATTTGCGCCAACTTTCTTACACTCTGCCAAAATATCTTCTGCGGCGACGTTTTCAGCCACCACAACGGCGATATCGCGGCGGTTTGCCGGGAAGCGAGAAATCTCCCGCGCCTGAGGCACGGCGCGGCTTGCGACCTTGTTCCACTCCAGTTCGAACACCACTGTACGGCCGTTAAGATCCAGTTTACGTTCAAGTTCCGGATGAACCACACCGATGAAACCTACGCGTTCACCCTGTAAATAAATCGCCGCGCTTTGCCCAGGATGCAATGCCGGATTGGCCTCGGCTTTGAACTGAATTTCGGATAATTTACCGGTCAGTTCGAGTACCGACTCCAGATCGCCTTTTAAATCATAGAAGTCGACCGGCTTACGCGCCAGATCCCAGTGTTCTTCATGCGTATGGCCCGCAATCACCCCTGCCAGCATGACATCCTGACGGATACCCAGATTTGCCGCAGTATCAGGCACAAAGCGCAACCCGCTTTCAAACAGGCGCAGGCGGCTTTGCTGACGATTCTGGTTATACACCACCGCAGACAGCAGGCCGGTCCACAATGACAGACGCATAGCCGACATCTCTACCGAGATTGGGCTTGGCAGGATCAACGCCTCTTCGCCCGGGTGCAGCAAGGCCTGCACTTTAGGATCAACGAAGCTGTAGGTGATCGCTTCCTGGAAACCGTGATCGACCAGCAGAGTTTTCACGCGTTTCAGCGTCAGATCGGCTTCGCGGTGCTTGGTCATGACCAGATCGGCACGTACCGGCACGTCAGGAATATTGTTGTAGCCATAAACGCGCGCGACTTCTTCTACCAGGTCTTCTTCGATTTCCATATCGAAACGCCAGCTCGGCGCCACCGCCAGCCAGTTATCGCCCTGCTCGGTCACCTGACAACCCAGACGACGCAGAATATCGCTCACCTGCTCGCTTGGTACCACATGACCAATCAAACGATCCAGCTTTTCACGGCGCAACGTAATAGTGGCGCGCTTTGGCAATTCGCTTTCGGTGGTGACATCAATAACCGGGCCGGCCTGGCCGCCGCAGATATCAATCAGCAGGCGGGTAGCGCGCTCCATCGCCTTGTACTGCAGCGCAGGGTCAACGCCACGCTCATAGCGATGTGAAGCGTCGGTGTGCAGGCCCTGACGACGCGCACGGCCGGTAATCGACAGCGGGCTGAAGAAGGCGCACTCCAGCAACACATCCTGGGTCTCGTCATTCACCCCTGAATGTTCACCACCAAAGATGCCGCCCATCGCCAGCGCTTTTTGGTGATCGGCAATCACCAGGGTGTCTGCATTCAGTTTGGCTTCATTGCCGTCCAGCAGCGTCAGGGTTTCCCCTTCTTCGGCCATACGCACCACGATACCGCCTTCAATGCGGCTCAGGTCGAAGGCGTGCATTGGCTGACCCAGTTCCAGCAGCACGTAGTTGGTAACGTCAACCACCGCGTCAATGGAGCGGATGCCGCAACGACGCAGTTTCTCACGCATCCACAGCGGGCTGGCAGCCTTAACGTTGATGCCTTTGACTACGCGACCCAGGTAACGCGGGCACGCCTGCGGCGCATCAACGCGGATCGGCAGCGTATCATCGATAGTGGCGGCAACCGGGCTCATGTCCGGTTCGGTGAGTGCCACCTGATTCAGCACGCCAACATCACGCGCTACGCCGATGATGCCCAGACAGTCGGCGCGGTTAGGCGTCACGCTGATTTCGATCGTGTTGTCGTTCAGCTTCAGGTATTCACGGATGTCGGTGCCAATCGGCGCATCTTCCGGCAGTTCGATAATACCGTCGTGATCGCCGGAAATGCCCAATTCGGAGAACGAGCAGAGCATGCCTTCAGAAGGTTCGCCACGTAATTTGGCGGCTTTGATTTTGAAATCGCCCGGCAGCACTGCGCCCACGGTGGCAACGGCCACTTTCAGGCCAGTCCGGCAGTTCGGCGCACCGCAGACGATATCCAACAAGCGGTCGCCGCCTACGTTAACCTTGGTCACGCGCAGTTTGTCCGCATTTGGATGCTGACCGCATTCAACCACATGGCCAACCACCACGCCGTTGAAGACGCCGGCTACTGGCTCCACGCCGTCCACTTCCAGGCCGGCCATGGTGATTTGATCGGATAATGCTTCGCTGCTGATGGCCGGGTTTACCCACTCGCGCAACCAGAGTTCACTGAATTTCATGTGATATTCCCGCCTTACTTAAACTGTTTGAGGAAACGCAGATCGTTTTCGAAGAACGCGCGCAGGTCGGTGACGCCATAACGCAACATCGTCAGACGCTCCATGCCCATGCCGAAAGCAAAGCCGGAATAGATTTCCGGGTCGATGCCCACGTTGCGCAGAACGTTCGGATGCACCATGCCGCAGCCAAGAACTTCCAGCCACTTACCGTTTTTGCCCATGACGTCCACTTCAGCGGACGGTTCGGTAAACGGGAAGTACGACGGACGGAAACGAACCTGCAAGTCCTCTTCAAAGAAGTTATTCAGGAAATCATGCAGCGTGCCCTTCAGATTGGTGAAGCTGATGTCTTTGTCGACAATCAGGCCTTCCATCTGATGAAACATCGGGGTGTGCGTTTGGTCGTAATCGTTACGGTAAACGCGACCCGGCGCAATAATGCGAATTGGCGGCTGTTGGCTCTTCATGGTACGGATCTGCACGCCGGAAGTCTGAGTGCGCAGCAGGCGCGTGGCATCGAACCAGAAGGTGTCGTGATCGGCGCGCGCCGGGTGGTGCCCGGGGATGTTCAGCGCGTCGAAGTTATGATAATCGTCTTCAATTTCCGGTCCGGTCTCGACTGAGAAGCCCAGTTCGCCAAAGAAGGCTTCGATACGATCGATGGTGCGGGTCACCGGATGCAGCCCGCCATTTTCCATACGACGGCCTGGCAGGGAAACGTCAATAGTCTCTGCAGCCAGACGCTCGTTCAGCGCAGCGGATTCCAACGTGTTTTTACGCGCGTTCAGCGCATCCTGCACCGCTTGTTTTGCCTGGTTGATCACCGCCCCGGCCGCCGGGCGATCTTCCGCCGGCACGTCACGCAGCGATTGCATCTGCAAGGTAAAATGGCCTTTCTTGCCTAAATATTCGACGCGTACCAAATCCAACGCGGCAACATCCTGGGCATCTTCTACGGCTGCTTTAGCATTGGCAACCAGCTCTGCGAGATGTGGCATTGCTTTCCTCTTCCTCTGGCCGGTATGGCCCTAAGTAATGACTGATAATTGTATGTTATCTGGCCTATGTCATACCCACAGGATTTCAAGCTACAGCCAGGCGGCAAGTGGGTGAATCCCCGGGAGCTTAGATAACTAAGTGACTGGGGTGAACACACGCGGCCAACGCCGCTGTAGTTTGAAAGACAAAGGGTATGGCCAAAAACAAAAAAGCCTCCACAGGGGAGGCTTAGGCGCTACTTTTCGTTTCTTTTCTTACGCGCAAAGCCTCCTGAGATCAGGCGCTAAAGTAAAAAAAGAAACGAAAAATAACAGCGTGCATGATTGCTTAACCTTGTCGATTGATTGCCCACCAGTGATATAGCGGCGGTCAATAAAAGTCAATATTTGTACTGAAAAACAAAGATAAAAGAGGGAGCAAGCTCCCTCTTTTACTGACTTACGCCAGTGCTGCTTTCGCTTTCTCAACCAGTGCGCCGAAGGCCACTTTGTCGAAGACTGCGATGTCAGCCAGGATCTTACGGTCAATTTCAATAGAGGCTTTTTTCAGGCCGTTAATGAATTTGCTGTAAGACAGGCCGTTCACACGAGCTGCTGCGTTGATACGTGCAATCCACAGCTGACGGAACTGACGCTTACGTTGACGACGGTCACGGTAAGCATACTGACCTGCTTTGATTACTGCCTGGAAGGCAACACGATAAACGCGCGAACGGGCACCGTAGTAACCTTTCGCTTGTTTTAAAATTTTCTTGTGACGTGCGCGTGCAATTACACCACGTTTTACGCGAGCCATATGCTCTCTCCTAAAGTCTTATTCTGGATTCAAAAAAAATGGCTTATGCGTACGGAAGGCACGCAACAACCAGGACCATATCGTTTTTAGACACCATGCCTTTCGGACGCAGGTGACGTTTACGCTTGGTTGCTTTTTTGGTCAGAATATGACGCAGGTTAGCATGCTTGCGCTTAAAACCACCGCTGCCGGTTTTTTTGAAGCGTTTGGCTGCACCACGTACAGTTTTAATCTTTGGCATTTTAATTAAATCCACTTCGCATTGTTAAACAACGATCAGTAAGGCGAATAAAACCCACACAACGCAAGCGCTGCGCGGGTTTGATTACTTGGAAGCCTTTACTGTCTCTTTTTCGGTGCGAGCACCATGATCATCTGACGGCCTTCGATCCTCGTAGGGAAGGATTCGACAATGGCCAAATCAGAATCTTCACACAGGTCTTTACGGACGCGATTAAGCACTTCCATACCGATCTGTTGGTGCGCCATCTCACGTCCGCGGAAACGCAGGGTGATTTTGGCTTTATCGCCATCTTCCAGAAAGCGAATCAGGTTGCGTAGTTTGACCTGATAGTCGCCATCATCGGTACCAGGACGGAATTTGATTTCCTTGACCTGAATGACTTTTTGCTTCTTCTTCTGTTCTTTGGTCGACTTGCTCTTCTCGTAGAGGAATTTGCCGTAATCCATGATTCGGCAAACTGGCGGTTCGGCATTTGGGCTGATTTCTACTAAATCAACGCCCGCTTCCTCAGCTTTTTCAAGAGCTTCATTCAGACTGACAATACCAATCTGCTCGCCATCGACGCCGGTTAGGCGAACTTCTTGCGCGCGAATTTCTCTGTTAATGCGATTAGGACGCGCCGGTTGAACTCGTTTTCCGCCTTTAATACTTTATTCCTCCAGTTGATGAAGACTACGGCTGCGAATCTCTTTCAGCAGCTTGTCTACGACTTCGTTTACGTCGAGGCTTCCCAGGTCTTTGCCACGGCGGGTACGAACGGCAACTTTGCCTGATTCGACCTCTTTATCACCGCACACCAACATGTAAGGAACCCGACGTAAAGTATGTTCGCGAATTTTAAAGCCAATCTTCTCATTTCTCAAGTCCGCTTTAACACGAATCCCTGCATCTTGCAGTTTTTTGGTCAATTGCTGGACATAATCAGACTGGCTATCGGTGATATTCATCACCACCACCTGCACCGGAGCAATCCAGGTTGGGTAAAACCCTGCGTACTCTTCGGTAAGGATACCGATGAAACGCTCCATGGAGCCCAAAATAGCACGGTGAATCATTACCGGTACCACGCGATCGTTGTTTTCGCCAACATACGACGCGCCTAAACGGCCCGGTAAGAAGAAATCGAGCTGCACGGTACCACATTGCCATGCACGATCCAAACAATCATGCAGAGTAAATTCAATTTTTGGTCCGTAGAAGGCGCCCTCACCCGGCTGATATTCAAACGGAATCCCGTTTTCGGTCAGCGCAGCAGCCAGATCCTCTTCCGCACGAGTCCACATATCGTCAGTGCCGATGCGCTTCTCAGGGCGGGTGGAGAGTTTAACTGCAATCTTTTCGAAGCCAAAGGTGCCGTAAACATCATAGACCATTCTGATGCATTCGTTCACTTCGGCACGCACCTGCTCTTCTGTACAGAAGATATGGGCGTCATCCTGAGTGAAACCACGCACGCGCATCAGGCCATGCAGAGAACCCGAAGGTTCGTTGCGGTGGCAACTGCCGAACTCGCCCATACGCAGCGGCAAGTCACGGTAAGACTTCAGGCCCTGGTTGAAAATCTGCACGTGTCCCGGGCAGTTCATCGGCTTGATGCAGTACTCGCGGTTTTCCGACGAGGTCGTGAACATGGCGTCTTTATAGTTTTCCCAGTGGCCGGTTTTTTCCCACAGCACACGGTCCATCATAAATGGCCCTTTCACTTCCTGATACTGGTACTCTTTGAGCTTCATGCGCACAAAGGCTTCCAGCTCGCGGAAAATCGTCCAGCCGTCGTTGTGCCAGAACACCATACCCGGCGCTTCTTCCTGCATATGATACAGGTCGAGCTGCTTGCCGATCTTGCGATGGTCACGCTTGGCGGCTTCTTCCAGACGCTGCAGGTAGGCATTCAGCTGTTTCTTGTCTGCCCAGGCAGTACCGTAGATACGCTGCAGCATTTTGTTTTTGCTGTCGCCACGCCAGTAGGCGCCCGAGGTTTTCTGCAGTTTGAAGTGATGGCAGAAACGCATGTTCGGCACGTGCGGACCGCGGCACATGTCGATATATTCTTCATGGTGATACAGGCCAGGACGGTCGTCATGGCTGATGTTCTCATCCAGAATCGCCACTTTGTAGTTTTCACCACGTGCGGCAAAGGTGTCGCGGGCTTCTTGCCAGCTGACCTTTTTCTTGATGACGTCATAATCTTTATCGGCCAACTCATGCATCCGCTTTTCCAGCAGATCCAGGTCTTCCTGCGTCAGGGTACGGTCAATATCAACGTCATAGTAGAAACCGTTGTCGATCACCGGGCCGATAGCCATTTTGGTGTCCGGCCACAGCTGCTTGATAGCATGGCCCAACAGGTGCGCGCAGGAGTGGCGCATGATTTCCAGGCCTTCGGCGTCCTTGATGGTGATAATCGCCAGTTGCGCATCGGATTCGATCAGATCGCCGGCATCAACCAGTTCACCGTTTACACGGCCGGCAATACAGGCTTTGGCCAAACCAGGGCCGATATCAAGGGCAACATCCAGGGGGGAAACGGCGCGGTCGAAATGACGCTGACTTCCGTCAGGAAGAGTAATAACAGGCATTAATGATTCCTTATCTACAGTGGTGACCCACACGACAGATCACATGAAGAAATACAATATCGTTTAACTACATGTTGTTATGAACGCTATTCAGCTTCACTCTGCCAAATATGTACCCTCATAAGCACACAATTTACGGTGTGCCATGGTGCGACGCCATAACGGAACGGGCAGTGTAACACTATGATTAGCGCGCCATCTACCGGAGAGTTTGTCAGGCTCGCGCTCATTTGCCGGCCGGCGTATTTTAAAATCTTGGTGAACGGTTTATCCGCAATGAGCAAGTAATAACATTGCGTAAATCAGCTATGGCGAAGCTTGCCCGCTACCGCTATTCTGTCGCCACTAACGGCTGAATTGAGACATACCCTCGCATCATGAACCGGTTATTCAAGTTACTTGTTGGCGTCTGCGTAGTGCTGGTGGCGAGTTTCACTCTGCTTCACCTCGGCACCGATCGCCACCCACGAGCCATTGCGGTCAACGAACCGCCGATGGAGTGCGAAGATACCCCGGACATTGCCAACGACTGTGTGAACGACGACGCCTCCGACGACACGGCACCTGAATTGATGCCACCCGATACACGGGGCTGATCGGGGCCGCATACACCGTCAACATGGTGTATTTTCACATGATATCCCTCTCTCACCATTGCCCGTGATCTCCCGGCAGGCTACTCTACTATTTTGCGCTGCATTACGGCGTTAACTGAAAACAGGGGTCTGCTTTATGTCGAGTATCATGCAGTTATTCCAGGCCATCGGATTGGGTCTGGTGCTGTTACTGCCGCTTGCCAACCCGCTTACCACCGTGGCGTTGTTGCTCGGCCTGTCGGGCAATATGACACGTGAAGAGCGCAATCAGCAGTCGCTGATGGCGTCGGTCTATGTTTTCCTCATCATGACAGTTGCGTTCTACGCCGGTCAGTTGGTCATGAACACCTTCGGTATCTCCATTCCCGGCCTGCGCATCGCCGGCGGGCTGATTGTGGCGTTTATCGGTTTTCGCATGCTTTTTCCGCAGCAAAGTGCAGAAAATGCGCCGGAGGTGGAAACCAAGTCAAACGAGTTGCGCAAAAAAACCTCGGTCAACATCGCCTTCGTGCCACTGGCCATGCCAAGCACCGCCGGTCCCGGCACCATCGCCATGATCATCAGTTCGGCGTCGAGCATTAAAGCTAACACGCTGGGATTTGAGCACTGGGTACTGTTGGTGGCGCCGGTGGCGATTTTTCTGTCGGTAGCGGTAATACTCTGGGGTTGCCTGAGAAGCTCCGGTGCCATTATGCGTCTGGTGGGCAAGAGCGGGATTGAAGCGATCTCGCGCCTGATGGGGTTCCTGCTGGTGTGTATGGGCGTGCAGTTCATTATCAACGGCGTGCTGGAGATTATCTCCACCTACACACCTGCGGCCTGATAAAACGGGCGCGGCTCAGTGAACCGCGCCCGCTATGCTTACTTCCCTACCGGTGCCTGAGCACCCAGAATCCCCTTGCCTTCCGGCACTTCGGTAAAGCGGCTGAGGATCTCGCTATAGGTTTTCGCCGGATCCAACGCGGTGAACTGATTCGGGTAGATAAACTTCGCCAGATACTCCAACCCAACGATGTTGTACGGGTGATTATAGAAGTTGTGGTAAATGCCGTAGAAACGGCCCTCTTTCACCGCCGAGAGTTGGGCAAAACCCGGACGCTGTTTCATGCGGTTGAAAGCCTCGTCAACCTGCTGCTGGGTAACGCCATAACCAAAGGGCACCGCAGCATTGGTTTTGCTGGCCCACTGGGAGCCGGAAACGATATAGGCATCCGGCTTCATGCTGATCACTTTTTCAAGCGAGACGTCGCCGGTGGCACCGGGCAGCAGTTCGGAACCCAGGTTGCGAGCACCCACGGCTTCGACCATCCCACCCCAGCCGACGTGCGAATGCGTGAAGCAGCAAGACTCAAGCCCGTTCAAACCGGCTTTCGCTTCGATAAACACCAGCGGCTTTGGCTCCACCGTTTTGGTTTTATCGAGGATGCTCTGATAATGCTGCTGGTAGAAATCGGTGTATTGCTTCGCTTCGCTCTCGCGGTTCAGGGTCTCCCCCAACAGTTGGATACTTTTCGGGGTGTTTTCCACCGGCTTCAGCATGGTATCGATAAACAACACCGGAATGTTCAACGCTTTCAGCTTGTCCAGTACGCCGGTCTGGCTCAACGACGGTTTGGAACGCAACTGCGCCACCATCAGATCGGGGTGTTTCGCTATCACGCTTTCCAGATTGATCTCGCCCTTGTCGCTGAAGCCCATATCGATAATGTTCTTCGCCTCAGGCCATTTGCTCTGCAGGATTTTCCAGGTTTCACCGTCGCTTTTCTTCAGCAGGTTGTTCCACGCCACCAGCCGGGTGAAGGGATCGGCGCGATCAAGCAAAGCCAGCGTCAAAATATCGCGCCCGTCCTGCACCACAACGCGTTTCGGCTCTTGTTTAATCGTCACGCTTTCACCGGAAGTGTCGGTCAGGGTCAACGGATAGGTGGTCGCCATCGCCTGAGCAGATAAAACGCAGGCGCAGGCCAATGCCAGCAGGGTGATTCGACGATGCACGTAAAGCTCCTTAGCGTAGAAAAATTCTCGGTAAATAATAATGAGAATGGCTTCTATTATCAAAGGCAACGCTAAGCAGATGACGGTTTAATTGAAAATGGATGTGAATCAGAAGGAAACTTGGCGCACCGGTTTCGGCGCGCCACAGAGGTTAAACCAGACCGTAAATCAGCGCAGAAAGCGCAATCAGGCCCATCACCAGCACGAAGATGTTGCTCGGCGCACGGTAGCGACGCATCGCGGGTACCGCACGCACCGCGTACATCGGCAAAATAAACAGGATTACCGCAATCAGCGGGCCGCTGATGGTTTCGATAATATGCAACGCGCTAGGGTTCCAGACCGTGGCTGCCCAGGTGAGCAGGAACAGCAGTACGGCGGAGAGGCGGTGCGTGATGCGCGAACTTAACGGCTTACCGACCGCTCGCGTCAAACCGTCAATCAGGCTGGTCGCCCCTTCGGTAACGCCAAGCGAGGTGCCGAGGTAGGACTTGGACATCGCCAGTATCGCCATCACCGGGCCAAGATAGGCAATCAGCGGATTGGAGAATTTGTTCGCCAGCGTGGTCAGCACGGTGATGTTCTGATCCTTCGCCTGCTGCATGTCCGCATGAGACAAGCTCAGCACGCAACTGAAGACAAAGAACAGCACGGTGACACAGATCAGCACGTAGCTATAACGCATGATGCGTGCGCAGCGGCGTTCAGCCTTGTCGCCATACAGGCTTTTCTGGGTAGAGGCGAAGGACGAAATAATCGGCGCATGGCTGAAGGAAAACACCATCACCGGTACCGCCAGCCACAACGAATGCCACAAATCCGGGCTGCTGAGCTGGGTGTTGGCCAGGCCGCTGACGAAGTTCGCCGTCTGCCAGGTCGGCATCAGGTACAGCGAAATGCCCATCAGGAACACCAGCAGCGGGAACACCAGCATGCCCATCGCCGCGACAATCGCGTTTTTACCGCGCAGCAGCACCAGATTCAACACCACCACCACCGCCAGACTCAGCCAGATACGCGGCAGCGGCGTCAGGTGAAACTGATGGATCAAGAAGCTGTCCAGGGCGTTGGTAATCGAAATGCTGTATACCAGCACGATCGGGAAAAATGCCATCAGGTACAACACCATGATGATTTTACCCGCCAGCACGCCAAAGTGTTCGACCACCACATCATGGATATTGCCGTCGCGGCTGGAACCGGAAAGCACAAAGCGGCTCAGTGCGCGATGCGGTAAATAGGTCAGAGGAAAAGCAAACAGTGCCATCAGCAACAGCACCAGCGGGCCGTTCAAACCGGCATTGATCGGCAGGAACAACGTGCCTGCGCCGACAGCGGTGGCATAGAGGCCAAACATCCACACCGTATCGGTTTTGTTCCATTTGGCCGCTTGGGTAGCGGCCTGCGTACCTGAATCGGGAGAAATCGTACTCATAGGAAAGCTCACCTTACTCTTCAGCGACAACGATTGCGCTCAATGGGATATCCTTCTCCGCGAATTTTTTAACATTAATCAAGGGATTAATGCAGTATTTCATTCTTGTGCTTGATAAAAGGATGGCAAAGGATAATTAAAAACGCTGCTCGGGTCTATCTCTTGGCGGCTAACTGCGCGCTTCATGAGCGATTTTCAGTGCGGGAATCGATGGCGAGAGGCAAAAAACAGGGGCCTCTGGAGGCCCCTGGCGGTTTACTTGTTGGCGTCCGGATGCTCCGGCACTTCGGCGCTACCCATCTCCTTCTCATTGCGGATCATCGTGCGATCTTTACGCACGTCGGCCACGTCCGAGGCATCGATAGGCTTGGCGCTGTTGCCCCAGCTGGAACGGATAAAGTTGACTACGTCCGCCACCTGCTGGTCGTTCAGGCGCCAACCGAACGGCGGCATGGTGAGGTTGGACACCGCCCCTTTCACCGCCGGCGTGGTATTGCCGGTCAGCACGATGTGGATCAGCGAGGTCGCATCGTCGGTTTGCACCACCGGGTTGCCCTTCAGTGCCGGGAAGGCGCGTTTGTAGCCCACACCGTCGGTACGGTGACAGGCCGCGCAGTTATCGACGTACAACGCCGCTCCTGGCTTGCTGTCGTTACCGCGCCACAGGTCCTTGGCAACGCTATCCTCGACCGGTGCCGCCTGCTGCTTGCCATCTTTCGGCGGCAGTGTTTTCAGATAGCGCGAGATCGCCGTCAGATCTTCATCGCTGAGATACTGCAGGCTGTGTTCAACCACATCGCTCATGCCGCCAAACACGATGGATTTATCGTTGCGACCGGTTTTCAGGAACTCGGTCAGTTCGGCTTCGCTCCAGGACCCCAATCCGTCCTTGGTGTCTCCGCGCAGGCTGGAGGCTACCCAACCGTCGATCGGCGCGTTGCTGCCGGACAGGTAGTTGTCGCCGTCGTTATTACTCAGCGATTTTTCCTGCATGGTGATACTGCGCGGCGTGTGACAGGCACCGCAGTGCCCCAATCCTTCCACCAGATAACGACCGCGCTCGACCACCGAATCGGCTTTGGCGTCAGCGACAAAATCCGCCGGCGTCGGTGCAAACATGCCGCGCCAAATACTCAACGGCCAGCGCATTGACAGCGGCCAGGGGATATCGGAATCCTTATTAGCCTGCTCCACCGGCTGCACGCCGTGCATGAAATAAGCGTACATGGCGCGCATGTCGTCCTCTTTCACCAGCGCGAACGACGGATAAGGCATTGCCGGGTACAAAGTGCTGCCGTTTTTGGCTACGCCCTTGCGCACCGCGTTATCGAAGTCTTCAAAGCTGTAATCACCGATACCGGTTTTTTTATCCGGCGAGATATTGGTGGAGTAAATGGTGCCGATCGGCGTTTCCATCGCCAAACCACCGGCAAACTCTTTACCGCTTTTACCGTTGGTGTGGCAGGCCACGCAGTCACCGGCACGCGCCAGATACTCGCCGCGTTTGATCAACTCGCTGCTGACCGTGGCGTCCTGCGCCCAAACGGAAAAACTCAATGCACTGAGAACCAGTGCGGGAACAAATGATTTCATCGATCGCCGTCCTTATGCCTGCACCAGAGGGCCTGGGTTTTTCAGATACTGCTCGCGAATCGCGCGGGCAGACCAGTAAGCCAACGCGGCCACGGTGCCGGTCGGGTTGTAACCCAGCCCCTGCGGGAAGGCCGACGCGCCGATGGAAAACACGTTGTGCACGTCCCAGCTTTGCAGATAGCGGTTTACCGCGCTGGTCTTCGGATCTTCTCCCATTACCGCACCGCCGTTCATGTGCGTGGTCTGGTAACTGGTGGTGTCAAAATGGCTGTTGGCATTTTTCGGGCTGCCGGCGATCAATTTCGGGTTCATCGCTTTGGCGATCGGCGCCATTTTGTCGTACATGAATTGCGCCATCTTGACGTCGTTTTCCTGCCAGTCGAACGTCATGCGCAGCAGCGGCTGACCAAACACGTTCTTGTAGGTGGGATCCAGGTCCAGATAGTTGCTGCGGTACGACTGGTGCGCGCCGTGGGCGTCCATCGACACGTGATGGGTGTAGGCGTCCGCCACTGCCGCTTTCCACTTGCTGCCCCAGGCTGGGGTGCCAGGAGGCGTCGGCAAGCCGGAAATCGGTTTGGTGCCCGCCTGGTTGACCCAGAATGGCGAACCGCCGACGAAACCTTCTTTGGCATGGTCGAAGTTATCGGCGTTGAAATCGTCCACCCCGACGCCGTTGCCGCCGGCACCGATGAACGGGTTGGTGAACACGTCTTTGTCGAAGAATGCCTTAATGGTGGTCAAGTTCTGATAGGCGAAATTACGCCCAACCACGCCCTCGCCGGTCACCGGATCGTAAGGTTTACCAATGCCGGACAACAGCATCAGATGCACGTTGTGGAATTGGAAAGCACCCAGGATCACCAGTTCCGCTGGCTGTTCAATTTCGCGGCCCTGCGCATCGACATAATTCACGCCGGTGGCGCGGGATTTGTCAGCGCTCAGGTTCACTTTCAGCACGTTGGCGTTGGTACGCAGCTCGAAGCGCTTCTCCATGCGCAACGCCGGCAAAATATTGACGTTCGGCGATGCCTTGGAATACATGTAGCAGGCGTAACCACTGCAGAAACCGCAGAAGTTGCACGGCCCCATCTGCGCGCCGTAGGGGTTGGTATAGGAGTCCGAGGTGTTGGCGGAAGGCAGATTATACGGGTGATAACCCACATCCCGCGCCGCCTTCTCGAACAGCTGCGCCGAAAAAGTATTCTTCTGCGCCGGCAGCGGGAAAGGATTCGACCGGTCGGCCGCGAACGGGTTACCGCCCTTTTGACTCACTTTCTGCCCGTTTACCGTCCAGGCGGTGCCGGAAGTGCCAAACACTTTTTCGGCTTTATCGAAGAACGGCTCCAGCTCGTCGTAAGTCACGCCGAAGTCCTGAATGGTCATGTCTTTCGGGATAAAACTCTTGCCGTAGCGCTCTTCATAGTGGCTGCGCATGCGCAACTCGATCGGGTCAACGCGAAAATGCACGCCGGACCAGTGCAGGCCCGCGCCACCTACGCCAGTGCCCGGCAGGAAGGCAGCCAGTTGGCGATAAGGCACTGCGGTTTGGCTGGTGTTATGCCGAATGGTCACGGTGCTTTTCGACAGATCCTGGAACAATTTGCGGCGGATATTATAGGTTAGCTCGTCAATCACCTGTGGGTAGGAGCCGTCCGGATAGGTATCGCGCATCGGGCCGCGCTCCAGCGCCACCACGTTCAGGCCCGCCTCGGTCAGTTCTTTGGCCATAATCGCGCCGACCCAGCCGAAGCCGACGATCACCGCGTCCACTTTTTTCATTACCGTTGCCATTGTTACCCCCTCTCCCCACGAATTGATACCGGCGGGAAGGGATAACGTTCCCCTCGCTCAACCCAGTCCATAAAGTCGGCGCGCGCGCCCGGAAAATTAATCAGCTTCCAGCCAACCATGTCTTTGTTGCCGCCATGGATTGGATCGCTAAAGAAACCTTCGCGGGTGTTTTGCAACAGGTAGGAAAAGAACAGTTTGGCCGGTAACTGCGAGAACTCCGCCTCACCTGATTCAAACTTCTGCAGCAGCGCATCCTGCAGTGCAGCGTCCAGCTCGGCAAAGGGTTTGCCGGCGGTTTTCTTGCAGTAGGCATCGGCGTCACTGATGCCCAGGTTGTAAATCTGTTTCGGCACCAGCGGTAGCTGGTAACCCATCTCTTTCGGCACATCCGGGTTGAATGGCCCTTGCATGTACCAGATTGAACCGGTGGCATACGGGGTATTCATCTGGCGATCGATAAACTCCGGCACGCCGGCTTCCAGGGCACCAGGGCCGCGATCGTCAGCCGGGATCAGGCGCGCCGCAGCAGCCTTGATAAATGCCCATTCTTCCGGGGTGAAAAACGTGGGCTGGTAGTCCGTTGGGGTGTCTGTAGCTGCAACAGCAGGCATGGGTGTCGTCAGGGCAGTGACGCCACTGCCGCCAATCACCGCTGCGGGAATTAAAGTCATCGATTTCAGCAGGAAATCGCGCCGTGAGTTGTTAGTTTTATCGTCCGACATGTCACATTCCATCCAAAGATAATCACAACTATTTAACCTCAACCTTGTGAACATTGCGGGATTTAAAAATAATTTGTTACGTATTTGTCTATTTTTTGAAGGTTACTTTGTGAACTCAAGCTAAAATGTTACCGGTAACTTATTGAATGAGCGTAAAGAAATGACCGTTAATGTAAAATTAACTATTTGTGCGGTTTTTGAGGTAACAGGATGGGAAATAACGAAAAATGCGAGATACGTCGCGATGTTGTCGCGTCGATAAAGAAAAACCGGCCGCTGGGAGCGACCGGTTTTAGTGAGAAATAAAGCTTACTGCGACATCGCCTGATAGGCCGTCGTGACCTTCCATAAATAGCGCGGCGCTTGCGGGGCCGGGTGCTTTTTCTGGATGTGCTGGTAAAACTCATCCGGGCTCATCTGATTAATGCGGTTTACCGCCACACGCTTGTCTGATGAGAACGTGCGCAACATGGCACCTGCCCCATTGACATAAGAAACGATGGTGGCGTAACGCAAGGTCTGTGGGTTGTTGATCCCGGCTAGCTGCTGGCTTTGAAGAATATTGATATAGGCCGTTCCCAGATCAATATTGACCGCCGGATCCTTCAACTCACGCGAGCTGGGCTGCCCACTTCTTCCTTTCATACGATAGGCATCACGCCCGGCGGTTGAAGGTTTCAGCTGCATTAATCCCACGGCGTTCGAGGTGCTGACCACGTTCGGGTTAAACCCGGACTCCACCTGAATAATCGCTTTAATCAGCGTTTCGTCAACGCCATAACTGCTGGCGGCCTGACGAATGTAATCGTTATAGGCTATCGGCGTCCCTGTGCGGTTAACCGGAGCCTGCGGGGGAGTTTTTAACCAACCGCCGCGCGATGTGCCACTGCCTGAAATAGTACTTGTCGTTTGCGGGTCTTTGGCGCACCCCGACAAAAGCAAAATTGCCGTCAGGCAACCGATTTTTGTTTTCACAGAATCCCTCACTCCTTTCAATGGGTTGCGTAGCATATACAACTTGTAAGGACGCCTGCATAATTTTTTTGGTCTAATCTCAAGCTATTCATATACCAAGAGGTGATTTATGAGTCAATCTGCGACGACGTGTTTTGTGGTGACTTTCCGCTATCAGGAAGAAGGATTGGCTGATTTGGCCAAGCTTACCGGACAATTAACCCGCGATGGATTTGTCACTTCGGTGACAGATGAACAGGGCATTCCGCATCCGTTGAGCAGCAACAGTTTTGCGTTTATAACCTCATTGGATCAACAGGATGTACAACAGTTGGCGCAAAAGCTCGGGGAGGTTGCCCTGGGGAAAACGCCGGAAGTCGACATAGCCCGCTATGAGGAGTACGTTAAGCGGTTACATACTGATACATAAAATGCTATAACTCACCTGACGGTATTATTTTTGCAATGGATTGATAACCTGCCGTCAGCCTGAAGGTGACGCTTGACTTTGCTATAAATGATATTGATAATCATTTTTCATTTGAGCCAGGAGATGTCACCATGTTTTTGAAACAACGCGCTTTTCCCCGCCAGCCACTCATTCAGGCTACGGCGTTTTACCGCCCTTTTGCCCTGCTGTGGCTGCTGCTTGTCGCGGGCCTCGCCAGCAATCCCGCTTTAGCGGAAAAGAAACTGCGCGTGGTGACGACCTTCACCATCATTCAGGACATCGCTCAAAACGTGGCCGGCGACGCCGCGGTGGTTGAGTCTATTACCAAACCGGGAGCGGAGATCCACGATTATCAGCCAACGCCACGCGATATCGTTAAAGCGCAGCACGCCGATTTGATCCTGTGGAACGGCATGAACCTCGAACGTTGGTTCCAACGCTTCTTCGAGAACATCAAACAGGTTCCCGCCGCCGTGGTAACCGAAGGCATCACCCCGCTGCCAATCCGCGAAGGGCCGTATAACGGCAACCCGAATCCGCATGCCTGGATGTCTGCCAGCAATGCGCTCATCTATATAGAAAACATCCGTAAAGCCCTGGTGCAGCACGACCCGGCCAACGCAGAAACCTATAACCGCAACGCCAAAGCCTATGCCGCCAAAATCAGCGCACTGGATGCCCCGCTGCGCGAGCGCCTGTCGCGTATTCCCGCAGCCCAACGTTGGTTGGTTACCAGCGAAGGCGCATTCAGCTATCTGGCGAAAGACTATCAGTTGAAAGAAGTCTATCTGTGGCCAATTAACGCCGACGAGCAAGGTTCGCCGCAGCAAGTTCGTCGGGTCATCGACGCCGTTCGCGCCAACCGCATTCCGGTGGTCTTCAGCGAAAGCACCATCTCCGACAAACCGGCCAGGCAGGTGGCGAAAGAAACCGGAGCGAAGTACGGCGGCGTGCTGTATGTCGATTCGTTGTCCACCCAGGGCGGCCCGGTACCGACGTATATAGACCTGCTGAACGTCACCGTACAAACCATCGCCAAAGGATTTGATCAATGACCACCGAGGTTTTTGTCCGCCCTGAGCTGATCGTGGATGACGTTACCGTGACCTATAACAACGGCCATACCGCGATCCACAACGCCAGTTTTAACCTGAGCGGCGGCGCCATTTGCGCGTTGGTCGGCGTCAACGGCAGCGGCAAGTCGACGCTGTTCAAAAGCATCATGGGGCTGGTCAAACCCACCACCGGCCGTGTGCAGTTGAACGACAAACCGGTGGCGCAAGCGCTGAAAAAAAATATTATTGCCTATGTCCCGCAAACCGAAGACGTCGACTGGAACTTCCCGGTCCTGGTGGAAGACGTAGTGATGATGGGCCGCTACGGCAAGATGAATTTTCTGCGCATTCCCTCCCGGGAAGACCGACTGCGCGTCGACAAGGCTCTGGAGCGCGTTGGCCTGAGCGAACTGCGCACCCGCCAGATCGGCGAGCTTTCCGGTGGGCAGAAAAAACGGGTGTTCCTGGCGCGGGCGCTGGCGCAACAAGGTTCCGTGCTGCTGCTGGATGAACCCTTCACCGGCGTGGACGTCAAAACCGAGAACGCAATTATCGATCTGCTGCGCGCGTTGCGTGATGAGGGTCACCTGATCCTGGTTTCCACCCATAACCTGGGCAGCGTGCCGGAATTCTGCGACCGGGTGATCCTGATTAACCGCACGGTGCTGGCCGCCGGCCCAACCGAAACCACCTTTACCCAAAGCAACCTGGAGCAGGCGTTCGGCGGCGTGTTGCGCCATATCAACCTGTCCGGCCCGGATCTGCATGACGATAACGATCCGCGCACCGTGACGGTATTGACCGATGACGAACGTCCGGCGGTGTTCTATGGCCATACCAAGAGCGACCCTCCGGCGCAAAGCCAGCCAAAGGAGAAGCAACTCTGATGCTGGACATTTTGCTGCAACCCTTCAATTACAACTACATGGTCAAAGCGATCTGGGTCAGCGCCATCGTCGGTGCCGCCTGCGCGTTCCTGTCGGCCTATCTGATGCTGAAAGGCTGGTCGCTGATGGGCGATGCGCTGTCGCACTCGGTGGTGCCTGGCGTCGCCGGGGCCTATGCCCTTGGTCTGCCGTACGCCGCCGGGGCCTTCTTCACCGGCATGCTGGCCGCGCTCGCCATGACGCTGGTACGCCACGTCACCCGCCTGCGCGAAGACGCAATCATCGGCTTTATTTTTTCGACCTTCTTCGCCGTTGGGCTGCTGATCATTTCACTCAATCCTACGTCGATTAACGTGCAGTCGATTATCTTCGGCAATATTCTCGGCATCGCCGACGAAGACGTACTGCAAGTCGAGATTATCATCGGCGTCTCGCTGCTGATTCTGTGCCTGGTGTGGAAAGACCTGCTGGCGGTGTTCTTTGACGAAAGCCACGCGGTGTCGATTGGTCTGTCGCCGCTGCGGATGAAAATCCTGTTCTTCACCCTGCTCAGCGCCTGCACCGTCGCGGCATTACAAACCGTCGGGGCGATTTTGGTGATCGCCATGGTGATTACGCCAGGCGCCACCGCCTATCTGCTGACCGACCGCTTTAGCCGTTTAGTGATCATCGCCATCGTCATCGGCGCGCTGACCAGCGGTGTCGGTGCCTACCTGAGCTTCTTCCTTGACGGCGCTACCGGCGGCGTGATCGTGACCCTGCAGACGCTGGTGTTTCTGACGGCGTTTTTCTTCGCCCCCAAACACGGCCTGCTGGCGTCCCGGCGCCGCGTAGCCCGTGAACAGACCGGAGGCCACTGATGGAAACCCTGTATCAACTGCTCAGCGAACCCTTCGCCTACCCGTTTATGCAGCGGGCGATCCTGGCCGCTATCGTTACCGGCGTGGTGTGTGCGGTGCTGTCGTGCTATCTGGTGCTCAAAGGCTGGTCGCTGATGGGCGATGCTATCTCTCATGCTGTTCTGCCCGGCATTGTCGTGGCGTTCGTGCTTGGCATCCCGGTGGTTATCGGCGCGTTTTTCTCCGGCATTTTCTGCGCGGTAGCCACCGGCTATCTGAAAGAGAACAGCCGGGTGAAAGAGGACACGGTGATGGGCATCGTTTTCTCCGGCATGTTCGCCTTCGGGCTGGTACTGTTTTCCCGCGTCGATACCGATCAGCATCTGAGCCACATCCTGTTCGGCAATATGCTGGGGATTACCGACGCCGAGCTGAAACAAACGCTGCTGATTGCCGGCATCACGCTGGTGGTGGTGTTGCTCAAGCGCAAAGATCTGATGCTCTACTGTTTCGACCCGAGCCATGCCAGAGTCATCGGTCTGCCGGTAAAACTGCTGCATTATGGGCTGCTGTGCCTGCTGGCGCTGACGATTGTCGCTTCTCTGCAGGCAGTCGGGGTGATACTGGTGATTGCGATGCTGATAGCGCCAGGCATTATTGCCTTTATGCTGTGTCGCAGTTTTGATCGCATGCTGATCATCGCAACTCTGGTGTCGGTATTCTCCTGCGTGCTCGGCACCCTGATCAGCTTTCACATCGACGGTGCCACCGGCCCCTGTATTGTGATCGTCCAAGCAGTTGCTTTTATTGTCGCCCTGTTCTACAGCAAACTCAGGCCGTTACAACGTCACGAAGAGGCGTTGCTCAGCGAGAAACCTTAACGCTTGCGGCGGTGCGCCCCCTCACCGCCGCAAGCGTTATTGCTGCCGGTAGATATCTGGCCGGACGATATGCCAGACATAGTCCTGACGATTCACCGCTTCATATCCCACTTTTTGATACAGCCACGGCGCGGTACCGGTCACCAGCATAACGCGCCGCAACCGCTGCAGCACGGGATGTTCCAGCGTGCAGTCCATCAACCAGCGGGCCAGCCCACGCCCCTGATAATCCGGCGCGACAAACACATCGCACAGATAACCGAAGGTGGCGTAATCCGTCACCAGACGCGCAAAACCTATCTGTTGCCGGTAATGATAGAGGCCAAAACACAGGCTGTTGTCGATGGAAAGTTGCACCGTCTCCTGCGAAATGCCTGACGCCCAACTCGAGGTGGTCAAAAATGCGTGGGTGAACGCCAAATTTAATTCACTTTTATCCGTATCGATCAGGTATTCGTCGCGCTGCCACTGCGGGTTCTGCTCCATAACTCCCTCATCTTATTGATTATAAAATATCATTCTATAAGTACCCCTCTGGCGCCAACCTGATAAACATCGCTCCGGTGCCACGAAGTTGCAATAGGCCACGTGCTTAAATGAATCAATAGCGTATATACTTTGAGCAAACGCGACTGGCGAAAAAATCGCCTGCCGTCGGTGCCAGCTGTGCGCCAGGTCGTGTTTTCGGAACGGTAAAGAGGCTAACCTAATGAATTCGCAGGCAACACAGAGGGGGTGTACCATGTGGCAAGCCGTTAGCCGTCTGTTAAGTGAACATCTTGGCAGCGCAGAAATCCGCGAAAGGACTGAACTGCCCGGGGGAGAAATCCATCCGGCGTGGCGCGTGAGTTACGGTGACAACGAGGTATTTGTCAAATGTGATGCCCGCGAAATGCTACCGATCTTTACCGCCGAAGCCGATCAGCTGGCCTTACTGGCACGCAGTAAAACCGTGCGGGTGCCGCAGGTTTATGGCGTCGGCAGCGATCGTGACTACAGCTTCCTGCTGCTGGAATACCAGCCGCTGAAACCCTTCAACGCCCACGACGCTCATTGCCTCGGCCAACAGCTGGCCCATCTGCATAAATGGAGTGAACAGCCACAGTTCGGCCTCGACTTCGATAACGATTTGACCACCACCCCGCAACCCAATGCCTGGCAGCGCCGCTGGTCGGAATTCTTTGCCGAGCAGCGCATCGGTTGGCAGTTGCAGTTGGCGGCGGAGAAAGGCATGACCTTTGGTGATATTGATGAAATTATCGACGTAGTGTATTTACGCCTGCAGCACCATCAGCCGCAACCTTCACTGCTGCACGGTAACCTGTGGCCGGGAAACTGCGGCATGACCGCCGACGGTCCGATCCTGTTCGATCCTGCCAGCTACTGGGGCGATCGCGAGTGCGATCTGGCGATGCTGCCGCTGCACCCTGAGCTCCCGCCGCAGATTTATGACGGGTATCAGAGTGTCTGGCCGTTGGAACATGGCTTTATTGAACGCCAGCCGCTGTATCAGCTGTATTACCTGCTTAACCACAGCAACCTGTTCGGCGGCCAGCATCTGGTCAAGGCGCAACGTGCAATAGACGCGTTGCTGCATCCTCAAGCCCGATAGTGTCAAGGCGCTGAATCCAGCGCCTTGACCTGGCCTGGTCTTAAGCCGCGCCGGCCAGTTGGCCGAGTAACTTGATGACGAACCAGGCAATGACCGCGATCACGACCGGCAGAATGTACAACGGGAAGTACTGCAGAAAAATGGTGTGGCGTGGCAGCGTGATGCGCTCTTCCAGTTGCACACGCGTATGCCCTTCACTGCCCTTGGCCTGCTCGAGGATCATCTGGTCCTCCAGGCCTTCACGGATAAACCTCACCTGGCGCGACATGCGTGCGCCTGAGGCTTGCAACGCCAGCCCGACAAAAATCAAAAAATAGATAACGATAAACATCAAATTGGCGCCGCTGAACAGGCTTTTCGCTACGTCCGGCACCGGCGAGTTATACCAAAAGATATTCAGGAACGGCGTATTGAAGCGCACCATGTCCACCATGACGTGGACAAAATCCAGCATCACCGCATTGATGCCTTTGGTCTTCTCACTGTGTTGATAGAAAAACAGCAGCAGCGAGATCAGCGTTGACAGCAACGCAGGGATGAAAACTACCCAGCCAAGAATACGTTTCACAATGGCGATGCGCCCAGCCTGTTGATACGTCATGTGTTCCCCTTGTAAGCGACGTAACCGTAATTGGCTAAGTCTACCTGTAGTTACTGAAACTCGCCCACCGTTTTCTTTAGCCTTGCTGTGCTACAAGCGTAGCCGGGATTATCCGTTTTCAACAACTTAACGGCGACAGCGCATTCTCGTTAAATGGCTATATAGTTAACTCAATCCATTCGGAATGGGGGCGTCATGATTCGCCTTATCATCTTGTTATTGGGCCCTCAGGCGCTGCGCGGCCAGCGGCGTGCGCTGTTGCTGTTTGGCTGGGCATGGATCGCCGTCGGTCTGCTGATGTTAGTTGACGTGCTAGAAGATGGCCGCTCGGTGTTGGCGCTGGATGCACTGGCGGTGGTGCTGGCGCTCGAGGGACTGGTGGCGATCTCCGCCGCACTGGTGATTGGCTCCGCCGCCAGCCGACCGGTATTGCTGAAGGGGCTGGGATTTCTGATGATGGCTTTTTTGGTGCTGGACGTCCCCGCAGACGACAATATTGTCGCCACGCTGGTGTTCGGTAGCGCGTTGTTGCTGGACGGCTCAGTGCGTATCGCCTCTTCTACCCTGATCCAGCACAGCCGCTGGAAACTGGTCGCATTGGCGGGCGGTTTCGAAATCTTGCTGTCGCTGTTTATTTTTACCGGCTGGCCGGTGCCGCACCGCATGACGGTCCCCTTTTGCGTCGGCGTCATGCTTTTGCTGTCGGGCTGGGCGTTACTGCGCATTGCGCAGCGGCTGGAGAGCTTCTCCCTGAACCGACAACAGCCTGCTGCTGCGCTAACGGTTCAGGCCGCCCCCTTGACGGTCTATGTCTGGACACCGGTGGCGACAGCGAAAGATGCGCGCCGGCGCTACATTGTTGACCGCTATATCGCCGCAGTAGATAGCGGCGGCCATATCTCCACCGGGCATGCCGCTCTGGCGCTGGCCCCGGATTTGTACATCAGCCATTATCCGCTGAATGACATCAGCCATTCAGTGCAGGATTTCCGTCAGTTACTGCACTCCGGCGAACAAAACAACGTCGAAGGTCGCTTTCTGCCCGGCTTGCAGCAAGAGGTGGCGGCCTGGTGCGCACCCGACAAGAAAATCCAGTTCCGCCGTTATAACCCCTCTGCCTTGCACGCCTTCTGGCAAGGGTATCGCCAGGACACAACCTACAACCTGACGCGCCGCAACTGTTCCACCACGGTGATCCTGGCGCTGGACAGTGCGCTGGAGGGCGTATTGGGCGACAAGCCTCTGTGGCGGCGTTTTCTGTTTTTGATCCTCGACCCCAACCTGTGGATGCTGGCAGTGTTGCGTAGCCGCGGCGAGACCATGACCTGGACGCCGGGGTTGGTGCTGGACTATGCGCGCATGCTGCAGCAGGTGACCGAGCGACAGCATCAGCGCTGGTGGTCAAAACTGCGCGATCTGTGGCGAATCCTGCGTTTCGGTAAGGCGTCCAGAGCGAATGTGGTGCAATCAGGCAGGCAAAAATTTTAGTCTGGTTACCGGCGATGATAAAGTGGTGGCACATTCACCGACGCCGGCAGGAGTTAATCGCTAATGGCCTATTCGCAACGCATTGAAACCGCTATTTTTGATATGGACGGTTTGTTGATCGACTCAGAACCGCTGTGGCTACAGGCGGAACTGGATATCTTTGGCGCGCTGGGGCTGGATCTGTCTGACCGTCATAAACTGCCGGACACCCTCGGGTTACGCATCGATCTGGTGGTGAAAATGTGGTTTCAGGCCATGCCGTGGCAAGGCGTTTCGCTGGAGGAGGTCTCCGCGCGGATTATTGAACGCGCCATTGAGCTGGTGCATGAAAAACGGCCGTTGCTGCCGGGCGTGCAACAGGCGTTGGAACTGTGCCGCAGTCTGGATCTGAAGATTGGCCTGGCCTCCGCATCGCCGCTGCACATGCAACAACAGGTGTTGAAGATGTTCGATCTGGCGGGGTATTTCGATCAACTGGTGTCCGCCGAATATCTGCCTTACAGCAAACCGCACCCGGAGGTTTACCTTATCGCCGCCGAACGTCTCGGCAGCGATCCGTTGCGCTGCATCACGCTGGAAGACTCGTTCAACGGTATGATTGCCACCAAGGCCGCGAGAATGCGTTCTATCGTCATCCCGGCGCAAGAATATCGCCACGACACGCGCTGGGCACTGGCGGACCATAAACTCGATACCCTCGAACAGCTCACTCCCGGCCATCTGGCGTAATCTTCGGGGCGGCGTTATCCCGCTGCCGCCCTGCCTCTCCCTTTTATCTCCGGGTTCCTCCCGCTAATTTTCAAAATTCTGCCTTAGACCTAAAAATAAATAAAACATTATTTCATTTTTATTGAATTAACGTGCCACCGTCTCTATGCTGGGACATCCAGAAAGCGCCGGGTGGCCGGCGAACGCTGTCACTGCCACGCAGCGCAACTCTGCCGCTCGGCGCTTTCTCCCGCATGCCCTCAGTCGAGATCTATTGGAGGAAGGTAGTCAACGCATTCCTCGCGATCGTCCACGGCATCCACAACGGTCAATGCTTAACCTTTTACGTAACAACTCATTGTAAAACCGGGTAAAACAAACAATTAGTTACAGGGTAACCGCTTCCGCAACTGTTAATTTTCCCATATACTGGATAAATTAACAGTTTATCAGCCGGAACAACAACAGCATGACCGCGGAAGGACATCTTATTTTCTCTGTCGCTTGCGCGATTTTCGCCAAGAAGGCCGAGGTGACACCGGAACTGGCCACCGGCGACTGGTGGCACATTATTCCTGCCGCACTGCTAACCTCACTGCTGCCCGATATCGATCATCCCAAATCGGTCCTGGGCCAACGCCTGCGCTGGATTGCCATTCCCATCTCCCGTGCCTTCGGGCATCGCGGTTTCACCCACAGCCTGCTGGCGATCGCCGGCGGTATGGCGCTGTTCCAATTAGATGTACCGCGCAGTTGGCCGATCCCGCCCGACGTTCTGCATGCGATGATTATTGGCTACTTCAGCCACCTGCTGGCCGATATGCTCACCCCTGCCGGCGTACCGTTGCTCTGGCCCTGTCGCTGGCGTTTTCGCCTGCCGGTGCTAAATTCTCAGAAAGGCAACCAGCTGGAGCGCGCCCTTTGCCTCTGCCTGGTGGCCTTCGCCATCTACTGGCAGGGGGGATGCACCATTCCCGTGCAGTCATATTTTGAGCAAATCAAAAATATCAGACTGTGATCACAAAAAACCGGCTACCAAGCATTCATCAAGTATATTAATTAAACAAATTCATATTCAAAGTTATATCAAATTCCATTTGGATATAAGTGAGCTGTTGCGCAAACTGTTACGATATTTGATTCGCTACACCTTGGCGCGTAGCCGTTTTTATATAAGAAAAATGATTGGAGACATTGGGGATGAATTTTCCGCTGGTAATTAACGTGGTGATTTTTGTCGCCCTCCTTTTGCTGTTGGCGCAAACCCGCCATAAGCAATGGAGCCTGGCGAAAAAAGTGCTGGTCGGCCTGGTGATGGGCGTAGTGTTCGGCCTGGGCCTGCAACTGGTGTATGGCTCGGATAACCCGATCCTGAAAGAATCCATCAGTTGGTTCAACATTGTCGGTAACGGCTATGTGCAACTGCTGCAAATGATCGTAATGCCGCTGGTATTTGCCTCAATCCTGAGCGCGGTAGCCAAGCTGCACAATGCCTCTTCACTGGGCAAGATCAGTTTCCTGACTATCGGTACTCTGCTGTTCACCACGCTTATCGCCGCATTGGTGGGTGTGCTGGTGACCAACCTGTTTGGCCTGACCGCAGAAGGCCTGGTGCAAGGCACGCAAGAAAGCGCGCGCATGGCGGCGATCCAGAGCAACTACGTCGGTAAAGTGGCGGATCTGACCGTACCGCAGCTGGTATTGTCGTTCGTGCCGAAAAACCCGTTTGCCGATCTGACCGGCGCCAGCCCGACCTCGATCATCAGCGTAGTGATCTTCGCCGCCTTCCTGGGCGTGGCCTCGCTGCAATTGTTGAAAGACGATAAAGAGAAAGGCCAGCGCGTGCTGGTGGCTATCGACACCCTGCAAGCCTGGGTAATGAAGCTGGTGCGCCTGGTGATGAAACTGACTCCGTACGGCGTACTGGCGTTAATGACCAAAGTGGTGGCCGGTTCCAATATCCATGACATCGTCAAACTCGGCAGCTTCGTGGTGGCGTCTTATCTCGGTCTGGCAATCATGTTTGGGGTGCACGCCCTGCTGCTGGCCTTCACCGGCGTTAACCCGGCGAAATTCTTCCGCAAGGTCTGGCCGGTCATCACCTTCGCCTTCACCAGCCGCTCCAGCGCCGCCAGCATTCCGCTGAACGTTGAAGCGCAGACTCGCCGCCTGGGTGTACCGGAATCCATCGCCAGCTTCTCCGCTTCGTTCGGTGCTACCATCGGCCAGAATGGGTGTGCAGGTCTGTATCCGGCGATGTTGGCGGTTATGGTTGCCCCAACCGTTGGCATCAACCCGCTGGATCCGGTGTGGATCGCCACGCTGGTGGGTATCGTCACCATCAGCTCTGCCGGCGTTGCCGGTGTGGGCGGCGGTGCCACCTTCGCCGCGTTGATTGTACTGCCTGCGCTGGGCCTGCCGGTCACGCTGGTCGCTTTGCTGATTTCGGTCGAACCGCTGATCGACATGGGCCGTACCGCGCTGAACGTCAGCGGTTCAATGACCGCCGGCACCGTCACCAGCCAGTTGATGAAGCAGACGGACAAAAGCATTATGGACAGCGAAGACGAAGTGGAACTGGCTCACCAGTAAGTGTCGTCCGCAATAAAAAACCGGAGCTGCGATGCTCCGGTTTTTTTATGTCTGCGACAGCGGTTCATTTAAAGGATAAAGGCGCTCCCGTGAGCGGCGCACCTTTACGCATCAACCACCGGCAGGATCAGAAGGGGTAATCGTGGTAGCCCATTTGCTCGGAAATGTTACGCGCGGCGGTATGCAGGCGTTTAACGTAATCCGCCTTGGCATCTTCGGAGAAACGGATAGTGGGGAACGAAATGCTAAGCCCGGCGATCACCACGCCAAAGCGATCGAATACCGGCACCGCAATGCAACGCAGCCCCTCTTCCTGTTCTTCAATGTCTTCACCCACTCCGTGCTCGCGCACCTGTTCCAATACTGACAGCAGCGCAGCGGTGCTGGTAAGGGTATTTGGAGTACTGCGGGTAAACTCAATCTGCGACAGGATTGCTTCCACTTCCGCCCGATCGCGCCAAGCCAGCAGCACTTTACCGATGGCGGTGCTATGCAATGGGTTACGGCGGCCGATGCGGGAATACATCTGCAGGTTGTACATCGAGTCGATTTTATGGATGTAGACAATACTGTCTTCATCCAGCGCCCCGAGGTGAATGGTTTCACGGGTGTGATTCGACAACTCGCGCATCTGAATATCGGCGCTGCGGACCAGATCGACGTTCTGCAGCGACTTGGCGCCGAGTTCAAACAGCTTGAGAGTAAGCGCATATTTTTCCGATTCCCCTTCCTGCGACACATAGCCCAGCGACTTCATGGTCTGCAGAAAACGATAGACGGTGCTTTTGGACATCATCACCCGTTGGGAAAGCTCAGTAATGCCGATTTCGCGTTCATCGCCCAGTGCTTGCAAGAGACCAAACACTTTCAGCACTGATGAAACAGAATCCGGTTGTTTATCTAAATCTGCGTTAGCCATAGTAAATACCCTACTCAGCTTTTCTGTTTTAAGAAATTTGAACACGGGTTTCAGTATACGCGCAAGCCCTGACACCGCGCAATGAAACCAAGAAAAAATGCTTGAATATGAATGAATTAGACTCTCATTCTCATCGGTTATTACAATTGAGCCGGCCACTGAAGGTGCAATTACCGACGAATATGATTAGCATGTTAATACTCCCCTGTATTAATACCTTCGAGATCAACATGCGTTCTTGTACTGACGGCCTCCCCGTCCCACAACGCTATGGGGCCATCCTCGCTATCGCCCTGGGCATTACCGTTTCCGTGCTTGACGGTGCGATCGCCAATGTGGCGCTGCCCACCATCGCACGCGATCTGAACGCCAGCCCGGCCAGTTCGATCTGGGTGGTTAACGCCTATCAGTTGGCCATCACCATTTCACTGCTGTCGCTGGCCTCGCTCGGTGACCTGATTGGTTATCGCCGTATCTATCAGGCCGGCTTGTTGGTCTTCAGCATTACCTCGCTGTTTTGCGCCCTATCCGATTCGCTGGTGACATTGACCATAGCCCGCGTGCTGCAGGGGTTTGGCGCCGCCGCCATCATGAGCGTCAACACTGCGCTTATCCGCATTATCTATCCGCAGCGCTTTCTCGGGCGCGGCATGGGCATCAACTCACTGATTGTCGCTTTTTCCTCGGCGGCGGGCCCCACGGTAGCGGCGGCGATACTGTCCGTGGCATCCTGGCAATGGCTGTTCGCCATAAATCTGCCGATTGGTATTGTGGCGCTGGCGCTGGGGATGAAGTACCTGCCCGCCAACAGCCAGAAAAGCAGCAATCAGCGTTTTGACCCGACCAGCGCCGTGATGAACGCCCTGACCTTCGGGCTGCTGATCACGGCCATCAGCGGCTTTGCCCAGGGCCAGAGCCTGACGCTGATATTCAGCGAGATCGCCGTACTGCTGGTGATCGGCTTCTTCTTCGTCCGCCGCCAGCTGCGGCAAGAGTTTCCACTGCTGCCGGTCGACCTGTTGCGCATCCCGATTTTCGCCCTGTCGATGGGTACCTCGATCTGTTCCTTCGCTGCGCAAATGCTGGCAATGGTCTCGTTGCCGTTCTTTCTTCAAAGCACGTTGGGCCGTGATGAGGTGGCTACCGGGCTGCTGCTGACACCCTGGCCACTGGCGATTATCGTCATGGCGCCGATCGCCGGGCGGCTGGTGGAGCGCGTTCACGCTGGGTTATTAGGCTGTATCGGGCTGGGAGTGTTTGCGCTAGGGCTGTTCTTGCTGGCGATGCTGCCGCATAACCCGTCGGATCTGGACATCATCTGGCGCATGGTGCTGTGCGGCGCCGGCTTCGGGCTGTTCCAGTCACCCAATAACCACACCATTATTTCTGCCGCGCCCCGCAACCGCAGCGGCGGAGCCAGCGGCATGCTCGGCACCGCCCGCCTGTTAGGACAAACCTCCGGCGCCGCGCTGGTGGCGCTGATGTTCAACCTGTTCCCCACCTCCGGTACGCACGCCTCGCTGATCCTCGCCGGTACCTTCGCCACGCTGGCGGCAGCGGTCAGCAGCCTGCGTATCACCCAACCGCGCGCGGAGCCGGTGGAACACAGCCCGCAGGCCAAATAGCAGACATAAAAAAACCCCGGCAAGCCGGGGTTTCTAACCTTCTCAGCGTTACTTCAGGTACTGACCTGAACGCAGCGCTTCGATACGCTTGTCGAGCGGTGGGTGCGACATGAACAGTTCGCTGAACGACTTGGATTTGCCGTTGATGCAAAACGCCATCATGCTGCCCGCTTCCTGCGGCTCGTAGCTGGTTTTCAGACGCTGCAACGCAGCAATCATCTTCTCGCGGCCCACCAATTTGGCGGAACCTGCATCGGCGTAGAACTCACGGTGGCGTGAGAACCACATGGTGATGATGCTGGCCAGAATGCCGAACACCAATTCCAGCACCATCGACACACCGAAGTAAATCATCGGGTTGCCGTTGCTCTCGCCTTCACCGTCGCGGTTGCCGAGGAAACCGGCGGCCACTTGCGCAATCAGGCGCGAGATAAAGATCACGAAGGTGTTCACGATGCCCTGAATCAGCGTCATGGTAACCATGTCGCCGTTGGCGACGTGGCTGATTTCGTGTGCGATAACCGCTTCCGCTTCATCCCGACTCATGCTCTGCAACAGGCCGGTACTGACGGCAACCAGCGAGGCATCGCGGCGTGCGCCGGTAGCGAAAGCGTTAATGTCCGGTGCGTGATAAATAGCGACCTGCGGCATGGCAATGCCTGCCTGCTGCGACTGGCGGCGCACCGTTTCCAGCAACCAGTTTTCGGTTTCGTTACGCGGCTGTTCAATCACTTCCCCGCCTACGGAGCGCAGCGCCATCCATTTGGACATCAGCAAGGAGACAAACGAACCGCCGAAACCAAACAGACCGGCCATAATCATCAGACCCTGAACGCTACTGGATTGGATTCCTGTCAGGCTGAGCACCAGCCCGAAAACCAACATCACCGCCAGGTTGGTGAGCAGGAACAGAGCTATACGCATCATAAAATGTTTACTTCCTCATAAATGTTAACAAAACACTGTCTCGGATACCCTAGATCGTATGGGCATTCGTCACAGTTTCAAGAGTTGCACGCCATTAACCTACTAAAAATACGAAACTTTACAAAATCGGCGTTCCAGCATGGCTTTTCAAATTGTAAACGATTGTTGCGTAATGCGGTGGTTTTTCTGCGGCAAATCAGCGGTGTTTGTTGTTCAAACGCCCAAGGTGGGTATAGGCGAAACCTTGGGCATATTTCAACCCGTAACCCAAGGTGCGGTCAAAGCCGATATGGGCACTCCAAATCAGCGCCGTCATCAGCCAGAACGGCTGCAGGAAAAAGACAAACAGTAAGGCGCACAGCGCCGGACCGATATAGGAATGAGCAAGGTTATAACCGATCGCCCCCACCTTTTTGCCAAACGCATAGCCCAGGAATGAAATGTCCGGTATCAGGAAACAACCAGCGAACAGCCACCCGCTGTAATCCCGGTGGTGATACAACGCTACGGACACCAACAGAACCAGCAGCGACTCAAGCCGCAGAGTAACGCGCATCGGGGGAGTTAGCTCGCTCATCTTGCCTCACAGGATGTTTGACGCCTAAATGCGCCTTCAGCGGCGCTTAACAAAAAACGCACCCGAAGGTGCGTTTTTTTATTTACCCGGCTGCGTTACTTCGCCACCGGCTGCTGGGTTGGCTGCGCCTGTTCAAGGTGAGCCAGATCCAGCGCGATATGCACGCTTTCATCCAGGTATGGGTCCGGCTCCTGGTAATCCTTCGGCAAATCTTCCAACGCCTTCAACGGTTTTTTACCGGCACGCTGCAGACGATCGTTGATGCGCTGCAAACGGGTAGCGTCATCATCGTGGTTCTCTTTCTCGCGCTGAACAAGATTGAGTGAGACGATGTTACGCTTGTCTTTCAGCGCCTTGTAATGAGCGATGTCCTGCGCGATGTACTGGAACTCCGGATCCTTGGCGATTCGCTGCTCATGGTCTTTCAGCAGTTCAGGATCGAACGCCGTCAGGTCGCCGGTTTTGCTGTAGGTAGCCGCATTGATGCTGTCCCAAGGCATGGCATTATCTTCGAACGCCTCGCCGGTTTCCGCTGGATCGACACCGGTAGGCATCAAGATGTCCGGCGTTACGCCCTTACGCTGGGTACTGCCGCCGTTAACGCGATAGAACTTCTGGATGGTGTATTGCACCGAGCCCAGCGCCGGCCATTCCGGCCGCAGCATTTGATCGTAAATGCGGTTCAGCGAGCGATACTGTTGCACCGTACCTTTACCGAAGGTCGGTTCACCAACAATCAGCGCACGGCCGTAGTCCTGCATCGCAGCGGCAAAGATCTCGGAAGCAGAGGCGCTGAAGCGGTCAACCAGCACCACCAGCGGGCCTTTGTAGTAAACGATGCCGTCGGTGTCCGCGTCTTCACGCACTTTGCCGTTGTTGTCACGCACCTGCACCACCGGGCCGCTCGGAATGAACAAGCCGGAGAGCGAGACCGCTTCGGTCAACGCGCCGCCGCCGTTGGTTCGCAGATCGATGATCAGGCTCTTGACGTTCTGCTTGGCCATCTTCTGCAGTTGCACTTTTACGTCATCGGTCAGGCCCACGTAGAAGCCAGGAATGTCCATCACCGCCACTTTCTCTTTGCCGACGGTCTTGATGGTCATTTTCACCGCACGGTCTTCCAGGCGGATACGTTCGCGGGTCAGCGTCACTACGCGGGTTTTGGTGCCCTTGCCGGCTGGCAGGATTTCCAGACGCACTTTGCTGCCCTTCGGCCCTTTGATCAGGGAAACCACGTCGTCCAGACGCCAGCCGATAACATCGACCACAGGTTTACCCGTCTGGCCGACGCCGACAATGCGGTCGCCCACGGTGATCGCCTTGCTCTTCGCGGCCGGGCCGCCCGGCACCATGGAGTTGATCAACGTGTAATCGTCATCCATCTGCAGCACCGCACCAATGCCTTCCAATGACAGGCTCATCTCGGTGTTGAACTGTTCGGTGTTGCGCGGGGAGAGATAGTTGGTGTGCGGGTCGATCTCATGCGCAAAGGCATTCATCGCCAGTTGGAACACGTCTTCGCTGTTGCTTTGCGTCAGGCGCTTAATGGCGAACTGATAACGTTTGATCAGCGTTTCGCGGATTTCTTTGTCGGTTTTGCCGGTCAGCTTGAGGTTCAGCTCGTCATATTTGACTTTCGCATCCCACAGGCTGTCCAGTTCGGCCTTGTCTTTCGGCCACGGCGTTTTGCTGCGGTCGAGATCGATAGTTTCGTTGCCGGTAAAGTTCATCGGCTTTTCGAGCAACGACAACGCATAGGTGTAACGCTCAAAACGGCGTTTCTGGGCCAGATTGTACAGCGCGTATGGCGTATCCAGCTTACCGCTTTTCAGTTCTTCGCCCAGCTGATTGCGCTTGTCGGCGAACTGCGCCACGTCGGAGGCCAGCAACACGTTATGGTTGTAGTCCAGCATATTCAGGTAGCGATCGAAGATCTTGCCTGAAAAATCCGCATCGAGGGCAAACTGGCGGTAATGAGAGCGAGTGAAGCGCGAGGTTACGCGCTCACTCACAGTAGCATGCTGCGGTTCCTGATGAAGCTGAGGCAGTTGGTCGATGCGGATGTTGGCTGTATCCGCTCCGTAACTGACACCCGCCCACAGCAGACCCGCGACTGCTGTTAATCTGACAAATTTGTTCATGCCTTGGTTGGCCTCCGTATCAGAACTGCAAGTGTTCTGCGCGCACAATCATCGCCAGACCGGAAGAGAGCTGCACACGTACGCCATCTTTAGCGATTTCAAGTACGGTTGCATCCATCGCGCTCTGGCCTGCTCTGACTTTGATTTCTTGGCCAATTTGCAGTTTAGAGATATCCGTGACTGGCACATGACGCTGCTGGCTTTCCTCTTTTGCTGCACGAGGTTGGCGAGCTTGCTGTGGGCGAGTTTGTGGGCGCGGCTTGCGGTTCTCCGGTGCGGCTCCGCCTTCGCGACGCGCAGCAGGTTTTTTACCGGCTGGACGTGGACGGCGTGGCTCGGCATCGGCTGATTCACCGGCAGCTTCACGTTTTTTGGCATTTTGTTCGGCACGCTGAGCCTGAACGCGCGCTTTGGCTTCTTCAAGCTGTTGGCGGGCATGGTCGACATGCTGCTGTTCCAGCTCACCGCACGGATTACCGTCCAGATCGACGCGCTGCGCGCCAACTTTGACACCGTACAGATAACGCCAGCTTGAGGTGTACAGGCGCAGTGCAGAACGTAATTGCGTTTTGCTTAAGCTTTCTTCCCCCTGAACACGCTCTACCAGATCTTGAAAAATACCGATTTTCAACGGGCGAGCTTCGCCCTCGGCGCTAAAGCAGAGCGGAAAACGCTCGGCAAGAAAAGCAATGACTTCTTTACTAGAGTTCAACTTAGGTTGATTTTCCATGAAATTTCCTGATTACAACGGGTTGCCAACAAGCCACAGGCATGAACAGGCGTCATTATAATGACGTCATCGGTAAATGCCACGTTAACCGTAGATCAACTTGCCGTCACAGTGATGTATTTCGCACTATCACAGTGTTCCAGTTGCACGCAAAGCCCCGCCACCACTGCTTCCAGACCCTGTTGGTCCTGTTCGTCGAAACGTTGATAAACTGTGCTGTCGATATCAAGAACGCCGATGATCTGACCGCTAACCTGCAGCGGCAGTACGATTTCCGCATTACTGGCCGCGTCGCAGGCGATGTGACCCGGGAATGCATGGACGTCGCCAACGCGCTGCACGCGATTTTCCGCCACCGCGGTTCCGCATACGCCCTTGCCCACCGGAATGCGCACGCAGGCGATTTTCCCCTGGAACGGACCGAGCACCAGTTGGTTGCCGTCCATCAGGTAAAAGCCGGCCCAATTGACGTCGTCAAGACGCTCATTAATCAAGGCGCTGGCGTTGGACAGTGCGGCAATGAAGTTGGTTTCCCCGTCGAGCAACGCACCCAAATCGCGTTTTAATTCCGCGTAGAATTCTTCTTTTGTCATTTGTTAACCATGGTTATCTATTCCCGTGCTGAGTAAAGAGAAACACAGGAACCAGTCATAATGTGCGCAAGCTACAATAGATTTGATTTTCTATTGTATATCATGCAGGTAGTTTCGCTGTCTTGCCATTTTCCTGTCGGCTTGCCTCCAGCATAATTGCTATTGCGCCGCGTTGTCCAAAGCAATCATGAGACGTTTTGAAACAGGGAGTTAGCGCAAGGAACTGCGGCTCAAACGCCCTGAAATTTATTCTTTTAATATCAATACATTGGTATGTTATGACGCTCAACGACGCGCAAGACCAGCCATCCGTTGCCTCCGCCGGCAGCCCGCAAATGGCCGCCGTGGCTATAATGAAGTCATGTCCAGAAAGGCCACCCCAGCAAATGCAGCGGCGAGCGTCGGCCCGCATTGTGCTTCCTACAAAAAATGCGTATAGCCATCGGCTTATTCATCTGTTGCTTCACAAACCCCTGCCGGGCAAGGTATGTTTGCCTCGCAGAAACCCTGTTTACCGCGCCGCGCGTTACCCGAAGCGGGTTACAGCAGGTTTATTTTTCAGCCACGCTATCCCTCCGGCGGGCTTTAGAGCAGCTTTGTCATGATGAAAATACACGCGATCACCGGCCCTCTTTCCAAAGCACGCCACCAGCGTTGTTGCGAATGCGACCTGCTGTTCGTGTTGCCGCCGCTGAACGGCAATCAAGCCGCTTACTGCCCACGCTGCAATGCTAAAGTGGTACATGGCCGCGACTGGTCGATGACCCGCCTGACCGCCATGGCGGTCGCCATGCTGCTGCTGATGCCGTTCGCCTTCAGCGAGCCGCTGATCAGCATCCGCCTGTTGGGCACGCGCATTGACGCCAGCCTGCTGGAAGGCATCTGGCAGATGAGCCGCCAGGGCGACCCGCTCACCGCCAGCATGGTGGCGTTCTGTACCCTGGGTGCCCCCTTGACGTTGGCGCTGTCGCTGCTTTACCTGCGTTTCGGCCACGCCATCGGCATGAATTTACGGCCGGTACTGCTGATGCTGGAGCGGTTGAAAGAATGGGTGATGCTCGATATTTACCTGATCGGCATGGCGGTAGCGGCGATAAAAGTCAAAGAGTATGCCGATATCCAGGCCGGCAGCGCGCTGATAGCCTATCTGTCGCTCACGCTGCTCAGTATCTTGACCCTGATTCACCTCAATCTGGAGCAGCTGTGGGAGCGCTATTACCCGCAGGAACAGCCGGAAGGCCCGCCGGCGGCACTGCATGTTTGCCTGTCGTGCCATTTCACCGGCTATCCGGACGAGCGTGGGCGCTGTCCGCGCTGCCATATTCCCATGTGTCACCGCCAGCCTTATAGCCTGCAAAAAACCTGGGCGGCGCTGATTGCGGCGATGATCTTGCTGATCCCGGCCAACCTGCTGCCGATTTCCATCGTTTACGCCAACGGTGCACGGCTCGAAGACACCATTTTCTCCGGGGTCGTGTCGCTGGCGACCTCCGGCAACGCACCGATCGCCGCTATCGTTTTTATCGCCAGCGTGCTGGTACCCTTTACCAAAGTCATCGTGCTGATCACCCTGCTGTTCAGCATACACTTCAAGACCTCGCACAGCCTGAAGACGCGCATTCGTCTGCTGCGACTGGTCACCTGGATCGGTCGCTGGTCCATGCTCGATCTGTTCGTCATTGCGTTGATGATGTCGCTGGTGAATCGCGACCAGCTGTTATCTTTTACTATGGGGCCGGCAGCCTTTTACTTTGGTTCTGCGGTCATTTTAACTATTCTTGCCGTAGAGTGGCTGGATAGCCGATTGATTTGGGATGCACATGCAACAGGAAACGCCGAATACACCGACTGAAGCGCGGGTCAAAAACAAGCGCCGCATTTCGCCATTCTGGTTACTGCCGTTTATCGCCCTGCTGATCGCGGGATGGCTGGTTTATAGCAACTTTCAGGAACGCGGCAGCACGGTCACCATCGATTTCCAGTCTGCGGCGGGCATCGTCGCGGGCCGTACCCCTGTGCGCTATCAGGGGGTGGAAGTCGGCACAGTGCAGTCCATCAGCCTGAGCAAGGATCTGCGCAGCATTGTGGTTGAAGCCAGCATCAAGAGCGATCTGGAAGATTCGTTGCGCGAAGGTACCCAATTCTGGTTGGTTACGCCAAAAGCCTCACTGGCCGGGATATCCGGCCTGGACGCGCTGGTCGGCGGTAACTACATCGGTATGATGCCGGGTAGCGGCAAAGAGCAAACCCATTTCACCGCGCTCGATACCCAACCCAAATACCGTCTGAACACCGGTGAACTGATGATTCACCTGCATGCCGACGACCTCGGTTCGCTCAATACCGGTTCGCTGGTGTATTACCGTAAGATTCCGGTCGGCAAAGTCTACGACTACACCATCGCCGAAGGTAATAAGGGCGTTACTGTCGACGTGCTGATCGACCGCCGCTTCGCCAATCTGGTGAAAGGTAACAGCCGCTTCTGGAATGTTTCAGGCTTTAAGGGCGATTTCAGCCTGGCGGGCGCCTCGGTACAGGTTGAGAGCCTGGCGGCGCTGGTCAACGGCGCAATCGCCTTTGACTCCCCGCCCGACGGTCAACAGGCCAAGGCCGACCAAAGCTATGACCTGTACCCGGATCTGGCGCACAGCCAACGCGGCGTGAACATTACGCTGGATCTGCCGAGCGGCAATAACCTCAGCGAGAACCGCACGCCGCTGATTTACCAGGGGCTGCAGGTGGGTACCTTGACCAAGCTGACGCTGCAGCAGGACAGTAAGGTCAGCGGCGAACTGACCGTCGATCCCTCCGTGGTGGACCTGATGCGCAGCGGCACGCGCATTGTGATGCGCAGCCCGCGCCTCAGTCTTAACGACGCCAAAATCAGCCAACTGCTGACCGGCAATACCCTGGAACTGGTGCCGGGTGACGGAGAACCGCAGCAGCATTTCAACGTACTCGACAGCAGCGAAACCCTGCTGCAACAGCCGGGTGTGCTGACCGTGACGCTCAATGCCCCGCAAAGCTATGGCATCGACGTAGGCCAGCCGCTGATTGTGCACGGCGTCAAGGTCGGCCAGGTGATGAGCCGCACACTGACCGACAGCGGCGTAGTATTCACCGCCGCCGTCGAAGCCCAATACCGCCGCCTGCTGCATAAAGACAGCAAATTCGTGGTCAACAGCCGCGTCGACGTCAAGCTGGGGATCGACGGCATGGAAGTGCTGGGCGCCAGCGCGCAAGAGTGGCTGGATGGCGGCGTGCGCATCATCCCCGGCAGCAAGGGTGAGCCGGTCGGCCAGTATCCGCTGTATGCCAACGCCGAGAAGGCCGAGGCCGGCATTATCGGCAACAGCCCAACGCCAACCCTCACGCTGAATGCCGTCAGCCTGCCGGACGTGCAGACCGGTTCGGTGGTGCTGTACCGCAAATTCCAGGTGGGCGAAATTGTTAACGTTCGCCCGAAAGCCAACGAGTTTGAGGTGGACGTCTATATCAGCCCGGAATACCGCAAACTGCTGACCAGCGAAAGCATCTTTTGGGCCGAAGGCGGCGCCAAGGTGCAACTGAACGGCAGCGGCCTGTCGGTGCAGGCTTCGCCGCTCAACCGGGCGTTGAAAGGCGCCATCAGCTTCGACAATTTGCAGGGCGTGACGCTGGATAAAGGCGCCAAACGCGTGCTGTATGCCAATGAAACCGCCGCCCGCGCGGTAGGCAGCCAGATTGTCCTGAGAACTTACGATGCCAGCAAGCTGTCGCCCGGCATGCCGCTGCGTTACCTCGGCATCGATATTGGCCAGGTGGATTCGCTCAAACTGGCGCCGGAGCGCAACGAAGTGCTGGCCAAAGCGGTGCTGTATCCGGAATACGTACAGACCTTCGCACGTCAGGGCAGCCGTTTCTCCGTAGTGTCGCCGGAAATTTCTGCGGCGGGGGTCAGCAACCTCGATACGTTGCTGCAGCCGTATATCAACGTTGAACCAGGCCGAGGGCGCGAACTGCGCAGCTTCGAACTGCAGGAAGCCAGCATCACCGACTCACGCTATCTGGACGGCCTGAGCGTGATCCTCGACGCAGCGGAAACCGGCTCGCTGCAGGTCGGCACGCCGGTGCTGTTCCGTGGCATGGAGGTCGGTACCATCACCGGTTTCTATCTCGGCGCCATGTCCGACCGCGTCCACGTTGCGCTGCGCATCAGCAAGAAATATCAGCACCTGGTGCGCAACAACAGCGTGTTCTGGCTGGCCTCCGGCTACAACTTGCAGTTCGGCCTGACCGGCGGCGTGATCAAGAGCGGCACCTTCCAGCAGTTCATCCGCGGCGGCATTGCCTTCGCCACCCCGCCAACCATTCCGCTGGCGCCTAAATCGACGCCGAACAAGCACTTCATGCTGAATGCGGAAGAGCCGAAAGACTGGAAGGAATGGGGCACCGCAATCCCAAGGGATTAAGCGCGTAACCCAATGCCGGCAGGGGGGACCCACTCCCCCTGTCGGCCCGTTTTATGCTAGAATCCCGCCCTTATTTTGATTGTTGCCAGAGAGCTCGCCCCGTGGCCAAACCTGCCTCCGTTTTTTTGCCTCCCGCTTTTCTCGACGCGACGCGCGCCGTCATGCCCGCCGAACTGTCGATGGACGATTTTATAGCCGCCTGCCAACGCCCGCTGCGCCGCAGCCTGAGGGTCAATACGTTGAAGATCAGCGTCGCCGATTTTCAGGCGTTGGTGAACAATTATGACTGGCGGTTGGAACCCATTCCCTGGTGTGCGGAAGGTTTTTGGATCGAGCGTGAGGATGAAGAGTTGCGGCTTGGCAGCGCGGCGGAACACCTGAGCGGCCTGTTTTACATTCAGGAAGCCAGCTCAATGCTGCCCGTCAGCGCACTGTTCGCCGATCGGGAAAAACCGCATCGGGTACTGGACGTCGCCGCAGCGCCGGGTTCCAAAACCACCCAGATTGCCGCGTTGATGAACAATCAGGGCGGTATCGTGGCCAACGAATACTCCGCCAGCCGGGTTAAAGTCCTTCACGCCAACATCAGCCGCTGTGGCGTAAAAAACGTCGCGCTGACCCACTTTGACGGCCGGGTGTTCGGCGCGGCGCTGCCGGAAAGCTTTGATGCCATTTTGCTGGACGCCCCCTGCTCCGGCGAAGGCGTGGTGCGCAAAGACCCGGACGCCATGAGCAACTGGTCGCCGGAAAGCGTTGCCGCTATTGCGGCAACCCAACGCGAACTGATCGACAGCGCTTTCCACGCTCTGGCCCCTGGCGGCGTCATGGTTTACTCCACCTGCACGCTCAACGCGCAGGAAAATCAGCAAATCGTCAACGGCCTGTTGGCGACCTACGGCGATGCGGTGAGCATTGAACCGCTGGGCGAGCTGTTCCCCGGTGCGGAAAAGGCGCTTACCACCGAAGGCTTCCTGCACGTCTTCCCGCAGATCTACGACAGCGAGGGCTTTTTCGTGGCACGCCTGCGCAAGAACCATTCTGTTACCCCGTTGCCGAAACCGAGTTACAAACTGGGCAAATTCCCGTTCACCCCGCTTTCCGGCAAGGATTCGACCGTGGTTAGCCAGGCCGCAGCAACCTCGGGGCTCGCCTGGGATGAAACCAGCCGACTGTGGGCGCGCGATAAAGAGATCTGGCTGTTCCCTGCCGAACTGGAGCCGCTGATCAGCAAAGTGCGCTTCTCACGCATCGGGGTGAAGCTGGCCGAGTGTTTCCCTAAAGGATACCGCTGGCAGCATGAAGCCGTTATCGCGCTGGCCACCGCCGACGGCAAACAGCGTTTCGAGCTGGACGCCGCGCTGGCGCAAGAGTGGTATCACGGCCGCGATCTGTATCCGGAGCCACCGCCGCAGAGCGATGAATGCATCCTGACCTACCAACAGCAACCGCTGGGTATCGCCAAACGTATCGGCAGCCGCATTAAAAACAACCTGCCGCGCGAACTGGTCCGCGACGGCACACTGGATTTCCATCAATAATTTATTAATTGGCCGGGAAATCCCGGCCAATTAATACCGTTAATAATATTCCTAAGGGTAAGCATTACCCTTCTAATGATTCTACATTTACGCCTTTCCGCTTCCCAGACTGCACAATATTGATACCTTTCAAAATAAAGAAAATTTTTAGCCCCCCCCACCAAGACAATTCTGAATTCTTATCCTATTAATTAACCTATAAAGAAATTAATGCGTTCAACCTTTTTTGGATGGCGCTTTGCGGCTCTCTCTGGCACAGCAAGGAACAAAAAATGAAAAATACTCTGGTGGCATTGGCCTCGGTAGCAACCCTGCTGTGCGCAAACGGCGCAGCCAACGCAGCGGGTACCATTCAGGGCAACCTGGGGGTGACGTTAACCATTGGCGCAGGTTGCGTCGTGGGTGGCGGAAACAGCAGCGGCTCAGTCAATGATTTTGGCTCCATCAGCTTTGGCACCTACTCCTCGCTTGCAAATATTATCGACGCCAGCGCAACCGGTTCCGGCGGCGCAGGCACGCTGTCGCTGACCTGTACCAGCGGGACCGACTATACCGTAGCGCTGGACAACGGGCTGCACGTGACCTCCGGCACTCAGCGCCGCATGGCCAGCGCCGCCGGCGCCTTTATCAATTACAACCTCTACCAGGATCAAGCCCGCGCTACCGCCTGGGGCAGCGGCGCTAACGCCCGAACCGGCACCGGCACCGGCGCGGCAGTTCCTCTGATTGTTTACGGCCGTGTCCCGGCTGCGGGCAGCACTCCGGCGGCCGATACCTATAACGATACCGTGACGATGACGGTAACCTGGTAAGGGTGCGGCAGGCGGTTTTCGGTTGCGGATTACTGGCGTTAAGTCTGGCGGTTTATGCCGATAGCAAAACCGCCAATATTGGCGTCAGCGCCACTCTGCTGAATGCGTGCGAAGCCGGCAGCAGCTCGGGGGGCAACGTCAGCTTCGGCTCGCTGAACTTTGGCACGGTGTATTTTCTCACTACCGCCGTCAGCGTAGCCGGGCAACAAAATGCCGGTGCCATCCGCGTTAAGTGCAACAACGGCACCAGCTACAACGTGCTGCTTGGCGGTGGGCAAAGCGGCAACACCGCAGCCCGCTACCTGCAAAGCGCCGCCAGCCAACGGGTAAACTACAACCTGTACACCAACAGCGCCCATAGCGTCATTTGGGATAACCTGACCGGGGTATCCCAAACCGCTAACGGCCAGGATAACTGGTTGCCGGTGTATGGCATGATCCCGGTGCAATCCACCCCGCCGGTCGGCAGCTACACCGATACCGTACAGGTGACCATCAATTGGTAACGGCAATGCGCATTTCAGCCTGCGTGCTACTGCTCGGGATGACGGCGGCCCCGGCAATCGGTGACACCGGTGTCAATGACTTGCAAAAGAGCACGCCCCTTACCGTCAATGCAACGGTAGTCAAAGGTTGCGTCTTGGGCAGCGGCAACAGCGATGTCACCACCTTCGGCACCCTCAGCTTTGGTCAGATCTCTTCGTTGGCCAGCAATATCAGCATCGTTTCCAGCGCCGGGGCCGGTTCAGTGCTGCTACGTTGCAACCCGGGCCTGAGCGTCACGCTGGCGCTTGGCGTCGGCAACAACATCACCGGTTCCCTCTCCGCAGGGCGAAAACTAAAAAATACCCTGACCACGGAGACGCTGCTTTATCAACTCTACCAGGACAACAACTACTCCACGCTGTGGGGCGATGGCGGCAACGGTGGCGCTGCGCAAGTGATCGCCGCCACCGGCAGTACTCAGGAAATAAAAGTTTATGCCCGTTTGTTTTCGGCCAGTACCCTGCCCACCAGTGGCACTTACAACGATACGGTCTTACTGACGGTAACTTATTAAGTACTTTGAATAAGGATTTAGCTATGCGAATTCCCTTCCGTCTGCCGTTGACGGCAGCGCTGCTGCTTGTCGGCCAGCAACAGGCACTGGCTGCAGCGTCGATTCTGATTTGGCCCATCGATCCGGTAATTGAAGATCAACAGCCCGCAACGGCGCTGTGGTTGGAAAACCGCGACACTAAACCGGTCTACATGCAGGTACGGGTGCTTGGCTGGAGGCAAACCGACGGCAAAGACGATTACAGTAACCAGAGCGAGGTGATCGCCAGCCCGCCGGTCGCCTCGATAGCGCCGGGCAAGCGCCAACTGATCCGGTTGATTAAGCAGACCCCGCCGCCCGCCGGCCAGGAACGTGCCTACCGCATTCTGATTGATGAAGTGCCGGTAAAAGAAAACGACAGCTCATCCACGCCCGCCGGTGCCCAGATGGGGCTGAAATTCCAGATGCGTTATTCCGTGCCGCTGTTTGTCAGCGGCCAGGGCGTCTGGACCAAGCCGGATTCTGAAAAACCTCGCGACTACGCCACCGCCAACCAACCGCAACTCAGTTACCGGCTATTGCAGCAAAGCAGCCAACGCTGGCTGGAAGTGCGTAATCAGGGCATTGTGCACGCACGCATCTCCAAAGTGACGATACAGGGAAAAACGCTCAATGCCGGGCTGATGGGTTACGTGTTGCCCGGTTCGCAAATGCGCTTTGCCGTGCCGCCTTCAGGCAGTTTCAGCAGCGGTAAACTGCAGGCTACGGTCAATGACAATAAACAACCGATAACCTTCTCGTCTTACTGAGTTTCACATGCGGTTAACAGGGACGCCGTCACTCAGGAGCAACGGATTCGGGCTGAAGCCGTTGGCATTCGCCATACTGTGCGCGGTGGCTACGCCGTGGGCGCCGCTTGCGCGCGCCGATGATTTGCCGCCGCCGCCCAGCGCCTTCAGCATGCCGGATACCACCCTGTATCTGGAGCCGGTGGTCAATGGCCGCCAGACCGGCAAAGTGGTGCCGGTGAACTACCGTGGCGGCCACTATTATCTCACGCCGCAGCAATTGATTGACGCCGGCCTGCCGGTGGCGGACAAGCAGGCAAAAGAAATTGCGGTCGACCTGTTGAAGCAGGTGGATGTCACTTACAGCGGCGAAACCCAGCAATTGCTGATCAACATCCCCAACGACTGGCTACCCAAACAAAAATTCAACGCGCAGAATCCGCTGGATCGCCTGCCGGCGCAAAGCAGCCTCGGCCTGCTGTTCAATTACGATGTTTACGCCAGCCAAAGCAACGCCAACGGCCAGCCGGGCTACCTTTCCGCCTGGAGCGAACAGCGGCTGTTTGACGGTTTTGGCGTGGTGGCGAACACCGGCATTTTCCGTGGCAGCTTTAACCGCTCCAGCAGCGATAGCCAGGAGAGCCGGTATATTCGTTACGACAGCCAGTGGCGTTACACGGATGATGAACGTCTGCTCAGCTATACCGCCGGCGATCTCACCACCGGCTCACTGCCCTGGAGCAGTGCCGTACGTATTGGCGGCATCCAACTGGCGCGTAATTTTACCGCCCGCCCAGACCTGATCACCTATCCGCTGCCGCAGTTTTCCGGCCAGGCGGCGGTGCCCAGCAGCGTCGATCTGTATATCAACAGCTATAAAAACAGCACCACCAGCGTCAATCCAGGCCCCTTCACCCTGGATACGGTGCCCTACATCAACGGCGCGGGCGAGGCCAGGGTGGTCACCACCGACGCGCTGGGCCGCCAGGTCAGCACCCTGGTGCCTTTTTATGTCGCCAGCAACCTGTTGCAAGCCGGCATGAGCGATTTCAGCGTTTCCGCCGGCGCCCTGCGCCGAAATTATGGCCTGAATTCAGCCGATTACGGCCAATGGGTCACCAGCGGCAGCGGACGTTACGGCGTCACGGACTGGTTGACGATGGAAGGCCGCGCCGAAGCGGCGGCGGAACTGGCGGTGGGCGGTGCAGGTGCCGATATCAAACTCGGCCAGTGGGGCGTGTTCAACGCGTCGTACAGCTACAGCCAGGCCGGCGACAACGCGTTTAACGATTATCAATCTTCGCGACAGATAAACTATTACGATCCGCTGACCGGCCAACCATTGCCGCAGCCCGATCCGCAAGCGGTCTACCAATACACCAGCAACCGGGGCGATCAAAGCAGCTTCGGCTACACCTACAGCAACCGGTATTTCAGCCTCAACGCCCAGCGCATCCTGCGCAGTGCCGGCTTTGGCGATGTTTCGGTTTATAAGAGCGACTACCGCCTAAGCCGCCGTACCGATCAACTCACCGGCAGCCTCGGCCTTGGCCGCGCCGGCAGCATTGGCGCCGGCTATTTCGACGTGCGTGACGCTATCGGCACGCGCACCCGACTGGTCAACGTCTCCTACAGCCTGTCGTTATGGCGCAACATGAGCCTGTATGCCTCGGTCAACCGGGAGATCGGCAGCAGCGGTTACAGTACCCAACTACAGCTCTCCATTCCCTTCGACAGTTGGGGCACTGCCAGCGTCAGCGCTTCCCGCGACAACAATAACCGCTGGAGCGAACGCGTCAGCTACAGCCGCGCCGCGCCGACCGACGGTGGCCTGGGCTGGAACCTGGCCTACGCGGATGGACAAAACAGCAGCAGCTACCGTCAGGCCGACATGACCTGGCGCACCCGTGTACTCGAGGCCCGCGCCGGAATGTACGGCAACAGCGACGACAATACCCGCTGGGGAGAAGTGAGCGGCTCGCTGGTCATGATGAAAGGCGATCTGTACGCCACCAACACCATTAACGACGCCTTCGCGCTGGTCTCAACCCAAGGCTACCCGGACATTCCGGTGCGCTATGAAAATCAGTTGATCGGCGTGACCAACGCCAAAGGCTACCTTCTGGTGCCGACTGTGACCTCGTATTACCACGCCAAATTCCAGATCGACCCGCTCAACCTCCCTGCGGACGTTGCCATTCCTACCGTCGAAAAAACCGTGGCGATCCGCGATCACAGCGGTTTCCTGGTCGATTTTCCGGTTCAGCCGATCTCCGCCGCCGACGTCAAACTGGTCGATGCGCAAGGCAAACCGCTGGCCAACGGCAGCGAGGTTGCGGTGACCGGCAGCAGTCAACGCAGCTATGTCGGTTGGGACGGCATGGCCTATCTGGATCCGGTGCAGCAGCACAACCGGTTGAGCGTTATTCCCGCAGACGGTAGCGCACCTTGTCAGGCGCAGTTCAGCCTGACAAAAACGCAGGGCATCCAGAGCATCGGGCCGATCGTTTGCCAGTAACCCATTTATGGAGAAAGATATGATTCGGGGATTCAAAGCGATATTACTGACGCTGATGCTACTGGCAAGTCAGCGGGCGTTGGCTGACTGCACCACCACCAATGGCAGCGTGACGCTGCCGGGCGGCAGCTCTTTCAGCGTCTACAACGGCCCGACCAGCGCCCAGGGTACCGCCGGACTGAACTGCACCGGCCTCGGCCTGTCGCTGCTGACGCAAAATACCGTGACGGTGAAAATCACCTCGACCACCCACAACATGGCGATAGCCAACACCGACGGTTCCGGCGATCAAATTCCGTACCTGATTTACCCCGATTCGAATTACCAATACGCGTTCAGCGTCGGGCAAACTATCGACTACAGCTCTTTGAACCTGCTGTCGCTGATTCTGATTTCCTCCAACGTCAACTTCCCGATGTATATCAAGACCACCGCCGGGGCGAACGTACGGTCCGGCACCTATACCGATACCGTCAACCTGACCTGGAACTACCATATCTGCGGTCTGGGCGTGCTCGGTCTGTGCATCTGGTGGGACGGCGTCAACAAAACCAGTACCGTCACCGTTACCGCCGTGATCACCAAAGACTGCCTGCTTGGCACCGCGCAAAACGTCAACTTTGGCAGCATGGCGCTGGTGGGCCAGTTTAATCCGGTGAACCAGAGCATCACCCTCACCTGCACCAAAACCGAGGGTTACAACACCTATTTCACCAACGGCAATAACCCGGTCACCGGTTGGCGGCAGATGAAAAGCGGCACCAGCAATTTTATGCAATATCAAATTTACCTGCCCAACACCACCACCGTCTGGGACAGCACCAATAAGCAAAGCGGCGCCGGCACTGGGCTGGCGCAAAGCATTCCCTATCTGGCGGTCATTAACGCTGCGCAAACCGAAAGGCCGGTCGGCGCCTATCAGGACAATCTCAGCTTTGTCGTGGAATATTAGCCTCATGCGCTAGTCGTTTGCGGCGATTGTTGCCAGTTTGTATTTTTTATGTGGCATTTTTTGTTCATTTGGCTATGCTCATAGAGGTGACCTCAACTGGTCATACCTCATACCAGAAAATCGAGCAAGGAGTTCCAATGGGCAAAACCGTGGTAAAAATAGGCAGTTTTGAGGTTGATGATGCGCATTTGTCCTCCTCGTCCGAGCAGGCCAGCACGCTGACCATTCCCTGCAAGTCGGATCCCGACCTGTGCATGCAATTAGACGGTTGGGATGAACACACCAGCATTCCGGCGACGCTGGATGGCAAGCATTCGCTGCTGTTTAAGCAGCATTACGATCGGCAATCCGATGCCTGGGTGATGCGGCTGGCATGAACAACGATGAACTGAAAAACGCGCCGTGTACCACAGGGAACACGGCGCGTTTTTTTATGTGATGGCGATACCGCGACCGGCGAAGAAACGGCCAAAACGGCTCAGCGGCAGCATCACCTGTTGGCGCGTGGCTTGGCTGTCGCCGGAAGGATTGTGAAAGGTCACGTTCTCGGCCTCAACGGCGGTGACCAGCACCAGATGGCCGCCCCGCTGCGGCGGGTGCCGATCGGGCTGGCGAATGCCTGGGTGCACCGAAGCCATAAAATAGCGTCGCTGCGCCAGCAATTGCGGCAACGCTTCCACGTCGAGGCCGACCCGAACCTCGGCGTCCAACGCAAACTGCTCACGCACATAGTCGACAAAGGGCGCGTAGATCAGCCCTTTGATGTGCTCGCCATCACGCACATAGGCACCGTACGGCAGGCTGCGGCGCGCCAGCTCCAACACCGGCGGCGCATCGCCGTCGCGGTGGCTCAGGACCATTTTCAGGCAGGCCATGCCGCAAACGTGATTGGCCCATTCGATATATTCCGCCCGATCGCGCGCCCCGCTGCGTGCCCAGTTGACGTCTTGCGCCAATGTCGCACGCCCGGCAATCAGATCGGCCGCCAGTTCAGGCGTCGCCCATTGGCAAACGTAGGGGACCGCGCTCGTCAAATCAGAAAGTCTCTATCACTTTGAAATTCATCAGCACCAGCGTCATATCCGGCGAAAACAGGTCGTACTCTTCAAAGAAACTCTGCAGCTCTTTACGCCAGTAAGCCAATGAACGATCGCCTTCCCCTTCGGCATAGGCATGCGCTTCATCAACCTGATCGTAGGTTTTCATCTCCACGGTGGTCAGTTCTACCGCACAGATCGGAACATTTTTACCGTCAACCACCACAAACACGTCGCCGGCCAGCGGGATACCTTCCCCGTCAAGATTGGAACAGGTGGCGGTCTTGGTGCCATTGAGGATCAGCTTGACCACATCATCAGCCTGCTGCTCGGTGTTGCCGAACGCCCAACGCTCGGTGTTCTCATATTTCTTCGGAATTGCTTCTGCCATTGCCTTACCTTATTAAATGAATCATTGTGCAGAGAGAATAGTACAACGTATTCCCCGCCGCCTGCACCTGCCGAATTCACCGCACGGCGACGCAAACCCATACCATTCACAGGCTTTTTACGGTAAATCTCTGTGCCTGCGCCGGGACAACAGGCATACTGTGGACGACATCCACACCATGGCTTATGGCCAGGCGGTAAAATGAAAAATGACGACAAAGACCCCGATGACACCTTCAGTGACTTATTAAAAGTCATTGCGCTGGTCGTGATTGCTCTCTTTGTTATCGGCGGCTGGTATTTCAGCTGATCAATAGAACAGGAGATCACCTTGGCAACCAAACGCATGCGCACCAAGCACTGGAAAATGTTTTTGATTTTGTTGTTAATCTGCGTCGCACTGTTGTTATTGCGCTGGGCGGCAATGGTCTTCGGTTAACGCCCACCCGACCGAACGCCGGCGCTATTTTCAGTTACGTCGTTCGCCCGGCGTTTTAGCCACCGGCTCCAGTAGCTCCCGCAGATAGGCTATTCGTGCCTCCCCCTGCGGCAACCACAGACGGCACAACCGATTTTGCACTTCTGCCTGCCGGCTCAGGCGATAGTATTCCGCCAGTTGATCGACCAGTTTCATCACGCACCCTCCAGATATTCGACAAGCTAAGTATTGGGCGAAAAAACCAGAAGAAACACTGATGCCTTATTTTTTATGCTTCCGGTTTTAGCGTTGTGCGACCGGTGCAGTGGCGAACCCCGGGCCCAACTGCTACATTGACCAAAAATCACCCAGCCGAGGTAAACGATGATGTTCTCGGAGCAGGAGATAAAACCCGTGTGGGATGAGGTCGCCCGTTTGATCGGTGACAGCGTGATGCAACTGCGCCATCGCGGCGAGGTGTTATCGGTAGAAACGCTGGCGAAGCACCTGGCGCGGCAGTTGGCTGAAAGCAACGATATCGAACGCCGGATCCTGATCGGTGCGGCAATCAACATGCTGAAAGATGGAAAGTGAATCGCCAACCGGAATGGTTGGCGATTCGGCAGAAGCCCGAGGTATGCAAGCCCGGCCTTCTGAGCGTTACTATGTCAGGCTGCCCCGATGAAATTAATAGGAATTATCGCGTTTTTGCCAAAAATCCCTATTTTTGTTGCTCTGGTCTATCAGCAGCAAAATAAAAAACCGAGGAATGCCCCCGGTTTTCCATCATAAATTTTGGGCTCAGATTAACCAACCCAGCAATAACGTTGCGCCAATAACCGTCGAAGCACCGCCAATACGCGTGGCAATTTGCGCGAACGGCATCAGCCCCATACGGTTGGACGCAGAGAGGATCGCCACGTCACCGGTACCGCCCAACCCGCTGTGGCAGCAGGTGACGATCGCCGCTTCAATCGGGTACATTTTCAGGTAAGGCGCAATCAGGAAGCTCACCACGCCCATCGACAACACCACCGAACCGCAGACCACCACATAGCCCACCGAAAACACCGCCACCACACTTTCCAGCGGGACATACAGCATGCCCAGGCCAATCATCAGCGGCCACACCAGCGCGGTAGAAACGAACTTATAAAAACTGTGCGCGCCGGTTTCCATCGAGACCGGGATCACCCGGCAATATTTGCACAGGACGGCAAACAGAATCATCAGCACCGGGCCGGGAATGTGCACAATGTGTTCAAACAGACCGCCGACGATAAAGAAGGCACAGATCACCAGCAGCCCGCCGCCCATCAGTTGGAAATCGACATTGCCGTTGGTTTCCTTGATGGCGAACACCGCGTTTTCCTGCGCCGAGCGGATCAGCATGCCGTCCCCGCTCAGCGTTTTGCGCTGCAGGCCGATACGCGCCAGAACCCCAGCCGCGACGATAGCGAAGATGTTCCCCAGCACCGCCGCCGGCGCCAATTGCGCCACGTAAACGTCCGGCGTCGATCCCAAAATGGCGGAATACGCCAGCGACAGCGGCAAAATACCTTCACCTATGCCGCCACCGATGATTGGCACGATGATAAAGAAGAAGGTGTGATAGAAGGTAAAGCCAAACAGCTTGCCCACCAGCAACCCGGTGGCCACCGCCGTTACCGTCCCGACCACCAAAGGCACGAACATGCGGATCATGCCCTGGATCAGGATCACCCGGTTCATGCCGAGTATGCTGCCTACCACCAAACTGGCGATAACGAAGTACAGCAGGTTGGCTTCTTTCATCAGCAGATGGACGGTACCCATCACGTTAGGCTGGAAGACGTTAAAGTAAACCAGAACCGAAGGCACCATCAGGCACAAAATGGCCGGGCCGCCGATATCGCGCAACACGGGAATACTTTTGCCTAAATGCGCCAGTGCAAAACCCAGCGTCATAATCACCGCCAGGCCGCCGATCATATTTTTCGGCAAGAAGTTGGCGTAGGCCGACACGGTAACAATTGCGCAAATAGTGATAAACAACGCGACCGGAACCGCGCCGATATCCATTTGTCGAATTTGATTAATTAACCCTGATGAATCAGGTAGTGGCATATTTTTTTCACAGGTAACGTCTGCATTTATCTGTTTCATTATTCACCCTGCTGACAAGTGTTCGGTGCGGAACGGTTCGCCTAACCACAAGCGAAGATCGTTATTAAACAAAAACAAATGTTTACCATAAATTTTATTGCGTATTTTCGTTTTTTAATAATGGAAAAAACAGTGGACAGCTCAGACAATATGATAAAAAATAAAAATACAAAACTAAATTGCGTCGTGTTAATTCAATATTGTGAGCCCCAGTCAATGTTGGTTTTAATTAATTATCGTCAGCGTTTTGTAATTAAATTAATCAGGTTAAAATTCACTGCTATGCTATAGATGGAAGTAAAAATCCGTGCGTTTATTAATGAGAACCGGAGCAGTAATTAGCTGAATCCGGTCAGCTGTACCCGAGCCTCTTCTCTGCACGCGGCACCGTGCAGGAGTGAGGCACATAATATATGCCCTATGGCTTTCATTTTTGCCAACGACTCCACGGCTTGAAAGGCTACGGGCATAGAACCGATAAGGAAGTAGATATGTCTTCAATCGCTGTTACCCCACAAACACTGGCCCGCTACGGTATCCATCAGGCTACCGAGATCGTCTATAACCCAAGTTACGAACAACTGTTTACCGAGGAAACCCGCGCCGACCTGCCGGCGCTGGAACGCGGTACGCTGACCCAGTTGGGCGCGGTCAACGTCGATACCGGCGAATTCACCGGCCGTTCCCCGAAAGACAAATACATCGTTCGTGACGACACCACTCGCGATACCGTCTGGTGGTCCGATAACGGCACCGGCAAAAACGACAACCAACCGCTGTCGCCGGAAGTCTGGCAGCACCTGAAAACCCTGGTGGGCAATCAGCTCTCCGGCAAACGCCTGTTTGTGGTGGATGCGTTCTGCGGAGCCAATGCCGATACCCGCCTGAAGGTGCGCTTCATTACCGAAGTGGCCTGGCAGGCGCACTTCGTCAAGAACATGTTTATCCGCCCGAGCGACGCCGAACTGGTCGGTTTCGAACCGGACTTCGTGGTGATGAACGGCGCCAAATGCACCAACCCGGACTGGCAACAGCAGGGGCTGCATTCCGAGAACTTCGTCGCCTTCAACCTGACCGAGCGTATCCAACTGATCGGCGGCACCTGGTACGGCGGCGAAATGAAAAAGGGTCTGTTCTCCATCATGAACTACCTGCTGCCGCTGCAGGGCATCGCCTCCATGCACTGCTCGGCCAACGTCGGCGAACAAGGCGACGTGGCGATATTCTTTGGCCTGTCCGGCACCGGCAAAACCACCCTCTCCACCGATCCCAAGCGCCAGTTGATCGGTGACGACGAACACGGCTGGGATGACGACGGCGTGTTCAACTTTGAAGGCGGCTGTTATGCGAAGACCATCAAGCTCTCGCAGCAGGCAGAGCCGGAAATTTATCAGGCCATTCGTCGCGATGCGCTGCTGGAAAACGTGCAGGTTCTGGCAGACGGCAGCATTGACTTCGATGACGCCGGCAAGACCGAAAATACCCGCGTGTCCTACCCGATCGACCACATCGAAAACATCGTCAAGCCGGTGTCCAAGGCCGGCCACGCCAAGAAGATCATCTTCCTGACGGCGGATGCTTTCGGGGTGTTGCCGCCGGTTTCGCGCCTGACGCCGGAACAAACCCAGTATCACTTCCTGTCCGGTTTTACCGCCAAGCTGGCCGGTACCGAACGTGGCATCACCGCGCCAACCCCCACCTTCTCCGCCTGTTTCGGCGCCGCGTTCCTGACGCTGCACCCGACGCAGTACGCCGAAGTGCTGGTGAAACGCATGGAAGCGGCCGGTGCCCAGGCCTATCTGGTGAATACCGGCTGGAACGGCAGCGGCAAACGCATCTCCATCAAGGACACCCGCGGCATTATCGACGCGATCCTGAACGGTGAGATTGAGCACGCCGAGACCTTCACCCTGCCGATTTTCGGCCTGGCGGTCCCGACGGCGCTGCCGGGCGTCGATCCTTCGATCCTCGACCCGCGCAAAACCTACGCCGATGAATCGCTGTGGCAGGAAAAAGCACAGGATTTGGCACAGCGCTTTATCGATAACTTCGCTAAATACACTGTGACTCCGGCAGGCGAAAAGCTGGTGAACGCCGGGCCGAAACTGTAAACACTCCCTGTTTTATCCGGGCGCCTGAAGGCGCCCTTTTTATTTCCATGATTCCTCCTGAATGGGTGAAACCACGGGGTGTTGGATAATGCCCAATCCCGCGCCGATGACCGGCAGATAATAGACTGCGCTCATCTCGCTCCTCCTTACCGGGCCGACTCAAGCGGCACAAACGTCTCGGCAAAAATGTCGGGCCGGTAGCCTGCAGCTGCAAAAAGATGCTGACGGGACTCGTCGATCGCCGCACGGAGCCGCTCGCTGTCCACCCCCAGTACCTTGCCGGCGCGCTTGACCACGCGTCCGCCAATCATGACCGTATCGATATTGCTGCGTTCGGTCGCGTGCACCACGGTACCGAATGCGTTGCCTGACGGGTAAAGGTTTATGTCCTCGGTACGTATAAGGATCAGGTCGGCCTGTTTTCCTGGTGCCAGGCTGCCGATTTTGTCCTGCAATCCTGCACAGGCAGCGCCGTCTGCAGTGGCGGCTTTGAGCAGGTTCTGGGCCTGCAGGGTCACCGGATGATGTTCTGATCCGCAACACTGCCGCTGGTGCATGCCCTTGACGCGCTGAAGATAAAATGCCACCCGCATCTCCATAAACATGTCGCCGCTGTAGGACGTTTCGTTATCCACGCTCAACCCCGGGCTGATACCGTGACGCAGGGCTGACTGCATAGCGAACATCCCATCCTCGATGCCGTAGTGCGCATCTGAGCGCGGACACACGTTAACTCGCACGCCCGCCTCACGCAGAATTTGCCATCCGGCATCCGGCAGTGCGGTGCAGTGGTTAAAGATATTATCAGAGCCCAGCAGTCCTTTCCGGTGTAGCCCTTCCAGCTCTGCCGCCATTTCTCCCCCGAAAAACTCGGTGATAATCGGCAGGCCAAGTCGCCGGGCTTCAGCCCACAGTTCAGGCTCCAGCTGTGCCATCACGGCCAGCGAGATCAGGTTGTTGTCTCCTTTTTTGAAATACTTTTCCTGCAGGCGCGCCAGATTGCCGGGCCAGTGCGCCTTGTCCCATTCTCCGGACACGGGTGCGCCGGAGGCATGTACGGACCGGATACCGGCGTCAATAAGCGCCTCGACGGCTGCATCGGAGTGTGCGCCGGTGCGACTGTTGTGCGAATTATCAATCACGGTGGTGATGCCGGCATCGATGCAGCCCAGAGCAGTAAGCAAGTTGCCGATATACATGTCAGCCGGGCGATAGTATTTGGCAAAAGAGTAGTGCGTAGCGTTGCAGTAGTCTTCAAGCGTTGCGGCATTCGGATTAAGCCGGCGCAATTGCCCCTCCCATGAGTGACGATGCGTATCGACCATGCCGGGTATGGCAATCATGCCGGACGCGTCGATAACAACGGCGTCGCTGGCCTCAATGTGTTCATTTATGGCCGTGATAGTGCTGCCTTCGATAAGGATATCGCCGCTGATCAAATTGCCAATATCACCGTCCATGCTGAGAACAGTGGCTCCCCGGATAAGCGTCCGGGGGGCCGGCGAGTCAGGGGTCTGTACGATATTCCGGGTATAATCAGTCATCTTCGGTTCACCTTTCTTGAATGTTGTGAAGCAAAGGTACGGAAAGTGATACTTCCAAAAAAGATGGCTAAACTGTTTTCATTATTCAGTAATTACGAACAATAATGTGCCCCCCGCTTGCTTTCGTTGCGGCTTAAGGAAAAAAAATATGGACCGTATCCAGGCAATGCAGATTTTCGTCCGAGTGGCAGAGGCAGGGAGCTTTATTCTCGCGGCGGAAACGCTTTCTTTACCGGCCTCAACGGTGAGCAGCACGATTAAAAATCTTGAAAAATATCTGCAGGTGCGGCTGCTGAACAGAACAACGCGGCGGGTCAGTCTGACGACCGAGGGCGCACAGTATCTGGCGCAGTGTCGGGAAATACTCGAGCTGATTGAGCATACCGAGTCCAGCCTGACTGATTCCGTAAAACGGCCGCAGGGACGTTTGCGGGTTGATATGCCTGGAGGCATTGCACATTTTGTCGTCATGCCAAACCTGAAAGACTTTTACAGACGGTACCCGGATATCTACCTGATGATAGGCGTCAACGATCGGCAGGTCGATCTCGTTCAGGAGGGCGTAGATTGCGTCATTCGGACAGGAGTGCTCAATGACTCAACGCTCGTTGCTCGCCCACTCGGGCGGTTTCGCTGGGTGACGTGTGCTTCCCCGGCCTATCTCAGCGAGAACGGTATTCCACAGACCCCAGAAGATTTGTCTCACCACCGGGCCATCCATTATTTTTCAGGACACACCAGGCGAGCGGGTGAAATGTGCTTCCTCAGCGGCGCTGAAAAAATATCGGTACCGGTCAGCGGCATTGCAGCCGTCAATGAGACGGGACTCTACATAAAAATGTGTCTTGAAGGATTCGGGCTGGCACAACTTGCTGAGAGAGTGGTATCCGAGCATCTGCAGGAAGGCCGGTTGATCGAAGTTATGGCGGACTGTCAACCCGCATCCGTGCCGGTGACCTTACTCTATCCGCATCAACGTTTTCTCTCGCCAGCCGTGCAGGCATTTGCTGACTGGATAACCGGATTATTAAAGGTTGATCGGTCAACGCGAGTGGACCGATGACATTTATCGATTCTGTGAAGCCATGGCATCCCCTACTAACCCCGGCAGCACCAGCGTCAATGCCGCCGTAATGCGAGTGTCGATGTCGCTGCCCGGCGGCAACAGTCCAAGCGCCATCTGGCGCAAGGGTTCGGCCATCACCATCGCCAACAGTAAATCGCTGGTCTGCGCACAGTCCAACTCACGCAACCAGCCGTGCCGCTGTTGGCGTTGCAGCCAGTCCGCCACAATGGCCCGACCGCGTTCAATGCCGTTACGCTGATAGGCCGCCAACAGGGCTTCCCGCCCAGGAAACTCGCTCTGCAACAGGCGAAAGACCCCCACCGCCTGCGCGCTCAACACGTGATGCGCAATGGCGCGCAAACCCTGCTCAAGCAGCGGCTGCACCTCTGCCGCCCGCTGCGCATCCTGTTCAAACGCCGGCCGAAAGGCGTCGGTCCAACTGGCTATCGCCTGCATCACCAGCGCATCGCGGTTCTCGGCAAAACGGTACAGGGTTTTCTTGGCCATACCGGCCCGTTTCGCCACCGCATCCACGGTGGTGGCGGCATACCCCTGCGTCAGCAACAGCGCCAGAGTGGCCTCAACCGCCACCGCGCGCAGCTCCGCCTCCGGGGCCGAAGGCCTTCCGCGCGAGCGCGGTGCGGCATCCTTTTCATTTGCCATGATAGTTCCTCGAAATCGTTGACAGAGACAGCATACCGGCATAGCCTTAATTAGGAAACCAATATCGTTTCCTAATTTATAAGGATGACCGCTATGACACATCAATCGCTGATGCTCCCTTGGGGCGTTAATGATATCAACGCGTTGCTTAAACCGAAACCGCTGCTGCTGGAGATGGGGCTGACGCGCAGCACCGACGGTTTGCTGACCGTGGCGATCCGCACCGACCTGCCCGGCTGCAAGGGCCGCATGCTGGACTGGTGGTTTACCTTTTTTGAGACCACCCAGCACATTCGCTGGTGGCATCCGCACGATCACGTTGAGCACCGCGGCTGGGACGGGCACTGGAAAAAAGGCGAAAGCTACATTGGCGCCAGCATCAACGCGGTGGAATGGCTGGCGGAGTTGCCGCCGGTGCCGGCTCGCCTCAAGTTTCACGCCGCCGAAGATTTTTTTGCCGCGCAACCGCTGCAACAGGCGCGCGACACCCAGGCGCTATCTGCCGCCATTTGCGCCCGCATCGGCTTCGGCGAGCAGGTAGCGCTGGATGACAACGGTGATCCCCGCGACGGTGAAATGCTGCATTTGGCGCGTGACACGCCCTACGGCTGCGTGCTGCGCAGCCGCTTCCTGTTGGGTAAATCCTGTGCGAACGCGCATGACGAGCTGCCGGACGAGATTGGCTTTAATCTGATGCGCCACTGCTATAACGAATTCAGCTATCTGGCGCAGTTCCTGCCGTCGTTGTACTACGCCGAAAATGGTCGTGAGGCGGCGCCGTTACCCTGGTGAACCCCCTTCACACTTCCCGTTGAAAATAATTGATTGTTTTGTCATATGAATTTAGAAGTGGATGACAACAATTCAAACACACGGGAACGGGAATGGACACACAAACGACGGTTATCGACGCACGCCAGTCACGCCAGGCATTGCTGGCCGGATCGGTCGGCAACTTTATCGAATGGTATGAATTTGGCGTTTACGGTTTTCTGGCCACCGTCATCGCCGCCAATTTTTTCACTCTGCAGGGTGAAAGTGAAATCACCAGTCTGATCCTCACCTACGCCGCCTTCGCGCTGGCATTTTTCTGCCGCCCGATCGGCGCGGTGATTTTCGGCCGCATCGGCGACAGGATCGGCCGCCGACCGACGCTGATTGCGGTATTGCTGCTGATGACCCTGGCAACCGCCCTGATCGGCGTGATGCCGACCTATGCCTCTATCGGCGTCACCGCCCCGCTGCTGCTGACCCTGTTGCGCATGTTTCAGGGGCTGTTCGCCGGCGGCGAGTTCGGTGGTGCGGTGTCGCTGATGACCGAGTTCGCGCCCAAGGGGAAACGTGGGCTGTACGGTGCCTGGCAATCGCTGACCGTGGCGTTCGGGCTGTTAGCCGGTGCCGGGTTGGTGGCGTTGCTGGCCGCGCTGTTGACCCCGGAACAGTTACATGAGTGGGGCTGGCGCATTCCCTTCCTGTTGGCGTTGCCGATGGGCGCGGTGGCGCTGTGGCTGCGGCTGAAACTGCAGGAAACACCGACCTTTAAACAGGCGCAACAAGGCGGCGGTGAAACGGCACAAGTGCCGGAAGCGAGGCTGGGCGGCATGCTGAAAACCATTCTGATCGGCATTGGCCGCATGATGGGCTGGTCCGCCGCCGGTTACACTTTCCTGGTGGTGATGCCGTCCTACCTGCAAACCTCACTGCACGCCACCTTCCAGCAGGCGCTGGTGGCCACGGTGTTGGCCAACGTCGGCTTCGCTCTGACCATTCTGCCCGCCGGCATTCTCAGCGATAAGCTGGGGCGCAAAGTGGTGATGCTGGTGGCGGTCATCGCGGTGATCCTGTTTACCTTCCCGTTGCTGCACTTGCTGCAAGACCCGCAAAGCTCGCTGCTGACCAAAGGCATCGCGGTATTGATCGCCGGCGCGGTGGTCGGGATGCTGGCCGGCCCCGGCCCGGCGATGCTGGCAGAGATGTTCCCGACCAAAGTGCGCTATACCGGTCTGGGGCTGGCCTACTCGTTGTCCAACGCGGTATTTTCCGGTTCAGCGGGGTTAATCATCACCGGTTTGATCAAGCAGACCGGCAACCTCGACATCCCGGCTTACTACGTGGTCGCCACCTCGGTGGTCAGCCTGTTCGCACTGATGACCCTGCGGCGTGACGATCATCTGCGCTCGCTGAACGAGCGTTAATCCCGAAGGGGCGCATAGCGCCCCAAGTTCGAACCTTTGCGCATTTTTTGTGCGCCGTTATAGTGCATACCCCCAGCCCCCGTTTCAACGCCCCTCTCGTCCCGCCAGCAAAACGACTGATTATTTATAGTTATTAATAATTTGAAAAATAACTCCCGCCACTATTCGCAGTTGGCCCTTAACTTGCTCCGCCTTGTATATACATGGACGGACATTACCGACACGGACATCACTATTACTCACCAGTGCGAAAGACGAGGTTCCCCATGAAGCAACCCATAAAAACGCTGCAAAAAATGCTCGCCACCGCCTGCTGCCTCAGCATGCTTGCCACCCCGGCATTCGCCGCCGAAACACCGCTGACCAAGCCGGAGGCCGGCACCTTCAAAATGGGCATTGAACCTTGGTTGGGCTACGGCCAGTGGCACGTAGCCAATAGCCTTGACCTGTTCAAACAACAGGGGCTGGACAAGGTGGATATCATCAACTTCGCCGAAGATAAAGACATCAACGCCGCGCTGGCCAGCGGCCAGATCGATGCCGCCAATATCGCCACCCACACCGCCATGGGCATGGTGTCTGCCGGGTTGCCGGTCAAAATCGTGCTGCTGCTTGATCAAAGCCAAACCGCCGACGCGCTGATTGTCGGCCCAGGCATCAAAACGCTGAGCGATCTGAAAGGCAAACAGGTGGCATACGAAGAAGGCACCACCAGCGACATCCTGCTGCACAGCGCCCTCGCCTCCGCAGGAATGAAATGGAGTGACATCGTGCCTGTGCCGATGCCTGCCGACGCCGCAGGCAGCGCGCTGATCGCCAAACGCGTCAGCGCCGCCGTCACCTACGAACCTTACCTGAGCATGGCGAAGAAACAGGATGCCGGCGTGAAAATGCTGTACAGCGGCGAGTCCGATCCGGGCCTGATCAGCGACGTGCTGGTGGTGCGCGACGAGGTGATCAAGACCAAACCAGGCCAGGTCACCGCCATGATTAAAAGCTGGGATGCCGCGTTACGGCATTATCAGCACAACACCGCGGCGGACCGGGCAATCATCGCCAAACAGGTTGGCGCCAGCCCGGCCGATCTGGCCAGTGCGTTTGACGGCGTGAAGTACTACTCGCTGGCGGAAAACAAGCAGGTCCTGAGCGAGCACTTCGCCAAACACACCTTCGCCCATGTGCTGAAAGCGGCCACAGAAGCCAAGCTGGTGAGCAAACCGGTCACGCCGGAAAACCTCATCGACGCGCGATTCGTTAACGGTCTGTAAGCCGGATTAGCGCCGGCCGGCGGTTTTTATGACCGGCGCAATTCCCCATCAGAGGAAAGACCCGATGAGCTCGATAAAACTGGATGCGCCTAACGCGCGCACGCATCTGAACAACGCCCCACCGCCAGGGCGGCGCAGGCGCAAGCCACTTGGGCTGATGGTGATCGGCAAAACGCCGTCGCGCGGGCTGTTCGTCGCCATCGCCGTGGCGGTGTTCGCGCTGCTGCTGCTGAGCTGGTGGCTGGCGACCCGCAGCGGCGCGGTACCGGCGATTTTTATGCCCACGCTGGACGGCGTATGGCGCCGTATGGTCAGCCTGGCGCAGGACGGCACGCTGTGGAGCGATATTCGCAGCAGCTTGTACCGCATCTCGGTGGCCTTCCTGATTTCGTCGGTGATGTCCATTGTCATCGGCGTATTGGCCGGCTGTTACGGTTTTTTCAAAGCGGTCACCGAACCGCTGGTGGATTTTGTCCGCTATATGCCGGTGGTGGCCTTTGTGCCGCTGACCATTTTGTGGACCGGCACCGATGACGTACAGAAATTCCTGATCATCTGGATCGGCACCTTCTTTCAACAGGTGCTGATGGTGATCGACACCGTAAAGCGCGTGCCGGGGGATTTTGTCGGCCTGGGGCGCACGCTCGGCATGCCGGACCGCAATATCCTGTTAAAGATCGTGCTGCCCAGCGCGCTGCCGGGCATCTGGGATGCGTTGCGCATCAGCCTCGGTTGGGCCTGGACCTGGCTGGTGCTGGCGGAACTGGTGGCCTCCACCTCAGGGTTGGGCTACCGCATCGTGGTGTCGCAGCGCTTTTTCCAGACCGACACCATTATCGGCTACATCCTGTTGCTGGGGCTGCTTGGGCTGATCACCGATCAACTGATGCGCGCCGCCGAGCGCGTGTTGTTCCGCTACAACGCGAGGCGTAAATAATGGCGACCCTAACCCTCAATGGTCTGAACAAAAGCTTTCAGGTCGGCAAGCGATCGCGTCAGGTATTGCATGACATCGATCTGACGCTGCACGACAACGAGTTCGTTTCTGTGGTCGGCAGTTCCGGCTGCGGTAAAAGCACCCTGCTGTCGATCGCCGCCGGGCTGGAGGATTTCGACAGCGGCAGCGTACGCGTTGACGGCGTGGACATCCGCGGGCCGGGTATCGATCGCGGCGTGGTGTTCCAGTCTTATACTCTGCTGCCGTGGCTGACCGCCCGCCAGAATATTGAATTCGCTCTGAAGGCGGCAGGCTATAACCGCGGCGAATGCCGTGACATCGCCGGCGATCACCTGGCGCTGGTCAAGCTGACAGAATTCGCCGATGCCTATCCCAACGAACTGTCCGGCGGCATGAAACAGCGGGTGGCGATTGCCCGCGCGCTGTCCTACCGGCCGAAAATCCTGCTGATGGATGAACCTTTCGGCGCGCTCGACGCCATGACTCGCCACCAGATGCAGCTGCTGCTGACGCGCATCTGGGAAACCCATCGCCTGACGGTAATGTTTGTCACCCACGATATCGAAGAAGCGGTGTACCTGTCAGATCGCATCGTGGTGATGGGGCCGGGCAAAATCAATACCACCTTTCAGGTCGATCTGCCGCGCCCACGCAGCGAAGAAGTGAGCGGGGACGCACGCTATATCGATCTGCAACGTCAGGTTCTGAAATCTATCCGGGAACAGGCTTCCCAACACGAATTAGCTTAGGAGCACCGCATGTCGCACACAGTGACCTTTCACGATCTCAGCCACAGCCGGCAATTGCCGGAAGCCCTGTTCCAACGCACCGAAGCCGACTTGTCGTTCTTTATCGAGCGGGTGCAGCCGATTATCGCGGCGGTACGAAGTGAAGGCGATGCCGCGCTACAGCGCTTCGCACGGGAATTCGATAGCGTGCAGGCCGAGCGGATGTCGATTCGCGTCGAACAGAGCGAGTTCGACGACGCCATGGCGCGGCTGGATCCCGCCGTCACCGCCGCTATCGCCTATGCCGCCGGCAATATCCGCGCGTTTCACGAAGCGCAGAAACCGGAAGAAATGTGGTTGAAAGAGATGCAGCCCGGCGCTTTCGCCGGCGATCGCCACCTGCCGATCGATTCCGTGGCCTGCTATGTGCCGCGCGGCAAAGGTTCGTTCCCCAGCGTGCTGCTGATGACGGCGATCCCGGCACTGGTGGCCGGCGTACCCCGGCCGGTGGTGATCACCCCGCCCGGCCCGGATGGCAGAGTCGATGATGCCACGCTGGTGGCGGCGCAGTTGGTCGGCATCCGCGAAATTTACAAGTGCGGCGGCGCACAGGGGGTAGCGGCCGTGGCTTATGGCACTGAGACAGTGCCTAAGTGCCTGAAGATCGTTGGCCCCGGCAGCCCCTGGGTGGTGGCCGCCAAACGCCAGTTGGCGCAGATGATCGATCCCGGCGTGCCGGCCGGCCCCAGCGAAAGCATTATTTTGGCCGATGGCAGCGCCAACGGTGCGCTGGCGGCGTTGGACTTGATCATTGAATCGGAACATGGCCCGGACTCCTCCGCCTGGCTGGTGACCTCCAGCCGCCAGGTAGCCGAACAGGCGATCGCCGCGCTGCCGGGTTACTGGGCGCAACTGGACGAGAAACGCGCCGGCTTCTCGCAAAGCGTGCTGTGCGGTGCCCACGGCGGTGTGGTGCTGACGCAGGACTTCGCCGCCGCAGTGGAGTTTGTTAACGGCTACGCACCGGAGCATCTGGAGATCCTGGCGGAAGAGCCGCTGGCGGTGATGGGCCAAATTCGCAACGCCGGTGAAATCCTGCTGGGCAATTACACCCCGGTGACGTTAGGCAACTTTGTGCTCGGCCCCAATGCGGTGCTGCCGACCAATGCCGCCGCCAAAGTGGCCGGGCCGCTGTCGGTATTCGACTACATGAAGCGTATTTCGGTGGGTTATGTCACCCGCAGCGGCTACGACGCGTTGGCGGAAAAGGCGCACGGGTTTGCCCTGTATGAAGGCTTCCCCGCACACGCGCTGGCGGTGTCACCGCTGCGTAAAACCCTGCTCGATCGTCAGTCCTGAACAGGCAGTGAGGTTACGATGACCGATAATCCTATTCCCCGCACCGCCCGGGGCGAACCCTTGGCGGCGCAGGCCAGAGCGCTGACCCACGCCGGCGAATGGCAGCAGGCGGCAGACAAACTGCGCCAACTGGTGCTGGAGATCACCGGGGTGGCGGTGGGCGAGTTGACCATCAACCGCGATCAGTACAGCCTGAACTCGCTGAACGGCCAGTTGCAATTGGCCGACGGCCGCGGCCTGTTCTTTAAATATCACCACGAGGAAGGTGAAGACCACACCATCGAGGAGTATTACAACGCCGAGCTGTTGCGCAATAACGGTTTCCGCGTCGACGTGCCGCTGTATGCCAGCGGTGAGCCGGGGCGGCAGATCCTGCTGTACCGGTTGCGCCACGATCGGCGGCTGGCCGACGTGTGCCGCGAGATTGAACTGCAACAGAGCTGGCCGCTGATGGCCCCGGTGGTCGATGCACAGCACCGCGCCGATGCCGAGATCCTGCGGATGACGCTGCTAACGCTAAAAATCGGCCAGTCTGCGGCGGTAGCGCGCGAGCCGATCCACCAGCTGTTTCATCACCGGTTGGTCAGCCCTGGCGCCACACCGGGATTGGGCGGCCGGGTGGCGCAGTTCTACGTAGGTAAAACCTTCCAACTGGCGCAGCAAGCGTTGAGCTGGGCGCAATTGCAAGACCTCCAGTGGGAAATCAACGGCGTGCGCTATCGCCATACGCTGGGTGAACTGCTGTTGCAGGCCGGTGAACTGTTGGCTCCGGCCGAACTGGCGCAGCACGGCGTGGTGATCGCCCACGGCGATGCGCACAACGCCAACGTATGGTACGAAACCGATCGCCCGCCGCCGCAGTTGGTCAGCTTCGATCCAGCCTTCGCCGGGCGCAATATCCCGGCGCTGCTGGCGGAGATCAAAGCGACTTTCCACAATATTTTCGCTCACCCATTCTGGTTGTACGAACCGCAGCGCTGCGCGACGCATTACCGGGTGGCTGCCCGGCTGGAGGGGCAACGGCTGATCGTCGAGCATGACTGGCAATTGACGCCATTGCGCGCCGCCTTCCTGCAAGACAAAGGCGCGCTGTACTGGCGGCCATTGCTCAGCGAACTGACGGCGCGCGGCTGGCTGCCGCATAACTGGCGGCGGCTGATGCGGCTGGCGCTGTTCTGCTGCCCGACGCTGGTGCTCGATCTCCGCGCCGGTGGCGGCAGCGACCATACGCCGGAAAGCTCGGCGCTGGGCTTCGCCATCGCCATGATGCTGGGCAGCGAACCCGTCGACGGTAAGGACGTTGCCAGCCGCTGGTTCACCGCCATAGATCCGCAGTTCGGCGGTAAAGTATGAAAGCCGCGCGTTTTAGGGCACAGACGTGTTGAAACCCTGGTGGTTCCCTGAGGAGAATTTATGCAAAACACCCATTTGCCGCCGGGCCTGGCCCCCTTTTCATTGCTCGGCAAGCGTGCACTGATCACCGGCGCTACGCGAGGGATTGGTCAGGCGCTGGCGATCGGGCTGGCGCAGGCCGGTGCGCAGGTGATCGTCGCCGGGCGACAACGCGCCGCGCTGCAAGAGGTGGTACAACAGCTGAATAATTGGGGAGAACACCCGGAAATGCTGCTGTTGGATGTCCAGGATCCGGCGTCGATTGAAACCGCCTTTGCCACGCTGGCGGGCAAACCGCTGGATATCCTGATCAACAACGCCGGTATCGAACGCTTGTGCCCGTCGCTGGAGGTGGATGAAACGCTGTGGGACAGCATCGTCGGCACCAACCTGAAAGGCGCTTTCTTCTGCGCGCAGGCGGCGGCGCGCCTGATGGTCAAACAGGGCAGCGGCAGCATCATCAACCTGTGCTCATTGACCAGCGAAGTCGGCGTGCCGGGGGCTACCGCCTACGGCGCGTCAAAATCCGGGCTGGCCGGCATGACGCGTGCGCTGGCCAGCGAATGGGCTACCTACGGGATCCGGGTCAACGGCATCGGGCCAGGCTATTTTCAGACCGCGATGACCGAGGTGTTTTACCAGGACAACGGTTGGCGCGAGTCCATGCAGGATAAAATTCCGCTAGGCCGTTTTGGCAAGCTGAGCGACCTTACCGGTGCGGCCATTTTCCTCGCCGGCCCGGCGGCGGCCTACATCACCGGCCAGATCCTGTATGTCGACGGCGGCTATCTGGCCAGCATCTGAATAAACGCAGGCGTGGGCGATATCCCGCCCACTCTCCAGCGCCTTGCATCCATCCAGTGATGACGATCACAACGCAAATATGTTAACGTTAACTTTTGTGATTAACATCGCAATCCCTGACGTTGGTGGCTTTATTTGGCGAAAGGTTAACGTTAACAATAAGGCTGACATCATCCATCAGGGCATCTCACATGAACCGCGAAACAAAAAAATATTATGTACTTCTAAGCGGCCTGTTGTTTTTCTTCTTCTTTACCTGGTCGGCCAGCTTCTCACTGATCTCCATCTGGCTAAACCAGAAAATCGGCCTGAAAGGCACCGAAACCGGCCTGATCTTCTCGGCCATGTCGATCATGGCGCTGTGCGTGCAACCGCTGTACGGGTTTATTCAGGACAAACTCGGGCTGCGTAAGCATCTGCTGCTGTTTGTCGGCGTGCTGCTGTTGCTCACCGGGCCGTTCTTTATCTATGTTTACGCCCCGCTGCTGCAAACCAATCTGGTGGCCGGCGCACTGGTTGGCGGCCTGTTCGTCAGCCTGGCGTTCAACGCCGGCATTGGCGCGCTGGAATCCTATACCGAGCGCGTCAGCCGCATCGTCGGTTTCGAGTTCGGCCGGGCGCGTATGTGGGGCTCGCTGGGCTGGGCCAGCGCCACCTTCTTTGCCGGCTTTATCTATAACATCAACCCGAACATCAATTTCTGGATTGCCTCGGCCTCGGCGGCGGTATTCCTGCTGTTGCTGTGGCAGGTGCGAGAGCTGAAACCCAATGCCATGGCCGGGCTGGAATACGGCAAACCGGAAAACCTGAAGTTGCAGGACGCCCTGGCGTTGCTGCGCCTGCCGGGGTTCTGGGCGTTGGTGGTGTTCGTGCTCGGCACCAGCATCTACGGCGTCTTCGACCAGCAGTTCCCGGTGTACTTCGCTTCGCAGTTCGCGACCCACGAGGAAGGCAACCGCATGTACGGTTTCCTTAACTCGCTGCAAGTGTTTCTGGAAGCCGGCGGCATGTTCCTGGCGCCGCTGCTGGTCAACCGCATCGGCATCAAGCAAAGCCTGCTGCTGGCCAGCAGCGTGATGGCGTTTCGCATGTTCGGCTCCGGCCTCGCCAACGGCGCGCTGATGATTTCCGCCATGAAACTTCTGCATGCCGTGGAGCTGCCGATTCTGCTGGTAGCCATGTTCAAATACATCACCACCCGCTTTGACAGCCGCCTGTCCTCCACGCTGTACCTGGTGGGCTTCCAGTTTATCAGCCAGATCGTCGCCGGCATTCTGGCGCCGCTGGCCGGTCTCGGCTACGACCGCATCGGCTTTGCCGACACCTATTTGCTGATGGGCTGCGCCGTCGCCGGTACCACGCTGGTTTCCTGCTTCCTGCTGCGCGGCGAGACTCCCGCCCGCGCACCTCAATTTCAATCCACGATAAAATCAAGTGAGCCAATCCAATGAACAATGCCTTAGCTCAAGCCGACCATGCGGTCGAAACCCTGCGCGCACAGCGTCAAGACGATTACTACCCGCAGTTTCATCTGGCGCCTGCCGCCGGCTGGATCAACGATCCCAATGGGCTGGTGTACATTAACGGCGTTTATCATGCGTTCTATCAACACCACCCCTACGACGAAAACTGGGGACCGATGCACTGGGGCCACGCCATCAGCCGGGATCTGGCGCACTGGCAGCACCAGCCGATAGCCCTGGCGCCCGGCGACGACTACGACAAAGACGGCTGTTTCTCCGGCTGCGCAGTGGACGATAACGGCGTGCTGACGCTGATCTACACCGGCCACGTCTGGCTGGACAAAGTGGGCGATGACGATCAGGTGCGCGAGGTACAGTGCCTGGCCACCAGCGAGGACGGCGTACATTTCGTCAAGCACGGGCCGGTGTTGGCGCCGCCGGAAGGCATTCAGCATTTCCGCGATCCCAAGGTCTGGCGCGAGAATGACGGCTGGTGGATGGTGGTCGGCGCCAAACAAAACGGCCTCGGGCAGGCACGGCTTTATCGTTCAAAAGATCTGCGTGACTGGCAGTTTGACCGCGTGCTGGACGGCGCGCAGACGCTGCATCAGGGCTATATGTGGGAGTGCCCGGATTTCTTCCCTCTCGGCGAAAAACAGGTGCTGCTGTTCTCGCCGCAGGGGCTGGCGGCGCAGGGCTACCGCCACCGTAACCGCTTCCAGAGCGGCTATTTGCTCGGTCACTGGCAGCCGGGCGCTGATTTCAACGTCACTCAACCTTTCTGCGAACTGGACGCCGGGCATGATTTCTATGCGCCGCAAACCTTTACCGCCGCCGACGGTCGCCGCCTGCTGTTCGCCTGGATGGACATGTGGGAATCGCCGATGCCGAGCAAGGCGCACGGTTGGGCCGGCGCGCTTACCCTGCCCCGCGAACTGACGCTGAATGCCGAAGGCGATGTGCTGATGAACCCGGCGCGGGAGTTGGCGGCGCTGCGCGGCATACCGCAGACGTTTGCCGCAGCGCAACTGCGCAACCAACGCCAGCTTCTGGCGGAGAACGTGCAAGAGCTGACGCTGTCGCTGGGTCTGGTCGCCAGCGATGCCGAACGCTACGGTATCGCCATTGGCAACGCCGCGCGGCTGTACGTGGACAACCAGGCCCACAGGCTGGTGTTGGAGCGTTTCAGCGAGGAACCGGGTCTGTGCGGTTGCCGCAGCGTGCCGCTGCCGGCGGGCGACACGCTGTCGCTGAGCGTGTTTATAGACCGTTCATCGCTGGAAGTGTTCGTCAATCAGGGCGTTGCCTGCCTGACCAGCCGCATCTACCCGACCGATGGCCAGCGCGGCGTGAGCCTGTTTGCCGAAAGCGGCCAGGCGCAGTTTGGCGCGGTACAGGGGTGGGAACTGAAAAGCATCTGGGCCTGATAGCCCTCGGCGCCTGACTGGCAGGGCACGTTTGTCGTGCCCTGTTTGATCACATCGACTCGCGCAGCAACAGCGGGCAAGCAACCTTCACCGTCTCGCAGTGATCCAACTGGTTAATCAGATGCAGCGCCGCCTGACGACCCAGTTCGTAATGCGGCAGTTGCACCGTGGTCAAGGGCGGCAGGAACAGTTGACCGATGCCGACCATGTTGTCATAGCCCAGCACCCCCACCTGCTGCGGGATCTGCCAGCCCTGCGCCAACAGCACCTGATACACCATAAACGCCACCCGATCGTTGCCGCACACCACTACATCGCAATCGCGCCGTCCCGGTGCGAAATGCCGTTCCAGCAAGGCCACGCAATCGCGGTAGCGCTCATCGCCGTCGCTCAAATCAAGGTGATATTGCTTGAGTTGGTCTACATCACCGCCCGCGTCACACCAGGCGCGCTCCAGCCCGCGACGGCGCAGCCCGGCTGCCAGCGTATTTTCCGGCAGATGAATGCAAAGCGGCGCACGGTAGCCTTTGGCGATCAGCGCGCGTATGGCGTCGTACTGGCCCTGTTCGTCATCCGGAATGTAGCTGGCAACACTATTTCCCTGGCTGACGCAGTTGGCCAGCACCAGCTTTTTATCCAGTAACTTGGGCGGCACGGTGACCTGTCGCAGCCCCATGGTGGTGAAAATCACCCCATCCGGCCGGTGCGCCAGCAGCAAGTCTATAGTGTGTTCGGCGCTGTCGTCGGCGAACAGGTTGACGACAAAACTGTTCCAGCCGTGTTCGCGCGCGGTCTTTTCGATCGACAGGATCATTTCCACCGAGAACGGCGTGGTGGCGGTGTCCAGCGCCAGCACGCCGAGCGTCTGCACCCGGTTGCTGTCGCCGCGAATGCGCCGCGCCGAGAGATCGGGCACGTAATCCAGTTGGTCAATCGCCAGCTTGACGCGCTGGTAGGTGTCTGGCCGCAGTTTGCCTGGCTCGTTGATGGCGCGGGAAACTGTCATCAGCGACACCCCGGCAAGTTTTGCAACGTCTTTCAGCGAGGCCATGCGCCCTTCTCTGTGTAGGATAGAAAACCAAATAATCCCATAACTTAACGCCGGACTCTACCCCTTGCACACTCAGCCTGCCAGATCATGTGCCCGCGGCATAGCTCGCGCCGCCGCCTGCGGTAACAAGGTGGCCGGCTTGACGTCTTTCAGCGTCACGTGGTTTTTGTCCAGGATCCACGCCAGCGCAAAATAAGATGGGTGCCGGGCGCATCGACACCCACCGTTTTGCCCTTCAGCTCTGCCACGCTGCTGATGCCGTTGTACACCGCCTGCCCGTCGGCCCCGTAGAACTTATCCAACTGCACGATTTGAGTGATTGGCACACCGTTGGCGTGCCAGGCGGCGCACCTCATTGGAGCAAGGGCACCGCCTGCCGGGTGAGCGGATTAAACCGGGTGAATATCAGCCCACAGGGCCAGGCTGCCTTTCGCCAGCGGCGTCAACTGCCCGTCGTGACGTTCGGCCGACCACCAGCCGCCCTGACGCGCCGACAGCGTGACGCCGCCCGCCAATGACCAGGTTCCGTGCAACACATACAGCACACCGGCGTGGCCAGCCGGCAATGCCACGCCGGCGGTAATACGCTGCACATTGGCCGCCCAGCGCCCGCGCCGGGTCATGATGTTGAAATCCTGGCTGGCGCCGCCCAGCAGCGTGGCGTTCAACGCCACGTCGCCGGAAAAGGCGAACGGCTCGCCAACCTGCGACAATCGGTGATCGATGTGCCCGGCGCTGAACAAATGCACGCCGTCGCCCTCCAGCAGAGTAATCGAGCGGTCGATGCCGTCAAATGCCGAAAATGGGCCGTCCTGCGCGATGGTGGCAATGCTGGCGCGCCAGTCAAAATCTTGTGCACCCGCCGGCCAGCAGGCTATCTCACGGGTTTCGCCGCCGCCGTTGCGCCAGGGCGTCACCGGCAGGGAATCAAAATCAAAACGGGTCAGGCCCATCACGCCTCCTGCTGGAAAGTTTTCAGTACTTGCAGGAATTCCGCACTGCTTTGCTGTTGCAACGCGTGACGCCCCTGTTCGATCACCTGACGACCGCTGACGAAAACGTCGCGGATTTGCTCTTTGCCACCGGCGAACAGCCAGCGGTTGAGGATCGAGGCATCGGGTGCTGCGGCCAGATAAGGATCGTCGCCATCCAGTACCAGCCAGTCGGCGCGGTAGCCGCTCTGCAAACGGCCGATTGGCGCGCCGCAGGCCTGCGCACCGCCCTGCAATGCCTGCTGGTACAACACGTCCGCCACCGCCGGTTGTTGTGGCGTGGTCAGGCGGTTGCGGCGCTGATCGCGCAGTCGCTGGCCGTATTCGAACCAGCGCAGTTCTTCCACTACGTTGAGCGACACGTGGCTGTCGGAACCTATGCCCCAACGCCCCTGACGGTGCAGATAGGCGTCACCGGGGAAAATGCCATCGCCCAGGTTGGCCTCGGTGGTCAGGCACAGGCCGGCCACCGCCTGGCTGCGCGCCAATTGCTCCAGCTCTGCGCGATCGAGATGGGTGGCGTGCACCAGGCACCAACGCGAGTCCACCGGCATGTGCTCATAGAGCCAGGCCACAGGGCGTTGACTGCTCCAGGCCAGGCAATCATTGACCTCTTTTTGCTGTTCGGCGATATGAATATGCACCGGCAAGGCGCTGTCCGACGCCGCCAGGATTTGCTGCATCTGGCTCAGTTCCACCGCACGCAAGGAATGGAAGCACAGACCTTGATTTTGCAGCGGTTGGTCCGCCACCTGGCGGGCAATCACCTGCTGCTGTTGCAGGTAGCTGTCTGCATCCTGAATAAAACGTTTCTGCCCCGGCTGGGCGGGCTGAGCGCCAAAACCGGCGTAGCTGTACAGCACCGGCAGCAAGGTCATGCCGATCCCGGCCTGCTGCGCCGCCAGGCTGAGCCGACCGGTCATTTCGCCGCGATCGGCGTAAGGATTGCCGTCGGCGCCATGATGCAGATAGTGGAACTCGGCAACCTGGGTATATCCCCCCTTCAGCATTTCGATATACAGTTGTCGGGCGATAACTTCCACCTGCTCCGGGGTCAGTCGCTGTACCAGGCGATACATCAGATCGCGCCAGGTCCAGAAACTGTCCTGCGGGTTGCCCGCGACCTCTGCCAGCCCGGCCATCGCACGCTGAAAGGCGTGGGAATGCAGGTTCGGCATGCCCGGCACCACATCGCCGTGCAAGCGAATGCAACCTTCGGGATCTGAATCGGCAATCACCTGAGCCAGGTGACCGTGCGCATCGACGTCCAGACGGACGTTATGCGCCCACCCCTCAGGGAGCAGAGCGCGTGAGGCAAAATAAGCAGGCATGGCAGTATTCCACTGTTAATGTAACGGCTAATAACGCGCGAGGATCACGCATCCGAAAATGCACAGGCCCATCGCATTGCTATGGCGAACCGGCCCTTAGTTGTATATACATATACATACGCCGACATCAACAGTAAACTGGTGTTATTATTTTTTTATTTGACGAGGTTAACGTCGTGGTGGATCAACAGACCCTGTTACAACTGGCTGCTGCAATGAGCGATACCCCCGCCCCGATCTACCAACGGGTCAAGCAGGCGATCGTAAACCAAATCCGTGCGGGCCACTGGCTGCCGCACCAGCGCGTGCCCTCTGAAAGTGAACTGGTGGCGGAACTGGGCGTCAGCCGCATGACCATCAACCGCGCGCTGCGCGAGCTGACCAGCGAAGGTTTTCTGATCCGCATGCAAGGCGTCGGCACCTTCGTCGCCGAGGCCAAAGCGCATACCGCGCTGCTGGAAGTGCATAACATCGCCGACGAAATCGCCGCACGCGGCCATCGCCACAGCAGCAAGATCCTGCAGCTGAAAGCGCGCCCGGCCAGCGAAGAAGAAGCGCTCGCGCTGGGTATTCAACCCGGCCAGCAGCTGTTCTATTCGCAGATCGTGCATTACGAAAACGACCTGCCGGTGCAGGTGGAAGACCGCTGCGTCAATCCGGTAGTGGCGCCCGATTACATGAAGCAGGATTTCGACCGCGTGACGCCGTATACCTACCTGACGCAAGCCGCCCCGCTGACCGCCGGCGAGCACATCGTGGAAGCGGTAGTACCCACCCGCCATGAGCGCGATCTGCTGCAACTGGAAGATCACGAACCTGGTCTGTTGATTCACCGCCGCACCTGGTCCGGCAAAAACGTCGTCACCTCGGCGCGCCTGCTGTATCCCGGTAGCCGCTATCAGCTGTTCGGCCGTTTCACCAGCGACGTTTAATTCCTCTGCGGGTGCAGCCTTTGCGCCCGCCCTCCTTCCGCGATCACATCCCGATAACAAATTTTTACCCCGCCTCTTGTGACAAACCGGTGAATGCGCTAGGTTGTTTTTAATTGTATATACAACCATGTGGGAGCCAAGGCTCCGGCGGAGGAAAGCAATGACGTCTGAGATTCACTGCGACAGCCTGTGGCACGGGGCCGACATCGTCACCATGCGCGACGGCAAGTATCACACCCTCAGCGATGGCGCGATCGCCGTGCGCGCAGGCAAAATCGTCTGGGTGGGCGAATATGCCGCGCTGCCTGCGGGGCTGATCGCCGATGAAAGGGTGAAATTCGACGGCGGCATCATCACGCCGGGCTTTGTCGACTGCCATACCCATCTGGTGTTCGGCGGCAACCGCAGCGGCGAATTCGAACAGCGCCTGAACGGCGTGAGTTATGCCGAGATCGCAGCCCAGGGCGGCGGCATCATTTCCACGGTCAAAGCCACCCGCGACGCCGACGAAGAGGCGCTGCTCGAGCAAGCTCTGTTCCGTTTACGGCCGCTATTGGCGGAAGGTGTAACCTGCGTGGAGATCAAGTCCGGTTACGGGCTGACGCCGGAAAGCGAACTGAAAATGCTGCGCGTGGCGCGCCGACTTGGCGACATGCTGCCGGTAGAGGTGAAAACCACCTGCCTGGCGGCCCACGCGCTGCCGCCGGAATACGCCAATCGCGCCGACGATTATATCGATCTGGTGTGCAACACCATTATTCCTCAGGCCGCCGCCGCCGGGCTGGCGGATGCGGTCGACGCCTTCTGCGAGCATCTGGCGTTCTCACCGGCGCAGGTTGAGCGGGTGTTCGCCGCCGCCGAAGCCGCCGGCCTGCCCGTGAAGCTGCACGCCGAACAGCTTTCCGCCCTCGGCGGCAGCGAGTTGGCGGCGCATCACCATGCGCTCTCCGCCGATCACCTGGAATATGCCACCGAGCAAGATGCCCGGGCGATGGGCGATGCCGGCACCGTTGCGGTGCTGCTGCCCGGCGCTTATTACCTGCTGCGCGAAACCCAGTGCCCGCCGGTGGATCTGTTCCGCAAGCACCGGGTGGCAATGGCGATCGCCAGCGACGCCAACCCAGGCACCTCCCCGGCGCTGTCGCTGCGTCTGATGATCAACATGGCCTGCACGCTGTTCCGCCTGACGCCGGAAGAAGCGCTGGCGGGCGTAACGGTTCACGCGGCCAAAGCGCTGGGCCTGCAGGACAGCCACGGCACGCTGGAAACCGGCAAGGTGGCGGATTTTGTACACTGGCCGCTTTCCCGGCCGGCTGAACTGGCTTACTGGTTGGGCGGACAACTGCCCTGTACGGTGATTTTCCGAGGAGAAGTACGTCAATGACCATTCGCGATCCCTATGATTTCCAGGCCGGCAGCCTGCCGCTGCTGATCAGCATTCCCCATGCCGGCACCCGATTGACGCCGGCAGTCGAAGCCGGTTTGACCGAAGAGGCGCGGCCACTGCCCGATACCGACTGGCATATCCCGCAGCTGTATGAGTTTGCCCGCACTATGGGTGCCAGCGTGCTGGTCGGCAACTACTCGCGTTTTGTCATCGATCTGAACCGCCCGGCGGACGATAAGCCGCTGTACGCCACCGCCACCACCGGTCTGTACCCTGACGTGCTGTTTGACGGCCGCCCGAGCTTTTTGCCGGGTAAAGCGCCGTCGGACGAAGAGCGTGCCTGTTATTTACAGCAAATCTGGCAGCCCTACCACCAGCAATTGCAGGATGAACTGACGCGACTGAAAGCCAAACACGGCTACGCATTGCTGTTCGATGCGCACTCCATCGCCTCGGTGATCCCACGATTGTTCGACGGCAAGTTGCCGGATCTCAACTTGGGCACCAACGGCGGCGAAAGCTGCGCCCAGGCGCTGAGCGATCGCCTGGTGGCCTGCTGCGAACAGCAACAGCAGTTCACGCATGTGCTTAACGGCCGCTTTAAAGGCGGGTACATCACCCGTGCTTATGGTCAGCCGCAGCAACAGCAGCATGCGATTCAACTGGAGCTGGCGCAGGTGAACTACATGTCCGAACAGTATCCCTTTGCCTTCGAGCCGCAGCGTGCGGCCACTTTGCAACGCCTGCTGAAGCAAATGATCGACAGTCTGCTGTCCTGCGGGCAACCGCATTAACCCACCGTCTATGCCAAGCCGGGGCCGCTTGTCTTGCCCCGGCGTCACTTCCCCTCCTGATTTTGCGGCATAAATCATGCCTCCTTTCCTTCCCTGGCTTCAATTTGCGCACTGCATCGCAGTTTGAGTGAAAACCCTTGTACCTGGTCGGACAACGCACAAAACAGCGGCATAGGGATCGCGCAGTACGCCACACTCTGCCGAAAAGCCCGGCGATTACCTGGGTATAAACTCCCGTCCCCCCCCTATCCCGGCGCCCCAGGCGGCTATGGGATCCGGGTGCACGGCGCAAGGCCCAAATTGATGACCTACTCTGGAGGCTACCATGTCTGAAACCCCGTTAAACTGGCGTGCCGCACAGGCCGTTGCCGATCGGCTGTTGGCGAATTGGCGCACCGATGGCGAACCCGGCGGGGCAATAACCCTGTTCGACGCCGGGCAGATACGGGCGACCGCCAGCGCCGGCCTGGCCGATCTGGCGCAAAACACCCCCTTTACCGCCGACAGCGTGGTGCGCTACGCCTCAGTCACCAAACATATTTTCGCCGCGCTGGCGCTGAACGCCACCGGCAACGCCCTCAATTTACGCGATCGCCTCGGCGATTTACTGCCTGAACTGCATGCTCCGCTGGCGGACGTGACCGTCGGCCAGGCGCTGGACATGACCAGCGGACTGCCCGACGTGCGTGAAACGCTGGGGCTGCTCGGCATCTCGGTGCATACCCGCAGCGATGCGCAGCCGGTGATGCAGTTCCTTCAGGGCCTGCGTGAACTCAATTATCCGGCCGGCAGCGAAGTCGCCTACACCAATACCGGATACCGGCTGGTTGAGGCGGCGCTGAAAGCCAAAGGCTACGATTTCGATCAACTGGTGCAACAGCATATTGCCCAACCGCTGCAGGTTCAGCTGCGGGCGCCCGAAAGCTGGTTTGACGTGGTGCCTGGGCTGGCACCCGGTTACTGGCGTTCCGCGCAAGGTTGGCAACTGGCCAGCGCCGGCCTGCATCTGTCCGCTTCCGGCAGCCTGACCGGCAGCGCCAATGCCCTCACTTGCTGGCTACAAACGCTGCTGGCGGATGAAGGCCCGGGCCACGGCGTGTTGGCGCAGCTCAGCGCCCCACGGCGGCTCAATCAGGGCCAGCTCAGCGCTTACGGTCTGGGGCTGGCGCAAACCCCGCTCGGTACCTATAGGCTGCTGGGCCACGGCGGCTCACACGCCGGTTACAAAAGCTATTTCCTGCTGGCACCCGATCGGCAGGCTGGGGTAGCGCTGGTGGCCAACCGCGAGGATTGCGACAGCTTTGGCATGGCGCTACAGGTGATGGCCGCCCTGCTCGATGAGGCGTTACCGCAGCGCAGCACCGCCATTCCCGACGGCATTTACGCTACGGTGGCCGAACCTTACTGGCTGGAGGTAGAGGACGGCAATGTGACCTATTTGGGGACCGGCGAGCCGCTGTATCAGGCCGACGACGGCTACGCGGTGTCGCTTTCTGCCCATATGCCAATGCGGCTGAAATGGACCGGTGAAGCGGTTGAAGGCGAAGTGGGCCACGTGGCGCGCAGCTTTCTGCCGGTAACGCCCAACGGCGACTGCCTGAAACATGTTCAGGGTTTCTGGTATCACCCGCAGTACCGCACCGCCTTCGAGATTTGCGGCAATCAAATACACATCGGCGTGGGTCCGGCGACGCAGAGCGGCACCGTCAGCTCACTCAGCAACGGCCGTATGCTGGTGGAAAGCCACGACGGCCCGTGGCTAAAACGCTTTTGTTTATACTTTCGCGGCTACAGCGTGGATTTGATCGCCAACCGCAGCCGGGTGCTGACCTTTCAGCGCAGCAGCGCCGGCCGAGATTAGCGACGCCGCTCAGCCCGCCTTGTCGGCCCTGACCGCCAGCAAGGCGGTGAACAACCGCTGCTTGTCGGCATCGCTGAGATTAGGCTGACGAATGGCGCTGACAAAAGCGCCGCGAGCCTGTTCCGTCAACGGCCCGGCCTTTAATTGCTGCGCCAGCCGTTGCAGAATGCGATTGCTCAACTCGGCGATTTGCGGCCGCACGCTGTTCAGCGGGCGCGGTTGCCAACCGCTTTCCGGCGTCGCCAGCCAGTCTGCGCGATAGCGGTACTGAATCGCCTTGGCGGCGTCCATCTGCGCTACAATAAACGGTCGCACCGAGCGCGGCGCCAACCCTAACCTGCCCGCCTCCGCTTCTGTGCTCGCCAGCACCTTGGTTTCTTGCGCCAGATCCTCGATCGGCAAATGCTGCTGCGCTTTGTAACCGGCGACGTCTTTCATATAGGCCAGACGCTGGTTGACCAATTCGCCAAGCTGCGCCCCGTCGGCCGCCAGCGCTGAAGAACTGGCCAGACAGCAGACGAACAATAACGCTCTGAACATAACCCTTTCCTTTTTGTTTGCCCAAAATAAAGAAAACAGAGTTCATCACAATCGCCGCCGCTCAGGCAACTCTCCCTCGGAAAGAAAAAAGCCCCGCCGAAGCGAGGCTTTGAGCCGAAGAGGCCGGCGTTAGTCAAACACGCCGTTAATCACCGAGGCCACAATGGCGGTGCTCAGCGCCACCAGCACCAGATCGTTACCGGCAATCCGCCATTCGTAACCCGGATAGGACGGCAGGTCGCGCAGCATTGAAGACGGCACCATTTTCTTGGCGATGCCTGGAGGCAATGGTTTGCCGCGTGCCAGGTTCTTGGCAATGCCCGGCGGCAGAGAACGATAGCCGGTCAGACCGTAATTCAGCGCCAGCGAACGCACCCGGTCGTGAGAGATATTCACCGACACCAGATCGCGTTCGTCACCTTTGGCTTTGTAGCCGTTGTCTTTATTGCCCTTGCCGTGATCACCGCTATTGCCATTGCCGTGACCATTACCGTTGCCCTGACTATTACCGTGACCGCCACCATTACCATTGCCGTGACCATTGCCGCCCTTATCGGCGAACGCCGGCGCAGAGGACAGGCCCAACGATACGATCAACGCCAGCGCCGTGAGAGTAGTACGACGTTTGTTCATGTTATGACTTCCTGCTTGGGGTATTGCATTAACTATAGCGTTAATTCCCCCCATAAAGGATGAGGAAAAATCCGAGATAAGGAACCCTGACAAGGCAGGCGGGCTGGCAAGCGTAAGGAAAGTGATGAAAGATTATTCCTGCGCAAAACTATTCGAAAAAACCGAATTTGGCGACAAGATTTTTCTTGCGGCAAAATAAGTCTTCCAGTACCTTGGAAAGGTAACAAAAAGAGTTAGTCTGCTCTTTTTCGTCGCACCTCAAATCTTATTTTATCGTCCAGAATGATAAACTGAATGCTTCCCGCCTCTCCGTGCGGGATTCTTTTTTCTGCTAAATTTGACGCCTGTCGCACCAACCCGGTGCTTTATGTTGAGATTTGGTAGCCAATACTTTAAATTCAGCGTCTGAGAAACCTCAACCTCCCACGGTGGCCAGTTGGCAACGGGTGGGCGTTCAGGAGCAAAAGACATGCAAATGACCCTCATGGAATACATCACTCAGCACTTTAATGGCGATCTTCACCGCTACGCGCAATCCGAAGGCGTGAGCCGTGAACAAATCATCCATTGGATCGATAATGAATGCCATGTAATCAAAGGACGATTATTTATGCCGGTGAGACATTTACCCGGTGAACAAGCTCAGTGATGACAAAAAAAACCCCGCAACGCGGGGTTTTCTGTTTCTGATACCACGGAAAATCAGAAGTTATAACCGGCCACGAGGTAGTAACCCCAGCCTGTAGATTTAATTGGGCCCTGCGGCGTACCGATCTCCGCGCCGTCCTGCCACTGGCCACCGTTATGGAAGTAACGGGCCACGAACGAGTAGTGCCAGTGATCGTAGTTCAGCGCCAGAATGTGGCTGGACGCGATCGAGTTGCTGGTGCGTACCTGTTTGCCTGTACCGTCGGTCCAGTTGCTGTCTTTGCCCAGATCGGAACCGAAGTCAAAGTTGGTGAAACCGATGTAGCTCAAATTACCGCCCCACAGCTGGGTCAACGGCACAAAATATTTCACCTTGAAACGGTAACCGTCCCAGCTGTTCTCATTGGCAGCCTGGTAGTTTTCCCATTGGTATTTGGCATAGATGTTCATCGACAGGCTCATCGGCAGGCCGGTATCGATGTCCGTACCCAGGCCCATGTACCAGGTATTCTGACGGCCATCGGCGTTGTGGCCCAGATCATAGATGTAGTTGTTGGCGAAGTACCATTCTTTGAACGGGCCAAAGCCCAGATTGGTGCCGGTCAGCTTGTCGATGGAGAAGCGCGGCTCGATCTCCATAAACATCGGTGAGCCCTTGTCCCAAATCCCGCGATCCGGCGTGTTGCCGACACCGAAGAATTTAGGCACGTCGACGTAGCCATAGAAATCGAACCAATCTTTTTTGGCGAAGGCTTCATACTCAAGATACACATCGTTGTTCAACTGAGGTCCGAAACGGGTGTGGTAGCTCCCCACCACGTTAACGCTCTGGTGCCACCAATCCGAGACGAATTCGCTGTCTTTGCTATCAGCCATTGATGATGCACTGTAAGACGCGGCGAGCAATACACCTGCTGCTAGAGCTATTTTTTTCATTTTTATTACCACATGCTTAAAGGGCCATTTCCTGCCCGTTAGAAAAGATGACAATGAGTCTGACGACACCTGGCGTTGCCCCGCTGACAAACTTCTCGGGCGACGCGCGCATTATAGAAATCACTGAGTGTAATAATCTGTGATCCAGTTATGCATTTCGCGAATAGGTAATCGATTGCGTTCACATTTGTCAAATTATGTTTCATGCAAATTCACGATCGATGTGATTTTTGTCATGCTCGGTGATTTATAAAGCAGTTTTTGTGCCAATTATGCGCGACACCCAAAATGAGTGCGGATGGCATTTTCAGGCCAAAAAAAGCCGGCTCAAAAATGGCCGGCTGAAGAAAAGAGATGAGTGGAAAATGGGTCTGATGGTCGTGGAAAACTCAACGCACGCCCGGCACCGCTTTGGCAATATTTTCCTGGCGGAAAACCACTTCCTGCCCCGGAGCCACCTCCCACTCTTTAGGGGGAATGTCCACCTTCGGCGCAGCGGCAACCACGGAACCGAAAATCAACTTGCCTTCCCGGCGCAGAATGCCGACATCAAGCTGGTATTCATGACGCAAATTAGCGGTGGTCAGACGCACAGTATCACCGCGCATATAGTTTTCATCGTCAATCACTGGCTGCTGAATGAATTGGATATCGTCTCTCATTTTTATGTTCCTTCAGGCACAATCAATAGTTAAATTCTAGCCCACTATCCCAGGGTCGACTGAAAATTTCCGTTACTTTCCTCGGGTTGCCTGCCAGCAGATCAGCGAGCCGAACGCGACCATCACTACGCCCTGCCAGAAACTGACCGTTAGCGAAGTATCGAGCACCAGCGCGGCAAATACCGCCGACAGCACCGGCGTAAAATAGGATACCGTCGCCAGCAGTGTCATGTTGCCGTGCAAAATACCGACGTTCCACGCCGCGTAACCGGCCCCCATCGCCGCGCCGGCACACAGCAGCGTCAGGGTCACCGGCCAGGTGAACTGCATGCCGCTTTCGTCGCTGAAGGCATATTTCAGCCACAGCGCCACGGCGGTCAGCGCAATAAACAGCACCACGCCGTTGCTGCCCTGCGCAATTTTTTTGGTCAGATTGCAATACAGCGCCCAAATCACTGCGCCGCTGAAAGCCAGCGAATAACTCAGCGGGTTACTGCGCACATTCTCCAGCATCTGCGCCGGCGACCATCCGCCCTCGCCGCTCATGATCCAGCCAATACCGAACAGCGACAACAGCAAGCCAGGCAACAGCCACCATTTGGCTTTTTGCCCGTTGAACACCAGCGCCATCAGCACGGTAAAACAGGGCCAGAGATAGTTGATCATCCCCACTTCTATCGCCTGCAGCCGGGTATTGGCATAACCCAGAGACAGCGACAGGCAGATCTCATAGCTGACAAACAGCAGGCTGCCGAGGATCAGATAAAGACGGGGAAAATGGCGCAAATTCGGCAAACGCAGCACCAGCAGCAAAAACAGCGCGCTGACGCTGTAGATCATCGCCGCACCGCCAATCGGCCCCAGCCCTTCGCTGACGCTGCGGATCAGACCAACGACGCTGCTCCACAGCAGGATCGCCAATAAACCGAACAGCGTGGCTTTATGCTGGGTGGGTAAAGAAAACATGAAGACGATCCAATGGGTTATTTTTTATCGGGATTTTCACTCTACTGCCGGGCGGCAGAAAAAGAAAGGCGGGAAAAACCCGCCTGATGTCGTTATTGCTGCGGCTGCCGCTCAAACTGCGGCGGTGGTTGGCGAAAACGCCGGGTGAGGTACACCAGATAAGCAAAGCCCAGCGCCGCCCAGATCAGCCCCATGGTCAGCGAACTTTTTTCCAGGTTCAACCACAGCACCGCCACCGTCAACGCGCCAATCAGCGGCAGGATCAGGTAGTTGAAACGGTCCTTCCAGCTTTTGTTGCGCCCCTCGCGAATAAAGAAATGGCTGATAACCGACAGATTAACGAAGGTAAAGGCCACCAACGCGCCGAAGTTGATCAGCGCCGTGGCGGTGACCAGATCAAAAGACAGCGCGGACAGCGCCACCAGCCCGACCATCAGTACGTTCAATGCCGGCGTGCGCCATTTCGGGTGGATATAGCCGAAGAACTTTTCCGGGAACACGTTATCGCGCCCCATCACATACAGCAGCCGTGAAACGCTGGCATGCGAAGCCAGACCGGAAGCCAGCGTGTTGATGAAGGTGGTGCACAGGAAGATGGCCTGGAACAGCTTGCCGCCCACGTACAGCGCGATTTCCGGCAACGCCGCATCCGGCTGATGAAAACGCTGAATGGAAGGGAAAAACAGCTGGATAAAGAACGACACGCTGATAAAGATCACCCCGCCGTACAGCGCGGTCAGGAAAATTGCGCGCGGGATCACCTTGGCGGCATTGGGCGTTTCTTCACACAGGGTGGTGACCGCATCAAAACCGAGGAACGAGAAGCACAGGATGGTAGCGCCGGTGATAATCGGCAACAGATGCGCGTTCTCACTGATGAACGGCTGCAAACTCCATACCCTTCCTACCCCTTCGCCGTTGCGCAGGCCGTGCACCACCAGGTAGATGAACACCAGAATAATCGCCACCTGGGCCAGTACGAACAACGTATTGAAATTGGCCACCAGATTGACGCTTTTCAGGTTAATGGCCGTCATGATGATCACAAATCCTACCACCCAAATCCAGGGAGGGACTTCGGGGAACAGCGCGGTCAGGTAAATCTTCGCCAACAACGTGTTGATCATCGGCAGGAACAGGTAATCCAGCAGCGAGGACCAGCCGACCAAAAAACCGACGTGCGGGTTGATCGCTTTCTGCGCGTAGGTGTAAGCAGAGCCGGCGGTCGGAAACTGGCGTACCAGCTTACCGTAGCTGATGGCGGTAAACAGTACCCCGACCAGTGCAAACAGGTAGGAAGAAGGCACATGGCCGTCGGTGACGCCGGACACGATGCCGAAGGTATCGAACACCGTCATCGGCGTCAGATACGCCAGGCCCATCATCACCACCTGCCACAGTTTAAGGGTCTTGCGCAGCTGCGGCTTGGCCGCCGGATTACAGTCAGTGGCATTAATCGTCATAGCGCTTCCCCTCGTTGTCCTCTGCTGGTAACCGTTTAACGTCATTCAGAGAGGCCGCGGGGAAACTGCTGCTCGGGCGGCGGGAAAAGCGATAGCGGAGGCCTGCGGATGGCCCGTATTCACTGCGGCACGGACACGCGTCCGCGCTGACTGACGGAAGGGTAATGGCTGTCATGATTATTTCCTCGCCGGCGTCCTGTACGCCCAGATGGAAGAAATGCTGTACCGCTGCGCGCAGCTTCGCAGGCCACAGGATAGCCGGCGGAATGCGCCAGACGCGCGCGGTAAGTTCGGGAGCGGGGTCAGGCGTTTTTCAGCATCCACTCGATTTCGGTTTCGGTGATCAGGCGCTCAAACTGCACCATCTCATCCGTTTTACAGGCCAGGTAAACATGGCTGAACCTTTCGCCGAGCAGCGCATTCAGCACCGGTTGATGCTCGAATTCGTACAGCGCATCGCTCTGGCGGATCGGGAACGCCAGTCCTTCCTGCTCCAATCCGTTGCCGGTCACCGGCTCTTGCAGCGGCAACGGCGTTTCCAGCCCGTAAACAATACCCGCCAGAATGGTCGCCATCACCAGATAAGGGTTGGCATCGGCACCGGCCACGCGGTACTCCACGCGGTGATTGTCGCGATCGCCGCAGGGGATGCGCAGCGCCACGGTACGGTTGTTATGGCCCCAGGAAGCCTGGGTCGGCACGTACATGCCTGGCTGAAAGCGGCGATAGGCGTTAACGTTGGGTGCCAGCAGCGCAATAGAAGAAGGCATCAGGGCGATCATCCCCGCCAGCGCCTGCTTCAGCAGCGCGGAATCTTCGCCATCGTCATCGGCTAATACGTTGTTGCCCTGTTTGTCGAGCATGCTGATATGCACGTGCATGCCGCTGCCGGCGTGTTCTTCATAGGGCTTGGCCATAAAGGTGGCGTGCATGTTGTGATTTTCCGCCACCATGCGGATCAGGCGCTTCAGCGCCAACGCGTGGTCACAGGCTTGCAGAACGTTATCGGTATGATGCAGGTTTACCTCAAACTGGCCGGGTGAGGCTTCCGCCACCGCGCCGTCCGCCGGGATGCCTTGCAAACGCGCCAGCTCGTCGATGTCGCTCAGCACGTCGGCAAAGTGATTAAGGTTGTCGACGGAATACACCTGACTCTGGGTATTGCGCTCCTGAGTGCCCGGCGCACACGGCGGCTGAAGATAGCCCTCTGAGTCGCGTTGACGATCGATGAGATAGAACTCCAACTCTACCGCTACTACGGGGGAAAGCCCGCGCTGACGCAAACGCTGCCACACTCGGTTCAGCACATTACGCGGTTCAACGTCAAAGGGAGTGCCCTCTTCATCCAGCATGGTGAGCAGTACCTGGCCGATATATTGCGGATCCGCCGCCGACGGCGTCAGCGTGCCCGGCACAGGGACACAGATATGATCCGGCTCACCCAGTTCCTGCCCCAGTCCGGCTTCTTCTACTACGTTACCGAGAATATCCATCGCAAACACCGACGCCGGGAAGTAACAGCCTTTCTCCAGCTTGCTCAGGCCACTGACAGGTATGCGTTTGCCGCGAAAACTGCCGTTGAGATCGGTCAGCAGAACATCAACGTGCTGAGTCAATGGATAACGTTCCAGGTACTTCTTCACTTCACGCTGGAACGCGCTACTTCGCCTTTCTTCGTTGTGCTGAACAAAGTTTTCCACTTCTACTATGTTGGTCTGCATGATTCACCCGCCATTTATGTTTTTGTCAGTGGTTCTCACACTTATTGCCGTCGATGTTTTTTGACCATCGCGTTCAATATAATGCCCACCAATGAAACATAGTTGCAACAAAATTGTTTTGCAAGTGTTAATTTGAGTTTGAATATTGCCCATTTGACTGCTAGATTTATAAAATATTGAACGAAAAAGGCACTAAAGAAGTTTATCGTTCATAATTTCGAACAACCCAAGGGGATAGTATGGGCAATATATTTAACAGACCAATGGTCGGCGTAGTGATGTGCAGGTATAGGTTAAACGAGCATCTCACCCAGACCTTGCAAGAAAAGTACCTGAATGCAGTAATCACCGCCGGAGGGTTGCCGATCGCCCTGCCGCACGCGTTGGCGGAGCCCACACTGCTGGAAGAATTGTTGCAGCACCTCGATGGCATTTTGCTGCCCGGCAGCCCCAGTAACGTGCAGCCGCACCTTTATGGTGAAAACGGCGATGAGCCTGACGCCGATCCCGGGCGAGATGAATTGAGCCTGGCGCTGATCCGCCATGCGCTCGACAGGCACATTCCCCTTTTCGCCATTTGCCGCGGCATGCAGGAAATGGTGGTTGCCACCCAAGGCACGCTGCATCGTCGTTTGTTTGAACTGCCCGAACTGCTCGAACACCGTGAAGATCACGAGCTGCCGCTGGATCAACAATACGCCCCCGCCCACGAAGTCATCGTTCAGGATGGCGGGCTGCTGTCGCAACTGATACCGGATTGCAACAGATTCTGGGTCAACTCACTGCACGGGCAAGGGTCAAAAACCCTCGGCCCCAACGTCCGCATCGAGGCCCATGCCGCCGATGGGCTGGTGGAGGCGATCAGCCTGCGTGACCAGCCCTTCGCGCTGGGCGTGCAATGGCACCCGGAATGGAACAGTGAGGAGTACGCCCTGTCGCGCCTGTTGTTTGAAGGCTTCATTACCGCTTGCCGGCACTACCAAAAGGAAAAACGCCTATGAGCGATGTCAGCTTGGCACCGGGGAAACGTCTGTCGCAGATCCGTCAGCAACTAGGGTTGTCACAGCGCCGCGCCGCCGAACTGTCTGGATTAACCCACAGCGCCATCAGCACTATCGAACAGGACAAAGTCAGCCCGGCCATCAGCACACTGCAAAAACTGCTGACGGTGTATGGATTGTCGCTATCGGCATTTTTCGCCGAGCCGGAAAAACCGGATGAAACGCGGATTGTCATCGATCATGAAGACCTGATCGAGATTGGCAGCCAGGGGGTGTCGATGAAGCTGATCCACAACGGCGACCCCAACCGCACGCTGGCGATGATGATCGAAACCTACGAGCCGGGCACCACTACCGGCGAACGTATCAAACATCAGGGGGAAGAGATCGGCACCCTGCTGGAAGGCGAAGTGCTGCTGCAGGTCAACGGGCAGAACTATCACCTGTTGGCCGGCCAGAGCTACGCCATCAACACCGGCATTCCCCACAGTTTCAGCAACACGTCGGCGCGGATTTGCCGGATTATCAGCGCCCATACCCCGACGACATTCTGATCAACGGAGCAAAGCATGGACTTCCATCACCTGCAGTATTGGCAACACCGGGCGCAAGCCCTGAATATTGAGAACCGACTCTTTATTAATGGCCGTTATCAACAGGCCGCTGAAGGCGAAACCTTTACCCTTGAGGATCCTGCCGCGCAGCGCGAATTGACGCAGGTGGCGCGGGGGAGCAGCGCCGATATCGATCTGGCTGTCAGCGCGGCGCGCGAGGTGTTTGAGCGCGGCGACTGGTCACGGGCCGCACCGGCGCAACGCAAGGCGACCTTGCTGCAACTGGCGGCATTGATGGAGCAGCACCAAGAGGAACTGGCATTGCTGGAAACGCTGGATACCGGCAAGCCGATCCTCCACAGCCTGCGCGACGACGTGCCTGGCGCTATCCGCTGTCTGCGCTGGTACGCCGAAGCTGTCGACAAGGTCTACGGCGAAATCGCCCCCACCGGCGGCGATGCACTGGCGCTGATCGAACGCGAGCCGATCGGCGTGGTTGGCGCTATCGTACCCTGGAACTTCCCGCTGCTGCTGGCCTGCTGGAAACTCGGCCCTGCGCTGGCCACCGGCAACAGCGTGATCCTCAAACCTTCGGAAAAATCCCCGCTGAGCGCGATCTATCTGGGCAAGCTGGCGCAACAGGCCGGGTTGCCGGACGGCGTGCTGAACATCATCCCCGGCTACGGCCACGATGCGGGCAAGGCGCTGGCGCTGCATAACGACGTCGACGCCCTTACCTTCACCGGTTCCACCCTGGTCGCCAAACAACTGATGATCTACGCCGGGCAATCCAATATGAAACGGGTATGGCTGGAAGCCGGCGGCAAAAGCGCCAATATCATTTTTGCCGACTGCCCGGATCTGGATAAAGCGGCACAGGCCGCGGCGGCGGGTATCTTCTACAATCAGGGCCAAGTGTGTATCGCCGGCACCCGGCTGCTGGTGGAAGAGAGCATTCAGCAGGAATTCTTGCAAGCCCTGCGCAAGCATGCGGCAGCCTTTATACCGGGCGATCCGCTCGATCCGACCACGGTGATGGGCACGCTGATCGATCAGGCTCACTGTGAAAAAGTGGCCGATTATATCGAGCAAGGGTTGAGCCAAGGCGCAGCGCTGTTTCTTGATGGCCGCGAGCACCCGCGTAGCGGCCATGCCGGTTATCTCGGCCCAACCATTCTCACCCAGGTGGATAACGCCATGAGCGTGGCGCGCGATGAGATTTTCGGCCCGGTACTGGCGGTGACGTCCTTTAACGGCGAACAGCAGGCATTGCAATTAGCCAACGACAGCGAATACGGCCTGGGAGCCGCCGTCTGGACGCGCGACCTGTCCCGCGCCCACCGCATGGCTCGACAGTTAAAAGCCGGTTCGGTTTTCGTCAATAACTACAACGACGGAGACATGACCGTGCCGTTTGGCGGCTACAAGCAAAGCGGCAATGGCCGCGACAAATCGCTGCACGCGCTGGATAAATTCACCGAACTGAAAACCACCTGGATTTCGCTGGAATAAGAGCCCCTATCATGACTGAACACGTAAAAAGCTATTATGCGGCTTCGGCCAACAGCCATCAGCCCTACCCGCAACTGAATGAATCTATTGAATGCGATGTTTGTATCGTCGGCGGTGGCTACACCGGTCTGTCTTCTGCACTATTCCTGGTAGAGGCGGGCTACAACGTGGTGGTGCTGGAATCCGCCCGTATCGGCTTCGGCGCCAGCGGCCGTAACGGCGGCCAGTTGGTGAATTCCTACAGCCGCGACATTGACGTCATCGAGGAACGCTATGGCGCAGAAAGCGCCCGGATGCTCGGCAGCATGATGTTCGAAGGCGCAGAGATCATTCGCAGTCGTATCAAGCGATACGCCATCGAATGCGACTATCGCCCCGGCGGCATCTTCGCCGCGCTGAACAACCGGCAATATCATGCACTGATTGAACAGAAACAACATTGGGAGCGCTACGGCAATACCCAACTGGAGTTGCTGGACGCAGAGCGCATCCGTGAGGAAGTGAACAGCGAACGTTACGTCGGCGCGCTGCTGGATCACAGCGGCGGCCATATTCATCCGCTGAATCTGGCGCTCGGTGAAGCCGAGGCGATTCGCCTGCAGGGCGGGCGCATCTTCGAGCAGTCGGCGGTGACCCATATTCGCCACGGCGAACCGGCGCTTGTCAACACCGCCGATGGCCAGGTGAAGGCCCGCTATGTGATTGTGGCCGGCAATGCTTATCTGGGCGACAAGCTGGAGCCCCGGTTGGCGAAACGCAGCATGCCGTGCGGCACGCAGGTGGTCGCTACCGAACCGCTGGCGCCGGAAGTAGCGCAGTCGCTCATCCCGCAGAATTACTGCGTGGAAGACTGCAACTACCTGCTGGATTATTACCGCATTACCGGCGATAACCGCCTGCTGTACGGCGGCGGCGTGGTGTATGGCGCACGCGATCCGGACGATATCGATAATCTGATCCGGCCAAAACTGTTGAAAACTTTCCCGCAGTTGAAAGGCGTTCGCATCGACTACCGCTGGACCGGTAACTTCCTTCTCACGCTGTCGCGCATGCCGCAATTCGGCCGGTTGGAGAATAATGTGTATTACATGCAGGGCTACAGCGGTCACGGCGTGACCTGTACCCATCTGGCGGGCAAGCTGATTGCCGAGCTGATGCGCGGCGATGCGGAGCGTTTCGATGCCTTTGCCAAGCTGCCGCACCTGCCGTTCTTCGGTGGCCGCAATCTGCAAATTCCGTTCACCGCAATTGGCGCCGCTTACTATACGCTGCGGGATCGGATGGGGGTGTGATGCAAGGGGCCCAGCATGCTGGGCCCTTTATGCCAAGGATCAAACGATCTTCGGTTGACCGTCTGATGCGGTCGCGCCGCCGTCAACCGGGATGTTGGCGCCGTTGATAAAGCTGGCGTCGTCGCTGGCCAGAAACGCCATCACCGCCGCCACTTCTTCCGGCTCTGCCGCACGCCCCAACGCAATGCGCTCGTTGAACTTGTCGCGGATCTCCTGCGGCCAGCCATTGGTCATATTGGTTTTCACCAGGCTCGGGCACACCGAGTTCACGCGTACACCGTCACCGCCGTGATCCAACGCCATGGCGCGCGTCAGGTTGACCACCGCCCCTTTCGCCGCACAGTAATATGCCGCGCCCCAGTCGCCCCCCAGGCCGGATACCGAGGCGGTGTTAACGATACAACCCTTGGTTTTCAGCAGATAAGGCATGGCGAATTTGGAACAGAATACTACGCCGTCGATATCCACCCCAGCGATGCGTCGCCAGTCGGCCACGCTGGTTTCCAGCACTGTACCCGCCACGTGTACGCCGGCATTGTTCAGCAACACGTCGATGCGGCCCAGTTTTGCCGCCACCTCGTTCATCATTTTTTCAACCGCAACCGGGTCGGAAACGTCGATGTGTACCGCCAGCGCCCTGCCTTTCGGCAGTGAGGCGGCAACGGTATCTACCGCGTCCTTCGCCCAGTCCGCAAGCACCACCACAGCTCCCTCGGCGGAAAATCGGCGTGCCGCCGCTTCCCCCATGCCATTGCCTGCGCCGGTGATCACTACCACTTTATTGTCGAAACGCATGAAACCTCCTCCATGTGAATGTATTTCTATAAATCATACAAATCCTGCTGAGATCCGAGGATAAAACTCATGGAGGGCAAGAGCCAGTCAAAACGTGCGGTTTATTAATCATAAAGAGGTATATACCGGTAATTCAATACGCAAGGCGAGGCATTATCAGAATTAAGCCAATGCTTTGATCACGTTAATAAAATCAAGAGGCGGGACTATTTCGATGAGGAACTATCAGGAATCTATAAGTTCAATAACATCCCTACACCGCCGTTCATTGGATAAGCGGCAGTAATAGGACATCATCCCCGCTTCGTTGAGCAGCGGCGGTGAACAGGCTTATTTCTTGTCGATGGGGATCACCAACAGATCAACCTGCAGGTGGTTGATGACCTGTCGCACCGATGACATCAACCGGCTCCAGATATCCTGATGATGACCAAAAATCACCAAATCAATGCCCTTCTCCTTCACCGCCCTATTCAGCTCTTGCGTCAGTTCACCACGCCCGATAATCACCTCTTCAACCGGATAGGAACACTGGTCCTTGATCGCGTTCAGCATGTTTTTCACGCGTTCCGAAAAAGTAAAGTCGGTGTAGTGGTATTCACCCACGCCCAGTTCGGCGTAATAGCCGGTTCGGTGGATATCGATATAGATCAGGGATAACCTGGCATTGAGCGCGCTGGCCAGCCCGGCGCCTTTACCGAGCAGAAATTCCGCGTCTTCGCTGAGATCGGTTGCGACAACGATATGTTGATAAGCCATGATGCAGCCTCCACATTGCGCTGATGAACACAAATAGCGCCCCCGACAGGGGCTTTTCACGTGCTTCTTATACAGTTCAAGTTTAGTTCAGCGCTGAAATTATCGCCTGCACGTTGCCTTTATCGTTCTTTTTATAGAACGATGAATCCTGAGTTACCTCTCTAGCGGAATTTTCCCCTGGCCCTACACTGTTCGTAAGCACTGAGATTACGTCTTGGTTAGGCAAAATTAATTGTTATCAACACCCCCGATTACAGAGGAAAACAAGATGAGCACCCCAGCAAACTTTAATGGTCAACGTCCTGTTATTGATGCCAATGACGCGGTCATGCTGTTGATTGACCACCAGAGTGGTCTGTTCCAAACCGTCGGCGATATGCCCATGACCGAACTGCGCGCTCGCGCCGGTGCACTGGCCAGTATCGCTACTCTGAGTAAGTTGCCGGTAATTACCACGGCGTCAGTACCCCAAGGCCCTAACGGCCCTTTGATCCCTGAGATCCACCAAAATGCACCTCACGCACAATATATTGCGCGCAAAGGCGAGATCAACGCCTGGGATAACCCGGACTTTGTTGCGGCCGTTAAAGCTACCGGGCGCAAAACCCTGATTATCGCCGGCACCATTACCAGCGTTTGCATGGCCTTCCCGTCGATCAGCGCCGTTGCCGAAGGCTATAAGGTATTTGCCGTCATCGACGCCTCAGGCACCTATTCTAAAATGGCGCAGGAGATCACTCTGGCACGCGTGGTTCAGGCTGGTGTCGTGCCTATCGATACCGCTGGCGTGGCCTCTGAACTGCAGGGTAGCTGGAACCGCGAGGATGCACAGCAATGGGCCGAGGTTTACACCAAAATCTTCCCGGCGTATCAACTCTTGATTGAAAATTACGTTAAAGCCCAGGACGTGGTGAAAAATAATGAAGTGCTGGATTCCCAGCGCGGGTAACGGTCATGTTATGGCTGGCCCGCTTCACATTGGGCCAGCCTGTTCGCCGGGGCGATAAGCATAAAAAAACCCCGGTGTTTAGCCAGGGTCATCAATGTTTGCCGGTTACTTTCCCGACCGTCATGTTATGGCGTAAGCGTCCATCGAACACTCCAACGTTACGCAGCCTAAGCACAACCTTTTCACAACAGAAAAAAAGACTGAATCAGTGTCGTTATTAACGCGGCGACGCCAATCTGTTTTTCTGTTGCCAATATTTCCCGCTACTCAAATAGAGCGAAATATTCAGACTTTGATAAACTCCGGGTAATCCCGGAGTTTATTCGAGCAACGCTTTTATTTCTCATCCGCTCCGGCTTAAGCCATCATCGCTATCGCAAGAAATAAAACATTACCTTAAAATCATAAAACCACTACGTTGCCTGCTGAAGGGCCTTTTGCACCACTTTCGATGGTGAACTCAACGCGCTGGCCTTCATCAAGAGTTTTGAAATCATTGCTCTGAATGGCAGAGAAGTGCACGAACACGTCTTTGCTGCCGTCTGCCGGAGAGATGAAACCAAAACCTTTACCTGCATCAAACCATTTTACCAAACCAGTCATTTTAGTAGACATAGATATTTCCTTTATATTTTGAGACGCCATAAGGCGATAGAGGTCTGTTTTTGTTGGAAACTTATTGGGCACTAGAGAAGGTAATTCGCGGGAGAAGAGGTATCTATGGGATATCACTAATACTGAGAACTGCTTTACTAAAACTGCTTTCATAAGGTCTGTACTACAAACCGATGACGCTATTTACACACAGCTAGATTATTTAAGCAAGGAATATTTATAATTATATTTATACACCCTATGAATTTATTACGTTCAACACGATGAAAGCTCGCCGCTGAGAAAGGCAGCATAAAGACGGAAGAAAAATTTTCCGCTCCGCACGGATATCAGGATGGATTGTGGCCGCGATTCATTATAAAACTGCTGACATGTTCCTTTCTGATCGGCTGTAGCATGATGATCGATATGTCCGCGGTAATCGCCGTTTTCACCCTGTATGTGGTCGGCGTAGTGGTGCCTGGCCCCAACTTTGTCGCCGTAGCGCATAAAGCCGTATCTGCACGCCGGGCGGAAGCTTTCGCTCTGGTAGCCGGTATCGTGCTGGTCAATCTGTTCTGGGCCAGCGGCGCGATTCTCGGCATCGGCCTGGTTTTTGCCCTGTTCCCCTGGCTGGCGATGGCAGTCAAAATCGCCGGTGCCGGCTATCTTATTTGGTTTGGTTGCCGTCTGTTCGCCAAAGCAAAACCTGTCTCAGGTTTGATAAGCGCCAGCGCCCGTGAAAAAAGCGGATCACGCGTCGCTTTTGTACAGGGGATCGCGACCAATATTGCCAATCCTAAATCTGTCGCCTTCTACGCGGCGGTATTCTCGTCAGCGGCACCGGCGCATGTCTCAGCGGCGACCTTCGCCGCCATGCTGGCGGAAGTGGCGGTGATTGCCGGTTGTTGGTATGGACTGGTCGTTCTGGTGCTGTCGCACGTCCCTATTGCCAGCGCCTATCGCCGCAGCAAAGCCCATATCGACAGGATTTGCGGTGCGTTGATCGTCGGGCTGGGAATACGGCAGTTACTGCGTTGACGATGGGTGATGTACCCAATTTATCAGGCTGTTTACCAGGAAAAACCATGAAAATAACCGACCTCCCCTTCGGCATTACTGACTGGCAAGACATCGCCGCAACGGAGCACCCAGGCATTACCGGCATGGCCTATTGGCGAACTCGCCGGTTTGGCGACCTGCGCGTCAGAATGGTTGAGTACACGGCCGACTACCTCGCGGACCACTGGTGTACCAAAGGTCATATTCTTCTGTGCCTGAGCGGTGAATTGCATACCGAGTTGGCCGATGGCCGACGCTTTGTTCTGCTGCCGGGCATGAGCTATCAGGTGGCGGACGACGCCGAACCGCACCGCTCGTCAACGCAAGGCGGTGCGCGACTGTTTATCGTCGATTAATGCCTGCGCCAGATTGCCGGCGTTGCCTGCCTTAGGCCCTAACCGATAATCGCGATGCCCAGGCGTTCCATGATCTGGAACGCCTGATAACTGTCCAGTTTTACCCCCTGCAAATCGACGCCGCGCACGTCCAGCTCACCCAATTCAGAATTGGTCAGGTCGCAATGGGTAAAGTTGGCGGCACGCCAGTCGAATGAAGAAAATTCGCCGCCGGAAAGATCGGAGCCGCTAAAGGTCGCACCGAGGATCTGCGCCCCATTCCAGCGGTTTTCCCACAGCTCGCACTTCTCCAATACCACTTTCGAAAAATTGGCGTAGCTGAGGTTGGTTTTGGTGATGTAAGCGCTGCAGAACCAGGTACGCGTGGTGATCATGTTCATAAAACTGGCACCGCGAAAATCGGCGCCCTGTGCACGACACTCGCGAATTTCAATGCCCAGCGCATGGGCATTTCTGAAATCAGCCATCGATAAATCGCAGTTTTTGAAGCTGGCGTCTTTCAGCAGCGCGCGGCTGAAATTGCCGCCTTGCTGGCTCTCGCGATCATAAAACTGACAGCCGATGAACTCGGTGCCGGTCAGATCCGCCCCCGAGAAATCACTGTTACGGAAAGTGCCGTTTTCAATCTTCTCGCCGGTAAACCGGTTACGGCCAATTTTTTCACCATCCAAAGCCAACGTCATTGCAACCAACCTGTTTATTTATACAGCTAATGACGTATTATAAGCCGATCCGCACGGCCGGGAAAACCGCTTTGGCCTATTTTCTCTGCAGGAAGGCACAAAAAATCCGCGTGCAGCATGAGGGAATTTATGCCAGTTTGACCTTGATGCGGTTCATGTTCATGCCGGCAGTCTGAGCTTGTAATGCCCCCTGTGCAATCAAGGCGTACAGACGGAAATTCAAAAAGGTGTCCCCCACCGGATAAGGTGAATTCACCATCGCCTCGCCCACCACCCGCGAACCCTGGGTGTAATCGTCAGGGCAGGCGTCAAGCAGTTGACGGTCATGAAAATCCTGCGCCTGACCGCGAACCGCGTTTTCCGCAAAAATCCGCACCGGGGCATTCTCCACCAACAAACGATGCCAGTCGGCGGTGAGCGCGGTTTTGTCTGCCGACGTCAGTTCACGCCGCCGGATCCACAAGGGTTCCAGCATTTCCGTCGCACACCAGTGGGTGCTCGGCCGCCCGGTGTGTTCGGTTACGTTGACGACAAAGATCGGGCGTTCGCCAAGCAGCGGCAGCAGTGCACGCAGCATCAGCTGTTCATCGGCGTTATCGCCAACCCACAGGGTCACTTGCCCGGTAACGGCGGCAAGTTGCGCTTTTAACGTCGCCATCCCCGCCTGGCTCTCTTCGGAAGTGTCCCACTCAGGCGCGTGAACGGATTGGTATAAATCGCGCAACCAGCGGGTTCTGGCCTGCAACGCGCCATCGTCGTCGAGCGCATACAGCGGCCCGAATGACAGCCGGTCGGGAAAATCCAGTACGTCTTCTCCCGGGTAAGCCAACCGTACACAGCTGCCCGACAGTGCGATATGCACATCCTTCATCAACGTTCTCCTCACGCTCTTTCCTAAGATAATCCTGAGGTCGATTTTACAACTTTTCCCGTTTCGCTCTATGACAAACAATCCGAATATGCCGGACAAAATGCAAAAAACCGCCCAGAGGGGCGGTTGATTATGGGCGGCAGGAGCTTACTTCAAGGCTTCCTGTATGGCATCCGCCATGGGGCCAATGTGCTTTTCGGCGGCTTTCAGTTGAAAATCCACGCCGTTGCCGTCGTTGGTATCGGACAAGGTGGCCTTGATCAGCTCCAGCGCCGCCTGCACGGCCACTAGCCTTTTATGCTGCTCGTCCGTGACGGGTTTGGAGCTCATCGTCGCCGGGTAGTATTGCTCTAACATCGTTCTCTCCTTGTGATTGGGCCAACCCCTACCCTATCAGCCTTTCCCCCCTTTCTCTAATGAGGCAGATCACTGTATCGTCCCTCTGGCGTCTGGGTGGCGAAAAAGCGAACTAAAATGATGTCGCCGAGGCTCCACCTCGCTTGCAGGGCTTTAGCGAAACTCAACCCAGCTGGCGCCGGCATCGGCGGAACGCACGCAGTTTTCGACCCAACGCACGCCCATCGCCCCGGCATGCACGTCGGGGTACCAGAAATCTGCCAGGAAAGCCTCGTCCCGCCGGTCGGTGGCGTCCATCGCCAGCGCAAAACGTCGGTACAGATTTGACCAGGCTTCGAACAGCCCCTCGGGATGACCGCCGCCAATCCTGTCGTCCGCCAACGCAGCGTGATTCAGGTAAGGCATGCCCCGCTCCAGAATGCGCACCGGCTCGCCCTGTACTTCAAATCGCATTTGGTTAGGCTGTTCATCCCACCATTCCAGGCTGGCCTTCTCGCCGACGATGCGCACCTTCTGGCCGTGCATCGAGCCGCTGTTGACCGCCGAACACCACATTGAACCGACCGCGCCGTTGTCGTACTCCATCAACACGTAGGCATTGTCTTCCAGCGGCGCACGGGTTTTGACAAAGCTCTGGCGGCTGCACATCAGACGTTTGATCTTCAATTGCGGCACCATGGTTTCCGCCAGGAACAGCGGATGGGTAGCCAAATCACCCAATACATAGCTGGGACCGACAAAACGCGGATCCACCCGCCAACGCGTGCTGGGGTTCTCTTGCTCTACCGGCGCGGCGTGGAACCCGTGAGAGAACTGCATGTTGATAATGCGAATGTCGCCCAGCAGGCCGTCGGCAATCATCTGCCGGGCCTGCAAAATCAACTGGTGGCCAGAATAGCCGTAGGTGACGCCGATAATTTTATGCTGCCTTTGACTCAATTCGACCAGTATTTGCGCCTCCTCGGCGGTAAAGCACAGCGGTTTTTCGCACACCACGTGCAAACCCGCTTCCAGCGCCGCTTGGCAAATAGCAAAGTGGGTGTTGTTTGGCGTGGCGATGGAAACCGCCTCGATACCCTCTGCCCTGGCGGCTTCTTCCCGAAACAGCGTGGCGTAATCCGGGTAACAGCGGTCCGCTGCCACTCCCAGGCTTTGCCCAAAACTGCGCCCGCGCGACACGTCGATATCGAACGCGCCGGCCAACAGAGCGAAAGTGCCGTCGCGCAGCGCCGCAGAACGGTGGATATAACCGATTTGGCTGGTGCCGCCACCGCCGACCATGCCCCAACGCAGGGAGCGTTCCAGAGGTTTAATGCCGTTGATCATCACGTTTCTCCCGATTAAAAACCGACTGTTCGCAAATAATTGAGGCTTTCCGTCACATCCTGCAGGCTGCCCTGCACCTGACGCGGATCCCGTTCCTGCTCAATAGTGATCCAGCCCTGATAGCCGCGCGCCGTCAATAATTCGCGCACGGCTGGATAATCAATTGCACCCTGCCCCAGTGGGCACATCACCCCTTGTGCGCAAGCGGTAAAGAAATCCAGCCCGCGTTTCAGCACGTCATTGAACACCTGCGGGTTAACATCCTTGAAATGCAGGTAATCAATCCGGGAGAAATAGCGTTCGAGCCAGATGACCGGATCCATGCCGGAGTAATACAGGTGCCCGGTGTCCAGGCATAATCCGGCGGTTTGGTACGGAATTTGGCTGACCAACAGTTCGATCTCATCGGCGAACTCGATGCAGCCGCCGGCATGCGGATGGATCACCGGCCTGACGCCATATTCCTGCCAGGCAATCTCGCTGACCGTTTTGATGTGGCCGATCATCCGGTTCCAGTCGTCTGGCGCCAGCCGCGGTGCCTGTGATGACTGCCCGGCGAACCTGGCCCGCTGTGGATTGCCGAAGTCGATTATCACCAGATACGGTGGCGAGAAATGGCCTTCGCAAATGGGATGTGCCTTGGGCGCCTGCGACAAATTGCGACAAATGTTATGGGTCAGCGCCAGGATGTGCGCGAAGTTCTGCTCGCTGACCAGATCGTCAAAAATGGTGCCGGCCACCAGCGACAACTGGTGGCGGTGCAACTCTGCGGTCAGGGTCGCGGCCTCGATTGGCAGGTAGCCCCACGGCCCCAGCTCAATGCTGTGATAGCCTGCGGCGCTCGCCTCCTGCAGCACTTGGGCGTAAGGAGGAAGATAAGGATTTTTGGGATCATCCACTCCCCAACTGCAGGGGGCATTAGCGATAGGCAAGGTCATTTTTCATTCCGTTTCGAGGTGGGTGTGACGCCAGTATCAAACAAATATTTCGAAACCATCAATGATGAAACTTTCATTTTTTGATGGAGATCGCGTTAAATTTGATAGCTTAAATGATATTTTTTTATCAAATGCAGACAGGCCCTGACCTGCAAGACATCGACGGCAACTCAGGGGGAAACGGCCCGCAGCGGGGCCGGCGATCAGATATTTTCTTTGGTAATCAGATCAAAGCGGTTAATGATCTGCATAAAACCAGGGTGTTCGCCGCCGCCGGCGGCGACAAAGGTGTTGATGACCGACGCGGCGAATTCATGAATGCGATGCGTCAACATCAGATCCAGCGTGCCGTCGATCAACGCCATCTCCGCGTTTTCCACCGGGCCATGACAAACCAGCATCACGTCGTGCTGCCTGCCGCTCTCCCGCAACGCGGCGATAATCCCTTCCACGCCGCCGCAGGGCGCGTACAACGCCACCAATTCGGGGTGCTGCGCCAATATGCTCAAGGTTACCTGTCTGGCGCTTTCGGCCCGTTCATAGCTGCGTAGCGGCTCCAGCACCCGGTGACCACTCAGGTGTTCGCGCAGGTAAGAGCGAAAACTGATTTCGCAGGTTTCCTGACACAGGAAGCGATTATCGCCGATGATAACCCCAATTTTCCCCTGATTTCGACACATGCGCTCTACCGACCAGGCCGCGGTGCGACCGGCCTGCTGGTTATCCAGGCCAACATAACCGGCCCTGCTGTGCACCGACAGATCCGACAGCAGCGTAAACACCTTAACGCCCAGGCGACTGGCTTCTTCGACCGCATAACGGATCATCGGGTTATCCAGCGCTACCACCCCCATCACATCCATGCTCTGGCTCAGTTGCGTAATGGCAGCGGCGGTATCGCCTACCGCGCTGATGTCATGAAAAATGAACTGCGGCGGATGGGCCGGATCGCAGTACGGCGCGGCCTGTTCCAGCAGGCTTTCCGCTAACTGCGCATAGAAAGAATGTTCGCGGCGCAGCAGGATAAAGCCCATTTTGAGCCGCACCGGCGACTGCCCGGCCGCCTCAAACAACCGGTGAGACTTTTCGAGGGCAAAACCCAGTTTTTTCGCCGCCGCAATAACTTTGCGCTCCGTTTCCGGCCGTACCGCAGCACGCTGGTTTATCACCCGATCAACCGTGGCGATGCCGACCCGTGCCTCCCGGGCGATGGCGCTCATGGTGGTTTTCTTGCCTGCCATACTCTTCCTCATCATGATTTTGATAAAAACTATCATGGTGTCGATGACGGAGGAAACCCGGCCAGGGGTTTTGTGTGATCGGGCGCGTTAATAGCGAGTTGAGTCGTTGTGGGGAGCGGTAGAAAGCTCGAAATGAACGTTTTTGGGGCAGGTGAAGCAACAATTGAACTGCTGCTATTTTCGCCATAACGCATAGTCTGATTTTATCCCCCGGAGCGAATCATGATATCGACAAAATCCGACGCCATCGAGTATGCGGCACCCAATGCCACCCAGTGGCCGGCGATCCTGAACATAGTGTTCGCCGGTATTGCGGCAGCCCTGCAGGTTGGCAAAGCAACGATTGCACTACCGGAGTTGCAACGCGAGTTCGGCCGCTCGCTGGAGTCATTAAGCTGGATAATCTCGGCCTTCCCTTTCGTTGGCGTGTTCAGCGGCATTCTTGTCGGCATTTTGGTCCGTCGCTGGGGCGATCGCCGCTTGCTGTGCCTTGGACTGGTGATTATCAGTGCCGCCAGCTTTGTCGGCGCCGGCCTGCATAACTTCAACGGACTGATCGCCACGCGGTTTATTGAGGGCCTGGGTTTCGTCATCGTAGTGGTCGCCGCCCCAGCGATTCTCAATCGCGTGGTTCAGCCGCAAAAACGTAATCTGGTGTTTGGCATCTGGAGCACCTTTATGCCGGCGGGTATCGCCCTCTCAATGTTTTTTCGGCCCGTTGCTCGGCGGCTGGCAACAAAGCTGGATGGCGAGCGCCCCCATAGCGATAAGCGGCATCGTCGCTAATGCCGGCTGGTCCGCACCCGCCGCAATGGTACTGGCCGCCGCCGCGTTGGGGGTAGCGTTGGCATCGCGACTATCAACCCGACAGTAACAGTAAAAGAGGCCGCTTTTGCGGCCTTGTATTCCCATAGTGATTATTTCACTCGCCACATTCGGTATTGGCCCCAGAAGCCATTTTCCGCAAGGTATTCCTGATCTGTTCCATCGGCGATGATATCGAGGGTTTTTCTCAACCCCATCGACAAAACATTGCAGTCATTGCTCACTTTCAGTTTTTGTGGGCCTTTATCCAGAAAGGAACGCTGTAATCGCTGTGATACTGTGGTTATCAGGATGACCACAGTTATATGGGAGCGAAAATGGCCGTATCTATTGAAGAAACCGCGGTAACCGATACCGGTTTTGCTGCGCTGGTGACGGCGTTGGACGACTACCAGCAACCGCTTTACCCCGCCGATTCGTTCTATTCGGTGTCGGTTGAGGAAATGACGTCGGAAACCTGCGCTTTTGTCGCAAAAAGCGCGGGCGACTATGCGGGTTGCGGCTGCCTGTATATTTCTGAGGGTAAAATTGCGGAGATCAAACGCATGTACGTCGATCCGCGTTTTCGCGGGCAAGGTATTGCGCACCGATTGATCGAGGTAATCGAGCAGAAAGCGCAATCGCTGGGATATGGCGAACTGTATTTGGAAACCGGCGTTAACCAACCCGAAGCGATTAGCCTGTACCGAAAAGCCGGCTACCGACAGACAACGCGCTTTGGCAATTACTCGCCTGATCCACTGAGCATTTATATGATGAAACGCCTGTTAGGTTAGGCGTGATGAAAGACATCCGATCTGAGCGGGAGATTCAGCGGCCGGCGTTTAAGCTTATGGATCTCCGCCGTACTTTCCTCGCCCGAACGCAACGTCTGAACAGCGTAATGTTATTTTTATCCGCCGTGTTCCGCATACCCTGGCAAGTCACTACAGTTATCTTGATGGATATGGCCAATGGTGCTCCAGCCCTGACAAGGACAACGCGCCCGTGGCCATCAGGTAAATCACCAAACCGCCAAAAGCGATCGCAACCATTATCTCAATGAATCTAAGTCGTTTATGCTCAATCATTTGCCTACCTCTGCGTTTCAGGTGAAAATACGTTCTCCTAAAACGTAGATAACCCGCCTCTTCTCATCAAGGCGAACTCACAAAATGAAACACAATCAATAAGGTTTATTGATAATTCATACAAAAATCCGTGAGCAACCCGGCTTACAGGCTAGAGACCCCCCGTTCACCAACAATCCGCTAACTGTTAAGTCATTGTGATGCTATGGTTTGTTTTTCACTGCTCGTCAATGTCGGTGAGCGCCAAGATTCACCGATAAAATCTATCATCAGAGGGACTGATATGATGTCTAAAGGTATTTCAAAGGGATTCTTTATTCTGATCCTTTTCATCGTAACCGCCGCTTTTCTGGACGTATTGGGTCCCTACTATTCGTCAGTGCTCTGGGCCATCATATTGGCCGTGATTTTCCACCCATTGAAAAACAAGCTTAAGCAATACCTTGGCGACCGCAACGGTCTGGTCTCGTTGTTAACATTGCTGGTGATCTGCCTGATTGTGTTCACCCCGTTGGCGATCATCGCTTCGTCGCTGGCGCTTGAATTCAACGTTCTCTACGAAAAGCTGCAAAACAACAATACCCAACTGCCTGCGATGCTGGCCGAAGTGATGCAGCATTTACCCAGCTGGGCACGGCATTTTCTGGCGGAGCATAACCTCGACAGCGCCGCGGAAATACAAAAGCAGCTTTCCGAAGTGGCGCTCAAGGGCGGGCAATTCCTGGCGGGCAGCGTATTCCTGATCGGCAAAGGCACGTTCAACTTTGCCGTCGGTTTTGGCATCATGCTCTATCTGCTGTTCTTCCTGCTGAAAGACGGCCCCTATCTGGTGAGACTGGCGCTTGAAGCGCTGCCGCTGTCCGAGCACGTTAAACACCACCTGTTCGTGAAGTTCGCCGCCGTGTCCCGCGCTACGGTGAAAGGCACCGTGGTGGTGGCGATTGTGCAAGGCGCCCTCGGCGGTCTGGCATTTTACATCACCGGCATCGATGGCAGTTTGCTGTGGGGCGCGCTGATGGCCTTCCTGTCCATCATCCCCGCCGTCGGTTCCGCCATTATCTGGGTGCCGGCAGCCATCTATTTCTTCGCTACCGGCATGTTGTGGCAAGGTGCATTCCTGGTCGGGTTCTTCGTGGTGATTATCGGGCTGGTTGACAATATTCTGCGCCCGCTGCTGGTCGGCAAAGACACCAAGATGCCGGATTACCTCATCCTGATTTCCACGCTGGGCGGGATGGAGATTTACGGCATCAATGGCTTCGTTATCGGCCCGTTGATCGCCGCGTTGTTCATCGCCTGCTGGAATATCCTTTCCGGCCGCGACAGTGAGGAGACCACCGACGAGATTGATGAAGCCTTTATCGAAGAAGGCAAGAATCATCCTGATGCCGGTTAAGCTGCGTTGAAGCATTGGTTTTGTTAATTCCGGGGGCCTGTTCAGGCCCCCAACGTTTGCCATCGCGTTACGCCGAACCCCTTATGTTATCCTTGAGCTTGCGTTGTAACACTCACAGGGAAGACCGTGTTGAGCCATGCTTATCTTATATGCCACATTAGCAATAATCTTTACTCTGCTGTTTCTGCTGTCTTTTATCTATTGCGCCTACCAAATGTCGAAAGACGGTGACGTCAAATTCAAGGCATCCTTCGCGGTGCTCATCTTGTCGTTGCTGGCCTTTTACTGCGCCTATGGCTATGTCAGTACCTACCTGAAACAGCAGGAAGTGGACATAAAGCTTTATTAGCCGGGGGTCAGTATCAGGGTAGAAACGCCGTTTAGGGGATAGGGTTAACGTCATCGTGCAGCAGCCCCAGAAAGCGGCTGAGAGAGGCTTGATTGTTAATGTAAAAGGGGTGATATTTTCATCCTTATCTCTCGAAAAGGATGTCCCATGAGCGCCGCCTGGATCAAAGCGTGGTTTACCTTCGCCACCGTTTACACCTGCATTGCCCTCAGCAAAGAAATAAGTGAACAATTCTTCGCCTGTGCTCAATGGCCCAAATTTGTCGGCGCTATCAGCATGGTCGCCATTGCTTGGGCTGCACGCGCCAAACTGAAAGAAATGAAATAAGGACGTTGATCATAAAAAATGGGAGCCCAGAGGCTCCCGTTTTTATTCAAATTGACTCGGCCTAAATAGCGTTGACGCGTTTTCCCCCGCTCATTCAGGTGCTCAGGGACGGAATTCCAATATAGGATTTTTCAAGGCATCATAAACGGCTGGTGAAGGCGGTTTGGGAAAACGGGCCTTTGTGGCCGCCTTTATCGCTGCACGACAAAGATCAGGGTCACCCTCTTCGGCTCGCACAGCTAAAAGCATCCCATCCGGTGCCAGCATAATTCTTAAAGCGCATCGCTTACCGGTATATGAGCCGGTATCTTGAAAATGGCTTTGAATAGCGGATTGTATCTGCATAGCATACTGGCTGGCCTCCGCCCCAGGTTGAGGCGCTGTTTTACCTTCGAAGGCGGCAAACATCGCATCGACACCCTCATCAGACGGCACAGGTTTATTCACGGAACTCGTCTTCGCACACCCCGTCAACAACAGCGCGGCGATAACAAGCGATAATGCCGGTGCACAAATCTCAAGCCCCAAATGAACTCTCTTCATGATTCCCTTCTTTAATAGAATATCCACAGGAAAGAATAATAAACCAACACAGGCAAATTTAAGCAGGCTTAGATCACTGTATTGCAAACCTACATTAGGAAAGCGCATGCCATCAGGCGTTCGAGGCAGAAGAAAAGCCCCGACGGATACCAGGGCTTGAATGACTGCCGGTGACTGTCACTTCAAACCGGGGCGCATTCAGTTTACTCAGGGTAGAATCAAAACTATTGAGTCGCCCTGATGTTTGAGTTTGGCTGTAAATTAACTTCCCCACCGTTTATTCGTTGGGTCCTTCTCCTTATTCTCTTCCAGAGAAAAAGTGCCATTCTGCTGAGCAATTGCCTCGCCGGTATCAACAATCGCATTCTGGATAAACACACCATCACTGCCTTTATCATTCTTAATAAAAGTCAACTGATGAAATGCTGTTTTACTCCCCCAGTCGGCGGACGGCAAGGAAACAAATCTTATGGTATAAGTCTGTTCTTGAAATCCACCCTGCAGCACATAGAGTCCATAATGGTCTTCCCCCTGCGAAATGATTTTATAGACGCCGTTATCGTAGTAATAAATCTCAGCATCAGGGAAAGGTTTTTTCTCATACATCTTGCGATAATGTAGCACTTGCTTGTACGTTGGGTTGCCAAAGCCTGTTTCAAGCTTCCCATTCACCGTTTTGGTGGTCGCAGCATCCGTATTCGCTGCACTTACAGAAATTAAGGCAACCAGCGTCATAGCCAACATGGTTTTCATATCACTCTTCCATATTAAATTATCCGTTAGGCATTCAAAGATAGCCAAAATTAATGCCCAGCACAATGAAACAGCGGGCGAAAATCATATTAAACTCAATGTCACACAATGCGTTACCTTTCATTTCATCTTGTTACTTTCAAAGTTGATATCACCTGGCGCATAAAATCACAGGAGGACAGACAAATACCAACCAAGATAAAAATAAGCACACTAATATTTAATAAGAACAAGGGTAATAAACGCAATAACAATCGTTCGTGGCAACATAGATAAAAACATTCGAAGTCATAGCTCACGGTCTTTGCGGCGATTGCGCCTTCCATGCCCTTAACAATCAGGTCGGCCACTTCGAACCAACCCATGTGGCGCAACAGTAGATGGCTATTAATAACAAATTGAATTTAATTATTTCGATTTAAACAGTAAGTTTGCATCATTTGACACTGTTTATAACCCATTGATTTCAAGAAATGCTTATCGGGTTTTGATAATGTTTTTTTGCTCCTATACACAGTTATGGGGTGTAGGGATGAGGGGCGAATCCTCTCATGCTGATCAGAAACCCTTCGAGAAACATCCCCTATACTTACCCTAAATCCGCACCGAAAAGGGGTGGTTATGTGTGGACGATTTGCCCAGGTACAGACCTGCACCGACTATCTCGACGTGCTCGCCTCCGACCTTGAATTTGCCAGCACGCTGGATAATGTTCCGATCGGTCGCTACAACGTGGCGCCAGGTACCCGAGTTCTGATGCTTAACCAGCGAAACGATAAGTTGCACCTCGATCCTCTCGAGTGGGGTTACGACCCTGAATGGTGGAAAGAAATGGAACGCCAGCCGGTTATCAATGCACGCATTGGAACCGCAGCCACTACAATGCGCCGTAAATCCACGCTTGGATAACGGGGACTTACGGCGAAATATTCCGACGGGCGGTATTGTTATTTACAGCACATCATCAGGGAGAGTCTATCGTTTATTTCTCAACCACCTGATCTTTTGGTTCATAGCTAAAGATCGCATCTGTCGATTGTTGCACGCTGACGCCTTTAGGGAGCTCAATTTTAACGATAGGTAAAATTTTACCTGTTGTATTTTTGTAGCTACGCTGATCCTGCTGTGCATACACTAGTCCCCCTCCATTCAGGTAAAACAGTGCTTCAATGGGTATGCCCTTCGGATTATTTTCATCCCAAGGTTTAACCATAATTTCGTTATAATTTAATCCATTTCCAAGATACGGCATCGCGAGCAATGTCTGATAAAACGCATCAGCCGGTTTTTTTGCCGTAGGTCTGACATCAAATGCACATACCCCCCAGGCTGACCTTCTGGCAATCGCTTTATTTAACTGATGAGCGGTAAATACGCCAAAGTCCTGACATGACTGCCCTTTCTCAGGCGAAGGAGGCGAACCACAGTAGTTTCCCTGTCTCCCCCACGTATTTGCATCGAGCGCATAAGAGCATAATACCGAAACCTGTTCGTCCTCTGCTGGCGTCATTTTACCCGGAAAAAGAATAAACCCGTTGGCACTAGCAATTGTAGTGTTGAATTTAGCATCCTTACGCAAGTAAGAGAATGACACACCATTGTTTTTTATCGATGATGGATTGAGCCTCCAGAAATCAACTCCGGGTCTCGTCCCTCTCATTAACACGCCGGAGCAAAGAAATGCTGGAGATTGCTCATCTCCACAGTCTTTGGCTATGTTATTGTATTGTGCAGTCAGTACATCAGCAATATCATCTTTTACCTCCGAACTGACTTCTGATTCTGCAGCAAATACATTTGCCGAAAAAAACACCATTCCAAGAAGTGAAATAACGGTAGTTCGTTTCATAAGCCCTCTCTTAAAATTAAATTCGCATTGAAATTTCATCATCATATGTAATTACCATGAGTGTTATTTTGACTGAACTTCAATATGAATTTTTTCACCGAAATTATCATGTCGCAACTATCAAAAGAGATAGTTGTCAGTCTCTGGCTGTACACTAGTCTTGTAAATAATAAAATTTCACCGATTAAATAAATGGAATGGTAACCATGGCTTCAGTTGACTTATATGATTTTTATTCAAGCTTTACCGTGGATAGTTTTGATGATATCCACAGGCTTCTTCACTCGATGAAATCAGCTATAGAGGTTGAGTGGTATTATCTTATTTATTCAGATACTAAAAATGAAATAAAAAACCCAATTATTATTACAAATTATGATGAGTCTTTTTTAAAAGAACAAAGTGAAAAACAGTGCATAAGTCAGAATCCCGTCGTGGAATATTGCTTGCACAACATTATCCCGCTAGTGTGGAGCGGGAACACGATGGAGACAAAATCAACTTTTTTTCATGATCTTAAAAGATATGGAATTCACCATAGTGTATCTTTCCCCCTGCATGGTATCAACAATGAATTTGGGATCCTGATGCTGTCATTTCATTGCAATGAGAGTGACTGCATTAATAAAATAAATAAATATATCGGTAGATCGATTGCGTTACGGGATGCAATAGTACATTACTTTCACATACTAAAATGCAAACGTAATACCATTACGTTAAGCAACAGAGAAAAAGAAATTTGCTCCTGGTATCTGATGGGTAAAACAACTTGGGAAATTTCAAAAATAATCAACTGTTCAGAATAAAATGTTAACTTCCACTTTAAAAAAGTACGTCAGAAATTCAACACAAATTCAAGAAGTGCCGCCATTATTAAAGCCATACAAACTGGCCAACTCACATTATAAATGCTGTATTTCTGATGGTTCCGACACTAGAAAGCAAATGAAAAACCTCAAAGTGAAGTGTACGTTTCCGGTTCATTCATATTGACAGGTAGAGGGGGTCTGCATTGTCCTGAGGTGAGAACATCACCTCTGTTCAGGTGGCCAAATTCATTAAATTACTACAAGAAGAATGTTTAAGCCCTTATGGAATCATGGATATGCGCTAGTGATGGCTGATGTAGTACTCGTTCAGGTCGATGCGTGAACTGATGTAATCAGCTGGAGGAGTTGGGAAACCCGTCGGCACTTTGTCTGATAACAACGGGAGTTCGAATTTTCGCGGGTTTGGTGTTGGATAAAAGAAAATCATAACGTTTCCTTGTTGCTGTTTTTTATATAGTACAAGCGAAAGCTTTTTGTGGTGGAAAGCTCTGGCAAACATCAAAAATTCAGTACATTAATCGGCAAATAAAGATGGTTTTTGGAGAGTTGCCGGGGTCCATCCCGGCCATGCTGATGTGCGGTTTGATAGCAGTATCGCGTCGTTCTCTGTTACCTGGTTCAAACAACGAGCACTCGCAAACGTACCGTTACAGACGTTAAGATTGCCCGCTTAGGCAAGGTAAGTGGTACCAATCCAGAGATAGTTTGATGTTCCACTCAGGTCAACCAATGCCCCTGTAGGAGATACTCCAGCTTGCATAACCCGGCCATCTTCGTACCCCATTACTTCGCCAGTCAACGCATTAAACAGCCCGGCGGATGACACAAAATCAGCGTAAGACAATTGAGTCGCGACAACGTAACTTCCTGAGGTTGGTAGAATTACATTCGTTGCAACGCACTTCCACGGATTGGAAATAATGGTCAATAGATACATGAGACATATGTCAAAACCCTGCACCTCCGACTAGCCAGTTGTCCATTAATTAAAGCACCCGGATGTTAGTATTGCTCTCGCCAAAAGTGGGAATGATTATGGACTTCCGCTCCTCGCTCAAAAATGCCACTCAGCCTTACTCAATATGAGTATAGGTTTAGGTAAGTATCAAAATGACCAAGTTTTGATAACCGTTGCAGTTTGAATAATAAAAAACGGGAACCCTAAGGCTCCCGTTCTTATTCAAACACCATTACATGTGTTTAACGATAGCGGCGCAAACCATCAATATTTCAGCAATTTAGCGCCATCCATCAGGCGTTCGAAGTCATAGGTCACGGTCTTGGCAGCGATTGCGCCTTCCATGCTTTTAACAATCAGGTCTGCCGCCTCGAACCAGCCCATGTGACGCAGCAATATAATGCAATATTCGTTTTAACCATATGTTTTATATAAGTAAAGCTCAAAGTAACTTTGGAAAATACACCTGAATTTCATGATCGGTAAATCTTAGGGATTTCAAAAGGTTGCTTTGAATTTTACTGAAAGTATTTGTATGTATTTTAATCACAAAAGTCAATTAACAATCCTGGCTAAAATTTAACAACAGGAACTCTATGACATCCACAATCTTCGTTATCTGCCTTATCCTTGCCGCCGTTATGGTGATGATACACCCGGCGTTCTGCATCCCCTTCCTCATCGCTGCCTACATGCTTGCAGGCAAGGGCCGTATGGTTCTGGACAGTAACACCAGTATTATCCTTGGAATCGTTGGATTTTTCTTTGTTCTGTTCATCTTCGCCGCTATCCATCAGTCACTAAAATGATATTAGAGTGAATGGTTCTTTTAAATTGGAGCCCTACCCCCCCATAACATGGGGATTGCCATCAATAACTTTTATAGAATTATGTAAGGATAAGAAAGAGGGAATATTTGACATGTAAAGTTCTGTCCCTCATAAGTTGCTTCCACTTATCAAATCCCAACCAATACCAATGAAAAATACGAACCACTATTTTGGCTCGTATTTTTATCATGATAATTAATACTTTTGCAAGTACTTAACATCGTCACAATAATTAAAAGCACCACCAGCAGAAGTGCGATAAACCATCATAATCGATATCTCGTTGCCATTAAACCCCATTAGTACGAAGTTAATATCATAATCTGCACCGGGATACGCACCGTCGTTGTCTCCAAAGAAATGGCTTCTATTTAAATCAATCATATAGTCTGAATTACCAAAGCTTATTCTTAATATCATGTCATCAAAGTCCGCCGCTGTAAATTCAGTATATGCCCAATTGGCCGTTGAACCTGAACTCAACTTCTGTGCGGCTGGATTGATATTTTCTGCATTGATAATTAATTTATTTACTGAAATCTGAGCGCCTGTAACATTTGTCACGTATAGATTACCCATTTCATCCTCCAGAAATCATAGTATTGATCGCAGAAAAAATAATATACAGGCTATGTTTATTATTCGATAAAATAGCCTGATAAAACAGCATGGCAGATAATCACTAGAATGCAAACCACTCCAAAAAGTATATCTCACAAACGAGAATACAGTGCAATCTCGGTGGTTACAACATCCTGTACGTCGCTTTTAAAAGCAGGTCAATTATTCAATAAGTTAATAATTCCGACAGATCTCTATTTTATATTGTTATTATTTCCAAGCCCATTATACACCGCCCATTTAATTTTAGACGACCAAAACAATCCTTCGTCAGCGCAGAAAAAGTGTCAGATCAAGCATGAAAAAAACACAAGTAAACATCACTTATTAAAATACGGATTCACCCTCTCAACCGCCTGCTGCACTAGCTTATTACGCTGCGCCATAAAGCGATCTATCCTCTCTATTCTGCTCTGCTGCCCGTTGCATTGCTTACTCCGGCCTGTTCAACAGTTACACCCGGCGTCGGTGTGACTTCAGTCTCGCCCGTTTTAACCTGCTCAACAGTCGCGACAGCCTGCACTCCAGGTTTTTCAGCACCAGCAGGAACCACCACTTCATCTGAAATCTCCAGTTCCCCCAGACTTTCGAGGTAGGCTTCAAGTTCTTCTGCCGTCTCATTACCCGTTAAATTATCAATATCCACGTCATTACTCCTGCATGTCTATTTGTCGGATGGAACCGAAATGGAAAGGCGTATCGCTGCCCGTGAGAATAAGCGCTCTGATGCCAAAGTGCATAGCGGCACAAACAAAAATGCCCGCACGAGGCGGACAATTACTCAAAGAAAAGCACAACAACACTGATCTTGACCGAGGGAAATAAAAAAGCCCCGCTTTTTAGCGGCGAGGCTTGATATCATTTCGAAATTTAGGGCGTATTATTTCTATGTTCAAGCAAAAAATGAGGTATCCATAATGAATGGGCTCCATTTTGCTTTTCTAAATTTAACTCTATTGCTGGTTACTACAGTTCAGCGCCCGAGCAAAACCACAATCAGACTAGCTATGCTTGGTTGCACTATAGCTATCTTTCACACTGGCCACATCCTATGGATGTTAGGAGCATCCTGGAAAGAAATTCTCGCCTATATGATGTCTGGCGAAATGAATTTCGTTCAAATCATCGTGCTTATTCTAATGATATTGCAGCTTATTTTATCAAATTTGTATTCCTCTCTGCAGGGAGAATACTCGATATTATTAGAAAAGAAAGGTTTGGCACTTGGCCTCCCCTATCAAGCCTCTTTGGAAGAGAATCATAAAGGTATGGTGTCGATCTCGCCCTGAATAGTTTGCAGCATCTGGTCATTCAACGCATTAATCTCAGCAGACACGTTCTCCATCTGCTGCAATATCTGCCCCGTCTGCGCCTGCGTATGAGCATCACTGAAGCGCTGGCCGTTAGCTAATGCCTGATTACGTTCTGCCTGAGCAGAAATCCGCTTGCTTTCCGCTTCCAGCTTGGCAACCTTCCCTGCAATCTCCCGCATCGCCAGCTCTTGCTGTGCTTGTTGCATTTGCTGCTCTTGTTATGCCGCCTGCTGCTCTTCTGGCATCATTTCGTCTGGCGCTTTCGGTGTGTCCGCTCAATGAACTCCTGCTTGTTCGGAACATCCAGCAATTCCACCCACATATCCAGCACTGTCGCCTGCACTTCCGGCGACAGGCCGGTAATCACCTGAGACATCCGCGCTGCCAGTTGAGATTTATACGCCGGCGTCTGCTGAATAGGTGCCAGGGCGATATGAGCGCGTAGCCGTGATACGTCGTTATTCATCGGCCCCTGCTCATCCTTGACATTCAGCATGATCTCTTTACGGTGCCGCTTATCATCCCTGTTGATCACCACTTTGTGATTACGACGGCGGCTCAAGTCCTCCAACAGATACGATAACAACAGCTGACCCACCTGCTGGCAGGCGAATTGGTAGTTGTCGTTGATTTCTGCCGGTGTCGTGGCACCTTGCTCTCTACCAGATTGCTTATAGCGATGCCACTCGAGGCGCTGGAGTCCTGCCCCAGAAACGCGGAGTACACACCCATGCCGTCCTGAATAAGTTTCATGGACTCCTGCATCACCATAAATTGCTGCTGGGCGACTTGAAAATCCTGCTGCACCGTCATGGGCCTGGCCGCCACTTCCATTGACGTCTGATGATATAACGAAGTTTATGCCATACCCAACTATCAAGTCCTCAAGCGGCCACTTGCTTTAGCCCACATAAAGTAGCTCACCCAGCTCCGCAGAACTGGATTCATCCACTCGATGGCCTTCGCCGACATCTTCGATTACATTGGAAGTGTTCTACACCCGGGCCCGCCGCCGCAGTCTCCTCGGCGATGTCAGTCCGGAGATCGTCGAACAGACCTCGTCGTGAGGGTAGGAATATCTACTGTCGTGGGGACAGTCCAAGTGGCTAAGGTCCATGTCTGCATTCCCCGGTCCGAATGACCTTTTTGAGGCACTTACCACAGCGCTCCCCCCTTTGTCTCCAGGGGAAAATACATGTTCTCATCGCATGCGACTTTCACCTTAAAGGGTACGTAAGAAGTGGACAAGCGCTTTGTTGACTTCTCTAGGCGCCTCCTGTTGCAACCAGTGTCCTGCTCCAGGAATTACCTCAGCGGAACGCAATTGAGGCACCAGCTCGGGCATCGCCTTAATGATTTGGTCCATACCAGGGATAGCAAGACCCGTATCTCGCTCACCTATGAGGAAGAGTGCGGGTACCTCGACTCGCTTTCCTACGAAAGCGCCCTGTAGCATCCAATTCCGATCCAAATTCCGGTAGTAGTTGAGCCCCCCTCGAAAGCCGCTCTTCCGAAAGCTCCCCACGAAAATGTCCAGATCGGCTTGTTTAAGCCAAGATGGGAGTACCTCAGGATCTGGAAGCGAGTCGAGCAGCCCCTGTCCTCGATCTACCATTCCAAATGGATTAGGGGTGTTTGGATCAGATCGAGGCCCAGCATCTCCAGATGCTGCGAAGTAGATTTTCCGAAGGGTTGAAGCGGTGTCCCTATCGAACTCTTGTTCGGCTACGTTTGACTGACTGAAGTAGTGAGTGTAGAAGCTTGCCGTCGCGGTTTGCGGGAATATCTGACTCGGTGCAACCGGCGCACGTCCCATCATCGGTACACCAAGCGCAACCACAGCACGGAATCGATCGGGCCGCACCTGCGCGGCTTGCCAGGCAATCGTTGCGCCCCAATCCCCTCCCACGATCACCGCTTCACTCACCCCTTCGGCATCGACAAGGGCAACAAGGTCACTCACGATATCTAAAGTAGTGAAATCAGCTACGTTGGCTGGACTATCGCTGTTGCCGTAACCTCGTAAATCGGGCGCTACCGCTCGAAAACCTGCTTCGGCAAGTGCAGACAATTGATGCCGCCAGGCATAGGCTGTCTCAGGAAAACCATGGCAAAGGATCACCAAGGGGCCTTCGCCCGCTTCGGTGATTTGAATCTGGAGCCCATTGGCCTCCACATAGCGCTGGTTATAATCGCTCATCAATAATCCTCACTCAAATTTTTGGATGAAAGTCTGTTATCGTAACTATTACTGTTACACAAAAATTTGAGTTTATTATGGCATACGACACCCGCCTTGCCCGTTTACTTCATGTGTTAATCCACATGTATTTGCGTGGAGGGACCACAACGTCCGAAAACCTCGCCAAGATGTTACACACCAATGCGGTAGTTGTACGTCGGATTATGGCCGCTCTGCATGACGCTTGTCTTGTCACTTCAAAAGGGGGGCGTAATGGGGGATGGTCACTCACGCGAGATTTGAGCGCCACGACCGCAAAGGATGTGTATGACGCGATCCCTCACGGCGCGGTCTTTACCATTGCTCCGGCCGATGACAATCCTCAATGCCCGGTGGAAAGCCTTGTGAATAGATTTATCGTCCAGGCTATGCACGATTCAGAGCAAGTCCTGCTGGCTCGATTAGAAGGGCATACACTATCCGAGCTTGCGCAGATGATTTCTTTACTCCCTGGGGACTTATCGCATAAATAGAAAAAAACCTGTGAATTGTACTCAATAGTGCAACGTGAAATAGGGAATGATCTGGCGTTGCTGCCCGCCACCGGCAATTCAGGTAGATTCACTGCGGAAGGTTTACGACCAGTGATAGCCTATCTTGATGACGGACGGGGCGCGCGTGGGGTCACCAGGGGAAGCTGCCCCTCGGGAAGTTTCGGATTATCGACAATGGTCGCAAGCTTGAAGATAAAGCGCGCTGGACGCTAGACAATATCGTTGACGTCTACATCACCGAGCCACTTGATGGTGATTAGCTCGGACGAGCGTTCAGGTCGGACTAAAGCTCTATAGCACGATATGTATTTAACGGTTCCAAATAATCGATGACCATGCCCCCCTCTCCCTGCCGGTGAGGGGGGCATGGCTGTAAGCAGTGAGAAAATTACCGATCAGACGTTAAGTATCTGGGTGATAAAATCACGGGACAGGGCAAAAACCTGCTTACGGTTTTTCTCCAGCACCATCATGTGGGTAGCTTCACCTATCTCCACCCAACGTTTCCACGGTGCGCCGGTAGCGCGCAGGAACCAGTTCAGTGTGGCATTAACAGGTACATCCTGATCCCACTCGCCATGCAGAAGAAGGACCGGAACCCTGATATCCCCCGGATCGTAAACAGGAATACCCACTGACCAGTAGTCTCGGGTATCCTGGATAGGGCCAGTGCTGGCGCGGATTTTACGCTGCACCTTTAACTGCGGATTGGGCTCGTCAGAAAGCGTTTGTGTGGCCCACTGGCTGAATCCTCCTGAAGGGATCAGGTCATGTTTTTTCTCGTCAGGTACGCTCCTCAACCAGCGGGCTTCGATGGCATCAATGTCGATGTCTCGCCATGCTCCAATGGCACCGCCGGGGTCGAGCGCAGGCTTGCCTTCCTGAAGCCACTGCGGCGCGATCAATGTAAGCCGGCGCACTTTCCAGGGATTAAGCGTGGTATAGAGTGCTGATACGGTTCCGCCCCACGACATACCAATGATATTAAGCTGTGTCAGATCCTGTTGCTGAAGGATGAAATCAATGGCATTGCCGAGATCGCCTGCTGCTACCTCGGCGCGCGCGGAAGGCGGATTTTCCAGAGCAGGGGCATCGAATGAAGCCATTCTGGATGCGCCACCGTAACCGCGAACATCAAGGGCCCAAACGTCCATACCGGAGGCGGCGAGATAATCCATAAAGGATTCACCTTCAATTTGCGTATCAAATAGACTCCCTGATGAATAGGTCGCGCCGTGCATCAGGATCACCGTATGCGCAGTGTCGAATACGCTTATATCGGCCAACCGCCGATGACGCAACCACAGCTTAATGTCTGTGGTATCTGAATCGATAGCGAAAGCCTCACTAAACAGTGGCATTAAAGATGACATGTTCTTCTCCTGTTATGCGTGCTGCCAGTACAGCTGGTCATTTATGGATACGCATTTTCCGACAGAGCGATCCGGAAAATGTGAGGTGAAAACCAGTGCGCCGGTCTCTGCGGCAAAACTCAGCATGTCCCGGCGGGATTGCTGCGCAGTATCGGGAAACTCGCAGTAGCTACTGTTCCACTGCGGCAGACAGACCTGCAGAGGGCTATGCGCAATATCTCCCCAGAACAGAGCGGTTTCCCCCCCGCGTGACATGCTGAAAGCTAAGTGAGCAACGCTGTGCCCCGGAGTCCTGTGAATACACAGTCCGGGAAAAATCTCAGCCGCGTGTTCATCCAGCAGCACTGCCTGCCCCGATGCCACCACCGGGATAACACTGTCCTCCAATGCACCAATGCTCGGTCGCATTACATTTTCTGGATCCTGATAGAAGGTGTATTCCTGTGCAGAGAAGTAGTAACGGGCATTTGGGAATGTAGGTATCCATTCCCCCTCACAATAAATCGTATTCCAGCCCACGTGATCGACGTGAAGATGCGTCAGCACCACGGCGTCCACCTGCTCAGGAGTAACTCCGGCGCTTCTTAGTGCTTTCAGCCAGTCACTCTTCATCTGATGGAATTTAGGGTTACCCGGACGATCCTTGCCGTTACCGGAAGCTGTATCAATAATGATGAACTTACCGTCTCTTTCAACAAGCCAGCTGTGCGTGCTGAGCGTTAGTGTTTCAGTTTGCAGGTCTATGCAGTTCGGTTTGAGATGTTCAGCGAACGCTGAAACTGTCTGACGATTCCATTGCGGAAACAGGGACGTCGCCGGAATGCCGGTACTCTGCTGTTCCGGGATTTTTGTGATTTTTGCTCCGGCTACTTGCCAGGTTAACAGGTCATTCATAAGCCTTTCCTTTCGTTTATTTACTGCTGATGGCATTATCTTCGCATTTGCGAAACATGATGAACAACTGGGCAGCAGGCAAACTTAAATTGCAAATAGAGCAACGATAAGGTGGTTTATGGATAAATTTTCCACAATGCGCAGTTTCTTACGGGTTGTAGAAACCGGCGCCTTCATACGTGCGGCTGAAAGCCTCGGATTACCTAAATCAACGGTGACGCGACAAATCCAGGCACTGGAAGCAGAGCTGGGTGTAAAACTGCTGCACCGCTCATCTCGCAGGCTCCGTCTGACTGAACAGGGAGAGGCGTACTATAAAGGGGCTCAGGACCTGCTGATACAGGCCGAAAGGCTTGATAATAGCGTGTCAGGCTCTGATGCAACGTGGCGTGGGCAGTTGAGGGTTGAGATGCCAGGTGCATTGGCGTACTGCCTGATTATCCCTCGCATTCCTGATTTCATGAACCGCTATCCGGACCTGCAGGTCATCACAAGCATTGGTAATCGTACCAGCGACCTTATAGATAATCAGATTGACTGCGTGATCCGTGTTGGTGCGTTGCGTCATGATACGCTCATTTCACGCTCGCTCGGTACATTGCCGATGGCTGTTTGCGCCGCACCACAATATCTGGAAAAGAATGGGAGACCTACTCACCCGTCTGAGCTTTTGAAGCATTATCTGATTCAGGTCAGGTCACCGCAAAGCGGCAGGAGTTTTGAGCACCAACTGGTAAAAGATAATGGATCTTTTGCCATTCAAGGGCCGTTTCAGATTTCCGTAAACGATGCTTTTGCGGCATTGTGTGCTGCACGGGCGGGATTAGGCATTGTAACAACCTACGCATTTCTGGTGAAAGATGCGTTAATAAAAGGGGAACTTGTCAGCCTGTTTGATGAGTGGAAAGTGGATAAACTGCCGGTTCATATTGCATGGCCTGAAAACCGCCAGCTTGCGCCACGGGTCAGGCTCTTTTCCGACTGGGTCCGGGGACAGTTTAATGATATGGCAATAACTGACCTCAATTAACGTCTTCTGTGTCAAACCGCACTCAGTCTTCGGACGGAATATCTGATGGCTGTCTGCTGGCCGCTGCCAGCTTACGGGCCTGTTCGACATGAGGCAGATTTTCAATTGCCCACTCCCTTAGGGGGGCTAGTAAAATTACCAACGACTCACCGAGGGGGGTGATGCTGTATTCTACCTTGACGGGTACCGCAGCAAACACCGTCCTCGTGACCAGTCCGTTGCATTCCAGTTTCCGCAATGTATGTGTTAGCACCTTCTGACTAATTCCCTCTATAGCGCGTTTTAGCGCGTTGAAGCGCACCGGATGTTCTCTCACTGCCATCAGCACAAGCATTGACCACTTGTCGGCAAGTTGATCCAACAATTCGCGAGTCGGGCACGCGATAGAAAATGGCCCTCGTAAATCCATGGTTACCTCAAGGTTTCTAAGTGACATTCTGGTATCTAATTGATACCAAGGTACAACTTAGGCATGCTATCACCTCCAGTAACAATCATCCATCAGGTGGTATATGAACATACATACAAATCATTTTCGTATTCGGCGTATCGGCGTCAACAATACAACACTCAACGTGGCCACTGGCGGCTCAGGCCCGGCTATCCTCTTTTTACACGGTTGGCCCCATACCTGGGAAATCTGGCGTGATGTCATGAAGAAGATGCAATCAAACTATACCGTCATTGCCCCCGATCTGCGCGGTCTGGGTGCCAGCGCAAGAGAAGAAAGGGGCTACGACCTGCATACGCTTGCCGATGATGCGGCCGGGATTTTGGATGCATTGGATCTGCAAACTGCAGGGATTGTGGGGATTGATTTGGGCGTCGCTGTCTCCTGGATGCTCGCTGCACGCCATCCTGCCAGAGCCAGCAAGCTTGTAGTTATGGAAGGACTACTCGGAACCCTCCCTGGCGCTGAGGCCTTCGTGAAAAATGGACCACCGTGGTGGTTCGGTTTCCATCAAGTCCCTGGGTTCGCCGAGAAGGTTCTGGAGGGTAACGAAGCAGCGTATATTGATGAATTCTTGCTGTCAGGAACTAAAGGACGCAAAGGCGTCGCAACCGAGATTCGCAGAGCATTCATTGATGCTTACAGCAACCGTGACGCTATGCGCTGCGGTTTCGAACATTACCGTGCCCTCCCCGAAAATGCACGTCAGATTAAAGACATGGTTACGGAAAACAAACTCGAATTACCCGTCATGGCCATCGCTGGCGGCATTGTAGGCAGCGCCCTGGCAGGCCAATTGCGCAGCGTAACCGCTGACCTGACGGAAATAACCCTTACCGACTGCGCGCACCTTATCCCTCTGGAACAACCGGCAGCTCTGGTCGCTCAACTGCGCACGTTTCTGTGATGAACGTCCAGTAGCAACATTCCCTCATCTACAAATTCATTAAAAAATAGTAGAGCGACTTATTAGAGGAGCGAAAGGCAATTGTGGAGGCATTAAAAACGTGCGGTGCATGCCCAAAGGACGGCTTGCCCGCTCACACCGGTCGCGTGCTGCTCGGAATAAAATCGACTGATAGCAGCAAAGAATATCGGCCCATCCGAATGGATAAAATACGGCTGTTTCTTCTTCGGATCATCTGGTGACTTCTTCCATTCGTACCAGCCATCGGCGACAACCAGCATGCGGCCATGATCCCACAGCGGTTTAAACATCCGGCTACTTGCAGCCGTTTCGACACGTGCATTGAGTACTGGCTGCCGCTTCATCTCAAGCCACCAATCAGGGCCGTATCCCCATAGAACCGGATCCATATGGAGCTAGATATCGTGCTGATTGATGAGTAAAACATGGGTACCAAGTGCAACGTTATACCGTCCGATAGGCACAGTATCCAGAGCATCAGCATATTCGAGCTCTGATGCCAAATAATCGAGATAGTCGGCCCGTGTCTGTACCTGAGCAAATCGTCCGCACATAGAATCACCATGGCTTTGATATATAGCTTTCCTTTTTAACCTAAACCGTCAACCGGCGATTTTTAATATCCAATCACAGCCCCTTCATATCAAATTTTTAACGACAATAATAAGGGCGTAGCAATGCTACAGCCTCATATATAGAGGGTTATATATGGCACGAACTCAATTATTAAAGGATTGGGCGATCGAGGAATTCGGTGAAGAAACATGCCCAAGTTATGACACGCTTCTTTCATATGCGAAGAATAAAATGATCTATCCACCACCTCAAAAAGCTGGCCGTTACTGGCGTGTTGAAAAAGGGGCTCGGTATATTGGCCTGTCATGCAAACCTGTGACAAATAAAAATGACGACCCCCGTTTGCTAAGGATATTAAATAATGGCAAGGCCACGTAAGTATGCATTAGACACACCTGGGCTTTATTGCAGCACAGATAAGAGAACTCAACGCGTTTACTGGAAGTATATGCATCCTATTACTGGGGATGTGCACGGATTAGGAACCAACGCAGAAGAAGCGAAAGAAATAGCGATCGAGGCAAATGCCAGATTTTCCGAACAGCAGTTACAGAATACCTTAGCTGTGCGGGACAACTTAGTCCGTGCTATTGGCGGTAGCATTAGTGTTTCGACGTGGCTTGATCGCTATATTGATATTCAGGAGGAGCGCAAGGCAGCAAAGGAAATCACAGAAAATACAGTTAAACAGAAAATAGCCGTGGTGGTATGGTTCAAGCCAACACGATCAGCCCCAGCTTTAAAAAATTCGGGAGCTATCGGGGTTGTCATGGGACAAAGGATCGCCCCCTACTTTTCATGAAATTCGGTCGCTTTCGGAACGCGTATACAGAGAGCGAAAAGTTAATACCAAGGATTTATTAGGACATAAAAGCCAGCGTCAAACTGACCGCTACAATGATGCTCGAGGTAAAGAATGGAAGGTTGTGGGCATATGAAATTAGGTCAATTTTTAAGCAGTTTTGCAGAAGAATTTTTTGAGGGGGGAAAAACTACGGGGGCCGAAGCCCCCGTTGACATTTTCAGCAATGCTGAAAATTACATGTGTTTAACGATAGCGTCGCCAAACTCTGAACATTTCAGCAGCTTAGCGCCTTCCATCAGGCGTTCGAAGTCATAGGTCACGGTCTTGGCAGCGATGGCGCCTTCCATGCCCTTAACGATCAGGTCAGCCGCTTCGAACCAGCCCATGTGACGCAGCATCATTTCTGCGGACAGGATGATGGAACCTGGGTTCACTTTGTCCTGGCCGGCATACTTAGGTGCGGTGCCGTGGGTCGCTTCGAACAGCGCGCAATCGGAACCGATGTTGGCGCCTGGTGCGATACCGATACCGCCAACCTGTGCGGCCAGGGCGTCGGAGATGTAGTCACCGTTCAGGTTCATACAGGCGATCACGTCGTATTCCGCCGGGCGCAGCAGGATTTGCTGCAGGAAGGCGTCGGCGATCACGTCTTTAACCACGATCTCTTTACCGGTGTTCGGGTTCTTGATTTTCAGCCACGGGCCGCCGTCGATCAGTTCGCCGCCGAACTCTTCGCGCGCCAGTTCGTAGCCCCAATCCTTGAAGGCACCTTCGGTGAACTTCATGATGTTGCCTTTGTGAACCAGGGTCACAGAGTCACGGTCGTTGGTGATGGCATATTCGATCGCCGCACGCACCAGACGTTTGGTCCCTTCTTCGGAACATGGCTTGACGCCGATACCGCATTGTTCCGGGAAGCGGATTTTCTTCACGCCCATTTCGTCGCGCAGGAACTTGATCACTTTGTCTGCTTCGGCAGAACCGGCTTTCCATTCGATACCCGCATAGATGTCTTCGGCGTTTTCGCGGAAGATCACCATGTCGGTCAGCTCTGGCTGTTTAACCGGGCTAGGGGTGCCCTGGTAGTAACGCACCGGACGCAGACACACATACAGATCCAGTTGCTGGCGCAGAGCCACGTTCAGGGAGCGAATACCGCCACCGACCGGGGTAGTCAGCGGGCCTTTGATGGCAACGCGGTAGTCACGGATCAGATCCAGGGTTTCTTCCGGCAGCCACACGTCTTTCCCGTAAACGTGAGTGGATTTTTCACCGGTGTAGATTTCCATCCAGGAGATTTTACGTTCGCCGTGGTAGGCCTTTTTCACAGCCGCATCAACCACGTGAATCATAGCAGGGGTAACGTCAACGCCAATGCCGTCGCCTTCGATGAACGGGATGATCGGGTTATTCGGAACAACCAGTTTACCCTGGGCATCGACCGTAATCTGTTTACCTTCTGCCGGAACAACTACTTTGCTTTCCATCAACCTCTCCTTCAAGCGCAATTTTTGTTAATGCTTTGTAAGATGCGTGTAGATACTACTCGAATATTCAGTCCGCGCCAATCCGAAACGGATTCAGTTATAATGCGCCTATCATCCGTAATCTCAACTGTTATGAAAAAATTCCCTGTTAAAAATCACAACGTTAAACGATTCAGCAAGCCAAACGCCGCCAAACCTGCTGTAGCACAGGGTCCGCGCCGCGTGGTGTTATTCAATAAACCCTTCGATGTGCTCCCCCAATTTACCGATGAAACCGGCCGCGCCACGCTGAAAGAATACATTCCTTTTCCCGATGTATACGCCGCCGGGCGACTGGATCGCGACAGCGAAGGATTATTGGTGCTGACCAATGACGGCAAGCTGCAAGCGCAGCTCACCCTGCCGGGCAAACGCACCGGTAAAGTGTATTACGTACAGGTTGAGGGCGCGCCGCAGGAAGCCGATCTGGCACCGCTGCGCAGCGGCGTTACGCTCAAAGACGGCCCCACTCTGCCGGCCGGCGTGGAGTTGGTCAGCGAGCCGGAATGGCTGTGGCCGCGCAACCCGCCGATCCGCGAACGCAAGGCGATCCCCACCGCCTGGTTGAAAATCACCCTGTTCGAGGGCCGAAATCGCCAGGTGCGTCGCATGACGGCGCATATCGGGTTCCCTACCCTGCGCCTGATTCGCTACAGTATGGGCGAGCTTTCCCTGGGTGCATTGCAACCTGGCGAATGGAAAACCCTTGATTCACTGTAGCCAGCCGCGGGAAAAACCAAGGGTATGCCAACACATCAACCAGCCGCTGTAAGGGGCCGTTATGTTTAAACCGCACGTCACCGTCGCCTGCGTGGTTCACGCCGCCGGGAAATTTCTGATCGTCGAAGAGACCATCAACAGCAAAGCGTTATGGAATCAGCCGGCCGGCCACCTGGAGGCCGATGAAACCCTGGTGCAAGCCGCCGAACGCGAACTGTGGGAAGAAACCGGCATCCGCGCCACGCCGCAGTCGTTCCTCAAACTGCACCAGTGGATCGCCCCGGACAACACGCCGTTTTTGCGTTTTTGTTTTGTCATTGAGCTGGAGCACCCTCTGCCCACCGAGCCGCAAGACAGCGATATCGACCGCTGCCTGTGGCTTAGCGCCGAAGAGATTTTGCAGGCACCCAACCTGCGTTCCGGGCTGGTTGCGGAAAGTCTCCGTTGTTACCAGCAGCCGGAGCGCTACCCGCTCTCCTTGGTCGGCAGCTATAATTGGCCGTTCTGAGATGAATAAGTGCCGTGCGCCGGCGCGGCCAACGTGGTAAAATCCTGCGCTTGTTTTTTATCGCACGGTTCGTGTTCAAGTTCGTGAGACTCCCATGTCAGATAACAGCCAGAAAAAAGTAATCGTCGGTATGTCCGGCGGCGTCGACTCTTCCGTTACTGCCTATCTGTTACAGCAACAGGGCTATCAGGTCGCTGGGCTGTTTATGAAGAACTGGGAAGAGGACGATGACGAAGAATATTGTTCTGCAGCGACCGATTTGGCCGATGCGCAGGCCGTGTGCGACAAACTCGGCATCGAGCTGCATACGGTGAACTTCGCGGCAGAGTACTGGGACAACGTTTTTGAGCTGTTCCTCGAAGAGTACAAGGCCGGTCGCACGCCGAACCCGGACATCCTGTGCAATAAAGAAATCAAATTCAAAGCCTTCCTGGAATTCGCCGCAGAAGATCTGGGGGCGGACTTTATCGCCACCGGGCACTACGTGCGCCGCCAGGACGTGGACGGCAAAAGCCGCCTGCTGCGCGGCGTCGACGGCAACAAAGACCAGAGCTACTTCCTGTATACCCTGAGCCACGAGCAGGTCGCGCAAAGCCTGTTCCCGGTTGGTGAACTGGAAAAGCCGGAGGTGCGCCGCATCGCCGAGCAGCTGGAGCTGGTTACCGCCAAGAAAAAAGACTCTACCGGCATCTGCTTTATCGGCGAGCGCAAATTCCGTGATTTCCTCGGCCGCTACCTGCCGGCGCAGCCAGGCCCTATCGTCAACGTCGATGGCCAGACCGTCGGCGAGCACCAGGGGCTGATGTATCACACCCTCGGCCAGCGCAAAGGGCTGGGCATTGGCGGCATGAAAGACAGCAGCGAAGATCCGTGGTACGTGGTAGACAAAGACGTCGCCAACAACGTGCTGGTGGTCGCTCAGGGGCATGATCATCCGCGCCTGATGTCTACCGGCCTGATCGCGCAGCAGCTGCATTGGGTCGATCGCCTGCCGCTGAGCGGGCCATTGCGCTGTACGGTGAAAACCCGTTATCGCCAGCAGGATATCCCGTGCACCGTTACGCCACTGGATGACCAGCGCATCGAAGTGCGTTTCGACGAGCCGGTCGCCGCCGTCACCCCAGGCCAGTCAGCCGTGTTTTATCAGGACGAAATCTGCCTCGGTGGCGGCATTATCGAACAGCGTTTACAGGAGTAACCGTGGCGAAAAATTATTATGACATTACGCTGGCGATGGCTGGAATCAGCCAGTCAGCGCGTCTGGTCCAGCAACTGGCGCACGAGGGGATATGCGATAAAGACGCCTTGCATGTCTCGTTGAGCAGCCTGCTGCAAATGGATCCACCTTCCACGCTGGCGGTGTTCGGCGGCGAAGAGCGCAACCTGAAAATGGGCCTCGAGACGCTGATGGGCGTGCTCAATGCCAATAACAAGGGGCCGGGCGCCGAACTGACCCGCTACACCATCAGCCTGATGGTGCTGGAGCGCAAGCTCAACGCCAATAAGCAGGCGATGAACCAGCTTGGCGAACGCCTCGGCCAGCTGGAGCGCCAGTTGGCGCATTTTGATTTGGAATCAGACACTATTATCAGCGCGCTGGCCGGCATTTATGTCGATGTGGTCAGCCCGCTCGGACCGCGCATCCAGGTGATAGGTTCGCCGGCTATCCTGCAGAACACGCAGGTGCAGGCCAAGGTTCGCGCCACGCTGCTGGCCGGCATTCGTGCCGCCGTGCTGTGGCAACAGGTTGGCGGCAGCCGCCTGCAATTAATGTTTTCTCGTAATCGTCTGTTTAAACAGGCGCAAAATATCGTTGCTCATTGTTAATCGATCCCAGGAGTTGCTACCGATGGAATTATCCTCACTGACCGCCGTTTCACCCGTTGATGGACGCTACGGTGATAAAGTCAGCGCACTGCGCACCATTTTCAGCGAATACGGTCTGCTGAAATTCCGCGTGCAGGTTGAAGTACGTTGGCTGCAAAAACTGGCCGCCTGCGCAGAAATCAAGGAAGTTCCCGCTTTTGACGCCGACGCAAACGCTTTCCTCGACAAGATCGTCGCAGAGTTCAGCGAAGAAGACGCGCAGCGCATCAAGACTATCGAACGCACCACCAACCACGACGTGAAAGCGGTTGAGTATTTCCTGAAGGAAAAAGTGGAAGCCGTCCCTGCCCTGCAGGCGGTCTCCGAGTTCATCCACTTTGCCTGCACCTCAGAAGATATCAACAACCTGTCCCACGCGCTGATGCTGCAAACCGCACGTCAGGACGTGGTGCTGCCGTACTGGCGCAAAATCATCGATTCGATCAAGGGCCTGGCGTTGGAATATCGCGATATTCCTTTGCTGTCCCGCACCCACGGCCAGCCGGCGACCCCGTCGACCGTAGGTAAAGAATTCGCCAACGTGGCCTACCGCATGGAACGCCAGTTCCGTCAGCTGGAACGCGTTGAGATCATGGGTAAAATCAACGGTGCGGTCGGCAACTACAACGCCCACATCGTCGCTTATCCGGAAGTGGACTGGCACCAGTTCAGCGAAACCTTCGTTACCTCGCTGGGCATCACTTGGAACCCGTACACCACTCAGATCGAACCGCACGACTACATCGCCGAGCTGTTCGACTGCGTAGCGCGCTTCAACACCATCCTGATCGACTTCGACCGTGATATCTGGGGTTACATCGCCCTGAATCACTTCAAGCAGAAGACCATCGCCGGTGAAATCGGTTCTTCCACCATGCCGCACAAGGTCAACCCGATCGACTTCGAAAACTCCGAAGGCAACCTGGGCCTGTCCAACGCAGTGTTGGGCCATCTGGCCAGCAAACTGCCGGTTTCCCGCTGGCAGCGCGACCTGACCGACTCCACCGTGCTGCGTAATCTGGGCGTGGGCCTGGGCTATGCGCTGATCGCCTATCAGGCGACCATGAAAGGCATCAGCAAGCTGGAAGTCAACCAGGCGCACCTGCTGGACGAGCTGGATCATAACTGGGAAGTGCTGGCCGAGCCGATCCAGACCGTGATGCGCCGTTACGGCATCGAAAAGCCGTACGAGAAGCTGAAAGAGCTGACCCGTGGCAAGCGCGTGGATGCCGCCGGCATGCAGGCGTTTATCGACGGTTTGGCGCTGCCGGAAGAAGAGAAAACCCGCCTGAAAGCCATGACCCCGGCTAACTACATTGGCCGCGCCGCCACCATGGTTGACGAGCTGAAATAATCGGTCTGGTTAGAAAGCACAAAGGCGGCCAAATGGCCGCCTTTCGTATTGTAGAGCCTCAACGCATAAACGCCTGCAACCGTTGTTTCTGCTGCCCCTGCGCGTTGAAGTTGCCCGGGCTTAACCACTGCTCGAAGGCGGCTTTAATGGCCGGCCAGCGATCCGATGTGATGGCGAACCAGTCGGTATCGCGGCTGCGGCCCTTGGTGATCACCGCATACCTGAACCGGCCCTCGTAATTGAAACCGAACCTTGCCGCCGCCTGTCTGGACGGCGCGTTGTGGCTGTCGCATTTCCATTCACAGCGGCGATACCCCAAATCATCGAACAGGTGGCGCAGCATCAGATAGACGGCCTCCGTTGCGCTGGAGCGTTGTTTCATCGCCGGCGACCAACTGACGTGGCCAATCTCCAGCACGCCGTTGCCTTCATCGATGCGCATATAAGCTACGGTGCCGACCGGTGCGTGGCTTGCGCTGTCGAACACCGTCATGTTCTCCAACGCAGGGTTGGCCTGAAGCTGAATCAGGTGCTGCAACATCGCCGCCGGGCTGTCCGGCCGTTCGATGGATAAATAGGTCCAGTCGCGGCCATCCGGGGCCAGTTGGAATGCGCGGAACAGGGCTGCGTGATCCCGCTGCGGATCAAGCGATTTCATGAAGCAAAAGCGCCCGTCGAGCGGCTCTCCGGCAGGCCGTTGCGGTGCCCGCCAATCGGTTAATGGCTCGCCCACCGGCTGCCCGAATTGATTGAACGCCATAAAGCCCCTCGCAGCCTGTAATTAACGGGTATAGATGATGAACGAACTTCTTTTGCCTATTTTGTCGTACAGCGAACGCGCCGGGGCGTTATATTCCTGCGTCATCCAGTAAACCCGGTCGCTGCCCCTTTCATTGGCAAGCTGATAAGCCTGCTCAAATAGCTTCTCGGACACCTTCTTGCCGCGCGCCACAGGGGAAACATAGAGATCTTCAATATAACAATAACCGGCGGAGCTCCAGGTTGAAGGGTGGAAAATCAGGTTCATCAACCCCAGAAGATTGCCGTTTGCGTCCTCCGCCACCAGCCCATAAACCTGCTGATCCGAGCATAAACGTTCAAACGTGTGTTCGGTGACCTGCGCGGCAATGTCCGCACGATAAAAATGAAGATATCCCTGCCACAGATCCAACCACTGCGATTTATCGCCGTTTTGTATTTTGCGTACCACAACGCCATTGTTTACCGGGTGCATAGTGCCTCTCTGGTTTTAAGATATTATTTCCACAGGAGAAATAACCTGATACCAACAGGGTACACCGGCCATTGCGGGCTGAATACAGACCAATTCATAACAGTGAGCAGACCAATTTTGACGACATAAACGCCTTTTAATCGGCCTGCGGCAGCGCGCTGAAAATAGAGGATAATTTTTTGATGAACTTTACGATTTCATCCGGCGTGTAGGCCGAGAAGCCAAACACCAGCGCCCCTTCCCGAGGTTGGCCGGTGTAAAAATCCGCCAGCCCATAGACCTTCATTCCCTGCGCGGCGGCGGCCTGAATCAAACGCCGCTCGGTAGCCGCATCCGCCAACGGGCACACCAATTGCAGTCCGCCCTGCGGCAGCGGCGGCCGGGTCCAGGCAGTAAGATACTGATGGACCGCCGCATGCAGAATATCGAGCCTGGCCTTATACAGCTTGCGCATATTCCTTAAGTGTTCGGCATAAAAATCGCCGTTTAAAAAGCGGAACAGGGTCATTTGCGGCAATGCAGAGGTATAACCATCCTGGAATTGTTTGGCAGCCACCATCGGTTTGATTAACTGTGGCGGAACGATGATAAAACCGATGCGCAGCCCCGGGAACAGGGTTTTGCTGAAAGTGCCGATATACAGCGTGCGTTGGTATTTATCCAGCCCCTGCAGCGAAGCCCTGGTCAGCCCGTCATAATTGAATTCGGAATCGTAATCATCTTCAATAATCCAGGCCTTGTGCTGCTGCGCCCATTCCAGCAGTTTCAATCTTCTGTCGATGCTGAGCGAGTGCCCCAGCGGATAATGATGAGATGGCGTGACATACACGCCCCGCCCGCGGTGGCGCGCGTCAATTAATGCGTCAATATCCATTCCGTCATGATCGACCGCGACAGGCTGGGCGATGATCCCCGCAGACTGCACCAGCTTTTTCGCCCCCTGATAACCCGGCTCTTCGACAAATACCCTGTCGCCAGGATTGAACAACACCTGGGTACACAGCGACAGCGCCTGTTGGGAGCTGGTCACCACGATCACCTGCTCCACACTGGCCTTAACGCCCCTTTCGCGCCGCAGATACTCAATGATTTCGCCCCTCAGCTCCACCACTCCCTGGGGATCGGCATAGCCCAACAGACGTTCGCCGTACTGCCGAACCGCCAGCCTTTCCAGTTGCAACCAGCTATCTATCGGGAACAGCCGCAGGTCAGGCAGTGACGGCGTGAGCGAACTGGCACGGCTGGTATGCGGCGCATGGGCGGCCACCAGCAACGAGCGGCCATGCGCGCTCAGTTCCCGTTCCGCCAGCAATGCGCTTTCGGCATCATCCGCCGCCAACAGCTCGCGGCCAATCAGGGTGCTTCGCTGATAGCTGACAAAGCTGCCGCGCCCCACCGCGCGGGCAATGTAGCCTTCGGCTTCCAGTTGGGCATAGGTCACCTCGACGGTATCGCGAGAAACGCCCAGCCCGGCAGCCAGTACCCGGCTGGGAGGAAGTTTCGCCAGATATTGCAGTTCCCCCGCCGTCACCTGCTGTTTGATGGCCAGATGCAGCGCCGCTTTGCGCGTCATGCCCTGTTGCAAATGCCGGGCAAAGCTTGCCTGTAGGGCGGCCGGGGAAGTGGGTGGGCTGCTGTCACTGCTGTGTTTCATGGTGCTCCGGGTCAAGAGAGGGCGGCTTTACTGCCTCACTTTACCTTATTTCCCCCTCTGAGCGGGCATATCAGGTCATCGCTCTAAGCCTTGCCTATTGTGAACAAAATGTTTTGAAACAGATCATTGATTGTTTCATTTGCTGTGCAAGATCTACACTAAAACAACCATACAAGTAGCAAGCTAATTATATGGTTGATCTAATTTTAATACCCCGACCCTGCCCGTTTACTGCCGCTGGATAGCGGCGGTGCAGGCGCGTATTGCCTGCGCGGGCGTTTATTGTGAAACATTGTTCAAGGTGGAATTATGTCGCAACAGCACAACCCCACGCCGCCTCGGCGTAACTTTCTAAAAAAGACCCTGGCGTTAATCCCGCTGGCCGCCGCGAGTAGCGGCATGATGGCACTGGAAGCCAAAGCCGCGCCTGCCGCCGGCGTCTCTGCCCACTATGTGCCGGTTTATTTCAACAACGACGAATGGCGTTTTCTGCTGGCAGCCTGCGATCGGCTCATCCCGGGAGATGCTAACGGCCCCGGCGCGGTGGATCAGGACGTGCCGGTGTTTATCGACAGGCAAATGGAAACCCCGTACGGCCACGGCGGGCTGTGGTATATGCACCCGCCGTTCGTGCCCTCCGCGCCAGAGTTAGGCTACCAATCCAAATTGACGCCACGTGAAACCTATCGAACCGGCATTCGCGAGGTTAATGCCCACTGCCGGCGGCAGTTCCAAAAAGCCTTTGCCGATCTCGGCCACGCCGAGCAGGAACAGTTGCTGACCGCGCTGGAACACGGCCAGCTGGATTCCGATGCCCTGCCCGGCGCGCTGTTTTTCAATCAACTGCTGGCCAATACCAAAGAGGGCTATCTGGCCGATCCGGTTCACGGCGGCAACCAGACATTGGCCTCATGGAAATTGATTGGTTTTCCCGGCGCACGGGCGGATTACACCGACTGGGTCAACCGGCCCAATCAGCCTTATCCTCTCGGCCCGGTCAGTATCTCAAGCAAAAGGAATGCATAAATGAGCGTAATTAAAAAACCACCGGTAGACGTGGTGATCGTCGGGTTTGGCTGGACCGGCGCCATAATGGGAATGGAGTTGACCGAAAGCGGCCTGAACGTGCTGGCACTTGAACGCGGCGAACGGCGTGATACCTATCCGGACTTCGCCTACCCGCGCATTGCCGACGAACTGACCTACGGCATCCGCCTGAAGCTGGCGCAGGAAATGGCAAATGAAACGGTGACCGTGCGCCACACTCCTGCCGACTTCGCGGTGCCTTATCGCCAGCTCGGTTCATTTCTGCCGGGCAACGGCGTTGGCGGCGCCGGCGTTCACTGGAACGGCATGCACTGGCGTGCACTGCCTTCCGATCTGAAGCTGCACACCACCCTCACGGAAAAATACGGTGCTAAATGGATCCCGGAAGGCATGACGTTGCAGGATTATCCGCTCAGCTATCAGGAGTTGGAACCTTACTTCGACAAATTCGAAAAAGTCTGCGGCACCGCCGGTAAGGCCGGTAACCTGCAAGGCAACATCATCAAAGGCGGCAATCCGTTCGAAGGGCCACGCAGCAGTGAATACCCGACCCCGGCACTCAAGCAGCTCTACTCCGGTTCGCTGTTTGGTCAGGCGGCCGAATCCCTGGGCTATCACCCGTTTGCCATTCCCGCAGCCAACTGCTCCAAACCCTACACCAATACTTACGGCGTCCAGCTCGGCCCCTGCAATTTCTGCGGCTACTGCGAGCGCTTCGGCTGTTTTATGTACTCCAAGGCGTCGCCGCAGAGCACCATCCTGCCGGTGCTGACCAAACGTAATAACTTTGAGCTGCGCACCCAGGCGCAGGTGATCAAAGTGAATCTGGACAGCAGCGGCAAGAAAGCCACCGGTGTCACCTATATCAACGCGCAGGGGCAAGAGATCGAGCAACCGGCCGATCTGGTGATCCTCAGCGCTTTCCAGTTGCATAACGTCCGCCTGCTGCTGCTCTCGGGTATCGGCAAACCTTACGATCCGGTGACCGGCGAAGGCGTGGTCGGCAAGAACTATGCCTACCAGATGAACAGCGGCATTTCGCTGTTTTACGACCAGGATACCCATTTCAATCCGTTTATCGGCGCAGGCGCGGCCGGCACGGTGATCGACGATCTGAACGGCGAAAACTTCGATCATGCCGATTTGGGCTTTATCGGCGGCGCCTATATCTCCGCTACCCGTACCGGCGGGCGGCCGATTCAGCAAATGATGCTACCGCCAGGCACTCCCGGTTGGGGCAGCGGCTGGAAACAGGGCATCAAGGATAACTACCCGCACTCGATGAGCATCGGCTCCGAAGGCTCGGTGATGCCGTACCGCGATTGCTATCTGGATCTGGATCCGACCTACAAGGACGCTTACGGCCTGCCGCTGCTGCGCATGACCTTCGACTGGAAGCAAAATGAGATCAAAATGACGCAGCACATCACCGGCAAAATGGTGGATATCGCCAACGCCATGAAACCCAAACAGATGGCGGTTTCGGTGAAGAAAACCGGTGACCATTACGATGTGCGGCCCTACCAGTCAACGCACACGACCGGCGGCGCCATTATCGGCGATAGCCCAGCCACCAGCGTGGTGAATAAGTATCTGCAGTGTTGGGATGTGCCAAACGTATTTGTCACCGGCGCCTGTGCCTTCCCGCAGAACCTGGCCTACAACCCTACCGGCATCGTCGGCGCGTTGGCCTACCATTCGGCCGAGGCGATCCGTAATCAGTATCTGAAGAACCCCGGCCCGCTGGTTCAGGCCTGACGGCATCATAAGGAGCTTATATGAAAGGATTTACCCCCTCGCTGTTAGCGCTGCTGATGCTGAGCGCCGGTGTGGCACAGGCAGCCGACGATGCGCAAAGGATCCAGCACGGAGAATATCTGGCGCGTGCGGGCGACTGCGCCGCCTGCCATACCGCCCCCGGCGGCGTTCCCTTTGCCGGCGGTCTGAAAATGACCACCCCGATCGGCGCCATTTACTCCACCAATATCACGCCGGACAAACAGACCGGCATCGGCGAATACAGCCTGCAAGAGTTCAGCGACGCATTGCGCAAAGGCGTGGCACGCGATGGCACCCGGCTGTATCCGGCCATGCCCTACCCGTCATTTGCCAAAATCAGCGACGAGGATGTGCGTGATCTGTATCTGTACTTCACCCATCAGGTCAAGCCGGTAGCACAGAAAAATAAGGACAGTGATATTCCCTGGCCGCTGAATATGCGCTGGCCGCTGGCGCTATGGAATCTGGCGTTTCGCGAGGACGGCAGCTACCGGCCGGATGCCAAGCAGAGCGCAGAATGGAACCGCGGCGCCTATCTGGTTCAGGGCCTGGGGCACTGCGGCACCTGCCACACGCCGCGTGGCATCGGCTTCCAGGAGAAGGCGCTCACCCAGAATGACAGCGCCTATCTGAGCGGGGGCACGCTGGAGGGCTGGCACGCCGCCAATCTCCGCGCAGACCCGGTCGACGGGCTGGGCAATTGGCGAACGGAAGATATCACCCGCTTCCTGAAAACTGGCCACAACCCACGGTTTGCCGCTTTTGGCTCAATGGTAGACGTCGTGCAGGACAGCACCCAGCACCTGAGCGACGCCGATTTGCAGGCGATCGCCGGCTACCTGCAATCACTGCCGGGTGACAGCCGGCAAAAGTCGCCGCAGGCCGACGCCAAAACGGCGAAATCGCTGTTTAGCGGCGAGCTCAGCCGGCCCGGCGCACAAACTTATCTGGATAACTGTGCCGCCTGCCACCGCAGCGATGGCCTGGGTTATCGCGATACCTTCCCGCAGTTGGCGCACAACCCGGCGCTGTTAGACGAGGATCCTTCTTCGCTGATCAGCATTATTATCAACGGCTCCCGTACGCCGATGACCGTCAGCGCCCCCACCGGGCTGACCATGCCGGACTTCGGCTGGCGGCTGAGCGACGAACAAGTCGCCCAGGTTGCCAGTTTTGTGCGTAGCAGTTGGGGCAACCAAGCCCCGGCGGTGACCGCAGAACAGGTTCGGGAGATCCGTAAAAACAGCGCAGTTAAACCCACTCAGCAGTAATTCCCCCGGGCGCAGCCTATGCGCCCGTCACTTTTCATCCCGCAGTAACCTGCGCCTTAGGCCAATCCTTCAACACCCGACGGTTTAAGTTTGGTTTAACTTTGCTCCGCCATTGTTTATCCGGCGTTTATTAGCCGTTGCCGATAATGACGGCGAACATAAAATCGATAGCGCTTATTTCCCGCCAACGCTCTGCGTCTCTTGCGGTAACAGCGGGTTCTACCTACCATAACGTCAACATTCACGATCAATGGGTAAGGTAGCCGCACGCTATCCCTCACACGCTGAAGAGCGTGTTACCTTTATAGCGGGGTGACAGGATGTTCACCCGCATAGTCACAGGAGTCCGCCATGCGAGTATTGGTTGTTGAAGATAACGGTTTGCTGCGCCACCACCTTTCCGTACAGATGCGCGAGATGGGCCATCAGGTCGATGCTGCGGAAGATGCCAAGGAAGCCGACTATTTCCTGCAGGAACATGCGCCGGACATCGCAATTGTCGATCTCGGCCTGCCGGGCGAAGATGGCCTGAGCCTGATCCGCCGCTGGCGTGCTCACCAGATGAAGCTGCCCATTTTGGTGCTGACCGCGCGCGAAAGCTGGCAGGACAAAGTGGCGGTGCTGGAAGCCGGTGCCGACGACTATGTCACCAAACCGTTCCACCTAGAGGAAGTGATCGCCCGCATGCAGGCGTTGATGCGCCGCAACAGCGGCCTGGCATCCCAGGTGATCGTCTTGCCGCCGTTCCAGATCGATCTGTCGCGCCGCGAGTTGAGCGTTGGCGAACAGCAAATCAAACTGACCGCATTTGAATACACCATCATCGAAACCTTGATCCGTAACGCCGGCAAAGTAGTCAGTAAAGACTCGCTGATGCTGCAGCTGTATCCGGATGCAGAACTGCGCGAGAGCCACACTATCGACGTATTGATGGGCCGCCTGCGCAAAAAATTGCAGGCTGAATACCCGCAGGAAGTGATCACCACGGTTCGTGGCCAGGGCTATCGTTTTGATGCGAAGTGAACATGATGTTCAACAAAGATAAAAAACCTTTTTCACTGCGCGCACGCTTTTTGATGGCGACCGCCGGGGTGATCCTGGCGCTGTCGCTGTCTTACGGCCTGGTTGCGGTAGTCGGTTATATCGTCAGCTTCGACAAGACCGCCTTCCGCCTGCTGCGGGGTGAAAGCAACCTGTTCTTCAGCCTGGCTCAGTGGAAAGACAACAAGCTCACCATCGCCATTCCTCCCGATATCGATCTCAACTTCCCTACCCTGGTGTTTATTTACGACGACAAGGGCAATCTGCTGTGGAGCCAGCGCAAGCTGCCGGAGCTGGAAAAGCGCATCAACAAAGAGTGGCTGGAGAAATCCGACTTCTACGAAATCGATACCGATACCCGCATCAGTAGCGAAGTGCTGGGCAACAACCCCAAAGCCCAGGATCAGCTGAAAAACTATGACGACAACGACCAAAACGCGCTGACCCACTCAGTGGCGGTCAACACCTACGCGGCAACCTCGCGGCTGCCCGCGCTGACCATAGTGGTGGTCGACACCATTCCGCAGGAGCTGCAGCGTTCGGACGTGGTCTGGGAATGGTTCAGCTATGTGCTGCTGGCCAACCTGCTGCTGGTGGTGCCGCTGTTGTGGCTGGCGGCTTACTGGAGCCTGCGCCCGATCAAGGCGCTGGTGAATCAGGTGGGCGAGCTGGAGAACGGTGAACGCGAGCAGCTCGACGAAAATCCCCCCAGCGAGCTGCGCGGGCTGGTGCGCAATCTGAATATTTTGCTGCGCAATGAGCGCCAGCGTTACACCAAGTACCGCACCACACTGTCCGACCTGACCCACAGCCTGAAAACGCCGCTGGCGGTGCTGCAAACCACGCTGCGGTCGTTGCGCACCGGCAAGCAGACCACTATCGAAGAGGTCGAACCGATCATGCTGGACCAAATCAGCCGCATTTCGCAGCAGATTGGCTACTACCTGCATCGCGCCAGCATCAGTTCGGGGCAAACGGTGCTGACCCGTGAGATCCACTCCGTGCCCGCGCTGTTGGACAGCCTCACCGTAGCGCTCAACAAGGTGTATCAGCGTAAAGGCGTGGTGATCACGCTGGATATTTCGCCGGAAGTGACCTTTATGGGCGAAAAGAACGACTTTATGGAAGTGATGGGCAACGTGTTGGAAAACGCCTGCAAATACTGCCTGGAGTTCGTTGAAATTACCTCACTCCACTCCGATAAAAACCTCACCATCGTGATCGACGACGACGGGCCGGGCATCCCGGAAAGCAAACGCGAATTGATCTTCCAACGTGGTCAGCGCGTAGACACCCTGCGCCCCGGCCAGGGGTTAGGGTTATCCGTCGCGACGGAGATTATCGAGCAGTATGATGGCACCATCACCATCAGCGACAGCCCGCTTGGCGGCGCGCGCATGCAGGTCACCTTCGCCCGTCAGCACGATTCCCATCATCACGAATAAATTCTGTCGTTCCGGCCCCGATCCTCGGGGCCAAACTTCCGTTATAATCGCACTCAGGCTCACTCCTTTCTGCTGGAATAGAACATGGATTATCAATTAGATCTGGACTGGAACGACTTTTTGCAACGTTACTGGCAAAAGCGTCCGGTAATTCTGAAGCGCGGCTTCAAAAACTTTATCGATCCAATCTCCCCGGATGAGCTGGCCGGGTTGGCGATGGAAAACGAAGTGGACAGCCGTCTGGTCAGCCACCAGGACGGCCGCTGGCAGGTTGCGCACGGTCCCTTCGAGAGCTTTGACCACCTGAGCGAGAACAACTGGTCGCTGCTGGTACAGGCGGTGGACCACTGGCATGAGCCTTCCAGCGCGCTGATGCGTCCGTTCCGCCAACTGCCGGACTGGCGGATGGACGACCTGATGATTTCGTTCTCGGTCCCGGGCGGCGGCGTTGGCCCGCACCTCGATCAGTACGACGTTTTTATCATTCAGGGCACCGGCCGACGCCGCTGGCGCGTAGGCGAGAAGGTGCCGATGAAGCAGCACTGCCCGCATCCGGATCTGCTGCAGGTTGAGCCTTTCGACGCCATTATCGACGAAGAAATGGAGCCGGGCGACATTCTGTATATCCCGCCGGGCTTCCCGCATGAAGGCTACGCGCTGGAAAATGCGCTGAATTACTCGGTGGGCTTCCGCGCACCGAACGGCCGCGAGTTGATCAGCGGCTTTGCCGATTACGTGCTGGCACGCGAACTGGGCAGCCAACGTTACAGCGATCCGGACATTCAGTTGCGCGACCAACCGGCGCAGATCTTGCCGCAGGAAGTCGACGCTCTGCGTCAAATGATGTTGGATCTGGTTCAGCAACCGGAACACTTCCAGCACTGGTTCGGTGAGTTTATTTCTCAGACTCGCCACGAGCTGGACGCAGCGCCGCCGGAGCCGCCGTATCAGGCCGGAGAAATCTACGAGCTGCTGCAACAGGGTGAACCCTTGCAACGCCTGGGTGGCCTGCGCGTGCTGCGCGTTGGCGACCGGTGCTTTGTGAATGGCGAGCTGATTGATACCGAACATCTGCAAGCCGCCGATGCGCTGTGTCAGCACTTCAGCGTTAACGCCGCCATGCTGGGCGACGCCATCGACGATCCGTCGTTCCTGGCCACACTCACCGCGCTGATCAACAGCGGTTACTGGTACTTCAACGACTGAACCCGATAATTGTCGGATAGAGCCACCCGCTTCGGCAGGTGGCTTTTTTTTCATCACGCCTCCAACACCGAACTACGTCGAGGGGAAATACACAATGCTTATCAAAAGATTAATAGCATAAACCTATGCCGGTGTTTTCCTGAATTCGAGCTAATAAGCTAATAAAGAGAGGAGAAACATTTCCTACGACTCAACCCTCGTCCCTTTCTTGGCTTCGTCCAGTATCCATTGAGCAAACGCTTGTATGGGCTCGCTGCTTAATCCGATCGATTCAGGGAGAACGAGACAGAAGGTTTTGGCGATCGTTTTCCCCTCGGGCCACGGCGCGACCAGCCTTCCGCGCGCAAGGTCGGTATCAACATAGAGGCGCGGCACCAGCGCAACACCAAGGCCGGCCAATGCCGCTTCGATCAACATGGCATGAAGATCGTAGCGTGCCCCCATCGCAGGATGAGTCAAAGGGATCCCCGTCTCCTGAGAGTAGCGTTGCCAAGCCTCGGGGTTCTGTCGACGGTGCAGACGCGGCAGGTTATCCAGTGCGCTTGTCCCCTCGCCTCCTGTCAGAATGTCAGGATGACAAACCGGCACCAGCACCTCATCCAACAGAGGGTGAGTCCGCATTCCCGTCCAGGCCGGGTGCTCGAAATGGATTGCAGCATCGAATCCGCTCCCGGCCAGGACAAAGGGTTCCATGCGTTCGGAGAGATGCACAGTGATGTGCGGATGCTGCTGCCGAAAGCGTGACAAGCGAGGAATGAGCCATCGCATCGCGAAAGTCGGGATGACAGCAATGTCCAGGCTTGCGCCATCGCTCGGCTGTCCTGTCAGGTACTGGCTGTCTCGATCCAGGCGGTCGAGCAACTCACGGATTTGGGTCGCATAGCGTGCCCCGTTCGGCAGGAGCCGGACGCGATTTCCGATTCGCTCGAACAGCGTGACACCCAGGAAGGCTTCCAGGCGACCAATCTGACGGCTGATAGCGCCTTCGGTTAGAGACAGTTCGTTCGCCGCGCGAGCGAAGCTGCCATGACGAGCAGCAGCCTCGAATGCCATCAATGAAGTATTGCTAGGGATCTTCCGGCGCATAAGCGTTCCTGATTGGGGCCCCAGTGGCTGGCCCACCTTGATTTTCTGTCACTGAAGCATACCGAAAAATCGATTTATTCGCTGCCTTTAGCGCCATACCATGATTTAACGTCAATAAGGCCTCCGGTCGAGAGGGATCTAATGATTTATACAGTCGAATGCAGCTTTGCCGATCCCGCCAGTGAAGCAGAGTGGAATAAGTTTTATAGCCAGGAAAAACTGCCCGCGCTCATTTCGGTGAGCGGGTTCCATACCTCGCAGCGTTTCAAGGCGTTGAGCGCCGGTTGCCCTGCCTACCTCGCCCTTCATTCGATCGACAGTCTCGATGTGCTCCAGGGAGATGAGTATCGTCAGAAAGGCGGCGGCAATTTCGCGCGCTGGCAACAGCACATCACCGACTGGCACCGCAATCTTTATGGTGAGCTTGATCGTGCCCCGACCCTCGGTGAACACGAACATCTGGTGACGAGTGCAGTCGGCCCAGAGCCGCTCGTCGAAATGGGCCTCACGCCTTATCGGATGCAGGCTGTCGCCCTGGAGCGATTCCCTGAAGTTCGGTGGTTGGCGAAGCTGGAGCGCGCCATTGACCTGGGCTTGGAACCGCTTCCGAAGGGCGTCCACCGCTATGTGCCAATGACGAATCAACTGACGAAAGGCAGTATTAGTGAGGAATACGGTGATGAATAACATGACATTTCCAAGCCGGCAGATTGGGGCATTTTCGATCACGGCCATCAGTGACGGTTACCTTTCCACGGGTCTCGATTCGCTCTCCAATATCGATCTAAGGGATGCGTCAAAATTGCAACAAGACGCAGGTGTGAAGGATCCCTCTTCTCTACATATCAATTGTTACTTGGTTCGGGGCCGTGGCCGCACGATCTTGATTGACGCGGGGGCTGGGGGATTTAAGCAATGGGGCGGCAAGCTGAAAGCGAATCTTGCACTTGCCGGCGTACAACCCTGCGACATTGACACGATCCTTCTGACTCATGCGCATCCCGACCATGTCGGGGGGCTGGTGGATCCGTCAGGGGAAGCCGCCTTTTCCGATGCAGCGTTAGTGGTCCACCAGCATGAGGTCTCTTTCTGGGAGGACGACAGCAACCTCAGCCGGGCGAGTGAGCGTGCTCGCGGAAATTTTCTGTTTGCACGGAAAGTGTTCGATAAATATCGGGAGAGGATTCACACATTTACGGATAATGAAGTTCTCCCTGGCATCAGTGCGATCCCCCTTCTGGGGCATACCGCAGGGCATTCCGGTTATCGGCTCGAATCCGATAGCAGCAGTCTGTTGATTTGGGGGGATATCGTTCATTTCCCCCATATCCAGATTGCTCGTCCCGACGTATCCATTGCATTTGACCAGGATCCGCTGGTTTCCGCCGACACACGATCAAAGCTGTTGGATGCCGTCAGCTCGGACAAAACGCTTATCGCCGGCATGCACCTGGGGGAGCTCGGCTTTGCACGTATCGAGCGGACAGGCAAGAGCTACAAAATAGCTTACGAATCTTGAGCGTCATCCCTTCCTCTGCCCGCCTGTGCACGGTCGCGGGCCATTTTTATACCGGCAACGCCTGCGCCCGGTAGCCGTCCAGCTCGTTTTCCGGCATGTCGACCTGTTTCGCTGCCGCACAAATCTGCCGCCAGGTGTTGTCGTCTATCGGGATCCCCCGCTGCAACCGCGCCTCACGGTTTGCGTCTTCCCATTCGCCCGGTACCTCAATCGGCTTGCCGTCGCTTGGCGGCGAAGCCTTGACCCAGTCGATAAAGGCCTCGGCCTCGGTCTGCATCTCGGGCGCTTCAAAGGCTTCCGGGTTGAGGATGATGGTGGTCATGCAGTTGAAAATGGCGCTGCTGTCGGATTTCAGCGTGGCGTCATGAGTCGTGCGACCGCCGGAGAGCGCACCACCAAGAATTTCGCACAGGGTAGCCAACGCATAGCCTTTATGGGCGCCGAACGGCAGCAGCGATCCGAAAGGTTGTTCGTGCATCACACTGGGTTCCGTGGTCGGCCGGCCTTGTTGATCAATCAGGTAGCCCGGTGCCACGCTCAGGCCTTTGTTGTAGGCTACGCGCGTTTTGCCGTAGGCGATGCCGCTGGTGGCGAAGTCCAGCAGTAGCGGTTTTTTACCCTCACGCGGGAAAATCACGCAAAACGGGTTGGTGCCAAAGCGGCGATCGCTGCCGCCGAACGGTGCCACCATAGGATCACCCACCACGTTGACGAAATGAATGGAGATAAAACCGGCGCGCGCGCACTGCTCGGCCCAGTGGCCGATGCGGCCGATATGGTGAGAGTTATGTAAAGCCACCGCCGCCAACCCCAACTGACGGGCGCGCTCGATCCCCTTGTCCATCGCTTCACTGGCCACCACCTGGCCGAATCCCTGGCCACCGTCAATCGTCAGCACCGCGCCGGCATCACGCACCACCTGGGCATGAACGTTAAGCTGCAACTGCCCTTCCGCCAGCGACGCCATATAGCTTGGGATCATGCCGACGCCATGCGAATCATGCCCGGCCAGATTGGCCTGCACCAAATGCTCCGCCACCAGCGTGGCCTCCCGATCCATGCTGCCGGCATGGCGCCAAATGGCCTGTACAAATTGTTCAAGGCTTTGGCTGTCGATACGGTGTTCGGTGCTCATAATGCAGGTCCTTGCGCTGAAAGATGTTCACAAACACTAGGAGCAAATCGTTGTTGCGGCAAGCAATGATGACAACGACAATCAACGCTCTCTGGCGCGCTCGGCCGTCAGCGCCGCGATACGCATGATGACCGCTACCGCCTGCTCCATGCCCTCAAGAGAGATGAACTCGTGCTTGCCGTGAAAGTTATAGCCGCCGGTAAACAAGTTCGGGCATGGCAGGCCACGAAACGACAACTGCGCCCCGTCGGTGCCGCCGCGAATCGGTTTCATTATCGGTTCGATGTCACAATCACGCATCGCCTGCTGCGCCAACGCGATCACATGCGGATGCTCAGCCACATGCTCGCGCATGTTGTAATAACTGTCTTCGATCGTCACTTCGATGTAGCAATCGCGCGGCAGGCCTTTGCCCACCTGGCGCGCCACTTCAATCATCCGACGTTTGCGCGCTTCAAAACCTTCGCGCTCGAAATCACGCAGGATATAGTGCATTTCGGCACGTTCAACGCTCCCCTTGATGCTGCTGAGGTGGTAGAACCCCTGATAGCCAGCGGTGGTTTCCGGGGTTTCATCCGCCGGTAACGTCTGCTGAATCCGGGTCGCCAGCGACAACGCGTTAACCATAACTCCTTTGGCGCTGCCGGGATGAACGTTGTTGCCGACAATTTTAATGGTCACCGAGGCCGCATTGAAATTTTCGCATTCCAGCTCCCCGACGCCGCCACCGTCGACGGTATAAGCCCACTCGGCGTTGAACTCTTCTACGTCAAACAGCTGTGCCCCTTTACCCACCTCTTCGTCCGGGGTAAAGGCCACGCGTATATCGCCGTGCGGAATGTTGCTCTGTTGCAAGCGCACCATGGCGGTCAGTATTTCGGCAATGCCCGCTTTGTCATCGGCGCCGAGCAGCGTTTTGCCCTCCGCGGTGATCAGCGTCTGCCCCAGCATTTGGTGCAGGATCGGGAACATCACCGGCGACAGCACTTCATCGCCGATGCCCAGGGCAATATCGCCGCCGCGGTAATTTTCGACAATCTGCGGATTAACGTGCTTACCGGTGAAGTCCGGTGAAGTATCCAGATGAGAAATAAATCCAATGGCCGGCACCGGCCAGGCAACGTTGCCTGGTAAAGTCCCCATCACACAGCCGTGCTCGCTGAGCGACACCCGTTCAAACCCCAGTTCAATCATTTCCTGTTGCAACGCACGCGCCAGCTTCAGTTGCCCGTCGGTACTCGGCACATGTTTGACGTTCGCTTTAGATTGCGTGTCGAAAGAGACGTAGTTAAAAAAGCGATCAAGTAGTTTATTCATGGCATCCGTCCTCAGAATATCGCATTTCATTATGCGGAACCGATCCGGATCAAATATTGAGACAGGTCATTTTTAACCAGAATTAACGGAAATCATTAATTCCCGAGATGTGTGCAATCTCACCGGCGGTCTCCAGCCTGGAGGCCACCGGCGCCCTGATGTGATCCCCTTCACGCCGGGTACCTGTTGTCAGCCGCTGACCACAGGTACCTTTTTCGGGCAACCGATTGCAACGCCAAATTATTCCACCTATAACTAATTCAAGGCAAAGATTACCACGTTCTTATGCTTTTATTTTCGCCACACCGGGGAGTTTTATCAGCAACGTCGTTATCCACTAAAATATAAAAAAGGAACTGCCATGAAAGGTATTATTGATAATATCTTAAGCAAGCTGCAGACTTTCTCAAAAGCCATGATGGGGCCGATATTTTTTCTGCCGGTGATTGGCTTGATCCTGGCATTAAGTTCTATTCTTACCAACGCCACGCTGGTGAATGAAAACTCCGGCGTATTTCATATTGGCAAAATGATCGGGGATACCTTTTGGCCGTTGTTTGGCAACCTCGGGCTCATTTTTTGTATTGGCATCACCTACGGCCTGGCAAAGGATAAAAAAAGCGAAGCGGCGCTGGTTGCCGTGATGTGCTTTATTATGTTCCTCGGTGCCAACGCATCTTATTTGCAGTTGAGCGGCCACGTCGCGCAGAAAATTAACGGGGAATATTACGGCACCGGACAAACCGAGCTACTGGGCTTTACCGTGGTGGATATGGGCATTTTCCTCGGCTTGATCCTCGGCATCACCATCGCCTGGGTGCACAACAAACTGTGCAACGTAGAGCTAAACGGCGTGTTCTCGGTCTACGGCGGTTCCAAACTGGTGCTGATCGCCATGACGCCGGTGATTATGCTCTACGCCGTCGGCTTCAGCTACCTGTGGCCGGCCATTTCACACGGCCTGATCGCCCTGACCGGCTTTATGAAAAGTTCCGATTCGCTCGGCGTGTTCGTCTACGGTTTCTTCGAGAAATTCCTGATCCCCACCGGGCTGCATCACTTTATCTGGTCGCCGTTTCAGCTCACCAGCATCGGGGGTTCGATAGTCCAGGACGGCCACACGGTGTCCGGTTCACAGGCGATTTTCCTCGCCTATATGCGCGACCCCGGCATCTCTCCGCTGATGAACGAAGCGTTGCGCTTTTCGCAACAGGGCATGGTGACCATCTTCGGTCTGTCCGGCGCGGCGCTGGCCTTCTACCGCACCGCCCGGCCCGAGAAGAAAATGCTGGCCAAAGCCATACTGATCCCGGCCATCACCACCTCTATTCTGGTAGGCATTACCGAACCGATAGAGTTCACCTTTCTGTTCATTTCACCGCTGCTGTGGGTGATCCACGCGGTGCTGACCGCGCTGTCGCAGGTGGCGTGCAATCTGTTCGAAGTACGCCCGTGGGGCGCCAGCGGCCTGATCGAGTTTTTGGTGTATAACCTGCCGCTGCCGGTCACTCTCACACGCTGGCCACTGTATGTGGTGATTGGTCTGGTGCAGTTCGCCGTGTATTACCTGGTGTTCAAAACCCTGGTGCTGAAACTCAACTTAAAAACCCCGGGGCGTGAGGATGACGATGAGGTCAAACTCTATTCCAAACAGGACTACCAAAATAGCAAAAACCTGCCGAACGAATTAAGCGGCATTATTATTCGCGCCCTCGGCGGCAAGAGCAATATTATTTCCGTCGACAACTGCTTTACCCGGCTGCGGGTAGAATTAAAGGACATGCAGCTTATTGACGAGCCCGCATTAAAAAGCACCGGTGCCAAAGGCGTGGTGAAAAATAGAAGTGAAGTCCAGGTGATCTATGGCGTCACCGTCGGCAAGGTAAAGAATCAGGTCGAAAAATATTTAGCGGCATTATAACGTTTTATTCATAGGGAGACATGTCATGAAATTAACCGTTCTGGGCGGCGGCGGCGTACGTTCGCCGTTCCTGGCCAAATCCATCGCCTATAACGCGCACCGCATTGGCGTGACCGAAGTGGTGTTTATGGATACCGACCGGCAAAAACTCGCCGTTTACGGCGCTATCGCACAGGGAGTGTTCGAGCGCATCCGCAGCGACATCGCCTTCAGCCTGAGCAGCGATGCCCGCCAGGCACTGAGCGGTGCCGATTACATCATCACCACGTTGCGCATCGGCGGCGAGGAAGGCCGCATTCATGACGAGCGCATCGCGCTCAACCATCAGGTGTTGGGGCAGGAAACCACCGGCGCGGGCGGTTTCGCCATGGCGATGCGTTCCATTCCAGCCATCATCGATTACTGCCGCCTGATCGAACAGGTGGCATCGCCGGACGCGGTGCTGTTCAACTTCACCAATCCTTCCGGCATGGTGACCGAGGCGATCATCAAATCCGGTTTCAAGCTCAAGGTGTACGGCATTTGCGACGCGCCCAGCGAATTTATCCGTGAACTGGCAGCGCTGCTGGGTTGCCGCGAGGCCGAGTTGAGCGTCGACTGTTTTGGGCTGAACCACCTGTCGTGGTTTCGCAACGTGCGGGTCAACGGCCAGGACGTCACAGGGCAATTGCTGGCCGACCCGCGCCTGTACCGCGATACCTGCATGAAATATTTCTCGCCGGAGCTGGTGGCGCTGTCCGACAACCTGATGCTCAACGAGTACCTGTATTATTACTACTACCGCGAACAGGCGATCGCCGCCATCGTCGGTGCCGGGGAAACCCGTGGCGAACAGATTGCGCAGATTAACCGGCAAATGCTGGCGGACCTTGCCGAACTGGACATCCCCCACCAATTGGATCAGGCCTTCAGCGTGTATTTCAGCCACTATCTGACGCGTGAAAACTCTTATATGCAGCGCGAATCGAGCCAGGGCAAAGTGAAAGAACGTGCGATGCTGACGCTGCAACAGTTTATCGAACAGCCAGACAGCGGCGGTTACGCCGGAGTGGCGATAGACATTCTGGAAGCGGTGAATAACGGTCAGCAAAAACGCGTGGTGGTGTCGATGCAAAACAATGACACGCTCGATTTCCTGCACCCGGAGGACGTGATCGAAATCAGCTGCGAACTGAGCAACGCGGGCATTCACCCGGTGAAAATGCGCGATATCCCCGATACCCAGAAGAACCTGATCGCGCAGGTCAAAGAATACGAACGCCTGGCGGTCGCGGCCATCCTGGAGGGCAATCGCCAAAAGGCCATCAAAGCGCTGATGGTGCACCCGCTGGTGAATTCCTATTCGCTGGCGAAAACCCTGGTCGAGGAATATCTTCAGGCCCATCACCCGTATGCCGAGCACTGGCGTTAAGCGACGCGGCGCATGCCCTCAGGGGATGCGCCGTTCAAACCAGGCCTTGACCAGGTTCTCAAACCCCAGCAGGCAATGGCCGAAAAACGGATTGGGGTAGTAAATATCGTGGTCGTACTTCTGCCGGTCTTCATAAAGAAAGGTCATGTCTGCCTGCCGCGCCAGCGGGCTGTCGCCGTCGCCGCAAAACGCCGCCAGCCGGATGTTGTTACGCTTTACCGCCTCACTCCAGCTCAGTGCCGAATTGCTGTTGCCTGACTTTGAAATCACAATCACCATGTCAAAACGGAAACGCATCTTCTGATCGAGGATCTCGAAATCCGGCCACAGCGACAGATAGCTATCGATGCCCAGCGTCATGAATTTGTTGTACATATACTGCGCCACCAACTGCGAGAAGCCGCTGCCGTGGATCAGGATCTTGCCGCTGTCGAGCATATCGAGAAATTGCGCCTGCTGCTTTTCATCGGCCGGTGCGACCTGTTGCGATTCCCCCTGCGACGCCGGCGCCATCACCAGGTTGAACTTGATGAAATACACCAGTTCCAGATAACCGCGAAAACCGAGTTTCTTTGCCAGCCGCACCAGCGTCGAGGGCGAGCTGTGGCAGCGGACGGAAACCGCCCGGATGCCGTCATCGATGCAAGCGTCCGGGTTGTCGAAAATAGCGTTGAGGATGGTGAGATCCGTTTTGCTCAGATCCGCCTGGCTGAATACCTGTTTGAAATTCACCGCGCCCCCTGCCCATTCAGTAAAAATAACGGCCGCTCGGCAGGCAAGAGCAGAGCGCAGCGGGCTACGCTCTGAACTGCAGATTAGGGCCGATCGGCCCGTTCGACTTTTCCTACCAGGAATTTGTGCACAAAGCGCGGCACCACTTCACTGGCCTGGCCATAGTGTTTTTCATCGAACTGGCTTTCCACCTGGCTGGGTTCCAGATTCAGTTCCATGGTATGCGCCCCGCCCAGCCGGGCCTCGTGCACAAAACCGGCCGCCGGATAAACATGGCCCGAGGTGCCGATAGCGACAAAGAAGTCGGCCTTGGCCAGCGCCTGATAGATTTCGTCCATGCCCAGCGGCATTTCGCCGAACCACACCACGTGCGGGCGCAGCGGGGCCGGGAACTGGCAGCAATGGCAACGATCGTCCACGCTGAGATCTTCCGGCCAATCAAATACTTGCCCGGAACTGGTGCAACGCACTTTCAGCAATTCGCCGTGCATATGCAGCACCCGTTTGCTGCCGGCGCGTTCATGCAGGTTATCGATATTCTGCGTCACCAGCAGGAAGTTATCCCCCAGCCAGGCTTCCAAATCCGCCAGCGCGCGGTGCGCGGCATTAGGCGCGATTTCCGGCGTTTGCAACTGTTGGCGGCGCGCATTGTAAAACGCCTGCACCAGTTGCGGATCGCGCTTATAGCCTTCCGGCGTAGCGACATCCTCCACCTGGTGTTCTTCCCACAGCCCATCCGCAGCGCGGAAGGTGCGGATGCCCGATTCCGCTGAAATCCCGGCCCCGGTCAACACCACCACAAACGGCTTTTTCAGCTCGGCCGCCGCCATGGTGTCGCGATGGAAAATACGTGAACGAAAGCGCTGATGCAGCACATGCTTGCTCTTACGAAACTGACACAACCGATGGCGAGTGTGCATTAACTCTCTCCTTACCTTTCCCTGTTTTCCAAATTGAGGAACGCCGCCCCGCGCACGCCGCCGGCATCGCCATAGCGTGCTTTCTCGATCCGCGGCAGCTTGGCCACGCGCAGCAAGTGCGCCGGCAATCGCTGTGGCAACGCCTGGTAGATCGCTTCAAAATTCGATAACCCGCCGCCGATCACCACCAGATGCGGATCGATAATGGTCAGCAGATTCCCCAGGCATATTGCCAGGACGTCCATAAAACGCTCAACGTGAGCCACCGCCTGCAGCTCGCCTGCCTGATAATGCGCAATGATCTGCTGCGCAGGCAAGTGCTGCTGATAAAAGTGAGCGTACATCCACTCAAAACCGCGGCCCGATATGTACTTTTCGATGCAACCCTGATGACCGCAACCGCAGGCAACGCGAGGTATATCACGCCCCAGTACCTCGAGCGCATCTACCGGCAGGCGGAAGTGGCCAAATTCGCCGGCGATGTAATTGCGCCCGGACACCACTTTGCCCTCCACGATCAGCCCGCCCCCCACCCCGGTGCCCAGAATAATGCCCAGCACGGTCGGATAACGACGGAACTCTTCGTCCCAGGCTTCCGACAGCGCAAAACAGTTGGCGTCGTTGTCGACGCGCACGTCGCGACCAATCAGCGCCGCCAAATCGCGCGGCAGCGGCTGCCCCATCGCCGCCGGTACATTGGAGGTGAACAACGTCCCGTCATCATTGGGCAACCCCGGAATGCCGATACCCACTTTGCCCCGCTGGCCGCAGAACTCATCCGCCTCAAGGGTCAGGTCACGCAGCGTGGTCAGCAATTGCCGGTAATCGTCACGCGGCGTCGGCACCCGTTTTTGCCAGATGCGATTCAGATCCGCATCAAACACGCCCAGCTCAATTTTGGTGCCACCCATATCGAAACCGTAGTACATAACCCACCCTCAGGCTAAAAAAAGGGGGCGGCGTTTCCGCCACCCCTGATTCTCGTTATTGTCCGCTCAACACGCGCGCCGGATCGATACGGCTGGCGCGCCTGGCCGGATACCAACTGGCCAACAGGCTGAGCACCAATGCGGTCGCCAATACAATCACCACGTCCAGCCAGTGCAGCTCGGAAGGCAGGAAGTCGATGAAGTAGATATCTCCCGACAGGAACGAGTGCCCCATCAGTTTTTCCAATCCTTTGATGATATTGGTCAGTTGCAGCGAGGCGATCACCCCGACCACCACGCCGCTTACGCTGCCCACCAGCCCGGCCAGCAGGCCGTACCAGATGAATATGGCGCGGATAAAACCGTCTTTGGCGCCCAAAGTGCGCAGCACGGCGATATCGCCGCTCTTGTCCTTCACCGCCATCACCAGCGTGGAGACAATGTTGAAACAGGCAACGCCAATCACCAGCACCATCGCCAGATACATAATGGCGCGGATCATCTGGATATCGCGGTACATGTAGCCGTAGGTGCCGATCCAGCTCTTGATGTAGACGTAGGAATTGGTGACTTCGCCCGCGTCGCGCACCAGTTTGTTGGCGGCAAACACGTCGTTAACTTTAATCGCGATACCGGTCACGCTGTCGCCCATGTCCAGATACTGCTGGGCATCGGCCAGCGGCACCATCGCCAGGCTGTGGTCCAGTTGGCCGCTCAGTTGCAGAATGCCGGTCACATGCAGACGGATGCGTTTTGGCTGCAACAGCTTCATTTGCGGATCGCTGTTGGGAATCATTACCGTGACGTAAGAGCCCTGCTTCACGCCCAGCGCATCGGCCACGCCCTTGCCGAGGATCACCTGCTGTTCACCGCTTTTGAAATTGGCCCAGGCATCGCCCTGCACGTATTGCGGCAGTGCGCTGAGCTGGCTTTCCTGTTGCGGATCGACCCCTTTGACGCCAACCGCACGCAGTTGCGCGCCGTTTTCCATCAGGCCAGTAAAGTTGATATAGGGAGCGGCGGCCAGGATACCCGGCACCTTTTCCACCCGCGGCAAGATTGACGACCAGTCTTTGAACGGTTGTTTCACCGGTTCAATCTCACCGTGCGGTACTACCGCCAAAATACGGTTTTTCAGCTCGCGCTCGAAGCCGTTCATCGCGCTCAGCCCGACGATCAACACCGCCACGCCCAGCGCAATGCCAATGGTGGAGATCACCGAAATCAGCGACACCATGCCGCCGCGCTTGCGGCCCCGGCTAAAGCGCAGCGCCGTCAAAAAGGAAAGTGACGCACCCGCCATTACTCGGCTCCCATCAGGGTCAGTTGCGCCTGCAGGTGGCCGTCGGCCATTTCCAGCTGACGGCTGAGACGCTTGGCCAGTTGCAGATCATGGGTCACCACCAGGAAGGCGGTGCCCTGACGCACGTTCAGCTCACCGAGCAGATCAAAGATGCTGTCGGCGGTGCGCTTGTCGAGGTTACCGGTCGGTTCGTCCGCCAGCACCAGTGACGGGTTATTCACCAACGCACGGGCGATCGCCACGCGTTGACGCTCGCCGCCGGACAGCTCCGAAGGCCGGTGTTTGCTGCGTTTTTCCAGCCCGACCGCCGTCAGCATTTCCAGCGCCTTGTCCTGCGCCTGGGCCGGTTTCATGCCGCCGATCAACAGCGGCATCGCGGCGTTTTCCAACGCGGTAAAGTCCGGCAACAGGTGGTGGAACTGATAGATAAAGCCCAACTGGCGGTTGCGCAGTTCAGCCTTGGCCGCCGACGACAGGGTATTCAGCGACTGGCCTTTGTAGATCACTTCGCCGGAGGTCGGTGAATCCAGCCCGCCCAGCAGGTGCAACAGGGTGCTTTTACCGGAACCCGAGCTGCCGACAATCGCCATCATCTCACCCGGCTGCATGGCAAAGCTGACATTACGCAGTACGTCGGTATGCAGGTTGCCTTCCTGATAGGTCTTGCACAGGTTTTCGCACTGCAGCAAAAGATGGTTACTCATAACGTAAAGCCTCAGCGGGTTGTACGGCGGCAGCGCGCCATGAAGGGTAAAGCGTGGACAACAGGGATACCGCCATCGCCGCCACGGCGATAATCGTCACCTGCAGCGGATCGACCGCCACCGGCAGCGACGCGCCGTCAATCAATGCGCCGAGGATCGGCATCAGGTTATTCAGGTTGGTGGCCAGTAGCACGCCCAGCAGCGTGCCGAGCAGCGAACCGATAATGCCGGCGCTGGCGCCCTGCACCATAAACACCGACATGACCTGTCGGCGCGTCAGGCCCTGGGTTTGCAGAATGGCGACTTCGCCCAGCTTCTCCATCACCAGCAGGCCGAGCGAAGTAATGATGTTAAACGCCGCCACCGCCACGATCAGGCTGAGCAGCAACCCCATCATGTTTTTCTCCATGCGTACCGCCTGGAACAGTTCCCCCTTGCGTTCACGCCAGTCTTTCCATTGCGTCCCCTGCGGCAGTTTTTGCTGGCTGAGGGTATCGACCGTCAGCGGCTGTTGCAGGAACAGACGCCAGCCGGTGATATTACCGGCCGGATAGCGCATCAGACGCGAAGCGTCTTGCTGATTGACCAGCATCTGGGTGCCGTCCACTTCACTGTTGGCGTGGAAAGTGCCGACAAGGGTAAACAGGCGCTGGCTGGGGATACGGCCCATCGGCGTGAACTGGCTGGCGCTCGGTACCATCACCCGCAGTTGATCGCCGCGTTTGACGCCCAGTTGCCCGGCAAGCTGCTCGCCGATGATGATGTTGTACTGGCCCGGCTGCAGCTGTTGCTGTTTGACGTTCACCAGATACTGCGTCAGCGGATCGGCTTCGTCCGGGTTCACCCCGAGCATCACGCCGACCGCCACGCTGCGGGCGCTTTGCAGCACCACGTCGCCGGTAGTCAACGGCGCAACGCGGCTGACGCCCTGCAACCCCTGCGCCATCGAGGCCGGGATCTGCTGGGGATTGATCGACCCCTGCGGGCTGGTGATCAACGCCTGCGGCATCAGGCCAAGGATGTTGTTTTCCAGATCTTTTTCAAAACCGTTCATCACCGACAAAACGGTGACCAACGCCATGACCCCCAGCGTAATGCCGATGGTGGACAGCCAGGAGACAAACCGCCCGAAGCGGTCTGAGGCTCGCCCGCGCATGTAGCGCAGGCCAATGAATAACGCGACAGGTTGATACATGAAATCCGTTTTGTTGCCGTAGCTTAAACAAAGTGATCAAGGATAATAAAGGCTATACCTCGTTTAGGGAACCACCCAGACGCCTTTTATTCCGTCGATCGCGCTTGCGGCAGCACGTCACCCGGCATCCCGCTTTAACAGGTTATAAACCGACACCCGTGAAATGCCCAACGCCTCCGCCGCCATGGTGGCCGCCCCGCGCAGTTGCAGATAGCCCTGCTGCTTCAACAGCTGGATCACCTGAAAACGCTGGTCGGAAGAGAGTGCGCGCGGCGCGGTGGCATACGAGGCAGCAAAATTGTTGATCACTGAGGCGATGTCCGACAACGAACGCACACCCTCGGCGACCGGTTGAGGTGTGCTCTGCACTACGGCGGTCAATTGCTGCAGGATGGCAGTGACGCTGTTGAAGATCGAGACATCCAGATTCAGGCAGATGGCCGCCACATAGACGCCTTCACTGTTACGCAGGCCGATTGAGGTGCTTTTGGCCGGGCGTCCGTCCGGGAAGGCATTGGCATAGTTTTGCACCACGTCCGGGAAGTCCGGCGAGGCAATGCGCTCCAACCCCATTTCACTGGCGGCGTCACCAATGCGGCGGTTCGACAGATTATTGGCGATGGCGACGATAGCATGGTCCGGTTGTGTCAGATCGTGCAATACCACTTCGCAACTGGGGGCAAACATCATGCCCAGCGCCTGGACAATTTTTTCCGCTTCGCGCAGTAACAGCGCATTTTCCTGCCTGAGATCGCTCATTGACTTAACCATTTGACAAAAACTTTACAAAGAGTAAGTTAAAAATTCCGGGTAATCAATCCCCCCTTTCACCAGCGCGAGGTCGCCATGAGTTCAACGCCCCACTGTATCACCGCAGCCGACATCTCTACCGCCGCCGAAATTCTGGCCGGGCATGCCATCCGTACGCCGGTCATGACGTCGCATCAGGCCGACAACCTCACCGGCGCAAAACTGTTCTTCAAATGCGAGAACTTCCAGCGCGTCGGGGCTTTTAAGTTCCGCGGGGCCTACAACGCGATCGCGCAACTGAGCGAGGCGCAGCGCAAGGCCGGAGTGATTGCCTTTTCCTCCGGCAACCACGCGCAGGCCATGGCGCTGGCGGCGCGGGAGCTGGGCGTCAACGTCACCATAGTCATGCCGAACGACGCGCCGGAAACCAAGCTGGCAGCGACACGCGGCTACGGGGCCAACGTGGTGATTTACCAACGCCACAGCGAGAACCGCGAAGAGATTACCCAGCGGCTGGCCGCAGAGCATGGCCTGGCGATAGTCCCCCCCTATGATTACCCGCAGGTGATGGCCGGCCAAGGCACCGCCACCAAAGAGCTGATAGAAGAAGTCGGCCCGCTGGACGTGTTGCTGGTGTCTACCGGCGGCGGCGGCCTGCTTTCCGGCAGTGCGATAGCAGCCCGCCACTGGTCGCCGGGCTGTCGGGTGTACGGCGTGGAGCCGCAGGCAGGCAACGACGTGCAGCAGGCTTTTCGCAGCGGGCAGCCGGTGCGCATTCCGGTGCCGAAAACCATCGCCGATGGCGCGCAAACCCAGCAGGTGGGCACACTCACCTTCCCGATCATCCAGCAGTACGTAGAGGACATTCTGACGGTCACCGACGCGCAGTTGTGTCGGCAAATGCGCTTCTTTATGGAACGGATGAAAATGGTGGTCGAACCAACCGGGTGCCTGGCCGCAGCGGCGGCAATGAATTCGCTGCTGGATTTGCGCGGTAAAAAAGTCGGGGTGATTGTCAGCGGCGGCAACGTCGATGTGGATAAAATCGCGCAATACCTCGCTATGGGCGCGCAAGAATAATACCTTCAGTGGGTTACCGCGCCCCCTGGCGCCCCGTTCGCCCAAACCCGATAGGGGGCACGGCATGCTGCGCCCTAGCCATAATGATTCTAACGACGTTGCCGCTTGAAAGACGACGGATATGGCGCTTTTACCTATGTCAGTTTGCTGGCCAGTGGGCTAGTATTACCGGGTAAAGGCGCTTTGTTATTTGTGCCAGGGCGAAATTTAACACATTGATTAAAGATACCTTAATGAGCACCTCCGATAACCGTAACCGTTCTGCATCGTCATCCTCCCGTTATTCCCTGCCCGATCGCGCAGGCGATTTGCGCCAGTTGGGGCAACTAACCGGCGCGGCCTGCGCCGTGGAGTGCGCCGAGATCGTCGAACGTCATAACGGGCCGGTGATGCTGATCGCCCCGGACATGCAGAACGCCCTGCGACTGCGCGACGAAATCCAGCAGTTTACCGATCAAATGGTGACCACGCTGCCCGACTGGGAAACCCTGCCCTACGACAGTTTCTCGCCGCACCAGGAAATTATCTCCGCCCGTCTGTCGAGCCTGTACCACCTGCCGACCATGGTGCGCGGCGTCATCATTCTGCCGGTCAATACCCTGATGCAGCGCGTCTGCCCGCACGAATTCCTGCACGGCCACGCGCTGGTGATGAAAAAGGGTCAGCGCCTGTCGCGCGAAAAACTGCGCGCCCAGCTGGAACAAGCCGGCTACCGCAGCGTCGATCAGGTGATGGAGCACGGCGAGTTCGCCACCCGCGGCGCGCTGCTCGATCTGTACCCGATGGGCAGCGAAGAGCCTTACCGCATCGATTTCTTCGACGATGAAATAGACAGCCTGCGCATCTTTGACGTCGACACCCAGCGCACGCTGAGCGAAGTCGAGGCCATCAACCTGCTGCCGGCCCATGAATTCCCGACCGACAAAACCGCCATCGAGCTGTTCCGCAGCCAGTGGCGCGAACAGTTTGAGGTGCGCCGCGACGCCGAACATATTTACCAGCAGGTGAGCAAAGGCACTTGGCCGGCCGGCATCGAATACTGGCAACCGCTGTTCTTCAGCCAGCCGCTGCCGTCGCTGTTCAGCTACCTGCCGGCCAACACGCTGATCGTCAACACCGGCAACCTGGAGAGCGCCGCCGAGCGCTTCTGGCTGGACGTCAACCAGCGTTACGAAAGCCGCCGCGTCGATCCGATGCGCCCGCTGCTGGCACCGGACAGCCTCTGGCTGCGGGTTGACGCGCTGTTTGGCGAATTGAAAGCCTGGCCGCGCATGGCACTCAAAACCGAAGCGCTGCCAGCCAAAGCCGGCAACACCAATCTGGACTATCGCGCGCTGCCGGATCTGGCGGTGCAAGCCCAGAATAAAGCGCCGCTGGACCAACTGCGCCGCTTTATAGAAAACTTTGACGGCAGCGTGATTTTCTCGGTCGAGAGCGAGGGCCGCCGCGAAACGCTGCAAGACCTGCTCGGCCGCATCAAACTCGGCACGTCGTTAATTCAACATCTCGATCAGGCGGAACCGGCCGGCCGCTACATGATGGTCGGCGCCTCCGAGCGCGGCTTCCTCGACGGCATGCGCAACCGGGCGCTGATCTGCGAAAGCGATCTGCTCGGCGAACGCGTCAGCCGCCGCCGACAGGACAATCGCCGCACCATCAATACCGATACCCTGATCCGCAACCTGGCGGAGCTGCACCCCGGCCAGCCGGTGGTGCATCTGGAGCACGGCGTCGGGCGTTACGTTGGCCTGACGACGCTGGAAGCCGGCGGCATCAAGGCCGAATACCTGATCTTGTCCTACTCCGGTGAAGACAAACTTTATGTGCCGGTCTCTTCGCTGCACCTGATCAGCCGCTATGCCGGTGGCGCAGATGAAAATGCGCCGCTGCACAAGCTGGGCGGTGACGCCTGGACGCGCGCACGGCAAAAAGCCGCGGAGCGGGTGCGGGACGTGGCGGCCGAGCTGCTGGATATTTACGCCCAGCGCGCCGCCAAATCCGGTTTCGCCTTCAAACACAACCGCGAACAGTATCAGCTGTTCTGCCAGAGCTTCCCGTTTGAAACTACCCCAGACCAGGAACAGGCAATCAACGCTGTGCTGAGCGACATGTGCCAGCCGCTGGCGATGGACAGGCTGGTGTGCGGCGACGTCGGCTTCGGCAAAACCGAAGTGGCGATGCGCGCGGCCTTCCTGGCGGTGGAAAACGGCAAGCAGGTGGCGGTGCTGGTGCCCACTACGCTGTTGGCGCAGCAGCACTTCGACAACTTCCGCGACCGCTTCGCCACCTGGCCGATTCGCATCGAGATGATGTCGCGTTTCCGCAGCGCCAAAGAGCAGCAACAGATCATGGACGACGCCGTCGACGGCAAAGTGGACATTATTATCGGTACCCACAAACTGTTGCAGAGCGATCTGCGCTGGAAAGATCTGGGGCTGCTGATCGTCGATGAAGAACACCGTTTTGGCGTGCGCCACAAAGAACGCATCAAGGCGATGCGCGCCGATGTGGATATCCTGACGCTCACCGCCACGCCGATCCCGCGTACGCTGAATATGGCGATGAGCGGCATGCGCGACCTGTCGATTATCGCGACCCCGCCAGCCCGCCGTCTGGCGGTGAAAACCTTCGTGCGCGAGTACGACAGCCTGGTCATTCGCGAGGCGATCCTGCGTGAAGTGCTGCGCGGCGGCCAGGTTTACTACCTGTACAACGACGTGGAAAACATCGAGAAGGCCGCGGAGAAACTGGCTGAGCTGGTGCCGGAAGCGCGTATCGCCATCGGCCACGGCCAGATGCGCGAGCGCGATCTGGAGCGGGTGATGAACGATTTCCACCACCAGCGTTTTAACGTGCTGGTCTGTACCACCATTATCGAAACCGGCATTGATATTCCCAGCGCCAATACCATTATCATCGAGCGCGCCGATCGCTTCGGGCTGGCGCAGTTGCATCAGTTGCGTGGCCGCGTAGGCCGCTCGCACCATCAGGCCTACGCCTATCTGCTGACGCCGAATCCGAAGGCCATGAGCACCGACGCGCACAAACGGCTGGAAGCCATCGCTTCGCTCGAAGATCTCGGCGCAGGTTTTGCCTTGGCGACCCATGACCTGGAAATCCGCGGCGCGGGCGAGCTGCTGGGTGAAGATCAAAGCGGCCAGATGACCACCGTCGGCTTCTCGCTGTACATGGAACTGCTGGAAAGCGCGGTCGACGCGTTGAAAAACGGCCGCGAGCCGTCGCTGGAAGATCTCACCAGCAACCAAACCGAAGTGGAGCTGCGCATGCCGGCCCTGCTGCCTGACGATTTTATCCCGGACGTGAACACCCGTCTGTCGTTCTATAAACGCATCGCCAGCGCGAAAAACGACGGTGAACTGGAAGAGCTGAAAGTGGAACTGATTGACCGTTTCGGCCTGCTGCCGGATCCGGCGCGCAACCTGTTGCAAAGCGCGGCGCTGCGCCAACATGCGCAGAAACTGGGGATTAAGCGCATAGAGGGGAACGAGCGCGGTGGGTTTATCGAATTTGGCGAGAAGAATCGGGTCGATCCGGGTTACCTTATCGGCTTGCTGCAAAGCAATCCGCAAATTTATCGCCTGGATGGACCGACCAAGCTGAAGTTTATGCTGGACCTGACCGATCGACAGAAGCGCCTGAAGTTCACAGAGGAGCTCTTGACCGCATTCCGCGAGCACACGTTGGCGGCCTGACTGTCGGCCCCGGCGGCAGCTATATTGCCCGGCTGCGGTTCTAAGTTATCGCCAAGCTGTCTATCCCGTTTTTTCAGTTCGGGATACTCTGTCCGCAGCCAAGATTAACGGGGGTAGCCATGAATACTGATGATGAGTTGCGTGCGCTCAGCGAACAGGAAGCCACGCTGACCTTTAGCCATTTTGACCATGCGACCGCCTGGGAGCTGGGCACGGCGCTGAAGACCGCCGCAGAGCAACGGCATCTGAGTATCGCCATCGAAATCCAGCTGGCCGGGCAGACGCTGTTCTATTACGCGATGCCTGGCACCACGCCGGACATCGCCGACTGGGTGCGACGCAAACGCAACGTGGTCAATCACTTTCACAAAAGCTCTTACGCGATCGGCCTGCGCTTGCAACAGCGGCAGGCGACGCTGGAGGAGCGCTATGGCCTGAGCGTACGCGACTACTCGGTGCACGGCGGCGCTTTTCCCATCAATCTGGCGGGCATAGGCTGCATCGGCACCCTAAGCATTTCCGGTTCACCGCAGCTGGAGGACCATAATCTGCTGGTCGGCACGCTGGCACATTTTCTCGGTTTATCCCTGCCCTCGGTGCATTAAGCCGTAAAAGTCTCTTTATATTCTCCCTGTCGGCCGCCTTATCCGCGGCTGGCCTGCTTTTCCCGCTGACCCCACCCAAGCAAAATAGCGCAACTCCGATTTTCTGCGTCCGTTTGATGTATATCTAGGAATCGCCGCCGCAACTGGCGTAGTCTGTCTATCAGCTATTCGAGACGGACCTTACCTGGCCCGCCATTCCGTTCTCTTTTATAGACTTGGTCCGTACCTTAGATGAAAACGCATGAAATTAACGGCATCCGGCCGTTCAGCGCGCTGATTGACGCCTGCTGGCGAGACCCCTATTCCCTGCAACGCCTGCTTAAAGACGCCATCGCCGGCGTCACCGTCGGCATTATCGCCATCCCGCTGGCGATGGCTCTGGCGATCGCCAGCGGCGTGCCCCCTCAGTACGGGCTCTACACCTCGGCGGTCGCCGGCATCGTCATCGCCATCAGCGGCGGTTCGCGCTACAGCGTCTCCGGCCCCACCGCCGCCTTTGTGGTGATCCTCTACCCGGTATCGCAGCAGTTCGGCCTTTCCGGTCTGTTGATAGCAACCCTGCTTTCCGGCGTGTTTCTGGTGATTATGGGGCTGGCTCGCTTCGGCCGTCTGATTGAATATATTCCCCTGTCCGTCACGCTGGGCTTTACCTCCGGGATCGCCATCACCATCGCCACCCTGCAAGTGAAGGATTTCTTCGGCCTGCAACTGGCGACGATGCCGGAAAATTATGTCGGCAAGGTTTACGCCCTGTTGCAGGCGCTGCCGACGCTGGATGTCGGCGATACGCTGATCGGCGCAGTCACGCTGCTGATCCTGGTGCTCTGGCCGAAGCTCGGCGTGCGGGTGCCCGGCCATCTGCCCGCGCTGCTGGCGGGGATGGCGGTCATGGGCATTCTGGCGCTGTTTGACCATCAGGTGGCGACCATCGGTTCCCGTTTCAGTTACCTGCTGGCCGATGGCAGCCGCGGGCACGGCATCCCGCCGATCTTACCGCAGCTGAGGCTGCCGTGGGATCTGCCGGCCGCTGACGGCAAGCCGATGCCGCTGAGCTGGCAGACCCTCTCCGCCCTGCTGCCGGCGGCGTTTTCCATGGCGATGCTGGGCGCGATTGAATCGCTGCTGTGCGCGGTGGTGCTGGACGGCATGACCGGCAAAAAACACAATTCCAATACCGAACTTATCGGCCAGGGCGCGGGGAATCTCATCGCGCCGTTTTTTGGCGGCATTACCGCCACCGCCGCCATCGCCCGTTCGGCGGCCAACGTGCGCGCCGGCGCTACCTCGCCGGTATCGGCGATTATCCATGCGTTGCTGGTGCTGCTGGCGTTGCTGGTGCTGGCGCCGTGGCTGTCCTGGTTGCCGTTGTCGGCAATGGCGGCGCTGTTGCTGATGGTGGCCTGGAACATGAGCGAAGCGCACAAGGTGGTTTATCTGCTGCGCCGGGCGCCGAAGGACGACATTCTGGTGATGTTGCTGTGCATGTCGCTGACGGTGCTGTTCGATATGGTGATCGCCATTACCGTGGGCATAGTGCTGGCCTCGCTGCTGTTTATGCGCCGCATTGCGCGCATGACCCGGCTGAGCGAACTGAGCGCCGAAAACGGCCGCCTGGTGCTGAGAGTGAACGGCCCGCTGTTCTTCGCTGCCGCCGAGCGCATTTTTAATGAATTGCTGGTGCGCAGTGAAAACTATGACGTGATTGTGCTGCAATGGGACGCGGTGCCGGTGCTGGACGCAGGGGGGTTAACCGCCCTGCAACGTTTTATTGAGGCCTTGCCCGCAGGCAAGCAGTTGGCGATCACCGATATTCCGTTCCAGCCGTTGAAAACGCTGGCGCGGGCGCGGGTGCAACCGATCGAGGGAAAATTGTATTTCTATTCAACGCTGTCGGAAGCGCTGGCAGCGCTGGACGCTTAAAAAAGCAAAAGCCCGACGAGTCGGGCTTTTTTATACGCCGAAAATCGGCTTAGTTGCTGGTATCCAGCTCTGGGAAGCTCTTCACCAGATCGTCGATGGCTTTCATCTGCACCAGGAACGGCTCCAGCTTGTCCAGCGGCAACGCGGATGGACCGTCGCACTTGGCACTGTTCGGCTCCGGGTGCGCTTCGATAAACAGACCGGCCAGACCCACCGCCATACCGGCGCGCGCCAGTTCGGCAACCTGCGCACGACGACCGCCGGAAGCGGCGCCAAACGGGTCACGGGTCTGCAGGGCGTGGGTAACGTCGAAGATCACCGGGTGGCCACCGGTCACGTTCTTCATCACGTTGATGCCGAGCATGTCGACCACCAGGTTATCGTAACCAAAGTTGCTGCCGCGATCGCACAGGATCACCTGATCGTTACCGCCTTCCTTGAACTTGTCGACGATGTTGCCCATTTGGCCTGGGCTGACGAACTGTGGCTTCTTGACGTTGATCACCGCGCCGGTTTTCGCCATAGCTTCAACCAGATCGGTCTGGCGCGCCAGGAATGCCGGCAGTTGGATAACATCAACCACTTCGGATACCGGCTGCGCCTGTGACGCTTCGTGCACGTCGGTGATGATTTTCACGCCGAAGGTTTTTTTGATTTCTTCGAAGATTCTCATCCCCTCTTCCAAGCCCGGACCACGGTACGAGTGAATGGAAGAACGGTTGGCTTTATCAAAAGAGGCTTTGAAAACGTAAGGAATGCCCAGTTTTTGCGTCACGGTGACGTAGTGCTCGCAGATGCTCATCGCCAAATCGCGCGATTCCAGCACGTTCATCCCGCCAAACAGCACAAACGGCAGATCGTTCGCTACGTTGATGTCGCCAATGCTAACTACTTTCTGTTTCATGCTTTCGCCTTTGTTGATGTTATACCCGTCGCCTTACAGGCCGCGGCTTGAAATTCACCGGGTATTTTAAATGAATTAATGCAGCGTAACCTGTTTAGGTTCAATCGAGTGGATCTGCACTTTGATCACTTCGCTGACCGGATCTTCAGGACACTGTTCGACAAAATAGTTGAGATCGGAAATCGCGATATGGTTGCATTCCAACTGGGCGTAGATCAGCCCGCGGTCGCGGATCTCATAAGGATCGTCCGGATCGAAACACAGCACCGTTTCGCTGGCGCGCAGGGCCAACTCCATCTGTTTTTCTTCCATCAGGGAGGCTTTCAGCGTATCCAGCATTTTACGCACCACCATGACGTTTTCTGATTCATCGAGATCGTCGTCTTCCAGCTCAGCGCCCAGACCCAGGTTGCCCTTGATCCACACTTCCAACTGATGCTCGTTCAGCGTTTCGCCGTTCAGCGGGTTGATCAGCCACATTTCTTCATCCAGCCAATCTGCACGCAGGATCAGTTGGGTGGGGAAAATAACCGGCAACAGCGGCAAATCGAGATGATGGGCGATATGCAGGAAAATGGTGCCAAGCGAGACCGGCGTGCCCTGACGCCCCTCCAGCACCTTGTCGAGCCAGATAGCGTCGGACAGGCGATACACGCCGCCTGCGCCGCCAAAACCCCAGGTTTTGAAGAACAGCTCAATGAGTGCGTCGAGTTGCTGTTCCTGGTTGAGATCCTGCGGCATGGCCGCGCGCGCGTCGTCGACCAGCTGTTGCAGCTTGCGTTCGACTTCGGCGACGGGGAAATCACGCCGCACCGACTGCGATACCAGGATTACGCCCTCGCTCAGCAGCGAGGTGTTAAATTCAAAATCAGCAATGCTACTCATAAGTATCCCATCAGAAAGGGTAATTTCGTCGTGGCAAGTTTAATTATCAGGTACAGACAGCCCAACGCCAGCACAAACGCCAAAGTGCGCAGGCTCTGGCTTTTGGTCTTCTTGCCCAATGCGACGTAGCCAAGCAGGATATAGATAATAACGCCAAACAGCTTCTCGGTCAGCCATGAGTCCATGCCCAGCAGCGGATACAGCTTGAACATCACCACCAGTGCAATACCGCTGGCGAACAACACCGTATCATTAACGTGCGGCGTTATCTTCACCCAGCGCTTGTTCAGCATGGCCGAATTGCGCCACTTCCAGAAGAAACGCAAAACAAACAAGGTAATACTGAGGGCGACCGTCAACAGATGCAGATTTTTTAACGCCGTGTAGACTGCCATATCGCTTCCTTTTTATTCGCTGTGTGCTTCGTTATTGTTGGTTTTCAGTTACTGCGGCCATTGGCCAAACGTCACGCGATCGTTATCGCCGTAGTCACGGCGGGTAACGACCGAAATAAAACCGGCAGCCTGCAGCAACGCGCGTACGCTTTCCCCCTGCTGCCAGCCATGTTCAAGCAACAGCCAACCCTGTGGCTGCAGATAATGCGGTGCCTGCTGCACAATGGCGGCCAAATCCGCCAGCCCGTGCCGTTGCGCCACCAGCGCGCTGCTTGGCTCAAAACGCACATCGCCTTGCGCCAGATGCGGGTCAGCGGCGTCGATATAAGGCGGGTTACTGGCGATCAGGGCGAAAGTTTGGCCGGCCAACGGTTCGAACCAACTGCCTTGCAAGAACTGCGCGTTACCGATTGCCAGCTTCTGCGCGTTATGTTGCGCCAGCGCCACCGCTTCCGGCTGTAAATCAACGCCGGTCACCGCGCAATCCGGGCGCTCGCTGGCCAGCGCCAATGCAATGGCGCCGGTGCCGGTGCCCAGATCGAGGATAGTGCAAGGAGAAGGCGGCAAGCGCTCCAGCGCCAGTTCCACCAGGCATTCGGTGTCCGGACGCGGGATCAGGGTTGCGGGTGATACCGACAGCGGCAGCGACCAAAACTCGCGCTCGCCAATCAAATAAGCCACAGGTTCGCCACGTTCGCGGCGCGCCAGCAGCCTTTCCAACTGTTCTTGTTCCTGCAACGTCAAAACGGTTTCACCAAACGCCATCAGGAAGGTCCTGGCCCTGCCGGTCACGAAGCCCAGCAGGATCTCGGCATCACGTCGGGCGCTTTCGCTCTGCGTCAGCCGCGCACTTGCCGCCTTCAGCCAGGATTGATAATCCATTACTCAAGCTCTGCGGACAGCGCAGCGAGCTGATCGGCCTGATATTCCTGCACGATCGGCTGAATCAGCATGTCCAGCTTGCCTTCCATCACCTCGTCCAGACGGTAAATCGTCAGGTTGATGCGGTGATCGGTCACCCTTCCCTGCGGGAAGTTGTAGGTGCGGTTACGGTCGGAACGATCGCCGCTGCCCAACAGATTGCGACGGGTTGACGCCTCTGCCTGCTGGCGCTTGGCCATTTCGGCAGCACGGATGCGTGCGCCCAGCACCGACATCGCCTTGGCTTTGTTCTTGTGCTGTGAACGCTCATCCTGGCACTCCACCACAATGCCGGTCGGCAAGTGGGTGATACGGATCGCCGAGTCGGTGGTGTTGACGTGCTGGCCGCCGGCACCGGAGGAGCGGAAAGTGTCGATTTTTAAATCGCCCGCATTGATCTCCGGTAATTCGGCTTCCGGCACTTCCGGCATCACCGCCACGGTGCAGGCGGAGGTATGAATACGCCCCTGCGACTCGGTTTCGGGTACGCGCTGCACGCGGTGGCCGCCGGACTCAAATTTCAGTTGACCGTAGACGCCGTCGCCGGAGACCTTGGCAATCACTTCTTTATAACCGCCATGTTCGCCTTCGTTGGCGCTCATGATCTCGACGCGCCAGCGGCGCGTTTCAGCATAGCGGCTGTACATGCGGAACAGATCGCCGGCGAAGATCGCCGCTTCGTCACCGCCAGTACCGGCGCGCACTTCCAGGAAGATACCGCGTTCGTCATCCGGATCTTTCGGCAGCAGCAGCACTTGCAGCTGCTGTTCAAGTTCTTCCGTCGCTGCCTTGGCCTGCTTCATCTCTTCCTGCGCCATCTCGCGCATTTCAGGATCGTCCAGCATCATTTCTGCGGTAGCCAGATCCTCTTGCACCTGACGCCATTCCAGGAAACAGCGGCTGACATCGGTCAGTTGCGAGTATTCGCGCGACAGGGCGCGGAACCGATCCTGCTCGGCAATAACGCCGGCATCGCCGAGCAGCGCCTGCACTTCTTCATGGCGCTCTTGTAACGCTTCCAGTTTGGCAACAATAGAAGGCTTCATGCGTGGTATTAAACCCTGTTAAAAGAGAAAACTAATGCTGATCCAGCCCGAGGCTGTCGCGTAATAATTGCAACCGCTCCACGTCGCCATCGCCGGCGGCCTGCTGGAGGGATTTGGTAGGGGCATGAATAAGGCGGTTGGTCAGCCGGTGGGCCAGTTCGTGGATAACCTGTTCCACGTCAGCGCCTTGCGCGATGGCGGCCAGCGCTTTGGCTTCCATTTCGGCACGGATCTGGTCGGCCTGCGAGCGATAGTCGCGGATGGTTTCCACCGCGCCCTGCGAGCGCAGCCAGGCCATAAAGTTGGTGCTTTCCTGCTGAACGATCGTTTCTGCCTGCACCGCCGCGGCTTTGCGCTGCGCCAGGTTGCTTTGAATGATCGCGTGCAGATCGTCCACGCTATACAGATAAGCATTCGCCAGCTTACCCACTTCCGGCTCGATATCGCGCGGCACGGCGATATCCACCAGCAGCATCGGCTGGTTGCGACGCGCTTTCAGGGCACGCTCCACCATCCCTTTACCGATGATCGGCAGCGGGCTGGCGGTAGAACTGATGATGATGTCGGCATCCGCCAGACGTTCGTCGATTTCCGGCAACGTAATCACTTCCGCGCCGACTTCGTCTGCCAGCAACTGGGCGCGTTCGCGGGTACGGTTGGCGATAATCATATGCCGCACTTTATGCTCGCGCAGATGACGCGCCACCAGTTCAATGGTTTCACCGGCGCCGACCAGCAGCACGTTCAGATCGGCCAGCGACTCGAAGATTTGGCGCGCCAGCGTACAGGCGGCGAAGGCCACGGAAACTGCGCTGGCGCCGATTTCAGTTTCGGTGCGCACGCGTTTGGCGACGGAGAAGGATTTTTGGAACAGGCGTTCAAGCTCGCCGGAAAGCGACTGGCCGCGTTGCGACTCGGCGAAGGCTTTTTTCACCTGCCCAAGGATTTGCGGTTCGCCCAATACCAACGAATCCAGCCCGCTGGCCACGCGCATCAGATGGCTCACGGCGTCGTTGCCGTGGTGCCAGTACAGGCTTTTGCTCACTTCTTCCGGACGCAGGTGATGGTATTCACACAGCCAGGCTACCAGCTGTTCGTGAAGGTGTTCCTGTTGCTCCACGCTGAGATAAAGCTCGGTGCGGTTACACGTAGACAACACCACACCGCCCTGCACCAACGGTTGTTGGAGCAAGCTGGTCAGCGCCTGATCGATAGACTCTGGGGAGAAGGTCACCCTTTCACGCAGAGAAACCGGAGCGGTTTTGTGATTTATACCTAACGCCAGCAGGGTCATTGCTTCGAGTAATACTTCTGTTGGTACGGGTTCTCGTTGAACGGCATTCTACTTGATGCGCGGGATCAATAAAAGTAACAACCGCATCTTCCGTTCAATCACTGATATAGCCGAAACCAATCAATGAATAATAATAAATTCAAAAAGTTAAATTATATCCAGATCAGTAAGCACACTAAATTTTAGTTTGAAACGCGACGATCCGCACAGTATTCATCAATAAGTTATCCTGATTGAACGGTTATGGTCGCCCAAATAGTAAGCAGAGCTCTCTTCATCGCCGGTTACGGTGCCGGCATGCTGCGCCGGCACTTTTAGGCTGCCGCGGCTTATTTAGCTGCGGAGACCTCGTTGAACCTTACGTCGCTACAGCTGAAAAAGGTTTCTCTTGCTGGGTCCTGCCGCTCCCACTGCACATACAACAGCGCTTGCTTCCCGTCGGCACGATCGGCCGGGATCTTGACGTCAATCTGGTAGACGCCGGCATATTTGACATGGTTGCCTTTGGCCGGCGGCGGAACTATCACTTTAGTCACCTCAAGCGGTGTCAGATCGCTCCATTTCAACGTATCCGTGGCGGCATTGAAACTCGGCTTGGCAAGCGACACCGTCCACTTGCTCGGCTCATGCACCTGGGTGGCGTCGAAGTACAGCGTAGCCTGGCCGTCTTTTACCGAGACGCTGCTCACCTGCCAGTCGGCATGCGGCTGGTCGATGCCTTCAAACTTGGCGATGCCCGCCGAGCAAAGCTGGCCATCGGGGACCTTGTCTGACGGATGCTGGGTGCCTGCCAGGTTTTGCGAGTAAGCGGGCCATTCGGTAAACATCTGGCGGCGCTCCCAAATAGGAATGGTTTCCGCTTTGTACAAAAAGGCATTTCTGCAGGCCGCATTAGGCATGTTCGAGCCATCATCCGGGTGGTTGTAGCCGCCGTCCTGTTCACAAATCACCTGACGCGCCTTGGGAATCAAGGTAGCGCCATGCTTTGGCCCGATCGCTTTCGATTCGGTATTCTCGGCGGCATGCGCCGGCATCGTTAATGCAAACAGCATTCCTGCCAACAGAGAAAAACGCTTTTTCATACGAAATACCTTATTTCATTATGTATAGGGGTTGAGATGCCCGCATCGCCTGCGTGACGCAGATGATGCGCAGCAGGATAGCCCTGCTATCCATTTGGCTTTACCAGCATAGACATCCCCTCAGTAAGTTGCATAAATAAAATTAATCAATTATCACTGATTATCGAATGAAATACGCATATATACGCAGCTATTATTCATTAAACGTTAATTTAATTGCTAATATATGCTGTTTTGGCACAACGCCGCCGTGGGCTACAACCGAAGATATTCTCGCGGCCAGCGCAGCACGACCGGGCGATTGTGTTAATCTTATGGCAACCCAAAGCTCAGCCGCCCAGCCGTCAAAGCGCCTGTTATCACCGCAAAAAGACGGTGATATTCAGAACGGGCCGTGTTGACGCTATCGCGTTCCCCCGCTAGCGTGAACGCTGAAAACAGATTTCGCTGCGCATGCCCGCAAGGACAAAAGGACAAGAGAAAGTTATGCCAATCCGCAAAGTTAGTTTGCTACGTCTGATCCCGCTGGCCAGCCTGGTGCTGGCCGCCTGTACCACCACCAAGCCAAGCGGCCCGGCTACCAGCCCAACCTCACCGCAGTGGCGCGCTCACGAGCAAGCGGTGCAACAGCTCGGGCAATATCAGACCCGTGGCTCTTTCGCCTATCTGTCGGACCAGAAAAAAGTCTATGCGCGCTTCTTCTGGCAGCAATATTCGCCGGAACGTTACCGCCTGCTGCTGACCAACCCGCTTGGCAGCACCGAACTTGACCTGAACGTACAACAAAACGTGGTGCAGTTGACGGATAACCAGGGCAAACGCTATGTCAGCGACAATGCCGAAGAAATGATCCGCAAACTGACCGGCATGGCAATCCCGCTGGATAACCTGCGTCAGTGGATGCTCGGCCTGCCGGGCGAGGCCAATGATTTCACGCTGGATGACCAGTACCGTCTGAGCAAACTGACTTATCAGCAAGGCGGCCAGACCTGGACCGTGGATTACCAAGATTACAACAGCGATCTCAAGCCGCAGCTGCCAAGCCGCCTGGAACTGAAACAGGGCGATCAACGCATCAAACTGAAAATGGATAACTGGACCCTCAAATGATCCGCCAGTGGCCATCTCCCGCTAAACTTAATTTGTTTTTGTACATTACCGGCCGTCGCGAAGACGGCTACCACCTGCTGCAGACGCTGTTCCAGTTTCTGGATTACGGCGATACGCTGACCCTTGACGTGCGGCCCGATGACCGCATCCGCCTGCTGACGCCGGTGGATGGCGTGCCGGACGAGCAAAACCTGATCGTCCGTGCCGCACGCTTGCTGCAACAGCATTGCGATAGTCACGGACTGAAAACGCTCCCGCGCGGCGCCGATATCAGTATCGATAAGCGCCTGCCGATGGGCGGAGGGCTGGGCGGTGGCTCGTCCAACGCCGCCACAGTGCTGGTGGCGCTGAATGAGCTGTGGCATTGCGGGCTGAGCGACGATCAGTTGGCGGAACTGGGGTTGACTCTGGGCGCCGACGTCCCGGTCTTTGTGCGCGGTCATGCGGCGTTTGCCGAAGGCATCGGCGAACGGTTGCAGCCGGCAAACCCGGAGGAAAAGTGGTATCTGGTGGCGCATCCGGGCGTCAGCATCCCTACCCCGGTTATTTTTGGCGACGCGGAATTAAAAAGAAACACCCCAGTTCGCCCGTTAAATGTGCTGTTGCAGGCAACTTACGCAAATGATTGCGAACCAATAGCAAGAAAACGTTTTCGCGAGGTTGAACAGCTTCTTTCTTGGCTGTTAGAATACGCGCCGTCACGCCTGACTGGCACAGGTGCATGTGTGTTTGCTGAATTCGACACAGAAATCGCCGCCCGTCAGGTGTTAAATCAAGCTCCGGAGTGGTTGTGTGGTTTTGTAGCGCGTGGCGTTAACGTCTCTCCACTACATCGCATCCGTTCCGGGCAGATTGAACCGTAGTTCTCGTTTCGCTGCGCAGGGTCATGCACACCTGGCCCTGTAATCCCTGCGCCGCTACGGTTTCAAGTTAGTTTTTACACACCCGTATGATATTGCGCCGGCATCGTTAACTGCCCCTTAGCGAAGGCCGTACGACAATATCTTCTCTGGACGCATGCCTGAGGTTCTTCTCGTGCCTGATATGAAGCTTTTTGCTGGTAACGCCACCCCGGAACTAGCACAACGTATTGCCAACCGTTTGTACACCAGCCTTGGTGACGCCGCTGTAGGTCGTTTTAGCGACGGCGAAGTGAGCGTGCAAATCAACGAAAATGTACGCGGCGGTGATATTTTCATCATCCAGTCCACCTGTGCCCCTACCAACGACAACCTGATGGAACTGGTTGTTATGGTAGATGCCCTGCGTCGCGCCTCCGCAGGTCGTATTACTGCTGTTATCCCTTACTTCGGTTATGCCCGCCAGGATCGCCGCGTGCGTTCTGCACGTGTGCCAATCACGGCCAAGGTTGTCGCCGATTTCCTCTCCAGCGTAGGGGTTGACCGCGTATTGACGGTGGATCTGCATGCTGAACAGATTCAAGGCTTCTTCGATGTTCCGGTAGATAACGTGTTCGGTAGCCCGATCCTGCTGGAAGACATGCTGCAACAGAATCTGGTGAACCCAATCGTGGTTTCCCCGGACATCGGCGGCGTAGTGCGCGCCCGCGCTATCGCCAAACTGCTGAACGATACCGATATGGCTATCATCGATAAACGCCGCCCGCGTGCGAACGTTTCTCAGGTGATGCACATCATTGGTGACGTGGCAGGCCGTGACTGCGTGCTGGTTGACGACATGATCGACACCGGCGGTACCTTATGTAAAGCGGCTGAAGCGTTGAAAGAACGCGGTGCCAAGCGCGTATTTGCCTACGCGACGCACCCGATCTTCTCCGGCAACGCCGTTGAAAACATCAGGAACTCGGTGATTGATGAAGTGATCGTCTGCGACACCATTCCGTTGTCTGCAGAAATCAAGGCACTGAAAAACGTACGTACTCTGACGCTGTCCGGCATGCTGGCTGAAGCCATCCGCCGTATCAGCAATGAAGAGTCAATCTCTGCGATGTTCGAGCATTAATTCATTTTCTTTTCGGTGCGGCGCCCTGCCGTACCGGAAGAACCTATTGCCCGGCAGCAGATAAAGAAAAACCCGTTGGTGCGCAAGCAGCAACGGGTTTTCTACTCGTAGTCAAACATGACCTTAGACCTGAGTGCGCGGCAGATCTCCTTTGCCGTAATGCCGTTTCCTTTCTGTTTTTTTACTCAATGCGACGAACGATGCTGACTGTCTCGGCAGCGTTTATCGAAGTGTTTTACCCACCAATAACGATCGGCAATCTGCTCGCGGCCGCTGATACGGGCACCGACCAGCCACAACAACGCACCCACGAAAATACTCATGATGGCGCCATGGGCGAAAAGTTGCGGTAAATCGAGCTGCGATACTTCAGCAAGAATGTTGTATCCGACGCCGCCGATCATCACGACCAACCCCAGCCCCATAAAAAAGTTGCCCATTCTGCACGCGTTTCTACGTTTCATTTGTCACCTCCATTGCACTCTATGCCAACCGGGATAACTCAGCAAAGGGTTAACCCACTTTGATAAATTAAGTATAGCCCCTGGTCCGACAAGGGGTTTGCGGAGACGATCACAAATGGTAAAGAAAACGTGACAAATCTTTACCTTATCCTGCTTATTAGCCGAGAAATTGAATGGTTTTTCTAATGAATTATTCAATTTTCAGCCTATCTCTGAATCAATACTCAGGGTTGGGCATCAGGATTTTGTCATTCGCGGCGGCGGCAGGTAGACTAATACCTTTTCCATTATCTCGATCATAGCGAATTTCCCAGTGAGCAGTATTAAATTGATAGTCGGCCTGGCGAATCCGGGCGCTGAATATGCCCAGACGCGGCACAACGCCGGCGCCTGGTACGTAGATTTGCTGGCCCAGCGCCATAACCAGCAGTTGAAGGAAGAGAGCAAGTTTTTCGGCTACACCGCGCGGCTGAACCTGGCAGGCAACGATGTGCGTCTGCTGGTACCGACCACCTTTATGAATCTGAGCGGCAAAGCGGTGCTGGCGATGGCCAATTTCTACCGCATCGAGCCGGACGAAATCCTGGTGGCGCATGACGAGCTGGATATCCCGCCGGGCGTCGCCAAAATCAAACTCGGCGGCGGTAACGGCGGCCACAACGGGCTGAAGGATATCCAGAACAAGTTCGGCAATAACCCGAACTTTTACCGTTTACGCATTGGCATTGGCCATCCGGGCGATAAAAACAAGGTCGTAGGATTTGTGCTCGGCAAGCCACCGGCCAGCGAGCAAAAAATGATTGATGAAGCGATAGATGAAGCAGCTCGCTGCACTGAAGTTCTGATGACTGACGGGCTGGAGAAAACCGTTCGCCGCCTGCACAGCTTCAAGGCGCAGGCCTGAGGGTTGCCGCAGCGGGCATCGAGCCCGCTGCTAGCGGCGTTACGTCCGCACCTTGAAGGTTTCTTCGCCGACGTTACTGTCATCGGTCTGATACCCTTCTTCGGCCACATAATATTGCGGGTCATCCAGCTCATGACTGCAAAACGGACCGGCCTGTTTCAACAAGCGCACGCAATCGCCGCTCAGGTGACGCAGGCGGATGGATTTCCCCGCCGCCAGATAACGCGCCGTCAGCTTGTCGATCGCCTCTACCCCGCTGGAATCCATCACCCGGGTGCCGGCAAAATCCAGCACCACGTTTTCCGGATCGTTTTTCGGTTCAAACAGGTCGGCAAACGCCGCCGTGGAGCCAAAGAATAGCGGACCGTCGAGTTGATACACCGCCACATCGCCCGCCACCTGGCGCTGACGAACACGGATGCGTGCCTGCTGCCAGGCAAATACCAGCGCCGAGATAATCACCCCGCTGATTACCGCCACCGCCAGATCGGTAAAGATGGTGATCAGGGTAACCAGCAACATCACCAGCGCATCCATCTTCGGCATGCGGCGCAGACGGCGCAGCGAACTCCATTCAAAGGTGTTGTAACAGACCACCAGCATGACCCCGGCCAATGCCGCCACCGGCAGCAGGCCGATATAACCCGACAGGCTGACCACAAACAAGATCAATAGCAACGCCCCCACTATGCCGGAAATACGCCCGCGGCCGCCGGAGGTGAAGTTGATGATCGATTGCCCAATCATCGCGCAGCCGGCAAAACAGCCAAATAGGCCGCAAATCGTGTTGCCTGCGCCCTGAGCGATGCTCTCGCGGTTGCCGTTGCCCTTCTTGCCGCCCATTTCGTCGAGCACCGTCATGGTCAATAGCGATTCAATCAGGCCGACCAGGGCGATCACCAACGCGTACGGCAGTACCACTTTCAACATTTCCAGGCTGAACGGCGCCATCGGCAAGCTGAAATGCGGCAAGGCACCGGAAATATCCGCCAGATCGCCAACCCGCAGCGTAGGCAGATTGAGCCCGACAGCCAATGCGGAAACCACGATCAGCGCCGCCAGCGAAGCCGGGATCACACGCGTCAGCCGGGGGAAGAACACCACCACCAGGATCGCCAGCGCCACCAGCCCGTACATCAACGGCCCCTGCCCGGCAATCATATGCAGTTGCGCCAGCATGATGACAATCGCCAGGCCGTTAACAAAACCATGTATGGCGGGCAGCGGTACCAGCCGAATAAATTTGCCCAACCGGAACACACCGATCAGGATTTGGATAGCGCCGGCGAAAATCGTCGTCCACAGCACGTAGCCCATGCCGTGCTGCGCCGCGAGGCTCATCAACACCACCACGATCGAACCGGCAGCCCCCGACACCATGCCCGGTTTGCCGCCGAACAGCGCCGTCACCAGGCCGATAATAAAAGCGGTGTGCAGCCCGACGATCGGAGAAAGCCCGGCGACCAACGAGAAGCCGACCGCCTCCGGGATCATCGATACCGCCACTACAAAGCCCGCCAGGACTTCGTTTTTGACGTCCGACAGCCTGATATTGCTCAGGTTAAACATGAGTTATTCACTTCCGACAGATAAGAAATACATCCCCGCTGAACGGGAACCAGGGCCGCATGGCGCGGCAAACCACGGCAGAGAGGCAACTCAGGGTGGACTGGGCAAGAAGGACATCCGGCACGTTTCCTGTAGGTTAATCAGAAGCGCAGTATGTGTAAATGTGATCCAAATCTCAATGCAAAGCGGCCCCGCCGCCGCATTTTCCCGCCGTACACAGCCAGATCGAGAAAAACGCCCATTACGTGTATAATGGCCGCATTATTCTGCCATTTATGCAGCGAGTTAACTCTAACTAGCTGATAGTCAAGATATTTAAGGTGATAACAACATGGGATTCAAATGCGGTATCGTCGGCCTGCCTAACGTAGGTAAATCCACCCTGTTCAACGCGTTGACCAAAGCGGGTATCGAAGCAGCCAACTTCCCGTTCTGTACCATTGAACCTAATACCGGTGTGGTGCCGATGCCCGATCCGCGTCTGGACAAGCTGGCCGAGATCGTCAAGCCTCAGCGCATCCTGCCAACCACCATGGAATTCGTCGACATCGCCGGCCTGGTGAAGGGCGCATCCAAAGGCGAAGGCCTGGGCAACCAGTTCCTGACCAACATCCGTGAAACCGAAGCTATCGGCCACGTGGTACGCTGCTTCGAAAACGACAACATCATCCACGTGAACAACAAGGTTGATCCGGCTGACGATATCGAAGTCATCAACACCGAACTGGCGCTGTCGGATCTCGACACCTGCGAACGCGCCATTCACCGCGTGCAGAAGAAAGCCAAAGGCGGCGATAAAGACGCGAAAGCCGAACTGGCCGCGCTGGAAAAATGCCTGCCGCAGCTGGAAAACGCCGGTATGTTGCGCGCGTTGGACCTGACCGAAGAAGATAAAGCGGCTATCCGCTACCTGAGCTTCCTGACGCTGAAACCGACCATGTACATCGCCAACGTCAACGAAGACGGTTACGAGAACAACCCATACCTGGACAAAGTGCGTGAAATCGCCGCCGCCGAAGGCTCCGTAGTGGTTGCCGTGTGCGCCGCCGTGGAATCCGACATCGCCGAGCTGGAAGACGAAGACCGCGCCGAGTTCATGGCCGAACTGGGCCTGGAAGAGCCGGGTCTGAACCGCGTGATCCGCGCCGGTTACGAGTTGCTGAACCTGCAAACCTACTTCACCGCCGGCGTAAAAGAAGTGCGTGCCTGGACCATCCCGGTAGGCGCTACCGCCCCGCAAGCGGCCGGCAAGATCCACACCGACTTCGAGAAAGGCTTTATCCGCGCGCAAACCATCGCGTTTGAGGACTTCATCACCTACAAGGGTGAGCAAGGCGCCAAAGAAGCCGGCAAGATGCGTTCGGAAGGCAAAGACTACATCGTCAAAGATGGCGACGTGATGAACTTCTTGTTCAACGTTTAAATAAATTTTGTTGCCTCATGAGGTTTCATTGAATCTCATGAAAATCACAAAAACCTATAAAATCCACGCAATTGCGTGGATTTTTCATTTCATAGTGTCTCAGGTGATGTCGTAGGAGCGCAGCTAAAATTGAGTACACCGATGAGTTTACTGGGGTTTTAGAGCGGAAGATTCGGCTCAAAGCGAAGATGGCGTACTACTACGGTTGCTAAATTAAGATCAGTAATGAATTATGCTGACGATTAGAACAGGCATTTAGGGCGCGACATAATGTTGAAAAACCATTTTCTCCAGAACTTCGTACAGAATCTAAAGAGTACAAAATTGGTTTTTACCCCGTTTTTTAGCTATGTAGAGGGCTTTATCGGCTCGGGCCAGTAGTACGTTATGCGGCTGCAGTGGACTAAATTTATGTACTGAAAAACCAACGCTTATCGTTAAATATCCTGTGCTGGAAGCGGAGTGCGGTATTCTCAAATCTCGCACTAATTGACATAGAATTTCGGCGTGTCGAGCTGATTGGCCTTTTGTCATGCCGTTGGAAATAATTACAAATTCTTCGCCGCCATACCTGGCTGCAAAATCAGAGCCTCGCTGGAAAAACTTATTCAAACTATCAGCGACACGTATTAATGCTTCGTCGCCAGCTGGATGTCCATAAATATCATTGAATGACTTGAAGTTATCAACATCAATCATGGCAAGAGTTAATGATTCGCTGTTGCGGCAGGCAATTTTGCATTGAATCTCGAACTGCGTATCAAAAAAACGACGATTATAAATACCTGTCAGTCCATCTTTTATGGATAGTTGTTCGAAGTGTGCCTTCATTTCCTCGAGGGACTGATGCTCCTCACGAAGTTGCTGCTGTATTATCATCCGAGGTGTTACATCTTTTTGTATACCTAAAAAATTGGTTACAACGCCATTTTCATCATGAATTGGAGATATGCTTAACTCATTCCAAAACATCGTTCCATCCTTACGGTAGTTTCGCAAGGTTACCAGGCAGTACTCCCCTGTTTTAATGGCGTTGTGAACAATTTCAAGTTCAGGCTGTTCTCGATCGTTTTTTTGCAGGTATCGGCAGTTAATGTTGGTGATTTCTTCAAACGAGTAACCGGTCATGCGCTCAAAAGCAGGATTTACAAAAATCAGCGGATTATCGTCAACGCAATTATCGGAGATGGTGATGCCATCTCGCGAATCCATAACTGCCTGTTTAAGAATTTCAATCTTCATGCAAATTCCGTCAGTAGGATTGAATAGAGAATCGCTGTTTTTAAAGGGTATAACATCTAGATAGTACAGTTAATTAACATTGCTTCATCTATAAGTTTAGCCGTTGGAAAAAGACAATGGTTTTTTTATGTTTTCCCTCGCCCCGGCTATCGCCGCACCAGCACCCGATCCACCAGCCCCCACTCAACCGCCTCGTCGGCCGTCATAAAACGGTCGCGATCCAGCACGTGTTCAACCTCTTCAGCGCTGTGGCCGCAATGTTCGGCATACAGCCGGACCACCCGCTCCTTGGTGCGTCGCATCTCTTCGGCATGAATAAAAATATCCGATGCCTGGCCCTGAAAGCCGCCCAACGGCTGATGAACATGCAGGCTGGCATTGGGTAATGCCGCGCGGTGGCCCGGCGCCCCCGCCATCAGCAGAAACGACCCCATAGAGCGGGCGGTTCCCATGCACAGCGTATGCACCTGCGCATTGATGAATCGCATGGTGTCATAAATGGCGAAGCCGCTGGTAATGACACCGCCGGGTGAATTGATGTAGAGATGAATGGGTTTTTCCGGGTTCTCCGCCTCGAGGAACAGCAACTGCGCACAGACCAATTCAGCGATGGCGTCGTTGACTTCGCCATTCAGAAAGATGATGCGATCGCGCAACAACCGCGAGTAAATATCAAAGGACCTTTCCCCCTGGCTGGATTGTTCTACCACCGTCGGGACGAGCAGCATCGCTTCACGCATAGGTGAACTCCGTTTTGCAGATACAGTTGATGAATGAAGGGGTCAGGCGGCGCGCATAAGGGGTTGGCCGCTGTCGTTGGCTGCCGTCAGGCGTGCGTCGTCCAATCGATGGATAATGCGCAACAGGCAGCCGCCATCGGCGCCGGGCCGGATTTGCAACGTTACCGTGCTTTCGAGGAATGGCGGTTCGTCATCGCGCATCCGATAGCGGATTTCCTCACCCGGTATCGAAACTACAGGCTCGGCATCGACCAAAACCTGTTGTGGCAACCATTGTTCACGCAACTCAGGGATGCCGATCGCCCGCCAGACTTTCTCCGGCGGTGCATCGAGCCGATATTCGAGAACCAAAGGCTCGCCCCGTGTTTCGCTGCCGATGTCGTTCATTGGTCCATGTCCTTGAGCAAAATGTTCAGCTTGTCTATCTGCGCCGGCCAGAAGGCGCGATACTTATCCAGCCAACGGGCGATCAGCGCCAGGCCCTGGGGATCGACTTCGTAATAGACGAAACGCCCCTGCCGCTCCTCGCACACCAGCCCGGCCTGGCGCAGCACCGCCAGGTGTTGGGACATGGCCGATTGGCTGATTTGCATGCCTTCACGCAGCGCACTGGCATTCATGCTGCCAATCGCCAGCTTTTCGAAGATGGCGCGACGGGTGGGATCCGCCAGCGCTTTGAAGATCTCATTTTCATTCATGACTACACATTAGTATTCACTTATCTAATGCGCAAGTTTACAGCACAAAATTCTTATCAACGCGTCTTCGCAGGCTACCGAAAGTTTGCCAGCCACAGGCCGCCGGCTTGCATCAAATACCCCATCACGCCGCCCAGGCATAACGCTTCAATTACCGCAAGCCCGTCGGCCGATGCCCCAAACATGGCACAAGCGCCAATAAAACTGCCAGGCACAAAACCCAGCAGCGGTAAGCGGGACTGCGCGCACAGGGCAAACGAAATCAGACCGGTCAGAATACCGCCGTACACTGCGCCCGCCGAGGCCGTTAACAGGATGGCGCCGGCTGCCCACAGCACGCCGCTGATGTTGGCCACCATGCCACGCAGCAAACCGGCCGGGCCTTTATGCGGGATGGCGAAATAGGTCGTGCTGCCTAAAAACCCTATCCAGCCCGCAAGCTGAAGTTGCCCGGCCATCCAGGCCCAGCAACCTGATAAAACCCCGGTGCTTAGCGCCAGGCTGAGCAAGCGTCTGGTATTGCTCATGACGCTATCGTCAACGCGCCCAGGCCGATAAACAGCCCGGCGATGGTGGCGCTCATCAGGTTGGACAACGTCGCCGCCAGCAAGGCGCGCATCCCTAAACGGGCGATATCCGAAGCGCGCTCCGGCGCAACCGCGCTGAATGCTCCCACCACTACGGCGATCGAACCAAAGTTGGCGAACCCGCACAGGGCAAAGGAAATCACGGCGATGGTTTTGGGATCCAGCGCTGCCGCCGTATCCTTGAGATGCGCCGAGAAGTTCAGGTACGCGACGAACTCGTTGATCGCCAATTTTTGGCCAATCAACCCGCCGACCAATCCCGAGTTATCCCAGTTCACGCCCATAATGTAAGCCAGCGGCGAGAACAAATAGCCGAACAGGCTTTCCAGGCTCAGGCTCTGCCAGCCCAACAAACCGCCCACGCCACCGATAAGGCCATTGATCAGGGCAATCAACGCCACAAACGCCATCACCACGGTGGCAACGCCAACCGCAATTTTCAGCCCCAGCATGGCACCGCTCGCCGCCGCCTCAATAATGCTCGCCGGGCGTTTGTCACTGAACGACATCTGGCTAAACGCCACCTGCGAAGCTTCGGTGGCCGGGCTCAGCATGCGCGCAAACAATATCCCGCCGGGGATCGCCATCAACGAAGCCGCCAGCAAATATTCGATGGGCACGCCCAGCCCGGCATAGCCGACCAACATCGAGCCGGCTATCGATGCCATTCCGCTGCAAATCACCGTGAATAGCTCGTTGCGGTTCATCTTGTTGATGAAAGGCTTTAACACCGCCGGCAGTTCGTTTTGCCCCAGAAAGATGGTGGTTACGGCGGCAAAAGCCTCCACCTTGCTGACCCGCAGCATTTTCTGAAAAACATAGCCCAATAGGTTGATCACCCACCCCATCACGCCGAGGTAATAAAGAATCGAGATCAGTGAGGTAATAAATATGATGGCAGGAAGCACATGGAAGGCGAAAACAAACCCGGCGCCATCGAATAAAACGTTCATTTTTGGCCCCACTAATCCGCCAAAAATAAAGGTACTGCCTGCATCACTGTAAGAAATCACTTTATTAACGCCGCTGGCTATCGTATTAACCAGCCATTTCCCCGCCGGGATATAAAGCATAATGGCACCAAGCACTATCTGCAGAAGTAACGCCGCGCCCACCGTTCTTAAACTTATTTTCTTTCGGTTATTGGAAAAAATAAAAGCGATAAGGAGAAGAATACAGATACCCAACAAGCTGCGTAATAAGTCCATAAATCCATCCTTAATTTACCCCTCGTCATTCAAACTGCAGCGTTATTGGCGACAACTTGAAGGTCAAAGGGTATAAACAGGTCGATACCTGAAAGGAGTGCGAGACAAAGCTTGCCCCGCCACCTTTCAGGCTGGCTTTTTTATTGATTTATTTACCGGATAAAACTTAAGAAACGGCGAGCTATTATGCCGCAGCCTGCTGGTAGCAGCAGGCGATCTGCGCCGCCAGTTTGGCGTTATTGAACACCAATTGAATATTGGCGTTCAGGCTATCGCCGCCGGTCAACTCGGCTACACGCGCCAGTAAAAATGGCGTGCTGTCTTTGCCATGTACGCCCTGCTCAACGGATTCTTGCACCGCCTGCTCAATGGCGGCATTAATTTTGTCTTCCGGCACCGCATACTGCGCCGGAATAGGGTTGGCGATAACCATGCCGCCGCCCAGGCCAGTCTGCCATTTGGTCGCCATTGCTCGCGCGATTTCCGCAGGTTCATCCAACCGGATGCTCACCGAGAAAGGGCTGGTGCGGCAAAAGAATGCCGGCAGCGTTTGCGTCCGGTAGCCAATCAGCGGCACGCCGTGCGTCTCGAGATATTCGGTAGTCAGCCCTAAATCCAAAATAGACTTGGCGCCGGCGCAGATCACCGCGACATTGGTTCGCGCCAGTTCCTGCAGATCCGCTGAGATATCAAAAGTCTGTTCGGCGCCGCGGTGAACCCCGCCGATACCGCCGGTGGCAAATACGTGGATCCCCGCCATCTCGGCGATAATCATGGTGGAGGCCACGGTCGTGGCGCCGTGCTTGCCGGCGGCGACGATAAACGGCAGATCGCGGCGGCTCACCTTCGCCACGTTATGGCCTTCTTTGCCCAGCAGCTCAATTTCAGCACGCGTTAATCCCGCTTTCATGCGGCCATTTATAATGGCGATCGTGGCGGGCACGGCGCCGTTATCGCGGATTTTTTGCTCAACCTCCAACGCAGTTTGCGCGTTCTGCGGATACGGCATGCCGTGGGAGATAATGGTGGATTCCAGAGCGACAACCGGGCGCTTATTGGCCAGGGCTTCGGCCACTTCCGCTGAAATATCCAGGTAGTCATGGGTGATAAGGGTCGTTTTCATGATTGAAGCTCCAACAGTTTTTGGACACTGCCATTCGACAGATTAGGGTTATTGGTAAATTCAGATAAAAGCGTTAACGCAGAGCAGCCCTGAGCGAAGCGGACGCTGTCCGCCAGCGTCATGTCTTCCAGCCAACAGTGGGCCAGCCCCGCCATCATGGCATCGCCGGCACCGGTCACATTAACCACGTCGACCATCAGCGGCCGTGACCAGCCGTTTTGCCCGTCGATCTCGCTGTAATAAACGCCTTCAGCCCCCATACTGAGCGCCAGCCGCTGTACGCCCTGCTGATGGAACCATTGGGCGACCGGTTGCGCATCCTGCGGCCCGCCAATCGTCATGCCGCTGAGGATTTCGGCCTCGAGTCGATTGGGTTTTAAGGTATGAATATGCGAGAGCCAACTGCGGATTTTTGGCGCTTTAAACGCCGAGACGGTATCGACAAAGATCGGTACGCTGCCGCAATGGCCGAATAACCAGGCCAGCGCCTCCTCGGTGAGGTTGCAGTCAACCACCAACACGCCCGCATGCTGAATAAGGTCTTTGGACGTCGCTAATAATGCCGGCGTCAGCTTCTCAAGGATCCGCATATCATTAATGGCCACCAGCATTTCACCGCCGGCATCGAGCAACGAGATATAGGTCGACGTATTTTCACCATGCAGCTTGTGGAAACTGTCGATATGCACCCCCGCCAGCTTTGCCTGCTCCAAGAGCGTTTCACCATAAAAATCGTCGCCGACGACGGAAATAAGGTGACATTCACGGCCTAGCAAGGCGACATTCTGCGCAATATTTCTGCCGACACCGCCGGGGGTACATTTTATTTTTCCGGGGTTAGAGTCTTCATACACTAATTTTGACGAGGAATAACCGCAGACATCCATATTGGTTGAACCTACGGTAACCACGTAGCTGTGCTCCGATAATATGTAGCCCTTTCCTTTTATATATCCTTTATTCATTAAATTCATAATATGTCCTGCAACACCAGAGCGGCTAATACCTAAAACATCGGCAATTTCCTGCTGTGGGATCAAAGGATCGCGTCTCAGAAGCTGCAATATCTGTTTTTCTCTGCTGGTCATATTGGACACTTGTTTGTTTTTAAACATGCGTTTGTTTTATAACGGCCTTAGCATTCAGTAAAGCGGCTTTTATATATTCCCATCGAATTTGGGAAGACGATCGTAATACCGATGAATAAGGTTTCAGCGTGATTTTTGCGATTTACGTCACATCATAAAATCTGCTATTGGCGTTTAACTCAGTCAAAAATAACCATTAGGTATGATGAAGCATTTTATTCTTACAATAATCTCGTAAAAACAAACGGGTAACCGCATTCCTCTCAAAAGCTAACTTGTGTTGGGTTACCTAATTTTTATCGTTTTGAGACGAACGCCCTTTGTTCCGCTTGACGGCAGAAAGAGACCTTTCACGCATTTATCCTGAGAGGTTTGGTCGTCTGAAGGCGACAAACCGCGCAGCCGCGCGGTTTGTTTATGCATTACTGTTTAATCGGGATCACCAGCACGTCGACGTTCAGCTGATTGATGGCATGGCGGGTCGATGAAAACAGATTGTTCCACAGGTCGTGATGATGGCCGAAGATCGCCAGATCTATCCCTTTATCCACTACCGCGTTCTGCAATTGTTCAATAAAATCCCCGCGCCCGATAATCACCTCGTGGATCGGGTAATTCACATTTTGGGTCATCGGTTCCATCTCTTTCTTGATCTTGTCGGCGAAAGACACGCCGTCGTAGCTTCTCTCCGAGAAACCAATCGCTGCGTGATAGGTATCGTAATGAACGTCCACGTAGATCAGGGAGAGTTTGGCCTTCAGCGCAGCGGCCAGCAACGCGCCTTTTTCAACCAGCCGTTTACCGTCATCGCTCAGATCGGTGGTAATTAAAATATGTTGATAACACATAGCGCCTCCTGTCATGGACTCGGTAGAGAGCCGAGGCTCCGATATCCCATCAGGGCTATATCGTTATGGTTAATTTTAGTTCAGAAACACAGCGATCGGACGGGGATATTGGCGGGAATGGCCCCACTGCCGGGGCCTGAGGGGATCAGCGCACGCGCTGCACTTCAAACCACACATTGCAAACCGACAGAATCAGCGTGTTGGCGTCTTTCACCAGCACGTTGTCGCCGGGTACGCCTTCGGTGCCTTGATCGGTGATGCCTTTAATCTCGGTGTCGGCGTGCTGGATTGTCACCCGCTCAACCGAAGGCGTGCTGATGCCCAGCATCGGGAAATCAATGTAGGAACTGCTGCCGGAATTGTCCTCGACAAATTCCTGCGCTTCGACCGTGCTGAGGGTAGCGCCCTGATTTTTCAGCATGGTACCGTTCCAGTTGAAGCCGTCGGCCTTATAACTGATTTTGCCGCCGACCAGGCTGTTTGCCTGCTTTTCATCCCAGCAGCCCACGGTTTGCGTCGGCAAAATCTTGCTGACATGCCAGTTGCCCAACAACGTTTTGGGGATGGGTTCGACTGTCGCCTGCTGGCTCTGATCCGCCGCTTGTACCTGCACCGTCGATATGCAGGCCAACACCACCAGCGGCAGCAGCGCCTTGCTCCAGATGTTAAATCGCATTGTATTTTCCTTTCGTGAATTCTGCCCCTGCCGGGCCTGCGAACATCATAATAACCCGGTGGATCCGCAGTCAAAACAAACCGAAGAACAGGGGCACAAACAGAGCAATCCTATAACCGTTATTTCACGACCGGCGACATCTGAGCTTGCTCATAGCAAAACGCTATTAATCATAGTGAATCCGTCTTTTGTTTTATCCTGACGTTTACTTAGAGTCATCATCACTGCTTATCCTGCAATAACCAGCAGGCTATTTTAAAAGGACTCTGGGAAAATGACATTTACGCTAAAAAAGCTCGCCGCAACGTTGGCGGTAGCCGGCACCCTGCTGCTCACCGCCTGCGGACCCGCGGCTCAAGACAGCCACCATATTAAGGTCGGCATCAGTTCCGGTATCGATCAATCGATGTGGGCAGTGGTACAGAAGGTCGCCAAACAGAAGTACAACCTGGATGTGGAAGTGGTGACGTTCAATGATTACGTACTGCCCAATGAGGCATTGAACAACGGCGACCTGGATATTAATGCCTTCCAGCACCGGCCTTACCTGGACAAACAAATTCAGGAGCGCGGCTACAAACTGGTCGCGGTGGGCAACACCTTCGTTTACCCGATTGCCGGTTACTCGAAAAAAATCACCTCGCTCAGCCAACTGCCGGACGGCGCGCAGATCGCCGTGCCGAACGATCCCACCAATCTCGGCCGCTCGCTGCTGCTGTTGCAAAAACAGGGGCTGATCGTTCTGAAGGACGGCGTCGGCTTGCTGCCTACCGCGTTGGATATCGTCGGTAACCCGAAGAAATTGAAAATCGTCGAAATCGAAGCGCCACAGTTGCCGCGCGCGCTGGACGATAAACAGGTAGCGCTGGCGATTATCAATACCAACTACGCCAGCCAGATCGGCCTGTCACCGGCCAGGGACGGTCTGTTTGTCGAAGATAAAAACTCGCCTTACGTCAATATCTTCGCCACCCGCATCGATAACAAAGACAACGAAAACGTGAAGGAGTTGGTCAAGGCCTACCAGACCGATGAAGTGGCCGCCAGCGCGGCCGACATCTACAAGGGTGACGCAGTGAAAGGCTGGTAACGCCCTTTATAACGCCAAAGCCAACCAGGGCGCTGCATTAGCAGCGCCCTATCCTCAACCAGCCGGAGTTACTGTTTGGCGATGTACTTTTGCATAGTGGCCGGCGTCACCAGTTCAAACGGGATCCAATAATACGGCTCCAGCTTTTCGCCTTTGATCATCCGCTGCGCTACGTCGACCGAGGCTTTGCCCTGGCCAACGGCGTCCTGGAATACCGTCACCTGCATCTTGCCGGAAGACAACGCCTTCAGGCCGTCCGGGGTGGCGTCGATGCCGCCGATCAGCACCTTGCTGTCACGCTTGCCGGCCTGCTGCAATGCCATGATCGCGCCAATCGCCATCTCGTCGTTGTTGGCGGCGACAATATCGATAGGTTCGCCGTTAGTGACCCAGTTCATCATCAAATCCATGCCTTCGCTGCGCGAGTAGTTGGCACTTTGCTTTTGCACGACCTTCATATTCGGGTACTTCGCGACCACCTGCTCCACGTCTTTGGTGCGTTGCAGCGCACCGGCATCGGTCAGGTTACCGATCATGATCGCGACATTGCCCTTGTAGTTCGCCAGGCGCGCCAACTCTTCCATTTGCAGGGTGCCGGACTCTTTCTCGTCGGAACCGACAAACACCACGCCGGAAGGCAACTTGCTGTCGCCCGGTGTGCGGTTCACGTACACCAACGGAATGCCTGCCTTCGTCACCAGTTTGGTGATGGCCGGCGTACCCGCCGAATTAACCGGATCGACAATAATCGCGTCCACGCCGGCACTGATAAAGCTCTGCACCTGATCGGTCTGGCGGCCAACGTCGCCGCGTGCGTCTTCGAACTGCACGGTGATACCGCGTGCCTTGGCTTCTTTGTCTATCGAGTGGCGGATAATGGTCAGGAAGTTCTGGTCAAAATAGGCCATCGACACGCCGAGGGTTTCCGCCAGTGCCGAGGTGGAACAGCTGAGCGCAGCCACCAGCACGATTTTTTTTAAGTATTTCATGGTGATTCCCCAGAGATAAAAAAAATACCGCCGGCCAGGCTGCTCCGGCGGAAATTCACGGCAATCAGTGTTTCTTGCGGTTACGGTGCATGTCGATCGACACGGCAGCGACGATAATCACGCCTTTGATAATGTCCTGAATGTAGGAGTCCACACCGATAAAGGTGAAGCCGCTTTTAATCAGCCCGAGGATCACCGCGCCGATCAGCGTGCCGGTAATGCGCCCGACGCCGCCCATCAGGCTGCTGCCGCCAATCACCGCCGCGGCGATGGCGTCCAGTTCGTAAGACATCCCCATGCTCGACTGGCCGCTGCTGACGCGTGCCGCCAGTACCACGCCCGCCAACCCCGCCAGACCGCCGGCGATGGTATACACCGTCACCAGGTATTTATTGACGTTGATGCCGGATACCCGAGCCGAGGTCATGTTGCCGCCGATGGCGTAGATATATTTGCCGTAGCGGGTATGTTTCAGCGCGATATGGAAGATCACCGCAATCACCAGGAAGATGATCACCGGCATCGCACCCTGGCCGATCGAGGTAAAGCCGTCGGACAGGAAGCTGACCGGGTTACCCTGGGTGTAATACTGCGCCAGGCCGCGCGCCGACACCATCATGCCCAGAGTGGCGATAAAAGGCGGAATGCCGGTGCGAGTAATCAGAAAACCGTTGATGAAACCGCAAACGATGCCCACCCCTATCCCCGCGCCGATCGGGATCGCCGCAGGTAAATCGAGCAGTGCCGGGTACATCGGTGAAATGCTGTCGGAAGTTTGCGCCAGGCTGGCCGCCACCACCGCCGTCAGCGCAATCAGCGAACCGGATGAAAGATCGATGCCGGTGGTGATAATGACCTGGGTAACGCCGACGGCGATGATGCCGATAATCGCCACCTGCAGCACGATCAGCAACAGCCGGTTGGGGTTCATCAGGAATGACTGATCGCGGATATACCAGCCGAGAATTTCGAATATCAGCGCGATACCGAGCATCACGATAAAGATGCCGGTATCTTTCGGCATTTTGCCGCTCAGGCCAGAGAACAGTGGCGCTTTACCCGCAAGCGGCTTCTCGATTTTTACATTACTCATGGTGGTTCACCTTTGCGTTATTCAGAGGCCAGCGCCAGGATTTTTTCCTGATCCGCTTCTTCTTTATCCAAAATGCCGGTAATACGGCCGCCGTGCATGACCATCACTCGGTCGCTCATGCCGAGGATCTCCGGCAATTCCGAGGACACCAAAATAATGGCGACACCACGGTTCGCCAGCTCGCTGATCAGGCGATAAATTTCCGCTTTCGCCCCCACGTCGATACCGCGCGTGGGCTCGTCGAGAATCAATATTTTCGGCTGCGCCAGCAGCCAACGGGCGATAAGCACCTTCTGCTGATTACCGCCGCTCAGGTTATTGATGATTTGATCCATGGTCGGGGTTTTGATGTTGAGCTTTTTGATCTGCTCCATGCAGTCTTTAGCCATTTGCACATGGCTGACAAACCCGTTCTTGCCGATGTATTCCGACAGGTTGACGATACTCATGTTCTCGACCACCGACAGCACCAGAAACAACCCGGACTTTTTGCGATCTTCGGTAAGAAAAGCCAGCCCCAGCTCGATGGCCTTTGAGGGGGAATCAACCTTTGCCGCCTTACCCTCGATAAAGATGTTGCCACCGTCCGCCGGGTGCATGCCGAACAAGCTTTCCATCACCTCGCTGCGGCCTGCGCCCACCAGCCCGGCAACGCCGAGGATCTCGCCGCGTTTAACGCTGAACGAAACATCGTGGAACCAGTCCGAACGCCGCAGCCCTTCGACCCGCAACACTTCCTCGCCGATATTGTTGTTGAACTTGGGAAACATTTGGGTCAGCTCGCGCCCCACCATCATGGTGATCAGCGACTGCTTGGTCAGGTTTTCGGTTTTATCGCAGGCGATAAAGGTGCCGTCGCGGAAAATACTCACTTCATCGGTGATGGCAAAAATCTCGTCCATCTTGTGGCTGATATAAATAATACCTTTGCCCTGTTCGCGCAGCTCGCGAATGATGGCGAAAAGGTGCCCCACCTCGCTCTCGGTCAGCGCCGAGGTGGGCTCGTCCATAATCAGAATGTCTGCGTTATAGGAAACCGCCTTGGCGATCTCCACCATTTGCTGACTGGCGATGCTAAGTTCGCCGACCAGGGTCTCCGGTTTTAACTTGATGTTCAGCCGCGCCAGCAGATCGCGGGTTTTCCTGTTCAGCTCGTCATGATTGACGAAGCCAAGCCGCACCGGTTCACGCCCCAGCCAGATGTTTTCCGCCACCGTCATGTAAGGCACCAGGTTAAGCTCCTGGTGAATCATGGAAATACCCGAATGCAGCGCCTGCAGCGTGTCGCTGAAGATCACCGGCTCGCCTTTTATTTTAATGGTGCCTTCATCGGGGTGATAAATGCCGATTAAACATTTCATCAGCGTCGATTTACCTGCGCCGTTCTCCCCCATTAACGCGTGTACGCTGCCTGGTTTGATTTTAATTGAGACCTTGTCCAGCGCCTTCACGCCGGGAAACTGCTTACTGATGCCTTCAGCCTCAAGAACATAAGGATACATACTGATAACCTCCGCCGTTCGTCAATGCATCCCTGCCGTATTTACCGCCGTGCACCAGGTAAATACGGCAAAGGATATAACCGCGCTGCTTTAACGCTTATTTTCTGTTCTTGTCGGCAAATTCCTGATAATTGGCCTTGGTGATCAGTTGGTAAGGGATCAGCACACTGCTTTCCACCTTCTCGCCTTTCACCAGTTGAATGGCGGTTTGCACCGCGCCCTCACCCTGGCCTTTGGCGTCCTGGAATACGCTCAGCGCCAGATCGCCCTTCTTGATGAATTCCAGCGCGTCCGGAGTGCCGTCAACGCCGGCCACCAGCACGCCGGTTTTCTTCGCCTGCTTCAGCGCCAGGATTGCGCCGATGGCCATTTCGTCGTTGTTGGAGGCAATGGCATCAATCTTCTGACCGGTCAGCACCCAGTCGGTGGTAATGTCGACGGCTTCTTTACGCCCCCACTTGGCGGTTTGTTTGTCGAGGATTTTGATGTCGGGGTATTTGGCCGCCACCTCTTCCACACCGCGAGTACGGTCGCGGGTCGCTTCATTGGACAGTTCCCCCATCAGGATCATCACGTTGCCCTTGCCGTTCATCAGCTTGGCCAACTCTTCCATCTGCAGTTTGCCGGCCAGTTTGGAGTCTGAGCCCACGTAGGCCATGCCCGCCGGCAGCGTGACTTCCGGGCGACGGTTAACGAACACCAATGGGATCTTGGCGCTTTCCGCCAGTTTGATCATCGGTTTCACGCCCTGGGTATCGACCGGGTTGAGGATGATGGCGTCGACACCCTGACTGACAAAGTTTTCGACCTGTTGAATTTGCTGGGCAATATCCCCTTTGGCATCTTCAAACTGACCGCTGACGTTGCCGTCCGCCTTCATTTTGTTCTGCATTGACTGTCGCAGGATGGTGAGGAAGTTGTCATCGAAATAAGCCATTGAAACGCCGATCTTGATGTCTTTTGCCAACACGCTGGCCGGCAACATGCACATCAGTACCGAGGTGACGATCAGTTTCTTCAGCTTCATGTTCTGTACCCTTTAATCGTTAGAATGAAGATACCTGTTGATTTGACAGATAATGAAAAATATTTTTTACATTCAAACAACAATCCGGTCGATGTTATCCCTTTGATACGGCAGATTTACCGCTTTTTCTACGTATTCAGGCGGTGTGTGAAATTTTGATCGATATCTCAAAATAGAATAAAAACAACAGATTGAAATATACACCTTGGCGGTACATTCAAGTCGCCACGCCATTATCAAATGTTTATTTCATAATTGAGATTATTGAAACTTTTTAACTCAAACAAGCGAAACATGCGTTTTGGAATGACCAAGTAACAAAAACATGACACGGATCTAACAAATGACGCAAAAGCCATCAACCGACCACGTCCTTTACTGCGCTCTGCCGGAGTTAACGGCCGCAACAATGAAAAATGGCACGGAGGTTTCTCAGCAAATGTGCGAGCGAGCGCGCAGTTTGCGGTTTCCCCATTTCATGCTCATGCTTACTCAGCGATACTGGATATATCCCTATTTTCAGGAGGATCTGACATGCAGCTCAGCAGTAAGGTACGGATGAACCGGCTGTTTAATAACGGCAAATGCCTCGATGTGGCGATCGACCACGGCATCGCCAATGAACCGGATTTTTTAATCGGCCTGGAGGATATCGAACGGGTCATGGGCAGCTTGATCGCCGCCCGGCCGGATGCCATTCAGGTTAACTACGGCCAGGCGGATTTGCTGCAACGCTCGCCGCAGCGCGACAAACCGGCGCTGGTAATGCGCACCGACGTCGGCAATGCCTATAACGCTGCCCGCCACCGCGAAATGTGGGCGGTACTGCACAACCCGGACGCACCGATCCTCGCCGCGCTGCAAATGGATGCCGCAGCGGTGGTGGTTAACCTGTACCTGATCCCCGATGAGCCGGGCATTTTCCGCCAGTGCGTGGAAAACATCGGCCGGCTGCGCCATGCCTGCGATCGCTACGCCATGCCGCTGATGATCGAACCGCTGGTGATGGCCCCGCCCGGCCAGGGCGCCGCTTACGGCTCGCTGGGCGATGTGGAAAAAATGGTGCCTCTGGTACGGCTGGCACGTGAACTGGGCGCCGACATCATCAAGGCCGATCCGACCGAGCGAGTGGAAGATTTTCACCGCATCGTGGAAGCGGCTCGCTGCCCGACGCTGGTGCGCGGCGGCGGCAAAGGCGAACTGGGCGCGGTGCTGGAGAAATCCGCCGCACTGATGGCGCAGGGCGCATCCGGCATGGTGTATGGCCGTAACGTTTATCAGCACAGCAACCCGTCAAAAGTGGTCAGTGCGCTAATGGCGATCATCCACCAGGGTGCCAGCGGCCAGCAGGCGCTGGAAATCTACCACCAGCCCTGAATACGGCTTTTGTAACTAAAATAATCCCTCGCCCGGCGGCAGCATGTTATAACCTGCTGCCGGTCACTGCCCTGCAGCCTATTCCCCGCAAGAATCGTTGATATCGCCATTCGGAGAACCGCCATGCCCAAACAACGGATCCCACTGAAGCTCAGCACCACACTCACGCTGATGGTGTCCGCCATTATCGCTTCGGTGCTGCTGGTGGTGTTCGCACTGTTTTTTGTGCAGATGAACCAAGAGGGGCAGGATCAGTTACAGCAAAAAGCCATGGCGATTGCCAATACGCTGGCGCTCTCTTCTACCGTGGTCGAGGGTCTTGAACGTCAGGATCGCAGCGGCGAAATCCAGCGTTTTGCCGAGCAGGTGCGTAAGCAGAACGAGCTGCTGTTCGTGGTGGTGGTCGATATGAAAGGCATCCGTTACTCACACCCCAAACCCTGGCGCATCGGCCAGCATTTTATCGGCGAGGATCTGGAGCCGGCGCTGCACGGCAAAACCAATAGCGCCATCACTCGCGGCTCGCTGGGGCCATCATTACGGGTTTTTGTTCCTGTCTATGACGCGCAGCGGCAGCAGATCGGCGTGGTGTCGCTCGGCATCGCACTGGATACCGTCCGCCGGGTGCTCGGCGAAAGCCGCTGGATTATTTACTGGACCATTGCCTTCGCCGCGCTGGTCGGCACGCTCGGCACCTTCTTCCTGGTGAGGGCTCTGAAGCGCATCATGCTCGGCTTTGAACCCTACGAAATTTCCAACCTGTTCGAACAACGCAACGCCATGCTGCAGTCCATTAAAGAAGGCGTGATTGCGGTCGATAATCAGTCTCGCATCACCATCGTCAACGACGAAGCCAAACGGCTGCTGCGTCAATGCGGGCCGCTTGAGAATTTGCTGCTGGAATCTGCCAGCAAACATTGGCCGGCCCAGTTGCATCTGGCGGAGGTGCTGGCCAGTGGCAAGCCGCTGCGCGACCGGCAGATCAATTTTAACGGCAGCGAACTGTTAACCAATACCGTGCCGGTAATCGTCAAAGGCCAGGTTATCGGCGCCATCGCCACTTTCCGCGATAAAACCGAAGTCAGCCAGTTGGTGCAGCGCCTGAGCGGCATGGCGCACTACGCCGATGCGCTGCGCGTGCAGTCGCATGAGTTTATGAACAAGCTGCACGTGATCCTCGGCATGTTGCATATGAAGGCTTACCAGCAGTTGGAAAACTACATCATCAATACTGCCAGCAACTATCAGGAAGAAATCGGCGCGCTGCTGCGCAAGATCCACTCGCCGGAGGTCGCGGGCTTCTTTATCGGCAAGATCAGCCGCGCCCATGAGGCCGGCATTGAACTGACCATTGATGAGGCCAGCCTGCTGCCGGAAACCGACGATGCAGAAACCACTCATGTGCTGATCAGCGTGCTGGGCAATCTGATTGAAAACGCCATCGACGCCATTGACGGCGTTGAAGGGCATGAGATCAACCTGAGCTTCCATCACAATGAGGATCACTTACACTGTATTGTCAGTGATGACGGCCCCGGTATCGATCCGGCTATCGGCGCGCGTATTTTTGAACAGGGTTTTTCCACTAAAGGACCGGGGCGCGGTATTGGGCTGGCGCTGATCCGCAGCAGCCTGGAGAAGCTTGGCGGCAGTATTGATTTCGACTCTGAACCGGGTGAACTAACCCAATTTTTTGTGCATATCCCCTATCGGGCCAAGGACTGAACCCATGATTAACGTATTGATTATCGATGACGACCCGATGGTCGCGGAGCTCAATAAATACTATCTGAGCCAGGTCAGCGGGTTTCACTGCCAGGCGACGGTCGCCACGCTGGCGCAGGCGCGCGCGTTGCTGGCCGACGCCAACGTCCCGGTCGATCTGGTACTGCTGGACATCTATATGCAGCAGGAAAACGGGCTGGATCTGCTACCCGGCCTGCGCGAGCTGGGCGAAAAGACCGACGTCATCATCATCTCTTCCGCCAGCGACGTGGACACGGTGCAGCGCGCACTGCACTACGGCGTGGTGGATTATCTGATCAAGCCTTTCCAGTTCACCCGTTTCAAAGAGGCATTGAACAACTACCAACAGCAGTCGCAAATCCTGGCGCAACGCGAGTTCTCGCAGAGCGACGTCGATAGCCTGCTGCGCCGCCAGCCCAGCAGCAGCGAAGGCAAGAAGCTGCCGAAGGGGCTCACCACTATCACGCTAAGTACGGTGAGCGAATGGATTGAGCAGCAGCATGACGGCGAGTTCTCCACCGACAATCTGGCCAACGCTATCGGCATCTCGCGCGTTTCCTGCCGCAAATATCTGATCTATCTCGCAGAAAGCGGCATCCTTGGCACACGTATTCTGTACGGGACTACCGGCAGGCCGGTCTATCTTTACCAACTGAAACCGGATGCCCTTGCCATGCTGAAAGAGTATTGCCGGCCGGCCTAGCCGGTCAGAAAATCCAACAGCGCCGCCAAAAAATCATCGGGCAATTCGACGTTGGACAGATGCACCACCGGCAACACCAGTAACTCTGCGCCCGGCACCGTACGGGCCAGCAATTCACCCTGCGGCAGCGTGGTCACGGTGTCATCCCTGCCGGCGATCACCAGCGTCGGTGCCAGGATCAATGCCGCCGTACGGCGCATATCCAGCTCGCGAACGGCGGCAAAACACCCGGCCAATCCCTGTAAGGAAGTGGCCAACAGCATAGTGCGAAATCGGGCCGCCGTCGCCGCATGTTGTTGCCGGTATGCTGCCGAAAACCAGTTGGCCAGAAACCCTTCTGCGACGTCGTGCATGTCAGCCTGCCGCAGTTCGGCAATCCGCGCATCCCAATGCCCTGCCGGCCCCAAATAAGACGAGGTGTTGGCCAGAACCAGCTTTTCGATCCTCTCCGGCGCGTGTACGCCGAGCCACTGCCCAACCATGCCCCCCAGCGACAGGCCGCAGAAGAACACCTTATCGAGCTGCAACGCATCCAGCAGTTCAATCACGTCACGCCCCAGCCTGGCGACCGAATAGGCTCCCGCCGGGGCGTCTGACACGCCGTGCCCTCTGCCGTCGTAGCGCAGCAGGCTAAAGTGCGCGGATAACGCCGCAATTTGGTCGTCCCACATCGCCATTGAGGTGCCAATCGAGTTGGATAACACCAGAACCGGTTTATCGGCTGCACCGTCAAACCTGTAGGCAATCTTGCAGCCGTCACCGGCGATAATAAAAGACAAGCTGTTCATGGTCACCTCAATGGCCCTTGAGTGTGGGAGGATGAGGATCCCGGCACCCGATATCCACTATGCTATAGGATTAAAGAAGGCTGACGAGCGCCTTAAATGACCGGCTGTGTAGCCTGACAGGAACCCCATCTTGACCATGAACGATCGCCTCACCGGCATTACGACCTTCGTACGGGTGGTCGAGGCCGGCAATTTTGCCCTGGCCGCCGAACGCCTGCACCTGACCCGCTCTGCCGTGGGTAAAAGCATCGCCCGGCTTGAGCAGCGCCTAGGGGTTTTGCTGTTCCATCGCAACGCCCGCGGTCTGAGCCTGACCCACGAGGGCCAGGCCTATTACGACCGCTGTCTGCGCGCGTTAAGCGAACTGGATGCCGCCGACGCCGAACTGGACAGCGGGCGGCGAGAACCACAAGGCACTTTGCGGGTCAGCGCGCCGAAACTGCTGGGCCGCCACTGCATCACCCCGGTGCTGATGGCGTTGGTCGGTCGCTACCCTAATCTGCGGGTCGATATCGCCTTCAATGATCGGGTGGCGGATTTGGCTGAGGAAGGTTTTGATCTGGCAATACGTATCGGCCCGCTGAATGACAGCGCGAACATCATCGCCCGTCGGCTGGGCAGCCAACACCTTGCGCTGTGTGCAGCGCCTGCTTATCTGGCTGCGCATGGTAACCCGCAAAGCGTTGCCGCGCTCGATGGCCACAGCGGCATCGCCTATCATCGGTTTGGCGAGGATGTTGGGTGGCGCCAACTGCAGGCCGATGCCGCTGCGAGTAAACTGAACATCGATATCCGTCTGCGGCTCGACGATCTGCATTCGCTGGCCGATGCCGCCATTGCCGGTGCCGGGCTGGTATGGCTGCCAAACTGGCTGCTGGCGCGCTACCTCCGCTGCGGCGAACTGGTGCCAGTGCTCGGCGATATTCAACTGCTGCCCAGCGATATTCATGCCGTGTGGCCACAGACTCGCTATCTTCCGGCCAAAACCCGCACAGCTATCGACACCTTATTGGAGCGGATGCCGGCGATGTTGCTGGGGATCAGTGACGGCGCTTGAGATTCGGGAAAGCCCTATCGCGGCCCGGTAGCCGACACGTTCCGTCCTGCTGGGATTTATTGCCGCAACGACGCTCACCGAACATCGTGCTGTTGCGCCGCCGGTTAGCCTGTTCGGTCACCCCCCGCTGCCGTTCCCGTTCAAGCGCCTTTTCATTGGCCAACGCCACGCCTTCGGCGCTCCATATTTTATGCTGTAACCCGCTGCGCTTTTGCTGGTAATCCTCAGAAATTTTGTTATCCAGCGGTTGTGCGGCATGGTATTGCAAATCAACCAGCGCTTGTGAAGAGAAGGAACAACACTGCGCCACGCAGGCCAAAAAAATCCGTTTCATCGATGCACTCCCAACATTAAATTTATCCTACTCCGCACAGGGCTCAGCACCTGCCTTTAGTTGAACCCTGCGCGACAAAAAATGCCAACATACAAGCGATGCGCCCCCATGACTGGAATTGGCAACCGCCTGACCAGCAGGCAAGGGTTCGCCACAGAGGCCGAGCCGCACAGCAGTTCTTTGCACTGGCGGTGCTCCGCTGTGGGTAACTCGGATTCCAATCGATGGATGGCGGCCTCCAGCGCTTTGCGCTGTACCCGCAAATCGGCAAGCTGAGCCTGTTCCGAGCGGATTTGCTCTACGTACCAGAGATGCTGCAACAGCCCGTTAAACCGCTGCCGATAGTCAACGGCATCGTCTTTCGCATCAGAAGCAGCGTGCTGAGCGTGCCGGTCGACAAATGAATAGCAACAGCAAGACGCCAGCAAGGTGAACGCTGCCGCAATCACAGAGGTCAATTTCAAAAGCATAAACTCCATTAATGCCGTTGGGGCTAGCAGCCGTCGATAAGCAACGGCTGTTCTTCACGTGGCAAGGCCGACGGATGTGGTTCGCCCGTGGCAGAAGCAGTTTTTCCCTGGGTCTTGCAGTCTTTACGCCGGGCCAGCATATTGTCTTCGCTTGGCGTCGCCACCAGCGACCGCTGTTTTTCATTGCCCATTTCGTCCCACAGACCGTGGGCCACGTCTTTCAGTTTCTTGCGAAACAACACAGGCGAGACCCCTTCATGCTCCCGATCATAACGGGCGGCGGTGGCCGGGTAGCTCCAGGGAAACAATAAGAATATGAAAATAACGGGAATGCCCTTTTCCACAATAAACTCCTGTAATAAGCCCCATGCAGGCACTCATTTCCATAAAATCAAGAGAGGCATTATTTGCCATTAAAATAAACGTTGACCGAGAGTAAACACATTAACCGAACAATAATAAACCTTAATTAAATGGTCAGTATTGAGACTTATAATTCGCAGGCATAATATATTTATGCTGACTAACGATCCCATAAACGGGACCAGTCCAGGGTTCCGCCGATACTGGGAGAGCCTTCGTTCAATACGGAATAGGCCGATTCACCGCTGCCGATGCGTTGTTTCTGTTCCTTCGTGGCCCGCACTGACGGCTCCCAGGCCGAATAAGATGAATCTGCATGAATAGCGCTACAGCCACTCAGCAATATTATCAGCGCAGGGATTCCATGACGCAATGCCATATATTCTCCTTAAAATAGACTTAACCGTCGGCAACGGTAAATAAAAAAATCACTTTTTTTAGTTTATTAATTAGAATGTGCCCAGCGGCCACATCAAGGCAAAACGCATTACTGTTAAATAATGTGGCGAGTGATTTAACTTAAAACAAACAAATAAACCGGCCAACCGCAGCGGCAATGACATTTAGCAAAGAGAGTGCGGCGCACAAAATGCGCCGCCGTTTCAACCTTCGCTATCAGGCTTCCAGGCCAGCAGATCGCCCGGTTGGCAATCGAGAATACGGCAGATTTTGTCTAACGTCTCCAACCTGACGCCTTTGACCTTACCGTTCTTCAGCAACGATAAATTTTGCTCCGTGATCCCCACCTGCTCCGCAAGCTCCTTCGATCGCATCTTCCTTTTGGCTAACATGACATCAAGACTTACTATTATCGCCACTCTATTCTCACACGAAAGAAAGCTGTTCTTCATTCAGCCGCAACGCTTCCAGGAATACCCGGCTAAACACCAGGACTGCGCAGCCTACGATCAACGAGCGTACCGACTCGCTGTTGACGCCATAATAAATTATTAACAGCATTTTTTCACTGGCGGTCAGTATCATCACCTGCAACATACCGGCCAATGAAGGGAACAGTACATCGACAATCAGTAAAATACCGATGATCTGCAGCAACAGCATATTGTTGCGGTGCCAGACATTGCCGCGATAAAACTGATAAAACAGCCCGGCACCGCACAGCAGCGCGCTGTAATAAGGCACGTAGGCGAACATATCCAGCAACAGGGTGGCGAAAATCGCCCAGCGCTGCTGCGGGATGGCGTAGGTATTCAGCTCCGGGTAGTAGTCGCGATAGGCGGCCACGATGCTGTTGAACGCTTCACCCTGCACCCAGCCCTGGATAATCATAAACATCTCCACGCCGGTGCTGATAATCAGCATCGCCATGATCAACAAACACAAGCAACGTACGTAAAGTGGAAGGTGGATCCGTGGCACGGCAGCCATAACAAGTTCATCCTTGGAAAACAGCAATAAGTTATCGTAAAACGATAACTTATTGCTGTCAATGATCAAGTGAACCGATGAATGTGTACCCACTAAGGCAGCTATGGGCGTAAAAAAACCGGGATAACCCGGTTTTTTCAATGCTCGATAGGTTTAGACCAGTTCGACCACGTCGAACTTCACTTCACCGCTGAGATCCGCATCGTAATCAACGCCCTGCAGACCAAAGCCGAACAGACGCAGGAACTCGGCCTTGTAGCCCAGATAATCGGTCAGTTCATTGATGTTGCTGTCGTTGATCTGCGACCAGATTTCACGGCAGGTGTTCTGCACGTCGTCACGCAGTTCCCAGTCGTCCAGACGCAGACGATGCTTCTCGTCGGTGTCCGGTGCGGTACCGCTGTACAGTTTGGTGGCGAACAGACGTTGGATTTGCTCGATGCAACCTTCGTGGATCCCCTGAGCCTTCATGATTTTGAAGACGATGGAGATGTACAACGGCATTACCGGAATGGCAGAGGAAGCTTGAGTCACTACCGACTTCAGCACCGCAACGTAAGCCGCGCCGCCTTTGGCCTTCAGCTTCTGATCGATGGCCTGAGCCGCGCGATCCAGATCTTCTTTTGCCTTGCCCAGCGTACCGTGCCAGTAGATTGGCCAGGTCAGATCGGTACCGATGTAGGAATAAGCTACAGCCTGTACGTTGTCTGCCAGCACGCCGGCTTCGTCCAGCGCGTCCATCCACAGCTGCCAGTCCTGGCCTCCCATCACTTTGACGGTATCGGCAATTTCTTGCTCGTTGGCAGGTTCAACCACGGCTTCTACCAGCACGTCTTTGTTGGTGTCGAGCGCCACGGATTTGTACGGTTCGCCGATAGGTTTCAACGCCGAACGCACCACTTCACCGGTTTCCGGCATTTTACGCACCGGAGAAGCCAGCGAGTAAACCACCATGTCGATCTGACCCAGGTCCTGTTTGATCAGGTCAATAACGGTTTGACGGCATTCGTTGGAGAAGGCGTCGCCGTTAATGCTTTTCGCGTACAGGCCTTCTTCTTTAGCTGCCTTATCAAAACCGGCAGAGTTGTACCAACCGGCAGAACCGGTTTTGCCTTCACTGCCCGGCTTTTCAAAAAATACGCCGATGGTGGCCGCACCGCTGCCGAACGCAGCATTGATACGTGACGCCAGGCCGTAACCGGTAGAGGCACCAATCACCAGCACCTTTTTAGGCCCGCTTTTCAGTTCGCCACGGGATTTAACGTAAGCAATTTGCTCGCGGACGTTGGCTTCACAGCCTGCCGGATGAGCGGTGGTGCAGATAAAACCACGAATTTTAGGTTTGATAATCATAGTAATTTTGTCTTGGTAGCTAAAAACCGAAGGACAATATACCTGATTTTCGCAATATACTTAAGACAGGCGCATTGCAGAATCGCAACAAGCCCAGTGAGCAGACCAGTCTCGCCCGGTAAACTCCGGCCACAAAGGGAGATCATAAAGCGTGATGGCTTGGGGGATGAGGTCAAAAAAAACCTTGCGGCAGCTTGGGCAACTCACACTGGACGGGGGCTCGGTATCGCGCAGTCCCCAGGTCAGGATTTTCGGCCCTGACCTGCCGGGGCGTTATCAGACCTTTTTCTTTTCCAGCTGCTCAACCAGCGTATAGCGCAATGAGGACGCATCGGCCGGTACGTTTTCAGCCTGGGTCACCTTAACCTTCAGACGATAGCGGTAGCCCGGTTCAAAGTTGAAGCCTTCAATCTGGCTATAAAACATTTCCCACTGCCCTTGTATTGAATGGCGCACCTGCATGCATTTCATTGGGGAGACGCCCATGCAATCCACCAGCGCACTGTTAACCAGTAACACTTCCGTATGGTCACCCTTGTTTTTCTTGGGTTGATTCACTGAGGTTCCCTCTTGGCTGCAGCCTGCCAAACCGGCGACAGCAACAAATAATAACGCTTGGATTTTCAATGTAATGCACCATTGACTGTTTGGGTGGGAGGGATAGTACCAAAGCTACGGCTACCGGGGCCAGCGGCGTGTTCCGAATTGATCGGCGAACCGAAATCCTCGGCCCGCCGTTTTTTCAGAACTGTACGTCCGCAGTTTGTATCAACTGGGCAAAAGGACCTGAGAGAGTCAGATTATGATGCCTGATTATCGCCTCGGCGCTCAGCTCCGGCGTATCGCTGCAGGTGTGCGCATCGGTAACCAGTAGCACCTGAAACCCCTGCTCGCCCGCCTGCCGACAGGCGGTATCCACGCAATATTGCGTCTTCATTCCCATTATCGCCAACCGGGTGATGCCACCTTCTTTCAACTGCCCGGCCAGCCCCGTTTGATAGAAACAACTGGGCCGGTTTTTATCTATAACCCTGTCCACTGCCGCATCGATTTCCAGACGCGGATGCAGTTGCCAAAAATGACTGCCTGCTGCGATCGGTGACCCTTCTGGCCCGGCATGGCGCACAAAGAATATGGGGCAGCCCGCATCGCGCGCCCTACCAATCAGCGCGTTGATATTAGCCAGAACCCGTTCGCCTTCATAAGGCGGCTCCGGGCCCTCGTACATGCCGAGTTGCATATCAATGATCAAAAGTGCGGTACGGTGATGATGTTGTTGCATGTGAATCTCCGTCGTTACCAGCCAGGACGGAGCATAAAGACGCCCCGGCCATTGCTGGCGGGGCTTTGGGGAACTGCGTTTTTAGCTCACGCACACCCTTACGGCCCGCCAGAAAGAGGCGGTTGTCGTGGTTGTGGTGAAGGTGAGCAAAGTATATTTCATCACTCGATAATGCTTAAGTTCGGCAGAGGAGTCAATGAGGTTTATAGAGGGGGGATATTACCCATTACAACGAGAAAGCCCTGGCAAATTTGCCAGGGCTTTTTTGAGTGCTTAGCTTGGAGAGGATACCGTAAAGTGTTGGGTCGTTATTTCTTCGCCATAACTTTCCTCCATATCAAACGAGTATTTAAATGCCCAACTAACGCCATCTTGAGCAACAACCGGCACACCCACGCCAGAGAAGCAACGCCCCTCCAGGGAGATAGCCAAGTAGTAGGCTGCGGCTGAATGCAGCACTTCGTCGTACACAATCGCCGGATCAATCGGCAGCGGTAAACGGCCTAAGTACTTGTTTAAAAGGACGGCACCTTCGAACCCACCCCCTACCGCTACTTTGGTTAATGCTTTTGCCTGCTCCGGGGTTAGCGTCACACAGTTATTCGCATCAATAATCAGATTTGTCATTTTAGTTCCTTTGTCATTGTCACTGTATCCATATACAGCGAGCGGACTTTATCAACTTATTTGCGGAATATCGCATGACTGGCAGTGTGCCCTTGGTGACACATCTTAATTCAAAAGAACATGAATATTGATAGTTTCAAAAGGCCTAAATAAAAATGCCCAAATGAATAATAAACAAACCAGGCTATTAATCACAAGCGGAAAAAATCACCAAAAAAAACATTAAATCAAAAATACAGTTATCGTAATAATCATATCTATTGAAGAGTAATGTTTTTCGCAAAGTAATATTGTATGATTATTAATATCGATGTATCATCAAAAACAGATCAGTGAATCAAATAGAAAGCCAAGATCATCATAATTGTCACCTTTTATTAAACGGTAGTAGGCACCTTCACGCTTAGGAAAAAAACCTTAAAAAAATCGCAAAAGGAAACAATTATTATGTTATATACCAAGACTGGTTCTGGTCATCCGATTATTTTTCTGCCTGGGTTATTTGCCGGGGGTTGGATATGGAACTCAGTTATTGAGGGCATGGTTGAACATGGATATAGTCCTATAGTATTCAATGAATCAATACCTGTAACTTTTGGTAGTGGCTATAAAAAGGCGAAAGACTCGCTGGATCAGGTGATCGCCTCTTGTAATGAAGCACCTTATTTAGTGGGTAACTCACTGGGTGCATTAATTGCTTTACACTACACCTCAGCAGCGCCCTCTCAGGTTAAAGGCCTTTTTATGAGTGGAGCGCCAGGCCAGATTGAAGCGGATGCCGGCGTATCATTAAGTGAACTGCGTACGGGCGATACTCAATATGCTCGTTCTTTGATGAGTAATGTTTATTTTGACAAAAGCAAAGTGCCACAACGTGGAATAGATGAAATTTCTCATCTTTTCAGTGATGATCAGATTCATAAAAACATCGTAAGATGGTTATCATTCAGTAGAAAGTATGATGTCCCAGGCACTCTTAATAAAATGGCCACTCCCACCCACTTTATTTGGGGGGAACATGATATGATAACCCCTATAGAGCCATGGATTACGCTATCGCAAAAATTAAAAAACGTTAGTATGACTGTAATAAAAAATTGCGGACATAGCCCAATGCTAGAGGCACCGCAAAAATTTATAGCTGAATTATTATCTTTACTAAATATCGAAGTCATCAGTGAAGTATAAGCCATAGTCATTAGATTCCGCTACTCCATCTTTAAACCCCGCGATCCATTGCGGGGTAAAGTTGGTTAGCAGTATTCTCGGAACGATTCGAAAAAAACTCGGCATAAAAATACATTAACGACCTGTCATCAAATCACCGACACGTCCGCAAATTCGCACGACCCGTTTGGTTGTAAGTATCCCTGCAAAACGTCCCGTTCACTTTTAGAGATCTTCCGACATACTGATTATGTCCCCGAGGAGATCGCTATGCGTAAAATCCGATTCACCGAGCACCAGATCATCGCCGTTCTGAAGTCTGTCGAAGCCGGACGCACCGTTAAAGATGTGTGCCGTGAGGCCGCTATTTCCGAAGCCAGCTATTACAACTGGAAGGCGAAATATGGCGGTATGGAAGCCGCTGATGTCAAAAAGATCAAAGATCTTGAAGACGAGAATCGTCGCCTGAAACAGATGTTTGCCGATCTGAGTCTGGAATGTCGGGCACTGAAAGACGTCATCGAAAAAAAGCTTTAAAACCAGCGATAAAGCGTGAGCTTGTCAACTATTTGACCGCGCAGTTTACGATGAGCATACGCCAGGCATGCAGGACGTTATCGCTGAGCAGGACGGTGTTTCGTTATCAACCCGATACGCGACGTGATGAACCGGTGATCCAGGTGCTGGCCGAGGTGGCCGAGCGCTATCCCCGCTACGGCTTTAAGAAGCTTTTTCAGGTGCTTCGCAGGCAGGGTCACGTCTGGAACCACAAGCGGGTGCACCGGATTTACTGTCTGCTGAAACTGAATTTTCGGCGTAAGGGTAAACAACGTCTGCCGGTGCGTAATCCGGCTCCGCTGGCAACGCCGGAAGCGCTCAATCAGAGTTGGTCTATCGATTTTATGCACGACGCGCTGGTGTGCGGTCGACGTTTTCGAACCTTCAACGTCGTGGATGATTTTAACCGCGAGGCTTTGGCCATCGAAATTGACCTGAGTATCCCTGCACAGCGGGTCGTCCGGGTGCTGGACAGGATTGTGGCAAACCGTGGATATCCGCTGAAAATGCGGATGGATAATGGGCCGGAACTGATATCACTGGCTTTGGCGCAATGGGCTGAAGACCATGGTGTGATGCTGGAATTTATTAAGCCGGGTAAGCCAACGCAGAACGCATTTATCGAACGGTTTAACCGAACTTACCGGACAGAAATACTGGATTTTTACCTGTTCAGAACGCTGAAAGAAGCACGGGAAATTACGGAACGCTGGCTGAATGAATACAACAGTGAGCGACCCCATGAATCCCTGGATAACCTGACACCGGAAGAGTACCGGCTGATGGCTGAGAAACCGGAAATCTCAAAAAGTGCGTGGAACTAAAGCTGGGATACTTACACGCCTGGGTAGTGATAGCTATCTCAGTGATGCTGTTTGGCTCAACCATGGCGGAACTGCTGTTAGCGATCCGTCTAACTACCCAATTAATACCGCGATTGCCGGCTTTCGAGATAACCTTTGGCACACTGCTGTCATTCAAGCATCCTCTACTTATCATCGGTGGGAGCATGATGGTGCATTGCAGCAGTTATCAAACCAGGCTGCGAAGCCATTCCTGACGCCTGAATCACGGAGGCTGGTTGTGGGCGGAGCGGGCAATCCGTTGTCGCATGGCTGGCAGGGGGATATTGCGGTGTTGTTGCTTATACCAAAAATCCTTTCTGACGCTGATAAGGCGATGATTTATGAAAGGCTGAATGCGATGAAAACCCGACTGACCCCTACATAAAGTTGCTTTCCTCTCCTTTGTCTTCTGAACAGATTCCATTCATATTAAGAAGCTTGCCTATTAAATGGACAGGTTATATCTTGACGAGAACTCTGATCCTGAGCGAAGCATGGAGTGCGCATGTTCTTCAGAAAAATATTACGACATATATCTGTTTTTAAGATGAGGTTTTTTAACCCCCAAAAACATAATGCTAAAAAATGCATTGGTGATTTGTCATTCTCAGTAAATATGTATGACCGGCTTTTGCGTATGAAGGTTATGAGGAATGGGCAGGAGTTAGGGTATTTGAATTTCACGAGAAATGATGGTGAAAGTATATACCTTGCCGATATATTTATCTTTGATGGCTATAGGAACTTAGGTGTCGGCACCAGACTTCTGCATGCAGGTATAGAACAAGTGAAAATGCTAAATATTGAAAGAATATATGGCGTTATGGTTGGCGATGTCGATAGGTTACGAAGTTTTTATCAATCTTTCGGATTCGAGCTATCAGGAAAAAATATAGAGCTAGTTATCAAAAAGTCCAAGTTATAGAAGCTAGCATGCTTGTCTGGTTGTGTTATCGCCGGATACGCGCTAAATTCCCCAAAGATGCCGACCTATGCTTAACAGCAAGGTCGGTTTTTTTATTCCCTCAATCTGTGACCCCATATGCCTGATATTGACATCACAACTATGGGCGGCGAGATGCCGCGCATGGTCGCGCACCTGTTGCCGCAATCGTCAAGCTCAATCAGCAGTGTTCGGTTGAGTGCCAGGGTAAATATGGATGGGAGCCTGGAACGGTTTACGAGCCAATCTATATCGCTGTTGATCATATCGAGTCGTTTTCATGGAGCGGCCTAACCTACTTAAAAATGACATCCGGGGAAAAGATTCAAGTAATAGAAACACCAGAAGAAATTATGGCGATGATCAACGATGCGTGCGGTGGAGGTAGTGATGCCAGCAAATGAACTCAGCCTCAACGGAAAAAGCATTCTCGACATGTGCTGCGGTTCAAGAATGTTCTGGTTCGACAAACAGGACGAACGAGCATTATTCAGCGACAAGCGCAGTGAAAACCACGTTCTGTGTGATGGGCGAAAGCTGGTGATCTCCCCAGACCTGATCGCCGATTTCACCGCTCTACCGTTTGCCGATTGCACCTTCCCTGTTGTCGTCTTTGATCCGCCACACTTGGAACGCGTCGGGCCAAATGGCTGGCAGGGTAAGAAGTACGGAAAGCTCGACCGCGATACGTGGCGCGATGAGCTGCGTGCTGGTTTCGCCGAAGCTTTCCGCGTACTACGACCACACGGCGTGCTGATCTTCAAGTGGAACGAAACACAGATACCAGTTAGTCAGATCATCGTCCTAACAGACGTGAAACCAGCAATCTGGCAACGCACCGGTAAGAACGATAAAACCCACTGGATCATTTTTGTTAAGATATAATCAAAAAACAACTGTTTTATTAAATGTGCAAAGATTAGTTGCAATATAAAATTCACATGCGAAAATTGAAACCACTAAAGACAACATTAATATCATCACTTATGATGTCAAATACACTAAATAAATCCTAAAAACATTTTCAGGAGATAAAAATTGGAAAAGCACACAAAGATAAATCATGATTTTGGTTACTTCTTAAATCCGGAAAAGTATTTGCCAATAGCAAATCAAAACGACGAATCTTTTGCCGTTCTAAAACTCGGATTAATTCTTGAAAACTATCTATCAACATATATTATAAACGTTCGCGAAATAGGAACGGAAGAATATATAAAAGACTCTAGATACTTTGCACCAAAATTAGAGACCTGTGTAGCATTAGGATTGCCGGTGTCAATTGCTGATGCATTTAAGACATTTAATAACATAAGGAATAAATTCGCTCACCGGTTGGAGTATCAAATGACCGATGTAGATATAGACGAATTAAAAGATAAAGTTAACGCTATTTCAAAAGATGATGCCAACTTTAATAATTACTTCAATGAGAAAATTAACACATTATTTGATGTGGGAGTTGATAGTGTTGCTTTGTTACACAACCTGCCTGTGAACATTGATCCTAAAAAACACCGAGTAATAAAACTTACCGCAATTGCATACGCTTTATCAAACAAAGGAGCATTTTTTATAATTAACAAACTCGACTCATTAAACAAACTTGATATTTCTTGACTTTAATTTAATAGCAATCTAGTCGCCATCAGAAATTTTTATAATGATGGCGGAAGACTAATAATTAAATTGAGTCATATCTCGATGCACCAAAGCTGTGAGTTTGGATCCTCGCAATATGCACCGCATGCTTCCCAAAAGCTTCTCGCCTGCTCTGTACTCCTCACGGATATGTCTATAATTGTAGCATTTCTCTCTTTGCAAATCTGCTTTAAAGCCTCAATCATGGCTCTGCCATGACCTTGCATTCTGAAATCAGGCGCAACGTTATACCGTCCGATAGGCACGGTATTCAGAGCATCAGCGTACTCAAGTTCTGATGCAAAATAATCGAGATAGTCGGCCCGTGTCTGTACCTGAGCAAATCGACCGCACATATGAATACCTCACAGTTTTAGTAGGAAAAGTATAGCCCACGCACGATCATAGCCCCTACCTAATCACATTAGATAAACCATAATAAGGGCGTAACAGTGTTACGCCCTTCTCTTTTGAGGAGAATATAATGACAAAGTTACTCACCCTAGAAGAATGGAGTGAAAAAACCTATGAGAGTAAACAACCATCAATAAAAACATTACGCCGCTGGGCTCGTAGTGGGAACATTTACCCAGTGCCGGAAAAGCATGGGCGCGAATACAGAGTGAAACCGAACGCGATTTATATACAACCCAAGTCATTTAATCTTGCCAGGGCATTGCAGAAAACCGGAGCAATAGAAGTTCCACCGCTGATAGAGAGAATAATCAATGGCGAAAAGACCAGAAAAGTACGACGCTAACTTACCTAAGAATCTCACTTATCGTAAGAAGTATAAATCGTTCTACTGGCGCCACCCTATCACTCAGCGAGAGCTTCCCTTGGGGCAGATCGCAAGAAAGGATGCCATTGCACAGGCAATCGAAGCGAACAACTACCTTGAGCAAAACTATCTGCCTAATGCTCTCATAGATCGCCTTAAAATCCATAAAGATGTTTTAACACTTAATGCGTGGCTAGATAGGTACGAGGTAATACTTACCCGGAGAGAGTTAAAACCAAACACTATAAAAATTCGAACTAACCAGTTAAAAATGATTAGGTCACTAATGGGAAACTGTTTGCTGCCAGAAATAGACACTCGCCAGATAGCTGAATATTTGGAGTCATTTAATGACTCAGGGGAAAAATTCGATGTCAACCGCAATGCGTTCAGTTTTGTCGGATATATTCAGGGAGGCAATCGTGGAAGGTAGAATAAAAACAAACCCAGTAGAAGCAACCAGAGCCCCTCGTATTAAAGTTAAACGTGAACGTCTAAATTATGATGAGTACACAAAAATATACTTAGCAGCGAGTGAGCACCCTCAATGGGTGGGATTTGCTATGGATCTGGCCCTTATCACCGGCCAAAGGCGAGAGGATGTTGTTCTCATGCGTTTTACAGACATCATCGACGATCGACTGCATGTCGAACAGGGTAAAACAGGTATGCGTATCGCCATCCCTTTAAGCCTACATCTTGAAGCGGCAAATCTTCGCTTAGGGGATGTAATAGAGCGCTGCCGAGCCTCGCACTCTTCAAACTACATCATCAACACCACACGGCGTTCTAAGAAAGGCGATACATCGTTACACCCTGACGCTTTAACCAAAGCATTTGTGAAAGCCAGGAATGCCTCTACGCTGGATCTTGGTGACAATCCACCAACATTTCACGAGATTCGCAGTCTCGCGTCACGGCTATACAGCATGGAAAAAGGAGAAGAATTCGCACAGCGCCTACTGGGCCATAAATCAGCAATCATGACGAAGAAATATCTCGATCCCAGAGGCAAGGAATACCTACTTGTCTAAAAAGACCGGATATAGGTTTTCGTGGAAATTTCGTGTATTTTCGTGGGTAGGTAAAATTTTACCTTATAAATCAAACACACAAAAAAAGACCGAATACGATTCCTTTTATCGAATGAGAACAAATAAAGTTAACATTTTCAAATAGATAGGTCGATTTTTGATTATAAAACCATCAAAGGCACCTTCGTTAAATGTCCTTTGCATTCAAATAGTTATCAAAAATCTCGGAGCAATTCGAATAAATTTCGAACCTTCATGCGTCAGCCCTGCCCAAATACATTGACTGCTCCCCGCCCTGGAGGACGGGGATTCCCAAACACATTCTGATGAACGATCACCACAAAAAGACCGGAATTTCTCCCGGCCAAGATCTCAGGATTATCAGGCGTGCCGTAAAACCCCGCCCTTCAGGCCGGGGAGCAGTCAATGGCAGATCGAAAGCGTAAAGCCAAGGGCTGAATGCCCCTTTAAAATTGTATTACTCATTTTTTGTTGAATATTTGTTTAGTGTCCTGGCGAGATAATAAATTTTATTCTTACGTCACTCTTTCGTAAAATAGACTTGCAGCATGTAATTACGGTTTTTTATCATCGGATGATTACCTTTATGAATAACAAAATAAAAACTATTGCCATAGCATCAGTGTTTATACTGTGGTCCTACTTCACCATTTATTCTTTTGGTTATGGGTACAAGTTTGTTTACTGTTTCACAACGCTACTTATTTTATATGGTTTGATTCATATATCCAAATTTGTTTCCAAAGGCTTCATTATATTGCTTACCTTTTCTGCTGTATTACTAACCCCTGCCACTTCAAGATATGGAAGTCCGAACATCAACATGATGGCTGCAATAAAATACACCAACACAATGGAGATTATAGAATTTTTAAAAAGCATATCCTTTCATGATATCTTATCAGTAATTCTGATTACTGCTACTGGCATTTTAGCATTCAAGAACATAAGGAAAATCAACCCCCAAAAACAATATGCAATTACAGCAATCACAATATCACTCTTAATCATAACTTATAAACCTTTGTTTGCCAGTGAATCCAATGATTACCTGGATGAGTTAGAATACCCCCCTATAAGAGCTATCTTTGATGTTCAGAAATCGCTTGATATCATTTCATCAAATGAAGAGTCATTTAACTCGCATCGCTTAATTGCAAGCGACTTTTCCCCAATCATCATTAAAAGAAAGTTTAAAACTTATATTTTGGTTGTGGGCGAAAGTGTCCGTCGCGACTACATGGGGCTCTATGGCTACCCTGTCAACAATACCCCTTTTTTGAGTACAGTTAAGGGTACTTTTTTCAATAACTATGTCTCATCAAGCTTTGCAACGGTGCCATCCCTTACCCACTCTTTCATTTTGAACAAGGACGGTTCATTGCAATTCAATAACAATATTTTGCGATTAGCAAAATTGTCAGGCCTCCATACTTATTGGTTGTCTAACCAAGGGGTTTTCGGGATCCATGACAGCCCAGTAGCAATGATAGGTAAAGATGCCGACTATAGTTACTTTATTAAAAACGGTGATTCAAATGATGGTGCTTACAATCCAGATGAAGCATTAATTCCAGAATACTCGCGTGCAATAAAGGAGCCTGGTGACAAGTTAATTGTATTGCATCTAATCGGCTCTCATCCCGACACTTGTTCTCGGACAAATGGTAAGCATGACGTCAGGTTAAAAAGTGAAGAAATATCCTGCTATGTGCAATCAATTAAAAATACAGATGCATTACTAAAGCAGGTTGCAGACATCGCAATCAAACATGGTGGCCCATGGTCGCTTGTTTATTTTGCTGACCATGGGCTTTCGCATATCAATAACAGAAGTGATTTATCTCACTCTGACAAGTATAAAGAAAACTACTCCCCTCCCTTTGTAATGATTAATCATGATTCTGATTCCGTCAAGGAAATAGACGAGGTCCGTAGTGGTCTTGACTTTATGAAAATATTTTCTCAGTGGATTGGCATTAAGGATAAACGTATTAAATACGACTGCGATTACTTTGAGAATGTCAAATGTTTAAGTAAGGCTGTCGTATTAGACGGTAATTTACGTCCGACAGATTTTTCTAACCTACCATCAGACCCAGCAAGTACTTAATCCCAGTGTTTTAAACAAGGGGTTAAGCACTCAACGGCGACTCAGGCCATGTGATATTAGGTGCTAAACTTATATCAATGGTCTGTATTTTTTTAACATACACCATCCACTCAATCAACGAATTCTTATCATCTTCACTAATCAAATTCAGCATCAATTGCGTTTGCCAGGCTTGCGTTTTTTTATTGGCATAATCAATCAATGCTGTTTTTTTTGCTTCGGCCTGCGCTTGGTGCTCATCTGGGGTGTAGACTCGTTTGACGATACCTTCACCGTTAAAAACCCAGTTACCAGAAATATCTGCTCGGCGATTCGCAGTTGTGTCTCGAACCTCTGCGACACTGAGGCCAACCGGCCATAGCGTTGAAACATCCTTATTCGCTGCAATGCTTCGGATAATCCCTTTATTATCGAAAGCAATCTTAATTGTGTCGTCAGAAAATGCTTTCTGACAGCCATACCATTCATTACCATCCTCATCATAGAGGAACATAACATTATGACGGTTACGCAATTTAAGGTGTTCTTGGGTCTTCGGCTCACCCAGTTTGAAATTTTTAAAGATTTGCATTGTTATCGCCCTATTGTCAGCCATTGACCGTTCTTATAAATCTGGATATAACTCCAGAATAAAGACTCAGCTGAGTAATCTCCATCTCTGTTGTTAAACCCCGTCAACACGGTATTATCATGATAGGTGTACACGCCAATCGCACCGTGTTGCGTCTCCGCGGTATATCTGACGTTTTGAATAAAGTTTTGGTTAACATAATCGTAAGTAGCACGAGCACCCACATCACGATTGTACGCGCCCCAGTCTACGCGGCCATTTACTTGCTCAATGATTGCATCCCATAGCCACTTATTGCCCCAGCGGCTGCCCATGATATTGCCATCCGTTGCCAGCGTGGCGCCACCAGCTTTAATACCGCCCGGAGCATAAAGCATGAGGTCATTGGGGTTAAACTGCCAGACCGCATCCTCATTATTGTCGCCTCGCGCATGAATGCACGGGCGCGCAAAACTGCCGCTTCCATCCATCAAATAGCCAAAGCTCACTGCCGTTGGGTATCCTTGACCTTGCCGGGTAGAGACACCTTTAACTATCGGCACATAAAGACCGTCGGCAGTAACTGGCCATTGCCAATTTGACTGGTATAACGGGGCCTTGCTGTTCAGCTGGCCTGAAAAAGCTCCCGCCCCCTCAGGCATACCCGTGGGTACGGTATGATACTGAGCCGTCATTGACGCCGCGGATATCCAGCTACTCGATGACACCGGGCCGCTAAGATTTCCACCCGCCGGCCCTATCAGTTGCTGCCAGCCGGTGCCGTTACCATTAACGTTGGTAGCGACATAAACCTTGCTACTATGGCTGATGAACAGATAGTGCAGGAATTGGCCTTCGCCCCGCGCAGTGCTGAGAACCGCCTTATTCGTCGTGCAAAGTAGCGTACCCCATTTCTCCGGCGTCCAACTGCAATTTTCAACGCTCCAAACTCCCGGGCTGGTCGGCGGGTTGCTCCCAGATAACACTCTGGCAACTCCCATCCGGGCAGCGAAGTTGTTACGCACATCAGCGGCATTTACATCAGCGGCTGTTGGCCTATAGGCTGTGGTATATACTCGGTTCCATAAAACGCCTTTAGATGCAGTTGTTGAGCGCCCAACATGCAATTCACCATTGCTGCCTGCGCCCAAATATACCGCAGAAGGCGCACCATCACACGGGAGACAGATCACTCCGTAGACACTGCCGCCGGGAGTGCTGGCGCTGGAACTATTGATGCGGTATATCTGCGCCACATCGCTGAACGCATCATCCTTGTGCTGAGGCCCCATACCTAGGCCGTACATCGGTAATCCGACGTTACCTCCGGCATCCGGCCCTATGGCGTTAACCGACCGAACGGAGCCAACATCCGTGGTCGGGTTCAGAACGATGAATCGCCCCTGTCCCGCATTGAACACCGCCAGAAAAGGATTTTTTGCAACGATATCTCCCGCGCGTAATTCGGTGTTGCTGCCCTTCACCAGCGGGTAAGTTCCCATAACACGGCCCCCCATCGTCAACTGCAGCGTACTGGCGCCGGTATTGCTCTGAGTGGGGTAAATAAGGATCGGCGTTTTTAATGCCCATTCCGTGGAACCGTTCAGGAAATAGGTTGCCGGCAGCGCTAGCGTTAACCCGTTCGCCGTACCGCCGGCCACCGCCGACGTGTAATGACCGCTTTGCAATTGCTCGATCTGCACGAACTGATTTTCTGACCCCCGCGTCGCAAAGTTGGCGATCACATCGTTCAGGGACCAGCCTTTAGCTGCGGTGCCCTCCTGACCACGCACGACCGTCAGCCTATCGTTGTTGACTGCGGTAAGGTGGCAAACTTCGAACACGGTTTCTTTCGCATCCGTGAGCGTAATTTTCGCGTAGGTCTTGAGGGGGTTTGAGTCGTTGACGTAGTCATAAGTGAGCAGACCTGCAAACAGCGCGCCCGCGCCTGGCATAACCTGTATTGTGGTCTGGGTCGCCGTAATATCCGCTGCCAACGACGACACGACGTTGTTTCCAAATCCAATAATCATTGCGCTACCACCGTTACAGAGTAGGTATAAACAAAGGGGAGCTTGATCAGAGACTGGCTGATCGCATCTTTCAGGAAATAGCCGACGCCATCGCCATAATCGGGGATCGTGATGGTGAACACGCCGTTATTGACCGTCACGCTGATATCGAAGGTGCTTTGTAACGGCGGATCGATTCCGTTGGCACCATGAATAAATCGCGCCAGGCGGCGCTTGAGCCAGTCGATACAAAAGTGCGATCCGTCACCTTTATAAAAATTCCAGGTCAGGATCCGTTTAAAATAATCATCGGGCACGTATGAGACCGAACCCGGTACGTAATTTTTCAGTCCGGCATAAGGAATGGCGTTGTACTCGATAGTGTTGTAGGCACCGCGGGCGATCGCATCCTCAGATATTTGCAGTAATGGCCGCCTTTCCCCGTAAATGCCGAGCGCTATCCAGTCCAGCAGTTCCCCCGTGATGGAGGGAGAGGTCCAGCACGGCAAATTAAGCGCATTGAGATAGTCAAGATACCCCTGCGCCAATGCGTTATACGCAGTGAAGAACGCGACGATGTTGGGATCGGCGTTATATTGCGTATACGGGTAAGCAGGAATGATTTTCTCAATTAGAGCTTGCATATTGCTTCACCTGTATTTGTGCCGCCGAGGTGGAGAAATAGGCATAGGTGTCGCCATAAACCAGACTCGACTCCGGTGCCGGTGGTTTAATTGCGCCGTTGATCCCGATTTGCACCTGGATCATGGACAGCAGCGACGCGGCAACGAGCCCCTCAACCGATTTCAGGAAAATATCCTGTATCTGGAAAATGTTTATCGGCTGGCCAACGGCGATAGCATTAACGTAATCGGCGATATTCTGCTGCACCGCTTTTGCAACGCCGGCCGGATCGATGTAGGTCGTCGACGCTGAGTTCCAGGTGATCAGCACCACCACGTTTTGCGACGAGGGCACCACGAAAGGCACCTGGTAGACGTCGGGGTAGACCGTGATCGGTATGGTTTTCTTTTCCACCTCCGCCCCCGATGGATTCGATACATCGTTGGTCAAAATGGAAATATCCGGCACGGCTTTATAAATCGCATAGGCGACCTCATAAGGATCACCGCCACCAACGACAGCCACCCATTTTCCGAGCGTCGCCTGGCGGAATGAAATCAGGTTTTCCTGTACGCCGGTCACTTTTTTCAGCGCTGAGCGGTAGCAATCCGGCGTACCTTGCACGCCGAACATCCCGGCCTGCATCACCTGCGCACGATACGACGCAGGGCTTTGTTCGTCCGTCCCCGGTAAACCCGCCGTCAGGTTGGTACAGGTCACCTGGTACGACTCCGGCACGGAGGTTTTCACCTGGTTAACCGTGCCTGCCGGCACCGCCCATATTCCCGTTGTGGTGGCCAGACAATACACCGGCTCGGTTTGTCCGCTGGACGGGATCACCGTGTCCCGTCTGACGGTATACAAATAGGTGCCGTCCCCAACGGTAAACCCCTTTGGAATACCAAAGCCGGGCGGCCCCGAAAATACGACATACACCGAGGTGTTCGTCCCTTCCCCTTGCTGCACGCCGTAGATGGCCCCCAGCTGTTTCAGCAGGTGAATGTTCGCGCCGTAAGGACTGCAAGAATTGATCAGATCAACGCGCGCCTGGTCACAAACCAGCAACGCGCCGACGCTGGTGCTGGTCATGTCCTCAATCAATGAACCCGGTAAATCGGTCGTGATCCCAGGTGAAAGCCGCGTCGCCGTTTCTATAACCTGCTGCCGCAACTCTTCCGCCGTTTTGGCGACGGGGCCGGTAATATCATAAATAACGGGTAAATCGCTCATACATACACCTTCTTCACTATTTTCGAACCCGAGTTGGTGATCACCGAGATGTCGTACACCGGCGGATCAACTTCGGTCAGTGCAATCTGAAGTGAAGAGAAATGGCCGCTGAATTGCTGTTGCAGCCGGTTCACGTAAAAGGTGGGGATAATCTGCTGGATCACCGAGCCGTTGGCGGGAATGCCGTGATTCGCGAAAAAAGGGGACTCCTGCGGCGCCAGCTTGAGATTTTGCACCAGCGTGGTGAGATAGACGGCATCGTTGAAGCCGTTCGCGTCAGTGGCGATCGTGACCCACTTGCCGGATTCGTCTTGCCCGTACGTTCTCATTCGGTGATGCTCCCGTCGAAACTCGTTATCGGCCCGCCGGTGTTTTGCCCACCGTTGCCGTTACTGTGCTGATGGGAATTCAACCATGCGAGCAACTGCTGCCAGCCCTCATGCATAATGGCCGGGCTGGTGCTGGCCTGCCCATCCGCCAGGGTTCCGCTCTGGCCGGTCAACGACCATGAGCCATTTGTCAGCGTCAACACGGTACTGCCCACCGTGACCTTGAACTGCTCAGGCGTGGCAATCGTGATGCTCTCCGGTGTCAGCAGAAACGTCGTCTTGCTGCCGGCATCGCGTATCGTGACGCCTTCCGGGCCATACAACGTGAGAACTTGGCCGTCGACGCTCTCCCATTCCGTGTAACTGATCGGTAAAAACACCAGCGCGCTGAGATTGGCCGGCGGCGTGAGGTCGGCAGTACCGCCGCCCTGTCCGCTGGCACCGCCCAGATACGTATTCGCCGGGATGACGATCCCCCGATCCCCCGGCTGCATGGGATAGCGGATATACTGCGGCCCAAACAATGGGACGGTGACCTGTGGCAACATGAAAGGAATATCGCGCAGCAGGAAGGACACCGTGACCATATTCCCCGCTCGGCTCACCACCGATGCCGGCAGCACCTTGCCGGCCATCTGCATGGCGTCCGCGATTTTTTGTTCGGCGAACCGATGCATGTTTCCGGCGAAACTCTGCTTTTTTTCAATACTCATGTTGCAGCCATTCCCCCTGTCGGATGGGCCTCAAGCACCGTCACCCAACTGTTAGCGTCCGGCTGCCGACTGTTGCCAAGGAGCCGCACAAAAGAAACCAGAAAGTCACCGGTAAAGGCGGCATCATCACGGAATTGGGAATAGGATGAGGCTTGTATCATCGGCCGTAGTTTTTCAGGCATCCGAATATAATCCCCCACCTGAATGTCGCTGCGCATGACGCAGGGAATACTGACCGTGCCAAATTGCACCCACGTCGGTTGACCGACCAAATCGGTAAACGCTATCTGGATTGGATTTTGGTTGCGGTAACTGGCGCTTTTTTTCGAATCCTTGTCGATATGGTTGTCAAAGTCATTATCGAAGACGCGGATCTCCTTACCATTCACTACCGTTATTTCTACGCCAGAATATTTATCATCCTTGATAATATTTCTGCTCAGCGCTTTTAATTTCGCCGCCAGCTCGGAAAGGCTACCGCAAAACATGTTGCTGTCGTAGTTATTCACCAGGCGATCGCTGATGCTTATCGAGTAACGATAATCACCGCCCATGTTCTGGAAACATTGCGTCAACGCGACAGACAGTTTTATTCCCTTATTCCACGGCAGCGTTAAATTGATCGGTGCCAACGGCGCGGGATTTACCGCAGAGACAGCCCCCGCCGTTACAATCAGATCAGTCCGTAGCTCGGTGCCCTGCCAGTTTCCCAGCACCTGCCACACCGTTCCCTCCAATACCAGCCCTTGCTGTGCAGGTTTTGCCAACGGTAACCCCTTCGACATACCCGCCCACATTTTTATCGTCATGCCAAACATGTTTTGTCTGGCCTGTTGCATATCTTTCGGGCCGATCCCCCAAATAGTGATGCAGCTTTGCCCTTTGGGTGTAGATTCGCCAAATCGCTGAATATCAAACTCAATCATTAAATTGCCGGGATTGAAAACCCCATTTTTAAGGCTGGAATATTGCTTGAAGAGTTTTCCGGGATTGCCGTTCTTATCGGGTGGGGTAAAAATCTGAATATCGTAATACCTCATCAGTTGATTACCTCTATTTGCCCCGATGAACATCGCCACACCATTTTCGTATTCGTGAATGCCCCGATAAGCAAATTAATGTCGTAACCCGCCGGGGAGTCGATTATGGGGGTAGTTAACAGGCGATTTCCTGAGTTGTCAGTAATATTGAGATACCATCGCTGCGCAGCAATATTCCATTTTGTCTGGCAGCTATACACCTCGCCATCGAGCATCGGCGTAAAAATCATGCTTTTCTGCTCATTCCCGGAAAACGGATAAAATGTTGTGCTCATAGATTAAACGCTCCGCTTAATTTACCGATAAGCCCGGTCACCGCATCCGAAACACTGCTGCCCAGAGAGGTATTCCCGAGCGCGGAAACCGTATTGGTCCAGGCGCTTTCCGTGGTTTTATCGCCGTTATCAATCTTGCTCAAATAACTGTTGATTGCCTGTTCAGCACCGGTTTCAGTGATCAGCGGCTGTTCAAAGTCCCACAACCATTGACGCTGCGGCAGCGGATCATTCGAGCCTGTAACGTCCCGAACGGTGCGCAGGATGCAGCCGCTATAAATCAGCGACGGAGTGGCCACAACAAACGTGCCGCCAAGGTTGGCGTGCGCCTGCAGGACGGCCTGCAACGCGCTGAGCGTGACCAGTTTTGTCAGTGCGCCGGTGTTATCATTCACTGGCGCGTCCATCAGCATGGGAATACGCAGCGGCTGCGCCAGCAGCGCATTCGCGGCGACCGCCTGATTAGCGAAGGGATAGCGACCGATATCGTAATCCACCATGCTGGCCCCCTGCGCGGCGCGCCAGTGGCAGAAATATTTATCCAGGTCTGTCAGATTCGCCGCACCGCCCAGCAGGTTGCTGACATAACTGGCGCTCTGCGTCAGCGCCACGATCGGCAACATCCCCCCAGGGATGCTCTGTGCCACGCCGTCGCAAAGGATCACCGGAGAGATTTCAAACCCCAATTTGTAGAGCTCGCGCGTAAATGTCATTAACCGAATCCTCCGAGTTGCGTGCTCGAGACAATCGCGCTGCCGCCGGTGTTGTTGTACACCACCACGCCGCCGCTGCTGTTTCGCCTCTGGTTATCCAGGATCTGTTGCAATATCTGATCGGTTTTACCCGATGCCTGTTGAGGGGCTGGCGCGGGGAGGTTTTGACGTGTTCCGGGGCGTTCCGCCCCATAAGCGGCCGCATACTGCTCTTTCACGCTGCCGACCGCGCCACCGGCGTTATTGATTATCCGGGTGACTTTTTCCTCACTGAGACGATTCCCCATCCCCTCTTTGACCGACATTGAAGAAATCAACTGGGCCAACACTTTTGGATCGTTGAGGTTCAGCTTTTCAAACTCGGTGCGGCCGGTTGCCTTGGTGACATGCTCAATGTACGCCCGCGTGTTGTTCTCCTTCGGTGGTGCCCATTTGCTGACAATATCGTGGATGTTGTCGACGCCTCTGGTGCCATAAATTTGGAGCTGTTTGGCCGCCGCCAGCACACCCTCATCCAGCGTGGGGAATACCGCAAATTTTCCGCTCTTGGTGTTCGCCGTTTGATACCCGGCCGCCGCGCGCAGATTGGCTGGGTTGTTGAAGCGGTCGGCAATGGTTCTGCCCCTGGCGCTCACGTCCGCCGGACGCGCATCGACAGGCTCAACTTTGCCACTGGAGAAAAAGTGTTTAACGCCTTTCAGCCATCCCCAGACATGCGGATCGTCGTCAGTACCCGGCGTGTATGTCTGACCGCTCTGCGGATCCGTCCGCTTCTCGTCACTGAGCATGGAAGAATGAGACTTCACATCGTCCAGCGTGATATCGGTTTTTCCTGTTACCCAGTCAATCACCTTGCCGATCAGCCGCCCTAACCGCTCAACACCGGTCATGAACGATTCAACGTCGCTTTTAAACTCGGGTGATGCCAGGTAATTACCGAACCGCCGGATGCCGTCTGCCAGACCATCCAGCCATTTACCCAACTCAGGGGATTTAAGAACGGTATCCACCGCGCCGGAGAAAGCATCGGAGAGTTTCCCTAGCTCAGGCGTCAGTGGCGCCAATCCGCGGATGAAGGTGTTCTCGATGCCGACCTTGCTTCGATCCAGCTGAATGTTGAAATCCTGCCACTGCTTCAACTGCTGGTCCGTCAGTTGCAGGCGCTGCGTATCCTTCTGCGCCTGCTTGGTCATCGCATCGATCTCAGCGTCGCTCATTTTTTTGAAGCGATTGAGATCGTCGAGGGTAAAGTAGTTGGTCAGGCCGTAGGCTTCCGCGCCTTGCTGTGTGCTGCCGTTACGCACGAAGATATCGCGCGCACTTTTTATCATCTGCGGCAACAGGGTTGCCGGATCCTGATTGGGGTTATCAATCCTCATCGCCTTAAACTGCCAGCGCTTGCTCAGGTCCAGTTGGCTGTCCCGAATGGCACCCAACGTGCCGACGGGGTTACCGAGCACCTTCTGATAGTTCACCGCGCTGGCATTAAGGCCGCCGGCGGTTGTCCCCAGCCCCATCGCTGTAAACCGCTGCGCAGCAGCAGAACCCGCCAGGCGGTTGATACCCCACAGCCCACCCGCACCGGCCAGACCAGAAAACAGCCCCAGCACGGCCCCCCATGAAAGCAGGCTCGTCGTGGCGTCCTTCATGTGGCCGGCCAGACTCTTCGCGTCCTTGCTGGCCTTACTCAGGAATTTGCGCGCACCGCTGCTTTTCTTGTTGAACTCGGACTGCGTTTTATTGGCCTTTTCGAGATTGCCATTCAGACGGTCGAGCCCCTCGTTAATCGACGCGACTGCGGCGATCCCTTCGTTGAAGGCCTGGGCTATCGCCTCCGTGCTGCCCAGCACCTTTTCCGTCTGCTTGGCCGAATCACCGATCCCCTGCGCCGCCCCTCGCCACTGCTCCGGCAGTTCTTCGAGCGCCTTCTGGTATTCATTGAATTTTTCGAGGAACGCCTGAAATTTCTCGTCCTGAACATCAATTTCAACAACGGATTTAGCTGCCATTGAAATAGCCCTTCTGTCTTATTTCTTCCAGAATGAACCGCTGCCGGAAATGGAGCGGGCTTTTGTAGTCGCCGCAATCCAGTTCCCGGCAGAGTTCCCTGAATCCCTCACAGGAGGCCCAGGTCAGGAGGGAATGTACGACAGTTCCTGCGGGGCTGGCGGGGTCGGGGTATCGGTAGCCGTCTTCGACGTCGGTAAAGAATCGCGAAACGCCGTAGCGTTCAATGAGACGAGTTGCCCACTGTACATTTCGAGCGTTTTTCCCACCGTCGGGGCAATCAGGCTGGCTTTCTGAATAGCAGAGGAGACCATAAAAAACACCACTTCGCCCTCGACCTCGCGGTATTCGTCCGGCACGATGATCTCCTGCTTGAATGCGACCTCCAGCGGTACGGGCCGCCATACGCCGTTATCGTTGAAGATCACCGTGGTCAGGCGCTGAATATCATCAACAAGCGTCGGCGTACCCGCAGGAATATCCCCGATATCCTGCCGCGCTTTCAGAATATTTCTCAGCATCATCGCGGCCACACGCGGCGCGGCGGTCGCCCCCACCGATGTGAAGAAGTTGTGGAACATGTTCCCCAACAGCACGCAGTTCTCCTGCACCACTTCATACGGGAACGGCACAACGTGCAGGTACACCAGCGAGCCGTCTTCTCGCGTGATCGTGCTGACAAAATTCAGCTTTCTGTCAATTTTCATACCCATCAATCCCACATTTTGTCGTTGGTGGTCAGGTAGCCGGAGATTGTCGCAACAAAGCCGGCATCCGTACCGTTGAGGGTGATTTCGTTAAAATTCACCAGGTAGCAGTTCAGAATGGTGTAGTTGCCGAAGGTGCTCGCATCCGGCGTAACCACCACCTCCCCCAATGCGGTATCAGCAGCAAACTGCCGTTGATAGCTGGCGGCCAGCCCCTGCGTTTTCAGCAAATGCACCGTCAAGGTCACTTGCTGGTAAGGTGCCTGGCTGCCTACGGTGCCGGTCATCGTGGGTATAATGTCAGTGGCGGCGGTATCCGGCCGCATGCTGATCCCCTCTTTGCCCAGGAATGACGCCGTGACGTTTAACACCGGATTGTCGGTAATGCTCACCGCCCCCCGGACGCGGTTAAGGAATCCCTGCGGAACTAATGGATTTGGCATTTATTACGCCCCCACAAAATTGGTTACGTTGAGGTTGAAGGTGATGGACTCGAAACCACGCTTCGGTGTGACAACCGCACTCAGGCCGCTATATTTCCCATCGGCGTAATCGGACGGATTCAGGCTGGTGTAGTTGGCAAACGGCACGGCGTTGATCACCGCGCTGCCAGCATAGGTGCCTTTCTCGTACTCTTCGTTGAAGACGTCCTGGCTGAGTTTCGTGTCGATCACCTGGCCGAGGATCAGCCCATAGCTGATGCCAGAACGCAGCGTTTTTAATCCGCGGCGCTGTAAGCGGTCGATGCCGTTCTGCTCGTAGTAGAGCGGGTTAACGGTGGTGTTGGAGCCGTTAATCACCTCATTCGCCAGATCCATCTCCAGATTGATGGCGCACCAGGCCACTGCGTACCAGTAGTTGAACGGCATACCGTCCAGCATATGGCCGGCGACCAGCATCTTGTTGCTTAACCCCCCCTCTGCCGCCGTGCCAATGTAGTTGATGTTGCTGTCCTGTAAGGCTTTGAGCAGTTTGCCGTTCCCGGCAGGCGGATAATCCGTCACGCCATACATGAAACGGTACGCCATCGGCGGCACCATGTTTGACGAGCTCGGCTCGTTTGCCAGCGACGACTGGAACGGTGCCGCCATAGAAAATTCGGTGGCGCCAATTCCCGGAGCCTCAACGCCGGCGAAAACATTCGGGTATTTGCCCGACGCCCACGCTTCATAGGTGGCAATGGTGGTGGTGACAAAAAACTTAACCAGCGATCCCGGTGAGGTGTAGTTGTTCGCCAGCGTCTTGAACGATGCCTCTTCATCCCACTCGCGGGGAACCAGGTAGGAGAAGAATTTTTGATAGGTGTTACCCAGCGAAATATCTTCGTCGATAAATTTGCTCAACGCCGTGATCGCTGCCGCTGCACTTAACTCACCCAACTCCAGCACATAAACCGCGCGGCTGGTTCCCTGCGCCCAGTAAGTGGTATTCATCTGCTGGATTTCACCGGCTACTACGGAAAGCACGGTCCCCATCTTTGTTGCGTTACCCGGATTGCTGCTTAACGTATAGGTCAACACCTTGTCGCCAGTCACCGTTGCCGTATGCGCGCCGTTGTACCCCACGGGCTCTACACCGGAAATCACCACCGGCACTTTGTCTCCGTTGGCCCAGCCATGCGCTTCGGATAGCGTCACCGTGACGGTATTCCTCGCCCAGGCGATCGCCGTGATCGTTTTCGCCGGCGCGACAATCGTTTTCAGGTCGTCTTTCGACGTCAGCAGCTCATAACTGCCCGGTGCCAACGTTGTCCCCCCGACAGAGACCAGCGCGCCGGATTTCAGCAACTGGCTCGGCTTCGGTGGGTTGGTGACCGATACATTAATATTCACAATGGCCATTTAATTATTTCTCCACATAAATGGACGGGATGGCGGACGTGATCAGTTGGCGGGCGACATTCCTCATCCGCTGCTGATAGTAATTGACGCGAAATTTGATCTTCTTCCGCATGGCGATGATGTTGAGCTCGTTTTGCGTCACGCGCTCATCCTGCACCACGGGAATATTCATCACGCCCATCTCGGCATCATCACTGAGTGTGTATTGCTGGACGTAGCGGAGAAAGTCCTCTACGGATGCATTGCGCAGACCGGTTACCGAGATCGTCACATCCTCGGAAACCAACTGGTACTGGTTGGATTTTTCATCCAGATAAAAAGCGCCGGCGACCGGTACCGGGCCGCTGCATTTCACCGTGGCATACGGCGGCGCCAGGTTCTGCATTGACAGCATGGCCGGAAACATCGGCATGTACTGATTCAATGACAGCCAGATCGGCAGCGAACTGGAGACAACCACATCCGCCAGATCGATATCGTCCGGCGAGTTGATGATCTGCGACATCATGTGCGGGTATATGGCGTGCCCAGTGTAATGGTAAATGTTGGCGGGTTCGTTCAACCCTGAACGGCGAGAAAACGCAAACCGGATGCCGTAGAATTCGCCGATGTAGAGCACCTCGGAGCCAATATCATTGAAGGGATCGATATCGGCCTGCGCGGTAAACGTCACCACGTTTTTGTCGTAGAGTTGCTCCTCATCCTGAATGCTTTCCGTCGTCAGGTGCAGGTAGCCTTTTACGTCCCTGGTATCCGGTTCACTGCCCGGATCATCGGCAATAATCGACGCCTTTACCCAAAACACGAAACCATCCAGCGGAAGCACCTTGCGGACGTATTTGGTGAACGTCACCGATGCCGATCGGCTGATATCCTCCAGTCCCTGCACCAACGACGCGTTAAGCTCCGTTTTCGCCTGGGATAATTCATTGAGGGAAGGCATTCAGCACCCCGCTTATCCAGGCACGCATCGAGGCCTGAAACATACCGGTATCGATAAATGAAGGCCGCACCTCCCCCTTTTTCCCTTTAAAACGCTTGCTGATACCGTCCAGCGCGCGCTTCGTGGGTACGCCTTCTGTGCCGTTCATTTCGGCATTGTCCAGAAACGCCACAAAGAGGTGATGCACCTGCGACATGGATTCCGCGAACGGATCCGAAGACAACGGCACGCCCGCCAGCAGATTTTCCAGCCCGGCGGCCAGGTCATTACTCATCATCCGCGCAATGTCCTCGCCATAACGATCGAAGAACGTCTGCATGATGTGATATTTCCCTTCGAGAATGTCGGCCACCTCGCCGGTGGTCGTGGCCTCTGTCTCGTAGGGAAGATCAAGGACGCCAAGATGGAGTTTCATGATAGCCCCCACAAATCCCCGTACTGCTGCGCAATAGCCAGATACCAGCGACCATACGGATCTTTAAGCTGCTGCAGGTCGGCAAGAGAAAGATTTTTCAGAGCGTCACTGACAACCCGCGTTTGACTGGTCGACTCATCGGCCGAGGCACTGATCACCCCCGCGCTAAAGTTATTGATACCCAGGGTATTGCGCAGCTCACCGAAAACATCTGTTGGCCCGAAGTTGATGAGAAAAGACGCCGCAAGGTTATACACCGCCTGCGCGTAAAGAACGGGGCTGATGCAGGCGATCTGCCGGTTAACCCAGTCAATCGACAACGCATAAACGGTGGTAATGCTCGGGGCGTCATCGGGCAATTCTTCCGCGTTCACCCCCATAGTGTTTCGGATAAACAGGATAAAACCGGCCAGTTCAGGCATGACGCACCCCGCTTATTTTTTCTTTCCTTTGCCCGTGCTAACGGCCAGTGTTTCGTCAACGAATTGGGTTTCGTCCCTGTCCTCGTTGGCGTTCATCCGCTGCTCTGCGCTCATTTCCAGCTCGCCGCGGTAACCGCTTTCCTGTTCGCTCAGCGCGTTGTTGGTGGCGATCACGGACGCCTGACGACGTTCATGTGCGGCGCGGGTCAAATGATCGTCATTATCGCGCATCGCTTTTTCGATGATGCGCGACTGCACCGGTTTGTCGACGCTGTAGCACAGGCCGATATAAACGCGGTTCTGGTCAATTTTCGTGGCGTCGATCAGGCCATAAACTGCATGCTGTTGGATCACCTGATCGATTTCCGCGCGGGTACCGTCCATCACGACAGATTGTGCGCCGGCATTGATCGGGTTGTAGATCAGCCGCCCCGTTTCCGGCTGGCGATAGGCGAAGTCATGGCGTTGCTTGGTGGTATTGGCGATATAAAGTTTCATCTTCACTCCCGGATAAAAAAACCTACGCACCAAAAGGTGCGCAGGAAAAGTGACGCGGCGGAATTAGTCGCTGTACTTCATTGAGATAATGGTCAGCGCCTCAGGGCGGAGCACCCAGCCCGGCGTCGAGCGCATTTCCGACAGCACGTCGATAGCGCCACCGGCGATCGGGGTCGGAATTTCACGCGGCGCGGCCATGTCGCACAGCATCAGCGACGTGGCCTCCAGTGACGGGCTCAGTTTGGCGAATTCGTTGGTGTTGATCGTCGCATTCACCTCGGGCCGTTCAACTTCCGGCATCGCAATGATCACCGCATCGGTACCGTTGGCGCCGGCACCGATCAGCGTGTCGTCATATACCCAGTCAATACCGCAATCGGCTTCATCACCCACTTTCGCCACTGTGCCCTTGACCGTTGAAGTACCACCGCCAGGGCGCTGATAGCTGGTCAACTGCACGATTTGTTGCATCTCCATCGTGCCAAGGGTGCGCTGCGGCCCCAGAATAACCATGCGCGATGGGCGCCCCATCTGCATGGTGCGTGTGCGAATCGCCTGGATCTGCGCCAGCAGGAATACCGCCATCTGCCCGTGGTCATAGGTCAGTACGGTAGTGTTGCCGCCGCTGTCGGCCGGCAGGCTGATCGTGGTCGCGCCGTTGGTGTTCAGCACGCCCTCTCCACCCGCTGGATTCATGCCATAGAGCAAGGCATTACGCAGCTGCTGGAAAATCGCCTGACGGGTACCGAGGCGCTGCGCTGCTGGCAGGGCAATCCCCCAGTTGCCGGCGGCAGCCATGTCGTGATGATCGTAAATAGCGCGTGCGCGGAACATATACGTCGGGGTGCTAATCATCCGAGTATCCAGCGCCACCGAAGGGAGCTGGTTGGCGTTACCGGATTGGCTACTGGTCACCTGGGTACGAATATCCAGGCGCTTCATGTATACGTACTGATCACCTTCCGACAGGCGAACTAGCGGGTTACCGCTGGCCATGACCGAAAAGGCGCCGGATGCCTGCTGATAGCTCAGGACCATTTCCGGCATGATGTAGGACGGGTTTACAATTTGGTACGCGGGTGTAATGGCTGGCATCTCTTGGCCTCTCCTGTTACAGCAGAATTACTGCAGCGTTTCCGCTGTCGTTCCAGGTAGCAAAGCCCGTATCAGGATCGTAAGACACGGTTTTGCTGTTACCCATCTGCATTTCAATGATTTTTACCGGCAATGCGACAGCGGATTGATTTGCGGCGCCGACGATACCCTGGGTGGTCGCGTTGCCAGCCGGCACCGATACCGGGATATAAGTGAAAGAGGTTGCGTTCGGCACACTAAGCACCTGAACCGTGCCGTTATAGGCTGCCGGGACTGCCCCGGTAATGGTGACGTAAGCCCCAACGGCCAGGTTGTGCGCGCTCCCCGCCTTCGCCGTGGCAAACCCGACGGCATTTCCCGTTGGTGCCGTCCAAGTGATTTCCGTGGTTTCAACATCCGCCCCGACGGTGCTGAACACATCGAGGCTGTCAGTCGCGAAATTCCACACCAGTGGATGATTAACCGACATGCCCGCGGCGTTACTGCCCAGGGCAATAACGGCATCGGATACCTTCACCGGAACACGCATGCCGGATCCGAAACGATAGAACGACACGCTCATGTTGCTGAGGAACAGCGGCACCGGGGATTGTGGTGTCGTCAGGCCGTTGTGCGCCTGATTGAACACCGAGATCCCCACCAGTTCGGCGATCGATGTCGCCCGCTTAATGGTTGTGCCGCGTGGCGCCGAGGAGACGCCGGGAACCAACTCATTAACAGCCACACCGCCCCACAGTGGGCGGGTTTCGCTATTTGCCAACGTACCGGAGGCCAGCGCATAACGTGCCGCCGGATCATCCAGCGCCACCCCCTGAATCAGACCATCGGACTTCGTATAAAACGTTCCGCGGGCGTTGGTGGTCTGCATGGGATTAACTGTCAAAACGCTCGACATGTTTTATGTTCTCCGAGTGATTACTGGTTGATACCAGCGAGTTTGCGGCTAACCGCCTGGAATGGCGCCCAGCACGAGGATGGATCGCCGATAAAATTGCTGATACGGCGGCCGGTGGCATCGGTACGCACCACTTCGCGCAATCCGGCGCCGGGCTCCAGGCTGGATGCCGCCGATGCTTGCGCATCCGCATAGATTTTTTTCTCAGCGAGGGTCAGCAGGTGGCTGTCAGCAATCGCATGCAGATCCACCTCTTTATAATCGGTGGAGTATTTCTGCAGACGCGTCATGATGCGACGGCGGTATGGCATGGCACGTTCGCCGGCCATTGGCTGCGGCGCGCGTTCGCCAAATGACGCAAACACGCTGTCGGCCTTGCACTGTGTGTCGGCGATTTCGTTGCGTTCCTCGTCGCTGATCTCCTGGGGAACACGATTTTTCAGCTCTTCCATATCGGCGCGGATCTTGGCCAGTTCCGAATCGGCCTTGGCCTTTTCTTCTGCTTCTGCCGCATCAGCCTTCGCTTTTTCTTCCGTTTCGGCGGCATCGGCTTTCGCTTTCTCTTCGACCTCCTCTGCATCTGCTTTGGCTTTTTCTTCTGCCTCAGCGTCTGCCTTGGCTTTCTCCTCAGCATCTGCTTTGGCGCGGGCATCGCGAGCATCCAGCGCCTGATTAATGAGAGCTAATACCTTTTCTTCATCCATTTTCTGGACCTCGTTCAATGTGTCGGATTTAACCCCTGCAGGATCGCCCAGCTTGTCCCAAACGCCCTGCTCACAAATAGCCAGGTGGTCCAGTAAAACCGGGTTTCCTTCCAGCAGTAGCGGTTCGCCGTCGACGTTGATCAAAACGTCGTCACCGCCCGTCACCGTTGGGGATGTGCTTAGTTGCCGCGAGGAAAGGTTGGCGGCGGCGTCAGTGTCATAGATGCGGGCCATACCCCACACCTCGTCACCCTGGATCCAGGCAAAGGCGATCGCCCCGATAGTCCTCGCGGCAAATTCCTCGCTATTCAGTACGTTTTTTTCAGGGTGCCGCCAGATAACCGGCAAGCCTGCGCACCGGGCGAGAAATTCGTCCGTGAGATAATTTTCAGGGGAGCGATATGCGTACTGCCTGAATTTTGAGCGCCACGTAACACCCGTGCCGGTGATACGCAGCGCCCACAGATACATATTTCTGAAAAACTGCGGGGATGTGAGTTGACCGCCGGAGATAAGCCCGGCGACGTCCATTTCGTTAAGCGGCTCGGCCTCAAGCATCGCCACCATGCCGGGATGTAACGGCTCAGGGAGTTCATCCAGCGAAAACCAGCCATACGCCTGATTCTCCTCGTTCAGAACCGCCTCGAATTGTTCTCCTCCTTCGGCAATATAAGTGACATAGCCATCAATCAGAGCGTGCGGCGTCAGAGGCGCAGCATAGTCAACGCCGCATTCCTCCAGCACCTCACGTCTAGCGGCAGCCTCGGGGGGTTCCCCCTCGTCGAGTTTCCCACCCGGTACCGCCCACGAACCGTCATCCCCACGCTTAACCAGAAATACCTTTCCGGCGGATTTGAATAAAATCCCGGCCGCGTAGGTTTCCACTTACCCTCCTGTGCGTATGCCCTCAAAATTCGCCGCACGCCGGCCAACAGAGAGATCACCTGAGGAAAATTTCTTCCACTTATCGGTTTTCATCTCGTCAGGCAAGCTGCGCACGTTGTAGATGTAGGTGAGATAGCACCGGCAAAAAACTTCTTCGCCGGGCTGGGTGACTTCATCGAGATACCCCGCCGCGCCGGCACGCATAAATCCTTTTTTCAGCGCCCAGTTGCCACGAATGGCGTACACCTTCAGATCACGGTCTTTGTGCGGTTCCCGGTAATCGTAATTAGGCTGGCGCCAGTGGCTGTGCCAAACGGCAGCAATCGCGCCGCCCTCGGTGGCAATGATGTTGTCGATATTGGCGATCAGCTTGTGCGTCTGATCCACCATCACGCGTCGTTGTTCAAAATCAATCTGCCTGGCTGACTTAGCGATGTGCTGGCTGGTGTCGATCACACCGCTACGTGTTGACGCCGAAAGCCCAGGACTGATGGCGTTAATAGGTGGAATACTGGTTGCCCAGCCGCTAAATCGCTGAATAGTACGATTCACCGCCTGCGCCCGGTTCAGCTTTATCAGGTCGGCAGACGCCACGATTCGCCTATCAAGCTCAGCTCGCAGCTTAGGTTCGACATAATTCAGCGTGAACCGGGCAACGCCAGGATGCCGTTTAAGCGCCCTTTCCCGGCCGACTTCCAGATCGTAAGCCGCCGTTAGCCGGCGGGCTGCATAGCGGTAAAAATCCTCCCCACCTATTTTTTCCTCCGCGGCGTTTCTCAGGCGCTCGGTCCACATCAGCAGGCGTTCTTCGCTGCTGTAGCCGTGTTCTAAAAAGTCCTTGATGGCGTCACGCAGCGCTCTGAGAAATGGGCTCATCGGGATTTTCTCCGTCTGGTGGCGTTATCACCTTAGGTGGATTCTGTTCAAGCAGTTCGTAATCCAGCTCCAGGCGGTCAGCAAATAAATGCTCATTCATGTTGGCGTTTTCACATCCCCACTTGATAAGCGTTGCCCGGTTTTCTGGATCGCTGGAAAGCTGCGGCAAAAGCACGTTCAGCATTTCAGTGATCGCCTTGAATCGAATTTCATCGACTTTGACCTTTTCGCTTTCTGGCTCTTTCAGGGAGGACGGCCAGACATAATCGAAATTTCCCACCCACGAGCTGAATGCCGATTGCCAGGTAACATTTTTGTATTCCGGGACATCGTTTTTCAGCGCGTCGAAAAATTCCGGCGACCAGGCGCGGTACTGAACGATGCGCACAAAGAAATCGTAAAGCGGCTGCAGATCCTTGCGCACGTCATCGATGTACTGCGCAACGGCTTTCGCATCCTCTGTCCCCTCACCAAACCCACGCGTAAACGTCTCGCTGTTCAGCAGGATGGCCGGCATATCCGCCGCGGTGGCAATATTGGCCAGGATGTGGTTTCGCGCAGTATCCAGCGGCTTTTCCAAGTTCTGCATGTCGAGCGATTCGATCTTGTCGTTCTGTCCCACCTGCAGCACATCGCCATTGCCACCGCGCTTCAACATCCAGCGCTTAATGCCGGACATTTTCTGCATCATGTTGTTGACGATCGAACTGGCTTGCTGAATAAACGCCACAAGTAGCCCTGCTTTGATCGTTACCATGTCATCCGCACGCATAGACTGGATAAAGGATTTCAGCGGATAGAGCGCGCGCTGGTAGACGCTGCGCCCAACAAAACCGAACGACGACGGCGTGTAGGACAGGTAAATAGGCTCCTCATTCATCATCACGCAGCAGCGGCTTTGGTGGTAGGGCTTGCCAGCAACAGTGACGCCGCCAACTTTCTGGAAATCCTCGCTGTTGGGATCCTGATTAAGCACCACCGAGCCTGCGGTATTCATCGGGTCCAGAACGTTAAACGTGACTGACTTTTTATAAAGCTCGTCGAATTTCGCCGCCTCGTTGGTAGGCTCGCCGTCGATCAGCATCACCACGGCGCCAACGCCATAAATGCGTGATTGGCGTGCCACGTTGGCAATAATACGATCGGCGTTGATTGCCCTCCATTCACGCTCAAACGCTTCGCGCAGCCGCTTTTCTGGCCCTCTCGTGACGTGAACGGCGCGCGATTCGGACATGGCCAGTTTTATCGGACGGTCCACCATTTTTCCGCCCAGCGGGTGGAAAAGATAAATCAGCTTGCACAGCTCATAGCCGGCTTGTGAACCTGGCTCAATACCGTCGCCCTCAAGGATCTGACTGAGGGCGCCAGTAGTGCTGCCCATGCAAATATCATCGGTGTCCTGCATCAGAAACCCTCTCCATTACCAAGGCCCAGTGCGACGCCGTAGTTGAAGCAATCAAACAGATCGTCGTCCTGGTTTTCTTCGCCGATGATGAACTGGAGCACTTGCGTCAGAAGGTGGTTTTTCTTCGACTGCTTGTATTCCACCAGCTTGTCATAGGCATATTTCGAAATGCGTACTTTCCCCGACGCCACATACCCGGAAATATTGATGGCGCGGGACTCTTTCGGTAGCGATGTGAGATCGCTGTCGATTGGGTGAACGTTCCAGCCCTCGTTAGCCCCTTGCTGCAATAGCGTGATACCGGTGGCCTTGTCCTCAATGAATAGGCCGGTGGTACCCATGCGGGCATTGCAGATTTCGCTCAACGATTTAGCTTTGCCGATCCACTGCGGGACCACGTCTTTCAGGAAATAACCGTCGATCTGGATAATGTCCCAGTCCAGAATCACCAGGTGCGGAGTCGGCAGCGTATTCAGGGCGAACCAGATACACGCCGAACCATCGTTATGAAGCTGACCTTTCTGCGCGCAGTCGACCACGCCATAAACCGTATCGCAAGCAAACGGGTAATCGACCGGAGCGTTGTTTTCCAGCAGCCAATCCAGCTTGAAAAAGTTCTGGCCGCGCCAGTCTACGAACTCCGCGTTGTATTCCTGCTGGACCACCATCGGCGGACGGCCGGCGATTATTCGCGCCAGCGCCTCGGGGTTAATAGTTGGGTTCGCCGACGTAGGCGCGTGGTGCTCTTCCCACCCCATCGACTTATCGTTGCAGGCTTGATAGAAAAAGTTCTCGTCGTCCACGCCCTTCGGCGTACCGGCCATGATGGCGTCACCATCAAAGTCGAGCAGCGTCGGCTCTATCGCCTGTTCCCAAATATCACGCATACCCTTTTTGACCAGGCTGCCTTCGTCAATGATGACTTTGTGATATTTACGGGAGCGGCCAGCATCCGGGTTATCCAGCGTCCAGAATTCAACCTGACCACCGCCGATCGCTTCAATTATCGAATCCGTCTTGCTGGAACTGGTAGTGATCGGCTTGAGCAAATCCCGAATAGCCTTAAACGAGGGCAGCAGGATTTTATAGGACGGCGCAAACCAGCCCACGCGCATCTGTTTTGCCGCCCAGTTGCCTCCGGCCTGTTCCAGCATGGTGGTTTTACCAAAGCGACGCCCGGCGCGGATCACTTTCCTTTTGGCCGGCGAGCGATAAATTTTCTTCTGCCCGTCGTGGAACGGCAGGAACGTGATCGTGTGTTCAGTCGCCATCAGGAGAGTTCACTAGGTTGATAATTATCTGTCCGTCCTTGCCATCCTCTTTCGGATCCCCCATCCGCTTCACCTCGATATGACCTTTCTCTGTGGCCACGATGCGAAATTCGGTGTCAGCATTAAGCTTTCGGATGGATGCCTTGGTGTATTCCAGCGACTCAATGCGGACCGTATTGCGCATCATCGCTTTGTCAGCGGCGGCGATCTCATCCTTGATCACCTTCCTCTGCTCGTCAGTTGCGTCCTCGAGGCGAGTTATCAAACGACCAATGTTTTCGGCAGCGGTTAGATTCGCGGCACGCAAGCGAAATAGCTCATCATCCAATGCCAGATATCGGGCATCCTCGGAAATCTCATCGCTGTAAAGCAGCCGGCGGCCGTAACCTCCATGCTTCAATGCATTTTGGTTTCCAGGGCGCGCGTTGTAGTGAACGCGTTTCGTATCTGGCACATTTGCGCATTTCTTTTCTGCGCAATTCTCACCGCCCTCCCTTAGCCGGTGGGGCCTATCAGTTTTTTTATTTTGCGCATTGCGCATTTTTTTCTGCGCACTCGGTTCTTTCCCTTGCGCAGGGATTTTTATGTGCCGGCGCGCGGTGGCGTAGTTATATCCGTTCGCCTCGCACCACGCTTTCGGGGAAATTTTGGTTTTGGCGTATTCGGAGAGGAACAGCTTTTGAATGGCTCCCCAGTCCTGTTTTGCCATAACGTTCTCCGTGAATAAAAAAAGCCACGGGCAACCATGACCAGAGTGGTCGGAGGGTGTCGCCTGTGGCTTTGCTTGCGCATTACGCAGCACCTGGATAGATGCTCTGTGATGGGCAATAAGACAAATGAGAATAATCTGATTTACTTTTAATTCATTGACTTCACTTGGTAATTTATAAGAGATTGGTAATTCCGCACAGCTACTTTGGTGACCCAATGGAGATTTTTGCTCTTTTGATCATCGTCGTATTGACAGCCGTGGTGATGTTTTCTTTTGCCATGTACTTAAGGCAAAGAAGACTACGACACCTCAGCAGGCACAGTAGGCGATAGCCCTCTCACAAGAACGTGGGTGGCACTCAGTGAATGCCATTGACAAGATATTTCAAAGTATTAATGGAACATCCTCTAAATTGCACTACCCTCAACTTAGGATTTTTACTGAGGTGGCTTATGCAATGGCATGTAATTGATAGCATTAAAATAAAAAACCCTGATTACGCATATGCCCTCGTATTGAACTCTGGCGGGTTAACAGTTATTGCCAGAGCACAAACGAATCATACGATTGAACCAGGAGCAGTGCTTTCACCTCTACTCGATGCCCTTTATTCGATTAATGGTGATAAAGCGAAGACAATGAAAGCCGCCAAAATCACTAAGTTCTGCCTTACCTATTGGGAACTGCTTCGTAAAGAGCACGGCTTACACTCAATACCTGAGGCCTTAGTTCTGAGGCGATAGTTTTTGTTATCGTGCATTATCGATGGCCCTCGCAAGGGCCACCGGTAATGCTATTCCTCTACAGGAACAGTTTTTACCTTCATGCTGATGCACTTCATCATCAGCCAATCCCATTTTGTTAAATAAGAGATAACCAGCACAGGAGTTGCCCAGCAGCGCTGGCCTGGCTTCACATACCAGATTGCATGTCATTATTCTCTCCTGATGGTCTCTCGCCAGGTGTTGAGCGTGGTTATCTGACCGGCGCAGATTTGCAGTGAGGTTTGAAGTGACAGTGTGTAGCTGACCGCATCGCCCCAGGTGTCACCCTGTAGCATTGGCTGCTCGCAGGGCGTAAATACTGTTTCAGGAGGCAGGCTTATCACCTGCTCTGGCGTCGGGGGCGGCATTCTGCTGCAGGAGCTCAATAACAGCATCAGGCATCCGCTCAGCAGCACAGGTATTGCCTTTGATTGCATCTCGATATTTCCTTTGATAGATTTCACCCTGCTGGCGCAGTTGCTGATTTTTCTTCTGTTGTCCTGCCATCAGCTTGCGGTTACGGGCGTCACGTTCCTGCATGGTGGCTATCCATCCAGCTTGCTGCGCCAGCGTCTTCTGCTGCTCCGCCGACTGCCTCCGTGCCAGATCCAATCGATGCGATAGCAACGAGCTGTAACCGCCAAGGCAGATAGCCACCAGCAACAGAAGCACCAGGCCGCCGCCGGCTAATTTGCTCAGCCACCCGGCCATGATTGCCCCCAAGTACACACGGTGTTTTCGACCTCACGACGGGTGACAAGACCTTTCCACTCTTTTCCGCCGGCATACTTCCAGCGCTTCAGCTCGTTGCAAGCGCCGGCCGGGTCGCCGGCATTCAATTTTTTTAGCATCGTGGAGCCAATAAACGCATATGGCCCGACGTTGTATGAAAACGAGTAAATCGCGGCGCGCTGGGTTTCAGTGGTTTTCACCTTGATAGCGGGATCGACAACCCGGGCGACTTTCTGCAGGTCTGATTTCAACAGCGCATCACATTCTGCGTCGCTGTATCGTTTGCCCTGAATGATGTCGGCGCCGGTGTGTCCATCGCACACGGTCAGAACGCCGACAACATCGCGGTACGCTACATAGCGGCGTCCTTCTAGCCCGTCGTGTCCGCCTAACATTGCAGTGACGATAGCAATCGCCCCACCACCGCCAGTTATAGCTGCGATGATTTTATTTCTGAGTTGTGGGTTCATGGTTTCACTCACTCGTGGCTCTGTATGCGGCCTCAGCTCGTTCTTTGTCATAGCCGATGGCTGTCAGCTTATTGACCAGTTTGCGTTTGTAATACCAGTTCACTCCCGCAGTAAACACGGCGACTAAAATCCCCACCAGCACCGCCCAATCTTGCAGGGTCATGGCGCCGGCGGTGGCCAACAGCGAAGCGACCCAGTACGAAATCTGGGAGCTGTATTTATCCATCTTCATACCTCCCCCTTCCGGGGTTTATTCCCGGTACCGGGTGAAAGAAAAAGATTAGCGCCGCGAATGCGAGGCGACAGATGTCATTGAGTGAGGCATTGGGCGCTAAATATGAGAAAGGCCACGCGATAGCGCAGCCCTGTAATTGAAGTGATTTATCATTAGCACAAATAACAAAGCAAAATAACCATACATAAATTAGGCTTAACTTACTGGGTAGAAATCCAGAAGACTAGGAAGAAGCCTAACCTTTCGCCCTGAGTACCCTTGCTGGCTCGGGGCGATTTTTTCTCTTGCAACAAGCCATAGCACCAATCAGCAGAATAGCCAGGAAATTTTTTTGTTTATTTCTAAAATCCAATAAATACAGTATGCTGATAAAGCAATGAGCTGCTTATATTCAAAAAGTGACAGGCAATGTCCAATGCATCATCCAAGAGAAGCCTTTAACCTCTTCCCAAAAGAGGTTTTTTTTCGCCCTTTATTTGAGAGCGAGCCCTCAGGGATGAGTCTCGTTGATTGTCTCCGGTGGTCAAAATCTAACCCACTAGAAAGTGAAAAGCCCCAGCGAGTACCAGGGCTTCGGATTGGTGCCGGTTTTTCTCGGCTGCAACTTCACAATCTGGGAGCTGTATTTATCCATCCTCATAACCTCCCCTTTCGGGGATTAGTCCCGGTACCGGGTGATAGAAACGAAAAAACCACCCGAAGGTAGTCTTCATAAGATTTTTGTATTGGAAATGGTGTGGGAGTTTCCCTACATTTTACTTAGTGACAAATATAGTCACGCAACTTAATTATCGCGGATTCATCCCGGACGTGTTCCGGGATTTTTTTGCGGATTTTCTGATATGTATGTGGCACGCGGCTTTTTACTTGCCAGTTACAAACTGGTGAGCTACTGTCGCCAAACGACGACACACAACACCAAATCGTCTTAATAATAAAATCCTGTAGTTATCATCTTTTCTCCCCGCCGCTGTGCGGGTTTTTTTTGCGTTTTTTCCTAAAAAGACTTAATACCCAGCCTTTTCCTTGCAAGGGAATGAGAATAATCTTAGTTTTGGATTGTCATCACAAGTTATTACCTCCGGATGACCCTTGTAACACCTTTGTAGTATTTAAATGGCTTCTCAAGCCCGCACTCGCGGGCGTTTTCACCAAATAAGACAGTCTGCGGTACAGGCCAGTATTTCTTTAGGGGGGACAGACTTTGAAAAGAGATCTAGCTACGGCAGTCACTATCGGAACTCTCGTGTTGTTCACTTTGCTGGTTGGGTCGCCAACAGTAATGGGTACATTGCTACCATGATATAGGGCCCCGCCAGGGGTCTTTCTTGTTTCAAAGGCGTAGCTACCAACCGTTAACGAGTCGGCGATACGGGGTGTGCAGGGGTGTCGGATATTTGCTGGGGCTGAAAACAAGAAAACCCCGCCGGAGCGAGGTTTTTGATTGGGTAAGCTACGTGACTGCGTAACCACTCTTATCACGTTACAACACATTTTGCGTACGCGTGAGTTATTTCGTATATTTAGCAAGTGACTACAAACACTTGAAGCATTATAAGAAAAAATAGGATACCTATGGATAACCTTATCTATCAAAAATTTAGTGATTTCGATCACAAAGATCCATTTTTTGATTCTTTGAAAGCTGACTATAAAGAATTCCCTTCTTGGCTATCTAAAAAAGCAAAGGAAGGAGAGTCTGCTTATGTCTTATACGGAGACGAGGGACTAATTGAAGGTTTCATGTATTTAAAAGAAAATGATGACGGGGGTGGTCTTGATCCTCAGCTCCCAGCTGGAAATCATCTAAAGATTGGTACTTTTAAATTTGAATCAAAGAGAACACTACGTGGACAACGGTTTCTTAAAAAAGCATTTGATAGAGCCATAAGCTCAGGTTCGAATGATATTTATGTAACTGTTTTTGAAAAGCACGACCATTTAATTAGGCTTTTTCAAACCTATGGATTTTATCGACATGGTCAAAAAGACACTCCAAATGGAAAAGAGTTCGTATATGTACGCTCATTAGATGAAGTTAATGGTGATATTCTACTTGATTACCCATTAATATTAAACCGTAACACAAGAAAGTATTTGCTTGCAATCTATCCTGAGTTTCACACTCGTCTATTCCCTGACTCAAAGCTAGTCACTGACTCACCAAATATTGTACAGGATGTATCGCATACAAATAGCATCCACAAAATTTACATATGCGGAATGCCAACTGTATCAAAAATGCGACGAGGGGATATAATAGTTATATATCGCACAGGAGATGGTAAAGGGCCTGCATTTTTTAGAGCCGTAGCCACTTCTATATGCGTTATCGAAAGCGTAAGAAAAATTAATGACTTTAATGATGAGGAAAGCTTTGTAAGTTATTGCGGCAAGTTTAGTGTATTCGGTGAGGAAGAACTAAGAAGGTTTTACAAAAACAAGCAGTACCCATATGTTCTGCGCTTCACATATAATCTAGCTTTACCTAAACGCCCGACGCGTGGTAAAATGATAGAAGTTGTTGGTTTAAATGGCACTAAAGGTTTTAGATGGAGCCACTTTGAACTAACAGATCGTCAGTTTAACGAAATAATTGATTTAGGCAAAGTCGATGAAAGTTTTATTATCAATTAAACCTGAATATGCCGAGAAGATTCTAGACGGAAGCAAAAAGTTCGAGTTTAGAAAAGGGATATTCAAGAACGAAAAAATCACAACAGTAGTGATTTATGCGACCATGCCGATTGGTAAAATTGTTGGTGAATTCCAAGTTGACTCTGTATTAACTGGCAGCCCTGATGATGTATGGGCTGAAACAAAGAAATTTGCTGGAATTACAAAAGAATTTTTTGATATGTACTATGAAGGAAGGGACAAAGCATTTGCGATTAAGATCGGCTCTGTCGATAAGTTTGATGCCCCTCTTCCGCTATCCACCCTTGGTAGCAATATCACCCCTCCACAGTCATACCGTTACCTTTTAGCGTAATACATGCCCGGAGCTCTCCGGGCATCCATTTAGACCATATTCAGTTCAATATCCAGCATAGCCAGACACCCGCCTACAAACCCTTCCGCAGTCTGCATCTCTTTTCTAATGGTTCCATCTGAGCACTTACGCTTCTTGGCTATCTTGCGCAAAGACATACCGTAGACATGATGCGCTATCACAAGGTCGTACTCTTCGGGCTTATACTTCTTCAGCCTGGCCACGCAGCCATCGATAAGCAGTCCATCATCATCGCAGCAAGATAGTTTTCCATTAGATGGCTGCGGCAACAGCCCTTTAAATCCTGCAGCGATCGGTGAATAATCGATACCACTGCTTTCTCTGGCCCACACTCCCCAACGAGAAAGAACTTCGTACATATCCAATTTCATAATTTTCCTTCCTTTCTCAAAATTTCCTGCGTACGTAGAACACCTTCCGCGTGCATCAGCCGGGCGTCGTTCGCGTCAATGAAACGTGTGCGCCGGTCTATTTCGTCGTGGCATGCACTGCATGCCCATGCTGCCTGTGCGTCGTCAGGTTTGATTGCGGTCCCACACGTGCCAGCCAGCCGGTAATGCGCCAGAACGGTTGTTTCCGGGTTGAAGTTACAAATGCCAGGTATCCGGATCTGACAGTCGCGGCCGCGGGCCTCTTTTCTTAAATTGGCCATTATGCGAACTCCAGCAACTGCGCCGCGGCGTTCTCAACCTCGAGATGCGAGCGGAAAGGTTTATGCAGGATCCAGCGCCAAAGGACATCAAACGCGGCTTTGTACAACTGGTGGAATTCAGTTTCGTCCATGTTGGCAAAAGCGATGCTGCGGGGGTGTTTACGTAGGGTTCCGTCAGGAAGCTGTATTACGTCATAGTGACCGGCCTCGACCGTCACCCATGCGCGGTATGCGTCGAACGATTTACAGGCGCTGATGCTGCCGGTACGCCGATCGGCGATGCGCTCGAGATACTGGTCGGCAGCATCGAGTAACGCGGACTCATTGCCTCCAAATTTGGCAAGGAATTTTGCATAGCCGGCCACCAGCTTGCGCTCATTCGTCGAGATCGCGCCACCGGTAGGTTCCCAGTATTCAAAACCCAGGTTGAGAAGCGCGAAAAAACGGCGGTGAAACGCCGGATTGCGCACCTGCTTGAAGTCGGCCACCAGCACGGCGCCGAGCTTGCATTTTGTTTGCAGGAAATCGCTGGTCTCCGGGCTCGCCGGGATCAGTATTCCTGATGACTGTTTGATGAGTTGTAACTGCGCCATGATCTCTCCTGTGGCGCAGCAGGCACGGGGTGTTCAGGCCCGTTAGGTCAGTCTATCAAAATTTACGTTTCGGTAGCCGGCTCGTTCTAAAATTTGTGTTATCAGCTTTGGCGTGCCGACAATATCTTCAGGCTGCAATGGCATGAAGGAGACCTGATCGTCCTTTCGGTACATCAATGCCCGCTCGCAAACGGGGAAATTTTTAAATCTGGCAACCACTGCGTCGTCCATGCAACGCACGACTTTGTACCCTCCAGGGGGCGTGTCTTGTAATCCGGTCACCTCAAACCTCCTTTTCTGCTGTGCTATTTATCGGCAAAGAGTGCCATCAAAAAAACCAGTCGTCCGCGCTTTCCCAAGTCTCCTGCAGGATGTTCTCTAATCGCTCTTTGGCACCCTTTTCAGCCCCGAGCACCGACAGATTATCTTGGGCACCGATCCGGACGGCAGTGCGGCAGTCGGGGAACTATTTCAACAGCCGTTTCTGGAATTCCTGTCCAATCGCTGCAACAGCGCCTACTGGTAACTCTTTGTTTTTCTGGATTACTAATTCAACTTTCATCACGCGCCTCCGATACACTGGTTATCTATACAGTATAATTATGGTTAGAATAATTTGAGTTTGCAAGAAAAGAAAAGGCCCTTTGCGGGCCTTGGTGTGCTACGGTTCTAAAATCAATCATTATCTAGTGGTTTTAATGCGTTACACGCGCCCTCACCCTCCGGTGCTGCTACCAGCTCGGCTGTGTTCCGTTCACTCAGCTTATTGCCCACGGTTCCCCGCGACTTCCGATACTGCCTTAACGCGTGAGATCTCTTCCAACAAAGCTTCACCTTTCAGTGATGGATCGGTGAGATTCTCCAACATCATGAACTGGTGGTTTACCAGACCAGCAAGCTTGTTTTTCATGCTGACGCCCTCCCTCGCACACTGGCCAGCGCCTGATCAAACATTTTGTGGAAGTGGCAAAACTGCAGCTCTTTGGGGTGGAAATGCCACAGCGTTTTATCCGGCGTGCCGGTACGGGGGCTCGCGTGGTAATTCACCTCCGCACGCTCAAGAAATTTGTCGGATACGCTCATCAGCTTGTAGACCGCCCTCGGCCCGCAGCCCTTCTTTGTAATTTCTACGTCCGGCGATCTGATCATCGAGCGCAGACGGAGTGCCAATTCCTGCCGCGTCATCGTGTTTGCCGGATGCGCGGCCTTGACCGCTTCCCAAATTTCAGTGGTGCTCATTTCTTTGCCGAGGATGATATCCACGAGCTGCTTAGCTGTTACTCTGTTGGTCATTGGTTTATGCTCCGATCACTTAATCACCCGAAGGTGGCTTACATTTTTCCGATAGCTTCCCCAGGTGAAGTCCACCCAGATCCCGCCATCCATAGTTAATCTGTCCATGACTCTGGCGCCTAAAACATCGGTTAACTCCCTCGAACTCAGGTTGGTTAAAATTCCCACCGGCTTTAACGACGACATCCGGCGATCGATAATCTGATTCAAAATCACCCACTCTCCGCGTGTTTCGCGCTGCACGCCGACTTCGTCGAGAACGAGCAGATCGACCTTGCACAAGTCGTCGAGCAATGCCCCTTCAGACTCTCCGTCGTCATAGCAGCGCCGAACGCGCAGCATCAGGTCGGGGATGGTGACAACCAGCACCGTGTGATTTTTTGCCAGCAGATGGTTACCGATGGCTGCGGCCAAATGGTTTTTGCCGGTGCCGCACCCGCCGCTGAACACGAAGCAGCCGAACCCCATGCCGAAATTTTGCGCATAGCTTTTGGCCTTGCTCAGGGCGTGGCGCTGCCCGTCATTGCTCACTTGGTAATTCGCGAACGTGCAGTTGCGGTGCAAGTCGCAGATCCCAGAGCGTCCGAAAATCCGCTCTGCGCGGGCGCGTTGGTTCGCCTTCTCAAGTTCAGCGCTGCGCTTTTCCCCTTCCGTACGATGCCAGGCGAGCAGCTCTTCGGCGGTGCTGAACTTTGGCTTAACGTCTGGCGGCATGATGCGCTGCAACCTGCTGATTAGTGACTCTGGTGTTTTCATGGTTCACCTCCTGGTCAGTTAAATCCCGGCGGTTTTTCGCCGTATTCGCCCGAAGGCTCAAAACGTCCCCGGCGGGGGTGGCGCTCCTTGCCGGTCTGCGCATTCCTACGCTCGTGCAACACGCTATCGGCAAATTTTTTCTCCCACTGCACCTGGTGATACCGCCGCTCCTCGGGCTGCCAGTACGCAACGAAGCCCGCCAGTTCGCCAGGGGTATATCCCGGTGCTGGTCCGTCCAAAGCACGATTCCACAGCGCAGCCCGCTGCTGGAAATCAGGCGACGGCTGCCAGTCAGCAGACATGGGGAATTTCATGCCTGGTTCGTCCAGCCAGTCGTCATCGGCAAATTCCGATGGCGGTCGGCCGTTGGTCACTGTCGGGCCATAGGGCCCTCCCCCCTCCGGTACCGCTGGTGGGTCTGGTGGCGAAAAATCATTCATGGGCGGAGCATTCGCGCCTGCGCGATCTAAGAGAGTGGTTTTATCTTTTAGATCTTCTTCTTCCTCTACTTCTGGTAACGTTTTTTGATACGCCTCTGTAACGCTGTTTGCGTTACCGTTTTGATTGTTCTGGCGTTTCAAATCTCGTAATTTTGTAACGCGCTTATTTGTAAGTGCTCGTTTTTTCGAAGATTCTCCGTTGTGTCTTTCAAAATTTGGAAAGATTAGTACTCCGCCCACATCCGCAAGCCAACCAACAGCTATGAGCGCGTCAGCAAAACCAGAAACGAACGTGATGCGATCAACAGCATTTCTTGTAACGCTAGCTGCGTTACAGTTAGCGTTACCATCAATGGTTTGCTGGTCAGCCCACGTCCACAAACGAATCAGCTTCCCTAGCACCGCGTCAGGATCCAGATTCAGGATTTCCGACAGCTGGAACACCTCGGGTTTATCCGGGGTTATCACTTCAACTTTGATCCAACTTGCCGCCATAGTTCTTACCCTTACTTTTTGCTGATGCCTGATGCACCAGCCCTTAATTGCTTTAAAAGATCATCCTCATGGATCACCAGATAACCCTCACGCCTAGCCAGCTCTACGAACGTCGTAAAATCAGCGCACAATTCTCCTTTCTTCATCGGCCGGCTATCGATTAGTTCCCCGTTCCTGAAAGTGAGTTGCAGCCGAGTGATATCGCCGCCCATAGTCATTGCCGGACGCTTGAGCGAACATTCCATTCGGTTAAAGGCTTCGATATAGCCCTCTTTGAACTTCGCCGCTTTTTTGCCGGTGAAGCCCATAGCCAGGAACGCGAAACCGTCGCGAGTGATTTGGTAGGCGTTATAGGTGTTTCCACGATGTTCAAATTGAACCCGCGAAAAATTGCGGGTTAAAAATTCAGCAGAACATTCCAGCTTTTCAATTTTCTGAACAACGTGGTGATGCTGTTTACCGAAATATTCAGCGACAGCCATAGACGTAGTGACAGCGTGGCCGTCGACAATGGTGATTTCAGGTTGAGTTTGGGTAGGGATAGTAGCCATGATGGCAGCCTCGGATGATAAGTTGGTTAACTCACCACCAGAGGTGCAAATCTCATTGGTGGTGAGACGTGCAGGGTTTGCACTACCGGTCATCCGAGAACCCGGCCAGCCTTGCGGCTGCCCTGCACGCCCCACCATTGAGAGGTGTGACTGTGCCGCACACAAAAAAACCGCTTTAGCGCGGTTGTGCGCTCGAATGAAATCCGGGGTGCAAATCCCGGCAGCGGATTTTGCCGCTACCAGTGCACTGTAGCGCCCAGAATTCATTGAATCAAGTATCAGCATACTATCACCTCCCTCAGCGATCACCGGCGCGCCATACGGCACCTAGGTACATGCGGGCGATCCGGCTTGCCCTTCACCTTCTTCAGCGGCTTTGCGTACGTCTTTGCGATGGCGAGACTGCTGGCGATCGTCGCATTCGGGCGGGTTAAATAGTGATCGGCACCACGCAATGCAGCAGAACGCGCCACATCAATAGAAAATCCATCACGCACCAGTTGATCGCGGATCTGCGCTTCAACTTGTTCTCTTGAAAAATTAGCCATTGGTTTATGCTCCGGTCATTAAAAACAGCCGCTGAATACTGCCGCGGCACTGGCCATCACGGCCGCCCATCGGTCCGGTGGCGCCAGACGCACCAGCGATTCGATACCCTCACGGATCTCCTTCTCCAGCTCGTGCAGCGGCGCGCCGAGTAATGCCGCCTGTTTGGCGTCCGCGCATTCCTTGATGGCATCAGCCACTAATTCAAACTTGGTTTTCCCCTGCTTCAATCCGTATTTTCTGGCTATTTCGATCGGCATCACGTCGGCGATCACCGGCGCCAGTTGCAGGACATAGCCGGCGTATTTCTCCGTGCGGTTCGGGTTGTCCAACCAACGAAAGATGTTCTGCCGGTTATTGCGCTCAACGTCACCCAGCTGGAGGCCTTTACCACCGCGCCGAAACCACTCGTCGGTGATCAACTTTGCGATGGTTTCCTGCGCCCGGCCCGGCAACGTGCTCTGCCATTCCTCAACAGCCCGGCGGACGGCATCTGGTTTAACGCTGGAACGGCGACGCACGGAAGATTGATTTTCTGAACTCAGGCGCTGGCCACCAGCCCTGATAACATCTTGAAATGTTAATGACATGGTTAGTCCTCCTGATTTTTAAGCTCAGGCTCTGGGGGGAAAAGGCTGTCCAATGAGCAATCACAGCCCAAGCGATTCATTGTTTCAACAATGAGGCGGCATTCGTCCAAGCTTGGGGAGCGTAGGCCGATCTCATAGTTGGAAAGGCGTGAGCGTTTCCAACCGATCTCGCTAGCAAGCAAAGACTGGGATAGCCCCATTTTTTTTCTCTCATAGGAAATGTTGTTCACTAATTGTTCCTCACGTTATGGGCTTAATAATTAGACACAAAACGTGTCTATACATCAACCACATTTTGAGGATATTTAGATGCCACGATTCGTGGTAATATCGTAAGACTATGAAAACAATGTCTGAAATCATTGGTGAAAGGCTAAAAAGCCTCCGAGAAAAGAAAAACTTAAGCCAGGCGCAGCTATCTAAACTGTGCGGATGGTCTACGGCCTCACGAATCGGAAACTATGAGCTTGGCGTGCGAAATGTCGGGGTTGATGATGCCGTTATTCTCGCGAAGGTACTGGGAACGACTCCTTCTGAACTTTTGTTCGGTGACCAGGGTGATCCATCTAATTGGTTAACAGATAAACAAAAAAAAGTAATTGACCTGTTTAATCAACTACCTGAAGTTGAGCAAGAAAGAATGATTGACCTCTTCCAATTGAGATTGAAAGAGATCGATGACTACGTTGAGAAGTATTTGCGTGGCCGCTACAAAGCAGCAGAAGAATAACTGGCACGCACTACCTTAAAATCAGATATCACATCTACCTAACCGGCCACTGAGCCGGTTTTTTTGTATTCGCCAAAAATCCCCTCACAAATCGATCACTGTTCGTGATTGACACAAGACACATATCGTGTCTAATATATCTCCATCGCAGAAACTAGTCATCAAGGCAGGACGCCCACGAAGTAGCTACCGGCGAGCGTATGAAACACCGGGTGAGATGACAGAAACAGACGCGCAGCAGGTACAACGTTCTGACAGTTCGGGAAAGACCGAAGGACGGCTGGAGAGACAGCGGGCATAACCAATGTTCAATGAAGATCGGGGAATGTATGGAAAACGAAGAGATAAAGCACGTAATCGCACTACTCCTGGAAGATGCAAAACGCCGTCAGGAACTGGAGCCAAATGCAGGCACCGAGGCCCATATTTGGGTTGCTTAAAAGACCATTGCATTCAGCGGAAAAGAGAATAAATCAACGGGGATCACCCCTTATCTTCTGCGACTGAAAAGCGTCATCGCTTATCTTGAACGTTCCCCAGAAAGCGAAGAGAAAAAAGAACACTTTTTGGCTGAATTAAAATTCATCGAGACCGAACTGAAGTAAGTCCTTAGCTTCAGTGACCAATATTTTGGGGTAGGCTTTTATTTGTTCGGCAATAGACTTTGCCAAATAACCAACATGATTAATGTCTTCGCCAAAGAACATATACTCAGCACTTGGAAGGTTGAAAAACTCACTACAGTTAAATTGAGAAAATTTATAAAACTTATTATCTGCCATTTTTTCATGAAGCTGAACGTAATCAGCAGATTCTGAGTCACGAAGTTCAACGCGGACTATAAATTTTGCCATTGCTATTTCCTTTGCTGGCTGTGTGAGAGCTTCCAGCATACCACCGCCGCCTGAGGTGGAGAAGCAAAGCAGGCACTTTGGCTATCAGTACAGGAGCTTAGTAGCCAGAGGAACAAACCTGGCAGCCGGGGAAGACCGGCAACCTCACAAGGAGCATTACCAATGTTCAACTATTAGCGGGGGAAGCATGAGTTACAAATCTTACAGCGTTGAGGTGGTATCGATAAATGGCGGCGGCAATACAATCCGTTTTTGCCAAGCTGACGATGGTGAAGGACGCCACCAAGAGGAAAAGAAAATAGATATTCGGGAGTTTGATTTTATTAGTGGCCTGCTCTCTCATATTTACGCAACAACCACTGAAAAGGAAAAACTGAAAGGATTTTTCAAATTCACCAGTAAGTAACTTATTTTAATCTACGCCAACGTCTGATTAATTCAGGCGCGGGCTCCTATCATCGAAAATTGCTGTGTGTAGTCTTCCCCGCCGTCGCTGGCGGGGCTTTTTGAAGTTATTGAAATGCGTCCAGCGTTTCCCATTCCGGGGCGTCAACTCGCAGGGCGCATTTCAATATCAACAACCACGAGAGGTTAATAATGGAAAAGGTATTTTCCCCTGTCGCGGCACGAAAAGCACAAGAGGAATACTGCAAGAATAAACACGTTCCTCATTTCGCGCCCAACGATGGAATTTGTTTCCGCTGTAAGAAAGATATTTATCAGCAGAATGGATTATGTGGCTATGAAACCGGTATTTCGCTCGACGAAGCAAAAACCTCACATGTTATTTACTGCCCACACTGCAACCGCAGTTACTGCGATTAGAAAGTAAAAAGGCCCGCACAAGGCGGGCCAGTCTACCGGCTTAACGTCCCGGAGACGGGTTACCGGGGAACCACCCCCAATAACTGGAGCATAACCAATGACCAACCGGAGCGGGCCAATGATCGGCCTGTATTGTACCTAAATTCAGGAGACCCACACAATGCAAAATGTTGTCGCCTATCTTTACAGGGCCAAACAAAAATCAGGTAAAGCACACCTTTTTACTCATTTTGACGCAAAGTCAGACGACCACGCGGAGACGAAACGGGATTTTCTCTTCGTGGAAGCCGGCTATTCAAAAGCTGACTATTTCGCTCCGGTACGAATCGACTTTCCTGTCGTTGACGACCTGCCGGCAGAAGGTGAGTTCAGCGAAACATTCTGGCTAACCTGGGCGCTGGAGGGTGACACAGGCAAAACCTGCGTTCCACGCAGCACGCTCGATACTTCCGTAGCATTCCCGAAGCTTTACCCTTACATGATGAAACCTGCAAGTAATGCAGAAAATGGTAGTAGTGCTGAGAAACAGCAACTGCAACAACCTACCAACGATGGCGAGCTCCCGTCTCACGGCCAGGAACCACGAGCGTACTTCGCCAAAATGAGCTCAGACACCCGCGCTACAGCTGTCCTTTTGCATGGATATGGCGTGATTAACATGGTGCTGACCAAGGCACAGATGAAAGAAGTGATCACAAAATCACTGGACAAAGACAGCAGCTATATTTCCACCATGCTCGATGCGCTTCGCCTGCCCGCGGTTAGTGTCATGGAGCCTGAACGTTTCGCCGCATTTGTAGCTGGCGTAGGGCGCAGATTCGAAGAGGGAGACCCTAACGTAAATCTGACCAGCGTACGGAATTACGTTGTGCAACTGCTGGCCACTGAGGATTTCCAGCATAAATACACAGGCAACGCCACCAAGCCGGTCGAAGAGCTACCTCGTACCGAATCAGGCGCGCTCCTCACCAATGGCGCGGAACCGACCACCGGCACGCCGATCGACTCCCTGCAGATGCTGGAAACCGTAATCGGCTGCGCGCTGTATCCGTCTGATTTCGACATCGCCAACCCGCCGGGCGCCATCATCCGCGCTGTCACCGAGATGAAAAAGCGCAACGATGAAGCCCTGAAAGTGTGGAATGAGCAGCTCAGCGCCACACCTGGCGTTTTGCGATTCTCCCGACAGGCGATTGTTGCGCTGGTCCGCGGTGCCGCTGAAAATCTGCACGTCACCCCGGGCGCGCTGCGCAGCTACATCAACGCCAACCTGATCGAGGTCGACGCTAAACCGGCACAACAAAACACGGAAACCGTGCAACAAACTGGCGCCGAAGTGCAACACGCGGCCTCAAATCCGGGTGAAAAAGATGAAGTGGTCACCGAGTTTGAGACTGAACGCTGTGCATGGCTCCGGGCTGAAATACGTGCGGCTCTGGCCGGAACAACTGGCGTGATGGATGAAAGCGACGTTACAGAATTGACCGCGTCCGTCGGCGAAGACATATCGCACAGCTACATCGCGCGGCTGCTGGCCAAGGAAATCGAACCGTGCGATCCGTTCAATCAGCTGGTTGACGATGATGTTCATCACCTCACCTGCGACATTCTGGAAAATTGGCAGGATAAAAAGGCTCCGCGCGTTGCTTATATCTATTCTCGCGTTGAATTCTATCTGCAGGAAGCGCGTCGGGTATCCGAGCAGAAATGTCAGGAAATGGCAGCAGACATCGACGGAGCCGACAGCACCGCACTGCAGCAAGAAAACCCAGAGCCCACGCGGGTTAACGCCTCGAATGAGGACAAAAAAACGGAGGTTGAACAGCACCCCGGCGAACTCAGCAGCATGGGTGGAGGTCGATTTGACGTTTCCGAGTTGTTTGAAGCGTCACCGCTGGCCAAGGTCGACGACGCTCCGCGCCGGGAAGAACCGGCCGCCCCGGCATACTTCGAGCCCGGTCGCTATCTGGATATTCCGAACGAGGTCTATCACAGCGCCAACGGCATCAGCAGCACGATGGCAAAGGATGCGCGGATCAGCCTGATGTATTACCACGGCCGCCACGTTATCAAAACCATCCAGCGCGAGCGCACCGATGCATTGACGTTCGGATCGTTGGTTCATGCGCTGGCGCTCGAGCCCGAAAAACTGGACAAGGAATTCAGCGTTGAGCCTGTGATCCCCGAGGGTGCATTCACAGATACGGCATCGATGCGCGCATTTATCGAACAGCACAACGCGACCCTGCCTAAACAGGCCGATGCCGATACGTTGCGCGCCGTGATCGAGAAACACAACGCCACCCTGCCGGCACCGTATGCACTGGGCGGCAACGCTGACGAGATCGGCCAGTTCTACATGATGCTGCCTCCAGAGTTCCAGAGCATCCCTGAGGGCGCAAAAATCACCGCCACGGCGATGAAAGCCTGCATCAAAGAGTACAACACCACCCTGCCGGCGCCGTTGAAAACCACCGGCGGCCGCGACGCACTGCTGGAACAGCTGGCGACCATCGAACCGGAGTTTGTCGAGAAAGAACGCTCAATACCGGCGCCGCTGCCCGTCAGCGGCAGCAAAGAGGAAATGGCCGCACGTATCAAAACGATTTTGCCAACGGCGGTATTCGCCGACGAAGTGATCAGCGCCTGGAAAAATAGCAACGACCAGCGCCAGCCGATCACCCAGGCGCAGATGAAACATGCGAAAGCGATCCAACATGCCCTGTTATCTCACCCTAAGGCCGGGCAATGGCTGCAACATCCGCAGCGCGCTACGGAGGTGAGTTACTTCGGGATTGATGAAGAAACGGGGCTCGAGGTGCGCGTACGGCCCGACCTGGAAATTGATACCGGCGCGCGACGCATTGCCGTCGACCTGAAGACCGTCAGTTTGCCGAACGTCAAACAGGATAACCTGCGTTACCGCCTGCACCGCGAAATCATTGAGCGTGATTACCACATGAGCGCAAGCATGTATTGCGACGTTGGGATGTTCGATCAGTTCTTCTGGATCTTCGTCAACAAAGAGCCAGGTTACCACTGGGTGGCCGTCGTCGAAACATCCGCCGATGAACTGGCGTTGGGGCGCGCCATTTACAAACAACAGTTGGCGGCGATCCGCAACGCCATGGATACCGGTATCTGGCCGGAGCCGATTACCGAGGTGTTTACTGACACCCTTACCGATTACGAACTGTCACGCTTGAAAGAGCTGAACGGAGAGCCATCATGAGCACTGAAATTATCGAACAGAAAAAAAACGGCATCATAGACAACGTATCCATTCTGACAAACGGCGATCTGTTTGATCGCCTGATGAAAATTTCCGAAGTGATGGCGAAGAGTGGCGCGATGGTACCTCAACATTTTCGCGATCAACCCGATGCCTGTATGGCGATCACAATGCAGGCAGCGCGTTGGGGCATGGATCCCTTCGTCGTTGCTCAGAAGACCCACTTGGTTAACGGCACATTGGGTTATGAAGCCCAGTTGGTCAACGCCATTATCAACAGCATGGCGCCGACTAAAGATCGCATTCACTTTGAATGGTTCGGACCATGGGAAAACGTCCTTGGCCGGTTTGAAGAGAAAACAAGTAAAAGCGGAAACAAATACATCGCCCCTGCCTGGTCTTTGGCTAATGAAAAAGGCGTTGGCGTCCGTGCATGGGCAACGTTGAAGGGTGAGAACGAGCCGCGTGAGTTGCTGCTTTATTTGTCTCAGGCTCAGGTCCGTAACTCGACGTTGTGGGCTAGCGATCCCCGTCAACAGCTGGCGTACTTGGCAGTTAAACGTTGGGCGCGTTTGTACTGCCCCGATGTGATCCTGGGTATCTATTCTGATGACGAACTGCTGGAGCCAACGCCACGCACTGAGAAGGATATCACCCCGGCAGCTGCAGCTGTATCAGAACTGGCTGCCGCGCCTGCGGCAGCACTGGATGAAAATAAGGCCGCCGAGTTGGCTGAGGCACTTAGCGCCGCGCTGGATGAAGCAGACACTCAGGAAGAAGCAACCGCCATTGAACAGCGCATCGCCAAGCACAAAGACGCACTGGGAAGTTCTCTGTTGTTCAGTCTGCGCGGCAAGGCCCAGAAGAAGCGCAGCGGTTTCAAGGCCGTAGGAGAGATCGATGCAGCTTTCAGTCAACTGGATGGGGTCAATAGTCAACAATTCCAGCAATTGGAAACCTTGGTAGCGAATCGGAAAAGCATTTTACCACCAGCGGACTATGAACGATTCACCGTTGCCCTAAACGATTTGCGGCCGGAGTACCTGAAATGATCGGTATTTGGCTCGGTTTCGTCTTGCTGGTCAGCCCGTGCGGCCACGACGCATGCGACGCGCTGCCGGTATCTGAACGGATTTACTCAAGCCTGGCCGAATGCGAACAGGTGAAAGAGGCGATCCAATTGCGCCGCCCACGCGCCGTTCTGTACTGCGACGGCGTTTACCGACCAGAGAAATGATTTTCGAAAATCAAAACACAACGCAGGCCACGGTTAAGATCGTGGCCGGTTGTGCGCAGGAGCATAACCAAATGACTCAAAAACTGACTTTAGAAGAATGGTGCAACGAGGTTTACCCAGGTAAAAAACCGTCTCGGCAAACCTTACAGCGTTGGGCCAGGAACGGAAATTTTTACCCGGCAGCGGTAAAAGAAGGCCGCGAATATCGGCTGATACCAGGGACCATTTACATCAATCCCAAAGATCTCAATTTGGGTAGAAAAATAAAGGAAGCGCGAAGCATCGAGCCAGCTCGAGTTGCGTTTATGGAGAAGGTAATCAATGACACGGAGAAGGGAGGGTTATGACATGCGTTTGCCAAAAAACTTAACGTTTCGCAGCAAGGGCAAATCCTTCTATTGGCGCAACCCGGTCACCAAGAGGGAGATATCCCTGGGGCAGATTGCGCGCCGTGACGCCATTGCGCAGGCGATCGAAGCTAACCACTACATCGAACAGAACTACTCACCTGTCCTGTTACTGGAGAAAATCAAAGGCAGCCATGAGTACACACTGAATTCTTGGATCGAACGGTACGAGGTAATATTCAAACGCCGCCAGCTGGCCGAAAACACTTACAAGGTGCGCGCCGGGCAACTTGCCATTATCCGCGAACGCTTGGGCGGTATGGTGCTGTCAAAAATCACGACTCGACACGTCGCCGAGTTTCTGGAGTTCTGGATCGCCCAGGACAAAAAAACAATGGCCGCTACCATGCGTTCGGTACTGTCCGATATATTCCGCGAAGCAATCGTTGAAGGTCATATCGAAAACAATCCCGTAACGCCCACCCGCGCCGCAAAAGTCGTGGTGAAACGCGAACGCTTGGAACTGGCGCAATATGGACCTATTCGGGGTGCAGCTGACCCGATGCCGCCCTGGTTCGGCTTGGCGATGGATCTGGCTTTGGTTTCTGGCCAGCGCCGCGAAGATCTGACACAGATGCGTTTCAGCCATGTCGTAGACGGTCGATTGCTTGTCGAGCAAGGTAAAACTGGCGCCATGATCTCCCTCCCCCTCGATCTGGAGCTGAAAATCGTAGGCCTCCGCCTCGGGACTGTGATCGATCGCTGCAGGTTGGTCAGCACGACTGACTTTATGATCAGCGCCGGCATCCGTAAAAACAGCCCAGATGGCTCACTGCATCCTGATGGACTAACGAAAAAATTTGTTGCGGCGCGTAAGGCTTCAGGTTTGTCGTTCGAGGAAAATCCGCCGACATTTCACGAGATCCGAAGTTTGGCCGGCCGGCTGTATGAGAAGGAAAAAGGAAGGGATTTTGCGCAGAAACTGCTAGGGCATACATCAGAAATTATGACGTTGAAGTATCTCAATACGAGGGGGAAAGAGTACGTAATGCTGTAAAAGACCGAATATCAAAATTCGAGTAAAATTCGAGTAAATTCGAGCTAACCGAAAATAACCCTTTAAAATCAACAAGTTAAAAAAAGACCGAATACGATTCCTATATTCGGTCTAGGGAAATGGCTCTTGGGAGAGAGCCGTGCGCTAAAAGTTGGCATTTTGTGCAGGGCTTGTTCAGCCATGCACTTTAAGAGTAGCTTACCGCGCTAGTTTTGCCAGCCTCGCACACGGGTGGTGACAGTTACGTTTTGAAATTAATTCCGCGCAATTTTTCAGCACCGATTAACCTCTGGCTAAACCATTGTGGAGCAAGCCATTAGTTCGCGCATAGCTTCTCGGCGCGCTCACGGTATGGCTCTGTGCTCATTTTTTTGCCGGGATTGGCAGCGTCATCCAACAGGATCACGTCCAGCGGCTGGGCGCGCTGCTGCCCAGCTTTCACCTGCGCTTCTGCTGCAGCATTAAGCGGGTATTGCATCAGCGTGCTGTTGTTCAGTACAAACAGCGCGCCGCCGCTGCGGCATTGCAACGTCACTTCTTCTTTGGTGAACGCCCACTGCTTGCCATATTCCAGCTTGGTGATGTTAACCAGTTGGTCTGCCGCCAGCGCGCCGGTCGCGGTGGCCAGCAGCGTAATGCCAAATAATACCGATTTCATGTTATGGCCTTAAGGTTGCTATTTGATTCAATTTTCCCGCAGTTTAGGGGCATCCGGCAAGCCGCAATATTACACCGGCGCATAGGTTGCAAATAAACTGACCAGCAGCAGTACGCATGCGCCCAGCACAACCTCAATCCAGCAGGCCAGCACCAACCCGCGCTGTGCCAACCTGGGTACGCTGCTCATCACCGGTACGATGGCGTAACGGTTGGCCAGCGCCACCATGACCATCAGCGCCACCAGCGCGGTTTTGAACAACAACAGGCGCTGGTATGGCGAAGCCACATCCAGCGGCCAGTTGCCGAGAATAATCAAGCTGTTAATTACGCCGGTCAAGATAACCAACACCACCGCCAGGTGCCCCCAGCGCGAGAAACGTATCAAGGTCGTCACCGCGTCGCTGCGCCACTGCGGCTGGGCAAGATAGCGCAAGCAGACCAACAGCGGCAACAAGCTGCCAAACCAGTAACCGGCGGCCAACAGGTGCAGCGCATGGTTAAAACGGTGCAGCGCGCCGAGTGCGCCCCCATGCATCGCCGCATGGCCGATAAACGCCATGCTGACCAATAGCAACGTGGAAAGCAGCGCCAAAAGCTGTGTGCGGCGTTGCTCCGGCAGCCACAAGCTCAACAATGCCAGCAGCGACATCCCCAAATGCCAGCGCCAGACCTCGCCAAAGGTGGTGCCCAGCACCGCCCACCAAACATCGGGTTGCCAGGTATCGGCCCAGCCATCCCCCATCTGCCCGGCCTGAATAGCCAGCAGCGCCACGGCAGAAAGCCCGGCAAGCCAGGTGCTGGAGACCAGCAGAGGACGCACATCACGAGAGAGATACGGGGAAAGGCGCTGCGGCGACAATAAGGCGGTGAACAGGCTGGTGCCAAACATCAGCATCACCGCCGCAAAGTGCACAAAGCGACACAGAACAAACAGGGCCGCCAGACTCATGGCTTAGTTGACGGTGAAACTGTACTGGCCTTTGGTTTTATGACCGTCGACCGAAACCACATGCCAGCTGACGTTATATTTGCCGGCAGCCAGATCGTCTTCGATAGGCAAATTGATCTGAGTGTTGTTGTTCGCGTCGAGCTGCAATTTACCGGTTTTCACTTTGGCATCGTTCGGGCCGGTAATTTTCACGCCGCTGAAGTTAGGCTCAATACCTTCGGAGAAATTGAGCGTCAGCACCTTCGGTGCCGGGCTGACGATGGCATCTTCCGCCGGCGTCTGCACTTTCAAATGGGCATGCGCCAGCGCCTGCTGCGAGGATAGCCCGACAAACAACACAAAAATAGTAGAAAGCAGGCGATACGAAGAACGAATTTTACCGATCACAGTGATATCCCTTAAAGCAATAATCGAGGGTGATAAGGGTTAAGGCCGGCAGCCGGAACCCACCGCAGATGATTGCGCCACGGGTAAACAGAAGAACGGGAATAACGGCTAACCCGCTGTTTTGACTCTCTACCCTCCCTGTAGCGTATCGTATTAAATGATAACGAGACTCGATCCGTAAGTCGAGCAGAACGCTGGCATTCTGCGATCTGGCAGCACGTATCGCTGCTAAACCGCGCTAAATGCAGGGTATAAAAAAACCGCGCACCAGGCAAAGCCCGACACGCGGTTATTCAGCGCAGATTTAGCCCTGGCCGTTGCCGTTTTCACCGGCTGCGCCCATTTTCTTCAGATCTTTATCAATGAAGAACAGAGCCTTGCCGCTGTTGCCCACCAGCGCCAGTTTATCCAATACGGATTTGAACAGTTTCTCTTCTTCGTGCTGCTCAGCGACATACCACTGCAGGAAGTTGAAGGTAGAGTAGTCATGAGCGATCATTGCCGCGTGCGCCAGTTCGTTGATCTGGCGGGTAATCAGTTGCTCATGTTCGTAAGTCTGTTGGAACACGTCCGCAAGGGATTCGAACTCAACCGGCGGCGCGGCGATGGTGCCCAGCAGCGGCAGGGAGCCGGTATCGCTCAGATAATCGAACAGACGTTGCATGTGCTGCATCTCTTCCTGAGAATGCTCTTTAAGAAATGCGGCCGCGCCTTCAAAGCCTTTATCGCTGCACCATGCGCTCATTTGCAGGTACATGTTGGCGGAATAAAATTCCAGATTCAGTTGCTCATTCAGTTTTTTGGTCATTTCTTGCGTCAGCATCATTATCCCTTTTATTTTGCAGGTATCGATTTAATTTTTCCGCATTATGCCTTGGTAAGAACAAAATAAAAACACCTGATTTACATCATTAATCATTTAATTTTTAATTTATTAAAAATCAATATGTTAAATTCAATATTAATTATTCATTCAAATTATTATGATAACTATTTTCATCTGTATATTTACTAAAAAAGCGAATCATTCTTATTTAAGAAAAAAAATAGATTGCATTATCTTCGGAATAATAAATAAGCGCTGATGGCTGGCATTATTCCCACCGCCCTGCTCTCCTTGCGCTTCAGGCTTGCCAAGCGCCGCCCGGTGCATTACCTTCTGCGCTGATCCAATGCGGTGACAGTAAGGAGAATACGGTGGGTTACAATCTGGCAGAGCTTTCCAAAGAAGATATGGACAAAGTGAACGTTGATCTCGCAGCTTCCGGCGTGGCGTTTAAAGAACGCTATAACATGCCGGTGATCCCAGAAATGGTTGAGCGCGAACAGCCGGCACACCTGCGCGACTATTTCCGCGAACGCGTGGCGTTCTATCGCGTCGAATCACACAAGTATTCGCGTCTGCCGTACGAGCCGAAATCCAAGTAAAAAAACCCGCCGTCATGGCGGGTTTTGCATCACTTTGCGGCAAATCTGTCGGTGGCCAGCATCAACTGATGCAGGATACCCGGTTCATCGAAGGAGTGCCCGGCCCCCTCGACGATATGCAGCTCCGCCTCCGGCCAAACCTTCGCCAGATCCCAAGCGTTTTGCACCTGGCAAGCCATATCATAGCGGCCATGGATGATCACCGCAGGGATATGGCGGATCAATGGAACGTTGGTCAGCAGTTGATCGTCGCTGTCCAGAAAACCCAGATGGGTAAAGTAGTGGTTTTCGATACGGGCGAACGCCAGCGCAAAGTCATCCTCACCAAAGGAAGCGGACTCGGTGCTTGGCAACAGCGTTACCGTCTCCCCTTCCCACACGCTCCACAGCTTCGCCGCTTCAAGTTGCACTTGCAGATCCTTTGAAGTCAGGCGCTGGCGGTAGGCCGCGATCACGTCCTTACGCTCTTCTTCTGAAAGAATCGACAGCACGCGCTCCCATTTCTCCGGGAAGAAGCGTGAAGCGCCGTCCTGGTAATACCAGCTCAATTCCTGCTTACGCAACGTGAAGATGCCGCGCAACACCATTTCGCTAACGCGCTGCGGATGGGTTTGCGCATAGGCCAACGCCAACGTCGATCCCCATGAGCCGCCGAACACCAGCCATTGCTCCACGCCGGCCATTTCGCGCAGACGTTCAATGTCCTGCACCAGATGCCAGGTAGTGTTGTTGTCCAGGCTGGCATGCGGTTTGGAGCGTCCGCAGCCGCGCTGATCGAACAGCAACACCTTATAGCGCTGCGGATCGAACAGTTGGCGGTGATAGGAGGAGATCCCCCCGCCCGGTCCGCCATGAATAAAGACTGCCGGCTTACCCTTCGGGTTACCGCTCAGTTCCCAGTAGATTCGGTGGCCATCCTCTGTGTCCAGCCAACCGCTGTCATACGTTGCTAACGGCGGGTACAAACCTCGTAATTGTTCCATGGCGCTTCCGTTTCTGTGGTCATACCCTCATAAAAGCCGAAGCGGCCCATCAGGTCAACGGTAAAACCTGAAAACTCCCACACTCCCCGGCAAGTTAGCGTGCGTTTGCTTAAAATGACCGCAAAATACCGGCCGGGTCAGCCCAAACGGGCATACCCAGCGCGCGAGTCAGCCTCTTTTGCGCAAATGCGGCTCACGCATTTCCTGAGCGGTTTTCGCCTCGATGCCCAGTTCCGCCGTGGGTCGCAGTAGCAGACGCGGCAGGCCAATGGGCTCCCCGGTTTCAAGACAATAGCCGAACTCTCCGTTGTGAAGCCGCGACAACGCCGCAGCGATTTTCGGCAACAAGCGGCTTTCGCGATCCAACTGGCGGAACAGCAATCGCAGGTCTTCTTCACGCGCGGCTTTATCCGCTTCGTCGCCAGAGACTTCACCGCCGTCGATGTCACGTTTCAACGCATCGATGTGCAGCAGCAATTTTTGCTGCTCCTCCAGCAGGCGTTGGCGAAAAAACGCCTGCTGTGCCGGGTTCATATAATCAGACTCCGGCATGGCCAAGAGCTGCTGTGGGTTTAACAAGGAAACGACGGTCATTGCGCTCTCCGGTGATAATTTATTTGTTATATTATAACATATCGGACCAATTAAGCAGCCTTTCACAAAAAACAAAATACTCACGCTTAACAAGCGATTGACTAAAACATACGTTTTCATGCTTGCAACCAACCGGTGTAAGGTGGTTAATGGCTTAGCAAACCACCCACCCATAGGTAACTGAGAGGCCAACATGAGTAAGGGAATGGATAGCAAGAAAAATGCGAAGAAGAAGCCGTTGAAAACCCCTGCTGAGAAACGCGCAGGCAAACGCGCCAAAAAAGGGCAAACGTCCGGCGAGTAAGCGAACTTCTAACCGTAATTAAACCCGCCGAGGCGGGTTTTTTGTTGTCTGAAATTGCTCAAACCGCCCCAACGGTTGGCACGGGCGCTACTGCCGGTTAAGCTAACGCTATGCAGTTGCCCCTGAGGAAACCATGATTTTACGCGTAATTGACACTGAAACCTGCGGGCTGGACGGCGGCGTGGTGGAAGTCGCCTCCGTCGACCTGATCGACGGCCACATCGCCAATCCGATGAGCAACTTGGTCAGCCCCGATCGGCCCATCAGCATTGATGCGATGGCTATCCATCACATCACCGAACAGATGGTCGAGGGTAAGCCGCGTATCGCAGTGGCGATCGGCCGCTATCTGGGCAGCCCTTACTATGTGGCGCACAACGCAGCGTTTGATCGCGGCGTGCTGCCGGAAATGCGCGGTGCCTGGATATGCACCATGAAGCTGGCGCGCACCCTTTACCCGGACATCAAATACGGCAATCAGTATCTGCGCTATGCGTTGAATCTGGAGGTGCAACTGCCGCAAGACACTACGCTGTACCCGCACCGGGCGCTGTACGATTGCTACGTAACCGCTGCGCTGCTGCAACGCATCGTCAAGGATTCAGGGTGGACGCCGGAACAAATGGCGCAAATCACCGAACAGCCGGTGCTGCTGAAGAAATTCAAATTCGGCAAATATCGTGGGCAGGAAATTGGTCGCATTGCGCAGGAAGATCCCGGCTATCTGCGCTGGATGTTGAAGTCCATCGAGGATCTCAGCCCGGACATGAAGCATACGTTGAAATACTATCTGATCGGCTAAAAAAGCGGGCGGCAACCGCCGCCCGCCTGCAAATTACTCCGCCAACGCCAGAATAAAGGCGTATTCCAGCGCAATGTCCTCATAGGCTTTGAAACGCCCGGACTTGCCGCCGTGGCCGGAATCCATATCGGTATACAGCAGCAGCTGACGATCGTCGGTTTTCAACTCGCGCAACTTCGCCACCCACTTGGCCGGTTCCCAGTACTGCACCTGCGAATCGTGCAGCCCGGTGGTCACCAGCATGTGCGGGTAATCTTGCGCCTTGACCTGATCGTACGGGCTGTATTGCTTGATGTAGTCGTAATACGCCTGCTCGTTCGGGTTGCCCCATTCGTCGTATTCGCCGGTGGTCAGCGGAATAGACTCATCCAGCATGGTGGTGACCACGTCGACAAACGGCACCTGCGCCACGATGCCGTTAAACAGCTGCGGCGCCTGATTGATCACCGCCCCCATCAACAGGCCGCCGGCGCTGCCGCCCATGGCGAAGACGCGTTTGGCGTCGCCATAGCCCTGCGCGATCAGCGTTTCGGTCACGTCGATAAAATCGTTGAAAGTATTCTGCTTCTTGAAGAGCTTGCCGTCCTCATACCACAGCTGCCCCAGCTCGCCGCCACCGCGAATGTGCGCCAGGACGAAGACAAAACCGCGATCCAGCAGGCTCAAGCGGCTGGCGCTGAAGGCCGGATCCATGCTGCTGCCGTAAGAGCCGTAGCCATAAACCATCAACGGATTGCTGCCCCGAATAAAGCGATCCTGGCGGTAAACCAGCGAGACCGGCACCTCGACGCCATCCCGCGCTTTCACCCATACCCGCTCGCTGCGATAATTTTCCGGTGTGAAGTTTTTCACTTCCTGCTGCTTGAGCATCACGCGCTCGCCGCTGTCGAGATTAAGCTCATACAGCGTGGTCGGGGTGGTCATCGAAGAGTAGCCGTAGCGCAGCAGTTCGGTTTCCGGCTCAGGATTGTAGGCCAGCCAGGTGGTATAGGTCGGATCGTCAAAAGCGATGCGTTTCACTTCGCCGCTCTGCCAGTGGATCTGGCGCAACTGGGTCAGGCCTTCGCTGCGCTCTTCCACCACCAGCCAGTCACGGAACAGGCTGAAGCCTTCAAGCATCACCTCGATACGCGGAGCGATAAGCTCCTGCCACAGCGCTTCATCCGCCTGCTCGCTCTGATACAGGCCGAAGTTCTTGCCGTCCTTGTTGGAACGAATATAGAAATGCTGATGGTAGTGATCGATGCCGTATTCATGATCTTTACGGCGCGGCACAAACATCTGCGGCGTGCTGTCGGCACGATCGGCGTCCAGCAGCAAAATCTCCGAGGTTGTGGTGCTGCTCAGGTGGATCAGGATAAAACGTTCGGAGGTGGTTTTCTCCAGCCCGACGTAGAAGGTGTCGTCCAGCTCTTCGTAGATCAATTGGTCGTGCTGCGGATCTGTGCCCACCACGTGGCGATACACCTGATAGGGCAGCAGCGTTTTGGCATGTTTGCGCACGTAATAAACGGTGGCAGAGTCGTTCGCCCATTCGAAACTGCCGGAGGTATTTTCCAGCACTTCGTCGGCCCAACTGTCGTCGTTCAGATTTTTAAAGCGAATGTCATACTGGCGGCGTGACAGGAAATCCTCCGCTACCGCCAGTTTCTGGTTGTCGGGGCTGACTTCCAAACCGCCCAGAGTGTAAAACTCGCGTTTTTCAGCGCGCTGATTGCCGTCGATCAGCGTATCCCAGCGTTCACTTTCCGCCTGTGGCTGACGAACATAAATCGCGTATTCGTTGCCCGGCTCGAAACGGGTCTGATAACGGTAACCGTGCCTGACATAAGGCACCGAGTGCTCCTGCTGGGGGATCCGCGCCACCATCTCTTCATACAGCGTCTCACGCAACGCCTGCTGCGGTTTCAGCATCGCATCGGTAAAGGCGTTTTCCGCCTGCAGATAGTCCAGCACTTGAGGGTCTGCGCGCTCGTCGTCGCGCAGCCAATAGTAGTCATCCACGCGCGTATCGCCGTGGGTGGTGATGGGATAAGGTCGTTTTTCTGCCTTAGGGGGTGTCATCATTGCTAAATCATCCGCTTACCTTGATTAAAGCAAGAGTGACACGATTCCCCCCAGCTTGCCAAGCGGCGCTACGCCAGCTCGCGTTTTTTCTCGTTGACGTCGTTTTCAATGCCCTGCTTGACGTCCGCAGGGATCTTCAACGACTGCGCCAGTGCATCGAGATAACCGCGTTCCATAAAGTGATCGACGTCGATCACCATGCAACTCAGGTAATACACCTCAAGCGCCTCGTCTTCGTTTTTCACGCTCTGGGCGATCAGATCCGGGTTTAAGGGTTGGTCGATCGCCTCCTGTACCCATTTTTGCGCCTCCTCACCCACCTGCAGCTGTTCCAGGCTGTGGTCGATGGCGCGTTTTTCTTCCGCATCGATATGGCCGTCGCTCTTGGCGGCAAACACCAGCGCCTGCACCAACCGTTTGGCGCGCAGATCCACCGGCGTAGTTTGCAAGCCAAACTGCGGTTCGTCCTGATGGGTTTCTTTCACCCGCTGCTTGTATTTATTCCACAACACCGCGCCAACGGCCGCGCTGCCGCCGATAATCAAGGCATTTTTACCGAACTTGCCCACCAGCTTGCGCGAAGATTTGTTCGCCAGCAAAACGCCCACCAGGCCCCCCAACGCGGTCGGGGCCAGCAGTTTGCCAATGCCTTCCGCCCCACCGATGGAACCGGCCTTTTGCCCAATCATCGATTGAATCTGCTGCATCCAGTTATTTTTCATGCTCTACCCTTTTCGTGAGGAAACGAGGCGCGCAGGCACGGAAAAGCCAACCGCCGATGAACCGTCAGATTAGGGGATTTTTTGTCAACTTACGTATGGGGGATGAAAACCTGTGTTTAGCGCAGAGAAAACGATGACGGGCCACGCAAGCCCGTCATTTTTAGTGCTTCAGCCTTCTTCGCCCGGCTGTTCTTCGTCCTGCTCATATTCCGCCAGTTCGTCACGCATCGCCTGAATCGACTCACGGGCCAGCAGCGCCAGGGTACGGTAAAAACCGGTGGTAGCGTGCGCTTCCACTTTACCGAGGAAACGGCCGCACCAAGGCAGCAGGTATTCGTCAAACAGGGTGATTTGCGCCTGCACTTCGTCTTCCTGCGATTGATCTTCCAGCCAGGAGGCAGCCAGCAGCAGAGAGCCGAAGTGATCGGCCGGCGTTTCGCCAAGCGGCATGCCGCGTTGCTGCAGGAAAGTGCGGACTTCCGCCTCCGTTGCCCCTTCCACATAAGCGGAACGGAACGGCGACACGCTGCATTCGCTGCCGACAAACATCGCATTGAAATCGGCGGACAGCAGGTTTACATCGCACCCCTGCTGCAAGCGCACAAGCAGTTCTTCCTGCTCCAGCGGCCAGTGTTGCTGCAGCTTACCTTCTTTAATCAGCGTGAACAGCGGCACCAACAACGGATCTTGCGGCTGACGGTAAAACAGCGTACCCAGCACGCGGCAAACAACGGAAAACTCATTCATGATAATGCCTTATACAATACGGAAAATTTGCCGGGACGATGTCACAAATCGGCCAATTCCGCAATCGCCGGCTTGCCGCGCCGTTCGAGAAAGTCCAGCAGGCGCCGTGGGCTGACGTTGAGGATCCGTTCCTGCGGGAATTCCACTTCAGCGATGATGCGTTCACAGTGCTCGAAGCCACCGAGTGAGAAAGCGATATGTGAATCCGACCCCAGCGCCAACCAACCGCCGGCATCACGCACCGCCGCGGCAATCGCCCGGCAATTGTCCTCGCTGCCCTTGCGTGAATGGGTGAATGACGAGTTATTCAGCTCCAGCGCCACTTCATACTTTGCGGCCGCTGCGGCGACCGCCGCGATGTCGATCGGATACCTTGGATTGCCGGGATGGCTGATAATGTGCACATCCCCTTGCGCCATCGCGGCGATCATCGCTTCGGTATTGGCCGCCTTGTCCTGCGGCGCAAACACCGGCTCGTGGAAACCGGCGATAATCACGTCGACTTCGTTCAACATCGGCCCGGTGCAGTCGATATCGCCCTGCAGATTTTTGATGTTGGCCTCGATACCGCGCAGGATCCCTACGCCATCCACCAGGCGCGGCCAGACGCGCATGTTCATAAAGTGCCAGTAATGCGGCGCATCGGCCATATCCGGGCCGTGATCGGTGATGGCGAACAGTTTGATGCCCTTTTGATGGGCTTCGACGATGTAATCATGCAGCGTGCTGTAGGCGTGGGTGCTGGCAACGGTGTGCATATGCAAATCAACAGGGTACATTATTTCTCCTTCTGGCGGCCTGCCAAAGGGACGGGGGCAGACCGGGTTTCTTATTAGCTTAGCAGGTGAGTCACCGAAAGGTCAGTAGCCAAGTTGCACATCCACCACCCCTGCCGGCGTTTGCCCGGCCTCGAGAGTGCGGATGTTGGCGGCTATCTGGTCCATCGCCTGTTCCGGCAAGGTGATGGCAGCAATATGCGGGGTAATGGTGACACGCGGATGACGCCAGAACGGATGTGCCTGCGGCAGCGGCTCGTTGACGAACACATCCAAGGTGGCGGCGGCAATCTGCCCCTGATCCAGCGCCTGCAAGAGATCGGCCTCAACCAGATGCGCGCCGCGGGCGATGTTGATCAGATAGGATCCCGGCACCAAATGCGCGAACAAATGGCGATTGAGGATACCGGCGGTTTCCGGCGTGTTGGGCAGCAAGTTGATCAGCAACCGAGTGCCCTCGAGAAACGCAGTGCGCTGCTCTGTGCCGGCAAAACTCTCCACGCCATCGATCTGCTTGGGGCTGCGGCTCCAGCAACGTACGTTAAAACCGAACTCCACCAGCTTTTGCGCCACGCTTTTCCCCAGAACGCCTGCCCCGAGGATGCCAATGGTGAAATTATCCTGTTGATGGGGATCGAGCGGCTGCCATTTTTGCTGCTGTTGCAGCAAGTGATACTCGTCGAAACGACGAAAGTAACGCAGCACGTAGCTCAACGCATATTCCTGCATCTGCTGCGCCATACCGGTGTCCTCCAGGCGCAGCAGCGGGACGCCCGCCGGCAGCGTGCCGGGATGTTGGCGCTCTTGCTCGAGAATGGCATCGACGCCCGCCCCCAGAGCGAACACCCCTTTCAGTTGCCGGCGGTTAGCCAGCATCTCCTGCGGCGGACGCCATGCCAGCGCATAATCCGCCGGGCGATCGTCGCCGGGTTGCCATTCGCGAACGTTGGCCTGCGGCAGACGCTGTTTGATGCCCGCCAACCAATCCTGGGCGTTAAATAAAGGGTGGTAATAAATGATGTTCATCGGTCAGACTCCGTCTGTTTTTTATGCATTTTCATCCAGATTTCCGCGATTCGCAGACAGATGCAAGCGCTAAAGCCAAAAACGCAAACAGCCCCGACCAGTGGGGCTGTTTTTTATCCTGCAGGGATCTCAGACGGTGACGGGGGCGTCGTGCCTTATCAACCGGCGCAACAGCGGGATCAGGAGCAACATCACCACGCCAACGCCCGCCGCCCCCCAGCCCAGCGCACTGAATATTTCGCTGTAGCCGGGGTTGGTCAGCGCCGGAGTGCTGCCGCTGTTTTCCGGCATCAGGCCGGAGACATAGCCCGCCAACACCGAAGCGACGCCGGTAACCATCATCCAGCAGCCCATCATGACGCCCTGATAACGCGGTGGCGCCAGCTTGCCGATCATCGCGTAGCCGATCGGGGAAATCATCAGTTCGCCAATGCTCTGCAGTATGTAGCTGATTGCGATCCATTTAAACGCCACCAGCCCGTCGCCGCCGGCCAGGCTGATGCCCAACGGCAACACCAGCATGCCCAACCCGATGCAAAACAACGAGCCGGAGAATTGCAACGGGATATCGATATTGCAGCCACGGGCTCGCAAGCGGTTAAACCACCAGGCCATCAGCGGCCCGCCCACGACGATCACCAGCGTATTGATATTCTGGATCCACTGCGGAGCGACCTGAATACCGTAGACGTTCAGGTCGATATTGTGCTCGGAGAACAGCATCAGCCCCATAGGCGCCAGCTGGTACAACGCCCAGAATACCAATGAGCCCAGCGCCAGAATCAGATAGGCCACCATGCGGCGGCGCTCTGTACGCGGGTGGTGACGCAGTGTGACCACGCACAGCATCAGGAAAATCAGTACGCCGAGGCCAATCACAAAGTGGCCGCTGAATTCCGCATGGGTCAGCATCACCCGGATAATGGGCACCAGCGCCACCAATACTGCCAGCCCGACCAGCATACGCCAACGGTATTGCGCGCGGCTGGCGTCATGCAACGGCGTGTTGAGATCGGCCAGAATGCGCCAACGGCTGACGGCGACGATAATCGCCGCCGCATTGCCCAGCGTGGCGAACAGGAACAGCGCGCGATAATTTTCGCTCAACTGGAAATAGCCGGCCACGGTAAAACCGACAAAGAAACCGAGGTTCATCCCGGCGTAGTTCCACAAAAACGCCGATTCACGCCGATCGTCATCTGGCTTGAAGCGCTGGGTGAGCATCATATTGATGCAGGTGACGTTCAGCCCGCTGCCAGTCAGGAACATCGCCAGTCCCCAGTACAGGCCCCAAACGCCCGCCACGGCAATCAGCGCGCAGCCGATCACCTGCAGCACCATACCCAGTACGAACAGGTTGCGGTTACTCAGAAAGCGTCCGCCCAGGTAACCGCCAAACATATGTAGCCCATAGTTGAAGGCGCCGAACACGCCCATCATGGCGTTTGCACTGCCCTCGCTGAAGCCCAGACGTTTGGTGGCGTAGAGCACCAACGTGGAGTACAGCACGGCAAAACCCAACGTGGCGAAGATTTGGATAAAAAACAGTGCCCCGGCGCCCGGGGGGATGGCGTGACGCTGATGCGCCGCCGGCATGGAGTCCGATGGAGTCAAAGTGAACCTCTGCTGCATGGTGCCCGTCGTATTTCAAGCCGCAGCGCCACTGGCTGCCCGTTGAAATTCGTCGAGTCCGTTATTTTAATTGATCAATCCCTGTCTTCGTTATCACCGGCGTACGGCCCGGCAACCGGCGCGGCGGTGTGATATTCCTTGCCAATCCTCCGCGTCAGCGGCGATCTATTTAGCGACACATATGACTAATAATCCAGTATTAATGCATATAACAGCACAGTGTAAGACTTCCTTGCTGGTATATTGAGCTAATGTATACCAATACACTCAAACATTAGTCTGCGAGATAATTTAGTACCGTTACTGTCCCTCGGGTACGCGTTGGACAGCAGTTTATCGCTCGGGAAATCAGCAAATTGCTGCAACTTTAGCTAAACAGTCATTGTTATGTCACAAGAGGGTTGACGCTGGGATCAGATTCTCCTACATTAGCGCCCGTCGACAGCGCAATGCGTTAGCGATGCTACAAAACGGTGAGGTGTCTGAGTGGCTGAAGGAGCACGCCTGGAAAGTGTGTATACGCGTAAGTGTATCGAGGGTTCGAACCCCTCTCTCACCGCCATATTCTAAAGAGAAAGCCTGGATTCGCGTCCAGGCTTTTTTGCTTTTATAAATCATCCGTAGAGAGGGGTGAGAAGCCTCGCCAGGGTTTGACAAAACGCATCGCGTTTTGGACCGCCAAAGGCGGCCCGTAGGGTGAGCGTAGCGAATCAAGCCCTCTCTCACCGCCATATTCTAAAGAGAAAGCCTGAACGCAAGTTCAGGCTTTTTTTGTCTGCAATACAGGGAAAACGCCGGCAAGTCTAAGGATCCACAGGGTTCGCCGCAGTTTTCGACAAACTGAGCAGCACGTGAGCGGACGCGCCGAAACGCAGAAATTCTGCTTGACCGGTTCGCCCCCACTCCCTATAGTAGCGCCCCGTTGCACCAGAGAGTACGCAACGAAAAAATACGGTGAGGTGTCTGAGTGGCTGAAGGAGCACGCCTGGAAAGTGTGTATACGCGTAAGTGTATCGAGGGTTCGAACCCCTCCCTCACCGCCATATTTTAAAGAGAAAGCCTGAACGCAAGTTCAGGCTTTTTTTTGTCTGCAATCCGCCTCAGTGTGCGCGACTAGCGGCGATATGCGGCTGCATCACGGCGCGGCGCCAGTCGCCCGGAGTCTGGCCGAATTGGCGTTTAAAACTGCGATTGAAGGATTGCTGCGAGTCAAAGCCCAGTGATATCGCCACGCTGACGATAGGCTCGCCGCTGTTGGCCAGGCGCTCTGCGGAAACCTTCAGTTTCTGCATGCGGATATACTCCCCCAACGCGTAGCCGGTCTGGCGTTTGAACATACGCTGCAGGTGCCATTTGGAATATCCCGCGCGGTCCGCCACGGTATTGATATCCAGCTTCTCTTCCAGATTGTTGTCAATCCACTCAATCAAATCAGTAATAAAACCCGTGCTGTTCATGCTGACGCTCCCATGACATTGGCAGGTAAGTCCGCTGCCCGATGTCACTACGTTGCAGCAGTTTCGCATTAAATGCAATTTTTATTATTGCATTTATCCAATAGGCGCTTCTATAATTCACCCTATTAATGTAACCGATATTAATACATTAATGTGACAACAATGTGTTTCAAAAACTAACGTTGTGCCGATGAACGACACAACCGCTCTGCCGCCGGTCACAGGCCAGGGACGTTACCCGGATAACAGGGCCGGGTGTATGGCCTGACCGCGCTCACCCATGGAATAAAAATAATGCCAAGCCAGCCAAACTCATTGTTTAACGCTCACAGCATCGGTTTCAGCGCGCGCCTTTCAGCGGTAGCGCTGCTGGTCGCCCTGCTTGCTGGGTGCGACAACAGCGTCGCTCAAAATGCAGCTCCTCCGCCACCGGCCGTCAGCGCCGCTAACGTGGTAATAAAACCCATCAGCCAGTGGGATGCCTTTAACGGCCGGATCGAAGCGGTGCAAAGCGTTCAGCTACGCCCACGGGTTTCCGGCTATATCGATAAGGTGAATTACACCGAAGGCGATGAGGTTAAAAAAGGCCAGGTGCTGTTCACCATCGACGATCGCACCTACCGCGCCGCCCGCGAACAGGCGCAAGCCGAGCTGGTGCGGGCACGTAATCAGGCGGCATTGGCCCGCAGTGAATCCAGCCGTACCGAGAAACTGATCGGCACCCAGGCGATCTCGACCGAGGTATGGGAACAGCGCCGCTCCTCCGCCGCACAGGCGCAGAGCAACGTGCTGGCGGCTCAGGCCCAGCTCGATATCGCACAGCTGAATCTCGATTTTACCCGAGTGACCGCCCCGATCGACGGGCGTGCCAGCCGCGCCATGATCACCGCAGGTAACCTTGTCACCACCGGGGACGGCGCCAGTGTGCTCACTACGCTGGTGTCGCTCGATAAGGTCTATGTTTATTTCGACGTCGATGAAGCCACTTTCCTGCGTTACCAGAACATGGCGCGCGATGGCCAACGCAGCCAGGATCCGCAGGCGAAATTACCGGTCAAGGTCGCCCTGGTGGGTGAAGAGGGGTATCCGCATCAGGGCGTCGTCGATTTCACCGATAACCAGCTGAATGCCGGCACCGGTACCATTCGCATGCGCGCCCAGCTCGAAAATCACGAGCGCCGTTTCACTCCTGGGCTGTTTGCGCGGGTACAGATGCCCGGCAGCGCCGAGTTCAACGCCATGCTGATCGACGATAAATCGGTGATGACCGATCAGGACCGCAAATTCGTTTATGTCGTCGACAAGGACGGTAAGGCGCAGCGGCGCGATATCGAAGTGGGCCGCGTGGCGGATGGATTGCGCATCGTGCAGAAAGGCCTGTCGGCGGGCGATCGGGTGATCGTCGACGGCATGCAGAAAGTGTTTATGTCAGGGATGCCGGTCAATGCGAAAACCGTCGTGATGGCAGCCAACGCTCCCGTTTCCGCAGTCAACTAAGCCACCAGCAGAGAACCCTGACCCATGGATTTTTCCCGCTTTTTCATCGACCGGCCGATCTTTGCCGCGGTGCTGTCGATCCTGATTTTCGTCGGTGGCGTTATTGCGATCCCGCTATTGCCGATCAGCGAATACCCCGACGTGGTGCCCCCAAGCGTGCAAGTGCGCGCCCAATACCCAGGCGCCAACCCGAAAGAGATTGCCGAAACGGTGGCTACGCCGCTGGAAGAGGCAATCAACGGCGTCGAACACATGATGTACATGAAATCGGTGGCCGGCTCTGACGGCGTGCTGGTAACCACCGTGACCTTCCGCCCGGGAACCGATCCCGACCAGGCGCAGGTGCAGGTGCAAAACCGCGTGGCGCAAGCCGAGGCGCGTCTGCCTGAAGACGTGCGCCGACAAGGGGTAACCACGCAGAAGCAATCCCCGGCCCTGACGCTGGTGGTGCATCTGGTTTCCCCTTCCGGTAAATACGATTCACTGTATCTGCGTAACTACGCCACCCTGAAGGTCAAAGATGAGCTGGCACGCCTGCCGGGCGTCGGCCAGGTGCAGATTTTCGGCGCCGGCGAATATGCCATGCGCGTCTGGCTGGATCCGAATAAGGTCGCCTCGCGCGGGCTGACCGCCTCTGACGTGGTCACCGCCATGCAGGAGCAGAACGTGCAGGTGTCCGCCGGCCAACTGGGCGCAGAGCCGATGCCGAACCGCAGCGATTATCTGCTTTCCATTAACGCCCAGGGCCGCCTGCAAACCGAGGAAGAGTTCGGCAATATTATCCTCAAGAGCGGCGACAACGGCGAGATAGTCCGTCTGCGCGACGTGGCGCGCATTGAAATGGGGTCCGGCAGCTATGCGTTGCGCGCCCAGCTCAATAATAAGGATGCCGTCGGGATCGGTATCTTCCAGGCGCCAGGCGCTAACGCCATCGAGCTGTCCGATGCGGTACGGGCCAAAATGGCCGAACTGTCGACCCGCTTCCCGGATGGCATGAGCTGGAAATCGCCATACGACCCAACGGTGTTCGTCCGCGATTCGATCCGCGCGGTGGTAGATACCCTGCTCGAAGCGGTGCTGCTGGTGGTGCTGGTAGTCATCCTGTTCCTGCAAACCTGGCGCGCCTCGATCATCCCGCTGCTGGCGGTGCCTATTTCCATCGTCGGTACCTTCGCCGCGCTATACCTGCTGGGTTTCTCGCTCAATACGCTTAGTCTATTCGGGCTGGTGCTGGCGATCGGTATCGTGGTCGATGACGCCATCGTGGTAGTGGAAAACGTCGAACGTAATATCGAGGAAGGTTTATCGCCGCTGGCGGCGGCGCACCAGGCGATGCGCGAAGTGTCCGGGCCGATCATCGCCATCGCGGTGGTGCTGTGTGCGGTGTTCGTGCCGATGGCATTTTTGTCCGGCGTCACCGGCCAGTTTTATAAGCAGTTCGCCGTTACCATCGCCATTTCGACCGTGATTTCGGCCATCAACTCGCTGACCCTGTCGCCGGCGCTGGCGGCATTGCTGCTGAAACCGCACGGCGCGCCGAAGGATATGCCATCACGCCTGATCGACCGGCTGTTCGGTTGGCTGTTCCGCCCGTTCAACCGCTTCTTTGCCAGCAGCTCACAGCGTTATCAGCGCGGGGTTTCCCGTGCGCTCGGCAAACGCGGCGCGGTGTTCGTGGTGTACGTGCTGTTGTTGTGCGCCGCGGGCGTAATGTTTAAAACCGTGCCAGGCGGATTTATCCCGACGCAGGATAAGCTTTACCTGATTGGCGGGGTGAAAATGCCGGAGGGTGCGTCGCTGGAGCGTACCGATGCGGTGATCCGTAAAATGAGCGCCATCGGTCTGAGCGTCGACGGGGTGACGGACGCAGTAGCCTTCCCGGGGCTGAATGCATTGCAATTTACCAATACGCCCAATACCGGCACCGTGTTCTTCGCGCTTGAATCTTTAAGCACCCGCACCCGTAGCGCGGCGCAGATCAACGCCGAGATCAATGCGCGCATCTCGCAGATCCAGGAAGGATTCGCCTTCTCGATCATGCCGCCGCCAATCCTCGGTATCGGACAGGGTTCCGGTTATTCGCTGTATGTCCAGGATCGCGCCGGTCTCGGATATGGCGCACTGCAAACCGCGATCAATACCCTGTCGGGCAGCATCATGCAAACGCCGGGCATGAGTTTCCCGATCTCGTCTTATCAGGCCAACGTGCCGCAGCTGGAAGCGAAAATCGACCGCGACAAGGCCAAGGCGCAAGGCGTGCCGCTCAACGCGCTGTTCGGCACGCTGCAGACTTATTTGGGTTCGTCTTACATCAATGACTTCAACCGCTATGGCCGCACCTGGCAAGTCATCGCGCAGGCCGACGGCCAATTCCGCGACAGCGTGGAGGATATCGCCAACCTGCGCACTCGCAACGACAAGGGCGAAATGGTACCGATTGGCAGCATGGTCAACATCAGTACCACCTACGGGCCAGACCCGGTGATCCGTTATAACGGCTTCCCGGCGGCGGACCTGATTGGCGATGCCGATCCGCGCATTCTGTCGTCTACGCAGGCCATGAGCGAACTGACGGCGATGGCCGCCAAGCTGTTGCCGAACGGCATGAACATCCAGTGGACCGATCTGAGCTACCAGCAGTCGACCCAGGGCAATGCGGCGATAATCGTGTTCCCGGTAGCGGTGCTGCTGGCGTTCCTGGCGCTGGCCGCGCTGTATGAAAGCTGGACGCTGCCGCTGGCGGTGATCCTCATCGTACCGATGACCATGCTGTCGGCGCTGTTTGGCGTCTGGCTGACCGGCGGTGACAACAACGTGTTCGTGCAGGTGGGGCTGGTGGTGTTGATGGGGCTGGCCTGTAAGAACGCCATTTTGATCGTCGAGTTCGCCCGTGAGCTTGAGTTGCAGGGCAAAGGCATTATGGAGGCAGCATTGGAAGCTTGCCGCCTGCGGTTACGGCCGATCGTAATGACCTCCATCGCCTTTATTGCCGGTACTATCCCGTTGATTCTGGGCCACGGCGCCGGTGCCGAAGTGCGTGGAGTGACCGGTATCACGGTATTTGCCGGCATGCTGGGCGTGACGTTGTTCGGGTTATTCCTGACGCCGGTGTTCTACGTCACCCTGCGCCGTATGGTGACGCGTAAAGCACAGCAGCAACCGGCATAAAAGTTCGCCTGCCGCAACGGCAGGCATAAAAAAGGTCGGGCTCAGCCCGACCTTTTTCTTCGCATCAATACCGCAGATTATTTATCCGCAGCCTCCGCGAGTTTCGCCGTTTCCGCCACGTATTCCGCGCAGCTACGCTTATCGCCACGCTCCAGTTCGGCCAACGCATCCGCAACCGTATGGCGCTCCAGCACCGCCAGCGATGCCTCTTCCGCCTCATTCACTACCGACTTGAAATACCAGCAGGCATTGGCGCTGACCAGACAACGCGCAGGCCCTTCCGGCCGCGCAGCCCAGATGCGCTTATCGTCAATGACGGACAAATAGATATCGCGCAAGGTGATCTCTTCCACTGGACGGCCAAGGTGAATCGAGCCATTACGGCCCAGAGTGGAAACGATAATGCCATTTTTGGTTAAGGGCACCATCAGCTTGCGGATGAAACTGGGGTTGGCTTCCAGACCGGCGGCAAGGATCGCGCTGGTCGAACGCAAGCCCTGCTTTTCAGCCAAGGCTACGCTAAGTACCATTTGCAATGCTGTCGGAAAGCGGAAATCTAGCATGTCTTTATCTCTGTCTCCAGGAGACCAAAATCTCAGGCTTGGCCGGTGCGGCATCGCGCCATAACACCCACTCAATTGCACAATAATATAACAAATATTGCCGCATTATTGAAGTTATGCCCTGGGAAATCGCACGGATACATTAGCGTAAAAGATGCCGTTGGTGCCGACGCGACGTAAAGCGGCGGCGGAATAAAACAGAAACCCGCGTCAATATTAATGCCGCTCGCTTAACTGCGTTAAACGATCAGAACTAACACTGTCCGCGGGTTTAATTCTTAAACTGTGATCAGGCTTTGTTCAGCACCAGTTGGCCGCTTTTATCCAGCGGGATCTGGGTGCCGGGATCGTGATCCATACGGATCTTGCCCTGCTGATTGCCAATCTTGTAGGTCACATCGTAACCCAGCATTTTCTGTGATTTGTCGTAAACCGTTTTGCAACGCTGTTGTGTGCTGGTGGTGGTATCGTTACTTTGCATTGCCCCCTGCACCTGATTGCCGGCATAACCGCCGCCCAACGCGCCAACCACTGTCGCAACGTCACGACCGCGACCGCCACCAAACTGATGACCAATCACGCCACCGGCTACCGCACCCAACACGGAACCGGCAATGCGGTTTTCATCCTGCACGGGCGCACGGTGAGTGACGGTCACATTGCGGCATTCCTGACGCGGGGTTTTGATGGTTTCTTTGATCGGCGTGGCAGCGAGCACCTGCGCAAATTGCGGACCAGAAGAAAACACATCCATGCTGGCAACCGCGGCAATACCCAGAGCGGCTGCAACACCAATCCCAACACCGGCTAACATTGACTTGTTCACAGGAAATCCTCCTGAAAGTGTTACCACGCATTTGTACCGGGAACGCTACCGACATTGCGTCGCGCTTATTATTTTGCGCATGGGCGGCAAAGGGTATCCCGGTTTACGGCGTGCGCGACGCGCCGTCTGTAAACGAGGTAAAGTCTGCACAATGTTCCAGATCCCCGCAATAAGACAATGTGACCAAAGATGCTGGAAACCCCGCTTCTCACCGGTGTTTAGGAGGAATCTTAAGAATTTTACCCATGCCGACGAAATTTTGTGCTGGCCATTAACCCCGCAACCACCGATGCTGCCTGTGCGCCGGCATAAAAAAACCCACGCGGGCGAACCGGCGTGGGTGAGTCGATAACTGCGGCTGTCAGTGCATTTTCAAACGCGGGCGGATCACACGGTTGATGCCGCCAACCAGCATCATCAGGCCGGTTTTGATGTAGCCATGCAGTGCGACCTGATGCATGCGGTACAGCGAGATATAGACGAAGCGCGCGATGCGCCCTTCTATCATCATCGAACCGCGCATCAGGTTACCCATCAGGCTACCGACGGTGCTGAAGCGGGACAGCGAGACCAGAGAACCGTGGTCTTTATACACATACGGCTTCAGCGTCTGGCCGCTCATCAACGCCAGAATGTTGGTGAAGCAGCGTGACGCCATCTGGTGGGCCGATTGGGCGCGTGGCGGTACAAAACCACCGCCTTCTTTCGGGCAGGAGGCGCAGTCGCCGATAGCGAAAATGTTCGGATCACGCGTGGTCTGCAGCGTCGGCTCTACCACCAGTTGATTAATGCGGTTGGTTTCCAGCCCGGCGATGTCCTTCATAAAGTCCGGCGCCTTGATGCCAGCAGCCCATACCATCAGATCGGCATCGATAAATTCGCCGCCCTTGGTATTCAGGCCCTTGGCATCCGCACTGGTGACCATGGTGTTGGTCAGTACGCGCACGCCCAGTTTGTTCAGTTCCTGGTGCGCAGCGGCGGAAATACGCGGCGGCAACGCAGGCAGAATGCGCTCGCCCGCCTCGACCAGAGTCACGTTCAACGCGCTGTTGTCCAGGCCTTCGAAACCATAGCTGTGCAGCTGTTTCACCGCATTGTGCAGCTCGGCGGACAGTTCCACGCCGGTGGCACCACCGCCGACGATGGCGATGTTCACCTGATCTTTCTGCCCCGGTTGCGCCGAGAATTTCAGGAACAGGTTCAGCATTTCATTGTGGAAACGGCGTGCCTGATGCGGATTATCCAGGAAGATGCAGTGATCTTTTACGCCTGCGGTGCCGAAATCGTTCGAAGTACTGCCCAGCGCCATGACCAGAATGTCATAAGACAACTCGCGCTCTGGCACCAGTTCTTCACCCTGCTCGTCGCAGATTTGCGCCAGCTGCAGCGTTTGCGTTTCACGGTTAATGTTGGTCAGCGATCCCAGCTGGAAGCTGAAATTGTGATTACGTGCATGCGCCAGGTAACTCAGCGCGTCCACGCCGTCATCAAGGGAACCGGTTGCTACTTCATGCAGCAAGGGTTTCCACAGATGGCTGTGGTTACGGTCCACCAGCGTGATCTCGGCTTTGTGCTTGCGGCCGAGCTTATGGCCCAGACTGGTCGCCAGTTCCAGGCCACCGGCGCCACCGCCGACAATAACGATTTTTTTCTTTGGCGTTGTCAAAATAACCCCCTAAATGTGAACCAATTGTTATCCAAGGGTAAATAAATAATATCCTTAGATTACATAGGGTTCGCGTAAAATAAACCTGCTATCTAAAGCCAGAATAGCATGTGAGGTTATTTGGTCATACCAAAATTGATGTGCATCAAACTTTTTTGGTTAAAGGCTGGACGAGGGGAATTTTTGAGGATTGTGATTCAAATAGTTAGCGCTGCGTCACAGTTTTAAATTTTACCGCCAGGCGGGCAAAACAGGGCTTTTTTGACAAAAAATGCCGCAATTCTTGCCGGTAAAAAGCAATCATTGCGGCAGCGTCAGGCGTTATGAAACTGTTAAAGCAGGCTCTTGAACGCCTTGATGCGTTGCAGGTGCGGCGAAATATTTTTGAACTTGTGGGTCTGTTGCTCATCCCAGACGATTTCGTAGTACTTGTGCAGCAGTTCCGCACTGCGCTGGCTGTCCAGCACCTCGTCCTGACGGGAAAGCACGACCAGGCAGCGATCGCGGTTTTTTTCGCGGAAATCCTCGACACACTTGGTGGCGATATCGCGGTACTCTTCCGGCCGGTCGATTTTGCCGTGCATATGTTCTTCAGGATACAGATTAGGGTTGAAAATCGCCTGCCGGATACCGCACAGGAAACCGATGCGTTCGGCCCAGAAACCGCCCAGCCCCACCCCGCAGATCAGCGGATGCTTATCGCCTTCCTGCTGAACCGCCTTGTCCACCTCTTTCAACAGATGCTGCATATCATGGCGTGGGTGCAAGGTGCTGTAGCTGATAAAACGCACGTCCGGATCAATGAACTGCAGTTGTAAAACCTTTTCATGATTGCCGGGACTGGTGGAATCGAAGCCATGCAAATAGATAATCATGTGGATCCTCGCAACAAGCCGAGGGCCGCGCCGCAGCCCTCATCATTTACTACGCCGCATTACGACGCCCTGGGTTCACCCGGCACTTTGCTGTTTATGCTCTTCCCAGCGTTCGCTGAGCGCGCTCAGCTCTTTATGCGCCTGCTGCCAGCGCGCAGAATCACGCAATTCCTGACGGGTGAACTGACCGCGATGATATAACTGCTTCACCCGGTCTGCTTTGACCGGGGACAGGTTATCCAGCACGCTGACCGCACCTTGGCGGTTATTGCACACCAGGATCATGTCACAGCCGGCATCCAGCGATGCCTGGCCGCGCTCAGCGTAGCTGCCCATGATGGCGGCCCCTTCCATCGACAGATCGTCGGAGAAGATAACGCCGTCAAAGCCCAACTCCTGACGCAGGATTTGTTGCAGCCAGTATGGCGAACCGCTGGCCGGACGCGGGTCCGCTTCAGTATAGATGACGTGCGCCGGCATCACGGCGTCCAGCAACTGACGGTTGATCAATTCACGGAAGATCGCCATATCATGCTCACGGATCTGCGCCAGTGGGCGTGGATCGCGCGGGGTTTCTTTATGTGAATCTGCACTGACGGCGCCATGGCCAGGGAAATGCTTGCCGGTGGTTTTCATCCCGGCGCTGTGCATACCCAGGATAAAACGCTCGGCCATCGCCAGCGCCTGTTGCGGATCGCTGTGGAATGAGCGTTCGCCAATCGCCGCGCTGACGTGGCCGATATCCAGCACCGGCGCAAAGCTGATGTCGATATCCTGCGCGATCATTTCCGCCGCCATCAACCAGCCGGCCTCTTGCGCCAGACGCCCACCCTCATGGGCTTCGTTCAATGCAGCGAACGACTGCGCCGCCGGCAGGCGGGTGAACCCTTCGCGGAAACGCTGGACGCGCCCGCCTTCCTGATCCACCGCCACCACTAGCCGATCGTGTGAAGCCTCGCGGATTTGGCGCACCAGTTCACGCAACTGCTGCGCATCGTGGAAGTTGCGGGTGAACAGGATAAGTCCGCCCACCAGCGGGTGTTTTAAAATCTCACGTTCTTCGGCATCCAGCTCATAGCTGGCGACATCTAACATTACTGGGCCCACGGCCACCTCACTTCATTATTCATTCAGAACATGGGGATGATAAACAAAAACGCCGGCGCTGCACTGCGCCCCAGCGTAAAAATTCGCTATCGCCGGTTTGTTGCCAGCGCACTTCAAACCATAACAGCATCAGGTAATCCACCCACGGCAACCAGCGCTGCACCTGAGTGCTCAGCAGCGGCAAGTCGTTGTAGCCCTCTTGGGAATAGTGCTGCAAAAAATGCTGCTGATTGGCCGCAGACCACGCGTTACCGCGAAACAGCGCGGCAATCTCCAGCGCGATGTCACCGTCGGCGGCGTACTCCCAGTCAATCAGCCGAACTCTTTCTCCCTGTGCAATCAGATTACCCGGATGGATATCCATATGCAGCGGGGCTATTTTCAGCGGAGACGGCAGGCGGGTTTGCAAGAAGCGCTGATGCAACCGCAGCCAGGCAGGCGTCAAACGCCGACGATCCAACTGCTGCCAGTAACGGGCAAACTGCCTATGCAGGTTCAACGGATAACCGCTGAGCGGCCGCTGGTGCAAACGGGCAACCCATCGCGCCAGCTCGCCGTGCTGATTCAGACGCGTAAAATGCGTCTCAGTGACAACGTCACCAGTCAGCCATTCCAGGATAATCCACTGATTACTCTGCGCTAAAACCTGCGGACCCAAACCTACACCTGCGCGGCGCAATACACGCGCCTCTCGCTGCCGGCTCACGCCGAGCGCCGTTTTCTCTGCGCTTTGCTGGCGCGCCAACAGTTGCACGCCCTCACCTTCAATGCGCCAACTTTCGCCGGTCAGCCCCTGCACCGGGCTGAAACGACAACCGGCGGTTTTCACCGCCGGCAGTTCGCTCTCAATCAGCCTTCGCAGCGCGGCCTCAGCGGGTAACGGCGCCATTGCCTGACCAGACGATTTCACCGGTTTGCACCAACATCAACTGCATATCCAGCGTCGGAGACTTCACGTCGCCGCTAACATCGCTGTACAACACATACTGTGCGCTAACGATACGCGCCAGGCCAATGGCCTTGCTGCGCGACCCCAGGCTGTCATCCGCCGACAGGCCCAGCGTCTGCTTGGCGGTCGCCAGTTGCGCTTCCGGCACGATGGAGAAGGTTTGGTTCGATGCCAGCGCCTTGTGCAACGCGGAGGTGGCTTTAGCGGTTTGCAATGAGCCGTTGGTGTTGTTCTTCACGCTGTCCAGCAGCAGCACGCTGCCCGGATTGACGCCATCGGCTTTCAGCATCTGGTTCACCAGCGGTTGCACGCTGCTCAGCCAGTCAAGTTGCTGAATTTTTGGCGGTTGCGGTACCTGCTCGCCAATGGGCGGCTGGGGTTGTGGCTGCGGCTCTACCACCACCGGCGGTTTGGCCGGCTCAACGGTGGCCGGTGGCTGTTCAGGCTCTGGGGGACGTGACAAACAGCCGCTTAACGTCAACGCGGCCAATGCGACAACTAGATACTTTTTCATTATCCCTCTCCAACAACTAAAGCAAGAGCTTACAAGAATAGATACAGACGCACGCGCTTGGCATCGAGGTTGCCGTTAATCGAGTAAATTTCAGCGTCTGAATTTGGCGCAACGGTAACGGTGCGTGGCTCTTCAAAGGGCCGAATATCCAGCCCCTGATTGTCATACCAGTAGAAGCGGTAATGCACCGTTACCGGTGTCGGTTGGTTGTTGCTGAGCACCGAAGTGGCCCTCACGCGCCCGGAGGCATCCGTAATCGACGGATTATCGGCCACGATACCTGCGGTAAGCACCGGCGAATCCATCACCACCGCCTGCCGTTCGTTAACCGCAATGCCGGGCCGATTGCTGCAGCCCATCAGTATTGCGGCGGGTAACGCCAGCGCCATCAGACAACGCAGGGTTTTGCTATAGCGCATGATTGACCTCGGTTAGCGTGACAGCAGCGGCCCCAACGAACGGCCACCGACCAAGTGCATATGAATATGATAGACCTCCTGGCCCGCATGGCGATTGCAATTAACAATCAGGCGATAGCCATCTTCGGCGATACCTTCCTGTTCGGCAATTTTCGCCGCAGCGGTGATCATGCGACCCAGCGCCGCTTCGTGCTCTGCGGTTACGTCGTTTACCGTTGGGATCAAGACATTGGGGATGATCAGAATATGGGTCGGAGCCTGAGGTGAAATATCACGGAACGCGGTGACCAGTTCGTCCTGGTAGACCACATCAGCAGGGATTTCGCGGCGGATAATTTTACTGAAAATCGTTTCTTCGGCCATCTGGCATTCCTTGTTGAGGAAAATAATCTGTACGCAGTATGAGTGACAAATTCTACTGCTTTCAACCTGATTGCGCACTTATCGCGTCGAGTGATGCAGAATCAGGCAACCTGCCAGCCTGGCGATGCCTCTGCCATTAGATCACTGCGGCAATCATCTGATTTTTTTCACTTTGGTTATTCACTATTGTTGCTTTACTTGCCCGCGGCCGCCGCCAATAGTAACTCTATGATTAGCAAAGGATAGAAAACACCATGCATCTCAAAACCCTGGCGCTGGGCGTACTGCTGCTGTGCGGTGCGGCCCAGGCGGAAAGCAAAAACATTATCGATCTGCAGGCCAATCAGCAACATATACGCGCGCTCAAAAACCCGGCTGCCGTCGCCTTGATCCCGGCGAATTACCATTTTGCCGTACCGGGCAAGTTAACCGTAGCGGTGGCGTCTGAAAACTCCCCGCCGCTGGCGCTGTTTGCCGAAGACAATAAAACCTTGATCGGCAGCGACCCGGATATCGCACAGCTGGTGGCGGACAGCCTGGGGCTGGAACTGAATCTTGTGCCTACCTCCTGGGAGGACTGGCCGCTTGGCATTACTTCCGGCAAGTACGATGCCGCCATTTTTAATATTGCGGTCACCAAGCTGCGGAAAACCAAATTTGATTTCGCCACATACCGCGTAGATACGCTGGGTTTCTATGTGAAATCCACCAGCAAGATTATCTCAATAAACCAGCCGGCGGACGTTGCCGGGCTGCGGATTATTGTCGGCTCCGGTACGAATCAGGAAAACATCCTGCTCGGTTGGGATAAACAGAACCGCGCCAACGGCCTGGCACCGGTGCAACCGATTTATGTCACCGATGACGCCGCCGCCAACCTGAGCATTCAGTCCGGGCGCGCCGACGCTTTCTTTGGCCCCCACTCTACCGGCGCCTATAAAGCGGCGCTAACCGGCAGAACCAAAATGGTCGGCATCGGACCCAACGTCGCCTATGTAGCGGTGACCACCAAAAAAGATAATGGCCTGGTCACCGCCATTAACGCCGCCATTAATGGGGTGATCGTCAGCGGCGAATACGCTCAGGTGCTGGACCGCTGGGGCGAACATGATGAAAAGGTCGAGCGTTCCACCATCAACCCGCCGGGGATAGGCGATTAGTCAGCGTTCAATTGCAGTGCGTGCGCACGCATCCACTCGGCCAGTGAGTCCAGCGTCGGGCGCAGGGATGTGCCCAGCGCCGTAATCCGGTATTCAACGCGCGGCGGGACTTCCGGAAATACCTGCCGCGTAACCAGGCCGCGCTGCTCGAACTGCCGCAGTTGACGCGTCAGCTCTTTCTGGGCGATCGGTGCCACCGCACGCTGCAACTCACTGAAGCGCACCGGGCCGTCGATCATGATCAGCCTGTAGAGGATCGGGATCGCCCATTTCCCCGCCACCAGATTCACAAACCCCACCATAGGACAAGGTGCGTCCGCTGCCGGCAATGCCGTTAAATTTTTTTCCGCTGTCGAAAGCGCCACTGTCGTCATTTCATCCCACCTCGCCCCTTGGTATCCAAACGGTGCCTACTATGCAAAAGATACTATAGCGCAAATAATGGCGATACCAACGGGAAACAGAGGGTAGGTTATGTCACGACTTAAAGGTAAATACGCATTGATCACCGGCGGCACCAGCGGAATTGGCCTGGAAACCGCGCGCCAGTTTATTGCCGAGGGCGCCACCGTGGCGATCACCGGCCGCAGCCAAAGCGGCCTGGCCGCTGCGGGGAAAGCGCTGGGCGACGTGCTGCTGTTGCGCAGTGACGCCGGGGATATCCGCCAGCAGCAAGCTTTAGCGCAGCAGTTGACCAGCCACTGGCCGCGCCTTGACGTGCTGTATATCAACGCCGGTGACGTCACCCACCTTCCGTTGCAGCAATGGGATGAGCAGAACTATCAGCGGCTGATGGACATCAACCTCAAAGGGCCATTTTTCTTAATTCAGGCGCTGCTGCCGCTATTAGCGAATCCGGCTTCGATTATTCTGTGCGGCTCGGTCAGCGCGCATATCGGCCTGCCGCTAAGCAGCGTTTACGCCGCCAGCAAGGCCGGCCTGCTGTCGCTGGCCAGAACGCTTTCCGGTGAATTGCACCCGCGCGGTATTCGGGTCAATGGCCTGAGCCCTGGCCCGACCGAAACACCGGCATTAGGCAAGCTTGGCTTGAAAGACGAGGATGAACAGGCGCTGCGCGATGACATTCGTGCCCTGGTGCCGATCGGCCGCATGGGCACGCCGCTGGAACTGGCGAAAGCGGCCGTGTTCCTCGCGTCTGACGAATCCGCGTTTATGGTCGGGGCCGAGTTGCAGATTGATGGTGGAGTGGGCAATCTGTAATATCGTTATATACCCGTCATCTTTCAAGCTGCAGCGTTGTTACCTGCTCGCGCTCACCCCAGTGACTTACTCAAGTCAGCGCCTGAGGATGAGCGAGCTGGGCGCCTGACTGTAATTTGAAAACTATAGGTTATCATTCACCGTTGGGTGAGCCCGACGGTGAAATTAAGTTGCGGAACAAACAGTGAGTTAAATAATAATATTATTAGATGATAATAATAAAATATCCTTTCATTGATGCGTTATGAAACTGCGTCTAGCCTTAGTATTTACCCAATTTGGATGGTGAAGACTGATGGCAAGCAACAAGAACAATCAAGGTGTAGGAATACTGGTAATCGCCGCCATCGTTCTTTGGTTTGCATTCAAATCTGACAATAAATCAGAAAAAAGCACATCGATGTCGCAGTCCGGCACCTCAACGGCCCATGTTTATACGCCACCGGCCAATCAGGCATTAGATATCAGCGAACAGCCTCCTCAACCACAAAATGATGCCCCTTTGCCCACTAAATATGTAGCGGCCGATCGGCTCAACGTCCGAAACGCACCGAACGGTAAAGTCATTACGTCCTTAAAACGTGGGCAAAGCATCACCATTTACCAAGAGAGCGATAATTGGGCAAAAATCACACCAGGTAATCAATCGAGCCAATGGGTTTCTATAAAGTCATTGTGTCATGGTGATAAATGCTATCAAAAAAGCCGCCAGGCACCTGCGCCAAAGCAGCCAGTATATCGGCCAACGCCAAAGCGCAACGTGGAAAGTGATGCCGGATGCCCCTGTTCGTCAGGAAGAATATGTATAGGCCCACGAGGCGGGCGTTACTGTATTACTTCGGGAGGAAACAAACGCTACGGCGTGTAATAAACCGCTGGCGACTGTTATTGAGTCATTCCGGCCAGGGACGTGAAGGATGGCTGTCGACTTAGGTATCCTGAAAAGGCTCACATAATAAGCGTGGGAATTATTTCTCAGGCAACATTTTTACATACGTTGATGTAAATGATGGTCACTGACAACCCGTCCTACACTGAATAGACAGGGCGTAGTGCGGATCCCAGACCGCCAGCCGCAATCAGACTGACCTTAGGTTATCCCCCACCCTCAATTGCTTTTCCCTGAATCGCTATGGCACGGATTTACCGTACCCTATGCATCAACGGACGTTGAGATCATGAAAATCAAAACCTTCATTCATGCCGCGCTGCTGGTGATACCGATGGCATTTAGCGGCATCGCCCAAGCCGGCGATCAAACCATCCCTTGGGCAAAAAATACCGGCGACGTCGAGTCCAACCATATCGCCGCCGTCGGCCAGAACCTGAATGCCGGCCACCAGCAGGTGACCAAAACACAGGAAGGCGTATGGGCGGCTAATACCGGCAGCATTTCCAACGATGAGAAGGCCCTGACCGGTAGTCAAAACTCGGCACCGAAAACGATGCCTTAAGGCGAGTTGAGTGATAGAAAGGAGACAAGCCGTGACCGTAGCAAGCGCACGGCTTATCAATCAGCCCAGACCGGGAATGGCAACGCCGAACGTCTGCAGCAGCACCATGTTGAGCAGGATGATAATCACCGTACCGATGATCGATACCAGACTGGTGAGGCGGCTGTTCACAAACTCGCCCATGATGTCGCGGCGGCGGGTAAACATTACCAGAGCAATCATCGGCGCCGGCAGCGCCAGGCTCAGCACCACCTGGCTGTAGACCAACGCGTCCGTCGCATTAACCCCTAACGCCACCACGATAAACGCCGGGATCATGGTTACCAGCCGACGCACCCACACCGGGATGCGAAAACCGACAAACCCCTGCATAATCATCTGGCCCGCCATGGTGCCCACCACCGAGCTTGAAATACCGGATGCTATCAGTGACATCAGGAAGATCCCGGCGGCGGCGGCGCCAAACAGTGGAGTCAACGTATGGTACGCCGTGCCGATCTCCGCCACGTCACTGTTACCGGCATGAAAGGCGCTGGAAGCCATAATCACCATGGCGATATTCACCAGCCCGGCAATCGCCAGCGCGATCACCACCTCGATATTGGAAAAACGCAGTAGCTTGCGCCGTTCGCCGCTGTTGCTGGCCGGTGTACGGTGCTGGGTCAGGCCCGAATGCAAGAAAATGGCGTGCGGCATTACGGTGGCACCGATAATGCCGACGGCAATGGTCAGCGCCTGCGCATCCGGCAACTGCGGCGTTAGCATGCCGGCCCCCGCCGCCAGCCAGTCGACCGGCACGATAAACATCTCGGCGAGATAGCACAAGGCAATGACCGCCACCAGCCCGCCAATCATCAGTTCAACCGGGCGAAAACCTTTCTTTTCTACCATCAATAATGCATAGGTGATCACCGCTGTTACGCCCATCCCCACCAACAGCGGCATATGGAACAGCAAGGCGAGCGCGATAGCCCCACCCAGAAACTCCGCCAGATCGGTGGCCATTGCCGCCACCTCGCTGAGCAGCCACATGCCGATTACCACCGGGCGCGAGAATTGATCGCGGCACATTTCCGCCAGGTTACGGTTGGTGACGATGCCCAGCTTGGCCGACAGCGCCTGGAACAACATGGCAATCAGGTTGGCCATCACCACTACCCACAACAGGCTGTAACCGTATTTTGAACCGGCCTGAATATTGGTGGCGAAATTACCGGGGTCCATGTAGGCAATGGAGGCAATCACCGCCGGCCCGGCGAACAATAGCGGCGTAAACGCGCCGCGCTTGCGCCCGGCTAAAGCGTTACCAATCGCCGTATTGGTCCGTTCGGTTAACGATGTGGTGGTTGCCGCCTCACGCATGTTTTATCCTCAATATTATTCTGGTTATTTTTTACCCAACACTCAGAACAATGTAGCATCGGCTACACTTTATGCAAAATGGAAGATACTTTACCTTTGTGTACAAATATTTCTTATTGTCATTGAATGCGGCGGCCGAATTGATAATGCGTCGCCATTAGACTAACGTAAGGCAGAATTCCAGTAGTCTGGAACTCACTGGTTTAACCTATAAAGGACGTCCCAGAATATGGTAACAAGCGCGCCAGATAACGCCGAACGCCCCACACTGGCTGAAATGCCGGATGAGGCTGAGCACGCCCTACGTTTTACCCGCGCCCGTGAAGCACAGTCGAATGCGTTGATCGAAGATTACGTCGAGCTGATTGCCGATCTGCTGCTGACCACTCGCGAAGCCAGAACCACCGACATCGCCCGCCGCTTTGGCGTTTCCCACCCTACTGCGATCAAGAACATTGCGCGGCTGAAGAGTGCCGGATTGGTAGAGTCACGCCCGTATCGCGGGGTCTTTCTGACCGAAGAAGGTGAACAACTGGCGCAGCAAGTGCGCCGTCGGCACCGCATTGTAGTCGACCTGCTGGTGTGCCTCGGGGTGCCGACTGAAACGGCGGAGCTGGACAGCGAAGGGATTGAGCATCACATTTCGAGCGACACCCTGGCGGTGTTTGAACATTTTCTGCAAAAAAACCGAACAAAACCTATTGATACCGCTAAAAAAAGATGAATCAACCCCATTCTGTTTCACTAACATTTAGCGTATTTATTGCGCGCCCTCATACCTCTTCCCTTAGCTCTGGAGAGAGTGATGTTCTGTAGGCGATAACACCAACAAGGACGCTATACATTTTCCTTTTTTTATTACACAGTTATATTTGTTAAGGGTGGTTAACCGATTCACAAGCAACTTTTTCATATTCATTGCCTCCTTGTAAAAAATTACCGGTAATAAATAAAATAAAGCAGTTTGTTATATATGTAAGTGTAAGCCCATACTAATTCATTAACACTTCGATTCCGAGGCTATTCTTATGATAAACGAAAATCCAGACCAAGAATCTTCACCTTACTTTTTATACAAAACCTTACCATTCATTCTTCCTGACGGTGCTGTCTGCACGCAAATAAACATCACTGAGGATCGAAAGATCGCGGAGGCTTATACTGAGGACGGTGGCCATTATGTTCCAACATCTTTAGGATTAAGACGAACTGATAATACATCAACAGTAGAAGGTTTGATAAACTACAATAGTAACATTGGCGTAATATGTGGGGGGACCACAACAAGATTATCTGTTAATAATTCCCCAGACATATGCTATATAATACCTACTTGGGGGCAAAGCCTAGCACAAGGATGGAGTGATCAAAGAAATGACATTTTGATTGCAACTGAATCTCTTTACCCAGAAAACTGCTGGATGTTTAAATCAGAGCGTGGCGTAGGAAAAGAAAATCCAAATAGGCTGGAATATCCAATCATGGATTTAGAACCTCTGAGAGACACTATTAACGGAGGATGGCAAGAAACAGCTGCAAGTAGCATTGCTGCTCATATAGTCCATGAAATTGAGGAAAGAACAGGCCATAGAATTCGCACAATTTCATATGTGGCAGCAGAGGGTGGGAAACCATATATGGATTTAACAAAAGGAACAACCTCATGGAAAAAATTAATTCAAGGGCTAGTTGATGCACGAAACATTTGCATAAGAAAAGGGTGGCGCCCTATATTACTTGCGGTTGATGTCATGGCAGGAGAATCAGACTCGGAATACGAAAAAGTCCCTAACATGAGTACTGAGCGTTATAAACGTCAATTACTACAATTCGACATGAATATCCAATCTGAAGCGAGGCGCATATTCAATCAAACATCAACAGTTCCGATAATAATCTCGCAAAGCGCATACACCCCGATATCTCGCGAATTATGGGACCAACCAGTGAGGCAAGCACAATATATATTAGATGGCATAGGGAATATTAGATTATGCGGACCAATATTCAACTTACCATCAGCGGACCCAATACATATAAACTCTCTGGGACAAAACCGCCGAGGGCAAATGGTTGCAAGAACGATCATTTGGGAGTGTTTTTCAACGGGATGGTGTGGCATTCGTTGTGTTGACTATAAATGGGTTACAGGAAATATCTTGCATCTAATCCATGAAGTCCCGTGCCCTCCTCTGATATTAGACATATCGGATGAAATAATAAAAACAGAAGGATTAGGCCCAGGCCTTGGATATATTTTTGACGATTATTCTGAGACCCCACCGACAATTATTAGAGTTGCGATTGTATCAGATAAGATCGTTGAAATTGAATTATCTAGAATACCACTGGGAACATCATGTCGTATTGGATGCGGAATAAAACGAAATGATAATAACACAAACAATCAGGATGGCCCAGTTCAAGGGGCACGTAGCGTACTTCGCGATAGTACTGCGCATATTTCAATTTATGAAAATATAGCACATGCCAATTGGTGCCCATCATATATTATGTCAGTAAACCGCTGAGGTGAAAAATGTTAGTATTTAGAAGTCAGTATGAATCAGAAAACGATTACCTTCCTGTATACAAAATAACAGAGACGGAAGAAAATATACTACGGATGTCGCCATCAGTATGGTTAGACCCTTCTCAGGGGATGCACTCCAGTGATGGCATCAATATATCGGCTATTGATGACCGTTCTGGGACTGCCACTTGGCGCCCTATCAGGTCTGGTTATATGCCACGATTGATTACATCCGAAAGCAGACAACCCTTTCTTAATTTTGGTTTAGGGCGGGGTCCAACGATACCTGGTGCCTTGTTAGCTGACAATAAATATGAAGCTTTCAATATTGACGGTGTTTTTTCACTTGCCATGGTATATCGTGTCCCATTACGTCAACAGGGAGGATATGATGGAACTGGAGGTAATATCATTGGTAATAATGATACTAGCCCAAATATTTTTCGTTTGCGTTTTCGCGACGACGGTTATAGAGGTAATATGTTGTACTTACATCATGGGATAACCTCACCCATCACACAAAACAACTACCCTATCAATACATCATTTACAGATGATGGGATCTGGCACACTTTATTTATTGAGGTAACAAAAGAACACCACTTAATAGAAATAGATGGCATCCTTAAACAAATCCGCTTGGTGCAAGCGATTCCTTTCGCTAATAATACATCAAGGCAATTAATTATAGGCGGCGCTGGCAATCCTCTTAGTAATGGTTTTTTTGGAGATATAGGACTAGTATTGGTAATACCTAAATTGATTACCAGCGAAGAGAAAGCATTCATTTATTCCCAGACAAACAAAATCAAAGAAAACCTTAGTCAGACGTCTTAAAAAACCATGTAGAGCATATAATTCACTTGCATAAAAATGAGGACAGAGAAAAACTAACGCCGACTGAAAAATTCACATCACCACCTGTTTTTTTTCAGTTGGCGGTTAATTCCCTCGAAACTTTAAATTATCAGTGAATTCAAACGAAAATCAAATATAGCAAGTTACATGTAATGCTTATAAAAACCTATGTGAGCCATGACGTTTGTGTTTGCATGATAATACGATCAACTGCTTTTTTCCAATGTGGCCCCTGTAAGCACACCCGTTTTAGTTATATACCCTCAATAAACCCGCATCGCCGAAGGTGGTAAAATCGAACGCCGCCGCCTTCAGCTCTTCATGTTATAGGTCGCCGCTGAGGTAGTCCGCTGGCAGTATATTGCGCCGAACGTAGACGATGCCGCCATGCTGGCCGTTGCTGATGATCAGGTTCGCCAAGGCAAACCGATCAATCGGCTGTGTAAAATGCGAGGGATTGGAGCTGCGCTGGCACTTTGCAAAAATTGCAGTGAATGGATCGCCAAACGATCGCAAAGGAGGCGCCCAACGAGGCAGGCGCAAAATCTTACAGATTGCCTTAGGTGATTTTGAACTCGACCAGTTCTTTCGCCTTCCAGTCATAGGTGGTCATTGTCGCCTTGACGTTAAAGCCGTTAGTGAACCTCACACGATCACCGATGTAGGTCAACTGGTTTTGCCCGACTTGTTGATCGCCTGAGTGAACATTGGTTTTACAATGCCGTCCACCCATTCGATACCGTATTTAGATGACTTCTCAACCAATTGACGGCATGACGCGGGGGCTTGTACAAAAGACTAATCAAACAGGCACTACGTGTCGGTCATGGCGCATTCCTTTGCGGTCGCTGCCTTGGCTGGCACAGCTTTGCTATCATCATCGTCACCGCCGAAAACGAAATACGGGGTTCCCGGTCGGGGCTGGTGCAAGCGGATGGCGACCATCTGTTCCACGATATGGTGGGCTTGCTCTTCTCTCCCGCGTTCACGCTGCAAGGACTGATACCACGCCTGTCGGCTGATACCCATCAACCGGCGGGCGTGCGTTATTGTGAGTCCCGGCGCTTGTGTTTGCGCGATAAGGCAGCCAACTGCTTTTTTGTCAGGGTGGCTCCGAACTCGGTATTCATCACTTTCACGACCGCTTCCAAGAACTGGGCTTTGACTTCCGATTCAGCCAGTTGCTGTTCGAGTTCTTTGATTCGCTGTTCGGGAGTCAGGGGTAACTTAGGCATATTGTCTCCGCACAGTCTGGTAGAGGGGGACGAGCGCCAGTCGAGTTGGCCATATTTACACAGCCAGTTCATGACGGTATGACTGCCCTGGATACCGTAGCGGTCTTGTGCCTGACGGTAAGTCATCTCGCCTTTTTCGACCTGTTCGACGACGGCCAATTTAAAGGATAGGGAGTAATCACGTTGCGTGCGCTTAACATACTGGTTCATCACATTTTCCTCAGTGTGCGAGTAGAATGTGTCAACGCTATTTAGGACGAATTAGGCGGGTCAGATAAAGCAAAAAGGACCGCGATTTGCGGCCTTTTTACCAATGGTAAAAAAACACCCAGAAAAATAAAAAACCATACATATCAATTGGTAATGAAATAAAAAAGGGAGGCTTTCGCCTCCCTCAAAGCTCCCCAGCCTGAATTAGTGATTACGGATGTATTCGTCCATATCGGTTTTCAGGTTGTCAGATTTGGTACCAAAGATAGCCTGAACGCCAGAGCCTGCGACAACAACGCCGGCAGCACCCAGTTTTTTCAGACCAGGCTGGTCAACCTTGCTCACGTCCGCCACGCTAACGCGCAGACGGGTGATGCAGGCATCCAGATTGGTGATGTTATCTTTACCGCCAAAGGCCTGAACCAGAGCCGCAGACATTTCAGAACCGCCCTGAGTAACCTGTTCGGAAACGGTGTCTTCACGGCCAGGCGTCTTCAGATCCAGTTTGGCAATCAGCACGCGGAAGATGGTGTAGTACACCAGACCGTAGATGATACCCACGATAGGGAACAACCAGATCTTGCTGCTGTTACCGCTCAGCACGATAAAGTCGATCAGACCGTGTGAGAAGCTGGTGCCATCACGCATACCCAACAGGATACAGATCGGGAACGCCAGGCCAGCCAGAATGGCGTGGATTGCGTACAAGATCGGCGCAACAAACATGAAGGAGAACTCGATCGGCTCGGTGATACCGGTCAGGAACGAGGTCAACGCAGCGGAGATCATGATACCGCCGACTTTAGCGCGGTTTTCCGGCTTGGCTGAATGCCAGATGGCAATAGCGGCAGCAGGCAGACCGTACATTTTGAACAGGAAGCCACCGGACAGTTTACCCGCAGTCGGGTCACCCGCCATATAACGCGGGATATCGCCGTGGAATACCTGGCCGGCCGCGTTGGTGAACTCACCGATCTGCATTTGGAACGGTACGTTCCAGATATGGTGCAGACCAAACGGCACCAGCGCACGTTCAACCACGCCGTAGATACCAAACGCCACTACCGGGTTCTGATAAGCAGCCCACTGGGAGAAGGTCTGGATAGCCGTACCGATTGGCGGCCAGATGAAGGACAGAACTACGCCCAGAACGATCGCCGCCAGGCCGGAGATAATCGGCACAAACCGCTTACCGGCAAAGAAGCCCAGGTATTCAGGCAACTGAATACGGAAGAAGCGGTTAAACATATAGGCAGCGATGGAGCCGGAGATAATCCCCCCGAGCACACCGGTATCCGCCAAGTGTTTAGCCGCAATTTCTTCAGCCGGCAGGTGCAGAACCAAAGGTGCAACCACCGCCATGGTTTTCACCATGATGCCGTAAGCCACGACCGCAGCTAACGCAGATACACCATCGTTATTGGTGAAGCCCAGGGCAACACCGATAGCGAAAATCAGCGGCATGTTGGCGAAAACTGAACCGCCGGCTTCCGCCATCACGTGAGAAACTACCGTAGGTAGCCAGCTAAAATTGGCGGAACCGACGCCCAGCAGAATACCTGCGATAGGCAATACGGAAACCGGCAGCATTAGCGACTTACCTACTTTTTGCAGGTTTGCAAATGCGTTCTTGAACATAGTTGAGTGTGCTCCTGAGTAATAGTGCTTTGCTACTTCTCGCGATTCTTCGCGCTGCAAGGGGGGGAGAAAAACCCCTGCAATTCAGGGTGTCTGAGCACCCCTTGAATTTTTACGCAGAGTAAAATAAATAGCCTGCGCAATGTTTGATGGCAGTCACGTTTCGATGAACAAAGCCGGGTATTTTTCTTAAATCGGCCATTTTTTATCAAAAAAAACAAAAAAACGCCCAGCCACCGCCATAAAACGGGTGGGAACATTACCCGTTTCAGCGATTAATTACGAGCTTAAAAAAAATCCCAACATCAATGACTACAGCTAAGCCTAGGCCAAGGATTATAGTTCGATGTGAAATAAGCGTGAAAAGTTGGCGGTGGTGGTTTCGGCCAGCGTTTCCAGGCTCACGCCCTTCAATACCGCCATGTATTCAGCCACATCACGCACGTAGGCAGGTTGGTTTTCTTTGCCGCGATGCGGCACCGGGGCAAGGTACGGCGAATCGGTTTCCACCAGAATGCGATCAAGCGGCACGTAGCGCGCCACCTCGCGCAGTTGCTCCGCATTGCGGAAGGTCAGGATGCCGGAGAAGGAAATATAGAACCCCAGATCCAGCAGCGCTTCTGCGGTGGCGATATCTTCGGTAAAACAGTGCAGCACGCCTCCGCAGTCTTGCGAATTCTCCTCACGCAGGATCGCCAGCGTATCTTCACGCGCGTCGCGAGTATGCACGATCACCGGTTTGTTCAGCGCACGACCAATGCGGATATGCTCACGGAATGACGCTTGCTGCAGCTCGAGATTGTCTTTCTGATAGAAGTAATCCAGCCCGGTTTCTCCCAGCGCCACCACCTGATCTGCCGCCGCCAAACGACGCAGCTCTGCGTAATCGTAACCGCCCTCAAGATTGAGCGGGTGGACGCCGCAGGAAAACGCCACGTCATCGCGCGGGCCGATCAACTGCGTCATGGCCTGATAACCCGGCAAAGTGGTGGCGACTGCCAGTACATAACCGACATCGCGCGCCTTGGCTTTTGCCAGGGCGTCATCCACGTTTTGATGCAGCGTTTGGTAATCCAGGCCATCAAGATGACAATGTGAATCTACTAACAACATAATAGTTAACTCTTTTACAACGAATGAGGATGATAATAGCCGGTAGCGCCGAGCATCTGCTCCCAACTGAGTAATCGTTCGGTCAGCAGCAGCTCGCGATTGACGCCGGTTACGTTAAGCAACTGATGGCGGCAGTTAAGCCATTGCTGTACCACTTGCTGCAGCGAGGTGCCGCTCAGCTGGCTGGCCAATTGCTGTACCAGCGGTTGCTGATCCTGATTAAGCACAAAGCTCGCCGCGCCCTGCTGCCACTTCATGGCATCCACCAGCAATGCACATAGCCAGTGCAGCCGCTCCGCCACGTCTTCGTGATTCAGCACCGGCAACAGCGACAGCATGTCATGCTGCGGCAAGGCGGCATTCAGTGCAGCGCACAGAGCGCCGCGCTGCTGCCAACGCTCGGGTTGCAGCAGTTGTTCGGCCGCCAGCGGCGCACCGTCATGCAGCCGCAGCGCAGTGAGGAGATCCACCGGGTTGCCCGGCACTTGCCGATTTAACCACTGCAAACTGAGCTGTTCATCCGGGCTGGCAAGATGCCAATAGAAACAGCGACTGCGCAACGTCGCCAGCAGCCGTGAAGGCTCGTGACAGCTCAACAGGAAATAGGTTTTTTCCGGCGGCTCTTCCAGCGTTTTCAACAGGGCATTGGCCGCCGCTTCAGTCAGCAGCTCCGCCTGCGGCAACCAGATAACCTTGGCGCCACCCTGCTGGGCGTGGGAATAGAGGGTTTCGATCACCTGGCGGATAGGCTCAATACCCAGGCTGCTTTTGCCCTTCTCCGGCGTCAATACGTGATAGTCCGGATGGTTGCCCGCCAGCATAAGCCGGCAGCTATGGCACTCGCCGCAGCTTTTCTCGCCGTTATGCCGTTGACAAATCAACCAGCGGCTCAGGCCATAGGCCAGCGCCTCGTCGCCATTGCCGGCGGCAGCATGCAGCAGCAGCGCATGGTGACCACGGCCTGCGGCATATTGCCCGACCAACTGACGGTAAGGCGTGTTCAGCCACGGGTACCAGTTCATTACACGCCTTCCTGCTGTAGCCATTGGCTGAGGCAACGACGAATAGCCGCCGTCACCTGTTCCAGCGATTGGGAAGCGTCGACGGTGACGATAGAATCGTCCTGCGCCGCCAACTCCAGATAGCGCGAGCGGGTGCGTTCAAAGAACGGCAGCGCTTCCTGCTCAATACGATCCAGCTCGCCGCGCGCACGGGCGCGTTGCAGGCCAACCAGCGGCGGCAGATCCAGATAAACCGTCAGGTTCGGGCGGAAATCCCCCAAAACGGTGTCACGCAGTGAAGCCATCAGTTGTTGATCTACACCACGACCGCCGCCCTGATAGGCCTGTGATGACAAATCGTGGCGATCGCCGACCACCCAGGCACCGCGCGCCAACGCCGGTTTGATGACGGTTTCTACCAGTTGCACGCGGGCTGCATACAGCATCAGCACTTCGGCTTTGATAGTCGGCAGCTCGCCGTCTATGCCGCGTTTAAACAGATCCCGCAGCTTTTCCGCCAGCGGAGTGCCGCCGGGCTCGCGAGTAAAGACAATGTCGTTAATGCCGTGCTCGCGCAGTACGTTGACCACGGTATCGCGCGCGGTGGTTTTCCCCGCGCCCTCAAGCCCTTCGATAACCACGAATTTACTTTTCATTCTTTTCCTTAAGCACCTGGCGATAGGCGCGCACCGCCTGATTATGGCTTGCCAGGTTAGTGGTAAACTGGTGGCCCCCCTTGCCGTCGGCGACAAAGTACAAATAAGGCGTCTTCGCCGGATTGGCGGCGGCTTCCAAAGAAGCCTGGCCCGGCATGGCAATCGGTGTCGGCGGCAGGCCGCTGATCACATACGTGTTGTACGGCGTCGGCGTTTCCAGATCTTTACGGGTAATATTGCCATTATAGGCGTCGCCCATGCCGTAGATCACCGTTGGGTCAGTTTGCAGGCGCATGCCAATACGCAGGCGGTTGATAAATACCGAAGCCACCTTGGTGCGCTCTTCCGGCACGGCGGTTTCCTTTTCGACTATTGAGGCCATAGTCAGCAAATCTTCCGGCGTCTTGTAGGGCAAACTGGTATCGCGGCTTTGCCAGGTGGCTTCCAGCGCCTTGATCATGCGCAGATGAGCACGCTTAAGCAACGCGATATCGCTCATGCCTGCAGTATACAGATAGGTATCCGGGTACAGGCGCCCTTCCGGATGAGAGTCCTCCGGCAGGCCCAGCGCCACGGCGATTTCCGCTTCGCTTTTGCCCGCCAGCGTATGTTTGAGGTATTTCGACTGCTGCAGCACCAGCAGCCAGTCACGCAGGCGCGAACCTTCGATAAAACGCGCGCTGAACTGTGCCTCTTTACCGCTGGCCAACAGTTTAAGCATCTGACGCACCGTCATTCCCGGCGTAAAGCGGTAAGTGCCGGCCTTGAACTCTGCCAGTTGCGGCTCCAGGCGCAGCAGCCATGGAAACCAGGCACCGTTGCGGATCAGCTTGTCGCGTACCAGCAACCCTTCCAGCGCTACCCGTCCGGTACCCGCCGGCAGTTTAAAAATGGCTTCCTGCTGGATCGCCAATGGCGTATCAGCAAAGCGTTCAACTTTCTGGTAACCCCAGCACAGCAGGGCCAATACCAGAACAACAATAATCGAAACGACCTTCAGCTTTCTTTTCTTCATCAATCAGCCATCGTTAACAGTGTGGACGCAAAAAATCATAGAGTTGGCGAGAGTGATAACGCCATGATTGCGCTGTATTTACCGGCAGCAACGGCATCAACGCGTTGCTCACCAGCACTTCTTCGGCGTCGGCAAGAGTGGCCAGCGGCTCGCTGACGTAATGCAGCGAATATTCACTGCCCGCCAGCAGCTCAATCACCCTGCGACGCATCAACCCAGCCACGCCGGCCTGGCTCAGATCGGGCGTAAATACCGCTTTTCCTTTACGCCAGAATAAATTAGCCGCACAGCATTCCACCAGCATACCCGTAGTGTCAAGCACCAGCGCCTCGTCGGCGGCCGTCTGGTCAAGATGCGCGCGGATCAACACTTGCTCCAGACGGTTCAGATGCTTAAGCCCTGCAAGCAACGGATTACGCGCCAAAGCCACTGGGCTGAGCGCCAGGCTGATGCCCTGTTCGCGCCACGACAGGTAGTGCGCGGGATAAGCGCTGCGCGAGACAATGCGCGTAGGGTTTTCACACCCCTTTGGGCTGTAACCTCGTCCGCCGCTGCCGCGCGTCAGTATCGCTTTGACCACGCCGAACGGGATAGATTCTGCCGCGCACGCCATTTCACTTTCAAGAGCGCCCCAATCAGTGAGCGGCATCATCAGCCGATGCGCCGCCTGTTGCAGGCGCTCAATATGCCAGGGAAGCAACTCGATTTTGCCGTCGATAACCCGGGCAGTGGTGAAACAGCCATCACCGAACTGCAAACCGCGATCGCTTGGCGCTAACGCATCGTGCTGTTGTCCGTTAATCCAGTACATATTTCCACACTCTCCTCGTTATGCCGGCGCTTAGCGGCAAGGCCCCTGGAAGTGGATGGCGTTAATGTGGCAACTGCGTGGCTGCTGCAACACAAAACGCATCGTTTCCCAGATCGAACGTGCGTTCAGCACGGGTTGCTCCGATTGTTCTGGTGGCTCGTCATCCAGACCACCCATTTCAAAATCCGGCGGATATAAACCCGTCACCCGAATGTTTTCCGCTGCCAGGTGGTGCGCGATGTTGTGGCAAAAGCCCCCAATCCCCTGCTTGGCCGCAAAAAATGCCGGGTGGGCACTCGACTCGGTGAACTGAGGTATGCCGCACACCGATACCATCACCATAATATCAGCCCCGGCCGAAAGCCGCAGACTGGGCAACAGTGCGCGGGTCAGTAAAATATTCCCCGTTAGCCCGGAGTTGATGGTGCTGATGACATCAGCATCGTCTTTGCTCTCCAACGCCCCCTCCAGCCATTGGGCGGCGCTCAAAACCAGAATGTCGACGGCCTGTCGTCCTGCAACAACTGATCGACAAATGCCGTAAGTGAAGCCGGAACGGCCATATCACACTGGTAGGCCTGCGCCCGTCCACCTTCGGCTCGTATGATGTTTTGAGTTTCCCTTGCGCTGCTGAGTTGTCGGGCGCAGATGTCCACGTCAACGCCCTCACGCGCCAGCCAGACCGACACGGCTTGCCCAAAATCACGCCCGCCCCCCGTAACCAACGCCCGTTTTCCGCTCAACATACACTTTCTCCTGCTTGTCTAACCATGGATTTACTCCGACTTTTGCCGGCAACCTGCCACCAGTAAAGCCTATTCCATTAGTTTTTCAGCCAAAAAAGTGCGGAACTCATTTTTTCACTTGTAAACAGCCCATAAAAAAACCCGCTCGAAAGCGGGTTTTTTTATGGGCTGTCAGCAGACACATCACACCTTGCGGAAGATCAGCGAACCGTTAGTACCGCCGAAACCGAAGGAGTTACACAGCGTATACTGCAAATCGCTTACCTGGCGCGCTTCGTGCGGAACGAAGTCCAGATCGCAACCTTCATCCGGGTTATCCAGGTTGATGGTTGGTGGAACCGCTTGATCACGCAATGCCAGCACGGTGAAGATCGATTCAATCGCGCCTGCCGCACCTAACAGGTGGCCGGTCATCGATTTGGTCGAGCTGACCATCACGCGCTTCGCATCGCTGCCAAATACCGACTTCACTGCCTGAGTTTCGGCGGTATCACCGGCCGGCGTGGAAGTGCCGTGCGCATTGATATACCCGATTTGTGACGTAGTCACACCTGCGTCAAGCAAAGCATTTTCCATTGCCAGCGCCGCGCCCGCACCGTTTTCCGGTGGCGACGTCATGTGATAGGCATCGCTGCTCATCCCAAAGCCGACAATCTCAGCGTAAATCTTGGCGCCGCGTTTCTTGGCGTGTTCGTACTCTTCCAGCACCATCATGCCGGCACCGTCACCCAGGACGAAACCGTCACGGTCTTTATCCCATGGGCGGCTGGCCGCTTGCGGGTTTTCGTTGCGGGTCGACAGCGCACGCGCTGCGCCGAAACCGCCAACGCCCAAAGGAGTACTGGCTTTCTCTGCCCCACCGGCCAGCATAACGTCGGCATCATTGTAAGCAATGATACGCGCGGCATGGCCAATGTTGTGCACACCGGACGTACATGCGGTAGCGATGGAAATACTCGGGCCACGCATACCGAACATAATAGTCAGGTGGCCTGCAATCATGTTCACGATGGTTGACGGCACAAAGAACGGACTGATTTTCCGTGGGCCACCGTTAACCAGTGAACTGTGGTTTTCTTCAATCAAACCCAGGCCGCCGATACCAGAGCCAATAGCGGCGCCAATGCGGCTGGCGTTAGCCTCGGTGATATCCAGTCCCGCATCCTGCATGGCTTGCATGCCGGCAGCGATTCCGTACTGGATGAAGGCATCCATCTTGCGCGCATCTTTGCGAGAGATGAAATCCTCAGAATTAAAATTCTTTACCAGACCAGCAAACTTGGTCGCATAGGCAGTGGTATCGAAATGGTCGATCAGGCTGATGCCACTCTGACCGGCAAGAAGAGCGTTCCACGTGGACTCTACAGTATTGCCGACAGGAGACAACATGCCCAGTCCGGTCACAACTACTCGACGCTTAGACACGTTTGTCCTCCAAGGAGGGAAAAATATGACACTAGGGATAGAAAAAACTTAGGCGGTCGAGTGACCGCCTAGATATGTTCTCTTACTGCTGGCTAGCGTTGATGAAATCAATAGCTGCCTGAACAGTAGTGATCTTCTCTGCTTCTTCGTCTGGAATCTCGGTATCGAATTCTTCTTCCAGTGCCATTACCAGTTCAACGGTGTCAAGAGAATCAGCGCCCAGATCTTCAACGAAAGAAGCGTTATTTAAAACTTCTTCCTGTTTAACACCCAGTTGCTCAACAATGATTTTCTTAACGCGTTCTTCGATAGTGCTCATACTCTTAAATTTCCTATCAAAACTCGCTTTCGCGATGGTTTTCGTAGTGTATAAAATGTTGAAAAAGATGCAACTAAATCCCGGCTGGTCAAACCACGATTTTACGCTATTTTGCGGTTTTTACCCCAAATAACGCAAATAGTTTTCGCATTTTTTAAATCATGTACATGCCGCCATTGACATGTAACGTTTCACCGGTGATGTAGCCAGCCTCATCAGAGGCTAAAAAAGCAACAGCGCTGGCGATTTCTTTAACATCCCCCAGCCGATTGGCTGGAACTGATGACAAAATGCCTGCACGTTGATCATCTGTCAACGCCCGTGTCATGTCCGTCTCAATAAAACCAGGTGCCACGACGTTGACCGTAATGCCACGCGAAGCAACTTCACGTGCCAAAGACTTACTAAAACCAATCAAACCGGCTTTAGCCGCCGCGTAATTAGCCTGCCCTGCGTTGCCCATGGTACCAACTACGGAACCGATGGTGATGATCCGGCCAAACCGCTTTTTCATCATAGCTCGCATTACCGCTTTTGACAGACGGAATACAGAAGTCAGATTGGTGTCCAGGATATCCTGCCACTCATCATCCTTCATGCGCATCAGCAGGTTATCACGCGTAATGCCGGCATTATTCACTAAAATGTCGATTTCGCCAAATTCAGCACGAATAGATGCCAGAACGCTGTCGATAGATTGAGCATCAACAACGTTCAGCGTAAACCCTTTGCCGTTTGCACCCAGATAGCTGCTGATAGCCTCAGCGCCGCTTTCACTGGTGGCGGTGCCGATCACTTTGGCGCCACGTGCCACAAACGATTCTGCAATAGCCCGGCCAATACCCCGGCTAGCGCCGGTGACCAGAACAACTTTACCTTCGAAGCTCATTATTTTCCTCTTTATTGTTCAAGCGCCGCTGACAGGCTTGCTGCGTCATTAACCGCCGCCGCCGTCAGGGTGTCAACAATACGTTTAGTCAGACCGGTCAGAACTTTACCCGGACCAACCTCTAGCAGCGACGTAACGCCCTGTGCTGCCATAAATTCTACGCTCTCGGTCCAGCGCACCGGGCTGTACAACTGGCGTACCAGCGCACTGCGGATGGCTTCTGGATCGGTTTCAGTTCGCACGTCGACGTTATTCACTACCGCTACCTGCGGCGCGCTGAAGGTAATCTCCTGCAACGCAACGGCCAGTTTGTCTGCCGCCGGCTTCATCAACGCACAATGCGAAGGCACGCTCACCGGTAACGGCAACGCGCGCTTGGCGCCCGCGGCTTTACAGGCAGCGCCTGCACGTTCAACCGCTTCTTTGTTGCCGGCGATGACAACCTGCCCCGGCGAGTTGAAGTTCACCGGGGAAACAACCTGCCCCTGAGCGGATTCTTCACAGGCTTTGGCGATAGCCTCGTTACCCAGGCCGATAATGGCGAACATCGCGCCAGTGCCTTCCGGCACCGCTTCCTGCATCAGTTTGCCGCGCAGCTCAACCAAACGGATCGCCGCCTGGAAATCCAGCACGCCCGCACACACCAGCGCCGAGTATTCACCCAGGCTGTGGCCGGCCATCATCGCAGGCGCTTTACCGCCCTGTTGCTGCCAGACGCGGAAAATCGCCACGGAAGCGGCCAGCAATGCCGGCTGCGTCTGCCAGGTTTTGTTCAGCTCTTCCGCCGGGCCTTGCTGCACCAACTGCCACAGGTCATAGCCCAAAACGGACGAAGCTTCGCTGAAAGTCTTTTCAACGATCGGAAATTGCGCAGCCAAATCGGCCAACATGCCTAGGGCCTGAGACCCCTGACCTGGGAAAACAAAAGCAAATTGCGTCATTTTTTCTTCCTGTTAATCAGAAACGGACCAGCGCCGAGCCCCAGGTAAAGCCGCCGCCAAAGGCTTCCAGCAGCACCAGTTGGCCACGCTGGATCCGCCCGTCACGCACGGCTTCATCGAACGCTGCAGGGACCGAGGCGGCAGAAGTGTTGCCGTGACGATCGAGCGTCACTACCACTTTATCCATCCCCATACCCAGTTTTTTCGCCGTCGCGCTGATAATGCGCAGGTTGGCCTGGTGTGGAACCAGCCAATCCAGTTGGTCGCGGTCCAGATTATTGGCTTGAAGCGTTTCTTCCACAATGTGAGCCAGTTCGGTAACCGCAACTTTGAATACTTCATTGCCTGCCATGGTAACGTAGGCCGGCTGCCCCGAATCCTGACGATCCTTGAACGGCAGCGTCAGCAGGCCACCGTAGGTACCATCCGCATGCAGATGGGTAGACAGGATGCCCGGCTCTTCGGACGCGCCCAACAGCACCGCACCCGCGCCATCACCGAACAGAATGATGGTACCGCGATCTTCAGGATCCAGCGTACGTGACAGCACGTCCGCGCCGATCACCAGCGCATGTTTCACCGCGCCATTCTTGACGTACTGATCGGCCACGCTCAGCGCATAGGTAAAACCGGCGCAGGCTGCGGCCAGATCGAAGGCCGCACAGTCTTTAATGCCCAACATCTGCTGCACCTGGCAAGCGGAGCTAGGGAATGCATGGCTTGAGGTGGTGGTTGCAACGACGATCAACCCGATGTCTTCTTTAGCCACACCTGCCATTTCCAGCGCTTTTTCAGCAGCATGGAAGCCCATCGTCGCCACAGTTTCATCAGCGGCAGCGATACGGCGCTCACGGATACCGGTACGCGTGACGATCCACTCGTCAGAAGTATCCACCATTTTTTCAAGGTCAGCATTGGTGCGCACTTGTACGGGTAAATAACTCCCCGTACCGAGAATCTTTGTATACATGTACGATCAGTCACTCTTAGGTAATACAGCTTCAAGGCGCGCAGCAATCCTTTCAGGGACTTGCCGCTGCACCGCCTGCACAGCCTGTTCGATTGCTACTGCAAACGCGTGTGGGTTCGCAGCGCCGTGGCTCTTGATTACGGTGCTGCGCAATCCTAACAGACATGCGCCATTATACTGGTCGGGGTTCAGGTGGCCGAACCGCTTTACCACCCGCTTTTGCAACCAACGGCCTAACAACTTTAACCACCACGCCTGCTTGCCACCGTCTCCAGATGATTTCAGCAGCGATAAAAATACTCTTACCACCCCTTCCATGGTTTTCAGGGTGACGTTACCCACAAAGCCGTCGCAGACCATTACATCGGTTTTACCGGTGAGCAGGTCATTGCCTTCCAGGTAACCAATATAATTGATTGCCGGAGTATTTTTTAGCACGGCGGCCGCTTCGCGGATATTATCCAGGCCTTTGGTCTCTTCTTCACCAATATTCAGCAACGCCACGCGAGGCTGCGCAATACCCACCACCTCTTCGGCCATCACTGCGCCCATTACCGCAAACTGCACCAGCATAGTGCTGTCGCATTCAACGTTGGCGCCCAGATCCAGCACTACGGTTTTGCCGAGCTGCTGGTTTGGGATCACGGTCATCAGCGCCGGACGTTCAATCCCGTCCAGCGGCTTAATCAGCATTTTCGCCAGCCCCATCAACGCACCGGTATTACCTGCACTGACGCAGCCCTGCGCATCACCGTTTTTGGTCAACTCCAGCGCGATGCGCATAGATGTACCACGGCTGGCGCGTATCGCTTGTGAGGGTTTGGCGTCGCCGGCAATCACTGATTCAGCGGGCACGACTTGCAAACGCTCCAGAAGAACCGGATCGGCTTTGGCAAGTAAAGGAGAGATGGCGTCGGGATCGCCGACCAGCAGGAGATGAAGCTGTAAATTAGAGGCCAGTGCCTGCAATGAAGCAGGCACTGTGACGCAGGGACCGAAGTCCCCGCCCATTGCATCTAACGCCAGGGTTAGACGAGTCAAGGTACCGCTACTTAGCCGATAACCTTGCGACCGCGGTAGAAACCGTCGGCAGTGATGTGGTGACGACGATGAGTTTCACCAGAAGTCGCATCAACAGACAATGTGGTGGTGGTCAGAGCATCGTGTGAACGACGCATGCCACGCTTGGAACGGGTTGGTTTATTTTGTTGTACGGCCATGGACCTTACTCCTTAATTACTTACGCTTTAAACTGGCTAATACGGCAAATGGATTCGGTTTCTCCGCCTCTGGAGGCAGTTTGCCAAATACCATGTCCGCTTCGGACACTTCACAGTGTTCAGATTCATGTAACGGGACGACAGGCAGTGAAAGAATAATTTCGTCTTCAATCATTGCCAACAGATCGACTTCGCCAAACTCATCGACTTCGATCGGTTCGTACGCTCCCGGTAATGCCTCAGCCTGCTCATCATTGACGACCGGGCTAAAACAATATGTTGTGTGGATATGACGTTCAAACGGGACACCACAGCGTTGGCACATCAGGGTTACCTGAACGTCCGAATGCCCTGTTATCACCGCGAGGCGTTGGTTATCAATATCGAACGATAACGAAACCTCAACATCACTGTCCACACTGACCACGGAGTCGGCAACACGTGTAACCTGCTCAGGCGCATAAGAACCAACATAGTCCAGGCGTTTCTGAGCGGTACGTACCGCATCAATGGTCAAGGGTAATTTTACCTTTTGCATAGGGCGCGCATATTAACTTTGTAACGACGTAGAGTCAAAGAAAAAGGCCGTAAAACGGCACCTTTCACCATTATTCGCTTCCTCAGCGGCGGACAGTTTAAAATGCCCACTCTATTTACGCTACGGTTTGCGAAAAAAATTATGCAAAGACTTCTCCTTGCCTCCACCTCATCTTACCGCAAGATGCTACTGGAAAAACTGCACCTGCCTTTCATTTGCGCGGCGCCGCAGGTGGATGAAACCCCGATGGCGGGGGAAAGCGCCGAGGCGCTGGTGCTGCGATTGGCCACAGCGAAAGCCCAGGCACTGGCTGCCGCCTACCCCGAACATCTGATTATCGGCTCTGATCAGGTCTGCGTGATCGAAGGAAAAATCACCGGAAAACCGCACACGGAAGAGAACGCCTGTGCACAATTGCGCCAAGCCAGCGGCCAAAAGGTCACCTTTTATACCGGGCTGGCGCTGTATAACAGCCGCAGCAAGCATCTGCAGGTACTGTGCGAACCCTTTCACGTACATTTCCGCACGCTGAGCGAGGCTGAAATTAGTGCTTACGTGCGACTTGAGCAGCCACTCAACTGCGCAGGCAGCTTTAAAAGTGAAGGATTGGGGATTGCGCTGTTCGATAAGCTGGAGGGGCGGGATCCCAATGCGTTGATCGGCATGCCGCTGATCGCACTGCTGGAAATGCTGCGGGCTGAAGGCATCAACCCGCTGGCATAGGTAAAAGGGCTGCGTTATTTGCCCTGAGACTGCTTGCGCAACACCTGCAGGCAGTGACGCAGCTCTTCATCCATCGGCGCTTCGATGCGCATCGTTTCGCCGGTACCTGGATGTTCGAAACGCAAAGCAGCCGCGTGCAAGAACAGGCGCTTGAGCCCGGTACCCGCCAGTTGGCGATCGAACTCGCGATCGCCATAACGATCGTCAAAGGCTATCGGATGCCCGGCGTGCAAAGTGTGCACACGGATCTGATGGGTGCGCCCGGTAATCGGGCTGGCTTTGACCAGCGTTGCGTGTTCAAAGCGCTCTTCCACCTTGAAGCGGGTTTCCGAAGGTTTGCCTTCGCTGTTGACGCGAACAATACGCTCGCCGCTCTGCAAAATGTTTTTCAGCAGTGGCGCCTGTACCGCTTTGCAATGTGACTGCCACTGGCCGCGCACCAGCGCCAGGTAATCTTTCTGCATCCCCTTCAAGCGCAATTGCTCGTGCAGCGAACGTAGCGCAGAGCGTTTTTTCGCCACCAGCAGCACGCCCGAGGTATCGCGATCAAGGCGGTGAACCAGTTCCAGGAAGCGGGCTTCCGGGCGAAGCGCACGCAGGCCTTCGATCACGCCAAAGCTCAGGCCGCTGCCGCCATGTACTGCCGTGCCTGATGGCTTGTTCAGCAGCAGCAGGTGATCGTCTTCATACAAGATGCAATCCGCCAGCGCAGCCACTTTATCCAGTTTGGCGGACACTGGCGCTTCTTCACGCTCGGCAACGCGCACTGGTGGAATGCGCACCACGTCGCCGGCGGCCAGTTTATATTCTGCCTTGATGCGTCCTTTATTAACCCGCACCTCGCCTTTACGCACGATGCGATAAATCATGCTCTTCGGCACGCCTTTCAGGCGGGCAAGCAAAAAGTTGTCGATTCTCTGACCGGCTTCGTCGTCAGAAATCGTGATTAATTGTACTGCAGGAATGTTCGTTTTCATGGAGCGGGATTCTAAATAGAGCGAGTAAATAGCGCCACTTCTTTTTCTGTGCTTAACTGTCTCTCTGACTGCAGACGAAACCCCAGCGAACAATAAGGCAGCAAGCCGGTTTGAACGTTTGCGATTTCTTCCACAGTTAAGGAAAAGTCACCTTGCTATAACGGTATCAGCAGTGGAATAATGCGTTTACTTTCCACGTTGATTCTCGTTAAACAGGGAAAACGGTGGGATTATAAAATTTGTCTGATGGCGCAAAAACGCAGCAATGGCGTAAGACGTAATGCGAAATCAAACAATTAGCGGGCTGCGGGTTGCAGCTTGGCCGGCAAACGGAATCAGATCTGTCGACGTAAATCAGAGGCTATTCCCCTAGTAAAAGTGCTGTTTTTCACAAAGAAATACAGGCTTACCGAGATAATGCGCCCCTATGCAGGCGACAACCGTGAGGTTGACGACTTTGCGAGAAGACACGGGGTTTTCGGTTTTAACCCGGCCATGAGGTTATTTTGCCCGCAGCTTTGTCGATAATGTAAAAATAACGAGTAAGTTAAGATGAAAAGAATGTTGATTAACGCAACTCAGCAGGAAGAGTTGCGTGTTGCCCTTGTAGATGGACAGCGGCTGTATGATTTGGACATTGAAAGCCCAGGTCATGAACAGAAAAAAGCGAATATTTACAAAGGCAAAATCACTCGTATTGAGCCAAGTCTTGAAGCAGCGTTCGTTGATTACGGTGCAGAACGACATGGTTTCCTCCCTCTTAAAGAAATCGCCCGCGAATACTTCCCAAGTAACTACTCTTCCCATGGTCGCCCGAACATCAAAGATGTGCTGCGCGAAGGCCAGGAAGTTATCGTTCAGGTTGACAAAGAAGAACGTGGTAACAAAGGCGCAGCCTTGACCACCTTCATCAGTCTGGCCGGCAGTTATCTGGTGCTTATGCCGAACAACCCGCGTGCCGGTGGCATTTCCCGCCGCATAGAGGGTGACGACCGCACCGAACTGAAAGAAGCGCTTTCCTCCCTGCAATTGCCTGATGGCATGGGCCTGATTGTGCGTACCGCAGGCGTTGGCAAATCTGCCGATGCACTGCAGTGGGACCTGTCTTTCCGTCTGAAGCATTGGGAAGCCATCAAAAAAGCCGCCGAAGGCCGCCCTGCTCCGTTCCTGATCCATCAGGAAAGCAACGTGATCGTGCGCGCCTTCCGTGACTATCTGCGCCCGGACATCGGCGAAATCCTGATCGATAACCCTAAAGTTCTCGATTTGGCAAAAGAGCACATCGCTGCTCTGGGCCGCCCGGATTTCAGCAGCAAAATCAAACTGTACAGCGGTGAAATCCCTCTGTTCAGCCATTACCAAATCGAATCTCAGATCGAATCCGCCTTCCAGCGTGAAGTTCGCTTGCCTTCCGGCGGCTCGATCGTCATCGACACTACCGAAGCGTTGACCGCCATCGACATCAACTCCGCGCGAGCAACCCGCGGTGGCGATATCGAAGAAACTGCGTTCAACACCAACCTGGAAGCGGCGGACGAAATCGCTCGCCAGTTGCGCTTGCGTGACCTTGGCGGCCTGATCGTTATCGACTTCATCGATATGACTCCAGTGCGCCACCAGCGCGAAGTAGAAAACCGCCTGCGTGACGCAGTGCGCCAAGACCGTGCGCGTATCCAGATCGGCCGCATTTCCCGCTTTGGCCTGCTTGAGATGTCGCGTCAGCGCCTCAGCCCGTCACTGGGTGAATCCAGTCATCACGTCTGCCCTCGCTGTAACGGCACCGGCACTATCCGTGATAACGAATCGCTGGCACTTTCCATTCTGCGCCTGATCGAAGAAGAAGCGCTGAAGGAAAATACCAAAGAAGTTCACGCTATCGTGCCAGTTCAGGTTGCCTCTTACTTGCTGAACGAAAAACGTGAGTCGGTGAGCGCAATCGAAAAACGTCAGGGTGGCGTGAAAGCGATCATCGTGCCGAACGATCAGATGCAAACCCCGCACTACTCCGTGCTGCGTGTGCGCAAAGGCGAAGAAACACCAACCCTGAGCTACCTGTTGCCGAAATTGCACGAAGAAGAGATGGCTCAGCCACTGGAAGATGCGCCGATGGAGCGCAAACGTCCGGAACAACCGGCTCTGGCCTCGTTCTCTCTGGCTGCTGACGCGCCGCCGCCTGCCGAAGAAGCTGTGGTGGCACAGGCCGCTACTGCCGCTGTAGTGGCCAAACCAAGCGCCCCAAGCGCTGCAAAACCAGGTCTGTTGGGCCGCCTGTTCGGTGGTTTGAAAGCGCTGTTCGCCAGTGAAGAACAACCTGTTGTTGAAGCCAAACCTGCCGTTGAAGCACCAAAGGCTGAAGGCAACGGTGAAAACCGCCGCCAGGATCGCCGTGGTCAACGCCGTCAGGGCTCTGGCCGTAAAGAACGAGGGGAACGTGGTGAGCGTAGCGATCGTGGTGAGCGTAGCGATCGTCCTGAACGTGGCGAACGCAAGGAACGCGGCGAAGGCCGTGACAATCGCGAGCGCGATAACCGTGAACCACGTGAAACACGTGAAAATCGTGAGCCGCGCGACAATCGCAGCGAAGGCCGTGAAACGCGTGAAGTGCGCGATGAACAACGCCGTAACAACCGCCGCAATGCGCCGCAGGTTGCAGCACCGGTTGTCGAGGAGCCACAGTCTGAAGAAGCCACCAAGGCACAGCGTGAAGAGCAGCAACAACGCCGTGACCAGCGTGCCGAACGCCAGCGTCGTCGTCAGGAAGAGAAGCGCCAGGCTCAGCAGGAAGTAGCTGCACTGGAAAGTGTAGAGACCAGCACCAACGTTATCAGCGATGAAGATCTGGAAGAACGCCAGCAGCAGAACATGCAGCGTCGTCAGCGTCGTCCTCTGTCGCAGAAAGTTCGCGTATTGTCTGCGGAAGAAGAACTGCATCGCGCAGCGGAAGAGCTGCTGGCCCCTAAAGCGCCAGTAGTGAAAACCCAAGACGTGAAACCGGCTCTGGAAGAAGACAGCGTTAAATTGCTGCCAGAAACCCTTGACGCACCAGCTGAAGATGACGTTCAGGGCGACAACCGCAACGGTGAAAATGGCATGCCACGCCGTTCACGCCGCTCACCACGCCATCTGCGCGTGAGCGGTCAGCGCCGTCGCCGTTACCGTGATGAGCGTTACCCTGCCCAATCGCCAATGCCGTTGGCTGGGGCTTTCGCCTCGCCGGAAATGGCGTCTGGCAAGGTATGGGTAAGTTACCCTGTAACACAAACAGCACAAGTGATTGAAGAAGCTGAAGTTCAGGCTGAAGCTACCGAAATTGCTGCCGACAACGTGATGGCACAAAAAGCTGTCAGCGTAGCCGCTCCGGTTAGCGCTGAGACTGCCGCACAAACCATCGCACCGGTAGAAACCGCTGAAGTTGTCATTGCAGAAGAAGCCCAGCCGGAAGTTGAAACTGTTGCGCCGATCATTACGGCTCAATTGGAGGAAACTGCTGCGGTGCAGCAGGCTGAGACGCCAGTAGTTGAAGAAGCAACCGTGGTTGAAGAAACTACTGCGACTGAAGCTGCCCCGGCGGTTGAAGCACCGCCTGTTGTGGAAGTGACTGCTGCTGTTGTCGAGCCTGTCGCAGCGCCAGCGCCGGTCATCGTTGAAGCCGCACCTGTCCAGGAAGTTGCCGCTCCGGTCGTTGTTGTAGAAAAAGCGCCGGTTGTTCAGCAACCAGTACAGATGCAAGTCGTGCAGGATGTGCTCTATAAACATATCGCCACAGCGCCAATGACCAAGGCCCCTGCGCCGGCTTACGAGCCGGAAGAGCAGAAAGGCAGTGATTGGCAACGCCCTTCCTTCAATTTCGAAGGTAAAGGCTCGGCGGGGGGTCATGCTGCGGTGAATCAAGCCACAGCTCCGGCTACCAAACCGCAGCCGGTTAACGAATAAGTTAATCTGCTCCGATAAAAAAACCCGCCAAATGGCGGGTTTTTTCTTGCCAAAAAATCGGTTCAGGCAATTTTTTTCAATTGTTTGATATCCAGCAAGTCCAGCTTGCCGTCGAGCTGGCTGACAAATTGTTTAAAGTGCTCGGTGGCGTTGTGTTTTTCCAACGCTTCTGCGCTTGCCCAACGCTCGAAGAACACGAAGGTGCCAGGCTGTTCAAGATCGCGGTGCAGATCATACTGCAGATTGCCCAGCTCCTGACGGCTTGGTTCTATAATCTCATGCACAGTGTCGCTGACGGCGGACACAAATTCAGGTTTCGCCTGCAGGGTAGCAATAACTCGTACTTCCATTTCTTTCTCCCATTCCACATGATAAACGTTGATAACCCAGCAGTTATGACGCGGGGATCGTTAAAATCCCTGTCACTATGCGCCCGAAAGCCAATTGATTTCAACTTGGCGTGAACAAACAGATGCATCAAAGACGCTTTCCGCTTATCCTTATACCCCGGCGTGAATAACCCCCATTATTCGCTTTTATATAGACGTGTTTCTGACCGCCGGAGCCTTGCAACATGACCGCACAACCTCAAGCCCTGAAAATCCGCCGCCCTGACGACTGGCACATCCATCTGCGTGATGACGACATGCTGAAAACGGTTCTGCCCTATACCAGTCAGGTATTTGGCCGGGCGATTGTGATGCCGAATCTGGCTCCGCCAATCACTACCGTAGACGCTGCACGGGCTTATCGTGACCGCATTCTGGCCGCAGTACCTCAGGATCACGATTTCACCCCATTGATGACCTGCTATCTGACCAACTCGCTGGCCGCTGCCGAATTGGTCAACGGCTTTGAGCAAGGCGTGTTCACCGCCGCCAAGTTATATCCTGCCAACGCCACCACCAACTCCAGCCAGGGTGTCAGCGATGTGAAAGGCATCTACCCGCTGTTTGAACAAATGCAGAAAATCGGTATGCCGCTGCTGATCCACGGTGAGGTGACCGACGCAGCCGTAGATATTTTCGATCGCGAGGCGCGTTTTATTGAACAGGTTATGGAGCCCATCCGCCGGCAGTTCCCAGAGTTGAAAATCGTCTTCGAGCACATCACGACCAAAGAAGCGGCTCAGTATGTGCAGGAAGGCAATCGTTTCCTTGGCGCCACAATCACCCCGCAACACCTGATGTTTAACCGCAACCATATGCTGGTTGGTGGTATCCGCCCGCACCTGTTCTGCCTGCCGATCCTGAAACGCAACATTCATCAGGATGCACTGCGTAAAGCCGTCGCCAGCGGTTCAGAACGCTTCTTCCTCGGCACCGACTCGGCACCGCATGCCAAGCACCGCAAAGAGTCTAGCTGTGGCTGTGCCGGCGTATTTAACGCCCCGAATGCAATTCCGGCCTATGCCAGCGTATTCGAACAACTGGGCGCGCTGGAACATCTGGAGGCCTTCTGCTCGCTGAACGGCCCGCGTTTTTATGGCCTGCCGGTCAATGCCGACTTTATCGAACTGCAACGTGTACCGACGACGCAACCGGAAGAGATAGCCATGGGGAATGAAACGGTTGTGCCATTCCTGGCTGGAGAGACCTTGAGCTGGTCAGTGAAGGCGTAAAATCTTTTTTAACGCAACCCCTTGCTCCCGCACGGACTTAACTGTATAAATAAACAGTAAATCGCTTCGGGGGCAATCATGCGTGTTGAAGTCACTATAGATAAAACCAGACCGCTACCGCCAGGGGCAATTGAAGCCCTGACCGGCGAGCTGGGCAAGCGGGTAAATCGTCAATTTCCAGATGCCGTAGTTCAGGTCCGTTATGCCGGTTCCAACGGACTTTCTGTGCTTGGCGGCCTAAAAACGGATAAAGACCTTATCGCTGAAATCCTCCAGGAAACCTGGGAAAGCGCAGACGAGTGGTTCAGCGCAGAATAACACTGCAATGCTGTTTTTGCCGGGGGGTCGCTCCCCGGCTTTTTTGCTTTTGAAGCCCCACTCACCCTCCTTCAATTTTATGCTGGAAGAAAAGCCTTATCTGGTCTGTACTGAATGTTTTTAACAGAAGGTGTTTGACATGGTCCCGGACAAGATAAAATCTGAAGAAACGATGACTTTCGGCGAGCTGCTGGTGCTGATTGGCGATCAAAAACGGCGCTTGAGCGTATTGGAAGTCGCGTTCTCCTATCTGGCTTTTGGTCTGGATGACAAAGCCAATCAATTGCTGATCCACAGCCTGAAACTGGAAGCGCAAAATCAGAATCGCGATGCCGAAACGCAGCAACATTTCGCGCATCTGGCCGCAGAGCTTGAGAAACGGTTACACAGCACGCCTCCTGATGCTGAATGATTGCCGCATGCCCGTCACGCAGGCCTCCTTGGCCAGCCAGTAGAATAATTATATTTATTTTGCAAAAAAGGATGGAAAAACCCCACCGCAGAAACCATATGCGTATACTGTAATTGCTCACATGATGATGAGCCGCATTGATCCTCGTTAGTCACTCACGTTAGTTACTACTCAATAAGGGGTCTTTATGGACAGAAATGATGAAGTAATTCAGACACACCCGCTTGTTGGTTGGGATATTAGTACTGTCGACGTTTATGACGCCATGATGATACGCCTTCATTACCTGTCTTCACTAGACCAGACGCCAGAAGAAGCCCAAGTAGACAGAACGCTTTGGTTAACTACAGATGTCGCACGCCAATTAATCAATATTTTAGAAGCCGGCATTGCCAAGATTGAAGCAACGGATTACCAGGACCTTGATCGTAAAAAGCACTAATTTTCTGCTCCAAAAAGCCTAAGGCGCCAGCGATTATCTCTGGCGCCTTTTTCTTTGCCGGCACAGCAGCGCAACGGGTGCATTGCTGCGCCCAACCTTTTATCATAGCCCGATAAGAAACGTATATCAGAGAGGTTACGGCACGTGGAATATGACTTAATTGTTGTGGGCAGCGGTTCGGTAGGCGCAGCGGCGGGTTACTATGCTACGAGATCCGGCTTGAAAGTATTAATGATCGACAGCTCGATGCCCCCACACCGTAACGGCAGCCACCACGGCGATACACGAATCATCCGCCATGCCTATGGCGAAGGTGAAAAGTATGTGCCACTGATTCTGCGTGCCCAGGCCTTGTGGAACGCACTGATTCAGCAAACCGGCGAAGAACTGTTTCAGGCCTGCGGAGTACTGAACCTCGGGCCGCAGCATTCTGAATTCATCAACAATGCCCAACGCAGCGCGCAAAAGTTCCGCCTCAACACGCAAAACCTTAGTGCAGAACAGATTAACCAGCGTTGGCCCGAATTCAACGCGCCTGAGGGCTACATTGGCGTGTTTGAGCCCGATGCCGGGTTCCTGCGCTCGGAACAGGCCGTCGCCAGCCTGATCAAACTGGCTAATGAAGCCGGCTGTAGCCAGCTGTTCAACTGCCCTGTCAGCGCAGTGGAGCCTATTGATGGCGGTGTCGAAGTGGTCACCTCTGAAGGCCGCTTCCAGGGCCGAAAAGCGGTGGTTACCGCCGGCACCTGGGTAAAAGCTCTGCTGCCGCAGTTACCGATCGCACCGCTGCGGAAAGTATTTTCATGGCATCAGGCGGATGGCCGTTACAGCGTCAATAACCGTTTCCCGGCTTTTACCGTTGAGGCTCAGGACGGCAACCATTATTACGGTTTTCCCGCCGATAACGACGGGCTGAAAGTGGGTAAGCATGACGGCGGCCAGGAGATGGATGCGCCAGAGCAACGCAAACCTTTCGGCAGTTTTACCAGTGATGGCACTGAAGTCTTCCAATTCCTGCGCCAATTTTTACCGGGTGTAGGGGTATGTTTACATGGGGAAGCATGCAGTTACGATATGAGTCCGGATGAAGATTTTATTATCGATACCGTCCCGGGATGCGATCGACTGATGGTCATCAGCGGTCTGAGCGGCCATGGTTTCAAGTTTGCCAGCGTGTTGGGTGAGATCGCCGCCCTGTTTGCCGAAGATAAAAACCCGCCGGTGGATGTCTCACCCTTTACGCTAAAACGTTTTAATTAAGCTTTTCCCATTGGCGAACCGCACCCGCTAACCCGCGCGGGCTGCGGTTCACCCCTCGGTTACAATTCACCACGTCTATAACTCATTAAAAAATAATATAAAAAATCTTGCCACGGAAATTTCTGACACAAGTATCCGGATTTCCGAATTGATACTCTATGGTGTAAGTCTTATTTTACAGCTGATATGCCCAAGTAATTTTTCGATCAACAAGGACGTCACCATGAAACTGCTTGTCGTGGACGAATGCTGCTTCACCCGGGTCGGAATCGACAACTATTTTTCTGACCATGTTTTCGCTCAGACCACCTGTTGTCACAGCATTGAGCAGGCGATGCCGCTGCTGAGCAGTTACCAGCCGAGCCACATCTTGGTAAACCTGACCAAGCATTGCCGCTATAACGACGACGATACTCAGTTGCAGGCTTTTATTGAGGCCAGCCCCTCTGCGCTGCTGTTTATTTATCTGGACACGCCTTATCCCTACAGCGAAACGCCGATGCGCATCGCTGATAACGCCTTCCTGTTCAACAAAAGTATTTTGCCCGTTACCCTGCGTATGCTGAGGGAAAAACCTGTTGCACTGATGGATGTTGGCGTTGAACACTCCCTGTTCAGCCCGCAAGAACTGACGGTGATGAAACACTGGATGGCGGAAATGCCGAATTACCGCATCGCGAAAAAGCTGCAAATCAGCTCACACACGGTGTATGTTCACAAACGCCATATCACGGAAAAAATCAACGCCCGCAACCGGTTGGAGTTTTACTCTCTCTATAATGTACTGCGTTATTTCTATCCGCCAAGCGCGCCGGCCGCCCCGATATCGCAGTCTCTGCTGGCCGTATAACCTGTTCAAAGAGGTGGAATTCACCTCTGCTCCCACACTTTGCCCTTTCGCAGTATTAACGTTAGCTACAAAAATACTATAATCAGCGGTCCTAACCTTTTGGCTGCTTAGAATGCTAAACAAAATACTGTCGGCGATCGTCAACAATGTACGCGAACATCTGGTGCTGTACCTCTGTCTGTGGCTACTGGTGCTGGCGCTTGATGTCTATTTCTTCTTTATGACCTGACTCAAGGCGCTACGCTAACCTTCCCCCATGTGTGTTTCAGGCGTTTCTAAGCCCCCGGCAGGTTGCTGCCACGGATGCGCTATGCACCAGCCTCCCTTCTGATTTTGTTCTTTACTCCGGGGTAACTTTCTTGCCCGGCCGACCATCGCCGAGGATAATGGCCATTTTATGCCCCCCGTCAGTGTTTTCCAGCGCGATACGGGCAATAATCGTCAGTGGTACCGAGAGCAACATGCCTACCGGCCCCATCAGCCATCCCCAGAAAATCAGCGAAAGAAAGACCACCAGCGTCGACAACCCCAGCCCTCGCCCCATGATCCTCGGCTCCAGCATATTGCCAATCACCAGATTGATCGTGATAAAGCCCCCCGCCACCACTAACGCATCACCAAAGCCGTTAAACAACAGGGCCTGAATCAATGGCGGAATAGCGGCAATCACCGAACCTATATTGGGAATATAATTCAGCAAAAATGCCAGTAATCCCCAGATAAATGCAAAGCGTACGCCGACCGCAGCAAGGAACACCCAGACAATAATGCCGGTCGCCAGACTGATCGCCGTTTTAATCACCAGATAACGAGTTACCCCCTCAAGCGCGCGCTGAATATTGGCAATCCCCTCGCTGGGCTTGTCCAACGCCTGTTGCAGCTTGTAAGGCAGCAACTGTACTTCAAACAACATAAACACCACGGTCATCAGCAGCAGGAAAATATTAGTCATAGCGCCGGAAAGGTGGCTCAGCAGACGAGTCACCAGGTTCATCGCTGCGCTGGGATCGACATACTGCAGCATCGCCACGGTGGACACGGTAATGTTGAAACGATCAGCGTAATGTTGTAACTCGCGCAGTTTTTCCATCATCATGCCGCGGTATTGCGGCAATGAACGGGCAAGCTCATTCAACGAGGCACCCAGCATGCCGATAAACAGCATCAGCACCACCACCACAGCCACCACCAATAAGCTAACCCCCAACACGCGCGGTATCCGCCAGCGTTCGAGTTGCGCCACCAGCGGGTTCAGTACCATCGCCAGAAATACCGCCAGCATGAACGGCACCACGATGTCTGCCGCCGCTTTAATACCGACAAGGATAATCACCAGCATCGCCAGCATAATGGCCAGATGCAGGCTGCGATCGGTCAAAAGGGTTCGGCCCATGACATTTCCTTTGTATTGACAATCCAGGCCCACAAGGCCACCAAATGCCTCTTATGTTAGCAAACTCTGCCGCTGCCGCGCAGGTAAACTGCCGATAAACACCTGCCAGCAAGAAAATCCCCCCCCTTGCTAAAATCAGACTGGAAATAATCGACACTCTTTGCTAGCGGATTATTTGTTAAAAAAAAGACCGTATTTACGCAAAATGACAAAAGCTGACAGAAATAAATAAAATCATTTAATTTCAATGATTAAAGAAAAAACACACTCAAATGATGATATTCACTACGACGATTTCACTGATTAACTTCCCGCAATCTTCCGCAAATTCACTGATTGATATTCTAAAGAAGTAACATAGTTAAATTTATTATTGATTTTATGTTTCTTAAAGTTTAATTATTGCACCCAGAAAATGATGAATGTAAGGAAACAAGATGCTTTGGAAAAATACCGCCAGCCGTTTTGGTCATATTTCAGTGCTAATCCATTGGCTGGTTGCGCTGACGGTTTACGGCATGTTTGCCCTGGGCTTATGGATGGTCACGCTGGGCTATTACGATGTCTGGTATCACCAGGCACCGGAAATTCATAAAAGCATCGGTACACTGTTGTTCATCGTCATGGTGGTTCGGGTGGTCTGGCGTTTCGTTTCACCGCCGCCAAAACCGCTGGCCAGCTACGGTCGCTTTACCCGCATCAGTGCGATACTGGCTCATATCGCGCTGTATGTTGTGCTGTTCAGCATCCTGATCAGTGGCTATCTGATTTCCACCGCCGACGGCCAGGCGATCAGCGTTTTCGGCTGGTTCGACATCCCCGCCACGGTCACCGGCATGGCTGAACAGGCCGATACTGCCGGCACTATCCACCTTTATCTGGCCTGGACCGTCGTCGTGCTCTCGCTACTGCACGGCCTGGCTGCGCTTAAACATCACTTTATTGATCGTGATGTGACTTTGAAACGGATGCTGGGTAGCAGCGCCGATTAACCTTTGGATTTATGGAGATTGCTATGTTGAAGAAAACCGTATTGGGCCTGACCGCAGGCGCACTGCTGCTGAGCGCCGGTTCCGCGCTGGCTGCCGACTACAAAATTGACAAACAAGGGCAACACGCCTTTATCGAATTCCGCATCCAGCACCTGGGTTACAGCTGGTTGTACGGCACCTTCAAAGACTTTGATGGCGGCTTCACCTTCGACGAAAAAGATCCGTCCAAGGACAAGGTTAACGTCACTATCAATACCGCCAGCGTCGACACCAATCACGCCGAACGCGACAAACATCTGCGCAGTGCGGAGTTTTTGAACGTGGAAAAGAACAAACAGGCCAAGTTTGAATCCACCGAAGTGAAAAAGAGCGGTGACGGCTATGCAGTGGTCGGTAATCTGACGCTGAACGGCGTTACCAAACCGGTCACGTTGGACGCCAAACTGATCGGCCAGGGTAATGACCCATGGGGTGGCTACCGCGCCGGCTTTGCGGCCAACGGTAAAATCAAGCTGAAAGACTTCGGCATCACTACCGATCTTGGCCCGGCATCGCAGGATGTTGAGCTGATTATTTCTGTCGAAGGCGTACGCGCGAAGTAATACTACGTTCTATGAGTTGCTTGAAAGGCGACAGGTATAAAGCGCGGCAAATCTGCCGCGCTTATCATTGGCTCAGCTTGCTGGGCCTTCATCCTCAGGTGCCGGAATGTGCATCGTGGTCTGCAACAACCCTTTCGACTTATTGAAAATCTTGATGCCATTTTCACGACCGGCTCGGCGAGCGCGCTGTTCTTCACGCGGCAACCTCAGCTCTTCGCGGCAGATCTCGCTGCAACAACCTTCAAATTTGGCGGCGCAGGTCGGGCACTGAATAAACAGCAAATGACAGCCGTCATTCTTGCAGTTGGTGTGAGTATCGCAGGCGGCGCCGCACTGGTGGCAATTGGCGATCACATCGTCAGAAATCCGCTCCCCCATGCGCTCGTCGAACACAAAGTTCTTGCCGACAAACTTCAGCGGCAATCCCTGCTCTTTCGCTTTGCGTGCGTACTCGATAATCCCGCCTTCCACGTGGTAGACGTTTTTGAAGCCGTTATGCAGCATGTAGGCACTGGCTTTTTCACAGCGAATACCGCCGGTGCAGTACATGACAATATTTTTGTCTTTATTGTCCTGCAGCATCTCAACCGCCATCGGCAGTTGGTCGCGGAAAGTGTCTGAAGGCACTTCGATGGCGTTTTCAAAGTGGCCGACTTCATATTCGTAATGGTTACGCATATCCACAAACAGCGTATCCGGATCGTCGATCATCTGGTTGACGCGATCGGCCTGCAAATACTCGCCCACATTCGCCGGGTTGAAGCTCTCATCGTCAATCCCATCGGCGACGATGCGATCGCGCACCTTAAGGCGCAGCACCCAGAAGGATTTACCGTCATCTTCCAAGGCGATATTCAGGCGCACCTGATCCAGCGCCGGGTGCGAGGCAAACAGAGCGGCTTTAAACGCGTCGAACTTGTTCTGCGGCACGCTGATCTGCGCGTTGATGCCCTCTTTGGCCACATAAATGCGGCCAAATACCTTCAGCTTGTCAAACTCAACGTACAGGCTGTCGCGAAACGCTTTGGGATCGTCGATGGTGAAGTATTTATAAAAAGAAACTGTGGTGCGTGGCTCTGTTTCCGCCAGCATGCGCGCCTTCAGTTCCTCATTAGAAATTCGGTTATGTAACACTGGCATGGTGTACTTTCCTGTCTTTCGGGAGGTGGCTTATTTTGAACTCGCAGGCCGCAGGCCCACGCGCGGCGCACATAATACCCGAAAATGTCGCTCAAAACAGCATTAGCCCGGCGGCAATGTTTAACGCTGGAAACTTGACGCCCGTCACAAACCCCGATAAGCCTAATGGTAGTTTGCTTTCTCTTTACCACGGATCCGGAGGACGTTATGAGTCAGTTATTTACCCCGATTTCACTGGGGGAGCTGGATTTACCCAACCGTATTATTATCGCCCCTATGTGCCAATATTCTGCCGACGAGGGCAAAGCCACCGCATGGCACACCATGCATCTCGGCCAGCTGTCATTGTCGGGCGCAGGGTTATTGATCGTAGAGGCCACCTCAGTCGCGCCTGAAGGGCGCATCACGCCCAGCGATCTCGGCCTGTGGGACGATGCTACCGAACAGGCGCTGGCGCAGGTGGTGCAGGCAGTGAGAAAACACGCCTCCATGCCATTAGGCATTCAACTCTCCCACGCTGGCCGCAAGGCCTCCTACGGCATTCCCTGGGAGGGCGGCGGGCAACTCAGCGCCGCACGCGGTGGCTGGCAAACCCAATCCGCCTCCACCCTGCCCTTCTCACCGCATGATGCCCCCCCTGCAGCGATGAGTCTGAACGATATCGAACGGTTGAAAGCGCAGTTCATTGCGGCGGCAAAACGCGCCGATCGCCTGGGCTTCGAGCTGATTGAACTTCATGGCGCGCACGGCTATCTGCTGCACCAGTTCCTTTCCCCCCTGGCCAACCAGCGCAACGATCAATACGGCGGCTCGTTGCAAAATCGCATGCGCTTGCTGCTGGAGATTTTCAGTGAAGTGCGCGCGGTGTTCCCGGCGAGAAAAGCGCTCGGCGTGCGGGTTTCCGCCAGTGATTGGGTGGAAGGGGGTTGGGATGAACAGCAATCGGTGGCGCTGGCGAAAGCGTTGAAAGAGTTAGGTTGCGATTATATCCACGTTTCCAGCGGCGGCCTTTCGCCTCAGCAGAAGATCCCGGTCGGCCCGAGTTATCAGGTGCCGTTTGCCGAAATCATCAAACGCGAAAGCGGCCTGCCAACTATCGCTGTGGGACTCATCACCGAGCCGGAACAGGCTGAAGCGATTGTCGCCACCGGCCAGGCGGACATGGTGGCGCTGGCGCGCGGCATTTTGTACAACCCGCGCTGGCCGTGGCACGCCGCCGCCAGGTTAGGTGAAAAAGTCAGCGCACCGCCACAGTACTGGCGTTGCGAGCCCCACGTATTGAAAGGGCTGTTTAAAAACGACTGACAGGCACGGCTTGGGCGCTCAACGCCCAAGCCGACATTCGGTAAAACCGGAAATCACTATCCCCGCCAACAGCACCCCTCCTGCAACCGCCAGCAGAGGGTTAAACTGCAGGTGCGCGCCCAGACTGCCCAATAATGCCCCAAGGATCAGCAACCCAGAACTTAACCATGATGCCCACATAACTCCCCCTCTGAATAATTGCGCGGTCATGATACGCATCTCTTGTCCGCAGACCTTATCCTTTAGAGCGATTTAGCCGAATTAATAATCATGTTATGTCCAGTCATCACTTAAAATGATGTATTAATGCGGTGCCTTTTCACGTTGCGCGAGAAAAATGTCACAATGGTCCTTATAAACGGCAGAAAAAGCGGGATGAATAAAATCTCCGTCTGAAGGATAAACCCTGCTATTACTCTGTTATTATTGTTAAATGACTGCTTCTAAGCTGAGAACACATGACTCAAGTTCCTTCTTTTAATCGCACTTTATTGCACCCGCGTTACTGGCTTACCTGGTTCGGTATTGGCCTGCTTTATTTGCTGGTATTACTGCCTTACCCGATTATTTACCGCCTCGGAACCTCACTGGGCCGTTTTTCCATGCGTTTTCTCAAGCATCGCGTGGCGATTGCCCGGCGTAACCTGACGCTGTGCTTCCCTAATATGCCGCAGGCCGAACGCGAAGCGCTGCTGGTGCAAAATTTTGAGTCCGTCGGCATGGGGCTGTTTGAAACCGGTATGGCCTGGTTTTGGCCAAACTGGCGTATCGAGCGCTGGTTCCACGTCAGCGGGCTGGAGCACATTCAAAAAGCGCGCGACAACCATCAGGGTGTTTTGCTGATCGGTTTGCATTTCCTTACGCTGGAACTGGGCGCACGTATCTTTGGCATTCATAACCCGGGTATCGGCGTCTACCGCCCACACGACAACAAGCTGATGGACTGGCTGCAAACCTGGGGCCGCATGCGTTCCAACAAGTCCATGCTGGACCGTAAAGACGTGAAGGGCATGATCCGCGCGCTGAAACAGGGTGACATCATCTGGTATGCACCGGATCACGACTACGGTCCGCGCAGCAGTGTGTTCGCCCCGCTGTTTGCCGTGGAGAAGGCAGCGACCACCACCGGCAGCTACATACTGGTGCGGATGGGCAAACCGGCGATCATTCCCTTTACCCCGCGTCGTCTGCCGGATGGCAAAGGTTATGAGTTGATTATGCAGCCGGCAGTGGAAAACTTCCCGCTGGACAATGAGTTCGTGGCCGCCGCGTATATGAATAAAGTGGTGGAAAAAGAGATCCTGATGGCACCGGACCAATACATGTGGCTGCACCGCCGCTTCAAGACCCGGCCCGAAGGCGAGCCCTCGTTATATTGACCGCAACCCGCCTTATGGCGGGTCATTTTGTGCTCTGGGTATTGAGAAACGGGGATAATGGTGAGAGGGTAATCATCCTGATCGTACTCACTATTTTCACCCTGGAGCCGTTATGTATATCGTTAGCCTGACTTACCATCGCCCGATAGAAGAAGTTGACAGCCATCTCGAGGGACATGTCGCCTGGCTGAAAAAATATTTCCAGGACGGTACCTTCATCGCCTCCGGACGTAAAAATCCGCGTACCGGCGGTGTGATTCTGGTGAAAGGCATTGACCGTGCGCAGTTGGATACCATCGTGGCGCAGGATCCGTTCAACGCCGTAGCCAACTACGACATTACCGACTTCACCCCCTCCACCACCGGCAACGGTTTTGACGTGCTCGCCGGGCTGTAAGTCTCTCTGAATTTCAGGTTGCCCTCAACAGCGATGGCGCTTGATAACCACCGGCATATTCCGCGCAGCCAGCGCGGAATACCGGCAACGCGTTATTTTTAAAACTTTATTTCATTTTCCGAATAACCCCCGCCACATCAATTGATGCTACCTGTAATTAGGCGCATACTTACCAAGCTAACTTTCTTGCTTTGCCCCCTGTTTTCGCCTGCGAGCAAAGCGCATCACCTTCTGCAACGGTAATTTATGGCTCCGGTACCAGAACCAGTAAACTGGAAACGCAACCTGTTCGTCGCTTGGCTGGGATGCTTCCTCACCGGGGCCGCCTTCAGCCTGATCATGCCCTTCCTGCCGTTATACGTAGAAACGCTCGGCGTGACCGGCCACGAAGCGCTGAACATGTGGTCCGGCCTGGTGTTCAGCATCACCTTCCTGTTCTCCGCCATTGCCTCCCCCTTCTGGGGCGGGTTGGCCGATCGTCGTGGGCGCAAATTGATGCTGCTGCGCTCGGCATTGGGTATGTCGATTGTGATGCTTCTGATGGGGATGGCGCAGAATATCTGGCAGTTTTTGGCCCTGCGCGCGGTGCTTGGCTTGCTCGGTGGTTTTATTCCCAACGCCAATGCGTTGATTGCCACCCAGGTGCCGCGCAACCGCAGCGGCTGGGCGTTGGGCACCCTGTCCACCGGCGGCGTTAGCGGCGCGTTGATTGGGCCGCTGATAGGCGGCCTGTTGGCCGACCAATATGGCCTGCGACCGGTGTTCTACATCACCGCCGCCGTGCTGTTACTCTGCTTTGTGCTGACGCTGCTGTGCGTCAAAGAACAGTTCACCCCGGTGCAGAAAAAAGACATGCTGCACGCACGCCAGGTCTTTGCTTCACTGAAAAACCCCAAACTGATACTCAGCCTGTTCGTCACCACCATGATTATCCAAATTGCCACCGGATCAATCGCGCCGATTTTAACGCTGTATGTGCGCGACTTGGCCGGCAACATCCATAATCTGGCTTTTATCAGCGGCCTGATCGCCTCGGTGCCCGGCGTCGCCGCGTTGATGAGCGCACCACGGCTGGGCAAACTGGGTGACAGAATTGGCCCTGAGCGCATTCTGGTATTTATGCTGATTGTCTCGGTGTTGTTGCTGATCCCCATGGCCTTTGTACAAACGCCGTGGCAGCTCGGCGTATTGCGCTTCCTGCTTGGCGCCGCCGACGGTGCACTGTTGCCGGCCGTGCAAACGCTGCTGATCTATAACTGCAGTAATCAGGTCGCCGGGCGGATTTTCAGTTATAACCAGTCGTTCCGCGACGTGGGTAACGTCAGCGGTCCGCTGTTGGGCGCTGCGGTCTCCGCCAGCTACGGTTTCCGGGCGGTATTTTGCGTCACCGCATTGGTCGTGCTGTTTAACGCCGCGTATTCCTGGTGGTGTTTGCAACGCCGGACGACACGAATGAGAGAAGACACTCTGCAGGAAGAGCAATAACCGCATTTATCACTCACTGATTCACTTAAAGGGGGCTAGGGTCCGTTTACCCTACTTTTCGTATTGATACCTTTCGCCGTTTCCCTTTCCGCATCAACCAGAAAAATATTAATGTAATTACCTGTTTTTAAAAAAGTAATTAACTTTTAGCACAATAAACCCGCTGTCAATGACATTCCCTCCCAAGCCAACATAAAAACCAAGAAAAGAGATGTTTGTCGACTTTTCATCTAAAAAATGGGATATAGGGACTAGACAAAACCACCATCCAGCTATCAAATGGTTAAATAATATCACGCCAGATGTAAATCACTGGCCAAGTGAAAAAAGGTCGGCGCGCTTTCCACGGTTAACGGGCGCTACGGCTGCGGTTTTGTCGGGTAATCCGCATTGGGTGGATCACCTTCCTTAAATACACATACATACCACAGTATAAGCCGCATAAGTGCGGCGCATTTTATTGGGAAGACGTTATGCAATCCTCTGTTAATAACCAAGAAAGCCGGACCTTCTTCGGCCATCCTTATCCGCTGGGATCCCTGTTCTTTACCGAAATGTGGGAGCGGTTCTCGTTTTACGGCATTCGCCCATTACTGATCCTGTTTATGGCCGCCACGGTCTATGACGGCGGCATGGGTCTGGCACGTGAAAACGCCTCGGCGATCGTCGGTATTTTCGCCGGTAGCATGTATCTGGCGGCCTTGCCGGGCGGCTGGCTGGCTGACAACTGGCTGGGCCAGCAAAAAGCGGTGTGGTACGGCTCCATTCTGATCGCGCTCGGTCACCTGTCGATCGCATTGTCTGCCGTCATGGGCAACAACCTGTTCTTCATCGGCCTGATGTTTATCGTGCTGGGTTCCGGCCTGTTCAAAACCTGTATCTCGGTAATGGTCGGCACCTTGTACAAAAAGGGCGACAACCGCCGGGACGGTGGTTTCTCGCTGTTCTATATGGGCATCAACATGGGCTCATTCATCGCCCCGCTGATCTCTGGCTGGCTGATCCGCTCTCATGGCTGGCACTGGGGCTTCGGCATCGGTGGTATCGGGATGTTGGTGGCGCTGGTGATCTTCCGGGTATTTGCCGTTCCGGCAATGAAACGCTATGACAGCGAAGTCGGTCTCGATTCCACCTGGAACAGCCCGGTCACCAAGAAAAACGGCGTCGGTGCCTGGTTAATCGCATTGGCCGTTGGCGTGGCGGTGATCGTCACCCTGATCGCACAGGGCGTGATCGTGATTAATCCGGTGGCGGTGGCCAGCATGCTGGTTTACGTGATTGCCGTTTCGGTGACCCTGTACTTTATTTACCTGTTTGCCTTTGCCGGCCTGAGCCGCAAAGAGCGCGCCCGCCTGCTGGTGTGCTTTATCCTGTTGGTCTCCGCCGCGTTCTTCTGGTCGGCGTTCGAGCAGAAACCTACTTCATTCAACCTGTTTGCCAACGACTATACCAACCGTATGATTGGCGGCTTCGAGATCCCGGCGGTCTGGTTCCAGTCAATCAACGCCCTGTTCATTATCCTGCTGGCGCCGGTATTCAGCTGGGCCTGGCCGGCTCTGGCGCGTAACAAAGTGCGCCTGAGCAGCATCACCAAGTTTGTTATCGGTATTCTGTTTGCCGCTGCGGGCTTTGGCCTGATGATGCTGGCCGCGCAGAACGTACTGGGCAACGGCGGTGCGGGCGTGTCCCCGCTGTGGCTGGTGGGCAGTATTCTGATGCTGACGCTGGGTGAGCTGTGCCTAAGTCCAATAGGGTTGGCGACCATGACCCTGCTGGCCCCGGAAAGAATGCGCGGTCAGATGATGGGCCTGTGGTTCTGCGCCGGCGCATTGGGCAACCTGGCGGCCGGTTTGATTGGCGGCCATGTGAAGGCCGATCAGTTAGAAATGCTGCCGAACCTGTTCGCCCGCTGCTCAATTGCGTTGCTGATCTGCGCTGCAGTACTGACGCTGCTTATCGTCCCTATCCGTCGCATGATGGAAAACACCCAGGGTAAAAGCGAGCAGAAACCGGCCACCAACACCTGATAACGCGTTCTCTTTCACCTTCAAGCCAGCGCCCGGTGCGCTGGCTTTTTTATTTTCCCCACGCCTGCCGTTGCAGCACCACGCGGTAACCGTCCAGATCTTCGAAGGTCTGCCCGCCGTTATCCCAATAAGGATTGTAAGAGGCCACGTGCCGAAAACCGGCGGCCAACATGCGTCGGCACCCTGCGCGCCATTCTCCTTCTTGCGGCAGATAAAACACCAGCAGGTGATCCTGCGTTGGCGCCAGCCCCACCCTTACGCCGTGATGGTGGGTAAACTCCAGGTGGTAGCCGTGCTGCGGATGCCCGACCATTACGCCGTCAAACCCCTGATGATCGGCAAATTCCCCCAACCGTTCGAACCCCAGTCCCTCGCAGTACATGGCCGCAATGTCCTGCAGACGATCGGTCGGGCGCGCAATACGCAGCACCGCGTTGGCTATCGGCATTATTTTCTCCGTATCATGATGAATTCATACAGCGCCATGCCCGCCAGCATCGCCGCCACGAACAGCCAACCGGGTAACGAACCTGCCCCCGCGAGCACCCACGCCGGCCCGGGGCAGATACCCGCCATGCCCCAGCCAATGCCGAACAGCGCGCTGCCCGCCAGTAAACGGCGATCCAGACGCCGGTTGGTGGGAACGAGCAACGTCTCGCCCAACAGCGTTCTCTGTCGACGCCGGGCCCACAAAAACGCCGGAGCCGCTACCGCAATCGCCCCCACCATGACCAAAGCCAGCGACGGGTCCCAATGGCCGGTAATATCGAGAAAGGCCAGCACCTTGGCCGGGTTGGCCATGCCGGCGATAATCAGACCCAAGCCGAAAATGACCCCACTCAGCAGCGCAAATAGAATTCTGAACATGGTTTTAGCCCCCTGCCAAGTGACGGACAACCCAGACGGTGATAAATCCCAGCAACATGAACACCGCCGTGGCGGCCAGCGAACGCGGCGCCAGCCTCGCCATGCCGCATACGCCGTGGCCGCTGGTGCATCCGCCCCCCAGCCGGGTGCCCAGGCCGACCAACAACCCCGCCGCCATCAACCACAGGCTGCCGCCGCTGACTGGCATTTCCGGTAAAGGGCCGGCAATACGATACAACCAGGGGGAAATCAGCAACCCGACAAGAAATACGCCGCGCCACGCTTTTTCTGTACCGCCCGGCGTCAACAAGCCGCCGGTGATACCGCTAATACCGGCGATGCGGCCGTTAAACACCAACAGCAGCGCCACCGCAATGCCGATAATCCCCCCTCCGGCCAGTGCGGAAAGCGGCGTGAAATGCAGCCAGTCAATGGTCATAGTGTCGCTCCCGGAGCCGGGCAATAAAGTTGATACAAGGTACTGAGGATCGTCAGCGCTTTTTCATCGCTGACGGCATAGTAAATCTGCTTGCCCTCGCGCCGCGTTGACACCAGCCCTTCCTGCCGCAATACGCTCAATTGCTGGGAAAGCGTCGGCTGACGGATGCCCAGCGTCTGCGCCAGTTCACCCACCGACATCTCGCGCTGGCTGAGCTGGCACAGCAACAGCAAGCGATCTTCGTTGCCCAGCGCCCGCAACAGCGCCCCAGCCTGCGTTGCCGCCTGCCGCATACTGTCGATATTCATAGAACCCTCAAAACAATTTATAAAATTATATATTGTATTCTTATAGACTATAATCCGGCGCCGCACCAGAGACTGGTGCGAAATGTTCCGGCGTGGCATGCTGCCATTACGCCTTTCCACCGCGCGGAGATACCGCTACAGATGCTGCTTTGCCACGACTTAATGCCCACCAACCGGTCGATTGTGCCGATTGCCAAAGATTACCAACACGGCGATTTCGAGCCCCTTCACCACCATAACTGTGCGCAGCTGATCCACAGCCTTAGCGGCGTGGTGCAGGTAAACACCCGCCTGGGCAGTTGGGTGGTGCCGCCAGGCCGCGGCGTCTGGTTGCCGGCACGTATGGAGCATAGCCTGCGCATCACCGGCAAAGTGGCGGCCAGAGCGCTGTTTGTCGATCCCTTGGCGCGTGCCGATCTGCCGGCGCAGTGCGAAGTGGTGCAAATCTCACCGCTGCTGCGTGAGCTGATTATCTGCGCGATGGACATCACGGTGGATTATCCGCCAGGTGGGCGCGAAGAGCGGATAATGGAACTGATCCTGGACGAGCTGCGCGTCTTGCCTATTTTGCCGCTGCATTTGCCGGAACCACGCGGCGAAGCCCTGCAGACGCTGTGCAGGCATATTCAGCAATCGCTGGCGCAGCCCTGGGAGTTGGAGCAGGCTGCCGGCTATATCAGCGTCAGCGGCCGCACGTTGTCGCGCCGCTTTCAGCGTGAAACCGGACTGCGTTTTGGCGACTGGGTCCGCCGCGCCCGGCTGCTGGCGGCGCTAAACGCTCTGGCGGCCGGTCACTCGGTGCTGGAAGTGGCGCTGGACCTGGGTTATGACAGCCCCAGCGCCTTCAGCGCCATGTTTCGTCGCCTGCTTGGCGTCGCACCGAGCGTTTATTTCGCCAGGTAGCGCCCGGCGACATTAAACAGCGCCTGCAGCGAAGCGCTGGCGGAATCAACGTCGATCCCAACGCCATAAGCCGCCTCACCGTGTGCCAGAGTGCAACGTATATAGGCCACAGCACGGCTGTGGCTCTGATGGCCCAAGGTGTGCTCGTGATAATCCTCAATCGCCAGCGTCAAACCAAAGCGCTGGCGCAGCGCATCCACCGCGCTGGACAGCAAACCGTTCCCCACGCCCATCAGCCTTTGCTGCTGCTCCTCGAACAATACCCTGGCACTGAAACTGTAAGCTTCCACGCCATGGCTCTCTGTCTGATAACTCAGCAATTGCAGGCTCGGCTGTTCAACCAGCCCGTAAGTCGTGCGGAACAGCCGCCACAATTCGGCGGTGGTCATCTCTTTACCGCTGCCGTCGGTCTCCTGTTGCACCACTTTGCTGAAATCAATCTGCAGCCCGCGCGGCAACGACAGGCCGTGATTCTGTTCCAGCAACCAGGCTGCGCCACTTTTGCCTGACTGGCTGTTAACCCGGATCACCGCCTCATAGCTGCAGCCGACATCACCCGGATCGAGCGGTAAGTAAGGCACCTGCCACAAGCCGTCTTGCCGCTGCTGTTGGGCAGCGAACCCCTTCTTGATGGCATCCTGATGCGAGCCGGAAAAGGCGGTGAAAACCAGTTCACCGGCATAAGGATGACGCGGATGCACCGGCAACTGGTTGCACTGTTCAACCACCTCAACCACCTGCTTCAGTTGGCTGAAATCCAGTCCCGGCGCAACACCCTGGGTGTACAGATTGAGCGCCAGCGTCACCAGATCCACATTGCCGGTGCGCTCGCCGTTGCCGAACAGGCACCCTTCCACCCGATCGGCCCCGGCCAGCATCGCCAGTTCGGCGCAGGCTACCCCGGTACCGCGATCGTTATGTGGATGCACGCTGATCGTCACCTGTTTACGCTGGCTGAAGCGGCGGCAAAACCATTCGATCTGATCGGCATACACGTTCGGCGTACTGACCTCCACTGTCGCCGGCAGGTTGATGATCATTGGCCGCCCAGGACCTGGCTGCCAGACATCGGCCACCGCCTCGCAAATCTCCAGCGCGAATTCCAACTCGGTAAAGCAGAAGGTTTCCGGCGAGTACTCGAAGGTCCAGGCCGTTTCCGGCTGCAATTCGCACTGCTGACGGATGCGCAACGCGCCATTCACCGCCAAGGCTACCGTCGCCGCTTTGTCCTGCCTGAAAACAATTTCGCGGAACATGGGAGCGGTGGCGTTATACAAATGCACGATAGCGCGGGGTGCGCCGCGCAGCGATTCAAAGGTGCGATCGATCAGATCGTCACGCGACTGAGTCAACACCTGAATGCTGACATCGTCCGGGATTAACCGTTCCTCAATCAGCGAACGCACAAAATCAAAATCCGTTTGCGACGCCGAGGGGAACGCCACCTCGATTTCTTTAAACCCGCACTGCAGCAACAACTGGTAAAACTGGCGTTTACGGCCGTTATCCATCGGTTCCGCCAACGCCTGGTTACCGTCACGCAGATCGCTGGAGCACCAACGCGGCGCCTGCTCAAGGGTGCGACCGGGCCATTGGCGATCCGGTAACGCCACCGGCGGGAACGGGCGATATTTGCTTGAAGGGTTGGTTAACATGGCGATCTCCTGGGGTAGTCGTAGACAATGTCTTATTATTTCCCGCCCAGTTATTCGCTGCTCCCGCTTAGCGGACAATCGTCGTCGCAAAACGGACAACAAAAAAATTTGCATCCTGCGCCAGTGAGACAACAATTACTTCTGACGTATGTCATGACGCTTTGGCGCTGCCAAAGCCCTTTCATCAACCTCACTGTGACTGGAGACGGACATGAGCCTGTATGCAACCCTGGAAGAAGCTATCGAAGCCGCGCGCGAGGAGTTTATTGAATCCGTCGAAGGCGGCAATGACGATGAACCGCCGGTACCGCAACAGTTCAATCTGCAAAAATACGTGATGTTGGACGGTGATATCAAGTGGCAGGCCGAGTTCTTTGAGGAAGAAGGGGAATCGGTCGAGTGTTTCACGCTACGCAGCGGCGCTGCCGCCCAGGCTATTTTTGACGGCGACTACGACGAAGTGGAAATCAGAGCGGAATGGATAGAGGAAAATACGCTGCACGAGTGGGAGGAAGGTGATTTCCAGCTCGATCCGCCGTTGGATACCGAAGAGGGTCAGACTGCCGCCGACGAGTGGGACGAACGCTGAATAACGCCGCGCGGATACCGGCCGATATCCGCGCCTGCCCGAACCCCATAACGTTCTTCCAGGAGGATTCATGATCATCCGCCAGGCATGTCGCGCCGATTACTCCGCTATCCTGCAACTGCAGTCGCAAAACACCCCGGCAAACCTTAGCGAGAGCCAAAAACGGCAAGGGTTTATCGTCTCGCGTATGGATAAGGCTCAGTTAGAAAGCATTAACCGGCGTCTGGGCATTCTGGTGGCGGTTGAAGATCGCGCGTTGGCGGGCTTTGTCTGCTTGATGCCTACCGATATGCAGCCGCGCCCACCGGTGGTGGATGCGATGCTCGATACGCTCAGCAGTCAGTCATTCAACGGCCGGGCACTCCGTGAGCAGAAGGTGTTTTTGTATGGCCCGGTGTGCCTTGATACCGCCTGGCGCGGCAAAGGGGTGCTTAAACAGTTGTTCGCTGCCGTCAAGGCATGCACCCGCGATGAGTTCGATGTCGGCGTGCTGTTTATTGACGACGACAATCCGCATTCACTGACCGCCCACGAGCAAGGGTTGAAGATGACGGCGCTGGCGCCCTTCCGCTGCGGCCGACACGGATATCAGTTGCTGGTATTCGCCACACGGGATCCGATTTACTCGTAAGGCCCATGCTGCGCATCAAACGGCAACATAAAGGTATCCACCACCATCGACAACGGTACGTCGATCACCGTGATGTAGCGCCAGGGCGTATCGCGCAGATCCCATTGCACGCCCGGGTAATATTGATGGCCATGCCCGGCGCCGGGTACCGTGCGGCTGATGATACTGCCGCAGCCGGTCAACGCCATTACGCCTGCCGCCAGCAACGCCAGGCGGATTAAAGAAGAAAAGTTCACCAAATTGACTCTTGAACCTGGTTGTTTTGAAAATAAACAACACCCTGCGCGGATGTTAGCACAATTTCCCACCGCCGGTTTGTCAGCATTACGTAAGCAAAAGACCAAAAAAAACGGGGAACACGCAACGCGTATTCCCCGCTTGGGCTAACCGGTCAACGACTAACGCCGTCCGACAGGATGAGCCAGTTCGTTATGCGGCAGTTGCTGATAGAGTTCACGCCACGCTTTACCTTCCGGCAGCAGCCAGACGCGCTGATGCAGACGCGACAGTGCCACGGGATCGCTCAGCAGCTCCAGACGTTTACCCTTCACCAGTTTTTCCGGCCCCAGTTGCAGCGCTTCCGCCACCCGCTCTTCACGGTTACGCTCAATCGCCCCGCGCAGGTGGTGACGCGCCGTCGCCAGCGCCGTTGCCAATGCGTTGAATGACGGGTTAACCACGGCGTGCATAAAGCCATTGGCCAGCGCACGCTCACGGTTAAGCTGCAGATACTCTTCCGTCGCCAGCAGTTCGCGCGGAGGTGAGTATTCTTCTGGGATCAGGAACAGTTTGGCGCGTTTGCTTTTTATGCCCAAGGTCGCGCGGCTCGACAGCGCCGACACGATAGGTGACAGGATCAGCGAGAAGACGATCGGCGACAGCCACCACAGGAAACGCAGATCCAGCCAGGCCATACCACCGGCCCAGACCAGGCCCAACAGCATCTGTGAACCGTGACGCTTAAAGGCTTCGCTCCATGGCGTGTCATCATCGTCACGCTGCGGAGAGTTCCATACCACTTCCCAGCCGAGGAAAGCGCTGACCACGAACACGGTATGGAACAGCATGCGCACCGGCGCCAGCAGCACAGAGAACAGCATTTCCATCAGCATCGACAGCAGCAGGCGCAAAGCACCACCGTATTCTTTGGCACCCTTGGCCCAGATAAGCACTATGCTGAGCAGTTTAGGCAAGAACAGCAGTATCAGGGTGGTGGAGAACAGCGCTATCGCCAGCTCCGGACGCCACTGCGGCCATACCGGGAACAACTGACGCGGCTGCAGGAAGTACTGCGGCTCCATCAGGGTATGCACCACCTGCAACGCCGTCGACAGCGCCAGGAACATAAACCACAACGGCGCCGACAGATAAGACATTACGCCGGTCAGGAACACCGCACGGTGTACCGGGTGCATGCCTTTGACCAGGAACAGGCGGAAGTTCATCAGGTTACCGTGACACCAGCGACGGTCGCGTTTCAGCTCATCCAGCAGGTTCGGCGGCAATTCTTCATAACTGCCCGGCAGGTCATAGGCAATCCACACGCCCCAACCGGCACGACGCATCAGAGCGGCTTCCACGAAGTCATGCGACATGATGGAACCGGCAAAAGAGCCTTCGCCCGGCAGCGGCGCCAGCGCACAGTGTTCGATAAACGGCTTCACGCGGATAATCGCGTTATGGCCCCAGTAGTGCGACTCGCCCAATTGCCAGAAATGCAGACCGGCGGTGAACAGCGGCCCGTAGACCCGGGTGGCAAACTGCTGCACGCGAGCATACAGCGTATCCATGCCCGAGGCCTTCGGCGCGGACTGGATGATACCGGCGTTCGGATTGGCTTCCATCAAACGTACCAGACCGGTGAGACACTCACCGCTCATCACGCTATCGGCGTCCAGAATCACCATGTAGCTGTAATCGCCACCCCAACGACGGCAGAAGTCATCGATGTTGCCGCTTTTGCGTTTCACGCGGCGGCGGCGGCGGCGGTAGAAGATGCGGCCATGACCGTCAACATCGCGGCACAGTTCCATCCAGGCCTTCTGTTCCGCCATGCAGATATCCGGGTCGTAGCTGTCGCTCAGCACGTAGATATCGAAATGCTCCAGTTGGCCGGTAGCGGCGACGGACTCATAGGTCGCACGCAGGCCGGCGAACACGCGCTCGACGTCTTCGTTACAGATCGGCATGATCAACGCGGTGCGGTGCGCCGGGTTAATCGGCTCATCGCCTTTGATGGTGGAAGAGATGCTGTACTTATCTTTGCCAATCAGCAGTTGCAGGAACCCCATCAACGCGGTCCAGAACCCAGCAGATACCCAGCAGAAAAGAATGGCGAACAGGATCAGAATGCCGGTTTGCAGGACATAAGGCAGCAGCTGCAGCACCGATTGCATCAGATCCTGATCCAGCATGGCCAGCGGATCGATCAGCGCCCAGCCCTGATACGGCAAAATGGTTTTCATGTACCAAGTGGCGATGCCGGTTTGCACCAGCATCAGCACCAGCAGCACATAGCGGCGCATCGATCCGACCACGCGCCAGCGATTTTCCGCCTCGGCTTCCTCTTTGGAAGCGTGACGATTGTGCGGCGAGCGCCCCAGCAACGAATCCCAAAAGCGCGCCACCGGGTTGGTGCGCCAGGCTTCCGGGAACATGCTGGTACGTTTGATCGGAGGCATCGCCTTCAGTACGGTACGGCCTTCGGCGTCGGTGTCGAAATCGTCGTCGCTGACCGCATCCGGCCAAGCGCTTTCGATACGCGTTTTGACCGAAGCCAGCGCCACGTCATCCGCCGACAGCTGATTGACGTTGGCATCGGCGGCGCCCATCTTGCGATGCAGCGCCTCCAGTGCCTGGCCGTCATCTGCCGCCGGCTGTGGTTTAAGCGCCTCTGACCGCTCAGCGGTCAGAGGCATTGCCGCAAGATAATCCTGGGCAGGTTGAGTAAGCTTATTCATTGGCAGGTAGCTGATAGCTCCAGGTTTCCGACAGGGTCTTATCACCATTGACCAGCGCAGCGCGCATTTCTACCGGCTTCTTGTCGTCTTTCACTTTAAGACGCAGCGTCAGGCGCCAGCCTTTGGTCACTGGATTATAGCGGACATTGTTTTCTACCACTTCACCGTTGTCGCCGATGCTCACCTGAGAGGCGACCGGCGTAGCGCCGTCCAGACCTTTCAGTACCGGGCCAACGAAATCAACCAGGAATGCCACGCTGCCGTCAGGCTCGCGGATCAGGTTGGACTGCTTCACGTCACCGGTAGAACGCATCGTCTGGCTTACGTAGGCGATGTCCTGTGAATGAAGCTTGTCTTCATCGCGGGTGAAGTGCAGGCGGTAGCTCAGCGCCAGCGGGGTTTTGGCATCCGGCAATACGTCCGGAGTCCAGAAGGCAACGATGTTGTCGTTGGTTTCATCCGCAGTAGGGATTTCCACCAGCTCCACTTTGCCCTTGCCCCAGTCGCCGCGCGGCTCGATCCAGGCGCTTGGGCGCAGATCGTAACGATCGTCCAGATCTTCGTAATCCTTGAAGTTACGGCCGCGTTGCAGCAAACCGAAACCTTTCGGGTTCTCGATCTGGTAGGTGCTGACGGACAGGTGCTTCGGATTATTCAGCGGACGCCAGATCCACTCGCCGTTGCCGGCATGGATCGACAATCCGTTGGAGTCATGCAGCGCCGGACGGTAGTTCAGCGTTGGCGACGGCTGGCTTGGCCCGAACAGGTACATGCTGGTCAGCGGTGCCATGCCCAGTTTGCCGACCTTGTCGCGCAGGAACACTTTAGACTCGACGTCCACCGTGGTATCGCGGCCCGGATAGACCACAAAGCGATAAGCCCCGGTGGCGCGCGGTGAATCCAGCAGCGCGTAAACGACCAGATGCTTGTCGCCCTGCTTCGGACGCTCAACCCAGAATTCGCGGAAGCGCGGGAACTCTTCACCGGACGGCAAGGCGGTATCAATCGCCAGGCCACGAGCGGAAAGCCCGTAAACCTGCCCTTTACCCACCACGCGGAAGTAGCTCGCGCCCAGCAGGCTCATAATTTCGTCGTTCTTATCCGCACTGTTGATCGGATAAATCACCTTGAAACCGGCAAAGCCGAGGTTTTTTACCGAATCCGGATCGTGCTTCACCGAACCAAAGTTGAAGTAATCCGGGCTGTACTTGATCTGTTTCACGCTGGTTGCAGTGACTTCATTGATTTTCACCGGCGTGTCGAAGTACATCCCCTGATGATAAAACTCAAGTTTGAATGGGGTTTTCAGCTTGCTCCAATAGGCTTTATCGTGATTGAACTGAATCTGCTGATAGTCCGCGAATTTCATTTCACGGAATTGAGAAGGAAGGTTGCTCTTCGGGGCCTCAAAGCCTTTTCCTGCCAGATCCTGTGCCTGCTTGGCCACATCGTCGATAGAAAAAGCCCATGCCTGCGAAGTAAACAGCGTGAACAATACGGTAGCACCTAACCAACGAACGCTCGCGGCGCGTGGTTTACTGGATAATATATTAACTAGCACATCCCCCCCTATTCGTGTGCTCAAATCATTTAAATCCATATTAATGGATTATTCAGCTTTCCGACAACATGATAAATGGATGGTTCATGTTTATGGCTCATTGTTTAAGCAGCTGATGAAACACCAGCGTAGCAAGCCGCGCAGCAAGACGCTATGGAAAAATGTGAATCGGTATAGTAGGGTTTGAGATTGCGATTTAACCATTGCCGACTTATTAAGCGTGTTAATGACCACTCGACAAAATGACTAGCGGTAACCTAATGACTAAAGGCAACAATCAACGCGAGTTTTTCCTCGATTCGATCCGAGCTTATTTGATGTTGCTCGGTGTTCCTTTCCACCTCTCACTGATTTATTCCAGCCATGCCTGGGCGGTGAACAGCGCGGCCCCCTCGTTCTCACTGACGGTGCTGAACGACTTCATCCATGCCTTCCGCATGCAAGTGTTCTTCGTGATATCCGGCTACTTCTCCTACATGCTTTACGAACGTTACGAGCGCCACCAGTGGTTGAAGGTCAGACTGGAGCGGGTGGCAATCCCCCTGCTGAGCTCGATCCCCTTAATAACCGTACCGCAGTTTTTCATGCTGAAATACTTCACGGATAAATTAAACGGCTGGGAAGATTTTTCGATCTATCAGAAAATAAATGTAACAATCTGGGAACTGGTTTCCCACCTGTGGTTTTTATTAACTCTGTCCTTGCTGACCACTGCCTGTTTTTATCTGTTCAAAAAAATTAAGACGTTAAAAAGTAACATCGCGCCTAACCCGATAAATAAAATGACTGGATTAGGAAACATCTCACTGTTCTTTCTTTTATATGCTTTATGCTATTCGGCCGCGCACCGTATTATTTTAATTTTTGCGCCGCAATTGCTTTCCAATGGCCTGTTCAATTTTGTGGTGATGGAGACGATGTTCTACCTGCCGTTCTTCATCCTCGGTGCTTACGCGTTTAAGTATGTGTGGCTGAAAGAGATTTTTCTCAAACCCTCCCCATTGGCAGTGCTCGGCTCGCTGCTGTTGTTGATTGCCTACATGCTGAATCAGAAGTTGCTGGCCCACAGCAGCTATATGTTTGAGTTGGAAATTGTGATCAAATCCCTGCTCGGCATCCTGATGGCGAACGTGGTGTTTTCATTCGGACACCGGTTGCTGAACTATCATTCGCCAAAAATCACGTATCTGGTCAACGCATCGCTGTTTATATATCTGGTGCATCATCCGCTGACCTTGATATATGGCGCTTTTGTGACACCGTATATCAACAATAACCTTCTGGGTTTCCTGATTGGTCTGGTGTTCGTTTTCTCCTGCGCCTTTGCCTTATATGAACTGCACAAGCGCATCCCTCTGCTGCGCTTCCTGTTCTCCGGAAAACCCCAGTAACCCCTCTCCCTCCCGGCAGCTTTTGGCTTGCCGGGGCGCCTCCTGTCATACCGCTGTCCCCTGCAACGGATATAGTTCGATTTTTCGCCCATATTTAATACTGAGCACACATTGCTCAGCTCAATGGCTAAAGTTAGGGCAAAGTTATGCTGGAGCATATTGCCGCTAGTTGTTATAACTGCAATGCATAAGTGGAAATCCACATCCCTGCCTTACGGTAGTGATTGGGCTCAATGAACCCTGAGGGACGACGTTGTCGTTGGTACGACAATGTTTGCAGCATCTCCCTTCCGTCACGACAGAGAGGATTTTTAATGACTGACAAAGACACTTCGGCTCAGGAAGCCATTCCAGAAAACGCCACCCTACTGAAAATCCTTGGCCGGTTGCTGTCCGCACTGGACTCGTCGATCAGCGGCAAAGATCGTAGCATTCTGGTAACCGAGCTTTCCAGCCTCAATCTTGACGGCATTTCAGAGTCTGAGCGAAAGCTGGCCGCTGAGTTGATCCGACGGGCCTTGCAATCACTCGATCATTAACGACACTGGCCTACAAACCATTAAGCCTCCCGACGGGGGCTTAATGGTTTTTCCTTCCTGTATTGACAACCTGGCGATTATTATCCAAGTAAATATTCAGTGTTCTGATAACTATAGATAAAAATAAGAACTTATCGTCTTCCCCCCGCTTTCTCTGTTCATCCTCACCAAATGGCAATAAATGCCAAATCAGCTTTAGCGTTTTACCCACTAAACACGTTATCATCACCCGGTATCTGCGCCCGCGCGCAACGCCTTTCCCCCAGCCTCAGGAGAACGTTATTTTGGATGCCAGCACGATCAACAGCTTGTTCATCATCGGTGCCGTGTTGGTGGGAGCAAGCATTCTTCTCAGTTCATTCTCTTCGCGGCTGGGCATTCCCATTTTGGTGATTTTCCTGGCGATTGGCATGCTGGCGGGGGTCGATGGCCCAGGCGGCATCGTTTTCAGCAATTATCCTGTTGCCTATCTGGTCAGTAACCTGGCTCTGGCGGTGATCCTGCTGGATGGCGGGATGCGCACCCGCGTCAGTTCTTTCCGCGTTGCGCTGTGGCCGGCGCTTTCCCTCGCTACCATCGGCGTGGTGATTACCGCCGGGCTTACCGGCCTGGCTGCCGCCTGGCTGTTTGACCTTGATCTGCTTCAGGGCATGCTGATTGGCGCCATTATCGGCTCTACCGACGCCGCAGCGGTATTTTCACTGCTGGGCGGTAAAGGGCTCAACGAACGCGTCAGCGCTACGCTGGAAATTGAATCCGGCAGCAACGATCCGATGGCGGTGTTCCTCACCATCACTCTGATTGCGATGATCGCCGCCGGCGAAACCACGCTGAGCTGGATGTTCCCCCTTCATTTGATGCAGCAGTTCGGCATGGGGATCATCTTTGGCCTTGGCGGCGGCTGGCTGCTGTTGGGGTTGATCAATCACATCAAATTGGCCGAAGGCCTGTACCCGCTGCTGGCCGTGAGCGGCGGCATTTTGATTTTTTCCCTGACCACCGCGCTAGACGGCAGCGGTATCCTGGCGGTATACCTGTGCGGCTTGATGCTGGGCAATCGGCCAATCCGCAACCGGCACGGCATTGTCCAAACCTTCGACGGTCTGGCCTGGCTGAGCCAGATCGGCATGTTCCTGGTGCTGGGGTTGCTGCTCAATCCGCACGAGTTGCTGCCCATCGCCATCCCTGCCCTGCTGCTGTCGTTGTGGATGATCTTGTTCGCCCGGCCGCTTTCGGTATTTATCGGGCTGTTGCCGTTTCGCAGTTTTACCCTGCGCGAACGCAGTTTTATCTCGTGGGTCGGCCTGCGCGGCGCGGTACCGGTCATTCTGGCCGTCTTCCCGATGATGGCGGGATTGCCGAATGCACAGCTGTTTTTCAATGTGGCTTTCTTTGTCGTATTGGTCTCGCTGCTGCTGCAAGGCACCACGCTGTCATTCGCCGCAAAAAAAGCCAAGGTCATAGTGCCGCCGGCGCTGGCGCCCATCTCGCGGGTCGGGCTGGACGTACACCCGGAAAACCAATGGGAGCAGTTTGTTTACCAACTCTCTTCGGAAAACTGGTGCGTGGGCGCTGCGCTGCGTGAGCTGAAAATGCCGCCCGGCACTCGTATCGCCGCGCTGTTCCGGGGCAAGGAACTGCTGCACCCAAGCGGCAGTACAAGGCTGCGTGAAGATGACATTCTGTGCGTAATCGGCCATGAGCACGATCTGCCGGTGCTGGGTAAACTGTTCAGCCAGGCGCCGGTGGTCACACTGGACGAGCGCTTCTTCGGTGACTTTATCCTGCAATCAGACGCACGCCTGAGCGATATTTCACAGGTATACGGTCTTAACCTGCAGGAAGGTGTGGACGAACAACAAACGCTCGGCCAGTTCGTCCTTCAACTGATTGGCGGCGCCCCCGTGGTAGGCGATCAGGTAGAATGGGATGGTCTGACCTGGACCATTGCCGAAATGGACGGCAACTTGATCAGCAAGATTGGCGTAAAAATCGTGACTGACTGATCCTCCCGCAGTACCCGCTCGCTGCGCTGTGACGCCCGCAGCGGGCACTATAATACTGACGGAACTTATAAGCCTGGAAAGGTTCTTAAACACTGTAATTATCAAAATCGCGGCTTTCAGCCTCGTCGTTTTAACCTTTACTCTGGGAACACTGCGCAGCGGTGATGGGTATTGATTTGAACAGCAAAACTCGATTTTTATCTGTCATGGTGCTGCTGGCTCTGGTGGTCATCGCGCTGGATCTGGGCATCGCCGATTTGGTCCATAGCATCTTAATTGGATAACGTTAACGTGGCACAGCAGCAACAAGAAAAAGATATTCTGGGGAAAATACTGGTTACCGTCTCTGCGCTCTGCCTGGTTATCGTGGCAGGGTTGTTGATTTGGGGTTTTGTGCTGGATTAATCGTTCGGCTGGCATGGGTAACACGGCAACACAACAACAACCATTTTGTTACAATGCTTGTACATCTCTTCCCGGCCGTAGCGCGTATGCTGACCGGACATGGAAATAAAAATGATACCCTCATACGACTTAAGTGTTGGCCCGCCTGAAACGGGCTTTTTTTTCTGTCTCACCCTATTCCAGATACAAAAAAACCGCCGCAGCGGTTTTTTTAGTTGGCAATGGCGATCAGATTTTGCACCCTTCGCAGTCCGCTTCGTCCTCAAAGATCTCAGGCACTTCTTTTGCTTTCTGCGCTGCTTTTTCTTCCGCTTTCGCTAATTCGGCATCGATATCAAAATCGAAAATATCATCACTCATCGCAAACTCCTCACGCTTAACTGGCTTCGAAGAGTGAGTATAATCGACAACTGTACAGGCGGAAACCCTTCAGTTAAGCACCGCCATCTGCGGCTGCTCGCCCTGTGGCTTCTTTGAATACGCCAGATCGTAGACGTCATAGAAATCGATCTCGCCTTTATTGGCGATAATTTCCTGCATGCGCTTTTTCAACGTCGTGCCGATCGACGGCTCATCCAGCAGCGCCTTCACCGACTGCGGCGACAGCGCACGCGTGAAATACCACTCGCCGTTATAGCATACGCGCAGGTCCAGCACGCCGATATCCTCAAAACGATACACAGGTTTGATTTCAATCATCAGCATGGCAAACATGAACAAAACGAAGGCCGTGAAAGCCAAAAATGAGAAGAAGCCCATGTAAGGAACCTGGTACATCACGGCGAGCACGGCGAAATAGCCGGCGAACATGGCAAGACACAGATAGCGGTGCTCACGGGCAAATTCGCTGTTAAACCGCAGCTTGCCGTCGCGCCCTTCCTGCCGGTTGATCCGCTCGATTTCTTTTACCAAGATGCTTTTAATGGCGTCCATACTTACAACCTTATGCTTGGGGGAGCATTACGCTATCAATAATCATTCCTCAAACTATCACAAGTACAGTTTGCCCAGGTAGATCAGTTCTGCAATTTAAAATCGGTAACTGTTATACCTGTGCTGCTAGCGTTGCAGAGAATTTTTACCTTGTGCAAACATGAACATGCGCTGAGCGATATCGTCAGCTTGTTTGATTTTTTGCTTCTGCGGTTCATTACAGCGCTGAATTGCGCGGGCGTAGGCAATCTCATGCGCCTGGTCGATCGTCGCAATAATCTTGTCGCGCTCCTGCTGATCCAAGCTGCCGAGCAGGGTGGTGATTATCGCCTGATAGGCATTGGAGGCAGCGGTCAGCGACTTCTCTCTGGCCTCCAGAGCGGCTACGCGTTGCAATAATTCCTGCAGTTGATCGGACTCGGACATATCGACCTCCTGTTGCCGGGCAGCAAACCTGCCTGATTACAGTCTAGCAAAGATCAATAGCAACAGAGAAAGGAGAGCCCGTTACGGTAAAGCACACCCGAAAAACCCAACAAGGAGCCGATAGTGCAAATCAACCCGGGTGCGCTTTACGATAACGATTCTTAAAGAGGGAAGCTGGCGCGCTATGCAGGACTCGAACCCGCGTCTATCAATTTTGTAGCCAAAACAAGCCATTAAAAAACCAATCACTCTGCCAACTGAGTTAATAGCGCATCCCTTCGCTTCGGGGCGTCATTATCCATATCAATGCTATGGGATCAAGCGCGCGAGCGATTTTGCAGATAATTCTGACCCCTTCAGTCACCCAGTTCAATGATCGGGTAACGCCCACTCATCAAGGGCTTGCACAGGATCTTGTAGCCATCACTGTCAAAATGACTCGCGGTTCGCTGTAGCGAATCGGCCTGCTGCAGCACGCCGACGCTCCCCAAATAGAACCAGTTATGAATGACGTGGTACTGGCGCAAAAATGCCCCCTGCTCTTCCATAGCCACTCGTCCGGCATAGGGCCACGTGTTGATGCGCGTCTGTTGCAGCGCCGCCGCCAGCCGTTGGTCATGTTGCAGATTCGATTCGACACCACAGCAGACACCGGTGCATTTTCGCAAGCTATAACGGAAACACCCCCGCCCGGCGGGCAGTTTATCAATACCCAACTTGCCGTAACACAGGCGCTGTTCATCGGCGATGGTCCGCAACTTTTCCAGCGCGGCAGTTCGGTTGGCAAACAGCCCATGCAGATTAGGCGTAGCGGCAAAATCAATGTCTTTGGCATGTGCAATGCTCACCTGCCCACCATCCAGATGCAATGAACAGAGCTGCTTCGAACGACGCAGGCGTTTGTTGAACAGCGGCTGTTGCTGTTTGATCAACTGCGCCTCCAGCAGCAAAGCTCCCAGTTCACCGGCCGTTTCATGAAAGCTGATACGCTGGGTTTGCCGCAGCAGGCGGGCTTCATCCTGCGTGCGAAAATGCGCCATCACCCGGCTGCGAATATTAACGCTTTTGCCGATATACAGCGGCATGCTGTCGCTCAAGCCATGAAACAAGTACACGCCCGGTGACTTGGGCAACACCTCAAGGCTGGTGCGCAGATGCTCCGGGTACTGATAAATGTCGAGCTCCGGCTCGAGTCGGTTTGGCATCATGGTAACGAATCGCGATCTTTGTTAATCAATATAACTGGTTTTTTATACAGCATAACGCTTGTTTGCTCAAATTGCATGCTCTCCATGATGACTTTTCTTTGATGAAGTTTATGAGAATAATATTTATTATCGACACCACGGCAAAAATACGTCGCGTGTTTACCGCCAGTTAAAGCCGAGGGTGTCACCATGACGCCTCTTGGAATCACGGCTTACCGCTGTTAAGGAAAACTAAGGCAAACCACCATGAAATTCACCTCCCGCCGCTTGGCATTTATCGCGGTCGGCACTCTGCTCGCCGTCTTGCTCATCGCTCTGACAAGCTATCTGCAGCGCCCCCCACAGGCAAACCATGTCACCGCGCCGGTTCGTGTAGGCGATATAGAAAATGCCGTACTGGCAACCGGTAAAATGGACGCGGTTGAACGAGTGAATGTCGGCGCGCAGGTTTCAGGCCAGGTCAAATCCCTGAAGGTCAAACTGGGCGACCGGGTCACTCAGGGCCAACCGATTGCCGACATCGATGATCTGCCGCAGCGTAATGACCTGCGCAACGCTGAAGCGGCGCTGAACGTCGCAAAGGCAGATTTGCAGGCCAAACAGGCGCTGCTGAAGCAGGCCGAATCCCGCTTTAAACGCCAAAAGCGCATGCTGAACGATGAGGCCAGTTCACTCGAGGATTTTGAGGCCGCCGAAGCTACGCTCACCACCACCCGCGCAGAACTGATTGCCCTGAATGCGCGTATCGTGCAGGCGCAGATTGAAGTGGATAAGAAAAAGGTCGATCTGAGTTACACCCGTATTCTGGCACCGATGGACGGCATCGTGATTGCGGTAATTACCCAGCAAGGCCAGACGGTTAACGCCAACCAGAGCGCACCGACCATAGTCAAACTGGCTCGGCTGGACCTGATGACCATCAAAGCGCAGATCTCCGAGGCCGACATTACCCGCGTTTCCCAGGGGCAAAAAGCCTATTTCACGATTTTCTCCGATCCGGAAAAGCGTTATGACGCCACTTTGCGCACCGTCGAACTGGCGCCGGAATCGGTGATGAAAGACGACTCGCTCTCCGGCAGCAGTTCTGCCTCCGGTTCCGGGACGTCTAATGCCTCGGTGTATTACAACGCGCTGCTGGACGTGCCCAACCCGGATAACCGGCTGCGCATCGCCATGACCGCGCAGGTTTCACTGCTGCTCGGTGAAGCGAAAAACACGCTGCTGGTCCCCATTCAGGCAGTGCGTAAAACCGAAGATAAAAAACAGCAAGTGCAAGTGCTGACCACTAATGATCGGTTGGAAATGCGCGAGGTAAAGACCGGTATTACCAACAACGTCGATATCCAGATCCTTTCCGGGTTGAAGGCCGGTGAAACCGTCGTGCTGATGCAGGAAAGCGCCAATTCGGGCGGGGATGGCATCTTACTGTGAAAAATATCATTGAGCTGAAAGGCATAAGCCGCACCTATACCAACAGCGCCCAACCGCTGACGGTGCTCAAAAACATCAACCTGACGATCGCCGCCGGGGAACTGGTCGCCATCATAGGCGCCTCCGGCTCCGGCAAATCAACGCTGATGAACATCATGGGGTGTCTGGATGCGCCGGATCAGGGCGACTATTACATCGGCGGCCAGAACGCCGCACATCTGTCACCGGACGAACTGGCCAGGCTGCGCCGCGAACACATCGGTTTTATCTTCCAACGCTATCATTTAATGCCGGACATCAGCGCGCTGGGCAATGTCGAGATCCCGGCGATTTACGCCAACGACAAGCGCGATCAACGCCGCCTGCGAGCAGCGCAGTTGCTGGCGCGACTGGGGCTGGAAGGCCGTGAAAACCATAAACCCGGCCAACTCTCCGGCGGCCAGCAACAGCGCGTCAGCATCGCTCGCTCCTTAATCAACGGCGGCGAAATTATTCTGGCGGATGAACCGACCGGCGCACTGGATTCCAAATCCGGGCAAGAGGTGCTGGCAATCCTCAGCGAGCTTAACCAGCGCGGCCATACCGTGGTCATCGTCACCCACGATATGAAGGTGGCCCAACACGCACAGCGCATCATTGAACTGCAGGACGGTGAAGTCATCGCCGACAGCGGTTGCAAGTCCCCCGCCCCGCCAATGGCTCAACCAACAGCCGTCCGCGTAAGACAAGGCTACTGGCACAGCCTGCTCGATCGCACCCGCGAATCGCTGCAAATGGCACTGAAGGCGATGAATGCCCACCGCCTGCGCACCGCCCTGACCATGGCCGGCATCATTTTCGGCATCGCTGCGGTAGTAACGGTAGTCGCACTGGGCGAAGGTGCCAAACAGCGCACGCTGGCCAACATCAAAGATCTCGGCACCAATGTCGTCAGCATTTACCCCGGCCGCGATTTCTTTGATGACGCCATCGACAGCATTCGCACGCTGGTGCCTGCAGACGCCGATGCGCTGGCCAGCCAGAGCTTTGTCGACAGCGTCAGCCCTGAAGTCAGCGCCTCGGACTCCATTCGTTTTCGCAGCAAATCGGCGACAGCCTCAATCACCGGCGTCGGGCGCGACTATTTCCGGGTTAACGGGCTCACCTTATTACAGGGCTCGACTTTCCGTGACGATCGCAGCGCATTGCAGGAAGTGATCATTGACGAGAATGCGCGCAATTCGCTGTTCGGTGATTTCGGCATAGCGCCGCTCGGCCAAATCGTGTTTCTCGGCGCAGTGCCGGCCCGAGTGGTCGGTGTAGTCAAAAGCAACCAGGATTCCGCACCGAACCGCATCAGCGTGTGGATGCCCTATACCACGGTGATGTACCGCATGGTGGGCAAGCCGACGCTAAGCAGCATCGGCGTGCGATTGAAGGATAACGTCGATAACGAAGCCGCCGTCGGCGCCATCAGCCAATTACTGACCCAACGCCATGGCGTTAAAGACTTTATGCTGTTCAACCGCGACAAGTTTCGTAAATCGATCGAACATGCTTCTATGACCCTGAGCCTGTTGATCCTGATGGTGGCTTCGATCTCCCTGATCATCGGCAGCCTCGGCGTAATGAACATCATGCTGGTTTCAGTCACCGAGCGAACGCACGAGATTGGCGTGCGCATGGCGGTGGGTGCCAGGCGCAGTGACATCATGCAGCAATTTATGATCGAAGCCGTGCTGGTCTGCCTGATCGGCGGCGTGTTGGGCATTGCGTTGTCGTTCGCCGCCGGTTCGCTGTTTACCGCGCTGGCGGGCGGAATGCTCACCGCCATCTATTCCTGGCAGGCCGCCGCTGTGGCCTTTTGCTGTTCCACCCTAATCGGCATGATCTTCGGTTATCTCCCAGCCCGTAAAGCGGCGCGGATGGATCCGGTCATTTCACTGGCCAGCGAGTAACTTATGAAAATTTTATCACCGATAGCGTTATGCCTCGCAGCCCTGTTCAGCACCGGCTGCGGCAACGCATTAAAAAGCGATTATCAAACACCCCAGATTAACTACCCGGCTCACTGGCAGGAGAGCACCGATGCCGCAGGCCCGGTTCCCTTTGACTGGCGCGACTTCCGCGATCCTCAACTTGACCGCTGGTTACAGCAGGTCATGGCCGGCAATAACGATTTGGCCGCCGCCGCACTGCGCGTTTACCGGGCTCAGTTAGAGGCGCAACGGGTCGGCATCAACACCGCACCGGGCGTGAGCGCAACACTCAATAGCGGTGCCAACACCGCTCTTTCTGATTCCTCACCCTGGAACAAAAGCAGTAGCGCCAACCTTGGCGTCAGCTATGAAGTCGACCTGTGGGGTAAGCTTGCGCGTCAGCGTGACGCTGCAGAATGGAGCCGGCAGGCTACGCAGCAAGATTTGCAAAGCGCTCGCCTGGCATTGCTCGCCAGCGCCAGCAAGAATTACTGGCGGGTAGGCTTTATCAATCAGCGGATCGACGTCAACCAGCAGAGCATCGCCTATGCCCGGGAAACTTTGCGACTGGTTAATGCCCGTTACCGCGCGGGCAGCGTCTCTTCACTTGACGTGGTGGATGCCGAACAGAACCTGATTAATCAGGAAAATACCCAGTTGGCACAACGGCGCGAGCGCCAACTGGCGTTGAACGAACAAACGCTGCTGCTGGGTGCGCCGCCGGGCAATGCGGTGATTGTTCCCGCCAGGTTGCCGATGGGCCGGTTGCCGCAAATCAATGCCGGTATCCCGGTCAACGTGCTGCGCCATCGCCCGGATATCCACGCCAAAGAGCTGCGACTTCGCGAAGCGTTGGCTAACGTTGACGTGAAACGTACCCAATATTATCCGGCCTTCAGCCTGACCGGTTCATTGGGCGCCAGCAGCACCGCGCTGCTGGAGTTTCTTCGCAATCCGATGGCATCGGTCGGCGCAGGGCTATCGCTGCCTTTCCTCGAGTGGCGGCAGATGAGCGTTGACATCAAAATCGCCCGTAGCGATTACGAACTGCGGGTGTTGGAATTCAAACAGGCGTTGTATAAAGCCATGGCCGATGTAGACAATGCTTTATCGTTGCGTACCCAGTTGATGGCGCAGGAGCAACATTTACAGATGGCCTTGGCTCTGGCGCGTAAATCTGAACGGTTGAATGAAATTCGCTATCGCCAGGGCGCCGTCTCTATCACCTTCTGGCTGGATGCGCAGAATCGCCGTCGGCTGGCAGAACTGGCACTGGACGAAAACCGCTTTGACCAGTACCAGAATCTGGCGCAAATCTACCTGGAATTTGGTGGTTCACCCCAATAATTCACCGGCCTGGCGTCTACGTCAGGCCTTGATTCACAGCAGCAAAACGCATTAATTTTACCCGTATCCTTTCCGGTTCCCCCTATACTTTAGCGATCCCTCCCCTGATAAAAAAACCATCAACACGCACAATAATTAACCTGTTTTGGCGCTATTTTGGTGAAAATGTATAAGACAAACTGCTAAATTTGATCGTCGGAAGATATAACGTTAAGCTATAGATGCAAAATAATTAGTCACCTAAATGACATATTCCTGCTAAAAGCGGGCACATTGCGTGATTCGCATCACACAAAAATAGTGGCATGGGATCTCTCCACATGGAGATCAGATTAGCCATACTGATAACTTGACAGAAGAAAGTGAACGAGGATTGCGAATTCACGTACGACTAAAATTGATTAAGGGATGATTATATGAAGTTAAGAAAAAAACGACATAAGCCGATGCATATTAATGACATCACCATCATCGACGACAGCAAGCTGAAGAAAGCGATTACCGCGGCTGCATTAGGCAACGCGATGGAATGGTTTGACTTCGGTGTCTATGGCTTCGTAGCCTACGCCCTTGGGCAAGTGTTTTTCCCTGGCGCCACCCCCGGCGTGCAGATGATTGCCGCACTGGCAACGTTCTCCGTTCCCTTCCTGGTGCGCCCGTTAGGCGGCCTGTTCTTTGGCGCGATGGGTGATAAATTCGGCCGCCAGAAGGTCCTTTCCATCACCATTATTATCATGGCGGTAAGCACCTTCTGTATTGGCCTGATCCCTTCATATGCTTCGATCGGCATCTGGGCGCCGGTGCTGCTGCTGCTGGCCAAACTGGCGCAGGGCTTCTCGGTGGGCGGCGAATACTCGGGCGCGGCGATCTTCGTCGCTGAATACTCGCCCGACAGAAAGCGCGGCTTTATGGGCAGTTGGCTTGATTTCGGCTCCATTGCCGGCTTCGTGCTCGGCGCAGGCGTAGTGGTGCTGATTTCCAGCATCGTCGGCGAAAGCAACTTCCTCGACTGGGGTTGGCGTATTCCGTTCTTTATCGCTGCACCGCTAGGCCTGATCGGTCTGTATCTGCGCCATGCGCTGGAAGAAACCCCGGCGTTCCAGCAGCACGTGGAGAAGATGGAGAAAGAAGATCGCGATGCCATCGGAAACCCGCCGAAGACCTCGTTTAAAGAGATCGCGGCCAAGCATTGGCGAAGCCTGCTGGTGTGCGTCGGTATCGTAATTTCCACCAACGTAACCTACTATATGCTGCTGACCTACATGCCGAGCTACCTGTCGCATAACCTGCACTACTCGGAAGATCACGGCGTACTGATCATCATCGCCATCATGATCGGCATGCTGTTTGTTCAGCCGGTGATCGGCCTGGCCAGCGACCGCATTGGCCGCAAGCCGTTTATCATTGGCGGCAGCATCGGGCTGCTGTTGCTGTCGATACCCTGCTTTATCCTGATCAACAGCAACGTGATTGGTCTGATCTTTGTCGGCCTGCTGGTGTTGGCGGTGCTGCTGAACTCCTTCACCGGCGTGATGGCCTCTACCCTGCCGGCGATGTTCCCGACACATATTCGTTACAGCGCACTGGCGATTTCGTTCAACATCTCGGTTCTGGTCGCCGGCGCTACGCCGACGGTGGCCGCCTGGTTGGTCGAGTCGACCGGTAACCTGTATATGCCGGCGTACTACCTGATGGTGGTGGCGGTGATTGGCCTGATCACCGGCCTGTATATGAAGGAAACCGCCAACAAACCGCTACGGGGTGCTACCCCGGCCGCCTCGGATCGTACGGAAGCCAAAGAGCTGTTGCAGGAAACCTACGACAACATCGAACAGAAGGTTGAGGATATCAACGAGCAGATTGCCGAGCTGGAGAGGAAAAAGCAGACGCTTGTCGACCAGCATCCGAAACTGGACTAAAGCCCTCCCACGGGGTTGATGCCGCTCGGTTAGGCAATACATGATCGGTTGAACGATCCCATGGGTCGGTAAAAATCCGTAATCTCACTGCAGATTACGGATTTTTTTATACCCCTGACGCTGTCAAAGCAACCCCGGACAAGAAACCTGAATACCGGATTCAAAAGCAACGGGCCGAGTCGACGCAGCGCCCCGTCATTCCCACCGGCTTGCTACTCTGTGTGCTGTGGATTAATCAATGAGGTCAATACGTGATCCTGCCAGCGGCCGGCAATCTTCAGATAAGACTTTGCATAGCCTTCTTTCTCGAAGCCGAGGCGCAGCAACAGCTTTTCACTGCGAGCGTTCGTCGGTATATAGGCCGCCATAATGCGGTGCAGACCCAACTCACCAAACAGGTGACCGATGGCGGCGGTTAGCGCCTGGGTCATTATGCCTTTACCTTCGTGCCGGGCAGCGATCGAATAGCCCAGATGGCAGGCCTGGAATGGGCCGCGAGCAACATGGGTAAAATTGCAGGCACCCAGCATTTCAGTGCCTGCGCCATTGACGATACCAAATTGATAGGCACCCCCCTGTTCAGCGTCTTTCCCCGCCTGCCAAAGCCGCTGCTGAATAACTTCAACGTTGTAAAAGTCATCTGGCCGGATCGGCTCCCACGGCAAAAGATGCTGTTGATTCTCACGAAAATAAAGATGAGCAATTTCAGTATCGCTGTCTGTCAGGATCTTCAGACGCAGGTCATTTCCTGCCATGCTCAAGATTTTCATTGCCATCCTCCATTTTTATCCAACCGGCAACCTGAGTAACTCAGGCATTATTACGTCGATATTTTATCCCTGAAACGATTGATGCTAAGCTTAAAAAATATTAACCCATTGAAGAATATAACCAATGAGCAAAATGGACGTGCTGATTATCATTGGAGTGGTGATCATGGCCGCTCTCTGGATAGGTACGATGTTTAACCTCGGGGATCTCGCAGCCCGCTTTTCACGCTTCTTCCACTGGATTGAAAGCCTGCGCTAACGCCCCCCTACCGCATAATCCTCCAAAAAAAACCGCCTTACGGCGGTTTGAACATTTCTCACAATGGCTCAGTTCACCTGACACCAGTTATGCGGTTTCACGATACCGCCATCCGGTGAGGTATAGCCGATACAGCCCAGTACGCTGTCGAACAACTTCTCATGGAACACCGGCGTTTTGGCCTGTTGCAGCGCTTTTAACTGATTAAATGCGGCCTGGTGATCGGGTTGGCTGAGAAACTTGTCGGATGCCCAAACCATGATGGGAACCGTGCGCTGTTCCTTCGGTGCGCGGTCACGCGGCGTACCGTGGAAATGCATATTTTCCGAGATCGACTCACCGTGATCCGAGGCGTAAAACACGATGGCGTTACGGTTACGTAACTGATTGAACACTTGCTCAAGGAAATAATCGGTGTACAGCAGGCTGTTGTCGTAAGAGTTGATCATCTCCTCCGTAGAGCAGGCGTCATCAATACCCTGGCACTCCGGCTTGTAACGGGCAAAAGCGCGAGGATAGCGTTCGGTATACATATAGTGCGAGCCTTTGGTATGCAGAATGACCAAATGCTTGCCCTGCGGGTGGCGACCTAATGAATCCTGCAACTCGTCAATCAGCGCCATGTCATTCACCGGTTTGCCGACGTTGCGTTTTTCCGCCTGAATGCTTTCTCTCAGCGCATAATCATCCGCCTGAGTTTTGTTATAGAACCAGGCTTCACTTTGCATCGAAAACAGCTCCGACGAAAAGCCCTGCTTTTTCAGTACCGAAAAGACGTTCATTTCCTTCAGCGTCCGCTCAGGTTCTTCAGCAGCCCCCCCTTCCCGCACAAACATGCAACGCAAAGAGAGTTTGGTCGAGGTGTCGCAGGAATAACCCTGTAACACCGCCAGGTTGGTTTCCTTATCAAGGTAAGGCGTGTTGTCGCGCTGGTAGCCGTAAACGCCCATGTGATCGCGTCTGGCGCTTTCGCCAATCACAAACACCACATAGAGGTCATTCACGTCTTTCGGCGGCTGATAGGTAAAATGCGCAGCGGGATCGAACAGATTGCGGCTGTCTTCCGCTCGGCTGTATGAGCTGTAGGTCAGCAGTCCCAGCGCAGATAGCCAGTTAGACGGTGAATAGCTGCCGGCGACTACGCCACCATAGCTGGCCATCAATTGGTTATTTTCGCGATCGTGGCGATCCTGCACCTGCCCCATAAGCGTGAGCGGCAACCAACAGCACACCCCGGCAGCCAACATAATGCCGCCCTTTTTAAACAACGTCGCCCAGTTACTGCGCTTGAGTGCGGCTTCATGCATCGGCGCCAGCCAGATGAACAGCAGCGGCAACAAACTTACCAGCACCATCCACACGCCAAAATGCCAACCAACCGACTCTTTGGACAAATCAACGTCGGTGGTCATCACCGCCGCCAGGATGCCATAGCCAATATCGACGTGGAACAACACCATATAATAGCTGGCGGCAACCGAGCTCAGGACCAGTAACGATGCCAGAATGCGGAACAGTCGACGCCCCAAAAACGAAATCAGTAGAGTGATGAAGCACACCAGGCAAAAGGCCGCGACGACCTCAATGCCGATCGACAGTAAATTGTCGTAATTGAGCTGCTGATAACGACGATAAAATATGGGGATATTGAGCAAGACACCAAGATAAAACGCGATAAAGAAAGAGACCTGCAACTGGGTCCAATGTCGAAACTTCTGCATTATTAATACCATTCTCGCCAAAGTGAATTCATAACTGCTGACTGACACAGGTTGTGTGTGGTTGAGGGCTATGCGCTTACCCTGCTATTGAATGGTAATCTGACAGATAATTCGAGCCGATGTTGCCGCCACGAGGAATTTTAACGCTGTTATACTGTAACAAACCGTGTGCAAAGGGGGTTATTCATCAAAAACCTCGCCGACCCAGCCCGCGGAACGGTCTGGCGGATAAGAGATTCGCGCTCAGCATGCTTACTGCCTCTGGACCCGCCGCTGAAAAGTTTTGACACACTGCCGGATATTCATCAGCCCCCAACGTCTTCCCCGTGATTCATCTTGGTACGCTTAGATACCGAAGCTGTGACATGAGGTTATTCCTAATTAGCCATCTAGATTGCCGCTGGCTATTGATAGGAATATTCCTATTACGTTATCGTGAACCTACCACGAAGGCATGCACCTAAGTGGAATTTGCACTATTTTATTTTTTAATGGCTTCTCAGCCCGCTTCAGGCGGCGCTTTATATTTCACCAGCGGTAGAAACACTATGATTGATTACTCTCTTTACGGTCTCGACAATAAAGACGTCGAGTTGTACCGTGAGCAAATATACAACCTCGTAGGCAAGAGCGTTGTTCAGGTACTCTCGTCCAGCAAGCCCATCACCAAGCAAAACATTCTCGCCTATCTGATCAAAGAGGTCGAAAGACAGCCCGAGGACTATTGCCAAAAACTGCACAGAGCCGCTATCGAGGTCATTGGGGTTAGCGGTCGTTAGCGGGGATGTATGCGGAAATCGGACCTGTGCGCCCATCGCTATTCTGGTTGTTGGTGGCCAATGCCACGCGAATAAGGTGCCGTTGCCTGGAAGGCATTGATGGGGGCTAAGCTTTAGTTGTGGGGAAAACGATATCCGGCTATCAGAACACCGTTCAAATAGCCGGATATCGTCTCAATTGCGTGACATAGCGGGTGTCAGGTTAAGCGATATACCCGGATACCACATGTTGACAGCATCACTAGCCAGACCAATATTCAACCTGACGGCACACTAAGGGCCAGCGACGAAGAAAGATGTTGAGCAGGGATAACACTCAATTTTTCAAATAGCTATCACTAGCGGCACTCACCGGAGATCGCATTTTTCCCCTGGGGACAAACATCGGAACTTTGCGGAATAACGCCCAATATCGATCCAAAAGACCCTGAGCACCCAGATAGCATTACAATAATTAATAAAAATAGTCCTCCTCTCATACGACGCTCCTTCTCTTTTTTTACTCTCCGGTTATATATCACTTATCGCTAACCGTCTCAAAAAACTGCCATATTTTATGAGAAAAGCAGATGTCACCGGCATTTAGCCTTACGGCTCTCTTGCGGATTACATCCGCGTTTCGAACCGAAGCGTAATCCAGCGGTCGTCTGGAATGCTCATAAGTTTAGACAATTGGGAGCGTCCATCAGTGAAACTGGGGCGTTAACATTGAATAAACGATGAGGCATGACCGAAAAATAGCCATCATTCTGGCTGTGGGAGAGCAGTGATAGAAGCAAAATATTATGAAGTGGATTTTCAGGCACAAAAAAACCGCCTTCCGGCGGTCACGACATTACTGCATATTGCTTTGATTATTCTGGAATTATTTTCCCTGGTACCCGGGGCGGGACTTGAACCCGCACAGCCATAAGCCGAGGGATTTTAAAAACTATCCAAGGCTTTTAAAAATCATAACCTTATGATTTAAAAGAAAAGTAAAATTAACCATAGTTGAGATTTGCTGTGCGTATACGATTTTTATCGCCACTGTTTTAAGCCTCCAAACGCTCAGCTCCGAGGCTATCAAATGGATTGAGAGTAACTGCGGCCTCTAGGTGCTCAGGTGCAAAATGCGCGTATCTCATCGTCATTGTAATCGAGCTATGTCCCAGTATCTGCTGCAGCACAAGAATATTACCCCCGCGCATCATAAAATGACTTGCGAACGTGTGTCTTAAAACGTGCGTGCGCTGCCCTGCTGGAAGTTCAATGCCTGCACGCTTGAGAGCGGAACCGAAAGCCTCATAGCACGGCGCGAAAAGATTGCCTCGCTTTCTGGGTAGTAATGCCTGCACTTTGGCGGATATTGGAATGGTTCTATTCTTCTTGCTTTTTGTCTGGGTAAAGGTAAGGCGCCCGGGCATTACCTGAGATTGCTTTAAATCTTGAGCCTCACTCCAGCGCGCGCCAGTCGCTAGGCAAATGCGAACCACGGCCCCAAGATCTTTATTTGCAGACTCGTCACAAGCATCAAGTAGACGTTGAATCTCATCGTCATATAAAAATGCCAGCTCCTGATCGCCTTCACGGAATTGCCGAATGCCATCCAGTGGGTTATCTCCCTGCCATTCTCCGAGGCGTTTCAATTCAGAAAATACAGCATGCAGGTATGAATACTCCCGATTAACTGTTGCCTCTTTCAGCTGTTTTTTACCTTTCGGGTTCCACTCACCGCGCAACCGACGCTCGCGGTAAATGGCAAACATGTTTTTATCGAATGTGTCGACCAGTGGATCACCAAGACGCTCGCAGATGGCCTCAAGCTTAGCCTTTCTCTCTTCTCCAGAGGTGAGCGATTTGCCATGCATTTCGTACCAGCGCGTTACGAGATCAGATAACTTTTGAGTGTTGGTCTCAATATTTGAGCCATGAGCAGCACTCATGATGCGGCGCTCATACGAGAGCGCCTCACCTTTCGTTGCTCGTGTTACCCGAATTCTCTTGCCAGAAGCACCGTAGGGATAACACTCACAGAGCCACTTGCCAGAAGTTAGTTTACGAACAGTCATAATTCAGTCTCGGCATCTTCTGCAGAGCTCGCATACGCCAAGGTAATGAACATCTCGGCTGCATTATCTAGATGGGCATATGTCGAAATAAACTCGATCTCAGGACACCTACAAACAAAAGGACGAGTTAAATTTTCAGGTTGGTAGCGCAGGCTAACAACAGGAGACTTGCGAGGTTTGCCATTTTTAAAAAAATCACAAACATCTAACCGATTACACAATCCGGAGCCATCATTGTAAGTTGCAACATGCCAACCCATACCTAGAAGCGTGTCATTAAAAGCCAGAAAAACATCAGATATATCCCTGTATAACCCGTGTGTATATTTTTTCCTCGATTTCATATTTCGTTTTTGAATCGGCACATCCAGCATTCTGACGCCTGATATTTCAATTTTACCCACACTAAAAGATTTTACTGGATGCCCAACACTGGATAAGTCAACCGCACGCAAAGTGAAATTATCAAGAAGTGTAAGTGGAATGATTCGCCGCTCTTTACCGCTCGACGTGCCACCATGATAAAAAACAGATATTTCATCCCTTTTATCAATAGCCGACCAAATAATGTCTAAAAACTCATTCGAGTCATATATGGTCATTTGTGTCGATTTACTAGGTCTAGCGCTAAGGTCAGGAAGGTTATAAAAATCAACCTCGGATAGTAAAGCTGAATTATTCTGTTTTGCTTTATTAATTTTACTTGGCCCTGCGCTGTCTCCACAACATAAGTAATCAAGCCCTTTCGTAACATCTTTGCTAACCGAATAACCAAGGGATAAAGCGATGTTCGTTAATTCACTTTTTTTATTTTTACTAAAACCAGTAAAGCAGATAGTTTTCATATTAGCCCTCTGTTATTTCAAAAAATAAAGGCTCCCAACAGTATGCCTGCTGCAAAAACGAGAAGGAACTCTTTGGCGTAAGTCTGAATGAGCTTAAGGGTACTTAATCGCGGAGATTGAGCTGTGACCTGGTCTAAGTACGTTGTTTGAGATTGCTGCTCAAGCCATGAAAGCGCTAACTGTAGCTGAGAGCGGGTTAAGTCATTGAGCCGCCCCGTGCCAAAATTAATATTACAGTAGCGAATGAGCTTTTGCCTGACCTCATTGTCTTCACTATTCCTAAGAAGAAGACTGACCATAGCTTTGCTTGCATCTTTTTCTTTGTACCTATCAAGCATGGCCTGAAGGAAGCTAACTGCTGCCTGATATTGGTTTATGGTCATATCTTCAATGCTACCAACACCAACCTCAGCATGTACCTTTTGCCAAACAACGAATGCTTCGTTGTCTCCAGCTTCGGCTATGGCTGCTACAAGGCGGTTAAGTTCCTTGCGCTGGGCTTTAACGAGTGGGCGCTTATCTTCATTTTCGGAAGGAATAGCAATATTGACGGTGTGACTACCATCAAATCGATGTATCTGGATTTTATTTTCATTAAAGTCACGACCGGCAACGCGATTTTTTTCACCTGTCGAATTTACCGTCATGAAACCTCCTTATTTCTTGTTTTCGTTGTAAACCCTGCCCGCCACGCGGTCTCCTTGACTAGTAACGCTAACTGTATTTGACGCAGAGCTACCAGCGCTCAATGCTGCTAGTGCTGCAGCTTTAACCACCAATGGAGCCGACCTGTAAAGCTGGATAAGCTCAAGCTCCTCATTTGATATCTCTCCTGCTGAAGCAGAGCGGTTACCCGTAAGTATGTACAAAACATCTGCACCAATCTCCGCAAGGCGAACCAAATACCTTGCTCCCGGAGCCGTTTCATCTCTCTCATACATGGCCTGCGCGTTTCGAGAGAAATCCGCCAGCTTTGCAAAATCACCTTGATTTAAATTGAATTTCTTTCGCTCTTCACGCAACCGACCACCAATATCGTTACCAGCAATCCTGTTATGCCTACCCTTAGAATCACTCCCCATAGAGGCCCTCCTGAACTATTTATTCTTGTACTCATGAAAGTCACGTCCAGCAATCCTTTGGCCGCTTCCACCGCTCACGCTTATTGCTTTGGAATCTGCAACAGAGCTACCAGCGGTAAGAGCAGCAAGTGCAGCCACCTTAACAGCCAGTGGGGCCGCCCTGAAATGCCCAAGTAGTTCTTGCTCATCATTAGTTAAGGCTTCAGCAGACCGAACGCCAGTAACCACATACAGCACATCTAAGCCAAATTTTGACAATGCCAACAGATACTCAGCATCAGGACTGTTGTCGCCTTTTTCGTACTTGAGCTGGGTTTGTTTTCTAACGCCGCCAAGATCCCCCATGGCAACTTGTGTAAATCCCAGGCGCTCTCGTTCCTCTCTCAATCGAGTTCCGATACTTATTTTCATTTCTTTTCTCTTGACTGGTACGTTTTTTCGTACCAGAATAATTCTCACATACACTTAGCAGGTCATAATATACCACTATGAAACAAGATCTCCATGAGCCCCGCTCACGTTTACCTCGTGGGATTGCTGCAAAAAATCCAATTCCTATGCGCTTGTCGGAGAATGAACGCGCCGAACTCGAAGCAATCGCCACACGCGAAAGCCGCTCCAGTTCAAGCATGGCGCGCCTGATCTTTCTTCGCGGGCTTGAGTCATTCACAGCTGAATGAGGCGCGGTAATGAGAAACGTAACTATCAACATATCTGTACCAACTGGCTACGTCTCGCTCGAACGCTATGCCGAAATGGTTCAAATCCCGTTGGCCACCTGCCGCCGGATGGTTCGTGACGGAAGGATAATCATCCGCCCGAAAAATAAGGCAAAGGACAAGGTTGAGGTCAATCTCGTTGCAATGTTGAAAGACGCCATCGACAACAGCTGAGATCCCAATATGGACGCGCATAACAAAGCATTGATACAGCTATCGAAACACACTTTCGTTTATCGCGGGTTCACGATTCAGAAATGCCCCCGCCATAGCGAAACGAATCGCACGGCCTATCAGCTGGTAAGCAACGGAGATTATTTCGGTCGTGATTTCGCGCTGGCGGAAGCCATGCGCACCGTGGACAAGATGATCAACAGGAAGAGGCCAACATGAGCGGCAACCCATTCTACGACGCAGCAAACGCCGTGATCGCTCAATACGACAAGCGAATGCAGTACATGAAACCAGAGCGCGCGGTGAGTGAATCGGCGTCAGCGGTGATCAATCTCGGACGTATCGCAGACGCAGCACGCTATGCCGGCCACCCTGCTGCCAGCATCGTTATCGAGAACGCCGCGAAGTATTGGCAGTGCTACGGCAAAAAACCGGCGACATTCTCAGAGGACACAACAGCATGAAACAGCCTTACCGCATTCTGATCGACGCGCTGCTGCTGCAGTACCACACCAAAGCGACCAATCTGCACAGCGCTTCCGCTGTGGCGCCAGAGGTTCGCCAGGTATCGCTGAACGATTACGCATTCCGCCTGTGCATCGGCCTGACTGGCCTGCTGAGTACGGCAGAGGCTGCTGGAGATGGCCCGGCAGCCGCCGTTATCGATCGTTTGATCATGCGCTGCAACAACGGCGATATTCCGCAACCTGAAATTTCAGCTTAGCCGGGTACGCCCGGCCCTATCTGAGAGCGCATCTCAACCTTTAACGGTGGGTGATTGGCGTCACGGGATGCGCTCCCAGATAGGTAACAGTGTGGGGGCTTTTATGAGCATGACAGTTGAGCAAATAAAATCCGTTGAGTGTTTCGTCAATAATGCCAAGTCATTACTGGCGCGCGCTAAAAACAAAAATCACACAGCCTGTTTTTATAACAAGCTGATGGCGAGTGAAAAAAAAGCCATTTGCACATTAGGCAATATTGATAGCCGCACAAAGTTAACGGCTAGGCACATCGAAATGAAGTTCGAGGAAATGAGTTACGCAGAAAGGCGGGCCGTTTTTCGAGGAATAAAAATTCTACAAAAGTTAAACCGCGATATCCCGTCATTAATAAACATTACTGACTGCGATTAATTAAACAGCGTTATTAAAAATAATGCCGCCTTCATGGTGGCGGGTTTCTTACACCCTGAAATCAGGAGGAGATATGCAAGACGACGAATTACACAAAGCGTTTATTAATGCCCGCCGCTCTGAGCGGCTGCAACTGCTTGAGCTGTTGGAAAGCAAACTTGACCGCCTGGCCGCGGATAACTTCACCCGCGACCAAGTATTAAAAACGTTGAAGGACTGGATCAGCATCCGCCGGTCTACCGACGTACCAAAAATGGAGAAGCCTCAATGATGGCTTTCTTTCTCACCCTTGCCGCCATCTGGGCGGTCATCTTGTTTGGGTTGGTTGGCTGGGTTGCCTACCGCTTTTGCAGATCCTGCCGCGCCTTCAATCGGCAGAGTTTGCCGCCAGAACTACGTAATTACGACTAGGAGCAACAATGGCTGATCAGATCGATATGGCACAAGAACGGCACCAGCTGATTCTTGAGTCTCAAATCGCCGCGCCCGCAGCAATGCGGGCCTTCTGCTTTCACCTGTGAAACCTGTGACGCGCCGATACCTGAACCTCGTCCATGGCGTAACGCGCTGCGTTACCTGCCGGGAAATTCACGAAGCCAAATCACGGCATATCAAGGGGTAATCCATGAACAAACCCGTCCTTAAATGGCTGGGTAGCAAAGCCCGCATCATCGACACACTGCGCCAGCACCTGCCGGAAGGTAGGCGCCTTGTTGAACCGTTCGTCGGCTCCGGCGCAGTTTTTCTCAATACCGACTATGACAGTTATCTCCTGTGCGATATCAACAGCGATCTGATCAACTTTCACAGCGTCGCCAAAAACCAACCTGAAGTGCTAATCCGTGAAGCGCGCCACCTATTCAACGCACACCCGGATCAGGAGGGCTATTACCGCGTACGCGCTGACTTCAATCTGCGCTGTGACAGCAATTTCATCTACCGTGCGGCGCAGTTCCTTTACCTGAACCGCCACACCTTCAACGGCGTTTGCCGCTACAACCTGAGCGGCGAGTTTAATTCGCCGTTCGGTCATCGAAAAGCGCCCTACTTCCCAGAAAACGAGATCAGAGCCTTCGCGGAAAAGGCGCAGGCCAAGAAAGCCATTTTCCTGTGCTGCAGCTTCCCAGAGGCGATCAGGATGGCCCAGGCTGGCGACGTGATTTATTGCGATCCGCCGTACATCCCAGCCAGCGCCACTGCCAGCTTTACCAGCTATCACACTGACGGCTTTACCAGCGAGCAGCAGCGCAAGCTGGCGCGCATGCTTCGTATCGCCGCCAAGCTGGGCCGCCACGTCGTGGCCTCGAACAGCGAGACGGACGCAGCCAAAGCGCTGTACGCCGATTTCGCTATCACCTCGATCACCGCCCGCCGCTCTGTCAGCGCTAAAGCTGCCAGCCGTGCAAACGCTGGCGAGATCATCGCGACTATGAGGGCGGCATCGTGAAAAAACACCACCTGAAGATCCACCCTGAACACCTCGCCGCCGTCATCTGTGGCGCGAAAAGAGCCGAATTCCGTATTAACGACCGTGACTTTGCCGTCGGCGATCTGCTGAGTCTGAACGGCTATACAAAGTTAGGTCACCTAGAAGGGTTTACCGGCGAGCACATCTGGGTGCGTATCACCCACATCACCGACCTGGCCGAATGGGCGCCCGGTTACGTGATGCTGAGTATCGAACGGGGGCCGTTCAAATGCTGAAGACATATACCGCCACCTCGATTGCGGCTCTCTATCCACGGCACAATCACATTCAAGATTTTCATGTGTTAGCGCATCTCAATCGAGTGCATGCCTTCGCCTGGGGTGACCGTCGTTGCGGAAAAACCTACGCAGCCAGCCAACAGGAGCTGATACGCACAGCGTTCCAACTTTCCACAGGCGCAACGCTGCAACTTCTTCACGCCAGAAGAAAGCAGCCTCTTATGGACAGGATGGTCGGTTATGACCCTGCCAGCGGCGCAGGAAAGTCAGTTGAGTGCGTATTTTGGCGCGATCCAGATACTGGCGCTTTAACGCTGCTGTCTGCCGAAAACGGCCCGCGTAAGTGGCGTAATTCGCCGTGGTTTTACTTTAACGAGTGGCCGTGGGCGTGAGTAAACCAGCCCGCGGAAGATACCAGCCATCACCGCCGCGCCCCTATCCGGGACGCGGCGCAGTTGCTTTTGACTGGCCCTATCCCTGGAACGCACCGAAGCAGGGGATCAACCCGTACACCGAAGACGCTGAAAAAGAGCTGAAACTCACCGACGCGCAACGGCGCCGGCAGCGTTGGATTGAGGTCACCGCGGATCAGGAGCGTGATCGTGATTCGCAGCTTTCCATTCTGGCGGAACAGCGCCGCGGCGAAGGCAAAGTCCAGTTGGTGCTTGGCGCACTGATGGCGCAGCCCGATTTTATTCGCTCGCCGCTACTGGCGCGCATCAGTGCCATTCGTAATAACAAGAAAGGCAACGGTGAGAAACTCTCCCGCAATTACATCTTGCGGACGGTCAAGACAATACTGACCCGCGTCGAGAAGATGCAGGCCAAACAGCTCACCTTTGGCCTGCAGCTGGTTGCCCGCCGCGAACGGCTAGACGATCTGCTGCGCCTACCTGAGCTGGACAAACGCGCGGTAAAATTGCTGGCAACCTTCACCGCCGCCCACTTTGAAACGCTGCTCGACCAGCAATGCACAAACCGACTTCACTCTGATGCCACGCCAAACGAAATCCTGCGCGTTTACGTGTCGTTGGGTACTGAGGCCGAACGCTTCAACGTGACGCCGCCCTGCTGGCATTCGCTGAACCCGTATCTGCGCCGACGCGGCGAACCGCCTTACGACAAAATCCCCGGCGCCATCGCCAGAATGTGCTGCGCGAACTGGTGGTTTACCAACTTGTGGGCGCTGCGCTGCCGCTGGCGTGAAGAGCTGTTGCGCGCCGCTGGCCTGGTACGTAAGCAGGATTCCGCCTACATCAGCGCCGACGCATTGACACACTTCCGCGAGCAACGCCGGCGCACCCGTGAATTTCTGAAAGCCTTCGAGCTAACCAACGAAGACGGCTTTTCCATCGATCTTGAAGATGCCTATTACGCTGGCCCCAGCAATCCACGCCACCGCCGCATAGAGATGATGACCACGGTCAAAGGCATGCAAGATATTGCCGAGATGCGCGGCGATTGCGCGGTCTGGTGCACGATTACCACACCGTCACGTTTTCACGCCACCATGATCGACGGGCGGTTAAACCCCAAATGGGCAACGAAAACCGTTCGTGACAGTAACGATTATTTGGTTAACCGATTCTTTGCCAGCGTCCGCAAAAAGCTGAACCGTCAGGGGCTGCGCTGGTACGGTATTCGCGTCGCCGAGCCGCATCACGACGGCACCGTCCACTGGCACATGATGGTTTTTTGCCGTCCAGATGACCGGGACGACATTGTCAGCATCCTGGAGGAGTTCGCCATTCGCGACGATCGCGCCGAGCTTGGCGACGACATAATGCCGCGCTTCAAGACCGAACTGATCACTGCGGAAAAGGGATCGCCAATTAGCTACATCGCGACCTATATCGGTAAGAACTTGGACGCCGAGCCCTTGCGAAAAGCGAACAAAGATACCGGTGAGCCGCCGGTCGACCACGAAAGCGGAAAAAGTATGGCCGACACGGTCGAGCATGCGCTCGGCTGGGCCAACCTGCACCGCGTGCACCAATTCCAGTTTTTCGGCATCCCATCACGCCAGGTTTACCGCGAGTTGCGCCGGCTGGCGACCCAGCTTGATCGGCAGGGTATCGACGCCAAGAAAACCCAGCGACTGAGCGATAAAGCCATGGATGACGTGATGAATGCCGCCGATGCCGGCTGTATCGCAACGTACATATTGAAACAAGGCGGCGTCTTGACGCCGCGTAACGATCACATCGTCCACACCGCCTACCTTCAGGCGGAAAAACCCAACGACTACGGCGAACTCGGCATTCAGATCTTCGGCGTCTGGTCACCAATGCTCGGTGAAGTGTCGCGTATTTGCACCCACCCCGACACCTGGACACTGAAGCGCAAACGTAAACCGGCGAGTGGCGAAGCCGCGCGCCAGGGGGTTGACGTTGAGGGTGGCGGCGCAGCCGCCGCCCCTTGGACTCGTGGCAATAACTGTCCGCCTGAGCAAGAACCGACCAACGAAGGCGAAGCAATTGCCACGACAGCCACGCCAGAAAATCTCGATTTTGAACGGATGAGCGCGAAAGAACGGCGTCAACTACTGCGGCAAATTCGCCAGTCGTCAGCAGAAGATAAAAGCAGTATGGTAAAAGCGCACATCGACAGGGTGCCACCACCAGTAGTTGACCAAAAACTCATGAAGTTACTGACAATCGAAGGCATCGAGTACGAAACCGGCGCACGTGCTCTTCTGCGTGGTTCGAAGTTAATAATCGGCGATCGCACTCTGTCATTAACCCTAGCGGGTGAGCTGGTAGAGCAGGAGCCACAAGAATACTGTCAAGGTGAGCGGTGCTGCGCTCCACTCCGAGAGGTAGACCTGCATTATGGCGACGTCGGGTTGTGTATTTGCTGCACTGAGAAGCTCTGGGGCCCAGAAGAAATGGAGCGCCGGCAGCGCGAGGCGCACCAGATTGCTGACGAACTCCGCCGCAAGGGGCATGGGCTATTACTCAACCGTTTGAAAAAAGTAATCATGAAAGAGAGCTGATGATGGGAAGAGACTATAAAGACGAATCTGAACGCGAAAGTGACTACCGGCAGTGGTTGAAATACCGGGAGTCATCTTGGGAAGAAAGGAACGGCCAACAACACGAAGAGCATCAGCAGGAAGGCCGCGGTAACGGTGTCTTTAGACAGTTTCCGAACCATCAAAAGCTGATAGAAAAGGCAGAACGGGAGTATTTTGATTCGCTCAAAAAGGAAGATGAGTAATATTTTCAGCCTTCGGCGCGAGTGACTTCATAACTTGACTTCACATTACCAAACGCACATAATGACTTCATAAAGTGACTTCATGGACTGCGAAATGAAAGAACAGGTTTCAGCGTTAAGGAAGCGACAAAAAAGCACTTTAGAACAGATATTTAAAACACCTGTTCTATCCGGGATTAAATGGTCAGAAGTGGAATCACTCATTAAGGCGCTGGGCGGGGAAGTCAAAGAGGGCCGCGGTTCACGATGCAAGTTCCTGCTCAATGGCAGCATCGCAAATTTTCACCGTCCCCACCCATCGCCAGACACGGATAAAGGCGCGGTGGTCAACCTCCGCGAATGGCTGGAAAGCATAGGAGTTAAGCCATGACAAAAGCAGCAGCAACACCAAACACCATGGAGATCGCCGGGCAACCGGCGATAATCAGCTACGTTCCAGAAATCGGTGCGTTTCGCGGTAAATTTCTCGGCCTGTCCGGCTACTGCGACTTTGTCTCTGACAGTATTCAGGGGCTAAAGGCTGAGGGCGAGCTCTCTTTGCGCGAATACATGGACGATTGCAGCGCCGCTGGCATCGAGCCCTACGCGCGCCAAGAGAAAATCAAGACATTCACCTTGCGTTACCCGGAATCGTTCGGGGAACGGCTGAACCAGGCTGCCGCAGAAAACGAAGTTTCAGTGAATGCCTTCATCGTTGAAACTCTCAATGAACGCATGAAGCATGCGTAAAAGAGTATATAGGGGATATTATGCTACGTTCTGATAAGTCAGGGAATTTATAAGCATGGTGATGACCTATGATACGAAAAAAATCACTTTTGCCTGGTGGAACACTAGTTTATCACCACACTCAAAGAAAAATACCGCTAGTGATGAACATAAAAGCTATGTGATATATACATTATTACGTTTAATAAATGATAAGTCAGTAGATGTTTTATGTTTGTGTGAAGTATCTAGTGAAGATGTTAATTTCATAGCAGAAGTATTAGCAGGCACTATTTTCTCAATTTACGATGGCACCCTTCGTAAGGGAAGGAAAAAATTCGATATTTGCGTTATTTACAAATCACAACTACTAGAGCTTATTGATTCAGGAATAATAAGTAAGAACCACACCAAAGGAGAATTAAATGCAGGCCAAGTGGTTAACTTCCTGATAAGAGAAACAAGTGAACCGATTACTTTATACTTAGTTCATTGGCCTAGTAGAATATACGACCATGAAGATTCGCCTAAAAAAATTCTTCTTGGTTCTCTTTTAAGGGAAGCTGTTCTGTCCAGCATAGAGAATAGAGGGATAGGAAACATTATTATATTAGGTGACTTTAATGAAGAACCATTTAATAAGAGTATTACCGATGCTCTTGGCGCATCAAGAGATATCACGCTTGTGAAAAAGGAACCAAAATTATTGTATAACCCATTTTGGAGACACATGACTAGGAACACCCTTCATCCACAGAGTCAAGAATATGATGGGTGTGGTACTTATTATTATAAAAACGATGAATCAAACAAATGGAAAACATTTGACCAAATAATATTTTCGTCAAGTTTTGTCAGAGATGGGAAATGGTTTCTTAACGAAGAGAAAACTGAAGTGTTTTATGACGATGACTTTATTAAATTCATTTTCAGTTCGAAATCAAAATTTGATCACTTACCAATAATCTCGTCAATTGAGAGGGCATAAAATGAAAGATTACAAAGCATCATTACTCGCGGGGATTGCGGCAGCAAAAAAAGCCGCAGATAACAAAAAAGAAGTGCACGAAGTAATAAATACATTGAGCTCACAGGTAATGGAGATTAGTGATAGCAAAGCGACTTTTGGTATTGTTTCCCTTAATCGCAGGCCAAAAAACGACGGAGCAGCTGCAATAATTGGCTTGGCTCATTTTATGGCATTACAAAAAGGAGAGGAGTATTTTGCCTTATGTGTATTCGATGAAAAAAACACTAACGGAATAGAAATTGCAGAATGGCTTCAAGATGATGCAGGATATCCATGCACAATTAAATACAATGGCCAACAGTTTTTCTGTTCAAATAAAACAGAACTGGAGAATTCCCTTGCGCAACTGCTTAAGGAAGTAAAAACGGGTGAAGCAATTCTCAAGCAAATTAGTAAATTTGATAGCAAGCTAAAACCTAGTGATGAGACACCAACGTAAAACACCTATGTAAAAGTAAGGACCATGCTTTTTCATTTGAGGTAATTGAGAATGTTCATTAGGCCCATTTAATAGAAAGCATTTTAATGCATAAACATGCACAATTTTGCACAATAATTAGATCGCCCCTATTGCGAACCTGCGCCAGTACTGGCGCGGGTTCGATCCACTTTGGATCTTGCACAATAAAGAGGGTGTGAGGCGCGCAGGCGAGGCGGGGAAGCAATTGCGCGCTTTGGGGCATGGGAAGGGGTCGTGTGTTGCCTGAATGGGCCGCTGTGAGGCTCTCGCCGTCACGTTGCTCTGGGCGTAATGAACAGACGATATCGCGCCAGCGGCCCGCATAGCGCGGCTGGCGGTGGGGAGCGATTCGAAGTGATGGGCGTAGCGCGTGATAGTGCTACTTGTCGGGGGATGGCCGCCATAGACAGCGGCGGCCGTGCTGCAGCGCCGGGGTTACTCTACGTCGAGCAGTGCATACGGGTTGAAGCGGATAACCTCCTCCCCCATCCAGTCGTTGACGTGCTTCATGGCTTCCATGATGGGCGTCAGCTCGTTGATGGCGAACACCCGCGCCGCCTTCTCCACGTCGCCGAAGGTGCCGTTACCTTCCGGCATGGCACCCATCAGCTGCGGCGGCACGCGGTGCGCGGCGAGGATATCGTCACGCGTGGCGGACTTGACGCCCAGGAATTCATCCTTGGCTGAGATCTGGCTGAACGGCAGGATCTGCACCGAGTCCTTACCCCCGTTCGGCGCGTGCAGCAGGATGTTTTTGAATGCCCCGCCGCGGCGCGTGTCGGTCAGCGTCTTCTTAAGCTTGTCGAGGCTTTCCTGATCGGCGATGGCGCTGTTGACGTAGACGATGCAGCCGGCATGGCTGCCGTTGTCGTAGTACAGCTTGCGGAACGTGTCGGCCGAGTGTGAAAGGTTGGCGGACAGCAGGCCCGCGAAGTATTCCGGCATGCCGTAGATCTCCTGGTGAATGTCCGGGTTGATCACATGGCAGACAGCGCCGGTCGGAAACTGATAATCATCAAGCCCCGCCTGGATAAACCAGTAGGTATCCAGGTCAGAGCCGCGGCGGGTATACTTCGCCAGCGTGTGGTGCAGTGCCAGCGGCCCTCCTAACACGTTACGGCGCAGCTCCAGGTAGGCATTGCCGAACACCACCCAATCCATGGCGAAGGCCGAGAACGCCTGGCGTGACAGCAACTTGTGCGGGATGAAACAACCGCCCAGCACGTTACGCTTGAATATAAGCGCCGACTGGTGCCAGCTGGCGTGGCCGAACTGGCGCGCCAGACCGTACCAGCTGATCGGCGTGTCGTAGTAGCGGCCGTTGTCGGCGCAGTACATCGAGTCGAGCAGATCGTAGGACGAGCTGACCGGCCAAGGGCCGTCGAATGAGAAGGTACTCAGGCCAGGGAGTTTTTGCAGCTCGGTCGCCAGATCAAGCTGTGTGTCTGCGGCGGGCTGCTGGCGTGCGTGCGGGGATTTTCTTTTGCTCACGTTAATACTCCATAACCGTCATGGTGCTGCCGCCATCTTGTCCCAGCGGTTCGTTAATGATTGCCAGCATGGTCGCCCATGCTAGGTCGCCATGGCTCACGCCACGGCTGCGGTCGGTGTCATATGTAATCATCCCGCCGGGCGTCACTACCTTGCGTACCGCTCCAAATGCAGCGATCAAGTCGCGCTCCCCGCGGTCATACTCCCAACGACCTCCGCGGACAATCTGCTGCATTTTCAGTACCAGCATGCGTTTACTTGCCGGGTTGAACTGATAGCAGACCGCCGCCGGAAAACGCTTCCTGACCAGTTGCCAAACCGCCTCACCAATCCCCTGCCCATCAATACCAATGTGCTGCACGTTATAGCGATCCAACATGCCAATAATTAGGTTTGCCTGAGCCTCAAATTCCATACCGCGGACGCGCTGCATTTCAATCGTGCGGAATTTCCCCCCGCCGACCAGCGGTATCGCGTTCACAGAAATGGCGCCGCTGTCCCCGTTGCCGCTGGCACCATTGGGGTCATAACCAATCCAGACCGGGCGATCGGCCATCGGCCGCATGGCGTAGGGTTTCCAGTCTAGCCAGTCGTCATAACTGTCGGCGGCACAACTCAGTAATGCGTTGTAATCAAATGCAGATTCGCCGTTGCGGATAAACTGACAGCCATAGAGGTTATCGTATTCTTCCGGGCTTTTTTCATCGCGGATTTCATCGATATCGGTCAAATCCCAGCCGTGATCGACCGCATCTTGCAACGTCACGATCTGGCGCCAGATTTTATCCGGACACATCAAGCCGCTGTTTAACGTTTTCCATGATGTATCGAATTCAATACGTTTCGCAGCCGATCGCCCCTTGTTATATGCCTCCCCCGTCCAGAATGGGTAGGCTTCATGACTTTCCGCCGAAGGGGTAGAAAAATAGGTCGTCGTCAACCCCGCCAGCGTCGCCATCGCTCCAGCCACTCTTTTCAGGTTGGCAAACTGGCTAACCCAGAAAAACTCATCGAAAAACAAATTGCCGGTGTACGACTGCGCCGACGCCGCCGCCGTGCCGAGAAAATGCAACTCAGCGCCGTTAGCCAACTGGATCATATCTCCGCCCTTTAGTTCCACGTCGACCTCGGCTGCGGCGGAACGAATAAAGCTGCGGAACTGGTACGCCTGCCGGCGGCTGGCTGACAGAAATATCTGATTGAGCTGGTACTTGTATTTCACATCACCGGATAGCGCGCGGAGCAGCGCCTCGCGAGCAAAATACCAGGTTGCCCCTATCTGTCGGCTTTTCAGCACCATGCGTTGGCGGTGGTGGTGATTGTCGTACCAGCCCCGCTGGTGCCAGTGCAGCGAACCCAGAATGTTTTCACGCAGCTGCGCGATCTGCGCTTCTGAGAAAAAGTTTTGTTTCTTGCGCACTTTCTTCTTCGGCTGCGTGGCCGGCGTGCCGTTATCCAGCTTCTTCAACTGGCGCGTCAGCAGGTCAATTTCCTTGAAGTCGCCGCCGCTCTTTTTATCCTTGCCGGTCAGTTGCACCAGGCGTGCATCGATTGAAGTTGTGACACGTTGAATAGGTGGCGTTTCGTCCCATTCGTCGCGCTTCTTCCAGGCGTAAACCGTGTTTTGGTTGATGCCCATCAGGCGTGCGATTTCCGCCGGCGGGTAACCCTGCCAGTAAAGCTGTCGTGCCCGATGTCGGGTGAATGTTTCTTGAACCGTCATTGTCTCCCCCCATGCCCTGCCGGGGAGGTTAACCCGCGCGCGCGCAGGCTTTCTCGCGGTGCTGGCTGTCGCCGTTCTCCGACAACAACAACGCATTGAGACGGGGCCGGGCGCCCTGCCATCATCACCGGGAACTCAACAGAATCGCGAGCAAGCAGGCATGGCAAGCACAGCAAAACCACGTAAGAAATTTCGCGTCGCAGTCTCCGGAAACACCGTTGATGGCCGCGAAATTCAACCGCAGCACCTTCGCGACGCTGCAGCCAATTACGATCCGACGGTATACGGCGCACGCGTCAACATTGAGCACTATCTCTCCCCCTATCCGGGTAGCGACTTTGGCGCGATGGGGGACGTAGCTGCACTCAGCACCGAAGATATTTCCGAAGGGCCGCTGGCCGGGCGTACAGCTCTATACGCGGAGATTGAACCCTCCGAGCGCATGAAGCAGATGACCGATAAAGGGGAAAAAATCTACTCCAGCATTGAGTTGGCACCGCAGTTTGCTCTCAACGGCAAAGCGTATGTTGTGGGGCTGGCGATGACCGATACCCCAGCGAGCCTCGGCACTGAACGCCTGAAGTTTGCGGCGCAACAACGTGCGCAGGTCATGGCCTTCAACAACCAGCAGGTAGAACCACCGATGTTTACCGAAGCCATTGAGGCTGAAGTTATCGAACTCGCAGCCCAGCGCAGTGAAGAAGGTAAGCAGTGGTTCAACCGAGTCATGGGCATCCTCGGCAAAGGCAAGAAAACCGACGATGAACGTTTCAGCCAGGTGCATCAGGCGGTAGAGGCCGTGGCGCAGTCGCAGGCCGATTTGACCGACCAATTCAGCACCACCGCACAGGATAACGCCAGCAACAAGCAGGCCATCGCGAAGTTGACTGCTGATCTGGCTGCGATAAAGCAGAAGGTTGAAACCACGGACAGCAACTTCAGCCGTCGCCCGCCGGCCGGCGGTGGTGGCAACGCGCAGTTGGCTGACTACTGAGCCAGCGACTGACCGATATTCACTACAAGAGAAACGAGCATGGAAAATATTACCCGCGAGCTGTTCGACCAGTACATCAGCCGGCAGGCCCAGCTAAACCGCGTATCGCCAGCCGCCGTCGCGGCAAAATTCGCTGTCGAACCGGCGGTACAGCAGAAGCTGGAAGCCGCCGCGCAGAAAAGCGACTCTTTCCTGAGCAAGATTAACGTCTTCGGCGTGACCCAACAGATCGGCCAGAAAGTGCTGATCGGCAACAAAGGCCCGCTGGCCGGTGTGAACAACAGCACGACCACGCGCCGCAACCCGGCCGATAACAGCAAAATGGAGTCGTTTAACTACACCTGCCGCAAGGTCAACTATGACTACGGCCTGAGTTACGAGCAGTTGGATGCCTGGGCACATCAGCCTAACTTCCAGCCGCTTATCAGCAGCGCAATGGCGCGCCAGATGTCGCTTGACCGCATCATGATCGGTTTCAACGGCACCAGCTACGCCGATCCATCCAACCGCGCCGCTAACCCGTTACTGCAGGACTGCGGCATCGGTTGGCTGGAAAAAATCCGTAAGGAAGCGCCGCACCGCATGATTTCCGGTGTGACCGTGACCGCACGCGACGAAGACAACAAAATCATCGCCAAAGGCACCTACGGCAACGTCTCATCTGCGGTTTATGACGCCAAAAACAGCCTGATGGACGAATGGCACAAGCGTAACCCGGATAACGTGGTGATCCTGGCCGGCGATCTGCTGACGACCAGCAATTTCCCGGCAATCAACGCTATGAGCCAGACCAACCCGAATACCGAGATGTTGGCCGGTCAGCTTATCGTTGCGCAGGAGCGCGTCGGGAATATGCCGACCTTTATCGCACCGTACTTCCCGGTGAACGGCATCCTGATCACGCCGTTTAAGAACCTGTCGATCTACTACCAGCGCGGCGGCCTGCGTCGCACCATCAAGGAAGAGCCAGAGTACAACCGCGTCGCGACTTACCAGTCGTCGAACGATGACTTCGTGGTCGAGGACTACGGCAACGTCGCCTTTATCGACGGCATCACTTTCGCAAAGCCTGAGAACGGCGGTTAATCACCCGGGCGGGCACCTGCCCGCCCCCTTTAGGGGACAGGACAATGCTGACACCGGCACAACGACATTTTCAACGCGTGATGGCGGAACGCCACGGCAAGACCGAAGAATTCACAGAGGCAGCCCGCACTGCGCATGAACAAATCCTTCACCGCTTGCGCATGGATCAGAGTGCACTCAGACGCGTGCAGTCCGACCAGGCTAAAGCGGAGATGAAAAAGCAGCTGTTGCCGCAGTACGACGGCTGGATCGAGGGCACGCTTGATGGCAACAGCGGCCGGCAGGACGAGGTCATCGTCACCCTGATGATCTGGGCGATTGACGCTGGCAATTATCCGCTGGCGGTGCGTATCGGCCGCTATGTCATCGAGCACAACCTCGCGATGCCTGACCAATTCCGCCGCACGGCAGCGACAGCTCTCGTGGAAGAAATTTGTGATCCCATTCTGGTGCAGGTCAAGGCCGATGAGAGCACCAATTTGACCGCACACCTGCAGGTGCTGGACGAGCTCGCGCAAATCGTCGATGGCAAGGATATGCCTGACGTAGTGCTCGCCAAGCTGTTCAAGGCGCGCGGCTTTGCGTTGCGCGGTGGCGATGATGCCGCCCGGGCGACGGCGCTGGAACTGCTGCGCCAGGCGCTGAAACTGGACGCCAACGCCGGCGTCAAGAAAGCGATCGAGAGCCTGGCACGCCAGGTCAAGAAAGCCAAACAGGACACCACCGAATAAAACAACTTGCGCCCCGTGCGCTGGCGGCGCGGGCGGAGATCTGCAGCGCTTAGCGTGTTCTTTTCCCCGTCCGCTCACCGCCACCTTTTGAGGAGATTTGGCTATGAGCCTTGTTGCCGGGCGTACCGTCACCCCCGCCGCTGACGATGTGCCAGATACCGACGATGGTGGCGAGACCATCACTGCTGGCCCCTTCTGGCCCGCGGTTGCGCTCAAAGACGTGCGCCTTGAGATGCGCATCACCGGCGCGGTGACCACCACCCGATTAAAACAGGCCGCGATTGAGGCGACAGGCCATGTGATCGACCAGCTGACAGGCTGGCAAGAGAGCCAACTGAAAGCCGGCTTCGCGTCGCTGGAGACCGTGCCAGCCCGTCAAATCAACGACGTGAGCGTGAAGATCCACCGCTACCGTCGCGCGATATTCAGCATCACCCGCGCGCTGCTGATCGAAAACTATCGCGACGTCGACACCACCGGCGACGCAGGCGAGAAACGCGCCGCAGGGTTGGCGCTGCAGGCGGCAGATCTGTGGCGGGATGCCAGATGGGCCATCGCCGATATTCGCGACGAAGTACGCAATTTTGCGGAGGCATTTTAGTGAAGGTGCAAGCAATGCAGGGCGACACGCTGGATCTGGTGTGCCAGCGACACTACGGCACCACGCAAGGCGTGACCGAAATCGTGTTGGCCGCCAATCCGGGGGTCGCCGAACAGATATTTTTGACCGCCGGCCAAGTGGTCGAGCTGCCGGAGATCGAACGTTCAACCCACCAGGAGACGGTGCAGCTATGGACGTAATCGACCGCCTCTGGAGCTGGGTGATCTACTCCTATTCCACCGTGCTGATGGGCATCGGCATGATGACGCAGCGCGAATGGCTGGCGACCGGCGGGCTGTTGATCGGCCTTATCGCCGCGGCGCTGGGTGAAATCCACCGCCGCCGGATTGCGCGCAGCCAGGCGACCACCAACGCCCTGCTGGCGCAGCTGGTTGACGCAGTGCGCAGCGATGCCGAGAACCGGCAGGATGTGAAGGCGCTTATCAGCGAGCTGAAAGGGGGCCACCGGTGAGAAGAAAAAGCGTTATCGCCTGCAGCGTGGCCGCCATTTTGGCGCTGGCCGGTGCCCTGTGGCCCGAGAAGGTGCGCACCAGCCAGGCGGCACAATTAAAAATGGCGAAGTACGAGGACTGCCGCAAGACGCCCTACTACTGCCCCGCCGGAGTGCTGACCATCGGCATGGGCTCAACGACCCACGTCAAAGATCGGCAGTACTCGGAAACGGAGATCGCCGAGCGTTGGGTAAACGACCTGGTACGCGCGGAAAAGTGCATTAACAGCAACTTTAACGGCGCCGCCGCCCCGCAATTCGTTTTTGAAGCGCTGACCGACGTCAGTTTCAACGTGGGTTGCACCGGGATCAGTTGGTTCACCGATCGCCAGGGCAAAAAGCAGCGCACCACGCTATGGAAATACGCGCAAGCGGGCAACTGGCCCGGCGTGTGTCAGCGCCTAACCGACTTTGTGAACTCCGGCGGCAAGCGCCTGCAGGGACTGGTTAACCGTCGGGAAGAGTTTAAAGCCTGGTGCCTGTCTGACCCGGCGCTCAGGGGCGCTGAATGAAAGCGGCCGCGGTACTGATCCTGCTGTTTCTGGCGACGCTGGCCGGGATGGGATGGCAGAAACATCAGCGGGAACTGGCCGAACAGCGTCGCGATATTGCCGAGCGCGCCGTCGAGCAAACCGGGGATGTGCTGACCGAAGTGCGAGCCCTGCGTGCCGACGTCAGCGAGATTGAGGCCGAAATGAAGAAGCTGAGCGAGAAGCGCGGCACCAATGGAGAGCAACGACGTGAAACCATCAAGACTGCACTGGCCGGCGAAACGTGCGCCGTTACTCCTGTGCCTGCTGCTGTCGCTGACAGCCTGCAAAAACGCGCCGCAGAAGTCCGCGCCGCAGATTATTCAGGAGCCTTTGCCGGCCAGCCTGACGGCAAACACTGATGTTCCTGCAGCACCGTCACCGATGACTTACGGCAGTCTGGTGCCTTGGGCGGATCGGCTGCTGGATGCGCTGGATACCTGCAACACCGACAAGGCGGCCATACGAGAACTTGAACTAAGGCGTATCGCCAGGGGGATGAAGTGAAGAAAGCAGAACTGCTGCGCGACGCGCTGATCGCGGCCAACACTTGGTGCAAGGCCAATCCTGAGCTGTTCACGGTGTGGGTGGAAAAAGGCCATATCGAGATCCAGGCCACCGGCGAAAGCTCGTTCATGTACGTGTATCCGATCCAGGTGCTGGCAATGGACTTTCCCGGCCAGTTGGATGACCTCATGCTGCCGCTGCTGGCGTGGATTTGGGAGAGCCAGCCCGACCTGCTGCTGAACCCGGACAACAATAAAAAGATAGAGTTTGACGCCGATATCGTGAGCGACGACAGCGCCGACATTCTGCTGAAGGTGCCTGTGTGGGAACGCGTGATGGTGACTATCGAGAACGACAAGCCTGTCGCGCAGCACCTGGCAGAAGATAAGCCCCGCATCAACGGCGGCGACTGGCAAATCGTGTTCGATCCTGAGAGAGGCGGGGAGCTGGTGCAATGACAAACGATACTACAGTGTTTCACCAGTTGGATCAGGTGTTCGTCGACATTCTCGGCGGCATGTCCCCAGCAGGCCGTATACGCACCGCGCGTGAGGTCGGCCGCATGCTGCGCCAGAACCAGTCGCGACGCATTGCCCGCCAGGAAAACCCGGACGGCTCGAAATTCGAGAAGCGCCGCCGACGTGTGCAGAACCTTCAGGCTGGGATCAGCTTTATTTGGCAGGGAGAAACCAGAAACCTCAAGAACTGGCATTACCACAAAGGGACACGAGGAAGAAAAGTCACCGGTTTTGATAAGGATCGCGGCGCCGTCCGATCGTTCTTTGTTGAAGATATCGAACGTTATCTCAACATCAATTTTACAGATGTTAAACGCAATTTAACCAAGGCAGATCCGATGTTTCGCCGGTTGCGCACAGCGCGATTTCTGAAGGTGCGCGCCGATTCCGGCGGCGCCACCGTCGGTTTTACCGGCGTTGCGGCCCGTATTGCGCGCACGCACCAGTACGGCCTGCGCGAGCGGGTGAACAAATCCGGCGCGATGGCGTCCTACCCACGCCGCGAGGTGCTGGGGATCACCAAAGCCGACCGCATGGCGATCGCCCGTTCGGTCATTGACTCACTGGGGGTGAAATAGTGGACGCGGCCGAACTCATTCGCCTGCTGGAAAACCTGATCCGCGTTGGCGTGGTCACTGAGATCGACGAGGACGCATGGCGCGTACGCGTTTCCACTGGCGAACTGGATACCGCCTGGCTGCGCTGGAACGCACAGCGCGCCGGCGCATTCAGCATCTGGATGCCGCCGTCACTCGGTGAGCAGGTCTGGCTGGTCTGTATCGGCGGCAACCCGGAAACGGCGATTATCGGCGGCAGCCTGTACAGCAACGATCACCCTGCCCCCGGCAGTTCCAGCAAAGAAATGGTGATCACTGCCCCGGACGGCACCCGGTTCCGTTATGACGCGGCCGTGGGTGCGCTGGAGGTTAGCGGCATCAAGACGGCCAAGGTCACGGCCGAGGTGAAAATCATCCTCGACTCTCCTGTCGTCGAATGCACTGAGCTGCTGAAAACCAAAAAGTTTGACGTCACCGAAGGCGGTGAGATGCGCGGAACCTTCAGCCATAGCGGCGGTGCTTTCACCTCCAACGGTGTACAGGTCGACGATCATGGTCATGGCGCCATTGAGCGCGGCGGCGATTGGACGGAGGGCACCCGATGAGCGAGAAATATCGCGGTATGAATGCCGCCGGCACCGGCACGCTGACAGACGCAGATCACGTCTGGCAGTCTGCGAATGACATTCTGCTGACGCCCATCGGTTCACGAGTCATGCGCCGCAATTACGGCTCACTGGTGCCAGACCTGCTCGACAACCCGCAGAACGATGTCACCCGCCTGCAACTGATGAGCGCGGTGGTTATCGCACTGGCAGCCTGGGAGCCACGCTTAGCGCTGGACACTATTAACGTCACCTATTCGCCGACAGGTGCCGTCACCGCAGAAATGTCCGGCCTGCTGACGGAGAACATGGAAAAGAGCACCGGCACGGTCACGCTAAGGAGCAACAACGATGCCAACGATTGACCTGTCGCAGTTGCCATCGCCGCAGATCATCGAGCCGCTCGACTTCGAGACGATCCTCGTTGACGTCAAGGCAGTGATGCTCGCTGCCTTCCCTGCCGATCAGCAGGCATCGGTCGCCGCCTCCCTGTCGCTGGAGTCCGAGCCGCTCAACGTGATCGCCCAAGCGATAGCCTACCGCGAATTGCTGTTGCGCCAGCGTATCAACGAAGGAGCCGCCGCCTGCATGCTGAGCCACGCAGAAGGCGCAGACCTGGACAACCTGGCCGCCAACCTCGACACCAAGCGCCTGACGATCACCCCGGAAACGGACACATCCAACGCGGTGATGGAAAGTGACGAAGCCCTGCGCCTTCGCGCGCAATCCGCTTTCGAGGGCATGAGCGTCGCCGGCCCGTCGGCGGCGTATGAGTATTATGCCCGTAGCGCCAGCGGCAAAGTTGCCGACGCCAGAGCAACCAGTCCGGCGCCGGCGGAGGTGGTGCTCGCCATTCTATCGACCGACGGAGACGGCACCGCCTCGCCCGAGCTGCTGGCCGCCGTGACGGCCGCCGTCAATGATGAAGAGGTACGGCCGCTGGGCGACCGCGTGACGGTTCGAAGTGCGGATATCATCGATTATTCAATTGATGCCGAGCTGTTCCTGTACCCAGGGCCGGAGTCAGAACCCATCATAAACGCCGCCATGGCGTCACTGCGGGCCTTCTTGTCAAATAATAACAAGAAGATCGGGCGTGATGTTGCCCGTTCAGCTATTTCCGCCTCGCTGCATGTACAAGGGGTACAACGTGTGGTGCTGCGTTCGCCGGCGGCTGACCTGCAAATATCTGACACGCAGGCGGCGCGTAACATCGGCTACTCGGTAGAAAAAGGCGGTACGGATGAGTAACACCCTGCTCCCGCACTCGGCAAGTACATGGATGCGCCACACCGAAACAGCCACCGCGCGGCTGTCTGCGATCACCGTGGCGCTCCGCACCCTCTGGACGCCCACCGACTGCCCGGTAGATTTGCTGCCTTATCTCGCGTGGGCGCTGTCCGTCGATCGCTGGGATAAGAACTGGCCCGAAGCCACCAAGCGCAAGGTCATTGCAGACGCATATTTTGTGCATTGCCACAAAGGGACAATCGGCGCCCTTCGTCGCGTCGTTGAACCGCTTGGATATTTGATTGAAGTTCGCGAGTGGTGGGATTCAGGCGATCCCCCAGGAACATTTCGCCTTGTCATCGGCGTGCTTGACCAAGGCATTACCGAGGAAATGTATCTTGAACTTGAGCGTGTCATAAACGATGCCAAGCCAGTCAGCCGCCATCTGATAGGAATGACATTAATCCAGAATATACCTGGAACCCTTTTTATCGGAGCTACCACCCTCGACGGCGACGTCACCACAGTTTACCCCGGATAAGGAATCAACATGAGCAAATATAAGGCGATAGTGACTACCGCCGGGGCCGCAAAGATTGCTGCGGCTTCCGCTGGCGGCAAACAACTGAAAATTACCCATATGGCTGTCGGTGACGGTAATGGCATGTTGCCGACGCCGAACCCGGAACAAACCAAGTTGGTCAACGAGAAGTACCGCGCCACGCTCAATACACTAACCGTTGATAGGACTATTGATAATCATATCATTGCCGAGCTTATTATCCCGGCCAATGTCGGCGGTTTCTGGCTGAGAGAAATGGGGCTTTATGACGAAAACGGCACATTTATCGCCGTGAGTAACATGGCGGAAAGCTATAAGCCACAACTCAATGAAGGCAGCGGCCGAACGCAAACGCTCCGCATGGTTCTGATCGTCAGTAATACCGAAGCCATCCAGATCATTGCCGGCGGCGATACAGTGTTAGCGACACGCGATTTTGTTGAAGATGCCATCAAAGAGCATGAGAAAACCCGCAACCACCCTGACGCCAGCACGACTGCCAAAGGTTTTGTACAGCTGAGCAGCGCGACAACAAGCAGTGATGAGACAAAAGCCGCCACTCCCAAAGCGATAAAAGACGTCAACAACGCCAGTGTCAAGAAAGCGGGTAACCTTTCTGACCTGAAGGATAAGGCTGCGGCGCGTAAAAATCTGGCGTTGGGAACAGCGGCCACGCGCAATGTCGGTACTGACAGCGGCAATCTGATGGAAATCGGTACTGCCGGCCTAGGCGTAGGCCCTCAACACAAAGGTGACACCTACGGTAATATCGTTGAATTTTTCCGCGTCAATGCGACCAGCGCCAACCGTCCGGGTAATAACGCTTACGGCGGTGTGAGGCTGCCTATCGATGGCGTGCCGACATCGGGGTACGTGATGGTTGGTGTCGACCTGAGCGCTTGGGTTGGGCGGTCCACGACTCAGGCGAAAGGCGTGACGTGGGCCAGGCTCTATACCACTGCATTCAAGCCAACCCCTTCAGAAATCGGCGCTGCTGATGTTCGTAACAATTTTGCCGCGCGGATGGGAGTTGCCAGAGTGTTATCTGGGAGCAATCCACCGACAAGCCCGGGAGTTTGGAGCGTTGAAAATTGCAGCTGGACGCCGGAGAAATGGGGGACGCTACTTTGCACGACGAATAAAACGGCTCTCAGCACTGCGCGGGGCGAAGGCCAATTCCTGCACTATCTGTTCATCAGCCATAGTAGCAAGGTTTATGTCGCTACCAACGTTAATGGTAACGGCGCCGGCTGGCAGCAACTGATAGGGCCGGCGGGTGGAAATCTTAGCGGCCCGGTGTCGTCGAGTAGCTGGATATCTGCAGCGTCAATGACAGCTCAGTATCATACCGTACCCACAGGTATGCCAGAGGGGGCGGGAGATTTTTCAGGCCAGCTGAACAGCAAGGCCCCGTTATATCAGCCAAATTGGCAATGGCCAGTTACAGCCGGCGGTCTTTATGTGCCGATAGTTAAAGGTGTCTCTACCCGGCAAGGTCAAGGTTACCCGACGGCAGTGAGCTTTGGCTATCAGCTGGATGGCAGCGGCAGCTTTGCACGCCCGTGCATTCATGCGCGAGGTGACAATAATAAGGATGCGGTCTGGCAGTTCAACCCCAACGACCTCATGCTTTATGCTCCGGGCGGTATCAAAGCTGGCAGTGCAACACTGGCAACGGATGGCAATATCATGGGTAGCCGCTGGGGCAATAAATGGCTGTGGGATGCAATCATTGAGCAAGTAAATGGCCGTGTTGACTGGGGGGCTTTCGGTAACCGCACGCACTGGTGGACGGATGGCGAGCGCGGGTGGTGGAAAGACGAAAACACCGGTTTTATCTATCAGTGGACTGTTGGCCCCTGGAGGAAAGAAGACGAACAGATTGATTCCGTGGGTTTCCCCATGCGCTTCCCGAATCAATGTTGTACGGTGAATGTTGGGGCGCAAGCCCAAGGGGATGGTATTAATAATGATGCTGTTGCTGTGGTTTATGGTTGGAATCAGGAAATCTGTCGCGTGCAAATGAATAAGCCGGCGGGAGAAAGTTCTTGGTGGCTACCTATGCGTACAATTATTTTTGCTATTGGGAGGTAACGAGTGGCACACATCAACAAATTGGACAATGCTCTCGGCGAGGAAGCAGCACCCATTACATCGCTACAGCTTCCCGAAGATATGGGGCCACAATTAGAAAGCACTGAAGCAAATTTTTACTTCTCACCGTCTGAGCTCGTCTTTGTCGCGGGCATTCTGAAAAAGGACTACGTCAAGGCGGGTTCCTGGCCGAAAGATGCTCGGCCGGTGAGCGATGAGATTTATGCGGCATTCATTGCCAATCCGCCAGAAGGTAAGGTACGTGGGGCAGATGATGCCGGAATGCCTTGCTGGGAAGATGCTCCGCCGCCAGCGAAGGCGCAGCTCATTGAAATGGCGCAGCGCAAGTTGAGCACGTTGATGACAATGGCAACGAAGGCCATTGCCCCACTTCAGGATGCCGTGGAGCTCGGTATTGCAACAGACAGTGAGAAGGTTCTTCTGAATGACTGGAAGCGTTATCGTGTAATGCTCAATCGCATCGATATCTCAGTTGTTCCTGATATTGAATGGCCGCTTAAGCCTGAGTAACATGAAGTCTCAGGAGGAGGCTTTCATGGATAAATCAGCGAAAGAACTATATGCATTAATCGAGAATTGTGACGGTATTTCATATGGTGGTCTGTGTGCTGCCACCACGTTGGATAGCGGGAGGATCGGCGAACTACTGAAGTATATGGTGCAAGATGAAATAATCTATCGCTCCGGGCCTGTGGGGCAATACAGATACCATATATCGAAGGAGTTGGCCGACAAGGCTGTCGTTAGGCCAAGGGAGCGCATCGGTGTGCCCGCCGAAAAAGATATCGTCGCTTCTTGCAAGTCCAAGTCCGCAATTTATAGGTTTGACCAACTGCTTAAAAACGCCGCTTGCCAAATAGTTTCTTGTCCATCTTGTGTGCGGCCCCCCCATCCCCCCCGGATGTCGCACTTACACAGTAATTTTATTGCACATCATGAAACAAAAAGCGCGGGTCAAATATCGCAAGTTTTTGTGTCAAATATCGCGCGCCGCATCAGCCCACTTCAGGATGCGGTCGATCTCAATGTTGCTACTGAGCAGGAAAAAAAGAAGTTGATAGAATGGAAGCACTATCGTGTAGCTCTCAGCCGCATTGAGACAAAGGAAGGGGCTGATATCAACTGGCCAAAGCTACCAGAATAATATAAGCCCCAATCGGGGCTTTTCTTCTCCTGCAGTACAGCCTGTGCCATCTATATCTGCCGGTATCGAGTATAGTCAGATCGCGCCATGCCTCAACCAAACAGACCGTTTACTGATTTTGTCACCGAGCTGATCGCCCGGCTGGCGCTGGTACGCAGTTCACCGAGCATGTCACTCGCCGAGGTCGTTTGCAGCTTCTCGCGAAAATCGCTGTCGACACGGCTCAGGCTGATGGAAAACTCGATTTTTTTCGGGTTGCCGTAGCGGTCAAATTCCGATTTCCCCCGCTCTAACCGCGTCATTACATACATGCCGTAAATTCGCCCGTCCCCCTCAATCAGCGGCCAGGGCCGGCCGGTAAAGCCGATTGTCTCAAGACTCGACAGAGACAGATTGCCGCCGGTGATCTCCGGGTAGAGCACACCGTCAAGCGTGATACTGTCATCCCCTGCCCCGATATATTGCCAGCCCGCAGACTGGTTGATGCGATCGTTCTTGACGTGGCGCCACTCCTGCGAATGGCGCAGCTGCTGATAAGGCGCCGTGCGCAGCGTAAAAACGAACATCCCGAATACCATCATCATAATGTTGACTCCCGTTAATCTCGATCGCGGAATGACCCGCGGTTACCCCTGACTGTGCTGGCCATCGCATCGCGCACTGCGCTGCGCACCATCCGTTCCAGCTCCTGATCCGAACGTTGGCCGACGTCGTTAAAGACCAACTGGAAGATGGGGCCACCGCCACCAGGCGCGGAAACGGGCGCCATCTCGGCCGGCTGTGACGCCGACGGCACCGAGAGCACCCCACCACCGGCAGCGGCCGCCACACGCGGCACCGGTTGCGGCATCACCCGCGCTTCCTGGTACGCCCCACGCAGTGCCAGCGCGCGCGGCAGATTTTTGAAGACAATATCCCCCGGCCCGATACGTTTGGTGGCGTTGGTATTGTCGGCGGTCGCCTTGGTATTGTCGGCGATCTCGTTCAGGCGGCGTAGCGTGCCCGTGTCGCCAGTCATTGCCGGGGGTGGCGAGCCGCCCAGCTTCGGATCAGCAGTTGCCGGGCCAGTAGGCAGACCGGGGCCGGCCCAGCTCCACCCTTTCTTCACCATTTTTTTCTGTTGCGGATCCCATTCCCACATCGCGGGCTGATTGCGCAGCTCTTCGGCCTTGCGCCTGGCCTGCTCGATGCCATCCGGGATGAGGCCCATTTTCTCCAGCAGCCAGCCCACACCATCCATCAGTTTTGACAGCGGATACAGCAGCACCTGCAGCGTGGTGCCGAACACTCGTCCGAACGTCTCGCCGGCGCTGGCGCATTTGTCCAGCGTGTCTTTGCTGGTCTGCATCGGCGTCAGCAGCTTGGTGAACCAGTCCCACACGCGGCCTAGGGCATCGCCAATCACGCCAAAGATCGGCGCGATACGGGCAAATGCATCACGCAGCGGAGCCAGCGCCGCCATGACGCCAGCACCAAAGCCGACAAAGAACGCCTTGATCGGCTCCCAATATTTCCAAATCAGTACACCGACCGCGACAAAGGCTGCGCCAATCAACCCGATCGGACTCAGTAGGAACGACAGTGCCGCCCCCAGCGCTGAAATAGCACCGGTGAGAATGCCCCATAGCGTTGACAGGCCCGTCAGCCGCAACGCCAACCCCATCACACTACGCACCAATGAACCCAGCGCTGCCGACGGCGCCATAAATACGCCCATCAGCATGCTGCGCAGCGGCGCCAGCGAGCCAAGCAGCCCACGGAAACCACCAGAGAGCGAAGTCAGCACACGCGACCAGCCGCTGACCCTCGCCATGGCGTTGCCGCCGGCGCCAACGAAGCCCCGCAGTGCGCTAACGGTTCCCGTCAGACCGCGCCCGCCCGTCAGCAGTGTGAAGCCAAGACGCAGTTTAGCCAGCGGCCCAACAAGTAAGCCCATGGCAAGTGACACGCCACCGAGTGCAACAGTCAGCGCCAGAGCGCTGCCAGCAACGAGCACTATCGATTTTGCCAATTCAGGATTTTTGTCAACCCACAACATCATATTGTTAACAATGCCGCTGAGAGGCCGAGTCAACCGCCTGAAAGTTCCATCCACCGTATCATTTACAGCAATACGGAAACCTTCCCATGCGCTATCAAGCTCCATGAGATCGCCTGTTAGGTTATCCATCATTTTTTTTGCTGTGCTACGGGCTTCCCCGTTCTCATGGGCCTTCGAAATCCCATCGTAAAGATCTCGAAGATACCCATCGCCGGCACCGTTAACGATAGCCTGAAGCCCGACGAAACCCTCTTCACCTGCAATGGATTTCAAAAATCCAATCTGCTTAGGGGCCTTGAATTTAGACAGCTTCTGTTGCATATCCAGCAACAGATCGAAGGGTTTTCTCATTTCACCCGTAGCGTCAGTGACTTCAACACCGAGTTCTTCCAAGGCTTTTTGCGCAGCTTTCGGCGGTGACGCCAGGCGGGAAAGGCTACGACGCAGCGCTGTACCCGCATCCCCGCCTTTGATTCCCATGCGAGCCAGCGCGCCAGTGAGGGTCGCAGTCTCTTCAAGGGTGAGACCCAGCGCCTGTGCGACTGGCCCCGTATACTTCATGGTTTCGCCGAGTTCGCGAAGGTTGGTGTTCGTGCGAGTGAATGCCCCCGTCAGAACGTCACTGACGCGATCCATCTGAGAGGCATCAAGGGCAAACTGAGAAAGAATATTCGTACCGATATCAGCGGTTTCACCAAGATCCACGTCGCCCGCCAGTGCCATATCAAGCACACCGGGCAAGGCTGCGCGAATTGATGCAGGCGTAAAGCCGGCCATTGCAAGGAATGACTGCCCCCGCGCAGCATCAGTGGTCGTAAAGGCCGTTTCTGCGCCAAGCTTTTTTGCCTGCTCACGCAACGCGGTAAAGTCATCGGACTTTTTATCGATTCGTGTCAGCGCCTGAACCCTGGACATTTCCTTATCGAAGCTCAACGCCGGCGACAGAAACCGGCCGCCAGCGTATCCGCCTGCAGCGGCGCCAACCGCCATCCCCATGCCCGCGCTGCGCAACTTGCCGGCGCTGTCTTTGGCGCGCGTGTACTTTGCCTGCGCTTGTGTAACAGCCGCCAACTGACGGCGCTCCCGTTCCAGTTGGCGGTTGTATTGCTCAGTCCGCCGGATGGCGCTTTGTACCGCACCGCTGCCGGCTGACAGGTTGACGCCGTGCTGCCGCACCGCCTGGGCCGTCTCTCGTAGCTTGGCCGTCTGCTGGTTGTAGGTTTGCGTCAGTCGGGTGAGTTTGCCGCGCAGGTTTTCCAGGTGCGCGGCCTGGGATTCAGTAAGCTGGCCACCTTCGCGCTGCTTCTGGTTAAGCCCGTCAAAGGCCCGCTGCGTGGTTTTGAGTTTCTGCGCCGTGTCGTTGGCCTGCGAGCGCAAACGGTCAAAGCTGGCGGCCTGCTTGTCCAGATTTTTTGCGGCACCTTGTGTTTTCTTGAGGGAATCAGAAAGGCCGCTAACAGCTTTGCTAGCGGCTTTAACCGGGCGGGTGAGTTTGTCGATCGCGTTGAACGCAACGCGAATATTAAGATCCATGGTCGTCCTCGTTATCGTCATGGTTGCCGCTGCGGATGGCGGCGCGCTGGCGCCATGCCATCAGCTCGCGCAGCTCCATGCCGTACATCTCGGAGGGCGGCCAGTGAAAAACTACAGCAATGTCAGCGATGAGATCGTCAACGCTGACAAACAGCGGTTCCCTTACTTGTTCCCCGTCTCCGCCACGTTCGGTACGGACGGCGCCGCTTTGGTCAAAAAAGGCGTCATCTCTTCAATGAACGCCACAAAGTCACCGGTATCCAGCGTGGCGATTTCGGTGGCGGTCAGTGCCGGCGCAGTGACGCGCGTTAGCAGCGTTGAAACAGAGTCATAGTCAAAGTTGAGCACGTCGACCAGACGCAGGCCACGCAGTGAACCGGCTTGCTTGATGGTGTCGGTGATGGTGACAGTGGTGATCTCGCTGTTGCCGCGTTTAATCGGCGTGGTGAGTGTTACGGACATGTGCATGTTCTCCAGGCGGCCACGCGTGCCGCCTTTAAAGTGGGTTTAGGGTTGCCGATCAGCCGCCGAGGCCGAGGGCTGACACGATGCGATCGGGGTACAAGTTTTTCCCGTCGCGCTTGTAGATGAAGTTCAGCAGATCGATTTCCAGCAACGCCTTATCATCCACCGACAGCTTGTAGTAGGTGTTCTTGATGGCGTAGGTGTGGTTGGTATCATCGCCCTGCTTGGCCTCACCCGGATCGATTTCGGTGATGCGACCGCGCATCTCCACCTCCATCAGCGAACTGGTGCCGCCGCTGTAGATTTCACCGACGAAACGCAGGCGCATTTCGTCAATATCGCCGCCGTACTTGAGGATCAGCTCTTCAACGACGCCGCCGACCACCATCGACGCATCGAGCGCGCCTCCGTCAAGGCCGAGGTCTACCGCTACGGCGCCTTGCATGCCGCCGCCCTGATAGTCCTCCGTCTTGCGGGTGACCTTTGGCAAGGTGACGCTGGGGATCTTGCCGATGTGGTTGGTACCGTCCACATACAGCGTGAACAGCCGGAGCTTTTTAGGGATAGCCACTTATGCCCCTCCCAGCGACGCGAAAGCCGCTTCGTAGTATTGATCGGTGAAGGTCTGGATCATGGTCAGATCTTCGAGTGGCGGCACCGGGCTGTAGTTGTAACGCACCACAACTTTGCCCTGCCGAATGCGGGTTGTCGGGTTATCGACGATATCGAACCAGCACGCGGCGCCAATCAACCGGCCGGCGGTGACCAGCCCCTGCAGCTTGGCATTGATACCGCTGACCACATCCTTGACGTTTGCCGGCGTAAGCGGGCTGTCTACCGTGGTAAATTGCGCCTCCGCGATGGTATCCGCCAGGATCTGCGCGGTACGGGTGTACACCTCGAAGATGTACTCGTTTTTGTCCGTGGTGCGGTTGCCCCAGAAGCGGTAGCCGTCTCGCTTAATCAGCGTGGTGACTTCATTGGCGTTCAGCTCGTTGGCGTCGGAGTCCTCCGCCTGCAGCGCCCAAAAAACGTCTTTGGTGATGCCGAGCACGTTGCTAACAGCCACGTTCGACAGCGACTTATGCCATCCCTGCTCGTTGTCGATCTTCGCCCGGAGCCCCAGCGCGTAAGCCACCGCCGGGAACTCTTCGTTCTTGCCACTCTCCGGGTTATAGGCGATGAAATTCGGCCAGATCAGCATGCCCTCACGCTCGGCAAACTGCTTGCGATAGGCTTTTGCTTCGGCGATCGTCTCGCAGCCGTCGCAATAGCTGTAAGAAAATGCCCGCAACTGCTTGGCAATCACCCGCAGTTGTGCGGTCACTTCCTGCGTGTCATACATCGGCACGCCGATAATACGCGGCCGATATCCGACTTTCTGCTCGGCGGTCAAAAGCGCGAACATACCGGTATAGCTGCCGTCCGCCTGGGAGCCGCCGATAATCAGCTGCGACTGCGTTTTCGCCCCCTCTTCAGTGCCGGCCGCCGCCACGCGCACCACAATCACTCGGGTGCTGACCTGGTCGGAAATGGCCTTCAGGGATTTATAGAGCGAACCGGTTTTACCGGCCTTGCCGAGTACGCTGATTACCCGTGTGATCAGTACCGGCGTGTCTAACGGGAAGGTGGTTGCGTCAGCATCATCCGCCACCGCGACCAGACCAATGACCGTTGAGTCAACGTCATTGATCGCGGTCTGCAGGTCGGTGTTTTCCTTGACGCGCGCACCATGGAAGAAATTGTCGGTCATACTGTACCGCCATCATGCTTGTGAGTTCGTGGTGATATTCGCCGAAAAACGCCGGCGCAACACGCGGCGCTGGTTGTCATCCGCCGGCGACAACAACGCACGGTTTTACCTGTCGCGCGCGCATGAAACCATCAGTGCCAAAGGGGGAGCCATGGCACTGACTACTGACGCGATCGACAAGGCCAAATCACTGCTGGATAGCGGCGCCAGCACGTTCAACGATTACCAGACGGAGCTGTCGCGCGTGCCTGCATTCAGCGTCCTGCTTGGCGGCAAAGAGTTAACCGCGCTGGATGAACGCGTCTTGTCGCTGGAGATGACCGACAACCGCGGCTTTGAGGCCGACGAGCTGACGATCACGGTGGACGATACTGACGGCCAGCTGCAGCTGCCTCCGCGTGGCGCCGAGGTGGCCGCGTCAATGGGCTGGCACGGTGAAGCGCTGGTTTACAAAGGCATTTTTATCGTCGATGAAGTGGCGCACGCCGGGCCACCTGATACGCTGACGATCACCGCGCGCAGCGCCGATTTTCGCGACGAGTTCAACGTCAAGCGCGAAGTGTCCTGGCATGACGTCACCGTAGAGCGGGTGGTGTCAGCGATCGCCCGTCGCTACAACCTGAAGGCCATCATCTCGCAGCAGCTCATGGAAGTGGAGATCGACCACGCCGACCAGACGCAAGAAAGCGATATGTCCTTTCTGACGCGCATGGCCGAAATGCTGGGCGCCATTGCCACGGTGAAAAATGGCAGCCTACTGTTTATCCTGCCCGGCGGCGGCGTCAGCGCCAACGGCAAGGCGCTCCCCTCCTTCGCCATCACCCGCAGCAGCGGCGATCGTCACACCTTCCGAATTGCCGATCGTGATGCCTATACCGGCGTGCGCGCGTACTGGCTCGATCTGGAATTCGGGAAAAAGAAAAAGGTCACGGTGAAGGCCCGCAAGCCGGCGAAAAAGAAAGTGCAGCGCAGCAGCAGCCGCGAGGGTGATTACATCGAGGGGGCCGACGGTAACGTCTATGTCCTGCGCAAAACTTACAATAACGAAACGGCCGCCAAACGAGCCGCGGCTGCAAAATGGCAGCAGCTGAAGCGCGGAGCCGCTGAATTTACCCTTACCCTGGCCTACGGCCGCGCCGATTTATACCCTGAGCAGCATGGCACGGTATCGGGATTTAAAACGGATATTGATAATCAGGATTGGATAATCGCCAGGGCGAGCCATTCGATCGACAGGAACGGCTTTACCACGCGACTGGAGCTGGAGGCTAAAATACCTGAATGGATTGCGGAAAGTGAGAAGTGACAGCCATAATAACGGGGAGTTCAACTCCCGCCATGGGAGGCCATCATGTTTGTTTGCCCGATCTGCGGTGCTATGGCCCGTACCCGCACCAGTCGCCGTCTCAGTGAAATGACGATACGCCAATATCATCAGTGTCAGAATTTCGAATGCAGCATCACGTTCACGACGCTAAACAGCGTTGAAAGGCTGGTAACAAAGCGCGGCCCGCGCGAAGAATTGCCGCCCGACTTTATCCCGCAAGACGCCTTCCCCACGTCCCACTATGGGCGTGATCAGCTCAACCTGTCGCTATAACAAAGAGCCCGCACAATGCGGGCTCAATATCTTTACCGCCAACCCATCGCCATTTCATCGCCACTTGGCGTTTTTCAGGCACAAAAAAACCGCCTTCCGGCGGTCACGACATTACTGCATATTGCTTTGATTATTCTGGAATTATTTTCCCTGGTACCCGGGGCGGGACTTGAACCCGCACAGCCATAAGCCGAGGGATTTTAAATCCCTTGTGTCTACCGATTTCACCACCCGGGCTCGGGAAAATTGGAGGCGCGTTCCGGAGTCGAACCGGACTAGACGGATTTGCAATCCGCTACATAACCGCTTTGTTAACGCGCCTTAATTCTGCTGCCTTCTTCAGGCCAAAGCTCGTGAAACACCAGCTTTGTTTAATTTGGAGCGGGAAACGAGACTCGAACTCGCGACCCCGACCTTGGCAAGGTCGTGCTCTACCAACTGAGCTATTCCCGCATCAATCAGAACCTACTGATTTTTTTGCTATCTTTCGGCGATTCACTGCTGCCGTCTGATGCGATGCATTCTACTTACCTGACGTAATGAGTCAATAAAATTGTTGTCTCATTACGTTTGTTTGACGATTTTTGCAGCGCTTTGATCAGGGTTCAAGCAAATCTTTCCGGGCCGCGTTCAAATATTGGAACATTGACCAGAAAGTCAGCACTGCCGCGATGTACAACAGGCCGAAGGACACATACTCAACGGTACGTTCCGGGCGCCACAGCAGCCCCACCAGCGACATCATTTGCGCCATGGTTTTAACTTTGCCAATCCACGATACCGCCACACTGCTGCGTTTACCGATCTCCGCCATCCACTCACGCAGCGATGAGATGATAATTTCACGGGCAATCATGGTCGCCGCAGGCAGGGTGATCCACCAGGTATGATAGTGCTCGGCTACCAGCACCAGCGCCACCGCCACCATCACTTTGTCCGCTACCGGGTCGAGGAACGCCCCAAAACGGGTAGTTTGCTTCCAGCGACGAGCCAGGAACCCATCAAACCAGTCGGTTATGGCAGCAAATACAAAGATGACGGCGCAAACCATCGGAGCCCAGGTGAACGGCAGGTAAAATGCCAGAACAAAGAATGGGATCAGAACTACGCGAAACAGAGTAAGCCAAGTCGGTATATTCAATTGCATAATGCTACGGTAACTATCTGGCTGGAGTGGGAATTAAGAGTATGTTGCTACATTGCCCTCAGTGTTTCAATGCATTGTAGATCTTTTCTGCCAATGCTTGTGAAATACCCGGCACTTTTGCAATTTCCTCAACGCTGGCGTTCAATAATGGTTGAAGTCCACCCATATACTTCAACAGCACCTGTCGCCGTTTTGGCCCAACGCCGTCGATCAGTTCCAACGCGCTGGTATTTCTAACTTTTGCCCTTTTCTGCCGGTGCCCGGTGATCGCATGGTTATGCGAATCATCGCGGATATGCTGGATCACATGCAGCGCCGGCGAATCCGAAGGCAGAGAAATCCCCTCACCTTCCGGTACAAAGAACAATGTTTCCAGGCCGGCTTTGCGATCGGCGCCTTTGGCGATACCAATCAGCAAAGGTTTGTTTTTATCCCAGGTGACATTCAGCGAGTTGAACACGTCGATCGCCATACCAAGCTGGCCCTTACCGCCATCGATAAAAATAACGTCCGGGATTTTGTTCTCTTCCAGAGCTTTACCATAGCGTCGTTTCAGCACTTGCGCCATGGCGGCATAGTCATCCCCTGGCGTAATGCCGGTGATATTATAGCGCCGATATTCCGAACGCAGCGGTCCGTTGCCGTCGAACACCACGCAGGAAGCGACCGTCTGCTCACCCATCGTGTGGCTGATGTCAAAGCATTCCATGCGGTTAATCTCGGAAAGATTCAGGATCTTCGTCAGTTCTGCCAACCGCTGATGAATCGTCGACTGTTGCGAAAGCTTGGTTGTCAAAGCAGTTGCGGCGTTGGTTCGCGCCAGTTTAAGGTAACGTGCACGATCGCCACGCGGTTTACTTTGGATTTGAATCTTGCGGCCAGCCAACTCGGACAGCGACTCCGCCAACAGGTCTTTTTCAGGCAGATTGAAGTCTAGCAGGATTTCCGCTGGCAGGGTGCGAGCCTGGCTGCCCTGTAAATAGAACTGCCCGACAAACGTCTGTACCACTTCGCTCATCTCGGTACCGCCCGGCACCTTCGGGAAGTAGCTGCGACTGCCCAACACTTTGCCTTGGCGGATAAACAACACGTGCAAGCAGGCCATACCGGCGTCAAACGCCACGCCTATCACGTCCAGATCGTCGCTATTGCCCGAAACGAACTGGCGCTCCGTCACACGCCGCACCGCCTGGATTTGATCGCGGATACGCGCTGCATCTTCGAAATTCAAAGCCTTACTGGCGTTTTCCATCCGCTCAATCAACTGATGCAACACCTGCTGATCCTTGCCGGACAGGAACAGGCGCACATAGTCTACCTGCTGTTGATATTCTTCCTCACTCACCAATCCGGCGACGCAAGGCCCCAGGCAACGCCCGATCTGATACTGCAAACAAGGGCGCGAGCGGTTGCGGTACACGCTGTTCTCGCACTGCCGTATCGGGAAGAGCTTCTGCAACAGCGCTAATGTCTCGCGCACGGCATAAGAGTTGGGAAACGGGCCGAAATATTCACCCTTGGCATGTTTAGCGCCACGATGAACCGCCAACCGCGGATGACTGTCTGCGCTAAGGAAGATCAGCGGATAAGATTTATCGTCTCGCAAAAGAACATTATATCGCGGCTGGTATAACTTTATGTAGTTATGTTCCAGTAATAGCGCTTCTGTTTCGGTGTGCGTAACAGTTACATCTATTTGTGCGATATTTTTAACCAGCGCCTCGGTTTTTCGGCTTCCCACCTGCTGGCGGAAATAACTGACGAGGCGCTTTTTCAGATCTTTGGCTTTACCGACATAGATAACCGTACCAGTGGCGTCATACATACGGTAGACGCCAGGCTGGCTGGTTACGGTGCTTAAAAAAGCTTTGGCATCAAAACGGTCACTCACTGCTTAACAACGTCTCCGCATTGAACAATCCGTGTCGGATAGCCAAGTGTGTCAATTCGACGTCACCGCTGATATTCAGTTTACTGAACATACGATAACGGTAACTGTTCACCGTTTTAGGACTGAGGTTCAGTTGTTCCGAGATCTCATTAACCTTTTTGCCTTTGGTGATCATCAGCATAATCTGCAGTTCACGTTCAGACAGGCAACTGAACGGGGTTTCCGTCTGCGGTTCCAGTTGGCTCAATGCCATCTGCTGGGCAATGTCCGATGCGATGTAGCGCTGGCCTGCCTGCACCGACCGGATGGCGTTAACCACATCCTGCGGTGCCGCCCCCTTACTCAGGTAGCCTGCAGCACCTGCCTGCATCACCTTGGCAGGCAATGGATTTTCAGTATGAATAGTCAACATGATGACTTTAACGTCGGGCGCATAACGTACAATCTTGCGCGTAGCTTCCAGCCCGCCAATGCCCGGCATATTCATATCCATAAGAACGATATCTACAGCATTGCCACGGCACCATTTCACGGCGTCTTCACCGCACTGGGCCTCCCCGACAACTTTTATACCTTTGATATCTTCAAGAATGCGTCGTATCCCTGCGCGCACCAGTTCGTGGTCATCAACAAGAAGAACGCTAATCAAGGAAAAATCTCCAAAAAAAGGGAGTAACGCAATCAGCCTCTGTTATAGCCTGAGATATTACTTGTTTTTCGGCCAAGAATGAACACAGATTAATACTAACCCCCGATTAACTTTGCGAAACGGCGCTGATTTTTGAATTTTAGTCATCCGCCCAGCCCGATAAAGCCGCTCTCTGCGGGGCAAACCCCCACAGCGTAAATATTACTGGGTATGATTCCAGCCTATGATACCGCGCCACTCATAAAGCATGGGTAAAATCAATGTAAGCAATAGCAACATCGATAATATTAACACGAATGCAATTGCGTTGTAATTCATTGAAATAAAACAAGACGATGACTGCCGTTCTGCTTATCTGGAAAAAACGTCGCGAGAGCGAAATTATTCAGCAGAAAATTAGGTGTCAAAGAGCAAGACAGCCACGTTGATAATTAGAATAGCCCCCATAAGTTGATAATAACATAGCGGGCAAATACTTATTAACCCCACCGAAATAACTGTCACTTATTCTGCCTCGTTCCCGTTGCCGAACGGATGCCGGGGTATTCATTAATCCACTGCACACCTGCTCTATAGCCCACAACAGATAACCGCCGCGTTAGCGTACCGATAACCGCTGAATGGTGCAGTTCCAGCGCTATCTGTGCAGATGGATATCGGATGCTATGCTATACTCCGCGCCCAGATAAATACGCATCTGCATGCCAGAGTGAATGAAATCGGTGCTGATGCGCATCAAAATGCATATTGTTTCAGGCTACGGCCCAAAAATCAGGAGAGAAAATGAGCAACGTTGACTTCACTACGTCTGCAAACCCGGAAACGCTGGCGACAGAAGTCGCCTGTCTTAAAGCAACGCTGACGCTGATCCTGAAATCGATCGGTCAGGCGGATGCCGGGAAAGTCATTATCAAAATGGAACGCTTTATCGCACAGATTGAAGACCCGGCTCAGGCCGAAATCTTTAAAAACAGTATCCAACAAATTAAGCACGCTTACCGTCAGTAAGCTGCCGTCCATCCGGCCTGCCATTCCCGCAGGCCCGTTTCTCTCACGATTTTCGTGAGCAATTGATCTCCCACATTATTTCGGGCAGTGTATTTTTATTTACGCCAGAGAAACTTATGGGCATCCTCGTTAAAGCGCTGATCGGCGCTTTGGTCGTAGTCTTAATCGGCCTGCTGGCCAAAAGTCGCAGCTACTATATTGCCGGCCTGGTGCCGCTATTTCCCACCTTTGCACTGATTGCGCATTACATTGTCGGCAGTGAACGCTCGATCGAAGCGCTGAGAACCACGCTGATTTTTGGCATGTGGGCGGTTCTGCCCTATCTGGTGTATCTAATCTCGCTGTATTTTTTTATCAACAGTATGAGATTGTCTTGGGCATTGGGTGCGGCGGTGTTGTGCTGGATTGCTGCAGCGTGGCTATTGATTACTCTGTGGGGATGGTGGCAGGGGCGCTGACTGCGCCCCGCCTGGTTACGGCCTGCCGGCCTGTAGCACAAAACCGCGTTGCATATCGCCCGCAATGCGGAAGTAACGGCTCTCACCGGCGCGCAGCGTCATCGGTAACCGGCCGCTGGTATCGCGCCAGATGCACAGACTATTTTCGATCATATCCTGTCCGATGCTAACTTCGTTATTCCCCACCGGCACTCGAAACTCGGCCTTCTCTTTTGCTGCCAGCGATGCCGCAAACTCCCCGTTGATATAAACCCCGGTGCGGCAACTCCCCGCCAACATCCCGCTGTCACGCACCACCACCACCGTGGCATAAGGCGTTTGCGGCACATTCTGATAAAGCATCAATCGGCTGGGGGGCGGCAACTCAGCCTGTTGCGGCGGAACCGCCTGCGTGGCGCAGCCAGACAACAGTATGGTTGTAATAAATAACGCAGCGTAATGCTTCATCCTGAGCTCCTGGAAAAAAACCAATCTTTATAGTAGCAAGAGAATAGGCGGCAGCGCGCCATCAATAGAAAAATAGGATAACTTCCAGTGGGCTGGGGAGACGTCCGGCGGAAAACCAGTTTTCACTGCCCATCGCGATGATGATCAGACAATGCTCCGTCATACTAGGAAAATTCTTTGTTATTATATTGAAATAAATAAGTATTTTTGTAATCTATTTAAAATTTAACCATACGTTTCTTGATATCATCTTGAAAAATCCCACCCACATAGTTAAATCCGTCCTCTGTGACATAAACTCGCGGGTAGCCGGTTTCCGACAGTCCAGTTAGCATGTATCCTCGGCTTATCATCTCTGGGGAAGGCGCATTCATCAGAGTAAGAAAACCTCGCCCCCGACACCATTGATAAAAACGAGTACGGCCATAACCAAAGGCATCGCCAACCTCGGAAAGATTCCTAAATCGATCATAATCATCTGATAATGAAGGTAAATTATCGTTATCTTTAGGTATTTCAGGTTTATTCAACAAATAAGACTCCCTTATTCACGCCTTCATCATCATGAAAATCATTTATCGCTCCTGAATCTAAAAAATTTATAGGTGAATTGCAATCGCATTACTGGCCATTTGAATAATAGTTTTAATTCTGTCTGGATTTAAAAGTTGGATAACCCTGCACAAATCAAGTGACCTTTTTTCCTAACCCCTACCGCAGCTAAAAATAAACCGCACCTCTTAGGTAAAAATCCTATAAATATACTGAACATAAAATCAGAAAAAACTTAGCTCCGACACTATAACTAAAAAATATTATTGCTTTATTACTCGTTTTCACCATTACCATTTACCTGCACAACCCATACCCCCGCATGCCAAAATGAAAATGATTTGCATGAGCGGCATTATATTCCGGGCCTAGCACGCTGCCGAAAAAGCCACATCCCTCTTCGAACAGCGCTCTAAGGTAGCTTCCCGCAGTGCTTTGCTCCGGCCAGTCGCGCAATATCGTCAGCCGTTGACCATTCGCCAAACGGAAACCGGCAATATCCCAAGCCTCCGCAGTGGCATGCTCACTGAGCCTTCCCACTGGTCGATGATAGATGTTGCGACAAGCGTAGCTGCCAAGATGGTCAATACGCGCCAGCCTCAAGCCAAACTGTCGTTGTGCCTGCGGCGCGGCGATTTGTCCAACGAACATTGCGCTGCTCAGCGCAAGCGGGCAACTGGCAAGAAAACTGGAGCTGAGGCGTACCTCACCAAAATTCTGCACCCGTACTGGCGCAACCAGCGGGCATTTGCCCTGGCTATCACCAGGCAGGCTAAAACCGATACGCCCCGCGTCCCTGGCCTGAGTCAAAATGGCCATGCAAGCCACAGGATCATTGGCCAACGACCGCAGTTTAAGACGGGTGACCAGGGTTGGGGGATCGTCCAGCGTTAAAGGAGAGAAAGGATGATAGCCTGGTGGTAAATAACGGCTTGCCCAGGGCAGAAGCAAGGCCAGCGCCAGTAATACCGAAAGTAAAACGAGCGTACGTCGCATGCCATTCTCCCCTGAGCCCAAAACATCAGCACATACCCACAGCGTTATCGGCTGCGACTTTAAAGCCACAGATTATAGGCTTCGCCAGCGTAACCTCAATCTTACATAAACAATAACTATTATCATTTCCAATTTTAACATCAGTTGATTACACTCCTGCCTTGCGTTGCCTAGGATAATTCTTAGCACGTGTATTTAGGACGACAGAAAGAGTTAGGGAGACCATGAAGACGTATAATTTTTTGATTATTTTGCCATTCTTGACACTGACCGCCTGCACCCAATGGGAAAAACCCGGCGCTGGCAACGCCACCCGCGATGCGGAATATGCCGAATGCAAAGGCAAAGGGTATGAACGTTTTCCGCCAGATATGGTGAGAGATTTTGAGTTTGCCTACGAAAACCAATACAAGAGTTGTAAAAAAGACAAGAAGGATTGCCCAGAAGGCTACCGTTACGAAAAACAGCCCTCGTTCAAAACGGTGCAGAATGATCGCAATGAGGCCGCCCGCTCGGCGACCATTGAAGCCTGCATGTATGGCAAAGGCTGGCACGAGAAAACCTATTACTGGCCACAGTACTAACAAAGCAGGCAACGGGTTCGGCATACCGAACCCTGTCACCCTGCCAGTTATTGATCATCGCCGTGCGGCATGCCAGCCTTAGGTTTAGACTTATTTCTCTCTGGTTTCTTATCCTTTGCAACAGACAGAGCACGGCCAATCAGCCATAACAACAACGGTATCAGCAACAGACATAGTGCCAGCGTAATCAGTGCATTCGTCATCCTTTGCCCACCCGATCTCTCCGGTTACTCTGCCTGAGTGTAGCATGCTTATCCGTCGCTCTCGATGCGGCCCAGCCGGGCCAGCGTTTCTGTTCTGGCCGGCGTCAATGGGATCCGTGGGGCCATCAACGGCCAACCAAAAAGGTGACGTGCCGCCGTCGCGCAAATCTTGCCCTGACAGGCTCCCATGCCGCAGCGGCTGCCCAGCTTGGCCGCCGACCAGCCAGAGAACTCACAGACCTGCCCCAACGGCACATCCTCGCAGCGGCACAACAGCGTGTCGGGCATCGCCAGTGCTTTCAGCGCAGGGTTTAGCATAAAAGCGCGCTCTACCGCTCCAGCGAAATGCCGCCACTTATCACGCTGTACCATTAATACCTGCGCCTGTTCCATATTGCCGGTTGCGACATAACCGGCGATGGCTCCCTCGGCTAGCGCCAACTCACTGCCGCCAACGCCGGTACAGTCTCCGGCGGCATAAATCTGCGGCACACTGGTTTGCTGCCACTCGTCCACAGCGATCCTATGGTTGGAAATGCGGCACCCCAAAAGCATCGCCAGCTCAATATTTGCCACCAGTCCAAAACCGCAGGCCAACCGATCGCAAGGCAGCATCACCACTCGCCTGCCCTGCTGAACCCTCACCGCCTCCAACCGTTGCCCACCTAATGCCGCCAGCACATAGCTGTCAGGGCGATAACGGCGATTTAGCAGGGTCAATGATTGGCGTAGCTTCGTCGGCCAGCGCCACAGTCCGCTGGCGAACCCCGCCAACCGCTGGGCGGAGGCTTGTTCCGCCAGCAACACCACTTCGCCATCGGCTTTGGCAACGCTATCGGCCACCGCCAGCAGCAACGGCCCGCTGCCGGCAATGACCACCCGTTCCCCTTTAATTTGCACCCCCTGCTTTATCTGTGCCTGCAACCCACCGGCACCGGTCACCCCAGGTAACGTCCAGCCGGGAAACGGCAACAGAAGCTCCCGCGCACCGCAACACAAGATCACGCGTTGATAATCGATGAGTCCACTATCCGCCGCGCCCTCATAGAGGATTTGCTGCCGCCCGCAGTGGGCCACGATTTTGACGGCGTTAAGCAACGTCACGTTATTCAGCGCCCCAACGGCCTGCCGATACTGCTGCGCAAGTACCGGCAATATTACTCCCGGCCCATCGCGCCAAATTTGTCCACCTGGGTAAGGGTTATCGTCAAGCATCAGCACCGACCGGCCGCTTCGTGCTGCGGTGCAAGCTGCGGCTAACCCGGCCGGCCCTGCGCCGATAATCAGCACGTCGCATGCGAAGTTACTCATCATTGATCCTCTCAATATGCATCCCAGGCTGACACAGAGTCTGGCACGCCAGCCGCCGCAGACCATTCACCGTGACACGACACTCCTGGCAAATACCCATGCCGCAAAACGGCGCTCGCGGTAACCGACAGATCGAGTAACGGCAGCGATCCTGCCCGCTCAGGTTAAGAGCTGCTGCCACGCTGCAACCCTCCGGCACGCGCAGGCTTTCACCATCAATTGTTAGCATCAGCAAACTCTGTTCTTCGCTCATACCGACAATGCCTCCGCGCTAAACATCCGTGCAGCAAGATAGGGCGTATCGTCAATCGCCGGCCGGTGATTCTGGATCTGCGCCGCAATCAGTGCGGCACTGCCTAACGCAGTCGTCACCCCCAACCCCTCATGCCCCAATGCCAACCATAGCCAGCGATGTTGCGGGTGCGGCCCCAATAGCGGCAAACCATCGGCCGACGCGGCGCGCAGACCTGTCCAGCAGCGGATAATATTCAGTTGCGACAGCGCGGGTAAAAAGGCCTCCGCGCGCATCAGCATTGCCGCCAGCAACGGCAAGTCGATATCGGCGTCGGGTGAATCAAATTGTCGCGAAGAACCAATCAGCAGTTGGCCTGTTGGGCGCGCCTGAACGTTAAATGCCACTGAAGTGCCGTCGCTGGCATGTGCGCTGGCACCATAACCTAATTCAACCAATTGGTGGCGTACCCTCTGCGGATAGCGATCGGTGATCGCCAAGTGCCCTTTTTTGGCTTTCAGCAACGGCTGCGCCAACAACCTATCGGCCTGCAGGCCGCAGGCAAGCACCACTACAGATGCCGTCAGGCGCTTACCGCTGGCCAGCACCACCGCCTGTTCCTCCAACATGACCACCTCGTCAACAATCCCCCTGATTGTCGGCCCGGCATCAACCTGTAACCATCGGGCGACGTTGGGCGCATAGACGATGCCGTCGCCCGGCACCTGCAACCCACCCGCCAGACCGGGCCGCAGCATGGGCTCAAGACGAGCAATCTGCGCAGCACTGAGCGTCTCGCTAAGCACGCCATATTCCGCCATTCGCCGCAGCTTCCGTTCGGCAATAGCCATCTCGTCTTCCCGCTCCGCCAGCCATAACGTGCCGCAACCGCGCCAGGCACAACTCTCCGGCATGCGCTCCAGCACCCCGCGCCACAGTTGCAACGAATAAGCGCTTAAGGCCAATTCAGCGGGATTATCGTCCATACAGACCAGGTGCCCCATGCCTGCTGCCGTCGCACCGGGGCGCTGATTATCCACCAGTAACACCTGATGCCCTTCCTGCGCCAGCCGCCAGGCACAAGCTGCACCGATAATACCGGCGCCCACCACTATCGCCTCCGCGTGCCTGCCGGCGGCCATCAACGTATTCCCCAGGCGAAGGGATCACGCTCATCCAGCAGCAACCGGCTGTCGGCGCAAATGTAAGCTTGCCCGCGAATAAAGGGGATTACGCGATCGCCATTGCGCCGGTAATAGCCGCTGAACTCACTGCCAATCACGCTCGCCTGGCGCCATACCTCATCCGGCGGCAATTTGCCGTCAGCCGCCAGGCAAGCCAACTTGGCACTGGTGCCGGTACCGCAGGGCGAACGGTCATAGGCCTTGCCGGGGCATAGCACGAAGTTACGGCTGTCAGCCTGCAGGTCGGCGGCGAACAGTTCAATATGATCGATAACACCGCCGTCTTCCCCATAAACGCCCGCCAGCTCCAGCGCCTGTCGTACCGCCCAGCAGAAGGCGGTCAGCGCCTCCAGATTTTGCGTAGTAATGGCAAGAGGATGTTCGGCAACCAGGAAAAACCAGTTTCCCCCCCAGGCAATATCCCCCGTCACTACGCCATAGTCCTTCACGTCGACCGCTACCTGTCGGCGATAACGGTAGGCGGGCACGTTTTCCACCGTAACGCTGCCGTCCTGGTGCAGCGTCGCATTGACCGTACCGACAGGGGTTTCAATCAAATGCTCCCCGACGCCGATCCGCCCCAGATAGGCCAACGAGGCAACCAGCCCGATAGTGCCGTGGCCGCACATGCCCAGATAACCGGCATTGTTGAAGAAAATCACCCCGGCGGCAGCCTGCGGTGAACAGGGCTGGCACAGCAATGCCCCTACCAGCACATCATTGCCGCGAGGCTCCAGAATGACGGCGCAGCGCCAGTCGTCATACTGCTGTGCAAACAATGCCTTGCGTTCAGCCATGCTGCCGCTGCCCAGATCGGGGAATCCCTCAATAATCAATCGGGTGGGTTCCCCGCCGGTGTGGGAATCGATTGCCCGCAGTCCGGTGAAATGCGAAGAAAGTGCCATCGGAATCTCCTGGGTTAATGACATGTTACCGATAGCCTTAGCCTGACCGAATACGCCGATGGCGGCTTGATGCATTTCGGCGCGGCAAATGCAGAAATCAGCACAATACCCGCAGCGGCGTTTAACCGACGCCACACAGCTCCGTTTTGAACGCCATAAGAATGACTTATTTATCATTGCGTTATTGATGTGTTATTTCTAAAACTGCGAGGCGGCAGCCGTTTTATTTGCTAAAAACTGATCTGCAAAAAGAAAAAGTATGCGGCAATGCGCATATTTGGCAGCTGCGCTTGAAAAGTTATCAGAAAGTTAATATTGATTAACGGCGCCAAGAATGGCCTGCCCGAACCGCCTCAGGTTCGGTGTCAAACAGCGGGAAAAGGTATTGCTATGCGATTAGCCCATGACCATCAGGTTGTTATTCCTCCCCAGCCCGTTATTGATGAGCAGGAAGATGACGTATTCGCCGTAGAACAACTGTCCCGCCTGTGCGATGGCCTGGCGCAACAGCGCCCCAACAACCTGCACGAATTGCTGAACTCGCTGGCGCTGATCGCCCCGCTGCTCAACGCCATCCCCAACGTGGTGTTCTTTATCAAGGATGCGCAAGCACGTTACCTGTTGGCCAACCTGACGCTGGCCAAGCGCTGTGGGTTTAAAACCGTCATGCCATTGCTGGGAAAAACCTCAGCGGACGTCTTTCCCGCCCAGCTTGGCTCAGGTTACACCGAGCAGGATCTCCGGGTGTTACGCCACGGGGTGCTGATTCAGGATCAGTTGGAAATGCATCTGTATAACGGTCGGGAAACCGGCTGGTGCCTGACGCAAAAACTGGCGCTGTATGACGCGCAGGGCAAAATCATTGGCATGGCGGGCATCTCGCATGACCTGCAGGAGGCCAAAGCCAATCACCCGGCCTTTCAACGGCTGGCGGCCATCGATGTCTATATTCGCCAGCATTACGCCCGGCCGATCGCCCTCGAGGAGTTAACAACGCTCACCGCTCTTTCCGTGGCGCAGATCGAACGCTACTGCAAACGCATTTTTCACCTCACGCCACGCCAGATGATCCATAAGGTTCGGCTGGAAAAAGCGACCGAATTGCTGGCCGGTGATTTACCCATCACCGACATTGCCCTGCAGTGCGGCTATACCGATCACAGCGCTTTCAGCCGTCAGTTCAAGTCGATGACCGGCTTGACCCCTCGCGATTTCCGGCTGACGATAATTCCTTAACCGGCTGATATTACTCCCCCTGCTCTCTTTTCTCTGCGGAAGAACCCTCAGTTTTTTGCCGCCCGATGATCTGCGTTACTGTGCCAATTTCGTCGTGGCATTCGGCGAAAACCGTCAAGCCCCTGCGAACAATACAGGTCAATCTGTGGTTGAATTTCACCAATAGTTCACCATCGATTAACAAACTTGGACGACAGGATAAACACTATGAGTCATAAAGCCATTAAATGGAGCGGCGTGTTCCCGGCGGTCAGCACCCAGTTCCGCAGTGATTTCTCTCTGGATCTCGACGCCACTCATACGGTGATCAAAAACCTGGTCAAGGACGGCGTTTCAGGTCTGGTGGTGTGCGGCACCGTCGGCGAAAACACGTCATTGACGGTACAGGAAAAGCTGTCAGTCATTGAGGTAGCGCGAGATGCGGCCCAAGGCCAGGTACCGGTGCTCGCCGGCATCGCCGAATTCACTACCGCCTTTACGCGCAATATGGCACGCGAAGCGCAAAAAGTGGGTGTCGACGGCATTATGGTGATGCCTGCACTGGTTTACTCCGCCAAACCCCACGAAACCGCCGCGCACTTTCGCAGCGTCGCCACCGCCACCGATCTGCCGATCATGGTCTACAACAACCCACCCATTTACAAAAACGACGTAACGCCCGACATCCTGACCTCGCTGGTCGACTGCGAAAATATCGTGTGTTTCAAAGACTCCTCCGGCGACACCCGCCGCTTCATCGATCTACGCAACGAGGTTGGCGATCGTTTTGTCCTTTTCGCCGGGCTGGATGACGTGGTGCTGGAAAGCATCGCCGTCGGGGCCGAAGGTTGGATATCCGGGATGTCCAACGCCTTCCCACGTGAGGGAGAAACGCTGTTCCGCCTGGCGAAGCAAAAACGCTTCGAAGAAGCGTTGTCGCTATACCGCTGGTTTATGCCGCTGCTGCACCTCGATGCGCGGCCGGATCTGGTGCAGTGCATCAAGCTGTGTGAAGAACTGGTGGGGCGCGGTAGCGCAGTGACCCGTCCTCCGCGCCTGGCGTTGCAAGGCGATACCTTGGCGGAAGTCACGGCAGTGATCAAAAAAGCGCTGGCAAACCGCCCCGAACTGCCGGATGTCGGCCTGTAATCGCCAGCTTCGCCCGGCCGTCTGCCGGGCACTCTCATTTTCCTGACGGGGGATACATGCCCAACATCTATACCATCAGCGGCCAACAGTTTATCGGCGGTGAACGCCGGGCCAGCGGAGAAGCTACGTTGGTCAGCCTGCGTGCCGATAACGGCCAGCCAACCGGTCACCGCTTCCATCAGGCCACCGCCGCTGAAGCCGCAGCCGCAGCCGAGGCCGCCGCGCAGGCCTTCACCGCATATTCGCACATCGGCGCCGAGCGCCGGGCGGCGTTTCTTGATGCCATTGCCGATCAGTTGGACGCGCTGGAGGAGGATTTCTTCGCGTTCGCCATGCAGGAAACCGCCCTGCCATTGGTTCGCCTGAGCGGTGAGCGCGCCAGAACCAGCGGTCAGATGCGGTTATTCGCCACTCTGTTGCGTCGCGGTGATATGCACGGCGCACGCATAGACTGCGCCCTGCCGCAGCGAACACCATTACCGCGCCCGGATCTGCGGCAGTATCGCACCGCTATCGGCCCGGTAGCGGTGTTCGGCGCCAGCAACTTTCCGCTGGCGTTCTCCACCGCTGGCGGTGACACGGCGGCCGCGCTGGCTGCGGGTTGCCCGGTCGTGTTCAAGGCGCACAGCGGTCATATGATCACCGCAGAACTGACCGCGCAGGCGATTGAACAGGCCCGAGTGCAGCTGCAAATCCCGGCAGGGGTGTTCAACATGATTTACGGCGATCGCATCGGCGCAGAGCTGGTGCAACACCCGACAATTCAGGCGGTGGGCTTTACCGGCTCACTCCGGGGTGGCAGAGCCCTGTTCGATCTGGCCATGCGCCGCCCGCAGCCTATTCCGGTGTTCGCCGAAATGTCGAGCATTAACCCGCTGATCGTGATGCCCCAGGCTCTGGCCCGACGTGGGCAGAAAATCGCTCAGGAACTGGTTGCCTCATTCACCCTGGGGTGTGGCCAGTTCTGCACCAAGCCAGGGTTGATTCTCGGCCTACAGAGTGCAGCATTCAGCCAGCTGATTAACGAGTTAAACACCCAGATAAATGCTGCCGCACCCCAGCCAATGCTGAATGCCGACACGCTGACGCATTACCGTAATGGATTAAAAACACTCGATGAGGTGCCGGGCATTCGCCATCTGGCCGGCACCCGCGAGCAGCAGCCGTACCTTGCCGCACCGCAACTGTATCAGACCGACGTCAACCTGTTGCTGAGCGGCAACCCTTTGCTGCAGGAGGAAGTTTTTGGTCCAGTGGCGATCCTGGTGGCAGTGGAAGACAACCGTCAACTGGCCGCCGTGCTGGAAAGCCTGCAAGGGCAACTGACCGCCACCCTGCTGGCGGAGGAAGATGATCACGCCGACGCGTCACCGCTGGCCCAATTGCTGACTCGCAAGGCCGGGCGGGTACTGTTCAACGGGTATCCCACCGGAGTAGAAGTCTGTGACGCCATGGTGCACAGCGGCCCTTATCCGGCAACCAGCGATGCACGCGGCACGTCGGTAGGCACGCTGGCCATCGAACGTTTCCTGCGCCCGGTCTGCCTGCAGAATTACCCCGCGGCGTTACTGCCTCCGCCGTTGCAAGACAGCAACCCACTTGGCCTGTTGCGGCTGGTTAACGGCATTTATACCCGGGATCCCATTACCTTATCTGCCAATGACTAGCCAGGCCGTATCTGCATGCCATCAAATAACAAAAGGGTAACCCTATGACAACCCAAGGCAAATTCAAGAAGCAGCTTACGCTCACCGATCTGACGTTTATTGGTCTGGGCGCTATATTTGGTTCCGGCTGGCTGTTCGCCGCCAGCCACGTCTCCTCCATTGCCGGCCCGGCGGGCATCTACTCCTGGCTTATCGGCGGCCTGGCCGTTTTACTGCTCGGCATTGTTTATTGCGAACTGGGTGCGGCGCTGCCGCGCGCCGGCGGCATCATCCGTTATCCGGTATTTTCCCACGGCGAGCTGATGGGCTATCTGTTGGGATTTATCACCCTGATCGCCTTCTCCAGTCTGATATCGATTGAGATCGTCGCCGCCCGCCAGTATGCCGCCGCCTGGTTTCCCTTTTTGAGCCAACCCGGCTCCGGCGACCCGACGCTATTCGGCTGGGGGGTACAGCTAGTGCTGTTGTGTTTCTTCTTCGCCCTTAACTACTACAGCGTCAAAACCTTTGCTAAATCCAATAACCTGATCAGCGTGATTAAATTCATGGTGCCGTTGTTGGTGATCGTGGTGCTGTTCAACTTCTTCAAACCCGAAAATCTGTACAGCCAAGGTTTTGCACCCTTTGGTTCCGCCGGGGTGGAAGCAGCCATTTCGGCGGGCGGGATTATCTTCGCGTACCTCGGTCTGACGCCGATTATCTCGGTCGCCAGCGAGGTGCAAAACCCGCAGCGTACGATTCCCATCGCTCTGCTCCTGTCGGTGGTGTTGTCCACCATCATCTACGTGCTGTTGCAGGTGGCTTTCCTCGGTAGCATTCCCGGTGAAATGCTTAGCGGTGGCTGGGCTGACATCAGCCAGCAATTCTCACTGCCTTATCGCGATATCGCCATCACGCTGGGCATGGGCTGGCTGGCGTTCCTGGTGGTGAGCGATGCGATTATCTCGCCAAGCGGCACCGGCAATATCTATATGAACGCCACGCCACGCGTGATCTACGGTTGGGCGCGCGCCGGGACCTTCTTTAAAATCTTTACCCGCGTCGACGGGGCGTCCGGCATTCCACGCCCCGCGCTGTGGCTGACCTTTGGTCTGTCGATCTTCTGGACGCTGCCCTTCCCCTCTTGGGAGAAGCTGATCGGCGTAGTATCCGCCGCGCTGGTACTGAGTTACGCCATTGCGCCCGTCACTGCCGCCGGCCTGCGGCGTAATGCGCCGGACCTGCATCGCCCGTTCTTCGTGAGGGGCTTTTGCGTGCTCGGCCCGGTGTCATTCATCATCTCGGCACTTATCGTCTACTGGTCCGGCTGGAACACCGTTTCCTGGCTGCTTGGCTTGCAGATCCTGATGTTCGTGGTCTATATCCTGTTCAAAAACAAGGTGCCCACCCATGCCGTCAGCCTGCGGCAGCAGATTTGGTCCTCACTGTGGCTGATCGGTTTCTACGCGCTGATTATTGTGGCGTCTTATCTCGGTAGCTTTGGCGGTATCAACGCCATCGGCCACCCGTGGGATACCCTTACGGTGGCAGTCATTGCGCTGGTGATTTATTACTGGGGTGCCTATACCTGTTTGCCCAAGGCGAATTTCGACGGTGATGAAGAAGAGTAGCCGCAAAGGAGAAATCTCATGACGCAAACCCAGACTCTGTCGCTGAACGAGGCCTATCATCTCGCGCTGCGCGCACTGCGCAGCAACGGTTTCAGCACTGAACATGCAGATGCCGTCGCACAAAATGTGACCACCGGTGAACGTGATGGCTGCGCCTCGCACGGCCTGTACCGGGTGCTTGGCTGCGTGCACTCGCTACTGGCCGGCAAGGTGTCTGCCGACGCCGTTCCTGTGCTTATCGACAGCGCTCCGGCGATCCTGCGGGTGGACGCCAACGACGGCTTTTCACTGCTGGCTTATCGCCGCGCACTCCCAGCTTTTGTCGACAAAGTGCGCGCTAACGGCATAGCGGCATTGGCCATTAACCACTGTGTGCATTTTTCCGCCCTGTGGGCCGATATTGAACCCTTAACCGAGCAAGGGCTGGTGGCGTTGGCCTGCACACCCAGCCATGCCTGGGTTACCCCCGCCGGGGGAACCCGTCCGTTGTTCGGCACCAACCCTATCGCCTTTGGCTGGCCGCGCCCGCAACGCCCGCCCTTTATTTTTGATATGGCCACCAGCGCCGCGGCACGTGGCGAAATCGAGCTGCACCGCCGCGCCGGCACACCGCTGCCGGAGGGATGGGGCATCGATGAGCAAGGGCAACCCTCAACCGATCCGGCCAGCGTGTTGCAGGGTGCGATGCTGACCTTTGGCGGCCATAAGGGTTCTGCGCTGGCCGCAATGGTTGAACTGCTCGCCGGGCCGTTGATTGGCGATATGACCAGTAAGGAATCACTGGCCTACGATCGGCAGACCGGTTCCTCCCCTTACGGCGGCGAATTGATTATCGCCATGGATCCTGATCGTTTTATGGGGGCCGACAACGCGGTTCACTTTGCCAGAGCGGAAGCCTTGTTCGCCGATATGTCCGGACAAGGGGCACGTATTCCGGGGGAACGACGTTTTCAGATGCGGCAATACAGCGAGCAGCACGGCGTTACCTTGCCGCTGGCGCTGTATGAGGAAATTGTGGCTCTGTGCCACTAAATGATACAGGCCCGCAAACTGCACTGCGGGCCTGATTTAACGAATTATCTGACTACCATGACCGAGATATTGGCGTGACGCACAATCGCCGCGGCGTTAGATCCCAGCAAGTAGGTTTTCACGCTCGGCCGGCGCGAACCGATGATGATCAAATCCGCTTTGATTTCCTCAGCCAATTCCAGCACCTGATCGCGCGGGGAGCCAAAGCTGATGGTGTAATCCAGACGCTCCAGTGGAATATCAATTTCCGACATGATTTTCTTGAGCTTATCGACCGCTTTTACTTCCGCCTGATTCTCAAACTCCTTGATGCCAAACGAATAGGCGGTAACGAACGCCGAGGCATCCGGCAACGCGTGGAAGAAATGCACTTTGGCTCCGGAAATTTTCGCTAGGTACTCGACATTCTTCAACGCATGCTCTGTCAGCAGATCTTCTTCAATATCTATCGGCACTAGTATGGTCTTGTACATATTACATCCCTTCTATGTAAACCTTGGTGCCTACAGGGTACTGCCGGGAGAATGGTGCGTGAACCGCTTTCTCGTGCTTTTGTGATCGCCGGTAACTCCTGGCTGGGATAATTGACTATTTAACAAAATATAAACATAGCGAGGTTAACAGCTAGTCGATTAATTATTGCAACATCAGTTAAATGAGTTGCAAATACACCGCTTTCGCCGTGGCGGCAGTTTTATTGGCCACTGACAATTTTTTAATCGAATTACCGATATGAAAATTCACCGTTCTTTCACTCAGCCCCATAAGCATGGCAATTTCCTCTGAGGTTTTGCCTTCGCTGCACCAGCGTAAAATATCCTTTTCACGCAACGTCAGCACGTCTTTGATCGCCTCGTCGTTCACCGATATTAATGCTTCGCGCAACGTTTTATGGGTAATCTGCGCCAACCACAGGAAAAAGGTTTCGTTACGCGCACCGGCCTCCGGCGACTGCTCAGGAATTTTTTTGCCGGCAAAGGTGAGAATGCCCAACCGACCGTAGCAGTCCTTGATTGACTGTGACCAACCTTCACGGATACCGAACTGTGCCATACGCCACCACAGTTCCGGTTTATCTTGATAGAATTCTTCGTCCCAATGAAACTGCAGCGTGGAATGATGGGCCTGATCGATAACCGGGTCCTGCAAATACACCCGCAGCTTGCGGTAGTCCTCCAGGTATTCTGCAGGATAATTTCCCTCTATCAGCATTTTTGGTCGGCTGGCCGGATAGCAAGAAAACACGGTATAGGAATAGTATTCAAAGCCCAAAGCCTGGGCGCAGAAATCCAGGCGGCGTAAAAAAAGTTCGCGGTCTTGCACGTTGCCGAGTAAAGCGTCCATCAAAGGCTGAATACGGGTGTCCATAAAGCACGTTCTCCAGAAAGCGGGGCCGGGCAATCGATAAGTGACATTAACTATAGTGGGGGCATTCAGGCTACAACAGCCGTTTGATAGAATAAAAAATACGATGGCTATAACAAAAGAAGCTATGGTCATCCGAATGCTAATAAATAGCGCTTTTAACGCTGACTAATAACCGGAATTACGCGAATACCATAACCGCCTATTATTGTAAACCTGTCAGTTTTACCGTTAGACAGTCATCTCGCCACCCATTACCTTCGCCATAGGCACCCAGTGTCGTTCCAAATCCAAATAAATTATAAGCATTTGCGAATTTGGCAATGCAGAAAAATACTCACGGGGATTTTCTATGGCAGAGAATAATTCGGCAATCCGTTCAGCCGCCGTTATTGGTGCGGGAACCATGGGCAGAGGCATCGCCTATCTCCTGGCGCTGAACGGCATACGAACCGTACTTTATAATCGCAATGGTAATAATCTCAGTCAGGCCCGTGACTATATTGTCAGTGACCTGGACAGAAAAATGGATAACGGAAAAATAACCCTGCAGAAAAAAGGCCAGATATTAGCCAATATTATTTTCTCGGCCGTCTTTGACGCCATAGCCGACAGCGATCTGGTGATTGAAACCATTGCGGAAGATGAGCAAACCAAGCATGAAATCCTGGCAGCCATTGCGGCTACGGTAAAACCAGAGGCGATCATTGCGACCAATACCTCCTCGTTGTCGCTGAACAAACTGGCGGCGGGGGTGGAAAACAATCCGCGCTTTATCGGCCTGCATTTTTTCAATCCGGCGCCGCTGATGAAGTTGATCGAAATCATTCCCTCTTATTTTACCTCCCACACCACCAGCCTACGCTGCCAGCAGTTGGTAATAGCGTTGGGTAAACAGTTTGTGGTCTGCAAAGCCACGCCGGGCTTTATTGTTAATCGCATGGCGCGGCCTTTCTATCTGGAAGGGTTCCGGCTGCTGGAGGAAAACGTGGCGCTGGCTCCACAGATCGACCGCGCCCTCAAGGCAGGCGGGCATTTTCGCATGGGGCCCTTAGAACTGACTGATTTTATTGGCCAGGATATCAACTATCAGGTCAGCAAGCAGATTTGGCAGGATATGCAGTTCGACCCCCGCTATACCCCCGGCCATTTGCAACGCTCGCTGGTGGATGCCGGGCTGCTGGGGAGGAAAAACGGGCGCTCTTTTTTTGCTTCCCTACCGGCTACACCGCCCACCCCGGCCACAGAGAGCAACACGCCAACTTCACTGCATTTTTATGGTGAACACGCTTTATTCGATCACCTGCAACAGCGCGCTTTGGCCACCTGGCCTGCGCTGCGCGTTCAGCGGTTGCCGGAACGGCCGGAACTGGGGCGTTTTATCCTGGTGAATAACACGCTGGCGATCAAAATCACCGATGGCAGAACGGCGAACCTGCTCGCCGGCTTAACCGCTCTCGACACCTTCGTGATTGACGCTGCGCTGAATTACGCCGACACCGCCTATCTGGTGGCCGCCCACAATCAACATGCCACAGAGGCGAATAAAGCGCTGTTTCTGTCGCTGCTGCAAACCGTCATCGCTCAGGTGGAGTTTATCAAAGATTCCCCTGCCCTGATCGTTGCCCGCGTACTGAGCAGCCTGATCAATGAATCGGTGATCATGGTGGAGAGCGGCGTTTGCAGCCGGGCGGATATCGATATCGCCGCCGTGGCCGGCGTGAACTATGCCGACGGCATTTTTGCCTGGCTGGCGCAGCTCGGGCAGAAAAACGTGAAGTCGACGCTGGATAACATGGCGCAATTGCTGCACTCCGCGCGCTATTACCCACATTACTCATTGCTGAACGCGGCCCGGCCTGAGCTGGCTGTAGCGCCCTAAGGAAAAATGATGACGATTAAAGACGACGGGGTCTATCTGATCGACGGCACACGCACGGCGATCGGCGCTTACGGCGGCAGTCTGGCGCTGACGCGTCCGGATGATATGGCGGCGGCCATTATTCGGGCACTGCTGCAACGGCACCCTGATGCAGAGCCGGATATCGATGAAGTGATCCTGGGTTGCGCCAATCAGGCCGGCGAGGACAACCGCAACGTCGCCCGCATGGCGGCGCTGTTGTCTGGCCTGGATCAGAACGTGCCGGCCATCACGTTGAACCGGCTGTGCGCATCCGGGCTGGATGCCGTGATCTACGCCAGCGCAAAAATAAAAAGCGGCCTCAGCGAACTGGTGCTGGCCGGTGGCGTAGAAAGCATGAGCCGGGCGCCCTATGTGATGGGTAAAAGCGAAACGCCTTTCGACAAGAACGTCAAGCTGTACGACACCACCTTGGGCTGGCGTTTTGTCAATCCGCAGTTGGCGGAGCGCTATGGTTGCGATCCGCTGGGCATTACGGCGGAGAACGTGGCTCAGCAACACCAAATATCCCGTGAAGATCAGGATATTTTTGCCCTGAACTCACAGCAAAAAGCCTGGCGGGCCATTGAAAATGGCCGATTGGCCAGGGAAATCACGCCACTCGAGGTGCAGGTGGATCGTAAAACCCGCAAGATCTTCGAACAGGATGAATTTCCACGCCAGACCACGCTGCAAAAGCTCCATGCGCTGAAACCGGCCTTTAGCGTCGAGGGATCGGTCACCGCCGGCAACGCGTCCGGCATCAACGACGGAGCGGCGATACTGCTGCTGGCTTCCGGCCGTTATGTGAAACGCAAATCACTGCAACCGCTGGCGGAGATTGGCGACAGCGCCAGTGCAGGCGTTGCCCCGTCGGTGATGGGGATCGGGCCGATCGCCGCCACCGACAAGTTGTTGGCGCGAACCGGCTTTACCCTGAACGATTTTGACGTGATTGAAATTAATGAGGCGTTTGCCGCACAGGTGTTGGCCGCGCTGAAAAACTGGCGTATCGATTTCAACGATACACGGGTCAACCCAAACGGCGGCGCCATCGCCCTCGGTCATCCACTTGGAATGTCAGGCGCGCGGCTGGCGCTTTCCGCCGCGCTGGAACTCAACGCCCGGCAGGTAAACAACGCGCTGGTGACGATGTGTGTCGGTGTCGGCCAAGGCGTTTCATTGGTTATTAAAGCCCTCTAATGCAAGGAATTCCGTATGAGCGTATTAAACATTCTTGAAGAAAAATTGGCCGAAACCAAAAAACAGGGACGGTTCCGCGAGTTCCTCAACCTCGAACGCAGCGTGGTGGATAAACCCTGGGCCACCAGCCACGGGCAGAACGGGGAGCGTCGTCTGAACGTCTGGTGCTCGAATGATTACCTGGCAATGAGTCATCACCCCAAAGTCATCCTGGCTACCACCGAGGCGGTGAATCGCGTCGGTCTCGGCACCTGCGGCGCCCGCAGCATTTCCGGCACCTCGGTCTACCACAGCGAGCTGGAAACGCTGCTGGCCAGCGCCTACGGCAAAGAGTCCGCGTTGCTGTTCACCACCGGATTTGGGGCCAATGACGCCACGTTGTCCACCCTTTGCGACGCCATTCCCAATCTGATCGTATTTTCCGATGAGCTTAACCACGCCTCGATGATCTACGGCATTCGCTACAGTAAGGCGGAGAAAAAAATCTTCCGCCACAATGATGTGGCCCACCTTGAAGAGCTCCTGCTGGCAGCCGATCCCGACCGCCCCAAGTTGATCGCCTTCGAGTCGCTCTATTCGATGGACGGCGACTTCGCACCGCTGGCGCAGATTGTGGAACTGGCGGAGAAATATCAAACGCTGACCTACCTGGACGAGATCCACTCCGCCGGCGTTTACGGCCATCGCGGCCTGGGTTATGCCGAGCAACTGGGCCTATTGGATAAGATCACTATTATCCAGGGCGGCTTCGGCAAATCTTACGGTGCCGCCGGGGGCTATATCGCCGCACCACGCGTGGTGGTTGAGGCGGTACGCAGCTGGTCGCCGGCGTTTGTCTTCAGTACGTCGTCCCCTGCGCCGGTGGTGGCCGCCGCGCTAGCCAGCTTTAAATACAATCTTGAGCATGACAATCAACGCAAACACCTGCTGGCGATTATCGCTCATCTTAAGTCCGGCCTGCGCGCCGCCGGTATCCCATTGGTTTCGGAAGACAGCCACATTCTGCCGGTGCTGGTCGGCGATCCGCACCGGAACAAACACATCAGCAAGGTGCTGCTCGACGAGTACGATATTTACGTGCAGCCGGTGAACGCCCCGACGGTACCGGCAGGCAGCGAGCGTTTGCGCGTCACGCCGACCTCTGCCCATACTCATGAGGATGTGGATTATTTCCTGGCGGCATTAAGCAAAGTCTGGGCCGCCAATGAATTACGGAGAGCAGGATGAAGTTGACGGATTATAACGGTCATTTTCTCACGCTTTGCCTGATGGCGACCGGCACCTTTGCCATTGGCACCGATGCGTTTATCGTTGCCGGCGTGCTTACCGAGGTTTCAGATACCTTTACTGTCAGCCCCGCTCAGGCGGGGCAGTTAATCTCGGTATTTGCCCTCGCCTATATGCTGTTTGCCCCGCTGACCGCCTGGCTGTTTGGTAACCTCAACCGCAAGCATATTTTACAGATCGCCCTGGTATTATTTATCGCCGGTAATCTGGCCTGCGCATTTGCCGACAGCTTTTTGCAAATCTCTGCCGGTCGCGTGCTGGCGGCGCTGGGGGCCGCAGCCTACACGCCGCAAGCCGCCGCCGCCGCGGTCGGGCTGGTGTCGGAAAAGCGGCGCGGGCTGGCCATCTCGATAGTTTACGGCGGCATGACGCTGGCAATCGCCCTTGGCATTCCTTTTGGCACCTTCCTGGCCAGGTTGATCGGTTGGCGGGAGATTTTTCTGCTGATTGCCTTGCTGGGCGCCGTTTCACTGCTGGGGCTTTCACTGGCGCTACGCGCCATTGCCGCACCGGGTAAACACACGCTGAAGGAGCGGCTTGCCCCGCTGCGACAAAAGGCGGTACTGACCACGCTGCTGATCACTTTCTTTGCCGTCTGTTCCGAACATATTGTTTATAGCTATGTCAGCGTACTGCTGAAAAATACCCAGTTGGGCGCGGAGGCTATTTTACCAATCGCACTGCTGGTATTCGGCGTTGGGGCCGTTATCGGCAATTTCGTTTCCGGCGTGTTGACCGATACCCTCGGCAGCAAGTTTGTGCTGCTGTTTTCGGTGACTATTCAGACGGTTTCGCTGTTTCTGCTCACCTTTTACGTTACCTCCCCCTGGTGGGTGCTGACGATCTTTCTGGTCTGGGGCATTACCGGCTGGATGTATCTGGTGCCGATCCAACACCACTTGCTGTCGCTATCGAAACGCTTTGGCGCACTGACCGTCTCACTGAACAGCTCCGTGCTCTATGCAGGCATCGCTGCCGGCGGCATGCTCGGCGGCCTGACGCTGTATACGCTGCCAGCCTATTATCTGCCGCTGTTTTCGCTGCCGCTGGGGGCCATCGCTCTGCTGCTGACGCTGTTCTTCTTCCAGGGAGAGAAAGCTCATGAATGACCTGCTGCCTACGGTGCTTTATGAGCGCCATGATGACGGCGTTGCCGTTATTACCCTGAATCGACCGGAGAAAAAGAACGCCATCAATCTGGATATGGCGCGTCTGATTCAAACTTATCTGCAACGGGCTGAACAGGATGACGCGGTGCGGGTGATTGTGCTGACGGGTCAGCCTGAGGCGTTTTCCGCCGGGATGGACGTGAAGGCGTTCCGCCTGGGGGAGTTGCCGGTGGTCGAGCCTGAGGGATTTGGCGGCATCGTGCATGCCCAACTCGCCAAGATCCTCATTGCCGCCGTTGATGGCATTGCCTACGGCGGCGGTTTCGAGATTGCGTTGGCCTGCGACCTGATCGTCGCCAACCGCAGCGCACGATTCAGTTTCCCGGAAACCGGGCTGGGGCTGATTGCGGCACAAGGCGGCTGTTCGCGGCTGCCTGCGCGGATCTCACCGTATATCGCCCTCGACTGGTTGCTGACCGGCCGAACAATAAGCGCGGAGGAGGCCTGGCGGCACGGCGCTATTTCTCGCATCAGCGAAGGTTCGGCACGGGATGAAGCGCTGAGCATCGCCCGGCACATCGCGCAAAAAAATCCGCTCGCCAGCCGGGCTGTGAAGGCCATCGTCCGTTATGGATTAACGCAGTATGAGACGCCGTCGTTTGGCTACCAGCAAAGCTGGGTTGAACAGGTACGGCAAGCGGCAGCCCCCTCCTTTTGAGAACATTCTTAATGAATGGTAATCATTCGCAGTCTAACGTTTAAGCACTACAAGACCATGTTTGAGAAGCCATTGACCCCGCTCTGCGGGGATTTTTTTGGCCTTTTAATCCTTCGTCGAAGAAAAAGGCTTCATAAACAGAAAGGTACAGGGCTTGCTTTGGTGCTGGTTGATTAAGGGGACCAGCCGCGTGAAATGTTCGGTTTGGCAATGCACGTCCAATGCAGCCCGATCGGGCCACTCCTCGACAAAAATAAAATGCCCAGGGTCCTGGTGATCGATAAACAGTTCATAGGAGAGGCAAAGCGGCTCCTGCCGGGTTTTCTCCACCAGTTCTCGATACAGCGGCATTACCGTTTCAACACAATCGATCTTGATAAAATCCTCAGCAATCACCTTTAGCATGGCGCCTTTTTCCTTTTAGCGTATCTATCATGTGAGCCCACTCTACCCCGAATCCTTACCCTTATGCACCCGAACGGCACCGCATCAGCACCGTAGATAACGCAAGTTACCGGGTAAAACGTCGCGCCTTGCCCAATATTTAACCTTTATTGAAGCGAGCAATGGGACACTGGTCCTCAGACACATTTTATGAGGATTTTTTATGGCGGAATGGACCCATATTATCGCCAAATACAGCCCAGAGCCGGGCTTTCTGCTGCTGATTATCTTTCTGTTTTCGTTCGGCAAGTCGGTTATTTTCATTTCGTCGCTGCTGCCGCCTGCATCGATTACGCTGATGCTGGGCATTGTCGCCGGCAAACCGGTGCTGGCCGACGGTTACGTCTGGGGGGCGATTGCTCTGGGGGCGATGCTCGGTTCCGTTTTATCTTTCCATTGCGGTGCATTGCTCCAGGGCCGCGAACACGGGAAGTGGTTGCCGGCCAGATATCACAGCGCGTTGCACAAGGCTAAGTCAGCCTTGCAGCAAAAAGGCGTGGTACTGTTGTTTATCTCGCGTTTTTTGGCCGTGATGCGCTACACCGTGCCTTTGGTCGCCGGCATGATTTCGCTGTCGCGCAAGCAGGTCTACTGCGCCAGTGCGCTCTCCGCCGGGATTTGGGCGGTGGCGTTGATGTCCGTTGGCCAACTACTGTGAACAGCGAACACCTTTCAAAAGACCGCTGCGATAAGCTCTAAGAGGTCGAATTATGGGGTAACATAATGTTTATCTTCAGATGGGATACGAGCTTCAGATGAAGCTGCTCAGCACTTAAGGGAATAAAATGCCTCTCCTGCGAATCGCCACCACCGCCCTCCTGGCAGCGCTCAGCTTAACCGCATGCCACAGCAATTACCCTGAGCCAAAACGCACCGGCGTCGCGATAACGGATTATTACCACGATGTGACCAACGCAATACTTACTGAAACGATCATACAGGACAGCTATTACGGGCAAGAATGCAGTATGTCCATATCCCTGAACCGCCAGGGTAAGGTCACCGACATCAATAATGTTGAGGGTTTTACGCCGCTGTGCGAAGCGGGCATGACCGCCGTATTCTCGGCAGAGATTCCGGCACCGCCGGATGAAAAAACCTATGCAACCTTCAAAAAAATCGTGATCGTCTTTCAGCCGCAGCGAACCTAGGGTTCGGCAAAGCAAATGCCCTCAGACTTCCATTATCAATTTTGCTGGATATTGGGGGATTGTGGGTCGATAGAAGGGTGCGAAGATAGACTCATGTTGCGCCAGATCACCTTTCTGAACATACATGGCAAGTCGGCACGATTTTTTCGTATCGCGACACAAATACGACACGACAGAGAGAATAAGGAATCAAGAAGGTGTTGTAACCACATGTTTTTGTTGGTGGGTCGTACAGGGTTCGAACCTGTGACCAATTGATTAAGAGTTGTATGATTTAGTATTTATATCACCAACTTACCGCATCAGCCCGCGCTCACACGTCCCAAGATGCAAAAAGTCGGAAAACCATATCAACAGATGTGAAAACATCCCTGTCCCAAGTTTGTCCCACCTCAATGACCTCTAAATCACAGGCACATCATCAAACTCGCACGACCTCATATCGTTCGCAGCCCAAGTCACAACACCAAACACTTGGATCCCCTCGCCGTCTTCTTCGTTACCTAACATCGTTTCCATGCCCGATCCGTCCACGTATTCCAGTGCCCGATATGGATACAGCCGAAGCCGGCGCAGAACATGCTCGCCGCCGACGTCAACAATGATTATGCTGCCATGCACAGGCGTTACTGATGAGTCGATAACGAGCAAGGCGCTGTCATGGATACCCACAGCCAGCGCCTGGCCCGCTGCGCGCATGAAATACGTCGCGTGTGGACTCATGATGCAGATCTCATCCAGACTCAAACGCTTCTCGACGTAGTCAGCCGCTGGGCTTGCGAATTTTGATGGCATAGTGTTTTACCTCACAACAAATACTGTTTATGCATACAGTATATACGTAAGAAAAAACCGATGTGAAGACCGATTGAGCCCAAAAATGATAGGGCTCTGATCGTTAACGGAAGATAGTTTTTGAGAGTGGACAGGGTCTATGGTTTACGCAGTCAAACTCGCTTTCCGTGCGTTGAACCACGAGTAAATAATGGTCTTCGTTACGCTATCGATGGTCGAAGGAATCACCAACAACTCCGCAAGGTCACCGATAAACCCATTGGAAATCGGGTTGCCTGCGCTCCCCACCACCAATCTGCGGCTATCAGTTGTCGCAAACGGTATCGCTCCAACAGATTTCTGCTGCAGTAAAGTGCCGTCATGCTCCCACCTGTGCATCCCGGCATTGATTTCAATCAGCGCGATATGCCAGGTGTTATCCCGGAATTCCAGCGTAGTATTAATTGGATAGTTATCATCGCTAATTGGTGATGCCGTGCCGTGGTTTATCCACAGAGCATTACCGTTATAAGAATCCGAACCAAATCTTACGCGCAAGCGATTCGGGTCGGCGGAATTGTTACCAAAGAGGTTACCGCCCTTGAGTCCTGATGGAATACGATATAAAGCCGCTACGGTCATAACGCCGGATTCCGGTAATGCTTCATGTTCATTCTGAGAAATTACAGAACCATTGTTGGTTGGTCCGGGAGCTCCGAAGTTAAGAATTGGCTTCCCATTTGATAGGGCTTTACGTGGCATGTTTGAAAGCAATGGTTCCCAGTTCTCATTACCGCCGCGATCAAGAATAAGCTTAACGTTTGTTCCATCATCTGACAGCAGACCATTCGCAGAAGAGATCCACGCTGACGGCATTTTCCGTAAAATAAACTCTTCTTCAGGCGACAGGTTCAAAACAGGCAGGCTAGGATTTACGATTTTCGTTCTTGATTTAATTGATACAATCATTGGGTTACCCTTTAAAATGGAATTTCTTTGATAAACGCTGGCATCCAGTTGTGATTAGCTGCAGAGTCATAAAGGGATACATGGTTTGTACTGTCTCGAATGCAGCCACGAGCGCCAATTACAGGGCCATCCTGAGTTGTATTACCATCGTTTCTTTTAATCCCATAGCCAACGCGGACCCCGGATGGATTAATAGGAGCGGCAGATAGAGAAATATCAATCACGGAGTTGCTTGCCAGCGTGACGCTCGAAATAACGATAGGTGTCGAGCTTCTGTCATCCAATACAAATCCCATGCCATTGCCGAGGCCAGAGACTGTAATTGTCTCTCCAGTGGAGTCGATAACTAACGGCGGAGTCGGAACATCAAAAATAAGACTTAATAGCGTCGGAGTCCTCCAGATATAATTAACCAGTTTTATCGGCCTCCATCCAGTTCCGAAGAAGTCCCACATCAACGCGCGCGAAACCATTTGCCCCCGCCGGTTCTGTCCCAAACTGTTGATATGAATTACATCAGCATATGGGAATGGGTAAACTGGCCCTGCAAGACGAATGTTACCTACACCATCGAGATCATATTGAGCCTGACGCACTGGTTGATCCCACAGGCCGCGAGAGTTTGGTGTAAATGCGCTTTGGCAAACGATAATGCGGACGTTGACGCTCTGTTTTGTAATGCGTTTTACTTCTGAGTTAAAGTCAGCATCCAACTGCTGAAGCTGGCGCTTGTAGCGTTCAGTGGTCATCGCAGGAACATTCTCTGAATCAGTCTCGCCAGCCATAACGTCCAGGCAAGCTACAATAGGCTTCCAGCCATTCTGGATGCAGATGTTTTTTGCATCAACAATGCCCTGAATCATTGCCTGCCAAGCTGGAGCCCCTTTCGTCAGGTCTTGAAATGCCTTCCCACCTTCAGCTGCAACAAATGACAGCGTGCGAATAGAGTGACCGGTGATCGTTTGAACCATTTGGTATGTGTGAGAGGCAAGGCCGCTTGCTGCCGTCTCTTTCAAACCGCCTGCACTTAGAGCCTCTTTCAGTGGGGTGAGAGAGGTAATCTCTGTAGATCCCCTGTTTGGACGCGTTCCTGCGAACATCAGGCAGTTATTGGGGTAAAGAGGCGTTACGGCTGTTAATGTATCGGATGCGTCACCGTTATAGCCCTGAGCAAGTGATTGACCCCATGTTGGGAAGATGAAGCAAACGTTATCATCGATATTTACTGAAACCCGCGTGCCAACTCCACCCGCAATTGTAGCTACGGCTGACGCATAGACAATCGCGGCCTCTTTGTTTTCGGGGTCACCACCTGAAACCCTTTTCAATCCTGAATCAGATGCTAAGTAATATCCTCCATCATATGTCCAGGCCTCAATTACTCGTTTATCCTCATCTAAGATAACTTCGCGACAAATTGAGCCATCCGATAAAACCAAATCCTGAGCTTTATAAGTAAATTTGTTTATCAGAGAATTGTCGAATGCTGCATCTTGCCATTCTCCAAACTCGTCAACACTACCTACCCTTCCTTTTTTGTTCATAAAAGGTGCAATAACGCCATCTTCAGATTCGACAACTGCACTAATGTTCGGGGTTGATATTGCACTATCAGGATAGTTTTGAATTATATCGTCTGTACGGTCATATGCTGCTGTTACATACTCCGTCCTTGGATATTCAATTCCTTGGTAGGTAGAAATTCCGCCAATGTTTTTATACTTATCGGCGATGGACCTCATATCATCAGACCAAACAAAATAAACGGCACCATCTGGAATTTCTCCAGATGCTATTGCTGCTAACGCTTCATCCTTCGTGTAATTTTTCCCTAAAGGAGCTAGATTTTTCCTGATGCCTTGTATTGTATATCGCTCAACACCGAATCTATCGGTGTATTTTTCAGCACCAGAGTTAACAACCTCATCAATTTTTTCTGCGTTGAACTTTAAGTCGATTACATCATTACTTGGTATTGGTTTGGATGTTGGCGCTGTCATTTATTCGGCAACCTCATAATTATACATTTCGTCGTTATATTCAGACATGGTTAACGAGGTAGTCCCGTCGCCATTTGGTTTCTTTTCGGTAATCGTCCACTTGGTCGCATCCATCTCCACTTCCGTGGCGATGACATAGCGGGAGGGTGACTGAATGTTGTAGCCATCAAAGATATTTAGATTTATTTCTGGGACTGCTGCGGTAAAGCCAAATATTGTGTCAGAGCGGGGAAATGCTTGGACTCGCGCAGTTGGTGTTCCGTGCACATCGGTGACGATGACAAACATATCGCCCTGCCATTCAATTCGCTCACTGGTAACAAAGTCATTTCCCTGTCGTGATCTGATATACCCAGCTTGCTGGTTCACATCGTAAGTGTCCGCCACCTGAACCATTTGCCCGACGTTTACCCATTCACCGTCAGCCAGCGCTTTAATCGACATCGTCTGCCGGGAATAGAGCAACCTCCTTACTTCTTTCAGTGCCCTATCCCGCGCTTGATACGAGTTTCGCACATATAGCATGCTGAACTTCTTCGGCTTAACCGCCGCACCCTCCTCTATTTGGTCACCAGTAATTCGATAACGAATGAATGCCTGTTTATTTGTTACCGGGTTTTTATATGTGACCTCGACGCCGTCAAAGCCTCCAGGCAGCGTCATGTCGTATGAGAGGCTGTAATCCTCCGCCTTGGTGTTGGCGCGGTTGAACACGGTCACCGCGTTTGGCTTGCGCTCGTCGCGCGTGAACGACAACACACCGTCATCCCAAAAGGCTGTAACAGTGGCCGCGTCGCAAATGGTCTGCACCCTGGCCCCGAGAGAAATATCCTCATCGTCAAATGTGAAATCGCAGTAGCCTAGCCGTGGATCCGGGAGTGAGGCGGCTATCGAATACAACTCATAGATATCGATGCTTGACTCAGTCTGCCCGCCCATTTTTAGCCAGGTGTGCAGCACAGCATCTGCAAACGAGCGTGATGGCCTTTCGGTGTAATCGACAGTCTGGGTTGCAAGGTCATAACTGATAACGTGACGGGTGATGAGCGCGTTGTATTTCCTGTCGCGTGAACTCGTTGCCCTTTCCGTCGCCGTGACAGTGATAGTGACTAATGTTTCATTTGGGTATGTGACGTTGTTTCGCGTTCTGACAATATGAACAGCTTCAACTTTAAGGACGGAGTGATCATTGCTGTTATTCGTTCTGACAAATTGCAATGCATAACGCCCATAGCCAGCGGCTGGAGTTATCTTGAATGTTCCGTATTTGGTGTCTGAATTCTCATCATCGTTGTTCAGACCAATGTTGAGTAGTTCAGATGTGCCGGGTATCTGGTTATTGTCATCATCAACTTTCCACCACGTCACTGTTGTCCTGGCATAATCACCATGCCCCAACTGAGCTTGAAGGTGTATCCAGAGCTGCTCCCCGGCAACCGGAGAGAATGACGGGCCAATCACCAGAGGCTCGTTATCGTTCAGCGTGAATATCGTCGAGTTGATAACCGCATCACCTGGTATCTGCCCAATGTCATTGCCGCCCAGGTTTGAAAAAGTAAACTCATAGAAATGTTGTGGATCTACCGGTGCACCATCATCGGTAGTCGTAGCGTTGGTTAGGTCAGCAAACACTGTGATATCCCGCGTTACTGGGCCAGATACCGTGTTGTAGGTGACGTTAACCACGAATGAAACTGAGTGCGGTTTCGGCAGATCATAGAAGTAGTCGAAGTCACTATTTTGCTTAATCTTCACCTGGGCCTGACCGGCAACAAATTCTCCAGAAACCATATCCGTGGTTGTCGTAGCCGTTTCTGCAGGGAAGTCTTCGCTTTCGTTTGGCCCTGGAAGCTCTTGACCGTCGATGTCATCGAACGCAAACCCCTCATTGATGAGCGGTATGTTTTGCCCTGGCTGGAAGATCTGGTACGAGGCCCCCGCCAGCGCTCCGAGGTTCGACTCTGAATAGCGAACTGACGTGACGTCATACTTCCCCAGCCCAAAGTTCATCCATTCAGTCACCTTTTTGATGTTATTGGTGTACTCGAATAGAGACTCTTGGATCAGGTCTGGGAATGCCCTCACTTGGCCGTAGTTATCCGGTTTTGCCTCACCGTTGCGGGCAATATTCGTTTGCCCTTTGAGGCTGTTGTTTGGTGAGGTTTTGGAGTTATTACTGGCTGCGTTGGCGCTTGGTTGCTTGATGAGTGCCGACAGGATTTTCTGAGTAAACTTTATCGGATTAAAGTGTTCGAGAGGGTTGAGAAGAGTTCCGACAACGCCGTCTTTGGGCTGGTCAAACACACTGATAATGTCGCCCTGGTTGAGGGGGAAATTCAGCTCATCATCAGGTTTTAACTTCTCTCCATTCCTCCGTATTTCAACATCGCAGTGCAGTTTGGCTTCTTTCAGCCAGGGGTAGAACATACTGCCGGCGGGAAGGTTATACCGTTCTTTCGGTATCCCCGGCACGCGCTGAACCTCGATCAACGGCATAGTCGTAAAACTCCAGTTTGGTGAACACCTTTTCTAACGTTCGCAGCTTGTCGAAACGCACCTGCCCCGCTTCGCCACGGCTGTGGAATGCTTGCCCATCCACCACCAGGCCAACGTGCCTTGGTTGAGTGCCGTAATACGCGATAAAAATGCTACTATCGGCCGATTTTTCGGCCCGCTGCCAGAACACAACATCACCCGCAAAGCAGGTCAGAAAGTCGCTACCGGCTTCGTAGTCCGGAGTCTGGTGTATCTCTATGCCAAGTACATGGCGGTAATACAGAACCACCAGCCCCCAGCAATCTGCCGCCTCAAATGAACACGCCCGATCGCGCCACGGCTTACCTTCCATCGCGGCTACAAAGTCAGTTTTATGCATTGGCTAGTCCTGGGAAGTCGGTTGTGTTGTAGAGGAAAGCGATGTTGTTGTTCAGTGGGTTCTGTAGCGTCAAAGAGCAAGTGACATCGCTCTCATCCATCGACACGTCCTTGACGTAAAGTGTCCACGGCTTAAGCGGCGTATTCATATCGGCGGCATCAAAGCGCTGATATGTGGCCGATATCGGCGTTATCCGCGAGTAGGCGCGCCACAGCTTCAACTGCTGCTTAAAGTCCTGTGCCAGGCGACCAAACTTCACCGTGGCATTGATTACCGGCGTGTTGCTCTGCTGACTCTCTGATACTTCCATTCGGCACGGCGTGTAGACCTGCCCTGCAAATGTCTTCGGGTAAATCTGGCGATTCACCAGGCGGATATAGCCAAAGGTCGAGTGATAGAACGTCATTGTGTCGTACAGGATGCGGTTTGGCCGCTGGGACTGAAATTCACGTAACGTTGGCATTTAATACTCCGGCATGTCGCGGTTAACCACCTCATCAATGATCCCCCACTGATTCGACGGCAGCTCAACAATGACATCTGAAAATTCATCATCCGGGTTATATACGTTCCGAGTGATGACGCTGGCAGTCCATGTCGTGGTATTGCCGTTAATGCTCGTCTGCACCGGCGGGGCCACAAAATGCAGCTCCTGCATCTGCAGACCTGAGCCCCCAAGATTGCACAGCATGGTGAACCACTGGTTTCCGTTATCGAGATAGCGGGGACTGCGATACCACTGCTCGAACGCCCGATCTTCCTGTAGGGTGAAAATCCAAGTTAGCGACCAGGTGGTTTTAAGGTCATCAGTCAGCCGCTGGAATATAGGCGCACCCACTGCCGGTTGATCGGTGCGAAACCCGGTATCAATCGTGCGGCTCTTGTTGGCCTTCTGAGGAAGGGATAGCCAGTCGGGATAAGGTATTGCCACGGTTTTCTCCCGGTAATAAAAAACCCGCCGAAGCGGGTTATGGGGGGTGTTTCTGCTATTCAGTAGCCCTGCGTGGGGCCTGATGGTTTCGTGATATTCCTTGGCTGATTGGGCCGCCATTATTCAGATCGGCAACAATGGTATCGATAGACACGGAACCATCGGGGTTAACCCTAGCCTGAGAATCTACGGTAGCTCCAGTGTAATTTTGAATGTTGTTGTGGATAACGATCCCCCCTCCACCCTGCATGTCCTTGTTGCTGATCACCTTGCCGTTATCACCAGGGATCATGTACTGACTGCCGTTAGATGCTTGATAGACTTCAGGCATGCCGCCTTCACCTACCTGATACATGCTTCCAGCAGATACAGGGCCGCCATTCTTGCGCTTACCAGCAATGCCACCGGATAACGCCATTGCCGCGATTACTGCACCGATACCGATAGCGGCAGCGCCACCAAAGGATCCTATTGATGCCACAATTGCCGCTGGAGTCCATGCGGCTGTGGTTGTTGCTGCTGCCGCAGTGCTGGCTGCGGTGGTGGTTGCCGTGCCTGCTACCGATGCGGCCGTTGTGGCTGTTGTGGCAGATATTTGGGCGGTACTGCCCATCACGGCTGATTTAACCCACTCAATACCCATCTGAACAAAGCTATTGACCAGGCTATTTATGGCATTGCTTGCCAGAGACTGCATTGCATCCTGGGCTGACATACTCCCTGTAATTATTCCAGTGAACGCATTTGATGCATTGCCAGCCAAAGAATCAAGAGAGGACGCCAGAGCTTCATTGGCAGTGCTTTGGTTACGCCACAATTCCCACTGTGCAGCCAGCCGCTTCTGCTCATACTCAGTATTTGCAGCATTCATCAGAGCCAACCCATTCGCAGTCAACACCCCTTTTTGGGTTTCAAATTGCTGTATTAGGGCAAGCTTCTTGGCGTGCTCATTAGCGAGTGCCTGGACTGGATCTATACTGCCTTGCGCCTCCTGCATCGGAGTTACTGCTTGGTTTGCACGGATTTGTGACAAAGCAACCTGATGCTGCTGTTCAAGCTGCTCAGAAGTGGCATTGTATTGCTCTTGGGTGATTTTCTTCGCGGAAAGCGCAGTGCTTAAATCCTTAACATCCTGCGCATAACTGGCGTTCTCTTTGGCCTCTGGCAAAAGCTTCTCAGCTGCTGCCTGCGCCTTGATGGCGTTCGCTGTATCCCATTTTTGAGCTGCATACTGTCCAGCTAAGGTTATTTGCGCCTGGGTAGCTCCTTTCCCCAGTGATTGCTGAGCCGTTAATATGGACTGCGCCCGACTTAGTTCGGTTGTTGATTCAGCGGATAGATCAGATTGTTGCTTTAGGTTTGCCAATTTTTGAGCGACAGATTCTGCCTGTGCAGCAGATTTTTTTAATTCTGAAGCTGAGTCTTTGGCTGCCTTTTTTTGTGCCTGCTGCGCTTGCAGAGAATCATATTCTGCTGCTGCTCTATCCCTCGCTAAACCAACATCCGCTTCTGTCCCGCCCAGTTTCCTTATCTGCTGCTCTGCTTTTAACTGCGCACGCTTCCTGTCATTTAGTTCGCCCTGCAATTCAACCTGATCCTGCAATCCATCAAGGTAATCCTGCACGTTTTTAGGGCGGGTAACCTTGAGGCTTGTTGCGTTGAACTTCTCCTGCTCACCAGTGGCAAAGCCAATTTGTTTCCCAAGCTGGTTCATCATTCCAGCAGCAATGCTAGCCTGCTGCCCATGCCTTGATAGCAAACCGATCCCTTGCTCAAAGGTTCCATTCATCTGCGCGGAGGCTATGCCAACGGCGTTCTGAGTTTGGCTTAGATTCCGCTGCGCCTTTTCGAGTTCAGCGTACGCGATGCTTTGGTTATCTAATGCTCCATTGAGCGCCATTGCCGCTTGGCGTCCGCGCTTCGTACCTTCCCCCCAGTTATCAACCTCGCGTTGTAGATTAGCCACTCGCTTCGATGCTTTGTCATACTCATCGCTCGCATCACTAACGACACTGGTTAGTTCAGGGATGGCGGATCGCAGCTTGGCAATGCTGGCAGCAATCTCTGTCGCCGACATATCCTTCATTTTACCTAAGAGCGTGTTTACTCCATCGGCCAAATCAATAGCCGCCTGGCGCGCTTCCTTGGCTCTTTGATAAAAATAAAATATTGCGGATGCGGCCAGAACTGCTGCACCTGCTGGGCCACCAATTAAAGCCAAAGCACCACGCGCCAAAGCCGCAGCAGCGCCGAACGCTGAAAGGGATGTAGAAGCAGCAAACGCTGTAGCCGCCAACCTGACTTGGCCAGCAACTGCTAACGTCAAAGCCGCTGCGTACCGTGTGCCGACAATCGCGGCGACGGAACCTATCACTTGGGCAACAATATCAAGGTTCTCGCTCAGCGTTATAACTGAGCTATTAAAGAGCGATACTGTTGATTTAACCGTCGTAGAACTGCCGATAAATTGCGTTATATTGTTGTTGGCAATCTCCAGCGCCTGGCCAATCGTAGTCGTTGTATTTGCAAACTCCTTGCCGATCGCATCGCCCTGAGAAAGCAAGCCGTTTACAACAACGTCGGTCGTTAACTTACCCTCAGCTGCCATTGCCCTTAATTGCCCAATATTTACGCCTAAAGAGTCAGCTAACGCGGTCGCTAACCGGCCGCCTTGTTCCGTGACGGAGTTAAATTCCTCTCCACGTAAAGCACCCGAAGCTAAGCCTTGGGATAGCTGAATTACTGCGTTGCTGGCCTCCTGAGCTGTTGCCCCAGATACAACAAACCCCTGGTTGATGATCGTGGTAAGGCGAGCAACGTCATCAACGCTGGTCCCATAGCTGCGAGTAGCTCTTTCGAGTCTCTGGTATAAAGACGCCGTAGCCTCAAGCGAAGCCCTTGTATCTTGCGCAATGGAAAATACTCGCTGGGTAACAGTAGCAAGATCTTCATTCGCCTTAACGGAGTTGGCGAGTTTGTTATTTACTGTCGTCCATGCATCAGCGTATTTGGCGACTTGCTGAACTGAAATTGCTGCAGATACAGCACCCGCCAGGCGGGTTACGGAGGTGGATAGCGTATCGGATGATTTGGCTGATCGTTTAAAGCGCTCATCCATTGTGTCCAGGCGCTCGTTTACCTTGCGTTGCGCCTCGAGCAGATTGGCAACATTCATTTCTACTTCATAAACGATATTGCCAACTTGTTCTTCGCTTGCCATACCATTCTCCAGGCATAAAAAAACCCCGCCGGAGCGAGGTTTGTTTGATTCGAGGTAATTTAGTTACCGGCCCTTTTCCTGGCCTCTTCTAAGTAATCATCATCAGATTTAGAATCTTTTTGTGGGGGTAGCTCAGCCTTAACCGTCAAGGCTTCAATTATTTTTGTCTGTTTGGCACTGATTTCTTTTAATAGATTTATCTGCTCGTTTGCCCGCACAGCCATGCGAACCAAAAAGAAAGATATTGCAAGGCCGACTATCCAAGAGATAATCGTTATTGTCCAAAAGCCTGTCATTTCATCCATTAATCAGCCCATCCAGATTTTGTTTCAATTGCAGATTCTGACATGGTGTATTTCTCAACAACATCACCATTGAAGAGAATAGTCAGCTCTTTCTTAGTTCCGTTGGTGCCGTTGTGGAACAGACCGTAAAACGGAATAAAGGTTTTTCCGCTCACTTTTACCTTGGCATGAACATACTTCCAGATCTCTTTTCCACCATCGGTAAAGCTAACGCTATCGGGAGAACCAAGCATTGTCTTCAGTTGGGCTTTAGTGGTTACGCCTTCTTTGATTTTGCTTTGCATGCTGACTTCTGTTTCTTTCTGAAGTTGCTTATTCCCAGACGAGGCACACCCTGCCATCAAAAAAGCCACCATAGCGGCGACTGCAATCTTTTTCATTTAGTCCTTTCCCCATAGACAAGTAACAAGTCGTTACATGGTAGCAGAGGAAAGTAGCAACTCAACGCAAATCACGCTGCTTTTGCCAGCCGCTCTCGTCTGCGGGCTCTCTTCGCAAAGTAATCATCAGCAGCGCTGTCGTACTCCTCGCGAGTGTATCCCTTCTGTTCAGGATATTTAGCAGCAAGGAGTTGCTGAAAATCTGTCATTGTTAACTGTTCCGCTTCCGAACGTGGCATGTTGAAGTGGTTGCGTGCGGCGATGATGTACTCGAATGCTTTGAACTCGTTCACATAGCTGTTTGACTCGTAGCGCTGCAGCTTACGCACCTTTGCCTTGCCAATTATGCCGTGAGTGATGAGAGCTTGCCCAAGGATAATGATATCGCTTGGAGGTAGCTTGCCCTGCCGGAATACAAACGCCCTCTTTCCTCTTTTGCTGGGCCGCAACTCTCCCACCAGCGCACTGATGTCATCATCGCAGCAGGCTTGCATAACGGTCATTCCTGCAAAGATGGCATCGCTACTGAATGAAAGTGCATTGATATGCGCCAGCAACCACCCAGGGATCTCTCCATATGCCTCTAAGGCAGCCTCAAGCAAGCGAGGTGCGTCACTGGTATGCAGATCGGCAAAACGCTCCACAATCTCCGCAGGTGAGCCTATGCGGGTCATGTTGGCGAATGATGGCCGGAAGAAATACTCGCGGTAGGCGTCAGAGATCACCATCTCGCCTAAATCAGTTAACGGTATCATTTGGTTGCCTCGAATAAATATCATCAAGGGCGCATCACGCCCTTTGTGATAGTTACGCGGTGACAGTCACGGTATGGGTGGCAGTGAATTCGCCATCGACTGTTTTAACAGTGATCACCGCAGTACCCGCAGTAGCGCCAGAAGGTGCGGATACAGTAACGGTATTACCAGCAAATGCTGCTGTAGCCCTAGCTGGCACTGAAGAGGTAACGGTAAACAGCTTGTTATCTGCATCAGCAGGCGCAACGGTTACCGCAAAGGTAGTGCTGGCACCGGCAGCGATAGAACTGGATGTCGGAGCCACTGTGACGCCAGTTACAGGGATATCCCCAGCCGCTTCGATGATCTGGAAGGTGGAACCGTCGTTGATCTTCAACTCAAGGCTGTATGTAACAATCTCCTTGACGCCACCGCCATCACTTAAGCCAGTCGATACCATATAACCGATGTGGTAATAATCACCCCATTGGAATCGCATCCATACCGTCGGTTGGCGGCGGGCGCGAACTTCATCAACAACATATTTAACAAACTGTTGAATACCGAATTCGTCAGTTTTGTCGTTAACCCTTACCTCCCCATCAATTGAGTACGTCGGATCTAAGCTTGCGATCAGGTTAGAGCTGAACCCACCGTTATCAGCATCAGAGGTTAAAGCCTCGGGACTTAAATCCCATGTTGCTGATGTAGGAAGACCGAGAAGCTTCCAGGCTCCTTCGGCAGGCACCTGGTCTGGGCAGCCATAAGCTAATTCCAGCGTCTTGGCGCGGCCAATTAACTGACCGTTTTGTGTGGAGCAGCCTTGCATAGTTGCTTACCTCATTTCTGATAATAAAAAAGGCCGCTCCAGGCGACCTTGATAGATTTTGTTATTTACCCGCCATATAGGCAGGAAAACTGAAGACGGTAGACTAATCGGCCCTCAGTTGTTGGTACCGGGGGCGGTATTCCTCCCACGTTCTCAATCTGTCCCAGGCATCCATTCGGCATGGGGTTGTTCTGGATGTGGCTGATAATGGCCTGCACAGCGTTGTCTACGTCTTCATCCTCGTTGACAGCCCCCACTACGTCCACAAGCACTAAATAGTCACTGGATAGGTCTTTTTGGATCGAGCTGCCGCCGTTTGGCCTAAATACAATGAATTTATCGACATCCTTACCGGTATCCCTCCAGCGCAACATCTGCGTGATAAATCCGGTAGTCAGTCCCGCACCAACAAAGTAATCACGTACCCGGCGATGCATTGCAGGCGTCATAGCTGCATCTCCTTATTCACAGCCCTGTCTATTTGCGCTTTGGTATCGCCAAACCCCTCGGTCAGGAACTCTTTCTGAGCTGTAGCGCGGCGAAATGTTTGAGGAACGTTAGGGTCATGTACGTAGATGGCATAATTGGCTGAATAACCAACACGGCCAGTTACCCTCGAGCCATTGACCGAGATTTCGCGATACTGGCTATTAAGAAGAGTGGATGTATCGATCGGGGTGTATAGCGCAGCTTGGCTACCACCAATCAGCAGAGCGGACTGAATAGCCCTTACTACCTTGCGCCCTCGGATGTTGCCAATCAGCCGATCCAGATTAGCCTGGGCCTCACGGATGCCCTTTACCTTAGCGCCCATATCAAACTCCCGTAATAATCGCGTAGTCGTCAGCCATGCGGTCGAACGTGTCGGCGTAACGGATGATATGGCGAACTTCGTCAGCACCATCTACCTTGAGTGGGTCGAGATCCACAGACGTGCCGATGAGGATATAATCGCCTTGTCCTGCGTCAGCATATTCAGTCCAGTGAGTGTTTTTTACGACAAACTCCAGACCGATATCACCAAGCCGCGCAGTAGCATCACCGCCGTAATCGCACATAATTTGGATGGGCGCAGCGAATGACGGTTTGCCATAATCATCCATGCCCAACTTCTTCCAGACCGTCGCGACCGCGGTATAGCTCCAATTCGCGGCAGCACTCATGAGAGATACTCCTCGTACTGGTCAGGACATCCGGGGCAATCAGGGCATTTTTCGCAATCTGGTTTTTCTTCATCGCTTTCGAGTTCTTTCGGCATCAGCAACCTCCCACAACGTCGAAGAATCCCACGCTTGTACCAACATCGATTGGCAGGTTCGTGGTACATCCTGCCGTATCCAGCGCCGCCAGCGTATTACGCATGGTTTTGATATCGCCGCTATAGTCGAATGACCGCGACGCCCCTGAAGGCGCTGACTGCGATTTAATGCGCTGGCTGAAGGCCGTAATTGCCATGAGGGTGACGGCATAAACCTGTATCAGCATCAGATCGCAATCGTCGTAGCCAGCCGCCCCCAGGCACTGGCTAATGACTTCCAGCTTGCACAGGTAGGCATCGATCATAAAGTCAGGAATGGTGTAACCCAGCGCAGATAACTGCTGTTTCACCTGCGCTGCCGTTATCTGCACTGCCATGATTACTTATCCTTCTTGTTTGCTGCTACAAGTGCAGCTTCTGCGGTGTCGGCGCGTTTTTTCTCGACTGACATTTCGGATTCATGCGCCTGCTTCAACTGCTCCAGCGTCGCGGCATGTTCTTTATCCTTTACCTCGGATGAAGCCAGAGCCTGCTTCAACTGCTCCAGCGTCGCGGCATGTTCTTTATCCTTTACCTCGGATGAAGCCAGAGCCTGCTTCAACTGCTCCAGCGCTTCATCCAATTTTGACTGCAGCTCCGCCCCACCCGGACTGATTGAATCGGATGGTGCTTGCACCTCGAAGGAGAGTTTTTCCCCTTCCTTCTGGTCAGTCTCCTTTGCCTTGCCGGAGCTAATCCAACGTGAAGCGGTTGCATCGTCAACTTCCACCACTGAGCCAACCTCCAGTTTGCGGAGGTTGGCACCGGCGTGCAGGCTGCTTGCCAAGATTTCTACCAGTGCCATAAGAGCTCCTTAGCTCGATGCATGAATGACGGAGTATTTGTTGTTGATGTCTTGCTTGACCATCAGCCCCATTGCACCCCAGGTACGCCAGATATAGTCGCTGTTGTACTCCAGACGTGGAGAGGCAACAGTGCCAATCGCCTGGCCGACGATCGGAGCGATAACACCTGCACGCAGCGGAACGATTACGATTTCGTTACCGGAAAGCTGTCCGTCTTCTTTGATCGCCGAAATACCAGTCAGCTTCAGGATTTCTGACATGATCGTGCCTGACTGGAAGTTGTCGGAGAAATAGCGTTCCAGGTTAGAAATAATCTCACCCGACACATACCAGGTCTGGTCTGCATACTGGTTGTTGATACGACGCAACTGATCACGCAGCGCGATAGCACCTGCACGCAGTGCCTGAGAGGTGGCGGCCCCAGATGTGAAGTCGACGTTAAGCCCGGAGGAGCCAAGATCGATTTGAGCAACGCGCTCATCATCTTTCAGCCCTTTCCATGTCAGCCCATCGAATACTGCAAAGCTGCCTGCTTTATCGCGGAATCCGTTGTAGATGTAATCAACATAACGACGTTGAACATCTTCTACAGAACCACGCTGTGCATCAGATTGAGACTGCAATGCTGATGGACTGTTGAAGATAGGGTCGCGCCACTCGAACTTAAAACCGGAGTCATGGATCGGAACCATAGTGCCGTCAAAGGTGTAAGAGCGGGCGTCCAGCGCCGCGCCAACCTGACCAGACATGGACGTATGCGCCCAGCCACGGCCGCCGGTACGAGCATAGTCATAGCGGGATTGCTCCAGACGAACAGAGCGTGAAAGCGGCATCAGGTCATTCAGCAGGGTGAACTCAGTGTTTGGCTCAAACTGCTGCAGAACGGTGGTGTCAAATGCGCGGTACAGGCGACGGATGTCGTCTACTGCGTTAACTGCATCCAGGCGCGGCGCTTGCTCTGCCATACCCCGGAATTGGGCACGTGCAATAAAGTCTGCAGCAGCCTGAGCGCCCGCGTTGCGTTCTGCCGTCAGAGAATTGAACTGCTCCTGGTTAATCTCCAGGTTGCCAGTTTCCTGGCCGATTTTCTTCGAATAAACAAACATTCAGTGCTCCTTACTTGAACACGACACGAACAAGATCTCCCGCCACAGCAGTGACGGCTTTATCTTCTTCGATGTAGGCGAATACGACGGCATCAGCGACAACGGCGGTGATACGACCATTTGCAACCGCTACTGGCTGACCTTTGGTATAAGTGCCCGCAGCGGCCCGCACGTTCAGGAACATGCCTGGCAGTGGATGAATACCAACCACCAGCTCGTTTGCGGCGATCGCATCATCTACGCTCAAACAGCGCAGGTAATCTTTATTTGCCACATACTTAATGGCACCTTCAGCGCCAGCCACTGAGGCAGTAAATTTGTCAGCGGCACTGAAAAAACCAACAGTACCTGGCAGAGTAGAGGCAGCTGCACCGCCTTCACGATTCAGAAGTGGGTTAGGATAAACGCCACCTGCATGAATAATATGTTTCCCATCTTTAGCCATTATTTACTCCGGCATTTCGCTGAAAGTTTCTTTGGAATTGACCTGGCGGAAAGAACCATTCAGGCCGGTAGAGGTTGGGCATTGGGCAAACAAGCCGTCCAGAGCAGCGCCTTCCAATGCGTTTACAGTGACGTCGTCAAAACCAAACTTGGCTTTGACGGCTGCGCGCTTCTCTGATTTTTCCTTATCAGAGTTAACGCTCAGTCCAGACTCAATGGCGTTCAGCTTTTCTGCAAACGGAGCGAACCAGGCCGGTGCCTGATCACTGTTATTTACTTTGTCTTTAGCAGGCTTTCCGGTAGCTTCTTTTTGCTCACGTGCCGCCTTTTCTTCCGGTGTCTCATTTTTTGCCGCTGCTTTTTCAGCAGTCATCTGGTTGTATGCGTCCATCAACTCCGCATCGGTCTTGCCATCAGTCGGCTTACCAGCGGCTTTGAGCGCATTGACGATCAGTTCTTTCATGGGGTTGTTAGCTCCGTTGGTTTTGATTTCGTACTCGGTGGGTTTGCGCACGACTTCTACAGGTTCGCCGACGAACACGGCCTTGCCGTCATCGCCGATGAGGTACTTCTGTTTGAAATATTTTGTTTTTTCGCGGTAGATGAAGCTGTCAGGCCATACCGATTCAGGCCATGGCCAGTAATCATCACTGCGCCCTTCCCGAAGCTTGTTGCTTATGGCATCGCGGATTTCATCGAATGAGAAATTAGAGGCGTTGGTGAAGAAGAACTTGGTTTTATTGAGCAGCCCCTCACGGGTGCAGTCCGCCCCATCGGCCAGGCTTGCCACTTCGATCTCTTGATCGTCGCCGTCAGCGTTTACGAAGATGCCCACGCCTTCGCTCGGTGTTCCGGCACCAGGCTCATCCAGTAAAACGGCAACATGGTCAAACACCATGTTTGTGGCGATTTCGTTGTACTTCTTACCCTTTGATTCGCCGTTTGCCGCAATGCCTGAGTAAAGAAGCCCGGTTGAGATGTGAATGGGCTCTATGTTTGTCCCAGCGATCATTTCATCCAGTCGATTTACCAGTCGCTTACCCTTTTCACTGCCTTCGGCATAACGGCGGTCGACATACATATCACCATCGACCTTTCCATCGATGTGCTGAACGTCTTGAAGCCAGGCGCCAACGTGATAGTTGTTCACCGCGCGGACATCACCCGCCGATACGTGCTTTCCGTCTATTTTTGGATGCCCCAGCGGCATCGGTTTACGCTCAAGGGTGTTATAGGCCTTGGCAATTTCTGCTGCCGGGTACAACTTCCGGTTCATCACGATATCGTCAACAACGGGCGTGATGCCGCGAACCACGATGTGTGGTTTCCCGTCGATGATTTCGGTAGTGATATTTGAAGCGGAGTTGACGACGGTCAGCACGTTAACGCGATTGCGTTTCATGCTGTGTCCTCTTTGGTGGATTTCAGGCATTAAAAAAGGCCGCCTTAGCGACCTTTGGATCAGATGTTATTTATCACCATGAATTCGGATATATTTGTTACCAAGAAAGCTTTCTCACATGCTGTATTCCAAATACCCCCTCCTTCTTCGGCGACCCCGTTATACTTGGATAGGATGTACTCTCTTATCTGTCCACTATCTAAAATTCTACCGGGATTGGAGCGAATTAGCTCCAAAACAGCAATATTGAACTGCCGATCGTCTAATCCACCAGAGGTGTGCCAAAGACCAGCCAACCAATCATCAAGAGCGTTTATATTTTTCATGCCTTCCCCCAAATTAAAACTCCCTTTAATAATTGCATGCAATATGTTATTGAAAAAATGATTTCAACCTGTTTTCCAATTCTTACGCTCTTCCGCCAGTTTTTCCTCCAGCCCTTTGTTGAAAATGCTGCCGTCTTCGTTGAGCAGCACCGGAATCTGACTGCAGTAGCAGTTAAAGCGATTGCCATCCTTCGAGTACCATTCCCGAACTTCTTCAACTGTGAACAGCTTTCCATGCCGTGATGCGTGCCATGTTCGCGTTGTCGGCTTCAGTGCGGATAAGTGCAGTAGCTTGGTATGCAGACCTAACCTATCCTGCGCCCACGTTGTTTCATTCCATTGAGCCTCACGCAGTGCGCCAACCTGTTCGGTCTGGGCAATCGTTTTAGCCTTGGACATCGATACATCCAGGCGCTTGCTGATTACTTTCATTGTTTCGCGAGGGCTCACTCCGCGCCCCACCGCATCAGCGATGATATTGGCTAAATCGGTACGTGCCGTATCGCTAATGCCCTTCCAGTCGCTGTATGTGGAAACAAAGGCAGCGGCTACCTGATTTTGATATGCCGGTGAAGACAGCAAGGCGCTGAGTGTGGTTTGCGAAGCATAGATGGGCGATTGAACTGACAGGTTGGTATAAGCCCCCAGCGTGCCGCGTTCATACTCAGTAGCGACATACTGAAGCGACCAGATATCCTGTCCGTTACCCGCTAATAGATAGTCGTCCAAAATCGTCTGCATGACCTGCAGAAGGTCTGCCAACTGTTGAGCAGTCATGTCGTAAATGAATGTGCCCGCGTTGACCTGGTAGAGGCTGGGAAGCTCTCCTTCATCATTATTGCAGGCCATCAACGCCGACTGGCCATTACCCACCCTATCCTTTCCAGTTAATCGCTGGTCAAACAGAGCCCGAAGGTCTTTTTTTATGCCGTAATACCTATCTTCGATATCACGATACATTTTATTAATGACTCGGTAGGACTGAGTGGGGTCCGCTTTATTTCGGGGGATGATCGGCGTACCGACTTTAGGTTTCGCTGTCGTCATCATTCAGCGGATCCTTACCGGTTGGCTTTGCGTTTGGATTTGGCGTAGTTGGCTCTTTTATAGGCTCAAGACCACAGGCAGCGCGGACTTCATTAGCATCTACTGATGGTGTTCCGTATGCCTGTTGTGTTTTATATGCAATATCTGCAACCTTAGCGCCGATTTCATACTTTTCACTGTCACTTGGTGCGAGCAAATCTGACCAATCAACCGTAATTTCGCCATTCGCCGGCTGCGCGAGAATACCAATATCGCACCAGCGCTGAATAGTCGTAGTAAGCACCCATGATAGCCAGCCATTGCGCCTTTCGTTACAGGTGGCAGCCCATGCTTTTTTATCTTCAGTGGATGCGAGGTTACCCGTCTGCTTACCGAACAGGATATTAAACGGACAGCGAATGGTAGATGCATAACTATTGGCGGACACGGTCCATGTTGGCGTTGGATCTGCTGCGACTACTGAGAGAACGGAGGTTGTTCCTGATTGGGTAACAAGCGCCGAGTCCGTCCCTCGATTTAACTTGCTGATCTTGTCATTCATAGCCTCATTCAGGGTTTTATAGCCTGCTTCTTTGGCTTGATCTGCGATAGTTTTCATATCTGTCACGCCATCAAAATGGATACCCAACTGACGACTGGCATTCTTCAGGAAACCCTCGGCACTACCACCCTTAGCCTTTTCAATATCAAGCAGGTCATTATAACCAGCCTCATTCAGCGGAATTCCAGACAACATGTTTTCGTCTTCTGAGCCTTCCGCGAGAATTATCACTCGACTCGGGTGAACGGTGACACTACGGACATTGCCATAAGTACCATCATCGCCGACAGGTTGCTCATTGAACGTGTAGTTGATTGGCTGCCCATAGGTATCAGACAAAGTATCAATGTCGTAGTTACCTGGCTTAATCTGAGATTCCCACGCAGGAATTAGCTTAACCAAAGCAGCCTCACCGAGCTTACCAGCAAGCACAGTGTCTACTGGTTCAGACCAAAGCCGATTATCTTTTATCTGCAGGATAATGGCGGAGTAATGTCCGACCATGTTTCGGCGATCGGCATCTTTGATTTTCGCCCAATGCTTTTTCAGCAGCCTGGTTACTGTTTTTTCCCACTGGGTTTCTTTTTTGGACTTGTCTGCAACAGGACCATCAATTACCACTGGCTTATCGACCCAACAGGAGTCCAACGTTTTATGGATGCCTGCATGGGCTGCTGAATTACGCCGGTAAGCTCGGTATAGCATGTCAAAGCTTACGGTGTCCGGGTACCCAAACTCGTCCCATAACTTTGTGCGCTTCGTATTGCCATTAAACTGACCGGCATACAGCGCCCGCTGCCGCCCCATAGCATCAGCAAGGGCATTGACGAGGAATAATGCCTCGTTATTTTGTTCACTCACTGATTACTCCTTAGAAGAATACTGCCCCGACTTGTTTATGGTTGTTCTTGGCTACAGCAAAGTAGCGGAACCCATCAGCGCCGTGAGACGTGTGGTCGTGAAGTGGCTTGTCTTTCCAGCATCCCCGCTTGACGTCCCATTCCTTTCTATACCCTTCCAGATGAGTGATGCCTTCTGCACACTTCTGATCGTCAAATACGCATTTCGGGAGGATTTCACGGACGGACTCAATGCCGGTATCAACGCCAGTTTTCGGCACCACTTTGAACGTCATGGAATAAACCTGGCCGTCAATTTCGTAGCCTTCGCGAGCCAGCTCTTTTCGGGATTTGGCATCAGATCCGAACTCCCTGTTTTCGATGTCGTGCGGGCCCCAGTGGTCGCCATATTCATAACCTCGGTCTTTAAGCACTTTCATGTAGTGCCGCAGACCTTCGCCGGAGTTTTCGTAGTAGTCGATGACGTGGAACTCTTCACCAACCTCGCGCACGAACCAAATGGCTGTAGAGTCACCCACACCGATATCCCAGAACGTGTGAACCGGCAGATGTGAATTATCAGGCAGAGTGCCAATGCGCTTGTTGGTATACAGCCAGCGGAACTGCTTGGCGTAATACGCCCCTTCGACAGACTGTTGGAATGCCTCAGCCGGTATCGTCGGGTATTCCCGTTTCATGTCATCGCCAAGAGTTTTCTCTTTGGCGTAATACCATGCCTTCTGACGCTCATCGAGAGTAACGCCGTGCTTGGCCTCCATCTCGGTGAAGTAATCAACCAGGCGCTGCGGGAGTGGCTCTACCGGGTCGATTGCATACTGCGGATTATTCCACCAGGTGAAGAAGAAAAACTTCCAGTCGAGGTTAGATAACGTTTTACCCTGCAACTGAGCTTTTTCAGCTGATTGGCAGTAATCGAAAAAATACCCGGCACGCCCCTCAGCAGTGCTTTCGATAGTGGTAAAGCAATCGGTAGATACCGCTTCAAAAGCACCAGTAACGATTTCTCGGGCTTTATCCGGGTACTTAGCGCAGATCTTACCGAATTCAGAAACATGCAGGTAACGCAGCGTGCCACCACGAAACGACGTGCTTACGTAGAGTGATCCGCCGTTATTGAAAACCAACTCTCCAACAGAGTCGTTCTTGGCTGGGTTTGCCTTTCTGATGAGTGCTGGGAGGTTATCGTAGGCATACTTTACCTTTTCCCTAAACAGTCGTTTTGCATCGTTCAGGGTATGGGCGATAAGCGCACATTTGGCGGATTCGAACAAGGCTGCATCAAGCTGGACAATACAAACCAGCGTCGTAAAACCAAGCTGGCGCGCTTTCAAAATGATGTTGCGAGTATGAACGCCCTCGAAGTATTCGAGCTGTTCAGGAGTCATCCTGAACTTAACCTTCTTCCCCGATTTGTCGGTGATGAAGTAGAGGTTATTTAAGCGCCAGAATCGGTCTTTAAGGTTCTTCTTCAGCTCGCTGAATTGCTTATTAAGATCAGCCATAAATCACGCCTCAGAAGATATCTCCTTCAACAGGTCCACCATTTCGTCTTCAATGGATAGCTTGGTTTCAATCTTTTGCTTGTTGGTGTAGGCGTCCCCGCATTCTTTTGCTGCCTGCTCAACAATCTGAGCGGCCAAGGCGTAGTTTTTCATTGATTCGGTGCGGGTCGCCATACGATCAAGCACTCGCAGCCGATAGGCTTTGTTAGCGATCGGAATATCTGAAATCTCAGTCTGAAAACGTTCTCGAGTGACGTAAAACAGCTCTACCCATTTCTTCGCAAGCGTCTTTCCGCTGACCTTTGTCGGGTCGTGAGACTCAACCTGCTGACGGGTTATTTTTAGCCCAAACTCTTTTTGGACGGACTCAACCACCAGTGAAGGGGTATCAAAGCACGCAAGCGACTGAATGATGAAGGCTTTTACGTCTGGTTTTAATGCAGCCATGTTTCACCATCCGTCCAATACAGTCCAATATTTACGCCAGCCTCAACATGCAGTTACCGCATGCCCTGGCAATGTTTAGGTGTGCCACCTCCGCAGGCTTGTTGGCCGCATCAACCAGTTCCTGAACTTCCACGCTTGCACCGTACCGGCGAACCACGCCAACAAACTCTTCAACGTCGTGGCCGCGCAGCTTCAGCACCGGCTGACCTTCCCTGTTGAATTTCGGAGCGCCGAATTCATCAGTAGCCTGGGCAATATGGTAGAGCTCATGCTCAACCAGCGCGCAGAACTCCAGATCGGAGCACTGAGCGACGTAATCCGCTGCCAGCGTGATGATGAACTTCGGCACTTCGCCGAACCATTCATGCATCTGCTGCTCCATCCTGGCTTTTTGCCAACCACCGGCACGCATAGCCACCTCTTCAGCCTGACCGAGCACATAGCGCCCTTTCTTCTCAAACGCGGATGATGCCCACATAAACCGTATGTCAGCATCCATCAGGTGAATATGGTCAGGGTTATGCAGGCTGCCGGTGTCACCCAAGATTTGGCTGCGCACCCACTCTTGTACTTCATTTGCTGGAACAAGGCCGATATATGGCATTAGCTGATGTGACTCGATGAACTGCAGGGGCGGATATGGCCGCCGGTCATGGCTGTCATCCGGAACTTGCTTCGCCATGTCTTTCTCCTGCCGGTTGTTAGTAGCATTGAATCAGCCACTCACTGAATGGCTGTTGCGATGCTTACGCTTCTGGGCCGTTGAGAATCAACAGTGCCTCTTTGCTTTCCTGAATAGCCTTCCGCGCCCTGGAAATTACCTCAAGGTGCATCAATTCAGGGCGCTCAAACTGTTTCTCAAAAAGCTCTGCGCTAAAAGGGTCGTCTGCCACAAACGCAATGGCGTCGGCTGCTGCTGCGGTGTCATAACCAACCAGGCTCAATAACTTGAGGCGGATGCTCTGCGCCTGAGTGACTTCTTTCGTTTCGGACATTAAAGCCTCCTATTCTTGCGGGCATAAAAAAACCCGCCGAAGCGGGTCGTTATCGAAGCTCTGTTACTTCTTGCCGTTGGCCTCAGCCATTTGCAGATAAACCGGTGCGGAGCCGGTAGGTAGCCTTTTGCTCACCTCACGGTAGTGCGCCACCCGCTCGCGAAAGTACTCACGCAGATGCTCAGGCTGCTCTCGCTCCACCTGGTCAGCTATCACTGGCTGGTTCATGCGCTCTTTGTACGCAACGCCTGATGCTGCAAGGTCTACGTTTACCTTGTCCATTTCTTCTTTTGGCAGATTGCCGAGATTGTATGACATGGGATCCTCCTATTGGGGAGGATTATACATCAGCATTATCGGTAGCACTCAGTGAATGCCACCTGTAATACCTCACTGCACCTTGGGTGGCGGCGGGGTCGGGGCTGGCTTGACATAGTGCTCCGGTGGTGGCGGATTTCTACCGCACTTCTGCATGCAACAAAAATTCTGCCGTGGCCTTGGAGGTGGCGGCGGAGGCGATGGCTTGATGTAATTGGCTGGCGGCGGAGGATTGCGCATGCAGCCCCCACTACGCTTGCCAATAAATATCACGCTCAATGCAAAACCGAGGCCGAGGTACATCAAGGCACTCTCAATTTCGCTCATAGTTCCGCCCTTTTGGGACTGTTTTTACCTTCATGCTGATGCACTTCATCATCAGCCAATCCCATTTTGTTAAATAAGCGATAACCAGAATGGGCATTACCCAGCGGCGCAGCCTGACTTCACATACCAGATTGCATGTCATTGCTTTATCCTTTCCGCGTCTAACTGACGAATCGCCAGCAGTTGGTTGTTCGCCTTGTCGAGCGCAGCCAGCAGCGGATCAATCCACAGCACCGCCTGGCAATATGTCAGGGTGCCGGAGGCAGTGGTGCCAGCACCGGTTGCGTCAGCGTCGCCGGTATCGGCTGACATTGCGCGGGTACGTAAACTGTTCGTGTAGTCGAGCAGCCCACCAGCAATAGCGGCAGGCACAGCCAAATCGCACGTAGGCTGATTTTTGAGGATTGTCCGGTATTCAATTTCTTTCCTCTGAGTGGCCGCGTCGGTGGTTATTCCGTACTGGCTTGCTGCGGTGCTGATTGCGTTGGCACGTTGGAACTGAAACGACTGGGTAGCAATGGTAGTCGCCTGCAGGCTGTTATCGCTCTGAAGCTGCTTAGCCTGCTCACCAGCCTTTACCGCGTTACCGTGGAAGTGAAAAGCCAGCCATGCCAGCACAATGAAGATGATCAGCAGAACGGCAACAATGACCGCCGTTAATCGGTTCATTTGTCTAGCCCCCAGCAAGCGAGCTCTGATTCCTGATCGCGCCGTAACACCTGACCAAAACAGTTGTTCGAGCGGATCCGGCAATCCCGGCCACCGTCGAATATCCAGCGGCGGATTTCTCGGCATGCCCCAAGGCGATCACCGGCGTTCAGCTTCCGGTAGAAAGTGGAGGTGAAACACTTCGCGGGGCCAATGTTCCACGGACAAAACGAGGCAATTCCGACTTTTTGCGGTTCGGTCAGCGTCACCTTGACGTTGCGTTCTACCCAGTCCAGCGCTTTTTTCTGCTCGGCCGCGTCAATCTTCTTGCACTGCTCGGCGGTAAGGCGTTGGCCCTTCACAACCTTCTGGCCGTTGACCATTGTCACCCCACCGCAGACTGTCCAGATCCCGCCAGCATCCTGATACGCCGTTAGCCGCTGTCCTTCCTTCTCATCCTGAAACTGCGACATTATCACCGGCGCTGAAGCACCAGCGGTGATCAATGCCAGTATCGCGGCACTGAGTTTGGATTTACTTATCGCCATATCAGCCCTCTGCCCTGCGCATTGCTTCCGCCACTACTTCCACCGCTGCAGGACGCTCCCCTTCTGGCTTAACTGACACGCCGTGTAGGTAGTCCTGCATAATTTGAGTGCGCCGCCGCTCCTCGGCCAAGCGCTCACGCTCTTCTTTTCGCTTTGCGTAGTACGTCTTGATCGTGAAGAAGGCCGATATCACCGCGCCAATGATAAATATGTAATCCTGCAGCGACAGCAACGAAAAGAAGCCGAGCAGTGCCGACCACCAGTACGGCAGGTTTGGGTTGTCTGGGTGCATTTTCATGACTCCACCTCCCGGTTATCGGGCTGTGCTGTAGTAAAAGAAAAGGCCCGCGTAGAGCGGGCCTAATGTTCTTGATATCTTAGCTGTAGGCTAAAGAGATGACTGATGGAACCGTACTGAGAGGAAATATAACCCCAACAAGGTTGTTGTTATAACATTAAGCAAAATCAAAGAGTAAAAGAAGAAGAATACTGTTTTTAGCACCATCAACACTTGAATTGATGTTGTGGCAAGCAACCATATTGAAAGCGTCTTCCCTATAAGCAGGGAAACCAGGCCGATGCAAAAAAGCACAAAGCTGGTTAATGCCAAATATCCAAATAGATAGCAAACAAACCGTCTTCTTGTAAGAGTAACCTTTAACTTTTTCCCCCTGAACTTCTCTATCAAAGTTGGAGGGTCTCCAGACATCACTTCATCTATTGTTGCGTTAGAGAAGGTAGATACGGCGGCTAACGCAGCTATATAAAAACCGATCAACACTTGTAACAGCCCGTTGACCTGAGATAGTAGTCCACCATTGCCAATTAGTGGAATTTTATTGCTAGAAAAATAATAAACAATAGTTATTATTACACTACCAATAAATGGGATTATATAATCGTACCATTTTTTCTCTTCATGTTTGATACGCAAATAACCCAATGGTGAAAACAGTTTCATTCCGAAACCTCATCTATAAAAGCCCTACCATGCTTGCAGAAAGCTGCTGATGTATGGCGCTCTCGCATTGATTTATCCCACCAGCAAGAATGACCTTCTCGCTCTTGGTGAAGAGCTTGGTAGCAGCATCCTCATTCCGATCAAGATCAAGGCTGGCCTGCTTCCCATCCTTAGAATAACTGATTGATACCTTAGTGTACCCAGACTGCTGGCCTTTCTTTCTGAGGATTCTTAGAAGTTTTTCTTTGTACTTCGGCGGCGGCTGTTTCACGATTTTGTATCTCACAGACCTTTCCGCTAGTTCGGTATAGGAGGTCTTATCCATCCCACCCATCTTCTTAGTGCTAACCAGCTTGACGTTGTGAAGCTTGGCCCCCTGAAGAGCGTCCATTAAAGTCTGGGACCCATGGGAAACAATAGCCAATTTAGGACGGTGCTTACATTTAGCTTTTGTTGCCGGATTTTGAAATTCCTGCCCATCAAAAGCATCCTTAAGTAGAGCGTTTAGGAACGGTTCGAGTATCGACTTACTGATACCCGGCACTGACTCTACTAGAGTCTTAAAATGGTCTGCTGTGAAAGGAACCACCGAGGTTGATATGACTATATGGCTAGATACGGCTATCCCCTCACCTGCGAGCTTTGGCTCAAGCCTTAACGCCCCTGTTGCCAACTCCCCAAAAACAGGGTCAGACCCGTTCTGATCGCAGAGTTGAACTAACATTACAGCATGAGGATCGCCATCAGCATAGGTCATTTCTGAAATGCGGACAGCTCTAGTTCTGTTATTGTACAGCTTTACTGCATCGCCCTGATCTACAAGATTCTTTAGTCTTAGTAACACTTCATTTACGGGTATATCAGGAGCTGCTGGGTGCGTGGGTGAAAAAGAAAAATCAAAAAATGAAACCCATCTGTCAAGATTCGATAACACGTTATACCCTTAATTTGTCAATTTCCTTTAGAGAAAAATTAACACAAAATTGGCATAAATAAAGTGAGTGTAAAAAAATATTTCCTATAAAACCAACTAACAAATTTCAGCCACCAACCGTAAACGAGTCGGCGATACGGGGTGTGCCAGTGTGTGTCGGATGTTGGCTGGGGCTGAAATGCAAAAAGGCCATGCATAAGCGCAGCCATTAATGATTGTTGTGACACCAGGGCGCTACCCCTGCTTACTTCCGGCCGCTCGGTTTCTGTATTGGCGGTATGGTGGCCGCCCAGCCGATTTCCGGTCTTCCTCCCGCCTGCGGTGCAGTGCGCTTGCACACATCACAACGGAAAGAGCACTGCTTAATTCAACAACTATCAGGCAACAAGGTTTCTCAGGCCCGCCCGATAGCGGCCCATACTCCAGCGCTTGCAGTGCTCTTACCTGTTGTACCGCTACCAGCAGCGCTTCTCTGATTCGAATTTCTCAGCTAGCTTATCTGCATCAGGCAGCAGAGCCCAGGTGATATAAAAATCATGCGGCAGCAGCTCGCTACCCATCCAAGGGTAAATACCAACGTGATAAACCTCACCGTCCTCCTCTCGAGCACGGATAAATCCATCATGCCAACCATCGCAAGGATTGAACACAAGCACCGCGCGGCCATTCAGATCAGCGGTCGGTAATTCGCTGGCGGGTCGGAAAACGAGACTCTCGGTAACGTGTTTTGACATCCTACCTCCAGATACGAGAAAACCCGCTCGGAGGCGGGTTCTTTTGATGTGTCGGTGGTGATTTGTCAGCCCGTAGACATTGAAATCCCATCATTAAGAGCAAATCTAGCCAAATTTATTCAAAAATGCAAGAGTTGGTTTCTAAAATTTGCAAATTAGTTGACATAATACTCAATCATGCGAATTTGATGTCACCCTGCCAAGCACTATCTCAGCTGATTCAGCGTCCTGGTAACACTTGCTGATCAGCATCTGATAGAAGCGCTGCCAGTTTCTATTCCACGTTGGTTGGCTCAGGTCTGGTATTAACCCCTTAACCACCTTGTACGCCGGGGCCGTAGTTGTTGGCTTTAGCCCTGTCCCGTGACATCTACTGCAGGTTTTTTCTACGGCATTGCCTCCTGCCTTTGTGGCCGCGATATCGTATACCTTCCCGCTTCCACCACATCTGCAGCGCGCCCTTACTATGTCCGCAGTTCTGCAGTAATCATCAACCGCAAGCTTGGACAACAGCACCATGCAACGCGCCATCTGTCTACCGGCAGCTTTACCCACCAGCTTTGGGGCCTGTTTAAGAGCAAGCTGAGCTAGCCGCTCTATCGCCTTTTCTCTCTCTGATCTGTCTTTGTTAAATTTTGCATAGAGCAGGCTGAGCCCTTGCGCCTCCCTGGACTGCGTGATCCCCAATGCAACCATGACATCGGTATAGCCCCCTTGCCCGCCGCCTTGGCACTGCGAGGCTCTAACAATCCGCCTCTCTTGCTGTATTCCATCCTGACCGATTAGCAACTTTGACTGCGGTTTCGTGTCTGGAGCCATACTCATAACAGAAGGAGACTTTGGGCTGCTGGCTAAAAGTGCGTGCTCTATTCTCATGCTATTTCTCCGATAATGATTTTGCCTACTTCGCCCCAAACCTTTGTTACTCGACCGTCCCAGATCCGGCAGTCGTCCTCAAAAACGGCATCCAACAAAGCCTTTTCCAAGTTGTCTTTATCAGGCTTCTGCTGATGCGGTTTACCGGCCATCTCGGCACGCTTTTTCTTGCTCCAGCTATCTGGCATGGGTAATACAAACGTCACGTGATAGCCGCACTCAGGCAGTGATATGCGGTTCAATCTCACCTCGTCACAAAAAGCGCGGTAGCGGAGAACTGGCGGGCGCTTGGCCCACCGGTCTTTTTGCGTTTGGCGTGGTTTTGGGATCGGGACGATGTTGTATGTCCTCACGCTATTGCTCCTATGCCTACCGAGTAATCGAAGAACTGCGCAAACAAGTCTGTTTGGCTACCATGCTCTGCTTCCCACGCTGTTGGGTTGTCATGCAGGTTACGATGACAGGTGCGGCACAACGGGATTGTCAGGTAGTCGCTTGGCTTGGTGCCCATGCCGCCGAGACCGTGCCCGATGATGTGGTGAGGATCGTCAGCACGCGCACCGCAACCACAGCACGGCTGAGTTTTTACCCACCGGGTGTATTTGCTGTCTTCGACGCGCGTCAGTTTGGGGCGCAGCATAAAAGCCTTCGGAGGTTCAGGATCAACCTTGAAAGCCTTCATCGCGTTCCTGGTCAGAATTTCAGTGGGTGCAGGGCCAACAGCCATGTCAGATTCCTTTCTTGCCCCAGATACCCGTACCGGATTCGGTAGCGCTAAAAGTTCGGCCGATATCTCGTTGGGGATCAGATCAACAACACCGGAAATTGCCGCCCACAGTACGAGTTCCGGCACCGTCAGTTGCCCTGGTGACTTGAGCCGCCATTTCGCTGTTTCAACAACCCAACGTGCCGCGTTCGTATTCGCCAGTTCATCAAGCTTTGGCGAGATATGCCCGTCGGTCTTGTTGTCGCAACCCCAGCACATTCGCATAGCCGAATTTCCATAGCGGCGAGTTTCCAGCTGGCGAGGCTTCTCATCTCCGCAGTACTGACACCCCATAAACCGCGTTGCCCAGGCTTCTATCGAGCTAATACCACCAGCAGCGCCAATAACCCGCTCATGTTGGAAGAAAGACTGCAAGCGGGGATCGTTCGCTATCTCGTGCTCCACTTTGGGCAGGGCACCCTCTGGCAATTCCTTGTATTCGTCAGGCACGGTTGAAATCATCACTCGTCCTGACAGGTACGGCAGCAAGGTTTGATCAGCCTTAATCAGAGCAATGCCCATGTCTCGCTGCACGTTGGACTTCAGAATCATTCTCATTAGGAAATCCTCGCTAAATCGTTTTCACTGGCCATTTCTACGGCCTTTGCCCAAATTCCTACAAATGCGCGTCGGGCATCGAAATCGCTCATGCGGCCCAATGCCCCGGACATTTCCTTCGCCAGTCGTTCCACCTCGTTACGTGGCTGCTGCCTCTGGGATACCAGTCGGGTGTAAGCCTCATCACGTGCCGCATTGTCCAAGCGCTGAACCTTCGGCAGGTCGTTGGCCCGCTCCTCTTTCACGCTCAGGTAGCACGCCTCAGTGATCAGGTAATCAAAATCCTTTTTCCTCCAGGTCCTGCCCGTTTGGGTATCTGCACGGTCTTCCAGCATCCAGCGGCATTTCTTCGCGATGTAGCGTAGGTAGGCCCCCCACTTCTCCGTGGTTAAGTCGTAGTCCTTCCAGAGTTTGCGCAGCCCCTTTCGGCGGCCATCAGTCATCTTGAGCACAACAGGCAGCTCTGGCAGCGTGGTGTGGAATGCTTCCAGCACAGCGGCGTAATCGATTTTCAGAGAATCCTCTGGCGACTGGTCTGTCGGCGCAGCCGGCGGACGTACAGTCTTTTTCTCTGTAGTAATCTCTGTAGTATTCTTTGTTGTATTCTCTGTAGGATCGGAATGGGCTTTCCCGTCCCCGCCAACGAGGCTTTCCCGTGCTGGCGAATCAGGGTTTCCCGTGTTCGCGAAATGGGTTTTCCCGGTTTCCCGAGATGGGTTTTGCCCATTTGGGGAAATATCAATAGCTTGCGTTAGGATTGTGTCCAATTTGTCAGTATCTATGCGATAGTATATTTTGTGCTCAAGACGCTTATTTGTTTCTATCAGCACGCCTTTTCGCTTCAGTTTTTTGCGCGCGTTCAACTGCTCTTCATAGGTAAGCCCAGTTTCCACTTCGATCTCCTCAGTGGTCTTGTAGATGCCTAATTCGGACGTCTCTTTACCGGTCCAGTAGAAGAACTGGCAGAACAGGACTACCGCGTTTACGCTACCCAAGTGCTTCACAAGCCCAGGGTAATACGCAACCGGGTTGCCAAATTCGCGCACCAGATCGGATGGCTTCATACTTCAACCTTTTTGAATTTTTTCTTGAAATCTCTTCGCGGGCAGACACACAGACCATGCTCATAACCGGGCCGACCGAAGAAGCTCGGGCGATTGAAGATCACCCTCTGGTTATTCGTGTCCACGCCAATGACGTGCACTACAACGCCGTAGCTGTCGCGGAAATACATATCCAAAGCCTCAATGCGTTCTTCTTCCATCAGTTAGCTAGCCATCAGCTCAGAGGCATACCGTTCAGCGATCCATTGAATGCCACGGGGCGTTACCCTGGTTTGCATAAAGGCGTGACCAAAATCAGATGTGCCGGTTTTGACGGTGAAAAGACCATCACGCTGGCGTAGAGCATGGGGGAGCAAGTTCCCTGACTGGCGGAATAGCACCTTGTCGCGGATTAAAGCGTCGATCATTGCCTTCTCAGGCATGTTCAGCACCTTGGCAGTGGCACGCAGGCTTTTTGAACCCGAGGCATCGACGTAGTGATCGACAAATGCCACCTTCGGGGCATCGGCCCGAACCTTCAGCTCCAACTGCGCTTTTTGCTCAGCCATATCTGCAGCCAGACGCAAAGCCTCAGGCAGGGTCTGAGGTACGAGGGAGTTTTTCTCTTCCAGCTCATGCAGGCGTTTAATTACCTTCATGCGCAGGGCTGCGCTGTACCCAGTAACCAGGCATTCGGTGTGCTCCCTGTCGAGAGCGTATTCCCGGTAATGTTGGCTATTCTGGGGGTGTACCCAAAGCTGGATATACCCCTCAGCGTTTTCACCAAGCTGCTCAAGCATGGCTTCAATGTCGCGCATGACGTGGCCGTGCTGCTTGCCAGTCAACTCGGCAATTTCACGGCTGGTCATTTTCAGGCTGTTGCCACAGATCGCTACGTTTGCCATAATGAATTCGCCTCTTAGAATTAGTTCTCAGAAAAGTGATGGCCGACCAGTTACAGCTGTTCGGCTTTTTTTCTTCCCTGCCACAGGCTTCTCGTCCTTTGTGCAACTTCCCAGCACATACCGCCGAGCCATAGCGAGACAGTCGTCATACATCGCAGCTTTCTTGCTCGCCTGTGACTTCCGGCGATACAGGTCCGCTGCGTGATGCCCCCCACAACCGCCAGAGCCTCACTAAATCCCTCAGCTATCAGTTGCTTCCTGACGTTTTCATAAACGAATGTGTCCCACGCCATTAGTCCCATCCCAGCGGCTCTGGCCGCATGCGTTCAGCTTTCATTCCAATCTCTGCAAGCGTCTCCATCGAAAAGAGGTAGTCACGACGAACGAGGACCGCGCCTGGTGGTGCCAACTGAATCCCCAACTCCGTCAGCAATCGGCAAAATTGCTCAATGTGACCGCCCTTTCCCTTCCACCGACTAAGCGTCGATTCATCAACGCTAATTGCGTCCGCCACTGGCTTTTGCCCAACTGACGCAAGGCGTTTGAGAATTAAGCCTTCCATTTCAACTGGCTTGAGTTTCGGTAGTTCTGACTTTCGTGCTATTGCATTGTTTTCCATTGATAATTGTCCCTGTTAAGCAGCAGATAGCTCCGGCCAAATCTTTTGCCAATCATCTGGACGAAGATCCCGACGACTAACTTTGCCGTTTGTTGCTGTTTCGATCTCGACGCAACGCGCAGGTGAAATGGAACACCGGCCAGAAGCCATCTGAGATAAGTAGGAGCTGGAAACAAGCAATCGCTCAGCAAGCTTTTTTGCCTCCCCACGCTCTAATTCGTCGATGTATTGCTTTAGTTGCATAGATCACCTCATAAGTTAACTGAAGTTTATTGAACACTAAACTAAACGTCAAGTATTTGCTTGTTTAGTAGCTACTAAGCAGAATGGAAAAATGAATACGACTGAAAATCGGCGTGAGCGCCTGAAGGCTTGGTTCGCAGATAAGACGCTACCAACCAATGAAAAGAGCTACCTATCACAGTTGATGACGGGTAAGGCATCTTTTGGTGAGAGAGCTGCAAGACGGCTTGAAACAACTTATGGAATGCCTACGGGCTTTCTAGATGACGTCAGCGACGATCGGCTGGAGCAGCAGGAAAGTTCCAATTACAAAATCGAAGTTCTGGACGTCCAGGCGAGTGCTGGACCGGGAGTAATAAGCAGCGAAGTGGTTCAGACAATACGTTCGATTGAATACACTGATGAGCACGCTTTGCAGATGTTCGGCGGCAAGCAAGCGTCACAGGTAAAGATGATTACCGTAGATGGTGACAGCATGGCTGGCACTATCGAGCTTGGTGATGCGATTTTTGTTGATGTGAGCAAGGACTACTTCAGTGGCGATGGCATCTATGTATTTCTGTACAAAAACCATCTGCACGTGAAAAGACTCCAGATGCTTCCAGATCACTTACTGGTTCACTCTGACAATTCTCAGTACACCGACTGGGCAATCACCGAAGAAAATGAACACAAGCTTAAGGTCATTGGTAGGGTTTTGCTGAGCCAATCCCAAGCATTTAAGCGACATGGCTAAATGCTGAAGACATAAAGGACTCCATATGTCAGAGCGTCAAGAGAAAATAGCTTTTCTATACCCCACTTTAATACAAGAGGGCACTGCGGCGTCAGGATTGCACTTACCGACACTTATTCTTTATGATATTGATTTTTCAAATCTATATTCATTTTATATAACTGCAGGATTGATGTTTTTAGATGAGCATGCATACATGACATCGGCTGACGTTTTCTATGATGGGCAATCTGTATTGAAGGTAGATAAAAACGAAGAGAGCACTATGGATGTTCCTTTGTACGGCATCCCGATCCCTAATCAGTTAGCACTGATTTCTTCGATGTATATGAGGGGGGTTGCTTTAGAAAAGCCAGGCATTTATACGTTCGTTCTTGAACTATTTCGTTATAAATCAGAAAGTGAAAAAGAACTAGTTGAGAAAAAGTCTTGTTCTCTCATTGTTGCTGAACATAAGGACGAAGCTTAATGGCCCAGATGTTTCAGTTCCCCAACAAACTATCCGCAATTGAAAATCAGCCTGAACACCCCCATACTATCAAGCATGGTGATGGCAACGGTGGAGGCGATGACGTGATCGGTAGAATCAAAAAATTAGAAGACGACGTGCAAAGCATGAAAACTGACATCGCTGTCATGCGCTCAAATTACGCTACCAAAGCAGATGTAAGCGATGCAAAAACAAGCATAATTCTATGGGTTGTTGGGGCGGTCGTTTTTGCGCAGCTAATTCCTGCAATTCCGGCAATTATAAAGGCAGTAACTCAGTAGCATCTCACCCGGCCCTATGTGCCGGGTTTTTTATGCCCTACCTCCCTCCCCTTCGAACTAAAGCTGCAGCATCACGCAACACCCCTTTGTGAATCGTGTTGCCAACGGTCTTTCGCTTCAGTTCCAGGTAATCAACGATGTTGCCTTGACTTATCTCTGCCCCATCAATTACCAGTTGCATCACCGCCTCTCCGATTTCACCCGCCATAAAAGCAGCCCGCTCGTCTTCCCAGTTCGTTTCCATACCCACCTCCGTACAAATTTCACTCAAAATACACCCATATCCCGGCCTAGTCATTCCCTTCAAGTAAATCACAAAAACTAAATTCTCTAAACACTCAATTAGTTAACGATTAACCACCCTTTTATGTTTAGTGTTTACTTGACGATAAAGTTTATTATTTATTAAACTCATTCCATCGACAGCAACAACGTCACCCCAAACCACCGGGACGCTCTTTAACAATCAGAACCGCATGACAGGCTGACCGCCGCGCCCTGGCAAATTGAAAGAGCGCCGGTACGGATACCAGGCAGGTAGGTGAGTCGCTTGAGGGCGATAGCTTACGGAGAGGATTACGCAGTGGGAGGCTGACAGGTCATGCACAACTTTTACCCCAGCGCATTTATCAGCTTCGGCTATGACGGGTGCGTGGGACTTAAGCGCGGGAGCCTGACCCAGCAACGAACAGGCAGACAACTGGAGGGCTTGATCATGTAGTGAATAAACGGGACGACCGCAAATACCGTCCAGCCGCATAGCGGTAAGGGCCAAGTTCCCGCAGCGACGCACCAGGGGAAAGGAAGCGCATTGCGCACTGGGCAGTTTGGCATGGCGCCCCATTAACGCAGCAACCAGCCTAAAAATGACGAGTGGATTTACCCTGCCGCTGCCAGTTTGGGGCGGTAGGCATAAGACCACTACACAGCAGAGGGTTACACGATGAGCAACTACGTCAGAGTTAGGCAATACGGGAAGAGCAGGACCGGTATTATTCATTGGCGCTTAGGTCCGCAGGCCGTTGGCTGTAGCTCAGGACATCGCGGAATGCGAAATACGCAGATAGACGAGAACGTGGTGGCCGCAGCGCAGCCTGAATCTTTCTGCAAAAAATGTTTCCCAAAAGGTAAGCCGCAATAACACCAACCGCGCCCTACGGGGCTCACCGAGGCAATCATGACATTTAATCAAATCGTTTGGCTGGGCGTGGTTGTCATCTGCGTCGCGTTCTGGTCAGTCGCGGGTTTCTATTTCGCCGGGTAACACCGGCGTTACTCACTTATCTGGTGGCACATCATTCCGGTTCATCCTTTTAACCTACACAGTATAAAGCCCCGGTTCGATGTGCCACCAGGTGCGTGAGTTATCACAAGCCTGCTCGTACCACTTCCCTTGCTACATCCTTTGCCCCGCTCGCCGGGGCCTTTTTTTCACATCAATAAAGGCTCTGCCCACTGCTCCGGAGTGCTGGAACCGTAGGGAAACCGAGCGCGCGCATCAACCCAGGCAGCGCCTTTACCCATGTGAATTTCAATGAGAGGACATGTTATGCAAACCACCACACAATGCTGTGAGCACTGCGGTAAGACGCGAGACGTAGAGAAAAAAGGCGTGAGCATTCAGCGCTACGAAGGCGGCAGATATAAGACTGTGAGAATGCTCGTCTGCGCTGACACCTGCTCTAACTATTACATCACCCGGCAGACCATTAAAACCCTGCAGCGCCGCCTGCATGCTCAGCAACGGAGCCCAGCATGGTGAGTTTGAACAGAAACTGCCAATTCAGAACCGCTCAGTTTGCAGCTCGGGCGGCTAAGTCTCTTCAAAGCCCTTCTCTGTGGTACCTCGCCATGATCCAGCTTAAGCACTCATTTGACGGAGCAAATAATGGCTAACTCATTTAAGCAGATGGCAAAGGACGGCACCATAAAGCGCCCTGACGGCCGCATGACAATGGATCTGGACGATATTCATGTGCAGGAAGGCTTTAACAAGCGCGTGGAGAATGAACACTCTCAGGCCGAAGATGAAAAGCTCTTTCAGCACCTGATGAAAGGTAAGCAAGTGCCACCGCTCGAAGTAAGGGTTCGCGATGAAGGTGGTGTTTGGGTAGTCGAAGGCCATCGCCGCCATCGTGCTTACAGTCGCTGCCGAGAAGCGGGTAAGCCGGTAGAGCGCATACAAATAATTCCATTCGTTGGGAATGATGTAGAGCGCATCGCACGCATCATGAACAGCAACACCCAGTTACCACTATCCCCTTACGAGCAATCGCTCGTCGTGAAAGAGCTGGCTGGGTTTAACCTTTCCCCTGATGAAATAGCGGCGCTGGTCGGCAAGAGTCGCGCGACAGTCGATAAGTTGCTGGCATTCAGCCAAGCAAATCACGACGTTCAGACGCTTGTTAGAGAAGGTTCTGTTGCCGTTGATGCTGCTGTGGACCGCGTGAAAGAGCACGGCGAAGCAGCGGGAAAAGTGCTTGCCGGTGACGTCGAAAAGGCCAAGAAGGCAGGCAAGAAGAAGGTCACCAAGTCCTTTATCACCCCCCTATTCAGTGCCACCCGCGCACGCAGATTATGCGAGCTGCTTTATGACGCTGCCCCAATGCTTCGTGAAGAAGGTGATGTGTTACTGCTCACTCCGGGAACCAGAGAGGAAATAAACAAAATCCTCAACGAGTACCGGCAGCAGAACCCCGCCCAGGAGGCCATCGATGATCAAGCGCTTTAATCCTGACTTTTCGCTGAGCATTTCCCATGAGCTCGCTTATATGCGTGAAACCCCGGAGGGCGGCTACGTGGCACACGGTGACTATGCAACGTTGTTTTCTGAACTGGAATTGGTGAAGGCTGATCGCGATGCGCAGCAGAAACGAGCCGATGCGCTGGCTGTGGAGAATGCGACGCTGCGGGTGGCGGTTGACGGATTTAACGAAGAACTATACGGAAAAGGGTTTGAGGTTTTGGGGTGGCACCTGAACGGGGCAACCGAACCGCTTGATAACTGGTTTGGAGACAATGATTGGAATCCAGAAACCCCGGACACTGACGCCGCCCTTGCCGCCATCGAAGCGCGGGGAGTGGAGAAGTTCGTCACCAAAGTTGCTGAACGCTTACGCACGGCTGGCGGTGAAGATGGATACAGCCTAGTGCATTTTGGTGAATATGCTGACCATTTGGAAGCTAAAGGTGAAGAGTTCGCCACCGAACTGCGGGAGGGTAAATAACATGGCCTGTAATTGCTTTGAAAAAACAGCTGCGCTGTTCAAGCAACGCATTTCTGAGAAAGTCGGCGATGCGCTTGGTGAGATTGAAGATGCTGGGTTCGAGAACTCGCTCTACAGCTTCAACGGTGGCGATCAGTCTCCGGTGGCGATGAATTTTAAATTCCGCTATTACCGCAAGCGCAAGGGCGGCGGACTCGCTACCAACCAGACCAAAGCAGATCACCTTTGCATGATGAGTTACTGCCCTCTCTGCGGAACTAAATTCGAAGGCGACGAACTGCGGGAGGCCAAATGAAAGAGCGCCCAGTGATTTTCAACGGTGAGATGGTTCGCGCCATCCTCGACGGACGCAAGACCCAGACGCGTCGGGTTATGAAGGTTCAGCCAAAGCCATCAAAAACACGGCCAGGAGACTTTTGGTTTTCGTCGAAGAAATTAGAAAGCATGGTTCATGTTTCGGACTTCATGCCAGGCAACTCACCTATTGCCGATTGCCATCATTTCTTTCAAGAGCATTGTTGCCCATTCGGCCAGGTAGGCGATCGGCTGTGGGTACGCGAGACGTTCATGGACTTAACCGGCACCGGCATTGAAGCCACTACCGGGAAATTTGACGGGTTCGCATATCGCGCAGACACCCCGGCTGGAAGTTATGGCGATGAAGTCCGCAAAGAGTATGGGCTTAAGTGGACACCTTCGCTTCACATGCCGCGTAAAGCCTGCCGCATCCTGTTGGAAATCACCGCCGTGCGCGTTGAGCGACTGAACGATATCAGCGAGGAGGATGCCAAGGCTGAGGGATACCCAGTGGAGCGTGAAGTGGATGGTGGCGCGCATGACCCATGGCTGTGGTTCCGTGATTTGTGGGACGGAATTTACCCAGATAACGATTTCAAGGTTAACCCCTGGGTGTGGGTGATCGAGTTCAAGCGTGTGGGAGGTAGTGATGCCAGCAAATGAAAAAGCAAAAGTCCAATACCCTGGCGACTTTGACAGCTTGGAAATCCGCAAGCTGTTAGATGGCCTTGTTTCGGCGCATATCTCTGCCGCTATCGCAGGTGAAAAGATGAAGGCCGCCGACCGCAATCGCGACCTGGCCACCATCAAGGAAAGTATCGTGAGTGCCGCTCACCTGGTTCGTTCGATTATTGAAGAACGAGAAGGTGTATGGCTGAACGGGATAAATTCCGCCGGAGATTACCGCGAGGAGGCCCAGCATGGCTAAGCGCAAACCGCGTCTGGTGCGCGGCATCGAATTAACGACAGAACAGGACATGTGGCAGCCGAGCAAGCACTACCGCTGGCGCACTGGCATGTACTACGGGCGAGTCAGATATGCGGAGGTGAGCTGTGGCTAAGCGTAAGAGCAACAGGCAGGCACGGCGTGTGATGGGAATGCCGCACTGGCTCAGCAATACCCAGTTTCAGGGAAGATGCAAACATTCCGGCGATTGGGTTGTAACGCAAACCAGAAGCTGGTCTGTACCGGAAGGATTCTATCTGTCCCGCCAGTGCATAGCTTTTGAAAACGCAGTACGACGGGCTGAAGCCCAGGAGAAAGCATCATGAAACCAGCAAATTTCGCACCGGTTTACTGCTCACTCTACCCGGCGCTGGCTGAAATTGCTCGCAAACATGGGTATGCAATGGCTATTCACGGGACGATGGCCAGAGACTTCGACCTGATTTGCATTCCGTGGGTCGATGAGCCGTCACTACCACAGGCTGTTGTCGATGAAATCACAGCGACCTACGCGACAACCGATATCACTAACCCCGGATTCAAACCGCACGGCCGATTGGCATACTCCGTCTGTTTTGGGTTCGGGGAATTTTTTGCTGATTTGTCGTTTATGCCGCTGATACCAGAGGAGAAAGCATTATGAATCTGACAATCCAACAAATTTGCGACATCTGCGACCTGATGGGCATCAACTACGAACAACCGGATGCCGGTCAACTCGATACTGAAGTCTGGATCGGTGAAGGCACTATCGCTGGTGAACAAGGCGGTCCTGACTATCACGGCCTAATCGCTCACGATGCTGAGTATCCGGAAGAAGGCGCAATCGCCCTGGAGCGTGAGTGATGAGCAAGATAAAGACGATGGGTGCCAGTGCTATAACTGGAAACATCTACTACGGTACGCTGAACACTGAAAAGGGATTGTGGGTTGGGCAGAAAACTGACGTAACAGACATGGCGTGTTCTGCCGTTGCAGAGCATCTGTATACCACGAAAAAGAGCAAGGTTTATCAGTTAAGAGACGGTCGTGAATTGGTGATAAGCGTACAGGTTCGGGAGGCCAAAGATGGACAATAAGCTGAGCGAACTGAGCAAGCCTGTGGGTTATGCAGCGAAAGAAGACATCGAGCTAATGCAATCTGGCCGAATGATACTTGGCCAGGTGACCATTAGAGGATATGGGGAGCACGCCCTCTACTCGCAAGAGTACGTATCCGCCCTGCTTTCAGACCGTGACGCATGGCAGGCGGCAGCGCAGGCACTACGTGATGAATTTCGGGTATCTCAAGCTATCGCAAACGAGTACCAGCAACTGATGTACCACATGGGCGCTGGCGGCGACTTCTTCGAATTTCAGCGGGACAAGAACAATGGATAAATTCAGCGAACTGAAAGAGCATCTTCCGGCGGCTATGGCGACGTGGCAGCAAACCAACGGCGGGAAAACAACTGTGGGATGGCTGCATGCGGCAAACCCCGAAGTGATCTCCGCCCTGCTGGCAGAGCTGGAAGCGAAGGATAGCGAAATTGACGCGGCAAACGCCAGAGTTGATGTGATGTGCGCCAAAGCAATGAACCTGACCGAGCGGGCTGAGTCAGCAGAAAAGCAGCTGGCTACGCCGGTGAGGTTGCCGACGGCATCGCGCGGGAAATTTAACGCCGGGTTAACACGCCTCGCAATCAAAAATGCTGGCTTCACATTCACCGTAGAGGGGGATGAGTAGCCATGGCAAGCAACGAAATTTTGACAGTGGATCGCATCGGACGTGCCGACGGCGAATGGGGGTGTATGTGCCCCCCACTGCGGCAAGCCAATTTTTTTCAGTGAAGACGATATCGAGGATGTGCGCGGTAGCCAATACCAGCACAACGGGCGGACTAGCTGGCGTACAGATGAGCGCTGTGAGGGCTGGCTTGAGGTTTCGAGCGACGCAAAATATTCACGAATTATGTTCGATCAGGGGGAATCGCATGATCTTGACGCCCGACGATAACGAAATTCTTGCTCGGCTCAGTGTAACCGGTTCAACCCCTGATTCGGTCGCCAACCTCCTACGATGTGCCGGATATCGCGGCATGACGGGTAAATCCATCCGCCAGCGCCTGATGAAGCTGGAAAAAGAAAAAGCTGTTGAACGCGTTCGCCGCCCTGACATAAAGAAAATCTGCTGGGCCCCAACCACCAAATAACCACTCCCCACCGGTAAAAATGAAACCACGAATTCCGCAACGAATCAGCATCAAAGCTGAGGGGGTTCTGTACGCCTTCAGAGAGGGCAAAAAGACACCCACCCGAACATACCAACACAGTCACTTAACGCTACCAGTGGCCCGCTGCTGGCGTCTGCTATCAAAAGACAACGGTCACTCATGGAAAATTATGAGTCACGAAAAATACAACGTGGAGATAAAGAAGTGAGCGAAAAAAACAATTATGACTTCCTGCAATTTCTGGTAAAGGACGCAGGTTATTACGACGTTGCCGGTCACATGGAGGTTTTGCAAAACGCATTTCCCCAGTCGAAAATTGACATCAAAATCATCAGAACACTGAGGAGGCAAATTTGCGAGTCTAATCATGTTGTTTGTGACAGCTACATAGCCAGAAGTCGACAGAAGGCGCTGAAGGTCATATCGGTAGACCCCCGATACAAAATACATTCAAAAACACCGTCGGAAAAACTCCGGGACAAAATCACCGATAGCTACATTCGCAGTGAACCACCAGCAGTTGTCAGACAGATCCTGCTCGTTCAGCAATTCAACCAGCTTTTAGCGCCAGTAACCCGCCAACGCACCTACTAACACCGGAGCATCATTATGACATTTGGATATAAAAACTTGGCTCATCAAGCAGCCGAGGCAGAACGCCGCGCTCATTTTGCAGATGCCGCTGAATTATGGAAAAAGGCTCTCGGCGTAGCTCGTGCAGTTGATGCTGTATGGGTGAACATCCGCATTGAGTTTTGCGTCAACGCTGTTGCACGGCACTGGGGGAGATAGCGATGGCCTATCAACTCATCTATGCCGACCCGCCGTGGAGTTACGGAAACACTGTCAGTAATGGCGCAGCCGAAAACCACTACACCACGATGACAATGGCCGATCTAAAGCATCTCCCTGTATGGGCGCTCGCTGCGCCTGATAGTGTGTTGGCAATGTGGTACACCGGCAACCATAGCCAAGAGGCGATCGCTCTGGCTGAGGCGTGGGGCTTCAGCGTTAGAACAATGAAAGCCTTCACCTGGGTGAAGTTGAACCAACAGGCTGAAGTCAGATTCAACAAGGCGCTAACGCAACAAATTATCTTCGACTTCACCGACCTGCTCGACATGCTCAACGCCGAAACCCGGATGAATGGCGGAAACTACACGCGCGCCAATTCTGAAGATGTGCTGATCGCCGTTCGCGGCCAGGGCATTGAACGCGCCAGCGCTTCGATAAAGCAGGTGGTGTTCAGTTGCCTTGGTGAACACAGTCAAAAACCGTGGGAAGTGCGCCGCCGTCTTGAGCTGCTTTATGGCGACGTGTCCAGAGTAGAACTATTCAGCCGTGGTGACGCGCCAGGCTGGGACCATTGGGGGAATGAATGCCCAGTAAACAGCTTGACCCTGATACCGGCAGCGTTCAGCAAAACGCTCTGAGATCTGCAGCAAGGCGTTGCAATCACGAACTGCACGCCGCAATTAAATTATCACCCAAAACTCCGTTCGATACCCTATCCCGCCCAATCATCATGAAACACTATGCGCCGCTTGAATTGATCGGCATTAGCCTGCCGCTCTTCAACTACACCATAGGTGTTCTTAATGGGCGGTTTATTGAGAGATAGCTATGGATAAATACAGCCTTACGAGGGAGGAGGCTTGCGCTTTCCTGGGAGTGTCCGCGCCAACACTAACCGCGTGGATTCGATCAGGAAGGCTAACAGCCACCCGCAAAGATCCAACCAAGCCGAAATCCCCTTACCTCATCACAAGAAATGCATGTATTGCCGCACTCAATATTCCGATCCACACTGTGCCCGTGAGTGCGGCTGATGCGACAGAGGAAACACCATGTCTATCTTCCGTAGAGGTGAAACCTGGTACGCGAGTTACTCGCAACCGGGCGGCCAGCGAATTAAGGAAAGCCTTGGCACAACGGACAAACGCCAAGCTCAGGAGTTGCACGACAAGCGAAAAGCAGAGCTTTGGAGAATAAATCGTCTGGGAGAAATGCCGGATGTGACGTTCGAGGAAGCCTGCTTGCGCTGGCTTGAGGAGAAAGCAGACAAGAAGTCGATTGACACGGACAAGGTGCTAATCGGCTTCTGGCTGAATTGTTTTGAAGGTGTGAAGTTGAAGAATATCACGGAAGCGAAGATATATTCGACCGTTAGCAAAATGACAAACCGTACGCATTATGAGAACTGGCGCAGACGCGCTGAGTCTATGGCTAAACAAGGCAAGGAGGCCCCGGAGTTCAAGCACAAGCCTGTTACGGCTTCTACTAAAGCTGCTTATCTGGCTTTTATGAAATCCCTTTTACGAGCCGCAGAGCGAGAATGGAAATGGTTAGACAGAGCTCCAATCATCAAAATCCCCCAACCGAAGAATAGGCGGATTAGATGGCTAGAACCTCATGAAGCACAGCGTCTAATAGACGAGTGTCCTGAGCCATTAAAATCAGTTGTTAAATTTGCACTGGCTACCGGGTTGCGGCGTTCGAATATTCTCGACCTTGAGTGGTCGCAGATCGACATGCAAAGGAAGGTAACTTGGATACACCCAGAGCAAAGCAAATCGACCAGGGCAATTGGCGTTGCCCTGAACGATATAGCTTGCAAAGTTCTGCGTGACCAGATTGGTCGCCATAGTAAATGGGTGTTTGTTCATACCGAACCCAAGACGCGTTCTGATGGAACAGTTGCACCGGCAATGAGGAAAATGCGCGTTGATTCGAATACTGCTTGGCGGCTGGCGAAAAAACGCGCAGGTATCGAAAACTTCCGATTTCACGATTTAAGACACACTTGGGCAAGCTGGTTAATTCAAGCAGGAGTCCCATTATCAATTTTGCAGGAAATGGGCGGTTGGGAATCGATAGAAATGGTGCGTAGGTATGCCCACCTTGCGCCAGATCACTTAACTGAACATTCCCGCCAAATCGATGCAATTTTTGCAGAGTGTGTCCCAATTTTGTCCCACACTGAAAAATCGGAGGGGACAAATAACAGCTAAGCGTATGATTTTTAATGGTGGGTCGTACAGGGTTCGAACCTGTGACCAATTGATTAAGAGTCAACTGCTCTACCAGCTGAGCTAACGACCCAACGGGTTAAATTATTCGCCTCCCCGCTATCAATGTCAAACGCTCACACGCATTACTTTTTCTCATGCGATATTTTCAACCCTCTTTTTTATCAACAAGATAAGGCTACTTAGGGCTATTAATCTGCTATCACGAGGAGTAATCTTCCGCCCCCAAGACGTCCGATTTGCCTCCTCGGTGTAAAGAATAATCGACTTTTATCCCTCGCATAAATGTTGTAAACATGTTGCACAAAGGTGGCGTTATTGCACTACCTTACTAAAGCCGGGCCAACCGGATAATCGTATAAAAAAGAGCCACTTCAGAGCTCGCTATTTCACCCATGACAGGTAAAACAGGACATCATCAGATGGTAGATCACTCCAAAATAGCCACAGACGCAACGCCTGCGTCAGAAGATCATCTACGGCGAAACCTAACTAACCGACATATTCAACTGATCGCCATCGGCGGCGCTATCGGCACGGGTTTGTTTATGGGGTCCGGCAAAACCATCAGTCTGGCCGGTCCTTCCATCATCTTCGTGTACATGATCATCGGCTTTATGCTGTTTTTCGTGATGCGCGCCATGGGCGAGTTGCTGCTCTCCAACCTGGAATATAAATCCTTCAGCGATTTCGCCGCCGATCTGCTCGGCCCCTGGGCCGGTTTCTTTACCGGCTGGACCTACTGGTTCTGCTGGGTCGTCACCGGCATCGCCGACGTGGTGGCGATCACCGCCTACGCCCAGTTCTGGTTCCCCGGGCTGTCGCAGTGGATCGCCTCGCTGCTGTGCGTGTTACTGCTGCTGGGCCTGAACCTGGCGACGGTGAAGATGTTTGGCGAAATGGAATTCTGGTTTGCGATGATTAAAATCGTCGCCATTGTCGGGTTGATCGTCGCCGGACTGGTGATGATCGCCATGCAGTTCCAGTCCCCTACCGGCACCGTAGCGTCGTTCTCACACCTGTGGAATGACGGCGGCATGTTCCCGAAAGGCATCAGCGGCTTCTTCGCCGGCTTCCAGATCGCGGTGTTTGCCTTTGTCGGCATCGAGCTGGTGGGGACCACCGCGGCTGAAACCAAAGATCCGGAAAAAGTGCTGCCGCGCGCCATCAACTCCATTCCGATCCGCATCATCATGTTCTACGTGTTCGCGCTGATCGTGATTATGTCGGTCACGCCGTGGAATTCTGTGGTTGCCGATAAAAGCCCGTTCGTTGAGCTGTTCGTGCTGATTGGCCTGCCGGCTGCGGCCAGCGTGATCAACTTCGTGGTGCTGACCTCCGCCGCCTCTTCCGCCAACAGTGGGGTGTTCTCCACCAGCCGCATGCTGTTCGGTCTGGCGCAGGAAGGCGATGCGCCGAAGTCGTTCGCCAATCTGTCCAAACGGGCGGTGCCGGCTAACGGCCTGACCTTCTCCTGCATCTGTCTGCTGGGCGGCGTGGTGCTGATTTACCTGATCCCGAACGTAATGACGGTGTTTACGCTGGTGACCACCGTCTCCGCCATTCTGTTTATGTTTGTCTGGACCATTATCCTGTGTTCGTATCTGGTTTACCGTAAGCAACGCCCGGCGCTGCACCAGAAATCGATCTACAAGATGCCGGCCGGCAAGCTGATGTGCTGGGTGTGCATGGCGTTCTTCGTGTTTGTGCTGGTGCTGCTGTCGCTGCGCGATGACACCCGCCAGGCGCTGATCGTCACGCCGCTGTGGTTTGTGGTGCTCGGTTTGTCTTACGTGTTCCTGCGCAAGAAAAAAACCGCCTAAAAACGACCGGGGGATAATCGCTTATCCCCCTGCATTTCCTCCTCTTTAGACGATTAACGCGGGCGTATCCCGTCGATAATCACCCGCTGCACGTTTTCCACCGTCTGCTGAAAGAACGCCTCATCGTCCAACGTTTTGCCGGTCACCGCCTCTACCTGCACCCAAAAATCCGCATAGTGCTGAGTGGTAGCCCACAGCATAAAGATCAGGTGATGCGGCTCCACCGCCGCGATATGGCCTTCGGCTATCCAGCGCTCGATCATCGCGGATTTCTCGTCCACCAGCGCCTTCAATCCCCCCTGCAACTCCAGTTTCAGCAACGGAGCGCCCTGGATCATTTCCAGACAGAACAGCCGCGAAGCCTGCGGGTGATGGCGGGACACGTCCAATTTAAGGCGGATATATTCGCGAATGGCCTGCAAGGGTTCCTGATCGGCGCGCAGCGCTTTTAGCGGTGCCAGCCACACGTCGAGGATGCCTTTCAGCACCGCAACGTACAGTTCCTCTTTCGAAGGGAAGTAATAAAGCAAATTGGTTTTGGACACGTCAGCACGCTCCGCTACCTGATCCAGACTGGTGCCGTGAATACCGTACAGCGAGAAAAACTCCAGTGCCGCATCCATGATAGTGCTGCGTTTTGCGGCCACCGCGCGCGAGCGGCGCGTAGGCGGTTTAACGGGTTGTTGCTTCACTGCAGCTCCTTGGCGTCACCTGATTCGGCCATCAGCATAACAAAGCCACTGAGTGAAACCCACGCATTTACCTACGCCTTTCGGGGGATTTTTTGCACCTTTTACGGGCAGCTGCGCCTGATTTTTGTGCACATATTTTTTACCAAACGGTCTATTTTGGACCATTCACTCAACAACCCGATCACACACCAGCACCAATTTATTGATAAATATACCCTTTTAAAAACTGGCACTGTGTTTGCAACACCCTGGCAAGCGCCGCGCAATTTGGAACCCGCAGGAAGCATTCAAGCAGCGCGTGAACCGTCCCATTCGCAGACCCGAGGTGTTCAAATGAAAATTGGCGTATTTATCCCGATCGGCAACAACGGCTGGCTGATTTCCAGCAATGCTCCGCAATACAAACCGACGTTTGAACTCAACAAAACCATCGTGCAGAAGGCCGAGCATTACAATTTTGATTTCGCTCTGTCGATGATCAAACTGCGCGGCTTCGGCGGAAAAACCGAGTTTTGGGATCACAACCTGGAGTCCTTCACCCTGATGGCCGGGCTGGCCGCAGTCACCTCACGCATCAAGATCTACGCCACCGCAGCGACCCTGACCATGCCGCCGGCGATCGTCGCGCGGATGGCCTCCACCATCGACTCTATTTCCAACGGGCGCTTTGGCCTGAACGTGGTGACCGGCTGGCAAAAACCGGAATACGAGCAGATGGGCATGTGGCCGGGCGACGATTACTTCGGCCGCCGTTACGACTACCTGGCGGAATACGTGAAGGTGCTGCGCGATCTGTGGGGCACCGGCAAGTCCGACTTCAAAGGCGAGTTCTTCCAAATGGATGACTGCCGCGTCAGCCCGCAGCCACAGGCGGACATCAAGGTCATCTGCGCCGGGCAGAGTGACGCCGGCATGGCCTTCTCGGCCAAATACGCCGATTACAACTTCTGTTTCGGCAAGGGCGTCAACACCCCGACCGCCTTCGCACCGACGGCAGCCCGGCTGAAAACCGCCGCCGACACCGAAGGCCGCAGCGTCGCCTGCTATGTGCTGTTCATGATCATTGCCGATGAGACCGATGAGGCTGCACGCGCCAAATGGGAAAGTTATAAAGCCGGTGCCGACACCGAAGCGCTGGCCTGGCTGACCGAGCAAAGCGGTAAGGACACTAAGTCCGGTGCCGACACCAACGTGCGCCAGATGGCAGACCCGACCTCGGCGGTCAACATCAATATGGGTACGCTGGTCGGTTCCTACGCCAACGTGGCGCGCATGATGGATGAGATCGCTACCGTGCCCGGCACCGAAGGCGTGCTGCTGACCTTCGATGACTTCGTGAAAGGGGTGGAAGACTTTGGCGAGCGCATACAGCCGCTGATGAAAAGCCGCGCCGACGTTTGCCCAAAAACCGCTGAAAGCCGTGAGGTAGCCTGATGAAAATTGTTGAAAACCAGCCGGTGGTACGCCGCCAGTCACCGGAAAGCGGCGCCACCGTCACCTTGCCCGCGCGCCCGGAGAGCATCGCCTTTGCGCCGCAGGAAACTGCGCTGATCGTGGTCGATATGCAAAATGCCTACGCTTCGCAGGGCGGCTATCTTGATCTCGCCGGTTTTGACGTCTCGGCCACCGCCCCGGTGATCGCCAATATCAAACGCGCCATCAGCGCCGCGCGCGCTGCCGGTATCCGGGTGATCTTTTTCCAGAACGGCTGGGACAATCAGTACGTCGAAGCCGGCGGCCAGGGTTCGCCCAACTGGCATAAATCCAACGCGCTTAAAACCATGCGCAAACGCCCGGAGTTGATGGGCAAGCTGCTGGCCAAGGGCGACTGGGACTACGATCTGGTGGACGAACTGCAGCCGCAGCCGGGCGATATCGTGATCCCGAAACCGCGCTACAGCGGCTTCTTCAATACCCAACTCGACAGTCTGTTGCGCTCCTACGGCATTCACCATTTGGTGTTTACCGGCATCGCCACCAACGTCTGCGTGGAATCCACATTGCGCGACGGCTTCTTCCTCGAATATTTCGGCGTGGTGCTGGCGGACGCCACTCACCAGGCTGGGCCGCAGTTTGCCCAGCAAGCGGCGCTGTATAACATCGAAACCTTCTTTGGTTGGGTGTCGGACGTCGACAGTTTCTGCAATGCGCTCATCGCCCCGCTCAGCCAAACGGCATGAGTTTTGCCTGCTTTACCCTTTAATCATTCATCAGGAGCAAGACTATGCCAAAAACCATCATTACGCCGCCGGGCACCGGCAAACCGCTGGCCCCGTTCGTCCCCGGCACGCTGGCCGATGGCGTGGTTTACGTCTCGGGTACGCTGGCGTTCGATAAAGAGAATAACGTGGTCCACGTCGGCGATGCGGCAGCGCAAACCCGCCACGTGCTGGAAACCATTAAAAGCGTGATAGAAACCGCCGGCGGCAGCATGGATGACGTGACCTTTAACTCGATATTCCTCACCGACTGGCAAAATTATGCCGCCATCAATCAGGTCTATGCGGAGTATTTTCCTGGCGACAAACCGGCGCGCTACTGCATTCAGTGCGGGTTGGTGAAACCGGACGCACTGATTGAAATTGCCACCGTGGCCCATATCGGCCGCTGAATCCTTATTCACAGAGGATAGAGAATGTACTTTGAGATTTTGGGAAAAGACACCCCGCTCGCCCCCACCGTAGTGCTCTCTGCCGGTCTGGGCGGCGCAGGCAGTTTCTGGCAACCGCAGATTGAAGCGCTGAGCGAGCATTTCCGGGTGGTGGTTTACGATCATCAGGGCACCGCCCGCAGCCAAGGCGAGGTGCCGGCCGGCTACAGCATGGCCGATATGGCGGATGAGGTGGCGCAGTTGCTGCGCTCGATTGGCGTTGAACACTGTTATTTCGTCGGCCACGCGCTTGGCGGCATGATAGGCCTGCAGTTGGCGCTCACGCACCCGGAACTGGTCGCAAAACTGGTGGTGGTTAATGGCTGGTCAACGCTGGACAACCAGACCCGGCGCTGCTTCAAAGTGCGCCAGGACCTGCTGCTCAACAGCGGCGTGGAAGCCTACGTGCGCGCCCAGCCACTGTTCTTGTTCCCCGCCGACTGGTTGTCGCGGCACGAAGCGCTGCTGGATGAGGAGCTGGCGCATCAGGTGGCGCATTTCCAGGGGACACAAAACCTGTTGCGCCGCCTGAGTACGCTGATGAACACCGATTTCCGCCCGCACCTGGCGGACATCTCCACCCCGACGCTAGCGCTGTGCTCCCGCGACGATTTGCTGGTGCCTTACCACTGCTCGCATCAACTGGCGGAGAGCCTGCCGTTCGGTGAACTGGCGCAGATGGCGTACGGCGGTCATGCCATGAGCGTGACGGATGCCGACAACTTTAATCGCATCCTGCTCGGTTGGTTGCTGAAAACCCACGGCCAGTCGTCTGCTTGCAGCCCTGCGGACGCCCAGCTTGAGCCCACAGGACTGAAACACTGAGTTCAACCGCCAGGCCCTTCACTATGGGCTAGCCACAGGAGAAAAAGTATGCAAACCCAAACCCTTCTTGCCAGCGCGCCACTTGTGCCACAGGGCGTAGAAAAACAGGACTTTCGCGACGCGATGGCGCGCCTGGGTTCGGCCGTGAATATCATTACCACCGACGGCCCAGCCGGCCGCGCCGGGTTTACCGCCTCTGCGGTATGCAGCGTTACCGATACGCCCCCGACGCTGCTGGTGTGCCTGAACCGCTCCGCATCGGTGTATTCGGTGTTCAAGCAAAACCAGACGCTGTGCGTCAATACGCTGGCGGCAGAACACGAGTCGCTGTCGAATCTGTTTGGCGGAAAAACGCCGATGGACATGCGTTTTTCCGCCGCCCGTTGGTCCACGCTGGCAACCGGCTCCCCCATTCTGCATGGCGCAGTGGTCTCTTTCGATTGTCGGATTAGCCAAATTGTCAGCGTCGGCACCCATGACATTCTGTTCTGTCAGGCGGTGGCGCTGGCGCGTAATGACGAAAGCCACGGGCTGGCTTACTTCGATCGCCGCTATCACCCGTTATTGAAACAATGATTTGCCGATAATGCCGTAACGCGCACTCACCTGCGCCTCTAACCTGCCCCCCTGTTTTTGGAGATGACGATGGCGAATACCTGGTTTCCCCAATGGCGCATGAAGCAAGGCAATCTGGACGGTGCGGTGGTCGCACCCGATGAAAGGCTGCCGCTGGTGCCAACGCTGGTTATGGGCTTGCAACACGCGGTGGCCATGTTTGGCGCCACGGTGCTGATGCCGCTGCTGATGGGCTTTGACGCCAACCTGGCCATATTGATGTCCGGCATCGGCACGCTGCTGTTTTTCCTGGTGGTCGGCGGCCGGGTGCCGAGTTACCTCGGCTCCAGCGCGGCGTTTGTCGGGCTGGTGATCACCCTCACCGGTTACAGCGGCCAGGGCGCGAACCCCAACATTGCGCTGGCGCTGGGCGGCATCATCGCCTGCGGGGTGGTGTATCTGCTGATTGGGTTTGTGGTGATGAGCGTCGGCACCCGTTGGATCGAACGCCTGATGCCGCCGGTGGTGACCGGGGCGGTGGTGATGGCGATCGGCCTGAACCTGGCACCTATCGCCGTACGCAGCGTCTCGGCGTCCAATTTTGACAGCTGGATGGCAGTGGTCACCATTTTGTGTATCGGTTCGGTGGCGGTATTCACCCGCGGGTTGATGCAGCGGCTGCTGATCCTGCTCGGGCTGATCGCCGCCTACCTGATTTATGTGGTCGTGACCAACGGTTTTGGGCTCGGCAAGCCGGTGGATTACAGCGCGCTGAGCCAGGCGGCCTGGTTTGGCCTGCCGCAGTTCACCGCGCCGGTGTTTAACCTGCACGCCATGCTGTTGATTGCCCCGGTGGCGATCATTCTGGTGGCGGAAAACCTCGGACATGTGAAAGCGGTAGCGGGGATGACCGGCCAGAATCTTGATCCCTATATCGGCCGCGCCTTTGTCGGCGACGGGCTGGCGACCCTGCTGTCTGGCTCGGTAGGCGGCACCGGGGTCACGACCTACGCTGAAAATATCGGCGTAATGGCGGTAACCAAAATTTACTCCACCCTGGTATTTGTCGCCGCAGCGGCGGTAGCGATTGTTCTGGGCTTTTCACCCAAGTTCGGTGCGTTGATCCACACTATTCCAGGCCCGGTGCTGGGTGGCGCCTCGGTGGTGGTGTTCGGTTTGATTGCCGTTGCTGGCGCGCGTATCTGGGTGCAAAACAAGGTCGATTTGGGCGATAACGGCAACCTGATTATGGTGGCCGTAACACTGGTGCTGGGTGCCGGCGATTTTGCGCTGACCATCGGCAACTTCACCATGGGGGGCATAGGTACCGCCACCTTCGGCGCCATTATTCTGAATGCGCTGCTGCGCAACCGTAAAATCCTGCCGCTGGCGGACAACGCCGCACGTTGACACCGAGGGCCCGGCCTGCCGGGCCTTATTCAGCCAGCGCCGCTGCCTTGCTTTTGCGGCGAATGCGCAGTTCGCTGACCAGCACGCCCAACACAATCAGCCCGCAGCCCAACAGGGCAACCCCCGGTAAACGTTCGCCTGCAATACGCCCGACGATCCCCGCCCAGACCGGTTCGCCGGCATAAATGACCGTAGCGCGCGTCGGTGACATGCTGCGCTGCGCCCAGTTCATCGTCAGTTGAATCATGGCGCTGGCGATGCCCAGTCCTATCGCGCTGTACAGCAGATAACTGGTGTACGGCGGCACCGCCTCGCCGGTCGGTACCATCATCAGGAACGAGGCCAGCGATGCCGTCCCCAGTTGTACCACTGTCACCCGTTTGATATTCACCTTACCGGCATAGGCGCCAATCAGAATGATCTCGGCCGCCATGCCCAGCGTGCCGATCAATGTCAATATCTCGCCCGCGCTGAGCGTCATATCCGCGCTGCTCGGCGCGGCCAGCAGCATCAGGCCGGTGAACGCCAGCAGAACGCCGACCCACGACATCACGCCGGGAAAACGCCCCAGCACCAGCCACTGTAACAACGGCACCATCGGCACATACATGGCGGTAATAAACGCCGATTGGCTGCTGCTGATCGTTTGCAACCCAACGGTTTGCAGGCCGTAGCCAAACATGATGGCAATGCCGATAAACACGCCCGCTTTCAATTCATACCAGGTCAACCCGCGCAGGGTGCGCAGGGAGAACAGCGTCAGCACCAACGTGGCGGCGGCAAAACGCAGCCCGACGAAAAAGAACGGCCCACTGACCTGCATGGCGTGATGCACGGCCAAAAAGGTACCGCCCCAGATCATGGTGATGAAAATCAGCACCGCTTCCTGAAGTTTGATTTTGAAAATAAGCGTGGAAATAAAGGATTTTTTTACTGCAGACACTGACTTGCCCTTAATGCCGGGTGCAATATAATGCACAGATCGCACCAGTATGAGGGAATGCCTGCGGATGAGCAATATAGTGCACAATGAAAAACATGACGCGCTCAAAGTGCTGCAATATCTGAGCAGCAACCTGCGCGGATACCGCCAGCAAGCCGGGCTAAGCCAGATGGCGCTGGCGGAAAAATCCGGCGTCAGCCGTCGCATGCTGGCCGGGATTGAAGCCGGTGACCGCAACGTCAGCCTGGCGGTGTTGGACAAACTTGCCGAGGCGCTGAATATCGCCTTCACCGATCTGATCCAGGCACCGGAAGCACGCGGCAATCATCTGGTGGGTGAGCTGGCCTGGCAGGGGCGCGAGCCGGCAAGCCAGGCGGTGTTCGTCGCCAGCGTGCCCGCACGTCAGCGGGTGGAGCTGTGGGAATGGGCGCTGATGCCGGGCGAACGTTACGACTCGCTGCCGGATGCCGCAGGCTGGAACGAAATTATCTATGTGATCACCGGCAGCCTGACGCTGGTGCTGGAACAACAGACCCTGACGCTGGATGCCGGTGAAACCCAGGTGTTCAACAGCGATCAGCACTATGCCTACGTCAACCGCACCGATCGGCCGCTGCGTTTTATCCGCAACGTCACCTTTTAATCATCCAGCGCCGCCACTTCTGGCAGCTCTTCCAACGGCGGCTGGATCCCCTCGGAAATATAGTCTTTGGCGGCGAAGGTGCATTCATCGCCCACATCGTCCTCCACGACCACATGTTTGATGGCGCCGTCGCTCAGCAATACCCGTTTGATGCCACGAAATGATGTCATTGTTTCCTCCGTTAATGGGCCGGACACACTGCAAGTGTAGTTTAGCCCTCGTCGGCCGCGGGTGTCACTCGCCTGTCGTGCGCCCCCTACTGCTGCCAGAGGTTTTCAGCCGTTGGCAACGGCAGCGGCTGGAACAAAAGTTCAGGTGTCTGCACTGATTTTCAGCCAGTCCGCCAGCCGGGCGAGCGCGCTGCCCGGCCTGATTTCCTGTGGCGACAACAGGCAGTAACCGCTGCCATCCGGCGTAAAACCAAAGGGTGCGCTCAGCAAACCGGCGGCCACATCATCGCGTACCTGCTGCCACGGGCCGATGGCAATCCCCATCCCCGCCACTGCCGCCTGCAGGCTGAAATAGAAATGGTCAAAACGCTGCTCCGGCCGGCCAGTCAGCGCCACGCCTTGCCCCTGCGCCCATTGCCGCCAGGCATCGGGACGGGTGGCGGAATGCAGCAGTACCGCGTCGTGGCTCAACCGCGGTTGGCCGTCGCCAAGGGTTACCCAGCGCCGCAGCGTTTCAGGTTTGCACACCGGTCCAACCCGCTCGCTGAACAATGCCAGGCTGTGCAGCTTATCCCCCCAGTCAAAATCGTTACGCCGGATAGCGGCGGTAATGCCGTCATGAAACGAAAATGGCCCGCCACCGGCCACCAGTTGCAGGTTGATTTCCGGGTGCGCCAGCTGAAACGCCGGCAGACGCGGTATCAACCAGCGCATCAATAACGTTGGCTCGCACGACAACACCAGCGGCGCGTCCTGCGCCTGCTGGCGCAGCGTTTGCGCCGTATGATCCAGAATGCCGAATGCTTGCTGAGACGCCTGAAACAGCGTGTGCCCGGCTGGCGTAAGATATACCCGCCGGTGGCGGCGCTCGAACAGCGCAATCCCCAGCTCATCTTCCAGCGCTCTGACCGCACGGCTGACGGCCCCGTGCGTCAGGTTCAGGCTGCTCGCCGCCTGCGTAAAGCTTTCCAGTCGCGCAGCGGCCTCAAAGCAGCGCAGCCCGCCCAGTGACAGCGGCCGATTAATTTTGCGTGAGTTTTTCTCACTGATACTGTCAGTTTTCATCGTTTGTCACCGCCGGCTATTCCTCTTATAAATCAGCCACTCTCTTCTGATTTTTTACAGGATAACTATGACTGAACTCCTCGCCGTCGTCACCATCACTTTACTCGCCGTTATCAGCCCCGGGCCGGACTTTGCCATGGTGTCACGCAACAGCCTGCTCCTTTCCCGCCGCGCCGGGGTGCTGACCGCCTGCGGTATCGGCGCCGGTGTGGTGATCCACGTGAGCTATACCCTGGTCGGTGTCGGCGTGTTGATCCAACAGTCGCTGTGGTTGTTTACTCTGCTGAAGGCGATCGGCGCCGCCTATTTGATTTATCTGGGTGTCAGCATGCTGCGCCACGCCGGGGCTGCCGCCGCTGCCTCTTCCCACGCAGACACAGCCGCCACCAGTGACTTAGCCGCGCTGAAGACCGGTTTTTTGACCAATGTGCTGAACCCTAAAACCACTATTTTTATCGTCAGCCTGTTCATGCAGGTGGTCAATCCGCAGACGCCGCTCAGCGTGCAGATCGGCTATGGGCTGTTTATTGCGGTTGCCCATATTCTCTGGTTTGCCGCTGTAGCGCTGCTGTTTTCCGCGCCGGGCGTCAATGCGCGCCTGCTGCGCCTGCGTAAAGGCATCGACAGAGCCTTTGGCGGCCTGCTGATCGCCTTCGGTGCGCTGCTGGCGGTAGCCGGCATCAAATAAGGTTCAAGGATAAGTTCAGCATTCACTTCTATGCTTATGGGGCATTTCTTTCAATCACCGAGCGGGGAACGCAACATGGCAAAAGTTTTGGTCCTTTATTACTCAATGTACGGGCATATCGAAACCCTGGCAGAAGCGGTAGCAGAAGGTGCGCGCAGGGTCAGCGGCGTTGAAGTCACCGTGAAACGGGTGCCGGAAACCATACCGGCGGACGCCTTCGCCAAGGCCGGCGGTAAAAGCGATCAAAAAGCGCCTGTCGCCACGCCACAGGAGTTGGCCGATTACGATGGCATTATCTTCGGTACCCCTACCCGCTTTGGCAACATGGCCGGGCAGATGCGCACCTTCCTCGATCAAACCGGGGGACTGTGGGCTTCCGGCGCGCTGTATGGCAAGGTCGGCAGCGTATTTTCGTCCACCGGTACCGGTGGCGGCCAGGAACACACTATCACCTCCACCTGGACCACGCTGGCGCACCACGGTTTTATTATCGTTCCGATCGGCTACGCCACGCCCGAACTGTTTGACGTCTCCCACACCCGTGGCGGTACGCCCTATGGCGCGACCACTATCGCCGGGGGTGACGGCTCGCGTCAGCCCAGCCAGGAAGAACTGACCATTGCCCGTTATCAGGGCGAACACGTGGCGAAAATCACTGCCAAGCTGAAAAGTTAAGCAATAACCTTCCGTTATCTACCCGGTGGGGCCGCGGATTCGTTCGGCCCCATCTTGTTGCCAACCCGCTGCAAGGTTAAAATGCCGCTCAGCCTGCCATTCACTACCTGAACGTCACGGTCGAAATTCGTTCTGCCCGTCTATCACCGGCAATGGCCCTGATGGCGGGCGTTCTGTTTTTGCGCATAGCGAAGGGAAATAAGTCAGTGTCTAAAGATTTTGATGAACTAATAAGAGACATGGATCTTATTATTGAAAATGTAGACAGTTTCAAGGCTATGGCCCCGCGCGCACCCGAGCCACCCGTTGCGCCGCCGGCAGTTCACCACTACGACTCGTTCTGCGAGAACGTTGCGTTGAAAGTGGTGTTGAAAGTCCTGCTCTCGTCGGTGGATAAAATCGTCAAGGTGCAGATTGCCAATAAGGTCGAGCAGGAGATCGCCCAGATAGAACAGCAGGTAGTACGTGCCGGCGGAGGGCCAGTGTCGCCTGACGATCTGGCGCAGATGACGCAGTATGTGCGCCGCACCGTAAATAACCTGTTGGAATAAACACCAGCCTTATTAGTCGGTGGTATCGAAGGTTAGCCACCTGCTGCTATCGCCGCTCTCGATTTCCCCTCCAATTCGACACAACTTTGTGTATCAGCTGTAGCACATTCATAACCTGAATGTGTTGCATTGTTGTATTCATTTCACTGATATAAGTTAAAAACACTGTAAATAAATACAGTATGTTTTAACTTATTGAGGATATGAATATGCGCTTTAACAAGATGTTAGCCCTGGCCGCCCTGCTGTTTGCCACTCAGGTTTCGGCCGAAACGCTCGAATCCATCGACAACTGCGCGGTGGGTTGCCCGACCGGTGGCAGTAGCAACGTATCTATCGTTCGCCACGCTTATACTCTGAACAATAACAGCAGCACCAAGTTCGCCAACTGGGTGGCTTACCACATCACCAAGGACACGCCGGCCAGCGGCAAAGATCGCAACTGGAAAACCGACCCAGCGCTGAACCCGGCTGATACGCTGGTACCGGCGGATTACACCGGCGCCAATGCGGCGTTGAAAGTTGACCGTGGGCATCAGGCACCGCTGGCCTCGCTGGCGGGGGTGCCTGACTGGGAGTCGCTGAACTACCTTTCCAACATCACGCCGCAGAAGGCCGATCTGAACCAGGGATCCTGGGCGCGGCTGGAAGATCAGGAACGCAAGCTGATTGACCGGGCGGATATCAGCTCGGTGTATACCGTCACCGGCCCGCTGTATGAACGTGATATGGGCAAACTGCCGGGGACTCAAAAAGCGCACACTATCCCCAGCGCCTACTGGAAGGTGATTTTCATCAACAGCAGCCCGGAAGTGAACCACTACGCCGCGTTCTTGTTTGATCAAAACACCCCGAAAAGTGCCGATTTCTGCCAGTACCGCGTAACGGTCAGCGAGATCGAGAAGCGCACCGGGCTGATTATCTGGGCGGGTCTGCCGGAGGATGTGCAGGCTTCACTGAAGAACAAGCCAGGGGTGCTGCCGGAGCTGATGGGCTGCAAGAGCTAAAACCAACAACCCCGCGCTCAAAGGGTGCGGGGTTATCACCGGGGGCTGTCTATACCGGGACCGAGTTATTGAGTTTGATTTTCCACGCGTGTAATCCCGTGTTTCTTCATAACGTCTTCCATGGTCAGATTTTCATCCTCTGGGGTTTCATCAATGACGACATTTTCCGGGCGAACATAAGGCTTGGTTGCACGCTTGAACATCCACCACCAAACGAACACCAGGAACGCCCCGGACTTCAGAAAAATCATGGTCCATAACGCCACTTGATACCAGTTCATCTCTATCTCCATGAAAGAGTTAAGCGCAATCGCATCACTCTATTTTAACCTTTGCACTGCCCTGATCAAGCGTTGGCGGCGCATCTGCCGGGGATGACATCGAACAGATTGGGGAAAAAACGGTGTGACAGTTTACGCAGGGAGGACTTCAGTAACGGGGAAGCGAATAAACATGCTCTCACGATGTGCGGACAACTCACCAACGACGATTCGCCCACTAGAATCCGAGAAGACCAAAACCTAAAAGAATCGTGATGCCCACCGTTAAAGAAGTCGCTCATCAGGTTCATATCGGTCTGTGGTCGGCTCGAAAAATGACGGGCATGACAAGCAGTGATTTTGCACATTGGAACAATGCAATTCCCCTATCTAATACTGCTGGGTGATATACACCTACATTGATTACCCTGATAACAAAATATCAGGTAGCAGATAATTAAGATGATAATAATGTCATGGATCATGGGATTTATTTTCGGATTAACGGATACGCGATCAGATTTAAACGCCTTAATAATCAATATTAAAAATCAACCCCAAAAGACTTCCTCCGCATAAATTAATTAGCACATCAATAATTAATAATTTAATATGTTTAGTTTAATTTACATTAAACACATTGATGTTTGTAATTTATTATGTCAAAGACGTCATTTTATAAACCCAATAAAAAACAATTAGATAAAACAAAATTTTAATAAAACTGCAACATATAACCACAAAAATAAACATTTATTTACATTTGATAGCATTGCATGCGTTTGTGATTTATCTTCCTCGCAGTTATATGTATTAGCAAATTTAATTAATGTTATAGGTTGCGGAGTGTTGCATGGATTTTAAATTCTCAAATAATCAGGTGGAACTGTATGAGTCAGCCTATCGTTTTGCCTTTAATGTTCTGGATCCAAATGCACACTCCAGGCTATCGCAACAGACAGTAAACATTGATTTATGGAAACAAGCGGCCGCTTATGGTTTTGTGCGTGGCCCTGTTTCATCCACCTTTGGTGGTTTGGAAATGGGGGCTTTAGATACCGCATTGATGATAGAGGCCCTGGGAAGAGGAAGCCGCGATATAGGCCTTTCATTCTCACTCTGCGCCCACTTATGTGCCTGCGTTATTCCGCTCTATCGCTTTGGTTCCAGTGAATTAAAAGCCAAATATCTTGAACCTCTGGTCACCGGCAGCTTAATTGCGGCCAATGCCGCAACCGAACCCGATGCCGGTTCGGATATTTATAGTATGAAATCGACGGCACAGCCCTGCGACGGTGGCTATATACTTAACGGCAATAAAGTTTTTATCACCAACGCCCCTATCGCCGACCTCTTTATCGCTTACGCCAAAACTAATCCTGACCACGGTTTTATGGGCGTTTCGGCTTTTCTGATCGAAAAAGGCACGCCGGGATTATCCGTGGGCGAAGTCCGCCCAAAAGATTGTCTTTCCAATTGCCCCTGGAGTGAGGTGACTTTTCAAGATCTCTTTATCCCGCAATCCCAGTTGATCGGCAAACCGGGGGCGGGAGGCGCGATCTTCCATGACTCGATGATATGGGAGAAAGGTTGTCTGTCCGCCCTGTTTATCGGCGCGATGGAGCGCCTGCTCGAAACCACCCTGGCCTACGCCAAGCAACGTCGGCAATTTGGCAAGGCGATAGGCCAATTCCAGTCAGTTTCCAATCGCATTATTGATATGAAGTTACGCTTGGAACAGTGCCGGTTAATGCTCTATCGCGCCTGCTGGCGACACGATCAAGGTCTTGAGGCTGAAGCCGATATCGCCATGAGCAAGCTGTTAATCTCTGAATACGCGGTCCAATCCGGCCTCGATGCCATCCAAACCTTTGGTGGAGCCGCCATGGATCAAGAGCTTGGTCTGGTTCGCCATCTGTTGAATATGATCCCCAGTCGGACCTTCTCCGGCACCAATGATATCCAAAGAGAAATTGTGGCCCGTAAGTTGGGTTTACGGGGAACGGTATTATGATTATTCAACGACTCTTTGCCGTTCTTTATATGCTGGCGGGACTGGCCAAAGCCTTCCCTGAACTGGAAAGTGTGGCTGAAACTCTCAAGTTAGCGGCGATTGCCAACCAGGGTACCTGGTATCAGGGGATCACTTTCTGGCTGGCGGAACACGGCGCAGCAGTCAATATTCTGGTAGGCGCAGTGCTGTTCGGATCGGGGTTGGTGTTGATGCTTAACCCGCTCTGGACTACGTTAGTGATTTACGGTCAACTGCTGATGATGGCCATCTTTGTCACCCTGTTACATCATTCCCAGCCGCAGGTCATATTTTTAGACGCCCTCTTCGCTCTGGCCGCATTTTATATGCTGCATGTGCAATATCGCCGCAAGCCGCAGCCACGGACCTTCCCCACTCGCGCCTTTTCAACGCCCGTTACGCTCCCTGCCCCCCCCACGTCCCCGCCACTGGAAGACGAATATGATGTGGTGATTATTGGTGGCGGCGTCTCTGGTTTGACAGCGGCCACTGAGTTGCCCCACAAGCGGGTTCTGGTTCTGGAAAAAAGCCCAACCTTCGGCGGAAATGCCCGTTATAACACCGTCAGCACGCTGAAATTCCCCATCGCCGGGGTCTGTTTTCAGCAACCGCAGCCAGACTCGTCCATGATGCGCCTGCTGAAAAAAATCGGCCTGGATCAGGCTTACAAATCCAATGAAAAAGATACCCTGGTTTTTTTCGATACCTTTTTACTGCTCCGTTGCCTGGGTGAGGTCACCCTGGGTTTTCTCAAATACCCCGCCTACTTGCTCAAACTCTCGGTTTGGGGACTGACCGGCCAACTTTTTTTACATGCGATTATAGGTAAACCTTATGTCGTGGCAGCCAAGCAACTGGGTGACCCTATTTTTGCCGAGCTTTATACTTTTCTGGATAAATTCTCCCCACGCAGCAAACACTATCCAAGTCTGCCCTGGACACCGGACAGCGCCTGGAGTCATGAGCACATGGCGCTGCTGGATAACCTTTCCCTTCACGACTATCTGTTTGAGCCGGACAAACTCGGCCCGTTGCCGGAACATCTGCAACCACCGCGTAAACTGGGCAAGTTAGTGGAAAATGCCGTGGTCACCACACTGCGGGTTGAGTGTCTGGATATTCATGACGTATCTGCCTATGTCGGATTGCATTTTCTGGTCGGCTACCTGCGCGGAAATCTGGTCACGCTGCCAGGGGGAAATGGCGGCATCAGCGCCGGTCTGTACGATTACCTGAGCGGCCATGACACTATCCGGCTGCAAAGCCATGCTCAACTGCAAGCCATCACCCCTCAGCCAAACGGGACGCTCATTGAGGTCATCGTCAATGGCGAACTCAGTCGGGTGATAGCCCGACAAGTGATTTGGGCTGCGCCCAAAACCGAACTGGCAAACTGGTTACCGGCGCTGCCTGCCGAACAGTTGGCCGCACTCGAGCAAATCCGCCACGAAGATTATTACCTAGCGAATGTCTTGCTGGAAAAGCCCCTGCTCAGTCATTCATTCGGCGGTTATCTGATCGAACCTGACGCAGCCAACGAGCCGTATTCCTGGTGTAAAGCAGGCACCTGTCTGGTCGCCAATTGGATGGATAATCAGGCGGGGGCCGACGTCGGTGTTCTGACCTTGCTGAAACCCACCACCCGCTCGGAGCGCCAGGATCGTACCGCAAAAAACGAGTTTGTGGCGTTACAGCAACAAACCTATGTCGAAATCGCCAAAGTCCTGCGCAACCTGGGGATCCCCGCCAGCATGATCGAAGATATCCACATCTGGTATTGGCCAGCGGGACTGGTGACCTCCGTGGTCGGGCAACAAGCGCAGGGGGTGTTTAACCTTGCTCGCCAACCGTTTAAAAACATCCATTTCGCCAATCAGGACAGCGTCGGTATCGGCAACATTGAAAGTGCGGTGTCTGCCGGGCTTGAGGCGGCAACGGCAGTGAAAGCGGCTCTGGCTCAGGAGTTCCCCCCAATAGATTTCGCCGCCAATCTGGAGATGTCGTCATGAGTCGCTCACTGATTGTCGAACTCTCCGGTGATCCGATGCTGAAGCATCACCATCTGGGCGGTAAAGGGTACTCATTAAATCATCTAATCAAAGCCGGCCTGCCGGTACCGCCGGCATTTTGCATCACCGCCCAAGCTTACCAGCAATTTATTGAAGCCACAGTTCCCGGGCAGATATTGACGAAGGGTGCCAGAGGCGAGGTACGCGATATTATTCTGGGCGCTAATGTGCCCACCTCTTTGCAGCAGGCAATCAACGACGCTTATCAGCAATTGGGCGATGACGCCTCCATTGCCGTTCGTTCCTCGGCATTGGAGGAAGACGGTCAACATCAATCCTTTGCCGGACAGTACGACACCTATCTGCATGTTAAGGGCGCCGAGGATGTATTACGCAAGGTGCAATCCTGCTGGGCGTCATTATGGGCAGAACGGACGGCGCACTACAGCCAGACGCACGCCTCGGAAAGCGAGATTGCCGTGGTGTTGCAGGTGATGGTGGACGCCGATGCCGCCGGGGTGATGTTTACCCAGGATCCACTGACCGGCAATGCCGATCAGGTGGTGATCGACAGCTGCTGGGGCCTGGGAGAAGGCGTGGTCTCCGGACAGGTGACCACGGACAGCTTCACTCTGGACAAAGCCAGTGCCGACCTTTGCGATCGGCAAATCCGCCACAAATCGCATTACTGCCAGCGGGATGCTCAGGGGCAAGTGACGCTACTGTCCACCCCTGAGGCCAAACGCGATATACCCAGTTTGACCCCGGAGCAGCTGCGTCAATTGGTCACCCTGGCCCGACAAGCCCAACTTATTTACCGCACCGAACTGGATATTGAATGGGCGGTAAAAGATAACCAGGTCTGGCTGCTACAGGCACGGCCTGTCACTACCCAGGCCAAGCCTGCTCAGGTTATCTACGCCAATCCCTGGGAGAACGATCAGGCGATCAAGGATCGGGCCTTTTTCTCGCGGATGGACACCGGAGAGATTGTCACTGGATTGATGACGCCGCTGGGATTGTCGTTTTGTCGGTTCTACCAGAAACATATTCATGGCCCGGCGATTAAAACCATGGGACTTGCTGATATCAGCGATTGGCAAATCTACATGGGGTATATACAGGGCTATGTTTATCTGAATATTTCCGGTTCGGCTTATATGCTCAGGCAGTGTCCGCCGACCCGTGATGAAATGAAATTCACCACCCGTTATGCCACCGCCGACATTGACTTCAGCCATTATGAGAATCCCTATGGGAAAGGCGTGCAAGGCTGGAGCTACGTCAAAAGTGGTTGGTATTGGCTCAGACAGCAGGTTCACAATCTGCGCAGTGCCGCCAACACCGTCGAACAGATGATTGCTTTACGCCAACAGGAAACCCGCCGCTTTCTGGCGCTGGATTTAACCGCCCTGTCTCTGGTTGAACTGGAGCAAGAACTGCAACGGGTTGACCGCTTTTTCCTCGACAGTTGCGCCGCCTACATGCCTTTTTTCCTGCAATCATTTGCCCTCTATGACGCCCTGGCTCAAACCTGCGAACGCTATCTCAAAGGCCGGGGCCAGGGATTGCAAAATCGCATCAAGGCGTCGATGAACAACCTGCGCACCATTGAGGTGACGCTGGGTATCATCAAAATGGTGGACAAGGTCAATCAACAACCTGCGCTGAAAGCGCTGTTTGAACAGCACAGCGCCAATGAATTGGTCAGCATCTTGCCCGAAGATGAGATCTCCCGTGCATTCTGGCAGGGCGATTTTAAGGATTTCCTGTTTGAATTTGGCACCCGTGGTCGCCAGGAATTTGAGTTGAGTATTCCGCGCTGGAATGATGATCCCAGTTATCTGTTGCAGGTAATGAAAATGTATTTGCAGCACCCGGTGGATCTGCAAAAGAAACTCAGAGAAACGGAAAGGCTGCGTCATCAGGACAGCGAAGCACTGTTCAAAGAAATGACATGGGTGGGTCGATTCAAGTTAAAAACCCTGACCAGGCTATATGCCGTGATGGCCGAACGCCGTGAGGCCACCCGCCCCACCTTTATCACCGAAACCTGGTTCTATCGCTGCATTATGCTGGAAGTTCTGCGACGCCTGGAAACTCAGGGCGTCGTTAAAATGAGCGACCTCCCTTATGTCGATTTCGAGCAGTTCCGCGCCTATATGGCGGGTAAAATCCCAGCACAACAGGCTTTTGCGCAGACACTGCTCGATCAGAATCGCCACCAGCATTTATTGAACTTGCATGCTGAAGAGCCGCCGTTGGCGATTATCGGTTCCTACACGCCGAAAATGAAAACCCCCGCAGCGGATAATACCGCCGGCGTATTCACCGGCCTTGCCGCAAGCCCCGGCAAAGTGGTGGGAAAAGCGCGAGTCATTACCGACCTGCCAACCCAGGCTGGTGAGCTTCAACCCAACGAAATCCTGGTGGCGCGCTTTACCGACGCCAGTTGGACACCGTTATTCGCACTGGCGGCCGGTATTGTCACCGATATCGGATCCACGCTTTCACACAGTTGCATTGTGGCACGAGAGTTTGGCATCCCCGCCGTAGTCAACCTGAAAGTAGCCACCCAACTGATTGCCAGCGGAGACACTCTGATCCTCGATGGCGATAGCGGAACGGTCATTATCCAACGCGGAGAAGAACCTGACGCTGATGGCTGATCCACGCCCTACCCAACAGAAATAAATCGCGGCGACCCGCCGCACTTAACGATGGTTGATGCAGACGGCCCCCCGCCGCAGGCAGAACCGTTGCGGGCTTTATAGTGCCAAATTTGCCCGATCGACCCATGTCATCACTACATTTTGGCTACATAAGGAATTCGATCATGAGCACCATGACAGGACAAGCAAGACCAGCAAACTCCGCTTCCTATGAGCAAATTTGGCAGGCGGACCCAACGTCATGTCGAGAAATGGATCCGGATACCATCACGGTAGGTGTCGTCGTGGTAACGCGTAATCCGGCATTTTTCCAGACCGGGCTCAGTGTGTTGAATGACATTCGCGATTATGTGTTTAACCGTGTCCATATCCAGTCGGAGCTTCCCCCCAAGCTGTTTGAATTGGAATCAGATTCGCTGTATCTGGAAGCGCGTGAAAAAGCCGTCCATTTCCTGAAAAGTCAGAATAAAACGATCAATATCCGCATCATCCAATGTGCCAGCCTGGCGGAGGCGACGGGTAAAATTATTTACACCCATGCTCTGGAACAGCGCCCCGCATTCCATTTGGGGATGTTGTTCTACGACCAGATATCGCCTACACACGCTGACAACAGCATTGAACAAATTGACCGCGATCTGGATGCATTTTACAGCGCATTGCAAACCAGCGGCATTCCGGCGTTTTACACCACCTTTTCGACCGTCGCCTTTATTCGTGAATTGCGTTCTCCGTTCCGTTATTTGCCCCAGCAATATCGCGAGATTGTCCGCAGCGAAGATCCGGCGATCTTCCAGACTGAACTGTTATGCCTGTGGATGGACTTTTTTGAAATGAATTACACCAATCGCCGGGTCAAGCCGATCGGCGCATTGGCGCTGCACAATACCCTCGGCGAACAGTTGATTCAGTTCTTTGAACGCACCACCGCAAACCGCTGGTTGGTGTCTTACTACACCGGCTCGGTCATCTCCAACTTAATCGGTTATCTGGACCGGCATGCCGAAGCCCGTGGCGCGCTCATTCTGCGCGGTCCCAACGAACATGCCATTGCCTGTGGCGCCATGGCCAACTGGCAGCTTTATCGCATACCGTTTTTGGGCATAGTGACCTCCGGCATGATGGATGAGTTTAAGGGCACCTTAACCAACCTGAAGGAAACCGCGGCCCAGGGCATTATTGTCGCGGCGGAAAACCGCAGCAATCTGTGGTATGGCTTTCAGGGTACGTTGACGCCGACGGAAGACATGCGTGAGGTGTTGACCGCCAAACGCATTCCGTATGTCTATATTGACGACGTAGAAGGGATAGTCGCCGGTCTGAGCGAAGCATTTCGCCTTTATCATCAGAACCTCGGCCCGGTGGTGATCCTGGCGACGCAAAACGTGCTGGAATCTACCCTTTCGCTGGAAGGCGACATTGAGGAACCGGTATCGATATCCAACCTGCCGAACGATGACGTCCCGCCAATAACCGACAGCTTTACCCAAGCGATGGCGCTGCTCAACGAGGGCCCCGAGAGAGTACTTTGGCAACTTGGCCCAGTCAGTGATGACGAGTACGCCCTGATCCATGAAATTGCCGATGCTGCCGGCCTCGCGCTGGTGGACTCATTAGCGCACCCAGGTTCAGCCCCCAAATATTACCAAGGTAAACGTAACCCCCATTATTTGGGCACCCTGGCAATTTATGGCTACAGTCCACGGGTGTACAACTATCTGCACACCAACGACAAGCTCAACGCCATGAGCGAACAAAGTCTGTTTATGATTAAGAGCCGCGTCGCTCAGATCACCACGCCATTTTCCGACGGTCGCCTGGAGCGCAAGGTGCATCTGGTGCAACTCACCCATGATGAACAGCACCTGTCGCCGTATGCCGATGTGCATCTGCACATGAATTGCCTGGCTTTTTTGCGCGCCGTAAAAGCCCATCTTGCCGTCAGCCCCGCGCTGCGCGATAAACGCCGGGCGCTGATTGCCGCCTATCTGGATTCCCCTTCCGACGTGGTGAGTCAATTGCCCAGCCTGCCGATGTCGGCCAACTACTTCTTTTGCCAATTGAATCAGGTGATAGAGAATTTAATCGAGACGGAAAACTTCGATTTTACCGGCGTCTACGATGTGGGCCGCTGCGGTATCTCTGCGGTGCGCAATGTCGCGAAAACCCGGCGCGGTTTCTCCGGCTGGTATGGCCGCGCCTTGATGGGCGATGCGCTATTGGCCACCAGCTATCTGGCTTATACCAGCCCAAGCCATGTGGTGGCGTTTATCGGCGACGGGGCCAAAGGGATAGTGCCGGATATTCTGCCAGCCTTTATCGACAATATTCTCACTCACCCGCAATTGCTTAATAAAAGCATCACCGTCTTTTATTTCTGTAATGGTGGCCTGTCGGTGATTAACACCTACCAGGAACGCATTCTATTTAATCGAACATCACGACAAATGCGTCTGGTGAATGTGGATCAACCGGAGTTCGAACAACGGATAAATAACTTCCACATCCAGGGCAAAACGCTCACCCACTTCGATGAAGACGCCATCCGCCAGGCGTTGACCACCCCGAAACGTCTCAACCTGTTTTCCGTGGTATTGGGGCATAACAACGAAGGTGACGGCATCTCGCTGGCCACCGCCAAAGGCTGGCAACGTGACCCCTGCGATCAGGATGCGCTGCAAGAACGCAAAGCCTGGGCCGCCCTGCAACCGGAGTCAACCAGTACCGCCTTCGACCAAGATCAAACAAAGGAAGCCACATCATGAAGTTTGGATTTATCGCTCATCCGACCTCGGTTGGTTTAAAACGTTACGTCAAAATGCTCGACCTGCTGCAGCGTAATTCGACTGAGCAACATAGCGGTTACAAACGTGACCTTTGGGTCCGCGAAAACCTGGTGCCATTTATGAACTTTGCCAGAATCACCTCGGCTACCGGCGCCACCTGCGAAGGGGTGATCAAATATATGCCGCTGGTCGCCGATGAAATGCTGGCCGATGCCCGTGGCATCGCCAATCGGGTAGTGCAAGGTATTGAAGAGTTGGCCGGAGAAGGAGCAGAACTGGTTGGTTTGGGCGGGTTTACTTCCATTGTGGGTCGACGTGGCGAAGCCACTGCCGAAAAATCCCCGGTTCCTGTCACCTCCGGCAATTCATTGACCACCTATGCCGGTTACAAGGCCATGATGCAAATTCAATCCTGGCTGGATATTAAACCGGATCAGGAACCGGTGGCGATTGTCGGCTATCCGGGTTCTATCTGCCTGGCACTGAGTCGATTATTGCTTGCCCAGGGGTTCTCCCTTCATTTGCTGCACCGCGCCGGTAACCATGACCGGGAAGAATTACTCAGCCATCTGCCCGACCAGTATCACGCGCAAGTGACCCTGACCAGCGACCCCAATGACTTATACCCACGTTGCAAACTCTTTGCCGCGGCAACTTCTGCGGGGGGCGTGATCGACCCGTATAAATTGCAGCCTGGATCTATTTTTATCGACGTCGCGCTGCCCAGAGATATCAAGGCTGACACCCGCCCAAATCGGGATGACATTCTGATTATCGATGGCGGCTGCGTAACGGCAACGGATGCGGTCAAGCTGGGAGGTGAGTCGCTGAATGTGACTATCAAACAGCAGATGAATGGCTGTATGGCGGAAACCATAGTGTTGTCTTTGGAGAACCGCCGGGAAAACTTCTCGCTGGGCCGTTATCTGCCGCCGGAGAAGGTGCTGGAGATCGGTGAAATTGCCGAGCGCCACGGTTTCATGGCTTATCCTCTGGCCTCATATGGCGAGCGGATTGATCGCCAGAGCGTCATTAACCTCAAGCGTTACTACCACCAGGATATCTATGCCGGCGAGTCGGATGTTGCCAAACAGAGCGAGACGCGTCTGGCCTTTATCGACGCTATTATCGCGCAAGATCCCGCTCGGGAGGACAGTCTCGACCGTTATCGCCAGTTTATTAACCCGATGATGGTGGATTTCCTCAAACTGCAGCATTGCGACAATGTATTCCGCCGCGCTGCGGGCACCCAGCTCTACACCACCGACGGCGAGGCTTTTCTGGATATGGTGGCCGGCTATGGTTGCCTCAATCTCGGTCATAACCCGCAGCCGGTGATCGATGCATTGAAAACCTATCTCGATGCTCAAGGTCCCAACTTTATTCAATACATTTCAATTCCCGAACAAACCGCCAAGCTTGCCGAAGTACTCTGCCAGCTGTCGCCAGGCAATATGGGCCGGGTTTTCTTCAGCAATTCAGGCACCGAGGCGGTAGAAGCCGCCATGAAGATCGCCAAAGCCTCGACCGGTAAACCGGGTATCGCCTACCTGAAGAACAGCTACCACGGCAAGACACTGGGCGCCCTGTCCATCACCGGTCGCGACAAACACCGCCGCTATTTTACCCCTCTGCTGGACTCGATGGTTGAAGTGCCGTTTGGCGATATAGAAGCATTGCGTCAGGTGCTGAACCGCGACGATATCGGTGCCGTGATGATCGAACCTATTCAGGGGGAAGGCGGCGTTCATATCCCGCCGGACGGTTACCTGCAAGCGGTTCAGCAGATTTGTCGCCAGACTGACACCTTACTGATGGTCGACGAAGTGCAAACCGGGCTGGGACGCACCGGGAAACTCTTTGCTTGTGAATGGGATAACATCGAGCCAGACGTTCTGATGCTGTCAAAATCGCTGTGCGGTGGGCTTCTCCCCATTGGCGCCACCCTGTGCCGGGCCGATATTTGGCAGAAAGCCTATGGCACAGCAGACCGCTTCCTGGTGCACAGCTCGACCTTTGGCGGTGGCAACGTCGCTTCAGTGGTGGCGCTTAGCGCCTTGCGGGAGATCCTGGCCCAGGATCTGGTCGGGCAATCCGAACGGCTGGGTGCCTATTTTAAACAGGCGCTGACCGATGTCGCCGCACGCTATCCCTTCGTCGCAGAAATTCGCGGGCGCGGTCTGATGCTGGGGATCCAGTTCGATCAAACCTTTGCCGGAGCGGTCAGTGCTTCTGCCCGCGAGTTTGCCACCCGCCTGCCCGGAGACTGGCACACCACCTGGAAATTCCTGCCCGACCCAGTGCAGGCCCACTTGAAAGCGGCCATGGATCGCATGGAGCAGTCGCTGGGTGAAATGTTCTGCATGAAGTTTGTCACCAAGCTCTGTCAGGACCACAAGATCCTGACGTTTATAACCGCCAACAGCTCGACGGTGATCCGCATTCAACCCCCACTCACCATTAACAAAGCAGAGATCGATCGTTTCGTCAGCGCATTCGCCACGGTGTGCGATGAACTATCCACCTTTTTAGAATAGGAGGCTGTGAAATGGCATTAACCAAGCAAGACGCAGTGAACCAGATGATGGGCTTTTTTCAAGCCAAAGCCCTGACCGCCGCTCTGGCCTTAAAGCTGTTCGATCATTTACGCGATCAGGATCGCGACGCGCAACAGATAGCGACGCGCATCGACAGTCCGCTGCGTTCCAGCGAGCAGTTGCTGATTGCACTTCATGCCATGGGGTATCTTGAAAAACGGGGCGATCTCTATCACCTGCCTCCGGAGCATCGGACATTTCTGGTCAGCGATCAGCCGCAGTGGCTGGGATGGCTGGGCCGCCATATCGATACCTTCTTGTACCCTCTGTGGGGCAAGCTGAAATCGGCGGTAGAAAATGATGCGCATCAGCGTCAGAGCGTCTTCGGCGACGATCGCAGTTGGTTCGATATCCTGTATCAAAATCCGGATGACGTAGTTGACTTTCAGGAATTCCTGGGCAAATTTGCCGCCCCCTTTATCGACGGATTTATCCGCGATTACGATTTCTCGCAACATCGAGCTTTTTTAGATATCGGCAGCGGCATTGGCAACCTGCCCATCGCTGTCGCCAGTGCTTTTTCCGACATCAGGCTGGCCATTTGCGAACTGCCGCAAGCCTCTGCGTTCTTGCGCGACAAGCTGACAGCGCAGGGTTACGGCGAACGCATCCAGGTCGTTGAAGGCAATGTCATCACCGGCGATTTACCGATCGGCGATTATGACCTGATCCATCTGGGCTGGATGCTTCATGACTATGCCCCTGAAACCCAATTGGCCATTTTGCGCAATATCTACCAGGCGATGCCGGTCGGCGGCCGATTTATCGCTTCGGAAACCCCCTTAAATGCAGACAAATCTGGGCCGGAGTTCACCGCATTGCTGTCACTGAACATGTTGGTCTCTACCGATGGCGGCATAGAGAGCAGCCCTCAGGAATATCTGACCAGATTCAGGCAGGCAGGATTCAGTCAGGTCCGAATCATGGATATCCCCGGCCCTCGCACCCTGATTGTCGGCGAAAAAACAACCAATTAATACGGGAGTTCACTATGTTGGAAAGCAAACTGATACACCACATCGCCACCCAATTTCTCGATGGCGACAAGCAAGGGCTGAATGCTTATACCCCGCTGTTTGAGCTTAACGTCGTTGACTCCGCATCCATTTTTGATCTGGTGGATTTCCTGCGGCAAGAATCCAACGTCAAGATTGGCATGCATGAGATCCACCCGGCAAATTTTTCCTCGGTACAAGCGATGGTTGAACTGGTTCAACGGTTGAAGACAGATCCGGTGCTGGGAGGTGAGGTATGAACATTCAATCTGACACTGCATTGGCTCAAAACCATGATGCCCTCAAGCACTCCGTATTACACACCTTCGCGCAATTGACCGAGTACGATCTTTCGGCGCTGGCCTTAACCAGTCATCTGGAAAATGACCTGGGGATAGATTCCATTGCACTGGCTGAAATTGCCGCCTCACTGACCCGGCAATTTCAGTTGAGCACGCCACTGGTGACTCAAGAGATAAAAACTATTCAGGATGCTCTCGACCACATTTTGCAGCGTGAATTCCAACTGCCGAAACAACAACCTGGTGCAACGGGAGACGCCACCGACGATCCCGAGCGGTGGCTTAACACCCTGATCCAGCAGATTTTCGCCCAACACAGTGGTTACGATGTCAAAGAGCTGACGCCCGATGCCGCCATTGAAGCAGACCTGGGGATTGACTCGGTGGCGGTGGTGTCTGCCCAAAGCGATTTATTGAAACAACTGCAGCTACATGACGCTACCGCGTTGACATACTGCCATACCTTGTCAGAGTGGCAACGCTGTCTGGCAACTCGCCTGGAACAAGAAAAAGGCCCGCAGTGGTTTACACATTTCAGCGTTCCAACTGCACATCGGGAGGCCCTCACCAGCCACAATGATGCCCCTGCGGCGACGGTGACATCGGCCTCGCCAGTGGCTTGCGATGACATCGGCGATCCACGCACCATGCGTGATTTCGTCGGTATTGAGCACCCGGATCTTTTTCATAAGGCACGGGAATTCCAAGCCTTTTACCGAGAGAAAAAAGCGCAACAGCTTTACTGGTACGGCATGCCGCTGGAGACCCCATGTAAAAATCGGGCGGTCATGTTTGATGAAACCACCGGCAAAAGCCGCGAGTTTTTGATGTTCGGCTCCAACAGCTATTTAGGGCTGTCAAACCATCCGGAAGTCATTCACGCCATTCAGGACGCCGCCGGTTTATACGGTGCCACCAATACCGGATGCCGCATCATCGCCGGCAGCAATGTGCTGCACCTGGAACTGGAGCGCAAACTGGCCAAACTCAAAGGGCGTGAAGACTGTATTGTCTACCCTTCTGGTTATTCGGCTAACCTGGGTTGCATTTCGGCGCTGACCAGCAGGCATGACCTGGTATTTACCGATGCCATCAATCACATGAGCATTCAGGATGGCTGCAAGCTGGCGGGCGCACAGCGTAAAATCTATAACCACTCGCTGACCAGTCTGGAACAATCTCTGGCCAAATATGCAGATCATCCCGGCGGAAAATTGATTGTAACCGACGGGGTTTTCAGCATGCACGGCGACATCGTTGATCTGCCGCGACTAATGAAACTGGCCGAACGTTACGGGGCCAGAGTGTTGGTTGATGATGCCCACGCAACCGGCGTTTTGGGCAAAACCGGCTCAGGCACGGCAGAGCATTTTAATATGAAGGGCAAGGTCGATCTGGAATTGGGCACCATGAGCAAAGCCTTGTCGGGATTAGGAGGGTTTGTTTGCGCTGACGCCGATGTCGTGGAGTTCTTGCGCTTTTACTCCAACTCTTACGTGTTTGCCGCCACCATTCCCGCCGCAGTAGCGGCCGGCGTGATCGCATCAATTGATATCATGCTGCGTGAACCCGAACGTTTAACGCAACTGTGGGACAACATCTATTACTTCCGCACTCTGCTGCTGAATGCCGGGTTTGACCTTGAGCATTCGGATTCCGCCATTGTGCCGATCGTGGTCGGTGATGATGCCAGGACCTTGCGTTTTGGTCGTGCCGTTCGGGCGCGTGGTCTGTTCTGCCAAACCGTGGTGTTTCCCGGCGTGAGCGTCGGAGATGCGCGTTTGCGGATCAGCATCACCAGTGAACACACGAGGGATGACCTGGATGAAGCCTTTGCCATACTGGTAGAGTCCGCTCTGGAAACCGGCGTATCCGTCACCCCGTCAGTACGCCGGAAAGAACCGGCGAGCGCCAAGGAGGCCTAAGGAATGACAACCTTCACACCTTGGGTGTTGGGCCGGTTGCAGGAGCACGCACGGCAGACCCCTGAGCGCACGGCATTGCTGTGCGGCGAGCAACGATGGCATTTTCGGCAGCTGAGCGCGCGCGCTCAGATTATCGCCGCCACCCTGCGCCAACAAGGGCTATCGGGGCAGGCCATCTTGCTCAAGCTGCCGAAAAGTCTGGACACCGTTGCCGCGATATATGCCACCTGGATCAGTGGTAACCACTATGTTCCTATTGACTATAGCCAGCCTGCGGCACGGATTGAACGTATCATTGCCGCAGCTGAACCCGCGCTGGTTATCGATGAGGCCTGGTTGGCGGCGCTCCCCTCAGACACCGAGACGCAGTGGCAGCCGGAGAACGACAGATTCGCCAATCCTATTGCCGCCATTTTATATACCTCCGGTTCAACAGGCACCCCGAAAGGGGTGCAAATCAGCCACGAAATGCTGACTTTTTTTATCCAATGGGCCATAGCGGACACTCAGCTAACGGCGCAGGATGTTCTGGCCAACCACGCGAGTTTTGCCTTTGACCTGAGCACCTTTGATCTGTTTGCCGGTGTCAGCGTCGGCGCCGCAACCTGGATCATTCGCGAACAAGAACAGAAGGACTGCCAGGCCATTACCCAGGGTTTGCAAACCCATGGCATATCGGTGTGGTACAGCGTCCCCTCCATTCTGGTGATGTTGGAAAAAAGCTTGCTGTTGGATCAAGGCGTCACTCAGTCACTGCGGCAAGTCACTTTTGCCGGAGAGCCTTACCCGGTCGCCGCGTTGAACCGGCTGTTGCCCTGTTTGCCGCCCCAGTGTCGGATCAGCAATTGGTACGGCCCGACGGAAACCAATGTGTGCACCGCCTACACCATAGATCGGCCGCTATTGAACCGGCTGGAACACATTCCCATAGGCTACCCACTGACAGGACTTAGTGCACAACTGGAGGACGAAAGCGGTCACCGCTATCCGCTCGATCACGCGCTGGGGATCTGCGGTGAACTGCTGATCAGCGGGCCATGCGTCACTCCGGGTTACAGCAATGTCAGGGTGGCCCGCCAGATCGAGTTACACTCGCAACGGTGTCATGCAACCGGCGATTGGGTCGAAACGACACGAGAAGGTCTGATTTTTCGTGGCCGCGTAGATGACATGATAAAAATTAATGGGTATCGGGTGGAGCTGGGCGAAATCGAGTCGGTACTCCATCACCATCCCGCCATCAGTCAAGCCGCTTTATATGTCGAACATGGGGAACTGAAACAAAAACTGGTCATGGTCGTCAGCATCCATGCCGGCACCGCACAACCGGGCCTGCTGGAACTAAAACAGTTCCTGCAACCTCGCCTTCCCCCTTACATGATCCCCAACGCACTGGTCATCACCGACAGCCTGCCGATGAATGCCAATGGTAAGGTGGATCGCAAGCGTCTGGCAGAGGTGACTGCCCGATGAGCCAGAACAACCGCACCGCGCCACTGGCTCTGGTCGGCATTGGCTGCGCGTTGCCCGACATTGCACGATTTGATGATTTGCTCACTCCCGCCCAATGGGAAGCCGGCTATGAATCCGCCTCCCTCTTGCCGTGGAGTGAAGCCGCTCGACCGATCCAGGGGCGACTGGTGAACGATACGGCATTTGATTTCAAAAAATTCTCTATTCCTCCGTTGTTCAAGCTGGCGGTCAGTCGGGAAACGCGTCTGGCGCTGCGAGCGGCTGAAGACGCCCTGCGAACATTGTCGCTGCCGACGACACTGCGTGACCATTGCGATCAGTTCTGCGCAACACATTTAGGCAGTGATGCCGCCTATCGCAATACAACCAAAATCAGCGCGCTGCGGGTGTTAGCCGAACAGCTCAGGGCGCAGGGCCTCCCGCCCGCGCAGGTGATGCGCCGTATCGATGATTATAAGCAGCAGTTGGCCCAAACATTCGGCAGCTCGTCTCATGATCGGGTGGGCGAAATGGCCTCCAGCATTCCGGCTCGCATTGCACACTTTTCGCAGACGCGCGGCAAATGCCAGACTCTCGATGGTGCCGATCTGGGCGGCTTGCGCTTACTGCAATTAGCTCAGGACTGCTTTCGCTATCATGACAGTCGAATGGCTGTATTGACGTCCGTGCAATGTTTCCACCACCGTCCGCAGGCATACATGTTACTTGAACAAGGTGTCTCTCAGCAGGTCTGTTGGCAGGAAGGCGCCATCAGTCTGGTCGTTTGCCCGCAGAGAGTAGCCAGTGAACAGGGATGGCCGGTGATCACGCTGTTGGGTGATTTGATAACCTTGCCGGGCGGACAAGGGCAAAACGAAATGCAGTTCCCGCCTCCTCGCTATTTTTCCGGTGCCAACCAGGTTTTCAGTCAGATTGTCGAGATGGTGCTGAATCAGCGCCAGCATTGCGGGGGACGATCCTTTACCGGGCGCAGCTGGCAGATCAGCGTGACGCAAACCCACTCATTTTCCCCTGCCGTGCAGGATCGCGTGGCGATCGTTGATTATCAACCGGTGACCGCACAGGGGTTGGACAAGGACCGTTTTTGGCAAACGCTGGTTACCGGAGACGATGCTTTACGGACACAGAGTGCGGAGCAACTTCATCCCGACGCGTTCCTGCGTGCCACACCACAAAAACTGAGCACTTATATTCAGCGGGCAATGAGTTTCCCGACACACCGTCCACATGATGTCAGCCTCAACAAGCCGATGATGCCCGCCAAGAAACTGCGGCTGGATGTCACGCAGTTATACGCACTGAACGGCTGTCATTTATGGTCCGATAAGGTACGCCAATTCGAACGCATCGCCATTGTGGTCGCCAGCAACCTGTCGTTGAGCGCCGACCGTCTGTTGGCGACGACGGCCTTGTGGCCCGATCTGCCGCACTCAGCAGTGGCGATCTCCCTGCCGGTTCAGCCTGAGCTTACCGTCTGGAGCTGGTATGGTGCCTGCGGTATCGGCACGGCACAGCTTTTGGCTCAGTCTCTCGGGGTCAACGCCGACTGTTATGCGGTGGAAGCCGCCTGCGCCAGTTCATTGGCCGCTTTGCACGATGCGGTTAGAGCATTGCAGGCGGGCCGTTATGATGCCGTGCTGGTCGGCGGGATCGAAACCGCGACACTGGAGCGGGATCTGGTTTTGTGTAGCGCGCAAATGATGCTTTCCGCCACACGTATGCGCCCGTTCGCAAAAAACGCTGATGGATTTACCCCTGGCGATGGCGGCGGTTTTTTCATTCTGACCCATCACCCATCACCCCAGGCCATCGCCACCGTTGAGGCGATATCTGGCTCCTGTGACAGCCATTCCATGACCGCCCCTTCACCTCAGGGGCAGGCGCTGGCGATCGCGAAAACCTTGGGTTTGGCCGAGATCAATGCCCAGAGGGTGCAATATCTTGAGGCTCACGGTACAGGCACCGATCTGGGCGACAAATCCGAGCTACAGTCCCTGCAAGGGAGCTATCGCCGCGCTGCTGATGTCCCGTTATATCTGGGATCGGTGAAGTACAACTTTGGACACTGTTTTGCCGGTGCCGGGGCGCTGAGTCTATGCAAAGTGTTAAGCGGTCTCGAACATGGGCAAATTCCCCCGACGCCCGTCTCTGAGCTGAACAGCCATTTGCCACTGGACGATATCCCCGCAGAGATTCCGCAGCAGGCAATGCCCTGGCCCCAGCCGGATGAGGGAGAGCGCCAGGCGGCGATCAACGCCTTTGGCACCGGCGGCATCAACTACCATATGGTCATCAACCAATCATCATAAAAGGCGGCCCCTATGCACGTCATCATCCATAAAATTCGACTGAAAGACATCGCCCAACGAGGCGCTTTTCGCGACTGGGTGGAAACCAGCGATTATGCAGCCTGCAAACAACTGAGTGCCGTACAGGCTTTCGAGGTTATTGAGATCAGTCAGAGCGCGGATGCCCAATTTCATTTTATCGAGATTATTCACCTGAATTCGTTGCAACGCTTTGAGCAACAGATGCAAACACCGCTGTTCCACAGTCTGGTCAACCGGTTTAATCAGTTGGCTGAAGTCGTTAACGAAATTACCGGTGAGCGGATTGCTGATGGCTATCGGCTGTAATAGTGGCGGAATGCCGTCCCGCGTCGTCATTGCTGTTGCACACGCTGCTGCCGATGCAAAAGAACCGAGGTTGTATCGTCAACGGCGGGTGAAACAAAATGCCCGTGAACTGACCCTGGCGCTGTTGGATCAGGTCTGGTGCACAACGGGGTTCATACTGCGTCATCATGCTTCTGGCCAACCGATTGGCGAACATCCCTTGCTGGGATGGCGACAGGTGTCCGTCAGCCATTCGCACTCCTGGTATGCGGGAGCGACCAGCAATGCTGCAGTGGGCATTGATCTGCAACAGTATCGGACATTTAGCGCCACCGCGCGGCGTCTGGCCTTTACTGTCGATGAACACGCCCTGGGATATGTGCAAACCTCTGCGGCCTGGGCTATTCGCGAAGCTTTTTTAAAAAGTCACGGGCAAGGCTTGCCTTACCCATTGCGGGATATCCATATCGACTGGCAACAGTCGCAGGTTTCCACCTTATCAGCCCGGCTCGAACGCAGGCAGTTCTGGTTGTGGTACAGCTTGGAATGGGTGTGCGCACTGTGCTTTCCAACCGGGACGATTGCCATGCCTGATACCGACATTGACGTTATCTCTTGCTCACGGGGGATCTATCGCCATGAGAAATGACGCATTTGAGCAGGCATTGCAAAACGGCGTTGATATAGCCCGACTGGCGCCCTCTTCGCATAACTGCCAGCCATGGTCAGTCCGCTACCATGCCGATACTCAACAAGGTTGGGTCACCATCGACCGACCACGCGCGCTCAAAGGATTACCCTCACTGGAGCGAGAAATGCTGATGAGCTGTGGCCTTTTCTTCGAGTATGTCAGCACTCTGCTAAAACACGCCGGTTACCCGCTTGACTGGCGGTGGGAAGGTACGCATCGGGATGATCCTGTTGGGGGATTGATCTCCTTTACACCGGCGATGCCTATCACCGCCGATATCAATGCTTACTCACAATTAGCCAAAGCGATTACAGAACGGCGCACCGTCAGGGCGCCTTATCAGCCAACGCAGGTGAATCCAATACAGCAGGCATGCCTACACACTTTATTCGACGGCTCCCCGGTCACCCTTCACTTCTACCAGGGTGAGCCGGTGCGCCATGCCGTCGCCCACCTTACCACTCGATATGCGTCTCTTGATTTCTCTCATCATCAGGCTTGGCAAGAAACCTATCAGTTCATTCGGTTTAATGAACGTCAGTACACCGAGGATGGTTTCTATCTGCATAACCTGTTTGGCCCGGTCTCCAACCTGTTCAAGTGCGTTTTCCGGATCGCCTTTCACCCGAAACTGACCCCGCTGGCCACACGTTTGCAATTGCCCGCCATGATGGCGAAAGGGTTGGCAAAACAGGTGGGCGAAGGGCCGCAATACCTGGCAATGAGCCTGCAGGATGAAAGTGACGAACACCTGTTTATCGCCGGCATGACGCTGGGTCAGCTATGGCTGACTTTACACTCATGGGGATGGGGCCTGCATCCGATCAGCGTGCTGGTGCAACACGCCAGTGCACGGCATGCCCTGTCCGATACGCTGGCGCTGGTCAACCCAGCCGTTTTTTTCGCACGCTTTGGTCATTTGCAACAATCTGGCGCAGCCACTCCCAGGCGCAGTTGGCAAAGTATTTTAACCGTATCACATCAACATTCGGCCGCTGAAACCAAGGCCGATGTCAGCAAATTTTAACCTAAAAAGGAGTATAAAATGGATGTTTGGATTACTCTGGTAGTGGTATTGCTCACCTTGTCAGTACTGGCCTTTGTCACCAGCCAAAAAGCGCAGGATACCCGGCCCATGTTCTTATGGGGGTTTAACTCAATGGGCCCGGTCGCGCTGGTATATTGCTACTTTGGTGAGGGCGATATATCGCATAAAGCACTGATTATAATATTTATTGTAATTTACCTGCTGCGCATGAATATCGTACTCACTCGCTGGTATGATAATACTGCCGCGTCGAAACTCAAGAACGTGATGCCCATTCGACAGGTACCGCTATTAGCGGTAATGATGGTCAATATCTTCGGTTGGTTATATTGCCTGCCCTTTTACTGGGCCAGTCAATTACAAGGGCCATTGGGAACACTGCAATGGCTGGCCATCGGTGTTTATTGTCTCGGCACCCTATATCATTTCGGTAGTGATTACCAAAAGCGACGTTTCAAACAGGACCCAAGCAATAAGGGGAAAATTCTCGACACCGGCTTTTGGGCAACGGCACGGCACCCTAATTACTTCGGTGACTTTTTGATTTTCACCAGCTTTGGGCTGCTGGCTGGCAATGTATTTGGCATCATCGCGCCACTGACCAATCTGATTCAGTATTTTGCCGATGCGATCCCTAAAAGCGAAAAGATGGCCGAGCAGCGTTATGGTGACGCCTGGCTCGAATATAAACGCAAAGTAAAATGTTTTATTCCGTTCATCTTTTAGCTACCGCACCCCAACGGCAGACCGGGGGTTGGCCACCCCTCTTCTGATACCTTCGGTCATAAGGCCAACTTTAGACAGCCGGCGTTAACCGCGACCATAGTCAAGTGACTGGCGCGGGTTGACAGGATAAACGAGAGTCTGGCGCGGCATTATCCGCAAGTGTCGGCATCACGATTATGACGATATCTCATATTCATTATCCACCGACGTATGGCTAGCGGGTAATGACGGCTATTTTGGTGCAAAGCCAGCGAGGGAAGATAGGGGTAAAAAGTGAAGATCTCAGCGCAACATAGGATAATGTACACGCATGAAGCCAATGGCCCATGCCATACTGGGCAGCATACTGAAAGTCCATAAAACAAAAACCCCACGCTCAAAGAGCGCGGGGTCAAAATATATGGCGGAGGAGCAGAGATTCGAACTCTGGAACGGTTTCCCGTCGACGGTTTTCAAGACCGTTGCCTTCAGCCACTCGGCCACCCCTCCGCAACGAGCCGAACTATAAACAGAGCCAATCGGCTTGTAAAGCCCATTGCCGTTCAACCGAACGAAAAAACAGCATTCGGCGAGCAAACGTTGAAGAAACCGCCAACGGCAGCTCAGGGTTGCAGCAATGATAACTAACGGTAAAGATTGGTAAACAAACTTTAATCAAACGCTTGCGCTGCCTATCATCGGAACTAATTTTGTGATGACCTGATAAGAGAGATCATTATGGACCGTATTGTCGTCTCATCCTCCTCGCGCGACTCGTTGCTCAGCACGCATAAAGTTCTGCGCAATACCTACTTCCTGCTTTCGTTAACGCTGGCGTTCTCCGCGCTGACCGCGACCGCCAGCACTATGCTGGGGCTTCCGGCTCCGGGCCTGTTGCTGATGCTGGTCGGGTTCTATGGCCTGATGTTCCTGACCCACAAACTGGCGAACAGCCCGGCAGGCATTCTGGCGGCGTTCGCGCTGACCGGTTTTATGGGTTACGCACTGGGCCCAATCCTCAGTTCGTTCATTAATACCGGGGCCGGCGACCTGATCATGCTGGCACTGGGTGGCACCGCCGTGGTGTTCTTCTGCTGTTCGGCTTATGTGCTGACCACGCGCAAGGACATGTCATTCCTGTCCGGGATGATGATGGCTGGCTTTGTGGTGCTGCTGGTTGCGGTAATCGCTAACCTGTTCCTGCAAATTCCTGCCCTGCATCTGGCGATCAGTGCGCTGTTTATCCTGTTCTCCGCCGGTGCAATCCTGTGGGAAACCAGCAATATCATCCATGGCGGCGAGACCAACTACATCCGTGCTACCGTCAGCCTGTACGTATCGCTGTACAACATGTTCATCAGCCTGTTAAGCATTCTGGGCTTCGCGCGCAGCAACTGATTGAACGCTCGGTAAACGCTAAAACCCCGCCTCGGCGGGGTTTTGTTTTTTGCGACAACCAAAAATTTGTTAAACTGGCGGCCGTTCTGAATCATTCGTTATCGAGGCAGTATGTTGGAGTTTGAAGGCCAGATTATTGAAACTGATGCGCAAGGTTACCTGAAAAACAGCGCAGACTGGCATGAGGGCCTGGCCCCGCTGCTGGCCGCACAGGAAGAAATAACACTGAGCGAGGCGCATTGGGAAGTGGTGCGCTTTGTGCGCAACTTTTACCAGGAATTTAATACATCACCGGCGATCCGTATGCTGGTGAAAGCTATGGCGCAGAAATACGGTGAGGAGAAAGGCAACAGTCGTTATCTCTATCGCCTGTTTCCAAAAGGCCCGGCCAAACAGGCAACCAAAATCGCCGGCCTGCCAAAACCGGTAAAATGCATCTGAACGCTAATAACGAATGCTGAAACCTGGGTAATCGGCCGTGCCGCGGGGTTCGACCAAAACGCGATCGACACGTGCACTGCGCGGGCCACCGTTCTTCAGCCATTCCACCAGCTTATCCACCTGCGGTTGCTCGCCGCAGGCCACCACTTCTACGCTGCCGTCGTCAAGATTGCGCGCATAACCGCTTAACCCCAACGCCGTCGCCTGATGCTGGGCGTTATAGCGAAACCCCACCCCTTGCACCACGCCATAGACATACGCAGCAATGCAAACTTGTGTCATAATCCGCTCCTTATCAACTTTCGTTTATGGTATTGCCTGTGCGCCGCACGGCAATGTCACTTTTTTTACCTAGCTGGCAGCATTCTTAATTATGACCGGACGCCTGTATCTCGCCGAAGGAAGTGACAATTAACTAATGTTAGTCAATCAATTAACCAAAGTTAAGCTCAAAAAAGCACAACAGAAACGACAAACCGCAACATTACTGGCCATTAAAAATAATAACTTACCTGTAATAATGACCTAGCGTTTAACTATTTCTCCCGCACCAAAGCAACCGCATCTCTCAGCACACCTTTGTAAAGCGTGTTCCCACGGTCTTCCGCCTCAACTCCAAGTAGTCTGTGATATTGGGACGGTTCACATCCATGCCATTGGTGATCAGCTCAATCATCGCGGCCCCGATCTCGTTAGCTATGAATAGTGCTCATTCTTCATTCAGTTCCATATTGCCCCTTCGTCGACGCCCAAAAAACATACCGTCTCAATAGTGAGTTGATGCCTGAACAACGTCACCTTTTTACATCAGAATCACACTTTGGTTAACCTTCAACCTTGGCTCAATCAAGCGTAAAAAATGGCACTTTTAGTTTAAGGTCTTTTTTGATTTTTATTCAAATGATATGATATCACTCTAAATTTTAAGGATATTTCCTATGGATTTTGATGGTTTGCGCAAAAAAACCAAGTTCACCATAACAAAATCATTAAATTTCAATTAGTTGAAGGGAGTCATTGGTGCTAAACAGTACTAAACTACAAGCTGTTAAGTATGTCTTCGTTGGTTTGGCGAACACAGCTTTGACGGCTACGGTTATCTTTAGCCTGATGCAGTTCGGCATTGGCATATACCCTTCCAATGCCACTGGTTACATCGCGGGTATTCTTTTCAGTTTCATTATGAATGTAAAGTTCACGTTCTCAACTTCGTTGAGTTTAATGAGATTCATAAAATTTATATCAGCATGTGGTATTTGTTACATTTTCAACCTAATGGCAATGAAGGTATTTTTAATATTCATGCCTGAGAATGCTTATACTGCGCAATTTATAGGAATGTGTTTTTACACAGTAACCGGATTTATTTTTAATAAATTTTGGTCAATGAAATGAACGGAGTTAATATGGATATTATGATATCAAAAACACCATCATTGGCGATTGTCGTACCATGCTACAATGAAAAGGACGCATTTCCTTATTGTCTCGATGGGCTGACTACAGTATTATCCGCCCTTATTAAAAAAGGGAAGATCAGCGGAAAAAGCCATGTTCTTTTTGTAGATGATGGCAGCAAAGACAATACTTGGTGGCAAATTCAGTCTGCATCCAGGAAAAGCCCCTTCGTTCGCGGTCTGAAACTATCAAGAAACCGAGGCCACCAAATAGCACTGATGGCTGGTTTATCAAATGCAGATACAGACGTAACTGTAAGTATTGATGCGGACTTGCAAGATGATATTGGCTGTATAGAGAAAATGATTGACAAATACAATGAAGGATTTGAAATTGTATATGGCGTGCGAAACAACAGAGACAGTGACTCAGCATTCAAAAGAATGACGGCAAATAAGTTTTATTCGTTAATGGCTAAACTAGGTGTTAACCAAGTTCCTAATCACGCCGACTTCAGGCTTTTAAGCCGTACTGCGCTTGGCGCCTTAAATAAATTTAAAGAGCAAAATGTATATTTAAGAGGTCTGATCCCCTTACTTGGCTACAAATCTTCTAATATTTATTATAGTAGAGACGAGAGAGTAGCTGGCGAGTCAAAATATCCTTTAAAAAAAATGATTTCTCTGGCGCTAGAAGGAATAACATCCCTAACAATTACCCCATTACGCATGATCGCCGTGGCAGGGATTGTCACATGCTTACTATCTTCAATAGCCGCGATCTATGCAGTCATTGAGAAATTGCAAGGGAACACTGTTGCAGGATGGACTTCTGTCATGATTGCCATTTTCTTCCTTGGTGGCGTCCAGATGCTTTCCTTGGGTATTATTGGTGAGTACATTGGTAAAATTTATATGGAAAGTAAGAATAGGCCAAAATTCTTTATCGAAGAGAGAACGGGTGATGAAAATGAAATACAATAAGCTTCCATTGTTTATTTTATTATTATTCGTTTTGTTGGCAATAATTATCCAGACCAGCGTATTTATATCTCATGAACAAAATATTTACTATTGGGACTTCAACGGATACTGGAGGATGTGGGAAGAATTTTGCGTCACATTCCCTAATGAGCCTATCAACTCAATACGAACGGTATTTCACTCTGTTAGGCATGATGACTATAATTCACTGCCTGTCGCACTCACATCATGGCTCTATCTTTTTGATTTACCATCACGGTTGTCTTATATAATTTCATTAACTGTCATGTATCTTTTTCCCACAGTAATACTCTTCCACTTACTGTGTAAACGCTTTTCTGACAACATCTCCTTAGGATGGTTGTTACTCACTTGTATCTTACCTTTAACCTTTGTAGCATTCTGGGCACCCACCATTAAAGGGTACCCTGATATATCAGGGTTAATTCCCATCATTGCAGCACTCTTATATGTTTCAAACAATGATCTCGGTGATAAGGTTAGAATCAAAAAGGCTCTTGTGACCGGGTTACTTTTGTGGTCTCCATTCCTATTGAGAAGATGGTACGCGTATACGGTTGTATCATTATATTTATCACTACCTATGCTTAATTATTTCATCTACAATAACGCCAAGCATAGTTTTGGGCGAGTGATAATCACTATAAAGAATTTTTTTGCAGCTGGGATTTTCTCCGTATTGCTCACCTTGATATTTCAAGGGGCATTAATTAGAAGAATAATCGAAACTGACTATGCCACCATATATTCTGCTTATCAGTCTTCTTTGGCTTATTCAATTGAGCGCCTTTACAACCATATAGGCTTGTATTTATTACCCATTATTATCATTGGATTACTATCTGTTTTTTGGAGGAAGGACAGAAATGGTAAGTTCATTGTCATATTTTCTGCCTTCAACTTAATCTTTAGTTTCTTTTTGTTTACGAGAACGCAAAGTCCCGGCGTACAGCATTGCCTACCCTTCGCTCTTTGGGCCTTAATAATCGCTGTTTTTGGATTAAAAACATTATTGCAGCTCACAAATAACAAAACTTATCAATATTCAGTGTTCGGCATTGTCATTGTTTCATGTGTGTTCATTAATTACGCATCGCTCTTTAGCGAAAATCAATATCAACCATTTGGTAAGTTCTTTCCAATCAAATCTCTGCCTATGCATGTTGATAATTTCAATAACTACATTGAACTCGTCAGAAACATTGAAACGCTCACGCAAGGAAATGATAAAGTCACGATACTTAGCTCAAGCTCCGTACTTAATGACGACATGATAAACACCATATCCTACCGAAAATTAACTGAAAAAATAGCTTACGCCTCCCAAGTTGATCTCAGAGATGGTATTAATGTCGAGTCTTTACTTTCAAAATATTTCGTTGTAGCGGATCCGGTACAAACACACCTGTCGCCGGATGGACAAAGAGTGGTCACCATACCGACAAATGAAATACTTTCAGGTCGCGGAATTGGTTCTGCTTTTAGGAAGATTGGCGTGGGGTATAAACTATCAGGTGGAGTAACCGCATATATTTATGAGCGAACTCGGCCTTATACAGATAAAGAGATTAAAAACCTTTTCTCACTTTTCTTCGAGCATTACCCTCAATGGAAAGAAATTTATGGACACGGACTTTATTATTCATTTCTTTCGGCAAATGTAATTGATGGTGATGTTTCGGGTAAGTTTACAATCTCCGAGGATGGTAAAATAGATGCTCACCCTGGAGAAAACACCCCCACCACAGCAAAATGGATACTAACTGGAATTAGCGTGCTAGTTTTTGACTCTTTCAACACGACTTGCAGCAATGCTGATGGTGTTAACATAAAAATAAGCAACAATAAAGGGGAAACCAGTAGTATATATATTAAAAATGGCAACACTGGAACCATTGATATTGAAAAATATTTAGGTGCAGAGTCTACCATTGAAATTTACAAGCACGGAAACTCCGCGTGTGATTCTATCAAAATAACCGCAGAATAAATGCATCGCCCCCCCCAAAAAGGGGGGGTATGTCAGGTTACGATAGTTATATTTTATGGTTCACTTGGCCAGTAAACATTTGGTGCAGCTGACACATCAATCCTACTTAATGCTATTCGATATTTTCTCCATTCTATAATGGATTCTTTTTCCTCTCCCGTCGCCCGCAGCTTGTCCGCCCGGCGGCATACCGATGAGCGCGGCGGGGAGTTTGCACAACATCTTCTCGGCCACAAATCGGCGGAAATGACGGCCCGTTATCAGGACTCGCGCGGTAGTGAATGGGATGATATTCAGTTATGATTATGAACTTATTTTGACTAACAATGACCTTAGTCACCTAACAAATTGATTATAAAGAAGTTTAAAAATGCACCTATATCTCGCCAAAGGACGTGAAAAGTCCTTACTTCGTCGCCACCCGTGGGTATTCTCCGGTGCCGTTCAACGTATTGAGGGTAAAGCGCTTTCCGGCGAAACCATTGATATTCACGACGCCCAGGGCAAATGGTTGGCGCGCGGCGCCTACTCGCCGGAGTCCCAAATCCGCGCCCGTGTCTGGACCTTCCAGCAGGACGAAGAGATTAACATCGATTTCTTCATTCGCCGTTTACAACAGGCACAAAACTGGCGTGATTGGGTAGCGAAACGTGATGGATTGGACGGCTATCGTCTGATTGCCGGCGAATCTGACGGTATGCCAGGCGTGACCATCGATCGCTTCCAGAATTTCCTGGTCCTGCAATTGCTGTCCGCCGGCGCCGAATACCAACGCGCGGCGCTGATTAGCGCCTTGCAGCATTGCTATCCGGAATGTGCAATCTACGATCGTTCAGACGTAGCGGTGCGCAAAAAAGAAGGTTTGCCGTTGGCTCAGGGGCCGGTGCTGGGCGATCTTCCCCCTGCTCTGCTGCCCATTACCGAGCATGGCATGAAGCTGTTGGTGGATATCCAACAAGGCCACAAGACCGGTTTTTACCTCGATCAGCGCGACAGTCGCCTGGCTGCACGTAATTACTCTGCCGACCGCCGCGTACTCAACTGCTTCTCCTACACTGGCGCCTTCGCCGTTTCGGCCCTGATGGGCGGCTGTTCACAGGTGATCAGCGTAGATACATCACAGGCAGCGTTGGATATCGCTAAACAGAACGTCGAACTGAATCAGTTGGACCTGAGCAAAGCGGAGTTTGTACGCGATGATGTGTTCCAGTTGCTACGCGCCTACCGCACGCAAGGTGAAAAATTCGACCTGATCATCATGGATCCGCCGAAGTTCGTCGAAAACAAAAACCAACTGGCCAGCGCCTGTCGCGGCTATAAAGATATCAATATGCTGGCGTTGCAGTTGCTGAATCCGGGCGGCATTTTGCTCAGCTTCTCCTGCTCCGGCCTGATGCCTACCGATTTATTCCAGAAAATTTTGGCCGACGCCGCTGTAGATGCCGGGCGTGATGTACAATTTATAGAGCAGTACCGTCAGGCTGCCGATCATCCGGTTATCGCAACTTATCCTGAAGGGTTATACTTGAAAGGCTTTGCGTGCCGGGTGATGTAACTTGAAATACGCTGCTTTGCCCTCATATAGAGAGCAAAGCACTGTTTCTCAGGAGGTCATCATGATTGCCAGCAAATTCGGTATCGGACAACAGGTTAGACATAAGTTGCTGGGGTATTTGGGGGTGATTATCGATATTGACCCTGAATACTCCCTCGAGCAGCCCAAAGCTGATGAGATAGCGGCGAATACCGATCTGCGGTTCGCCCCTTGGTACCACGTGGTGATGGAAGACGAAGAAGGCCAACCTGTACACACTTATCTGGCGGAAGCGCAGCTGGATGGCGAAGCCCAGGACGCCCACCCCGAACAACCCTCGCTGGATGAACTGGCGGAATCCATCCGTCACCAGTTACAAGCACCACGTCTGCGCAACTGACGCGTAACCATGGCCTGAGAAACTCGCCTTAAAAGCCTGGCACTATGCCAGGCTTTTATTTTACTCAGCGCTCAAGGCCCAAACGCGGGATTTCGATTTTAGGGCAACGATCCATCACCACCTTAAGCCCCGCTTCGTTTGCCAATGTCTCCGCCTGTTCATTAATCACACCGATTTGCAGCCACAACGCCTTGGCACCGATGGCAATAGCCTCTTGAGCCACCGCGTATGCAGCCTCTGAATTACGGAATACGTCAACCATATCAATCGAATGCGGAATGTCCGCCAGCTTTGCATAAACCTGCTGACCCAGCAGCGTCTGCCCCGCCAGTTTGGGGCTAACCGGTGTTACCTGATACCCCTGCGAAAGCAAATAGGCCATCACACCAAAGCTGGCGCGCGCCGGATTATCACTGGCACCCACCAACGCAATGGTTTTCATCTGTTGCAGCAGGCTGGCAATCTCGTTGTCTTGCATTTTCCGCTCCCAAAAGTTGACAGGGACTTCCCTATGTTGAGTGTAACTCATTGACCTTGAATCGGCTAAACGCAAGCCCCCGGAAACTCCCTGCCACTTTTGCGGTCTGATGCTGTCGCTGCTAACATTCACTTGCACTTGGCGAATGATGTCAAAATGAATACAAATGTGTATATTTGTAAGCAATAGAGCGATTCTGAAAAACTTTGACACAATCCATGGCGTGTTCAACACTAATAACGATGCCACTTATAAGGAGATAACGATGAAATTTGGTCTGATGGTTGCGGGGCTGCTCAGTGTCAGTATCAGTATGCCTGCCGTAGCTACGACCCTGAGACTCTCCCCTGATATCGACCTGCTCGTGGTCGACGGCAAGAAAATGACGGGATCGTTGTTAAAAGGCGCCGACAGCCTGGAGCTGGATGGAGGGCAACATCAGTTGCTGTTTAAAGTCGTCAAGCCCGTTCGTTCGGGCCAGCATGAGGTAACGGCCTATGCCTCACCACCGCTTATCGCCACCTTCAATACGCAGAATGTCAGCTCCGTAGCCATCGAGTTGCCGCGCATTGAGAATGTGCGTGATGGCCAGAGATTTGATAAAACGCTTAATTATCAGGTTATCGATAAGAAAGGTAACGCGCTGGCGATGAGACACGACGTGCTGCACCCCGATGGCGTGACGCTCAATGTTGATCTGGAAAAACTGATGGCAGATTACAACAGCCAGAATCGCCCGGCCTCGGTGCCGTCCTTTGCGCAGGTTCGTACCGGCGCGTCGTCCTCCCCGCTGGGCAACGTAGCGTTAAGCTCCCCCACGGTGACGTTGAAGGGTGAGAACGTTTCCGAACAAATGCTGCAATATTGGTTTCAGCAAGCGGATAAAGACACCCAGAAACGCTTCCTGCAGTGGGCCAATAAACAACCCACCCATTAAAATGATCGGCGTCTTTTACGCAAAGGCGCGCTTTCTTCGCATTTTCCGGTGTAAACGCTAGGCAGTGAAAAACAGTTTCAGTAATCTGTCGCACATCCCCCCGATTAGCGAAGGACATCGAGATGGAATTTACCACCCGCACTATCGCCGCGCGCAAACACATTGCGCTGGTGGCGCACGATCATCGCAAGCAAGCCCTGCTCAAATGGGTTGAAGACAATAAGTCCGTCCTGGAACAGCACCAGCTTTACGCCACCGGCACTACCGGCAACCTGATTCAACGGGCTACAGGCATTCCGGTACAAAGCATGCTGAGCGGCCCGATGGGCGGCGACCAGCAGGTCGGCGCATTGATTGCGGAAGGCAAGATCGATATGCTTATTTTCTTCTGGGATCCGCTGAATGCGGTACCACACGATCCGGATGTAAAAGCCCTGCTGCGCCTGGCGACAGTATGGAATATTCCCGTCGCCACCAACCGCTCCACCGCAGATTTCCTGATCGATTCCTCGCTGTTTAAAAACGAAGTGGAAATCGCCATTCCGGATTATCAACGTTATTTGCAGGATCGCCTGAAGTAGTGATTGCGGCCTGGCAAAAACCAGGCCCTGAACTTAAGGTTTTTTCTGCAGCGGCACGCCGAGATCCTGCAAATGCTCAACGAACACCGAGGGGCGTTCGCGATCCTGCAATAGCCAGACCTGATGTTTGGCGCGTGTCAGCGCCACATACAACAACCGTCGCTCCTCTGCATCAGGGAAATCTTCCGGTTGTGGTAACAGGACATCCTCCAGCACCGACTCGCGCGCTACCGCAGGAAAACCATCGCTGCCCTCGTGCAAACCGGCGATGATCACATATTCCGCTTGCTGCCCTTTACTGGCGTGAATCGTCATAAACTCGAGGGTCAGTTTTGGCCACCGGGTCGCCGCTTTCGACAGCACTTCCGGTTTCAGATGGTGATAACGCGCCAGCACCAGAATGCGCTCATCCGGCTTGGCGTAACCGCTCAGTTTATCGAGCAGGTTCTCCAGCTGTTCATGCGGTAAAATTACCACCGATTTCTTGTTGCCCTTACTCAGGCTATTCAACGGTTTCTTCAACTGATGCGGGTTCTGCTGCACAAAGCGGTTTGCCACCTCGCCGATACGATCATTGAAGCGATAAGTGGTATCGAGCGCGCACTGAGCGCCTTCGCCAAAGTTTTCGGCAAACGCCGTGGTAAGCGTCAACTCCGCACCGCTAAAGCGGTAAATAGCCTGCCAGTCATCACCGACAGCGAACAGACAGGTCTGCTTATTCTGCTTGCGCAGCGCTGCCAGCAACTGTGCTCGTTGCGGCGAGATATCCTGGAACTCATCCACCAGGATGTGCTTCCACGGGCTGACAAAGCGCCCTTTTGCCAGAATATGGACCGCCTGATGAATAAGGCCGGAAAAATCTACCGCCCCCTCATCTTTAAGTGCACTTTTCCAGGCTTTCAACAGCGGCGCCATCAGCCGAATGCGTTTTGAAAACAGGTCACGGATCTCTTCATCCGCCTGTTCGATCATTTCCGCCTGGCTGCCACCGTGCATCCTCATCAGCCCCAGCCAACGTTCTAGCCTGCCTGCCAGCCGCTCGGCCAGGCGCTTATCCTGCCAAAAGTCGCCTTCAGGCACGTCCCACTCCAGCTCCTCAATCAACCACTGACGCCACCCTTTGGCCTGCGCCTTTTTCTCTGCGCACTGTTGCTGCCAATGGGTAATCAACAACGTACGCCGGGCTTTGCTGTCGGTTTCCAACTTGCTGATTACCGGTACTTTACGGTTGCCCTGCTGAATGATCTGCAGCGCCAGCGCGTGGAAGGTTTTAGCTTGAATCGCCACACTGCCCAAACGCTCCTGAATGCGCTCATTCATCTCTTCCGCCGCCTGGCGACCAAACGCCAGCAGCAGTATCTGCCCGGGTTCAGCCTCCTGACGGCGCAACAACCAGCCGGCTCGCGCCACCAGCACCGAGGTTTTGCCGCTGCCGGCGCCAGCCAGAACCAGTACCGCGTCTTCGCCATTTACCACGGCACGGCTTTGCGAGTCATTCAACGGCGAACTTTCGATAGTCTGGAAGAAATCGTGATACGTCTCCAGCATGCGTTCTGTCCACTGCTGATTACGCAGCCCCACACTGCGCAGCCCATGCTGCAACCACTGCAGACACAGCTGGTAGTCATCCCGACAGTTGTCGAACTCATCGAGCCGCGCTACCGGCATTGGCAAGGCGCCAAAAGACTGTCGGATCTGCTGCTGCAATTTGCCCAGTTCTGACTTTTTGAACCATTTATCCTGCTGTTCAATACGCTGGATATGTTCTACCTGCTGCTGTAAAACGCCTGAGCTGACTTCACTCATCTCGGTGCTCCATTGCTGCCAGGCCTGTTGCAGGTAGTGGTAGAAACGCTGAGTTTCTTGCCATTCGGTACCGTGTAGGCGTACCACTTTCTCATCGGGCAGCTCAAATTCCAGCTCACCCCAGACGATGCCGCGTTTACATCGGACCTTAATCAACTGATTGAAAGGGATAAGATATTCGTGTTTCTCACCGCTCACCTCAACCCCGGCGTGCAGCAACCGCACGCGGTTGTAAGGATGCTGAGCCAGGTGTTTCCCCAGCGATGTCGCTTTAAGTTCCATATCGGCGCGCCATGACTATGTTGAGATTAAATAACGGATATCTGCCAGTTTACCTGTGATAAGCAGTGGCACTCTAGCGCTAAAAAAAGGGTAGAATAGATTTTGCGTTTTGATACCAAACGCAACCGCTTCGCGGTTTGACCATCATTAGAGCAGAATGACGACTATGCGTACTGTACTGAATATTCTTAATTTTGTGTTGGGCGGTTTTTTCACTACCTTTGGCTGGCTGATCGCAACGGTATTCAGCGTCATACTGATTGTTACCCTGCCTCTGACCCGCTCGTGCTGGGAGATCACCAAATTATCGTTTCTGCCTTTCGGCAACGAAGCCATTCACGTGAATGAGCTGTATCCGGAAAAAAGCAACGCGCTGCTTTCCGCCAGCGGTTCACTGCTGAATATTGTCTGGTTGGTGCTCTTCGGTTGGTGGTTGTGCCTGTCCCATATCGCCGCAGGCATTGTGCAGTGCGTGTCGATTATTGGCATTCCGGTTGGTATTGCCAATTTCAAGATCGCCGCCATCGCACTGTGGCCGGTGGGTCGCCGCGTAGTATCGGTTGAGATGGCTCAGCAGGCCAGAACTGAAAATGCCCGGCGTCAGTACCAACAGCGTTAATTTTTTCTCCGCCTGAGGAGTTTTTCGTGCTCTCTTTTGCACCCGCAATACGCCGTTATGCCTACAACAGCAATTTGCTTTATAACCTGCGTATTTTTATTGCGCTGGCTGGCGCGGCCGCCGTCCCTTGGTGGCTGGCCATTCCCAAACTCACTATTCCCCTGACTCTGGGAGTGGTAGCGGCGGCGTTGACGGATTTGGATGACCGCCTGAGCGGCAGGCTGCGTAACCTGCTGATCACGCTAGTGTGTTTTTTTATAGCCTCCGCCTCCATTGAGCTGCTGTTTCCTTATCCATGGTTATTCGCCCTCGGTCTGACTACCTCGACCTGCGGCTTTATCTTACTGGGGGCATTGGGGCAGCGCTACGCCACCATTGCGTTTGGCGCCTTGCTGATCGCAGTTTACACCATGCTTGGCACCTCAATGTATGACGCCTGGTATCAGCAACCGATACTGCTGATCATTGGCGCCCTGTGGTACAACCTCCTGACGCTGATTGGTCATCTGATTTTTCCTATTCGTCCATTACAGGAAAATTTGGCGCGCTGCTATGATCGGTTGGCAAATTATCTGGATGCCAAGGCCAACCTGTTTGACCCCGATGCCGAACATGCTGCGGACCTGCCGTGGGTGGATGTGGCAATGGCCAACAGCACGCTGGTGACGACTCTCAACCAGACCAAAGTCTCATTGCTGACGCGGCTTAAAGGTGACCGCGGTCAGCGCGGTACGCGTCGTACCCTGCATTATTATTTTGTAGCGCAGGATATTCATGAGCGTGCCAGCTCCGCTCATGTTCAATATCAGGCCCTAAGCCGACAATTTCGTCATAGCGATATCCTGTTTCGTTTCCAGCGCTTGCTCAGCATGCAAGCGCGCGCCTGCCAGCAGTTGGCGCAGTCGATCCTGCTGCGGCAAAAATACCAGCACAACCTGCGTTTTGAGCCGGCTTTCAGCCGCATTGATGAAGCTCTGGCCCGCGTGGCCGTCACCCAGGAAAATCGTGAGCTGACCAAAGCGCTATCGCACCTGTTGAAAAATTTGCGCGCGATTGATGCGCAGTTGGCGAATATCGAATCCGAACAGGCGCTGGCCGACGGCCAGGCGGAAGAGAACAGTCTGTCAGATGACCGGCTCACTGGCTGGAGCGACATCCGCCTGCGCATTAGCCGCCATCTGACGCCCCAGTCAGCCTTATTCCGCCATGCTATTCGCATGTCTGTGGTGCTGTGCATCGGTTATGCTTTTATTCAGTTTACCGGCATGCAGCACGGTTACTGGATCCTGCTGACCAGCCTGTTTGTTTGCCAGCCCAATTACAATGCCACGCGCCGCAGGCTGGCGCTGCGTATCATAGGTACGCTTGCCGGTATTCTTATCGGCCTGCCGATCCTCTATTTTGTCCCCTCGCAGGAAGGCCAGATGGTGTTAATCGTCATTGCCGGCGTCCTGTTTTTTGCTTTTCGTACCGTGCAGTACGCGCACGCAACCATGTTTATCACCCTGCTCGTACTGCTGTGCTTTAACCTGCTGGGTGAGGGCTTTGAAGTGGCTGCGCCACGCGTCTACGACACCCTTTTGGGATGCGCCATCGCTTGGGCAGCCGTGAGTTTTATCTGGCCAGATTGGCATTTTCGCCAATTGGCGGCCGTGGTGAGCAAAACGTTGAATGCCAACTGCCGCTATCTGGATGCGATTTTGGTGCAATACCATCAGGGTAAGGATAACGGTTTGCCGTACCGTATCGCCCGCAGGGATGCACACAACAGCGACGCAGAGTTGGCCTCGGTGATTTCAAACATGTCGGCCGATCCAAAGGCCGACAAGGTGGTTCAGGATGCCGCTTTTCGCCTGCTGTGCCTGAACCACACCTTGTTGAGTTATATCTCCGCATTGGGCGCACACCGCGAACACATGAACAATCCCGCAACGCTGGAGTTGCTGAATGATGCCGTATGCTATGTCGATGGTGCCTTGCATCAGGAAGAACAAGACGGCCGACGCATCGCTCAAGCGTTAGAAAGCCTTGCCGAGCGCATCCAACTCGCGGCTCCAGAACCAGAAAGCAAAGAGCAACTGGTATTACAGCAGATAGGACTGGTCATTGATCTGCTGCCGGAGCTCATGACGTTAAAAGAGCAGATAGCTAAATCGGCATGATCACGCGAGATCTTTCATCAAGTCCTTGATTCCTGGCGTATGCCCATGACTAAGCAGGACCATGGTATGTTCGAACCACTCGGTTAGCTCACTGCGCAGGGCCAGGGGCAAGGCGGCATGGTGATAACCGGCAATCGCCCCGCCTAAGGAAAGCAGCACTCGCAATCCTAAATTGCGTTGCTGCTGCAACAACCGTAGATAGCTGCGTTTGGCGCCATTCAAGCGCAAATCATAGACATTGCGAATACCGACCCGCCACAGCAAACGCTCCATGTTGATATCGATGTTCGGTAACGTTCTCAGCCGACCATGCGTATCCATTTTGACCTGAAGTTCCAGGCGGGCCTCCCGAATGGCCTGCCGCGCCAATCCAACAAGCTCATCCTGCGCTCGCCACAGAGATTCATCGACCCAGTAATAACGCAGGGTGATTGGGACTCCTCGTTTGGAGTAAACCATATTGACCATTCCACGGGCGCGGAAAGCAGGCTCCAGGCTATCCGTCGCTCGAAGATACAGCTCGTCTTCCGCTATCACCCCAAACATGACACCATCAGCCAGCAGCCCATAACCGCCAAACTGCGAGCGCGTAGTAATGCTCCCTAATGCGCAGAAACACGCTTTGGCCTGTTTGACCCTTCCTGTAGATATCCCTTTCATGAAGCTTCTCCTTGTGTAGGTTCTAATTGTATTATTTCTCACATCAATGAAATAAAAGTAACGTGAACAAGTAATTAGAAAAATACGCACTATCAGCAGCTCTGCCAATCATAAAAACAGGACGTCTAAAAAATAATCGCAATTATGCGAGGCACTACGAAAATTTGAGTTGATCTTATTCATGTCCAGATGTACTGTATAAACATACAGTGACACTACGGGCGGGATACTTTATGCGTACTCAATCACTCTACAAACCCCATTTCAGCCACACCTCTTTTGCGGTGAACAATGCTGCGGAAAACTCGGATGCCGGTAAAGAAAATGGCCTTATCAGTGAACTTGTTTACAACGAGCATCAACCCGCGGTGGCGCAACTATTGCTCCCCCTGTTGCAACAGTTAGGCAGACAGTCACGCTGGCTGTTATGGCTAACCCCACAACAAAAACTCAGTAGATTGTGGCTACAACAGTCTGGTTTGCCTGTTCATAAGGTCGTGCAACTGAGCCAAATCACTCCGCTTGCCACCGTTGAAGCGATGGAAAAGGCACTTCTGACGGGTAACTACAGTGTGGTTCTCGGGTGGTTGCCCGATCTTACGGAAGAAGATCGTCTAAAATTACGGCGTGCGGCCGAATTGGGTCACGCTTATGGGTTCATAATGCGTCCACAACGTGACACAAACTCGACTCACGGACAGTGTTCCATGCTAAAAATTCAGTCTTCTTTGTATCATTAAGTAAATTTAGGATTTTTCCCATCATTTTTATCTCTTTGGGTGGGAACCTTTGATGGATCAGGTGCAAAGCGAGTGCCGCTGCGGTTCCGCACGAAAAAATGCAGACTAAATTGCCCCATTTTTTACCGGTTAGTGTTAGTAAATATGTACGATTCTGCGTTTTTTTTTAGAGCTTTATCACATCACACTTGTAACTTTCGCGCCACGTTGTAGACTTTACATCGCCAAGGTTGCTCTATAACGCCAGAAAAACTGGCCGAGTAACAAACGAGGGCTCAAACCTTGGCGAAGGAATTTAACCAAGGGCTTAAAACAGCTTTAAAGCTCATTGCCTATTTGGATGATAACGAGGCGCAAAATGAAAAAGACAGCTATCGCATTAGCAGTGGCACTGGCTGGTTTCGCTACCGTAGCGCAAGCCGCCCCAAAAGATAATACCTGGTACACCGGTGCTAAACTGGGCTGGTCCCAGTACCATGACACTGGTTTCTACGGCAACGGTTACCAGAATGGTATCGGCAATGGTCCGACCCATAAAGATCAACTGGGTGCTGGCGCGTTCCTGGGTTACCAGGCGAACCAATACCTGGGCTTCGAGCTGGGCTATGACTGGCTTGGCCGTATGCCTTACAAAGGCAGCGTGAACAACGGTGCTTTCAAAGCACAGGGCGTTCAACTGGCAGCTAAACTGAGCTACCCAATTGCTGACGATCTGGATATCTACACTCGTCTGGGTGGTATGGTATGGCGTGCAGACTCCAAAGCTAACTACGGCAATGGCACTCGTCTGAGCGACCACGACACCGGCGTTTCTCCGCTGGCTGCAGTGGGTGTTGAATACGCACTGACCAAAAACTGGGCTACTCGCCTGGACTACCAGTTCGTTAGCAACATCGGTGATGCAGGTACTGTCGGCGCACGTCCAGACAACACCATGCTGAGCCTGGGTGTTTCTTACCGTTTCGGTCAGGATGATGTTGTTGCACCAGCACCAGCACCAGCTCCGGCTCCAGTTGTTGAAACCAAGCGTTTCACTCTGAAGTCTGACGTGCTGTTCAACTTCAACAAAGCAACTCTGAAACCAGAAGGCCAACAGGCTCTGGACCAGCTGTACACTCAGCTGAGTTCCATGGATCCTAAAGACGGTTCTGTTGTAGTTCTGGGTTACACCGACGCAGTGGGTTCTGACCAGTACAACCAGAAACTGTCTGAAAAACGCGCACAAAGCGTTGTTGATTACCTGGTTTCTAAAGGTATCCCTTCAGACAAAATCTCCGCACGTGGTATGGGCGAAGCTGATTCCGTCACTGGCAACACCTGTGGCTACAAAGCTGGCCGTGCTACTAAAGCGCAGATCGCTTGCCTGGCACCAGATCGTCGCGTAGAGATCGAAGTTAAAGGCATCAAAGACGTTGTGACTCAGCCACAGGGCTAAGTTACCACTTCTTAGTAAAAAACCCCGCATTGCGGGGTTTTTTTGTCTATTAGCCAGTGACCTTTGCAATAACGGCCCCTTTTCTTACCAGGCTGGCCGGTTACTCTTCGTCTTTACCGAGGATCGCCTTCAAATCCTGTTTCAGTAACGACATCTGACTGGCGTACTTCTCTTTACGTTCGGCATCTTCGATCAGTTGTACTACCGTCTCTGACAGCGTCACCCCGCGGCGACGGGCAAGCGCGGCCAGACGCTGCCAAACCAGAAACTCCAGATCGATAGATTTTTTACGCGTGTGTTGATGTTCTGCGTTAAAATGACGTTTACGCCTTGCGCGGATAGTTTGTTTCATCCGGTTATCAAGTTCCGGATTCATATGCCTGCTAATCCAGGTCAGCACTTTTACCGGCTCATTTTCCAGCTTAAGCAGCTCGTCAATGGCTTCCTGAGCTACACTGTTTTCAATGTGGCGGGTAATAGATTCACCTTCCCGGTGCTTTTTCACCAGGTATTTCCATTTCCAACCACTCTCCAGGTTTTCCAGTTGCTGATATTTCATCTTGAACTCTTCAGTGACCGCGTAACTTTATTAAGCATAACAGCTTTGCGCCGAATTTCCCCGGCAATTACGCCCCCTTTTAGACTGTTTTTTGCACAGTCATCGCGCGATGTCAAACTCCCTGATACCAACTGTGACTCTGTATGTATCAAGCTGGCGTTATTCTTGTATAATCGCCCTTTCCCTTTTTGACGATTGCATCTAACACTTTGACCAATAACCGACTTGAATGGCAATCTCTGTTGCCGGACGTTACGCCTTATCAAGCGATATTTGATACCGCTGCTCAATTGGCACCTGTGTCCTTTGCCTCTATTCAGCCTCGGCTGGAAAATGCACTGACGCTGTTTTGCCACCCACAGTCGCCACCGCGTTTCATGTTGCTGAAAGCGCAGGAAACCCGCGAATATCTGGCATTGATTGCCCGTGCGGTTGAGCCATTGCAGCCGCAGAACACTGCGTTCAAAGGCAGCCACTATGTGATCCAGGGCAGCAAGATAAACGTAGAGCCTGCCCGTCAGGGTGATGAACCCTTTGCCGCCGGTGGTGCCTGCGTGTTTCAGGAATGGGTGGAACCGGAGCAACTGTTTGGCTGTGTCAGAATTCATAATGATGAAATCTCGCTGCAGCCGGGCCTGGTGCATCAGGCCAACGGCGGCGTGCTGATCCTGTCGGCACGTTCTCTGCTGGCCCAGCCGCTGCTATGGCTGCGGTTGAAGCAAATGATCACCCAACGCCAGTTCCATTGGGTTTCTCCTGATGAAACACGCCCGCTTCCGGTCACTATTCCATCGATGCCGCTTGAGCTGCGTCTGATCGTAGTTGGCGATCGTCACGGTCTTGCCGACTTCCATGATATCGAGCCGGAACTTAGCGAGCAGGCTGTCTACGGCGAATACGAAGATGACCTGCAGCTCACCGAAGCCGAGGATATGGTGCAGTGGTGCAGCTACGTCAATACCGTTATCGATGAACAACAACTGCCCTCGTTGGCGGCGGATGCCTGGCCTCTATTGATGATACAAGCTGTGCGCTACAGTGGCGATCAGGGCAACCTGCCACTTTCACCGCTATGGATCGGCCAGCAGCTTTCTGAAGCAGCACTGTACGCAGAAGAAGAAAGTATTACAGCCAAAGCCTTTGAAGCTGCTTTGAATGCACGCGAGTGGCGCGAAAGCTACCTTGCCGAACGGATGCAGGATGAGATCGAGCTGGGCCAAATTCTGATTGAGACCGAAGGCGAAGTTGTCGGCCAGATCAACGGACTCTCCGTGCTGGAATACCCTGGGCATCCACGCAGCTTCGGCGAACCGTCCCGCATCAGCTGCGTTGTGCATCTTGGCGACGGCGAATTTACCGATGTTGAGCGTAAGGCCGAGCTTGGCGGTAACCTGCATGCCAAAGGCATGATGATTATGCAGGCGTTTCTGATTTCTGAGCTGGAACTGGATCAGCCGCTGCCCTTCTCCGCTTCAATCGTGTTTGAGCAATCCTACGGTGAAGTAGATGGCGATAGCGCCTCGCTGGCCGAACTGTGTGCATTGATCAGTGCGTTATCACTACAACCGATCACCCAGCAGATTGCGGTAACCGGCTCAGTCGATCAATTCGGCAATGTGCAGCCGATTGGCGGCGTCAACGAGAAGATCGAAGGCTTTTTTGAAGTTTGCCAGCGTCGCGGTTTGACGGGCAAACAGGGCATCATTCTGCCAGCAACTAACGTGCGTCACCTGTGTCTGCGCCAGGATGTGGTCGATGCGGTGCGCGAAGGGCAATTCCATCTGTGGGCCGTCGACAGCGCCGCAGAAGCCTTGCCATTACTTACCGGTTACCCCTACTCTGATGAACAGCAACCGAATCTGTTAGCTGCTATTCAGGAACGAATTGCGCAGGTGAATCCGCAGGAACGTCGGCGCTGGCCATGGCCGTTTCGTTGGCTTAACTGGTTCAACCACGGCTGATCGGACTTGTTCAGCGTACACGTGTTAGCTAATCTGCGTCCTTCAATAAAATAAGGCTTACTGAGAACATGGTAGAAAAACGCGACTCCTATACGAAAGAAGACCTCGAAGCATCCGGCCGTGGCGAGCTGTTTGGCGCCGGTGGCCCGCCGTTGCCGGCAGGTAACATGTTGATGATGGACCGCGTGGTCAAGATGACCGAAGACGGTGGCTCCCACAACAAGGGTTATGTGGAAGCGGAACTGGATATCAATCCGGACCTATGGTTCTTCGGTTGCCACTTTATCGGCGATCCCGTGATGCCAGGCTGCCTGGGTCTGGACGCCATGTGGCAGCTGGTAGGTTTCTATCTCGGCTGGCTGGGCGGCGAAGGTAAAGGCCGTGCGTTGGGCGTGGGTGAAGTGAAATTCACCGGCCAGGTACTGCCAACCGCGAAGAAAGTCACCTACCGCATTAACTTCAAACGCGTCATCACCCGTAAACTGATTATGGGTGTGGCTGATGGTGAAGTGCTGGTCGATGGCCAGGTCATTTATACCGCCAGCGATCTGAAAGTGGGCCTGTTCAAGGACACTGCTGCGTTCTAATCGCAGTGACGGCGGCCCTTCCCGGCCGCCGTTTGTTTTCCCCGCCGTTATCTTGTTGTGAACTGCAAAGCTCACGTTCATAACGGCCAATCAGTTACTACAATTATTGTAGTAACTCAAGAGGTGTGCCATGCAAAGAACCCGTTTTGATAACATGCCATGCCCGATAGCACGCTCGCTGGATCGCGTCGGAGAATGGTGGAGCATCCTGATACTTCGCGATGCGTTTCAAGGACTGTCAAAGTTTGATGAATTCCAGCAAAGCCTCGGCCTTTCACCCACCATACTGACTCGCCGCCTAAAAGATCTGGTGGAAAGCGGCATTTTTCATAAACAGCGTTATCAGACGCGGCCGGTACGTTATGAGTATTTGCTCACCGAACGCGGCCAGGATTTTTTCCCGGTGCTGGCGGCTCTGTTTCACTGGGGCAACACCCACCTGGCCGATGAAGGCATTACCGCCGAATTGGTCGATCGCCGTACCGGGCAACCGATATATGTGCAACTGGTCGACAGCGTCAACCGCCAGCCGATCGCATTGCATAACATCACTTTAGCGCCAGGGCCGGCGGCAAGCGACGGTATACGTCGGCGTGCAGCCCTGATGCAACAAAATCATTCTGCATTACCCCCCGAATTATCCAAGGAGTCACTATGAACAGTCGTCGTATAGTCATTACCGGCATGGGTGCCGTTTCACCACTGGGATGCGGCGTAGAGGCTATCTGGCAGCGCCTGCTAAATGGCCAGTCAGGCATTCGTCCCCTTCCGGAAGCGATCGTGGCCGACCTGCAGGTAAAAATCGGTGGTCAGGTTCCTACTCTGGAACAGGATGCCGAAGCGGGCTTTGATCCCGACCTTTCCGTGGCGCCAAAAGATCAGAAAAAAATGGACCGCTTTATTCTTTTCGCCATGGCGGCGGCCGATGAAGCGATCCGCCAAGCGGGCTGGGTCGCGGATACGGAAGAGAAACAAGAACGCACCGCAACCGTGATCGCCTCTGGCATCGGCGGTTTCCCTGCTATTGCCCACGCGGTGCGTACCACTGACAGCCGTGGTACCAAACGCCTGTCGCCATTTACCATTCCGTCCTTCCTGGTTAACCTGGCCGCCGGCCACGTCTCGATTAAACACCAGTTCAAGGGCCCGATTGGCGCCCCCGTTACCGCTTGTGCAGCAGGCGTACAGGCCATCGGCGACGCAGTACGTATGATTCGTAACGATGAGGCTGACATCGCGCTGTGTGGCGGTACAGAGGCCGCTATCGACACCGTCAGCCTGGGGGGCTTCGCAGCCGCGCGCGCCATGTCCACTACGCCGCCAGAAGCGGCAGAAAAAGCGTCGCGGCCTTTCGACAGCGCTCGTGACGGCTTTGTCATGGGCGAAGGTGCCGGCATGCTGGTCATAGAAACGCTGGAACATGCGCTGGCTCGCGGAGCAACGCCGCTGGCGGAGATTGTCGGTTACGGCACCAGTGCGGACGCCTATCACATGACCTCCGGCGCAGAAGATGGCGATGGCGCCTACCGTGCAATGAAAATTGCCTTGAAACAGGCAGGTGTCTCACCCGAACAGATCCAACATCTGAACGCCCACGCCACGTCCACACCAGTGGGCGATCTGGGGGAAATCAACGCGATTAAACACCTGTTCGGTACCGACGGCGGCGTGGCGGTGACCTCTACCAAATCCGCGACCGGCCATTTACTGGGCGCCGCGGGCGGGTTGGAAACCATCTTTACTGCGCTGGCACTACGCGATCAGATCGCACCGGCCACGCTGAATCTGGATAATCCGGATCCGGCAGCCGAGGGCCTACATCTGGTGGCGAAAAAAGCGCAGCCTATGGCCATCAATTATGCGTTGTCGAACGGTTTTGGTTTTGGCGGTGTAAACGCGAGTATCTTGCTGAAACGTTGGCAGGGGTAATACGACTTAAACAAAAACCTCCGCCTTGAGCGGAGGTTGTTCCTTTTTATGACAGGGAGCCGCTTAAGCGGTCACAGCCCTGTCTTCCATGGCTTCTCGCCAACCTCCCAGCCATTGAGACCGGCTGTCCACAGTTGTTTTATAAGGACAAAGATCTTTCGGATGTCCTAAAATACCTGCCTGATAACCTTTCGAATGCGCCCTTTCCAGACGATCGCGTTTCTGTCTCTTCATGCCTCGTTTCCCTCACTTTTTGGTCAGTTGGAAAGAAAACAATGGCTGCTTTATATGCAGCCACGTATAAGCAATAGCGCTAAATGAAGGGAAGATCAATGCGCAAAATTCACGCCAATGTCATATTTGTGAGCTATACCCGCAGAATTGGCTAAGTGGCTGATATGCTGGAAAACACGATAATTCATTGAAATAAAATAAAAATCCCTCCCGGAGAAAAGTTTTAATATCTCTCGCCGGAAGGGATTAGACCGTTTTAGTACAAATTATGACTAAAAACGTCCCGCCTGGGAGGCGATAGCCTGGGCTTCCTGCTGCCAGCCCTGCGCCAACGTACGCACCAGTGCGTCGTAGCCATCCTCGCCCTGTTTCAATTCCAGGCTGAACGGCCGTTTGGTCAGATTGCCCTGATGATTCAACACCCACTCGCCACGGATAATCGCCTTGCCGTCAAAGCGGCCGTGGAAGCCGCTGATGGTGACGTTAAGCACATCCTGCTCGCTGCTCATCGGCTGAGAAGACACCACCCACCCTGGCAGCGCGCTGCTCAGGTTGGTGACCAGCGTCTGCTGCAGTTGTTGATCGAGCGGGCTGGCCCACAGGTTGTTCTGAGCGATCACGTACTGCACGTCATTGGTCTGGTAAACCACACCGTTCTGCGCCAGATAATCCGCCACGCTGACGTGTTCCAACCACAGCTGACGTGTCGCAGTGCCGGTACTGACCGGTGCAGGCGCACCCAGCGCCGGCAGTTGGTAGTAGGTTTTTTGTGGGGTGCTGCTACAGGCGCTGAGTAACAGCGCCAGGGCTACCGGAATCCATTTCATCATTTATTGGCCTTCTTCGGCTGAGGATCGTTACTGCCCGCGGCTTCAAATACCAGCGCGTTGCTCTTTTCGTTCAGGGTACGCAGCACCGGTTGCAGCTCACGCAGCACCTGATCAAGACGTTGCATATCACCGACCATTTTGTTGTAGGCCGGAGAACCTGGCTGGAAACCTTTCACACTGCGATTCAGTTCCTGCAGCGTTTTTTGCATATCCTGCGGCAGCGCCTTCATCTCTTTGCTGGCGATGATGTCGTTCAGCGACTGCATGGTTTTCTGCGTCGACTGCATGGTTTTCTGGCTTTCCGCCAGGGTTTTGGTCGCTTCGTTGATCATCGGATTCAATGGCAACGAGTTGATCTTATCCAGCGTCTGCATCAGTTTCTGCTGGATCTGCGCCAAACCGCCGCTGGTAGTCGGCATCAACGGATAACCGAACAGCTCACGCGGCCCTTTCCAGGCTTTCTCCTGCGGATAGAAGTCCAGATCGATATACAGAGAGCCGGTCAGCAGGTTGGCGGACTTCAGAGAAGCGCGCATACCGCGTGATTCCGCATCTTTCAGATGGCCTTCGATATCGAAATTGCCACCCAGCTGTTTCTGGAAGCGATCCGGTTCAATGCGGATTAACACCGGAATGCGGTAGTCATTGTCCAAACGTTGCGCCATGCCTTCTTTATAGAACGGCACTTGCGCGACCGTACCAAGGCGAATGCCACGGAATTCTACCGGCGCGCCCGGCTGCAAACCGCGAACCGAGTCGGAGAAGAACATCAGGTAATCCTTGTGTACGGTATACAGCGAATCCTGGATGCTGCGCTGGTTATCGAACAACTGATATTCCGCCTTCTCTTTCGCCAGTTCACCGCGATCCCAACCGTCCGGCACGTCAAAACTTACACCGCCGCTGAATAACGTTGCCAACGAGCCCATTTCCACACGCATGCCCTGCGCCGACATGTCGAACGCCACGCCGCTGTCTTTCCAGAAGCGCACGTTGCTGGTCACCAGTTGATCATAAGGCGCCGAGATAAACAGCTGATAGCGCATGGCGCGCTGCTTGGGATCAAAATAACTGGTCTCTACCGAACCGACGCGATAACCACGGAACAGCACCGGGTCACCGGCGTTCAACTGACCCGATTTCTCGCTGTCGATCACGATGCGCAGCCCTTTGGCGTCCGGAGACGCCAGTGGCGGCGCATCCAGCAATTGGTAATTATCCTTGCCTGCCTTGCCCTTGGTACCCGGCTGCAGTTCGATATAGGCGCCGGACAATAGCGTACCCAGGCCGGAAACGCCTTCGCGGCCAATCTGCGGTTTAACTACCCAAAAGGCGCTATCCTGATGCAGCAGTTTCTCCATGCCAGAGTTAAGCCGCGCCTGCACCATCACCTTGCTTAGGTCGTCACTCAACGTCACGCTCTCGACGACGCCGACGTCAACGCTACGGCTCTTGATTTTGGTTTTGCCCGCCTCCAGTCCTTCGGCAGTGGTGGTAACCAAGGTCACCACCGGCCCCTGATGGCTAAAGTGGTAAAACAGGATCCACGCGCCGATCAACGCGGTGACGATGGGAACAATCCACACCGGCGACCAGCGCTTGATCTTTTCAACTTCCGCGACGCTATGATTATTTTCCGTCACCTTGCGGCTCCTTTTTTATTGTCTCGTTTACGCGATCCCAGGTCAGCCGGGGATCAAACGTCATGGCTGCAAACATGGTGAGGATCACCACCAGGGCGAACAGCAGCGCGCCAGTAGCAGGATAAATACTCATCAATTGTCCCATCCGTACCAATGCCGAAAGCACGGCAATAACAAACACGTCGATCATTGACCAGCGGCCGACAAACTCAACCACTTCATAAATCAGGTGCATTCGTTCGCTGTCGGCCCTGTCTTGCCGTTTGCTGTTGGCATCCCAGCACAGCCAACCAATCGCCAACATCTTCAGCGAAGGCACCATAATACTGGCGATGAAGATAACCATCGCCACGGGATAAGATCCTTCCCCCCACAGCAGGATCACCCCGGCCATAATGGTGGAAGTGATTTTGTTGCCCAACGCCTCGGTAACCATAATAGGCATTAGATTCGCCGGAATATACAGCATGATCGACGTAAACAGCAGCGCCAGCGTCCATTGCAGACTGTGACGGCGACGCACATAACCATTGGTATGGCAGCGTGGGCAATGAGCCAGCTCCGCCGGCAGGATCGCCGTACAACACGGGCAGGAGCGCAAACCCTGGCGTAATCCGGTCCGCCCCACCATCACCGGGCGATCGATGTGCGGCATCGGCTCTATGTCGTTCCACAGCCAACGGCGATCCACACACTGGAAGGCACGCACCTGCAGTAAGCAAAACAGGCAATAAGCCCCAAAGCTGCTGCCGACGCCAATATCCCCGTAGGCCATCAGCTTGACGAAACTGACTAGAACCCCGGCGAGAAAAATTTCCACCATGCACCAGGTTTTGAACTGGAACAGCATCTTGGCCATCCACTCTTTCAGGCCAAGAGGGATGCGTACCTTGGCGCATAACAGAATAATAGCTACCATGCAAAACGCAGGGATCAACTGAACGAATACCATAAACAGCGTGGCCATGCTGGCGTAATCTTCAGCCACCATCACCTGCGGGATCTGGATCAGTTTGATTTCGTTACCGATACCGGCAACGCGCATATTGATAAAAGGGAAAATATTCGCCAGCAGCAGCATAAACAAAGCGCTGACGGCATAACCGATGGGCCGCTTGCGCGGTTCCTCCCAGCGGGAGCTGAGGGTCGTTTTACAGCGCGGGCACACCGCTTTTGTGCCATATACCAGCGGCGGCAACGCCACCAACATGTCACACTGCGGGCACAGCATCAGGTTGTCCCGTTGCTGTTCAGCAGGCTTTGCGTGGCTGTGCTGCTCGTGATTGTCGTGGGAACACACCATATTCCTCCTTAATAACGTTGCTCACCGGTACGGCAATACCGCCCGCAGCAGCGCGCGGACGGTATTCTCAACGGTTAGCCGTTTTTCATCGCTTCCAGCTCTTCCCAACGGGCGAACGCTTCTTCCAGCGCCCCTTCAGCGGCGGCCAGCGCCGTCAACACCTGCTGTGTTTCACTGTGTGGACGCGTGAAGAAATCCGCGTCGCTCATTTGCGCCTGCAGCGCTTCGATTTCCGTTTCCAGCTGTTCCAGCCGCTGTGGCAACTGTTCCAGCTCGCGCAACAGGTTATAGCTCAGTTTAACCGCTGATTTCTTCGGCTGTTCAGCCTTTTTTTCCGCCAACGGTTTGTTCTGATCGGCGGCGGCAACCTGACGGATCGGTTTCGCTGTAGCGCGTTGATGATGCGCATCGTAGTAACCGCCGACGAAGGTGCTGATCACGCCCTTGCCTTCGAAGATCCAACACTCGGTCACCGAGTTATCAACGAACTGACGATCGTGGCTCACCAGCAGCACGGTGCCTTGATAGCCATCGATCAACTCTTCCAGCAACTCCAGCGTTTCGACGTCGAGATCGTTGGTTGGTTCATCGAGGATCAGCAAGTTGCTCGGTTTCAGGAACAGCTTGGCCAGCAACAGGCGGTTACGTTCGCCGCCCGACAGCGCTTTCACCGGCGTCATCGCGCGTTTTGGGTGGAACAGGAAGTCCTGCAGATAGCCCAACACGTGGCGGGACCGGCCGTTGACCATCACTTCCTGCTTGCCTTCCGCCAGGTTGTCCATCACCGTGCGTTCCGGATCCAGATCGGCGCGATGCTGGTCAAAGTAAGCCACTTCCAGCTTGGTGCCGCAGTGTACACGGCCACTGTCGGCTTTCAGTTGACCGAGCATCAGTTTCAGCAACGTGGTTTTACCGCAACCGTTAGGGCCAACCAGCGCAATCTTGTCGCCACGCTGCACCTGAGCGGAGAAATTACGCACCAGCACTTTGTCGCCGACCTGATAGTTAACGTCCTCCATCTCGAACACGATCTTGCCGGAACGTACCGCTTCTTCCACCTGCATCTTGGCGGTGCCCATCACTTCACGACGTTCCGAACGCTCGTTACGCAGCGCTTTCAGGGCGCGGACACGGCCTTCGTTACGAGTACGGCGGGCCTTGATGCCCTGGCGGATCCAGACTTCTTCCTGAGCCAGCTTGCGGTCGAACTCAGCATTTTGCAGCTCTTCCACCCGCAGCGCTTCTTCTTTGCTCAGCAGGTACAGATCGTAGTTACCCGGCCAGGACACCAGCTTGCCGCGATCGAGATCGACAATGCGCGTCGCCATGTTGCGGATAAAGGAACGGTCATGGGAAATGAACACGATGCTGCCCTGGAACTCTTTCAGGAAACCTTCCAACCAGTCGATGGTTGAGATATCCAGGTGGTTGGTCGGTTCGTCGAGCAGCAACACGCGCGGTGAGCTGACCAGCGCACGGCCCAGAGCGGCCTTGCGCAGCCAACCGCCGGAGAGCGAGGACAACTCTGCGTCGCCGTCCAGCCCCAATTGCAACAGCACTTCGCTGATGCGGCTGTCGAGTTGCCACAGGCCCTGGTGATCGAGGATCTCCATAATCTGCGCCATACGCGTCAGATTTTTCTCGCTGGGATCGGTTTCCACCAAATGCGAAATCGTGTGATAGGCTTTCAGATGTTCCGCCTGCTCGGCTACGCCTTCGGCGACAAAATCGAATACCGTACCGCCGATATTGCGCGGAGGATCCTGCTGCAGACGCGCCACAATCAGATCCTGCTCGTAAATCACCCGGCCATCGTCCAGCGGAATTTCTTTGCCGAGGATCTTCAACAGCGTGGATTTACCGGCGCCGTTGCGCCCAACCAGACAAACGCGTTCGTTGTCTTCAATATGAATTTCGGTGTTGTCTAAAAGCGGCGCATCGCTGAAGGACAGCCAGGCGCCGGACATGCTGATTAACGACATAGTAATTATTTTCCTTCGCCGGCATGGGTGAGCAGCCAGCAGTTATGAATTTGACGGTTACGGGCAAAGTCCTGCGACTGCGTCTGGGCGGTGATCTCTTTCGCCTCCAGACCCAGTTCGCTCAGGCCGGCCATATCCATCTGGAAACCGCGCTTGTTGTTCGAGAACATGATGGTTCCGTTACGGCGCAGCAACCGTTTTAAATCTTGCATCAACATCAGGTGATCGCGCTGGACGTCAAAGGTGTTCTCCATTCGCTTGGAGTTGGAGAACGTCGGCGGATCGATAAAGATCACGTCGAACTGTTCGTCGGCATTATGCAGCCATGACAGGCAGTCCGCATGGATCAATCGATGCTGTTTACCGGTCAGGCCATTGACGCGCAGGTTCTTCTCTGCCCATTCCAGGTAGGTACGCGACATATCCACGGTAGTGGTGCTGCGCGCGCCGCCCAATCCGGCGTGAACGCTGGCTGTGCCGGTATAAGCGAACAGGTTGAGGAAGTCTTTGCCTTTGCTCATCTCGCCCAACATACGGCGCGCGATGCGGTGATCGAGGAACAAACCGGTATCGAGATAATCGGTCAGATTAACCCACAGCTTGGCATTGAACTCTTCCACCAGCAAGAACTCACCTTTCTGAGCCAGCTTTTCGTACTGGTTTTTGCCCTTCTGACGCTCACGGGTTTTCAGGATCAGTTGGTTTGACGGCAGGTCCAGCACCGACAGCGTAGCATTGATCACGTCGAACAGACGTTGACGCGCCTTCTGCGCATCGACGGTTTTCGGCGGCGCATACTCCTGCACCACGACTTTGCTGCCGTAGCGGTCAACCGCGACGTTGTATTCCGGCAGATCGGCGTCGTACAGTCGATAACATTCAATGCCCTGCTGCTTGGCCCACTTGTCGAGTTTTTTCAGGTTCTTGCGCAGACGGTTGGCAAAGTCTTCCGCCGCCAGCACGCCGCTGGCACCCTGCGGGTTCTCCGCCAATTGGTAGTTTTTCTGTACGCAATCCAGCGGACCGTTTTTAGCCTTGAATTGGCGTTCGGCGCGCAGTTGCAGGCAGCTCAGCAGCTCCGGCGACGCGCTGAACAGCGACAGTTGCCAGCCGCCGAAGGCGCTCTTCATAATGCGGCCCAGCATATTATGCAGCGCGATCAGCGCCGGTTCGCTTTCCAGTCGCTCACCGTAAGGCGGGTTGCTGACCACGGTGCCCGTTGGGCCTTCCGGCAGCGGGTTGGTCAGTTTGCTGACGTCGCCGACGTTAAAAGTAATCAGTTCGGCAACGCCGGCGCGGCGGGCATTGCCGCGCGCCATCTCAATCACTCGGCGATCGATATCCGAGCCGAAGAAACGCGAGGTGGTTTCCTGCAGACCACGGCGCGCGCGCACCTGCGCTTCGGTGATCACTTCACGCCACAAATCGACATTGTGGCCGTTCCAGGCGGTAAAGCCCCAGTGCTGACGGTGCAAGCCCGGCGCGCGATCGGAGGCAATCATCGCCGCTTCAATCAGCAAGGTGCCTGAACCGCACATCGGGTCAAGCATCGGCGTGCCCGGTTGCCAGCCTGAACGCTGTACAATCGCGGCCGCCAGGCTTTCCTTCAACGGCGCCTGGCCGGTCAGATCACGGTAGCCGCGCTGATGCAGACCTTCGCCGCTCAAATCGAGCGCTACGCTGGCCATATCGCGCTGCAGGAATACGTTAACTCGAATGTCCGGCTGTTGCTTTGCCACCGTCGGACGTTGGTCGATCTTGCGGGTGAAGCTGTCTACAATGGCGTCCTTGACCTTCAGCGCGCCATATTGGCTGTTACGGATCTCTTCGTTAACGCCGCTGAAGTGAACGGCGAAGGTTTTATCCACGCCAAAAATGTTCGTCCAGTCGATCGCCTGCACGCCAAGATACAGGTCCAGATCGCTGTGTACGCGGAATTCATTAAGCGGCAACAGAATACGTGAGGCCAGGCGGCTCCACAGCAGGCTTTGGTACAGAAGACGATCGTCACCCTGAAAATGTACCCCACCCTGCACCACTTTGCAGGCGTGAGCGCCCAGCGCTTCCAGTTCGCTTTTTAACAGTTCTTCCAGTCCACGCGCCGTGCTGGCAAACAGAGAGTTCATATCGTACTTATCACCAAAAAGAAAATTGTTGCGCATTATAGCTAATCCAGACCGCTTGTCATAAAGTTGCTCCCTTCTATTTAATAATCGTACGGAGATAAGGGTGATTACGCTTTCCAGACTTTACGTTCATCCGGTTAAATCGCTTCGGGGTTTGCAACTTTCTCACGCACAAGTTTCCAGCAGTGGTCTGGCGTTCGATCGCACCTTTATGATCACCGAGCCGGATGGCACCTTTATTACAGCACGCCAATATCCGCAGATGGTATTGTTTACGCCTGCACTGCTGGCGGACGGCCTGTTTCTGACCGCACCGGACGGGGAAAGCGCAGCTATCCGTTTCGCAGATTTTGCTGCCGAAGCGCAGCCAACCGAAGTGTGGGGCAATCATTTCACCGCCTTGATTGCACCGCCGGCGATCAACAGTTGGCTGAGTGGTTATTTCCAGCGTGAGGTACAGCTACGCTGGCTAGGCCCTGATTTGACCCGGAGAGTCAAAAAACACCCGGAAATCCCTTTATCTTTCGCCGACGGTTATCCTTATCTGCTGATTAACGAAGCCTCGTTCAATGATTTGCAGCAACGCTGCCCTGGCAGTATCAAGCTCGAACAGTTCCGCCCCAATCTGGTGGTGACCGGTGCCAGCGCCTGGGCCGAAGACGGCTGGCAGGTGATCCGCGTCGGTGACGTGATGTTCGATCTGGTAAAACCGTGCAGCCGCTGCGTGCTCACCACCGTCAGCACCGAGCGCGGGCGCAAACACCCCAGCGGTGAGCCACTGAGCACCCTGCAAAAATTCCGCACCGCCGATAACGGCGATATCGATTTTGGCCAGAATATGGTGGCGCGCAACAACGGTATTATCCGCGTTGGCGATGCGGTGGAAGTGTTATCGACCAAGCCGCCACGCCCTTATGGCGCAGGTAAAGTGGTCGAAAGCATGCAGGCGCCGCAAGACAGTGCGCAGAGCGTCACCATCGAATACGCAGGGAAGGTGTTTACCGGCAATAATCAGCAGATTTTGCTGGAGCAGTTGGAACAGCAAGGGATCCGCGTGCCTTATTCATGCCGTGCGGGGATTTGCGGCAGTTGCCGTATTGAGTTGGTCAGTGGCGAAGTGGCACCGCTGAAGAAAAGTGCGGTAGCGGGCAACGGCACCATTCTTTCCTGCAGCTGTATTCCGAAAAGCGATTTGACGCTGGCGTGATCCGCCTTATACCGCCCTGTCGTAGGCCGGGGCGGAAGCTTCATCCTGCGCACAGGGTTTAAGGCGATCGTGCATCACCTTGATCGCATCACCCAGCACCATGGTACGTCCGGCCAGCGACAGCTGATTTTGCGCCAGCAGACACAAGCTGGCGTTATCGCCGGCTTCAACGACCAATAAGCGGGCATCTGAGCCGCTGTCCATCACCTTCACCGCCGCCAATTCACCGTTCTTCGGCTGCAGCGGATAATGCTGCTGGGCGAAGTGCCAGCTTTTCGGCATCAAGGGTTTCAGGAAGCGATAGGCCACCAGAGCGTTTAATACCAGTTCGGCGCGTTGCTCATGGCTGAGCTTTATCTGTTTGCACTGCTCTTCATAATTAAAATAAAGCGCAGCGTCATCAACGCAAAAGGCGCATTCATCGAAGGCATCCGGCGTTAACATTTTGGCCGGGAAGCGTGAGCGGAAGATCATCCCATTGGCTAAATCCAGCATTAGCCGATCGTGTTCAGCATCAAAATACCAACGCCAATTATCGTCAGGTTTTATCTTCATCTCTTATCCTTCTCGCTGCCCATGCCACACTCTATTTACCCAAAAGGCGATTTTATCACCGATAAAGTAGCTCAAACATCGGATAATTCCGCGAACGATATTTATGCCAGTGGACAAAATATAGACGAGCCGGGGGAAGAAATAAACCCCCGGCTGAAAATCAAAGAAAAAATATTAGATGTAGTTAACGATATCTTTAATCAGACGCGGACCGTGGAAGATAAAACCGGAATAAATTTGCACCAGCGAAGCACCGGCCGCCATTTTTTCCCGCGCGGCGGTCAGGGAGTCTATTCCGCCGACACCGATAATCGGCAAGCGGCCCTGCAGCTCAATCGACAAACGGCGGATCACTTCGGTGCTGCTCGCCTGCAGCGGACGACCGCTAAGGCCCCCCGTTTGCTCGCAGTAATTCAACCCCTGGATCAACTTGCGATCCAGCGTAGTATTGGTCGCGATCACGCCATCAATATTATGCCGCACCAGGCTGTCGGCTATTTGGATCAATTCTTCTTCAGAAAGATCCGGCGCGATCTTTACCGCGACCGGTACATATTTGTGATGCCGCGCATGCAATTCCTGCTGCTTATTTTTAATGGCGGCTAAAAGATCGTCTAACGCTTCACCATACTGTAGGGATCGTAAGCCCGGTGTATTTGGTGACGAAATGTTAATCGCGATATAGCCGGCATACGGATAAACTTTATCCATGCAGATCAGATAATCGTCTTTTCCTTGCTCAACCGGGGTATCTTTATTCTTGCCGATATTAATCCCCAGAATGCCGCCAAAATGGGATTTTTTAACGTTTTCAACCAGATTATCCACACCCTGGTTATTAAAGCCCATGCGGTTGATCAGGCCTTCGGCTTCCACGATGCGGAACAGGCGCGGTTTATCATTGCCCGGTTGCGGGCGCGGCGTCACGGTGCCAACTTCGACAAAGCCAAACCCCATGGCGCCGAATGCATCGATGCACTCACCGTCTTTATCCAGACCGGCGGCCAACCCCAATGGGTTTTTAAAAGAGAGCCCCATGCAGCTAACCGGCTTGGCCGGCACAGACTGACGAATGAGAAATTCTAACGGGGTGCCGGTGATACGGCGAAGCTGATGAAAGGTCAATTCATGCGCACGCTCGGGATCGAGCTGGAACAACGCTTTCCTGATGATGGGGTAGTACATGTACTCTCCTGATTTCCCGGTTGCAAACCGGGGGCCGATTATCCGGCATCCCCTGATCAATTGGAATTGATTAAAAGCAAAAAAAAGCGTTTTTTACGCAATCGTTTTCCTTTAACGGCCCCAGATCGCCGCCAATCCGCATTTACGCATATCAAAATCAAAAAATGAGATTTAAGCAACCCGCTCCTAACTGATAGGTTTAAAACAGATCACAAACATTTCCTGATTAAACCTAACTTTTAGTTATAAGGAGTGGCAATGCGCGTTATATCACTGGCCGGCAGCCCCCGCATCCCCTCGCGCTCAGCCGCGCTGCTGACCCTGAGTCAAAACTGGCTGCAGCAGCAAGGTGTAGAAGTGATTGCCTACACGCTGCACGATTTCGATGCCGAGGATTTGCTCTACGCCAATTTTAACAGCCCGGCGATCAAAGCCTTTGCCGAGCAGTTAGCGCAGGCAGACGGTTTGCTGGTGTCGACGCCGGTCTATAAAGCCTCGTTCTCCGGCGCGCTGAAAACCCTGCTGGATTTGCTGCCGGAACGCGCCCTGGACCATAAGGTCGTGTTGCCGCTGGCCACCGGCGGCTCTATTGGCCACATGCTGGCGGTGGACTACGCCCTGAAGCCGGTGCTGGCGGCGTTGAAAGCGCAGGAAGTGCTGCACGGCGTGTTTGCCGATGATAGCCAGGTGGTGCTGAACGGCGAAGAAATCAACCTGTCTGACGGCGTGGCAACCCGCCTGGAAGAGGCGCTGGAAAGTTTTTATCTGGCGCTCGGCCGTCGCAAACCGCCCACGGTAAAGCTCTCCCCTTCCCTGTTTGCCCGTCAGACTGCCTGACTGAGAAGAGAATAAAAAGGAAAAGGACATCATGATGAAGCGACTTTCTTCACTCCGCCGCTGGCTTGGCGCAGGCACATTGGCCGGCATTCTCTCCCTTGCGTGGAGCAATGCCGCCAACGCGCAGGATCCGGCGCAGTTCCGCATCGGTTACCAAAAAGGATCGGTCAGCCTGGTATTGGCAAAAACCCATCAGCTATTGGAACAGCGTTTTCCCTCGACCAAAATCAGCTGGATAGAATTCCCCGCCGGCCCGCAAATGCTCGAGGCGCTGAACGTCGGCAGTATCGATTTGGGCAGCACCGGCGATATCCCGCCAATCTTCGCCCAGGCCGCCGGCGCCGATCTGCTTTATGTCGGCGTAGAGCCGCCAAAACCCAAGGCGGAAGTGATCCTGGTGCCGGAAAACAGCCCGATCAAAACCGTCGCCGAGCTGAAAGGCCATAAGGTTGCCTTCCAGAAAGGTTCCAGCTCCCACAACCTGCTGTTGCGCTCGCTGCAGAAAGCCGGGCTGCAATTTACCGATATCCAACCCGTTTACCTGACCCCGGCCGATGCCCGCGCCGCCTTCCAACAAGGCAACGTTGATGCTTGGGCGATTTGGGATCCGTACTATTCCGCGGCATTGCTGCAAGGCGGCGTACGGGTGCTGGGCGACGGCAGTGGTCTGAATCAAACCGGTTCGTTTTATTTGGCGGTTCGCCCCTACGTACAGGCGCACGGCCCCTTTGTCAGCCAGGTTCTTGAGGTGCTGACCCAAGCCGATGCGCTGACCCGTAGCGATCGCGCACAGAGCGTCACGCTGTTGGCAAACGCCATGGGCCTGCCGGAAAAGGTGATCGCCACTTATCTGGATCACCGCCCGCCGACCGCCATCAAACCTTTGGATGCGCACACCATTGCCGCCCAGCAGCAAACCGCCGATCTGTTTTATGCCAACCGTTTAGTGCCGGTGAAGGTCGATATCTCTCAACGCATCTGGCACCCGAGCGCGCAATAATTTTTGGAGAACAAGCTATGAGCCTAAACGTATTCTGGTTTTTACCTACGCACGGCGACGGCCATTATCTTGGCAGTACAGAAGGTGCCCGCAGTGTCGATTACGGCTATTTGCAGCAGATCGCTCAGGCCGCTGACCGGTTGGGCTTTGGCGGCGTGCTGATCCCCACAGGCCGCTCGTGCGAAGACTCCTGGCTGGTCGCAGCCTCGCTGATCCCAATCACCCAACGGTTGAAGTTCCTGGTAGCGCTGCGCCCCGGCATCATTTCGCCCACGTTGGCCGCCCGCCAGGCCGCAACGCTGGATCGCCTTTCCAACGGCCGCGCTCTGTTTAACCTCGTCACCGGCGGTGATCCCGAAGAACTGGCGGCAGAAGGCCTGCACCTGAATCACGAAGAACGCTACGAGGCCTCGGCAGAGTTCACTCACGTTTGGCGCAAGGTGCTGGAAGGGGAAACCGTCGATTTTGACGGCAAACACATTCAGGTGAAAGGTGCCAAACTGCTGTATCCGCCGGTGCAACTGCCGCGTCCGCCGCTGTATTTTGGCGGTTCTTCCGCCGCCGCTCAGGATCTGGCCGCCGAACAGGTTGAAATGTACCTCACCTGGGGGGAGCCACCGGCACAGGTAAGAGAAAAAATTGCCGAAGTGCGCGCCAAAGCCGCAGCCAAAGGCCGCACGGTGCGTTTCGGCATTCGTCTGCATGTGATCGTGCGTGAAACCACAGAAGAAGCCTGGCGGGCGGCCGACCGGCTGATCGCCAATCTGGATGAAGAGACCATCGCCAACGCACAGGCAGCCTTCGCCCGTTTTGATTCCGTAGGGCAACGGCGCATGGCGGCGCTCCACGGCGGCAAGAAAGACAATCTGGAGATCAGCCCTAACCTGTGGGCCGGTGTTGGCCTGGTACGCGGTGGCGCCGGCACCGCGCTGGTCGGCGATGGCCCGACGGTGGCGGCACGCATGCAGGAATATGCCGATCTGGGCATCGATACCTTTATTTTGTCCGGTTACCCGCATCTGGAAGAAGCCTATCGCGTCGGCGAGTTGCTGTTCCCACATCTCGATCTGGCGGAAAACGAAGTCCCTGCTCGGCGTCGGCCAGTCAAACCGCAAGGTGAAGTGGTCGCTAATATTTACATTCCGCAAAAAGCGTCGCAAAGCTGAGGAGAAGCGGTATGGCAAAAGGCACACAACGCATCTTGCACCGGCTGGCACCCTGGGCGTTACCGGTCACACTGGTGGTTATCTGGCAAATCTCGGTTGAGGCCGGCTGGCTGTCTAATCGCATTCTGCCCGCGCCAAGCGCGGTAGTGACCGCTTTCTGGACGCTAACCAAAAGCGGCGAGCTGTGGCAACACCTGACCATCAGCAGTTGGCGCGCGCTGATCGGCTTTAGCATCGGCGGCAGCATCGGGCTGGTTCTGGGGTTTATCACCGGTTTGTCGCGTTGGGGCGAGCGCCTGTTAGACAGCTCGGTGCAGATGATCCGCAACGTGCCGCATCTGGCGCTGATCCCGCTTGTGATCTTGTGGTTCGGCATTGATGAATCCGCCAAGATTTTTCTGGTCGCGCTGGGCACCTTGTTCCCTATCTATCTGAATACCTATCACGGTATCAAGAATATCGATAGCGGCCTGCTTGAAATGGCGCGCAGCTATGGCCTGAGCGGTTTCCGGTTATTTACCCAGGTGGTATTGCCGGGCGCGTTGCCCTCGATCATGGTCGGCGTGCGTTTCGCTCTGGGCTTTATGTGGCTGACGCTGATCGTGGCCGAAACCATTTCCGCCAACTCGGGGATTGGTTATCTGGCGATGAACGCCCGCGAATTTCTGCAGACCGACGTGGTGGTGGTGGCGATTGTGCTGTATGCCCTGCTCGGCAAGCTGGCGGACGTCAGCGCACAGTTGCTGGAACGCGTCTGGTTGCGCTGGCATCCGGCTTATCAACTTAAACCAGGAGAAGCGCTATGACGACTCCCGCCCGTATTCCCCAAGGCACCCCGGTTACCCTGGACTCTATTGCCAAACGCTATGGCAACCGAACGGTGCTGGACAATATTCAGTTGCGCATCAGCTCCGGGCAATTTGTCGCCGTGGTCGGCCGCAGCGGTTGTGGCAAAAGCACGCTGCTGCGTTTGATGGCCGGGTTGGAAAAAGCCAGCAGCGGCGAGCTGCTTAGCGGAAATGCTCCCCTCGCCAGCGCCAAAGAGGATACCCGTCTGATGTTTCAGGATGCACGCCTGCTGCCGTGGAAAAAGGTGATCGATAACGTTGGCCTTGGCCTGCGCGGCGACTGGCGTGCCGATGCGTTGCAGGCACTGGAAGCCGTTGGGTTGGCCGATCGCGCCAATGAATGGCCGGCAGCGCTGTCCGGCGGACAAAAACAGCGAGTGGCGCTGGCGCGCGCGCTGATCCACCGTCCTCGTCTGCTGTTGCTGGACGAGCCTTTGGGCGCGCTTGATGCGTTAACAAGGATTGAAATGCAGGGACTGATTGAAGGCCTGTGGCAGCAGCATGGTTTCACCGTACTGTTGGTGACTCATGATGTCAGCGAAGCCATTGCGCTGGCGGATCGGGTGATCTTGATTGAAGAGGGCCGTATCGGGCTGGATCTGACGATTGATCTGCCGCGCCCGCGCCGTAAGGGGTCGGCCAGATTGGCGAAACTGGAAGCCGAGGTGCTGGATAGAGTGCTGTCTCCGCCCCCGCCGGTGGTTGAAAGCCCACGCAGGGCAACGAATTGAAACCAGGGACGGCATGTCGCAGCGCCGTCCCTGGTTAGTTTTTACGCGTCGAGCGCTTTACTGATCTTCTCGAACAAATCGCCGGACAGGTTTTCCAGCCCTTTCAACTGTTCAAGCGCCTTGCGCATCAGGGCCTGACGCGAAGCATCATAGCGTTTCAGGCGGATCAAGGGTTCAATCAAACGAGCGGCAATCTGCGGGTTGCGCTGGTTAAGATCGCCGAGGATCTCCACCAGGAACTGATAACCGCTGCCGTCCGCCGCATGGAACGCCGCCGGGTTGGCGGAAGCGAAACCACCGATCAGCGAGCGAGTACGGTTTGGATTGCTCAGGCTGAACGAACGGTGCTTCAGCAGGCCGCGTACCTGGGTCAGCACGTCCGCCGCCGGGCTGCTCGCCTGCAGCACGAACCACTTGTCCATGACCAACCCATCCTGATGCCAGCGTTCATCGAACGCCGCCAGCAGCGCATCGCGGCACGGCAACTGCGCCGCTACCGCCGCAGCCAGCGCAGCCAGCGAATCGGTCATGTTATCCGCCTGACGATACTGCTCAGCCACCAGCCGATCGGCCAGCGCCTCATCGCCAAAGGCCAAATAACCCAGGCACAGGTTGCGCAGAGCACGTTTGCCGATATCGGCATGCTCCACCCGGTAACCGTCGGTTTTGTTGGCGTTATAAACCGCCAGCCATTCGTCGGCCATTTCCTTTGCCAGGCAACGGACAATCGATTCATGCACCGCGGCGATCGCTTCCGGATCGATAGTGGCAAACAGCTCGGCAATCTCGGTTTCCGAAGGCAGCGTCAGGATTTGCGCGGCAAGTGCCGGATCCAGTTTCTCGTCCAGCAGCACGGCACGGAACGCGTCGGCAACGTGCAACGGCAGAGACAGCGGCTGTTTCTGCTGATGCTTGGCAACGTTCAGTTTGATATAGGTAGCCAGCAGGCTCTGCGCCGCGTCCCAACGGGCGAATTCATTGCGCGCGTGCTGCATCAGGAAAGTCAGTTGCTGATCGCTGTACGGATAATCCAGCTTCACCGGTGCGGAGAACTCGCGCAACAGCGAAGGTACCGGCTTGTGCGCCACACCGTCAAACACGAAGGTCTGCTCGGCTTCAGTGATGTTCAGCACGTTACCGATCGCCGCACCGTCTTTCTGCAGGGCAATCACGTTGCCTTCGGCGTCGTACAATTCGATATCCAGCGGAATATGCAACGGCAACTTCTCTGGCTGATCGGCGGTCGGTTCGGTTTTTTGGCTGACGTGCAGGCGGTATTGTTGGTGCTCCGCATCGTATTCATCGCGAACGGTCAGCAACGGCGTGCCGGACTGGCTGTACCAGCGACGGAACAGCGACAGATCGACATTGGAAGCATCCTCCATCGCCTGAACGAAATCATCGCAGGTTGCTGCGCTGCCGTCATGGCGCTCGAAATACAGTTGGATGCCCTTCTGGAACTGTTCTTCACCCAGCAGCGTATGCATCATGCGGATCACTTCGGACCCTTTCTCATACACCGTCAGGGTGTAGAAGTTGTTCATTTCGATCACTTTATCCGGACGAATGGCGTGCGCCATCGGGCTGGCGTCCTCGGCGAACTGCGCGCCGCGCATGACACGCACGTTATCGATGCGGTTGACCGAACGTGAACCCAGATCTGAGCTGAACTCCTGATCGCGGAACACCGTTAGGCCTTCTTTCAGACTGAGCTGGAACCAATCGCGGCAGGTCACGCGGTTGCCGGTCCAGTTGTGGAAATATTCGTGGCCAATCACCGCTTCGATATTCAGGTAATCCTTATCGGTTGCGGTTTCCGCTTTCGCCAGCACGTATTTGGAGTTGAAGATATTTAGCCCTTTGTTCTCCATCGCCCCCATATTGAAGAAATCGACGGCCACGATCATATAAATGTCGAGATCGTATTCCAGACCGAAACGGGTTTCGTCCCATTTCATCGAGTTCTTCAGTGAGGTCATCGCCCAATCGGCACGATCCAAATTGCCGCGATCAACGAACAATTCCAGCGCCACATCGCGCCCGGAGCGGGTGGTAAAGCTGTCGCGCAACACATCGAAATCGCCGGCCACCAGCGCAAACAGGTAGCAAGGTTTTGGGAACGGATCCTGCCACTGTACCCAGTGGCGCCCATCCTCCAGTTCGCCCTGGCCTACGCGGTTACCGTTCGACAGCAGGAAGGGATAACGCGCCTTATCCGCCACAATGCGGGTGGTGAAGCGCGCCAACACGTCCGGGCGGTCCAGGTAATAGGTGATGTGACGGAAACCTTCCGCCTCACACTGGGTACACAACGCTTCGCCTGACAGGTACAGCCCTTCCAGCGCGGTATTCTTCGCCGGGTGAATATCATTGACGATGGTCATGGTAAATTGTGCTGGTAATTTCTCTATAACCAGCTTGTTATCCTGCAACTGATAGGCGCTCCACGGCTGCCCGTCGATCTGAATACTTACCAGCGTCAGATCTTCGCCATTCAGCACCAGCGCCGCCTCGGCAGCGCCCTGACGTTTAATCTTGCTGACTGCAGTGACGCGTGTCGTTTCCGCGTCCAGCTCAAAATCCAAATCAATGTCGGTGATGCTGTAGTCTGGCGCGCGATAATCGTGGCGATACTTCGCCTGTGGCAGTTGTGTCATAAAAACCCTTTGACGTCTCAGTGAGTTACAGGTGCCAGGTTGTCATCATTGGCTTATTTCAGCCGCGGCAGAGGCGCGAAAATGTTGATGATCCTGATTGTAAATAAACTGTATCACAGCCACGAAAAAAGCCCAGAGATGCCGGGGTACTGGAACGGATAAATCGGAGGTGGATCCTAATGTTGTCGCCGAACGGCCCGCGCCATCAGGCTCCTTCACCTGATGCAGAGCAAAAATCAGCATTTAATGCTAAAAGCCGTCTTTCAGATACAGGCCGGTCGATACTTCATCGCCATGGGCAATGACCCTTGTTTCAAGGCCGTTCCCAACCCTAAACCCCTGCCCGCAGAACGTCTCCCGGTGACAGAGGTTCCGGGGGTATAGTTAAGACATATCAGCTGCCTCGATGATATAATTGATAAATCTGGTTTAAGGACTCACGGCAATATGAAAGTAAAATATCTGATCTATTTTTTTACCTTTGCCCTGATGTCATCGTTCGCCATATTTATTTCCGATGAGCTGATTGAAGCCCATGCAGACTATCGCGACAATCAACTTAACCTGTATAAGGTGAGTCGCGCCAAAGAGATCTCGGAAGCGTTTCAAGCCACCCTGTTGGCGCACCGTTTAAAACGTCTGAGCCGGGTTAATGCGAACATTACCCCGGCGCAATGGCAGGAAGCCGACAGCCTGGCGCGCGAAAAAATTGCCCGGTTCAAGCCGCATATCGACAGCAAGATTTCGCAACAGCTCGGCATACGGCAAAAAATCGCCGCGCTTTCCATGCTCGGCCTAATGGAACAATTGCTGGATAACGATAATCGACAGCTTTCATATGTTACCGATGCCAATGCCAATCTGTTTAATATCAACAGCGCCTACTACATTTCTCAGACCAGCAAAAGCTACTACCGTTATACCTACGATACCCGCATGATCGATGCCGACTCGTTTCTGTTTCTGGAAGCCGTGCGCCTGAATAACCGACTGAATATGTCCCTGACCGAATTAATCGATCAGGTCATTGACGTGAACACCAATCAGCTGGAGCGCAAAGACGCCTATCTGAAAGCCGTACAGCTCACCGGGGTGTTGAATGCACTAAGCACCCGACTGATCTTTATGAAGCTGACCTACAACGATGTCCCCACCACCCTGCTGGTGAATGAGCTGCTCCGCCAGCTTTCGAAAGGGCAGCTCGACCGGATTACCCAAGGGTTGTATACCTCAATCGATAATCATACCCTCTACTCCGCCGATTTTATTTATCAGTACGTCAAAAATCTGAGTGAGCTTTCGCAACGGCTTTATCAACGCAGTTTTGAACTGGAAATCGTCGCATCACAGCATAAGATCTACACCAGCCAGACGGCTATTTATGGCTTGATTTCTCTCGGTGGTCTGATCGTGCTGTTTATTTTCCTGCCGACCCTGGTTTACTGTTCAAATATCAGCCGCTGGCTGACTAAAACGCATAATAATATTTTGCGGTTGTCGCGCGGCAATATGAACATCGATCGCAATGAAGTGTTTTACGGCCAGGAGTTAATCGCCATCAGCGATGCCATTAAACAGCTAAAACAGTATCAATTGGAAAAGGTGACGCTGGAAAATGAAAAACATCTGTTGATCAAGGAGCTGGAAGCCTCTTCGTTTCTTGATCCCCTGACCAATATCTATAACCGCCGCAAGTTCTTCCGTGAATGCGAATCCCTGGCAGCGCGCAGCTACCCGTTAGCCTTTTGTTTGATTGATATCGATAATTTCAAAAAACTGAATGACAGTTACGGGCATGATATCGGCGACCGTGCACTGGTGGCCTTCGGCAAATTGCTGCAGGACGCCTTCCGCTCCTGCGACATTTTCTGCCGCTATGGCGGTGAAGAATTCGCCGTGATCCTCTGCAACTGCACGCTTGATAATGCGCGAGAAATTATGTCTAAGCTCCGCGAGCGCACCCACCAACTCACCCTCACCCTCGATGATGGGCAAACCGTGCGTTTCACGACCAGTTGCGGTATTGCCCAGGTGAACAGCCTCGGCCTGTTGCCGACGGCGATCAAACAGGCGGATGAAGCGCTCTATTTCTGCAAGAAAAACGGCAAGGACCGGATCAGCATTCACACACCGACCGGTTTTATCTGAATTGTTGTTTAAAATAATTAACATTATAATTTTTATGACTAATTAGGCTAAGTCATTCACCTTACAGGCTTATCTGGCTTTTCTGCCTGAAACCTGACGGCAGGCCGGCATAAAGGCACGTTTAATCCTCGACCCGCTCCGGCGATTTGTGGTGTGATGCAGCTTCAATAACAGGATAATCCGGGTATACTCGCTCAACTTTTTTATGACTATCCGGATTTGGACTCGCGCCTGACGAGGATGCAGTAACGCGCTATGACTCAATACGCTTCCCCGATTTTGACATCACTGCTTGATACTGACGCTTACAAGCTTCATATGCAGCAAGCCGTGTTCCATCGCTACCCCGCGATCAGCGTGGCGGCGGAATTTCGCTGCCGTGGAGATGAACTGCTGGGCGAATATGCCGACGAAATCCGTGCGCAAGTCGCGCTGATGAGCCAACTGGCGCTGACCGAGGCTGAATTTGGCTATCTTTCAGGGTTGCCTTTCTTCCGTCAGGACTACCTAAGCTGGTTGCGTGATTTCCGCTATGACCCGCAGCAGGTTCAGATCGACAATCGTGACGGCAGGCTGCATATCCGCATTGCCGGCCCGTGGCGCGAAGTGATTTTGTGGGAAGTCCCCCTGCTGGCGGTGATCAGCGAAGTGGTGCACCGTCACCGTTCACCGCAGGTCATGCCGGACATGGCGGTAGCGCATCTGCGCAGCAAACTGGCGCAGTTTAAAGCCGTGAGCGCCGATGTGGATATCTCCCGCTTCAAACTGATGGACTTCGGCACCCGTCGCCGTTTCTCCAAAAGCGTGCAGCAGGCGATCGTCAGCACGCTGAAAAACGAATTCCCCTACCTGGTCGGTACCAGCAATTACGATCTGGCGCATCAACTCGGCCTGACGCCGGTAGGCACCCAGGCGCATGAATGGTTCCAGGCGCATCAGCAGATAAGCCCGGTGTTGGCCAACAGTCAACGAGCAGCATTGCAGGCCTGGTTGGACGAGTATCCAGACCAGCTCGGCATCGCGTTGACCGACTGCATCGCCATGGACGCCTTCCTGCGTGATTTCGGCCCACAATTCGCGCCGCGTTATCAGGGGCTGCGCCATGACTCCGGCGACCCGTTTGAATGGGGTGAAAAAGCCATCGCGCATTACCAGAAGCTGGGTATCGATCCGATGAGCAAAACGCTGGTGTTCTCCGACAACCTGGATCTGGACAAGGCGCTGGCGCTTTATCGCCACTTCGATCAACGCATCAACCTGGTGTTCGGCATCGGCACGCGCTTGACCTGCGACATTCCGGGCGTAAAACCGCTGAATATCGTCATCAAACTGGTTGAATGCAAGGGCAAGCCAGTGGCTAAACTGTCCGACAGTCCGGGTAAAACCATCTGTCAGGATCAGGCCTTCGTGAAGGCGTTGCGCAAAGCCTTCGATCTGCCGCTGGTGAAAAAAGCCAGCTAAGCGACCATGCGTTGCAAATGCTAAAAAGCCGGCTGAAAACTTCAGACCGGCTTTTTTCTCCTTTATAAGACACTTTCCGCTGCCCCCTTTTCGCCCAGCCCCAAGAAATGTTGTACCAATCCGGCGATTTCTGCTTGTGCTCTGCATCGCGGCAAGTAACATAGCACCATCCCCATATTGTTGGGTTTTAAGCTATTTCTAAACCAAATTATAAAGAGAGAAATCTATGAGCGTAGTGCCTGTAGTCGACGTACTGCAAGGTCGTGCTGCGGTTGACAGTGAAGTCACCGTACGCGGTTGGGTGCGTACCCGGAGAGATTCTAAAGCTGGTATCTCCTTCCTGGCCGTCTATGACGGTTCCTGCTTTGATCCGTTACAGGCCGTCGTTAATAATTCTCTGCCGAATTATCAGGATGAAGTGCTGCATCTGACCACCGGCTGCTCGATTGAAGTCACCGGCAAAGTCGTTGCCTCTCCGGGCGAAGGCCAGAGTTTCGAACTGCAGGCGACCGCCATCAAAGTGGTTGGCTGGGTTGACGATCCGGACACTTACCCGATGGCGGCTAAACGTCACAGCATCGAGTACCTGCGCGAGGTCGCTCACCTGCGTCCACGCACCAACCTGATCGGCGCCGTGGCCCGCGTGCGTCATACGCTGGCGCAGGCGATCCACCGTTTCTACCACGAGAACGGGTTCTTCTGGGTTTCCACCCCGCTTATCACCGCTTCCGATACCGAAGGCGCCGGCGAAATGTTCCGGGTTTCAACGCTGGATCTGGAAAATCTGCCGCGCACCGATAAAGGCGCGGTTGATTTCAGCCAGGACTTTTTCGGCAAAGAAGCTTTCCTGACCGTTTCCGGCCAGTTGAACGGCGAAACTTACGCCTGTGCGTTGTCGAAAGTGTATACCTTCGGCCCCACCTTCCGCGCAGAGAACTCCAACACCAGCCGCCACCTGGCTGAATTTTGGATGATCGAACCGGAAGTGGCGTTTGCCAACCTCGAAGATATCGCCGAACTGGCGGAAAAAATGCTGAAGTATGTGTTCCAGGCCGTGTTGAACGAGCGTATGGATGACATGCAGTTCTTCGCCGAGCGTGTGGACAAAGATGCGATTGAGCGCCTGAAGCGCTTTGTTTCTTCCGATTTCGCCCAGGTAGATTACACCGAAGCGGTGGAAATCCTGATCGCCTCCGGCCAAACCTTCGAAAACCCGGTATCCTGGGGCATCGACCTGTCTTCCGAGCATGAGCGCTATCTGGCCGAGAAACACTTTAAAGCGCCGGTGGTTGTGAAAAACTACCCGAAAGACATTAAAGCTTTCTATATGCGCATGAACGACGACGGCAAAACCGTTGCAGCCATGGACGTGCTGGCTCCTGGCATTGGCGAGATCATCGGGGGTGCCCAGCGTGAGGAACGTCTGGATGTCTTGGATCAGCGCCTGGAAGCGATGGGCCTGAATAAAGAAGATTACTGGTGGTATCGTGATCTGCGTCGCTACGGCACCGTTCCTCATGCCGGTTTCGGTTTAGGTTTTGAGCGTTTAATCGCCTACGTTACCGGCGTGCAAAACGTGCGCGATGTCATTCCGTTCCCACGCACCCCGCGTAACGCAAGCTTTTAATTAATCAGCCTAAACATTTTCCAAATAATTTAGTTACAAAACCAAGGCCAGCTTTGCTGGCCTTTCGCATTTTCTAATATTGACCCGCGTCACAAAGTTCCCTTAATATTACATTTTGTTACATACACTTTCCTTTTGAAACCTCATTAGGACATTGGTAGCATTTTCGTTCTAGATTAACCTGTCTGCGAATGGAACACTGCGTTCAGACACAGGACGACACCAATCTATCTACAATAGTTCCAAAAGAATTATTGGCGGCAGTGGCAAAGGTGTCCGAATAACACCAATGAGGGTAATAATGATGAAGCGCAACATTCTTGCAGTGGTAATCCCGGCTCTGTTAGCTGCTGGTGCAGCAAACGCAGCTGAAATCTACAACAAAGACGGCAACAAGCTGGATCTGTACGGCAAAGTTGACGGTCTGCACTACTTCTCCGACGACAAAGGCAATGACGGCGACCAGACCTATGTTCGTTTCGGCTTCAAAGGTGAAACCCAGATTAATGACCAACTGACCGGTTACGGCCAGTGGGAATACAACGTTCAGGCTAACCACGCTGAATCTCAAGGCACCGAAGGCACCAAGACTCGTCTGGGCTTCGCAGGTCTGAAATTTGCTGACTACGGTTCATTCGACTACGGCCGTAACTACGGCGTACTGTACGACGTGGAAGGCTGGACAGATATGCTGCCAGAGTTCGGTGGCGATACCTACACCTACACCGACAACTACATGACCGGCCGTACCAACGGCGTTGCTACTTACCGTAACAACAACTTCTTCGGTCTGGTTGATGGTCTGAACTTCGCTGTTCAGTACCAGGGTAAAAACGAAAACGACGGCCGCGCTCTGAAGAAACAAAACGGCGACGGTTGGGGCCTGTCTTCTACTTATGACATCGGCGAAGGCGTAAGCTTCGGTGCTGCATACGCGTCTTCTGACCGTACTGACAAACAAACCAACAACTCTGCCGCTAAAGGCGACAAAGCTGATGCGTGGACCGTGGGCGCTAAATACGACGCGAACAACGTCTACCTGGCAGCCATGTACTCCGAAACCCGTAACATGACGCCATACGGTGATTTCGATGCCGGTATCGCGAATAAAACCCAGAACTTCGAAGTGACTGCTCAGTACCAGTTCGACTTCGGTCTGCGTCCAGAAGTGTCTTACCTGCAGTCTAAAGGTAAAAACCTGGCTAGCCATACCGATCATAACTCAAGCTTCGGCGGCGGCGATGCCGACCTGGTTAAATATGTTTCTGTTGGTACCACTTACTACTTCAACAAAAACATGTCCACCTATGTTGATTACAAAATCAACCTGCTGGACGACAACGAGTTCACTAAAGCCACTGGCACCGCTACCGATGATATCGTAGGTGTTGGTCTGGTTTACCAGTTCTAAGTTGTCACACTTGACGGCGGTTCACCGCCGTATGAGTTAAAAACAGGGTTTCGGCCCTGTTTTTGTTTTTGTGCCGCGAGTAACTTTTTATTCTGCCAACGCCCCCTTCTCCCTCATTTTTTATGCTGAACCTGCCCCCTTCACAAGATCGATGTGTTTTTCTCGCAAACGGTTGGCAAAGCGCATAACTGGCGCTACCCTGATGCTTCTGTCTGCTTAACTCCGAGCCATGGAAGCACCTGACATGTTTGAAAAAATCACTGCTGCACCCGCCGACCCAATCCTGGGTCTGACCGACATTTTCCGCGCGGATGCCCGCCCTAATAAAATCAACTTAGGGATTGGCGTTTACAAAGATGAAACCGGCAAAACCCCGGTACTGACCAGCGTGAAAAAAGCTGAGCAATATCTGCTGGAAAATGAAACCACCAAAAACTATCTCGGCATTGAAGGCATCCCGGCGTTCGCCAACTGCACGCAAGAGCTGCTGTTCGGCAAACAAAGCCCAATTATTGCCGACAAGCGTGCGCGCACTGCACAAACGCCTGGTGGCACCGGCGGCCTGCGTGTTGCAGCTGACTTCATCGCCAACCAGACCAGCGCGAAACGCATCTGGATCAGCAACCCAAGCTGGCCGAACCACAACAACGTGTTTGGTGCGGTCGGTCTGGAAGTGTTGGAGTACGCTTACTACGACGCCGCCAATCATGCGCTGGACTTCGATGGCCTGCTCCGCAGCCTGAAACAGGCTCAGGCCGGCGATGTGGTGCTGTTCCACGGTTGCTGCCATAACCCAACCGGCATCGACCCAACGGCTGAGCAGTGGGCACAATTGGCCGAGCTGTCTGTGGCTAACGGTTGGTTACCACTGTTTGACTTCGCCTACCAGGGTTTTGCGAAGGGATTGGAAGAAGATGCGCAGGGCCTGCGTATTTTCGCCGCCAAGCATCAGGAACTGATCGTCGCCAGCTCGTACTCGAAGAACTTCGGCCTGTACAATGAACGCGTCGGTGCCTGCACGGTCGTAGCTGCCGATGCGGAAACCGCAGATCGCGCGTTCAGCCAGGTGAAAGCCGCCATTCGTGCCAACTACTCCAACCCACCGTCGCACGGCGCCGCCATCGTGGCGACCATCCTGGGCGACGATGCGCTGCGTGCGTTGTGGGAGCAGGAACTGACCGATATGCGTCAGCGCATCCACCGTATGCGTCAGCTGTTCGTCAATACCCTGCAGGAGAAAGGCGCAGAGCAGGACTTCGGCTTTATCATCAACCAGAACGGTATGTTCTCGTTCAGCGGGTTGAGTAAAGAGCAGGTGCTGCGCCTGCGCGAAGAGTTTGGCGTTTATGCCGTCAACTCCGGTCGCGTTAACGTTGCGGGCATGACGCCGGACAATATGGCGCCGCTGTGCGAGGCCATCGTCGCCGTGCTGTAAAACGTTGCTGCTGCAAATACAAAAGGGGCGCTTTTAGCGCCCCTTAGTTATTTCCGCCGGGAAATAACCTTACCAGATAGCCGGCTCTTCACGCAGGAACGGGTTGGTTTCACGCTCTTGGCCAAAGGTGGACATTGGCCCATGGCCCGGGATAAACGCCATGTCATCGCCCTGCGGCAACAGCTTGGTACGAATAGAGTTAATCAGCGCCTGATGATCGCCACGCGGGAAATCGCTGCGCCCGACACCGCCGTTAAACAGCACGTCGCCCACCAACGCCAGCCGCGCCTTTTCATTAATAAAGACGATATGGCCAGGGGTGTGGCCAGGGCAATGCAACACGTTGAACGTCATCTCGCCCACCTGCACCTTGTCGCCTTCTTGCAGCCATTGGGTCGGCGTCAGCGGCGCACACTCTTCCAGCCCAAACATCCGGCTCTGCGCCGGCAAGCCGTCCAGCCAGAAAGCATCTTCCTTATCCGGGCCGTAAATCGGCACCTGATAATGCTCAGCCAGTTCCGCCGCGGCACCTACGTGATCGAGATGGCCGTGCGTCAGCAGGATCTGCGTGATCGTAACGCCCTGCTTCGCCACTTCGGCCTTCAATTTTTCTGCCTCGCCACCGGGATCGACCAATGCCGCCTGCTGCGTGCTTTCACACCAGATCAGGCTACAGTTCTGACTGAAGGCGGTAACGGGAATAATTTGGTATTTCATAAGGCTCCAACGACAACAGCGCCACACCCTCGCAGGCTGGCGCTATTCACAAGGGTGTACAACGATTACCAGGTCCGCACCGGGCCGGTATCGATGTGTACAAAGTTGCTACGTGGGTAATATCCTACACCACCACCGCGCATTTTTAACGCCGCTTTACGGATATTACTCAATTGGATACCTTCGATATGGAAGTCCATCGCCTGACCTTTGGTGTGATAGCTGTGCTTGGCCACACCACGGCTGCGCTCACGCAGCTCATTGTTGGTATCCAGGGAGCGGTAACCTGAAACCAACTGCACCGGCTTGTTGGTACCCAACAGACCTTGCAGACGATAGAGCTGATCAAACAGACGGGGATCGATCGGCTTAACCTTATTGGCGCGATAATCACGGAAAAGATGATTAAGACGAACCAGCTCGTCTTTATTATACCCCTTCCCATCAAAGAATTCGGCCTTCAACGTTTCGCCCGTATGCATGTTATTTACGACCAGAATGCGTGGGCGTGAAGTAGAAAGACTGGCAAAAGCCTGCCCTGGAAGCAGAGCTATGCCCATGGCGGCGCTACCTAATGCCAGCCATTTGCGGCGATGATGATCAATTTTGTCCATGTTTCTGTTAAACCCGGCAAGAATATCAAAATATATGCACAAAACAGCGCACTGCCCGAACCATAACCGCCCACACAGCCTGAGTCAACCCGTGATGTCCCGCGGTTTGCAGGCACCCACTGAATGAGTGCCTGCATCATGGTCCGATATTCAGACCGTTATTTATTTATAATTACTGCATTTATTGCATTAATTTTTCGGCCTGAGCCAAAATTTGTGCACCCGATCTCACCGTATCATCGTAATTGTAAATATCTGTACGAAATTGTGGCTTTCCATCATCAGAAACCCAGGCGGTTAAATAATACAATTTAACCGGAATATGCTGTCGGATATTTACGTAGGTGGTATTTCCCCCTTTAAGGGTGGAGGAAACGCGGGTATTGTTCCAGCCGGCATCTTGCAGCAGCATATTAGCCAAATCAGATGCCTTGTTAACGCGCACGCAACCGGAACTCAGGGCACGAATATCTTTCTGGAACAGATTATGGTTCGGCGTATCGTGCAGATAGATAGCATCCGAGCTCGGCATGTTGAATTTGAAACGCCCCAGTGAGTTGGTGGCGCCTGGTGCCTGGCGAATGCGGTAAGGGAAATTACGCGCAGACACCATGTTCCAGTCAATCATCGCCGGGTTAATGACTTCAGCGTCATTGCTCCAGCCGGAAAGCACGGTATAGCCGTGTTTCTGGAAATAGCTGCCGTCACGCATTGCCTTTGGCACAATATCTTCGCGTACCAGCGTAGTCGGCACATTCCACGGCGGGTTGACCACGACGTTGTTCAGCGCACTGTTCATCAGCGGCGTCTTGCGGCTAGGCCGACCGACAATGACCCGTGAGGAAAGCACTTCATTGCCGTTCTGGTAGTAAGTCAGCGAGTAATTGGGAATGTTAACCATGATCCCGGTGTCGACGTAGCCTGGGAGGATGCGCAAACGCTGGATATTCAATGCCAACAGCGAAGCGCGCGTTTGCGGCGACACGTTGAGCCATTCGCGGGTACGGGCGCCAATCACGCCGTCGGCGGTCAAGCCTTGCCATTTCTGAAAGCGTTTAACGCCTTCGACCAGATCGGGGGTATAAGCGTTATCAGTAACGGTCACCGGGCCGGCAGGTTGCTGTGCGAATGGCGATTCCGGCGATGCGGCAAGATCTTTTACCGGTGCGGCAGACGGGCTGATAACCACACTTTTGCTCTCGCGGCTTTTTTCTTCATCGACTGACAAGCCACCATCGTCCGGTTCATTGCGCGAGCCGGTCAGTACCGCAGGCGGCTCCTGCGTTTGCACCGATACTGCGGTAGTGGTCAGCATGCCATTGCGGGCCAGGATCTCACGCAGGGCGGCGATGTCGTTGCTCAGTTGATCGGGGCGCAGGCTCGGACCGTTAGCCATCTGCGGCCATGGACGGTTGTCGGCCAGCATGTCGCGCAGCGCCTGATGCATCTTGGCATATTGCGGGTGCTGCGGTGCCAGTTTGGTGACATAAGCCAGCGTCTTGCCCTGACGCACCGCCAGTTGCCATTGATTAATCACCGCATTAGGCGGCAGGCCGAGCTTGTAGGGAATATTGCTATACAGCCAGCTGTTACCGTTGGCGCCGATGGCTGAAGCGAACTGCAAATACCCCAGCATAGCATCAGACAGGACAACGTCGCGCGCTACGCCGCTAATCGCCGGATTGGTCAGCAGCTTCACCCATTGGGTAAACTGTGGCTGCACACCGGACATGGCCAGCTCGGCCAACTGCTGCTGGAACTGCTGAATCGCCTCGCGATCCTGCCACATCAGTTGCATCCGGTTAGCGGCGTACAAAGGAGCCAGCGTTGAAAGATAGTGCGGTGTCATTCCTTTCGGCAATGCTGCCAATAATTCCGAACGGCTTTGCGCAACTGACATGCCGGATGACGCTACCGGAAACGCAGGCACGGTTGCCCATGCGGGTAACGACGACGCAAGTCCAGATGCGATTGCGCAGCTCAGCGCCAGACGCCGTAAAGTGTTTCCATTTTTAAGCAACATCCATTGCCCCCTGTATGCTCACAAAAAATACATCAAAAACCGCTTGTTAATTTCAGTATACGAACAGAAAGGCCATTTTGCCCTTGGACGCCGCTAATAACTGTTATGTCATTAAGCTACCCGGTTTTTAGCGGATAAAAAAGCAGGACTATCATCCATGCACACAAAAAAATAGCCACCCCAGGGCGGCTATTTTCAGATTATTAGCGGGCTTTTTTGGCGTTTACGGCGTTTCTACCGCAGCAGTGCCCGGTGCAGGCAACTCGTTGGCGAAACCGCGCAGCCCCACTACGTGCACGTGTTCATGGTTCTGGAACACCTTACGCACCAGCTTATAAGTGGTGCCTTTTTCCGGGCTGATGTTTTCCGGCGCAGCGATAATCAGCTGCATTTCCAGACGATCGCACAGCTCGAACAGCGTTGCGATAGACTTGGCATCCAGTCGCGCCGCCTCATCGAGGAACAGCAAGCGGCAAGGTGAGATATCCTTGCCACGCAGACGGCGTGACTCCTCCTCCCAGCTCTGCACCACCATCACCAGAATCGACATCCCGGTCCCTATCGCTTCCCCGGTAGACAACGCGCCGCTCTCGGCACGCAGCCAACCGTCAGAGCCGCGGAACACTTCCACTTCCAGCTCCAGATAGTTACGGTAATCCAGCAGCTCTTCGCCGATAGTCTGCGGCGTGCGTTGCCCCATATCAATCTGCGGATTCAGGCGCTGATACAGCTTGGCCAAAGCTTCAGAGAAGGTCAGACGGTTGCTGTTGAACAGATCCTGATGCTGCTCCCTCTGCTCGGCAAGCACGTCCAGCAGCGTCGCATGCGCTTCGCGCACGTTGACGTTCAGCCGCACGCTCTTCACCTGGCCGAAAGACACTGCCTGCAGACCCTGGTTGAGCATGCGGATGCGGTTCTGTTCACGCTGGATGGTTTTGCGGATGATATTCGCCACGCTCTTGGAACTGATCGCCAGCTTCTGCTCACGTGCGGTCAGTTCTTCGGTCAGGCGACCCAGCTCGATCTCCATCTGTTCGATGGCCTCAACCGGGTCATCAGTACGAATGATATCCTGGCGGATACGCTCGCGCAGATGCTGATACACCGCGATATAGAACTGAATCTTGCGTTCCGGGCGTTTTGGATCTTCCGACAAGCGCAGAACATCGCGCAGATGTTCGTTATCCGACACCGCCAGACGTAACGCACCCAGTGCCTTATCCGACATCGAGCGCAGCTCGTCACCGTCCATATAAGCCAGTTCGCGACGGTGCAGACGGCGTTCAACGCCGTTGTCTTTCACCATGCGCATGACCGCACACCAGCCCGCCTTGGCGGTCACCACCTGCTCACGCAGTTGGTAATAGTCGCGCTCCAGCTTGCGCAGTTTCTTCTGCAGGCTGTCCATTTCCGCTTCGCAGAAGGTCAGCTGTTTTTCCAGTTGATTACGGCGAGCGCGGTTGGTACTCAGCGCCGCATGCAGCTCGTCACGACGCGCTCGTGCACGCGCTTCGGCATTGGCATCCGCCTGCACGCCGATATCTACCAGTTCCTGACTCAGCTCTTTCAGCATGTCGCGCTTGGCGTCATACGAACTTTTCAGCGATGCCAGCACCTGGCTGTACTGGGTAAATTGGGTTTGATACTGACGCAGTTGCTCACGGGCGCGGGTACGTTCCGCTTCCGCATGCTCCAGACGCTGGCGCAGCTTGTCGTTAAGATCGTTGTTGGCGTTCTGCATGCCGGCGGAGTCGGTATAGCCAAAGTGCGCACGACGCTGTACCACTTCGATCAGAGCAAACGCCTGCTGCTTGGCCTGGCGCTGTACGCTCTGCGCCTGGGTGTAATCCTGCTGCAGCTGTTCATGCTGTTGCGGATCGCTTTGCAACACCGACAGCAAGGGTTCCAGCTTGGCCAGGGAGACGCCGTGTTGCTGAATATGGCGCGCGGCATCCTGCGCCTCTTCCAGCTCTTCGCGGATCTCTTCCACCCGGTCCTGCAGAGTGTCGTCGTTCAACAGTGACACCAATGGCATCAGCCGGTTGAGTGCCGAGATGCCCTCTTTCGCCTGATCGTACTGCTGCCGCTGCTGCTGGTTCTGCGCTTCATGGTTATTCAGCGCACGCTCGATTTCACCGCGACGGGAATTAAGGCCACGGATTTCCGCTTCCGGATCGGCGTCAAACGCCACCGCCAGATGGGAGCCGATAAACCGGCTGAAAGCCTGATGCGAACGCTGGGTCTTTTGCACGTCGAACGACAACGTCGCGTAGCGCTCAGCCAACGTTTCACGCTCGGCATGCAGCACTTCCAGGCGGTTTTCACGCGCGGCACGGCCAAACAGCGGCACTTCCGGGTAACGCGAATAACGCCACTGACGGTCGGCGGTTTTGACCAATACCGCCCTGTCCTGCTCTTCGACGGCGAACACGCTGTCATCGAACGACTGCGGATCCCCTTCGATCAGATAGAGATCTTCCGGGCAGTCTTCGAGACCTTCCAGCATCTCACGCACCAGCGACAGATCCGGCACCACGATCGCGTGGCGCGATGGGCCGTACAGCGCCGAGAAGTAAGGCGCATCGTCGATGGTGACATCGTCGTAGATTTCAGAGAGCAGCACGCCGCCAAAACGTTCGGCCAACGTCACCAGACGCTGATCTTCGGCACCGCCAGGCTGGCTAAGGCGTTCGATTTGCGCTTCAACTTCACGCTTGCGGGCAGCCACTTCGTCGCGCTCAACGGTAGTTTCACGTTCGCGCTCCAGCAGTTGCTGCATGAACTCGGTCACCTGCTGGCTGCTTTCCAGTTCTTCACCGCTCTGCTCGCTAAGCTGGCTCAGGGAGTCCTGTGCCGCCAACCAGACGGGCGCACGGGCGGTCAGCTCGCGGATACGCTGCTGGATCTGCTCCAGTTCCTGACGCATTTCCATCCGTCGCTCACCGGCGTCACTGACGCTCTGCGACAGCGACTCCAGACGCTCTTCCAACTCTTGCAGCAGCGCATCGAGATCGTCCGGCTGGTACTCCTGACCGTGGCGCTTGCAGAACTCCTGCAGCAGACGCTCGGCATCTTGTTGGGAGCGCAGACGCTGTTCCAGTTCGCTCAGGCGCATGCGCAGCGGCTGCACACGTTCGGCAAGGTGCTGCTGCGAAGGCCAATCGCGCAACAATTCGCGCGCACATTGCCAGGCTTCACTGCGGCTGACCTGGCCGGCGATTTTACCCACCAGTTGATAAGCTTGTTCAAACTGACCGTGCGCGGCGTCGGCCACGCTCAGTTTCTGCTCGAGCATCAGCAAGGCTTCCGTCGCTTCCTGCTCGCGCGCCTGGAAAGTATCCAGCCACTGTTCGGCATTTTCAGCGGTCAGCTCTGGCAGTTGGCACAGGGAACGAGCGCGTTCCAATGCCTGCAACGCCTGCTGATACTGAATGGCGCGGGTCTGCTGCACGTCGAGCGCCTGCTGGTAGTCGGCGAGCTGGCTTTTCAGTTCATCCACTTCCAGTTCGGCCGCCTCGGCGCGCGCTTCGTTTTCGGCTTGCTGCTCACTGGCCTCGGCAACCACTTCGTTCTGTTCTTCCAGGCGGTAGGTCAGCTCTTCCAGATCGCCTTCATAACGCTCGATCTTTTCCTGCTGACGCATCGCCGTCTGCACCAGATTCAGGTGATCGCTGGCAGCCTGGTAGTCGGTTTCCAAATCGGATTCCGCGCCGCTCTGCTCTGCCAACTCACGCGCCATTTCCACGTGGCGATACTGCTCGGTGGCCAGCTGTTTACGGCTGCCCAGCAGATCGCTGCGCAGCGCCAGCGCGCCGTCCAGATGAATGCGCCGTTCGTTGGCATGGCGCATGTAGTCTGCCGCCACGTAGGACGTGGCTTCGGAAATCAGGTGCTTGAACAGGTCACGGTCCGACTGAGTGACGCGGATCGCTTCCAGCGTCATGCGGTTTTCACGCAGTGCCGCTTCCATATCCTGGAACGCCTTGCGCACGCCGCTGTTTTCCGGCAACAGATAATCGCGCAGCGATCGGGTGATGGCGCTGGAGATCCCGCCGTACAGCGAGGCCTCGATCAGGCGGTAAAACTTGCTGCGATCGGCGGACGAACGCAGGCGTTTCGGCAGCACGCCCAGATCGAACATTAACGCGTGGTAATCGGTAATGGAGTTGAACTGCTTGAACTGCACGCCTTCCATCTCTTCGACACGCTCTTTCAGTTCCTGCAGCGTCAGTACGCGCGCCTGGCGCTCGCCTACCGTTTGGGTCAGCAGTTCAGTCGGCTGCACTGCGGTCGGCAGGCCCTGAATGGTGAACGGCTTGATGTCCACCTTGCGATCGCGGCCAGCCACCTGCTGCAAACGCACGCCAACCACCACGCGCTGATGGCGTGAGTTGATCACATCAAGCGTGGAGTAACAGACCCCGGCGCGCAGCTTGCCGTGCAAGCCTTTGTCGCGTGAACCGCTGGTGGCGCCGGCTTCGGTGGTATTACGAAAGTGCAGCAGCGTCAAATCGGGGATTAGCGCGGTGACGAAAGCCGCCATAGTGGTGGATTTCCCGGCCCCGTTACCGCCGGACAGCGTGGTCACCAGCTCATCCAGATCAAAGGTACGAGCAAAGAAGCCGTTCCAGTTAACCAGCGTCAGCGAGCGAAATTTACCGCGTTCAATCATTCCTGTTCATCCTCTGCACTGTCCGGAGTGTTATCAACCTGCTGGTCTTCAGCTTCGCTCTCGTCATTCAGCGACAGACTGTTTTCAACCGGCATCGCCTCACCGTCACGAATCATGCGCAGTTGCGCTTCACGCGGATCGTCACCGCTGCGCACGTCGGCGCCAAAGCGGAACACGGCTTCGGTGATGCGGAACTTGCTGCTGTCATTGCCCATGAAATAGACCATGCCCAGACGACGCAGGCGGTTCAGCGAGGTGCGCACTTTTTCGTGCAGTTTCTGACGATCGAGATCCGAGCCTGTGGAACGCTGGTTAACGAACTTCAGCAATTTGGTCTCATCCGCCAGGCTCAGCAACTCGTCATACAGCTCCTGATGGCTGAAAATCCCCTCATGCGCCAGACGCTCTGGGCTGAGATAGAGATAGCACAGGATTTTACCTACCATCATGTCCAGCTCGGACAATACCGAACGCGGGATCAGGGTAGTGGAACGCGGGCGCAGGTAGAAAAACCCTTCCGGTGCACGGATCAGTTCCACGCTGTAGCGGGTGTAAAACTCTTCCAGTTCATCCTGGAAATCCATTAAGAAGGCATGGTTGTCCAGCTCATCGATACCGATGTGACGACCCGCACGCAGTTGGCTGTCGAGCGCCGGGAACAGCGCGTTAGACAGTGCCTTGGCCAGCTTGACTGGCATTACTTGTTCAATATTTGTCGATGACATGGGCCTGGACCTTGGCTCCGTAATCATTGATTGCCTGCCATTGCGCCGGCAACCCTGAAAAATCTGCTTCAGCCACACCAAGGCGCACAGCCTGGTCGACCACTAAACGTGCTACGTCGAAATGACGCGCACGCGGATATTGCGCCAGATAATCGCGCATTACCGCCCCTAAATTGAGCGGCATCTGTTGTTCCTGATAAATCTTCAGCGCCTGTTCGATCATTGCCGCCAGTTGTTCGCGGATCTCGCTGAACTCTTCGAACTCCAGATCCGGCGGCAGTTCCCCAGTCACTTCCTCGCTGCGCAGCGCCAGTTCTTCGTCGCGCATATCCAGCAGACGGTCGGCGTTGGCGTGGGTCAGCGTCCATGGGTTGTCGAAATAGTTTTGCACCGATTGGCGCAGGCGTTGGGCGAACACGCGGTTCTTATCCATGTCGATCGCGGTACGGATAAATTTATGCACGTGACGGTCGTAACCGATCCACAGGTCAATCGCCTGCTGGCCCCAGCTGATAATGCGGTCGAGCTTGCTTTGCAGATCGAACACCAGTTTGTCGACGAAACCCAGTTCCATCCCACCCAGCGTCGCATCCTGAATGCGCAACAGGTTGGCCTGCAACTTGTCACCCGCCGCCTCCAGCGTATCTTGCAGCTCGCGCAGCGTGCCGGAAGTCTCGGACAACAGCATCTCACAGCTCGAGATCGCCGCGCGCCAATCCTGATTCAGCAGCGCGGCGATATCTTCCTTCACGCCCTGCTGTTGCTCATCCATCAGCCGTTGGGTCATGTCGATACTGTCGAAGATTTCCGCCACCGAATATTTCAGCGGTGCAAACACGTTGCGGTGCCAATGGAAATCATCTCCGCCCTCTTCGGCGGCATCGGCGGCGCGCTTTAGCTCCTCCGCCACGATCGACAGCTGCATAGACAGGCGCAGCGTAGAGAATTCGCGCTGACGGATATAGTAATCGGTGATACCGATGCCCAACGGGGTCAGGCGGTAAATCGCATTGCCGTCTGCCAGCTCGCTGGTAAAGCGGTTTAACAGGCGCTGGCGCACCATGTCGTTAATCGCATTGTTGGCGCGGACCGCCACCGTTTCATGCGTCTGTTCGAAACCCTTGCTGACATGGCGAAATGCATCAACCAGCTCACCTTCGCTCATCTCGCCGTCCAGTCGTTCGCCGTTAAGGGTGGCGATAGCGAGCAAAAACGCGAGACGCTCCGTAGGGAGCGAAATAGAGAAATCATTTTTCCGTGCCCAGGCGACCAGTTCGGGTACTGTCTGGGAAAATTCACTCATAGTTCGTCCTTCAGGTTTGGTTTATGCGCCATGACGTGAATATAGCGCCCCAAACTCACGTACGGCTCCTGCCGGCAATAGTGCTGTTCAAGCGCCAGTAACTCTTCAAATTTTTGCGTCTGTAGCTGCCTGCTCTGCAGATAATCGTGGAACACCCGCACGCCGGTTTTCCCGCTGATGCGCATGCCCATTTGCTCCAGCCAGCCATAAACCTGCGGCGGGCTGTGCGGATATTGCGGCGACAAAGAGCGCTTTCTGCGCCTTCTGACCTCTGGATTCACCAGTTGGAAATTACCCAACACCACGTTGCGCATCAAGAGGCCGTTGGCATTAAAGAACATCAATGACAACCCGCCACCGGGTAGCAGGCAGTTGAACAACGCCTGCAACGCCACCTCAGGTTCAGCAATCCATTCAAGCACCGCATGGAACAATATCAGATCAACCGGCTGTTCCAAGTGTTGACCAATATCCTGCGCTGAACTTTGTATGAATTGCATGTTCTGGCTCACACCTTTTTGTTCAGCCAACTGCGCAGCGCGTTGGATCATCTCACCAGAGAGATCGCACAACAACACCTGATGTCCTAATTCTGCCAGTTGGCAGGCCATGTGGCCTTCGCCGCCGCCTGCATCCAGAATGCGCAGCGGCCGCTGCGGCAACTGGGCCAGCAGCGTGGTCAGGTCCTGCCAGACTACCGCCTGACGGATCATCCCTTTGGTGGTGCCGTAAATATTACGCGCAAACTTTTCAGCAATATCGTCAAAATTGCGATCCTGCATGGACAACGGCTCCGCTGATCTTATCCTGATGGGGGCAAAGCGCCAGCCCATTCAAACCTGCTATTTTGGCACAGACTGGCTTAGAATGAATCTTCTTGCGGCCTGATTGTGCCCGGATGCCGTTTTTTCGCCCAAAAGGACCTGATTTTTGATGCTGTTCAACCTGAAAAAGTTCATTGGCGCCATTTTAATGCCATTACCTGCGCTGCTACTGTTGATGGGGCTGGCGCTGTTGCTGCTGTGGTTCACCCGCTGGCAAAAAAGCGGCAGAGTCATTTTATCACTGAGCTGGCTGTTTTTACTGCTTTTCAGCCTGCAACCGGTGGCCGACCGGCTGTTGCGACCGATAGAATCTGAATATGTAACCTATCGTGGCAATGACCAGGTGAATTATATCGTGGTACTGGGTGGCGGCTATACCTTTAACCCGGATTGGGCTCCCAGCTCCAACCTGATAGGTAACAGCCTGCCACGAGTGACGGAGGGCGTGCGCTTATATCTCGCGCATCCGGGGACCAAGATGGTGTTCACCGGTGCCGGCGGCGCCAATACCTTGAGCAACGCGGCAACTGCGGCGCGGGTAGCGGAAAGCCTGGGGGTGCCTCGTAGCGATATGGTGCTGTTGGATCGCCCGATGGATACCGAGCAAGAGGCGTTACAGGTGTCGAAGCTGGTCGGCCAGCAACCGTTTATTCTGGTGACCTCGGCCAACCATTTGCCGCGAGCGATGCGCTTTTTTGAAGCCAAGGGGTTGCACCCTATCCCGGCGCCGGCCAATCAGTTGGCCATCAGCTCCAGGTTAAATATTTGGGATCGCGTGGTACCTTCAGCCATGTTCCTTGGCCACAGCGAACGTGCCTGGTATGAAACGCTGGGCAGCCTGTGGCAATCGCTCAAAGGGGCAGAAGAAGCCTCTGCCGACTAGCCGGCAAGCCAGGGCAGCAGCTGTTTAGACGCATGGTCAAACAGCTGCCGATCCAGCTTGCCGGTGTGAATTAACCGCCCTGCCGCTTCCCACACGCCATACAGCCAACGCCGAACCAGGAACGACTCCGACACCGGTGCCCGCTGCAAATAATAAAACATCAGTTGGCTGGGCATCCCGGCCTCGCACAACCTGAACAGCTCATATTCACGCGGTGCCCACAGCATCATCCCAGGGTTGAGCATCGCCAGCAGTTGGTCGCTTTTGGCATCTTTCAGCATGCTACGCAATGACAGGTTGCCGTGCACCAGCACACAAGGATCGTCGAAACCGACAAAAAATGGGTCAGCGCCTCCCGCGTGCGGTACAACAAGCGGCGATCGGCCATCGTCAGCTGCGGCGAGTTGAGGTTCCCGAGCGTCGACCACAGCACCTCGACCCGCTGCTGATACCAGCAAAACCAGTCGTTTTCCTGCGTGCTGTCAACCGTGCCGACGCAGCCGTGGCTGTCGATACGGTGCCAAGCCAATACGCCATCAACGATCTGTTCCATCAGCATATTCCAGCGGTCCGGCGTGCGCGTCGGCGCCTCCACCGACACCCCCCGCAGACGCTCGATCAACAGGATCTCTTTATAGGGTGCCTGATGGGTATAGACCACGCCATACACCGTCGGCAGGCGGATATCCCCTTCACGCGCCAGCATCGACAACTTATAGGCCTCCTGCTGGGCGATACCCTGACAGACAAAGCTTTTTGCCATCAGCGGGATCGCGTGACCCTGTTGATCATACAACGAGTACATGTGTGCATAAGGCTGTTCGCTGACGCGTTCCAGTCGGCTGATGGATTCGCCCAGCACAATACTCAGTTCGGCGCGTAACTGCTCCATAAGGAAATAACCTCAAGAGAAAAAGAGGAGACGCTGACATCATCGAACGACGAGCAAAAAAAATCCTCAACGCAGATCAACAAAATGGGGATAAAGAATACGGGAAATTGTACCGCCGACACGCCAGGCGACGTGCCGGCTTTTAATGCTTAGCCCTTGATGCTGTCGCGCACGCGCTGCAGATCTTCCGGCGTATCGACACCCACGGTTGGAATGGCTTTAGCGACCCCCACATGGATTTTTTCACCGTACCACAGCACCCGCAGCTGCTCCAGCAGCTCAATTTGCTCCAGTTGGCTTGGCGCCCAGCTGACATAACGGCGTACAAACCCGGCACGATAGGCGTAAATGCCGATGTGGCGCAGCAAGCTGTCGCCGATACTTTCTTTGGATTGAGCAAAACGTTCCCGATCCCAGGGAATCGTCGCGCGTGAAAAATAGAGCGCATAACCCTGTGCATCCATCACTACTTTGACGGCATTGGGGTTAAAGGCTTCTTCCGCGCTGTCGATCGGTACCGCAAGAGTGGCCATGCCGGCCTGACTGGCTGCCAGGTTTTCTGCCACCTGACGTACGATCACCGACGGGATCATCGGTTCGTCACCCTGCACATTGACGATGATTTCGTCATCGGCAAAACCATAGTGCTCGATCACTTCCGCCAGACGTTCGGTGCCGGAATGGTGATGCGGACTGGTCATGCACACTTCGCCACCGGCGGCTTTGACCGCTTCGGCCACCTCGGGGTGATCGGTCGCTACGATAACGCGGCTGGCGCCGGACTCACGTGCACGTTCCATTACGTGCACCACCATTGGCTTACCGTGAATATCGGCCAAGGGTTTGCCCGGCAAACGGGTTGATGCGTAACGGGCTGGAATAATCGCGATAAAACTCATGCGTGTTTCTCATCCAATGACAGCGCACGCGCTTCGTTTTCCAGCAGTACGGGAATGCCATCACGCAGCGGATAGGCGAGGCCGTCCACTTTGCAGACCAGTTCTTGGTTTTCTTTATTGAAATAGAGCTTACCGCTGCAAACCGGGCAGGCAACGATTTCGAGTAAACGGTGGTCCATGCTTCCTCCTGAATGGAGATCTAAAGTGCGTGAGAATAGCATAACGCTATGCGCCAGGTTAATTACCGCTGCTTTTTAATCTGGCGCGGGGGATTGAATTGACTGCGAGGCCGGCGTAGAATTTTGTGATACAAGTCACAGAAAAGACGTTTTCCATGATCAAACGTATTCACAAAATCATCGCCCTGTTTGCCAATTTCAGCAACTAAGGCATCAATCTGATTGTAACGGGCGGCGCTGAAGATTCGTTTTACCCACGCTGACGACGCCGTTCGTTATTCCACTTCCCAGCCCTCACCCCATTCTACGGCCAGTTGCGCCGGAATATCCCCCAGCGTCACCTGTTTGGCTCCGTGCCATTTTGCACTGCGGGTAATCGCCTGCCGAAGATCCTGCGCACGTTGTTTGCCAAAGCGAACTTTGGCCTGCGGATGGAAACTGATAATTTCAAAAAAACCCTGTCGCCGATGCATTTTTGCATCGATTCGGCCAATCAACTCGCCACGTTGCAACACCGGCAGGGTAAAGTAACCGTACTGTCGCTTTTCCTTTGGCGTATAGCACTCCAGCCGGTAATCAAAATCGAACAGCTCAAGCGCACGTCGGCGATCCCAAACCACGGGGTCAAACGGAGAAAGCAAGGTGGTCACACTGGATTTTAGCGCCCCCTGCTCTGCCAACTGCAGTTCTTGCGCCAGCGAATGATGCACGTAAAAATCACCGTCCAGCCCATCAACGACCACCGGCATTATTTCGCCCTGTTGCTGTAGCGATGCCAGCAGCACTTTCGGTGCAACCCGCTTCAAACGGTAGTAATCCGCCAACCATTCAGCCCTGAAAATCCCCAGGTAACGACAAGTTCGGCTGAGCATTTCCTGCAACGCATGGTCCGCAGGTAACGCATGACGTTCATCATCCCAGTGCGGCAGTAACCTTTCTGTCAGATCGTAGACACGATGAAAATTACGCCGTTCAGACACCATCAATTTACCGGCGGTGAACAAGATTTCGAGATGCCGCTTTTCCGGCTTCCAATCCCACCAACCGCTATTCCCTCTTTTCTCGGCATTAAAATCCGCCGAACGCACCGGCCCGCTGGCTTCGATATGCAACAGCAGATCGTCCATTGCCGTTTGATGCTTTTGCACCCACTCTTCAGAATATTTCCAGCCCATACCCTGCGGTTGCAGCATGCGATGGCGCAACAGACCAAAATCTTCAATGGGTAAAAAACAGGCTTCATGCGCCCAATATTCGAATAGCTGACGGCTGGCCAGCGCCTGTTCCAGCCATTCCGGCTGATAGTCGCCCAGGCGGCTGAACAGCACCAGATAGGGGCTGCGTGCAACAACGCTGATAGTATCGATTTGCAGTAACCCCATACGTTGAATGGCGGTAACCACGTCGTCAGGTTTGGCTTTTCGTTTAATCGGGGATAACAGCCCTTGTGCGGCAAGATGAAGCGCGCGGGCGGAGGCAAGAGAAATAACCGGGGTAAGCATCCTGACATCCAAAGTCGTTAAGCGATTGCTCGATAATAGTGGATATCAGAAGATTTTTCTTCGCCAGTGCTTGGGGGTGGCGGCACCGGCACTGGCGAGGAAGGGGGTGGGTCAGAACGCGATAACGTCTGCCGCTGACAGCCCGTGGGAGCTGCGATAGATCGAGAACTCAACGTTCTGACCTTCGTTTAACGATTTATTTTTAGTATTGGCGATAGAACGACGGCTAACATAGATTTCGTCGCTACCATCTACCGGTGAAATAAAACCATAGCCTGCAGCTTGATCAAACCATTTCACACGGCCCATTTGTAACACAGTATTTTTAAACATAACTTATATCCTTTTACTTGAGCATCCTTAACAACGTTATTTTTATTATTGTTGGACGCTACCAGCCCATCCTAAAGTTTTTCGTAACAAACCTCTCGTGAGCAAAAAATTAAAAACCCGCATGATGCGGGCTTGTTGAACTTAATATCTTCCGCAATGAATCAGCGTTAACGCCTCATCATGGTTGTATTAAGATCTCTTTACGTCATTGCCTGTTTAGTTACAGAGCAACAACGTTGGCGGCAGCCGGCCCACGCGGGCTGTCCTGGATGGTATACTCAACACGCTGGCCTTCAGCCAGAGTTTTGAAACCGTCGGTCGCGATTGCAGAAAAATGTACGAATACATCTTTACCACCGTCGTTCTGCTCAATGAAACCAAAACCTTTGCTTTCGTTGAACCACTTCACCTGACCCGTTTTCTTAGACATTACACATTTACCTTTTAAATATATATACAAAACCTGCCATAAGGCAATTTAGGCCGTTTTTAGGAACATTACTTATGGGAGGTACTTAGAAGGTTCGTCTTTGAAGCGGAATCAGATGATAACGTTTTTGGAGGAACTGCTTAAATCTAAACTCGAACATAAATAGGTCTGTATCACAGGCCGACGAGCATTTACTCATAAATCTATCCTTTGCACAAGGGGTTTATTGGTCTATTTTTATCATCCCGTCGAATTTATTTTTATGTCTATGATTGTGCATAGATTAATTTCTTTATTTTTACCGAACTCACTCAAAATCATTGCCTTCCAGACGGCCGTTACTTCCGCCAGCACCCAGGCAAATGAGAGCTAACGCATAAAAATCCAATATGCTTGTCCAAGCTATAACAAAACCCAACCGAGATAGCTAAACTTGGGGTGAAAACAAGGCGGATGGCCTTTTAGCCAGCACTTTTACCGCAAAAAATACTATTTTTCAGATTATCCTGAATAAAGGAGCTATGCGCATGACCGCCCAGCAGTTCGTCTCACCGAATGAAATCCGCTCCAGGTTCTCTCACGCCATGTCAGATATGTACCAAAAAGAGGTACCTCTATATGGCGATTTACTCGAACTGGTTGCGGAAACCAACCGACAGGTCCTGCGCGAAGATGCCGCATTGGCTCATCAATTACAAATTACCGGTGAAATCGAAAGACTGGCCATGGAACGCCACGGGGCAATCCGGGTAGGTACGGCAGATGAACTGGCTACTTTGCGACGGCTGTTTAACGTCATGGGCATGTCACCGGTCGGGTATTACGACCTGGCCGTGGCCGGTGTTCCGGTTCATTCCACTGCGTTTCGCGCAGTGCATGAAGATGCGCTGCAGATCAGCCCATTCCGGGTTTTCACCTCATTATTACGGTTAGAGCTGATTGAAAGCCCGGTGTTACGTCAGTTGGCCCAGCAACTGCTGGCCCGCCGCCGCATCTTTACTGAACGCGTGCTGGAGTTGATCGTCTTGCAGGAAGTTCAGGGCGGGTTGGATGACAGCCAGGCCAGTGAATTTATCGAACAGGCGCTGGAAACTTTTCGTTGGCACAACCGGGCGACCGTCAGTGCCGCCGAATATCAACAATTGCACGATCAGCACCGTTTGATTGCCGACGTAGTGGCGTTCAAAGGCCCGCATATCAACCATTTGACGCCACGCACGCTGAATATCGACCTCGTCCAGCAAGCGATGCCTGGCCGGGGAATCACGCCTAAAGCCGTTATCGAAGGCCCGCCGCCTCGCCGTCGGCCAATTTTGCTACGCCAAACCAGCTTTAAAGCGCTGGAAGAAAGCGTGGCCTTTGTCGAACATGACGGCAGCACCGTAGGCGGACACCATACCGCGCGTTTTGGCGAAATCGAGCAACGTGGCGTAGCGCTGACCCCGAAAGGCCGGGCTTTGTATGACCGACTGTTGCAAGCCACCAACGATGCGCTGCAGGCGCCGCCAAGTGAAAATAACGCCGAGCGGTACAATCAGTTACTGGCGGAAAACTTCCAGGCGTTTCCAGATGATTATGCAACCTTGCGTGAGCAGCAACTGGCATGGTTCCGCTATTTCCCTACCGAATGCGGCCTCGCGGCCAAAGACTCGCTGGATAAACACACTACGCTGGAGCAACTGATAGCTCAGGAACATATTCGCTTTCAGCCTTTGGTGTATGAAGACTTCTTACCGGTCAGCGCAGCGGGCATTTTCCAGTCTAATCTGGGTGACAACCGGCATGCTCAGTACAATGCAGCATCGAGCCGTGCCGCTTTCGAGCAGGCTTTGGGGGCAGAGGTGATAGATGAATTGGCGCTGTACCAACAAACGCAACAGCGTTCGATAAACGCCTGCGCGCAAGCTCTGGGGCTTAACGCGCTGGCTGTTTGAGTTATTTAGTCAGCAGCGCCTCGATACTTTGCAGCAACGACTCAGCCTGATCGGGGGGAAGAACCGCATCTACCGGTAAATACCACCAGTTGGGCTGGGCAAAAATGCGGCATTTGACCGCATCTTTTTCAGTCATCAACAGCGTTTGCTCAGATGACGCCAACGCCACCAGTTGAGCATGCTGGTACTCCTGATGATCGGCGAACGCGACTTCTTTCTCGACATCCACGCCAAGCTTTTCCAGCGTGGCGAAAAAGCGTGGCGGATGGCCAATCCCGGCCATTGCCACCACGTGCGGTAACTCAGCCGCCGGCCGACGCGCACCGCTGGCGATATTGACCGCCTCACGCGCTTGCAACCGCATGGCAATTTCACCCGCCTGAGCCACGCCGCCGTTGGCAATCCGCGCATTCACGCTGTTCAGGCGCGACGCGCGTTCACGCATCGGTCCCGCCGGTAACCACCAGCCATTGCCAAAACGGCGCACGCCGTCGATCACCACCAGTTCAAAATCACGTTGCAACGCGTAATGCTGCAAACCGTCATCGGTGATGACAATATCGAGTTTCTGCTGTTGCAGCAGTGCCTGCACCGCTTCCGCACGCTTTGGCGAAATGGCTACAGGCGCACCGGTGCGTTGATAAATCAATACCGGCTCATCGCCCGCCTGCTGGGTCGTAGTGTGTTCATCCAATACCAACGGATAAGATGCCGCTTTGCCACCATAACCGCGTGATACCACACCCACCCGGTATCCGCGCTGTTGCAATTGCTCCACCAGCCAGATCACGGTTGGCGTTTTACCGTTGCCGCCGGCGGTAAGGTTTCCCACCACCACCACCGGCACCGGTGCACGCCAGCTTTTACGCAGGCCACAGCGATAACTCAGCCGAATCAAACCGCTGACCAGACCGTACAGCCAAGACAGCGGCAGCAACAGCAGGTATACCAGTGAGCTACCCGACCAAATGCGCTCGATCATTATTGGCCGAACTGCATGCGGTGAAGCTGTGCGTAGACCCCACGCTGTTCGATTAACGCAGCGTGCTCACCACGTTCAACGATGCGCCCATCTTCCACCACCAGGATTTCATCAGCCTTTTCAATGGTCGACAAGCGGTGCGCGATCACCAGTGAGGTGCGGTTTTTCTGCAGTTCGTCCAGCGCGGCCTGAATGGCGCGTTCTGATTCCGTATCCAGCGCCGAAGTTGCTTCATCAAGGATCAGAATCGGGCAATCGCGCAACAGTGCGCGCGCGATAGCGATACGCTGACGCTGTCCACCGGACAACATCACGCCGTTCTCGCCAATCACCGTATCCAGGCCATTCTCCATTTTCTCAATGAAATCCATGGCATAAGCCATGCGTGCGGCCTTCTCGATTTCTTCCCGGCCATAACGTTCTTCACGAGCGTAAGCGATATTGTTAGCGATGGTGTCGTTAAATAAATGTACGTTTTGCGATACCAGAGCTACCTGATCGCGCAGTGATGCCAAGGTATACTCGCGCAGGTCATACCCGTCCATCAGGATTTCACCTTCCTGAACGTCATAGAAACGGGTCAACAGGTTGGCAATAGTCGATTTGCCCGATCCCGAGCGGCCCACCAATGCTACGGTTCTGCCCTCTGAAATGCTCAGATTGATATCACGCAGTGCCGGCGTTTCTTTCCCTGGATAATAGAAAGTCACGTTACGGAATTCGATATCGCCTTTAGCACGCGCCACTTCGCGAGTGCCGGTATCTTTTTCCTGCTCCATATCCAAAATCGAGAACAACGTTTGGCAAGCAGCCATCCCACGCTGGAACTGGGCATTGACGTTGGTCAGCGATTTCAGTGGACGCATTAAGGCGATCATCGACGAGAACACCACGGTGATGGTACCAGCGGTCAGGGTTGCCATCACACTCGGGAAGCTCGCAGCGTACAGTACAAATGCCAGCGCTAACGAAGCAATCAACTGAATAATCGGGTCAGAGATTGAGGATGCTGAAACCAGCTTCATGCCCTGTTGGCGCATGCGGTTGCTGACCGAGTTGAAGCGCTCGGTTTCCACCTGCTGGCCGCCAAAAATCAGCACTTCCTTGTGGCCTTTCAGCATCTGCTCGGCACTGGTGGTTACCTGCCCCATGGTGTTCTGCATGCTTTTACTGATACTACGGAAGCGTTTGGAAACAATGCGGATTGCGATAGACACGATCGGTGCCAACACAATCAGGATCACCGATAACTGCCAGCTGTAGTAGAACATCATGCTGAACAACGCAATTATCGACGCGCCTTCACGCACCACGGTGACCAAAGCGCTGGAAGAGGATGAGGCCACTTGCTCAGAGTCATAGGTGATACGCGACAACAGCGTACCGGTTGACTGCTGATCGAAGAAAGATACCGGCATTCTCATCATATGGCCAAACAGCCGGCGGCGCATATGCATTACCACCATGCCGGACACCCATGAAATGCAATAGCTGGAAACGAAGCCCGTCAGGCCGCGGACCACCATCAAGCCAATGACGGCCAACGGCATCCAAAGCAAAATGCTGCTCTCGGTTTTCCCAAAACCGTCATCCAATAAAGGTTTAAGCAAGGACAACATAAAGGCATCGCTGGCCGCGTTAAGCACTAACGCAATGGCGGCCACAATCAACCCGGTCTTAAAAGGAGTGATCATCGGCCAGAGGCGACGGAAAGTCTGCCAAGTGGAGAGATCTTTATCATTCATCATGCAAATACCAGCATCGGAAGAAATAGCGGCCTATTTTACTCATTATCACCCTCTACGCCAAACCGCTGATGGTACCAACGGGGCATTAATTGTTCACGAAAGCCTTTAATTTGCCAATCGTTGTCGAAAAAAAGCACGGATATCTGACCTGACCGCGAAGTATCGCGCCATATGATGCCATTTGCCAGATATCTGGCGATAACTTTAACGGCGGGTAATCGCCATTTGTTGTAACGAGATGCGGACGCCAAAGCCGCCTCCGGCGCTACCGCACGCAGAAACGGCGGCGTCGAGGACGTCCTGCTGCCGTGATGGGGAACCTGAAGCACTGTAGATGCCAGCCGATCGCGTTGTAATCTGAGCAACTGCGCTTCCGCTTGTTTTTCCACGTCGCCGGTCAGTAGCAGGCTATATCGGCCATCATCGACGCGGATCACGCAAGAATCATCATTGACCGGTCGCTTTAGCGCTTTCGGCGGCCATAACACCTGAAATTGCAGCGATTGCCACTGCCAGCTTTCGCCGGCCACGCAGGGTAAATGAAGCGGATCAAGTATCGGGCTGCGCACTGTGGCCTGTGGAAATGCTTGCCTTACCTCTTCCAGCCCACCGGTATGATCAAGGTGATCGTGGCTGATGATAATTTGCTCCAGGTCGATACCCCGCCAATTTAGCATGGGCAAAATATGACGTTCCGCAGCGCTGCCCGTCTCCCAGCGATCGCCGGTATCGAACAGTATCCCCTTTCCGTTTCTTTCGATCACTACCGCCAGGCCATGGCCGACGTCCAACATGTCGACCCGCCAACGATATGGAGGTTCTTTTTCCCGCCACAGCACGCAGCATATCGCCACAGCGGTCAAGCCTGCCGTATAGCATAACCACCAGTGAAAACGCCAGCAGATAACCAGCAGCCAACCCGCTGCGCTGACCAGCAGCGAGGCGGCGCCCAGATCGATCCAGCCACGCTGCAAATAATGTAGCGGCGTAAACACCCATAGCAGTGTCAAATCGGCCAGCCACCAGAATCCGCCGCTCAATAGCGGTAAGGCACCACAAATTACCGCGATCAAAATCAAAGGAACCGTCACCAGTGAAACCACAGGTACCGCCCACAGATTCGCCGGCATAGAGGTCAACGTCAGGCCGAGAAACAAAGCGGCCTGCATCGGTACCAGCAACAACGTGATACCAAACTGAATGTGCAGCCAACGCACCGGTGCCCAATACCAGGCAGAGCGGAAACGAGCACTTAACGGCACCCATTCGAACCAAAAGACCAGGCAGGCTACCGCCAGTACCGATAACCAGAAACTGTCTGACAGTACCGCCAGCGGATCGCAGACCAGAATTAACCCCACGCACCACAGCCATACCTGCCAGGAAGTGCAGTGAATCCCGCGTAGGCGCAGCAACATCCACAGAGTCAACGCCAAGGCAGTACGCACCGCCGGGGGTTGTGCGCCAGCCAACCAGACATAGGCTAAGGTACCAAACCAACTGGCTAACAAGGGGAAGCGGTAGCCGATCAGGTGAGCAGGCAACAAGAACTGAAGCGCCCGCAGCGCCAGCCAAATTAATATGGCCGCCATAGCCACGTGCAGGCCTGAAATCGCCATCAGATGCGCAATGCCGGTTTTCAGCATCAGAGTGCGTAACGCCGGATCCAACGCGGTTCTTTCGCCAAACGCTAAAGCCAGCAATACCGATTTATAACGCAGGTCACCCATGTTGCTCTCGGCATGGCTGATAATACGCTGCCGCCAGTTGCAACTCCCCTCCAACAGCCTGGCGCGCTTCACCTGTGCAGTCAGTGGTTGACGCTGCGCCATCGCCCAACGCTGGCTATCGAAGCCCCCTTCGTTCAGTTTTCCGTGCACCGCTCTCAGACGCAGTCGGAGTTCCCAACGTTGCCCAGCACAGAGTTGCGGCGCCTCCGGCTGCCAAACGGTGGTAAAGGCAATTGATGGCGTTAGCCAGCGCCCGTTAACCTGTTCGATGCGCATCAGCGTTTGTTTGCTCGCAGCGGGCACCAAAGTAACACCGACAACCTGCACCACGGCGGTCACCTCCGGCCCACGGCTCAGTTGTACGACTTGCGCCACCAGATTACCGGCATTGAAGGTGGCCCACAAAAATCCCAGTGCTCCCCAACCAATAAATTGGCAGCCTCCCCAACGGAAACGCAGCATCAAGCTAGCGGGTAAAACAACCAGCAAAGTTGTTAATGCATCGGGTAATTGCGGTAGCACCAGTAACGGCAGAATGCCGCAGACAACGGCGATAACCGCCAGATCCAGCGAAGTTTTGATCGACCTTTCTCCCGTCCGACAGAAGGACGTGCAACTATTGCACATCGCACCCCATGGACAGGATTGTTCCCCCGTACTCAGGCAGCCGCCAGCTACAATGCAACGGCTCGCGGCACAGGCTGCAGGTTAACGATAAAGGTTTCATTTATTGATACTAAACTGCGGTGTAGCGCGCAAAACAAAGTCAGAACGGAGGGCTGAGAAATCAGAAAACAGCTGAGCGGCAGGCAAAAAAAACGGCGCCCTGAGGCACCGTTTTATATTCTTTACAAGCAACAACTCTATGGGCAGTCAGTGACTAACCATAGATATTGGCGCGGTCACGCAGCTCTTTACCTGGTTTGAAGTGAGGAACGTACTTGCCGTCCAACTCAACTTTATCACCAGTTTTCGGGTTGCGACCAACGCGCGGAGCACGGTAGTGAAGAGAAAAACTGCCGAATCCGCGGATCTCGATGCGTTCACCATCGGCTAACGTTGCAGCCATGTGTTCTAACATCTCTTTCACTGCATCCTCAACGGCTTTCGCCGGTACATGAGATTGCTGGCCAGCAAGTCTTTCAATAAGTTCAGACTTGGTCATGAGTCCTCCAAGCTTTGCAGCTAAACTACCGTATCGGGGCGGTCAAAAACCGCCCCCCGTCATTACTCGCCTTTAGCCGCTTTGAAAGCTTCAGCCATTGCGTTAGAGAAGTTGCTTTCTTCCTGCTTGTTGTTAACAGTTGCGATAGCGTCTTTCTCGTCAGCTTCGTCCTTAGCACGTACGGACAGGCTTACTACACGGTTCTTACGGTCAACGCCGGTGAATTTAGCTTCAACGTCGTCGCCTACATTCAGAACCAGAGTTGCATCTTCAATGCGGTCGCGAGAGGCTTCAGATGCACGCAGGTAACCTTCTACGCCGCCTGCTAATTCAACTGTAGCACCTTTGGCGTCAACTGCAGTGACTTTACCAGTAACAATAGTACCTTTCTTGTTCATAGACAGGTAGTTATTGAACGGGTCTTCAGCCAGTTGCTTCACGCCCAGGGAGATACGCTCGCGCTCTGCGTCAACTTGCAGAACAACCGCTGCGATTTCGTCGCCTTTCTTGTATTCACGTACTGCTTCTTCGCCTGCAACGTTCCAGGAGATATCAGACAGGTGAACCAGGCCGTCGATGCCGCCGTCCAGGCCGATGAAGATACCGAAGTCAGTGATAGACTTGATTTTACCTTCAACGCGGTCGCCCTTGTTGTGGGTTTCTGCAAACAGCTGCCATGGGTTAGATTTGCACTGCTTCAGGCCCAGGGAAATACGACGACGCTCTTCATCGATGTCCAGAACCATAACTTCCACTACGTCGCCCACGTTAACAACTTTGGACGGATGGATGTTTTTGTTGGTCCAATCCATTTCAGAAACGTGTACCAGACCTTCAACGCCTTCTTCGATTTCTACGAAGCAGCCGTAATCAGTCAGGTTGGTTACACGACCAGTCAGCTTGGTGCCTTCTGGGTAACGTTTCGCGATAGCAACCCATGGATCTTCGCCCAGTTGTTTCAGGCCCAGGGAAACACGAGTACGCTCGCGGTCGAACTTCAGCACTTTAACAGTGATTTCGTCGCCAACGTTGACGATTTCGCTTGGATGCTTAACGCGTTTCCAAGCCATATCAGTGATGTGCAGCAGGCCGTCTACGCCGCCCAGATCAACGAATGCACCGTAGTCAGTGAGGTTCTTAACGATACCTTTAACTTCCATGCCTTCCTGCAGGTTTTCCAGCAGTTGATCGCGTTCTGCGCTGTTTTCGGATTCGATAACCGCACGGCGAGAAACTACAACGTTGTTGCGTTTCTGGTCCAGCTTGATGACTTTGAACTCAAGCTCTTTGCCTTCCAGGTGCAGAGTGTCGCGTACTGGACGCACGTCAACCAGGGAACCTGGCAGGAACGCACGAATACCATTCAGCTCTACAGTGAAGCCACCCTTAACTTTGCCGTTGATAACACCGACGACAGTTTCAGCTTCTTCGTAAGCTTTTTCCAGCGTGATCCAAGCTTCGTGACGCTTAGCTTTCTCACGGGACAGCAGAGTTTCACCGAAGCCATCTTCAACAGCGTCCAGCGCAACGTCAACTTCGTCGCCTACCTGGATTTCCAGCTCGCCCTGTGCGTTTTTGAATTGCTCAGCCGGGATGGCAGACTCAGATTTCAGACCGGCGTCAACCAGTACTACGTCTTTGTCGATAGCAACTACAACGCCACGAACGATGGAACCCGGACGGGTTTCGATTGTTTTCAGGGATTCTTCAAAGAGTTGAGCGAAAGATTCAGTCATGTTTAATCTTCAGGGTTCTATAGTTTAACGTCCATTTAGCATCCCGCCGAATGGGGTTGTTTCACATACCCCGCCATTGGCTCCATGCCGACAGGGTTTAGGTTACAGGGGTAAAATTTTACCCGATATAGTTCGATACTGCTATGACAAATATGACAAAAAGCAATAACGTCGCTGCAGTTTATTGCTGCGGCAACGCTAACACTTCATGTGCATAAGTCAGCGCACGCTGGATGACTTCGTCGATCGACATGCTGGTCGAATCCAGCACGAGGGCGTCGGAAGCCGGCACCAGTGGCGCGATAGGCCGATTGCGGTCACGGTCATCCCGTTCCTTTATCTCGGCTAAAAGACGTTCAAAGTTAACATTAAAGCCCTTTTCCTGCAACTGTAGCATGCGGCGGTGCGCACGCTCCTCCGAACTGGCATCCAGGAAAATTTTTACCGGTGCATCGGGGAACACCACCGTACCCATATCACGGCCATCGGCAATCAAACCAGGAGCTTCGCGGAACGCGCGCTGACGGCGCAGCAAAGCTTCGCGCACACGCGGAAAAGCCGCTGCCTGAGAGGCGGTATTACCGACGGTTTCAGTGCGGATCTCATTACTGACGTCCTCACCTTCCAAAATGACCTGCAGTTTGCCTTCTTGGGCAACAAAGCGGACGTCGAGATGTGCGGCCAGCGGAACCAGCGCCTCCTCAGAGGTGATATCGACCCGATGATGCAGTGCCGCCAACGCCAGCACGCGGTAAATCGCGCCGGAATCCAGCAAATGCCAACCAAGGGATTCGGCCAACGCTTTACACAGAGTGCCTTTGCCTGCGCCACTTGGTCCATCAACGGTTATCACCGGGGCTGTAGCCGTCATTTCTCTCTCCTTCGGGTAAAAAACCTCACAGGGACGTAACCTGCCGTCAGCACAACGCGAAAGCATAATTACAAACGCCCCTGCCGCCTGCCCAATCGAGGCAGATACGGTGGCGTATTATACGCTGCCCAGAGGCGAACTGTTACCCTGGAACTGTCTGGTTGTTGAAAATAAGCGCATAACCGCAGAAAAGTATAGAAGAAGGTTCGGCGGCCAGGCATTAAAAACGACAAAGGCCCGGTTAGGGGCCTTAAAAGACATCATCTGACTGCCGGTTACGCCAATTGGCTGATGCGCGCCAACTGCTCAAAATAGTCCGGGAAAGTTTTGGCGGTGCATTTCGGATCGAGGATGGTCACCGGGGTATCGGACAGCGCCACCAGCGAGAAGCACATCGCCATACGGTGATCGTTGTAGGTACCGATATCGGCAAACTTCAGCTTCGCCGGCGGCACCACGTGAATATAGTCCTCACCTTCATCCACTTCAGCGCCTACTTTGCGCAATTCAGTCGCCATGGCGGCCAAGCGATCGGTCTCTTTCACCCGCCAATTATAGATATTGCGGATGGTGGTCGGCCCTTCGGCAAACAGGGCTGCAGTGGCAATGGTCATCGCCGCGTCCGGAATATGGTTCATATCCATATCGATGCCGCGCAACTCACCGCGGCTGCATTCGATAAAATCATCGCCCCAGGTAATGCGCGCGCCCATTTTCTCCAACACGTCGGCAAACTTGGTGTCGCCCTGAACGCTTTTCTTGCCGATGCCGGTCACGCGTACGGTGCCACCTTTAATCGCCGCCGCCGCCAGAAAATAAGAAGCGGAGGATGCATCGCCTTCTACCAGGTAATCCCCTGGTGAGCGATAGGTTTGGCGACCTTGAATATGGAACACGCGGTAGTTGTCGTGGCTGACCTCTACGCCGAAGGTATGCATCAGATGCAACGTGATATCAATGTACGGTTTAGAAACCAGTTCACCCTTGATATGGATATTCGTGTCCTGCTCAGCCAGTGGCGCAGTCATCAGCAACGCGGTCAGGAACTGGCTGGAAACGCTGCCGTCGACGGTCACGTCACCGCCGTGAAAACCGCCGCGCAGGCGCAATGGCGGATAATCGGTCTGTTCCAGGTAATCAATTTGCGCGCCGCCCTGGCGCAGAGCATCCACCAGATGGCCGATAGGCCGCTCTTTCATGCGTGGTTCACCGGTCAACACCACATCGCCGCTACCCAGACACAACGCCGCCGCCAATGGGCGCATCGCGGTACCGGCATTGCCGAGGAACAGCTCAAGCGGCTCGCGGGCCAGCAGCGGGCCGGCAACGCCCTCGACGATACAAGTGGTGCGATCGTCGGACAGCTGGTAACTCACACCCAACGCCTGCAGCGCATTCAGCATATGGCGCACGTCGTCGCTGTCCAGCAGGTTGGTCAACGTGGTCGTTCCCTCCGCCAGCGCAGCCAGCAGCAGAGCACGATTGGATACGCTCTTGGAGCCGGGTAAGTTGACGGTGCCATTGACCAGGGCGACCGGTTGTAACGTCAGGGAATCCACCATGTGAACAAAACTCTCCAAAATCTGATAAACGAAACGGCCCCGGGAAAATGCCGGAGCCGCTTTAATGCAAAAGGACAACAGCGAAAGCTGCCCGCGCAAAGCAGGCAGCGAGGCTTAACCGTGACGACGTTCGAAGTCGATCATAAAGTCGGTTAATGTCCGCACGCCGGCCAGCGGCATGGCATTGTAAATAGAAGCACGCATGCCGCCAACCACCCGGTGACCTTTCAGCGCCTGCAGACCGATGGCTTCCGCTTCGCTGAGGAACACTTTGTCCAGCGCCGAGTCAGCCAATTGGAAGGGTACGTTCATCCAGGAGCGATTGGCGTGCGCTACGCGGCTGCGGTAGAAATCAGAATTATCGATGGTTGCGTACAGCAACTCGGCCTTGGCCTGATTGCGCTTGTGCATTTCCACCAGACCGCCCTGTTCTTTCAGCCACTTGAACACCAGACCGGACAGATACCAAGCGAAGGTCGGCGGCGTATTGAACATGGAATCGTTCTCGGCCAGCACGGTGTAATCGAGAATCGACGGCACTTCGCGGCGAGCTTTACCCAGCAGATCGTCACGTACGATCACCAGCGTCAGGCCTGCCGGCCCAATGTTTTTCTGCGCGCCGGCGTAAATCACGCCAAAGCGGCTGACGTCCAGCGGGCCGGACAGAATGGTGGAGGAGTAATCGCCGATCACCACTTTGTCGCCAAAGTCAGGCGTCTCATTGATAGCAATACCGTCGATGGTTTCATTCGGGCAGTAGTGCACATAAGCCGCATCATCGTTCAACTGCCACTCTTTCATCGGTTTGATACCGAGCAGGCCGTCAACGGTGGTTTTCACATCAATGGTATTTGGCGTGCAGTATTTCTCGGCTTCCTTGATGGCGCTGTGCGCCCAGTAGCCGCCATCGATATAGTCCGCAGTGGTTTTGTCACCCAGCAGGTTCAGCGGCAATGCGGCAAACTGTGCACGGGCGCCGCCATGGCAGAACAGCACTTTGTAGTTGGAGGGGATCTTCAGTAGATCGCGCAGATCCTGTTCGGATTGCTGGGCAACTTCGATAAACTCTTTACTGCGATGGCTGATTTCCATCACCGAGGTGCCGAGGCCATGCCAGTTGCACAGTTCCTGTTCCGCACGACGCAATACTTCAACCGGCAGCATTGCCGGGCCAGAGCTAAAATTATAAACCTGAGTCATTTCCCCTCACCACATTCACTATTCGCCAATGAGACTGGCCAACCGAAATACGCCCAAAGTTAACTGTCGAGTTAACCAACGCATCGGTTTTATCACTCACGTAACGCTGCTGCAATGCTTATTCGCCCACAGGCAGCAAACTACCGCAGCACGGAATAACAGGCTCTGTCGCCACTGCGTTTTTTTGTGCGATAAAACGCTGCGTCATTGGGGAATTCAGTGGGTTAACGCGGTGTTTTATGCTGTATTCAGCTAACCCGGCTCTTCGACAAGGCTGCAATCCACCGGCCATTGCCGCAACGCGGGCAAATATGTTGCTGTGAATCCGCCAAAGGCGCAATCAGGCTACAGGCGCGGCTGGCATAATCCCCCGCCGCTTCGGCCTGCGATTGCCTACAACATTGCCCGGCGACAAAAAACGGGGAGCTACGCCCCCCGCCAATCACGACTCAATACTGATTAAACATCTGCTGGATTTGTTTGGCGTCTTTGGTCTGAGTCAGCGCCAACTGCAGCAGGATCCGTGCTTTTTGCGGGTTCAGCGTACCGGCGGCGACAAAACCGAATTTGGCGTCATCCACTTCCGCGTCTTCCGTGGTGGAACCGGTCGGCACTCTGGAAGAGCGCACTACGGCTACACCGTTATGTGCGGCCGTCGCCAGCGTATCAAACACCGTTTTATACAGGTTGCCGTTACCGACCCCGGCGCTGACGATACCCTGATAACCTTCGGCGATCAGCGCCTTGGCAGGCGCATCGGAAGCATTGGCGTAGTTATAGACAATGCCGACTTTGGGCAACTCGGTCAGGCTGGATACGTCAAACGGAGTGTCGGTAGTATGCTTGCGCTGCGGTGAGTGCTGATAGTCTACCTTGCCGTTATGGATATAACCGAGCGGACCGAAATTGGGCGACTGGAAGGTCTGCACCGAGGTGGTATTGGTTTTGGTCACGTCACGCGCATCCAGCACGCTGTCGTTCATCGCCACCAGCACACCGCGTTTGGCCGATTGCGGATCCGCCGCCGTCACCACGGCGTTATACAGATTGAACGGGCCGTCGGCGCTCATCGCAGTCGCCGGGCGCATCGCTCCGACGATCACCACCGGCTTGTCGCATTTGACGGTCAGATCGAGAAAATAAGCGGTTTCTTCCAGCGTGTCGGTACCGTGAGTGATCACAAAACCGTCCGTTTTTCCGCAGTCAGCGTTGATTTTCTTCACCAGCTTCAGCCACACCTCATCGTTCATGTCCTGCGAACCGATGTTCACTATCTGCTCACCTTGCACATTGGCGACGTTTTTCAGTTCCGGCACCGCATTCACCAGCGCATCGACACCCAGTTTGCCCGCCGTATAGTTGGATTTTGTCGCCGATTCGCCGCCGCCGGCAATGGTGCCGCCGGTCGCCAACAGAGTGATGGAGGGCAATGCCAGCGCAGAACCGCTTGCGCCCGCCAGGAGTAGTGCCACAACGCTGAGTTTCACTGATTTCATTAGGTTTCTCCTTGATAGATAACCCGCTGAATTATGGCCCTTATCCTTAAAAAAACTGTGACTTTGCCACCGCTTTAGGAATACATGGAGCTTGGGCGTAAAACCCCGTATCATTGCGCGTTTTTAGTACGCTCAAAAAGTGAAGACAATGACGCAAACTTTTATCCCTGGCAAAGACGCCGCGTTGGAAGACTCCATCGCCCGTTTCCAACAGAAATTAAGCGATCTGGGTTTTAATATCGAAGAAGCCTCCTGGCTGAACCCGGTGCCGCACGTATGGTCGGTTCACATCCGCGATCGCGATTGCCCGCTGTGCTTCACCAACGGTAAAGGCGCCAGCCAAAAAGCCGCGCTGGCTTCCGCTTTGGGCGAATACTTCGAGCGCCTTTCCACCAACTATTTCTTTGCCGATTTCTATTTGGGTAAGCAAATTGCCGAAGGTGATTTCGTGCATTATCCGAATGAGAAATGGTTCCCGATCCCGGCCGACGATTCACTGCCGGAAGGCATCCTCGACGAACGCCTGCATGCGTTCTACGATCCTGAGCAGGAACTGACCGCCGGCGATCTGATCGATCTGCAATCCGGCAATGGCGATCGCGGCATCTGCGCCCTGCCGTTCTCCCGTCAGTCAGACCAGCAGACGGTCTATATCCCGATGAACATCATCGGCAACCTGTACGTGTCCAACGGCATGTCCGCCGGTAACACCGCGAACGAAGCCCGCGTACAAGGCCTTTCCGAAGTCTTCGAGCGTTATGTGAAAAACCGCATTATCGCCGAATCCATCAGCCTGCCGGAGATCCCGGCCGACGTATTGAACCGCTATCCGGGCGTGGTGGAAGCTATTGCCCGCCTGGAACAGGAAGGCTTCCCGATCCTGTCCTATGACGCCTCATTGGGCGGCAACTACCCGGTAATCTGCGTAGTGCTGTTCAACCCGGCCAACGGCACCTGTTTCGCCTCGTTCGGCGCTCATCCTGACTTCGGCGTGGCGCTTGAGCGTACCGTGACTGAACTGCTGCAGGGCCGTAGTCTGAAGGATCTGGACGTGTTCACCGCGCCAACCTTCGATGACGAAGAAGTGGCCGAACACACCAATCTGGAAACCCACTTTATCGATTCCAGCGGTTTGATCTCCTGGGACATGTTCAAGCAGGATGCGGATTATCCGTTTGTCGACTGGAGCTTCAGCGGCAGCACGCAGGAAGAATTCGCCACGCTGATGAGTATTTTCGACAAAGAAAGTGCCGAAGTGTACATCGCCGACTACGAGCACCTGGACGTTTACGCCTGCCGTATCATCGTACCCGGCATGTCCGACATCTACCCGGCGGAAGACCTGTTGCTGGCCAATAACAGCATGGGCGCGCACCTGCGTGATACCCTTCTGGCACTGCCGGGCAGCGAATGGGAGCCACAAGAATATCTGGCGCTGATTGAGCGACTGGATGACGAAGGGCTGGACGATTTCACCCGCGTGCGTGAGTTGCTGGGCATTGCATCCGGTAAAGACAACGCCTGGCATACCCTGCGCGTGGGCGAGCTGAAATCCATGCTGGCACTCGCGGGCGGCGATATGGAACAGGCTCTGATCTGGGCGGAATGGACCCAGGACTTTAACGGTTCGGTATTGAGCCCGGCGCGCAGCAATTACTACCGTTGCCTGCAAACCCTGCTGCTGCTGACGCAGGAGCCTGAGCGCGATCCGGCGCAGTACTACGGCGCCTTCGTGAAAATGTACGGTCAGGAAGCGGTCGACGCCGCCTCTGCGGCCATCAGCGGCGAAGAGCGCTTTAACGGCTTGTTCGCTGTCGACAGCGATCTGAAAGCGTTACCGGCGCATCAGGCGCTGCTGGCGGCCTACGAAAAACTGCAAAACGCCAAGCGCCGCCACTGGGCACAGGCATAACCGCAGTCTTAATGCGTCGGCAGCTTGCCTGCCGGCGCCACTCCTAAAGGGGTAGTTCGCTGTACATGGCATTCGTAAACGCAGCAAAGAAAATAGCCAGATCTTATTTTGACGGTTAAATCACCGTTTTCTTCTTTTATTTTTTCCGGCTAATTACGTACTTATCAACAAGCAAGACAAACAAAACGTTAATTGTTGCAGGTTGGTGAAATAATAATTAACCGATAAGTCAACTTTAGCCGTCAAAAATAGACAATACGCATAAATATTTAACCTTTATTAGGGGTATTCACCCCACCGATTCAAAATTATTTGCAAACATTAAAAAATAGTTTTCACTTAAAAATCAAATAATTAACCTAATTAACCTTGCGATTTATCTGGTTTTTACCCCCTCTAGTTCCTCGCCTTATGATCCAAATCAATTTTTACCCTATACTGCTTTGCTAGTATCTCATTGCGTTGTTTTAACCCTTAAGAGAGAGAGTTAGTGTGAAAGCTGACAACCCCTTCGATCTGATATTACCTGCGGCAACGGCGAAAATCGCTGAAGATGCAGGTGTGTATAAAGCCACCAAGCATCCGCTGAAAACGTTTTATTTGGCGATCACTGCCGGCGTCTTTATTTCCATCGCGTTCGTATTTTATATCACTGCGACTACCGGCACTGCCGGTGTGCCCTTCGGCCTGGCAAAACTGGTCGGCGGCATCTGTTTCTCTCTGGGGTTAATGCTGGTCGTGGTCTCAGGTGCAGACCTGTTCACCTCAACCGTGCTGATTGTGATTGCCAAGGCCAGCGGCCGTATCAGTTGGTCCCAACTGGCAGCCAACTGGTTGAATGTCTATATCGGCAACCTGATTGGCGCCCTGTTATTTGTGGCACTCATCTGGTTTTCCGGCGAACACATGGTGGCCAACGGCCAATGGGGTCTGAACGTCCTGCAAACCGCTGACCACAAGCTGCACCACACTTTTGTTGAGGCGGTCTGCCTCGGTATTCTGGCTAACCTGATGGTTTGCCTGGCAGTGTGGATGAGTTATTCCGGCCGCAGCCTGATGGACAAAATGTTCGCCATGATCCTGCCGGTCGGCATGTTCGTCGCCAGCGGTTTCGAACACAGCATCGCCAATATGTTTATGATCCCTATGGGTATCGTGGTTAAACACTTCGCCACGCCGGAGTTCTGGCAAGCCGTAGGGGCAACACCCGAGCAGTTTGCTCATCTGACCGTAAGCAACTTCATCATCGACAATCTGATCCCAGTCACCATTGGCAATATCATTGGCGGCGGCCTGCTGGTTGGGTTGACTTACTGGGTAATTTATCTGCGTGGTGGTGAACAACAGCATTAAGCTGTTAATGACCGTGCGCCGAGTTAGAAATCCACAATTAAAGGTAGGTGTATAATGACCGAACTTAACGAGAAGTTAGCCAAAGCTTGGGAAGGTTTCAGCAAAGGTGACTGGCAGAATGAAGTCAACGTTCGTGACTTCATCCAGAAAAACTACACTCCTTACGAGGGTGATGAATCCTTCCTGGCTGGCGCAACTCAGGCCACCTCCACCCTGTGGGACAAGGTTATGGAAGGGATCAAACTGGAGAACCGCACCCATGCGCCAGTTGATTTCGACACCAACGTCGTCGCTACCATCACTTCCCATGACGCAGGCTACATTGCCAAAGATCTGGAAACCATCGTTGGCTTGCAGACCGACGAGCCACTGAAACGCGCGCTGATCCCATTCGGCGGTATCAAAATGGTTGAAGGTTCTTGCAAGGTTTATGGCCGCGAACTGGATCCACAGCTGAAAAAAGTCTTCACCGACTACCGTAAGACCCACAACCAGGGTGTATTCGACGTTTACACCAAAGACATCCTGAACTGCCGCAAATCCGGCGTGCTGACCGGTCTGCCGGATGCCTACGGCCGTGGTCGTATCATCGGTGATTACCGCCGCGTTGCGCTGTACGGTATCGACTTCCTGATGGCCGACAAGCTGAACCAGTTCAAGTCATTGCAGAGCAAGCTGGAAAACGGCGAAGATCTGGAAATGACCATTCAGCTGCGTGAAGAAATCGCTGAACAACACCGCGCTCTGGCCCAGATTAAAGAAATGGCCGCCAAATACGGCTGCGACATCTCCAGCCCAGCGACTACCGCGCAAGAAGCCGTGCAGTGGACCTACTTCGGCTACCTGGCCGCGGTGAAATCCCAGAACGGTGCAGCAATGTCCTTCGGCCGCGTGTCCACCTTCCTTGACGTGTTCATCGAGCGCGATATCAAAGCGGGCAAGTTGAACGAAGAGCAAGCGCAGGAACTGATTGACCACCTGGTAATGAAACTGCGTATGGTGCGCTTCCTGCGTACCCCTGAGTATGATGAGCTGTTCTCCGGCGACCCAATTTGGGCGACTGAATCCCTGGCGGGTATGGGCGTTGACGGCCGTACGCTGGTCACCAAAAACAGCTTCCGTTTCCTGAACACCCTGTACACCATGGGGCCGTCTCCGGAACCGAACATGACCATCCTGTGGTCTGAAAAGCTGCCGTTGAACTTCAAAAAATACGCGGCGAAAGTGTCTATCGACACCTCCTCCGTACAGTACGAAAACGACGATCTGATGCGCCCTGACTTCAACAACGATGACTATGCCATCGCCTGTTGCGTCAGCCCGATGATCGTCGGCAAACAAATGCAGTTCTTCGGTGCCCGCGCCAACCTGGCGAAAACCATGTTGTACGCCATCAACGGCGGCGTCGATGAAAAACTGAAAATCCAGGTAGGCCCGAAAGAAGCGCCAATGATGGATGACGTGCTGGACTATGACAAAGTCATGGAACGCATGGATCACTTTATGGACTGGCTGGCCAAGCAGTACGTGACCGCGCTGAACATCATTCACTACATGCACGACAAGTACAGCTATGAAGCTGCGCTGATGGCCCTGCATGACCGTGACGTTTACCGCACCATGGCCTGCGGCATCGCCGGTCTGTCGGTAGCGGCCGACTCCCTGTCTGCCATCAAGTACGCCAAAGTCTCCACCATCCGTGATGAAGACGGCCTGGCGACCGACTTCAAAATCGAAGGTGAATACCCGCAGTTCGGTAACAACGATGCCCGCGTTGATGACATCGCCTGTGACCTGGTAGAACGTTTCATGAAGAAAATTCAGAAACTGCGTACCTACCGTAATGCGGTACCGACCCAGTCCGTACTGACCATCACCTCTAACGTGGTGTACGGCAAGAAAACCGGTAACACTCCAGATGGTCGTCGCGCAGGCGCTCCATTCGGTCCTGGTGCCAACCCAATGCACGGCCGCGACCAGAAAGGCGCAGTAGCATCCCTGACCTCGGTAGCCAAACTGCCGTTTGCTTACGCGAAGGACGGGATCTCCTACACCTTCTCCATCGTGCCAAACGCTCTGGGTAAAGATGACGACGTGCGTAAAGCCAACCTGGCGGGCCTGATGGACGGTTACTTCCATCACGAAGCCTCCATCGAAGGCGGCCAGCACCTGAACGTCAACGTGATGAACCGTGAAATGCTGCTGGAAGCGATGGAAAACCCTGAGAAATACCCTCAGCTGACTATCCGCGTATCCGGTTATGCCGTACGTTTCAACTCGCTGACCAAAGAACAACAGCAAGACGTGATTACTCGTACTTTCACCCAGTCGATGTAATTGCCCCATCCGGGCGGTTTTTCCCGCCCGGTGGTTAAGCTGAATACCGGGGCCGGATCTTTCCGGCCTTTTTAACAAACGCAGTTTCCCTGACTCATCACGAGTCTGTTTTGCCAGATAGCTATACTGAATGAAAGTGATGGATATCCGGCAAAACAGTTATCCGGCGTAACAACCGGCCAGCAGGAATCGTTCCACCCCAGCCGCCGGGCCCACCCGGTTGCTGCATCGCTGATCCCTGGCCGGCGGTTATGAGCCTATTTTTAGACTGCGTTTGACAGTCAATATTGGAGAACCCCCTGCAATGTCAGTGAACGGCCGTATCCACTCCTTCGAATCCTGTGGCACCGTCGACGGTCCCGGGATCCGCTTTATCGTTTTCTTCCAGGGTTGCCTGATGCGCTGCCTGTATTGCCATAACCGCGACACCTGGGACACTCATGGCGGCAAAGAAGTCACCGTAGAAGAGCTGATGAAAGACACCGTCGCTTATCGGCACTTTATGAACGCTTCCGGCGGCGGTGTGACGGCCTCCGGTGGCGAAGCCATTTTGCAGGCCGAGTTTGTCCGTGACTGGTTCCGTGCCTGCCAGCAGGAAGGTATCAATACCTGCCTGGATACCAACGGTTTTGTGCGTCGTTACGATCCGGTGATCGACGAGTTGCTGGACGCCACCGATCTGGTGATGCTGGATCTGAAACAGATGAACGACGACATTCATCAGAACCTGGTCGGCGCCTCCAACCACCGCACGCTCGACTTCGCCCGCTATCTGGCGAAGCGCAATCAGCGCACCTGGATCCGTTATGTGGTGGTGCCCGGTTGGTCCGACGATGACAAATCAACGCACATGCTGGGTGAGTTCACCAAGGACATGACCAACATCGAGAAAATCGAGCTGCTGCCCTATCACGAACTCGGTAAGCACAAATGGGTAGCGATGGGGGAAGAGTACAAGCTGGACGGCGTCCATCCACCAAAAGCGGACACGATGGATCGCGTCAAAGGCATTCTGGAAAGCTACGGCCATAAAGTGATTTATTGATCTTTTTGCCGAGATCAAAAAACCGGCGCAATGGCCGGTTTTTTTGATCTCAGGCAGCAGCCAGCGGAGTCTGGTGATGGTTTGGCTTTTTCAGCAACATCATCAGGTACACCAGCGCAACGGCAGCAATCATCACAAACAGCAGGCGGTCGGAATAATTCTGCATCAACAATGCCGTCATTGACGGGCCAAGCAGGCTGCCGATAGTGTAGCTCATCAGCAACGCCTGATTCATCGCCACCAACTCATGCGGCAGCGCTTTCTCGCAGGCCCAGGACATCGCCACCGGGTACAACGTGAAACCGGCACAGCCGAGAATAAACAGTGCCGGCGCCATGGCATAGTTGCCAAGCATCGCCACACTGGCGAGGATCACCACAAACACCTGAATGCGCAGCACCAACAGGCGGCCATAGCGATCGGCCAGGCGCCCTACCGGCCACTGCCCGACAATACCGGAGCTGACCAACAGCGCCATCCAGTAACCGACGTTGGCGTCGCTCATACCCTGGTGGGATAAATACAGCGGCATCAGGCCATACAGTGAACCGAGTACAATACCGGAGATAATGCAACCATTGATGCCCAGCCGCGCGCTGCGGCGTTTCAGCATTGGCCATACCGCCGCCTGCTGCGGTTCGTCATGCTGGCTGTTAACCCGTGCAAACAGCATGGGCAGCATGGCGCAGATGATGATGGTAGCCACCCACGGCACCACGTTCAGCAATTCGGTCGATACCAGGCTCAACAGCAGTTGACCAATCACGGTGCCAAGATAGTAAACCATCATATAGGCCGCCAACAGTTGCCCGCGGTTGGACAGGTTACCACTGCGAAGTAAGGCGCTTTCAACGATCACCCAAATCCAGGCGCAGCCAATGCCGGCAAAGAAACGCCAACCCATCCAGCTCCAAAAATCGAGCGACAGCGCCATACCGGCCGTCGCGACGGCAAACACCACGCAGGCAAGATGATAGCTGCGGGTAAAGCCGATGCGTTTGATCAGTTTGCCCGCTATCAGCGTGCCTACCAAGTTGCCGGTAAAGTAAGAAGAACTCACCATCCCCACCTGGCCGGTTGACAACTGAGCGTGAGTCAACCAAAGAGGGACTAACGTATTCAATACGGCAATAGAAACCGTGAGCAATAACAGGCCGCAGAGCAGCAGGAGCACTGGGCGGGAATATGCGGACATAATGAAATTGAAACCGAACGCGCGATGAGAGTGCGCGCATCATGCCACTGGCGATAAAAAAGTCAATCCGCTCTTATCTATGCACCGCACAATTTGTTTCACTCCCGGCAGCAGGGGCAACGCGGAGCAAAAAGGGCTATGCTGACGGCAGAAGAAATTCACTCCCGCAGAGGCATAATGAAACAGACTATCGATAATGCCGTCGGCACATTGCTGGCGGATATAAGCAGCACCCATGGTGAACTTCTGGACGTAGTGCAACGTGTTCGCCAGGTGGTCGCGGCAACCGGTGGCGACGTCAGTGAATCGGTAAAATATGGCGGCATCATGTTTGCCCATACGGCGTTTTTCTGCGGCGTGTTCGCCTACAGCGGCCATGTGACGGTTGAGTTTGGCCGGGGCTATCTGCTCGAAGACCGCTATCGGATGCTGGAGGGCGGGGGTAAGTATCGCCGGCATATCAAGCTTTATTCGGTTACCGATGTAGAGGCAAAACATCTGGCAGATTACGCCAGACTGGCCTATGAGCTTGAGCCTCCACGCTAAAACCGGCGTGCATCTGCGGCGCACCATAAGGATAAGATGATGAAAAAACGTGCCATTCAGATCGTCCCCAGCCGCCTCCGTGGTATGGAAATGGTAACGGCGGACACGGATTTTTCCTTTGGCCGCCATACTCACGACCAGTTTGGCATTGGCCTGATGGATCGTGGCGCCCAGAAATCGCTAAGCGGCAGAGGCCGCGTTGAATCATCCGCAGGGGACATCATCACCGTGAACCCCGGAGAAGTGCATGACGGCTCTCCCCTCGCCGGTACCAGAGCCTGGCGCATGATCTACTGCCACCCGGAACGGCTCAATCAATGCTTCGCGGATATCAGCGAGGGGAGATTTACCTCCGGGGAATTCAGCCGCCCGGTTTTCAGCAATCATCAACTGGCCGCCTGCTTTAACCGGCTGTTCTGCGCCGTAACGCAAAGTGATGCGCTGGCCGCCCAAGAAACTTTGCTGGTCATGACCGCAGCCCTGGCTGAAATCCCGCATCCCCCTTTAGCCTTCCCTCAAGATGGCATTGTCCGCGCAAGGGAAATGATTGACGACGGACCAGGCAGCCCACTGACGTTGGCCGAGTTGGCCGCCGAAGCCGGCCTGAGCCAATACCAACTCTTACGCGGGTTCAAACGCCGCACCGGTCTGACGCCACATGCTTATCTGCTGCAACGCCGTCTGTTGCTGGCGCGCCGACTTATTCTCGCCGGTGACGGGCTGGCGGAGGTGGCCGATGCCTGCGGCTTCGCCGATCAAAGCCACATGACACGCCTGTTCGTCAGGAGTTTTGGGTACACTCCCGGCTCTTTCTCCCGGCAATCAGCCTGAACTTTGCCGCTGCAAAGGCGGGCTGCAATTTCGTTCAAGACTGTATGGCTCCTTCACCTGAAACTGGGTGCCAATTATCGCCAAAAGGAGCTTTACCCGTGAATGCAGATTTCCTGTTCACCTCATTACTGATCGTCATTTCGCCGGGGACCGGCGCGCTGATTACCCTGTCCACCGGGCTGCAGCAAGGTACGCGCAGCGCCCTGGTAGCAGCTGCGGGCTGCACCCTGGGCGTATTACCCCATATGCTGGCTGCAGTGACCGGATTGGCCGCACTGTTGCAAACCAGTGCCCTGGCCTTTGGCTTGGTGAAGTACCTTGGCGTGGTTTATTTGTTGTTTATGGGGTGGGAAACGCTGCGTGAAAAAGGGCCGCTGGCCCTGTCTCAGTCCAATTCGCCTTCCACAGACGGCGCTCTGGTGCGGTATGCCGTCGTAGCCAACGCACTCAACCCCAAACTGTCCATTTTCTTTCTGGCGTTTCTCCCACAGTTTATCACCGTAGGAGATGCGCATCCTGCCCGCACCATGCTGATACTTTCTGCGGTATTCGCCGTAATGACGTTCGTGATTTTCTCTCTTTATGGCGCCTTTGCCGCTCGCGTCCGGCATCGCATTCTGGGGAATGCTCGCGTGATGCACTGTATACGCTGGTCGGTTTCCCTGGCATTTATCGGTCTCGCCATCAAATTGGCGTTGACCAGCCACTGACCCGCTGATTTTCAGACATAAAAAAAGCGCCCGCAGGCGCTTTCTTACTGGTTTGCTTTTCAGCCGATATATTCCAGGCCATTCATGTAAGGGCGCAGAACTTCCGGCACCTGAATGCGACCGTCGGCCTGCTGGTAGTTTTCCAGCACGGCTACCAGCGTACGCCCCACAGCCAGACCAGAACCGTTCAGCGTGTGCACCAAACGCGGCTTCTTCTCGGTTTTGCTGCGGCAACGAGCCTGCATGCGGCGCGCCTGGAAATCCCACATGTTTGAACAGGAAGAGATTTCACGGTAGGTGTCTTGCGCCGGCAGCCACACTTCCAGATCGTAGGTTTTGCAAGCGCCGAAGCCCATGTCACCGGTACACAGCAAGACTTTACGGTACGGCAGGTTCAGCAGTTGCAGCACTTTCTCAGCATGGCCGGTCAGCTCTTCAAGCGCCGCCATGGAATCTTCTGGGCGAACGATCTGTACCATCTCGACCTTGTCGAACTGGTGCATACGGATCAAACCACGGGTGTCACGCCCATACGAACCAGCTTCTGCACGGAAACATGGCGTGTGCGCGGTCATCTTCAGCGGCAGGGATTCCTCTTCCAGGATCTCGTCACGCACCAGATTGGTCAACGGCACTTCCGCCGTTGGGATCAGCGCATAGTTGCTGCTGTCGGACTCTTCTTCCAACGGTTTGGTATGGAACAGATCATCGCCAAACTTCGGTAACTGACCGGTGCCATACAACGTGGCGTGGTTGACCAGGTACGGCACGTAGGCTTCCAGATAGCCGTGTTGTTCCGTATGCAGATCCAGCATGAATTGCGACAACGCGCGGTGCATGCGGGCGATCTGCCCTTTCATCACCACAAAGCGTGAACCCGTCAATTTTACCGCTGCGGCGAAATCCAGCCCACCGGCCATTTCACCCAGATCGACGTGATCGCGCACCTGAAAATCGTACTGGCGCGGTTCGCCCCAGCGGCACACTTCCTGGTTCTCGCTGTCATCTTTACCGTTCGGCACGGCATCGTCAGGCAGGTTCGGCAACGTTAGGGCGTAATCGCGGATTTCGGTCTGCAAGGTATCCAATGCGGCCTTGGCAACATCCAGCTTATCACCCAGTTCGTTCACTTCACGACGCAGCGGCTCAATGTCTTCCCCGCGTGCTTTAGCCGCGCCGATGGATTTCGATCGGGAGTTACGTTCTGCCTGCAGCGTTTCGGATTCTACCTGCAGAACTTTGCGGCGCTCTTCTTGCGAACGCAGCAGATCCAGATCGAGTTTAAAGCCTCGGCGAGCCAGTTTGACGGCGACTGCGTCTAGCTCATTACGCAGCAGATTGGGATCGAGCATGCTAATCCTGTGCTTATTGTTATTGAAAGAAAATTTGTCGTTTTATACGGCTGAATATAAGCCGTATAAAGAAAGAGTGATGCCCGGTAACCTTACCGCAACGGCAACGCTAGCGGTAGCGTTTTGTCGGGCTATTTTGATCCTGCTCAGCCAGCCATGCCAGCTTTTCACCGATTTTGCCTTCCAGTCCGCGTGCGGTCGGATGATAGTAACGGGTCTTGGCCATTTCAGGTGGGAAATAGTCCTCCCCGGCGGCATAAGCATTGGGTTCGTCGTGCGCGTAGCGATACTCCGCGCCTAACCCCATTTCCTTCATCAGCTTGGTCGGCGCATTGCGCAGGTGCTCCGGTACGTCGTAATCAGCCATCTCTCGGGCGTCGCGCATCGCCGCTTTGAAAGCGGTGTACACGGCGTTGCTTTTCGGCGCGCAGGCCAGATAGACGATGGCCTGGGCAATTGCCCGTTCGCCCTCCGCCGGGCCGACGCGGGTAAAGCAATCCCAGGCCGCAATCGCCACCTGCATGCCGCGCGGATCGGCATTGCCGACATCCTCGGACGCAATCGCCAACAGGCGACGCGCCACATACAGCGGATCGCCACCGGCGGTAATAATGCGCGCATACCAGTACAGCGCGGCATCCGGTGCCGAACCGCGCACCGATTTATGCAGCGCCGAGATCAAATCGTAATAACGATCGCCTTTATTGTCGAAGCGCGCACTGCGTTCACCGGAGACCTCTTTTAACAATGACGGCGTCAAAACGCGGATGCCTTTGGTGTCGATTTCCGCCATATCCGCCATCATCTCCAGGCTGTTCAGCGCCCGGCGCGCATCGCCGCCCACCAGCTCCGACAGCATGCGGCGCGTCTCTTCGGGCAGCTCGATATTCTGGCCACCGAACCCCCGGCTATTGTCCTTCATCGCCTGATCCAGCACCTGGCTGATATCTTCGGCGGTCAGCGCTTTCAACAAATACACCCGGGCGCGTGAAAGCAGCGCCGAATTGAGCTCAAAAGACGGGTTTTCGGTCGTCGCGCCGATAAAGGTGATGGTGCCATCTTCAATATGCGGCAGGAAAGCATCCTGCTGGCTTTTATTGAAGCGGTGCACCTCATCGACAAACAAAATAGTGCGGCGACCGGCGTCACGGTTCTGTCGTGCGCGTTCGATCGCCTCGCGGATCTCTTTGATGCCGGACGTGACGGCGGAAATCCGCTCGACATCCGCCTGGCCGTAACGGCCGATCAGCTCTGCCAGCGTCGTTTTCCCGGTGCCCGGCGGCCCCCACAGAATCATCGAATGCAGTTGCCCTGCCTCGATGGCACGCGGCAAAGGCTTGCCGGCAGCCAGCAAGTGTTGCTGGCCGATATACTGCGCCAGCGTGGTTGGCCGCATCCGCGCGGCCAACGGCTGGAACTCATTCTGGGAAAAATCGAGCGACATATTACTCACGCAGGCCTCACTGGCGCTGGTCGTCCAGCGTCACCCCCTTCGGCGGGGTAAATTTGAATTTGGCAGCGTCAACAGTGGTGTTTTGCTGACTTTTCAGCGCGTAAGAGCTGCGCTGGCCGTCCTGCTCAACTGCGGCAAAACTGCGGATAGTCCCGCTGTTGGTCACAGTAATGGCGAACTGTTTCAGGTTACCGCTGCTGGATTTTGGCGTCAGCTCAAAATCGTCGCCTTTCTGCTTCACATTATACTGTTTCCAGTCATTGGCATCGTTGCGGGTGATCAGCATAAACGGCGTGTTGCCGGTGGCATTTTTCAGCCAGGTGGCAGTGACCTGCTCGACAAACGGGTTATAAAACCACAGGGTTTGGCCATCCGATACCAGCACGCTCTCGTCAGGTGAGGTCATGTGCCAGTTAAACAGATTCGGGCGTTTCACCCACAATTCGCCTTCGCCCTGCTGTACCGCAGCGCCATCGCTGCTGGTCACGGTCTGGGAGAAACTGGCGTGGAAACTGTTCACTTTCGCCAGACGACTTTGCAGATCCTGTGCGGCGTCGGCCAGCACAGAGGTGGAAGCGAATCCCGAAAGCAGACAACAGGCAACCAACAGTTTTTTCATTATTCCAGATACCTTATGAAATGCGTTAACCGCAAGGCGGTGCCGTGCGGGTCAAATTAACCCTTAACCAACGTTACTTTACCCGAAGCCACAAGCCGGCAGATAGGCCAATGTTCCGAGAAGCAGACAGGTTTACGCTTCTTTGCACAAGGGCCGCTAAGCGGCCCTTTATTATTGAATAACAACGATTAAAGCTTCATCAGTCATGCCGTGGCGGTGCCAGCACCTCGCGGTTGCCGTTATGCCCCTGCTCGCTGACAATGCCCTGAGCTTCCATCTGTTCGATGATGCGCGCAGCGCGGTTATAGCCGATGCGGAACTGACGCTGCACGCCGGAGATAGAGGCGCGGCGTTTATCCACCACAAACTCCACCGCCTGATCAAACAGCGGATCCAGCTCTTCGTCACCTTCCAGGCCGCCACCAGCGCCACCCTCACCGTCGTCACCGGCGCTGAGGATACCCTCTTTATATTGAGGCCGCTCACGCGCTTTCCAATCCTTGACCACCGCATGCACTTCCTGATCGCGCACAAATGCACCATGCACACGTACAGGAATGGAGGAGTTAGGCGCCAGATACAGCATGTCACCCATCCCCAGCAGAGATTCGGCACCGCCCTGATCGAGGATAGTGCGTGAGTCAATCTTGCTGGATACGGTAAAGGCAATACGGGTTGGGATGTTGGCCTTGATCAGGCCGGTGATCACATCCACCGACGGACGCTGGGTCGCCAGCACCAGGTGGATCCCCGCAGCACGTGCTTTCTGTGCCAAACGAGCGATCAGTTCCTCAACCTTCTTGCCCACCGTCATGATCAGATCGGCGAATTCGTCCACCATCACCACGATGTAAGGCTCTTTCTCCAACACCGGCGGCGTAATGTCCATGCTATCGCTTGGCTTCCAGAAAGGATCCGGGATCGGTCGCCCCATCGCTTCAGCCTGATCAACGCGTTCGTTATAACCGGCCAGGTTACGCACGCCGAGTGCAGACATCAGCTTGTAGCGACGCTCCATCTCCGCAACACACCAACGCAGGGCGTTAGCGGCGTCTTTCATATCGGTCACAACGTCCGTCAACAGGTGCGGAATGCCTTCATAAACCGACAGTTCCAGCATTTTCGGGTCAATCATGATAAAGCGCACTTCTTTCGGTGTGGCCTTATACAAGATGCTCAGGATCATGGCATTGACCCCAACCGACTTACCGGAGCCCGTGGTACCCGCCACCAACAGGTGTGGCATTTTAGCCAAATCGGCCACCACCGGCTCACCGGAAATGTCTTTACCCAGAACGATCGCCAGCGGCGACGGATTGTCGCGGAACGCTGGGCAATCCAGCACTTCGCGCAGATAAACCGTCTGACGCTTAACGTTAGGCAACTCCAATCCGACATAAGGCTTGCCGGGAATGACCTCTACCACACGCACGGCGGAAGTTGACAGGGAGCGCGCCAGATCGCGTGACAGGTTGGAAATACGCGCGGCCTTGACCCCCGGTGCCAAATCCAGCTCAAAGCGGGTAATAACCGGGCCAGGTAAAATATCCACTACGTCGGCTTTCACCCGGTAGTCGGCCAAACTCGCTTCCACCAAACGCGCCTTCTGCTCCAACGCGAAAGAGTCCACCGGCTCCACCTCTTTCGGGGCTTCGGTCAGCAGATCCAGCGTCGGCAACGGCGTGGTCGGTTTTTGCAACGGCATATCGTTGCGCATCAGGAACGGATGAATCAGGCTGTCCATCGCCGGCTGCTGCGGTGTGGCCGGAGCCGGTTGCGCCACAGGTTGCTGATAAGCTGGCGGCTGCTGCTGTGGCGCCTGCTGGTAAGCAGGTTGAGCAGGCTGGTATGGCTGCGGCGCCGGAGTCTGAGACGGCGACGAATAAGCCGGTGCCGCTGGCTCAAACTGGCCAAAGGGAACATCGTCTTCACGTTCGCTTTGCTGCTCGATACGCTCTTCAAGCTGCGGCGACAGAGTGAACAAGGGTTCACTCAGGCTATCGTCGACCAAATCATCCATCGGCGAGAAGCTGAACGCGTTGCGGGTATCTACCGGATTGGCGATCGGCGCCGATGGCACAGGCTCCTGTTGGCCATAGCGTGCCTGCTGTTGCTCGGCAAACGCCTGACGCAACGCCGCTTCCTGCAAGGCTTGCTCATCATCTTGATTCTCTTGCGGGTATTCCTCACCGTAGCGCTGGCTTTGCTGTTCGGCAAACGCCTGACGCAGCGCCGCTTCCTGCAAGGCTTCTTCATCTTGCTGATGGCTTTCCGCAGTTTGCAGCGGTTGATCATCGCGGGGGCGCTGTTCCTGCTCGGCTACACGCTGCGAAGGCAGCTTGATGCCGTAAGAAGCCAGCTCGCGCCGGGTAGGAATACGCACCGGATTCGGCCGCGGCAACTCGGGGCCGATGCCCTGTTTCACCTGCGAGTTACCGTCGCTGGTGGCCGTAAAGGCCGGCATAAAGGTATTGGCGGCAACGACCGCCGCTGCGGCTTCTGCCTGCGGTTTCATGCTGCCAAACGCCGTAACGTCAGGCTCGCCGGCACTAAAGCCAGTCGAGATGCCAACGTCAACGTTGTCACGCTGAGCCGCAGAGAAATCAAACGGAGAGCGATCGCGCGGCTGAGATACGGCCGGTGCGTCCCAATGTCCCAAACGCGGCTCGTCATCGTCCCGGTAAGGATCGGCCGGGCGCGTCATTTTCGGCGCTGGCGTCTCTTCAGGGATTTCAAACGAATACAGCGGTGGCGCGGCGTTCTCCACCGCAGCACTCATCGGGTGTTGGTTCACCGAGGCCGGAGCCGTTGGCGCTGCCGTTACTGCGGGGGCCGTCACCGGGGCCGCTATCGGCGCGGGAGCAGGCGTTACCGGCGTGCTGACAGCCGCCGGCGCGACAGGTGCCACATCGGCATCGTCGTTAGCCCGCAAACCGTTGAGCAGCGGATCTTCAGCCTCTTCTGCCGCGGCGTTGGCGGCATCCGTTACCGAAGGTGCAGAGAACAGTACGTCATCTTCCGCTTCCGCCGCATTGGCCGCAACCGCAGAGGCGGCTACAGCAACGGCTGCACCCTTCCCTGCCGGCTCCGGCTCGTCGTCCACGTAGCGGTCGTCATCGTCGCGATAACGCTCCTCACGGCGTGAACGGTTGGTCATGAAAGTGGCCGTACCCAGCACCACACCGCCGATTCTCTCGGCGATCACCAACCAGGACCAGCCGGTAAACAGCGTGAGCCCTGCGGCCCATACGCACAATAATGCCAGCGTTGCGCCAATGCCGTTGAACCACGGCAGCATGGCGTTGCTCAGCAAGCTGCCGATAACGCCGCCGGAAGCGAAGTAATAGAGATCGTCGACATTCAGTGCCGCCAGGCCACACGAGGTGAGCACCAGCGCCAGCGTGCCGATAAGGCGCAGTGAGAGCGCAAAATAGTCGATGTAATCGCCGCTGTCGCGCTGACGGTAAGCCGCCCAGCACAAAACCAGCATGATCGGCGGTATTGCGTAAGCAAGTACCCCGAAGGTGAAGAACAGCGTGTCGGCCATCCAGGCTCCGACGCCACCGCCCAGGTTATGAATCGGCTCATGCCACGCGGTCTGCGACCAACTTGGGTCAGACGGATTGAAACTGACCAAGGCAGCCATGAGGTAAACGGCAAAAATGGCTACCACAATCAACACAGCTTCAAGCAAACGGCGGCCACTGCTGAGTTTTTTCAGGGTAACTTCTTTATCTTCTGTATATTCCTGGCTCAAGAAAGGCTCTCCAGGTTCCTGTTAGCTGACATAGCAACAGCGCCGAGAAGCTTCCCCGGCGCCGAAACTGTATGAATAAACAGGAGTGTAACCAATTTAATCAGGTTTTGCACCTGCACCTTACCGTGTTTTGATAACCAGACGGTTACTCTGTTTGACTTCTTCCATGACCACGTACGTACGGGTGTCGTTAACCCCCGGCAGACGCAGCAAGGTTTCACCGAGCAACTTACGGTAAGCCGACATATCCGGCACGCGGGTTTTCAACAGATAGTCGAAATCACCGGACACCAGATGACACTCCTGAATTTCTTCAAGTTTTTGAACTGCTGAGTTAAATTGCTCAAACACATCCGGCGCACCGCGGTTCAGCGTGATTTCCACGAAAACCAGCAAAGACGCATCCAGATAATGCGGGTTGAGCAAGGCGGTATAGCCATGAATAAAACCCTGGCGCTCGAGGCGGCGCACGCGTTCTAAACATGGGGTTGGGGATAGCCCCACGCGCTTCGAAAGCTCAACGTTCGAAATACGCCCATCCTTCTGCAGCTCATTCAGGATATTGCGGTCGATACGGTCGAGATCTTTACCCGGGCGTTTCTTATTGTCTGCCATTATTATTGTCTCTCTTATTTTCTTCCCTGCACTTGCCACACCCTAGCCAACGTCAATGTGTAAGGGCTTGTTCCAAGCGAAGACCCGATGCCTGTCATATGCTTCACTACCATCATTCATCGTTGTGCAGCCTGTCTGTCAACCCTGCACAACGGATTCAAATGACGTTCATCTCAAGAAGGAAATTGCCTTCGCTGACGCGATGTTCCCCTCACCTGCCGCTCTCCGCTTCGACAATGGCGCAAAATTCCGCACCGCCGCCGCAAATACGTACGATTTACTGTAGGTAGGGGGATAATTTCTTCTTCCTATGATGTTTTCGCAAATGCGCAGCGGATTGTCAAAGTAAAAGAAGCAAAATCAGAAGAACCTGCCGTCATGAAAAGTCAGCACCCCATTTTTAGTTATGAATCGCTGGCTTAACCCTCGCAGAGCAAAGCGGCTTAAACCCGGTAAATCTGGTGTCTCAGGCAGAACGAACGCATAACGTCGGCAAGTGGCTTCCATAAGTTAAATTGCTGCGTTTTACGTTCGTTTTGGCGGCAAAACAATAATTAATAGGTCACGGCTATCAAACAAATCGTTAACAACATCTGCTGACGCTTTTTTTAATGTCGCATTTTCCCTACAATCGGTTTCATTGTCCGCATTGTGGGAAAAGAGGGTATTCATGGGCACGGCTAAACATAGCAAATTACTGATCCTGGGTTCCGGCCCGGCCGGCTACACCGCCGCGGTTTACGCAGCGCGCGCAAACCTGAGCCCGGTACTGATTACCGGTATGGAACAAGGTGGCCAGCTGACCACCACTACCGAAGTGGAAAACTGGCCTGGTGATGCCGAAGGCTTGACCGGCCCGGCACTGATGGAGCGCATGCGCGAGCACGCTGAAAAATTCCAGACCGAGATCGTGTTCGATCACATCAACAGCGTCGATCTGCAGAACCGTCCGTTCCGCCTGTTCGGCGACAGTGGCGAATACACCTGTGACGCTTTGATCATCGCCACCGGCGCATCTGCCCGTTACCTGGGCATGCCTTCCGAAGACGCCTTCAAGGGCAAAGGCGTTTCCGCCTGCGCGACCTGTGACGGTTTCTTCTACCGCAATCAGAAAGTTGCGGTCGTCGGCGGTGGCAATACCGCCGTGGAAGAAGCGTTGTATTTGTCCAACATCGCCGCTGAAGTTCATCTGATCCACCGCCGCGACAGCTTCCGCTCAGAGAAGATCCTGATCGACCGGCTGATGGAGAAAGTGAAAAACGGCAATATCGTGCTGCATACCGACCATACGCTGGATGAAGTGCTGGGCGATCAGATGGGCGTTACCGGCGTGCGTATTCGCAGTACCAAAGCGGATAATGCAACGCAGGAACTGGCGCTGGCCGGCGTATTTATCGCCATCGGACACAGCCCGAACACCAGCATCTTCGGTGGCCAACTGGAGTTGGAAAACGGCTATATCAAGGTTCAGTCCGGTATTCACGGCAACGCCACCCAGACCACCATTCCTGGCGTATTCGCCGCGGGTGACGTGATGGACCATATCTACCGTCAGGCGATCACTTCCGCCGGCACCGGCTGTATGGCAGCGCTGGATGCTGAGCGTTACCTGGACGGCATCGCTGGCGCAGAAGTGCTGTAACGGCAGGCTCTGTTATCCTGAAAAGCGGCTGCTTCAGCCGCTTTTTTTGTACCTTAAATATGAGCGGACGGGCATTCAATGCAAAACCTTCTTCACTGGCGCTTGCTGGTCGCCGTGGCCGACAGCGGCAAAATTACGCTGGCGGCAAATCAGTGCGGCATGACCCAGTCCGGCGCCAGCCAGGCTATCGCTCAATTGGAAAACGCCCTAAGTACGCATTTGTTTGTCCGCCTGCCACATGCAGTGACGCTGACACAAAGCGGGGAACGAATTGTCATCCATGCCCGCGCCATGCTCGCCGAACTCGATGCGATCCAAAACTACGCGCTGCAGGCGAAAAGTGCGCACTCGGGCAAAATTCGTCTGGCCAGCTTTCCTTCGGCATTTGCCCTCTTGCTTCCGCCGCTATTGCGTAAATTCCGCCGCCTCTACCCCGCCATTGAGCTGATTCAGTTGGAAGGCACCGATCAAGAAGTGGAAAACTGGCTGGCACTGGAAACCGCCGACGTCGGCGTGGTGTTGAACCCAAAGGAAGAAAGACAAGGCTATCCTCTGGGACAAGATCTGTGGCTTGCGGTTACCGCCAGCGACCACTCGCTGGCCAGGGGCCGACAACCGGTGGATTTTAAGGCACTGGCCGGGTTGCCCTTTGTGCTGGCTACCGGCGGCTGCAGCCTCAACGCGCAAGGGTTGGCACAGCAGGCCGGTATTGCACTGGCTGACATACGTGTGACCGTCAGCGACTGGGGCACCGCGCTGACGCTGGTGCGCGAAGGCGTCGGCGTTTCGTTGATGCCTGCGTCAGTGATACCGGCCGATGCCGCCGGCATTTGTGCCTTGCCGTTGAGCACCCCACTGTACCGTTATTTTGGCCTGGTCTGTTCGTTCACTGGCGCAAGCTCTGCGCCGGTACAGACTCTGCTGCACTACCTGCGAGATCATCTGCCGCACCCCGTCAGTAGCTGAACTGATGACGGGTTTCTGACATTCTAATTTTTCTGCAGGCAGCACCGGCGGCATGCTGTCGGTTAAGCGATATCGCTTTTTGCCTCAGGAACGCTCATGAAACTCTATTTTGCACCCGACGCCTGTTCGCTATCCCCGCATATTGTTCTGCGAGAACTGGAATTGCCGTTTGAGCTCATCAGGGTCAATAACCGCAGCAAGCGTAGCGCCGACGGGAATGATTTTTATCAGATCAATCCCAAGGGTTACGTCGCCGCCCTGATGCTGGAAGATGGCCGGGTGATTACCGAAGGCGCCGCCATCGTGCAATATCTGGCGGATCTGCGCCCTGACACCGCGCTGGCTCCTCCCAGCCATACCTTCGAGCGGGTGCGCTTGCAGGAATGGCTGAATTTCATCACCGCCGAGATCCACGCCGGGGCCAGCCCGCTATTCAATGCAACCCTGCAGGAAGAGGTCAAAACACTGTTCCGCGACAAGCTGCGCCGCCGCCTCGATTATGTCGCTCAGGCGTTGGATGGGCAGGATTTCCTGTTGGGGGATCGCTTTAGCGTGGCGGATGCCTATCTGTTTACCGTACTGCGTTGGATGGCCCCATTTTCCATCGAGTTAAAATACTGGCCTTCGTTAACCCGGTATATGGCGCAGATCGGTCAGCGTAAATCGGTGCAAGCCGCCCTGGCGGCGGAAGCGGCCAGCCGGGAGGTGAAATAACCCTCTCGACCAGAGTCTGTCATAGGGATATTTGACCGCTTTATTATTTTCAGTCTGCCGGGTGAAGAGGTAACATTAGCCTTCGCTTGTTCGCTTCAGGTTGAGGCAAACACTTTTTTTAACAGTACGTTAACCTTGCTTGTAACAACAGGCACCGGCGACGCAGACTCATATCTGATGAAAAAAACCAGACAGCAACAGTTAACCCGTTGGCTCAAAACTCAGAGCACGTTGGCGCAGCGTTGGCTGCGCCTTTCCATGCTGCTGGGGCTGATAAGCGGCATTCTGATTGTCGTGCAGGCATGGCTTTTAGCCGCCCTGCTCCACGCCCTGATTATCGAACACGCCCCGCGCGAACAGTTGATCCCCTCGTTTATCTGGTTGGCCGCCACCTTCGCGCTGCGCGCGTTGTTGAGCTGGCTGCGTGAACGCGTTGGTTTTATCTGCGGCCAGGTGGTCCGCCAGCGTATGCGCCAGCAGGTGCTGGATAAACTTCAGCAGCTCGGCCCCGCCTGGATCCAGGGTAAACCGGCAGGCAGTTGGGCCAGCATCATCGTTGAGCAGATCGAAGACATGCAGGATTATTACTCCCGCTATCTGCCGCAGATGTATCTGGCAGTGTTTATCCCGTTGCTGATCCTGATAACCGTATTTCCGATCAACTGGGCCGCCGGCCTGATTCTGTTGACGACTGCCCCGCTGATCCCGCTGTTTATGGCGCTGGTCGGCATGGGCGCCGCCGACGCCAACCGACGCAACTTTGTGGCGTTGGCGCGGCTGAGCGGCAATTTCCTCGATCGCCTGCGCGGGTTGGATACGCTGCGCCTGTTTAACCGGGCTGAGGCGGAAACCGCGCAGATCGCCAAGTCGTCCGAGGATTTCCGCAGCCGCACCATGGAAGTGCTGCGCCTGGCGTTCCTGTCATCGGCGGTGCTGGAGTTCTTTGCCTCTATCTCCATCGCCGTGGTGGCGGTCTATTTTGGCTTCTCCTTCCTTGGCGAGCTGAATTTCGGCAGTTACGGCACCGGCGTTACGCTGTTTGCCGGCTTCCTGGTACTGATTCTGGCACCGGAGTTTTTCCAGCCGCTGCGCGATCTGGGCGCTTTCTATCATGCCAAAGCACAGGCCGTGGGCGCCGCAGAAGCGTTGGAAACCTTCCTCGGCGCCGAAGGCGAGCAAAGGGGCAGTAGCACGCTGGTGCTGAACACCGACGCACCGCTGGAGCTAAAAGCGCAGGATCTGGAAATTTTGTCGCCAAACGGCGTGCTGCTGGCCGGCCCTCTGAGTTTCACCCTGCCCGCACACCAGCGCATTGCTCTGGTCGGGTTGAGCGGCGCCGGCAAAAGTTCCCTGCTGAATCTGCTGCTCGGCTTCCTGCCTTACCGCGGTTCACTGACGGTCAACGGCACCGAGCTGTGTGAGCTGTCGGCAGAAGGCTGGCGTCGGCAGCTCGGCTGGGTGGGACAAAACCCGCACCTGCCGGCGCAAACGTTACGGGCAAATATTCTGCTGGGCCACCCGCAGGCGAGTGAAGCCCAATTGCAACAGGCGGTGGAGCAGGCTTACGTCAGCGAGATCTTGCCGCATTTGCCGTTGGGTCTGGACACTGAGGTCGGCGATAGCGCCGCACGGCTGTCCGTCGGCCAGGCACAACGCGTGGCGGTAGCCCGGGCGCTCATCAGCCCACGCCGTTTACTGTTGCTGGATGAGCCTGCCGCCAGCCTCGACGCTCACAGCGAGCGACGAGTCATGCAGGCGCTCAACGCAGCCTCGCATCAGCAAACCACCCTGCTGGTCACACACCAGTTGGAAGATACCGAAGATTACGACCAGATCTGGGTCATGGAAGGCGGGCGGATCGTGCAGCAAGGCGATTACGCCACGCTGAGCGCCCAACCGGGGTTGTTCGCCAATCTGATCGCACACCGCAGCGGGGAGCTATAATCATGCGCGTTTTGCTGCCGTTCCTGGCGCTATACCGTCGTCACAGCCTGCTGATCTGCCTGGGCATCCTTCTGGCCATCGTCACGCTGCTGGCCAGTATCGGCCTGCTGGCGCTTTCCGGCTGGTTCCTCGCCGCATCGGCGCTCGCCGGGCTGGCGGGCCTGTTTACCTTCAACTACATGTTGCCGGCTGCCGGCGTACGCGGTGCAGCCATCTTCCGTACCGCCGGGCGTTACGCCGAGCGAGTGGTCAGCCACGACGCCACCTTCCGCGTTCTTTCTCATCTGCGGGTATTTACCTTTAAAAAGATCCTGCCGCTGTCACCGGGCGGCATTGCCCGTTTCCGGCAGGCCGATCTGCTTAACCGGCTGGTGGCGGACGTCGATACGCTGGACCATCTGTATCTGCGGGTGATCTCGCCGTTAGTCAGCGCCGCGGTGGTGATCCTGGTGGTCACCTACGGCCTCAGTTGGCTGGACAGCTCGCTGGCCCTGACGCTGGGCGGAATTTTGTTGCTGCTGCTGTTGCTGGTGCCGCCGGTATTCTACCGCGCCGGCAAGCCGATTGGCGGCCAACTGACCGCCCTGCGCAGCCAGTACCGCACCGATCTGACCGCCTGGCTGCAGGGCCAGGCCGAACTGGTGGTGTTCGGCGCAGTCAACGATTTCCGCGCCAGTCTGGATGCCACTGAACGGCACTGGCAGCGCCGCCAATGGCAACAGGCTTCGCTGGGGGGGATCGCGCAGGGGGTAATGATCCTGGCCAGCGGCCTGACGGTGACGCTGTTGCTGTGGCTCACCGCCGGCGGCATCGGTGGCGATACCCAACCCGGCGCGCTGATTGCGCTGTTCGTGTTTGCCGCACTGGCCTCGTTTGAAGCGCTGATGCCGGTCGCCGGTGCCTTCCAGCATCTCGGCCAGGTCATCGCTTCCGCCACACGGGTGAAGCAGGTTATCGATCGGCAGCCGGAGGTCACCTTCCCGGCCAGCGGTCCGGCGGCCGGGAACGGCGCCGCGTTAAGCCTGCAACAGCTCACCTTTACCTATCCCGGCCAACCTCTGCCGGTATTGCAAAACGTCACGCTGGAGATTGCCGCCGGCGAACACATTGCGCTGCTCGGGCGCACAGGCTGCGGCAAATCGACCCTGTTGCAGTTGTTAACCCGTGCCTGGAACGCCGATAGCGGCAGCATGCTGCTCAACGGCCAGCCGTTCAGCGCCTATGATGAAACTACGCTGCGCCAGATGACCACCGTCGTCAGCCAGCGGGTGCATATTTTCAGCAACACGCTGCGGGAAAACCTGCGCATCGCCGCCCCAAAGGCGGCCGATGAACAGTTACGCAACGTACTGTGCCAGGTCGGGCTGGAAAAGTTGTTGGAAAACGAAGGGCTAAACGCCTGGCTGGGGGATGGCGGCCGCCAGCTTTCCGGCGGTGAACAACGTCGCCTGGGTATCGCTCGCGCGTTGTTGCATCAGGCGCCTCTACTGTTGCTCGACGAACCGACCGAGGGTCTGGATGCCGAAACCGAGCAGCAGATCCTGGCGCTGTTGCGCCGGCACTGCCAGGGTAAAACGCTGATCCTGGTGACTCACCGCCTGTATGGGCTCGAGCATCTTGACCGCATCTGCGTAATGGACGGCGGCCGGATTGTCGAACAGGGCGACCACCTTACCCTGATGCGCCGGCAAGGACGTTATGCCCGTTTCCGCCAGCGCATCAGCGGGATACCGCTTGAAAATGGCCTGTAGAGGACGCTGAGACCTTTTATGCGTATTGTTAAGCTGTCACCGCAGTCACTCGCGTTTCCCTCGCCAGAGGGCGCACTGCGCGATCCTAACGGCCTGCTGGCCATTGGCGGCGACCTGACGGCGCCGCGTTTGCTGGCCGCCTATGAGCGCGGTATCTTCCCCTGGTTCTCGCCGGGGGAAGCCATTCTGTGGTGGTCACCTGACCCACGTGCAGTGTTATTCCCGGCGCAATACCATATCAGCCGCAGCCTGAAACGCTTTCTGAGCGGCAATCCGTTTCGCATTACGCTAAATCACGACTTTGCAGCGGTGATTGCCGCCTGCGCCGATCGGCCGCATGAGGGCACCTGGATAGGCCTGGAGGTGCAGCGCGCCTATCTGCATCTGCACCGCCTCGGCCTCGCTCATTCAGTCGAGGTATGGCAGGGTAAAGAGCTGGTAGGCGGCATGTACGGCGTGGCGCAGGGCGCGCTGTTCTGCGGCGAATCGATGTTTAGTCGCACCACCAACGCCTCCAAGTGCGCGCTATTGGCTTTTTGTCGGCATTTTGCCGCTTATGGCGGAGAATTGATTGACTGTCAGGTGCTTAACGCTCACACTGCCACGCTGGGAGCGAGAGAAATCCCCCGCCGCCAATTTTTACAGCAGCTCAGTAATCTCCAGCGCAAGCCGTTAGCACCGGAATGCTGGGCAGCGCAAGTCTTACCCCCACAGCAGGCTGAACCACCCTCCCCAACAAACTAATTTTGCGGAAACGGTGCAATGTTCACCGACACGTCTTTACATAATGTGGGTTTTTCGGCATTATCTTGCCGGTTAAAAACTAAGGTAGTTAGACCTAGAGGATTCGATGGCCAAAGAAGACAATATTGAAATGCAGGGCACCGTTCTTGATACGCTGCCGAACACCATGTTCCGCGTTGAATTGGAAAACGGGCACGTGGTAACCGCACATATCTCCGGTAAAATGCGTAAAAACTACATCCGCATCCTGACGGGCGACAAAGTCACTGTAGAGCTGACCCCGTACGACCTGAGCAAAGGCCGCATTGTCTTCCGTAGCCGTTAATCGGCTCACTCGTCGCCAGCCGATGGCGGCACCGAGGATGTAACCCCTCCGGAGCCCTTTCCGTTTACCCCCGTAGCAACGTTCAACATCGAGTTGCAAGAGCGCAGGTAAACCGAGAGGGCTCAGTCATTTTTGTAGTGGTGATGACAGATTTTCACCCATAAAAAAAGCGATGCCGAAGCATCGCTTTTTCATTATCTGCATCTGGCCGGCCTTTAGTGCACCGCACCTTCATCCGCTTTGCGTTTCTGAGCGCTGAGGAAGTGGTAAGTCAGTTTCTGGTTGTCTTTGTCCAGCTCAACCTTCACCGAGCCACCGTCCACCAGTGAGCCGAACAGCAGTTCGTTGGCCAGCGGCTTCTTCAGGTTTTCCTGCATCACCCGCGCCATTGGGCGAGCGCCCATCGCACGGTCATAGCCTTTCACCGACAACCAATCACGCGCTTCGTCGCTCACTTCCAGCGACACGCCCTTCGCATCCAGCTGTGCCTGCAGTTCGACAATAAACTTATCGACAACCTGCTGGATCACCGTGGTCGACAGATGATTGAACCAAAGAATGTTGTCCAGACGGTTACGGAACTCCGGCGTGAACACTTTTTTGATCTCTTCCATCGCATCGGTGCTGTTGTCCTGCTGAACCAGACCGATCGATTTGCGTTCTGTTTCACGTACCCCGGCGTTGGTAGTCATCACCAGGATCACGTTGCGGAAGTCCGCCTTACGGCCGTTGTTATCGGTCAGGGTGCCGTTGTCCATGACTTGCAGCAGCAAATTGAACACATCCGGGTGCGCCTTCTCGATTTCATCCAGCAACACCACCGAGTGCGGATGTTTAAGCACCGCATCGGTCAGCAGCCCGCCCTGATCGTAACCGACGTAGCCCGGAGGCGCGCCAATCAGGCGGCTGACGGTATGGCGTTCCATATATTCGGACATGTCAAAACGCAGCAGCTTGATATCCATCGCCTTCGCCAACTGCACCGTCACCTCGGTTTTCCCGACGCCGGTTGGCCCGGCAAACAGGAAGGAACCGACAGGTTTGCGATCGTGGCCCAGGCCCGCACGGCTCATTTTGATTGCTTCGGTCAAGGCTTCGATCGCCTGATCCTGACCGAACACCAGCATTTTCAGACGGTCGCCCAGGCTTCTCAGCACATCGCGATCGCTTGCCGACACGGTTTTTTCCGGGATACGCGCAATGCGCGCAACCACGGACTCAATGTCCGCAACGTTGACGGTTTTCTTGCGTTTGCTGATCGGCATCAGCCGGCTGCGAGCGCCCGCCTCGTCGATCACGTCGATAGCCTTGTCCGGCAGGTGACGATCGTTGATGTACTTCACCGACAGTTCAACGGCCGCACGCACCGCCTTGGCGGTATAACGCACGTCATGGTGCGCTTCGTACTTGGTTTTCAGGCCGTTGATAATCTGAATGGTCTCTTCCGGCGTCGGCTCGGTAATGTCGATTTTCTGGAAGCGACGGGCCAACGCACGGTCTTTTTCGAAAATGTTGCTGAATTCCTGATAGGTGGTGGAGCCAATCACCCGGATCTTGCCGCTGGAGAGCAGCGGTTTGATCAGGTTGGCCGCATCCACCTGCCCACCGGAAGCCGCACCGGCCCCGATGATGGTGTGGATCTCATCGATAAACAGGATGCTGCTCTTGTCCTGCTCCAGCTGTTTCAGCAACGCCTTGAAACGTTTTTCGAAATCGCCGCGGTATTTGGTACCGGCCAGCAGCGAACCGATGTCCAGGGAATACAGCGTGCAATCCGCCATCACTTCAGGGACGTCGCCTTGCACGATACGCCAGGCCAGCCCTTCGGCAATGGCGGTTTTACCCACGCCGGACTCGCCGACCAACAGCGGGTTGTTTTTACGACGGCGGCACAGCACCTGAATAGCGCGCTCCAGCTCTGGGTCGCGGCCAATCAGGGGATCGATTCCGCCCACACGGGCCAACTGGTTGAGGTTGGTGGTGAAGTTTTCCATACGGTCTTCCCCTCCGGACTGCTCTTCGTTCACCGGGTTTTCCGCATTTGGCGCTTGGCCCGGCTCGTCTTTACGTGTGCCATGTGAAATGAAATTCACTACGTCAAGACGGCTGACGTCGTGTTTGCGCAGCAGATAAGCCGCCTGCGACTCCTGCTCGCTGAAAATCGCCACCAGCACGTTGGCACCGCTGACTTCGCTGCGGCCGGAAGATTGCACATGGAATACGGCACGCTGCAGCACGCGCTGGAAGCTTAGCGTCGGCTGAGTGTCGCGCTCTTCTTCGCTGGCAGGCAACGTCGGCGTGGTTTGTTCGATAAAGGCTTCCAGCTCCTGGCGCAAAGCGGCCAGGTCTACCGTACATGCCTCAAGCGCCTCTCGCGCGGCAGGGTTGCTGAGTAACGCCAGCAACAGGTGCTCCACGGTCATAAACTCGTGTCTGTGCTCACGCGCTCTGGCGAAAGCCATGTTGAGACTGAGTTCCAGTTCTTGATTGAGCATAAGCACCTCCCCAATAGTTGCCAAAATCTAGGCTTTTTCCAGCGTACAGAGCAACGGATGCTCGTTCTCCCTTGCATAACGGTTCACATGTACGACCTTGGTTTCCGCCACCTCGGCGGTAAAAACACCGCAGATCGCCTTGCCTTGATAGTGGACCGTGAGCATCAGTTGCGTTGCACGTTCAATATCATAAGAAAAGAACTTTTGCAGAACGTCAATCACAAATTCCATCGGTGTGTAATCGTCGTTGTTAAGTATAACTTTATACATAGACGGCGGTTTTACCGCATCGATTTGTTTTTCTTCGGCCAAGTGTTCAAAATTTAGCCAATCGTTGTTATTGCCCATTGCTGCTCATCTTCTCTGCTCTGTCCTCTGATATGGGGACAGGTTCCGGTTATTCAAAGTGGGGTATCACTACTATTTTATCATCTTCGTCATCATCTCGCCGTACTGGAACGTGCGCAAAAATCTCTGACAAATTGTTACCAAACAATGTCAATAGCGTTAACTGCTTCAAACTTTGATGAACTGCTTCCTGCGGACAAAAGCCGATCCCTTGACGTGATGATCATTTGCTCTAGAGTGTAAATTCGTGAGCTGGTGGTCTTTTAACCGCCCCGTGCTCATCTGCTACCTGCCTTTGGCGGGTGCGAATTCAGTTATTCATCTCACCTAAAATAGCGTTGCGAGGGATGTAAAAGCATGGAGACGGGTACTGTTAAATGGTTCAACAACGCCAAAGGGTTTGGGTTTATCTGTCCTGAAGGCGGCGGCGAAGACATATTCGCCCATTATTCAACGATTAAAATGGATGGGTACAGGACACTAAAAGCCGGCCAACAGGTCAGTTTTGACGTGCACCAAGGGCCAAAAGGGAACCATGCGAGTCTTATTGTGCCGCTGGAAAGCGAGGCACTGGCCTAAACGCTGTTGCAGAGCCAGCCTAAAGCAACCCGCTAAAAATGCCAGCCGCCGTATGACTGGCATTTTTTATTATACGCTATGAATGTCAAGTTGCCGCTAATCACGCCGCAGCGCCAAATACCACGGAGATAGGTTATTACTCGCGCGCCAGTGCATCGATCGGGTTAAGCCGGGCAGCACTGCGTGCAGGCAGATAACCGAACACCACGCCAATACCGGTAGAGCACAAAAACGCGCTCAACAACGCCGCCGGCGGGAAGTTAATCTGCCAACCTGGCAGCACCAGTTGCACCAGCAACCCGATGGCGAAGGACAGTGTAATCCCCAGGGCACCGCCAACCAGGCACACCAGCACCGCTTCGATCAAGAACTGCTGCAATACGTCGCCGGAACGGGCGCCCACCGCCATACGGATGCCAATCTCACGCGTACGCTCCGTTACCGACACCAGCATGATATTCATCACGCCGATCCCGCCGACCACCAATGAAATCACCGCCACCAGCGTCAGGAACAGCTGCAGCGTGCGTGTGGTTTTCTCCGCGGTCTGCACCAGGCTGTCCATGTTATAGGTGAAGAAGTCTTTCTTGCCATGACGCAGCGTCAGCAAACGCGTCAACTGCTGCTCCGCTTCCTGGCTATTGTAATCGTCACGGATACGCACAGTGATCGAATCAAAATAGGCATTGCCCATCAGCCGGTTGGCCATGGTGCTGTAGGGAACCCAAACGTTCAGCGTCTTGCTGCTGCCGAACATCGACTGCTTCTCCTTTGCCACCCCGACCACCGTTGCCGGCATGTTACCCACCAAAATCACCTCACCCACCACGTTCTTCTGATGCGGGAACAGCCGGCGCTGGGTGTTGGCGTCGATAACCACCGTTTGCGACTGCGATTGCACCTGGAACGGATCAATACCGGCCCCTTGGGTGAAGGTCATGCCGTAGACGCGGAAAAACTGCTCGCTGACCCCGGTCACATTGGCCGCCACATCGACGTTGCCCAACCGCAGTCGCATGCTGCTGGCGATGGTCGGTGACAGTGCGCTGATATAAGGCTGCTCACGCAACGCATCAAGATCATCATATTTCAACGACTGACGAAAGGTGGGATCGTCGTCGCCAAAGTCTTTGCCGGGGTAAATATCCACCGTATTGGTGCCGATGGATTTGATATCCGCCAACACCATCTGCTTGGCGGCGTCGCCGATCACCAGGATCGAGACCACCGAAGCGATACCGATAATAATGCCCAACATGGTGAGCGCAGTGCGCATTTTATTCGCCGCCATCGCCCGCCACGCCATCACCAGCGCCTCGCGGAAGCGGCCGGCCATCTGCTGCCACGACGGTGCCGGCGCGACCAGTTCCAGCGGTTTGGCATTCGGATTGCCCTGCTGCTCCGGGCGTGAGTCGGCAATGATCTCGCCGTCGCGGATTTCAATGATCCGCTCGGCCTGCCGAGCGACAGCCGGATCGTGAGTCACGATGATCACCGTATGCCCCTGCTCACGCAGTTGCTTGAGGATAGTCATCACCTCTTCACCGGAATGACTGTCGAGGGCACCGGTCGGCTCATCCGCCAGGATCACCTGGCCGCCGTTCATCAGCGCGCGGGCGATACTGACGCGCTGCTGCTGACCGCCGGAAAGCTGGCTCGGCCGGTAGCTCACGCGTTCACTCAACCCAAGGCGCTGCAGCAGCGCTACCGCCCGTTCCCGCCGCGCTGTCTTGCCCAGCCCGGCGTAGACCGCCGGCACCTCGACGTTATGCGCCGCGCTCAGATGAGGCAGCAAATGGTATCGCTGGAAGATAAAACCAAAATGCTCGCGCCGTAGCCGGGCCAAGGCATCGCCATCCAGCGTCGCCACATCCTGGCCTGCCACCCGGTACACGCCGGCGCTGGGCTTATCCAGACAGCCGAGAATGTTCATCAGCGTAGACTTGCCAGAACCGGAAGCACCCATGATTGCCACCATTTCACCGGCGTCGATGCTCAGGCTCACGTCTTTCAACACATCCACCGTCTGATCGCCCGACTGATAACTGCGACGGATACCGCTCAGTTGTAACAACGCCGCCATCAGTTGGCCTCCGAGCCGCCGCGGCTGACAATAACGTCATCCCCGATGCTCAAGCCGTTCGTAATTTGTACGTCAATATTATTACGCAGACCTATGGTCACCTCGCGTTTCTCTTCCTTGCCCTGTTTCAATACCGCAACGTGGTAACGGTTATCGGCGATTTGGTCGCCCAGCGCCGCCAGAGGAATGACCTGCGCCTGGCTGACGCCGGCCAGTTGAATATGCACCTGCGCCGTCATCTGCAGACGCAGCAGGCCTTCAGGGTTCGGCACTTCGAAACGCGCATAGTAAAAGATGGCGTTGTTAACCTTTTCCGGCGTCGGCTGAATGTCTTTCAGCACACCGTCAAAACGCCGGTTAGGATCGCCCAACACGGTAAACCAGGCCTTCTGACCCGGTTTGAGGCTGATAACATCCGCTTCCGAGACCTGCGCTTTCACCAGCATGGTGCTGAGATCCGCCAACGTCAGAATGTTCGGTGCCTGCTGCGCGGCGATCACCGTCTGGCCTTGCAGCGTGGTGATCTGCACCACATCGCCGTCCATCGGTGCTTCAATACGGGTAAATGCCAGATTGATTTTAGCGGTGTCCAGGCTGGCCTGATTGCGGGCAATCTGCGCATTGATGGTGCCGACCTGCGCCTTCTTCACCGCCAGTTGCGTCGCCGCCTGATCCAGATCCTGGCGCGATACCGCTTGCAACTTCGCCAGTGCCTGATTGCGCTGCAGCGTCACCGCCGCCAGTTGTTGTTCGGCCTGGGCCTGTTGCAGCTGAGCGTGCAATTCACGCAGCGTCGCCTCACCCTCGCGGATACTGTTTTGTGCCTGCTGCGGATCGATTACACCAAGCAACTGGCCTTTTTTCACCTTGTCGCCAATCTCAACATACAGACTTTCCAACTGCCCGCTGACCTGCGCACCAACGTCAACCTTGCGCACCGCGTCAAGCTGGCCGGTCGCCAACACATTTTGCTGCAGGTCGCGCTTGGCCACCTTCACCGTTTTAAACTGGGTTGGCGCCGGGCGGCTGAAATGCCAGATCGCCAGCGCGGCGATCGCCGCCACGACGATCAGTGCGATGCCCCAGCGTCGCTTATGTCCTTTAAACATCATTAACACCATCATCCTTTTGTTTTTTATCACTTACTTCAAATAACCCAGGCGGTTTACCCGGCATCTCATCCGGTTTAAATCCGTGATTCATCATGCCCATAATAAGTTGAACGGGATTATAACCTTCCAGGTCTTTGTACGCATTAAGTCAGAATTAAGAGCAAACCATGGAGGAAACTGGCCGCAATAGATGAAATTATCCCCGGCATCTCCAACTACTTAAACTCAAAAACATCCGATAAACGTTGCGGCAGAGAATGATTTGGGGAAAGCAACCTGGCCGCTCGTTTTAGCACGAGACAGCTCTTCGCAAGAAGGTAATTTCAGGCGGAAACGGGGCAAAATCGCCGTGTACAGCAATAGGGTGTAACTAAACCTTAGCTCAACACAATGTGGAGACACCCTTGGTTACAGTTAGGCATTGAACTCCCGTTTAGCGAAAGCTTGCTGAAATAGCGCTATTCGACACTGCCAAGGATTTCATCATGTCTCAGCTCAGCTATCCACTCGTATCTGCACGCCCGCTTAACGGTTGGCAACTGATGACGGCGCTGATTAATGGCGATATGGCGCCGAGTAATGCCTGGAAAAAAACCTCATTCCGCCTGAAATTTATCAGCCGCTCGCTGTTTTGCTGGCGCACTACCGGCGCCCTGCTGAACACGCTGGCGTCCAATCCTCTGCGGGATGAAATTCTGAGTGCACAGCCCAATCTGCCCTGCAAGCTGCATCGCCCCTATCTGGCGGCAAACATGAACAAGATCGAGTGCCTGTTCGCTCTGCGCGATCACTACGCTCTCAGCGCGCAGCGCATGCCGCTGAAAATGCGTATCGGTCATCTGAAGAACCCCTTTGTGCTGGCCACCGCCAGCGGCAAAAGCGGCGAATCGGTTTCGCTGGAACTGTCGGCCATCGATCATTTGAACAAAGAAGGGGAAGCCACCCTGCTGCTGCGTAACGCCAGCGGCATTATGCTGGCGGAAATCACCTTTGTGCTGATGCACTATCAGCAACAGCCAACGCTGTTCATCGGCGGCTTGCAGGGAGCCAACCACCAGGTGCCGCACGCGGAAATCCAGCACGCCACCAAAGAATGTCACGGGCTGTTTCCGAAACGGCTGGCGCTGGAAGGCATCTGCACGCTGGCTCACCATCTGGGCATCCGGCAAATAGTGGCGGTTGGCAATACCACCCATATCTATCAGAATTGGCGTTATCACAGTAAAAAGAAAGATCAACTGCACGCCGATTACGATCAGTTCTGGAGTTCAATGGGCGGCAAGATGCTCGACAGCGGCTACTTCCTGCTGCCGGAGCGCATCACGCGTAAACCGATCGATGAGGTGGTCAGCAAGAAACGGGCGGAATACCGCCGTCGTTATCAATTGCTGGATGAACTGGAGCAGGGAATGGCTGAACATTTCAGTACCCGATAAGACTGCCGGGCGCCTAATCCGCCCGACCGCGCGCCAGCCAGATCACACGCGAGAACATTTTCTTCAGCAGTGGCGGCACGGAATCGGTGCCCCACTCGCCGGCCTGCATCGCCACTTCGATAGCCAAATCGGGTTTCGAAGAGTGATGCACCGCCTTCAGGATCACCTTGCGTATCGGCATCTGAGCATTGATCGGCACAGAGGCTACGCGGTGATAAACCGGGCTGAACCCCTCGCGGAACATAAAGTGCTCCATATCCGGCGCCGGCAGCGCGGTCAGGCGGTCACGCTCGCTGTCGCCGTGGTTATCCAGCAAACTGCGCACGGTGTTGGCGTATTTCTTCCCGGCCTCGTCGCCGTCCACCAGCGCATGCCATTCAATGCCCATGCGGCGAGCAAACCTCAGCAACGGCTTCAGGCCGCACTGAGCGAATTCAATCACCCGCACCCCTTCCGCCTCAAAGTGATAGCCGCACTGGCGCGCCAGTTCGCTCAGCAGCCAAACCTCTGTCTCGCCTTCCACTAACAGCCAACAGCGGGCAAACAGCGATGACGGCCGGTTAAAGCGAATATGAAAAGCAATCCGCCGCCCATCCTCCGGCCCCAACCCGCGTGGCCCAAGACGATAGGTGGCAACCCGTCCCGACTCGCGCACCAGCCGGCAAACGTGTTCCACCGGAACCAGCGACACCAGCTCACTGGAATTGGTGGTGGTGATGCGCTGCAGCGGCAGCTGGTTTAGCAGCCCCCAGGCCACCGACAGCATGATCGGGTGCAGCCGGGTTTCCGGGTCTTCCACCAACAGCAACGGCCGGGCGTGCGGATCCAACTTGACGTTGCCCTTGGCCTGCAGCAGCGTAGAAAACATGCCCAGCAAAATCAGCCGCATGCTGCGGCTGTTCGGCTCAGCGACCATACGGTTGATGCTGTCCAGCGAACGCCACGCCTGCTGATCCTGATCTTGATCCAACCGGTGCCTGCGCGGGCGCGCCACCTGCGATCCCTGCTCAGCGAAGTAGTGTTCCAACAGTTGCTGCATCGCCGCCAGCCCCTGACGCAGCTCGGCGTTAGTCAACTTTTGCGGATTGCGCACCAGTTCACGCGTCAGCTGATCCAACTGCTGGGCCAGCGCCTGATTATCCGCAGGGTGCTCGTCATTGAGCGTGCTGGGCCGCAGGCGGCGAATAAAACGCGCATCGCGCAAACGCAATACCGGGTGAATACGGATAATGGCGTGCGCCAGCTGTTCAATGTGATGCAGTTGTATCGCATTGCCCTCGGCGTCCAAAAAACTGCGCCAGGTGCACACCGTATCGTCATCGGCCAGTTCGCCTTCGCAACGGTAATAAATACGGTTCAGATTATCATCGCCCTTGACCCACAGCGGCGACAGGTGGCGATACCGCGGGAGATGAGCGTGCCCGAGGTCTTTCTCGCAAAAGGTAAACACCACCTGCAAATGCCGGTCTTTGGCCGCCTCTTCGCCGGGAGGAAAATGGAAGTCGTGCACTTCAAAACGGTAGAGCTGTTGCTCCGGCGCCAGCAGCAGGGTCAGCGCGTCAAGCAGGCTGGATTTACCCCAGGCGTTTTCGCCGAGCAGCAGCGTGTTGTCGTCCAGCATCAGGGACAGCCGATTAATGCCGCGGAAACCTACAATCTCGATACGCTCTAAGAACATCTGCCGCCTCCCGTGCGTGCCGTCACCGTCCTCAATGAAGGTGACCTTTCCAGAGCATGGTCAAAAAACCCCTTGCAGGTCAAGCAGACTGCATCAAATCTGCCGCTTTACTCCGGCCATCGTTTTGGTTAGCGTGTGGGCCTCGTCGGTCATCCGCGCACCGCCCCCAGAACAAAGGACGTAAGCTTCACCATGTATTCAGGACTGTTGATTATTCTGTTACCGCTGATTGCCGGTTATCTCATCCCCTTGCGCAGCCGAACGTTACTCCAGGCCATCAACCGTCTGCTGAGCTGGATGGTTTACGTGATCCTGTTTTTTATGGGTATCAGCCTGGCATTTCTGGAGGATTTGAGCAGCAACCTGTTGCTGATATTCCAGTACGCCACGGTGTTTTTCCTGTGCATCTTGGCCGCCAGCTTGCTGATGCTGACGCTGCTGGAACGCAAAATGCCCTGGCGCAACAGCCATAAACAGGAACGGCTGCCTTCGCGCCTGCATATGGCGCTGGAATCATTCAAACTGTGCGGCGTGGTGCTCGGCGGTTTCCTGCTCGGTCTGACACAGTGGCAGTGGCTGCAGTTTGCCGGAAAGGGCAGTGAATATGCGTTGATTTTCCTGCTGCTGCTGGTGGGTATTCAACTGCGCAACAGCGGCATGACGCTGCGTCAAATCGTGATTAACCGGCGCGGCATGATGGTGGCGGTGGTGGTGACGATCAGCGCACTGGCCGGCGGCGCGCTGGCGGCACAGCTGCTGGGGCTGCCGATCAAAGCCGGGCTGGCGATGGCTTCCGGTTTCGGCTGGTATTCGCTTTCCGGTATTCTGATCACCGACGCTTATGGTCCGGTACTGGGCAGCGCGGCCTTCTTTAACGATCTGGCGCGCGAGTTGGTGGCAATTATGCTGATCCCGACCCTGGTACGCCGCAGCCGTTCCTCGGCGCTGGGCCTGTGCGGCGCCACCTCGATGGACTTTACCCTGCCGGTGTTACAGCGCAGCGGCGGATTGGAAATGGTGCCGCCCGCCATCGTGCACGGGTTCCTGCTGAGCCTGTTGGCGCCGGTACTGATCGCCCTGTTCTCGTGATTTCTTCCGGGGGCTATGCCCCCGTAAAGCGTAATAATTCCCATCCGCAGGGTAAAATTGCGCTAAATCAAACTTGCCCACAGTAGTACCACAAAAGCCTTTTTAAGCCTCGGTTGCCGATCTATGCTCATAAACAAGCATTATAAATGCAACTTTAAAAAAGGAAGCGATTATGTTCTGTGTGCAATGTGAACAAACCATCCGTACTCCGGCAGGCAACGGCTGCTCGTATGCTCAGGGCATGTGCGGTAAAACGGCGGAAACCTCAGATCTGCAGGATCTTTTGGTAGCGGCGTTACAAGGGCTGTCCGCCTGGGCTCTGCTGGCTCGCTCGCTCGGGATTATCGATCACGAGATCGACAGCTTTGCTCCCCGCGCCTTCTTCTCCACTCTGACCAACGTTAACTTCGACTCTGATCGCATTGTCGGCTACGCGCGGGAAACCCTCCTCCTGCGTGACTCGCTGGCCACGCGCTGCCGGCTGCTGGATGCCGGCGCACACGTCGATCATCCGCTGGCCAGTCTGCAACTCGACGGCGACGACATGCCGACGCTGTTGCAGCAGGCGACGCAGTTCGCCCTCAACACCGACAAGGCCGAGGTGGGCGATGACATTCACGGCCTGCGCATGCTGTGCCTGTACGGCCTGAAAGGAGCGGCGGCCTATATGGAACACGCCCACGTGCTGGGCCAGTTCGACGACCAAATCTATGCCGATTACCACGCCTTTATGGCCTGGCTCGGCACCCAGCCGCGCGACGTGGATACCCTGCTGAACAACGCCATGGGTATCGGCAAAATGAACTTCAACGTGATGGCGATCCTCGATCACGGTGAAACCCAGGCCTATGGCGATCCGATCCCCAGTGCGGTGAATGTACGCCCGGTAGCGGGCAAGGCGATTCTGATCTCCGGCCACGATCTGAAAGATCTGCGCATGCTGCTGGAGCAAACCGAGGGTCAGGGCGTTAATGTCTATACCCACGGTGAAATGCTGCCGGCGCACGGCTACCCGGAACTGAAAAAATTCAAACATCTGGTCGGCAATTACGGCAGCGGCTGGCAGAACCAGCAAATCGAGTTCGCCAAATTCCCCGGCCCCATCCTGATGACCTCCAACTGCATTATCGATCCGAACGTCGGCAACTACGGCGATCGCATCTGGACACGCAGCATCGTTGGCTGGCCGGGCGTTAACCATCTGGAAGGGGAAGACTTCACCCGCGTGATCGCCCAGGCGCAGGGCATGAGCGGTTTCCCTTATACCGAGATCGAACATATGATCACCGTCGGCTTTGGCCGCCAGACGCTGCTCAACGCCGCCGATACGGTGATCGATCTGGTGGCGCAGAAGAAACTGCGCCACGTGTTCCTGGTCGGCGGTTGTGACGGCAGCCGCGATGAGCGCAGTTATTTCACCGACTTCGCCCGCAGCGTGCCGCAAGATTGCCTGATCATGACGCTGGCCTGCGGGAAATACCGCTTCAACAAACTGGACTTCGGCACGCTGGAAGGCCTGCCACGCCTGCTGGATGTCGGCCAATGCAACGACGCCTATTCCGCCATCATGCTGGCGGTCAAACTTTCCGAGACGCTTGGCTGCACGGTCAACGAACTGCCTCTCAGCCTGGTGCTGTCGTGGTTTGAGCAAAAGGCGATCGTCATCCTGCTGACGCTGTTGTCGCTGGGGGTAAAAAACATCGTCACCGGCCCGACCGCACCGGGCTTCCTGACCGACAACCTGATGGCGATCCTCTACGACAAGTTCGGCATGCGCCCGATCACCACCGTTGAGCAGGACCTGCAAGCCCTGCTCGGTTGATGCCGTTGTTTTTCGGGGCCGCGCCTATGCCGGCCCCTTTGCCTTTGAGGTGCTCTATGACCCAACCCACTCCCCTTTGCCCCAATCGCATGCAGGTACACTCTATCCGGCAAGAAACTGCCGACGTTTGGACGCTGAACCTGATCTGCGACGTTTTTTACCCTTATCAGGCCGGCCAGTTTGCGCTGGTCAGCATCCGTAATACCGAAGAAACGCTGCGCGCCTATACGCTGTCTTCTTCGCCCGGCCAAAGCCGTTTTCTCAGCATCAGCGTGCGCTGCCTGCCGGACGGCGCGGGCTCGCGCTGGCTGACGCAGGAGGTCAAACCCGGTAACACCCTGTGGCTGTCCGATGCGCAGGGAGAGTTCAGTTGCGAACGGCATCCGGCCGATCGTTACCTGATGCTGGCGGCCGGCTGCGGCGTTACGCCGATTATCTCCATGTGCCGCTGGCTGGTAGCCAACCGTCCGGCCTGCGATATTGCCGTGATCTTTAACGTACGCACCCCTGCCGATACGATTTTTGCCGAACAATGGCGCGAGTTGTGCGCCGCGCATCCTCAACTGCAACTGACGCTGATGGCCGAACAGGATGCTCAGCCGGGCTACCTCTGCGGGCGGATAACGTTAGAAACCTTGCGACAGGCCGCGCCGGATATTGTCGAACGTACGGTGATGACCTGCGGCCCCGCGCCTTACATGACGCAGGTGGAGCAGCTTTGCCGCCAGCTTGGCGTGCCGGCAACCCGCTTCCACAAAGAACAGTTCCATACGCCGGCGGAAACGGACTCCGGGCAAGGCGAAGGGCTAACGCTGCGCGCCGCCCGGCCGCTGCGCGAGTTCCGCGTACCGGTCGGCAGCACGCTGCTGGCAGCGATGGAGGCCCACGCGCTGCCGGTCAACGCCGCCTGCCGCGCCGGGGTGTGCGGTTCGTGCAAAACCCGCATCCTCGACGGTGACTACACCACCACCAGCAGCATGACGCTCACCCCGGCCGAGATCGCCCAAGGGTATGTGCTGGCATGCAGTTGTCAGTTGCAGGGCGACGTCACCCTCGCCTGATGCTTGCTGCCCCATCTCGCCGATGGGGCATTTATCGGCAAGCACGTCCCGTACACCCCTTCTACACTTTCCCCTGTTCCGTGCGTTTTATTACGTCCATCTGAAAAAGACTTAACGATTCATACCCACTGGATTTCAAGTCGCAGCCCACAACGCTGTGGCGTGAAAGATGACGGGTATCTTTATAATTGGGGGAACTATGAAGCAAACCGTAGCCACACTGGTCGCCAAAACGCTGGAGCAGGCTGGCGTGAAACGCATTTGGGGCGTCACCGGCGATTCGCTCAACGGCCTTAGCGACAGCCTGCACCGCATGGGCACCATCGAATGGCTGGGCACACGCCACGAAGAAGTGGCCGCGTTTGCCGCCGGCGCAGAAGCTCAGCTCACCGGCCAGTTGGCGGTTTGCGCCGGCTCCTGCGGCCCGGGCAACCTGCACCTGATCAACGGCCTGTTCGACTGCCACCGCAACCACGTGCCGGTATTGGCGATTGCCGCGCATATTCCCTCCAGCGAAATCGGCAGCGGTTATTTCCAGGAAACCCACCCGCAAGAACTGTTTCGTGAATGCAGCCATTACTGTGAACTGGTCTCCAATCCGGAACAGCTGCCCCAGGTGCTGGAAATCGCCATGCGCAAGGCGATCCTAAATCGTGGCGTGTCGGTGATCGTGCTGCCGGGCGACGTGGCGCTGCGCATGGCGCCGGAAGACGCCAGCATGGTCTGGCATACCCCGGCACTGCCGCTGGTACAACCGCCGATGAGCGAACTGAACAAGCTGGCGGCCATACTGAATCAGGCGAAGAACATCACGCTGATGTGCGGCAGCGGCTGCGCCGGCTCGCATGACGAAGTGGTCAGGCTGGCCGAGCTGCTGCAAGCGCCGGTGGTGCACGCACTGCGCGGCAAAGAGCATATCGAATGGGACAACCCGTACAGCGTCGGCATGACCGGGTTGATCGGCTTTTCGTCCGGCTACCACGCGATGATGAATGCCGATACCCTGGTGCTGCTCGGCACCCAGTTCCCGTACCGCGCGTTCTACCCGACCAACGCCAACATCATTCAGATCGACATCAACCCCGGCAGCATCGGCGCGCATTGCCCGGTCAACATGGCGCTGGTGGGCGATATCCACACCACCCTCACCGCCCTGCTGCCGCAACTGGAACCGAAGAGCGACCGCGCGTTTCTTGACAAGGCGCTGGAGCACTACCGCACTGCGCGCAAGGATCTCGATGGGCTGGCGAGCGCCAATGACGATCAACCGATCCACCCACAGTATCTGGCGCAGCAGATCAGCCAATACGCCAACGACGACGCTATCTTCACTTGCGACGTCGGCACACCGACAGTGTGGGCTGCACGCTACCTGAAAATGAACGGCAAACGCCGCCTGCTGGGTTCGTTCAACCACGGTTCGATGGCCAACGCCATGCCGCAGGCCATCGGCGCACAGGCCACCGAGCCGGGCAAGCAGGTGCTCGCCCTGTGCGGCGACGGCGGATTTACCATGCTGATGGGGGATTTTCTGTCGCTGACGCAGTTGAAATTGCCGGTCAAGATTGTGATCTTCAACAACAGCGTGCTGGGTTTTGTGGCCATGGAAATGAAGGCTGGCGGCTACCTGACCGACGGCACCGATCTGCACAACCCGGATTTTGCGGCGATTGCCAACGCTGCCGGCATCAAGGGCATTCGCGTCGAGAAGGCTTCGGATCTGGACGCTGCGCTGCAAGAAATGCTGGCGCACCCCGGCCCGGCACTGCTGGACGTAGTGACCGCCAAACAGGAACTGGCGATGCCGCCGCAGATCAAATTCGAACAGGCCAAAGGCTTCAGCCTGTATATGCTGCGCGCCATTATCAACGGCCGTGGCGACGAAGTGGTCGAACTGGCAAAAACCAATTGGTTACGTTAATAATCGTATCCTCTTTCCCATCACTATAACTATCCCCAATAGATTTCAAGTTGCAGCTAGGCGGCAAACATGTGAATCCCCAGGAGCTGACTCAAGTCAGTGACTGGGGTAAGCATGTGCAGCTAACAACGCTGCGGCTTGAAAGATGAAGGGGATAAAGGAATTGTATGCTTATCGATTTACGCAGTGATACCGTGACCCGCCCCTGCGCCGCCATGCGCCAAGCCATGGCGCAGGCCGAAGTGGGCGACGACGTTTATGGCGATGATCCCACGGTAAACGCGCTGGAGGCGGAAGCGGTTCGTCTGTCCGGCAAGGAAGCGGCGCTGTTTCTGCCGAGCGGCACCCAGGCCAACCTGGTGGCGCTGTTGAGCCATTGTCAGCGCGGCGATGAGTATATTGTCGGCCAGCAGGCGCATAACTATAAATACGAGGCCGGCGGCGCGGCGGTGCTCGGCAGCATCCAGCCGCAGCCGATTGAGGCGAACCCGGACGGCACCCTGCCGCTGGACAAGGTAGCGGCGGCAATCAAACCCGATGACATTCACTTCGCCAGAACACGTCTGCTGAGCCTGGAAAACACCATCAGCGGCCGCGTGCTGCCGCAGGAGTACCTGCAACAGGCCTGGCGCTTCACCCGCGAGCATCAATTGGCGCTGCACATCGACGGCGCGCGCATCTTCAATGCCGCCGTCGCGCTGAACCTGCCGCTGAAAGAGATTGTGCAATACTGCGACACCTTCACCATCTGCCTGTCGAAAGGGCTGGGCGCGCCGGTAGGCTCGCTGCTGTGCGGCAGTGAAGCCTTTATTCAGCGCGCCGTGCGCTGGCGCAAAATGACCGGCGGCGGCCTGCGCCAGGCCGGTATTCTGGCGGCAGCGGGTTTGTATGCGCTGGAGCATAACGTCGAACGGCTGCGCGATGACCACGACAACGCCAAATGGCTGGAACAGCAATTGCAGGGGATGGGCGTGGAAATTGCTGAGCCGGGCGCACAAACCAACGTGCTGTACCTGCGCCAATCGCCAGAGCTGGCGGCAAAGCTGGGGCCGTGGATGCGAGAGCGTGGCGTGCTGATCAGCAGCGGGCCGCTGACGCGCATTCTGACCCATCTCGACGTCAGCCGTCAGGATCTGCAGCAAGTCGTCGATTTATGGCGGGAGTTCCTCCGGTAGCATGCCTGACTTCTGACCCGAACGGGGCGCCACTGCGCCCCGCCTTCAGATAATCCAGCGGCCGTAAACCCAGTACCAGATCCCCAACGTCGCCACCAGGTTCAGCACCACGCTGAGGATGAACCAGGTTTTGAACGGCTGTTTCTGGGTTTTATGGCGAAACAGCTGCTGTGCGACTATCGCGCCAATCCATCCCCCCACCAGCCCAAACACCAACAAGGTGCTTTCCGGCACCCGTTGCCAACCCTTGCGCGCAGCAAACTTATCCGCGCCGTACACCAGCAACGTCAGCAGGTTGGCCAACAGCCACCACATCCCAATCGGATGCAGGAAAAACAGGCTGGCGATTAAAGCCAGGCCCAACAGGGCATAACAAACAGCATTCAGTTTCATATCATCCGTCTTATCGCAGGCAAACGGCGCGTAGTGTGACCCCGCCTCTTGGCGGATGCAACTCCCTCATAACCACACAAAAAGTGCATTTAAACGCCAGATTTGGCATTCTGTCACCGACTTTCACTGCATAAGGCAGCGCTGATGACCCCCCAACGCGTATTGGTTCTCGGAGCCAGCGGCTACATTGGCCAGAACCTGATCCCTCACCTGATCGAGCAGGGACATACCATTACCGCCGCCGCGCGCCGTCTGGAATGGTTGCAAGACCAGAACTGGCCGCAGGTTAACTGCCACTATGTCGACGTTTATCGCCCGGAAACCCTGGCCGCCGCGTTATGGGATATAGATACCCTTTATTATCTGATCCACGGTATGGGCGACGGTGATGACTTTATTGAAAAAGAACGCCAGGCGGCGGGAAACCTGCGCGATGCACTGCGCAGCTCCGGCGTCAAACAGGTCATTTTTCTCGGCGCCCTGCAGCCGGCCGGCGACAGTTCACCGCACCTGGTGGCCCGCAAGCTAACCGGTGAGATCCTGCGCCAAAGCGGCATCCCGGTCACCGAATTGCGCGCCAGTATTATCGTCGGCCCAGGTTCGGCGGCGTTCGAAGTGATGCGCGATATGGTCTACAACCTGCCGGTGCTGACACCGCCGCGCTGGGTGCGCTCTAAATCTTCGCCGGTGGCGCTGGAAAACCTGCTGGTGTATCTGGCCGACCTGCTGGCGCATCCGGCGGAAGAAAACCGCATTTTTGACGTCGCCGGGCCGGAATACATCAGCTACCAGACGATGTTTGAGCGTTTCATCAGGATCAGCGGCAAGAAGCGCTGGCTGATCCCCATTCCCCTGCCCACGCGCTTTATTTCAGTCTGGTTTATCAGCCTGATCACCTCCGTGCCCACTTCCATCGCCAGCGCGCTGATTCAAGGCCTGAACCACGATCTGCCCGCCGACGGCAAACCGTTGCAAGCACTGATCCCGCAAACGCTGCAAACCTTCGATGAGGCGGTACGCGAAACCCTGCGCCGCGAGAACGAGGTGGTCGACTCCGCCGATTGGGGCTACGATCCGGAGGCTCGGGCGCGCTGGCGGCCGGGCTACGGTTTCTATCCCAAGCAGGCGGGTTGCACGCTGGAAACCCACGCGTCCAGCCAGGCCTTGTGGCACGTGGTGCAGCAATTGGGCGGCAAAGAGGGGTATTTCTATGCCAACCTCCTGTGGCAGATCCGCGCCCGCATGGACGATATGATCGGCAATCGGGTGGTGTATGGCCGCCCGCCGCGCGATACGCTGGCGGTGGGCGATCTGGTCGACGGCTGGAAAGTGATCACCCACAAGCCGCTACGTCAACTGGCGCTCTTGTTCGGCATGAAAGCGCCCGGCCTGGGGCGTTTAACCTTCACTATCAAAGATCACGGCGATCGCCGCAGCCTTGATGTCCGCGCCTGGTGGCATCCCGCCGGTTTCAGCGGGTTACTGTACTGGTTCGCCATGATGCCCGCCCACCTGTTCATTTTTCGCGGCATGGCACGACGTATTGCGAAGCTGGCCGAAGAGCACGAACGCAATCGGCCGTGACCCGCGGCACGGCCGGATGTTCATTTGTCGATCAACCGCACAGTTTGCTGTTGCGGTTAGGCCCTTTCCGATTGCATAGCGCACGAAATCACGGAAGAATGGCATCTTATTTGCTGGGGTGCCGCTGACGGCCTTCAGCATTCTGATTTTTGGCGAGAATAGAGTTCGTTATGAAGGTATTGGTCACCGGTGCAACCAGTGGGTTAGGCCGTAACGCCGTTGAATATCTCCGCCGCCAGGGCATAAAAGTACGCGCCACCGGCCGTAACCAGGCCATGGGCAGTTTGCTGGAAAAAATGGGCGCGGAATTCATTCATGCCGATCTCACCAACCTGATCTCGTCGCAGGCCAAAGCGATGCTGGCCGAGGTGGACGTGCTGTGGCATTGCTCCAGTTTTACCTCCCCCTGGGGTACCGAAGAGGCGTTTGAGCTGGCCAACGTGCGCGCCACCCGTCGCCTGGGCGAATGGGCGGCGGCCTATGGCGTTTCGCAGTTTGTCCATATCTCTTCGCCGGCGATTTATTTCGATTATCATCACCATCGCAACATTACCGAAGATTTCCGGCCGGCACGCTATGCCAACGAGTTTGCGCGCAGCAAGGCCGCCGGCGAACAGGTGATCCAGCAACTGGCGCTGTCCAACCCGCAGACCCACTTCACCATCCTGCGCCCTCAGGGGCTGTTTGGCCCCCACGACAAGGTCATGCTGCCGCGCCTGCTGCAGATGATTAAGCATTATGGCAATCTGCTGCTGCCGCGCGGTGGCGAAGCCCTGGTGGATATGACCTATCTGGAGAACGCGGTACACGCCATGTGGCTGGCGACCCAAAAAGAAGATACGCCGTCCGGGCGCGCCTACAACATCACCAACCAGCAGGCGCGCCCGCTGCGCAGCGTGGTACAGCAGTTGATCGACGAACTGGGCATGAAATGCCGGATCCGCTCGGTGCCCTACCCGATGCTGGATATGATGGCACGCGGCATGGAGAAGCTCGGCAGTAAAAGCGAGAAAGAGCCGGTGCTCACCCATTATGGCGTCGCCAAGCTCAATTTTGATCTGACGCTGGACACCACCCGTGCGCAACAGGAGCTGAGTTATCAGCCGATTGTTTCGCTGGATGAGGGCATTACCCGCACCGCCCGCTGGTTGAAAGAGCACGGCAAGCTGTACGGCCTGTAATCAACGCGCCGCACCGTACTTCTGCAGCAACGCATCGACAATCGCCTCGCTTTCAGCATCCGGCTCACCGCGAAAATCGCTGGGCCGGAAGTGCATCTGGAACGCCGCCAGCAGGTTTCGCTGTTGCCGCGCATCCCACTGCGCATCGACGCCATAACCGTAGCGCGCCAGTTTTTCCAGCAGTGGCGCCAGCGGCACCGCCGTATGGCGGTCACGCCCCGCCAATCGCCTTTGCACCTCTGCCGCGTCCGGCCAGGCGCCGATCCCCGCCTCTGCCAGTTGCTGCCAGGGAAAGAGCGGGCCGGGATCCTGCTTACGTTGCGGCGCAATATCGCTGTGCCCCACCACGTCGGGCGACTGAATGCCGTAGCGCTGAATGATATCCCGGCTTAGCGGGATCAACAGCGCGATTTGCTCTGGCGTATACGGCTGCCAGCGGGTAAACAGCATGCGGCGGCTGAACCCGCGATTGACGATCTCAATACCTATCGAAGTGTCATTCAGGCTGGTACGACCGCGCCAATAGCTGGCCCCTGCGTGCCACGCGCGCAACGCTTCCGGCACCAGTTGAAAGGCAACCGGTTTGCCCTGCTCCCGCAGCGGATGTGCCGGCAGCAGGTAATGTGCACTGACGTGTTCATCCGTCAGGGTTTTCAACGAAGAATGAAAATCTTCCGCAGTGTAGTGCATCACCAGAAAACGGATGCGCTGGTCGGCGCCTTGCGCCTGATGCAGAGTTTCAAGCTGGTAGCCGCCGCGATCGACGGTGGTACCCTGCGGTGCAGTTTGGCAGCCGACAAGCAGCGTGGCGGCGATGATCCCTGGCCAAATTTTCACGTCTCCCTCCCCTGGGTCAGGTTCCCAAATTTGTAACTCAGGTTGATTAACTTGTATCCAATAATCAAGTTAATCAATAAATGATGACAGACCCGCCAGATGTGCAAGCGAGTATTGCTCAGCACTGGCAGCCCGCCCGACAGGTGTTAGCCTCATCATATTACCTGTGCTGAAATAAGCGAATAAACCATGCGCAAATCGAACTGTTTAACCGGGTTGATCTGTCTCGCTCTGCTGCCGCTCAGCGGTTGCGATCAGAAAAGTGTCGCCGGCGTCATGGGCGTAACCCCGCCCGCCGCGGCACCAGCCTATACGCCGCTAAGCGCCGATCAACTTTATCAGTTGGTGAGCCCGGTAGCCCTGTTTCCCGACAAGCTGCTGGCCCAGGTGTTGGCCGGTGCAGGTTACCCCGATCAGATCAGCGCCGCAGATAATTGGCTGGCGCAGAATCCTGGCCTGCAACCGGCAGCGCTCACCACGGCCGCAGACGCCCAACCCTGGGATCCCAGCGTACGCAGCCTGGTGCAATTCCCTGACGTACTGGACCAGATGGCAAAAAATATCCCCTGGACCAGCGCACTGAGCAATGCTTATGTCAACGATCCCACCGACGTAATGAACGCAATCCAGGTGATGCGCCAGCGCGCGGCGAATAAAGGCACGCTGAAGAGCTCGCCCCAGCAGCGGGTGGTGCTTGCACCGGCTACACACGCTCTCCAGCAGCAACCCTATCATCAAGCCGTGGTCACCGCGCCCGATCGTGTGATTGTGATTGAACCCAGCCAGCCGGATGTGGTTTATGTACCGCGTTACGATCCCTGGGTGGCCTACGGCGACGCGGTACCGGTCTATCCGGGTTATCACTATCGACCGGCCCCCGGCTACAGCGGTGGGGATATGCTGGCGGCCGGCGTTATCAGCTTTGGCGTCGGCATCGCGGTCGGCGCCTTGATCAATCAGCACAACAACAGCTGGCATAACTGGGATGTGCACTGGGGCGACCGGCGTCAACCGGTGATTTACAACAACGCGCCTTATATATCGCGCTCCACCACTGTGATTAACCGCGTCACCAATATCAATCAGTACAATAATGTGAACCGCACCAATACCCTGAATAACTACAATACGCGGGTGAATCAGGCGCCGCATTTCGCTCCGAGCATGCCAACGGTAGAACACCCGGCGCCGAATTTCGCCACCATGGCAAAACCGCACTTTGCCCCCCAGCAGGCAGGCAACGCTCATCCACCGGTAGGTATGCCGGCCTTCACCCATTCAGCGCCTCCGGCACCCCGCCCGGTAACGCAACCCACCGTCGTCCATCAGCCAATGAACACGCCAAACTTTAACCATTCTGTCCCTGTGGTAATGCCGCAACATCCGCACACGGCACCCCCAACGCAACATCAGGCGGATAACCGGGCAACGCATCAGCCTGCGCCATTGGCAGCGGTTCCTCATACGGCCTACGCGCCTTCACCGGCACTCAGGCCGGTGAATCATGCTATTGCGCCGCCGGTAATGAATAGACCGACGCCGATGCAACAGCATCAACCCCCGTTGCGTCAGCCGCAGGAGCAACACCCAATACCCGCGGCAAAACCACAGGAACAGCATCTGATACCCGCGGCAAAACCGCAGGAACAGCATCTGATACCCGCGGCAAAACCGCAGGAACAGCATCTGATACCCGCGGCAAAACCGCAGGAACATCGCCCGCTGAAGCCTGAAGAACACAAGGTGGGATAAATAGACTGCGCCCCGACAATTGCCGGGGCGTTTCATAAAATGGGGGGGTTAGCGGCTTACTTTCACTGCGGTGCCGCTGACGGTCACCATCAGCATGCTGCTGTCTTTACCCACGGTTTCGTAGTCGATATCAATGCCGACCACCGCGTTGGCGCCCAGCTCTTTCGCCTGTTCTTCCAGCTCCTGGAAAGCGATCAAGCGAGCTTTACGCAGTTCTTTCTCGTAAGCGCCGGAGCGGCCGCCGACGATATCGCGCACGCCGGCGAAGAAATCACGAAAAATATTGGCGCCGAGAATCGCCTCGCCGGTGACGACACCGCAGTATTCGGTAATGGTAAACCCTTCCAGGGTCGGGGTAGTTGAAAGCTGCATCAGAACTCCTTGTTTGATTCGCTGATTACGCTTCTAAGACCACAAATTTACTCATATGTTCTTAATATAATATGCAATAAACACATTACCCATGCGTATATCCAAGCGCCTCTATTTAAACAAGGGCAAATTGCCGGTCAGCCTGGTGATTTTTTTCTTTGGCCCGACCAGCCCAATCGCCACCAGCTCAATATGTTCGCTGTTAACGGCTGAGATCCGCTCGCCATATTCGTCATAGGTCCGACACGATTGAGCCAAGGCGCTGAATGGCATGCTGTAAACCTCTTCATCGTCACCCGCGCTGTTCAACAATGCCTGAATCGCGGCATTGGACGCACGCAAAACCGGCAGCGGCGCATAAATGACACCGGGATAGCGCACGCCATCGCCGCTGGATAAATCCGGCCCGACCAAATTCTCAAACGTCTTGCCAAAACTGATACCGATCACGCTGGCGGCGTTCATTGCCAATCCTACCGCCAACGCTTCATCGATCACGATGGTGCATTTATGTCTGGACGCGTCAAACTGCATACTCTCCCCCATAAAATCAACTCGCCTGAATGGCAGCCCTCTCTGGAATAGCTCACTTCTCGGCAAATATTATGCCACTTCAGGGGAGGAAATAATGACCTGCTTGCGTTGAAGAAAGGCACGATTAAGGTAAAATTTACCTACTTAGCATCATTTAAAGAAATAAAATGAACAAAAACCCGCCATCTCAGACAGACATTAGAATTCTCGCTGCCCTGCAACAGGACGCACGCATCACTAACCAAACCCTGGCCGATGAGCTGGGCATGTCCGCGTCGCCCTGCTGGCGAAAAGTACGGAAACTGGAAGACGACGACGTTATCCAGGGGTATCGGGCAGTGCTGGATCGACGCAAAATCGGGCTGGGGGTGATGGTGTTTATCCGCGTAAGCATCGACAGCCACAGCGAGGCGGAAGCGAGAAAATTTGAACGAGAAGTCATCGAATTAGAAGACGTGGTGGCCTGCTACAGTATTGGGGGAGATGCCGACTTTCTCCTGCAGGTTGTCGCCGGCGATCTGGATACCTATGCCGACTTTTCCATGTCGGTGATCCGTCGTCTGCCTGGCATCAAAGAGATGCAGAGCATGTTTGTGCTCAAGGAAATCAAACCCTTTGTGGCGTTCCCGATCAAGAAATAAAGCGGCACGACGGCAGGAAAGTGCAGCATCTGATAAACCGCCAACCTATTTTGGTGATAAAGTTTTCTGCGTATAAACTGTAAGTTATCGTTCTTCATGGTAGAGACTTTCACATAAGGTAATAAGATGAAAACAAAAACGATTGCGGCTGTTTTTCCCTTAGCGCTGTTATTGAGTGCCTGTACCACCGTCGATCCGGCATTCAAGGATATCGGCACCCGTACCGGCGGTTGTGTGGAAGGCGGCCCGGATACGGTCACACAGAAATTTTACGATCTGCGCCTGCAACAGGGCCCTGCGGCTTCCCTGCCGGACAGCAACCGTCTGGCACAGTTGCAGCCTTATCTGAGTAAGGTGTTGTACCAGGATCTGGTCGCCGCCAACCAAAACCCGGGCAAGCATCAGGTAACCGGCGATCTGTTCTCCGGCAATGCACAGGGTGCGACCAGCGCCACCGTTGCCAGCTCGTCTACCATTCCTAACACCGATGCGAAAAATATCCCCCTGCGCGTTCAACTGAGCCATCAGAAGGACGGCGGCAGCGCGGTCAACTGGCAAGATGAAGTGCTGATGGTGCGTGAAGGCACCTGTTGGGTCGTGGATGATATCCGCTACCTGAACGTACCGCCGCACGCCGCCAGCGGCACATTGCGCCAGGTGCTGGAAAACCAGTAAGCCCCCCGCCACCGGCGCTCTTCGGCGTCGGTGGCCAAATGCCTTGATTGCGCTCAACGTTTGCTCAACTTAAGAAATTTCGCTACATACCTCACAGCATGCACGACAAATCCCCCCTTCGAACCTGAGTCGCGGTATCTTGTGCTATTCTTTTACTATTCTGCCGCGCAGTAATAAATTTTAACGCACAAAGATTGCATAAGTATTCTGTGGAAGTTAACATTCGCGGCATCAATATCTATTCAATTCTGGCGCATGAGCATTCAACTTAACGGTATCAACTGCTATTACGGCGCACATCAGGCGCTGTTTGACATCACGCTGGATTGCCCAGCAGGGGAAACTTTGGTGCTGCTTGGTCCAAGCGGCGCCGGGAAGAGCTCATTGCTGCGGGTGTTGAATCTGCTGGAAATGCCGCGTTCGGGGCAATTGCAGATCGCCGGTAACCAATTCGATTTCAAACAGGCTCCGGGCGAAAAAGCCATTCGCGAGCTGCGTCAGAACGTTGGCATGGTTTTCCAGCAATACAACCTCTGGCCACACCTCACCGTGGTGCAGAATCTGATCGAGGCGCCATGTCGCGTGTTGTGCCTGTCCAAGGCGCAGGCGATGGAGCGCGCGGACAAACTGCTGAAGCGTTTGCGCCTGACCGACTTTGCCGATCGTTTCCCGCTGCACCTTTCCGGCGGCCAGCAGCAGCGCGTGGCGATTGCCCGTGCGTTGATGATGGAGCCACAGGTACTGCTGTTCGATGAACCGACCGCCGCGCTGGATCCTGAAATTACCGCCCAGATCGTCAGCATCATTCGCGAATTGGCCGGCACCGGGATCACCCAGGTGATTGTGACCCACGAAGTGGAAGTAGCGCGCAAGACCGCCAGCCGCGTGGTGTACATGGAAAACGGTCGCGTGGTGGAACAGGGCGACGCCAGTCATTTTGCACAGCCGCAGACCACCGAGTTTGCTAATTACTTATCACACTAATAATTTTACTTGCTGTAATTTGGGGAGTTTGCGATGAAAAAACTAATAATCGCCGCCGTTCTGGCCGGCATCAGCGTTTCCGCCTCTGCAGCCGAAACGATCCGTTTCGCTACCGAAGCCTCATATCCTCCATTTGAATTTATTGACGCCGGCAACAAGATCCAGGGTTTTGACGTCGATCTGGCCAACGCGCTGTGTAAAGAGATCCAGGCCGAATGTACCTTCACCAATCAGGCCTTCGACAGCCTGATCCCAAGCCTGAAATTCAAGCGCTTCGATGCGGTCATGGCCGGTATGGACATCACGCCTGAGCGTGAAAAACAGGTGCTGTTCACCAAGCCGTATTACGACAACTCCGCCCTGTTCGTCGCGCAGAAAGGCAAAGTGGCTGACGTTGCTGCGCTGAAAGGCAAAAAAGTGGGCGTGCAAAATGGCACCACCCATCAAAAATACCTGACCGACAAACACCCTGAAATCACTACCGTGCCTTATGACAGCTATCAGAATGCCATTCTGGATCTGAAAAATGGCCGCGTTGACGCGGTATTCGGTGACACTGCGGTGGTCAACGAATGGCTGAAACAGAATGCAGCGCTGGCGGCGGTAGGCGATAAAGTGACGGACAAAGATTACTTCGGCACCGGTCTGGGCATTGCCGTACGTCAGAAAAATACCGAGTTGCAGGGCAAGTTCAATGCGGCTCTGGACAAAATCAAGCAGGATGGGACTTACGAAACCATCTACAAAAAATGGTTCCAGCAGTAATCAACCCCGATGAATGAAATTCAACCTCTAGCAAGCGCCGCCGGGATGACCGTCGGCCTTGCCGTTTGCGCCCTTATCCTCGGGCTGATCCTGGCGATGCTGTTTGCCGTCTGGGAGTCGTCACGCTGGAAAGTGGTCAGCTGGCTCGGCACTGCCTGGGTGACGCTTCTGCGTGGCCTGCCGGAAATTCTGGTGGTGCTGTTTATCTATTTCGGTTCGTCGCAGTTGCTGTTGATGCTGTCCGACGGCTTCACCCTGAATTTCGGCCTGTTCCAACTGCCTATCCAACTGGCGATCGATAACTTCGAAGTCAGCCCGTTCCTGTGCGGCGTGATCGCGCTCGCCCTGCTCTATTCGGCTTATGCATCGCAGACGCTGCGTGGGGCATTGAAGGCCGTGCCGCAGGGCCAATGGGAATCCGGGCAGGCGCTCGGGATGAGTACGGCAGCCATTTTCTTCCGCCTGATCATGCCGCAGATGTGGCGCCATGCACTGCCCGGCCTCGGCAACCAATGGCTGGTATTGCTGAAAGATACCGCGTTAGTGTCATTGATCAGCGTTAACGATCTGATGTTGCAAACCAAAAGTATCGCCACCCGCACCCAGGAGCCTTTTACCTGGTATGTCATTGCGGCGGCTATCTACCTGGTCGTCACCCTGTTCAGCCAGTACGCTCTCAAACGTATCGAACTGCGTACCACGCGTTTTGAGCGGGGGCCTGTCTGATGCTTGAGTTCTTGCCGGAAATTATCAAAGGATTGCACACCAGCCTGACGCTGACCATCACCGCACTAATTGTGGCGTTGGTGTTGTCGCTGCTGCTGACGGTGATCCTGACGCTGAAAACGCCGATCCTGACGCCGCTCGTGAAGATCTATATCACGCTGTTCACCGGTACCCCGCTGCTGGTGCAGATATTCCTGATCTACTATGGCCCCGGCCAGTTCCCGGCGATCCGTGAGTATCCGTGGTTATGGAACCTGCTGTCGCAGCCGTGGCTGTGCGCGATGATCGCGCTGGCGCTGAACAGCGCGGCCTACACCACCCAGCTATTTTACGGTGCGGTGCGGGCGATCCCGGCCGGTCAATGGCAATCCTGCGAAGCGCTGGGCATGTCACGCTCACAATCGCTGCGCATTCTGCTGCCTTTCGCCTTCAAGCGTGCGCTGTCGTCATACTCCAACGAAGTGGTTCTGGTGTTCAAAAGCACCTCGCTGGCTTATACCATTACCTTGATGGAAGTGATGGGCTACAGCCAACTGATGTACGGCCGTACCTATGACGTGATGGTATTTGGCGCCGCCGGTCTGGTGTATTTGTGCGTCAATGGCCTGCTGACGTTGTTGATGCGTATCGTCGAGCGGCGTGCGCTGGCGTTCGAACGCCGCAACTAAGTGATCGGCCAGTCAGTCTAAAAGCCCTGCCTTCGCGCAGGGCTTTTTATTTCCGTTGTACTTTTTTAATCATTTATATTGCATATCAATTCATTAAATGGCAGGGTAAACGCCAGCGACCACCGCGAGAACCTTTGGGTTATTGTCAGTAAAATCAAGCGGTGGCGAGATAAAAACACGCAGACTTGCAGACAGGAGCTTTACGCATGAAAAAACTATTACTTGCCGCGACGGTGCTGGCCGGGATCGCCTTCAACGCCGGCGCTGCCGACACCATTCGCTTCGCCGCTTCCGCCACCTATCCGCCGTTCGAATCACTGGATGCCAGCAATAAAATCGTCGGTTTTGATATCGATCTGGCTAACGCGCTGTGCAAACAAATGAAAGCGGAATGCACCTTCACCAACCAGGCGTTCGACAGCCTGATCGCCGCGCTGAAATTCAAAAAATACGATGCGGTGATCTCAGGTATGGATATTACGCCGGAGCGCAGCAAGCAGGTCGCCTTCACCCAGCCGTACTACGCCAACTCGGCGATTGTGATCGCCGAGAAAGGAAAATTCAGCTCGCTGGCCGATCTGAAAGGCAAGAAAGTGGGTATGGAGAACGGTACTACTCACCAGAAATACATGCAGGACAAGCACCCGGAGATTAACACCGTCTCTTACGACAGCTACCAGAATGCCATTCTCGAGCTGAAAAATGGCCGTATTGACGGCGTATTCGGCGATACCGCCGTGGTGAACGAATGGCTGAAGAATAACCCTCAGTTGGCGCCGGTAGGCGAGCATGTCACCGACGCGCAGTACTTCGGCACCGGTCTGGGCATTGCGGTGCGTCCAGACAATAAGGCGCTGCTGGCCAAGCTGAACGCCGCGCTGGACGCCATCAAAGCCGACGGGACATACAAGGCCATCAACGACAAGTGGTTCCCGCAGTAAGACGAAAGACGACCAGGGCATGGAATGCCCTGCCCTGCTTTGTTGCTTTTCAACAATTGCCTTTGGTGTTAAATTTGATACTAAATTTGATACCAAAGGCAATACCATGATCGTTCAACCTATCCTCGCGAATTCAGCCGTCAGCATCAGTGATTTTAAAAAATCGCCTAACACTGCGCTCAAAGAAGCCAACGGGCAACCTGTGGCAGTACTTACCAATGGAAAGATCTCCGGCTATTACGTCTCTCCGGAAACGTGGGAAGCAATCTCTGAATATCTGGAGGATATTGAACTCGTAAAAACAGCCCGCTCACGGATGAGCGGCAAACGTATTAAGGTCAATCTGGATGACTTATAACCTTGAATTCGAAGAACATGCACTAAAGGAATTTAAGAAACTGGCCCCGGGACTTCGGGATCAATTCAAGAAAAAACTGACAGCAGTATTAGAAAACCCCTGTATTCCCGCCAATAAGCTCTCTGGCCTACCGGATTGTTATAAAATAAAGCTTAAGGCTTCCGGGTACCGTCTGGTCTATCGCGTCATCGACGAGGAGATCGTGGTGCTGGTACTTTCGATAGGTAAGCGTGAACGCTCAGAAGCCTATACGGCTGCCAAAAAACGCCTTTAATGACGCACCAGCAGCGTCAATACTTCGTAATGGGCGGTATGCGGGAACATATCGAACAGCTGCACACGCTCGATGCGATAATCCGGCAGCCCTTCAATGTCTTTCGCCATGCTCTCGGCATTGCAGCTTGAATACAGAATGTAGCCTGGCGCCATCTGGTTCAGGTAGTCGCACAGCGCCTGGCCGATACCGCGCCGTGGCGGATTGACCAGCACCAGCTGCGGCACACTACCTTCAGCGGTGGCAAAACGCGTGGAGTCCAGCGCCTGGAAACTGACGTGCTGCAAACCCAGCGTTTCCGCCGACTGGCGTGCGCAAGCGATGGCTTCGGCGCTGATTTCAATGCCGGTGAGCCGGGTTTCCGGCTGCGCGCAGTGCAGGCCAAACCCACCCACGCCGCAGAACAGATCCCACATGCTGTCGATACCCAGCGCTCGAACCCAGTCGCGGGCGGTCGCGTACAATTTGCCTGCCACCAGAGGATTGGTCTGGAAGAAGCTTTGCGGGCGGATATACAGCGGCACCTGATTAAACTGCTCCTCCAGCGCCTGTTGCTCGGTCAGCGGGATCTCGCGCTCCCCTTCCATAATCGCCATATGCACCGGCTGAATATTGGCGGAAATCACCCTGAGCTGCGGTAACTGTTGCTGCAACCACGGCAACGCGGCGCGAAGTTGCGCCAGTTTGCTATCCGAACGCAGTACAAAGCGCAGCATTACGCCGCCGCTGTGGGTACTTTCGGTCAACAACAGGTACTTCAATTCGCCGCGTTTGCGCGCCACGTTATACGGTGTCAGGCCGGCGCGGGCGATAAAACTTTTCAACACCACGAACATGGGTTCAAAACTGGCGGGATACAACGGGCAAGCACCCAGATCGACCGGCGTGCCGTCGCGATGCAGCATGCCGAGCAGCGGGCGCTCTACGCTGCCGCTAACCACCATTTTGGCTTTATTGCGAAACGCGCTCTGCTCGCCGGCAAACGGCTCCAGCCACTGGGCGACATCACGCCCGGCCAGCAGCGATTGCAGGTGATGCTGTTTGTCCGTCAGTTGCTGCGGGTAAGGTTTTTCCAGCCACTGACAGGAACGGCAGGTTCCCGCCGTATACAAAGCGCAATGCATAAAGATGACCCTGTAAGTTCGGGGTGAATAATTAAGGGCGCAGAGTTTATCACTCTGCGCCCTTAAAGTCTTAATCGCGCGCGGCGAAATACCGGCGGCTGGTGACGGGAACAAACAGTAATGCCAGGATAACCACGTCGGGAATTTTTTGCAGGATCAGGACATGCAGGATCTGGCTGCTGGTTTCCCCTTCAACGGTAAAAACCTCCGGCAGAAAGCTGCCGATGGTCGCCAACAGCAAATAACCGACCACCAGACACTGGCAAATCACGTAGCCCCAGCGCCCCCAGTTACGGCCGCGCATCACCGCAAATCCACAACTGATTTGCAGGCACAGCAACAGCAGGCCGGCCAGAAAAATAAACGTGGAATCCCAGGCCTGAGCGCTGGTACTGACAAACTCCTGAGTGCCATCGACACCCAGTTCCCCCAACAGCAACAGCACGCTGATGCATTTGATAGCCACCATTGCCGTTCCGGCCACCATCACCGGTACTGGCGCATCTGAAGTCGATCTCATTCCCTGCCTGCTGTTCAGCATGTCTGACATATCCGTGTATACAACCAAACGCCGCCTATTCAGGCGGCATATATAAAGTCAGGTAATCAATTGCAATTGCAATACCAATAATTGCAAAAATAGCAGGTTTGAACCGAATCAGCTACGGGCGGCCTTTTGTAATTCGCGCGATCGCTGTTTTTCCGAGCGCGCCATAAACCACCAGGCAATCAAGCCGATAACTCCCACCACCAGCAGAATCAAACTCGCCAGGGCGTTGATTTCCGGATTCACCCCCATCCGTACGCTGGAGAACACCAGCATCGGCAAGGTCGTCGCGCCCGGCCCGGCAACGAAGCTGGCAATCACCAGATCATCCAACGACAGCGTGAATGCCAGCATCCAGCCGGCAACCAGCGCCGGGGCAATCATCGGCAGCGTGATCACGAAGAACACTTTCAGCGGCGTCGCGCCCAGATCCATTGCCGCCTCTTCGATCGAGCGGTCCAGCTCACGCAGGCGCGAACTGATCACCACCGAGACATAGGCGGTACAGAAGGTGACGTGCGCCAACCAGATGGTGAACATCCCGCGCTCCGACGGCCAGCCAAACGCGTGCCCCATCGCCACAAACAGCAGCAGCAGCGACAGGCCGGTGATCACGTCCGGCATGACCAGCGGCGCGGTCAGCATAAAGGCAAACCCCGTTGACCCGCGGAAACGGCCGAAACGCACCATCACCACGGCGGCAATCGCCCCCAGCACCACTGCGGCGGTCGCCGAAGCGGCCGCTATCGTCAGGCTTAGCCCAACGGCGCTGATCATCGCCGAATCATGGAACAGCTCGGAATACCAGCGCGTCGACCAACCGGCCCATACCGTCACCAGCTTGGAGCTGTTGAACGAGTAAATGACCAGCATCAGCATCGGCGCATACAGGAAGGTGAAACCTATCACCAGAATGGCGATACGCCACGGTGAACGCACTACCGGCAAGTTGTTCATCCCTGCCCCCCCATTTCCTTGTTCTGGTGCTTGTGGAACCAGAGAATCGGTACGATCAACAACAGCAGCATGACGGTGGCAACCGCCGAGGCCACCGGCCAGTCGCGATTATTGAAGAACTCCTGCCACAGCACGCGGCCGATCATGATACTGTCCGGCCCGCCCAGCAGTTCCGGGATCACAAACTCGCCCACCGCCGGGATAAATACCAGCATCGAACCGGCGATGATACCGCCGCGCGTCAGCGGCACTATCACGCTAAAGAAGGTTTTCAACGGTTTGGCGCCCAGATCCAGCGAAGCCTCAACCAGCGAGTAATCCAGCCGCGTCAGTGCGGTATAAATGGGCAATACCATAAACGGCAGGTAGGAATACACCACGCCGATATACACCGCCAGATTGGTATGCAGGATCACCAACGGATGATCGATAACCCCCAACCACAGCAGAAAGTTGTTGAGGATACCGTTGTTTTTCAGGATACCCATCCAGGCGTAAACGCGGATCAGGAACGAGGTCCACGACGGCAGGATCACCAGCAGCAGCAAAATGTTGCGGGTTGAAGATTTGCTGTGCGCCACCGCCCAGGCCAACGGGTAACCGATGATCAGACAGCAAATCGTCGATACCGCCGCCACCTGCAACGATTGCAGATAGGCATCCAGATACAGCGGATCGTCGGTCAATTGCAGGTAGTTGGCAAAGTTGAGCGCGATATCCAGCTTGCCTTCCGCCCAGCTCATCAGATCGGTGTATGGCGGAACGGCCAACGCCAGCTCCGACAGGCTGATCTTGAACACAATCAAGAACGGCAGCAGGAACAGCAACATCAGCCACAGCAGCGGCACCGCAATCACCAGCTTGCGGCCGTGGGCCATTTGCAGGCGCTGGAAAAACGCTTTGAGCGGGCCGGGGCCGTTGGCCGGCGGTTCCGGCGGCGTGCGTTCAGAAAGCATTGTCATAACAAGTACTCCTCACCTTCTCAACTACACCGTCAACACTACGCAGCTGTCGGCTTCCCAACACAGGCGCACTTCATCGCCCCAGGTCGGCATCCCTTTGCGGAAACGGTGGCCGTTCTGCAACTGGGCGCTGAGCATCTGGCCGCTGAGCAGTTTCACGTGGTAGATCGACAAATCGCCGAGGTAAGCGATATGCACCACTTCCCCCACCGCAAAGTTGCAGCCGTCTTGCGGCACCTCTTCGCACAGCATGATTTTTTCCGGCCGCAGCGCAACCTGGATCGGCACGCCGTCCACCACCGACGAATCCGGATCCACTTTTAGCGCATGACGCAGGCCGGGGCTTTGCAGGATCAGCGCATCGTCATGACGTTCCTGCAGCACGCAGTCAAAGACGTTGACCGAGCCGATAAATTCGGCGCTGAAGCGGCTGTTCGGATGCTCGTAGATCTCTTCCGGCTCACCGATTTGCACAAACTTACCGCGGTTCATGATGGCGATGCGTCCCGCCATGGTCATCGCTTCTTCCTGATCGTGGGTGACCATTACGCAGGTCACGCCTACACGCTCAAGAATATCCGTCACTTCAAGCTGCATGCGGTCACGCAGTTTTTTATCCAGCGCGCCCATAGGTTCATCGAGCAGCAACAGCTTCGGCCGCTTGGCCAGGCTACGCGCCAGCGCCACACGCTGACGCTGGCCGCCGGACAACTGATGCGGCTTGCGTTTGGCGAACTCTTGCATGTGCACCAGCGACAGCATTTCCGCCACCCGCTCGGCGATTTCCGCACGCGGCATCTTGTCCTGCTTAAGGCCGAAAGCGATATTCTGCTCAACCGTCATGTGCGGGAACAACGCGTAAGACTGGAACATCATATTGATTGGCCGCTGGTAAGGCGGCACATGCGACATGTCCTGCCCGTCGAGCATAATCTGCCCTTCCGTTGGCTGTTCAAAGCCGGCCAGCATGCGCAACAACGTAGACTTGCCGCAGCCGGACGGCCCCAGCAGCGCAAAGATTTCGCCCTTGTAGATAGTCAGACTGACGTCTTCGACCGCGTTTTGGCCGTCAAAGGTTTTAGTGAGGTTACGGATTTCCAGCAGAGGGGTGAAAACCTTCTGCGACTTGGCTTGAGGACGAGGAATGACGTCGTTCAATCGGGGTGCTCTCCGGTGTAAAGCAGTGCAAAAAACCACGGCGATTGCCATGGCCCAAAATGGCAACGCAGGCGGGGATCACCCGCCTGCTGGTCAGAACACGACTGAAAACCGGGCTCAGCAAGCTGAGCCCTTCCGCATTACTTCCCGCTTTTAACTTTAGTCCAGGCACGGGTAATGACACGGTCCAGCTTCGGCGATTGCACGTTCAGCGTGAACAGCTTGGCGCGCAGATCGGCCGGTGGATACACGTTCGGGTTGTTGCGAATGTCAGCGTTCACCAGCGGGGTAGAATCCTTCACCGCGTTGGCGTAATACACGAAGTTGCTGATGCCTGCCATCACGTCCGGCTTGAGCAGGAAGTTCAGGAACTGGTAAGCAGCGTCCTTGTTTTTGGCATCCGCCGGCATGGCGAACATGTCAAAATAGGTCAGCGCCCCTTCTTTCGGGATCGCATAGGCCACGTTCACCCCGTTCTTCGCTTCTTTGGCGCGGTTAGCCGCCTGCATCACGTCGCCGGACCAGCCGATCGCCACGCAGATATCACCGTTCGCCAGATCGTTGATGTACTGGGAAGAGTGGAAATAACGGATGTTCGGCCGCAGTTTGAGCAGCAGATCGTTCGCTGCGCCGGTGTAATCTGCCGCGTTGGTGCTGTTGGGATCTTTGCCCAGGTAATGCAACACGGTCGCGTAGACTTCGCTAGGTGCATCCAGGAAGGAAACGCCACAGCTCTTCAGCTTTTCAAGGTTTTCCGGTTTGAGGATCAGATCCCAACTGTCGACCGGCGCATCTTTACCCAGTACCGCTTTCACCTTGTCGACGTTGTAGCCGATGCCGGTGGTCACCATCAGGTATGGAATGCCGTACTTGTTGTCCTTGTCGTTATGCGCCACCAGTTTCAGCATATCGGGATCAAGGTTTTTGTAATTCGGCATTTTGCTCTTGTCGAGCGGCTCAAAGATACCGGCCTTCGACTGGCGCTCAAGGAAGTTGGACGAAGGTACCACCAGGTCATAACCGGTGCTGCCCGCCATCAATTTGCCTTCCAGCACTTCGTTGGAGTCAAAGACGTCGTACACCACTTTGATGCCGGTTTCTTTTTGGAATTTAGCTAAGGTGTCCGGCGCAATATAGTCGGACCAGTTATAGACGTGCAGCGTTTTATCATCGGCTGACGCGGTGACGGACGCGGCCATCAGCAGGCCGGCAACAACACCCGATAACCACTTTTTACGTTGGGTGACCATCCGTAACTTCCTCCAAAACAGGGGTGAATCATAGAATTGAACTTGTATCCCAAAATGATACAAAACCTTTCCTGATCGAGCGCAATCGTTGCAACCGCGAATTGAATGGCTATGCATTTGATTGCATACGCCTTTTTCATCTGTCCAGCTCACGTGATTACAAGGGGAATCGCAAGCCCTTAGCAGAATCAGCAGCATAACCGGTGTTGCCGGAACGCACCAGCCTTCAGGGCCAAAAACGCCTTTTATCGATTTTTTATGCAGTTTCTCTCTATGTGATACGCCATTAATGGCATAAACGGCGAGAAATATCTGGCAACAGAGGGTAAAACGCAGAATATATTATTGCGGAAGGAAATAAGGGCAGCATGCCGACGGAGGTGCGGCATGCATCATCTACAGCGGCGATCAGTGCAACATTGGCTGGCGGTCAGTGGCAGCCGGGTTCTCTTCTTCGTCACCCATAAACAGCAGATCGTTCGCCCGCGCCTCGAGGATCACCATCGAGATCTGTTCTTCACCCTGCTGCATAAAGTGGGTGAACTGCTCCAGCGTCACGCCCACGGCGATGCTCAGCGATTGACAGACGATCAGTTTCGGCAGGTTGTCGTCCTGGATATCGACAAACGCCTTGATGGTCAGCGAACTGGCGTTGATCTGGCTGAGATCGGCCACCAGCGGGATCAGCGCGGTCGGCTTCACCTCGGCTAATGCGGAGAACAAGATCACGTTGTCTACCAAATCGATCTTGGCGTCGAACACGCCGTCGAAGTTTTGCATGTGCGGCAGGTGCAGCGCCTGACAGGAATCGCACTCAAAGAATGAAATGCCCGATTGATCCAGCCAACGTCGCAACAACGCCAAATCAGGGACAATGAGTGAATCCATATTACCAGCCTCACAATATTCAAAACGCGAAAAAGGCGCATAGCTTACGGAATATTGCCCCAATACGCCACGATCAAAGCCGCTTAATTCGCTATTAGGGTAAATATGGGTGAGAAAAGGTCACAGCACCAGCCGCAAAGCCGGAATCTTTGCCGCCGGGCATTCAGCCGCCCGATTTCAGGCGAAACCCCGGCCGCGCGCGCTGTTCAATGTATTCGATCATCATGCCGGCGATATCCAGCCCGGTGGTTTTCTCCACCCCTTCCAGTCCCGGTGAAGCATTGACTTCCATCACCAGCGGGCCGCGCGCCGCGCGCAGGATATCCACCCCTGCGACAGCCAACCCCAGCGTAGTCGCTGCCTTCACCGCAACCGCGCGTTCTTTGGCGGTTATACTCACTTTACGGGCGGTACCGCCACGGTGCAGATTGGAACGGAACTCCCCGGCCTTGGCCTGCCGCTCGATAGCGGCCACCACCTTGCCCCCCACCACCAGACAGCGCACGTCTCTGCCCTGCGCCTCGCGAATGAACTCCTGCACCAGAATGTGGGCGTTGAGGCCACGGAAGGCGTCAATCACGCTCTCCGCCGCCTGGCGCGTTTCCGCCAATACCACGCCGATACCCTGAGTGCCTTCGACCAGTTTGACCACCAGCGGCGCACCGCCCACCAGCTCGATCAGATCGCCGGTATCGTCCGGTGAATGGGCGAAACCGGTGATCGGCAGGTCTATCCCCTGGCGCGCCAGCAATTGCAGTGAGCGCAGCTTATCGCGCGCCCGGGTAATCGCCACCGACTCATTCAGCGGGTAACTACCCAGCAGCTCAAACTGCCGCAGCACTGCAGTGCCGTAAAAAGTGATGGCGGAACCGATACGCGGGATCACCGCGTCATAACGGTCCAACTGACGACCGCGATAGTGGATAGTCGGCGCGGCGGGGTTGATGTTCATATAACAGGAGAGCGGATCGATAATATCAATACTGTGCCCGCGCTGTTCCGCCGCTTCCAGCAGACGTTTGCACGAATACAGCGTTCCATCGCGCGAAAGAATGGCAATTTTCACTCGTCACCCCAAAAAGCAATTACCTGCCAGGCAGGCATATTATCGGCGGCCGGCGCTCAGGCGCGCGGCTCACGGTCATTTTTATCGTCCGGTGCGTTTTTCGGATCGGGCTTGTGCCGATCGTTTTCCGGCGGCAGACCGCCACGCATCAACGGGCCAAAGCCCTGTGCCACACGCCAGACCAAAAACGCCGCCGCCGGCACCATCAACGCCACACCGAGAAAGATCATCGCCACCGCCGCCTGCTGTGAAGCCAGCCAACCCGGCAGGTGGACATGATCGTGAATACTCAGATAGGCCAGCACCAACAGCACCATACCCAGGCCTTCCAATACCAGCACCGGGCGCGGTAAGTCACCGAACGAACGCATATTTTTTTCTCCAGAGGCACTGCCTCCAGTGTAGTGAATTCCCCACGACGGCGACAGCCCCGGTGGCTTAATCGGTTACGTGAATCAGATTAACAGGTAATTCCTGCTTTTTTTTCGCCAAGCCAACGGGCATAGTAACCGGTATCAACGCAGGTAATGCGCAGACTAAGGCTTTTTTGGCTGACAGAATGTCGTTGCAGTAGCGATTAAATAATTGAATATCAACTAAGGAGTGATGCATGTTTGCAGTGATCTTCGGGCGCCCAGGCTGTCCTTATTGTGTCCGTGCGAAAGAGTTGGCGGAAAAACTGACTGAAGACCGTGACGATTTCAACTTCCGTTACATTGATATCCACGCTGAAGGCATCACCAAGGCCGACCTGGAAAAAACCGTCGGCAAGCCGGTAGAAACCGTACCGCAGATCTTCCTTGATGAAAAACACGTTGGCGGCTTCACCGATTTCGAAGCCTACGCCAAAGAAAACCTGAATCTGTTCCAGTAACCCCTCAGGTTTAACGACGAAAAGGCGCTTAGAGCGCCTTTTTTTATTGCCGTTCGCGACGGTGGCATTGCTGAAACGCCTGCAGCAGGCTGCGCGCAAACAGCGCCAGCATGGCACCGAATACGCACCAAAACACCGCGCTGGTGGCATAAGCCAGTTCCTGCCAGAACGAATAAAACGGCGTCAGCCAAAAATGGCGGATCGTCAGGCACAGCGGCAGTGCATACAGCGCGCCCAACAACGGGCAGAGGATCCGCTTTTTGCTCGACAAATAGCTGGCGATCATGCCGGGTATCACAAACAGCAGCAGGCCGGTTTCACCGTGATGCTCGTGATCCGTGCTGCCGAACGCCCCGCTCTGCTGGCCGAGAAACACCAGGCTGAACAGCAGAGAACAGCTTAAAATGCCCACCCAATACCGATAATTCGCCATGCGGAGACTCCCCTTTAGCGTCGTCACTACCCCGTAGAAATCAGCCGTGTCACGAAACAGGTGACGCCTTGCCGTAAACGACAACGCTGAGCTGAACTTTTTCCTTGGTCTAAAGAGAGTTAAATGCGTTCGGCAGCGCAGGAACACAGCTTAATGCTGGCTGTCACGCGCCATAGCGACTAGAATATACGCCGCCGATCGATGGTTCGGATCGCCTTCCGCTGGTTAGTTATTTATGACGTCATTTTCCGACTGAATTTATATCTTATAGTCATCTACATCAAGCACTTACTGGTAAACAATAAGTTATCCTCCGTGAACATAAACGTCGCTAGTTTGTTAAACGGTAACTACATCCTGTTACTGTTTGTGGTACTCGCACTGGGGCTGTGCCTCGGTAAAGTTCGTCTGGGCTCCGTTCAACTCGGTAATTCCATTGGCGTTTTGGTGGTTTCGCTGCTGCTGGGCCAACAACATTTCGCCATTAACACCGAAGCGCTGAATCTCGGCTTTATGCTGTTTATTTTCTGCGTCGGCGTGGAAGCCGGGCCAAACTTTTTCTCAATTTTTTTCCGCGATGGCAAAAATTACCTGATGCTGGCGTTGGTGATGGTCGGTTCCGCGATGGTGATCGCTATCGGTCTTGGCAAGTTGTTCCATTGGGACATCGGGCTAACCGCCGGCATGCTGGCCGGATCGATGACCTCGACCCCGGTGCTGGTGGGCGCAGGCGATACGCTGCGTAACACCATCGTCAACGGCCCGGCGCTGCTGGCGGCGCAGGACCATCTGAGCCTCGGCTATGCCCTGACCTACCTGATTGGCCTGGTGAGCCTGATCTTCGGCGCGCGCTACCTGCCCAAGCTGCAACATCAGGATCTCTCCACCTCCGCCCAGCAGATCGCCCGCGAGCGCGGTCTGGACACCGACAGCCAGCGCAAGGTTTACCTGCCGGTCATTCGCGCCTACCGCGTTGGCCAGGAGCTGGTGGCCTGGGCAGATGGCAAAAACCTGCGTGAGCTGGGCATTTATCGCCAGACCGGTTGCTATATAGAACGCATTCGCCGCAACGGTATTCTGGCGAATCCGGACGGTGACGCCGTGCTGCAGGTGGGCGACGAGATTTCATTGGTCGGCTACCCGGACGCCCATGCACGGCTGGACCCCAGCTTCCGCAACGGTAAAGAAGTGTTCGACCGGGATCTGCTGGACATGCGCATCGTCACCGAAGAGATCGTGGTCAAGAACAGCAATGCGGTAAACAAGCGCCTGAGCCAGTTAAAGCTGACCGATCACGGCTGCTTCCTCAACCGGGTGATCCGCAGCCAGATTGAAATGCCCATTGACGACAGCATAGTGCTCAACAAAGGCGACGTGCTGCAAGTCAGCGGCGACGCACGCCGGGTGAAAAGCGTGGCGGAGAAGATCGGCTTTATCTCTATCCACAGCCAGGTGACCGATCTGTTGGCCTTCTGCTCCTTCTTCATCATCGGGTTGATGATTGGCCAGATCACCATCCAGTTCAGCAATTTCTCGTTCGGCATCGGCAACGCCGCCGGCCTGCTGATGTCCGGCATCATGCTGGGCTTCCTGCGCGCCAACCACCCGACTTTCGGTTATATCCCGCAGGGCGCGTTGAACATGGTGAAAGAGTTTGGCCTGATGGTGTTTATGGCCGGCGTAGGCCTGAGCGCCGGTGCGGGCATCGGCCACAGCCTCGGCGCCGTCGGTGGCCAGATGCTGATCGCCGGGTTGATCGTCAGCCTGGTGCCGGTGGTGATCTGCTTCCTGTTTGGCGCCTATGTATTGCGCATGAACCGCGCCCTGCTGTTCGGCGCGATTATGGGGGCGCGTACCTGTGCGCCAGCAATGGAAATCATCAGCGACACTGCACGCAGTAACATCCCTGCGCTGGGCTACGCCGGAACCTACGCCATAGCTAACGTGTTGTTAACCCTGGCAGGCTCGTTGATTGTGGTATTGTGGCCGGGGATACTCGGCTAACCGATAAGTAGCAAAGATGAATCAGTGGCAAATATATTTTGAAATTTTTATCGCCGGCGAGAACTTTCCTTTCCGGGGGTAGTCTGAATTAGTGCCACTGCTTTTCTTTGATGTCCCCATTTTGTGGAGCCCGTTAGTCCCGCCTTTTTAGGTTCAAGACTATCGGGTTTTTTGTTGCCTAAAATCCTCCGCCCTTACAATACGGGCCCTCCCGCACGGCCCTGTTTCGCTGATGGCGACAAAGTGGCGACAGCCATTTGGCAGGAACAAAAAACCTGTTTTCGCAGGCTTCTTGTTAAATCCAAAGAGATCCCTGATTGTTCCTTGTTGGATGCGGTGGAGCAATATCAATTTTACCCGGTGATACAATCTGCCGTTGGATATCACGGCTCATGTCAAGGTATCTAACACTGTTCATGTCGGTTTATCCCGAACAACACCGGCGGTTTCGGTGACGTGAAAAAGACCGCTCAGGTGTTTGTGTGCAACGAACTGACGCCGCTGCAGGAACGCATGAAGGAGGTGAACGAGTGGCTCGGGGAGAAAGTGATTAAATTCTCGCCATATGAGCTACCGGGCGAATAAGCAAGAACCGCCAGTAATTGGCGGCATTTTGTTAAAAGAATAATGCAATAAACTGCAAAATAAATGAAATACCAACCAGCAACATAGCAATATCTTTTACTTTTCTGCTCTTAAATCCGCGCTCTTTCATTTCCTGAATTAGTTGGTTGTTAGCATAAGGAGTGAAACCGCCGCCTTCATTGCGGCCGGGCCACCAAGCAATAATTGCCCCGCATGCCCCAACAAGTAAGAAACAGCATTGATGATGGTTGCGATGCAGCTCATTTACACCCCCATAGCATTATTGGCAAGCCGCCTGTTAAAAGCGGCCTGCATAGATACATTTAAGAATGTTTTTCGATAACCAAATCAACGCCTTCATTCAGTAGCTCATTGATTGACTGCCCGGTGGCCTGTGCCGCTATCGCTAACGCCTGATGACGTTCTGGCGACAGGCGGGTGGTCACTTTGCCGCTGTATGAGATGAATTATACAACGCTGTAAACGCCTGAGAGCCGCTACAGCATCAAGATCTAAAACTAGGTGGATGTTTAGTTATCGTGGTTAATCGTCGTGACAGGCCGCTGGCTGTGATAATGGAAATGGTTTAACACCGCTTGCTATCCCCGCCTCGCCTGCCCCCTTCATGTGTCGCTTTTCATGCAGGTGCATGATCCGGCGCGATCCGCGCCAGGGTTGGCGCTGCGGGAGTAAAACTCACACCGGATCATCATGCAAATTCGCACATGGCCTGAAAACGTAAAAACAGCGCAATAATGGCATCAAAAACCGGCATTATGGCTGTAATGCCGTTCACTTAAGGAATATAAGCTCGTTTTTACGGGAGATACTTACTTTATTAGGTCAACGGCCAATTCAGAACGACAACGCTATCATTGTAATCGTCGTCACTACCACTCTCTGCACCTATGGTCGCAAAACCAGGCTTCCCATCAAGTGTGTTATCTGAATAGCGCAGCTTGCACGGCTTACCGTCTCCCTCAACCTGAACACAAACATTGCCCACGCCTGAATGGTAAACCTTGGTATTTTTACCATCACTGTTATTCATCGGCGTGTTGTTCAAGCCCTTACCGTTATAGGTATCAACCAAATTGTCGTCGATATACAGTTTGACGGTTTGTTTGTGGGCGTCGGTATTGGCGTATACTGTCAGGCCAAAGGTGGTATTTGGTGGTAGTTTGAAACAATGCTTGCCAGAATTATCTTCACCGCATGAACCTTTGCAGCCACAGTTTGGATCATCTTTGTGACATGGGTCATCTTTATGACACGGATCTGGCTGTGGCGAAGGTACCAGGCACGGATCCGTTACGTGATTCATTCTCCACAACCCGGTGTTGTATTTTCTGCTCTCCTCAATTGAAGTGTATACTAAGTATAACTCACCGTCATAATGGGCATTATAAGCAGTATCAAGGAAACTTGTACCCGGTGTATATTGGTTGATAAGAACAATGGGGTCACTCTCTCTGATTTTTCCATCTTGAGAGGCGGTTTGCATTACTATTTTCCAACGAAGAGCTGGTGCCGCTGAGGGATCAAGATTAGAGGTATTTGCTCTATAATATACATGCGGGGTCTCACACTGGTTAACATCACCATACACAGCTAACAGGCCACTATCACACTCATTCAATCCCTTTAAAACAACAGTGTCATTATTCTTAACTTCTGTGCCCGCTGATTTCCCCTCACAAGACAACACTCGCCAAAATCCAACCGCACTCTTCAGAACTTTCTCGCCACGAAGAGAAGGAGTCGTCACTGTGACAGTATTAAAGCGTGATCCAGGCGTTTTATCAGGGTTGGAAGTAGCCAAATAACCACCCGACCAGTTTTGACAATGATTTTGTAATGAAATTGCATCGCCATACTTAATTACCAGATTGCTCATGTGCAGCCTCTTTTTGTCTTGATATTTTTAAACAAATTATGTTATTCGGAGATTAACCATTAATACCCATGCAATACACAAGGACTTTACACATATCAGCCTGTGTTTAACTTTTATTTTTATTAAAATGTGACATTCACGCCAATATGTAAAAATATAATAATTAAATATTTTCTTGTGCTAGATTCTCGACGTTATGGTAAATATGGCGTTGAGGAAGACAGGCCAGACAACAAGTGATACCTGCCGGGGCGGTTTTGAGGAAATGACGATCGTTTTCACCGATCAATAATGGCTCATTGATCTACGCAATCAATGGGACGGAGTTTAGTCGGGCGGGGTAGGGTCAATAAAAAAATGCGGCAACATCAGGGAAAGCCGCAAACACAAAACCCGCATTGCTGCGGGCTTTTTCTTATTAACTTTCTACACTTCCAGTCTCATGCGTTGTGCATGCGCCCGGACGGTTAAAATGCAACCAGAGATACGCCTTCATTCATTGAGCTGTTTCTCTTTACCTAACGTAAAGGCACTTCATCTTAAAATAGAAAGTCTCACACTGAATCTTCGTGAAAAAACTCATCTTGACAGTAAATTAATATGTCACCGGGCTGACATTCAAGATAGTGGCAAATTGCATTTAACGTGGAGAAACGCAATCCCTTTATTTTTCCCTGTTTAAATAACGAAAGATTTTGCTCGGTAATACCAATGGCCGAAGCCAAATCTTTTGATTTAATTTTACGACTAGCTAAAACCACATCTAGCTTTACGATAATCGACATATCAAAATAACCTTAAACAAACTGCTGATTTTCTTCATGTAGATCGCTGGCCTGTTTCAGTATGTGTGCAATTACCATGACACAAGCTGCGATAAATAAAGACATAACATCTTGCGGCGTGAAACTGAAAGTGACCATTCTATGTTCATAAGGCTCCCGCATCGTTCCCCAGATACTGAGTAATGGGCCACATATCAGATTTAGCAAAGTCCAAATGGCAATTGAACGGCCAGTTTTCCCGAGATGTATACTGGCCGCGGCAGAGAAGTAAGCTCGTTTCGCATAGGTTTGAAAGAGCAAACGTAAATGGTAAAGGCCAAAAGCGAGAGCCAGGAGCGGGATACAGGTCAGAATAATCGCGCCAGCAATTTGCCACCAAGGGAATAAACTCAAGTCAGCTGCACTTTCTTTAACAAATTGTGCAGTAAGCGAGAAGCTGAAACCATATCCCCCTTCGCGTGAAATCATCACGGGGAAAAGCCACCCAGCGACATTCAGTAATATGATTATGATTAGAAACATAAGTGTGATTGTGGCCATGCGCTGGCTCAGGATTGAAATCCGTTCGGTAGACATAGTGACCTCGATTCTTAAGAGTAGAAAACGGAAGAATCCTACCGCGCAAAACAACACGAAACAACAATTTTTTATCGTTTTACGATAATTTATTGTTACATTGCGATGATTATTGACTCAGCAGCGATTGAGGTCGAAGCCTCACGGCCCGCCAATGAAGACGGCCGTGAAGCCCGAATGCCGACGATGACAACGGGAAGGCTGCGGATTTTATCAGGCATCCGTCACCGTGCCCGCAGGCCTAAATCACTGCTCTTGCGAGTAAGCTACCCATTTGGCCATGTCGTGATGCGAGATATTCCCGCCGCACACCACTATCCCGATAACGGCATCAGCGGGCAACCTAGGTGCGGTGGCAATGACTGCAGGTATAAGCGCCCCGGAGGCGAGTTCAACCCATAATTTTGCCTGTTCGCCAAAGGCGAGCATGCCGCCAATCGCCTCCTTATCCGAGACAACAACTATGTCCTCGGCATAGGCTTGAGCATGGGCCAGCATCATTTCATCAATAAGCGGCACCCCAAGGGTAGAGATGATCGAGGTGACATCAATATTTACCGGCTTTCCGGCACGCAACGCCTGATGCATTGAACTGGCACCTGCGGTCTCAACGCCCCAGATTCGGATATCCGGCTTAATGGCCTTTAGCGCCGTAGCCGCACCTGCCAACATTCCACCGCCACCCACGGCAATGAAAACATCGGTTAACTCCGGGCAATCGGCAATAAACTCAAGCGCCAGGGTTCCATGCCCTTCAGCTATCAGCGAATCGTTGCAGTCGTCGATGACGACATATCCCTCGTCAGCCATCACTTTGGCGCGCTCAAATGCAGCGTGGACATCGGATTCGATGATGACTGAACTGCCCAAGTCCCGGACCCGGTCGACAGAGGTCGCCGGCGCGTTCGGGGGCATGATAATAGTGACGTTGGCACCAAAGATCTTCGCAGCCTCGGCAATAGCGATACCAAAATTACCGCCGCTCACCGCGACAAATCGGGTCTTTTTGAAATCGCCTTTCAGGCTCAGAAACTTGTTAAGTACCCCACGCGCTTTAAAGGAACCGCCAAGCTGAGTATTTTCAAGCTTCAGGAAAACCGGCCTCTGAATCTGTTCGGCCAATCTCGAACCAGCAATGGTTGGCGTACGGATGACCTTCCCTGCTAACCGCTCTGCCGCCGCGATAACCGCGTTAAATTCAATTAATGTTGTCATTTTTGCCCAGTCAGGTAGATGTTGTTGAATCAAGTGTTTGGCAAATTATCCCGACTGAGAATAGAGTTCTGCGGGCAGGGTTGCAACAGGCGTACATATGGGTTTTAGCCACAAAAAAACCCGCCTGCGGGCGATTGCCAACTGCGCAATCCACTCTCCAGACGGGTTCGTTTCGTTTAATGGCCTAGCCGTGCTGCATTACTTTTGTTCGGCGCTGCTCAGGGTGTCTTCGGCTTTCCACACGCGGTATTTCACTTCCACGTCTTTCGGCACGTAAACCACGATCGGCAGGCGGCTGTTGTAGCGCTGCATGGCGGCATCGCCCAGGTTAGCGGCGATGAACTTCTGCTGCTTGGCACCGTCCGGGCAAGCCATCATGGTGGAGGCCGGTGCAGACAGTTTATCCAGCACCAGGTAGTCGTAGCCCCAACCGGAAAGGGTTTTGCTCTCCAGCGTGCCGCCCATCATGTGGCGGTTACAGTCCACTTCCAGCGTTTTCCCGATCAGCAGCTCAACCTTGAAGTTTTCTTCCTGCTCCTGCTTCGGCAGATAAATTACCTGGCGGCTCATACCTTTTTCCGCTTTCGGATATGGCGCGATCTTTTCCAGCGGCTGTTTGCTGATATCGGCGTCAGAGGCCGGGGTGGCAGCAATAGCGCTGGCGGAAACGGCCATCAGCAGGCCGGAAAATACAACGGATGCCTTGTTCATGTTTTATCCCTACAATTTATAAGATGCTCCGGCCATAAACTAATACACTACCGCCAGCCTGGCTATAGGTTTAATCTTCTTTACAATAGCCAGTATTCAGGTACAAAAACCAATCACCAGCCATTGAACGGAATAAAACCTCAGTGGGTTGCGGTTTTGGCGATATAGGCCTTCACCACCTGATAAACATAGTCCTGGCATGCCAGCCCGGTTTGCGGGTCGTATTTGCCCTGATTGGTAATATTGTTGGACAGCACCCGGATGCCGATAAACGGAATAGCGAAAGAAGCGGCGATCTGCGCAGCAGAAGCCGTTTCCATCTCTTCAACCGAGGTGTGATAACTTGCCCGGAAATGGCTAATACGGTCCAGTTCGCTGTTCCACACGTCGGCGGAACCAATCACGCCCTCAACCACATTGCCCCGGGTGTAGCTTGCTTTAGCGCCTTCCGCTATCGCCAGCAGTTTGGCGTCTGCCGGGAACTGGCGAATGCTGTGGACATTTTTATCCTCACCCGCACTGCCCTTCGAAGCCAGCAGGTCCATGGGTTGCCATTGCCGTGAGTCGCTGCCTTCCCCTGCCGCCTTCTTCGGTGTTTTAAACGCGCCCAGGCTCACCGAATATTTGCCCAGCACGATATCGTAGACCTTGAGCGCCGGATCGTGGCCGCCTGCGGTTCCCTGGTTGATAATCGCCACCGGCTGGAATCGGGTGGCGGCAATCGCCGTGGCCGCCGCGGCATTGGACATGCCTTTCAGGGTTTCAGATACCACCACCGGATAGCCGTCCACGGTGCCATGCCAGAAACGCCAGCCGCCAATCTGTTCCTCACGCGGGTTATCCAGGCGTTGGGCGAAGCGTTCCGCCTCCACCGGCATTGCGCCTTGCACCACAATCGGCCCGGCGGTATGGCCTTGCTGCGCCAGTGCTAACGGGGGAAATGTCACGCCACAGGCGGCCAACAGCATAAAGCTCAGTTTTTTCGTCATCACCACAGCATCCCGATAAAAAGCAAAGGATTACCTTAGCCGAAAGGCGAAATCCCGCCTATCGCTTTCTCGCGGGTCTGCCGAAGGGTTAAGGTTTTCTTAAGACAGAATTATTACAGTGGCATAATTCCTCACTGCCACCGAGCCTGCGCGTGAACCCAAAACCTTCATTAAATCAATCCTCAACGACACCACAAATTCAGACTAACGCCCTTTACTCCCTACCGGCATCCTTTTACCTTTGGCAGGTTTTTGGGTTGATAGTCAGTGGGTTGTTGTTCCTTTGGCTGTCACGCAATGAACAGTTGGATTGGGCAATCAGCAATTACTGGTTCGACGCCGCCAGCGGCCATTTCCCCTGGCAGAACAATCACTGGCTGGATCTGATCAACCATCGTTTGCTGAAAATCAGCGTGATTAGCGGTGCGGTGCTGGCGCTGTTTTATGGGATTTACCGCCGCAACCCGCGCATGATCGTCACCATGCTGCTGATCGGTATCGGGCCGTTGGTGGTCGGGATCCTCAAAGCCACCAGCGCGCATTCGTGCCCGTGGGATCTGATCGAATACGGCGGTAAAGCGATGTCCTACCCACTGTTCGGCGTGGTGCCGGCCGAACCGGGGCCGGGCCGTTGCTTCCCCGGCGGCCATGCTTCCAGCGGTTTTGCGGTGATGGCGCTGTTTTTCCTGTTTTATCCGCAACGCCCGCGCCTGGCTTACTGGTGCTGGTTCGGCGGCATTATGCTCGGCATGCTGATGGGGTTTGGTCAGGTCATGCGCGGCGCACATTTTCTTACCCATAACCTGTGGGCAGGTTGGTGGGTTTGGCTCAGCCAACTGGCTGTTTATTGGATGGTGAGCGGGTATTTCCGCCGCAAGACAAGGTAAATATTATGGAGCAATTGAATTATCTTCTTTTCGCCTGGATCAACGCGACCCCGGCGTCCCCCGAGTGGTTAATCGATGTCGCGACCTTCCTGGCGCGCGATCTGATCGCCATCGTGCCTGTGCTGATCGTCGGGCTATGGCTGTGGGGGCCGCAGAGCCAACTGGTATCGCAACGTGAAGTGGTGGCCAAGACGACGATTGCTCTGCTATTCGCCATGCTTTCTGCCGCGACCATCGGCATGTTGCTGCCGCACGAGCGGCCGTTCGTCGCCGGTATCGGTTACACCTTCCTGGCCCATGCGCCGGACAGCTCATTCCCCAGCGATCACGGTACCGCCATCTTTACCTTTGCCCTGTCCTTCCTGTTCTGGCACCGGGTTTGGTCCGGCATTTTATTGCTGATCGTCGCGGCCGGCATCGCCTGGTCACGCGTGTACCTTGGCGTGCACTGGCCGCTGGATATGGTCGGCGGCTTCCTGCTCGGCCTTGTCGGCTGTTTATTCGCGCAACTGGTGTGGAACCTGTTTGGCGATGCCATCGCCGCTACACTGACGCGCCTGTACCATTTCCTGTTCGCCTTTGCGATCCGCAGGGGCTGGGTAAAAGAATAATCGCGCATAATGGCAGGGGCGGCACCGTCCCTGCCATTACACCACCCCGGTGGTGACACGAAACTCCCGCATCTTTCCTCCCCCCAACATCTTCACCGCAGCCCCGTCGGGCGTATATGGGCTGCAGGTAGCCGGCTGAACAAACCTGAACAAGCGTTGACTGCCTTGTTGCGTGATGGGCCGCAGGCCGTAATTGAACTGGGCGGTAGAAAAACGTGTTACGTACCGCCTGCCCTTTGACGCCAACATAAAGAACTCGGCCTGATCGACATACAGTGACAGATCGTCTGAGCACAGCATCTCTTGTTCGGCCACGTTCCCGTGCGGGGCCAACGCCGGAGCCGGCAGATTCTGACGGAAGACCGCATCCGGAATGCAACCATAGTTAAGGTGGCAAACGTAGTTCAGCGGCAGCGGCTCATCAGCAAGGTTGGTGATTTGCATCTCGATGGCAAATTGTGCGCTGTCCGCCGTTAAACGCAATGCCGGACGTACCCGGCAACGTGGGTGAGAAAGTTCTCCGCTACCGTAAAGCGCCAATGTATCGCCTTCCACCTGCAACCCTATCCGTTGCATGCCTGCCAACAAACTGTCTTGCTGCAGCCAGGGTGAATGAAAAGCAACGCCGCCAACCGGTTTACCCTTGCCCGCTCGGGCGCTGCGACGCCCCGATTTCAGCGAATAACCGTCAAACTCGGCATCCCAAATCGTCAGGCCGCGGTAAGGCAATACCGTCAGAGTGCCACGGCGGTTCGCCAGCGTCAGCACCTGGCCGGCCTCTTCACAGGTAAAAGCCGTGACCACAAAATCCGCATTGCGGAAAACTTCATCCGGTTGCATCCCAAACTGCTCAGGTGCCAGATTTATCATCATGTTCCTCCTTTTCCCCTGGGTGTTTCGCTCGTAAACGCGCAGCTCGCACTCTAAATGTTACTTAAATAACATAACACCCTTCCTTATGTTATACACCTAACAGCCCAAAAAACGATGATCTCCACGTCATTTTTAAAATCTCGCTAGGTTTACCGCTCGCGCAATGTTATTATTCTAACATTATTCACATCTTGCTTTGTTTAAACCTCAATAAGGAATAGAGATGACTACCGAAAACATTGATTACGCCCGTTATGTCGATCACACCCTGCTGGCCATGGACGCGACCGAAGCGCAAATCGCCAAACTCTGTGAAGAAGCGCAGCAGCACAATTTTTACGCCGTGTGCGTAAACTCCGGTTACGTACCGCTGGCGGCACACCTGCTGCAAGAAAGCGAAGTAAAAATTTGTTCCGTGATCGGTTTCCCTCTGGGTGCCGGCCTGACCGTAACGAAAGCCTTCGAAGCTAAAGCGGCGATTGCGGCCGGCGCGCAGGAAATTGACATGGTGATCAACGTAGGTTGGCTGAAAAGCGGCCTGCTGGATGAAGTCAAAGCCGACATCGCCGCAGTGCGCGAGGTTTGCGCGGCGATCCCGTTGAAGGTAATATTGGAAACCTGCCTGCTCAGCGATGCTCAGATCGTTCAGGTTTGTGAAATGTGTCGCGAACTCGATGTGGCCTTCGTCAAAACCTCAACCGGCTTCAGCACCGGCGGCGCTCGGGAAGAGCACGTTAAACTGATGCGAGCCACTGTGGGCAGTGAAATGGGTGTGAAAGCATCCGGCGCCGTGCGCGATCGCGCAACCGCCGAGAAGATGATCAAAGCAGGTGCCACTCGTATCGGCACCAGCTCTGGCGTAGCAATCGTTTCCGGTGATCAGGCTGCCGCCGGCAGTTACTGATAACCTGAGGCGCCCCAGTACCGGGCGCACGCCGTGATAATCTGATGCGGGGCAATACGTCCAGCCAATAGGCTGAGTGCGTATTGCCCCGCATTTGTGTGTTCGGCCCTAGAGATTGGCTATTAACCCTGTGGGAAGACAGACTAATGGAAACGCGGCGCGAAGAACGTATAAACCGGTTAGTGCAGGCGTTAAAGCGCTCTGACAAAATCCACTTAAAAGAAGCCGCCGTGTTGTTAGGCGTTTCAGAAATGACCATTCGCCGCGATCTCAGCGCGGAGCCGGCCGCCGTGGTGTTGCTCGGCGGCTATGTGGTGGCCGATCCACGCAGTAACGGCGTGACTCACTATTTTGTTTCCGATCAAAAAGCCAAGCAAGTCACGGAGAAGCGGCGTATCGGCCTGCTCGCCGCTGCGCTGATCGGCGAAAACGACACGGTATTTTTCGATTGCGGCACCACCACCCCGGCGATTATCGACGCTATTTCCGATGAATTGCCCTTCACGGCGGTGTGCCACTCGCTGAATACCTTCCTGGCATTGCAGGACAAACCGAACTGCAAAGTGATCCTGTGCGGTGGCGAATTCAAACCGAACAACTATATTTTCACCGCCGTCGGCAGGCACAACGAACTGGATCATATCTGCCCGAATGTCGCCTTTATCTCCGCAGCCGGCCTAAGCCTTCAACATGGCGCCACCTGTTTTAACTTCGACGAACTGGAGATGAAGCACCGAGCGATGGCGATGGCGCAGCAAAAGATCCTGGTCGCTGACCACAGCAAGTTCGGTAAAACCAAGCCTGCGTGCATCGGCCCGCTGACCCAGTTCGATCGGGTGATTACCGATCGTCAGCCCGACCCGCTATTTGTCGATTTTTTCAACGAAAACGCCATCGCCATTCGTTTTTAAACCGCCTCATACCGTCGGCCCCGACCGACGGTGCTCTTCATTGGCCGGTTCAGCGCCTCCGCAAACAGGACAAATAATGCGCAGTTGATGCATTTATTTTTTTAACCGCACTCTAGATCAGGTTAATAAATCGCAACAACCTATCCGGCATATTCCCCCACTTCAGCAAAATCCGACGAAATATCGACGAATCATCCGGCTTGACGCGCTTTTATATGATAAATAGCGGCAACGTCGATGCGATAAATATCAACAAACATGCAACCATAACGCTCTAAATATGCCCAAATTAATTTATTTATATGATGAATGGTTAAGCATTTTTATTCGCTATCCGGTTAACTAGTTTACCTGCGTTACTAGCGGGGTATTTTCAATAAAATTGATAAAAATCATAAATTTAATTAGGATTTTACTTAAAAATACAATGTGATCTGCGTCACTAAAACTGCTTAATGCGGGTTTTTAGCTAGATCCAAACCTGCGCTTAAAATATATTGCTCGGCTTGCTGGCAACAATAGCGTTTTATCTGGTTAAATATTGTTCGAACCGAATAAACGTTGAAATACACTTGAGAGCGTTCTCAGCGCGAAATCTTACACAACTGCGCAACACATGCGTGAAAACCCAATAAAAAAGCAGTTACACGCACACATTACGCATTTGAGAGCATGATCACGGTTGTTTCAACTGTAAATCGTTATCTTGCCGCCAACAAAATCGGCAGGCACGGACCTTCCGGCAGCAGTACCGACGTAATGCCCCGATTCGGCGGAACGTCATTTGGTTAGTTATCCGACGCCTGCGCAAAAAGATAATTAGCATAATAAACAACCAGGGGGACGCCAGTTATCCCCGCAAGCAACACCCGATTCTTACCGATGCCGTATCTGAATTACGCCATTCGGTTTTAACCTTAAGTTTTGCCTTTAATTTTAAATTATCGTGTTCACTTCGGAGATATTTATGGACACTACACAGACCGGCACTATTGCCTCTGCGGCTTCTGGCTCCACCAGTACCTGGCGTAAAACGGACACCATGTGGATGTTGGGCCTGTATGGCACCGCCATCGGCGCGGGCGTTTTGTTCCTGCCAATTAACGCCGGTATCGGCGGTTTGATTCCTTTGATCATCATGGCCATCATTGCTTTCCCGATGACCTTCTTCGCCCACCGTGGCCTGTGCCGTTTCGTACTCTCCGGCAAAAATGCCGGTGAAGACATCACCGAAGTCGTTGAAGAACACTTCGGCATCAGCGCCGGTAAGCTGATCACCCTGCTCTACTTCTTCGCTATCTACCCAATCTTGCTGGTTTACAGCGTGGCGATCACCAATACCGTCGACAGCTTCATTACCCACCAGTTGGGCATGACCTCGCCACCGCGCGCCATTCTGTCGCTGATTCTGATCGTCGGCTTGATGACCATCGTGCGTTTCGGTGAGCAAGCGATCGTGAAAACCATGAGCATCCTGGTGTTCCCGTTTGTCGCCGTGCTGATGCTGCTGGCCGTGTATTTGATCCCGAACTGGACTGGTGCCATTTTCGAGAACGTCTCTCTTTCCGGTGCAGGCACCGGTATGGGCCACGGTCTGGTGATTACCCTGTGGCTGGCGATCCCGGTCATGGTGTTCTCCTTTAACCATTCGCCGATCATCTCCGCCTTTGCCGTAGCCAAGCGTGAAGAGTATGGCCAGGAAGTTGCCGAGAAAAAATGTTCTCGCATTCTGGGTTACGCCCACATCATGATGGTGCTGACCGTCATGTTCTTCGTGTTCAGCTGCGTACTGAGCCTGTCTCCAGAGAACCTGGCGGAAGCCAAGGCGCAGAACATCTCGATTCTGTCTTACCTGGCCAACCACTTTAACAACCCGATGATCGCCTACATCGCGCCGGTTATCGCCTTTATCGCCATCACCAAGTCGTTCCTCGGTCACTACCTGGGCGCACGTGAAGGTTTTAACGGCCTGATTGCCAAATCGATGAAGAGCCGTGGCAAAACCATCAGCACCAACAAGCTGAACCGCATCACTGCCATCTTCATGCTGATCACCACCTGGATTGTCGCGACCCTGAACCCAAGCATCCTGGGTATGATCGAAAACATGGGTGGCCCAATCATCGCCATGCTGCTGTTCCTGATGCCGATGTACGCTATCCGCAAAGTGCCTGCAATGCGCAAATACAGCGGCCACATCAGCAACGTATTCGTCGTCGCGATGGGCCTGATTGCCATCTCCGCTATCTTGTACAGCCTCTAATCAAGCTCCGCCGGCGCCCCGTGCGCCGGCTTCTCTGCACTGCCCCCCTTCATTAAAAGCGCCTATACGCTATAGCTTTCAAGTTACAGCCAGGCGGCAAACGCAGGAGTCCCCAAGAGCTTACTTAGGTAAGTGAGTGGGGTGAGTGCGTGCAGGCAACAACGCTGTGGCTTGAAAGATTAAGGGGATAACACCTGAAGAAGGAGGCTAGACCATGGTCAGCGTTTTCGATATTTTCAAAATTGGTATTGGTCCATCCAGCTCCCACACCGTCGGCCCGATGAAAGCCGGCAAGCTGTTCACCGAGGATTTGATCGCCCATCAGCAGTTGATGGATACCACCCGCGTGGTAGTGGATGTGTACGGTTCGCTGTCGCTGACCGGCAAGGGTCACCACACCGACATCGCGATTATCATGGGGCTGGCGGGCAGCCTGCCGCATGACGTGGACATTGACGGCATCGCCGGTTTTATCCGCGACGTAGAACAACGTGGTCGCCTGCTGCTGGCTAACGGCCGCCATGAGGTGGATTTCCCGTTGCAAGGCGGCATGAACTTCCACAGCGATAACCTGCCGCTGCACGAAAATGGCATGCGGATTCGCGCCTTTGCCGGTGAACAACTGCTGCACAGTAAAACCTATTACTCGACCGGCGGCGGCTTTATCGTCGATGAAGAACATTTCGGCCAACCCGCGACAAATCAGGTTCAGGTGCCCTACCCGTTCCGATCGGCACGTGACCTGCAGCAGCACTGCAAGGACGCCGGCCTGTCGTTGTCCGGTATGGTGATGCAAAACGAACTGGCGCTGCACAGCAAGGCCGAGATCGACGCCCACTTCGCCGACGTCTGGCAGGTGATGCGCGCCGGCATCGAACGCGGCATGAACAGCGAAGGCCTGTTGCCCGGCCCGATGAAAGTCCAGCGCCGCGCCGCCGCCCTGCGCCGCATGCTGGTCACCGGCGACAAAAACAATATCGACCCGATGAACGTGGTTGACTGGATCAACATGTTCGCCTTCGCCGTGAACGAAGAGAACGCCGCCGGCGGCCGCGTGGTGACTGCGCCGACCAACGGTGCCTGCGGCATCATCCCGGCGGTGCTGGCCTATTACGACCAGTTTATTCGCCCGGTGAATCCGAATTCCTATACCCGTTATTTCCTGGCCTCGGGCGTGATTGGCGCGCTGTACAAGATGAATGCGTCGATTTCCGGCGCAGAAGTGGGTTGCCAGGGGGAAGTGGGCGTCGCCTGCTCAATGGCGGCTGCGGGATTGGCGGAGCTGATGGGCGGTAGCCCGGCGCAGGTTTGCATCGCGGCGGAGATCGCCATGGAGCACCATCTGGGGTTGACCTGCGATCCGCTGGCCGGCCAGGTTCAGGTGCCTTGTATCGAACGTAACGCGATTTCTGCGGTAAAGGCGGTCAATGCCGCACGCATGGCGCTGCGTCGCACCAGCGAGCCGCGCGTGTGCCTGGATAAGGTGATTGAAACCATGTATGAGACGGGCAAAGACATGAACGCCAAATACCGCGAAACGTCGCAAGGCGGCCTGGCAATCAAGGTCGTGGCCTGTAACTGATAAAAGCGAGGGCGCAATGTTTTCCATTGCACCCTCTTTCATTATTATTGCCGTTAACCGAAGACGCTACCGAACCACTGGGTCAGCTTCATCATCACCATGTCCCAAATGCGGCTGAAGAAGTTGCCTTCTTTCACTTCCTGCATCACCACCAGCGGGTATTGCTCAATGGTTTTACCGTCAAGCTGGAAGTCAATGGTGCCCACCACCTGGTTTTTCGCCAGCGGCGCTTCCAGCGTGGGCTGATTCAGTTTGTAACTGGCTTTCAGATTTTTCATCTGCCCTTTCGGGATAGTGACCGCCGCATCTTTGGCGACGCCCAGCGGCACGTCGTTGATTTCACCGAACCACACGCGCTGGGTGACAAACGGCTTGTCGATCTTGATCGGCGTGGCCGTTTCGTAGAAGCGGAAACCCCAGGTCAGCAGTTTTTCACTTTCGCTGAAACGAATACGGTCACTCGGCGCGCCCAGCACCACCGAGATCAGGCGCATCGGGCCGTCGGTAGCGGATGCGACCAGGTTATGGCCGGCACCGCCGGTGTAGCCGGTTTTGATGCCATCGACATTCAAATTGGAGCTCCACAGCAGGCGGTTGCGGTTAACCTGACGGATCTTGTTGAAGGTGAAATCTTTTTCCTTATGCAGCGCATACTCATCCGGCACGTCACGGATCAGCGCCTGGCTCAGCAGCGCCATATCACGTGCGGTGCTGTACTGCCCTTCCGCATCCAGGCCATGCACCGTCAGGAAATGGGTATTCTGCAAGCCCAGTGATTTGGCGTAGTTGTTCATCAGGCCGACGAACGAATCCTGGCTGCCTGCGACATAATCGGCCAGCGCGATGCTGGCATCATTGCCCGACTGAATGACGATGCCCTTGTTCAGTTCCATTACCGGCACCTGATCGCCCGGTTTGATAAACATCAGCGAAGAGCCACGCAGCGCCGGATTGCCGGTTGCCCAGGCGTCCTTACCGACGGTAACCATATCCTCCGGCTTGATCTTGCCGGCCTTGATCGCCTGGCCAATCACATAGCTGGACATGATCTTGGTCAGGCTGGCGGGATCGAGCCGGGTATCGGCATTGCCCTCCGTCAGGATTTTGCCGCTGTTGTAATCCATCAGCACAAACGCCTTGGCGTCAACCTGCGGGGCCGCCGGCGCTTCGGCTGCCTGGAGCGCAGGTGTAGCCAGCAACAAAATGCTGACGCTAAAGGTCAATTTCTTCAGGGAGGTGGATAAGTTTTTTTTCATCATGACGTCGCCAGAGTGTCCATTCAAATCATTGAAATAGCGTTAACTTTCAAACATGTTCACGTTTTCAGCCAACCAGCGAGAGTGGCTCGGCGCGCGTTTGCCAACCGCAGACTCCCTGCGGCCCCCCAACGGGGTGAGCGGCGCACCAAAAATGCCCTTGCTGTGAGTTTATTAGATTTATCTTATTTTTGCAGGGTTTAGCATGAATTTTCATCATTTTTACATAACTGTACGCTCTGTCGCGCAATTTGGATGAAAAGCCAGCCATCGGATGTTTTTTTATACCACTAACGGCTATACGGCTGCACATCTGAACCGCCGCACATCTGCGCTTCCATACGTCTAAATCAGACTAATATATTCCAAAAATGCATATTGAACGGTTATTTGTTCTTTTTAATGCGCTTATTTACAGCGCTATCATCCAGATAACGGTTTTTAAACCGAATTATCCTGGAGATTACCCATGGCAATACCGCACTCCGTCATCGACATGATCGGCAATACCCCGATACTGGAACTGACCCAGTTCGATACCGGCCCCTGCCGGCTGTTCGTCAAACTGGAAAACCAAAACCCCGGTGGCTCGATCAAGGATCGCGTAGCGCTGTCGATGATCGAGCAGGCCGAACGTGACGGCAGCCTGCAACCCGGCGGCACCATCATTGAAGCCACCGCCGGCAATACCGGCCTGGGGCTGGCGCTGGTGGCAGCCCTGAAGGGCTATAAACTGCTGCTGGTGGTGCCGGACAAGATGAGCCGCGAGAAGATTTTCCATCTGCGTGCGCTGGGGGTTGAGGTGGTGCTGACGCGTTCGGACGTGGGCAAAGGCCACCCGGCTTACTATCAGGATTACGCCAAACGGCTGGCGGATGAGATCCCCGGTGCGTTCTATATCGATCAGTTCAACAATCCGGCCAACCCAGCGGCCCATACCCGCACCACTGCGCCTGAGCTGTGGCAGCAGATGGAGAATCAGGTGGACGCCATCGTGGTCGGCGTCGGTTCCGGCGGTACGCTGGGCGGCCTGAGCCGGTATTTTGCCGACGTGTCGCCGCAAACCGAGTTTGTGTTGGCCGACCCTGCAGGCTCGATCCTGGCGGACTATCTCGATAACGGCCAGATCGGCGAAGCCGGCAGTTGGCTGGTGGAAGGCATCGGCGAAGATTTCATTCCGCCACTGAGTGACTTCAATCAGGTGCGTAACGCTTACCGCATCGGTGATGCCGAAGCCTTCACCACCGCACGCGATCTGCTGCGCAAAGAAGGCGTGCTGGCCGGTTCATCCACCGGCACCCTTTTAGCCGCCGCGCTGCGCTATTGCCGGGCACAGACCGAACCAAAACGCGTGGTCACCTTCGTTTGCGACAGCGGCAACAAATACCTGTCCAAAATGTATAACGATCACTGGATGCTGGAACAGGGCCTGTTGAGCAAACCGCAGCACGACGATCTGCGCGATCTGATCGCCTACCGTCACGACGAGGGCGCTGCGGTGTCGGTCGTGCCGGAAGATACTCTGGCGATCGTCCATGCCCGCATGCGGCTGTATGACATTTCGCAACTGCCGGTATTGGAGGGCGATCGCGTGGTCGGTCTGATCGATGAGTGGGATCTGCTCAATGCGGTTCAGGCAGACGCCAGCCACTTTAGTCTGCCGGCCACCCGCGCCATGACCCAGTCGGTCAACACCTTGCAAAAAGAGGCCAGCTATCAGGATTTGCTCGCCACCTTCAATCACGGCCACGTTGCGGTGGTGCTCGACGGCGAGCGCTTCCTCGGCCTGATTACCCGGACAGACGTGCTTAACGCCTGGCGCCAAAAATTACGTTAATAAGGATTATTGTATGGCCAAGTTCGATACGTTGACCGTTCATGCCGGATACACCCCGGACGCCACCGGCGCAGTGATGCCGGCTATCTACGCCACCTCGACCTACGCCCAACCGGCGCCGGGCGAGCACACCGGCTACGAATATTCACGCAGCGCCAACCCGACGCGCACCGCGCTGGAAAGCGCCATCGCCGAGCTGGAAGGCGGCAGCCGCGGCTACGCCTTTGCCTCCGGCCTGGCGGCCTGCTCAACGGTGCTGGAGCTGCTCGATCAGGGCAGCCATCTGGTGGCGGTCGACGACCTGTACGGCGGCACCTACCGCCTGCTAGAAAAAGTGCGCAGCCGCACCGCCGGTTTACGCGTCACTTATGTTTCCCCGGCGGACATCACCGCGCTGGAACAGGCGATAGAGCCGGAGACCAAAATGATCTGGGTAGAAACGCCCACCAACCCGCTGTTGAAGCTGGCCGATCTGAGCGCGATTGCCGCTATCGCCAAAAAACACGGGTTGATCAGCGTGGCGGACAACACTTTCGCCTCGCCGTATATTCAGCGCCCGCTGGAGCTGGGATTCGATGTGGTGGTGCATTCCGCCACCAAATACCTTAATGGACATTCCGACGTGGTGGCCGGGGTTGCCGCCGTGGGCGATAACGCAGAGTTGGCGGAACAGCTGGGCTTCCTGCAGAACGCCGTGGGCGGCATCCTCGATCCCTTCAGCAGCTTCCTGACGCTACGCGGCATCCGTACGCTGGCGCTGCGCATGGAGCGCCACAGCAACAGTGCATTGCGTATCGCCCAGTGGCTGGAAACCCAGCCGCAGGTGCAGGATGTTTATTACCCAGGCCTGCCGAGCCACCCGCAGCACGCACTGGCGGCGAAGCAAATGAGCAGCTTCGGGGGCATGATTTCGGTCCGGCTGAAAGGTGATGATGCCTTTGCGCGCCGGGTCATCAAGCGTTCGCAACTGTTCACCCTGGCGGAAAGCCTGGGCGGCGTTGAAAGCCTGATCAGCCAGCCATTCAGCATGACCCATGCGTCGATCCCGCTGGAGCAGCGGCTGAAAACCGGCATCACGCCGCAGCTGCTGCGCCTGTCGGTGGGGATTGAGGATGTGGAAGATTTGATCGCCGATCTGCAACATGCACTGGCGGAATAATCCCCCGTCATGAACATGAGATAAAAAGGCCTGGCTTACCGCCAGGCCTTTTTGTTATCCGCAGTCAAACGCCGACGACATCCTGATAGTGGCGCTGCGCCACATCGGGGTGGGAGCGGATCCGCCCCTTCAGATAGTTAAAGCCCACGTCGCGGAACAGCGGATTATGCGGATCGCTGGCCGGGCCGCGCGCCTCTGCCGCCAGTTGCGCAGGCAGTTGATACAACGGCACCACGGCGTCTAACCGCGCCCCCAGGAAGAAAGCGATCGACAGCCTGTCGCTTCCCGCCGGCGGCGTCTCCACCCGATGCACCGTAGCGCGCAAATAACCATTGGTCGCCAGTTCCAGCAGCTCGCCGATGTTGACCACGAAGGTCTCCTCCCGCGGCTCGGCGTCGACCCAGTTCCCCTCGCTGACTTCGACCTGCAAACCTTTTTGCCGGTCTTGCAGCAGGAAGCTGAGGAAACCGGAATCCTTATGGGCACCCACCCCCTGCCCGCTGGCGGTCGCTTCGCGCCCCGGGTAACGGATCAGCTTGATGTGTTCATTCGGCTTCTCGCCGTAGAGCGGGTCAAACGCCTGCTCCGGCAACGAAAGCGCCAGCGCAAAAGCGCGCAGTAACCGCAACGACATGCCGGTCATCGCTTGCTGCCATTGCAACAGCAGCGGTTTCAGCTCGGGCAGCGCCTCTGGCCATTGATTCGGCCCCTGCAATCGTGCCCAACGCGGCGTTTCCTCGGCCAGTTGCAACGCCGGGCGTTCCGCGCCGATATCAAACTGCTCACGCCAGTCCGGCTGGCCGCGGGTCAACTCCGCTGCCGCACGGTTGTAGCCGCGAAAATGCGGCGAATGGACCATCTGCACAGCCAGCTTGTCCGTTTCCGGTAACGCGAAAAATTGCCTTGCCCGCTGCTGCAATTGCGCATTCAGCCGGGTATCAACGCCGTGTCCGCGCAGATAAAAGAAACCTACGTCACGCGCAGCCGCACGCAAGCCGTCGAGAAACGTCTGCCGCTGCTGCGCATCACCGTCAAGCTGCGAAAGATCCAACAGCGGCAGCGTCTTCAGCGTCAGTGGTGGTGTCATTGTCCTGTTCCTCGTCATCCCCAACAAAAACCGGGCCGGTATAAAGGCGAATTATCAACATTTTCAGCTCCTGAATGGCCTGTGCATGCCCCTATAGTTACCATCCGGCCTGATGGGCGAGCCAATATTGTTGCGTTCTAAGATATGCAAAGGTTCAACAAAATGACGTAAAACTGTCATCAATGTTTCTTATGCTCTGCGCAATTTCGTCGCCGCCGCTGGCTGGCGGCATAGGGTATCCGCTATTGTTGTATTCACCCCCCCGTTTCCCTCCCTGCCTGCCGGAGAAATACTGATGGATTTAGCCTTGTTCGACCTGGATGAGACCCTAATTGATGATGACAGCGCCAGCCTGTGGATCCGTTGGCTGGTGGCGGAAGGGTTCGCGCCGGCGGAACTGGAACAGCAGGAACAACAGCTGATGCAGCTCTATTATCAGGGTAAGCTGTCCATGGAGGACTACATGCAGGCCACCCTGACGCCGCTGACCGGCTTAAGCACCCAGACGGTGGCCGGTTGGGTACAGCGCTATATCCGACGCGATATCCTGCCGCGGGTTTATCCCGCTGCACGTGAGCGATTGCTGTGGCACCGCGAACGCGGCGACTGCATTCTGGTCATTTCCGCCACCGGCGAACATCTGGTCGCGCCGATAGCCGAACAGCTCGGCGCCGATGGTGCGCTGGCGATTGGCGTCTCCATTGAAGACGGACGCTTCACCGGTGACACCTACGGCACCATGACTTATCAAAAAGGCAAGGTGATCCGCCTGAAACAGTGGCTGGCGGAACACCCGGAGCTGAGTTTCGAACACAGCCACGGTTACAGCGACTCGCTGAACGACAAGGCGATGCTGGAATATGTCGACAGCGCTACGGTGATTAACCCAGACAGCGAGCTGCATGCGTTGGCGGTCGAACACGGCTGGGAAGTGTGCCGCTGGGAACGCTGAAAGCAGGCAAAAAATGCCATCCGGATGTGACAAAAACAAAATTATGGCGTAAGAATAATCACTTAGGTTTTTTAATCCGCTGAAGCTTAAAGAGGCGCGCTATGCTGACCATCTGGGGTCGTGAGAATTCAAACAATGTCAGGAAAGTGCTGTGGTGCGCCGCAGAGCTGGAGTTAAGCTACACCCATATCAATGCCGGCGGCGCATTCGGTAAGGTGAACGAAGAGCTCTATCGTTCGTTAAACCCGAATGGCCTGGTGCCGCTGCTGCAGGACGATGACTTCGTGCTGTGGGAATCGAATAGCATCGTGCGTTATCTGGCGGCGAAGTTTGGCAGCGAGCCGTTCTACCCGCAGGATCTGCAGGCGCGAGCCAGCGCAGAGAAGTGGATGGACTGGACAACCTCCACTATCGTCGCGTCCTTCTCCATCGTGTTCTGGGGACTGGTGCGCACTAAACCGGAACTGCGCGACATGGCGAAAATCGAAGCGGCGATCGCCACGCTGGAAAAACATTTCGATGTGGTGGAAGCCACTCTGGGCAGCCAGCCTTATCTGTCCGGCAAAGCCTTCGGTTTCGGCGACATTACGCTCGGCAGCTTTGCTTACGCCTGGTTCTCCATGCCGATTGAGCACCGTCCGCGCCCGAACATGGAGCGTTGGTACCAGCGGTTGACCGAACGCCCAGCCTACCAACGCGCCGTGATGAGCGAATTAACCTGAGTGTTGCGCGCCCCTTTGGGGCGCTATGATTTCTCCGTCAGCCCGACACGCAACAGCTTGCCGTTATCCGCATCGGTTAACAGATAAATATAGCCATCCGGCCCTGTCCGTACCTCGCGGATCCTTTCCCTCCTCTCCTCCAGCAACCTCTGTTCGGCGATCACCTTGTCGCCCTGCAACGTCAAACGAATCAATGCCTCCTGCGCAAGCGCGCCGATAAACAGCGAACCCTGCCACTCTGGGAAACGGCTGCCGTTGTAGAACGCCATGCCGCTGATGCCCGGCGATACTTGCCAATAATGCAACGGCTGTTCAGTGCCGGCCACTTTCTGCCCTTTCGCCTCCGGGATCGCCAGACCGGAGTAATTGATACCGTAGGTGGCGATAGGCCAGCCGTAGTTTTTGCCCGCCCGAGGAAGATTGATCTCATCGCCGCCGCGCGGGCCGTGCTCGTGCTCCCAAAGTGCCCCGCTCCACGGGTTCAGCGCCAGTCCTTGCGGGTTACGGTGACCATAAGACCAGATTTCCGGCCGCTTGCCGGCCTGGCCGACAAACGGATTATCCGGCGGCACCGCGCCATCGGCAGTTAAGCGCACCACCTTGCCCTGCAGCTTGTCCAAATCTTGTGCCGTCGGCCGTTGGTTATTTTCACCCAACGCGATAAACAGATAGCCCTGACGATCGAACGCCAACTTGCCGCCAAAATGGTTGCCGACCGACAGCTTCGGCTGCTGGCGGAAAATCACCTTGAAACCGTCCAGCCGCCGGTTGTCGGCGCTCAGCCGTCCATAGCCCACTGCAGTGCCCGCCTTGCCGTTATCGCCCGCTTCGACAAAGCTGAGATAGATCCTTCGGCTGTCGGAAAAATCTGGCGCCAACAGCACTTCCAACAGGCCGCCCTGCCCTTCGGCATACACCTGCGGCACACCGGTAATCGGCGCTGACAGCTCTTTGCCCTGCTGCCATAACCGCAAACGCCCCGGCCGTTCGGTAATTAACATCCCTTGTTCACCGGGCAAAAACGCCAGCGACCACGGGTGTTCCAGCTTGTCTTGCAATAGCGTTACCGCCGGTGCGGCCTGCAGCAGGCCACTGAATAACAGCAAACCGGCCATCATGGTCAATCGGTGCATGGCATCCTCCTGGACAAAAAACGACCCATTCAGTGTAGCCCAGCAGGTCGATTCCGACGTTTGTTTTAAATTTCAATATGTTGAATTTTAGCCAAACTGAGCTTAAGTTAACGGATTACTCAGGAGGAAATATGGATATCACCGTAACCGATACACTCAATGAAGACACCCTTGACGCCATCCGACAAGGTCTGAGGGCCCATAACAGCCCGTACATTGATGCCAGCCAGCGCAAACCGCTTGGCGTCTATACCCGGGATGCTTCCGGTCAGGTTGTCGCCGGGCTGACCGCAGAGACCTGGGGCAACTGGCTCAGTGTCGACTGGCTATGGGTGGCGGATTCGCAGCGTGGCACCGGGCTGGGCCGCAAAGTACTGCTGGCCGCCGAACAGGAAGCTATCGCCCGTGGCTGTCGTTACGTTCGTTTAGATACCTTCAGTTTCCAGGCGCGGCCGTTCTACGAGAAACTTGGCTACCAACTCCAGATGACGCTACAGAATTACCCGGTGGAGCATGAATGTTATTTGCTCACCAAAACCCTTATTGAATAACAGGTGGCCTGATGGAAACCACAACCATGGTTGTGAACAGCGTGGCGTACAAAGCCGGTAAACGGCTGGGTGAAGTGACCATTGATGACATCAGCGACGTGGTCAAACAGCCGGACACCTTCGTCTGGCTCGGGCTTTGGCAGCCGGAGGACGCCTTTATGCGCAAGGTGCAGGAAGAGTTTGGCCTGCATGATCTGGCGATTGAGGATGCGCTGTGCGCCCACCAACGGCCCAAGCTCGAAGCCTACGGCGATTCGCTGTTTATCGTGGTCAAAACCGCGCAATGGGGCGAGAACGAAGTCGAGTACGGTGAAACCCACTTCTTCGTGGGTAAAAACTTTTTGGTCACGGTGCGTCACGGCGCGTCACCCAGCTATGCGCCTATCAGAGCCAAAGCGGAGGAGAACCAGAAGCAGCTGTGCCACGGACCCGGCTTTGCGCTGTATTCGGTACTGGACTTTGTGGTGGATAACTACCGCACCGTAGTGGCCAAATTCGAGGCGAGCATCGAGGGCATCGAAGCCAACATGTTCAAATCGGAGTTTGATCAAGCCGCCATTGAAAACGTCTATACCCTGCGGCGGCACTTGCTGGCGCTGCGCAATGCCGCATGGCCGATGGACGAAATCTGTAATCAACTCATTCGCCTGCATGAAGAGGTGATCCCGAAGGAGCTGCGTGCCTACGTGCGGGACGTTCAGGATCATGCACGTCAGGTGGTCAGCAACATCGACGATATGCGCGAAATGCTGACCAATGCGATGCACGTGAACCTGGCGCTGGTCACCGTTAAACAGAACGAAGTGGTGAAACGGCTGGCGGGCTGGGGGGCAATCCTGGCGATCCCGACCGTGGTTTTCAGCCTGTACGGCATGAACTTTGCCGACATGCCTGAACTGAAACTCCCCTGGGCCTACCACGCCACCCTCGGGGTGACCGTCGCCGGCTGTTTCTTCCTGTATCAGAAACTGAAGAAATCCGGCTGGTTGTAAAGGGCAACAGGGGTTGCGCTCGGCAACCTCGTTTAGTTGACCGGCATACGTGCAGGATCCGGGTACTGGTACTCAAACCCCAGTTCGTTGCAGATGCGGCTGCCGTCCACCAGCCGACCGCCCTGCTCGCTTTCGGCGGCAAACTGTGGCGGGGCCAGATGCAACTGCTCCGCCAACGCCGGGTAGAACTCGCGTTTGGTCGGATGGGCCGGCGCGCACAGATTATAAACGTGGCCGCCTTTCGGCAGCTTCAGCAGCAGTTGAATGGCGGCAATCACATCATCCTGATGTACCAAATTAACCCCTTGCGAGCCGCCCTTGACGTCGACTTTGCCGGCCAGGAAACGGCCTGGGTGACGATCCGCGCCAACCAGCCCCGCCAGACGCAAAATATCCACCGAGGTGTTAGGCAGTTCATGCAACCAGCGCTCGAGCTCCGCCAACACACGCCCGGAGGGCGTCACCGGCCTCAGAGGCGAATCTTCACGCACCGTGCCAGCAGTTTCGCCATACACCGAGGTTGAACTGGTAAAAATGATGCGCGACACGCCAAAGGCCATCGCACTGTCCACCAGCATGCGAACCGCATTGAAGTAGTTTTCGCTGCCTTCTACGGTACGGCGAGCGGGCAGCGTCACCACCAGCGCATCGACACCCAGCAACGGCTCCAGATCGTCCGGATCGCAAATCAGATCAGGCGTCATTTCCAGCCGATAACATTCAATCCCGCTCATGCGCGCGGCCTCGACGCCATCCGGCGTAGTTTTACTGCCGACCACGTCAAACCCACGGCTCATCAGCGACAGGGCCAGCGGCATCCCCAGCCAGCCCAGACCAATAATGGCTACCTTTTTCATTATCTTCCTCTCTTGAAGATCGCAGCGCTCTGCCCATTAAGGCTACGCCACTCCGTGAGGTGATACAATCCACCCTGCTTAAGCTTAGGTAAAACCGTGTCTAGCTAATAACCCACCCTGTTTCAATAAATTAAATTTATGACTGTAAAAAAGGGTTGCGCGACAGACAGCGGATAGTTTAGGTTAATTAGCAATTCGGTTTGTACCGACATTTTACAGAGAAAACACCATGACACGCATTCAGTTCAACCACCATCATCACCATCATCCTGACTAGTCTTTCAGGCGATGTGTGCTGGGAGACGGTTTCTTAATCTTCCAGTGGCGCGCAGAATGCAAGAGAGAGCCCTCGGAAGATTTCTTCCGAGGGTTTTTTTTTGGCTCCGGACAGACAGAAAAATAATTTTTACAATAAATTCATAAAATTACAGATTAAAACAGAGGTTACCATGCTGGACAAAACACGTTTACGGATAGCAATGCAGAAATCAGGCCGCCTGAGTGATGAATCCCAGGAACTGCTGGCGCGTTGCGGGATCAAAATCAACCTGCAACAACAACGCCTGATTGCCTTCGCCGAGAATATGCCGATTGATATCCTGCGCGTACGTGATGACGATATCCCGGGGCTGGTCATGGATGGCGTGGTTGATCTGGGCATCATCGGTGAGAACGTGCTGGAGGAAGAGCTGCTGACCCGTCGCGCACAGGGCGAAGATCCACGTTACTTCACCCTGCGCCGCCTGGACTTCGGCGGCTGCCGCCTGTCGCTGGCCGCACCGCTCGACAGTGAATACAACGGTCCGCAAAGCCTGCAAGACTCCCGTATCGCCACCTCTTACCCGCACCTGCTGAAGCAATACCTCGACAAACAGGGTGTGCGTTTCAAATCTTGCCTGCTGAACGGTTCCGTCGAAGTGGCACCGCGTGCCGGTCTGGCCGACGCCATCTGTGACCTGGTCTCTACCGGCGCAACGCTGGAAGCCAATGGCCTGCGTGAAGTCGAAGTGATTTACCGCTCCAAAGCCTGCCTGATCCAGCGCGACGGCGAAATGCCGGAGGCGAAACAACAGCTGATAGATCGCCTGATGACCCGTATTCAGGGCGTGATCCAGGCACGTGAATCCAAATACATCATGCTGCACGCGCCGAGCGAGCGCCTGGACGAAATCGTCGCGCTGCTGCCGGGTGCCGAGCGCCCTACCATTCTGCCGCTGGCCGGCGCGCAAAACCGCGTGGCAATGCACATGGTCAGCAGTGAAACCCTGTTCTGGGAAACCATGGAGAAACTGAAAGCGCTCGGTGCCAGCTCCATTCTGGTGCTGCCAATTGAGAAGATGATGGAGTAACGCCATGTCGACCTTCAATACTCTCGTCAATTGGGCGGACTGCAGCGAACAACAGCGGGCAGAACTGCTGATGCGCCCGGCGATCGCAGCCGAAGACAGCATCACCCGCACGGTGCGCGAAATCCTCGACAACGTGAAGGCCAACGGTGACCAGGCGCTGCGTGACTACAGCGCCAAATTTGATAAAACCGAGGTTGGTGCGTTGCGCGTCACCGCAGAACAAATCGCCGCAGCCGGCCCCCGCCTGACTAACGAGGTCAAGCAGGCGATGGCGGTGGCGGTGGCCAATGTGGAAACCTTCCACAATGCGCAACAACTGCCGCCGGTCGATGTGGAAACCCAACCTGGCGTACGTTGCCAGCAGGTAACCCGCCCGATCGACTCCGTCGGTCTGTATATTCCCGGCGGTTCCGCACCGCTGTTTTCTACCGTGCTGATGCTGGCAACCCCGGCGCGCATCGCCGGCTGCCGCCGCGTAGTGCTCTGTTCGCCGCCGCCGATTGCCGACGAAATTCTCTATGCCGCGCAGTTGTGCGGCGTACGGGAAGTGTTTCAGGTGGGTGGCGCACAGGCGATTGCCGCCATGGCGTTCGGCACCGATTCCGTGCCACGTGTGGCGAAAATCTTCGGACCGGGCAATGCCTTTGTCACCGAAGCCAAACGCCAGATCAGCCAACGGCTGGACGGTGCGGCTATCGATATGCCGGCCGGCCCTTCCGAAGTACTGGTGATCGCCGACAGCGGAGCCACCCCGGCGTTTGTCGCCTCTGACCTGCTGTCGCAGGCGGAACACGGCCCAGACTCCCAGGTGATCCTGCTGACCCCGGACGCAGCCATGGCGCAAGCAGTGGCCGTTGCGGTGGAGCAACAGTTAGCTCAGTTGCCGCGCGCCGAAACCGCCCGTCAGGCGCTGGCCAGCAGCCGACTGATCGTCGCCAAAGATTTGGCCGAGTGCATTGCCATCAGCAACCAATATGGTCCGGAACACCTGATCATTCAGACCCGTAACGCCCGCGAGCTGGTCGACAGCATCACCAGTGCCGGCTCGGTGTTCCTTGGCGACTGGTCGCCGGAGTCCGCCGGTGACTACGCTTCCGGCACCAACCACGTATTGCCGACCTATGGCTATACCGCCACCTGTTCCAGCCTGGGCCTGGCGGATTTCCAGAAACGCATGACGGTGCAGGAACTGACGCCGCAGGGCTTTATGAATCTGGCGGCCACCATTGAAACGCTGGCCACCGCCGAGCAATTGATTGCCCACAAAAACGCCGTCACCCTGCGCGTTGCCGCCCTGAAGGAGCAAGCATGAGCATAGAAAATCTGGCACGCGCCAACGTTCGCGAGCTGACCCCTTATCAATCGGCACGCCGCCTGGGCGGCAACGGCGACGTGTGGCTGAATGCCAACGAATACCCGACCGCGCCGGAATTCCAACTGACCGCCCAAACTTTTAACCGTTACCCGGAGTGCCAGCCTGCGCTGGTGATCGAGCGCTACGCCGATTACGCCGGGGTTAACAAAGAACAGGTGCTGGTCAGCCGTGGGGCGGATGAAGGCATTGAGCTGCTGATCCGTGCGTTCTGCGAGCCGGGCAAAGACGCTATTTTGTTCTGTCCGCCGACCTACGGCATGTACGCCGTCAGCGCCGAAACCTTCGGCGTGGAGCGCCGCACCGTAGCGGCCAAGCAAGACTGGCAGTTGGATTTGCCGGCTATTGCCGACAGCCTGGACAACGTGAAACTGATTTATGTCTGCAGCCCGAACAACCCGACCGGCAATCTGATCGATCCCGATGACCTGCGCACGCTGCTGGAGATGGCCAAAGGCAAGGCGATCGTCGCGATTGACGAGGCCTATATCGAATTCTGCCCACAGGCAAGCTGTGCCGGTTGGTTAAAGGACTACCCGCACCTGGCGATCCTGCGCACTCTGTCGAAGGCCTTCGCGCTGGCCGGCCTGCGCTGCGGTTTTACATTGGCTAACGAAGAGCTCATTACCCTGCTGCTGAAGGTAATTGCCCCCTACCCGCTGTCGACGCCGGTGGCCGACATAGCCGCTCAGGCGCTCAGCACCGAAGGGATCCGCACCATGCGTCAGCGCGTTACCGAGATCTCGGCCAACCGCAGCTGGCTGCAACGCGAACTGGAAAACTGCGCCTGCGTTGAACAGGTTTTCACCAGCGACAGCAATTACCTGCTGGCACGATTCACTGCCTCAAGTAATGTGTTTAAAACCTTATGGGATCAGGGCATTATCTTAAGAGACCAAAATAAACAGCCTGGGTTGTCCGGTTGCCTGCGCATCACCATAGGCACCCGCGAAGAATGTCGGCGTGTCGTCGATGCGCTGTCAGCCCTGCCCGGAGCAACCAAGACTCGCCAGGAGCCAATGTGAGCCAGAAATTCCTCTTTATTGACCGTGACGGTACGCTGATTGCTGAACCGCCGGAAGACTTCCAGGTCGATCGCCTGGACAAGCTGGCGCTGGAGCCGGACGTGATCCCTTCGCTGCTGGGTTTGCAGCAGGCGGGTTATCAACTGGTGATGATCACCAATCAGGATGGCCTCGGCACCGCCAGTTTCCCGCAGGAAACCTTCGATGCGCCACATGGCCTGATGATGCAGATCCTCAGCTCACAGGGCGTCCACTTTGAAGATATCCTGATCTGCCCGCACCTGCCGGCGGACAACTGCGACTGCCGCAAGCCGAAGACCGCGCTGGTGACAGGCTATCTGGAGCCGGGCGTGATGGATACCGCCCACAGCTATGTGATCGGCGATCGTCCGACCGACGTTCAGTTGGCGGAAAACATGGGCATTCAGGGGCTGCGCTATCAGCGCGACACGCTGGGCTGGAAAGAGATCACGCGCCAATTGACCCAACGTGACCGCCACGCGCGGGTTAATCGCGTCACCAAAGAAACGCAGATCGACGTCAACGTTTGGCTGGATCGCGAAGGCGGCAGCAAGATCAAGACCGGCGTCGGCTTCTTCGACCACATGCTGGATCAGATCGCCACCCACGGCGGCTTCCGCATGGACATCGACGTGAAAGGCGACCTGTATATCGACGATCACCACACGGTAGAAGACACCGGCCTGGCGCTCGGCGAAGCCTTGAACAAAGCGCTGGGCGACAAGCGCGGCATCGCCCGTTTCGGCTTCGTGCTGCCAATGGACGAGTGCCTGGCGCGCTGCGCGCTGGATATCTCCGGTCGCCCGCACCTGGAATATAAGGCCGAGTTCAACTACCAGCGCGTCGGCGATCTCAGCACCGAAATGGTCGAACACTTCTTTCGTTCGCTGTCGTACACCATGGGTTGCACGTTGCACCTGAAAACCAAAGGCAAAAACGACCACCACCGGGTCGAAAGCCTGTTCAAAGTGTTTGGCCGCACGCTGCGCCAGGCGATCCGCGTTGAGGGCAACACCCTCCCGAGTTCGAAAGGAGTGCTGTGATGAACGTGGTGATTCTGGACACCGGCTGCGCCAACCTTTCGTCTGTCACCTATGCGGTGCAGCGGTTGGGTTACCAGCCGGAGGTGAGCCGTGATCCGGAGATCGTGCTGCGCGCCGACAAGCTGTTCCTGCCGGGCGTCGGCACTGCGCAGGCGGCAATGGATCAATTGAAAGAGCGCGAGCTGATTGATCTGATCAAAGCCTGCACCCAGCCGGTGCTGGGCATTTGCCTCGGCATGCAGCTGCTGGCGAAAAGCAGCGAAGAAAGCGGCGGCATCAATACGCTGGGCATTATCGACACTCCGGTGATGCAGATGACCGACTTCGGCCTGCCGTTGCCGCACATGGGCTGGAATCAGGTTTCCGCGCAGGCAGGCCACCATCTGTTCCGCGGTATCGAAGACGGTGCCTACTTTTACTTCGTTCACAGCTATGCGATGCCGATATGCTCAAGCACCATCGCCCAGGCGAACTACGGCGAGCCCTTCACCGCCGCCGTGCAAAAAGACAATTTCTTCGGCGTGCAGTTTCATCCAGAGCGATCTGGAGCGGCCGGCGCGCAGCTGTTGAAAAACTTTCTGGAGATGTAGGCAGCATGATTATTCCGGCTTTGGATTTGATCGACGGTAACGTGGTGCGTTTGCATCAAGGCGATTATGGTCAGCAGCGCGACTACGGCAACGATCCGCGCTCACGTCTGCAGGACTACCAACAACAGGGCGCGCAAGTCTTGCATCTGGTCGACTTGACCGGTGCCAAGGATCCGGCGGCGCGCCAGATCCCGCTGCTGCGCAAACTGCTGGCAGGGGTTGACGTACCGGTACAGGTCGGCGGCGGTATTCGCACCGAGCAGGACGTCTCGGCCCTGCTCGAGGCTGGCGCGACCCGGGTCGTCATCGGCTCCACGGCGGTCAAGCAGCCACAACGGGTACAGAGTTGGTTCGAACGTTACGGCGCGGAAGCCCTGGTGCTGGCGCTGGATGTACGCATCGACGCCGAAGGTACCAAGCACGTGGCAATTAGCGGCTGGCAGGAGAACTCCGACGCCACGCTGGAACAGGTGGTCGAGCAGTTTCTGCCCTACGGCCTGAAGCATGTCCTGTGCACCGACATTTCGCGTGACGGCACGTTGGCCGGCTCTAACGTGGCGCTGTATCAGGAAATCAGCCGCCGCTATCCGCAGATCGCCTTCCAGGCATCCGGCGGTATCGGCAATCTGGATGATATCGCCCAGTTACGCGGTAGCGGGGTTGAGGGCGTCATCGTAGGCCGCGCCCTGCTGGAAGGTAAATTTAGCGTTGAGGAGGCTATCGCATGCTGGCAAAACGGATAATTCCCTGTCTGGATGTGAAAGACGGGCAAGTAGTGAAAGGCGTGCAGTTCCGCAACCATGAGATCATCGGCGATATCGTGCCGTTGGCGCAACGCTATGCGCAAGAAGGCGCGGACGAGTTGGTGTTCTACGATATTACCGCCTCCAGCGATGGCCGGGTGGTAGACAAGAGCTGGGTGTCGCGCGTAGCGGAGGTGATCGATATTCCCTTCTGCGTCGCCGGCGGGATTAAAAGCCTGGAAGATGCCAGCCAGATCCTCTCTTTCGGCGCAGACAAGATTTCCATTAACTCACCGGCGCTGGCCGACCCGACGTTGATTAGCCGCCTGGCGGATCGCTTTGGCGTGCAGTGCATCGTGGTAGGGATTGATACCTGGTTCGAAGCCGACACCGGCAAGTATCACGTTAATCAGTACACCGGCGACGAAAGCCGCACCCGCGTCACAGAGTGGGAAACCCTGGACTGGGTCAAGGAAGTGCAAAAACGCGGTGCCGGCGAGATTGTGCTGAACATGATGAATCAGGACGGCGTGCGCAACGGTTACGATCTGGAACAACTTCGGCGGGTGCGGGAAGTGTGTAAAGTGCCGCTGATCGCCTCCGGCGGTGCGGGTACCATGGAACACTTTCTGGAAGCGTTCCGCGATGCGGACGTCGACGGCGCACTGGCCGCTTCGGTGTTCCACAAGCAAATCATTAATATCGGCGAACTGAAAAAGTTCCTGGCAGACCTTGGCGTGGAGATTCGCGTGTGTTAACAGAACAACAAAGAAACCAGCTGGACTGGGAAAAAACCGGGAGCCTGCTGCCGGTTATCGTTCAGCACGCCGTATCCGGCGAAGTGCTGATGCTCGGCTATATGAACCAGGAAGCGCTGGCCACCACCGAACAGAGCGGCAAGGTCACCTTTTTCTCTCGCACCAAGCAGCGACTGTGGACCAAGGGTGAAAGCTCCGGCCATTTCCTGAACGTGGTCAGCATCACCCCGGATTGCGACAACGATACGCTGTTGATTCTGGCCAACCCGATTGGCCCAACCTGCCACCTGGGCAACAGCAGTTGCTTCCACCCGGCCGCCAGCGATTGGGGTTTTCTGTATCAGCTGGAGCAACTGTTGGCGGAACGCAAGACTGCCAGCCCGGACAGCTCTTACACCGCCAGCCTGTACGCCAGCGGTACCAAGCGCATTGCGCAGAAGGTAGGTGAGGAAGGCGTGGAGACCGCGCTGGCCGCCACGGTGAACGATCGTGAAGAGTTGACCAACGAGGCTTCCGATCTGATTTATCACCTGCTGGTGCTGCTGCAGGATCAGGATCTGGATTTGAGCAAGGTGATTGGCCGGCTGCGCGAGCGGCACCAGAAATAACCTGATTTTCCAAGCAATAAAAAAGCACGGCTTAGTCCGTGTTTTTTTATATCTAATTGAAACCAAATAACATTAGCCCAACAAGCACTAACATAAAATCCATATGTAAAAACAACAAAGTAACTTAAAATCAACATGGGAGAATCATATGGGCAATATCTAGTAGGGTTAAAAAATGAACAATTATGATCTGGAACGCTTTGAAAGCATGGGTGACAACTGTGAGTTTGGTTTCTACCTGCGAAGTAAAGGTCTCGAAAATGGTAGTCTTTTTCGCTGGTCATTGATCAAAGATCATCAAGACCTGCTCAACCTGGTCACAGGTGATTTTGTAAACTTCTATCAGTTCGACAATTTGCAGCCCACCTGGAGCAATATGCTCGTTGATAACGATAACGGTATTATCTTCCATACCGATCTCTATAGCAGCCAAATTGATAACAATTGGGTTTTTGATGATGCCGAAAATGAGCGAAAAGAAAAATACCTGATCGAAAAAAATAAAATAGATTATCTTGTTAAAAAATTTCTTGATGGTCTACAAAACAAAAAAAAGATTTTCGTCATCAAGAAAAATAATAACCAAATTGATATGGCCGTAATAGCGCAACTGGCTAATGAACTGAATCGAAGAGGAAAGGCTAAGATTTTGGTGGTTTTCCAAAGTGATGACAGTAGTAAACATGGTATCATTGAGCATACAGGCGAAAATGTTCTTATTTCTTACATCGAACGTTTTGCAGAATATAATAAAGCGGATGACATCTCTGTTGCGGGATGGGATAAAATCGTAAATAACGTATTGCATGCACTGCCCTCAGAGATATGATAATTAAATATCTCGGCAACTTGAATGCAGACATAAAAAAAGCGCCGTAAAAACGGCGCTTTTTTATCATGCGTTAAATCAACGGCCTTTAAGGATACGGTAACATTTTCTCAAAGCACGGTAAAATATGTTTTTTCTATTGACTGCGTCGATTAACACGTTGAAGCGATCATGCGCCCAACCATCTCGTTGCTGAGAAATAAGAAACTCCAGCTTTTCATTGATGGTGCCGAGGGTGCCAGTATCCCCCATATTCCCATTATTCCGGTAAAAGGCAAGATCGCGTTCCAATTTATTAATCTTGTCCATGAAAGAGGGTAACAATCCCATCGTATACTGGACTTGATTACCAGGAGTCATGAATGGACGATAACTGCGGAAATTATTCTTTGATTTATTACCACTGATCAGCATGCCTGTGTTAGCAACGCGATACCAGAATAACGGTTCAGGAATAACCTGCATTTTATGGCCTGCCAACGCTACACGGCAGAAAAACTCCCAGTCCTCATGACCAATACCATAATCTTCCGTAAATCCGTGCAGACTATCAAAAACGTCCTTTTTTACCATAGCATTAGCATCGCCAAAGCAATTGGCAAAACTGGCTACGTTGATGTCAGCACCCAAAGGCAGCCAGCAATCCTTCATTTTTCTAAATGGAGACGGGAATTCATCACCGTAGATCAGATCGCTTGGCGTTGTTAAGACATCGCTACCTGAGTGGATTGCCGCCTTAACAAACATCTCAATTTCGTCAGGTTTGGCGACGTTATCGTCATCCATGAAAATCAGGTACTCACCCGCTGCGTGTTTTGCAGCCAAATTCCTTGCTGCGCCCAAATAGTTATTTGAGCTTTTAATGATCTTCCAGCCTCTATCTGTGAACTCTTTATTAATCAGGTTCAGGTAACGATGAGAATCTTCTTTTACGCTGCCATCGTCGACAAGAATAACCTCAAAATTCGAATAGGTTTGTGTCTTGAGGGAAGCTATCGCCTGCTGCAGCAAATGGCACCGATCGTGATGAACCAAGCAAACAGTAACTAATGGCTCAGGATTAACGCCTGGGGCAACTTCACGCGTCTTAAAATCTTCTTTAAGTTTAGCCACCCATTTTTCTTTAATCTCTTCGACTGATTCTGAAAGCTGCGAAGCAATGCTCAAGTTATCAAGTCGAGAGGCTATTTTTAGATAAAGTTCACCAGGTGTTGGGTTAAAGATAATATCAGGATGGTTTTCCTCGGGGATTAACTCTTTGATGCCACCAACGGAAGAAGCGATGAAGTTAACACCACCAATAAGACTTTCATAAACCGTATACGGTGAGTTCTCCACCAACGAGGGAATGACTACCAGAACATTTTCTTTCTTTATATATGCGTCAGCCTGGGTGCGATCGTAGTCGGTAATAATATTAACTTTTACTTTGATCTTATCCGTTTTTTCACGGATATGTTCAATCGAATTAAATTTATCCGACGTCACACTTTTACCTAGAAACGTAACAGCAGATACCTTTTCTAATTCATTATCTTTTAAACTCTGTAAGGCACGCAGAAAAATGTCCAGGCCTTTACGCGTTTCAAGACGGCCGAAGAAAACCAACTCCGCCCCTGATGCATTATTTTTCTTACTACGGGGGCGAATAAGCTGATCATCTTCTTCTTGTATAGAGAAGGGTTCGCAGTTAAAGATAACCTGGCTGCGCTCCGGCAGAACCCATTTTTTATCTTTCATCCAGTCTAAAAGGTATTGGGATGGGCTAATAACCTGATCCGCCATCTCAACGACCTTCTGCTCCATGAAATACAATTCCATGTGATTCTGATCGTAAGGCAATTGATAATTGCCCTCATCAGCCCAAAGCGTCGAACTATGAGTATTAACGATAAAGGTTGTTTTTTCAAAGAACAAACCCTGCTCCTTACTCAGGAGCGAATAATACAAATCAGCCTGCCATTCACAACTAATGACAACATCATACTTATCATTATTTTTTAACCAGTTATATACAGTATAGCTTTTCCTTCTAAAATAAGGAGCGTCAATACTAACTTCGCTCAATGAAGGAAGAACCATAAGATTAACGTTATGCTCACTGTATACATCAATCCAATAATCAATATTTTTATCACCTGATTCAGAGTAATCCCCACAGGTATAAAGAACATCGATATCGAATCCCTCCTTGGCCATATTTACTGCCAGAGAGGTAAATGCTGTGCCTATTCCCCCATTACGAATTGGACCTTCAATGTCGGGAGTAACAATAAGAACTTTCTTCATTCTAAACTAATCCTTTTAAATCATTTATTGTCTAATTTAATTATTATTATAATTTAGTAACAAATATATAGTTGTTGATATGAGAACAAAAATTCAGTACGGTACATACTATCTATGCGAAGGAGCGTGTTCACAGTACTTTCAACTATTATGTTATTGCGAAACGCGGAGTTACAAGATGTTACATAAAAACGAAAATCCACTGACCCTATTGTTAAAATCATATTGCGAAAATTATCGTTTTATTTACAAAGCTAATCCAGGAAATGCAGGTGATGGTGTCATAGCTGCTGCGACGTATGATTTCCTTGAAGGAAATAATTTTAAATTTTCCCCTTATGACGCCACAGAAAATTACACACCCGAAAGAGATATTTTACTCTTTGGGGGTGGCGGAAATCTTATTGAAGGTTATTATGCAGAAGGTCGTGATTTCATACGAGACAACATTCATAAATTTGCAAAAACAATTATATTCCCATCAACAATAAATGGATATGAAGACTTTTTTGAAGCAAACAAAAACTCATTATTTATTTGTTGCAGGGAGAAAACATCTTATTCGAAATTATTGAAGTTAGGTTACATCCCTAATGAATCAATTATATTGACTCATGATATGGCGTTTTATCTTAATAAAGAAAATTACGTAACTTCAATCGTTGCGAAAAAAAAGGTAGTTTCCTGTTATAGAACAGACTCCGAGTCATTAACAAAAGAACATCGGGAAAATAATTACGATATATCGCTCACTTGGAATGGTGACTTTTGGGATAACGTGCACCTTGCCAGAAACTCAACGCGTTCTCTGATCAGCTTCTTACAAGAGTATAAAACTGTGAATACCGACAGGTTGCATATTGCTATCTTAGGTTCACTACTTGGTATGGAGGTTAACTTCCATCCTAACTCTTATTATAAAAACGAGGCTGTTTATGACAACTCATTGTTGAATTATTATCCCAAGACTTACTTTATGAAGAATTCTTAATTTTTATAAAATTTTATATGAAACCGCCGGATTTCCCCGGCGGCTTTATTACTAGATGCAGTTAATTACTCCATCCATTCGGTATGGAATACACCTTCTTTGTCGATACGCTTATAAGTGTGGGCACCGAAGTAGTCGCGCTGCGCCTGGATCAGGTTGGCAGGCAGTACTGCTGAACGGTAGCTGTCGTAGTACGCGATAGCTGCAGAGAAAGTCGGCGTTGGGATACCGTTCTGCACCGCGTAGGACACCACATCGCGTAGCGCTTGCTGATAGTCGTCAGCGATCTGCTTGAAGTATGGCGCCAGCAGCAGGTTGGCGATGTCGGCATTGTCTGCGTAAGCATCGGTGATTTTCTGCAGGAACTGAGCGCGGATGATGCAGCCGGCGCGGAAGATCTTGGCGATATCGCCGTAGTGCAGATCCCAGTTATTTTCCTGAGAAGCCGCTTTCAACTGAGAGAAGCCCTGCGCGTAAGAAACGATTTTGCCCAGGTAAAGCGCACGGCGCACTTTCTCGATGAACTCAGCTTTGTCACCGCTTACTGGCGCAGCTTTAGGACCGGTCAGCACTTTAGACGCAGCAACGCGTTGGTCTTTCAGTGAGGACAGGTAACGTGCGAAAACTGATTCGGTGATCAGCGACAGCGGTTCGCCCAGATCCAGAGAGCTCTGGCTGGTCCATTTGCCGGTGCCCTTGTTGGCCGCTTCGTCCAGGATCACGTCAACCAGGTATTTACCTTCTTCGTCTTTCTTGGTGAAGATGTCTTTGGTGATGTCGATCAGGTAGCTGTTCAGTTCGCCTTTGTTCCACTCGGCGAAGGTGTCAGCCAGTTCTTCGTTGTTCAGGTTCAGCGCCTGTTTCAACAGAGAATAGGCTTCGGCAATCAGCTGCATGTCGCCGTATTCGATGCCGTTGTGCACCATCTTCACGTAATGGCCGGCACCGTCAGCGCCGATGTAGGTCACGCAAGGCTCGCCTTCGGCAACCGCAGCGATTTTCTTCAGGATTGGCGCCACCAGCTCATAAGCTTCTTTCTGGCCGCCAGGCATGATTGAAGGCCCTTTCAACGCACCCTCTTCACCACCGGAAACGCCGGTACCGATGAAGTTGAAGCCTTGATCAGACAGTTCGCGGTTACGACGGATGGTGTCCTGATAATAGGTGTTGCCACCGTCGATCAGAATGTCACCTTTATCCAGGTGTGGAGTCAGGGAAGCAATGGTTTTGTCTGTCGCTTCACCCGCTTTTACCATCAGCAAAATGCGGCGTGGTTTTTCCAGCGATTCGACAAACTCTTCGACGGTGTAGAACGGCGCCAGGTTTTTACCCGGGTTCTCAGCGATAACCTCGTCAGTCTTGTCGCCTGAACGGTTAAAGATAGAAACGGTGTAACCACGGCTTTCGATGTTCAATGCCAGATTGCGGCCCATTACCGCCATGCCGACAACGCCGATTTGTTGCTTGGACATTTAGGAACTCCTGTCTGAGGATGACCCTGTTAACAACTTTGGCCAACAGGTTTTGTGATGTGGCACACATGTTAACTCAGGATTGAGCAGCGTGGGTAGTGATTGGTGCGATAGGCTTTGCAACAGTCTATAACCACTCAAAAATCATACAGCCTGGCTAATAATTTCCGCTTCGCCAGGTAAATTTTCTCACGTCCTTCAGAGCGGTCAGCGTGTCTTTCAACCAGTAACTGCGCTATTGAATCCGCAGAAACTTCAGGTCTGGCCATCGGCCAATCAGACATCTGCTGCAGACTGGCAAATTTGTTATCATAGTAGTCTGACCAAGACAAAGAGATGCCTGCGACGCCCAAACTGGCGGCAATGACCTGAAAGTGAAAACGCGAACTAATACAGAAATCATTATCGGCAAATTGAAGACCATCGCGCCAAATATCTTCGAAACGAATGAACTCAGCCTGCGGAAAACACTGCCTTACCTGTTGGAAGAACACACCATCGGAACCTGGTCTGAATTCATAAAATCTGATCGACGTATCCGAATACTGCTTACTGAATAAAGAGACTGCCTGCTGAAGTATCGCCAACAAATTCTGTGTCAAAAGGCCATTTTCAGAAAGCTCAGTATGAATGCATAAGTGCAACATAGGCTGTTCGCGCTCGATCAGGCGCCCTATCGGATGATCGGGGAAGACGAAGTAATCATCGCCGGTGAAACTCAAAGCAGGAATATCGAACGGCTCCAGCACTTCGAAACTGGCTCGGTCACGCACGTCAAAGTAATCGAACTGACGAATAAAGGGCGAAAGTTTATTAGCATTGTCGGCAGACAATGGCTGCAATCCTAAGCCGGTAGCGTAACAGACCAAATCGTGTTTCTTTGCGAAGTAGGCCGCAAGCTCCATAAGGCGAACGTTCGCACCCCATAGCTCATTAATATACCCTCCCCCTAAGAGATGGATGCTGTGTGCACCACCAAATATCTTTCCCATAAGACGTTCACGAGAAGGAAGAGTGTAAGAATCGGCAAACTTTTCCTCAACCGATCCTTCATCACCCAGAGCTTGTGCCAGACGCCAGACATAATCCACGCATCTGGCAGTTGGAAATAATTCCGAGGCGACTACGGAATCAACCGCATCAAGATAAATAGTACAACCAGGAAACTTTTCCTGGAGATAATCCACCCAATAACGCGTCAACATATCATCGCCAAAATTTGGCATGCCGGCAGCAGATATCAGATAAAAGACTTTTGTTTCAATGGGCTGAACGGGAATGTCCTTATTGTGCCTTTTCGTCCATCGCTTTGCGAAAAAAGCCAAAATGAGACTCCTGTATTTCAGTCAAAAATTAGTAACCTTCAGCAGAAATAGCCCTTTGATAGAGTTTTAGAGTGTCGTCAATGACTAAGGACGAGGCGAACTTGTTTTCAATGCGCTTTCTGCCGCGCACCCCCATCTCGACTCTTTTACTGGGGCTGGTAAGCAAATGCTCCAGTTTTTCCGCCAACAGAGCGATATTGCGTTTCTCAACTAAGCTGCCAGTGTATTCGTCGATAATCAAACTTTGGCAACCACCAACGTCATACGCGATGCAGGCGCGTCCGACTGACGAAGCCTCCAACAGGATGCGTGGGATACCTTCGGAATAGGTCGATGGAAGCGCAACCACATTAGAAGCTTTAATCAAGCTGTACACATCGCTGCAACGGCCAAGCCAGTTAATCAAACCCTGCTGATGCCATTCTTCGATCTGCGACAGAGGTATCGCATCCTGATCGTCGCCTATGGAAATACCCGCCACGTTGAGCACAAAATCGACACCTTTGAGCGCTAAGCGTTTTTTCACCTCAACCAGATCGCCCAGCCCTTTACTCCAGAGCAAACGGCTGGCGAACAGAACTATCGGCTTTTCGCGATTTATTTCCAATGAATAGTGGTAGATTTCCGGGTTGATGCCCGCACCGTCAATCACTACTGTCTGATTCTTATTTACCTGGGTCAGCTCGATCAAACGATCTCTATCGTGCTCGTGTTCAAAGGCAAGCAACGATTTTTTATTTTGAAAAATATGCTTGTAGGAACGCAAGGTGAGCAAACGAATGATGTTCATAGATAATTTATCTTCCATAAACACCCGTCCCAGTCCGACAAAGCCCAAGATAATGGGTTTGTTATAGAATCGAGCAAAGAACCCCCCCATCAGACAAGGTTTGATAGTGATGCAATGAAGCACATCAGGGTTGATCTTCTTGAGCAATCGCCACACTTTGAAAAGTGAACCGACAAACTGGAACGGGTTAATGGATTGCTCAGAAACTGAAGAATTGTGACATACAAAGCCTTTCTCTGTCAGTTTTTGCAGGATATCATCACCTACAAAGTGACTGACAACATGTATTTCATAGCCTGCCGCTTTAGCAGCAAAAGCGCGTTCAACCCAGTGCAGGTCAAAATACCAGTCTGAGTTGATAAAATAACAAATCTTTTTCATTTAACTCTTACCGGCTAATGTTGTTTACCATTTTTACCTGATATACCGTCAACAATACCGCGAACTACGTATCTAATATATTCCGCTTTACGCTCTTGGAATGTAAAAGAAAGTAAATATTTTGTAATACGTAGTGCGATAGCACCTACTGAGTATGGTCTTTCATTTTTTCTGAACAATGCCCTTGAAAGGAGCAGATTTCTTACCAGATAGTAGACCTTCCAGGGTGGATTGACTCCCACACCCGCAGTCGGTACATCGTGTAAGAACGTCAGCTCGGGTGAGTATCGGATACGATACCCTCGTTGACTCAACCTGTAAGAGAAGTAAAGATCATCATAATAAATAAAAAGCTCAGGCCAAATTGATTCGCGATTAGCGCTTAAAACGTCTTTGCGAATTATTGCGCCAACAAACGAAAGTGTCACCACCTCAGACGCACGTTGCTCATCAGGGAGGTAACTTTTTGGCCTGAGAATATACTCTATAGTCTGCACCAGCGAGGTAGGCATGGTTCTATAGGGTACGTTCATTTTACACAACGCCCCCTGCATATCCACCACGCGGCAACAATAAGCATCGTAGCCTGATTGAACTACGGCAGAAAATTTCTCGATCAGCCCTGCCGTTGGGTAAGCATCATCATCAAACATAAACACCCAGTCGGTGTTTATGTTCTCTGCAATAAACTCGGTTCCCAGTTTAAAGCCACCAGCCCCTCCGCCGTTGCTTTTGGCACGTATAACATGAAGGCGCGTATCATCAATTGCGTTCAACCATTCAAAAGTATTGTCGGTAGAGGCGTTATCAACGATGACAATGTGCTGAAAGGGCAACACTGCCGTCGCTGCCCAGCAGTGTTTTAGTTTTTCCAATCGGTTGAAAGTAACAATTAACGCCGTTGCATTCATCTGACGCTGACCGTAAACACTGGCATTGAGTGTGCTGTTTCAAGACTTTCCAGATAGGTCTCAGCCGTTTTCAAAGCCTCGGCAATAGTCACATCCATATCCAGGTAGCGATAAGTCCCCAAACGACCGATAAAAGTGATGTTTTTTTCTTGCTCAGCCAAATCAACATACTTCTCCAGCAGGCTCATCTCACCAACCTGACGGATAGGATAATAAGGGATATCATCCGCCTCACAGGCCCGACTGAACTCTTTGTAGCATACTGATCCGTCATGTTGTTCCCATGGTGAGAAGTATTTATGCTCTGTAATACGAGTATAAGGCACTTCTTGCTCGCAATAGTTCATTACGGCGCACCCCTGGTAGTCCCCTTCCACGGTAAAACGCTCAAAATCGAGGGTCCGATAGCCCAGACGACCGAACTGGAAGCCGTAGAAAGCATCCAACGGCCCACTGTAGAACACGTGATCATATTGCGCACGTGTTTCCGTCTGGAATGCGGTACTCAGAGACACCGCGATATTAGGATGATCAAGGATACCCGCAATCATGCTGGTGTACCCGTCTTTCGGCATGCCCTGGAATTTATGATTGAAGTAATTATCATCATAATTAAATCGAATCGGTAAACGTTTCAGGATTGAAGCCGGCAATTGGGCAGGTGACATTCCCCACTGCTTGATGGTGTAACCTTTGAAAAAGGCCTCATACAGTTCTTTACCGACAAAGCGCAGTGCTTGCTCTTCAAAGGACTGAGGATCCGTTATGCTACTGTCGCCTTTTTCAGCAATTAATGCTTTCGCCTCTGTAGGCGAACAGGTCTTTTTAAAAAACTGGTTAATGGTATGCAAATTAATAGGCAGAGAGAAAACCTGACCATTCACTGTAGCCTTTACACGATTTACATAAGGCATCATGGTGGCGTATTGGTTCACAAAATTCCACACCAGCTCATTATCGGTATGGAAAATATGTGGGCCGTAGGTATGTACCATTACATCAGTTTTCTCATCACGGGCATCATAGCAATTACCTGCAATGTGCTCGCGACTATCGATGATTTGGACTTTATGTCCTTGCTCAGCCAATTGACGACCAATAACCGCGCCAGAGAAACCAGCGCCAACGATTAAAACATTTTTGCTATTCATCAGTATGTTACCCAAGAATTACGCGTCTAACTTTATAATAGTACTTCGTCAATGTGTTGCGGCGTACAGTTCCTTTTGGTGCCAACTTGTTCAAGGTAGGCATTAGTAACCTTTTGACCTTTGTCAGATGTAGTACGGGTACATGATGATCTTTCTGCGTGCTACCCGAGAGTGCTACTGAAGTCACTAAGCGTTCATAACTCTCAAATGCCCAAGGCGTATTTACGACATTCTTGTGATAATTATCAAAGAAATCAACATGTCGATTGTTCCAGGGTTTATTTTCCCCGGCAAAGTGAATCATTTTAGGGTTTTTACGTGCCTTGAGGAAACTCATATACGTGGCAAAACGTAAGTTCGGGAAGAAATCATCAGTATTACCGTTGCCATGGTATACGTTCCATTCTAATGGCAGATAATGTACGCGTCCATGGAATACCTGATTCATAATATCCTGATCCAGGAACCAATAGGTCTTGCTTTTCAGGGCATTCATCAGACTGGAAAAGGTATTTTCTCTATTCATCTGAGCGATATTGAATACTAAAATTCCGGCTTGGAAATAACCTTCCGGATTAGCCATACCCAGTGAGGTTGACAAATATTGTTCCGCGGGCATCACACCATCGCTGGATTGCGACATGGCGCCAAACATGACGAAACCTTCCATTACAATATCTTTTACTGCAGCAACCAGATTATCTTCCAACGGTACCGTCATCAACTCCGCCAGATCGCTTTCCACGACAGTATCGGAATCGATAAAGATAACCTTTTCAAAATCAGAAAAAAGTTTCGGAATAAATAAACGGGCATAGGTTGCAGCACTAAAGTGCGCGCGCGTAAATACGCTTTTTATTTCGCTGAAAGCATTAACATCAAAGAAACGCAGATTGATATTTTCATGTTTGGAAACTAATGTGAAAAAGCGTTCTTTATTGGCTAAAGAAACACCATTTTCCAACACCACCAGATCGTAATTCAGTTCCGGATTGGCATTGGCAATAATGGAATGAATCAACGCCCCACCGCTAATCGCATAATTATTATCAAAGCAGATTACTACCGGCACATTTTTGACTGAAAATGCAGGCTTCAACTTTGCATTAAAAGTTTCCTGCTGAATGAACGTGCGCTGTAACTCTTTGATTTTTAATTCATGTTTATCAATTTGATAATTGATATAAATATTTAGCAATCTTTCTGAAATATGACCTACAACCCGTTTTTCTTGATTATTGTAATTTTTAAAACGGATTTTTCCTTCTAACTTATCAAGAATGGCGAACAACCATTTTGAATAGTCATCAAATATGTATTTCCTCATGACAAACATATTTGTGTAATAACCGTCTGATGCGTTATTAAATTTATCTGCCGCGTTCTTATACTCTGGATAAAGCGCATCCAGAACTTCCAATGCAGCATCATAGTCTTCAATATGAAGATAGTTGGATATCTTATAATGCTGGTAGTTATTTTTACTACCCGCAGCGTTAACATCCCATTTTTTTGGCAGAATAATATCCACATCCGCCAGGCATTTGGTAATATCCTGGTCGTTTAACCCGTATTGGCTCTGATACTGCTCGTCGATTTTTTCATAATTGACCACCCCCCAATTATCCTCTGGGGCATGTTGATCTTCAGAAAAATTGAAATGACGGCGATAATGCATAAAACCGACATAATCAGCTGGAGCGGCATTTTTCCACACCCAATAATGGGCCGTCAGCTCACAGTAGAACGGATTTTTGAATGAAATATTATCGCCAGTATCATCACCTGGGCAACCAATCTCATTTAAACTATTTGCCTTTCCTACATGAATCGGTTGGATTAATGTAGAGTCAAGAAAAGCACTTGGCTTATGATGACAAGTGTAAATTTTAATATTACTCATTTGTATTACCTAAAGGTTACCTTGTTCATAAACATCAAGCCATTGCCTCTTTATAATGAGAGATAACTGTTTTAGCATCTCCAATTTCTCTCATTTTATGGTTTTCTATCCAAATGACCTTGTCACAAATTTTCTCAACATCCGCAAGATTATGACTCACAAAAAGAATAGTGACACCTTTTGCCTTAAACTCACTGATGGTATTTAAGCATTTGCGTTGGAATGAAATATCCCCCACAGCCAAAACCTCATCGATAATGAGAATATCAGGATCAACTTGGGTGATCACAGAAAAACCTAACTTTGCCAGCATACCGCTGGAATAAACACGAATAGGTTCATCAATAAAATCCCCCAATTCAGAGAATTCAATAATCTTATCGAGTCTTTCCTTCAACTCCTTGCGGCGCAGTCCCAATAAAGTTGCATTGAGGCGGATATTTTCACGGCCGGTCAATTCAGGATGAAAACCGCCCCCCAACTCCAACATGGAAGCCACGCGCCCCTGTACGCTAACCGTACCCGAGGTAGGCCGCATCACACCGGCTACAAGTCCTAAAGAAGTACTTTTTCCTGCACCGTTTCGGCCTATCAGCGCAACTGATTCGCCCTTTTGAACTTGAAAACTAATGTCGCCAATAGCCAAATAGCTACGTCCCCGTAGCAGGTTGAACGCGCGGCGCGGATTAAAAATTAACTCTTTAATGCCAGATCCAATATGATGATATAATGGATAGCGCTTAGTCACATTTTTAAATTCGATAGCTATGCTCATTATAGAATCTCTGCAAACCTGTACTTCAGCTTATTGAATATACTAACGCCAATGATAATAAACAACAGTGCATATCCGTATAGCATACCAACCTGTTGATAATCTATGACACCATTCATGAAAAGATCACGCCAGCTCAATATCATATTGGCCAGTGGGTTATAATCAATCAGGAATTTGTATTCTTTTGGAATCATATCTCCGGAATAGAGAATTGGGGTGCAATAAAACATCAGCATAATACCCAACGTGACAAATCGCTCCAAATCACGGAAAAAAAGATTCAATGTTGATAACATCATGGCAATACCGAAAGTCATCATCATTTGCGCTAAGCCTATTAATGGAACCCCCCAAATCCAATCAATAGATGGTCGCATATCATAGACATAAAGAAATACGATAATAACTGGGATCGTACATAAAAAATGCAAACACTCCATTAACACATTACTGAATGGAATCACCGAACGAGGAAAAACGGTTTTTTTAATAATTTGAGCATTTGCTAGAAAAGAGTGTAACGAGTTTGACGTTGAGCTGGCGAACCATTGCCAAGGAAAAAGTCCAGTAATAATAAAAATAGTATAGTTAGGGATTTGAACCCGCATGACTAACTTAAATATAAAATAGTAGATCATGGCAAACAGCAATGGGTTAGCAATTGACCATAAATAACCAAAAAAACTACTTTTATATCTTACTTTTAATTCTTTCTCTGTAATGACCGCGGCCAAATCCCAGAGGTAACCTAGACTATACTTCATATAAAAACTCGATTTAAGATTAAAATTCCCTAACATCTGAAACGTAATAGCATTTCAACCGGTGCAGATCTTGATGAGAAACACTTACCTACGACTGGCTCGAAGGAATCAAGTACTGCTCAATTTTAAACGATATTTTCAACCACGCTACCGCCCCTGGCATTACTGCAACCAGAGTACATTTAAGATAACTCACTGATTTTGATTAAAACAGCAAACTGTGCACGCCCCTACTCGCTTTCGCTATAGTGGCCCCAACAGCCTCTCTATTGCGGATCTGGGTGCTCACCAAGTTACATCCAACCGCAGCCTATTGCTCTAGGAATAGGCTGGATTCACCGCCATCAAGTCACTTGTAAGGCTTAGTCCTGCAGCATCCCCTTCAGCCACTCGGCGAATGCAGTTCCCTGCACAGGATGACGAACGCCATACTCTACGAACGCTTTCATATAACCCAATTTATCGCCACAGTCATGCGAACGCCCCACCAAAGCAAAAGCATCAACCGGCTTTTGCTCCATTAGCATTGCGATGGCATCGGTAAGTTGAATCTCACCGCCAGCCCCGTAAGGCGTTTTTTCAAGCAACGGCCAAATGTCTGCAGCCAAAACATAGCGGCCTACCACTGCCAAGTTGGACGGTGCTTCATCAAGCGCTGGTTTTTCTACAATCGCGTGCATTGGCACACTTTCACCCGGCGCGACCACAGCACCTCGGCAATCCACCACTCCGTACTTGGAAACATCCTTTTCTGGCACCGGCTCAACCATCACCTGACTGTGACCGTGCTGTTCAAAACGGGCTATCATACTGGCCAGGTTATCTCTTTTCAGGTCGCTGGCAACATCGTCCATTAAAACATCAGGCAGCAGCACAGCAAAGGGTTCATCGCCAATTAAAGGCCGAGCGCACAGAATCGCATGACCCAAACCTTTGGATTGCCCCTGACGGACATGCATCAGCGTGACGCCTTTAGGGCAAATCGATTGAACTTCCTCCAGCAGTTGCCGCTTGACACGCGACTCCAGCATGCTTTCCAGTTCAAAGGAAGTATCGAAATGATTCTCGATGGCATTTTTAGATGAATGAGTTACCAGAATAATTTCTTTAATGCCGGCAGCGACACATTCATTCACGATGTATTGGATGAGGGGTTTGTCAACGACTGGCAACATTTCTTTAGGAATAGCCTTTGTTGCCGGCAACATGCGGGTGCCAAGACCTGCAACTGGAATAACAGCTTTAAGCATTTCTGTGGAGACTCCCAACTACTTTAGTTTCATTAACACAACACACCAAATGTTTACCGCTGTGGCCCATCGTTCCGTTCGCCAATCTTGGGTGTATTGCCAAAATGATGTCAATTTTCTTCGGGCTGAAGTATACACCTATGTTGAGGGTTAATACATTAACACCACATAGACGACCACCTACTTGCCTATCAGTTAGCCTGAACACAACTAAAAAATCAAAGTAAGATAATGAAAAAAATGGAAAAAACTAAATACGCGCCTATTTTGGCGCTAACATTGAGTCAAGTATATAGATATAGAAAGTATCGGCTTACGAACAAATATCAATCACAATAAATAGCCAAAATATAGTAACATACGTTACAAACAACCCCATTTATTGAGAATAGTTATTGTTCAATTGGTTCAGCCCATAGGCTATAAATATCAACATACTGTTAATAAACAAAAAAGCCCACAAAATAGGGGCTTTTGAAGATTCATTGTACGCTGGCGCGGCCTTAGAGTTTATTGCCGTACCCTTGCGGGTTGTTCTTTTGCCAATTCCACGTATCGCGCATCATATCATCAATCCCGCGGCGTACTTCCCAACCCAACTCCTGACGCGCAAGGTTGGCATCAGCCCAAAACGCTGGCAGGTCTCCGTCGCGACGAGGCAAAATTTGGTATGGGATTTTTACTCCTGACGCTTTCTCAAAAGCCTTCACCATAGCCAATACCGAGTGCCCTATCCCAGCGCCCAGATTATACGCTTTGAAACCATCAACTTTTTTCAGATGATCCATCGCCATCAGGTGCCCTTCGGCTAAATCCATCACATGGATGTAATCGCGCTCCCCGGTGCCATCTTTCGTCGGGTAATCACCGCCAAATATCCCCAATTTCTCCAGTTTACCTATCGCCACCTGCGCAATATAAGGCAACAAATTGTTGGGTATGCCATTCGGGTCCTCGCCAATCATTCCCGACTCATGAGCGCCTACCGGGTTGAAATAGCGTAAAGCGATAATAGAGAACTGCGATTCTGCCTTGGCAAAATCCTGCAGGATTTGTTCCACCATCAGCTTTGATGTGCCGTAAGGACTGGTCGTGCCACCGATCGGTGTCGTTTCAACATAAGGGACCGGGGAGTTAGCCCCATAGACCGTAGCGGAAGAACTGAAAATGAATTGATGTACCCCCGCCCGACGCATTTCTTCCAGCAATACCAGCGTGCCGGAAACATTATTTTGATAATATTCGAGTGGCTTGCGGGTCGACTCCCCCACTGCTTTCAAGCCGGCAAAATGGATCACCGATGAAATATCATGCTCATCAAAGATGCGACGCAGGCATTCACCGTCCAGGATGTCCCCTTGGTAGAAAATAGCCGCTTTGCCCGCCAGCTGTTCGACGCGGTGCAACGACTCCTCTGATGAATTCGACAGGTTGTCCAGCACAACAACATCTTCGCCACGGCCCAACAAGGCCAGCACGGTATGAGAACCAATATAACCGGCTCCGCCAGTGACTAAAATCGCCATAACAACTCCTTATACGCGCCTATGGCGCTAAAGATATAAATTTTGATTATCGCCCATGACGTTCATTCAAACAAACAGGGCTGCAATAGCAGCCCTGTTCTGATGCAACATCGTGGTAATGACATCAGCGAGACAGCATCGCCAAAATTTCGTTTGTTTTTTCTTTCATCAACGCTACATTCGCACGTGACTCAACGTTGAGACGCACTACCGGTTCGGTATTGGATGAACGCAAGTTAAAGCGCCAATCTGCAAATTCCATGCTTATCCCATCGGTGTAATCTACCTCACCGGCCTGGGCCAGATAATGTTGCTTCACGCTTTCAATTGAAGCTGCCGGCTGCGACAGTTTGATATTGATTTCTCCCGAGGACGGGTAAGCCGCAATTCGATCCTGCACCAGTTGCCCCAGCGTCTGGCCCTTGACACAGACCAGTTCAGCCACCAACAGCCACGGAATCATGCCGCTATCGCAATAAGCAAAATCGCGGAAATAGTGGTGGGCGCTCATTTCGCCACCATAAATGGCATCTTCAGAGCGCATACGCTCTTTAATGAAGGCATGACCCGTTTTTGACATCACCGGCACGCCGCCAGCTTCATTCACAACATCGATAGTGTTCCAGCTCAGGCGCGGGTCATGAATGATTTTTGCCCCTGGTTGTTTTTGCAGAAAAGCTTCCGCCAGTAGGCCAACAATATAGTAACCCTCGATGAAATCGCCTTTTTCATCAAACAGGAAGCAACGATCGAAGTCGCCATCAAACGCGATCCCCATGTCTGCACCGTGTTCACGCACGGCATTAGCAGTATCCGCACGACATTCGGGCAATAACGGGTTAGGAATACCATTCGGGAATGTGCCGTCCGGCTGATGATGGACCTTAATAAACTCCAGTGGGACATTCAGGGCCTTAAGAGATGCCTCAATCGCATCGATTGCATGCCCGGCCGCACCGTTGCCTGAGTTGATAACCAGTTTCAACGGCTTAAAGTTTTCGGCATTTACATAAGACAACACATGCTGAACATAATCGGCCAGCACATCCTGACGCACATAGCTACCGCGCGTAGCGGCCGGCGCAGGGAACTGATTGGTTTCAGCCAGTTCCTGAATTGCCCGTAATCCGGTATCTCCGCTGATTGGGCGTGAACCTTCGCGAACCAACTTCATTCCATTATAGTCGATGGGATTATGACTGGCCGTCACTTCCACGCCACCGTCAGCTTTCAGATGCGAGGTGGCAAAATAAACCTCTTCAGTCCCGGTCATGCCGATGTCGATAACGTCGGTGCCGGCATCCTGTAAACCTTTTGCCAGAGACAGCTTCAAACTTTCGCTGGTCAGACGCACATCACTGCCCAAAACAATGGTCTTCGGTTTCAAAAACTCGCCATAAGCACGCCCTATGCGGTAGGCAATGTCATCATTTAATTCTTCACCTAATTTACCGCGCACGTCATAAGCTTTAAAACACGTTAACTTTTCCATCGCCAAATCCTTTAATTAAACTCTGCCATACCGATCGTGTAAACGCTCAATGTCATCTTCTTCAAGGTAAAATCCCGATCGAACCTCAATAATTTCAAGATCGATTTTCCCAGGATTCTCCAGCGTGTGAACGCTGCCGGCCGGGATGAATGTGGATTGATTTTCCGATAAAAAGAATTCTTTATCTTCAACATTCACTTTTGCCGTACCACTGACGACCACCCAGTGTTCTGCGCGATGAAGATGACGCTGTACTGACAACCCTTCGCCGGGGCGCACGATGATTTTTTTGACCTGGAAATGCTCGCCGCTGTCGATATCGCAGATCTTGCCCCATGGGCGATAAGATGAGGAATGTTGGCGGAAGTGATGAAGATTGCGTTTCTTCAGTTCATCAACCACTTTTTTGACATCCTGAACGCGATCTTTAGTCGAGATCAACAACGCATCATTGGTGTTGATTACGATCAAATCATCCAAACCGATGGTCGCCACAAGAGCAGAATCCGAGGAAATATAGTTATTGTTGGAATCGATGGAGATAATCTGGCCAACGTTTACATTCCCTAAGCCATCTTTTTCGGAAACCTCCCATAAAGATGACCAAGACCCCACATCACTCCAGCCTGCATCGATAGGAATGACCACCGCATCACGCGTTTTTTCCATGACAGCATAGTCAATTGAGTCGCTTGGGCAGTGCTTGAATATTTCCTGCTCAACGCGGATAAAATTCATATCACGCTGACTATCAGCCACAGACTGTTGCGTAGTGCTAAATATCTCAGGGCTAAATTGTTGCAGTTCTTGCAGGAATTTGGCTGTTTTAAACATGAACATGCCGCTGTTCCAGCTATACTCTCCGCAAGCCAGATACTCGACAGCTTTCTCCAGACAAGGTTTTTCAACAAACGAGTCAACCTTGAAACATTCGTTAGAAAGAGCCTTCCCGCGCTTGATATAACCATAGCCGGTTTCCGGATGACCGGGAATGATGCCGAATGTCACCAAATTATCTTCGGTGGCATGTTGAATTGCAGTTTTTATCGCCGAGTGGAAATTATCAATTTTTTTAATCAGATGGTCGGCTGCCAACACCAGCAGCATGCTGTCCTCATCTTCTTCCGCAGCCAAATGTGCTGCCAACGCCACTGCAGGGGCAGTATTACGCCCAATGGGCTCTAAAATAATATTGGTCGCAAGTTGGTCGATTTCACGCAGTTGTTCAGCGACTAAAAAGCGATGGCCTTCATTGCAAATAACCAAAGGTGCGGCGACTTCCACACCATCGAGCCCGGATAAACGTTGCAGAGTCTGCTGTAACAGGCTAAATCCACTGTCATCAATGGATAAAAACTGCTTAGGAAACGATTCGCGCGACAGCGGCCACAGCCGGCTACCAGTACCACCAGCCATAACCACAGGAATTAGTTTTGCCATTATTAACCCTTTACTCAGTTGTCTTTCTCATATAAGAGAGCGCCATTTATCGCCAGTTGCCCCCTTCACTATAAAAGCCCTTCATCTACACAACAGTTACGTTTGTTATGCCAAAACCAACACTTCCCCGGAGCTAGCTGGAGCTCAATTGAGGTATGCGAGTACATTCATCGAAAAATGGGCCATCCAGGGTGACGATAGAAACACTATTGATAGCTAACATAACGTATTCATGCAAAAAAGAGCAGCTTGACGCTGCTCTTTCAGATTAATACTCATGGTCACTACGCAGCGGAAATTCTCTAGCGATTATGGAAAAAATACTGAGCCACACGTTTCACATCATGCTCATCCAGGGTACCTGAATCACTTAGCAGGGTGATCCAAGCCTTGATATAGGTATATTTCGCCGACGCTAGGTCCTTTTGCGCACTGTATAATTGTTGTTCCGCGTTAAGTACATCTACGTTGACGCGTTGCCCCGCCAGCACGCTTTGCCGGGTAGCCGTGACCTGAGTGGTCGCCGACTTAACCGCCAACTCGTAGGCGGCCAGCTTGGCACGGCTGCTGATGCACAAGTTGAACTGCTTGCGTAAATCATTCAGCGTGGTGCCCGTCTGGGCATCCATTTCATACATAGCCTGCCCATAGCGTGCGGCAGCCTGGCGGGTCGACGCCGAAACGCCACCACCGGCGTAAATAGGTACGCTGACCTGCACGCCAATGCTGTCGGTGCGATATTTTTGATTAACCGTGTTATCGCTGCTGGAGTCATTTTCCGAATGTGAGGCGTAAAGCTGCACCTGGGGCATAAAACCTGCACGATTTCTTTCCACGTCATATTTCGCCGCATCGACGCCGTGGCGCGACGCCGCCAACGTCGGGTTATTTTCCAGGGCGATCTTTTGCCATTCTTCAAACCTGGAAGGGATTAGCGGCGCCACCTGGAATTTTCCTGGGCGCAACGTTTGAAGCTCATCCAGTTGGTTGAGCGGGACACCAATAATCACCTCCAGCTCGCGTTGAGCGGCATCCAACGCATCACGCGCTTCAATCTCCTGCGCCTCGGCCAGGCTGTAACGGGCCTGGGTCTCCGAAACGTCGGTAATGGTGCCTTCACCAGCCCCCATTAAACGATCGTTCAGCGCCAACTGCTCTTTATAAGCCGCCTTCTGCGCGGAGACCAACGCGATCTGGTCTTTCGAGTAAGCCACCTCCACGTAAGCGGAAATCACCCGCACCGCCAAATCCAGAAACTTGCTGCGATAACGTTCGTCAGACATCAATGTCTGAGCAACACCGGCCTTGTAACGCGCATAAGCCTCATAATCGAACAATGGTTGCGTCAGCGTAACCGAGCTGGAATAGCTGCGATACTGCCTGCGCTGGGTAACTTCGCTAACATTGCCAAAAATGTCACCCGATGGATATTTTTGCGTCTGCCAGTTTCTCGGCGAGTTCTGGTAATTGCCCGATACCTTCGGCAGCAGCCCCGCCCTGCCGATATTTTCGTTTTCGTCTCCTGCCTCTTTCTCTTTTATGGCCGCCCGGAAGGTCGGATCTTTTTCAAGTGCCAGCGAATATGCGTCTAGAATCCCTATCGAATGAACCGGCGCAGATATCGCAAACAAGAGGGTACTGATAGCAAGGCCAGCAACCTGTCGTTTAAATTGAATCAAAATTATTCCTCGGTTAAAGAAGTATGAGCGCGATCCAAAATAGGTTTAAACAGATAACTCAACAGTGAGCGCGACCCCGTCTTCACGAACACCTCAACAGGCATACCTGGTTTGATATCTTCGCCACTCAGCATCTTCATGCCTTCAGGCGTTACCGTGACCTGCATCTGATAGTAGGGTTCGCCGTTGGCCTTATCCACCAGCCGATCGGCGGAAACCAACGTCACCGTTCCCGGAATTTTCGGGGTCTTGTTTTGGTTGAAGGCGGTAAACATCAAATCCACCGGCAACCCGTTGTACACTTTATCGACCAGCTCTACCTTGAGGCGAGAATCCACCACCAGCGTAGCCTGGCTGGGTACAACGTCCATCAGGTGGTCACCCGCTCCCACGACGCCCCCCTGAGTAAAGATGCTTAATCCGACCACGGTGCCATCTACCGACGAAGTGATCGCTGTGTTACCGAGTTCAAAATTCGCCATTTCAAGCTTATTTCTGAATTCACTGGCATCCATTTGGGTCTGCGCCAACTGGGTTCTGACTTCACGCTGATAATCGGCAAAGCGTTGATCGATCCGCTGCTTGGACTCCTGCAACTGTTTTTGCACCTGGCCAATCCGCCCAACGGTTTCATCGATACTGCTGTTCACCTCGGCAAACTGGCGCTGAACTTCCAGATAGCGGTTGCGCGGCAAATAGCCGTCCGCAGCCAGCTGTTTCATGCTGTTCATCTGCTCGCGCAGACTCGAAAGCTGGATCTGTTTGTTAACCCGTGAGTCCTGCAGGCCTTTTAACTGGAAACGCATGCCATCCATTGACTGCTTATAGCCGTCAATTTCGCTTTGCAGCCCCAGGCGCCGGGAAGAAAACAACTGTGTTTGCAATGCAATAATTTCGGCAACGCGTGGCTGATCTTTGATTTGCTCAAAAACGGGGGAAAAAGTGACTTTGCTTAATCCATCTCGCTCGGCGAGTAACCGCCCTTCCGAAGCCAGCGTGGTGTAGTACTGGTCCCGCAGCGAAGCGACCTGAGCCTGTGCCTGCACCTGGCTCAATTGCACCAGCACTTCGCCGGCTTTAACCTTATCACCTTCTTTAACTGCGATATTTGTGATAATGCCACTGGCCGGTGCCTGCACCGTTTTACGGTTACCGGAGACGGTAACGGACCCAGGTGTCGCAACCCCTTTATCCAGAGGCGCAAATGCCGCCCAGGCGAAAAAGCCAAACAGGCCAAACCCAACCACTAGCCATCCCATGCGTGTGAAACGCCGCTCGTCCTGAGGGATCTGCTCTGAATACGAGTCTTGCGGCTCGCCAATGTGCGTAGACATACCAACTCCTTTGACTGCAGACGACGCATTTCAGCGCCGCCCGGCAAGTTCACAGCTTAATTAATTTGAGTTTTTGGGATATTGCCTTCGTCCGGCTCGGAATTGACTGCACGAACCGCTGGCTGCGGAGCCTGCGCTTTCTGAGCATTCGCCAGCGCCTGCAACACCTGTTGAGTTGGGCCAAACGCATTGACGGTGCCGTTCACCAACAGCAACAACTTGCTGGTCATCGACAGCAGATTGGTTCTATGGGTAATCAGAATCACCGTTTTATTCCGTTGCTTAAGGAACAGAATCGCCTGATTCAGCGCCTTTTCACCGGCATCATCCAGGTTGGAGTTAGGTTCGTCCAACACGATCAGAGAAGGATCGCCATACAACGCACGCGCCAGGCCAATGCGCTGCTTCTGCCCGCCAGACAACCCTGCGCCACCGTTGCCTATAACCGAATCATAACCATTAGGGAAACGCAGAATCAGTTCATGCACACCAGCCAGTTTGGCGGCCTCAATCACTTTCTCTGAATCGATAGCGTTAAAACGCGCGATATTCTCGGCAATGGTGCCGGCGAACAGTTCAATGTCCTGCGGCAGGTAGCCGATATAGGGCCCCAACTCGTCTTTGTTCCATTGGTAAATGTCGGCGTTATCAAGCCGTACAATGCCTTCGCTTACCGGCCAAATGCCAACCAACAAGCGCGCCAACGTGGATTTACCGGAAGCGCTTGGCCCAATAATCCCCAGCACGTCGCCCGGTTGAATGGCAAAGCTGACGTTATGCAATACCGCATCGGCTTTGGACCCCGGTGGCGTGGCGGTTACGCCTTCTACCGAGATGACACCTACGGGGCGAGGCAAAGACATACCCAGACCGCGCGGCGGGTGTTTATCAAGCAATTTTACCAGGCGTTGATAGGAGAGCTTGGCTGAGCTCCAGCTTTTCCAGACGTTGATCACCTGTTCAATCGGTGCCAGCGTGCGCCCCATCAGAATAGAACCGGCAATCATCATTCCGGGAGTAATGTGGCCATCAATCGCCAACCATCCGCCCAACCCCAGCACCAATGATTGCAGCGAGAGACGAACAAACTTGGTGATTGAGGTAACGGTGGTGGCGCGTTCGCTGGCCACTCGTTGGCTATTGAGGAAGCGCTGGTGCAATGTAAACCAGCGCTGTTTAAGATTAGGCAACATGCCCAATGCCTCGATTACCTCGGCATTACGCAAGTTGGTGCTCGCCAGGCTGCTGGACATGATGGACAGCTTGCTCGCCTCGCCCAAAGGTTTCTTGGAAACCATTTCGTTGATAACCGCCAGGGCGATCAGCAACAGGGATCCCACTAGCGCAAACAAGCCAAGCCAAGGGTTGAACAGGAAAATAACCAGCAGATAGATCGGGAACCAGGGTGCATCGAAGAAAGCGAACAAAGCGCTGCCGGTAAGGAATTGGCGAACGGTAGTTAAATCACTCAGCATCTGTCCTGCATCGGAAGAGCCATTTTTAAGATTTGCCTCATACGCCGCAGTATAAATACGGGTATTCAAACGCATATCCAACTGGCTGCCGATACGGATAACCACCATGCTGCGGACATATTCCAATAACGCCATCATGCCAAACATACCCAGCATAATCAGCGTTAGCATCAGCAATGTGATCTCATTACGCGACGGAAGCACCCGGTCATAAACCTGGAGCATATAGATCGAGGGAACGAGCATTAACAAATTAATAAATGCGGTAAATATGCCAACGGTCCAGAAAATTTTGCTGCGTGTCCGTATAACATCCGCAATTTCATTGCGCGGTATAAATTGGTTCACTTTCTGCCCTTACATCATGTGCACTGTCAGCCCAATCCGCATTGATTTCTTCTAAGGAAATTCCTAAAGGGGAAAACTAAAAAAAATCCTAAAGAAGACTCACCCCAAACATGCTCGAGACTGCAGATACTTTTTTTTAACTATAGGTAGAGAAAGTGGATATCGGCAAGGTGGAGCACGAAAAAAACCTCTCGCAACCGGCCGCGCTAAAACCAGTGAAAACAAGAAGATGAAAGGCATGATGAATAAAGTGGGATTATTTAGAAGAGAAATAAGACGGAGGTGATGACGCAGCTCACAAATTAAAAAACGGGGAGATTTACCCTCCCCGTATTATTTAATAACTCACAGTTTCCATAGCAACTATTACTCTGCGGAGTTTACACTCATGCGTAATGCAAAGTATCAATCAGTTGCTGATGGTTTTGACCCGTCAGGTAAACAACGCTATCGCCGAGGTCGAGAGCGTGGTTATCGTTGTTATCGACAATCACGTAGGAGCTGGCATTGTCGCCTGCACCGCCGAACACCACAGATGCCACGCCGACTTTAGCGGTCAACGAGTTACTGCTATCCAAACCGAGGATACCACCCAACAGGCCAATAACGCCGTTGGTCAAGCCACCAACCAAAGTCCCCAGCAGGGCATCCAGAGTATCGGAAGCACGGGTGCCGTAATCCGCCACCGCGGTACCGCTGGTATCGTTGGAAATTGTCAAGGCAGAAGCTACGTCGACAATCTTGTCTTTGGTGCTGTCAAAATCGGAGATGGTGATACCGGCCTGAGTATTACTGGCCTTCGCTTCGAAGGTATTCGCACCACTGCCACCGGTCAACGTGGTATTGCCGATCGCCGCCAGGTTGTCGGCAGCTGTAGAGCCTTCCACAGTCAGTTGGTAACCATTCAGACCCAGAGCCGTCAGAACCGGCGCCAGCAGTGCGGTAGTGACACCACTCAGCGGCAGAATGTTCAGCAGCTGAATGATGATACCGTCGCCGGTACCACCGTGGCTTGAATCAAGATTCAGGCCGCCAGTGTTGGCCGATGCATCGATATCACGCACGTTGCTGTACCCGCTACCCAGAGTCAGGTCAAGCAAGTGATCGCCGGTAACGGTGATGTTTTGTACCTGAGCATTGGTCCCGGTCAGCGCCAGAATGTTGTCGAAATCACCGGTGCCGCCAGAGGCGATGTTCACGTCGGTCAATGCCGTTGGTAATAACAGGCTACTGCTGCTGTTCAACGCCAGAGAGCCAGCGTTCACATCAGAAGAGCTTGTAGCGGTAAAATTGACATCAAAGTGATTGGTCGCATTCTGCAGGAAAGTAATTTCCACACTGCTTGCCGCAGTCGCATTACCCGTAACTTCCAACTGTGCCGAGCTACCGCCGGCAGCGTTAATCACTTTCACCGCTTCAGCCAGGCCAGAGAGTACGAAGCCTTGTGAACCGATGTTAGAGGTTGCAGCCTGAACGACGTTATTGGTCAGCCCTGTGGTGCTGGATTCCGAAACGGCATTGCCAGTCAGCACACCAAAGTCAAAGGTATGGTTTGCCGCAGTTGAGCCGGTGTTGACCGTTGCCTTACCGATATAACCCGCCAGATCCAACTTCTCGAAATTGCTGAACTGCGCAGAGTTACTGCTAATAGTCGCGGTGCGGACAATGGCGTTGCCTGACATCACGACGTTTTTGGTAATGAAGTTGGCGGAGATAGTGTCAATACCCGCGCCGCCATTGCCGGAAATGCCTGCACCGACGGTATTAGCACCACCAACCGCAGCATTGCCCAACCATTTCAGCGAGTCATTCCCTGCACCCAGATTGAAATCACCGGTACCGGTATTGACCGCCGCCGTAGCGGTGACCAGCACATCATCCGCGCCGGAGCTGGCGTTAAGGATAACGTTGCCGTTATTTACTGTGATATCAACACCCGGGTTAACCCCGTTGTCTGACAGGTTGACCGTTGCTGCGCTGGTACCGTTAATGGTGAGATTCGCCAGATGATCGGCGAACTTCAGGTTAACGACGCTGGCGGCATTGGCGGCAAGCAGAACATTCTGCAGTACGGCAGTTTCTGCATTACTGATCTGATGTGAAGCCCCGGTATTCACAATGCCGGTGGCATTACCGCCAGCCGCTGTTGCGCTCAGTGAAGCTGCAGTTTTGTACAACAGACTGGTACCGATGTCGAATTCGAAACCATGTTGCTGAGTTACCGTGGTGGCATCGATTGCCGTCGAAGATCGCAGGTCGTTGATAATTGCTTGAGTAATTAAAGATTTAGAAGCTAACCCACTATAAACAGCTAACTGCGAAGCAGTTGCAGCGGCGCCATGCACTGCTGTATAAACATGCTGAATAAAGTCATCGCCGGATAATTGTGCTCCTTTGCGCTGAAACTCAGCAGAACCAAGGAGACTTGTTGTCAGGCTTTCAAAAGATTTGCCCGCTTCCAATTTTTTGCTGTACGGATCTAAACCAGCAGCATCAATAGCACGGTCAGGAACAGCAAGGTAGATAGACGCAACTTGCTCTTGATAAACGAGCGCGGCCAATTCACCTGGCGCGTAGACTTTGCTTGCACCATTAAAGTGTGTCTGAGCCAGTGCATCAGATGGAGAAACCACCCCTCTTAATGCTGCAATCACTTCCAGAGAAACCTGAGCTCGCGAAGTGCCACCCGCTATCTCGTTAAGATAGGTATTCAGTTCATTTTGAGAAGGTGCCCTTTCAAATCCTTGCGTGAACAGACGCGTCACAAAATCTGTGTTACTCCCACCGGAGAGATATGCCCTCCCCTTTATTGCATCCGTAGCAGCATCAAGGAGGGTTTTAGTACCTGCACTGATTGCGCCGCCCCATGTATTAATAATATCTGGTGTTATACCTGCACCTAATACATAGTAAAGCGCTTGAATATCAGCGGCTCCAGAACCAGACGAAGCTGCTGCACTTGCAGATGGGTACAAGATAGTATCTATCGTATTTGTAAAGGTATCTTGTGCTGCCAGTGACGTGGTATCAAAACCACTGTAGTCCAATACTCCCGTCACTATTTTAGAAAGGATCTGACTTACCGTTCCGCCACCAAGCAACTCGGTCAATATTGATGGAGATGGTGCTTGACCATATACATTGGTGTAAACACTTTGAACTATCTCAGAAGTTGTTTTACCCGAATAGAGCGATTGCCCTTGAGTTGATGAGAGAAGGTTTTGTATATAACCCTCTGAAGTGATTACCGTTCTTTCCAACTGCCCCCCGATAGAATCGTAAGCAGAAGGTGTCGCTTTTGTTCCTAATACCGCATAAAGAAAAGCCGCAGCTTTTTGTTGATACGCTAAACCAGCCATTATAGTTCCCCTTGCAATACGAAATGCAAACTGAGTAGAGAAGCCGAAAATAAAAATCAGGCATAAAATATAAAATAGAACCTATAGGATTGACTTACAGGTTCACAATTTGAGTTAAGTTCACCAAACAAAACTTGTCAAGAACAGCAAAACATAAATTTAATCACAGAAAAAACATATGTATATCAATAAAATAGAAAAAGACCGCTATTGACTATTTGCATAGTTATTATTTCAACTTTATTTTGACAAAAAAAAGGCCCTCGGGAATGAGGGCCTTTTTAAAGTTAATAATTCAAATTCTCGCTATGCAACTAACCCTTTGATTTTTCTACCCAAGTTTATTGATGGTTCCTCAATAAATTTGTAAATAAAATGCGAGACTGGGATAGTGATAAATATACCCAATATAGCAAAGAGAAGTTTCAGATTGGGGCTTAAACCATCAGAAAAATATTCAAACAAGATAAGGATAGACGGGTGAATCAAATAAACGGAGTAACTTATCGTCCCCAAGTAAACAAACCAACGATTATTTAAGCGCATCTTTGTTGTAAACAAGACAAATAATAACACACTAAAATAATATGTTAAAACATAGCGCATACTATGGCCAAGGAAGCCACCATAGGCGAAACCACATATGGCGGGAATGGCTAGGACATAAATTAATATATAGTAAATACATAGTTTACGGGCAAGACAATCGCCATGCAAGATAAAGGCTCTCCACATGCCCCCAAACATCATTAATGATAATGCTAATGGTAATGCCACCGGGAGGGATATTCCACTAGAATTCCGGGCAAAGCCTAGCGCAAACGCAAAAAATAACATAAGCAATGAAATTGAGAAATTCACTTTAACTTTATTGAGCAAACCTATAGCGAAAAGAAAAACACAAAGACCATAGAAAATCAACTCTATAAATAGAGTCCAATAGACCCCAACAATATCTCTAACCCCAACCGCAGTCTGAAACATGGTAACGTTAGCAAGTATCTGATAAATGGGGAACTCTTTTCCAATAAATAAACTTGAAATCAAGAAAACAAATAACGACACCCAATAGGCTGGATATAAGCGAAAAAACCTAGATATCAAAAATGCTTTAACACCGCCATTCTTTTCTTTAAAACTGAAAGGGATAATGAAACCACTAATAATGAAGAATAGAACAACACCAACTTTACCAAGATCAAAAAAATCGTGAAAAAAAGATGATGAGCTTATATATAAAGGTACAATAAAATGCGCTATTACCACCCCAAGAGCAGCAAATCCGCGTATAGAATCGACATACTCTAATCGCCCAGGGACCCTATTATTCACTTTTTTTTCAGACAGGTCTCTGATCATATCTTCCGCCAATGTAATGTTTCGGGCCATACAAATAATCTACTCAAATTAATTAAATACAGGCAGTGTAAACTAATAACCATCATTGAGAACAACAGTAAAAATAGTACCAATTGATAATGGTTCATTTCCAATGTTGGAAATTCTCACGATAAGCTGCCCATGTTCTTTCACTGAGGCCGTATAAAAACCACCTCGAGCACCTACAGACGATAAAACAGAATCAACCACAAAATCTTTTTTTATCCTGTTATCAGTGATTGTTAATTCACCAAATGAGTTTGGAGGTATAATTGCGTTATATAACGGACTACGTACAACCAAGTTCAGGAATTTTTCTATCTGCCATGTACCAGGATTTCCATCGCTGATACAAACCCATTCACAGGGCATACCAAACTCTGCATTTTTATCATAAGCTCTGTCACCTTTTTTAAACTGTCCTTTTTTGGGGATACCAAAATAAGTGGTTTTATATCCTAAAGTATCAAGATCCGTAGAGATATAGCTCATTGAAGCAGGATTCAGCTTAAAAATAGCGGCAGCTTTGGAGGTGATACTATTATTCTTAAAAAGAATTTTGTCGGAAAAATCACTTTCTGAATGAAATACAGCAAAATCAGAAGATGTCACTATTCTATTATTGCTAAAAATACTTCCCGACACATCACCTAACCTAATATGCCCCATATTATTTTCAGAAACCACGTTAGCTGAAAAAACAGTCTTTCCACCTATTTTCAATACAGCTGAACTCTTCCCTGACTTTAATTTCAGACTGTCAGAAAATTTATTTCCTTCTATTATGCAATCCTTTGCACTGAGTAATGTTCTGCAACTAGACACCCTATTATTTACGACTGTCGCATAGTTTGCAGAAATCCCGGGGAAATCTGCATTTTCTTGTAAAGCACAGTTAGAGACGAAGTTTTGAGAAATAATAGTGTTCTCAACCTCTACTCCATTCAAAGAACTGAATGATATTCCCGCTTGCTGAGTATGTTGAACCGAATTCCCAGAAATAAGAATCTTATTACTTGAATGTTTCTGAGGGTTATTATAAACAGCATTATCAATAACAATACCAAACCGTTGCACAGCAGTGATGTTATTGTCAACCACTTTAAGATTTTCTATATTCGTGAACGATATACCGTAAGAGGTGTTTTCAACAGTATTACCTTGAACAAGTAAATTGTGAAAATATGTAGATGATCCTTTTACCTCATCGTTCAATGTTATACCACCCCCATTCGTCCCTTTCAGGCCATAACGATCTGAACCGCCATGAACTCTATTGAAGATAATTTTCCCATCTCTAGAGTCACGACCACCGGTCTTCAACAGTATCCCATCGCCATTATGGTTATAAATATGGTTATCGAAAATCAACCATCTAGAGCTCGAACGCACCACTATTCCCTCTTCACCCAAGTCATGTAAGGTACAGTGCATGACCCTAAAAGAATGACTATTAGTGATGGCAATAGCATCAGTCCTAAAACTCACATTAAGATTTGAAAGCGTAAATCCTGTACACTGTTCAATTAAAATACCACTAGCAGACTTACTCCAAAGATTATCAACTTTAGAAGAGCTTAAGATAACATCCTTGATACTGAAGTTTCTTTTCCCTGCTACACGGAAGATAAACTCAGAATCCGAATCCGAATCTAAATAAACAAGTCCGTGCCCAGAAATATGGCAATTAGAGGGTAAAACAAACGATGCCCGAGTGAGTCGATATTCCTTTTCCAACTTAATGTTAACAATGTTATTTTTTGAAAACTCATGTGCCTTAGAAAACATCAAGGAAAATATAGAGTAAAAATCCTTTTTATTATCGGTATCACTCAGTGTGCTATTTTTAGGAGCAGAAGAAATAAACATTTCGGGAGTTAATGTAACCTGCCCATTGATATCGCCAATTCCTCCCATCACTGAGTCTTTAATAAACTCAATTCGGTTCATCTTTGGTAATGAATCAGCACTAGACTTTAAAGAATAAAATCCAGCCGCACCAATTAAAAACTTCCCAACAAGTTCTCTTCTATTCATTTAAACTCCACTACTCTGAGTTAATAGGCACCATCTCTTTTCAGTACAACACCGATAGTTTTGAAAAGGATTGCAATATCGTTCCAAAGGGCCCAGTTTTTAACATACCATGCGTCAAAATATACCCTGGTATCATAATCGATGTCGTTACGGCCGCTGACTTGCCATAGCCCTGTCATTCCAGGTTTTGCCATAAGATAATAATCCACATCGCCTGCATAACGGCATAATTCCGCCTCAATGACGGGACGAGGACCGACTAAACTCATCTCACCGATGAGTACATTCCAGAGTTGAGGAAGTTCATCAAGACTAGTTTTACGTATAAATGCGCCTATTTTTGTAATTCGCGGGTCATTTTTAAGTTTAAAATCGGTATCCCACTCTTTACGAGCCTCCGCATCATTATTTAGAAGCTCAGCTAAAACTTCCTGCGAGTTTAAAACCATAGAGCGGAATTTTAAGCATTTAAATTTATTTCCATTGTACCCAACACGCTCATGCCCATAAATAGGTTTACCACCATCACGAGATATTTTATAAGCAAGAATCATGAATACCGGAAAGAGGATTATTAGTATTGCTAAAGAGCCAAATATATCAAAGGTTCGTTTTACAAATCTTGATGATCTTTTTGCAAGATTATTACTTACCCGCAGAATCATAACTTCATGGCTAAAGATAAAGGACATATCTGTACCATACAGAGGAACGCCCCTCAGTGTCGGAATGACTGAAACTGATCGACAATTATACTTTGCAAGCTTTTTCAACCAGAAATCACGCTCTGAATACTGCTCAAATTCAAGCGCAATAATAAACTGTGTGTTGTTTAAATCTATGGAAGCCCATAATTTTTCTTGATCAGTTATTACTGGAACGCCGAAATATTCTATCTCGCACGGTTTGTCAGTACAAACAAACGCTGATACCTGGAAGCCCAGCACCTCCTCACTCTGGAGAGCGATATAGGCCTCCATTGCATTTTTCCCAGTACCTATAATGACAGTATCTTTTTTCCACAGACCTAATCTGTTTAATATCCTCTTAGTAATGCTACGACCTAATGGCAGTAGTGTTATTAATATAACCCAAGAGAAGAACCAAATGTAACGAGAGAAATCCCATTTTGAAAATGCAACAAGGGCCAAATCAAGAACGGAAAATATAATCAGAGTTCTAAGTATCTCTTTAAGTTCGAACCAAAATGGTTTCCGATAAGTATAGTGTCTCAATCTTGTTAAAAACCAAAACACACAAATAACCGACAAAATAAATTGGGCCAATACGCGTGTTGCAAACTCGGAAGTTGGCAAGAACTGTTCTATATCACCAAAGATAAAATAAATAACGCAGCATGAAAGATAAAAAGAAGCATTGAACGTTATTAAATCTGAAATAGCCAAAGCAAACTTTGAAATAAAGTTACTTCCGGTTTTTTTAGTATCCATTGAATCATCTCTTCTAATAAAACTTTAATTCAATATATTAGCATTTTTAAATATCATAGTTCGAGTATAATTCATCGCATAAATAACAACCCATAGCCATCTTAAAATAAACCACAGAAAATAATAGAGAGGAAAACATTCATTTAATACATATCAATCTAATATATGATTCTTTTTTTATCGCTAAATTCATACCACTTATTTTCAACGTAACTTCCTATTTCCTTTCTGAACCTTTCAACAGAGAATTTCTCTGCATGAGTTCTACAATCGGCATAATTGATGGACTCACTAACATGATCAAATTTATTTATGGCCTGGACAAGAGACTCCACTGTTTGCAAATCAAAATGAATACCGGTGGCAAAAGCCTCGCCATAGGGACGAACCGTCTCAAGCGATCCACCTTTGCCAAAGGCTATCACAGGTGTTCCACAAGCTTGCGCCTCTACAGGAGTAATCCCAAAATCCTCTTCTGCAGCAAAAACAAATGCCTTAGCTTTAGACATCAATTCACGCATAGCTTCGTCACTCTGATATCCCAATATCTCGATGTTTTTACTCTTCCCAGCAATGTTTTTTATTTTATCCATTTCTGACCCATCACCAATTACTACAAGTTTCTTATCTGGTAAATGAGTGAAAGCTTCAACCACCAAATCAACACGTTTATAAGGAACTAAGCGGGATGCTGTGACGTAATAATTATCTTTGTTTAAATTTAGTTTGTAGCTCTCAACATCAACAGGCGGGTATATAACATCGGCTTCACGCCCATATACTTTCCCAATCCTACGAGCAATAAATTGTGAATTAGCTATGAAATAGTCCACACCATTTACTGTTCTGCAATCCCACATACGCATCTTGTGTAAAATATACTTGGCTAGCATTCCTTTGATACCGCGATGCAACCCGGACTCTCTCAAGTATTGATGCTGCAGATCCCAAGCATAGCGTATAGGCGAGTGAACATAGCTAATATGAAGCTGATCAGGACCGGTCAAAACACCTTTAGCCACCGCATGGCTACTGGAAAGAATAATGTCATGAGAGCTAACATCAAGTTGTTCTATCGCAAGCGGCATCAGAGGTAAATACTTTTGATACTTCGATTGTGACTTAGGTAATTTTTGGATAAAAGTTGTATTAGCATGTTTGCCTTTAAATGCATCTTCTCTAGCTTTATCAGACAGAAAATCAATAACAGAATAAAGTTCAGCATTGGGGTATAACTCGAAAAACTCTTTAATTACTTTTTCAGCCCCTGCGAAAGTGACTAACCAATCAGCGACGATTCCTATACTTATATTTTCATTTTGCATTTTAGCTCCATGCAATACTTAAGTTTACTCTCAAACTTGAGTTATAATTTTATCATTAATAGCAGTTAATATCGCTTCATCACCAAACTGCTCATTAATTAACACTTGTAAATTCTCGTCAAATGATTTTCTTTGTGGCAGTGCACTGAGATCACTACCTAAATCAACTATACTCTTGTAACAAACAAGAATGTCATTTCCCAATACTCGTTCTGCCCACCTTAAAAATTCACTCTCTACGCACAGGACTCTAACTCCAATACTTAAGGCGTAAAAAAAACTCCCACTGACAATCATATCACTATCAGCGTGTGCAATTATAAGACCTTGAGATGATTCGATTAATGCATGAGCATCGGGATCACTTATAAACCCACCCTTTACATGTACATTATCCGGAGCCAACTCTTTTAGATAATGCAAATACTCTTCATCATCACAACTACCAGCAATAGTAAGTTGAACATCGGAAGGGATATGCTTAATTAATTCATCAAGTTTTTTATATCGTGTTATCCGTCCAAAAAAAACATACGAACGAGATGGCTTATTATTTATAAAATCTTTTTTTATTATTACTGACTGATAGAGTGGGTGTGGAATATATACTCTTCGTTCTCCAGTGATGGTTGGAGAGTGAACGAAAGATTTGTCACATAATGACTCCAATAGGTCAGTATAATATTTAGCTTTCTTTACGTCTTTATCGATTACTGCGTGAGGATAAACATTATGCCTCACATAAATAGTATTTTTCGCCGTCATTTTGAAAAGCAGCAATTTTAAACAACATTTTGCAAATCCACGAAAACTAAAACGGCCATTTTTATTTATCAATCCAGACTCAAGCCAGTTCACAAAAATATAGTCATGAGTCCGTACTCTAAAATTAATGATATCTTTGACTATTTTTCTGGAGGAAGTGCCTTCGACGCTTCCAACTTTATTCAAAATAGATTTAAATCTATTACTATATTCATTTACGCCATTATTATCAGGATAATATAATATCTTCATTTTTTCACATTAACAGTCTTTAGAATGTTTAATACCCCAAAGTTCATATGGGAATGCGTTAAATAGTTTAGGTACTATGTCATCCATATTAATGGGTTTAGCTTGTTCAAGTTTAAATGCCTGGTCAATATTTCTTGCGACTGGATAGTAATCACGCCCAGTGCCATTATAGTAATCATCATACTTAAACATCGACTCACCACTTTCCCCATCAAGAAAGACGGCAGGAATTCCATAAGCTTCAGCAATAATTACACCATGCAAAGAACTTGAAACCACGAAAGAGCTATTAACTATTCTTCTCGTAAAACTTAACGCACCTTGTCTTGGAGAGCAAAGAACACTTGAATACTTGTCATATTTTCTAATATCTTCATTCATATGCGGAATGACAAGGATTTCAGTTTTCAAATTTTCATCAATAAGTATTTTTTTGTCAAAAAGACTAGGTAACAACAGAGCTGGATCACCATATATCTCTGGAACATTAATACCTTTATCTTGCAATACTTTTCTTGTCTTAGGTCCACGTACAGCCCTAACATCCAAGTTAGTAAAATTTAGCTTATCCAGAGAAATTTTCCCATTTACGCCTGTTCCCCAAATGCAATCACCTTCATTGGCAAAATGCATCACAGACCCTATAGATAAAAGCTTATTTTTAGAACTCTCTTTGTCTAAAATTTCTTTATCGCGTAATGTGAGCATTTGCTGGACAATGACTTTTGCAAGATGATCGCCGGCATTATGAATGCCATCTTTTGGTTCCCACCAAAATACACGCTTACGCATTTTATCATTTTTTGAAAAATTTAGTTTTAGCATAGAAATAGATTTCCTGATAGGTATTAAATGAGAGCAATGAATACAATGCGTCAGCTTTGATTTGTGCATTTTTTCTTGTGGCCGGAACAAACCATTCGACAAAATACCCAACTAATAAATAACTAAGTAATACAGAAACTGAGGCTCCCATTGCTCCCATAATTGGTATTAATGTAAAGTTAAGTATGAGGCTTAGCACCAACCCAAATAGGTTCCTTATAATGGCAAACCTTTCTAATTTGAAAATGCTATAATATAACCCACTAAGGTTAACAATAACAAGCACTGGCAAAGCCAACATCAAGACAGAAAAAATTGGTGCAGATGCTTTAAATTCATCACCGAGCAAAAATGGTATTAACGCTGGTGAAACAGCGGCGAGAAAAATGCTCATGGGAATACTGGCAAGCATTCCATATAAATACAGTTTCTCTAAGTATTTTTCTTTATCCAGTTCTTTATTCTTACTGATATAAGGTAAAAACACACCAGCCAGTAGCGATGGTATTGACAATAATTGTTCCACTAACTTATACGCACCTGCGTAAATCCCGACACTCGCGGCTCCAGCCATCATAGATAGCATAAACTGATCTGTTCTCAGGTTTAGCTGAACAATGACCACAGAGATCCAGAAAAAAAATGATCGACTAAACAAATGACTTCTTATTATTTTTCTTGAAGTTCTACTGTGGATTTTTGTTATTTCCATTTTGTGCAGCTTGGTCATGACAACACAAACAAGATTAATTATTAAATTACTGAAAGCATAAGTTAAAAGTATATATATGAAATTACCCGGACCACTAAAACAGATGATGATACGAACCAGTGCTAAAATTAAAGATACCGCAACTCTAATTTTTACAAGAACTTGATTTTTTAAATTCGCTTCGAAATGATATGTGAATATCTCAAAGGGAGATGCGATAAAAGCAACAAGCAAAATATAAAAAATAGCATCGTAAGCATTATAATATATGTATAACGCGGCAATGCTGAAAAAAAACAATGAACTGAGCAGCTTTATGTTGAATGCCTGGGAAAATATCAACGCCTCGCGTTTTGGGGTTTTCAATGAAGAGTAAACCCTGCGAATACCAAACTCAGATACGGTTACAGCCAGCGCATAATATAATTGAAATATAGCCAACCTACCAAAGTCTTCAACTCCCAAATACCGTATTATAATTATATTAGATAATAGCAGTATCAATGTAGTTGAGAATTTTTCAATCACCAAATACATAAGATTGGACAATAACTTTCCCATTATTTAGATTACGCCCTATTCTAATGATTTTATAACACTATTTAGTTTTCCAGCTGATAAATCCCACGAAAACCTTTCTATATTTTTATACCCTTTTTCCCTCAGTTCGTTTCGCAAGTCACTTTCTTGCGCAATCCGTTCAAGTGCAATGGTGAATTTACTTTCATCCGCAGGGTTAAAAAATAATGCGCTATCTTGAAGCACTTCAGGCATTGATGCTAATGCAGAGGATACCACAGGGCAGCCGCATGCCTGAGCCTCTAAAGGCGGAATGCCAAAACCTTCATATAATGAAGGGAATATAAATGCCAATGCCGAACTATATAGTTTTACTAGTTCCTCATCCGAAATTCTACCCAAAAACTCAACTCTTTCAGAACCCAGTGTGCATGATGATGACGAGGCTAGAGATGCCGCAAAGCTACTATTGCTGCCACCAATGATTTTTAATTTTACATTCGGTATCGAAGTCGTCTTTTCAAAGGCGCTAATAAGACCATGGAAATTCTTGTGGTAATTGTTAGACGATACCGCGAGAAAAAACACGTCCTCTGATGGAATATCATTTTTTCTAAAAATATCACTTGATGCATTATAGATAACATGCATTTTTTCAAGTGGATAGCGATAATAATCTGTTATTTCTTTTTTGGAAAATTCACTGACTGTAAGAAGTGCTAAGCTAGTCTTTAGAACCCTGGGAATGAGGAAGTCATATACTATACGAAATTTTCTCGAGTAACTTTGCGGAAACTTTTTATAGGTTATATCATGAAGAGTGGATATTTTATTCGCATACATTATCGGAGCAGTGTTGCCTAAATTCACTAGTAAAGGAGATCCCTTTGACTTTAAAAATCGCGGTAGTTCAACCTGTTCCCAATAATGCCCTTTACTACGCCCTGTCACTACGACATTCAATTTTTCTGCAACATCTTTACGCTTGATATCATCGGGTGAGACAAAAACAATATCTGACCGTATTTTAGAGAGTGCAATAGAGATGGACTCTGCAAACCGCTGTACACCAGTTAAATCCTGCGTCAAGAATCTGGCATTAATGTAAATCATATCCACTCGCTCGTAGTTATTATAAAATATAAACACCATGGAATTTTATTATATTCATATGCATCATGATGATATTGATTTTTTCGGTTCACCCACTTTTTCTTCTTGTCTTATTGCTGTGACAAATATAAGAAGTTTAGCAATTGTCAAAATAACAAAAGGACCCGACTGGAAGAAACCAACAGAAACGGTCATCATCCAAATCAAGTTAAAGAAAATAGCATTATAGAGAGGGTTGAATGGCAATCTGACATTTATAAATGTTATCTTCATCAATCCATAAATCAAGAAAGCGATTGCAATAACTGTCCCAAGAGGACCTATCGTTTTGATGAATGACACTACTGGCGTTTGTATATTTCGCTTATAGTTCGCCATACTACTTTCTTTCAAAATGGCCTTAACTTCGCCATCATCATCAGTTTCTGTTGGAGAATAGAACTGTCCACCATGCCCTATCCCGATAATCGAAGCCGGAAATTTGCTACCGGTGTACTCCCAATAGTCCGTAATCTGTCCAGAACGGGTATTCATAGATTTACTTGTTGAAAGCATAACAATTGTAGATGTCAGCAACACGATGGAAAGAGCAGCTATCATAATCTTGAACACGGCAACCTTCCCCTTCATTGCATTTACAAACGTATCGTAAAAGAAGAACAGGGCCGCTAACATGAAAATATATTTATATATATTTGCAAAAATCAAAAAGCCAATGCCAAGAATTGCAGTATATATATATATTCTTTTTATCGGTTTTGTGAATAGAAATGTAACTGCCAGTAACGCGTATACTGTCAAAAAGTTATAAACATCATCTTGATCGATAATGCTAACGTTAATACCATATCGCGACCACACGTAATCTTTATAGATTATTGTGGAAATGAACCCTGATATTGCGTTAATAACATCCAGAAGCAAGAATAAAGAAAATACTTTATAAAATCCTAGCCTTTTAAAATCATCTACGGCCAGTTGATATAGATAAACAACAACAAGGAAATATATTATACCGCGGAAGTATAGTAATTGGTCTGCCAATTGTCCCTTTCCGCCGCCATATGTGTGTAAAACAAATGCGAGTGTTGATATAGTGACTATGACTACGCCTTGTATTAGGATGAACTTAATAAAGAAGGCAGTATCTATATCCAAGCGGAAAGTTAACAGATTTCCTTGTGCTACTTTTCTTAGCCCAATGAACATCAGACTAATAAGAAAAACAATATCTAAAGGAGCAAGAGGCCCGATGACTTTAAAGTGAAATATAAACGTCCTCGCTATCGCCATGTTATAATCATGAATAGGTTTAACCATCATGTTATATGACGAATAAGAACACACTACATAAAATAAAAGTAGGAAAAAAAACGACTTGCTGATGCTATTTATTCTTTTGAATCTAAACAAAATGAAAATTGCGATAGATAAAAAAACAAAAAAAACTATTGAGTCAATAAAAATCAACCCTGCCATACACGTCTCCAAATAACATTTTAAATTTTATTACCAACTTACACATTTAACGTTATTTTATTTTTTATATGCATTGAAATACGTTTTCGCGATTACACTTTTGTTAAAAATCGCTTTTTCATCTTCGCTAAATGCGCGTGGCCTTAACTCTAATATATTATTAAGATTTGACTGATCAATTTTATATATATTAGGCAACAGTTTTTCCAACTCGCTAACACCCCCGAATGCGTTTGTGAGTACTATTTTCTCAGACATTGCACACTCGACTACTGCCCTTCCAAATGGTTCTCTCCATTTGATTGGGAGAACCACACTGTCCACTTTTTCTAGAAAGGCAATTAATGGGATAAAACCTAACGTATCAATACCTGCATTCTGTGCTCTTTTATCCAAGGCTTTACCAGCATGATCTGAATTGAAACGACCTGCTGCAACAAACTCTATATTATCTTTTCCCTTGAGTTGCTCTGCGATTTCACAAAATTGACTGAAGCCTTTATCCTCAGTTAGACGACCGATAAATCCTATAACGGCGCGTTCTGATGGCCTTTTTTTAACAACATCAATCTCTACTGCATTATAAATCGTAGTGCAGCGTGCCTTTTGGAAAAATGAATTATCAACATGAAATTCACGTATAAAATCACTAATACCAACAAAAGCATCGACCTTATTACTCTGGAACTTCTTTAAAATAGACCATAAGTAAACACTGAATGTATCTGGATGAAGGTTTTTCCCTTTAACATAAAGTGTGGAACTAGGATGAAAAAGATAATAGTCACGTGCTGTATGTATTAATTTTATTCCTTTCTTTTTCACTTCATTCCAAATTGAAACTGAAAATCCACTTATATTATTCGTGTGAACAACATCCGGTTCAAAATCAGCCAACTCTTTTCTAAAAACTCTAGCCATAACCAGATTATAGCTATCGAAAAAATGCCAGATTAGTTTTTTAAGCTTACCCTGACTATCATTACTTCCATATGGCCAGTAAACATTCTTAAGCGGTAAGTACACAACCTCCACGCCATTAATAATATCTGTTTTTTTGTTTTTTTCTTGGTGAAGGCAAATGACCCTAACTTTGTTACCCATTGCAACTAACTCTTCAGCTAGAAACTGAACTGATACCTCAGCACCCCCAATTTTATACGGAGAATAGAGAGTGTTAACAATCATTATCTTCATGCGCACTATTTCGCTTATGCTTAGGGGTGAGTTACAGAACACATTTTTTCACTGGTTATTATGGGAGTTGTTTATTCATTTATTAACAATCAGTGAAAAAATAATGATTCACACCCAAAATAATAAAAATATCTTGGGTGTGTTAACAATTAAGCTTTATCAGACGATTTATATTCGTATTGATAATATCCGTAGCCGCCATAGTAGCTGCTAGCTCTTTTTTCTACGGCATTCAATATAATCCCTTTAATATCTATACCGTTCTGATCAAAGCGTCGAATACTAATCTCGATCTCTTTTACCGTATTCATGCCAAACCGTGCGATCATTAATGCGGTTCCAGCATGTCGCCCTACAATTGCGGCATCGGTTACTGCAAGTATAGGTGGCGTATCAACCAACACCATATCGTAGTTTTCAGATGCCCATTTAAGACATGTCCCCAAGCGCTCAGACATAAGCAACTCAGATGGGTTTGGAGGAATTTGACCTCTTGGAATAAAGTCCAGCCCCTTGATTTCAGTGGCTCTAATAGCATTTTCAACAGATATCTGTTGAGAAAGTATATCTGAAAGACCATTTTTCCATGTTGTATTCAACAAGCTATGTGAATAGCCTTTACGCATGTCAGCATCGATAATTAAAACGCGCTGCCCGGCCTGTGCAATAACTGCAGCTAAGTTCGTACTAACAAAAGTTTTACCGATGTTAGGACTCGCACCTGATATCATCAAAATATTATTTTTTGATTCTAACATTGCAAAGTGCAAACTCGTTCTTAAGCTTCTGATAGCTTCAATCGCAAGGTCTGCAGGATTTCCAACTGCAAGTAATGCTTCAGAACGAGTGTTACTTTTAAGTCTTTTAGTCAGTAAACTTTCTCTGTCTTTTTTCTGCTGCCATTCAGATAATGGAACACTAGCATAAACATTTATGCCCTCTTGTTCTAATTGATCCGGTGTTTCAATCCCTCTATGCAGCATTGCTTTCAATAACACAATACCGACGGATAACAACCCCCCCAAGAAAGTGGCCAAAATAACAATAAGTGTCTTTTTAGGTTTCACTGGTTTAGGTTGAGTTACTGCAGGGTCAACAATACGTACGTTCCCAACTGTGCTCGCTTTGGTAATACTCAATTCCTGCTGCTTATTCAACAGCTGCATAAATATTTCTTGCCCTGCTTGAACATCTCTAGTTAAACGCAGGATATCTTGCTGTGTTTTGGGCATGCCGCTAACACGTTTGTTTAACTTGTCTCTTTCCTTCTGAAGCGTAACTCTTTTTTCCATAAGAGCCTTATATGCCGGGTGCTCTTTAGTATAGAGTTTAGATATCTCTGCCTCTTTGAACGTCAACTCATTCAATTGAGACTCTACAGAAACTATAGTATCCAACACAGATTTAGCTTCAAGTGACAAATCTACAGAGTCATTCATTTGACGATATTGATTTAACTTGTCTTCCGCTGTGTCAAGTGCCCCTCTTACATCGGGTAATTGCTCTTTTAAGAAGTCCAGGCTTTTAGCAGCTTCTTCAGATTTTCGTTCAACATTCTGAAGCAAATAGTTACGGGCGATGCTATCAAGCGTTTTCCTGACAGTAACAGGATCCTCACCAGTCAAACTCAACTGTAATACACCAGTGTCCTTCCCTTTATCTGCAACAGAGAAAGAGTCAAGTAATCCATTGATTGCAACCAGCATTGGCTGTTTTACAACTTTAAATTTAGTACCCGGCGCTGCAACTAAATCACTAACAAGCAGTGATACACCATTACCGTTGGCTTGCTGACCAACGGTTCCCTTTAAGATTTCGGCACCATCGAGGCTTAATTTATAATGCTTACTGTCTAAAACCTCTAATTCAAAGGGGGTGCTCAACATGCTTTCAGCAACGGTTAAGCGAGATAATGCAATCTGGGCTGGCGTGTGCCCCATTAGTCGAGCCCATCCACGACCAAATATAGGAAAATATCTCTGCTCAACAACAGTTTCCAAGCCCATATCAGACACTGTTTTCCCTAAAACCATTCGAGACTGAATGAGTTCTATTTCAGTTGAGGATGCAGGCTGACTATTAGGAATCATTTGAGACAAATCACTCAACAATGAATTCCCAGTATTCTGCTCGACCTGAACTAGTGCATCTGATTGATAGTTCGGTGTTGCAAATAAAGAATATACTATCCCTATAACAGCAAAAAAGGTGGTAATGCCGATAATTAACCATCGATGATCTAATAAAGTACCGAACAATCGGCCCAGATCAATTTCCTCATTGCTGCTATTCGTGCTGTTTGTTTTCTCAGTCATTTTAATCTCTAATTAACGATTTAATGCCTGCGCCCATTTTTGGGCTGACTCATTGAGTAGGCTATAAACGAATTCAAAAGCTTCATTGCTTTTGCCGTAGGGGTCTGGAACTTCTCTCTGTCCAGCCCAATGACCAAACAGCATTGTCTTTCCTCTCACTTCTGGTGATATTCGGCAAACAGCATCAATGTGTTTTTTTTCCATCACTAATAATAACGAGTATTCTCGACACAACTCTTTAGTTATCTGTTTAGCGACATGCCCTTCCAACGAAAGATCATTTAATTCGGCGATGCTGATAGCACTGCCGTCTGCCGGCTTCCCAACCATTGCCCCAATACCTGCGGAACTTATCTTTTTATGAGGAAGATATTTCTTTAATAATCTTTCCCCTGTGGGGGAACGGCATATATTCCCCACACATATAACCAAGATAGAATCAAACATAATTGCTCCCTATGGCCAATTACGCACACGCAACGCGCCTTCGGTAAGATCGTTGAAGCTGGAAATTGTTGGTGCCAACTGACCAATCAAACGGTTCCAACGTGCTACCGGTGCCACAGTTACATAGACAATATCATACGGTTGAAGAGGAAACTCTGACCCCATAACCATAGCAGTAGCATCAGCCATATTTAACTGATAAATATTAGCCAACTTATTACCTTCACTACCATGCAATGGACGTATTACAAAAACACCTGTCGCATCAGCGGCTGTCGGATTTAGTCCAGCTGCATTTCCAAGAGCTTCTGTTAACGTCATACCACTGCGATCCATTTTTAAGGTCGCTGGCTCTCGGACTTCCCCCATAACAAATACTTTGAGGCTGTCATTTCTTGGAACATATAATATGTCTCCAGGATACAAAAGATGGTTCTGCGTTAAGTCACCGTTCTGCATCAATTTTTGCAATGAAAGTCTCTGCTCTTTGTTATTATGCGTGAGCACAATATTCCGCCAGTCTGCATTTTCCGTAAGACCGCCAGCAGCATTGATTGCATCTAGAACTGTCAAAGGCACGTTTGTTATTGGTTGTTGACCCGATTTAGAAACTTCCCCAGTAACATAAGCCTTTTGCGAACGGAAAGCCGCTATATTCACATCAACTTGAGGGCTTTCAATATACTGGGCAAGACGATTGGAAATTTCGACGCGGACTTGGCTCACGGTTTTACCAATGACCCGAACTTTACCAATGTACGGATAGAAGATGGTTCCGTCTGATTGTACCCAATTCCCTGTGTCACTCGCGCTGCGATATTGGCCTGCAGGGGTAGTAAGTTCTGGGTGATCCCATACCGTTACATTTAACACATCGCCAGGACCAATCCGATACTCATAAGATCTCAGTGATGCATCCAGTTGAGTATTCGACTGTGCTACAGCTGCCGCTGGCCGCAGTTTCTGCAAAAGCTTTGGCGTCACAGGGTAGATATTAACCAACCCATCTATATTGAAATCGCTATCCTCTTGTTTTACTGTATCTTTTCCCATTGTACTTAAATGTTGACCAGGAAAGACAGTGCAACCGCTGACTATGCTTATCGATATCAGCATAGGTATCATTTTTAATTTATTTTTTGCCATCGAATTATCATCACTTTCAAAGTAAAAACGGTTCGCTTTGCTAAGTCCCCAACCAACCACGGCACTTTATGTGACACTCAGCAGAATGATTTATCAAACAACAACTCATAAGCATATAAAAACACGCTCCTATTGAGTTAATGTTGAACCTAGATTTGTTACGATAAGACCCTAAAAAAGTATTATTACACAACTATCTGATGCATGAGTATACTTTCAAAAAATGCAACTAGATACTGGTAAACCTTGATCTCAGTTAACAGAAAAAATTTTAAGTATTTATAATAATGGAAGCTGTGCTGCCCACGCACGAAACGCCTTGCCTTGAGTCGGATGGCGCAAGCTATAGGTGACAAATGCCCGTAGATAACCCATTTTTTCACCGCAGTTAAAGGACTCCCCCACCAACTCCATCGCTTCAACTGGCTTATGTTTCAGCAGTTCGGCAATAGCATCCGTTAGCTGAATTCGCCCCCAGGCACCCGGCTCAGTCTTCTCAAGCAATGGCCAGATATCGGCGGACAATACATAGCGCCCTACCGCCGAATAATTGGATTTAAACTGAACGTCACGACCCGGTTTTTCGATAATCGAGGTCATGCGGGAACTTTCACCAGGTTGCAAACTGTTGGTCTCGCATTCAACGACCGAGTAATCGTGCAACACATGTTCATCAGCGGCTTGAACCAGTACCTGGCTCAACCCAGACTGTTCGAAACGAGCAATCATGTGCGGCAGGTTATCTTTTTTCAGATCGGCCTTTGCGTCGTCAAGCAGCACGTCCGGCAGCAACACGACAAACGGTGAGTCGCCTACCAAAGGTTTAGCGCACAATACCGCATGGCCCAAACCTTTAGGTTGACCCTGGCGGATGTGCATCAACGTCACGCCTTTAGGCGTAATCGACTGCACCTCATCCAGCAGTTGGCGCTTTACACGAGCCTCAAGCATCGCTTCCAGCTCGAAAGAGGTGTCAAAATGGTTTTCGATCGCGTTCTTGGAAGAATGAGTCACCAGGATTATTTCTTTGATACCAGCAGCTACGCACTCATTGACAATGTATTGAATCAACGGCTTATCAACGATCGGCAACATCTCTTTGGGAATAGCCTTCGTTGCAGGCAACATGCGCATACCCAGGCCGGCAACAGGAATGACAGCTTTCAACTTGGTCATGGTAATCCTCTTTCAATCTTGTGATCGTATTTTCAGCCGCAGGTCTTATTTGCTGTTCAGCTTCTGTTTAAGCCACAGGGTAAAATCTTCGCCTTCTGAAGCATGGCGCAGCCCGTATTGTACGAATGCCTTCATATAACCCAGTTTGTCGCCGCAGTCATGGGATTTACCGCTCATGTGGAAAGCCTCCACAGTTTCTTGCTCCATCAGAGCAGCAATCGCATCGGTGAGCTGAATTTCATCACCGGCACCCGGCAAGGTTTTCTCCAGCAACGGCCAGATATCCGCAGACAGCACATAACGGCCAACTACCGCCAGATTGGAAGGGGCTTCCTCTCTTGTCGGTTTTTCAACCACAGCAGTCATTGGTGTGCTTTCACCTGCCGCCAGCGCAGCACCGCCGCAATCTACAACACCGTATTTCGAAACGTCTTGTTCCGGTACCGGTTCCACCATGATCTGGCTGAAGCCGGTATCAGCAAAACGCTGAATCATTTTGGCCAAGTTCTCTTTACGCAGATCGGCGGTAGAGTCATCCAGCAATACGTCCGGCAATAACACTACAAAAGGCTCATCGCCAACCATCGGTTTGGCGCAAAGCACCGCGTGCCCCAGGCCTTTCGCTTGCCCCTGACGGACTTGCATCACCGTCACGTCTGCTGGACAGATGGTCTGCACTTCTTCCAACAACTGGCGCTTAACACGCGACTCCAATACAGCTTCGAGCTCAAAAGAAGTATCGAAGTGGTTCTCAATCGCATTTTTGGACGAGTGAGTCACCAGTACAATGTCTTTGATCCCGGCAGCCACACACTCATTCACAATATACTGAATCAATGGTTTATCGACCACCGGCAGCATTTCTTTAGGAATGGCTTTTGTCGCCGGCAACATTCGGGTTCCCAGGCCAGCCACGGGAATCACAGCCTTCAATCTCTTTTGCATGTTTTTATCCACAATCAAATAACTATAACGCAGCCGAACTAAGTCTGTTCCAAGATGCTTACAACGTCTGGAGCAACGTGATTTAGACACGCTACCGCCCCTGGCTTTCAGCTACCAATGCACTGTCATCGTTTTCTATGGACGACTGGGGTATTCCAATCGCACTTTGAATGTAAATTAAGGGCCGCGCACTTTCCTTAAGCGATAGTTAGATCACAGAAAAAACAAAAAAACACACCCTTATAACCAAACGATGATACTTGTAAATGTTTATGTGCCTAAGATTCTTATACTATTGCCTTAGCGATACAAGCCTAAGATGTCCGTTGAGTGCCCTTTTCAGAATAAGACTACTGCTGGGTTTTTTCAGCACAAAGTGTAGCAGCTAGATACATTCATAATGGATTGATTTAAAAAATATTTTTCCGCCTATTTTATCAGCAAGCAATGAACATCATGCTCCACAGCTGTAACTCTCTGCTGAAAAGCATCCTTTTATCTCGGCGTAACATGTTAAAAAAACCGATGGTGGATGATTTTTTATGCATTATTTTGGCTTAAAATCACAATGCCGCACTGTTCCCTATCCCAGCACAGTTTTAAAGTTGAATTTTCCCCGCCCAACACCCATCATTCCCTTACGGCATAAGCCGTCGAACTTACAGGTGAAATTGGGCGTATGGAATGGATCGCAGATCCAACAATTTGGGCCGGCCTGGCCACTTTGGTCGTGCTGGAAATCGTTCTGGGTATAGACAACCTTATCTTTATCGCCATTCTGGCGGAAAAACTACCAAAACAACAAAGAGATAAAGCTCGCGTCGTGGGTCTGTTGCTGGCCCTTCTGATGCGTCTGGCACTGCTAGCCTCTATTTCCTGGCTGGCGACGCTGACCAAACCGCTGTTTGTGGTCGCGGAGCACCCCTTCAGCGGCCGCGATCTCATTATGCTGGTCGGTGGTATATTCTTGCTGTTCAAAGCCACTATGGAGCTAAACGAGCGGCTGGAAGGCAAGGATGATGAGCAGCAAGGGCCGCGCAAAGGCGCTCGTTTCTGGCCTGTGGTGGCGCAAATCGTGGTATTGGACGCCGTCTTCTCTCTCGATTCGGTGATCACCGCCGTCGGCATGGTTGATCACCTGGCAGTCATGATGATTGCGGTCTGTATCGCTATCGGGCTGATGCTGTTGGCCAGCAAGCCGCTGACGCGATTCGTCAACGCCCACCCGACTATCGTCATTCTGTGTCTGAGTTTCCTGCTGATGATTGGCTTCAGCCTGGTTGCGGAAGGGTTCGGCTACCATATTCCCAAGGGGTATCTGTACGCCGCGATCGGCTTCTCCGTGATGATTGAAGCATTAAACCAGCTGTCTCAGTTCAACCGTCGCCGTTTTCTGTCAAAGGTGCGACCACTGCGCGAACGAACCGCAGAAGCAGTGCTGCGCATGCTGAACGGCAAACATGAAGAAGCAGAGGTAGACAGCCACTCCGCCAACCTGCTGGCCGACAGCGCGAGCGAAAGCGGAGAGATATTCAACCAACAGGAACGGCACATGATAGAACGCGTGCTGGGCATGGCGCAGCGTACCGTAAGCAGCATCATGACCTCCCGCCATGACGTCGAATACCTCGAGCTGAATGATCCGCAGGAAAAGCTGACCCAGTTGCTGGAAAAAAATCAGCATACGCGCATTGTAGTGGTCGAAAACAGCGCCAGCGATGAACCGCTCGGCGTCATCCATACCCTTGATGTCCTGAAACAGCAGTTAACCCAGGTGCCGCTCGATTTACGCGCGCTGGTGCGTCAACCGCTGATTTTCCCGGAGCAGTTAACGCTGCTAAGCGCGCTGGAGCAGTTCCGGCAGGCGCAGACACATTTCGCTTTTGTCGTCGATGAATTCGGTTCGGTCGAGGGGGTCGTTACCCTGACAGACGTGATGGAAACCATCGCCGGTAACCTGCCGGAGGCTGGCGAGGACGTTGACGCACGGCATGACATTCAGCAAAACGAAGATGGCAGTTGGACTGCCAACGGCCATATGCCGCTGGAAGACCTGGTGCTTTATCTGCCACTCCCGCTGGAGGATAAGCGCGAATACCACACGATAGCCGGCTTGCTGATGGAACACAGTCAGCGCATTCCCCAGGAAGGTGAGCAATTGCAGATCGGTGACTACCTGTTTGAGCCGCTGGAAGTCAGTAGCCACCGTATTTTGAAAGTGAGGATCACCCCACTGTCGGTACCTGAGGCAGACTACGAGGTCTAAATCGGTGCCGGGCTATGCCCGGCTACCTTTGCTACCTTTATAGATGCTGAGGCACCAGCAACTCAGTTGCCACAATCACCACGATCAACCCGACAATCACCGGCACCGACGTCCGTTTCACCACGTCGAACGGCGAGATTTTCGCCATGCCGGATACCGCCACCACCACACCGGAAACCGGCGACAACGTGCGCCCCAGGTTTGAGGCCTGCAACATAGGGATCACCAGATAGGCCGGATTAACGCCCATCTGCGCAGCCAATTTGGGGATCAGCTCCACAAAAGCATAGAACGGCGCATTCCCCGAGCCGGTGGTCATCGCCGCCAGCATGGTAATCACCACCAGCACCAACATCATGATAATGCCGCCGGTACCAAAAGACTGCGCCAGACTGATTAACCCACTGATAAAACCGAGGGTGCTCAACCCCTGAGCGAATACGCCGGCGGCCACCAACAGCATCACCACGCTGGCAAAAGCGTCCGCCATACCGCGATACGCGACTTCCAGACCGGTAAACACCTGTTTGGCGCTGAAACTACGTAGGAATTCAATCACCGCCGCCAGCGACATGCAGCCAACCAGCACCGTGATGATATGCAACTCCGGCCCCCATTTGCCGTCAAAAACCAGCACGCCCAGGATCGGCGTGAACGGCAAAACGGCGTAGAAACCCGGCGCATGCGTGGTAATTTCGCTCACATCCATAATGTGGTGCTGTTCGTTATTTTTCTTGTCGAGATAGCGTTGCCAAAAGAAATGCGCAATGGCCATACAGACAATCGCCGCAATCGAAATAGGTAAGGTGGTTTTAAAAGCGAAGTCCACCAAGGGCATTTCCGCCGCCTTGGCGGCCAGCACCACGTCACCGGATGTCGGCGCCAGAATAATCGCCGCAGGCGAAGCGCAAATCGCGGCCGCAGCACCACGACTGATGCCGACGTTAACCATCAATGGGAACAGCGTAGCCATCAGCAATACGCCCAGGCCGGTGGCGGAAGAGACCGCCAGTGACATCAGGCAGGCGACAAAATAGGCCGCGACCATCAAAAGATACGGGGAGTTGATCATCTGCAACGGACGGGAAGCCAGCTTTACCACCACATCATTGGCGCCAATGTGCGTCATATAGGCCGCAAATCCGCACAGCATCATGATCATCATGCCAAGATCGCCACCGCGGCTCATCAGCAGAATTTTAACGTACTCGATGATGTCGGTGGTGCGCCATCCCGTAGACGCCGCGCCGGCAGGCAGCAGGTTTTTCCCCATTACGGCGCTGATAGCCAGCAACAGCAGCCCCCCCACCATAAGTACCCCCGTGGCGGAGTAGCCCTTGATAATATAGCGGCCAACGGCAGCTGCAACGGCTGCACCAATAAGAAGTTCTATCATATTCCCTCAATGTGTTCCTTTACGCTGTTTATACCAATCAATACCAGCAGAATTATGATCTACTCTACTGTGCACAAAATCAGTATAAAAGAATATGATTCTTATCAAGAGAATAGGATGAAATATTATAAGATTAAAATGAGGACTGCCTAACCCACGCCATTCAAGCAGTCACTCTTGGGTCAATTTCCCTTATCTATTCAATAAAAGAGATATCATGTTAGTGCCGAAGACAATTTTTGCTCTTTTTTGGCCGTTAACTTTTTCCCCAATGCTATAAAAGGCTTCTCTATAAAGGTGTAGGTTATATATGACAGACATATTGATATTGTAATAGTTGCGACTGGCACAACAATATAATTCAGTGTCGCACCAATACTAAGTTTATTCACCGCATAAAGAACAATATAGAGCACCATCATATGCACCATATATAGGGAATATGAAATTCGCCCTAAGAACAATATTGGTCGACTATCAAGAATCCGAGTAAACACTGACCGACCTGAATATTGTTGTTTAGATATAGCCACATTGAAAGCAATCAACCAAATAACAACGGGAATCGCATCCTTTTTCAGCATCAAAATAGCCGCTATCGATGCAATAATAAACACAGCACGGCTTTTCTCTTTTGACAATCCAGGTTGAACATCCCGATAATAGAAAAATGAAGCAAAGCCTATACAAAAGGCCATTAAATTATTTCCAACATATCCACCCGTCATAAAGAAGCCGCTAACAATCAAAAACAAAAATATTAAAACCAAAAAAAACTGATTCTTTTTAGGCATAATATTGTTTAATAATACAAAGAGTAACGGTGCGATCAGGTAAAACTGCCACTCCACCGATACGCTCCAGGCTTGGCCAATAATGGTATAAGGCGCATCGGGCAGCACAAAGCCAGGGATCATCCCTTGTAATAATGAGAAGTGTGAAATACAATGCCACAGAGGCTGTTGAAGAAATGCATTTATCAGTTCGAGACGATGCCCTGTTGATGGTGCTTCAGGCAGACTTGACAATACACCTTTTGAGAAATCAATCATTAAGATTGAGACTACCAAGGCAAACATATAAACTGGGAATATTCTAAAAAAGCGCTGAATCAAGTAAATACTATAATTTTGTTTTTTATTATTTATCATGAAGAAAATAACAAAACCACTCAGGATTATAAAAACATCGACCGCATAAGAGTTTAATATCGAAGCCGGTATCTTCGGATGAATCAAAGGTAAAGCGGCTAGAGCATGACCTAATACGACCCATAATGCCATGCATCCTCTCAATCCTTCCAGTTCTTTGATGTAACGCATGTAACCCTTACCCATAGTAAATGATAAATAAATAGATAGTAGCCGATGGCTTTATTGTTAACAATAAAGCAAAGAAAAAATAAGAATTTACCTACTATTTATTTCCTCATAATCTAACTCATCGAACACACCAGCATAAAACTGGTGTGTTCGAGAAAATTTAAAGCTTATCCAACAACTTTTTAAGATCCTGACCTTCACGCGAATCTTTGTTTTTATCGGCCCATTTATTCAGCGCGTCCTTGGCCCGGTTTTGCAGCGTTTTACGTAATACCTGATCAACCTGCAATTGGTAGTTAAGCTGTTGCCAAGGGCCATAAACCCGCAGTGGAATTGGCGTTTTCTGCAGTTGCTCAATCAGTTCACCGCGCCCTTGCCAGCCGCCAGTCACCCGCACGTTAAGCACCATATCGCACTGTTTACCCGGCATATTCACCGTACCGCCACCGCTCAGATTCAACAGCGGGGAATCCGCACTCAGCTCACTGATGTTTACCGTACCACCGCTCAGGTTGGCTTTCGCCGAAAGCTGTTTCACTTCGGTAAAGCGCTGGTAATTATCCTGCCCGCGCACGCTGCTGTCGTTACGCGCCACCGCCTGCTGAATCAACTGCTGAATATTCAGTCCATGCAGTTGCGCGTCCTGCATCGCCAACTGGGCGGTTCCCTTCCACCGGTGTTCAAACGACTGCGAAGTCAGGCGATCACCCGTTAAATCCCCTTGCATGCTGAATTTGCCGGTCAACACCTGCGGCATGTCGAATGCCTTCAGAACGGCCCCCAGCTCAACCTGCTTCAATACCGGTTGCACAGCGATCACCGGTCTGCCGCCACGCGCATCCAACGAGCCCGGTAACGCAAAGTCCCCCCCAGCCAACTGGCCGGAGAGCGTATGCACCGTCAGCAGACCTTGTTGGTTGTCTGCTTGCAGCGCCAAGTGGGCAATGTTCATGCCACGATAGGTCAGTTGGTCAACGTTCAAATTAAGCTGCGCAGTAAAGTCTCGCAACACTTCCAGATTTTGTTGCGGATCTTCCGCTTGGTTAGCTATCACCGGCGCTGCAGTCACACTCACTGCTTGTTGCGTACCCGAGCTGGATTGCCAGCCGGAAAGCGCATCCAAATTCAGTGCCGTCGATGTCAGATTCATTGCATAAACCGGCACTTCGCCGAATCTCACGCTGCCACCGCCAGAGAACTGGCTGTCATTGGCGCTCAGAATCAATTGGCTTAGGGCAATTTGCTGCGGTGTTTGTTGATACGCCACCTGGGCGCTGCCATCACCTTTAATGCCGCCACCCAGAATGTCAGCACCTTCCAGTCGATAATTGAACTGAGTGACCGTGGCCGCGATACGCCGCGGGTATTGCTGCAGATCGATATCTGCCGCCATGCTGAAGGTCAGATCGCGCTGATCGCGGTTCACCCGGCTGGAAAGCTCCATTTGCGCCTGACGTTTGGCATTTTGCTGCAGGGTGAGATTAATATCGCGAACGTTAATCTGCTCGTTATTGGCGCGCTGCCAAATCAGCAGGCTGTCCACAATCCGCAGATTATCGATATCAAATTTCCACGGAGTATCCAGGGTCTCTTCGGTATTGCCCGCAGGTGCGACAGGTGCGTTCGGTTGATTTTGCTCTTCACTCTCGGGTGTCAGGCGAATGACGGCATTTTTCAGCATCACCTGTTTCACAAACAGCTGATGCGACAGCAACGGCAACAGTTTGACATCAAGGCGCATGTTATCCGCACTCACCACCGGCGCTTTGGCTCCGGGTGCCGTCAACGTCATGCGCCCGGCCAGAATGCTGAGCTGCGGCCAGATATGCCAGCGCAACTCGCCGTCCAGCGTCAGATGATAACCGCTCTTTTGTTCGACCTTCGTGACCATATAGGCGCGAAAATCATTCGGATTAACCAACAGCACCAGCGCGGACATTCCCGCCACCAGCACAACCAGTAAAATCACCAAAGTCGTCAGTAATCTTCTCATGCCATCCTCTTGTCAACGCCACACCGACAGTGCTTCCAGCGCTGTTAGTCCTTGTCGATTCGACTGGCCACTGCACCCTGCTGATCGCGGTATTTTGCATCCTGCCGGCTGTTGTAAGGACGCGCCGCCGGCCCGGAAAGCGGTTCAAAGCTTAGCGCGCCAATCAACATGCCAGGGCGCAACGCCAGCGGCAACTTACCTGAATTATAGAACTCCAGAACAATTCGGCCCTGCCAGCCGGGGTCGATACGGTGCGCGGTCACGTGAACCATCAGACCCAGACGCGCCAATGAGGAACGGCCGTCAAGCCAGCCCACCAGATCGCTGGGCAACGTGACCGACTCGAGCGTGACCGCCAGCGCCAGTTCGCCCGGATGCAGGAAGAAGGCTTCCCCTTCCGGCAGCACAATCTCGTCACTCATCACGCGGTCCAGCGCCGCGCTGACTTCGTCTTTTGGCCCGCTGAGATCGATAAACGCTGCAGTATGGCCGCGAAACACGCGAAACTGATTGCCTAAACGGACATCCACTGTGGCCCCGTTAATACGCTCAATCGGCGGACGCGGCGAAATCACCAGTTTTTCACTATCCAGCCAGGCTTCTATATCACGGTCGCACAGTCTCATTTCTTCATCTCCATCAGGGCGTGTCACTAAAACAAAAATTGCCACACAACGGACGAAAGGTCTACGCCACGGCGTAAATACTTGCCCGTCGACCGGAAACACAGATTTCCCGGCCATTGCACGACATTATTCAAAGAATTGGCTGATTTTGGCTTTTAGAATGTCGATCGCAATGCGGTTTTTGCCACCGCGCGGAACGATAATGTCGGCATATTGCTTGGAAGGTTCGATAAACTGCAGGAACATCGGGCGGACGGTTTTCTGGTACTGCGCCATGACCGAATCCATGGAACGGCCACGCTCATTGACGTCACGCTTCATGCGGCGCATCAGGCAAATATCCAGCGGCGTATCGACAAAGATTGAAAAATTCATTTCCTGACGCAGGCGGATATCCGTCAGCAGCAGGATCCCCTCCAGAATAATCACCTTTTTCGGTTCAAGGTGGATCGTCTCTTTCTTGCGCGTGTGTTCGGTGTAACTGTACAGCGGCAACTCTATCGCCTTACCTGATTTCAGCATTTGCAGATGCTGGAACAGCAGGTTGTGATCCATGGCACTCGGGTGGTCGTAGTTAGTCTTGACCCGTTCTTCCATGGTCAGGTGAGTCTGGTCTTTGTAGTAACTGTCTTCAGGAATAACGCCGATGTGTTCATCGCCAACCTGATCGCGAAGTTCGCGATATAACGTGCTGGCAATAAGGCTTTTTCCAGAGGCAGATGCGCCAGCTATACCAATAATGACGCACTGATGCGGCTTGTCAGTCATAAAATTTAAAGACCTGATTTCGAAGTGTGAGGGAGGGAACTAAAACGCGACAATTATAGGGAGTTAGCGGGCATTGCGCCACTCTATATTGCAGTCGCAGGGCCGCTATCTCCGGTTATTTCGCCAGAAACGGATCCAAGTTTTTAAGATTATTGCGTCTAGGGCAATCCGATGCGACAGGGTAAACTTCGTAGCTTGTTCATTATCCTGCTGATGGGATGATGTATTTCACCGGAGACTGACGTGCTGGACTGGTATTTTCTGACATTTTTTGGCGACAGCATGTTGCTGCTGCCCTGCGCGTTGATTCTTTTTGCCGCGTTAATCGCTCCGCGCTCCACCCGAACAGCGGGCTGGCAATGGGCACTGATCTTCGGCTGTGCCGGGGGTATGGTATGCATATCCAAACTGGCCTTTATGGGGTGGGGCATCGGCATAAAAAGTTACGACTTCACCGGTTTCAGCGGCCATTCGGCGCTAGCCGCCAGCATTTGGCCAGTACTTCTCTGGACGCTGACCGGGCGTTTCTCGCATGCGGTGCGCAGCGTCATGCTGGTCGTGGGTCTGATATTACCCCTCACCATTGGCCTCTCACGGTTAGCTATCCGTGTACATTCCCCGTCGGAAGTGGTTAGCGGTCTGGTGTTAGGTTATATGGCCAGTACGCTGTTCCTGTGGTTACAACGCGGTAAACCGCGCCCGCAGCTCTCCCTGCCACAGATCGCCGTTGTACTTGCTTTGCCATTGGTTCTTATGGGCGTGCGGCAGCCTGCCCCAACCCAGGGACTCTTGGAGCAAATCGCCACCGCGCTGGCACAGATTGAACACCCATACACCAGGGCGGATTTACACAAACTCCCCCTCACGCCATAAACAAAAACCCCGGACCTGCGCCGGGGTTTTGCTTTTTAATCTGCGAGGATTACAACGCGCGGAAAGAAATTTCCGTAGGAATGGCCTCACCCTGCCAGTACATCTGCGCCGCGACACGGCCGGCAAGCTGGCGATACAATTCCGCAAATTCGCTGTCCGGACGACTGATTACCGTCGGCGCGCCGCGATCCAAATCTTCGCGCAGTGAAATGTGCAACGGCAGTTGCCCCAACAAGCGGCTGTTGTACTTTTTCACCAACTTTTCTGCCCCGCCAGTGCCGAAAATCGGCTCATGATGACCGCAGTTGCTGCAGATATGCACGCTCATGTTTTCCACGATACCGAGCACAGGCACATGGACTTTTTCGAACATCACAATGCCTTTGGCCGCGTCCAGCAGGGCGATATCCTGCGGTGTAGTCACCACCAGCGCGCCGGTAACAGGAATGTTCTGCGACAGCGTCAGTTGGATATCCCCGGTGCCCGGCGGCATATCCAGCACCAGATAATCCAGATCCGGCCACAGCGTGTCCTGCAGCAGTTGCATCAGCGCCTTGCTGGCCATCGGGCCGCGCCACACCATGGCGTTGTCGTCGGTCACCAGGTAACCAATGGAATTGGTCGCCAGACCGTGAGCCAGGATAGGTGCCATATGCTGGCCGTCCGGCGAGGTTGGCCGCTCATGCTCGGTGCCCAACATATTGGGGATCGACGGGCCGTAGATGTCGGCGTCCAGAATGCCGACCTTCGCGCCTTCGGCAGCCAGCGCCAGTGCCAGGTTGACGGCGGTAGTGGATTTCCCCACCCCGCCCTTGCCGGAACTGATGGCGATGATATTGCGCACGCCCTTGATGCCGGCCTGATCGTTGGCGCGTTTCAGCGTGGCGATGTCATGCTTCAACTTCCAGTCGATCGCCTCTGCGCCGGTGACGCGCAGCAGTTCTGCACTCACGTGGTCTTTCAGTGTTTCAAAGGCACTCTGCCAGGCGAACGGCATGATCAATTCAATATGCAGTACATGATCCAACAGCGTGCAGTGGTGAATAGCCTTCAGCGCGGTCAGATTGTTTTTTAACGTCGGGTGTTCAAAGGCGGCCAATACACCGGTCACCAGGGCACGCAGAACTTCAGGGTTGGTCTGCTCGGGGGATTTTGCGCTCATCCCGGCTCCTTGATTTTGAATGGATAGCTTCCCGCTAAGCATATCAGAACTGCAGGTCCGCTGGCGTGTGTCTGTAGAAAGAAACCGCCCTAGCCGTAGAGGGCGCGATCGGGTAACATCGAAGACCCTTTTTATTCATTACAGAAAGCAAGTTCTCACTATGGCTCAAGTCGCGAAAAAATTATTGGTGACGTGCGCGCTACCGTACGCAAATGGTTCCATCCATCTCGGCCACATGCTCGAGCACATCCAGGCAGATATCTGGGTTCGTTACCAACGAATGCGCGGCCACGAGGTTCATTTCATCTGTGCGGACGACGCGCACGGCACGCCGATCATGCTGAAAGCTCAGCAGTTGGGCATCAAGCCGGAAGAAATGATTGCGGAAATGAGCCAGGAGCACCAACAGGATTTCGCCGGTTTTGGCATAAGCTATGATAACTATCACTCCACCCATAGCGATGAAAACCGTGAACTCTCGAGCCTGATATACGGCCGTCTGAAAGAAAACGGCTTTATCAAGAACCGGACTATTTCCCAGTTGTATGATCCGGAAAAAGGCATGTTCCTGCCTGACCGATTCGTGAAAGGCACCTGTCCGAAATGCAAATCGCCGGACCAATACGGCGACAACTGCGAAGTGTGCGGCGCGACCTACAGCCCAACCGAGCTTATCGAACCGAAATCCGTTGTTTCCGGCGCCACGCCGATCTTGCGTGATTCGGAGCACTTCTTCTTCGATCTGCCTTCGTTCAGCGAAATGCTGCAGGCCTGGACCCGTTCCGGCGCGCTGCAAGAGCAGGTAGCGAACAAGATGCAGGAGTGGTTTGAGTCGGGTCTGCAACAGTGGGATATTTCCCGCGACGCGCCTTACTTCGGCTTTGAGATCCCGGACGCACCGGGCAAATACTTCTACGTCTGGCTGGATGCGCCAATCGGCTATATGGGCTCATTCAAAAATCTGTGCGACAAACGCGGCGATCTGGACTTCGACGAGTTCTGGCGCAAAGACTCCAGCACCGAGCTGTATCACTTCATCGGCAAAGACATCGTTTATTTCCACAGCCTGTTCTGGCCGGCGATGCTGGAAGGCAGTAACTTCCGCAAACCGACCAACCTGTTCGTACACGGTTATGTGACGGTAAACGGCGCCAAGATGTCCAAGTCCCGCGGCACCTTCATCAAGGCCGGCACCTACCTGCAACATCTGGATGCCGACTGCCTGCGTTATTACTACGCCGCCAAGCTGTCCTCGCGCATTGACGACATCGACCTGAATCTGGAAGATTTCGTGCAACGCGTGAATGCCGATATCGTGAACAAGGTGGTTAACCTGGCTTCGCGCAACGCCGGCTTTATCAGCAAGCGTTTTGGCGGCCAACTGGCCGATAACCTGGCCGATCCGGCGCTGTACCAAACCTTCGTTGACACGGCAGAAAGCATCGCCGACGCCTACGCCAGCCGTGAGTCCGGCCGAGCAATCCGCGAAATCATGGCGCTGGCCGATCTGGCCAACCGGTATGTGGATGAGCAAGCACCTTGGGTCGTCGCGAAGCAAGAAGGCCGCGATGCCGATTTGCAAGCCATCTGCTCGATGGGCATCAACCTGTTCCGCGTACTGATGACCTACCTCAAGCCGGTACTGCCATCGCTGACGGAACGTACCGAAGCCTTCCTCAACTGCGAACTGACCTGGGATGCAATCCAGCAACCGCTGCTGGGCCACCAGGTTAATGCGTTCAAAGCCCTGTTCAACCGTATTGATCTGGACAAGGTGAATGAAATGGTCAGCGCTTCAAAAGAAGACATGGCAGCAGCTAAAGTGGTCAGCGGCCCGCTGGCTGAAGATCCGATTCAGGAAACCATCACCTTTGACGATTTCGCCAAGGTTGATATGCGCATCGCCTTGATCAAGAGCGCCGACTTTGTCGAAGGCTCTGACAAACTGCTGAAACTGCAGTTGGATCTGGGCGGTGAGTCTCGTCAGATCTTCTCCGGCATCCGTTCCGCCTACCCGGATCCGAAAGCGCTCGAAGGCCGCCTGACCATCATGGTCGCCAACCTTGCGCCGCGCAAAATGCGTTTCGGCATCTCTGAAGGCATGGTGATGGCTGCCGGCCCAGGCGGCGAAGAGATCTTCCTGCTCAGCCCGGACAGCGGTGCTCAGCCAGGAATGCAGGTGAAGTAACCGCCGTTTCCGTTGCCTTAAGGGTCGAGCTGCTGCTCGGCCCTTTTTATTTGCGCCCCCCTCAAAAGACGCCATCGCAGGCAAATTTTATATGCCGCCCACAAGCGATATATTTCAGCATCATATATAGACGTCCAGACGTAAAGGCTGCTATAAATAATCCCTTACCGGGATAGCCATCACCTGCTTTTGGAGCCAATAATAATGAAAACGATAAAAACACCGCTACTGGCCATTGGCCTGCTGGCCGCCCTGCCACTGTTCGCCGCAGAATCGTCCACGCCGGCACCGGTGCCAACCGCCATTGCCCAGCATCAGGGGCCGATCCGCATTGCAGTGATCCGTAACCTGGGTTCCGACGACAACACCACTCAGTTTCTGGCCGGCGCCATTCAGGAAGGACGTAAGCTGGGTTTCAAAGTGGATACCTTCCTCAGCAACGGTGACGACGCGCGTTTTCAAGATTTCGTGAACCAGGCCATCAGCCAAAAATATGACGGCATTATTCTCTCGCAGGGCCGCGCGCCCTATTCCACCGATTTGGTCAAACGCATTGCGGCGGCGGGCATTGCCGTCTCCGTGTTTGATACCGACGTCAGCGGCAGCATTCCCGGCGTAACGGTTTCGCAACAGGATGACGCTTCGCTGGCAAATGAGTCGTTCGGCCAACTGATTAAAGACTTCAACGGGAAAGCCAATATCATCAAGCTTTGGGTCGCCGGTTTCCCGCCGATGGAGCGCCGTCAGGCTGCCTACCAGCAGTTGCTGAGGCAAAATCCGGGCATTCACGAACTGGAATCGATCGGCGCAGTGTCATCGGACGTGCAGGGTGATACCGCCAACAAGGTTGGCGCGGTGCTGGCCAAGTATCCGAAAGGCAAGATTGACGCGATCTGGGGCACCTGGGACGCCTTTAGCCAGGGCGCTTACAAGGCACTGAAAGAAAATGGCCGTACCGAAATCAAACTGTACAGCATCGATATTTCCAATCAGGATCTGCAACTGATGCGCGAAGCCAATAGCCCGTGGAAAGTCAGCGTAGCGGTGGATACCAAGCTGATTGGTGCGGTAAACCTGCGTCTGGTGGCGAACAAGATTGCCGGCGAACCGACGCCTGCAACCTATGAGTTCAAGGCTGCGTCTATTCCGCAGGCGTTGTTGGCCAGCCAGCCGGGGCCGATCAACGTAGCCGGGCTGGCAAAAATCATTCCGGGCTGGGGCAGCAGCAGCGATTTTATCCAGCCGTGGTTCGCCACGCTACAGGCCAAATCGGGCAAATAATCTCTTTCGCTTATCCCCAGGTAGAGTATGGGCGCTGCATGCAGCGCCCATATTGATCGGGGCAACAGCAGCCTGAAAGCGGCGGTATAACCTCTTTTTTTCACACAACATCTTCCCAGTCGGCCAAAATGAGCTATGTTATCAACATCGCTTAATAGCTGTATGCATAAACAGGTCCGACATGAAGGGATTCCCACCGCTGATCATCGCACTGCTGGCTAGTTCGCTGGTGTTGACCATTGGCCGCGGCGTCACGCTGCCGTTCATTACTATTTACCTCACCGGGCATTTCCACCTGTTGCCGAAAAGCGTCGGCATTATTCTGGGCATCAGCCTGGCGATCGGCATTTTCGCCAGCCTGTATGGCGGCTATCTGGTGGACAAGTTCAACAAAAACACACTGATCCTACTTTCCATTTTACTGTTCGCCCTGAGCTTTTTCGCCATCCCGTGGATCCCGCGCCCAGGGGGTATCGTTCTGGTGCTGGCGATTCTGCATACTGCCTACTCGGTGCTGGGCATCACCATTAAGGCGTGCTTTGCCGACTGGCTGCCCGTCACTCAGCGTATAAAAGCCTTTTCGCTCAACTACACGCTGGTAAATGTCGGCTGGGCTGTGGGTTCATCTCTGGGCGTTATGGTGGCCGGGCTGAACCCGCTGCTGCCGTTCTACCTCTCCGGTGGGCTGGCCTTATTGACGGTGGCGACACTGAGCTTTCGTCTGCGTGGGCAGTTGCACTCAAGGCAACCCGCGGCCGCCGAATCTGCGCCGACCACATTGCCTGATTTTCGTCAGACGCTGACCATCCTGCGCAGCGATCGTCGGCTGATCTACTTTACGCTCGGCAGTACGCTGGGGGCAGTCGTTTTCGGCCAGTTCACCGGCTATCTGTCGCAATACCTGATTATCGTCTCGAACGCCGAATTCGCGTACAAAATCATTGGCGTGGTGATGATCGTCAATGCCTGTATCGTCATCGCGTTGCAGTATCTGCTGAGCCGGGGCATGCGTCAGGAAAACATGCTGCGCTGGCTGGCGCTGGGCACACTCTTTTTCATTGTCGGGCTGGTCGGTTTCATGCTGGCGGGGCAATCCGTCTGGCTGTGGGCCGTGGCCATGGCGATATTCACGCTGGGGGAGATTATCGTTATCCCGGTGGAATATATGTTTATCGACTTTATCGCACCAGCACATCTGAAGGGCAGCTACTACGGCGTGCAAAACCTGAGTGCGTTGGGGGGCGCCATCAACCCGGTGCTCTGCGGTTTTATCCTCAGCTACGCCGCACCGCCATTGATGTTTCTGATGTTGATTGCCGCCGCGTTATTGAGCCTGCTATTCTTTTTCCTCGGCCATCGGCTGGCGCAAAAACAGCAACCGAATGCGATCGCCACCCACGTGGAATAAGGCCGCGCGCAACCTTTCGCCAGTGCTGTCAACCTGCCTAACTGGCATGGATGTCATAGAGAGAATTCATGGTGTGATTTGTGGCGCAGGTCACAGTTTAATTGTATGATGAATACATCAGTTAAACGGGAAAAGGTGATGGTCAACGTGCTTGCACTGTGCTGGAAATACCTGAGGGCAATCGTCCTTATCTACCTCTGCTTGTTTGCCGGCAATGCCATCGCAGCGCTACTGCCGATCGCCATTCCCGGTAGCATTATCGGCATGCTGATCCTGTTTGCCCTGCTCTCCAGCCAAATTTTGCCGGCGAAATGGGTCAAGCCCGGCTGTCATCTGCTAATCCGTTATATGGTACTGCTGTTCGTGCCGATTGGCGTCGGCGTGATGAACTATTACGATGAAATCATCGAACATCTCAGCCCGCTGGTGGTTTCCTGCGTTATCAGCACCCTGATGGTGCTTATCGTCGTCGCCTGCACCTCTCATTATTTTCACCGTGAACGTAAAATCATCGGCAGTGACGATCCTGTGGAGGGTAAAAAATGATCCATGAAATCTGGTGGTCATTGCCGTTGACGCTGTTGGTCTACTTTGCGGCTCGCTGGCTGGCTCAGCGGCTGAAGATGCCGCTGCTGAACCCGTTGCTGGTTTCCATGGCGGTGATCATTCCCCTGCTGCTGCTGACCGGCGTTCCCTATGAACGCTATTTTCAGGGCAGCAAAATTCTCAACGATTTGCTGCAACCGGCGGTGGTGGCGCTGGCCTTCCCTCTGTATGAGCAGTTGCATCAGATCCGCGCCCGCTGGAAGTCGATTATCACAGTGTGCTTTATCGGCAGCATGACGGCAATGATCAGCGGTGGCGCCATCGCGCTGTGGATGGGCGCAACGCCCGAGATTGCCGCGTCAATCATGCCGAAATCCGTCACTACGCCGATCGCCATGGCAGTAGCGGGATCCCTTGGCGGCATCCCCGCAATCAGCGCCGTCTGCGTTATTTTCGTCGGCATCTTCGGTTCGGTATTTGGTCATTCGTTGTTCAGAGGACTGAGAATCACCACCCGTTCGGCACGCGGCCTGGCGATGGGCACCGCTTCGCATGCCATAGGCACGGCACGCTGTGCGGAAATGGACTATCAGGAAGGCGCTTTCAGTTCGCTGGCGCTGGTGATCTGCGGGATTATTACTTCGCTGCTGGCGCCCTTTGTCTTCCCGGTGCTACTGCATTTGTTCGGTTAACGGGTTAGAAACTTGCGATACATCTCGCATTTATCGTTTTCATTGCATTGATTTCATCAATAAAGAGATATAAATCACACTTTATTGCTTCAAGGCTGCCTAAAATGTTATCCCGTTAACCTGTAGAGAGATTTTCTATGCATCCGCGTTTTCACACTGCTTTCGGCGAACTGTCCGCGACATTGCAATCCATCCTGCTGCCTTATTTTGATGCGCCCGATTTCCCGGCCATGTTCAGAGCGGAGCAGGTAGACGCGATCAAGCAGCGCTGCGGGCTGGATGATGATGCTCTGGCATTTGCCCTGCTGCCTCTGGCAGCGGCCTGCTCGTTAGCGCCGATCTCTCATTTCCACGTCGGTGCCATTGCCCGCGGCCAGAGCGGCAATCTCTATTTTGGCGCCAATATGGAGTTCAGCGGTGCGCCGATGCAACAAACCATTCATGCAGAACAGTGTGCCGTGACCCACGCCTGGTTACGCGGTGAACCTGGCCTGGTCTCGATCACCGTTAACTACACGCCTTGCGGCCACTGCCGTCAGTTTATGAACGAACTGAACAGCGGTGCCGGCCTGCAAATTCGCCTGCCCGGCCGTGAGCCTGCCACGCTTGGCGACTATCTGCCGGATTCGTTCGGCCCGAAAGATCTGGATATCGCCACGCTGCTGATGGACCGGGTCGATCAGGGCTACCAGTTGACGCTGTCTGACGAACTGGAGAAAGCCGCGCTGGCCGCCGCTAACCAGAGCCATGCGCCCTACAGCAACGCCCACAGCGGTGTCGCGCTGGAGGCCGAAGACGGCACGATTTACGCCGGGCGCTATGCGGAGAACGCTGCCTTTAACCCAAGCCTGCCGCCGCTGCAAGCTGCGTTGATTCTGCTGAACGTCTCCGGACGCGACTGCCGGAAAATCCGCCGCGCGGTACTGGCTGAGCCACAAACCGCTATCCTCACCCAGTGGGACGCGACCCGTGCCACCCTGGAAGCGCTGGGTTGCCAAAACGTCAGCCGCATCACTTTCTGATCCCGATCACGGCGGTGCCGCCCGGCACCGCTGTTAACAGCCCCGTAAGCCGATTACAATGGCATTCACGTCTTAAAACACTTTCTTTAGTTAAATTAGGACGTGATCGTCGATAATTACGCCAATTTACCTCATGATCCGATAACAATTGCTGTACATATTTTCCCGATCTTTTAGGATCGGCATCATAAAAGTTATCCGATACGTTGAAGAGCAAAACAATGGAACTTGAATACGAAAGCAAACGCCCCCTCTACATCCCTTACGCCGGCCCGATTCTGCTGGAATTTCCGCTGCTGAACAAAGGCAGCGCCTTCACTGAAGATGAACGCAGCCATTTCAACCTGCACGGTTTACTGCCTGAAGCGGTGGAAACCATCGAAGAACAGGTTGAGCGCGCCTATCGTCAGTATCAGGATTTCAAGAACGATAACGACAAGCACATCTATTTGCGCAATATCCAGGATACCAACGAAACCCTGTTCTACCGCCTGCTGGACGCGCATCTGAGCGAGATGATGCCCATCATTTACACCCCGACGGTCGGTGAGGCCTGTGAGCATTTCTCCGATATCTACCGCCGCGCGCGCGGGCTGTTTATCTCCTACCCAAACCGCGATCGCATCGACGACATGCTGCAAAACGCCACCAAGCAAAACGTCAAAGTGATCGTGGTCACCGACGGTGAGCGTATTCTCGGCCTGGGCGATCAGGGCATCGGCGGCATGGGCATTCCTATCGGCAAGCTGTCGCTGTATACCGCCTGTGGCGGCATCAGCCCGGCCTATACCCTGCCGGTCGTACTGGACGTCGGCACCAACAACCCGCAGCGCCTGAACGATCCGCTGTACATGGGCTGGCGCCACCCGCGCATCTCCGGCGATGAATACCACGCCTTTGTCGAAGAGTTCATTCAGGCCGTAAAACGCCGCTGGCCAAATGTGCTGCTGCAGTTCGAAGACTTCGCGCAAAACAACGCCACTCCGCTGTTGAACCGCTATCGCGATGAGATTTGCTGCTTCAACGACGATATTCAGGGCACCGCAGCGGTCACCTTGGGCAGCCTGATCGCCGCCAGCCGCGCCGCCGGCAGCCAGTTGCGCGACCAAACCGTGACCTTCCTTGGCGCCGGTTCAGCCGGTTGCGGCATCGCCGAACAGATTATCGCGCAGATGAAATCCGAAGGGTTGAGCGAAGACGAAGCGCGCGCCCAGGTCTTCATGGTGGACCGTTTCGGCCTGCTGACCGACAAACTGCCCAACCTGCTCGATTTCCAGAGCAAACTGGTGCAAAAGAGCGAAAACCTGGCTTCGTGGCAGACGTCCAGCGACGCCATCTCTCTGCTGGACGTGGTGCGTAACGCCAAACCAAGCATTTTGATCGGCGTTTCCGGCCAGCCGGGCCTGTTTACCGAAGAGCTGATCCGCGAAATGCACAAGCATTGTCCGCGTCCGATCGTCATGCCGCTGTCCAACCCGACCTCGCGCGTGGAAGCCCGCCCGGAAGACATCATCAACTGGACCGACGGTACCGCGCTGGTCGCGACCGGCAGCCCGTTCGCACCAGTGAGCTATAAAGACCAGCTGTTCCCTATCGCCCAATGCAACAACTCCTATATCTTCCCGGGGATTGGTTTGGGCGTGTTGGCTTCCGGCGCCACTCGCGTGACCGACGCCATGCTGATGGCCGCCAGCCGTGCGCTGGCAGATTGTTCGCCGCTGGCGACCGACGGACATGGCGCGCTGTTGCCGGATATCGACGATATTCAGGGCGTATCCAAGTGCATCGCGATGGAAGTGGGTAAAGCGGCGCAGCTGCAGGGAATGGCGGTAGTCACCTCTGAAGAAGCGCTGTCGAAAGCCATTGAACACAACTTCTGGCGACCGCAGTACCGCAGCTACAAACGCACCTCGTTCTGATTTACGCAGGTGAAGCGCAAGGTCCGGCACGCCGGACCTTTTTTATTGTCAAAACCGCCTAAAAATGCGGCGCAATACGTGCTTCAGGCGGTGGACAGCTTGCGTCAGCCAGTCAGGTAAAGTAGCCTTGAGCCATCTTTTTTGGCCCCTGTGCGCGTAAGGCAATAACATGTGGAAACGCCTGATAATCAGCCTGTTCATCATCATTGCGGTGTTGATGCTCTCGGCGCTCGCGCTCGATCGCTGGATCAGTTGGAAAACCGCACCCTACGTCTACGACGAACTCCAGGGTCTGCCTCATCGCCAGGTTGGCGTGGTGCTCGGCACCGCCAAATATTACCGTACCGGCGTCATCAACCAGTATTACCGTTACCGTATTCAGGGCGCGATTAACGCCTATAACAGCGGCAAGGTGAAATACCTGCTGCTGAGCGGAGACAACGCCCAGCAAAGCTATAACGAGCCCATGACCATGCGCCGCGATCTGATCGCCGCAGGCGTGGCGCCCAGCGATATTGTGCTGGATTACGCCGGGTTCCGCACCCTGGACTCCATCGTGCGCACCCGCAAGGTGTTCGACACCAATGACTTCATCATTATCACCCAGCGTTTCCACTGCGAGCGCGCGCTGTTTATTGCCCTGCATATGGGGATACAGGCTCAATGCTACGCAGTGCCGTCGCCGAAAGACATGATGACGGTGCGCGCTCGCGAGATCTTCGCTCGCCTTGGCGCGCTGACCGACCTGTACATACTCAAACGCGAACCGCGCTTCCTCGGCCCGCTGATCCCCATCTCCTCCATGCATGCCGTGCCTGAGGATGCCCAGGGTTATCCGGCGGTGTCGCCAGAGCAACTGGTGGAGCTGGAGCACAAGCTGAAAGAAGAAAAGCAAAAGGCCAAGTAATCCCGCCATACAAATAACAACGGCCAGCATTTGCTGGCCGTTGTTATATCTGAAGAACGCTTATTTCTTCTTGGCGTACTTTAGTGAGTCCAGCGCCACGGCGAAGATAATGATGCCGCCCTTGATGATGTACTGCCAGTAAGGGTTAACGCCAATGTAGGTCAGCCCGTAGTTGATGACGGTAAAGATGATCACCCCGGTCACTACGCCCAACACCGTCCCCACCCCACCGGCAAAGGACACGCCGCCCACCACGCAGGCGGCGATGGCATCCAGCTCATACATAAAGCCGAGGTTGTTGGTGGCGCTGCCGATACGACCGGCTTCCAACAAGCCACCAAACGCATAGAACACGCCGGACAGCGCATAGATCATGATCAGGTTCAACGGCACGTTCACGCCGGAAACCTTTGCCGCTTCCGGGTTACCGCCGATGGCGAAGATATTTTTGCCGAAGCGGGTTTTATTCCACAGGATCCAGACAAAAATAATCGCGATTATGGCGTAGAAGGTAATGTACGACAGCTTAAAGTCGCCAAAGCGCAGGAATCCCTGGGCAAAGGTAGAGAACTTAGGATCGAACCCCGCTACCGGCGAAGCGCCGACAGAATCGTAATACAGCGAGTTGATGCCGTAGACGATGATCATGGTACCCAGGGTGGTAATAAACGGCGTCACATTCAGGTAGGCGATGATCAGACCGTTCACCAGGCCGATCACCGCACCAACGGCACACACCAGCAGGATCACCAGCGGAATCGACCAGGTTTCCATATGCGGAAACACTTTATTGACGTTGTCCATCGACTGCAGCAGCGTTGCCGCTACCACCGCCGCCAACCCAACCTGTCGCCCGGCGGACAGGTCTGTGCCCTGAGTCACGATCAGCCCGGCCACACCCAGCGCAATAATAATACGCACCGATGACTGGGTCAGGATGTTGCTCAGGTTCATTAAACTGAGGAAAGTCGGGTCCTGGATAATAATAATTGCCAGCAGCACCAGCAATACCACGTAAATGCCACCTTCTTTAAAATAGGTGAACAAAGTTTTTTTATTCAGCGCGTTCATAATTCTGATCCTTAAAGGTGCAGGGATGCGAGACGTAAAATTTCATTTTGCGAGGTCTGTTTGGTGTTAACGATGCCCGCAACCTGACCATTACTCATCACCAGTATTCTGTCGGTAATTCCCAAAAGCTCCGGCATTTCGGACGAGACAATAATGATCCCCTTGCCCTTCTTCGCCAATTCGGTCATCAGCTGATAAATTTCGAATTTGGCGCCGACGTCAATGCCGCGCGTCGGTTCATCCAGCATTAATATTTCCGGTTGGGTTAACAGCCAGCGGCCGATAATCACCTTCTGCTGGTTACCGCCGGACAGCGAACCGATATGGGTATGATGGCCCGGCGTTTTGACCCGCATGGCGTCGATTACCCATTGGGTGTCGCTTTTCATCCGGGCGTTGTCCAGCAGACCGATTTTATTTTTATAGTTGCGGATATTGGATATCAGCGAGTTGAAGCCCACGTCCAGATAGGCGTAAATCCCGGTAGAGCGTCGCTCTTCCGTTACCAGTGCAAAACCGTGGTTAATCGCTTCATTGGCGCTGTGATTGTTGATGGCCTTGCCGTGCAGCTTGATGGTGCCTGCCACTTTTTCACGGATACCGAACAGGGTTTCCACAATGTCCGTGCGCTTGGCGCCCACCAACCCGGCAATGCCAAGAATTTCACCTTTGTGAAGATCGAAAGAGACATCGCGAATCGAAGGCTGGCGCAATGACGTCAGGTTCTTCACCTCCAGAATCACCTCTCCCGGTGTATTCTGCCTGTCGGGGAAACGCTGACTGAGCGAACGGCCCACCATCATCGAGATGATCTTGTCCATATCCAGCCCTTCCAGCGGCTGAGTGGCAATCCACTGGCCATCGCGCAGGATGGTGATTTCATCGCACAGCTGGAAGATCTCTTCCATTTTGTGCGAGATATAAACAATGCCGCAGCCGCGCTCTTTCAGCTTACGAATAATGGTGAACAAATGGTTCACCTCTTTTTCCGTCAGTGACGAGGTCGGCTCATCCATAATGACAATCTTGGCGTCATAGGAAAACGCCTTGGCAATTTCGATCATCTGCATTTGCGATACCGACAGCGTGCCCACTTTATCGCGTGGGTTGATATCAATATCCAGCTCGTCGAATATCGCCTGGGTGTCCTTCAACATCTTTTCCTGATCGACAAACATGCCTTTGGTCGGGTAACGCCCCAACCACATGTTGTCCATCACGGTACGCTGCAGGACCAGGTTTAACTCCTGATGCACCATTGAAACGCCATGTTCCAACGCCTCTTTTGAGCTTTTGAAATCAATTTCCCGGCCCTGAAAAACAATACTGCCGGCATCTTTTTTATAAATGCCAAACAGGCATTTTAATAATGTCGATTTCCCGGCGCCGTTCTCTCCCATTAACGCATGAATGGAGTGCGGACGAACGCGCAGGTTAACATTATCCAATGCCTTGACGCCGGGGAATGACTTACTGATATCGGTCATTTCCAGGAGGAATTCGCGTGGGCTGTCGGCCATAAATACACCTGGCTATTATTGTACCCATCGTCTTTCAAACCGCAGCGTGGTTAGCCGCAAAGTGAAATTCGTGGGTATAGGCTGTCATTTTAATAAAAAATTCCCCCGCCTGCGGCTTTCCTGGTGTTGACGCTGAGCGCACCCCAGGCGGGGTCATTACGGGTTAGCTCAGAACTTACTTAACAAACTGAGACAAATTGTCTTTATCTACGCCAACGTAAGGAATGCGCACCACTTTATTTTCGATTTTATATTGGGTGCCGTCGGCGGCCGGTTTACCCGCAGCCAGGTTTTTCGCCAATTCGAAGGTGGCTTTAGCCTGGTTGTCGGCATCGTTCAGCACCGTCCCCGCCATCGCGCCGGATTTGACCATCGCCAGAGCTTCCGGCAACGCATCCACGCCGAATACCGGAATGCTGGATTTGTTGTGCGCCTTGAGCGCTTCTACCGCGCCCATTGCCATGGCATCGTTGTTGGCGATAACCACTTCAATTTTGTTGGCGTTCGGGCCGGACAACCAGGCGTCCATTTTGTCTTTCGCCTGAGCGGTATCCCACATTGCGGTGTCCATCTGCAGTTGCTGAGTTTTAAGACCGCCTTCGTTCAGCGTTTTCACCACATAGGTGGTGCGCGCTTCGGCATCCGGATGGCCCGGTTCGCCTTTCAGCAACACATACTGAATCTGACCGTCTTTGTTCAGATCCCAGTTCGGGTTGGCTTTCCAGTGCTTGGCGATCAGCTGGCCCTGGATCACGCCGGACTCCTTGGAGTCGGTCCCGACATAAAACGCTTTGTCGTAGCTGTCCAGCGCTTTGCGGGAAGGTTCTTTGTTGTAGAACACGATAGGGATATCGTTTGCGCGTGCCTTATCAATAACCACCGGAGCGGCGGCAGGGTCAACCAGGTTAATCGCCAGCGCTTTCACGCCCTTGGCGATCAGCACGTCGATCTGGTCGTTTTGCTTGGACTGATCGTTCTGCGAGTCATTCATCAGCAGAGTGATATCCGGAGAGGCCTTGGCGTCTTTCTCGATCGCCTTGCGCACTACCGACATAAAGTTGTCGTCGTATTTATAAATGGTGACGCCAATACGGGTATCTGCATGAGCTGCAGCACCAAACATCATGGCTGCGGCCGTCGCGGCCAGGGTGAAAACCTTCTTATTCATTGTCTGTCTCCGGTTTATGTAGGTCGTACTCGGTATTGAGCCAAAGGTAACCGGCGGTGGGTGCACGACCGGGTCTGGCAGGTTCCCTGTCATCCGTGAATCATGTTATTCCTGAAAAGTGCTGTGTCAGCGCGAGATAAAAACGGCAGCGGCAAGTGCCTTTGCGCCGGAAAACGCCTAGAGCATAGACGGGGTGATGTTAATAATCTGTGAATTTTCTCACAGATTGAAAACGGTTACACAAGATTAAATCTTCAGAGAGTGACCGCCGCCTCACTTTGCCAGGGCGCATCAGAATGGCGACGTACCAGAGTGGGCATAAACAGGTGACGGGCCTGTGGCTCCAACCCGCCAGCCGCGCCCCGCAGGGCCAATTCGGTGGCAAGAGTCGCCATGGTAACAATAGGATAGCGTACCGTGGTCAGTTTAGGGCTGGTATAGCGAGCAATGGGGATATCATCGAACCCCACTATCGAGAAATTTTGCGGCACAATGATACCGTTTTCTTTCAGCACCGCCATGGCACCGGCGGCCATCGCGTCGTTGTAAGCAAACACCGCGCTCAGATGCAGATTACGGCCAAGCAGCTCGACCATAGCGGCCTCCCCGCCCTGCAGATCCGGCGAACCGTAAGCGCGCCAGGTGTCCGGCGTCGCCAGCCCCGCCACGCTCATCGCCTGTTCATAGCCCTGCTGACGCAGCGGCCCGTCTTCGATCGGGTGATTGGAGCCCAGGTAGCCAATACGCTGATGGCCCTGCGACAGCAGCAGGCGCATCGCCATCTCCGCACCGCTGACGTTATCCAGGCCAACGCAGCGGTGTTCGTAGCCGGTGATGATTCGGTTAATCAGCACCATGCCAGGCACCTGTTCGAGAAAGGCGATCAACTCGGCGTCACACAAGGCCTTTGCATGAACAATCAAGGCATTGCATCGCTGTCGAATCAATACTTCGATGGCATGACGCTCTTTTTCCGCCTGATGGTAACTGTTGCCTATCAGCAGGTATTTGTGGTTTTTCTGCGCCACAGTGTCTACCGCTTTCACCAACGCGCCAAAGAAGGGATCGGAAACGTCCATCACCACCACGCCGAGGGTATCGCTGCTCTGGGTGGCCAACGCCTGCGCATTGGCATTGGGCCGGTAGCCCAGTTCCGCTACCGCCTGCAGCACCCTTTCACGCGTCTGTTTGCTGGTCAGGGCGCTGTTGTTCAGCACGCGGGAGACGGTCGCCACGGACACGCCCGCGCGTTTCGCCACGTCGCGAATAGTGATTGGGTGAACAGAGGCCATGAAAGATCCTGAGGTCGGGGTAGTTGACAGTGGCGTTATCCTACCCCGTTTGTCATCCTCCTCTGCGTGAATTACGTCACAGGAAAGAAAACGTTTACATACATTTTTTTAACCTGTCTGCGCCAGATCTCAGTTCAGCGCCTTGGGTTCCGCCTGACCGGCGGCCAGATGAGTCAATTTACGCCACAGCCACTCTACCGGCCCCTGCGGGAAATACCTCAGCCACAGGTTGGAAAACAACAGGTTAGCCAGCCAGACCAGCGGCACAAACGCCAACAGTTGCAGGCGGTCAAACTGCTGATACAGGCCAAACCGATAGAACAGCGTGGTGCAGATCAGCGTTTGCAGCAAGTAGTTGCTCAGCGCCATACGTCCGACCTGCGTCAACCAATGGCCGATGCGCAGGCGCGACAGCGTCGGCCAGAAACCGTAACACAGCGCCAGATAGCCCATCGCCTGCAGCGGCGAGCCCAGTTCACGCGGCACCTGCAATAAAAACCCGCTCCAGCGGTAGTCCCAGTGCAGAAGCCACTGCAAGGCCACCGCCGGCAATTGGATCAGCAATGAAAGCGGTATCAAGCAAGCCGCCTGTCGGCGATAGTAGCCCGGCGAATAAGTACCGCGTAGCCAACCGCTGCGCATCAGCCCCGCACCGAACAGCATCAGACCCGCCAGTTCCCAGCCGTATTGAGCGCCAATCGCCAGCAGGCTGGAAGACAGCAGGTCAACACGGCTGCGCCATGCCTCCATGCCCCCCTGCAATTTCCAGAACTTCTCATACTGCAGCTCAGCTACGCCTGGTTGCCAGAAACCGCCCGGCTCACCGTGCGAAACGAACCCCAGCAGCAGCAACACCCCAACGCCAATCAGGTACAGCACCACGCCGGTTTTCAGCAGTTGGTAAGTGTCCTTCGCGTCGCGGATCATCCGCCAGCACACCAGGCCGATTAAGCCGTAAGCCAGCAAAATATCACCGTCCCACAGGAAAATGGCATGACCCAGGCCAAACAGCACCAACCATGACAATCGGGCACGTATCCAGCCTTTGCCGCGGCGCAGCAGCATCTGCAGGCCTGCGCCGAATAACAGGGCGAACATCGCCAGAAACTTGGCCTGCGCGAAAATATCCAGCAGCGCCCAAGTCCAGGCATCACGAGACGTCGGCAGCCCCAAATAGGCCGGGTTAAGGTAGGCCGCCTTTGGCAGGCCAAAGGCGCTGATATTCAGCAGAAGAATGCCGAGAATGGCGATACCTCGCACGCAGTCCAGCGTGGCGATGCGTGGCAAGGGGGCCGTGGAGCTAGTGTTCATTATTTTACCGCTGTATGCCGGTCATTAAAAAGGCGCCCGCAGGCGCCTGTTCTTTTTTATGGCCCACCATCACCCCTGGTGATGACGTACCGCGCGCAAAAACTCCTGGCGCGTGTTCTGGCTGGACTTGAACAGCCCGCCCAGAGAGGTGGTGGTGGTGGCGCTGGTCGCGTCACGGATGCCACGTGCCTTAACACAATAATGGACCGCATCAATCGATACCGCCACGTTATTGGTGCCGAGCAAGGTTTGCAATGCCACCAGGATCTGCTGAGTCAAACGCTCCTGCACCTGGGGGCGCTGGGAGAAGAACTGCACGATACGGTTGATTTTCGACAGACCAATGACCGCATCTTTCGGAATATAGGCCACGGTCGCTTTACCGTCGATGGTCACGAAGTGATGCTCGCAGGTGCTGGTCAGTGTGATATCGCGTACCGTCACCATTTCATCTACCTTCATCTTGTTTTCGATAACGGTGATTTTTGGGAAGTTGGCGTAGTCCAGGCCGGAGAAAATCTCATCGACATACATTTTGGCAATGCGGTGCGGGGTTTCTGCCAGGCTGTCGTCGGACAGGTCGAGATTAAGCAGCTGCATGATTTCCGTCATGTGCTCTTTAATACGACGTTTGCGCGTTTCGCGATCCAGCACTTCACCGCGCAACGGGGTTTCCAGACCACGCTCTTCGAGCGCTGCGTGAACCAGGGCAGCTTCTTTACTTAATGATGTCATTTATTCTCTCCAACGGACTTGAACTCACCCATCCGACAGCTTTACCGGGCAGATAGGTGAATTGCATACTCTCCTGACGGCAGAAGTTTCCGTAGTTGATAACGTGAACTCGGTCAAGATTTTGCCCCCACTCTAGAGGAGAGTGAAGGGATTATCCAGTGATTGTGTTTCAACCGCAGGTGAAATATTCGCATTTAGCACAATCAGGCCTGCTGCGGGTATCCCGCGTTTTTTGTACGGAATTTAATCACGGCAGCGTCGGTTTTCGCGCCAATTCGCGCGCCGGCGTATTCACCACCAGCAGACCGGCCACGATAAGCCCCACGACCGCCACATACAGCGCCGGTTCCAGCCTGTGGGTCAATGCCGTCGACAGCGCCGACAACGTAGGGCCAACCAGTTGCCCCAGCGCATAACCGGTGGTCAACAATCCCGCCATATAACGTGCATGGTTGGGCGCCAACTCCCGGCCATGCTGGATGGAAAGCTGCACCACGCTGAGGAAACCGCCGCCGGTAAGTAGCGCTCCCAGCGCCAACCCGGCCACACCCGGCACCACTTCCGCGCACAATACCCCCAGCGCCTGCACCCACAGAGTAATAGCCAGACGTGACTGAGTGGTCAGCCGGTGGCGGGTCAGAATGCCGAGGACGATCCCCAGCACCGCCGCACCGCCGAAGATCGGCCAAACGAATTGAGCGAACAGGCTACCGGGAAAACGTGCCGCCGCCATCTGCGACAGAAAGGTCGCCGGCAGAATATAGCCAAAACCCGCCAGGCTGTAGCTCCATACCAGGCGTTTCAACGCCGGGGTCAGTTGCAGCGGCTCCGCCGCCACGTTGGGGCGATGCAACTCGCCGGCACGCGGCAGGTTGATGCTGATGGCGCCAATCAGCACCAGCGCCAATACGCCATACACCATCCAGGCCTGCGACGCCGTCAGCGCCAGGCTGTGAATACCCACGGCCATCATGCCGCTGATAAAAATCCCGGCACCTGGGCCGGCGAACACCGCAGCGCTCAGCGCCGGCCGGCCATAGTGCGCCAACCGTTCGTTGGTCCAGGCCGCTACCAAGACCATCGACCAGCCGCTGGCCCAGCCGATGACAAAACGCACCGCACCATGCCACCACTCGCCCTGCACCACGGCGGACAGCAGCGTCAAGGCCACCGCGCCCCACACGCCCAGCCACAGCCGGCGTTCAACGTGGCGGCTGGCGCGCATGGCGTCGTAAGCGCCGCACAGATATCCCAGGTAGTTGATCGCCGCCACCAGCCCGGCCCCGGTCAGAGTAAACTGGTGCTCGGCAATCATCAGCGGCACCTGCGGGGTAAAGGCGAAGCGCCCAATCCCCATGGCGACGATCAACGCAATAAAACCGCTCAGGGCAATTCTTAAGGCCATGTAGAGTTATCCAGACTGTTAAAAGAAAGTTGCCAGCATCATGCCGCAGTATTAAACTCACAAAAACTGAATAATACTCATCAAGTTCATCACGAAAAGAGAAGACCATGGATCTGACCCAGCTTCGCATGTTCTGCAGCGTCGCCGAAACCGGCTCCGTCGCCCGTGCCGCCGAGCAACTGCACCGCGTGCCGTCGAACCTGACCACGCGCCTGCGTCAGCTTGAGCAGGAACTGGGCACCGATCTTTTCATCCGCGAAAAGCAACGCCTGCGCCTTTCGCCGATGGGTCACAACTTCCTCTGTTACGCCAACCGCATTCTGGCGCTCAGCGAAGAGGCCATGAGCATCACCCATGCCGGTGAGCCGGCGGGGAACTTCGCTATAGGCTCGATGGAAAGCACGGCGGCCACCCGCCTGCCCAATCTGCTGGCGGCCTACCACCAGCGCTTTTCGCAGGTTTCACTGTCGTTGACCACCGGCACTTCGGGCGAAATCACCGAACGGGTGCGCGCCGGTACGTTGGCGGCGGCGCTGGTCGATGGGCCGGTTCAGTATGACGAACTCAACGGCTGTATCGCCTTCCCCGAACACATGGTGGTGATCTCCTGCCTCGACCACCTGCCAATTCATAACGCTAAAGACGCCAAAGGCGAAACGCTGTTTGCCTTCCGGGCAAGTTGCTCCTACCGCTTGCGGCTGGAGTCCTGGTTCAAGCGCGAAGGCGCCTTGCCGGGCCAGATTATGGAAATTCAGTCCTACCACGCGATGTTGGCCTGCGTTGCCAGCGGCGCCGGGCTGGCGATGATCCCGCACTCGGTGTTAAGCCTGCTGCCGGGCCATGAACGGGTGAAAGTGCATGCTCTGCCGGATGATATCGCCCAAACCGCCACCTGGTTGCTGTGGCGCCGCGATGCGTTCGGCCCGAACGTGCGCGCGCTGAAAGAACTGATTATTGAACAGGCGGAAACCGCCGCTGTTGACGACACAAACCTCGTTTCATCAGACGCTATCGACATAGCCTGATTTAAAAAATAGACCACTGGAGACTATGATGGAAATGATCAAAACCCGTGCCGCCGTTGCCTGGGGCCCGAACCAGCCGCTGAAAATCGAAGAAGTCGATCTAATGCCACCGCAAAAAGGCGAAGTGCTGGTGCGGATCGTCGCCACCGGCGTATGCCACACCGACGCTTACACCCTGTCAGGGGCCGATCCGGAAGGCGTGTTCCCGGCGATCCTCGGCCATGAAGGCGGCGGCGTGGTGGAAGCGGTAGGCGAAGGCGTCACCAGCGTGTCGGTCGGCGATCACGTGATCCCGCTGTACACCCCGGAATGCGGTGAGTGCAAATTCTGTAAATCCGGCAAAACCAACCTGTGTCAGGCGATCCGCGCCACCCAGGGTAAAGGCCTGATGCCGGACGGCACGACCCGCTTCTATAAAGACGGCCAGCCAATCTTCCACTACATGGGCACCTCAACCTTCTCCGAATACACCGTGGTACCGGAAATCTCGCTGGCGAAAATCAGCAAAGAAGCGCCGTTGGAAGAAGTTTGCCTGCTGGGTTGTGGCGTTACCACCGGCATGGGCGCGGTGATCAACACCGCCAAAGTGCAAAAAGGCGACACCGTGGCCATCTTCGGTCTCGGCGGCATTGGCCTGTCGGCGATTATCGGCGCGCAGATGGCCGGTGCAGGCCGCATCATCGGCATCGATATCAACACCAGCAAGTTCGATCTGGCCCGTAAACTGGGCGCTACCGATCTGATCAACCCGAAAGACTACGATAAACCTATTCAGGACGTGATCGTTGAGCTGACCGACGGCGGTGTTGATTTCTCCTTCGAGTGCATTGGCAACGTCAACGTGATGCGCTCCGCACTGGAATGTTGTCATAAAGGCTGGGGCGAATCGGTGATTATCGGCGTAGCCGGTGCCGGCCAAGAGATCTCTACCCGTCCGTTCCAGTTGGTCACCGGCCGCGTCTGGCGCGGTTCCGCCTTCGGTGGCGTCAAGGGCCGTTCGCAACTGCCGGGCATCGTCCAGCGTTATCTGGACGGCGAGTTCGCGCTGAATGACTTTATCACCCACACTATGGGGCTCGATCAGATTAATGAAGCGTTCGATTTGATGCACGAAGGCAAATCAATCCGCTCGGTTATTCACTTCGACAAAAAATAAGCCAGGAGGCAGAGATGAACTCGTCATTAGAACTTCTCGAAGAGCACCGCATGTTCGGTGGCTGGCAACAGCGTTACCGCCATGCAGCGCAGAGCCTGAATTGCAACATGACTTTCAGCATCTATCTGCCGCCGCCGCGTGATGATAACCCGCCGCCGGTGTTGTACTGGCTGTCGGGGCTGACCTGCAATGATGAAAATTTCACGTTGAAGGCCGGTGCGCAACGCATCGCCGCCGAGCTGGGCCTGGTACTGGTGATGGCCGATACCAGCCCGCGCGGCGACGATGTGCCGAACGATGAAGGGTACGATCTGGGCCAGGGCGCCGGGTTCTATTTGAACGCCACGCAGGCGCCGTGGGACAAGCATTTTCGCATGTACGATTACCTCAGCGATGAGCTACCGGCGCTGATCAATCAGCATTTCAGCGTCAGCGATCGCCAGTCGATCTTTGGCCACTCCATGGGCGGCCATGGCGCGCTGATGCTGGCGTTTCGTAATCCGCAGCGCTTTCGTTCAGTGTCGGCGTTCGCGCCGATCGTCAACCCTTGTCAGGTGCCCTGGGGGCGTAAAGCCTTCGCCGCCTATCTGGGGAACGACGAAAGCCAGTGGCTGCAATACGACAGTTGCCACCTGCTGGCTAACGGGGCGGAAAAAATGCCGGTCCTGGTGGATCAGGGCGACGGCGATCAGTTCCTGGCGGATCAACTGCAACCGGCGAAACTGGCCGAGCTGGCACGCCAGCGCGACTGGCCACTGACGTTGCGTATTCAGCCAGGCTACGATCACAGCTACTTCACCATCGCCACCTTTATCGAAGACCACCTGCGCTTCCACGCCGAACACCTGTTCCGCGGATAAAAAAATCCGGGCGGTTTAGCCGCCCGGATTTCATCAGATACCGTCGAAAAGAAAATCTATTGCGGCTTTAACCTTGGTTCGGTATTGGGAAGCATCGCAAAATTCAGCACCCAGGGTGCGAACGGGAATACTTGCCATTTCATGAGTCATAACGGCGTACTCGTTGTCATCCACCAGCCTGACCAAAGGGTTCAAGCGTTCCAGGCGAGTACTGGCCGGATACTTTTCAATTGGCAATAACGGGATCACAACTCGGCGATTTAATTGCCCGATGATATCGCTCGTCACATCAAGCAGCAGGGGATAGACTGCGCTTTTCCCTGTATTCGCGTATACCGTAAATTGCATCGCTAAAACGTCCTGTATTCGTCACTGAAACAGCCATGTTCATCATGAAAACGATTTAAAGCATCGATCGCTTCTCGGTTTTCTTCCTTCCATTTTCTCATCTCATGCTGACGCAATTCGGCATCCAAAGCAGCATTCAGCGTAGCACTGAGGTTAATGCCCGCCTCACGTGCACGGCTCAGTAAACTGCGTTCCACCGCCATGGTAACGCTTTGGGTCGTTCGTTGTTTTACTGGCATTAGCACCTCCCACAATAACCTTCGTGCAAGCAACACGGCTTATTGAACGAATAATAACACCGAGGAGTGGTGTTAGCCCATTCAAATGTGCGCCACGCATCATGGCGAAACCGGCCCGGACGCGCAAAGGCAACAGACCCAAAGTCACCCCTTCAGTTTCGGATCCAACGCATCGCGCAGCCCGTCGCCCAACAGGTTGAACGCCAGCACGGTGAGGAAAATCGCCAAACTGGGGAAAATCGCCACGTGCGGCGCAATCACCATATCGGCACGCGCCTCGTTGAGCATCGCGCCCCACTCCGGCGTCGGCGGTTGCGCGCCCAGGCCGAGGAACGACAGACTGGCGGCGGTAATGATCGAGGTGCCGATACGCATGGTGAAATACACCACGATCGACGAAAGGGTTCCCGGCAGAATATGCCGCATGATGATGGTCCAGTCCGAAGCGCCAATGCTGCGTGCCGACTCGATATAGGTCAGGTGCTTCAGCACCAGGGTATTGCCCCGCACCAACCGGGCAAACGCCGGAATGCTGAAAATGGCCACCGCGATAATCACATTGGCCATGCCGCTGCCCATGATCGCCACCACGCCAATCGCCAGCAGGATGCCGGGAAACGCGAACAGCACGTCGCAAATGCGCATGGTGATACGATCCCACCAGCCTTCATAATAGCCCGCCAACAGACCCAGCAACGTGCCAATCAACCCACCGGCTAGTACCGAGAACACGCCGGCGGCCAGCGAAATGCGCGTGCCCATCAGAATGCGGCTAAAAATATCCCGTCCCAGCGAATCCACGCCCAGCCAATGCACCAGCGAAGGGCCTTCGTTCAGGCGGTCATAGTCAAAATAGTTTTCCGCATCAAACGGGGCCAGATACGGCGCCAACAGCGCTGCAGCCACCAACAGCAGGACAAACACCCCCGCGACCAGCGCCACATGCTGTCGGCGGAAACGCCGCCAAAACTCATGCCACGGCGTGCGCACCGCGTTAGGGTTGATCGTCGGCATCGCCTTCAATGCAGCATTACGTCGCCAATGCTTAATCATGCAGCGCCCTCATTTGTAGCGTATCGCCGGGTTAATTGCCGCATACAGCATATCCACCAACAGGTTAATCAGAATGAACTCCAGAGAAAACAACAGCACCTCGGCCTGGATCACCGGGTAATCGCGCATCTCGACGGCATCGACCAGCAGCCTGCCCAGCCCCGGCCAGTTAAAGACTTTCTCCACCACGATAGAACCGCCAAGCAGAAAGCCGAACTGCAATCCCATCATGGTCACCACCGGGATCATCGCGTTGCGCAGCCCGTGTTTCACCACCACCATGGTTTCTCGCACGCCCTTGGCACGCGCGGTGCGCATATAGTCCTCTTGCATAACCTCAACGAATGAAGCGCGGGTAAAGCGCGCCATCACCGCCGCCACCGCAGCGCCCAACGTAATCGAGGGTAAAATATAGTGCCGCCAACTGTCGGCGCCCACCGTCGGCAACCAGCCGAGGTTGACGGAAAATACCTGCATCAGCAGCATGCCCAGCGCAAAGGCGGGGAATGAAATGCCGGAGACCGCCAGCGTCATGCCCAGGCGATCCGGCCAGCGGTTACGCCACACGGCGGACACCATGCCAATGGCCATGCCGAAGATCACCGCCCACAGCATGCTGGTGAGGGTCAGCCACAGCGTTGGCAAAAAGCGCGAGCCGATCTCTTCGCTCACCGGGCGCTTGGATACCATCGAGGTACCGAAATCGCCTTGTAGCGCATTGACAAAAAAATGGACGAACTGCTGAGGCAACGGCTTATCCAGCCCCAGATCCTTGCGCACCAGTTGCACCACCGCTTCGTCGGCATCCGGCCCCGCCGCCAACCGCGCCGGATCGCCGGGCAGCAGATGAACGAACAGAAACACCAGCACCGCGACAATCAGCAGCGTCGGGATCAGACCCAGCAGTCGTTTCAGAAAATAATTAAGCATGTCGGGTTAATCCCCTCACCCCGCCCCCGGATAGAGGGCGGGGATTGGCACCTTATTTGAGATCGGCATTATCAAAGTTGAACGAGGTATCCGGCATCACATAGAAACCGCTTAGCTGTTTGTTGTTGGCCGACAGCAGGCGCTCTGTGGCCAGGAAGATCCACGGCGCGTCGGCCCAGATCCGATCCTGCGCATCCTTGTAGAGTTTTTGCTTCTCGGCACGATCGGTGGTCGCCAGCGCACCGGTCAGATCCTTGTCCACCTGCGGATTGCTGTAAAACGCGGTGTTGAACTGCTTGGGTGGCGCAGCCTGGGTGGAGAACAGCGGCGACAGCGCCCAATCCGCCTCGCCGGTCGACGCCGACCAGCCGGTATAGAACATGCGCACGCCGGTGTCTTTCACACCAACGCTTTCCACCTGCGCGGCACGCTGGCCGGCATCCATCGCGGTCACCGTCACTTTCACCCCAACCTGCGCCAGCTGCTGCTGGGCAAACTGCAGCACTTTCTGCGCGGTGCTGTGGTTATGCGAAGACCACAACGTGGTGGTGAAACCGTTCGGATAGCCGGCCTCTTTCAGCAGTTCGCGCGCCTTGGCCGGATCGTACGGCCACGGCTTGTAGCGGGTAGCGAAGTCGATCGCCGGCGGTACTGGGCCTTCCGCCGGTACCGCGTAGCCGGAGAACGCCACTTTGATCAGCGCATCCTTGTTGATGGCGTAGTTCAACGCCTGGCGCACTTTCGGATTATCAAACGGCTTCTGGGTGACGTTCAGACTGATATAACGTTGCAGGATCGACGGTGCAGCCACTACGTCGAGCTTGGTATTGCCTTCCAGCACCTTGGCCTGCTCGTAAGGGATCGGGAAGGCAAAGGTGGCTTCGCCGGTTTGCAGCATCGCCGCGCGGGTGTTGTTGTCCACCACCGGGCGCCAGGTGATGCTGTCGAGCTTCGGCAACCCTGGCTTCCAATAGCCGTCGAACTTCTTCACCTTGACGAAATCGGTCTGGTTCCAGGTCACGAACTGATACGGCCCGGTGCCCACCGGATGGAAGCCAATATCTTTGCCATACTGCTTCAGCGCCGACGGGGAAATGATCGCCGCCGCCGGGTGCGCCAGATTGTTGATAAAGGCCGAGAACGGTGCCTTCAGCACGATTTTCACCGTATTGGCGTCCACCACTTCGGTTTTGTCGATCATCTTGAACAGGTTGTAACGTTTGAGATGGCTGTCCGGGTTGCTGGCGCGATCCAGGTTCACCTTCACCGCTTCGGCGTTGAACTCGGTGCCGTCGTGGAATTTCACCCCCGGATGCAGTTTGAGGGTATAAGTCAGGCCGTCTTTACTCACCTCGTAACCGTCCGCCAGCACGTTAACCAGCTTCATGTCCTTATCGAAGCCGAACAGCCCCTGATAGAAAGACTTGGCCACCGCCTGAGACAGCGTGTCGTTGGCGTCGTACGGATCCAACGTGGTGAAGTTGGAAGCCACGGCAATCACCGCATCCTTCGCCGCCCAGGCCGGGCCTGCGCCCACCACCGCCAGCAGCACGGCGGCCACCAACGCATTACGTTTGAATGTGTGCTTCATGTCGCTTGTCTCTCCTGAGGTCTTTAATAAGCACCGGCGATAGGGTGGCGGGCAACAAAGTGCCCCGGCCCAACCTGTACCAGCGGTGCGGTAACGGGTTCATCGCCCAACGCGCGGATCGGGCTGGGAATTTCATCCACCAACAACGGTTGGCGTTTATGGACATGTGCCGGATCGGCCACCGGCACCGCCGCCATCAGTTTGCGGGTGTAAGCGTGCTGCGGGTTGTCGAACACCGCCCGACGCGGGCCAATTTCGACGATCTGGCCGAGGTACATGACCGCCACGCGATGGCTAATGCGTTCCACCACCGCCATATCGTGCGAGATAAACAAGAATGCGATGCCGAGCTCACGCTGCAGATCGAGCAGCAAATTGACGATTTGCGCCTGAATCGACACGTCAAGCGCCGACACCGACTCGTCGGCAATCACCACCTTCGGGTTCAATGCCAGCGCACGCGCAATACAGATACGCTGCCGCTGACCACCGGAAAATTCATGCGGGTAACGTCGCGCATGCTCAGGTTTCAGCCCTACGCGCTCCAGCAACCAGGCCACACGCTCCTCCGCCGCCTTGCCACGCGCCACGTTATGCACCAACAGCGGCTCCATAATCGAAAAGCCGACGGTCAGCCGCGGGTCCAGCGAAGCGTAAGGATCCTGGAAGATAAACTGGATATCGCGCCGCAGGTGCTGCAACGCCGAGCCTTTCAGTTGGTTAATCTGGCGGCCGTCAAAGGTGATGGTGCCATGTTGGCTGTCCACCAGCTTTAGCAGCGAACGGCCGGTAGTGGATTTGCCGCAGCCGGACTCCCCCACCAGCCCGAGCGTTTCGCCGGGATAGAGATCAAAACTGACGTTTTCCACCGCGTGTACCCGACGGGTGACTCGGTTGAAAATACCGCTGCGCAGGTCAAAGCGCGTGACCAGGTTTTCCACCCGCAGGATCGGTGCTGCGCCAGGGGGCACGGTGTCCTGCGGCAATCCATTGTCTTCGCCGCTGGGCTGCGGGAATTTGGCCGGGAAGTCTTTATCTGCCATCGAGCCCAGTCTGGGTACCGCCGCCAGCAACGCCTGGGTGTAGGGCTGCTGCGGCGCGGCGAACAACTCGCGCACCGGCCCTTGCTCCACTTGTTCGCCCTGATGCATCACCAGCACCCGATCGGCAATTTCCGCCACGACGCCCATATCGTGAGTGATGAAAATCACCCCCATCTGCATTTCCTGCTGCAATACGCGAATCAGTTGCAAGATCTGCGCCTGAATGGTGACGTCCAGCGCGGTGGTCGGTTCGTCGGCAATCAGCAGCGCGGGTTTGCAAGATAACGCCATGGCGATCATCACCCGCTGGCGCATGCCGCCGGAAAGCTGGTGCGGATAACGGTTAAGCACCTCTTTGGCTTCGGGAATGCGCACCAGATCGAGCATGCGCAAGGCTTCTTGTTTCGCGGCGCGGCCGCCCATAGCCTGATGCAGCCGCAGAGACTCGGCGATCTGCTCACCTACCGGAAACACCGGATTCAGCGACGTCATCGGCTCCTGAAAAATCATCGCCATATCGGCGCCGCGCAGGGTTCGCAAGGTGCTCTGACGCGCTCGCGCCAGATCCAGTACCTCGCCGTTGCGCCGGCGAAACGGCATGATGCCGCTGACGATAGCGCCGCCGCCCTGCTCAACCAACCGCATCAACGCCAGAGAGGTCACCGATTTGCCCGAGCCGGACTCGCCGACGATCGCCAGCGTTTCACCGCGATCGATGTCAAATGACAGGTGGCGCACCGCCTCGACGGTGTCGCCTTGCTGGTTAAAACGGATGCCAAGATCGCGTACCGACAGTACGCGCTGCGGCGGCAGAAATAGCCCGGAGTCCGCCGCCGGCGGCATTGAAGTATCGGTCATGCACCCTCCTGGTGATCGGTTAGCGATAAATCCCTATGGACGGCGCATCGCCGACATAACCGAAGCCGCGGTACATTCCTTCGCTGTTGAAAGGCAGTGCCACGTTGCCGTGGCGGTCGATGGCGATCAGCCCGCCGCTGCCGCCCATTGCCGGCAGTTTTTCCATCACCACCCGGTCGCTGGCCTGCTGCAGGCTCAGACCGGCATACTCGATCAAGGCAGAAACGTCGTAAGCCGCGACGCCGCGCATGAAGATTTCGCCGGTGCCGGTGCTGGAGACCGCCACCGTGGCGTTGTTGGCATAGCAGCCGGCACCGATGATCGGCGTGTCACCTATCCGGCCGGCCTGTTTATTGGTCATACCGCCGGTTGAGGTGGCGGCCGCCAGATTGCCTAATGCGTCCAGCGCTACCGCACCGACGGTGCCGAATTTGCGCTCGGGGTCTATCGGATCGCCGGTCTGCGCCGCGCCGTCATGATCGAGCAGCACCCGGCCCTGCTCCGCCTGAGCGCGGTGCAGTTGATCAAAACGTTCCTGGGTAAAGAAGAAATCGGGGGTGACCATTTCCAGGCCGTGGGCCGCGGCGAATTTTTCTGCGCCTTCACCGGCGAACAGCACATGTTGGCTGTTTTCCAGCACCGCACGCGCGGCCAGCACCGGATTGCGGATCCGGTTAACGCCCGTCACGGCGCCGGCATCGCAGGTGCGGCCGTCCATCACGCAGGCATCCAGTTCGTGGGTGCCCTGATGGGTGAACACCGAACCCAAGCCCGCGTTGAACAGCGGGCACTCTTCCAGCAACCTCACCGCCTCGGTGACCGCATCCAGCGCGCTACCGCCCTGGGCCAAAATATTCTGGCCTGCGGCGACAATGCCGGACAGCACCTGAATATATTCTTGTTCCTTTTCTGCACTCAACGCCGCACGGGTAATTGCGCCCGCACCGCCATGAATGGCAATCACTGGTTTGCTCATTTGCCTGACACCCTGTGTTAATTCCAGCCCTTTTCCAAGACGCCTATCCCCTATGGATTTCAAGTTGCAGCCAGGCGGCCAGCTCGGGAGCCGCCAGGTATGCTTGAAATACGACGGGTGTAATTATTATTCAGACTTTTTTCGACTATATTTAGCCCGGCAATCGAAGTAAAGCATAAAGTCGCCGTTCAGCATTTAGCGTAGCCTTCTTAGACCATTTTGCACCTTGAAATAGCTTAGTGGAATAAAAACAGGGTGTTAGATCAAAGCATTCACGCAAGAAGTCATGTCTGATATTTTTGGCAAGCGCCCTACTTGATGGACAGTAATTTTCCGAAAAAATAACCGATCGCTCTGGATAAATAGCCGTGAAGCGTTCAACCTGCGGTTTTTTCGCCGGTTGAAAGCAGATAATCAATATTCAGAAACCCGACCCTGGCAACAGCAGAAATGCCTCTTCTTCCGGCGTACTGATCCGGCCTAATATCGCATTACGGTGCGGATAACGGCCAAAACGATCAATGATCGCCTTATGCCGTAATTCAAATTCCAACTGATCGCCATTATTCAGTTCGGTATACAACGCCAGTGCCTGCTGATGAATCACCGCCGATTCCGAATGCATAAAGGGTAAATAGAGAAAACCGCGCTGTTCGCGGCTGAGTTGTTCACATTGCCCGGAGCGGATCGCCTCTTGCGCCAGCACCAACGCCATGCAGTCGCTGGAAAATGCACGGGGCGTACCCCGATACAGATTACGGCTGAACTGATCGAGCACGATCACCTCCGCCAACCGTCCTTCGATAGTTTCGCGCCAGTGCGCCAATTCCCCCGCCGCCGCCGCGTGCCACAATTCGCCAAAACGCACCTGCAACCGGTTGTCGAAATCATCGTCTTTCTTGAACCACATTACCGGATCGATCTCCTCGAACCAGAAATCTATGACCTGTTTATGCATAACCTTTCTCCCTTGTTTTACTCAGTGTAACCCGTTCTCCCCTTCGGCGTTATCTGCCATAATACTCCCACTTTGCCGCTGTTTTTCGCGCACCCTGATTACGGAGTTCCCTTTATGGATCATTGCCATACTTCCGATCTCATTTCCCTTGAGCAGGCGCTGGAGAAGATGCTCGGCCAACTCTCTCCCCTGCAGCAGACCGAATCCATCCCCCTGAACGCCGCCGCCGGCCGCATTACCGCCGCGCCGGTGATTTCACCGATCGACGTGCCGCCGTTCGCCAATTCGGCCATGGACGGTTATGCGGTGCGTATCGCAGACCTGCATGCCAACGCCCCGTTACCGGTCGCAGGCAAAGCCTTTGCCGGTGCGCCGTTCAACGGTGACTGGCCGGCCGGCACCTGTGTGCGCATCATGACCGGCGCGCCGATCCCAACCGGCGCCGAGGCGGTGATCATGCAAGAGCAGGCCGAGGTGAACGATGCCGGCGTTCGCTTCAATGCCGCAGTGCGCGCCGGGCAAAATATCCGTTTGGCGGGAGAAGATATCCAACAGGGCGCCGGCGTGCTGCCTGCCGGCGTCAAACTGGGCGCCGCGCAGTTGCCGTTGCTGGCCTCGCTCGGCGTCGCCGAGGTGCTGGTGATCCGCAAGTTGAAGGTCGCGGTGTTCTCCACCGGCGACGAGCTGCAGCCGGTAGGCCAGCCGCTAGAAGCCGGGCAAATTTATGACACCAACCGCTTTGCGGTGCGCCTGATGCTCGAACAATTGGGCTGCGAGACTCTCGATCTGGGCATTATCCGTGATGACCAGAACGCGCTGCGTAACGCTTTTGAGCAGGCGGACAGCCAGGCTGACGTAGTGATCAGCAGCGGCGGTGTGTCGGTGGGTGAAGCCGACTACACCAAGCAAATGCTCGATGAGTTGGGCGAGGTCAGTTTCTGGAAACTGGCGATCAAACCCGGCAAACCCTTTGCGTTTGGCAAGCTGAAGCACGCCTGGTTCTGCGGCCTGCCGGGCAACCCGGTTTCCGCCGCCCTGACCTTCTACCAGTTGGTGCAGCCGTTGCTGGCAAAACTGGCTGGCCACAGCGAATGGCGTCTGCCACCGCGCCTGCGCGCACGCGCATTGACGCCGCTGAAGAAGGCGCCGGGTCGTCTTGATTTCCAGCGCGGCGTGTTTGGCAGCAATGCCCAGGGCGAGTTGGAAGTGAGCACCACCGGCCATCAGGGCTCGCACGTATTCAGTTCATTCAGTCAGGGGAACTGTTTCATCGTGCTGGAGCGCGAACGCGGTTCCGTGGCGGTTGGCGAAACGGTGGAGATCGAGCCATTCAACAACTTGTTGAGGAGCTGAACATGCTGCCGGAATTAACCGACGCCGAAACGCTGCGCTATAACCGCCAGATTATCCTGCGCGGCTTTGACTTCGACGGCCAGGAAAAACTGAAGGCCGCTCGAGTGCTGATTGTCGGCCTCGGCGGGCTGGGTTGCGCTGCTGCGCCATACCTGGCTGCGGCGGGCGTCGGCCACCTGACGCTGGTTGATTTCGACACCGTCGCCCTCTCCAACCTGCAACGCCAGATCCTGCATCGCGATGCACGCCTTGGCATGACGAAGGTCGAATCGGCTCGCCTCGAGCTGAGCGCCATCAATCCGCATATCCGTATTGATGCCGTGGACGGGCTGTTGAACGACGAACAGATGGCGGCGCACGTTGCCGCCTGCGATCTGGTGCTGGACTGCACCGACAACGTAGCGACACGCGATCTGCTCAACCGCCAGTGCCATGCGCAACGCAAACCGCTGGTTTCCGGCGCGGCGATCCGCATGGAGGGGCAGCTCAGCGTATTCACCTACCAGCCGGACGAGCCCTGCTACCGCTGCCTGAGCCGGTTATTCGGCGAAAATGCCCTGACCTGCGTCGAGGCTGGGGTTATGGCACCGCTGGTGGGCACTATCGGCACGCTACAAGCTCTGGAAGCGATTAAGCTGTTGACGCATTACGGCCAACCCCTCACCGGAAAACTGCTGATGTTCGACGCCATGACGATGCAGTTCCGCGAGATGAAGTTGCCGAAAAACCCGCAGTGCGAGGTGTGCGGCGGGGATATCTGATTTTTTGCAAGGAGGCATAGATCAACTAATTATGTTTATTTACCGTAAACGAAATGTGTGGCGTTCCATGATCTCCAAAATAAAGCATTTGGGGTTCAAGGGACTTTTCGTCATCACCTTGTTATTAGCCTATTTTGTATTGATGCTATTTAGCTTCCGTTTCCGCTTTGCCATTTTTCTTTATGACTGGGTACCGCAATGGGCAACCGCATTAAGCGTGGGTGCTATTGGGGGTTTGTGGTGTGCCTGGAAAGCACTCCCACAACTTAGAATGGAAAATAAGCCGTTCTGGGATATTGTGCAGCCATTCTTTGCTGGCCTGTGTTTCTTTGGCATTCCGGGGTTAATGTACCATGACTATGTGGTTTGGTTTTTCCCCGAAAAAACGGTCAGTTATGTCACGGACTATGATGTTACTTTTCCTGGCCCCTCCAGAGGTAAACATGGTCACTGCGAAGCCGGTTTACAAATTAAAGATATAACACTGGGGCACTGGATCACGCTTTGCTCGTCAAAAGAAGCACTACACCAGCAACGTAAACAAGGAATGGATGGGATATTCGTGGTTGAGCAAGTCGGTCACTATGGCATACGGCTGATCAGCACCACATTTACCTGGAAGGATTAAAAAAATGGGCCGTCAAAACGGCCCATTAGCTTTCGCCTATTACGACGTTAAACGATACCCTGGCTACGCAGATAGTCTTCGTAGTTGCCGGTAAAGTCGACAACCTTGGTCGGCGTCATTTCCAGCACGCGTGTCGCCAGCGAGCTGACGAACTCACGGTCGTGGGAGACGAAGATCAACGTGCCTTCGTACATTTCCAGCGCCATGTTCAGTGATTCGATGGATTCCATATCCAGGTGGTTGGTTGGTTCATCCATAACCAGAATATTAGGGCGCTGCATCATCAGCTTGCCGAACAGCATACGGCCCTTTTCACCACCGGACAGCACCTTAACTTTCTTCTTGATGTCGTCCTGGCTAAACAGCAAACGCCCCAGCACGCTACGCACCGCCTGCTCGTCGTCTTTTTCCTGCTTCCACTGGCTCATCCAGTCGAATACCGTCAGGGTATCATCGAACTCGTATTCGTGATCCTGAGCGTAGTAGCCGATCTTGGCGTTTTCGGACCACTTCACGCTGCCGCTGTCCGGCAGGGCGTCACCCACCAGCGTTTTCAGCAGGGTGGATTTACCGATACCGTTCGGGCCCAGCACCGCCACTTTCTCACCCACTTCAACCATCAGGTTGAGTTTGCTGAACAACGGGCCGTTATCGAAGCCTTTGGTCAGCGCTTCCACTTCCAGCGCGTTACGGAACAGTTTCTTGTCCTGATCAAAACGGATGAACGGGTTCTGACGGCTTGAGGCCTTCACTTCTTCCAGTTGGATCTTGTCGATCTGGCGGGCGCGAGAGGTCGCCTGCTTGGATTTGGAGGCGTTGGCGCTGAAGCGGCTCACGAACGATTGCAGTTCGTTAATCTGTGCCTTCTTCTTGGCGTTGTCCGCAACCAGACGCTCACGCGCCTGAGTGGCCGCGGTCATGTATTCGTCGTAGTTACCCGGATAAACGCGCAGCTCGCCGTAGTCCAAATCCGCCATGTGAGTACAGACCATGTTCAGGAAGTGACGGTCGTGCGAAATGATGACCATGGTGCTGTTACGATCGTTCAGCACCTGCTCCAGCCAGCGAATGGTATCGATGTCCAGGTTGTTCGTCGGTTCGTCGAGCAACAGGATTTCCGGATCGGAGAACAGCGCCTGCGCCAGCAATACGCGCAGTTTGAAGCCCGGCGCGATCTCGCTCATTGGGCCGTAATGCTGTTCAACCGGGATGCCTACGCCAAGCAGCAGTTCGCCGGCGCGCGCTTCTGCGGTGTAACCGTCCATCTCGCCGTAAGCCACTTCCAGATCGGCCACTTTATAGCCGTCTTCTTCGCTCATTTCGGCCAGACCGTAAATGCGGTCACGCTCTTCCTTCACCGCCCACAGCTCGTGGTGGCCCATGATGACGGTGTCCAGCACGCTGTATTGTTCGAAAGCGAACTGATCCTGACGCAGTTTGCCCAGGCGTTCGTTCGGATCGAGGAACACGTTGCCGCCGCTCGGCACCAGATCGCCACCCAGGATTTTCATAAAGGTGGATTTGCCGCAGCCGTTGGCCCCGATCAAACCGTAGCGGTTACCGCCGCCAAACTTGACGGAGATATTTTCAAACAACGGCTTACTGCCAAACTGCATAGTGATGTTGTTAGTGCTTAACACAGCGCTCGCTCTTCATATCATTGGGAATGTGATTTGGCGCGCATTATGCCATAACGAGGATAAGAGATCGCGGGAAGTTTCGGTGACAATTTGAGCAAAAGTGCGGCGACAGAGGATCATGAGGTTAACCCGGCATGCCGGCCCCATGGCTCGGCGCAATGCAAGCTGCTCGCTGACGGAGGGATCTCGGTGAAACTATTACCGCTTGAAGGTTGTCATGAGCCACTTCCCCAAGAAATAGAATAATTCAGTAAATTTACTCACATGCATCCATGATTTAAAATGCCAAAATATAAATATTTAAATTTTTCTTTTCTTAAAATGTCTGCTTTCAATATCGAAACATTATCATCTCACTCTTTTTCAAAAATGGATTTTACGTCATTATTATTTAGTTTACCTAGTTGCTTCAATCCACAAGCTGCATAGAGTTTACTTTCTGGCGTTGCCTTGGGATTATTGGCTATTCTCAGGAAAACATCAGTTGCTCCTTTGCTTTTAATAATATCTATTACAGCAACTTCTCCTTCACTAACCTTGCCAGCAAAGCCATTCATTCCTAAGGAAAAATAACCAACCTGGGATAAGTTACTTTCTATGGTTTCATAATGATTTTCATTTGCGTAGCCATAGAGAGAACATAACGAAGTAAAAAACAAAGTAGCAACGATAAAAATCCTTTTCATAAACCCCACCTGCATTCACAAATAATTTACCTTACACCAACCTAATCACATAAATATAATCATTGCAAATAAAAAACTTACAGCCGTATTAATAACATGATTCATTACAATCTATAAAATAGTTTGATTCATGCACTCTTATGCGATCATTAGCCATGATCTTGCTTTTCTTCGGCCATTTTTGAAACCTCCCCATTCCCCTAACATGCCGAATGCGATAATCCCCCATCCGGTGTACGCCAAGCGTGGCGAGTTGCTCCGCCAGCATCAGGGCATAGGGAGCCTTGTGCGAGACGTCTCAATATCCTGGATTACTCGTATTTCTGCCTGCGTTCGAGAAAACATATTTGTATTCACCACAACGATTATTTAAATAAATTAAATTCACACAAAATATTAATTACTCACAGGCAGGCCTAAAGAAACTATCAGGCTTATCATCTGAGTGATAGAGGTAGCCAATATTTACGTTAAACATCTCAACAAAAAATAACGTTAACCTGCGGGTGATAAACCATTATTCCCTTGGATTAAGTAAATGCTTTGCCTTTACCCTCTCCTTCAGGCCGAGTAGCCATTTTTATTGCTACGACAGAACCTCACCACCACAGATTCCTCTCTACGATTAAAATTGTGATTCACCTCTTAAAACCCACAGGGAATCGGATCCTTTGTGTGTGGCAGGTCACTAAATCGTCAGTCTGGCTGGGTTAACTCCTTACCAGAATCCATACAAACCACTTAATAAACAATAAATTAAATTAATTAACTTCCATTTTCACACCACAAACAACCTGTATTGCATATAGTTGTACATACAAGTATATGTAAACAAGAGGTTGCAATGGTGTGATCGCAACAAACCGCATCCCTCAGGTATCACTGGTGAAACATTAACAATAAAAACATGCCGCCCATCGCGAGAGATAGAAATAATGACAAACACTGTTGAAAACGAGTTATCCGAGAATCGGACGATCGACAAGAAAACGATAAATTATAAGGTCATTTTTGGCGCCAGCCTCGGTAACGGACTGGAGATCTTCGATTTCACCGTTTACAGCTTCTTTGCAGCCATTATCGGTAAACTGTATTTCCCCAGCGACACGGCCTACGGATCTTTATTAATGTCGGTGGCCGTTTTTGGCGTCGGTTTTATTATGCGTCCGCTAGGCAGCATGGTGCTGGGCGCCTACGCCGATCGGGTCGGTCGTAAGGCTGCGATGTTAATGACCATTGTCCTGATGGGCGTCGGCACGGCGCTGATTGCTTTTGCCCCCACCCATGCGCAAATAGGCCTCTTCGCGCCAATGCTGATCGTGGTCGGGCGATTGATTCAGGGTTTTGCCGCCGGCGGTGAAGTGGGGTCTGCGACCACCCTGCTTCTGGAGTCAGCCGGGGCCAACCAGCGGGGATTCTTTGTCAGCTGGCAGGCGATCAGCCAAGGCATCAGCGCCTTGCTCGGCGCCTCTTTCGGGCTGCTGTTGACCTATTTTCTACCGGAAGAAGCCCTCTATTCCTGGGGCTGGCGCGTGCCTTTCATCATCGGCCTGCTGATTATTCCCGTCGGCGTGTATATCCGTAAACACCTGGAGGAAACCTATAGCGGCGAGGTGGTGGATCACGAACGCCCACAGGTTAACCCGGTCTGGGATGTGCTGCGCAATCACTTTAAAGACCTGCTGCTGGGGATGCTGATCATTATGTCCGGCACCGTGATGGTTTATATTGTGCTGCTGTATATGCCGACTTATATGATGCAGACCTATCATATTGCCGCCCCCACCGCCTATCTCTTCAGTTGCATTGCTTCCGTGGTGCAAATCGTCGCCGTTTATTTCGCCGGCCGTTATGTCGATCGGGTACAAAACTACAAAAAGCCGCTGCTTTTCTCTATCTTTGCCGCCCTGATACTGATTTATCCCACATTCTGGTTCCTAGGCTCCACACACTATCTGTGGCTGGCAATCCTCTTTCGCATCTTGCTGATCGGTGCTTTAGGGGTCAATATGTTGTCGAGCACCATGCTGATCGTCTCTGCGTTACCGCGCCATGTACGCGCAACCGGCACCTCAATGATTTACGCCTTCGGCGTTACGCTGTTTGGCGGGTCGGCGCAGCTCGTCGTCACCTGGCTGCTGGATGTCAGCGGCAATCCTATGGCGCCGGCCTGGTATGTCACCGGCATGCTGACTCTCAGCCTGATTGCCGCTACGGTGTTCAAGGAGCGGCACAAAAACTGACGCAGTTCTATCCCAGGAGCGAAAAGAAGTATGGATACCCCTTATAATTTGGCATTACTGACGGGTGCAGGACTGAGCGCCATTGCGGCCCTGGTGCATGTTTGGGTGATCAAGGCGGGGCCGCGCGGATATCGTCTGTGTGGCGCCGGCGAACGCTTTATCCGCGCAGCCGAAGCCGGCAAGAAATTTCCGGACATCGCGACCGCAGGTATCGCCCTGGTGTTGTTTATCTGGGCGCTGTACGCTTTGGCCGGTGCTGGCATTATTGCACCGCTGCCATTGCTACGCCCCGTGCTGTGCCTCATCACGTTCATCTATCTGTTGCGCGGCATTGCCGGCCCCCTGGCGCTGCGTAATACCGGTCGCAGTGACAAATTCATCGTCATAAGTTCGTTGATTTGTCTCTGTCTGGGTCTGGTTCATCTGCTGGGGCTTGCACAGCGCTGGAACGCGCTGGCATAGCTTTCCGTTAACGCAAGAGATAACACCCGCTCTGCACCGCAGAGCGAGGTCGCTGTCGATACCGCGTTTGAAACCACGTCCCTCAAACGGGCTGACTCAGGCATGATCACCGTATCTGACCACAGTCAGCCGCTCTTCCTCTGAAGGGGAAACAAAGTAGTGGGTAAGCAGATCGAAGGTTTCTTCGCTTAGCACGAAAGGATGCTCGCCCTGCTCATTTCTCAGTTTTATCCGGCTCTTGCATTGCACATCGCTGACGTCCAGAAAATGCAGACAATGACCAACACCGGCGGCATCCGCCAATTGTCTGGCCCAAAGACGACGATCCGGCGTGTTCATCGGAAAATCGAGCACTACCGACAGCCCATTACGCAGCAGTTGTACAATATGTTCACTCAATGCCTGCCGCAGCCGGGCCGAATAACGGGCGTAATCCTGCAATCCGGCCATCTGTTGTTCATACAGCGTCGCCAGCCAGCTGTCCTCAACAATCAGCAGCGTTTGTGGCTGCTGCGACAAAAGGTTTGCCAACGTTGACTTGCCTGAGCCGGCTTTGCCGCACATCAGATGTAAAACAGCGTGGGGGTGATTTTCCATGACGTCCTCCTGGGTGATAGCCAGCAGGAGGAGAGATTGCCCCGCCTTACTGGCGGGTTTTGGCTTGAAAGAGACGCGCTATCCCACCACTCTGAGAATGGTGATAATAATCTGCGCGAATACAAGTCGGTTTTTGTTCATCCACTATCAATAGAATAAAGCCGGGAGTGCTGTCAACAGCGAAACTAAGGCGGCCTAACAAAACCAGGCTTCACGGATAAAATCGGTAAACAGCCGCACCTTATGCTGAACATGACGGCGCGTTGGATACACCGCAAATACCTGATGCGCCTCACTGGAGAAATCCGGGAACAACCGCACCAGTCGGCCGGCGGCAATCTCCGGATCGGCGACAAACGACGGCAACGAACCAATGCCTAACCCGGCGCCAATCATGTCGCGCAGCATCAGGCTGTTGTTCGCCGTCAACCTGGGATTGACCGCCACGCTCAGATTCTCTTCCCCCAACGTAAAGTGCCAATGGCCGGGCTTTTCCGCCAGCGAATAGGCCAGGCACTGATGATGCTGTAGCTGCGCCACCGTTTTCGGCGTGCCATATTGCGCCAAATAAGCCGGTGCGGCGCAGAGCCGCTGCTGCACCTCCCCCAGAGAACGGGCGCTCAGCGACGAATCCGGCAAATGACGGCGAATACGCAGCGAAATATCAAAACCGGCGGCCACTACGTCCAGTACCCGATCGTCCAGCGTCAGTTCCACCTGCAACTCTGGGTAACGTTGCATAAACTGCGGCAGCAGCGGCGACAACACCATCAGACCAAAAGAGAGCGGCGCATTGATCCGCAGCGTGCCGGACACCTGCTGCACGCTGGCGGCGACCGTCTGCTCCAGCGCATCAAATTCGCCCAGCAGCCGGCAAGCTTCCTGATAGTACAGTTGCCCCGCCTCGGTCAGGCTCATGGTTCGCGTCGTCCGTGCGATCAATACCGTGGCCAACCGGGCTTCCAATTGCTTGATCTGCTTGCTCAGGGCGGCGGGCGTCACCGCCAGATCCTCAGCGGCCTTGTAAAAACTGTTGCGTTCAACCACGCGGCGGAATGCCCGCATCGCCAGTAAAACGTCCATATAATTTCCTATAAGTTAATTATCAATTAAATAAACCATAGATTATTAACTTCATCAATATCAGTAAACTCCCGATCGCTCGCTTCATCTGTATGAAGTAAAAAACCGGCACTCATGGAGTTAACAATGAAAAAGACCCTCATCGCCCTACTGCTCAGCCTCAGCAGCGCAGCAACCCCCTTCGCCGCCCTGGCGCAACCGGTAACCGCCGATGCACGCCAGGCCGGTTACGTTCAACCGCTGACGGCGGACAATAGCCTGCTGCTGCTGGTCGATCTGCAGGACATGTTCGGCATGACCATCTCCTCTATCGATCAAACCAACCTGGTGAACAACGCCACCGGCATTGCCAAAGCGGCCAAGGTCTTCAACGTGCCGACGATTTTGGCTTCGGCCAACGCCAAAAGCTTTGCCGGCCCCTTTTTCCAGCAGGTGACCCTGGCTCGGCCGGATCTGAAAGTTTATGACCGCACCGCCATCAACGTCTGGCAGGATCCGCGCGTGGTTGAACAGATCAAAAAGTCCGGCCGCAAAAAAATTATCATCGGTGGCCTGTGGACCGCCAGTTGCGTGATGCTGCCGGCCCTTTCCGCCTTGGGGGAGGGGTACGAAGTGTACATTTTGTCTGACGTTACCGGTGATATCACCGCAGATACCCAACATAACGCCATGCAGCGCCTGATTCAGGCCGGCGCCACACCGGTCAACTGGGTAGCCTTGATGCTGGAATGGCAACAGGACTGGAGCCATAAGACCACCGCCGGCGGGGTATTGAAGATTGCCGGCGAACATGGCGCAAGCTGGGGCATGGGCGCCAACTACGCCGGCGCCATGAAAGTCGGCAGCGAAGCCAAATAATTCTCTCGTCGTCTTAGCCCGCACCCTGCGGGCTTTGCACTAACCTGCGTGATAGCCGCAACTGTCCTGCGGCGCTTGATCGCGCTGATCCAAACCATAGTCGCGCACCACCTCAGCCACCCGCAGGCGGTACTGCGCCAGCACATCATGGCGGCCACGCGCCTGCGCCCTCACGGCGGCGCTTCGCCTGCGGCTGCCTGGACTGGAGCGAACGCAAGGCTCACCTTGGCGGCGCACTTGGCGCAGCGCTACTTAACGCCTTTATCGAGCGCGACTGGATAAGGCGCCGGCTCGATAGCCGCGAGTTGCAACTCACCGCCACCGGCAAGAATGCTCTGAAAGCACATTTTGACCTCACGGTTTAACCCCGCAACGCGTTAGCTTTGGTGCAATACTCAATAGGCAAACCGTCAACCCGAGGACTCTTCATGCTCGATCAAACCCAATTCCCGATTATCAAACGCTGGCCCGCGCAGCACCCGGAAAGGCTGCAACTTTATTCCTTGCCGACGCCAAACGGCGTAAAAGTGTCCATTATGCTCGAAGAGATCGGCCTGCCTTATGAAGCGCACCTGATCGATATCGGCAAGAATGAAACCTGGACACCGGAGTTTTTGTCGCTGAACCCTAACGGTAAAATCCCTTCGATTATCGATCCCGATGGCCCAGGCGGTAAGCCGCTGGCGCTGTTTGAATCCGGTGCCATCCTGCTGTATCTGGCAGAGAAAAGCGGTCAATTCCTGCCACAGGATCCCGCGCAGCGCTATGAAACCATCCAATGGGTATTTTTCCAGATGGCGGCGGTCGGCCCGATGTTCGGCCAACTCGGCTTCTTCCACCGCTTCGCCGGGCGTGAATACGAAGATAAACGCCCGCTGGAGCGTTATAAAAATGAATCCAAACGCCTGCTCGGCGTGCTGGAAAGCCGCCTCGAAGGCCGCGAGTGGATCATGGGCCAGGATTACACCATCGCCGACATTTCTCTGCTGGGCTGGGTGCGCAACCTGATCGGTTTCTACGAAGCGCGCGAACTGGTGGAATTCGACAGTTTCCCACGGGTGGGGCAATGGCTGGAGCGCGGGCTGGTACGCCCGGCAGTACAACGCGGCCTGAATATTCCCGCTCGTAACGAATAATTTATTGCCTGGGATAGCCGCTGGCTATCCCATTTTCGCTCCCCGCATCGTCATAAAAGTGTCACACCTCTGCACTACTCTCCCTGCGTAACAAACTGATGCTATTTATGTTTTATTATTACGACAAGGAGTTTTCCCATGCTGCAGCCCGTTTCTTTGATCGCTGGCGCCGTATTATCCGCCCTGCTTTGTTCCACCGCCTTCGCCGATGAAACACCGGCCAATACCGCGGGTCTCTCCGAGCGCGCGGCGCGCGGTAACATCGTGGAGCCGGGCGGCGCACGCCGTCTGAGCGGCGATCAAACCGCCGCACTGAAAGCCTCGCTGTCTGACAAAACGGTCAAAAACGTGATTTTGCTGATTGGCGACGGCATGGGCGATTCTGAAATCACCTCGGCGCGCAACTACGCAGAAGGCGCGGGCGGCTATTTTAAAGGCATTGATGCCCTGCCGCTGACCGGTCAATACACCCATTACTCGCTGGATAAGAAAACCCACAAGCCAGATTACGTGACGGATTCCGCCGCCTCGGCGACCGCATGGTCAACCGGCGTAAAAACCTATAACGGCGCGCTGGGAGTTGACGTCAACGGCAAGGATCAGCCGACGCTGCTGGAAATCGCCAAGGCGGCAGGTAAAGCCACCGGCAACGTCTCCACCGCCGAGCTACAGGACGCCACACCGGCAGCGCAGGTCTCGCATGTCACCTCTCGCAAATGTTACGGCCCGGAAGAAACCAGCGAAAAATGCGCCACCAACGCGCTGGAGAATGGCGGCCGTGGTTCTATCACCGAGCAATTGCTCAAAACCCGCGCCGACGTCTCGCTGGGCGGTGGGGCGAAATCCTTTAATCAGCTGGCGAAAAGCGGCGAATGGCAGGGAAAGTCATTGAAAGACCAGGCAACCGCGCTGGGTTATCAGTGGGTGGAAAACCTTGACGGCCTGAATGCCATCAGCGTAGCCAATCAGCAAAAACCGCTGCTGGGGTTGTTTGCCGCCGGCAATATGCCGGTGCGCTGGCAGGGCCCAAAAGCCTCGCATCACGGTAATATCGACCAACCGGCGGTCACCTGCGAGAACAACCCGGCACGTACTGCCGACATCCCAACGCTGGCGGCAATGACAGAAAAAGCGATAGAACTGCTGAAAAATCAGCAAAACGGTTTCTTCCTGCAGGTGGAAGGTGCATCGATCGACAAGCAGGACCATGAAGCCAACCCTTGCGGCCAGTTCGGCGAGACGGTCGATCTGGATGAAGCGGTACAGAAAGCGCTGGCCTTCGCCCGCGCCGACGGCAACACGCTGGTGATTGTCACCGCCGACCACGCCCATTCCAGCCAGATTATTGCCGTCGATGCCAAAGCGCCAGGCCTGACGCAAACGCTGACCACCAAAGATGGTGCGCCAATGACCATCAGCTACGGTAACTCGGAGGAAGGCTCTCAGGGACACACCGGCACCCAGTTGCGCGTTGCCGCCTACGGCCCGCGTGCCGCTAACGTCGTGGGGCTGACCGATCAGACCGACCTGTTCTACACCATGCGTGACGCCATGGCGATTAAGTAAGTCGGTTGCCCGGTAGCTTGCTCTATCCCTTCTCCTCCTGAATATCAGGAGGAGAAGCAGCTTTAACAGGTTAAAAATGCTCGATTAACGGCTATATTCACCCTTGCGTCTTCACTTCGCGCCAAAGCGCCCAGATGAAAAGGATGAGCCCTTGCAGTTGATTAACCTGCCATTTACCACCGAACGTCTGCGGCTACGCCGCTTTACCCCTGCCGATCTCAACGCCTACGCGGCTTATCATCGCCTTCCGGAAGTTTATCGGTATTTGTACGCCCCCACGCCGAGCGATGCGCAGTTGGAAGAACAGCTTTCCCAGGCTGTGGCTTCGCGTTTCAGTGAGGATGGCGATATCTTTTATTGTGCGGTCACTCTGCAAGACAGCGGGGAATTGATCGGTGAAGTGCTGCTGAAACTGGCCAACCGCGCGGCATTGCAAGGAGAGATCGGCTATATTTTCAACCCGGTCTACGCCGGTAAAGGCTATGCCGCAGAAGCAGTGCGTGCGGTGCTGGAGCGAGGCTTCAGCGAAGTGGGCTGCCACCGCATCTTTGCCCGGCTCGATGCCGCCAATCAGGGCTCGATCGGCGTGGTCGAGCGGCTGGGCCTGCGTAAAGAGGCCCACCTGCGGCAAAACGACCGTTTCAACGGCGAGTGGGGCGACGAGTTTATTTACGCCTTGTTGAACGAAGAATGGCAGCGCAGACAACCGTAGCGCGTTCTAGGCATCTGCCAGCACCTTCGCCGCCATTTGCTTATAGCTCTCCACCAGTTCGCGGCCCTCATCGGGGCCGGTACTGACCGCCAGGCGCATCGTCGCTTCGCCCAGATGCATCAGCAGAAAAGCGGCATTTTCAACCGCAACAGGATCCGCCTGTGGCCGCAAACGCCGTATCGCCGCCGCCAGCAACGCACCGTTCAATCGGCTTTCCGCCACCTCTTCTTCGCGCAGCGTTTTGTTGGCCTGCGTTGCCGCCCAGATATCCCGCATGACGGGCTCAGCCATAAACAAGGCATAATATTCGTCAATCAGGCAGCTAAAAGCCTCGATCAGTTGTGGAAAATTCTGCACTTCAGTTAAACACTGCTCAATGCATTCGCGCGCTTCCTGGTTATAACGCTGTGCCAACACGCGCACAATAGCGGTCTTATCCGGGAAGTACTGGTACAGCGCCCCAATGGAAATACCGGCATTGAGCGCCACTTCGCTCATTCGCATCGCATCGCTGCCCTGCTGGGCTATCAGCGCGGTGGCGCAATCCAGGATCAGCTCCACCTTCTCACGGCTCCGCGTCTGGCTGGGTTTACGCCGTAACGCGGGTGGATTTTTTTGCTTGTCATTCATCAGCATCGTCCTTTGAACCAAAAACTACCTTGACAATAATACGAGGGTTTATCATATTTACAAAACATGAGTAACACTCACATTTTGGAGATGGACGATGGATAACAGCGATATGACCTCACCGATACTGGTTTTAGGCGCCACCGGTAAAACCGGCAGCCGTGTAGCAGCGCGTTTGCAACAGCAAGGCGTGGCCGTACGCCCCGGCCACCGTGGCGCCGCCATTCCTTTTGACTGGGAGGACAGCGACAGTTGGCAACCGGCCTTACAGGATGTGAAAAAGGTGTATCTCAGCTTCCAGCCCGATCTGGCGGTGCCGGGCGCCATCGACACCATTGAACGTTTTTGCCGACAGGCGGTAACGGGGGGTGTGCAAAAGATCGTGTTGCTCAGCGGGCGCGGAGAAGACGAAGCTCGCCAGGCAGAAGAAATGGTAGAGCGCAGCGGCGCGGACTGGACGATATTGCGCGCCAGCTGGTTTATGCAAAACTTCAGCGAAAGCTTTATTTACGAAGAGTTGCTGAACGGCACGGTTTATTTGCCGCCGGGCGAAATTCCAGAACCCTTTATTGATGCCGATGATATCGCCGACATCGCGGTCGCCGCACTCACTCAGCCCGGCCACAGCAATAGGGTATATGAACTAACCGGCCCGCGACTGATGACATTTGAACAGGCCATTAGCGAGATTGCCGCCGCCAGCGGACGTGAGATTCTCTATCAGCAGGTGCCGATAGTCGATTATGTCGGTTATCTGCGCGAAGCGCAGTTGCCGGAGGAGATGGTCAGCTTGCTGGAGTATCTGTTCAGTACGGTACTGGATGGGCGCAATGCATCACTGACCGACGACATTCAACGCAGCCTTGGGCGCCCGGCGCGTGATTTCAGCACCTATGCCGCCGACACCGCAACCCGCGGTATTTGGCAACCGCGCTAATCGGATGCTGGCCGCCACACGGCGGCCATTTTCGTTTTGTTACCGGCTACCTTTTGCAACCGATCGCTAAATATTGTGTGATAAGGCAATATCGTTTAAATCAGCGGCAATTAACCCCTGCTAATTTAACGGTTATATTTAGCCCGCAATAATAAATGTATTATTCCTGCTTATATTCCTCTTTTTTTAGTTACAAAAGTAGTTTTTAACATTCTTGCAAACAATAATATCCCCTCAGTAACCTGAGTTGAACAATCCGCCTCCAGGCAGCCTGTAATAATCCACTTTTCGTTAAAGAAAACTATTAACAAAAAGACATTATCACTGTAATTCGGCTCATGCCGGCGGTCTGTTTTGGCTTATTTCCAGGGTAACTCCCGATAAATTCTTTCACCTGCAATGAGTAGAATTTACACATAAGAGATTTGATTTAATGAGAAAATTACTCGTCCTGATCTTCTGTCTGAATCTGTTCGGCATCACGCAACAGGCTGCAGCAGAAGAGAACAAGACCGTCGATGTGGTACTGATTGGCGGCGGCATCATGAGCGCCACCCTGGGGACTTACCTGCATGAGCTGGAGCCGAATTGGTCCATCGACATGTATGAGCGCATGAACGGCGTTGCGGAAGAAAGTTCCAACGGCTGGAATAATGCCGGTACCGGCCACTCCGCTTTCGCCGAAATGAACTACACGCCAGAGAAAGAAGACGGCACCATTGATATCAGCAAAGCCGTGGTGGTTAACGAGTCTTTTGAAATCTCTCGTCAGTTCTGGTCTTATCAGGTAAAAAATAACGTCCTGAAAGATCCAAAATCCTTTATTAACAGCGTACCGCACATGAGCTTTGTCTGGGGTGACGATAACGTCAGCTTCCTGCGCAAACGCTATGAGGCGCTGCAGCACAGCACCCTGTTCCGTGGGATGGAATACTCCGAAGACGCCAACCAGATTAAACAGTGGGCGCCGCTGGTAATGAACGGCCGCGATCCGGCGCAGAAAATTGCCGCGACCCGCATGCCGCTGGGTACCGACGTCAACTTTGGCGTGATCACCCATCAACTGGTGGATACGCTGACCAAAAATCCTAACTTCAAGCTGAACCTGAGCCATGAAGTGCGCGATATCAAACGCAACGCCGACAGCACCTGGCGCGTCACCGTGGCCGATCTGAACCGTGACGGTAAAGAAACCACCGTTAACGCCAAATTCGTGTTTATCGGGGCAGGCGGCGCCTCTCTGACACTGTTGCAGAAATCCGGCATTCCTGAAGCTGACGGCTACGGCGGTTTCCCGGTCGGCGGCCAGTTCCTGGTGACCACCAATCCGGAAGTGGCAAATCAGCATCTGGCCAAGGTTTACGGTCTGGCCAGCGTAGGTTCGCCGCCAATGTCGGTTCCGCACCTGGACACCCGCATGCTGGATGGCAAGCGCGTCGTTCTGTTCGGGCCATTCGCCACCTTCTCCAGCAAGTTCCTGAAAAACGGTTCGCTGTTCGATCTGCTGCACTCTCTGAGCACGTCTAACCTGATGCCGATGACCCATGTCGGGCTGGATAACTTCGACCTGGTGAAATACCTGGTTGGCCAGTTGATGATGAACGACGATGACCGTTTCGCTGCGCTGAAAGAGTACTTCCCTGAAGCCAAACAGGCCGACTGGAAGCTGTGGACCGCCGGCCAACGCGTGCAGATCATCAAGAAAGATGATGAGAAAGGCGGTGTGTTGCAGTTCGGCACCGAAGTGGTCAGCTCCGAGGACGGCAGCATCGCCGCCCTGCTCGGCGCATCACCGGGCGCCTCAACCGCTGCGCCAATCATGCTGCACCTGATGGAAAAAGTGTTCAAAGATAAAGTGGCGACGCCGGAATGGCAGAGCAAGCTGAAAGAGATCATTCCATCCTATGGTCACAAGCTGAACGGCGACATTGAAATGACCAACAAGATCCGTGGCTACACCAGCAGCGTCTTGCAGTTGGACTATATCGAAGTGAAGCCGGAAACTCACTGATCCGACGTTTATTCCCCCTTCCCTCAAGGCCGCCCCGCGCGGCCTTTTCTGTTTCTCCGCGGCTGGAAGAGCACGTTTAGCCACCTTTAGTCCTCCAGTTAACACTTGCGTAACCCGGTTCAGCGGCCTATTATCAAAGAACTAGCTTGGATAATTACTCTTACCCACTATGACCTGAATGCCGTACCGCGGGAGAACTTAAACAATGGATCGCGTCAATATCATTCACGATTTGCTGAACTGGATTGAAACTCATCTGGATCAACCGCTGCTGTTAGATAACGTGGCGGCAAAATCGGGCTACTCCAAGTGGCACCTGCAAAGGATGTTCCGCAGCACCACCGGCCATGCGCTGGGCAGCTATATCCGCGAGCGCCGCCTGTCACAGGCCGCGCAGGCGCTGCGCTCGACCCCACGCCCTATTCTCGACATCGCCCTGCAGTTCCATTTTGATTCCCAGCCGTCATTTTCACGGGCGTTTAAAAAACAGTTCGGCAAAACGCCGGCGGTGTATCGCCGCACCACGCGCTGGGACGTGGTAGAGATGCGTCCGCAACCGATCGCGCCGCAGAACGGGCATCGGCACGAGTCTCCAGGCGCGCACTTGTGGTATGCGGGGAAATGCGTGGATGGCGCCTGCACTCATTGGATGGGCCAGCGCTGAGGCGGATAAAAAGCAAAAAGCCAATGGGCAATCCCATTGGCTTTTTTAATGCCCGCAATACTCAGTTGTATTCGATGGTAAAGGTTGCGGTCGACTGGATATTGCCGCCTTTTATCGTAGTGCCGGTACGGTAGTAACGGGCTTTCAGCGGCAGGGTCAGGGTGTTGGCCTGGTTCGGCACGGTGCGACCTGCGTTGACCGCGTCACCGTTCTTGATAGGCAGCGTGGTGCTGCCCGTCAACAACTGCACGGCAACGCCGGAAGCCGTATTGGCGCCAGATTGCGATTTGATCACGCCAGGCGCATTAGAACTATCCGGAGTGTAGTCAAAACGCACATTCACAATCCCCTGCCCGGCATTGCCTGGCAGCAGATTTTCACCGACGCCGCCAACGCAGTTAATGTTGATATCAAACGCCTTCTCACCCTGGGTTGAGCCGACACCGCCAAAAGAGGCTGCCGTGACGGTATCCAGATTAACCACCTTGTTTTTGGAACCGCTGTCCACATTGCAGGTTGAAGTGACAATCGTCAGGCTGTTGGCATCGACAATCGATTGCAGCAGTGGCAACCCAGGACCGGTACCGTCCATGTAATAGTTGGTATATAGCCCGGTAGTCAACTGGCCGGTGCCTGTTTGGGCCGCGGTTTTAACGACGTCAATCTTGAAGTAACCGCCGTTAAGGGTAACGTTGGAATTACCAGAAAAGTTCAAGGTATGAGGGTAGAAGTTACTCACCGAGCCGGCCTCACGGTATAAACGAATACCGATACCCGGAATATTGGTACTCCACACATTGGTGAAGCTGGTGGCGCGGCCCTGCATGATCGAACCAATCGCGCTGCCGCCTCTTGAGCAACTGGCGATATTACTGACTTCATTGATTGGAAACTGGCCGGTAACCAAAGTGTCGCCCACCTGGCTGCCTGGGGTCACCAGCACACGCCCAAGCTTCATATTGATCACCTGCGCCTTGTAACCACTTCTGACAGAACAGGCGGCATAAGCACTTTGACCGCCCACCATCATCAAGCCGAGCAGCATCAAGCATTTCGCTGACGTTTTATTCAGTGACAGAACACGCGTTAATTTTATCATTTGCAACTCGCTTCAATAATTTCGTAGTCAGTATTGCCCTGCGCTTTCGCCTTGTAGCTATAGCTGACAGAACACTGCTGCGTAGGCTGCGTGCCCCATTTCACCTGTAACAGCCCTTTTTGCGCTTCCGTACGCAAGTAGATGCGGCTGCCCTGGCCGACGATGCCCACCACCTGATTGCGGGTATCCAGCACTTCAGAACCAAATGGCAACGCGTTGCCGTCCGGGCCGAGAGCATGAATGATCAACGCCTGGCCTTTGGTGGTTTTGAACTCCAGCCGTGCGATGGCACCGGCGTAAGGCGCAATCTGCTGACTGCTGCTTTCCAGCTCCACATCGCGCGACATGCCGCTCGGATCGAGCGTGACGCTGGTCATGCTGTATGGCGCCACATAAGGCACGACCGCATAGCCGTTATCATCGATACGCACGCCCGGCGAGTTGGTCACGATAGCCCCGGCAGCGTCCGGCGCCTCTACCAGCACCATGGTCTGACCGCGCTGCGGCGTCATGGTCACCCCACCGCTGTGAGCCACTACGCTACCCGACGCCCCGATCGACGACTGACGATAATCCTTGCCGTAGCTGTAAGAACCGTTCAGCGTCGAGAACCGGCTACGGTATTCGCCGCTTACGCTGCTGTTGGTGCCGCCGGATTGATCGTTAGCCAGCGCCGCGCTGTAGCTGAGGTTGTTGTCTTCACCGGTAGAACCGTTAATGCCCACGCGGCTGCTGTCGTAGCCGTTATCGGTATAGCCCAATGAACTGTTCAGGCTCAGCGTCTGCGAACCGACGCTGAACGGAATCGACAGCGTCAGGTAATAACGGGTTTCATCACGGTTATACATGTCCGAGGTGCGCATGGCGGACAGGCCATAGGTGACGCGACCATAATAGTTGTTATAACCCACCTGATACTGCTTGGTGCTGCCGCCCCGGTTCCAGTAATCGCGAACCGAACCGGTGATATACAACGCGCCAAAGTCATCGCCCAGCCCCTGGTTGAGGGTCAGTTGGTATTCGCTGCGCTGGCGGTTAACGGCGTCGGCACTCAGGTTCTTGCGCTCGTTGTCTCGCGAGTAAACGGCGTCACGCAACGAAAGGTAACCGGAGGTGGAGTAGCGATAAGCGGCGATGGTGAAGTTGGTGTTGGTTTCAGTCATCAACTTGCTGTAGCTGAGCTTATAGCTCTGACCGGATTGGTCGCCCTGCTTCAGGCGGGTATTGGCCTGAGTCACGTCCAGAGCAAAGGCACCGATTGGCGTCGCTACCGCACTGCCCAACAACACGGCACCATAGCCGTCACTGGCGATAGCGCCGGTGTAGCCGGTGATGATATTGGTAAACCCGCGCTGATAAGTCGCCTGGAACATATCGGGTTCCTTGCTCAAATTATCATCGCGCACTCGGCCTGCGGTCAGGGCATAACGCTGGATCCCCGGACGCAACATCTGCGCTACCGAAGCGTAAGGCACGCTGAACTGGCGCTTGCTGCCGTCGGCCTCGTTGATGGTGACGTTCAAGTCGCCGCCGTAACCGGTTGGGTAAAGATCGTTAATCACGAATTCGCCGGGAGCAACGGTGGTCTGGTAGATCAACTGGTTATTCTGACGAATCTCCACCAGCGCGTTACTTTGCGCCACGCCACGCACCACAGGCGCATAGCCGTTCAGAGAGTCAGGCAACATACGGTCATCCGTCGCGACCTGTACGCCGCGAAAACCGATAGAATCAAAGAAGTCGCCGCTGGTATAGGTATCACCCAACGTCAGCATGCCGCGTACGGCCGGGATGGCACGCTGCGCGTAAGTGGCGGTATTTTGCCAATGGGTGCTTTCGTTGGAGCGCCAGTTGACATTAGAGTCATGGCGCAACTGCCAACCGGCCACGTTTAACCCGGCGTTCAGGGTCAAATACGCGTTGGTTGAATCCGCGTTGCTGCCGTTGGCGGAACTGTGGGTATTAAAGGCATTAAAATTATACGAAAGGCTGCCGGCGGTAATGCCACGATCCCAGAATTTCGGATCGACATAACCACGCGCACTCCGGCGCAGCGACGACTGCGGGATACTGATATCCATTCGCAGCGAACTGGTATCAAGGCGATAATAGGCTTCCGGCACCCACTGCGGCAGGCTTTTACAGGTATCGGTAGTGACCGAAGGATCGCTGCTCAATGCCGCAGTATCCACACCGAATTCATCCAGCGACAGCAGAGAGAAACAGGTGTCGGCGCTGTTCTTACCCGGCACGTTTTTGAAATCGATACTCTTCTTGCCTTTCCACTCGCCGTTAACATAGACGTCGAGTGAGTATTTGCCGGCAAGAATAGGGTTGCCGTCGCGGAAACGCGAAAGATCGACGCCTTGCGCCTCCCCAATCAGGAAGCTGCTGTTGAAGGAAGCTTCAACCGGTGCGGTGGGCTTTTTGTTGTCGGTAACGATTTCCGCCAGGGCAAATCCAGGCGCCGCCAGGCAAAGTGCGCCACCGGTCAACAACAGAATCGACTTATAGTTAAATAGCGCCCGTTTAATGGCCGCAGAGATAGGCAACTCTTTCATATAAAAGCATTCCTTTACCAAATTAAGCTCACCCCACCGACAGCTTGCGCTCTGGGATATGAGTCTCTCTTCCAAGAGTTACTTTTGCTTATTCTTAGTGCGGGACACGCGTCCGCCAAAATCGTTAATGGTGGTAAATGCAACGTCGGCGATGCGCGAGCTGTCACCGGAAAACGACAGCGTTTTTTCCTGGCCTGGGGCCAGCATGTCGCCGTGTGGTGCCAACGGCACGTTCTTCTGGTTGATGACGGCATTGATTTCGGTAAACGACACGTAATACGGCGTTGGGTTTTTCACGCTGACGCCGGCGCCGCTAAAGCGCCACTGCAGTTTTTCAGGTGCATCGTTCGCTTCGCCAGTCAGGCCGGCCGGACGATACAGCAGTTTGACGCGGGTGCGGAAAGCCACCTGTAAAAAGTTCTCAGGCGTACTGCTGCTTGCCCCGGTCGGCGCAGGAGGGATCTCCAGTACGTTCAACCAGAACAGGGATTCTTTGTCTTGTGCCAATGCTGACGTGGTCAGTGAAACACGCAGCGCCTGGCCGGTAGCCGGTTCAACGCGGCTGATTGGCGGGGAAACGATAAACGGTGCCTTGCTGTTTTCAGGCGTGGTTTTCGCATCGCCTTCGTCAATCCAGGATTGGATCAATGCCGGTGAAGTTCCATTATTTGATAATTGGACGGTAACTTCCCGTTGTTTTCCCGGATAAATAATACGAGTACCGTTAATGATGACACTGGAAAAAACGCTGCTGCTGAATAGCGTGGCAATCAGCAATACACTGTATTTTTTAAATGAATTTTTCATTATTTTATCACTACGGTAGGGAAAAACGGCGGAGGTATTCCCCCCGCCAGAATAAAAATATTACTTATTGATAAATGATGGTGTACTGAACGCTTGAAGTCACATCACCAGCGCCGGCAGCGTTGGTCGCGTAATATTCAGCGTAGTAGTTCAGGTCAGCAGAATCGCCTTCGTTAGCAACGGTAACCCACTGAGAGTTGTTCTGTGCGCCGTTGGTGCCGGCGGCCAGAATTGGCAGGAACTGGTTGTTGCTGCCCAGCAGCTGAATTTGCACGTTGGTCGCTGCATCAGTCTGTGCCTGGTTGTTCAGACGGCCAGTATTGAAATCAACAGTTGCGCCTGGTTCGAAATAAGTGGCTACCTGGCCTTTAGAACATTTGGTCAGGTTGATTGCGAATGGAGTACGGCCGGCAGTTGCGCTCTGAGTTGCCAAAGTTGAAGCAGAAACAGTTGGCAGAGTAACGGTGAAGTCTTTACCGCCTGGGGTGCTGATAGTACAAGTCTGGTCAGTCACTTTACCGTTGAAAGTAATAGTACCGTCAGTCGCTTGTGCAGAAAAAGAAGAAATAGTAGCGGCGCTTACAGCCAATGCCAATACGGCAGACAGTTTAGAAATTTTCATATTTAGACTCTCGATGAATTAATACAACTATTAAGTACATTCAGCGATGCTACTCCTTGTCAGGAATGAAGCCCCGATGAATCCATTGCCCGGCGAAATATAGACCAGGCTTATTCTTATTGTTAAATCGTTTATAACATTCATATCACCCCTCTTGATAGGAAAAAACTATCAACAAATACCTATCGATCGATGTTGACGATTCAACTGAATAGGAATAATCTGTGTTTTGAAAAGCCAGGTAGTTCAACATATTGCTTTAAGTCATAATTATCAGGATATTATCCTGTAAATTTACATTTTGTTACCCTTGAAATCATTTGGACTTCGCGACAAATTGCGCGTTTAATGGTCTGGGGGCGACATGACACGTCCTGGTTGAATTAAATAAGATAATTACCAATAAAAAACACTCATTAACTTTTATTACCGTTAAAAAACAAGCATTTACATATCAGTCAAAGGATTGAGGAATGAGCGGTTCTTTTAGAGCGAAAAATAACGGAATTAATTATGTTTTCCAGCCAATGTTCGGAAAATCCGGACAATTGCTGGCCGTTGAATGCTTGTCCCGATTCCCTTTCAATAGCGAATATGCCCATTTTTCCCCTGAACAGTTTTTTCGATCTGCCGATAGTGCAACCCGGATTGAGATTCTGTTAGAACAGGTCAGCCTGATAGAAAAATATAATCACTGGTTTCGTGATAATCAGGTTATAGCCACATTGAATGTGGACGACCATTCGTTGCGATGGCTGGCCAGTGACCATTTTGCAGAAAGAATTCGCGCCACTCGGTGTATTCATTTTGAAATCAGCGAAAACTCAACCCGACTGGTAAAAGATCGCGTTCATGGCGATCCCTCGCTGAAAAGTTATTCATTTTGGCTCGATGATTTTGGTTCTGGCTACGCCGGTTTTTCCGCGTTGTATAACAGCCAGTTCCGCTTCGTTAAGCTCGACCGATTTTTGTTATGGAATTTTATGGAAAAATCTGGCGGTGACGGCTTAATGCGCGCTTTATTGCGATTTTTTTACCTTAACCATTACAAGGTAATTATCGAAGGGGTTGAAACTCCCGACCATAAAAAATGGCTGGACGAAATGCCATATTACGCACTGCAGGGAAAGCTGTGGAAGGAATCCGACATCAAGGATTTGAACTCGCTTCTTACAGCTGAATACTTTTAACTCATTATTGGTGTCTGCCATTATGTCTAAAAACAATGTCCTTGTTATTAGTGAGTGTAAGTACAGCTATGTCGGCCTTTCGGTATTAGTGAAAAAACATTACGGCAAGTACGATATCAGACTGTTTTCGGATTTTATGCAGGGTGGTTCCAAGGCGGAAAAGATAATTAAGCACGATATCGCGCTGATCTTTACCTCGCAAAATCTGGAGCAAAGTGTCAACGTCATTGAAAGCCTGGTGTCAATGCATCAGCAATACAACACCAAAACGCGGATCCTGGTATTTTATGATGACGAACGCGTAGTGAAACTGCTGTCGATACTGGGTATTTCCGTTGAATTGGTCTCTACCCGTATCCCACTTTATTCGCTGCAGGAAAAAATACAAAATCTATTGGAAAGCAAAGAGTCAGGCGGGATAAAAATGCAGAAAACCCGCGAACTCAGCCCGGCGGAAAGTGATGTCATCTTCAACCTGCTGCGTGGCGATAGCCTGCTGCATATTGCCCAGAAGCGCGGCACGCATCCCAAAACCATTTTCTCGCAAAAATACAGCGCGATGAAAAAGCTGCGTTTGCGCAGCATGAGCACCATCTTCGTCGCCAGTAAATAACCCTTCAGGCTGCTACCCGGCGGCCTGCTTTCGTCGTGCCAGGTTAAATTAATGTAACAATGAGCGACAAAGCAGCAACAGTCACATAACACTCCTGTCTATTGGTTACGATTTGGCCGTGGGGCTTTCCCACAAGTCGTGTCGTATGGATTAAATAAAAACATCAGGAGATGTTATGAAATCATCCTTGTTCAGCCGTTATACCTGCTTTGTTTTGAGCATCTTGCTTGCGCTGGCGTCATTGGCGCTGTTGCCGCAACGGCCCTGGTTTTGGTTGCCGACAATCCTTTTCGGGTGTCTGAGCGCACTGGGCATTTACGATCTGACTCAGCAACGCCACGCCATCTGCCGCAACTATCCGATCATCGGCCGCCTGCGCTTTTTCTTCGAATTTATCCGCCCGGAAATACGCCAATATTTACTGGAAGAAGATAACGCCCAGATCCCGTTCTCACGTACTCAGCGCACGCTGGTCTACCGCCGCGCCAAAAATGAGATGGGCGACAAGCCATTCGGTACCCAACTGGACGTTTATCAAACGGGTTATGAATGCATCGGCCATTCCATGCGCCCGGTAGCGGCATCCGATCCCACCAGTTTTCGCGTGGCGATCGGCGGCCCGGACTGTAGCCAACCCTATTCCGCCTCAATCTTTAATATCTCCGCCATGAGCTTCGGCGCGTTGTCGGCCAACGCCATTCGCGCCCTCAATCTTGGCGCAGCGAAAGGTAATTTCTATCATGACACCGGCGAAGGTAGCATCAGCCGCTATCACCGTGAGCACGGCGGCGATCTGGTGTGGGAACTGGGCAGCGGCTATTTCGGCTGCCGCACCGCCGACGGCCATTTCGATCCGCAGCGCTTTGCCGAGCAGGCAAAAAACCCGCAGGTAAAAATGATTGAAATCAAACTCAGCCAGGGCGCCAAACCGGGCCATGGCGGCATTCTGCCGGCAAAAAAAGTGGATGCGGAAATTGCCGCCACGCGCGGCGTGCCCGAGGGGGAAGACTGCATTTCTCCGGCCTCGCACAGCGCCTTCACCACCCCGGTGGAAATGATGCATTTTATCCAGCAACTGCGCGAACTGTCCGGCGGTAAACCTGTGGGTTTTAAGCTGTGCATCGGCCACCCGTGGGAATTTGTCGCTATCGCCAAGGCGATGCTGCATACCCATATTTTGCCGGACTTTATCGTAGTAGACGGTAAGGAAGGCGGCACCGGCGCCGCACCGCTTGAGTTATCCAACTATATGGGTATGCCGTTGCGCGAAGGGCTTTTGTTCGTCCACAACACTCTGGTGGGCTGCGGGCTGCGCGACAAGATCAAAGTCGGTGCCAGCGGCAAAATCATCAGTGCCTTCGACATCGCCAGCGTGCTGGTGCTGGGCGCCGACTGGGTGAACTCGGCGCGCGGCTTTATGTTCGCCGTCGGCTGCATCCAGTCGCAAAGCTGCCACACCAACCACTGCCCGACCGGCGTCGCCACGCAGGACCCACTGCGCCAGAAGGCGCTAGTGGTACCGAACAAAGCCGAACGCGTTTACCACTTCCACCAAAATACGGTCAAAGCGCTGGCGGAAATGCTGGCAGCAGCCGGCATCAGCCGCCCGGAGCAACTGACGTCTCACCATATGCTACGCCGCATCACCTCAACCGAAATCAAGGTCTATGCGGATATCTATTACTACCTGGAGCCGGGCGCATTGCTGGAAAAAGAGATCCAAAGTGATTTTTATGCGCGTATGTGGCGCATGGCGACGCCCAACAGTTTCGATCAGGCGATCTCGCTGCCGGTTTAACAGAAGAGGGAAAGTATTGCCCCCTCGCCTCGGGGAAGAGCATTGGAGAGGGGGTGCTTGCTACAGCAGCCCTCCCCCTCAGCGGCGAGAGGGCATGTAGGTTACGGCTTGCGCGCCGGGGCGTCGCCGGCCACGTAATACTCTGCGGTACTGCGTGGCAACGGCGCACGCTGGCGAATGTTGTCGGCAATCTTCTCGGCAATCATGATCGTGGTGGCATTCAGGTTACCGGTAATGATCAGCGGCATGATGGAGGCATCCACCACCCGCAGCCCTTCCATGCCGTGAACCCGGCCCTGGCCGTCGACCACGGCCATCTCGTCTTCGCCCATTTTGCATGAGCAGGAAGGGTGAAAGGCGGTTTCAGCATGCTCACGCACAAAGGCGTCCAGCTGCTCGTCGGTCTGCACCTCCGGCCCCGGGCTGATTTCGCGACCGCGGTATTCGTCCAGCGCCGGCTGCGCCATGATTTCACGCGTAATGCGGATCGCGTCGCGGAACTCCTGCCAGTCTTGCTCTGTCGCCATATAGTTGAACAGGATGCTCGGATGCTGACGCGGATCTTTCGATTTCACCTGCACCCGGCCACGGCTCGGGGAACGCATCGACCCGACATGAGCCTGGAACCCGTGTTCTTTGACCGCGTTGCTGCCGTTGTAATTAATCGCCACCGGCAGGAAGTGATATTGGATATTCGGCCAGGCGAACTCCTCGCGGCTCCGGATAAAACCGCCGGCTTCAAACTGGTTACTGGCGCCAATGCCGGTGCCGTTGAACAGCCACTCTGCACCAATCTTCGGCTGGTTGAACCATTGCAGCGCCGGATACAGCGACACCGGTTTTTTACAGGCGTACTGCAGATACATTTCCAGGTGATCCTGCAGGTTCTCACCGACGCCCGGCAGATCGTGCACCACCTTGATATCCAGGCTTTTCAGCAACGACGCAGGGCCGACGCCGCTACGTTGCAGGATCTGTGGCGAGGCAATCGCCCCAGCACACAGCAGCACTTCGCGCCGCGCGCTTGCGCTGATGATCTGATTGCCGTCGCCCTGCAAGTAATCAACGCCCACCGCACGTTTGCCATCGAAACGAATACGATCTGTGAGTGCATGGGTGACAATCTTCAGATTAGGGCGCGAACGCGCCTGATCCAGATAACCGCGAGCGGTGCTGGCACGGCGGCCTTTCGGCGTCACGGTACGATCCATCGGGCCGAACCCTTCCTGCTGATAGCCGTTCAGATCTTCGGTACGCGGATAGCCCGCCTGCACGCCGGCTTCCACCATCGCGTGGAACAGTTCGTTGTTGCCGGCTTTCGGGGTAGTGACGCTGACCGGGCCGTCGCCGCCGTGATAATCGTTCGGTCCGATGTCGCGGGTTTCCGCCTTGCGGAAATACGGCAGGCAGTCCAGATAGCTCCAGTGTTCCAGACCCGGCGCTTTTGCCCAGTTGTCGAAATCCATCGCGTTGCCGCGGATGTAGCACATGCCGTTGATCAGCGAAGAACCGCCCAGGCCTTTGCCGCGGCCGCATTCCATACGGCGGTTGTTCATGTGCGGCTCAGGATCGGTTTCGTAGGCCCAATTGTAGCGACGGCCCTGCAGCGGGAAAGCCAGCGCGGCCGGCATCTGCGTACGGAAATCCATCCGGTAATCCGGGCCGCCGGCTTCCAGCAGCAACACGCTGATATCGGCGTCTTCGGTTAAACGGGTGGCTAATACGTTACCGGCAGAGCCGGCACCGATAATAATATAATCAAATTCCATTAATGATCTCCTCATCCCCTTCGTCTTTCAAGCCGCAGCGTTGTTGGCTGCGTACGTCCCCCCCAGTCACTTACTCAAGTAAGCTCCTGGGGATGCCCGCACTTGCCGCCTAGCTGCAACTTGAAATCCATTGGGTATAAATATGTAGGGTCAAGAACTTGGGGGCCCCAGCATGCGGAAGCCCCGACAAGCGCAGACGCGAAAGGCGACGGGAATATCAGAACACCGAGGCGTATTCGCCCAGCTCTACCTGCACCGATTTGATCTGGGTGTAGTGCTCCAGCGTGCTCAGGCCATTCTCGCGGCCGACGCCGGATTGCTTATAGCCGCCAACCGGCATTTCCGCCGCCGACTCGCCCCAGGTGTTGATCCAGCAAATGCCGGCTTCAAGCTGGTGAATCACACGGTGAGCGCGGGTTAAATCATTGGTCACCAGTCCGGCGGCCAGGCCGAAAGTGGTGTCGTTGGCACGGCGCACCACTTCTTCTTCGCTGTGATAAGTGAGGATGCTCATTACCGGCCCGAAGATTTCTTCACGCACAATTTCCATGTCGTCACGGCAATCGGTAAACACCGTCGGTGCCACATAAGCCCCTTTGGCGTATTCGCCTTCGGTCACGCGCTCACCGCCGCACAGCAAACGTGCGCCGCTGTTCTTGCCGCTCTCGATAAAGCGCAGCACGGACTCCATATGCGCAAAGCTGACCAGCGGCCCAAAGTTGGTTTGCGGATCTGCAGGATCACCCAGACGAATGCGCTTCACGCGTTCGAGAATTTTCGCTTCAAACTGCGCCTGCAACGCCGCCGGGACAAACACGCGCGTACCGTTGGTACACACCTGGCCGGAGCTGTAGAAATTGGCCATCATCGCGATGTCGGCAGCGCGATCCAGATCGGCGTCGTCAAAGATAATCAGCGGCGACTTGCCGCCCAGTTCCATGGTGACTTCTTTCAGCGTTGAACCTGAGGCGTTGGCCATCACTTTCTTGCCGGTTTTTACCCCGCCGGTGAAGGATACCTTGGCGATGCCTGGGTGATCGGTCAGATATTGGCCGACCTCTGCGCCGCTGCCGGTGACCACGTTGAACACACCGTCCGGCACGCCGGCTTCGGTGTAGATCTCGGCCAGTTTCAACGCCGTCAGAGAGGTCACTTCGCTCGGTTTGAAGATCATCGCGTTGCCCGCAGCCAGAGCCGGCGCGGACTTCCACAAGGCAATCTGAATCGGGTAGTTCCAGGCGCCGATGCCTGCCACCACACCCAGCGGTTCACGGCGGGTATAAACGAAAGAGGTGTCGCGCAGCGGGATCTGCTGGCCTTCGATAGCCGGGATCAGGCCCGCGTAGTATTCCAGTACGTCGGCACCGGTGACGATATCGACAGCGGTGGTTTCCGACATCGCCTTGCCGGTATCCAGCGTTTCCAGCGCAGCCAGTTCGTCATTGCGCTCGCGCAGAATATCCACCGCACGGCGCAGAATGCGCGAACGCGCCATCGCCGTCATCGTCGCCCACACCTTCTGCCCGCTGGCTGCGCTGGCAACCGCACGGTTGACGTCTTCAGCGCTGGCGGACTGGATCTCGGCAAGCACTTCGCCATTCGCCGGGTTCACTGCGTTGAAGGTTTTCCCCTCGGTACTGTCTACATAGGCACCATGAATATAGAGCTTCTGTAAGCCAAAACGGGACATAGGTTCTCCTTGGATTGTCCTCAGGGTGGCGTTTGCCCCCGGAGTTGAAACGTAATGTAATCGGTAGTGAGCGCGATCGCCTGCGCCTGATTAAACGCCGCGCCGCGCAGTGCGCTGCGCAACCACAAACCGTCGATCAACGCCGCCAGCCCTTTGGCCGCCAAACGTGCCTGCGCCTGCGGCAATGCGCGGCTGAACTCGGCGCACAGGTTGGAATACAGACGACGGCCGTTCACCTGTTGCAACCGGTTAAGCTGCGGCTGATGCAGGCTGCTGGCCCAAAAGGCCAACCAGGTTTTCATCGCTGCGCTGTTGATCTGGCTGTCGTCGAAGTTGCCGGCAACGATCGCCTGCAGCCTTGCGGCCGGGCTCTGGTCGTCCAGCGCCCGTAGCCGCAGCTTCACCGCTTCCCCCAAATGGCTGATCAAATAGCGCATCGTGGCTTCCAGCAACCCGTTCTTATCCTTGAAATAGTGGCTGATGATGCCGTTGGAAACACCCGCCCTGCGCGCTATCTGCGCAATGGTGGCGTCATGCATTCCGACTTCGTTTACCGCGGCCAGCGTGGCATCAATCAACTGCTGCCTTCTAATTGGCTGCATTCCTACCTTTGGCATAATTCGACTCTCGCAAAACCGACTTCGGCCTCATCTCAGCGGCGAATTTCATCGACTTTCCGCCTGCTGAACTTGGTCTTCATGCGGACTATTAAACTTTTTTTTGATTGAACGTTCAATAAAAATTGCATATATTTTATTGCTGCCTGGTTACAAAAATGTACTTTTCGGTTGTGGAACTGGCTGATTTTTGTGAGGTATTTAACGAATCTGACCAAAATCAGTGTCTGTAAGCGGTTCCCACCACGAAACGATTTCCCGTTTCGTTAACAGGCTAAACGGCAAGCAGTGCCGCTTTTTATCCGCACTTTCCGGACGACGCCTGCGCGTCGTTCAGAGCAGAAATGTGGGCACGATTTTACTCAGTTGTTAAAAACAGAGGACGACGATGACAACCAGCGAAACCTCCTCAAAACCGCAAAAGGATCGCCTTAATCCTGTGGTTTTCTTTACCTCGGCGGGGCTGATTCTGGCCTTCTCGCTGATGACCATCTTTTTTACCGATTTCTCCGGGCGATGGATCACCCGCACCCTGAATTGGGTTTCAACCACCTTCGGCTGGTACTACCTGCTGGCGGCCACCCTGTACATCGTATTCGTGGTGTTTATCGCCGCCTCGCGCTTCGGTTCGATCAAGCTCGGGCCGGAACAGTCGAAACCCGAGTTCAGCCTGATGAGTTGGGCAGCTATGCTGTTCGCCGCCGGCATTGGCATCGATCTGATGTTCTTCTCGGTCGCCGAACCCGTGACGCAATATATGATGCCGCCGGAAGGCGATGCCCAAACGCTGGAAGCGGCGCGTCAGGCCATGGTGTGGACGCTGTTCCACTACGGGCTGACCGGCTGGTCGATGTATGCGCTGATGGGCATTGCCCTCGGTTATTTCAGCTACCGCTATAACCTGCCACTGACCATCCGCTCGGCGCTGTACCCGATCTTCGGTAAACGCATCAACGGCCCGATCGGTCACAGCGTGGATATCGCGGCGGTGCTGGGCACCATTTTCGGCATCGCCACCACGCTCGGCATTGGCGTGGTGCAGCTCAACTACGGATTGAAGGTGCTGTTCCAGGTACCGGAAAACCTGACGGTTCAAAGTGCACTGATCCTGCTTTCGGTGATTATGGCCACCATTTCGGTGACCTCCGGCGTCAACAAGGGCATTCGTATTTTGTCGGAGCTCAACGTGTTGCTGGCGCTGGGGCTGATCCTGTTCGTGCTGTTCTGCGGCGATACCGAGTTCCTGCTCAATGCGCTGGTGCTCAACGTCGGCGATTACATCAATCGCTTTATGGGCATGACGCTCAACAGCTTCGCCTTCGATCGTCCTGTGGAATGGATGAACAACTGGACCCTGTTCTTCTGGGCCTGGTGGGTGGCATGGTCGCCGTTTGTCGGCCTGTTCCTGGCGCGTATTTCGCGCGGGCGTACCATCCGTCAGTTTGTGGTCGGCACGCTGATCATTCCTTTCGTGTTCACTCTGCTGTGGCTGTCGATCTTCGGTAATAGCGCGCTGTACCAGATTATCCATGGCAATGCCGCCTTTGCGCAGGAAGTGATGCAATACCCGGAGCGCGGCTTCTACAGCCTGCTGGCGCAATACCCGGGCTTCACCTTCAGCGCCTCGGTAGCCACCATCACCGGCCTGCTGTTCTACGTGACCTCGGCGGATTCAGGTTCACTGGTGCTGGGCAACTTTACCTCGCGCCTGGCCGACATCAATAACGATGCGCCCAACTGGCTGCGGATTTTCTGGTCGGTGGCCATCGGCCTGCTGACCATCGGCATGCTGATGACCGACGGCGTGCCTGCGTTGCAGAAAACGACGGTGATCATGGGCCTGCCGTTCAGCTTCGTGATCTTCTTCGTGATGGCCGGGTTGTATAAATCGCTGCGGGTGGAGGACTATCGCAAGGCCAGCGCGCTGAACACCAACGCCCCCATGCCTATATCCAGTAATGACGTACTGAACTGGAAGCAGCGCCTGTCACGGGTGATGAACTACCCTGGCACCCAGTACACTCAAAAAATGCTGGATACCCGTTGCAGACCGGCAATGCAGGAAGTGGCGCGCGAGCTGGAACTGCGCGGCGCCAAAGTGGAATTTACCGAAGTGCCGCCGGCAGAAGATGAGCGTTTGAACCACCTGGAACTGCTGGTGCATTTGGGGGAAGAGCAGAACTTTATCTATCAGATTTGGCCACAGCGTTATTCGGTGCCGGGCTTCACCTACCGCGCCCGTTCTGGCAAATCGCACTATTACCGGCTGGAAACCTTCCTGATGGAAGGCACCCAGGGCAATGATCTGATGGATTACAGCAAGGAACAGGTGATCGGCGATATCCTCGATCAGTACGAGAAGCACCTGAACTTCCTGCATATTCACCGCGAAGCGCCGGGCAATACCCTGACCTTCCCGGATATGTAACCCGGCTCAAGCACGGCAAAAAGGCGCAGCGGGTGTCACTGCGCCTTTTTTATTACTGCCCCATCGCATCCTTTTTCATGGCGTCTTTCTTCATACCGTCTTTCGCCATGTGGTCCTTTTTCATCGCGTCATGCTTCATGGCGTCTTTCTTCATGCAATCCTTGCCCATGCAATCTTTCTTCATGCCGTCTTTAGCCATGCCGTCATGCGACATCTGGCTCATGGCGTCCTTCTTCATCGCATCCTTACTCATACTGTCTGCGGCATTGGCACCAGCCACACCCAACATCAACGCGCTGCACATCATCATTGCGAATAACTTTTTCATGGTATTTCCTTCTTTCATGTCAAAGACACCTGAGGTGTCAGGGGATATTTGCGGCCGCCGTCAGCTGCCGCCAAACCAGTTATAACCTTGGTCTTCCCAGTAACCGCCCGGGAAGCGATTGGTGATTTCAATCACCTGAATGTGTTTTGGATTCTTGTAGCCGAGTTTGGTCGGCATGCGCAGCTTCATCGGATAACCGTATTTGCGCGGCAGAATCTGGCCGTCATAGGTCAGCGCCATAATGGTCTGCGGATGCAGCGCGGTGGCCATATCGATGCTGGTGTAGTAATCGTCGGCGCATTTAAAGCTGACATAGCGCGCGTTCAAATCCGCGCCAATCGCCTTGAGAAAGGTCGCAAAGGGCACGCCTCCCCATTTTCCGATGGCGCTCCAGCCTTCGACGCAGATGTGACGCGTCACCTGGCTGATTTGCGCCATTCGGTGCAACTGCGGCAATGTCCAGGCGCTTTTGTCCAGCACCAGTCCGGTGACGTCCAACCGATAGTCGTCGCCGTTGATGTCCGGCGCGTCCTCTTCGCCGTAAAAGGCGTTGAACGGAAACGGCCGGGTCATCATGGATTCGGGATAGACCGGTGCCAGATGGTCAGCGCTGAACAACCAGCCCTGCACCCGATCGTTAAAACGCGAAATGCGACTCAGTGCCTGCTCGACGTTGGCGTTGCTGCTGAGATCGCAACCGGTGAGCATCGCTATGCCGCCCAGCGTCAGACCGTTGCGCAAAAAACGGCGGCGTGACGAAGACGCCAGCAACCGCTGCGCCTCTTTGACAATCTCCTGCCCTTCACTCACCGTAATAGAGGGCTTATCCGTTTTCATTGCGATCCCCTTAACGTCCGCGCAACATGGCCAACAAAGTGCGGGGCACCAGCGCCACCATCACCAGATGAATCACGACAAACCCCACCAGCGCCGACATGGCGAAAAAGTGGATGTAACGCGCCGCGTCATAACCACCAAGCAGCTCGCGCAACAGCGGAAACTGCACCGATTTCCACAGCACCAGCCCGGAGAGCGCCATCAGGATGCTGTCGGCCATCACGAACAGATAAGCCGCGCGCTGCACCATGTTGTAGTGGCGCAAATCGGCATGCTGCAGCCGGCCACGCAACGCGGCGCTCAGATCGGTGAAAAACTGTCTGGGGCTGAGCGGCCAAAATTTGCGTTTGAAACGGCCGCTGACCAGGTTGATCAGCAGGTAACACAGCCCGTTAAGCCCAAACAGCCACATGCCGGCAAAGTGCCACTGCAGTGCGCCGCCTAACCAACCACCGAGCGTCAGCTCGTTGATAAAGCTGAAGTTGAACAGCGGCGAAGCGTTATAGATGCGCCAGCCGCTGGTCACCATGATCAGCATCGCCAGCGCATTCAGCCAATGCGTCAACCGCAACCACAGCGGATGCACAAGCGGTGGCTTTTCCGGCGTGCGAGTCATGCTCATGATTTTCTCCTGGCGGCCAAGGTGGCGATGAGCCAAGTATTTCGCGAATTTGTTCCCCAAGACCTCACGCAAAGTTAAATAAAATGTGATAACTCCATGCACGGCGCTTGTGTAGACTTCAGAGAGAAGCGGGTCATCGGTGGCGGAAAAAGATGGAAAAACCAAAGAGAATTTTAATCGTTGAGGATGACGGCGATATCGCCGAACTGCTGCAGTTGCACCTGCGCGATGAGGGCTACAGCATCAGCCACGCCGCCGACGGCAATCTGGGCATGGCGATGCTGGAACAGGGCGGCTGGGACGCCCTGATCCTCGATCTGATGCTGCCGGGCGTCGATGGGCTGGAGATCTGTCGCCGGGCACGCAATATGACACGCTACACGCCGATCATCATCACCAGCGCGCGTTCCAGCGAGGTGCACCGCGTGCTGGGGCTGGAGCTTGGTGCTGACGATTACCTGGCCAAGCCCTTCTCGATGCTGGAGCTGGTGGCGCGAGTCAAGGCGCTGTTCCGCCGCCAGGAGGCGATGAGCCGTAACCTGCGCCTGGACGCCGGCACGCTGAGCTTTGACGGCCTGACCATCGATCCCATCGCCCGCGAGGTGCAACTGAATCAGCAGCCGATCGATCTGACGCCGCGCGAGTTCGACCTGCTGTATTTTTTCGCCCGCCATCCGGGCAAGGTATTCTCCCGCTTAAGCCTGCTCAATCAGGTGTGGGGCTATCAGCATGAAGGGTATGAACACACGGTGAATACCCATATCAACCGGCTGCGCATCAAGATAGAAAGCAACCCGGCGGAACCCCAGCGCATCCTCACCGTGTGGGGCATGGGCTATAAATTCGCGGCGTCGCCGCAAGAGTAAAACATGAAAAATCTCACGCTGACACAGCGCCTGACGCTGATCTTCGCCCTGCTGCTGCTGCTCTGCTGCGCCTTCTCCGGCTGGCTGCAGGTGCGCAGCAACACCCAGTTCAGCCAGGCGACCATTCAACGGCTGTCCGGCAACCTGGCGCAGCATATCGCCGCCAGCAACCCGCTGCTGGGCCAGGACGGTTTGAACCCGCAGTCGGTGCATACTCTGTTCGATCAGCTGATGGCGGTGAATCCCAGCGTAGAGGTCTATCTGCTCGACAAAGGGGGCAATATCATCGGCAACGCCGCGCCGGCCGGCCACCTGAAACGGCAAAAGGTCGACTTGTTGCCGTTGCAGGCGCTGCTCGACGGCGCACAAATGCCGGTGTACGGCGACGATCCGCGCAGCGCCGACGGAGAAAAAGTGTTCAGTGTCGCCCCGCTGAAGGTTGACGGCCGGGTCGAAGGTTACCTGTATGTAGTGCTGTTGGGCGAGAACTACAGCGCACTGGCCAGCAACGCCCAGCTCAGCTCGGCGATCAGGCTGGCGCTGTGGTCGATGGGGCTGGTGGTGCTGTTCGGCCTGCTGGCCGGCGGCTTCGCCTTCCGCTGGGTCACGCGGCCAATTCGCCAACTCACTCGCCAGGTCAGTGCGCTGGACAACGGCGGCATCGCCGCGGTGCAAGCCTATGCGACGCAACCGCTTCCCAACGCCGGGCGAGATGAAGTCAGCCAGTTGCACCAGGCGTTTCGCGGCATGGCACAGCGTCTTGCCGAACAGTGGCAGTCGCTCTCTCAGCAGGATCAGCAGCGGCGCGAATTTATCGCCAACATCTCTCACGACCTGCGCACCCCGCTCACCTCGCTGCACGGCTATCTGGAAACGCTGTCGGTAAAATCCGCCACGCTGAGCGAAAACGATCGCCGGCGCTATCTGGAGATCGCGCTGGCGCAGAGCCGCAAGGTGGGCAAGCTGGCGCAAGAGCTGTTCGAGCTGGCGCGGCTGGAGTACGGCGTGGTGAAACCGCAAAAAGAGCCGTTCTCTCTCAGTGAACTGGTGCAGGACGTATTCCAGAAATTCGAGCTGGCGACCGAAGCGCGCCACCAGCGTTTGCACGCTGACATCGCCCCCGGCATTCCGCTGGTGTTCGCCGATCTGAGCATGATCGAACGGGTACTGACCAACCTGTTGGACAACGCCATTCGTCATACGCCGCAGGGCGGTGAGATCAACGTGCGGCTGTGGCAACAGGAAGACAAAGTGCTGGTACAGGTCAACGACAACGGCCCCGGAATTCCGCAGGAGCTGCGCGCCGATCTGTTCGTGCGGCCGTCTATCCTGAGCGGGACACGGCGCCACACCGGCGGGCTGGGGTTGATGATCGTCAGGCGTATTCTGCAGTTGCACGGCAGCGATATTCAGTTGGTGGATCAAGCGCAAAGCGGTGCCTGCTTCCGCTTTGCCATACCACCGCGCTAGTCGATGCCGCTGCTACCGAAAAATACCCTCAGCTCCGGCTGACAAATTTGATGACATTAATCCGCCAAATCAACATGGTGCTATCCCGTTTGTTAAACCATGCTTAACCGGCACCCCATACAAAGGAGAAGATTATGATTACCCATCATCGTTTTGCCGGTTTACTGCTGTCCACCCTGCTGCTGTGCAGCGGAATTGCCGCCGCCGCCCCGGCTCCGGGGAAAGTCATTGCCCCACTGCGTGGCACTATCGATCAAGTCACCGACAGCAGCCTGCAGCTCACCGACCGTAAAGGGGAAAAGGTCAGCGTCAAGCTTAACGATCAAACCAAGGTGCTGAGCGTATCCAAGGGCACGCTGGACGATATCAAGCCCGACAGCTTTATCGGCACCGCCGCCGTACCGCAAGCGGATGGCACCCTGAAAGCGCTGGAAGTGCACGTGTTCGCCGCCAGCCTGCGCGGCACCGGCGAGGGCCACTCGGCCTGGGAGTCCGCCGACGGCAAGGTGGATACCATGACCAACGGCACCGTCGGCAAGCTGGTGAAATCCAACGGCCGCACGCTGACCGTGACCTACGGTAACCAGCAGAAAACCGTCACCGTGCCGGAAGACGTGCCAATTGTCACCCTGGATCCCGGCGACCGCAGCCTGTTGAAACCGGGCGCGCACATTGTGCTGTTCTCCGCCACTGACGAGAAAGGCGAACGCGTCGCCACTCGCATATCCGCCGGCAAAGACGGTACCGTTCCGCCAATGTGATTCAGGAAAAACGATGAAAACCAACGCGCCGCGGCCGGTGCATCGCTGGCCGGTCCGGATCACCCATTGGGTTAACCTGTTCGCCATGGTTTGCATGTTCATGAGCGGCTGGGAAATCTACAACGCCTCACCGCTGTTCGGCTTCCGCTTTCCGCCACAGATGACGCTCGGCGGCTGGCTGGGCGGCGCGATTGGCTGGCATCTGGCGGTAATGTGGCTGCTGGCCTTTAACGCGCTGTGCTACCTGTTGTGGAGCCTGTTCAGCGGGCATTTCCGGCGCGATCTGCTGCCGCTCAACGTCAAGGTGCTGCGGCACGAAATCGGGCAGGCGCTAACGCTGCGGCTGAAACATCAACATGGCCGCTATAACGCCATTCAGAAACTGATGTACCTGGGCGTACTGGCGCTGGGGCTGATGCTGGTGCTCTCCGGATTGGCCATCTGGAAACCCGTGCAGTTACCAGGCTTGGTGGGTCTGTTCGGCGGGTTTGACAGCGCGCGCTACGTGCACTTTTTCGCCATGTCCGCCATTGGGTTATTCGTAGTGATTCACCTGCTCATGGTGATTATCGTGCCGCGCACGCTATGGGCAATGATTACGGGCGGCAAACATGAATGATAAACAACAGCGCCCTTCGACACCGGCGTTGGAACCGGACCAGAAGAAACAGCTGGTCAATCTGCAACGTCGCCTGATGCTGCGCTCCGGCCTGACGCTGGGCGGCATCGCCATGCTGACCGGCTGCAACATGCAGGACGGCGATCAGGTGGATAAAGTGCTGTGGGCCATGTCGCGCTGGAACGATCGGGTGCAGGCCTGGCTGTTCAGCGGCCAGCGGCTGGCGCAAACCTATCGGCCTGATCAGGTTACCCATCCCTTCCCGTTCAACGCGTTTTACCCCGAGTACAACGTCCCGGAGGTGGATCTCGCCGGCTATCAGCTGGAAATTTCCGGCAAGGTGCAGAAAACCGCCCCCTGGACGCTGGAGCAGCTGCAACGCCTGCCGCAGCAGAGCCAGATAACCCGATTGATCTGCATCGAGGGCTGGAGCGCCATCGGGCAATGGGGCGGCGTACCGCTGCGCAGTTTCCTGCAGCATGTCGGGGCGGATATGAATGCCCGCTACGTCGGTTTTAAATGCGCGGATCGTTATTACTCCAGCATCGATATGGCCACCGCACTGCACCCGCAGACCCTCCTGGCGCTGGATTTCGGCGGCAAGGCGCTGCCGGCGGACTATGGCTATCCGCTGCGGCTGCGGGTGCCCACCAAGCTGGGCTTCAAGAACGCCAAGCATATCGTCGCCATTTTTGTCAGCGATACCAATCCCGGCGGCTACTGGGAAGATCAGGGCTATAACTGGTTTAGCGGGATCTAGTTCTCTGCGCAGAACAGGAAAAGAGCGTTACCCCCCATCAGGGGGTTTTTCTATTTAAACCTCATTTTCTGATATCCGCCTGTAAAATCATTTCTGCCCCCTGATGCTGCCCCTGTACCATGAGGAAACTACCGGATTACGGAGCTGGAACATGCCTAAATTTGCTGCCAATTTATCGATGATGTTTAACGAGCTGCCGTTTCTGGAGCGGTTCGAGGCCGCCGCCGCCGCTGGGTTCAAGGCGGTGGAGTTTCTGTTTCCCTATGAATATCCAGCCGAACTGCTGGCGGAACAGCTGCGGCGTCATGATCTGCAACAGGTGCTGTTCAATACCCCTCCGGGCAATGTTGTAGCCGGTGAATGGGGTTTGGCCGCCGTCCCTGGCCGCGAACAGGATGCGCACGCCGATATCGAATGCGCGTTGGCCTACGCCATCGCCCTGAATTGCCCCTGCGTGCACGTGATGGCCGGTTTGGTCCCGCCGGGAGCCGACTGGCAGCGCTATCGCGAGACCTTTATCGGCAATATCCGCTATGCCGCCGAGACCTTCGCCGCACACGGCATCAAGGTTTTGATCGAAGCCCTCAGCCCACAGGTGAAACCCCACTATCTGTTCTCCAGCCAACACCAGGCCGCGCAGTTGGTCGAGGCTATCGATCGTCCGAACGTTTTCATTCAGTTTGATTTTTTCCATGCTCAGTTGGTAGATGGCAATATCAGCGGCCTGATGACCTCACTGGCCGGGCGCTACGCCCATATTCAGATCGCATCAGTGCCAGATCGCCATGAACCGGACGACGGCGAACTTAATTATCCGTGGCTGTTCGCACAGTTGGACAGCATGGGTTATCAGGGTTGGATCGGCTGCGAATACAAACCTCGCGGCGAAACCGATGCCGGGCTTGGCTGGATAAAGCCTTACCTCGAATAGCTGGCGATATCACTTCTCTGGCATACTCCACACACCGCCTTTGACTCTGTGCAGGAAAAATAATGCCGCCTATCACCATCGCGCCGCCGTTGCTGACCGAACGTTTACGCCTGGATGCGCATACACTTGACGACTTTGAATCGCTGGCCGCCATGTGGGCCGATCCCGACGTTGTCCGCTATATCGGCGGTACCCCGAGGGATCGTGAAGATTCCTGGGGCCGACTGATGCGGTACGTTGGCCACTGGACGTTATTAGGGTATGGCTACTGGGCGGTACGCGATAAAATCAGCGGTGCCTACCTCGGCGGCATCGGTTTTTCCGACTTCCAGCGCACTATTACCCCGGCACTCGACGCCCCCGAGATGGGCTGGACGCTGATAACGGCGGCGCAGGGCAAAGGGTATGCCACCGAAGCGTTGCAGGCAGCGCTGGCCTGGGGTAAGGAACACTTACCCGGCGATAAGGCGGTGTGTATTATCTCGCCGGAGAACCAGCCTTCGCTGGCATTGGCGAAAAAAGTCGGCTTTAGCGAAAGCCACCGTAGCGAATACCACCAGAAGCCGATTGTGGTGATGCACTGCCCATTATGAACAAGGGCTTTAAGGCGCCGGCACCGTCGCCAGCGCAACCTGAATAAAATTATCCCGCAACGCGTCGGGCTGCAGCGGATTCCAGGCAATTCCGACCTGCCATTCGGTCGCGTCACCGCTTAGCGGCAAGATATCGATGCCCGTCGGTACAATATGGGTGACGCTGTGCGGCAACAGCGCCACGCCAATGCCTGCGGCGACCAGCGCCAGCAGCGTCTGGATGTCGCCGGCCTGCTGCACGACATTCGGCGTCAATTGATGCGCGGCAATAAAGCGCAGCGATTGATCGCTCAGACCGCGCCCGCGCTTGGGCGTCAGCTGCAACAGCGGCAAGGTGTTAAATCGCTCCATCAGGGTTTCCGCCCGCAGCGCCAGCGCCGATGGCGCCGCCAACACCAGCCGATCGCTCAGCAGCGCTGTGGCCCGCAGCGGCGCACTGACCGGCAACCGCACAAATCCCACCTGCAATTCTCCCTGCAATAACAACTGATATTGCCGCTCCGAAGGCAGATCCTCCAACCCCACGGCTACCGCTGGAAAACGTTGGCGAAAGGCCGCGACCAACTGCGGCGCCAAATGGAAACTGGACAGGCCAAACCCGAGTGCCAGCCGCCCCGCAGCCCCTTGCACCACCCGCAGAGCGTGCTGCTGAAACTGCAAATGCCGGTCAACCAACGTCTGGGCTTCGGGATACAACCGCTGCCCGCTGGCGGTAAGCTGAGCGCCCTGACGGCCACGGTTAAACAGCCGGGTCCCCAGCAGTGTTTCCAGCGCCTGTATCTGTTTGCTCAATGCCGGTTGAGTGATGCACAGCCGCTCCGCGGCCAGACGGTAATTGCCCTGCTCGGCCAGCACCACGAAGGCACGCAGTTGTTTTATATCCATTCCACCAGGTTATCGATATAAGAATTTAATTGATTATACAGTAATCAATACGCCTGCTGTAATCAACGCCAGATAACAGCCAAAGGTAACCTTATGACAACCTCTCTGCGCGCCGCGACGGTGCAATTTCAGCATCGCGCCAATGATAAAAACTACAACCTATCGGTAATGGAGGGCTTTATCGCCCGCGCTGCCGCCGAACAGATCCAGGTATTAACCTTTCCGGAGATGTGCATTACCGGCTATTGGCACGTGCGGCACCTCAGTGCCGGCGAGATTGGCGCCCTGGCGGAACCGATCGCCGGCAGCCCTTCTCTGGCGCGCATTCGTCCACTGGCGGAACGCTATAACATGGCAATCGGTGTCGGGCTGATTGAGCTGGGCGAGGATGGCAACTATTACAACGCCTACGCCGTATGCCTGCCCGACGGCAATCTTCACGTTCACCGTAAACTGCACGCCTTCGAACATGAGGCGATAGCCAGTGGCGACAGCTTTACCGTGTTCGATACTCCCTGGGGAGTGCGGATGGGCGTTCTGATTTGCTGGGACAATAATCTGGTGGAAAACGTGCGCGCGACCGCACTGCTGGGAGCGGACGTGCTGTTGGCACCGCACCAGACCGGCGGCACCCACTCGCGCAGCCCGCACGGCATGAAACCAATCCCGCTGGCGCTGTGGCAGCAGCGTGCGGAAAATCCGCAGGCGATAGAGGCGGCATTCCGCGGCGAACACGGGCGCGGCTGGCTGATGCGCTGGCTACCGGCACGTGCTCATGACAATGGCCTGTTTATTCTGTTCAGCAATGGCGTGGGGCGCGATGACGACGAAGTGCGTACCGGCAACGCGATGATCCTCGATCCCTATGGGCGTATCCTGGCGGAGACCTGGGCGGCAGAAGATCAAATGGTGATCGCCGACCTCGATCTGTCGCTGATCCCGCTCAGCACCGGCCGTCGCTGGATCCACGGCCGTCGGCCGGCGTTATATGGCATTCTCACGGAACCTCAGGGTTACGAACGTGATGCTCGCAGCGCCCGCTTCTCATCGCAGCCAGCGCAAAAACTGGGTAAATAACGCTGAATTTCAGGCAAAAAAAATCCGCCCGAAGGCGGATTTTTATCCGGTACGGCCAACTGCGCCGCACGCTCACGCCCGTAGGCATGGAGAAATCTTAGAAACGGTAGCCTACGCCAACCATCCAGGTGCCAACGTCAACACTGCGGATGCGGCTCTGCTCGTAACCTACGTCCAGAGCAACTTCCTGGATTGGGTTGAACTGCAGACCAGCGCCGTAAGTGAAGCCGTAGTCGCTGCTGCCGTTACGATCGGTGCCGTTCTGTGCATTATCAATGTTTTTGCCGTAGCCAACACCGATCACACCGTAGATGCTTGCCCAGTCATTGAAGCGGTAAGCTGGACCGGCAGTGATAGAGTTGTACTGCGCTTTGTTGTAGTAACCGCCCTGAGAGCCGTCCTTTTCCAGATGGGTAAAGGAACCGATCACGCCCAGTGGGTTGTTGTCGAACTCGTAACGGTACTTCAGGTTGAAACCGTCGGCTTTGTTGGCAACGCCTTGGAAATCACCCTGCGCATAGCCAGCGGATACGGTGCTCTGACCAGCGAATGCGGTACCTGCGGTTACTGCTAATACACAGGCTGCTACTGCGGAAAGACATGCAATTTTTTTCATAACCACCTCAAACGCGTTATATTTTTAAGTAAATCCATTTGTTCATGCATTGAAAATATAGCAAAAATTAGCGTGAAACTCTGCCTTAAAATGAGTGTCTAATGCTTTATATCGTGTAACATAAGATTTCAAGAACAGTGTATCTACTTCTTTTCGCTCTATTTTCGAGCCGCATTCTACTCGTTTGTGTGACAAGAATCACCTATTTAATATCCAGACAATTCCGAAATAAATGCGCACTTTTTGACCACATGCGCTTGTTTTGCGTCTGAAGGCGGTAGCTTTTACCGTTTCGTACGCTTTTCGCAGACACATTTACCCCATTTCATTTACACTGCCCTCATCCAAATTTCGACTGTCTTCCCAAGGCTGTGGAAGGCGAACAAAAGGCTCATAAGGATGTCTGCGTCTACACCCGCTAAAGCGCCTTCCGCGCTGCTGCCCATCTGTTTGTTAATCATCGCCATGGTATCGATCCAGGGCGGTGCCTCGCTGGCCAAAAGCTTGTTTCCGCTGGTCGGCGCGGAAGGGATCACCACGCTGCGTCTGAGCATCGGCACGCTGATTCTGTTTATTATCTTCCGTCCGTGGCGCATGCGTTTCGCCGCCGGCAGCCGCCTGCCGCTGCTGGTCTACGGCCTGGCGTTGGGCGCCATGAATTACCTGTTCTACCTTTCGCTGCGTACCCTGCCGCTCGGCATCGCCGTGGCACTGGAGTTCACCGGCCCGCTGGCGGTCGCCATGTTTTCCTCACGCCGTGCGATAGACTTTTTATGGGTGTCGCTGGCACTGGTCGGATTGTGGTTCCTGTTGCCACTGGGCCATGACATGGGCAGTATCGATCCCTTCGGTGCAGCCTGTGCGCTGGGCGCGGGTGCCTGCTGGGCGGTCTATATTATTTTTGGCCAGAAGGCCGGCGGCGATCACGGGCCGGGAACGGTGGCAGTCGGTTCACTGATAGCCGCTTTGGTGTTCTGCCCGATTGGCGCCTGGCAAGCCGGCAGCGTATTGCTTAATGTCGATATTCTGCCCACCGCGTTGGCGGTAGCGATCCTGTCGACCGCGCTCCCTTATTCACTGGAGATCATCGCGCTGCCCAAAATCCCGGCGCGTACCTTCGGCACTCTGATGAGCCTGGAACCGGCAATGGCGGCGCTTTCGGGCATGCTGTTCCTTAATGAGCACCTGACACTGGTGCAATGGCTGGCTCTGGCAGCGATTATCGCGGCATCGATGGGCTCGACTCTGACCATCAAATCCAAACCGCAAATCGAAAAACTGTCTTGATAATCTGATACGCCCGCATGGCTAAAGCGGAATGCTGGCGGGTTAACTGTTTTCGTACCGACAAACGGGCATACTTTTCCCGAAACAACCAACGCTTTTATGGAACCCAACCCGGCAGGGTTGATCACATGGAGAACCAAAGTGATTTATAACACTCTCTTTAACCCACGCTACGGCCGTGGAATGTCGTCAGTACTGATTAAGGCCCTTACTGCTCTGCGTCAATACGATCTGCCCGAGCTGGCGCTGGGGCGGCATGAAATCGACGGCGAGAAGCTCTTTATGGAGGTAATGACGCTGACAACCGGGCCGGCGCAGGCCAATCGCGCCGAACTGCATCAGGAATATGCCGCTATTCATCTGTTAATCAGCGGCGAGGAACGCATTGATTACGGGTTGCCGGGCGATTGGCAAAGCGAACACCCCTATGACGAAACGCGGGATCTGCAACTGTTGGATATCATCCGCCATCGCCAGACGCTGCAGATGTTTCCCGGCATGTACGCCATCTTCTTGCCCTATGAGCCGCATCAACCCGGATGCCAGTTGAATGCCCCAACGGTTATCAAGAAAGCCGTGGTGAGGGTGCATTACAGCCTGCTGCTGTCGCCGATTATCCCTGAGGTAAAGAACGAATAAACGTCAGGGTCTGCCCGGGTGAACGCAGCCGAATAAAGCGGATATGTCCATACCGGGCGTTATTCATATCATCAAGGTAGCTGGCCCGGTTTTTACGGTAGGTTTTGAGGGTCCACAGAATTATCGAATCGCGACTGAAAAAAGAACGGCGAAAGCTCTCGCGGTTGCCGGTGCCGGGCCACAATTCAGTGCGAGCCCAGGCTCGCGTAGCTGCACGGCGCACAGCCTGAAACAGCGTGCGGCAGAACCCGTAGTCCACCCATACGACCCAATCGACCTCACGCCACTTGATCGGCTTGGTTCGTGTATAATTGCCGTCCAGCACCCAGCCGCTGTCCGCATCGCCCAACACCTGTGCGAGACGGGCCAAAAACTCGTCATCCGGCGTGCCTTGCCAGTCCTGCCGCCAAAACAACTTATCCAGCTCAATATAAGGCACAGCAAATTTTCCCGCCAGCTGGCGCGCCACCGTGCTTTTACCACTGCCGCTGGTTCCAACCACGTTAATTTTCATAGGTTCGCAGGCGATAAAAATGAGGAGTAGATATTCTATACGTTCCATTATCAGGCTATCAACCTGAATTAACAGCCAATTAACACAACGACACGGTAATCGCCCCCTCAAAATATATCCTGCTTAACAATTAAATTATTATGAGAAGTGTCTCCGCGTTTTTATTATTATCTGAAATCGTTAAAACCCTTTGAACATTAAATAATAAAACCATTAAAAATCATACAATTAATAGAAAAAAACCAAAGTTATTGCACTGCATTTTTTAATTAGAAATTCCCATTCGTTATTGCCTATTTATCCAATAGCCATTTTCACGCTGCAAGAATGAATATGGCTGCTATAATTATCCCCGTGACAAAAAATAGGACAACGACCCACAAAGAGGATATCTGATATGAGTACCGCTAAACTGGTGAAAACGAAATCTTCTGATCTGCTTTACACCCGTAATGACATGGACGAAAAAACGAAGCTGGCCGCGATCAAAGCCCTGAACCATCAGGTAGTGCAGTTTATTGACCTGTCGTTGATCACCAAACAGGCGCACTGGAACATGCGTGGCGCCAACTTTATCGCCGTTCATGAAATGCTGGACGGGTTCCGCACCGCGATCACCGATCATCAGGATACTTTTGCCGAGCGCGTCGTGCAGCTGGGCGGCGTGGCGCTGGGTACCGTGCAGGTGGTGAACGATAAAACGCCGCTGAAAAGTTATCCAACCAACATCCACAGCGTGCAGGAGCATCTGAAAGCGCTGGCGGATCGTTATGGCGCAGTGGCGAACGATATTCGCAAGGCCATCTCCGAAGTGGAAGATGAAGATACTGCCGATATGTTCACTGCGGCATCACGCGATCTGGACAAATTCCTGTGGTTTATCGAATCCAATATTGAATAAACCCAGGTAAGGGCTATCCCCCACCCCGCATCGCGGGGTTTAAACAGGCTGCGGGCTTTATCCCGGCCTGTTTTTCTTTTTACGCCGCTTGAATTGCTCAAAAAAACGCCCATAGTAGACTTAATCAGACAGCGATTGGCCGCGTTACGTACAGAGGAATACGGCGAAGACACCGAAGTGAGGTCACCATGGCAAACGGATGGGCGGCGGATGGCGCCGTACAGGATCAGATCGACTCCACCGTTGATGACGCTGTACAGCGTGCACGGCAAGCGCTGGGTCAAGGTGAAAGCGAGCATTATTGTCAGGAGTGCGGCGAAGAAATTCCGCTGGCGCGCCGGCAAGCGTTAAAAGGCGTGCGTTATTGTTTGGCCTGCCAAACCGAACTGGACAAAAAACAGACAGACAGCGGCTTATATAACCGACGCGGGAGCAAAGACAGCCAGTTGCGTTAAGAACATTACTGGTTAAGGGCGCCGGGTTCTGCGACCATTTCCCGTACTTATCGAACATTCCTGCACCATATGCAACAACGATGCATCATAAAAGTTAGAGTTAGTTATCAATATTGAAGCGAAACTGTTAACTATCGGTTGTTTCCCCCCCATTATTTGGTTAATGATAGGCCAATGCACCAACACGAGACCCAAAGCACCATTTTGGGGCCTCAGTTTGGTGCACAACAATAATAATACGCCTTCAAAGCACAACATTGCATCACAACTCTTTGTTTTTATAGTAGTTGCAAACATGGCACGATTTTTTCATGGCACCAACTGCAATATAAAAAATGGGTAATCCGCAACCTGTACAGGAAATTCCTCACATGAAGTCAATTTTCAAAGTCTCCCTGGCCGCACTTTCGCTGGCTTTTGCCGTAAGCTCCCACGCAGCAGACAAACTGGTCGTCGCAACCGATACCGCATTCGTTCCCTTTGAATTCAAGCAAGGCGACAAATACGTTGGCTTCGATATCGACCTGTGGGCCGCGATCGCTAAAGAGCTGAAACTGGATTACACCCTGAAACCTATGGATTTCAGCGGCATCATTCCGGCGTTGCAAACTAAAAACATCGATTTGGCGCTGGCGGGTATCACCATCACCGAAGAACGTAAAAAAGCCATCGAGTTTTCCGACGGTTACTACAAAAGCGGTCTGTTGGTGATGGTGAATGCCAACGACGATAGCGTAAAAAGCGTGAAGGATCTGGACGGTAAAGTGGTGGCGGTGAAGAGCGGCACCGGCTCGGTGGATTACGCCAAGCAGAACATCAAAACCAAAGATCTGCGTCAGTTCCCGAACATCGATAACGCCTATATGGAACTGGGCACCAAGCGCGCTGACGCGGTACTGCACGACACGCCAAATATCCTGTACTTCATTAAAACCGCAGGCGCAGGCAAGTTCAAAACCGTCGGTGAATCACTGGAAGCCCAGCAATACGGCATCGCCTTCCCGAAAGGCAGCGACGAGCTGCGCGTGAAGGTGAACGGCGCGCTGAAAACGCTGCGCGACAACGGCACCTACAACGAAATCTACAAAAAATGGTTCGGTACTGAGCCTAAATAACGGGTGAAGTCAGCCACTGTTTAACTTGAGCACGGGGGTTGTGCCTTAGCCCCTGCGCTTTGTTGTATCTGATTCCCAGCGTTGGGATCATCGGGAGAAAACACCATGCAGTTCGACTGGAGCGCCATCTGGCCCGCCATCCCCATTTTGTTAGAAGGCGCCAAAATGACCCTGTGGATTTCGGTCCTCGGTCTGATTGGCGGCCTGATCATCGGCCTTGTCGCCGGCTTTGCCCGTACCTACGGCGGTTGGCTTGCCAACCACGCCGCCCTGGTGTTCATTGAAGTGATCCGCGGTACGCCGATCGTGGTGCAGGTGATGTTTATCTACTTCGCCCTGCCAATGGCGTTCAGCGATTTGCGCATAGATCCGTTTAGCGCGGCGGTGGTCACCATCATGATCAACTCCGGCGCCTACATTGCGGAAATTACTCGTGGTGCGGTGTTGTCGATCCACAACGGATTCCGCGAGGCGGGCCTGGCGTTGGGTCTGTCGCGCCGTGAAACCATCCGCTACGTCATTATGCCGCTGGCGCTGCGCCGCATGCTGCCACCGCTGGGTAACCAGTGGATCATCAGCATTAAAGACACGTCGCTGTTCATCGTGATCGGCGTGGCGGAACTGACCCGTCAGGGCCAGGAAATTATTGCCGGTAACTTCCGTGCGCTGGAAATCTGGAGCGCCGTAGCAGTTATCTATCTGATCATCACCCTGGTGCTGAGCTTCGTTCTGCGTCGTCTGGAAAGAAGGATGAAAATCCTGTGATTGAATTTAAAAACGTCTCCAAGCATTTTGGCCAAACCCAAGTGCTGCACAATATCGACCTGAAAATTAACCAGGGTGAAGTGGTGGTGATTATCGGGCCTTCCGGCTCCGGCAAGTCCACGCTGCTGCGTTGCATCAACAAACTGGAAGAGATCACCAGCGGCGATCTGTTCGTCGATGGTCTGAAAGCCAACGATCCCAAGGTCGACGATCGCCTGATCCGTCAGGAAGCCGGCATGGTGTTCCAACAGTTTTACCTGTTCCCGCACCTGACGGCGCTGGAAAACGTCGCTTTTGGCCCGATCCGCGTACGCGGTCTGAAAAAGTCGGAAGCGGAAAAACTGGCGCGTGAGCTGTTGGCCAAAGTGGGCCTGGCGGAACGCGCGCATCACTACCCTTCCGAACTGTCCGGCGGCCAGCAGCAGCGTGTGGCTATCGCCCGTGCGCTGGCGGTAAAACCGAAAATGATGCTGTTCGACGAACCCACCTCGGCGCTTGACCCGGAACTTCGTCACGAAGTGCTGAAGGTTATGCAAGATCTGGCTGAAGAAGGCATGACCATGGTGATCGTGACCCACGAAGTCGGCTTTGCCGAAAAAGTGGCGTCGCGTCTGATCTTCATCGACAAGGGCCGTATAGCCGAAGACGGCAACCCGCACGATCTGATCAACTCGCCACCAAGCCCGCGTCTGCAAGAGTTCCTGCAGCACGTCTCCTGATTTACCCTGCTTAGCGGCGGGCGCGTTCTGCGCCCGCCGTTTCCAACGATTTTTTTCTTAGAAAGCGATCAATGCGTCGCCACTTGGCGTAATTGATCCCCCGTGAGCACACGAGCTGCGGCAGCAGAATTGGAAGGAAAATGTGAAGTTTTATTGGCGCCGGTTAGCTGACCAGCGCCTGAGGAATCAACGCCAGCGTTCTGCCGCCCAGGCAGCTTGCTGCTCGGCGTCATGGAAGGTCCAGGCCACGAAACGGCTGATCTTTTGCCCCTGCGCCATCTCGATGGTGCGCACTTCCACCGCACCCGCCAGCTTCAGCGCGTGGTAAATGCTTGGCAGAGTCGTATTTTTGGAGATAAGCGAGGTAAACCACAGGCAGTTCTGTGCCTTGCCGACGCTCTCCTCAACCATCTTGCGTACGAAGGCTTCTTCGCCGCCTTCACACCACAGTTCGTTATTCTTGCCGCCGAAGTTCTGTATCGGCTTGTCGGCCACTTCGCCTTTGCCCAGCTTGTGCAGTTTAAGGCGGGTACTGGCGCGCGCTTCCTGTTCTGAACCGTGGAACGGCGGGTTACACAGCGTAGCGTCAAACTTCTCCGCCACGCCGATAATGCCGTTAAGGATAAATTCCGGCTGTTTTTGCAAACGCAGACGCACGCTGTTTCTCAGCGTCGGGTTCATCTCTACGATCATCTTGGCCGAATTGAGCGAGACCGGGTCGATCTCCGAACCGGTAAACCGCCAACCGTACTCGCGCAGGCCGACGATCGGATAAATGCAGTTGGCGCCAATGCCCACGTCGAGAATAGCCACGCCTTTACCGCGCGGGATCTCACCGCCGTTGCTGGTAGCCAGCAGGTCCGCCAGATGGTGCAGATAATCAGCTCGGCCAGGGATCGGCGGGCAAAGGTAGTCGGCGGGAATATCCCAATGTTCGATACCATAAAAATGTTGCAGCAAGGCACGGTTGAGCATTTTAACCGCCGCCGGATCGGCGAAGTCCACCGAGATATCGCCCCAGGCATTCGGTTTGACGAACGGCTCCAACGCCGGGCAACTGGCGATCAGCGCCGGAAAATCATAGCGTGAGCGATGACGGTTACGCGGGTGCAGGCCGCTTTTCTGCTGCGGGAAGGTTTTCTTTTTTTCCACCGTGACGGGCTCTCTTTAAAGGTATTTCTGGCGCGTAAGATACCATAAAGCGACGTCAAACTTGCAGCCGACGAGAAACCCGTCAAAATAAAAGCTCGGTTTATCCACACCAGGTCGTTTATGAGCAGTGAGTCCCGTTATTACTATGAACCCGCAGCAGGCCACGGTCTGCCGCACGATCCGCTGAACGCCATCGTCGGCCCCCGCCCTATCGGTTGGATCTCCTCGGTCAGCGCCAACGGCCAGCGCAATTTGGCACCTTACAGCTTCTTTAACTGTTTCAACTACCGCCCACCCATCATCGGCTTTGCCAGCACCGGCTGGAAAGACAGCGTGGCGAATATCGTGGAAACCGGAGAGTTTGTCTGGAACCTGGCGACACGCCCGCTCGCCGAAGCCATGAACAACAGTTCCGCCAGCCTGGCGCGCGGCGAAGATGAATTTGCCTTTGTCGGCGTGACGCCGCTGCCCGGCCGACGAGTGAAGGCCGATCGCGTAGCGGAAAGCCCGGTTAACTTCGAATGCCGCCTGACACAGTGCATTCAGTTGCAAAGCGCCGCCGGCGAGAAGGTGGAAACCTGGCTGGTGCTGGGCGAAGTGGTCGCGGTGCATCTCGACCCCGCGTTGCTGGACGAGCATGGCGTTTATCAAACTGCCGCAGCCGAACCTATCCTGCGCGCCGGCGGGCCGAGCGCCTACTATGGCATTTCGGAACAACACCGTTTCGATCTGCAGCGCCCGGATGCCCTAAAGCGCTGAACGAGCCCCCCTTTCTCCCTCAGGAGAACGGGGGAATTGATGATCAAAAAATCTGAAAAAGATTATCAATACTCTCCGATTTCATCCTACCTGTCACTGCGCAATAATCACTCTATCGAAAGGAAGCCCCTTTCTCCCTTACAAACTTGACAGGAATGACCCTCATGAAAAACATCAAAACTTTTGCTGCTGCTATCGTTCTGGCTAGCGTATCTTTCACTTCTTTTGCCGCTGAACACGTCAGCGCACAAGACGCCGCCCAGTTCGAAAAAGCCGGCGTGATCACCGCCAGCGGCGCTACCGACCTGAGCACCCTGAAAGCTCAGTTGGCGACCAAAGCCGACGCGGCCGGTGCCAAAGCCTTTACCATTACCTCTACCAGCGGTAATAACCTGATGCATGCCACTGCGGTCATCTACAACTAAGCATTTGTTTCAGATAAAAAAAGCCCGCCGATACGCGCTATCGGCGGGCTTTTTGCTATGCGTTTTCAGGCCAGACGGGCGTTAATCGCCGCAGCGAAATCACGACACATGCGATCGTCGCCCCCGGCGTTATCCGCCAGCACTTCATCGCCATCCACCACCCGGATATGCGCCGCCAGGTCGAAATCCGCCGCCGGCTGTGGCCGGGCGGCAGCATCGGCAATGGTCTGCTGCGCCTCCTGCCATGCCTGCGCGACCGTCTGGTTACAGGCCTGCGCCAGGTAGTCCGGGTTAAAGCCTTCGCCAGTCAGGCTGCGCAGCGTATCGTCGTGGCTGACGCCGTTGCCCGGTAGCCAATAGTGGCGTGCCAGATCCGGGCCAATCGCCGGATTGTCGGTCAGATAACCGTCGCGCTGCTGGAAGAATTGTCGCGTCTGCTCAACCGCCATCAACGCCAACAGATAGCCCTGATAAGAGCAGGCTGACTCCAGCGACAACAGATGCGGGATCGCCAGCGTCGGGCGCGGGCTGCCGCTGATACCCAGTATTTTGCTTTCTACCTCGCGCGCCAGCGCGGTAATCGCCTCCGGCGTGCGTTGTTCATCCTCCCACTGGTACAGCGCCCATTCAAAGTAAGGCACCAGCAAGATATGACGTTCGTTGAACGCACGCATCGGTTGGCGCGCAGCGATACTGGCCTCAATCAGTGCATCCGGCACCGGTTCGCCGGCGGCGTTCTTCGCATAACGTTTCAGCCAATCGGCATCGTCCAGCAGGCTGTCGCAGAACATCGACTGGGTTTCGGCATAGGCCATTGACGTCGGCGGAAACTCCTGCGAGAAACAGGGCGCGTTCTGACAAATATTAGCAAAGTGCGCGGCGTGCCCACCCTCGTGGAACAGGGTGTTCAGACCATGAGCGCCGCTGCCTACCTGATCCGGCTGCGCCAGACTGGTAAAGTTAATCCGTGCCGGTAGCCATTTACCCTGCTGGATAAACGGCGGCACCGGCCCGTGCATAAAACCGTTTTCATACTTGCCTGGCCGCACCAGCAGATCGAGATCCATCTGCGCGCCGCGAAAACCGATGTGCAGCCGTTTGAAACTGTTGATCCAACGTTCCAGCGACTGAGCAAACGGGAAATAGGGATCCAGTTGGCGAGTCACGTCACCCGCGCTGGCAAAACGCAGGTTCCAGGGTTCCAGCGCCTGCGCGCCTTTCTCCGCCGCCAGCTGTTGCAAGCTGCGTGAATTGGCCTCCCGGGTCTGCAACTCGAAACGATCGAGGATGGCGAACAGCTGTTCCGGCGTCATACGCTCGGTTTTGTTCACCTTATAGTCGAAATAGTTGCGAAAACCCATCTGGCGCGCAAAGCGGTTACGCAGGCTAATCAGCTCCGGCAGGCCGTTGTGCAGCAGCCACTGTTCCAGCTCGCGCAGCGCGTCTTGCGAGCTGCGGCGGTAGTCTTCGTTTTCATTGGTGGCCTGATTGGTCAACAGCTCGCCGAGCGAAGCATTCACCCGTTGCCCTGCGGCATTCAGGTGGCTGACCGGGTTGGCCTTGCGCCGGGTATAAAGGTCCGCTTCGGCGCTGATGATCTGATCCAACAGCGTCTGCGCCTGCGCATCTTCAATCGCGTTGCAGTCAAAGAAACGCAGCCAGCCGTTCAACCCATGTTGCAGCGCATCACGCTGCGCATCCTGCGGCAGGATCTCCAGCCCGGCCAGCAGCCGGCGAATTTCAGCCAGCCGACGCGGTTCGCCGATAAAGCGCTTGTAGGCGCTTTCCGCCGCCGAGAAGCGCGTCGAAACCTCATCACCGCCCGTGCCCATATAGTTCTGCCAGAACAGATCTTCTTTGGTGCGATGAACGTCGAGGTAGTCCTGATTCAATTGATTGAAGTAATCGAGAGCCTGTTGCATAACCATCCTTTCGGCCAATATGCGTGATGTTCCAGTATAGCCAAGGGATTTACGCGCTGCGTAAACGCGCCAACCCTTGCTCCAGGCTGTCAACTTCACCGGCGGCCAGCAGACAGCAGGCAATCTGGCGCTGGATCGCCAGCGGAATGGCCACATCCCCCGCCAGGCAACGTTCGGTCCAGCGCGCGGTGGTTTCGGCATCCTTCGCTGCCGGCAGCTCCGGCGTCTCGTCCTGTGCCGGCCGCTCCAGCAACACCTGCTGCTCACCGTTAACGATGTAATGGATCTGCGGGCAGCGCTGCGGGTTGGCGTAGGCTTCCCCTTCGGTACCGTGCATCAGCAGCCCGCGGGCGCCAATCTGGCGAAAGAACGATGCCACGCGGCCGACATATTCCGGGTGCGACACGCTGGCAATGCGCAGCACATCCTGTTCGGCAAAGGGCGTCGCCAGTTTGGCCAGCGTATGGGCGCTGTTACGCACCCCCATGCGCCAGCGCAGGCCAAGCTGCCTGTCCAGCGGGGCGGATAAAGCGTTGACCGGGATAAATACCGTTTCGCCGTTATCCAGACGTTGCTGGGCATGGCTGGCATCTTGCGACCAGGGCAGGCCCAGCGCACGGAAGGTTTCCGCACTGGTGACGCGGGTGCTGTCATTCAGCACGCCATGTACCACCACCGGCAGGCCAACGCGCGTCAGCAACAACGCCAGCAACGGCGTCAAGTTAGCCTGTTTGCGCGCGCCGTTGTAACTGGGCAACACCACCGGCATCGGTCGCCCCTGCGGCGCCTGCAGGCGCATCACCTGCTGTTGCATCGCCTGGTAAAAGCCCAGCATTTCCTCTTCGGCTTCCCCTTTAATGCGCATGGCGATCAGAATGCCGCCCAACTCCAGTTCACCCACCTCGTCGGCCAGCATCTTTTGATAAAGCTGGAAGGCGGTTTCCCGGTCCAGATCGCGCGCGTGGTTCTTTCCACGGCCTATTTCTTTGATAATTTTGGTGTAATCCATCGCCTGTACGTCCCCTGATTCAGTCTGGGATTAGCATACCCTATCCACGCCGCCGCTCAACCTCATCCGCCAACCGCTGCTGGTCGGCATTACCCGCGCGCAGTCCGGCGATCACGCCGTCGACATCATCAGGGCTACGGTTCTGGTTCATCTTCCATTTGCCCTCGCGCCGGGTCACGGCGATTTCGATACCGACAATGCCCTTGATCTGCGCGGCGATATAGTTCGCCGGGGCATCGTCAATCCGCCACGGTTCAGGCTGCCGCCCTTCCTGCAACGCCGTTAACCCTTCCAGTTGCCGGCGCAACCAGCCCGCATCCTCGGTTACCGTCGGTACGCCGTATAGCTGCACCAGGCTGTAATTCCAGGTCGGCACCGCCTTGCCGGTCTGGCGTTTGGTTTCGTACCAGCCCGGCGAGATATAGCCATCAACGCCCTGAAACACCACCAGGCATTCCTGCACCGCCTGTAACCCTTGCCAGTGGCGATTGGCGCGTGACAGGTGCGCCCGCAAGCAGATATTTCCCTGCTCGTCGGCATCAATCAAAAACGGCAGCGGATCCGCCACCAGCCCTTGCTCACCCTGGCTGATCAACATGCCCAGCGGGTTGGCGCGCACCAGCGCAATTTGGGCTTCCAGGTCATCTTCACGGAATGAGGCGGGTTGATACATGCGTTTGGCTCCTTTGACGTCGGGTAGAAGCCACCAGCAATAACACCCGACGGCGGTTTGCTAAAGAGCCAGTTTACGCTGTTGTTGGATGATCCACTTCAGCAGCACAAAGGCCCCCCCCATCGCCGACAGGTTGTAGATCATGGCGCCGGCAAATGCCTGCCCATAGCGATCCGCTCCGCCGCCCGCAGCCAACAGCGGGACAAAAAATGCACCGCTGGCGGCGATGCCCAGTGCGCCGCCCACCTGCTGCACGGTGGAAATCACTCCGGCGGCCATGCCCGCCTGCTGCTCCTTTGCCAGCCCGAGCACCAGATTAAGCAGCGGCGTCATGCTCAATGCCTGTCCAAATCCCAGGATCACCAACCCCGGCAGCAGCCAGAGTGGATCCGCCAGCGCCGTGCCCCACAGCACCTGCGCCACCAGCCACGCCATCCCGGCGGCGTAGACGGCCACGCCACCGGCTAAAACGCCGTTGCCCCAGCGTTGCACCAGCCTTGGCGCCAGAAACGAGGCCAGCATAAAGGCCGCACTGGCGGGCGCGAACAGGCTGCCCGCCTGAAACGGCGTCAGGCCAATCCCCGCCTGCAACAGCAGCGCAAAGCACAAGAAGAACGAGGAGGCGGTAGAGTAAATCGCCAGCACCACCGCGACCCCAGGGCCAAAGCTTCCCTGCCGGAACAACGCAGGATCGAGCACCGCATCTCCGGTATGCAGCGCCAACCGGCGCTCCCAGCGCACAAAAACCCAGAGTAACAGCACCGCCATTGCCAGCGCGGGCCACACCCACCAGGGCCAGCCGCGCGATGGCCCTTCCAGCAACGGCACTAACAGCAACAACAATCCCGCAGCGGCCAGCAGCAGGCCAACGCCATCCAGTCGCTGCGCCTGCTCGAGGCGCGATTCGGGGATACGCCGCGCCGCCAGCAAAGCCAGCGCGCCAATCGGCAGGTTGATCAAAAAAATCATGCGCCAACCGCTGCCGAAAATATCGGCCTCAATAATGAACCCGCCGAGGATCTGGCCGAAAATCGCCGCCAGCCCCAGCGTCATACCCAGCCAGGCAAAGGCGCGCCGCCGCTGTTGCGGGCCGTACAATACGCGCAGCAGCGCATAAATCTGCGGGAACAACAGCGCCGCCGCCGCCCCTTGCAGGAAACGCGCCGCGATCAGCATGCCAAGCGACGTAGCCATGCCGCACAGCGCCGAAGTCAGGGTAAAGCCCAGCATGCCCAGGCTGAACATCCGGCAACGGCCAAAGCGATCGCCCAAACGCCCGCCGGCTATCAACAACACGCCGAAAGCCAGCTCATAGCCGGCGATAATCAGCCCCACACCGGCAAAATCGGCGGCGAACTGCTGCTGGACAACCGGCGCCGCCACGTTCACGACAAACAGGTCAAACACCGTCACGAATCCGCCCAACAGCAACACCGGCAACCCAGGCAAGCCCCGATCGCCGCAAGATAATGTCTGTTCCATAACACCTCCGAGATTGCGATGGCGGCAGTATGGAACATGTCTTAAACTGTTACTATATAGCCATTTATACTATTACTGAAAACAACAGGACAGCCGTATGCCGCCACGTACCCTCAATCGAACCCGTCAGGATCTGGCGGACTTTCTGCGTCAGAAGCGCGAGAAACTGTCGCCGCAGGCTGTCGGCTTGCCGAGCGGTAACCGACGCCGTACGCCGGGGCTGCGGCGCGAAGAGGTTGCGGCGTTGGCGGGCGTGGGTCTCACCTGGTACACCTGGCTGGAACAAGGGCGGGAAATCAACGCTTCGGTGGATTTTCTGGAGAATCTGGCGCGGGTGTTAAAGTTGGATGCGACCGCACGATACCATCTGTTTTTGCTGGCGCATCAGCGCCCGCCGGTACCGGTCGGCCATCAGTGGTGCCAGGTTTCACCGCTGGTGCGCCGCCTGCTGGACGACCTGCAGTTGCGCCCGGCTTACGTGATGAACCTGAGTTGGGACATCATCGCCTGGAATCCGGCGGCGGAAAGGCTGTTCGCCATCGGCGATCGCCCGGCGGAGCAGCGCAACATGCTGTGGATGCTGTTCGCCGATCCGCAGCTCAACCAACGGCTGGTGGAGTGGCAGGCACAGGCGCCGCAAATCCTCGCCAGCTTTCGCCGCGACTATGCCCGCGCACCAGATGACGCCACCATGCAGCAACGGATACAGGCACTGGAGCAGGTATCGCCGCAGTTCCGCCAGCTGTGGCAACAGCATGACATTCACGGTCGTTGCCAGGGGCAACGCACCTTCAACGTGCCGGGGGCCGGTCAGGTGACCTTTGAGCACGCGTCGTTTATTGTCGATGAGGAAAATCATTTGCGGCTGGTGATGTACAGCGCGCTGGCGCAATGCCCGGCCAGCGTGGCGTTTGAGGCGTTGTTGCAGGCGTGAAGCTATTTGCGGCCGTCAAAAATCAGCTTGCAGGCCAACCCGGCGAACACGCCGCTGAGCAGATAGTTCGGCCAACGCGCGCTGAAACGGCGGCCGACAAAACGGCTTTTCATGCTGCTGACCGCCAGGATCACTCCGCCGTTTATCAGCAGGCCCACCAGATTCAGTACCGTCGCCAGCAGCAGCATCTGCACCACCACTGAACCGGCATGCGGGTCGAGAAACTGCGGGAACAGTGCCAGAACGAACAGCGCCATTTTCGGATTGAGTAGGTTGGTGAACAGCCCCTGGCGGAAAATTCGCACTATCGGCACAGCGGCTAATCCGGAAGATGCCTGTAAACTGCTGCCTGATCGCAGCGTTTTCCACGCCAGATACAGCAAATAAGCTGCACCCAACATTCTCACCGCATCATAGGCCAGCGGCACCGCGACAAACAGCTGCGACAGGCCCAACGCCGCCGCCAACGCGTGGCAGTAAGTGCCGAGCTGGATCCCCGTCAGTGACGCGAAACCGGCGCGACGCCCCTGGCTGACGCTGCGCGAAGCGATTAGCAGCATATCCGGGCCTGGAGTTAGCGCTAACGCCAGACAGGCGCCGGAAAACAATGAAAGCGTGGAAGCATCAACCATAAATCACCTGAGCTGAACGTGGCGGGAGCGAAGCTTTATCATAGCCACGCCATCGGCGTTTACCAGCGCCAAATCATTGCCACGGAGCTTTGGGCAGGAAGGCCGCCAACAGAGCGTCGATCGCCACCCGCACCCGTAGCGGCATCGCGGTCCCCTTCAGCCAGACGACGTTAATCGCCAGCCCCGGCCCACAGCTGCCTGGCAGGATTTCCCGCAGCGTTCCCGCCATCAACGCGTCGTGCGCCAGCCAGCGCGGTAACATGGCAATGCCGTGCCCGGCGCAGGCGGCACTCAGCACCGCCTCCATATTCCCCAACCGCAGGCGGGCCGGCGGTTGCAGCCGCTGAGTTTTCCCCTGTGGGTCCAGCAGTTGCCAGGGCTGGCTACGCCCGTCACGCAGCATGCCGATCGCCTGATGCTGCAACAGCTCAGCCACGGCACCAGGCTCCCCCTGCCGCGCCAGATAGGCCGGTGCGGCGCAAAGTATCTGCTTCTGCTCCCCCAACTGGCGCGCAGTGATGGCCGCCGCATCGCCGGGGGAGCCAATGCGCACGGCCAGATCGATGCCCTCTTCCGCCAGATCTGACGCACGGTTGGAAAACAGCGCTTCGAGATGCAACTGCGGGTAGCGGCCCGTCAGCGCCAACAGCGGCGGCAACACCCATTTTTGGCCGAACAGCACCGGCAGCGATACCCGCAACCGTCCTTCCGGCGTGCGGGCGCGGGCTGCCAGTTGGCTTTCCGCCGCTTCCAGCGCCGCCAGCGCTTTAAGACAGTCGTCATAAAACAGCTGCCCTTCATCAGTCAGCGACAAACTGCGCGTGGTGCGCTGAAACAATCGCACCTGCAACCGCTGCTCCAATCGCGCCACAGCTTTACCCACGGTTGAACGGGAAAGCCCGAGCTGTTCCGCCGCGCGGCTAAAACCGCCGGCCTGAACGGCCTGCACAAAGGCGCGGATCGCATGTAATCGTTCGCTGGAGATCATGTGGCTGCCCTATTGGCGATATTAATTCGCTTATTAAACGATTAAACGCCGCCACTGGCTACTCTCTGCACTGAGTAAACTGAACGCATTATTTTCAGCCGAGGAAAATCCATGAGCGAACACAGCGAAGTTCTGACCGAAACCGGCACCCCCCGCCTGTGGCGATTGCTGATCGGCATCAGCATCGCCAGCTTTTTGGGCTGTATCGATTTCACCATCGTCAATACCACAATCCCGGCCATTCAGCGCGAACTGGCGGCCAGCCTGAGCCGCGTACAGTGGGTAATGGCGCTGTTCGTGATGGCGCTGTGCGCCTTTATGGTCAGCGCAGGGCGGCTGGCAGATTTGTACGGGCGCCGTCGAGTGCTGTACAGCGGGATGCTGGTGTTCGCCGGCGCGTCGCTGGGCGCCGGGCTGGCGGGCAGCATTGAGCTGCTCAATGTCTGGCGCTTCGTACAGGGTGCGGCCTGCGCCGTGTTGTACACCGCCACCACCTCGATTGTCGCCGATGCCTGGCCGCCGCAGCAGCGCGGTCGCGCCATCGGTATTTTACTGGCGGTGAATGGACTGGGCCTGGCGATCGGCCCGGTTGCCGGTGGCCTGTTGGTCGGCTCGCTGGGCTGGCGCTGGGTGTTTCTGTTGAACGTGCCGTTGATCGCGCTGAGTTTCGCGTTCTGTCTGGGAACGGTGCGGGAGTCACGCGCACAGCAAGGCGCGCGGCTGGATATTCCCGGTCTGTTGCTGTTGATCGTCGGCATCGCCGGGCTGTTGCTGGCCATCAGCCAGGGCGGCCAGTGGGGTTGGCTGAATGCCAAGACCCTGCTGACAGCCGCGTTGGCGGTAGCCGCGCTGGGCCTGTTGTTGCCGGTCGAGCGTCGGGCGCGTTCACCGCTGGTGCCGCTGGAATTGCTGCGAAACCCAGCCTTACTGCGCGTCTGCCTGCTGAGCGCGCTGCTGGCCTTCTTCTACTGCGCCGCATTTTTCCTGATGCCAATCTATCTGGAAAGTACCCGCCACTACGGGGGCGCAATACTGGGTTTGTTGCTGTTGCCCACCACGGCAGTGATGGCACTCATCTCGCCCTGGGTGGGTCGATGGGTGGATAAATCCGGCCCACGACCGGCGTTGATCCTCGGTTTTGCGGCGCTGGCCGCCTCCGCCGCGCTGCAAAGTCTGTTTACCGCCACCAGCCCGTTGCCGCTGATCCTCAGCGCCTTCGCTCTGATGGGGCTGGGTTGGGGTTGCATCCTAGGCCCGCTGGTGATGGCGACGCTCGGCACCGTCAGCGAAGCGCAAAGCGGCGGCGCGCTGGGCATCACCTGGACGCTGCACAACCTGGGCGGCGCGGTGGGTCTGGCACTGGCTGCGTTGATTTACCCGGCCTACGGCTACCGGGCGGTGATGCTGTTATTACTGACGTTGTCACTGTTCGGATGCCTGCTTGCCGCCTGGCGTAACCGCTAATGTCACCTTGCGCTCTCCCAGCAGGTTCATGCCCGCTGCCGCCAACAAGATAATGACGGCGCCGGCAAACTGCAGCGCGACCAGCCGATGACCGAACGCCAGCCGGTCCACCAGCATGGCGGCGATCGGATAAATAAACGACAGCGATCCGATCAGGTTGGTCGGCAGTTTTTGGATCGCGCCGTACAGCAGCACATACATCAACCCGGTATGCAGCACGCCAAGCGTGGCCAGCATGCCCCATTGCCCGGCAGTCGCCGGCGCGTGGAAATCCACCAGCGGCAACAGCATTGCCACGCCGACCGTCACCTGAATCAGTGCGATCAGATGCGGCGGCGTGCCTTTCAGCCGTTTGGCCGCCAGAGCCATCAGCGCATAGAAAAATGCCGCACCGAGCGACAGCAAAATACCCATCAGGTAGTTGCTCTGATCCCCCGCCTGTTTGGGCTGAGCCAGCACCACCAGCATCATGCCGACAAACGCCAACGCCAGCCACAGCAGCTTGCGGGCGGTGAGTTTCTCACCGAGAAACAGCGCTCCCAACGCGACCAACATAAACGGCTGGGTGTTGTACACCGCGGTGGCAATGGATATGGACGCATAAGAGTAGGCAGCAAACAGCAGCAGCCAGTTGATCACCAGCGCCACGCCGCCGGCAATCGCCAGCAACAAAGTGGCGCGCGTCAGGCAATCGCGCCGCAGTTGCCCCAGCGCTCCGCAGATAGCCAGCAACACCAGCGCGCCCACCGCACAGCGCCAGAACACCACATTGATCACCGGCTGGCCGGACATCAGTACAAACCAGCCAATGGTGCCGGAAATCAGCATCGCGGCGATCATCTCCAGCGAACCGCGCTTTATCTCTGCGTTCATGGTTATTTCCTCAAGGTTAAGCCTATGCCCTTAGCTTGAGGTTTTTCCGCACAGGTTTCCATCGCATAAAAAAGGCCAATATGCTTAACTGCCTTTTTATCGCAGGTGTAATAAACAAAATACCTAATGGAGAGCTTATGGATGATATCGATCGCCAGATCCTGACCATTCTGGCGGAGGACGCGCGAGCGTCGCTGAAAACCCTGAGCGCCAGGGCTGGGCTGTCGTCGCCCAGCACCTCAGAGCGGCTGCGGCGGCTGGAGGAAAGCGGCGTGATCCAGGGCTACACCCTGAACGTCAATCTGCAGGCGCTGGGTTACGCTTTTCAGTCGCTGGTGCGCATCAAGCCGCTGCCGGGCATGCTGAAAAAGGTCGAGCAGATGATTCAGGAGATCCCCGAAGTGATCGAGTGCGACAAGGTGACGGGCGAGGACTGCTTTATCGTGCGCCTGGTGGCGCATTCGATGGAGCAGCTCGACCATATCCTCGACAAGCTGGCCGAGCGGGCGCAGAGCAACACCTCGATCGTCAAAACCACGCCGGTGAAACGCCGCCTGCCGCCGCTGCTTTGATTAACGCGTGCGTCGGCGGGTAAACGGGTTCTTGCGCTTTTTGTCTTTTTTCTCCGCTTCAGCGGCAGACTTGAGCGCAGCCTTGTGGGCCTTGTCCGCTTCCGGCACCTCGCGCTGCTCAATCGGAAACACCGGCAACGCCGCCAGCAGCCGCGACCCGTAGCTTTTGGTCAGCAGACGGCGATCGTAGATCACGATCTCTCCGTGGCACTCATTGCTGCGAATCAACCGGCCAACCTGTTGGATCAGGTTGAACGAAGCGCTGGGCAGGCTCTGCACTTCAAACGGATAACGTTTGAGCGATTTTAGCCACTCGCCCTCGGTGAGGATCACCGGGCTGTCGATCGGCGGGAACGCGATTTTGTGGATATGTACCTGGGTCAGCAGTTCACCTTTCAGATCCAGCCCTTCGGCAAATGACTGCAGGCCAATCAACACGCTGGCCGTGCCCTTTTCAACCCGTTTACGGTGTTCTTCAACCAGCCGGTAGCGCGGCTGATCCCCCTGCACCAGCAACATCAGGCGCAGATCGGTAACGTAGCTGAGGAAGGTTTGCATCGCCCGGTGGCTGCTGAACAGGATCAGCATGCCCTTGTGTTTGCCGCTGGCCTGCTCGGCGCGAAAGAAACGCGCCATTTCTTCCAGGTGTTCCGCTTCGTTGGCTATCGCCGGTTCAAAGCGCATGTTCGGAATGACAATTTTGCCCTGTTCAACGTGATTGAACGGCGAGGACAGGGTTTCGAAGCGGTCACCGGCCTTTTCGCTCAGCCCGCTCATTTCTTGCAGGCGCGCAAAGCTGTTTAGCGAACGCAGCGTCGCCGAGGTGATCACCACGTGCGGCACTTTGCGCCACAGCAACTTTTCCAACTGATCGCTGACGCGAATGCCAACGCAGTGCAGATACAGGTGCGTCACGTTATCGCGCAGGTCGCGCGTGACCCATTTGGAGATCGGCGCGTTGGAGGATTTATCCAGCGCCGCCAGCCGCCACAGTTTGCTCATCGCCTCAAGATAGCCCAGCGTGCGGCTCATCTGAATGATCGAACGGTGCAGGCGCACGATATCGTGCTTGCCGGTCTGTTCGGTGAGATCATTCAATATGAACTCCGCCACCCCGCGCAAGGCGTCGGTCAGCTTAAACAACCTTGCGCTGGTTTCCACCATCTCCGCCGGCAGCTCGCCCATTTCAAACCGGTGTTCGGCGGGAGCGCTGTCGGTGGGCAGATAGGCGCTGACCTGATGCTCGAAGATCTGGATCAGCTCACGCAACTCTTCGCAGTGATTTTTCAATCGTTCGTCATTTGCCAGCCCCGGCGGGTTTTTCGGCCGGTATTGCGTCATGCACTGTTCGACGTGGCGCACGATCATATCCAATTGCAGGTTGGTCGACAGCGCGGTGATTTCGCCGTCAATCTCCAGCGCGTCGCGCGCCACCTCCGGCAAATGATGGCCTTCGTCCAGCACCAGCAGCAGCTCTTTCGGGTTCGGCAGCACCGATTCGGTTTCCAGCGCCGCCATCACCAAAGCATGGTTGGCCACCACCACGTCGGCGGTTTCAATCTCTTTGCGGGCGATATAAAACGGGCATTCGCGGATGTAATGGCAGTTGCGCCCCAGGCAGTTGGCTTTGTCGGTGCTCAGTTTGCCCCACAGCGGATCGTCTATCGACAGCTGATAATGGTCGCGCAGCCCGTCCCACTCATGGCGGTTGAGCGCCTTGGTCAACTTTTGGCACAGCGCCTGCTCTTCGCCGCTGGACGGCGCCAGTTCGTCATCGAGGAACAGCGTAAGGTCACCCTGCTCGCTGACGTCGGTGCTCAGCGCCGCCAGATTGCGCGGGCAAACGTAGCGCCCACGGCCAAAGGCACCGGTAAATTTCAGATCGGGGATGATCTTTTTCAGCAGCGGCAAGTCTTTGCTGTAGATCTGATCCTGCAACGCCACGTTGGCGGTGCTGACCACCAGCGGTTTGCTCTCCGCGCGGCCCACGGCGATCCCCGGGATCAAATACGACAGCGTTTTACCGACGCCGGTCGGCGCCTCAATCGCCAGATGGCGCGGGTAATCGCCGGCCAGCGTCTTGGCGACTTCGGCGATCATCTGCCGTTGCGGTGCACGGGAAATAAAATCCGGTATTTGTTGCTGCAGGGCTTTGTACCACTGGCCAATCTGATCTTTTACTGCGGGGGAGAGCGCCATTCAACTCTATATCTAAACGAAATGATGGCGCTATTGTCCCACAGACCGCTGGCCGAGTCAGCCCGAGTTATGGCTGGCTTTCAATCATTGAGGCACGGCCAGCACTGAACGACCACTCATCCAGTTGAGTGGTGGTGATGACGATCATCACATCTTCCGGACGCAGTTGCAGGTTCTCCCCCAGCAGCGCCGCCAGCCGTTGATAAAAACGCTGTTTGGTGGCGGTATCGCGCGGGCGCCCGATGGTGATGTAAAACAGCACATAATCCGCCGAACGCGGCCCGCCAAGGTAATCGCGGTCGTAAATCAACTCGCCGGGGCGGTATTGATCGATGGCCTGAAATTTGTCGGCCGGCGGCACGTTGAAGGTGTCGACCAACGCCTGATGCAGGCTGTCGGACAGGGTTTGCAGATATTGCGCTGATTTTCCCTGATGCAAGGCAATGCGGCTGAAAGGCATAACGTTACTCCTGTTCCAATTCACGCAGGCGCGCCACGGCGCTAGCCGCCGCCGGCCAGCCGGCATAGAACGCCAGATGGGTGATCAATTCGGCAAGTTGCTCGCGGTTCACGCCGTTGCGTTGCGCCAGTTGCAAGTGAAACGGCAACTGCTCTACGCGATTCAGCGCCACCAGCGCGGCGACGGTAATCAGGCTGCGTTCGCGCGGGCCAAGCTCCGGCCGCTGCCACACATCGTCGAATAATACGCTGTCGCTGAGCTGCGCCAGCTTGGGGGCAATATCGCCGAACGCCTGTTGGCCGGCCTGTTGGGAAGGTTGCATCATTTTCTCCTGCTGTTTAACGGATAGCCTTAAGCTACTCGCCGTCATGGCCGGTGAAAATCGGGATTTTTGATATCAAAGGTTCATAAAAACAGGATGGTGATTACCCCAGGATCAGCGCCAGCCCAACGGCAATCCTTGTGGATACGCAGCGCAGGTTTCCCGCAACCTATAAGTCTCACGCATGGCTCTTGCAAAAATCAGGAGCAGCATCGCTATCTGTAGATCCGCCACGACACCTGTCCGGGGAAGAAATTCACACTTTTCGCAACTTTTTTAATCGTTCGATATGGAAATGAATATTTTGTCATAAATAGATCACATAACTGAGGTAAAAAATCCTCGCTGCAAACAAACAGGCGGCACAGTGAAACAGCAGTACAACTGATGATAAGCGTCTTTCAATCGAATAAAGCAGGGTAAATCATGAAACGTAATCTTCTGGCCGTTATTATTCCGGCACTTTTAATTGCGCAGACAGCACAGGCAGCAGAAATCTACAATAAAGACGGCAACAAGCTCGATTTTTACGGCCGCGTAAAAGCACTGCACTATTTCTCTGACGATACCGGTAATGATGGCGATAAAACCTACGTGCGTATCGGTTTTAAAGGCGCGACTCAAATTAACGATATGCTGACCGGCTACGGCCAGTGGGAATATCAGATTTCGGCTAACCATGCCGAATCCGACAGTGCGAAAGACACCAAGACCCGTTTGGGCTTCGCCGGTCTGAAATACAAAGATCTCGGCTCATTCGACTACGGCCGCAACTACGGCATTATTTATGACGTGGGCGCCTGGACCGATATGCTGCCTGAGTTCGGCGATGACGCTTACGTCAAAACCGACAACTTCATGAATGGCCGCGCCAACGGCCTGGCAACCTACCGTAACAACGATTTCTTCGGCCTGGTCGACGGCCTGAAGTTCGCGGTACAGTACCAGGGCAAAAACGAAAACGATGGCCGCGCCGGCAGCAAGGCGAACGGCGACGGTTGGGGTCTGTCTTCCAGCTACGAAATCATCGACGGTCTGAGCCTGGGCGGTGCCTATGCCTCTTCCAACCGTACTGCAGGCCAAAAAGCAGGCACCTTCGGTAAAGGCGATAAAGCCGATATCTGGGCCGGCGGTCTGAAATACGACAACAACAGTGTTTACCTGGCCGCGACCTATTCGCAGAGTCATAACATCGTGCCTATTTCCGGCACCGCGACCATCAATAACAACTCCACCTCCGTTAGCGGCTTTGCCAACAAGGCGGAAGGTGTGGAATTGGTTGCACAATATCTGTTCGACTTCGGCCTGCGCCCATCGCTGGGTTATGTTCAGTCGAAAGGGAAAAATATTGAAGGCGTCGGCGATGCCGACCTGGTGAAATATTTTGACGTTGGCGCTTACTATTATTTCAACAAGAACATGTCGACCTATATCGATTATAAAATCAACCAACTCGACGACAACAATAAGCTGGGCCTGAAAACCGACGACGTTGTAGCCGTCGCCCTGACTTACCAGTTCTGATGTGACGAATAACCACCACTGCAATCTTTAGCTTCGGCTACTTGAAAAGATTTATTTCGCCGGGCGGCTGCGCCCGGTTTTTTTCATTTGCGCTTTCTGCCCCCAGGCCCCTGCCCGATTCCCGCTCTGCATCCCGTAACCGCACGCAGAAACTTGCCTTGTAAAACAATCGGGTCTAGATGTAATACCCTACGGCTTTCACGTTGCCGACCACAAGGTTGCAGCCTGAAAGATGACGGGTATCGCCTCCCTTTCCCACAGGAATGAACCATGCACAACGATGGACGGTTTGAGTATCAAAGTGCCCTGCGCTACAGCAGCGACCAATTGGCGCAGATCCTCTGCCACTGTTTTGAAAACTACATTGTGCGTTTTGTCATTGACGGCGCCACCTTCGCCAGCCGCTTTGGCGCCGAAGACCTCAGCCTGAACGACAGCCTTATCGTCACCCATCAACAACAGCCGGTGGCGCTGGCGCTGATAAGCCGCCGTGGCCTGCACAGCCGGGTAGCGGCGCTGTCCATCCGCCCGGAAATGCGTGGCAAAGGGCTGGGGAAAGCGCTGATGCAGCGCATCGTCGCCGACGCGCATAAGCGTGGCGATCGTCGGCTGTCGCTGGAAGTGATCGAAGGCAATGACGCCGCACTGGCGCTCTACCACCAGGCTGGCCTGCGTATCGTCCGAACCCTGACTGGCCACCAGGCCGATGAACCGACAACCGCCGACGTGGCGGTGCTGCAAGAGATTGATCCGTTGACCGTCTCGCACCGCCTGACGGCCGAAGGCGCCATCGACCAGCCCTGGCTGATCGCACCGGAATCGCTCTACAAACTGCCCGGCAAACCGCACGCCTTCACCCTTGACCGCCAGGCCTATGCGGTGGTGCAAACCGGGGCCGAAAAGTGTTTCTTACGTATGATCTACGTGCCGCCGCAGCACCGCGGCAAAGGGCATGCCCGGGCGCTGCTGGCTGCGTTGCAAGCACACTTTTCGCCGCTGCCGCTGGCGGCCAACGTTTACGTTCCCGAGGTAGCAGCGCCCTTCTTTGACCGGCTCGGCTGGCGGCAAGACGCGCTACGCCAGTTTGAGATGGCGATGACGTTGAATACCGCACAATAACAACCCGAAAGTTATCCCTTTATTCAGGGCAGGAGAAAACATGCAGAAAATGACCCTTGGCGCGGCGATCGGCATCGCGCTATTGACGCTGACCGGCTGCGCGCAGCCGCCGAAAACCGATCTGCAAGCCCAACAGCGGCTGGCAGACCAATCGGTGTTGGCGCTGAACTGGTTCCAACAGTCCGGTGAATACCAGGCGTTGGCGCACCAAGCATTCAACAGCGGCAAACGCGCCTTCGATCAGGCCAAGGCCGCGCCAGGCAAGAAGAAGGCCGTGGTGGTCGATCTGGACGAAACCCTGCTGGACAATAGCCCGTATTCCGGCTGGCAGGCACAGCAAGGTAAGCCGTTCGCCGCCGCCACCTGGGCGAAATGGTCGCAGGCCGAACAGGCGGGGGCCGTGCCGGGCGCGGTGCAGTTTGCCCGTTACGTCAACAGCCACCAGGGCACGATGTTCTACGTCTCCAATCGCAAAGTGTCCGAATACGCCGCTACGGTCGCCAATATGCAGAAACTGGGCTTTACCGGCATGTCGGAAAAAACCGTGCTGCTCAGCAGCGACACGTCCAACAAGCAGGCGCGTTTTGACGCTATCAAACAGGCAGGCTATGACATCGTGGTGTACGCCGGCGACAACCTGAACGACTTCGGCGCGGCAACCTATCACAAGGATAATGCGCAACGTCGGGCATTCGTCAGCGATAATCAAAGCAAGTTCGGCACCGAGTTTATCGTGCTGCCTAACCCGCTGTACGGCGACTGGGAAAGCGGCATGGCCCGCGATTACAACAAGCTGACGCCGGAGCAGAAGCTGCAAATCCGCCAACAGGCCATCAAGGCCTGGAACGGGCAGTAATCGCGTACAAACAGCGTACTTTCCAGTACAGTCGCGCTCTGCATATACCCTATGGATTTCAAGTTACAGCCAGGCGGTAAGCTCGTTCATCCCCAGGAGCTTACTCAAGTAAGTGACTGGGGTGACAAATCTGCCGGGAGCAGATTTGAACGCTGCTTGCAGCGGCCCCTTAAGGGGCGTGGCCCATGGACGGGCCACGTTACTGAGCGCGGCCAACAACGCTGTAGCTTGAAAGACGACGGGTATACTTACAATAATTTGTACATATAACTGGTGGCATCCAGCGCGCTGCCGTTGCTGGCGCGGGCGTACTGCGGAATGCTTCCCGCCAGCTGAAACCCCAGTTGACGGTACATGCCCTCGGCCGTATCGCCGGTCAGGGTATCCAGTACCAATAAATGCCGCTGATGCTGAATCGCCCTTTGCTGAATTTGCAGCATCAGCTCACGGGCGATGCCCTGGCGGCGAGCCTGCGGATGCACCATCAATTTCACTACCTCGGCGCGGTGACGGCCGTTGTCAGGCATGTCCAGCAGCAGTTGCACCGTACCGACCACTCGCCCCGCTTGCCGGGCAACCAGCAGGATCCTTTCTTCACGCTCAATCGCCGGCAGCAGACGGCGCCAGAACGCCTGCGCCTGTTCCAGGGTGAAAGGCATTACAAAACCAATGCTCGCGCCTTGCGATACGCTGGCTTGCAGCATCTCGGCCAGCTCGGGAAGAGCGTTTTGTACCTCGTCGGCGTTCAGTTGCTGTATCTCAATCATGATCAGGGCCTGCAGATAACAAGGGTGTAATGGGCCGGCGCGGTGCCGGGCACAGCAAACTTGGAAGCGCCGAACAGCCGGTAACGCAGACAGTCGCCCGGCTCAAGCTGGAAGGTGCGATCCTCAAGCGTCAGCTCAAGCCTGCCCTCCAACAGCCAAAGATGGTGCTCGAGCGCATGTACCGAAGGCGCGTCATAGGCAATTTCCGCCCCGGCTTCAAGCCGGCCTTCGATAAACTCCGCCTTGAACAGCGCGGCGGGCGGCGATACCGAGCGGCGATGAAAACCGCTGGCGCTGTCGACCCACACCGGTTGCTGCTCACGGCGCAGCAGCTCCGGCGGTTCATCCTCGACCTCGCTCAGCAGGCGTGACATGGTCAGCCCATACGCCGAGCACAGCTTGTTCAACAGCGAAGCGGTCGGGCTGGTTTCCGCGCGCTCCACACGCGACAACGTCGCCCGGCTGATGCCGGTTTGCTGCGCCAACTCCTCCAGCGACCAATTCTGCCGCTGACGCAAATCAGACAGCCGCTGAGCCAACCGCAGATCGGCACTTTCCAATCCATTATCCATTCTCATGCTCCTGATGATAAATCCCATATAAGAGAAATAATCTCAAATAAGGGATTCGTCAACCGGATTTTAAAACAGGCCGCACAGGGCGATAAAAATCAGCATGCTCAGCAGTACCACCGCCAACATATTGCGCAAGAAAAACGCCAGTATCACCGCAAACAGCGCGCCCCACAGATAAGGGTTATCCGGTACCGCGCGCAAAGTATCGCCGCTGAAAGCCAGGATCGGCCCGCAGATCGCCGTCAGCACCGCCGGCACGGAAAAACTCAGCAGGCGCCTGAAGCGCGGCGACAGCCGCACCGGCAGGCCCGGTGCCAGAAAACAGTAACGGTTGAAAAACACCACCAGGCCCATCAGCACTATCGTCAGCCAAATCATAGGCGCCCCTTGCTGCACAGCATGCCGGCGCCCATCGCCGCGACGGTGGTGATAATCAACGCGCCCGGTACCTGAAAATAATGCAGCGCCACCGACAGCGGCAACGCAGTCAGTACGCACGCCAGCACCGGCAGGCTAGGGATCATCGGTACCACGATGGCGATAAAAGTGGCGGCAATGGAGAAATCCAGGCCATAACGGTCCAGATCCTCGGCGCTGCCGGCGGCCAGCACGCCCAACAGAGTGAAAAAAATCCAGCTCAGGTAAAAGGTCAGCCCGGCACCCAGCGCGTACCAGCGGTTAAAGCGCGCCGGGGCCTGATTGCCGGTGAGGGCAAACAGCTCATCGGTCAACAGGAACCCCAACAGCAAACGCCAACGTAAAGGGAGCGGCGCTACGCTTTCCCGCAGCCGCAGGCCATACAGAAAATGTTGGGCGGTGACAAAAAAGGTCGAGACCAGAATGGCCAGCAACCCCGCCCCGCCTTTGATCATGCCCATCGCCACCAGTTGCGAGGCTCCGGCAAAGACAATGGCCGACATGCCCAGCCCCTGCGCCGCCGTCAAACCACTCTGAATGGCCATCGACCCCGCCAGGATGCCCCAGGGCAACACCGCCAGACACAGCGGCAGAATCGCCGCCGCCCCTTGCAGCGCCGGGCGCAGTCGGGAAACCGGCGGCTCGGTGAGGATTGATAAGTGCGTCATGCTGTTCTCCTTCGTTTGAAGGCACAGCCTACGGCAGGAGGCTTCCGGGGTATTGCACAGGATTGCGCGGCTATTTCAGCGAGTTAACATAGTCGCCCGGCGTGATGCCCATCGATTTGCGGAAATGGCGGTGGAAATGGCTTTGATCGTGAAAACCGCTGCTCAGCGCACTGTCCAGCACGCCGTGGCCGGCCTTCAGCATTTGGCGCGCCTTGCGCAGCCGGGCCTGGATTTGGTAAGCATGCGGCGGCAAACCGGTGGCCAATTGAAACTGACGCAGCAGATAGTAAGGGCTGAGCGCCACCCGTTCCGCCAGCTCCAGCAACGAAATGTCTGCCTCGGGGAAATCATCCAGAAAAGCCTTTACCTGCGTGACCTGTCGCTGCGCCTTACTCTGCGGCGCGGGGTCGATGCGGCTTTTACCGTGTCGCAGCATCAGCCAGGTGAGCGCAGAAAACACCATGGTTTCTTTCAGCAGACGGTTTTCATCGCTGCGCAGCAGGCTGAACGCCAGCCGCAGTTGCCCGGCAAGACCGACATCGTGAATCACCGGACTGGGGAAATAAGGCGTTGCCCCGGCGCCGGTTTTCAAATCTCGCGAGAGAAACGCCAGCAACTCCGGGGTGGGATACATCGCCTGATAGGACCAGCCGTCTTCGCTGGCGGCGCTGCCGGTATGGATATCGTCGGCGTTGACCAGAATGATGCTGCCCAGCGGCGCCACATGCTCGCCGCCGGTCCGGTAAAAACGTTGGGCACCGTCGTCGATCACCCCCACGCAGAAGCCTTCGTGGCTGTGGCGCGAGAAAGTCTGACGGCGATAGGTAGCCTGCAGCACCCCCAACCCGCCGAGTTCGTCGACGTGCATGAAGCTGGCCTGCTCCCGACGAGCGTTACGCCCTGCGCTTTCCACCATAGTATCCGCCTCCGCTGAATGAAGTTTATTCTATCATTCAGTGGACGGATGGTTTTGTACAAAATTGCCCGTCTCGTCAGCTGGCGGCGCGATGGCCGCACAGCGCCAGGCGCTAAACACCGCCAGCAACGGCGCGAGGGCAAACAGCAGGAACAGCCAGCGTGCGGCATTGGCCGCCCCCACCGCGCCACCCGGCTCGTTCAGCCCGGCCAGATTCGCGATCATCCCGGCCAGCGCCGCGCCAAAGGCGGTGGCAAACAGCTGCACCGTGGTGATGGATGCGCCGGCGATATCCTTATCCGCTTCAGGGGCGACCTGCAGGATACGCGTCAGCAGATGCGGCCAGCCGAAACCGATGCCGAATCCCACCAGCGTCAGCGCTATAACGATCGGCGTCAGCGCCAGCCAGTGGCCGCCGGAAGGTGTCGGCATCAGAATAGCCAGCGCCAACAACCCCACCAGCACGAACAGCGGCCCGCTGATGATCGCCCGGCGGATGCCTGCACTGCGCCAGCCGGAACTGAGGATCTCCGACAGCGTCCACCCCGCCGCCATGGTGGCCGCAATGTAGCCGGAGATCAGCGGCGATTGACCATGCAGGGTTTGCAGGAAGTAAGGCACGAAGATTTCGCTGGTCATGCCTACTACCAGCAGAGAGACGGTGATATACAGCGAGGCCAGTTGGGAGCCACGACGCAAAGCGCCATGCGGCAACAGCCGTGCGCGAGAGTGCGCTTCGCGCTGTATCAGCCAGGCCATCAACAGCAGCGCCAGAGCAATGCCGCCCATGTTGACCCACGCACTGTCCGCGAGGCTGCCGGCGGACACCACCAGCACCGCTGTTGCCAACAGCAGCAACTGAGCCGCCGGCAACGGTGCCGCCTGTTGCTGCGGTTTCCCCTTGGGCAGGATCAGGAAAGTGAAACCGGCGTACAACACCATGATCGGCAGCAGGATGCCGAATGCCCAGCGCCAGGCGTTCAGTTCGGCAAAAATTCCGCCCACCGCCGGCCCCACCAGCGTCGCAATGCCCCACATCGCCGACACCAACGCCATCGCACGCGGCCACAGCTTTTGCTCAAAGACCAGATTGATCATGGCGTAGGACAACGCAAAGATCAGACCGCCGCCAAACCCCTGCACCGTTCGACCGATCAGCATCACCGGCATCGACGGCGCCAGCGCGCACAACATCGCTCCGGCGATAAAGAACAGCGACGCCACCAGATAGGCGCTGCGTGCGCCATAGCCGCTGAGCAACCGCGCGGATAACGCAGAGCCGAGAATGGACGCCACCACAAACAGCGTGGTGTTCCAGGCATAGAGATTCAGGCCGCCGATATCCTGCACCACCGAGGGCAAAATAGTGGTGGCGACCAGAATATTGATGGCGTGCAGCGCTACACCGAGTGAGAGCGCAATCGCGCTGGCGCCATTTTTGCCGGAGAAAAGATCGCTCCAGCGACTATCATCGTTAGTTATCACAGTTGTCGTCCTGTTTTCAGAGTAATGGCATTGAGTTGCGGGTGATATTGCGTTAAATTTAACAAGTGTTAACTTGGAATAATGGTAGGGCGAGGCGGAGAAATATGTCAAGAATAAACTTGGAAAATAGCGGTGGCACCGCACAGTCGGTCAGTGACCGTTTGCTGACGCTATTGAAAACCCGCGGCCCACAACAAGCGTCTGATGCAGGGAAAGTCCTTGGCACCACCGGTGAAGCTGCGCGCCAGCAGTTCGTCAAGCTGGCGAAAGAGGGCTTGGTTGAAGCGGTTGCGGAAACGCGCGGCGTCGGCCGCCCGGTGCAGCTGTGGCATTTGACCGTTGCCGGTAATGCACGTTTTCCGGATACCCATTCCGAATTAACGGTGCAACTGCTGCGCACCGTGCGCGACAAACTGGGCGAACAGGCGATTGACTTGCTGATCGACACCCGCGAACAGGAAACGCGCATTAACTACAAACAGGCGATGATCGGCGCGACCGATTTGCAAGAGCGCGTCGCGCGCCTGACGGCCATCCGCACCCGCGAAGGCTACATGGCCGAATGGCGCGCCCAGGAAGACGGCTCGTTTCTGTTGGTGGAAAATCACTGCCCGATCTGTGCCGCCGCCACCGTCTGCCAGGGATTCTGCCGAGCTGAACTGAGCATTTTCACCGAGGTGTTGCAGGCGCAGGTTGAGCGTTCCGAACATATCCTGACCGGCGCGCGACGTTGCGCTTATCGCATCTCGCTGCTGTAAGCTGGCCCTCCCCCATGTACTGGGCAAAACCGCAATGAAACCGCACGCCGGATTCTGGCTGGCGACGCTGGGGATTAACGCCGCTTGGCTGCTGGCGGTCCTGGGCCGCGATCGGGTCAATGCCGTACTGCTGGCCGGCGCGGTGCTGGCACTCATCTTTACCCCGGCGCACCGGCGACGATGGGCGCTGTTGGCCGCCCTGACAGGTATCCTGATGGACAGCCTGTGGAACTACACCGGCGTGCTGCATTTCAGCGGCCACAGCCTGTTGCCGTTATGGATGGTTGCCTTGTGGCTGGCCTTTGGTTGCTGGTGGTTTTGGCTGCTGGATCTGATCAAATCCGCCCCTTTGCCGCTGGCGGTCCTGGGTTCCATCGCCGGGCCGCTGGCGAGCATTATCGGCTGGAAGTTGGGTGCAATACAGCCAGGTACCGCGCCGGAAATCATGCTGTTGCTGCTTTCTGTCGGTTGGGCCATCTTTCTGCCCGCCGTAAGCTGGCCTTGTCTGAACAAACCGGCCCCGTAACGATGCAGGCTGCCTGCCATTCGGCGGAATATCGCTTTTTCACCGGCCCTTTCTCCATTAAAAAAGTGCTGAAAAGCGTTGCTTATCCTCCACCCGATCGGGTTTACTGAGTCCTCTAATAATAACCTTCCCTGCAGAATAAAAACCCATGCTTAGCCAAAATAGCCGTAACGTCCTGCCGTTAATCGGGGCACTGTTCACGTTATATATTGTTTGGGGGTCGACCTACTTCGTTATTCGTCTGGGCGTAGAGAGCTGGCCACCGTTGATGATGGCCGGCATTCGCTTTCTGGTCGCCGGGATCGTGCTGTTCAGTTTCCTGGCGCTGCGCGGCCATGCCCTGCCAACGCCAAAACAGTGGCTGGCCGCCGGCACCATCGGCATTTTGCTGTTGGCGGTGGGCAACGGCCTGGTGACCGTGGCGGAGCATCAGAACGTGCCTTCCGGCATTGCCGCGGTCATGGTGGCGACGGTACCGCTGTTTACCCTGTGTTTCAGCCTGCTGTGGGGCATGCGCAATACCAAACTGGAATGGGCGGGCATTGCGCTGGGCCTGGTGGGGATCGTGCTGCTGAATACCGGCAATAACCTGGTCGGCAACCCGACCGGCGCGCTGCTCATCTTGCTGGCCTCCGCCAGTTGGGCGTTTGGATCGGTGCTGGGGTCACGCATCTCACTCCCCGCCGGGCCCATGGCCGGTGCGGCGGAAATGCTGGTCGCCGGCGTGGTGTTGCTGGCGGTCAGCCAACTGAGCGGCGAACGCCTCACCCAGATGCCCAGCGCCAAAGGCTTCTTCGCGCTGGGTTACCTGATCGTCTTCGGCTCCATGCTGGCGATCAGCGCCTACATGTTTTTGCTGAAAAACGTGCGCCCGGCGGTAGCGACCAGCTATGCCTACGTCAACCCGGTGGTGGCGGTGCTGCTCGGCATCGGCTTTGCCGGCGAGTCGTTGGCGCCGCGTGAATGGGCCGCGCTGGTGATTATCGTCGCTGCGGTGGTGCTGGTGACACTGGGCAAATACCTGTTCACCCGCCCGGCGGGCCGTATAAACAGCAAGTAGTATAATCAGGGGCGAAGATATTCGCCCCTATGCCGCCGCTGACAAAGGGTCTATAATTCCCGCTGTTCCGAACAACCTGCGAAATTATTCCTATGCTGAAAAAAGCGTTTATCATCGTTATCGCCCTGGCCGCCTTTGGTTCACTGGGTGGCGTATTCCTGGCCGGGCTGAATATGTACACCCGTTCCACCACGCCGCTCGAAGAGAGCACCACCACCAGCGATGCCGCCGTAAGCACGGCTCCGGCGGACAGCATTCAAGCCAAGTGATGCTCCATCCAGCCCTGGCAACGTTGCTGTAAAAAACGTTGCAACAGCCTGACGCGCTCCGATACCTGCGAACGGTGCGGGCACACCAGGCTGATGGGCACCGCGTCGCTCTGCCATTCCGGCAATAGCTGTACCAAACGCCCCGCGTGAATATCCGCCACCACATCGATGGCAGATTTACGGACAATACCGTGCCCGGCCAGCGCCCAGCGCCGCGCCACCTCGCCGTCATCGGTAAAATAATGGCCGTTCAACGGCACTTCAATGCACTCATCCCCACGCCACAAGCGCCATTCGGCCTGCCTGCGCCCGCTGGGCTGATAAATCAGCATGCCGTGTTGCGCCAGTTCTGCCGGCGTCTGCGGCACCCCATACCGTTGCAGATAAGCCGGGCTGGCGCAGATTAAGCGCCGGTGCTGCGGCAAAATGGGCAGCGCCACCAGCGAAGAATCCGCCAGTTGGCCAAAGCGCAGCGCAATGTCTACCGGCTCGCGGAACAGATCGGCCTGGCGGTCGTTAATCAGCAATTGCAGCTGAATATGCGGGTGCTGTAGCTTGAATTCGTCCAGCCAACCCAACAGCAGGTTACGGCCAAAATCCGACGGCGCAGAAATTTGCAGCATGCCGGATAGCCCCTGGTGTTTCTCGCGTATCGCCTGTTCCCCTTCCGCCAACGCGCCTAACGCCAGCCGGGCGCTATCAAGATAACGCCGCCCTTCCTCCGTCAACCGCAGGCTGCGGGTGGAGCGCACCAACAACCGTACCCCCAGCCGCTGCTCCAGCCTTTTAACCGCAATGCTGGCCGCCGCCGGGGTGATATCCAGCGCGCGTGCCGCCTCTGAAAAGCTGCCGCCGTCAACCGTACGAACGAACACGTCGAGATCGATAAAGGATGTCATGGAGATCCTGGCGTTACGCCTATTATTAAAAATAATTTATAAGTGTTTGCCATTTAGGCTGATTGTTCGCGGATTTTCAATGATTGATGATAGATAGCATCGACATTCATGGCAATCGAGGCGCTATCATGACCCTCTCTTCTTCTTCCCTGAACCGGCAAAAGCTGGTGATCCTTGGCGGTAACAGCGGTATCGGCGCGGCAGTGGCTTACGCCGCCGTGGCAAACGGCGCCAGCGTAGTGCTGGCCTCACGCCGCACCGGGTGCATGCAACACTATCAGCCCGCCGACGGCGGCCACCTGCGGGTAATGCAGGCGGACGTCACCGACGAAAGTTCGCTGCGTGCGCTGTTCGCCGAGGTCGGCGAGTTCGATCATCTGGTGTTCACCGCCGGGCCGGTCGTCCAGGCCAAACTGCTGGCGGATACGGATTTTGACGAGGCGCAGGCCAATTTCGACGTCAAACTGTGGGGCGCATTGCGTGCCATACAGGCTGCGCTGCCTACCTTGTCGCCACAGGGCTCCATCACCCTGACCTCCGGCCAGCTGTCGCGCAAATACCTCAGCGGGCAGTTGATTAAAACCGGCATCAATGCGGCGCTGGAGGCGATTGGCAAACAGTTGGCGAAAGAGCTGGCGCCGCGACGGGTCAACGTGGTCAGCCCCGGCGTTACCGCCACCGAAGCTTACGATGCCCTTGGCGCCGAACGGCGTCAGGCGATGTTCGCCAACATCGGCGCCGGGCTGCCGGTCGGGCGCGTCGGCCAGGCGGCGGACGTGGCGGCGGGGTATCTGCTGGCAATGGAAAACGGCTTTATCACCGGCAGCGTGATTGATATCGACGGCGGCGGCCTGCTGTAAATTTGGCAAGCGCCGCCTGGGGAACGCCTACAGCGCCGTCACCCCCAGCGCGGCGGCCTGTTGTTCCAGTGCGGTAATTTTTTGGTACGCCGAACGGGGGACCAGCGTGAAATCGCCGATCAGCAAGCTGTCGCTCACCGCTTCCCCCACCATCGCCTTCGCTCCGGCGCGCAATATTTCCAACTGTCCCGGCGGCGTATGCGCAGGAGTAATCAGCGGCAGCCCCGGAACGACGGCCGTCCGGCCAATAATTTTCAACCCCGCCAGCGCCTGCGGTTGCGCCCGTTTGAGCAATTCCAGGCTGACGCAGTCAATGGCCGCAATGTCCGCTTTGCGGCTTTGGATTAGCCTGAGCGATTGATAATGCGCACCGGAGGCGATGGCGGCACGGAAGAATTTTCCGTCTTGCGCCAAAGGCGCGATCAGTGCGCGCAGGCTGTTATGGCCAGACTGCGAATCGGTGCTGTTATAGGCCGCTACCCGGCCGCGAAAATCCGCCAGGTTTTCGCCCGGCTCATCATCGCGTACCACCAACCAGCTACTGTATTCCGGCCCCTCGCAACCCTCGACGCGATAGTGATAAGTACCGACCAGTTGTACCTGCGGCAGGCTGCTGACCAGCGGATAGCCGCAGGTCTGGCTGAGCAAGACATCGTCCTGCTGCCAGTGCCGCGCCAAATCCTGCGGCCAACTCAGTTGCGGCGGCAAATCCGCCAGCCCCAAGTCTTGAAGTTTTTCGCGCAGCACCTGCCAAAAGGCCTCGGCCGGTTGATGCGTAACGCCGTACATCGGCAAAGATACCTGCTTCATGTCCCTTACCCCACAGAAGGATCCGCCAGCGTCTGCTGACGCCAGGCGGTGAGATAGCGCACCCAGCGCTCAAACAGCATATCGGTGATGATCGCCAGCAAGGCCACCACCGCTGCGCCCTGGATCACATAGGCGGTATTGAAACCGCTCAGGCCGATGATGATCGGCGAACCCAGCGTTTTGGTGCCGACGGTGGAGGCGATCGCCGCCGTGCCGATGTTAATGATGACCGACGTGCGGATCCCGGCGACAATCACCGGCGCCGCCAGCGGCAGCTCGACCCGCCACAGGATCTGCCTGGCGTTCATCCCCACTCCCTGCGCAATCTCGCGCGTGGCGCTGGGCACCGATTCAATCCCCGCCAGCGTCCCCTGCAAGATGGGCAGCAGGCCGTACAGTACCAGGGCAATAATCGCCGGCTGCTCGCTAAAGCCCATCACCGGCACGGCAACCGCCAGCACCGCCACCGGCGGGAAGGTCTGACCGACCGCCACCAGGGTTTCCACCAGCGAGCGGAACTCCTTGCCGGCCCGACGGGTCACGCCAATCCCTGCCGTCACGCCAATTAACACGGCGATCAGGCTGGAAACCGCCACCAGCAATAGATGCGCCCACACCAGCGAGATAAAGCTGTCTTGCTGATAGACCGGCCGGTCCAGATCGGGGAACCAGGCGGCGAACAGCCCGTGCAAATGATTCATGCCAAACACCAGCGCCAGCAGCAAAGCAAAGGTCCAGGGCAACGGATCGCGCAGCCAGCGCGTGAAACGCTGCGCACTCATGACAGCGCCTTTTGGTTAATCAGATCGTTGAAATGCAGCACGCCGAGCGCTTCGCCCTGTTCGCCCACCACCGGTAAACGTTCACTGCCGCGCGCCACAAACACCGACAGGGCTTCGCGCAGGCTCATGGCGGCAGCGATCGGCTCGCCGTCGGCACTGCCGGGACGCACGCGCTCCGCCACCGTTCCCAGCGACAGCAGCTTGATGCCGCGATCGCTGCGGCCGAAGAAATCGCGGACAAAATCGTTGGCTGGCGCGGTCAGCAGTTCCAGCGGCGTACCCTGCTGCACAATACGCCCCTGATCGAGCAATACGATGCGGTCCGCCAGCGCCAGCGCTTCGTCGATGTCGTGCGTCACCAGCACGATGGTGCGCCCGGAAAGATGATGAATGCGCGCAATCTCCGTTTGCAGCGCCGCCCGCGTCACCGGATCCAGCGCGCCGAAAGGCTCATCCATCAGCAGCACCTCGGGATCGGCGGCCAGCGCCCGCGCGACCCCAACCCGCTGCTGCTGCCCGCCGGAAAGCTGGTGCGGGTAGCGGCGGCGGAACAGATCCGGCTCCAGGTGCAGCAGCTCCAGCAGTTCGGTCACCCGGTCACGGATGCGCGCTCGCGGCCATTTCAGCAGCTGCGGCACGGTGGCGATGTTCTCCTCCACCGTCCAGTGCGGGAACAGGCCAATCGACTGGATGGCATAGCCCATCCGGCGACGCAGATCCTGCGGTTTGAATTTCTGGATCTCCTCGCCGGCAAAATAAATCTTGCCCTGATCGTGCTCGATCAGCCGGTTGATCATTTTTAACGTCGTGGATTTACCGGAACCCGAGGTACCGATCAGTACGGCAAATTCGCCCTCGGCAATCTGCAGCGTAAGGTCGTCCACCGCCGGCTTGCCCTGAAAAATCTTGCTGACCTGATTAAAGTGAATCATCGGCGTGACACTTCCAATAATGAAACCATAAATTTAAACAGCGAATCGACGATTACCGCCATCACGATCACCGGGATCACCCCCAGCAACACCAAATCCAGCGCGCTGCTGAGCAGACCCTGGAAGACGATGGCGCCAAACCCCCCGGCACCGATCAGCGCCGCCACCACCGCCATGCCGACGGTTTGCACCGCCAGAATGCGCACGCCGGTCAGAAACAGCGGTAACGCCAGCGGCAACTGCACGCGGAAGAAAATCTGCCCGCGCGTCAGGCCCATGCCACGCGCAGACTCGATCACGCTGGCCGGCACGCTTTGCAGCCCGGCCACCACACTGCGCACCAGCGGCAACAGGGCGTACAGCACCAGCGCAACGATCGCCGGCGCCATGCCGATACCGCTCACGCCGTGCTCCGCCAGCCAGGGTACCGCCGTCGCCAATCCGGCCAATGGCGCTATCAGCAGACCAAACAGCGCAATCGAGGGCACGGTCTGGATAATGTTCAGGGTCGAGAAGATCGGCGTTTGCCAGCGACGGGAACGGAAACACAGCACCCCGAGCGGCATGCCAATCAGCAGCGCCGGTACCAGCGTCGCCAGCAGAATAGTCAGGTGTTGCAACAGCGCGGCGTCAAACACCTCCTGCCGGTTGTAGTACTCTTTCAGCAACGAAAGCTGATCCAACTGATGCCCAAACAGCAGCGCTAACGCAGGCAGCACCACCAGCAGATTGCCGAGGATACGCCACAGGTGCGAGGCAGCAAGGCGGGTCAGAGCGTCGGCGGCCATCAGCAGGCTCAACGCCACTATCAGCCAGCAGCCGCTGCCCCAGGAGGTGCGCGCCAGTTTGGACCCTTCCTGCGCCAGTTGTTGCGCGGCATGGCCGCTCAGCCAGAAGGCCAGCGTCAGCAGTGCCGAAGCGGCCAACGCAGTGAGCGACGCATTGCACCTGCTCGGCGCCAACAGGCTAAGCACCGCCAGCACCAGCATCGGCGCCAACAGCCACAACGCCGGGCCATGCAGCAGGGAGATCAGGGAAATGGGCTTGCCCGACAGCAGGCGATTGGGGGCATAGCTGAGAAACGGCAGGCCAAATGCGGCCAGCAGCAACAGAATAAGCAATGTCAGTAAAACGCGGTTTTTTACGGCAATAATCAAAGAAACTCTCCGGCTCCATGTCTGGTGGGCCGTATCCCGCCCCTCTCCCAAGGGGAGAGGGGGAATATCGGCGTTATCCCTTAACAAATCCTTTCTCTTTCAGATAAGCGGCCGCAACCTGTTTGGCATCCTGGCCTTCCACCGCGATCTGCGCGTTGAGTTTCTGCAGCGTCGGGCCATCCAGTGAGGCAAATACCGGCTTCAGCAGTTCGGCGATATTGGCGTGCTGTTTCAACGCCGCCTCGCGGATAATCGGCGCCGGCGCGTAAATCGGCTGCACGCCTTTTGGATCTTCCAGCGTTTGCAGCCCCAGCGCCGCCACCGGGCCGTCGGTGCCGTAGGCCATTGCCGCGTTTACGCCGGAGGTCTGCTCCGCCGCCGCCTTGATGGTCACGGCGGTATCACCGCCGGCCAGCGACAGCAGTTGATCCTGGTTCAGTTTAAAGCCGTAAGCATTTTGGAACGCCGGCAGCGCATCCGGGCGTTCGATAAACTCCGCCGAAGCCGCCAGCTTGAACTTGCCGCCGCCGTTGATCCACTTGCCCAGGTCGGCCAGGGTTTTCAGGTGGTTGGCGTCCGCCACGTCCTGACGGATGGCGATAGTCCAGGTGTTATTGGCCGGCGAGGCATCCAGCCAGACGATTTTGTTCTGGTCATAATCGAGCTTCTTCACCTTCTCGAAACCGGCCTGAGCGTTTTTCCACGCCGGATCTTTTTCATCGGAGAAGAAAAATGCACCGTTGCCGGTGTATTCCGGGTAGACGTCAATCTCGCCGGAGGTGATCGCCCCGCGCAGCACCTTGGTGGTGCCGAGCTGCAATTTGTTGGTGGTTTTGATGCCGTTGGATTCCAGCACCTGCACGATGATGTTGCCGAGCAGCGAACCTTCGGTGTCGATTTTAGACCCGACGCGCACCGTATCAGCCGCCTGCGCCACGCCGACGCTCGCAGCGAGCAAGGTCAACGCCAGAGCAAAGAAACGTCCACGTGATGGAGTGATAGCCATACTTTTTCCTCTTGTTGTGTGTTTTCCGGCTATTTGGCCAGATCGATTGGAAAATCCTGAGAAACGCGCTTCCATCGCGCAATCAATGTCTCTGCCGGCCAGGCGTCATATTCGCCCTGGTGCGCCGCCGGCGTTTCACCGCCGCTGAAAGGGTGAACCTCAACGGCAACCGGGGTAAACGCATAGTCACTCACCCATTGGCCATAGCCCTGCACCACAAATCCCTGGCTGCGCTGCCGGTACGCGCCGCGCTCCGCCAGATACACTTCCCGTAAACCGTACCACGGCAAGCCGGGCAGATCATGGTGAACTAAATGATAGTTCAGATTGAGAAACAGCAGCCGCCACGGCCACGCCGCCTCATTAATAATAGAACGTGCCTGCGGAGCTTCAACGGCGCGATGCTCAAAAAACGATCTCACCTTGGTCAGCGCCAGCGCCGGGTAACTGACGGCCAACAGGTAAAACGCCGCGCCAATGCCCTGCTGTTGCAACCACCCCAGCACCGCCACCAACAGCAGCAGGTGCACCAGCCACATCGCCAGCGTACGTACTTCGCCGGCGGCGATAGCCTTCAGTGCGTTGACCAACGTAGCGGCAATATCCAGCGCCGGGCTAAGCGCAATGCGCCCGACCAGCGTATTGCGCACCTTCGCCAACAGCGGAAACAGCCGTGGGAAACGCCGCCATTGGGCCTGGCTGAAGTAATAGCTTTCGGGATCTTCATACGGATCAGTCAAATGTTCATTGCGGTGGTGCTGAATATGCGAATCGCGATACAGACCATAGGGATACCAAACCGCCAGCGGCAACAGGCCAAACAGCTGATTGACTCGCGGCCAGCGCGTTGGGTGGCCATGGATAAGTTCATGTTGCAACGACATATACCAGGTGGTCAGCAGGATCAGTAGCGGCGTGCCAAGCCACGGCCCCAGCGTCTGCCAGTACTGCGCCACGCCAAACCAGCCGCCGTAAACCGCCGCCATAATGCCCCAGGTCGGCAGTTCCAGCCGCCAGTACCAGCGCCGGTTCAATTGCCGGATCCAGTTACGCTGGGCAGAATGCAGATAGTGGCTGTGGCGTTGGGTTGAGGACATGCTGCGGCTCGCTGTAGGAAATTTTCCTCAGTATCTGCGAGCCGCAGTGGCGCTCAAAATAACGAAAGCGGTAAAGCAAAGTTAAAAATCAACTATTTGCGTAAACGGCCTGTGACTGACAGTCGATAGGGAAATTGACCGAGTTGGCGATAAAGCACAGGTGGTGCGCTTTTTCATGCAGTTGTTGCGCCAGTTGCAGATCGTCGCCGTCCCGCACCGTTACCCGCGGGCGTAGCGTAACCGAAGTAAAAAACCCGCCGCGCTGGGCGTCTTCGCGCATGATGCCGACGGCGTTGTCCTGATAGGCCAGCACCGAAATCCCCGCCGTGGCGCACAGGTGCAGATACCAAAGTTTGTGACAGGCGCTGACTGACGCCACCAGCAGATCCTCCGGATTCCAGCGGGCGGCGTCACCGCGAAAGGCCGGGTCGGCGGAACCGGCAATATCCGCCTTACCTGCGGCGCTGATGCGATGATCGCGGCCGTAAGATTTGTAATCCGGCGTACCGGCGCCCAGGTTACCTTCCCAGTTCACTTCCACGTCGTACCGATGTTCACCTTTCATTACCCGATGTTCCTTTTGCCATGCATCAAAAAACGCTAATCAGAGATGACCGGGGTAGACATCCCCGGCATCGGCATACTGCTGTAACCTTTCGCGCCACCATTTTGCCGCCAGGCCGGTGGCGCTTTCACGCCAGCCAAAATAGGCGACATCGCTGCAACGTTCCGCTTCGACGTTTTTCGCCACCAGTTCGCCGCTTTTAAGGTAAGGTTCGGCCAGATAGCGCGGCAGATAACCGCAACCAAGGCCGCGGAGCTGCGCCCGTAGTTTGGCGTCAAAGCCAAAGACCGTCAGTTGATCTTGCTCCTCAAGGATATTGAGGTTCTGCGGGGCATTCACCCGCGAGGTATCCCGTACTACTACTGCCCGGTGCTGCCGGATATCGGCCTTCAGCAAGGGCTCTGCCAGCGCCGACAGCGGGTGCTGCGGCGCCACGGCAAACACGTAATCCAGCCGGCCCAATTGACTGAAAGCATAGCCAACGCGCGACGGCGGTTCACAAATAGCGCCGATAATAATGTCCGCGCAGCCATAAACCAGCGACTCCCAGGAGCCGGCCAACACCTCATGACTAAAAGCCAGGCGGGTATGATGATGGCGCTGATAAAACTCTTCAATCAGCGGCAACAGCCGTTCGAACGGGAAAGATGCGTCAATGCCCAGCGTGATCTCACTTTCCCAGCCATTTTCCACATAGCGCGCCTGCTGTTCCAGATCCTGCGCCGCCCGCAGCAGCACCCGGCCCTTTTCCAACATCAGTTTACCGGTATCGGTAAATTTCGCCCGGTGGCCGGAACGATCAAGCAGGGTAACCTCGAGATCGCTCTCCAGTTTCTGCACCATATAGCTCAGCGCCGAGGGCGTTTTGAACAGTGCCGAAGCCGCAGCGGCGAACGAGCCGTGCCGATCCAGCGCATCCAAAATCAGTAACGCTTCCAGGTTTAATCTCACCGTATTCCCCCGTGTATAAAAAAACTCAACAAGATGGCAAAAATTCTGCGCTATCTTTGAAATCAGCCCCTGTCTACCCTGCATTTTATCGGCTTTGCATTACGGCGGTTAATTCGCAGTAGGATTGGGAAAGTAAATCATGCCTGAATTTCAATTACTTGATAAAGATAACTCCGCACTGATTTTTATCGACCACCAGCCGCAGATGGCCTTTGGTGTGACTAATATTGATCGTCGGCTACTGAAAAACAACGTGATAGGTTTGGCCAAAGCCGGCAAGATTTTTAACGTTCCGACGCTTTTCAGCGCGGTCGAAACCGAGCGTTTCAGCGGCGCTATCTGGCCGGAACTGCTGGCGGTTCACTCGGAGATCGCCCCCATTAAGCGCACCACGATGAATGTCTGGGAAGATGCCGCTGTTGTCAGGGCCGTTGAGGCCATCGGCCGCAAGAAGCTGGTGATTTCCGCACTGTGGAACGAGGTCTCTCTGACCTGCCCGGCATTGATGGCACTGGAAGCCGGTTACGACGTTTATGTGGTTACCGACACTTCCGGCGGCAGTTCGGTCAATGTACATGATCGCGCTATCGACCCTATGGTCCAGGCCGGTGCCACCCCGGTGACCTGGCAGCAGGTGCTGTTGGAATATCAACGTAACTGGGCGCACAAAGAAACCTACGACGCGGTGATGGCGCTGGTGCGTGAGCACGGCGGCACTTACGGTATGGGCGTTGACGACCCAGCCCCTCTGACGCCCCTTGCACCGCTGCGAGTGATGAAATAATTTCCCGCCCCGGCCGCACCGGGGTCTTTTTTGGAGTTGACTTAATGGATCATCAGCAGCACGTCACGTTAGTGATCACTCATCGTCTGGCACCGGGTCAGGAACAGGCCTACGAGGCCTGGCTGAAACGCATTATGCCGGAAGCCGCCAGCTTCGCCGGCCACCTGGGCGTTAACGTGATCCGCCCTACCGGCAGCGAGCAGGCTTATACGATATTGGTGCGTTTCGACAGCATCGACAATTTGAACCAGTGGAACAACTCGCCGCTGCGCAAGAAATACATCGAAGAAGTGGCGCCGCTGTTGCTGGAAGACGACCACGTGGATATTCGCCCCGGCGCGGAATTCTGGTTCACGCCGCCGAGCGCCAATATCCGGCCACCCGCCAAGTGGAAACAGTTTTTGATCACCCTGCTGGTGATCTTCCCCTCCACCAATCTGGTGCCCTGGTTCTGGGGCAAACTGCTGCCGCAATTGGGGGGTACGCTGCCCGGCCATTTTCTCAATGACGCTACCGTGGTCGCGCTGGTGGTTTTCCTCTGGATGCCGATCGTGACCCGCGTCTTTCATCAATGGCTCATCCGCCACTAGGCGGTCTGCCAGGAGAGCAGCGAAGGGGCGTTAGCCCGGATTGACAGTGAGGGGGGAGTTACGCCGTCGGCGGCTGGGGCACGTTCGGTTGTTCATGCTTTGCATTTTTAATCACATCAAGCTACCAACTTAACAACTTATTAAGCTGGTAGCTGATTAACATCCTAAGCTATGGCATTTTCAGCCTGAGCGCGCCATAACCGGCCGCCTAGTCGCGATTGATATCCAGCCAGCGACGCTGTTCGGCGGAAGCGGCTATCGCATCCAGTACGCAGGACACTTTCCAGCCTTCTTCGAAATCCGGCCACATGCGGTCGCCGGCGGCAATGCCGTTAACCAGATCGCGGATCTCCACCGTTTTCTGATCGTTAAAACCGATACCGTGCCCGGCGCTGATGCAAAACGCCGCGTAGTCCGGGTGCTTCGGCCCCACCAGCAGCGTTTTGAAGCCCTGTCGCTCTGTCGGTTCGTCATGACGATACAGCTTCAGTTCCGCCATCCGCTCCTGGGTATAGCTGAGCGTGCCTTTGGTGCCGGTCACCACGTAGGTCAGCCCCATCTTGCGCCCGCAGGCAATGCGCGAGGTTTCGATAGTGCCCATGGCGCCGCCGGCAAAACGCACCAGCGCACTGGCCTGATCTTCGTTTTCCACGTCATGCATCACCGTCGGGTCTTTGGCATCCGGCCGCTGTTTGATAATGGTCTGCATGTCGCCGGAGACCGCCACGATATCGCCCACCAGGTAATGCGCCATGTTAACGATGTGCGCTGCCAGATCCCCCAGCGCGCCCAATCCGGCGCTGGCCTTGCGGCAGTGCCAGTCTATCGGGGTGCGCGGATCGGCGAGATAGTCCTCATTGTGGGTGCCGTAGAAATGCACCACCTCGCCAATCTCGCCGTTGGCGATAATTTCGCGCGCCAGCTGGCTGGTCGGGTTCTTCATATAGTTGAAACCCACCAGCGTTTTAACCCCTTTGGCGCGGGCGGCCTGCACCATTTCGGCGGCATCATTGGCGTCCAGCGCCAGCGGTTTTTCGGAATAAACATGCTTGCCGTGGCGGATCGCCTCCAGCGCCATCTCCTTGTGCAGGAAGTTTGGCGCGCAGATATCCACCACATCAATAGCCGGATCCGCCACCAACTGCCGCCAGTCGCCGGTAGCGCGTGAGAAACCAAATTCTGCGGCGCGCTGTTGCGCCAACTCCGGCGTCACTTCCGCCAGCATTTCCAGCACCAATTCGCCTTTCAGTGGAAATACCGTGGCCGCCTGCGCATAAGCAATAGCGTGGCAGCGCCCAATGTAGCCGGTGCCAATTAACCCAACGCGTACCTGTTTCATCACCCTCTCCCCTGCCGATATCCGTCATATGGCCGGCGCGTCGCTTAATGAAACACGCCATCTGAGATAAGGTTATATGGAATATAAATTTCAATAACAAGTCAGAGGAAAAATAAAACTCATATCCGTGATGCCGTTCATGAAACCCTGCAGGCCATGATGCAACGGCGTGATGATCGCGATACGCCGCACCCGGCGGTGAAGAACGCACGGATAGAATGGATATTTTATTCAGACTGCTGACAAAGCCCGTTATTAGGGAAAGCGTGCCGAAGGGGTCGTAACGGCCTTGCCCGTCGACCAATTTGCCGGGAGCAAATTGGAACGACTTCAAGTCGGCCCGTAGGGTGGGACACAGGGACGTGTCCCATAATGGCCCCTCGGTGCGCTCGGCCCGGGTATCTCAGGCTTACAGACCCCTTTGTCATCAACCTCAATGAAATGGATATTTTATTTCATATCACGGCAAACCGTTGGCGCCATACAGCAAGAACCCCGGCCGCTGCTTAAGCCGTTGCAGATACGCATTCAGCTGCGGGTAATCCGGGCGCGAGAACGGCGTCATCAACCAGCGGTTCAACGACAGCCCGATCACCACGTCCGCCAGGCTAAAAGCCGCACCGGCCATATAAGCCTGCCCCTGCGCCAGATGCTGCTCCAGTATGCCCATCAGCCGGTTCCACTCCCTTTCGGCGTCCGCCAGCCGGGCCTGATCCTGATAAGCGGCATCCTGACGCACCCGCGACATGAACACATAGCGCCAGGCGTTGTTCAGATCGGTAGCCTGCCAGTCCATCCACATCTCGACCCCGGCCCTCGCGCCCGGCTCCAGCGGCAGCAGATCCTGACGCCCTTCACGGCCCACCAGGTAGCGGCAAATCGTATTGGATTCCCACAGCACCCGCTCGCCGTCGATCAGTACCGGCACCAGCCCGTTGGGGTTAAGCGCCAAAAACACCGGTTCCTGGGTGGAGCGAAAACCGCTGCCCCAATCCTCCCGCTGTAATGCCACCTCAAGTTCATGGCAGGTCCACAGTACCTTGCGCACGTTAATCGATGATGCTTTACCCAATAACTTCAGCATGCCGTTTCCTTATTATTCCAGCCAAAAAGGTTTGCGCCCTTCCCGCCGCGCATCGGCGCGCGTCAGACCGACATCCGCCAACTGCGCGTCGTCCAGCAGCAACAGCGATTTACGCGTGCGGTAGCGTTGCAGGTACAAACGCCAACGGAAAAAGAATAACCGGCTCCGCGCCGGCGCACCATCTGCAAACAGGGTCATCATTGCATTCTCCTTCGATTTAGCCTCGGCGTTCATGATGCGGCGCGGGTGAAAAACGGTACAGATTCAAGTCAGGGGTATTTTTTCCATACAAAAGCTGTCTCTGCGTATCTGAATGGTCTAATTTAATCCCATCTGTGCTGGTTATTTTCCCATTCACTCTCATTTTGGGTATCTGTATGACACGCTATGCCACGCTGGCCGCCATCCTCAGCCAACGCATCGAACAGGGGCTTTATCCCGCCGGCGATCGCCTGCCGTCGGTACGCATGCTGAGCCAGGAACACGGCGTCAGCATCAGCACGGTGCAACAGGCTTACCGCCTGCTGGAAGAGAGCCAACTGGTGGAGGCGCGGCCGAAATCGGGCTATTTCGTGCGGGGGCTGCGCACCTTAGCCGAGCTGCCTGCCGTCACCCGCCCGGTGCAGCGGCCGGTGGACATTTCGCAATGGGAGCAGGTGCTGGAACTGATCCGCACCAAACCGCGTGAAGATTTGGTACAGCTGGGGCGTGGCATGCCGGATATCAGCGAGCCGACGCTGAAACCGCTGGTGAAGGCGCTGGGGCATGTGGGCCGCCATGGCGATCTGCGCAGCCTGTATTACGACAATATTCAGGGCGTGATGGGATTGCGTGAGCAAATCGCCCGCCTGCTGCTGGATTCCGGCTGCCAGATAAGCGCCGACCAGTTGGTGATCACCACAGGTTGCCATGAGGCGCTGTCCGCCGGGCTGCGCGCCGTGTGCCAGCCGGGGGACATTGTGGCGGTGGACTCCCCCTGTTTTCACGGCACCATGCAAACGCTGAAAGGGTTGGGCATGAAAGCGCTGGAGGTCCCGACCGACCCGCTGACCGGCATCAGCCTGGAAGCGTTGGAAATGGCGCTGGATCAATGGCCGATCAAGGCAATTCTGTTGACGCCTAACTGCAACAACCCGCTGGGCTACATCATGCCCGAGGCGCGCAAGCAGCGGTTGCTGACGCTGGCACAGCGCCATGATGTGGCGATCATCGAAGATGACGTCTACGGTGACATCGCTTACCAGTATCCTCGGCCGCGCACCATCAAGTCCTTCGACGACGATGGCCGCGTGCTGTTATGCAGTTCCTTTTCCAAAACGCTGGCGCCCGGCCTGCGTATCGGCTGGATTGCCCCCGGCCGCTATCTGGAGCGCGTGCTGCACATGAAATATATCGGCACCGGCTCCACCGCCACCCAACCACAGTTGGCGATTGCCGACTTTATCCGCCACGGCCATTACTTGCAGCATCTGCGGCGCATGCGTACCCGCTATCAGCAAAACCGCGATCGGATGACCGGTTGGATCATGAATTATTTCCCGCCCGGCACCCGCGTCAGCCAGCCGCGCGGCGGTTTTATGCTGTGGATTGAGCTGGACGACGAATTTGATACCCTGCGACTGAACCGCTATCTGGAGCAACAGGGCGTGCAGATCGCAGTCGGCAGCATTTTTTCCGCCTCCGGCAAATACCGTAACTGCCTGCGCATCAACTACGCCCCGAAACTGACGCCAGAGATTGAACAGGCGGTTAGCCGGGTCGGCAAGACCATCCAAAGGCTACTGTTGGCGCCGGTAGCCGACATCGAAAGCGCCCAAGCGCTGCGGGAGTAAAGCTTGTCGCAATCGGATTATCCGCGCCTGCCCTAACCTTTTACACTGGAGCCTTTCTCAACAGGCAGCCAAAGGAATCATCATGAGCAGCGATCAAATTCCGGTATCCGGCGCGCTGGCGGTTCGCTTCGCGGCGCTGGGGGTGGATATTGAACAGGTTAGCCAACTGGCCGGCCTTCCCAGCGGGTTGCTCAGCGACGGACGCGAAAAAGCCAGGCTTTCCACCCACCAGTATTTTGAAATCTGGCGCGCGCTCGCCAGACTGACCAATGATGCCGCATTCGGTTTACGCCTCGGCGGCGACGTGGCCCCGGAGCACTACGATATCGCCTCGGTCGCGGCGCTGCATTCCGCCACGTTCGGGGAAGCCTTGCAGAAGGTGGCCCGCTATAAGCGGTTGGTGTGCCCGGAGGAGCTGATGCTGACGGAAGACGGCCACGGCGTGCGGCTGCATACCCGCTGGCTTATGGCCGAAGGCCACGCCCCCGATCTGCTGATTGACACCATGTTTGCCTACATCACTACCTTGTGCCGCCGTGGTACCGGCATGGCGATCCAACCCCGGGCGATCGAGCTGACGCGCCGCCAGGATCCCGCTTCCCCGCTGCTGCGCTATTTTTCCTGCCCGATCCATTTCAACGCGCCGCTCGATGTGCTGGTGTTCGACCGCGCGCTGATGAAGCAGCCGTTTATTACTTATAACCAGGACAGTCTGGCCGTTTTGCTGCCCGGCCTGGAAGCCGAACTTGCCAGGGCGCAGCAGGATGACAACCTGCCCGCACAGGTCATGGCGATCCTCGCCCGCAGCATGCGCGGGCAACGGCCCAGCGTGAACAGCGTGGCCGCCGAACTGTACGTCAGCCCGCGTACCCTGCAACGACGGCTGCAACAACAGGGCTACAGCTATCAGCAATTGCTGGACAAAACCCGCCACCGCACCGCCTGCCACCTGCTGTCAGACACCGATCTGGAGCCGGGTGAAATTGCCTTCGTGCTGGGATTTGAAGAGTTGAATTCGTTCAGTCGCGCCTTTATGCAGTGGGAATCGCAAACGCCGAACCGTTGGCGCAGCCGGCGTGTGACCGCCCGTCAGGAGAACAGATGATGAGAGTGATAATCTTCGGGGCCAGCGGTATGGTCGGCCAGGGTGCGTTGCGCGAATGCCTGCTCGACCCGCAGGTCACAGAAGTGCTCAGCGTCGGCCGCAGCCCGCTGGCGCAAAGCCACGCCAAACTCAGGCAGTTGACGACGCCCGCCCTCAACGACCTGTCGGCGCTGGAGCCGCAGTTCGCCGGCTATGACGCCTGTTTGTTTTGCCTCGGCGTCTCGTCCTTTGGCATGAGCGAAGCCGACTATCGCGCGGTGACCTACGATCTGACGCTGGCCGCCGCCCATCCACTGGCGCGGCTGAATCCGGCCATGACTTTTATCTACGTTTCCGGCGCCGGTACCGACAGCAGCGAACAGGGCCGCAGCATGTGGGCCAGGGTCAAGGGGGCGACCGAAAACGCCCTGCTGGCGCTGCCGTTCCATGCGGTGATGTTCCGCCCCGGCGCTATTCTTCCGCTACACGGCATCCGTTCCAAAACCCGTGCTTATCATTTGCTGTATACGCTGTTTAAACCGCTGTGGCTGGGTGCCTTGCGGCTGTTCCCCAATCAGGTCACCACGACCGAAAGGATCGGGCTGGCGATGCTGGCGGTTGCGAGACGTACGACGCCGCTGCTGATCATCGAACCGGCAGAAATTAACCGGTTGGCGCTGCCATCGGCAGTATGATTCTGCTATGTTAAAGCCGCGCGTGCGGGCTGTTTGCCCGCGCTTTCGCCCCTGAGACAAAAGACAGAGATCATGCCGTCAAAGATTTTATTCAGCGCCTGCCTGGCCGGTTTTAAAGTTCGCTATAACGGCTCCGACAAACCGCTGGTCAACGCGACCCTGCAACGCTGGCAGCGCGAAGGCCGCCTGGTGGTTTGCTGCCCGGAGTTGGCCGCCGGTTTTTCCACCCCGCGCCCCAGCGCAGAAATTACCCCGACCGCCAATGGCGCCACCGTGCTCGCCCAGCAGGCGCGGGTGATGGAGGCCGGTGGCGGCGACGTCACCGACAGCTATCTGCTTGGCGCCCATCTGGCGCTGGAAACCGCACGGCGGCACGGCTGTCGCTTTGCGCTGCTCACCGACGGCAGCCCGTCCTGCGGCAGCCAGTTTATCTACGACGGTTCTTTCAGCGGCCAGACCAAACCCGGCAGCGGCGTTACCGCCGAGTTGCTGCGCCAGCATGGCATTGAGGTGTTTTCCGATCGCCAACTGGTTGCGCTGATCGCCCGGGTTGAGGCGGTGGAACAGATCTAGCGGCGCAGATACGCCGCCAGCCGCTGCTGCAGATGCGAAATGCCCTGCGGATGATTGATAAAGCGGTCGATGGCCATCATCTGCCAGCATTGCCCCTCATCGCCAAAGCGGACGGCGGCAATTTGCGCCTGGGTGATTTCGCCCACCATAAACCAGGTGGGCGGATAGCCGGCCAGAATGCCATCATGGCGCTGTTGCCAGTTCACCTGCCGAGCGGCAATGCGCAGGCCAAATTCCTCGAAGGTTTCCCGTTGCGCGCATTGCAGCGGCGTTTCATCGCCTTCACGCCCGCCGCCGGGCAGATCCCAGCAGCCGGGCCAAGGGATGCCGATTTTGTCATCACGCCGATAGGTCAGCAGGCTATCGCCGCACAGCAGCGCGATTTTGGCGCCGCCGAAGCTGTTGTTGTCCATTACGCCTCATGATTATCCGCCCCGTTTGCCAATCATCTTACCTCATCCGCCCACCCGCTGGTGTATAGTGAAAATCCGTTTTCACAACAGGCGAACAATAGCGATGAACTCTCCGTTTCTGGTTACCCCACAATGGCTTGCGCAGCATATCAACGATGAAGATCTGGTGGTGGTTGATGTCAGGATGTCCCCGGTCGGCCTGGTGCCGAAAAAAGATATGCTCGCCGAGTTCGAACGCGGCCATATACCGGGCGCGGTGTACTTTGATATCGACGACGTAGCCGACAAAAACACCGCCCTGCCGCACATGTTGCCGACGGCGGCGGAATTCAGCGCGGCAGCGGGCAAGCTGGGCATCAACGATAAGCACACCATCGTGTTTTATGACGAGGGCAATCAGTTTTCCGCACCGCGTGGCTGGTGGACCTTCCGCAACTTTGGCGCGCAGCGGGTTTATGTGCTGGACGAAGGCCTGAACGGCTGGACCGCGCTGGGCCAGACGCTGGAAACCGGCCCGGCACAGCCTGAACCCCAAACCTTTGACGCCCGCTTCAACGCCGACGCCGTCGTGAATATGCAACAGGTGGAGCAGGCGCTGAACACGGAAGTGCAGATTTTGGACGCCCGCGCCGCGCCGCGTTTTTACGCCGAAGCGCCGGAGCCGCGCCCAGGGCTGCATCGCGGCCATATCCCCGGCAGCATCAATATTCCTTACGGCGAACTGCTGGAAAACGGCCACTTCAAATCGCTGGAAGCGCTGAAGAAAACCTTCAGCGATAAAGGGGTGAACATCAACGGACCGATCGTCACCAGCTGCGGCTCCGGCGTCACCGCCGCGGTACTGGCGTTTGGCCTGCTGTCGCTTGATGCACCGCAGGTGAAGCTGTATGACGGCGCCTGGACCGAATGGGGTGCGCTGAGCGGCAATCAACCGATCGAACAGGACTAGCCGTCGATCCGTTCGGCCACGATCTGCGCCAGCCGTCCAATGGCCGCAGAGGGGTTTTCTTCGGCGCGGTGCAGTACCACGCCGATGTGACTGAGCGCCGGCAAAGCGCCGGGGGCGAGGCAGAGTAATCCCGAAGGCAGCCCGGCATCAGTGCGTACCGTGACCCCCAACCCGGCGCTGACCGCCGCCCAGACCCCGTTCAGGCTGCGGCTGGTGAAGGCGATGCGCCACGCGATACCGGCGCGATCCAGCGCGTTGGTGGCCGCACTGCGCATCAGGCAGGGGGCGTCGAACATCACCAGCGGCAGAGGTTCATCACCGCCCTGCCACTGGCTCAGATCGAAGTTCGGCGAGGCGATCCAATGCATCATGCGGCGGCCCAAATCCTGCTGAAACGGCGTGCTGATGCCGCCATCCCACGCCAGTGACAAATCCAGCTGCCCTTTCAGCACCCAGTCGATCAGCTCTGCGTTGCGGGCGATGCGCGCCTCTATGCGCACCTTCGGATGGGCGCGGGTAAAACTACCCAGCACCTGGGGCAAAAAGGTTTCACCGAAATCTTCCTGCAGCCCAAGCCGCACGGTTCCTTGCAAATCCAGCCCGCGCACCGCAGCGGCAGCCTCGTCGTTCAGTTCCAGCAGCCGGCGGGCGTAGCCCAGCAGCGTTTCACCGGCCTCGGTCATCACCATACCCCGCCCGGATTTTCGCAAGATCGGCGCACCGATCTGCTGCTCCAGTTTTTTCAGATGCGCGCTAACCGCCGAGGTTGATCGCCCCAGCCGTTCCGCCGCCCTGGCGAAGCTGCCCAACTCAATGCCGGTAACGTAACTGCGCAGATCGTCGAGATCGAAAGTGACTCGCCCCATGCTGACCATCCCGTTTTCAAGAACCATTAGTCAAAATAATGCCGATTTTACTGATAAAGATGGCGTGTCATGCTCGCCGGGTCAATGCCTTTCAGGAGAATCATCATGCTTGCCATGCAATACAACTTCGCTCTGCCCGCCGATTACGATATGGCGATTATCCGCGACCGCATCAGCCGTTTTGGTCACCTGCTGGATAACTGTCCACAGTTATTGATTAAAGCCTATCTCTATGCACAGAAAGGTGAGCACAGCGGCGAAAATCTCTATGCGCCGTTTTATCTGTGGAACAGCAGTACCGGCATGAGCGATTTTCTGATCGGCGACGGCTTCAAGGGCGTAAGCCAGGCCTTTGGCTGGCCGCAGGTGACCCATTGGCTGCCGTGGCTGACACATTTTGACCGCCAAAGGCTCGCCGAAGCCACCTGCGCCACGCGTCAAACGCTGCCGATTGCGCCTTACAGCGATCTGGCTGCGCTGCGCCGGCAGCAGACAGACCCCGCCGCCCTGGACAGCAATGCCGTGGCCAGCATAGTGGCGTTTGATCCCGCCACCTGGCAGCTGGTGCGGCTGCATCTGTGGCGGGAACTGCCGCCAGCGCCGGAGCCCGGCACCCAATGCTACCGGGTTGGCCACCTTTCCGCCCCCTTTGACCACACAGCACCGCGGGTTGACAGCCAGACTTGATATTGATAATCATTATCAAATAAAGTCATTCAATTACGATCCGCAATATGCCGATCGTCAGGGCCAACCGCTATGTCACAGTCGCCTATCACACCTTACGCCACCACCTGCTGCATCGTTGGTGGCGGCCCCGCCGGGCTGATGCTCGGCTACCTGTTGGCGCGTGCGGGGATTAACGTCACGGTGCTGGAAAAACACGCCGATTTCCTGCGCGATTTTCGCGGCGATACCCTTCACCCTTCCACGCTGGAAATCATGCACCAGCTTGGCCTGATCGATGAGCTGCTGGCATTGCCGCACCAGCGCGCAGAGACGCTGCAGGCCGAAATTGCCGGGCGCGATATCACGCTGGCAGACTTCACCCGGCTGCCGACCCGCTGCAAATTTATCGCGTTCATGCCGCAGTGGGAGTTTCTCAACTTTCTGGCAGAAAAGGCGGCGGCCTTTCCCGAATTCACACTGATCAAATCGGCGCAGGCGCACCAGCTGCTGTACGATCGCGGCCAGGCGTGCGGCGTGCTGGCGGATACGCCCGAAGGCCCGATCCGCGTGCGCTGCCAGTTGGTAGTCGGTACTGACGGGCGCAACTCGGTGGTGCGCGAACAAGCAGCATTCAGCAGCCAGTCGTTCGGCTCACCGCGCGACGTGCTGTGGCTGAAGCTCGATAAAAAACCCGGCGATCCGGCCTGGTCGATGGGCCACACCGGCCCGAAGCAGAACTTCATCATGATCGACCGGGGCGAATATTGGCAGTGCGGATACTCTATCGATAAGGGCAGTTTCGAGGCGATTCAGCAAGACGGCCTGGAGACGTTTTTGCTGCACATCGCTGAAGTGGCGCCGTTTCAGGACGATCGCCTGCAGGATATCCAAAGCTGGCAACAGGTGAAGCTGTTGAGCATTCGCATCGACAGGCTCGATAGTTGGGCCAGGCCCGGCGTGCTGTGCATCGGTGACGCCGCGCACGCCATGTCGCCGATTGGCGGTGTCGGGGTGAATCTGGCGATTCAGGATGCGGTCGCCACCGCCAACAGCATCATTCCTCCGCTGCGCAGCCACAGCCTGCAACTGAAGCACCTGTTGCGGGTGCAGCGCCGACGCAATTTCCCCACCAAAGCCACCCAATTCCTGCAGATCAAGATGAGCCAACGCAGGCCGAAAAAACGCCGTGCCGGCGGTGGTTCCAGCCTGATGACCCGCGTCGGCAACAGCCGCTGGCTGCCGCACCTGTTCGGCCGCATTATCGGGCTGGGGTTTCGTCGGGAAACGCCGAAGCATCTTGACGGGTGAATTACTACTGCGGGCTGGAAACTTGACGAAAATGGACGACAGAATGCATTACTCTACAGATCCGGCGGATTGTGCCAAGTCTGGGTTACGTCAATCCTCTTCCAGAAGGGTAATCCCCATTTGATCCGCCAATTGCAGGAGATGTATTACCACTTTTCTATCCGTTACAGGCAGGGTTTCCCCCACAATAGATAATGCGTTTTCGCTCAAGCGATCGCCAAAAAACACGTATGCATTGCCAGGATGCTGTTTTGATGGCCAGACCAACCCCTGGACTTCTTTATGCTGTTTGTGAATAGCCTCAGCCCATTGGCGGGTAACGCCATACTGTGCAGCATCGCAATGGGTTACCTTTTTTGATGCCCGCATCTTGGCTAAACCGAGTTGATCCAGTTCGGCCAATTCCAATGCCTTATTGACCACCAGTTCGGTGTGAACTAGCCCTGCAAGCCGTGCAGTAGCGAACTCAACTTTTACTTGAGAAAAATCAACATCGTGTAATGGGACTTCACAAAAGGCTACCTTGGTGCTGTCACCGGCATAAGCCGTGGCAATAACTCGGCTGTCCTCATTAACTATCGGGCTGAATCGCGCGTCTCCTTGTCTGCTGTCATTAAAGGCGTCACCGGCATATTTTTCCCTGTGAATACGATAAAGCGGCGCCCCTGCCTTTAAAATACGCTTATTGATATTGATCTTTGCAACCGGTGGCACCAAATCATCAGCCATGCTGTGCCCCCTCCTTCTCTTTACGAGCGGCATGCAAAACGGCAGCGGGATCTTTCTGCAAGAGGTCTTTAGGTTTTTTCCCGTCAAGCCAGGTGTTTGCCGTCCCCATCCAACTTGCCATTGACCACGGACTTCTTGTTCCTTCAAAAACGCTCAATATCTCTTTAAGGACTTTTAGCGGCTGATAAGCCTCATCAAGAGCGTAAGCAGGATAACGATCATGGCCTTCAACGTTGATCGCGAAAATTTTTCCGCGCTGCTTCCACCCGTTCGGGCCGGCACTGCGATTACGGTTGCTGAACCCGGCCTTATCGGAAAGATCGGATGAGGTCAGCCAGGTGGCATCTGCCAGTATGTACTGGCGAAGATCCTGTTTTCTGACTTCATTTCTGCCACGGAATGCTTCAAAACCATCAAAAATACTGGCTTTTGATCCTCCACCAGAAGGAGACGTCTCAACAGGCTCTTCTGCTACTGGCCGTTTCATCCCCATCTCCCTCGCAATCTCCAACATTTGCATTGCCGCGTTGGGATCCAGGGTGGGGTCGTTTACAATGGCTACTAATTTTTCCCGCAAGGCCGCATTCCTGGCGGTATCCTTATCACCGCGTTTTGCTTTATTGTTCCCGGCATCGACTTCAATAACCAAATACCGAGTCGTGTGCTTACCCGGTTTAAGATGTTGTAACTGATCGGCAGTCAGCATTTGCATGGAAACGCGCTGGCCTGAACGGCGATGAGTCTGTTCTTTAGTCGTCATACTGCCCCCACATACAGATATTGAGTATATTGAGTATATCTCGTATAGAATTGAGTGTCTAAATTTCCACCACTAACCTATCGCCAGTATTCTGGCCATAACCCACAATGAGGCCCCCCTATGTTCACTATCCGCCAGGCTTTGATCGGTGATTTGTTGCTGGTTCGCGATGTCGGCATTCGTACCTATCAGGCACACTTCGGCGAACTTTGGCACTATAAAGAGGAACTGGACGCTTTTTTGGCGCAAGACTTTGCGGTTGAGGCGTTAGAAAAAACGCTGCAGGATCCGGAAGTTTGCTGGCTGCTGGGCTATGAAGGCGAGGATCTGGTGGGCTATGCGCGGCTGAATTTCAACAGCCTGCTGGCGCCGACGCAAACCGCCGGTGCCGAACTGCAGAAAATCTATTTTCTGCCGGAATACGCCGGCCGGGGTTACGGCCAACTTTTCTTTGAGCAGGTACAGCAACGGGCGATTGAAAGGCAACAACCCATGCTGTGGCTGGAGGTGCTGCAACGCAATACCAGCGCCCAGCGTTTTTATCAGCGCCAGGGGCTGAGCCTGTGCGGCGAGACCTGCTACACCAGCGCACAGGGTTCCATCGGCATCTGGTATATGAACAAAGCGCTGTAAACACAGCGCTTGCCCCGCCCTGTCAGGCCGGAAACTCCAGCGCGTCGGTCAAATCCCCCAGCGGTTTTTGACCGCGTTCCGCCATCGCTTTATCGCGCTCGGCCACCCCTTCCAGCGTCGGCAGATCGAATACCCGGCTGAGCAAGCGCAGGATCGAGCCGGTATCGTATACCCTGTGATCGACATAGCCTTTACGGGCGAACGGCGAGACGACCAACGCCGGAATACGTGATCCCGGCCCCCAACGATCGCCCTGCGGCGGCGCAACGTGATCCCACCAGCCGCCATTCTCGTCGAAGGTGATCACCACTACGCTGTTGCTCCACTGCGGGCCGTTACGCAGGCTGTTGATGATGTGGGCGATATGACGATCGCCGGCCTCCACATCGGAATAGCCCGCATGCATATTAAGGTTGCCCTGCGGCTTGTAGAAAGTCACCGGCGGCAGTGTGCCTGCCTCTACCGCCGCCAAAAAGGCGTTGGTGGCCGGTGAGTCGCCAGTGCCGCCGTCGCGCAAATGGGCTTCGCGTGCCTGTGGGTTGCCCGGCCCCAGATTTTCGAAGTAATTGAATGGCTGATGGTGATACTGGAAGTCCGGTGCGCCGGGAAAATCGCCCTGATCCTTGCGGTTGTCCAGCGCATACTGCCAGCCGCCGGCGTACCACGCCCAGTCGACGCCCTTCTGATTGAGCAAGTCGCCGATGTGCGTGTGCTTTTGCGGCAGCAACACATTGGGCTGAGTGGCATCCGCCAGCGTGGGGTCTTTTTCATCTCGGGTCCACGACGGCCAGTACGGCGGTGCCATGGTGTTTACCGCATAACCGTCCGGCGTCAACAGGCTCTTGCCAAACAGCGGGATACCGAATGATGCGCTGACCGGCGAATCGCCCAGCGGCTTCAGACGCGGGTCGGCCGCGTCATCGCTTTCAAGCTGGGCAATGCCCTCTTTGGCGATGGAGTTTTGTACGTCGGGGTAAAACGGCGGGCGGGCGCAGACCAGATACTGATGATTGAGGAAGGAGCCGCCAAAGGCGCCCTGGAAAAAGTTGTCGCACAGGGTGAATTCCTGCGCCAGCGTCCACAGCCGCAGGTTATAGGCGCCGTCACCGTAGTAGCCCATGGTCAGCGCGCCGGAATCCGCCCAGGCGACAAACTTGTCGTTTTTACCGCCGTTGATCTGCATCTGGTTTTGATAGAAGACGTGCCACAGATCACGCGTCACCACGCCGTGCGGCAGGTTCTCCCCTTGCGGCCCGGTCAAGACAAACGGCTGATTCGGCAGTTGATTGGTGAATACCGCATCCTCGCCAATGCTGTAATTAACGTGCCCGACTTCCTGCGCCTTCGGCACCAACCCCTTCCAGATTGGCGGCAGCGTCTCCAGCAGCCGATCGTCGCGGTCACGCTGCTGGTACTCTTCGGGCTTGAGCGCCGACAGCGGTTTTTCCACGCCGGGGAAATTGGCGAACAGGTTATTGAAGCTGCGGTTCTCGGCATAGATCACCACCACGTTTTTCACATGGTGGCGCAACAGCGGGTTTTGCGCACCTTCCGGCAGGCCGCTCAACAACAGTTTCTTATTGCCTTCACCGGCTGCATTGGCCAGCGGCGCAAGAGTGGCGCCGACGCTCAGCGCCGTCGCCCCCGCCAGAAAACGGCGGCGCGCCGGGTTAGCGGGTTGTTGCTCGTTGTCGCCCGCGGACGGCGGCAGATCGTTATGCGGTTTATCGCTCATGTGCCTTCCCTCGAAAATTTTTAACTTGTTGATTTGTTATCAATTTATTTAAGAGACATTATGCTAGGGCACAGTTATGAACGAAATGTGACAGTGGACGGCAGGTTAGCATTTGGCAACACTTTCGCGAGGATTGCCGCAGTTTAATCACTCTCCCGCCTGGCTGCCGGCTAGCGGGCGTCCCGTTGCAGCATCAGAAACATCAACGCCAGCGCGTTAGGCAGCATATACAGCAGTGCGCCCAACTGCACCGCCAGCGGGTTGTCCCTGGCCTGCCAGGCCATAAACCAGTCGCCGGCCACCACCATAAAACCGAGGCCCCACACCGCGATCGCGCAAAACGCGCCCAGCATAGCCCAGGCTTTGCCTTTGGCAAACGCCGCATAAGGGTGGCCCAGATGTTTCACCATCAATGCAATGCCAAAGGCCGCCATTATGCCGGCCAGGGATTCCAGCAGGGTAATAAGCGCCAACCCGACCATCCCGGCCCAGGGCGCGGTGACGGCGCGCCACATCAGCCCAGGCACCTGATAGGTATCCTGCATACTGAGCAGCGGCGCTACGGCATGCCGGGCGGTACTGGCAAAATCCGCCGTATTGTTCAACAGGCTGAAGATGCCCCACAGGGCCGGGAACAGCGACAGAACGATGCAAGACAGGCGTGACACCTTGATTTCGTTCATAATTATCCTTAGATCTCCTTTTCAAAGGGTATATTAAGAACCCATCTTACCTTAGGCCACAATATCGGAATGGGGAGAACTCCCCTCCTTGCTAAAACGCCCATTATTTATATCGCCACCAGCCCGCGCACCCCGTCCTGCTCCATCGCGCTACCGGCGCCGCGCTGTACGATGCTGCCGCGCGACATCACCAGATAGCTGTCCGCCAACTCGGCGGCGAAGTCATAGAATTGCTCCACCAGCAGGATCGCCATGTCGCCGCGTGCCGCCAACTGTTTGATCACTGCACCGATCTCTTTGATCACCGAAGGCTGGATCCCCTCCGTCGGCTCATCGAGGATCAACAACTGCGGCCGGCAGGCCAATGCGCGGCCAATCGCCAATTGCTGTTGCTGCCCGCCGGAGAGATCGCCGCCGCGCCGATCCTTCATCTGCCGCAGTACCGGGAACAGCTCATAGATATTCTCCGGCACGCTGCGTGCTTCGGCGCCGGAAAAGCGCGCCAATCCCATCCGCAGATTTTCCTCTACGGTCAGGCGCGGAAAGATCTCCCGCCCCTGCGGCACATAGGCCATGCCCGCCTGCACCCGCTGATGCGGTTTTCTGCCGTTGATCACGCTGCCCTGCCAATGAATGGTCCCGCTCTTGGCCGGGATCAGCCCCATCAGACATTTGAGCAGCGTGGTTTTGCCCACGCCGTTGCGCCCCAGCAGGCAGGTCACTTCGCCGATATTGGCCTCAAACGACAGGCCGCGCAGAATGTGGCTGCCACCGTAGTATTGATTCAGTTCGTTGACTTGCAACATAGCGACTCCTCAGCGTCCCAGATACACGTCGATCACCTGCTCATTGGCCTGTACCTGCGCCAGTGAACCTTCCGCCAGTACCTGGCCCTGATGCAGCACGGTGACGTGGTCGGCGATGGTTTCGACAAACCCCATGTCGTGCTCCACCACCATCAGCGAATGCTTGCCCGCCAGCGAGCGAAACAGCTCGGCGGTGTACTCGGTTTCTGCATCGGTCATGCCGGCCGCCGGCTCGTCGAGCAGCAACAAATGCGGCTCCTGTACCAGCAGCATGCCGATCTCGAGAAACTGCTTCTGCCCGTGGGACAGCAGCCCGGCAGGCCGGTGCCGTTCGTGGCTCAGCCGCAGGGTTTGCAGCATTTCATCGATGCGATCGCGCTGTTCGCTACTCAGTCTGGCGCGCAGGCAGGCCCACACCGACTTATGGGTTTTCTGCGCGATCTCCAGGTTCTCGAACACCGTCAACGCTTCGAACACCGTCGGTTTCTGGAACTTGCGGCCAATGCCGGCCTGGGCTATCTGCATCGGGTCCAGCGCGGTCAGATCGACGGTTTGATCGTAAAACACGCTGCCGCTGTCCGGCCGGGTTTTGCCGGTGATCACATCCATCAAGGTGGTTTTGCCCGCGCCATTGGGCCCGATAACGCAGCGCAACTCACCCACGCCAATCTGCAGTGAAAGATCGCTCAGCGCGCGAAAGCCGTCGAAGCTGACGTTGATGTTATCGAGCACCAGCACCGGGTCGGTTTGCTGGCGGTGCCTGTCGGCCGGCAACGGCTGAGTGAACAGATCGTCGGTCATTTGCAGCGAATTCATTGCGGTTTCCCCTTGCGCAGCAGGCCGATAACCCCTTTCGGCAGGAACAGCGTGACGAGGATAAACATCAGGCCAAGGAAGAATTGCCAATATTCCGGGATCGCCACGGTGAACCAGCTCTTGGCGCCGTTAACGATACCGGCGCCGAGCAGCGGGCCCACCAGCGTGCCCCGGCCACCCAGCGCCACCCAGATAGCGGCCTCGATCGAGTTGGTCGGCGACATCTCGCCCGGGTTGATAATGCCCACCTGCGGCACATACAGCGCCCCGGCCAGCCCGCACAACACCGCCGACAGTGTCCAGACAAACAGCTTAAAGCCTTTGGGATCGTAACCGCAGAACGTCAGGCGGTTTTCCGCATCGCGCACGGCGGTCAGCACCCGACCGAACTTGCTGCGCGCCAGGGCGAAGCCGATAGCCAGGCTGGCGGCCAGCAGCAGCACCGTCGCCAGAAACAGCGCCACCCGCGTGCCGGTGGCGGTAATCGGGAACCCCAAGAGCGTGGTGAAACCGGTGAAGCCGTTGTTGCCGCCAAAGCCGGTTTCGTTGCGGAAGAACAGCAGCATACCGGCGTAGGTCAGCGCCTGGGTCATGATCGAGAAATAGACGCCCTTGATTTTTGAACGGAAGGCGAAGTAGCCAAAGACAAAGGCCAGCACGCCGGGCACCAATATCATCAGGCACAGCGCCCAGGCGAAATGCTGGGTGCCGCTCCAGAACCAGGGCAGCTCGCTCCACGACAGAAATGACATAAACGCCGGCAGGCCATCTCCTGCCGCCTGACGCATCAGATACATGCCCATCGCATAGCCGCCGAGAGCGAAAAACAGCCCATGCCCCAGCGACAACAACCCGGCATAGCCCCACACCAAATCAAGCGCTACCGCCACCACGGCGTAGCACAGGATTTTGCCCCCCAGCGTCAGGGTATAGGTGGAGATCGCCAACGGATGGTCCGCCGGCAACAGTGCGAGAAACGGCATGATTAACAGCGCCAGCAACGCCAGCCCGCCGATGCCCAGCGCCAGCCGGGGTGCCTTCTGCACGCCGGTGAGAGTTAATGGTTGGCTCATCAGTCGATCACCCTGCCCTTGAAGGCGAACAGCCCCTGAGGACGTTTTTGAATAAACAGAACAATCAGCGCCAGGATCAGGATTTTACCCAGTACGGCGCCAATCTGCGGTTCAAGAATTTTGTTGACAATGCCGAGGCCAAAGGCCGCCACCACGGTGCCGGCCAGTTGCCCTACGCCGCCGAGCACCACCACCAGGAACGAGTCGATGATATAGCCCTGGCCCAGCTCCGGCCCCACATTGCCCAGTTGCGACAGCGCCACGCCGCCCAGCCCGGCGATGCCGGACCCCAGGCCGAACGCCAGCATATCGACACGCCCGGTGGGCACGCCGCAGCAGGCGGCCATCGCACGGTTCTGCGTCACGGCGCGCACGTTCATGCCAAGCCGGGTTTTGTTCAGCAACAACCAGGTGAGCGCCAGCACCAGCACCACAAACACGATCACCGCGATGCGGTTCCACGGCAGCACCAGGTTAGGCAGCAGTTGAATGCCGCCCGACAGCCAGGCCGGGTTGGCGACCTCCAGGTTTTGCGCGCCGAACAGTACCCGTACCCCCTGGATCAGCACCAGGCTGATACCCCAGGTCGCCAGCAAGGTTTCCAACGGCCGGCCGTACAGATGACGGATCACCGTACGCTCCAGCGTCATGCCGATGCAGGCGGTAATGGCGAACGCCACCGGCAGCGCCACCAACGGATACAACGCCAGCCACTGCGGCGCAAACTGTTGAAACAGCCCCTGAACCAAGTAGGCCGAGTAGGCGCCCAGCATCAGCATTTCGCCGTGCGCCATGTTAATCACCCCCAGCAGCCCATAGGTAATCGCCAACCCGAGCGCCGCCAGCAGCAGGATCGAGCCGAGCGAAAGCCCGGTAAACGCCTGGCCGATCAGATCGCCAATCATCAGCCGGTGTTTCACGCTGGTCAGGCTTTTCAAGGCTTCGGCACGCACTGCGGCGTCCGGTTCGTGGGCGGCGTCGGTCAATGCCTGTAATCTTGGCTGCGTCTCCGGCGCACCCGAGCTGCCCAGCAGCCGCACGGCGTTGAGGCGCACCTGCGGATTGGCGTCGGTTAATTGCAGATTCGCCAGCGCGATGCCCAGCGCATCATGCACCCGGACGTTTTTTTCCTGCGCCAGCCGCTGGGTCAGCAGCGGCAACTGATCGCTTTGCGCCTCGCGTTGCAGGGCCTGCGCCGCCTGTAAACGCACCGCAGGATCGTCGCTGACCAGCCGATGCGCCGACAGTGCGTTGGCGATCAGAATGCGCAGCCGGTTGTTCAACCACACTTTTTTCGGCGTGCCGACCGGCGGGGCAACGCCATCCAGCGGGCGATAAACTTCGCCCTGCTGGATAAAGGCATGTTTGGCCTCGTCGATCACCACGTTTTCCTGCTTCAGCCCCTGCAATAACGGCAGGCGTGCAGCGTCCGGCGCGGCCGCCCACGCCTGCAATAATTTGGCCTGCTGCGTGCGGTTGGCCGCAGCAAAGTCATCGGCCGGCCCCGCCTGCGCAAACATCGGCAGGCAGCACAGCAACCAAAACCAGGAGCGGAAAGGGAACAAGAATGGGGATTGCATCAGCTGCCTCCTCTGTAGGGGCCGGGTATGCCCGGCCCCTACCGTTACGACGGGCGCAGCCTGCGGCGCCCCTACGGGAATGACGACGGTTATTTGCCGCCTTTTACCGGGTGATCCGGCTTTTTGTCGTTGCCGGCGATGAACGGGCTCCACGGCTGTGCGCGCACCGGGGCGTCGGTCTGCCACACCACGTTGAACTGGCCGTTGCCTTCAATCTCACCGATCATCACCGGTTTGTGCAGGTGGTGGTTGGTGGCGTCCATGGTCAGGGTGAAGCCCGACGGTGCGGCAAAGGTCTGCCCTGCCATCGCCGCACGTACCTTGTCGACGTCGGTAGTGCCGGCTTTCTCCACCGCCTGTGCCCACATATGGATGCCGACATAGGTGGCTTCCATCGGGTCGTTGGTTACGGCAGTGGCGTAGTTCGGCAGGTTGTGCGCCTTGGCGTAGGTTTTCCATTCGCTGACGAACTGCTTGTTGGTCGGGTTATCCACCGACTCGAAGTAGTTCCAGGCCGCCAGGTTGCCCACCAGCGGTTTGGTGTCGATGCCGCGCAGTTCTTCTTCACCCACCGAGAAGGCGATCACCGGCACGTCGGTCGCCTTGATGCCCTGATTGGCCAGCTCTTTGTAGAAGGGTACGTTGGAGTCGCCGTTGATGGTGGAGATCACCGCAGTTTTGCCACCGGCGGAGAATTTCTTGATGTTGGCGACGATGGTCTGATAATCGCTGTAGCCGAACGGCGTATAGACCTCTTCGATGTCCTTGTCCTGGATCCCTTTAGTGTGCAGGAAGGCGCGCAGGATCTTGTTGGTGGTGCGCGGATACACATAGTCGGTGCCCAGCAGGAAGAAGCGCTTGGCCGAGCCGCCGTCTTCGCTCAGCAGGTATTCCACCGCCGGGATCGCCTGCTGGTTAGGAGCCGCCCCCGTGTAGAACACGTTTGGCGACATCTCTTCCCCTTCGTATTGCACCGGGTAGAACAGCAACCCGTTCAGCTCTTCAAACACCGGCAACACCGATTTGCGCGAGACCGACGTCCAGCAACCGAACACTGCCGCCACTTTGTCCTGGGTCAGCAACTGGCGCGCCTTTTCGGCGAACAGCGGCCAGTTGGAGGCGGGATCCACCACCACCGGCTCGAGTTTTTTACCCAGCACGCCGCCCTTGGCGTTGATGTCATCGATGGTCATCAGCGCCACGTCCTTCAGCGGCGTTTCAGAGATCGCCATGGTGCCTGACAGCGAGCTCAGGATGCCGATTTTAATGGTATCGGCCGCCTGCGCGCTCCAGGCCATGCCCATGCCGATCACGGTGGCGGACAACGCAAAAGCTTTTATAAAGTGACGACGTTGCATAATTCAAACTCCCGGTGAATGTTAGAAAACCAACCTTCGTTAAGAAAACTCCCCCTATGGATTTCGAGTTGCCGCTAGGCGGCAAGGGCGGGAGTCCCCGGAAGCTTACTCAAGTAAGTGACCGGGGTGAGCGCCCGCAGCCAACAACGCTGCAGCTCGAAAGACGACGGGTTATTGCTAAAGCCTTGCCTGGTGCAGCATATGCAAGGTTATTTTCCGTACTTCCGCCTTACTGACGGCAATGTGGTTGCTAAGCAGCGTTTGCGCCTCCTCGGTCTGGTGTTGCAAGATCGCCCGCAGAATGGCGGCGTGTTCGTTGTAGGTGGCCTCGACCCGGGTTCCCTGGGTGAAGTCCAGCCGGCGGATGATGCGGATCTTCTCGGTTAGGTCGCGATGAATGCGCGCCATTTCCCCGTTGCCCGCCGCCTCCACCAGCGTCATATGGAACTGCTCGTCGTGCAGCGAGACGGTTTTGCCGTCCTCCAGCCGCGGTTCGTCGATCCAGAAACCGTTGAGCGCCGCCAGTGGCGGCGGCACTTCTCCCGCCGGGCGGGCACACAGCCGTTTGACCGCTTCGCACTCCAGCACAATGCGCAGATCGTAGAGTTGCTCGAAGTAGTCGAAATCGAAGGGGCGTACCTGCCAGCCGCTGCGAAAATGCACTTCGACGTAGCCCTCGCGCTCCAGCCAGAACAGCGCCTGACGCACCGGCGTACGGCTGACGTCCATGCGCAGCGCCACTTCGTTTTCGCTGAAGCGATCGCCCGGCAGCAGATGAAAATCAAAGATGTCATCCTTGAGCTGGAGGTAGATACGCTCCGCCAGCCCCTCGGGCCGCGCCTTGCTGCGGTTATTGGTGATTTGCATAGTGTTCCTCTTGCCGGGCGCAGCATGCGGCGCCCCTGCGTTAAATGCTGAAACAGGCAGAACCCACGATGCTCAGCTGGCGTGTTCCAGCCACAGCAAAGCGTCGCCTGGCCCCACCGGCCGCCCTTGCTGGCAACCGATGCGTTTGATGATCCCGGCGCGCGGCGCGGTGACCGCCAGTTCCATTTTCATCGCCTCGACCACAATCAGCGGTTGGCCGGCTTCCACCGCCTGCCCCGGTTCCACCAGGATCTTCCACACGTTGCCGTTCAGATCGGCGCTGACCAGATAACCGTCGACCTCTTCCTCATCATTCTGCGGCGGCAGCAATTGCGCCTCGGCCTCGCTCTCTTGCGCCTGCCAGAGCGTCACTTCATGGCTGAATGCCTGCTGCTGGCGCTGCTGGAATGCGGCAATGTCTTCGGCGTTGTCCGCCAGGAAACGGGTGTACTCGGCAAAGTCGAATTCGCTGTTTTCGATGCGGACCTGCGCGCGCCCTTCACGGAACGCCTCGCGCTGCTCATCCAGTTCCTGCTCGCTGACCGGGTAAAAACGCACCTGATCGAAGAAGTGCAGCAACCAGGGCTCTCCGGCGTTGAACTGCGGGTTTTTAAGGAATTTGTTCCAGATCGGCAGCGTACGCCCGACCAGCTGATAGCCGCCCGGCGAGTCCATGCCATAAATGCACATGTACATGCCGCCGATACCGACCGTGCCTTCGGCGGTGTGGGTGCGCGCCGGGTTGTATTTGGAGCTGAGCAGCCGATGACGCGGATCAATCGGCACCGCGCACGGCGCGCCGAGATAGACATCGCCCAACCCGAGGATCAAATAGCTGGCGTCGAAGATAATGTCGCGCACCTGTTCGCGGTGGCTGAGGCCATTGATGCGCTGGATAAAATCGACGTTGTTCGGCAGCCAGGGCGCAGAGCTGCGTACCGTTTGGCTATAGCGTTCCACGGCGCCCAGGGTGGCGGAGTCTTCAAACGCCATCGGCAGGTAAACCGTGCGCGTCGGCACTTTCAGGCAGCTGACGTCGCCCAGTGCCTGTTCACGCGCCAGCAGGCGCTGGAGCAAATCGGCCTGGCCGATAGTGCGGCTGTCGTAACGGATCTGCAGCGAACGCACGCCCGGAGCCAGTTCCTCAACGCCGGGGATCGCGTCCTGTTTGAGCGATTGCATCAGCAGATGAATACGCAGACGCAACGCCAGATCGAGCAGGTTGTCGCCGTACTCCATCAAAATGTAGCCGTCCCCGGCCTGGCGATAGACCACCGAGGGGCGGCCGTCTCCGGCCGGCAACGCGGCGACGATAGCCGCAGAAGCCGTGGCGCCCGGCGTCAGATCCGGCGTCGGCAGGGTTATCGCCTTCACCGCCGCCAGCGCTTCGATACTGCCAAGCTGCGCCTGCTCCAGCGATTGCGCCTGTTTGAAACCGATAGGATGGAAGCGAATGCGGTCGCCAGGCTTCACCTGGCCCACCTTCCACAATTCGGCTTTGGCGATGGTCACCGGGCAGACAAAACCACCGAGGCTCGGCCCGTCACGGGTGAGGATCACCGGGAAATCGCCGGTGAAATTAATCGAGCCGATGGCATACTCGCAGTCATGTACGTTAGAAGGATGCAGCCCGGCTTCGCCGCCGTCCTGCCGCGCCCAGCCGGGTTTCGGCCCCGACAGACGCACGCCCAGCCGGTTGGAGTTGTAGTGCACCTGCCATTCGGCGGCAAAGAAGGTGTCGATCGACTCCGGGGTAAAGAAGTCCGGCGCGCCGTGCGGGCCATAAAGCACGCCGATGTTCCACAGGCTGCCGTATTGCGGGATCAGGCTGTCGTCCATCGCCTGCGGCGCCGCGATGGGCGCCGGGGTGGTGCTGGCCGCCAGCGCAGGCTGGGATACCGCCAGCATATCGGCGACCCGCAGGGTGCGCCCGGCGTGGCCGCCAAACTGCCCGAGGGCGAAGGTCGAACGGCTACCCAGATACACTGGCACATCGAACCCATTACGCACCGCCAGATAAGTGCGGCAACCGTGCGCGGCGCGGCCTAAGGTCAGTACCTGCCCGGTGCGAACCGCCACCGGCTGCCAGTAGGCTACCGCTTCCCCATCCAGGTTCGCCGGGCAGTCGGCACCGGTCAGGGCGATGGTCGCGTCGCAGTGGAAGCGCAAGGTCGGCCCCTGCAAAGTAAACTCCAGCCCGGCGGCGCTCGGGTGATTGCCGACAATGCGGTTGGCCAGCCGGAAAGCGAAATCGTCCATCGGCCCGGAAGGCGGCACGCCGATATCCCAATAGCCAAGACGGCCCGGATAATCCTGCACGCTGCTGTAGGTGCCCGGTTGCAGCACTTCAATGCTGCTGGGCTGGAAACAGAAGCTGTCCAGCATGCGGGTCCAGACTTCGCCGCTTTGGAATTGCGCCGTGGCGATCACCTGGCGCAGGTAATCGAGGTTGGTGGCGATGCCGTGCAAACGGGTAGCGCCGAGCACCGCGCGCATTTTCTCCAGCGCCTGTTGGCGATCTTCGCCGTGGACGATCAGTTTGGCGATCATCGGGTCGTAAAATGCCGACACTTCACTGCCGGTCGCCACCCAGCCGTCGACGCGCACGTTATCCGGGAAATGCACCTCGGTCAGCACGCCGGGGCTGGGTTGGAAGTTCTTCAGCGGATCTTCGGCATAGATGCGCACCTCGATCGAAGCCCCCTGCGGTGCGCGTTGCAGCGCCGCCCAGTCCAACGCATCACCCGCCGCCACCTGCAACATGCACTCGATCAGATCCAGCCCGGTCACCATTTCGGTCACCGGATGTTCCACCTGCAAGCGAGTGTTTACCTCGAGGAAATAGAACTCGTCGTGCGCGCCGTCGTAGATAAATTCCACGGTGCCGGCGCTGCGGTAATTCACCGATTCACCCAGCGCTACCGCCGCCTGATGCAGCGCCTGACGGGTCGCCGCCGGCAGGTTCGGCGCCGGGGTTTCTTCCACCACCTTCTGGTTACGGCGCTGCAACGAGCAATCGCGTTCGCCAAGCGCCACCACCCGGCCCTGGCCGTCGCCAAAGATTTGCACTTCCACATGGCGCGCCTGATCGACAAAGCGCTCGATAAAGGCCCCGGAGTCGCGGAAGAACTGCTCACCCAGCCGCTTTACGCTGTCGTAAGCTTCGCGCAGCACCGCTTCGTCGTCACAGCGCGTCAGACCAATGCCGCCACCGCCGGCGGTGCTTTTCAACATGACTGGGTAGCCAATCCGCGCGGCGGCAGTGACCGCTTCCTCAATGCTGTCCAGCAGGCCGGTGCCCGGCGTCATCGGCACCTGCGCCACTGCCGCCAGTTCACGCGCCCGGTGCTTCAGGCCGAACTCACGGATCTGCGCCGCCGTCGGCCCGATAAAGGCGATGCCCGCGGCTTCGCAGGCATCGGCGAATTCGGCGCTCTCGGAGAGAAAACCGTAGCCGGGATAGATCGCCTGCGCGCCGGTTTCCACTGCGGCGGCGAGGATTTTATCAATGCACAGGTAGCTGTCGGCGGCCTTTTCGCCGCCGAGCGCCACCGCCAGATCGGCCTCGGTGACATGTGGCGCATTGCGGTCGGCATCGGAATAGACCGCCACGCTGGTCACCCCCAGGTGTTTCAGGGTACGGATCGCGCGGCAGGCAATTTCGCCGCGGTTGGCTATCAATACAGTGGTAAACATTATGCAATCCTCATAGAACGATACCCAATAGCTTTCAGGCTGTGGCCAGGCGGCAAGCAGATACATCCCCAGGAGCTTACTCAGGTAAGTGACTGGGGTGAGTCAACGCTGCCAGCAACGCCAGGGTCGGAAAGATCACGGGTATAGTTGCGCCAGCCGCCAAATTCAGTGATATCCAATGCGCCTTCCAGCGCCCAGGGTTCGCAGATAAAACCTTTTACCCGGCGGCCATCCGCCAGCAGCAGCGTGCCGATGCCCAGCGGTGCCGGGATCTCCGCGACAAATTCGCCGAAACGCGCCAGCGGGATGTCCCACAGCTCAACGCTGATGGCGGCCCCCTGCCCGGTTTTGACCAGCCCAGGTTTGGGCGGCTGAGTATTGGCCAGGGCGTAGAGCCGGTAGCACGGCGCGGTGGCGGTTTGCTCCACCCATACCGCATCGCGCTGGGTAAGTTGGGCGTTCAGCGGCATACCGCTGAGGTGAGCGCCCACCACCGCCACCCGCACATGTTCCACCGATGGCGTCAGCGGCGATGGCGTCAGCGGCGATGGCGGCGGCAACGCGCGGCCGGTGGCGCCGAGCGGCAGGTTCTGAGCCTGTTGCCAGCGCAGGCCGAAGGCCGCCAACGCACGATCGTGCCAGGCCGGCGCGATCAGCGTGATGCCGGCAGGCAGGCCGTCGGCGCGCATCGGTGCAGGCAAGGCCAGCGCGCTCAGATCGGCCAGGTTGGTAAAGTTGGTGTAGGTACCGAATTGCGAATTGAACAACACCGGCTCCTGCTCCATTTCCGCCAACGTACGCAGCGTCGGTGAAGTCGGCACCACCAGCGCGTCGTACTGCGCCAGTTGTTGGCCAATTTCCCGCGCCAGCTCGGCACGCAGGTATTCCGCCTTGTAGGCGTCGCAGGCGCTGTATTTAAGGCCGTTATTGAGGATGCCGCGCACCACCGGGTTGATGGCCTGAGGATCGCTGTTCAGCATCGCCTCGACCGCTACGGTGCGCTCCGCGACCCAGGGGCCGTAATAGAGCTGCTCGGCCAGTTGGTGAAAGGGGGTGAAATCTATGGGTTCAAGCGCGACACCGCAGCCTTGCAACTGCGCCAGCGCCCGTTGAAACGCCTGCTCGGCCTGCGTGTCGCCGAAAAACTCGGGCTGCGCGGGGACAGCAAACCGCGGCGCGGCGGGCAAATCCGCCGGGGCGGTGCAGGGATTAATGCGCGAATAGGCGTCGGCTGCGTCATAACCGCCGGCCATCTCGGCCACCAGAGCGGCATCCGCCACCGTCAGGGCAAATACCGAGACGGTGTCATTCAGGCGGCACGCGGGCACCACGCCACGGTTCGACAGCCAGCCTTTGGTCGGTTTCAGACCGACGATATTGTTGAACCCCGCCGGAACGCGCCCGGAGCCTGCGGTATCGGTACCCAGCGAGAACGGCGTCAGGCCGCGCGCCACCACCGAGGCCGAACCGGAACTGGAGCCGCCGCTGACGTAGCGGCTGTCAAAGCTGTTGACTACCGCACCGTGCGGTGAGCGGGTGCCGACCAGGCCGGTGGCAAACTGATCGAGGTTGGTTTTACCGATAACGATGGCGCCGGCGGCGCGCAGATTGGCAACGACCCTGGCATCCTCTGCGGCCCGATAGGTGAATTCCGGACAAGCGGCGCTGGTCGGCCAACCGCCGACGTCGATATTGTCTTTAACCGCAAAGGGCACGCCGAACAGCGGCAGGCGGCTGATATCCCCGGCAACCGCGTCCAGTTGCCGCGCCAGCTGTTGGTATTGCGCTTCAAGCTGCGCGGCAGTGGCAAGGTAAAGCCAGGCGTTGTCGTCCAGGCTCAGGCCCGACGTCAGCGCCTCAAGCGTGGCGCGCACGCAGGCCATGCGCTCACCGGCCGGCCAGGTGTGATAATGGTGCTGCCATTCACTGAGGGTGAAACCGCGTTGTTTAACTGGCTGGGTCATCGTCTGAATTCCATCTGGTACACAAGATGGGATTCAATAGAGCAACCGGCGTGCCAATTTTTAATCTACTGATTTCAATAAATTATAATTAAAACTTATGACGGGAGAGTAAAAAACCTGCACCAGCGGGGCGCAAAAGAAGAACAAAAAAAGTGCAAAAAAGCTTATGAAAGGCACTGTTCACCGGTTGGAAGCGCAGAATAATATTGTCACATCATGCTCGCTCAAATTTACCATTGGCGCTGGGAGCTCTACGCCAGCGGCGCGCCTCTGCTGCGCCAATCACTATCAATTCCTGTTCTTTGGTTGAGATCACGCTACCTATAAAATAGAGCATTACACGAAAAAATAATTCACGTCCTCGTGAATGCACAATACCCAGTGAATTGATGTTGTGCCATACACAACACAAAATGAGAATAATTATCATCTATTGACACCAACATGTTTGCTCGATACAGTGAAAATACTGTATATAAACACAGTTAAATATAGTATTTCTTATCAAGGAGAGAGAATATGAGTGGTGGAGATGGGAAAGACGCTCGTGGCCCAACCGGTGGCGTGAATGGGGGACCAACTGGTCTTGGTGGCGGGCCTAATGTCGGCCACGGTGGTACGCTAACAGACACGATCAACGGTGTGACGATGACCTTTGAGGGGGTTCATGCTCTTGATTCTGGTAGCGGCATTCAATGGGGCGGTGGTGACTCAGGCAAGGGTAACAATGGCGGGTCGAAGAGTGGTGCCTCTGGCAGGAATGCCCTTAGGTCCATACCTGGACACCCTAACGTTGTCGATGGCGGACAACTCACGGGTGATAACAGGGATAAACATCTGTACTATTCTCGCACAGAAGATTTTGTTTATTCAGTGAGTATTGACCGAAACGGTAATGAAAAAGGAACGTTTCAAGTCTCAAGACCAAAGACGAATGAGAGTGATACCCGCACATCATGGGCAAAAGGTGAGGAATACCGAAAAAGTGTAGCTCGGGAGCAGGTAAGGAATTATCTGAATGATGAGAAAAATGTGCTCATGGAAGCCAGCGGTATTATCGCTGATGCGGGTGAGAAAATCAGTAATCATATCAGTGGTCAGTATAAGCGATATGCTGGCGAAATTGCGAATAACCTTCGTAATTTCCAGGGGAAGACGATCAGAAATTATAAAGATGCCTTAGCCTCATTGAATAATATCATGTCAAATCCCTCGATGAAGGTAAAGCAAGGTGACAAACAAGCACTTATTAGCGCGATGAAAAGCGTTAAGGCTAGTGATTTGGCAAGTCGGTTTGGTCACTTTGGAAAATTCTTCAAGGCAGCAGACCTCGCCATCAAGGCTGACAAGATCCGTGATAAGGCTATTGAGGGGTATAATACAGGTCACTGGGCACCCTTGGCATATGAGGTTGAGGCGATGGTACTTAGCGGTATCGTAGGCGCTGTGGCATTAGGGTTGGTCACTGGGATTTTGTCTCTGCTTGCATTATCAGCGCTCTTCACAGCAGCAATAACGATTGCTGCTGCCGCCTTGATTGCCTATGCGACCTCTTATATTGATGCGGCTCTTGCCGAAAGGTTTAATAACGAGGTTGTTCGCCCAGCCAATTAACCCCATCATTTTACCCTGGTCGTATTAGGATGGGAGAGATTTTAAGAGTCTCTTTTTGAGGCTCTATTTATGTTATTTTTCTTTAATAAACCATGAATAGATAACTTTAACCAAAATGGCGAGTAAAAAAGTCAATGCGTACAATCCAGAGAACACTACAAAATAATAGAACAAGATATAAAAATCATTGGAGGCAGTCGCCTTCAACAACCTATTTCCGCTATTTATGTCGAATGCACTTATCACAAATATATAAAAAACCACTGCATAAACCGCCAAAAACCCAAATAAATAAAATATCAATGATGCCTTGTCTTCGGTTTTAGGGTTTGATTTGACATATTTTAAGTACTTTACTGAAAAATAGATCGAGAACAAGGGTGCCAGTTTGCAATACATACCCAATGGTTTTGTAAGTGCCAGATTGGTTGATGAGATATTGGTACTGATATTTTTAGTCAGTTCCAGGAAATAATACAAAGCTTGACTCTCTGGCACAGCCTTGAAAAAAACAAATATTAGTATTAATGGTAATATGCCGATTAAGCCAATCTTGATGAATTTCTTCCATGCATACAAGTCGTTACTCATGATAAGTCCCTGATTGTTTCCTATGAATTCATTATTGGCTATCTGTGAATCAGTGTCCAGTCATGGTGCGAGGGCTATTATCGTTTATCGCACATCACATTCTCTGTGCTTCACTCCACTTCATCCTGTTGCCTGATTGGGCTTTTATCACGTTATGCACAGTATAGACCAGGAAGCCACGCGCCGGTTTGGGCAGAAGTGGTGGGACAATCCGGCCTTACACTGTCGGAACCGTAAACAAGGCACAAATTTCTACAACAAAATAACACAGGACATCGACAAGCTGAACTCGGACTGGCAACAGGAACAACGTCTGAAGGGCATCCGAAATCCTGGCCCCCCTGCCTGGTCGCATGATCAGATCATTGCCGCCACCGATTTCAGCGCCTGGCATTTCATTCTGAAGGATAAATTTACCGCGCCACCAGGGCGAAACATGGGTAATCACCAGGATTACTTTTTACCCGTATCGTTCAGTCAGTGTTTCAAGAACTATGCTACGTTTTCACGAAGCGGTGCCGATTCTCGTCAGAAACTGCAAAATCGACTCGTCGACCTGAGAAAATACCGTAATCGGCTGATGGCTGCCCCCCGGAAATCTCAAAATGTGTGTGGAACTAAAACGAGTGTACTGACACGACCACCATCTGATGCAGATGGCTGGCGGCCCATACAACAGTATGCTTCGGGGACAGAAAGAAAAAAGGCGCAATCTTGCGATTACGCCTCTAGTTACGTGAACAACTCAATTACTCGCCGCGAATGCGTTGCGCCAACCCTTTGAGGAAATAACGCAGCATCTGATCGCCGCACGGGCGAAAGTTTTTGGTGCCTTCTTTACGGAACAGCGCGCTCAACTCCGGCTTGGAGATGCGGAACTCTACGGCGGTGAAGATCTGGTGCATGTCGGTGTCTTTCAGTTCGAACGCCACGCGCAGCTTTTTCAACACCAGATTGTTGGTGATCGGCAACTCCACTTCCGGTGCCGGGAACTTGTCGTCCTTGCCGCGCTTGAGGAACACCAGGCCGTTCAGGAAGTGCGCCATCACTTCGTCCGGGCAGTTTTCGAAACCCGGCTCGCCTTCTTTGATGACGTAAGCGCGCATCGCAGAGACCTCAACGTCGAAATTATCCAGCTTGATAATCTCGGTCATTTTGGCGTCGTTAAGACTCAGCATGTAGCGCACGCTGCGCAGCACATCGTTGTTGATCATGGAGTTAAATTGCCTTTAGCTTGTAAACCGGGGAGGTGCGCATTTGATATATACCCTATGGCTTTCAAGTTGCAGCCAGGCACCCGGCTCGTTCACCCCAGACGCTTACTCAGGTAAGTCACTGGGGTGAGCGAGTGCAGGTAACAACGCTGCGGCTTGAAAGACGACGGGTATGGCCGCACACCTTGAATATGTGCGGCAGTATAGGGATCGCCAAGGGGTTTCTCAATCGATTTGGCTTTTTTGCTGATACAGCGGGATGTCTTCGCCAATAATGTATTTGTTGCGCAGGAGGGACGACACCTTATCCATCACCATCACTACCACCACCAGGATCAGGGTGATGAACATCACCACGTCCCAGTTCCACAGCCGCATGTTCTCCGCATAGACCAGGCCGATGCCGCCGGCGCCGACAAAGCCCAGCACCGCCGCAGAGCGGGTGTTGGATTCAATCTGGTACAGGCTTAGCGCCAGGAAGGTGGGAAACGACTGGGTGAAAATACCGTAACGGTGCTTCTGTAAGCCGTTGGCACCCACTGCCGTCAAGCCGCGGCTGGGGGATTTATCCACCGCTTCGTGCCCTTCGGCATACAGCTTGCCGAGCAGCCCGACGTCCTGCATCACAATCGCCAGTACCCCAGCCAACGGCCCCATGCCGACGGCGCGCACGAAGATCAGCCCCCAGATCGCCATATCGATGCCGCGTAAAATATCCAGCAACCGCCGCACCGCCACCGAGATCGGCCGCAGCAGCGGCGTCGACATCACGTTGCGCGCGGCGAAGAACGACAGCGGCAAGGCGATAAGCGAAGCGGTGATGGTGCCGGCAAACACGATGCCGATGGTGATGAAGATCTGCTGGAAGTAATACCTAAACGGCCAGTTGACGAAATCGTGCCAGACGAACATGCGCACAAAGTAACGGCCCAGTTGCTGGCAGCCGTTAACGAACTGCGGCCAGGAGATGCCGAAGAACTGGAAGAAGAACAGATAATACAGCGCGATCGCCACGGCAATAATACCGAGGGTGCGCAGATAGCGGCGCTGCTGCGAGAATATTTCCGGGTGCTGCTGTTTGAGCGTTTGCAGCTCTTGTGCCGAGAGCGTTGGTGCGGTGATCATTTTTTCCCCTCCACGACCCGTTTGCGCAGTTCGCCGGAGGTGTAATCCAGCAGCGAGACCACCAGGATAATCAGCAACAGCGTCATGCTGACCTGATCGTAGCGATCGAGCTTGATATTGGTCATCAGCTCCTGGCCGATGCCGCCCGCCCCCACCAGCCCAAGAATGGTCGACTGACGGAAGTTGATTTCCAGCCGCATAAAGCTGTACGACAGAAACACCGGCTTCACCTGGGGCCACAGACCGAAACGCATGCGTTGCAACGGCGTCGCGCCGCAGGCTGCCAGCCCGCGCACCGGCTTGTTGGACGCGGTTTCGATCGACTCATAAAACAGTTTTGTCAGGCTGCCGATGGTGTGCAGCGCCAGCGCCAAAAAGCCGGGGATAGCGCCAATGCCGAACGCCATCACAAACATCACCGCCCACGCCAGTTCGGGCATGGTGCGCAAAAATGCTACCAGCGTGCGGATCGCCAGTCGCAACGACGCCGGGCTGTGGGTATTGTTAGCCGCCAGAAACGCCAGCGCCCCCGCCACCAGCACCGAAAGAAGGGTCGCCGCCAGCGCCAGCTGCAGCGTTTCCCAGATCAGCGGCAGCTGGATGTTGAGCCGATAACCCCAGTAGGCCAATGATCCTTCGGTATGCCCGTCGGCGAACAGCAGCTTCCAGTGCAGCGTCGGGGCGGTTTCCGCCAGGTAATCGAAGAAGTGGGGAATGGACACCCACACGGTATGCAGGTTGAACTCGGCGATGTTGCCGGCGCCCAGGTAGAGCACCACCAGACCGAGCGACCAGAACAGCGTCTCGCGCTTTTGCTTGCTGCGGATCTGTTGGTAGTAGTGCGCAAAATCTGTATTCAAAATAGGTTTCCGACGTGTGGAAATCAGCGGGGCTCAGCCTGGCCAAGCCCCGGCAGTATTAACGGTCGCCTTTGGTCAGCTCACGCTTCATATCGATGATGTTCTGGTATTCCGCCAGAGTGGTGTCGCCGATGTGCTGTTTGCCGCCCATCGCCTTGATAAAGCACTGGTGATCGTCCTTATCCAGCTTTTTGATGGCGGTCACGACTTTGGCTTTGAAATCGGCCGGCAGCGAGTTGCTCACCAGGATTGGGCCATTCGGGATCAGCGGCGACTGCCAGATAATGCGGATCTGTTTCATCAGGTCCGGGTGATCCATGCGGATCATGCGGGTGAAAGCGCCGCTGGTGTAGCCGGTGTTGTAGTCGCCGATCATCGAAGCCCAGGTCACCGCACCTTCGAACTGGCCGTTCAGCACGCCGAGAATGTCCTGCTCATGACCACCGGAGAAGGTGACGCTGGAGAAGGCGTTGTTGTATTCGTTGTCCACCGTGCCGCCGAACATTTTTTTGAACGCCTGATTCGGGATCAGGAAGCCGGAGGTGGAATCAGGATCGGCGAAACCGATAGCTTTGCCCTTAAGATCTTCCAGCTTTTTATACGGGCTACCGGCTTTGACCACCACTACAGAGTGGTAGCCGCGGGATTGGTCAACGTCATCAACCGCAATACCGACGATGTCCACCGCTTTCGGATCCTTGATGTACACCGAGGCGAACGACGATGGCGACATGCTCAGCACCAGATCGATCTTGCCGCCCAGCAGGCCCTGGATCACCCCCGAATAGTCGGAAGAGTTACGCATCTTGGTGTCCACGTTCAGTTCTTTGTCCAGGAACTGCTTCACGCACTGGTTATCGCCGATCTGCTGGGTGGCGTTTTGGCCACCGAGAATGCCCAGGTTCAGTTCTTTAGGTGCGTCTGCTGCGGCAGCATTAAATACCATCATCGCGCCGGCCATCAGGGTGGTCAGACTCAATACTTTTTTCATTACGGGTGCCTTGTGTGTGTAAAGGTAAAAGTGAATCAATGGATTTGATTGGCTTCTTCGCCATACAGCTGGTGCAGTATCCGTTCGTTCAGTTGCGACGGGTGCCCGTCAAACACGATTTTGCCCTGGGCGATGCCGATGACCCGGGTGCAATATTCTTTCACCAGTTCAACCGAGTGCAGGTTCACCATCACCGCGATGTCGTTTTCGCTGACTTTTTGCAGCGCATCCATAATGCGGCGGGTGTTTTTCGGATCGAGGGACGCTACCGGCTCGTCGGCCAGCAGAATTTTAGGGTTTTGCATCAGCGCACGGCAGATAGCCACCCGCTGCATTTGGCCACCCGACAGGTTTTCGGCGCGCTGCAGGGCGTGCGGCAGCATATTGAGCCATTGCAGCAGCTCGATGGCGCGCCCGCGGTCGGCGTCGTCAAACAGTTTGAAGAAGGATTTCAGGGTAGAGGTGTGGCTCAGGCGGCCCAACAGTACGTTGGTCATCACGTCCAGCCGCGGCACCAGGCAGAAGTCCTGGAAGATCATGCCGCAGCGGGAACGCCACTGGCGCATCTGACGGGCGGAAAGTTGGGCGATATCCTGCGCCACGCCGTCATCTTCAAAATGCAGCATCTCGCCGCAGCTCGAAGGAATAGTGCCGTTCAGGGTATGCAGCAAGGTGGATTTGCCTGCGCCCGAGCGCCCAATCACCGCCACGAACTCGCCTGCGTGCAGATCGAAGTTGATGTCGTCCAGCACGCGCTGCTGGGATTTATAGGCTTTGCCCAAGCCTTTCACCGACAGCACCTTACGTGAGGAGATCGGTTGCTGCCCTGGAAAATCGGTTGGTGCAAGTTTTAACAGTGCCTGAGCCATATGATTTCTCTGGTTTCAGTGGCTAATCATTATGGGCACCTATTAACGAATAAATTTATGACAGCGGGATGATGGTTTTATGGCTGAGAAGTGACGTATGCCGCCCGCTCGCTATAAAGCATTGAGGGGCGACGTCGGGATTAATTGAAATGGATTACGCCTTTGATCAGCTGCTTATTATTAATCACCTGCTGTTCGTAATGTTCTGCCAGGGTGTCGAAATCAAAATGGTGGGAGAGCAACATCTGCGCGGTAATTTTCCCTGCCGCCATCAAACGCCCCACCTTGGCGAAATCCTCATGGGTCGCATTGCGGCTGCCCATCAGAGTGGTTTCTTTTTTATGGAACTCCGGATCGGAGAACTGAATATCGCCCTTGAACAGCCCGACGAAAACGATGCTGCCACCGTGACGGATCAGGTTCAGGCTATTATTCATCGCGTGCGGGTTGCCGGTGGCGTCAATCACCTTGGCCGCCAGCATGCCGCTGAACCGATCGCGCAGCGCCGCGTCAAATTGCTCATCCGCCGGGTTGAGCGTCGGCAGCCCCAAGGCTTTTTCAACATGCGCCCGCCGCTCGGCGCTGGTATCGGCGACCACCACCTGCGCGCCGTCGGCGCAGGCTATCGCCGCCACGCCCAGCCCGATCGGCCCGGCCCCCACCACCAGCAGGTGATCGTCCGGTGCTATTGCCGCCCGGCGCACCGCGTGGGCGCTGATGGCGAAGGGTTCAATCAGCGCCGCCGTTTCCGGCGGCAAGTCGTCCACCGCCAGCAGGTTGCCGGCCGGCACGCTCAGGAACTCGCAAAAACCGCCATCCTGATGAACGCCAATCACCGAAATATTCTCGCAACAGTTGGTTTTGCCGCTCTGGCAGGCCCCACAGCGCCGGCAAGAAATATACGGCATTACCGTCACGCGCTGGCCCACCCGCCAGCCGCTGACATTATTGCCGATGCTGACAATCTCGCCGCATATTTCATGGCCCAATACGCGGGGATAACTAAAGAAAGGCTGATGACCGGACCAGGCGTGAATATCCGTTCCGCAAATGCCGACGGTCACTATTTTGATCACCGCCTCCTGATCCGCGGGCAAAGGCACCGGGCGCTGTTGATAAACCAATTTCGTCGGCTGCTCGCACACTAATGTTTTCATTGTCGTCATCGTCTTTCCTCCAGTCAGGTGAGAAGGTTATTCAATAAAAACGCGGCGACCGGTTATGCCAGTGGACAGAACTGTGAGGCAGCACTAAATAAACCGATTTAAATTGGTTTTAAATGCATAAAAAACACCAGAGACAGCACATGAGCAGAACCCAGGCCCTGCGGCACAACGTGGTTAACCAGATGATCGACGGCATTAACGGCGGCCATCTTCGCTCGCCACTGCCTTCACAGGCGGCATTGGCCGAAATGTATAACATCAGCCGCACCACGGTACGCCACACGCTGGCCCACCTCGACCGGCGCGGGGTGTTGGAAAAGGTCGGCGATGACTATGTGATTGTACGGCCGCCGCAGGCAGAGGACGGCTTCGAGTGCGTGAACCCTTCGCTGGAAGACCAGGACAAGCAGTTCAAGAAAAGCTTCTATCAGATGATTAACCAAAAGCAGCTGCGCGCCGGCGACAGTTTCAGCGAGCTGCAACTGTCGCGCATCGCCAACGTCAGCCCGCTGGTGGTGCGGGAATTCCTGTTGCACTTCAGCCGTTATAACCTGATCGAAACCGTCAAGCGCGGTCAGTGGCGCATGAAAAAGTTTGATCAAAACTATGCCGAGCAGCTGTTTGAACTGCGCCAAATGCTGGAAACTCACGCCCTGTCGCGCTTTATCAACTTGCCCGCCGACGACGAACGCTGGCTGCAAGCCAAGGAACTGTTGAGCCGCCACCGCCAGCTGCGGGAAAGTATCAGCGATAGCTATCGCCTGTTCTCCCAGTTGGATCGCGACTTCCACGGGCTTATCCTCTCCGCCGCCAACAACCCGTTTTTCAACCAGTCGCTGGAGATCATTTCGGTGATTTTCCACTTCCATTACCAGTGGGATGAAACCGACTTGAAACAGCGCAATATCATTGCCATTGAAGAACATATGATCATCCTCAGTGCGTTGATCTGCCGCAATGACCAGGAAGCGATCAACGCGCTGCATCGCCACCTGGACACCGCCAAGCAATCGATGATCCGTTCCATCAATCAGGACGTCGCCTGATCGTTTTTTATCGATAAAAAACACCGAAGGCGGCATTTAAAACCGATAAAGAGCAGCAAAATAGTAACTGCCGCACGGAACCGCGACAAAAACGCATCGCTAAAATATCCCTCCATCTAGGCTTACTGCCGACCGCCTGCTAATGCACCACCCAGGGGAATACCCGGAATAATAAATATTATTAATGCGAAATTCTGGAGGCAAAGATGGAAAGAACCACCACCGTTGACAGCGGAAAAGAACAGGTTGACCCTTATTCAGATCACATCATTCCGATGCCGCCAAACGGCCTGCTGGTACGTTCGGCGAAAATAAAAAAAATCCAAACCACCGCCATGCTGTTGCTGTTTTTCGCCGCCATCATCAACTTCCTTGACCGCAGTTCGCTGTCGGTCGCGAACTCCACCATCCGGGAGGAAATGGGCCTGAGCGGTACCGAAATCGGCCTGCTGCTTTCGGCGTTTTCATTGGCTTACGGCATCGCCCAACTGCCCTGCGGACTGCTGCTGGATCGCAAGGGCCCGCGCATTATGCTGGGGGTGGGAATGTTCGTCTGGTCAGTGTTCCAGACGCTGTCCGGCATGATCCACAATTTCACCCAGTTTATCTGGGTGCGCATCGGGCTGGGGATCGGCGAAGCGCCGATGAACCCGTGCGGCGTGAAGGTGATCAACGACTGGTTTAACATCAAACATCGCGGTATGCCGATGGGGATTTTCAACTCGGCGTCCACCATTGGCCTGGCGCTCAGCCCGCCGATCCTCACCGCCATGATGCTGGCCTTCGGCTGGCGCGGGATGTTCATCATCATCGGCGTGCTGGGGATCGCGCTGTCGATCGGGTGGTATATGCTGTATCGCAACCGCCAGGACATCGACCTGAGCGCCCAGGAACAGGCCTATCTGAATGCCGGCAGCGTCAGCGCGCGGCGCGAACCGATGAACTTCCGCGAGTGGCGCTCGTTATTCAGGAACCGCACCATGTGGGGTATGATGATCGGCTTTAGCGGCATCAACTACACCGCGTGGCTGTATCTGGCCTGGCTGCCGGGCTACCTGCAAACCACCTACCATCTGGATCTGAAAAGCACCGGGCTGATGAGCGCCATTCCGTTCCTGTTCGGCGCTGCCGGCATGCTGTCGAACGGCTTTGTCACCGATTTCCTGGTTCGCCGTGGCATGGCCCCGCTAAAAAGCCGCAAAATCTGCATCGTGGCCGGCATGTTGCTGTCCGCGTCCTTCACCGCCATTGTGCCGCAGGCCACCACCACCTACAGCGCCGTAGTCCTGATCGGCATGGCGCTGTTTTGCATCCACTTTGCCGGCACCTCCTGCTGGGGCTTGATCCACGTGGCGGTGACCTCACGCATGACCGCCTCGGTCGGCAGCATTCAGAACTTCGCCAGCTTTATTTTCGCCTCGTTCGCCCCGGTGATCACCGGCTTTATCCTGGATACCACCCACTCCTTTAAACTGGCGCTTATCCTTTGCGCCTGCTTCACCGTCATCGGCGCGCTATCGTATCTGTTCGTGGTGAAACACCCGATTGTCGACAGCGCGGCCTGACCTGCGTCCTTGCAATGCCGCCGGTGCTGGCGGCATTGCAAGGCGCCTTCTGACAGGCTTTTTCTCCCGTCTAAAGTGTTTTGAGGTAGTCCTCAAATAGCTTCCCGCTCTCAGGCCTGAAATGTTGGCCTGTTCCCACCGCCAAAGTGATGTTATCTACCCGCAGATTACGAAAATCGGAGCGTTTTTCGCACCAGACCGTCAATAACCACACAGAGTCGAATACCGTCAAACCCAGCGGGCGGACTATCCGATCGCTCTCTCTTCCTTGCAGATCGACATAATTGATGTTCAGTTGAAGCTTCTTACGAATCGCCTGGCGGAGAAACGCGAGGTGTTTCATCGCTTTCTCACTTTCCTCCGTAGGCCGAGAGACGGCTCTGAGAGGGAGTCGTTTATAAATGTCTATTTTTTTGACATCGATGACTGAACTGATCTTTGCTGAAACCCGGGTTGCCGCTGCGGAAAGTACATCATCGCCCCGCGCCCCTATCAGCCGCATTCCAAGCATAATCGCGTCCAATTCGTCGGGGTCAAAATTAAGCGGCGGGAGGAAATACTCTTTTTCAAGCAAATAACCCAAACCCGATTCGCCACGCACGGGAGCCCCTATCGCCTGCAGCGTTGCCATGTCCCTGTAGATAGTTCTTACAGACACATCTAAAGCCTGAGCCAATACTTCAGCCGATACCGGGTGTACGCGACAGCGAAGATGCTCAAGTAAAGTGAAGAGCCGAATAGTTTTCATCACAAGAGCTTACATCACCCTGACAAAAACTGTCAGGGGGGTGTCATAGGATCAAGACTTCATATCATCCTGATAACGGAGTTAATCATGACGACCCCTTGTTACGAAATAGTCACCTATAAGGTGAAAAACCCACAAGCTGCGGATTCGGCCAGAGCGCTTGCGCAGAGCCTGCTGAAACATTTTCCTGGATTTGTCGACTGGATTGCATTTTCAGGGAGGGATATGGCTGACGAACGCGTTGACCTCGTCGTCTGGAACAGCGCTGAAGAAGCCCTGGCGGCAGCAAAAGCCGTTGGCAATCAACCTGAATTCTCCAGTTTCAGATCTTCTGTCAGCAGTTTGCACAGCATGGGGCACTATGCCGGACAGAGGGAGCAAACGCCGTCGTTGAAAACAGGTCATGGCATCGAAATAGGGAGATTTCGCTTGAAACCGGGTATTCGCGAGAGCGACATGCGTAACGTTTATAATCGAATGGTAGAAAATCACCTTGCGCGACAGCCTGGATGGAAGAGCCAGCATCTGGTCAGTCTGGGCGATGGGGTATTTGTCAATCTCGCCTTTGCCGACGACCGACAGCATGCAGAAGCGATTTGCGCATCCTGGCAGGGGCAGGCTGTCTGTGACGCCTTTTTGGACATGATTGAACCGGAGAGTATGGAGTTTGGTTCGTTATGCTAACCCCTGAAGAGGGGCAAACCGGTATATCAAGATAAAGTAACGGACCTCTTGCCGCCGCATACCTAAACATATGCGGCGGCAAGAGGCGGACAATCCTGGCCGGCAGCCATGAGAGCTTGAGTGAAATGCCATAAGCATTGGCAATCGCCCCTCTCTCACCACCGTACATATTTATGATTTCCCGGCAATCGTACCCACAACCTCACGCCGATAGGCCGCCGCCTGTTCCGCGGCGATACGGCAAAACGCGTCGGTCAGTGGCGAGGGCGTTTGCCATGCCAGCGCCAGCGTATAAGGCACCGGGCTGCCCACACCGCTCAATTCACGGAACACCACGCCGGGGGATTTGAGCACTGCAAACAGCGCAGGCATCAGCGCAATCCCTACTCCACCGGCCACCAACCCACCGATAGTCTGCATCTGCCGCGCCTCTTGCACGATGCGCGGGCTGAATCCCGCCACCGCACAGGCTTGCAGGATTGCCGCGTGCATGCCCGGCCCGTAATGCGCCGGAAACAGCAGCCACGGCTGATCGGCCAGATCGCGCAGCGTCACTTGCTGTTGTGACGCCAACGGGTGGTGATCCGGCAGCGCCAGCACCATACGATCAAACAAGAAAGGCTGGATCTGCAAACCTTCCTGCGGGGCCACTGGCAGCACCACCATGCCGATATCGGCGCGATCGTCGCGCAGGGCGATCAGTTGCTCGGCGGTCGTCGCTTCCTGCAGGTGAAACTCCGCCAGCGGATGCTCGAGGCGAAACTGCCGCAGGATCCCCGGCAACAGGGCGTTCACCGTGCTGTCGACAAAGGTCAGCCGCAGCGATTCAGTCAGGCCACGCGCCGCACGTCGGGTATTGCCCAGAGTGCGTTCGAACTGGGCCAGGGTACGCCGCGCCTCGATCAAAAACACCTGCCCTGCTTCGGTAATGCGCGTGATGCGGTTGCCACGCTCCAGCAACGACACCCCCAGCTCCTGCTCAATTTTTCTGATGGCGGCAGTGAGCGGCGGCTGCGCCATATGCAGGCGCTCGGCGGCGCGGTGAAAGCTCATCTCTTCGGCCACGGCAATAAACTGCCTAAGTTGGCGTAGCTCAATCACGTGATACCTTTTTCATATTTTAAAAGTATAAATAGAGTATTGGATGTATCGATACCAAAAGCCAATACTTTTCCTGACCGCCGGGCCCACGTCATTCCGGGGTGGCCGGCGCTGAATGAGGATCGGTTATGACGCAACGTACAGCAATTATCACCGGCGGCTCCAGCGGCATTGGGCTGGCCATCGCCCAGCAATTGGCGCAACAGGATTACCGCATCGCCATCGTGGCGCGTGACCCCCAGCGTCTGCAGCAGGCCGCCCGGCTAATTGGCCCAGGCACCCGGCACTATGCGGCGGACCTGAGCCGCCGCGGTGAGGTGGAAGACGTGGTCGCACGGCTGGCAGAAGAGCTCGGTACGGTAGAGGTGCTGGTCAACAATGCCGGTTTTACCCGAGTGATTGCGGCCGACACGCCGCTGGCACAGGCCGAGCGCGAATGGGATGCGGTGATCGACGGTAACCTGAAAAGTACCTTCTTGTTCACCCTGGCGATGCTGCCGCACCTGCGTAAACCGGGCGGACGCATCATTAACCTGAGTTCGATTGCTGCCCAATGCGGCAGCGGCAGCCCCGGTGCGCTGGGCTATTCCGCCGCCAAAGCTGGCGTTCAGGGCTTTACCCTCAACCTGGCGCGCGAGCTGGGTCCGCAGGGGATCACCGTCAACGCCATTGCTCCGGGTTTTATCGCGGATACGCGCTTCTTCGGCGCCGGGCTGCCGCAGGATCGCATTGATGCCATTGCGGCAGAAACGCCGCTGGCGCGCACCGGTCGGGTAGAAGATATTACCGCCGCCGCATTGTGGCTCGCCTCGGAACAGGCTTCATTTATTACCGGCACCATCACCTCGATTAACGGCGGCGCACGGGTCGGCTGAAAAATCCTGGTACAGTGACGTATAAAGCGGAAGTGAAAGAAAATGCACGGCCCGGAAAGCAGATTCCGGGCCTGTTTTTATCTGGCAATCAGAAGAGGATCTCTGCCGCCGGCAGCGCGTCGATCAGTACGCCGAAGCTCCCGATATTCGACAGCGTGGCGTTGTGGTGGGCACGGATTTGCAGACCCGTCGCGTGCGGTTTGTCGTGGCTGGTATGGGCATCCGCCGCCAGCGTGACCGGGTAGCCAAGCCCGGCGGCGCGGCGGGTGGTGGTGTCCACGCAGAACTCGGTGGAATAGCCGCAAATCACCAGGTGCGTTACGCCGTTGGCGATCAGCAGCGGACCTAATCCGGTGCGCAGGAACGAATCCGGCGTGGTTTTTTCCACCCGGTGATCGCCGGCTTTCACCTGCAATGCGGGGTCAATCTGCCAGGCATCGCTGCCGTGCGCCAACGCTTCGTCAGCCGTGAGATGCTGGATAAAAATCACCGGCACGCCGGCCAGGCGGGCGCGGTCGCTCAGTGCGTTAATCCGGCCAAGCGTCGCTTCGGCATCCGCCAGCGGTGGCGTAAACAACCCTTTCTGCACATCGATAATCAACAACGCTGACTTCATGATTGATCCCCTGAGAAAAATTCCCTCTCAGCATACCGGTTGGCGTGGGCGGAAGATATGGTCAACGCCCTGCTCGCGCAGCTTGTTCACCAGATCGTGGCCGCCGTTCGGCGTGGCATGCGCCAGCAGACGCTCGGCTTCAAATACCGGGCTGGCCCAGAAAATGTTCACCGGATCGCCATACTGCTCCGGCAGCGTCAGATGGTCGTTGTAGGGATAAAACGTCGAGGACAGTACGTAGCCTTCATAACCCAGCGGCGCCACCTCCGACTCCAGCGTATGCCCTTCGCCAAACCAGGTGATTTTCGCCCAAGGGACGTGCGCGAACCCGGCCAGCGCGCTGGCCATCTGCACCGCGTTCTCTTCGGTCATGAACTGGCCGTCGATGGCGATGCCCATTTCCATGCGGCGATAACGGCTGGCATCGTCATTAAACAGAATTTCTACCCACGGCATCGGCCGAATGCTGACGCCCATGGTGAGAAAATAATAAATGCCGTCGCGTTCGTGCTGGGTAATCGCCATCGGCGGCCATTTGCCTTGATCGATGGCGTAGTATTTTACCGAAGGGCCAAAATGCTGCTCATAACGCGCCTGATAATCGCTCTGCATTTTGGGCCACGGGTTGCCCTCCTCGCGCTGCCAACTGCGCCAGAACTGGCGGGTGTTTTCCGCCAACGCATACTGGGTATTGGTGGAGGCCGAACCGAGCGGATAAACCAGCGGGCTCTCTTTGATGCAACTGGCGGAATAACACACCGAATGGTCGATATACAGGCTCCAGCCGGGGATCACCGCCAGTAGTTGGCCGTAGTACCACAGCGCCGCGCCGTCGTCGCTTTCGCTCCAGACCACCGTCAACCCATCCGGATTCAGCGGTGCTTCCCCTTCCAGATTGCGGCAAAACTCGGCCGCCAGCATGGGAGGTTGGCCCCGTTCAAGCGCAGCGCGATCTTCCTGCAAGGGCGCAGCCGCCAGATTACGCAACCAGCAGGCGCGCACCTGAAAACGCTCGCCGTTTTCTTCCGCAGGGTAAATGTAAAAATAGGCTGCCCGGTGATCTTGCTGAACCACCGCCACCAGCGTCTGATTCTCATTACTGACTTCAGCAAGTACGTATGACTCGTTCATATCACCTCAACAATGGGTCACGGCGCAGAATAATGCTGCGCACTAATAAATTGGAATTCGGCTTTTCCCAAGTGTAAAGCGCATCCGTGGCCGGATCACCCGTAAAAGTCTCAAAAATGACCATAAACGGGGATAAAACATTGGGTTATTGGTAATAACTATATACCCGTCATACTTGAAGCTGCATCTGTGTTGGCTTCACCCGTGCACCCCAGTCACTTAGTTTACTAAGCTCCTGGGGATGAACGGCCTTGCCGCCGAGATGCAACTCCAATTATTTTGGGTATAGCGCTTATGGCGGCGGGGCTTACGCCGGTTTGTTAATTCGCCGTACGGCGCGCTGATAGGACCCGTTGCGCATCGAGGCGCGCAGCACCTTACCGACGCCGCCTACGCCCGCTCTCACCAGGCGCCGCCGCAGCATGCCGGGATAAAAATCAAACTGCTGCTGCGCCCAGGTGGGCAGCAGATCAATACCCGCCTGCATCACCAGCCAACCAAAGGGCCGTGCCAATGCGCTCGGCGCCGGGGCGGCCAGCAGAATGCGCGCCACTTCACGCGTGCGTTCATCGCACACCAGTTGCGGCCGCATCCGTTGCAGATAGTCGGCCACCGCCGCGCAGGAAGTGGGAATATCGCGCGCACCCAGAGCGGCGGCAACGCGGGCCGTCTCCTGGTAATAGCGATCTTGCAGTTCGGGGGAAAGATGCGGGTTGCGGTAGCGCAGGTGGCTCGCCAGGAAACAACTGCTTTCCACCACGTGCACCCAAGTGAGCAGATCGGGATCGCTGGCGGCATAGGGCCTGCCATCGTTGCTGACACCGGTGACATGCAAATGAATGGCCCGCACCTTGGCGATCAGCCGCTCGGCTTCTGCGGTGGGGCCAAAGGTAGTGACGGAGACAAACTGGCTGGTGCGACGCAGGCGGCCAAGCATGTCTTCGCGAAAATTGGAGTGATCCCACACCCCGGCCAACGCCAGCGGGTGCAGCATTTGCAGCAGCAAGGCGCTGACGCCGCCGCACAGCATTGAGGTGAAATCGCAGTGTACCCGCCAGATGACCGACTGCGGACCAAACAGGCCAGGGTCACCCGCCGGGTTTTCGAAATCTATGCCGCCGAGCGCCAGCCCGGTCAGGCCGATCACCTGTTTTTCTATCGCTGCGCGTAGTGCTTCCATCCTGCCTGGCCCCTTTATTATCCGGTGACCAGTGTATCACGCGGCGGTTTTAGTCCTGCTCGTTGAGCAAAACAATCTTGCCGGCAAAGCTGCGATCCTCCAGCCGGCGATGGGCAGCCGCGCCTTCACTCAGCGGGAAAGTCTCGATATGCGGCAGAGTAAATTCACCGTTCTGCCAACTGGCGAACAGCCGTTCTGCCCGCTCGCGGCGCGCCTCGCCGCTATTGAGGTAGGTCCAGAGATCGCCACCCACGACACCTTTGGAATCCATCATCAGGTGATAAGCCGAGATCGCCGGTGCCTCGCCCCCCGCCATGCCGAAAGTCACCACCCGGCCGCCGGGGCGCAACGCGTCAATGCTTTGCTGCAGCGTGATGCCAACCGAATCAAAACCGTACTCGACACCGCCGTCGGTCAACGCGGCGATTTGCGCCACCCAGTCCTGCTGGTAGGTAAAGGCCGCCGTCGCGCCACTCTTAAGTGCAATCTGCTGCTTGTGCGCCGAAGACACCAACGCATAAACCTGCGCGCCACGCGCCACCAGCATCCGGGTCAATATTTGCCCGACGCCGCCGGCCGCCGCATGCACCAACGCACGATCGCCCGCCCGCACCTGCACGCTGTCGTTAATCAGGTACTGCGCCGTCAGCCCCTGCAACAAAATCGAGGCGGCCTCGACGTCACTCAGCGCCTGCGGCAACCGCAGCGCATGATCTACCGGCACGTTGATGCGTGTGGCATGGCAGAAAGGCACGTCGGCAAAGCCAACCCGCTCTCCCACCTGCCAACCGTCAACGCCCTCGCCCACGGCGATAATGGTGCCAACGCCTTCGTAACCGCCGATATGCGGCGGCTTGCCGTGCAGCACATAATTGCCCTTGCGGCGGTAGATATCGGCGAAGTTAAGCCCGGCGGCCCCCATCCGTACCTGCACCGCACCTGCCGGTACCGGTGGCGTCGGCAGCTCAAGGTATTCGAGCACATCTGGCCCGCCAAATCGTTCAAAGGTTAATGCCTGCATGGTGTTACTCCGGGAATTTTTCGCCAATAACGCACTGACGGTCGTTAGCATCCAGTATCCCAGAGCGCTATACTGCCGAAAAGTGGCCCGCAGGGCATTCAGAAAATACCAGAGGTTTATAATGGATCGTTTAACCAGCATGGCGGTGTTTGTGCGGGTGGTGGAAAAAGGCAGCTTTGTCGCCGCCGCCGACGAGATGGCGATTTCCCCCACGATGGTCGGCAAGCATATTCGCTATCTGGAACAGCGGCTGAACGCGCCGTTGCTGAACCGTACCACTCGCAGGCAAGGATTGACCGAGGCCGGTCGGGTCTTCTATGAACGCTGCCGCCGCCTGCTGGCCGATGCCGACGCCGCCGAAGCCAGCGCAAGGGCGCTGTTAAGCTCGCCCAGCGGGCTGTTGCGCATCAGCGCGCCGGTCACCTTCGGTAACCGCGTTTTGACGCCGATCCTTACCGAATTCCTGCAACAACACCCGGACGTAGAAGCGGAGGTGGTGCTGTCGGACCGCAAGGTGGATTTGATTGAAGAAAGATACGAAGCCGCATTTCGCATCGGGCCGGTCGCGGATGACGGCCTGGTGGCGCGCGCCCTGCCCGATTACCGCATGACGCTGGCGGCCTCTCCCGGCTATCTGGCGCAGCATGGCGCCCCAACGCGGCCGGAACAGCTCAGCGAGCACAGTTGCTTTGGCTTTAGTCAGTGGGACGGCAATCATTTTTGGCGGCTGCAAGGCGCTCAGGGGGAAATCAGCGTGCCGGTCAGGCCACGGCTGCGCATGGACTCCGGCGAAGGGGTACGCCGTGCGGCGCTGGCCGGTTTCGGCATTGCGCAGCATGCCGCCATGCTGCTGGATGAGGATATCGCCGCCGGCCGACTGGTGCGCGTGCTGCCGGGCTATTCGCCGCTGCCGCGGCCGATGCATCTGGTCTATCTGCCCGAACGGCGGCAATCGCCCAAACTGGAAGCCTTTATCGCCCTGACCGTCGCCAGATTGTGGGGGCGCGCATAAATGCGCAATCTGGCGGTTGAAACGGACACCGCACTGAATTACATTTTCTGTCCGACTCACTGCAGAGGCGTTTTTGCAGGGCGTTAACCCACGTTAATTCGGCATTAACCCCACAAAACCTCTATCTAATTTTTGTTTTTCTTCAACTTAGATAGCAGAGACTTCGATGATTACCATCAGATCACGCGCGGCGGAAGACAACGCGCAACTGGCAGATATTTGGCAGCGTTCGGTGCGCGCCACCCACCACTTTCTGACCGAAGATAACATTACCCAACTGTTCCCGCTGGTGCTGAACGATTACCTGCCGACGGTCAACGTTTGGGTGGCGGAAGATCGCCCCGGTCACCCTTGCGGCTTTATCGGGCTGAGCGGCAACAAGGTGGAAATGCTGTTTATCGACGCGGAACAGCGCGGCAAAGGGGTCGGCAGAGCGCTGCTGGCGCATGCTGAAACGCTGCACGATGAGCTATTGCTGGACGTTAATGAGCAAAATCCGCAGGCCAGCGGATTTTACCGGCACTACGGTTTTGAAATCACCGGCCGTTCCGCGCTCGACGGCCAAGGCAATCCCTTCCCGCTGCTTCATATGAAGCTCGACAAGCGTTAAATAAAACAAATCGACCAAGGTTTACCTTGGTCGATTTTTTTGTCATCACTTCCTCTCATGATTTGATATACCGAATCAGAATAACTAATAGATTTTACATTCTTCCTGTCACTATAAACCCCCGGTAGGATTGGTCCGTATTCACCAGAAACAGACGTTCCGCCTGTCTTTACCCCCAGAAGCCGACCCCTGTCCGGCGTTATACGCTCCGGGCGGAATGCTGTGATGTATTGATAAGGATTGGCTGTTCTATGATCGTTCTTTCGAACGTTTGCAAAACTTTTGACAGCGCGCAAGGCCGCGTTGTCGCGGTTGATGACGTCAACCTGGCCGTGGAAGCCGGGCAAATCTACGGCATCATCGGCTACAGCGGTGCCGGCAAAAGCACCCTGATCCGCCTGCTTAACGGGTTGGAAACCCCCACCAGCGGCAGTATTGAAGTCGATGGTTTCGATATCGCCCGCGCCAAAGGCCAGCAACTGCGCCAGGCGCGGCTGAAAATCAGCATGGTGTTTCAGCACTTCAACCTGCTGTGGTCACGCACCGTCAGCCAAAATATCGCCTTCTCCATGCAAATCGCCGGCGTGCCCAAGGCGCAAATTAAACAACGGGTGGCGGAGCTGGTCGCGCTGGTTGGCCTGCAGGGCCGTGAGGATGCCTATCCTTCGCAGCTCAGCGGCGGGCAGAAACAGCGCGTCGGCATTGCCCGCGCGTTGGCCAACAACCCTGGCGTGCTGTTGTGTGATGAAGCCACCTCGGCGCTCGATCCTCAGACCACCGATTCGATTCTCGAGCTGCTGCTGGATATCAACCGTAAGCTGAACCTGACCATTGTGCTGATCACCCATGAAATGCACGTGGTACGCAAAATCTGCCACCGCGTGGCGGTGATGGAAAACGGCCGTATCGTCGAGGAAGGCCCGGTGATCGATGTCTTTACCCAACCGCAGCAGCCGATTACCCGGCAGTTCGTTAAACAGGTTTCGCAGTATCAGGAAACCGAAGAGAGCTTCAATCCGTTGCTGGCTCAACATCTGCCTGGGGCCATTTTCAAGCTGACCTTTGTCGGCATGCAAACCCATCAGGCGGTGATTTCCGATGTGATCCAGCGCTACCGGGTGACCATCAACATCCTGCACGGCAAAATCAGCCACACCCTTAACGGGTCGTTCGGCGAGCTGTATATCCACGCGGAAGGCAACGACCTGCAAATCGACAACATGCTGAAATTATTGAAAGAACGAGATATCGCCGTTGAGGTCATCAAACATGATTGAGTCACTGTTCCCTCACCTGCGCATCGATCAGTTACTGAGCGCCACCTGGGAAACCCTGTATATGACCGGCATCGCCGGGCTGGCAACGCTGGTGCTGGGCATTTTGTTGGGAGTGATTCTGTTTCTGACCTCCCGGGGTCAGCTGTTGCAAAACCGCACGGTCTATTCGCTGATTTCGGTGCTGGTCAACGTGTTCCGCTCCATACCCTTCATCATTCTGATCGTGCTGCTGATCCCGTTCACCAAGGCGCTGATCGGCACTATTTTGGGGGCCGACGCCGCCCTGCCGGCGCTGATTGTCGGCGCTGCGCCTTTCTATGCCCGGTTGGTGGAGATTGGTCTGCGCGAGGTGGACAAAGGCGTGATTGAAGCGGCGCGCTCGATGGGCGCCAAAACCGGCACCATTATCTTCCGCGTGCTGCTGCCGGAGTCTTCTCCGGCGCTGGTTTCCGGCATTACCGTCACCCTGATCGCACTGGTGAGCTACACCGCGATGGCCGGGGTGATCGGTGCCGGCGGGCTGGGTAACCTGGCCTATCTGGAAGGGTTTCAACGCAACCACGGTGACGTGACACTGGTGGCGACGCTGACGATTTTATTGATCGTTTTCGTTATCCAGTTCATTGGCGACACCATTACAACAACGCTCGATAAACGATAAATAACTCAGGAATAATGATGATGAAAAAGCAAATGATGATGCTGGCCTTCGCCTCTCTGACCGCGTTGGCGTCCTTTGGTGCGGCGGCGGAAACCAAGCTGGTGGTCGGCGCGTCCAACGTGCCGCATGCCGAGATCCTCGAGCAGGCAAAACCGATTCTGGCAAAGGAAGGCATCGATCTGGTGATCAAGCCTTTCCAGGATTACATTCTGCCGAACACGGCGCTGGCCAGCCACGATATTGACGCCAACTATTTCCAGCACGTGCCGTATCTGAATTCAGTATTGAAGGACCATGCCGGCGATAAGACCTATGACTTCGTCAGCGCCGGCGCCATCCATATCGAGCCGATCGGTATTTATTCCAAGAAGTATAAAAGCCTGAAAGACCTGCCGAACAACGGCAAAATCATCATGCGTGACGCGGTGGCGGAAGAAGGCCGCATTCTGTCCATCTTTGAGAAAGAAGGCGTGATTAAGCTGAAGCCGGGCCTGAGCAAGGTGGATGCGCGCATCACCGACGTGGTGGAAAACCCGAAACACCTGAAATTCCTGGCTAACGTTGAAGGCGCGCTGCTGCCGCAGATGTACAACAATGATGAGGGCGACGCGGTAGTGATTAACGCCAACTACGCCATTGACGCCGGACTGAACCCGACGAAGGATCCGATCGCTATCGAAAGCGGTGAAAATAACCCGTATGCCAACATCATCACCGTGCACAAGGCCGACGTGAACAAGCCGGAGATTGTGGCGCTGGTAAAAGTGTTGCACTCCAAGGCAATTCAGGACTTTATCCGCGAAAAATACAAAGGCGCGGTGATCCCGGTTAACCAGTAATTCAGATCAAGGCCGCAGCGATGCGGCCTTATCCTGACGCCTTCCCTAGACCTTATTCCCCACCTGGCTGAGACGCGGCCAAACCAGCATCAGCGCATCCAGCAGACGCAATAAATCCTCACGGCTTGCCCCTTCGCGCGCCTGCACCGACATGCCTTCAATGGTGCAAATAATGTACTTCGCCAGTAACCCGGTGTCGGTTTTTGCCAGCAACTCGCCCTGCTGCACTTTACGGTCGAAGCAGGCCTTCAGGCTGGTTTCCTGCGAATGGTGTTTTTTACGCAGCATCATGGCGACTTCGTCAGAAGAAGATGACAGCGCGGCGGACGCACACACCATAAAGCAACCGGATGGCGTGTCCGGATCGGTAAACACCTGCGCTGAAGAGCGGACGTAAGCTTCTACGATTTCCGCAATCGGCAGGTCCTGCTCCAACAGTTGATTGGTGCAGGTGGTGTATTTTTGCAGGTAACGTTCCACCGCAGCGCGGAACAGCCCTTCCTTGTTGCCGAACTCGGCGTACAGCGTTGGCGCCTTGGCACCGGTCACCTCAACCAGATCGGCCAGCGACGTGGACTCATAACCGTGCCGCCAGAACAGATCGAGTGCGCTTTCCAACGCACGGTCGCGATCAAACTGCTTCGGTCTGCCACGCGTTTTTTTGGCGCAGACTTCTTCATTGATACTCATAGACCCTCTCTTATCCCACCCCGCAGCAGGGCTTCACAATTAAATTAACGATCATTATAAAAAAATATTGCGCTCCCGTCGAGAAGGGATTAACATTTAGTTATCGATCGTTAAGTAATCTTGACGACAGACATTGAAAACCCAATTCATGCTTCTCGGATAGGAACTAATACCATGAAAAACTTAAAAATCACTCTTGCCGCTCTCGCTCTGGCCTCTGCTTCCTTCGGGAGCTTCGCTGCCGATCTGGTTAACAGCCAACCGACCGATCAGCAAAAATCCGGTGTGATCACCGTCAGTGGCGCTTCCGATATTACCTCACTGGAAACCAGTTTGGCGGAAAAAGCGGACGCAGCCGGTGCGAAATCATTCCGCATCATCGGCGCCGGTGGTGACAACCAGCTGCACGGAACCGCAGTAATCTATCAATAACAATAAGTTAATCGTTATCCGCGGGACCAGTAACGACCATTGCTTCCCCCGCGGGCGACGATGAAAAAACAAATTAATTAACGAACGCTAAAAAATACTTGCAATACGCCGAACCGGCGTCTAACATTAAATTATCGATCGTTAATTAATTTAACGACCTTACCAAACAAACATCGTACAGAATAGAGATAGGAAATAAGACCATGAAAAACCTGAAAATGACCCTCGCCGCCATCGCACTGGCTTCTGTTTCTTTCGGCAGCTTTGCCGCCGAACTGGTTAATACTCAACCGGCAGAACTGCAAAAAACCGGCGTGATCACCGTCAGCGGGGCTTCCGACTTGACCAGCCTGGAAAACAAACTGGCTGCCAAAGCGGATGAAGCCGGCGCCAAATCCTTCCAGATCATCTCAACCGCCGGCGACAACAAACTGCACGGTACTGCGATCATCTACAATTAATGGCTGAATCAGCCGTTGAGCAAAGAGGCGGCTTATGCCGCCTTTTGTTTTATTCCCCGCCAAAAATCTGTTGTAAGCTGTGGTTTCCTCCTACCGCTAACCTGACAAACGCCATGACTCCTCTGCTGTTCCATAAATATCACGGGCTGGGTAATGATTACCTGGTGTGCCACCATTCGGTCGCTGCACGGCTGAGCAACGAGCAAATCCGCATACTGTGCCATCCCCATTACGGCATAGGTTCAGACGGCTTGCTGATCGACAGCGGCGACAGCATCAATCCCAGGCTACGCATCATTAACCCGGACGGCTCGGAAGCCGAGAAAAGCGGTAACGGCCTGCGCATTTATGCCCGTTACCTGTTTGATCTCGGCCGCGTCGGTCACCTGCCGTTTCTGGTACACACCGCCGGTGGCGACGTGCAGTGCCGGGTCGATGAAGATAAACACCAGATCCGCGTGGATATGGGGCGTGCCAATTTCAATCCGGCAGCGCTGCCGGCGCTTATCGACTTGCCCGAAGCGCTCAACTATCCGCTGGCGCTGGCGGAGGAAACCCTTAGCGTATCGCTGGTATCGATGGGTAACCCGCACTGCGTGGTGCCGGTGACTCGGCTTGATCTGGCGCAAGTCCACCGGTTGGGGCCACAGATAGAAAATCACCCGCTGTTTCCCAAACGAACCAACGTGCAACTGGTGGAAGTGATAGATCGCCACACGCTGCGTATCGGTATTTGGGAGCGTGGCGCCGGTTTTACCCTGGCCTCCGGCAGCAGCAGCTGCGCGGCCGCCAGCGTCATGCGCAAGTTGAATCGGGTCGATGACAACGTCAGCGTTCAGATGCCGGGCGGCCAGTTGCAGATTAGCTTCAGCGGGGATTTTCACGTCCGCATGCGCGGGCCGGTGCATAAAATCGCCAGTCTGACGTTGGACGAAGACTGCTTTATTGGCGGTGAAGGCACCCTGAGTCAGGGTGAGAAATGCTAATATTCAAAAGGGTAGTCAGCGAATAAAAATAATGAATCCTTGCCGGTGCTGCCGCCGGTGAATCTTTAACAGTATGTCAAGGCCAGGAATACCCTGCTTGCCACCGCCACACGGCTGCCCGCATTGAATTTTCCCTTTTGCCAAAAATAGCCCATGATAAAAGAGGATATGGCGGGAACAAGGCCAATCCCTCACCTCTTTCTGGCTAACCGGGATGCTGGTTCATGACGAAAAAAACCACGCTGCTGCAATTTTTTCATTGGTATTACCCCGATGGGGGTAAGCTATGGCAGGAAGCCGCCGAACGTGCACCGCACATTGCCGGACTGGGCATCACCGATCTGTGGTTGCCCCCCGCCTATAAGGGTGCTTCCGGCGGTTATTCGGTGGGTTACGACAGTTATGATCTGTTCGATCTGGGCGAGTTCGATCAAAAAGGCAGCCGCGCCACCAAATACGGTGATAAAGAGGCGCTGACCCATGCCGCCGCCACGTTGCGCGACAACGGCGTGCGGGTGATTTACGACGTGGTGTTCAACCATAAGCTCGGCGCCGACGAGAAAGAACAGGTCCACGTGTACCGGGCGGACGTCAACAACCGCAACAATATCCACGATCAGGGCTTCGACGCGCTGGCTTATACGCGTTTTACTTTCCCCGGCCGCCAGGGTGCCTACTCCCAATTTATTTGGGACTATAAATGTTTTGGCGGGGTCGATTACATTGAACAGCCGGATGAAAAAGGCGTGTTCAAAATCGACAATGACTACGGCGACGACGGCTGGAACGATCAGGTCGGCGGCGAGAAAGGCAATTACGATTACCTGATGGGCGCCGACGTGGAGTTTCGTAACTCGGCGGTGGCGGAAGAGCTGAAGTTCTGGGCCCGCTGGCTGATGGAAACCCTGCCGTGCGACGGGTTCCGGCTGGACGCAGCCAAACACATTCCAGCCTGGTTCTTTAAGGAATGGGCGGACCATGTGCGCGACGCCGCACAGCGCGACCTGTTTATCGTCGCGGAATACTGGTCGCACGATCTGGCAGCGTTACGGCAGTATATTGACCTGGTGGACGGCAAAGTGATGCTGTTCGACGTGGCGTTGCACCTGAAGTTTCATCAGGCCTCGAAGCAGGGCGACGGATTCGACATGGCGCAGATGTTTACCGACACCCTGACTGCCGCCGATCCGGCGCACTCGGTCACGCTGGTCGCCAACCACGATACTCAGCCGCTGCAGTCGCTGGAAGCTCCGGTCGAACCTTGGTTTAAACCCTTGGCCTACGCCCTGATCCTGCTGCGCGAACAGGGTGTGCCCTGCGTGTTTTATCCTGACCTGTATGGCGCCAGTTATAAAGACAAAGGCGGCGACGGCAATGAATACCAGATTGATATGCCGGTGATCCCCGAGCTGGAAAAATTGATCCAGGCGCGTCAACACTTTGCCAACGGCGTGCAAACCGATTATTTTAACGATAGAAACTGTGTGGCCTTCAGCCGCAGCGGCACCGCCGATACCCCCGGCTGCGTAGTGGTGCTCACCAATGGTGCCGAAAACGGCAAAGCGGTTTCTCTGGGCGCGGAGTTGGCGCATAAAACCTGGCGCGATCTGCTCGGCAACCGTCAGGATGAAGTCACCACCGACGATCAGGGGAACGCCACTTTCCCGGTAAACGGCGGCAGCGTCAGCGTCTGGGTGCTGGCCGAAAACCTGTAGCAAGACCGCCGTCGCGGCGATGAGTCACCCCGGCGGCAAAACTAATTTTTGTCTTTCAGGTCTAAATTGCGGTATCACCTAAGCAAACCATTCACACAGGAGCCTAAATAGGGTACAAGGCTGCATGAAAATTCCAAAACGACTCCAGCCATTGGTAGATGATGGTTTAATCGACGACGTCATCCGCCGTTTAAAGAGTGGCAAAGAAGCCGACGTCTTTATCGTGCGCTGTGGCGAAGAGATCCGCTGCGCCAAAGTCTACAAAGAAGCAGACAAACGTAACTTCAAGCAGGCCGTCAATTACCAGGAAGGCCGTAAAGTGCGTAACAGCCGCGATGCCCGCGCCATGAGCAAAGGCTCCAAATTCGGCCGCCAGCAGCAGGAAGAAGCCTGGCAGAACACCGAGGTCGATGCGCTGTACCTGCTCGCCAAAGCGGGCGTACGCGTGCCTCAGCCGGATATTTGCCTGGATGGCGTGCTGTTGATGGAACTGATTACCGACGAAGAAGGCCTGGTTGCGCCACGCCTGAGCGATGTGAGCCTGACGCAGGAACAGGCGTTGGCCGATCACGCGGTGATGATGAACTACGCGGTGCGTATGCTGTGCGCCGGGTTGGTGCATGGCGATCTGTCGGAGTTCAACGTGCTGATGGACAAAAATGGGCCGGTGATTATCGATCTGCCGCAGGTGGTGGACGCCGCCGCCAATAATCACGCCAAGAGCATGTTCGAGCGCGATATCAACAATATGTCGAATTTTTACGGTCAATACGCGCCGGAACTGCTCAACAGTAAATACGCCAAAGAGATCTGGGCGCTGTATCAGGAAGGCAATCTGACACCGGAAAGCGTGCTGACCGGGAAGTTCGTGGAAAGCAGCAAGCGCGCCGATGTCGGTTCAGTACTGGAGGAAATCCAGGCAGCCAGCGAAGAACATCAGCGCCAGTTGATGGCCCGCAACGAAGAAGATTAATCTGCGTCCCGGTCATTCGGCCGGGGGCTTATTCAATCCTGACAACGTCAGGGTACCTTTCGGTCGCCGCTTCATGATAAATATCCCCCAGATAGCCGGCAATATCGGCCTCGCTCAACGCCTCAGGCAGCACGATGTCGTAACTGCGCGCGTATTTGCGCTCCGGCAACGTCACGCGGAACAATTGCCACTCTTCCCCCACCCGCTTGACGCCCATCAGGCGGCCGAACACATTAAAAATCATCATCCGCATTCCCTCCCTCACGCGTTTTACGCTATAACAAACTAGCCCCGCCGTATTGAAAAGGAAAGATCATGAGCGTTAATGCACCGCAGTTCTGGCGCGACCCGCAGTTGCCCTTTGTGGAGGCCCGCGCCATCGCGGATGGCCGCAAGGTCTGTTATGCCCTGCACAGCCATGAAATCTTTTCCATCGGCACCATCACCGACGGCACCAGCATTTATATTAACGGTCGCCGGCAGTTGCAGGTCAACACCGGCGACGTGGTGATTATCAACCCGCAGCAGGTCCACGCCTGCAACCCTATCGGCGACCAGCGTTGGTCATACGTCATGTTTTATATCGATGCCGCCTGGCTGGGCGAGCTGCAACGGGAGATAGCCGGCGGCGACGGCGATTTTATCCCATTCAAAGAAGTGCTCAGCCGCGATCCGCAGCTGTTCAGCGGCCTGAACCGGCTTTATGGACTCTTGATTGACCCGCAATGCGACCACTTGGAAAAACACATTGCCCTGGTGGAGTATTTCACCGATCTGCAAATCCGGTTGGGCGAAGCGCAACCACCCACCATTGTCGCCCACCCCAGACTGGAAGCCGCGGCAACCTTTATCAGCCAACATTGCACCCAACCGCTGACGCTGGAGGCGATCTGCCAGGCGGCGGCGTTGTCGCCTTCCTATCTGATCCGCGCCTTCAAGCAGCATTACGGCATAACGCCGCACGCCTATCTGGTGAATCGCCGTATCCAGTTCGGCCACCGATTGCTAAAACGCGGTTACCCTATCGCCGCAGCCGCCAGCGAAAGCGGCTTTGCCGATCAGGCGCACTTCCAGCGCACGTTCAAACAGTTGCTGGCTGCTACCCCCGGCCAGTATCAAAACCCGCGTTAAACGCCGTCGGCCAACAGATAACAGGCGCTGGCCGCCAGCAGCAGCGCCATCAGCCGATTAAAACGCTGCACATTGCGGGCTCGCTGCAACAAACCGGTCAGCATCGTGCCGGCGTAGGCCCAGCAGGCCACCGAGGCGTAACAGATAACGCCATAAATCACCGCGAACTGCCACAGCAGCAGCCTGTCACCGTCGGCGACAAACGCCCCCAGGCTGGCCACCGACGCCAGCCAGGCTTTGGGATTCAACCACTGCATTAGCGCGCCGTACCAGAATGACGGCGCCTGCCACTGCTGGCCGTTGCCCAGCCGCCCGTCATCAAAGGCCAGTTGATAGGCCATAAACAGCAAGAATGCGACGCCCGCCCACTGGATGACCTTCGTCAACACCGGCCACAGGGTCAACAGTTGGTGCAATCCAAGACCAATCAGGATCAACAGCAGGGTAAACCCCAGCGTGGCGCCAAGCACATGCCGCAGGGTAGCGTTAAAACCGAACTGCGCCCCGGCGCTCAGGGCAAGGATATTGACCGGGCCGGGGGTGATGGAAGCGGCCAGCGCAAATGCGGCCATGGAAAAGTAAATATTCATGATTACAAGCACCTGAGAAAAAGTTCGCAGATGCCAGATTGCCGCTCAGGGGCAGCAAAGTATTGAACAGAATTACCCTGATGCAGCCGACTAAGCCGGCATCAGGCCGATAAAGGTGGTTTTCTTGCGTGGCCCGGTCATCAACGCCTCCAGTTTTTCCACGCATTGCAGATAGTGCGGGGTCTTTTTATGGGCGGCAACCGCCTGCTCATCCTTATAAGCTTCATAGATGTAAAACCGCGTCGGGACGTTTTCATCCTGCAGCACGTCAAAGCGCAGGTTACCCGGCTCTTCGATCGCCCCCAGATGGTTGGCGCGGAAAACCTCAATAAACTCGTCGATTTTGTCCTGCTTAACGTTAATTTCTACCAAAGTGACGTGCATGGTGGCTCCTTGTTTAACCTTGAAATCACTGTTCTTTCAAACCATAGGTTTATTCCCCCCGATTTACCCTGCGCGGCGGCAATTTTGCAGCACAGCTCACAAATCCCGCCGCCCCCACGTGTTGCTCACGCGAAGGCGCGAACCCGGCATCTATAGTTAAGATCCAAACCCCAGAGAGTGTGAACTATGGATAACTATTTGATGGCGCTGGATGCAGGCACCGGCAGCGTTCGCGCGGTAATCTTCGATCTGGCGGGCAATCAGATCGCACAGGGCCAGGCTGAGTGGAGGCATCTGGCGGTGTCTGGGGTACCCGGCTCAATGGAGTTTGATTTAACCCACAACTGGCAATTGACCTGCCAGTGCATCCGGCAGGCGTTGCAAAACGCAGGCCTGACTGGCCAGGCTATCCGTTCTGTAGCCTGCTGCTCAATGCGCGAAGGCATAGTGCTGTACGATCGTAACGGCGTACCCATTTGGGCCTGCGCCAATGTGGATGCGCGTGCCAGCCATGAAGTCAGCGAGCTCAAAGAACTGCATAACCATCATTTCGAAAGCGAGGTGTACCAATATTCCGGCCAAACGCTGGCGTTGAGCGCCATGCCGCGCCTGCTGTGGCTGGCCCACCACCGGCCGGACATCTATCGGCAGGCGGCGACACTGACCATGATCAGCGACTGGCTGGCGAATATGCTGAGCGGCGAACTGGCGGTTGATCCTTCCAACGCCGGCACTACCGGCATGCTGGATTTGGTCAGCCGCGACTGGCGACCGGCGCTGCTCGATATGGCCGGGCTACGCGCCGATATTCTGTCACCGGTGAAAGAGACCGGCAGCCCGCTGGGGCAGGTTACCGCAGCGGCGGCAGAGCAAAGCGGCCTGCTGCGCGGCACGCCGGTGGTGATGGGCGGCGGCGACGTTCAACTGGGCAGCCTGGGGCTGGGGGTGGTGCATGCCGGGCAAACGGCGGTATTGGGCGGCACCTTCTGGCAGCAAATCGTCAATCTGCCGGAGCCGGCCACCGATCCGGACATGAACATCCGCATCAACCCGCACGTGATCCCCGGCATGGCACAGGCGGAATCCATCAGCTTCTTCACTGGGTTGACCATGCGCTGGTTCCGCGACGCCTTCTGCGCCGAGGAAAAACTGATGGCGGAACGGCTGGGCGTAGATGCTTACAGCCTGTTGGAGGAGATGGCAGCGCGGGTGCCGCCGGGTGCCTACGGGGTGATGCCGATATTTTCCGACGCCATGCACTTCAAAACCTGGTATCACGCCGCGCCGTCGTTTATCAATATGTCGCTCGACCCGGAACGCTGCAATAAGCAAACTCTGTTCCGCGCGCTGGAAGAGAACGCCGCCATTGTTTCCGCCTGCAATCTGGAGCAGATCGCCAGCTTCTCGGGCGTACAGGCGCACTCACTGGTGTTCGCCGGCGGCGGTTCGAAGGGCAAATTGTGGAGCCAGATCCTGAGCGATGTCACCGGCCTGACCGTTCGCGTGCCGGTGGTGAAAGAAGCCACCGCGCTGGGCTGCGCGATTGCCGCCGGCGTCGGCGCCGGGTTGTATGAATCGCTGGCGGCCACCGGTGAAAAACTGGTGCGCTGGGAGCGTGAATATCAGCCGGATAGCGCCAATCATGAACTCTATCGACAGCAGAAACACACCTGGCAGCAGATCTACGCCGATCAGCTCACGCTGGTGGACCACGGCCTGACCACCTCAATGTGGAAAGCGCCGGGGTTGTGACGTCTCTGGGCGCAGTCTGCTGCGCCCGCCGCATAAGCTTATGCCCATTGAGCATTTAACCTGCCGTTCTGCAGCAACCCGCCGTTTTGCTTGCCCCGCATGATTATTCCCCCTCAGAAACAGTGTAACTACGGTAAACGGATTTATCCGCCGTCAATGCCTGCGTAAATTGTGATCTCTGTCACTCCGCGCCTTACCGCGCGGTGTACGCACTCACCTGAGACGAGCGGTACTATGCTGAATAATAAAGATAAACCTGCATCATCACCCTGGCTGGCGATTTTCTCGCTGACGGTCGCCTGCTTTGTGATGGTCACCACCGAGTTCCTGCCGATCGGCCTCCTGACCAATATCGCACCGTCGCTGGACGTCAGCACCGGCAAGGCGGGCCTGATGGTTACCGTGCCCGGCATCGTGGCGGCGATAGCCGCGCCCGCGCTGAGTCTGGCGGCCGGCCGGCTCGATCGTCGCCTGCTGATGCTGGCGTTGAGTTTGTTGCTGGTGGTGTCCAATCTGGTTTCGGCGCTGGCGGTTAACTTCCCGATGATGCTGCTCGGTCGCGTGCTGCTGGGTGTCTGCGTCGGCGGTTTCTGGGCCTTCGCCGCCAACTACGGCCGTCATCTGGTGCCGGAAGCCAGCCAGGGCCGCGCCACCGCGCTGATCCTGAGCGGTATTTCGGTCGGTGCGGTATGTGGCGTGCCCGCGGGCGCGCTGATTGGCGACCTGTTCGGCTGGCGCGCCGCTTTCTTTGGCAGCGCGGTGCTGGCGGTGGGTGTGCTTTTGGCGCAGTTGCGCCTGCTGACATCGGTGCCGCCCACCCGGCCGGTCACCCCGCGTGATCTGCTGCTGCCGCTGCGTTTGCCGATGGCGCGCACCGGGTTGATTGCCATCGTCCTGCTGTTTATCGGCCATTTTGCCGCCTACACCTACCTGAAACCGCTGCTGCAACAGGTGTTTGTCCTCAGCCCGTCGGCAATTTCATTGCAACTTCTGGCCTACGGTGCCATCGGCCTGCTCGGCACCTTCCTCGGTGAACGGCTGGCGGAGCGCAGCCTGCGCGCCACCTTTATCCTGATCGCCGCCATGCTGGCCGCTATCCTGATCGTTTCGCCGTTCCTCAGCGGCATTGCTGGCGCCACGCTGATGGTGATGGTTTGGGGGTTGGCGTTCGGCGCCGTGCCGGTTTGCGCCACTAACTGGATGTTTGCGGCGGTACCACAGGCACCAGAGGCCGGCCAGGCGCTGCTGGTCTGCGTGATCCAGATTGCACTGGCCTCCGGTGCGCTGCTGGGCGGGGAAGTGGTCGACTGGCAGGGCGTCAGCAGCGCCATGCTGTTCGGCGGCACCCTCACCCTTTCCGCCGCGCTGGTGTTCGGCTTGACCTTGCGTTCCGGCATGATTGGCGCTAAACAGTCATAATCATTGTCTATCCACAGAAACACCCCGGTCCTCCGACCGGGGTTTTGCACTGAGAGCGTTATGGATCATCATTTACTCGCCATCCGGGTGTTTAACCGCGTGGTGGAAACCGGCGGATTCACCCGCGCGGCAGACTCGCTGCGGATGCCCAAGGCCACCGTCACCAAGCTGATCCAGAACCTGGAAGATCACCTGCAGACCAAGCTGTTCCAACGCACCACCCGCAGCGTGTCTGTCACTCCTGAGGGCGAGTGTTATTACCAGCGCACGGTAAAGTGGCTGGCGGAACTGGAGCAGATGGAAGGCTGCATGACCGAATCCCAAAGCGCGCCGCAGGGCGTGTTGCGCGTTGATGCCGGCGGTTCTACAGCGCGCCAGCTGCTGGTGCCGGTGCTGCCGGATTTCATCGCGCGTTATCCGCAGATTCAGATTGATTTGGGCGTCGGCGACCGCTTGATCGATCTTATCAACGACAGCGCCGACTGCGTGATCCGCAGCGGCCCGCTGGCCGATTCCAGCCTGATTGCCCGCCGCCTGTTCGAGCTGGAATGGGTGACCTGCGCCACGCCGGCCTATCTGGCGCGTTACGGCACGCCGAAGCACCCCTGCGATCTGGAGCTGGGCTACCCGTTGGCGCACTATCGCCATGCGCTGAACGATCGCATTCAGCCGCTGCACTTTGTTGACCAGGGCAAAGAGATCGACATCCAGCACCGCTATCATGTCAGCGTCAACGAGAGCAACGCGCTGCTGGCCGCCGCGCTGGCTGGCCTGGGCATCATCCAGACCTTCCGCTTTATGGCGCAACCGCACCTGGACAACGGCGAACTGGTCAGCCTGCTGCACGACTGGCAACCGCCATCCGAACAAATGTACGTGGTGTATCCCTCCAACCGCCATCTTAGCGCCAAGCTGCGGGTGTTTATCGACTGGGCGGTGGAGGCCTTTAAATAGCCGGCAACTGCGGCTATAGTTGTGCATTCTCTGGGCAACAAGAACTTAAATCATGCGTATCGAACGACTTTCCGCACACCGCCAGCGCATTGGCGAACTGGCTGCTTTGCTGCATCAGGAGTGGCGTGATTTCTCGCCGTGGAGCAGCCACGAGAAAATCAGCCAACGCTTTGAACAACGCTGTGAACCGCAGCATTCCGGCATGACGTTGCTGGCGTTGTCACCGCAACAACACATCCTCGGCACGGCTAGCCTGGTCATTTACGATCTGGCAGATAAACCGGAGCGCAAATTCTGGCTGGGCGAAGTGTTCACCCATCCGCAACACCGCGGTTTGGGCATCGCACGCCGTCTGATCGACCAGTGCATTACCCACTGCAAACAGAAAAATATCGCCGAACTGTATCTCTACACGCCGGACCAACAGTCGCTGTATCAAAAATTGGGTTGGCAATCGGTGGAGCAACGCCAGGTTTCCGGCGAAGAAGTGACGGTGATGTGTCGCACGCTGTAACCCGGCGCATTGTGATAGTATTGAACGTAATATTGTTATCATTCTACAGGCACTCACCATGGCATATATTCCCAAAAACTACGCAAGGCTGGAGACCGGCTACCGCGAAAAAGCGCTGAAAATTTTCCCGTGGGTCTGTGGGCGCTGCTCGCGCGAATTCGTTTACTCCAACCTGCGCGAGCTGACGGTTCACCATATCGATCACGACCACAGCAACAACCCGGAAGATGGCAGCAACTGGGAAATGTTGTGCCTGTACTGCCACGACCACGAACACTCCAAGTACACCGAAGCAGACCAATATGGCTCAACGGTGATCGCCGGTGAAGACGCGCAAAAAGACGTCGGCGTAGCGACCCATAATCCGTTCGCCAACCTGAAATCGATGTTGAAAAAGTAATGCCGCCGCTGCGGATGCGCACTGTCGCATCCGCAAAAACAATTAAGCTAGCAACTTATTAAGCTAATAAAAAACCAAAAAACCTTCCCTTCTTCCATTTCCCAGAGCATTCCTACTTACCCACTTGATAAGTTACCAGCAAAATAAGCTGCAAAGTTAACAGCATACTGGCTTGGCAAGCAGCCACCGTTGGTGCATATTGTCCACAAGTTGTTCTTGTTAACCTGTTTAATTATCAACCTAATAAGCACACTAACTTAATAAGCTATTAGCTTAATTAGTTGGCAGCTTGATAACTTGAGAGATGGCAGCATGATTGTTTTGATTGGCTCGCAAAAAGGTGGCGTAGGAAAATCGACCAAGGCGGTCAATATCGCCGGATATCTGATCCTCAAACAGGGGAAAACCGCCATCATCGTCGATGCTGACGATCAGAAATCAATCATGACCTGGTATAACGATCGCCAGAATGTGGAGGGCCTGCCGCATATCCCGGTGGTCGCCGCCTCGGGTAAAATCAAAGAGACCCTGCTGGAATTGGATCGTCATTACGACTATGTGATTGTCGATACCGCCGGCCGCGACAGCGCCGAACTGCGCTCCGGCCTGCTGGCGGCCGATCTGTTCCTCTCGCCGTTGCGCCCGTCGCAGATGGATCTCGACACCATCGGTTATCTGTCGGAAATGTTTTCTACCGCGCAGGAATATAACGAGAAGGTGAAAGGCTACATCGTGCTGAACATGTGCCCGACCAATATCTTTATTAACGAAGCCAACGAAGCGGCGCAGGTGCTGAGCGAATACCCGGAATTTACCCTGGTCAGCAACCGCTTGTGCGATCGCAAGATTTATCGCGATGCCTGGGGTGAGGCGATCACCGTGCACGAGGCGCACAACGCCAAGGCGCAGGCGGAAATCGAAAACCTGGTGAAAGAGGTGATCCTGTGAAAAAGCGCACTCCAACCCACCGCATGTCGGAAGACGAGTTTATCAATAGCGCCACCTCCCATACCCTGATTGCTCCCATTGCCGAAGCCAAACCCCAGGGCCGTAAACGCACCTACAAGGCGATTTCGGTCAGCCTGACCGACAACCACGTCGACGCCATCGATGAAATCATTGTGCAGGCGGCACGCAATGGCGTGGTACGCATTACCCGTTCCGACATCATCAAGCTGGCCATTGACGGGCTGGCCGAAAAGAGCGAAGAACATCTGCTGCAACTGCTGAAAAAACTGTAATTAGCCTCACAGCCTGCCAGCTTAATAAGTTGGCAGGCTAACAATAAGGGCGTTACAACCTGTTGCCGGCAACCGCGCACTGATACAAGCTCCTGCTGCGCCTCAGCCCTGTCGCACGGCAAGAAACCCCTGCTCCCGCAGTATCGCCTGCCCCTGCTCCACCAGAATAAACTCAGCCAAGGGTTGCGCCTGCGGGGCCAACAGGCACAGGCCGTAATCGGCTTCAATCACCAGAGGCGTCGGCAACTGCCGCACCGCTAACTCGGGATAGCGCGCCAATGCGCCGCCATAGCTGGCGTAACCGAGAAAGATATCCGCCTGCCCGCTGTTAATCAGATACTCCGCCGCTAACCGATCCTGTGGAACAGGCGCCGAACCTGCACCGCCCACCAGCGCCAACGCTCTGCTTCGCAGTGCTTCTCCTTGTCCCGGCATGACCCCTTCAAGGCGATCAAACAGCTGCTGCGCATAGTCGCCGGAAGGATCGGCCCCCGGCGTCGAAGTGGCCACTCGCCAACGCGAGTCCAGCAGTACGTCGAGTAACGGCGGTTCGGTTAGTTCGGCTACGTTGCGCACCGTGGCGCACAGCCGATTACGGGCGAAAGGCTCTACCCGTTGCGTCAGCCGCAAGTCCACCAAGCGCTGCGGATGCGCCAGATTGGCGGAGGCAAAAATATGCGGCGACTCTCCCTTCTCGATACGCTGGCGTAGCAGCCCCGCCGGGCCGAATACCGTTTCCACTGTGCAATCGCTCTGCGCCTGAAACGCCGTCAGCAAAGGGCCAAATGCCCCCTTCAGACTGCCGGCGGCAAACAGCAAAATGTTATTCATTCCGATGCTCCCCTTGGCTGCGAAAGAGCGGTACCAGCGTTTCAAACCGCCGGCCGTTGACCTGCAACGTCACCCGCTCAATGGCGACATCAAACAGGGGCGACAGGCTCTCCGCCGTCAATACCCCGGCACAGGTGCCGATTCGCTGCTGCCCCGCAATCCCCAACAGCAAGGCGCGATCGGCCACCGCATGGGCATGGTTGGGTTGATGGGTAGAAAATATCACCGCCATCTGTCTCTCACGCGCCAGGCGCGAGATCAGGCTCAGCACCCGGTCCTGATGGTGGAGATCCAACGCGGACGTCGGTTCATCCAGCATCAGCACCTCGCTGCACATCGCCAATGCGCGGGCAATCAGCACCAATTGTCGCTGGCCGCCGGACAAACTGCCGAATTCACGATCGGCAAAGCTCAGCATATCCAGCGACTGCAATGCCTCTTTTGCCAGCCGGTGATCCTGCGCCGAAGGTGAGCGAAACAAGCCCACGTAGCGTGCTCGCCCCATCAACACGATATCCAGTACCCGGTAAGCAAAGGGAGCAGTGAAATGCTGCGGCACAAAACCGATGCCGCCGCGGCATTCAACGGTGCCCTGCTGCAACGGCAAGGTACCGAGCAGCAGTTGCATCAAGGTACTTTTTCCGCATCCGTTAGGGCCCAATACCGCCAACACCTCGCCGCACTGCAACCGCAAATTCAGTTGGTCAAACAAAGGCGGTTGGCCAGGCCAGCTAAAGCTCAGGTCATTAACCCTCAGTAAGGATTCAGCCATGCCAGCCCCTCAATTGCGCGCGACGCAACATCAAAGCAAACAGCGGCGCGCCGATCAGCGCGGTCAGTATGCCCAACGGAATTTCGCTGCTGCTCAGGGTGCGTGCCAGATCGTCGATCAACACCATATACAGAGCGCCCAGGCACATCGAGGCGGGTAATAAGCGACGATGATCCGGGCCGACCAGCAGCCGGGCGACATGCGGGATCACCAAACCCACCCAGCCGATGCTGCCGCTGACGGCGACCTGCGCGGCGACAATCGCGGCACATAACGTCAGAATCAGCCAGCGAGTATGCTCGACGTTGATGCCCAGCGCGGCGGCATCTTCATCTCCCAGCGATAACAGATTGATACGCCAGCGCAATGCCAACAACAGACCGCCGGCCAACAGCAACGGCAGGAACAGCATCCGCAGTTTCTGCTCGTCGGCAGTGGCGAAGCTGCCCAGCAGCCAGAACACGATGCTCGGCAGTTTCTCTTCGGTATCGGCCAGATATTGCAGCAGGCTGACGCAGGCGGAGAAAAAACCGCTGAGGATCACCCCGGCCAGCACCAGGGACAAAATATTGCGCCGGGCGATGGCGCTGGTAATGGCGAAGATCAGCAGCAACGCCGCCATGCCGAACACAAAGGCGGATAACAGCAGCGCCACCAGTGGCAGGCTGAGCAAAATAGCCAAGGTGCCGCCAAATGCCGCACCGGAAGAGACGCCAATGATATGCGGATCCACCAGCGGGTTGCGGAACACACCCTGCAGCGCGGCACCGCACAGGGCTAACGACGCCCCGGCGCCCATCGCCAACAGTACCCTGGGCAAGCGCACCCCAAGAATGACCTGCCGCTGCACCGCATCCGTTCCCACGTGCGGACCGGTGAATGGCTCAAGCAGGATCATCAGGCTGTGAGCCGCAGTCACCTGATAGCGGCCGATGCCCAACGACAACAGTGCGCAAAGCAGTGTCAGCAAGATCAGCCAACCCAGCCTCATTGCTCACTCTGGCAGCAGCTGCTGCGGTAATACTGTCGGTAGTAAGCATCTACCCGCTGTTGCAGATTAACGTCGCTGAAACGCTGCGGATAAAGCTTTTTCGCCATCCATAATTCACCCAACGCCAGGGCTTCCGGCATCGGATAACCCCAGGCTTTGGCGTATTCCGGCATCAGGTAGACACGCTGATGCTTCACCGCGTCGATCGCCTGCCACTGCGGCGAGCGGAGGATCTGTTGCACCACCTCAGGATAACGTTCCTGAACGAAAATCACCGCTGGGTTCCACCTCAGCACGTCCTCGATCGACACCTGTTTGAACCCCTGAATATCCTTCGCTGCGACGTTCAGTGCGCCGGCATGCTGCATCATAAGCCCGGTATATTTCCCCGAACCGTAGGTGGTCAAGTCCGGGTTGGCCATATAAACCCGCACCCGCTGGTCTTCCGGCAGGTCGCGCAACCGGTCGGCCACCAGCGTCCGCTGCTGAAACACGTCCTGGATCAGCGCCTCGGCCTGTGGCTGGCGGCCCATCACCGCGCCAATCAGGCGAATGCCGTCCTGCAGCCCAAGGGTATAAGCCCGATCTTCATCATTCAGCACCGGGTTCATTTTGCCGGCCTGACTGGCCGCTTCACGACGCAGAGATACCGCCACCACCGGAATGCCGGCCCGTTCGATTTGCGCGATCATCTCCGGTGGAGCGTAATTGGCGGCAAACACCACCTGCGGATGCAGGCCGAGCAGGCTTTCAATATTTACCGAGGTGAGATCGCCCGGCATCGGCATTTTCACCAAGCTGGGCGCCAGCCGCTGATAGTTCGGCCCCAGCTGTTTTTTCCAACTGCTGAGTACCCCCACCACCTGCGGCATAGCGTCGAGCTGTACCAGCAAATTCAGCGTTTGGTGTTGCAGCACCACCGCACGGGTGATGGTATCGGGCAAAGTCACCTTTCTGTTGAGCTGGTCGGTAACCTGGCGATCCGCCAGCGCGACGGACGAGAACAGGATGAAAACAAGCAGCACGCGCGGGAAACGTTTGAGCATGAGGGGTTCCGGTTAACTATCGTTATATACAAAATGATATAGCGATAGTCGTAGCGAAACAATCGGCGGGATCAAACACGCGCGTAATCTTGTCCCGCAACTGAAGTGGAATATCTCGGCCCTTAGCCCGCTAACGCTCGCCCATTTCCTACTTGCCCCAACAAAGCGGAGGCCTCACCCAAGGCTTTCCACGCACTGTCATCCGGATGAAACATTATGCCGTTAGAGTTATCGTGGCCGTTGAAAAGCGCCGAGAGGACGTTGCCCTTACCCCCACCACAGTCAGGCCGTTAAGACCCGCTAGACCACCAGAACCCGGATTGACACATGCGAAAATGCATCCATGTGATGAAATTCTGCAATAAATACTTAAGCAATCGTTTGCTTTGTTAATAATTAGGCATAACATATTGTAAAATCTAACAAACATAAATAATGCCATTCTCCGCACCGATCTTTTTACTGATTATTCTTATTCTCGCTAAAATTGTAAAAAAAAATATCATTGACTATCTAAACACCATTTCTAAAATGAACAAAAAATAAAACACTAAATAATTCCAGCCTGGTTATTTCGGCCGGATTGTTACATTCGATAAAATAAAACACAACATATCTAAAGGAATTAACGTGCCTATAACAAACCCAATCTGGAGTCAGGAAGAACTGGCCGGAGAGATAGCCTACAACCACGATCTTGCCACGATAATTAAGAACAATGCATGGCACGGTTTATTTGAATCGCCAAGATGGATTTTAATGAACCCCGCCGACGAAGTTATAGATTTCTACCATAAATACATTGTAAATCCTTCCCTGGCATTACGCCAACGCTTCTCTCTCCCGGGAAATAAACTCCACGATCTAGGCTGTGGCGGGGGGCGTCATTTATTTTACTTCAATGAGCGTGGTTTTGACGTCACCGGCAGTGACCTGTCTGAAAATGCCATTGCTTTCACTCAAGCCGAACTGGTAAGACGGCATCAAAAAGCAGAGTTGGTTCTCTGCCCAATGACTGAATTACCGTTCGAAAATGACACCTTCGATATTACTATTTCACGCGCAGTGATCAACCATGCTTCATTGCAGGACGTGAAGAAAACCATCTTTGAAGTCGCTCGCACCACCAAAAAAGGAGGTTTGTTCTTTGTCACCTTCTCTTCGGAGCGAGCGTCGGACTGGAAAAAGGGCACGGAAGTGGAAGAGGATGTTTCTTACATTCCTGAATCAGGTCCTGAAAAGGGGCTCATCCACACCTTCCTCAATGCCGCCAATACCGCAGCGCTGCTGGACCCCTTCTTCCGCATAGAAGAAATTTACCTTTATGAGCATCCATCATGGGTGACAGATGCGCCAGGGGCTTCGGATCCAAACGAATACTTTGGTTCTGAATACGTCGCTATCTGCGTGCGCCGCTGAAAATACTGCGTATCCAGGCAGTTTGTCGCCAAGGGCAAACTGCCTTGTCCCTAGGGTGCTCGGGGTATTAAAAAATGATTTTGACCGGAAAATCCATTGAAGCCTGTGTCAAAACGGGGGATATCGTTATTTCTCCGTTTACTGAAGGAAGCATTACAACCAACTCTTATGATTTAACGCTGGGTAATACATTCATTCGCTATAACGAAGAGATTATTGATCCAAAAAAGAATAATCGTCATGACGTCATTGATTGCGGCCCAGAAGGAATAGCGCTAGGGAAAGGTGATTTTTTATTGGCCCACAGCGTTGAGAAAATTGGCAGCAACAAATATGTCCCTATCATTCATGCCAAATCAAGCATCGCGCGACTGGGGTTGTTCGTTCATGTAACAGCCGATCTGATTGATATTGGTTCATTTGGCTGTGTCACTTTTCAATTGCACAGCACACTGCCTATCAGGCTGTTTCCGGGAATGAAAATCGGGCAGGTCACCTTCTGGAAGCCGCTAGGCGATATCGTTCCTTATGATGGAAAATATCAGGGTTCCGATGGGCCACGGGTTTCGATGGCTTATGTGGATTTTAAATAGTCACGCTCAAGATAGAAAATATAACGGAAAATGTCATGATTCTTACCGGCAGCGAAATAAAAAAGAGAACGGCCTGTAACGATATTACCATCATTCCTTTTAACGAGTCGCAACTCAACCCCAACAGTTACAATTATCGCTTGGGGCCCAGACTGGGGATCCCAAGCGTCGAAGGCGAGAAAGTCACCTTTGATTTTATCGACCTCCCCGCAGAAGGCTTTGTCATGGAGGCGGGAACGACCTACCTGGGCCATACCATGGAAATCCTGGGCAGCAGCGTTTTTGCCATGTCATTGATAGGCCGAAGTTCCCTGGGGCGCCTGGGCCTTTATTTGCAAGTGTCGGCCAATTTAGGCCATACCGGCGCATGCCATCAATGGACATTGGAATTGGTGGCGGCAAAACCTTTTCGCCTGTACCCCGGTATGCGCGTAGGACAAATATCCTTCTGGGTTAACCAGGGCAGCGTTGGTCTCTATCACGGCGGCTACTCCGCTTACAACGACCCGCAGGTGTCAAAAATAACCTCACTGGCAGAAACCCTATGATGAACACCTCTGTCCAGCCAGTGAGCAAAGCCACACTGCGCCTCGTTTTAGCGGAGAAACAACGAGCTAAAGACGCGTTCTCTCAGGCATTCGAAGCCAGCGGATTTAGCTTTCACCAGCCTGAAACGCTGATCCCGGCTTATGACAAGTCTACGCTGTTTACCGGCTCCACCATCAGTACCTTTAAGCCTTATCTGATTGAGACGGAAAAAGAATTACAGGCTTTTTTCACCGTACAAGACTGCCTGCGCACTCAAAATAATCACGCCATGCAACAAGAAAACAGCTACCCCAAATGGTCGTCTTTTTTTTGCAGCGTGGGAGCAATCAGCCCCTATGAGGAACGCCGGCGTATCACCCAGGCCACTTGCCGGTTCATTGAACTGCTGGGGTTAAAATCACCGGACGTCTTCAGGATTAATATTTCAAGCCAGGACCATGATCTCGTAGAAATACTCCAACAGCAGGGCATGACGCAATTTCTTCGGTTTGATACTCAAGCGCCCTCCTATTACCGCCATAAATTTGGCATCGAGGGCGTCAGCGGCCGTAACTGCAACCTGTCGGTGAGCTGCGATGGAGTGACATTTATGGATATCGGTAACCTGATCGTGATTGAAAACCGGGATGCGCCGCTGGCGATCGAAGCGGCTTTCGGTCTCGAAACCATAGTGACGCGCATTCACGGGTTGGACAGTTCAATCTTTGCCCTGGACGCTGCCGGCCATTTTGCCGACTTCACCTCAGACATCCTGTACATCATCGACGCGGTGGTGGCCAGCGTGGCCATCATGTCGCTCGACATCAAGCCGATCGCCGATAACCGTGGGCGGGTGCTGCGCCGTTATCTTCAGGGGCTAAACCGCCTGCGGCTCAATAATGGGATTTCCATCGATGTTATCGCCGAGGTGGCAAGGGCCTTCGAACTCAGTCATTACGCCAGCCGCCACATTCATTTACGCATCGAACAGTACCTGCATGAGCATGAACAACATCTGCTGCAGGACAAGCCGGCCGCATTGATTAATAAAAAAATAACCCATCGTTTATACGAATAAGACAAATATAAAGGCGTACAAAGGTTATGAAAATTGGCGTTATCTCAGACATCCACGAAGACGTCGTCAGACTGGAAGAATCCTTGAATTTACTGGAAAGTGTGGGAGCTGACGAAGTCATTTGCCTCGGCGACATCGTCGGTTACTCGGTTCCTTTTTATGGTTATCTGGCCACCCGCGATGCCAACCGCTGCCTGGATCTGGTGCAGCGCCATTGCAGCGAGGTGGTTATCGGCAACCACGATCTGTTCGCCATTCGCAAACTCCCGTCTCATGCGGCAGGGTTTTCCTATCCTGAAGATTGGTACCGCCGCAGTTTTGCAGAACGTAAACAGCTGGCTGACGGCAAGGTCTTTCTCTATGAAGATCATGAGCTGCCTTCCCTGCTGAACGATAACAGTCTCTGCTATCTCCACTCATTGCCGGAAATCATCGTTAAGCCTTTTGCCACCCATAATGTCCTGTTGTCCCATTATGCCGATCCGGACATTACGGGTTCATGTACCTTCGAAGTCAGCCATCACCACCATCTTGCCGACCATTTTGCCACAATGGGCCGCCATCAATGTCTGCATGGCCTTTCCGGCAACGACCATATTCCCGGCATGAAAATTTTCACGCCCGGGCAGGTTTGGCAAACCGGCTTTGAACGCCATGAATTGGGCCAATCACCGACGTGGATAACCGGGCCGACAGTCTCTCGGGGAACCATGGCCAACGGCGTAATGATCTATGACAGCGAGGCAATGACCCTCTCAGCCGTCGCCCTGGGTACGCCTTTGCATCACCTTCCAGCCAGCATATGACCGTAACGGAATGGACGAGACTCTAACACTATGAATAACTGTATTTTGTACATCAACGGCAGACAAAACCCGCACGAAAGACTGGCCGAAATGCGCGCGGCTCTTTCTCTGGGCCTGGACATTGTGCTTATCGCCAAGCAGATCCCTTCCTATGCCGCCGAGCTGGCGATCGAAACCGTTATTGTCGATCTGGATAATTTTGCGGCCTGCCTGGCGGTGGCGGCCAAACTGCACCAGAAATACACCTTTGACGGCATTGTCTGTTGGTCAGAAACCGATGTGCCGCTCAAGAACTTTCTCGCACGCGAACTGGGGTGTGCCGGGATGAGCGAACAGGCAGTCCGCCATAGTCGCGATAAAATCACCATGAAACACCGGCTTAAACATTTGGGCCCGATGATCCCCGCATTCCACGAAGTCAGCTCAATGGCCGATGCCCGAATGGCGGCAGCCCGAATTGGCTACCCGGTGATAGTCAAACCCGCATCCGGATCGGGCTCCAAGGGAATTTTCAAGGTAGAGGACGACAGCGCGCTAGAGCAAGCCCTCTCGCTGCTCGCCGAGATCGCCACAGACAAATTCGACTCGGTATTTACCGCATTTGGCGGAAAAATTATTCTGGAGGAGTTTGTCGAGGGACCGGAATTCAGCGTCGACGGTTATGCCGCCGATAACCAGATTACGGTGATTGGCATCACTGATTATCAATCCGATGCAAACACCTTTGTCGAAAACCGGCATATATTCCCCTCCCATTTCAGCAATGACATTCAGCAAGAAATCACCCGCTGCGCCAAAACCATTGTCAGGGAGTTGGGCATCGATAACACGGTATTCCATCTGGAGGGAAAATATACCCGCGACGGCTTCAAGTTTATCGAATGCGCGGCCAGACCCGCGGGGGGGTATATTTCTACTCACCTGTTACAGCACGCCAGCCGTCAGCAACATTTGCAGAATTACGTCCAGATATGCCGGGGAATCCCCCCTTCGACACTGAGGCTCACGCAAGATTATATTGGCGTCCGTTATCTGTTCGCAGAAAGGCCCGGCACTCTGAGCAGCGTGGATAATGTCGCCAAGGTGCTGGCTCACCCTTGCATACAGCACCTCTATCTGCACTTTTCTCCGGGGCATAACGTAGCGCTTCCCCCTGAAGATTACAGCGCCTACCGGCTTGGCGTACTTATCGGCACGGCTGAAAACTATCAACAGCTTGCCGATACACTTGAATGGGCCGCCCGACAAATAAGGTTTACCGTGGAATGAAAAACGTCCTTATTCTTTTCGGTTGCGCTTCGCACCGCCAAGGGCCACGCGCCATTGCTCAGGCTCATGAACTCGGGCTGGAAACCATTCTGATTGATACCCCAGAGAATTTGCATCATCTGGCAATCAAAGCCCCGCAACAAATACCGGTTTACCCGATTGTATCGAAGCAATATGAAGATTGCCTGCCGCTGCTCGAGGAGATTTGCGCCAGGTATCCAGTGATAGGTATTTATACCTTCGAGGAATATTCTGTGGAGACCTGTGCCCGCCTTTGCGAAAAATTTGGCTTTGCCAACAATACTACGGCGGCAGTGCAGCAGATTCGCAATAAATCTCTGTGCCGACAGATGCTCGCCAGGCAGGGCTTGCCGCAACCCTTATCATGCCTTTTCAGCAACCTGGCGCAAGCAGAACACTTTCTGCATGCGCACCCAGCCGAAGACTGGATCCTCAAGCCGGTCGACGCTTCAGGCAGCCAGGGCGTCAGCCGCATCAGGAACAGCGCCCGGCAAGATCTGCATACCGCCTATGCGTGCCTTACCGAACGGCAGCAACAGAGCTTTATCATTGAGCAGTTTATCGAGGGTACAGAATTCAGCCTGGAAGGCTTTTTCCATTACGGCGAAGCCATTTTCCAGGGCGTGACCGAGAAATCGCTAAAGCCCGGTGGGGCTTTTGTTGAAGATATGCATTTATTCCCTGCCACCTTGCCGCCAGACACACAAAATAGAGTGTACGAGTGTGCGGAAAAAGCCCTGCGCTGTGTGGGGCTCACCTTTGGGCACTTCCACCTGGAGTTTTGGCTGGCAGGCGAGCACATCATTATGGGAGAAATGCACTGCCGGCCAGGTGGGGATTACATTCATCTGTTAACGGAAACAGCAACCCGCATTCCCACCTATGCGGCAGTATTCCAGCAATATCTGCCAACGCAAACTCCCCCCAAATCCCCGCCGGAGATCGCCTATTTCTGCACTGCGGTGGTGAAGTATTTCGACGCGCCGGAAGGTCGGTTAGTCGCGATTGACGGGTTAGAGGATGTGCGGCAAAACGACGATATTGTACTGGCGGAGATGACCGTCAAACCCGGCGACATCATCCCACTGTGCACGGATTCAGGTAAACGTGTCGGCTGTGTGGTGGTGTCGCAGGAAAAGGGGAATAACGCCAGACAAACCGCAATGGAGATGGCTGCACATGTCCAGTTTGACGTCATTTAAGAACGGCATGACAACGATTTCAGCCGATTCATTTTTGTTTTCTTTCACTTATTTTATGACGCTGTCGATACTTGCGTTCTATATGGACAGATTCCTCGGGCTTTCGTCCCTGGAAACGGCGAGTATCATCATGGTGTCCTCTATTGGCTCCAAAGTGACCCGCTTGTTAATCTCACCCATCCTGGACTTGATTGCCCCGGCGTATGTCGTGTCACTGTCCGCTCTGGTGATGAGCATCAGTTGCATGATGATCGCCATGTCACAACACTATCTCGTTTTGCTGTGTTCTATCGGAGCTTTCGGCATTGCATACGGAACAAACAGCATCCTGATCCGTGCGGTAGCTGGCGCAACGGAAGACGCTCATCAACGAGCGTCGGTGTTTGTCAGGTTATCGGTCATCACCAACCTCGCCTCAATGCTGGCCCCGTTAATTGCCATTTATCTGTACAATCACCTGTCCCCGCAGTTGCCTTTCATTATCGCTTCTTTGATGATGCTCTGCTTCTCGCTGTGGGTTCTGTGGGCGCGTGATATTTGGCCAACGCTGGAAGCGCAGAAAAAATGGACACAGGCCTTACGCGATCAAATCCACGATAAAACCCTGCGCCATTATTTTTTGCTGACGGCGCTGTGCTGGATGATTTATTCGCAACTGTTCACCTCTTTACCTTTACACGTGAATAGCCTTTTAGGTTCCACCAGCCCGTTCGGTTATTTGCTGACCTTTAACGCAGTGCTGTCTATCGTTCTCGCGCCGAGGTTACAAGCCCTGTTCACTCGCTATAACGTCAGCGCCTTTCAAACCCTGTGTTTTTCCCTGGTCGCGCATGCAGCAGGATCATTGTGGCTAAACTACGCCACTAGCCAAACCGACTTGTACCTCGCACTTTTTATTTGGACGCTGGGAGAACTGCTGCTGATCCCTACATTGCAAAGCTGCATTTCAGGCTATGTGGCCAAAAATATTCTGGTCAGCGTATTGGCGATAAACTCTGTAGCCATGGGCATAGGCGAAGGCATGGGCGGTTTTCTTGGCATCTACTTGGTCAAAAACTCGCCTTATTGTTTCCTGATTTTCAGCGTCCTGACGCTGCTGACGCTGGTCTATATCGTCGTGCACAAGCAGCGATTTTCCCCGCAAAGCAAACTGTCGGTCGCCGATGAAAAGTCGGCAACTTAGTGAGTTATTAACTTCACAAATTGATGAGCGAAGCGCGGCTCTGCACAGAGCCGACGCGTTTTACCGGCTAGCGGTTAACCGAGCGAGCCATGCGGGTATAGGTGTGACGCACGCCGCGAATCGCCACGCTGTAGGCGAAGATATTTTCCGGCAGCGCCAGCCCCAGATAACCGGTATCGCCAATGTGGTGCAGATCGGCCCCGGCCATTTTGCTCATCAGGGCAATCTGGCGGAGGGTTTGTACGTCGGCGCCTTCCTGAGATGTCCCGATAGCCGTCATGGCCAACGCGCCCTGCTGTTGGGTAAACGCAATCAACGCCGCCACCTTTTCCTGCGACATGCCGGGAACGGTACCCGGCGCCGGAAGCAGGACGATGTCCGCGCCGTTTTCGACAAACAGAGCGATGTCCCGCTCATTGATCAACTGGCTACCGCTTTCACGTACAATGCCGGCGCCGTGCATTTTACCGGTCACCAGCACCAGCTTGTCCCCCACGTCATCGCGAATCTGCTTTAACGCCGCGGCGATAGCCTGGTTGCTGACGCCATTATTGGGATTGCCGGTCAGCACCACCATGCGGGCGCCGAGCTCATAAAGCTTGCGCGCGTTCTCTGCGGTCGCGGCACGGCCCGCCGTCATCTGCCAAAACTCATTGTGCGTAGAGATGAACGCCGGATCCACCGCTTCCAGATTGACCCCGATAACCCGCCCGGTCAGCCGCTGCAACTCGCGCAATACCTCTTGCGGCGGCACTCCGTCGGGCAAGCCTTCGATGCGCGGCTGGTTTACGTCAAACAGGTTCAGCAACAGCATATCGGCGCCCTGGCTGGCCGCCAACTCCGCATTGGTGACGTTATTGAGCAGCGGCTGCGTCACGGCAATGCATTCACTGACCAGGATCCGCCCTTCACTGGCGCGAATGGCGTAAAGCAAATTGTCTTTGGTGATGTTGGCAAGATCGGTGGCGCTACAGTCGAGGTATCTTTTCATCATGCAAGCTTCCGGTTATGAATACTATACCAATTATGTACCACTTAGTTTTCATCGGCACAAGTGGTATACTTTATGGTCATTTCGTGGGGAAGATACGTATGGATGAAAAACTGGCCTTGCTTCAGCCGGACTCGGCAGACAGTACGCCGATTTATCTGCAACTGGCAAAAAAAATAAGGGCCGCCGTGGAATCCGGGCAGTGGCGTTCCGGCGATGCGTTGCCTTCAGAAAGAGCGCTGATGGAAGCCTTCGGCATTGCGCGGGGGACGGCTCGCCGTGCATTTCAACACCTCGAACAAGATGGCACCATCAACCGCAATCGGGGTTCCGGGACCTTTATTGCGCCGCGCTTCGCACCCGCTTTGCCGCTGTTGGAAAGTTTTACCGAGATGGTGGAGCCGCAAGGTTTCAGGGCGCAAAGCGAACTGATTGGTTTTCTGCGGCGCGGACCAACGGCAGAAGAAATGCAGGCGTTACAGCTGAGTGATGAACAGGATGTTGTCGAACTGGTGCGCTTGCGTAAAGCCGGCGAAATCGCCATTGCCTTACAGTATTCGGTGCTTCCCGCCACTATTTTGCCGGCGAGCGGCCTGCCTGAAGAGTCGTTGTACCACTATCTGCATTCCATCGGTCAACCCATTGTGCGGGCGACTCAGCGTTTTCGCGGCGAGATAGCCGATAAATCCGTCGCCCGCTATCTGGCGCTGGAGGTGGGGGAACCGCTGCTGCTGGTGACCCGTACCGGGTTCACCCGCGAGGAAATACCCATCGAGTATACCCGCAGTTGGTGTTTGAATGAGTACTATGATTTTGCGCTGGAATTGAAACATTAAAAAACCCTCTCCCACCCAGGTGAGAGAGGGCAATGCGATTTACTGCAGCGTAAAGCTCTGTGCCTGTACGTTGTCGGAATCCAGGCCGACAAACACGTTGAACTTACCCGGCTCTGCACCCCATTTCAGGCTGGCGTTGTAGAACTTGAGATCCTCTTCGGTGATCGGCAGCTCCACTTGTTGCGACTGGCCGGCTCGCAGCATCACCTTTTTGAAGTTGCGCAGTTCTTTCACCGGGCGGCTGACCGACGCCGTCACGTCCTGCACGTACAGCTGCACCACGGTGGCGCCGTCATATTTGCCGGTATTCTTCAGCGTGACGCTGGCGGTCAGTTTGCCGTTGCGCGCCATCGTCGGGCTGGAAAGCTTGAGATCCGACAGGCTGAAGGTGGTGTAGCTCAGACCATAACCAAAGGGAAACAGCGGGCCGTTTGGCGAGTCGAAGTAACGTGACGTGTACTTGCCCGGGTTTTCCTTGCCGAACGGCCGGCCGGTATTCAGATGGTTGTAGTACATCGGGATCTGGCCGACAGAACGCGGGAAGGTCATCGGCAGCTTGCCCGACGGGTTGTAGTCGCCAAACAGCACGTCGGCTACCGCATTGCCGCCCTCGGTGCCGCTATACCAGGTTTCCAGCATCGCATCCGCCTGCTGGCTTTCCCAGCTCAGCGCCAACGGCCGGCCATTCATCAGCACCAGCACCAGCGGTTTGCCGGTCGCCTTCAGCGCGGCGATCAGATCCCGCTGGCTTTGCGGAATAGTGATATCGGCGCGGCTGGAAGCCTCGTGCGCCATGCCCTGCGCCTCACCCACGACCGCTACCACGACATCGGCCTGCCTGGCCGCCTGTACCGCTTCATCAATCATCTGCTGCGGTGGACGGGTATCAAACACCACCGCCGGCTCATACTCATTCAGATAATCGATAATACTTTTGTCCTGGGTAATGTTGGCGCCCTTGGCGTAGAGGATCTTCGCCTTGTCACCCACCGCATGCTCCAACCCCTGGCGAAGGGTCACCGACTGCTTGACCACGCCAGCCGCCGACCAACTGCCCATCACGTCACGCTGGCTGTCGGCCATCGGCCCGACCAGCGCAATGGTGCCTTGCTTGCTCAACGGCAGCGTCTGCTTGTCATTCTTCAGCAGCACCAGAGTCTTGCGCGCCACTACGCGCGCTTCGGCGCGGTGCAGACGGCTTTCGGCATTGGTGTCCTGCGGATCGGAACCTACCGGGCCAAGGTGGTTATACGGGTCTTTGAACAGGCCCATATCATATTTGGTGTTCAACACATCGCGGCAGGCGCGATCGATATCGCTTTCCGCTACCAGCCCGTCCTTCACCAGCCCCGGCAGGTATTGGTCGTAGTATTCGTCGCTCATGCTCATATCGACGCCGGAAGTGATCGCCAGCCGCACCGCATCGCGCGCATCTTCGGCCACACCGTGCTTGATCAGCTCTTTAATTGCGCCGTGATCGCTGATGGTGATGCCGCCAAAGCCCCACTGGCTGCGCAACAGATCTTTCAGAAGCCACGGGTTGGCGGTGGCCGGAATACCGTTGATCGCGTTGAGCGATACCATCACCCCACCGCTGCCGGCGTCTACCGCGGCCTTATACGGCGGCAAATAGTCCTGATACATTTTCAGCGGGCTCATATCGACGGTGTTGTAATCGCGGCCGCCTTCGGTGGCACCATACAACGCGAAGTGTTTAACGCTGGCCATCACTGAACCGGGTTGAGACGGATCGCCGTTCTGGTAAGCATTGACCATCACTTTAGCAATTTTGGACACCAGCCAGGTGTCTTCGCCGAAGCCTTCCGATACCCGGCCCCAGCGCGGATCGCGGGTGATGTCGACCATCGGCGAGAAGGTCATGTTCAGGCCGTCATCGCTGGCTTCCTGCGCCGATACCCGGCCGCTGAGCGCAATGGCTTCGAGATCAAAACTGGCCGCCAGCCCCAGGCTGATCGGGAAGACGGTGCGTTGACCGTGCACCACGTCGTAGGCGAAGAACAACGGAATTTTCAGGCGGCTGAGCTGCATGGCCTGATCCTGCATCGCGCGGATATCCGGCCGGGTGACGGTGTTGAAGATAGCGCCAATCTGGCCCTTGCTGATGCCGTCGCGGATCGCTTCTTTCGGGTTATCCGGCCCGACGCTGATTAAGCGCAACTGGCCGATTTTTTCTTCCAGCGTCATCTGTTTCATCAGGTTGGAAACGAAAGCATCACGCTGCTGGGCATTAACTCCTTGCGCCGCCCCGCGCTCCTGCGCAAAAACCGGGCTGATGGCCAGGCCAGACAGCAAACTCACCACACAAAGCCATTTCATATTTTTTGTCTCAGGCATGTTCCCGCCGCAGCCTGCGACGGAGAGGATTAATCAAAGTGAAAAAACAGTGTGACATACTCTTTTTCACCGCAGAAATAATTTGTAATGTTAAAGGTTACAAGCTGTTAGCGGAGGCGGATAAGCCATTCTTCAGCCGTGCGCGGCTTTGCTCCGCCTCTTCCCTCAGGAAATTAACCAGCGTGGCTAATGTCGCAGGCGTCACCGCCCGTTCAGGGTAGACCAAATAGTAGGCCGCGCCGCTGACCACGCTGAGCGGGAACGGCGTAACAACGCGCTGCGCCTGGATATCCTCCTCCAACAGGCACAAGTCGCCGATGGCGATGCCAAAACCTTGCAACGCGGCACTCATCGCCAGATCCAGAGTATCAAAATGCTGCGCCTTGCCGGAAGGCAACGTCTCCACCCCCGCCGCCTTCAACCACAGCAGCCAATCGCGGCGATCGCGCGTGGGGTGCAGCAGGGTTTTCTCCGCCAGATCGGCCGGGGTTGGCGGGCGGGCTAAATCGGGAAGGTAAGACGGCGTGCAGACCGGCGTGAGGATTTCATCGAACAGGTGATGCACCGCCAGCTTTTTACCCTGCGGCTGACCGAACACCACCGCAGCATCGAAGTGCTCGGCGCTGAAATCCAACCCGTGCGATACCGAGGCGGTCAGTTCGATATGCATTTCCGGGCGCTCGTTTTGCAACCGGATAATGCGCGGCAATACCCAGCGCATGGCGCAGGTCGGGCACTTGATGCGTAACGTGCCCGGCTGCGCTCCAATCCGCGCCAGCGCCTCACCCAGTTGCCCCAGCGCCTGCTGCACCGGTGCCAGCAACATGGCGCCTTGCGGGGTCAATGTCAGCCCGCGCGCCCGGCGGCTGAATAGCGGATAGCCCAGATGCTGTTCCAGGCCGAGGATCTGACGGCTGACCGCGCCTTGCGTCAGGTGCAGTGCTTGGGCGGCATGCGTGAAATTAAGGCGCTGAGCCACCACCACAAAAGTTTTCAAAACGTCGAGCGACGGCAGAGATGTCTGCATAGCGGGTTCCTTAATCTCGCCAATTAATAATCACGGGCATATCCCCTAAATAATTGGAGTTGCATCCAGGCGGCAAGCGAGGGAATCCCGATGAGCTTACTCAGGTAAGTGATTCGGGTGAGTGAACGCAGCCAACACAGATGCAGCTTCAAGTATGACGGGGATAGCCATGACTTTAACTCATGGCTAGTATGACAAACATTCCCTTGTCCGCCTACCGTCACTGATGCTTAATCAATCAATACTTCCCCCTATCCAGGAGCCAATCATGCAGAGCGCCTGCTCACATCGCTCGAAGTTGCCGGATGTCGGCACCACTATTTTCACCGTAATCGGCCAGCTCAGCGCTGAACATCAGGCACTGAACCTGTCGCAGGGCGCACCGAACTTCGCCTGCCAACCGCAACTGGTTGAAGCGGTGGCGCAAGCCATGCGCGCAGGTCATAACCAGTACGCGCCGATGAGTGGCGTGGCCGCATTACGCGCTGCGCTGGCAGATAAAGTTGAACGATTGTATGGCGCACGTTATGACGCCGACGAAGAAATCACGGTCATTGCCAGTGCCAGCGAAGGATTGTATTCCGCCATCAGCGCGCTGGTGCACCCGGGCGACGAGGTGATTTATTTCGAACCGGCGTTCGACAGCTACGCGCCGATTGTCCGCCTGCAAGGCGCCACGCCGGTAGCCATCAAGCTGTCGTTGCAGGACTTGCACATTGACTGGGACGAGGTCGCCGCCGCCATCACCAGCAAAACGCGGATGATCATCGTCAACAGCCCGCATAACCCGACCGGCAGCGTGTTCGGCGAGCATGACATTGAGCGCCTGACCACTCTGACGCGCAATACCGACATCGTTATCCTGTCCGATGAGGTTTACGAACACGTGGTATTCGACGGCGATATTCACCACAGTATGGCGCGCCACCCGCAATTGGCCGAACGCAGCGTGATTGTGTCGTCGTTTGGCAAAACCTATCACGTTACCGGCTGGCGCGTCGGTTACTGCATGGCGCCGGCGGCGTTGATGGATGAGATCCGCAAGGTGCACCAGTTTATGGTGTTCTCCGCCGATACGCCGATGCAATATGCCTTCGCCGAAGCGCTGGGCAATCCGCAAAGCTACCTGGGGCTGGCGGATTTCTATCAGCAGAAACGCGATTTGCTGGCCAGCGCTTTGCAAGATTCGCGCTTTGAATTATTACCCAGCCGTGGCAGTTTCTTTATGCTGGCTCGCTTTAGCGGTTTCAGCAGCGAAAGCGACAACGATTTTGCGGTGCGTTTAATCCGTGAAGCGAAAGTCGCGACTATCCCGCTGTCGGCGTTTTACAGCGACGGCACCAACACCGGCATCATCCGGCTGAGTTTTTCAAAAGATAACGAAACCCTGCTGGAAGGCGCGCGCCGTCTGTGTCAGGTGTAATGCATTCACTTTTGGTTTGACCATGGGAAAAAGGCACTGACTATGAAATCACTGAAAACGCTGATCGCTGTGGGCTGCCTGCTGGCCGCCGGTTCCTCTCTGGCGGCGGAAAATACGCTGCGCTTCGGCCTGGAAGCGCTGTATCCGCCGTTCGAATCCAAATCCGCCAGCGGCAAGCTGGAAGGCTTCGATATCGACCTGGGCAACGCGGTCTGCGCCGCCGCCCAATTGAAATGCAGCTGGGTCGAGACTTCGTTCGACAGCCTGATACCGGCGCTGAAGGCACGCAAGTTTGACGCCATCAACTCGGCGATGAACGTCACCGACCAGCGCCGCCAGGCGATTGACTTCACCGACGCCATCTATCAGGTACCCAACCGCCTGATCGCCAGATCCGACAGCGGCCTGCTGCCGGACGCCAAGTCGCTGGCGGGCAAACACGTCGGCGTACTGCAGGGGTCGATTCAGGAAACCTACGCCAAGGCCCACTGGGCACCGCAGGGCGTAGACGTGGTGTCCTATCAGGATCAGAACCAGGCGTACCTTGACCTGACCGCCGGCCGCCTCGACGCCACGCTGGTGATGGCACCGTCAGGGCAAAGCGGCTTCCTGGCGCATCCGGACGGCAAGGGCTTCGCCTTCGTCGGCGATGCGGTCAGCGATGACAAGATCCTCGGTGAAGGCATCGCCTTCGGCCTGCGCAAAGGGGATGACGCGTTGAAGAAAAAGCTGAACGACGCGATCGTGAAAGTGAAGCAGCAAGGTACCGTGACCGCGCTGGCGAAGAAGTATTTTGGCGATATAGACGTGACGGTGAAATAAGCGCATCCTCTTGGCCGTTCACAATGAGCAAGGTGACGCTGGGGGATGTATCTTTTAAGTTTACCTCTGTCTAACCCATAAAAAATGGCTCCGTTGCTAACTGGAGCCATTTTCACCTTTAAAACTTAAGCTTTCAGCTTACGACGCAGCTCACTCATTGAAGCTCGCGTGCTCAGTTTATTATCAGTCACGTCGGCCGCACAGTCTGTTCCGTAAACCCCAGAAGTTCCGCAAAGCAGACGTTCTGTCTCCGCTACGAGTAAACTCTTCATAGTCTTACGGTGCCTGTTCATGACCATTTCGACAGTCACTTCACGGGCAACAACTTTAGCAGATGATGACATAATCCCTCCCCGTCGAAGTTGACTTAAAGGCTCTCATGCGAGAAATATCCGATTATTACCGCTCGAACACCGAGCTGTTCAGCGCGCGATCTTGCTGATGGCGCTCCAGCGCCAGCTCGATCAACCGGGTAATCAGCTCACTGTAGCTGACGCCGCTGGCGGCCCACAGTTTGGGGTACATGCTGATATTGGTGAAGCCCGGCAGCGTGTTGATCTCGTTAATCACCACGTTGTTGTCCGGCGTCAGGAATACGTCAACGCGCGCCAGGCCAAAGCATTCCAGCGCCCGGAACGCTTTTAGCGCCACGTCGCGGATTTTGTCGCTGACTTCCGGTGCGATCTCCGCCGGCACCACTACCTTCGCGCCCTGCTCATTGATGTATTTGGTGTCGTAGGAGTAGAAAGCATCGCTCAGCACGATTTCACCGCACAGGCTGGCCTGCGGCTCGTCATTGCCCAACACCGCGCACTCAATCTCACGGCCGACAATCGCCGACTCCACCAGCACCTTGTGATCGAAGCTGAACGCCAGCGCCAGAGCTGCGTCAAAGCCGGCCCGATCCTGCACCTTGCTGACGCCCACCGAAGAGCCCTGGTTAGCCGGTTTGATAAACAACGGCAGGCCCAAACGCTCGCTAAGCTGCTCGAAACCGTATTTGCTGCGATTGGTGCGCGTCAGGGTGACAAAGGGGGCAACCGCCAGCCCGGCATCGCGCAGCAGGCGTTTGGTGACGTCTTTGTCCATGCTCACCGCCGAGCCCAACACACCGGCGCCGACGAACGGCATATTGGCCATCCGCAACAGCCCCTGCAGTGAACCGTCCTCGCCCAGCGTGCCATGCACGATCGGGAATACCACGTCGAGCTGGCCCAGTGCGCCGGCGCTGCTCGCCTCAATCAGTTGCTGTTTCTCCTGACCAGGGATCAGCGCCACATTTTTATTTGAGCGGTTCAGCGCGATCAGCGCCGGGTTTTCCGCATTCAACAGGTAATTGGAGGCATCGTTAATGTGCCATTGCCCCTGCTTGTCGATCCCCAGCAGCGTGACGTCAAACTTCTCTTTGTCGATAGCGTCCACAATGTTTTTTGCCGACTGCAACGACACTTCATGCTCAGCCGATTTACCGCCAAAGATCACCCCAACCCGTAATTTAGTCACGCCCTGAATCCTTCTGAAAAATCATGCAAAAAAAGTCGTTTATCACAATAAACGCATTGTCCGACGGCGGCAATCGTTGTCGCCAGGAAACTTTTTATGCCACGGAATGTACAATCTCCACCATCCAAACCATATACACTTTGTATATTATCCCTTTAAGGAGCAGCCTATGGGCATTGTGAAAATTTCAGACGCGCTGCATGACGATCTACGCCTCGCCAGCCTGACGATGACGCGTTCGATCAACGCGCAGGCGGAATACTGGATCAAGATCGGCATGCTGGCGGAGTTCCATCCAGAACTGACCTACCCCCAACTGGTAAAAAAAATGATGAAAGATAACGCGCTGACGCTGAAGGAGATTGTCGGGTGAAACAGATTGTGATCAAAACGCCGGAAGAAATCGCCAAAATGCGTCACTCTGGCGCACTGCTGGCCAAGGTGTTTGCTATGCTCGATGGGGTGATTGGCGAAGGCATGTCGACCATGGAAATTAACGACCGCGCCGAAGCCTTTATCGTCGATGAGCTGAAATCGCGCCCGGCCAGCAAAGGCCAGTACGATTTCCCTTACGTGCTCAATACCTCGATCGACGACGTGATCTGCCACGGCATTCCTTCGGTCAGCAAAATCCTGCGTTCCGGCATGATCGTTAACGTCGACATTACGCTGGAAAACGGCGGTTACATTGCCGACTCCAGCAAAATGTACTGTATCGGCCAGACAACGCCATTGGCCAAACGGCTGGTGAACAACGTATATGAGTCCCTGTGGCAAGGCATCCGCGCGGTGAAGCCGGGCGCGACGCTGGGGGATATCGGCCATGCCATTCAACAGCATGCGGAACAAGCCGGTTACAGCATCGTGCGTGAATACTGCGGCCACGGCATCGGCCGCGATATGCACGAGGAACCAGCGGTGATGCACTTCGGCCTGCCGGGCACCGGCATGGCGTTGCAGGAAGGCATGGTATTTACCATCGAACCCATGATTAACCAGGGTGACCACCGCATTAAGCAGAAGAAAGACGGCTGGACGGTGGTGACCCGCGACAAAAAGCTGTCCGCTCAATGGGAGCACACTGTGGCGGTCACCGCCGACGGCGTGGAAATTCTGACGCTGCGTGACGAAGAGCGTCAGGCCGGGTACGCAGAACATTATTAAGTTACCAAGCTAGCAAGTTACCAAGCCACTAAATTAATTTACCCTCTGGCTTTCAAACGGCGATAACGGCAAGAACCGCAGGTCATGTAGGGGCGCTGCATGCGGCGCCCACGTGAATCGGGACAACTCTCTTCGTCCCCCAGGGTAACCGCGCCGCCGTTTGAAAGACGACCGGTATGACAGGGAGATCGGCATGACGCAGTCAGGTAATCAGGCATTTCTCGCTCAGCTCAAAGACATCGTCGGCGGCCCGCAGCTGTTGACCGGCGAACGCAGCACCGAACGTTATCGCAAGGGGTTCCGCTCCGGCGAAGGCAAAGCGCTGGCGGTGGTGTTTCCTACCCGCCTGCTGCAGCTGTGGCGGATACTGGAGGCCTGCGTGGCCGCCGACAAAATCGTCATTATGCAGGCGGCGAACACCGGGCTGACCGAAGGTTCGACACCCAGCGGCAACGATTATGACCGCGATATCGTCATCGTCAGCACCCTGCGGATCGATCACGTGCAGGTGCTGGACAACGGCAAACAAGTGGTCGGCTTCCCCGGCAGCACCCTCAATCAGTTGGAAAAATTGCTGAAACCCTACGGCCGCGAACCGCATTCGGTGATCGGCTCCTCCTGCATCGGCGCTTCGGTGATTGGCGGCGTGTGCAATAACTCCGGCGGTTCGCTGGTGAAACGCGGCCCGGCCTATACCGAAATGGCGCTGTACGCCCAGTTGGGTGAAGACGGCCAACTGCGGCTGGTGAACCATCTGGGGATTAAACTCGGCGACACGCCGGAAGAGATCCTCACCCGGCTGGAGAAAGGCGACTACCGGCCGGAGGACGTCGAGCACGGCGAACTGCGCGCCTCCGACAATGAATACGCCAGCCGGGTGCGCGACGTCGATGCCGATACCCCGTCCCGTTTCAACGCGGATAAACGCCGCCTGTACGGGGCCTCCGGCTGCGCCGGCAAGCTGGCGGTGTTTGCGGTACGCCTGGACACCTTCGAGAAAGAAGGCAAAGAGCAGGTATTTTATATCGGCACCAACGATACCGCCGTGTTGACCGAGCTGCGTCGCCATATGCTCGGCAAATTCGACAATCTGCCGGTGGCCGGCGAATACATGCACCGCGATATTTTTGATATTGCCGAAGTGTACGGCAAAGACACCTTTATGATGATCGACAAGCTCGGCACCGATCAAATGCCGCGTTTCTTCACCCTGAAAGGCCGCGTGGACGCCAGCTTCAACAAACTGCCGCTGCTGCCGCACAACCTGACCGACCGGCTGATGCAGGGCCTGAGCCACCTGGCCCCCAGCCACCTGCCGAAACGGATGAAAGAATACCGCGAACGCTTTGAACATCACCTGCTGCTGAAAATGGCCGGCCCTGGCGTCGACGAAGCGCAGCGGTATCTGAGCCAGTATTTTGCCCAGGCCAAGGGCGCATTTTTCGCCTGCACCGCAGACGAAGGCAAAAAGGCCTTTCTGCACCGTTTCGCCGCCGCCGGCGCGGCGGTGCGCTACCATGCGGTGCATGCCGACAAGGTAGAGGATATTCTGGCGCTGGATATTGCGCTGCGCCGCAACGATACCGAGTGGTTTGAAACTCTGCCGCCGGAAATCGACAGCCAACTGGTGCATAAACTCTATTACGGCCACTTTATGTGTCACGTATTCCACCAGGATTACGTGGTGAAAAAAGGTGTCGACAGCCATGCGCTGAAAGAGCAAATGCTGGCGATCCTCGACCGCCGCGGCGCGGAGTACCCGGCCGAGCATAACGTCGGTCATCTGTATCACGCCAAGCCCGATCTGCAGGCCTTCTACCAATCCGCCGATCCGACCAACAGCTTTAACCCCGGTCTCGGCAAGACCAGCAAGCGGAAACACTGGGCCGGCAATACCCGGTAACATTTCCGCTTTCAGCCCGCGCCCCCGGCATACGGGGGCATAGCCGATGCTCCCTTCTGCATCTTCGGCCCGCATCTCCCCTATCGTCTAGACTTAAAGACCGGTGCAGCCGTTTTTGCTGCGCCGTTCAAGGCGTATGTCATGCGTCACCATCCGCGACGAGAGGAACTCTTCATGCCATACCAAACGGTAAACCCTTTTAACAACCAACTGATCAAAGAGTACCAACCGCACACCGACCAGCAGGTCGAACAAGCGCTGGCAAAGGCTGACGCGCTGTATCACTCCGGCTGGGCCAAGGGCGATATCGACCAGCGGCTGCCGGTGCTGCACAAGCTGGCGGACCTGATGGAGAGCCGGGTTGAGGAACTGGCGACAATTGCCAGCCAGGAGATGGGCAAGCTGATCGCGCAAAGCCGCGGCGAAGTGAAGCTCTGTGCCCAGATCGCCCGCTACTATGCCGATAACGCCAAAAAATTTCTCGCGCCGGTGCGCTATGAATCCAGCTTGGGCGAAGCCTGGGTAGAGCATCATCCGATCGGCGTACTGATGGCAGTGGAGCCGTGGAACTTCCCGTTCTACCAGTTGATGCGCGTGCTGGCGCCCAATCTGGCCGCCGGCAATCCGGTGCTGGTGAAGCATGCCAGCATCGTGCCGCACTGCGCACAGGCCTTTGAACAATGGGTCGCCGAGGCCGGTGCGCCGCAAGGTGCCTACACCAACCTGTTTATTTCGCAACAACAGGTGGCGAATGTCATCGCCGACGATCGGGTGCAGGGCGTGGCGCTGACCGGCTCGGAAAAGGCCGGTAGCATAGTGGCCGCACAGGCCGCGAAGGCACTGAAAAAATCTACGCTGGAGCTGGGCGGCAACGACGTATTCGTGGTGCTGGACGACAGCGATATCGCCAGAGCCGCCAAGATCGGCGCGCAGGCGCGGCTGAGCAATGCCGGCCAGGTGTGCACCGCAGCCAAACGTTTTATCGTACAAGAAAAAGTGGCGGAACCCTTCCTGCAAGCCTTTACCGAGCATTTCCGCGCGGTGAAAATCGGCGATCCGCTGGATGAAACCACCACGCTGGGGCCGCTGTCTTCCCGCGAAGCGCTGGAGGGGCTGGTTAAACAGGTCGACGCCGCGGTGCAAAACGGCGCCAAACTACACTACGGCGGCAAGCCGATACCGCATGACGGCAATTTCTTCGAGCCGACGATCCTGACCCACATCAACCGTGACAACCCGGCGTATTTCGAAGAGTTCTTCGGCCCGGTGGCGCAGATCTATGTGGTGAAGGATGACGACGAGATCGTCAAACTGGCCAATGACTCTCACTACGGCCTCGGTGGCGCTATTTTCAGCACGGATATCGAGCGCGCCAAAAAGCTGGCTTCACGCATCGAGACCGGCATGGTGTATATCAACTCGTTGACCGATACCGCACCCGAGCTGCCTTTTGGCGGCGTGAAGCGTTCCGGCTTCGGCCGTGAACTGTCGGATCTGGGGATCAAAGAGTTTGTGAACCAGAAACTGGTGGTGGTCAGCAAAAGCTAAACCGCCCCCCTCAGCGGGAGGCGTTAAGTTTATGTTGCGCCTCCCGCCAAACTTCATTATCTTTGATGCCGTAATCACTCCCTGCTTTCAGGAATATCAATGGCTCAGTTTGCGCACATCACAGACCCAACGAACACGCCGCTTCCGGCCGTCGTTCAGCTGTGCGCATCTTCCGCCCCTCCAGCCGTTTTCTCTGTCGTCACTGCGGTTGCCGCTTACCCGCCACGCTCTGTGGTTGTGCGCTAAGCCAAACCGAATTTTACCTCCAGCTTTCTTTATTTGCGCTCAGGCGTAGACCGCCGCGCGCGCTGGAACTTGCCATTTTCACGACAGGTGAAACCGAATGCGATTTATCACTCAATGGGCCAATGCCGGCCTGGCTACTCTGTTCGTCCTGCTTTGGAGCAGCGGCGCAATTTTCTCCCGCTTGGGGCTGGAGCATGCCTCCGCCTTCGCCTTCCTTTTCTTCCGCTGCGCCATCGCTCTGGCGCTGCTGCTGGCGATCGGCCTGTGGCAACGGCAATGCCTGCCCGCCCGCGGCACCCGCTGGCGCGTGGCGTTGATCGGGCTGCTGATGATCGGCAGTTACCAGATTAGCTATCTGCTGGCGCTGGAACAGGGCATCACGCCCGGCGTGCTGGCGACGCTGCTCGGCGTACAGCCGATACTGACCCAGTTCATTACCGAACGCCGCAGTTCCGGGCTGCGCAGCCTCGGCCTGTTGCTGGCGATGGCCGGGCTGACGCTGGTGGTGTATCAAAGCCTGGCGATCGCCCACTTCTCCCTGCCCGGCATGCTGTGCGCCTTTATCGCGCTGAGCTGCATGACCGCCGGCACGCTGCTGCAAAAAGGCATGAGTCAGCCACCGCTGGCGGTGTTGCCGCTGCAGTACGCCGTCGGGTTGCTGATGTGCGCACTGGTGTTACCGTTCGAGCCGCTGCGGGTCGAGTGGAGCATGGCGCTTATCGTGCCGCTGCTGTGGATGGCGGTGGTGATTTCAGTGCTGGCCACCTTCTTGCTGTACCGGTTGATCCAACGCGGCAATCTGGTGCAGGTCACCAGCCTGTTTTACCTGATCCCGGCGGTCACCGCTCTGCTGGACTTCCTGTTGCTCGGCCATGCGCTGGCGGCAATGAGCATGTTGGGCATGGCGGCCATCGTACTTGGCGTAATGCTGGTGTTCCGTAAGCCGTAAAAAGCAAAAGCCCCTCATGCCGGGTGGCATGGGGGGCAATATCAAAATATCTTTTTCAGAATAACCAGGAACCATACCCCCACAGCAGTACCGTTACCCCGAGCAGAAACTCGAGCAGCAAGATGCCGATGGCAAAGGTAGAGCTGGAGAAGATAAAGCCTTCTTTACTGTCGATATTCAGGAAGTGGGGAATGCCCAGATTCAGCAGATAGCCCGAATAGCACAGGCCAATCACGCCGACAAACAGACAGAGCCACACGACGGGGTATAGCGCCACTATGCCGCTCAGGAACATCGGGGTGGCGACATAGCCGGCAAACACCATGCAACGGTGCAAACTCGGGCGAGCTTCATAACGCCGCGCCATCCAGTGGATCACTTTACCCATGATAGCCACACCCGCCAGCATCAGCAGATAGAAAGCCACTGCGGTATAAAGCGCGGTAAACATATCGAGCCGGATCGCATGGCCTTCGCCGGAGAGCCAGCCCAACTGGGTGGTGCCGATAAAGGCGCAGACCACAGGGATCGCCGCCAGCAGCAGCACATGGTGGGTGTAAAGGTGCGAGACGCTTTCGTTCTCGCTTTTAATGTGTTCGAACTCGGTGCTTGGATGCGCCAGAAGTCCCCAAACATGATTAACCATGAGACACCTCCTCCATCGCCGTAGGTCGCGATCGGCGAACGAATTTACCCCTCTGACGGATTGTTGACCGTGCGAGGATTGCGGCCACGGGGCTCTCTCCCCTGTACTTATTATAGTCTTTCGCTGAAAAAACGTTCGGAAAACGCAGACGCAGCGGCAGTTTTTTGTTTTATAATCCTCCGATTGAGCAAAGCCGTGAGGAATGCCATGTCATCTGCTATCACTCTTCGTCAGGTCGGCAATCCGGCACGCCTGCTGAGAGAGCTGGACTCATGAGCCAGGCTATCCATATCGCCCCCGTCGCCCAGTTGCCCGACGGCTATCTGGAAAGCTGCGATTTCAGCTTCCCGGTCGCCCACTATGCCCAACCGGTTTTCGATGCCCCGGTCGACAGTTGGCCGCTGCGGCCGGTCACGCCGTTTCGCAAGAACTATCCGCTGGCCCCCTTCATCAATGAGGAAAGCGAAACCTTTCTGGCACGCCACCGAGGGGAAGCCGTCGGCCACATCACGCTGAGCAAAAACTGGAACGGTTATGCGCTGATTGAAGAAATTGTCGTCAGCGCCCATGTGCGCCGCTTGGGCGTTGCCACCGCGCTGCTGGATGCCGCACGCCACTGGGCGCAGCAGCAGGAAACCCCGGGGTTGATGCTGGAAACGCAAAATCGCCTGCCGCTGTTATCAGCGCTTCGGTTTTATTCTCGGCGGTATCGATCACCTGTTGTATCGCGCTCAGCCGGATATTGCCGACCATGAAATCGCGTTATTTTGGTATCTGCCGTTTAATAACGAGATCGGTTACTGATTATTGGCCAGCGTTTAGGCTATGTTTATTTATTAACCACCCGCCCCATGGTGAGAACTGTTATCATTTATATGATCACGGACTGAAACCATTGGAGGGTTACATGTACAAGGTTGTTCCATTGATGTTAGTTATAGCGATGAGTGGATGCGCAGATAAAAATCATCGGCCGCCAATTGATGAGCCCGGTGCGGCAGTCACGCCCCCTGCGGTAGCGCCCATAAACCTGGACAGCGAGACGTTAAGCAAGCTCAACGACATTCTCGCCCAGCACGCTACCTGGCCGGCCGGGCAGGCCAACGGCCAAACTATCAATCTGATCTCTCAGCAATTTCTGGGTACGCCTTACGTTGCCAACATGCTGATAGGCTCTCAGGACACGCCGGAAAAGCTGGTGATCGACTTCCGCGGCCTGGATTGCTTTACCTATATCGACTACGTTGATGCACTGAGTAAATCGCACAACCAGGCTGAATTCGTTCAACGCCTGATCCAGACCCGCTACGCCCATAGCGACATCAGCTTCCCGCAGCGCAAACATTTCTTCACCGACTGGGCGCAGGTCGCCAAAACAAACGTGACCGACATTACCGCTCAACTCAGCCCGCACGCGGTGACGCAGGTGAAAAATCTGAACCAAAAGGCCGACGGCGGCAACTATCTACCCGGCCTGAAAAATGTTCGGCGCAGCATCACTTATGTGCCCAGCGATTTTATTGACGATAAGGTGCTGGCCCAGTTGCGCACCGGCGATTACATCGGTATCTACACCAATCTTGCCGGGCTGGACGTCACTCACACCGGCATCTTTGTCATGACCGAAAACGGCCCGATGTTGCGCAATGCCTCTTCGCGCAAGGAAAACATGAAGGTAGTGGACTCGCCCTTTATGGACTATGTGATCAACACGCCAGGCATCGTCGTGCTGCGCGCCAAATAACCGCTCTTCCAGACCCTATGGCTTTCAGGGTGCAATCTGAAAGCCAGGGTCTCTATACAACTCCCTGTTATTACCTATAACCCTTTGTGCTGAGCAAGCGTTTGACTTCCCCGCAGGTTCAGGCTTAGCTAACAGCACAAAACCAACTGATTTTACTGTTTTTTTCAGGGAGAACACGATGTTAAAGACCTGGCGTTTTACCGCCGTGATGGCGGCGTTTGCCGCCACGCTGGCACTGCAAGGTTGCGATAAGCCGGTAGACCAGAACCTTATCAAGGTCGGGGTGATCAACGGCGCAGAGCAGGACGTGGCGGAAGTCGCCAAACAGGTAGCGAAAGAGAAATACGGCCTTGAGGTTGAACTGGTCGGTTTCAGCGGCTCTCTGCTGCCGAACGACGCCACCGATAAAGGTGAGCTGGATGCCAACGTGTTCCAGCACCGGCCGTTCCTCGAGCAGCAAAATAAAGATCACGGCTACAAACTGGTGGCGGTAGGCAATACCTTCGTGTTCCCGATGGCCGGCTATTCGAAAAAAATCAAATCGCTGAAAGAGCTGCAGGACGGCGCCGTTATCGCGATTCCGTTGGATCCGACCAACCTCGGCCGCGCGCTGCTGCTGCTGGAGAAAACCGGCCTGATTACCCTGAAACCGGGCAAAGGGCTGCTGCCAACGTCGCTGGATATCAGCGCCAACCCGCATAACTACAAGATTATGGAGCTGGAAGGCGCACAATTGCCGCAGGTACTGGATGACCCTAAAGTCACAGTAGCTATCATCAGCACCACCTACATCAACCAGACCGGGCTGACGCCAACCAAAGACGGCATCTTTATCGAAGACAAAGATTCGCCGTACACCAACATCATCGTGACGCGTGAAGACAACAAAGACGCGCTGAACGTGCAAAACTTCATCAAGGCCTACGAGTCGGATGAAGTGGCCAAAGCCGCCGAGAAAATTTTTAACGGCGGCGCGGTAAAAGGCTGGTAAGCCAGCGGTTCGTCTCTTTGCGGGTGCTATTTTCGGCACCCGCCACTTTCCTGAAAATATCCCCTTCCGCGCTATTGACCCTCACGTCGCGTCAGGCTTTAGTATTCCTGCACGCACTTGGGAGGAGCACGCCATGTTATTAAAAGTGGGCGAACTGGCCCGCCGTTCCGGCATCACCGTCAGGACGCTGCATTATTACGACAGCATTGGTTTGCTGATCCCTTCTGCGCGTTCCGACGCCGGCTACCGTTTATACAACCGGGCTGACATCACCCGCTTGCACCATATTCAGGCGTTGCGCCGAATGGGGGTCCAGCTTGCGGAGGTCGGGGCACTTCTGACACGTTCCGGGGTAACGTTAACCACGGTGATTGAACAGCAGATAGCCATGCTGGACCGGCAGTTGGCGCAGACCGTAGCGCTACGCGATCATTTGCAGCATATGCATGCCCAACTCACCGTCGGGGACGAACCGGAACTGAACGACTGGCTGACTACGTTGGAGTTAATGACCATGTACGACAAATATTTTACCGCCGACGAACTGGCGCAACTGCCCTTCTATCAGGCCGATCAGGCGCGCAATCAGGAATGGGGCGAGCTGGTGAGCGGCATGCGCCAGTTGATCGACAGTGGCGTCGAAGCGCAAGCGCCGCAGGCGCAGGCCCTGGCGCGGCGTTGGATGCAGATGCTGGAACGCGATACCGCGCTTAATCCGGCGTTTCTTACCCGGCTTAACGCCATGCATGCCGATGAGCCCTCAATGCGCGAACAGACCGGCATCACCCCGGCTGTGACCGATTATGTCACCCGGGCCTTTGCCGAAACCAAGTTGTCGATCTACCAAAAATACCTGTCGGCGGAAGAATACGCCTACGTGCGCCAACACTACTTTACCCGTTTGCACGAATGGCCGGCGCTGATCGCCCAGTTCCATCAGGCGCTAAGAGACGGCGTGCCGCCGGATTCCGTCCAGGCGAAACAACTGGCGGCTAAATGGCTAGAGCTGTTCCAATCCTATGCCGGCACTGACCCGGCCACCCAGATGAAAATTCGCCAGGCGATGGAACAAGAGCCGACGCTGACGGAAGGCACCTGGTTGACCCCGGCGCTGCTGAGCTATTTGCAACAGGCAGTGGCGCACCTGATGCGCGGCTAGGTAAGGTTATCCACCAGCCGGGTGATCCCCGCTACACCCGCGTAGCATTCCAGTAAAAACGCCGTCACGGCGGCGATGCCCGGTGCATGACGAATGTCGTCATGCACCGTTAGCCAGATTTCGCGCCGCAGCCCAAGCGGCGGCGCCAGGCGTTCAAGCCCCAGTTCCTGCGCGACAAAATGCGGCAGCAGCGCAATGCCCGCGCCGGCCGCAGCGGCGGCAGCCTGAATCATCAGGTCGTTGCTGCGCATCACCAGCGGCCGGGGCCCGGCCTGCTCCAGCAACCATTTTTGCTGCGCCGAAGCGGCCCGTTCATCGTGATAGCCGATAAACCCCCGCGCCGTCTCCGGCGTGGCCCGCAGATACTCGGCGTTGGCGTACAGCCCGAACTCGACGGTGCCAATTTTTCTCGCCACCAGCTCGCTTTCAGTGACGCGGCTGAGCCGAATGGCAATATCCGCCTCACCGCGCAGCAGCGATACGTTGGTAGTATCGGCCAGCAAAACCAGTCGCAAATCCGGATAACGGCGCTGCAACTCGGCAATACGCGGGGCAATCAGCTTCAGCCCCATCACCGGCGGCACGCTCAACGTAACCTCACCCGCGATGCCCTGTCGCCCACTGAGGGCGGCGCGGCTAACGGCGAAGGCGTTGAGCGTCATGCTGTCCCCTTGCGCCGCGATGCGTTGCCCGTCGGCGGTGAGCAGGTAGCTGCGCGGGCGGCGATCCACCAGTTTTAACGCCAGCGATGCTTCCAGGCTGGCGATACGCCGGGCAACAGTGGCGTGGTCTACCTGCAAACTGCGGGCGGCGCCTGACAGCGACTTCTCGCGTGCAAACACCATGAAGTAATGCAAATCTTCCCAATTGAACATGGGTATTTTCTCACACCCCAAGTGAACATATAGGGGATTTTACCGCAACAATCCGTGGCGCAAACTGTTTTTGTTTATTCCACACCACAGGAAATCACCATGAAAACTTCGCTGCCGCTGGCCTATCTGGGGGTGATTATCGCCACCTTCTTCTGGGGCACAAACTTCAATGCCGGCGCCTATATCATCGCCCATCAGCCACCGATCACCGCGTCGATTGAGCGCTTCAGCCTGGCGACGCTGGCGCTGTTGCTGCTCTTCGGTCTGCGCGGACAGTTACGCTTCAGTACGCTGAGGAACAACTGGCCGGCCTACCTTGGGCTGGGCGTGCTCGGCTTTACGCTGTTTAACCTGTGCACCTTTTTCGGCCTGCAGTCCACCACGCCGATCAACGGTGCGCTGATCCTCGCTACCACGCCGCTGTGGACGCTGCTGTTCGGGGTATTTTGGGAGCATGAAAAACTGAGTGGGTCACGCGGCGCCGGCCTGTTGGCGGGTTTTATCGGCGTAACGCTGGTGATCACCAAAGGGAGCCTGCAAACGCTGTTGCGGTTGGAAATCAACCCCGGCGACGGCATTATCCTGCTCGGCAGTCTGGCCTGGGCGCTGAATATGGTCGGTACCCGGCGACTGGTGCATAACGCCACCGCCATCGAAACCACCAGCTATTCGATGCTGTTCGGCACGCTGGCCCTGCTGCCGCTGGGGTTTATCTTCGAAAACCCACTCCAAAGTCTGGCTTCGGCCAGCCTCAGCGTGCATGCGGCGGTGGTTTATCTGGCGCTGTGCGGATCGCTGCTGGCCTATCTGCTGTGGTTCAACGGGCTGGAAAAAATCGGCTCGATGCGCACCGCCATTTTCTTCAATCTGGCACCGGTGTTTACCATGCTGGTGGCCACCCTCACCGGTACCGCCCCCAACGTTTGGCAATTAGTCGGGGCGGTCTGGGTTATCCTCGGCGTGCTGCTGGCCTCTGGCGCAGTAAAACGCCTGCTGCCACGGCACCGGGCAGCCAGGCAGCTATAGGTTTTTTTTATCACCGGCATAAAAAAGCCCAATTTACCTTGGCGGCGAACGGGGAGCATAATGCGCTTATCTTCTGATTTCTCAAGGTAAAAAAAGAACGCTTATGTCCCTTTCCGCCCCGTTGATCATCACCGACGCCACGCCGGATGACCTGGCCGCCGTACAACAGATCTACGCCTACCACGTGCTTTACGGCGCGGCATCCTTTGAAGAAACGCCGCCCACATGTGAAGAAATGCAGCAGCGGTGCAGCAAGGTACAGGAAGCCGGGCTCCCCTGGCTGGTCGCCAAACGGGAAGATCGCGTGGTGGGCTACTGTTACGCCACGCCCTATCGGCCACGCCCGGCCTACCGGTTTACCGTAGAAGACTCGGTGTATATCGCCGAAGGCCTGCAGGGTAATGGCATCGGCAAAGCGCTGCTGGCCGAACTGATCGCCCGTTGCGAGCGCGGCCCCTGGCGGCAGATGTTGGCGATCGTCGGCAATGCGCAAGAGAATCAAGGTTCGCTGGCTTTGCATCAGAAACTGGGCTTTACCAGCGTGGGCACGCTGAAGGCGGTGGGATTCAAACTGGGTGAATGGCGCGACACGCATATCATGCAACGCGCACTGGGTGAAGGCGACGGCAGCCGGCCGTAACGGCAGCTACGGGGGCGTAAAACGCCCCCGGGGTTATCAGGCGGTAAAGCGGCCGCGAATGGCGCTCAGAGCCGACACCACCACCAGCACCACGCCGCCGGCAATCAGGCCGAACACCACGTTGAGCAACGCGGGGATCGCCCCCTGCAGAATATGGCCGAAGGTCGGTACTACGGTAGCGTACGACGCCCAGTCTTCGAACAAATGATGCACCGGAGGCAGACCGTGGGTCAGAATGCCGCCGCCGACCATAAACATGGCGACAGTACCGACGATCGACAGGGTTTTCATCAGGTAAGGTGCGGCACTGACAATGCCATTGCCAATCGAGCGCGCCAGCGCGCTGGTTTTTCGGCTCAGGTACAACCCCAGATCGTCGAGCTTGACGATGCCGGCCACGATACCGTAAACGCCGATCGTCATCACAATAGCGATGCCGCTCAACACAATCACTTGCTGGCTAAAGCTCGCGCCGGCCACCGTGCCAAGGGTGATGGCGATAATCTCGGCGGACAGCACGAAATCGGTGCGGATCGCCCCTTTCACTTTGCGCTGCTCATAAGCCGCCACGTCTTCATTGGCATTGGCGTCCAGTTCTTCTTTTTTCTCCTCCCCTTGCTTGCCGTGAGTCAGGCTGTGGAACACTTTTTCAAAGCCTTCGTAACACAGGTAAGCGCCGCCCACCATCAGCAGCGGCGTGATCGCCCAGGGTGCGAATGCGCTGATCAGCAACGCCAGCGGCACCAGAATCAGTTTGTTGATAAACGAACCTTTGGCCACGCCCCACACCACCGGCAGTTCGCGATCGGCCTTTACCCCGCTAACCTGTTGCGCATTCAGCGCCAGATCGTCACCCAGCACCCCGGCGGTCTTCTTCGCCGCCATTTTTGTCATCAGCGAGACGTCGTCCAGCAGCGAAGCGATGTCGTCGAGTAAAGTCAGTAAGCTACTTCCGGCCAAAATGGTCATCCTTATCAAATTTCATTGAACCCTGCCCGTTTAGCATAGCGGTAAACGGGCCTGAATGGGTATCGGATGATGGCGGAAAATACCGGGAGCAGAACCAACCGCTCCCGGCCTGCGGGTTAAATCGCCACGCTTCCCAGAATGAAAGTGACGGTCATGACTGACAACAGCGTGGTCCAGGTAATGATGGACGCCATCGCTTCATGATCGCCCCCCATCTGCCGCGCCAAAATATAGGCATTACCGGCGCAAGGAACAGCGGAATAGAGGATAGCTATGCTAGCCGGCACGCCTGTGGCACCAAAATACTTCACCAGCGCAATGGTGATCAGTGGCATCGCCACCAGTTTGAGCAGCGTCGCATAGGAGATGGAAACCATTTTGCGAATATGCATGCTGACAATCAGCCCCGCGCCGACCGACATCAGGCTCAGCGGTGTAGCGGCGTTGGCCAGATACTGGAACAACTGTTTGATAGCACCGGTGATATGCAGGTTAAGCAAGTTCATCAGGACACCCAACAAGGCACCGATAATCAAGGGGTTTTTGGTCAGTGCCAATACCGCGCCGCTCAGGCTTTTCTTGCTGCCGGTACCGTAGTGATTCATCACCAGCACGCTCAGGATATTGGTCAGAATAATCATGTAGGCCACGAAAAAACCGGACAGCGCTACGCCTTCACTGCCGAACAGCGACTGAGACAACGCGATAAACACATAAGAGTTATACCTGACTCCTCCCTGAAAAATTGAGGTAAAGAGGTCGGGTGAAGTATCAACAAAGAACTTTACCGCAAAGATAATCAAGGCAATGACCAGGGTCGATATGATAGTCGCCATAACGGGATAAAAACTGTCCGCGCCGCTAAAGTTCGCCTCACTAATATCTAGAATCAATAATGCCGGAAAGAAAAGGTAATAAACAAACTTATCTGAAAAACCCCAAAAAACGGCGACATCCTTGACATATATCTTGGAGAGAAAGCCAAATACAATCAATAGAAAAATAGGTAAAATAGAAAGAAAAACGTTTAACATACACAATCGCCTTTAAATCGAAAAAATGCGGTCTTCAACCTGATTAAGATTACGGTGGTTCCACAAACTGGCTGAAACGAAAACTCGCTGTACCCAGCGCAGTGGCGTATCATTCTCATCATAAGAAGGTGAGAATTTATCACGCGAGTGCAAAGCAAATCGATTATCGATATAAACCAAATCGCCAGGGCAGATATCTATTCCGATCGCATTTTCTTTAATCAGGCCATAAAAACGCTCCAGCGCAGCCTCCGCTCGCGACGTGCTGGCAAAGATCATTCCCGGATAGAAGACGGCGCTGACATCCGGCAGAATATGGTTTTGCGAAATCAACGGCACCAGTGCGGTTTCCTCCCTGCCGCCCTGCGTGGACTGGCGCCAGCGGTAAGGCAGCTTGATGCTGTACAGCGGGCTGGCCAGCGTCGCCACATCTTCCTGACTCAGTTGGGCGATCGCCAACCGTGAATCGGAAATGCGTGTCATCGGGCTTTGCGGATCACGCCGCACTCCCGCTAACAGCAGGCCCATCGGGGACACGTTAAACTGCTCAAGATGTTTTAGTGCCGCGTTTTCAATATGAAAATCCAATTCAACATCAAACCCCAGTCCGGTATATTCTTTTTTCGCCTCCCGTTTCGGGATCAAGTTATTGATAATCTCCTTTCCTTCAAAATACATGGAGTAAGGCTCACCGATAAGAGTAGATATACCTACCAACAGGTTTTCACTGATATTTCCTGATTTTGCCGATGGTGTATATTCATTCGGGCAAGGTGAGAAAAAAACCTCTTTATCTATTGGTGCATTTCTTAGAATAAAATAGGGTCTGGGTTTGATAGAAGCTTTTTGTTTTCCTAACGCAGCACTCACGCGATGAGGTAAATGCTGCATCATTGCCGATCGGATAGCGTGAATATAAGCATCGCCACCGGCAGGATCGTAAGTTATTTTATCCAATGCCAAAAATAATTCGTTTTTTTCCTGATCCGTCAATGGGAAGACGTTCTGATAGTCCATTTTGCTTGTTCCTTGAAAACAGCCATATCATTAGAGTATCTAATGATACGGCGCGGATGTTAACATTCTGCAAGCAAAATCATAAAGATTTATTAACCAATAATCGTGATCCTAATCACTGGGCACAGAAACCGCCATTAATTCATTTAAAACAGCCGGTTAAAAATGCATCAAACCTCATGTATTCCTATCCCGCGATGGGCACGTTCAACTGCCAGGAGAGGCCAAAGCGATCGTTCAGCCAGCCGAAACGCGCGCTGGAGCCGTAGTCGTCGAGCGGCATCAGCACTTCACCGCCATCCGCCAGGCGGGCGAATACCCGTTCCAACTCGGCTTCGGTCGCCAAATTAACGTGGAGAGATACCGCCGGGGTAAAGCTGAAATCATGGCTGACCGGGCTGTCGCTAAACACCAGATGCTGTCGGTCAAAGTCTATCGAAGCCTGTTTGATTCGCCGTTGCCCGTCGGGCGTCTCGTCGTAATGCAGCAACTGCTGAACCTTAAAACTGCCGAACAGCCCGCTGTAAAGATCGATAGCCTGCTGGGCGTTGCCCTGAAACATGATAAAGGTTGCAACCTGGCTCATAGGAATCCTCTCTCGCATACGATAGGGTATTTAGTGATCATAGCGGATGGAGCAACCGACGCTGCCAAAAGGAGGAAAGATGGCAATCACCTATCGCCTGGCACAGACAAACGATCTGGCTGGCCTTCAGGCGCTGTATCAGGAATTGCGCCCACAGGATCCCCCGCTGCGCCCGGATGCCGCCCAGCGCACTTTACAGCGTTTGCTGGACAACCCGGCAATTCGCCTGGTGGTTACCGCCGACGGTGAACAGCCGATCGCGACCTGCATGCTGGCGATGGTGCCGGGGTTGGTTCATCAGGCTCAGCCGTTCGGTATCATTGAACACGTGGTCACGGCACCGCCGTACCGCGGGCAAGGCATTGCCCTGGCGATGCTGGAATACACCTTGCAACTGGCGTGGCGTAAAGGGTGCTACAAAGTGATGCTGCTTTCCGGTCAGCAGCGCACCGGGGCACACCAATTGTATCTGCGCGCCGGGTTCGACGGCGATCGGGAAAGGGGTTTTGTCATCAGGCGCCCTGAGGGCCGATAGCGGCCTGCGGTGGAAACCGCAGGCCAGACCGGGATTATTCGGTTTCGTTCTTCGCCAGACGGGCGTCTTTTTGGCGGCGATAGTCGCGGGCAGCGGCCGGGATCGGCGTTACCTTGCCGGTTTCGATCCAGGTGCGCAGGCGGTTGGCGTCAGCAAAATGCGTGTACTTGCCGAACGCGTCCAGCACCACCAGCGATACCGAGCGGCTGCCGATCATGGTGCGCATCGCCAGGCAATGCCCCGCTTCGTTAGTGAAGCCGGTTTTGGTCAGCTGAATGTTCCATTTCGGGTTGTACACCAAATGGTTGGTGTTGCGGAACGGCAGCGTGTAGTTAGGATCCTTGAAGCTCGCCATGCGCTCGGTGGTGGTGCTGAGCTGGCCAATCAGCGGATATTGCTTGGTGGCGATCAGCAGCTTGGTCAGGTCACGCGCGGTCGAAACGTTATGAATCGACAGCCCGGTCGGCTCCACATAACGGGTATTGGTCATACCCAGCGATCTCGCCTTGGCGTTCATCGCCTTGATAAAGGCACCGTAACCGCCCGGATAGTGGTGCGCCAGGCTGGCGGCGGCGCGGTTTTCCGACGACATCAGCGCCAGCAGCAGCATGTCTTTACGCGTAATTTCACTGTTCAGGCGTACGCGGGAATAAACGCCTTTCATTTCTGGCGTCTGGTGAATGTCTACCGACAGCATTTCATCCAGCGGCAGATGGGCGTCCAGCGTCACCATGGCGGTCATCAGCTTGGTGATGGAGGCGATCGGCACCACTTCATCCGGATTGCGCGCATACATCACTTTGTGGGTCTGCATATCCACCACCATCGCACTGCCGGAAGCCAGTTCAGGCTGGGCGGCATGGGCGGCGGCGTTATTTTCGCTGGCCAGCGCGCGCGGCGCGATGCCTGCTCCCGCCTGCAAAGCGAGCAGGGTTAGTACCAAAACACGTATTTTCACATGCATTACTCTGTCACTGGAGAAGAGGAAGGTCTTATTTGGCAGAATTATATGTGAGGGATCTCAAGTTGGCACTGGGATTATGCGCCCCCATTTGTGACAAATTCTGTCGGACAGAATATTGCGCAAACCGCGAGCGCTCTGGGGTGAGCGCTCGCGATGGGAAAGTTACAGTGCCGGTTGCCACGCAGACTGCGGCAACAGATACAAACCGGGAGCCTGGCGGGCGCCGTCGCCGACGATATGGCCGATGCCCGCCGCCATCACCGCCAGCGTCACATCGAAGGCGTTCAGGCTGTCGCCGTAGCCCGCCGTCAGGTTGAACATCGACCCGTTGGCCAACAAATAGATCTTTTTATCACCCAGTTGGTAGGCGTTCACAAACGGCATAGGCTCGCTGTGCGGCAGGTTCTTCAGGAAGCCGACGTCAATTTCGGCCGCCACGTGGCCGACGTTGAGAATAAACACCCCGTCCTTCACCTGTTGCAAATGCTGCGCCGACAGCACATTTTTCGCCCCGGTCGCCGTGGCGATCACGTCCACCTGGGTAACCGCAGTGGCCAGATCGACCACAGCCCAGCCGTCGTACCGCGCCTGCAATGCACGCGCCGGATCGATTTCCGCCACGATAACCTGCCCGCCGTAGGCTTTCGCCGCCGCCGCAACGCCCTGCCCAACCAGGCCATAGCCAATCACCAGCACGCATTTTTCATGCAGCGTCAGATGCGTGGTCTGGAAGAAGGTATGCCAGGCGGTCAAGCCAACCATATGGCGGTTATGCAGCCCTTCTTTCACCGGCAGATCGTCCCAATTGAAGATCGGGTAGCGCGGCGCCATGCCGTTCAATCGGCTAATGCCGGAACCGGTCGCTTCCAGGCCGGCGACAATCTGCGGGCCTGCGGCCGACTGGTGCAGGCGGGTCGTCAGATCCGCGCCCATTTCGCACAGATGGGTCGGTTCCCAGGCCAACGCGCGATCGAAGGATGCCGACCAGTCCGCATCGCTCATGTCACGCCAGGCGTGAGCCTGCGCGCCGCGACGCTCCAGCCAGGCGACCACGTCATCCTGTACCGTGGTCGGGTTGCAGGTGGTCAGGTAAACCGCCGCGCCCTTGTCCAGCAGGCCCGCCACCAGCGGCGCCATTTTCAGATCCAGGTGCATGTTGCACGCCAACCGCACGCCGTTCAAATCCGGCAGCGCCGCAACCGCCGCGCGGGTGCGCGGCATATGGCGCATCGCCCAATCCAACTCGCTCTCAAAATCCTGATACATCTGTCGCTCCTTTTACTGCGCCACGCCCCAGGGGCACAGCTGAATGAATTAACCGGCGCGGCTCAGGCGCCGCATCGCCTGCGGCGACAAACCGAAAACGCGAATAAATGCCCGCCGCATACGCTCCGGATCGCTAAAACCGACGGCACGAGCAATAGCCTCCAGCGCTTCGCCGCTCTCTTCAATCCGTACCCGCGCCGCTTCCACCCGCAGTTGCTCAATCACTTTGGCCGGCGTCTGCCCGGTTTCCGCGCGAAACAACCTGCCGAACTGGCGTTCGCTCAGGCAAGCGGCATCGGCCAGATCCACCACCGTGAGCGGCTGATGCAGATGCTCACGGGCGTAAGAAAGTGCGCTGCGGATACGGTCTGAAGAAGGATTAAGCGCCAGCAGCAGTGAATACTGCGACTGCCCGCCAGGACGGCGGTGATACACCACCAGTTGCCGCGCCACGTTGGCCGCCACCTCTGCGCCGAGGTCCTCTTCAATCATCGCCAGCGCCAGATCGATGCCGGCGCTGATGCCGGCAGAGGTCCAGAGGGCACCGTCGCGAATAAAAATGCGGTTGCTGTCAACGCGAATACGCGGATAGCGCTGCTGCAACCGTGCGGCGTGGAACCAATGGGTGGTGGCGCGCTTACCTTCCAGCAGCCCGGCGGCCGCCAGGATAAATGCCCCGGTACACACGCTGGCCATGCGCCGCACCTGCCGGCTCTGCTGCTGCAACATCGCGATCAACGCCGGGGACTCCGCCGCAGCCACGTTGCCGCGGCCACCGGCAATCAGCAGCGTATCAAAACGGCCCCCCTCCAATGGCTGGGTCATCACGGCCACGCCGGACGAACCGATCACCATTCCGCCCACTTGCGATACCGGCAAACAACGGTATGCCGGGGCATCGGTAAACTGATCGGCCTGATCGAAAGCCGCCAGCGGCCCCGCAAAATCCAGCAGGTTAAAATCGGGAAAGATAACAAAGCCGATGTTTTTCATTATGGCGTTTTTTGAGGGTTATATGGCATACCAGCCAAAAACAGGGCAGCTATTATTACCCAGTTCAAAGGACAAAACTGAGGCGAATATCATGTCTGCACCATTAGTGATAGTTTTTCCGATCTATCAGGGCGTTACCCAGTTGGATTTCACCGGCCCGCTGCAATTTCTGCGGCATATGCCTGATGCTGAAATTATCGTCGCCTCGGCCGGCGGTGCGGACGTCAGTTCTGAGGGGCTGCATTTCTCCCGGCTGCAAACGCTGGAGGACGTCACGCACTGCGATGTCCTGTGCGTGCCGGGCGGCAGTGGCTGCACCCAGGCGCTGCTGGACGAAAACTTCATGCGGCAGATCCGCCGGCTGGGAACCGACGCACACTATCTGACCTCGGTCTGCACCGGCTCGCTGATCCTGGCCGCCGCCGGGCTGTTGCAAGGCAAGCGCGCTGCCTGCCATTGGTCGATGCGTGACAGCCTGACGCTGTTCGGCGCTATCCCGAGCAGTGCGCGGGTGGAGCGCGACGGCAACGTAATCACCGGAGGCGGCGTAACCGCAGGCATCGACTTCGCCCTGACACTGATAGCCGAGCTGCACGACGAAGAAACCGCGCAAATGATCCAGCTTTATCTGGAGTATGCCCCGGCACCGCCGTTCCTGGGGGGAACGCCAGAGCTGGCGCCTGCGGGGATTCTGGCGCGAGTAGAGGAAAAAATGGCAGACAGCCTGCAACAACGCCGGGCGCTGGTGGCGCAGATTGCCGCCCGCGGCTAGCGCACAGGGCGTATACTTAACCTTAAGTGTCATAGACGTAAGGATTAAGCATGGCGGATCTGGCCCACTACATTACGGATTACGGCTACTGGGCGCTGTTTATCGGTTGCCTGGCCGAGGGGGAAACCATCACGTTGCTGGGCGGGATTGCCGCGCATCAGGGGCTGTTGCATCTGCCGTGGGTGATTGCGGTGGTGGCGCTGGGCGGCACGCTGGGGGATCAAGTGCTGTTCTTTCTGGGCCGCCGCTTCGGTGGGCAGGTGATTTCACGGATGAAAAGCCAGGAAAAGCGCATCGAGCGCGCCAAGAAGCTGATTGCCCGCCACCCGATGCTGTTCGTGATCGGCGTGCGCTTTATGTACGGCTTTCGCATTATCGGCCCGGTGCTGATCGGCGCCAGCAAATTGCCGCCGTCACGCTTTGTGCCGCTGAACATTCTGGGTGCCATTCTGTGGGCGACGATTTTCGTGCTGCTGGGTTATTTCGGCGGTGAAGCCATCGCCCGTTTTATCTCCGGCTTCGACAAAAGGCTGACCAGCCTGCTGTTCTGCGCGCTGGTGATCGCCGCCATCCTGCTGTTGCGCTTCTGGTGGCGGCGTCGCCACGCCGACTAAGGCTATTTATTGAGCATCAGCTTCAGGCCGAGCAAGGCCAGCACGCCGCCACCCAGCCGATCGAACCAGGCTTTAAAACGCAGGTAAGTACGGCGCGGGCGCGGCGATGACAGCACAAACGCCACAAAGGCGTACCACAGGACGTCGACCGTCAAGGCAATCACCGGCAACACCACGTACATCAGCGGCGAAATTTTATGGCTGAGCAGCGCGGCGAACACGCTACCGAACACGATAGCGGTGTTCGGGTTGCCGAGTTGGGTCAGCAAACCGGTGGTAAACGCCTTGCGAAATCCCAGATGCCGCTCGCCGAGCGCCTCCACGTTCAACGGCCGATTGGCCCCACGCAGCATTTTAAACGCCAAATAAATAAGATACGCGCCACCCAGCACTTTCAGCGTGCTGTACAACCACGGCAGCGCCAGCAGCAGCGACTGCAATCCCAATAGCGCGATCAAGGCAAAGATAAAACAACCGACGCCCATGCCTAACGCCACTGCCATGCCGTCGCGGCGCGAAGAGGCGACTGCGGTGCGCGCCACCAAAATAAAACTTTGCCCCGGACTCATCGCCCCGAGCGTTATCGCCCCGGTAATGCTCAATACCGATAATGCCGTTTCACTCATCATGCTCGCGGTACCCCCTTAACAATCCATTGCTCAAAGTAGACCAGCGACGAAAATAAAAGCAATGACTACCGGGGTTCATTCAACCTGAGCCGCATCGCGCATCAGCGCTACCAGCTCGCGCGCGGCCTTGTCCAACGGCGCATTCTTTAGCCAGACCAGGTGTATCGGCAACCGCAGTTCGTTTTTGGTGTTTTTGAATTTCAGCCGGATTAACCTTCCCTGCGCCAACAGCGGCGCAGTCAGTGACAGCGGGAAATTGCCCCAGCCCAACCCGGCCTCAACCATGCTTAGCGCCATCGGCAGGCTGTCGGTACGCCAGTAAGATTCCGCTACCCGCGGCCGCAGATCGACGATGGGCAGATCGCGGCTAGCCACCATAATCTGCCGTACGTTGACCAGATCCTCGAGAAACAGCTCGTCCGCCGCCCCTTTTAGCGCCGGGTGGCATGGCGAGAGCGTGGCGACCAGCGATTCCGCCCCCACGAAGTGGAACTGCTCCTGGCTGTTGACGTTAAGCCCGCCAAACGCCAGGCAGACGCCAACCCTGCCCTGATGCAGCATATGCAACACGTCATCTTGCGGGGCGGTCAACACTTCGATGTTCAGCAACGGATAACGCTCCGCCAGCGTTTTAATCGCCGCCAGCAGGCCGCTGCCGTTGATGTCCGAAGCAACGCCGATAGACAACGTACTCTCCAGCCCCTGCGACAGCTCGATGGCGTGGTTCTGCAATTGTTTAAGTTGGTCGGCAATCAACCGCGCATGCGGTGCCAGCGCCAATGCCAGCGAGGTCGGCACCGGTTCGCGGTGCGACCGGTCAAACAGCGGGAACCCGAGTTCCGCCTCCATGTTGGCGATGCCCATGCTGACCGCCGAAGGCACGCGCCGCAGCGAACGGGCGGCGGCAGAGAACGAACCCCGATCCAATACCGCCAAAAACAGCTCAATATTATCGCTGGAAAAGTTCATTGCGTTACCTGTCAGCAAAACTGACAGCTCCTGACTTTTTCTATCAATGTGATTGACGTTATCTTAGCCGCCACGACCCAAGAAACCACCAAAAATAACGCAGGAGAACATGATGCAAGGCGTTAAACGCAAACTGGTGTATGTCACCGCCTATGAAATTATCGGCATGGCGATCTCCGCTTTGGGGCTGGCGCTGCTTTCCGGCAGCGCGCCCAGCAGCACCGGGCCGCTGGCGGTGATCATCACCACCATCGCCGTAAGCTGGAATTTCATCTACAACTCGCTGTTTGAGCGGTGGGAGAGTCGCCAAACGTCACGCACCCGCACGCTAAAGCGCCGTATTGCGCACGCCGTGGGGTTTCAACTGACGCTGGTGGTGTACCTGATCCCGCTGATCGCCTGGTGGATGGGGATTTCACTTCTGGAAGCGCTGCTGCTGGATATGGCGCTGATCGTCATTATCCCGTGCTACACCTTCGTGTTTAACTGGGCGTTCGACCTGATTTTCGGTCTGCCCGCCTCGGCTCAGCCAGCCGGGGAATCTGCCTAAAAAATCGCCGTTAATCCCCTCGCCTGCGGGCTATAATCGCCGCAGGCAACAAGAGTCTTATTTACCCCCTTTTTTCACGCCTCGAAAAATAAGCAAAACCCCCTGCAATTTGCGCGGAAATTAATATTTTGTGATTTTCGTCACTTTTTATTCCTCGATATTTCCGTGTTGATAAAATCATACATCCTATTGAATAATATATTCTTTTGTATATGTAATAAAAAATAAACACAATTGATCACGATTTATACGCAGGATTTTTTGCCACATTTACGGAGAAAAGGTAGCATGCCTCGCCGTTATTTAATGATGGCTGTACACATAATATACCCTATGGGTTTCAAGTTGCAGCTAGGCGGCCAGCTCGCTTATCCCCCAGGCGCTTACTCCGGTAAGTAACTGGGGTAAGCGAGTGCAGCCAACAACGTTGCAGCTTGAAAGACGACGGGTATAAAACAACAGAATGATGCCATGACCTCATTCTCATAACGATTGGCAATAGCAATCGTTTGCTCTCGTCCGAGAGCTGGGTAACCCTATAGACAGGTAAACAGGACGGATGATGCAATCACATAAAAAAACCGAGCATGACAAACACGCCGCCAGAAGACGTTGGTTAGACTCACATGAATCCGGTTATCACAAAAGCATGGGCAACCGCCAGATACAGATGATCGCCATCGGCGGTTCCATTGGTACCGGCTTGTTCCTCGGCACCGGCGGCCGTCTGGCAATGGCCGGCCCAGCGCTGGCGCTGGTCTATCTGGTGTGCGGGATATTCTCTTTCTTCATTCTCCGCGCGCTGGGCGAGTTAGTGCTGCACCGCCCCTCCAGCGGCAGCTTCGTTTCTTATGCCCGCGAGTTTCTCGGCGAAAAAGCCTCTTATGTCGCCGGCTGGATGTATTTCCTCAACTGGGCGATGACCGGTATCGTCGACATCACTGCGGTCGCGCTGTACATGCACTACTGGGGCACTTTCGCCGACGTGCCGCAATGGCTGTTCGCGCTCTGCGCCCTTGGGGTGGTCGCCACCATGAACATGATCGGCGTGAAGTGGTTCGCCGAAATGGAGTTTTGGTTCGCGCTGATTAAAGTGGCCGCCATTGCCATTTTCCTGGTGGTCGGCGTGGTGTTTCTCGGTATGGGTACCCCGGTGGCGGGCAACACGACCGGCCTGCACCTGATTACCGAAAACGGCGGCATGTTCCCGCACGGCTTGTTGCCCGCGCTGGTGCTGGTGCAAGGGGTAATCTTCGCCTTCGCCGGCATTGAGCTGATCGGCACCGCCGCCGGCGAATGCAAAGATCCGGCAAAAATGCTGCCGAAGGCGATCAACAGCGTGATCTGGCGTATCGGTCTGTTCTACGTCGGCTCCGTGGTGCTGCTGGTGCTGCTGCTGCCGTGGAATGCCTATCAGGCCGGCCAAAGCCCGTTCGTCACCTTCTTCAGTAAATTGGGCGTGCCCTATATCGGCACCATCATGAACATCGTGGTGCTGACTGCCGCGCTCTCCAGCCTGAACTCCGGCCTGTATTCCACCGGTCGTATTCTGCGTTCGCTGTCGATGGGCGGCTCCGCGCCGAAATTCATGTCCAAAATGAGCAGCCAGCAGGTGCCTTACGCCGGTATTCTGGTGACCTGTGGTATCTATGTGCTCGGCGTAGTGCTGAACTATCTGGTGCCTTCACAGGTGTTTGAGATCGTGCTGAACATTGCCTCACTGGGCATTATCAGCTCCTGGGCATTTATCATCGTCTGCCAAATGCGCCTGCGTAAGGCCGTGAGGGAAGGCCGCGCCAAACCGGTCACCTTCAAGATGCCCGGCGCGCCGGTCACCTCCTGGTTGACGCTGGCGTTTCTGCTGGCGGTCGTGGTGATGATGGCGTTCGATTACCCGAACGGCACCTGGACCATCGCCACCATCCCGGTGCTGACCGTGCTGCTGGTGCTGGGCTGGTTTGGCCTGCGCAAGCGCGCGCAGGAAGTGAAGCTGGAACAACAGGCTCACGAAGAAGCCCACCACTGAGTCTCTCAACTGAGTTTGATGACAAAGTTGCCTTTGAGCCCGAGATACTCGGGCCTAGCGCACCGAGGGGCGCTCCGGCGGGCAAGCCGCTACGACCCCTTCGGCACGCTCTCCCTAATAACGGGCTTGTCAGTAGTCTGAACTGCCCCCCTCCGGGGCAGTTTTTTTATCCGTTACAAGCGGCCATAAAATGTCATGCGGGCGCTCTCTGACAGCGCGATATCCGGCTGGGCATTATAGGCCAGCACCACCAGCATACGGGTGGTATCGCCTTCGGTTGGCGTAACACGGTGCATGGCATTGCGCCCGCGAAACAGCACCAAATCCCCCTCCTCCATCGCCAGCGTCTTCACCGCACGCTCGCCGTCCAGCACCTGGGTGACCCCCGCGTAATTCATCTCGCCGCGATCGGCATCGCGCAGGTTTTCCACATACTCAAACCGGCCACCGGCCTGCGGTTTTTGGATCAGGAGCGTGATGGCAAATGAGGAGTTATCAAAATGCCAGCCCAGCTCCTGCCCGCGATACGCGTAGTGCAGATTGATCGACGACAGCCGATCGGCGTAGGGATAGAGCTGTTGCTCTTCCAGCACCGCACAGAGGAAATCGCGGAAAGGCTGGGCATCATACAGCGTGCGCAGCGGCGACTGTGCCGGGATATCCTCGTCGGTAATACACCCCTTGGAAGACACCACCTGCCGGTTGCGCGCATGGTCGGCAGGCAGGCTTTCATCCTGCGGTTTCAGGTATACGTTATGCTTGCTGGCGGCATAAAACGCCGCTGGGCTGTGCTCCGCCCCTTCGAGACGGACGGTCGCCAGCGCGGCGGCGGTCAGAAAGCCCCGCAGCACCAGCGCACCCGCCGTGTCCAGCGTCGCTTTGCAACGGGCCTGAAAGGCGGCGTCGCCGATCGGGTTGGCGGATAAATCAACGATATGAGCGAGTTGCTGCATGAGAAGCTCCTGAAGGCTTAGCGGCCGGATACCCCACTGTAGCGAATGTCGCATTGCCGTAATAACAAAAATGCGTTAAGGATGAGGTAACCCATTCTTAACGATAGCCGCCATGAACGCACCTTCCCGCAGCCGCCTGCCCAAACTGAGCGCCATTTTGGCGTTTGAAACCGCCGCCCGTACCGGCAGCCTGGCCAGGGCGGCAGACAGCCTGGCGCTGACCGCCGCCGCCGTCAGCCAGCAAATCCGCCAGCTTGAACAGCATCTGGGCATTCAGCTGTTTACCCGCGCCAAAAGCGGCGTGACGCTAACCGAACAGGGCGCGGATTATCTGGCCTATGTGCAGGAAGCGTTCGAGACGCTGCGCGTAGCGCAGCAACACGTCGATCGCCAACGTGGCCAGGAAACCCTGACGATCTTTGCACTACCGGCGCTGGCCTCAAAATGGCTGAACCCGGCGATTGGCGACTGGCTGGCCCATCAGCCGCAGCTGGATATCCGCCTGCACGCCACCCATGCCGCGGTGGATTTCGCCGCCTCGGCGGCGGACTTTGCATTGTGCTTTGGCGATCAGGACTATCCGCTGCTGGAAAAAGTGAGGTTGTTTCAGGATGGCGTGCAGCCGGTGTGCAGCCCGCAGCGGCAGGCCGCCAGTGACTGGACCCGGCAACCGTTGATTCATGTCGACTGGGGCAAAGAGAGCCAGTTCCTGCCAGGCTGGCATGAGTGGTTCACCGCCGCCGGGCTACCGCCGCCGCAGCGACGAGGCCTGACCTATAACCTGACCTCGCTGGCGATTGATGCGGCGGTGGCAGGCCACGGCATTTTGCTCGGCCAACAAAGCTTGATCCAGCGCGAACTGGCTAACGGCACGCTGGTGCCGCTGGCAGAACCGGTGCTACCACTCAGCAAGCCTTACTACGTGGTCTATCCGCAACGCACGCTGGACAAACCCAAAGCGGCGGCGTTTTTGGCCTGGCTGCAAAGCCTCGCCCCGCCGGATGCCGACAGACTATCCTTCTAACCGCCGCAGCGGCTATCGGCTCTGGACATCATCTCGCCCAGCAGCAGGTTGGTCGCACGCGGCAGAAAAACCTCATTACCGGCGCCGGGAGTCAGCGTCAGTTCGCCAATGTAAAGCTGCTCGGGGGTGAGATAGAAATCGACGCGGCAATAGTCGAGATCCGCCGCCACGGCTTTCGCTACCTGGATCATCTCATCCCAGAACGCAGGTTTCGCCTGCAACGTATTGATCTGCGGAATATCATTCTGAATAAAAAAGCAGGGGTAAACATGCTCGTCCAAAAATTCCAGCGAAGTGGGCTCAGGCCCGCCGCGCAGTAATTCAACAAACAGATAAGATTGATTGCCGTTAAAAACATGCACCTTGTAGTCAATCAACTCCCCGCTGCACTCGATATCCAGCAACTCCTCGACGATAATTTTTTGCGGAATAGTGGCGTAATGTTTTTCACGAAATCTTTTCCAATAGGTTATTTCAGACCATCCATGAAGAGTATTCACAATATCCTGATAGCTAATCTGACTTTTATCTTTGACTATTTTCACCTGCTGAGAGGCATTATTGGTTTTGATGACAAACGATGGTGGCAGGGAAAGGTAGTCCTGTTCGGTAAAATCATCGGTGGTCATAATGATTGGCGTTAGGTAATTTTCCGATACCCGCTGTGAAATATACTCTCTCACCGCCACCTTATCCGCCAGCAGGCTGAAATCACGCTGCGGATAACGCATACGTTGATAAATTTTCTCGGAAAACGTCTTGGGTTTTTTGAAGTTCACCAAAGAGCCATGAGCAAGATAATGGCTAATTTGATAATAAATAGCATCGGGCGCGGCCCGATAGAGCCGTTTTGCGAGTTTTCTCATTTTTCTCTTTCTTCCATGAAGATAGCATACGGAGAAATGCTTTTAACATTCCGATTATTGCCGCTCAATTATAAAACCTTGCGCCCCCACCGTTACAAGGGCTACAGGAATAATCGGATGATTCTTATTACAGCATGCGACAGGGAAAAGCGCAGATGCAATTGAAATTCATAGATATCAACATAGTGAAAAACGCATTCTGGATGATATCGGAAAAAATGGTCTCTATTCTGGGCGTCATTTTTATCACCGCCTATATGGCGAAATATGTTGGCCCGGAAAGTTTTGGCAAGATCACCTTCGCTACCGCTATTTTCGCCATTACCCAGACGCTGGCGCTGCTGGGCTCCGACACCGTGCTGTTCAAACGCATTAGCCGCAATCCGCGCTCCGGCACCGCATTGATGTTTTCCACCAACCGGCTGCGCCAGGGCTGTTTTATCCTGTTTTCCGCAGCCATCCTGCTTTACACCGGTTTACGGGACGACTTCATTACCTTCTACTTTTGCGCCGCCACCTTTGTCGCCGGCTTTTTCTCGCTCAGAGACGTGTTCACCATTTACCACGACGCCCGGCTGGAGTCGCGCTTCAATACGCTGGCCAACGTTGCCGGCCTGGGCAGCGCCCTGCTGGTGCGTTATCTGATTGTTTATTTTGATCTGCATCTGTATTTCCTGGCGATCCCCATAGTGATGGTTTATCTGATCCCTTACCTAATCCGCCACCACCTATACCATCGCCGTCACACGCGCTTTACCGCCCCCGCCCGCGTTCGGCGCAAGTATGTGCGCTATCTGCTCGCCAGCGGGCTGCCGCTGGCGGTCTCCAACGTCTCCATCGCCATTTACACCCGGCTGGCACAGCTGTTCCTGATGTGGTTCGTCTCCGCCGAAGCGCTGGGTATTTATTCTGTCGCCATCACGCTGGCCACCGCCTGGATGTTCGTCACCAACGCAGTGATCTCCTCATTTTTTGCCAAGATATTCGCTTACCGCCGTGACGATGCCATGCGCGCCGCCGCCAAACTGAATGGGCTGGTGCTGGCGATCGCCGCCGCGATCGTGGCAGGCATCATTTTGCTCGGCAAACCGGTGATCGTGCTGCTGTATGGGGAGCAATATCTGGCGGCCTATCCGGCCATGGGCGTGCTGGCGGTAGCCACGCTGCTCTCGGCACTCGGCACCCTGGCCTATAAATACATTGTGATGTTCTCGGGCTACGGCTTCTTGTCGAAGAAGATGTTCCTGGTGTTTATCATCAATATCCCGCTTTCTTATTGCCTGATCCGCCAGTACGGCATCATGGGCGCCGCCTACAGCACCCTGCTGACCGAACTGCTATCGCTGACCCTGCTCAACAACGTCTTCCGCCGCGGCGTGGTCTTGCAAATGCACCTGCGTTCGCTGAACCCGCTCACTTATCTTCGCCGCGTGCCACAAGCCGGTTAGATTATCCCCCATCCGTAACAGAGTGCCGTTAGCCCGCTGGCAGCGGGCACAACGCTCATGGCTTAACCTGCCTTACCCCTCCTGCTAAGTTTCTCCCACAGGCCGGGAGATTTAAAAGTGCATCGTCCTCGGCCTGCACACTTTTATTTTCAATACACCACTGTGCTACTGCAATTATGACCTTGCAGTAACCTGCATCATCGAAAGAGTGAGGGTTACCACCATGATTACATTAAATGATTACACCAACCTGCGCGCCTATACCGGCAGTGAGTCAACCGTAATGATTGAAAATCGCTATCACCACGGCGTATTCCTCCGTGACAGCGCAGACACCACCAGCCTGGACAACGGCGCGACTATTCTGATCGATACGCAAAACCGCCGCTGGAAACGCATTATCAATGACGGGGATTACTGCATTGACTGGTGGTATCAGGCTGGCGATGAGCTGGATTATTCCCTGACTATTAACCGTGCCAGCAATTTTTTACAGGTTAAAGGTGATGAGTGGTGGCAAGCGCCGATCCCGACCACGCCTGCCGGCATTACCTTGGTCGGCCCCGGCGGCGTGCGCCCATGTAAAACCACCGCAAAATTAAAATTATGGAAAAACTCCGTTGATTTTAAAGGCACCATTTTGGACTTTTCCGGCGCAACCAATATTGAATGCGTGCGGGTGCTGTATAGCCAGGGTGCACCGGCGATCTATAACCTGCGCATCGTCGGCACGCCAGGAGCAACGGCCAATCTGCGCGGCCTGTGCGTTTACAGCGATGCGGCAAATATGGATGGCATTCCAGCCAGCCAGTTGTTCGTGCAAAACGTCTGGCTGACCAACCTCTACAAAGGCATCGTTTTTGGCAACAACGCCTATATCCAGAGCTGGCACAGCATTATGGTTCGTGGCTGTTGGTGGCCGATTTGGTCCGAAAGCGCATCCAATGCCGGTGAAAAAATCGTGTTCTACAAATGCCTGTTCGGCGACAGCAACAACTATTATCAAGGCGTTCATTCGTTGGCCTTCCGCGATTGCTCGTTTGACTACAGCGGTTTTAAAAATGTCGCCGATCAACAAGCGAATACTGACTATGGGTTGTTCGACCTCAAAGCCGGTACGCTGGATTTTAAAAACTGTCACTTCGAATGGGGCAATAAAAATTCCCGCAACTCCCGGCCGGTATTTACCAGCGATAACGGCGGTACGGTAAAAATCAAGGACAGCCAGTGGCACAGTGTGGAAACCAACGTTACCGATCCCGACAGCACGGTTCCCTACCAATACGTTGAATATTTCTATTTCGATAAGTCGAGCGATTTGAGAGGTAAATGCTACATTGACGGTTTCGATCTGGTGAACTCTGACATCAAGAAAGGATGGTCAAACAACCATATTGAAATGAAGAAGATCGTCGCTCCCGGCTATATCAACATGTGGCGTCAACTCTATCTCGGCGATGGCGTTAATCACCTGCCAGAGCCGACATGGAAGGAAAGCGGCGCGCTGCAATTGAACAATGTTTACGCCGCCAGCGGCACCCGCATCTCGCAAACCGAAACCTCCGATTTGACGGTGACGCTGCAAAACGGCGTGCTTACCGCCACCACCAAAACGGCCGCGGCGGACAAGAAACTCGAAGTTTATTTCCCGATTGAAAAAAACGATCTGGTGTTGTGGCGCGCCACGTTGGAGAACCTGCAGGGCCTGAGCAGCATGGATGTCGCCGTTAACACCTATCAGGGTAAATACGAACTTAAGGGTAACGCCGGGACCACCACCGTGCTGGAAAAAACCTGCCAGTGGGGACGAAGCGGCACCGTAACGCCAACGTCACCGGCCACCATGACTTCGGATCGTATCACCGCGCTGGATTCTGCGGAGTATCTGCCGCTGCCGGAAGGCTATGTCAATTACGCTCGAATTGTCATCGTCCTGAAAAACTTCGGCGGTAGCGCCAGCAACCCGGCTTCGGTGGACATCACCAAACTGCTGTGTCAGAAGATTGATATTGTTTCCCGCAACCCACGTAAATCCTGGTAACGCTCAAGAGTCGCCTCATTAGAGGCGGCTCGTTCCCTCAGATTTAATAAGCTTCATTTTCATAAACTCGCCCGCAAAAGCATAATCCGTTTAACTTCAATCCTCCCCTACACAGCCAGCCTGAAATGCTCCTCGTATTGCTGCCAGAGCGCGTTGAACCAACTGTCGTCGCCGCTGCGCCGGTTAATTAGCGCGACGGCGGCGTCACATTGGCTGCGGGCGATAGCCAACAGCCCGGCGTCGCCTTGCTGCAGCACGCACAGCAAGCGCGACATCTCCACCAAGTATTGGCGCGCAAAGGCCAGCTCGTAGTCGGTGATGTTTTTGCTGTTGTCGATCAGGTCGCACAACTTGATGGTTTGCGCTTCCGGGCAAGCCAAGGCACTGTGCTGCAAGTTGGCATTCTTGCGGTGCAACCGCTCACCGCCGTAACTGCGAGTTTGCACGTCGGTCAGCATCTCCACGTATTCTTCGACCGTAGGGCCGAACTCGCGGCGGATATCCGCCAGGGTCACCGGGGTATCTTCCACCGTATCATGCAGCCAGGCGGCGGCGATCATTTCCGGCGTAGGATCCGCCTGCTGCAACAGCGCCACCACAGCGGTGGGATGAACGATATAAGGCTCGCCGGTAAACTTGCGCTTTTGCTTGCAGCTCTCGTGTGCCGCCGTGGCGAACCGTCGGGCTTTTTGCGTTAAATCCATGCTGACTCCTTATCCGAATATTCCCATTTTAGCGGTTATCGTCTGGGGTAAGAGAGTCTGTTTGGTTATGAGTTATGCCGGTTGCAAATGCAGCACCACAGCGCCAGCCAATACCGTTAATACCCCCAGCCACTGCAAGCCGGAAAGCCGCTCGCGCAGCAAAAGCGCGCCCAACAGCGCGGCGATGCCGCCGGACAACGTGCTGAGCACGGTGACGACAGCCAGCGAGCCCGCCCCGGCCCCCACGGCAAAGGCGGTAAAACCACCCAAACTCAGCAGGCTGGCGGCCAGCAACAGCCCGCCTTGCCGCCAGGTGGGCCGTGCAACCAGCGCTCGTCGGTCAGTGTTCAGAATCAGCACCGCCGCCAACCCGACCGTGTAGCCGAGCCACAGGCTGACGCGTGGCCCCAGCACCGGCAGCGTGTATTTTCCCTGCAACCAAAAACCGGTGCCGTAACAAAGCGCAGCCATCAACGAGAAGGCGATGGAGGGCCATGCCGAACCGGATTTTTCAGGCTGACGCCCCGGCTCCATCGCGCTGAGTATTACCCCAAGCAGACACACCGCCAACCCTGCCAGCGTCAGTGCGCCAAGCCGTTCGCCGCCGAGCCAGGACAACAACGTAGTCACCGCGCCATAGCTGGTGACCAAGGGTGCCACCAGCGCCGCCTTGCCGATGGCAAAAGCCTGGGACAGCGCCAGCGTTGCGCCCACCGTCAGGCCGGCGGCCAGCAGCGCCCCCCCCCAAACCCTGGTCGACGCCGCAAAAGCGGGAATGGCGGTGGTCAGTAACAACGCGGTCAGAATGACAAAACCGATCGCCTGGGAGAAGAATACCGCCCTGCGCACCCCCACCGCCCGCGCGTTGATGCCGATCAAAAAATCCGTGCTGCCCCAGCACAACGCGGCGGCTAACCCCATGAATATATCCACCCAATTCTCCCGTCCGATCCGTTGACAAAAAGTAAGAGAAAAATCGCTTGTGGAACATCGATAGATTGGCAATATGGTTGAATGAAACTCAAGCTGAACGCTCAACCACGCCTGCCGTCGCTGAAAGCCTTGCATACTTTCGAGGTGGCGGCGCGCTGCGCCAGTTTTACCGAGGCGGCGGAGCAGTTGAACGTCACGCTGGGGGCGGTCAGCCGCCAGATACGCCAGTTGGAGAATGAACTGGGCGTTGAACTGTTTCACCGCAAGGGCAATGCGGTGGCGCTCAACGACACCGGCAAACGGTTGGCCACCGACGTCACCCGTGCGCTGACGCTGCTGCAAAAAGCCAGCGATCGCGCCCGGCCGGTGCAGCAACAAACGCTGAAACTGACCTGCACGCTGGGCATTGCCAGCCATTGGCTGGCGGCGCGTTTACCGGCGCTGCGCCACGCCGATCCTGATGTCTCGTTGGTGCTGGACGCCAACGAAAGCCTGCGCGATTTAGCCAGCGGCGAAGCGGACATCGCCATCCGTTACAGCCCCATAGGCAACCCGCCGCCGCATTCCCGCGAACTGTTGACCGATGCCTTTGCGCCGCTGGCGAGCCCCGCCTTTCTTGCCGCGCACCCTGCGTTCACCCTCGCCGATTTACCGCAGGCCCCCTTGATTCACTCGCCGTGGAAGGACGCGCAAGGGCTGGGCGCCGCCGGCTGGCAAGACTGGTTCGCCGCCTTTGGCGCGGGCGCGGCGGCACCGCGCGGCATCCTCACCGTTAACAGCGTCGGCCATGCGTTGCAGGAAGCGATGGAAGGTAACGGTATCGTGCTCGGCAGCCTGGCGGTGGCGCAGGATGCATTAGCCGCAGGTAAGCTGGTACCGTTGTTTGGCGAGTACGGACAACTGCCCTGCGCCTATCAATATCGCCTGTGCTGGGCGGACAGCGCGTTCGTTAGCGCCACCACCCGCCGCTGGGTGAATTTGCTGCTGAAGGCGGCGGGCCAACCCCCGGCATTCTGACGCAGCACGTATTGCGCCCACAGCAGTGAAAAATCCAACTATTTTATATATCCAAAATAATTCGAGTTGCATCGCGGCGACAACTAAGCGCATCCCCGGGAGCGTACAAAGAGTACGTGACCGGGGTAAGCGCAGGAAGTCAACAAAGAGGCAGCTTGAAGTATGAAAGATATAATCAATTTTTTTGCTGCGAGACACACCGTGGATAGACAACGCTACCTGCAACATATTGGATTTGCAGGCATCCCCCAGGCTGACCTCCTGACGCTGCAACAATTGCACCGCAGTCATATGCTGAGCGTGCCCTTTGAGAACCTGAGCATTATTTATCGCCAGGGCATTCATCTGGAAGAACCTGCGCTGTTCAATAAAATTGTCGAACGGAACCGCGGCGGCTTTTGCTATGAGCTGAATCGGCTGTTTGCCGCACTGTTGAAGGATATCGGCTTTAACGTGCAGTTTATTTCCGGCGAGATCCGCGCCCGCGACGGCAGCTTCGGCGCGCCCTTCGATCATATGGCGCTGAAGGTGGAGCTGGATCAGCCGTATCTGGTGGACGTGGGGTTTGGCGACTCGTTCCTGACTCCGTTGAAAATCTCCACCACCGAGCAGCAACCACAGACCAGCGGCACCTTCCATTTAGAACAGGAAGGCGAGGTCTATTATCTGGAACGCCGAAACGGCGATAATCGCTCGCACGCCAAAACTCTGTACCGCTTTACCCTGCAAGCCCGTGAACCGAGTGAGTTCGACGGCATGTGCCACTACCACAGCACCTCGCCGCAGTCGCATTTTACCCAGCGGCTGGTGTGCTCGCGGCCAACGGAAAATGGCCGGGTGACCCTCAGCGAGAACAAACTGATTATCACCGAAGATCACCAGCGCCATGAATCGACGCTGTATTCCGAAGACGAACGGCGTGCAACGCTGATGCGCTATTTTGGGATTGATCTGGAAAATTGAGCCCGAGACAGGGGGCAGTTCCCCCTGTTACTTATTCAGCGGCAAATCACCCGGGCAATGTCCTTCGAGTTGGTCAGTGCACGCACTTCGCCGAACAGCTCCGTCGCCTCGGCATACTCTTTGCGCAAATACCCCAGCCACTGTTTAATCCGCGCCACGTGGTACAGGCCGGTGTCGCCCTGCTTTTCCAGTTGAACGTATTTTTGCAGCAGCTGTACCACCTGCGGCCAGGGCATGCGCGGTTCGTTGTATTTCACCACCCGGCTCAGGTTCGGCACGTTTAATGCGCCGCGCCCCAGCATCACCGCGTCGCAGCCGGTAGTTTGCAGGCAGTCTTGCGCGCTTTGGTAATCCCAGATTTCGCCGTTGGCGATCACCGGAATGGTCAGCCGCTTGCGGATCTCGCCAATCGCCGCCCAGTTAATGCGCTCAGCCTTGTAGCCGTCCTCTTTGGTACGGCCATGCACCGCCAGCTCAGTGGCACCCGCCTGTTGTACCGCGTCGGCGATTTCAAAACTGCGGCTGTCGCTGTCCCAACCCAAGCGTACCTTTACCGTTACCGGCAGATGATCCGGCACCGCCGCACGCATCGCTTTGGCGCCCTGGTAAATCAGTTCCGGGTCTTTCAGCAAGGTCGCCCCGCCGCCGCTGCCGTTAACCAGCTTGGACGGGCAGCCGCAGTTGAGATCGACGCCGTAAGAGCCCAGTTCGACCGCGCGGGCGGCGTTTTCCCCCAGCCACTGCGGGTGCTGGCCCAGCAGTTGGATGCGCACCAGCGTGCCGGACGGCGTGCGGCTGGCGTGGTGCAGTTCGGGGCACAGGCGGTAGAAAGATTTGGCCGGCAGCAGTTGATCGACCACGCGCAGAAATTCGGTGATGCACAGGTCATAATCGTTCACTTCGGTGAGCAACTCGCGCACCAAAGAATCGAGAACGCCCTCCATCGGAGCCAATAATACGCGCATGATTACCCCAGCTAAAAAAGACGCGCAATGATACGGGGGAATGCCGGTATCAGACAAGCGCACGGGGGAATAAAAAGCCGCTTAGCTCAACCTGCGCAGGGGCTGCCCGGCGAGAAACGCCTCGATGTCCTCTATCGCCTCGCGGAAGTAGATACGGTAGTTGTCATCGGCCACGTAACCCAGGTGCGGCGTCGCCAGCACGTTGGGCAGGCGGCGGAAGATATCGTCCATTGGCAAGGGTTCAACCTCGAACACGTCCAGCCCGGCACCGGCGATCCGTTGTTGTTGCAGGGCTTCTATCAAGGCCGCCTGATCGACAATCGCCGCGCGCGAGGTGTTGATCAGATACGCGGAAGGCTTCATCGCCGCCAGTTCATCGCGCCCCACCAGCCCGCGGCTGCGTTCGCTCAGCACCAAATGGACGGAGACAAAATCGCTCTGCTCGAACAGCGCCCGTTTCGACTCGGCCAGCGCAACGCCCAGTTGCCCAGCTTTTTCCGCCGTCAGGTTCTGGCTCCAGGCCAGCACCCGCATGCCGAACGCCTGCGCCACCCTGGCCATCTGGCTGCCAATCTTGCCCAATCCCAGCAGGCCCAGCGTTTTGCCATGCAAGGTGACACCAATCGCCTGTTGCCAGGGGCCGTTATTACGCAGCCCAGTGTTTTCCGCCACTGTGTGCTTTGCCAACCCCAGCAGCAACGCCCAGGTCAGCTCCATCGGCGCGGCCGAACCGCTGGCGGTGCCGCAAACCACAATGCCGCGCTGTTCGGCGGCGGCCAGATCGATAGACGCATTGCGCATGCCGGAGGTGATCAGCAGTTTTAACTTCGGCAAACGGGCCAGCAGCGTGGCGGTGATCGGCGTGCGCTCGCGCATGATCACCAGCATGTCGCAGTCTTGCAGGTGCACCGCCAGCTCCGCCTCATCGGTAAAATGCTGGCTCATGGCGAACACCTCGACCCGCTCGGCTATCGTCGACCAGTCCGCCATGGTGAGTGCCACCTGCTGATAATCATCAATAATTGCGCACTTCAGTTTCATCATCGGCTCCAGATAAATTGAGTTACCCCGTCGATCCTAGTACGAAAATTCACTTCCGCCAGACATAAAAAAAGCCACCTATAAAGGTGGCCTGATAGCGTCTTGCAACAGCGCGATATTATTCGCCCGGTTTGCGGCTGCGCGGACGGCGTGCCGGCGCGCCTGAACGCGGCTTGCCGTCACCCTGAGGGCGAGCACTGCCGCCGCCACGGTTTTCACGTTGGCCGCTATGGCCGCCGCCGTTACCACTGCGCTGGCCGCCACCGTTACCGGAGCGTTGACCGCCGCCATTGCCGCGCCCGCCACCCTGACGGCCGTTGATGATCGGCTCCGCCTTGATGCTTGGGTCCGGCTCGTAGCCTGGCAGGGCAATACGCGGGATTTCACGCTTCAGCAGGCGCTCAATGTCGCGCAGCAGTTTGTGTTCATCCACGCAGACCAACGAGATAGCCTCACCGGTACGCTCTGCACGGCCGGTACGGCCGATGCGGTGCACGTAATCTTCCGGCACGTTAGGCAACTCGTAGTTCACCACGTGCGGCAGTTGGTCGATGTCCAGACCGCGCGCCGCGATGTCGGTTGCCACCAGCACGCGAATTTTGCCGTCTTTAAAATCGGCCAATGCACGGGTACGCGCGCCCTGGCTTTTATTGCCGTGGATCGCTGCGGCAGTGATGCCGTCTTTGTTCAGCTGCTCGGCCAGATGGTTGGCGCCGTGCTTGGTGCGGTTGAACACCAAGACTTGCTTCCAGTCGCCTTCGCCGATCATCTGTGACAGCAGTTCCCGCTTACGCTTCTTGTCGACGAAGTGCACGCTTTGTTCGATCTGCTCGGACGCGGTATTGCGGCGCGCCACTTCAACCGATGCCGGGTTGTGCAGCAGCTTGTTGGCAAGCCCCTTGATTTCGTCGGAGAACGTCGCGGAGAACAGCAGGTTCTGACGCTTGGCAGGCAGCTTGGCCAGCACGCGGCGGATATCATGGATAAAGCCCATATCCAGCATGCGGTCAGCTTCGTCCAGCACCAGAATTTCAATTTTGGACAGATCAACTGCGTGCTGGTGTTCCAGATCCAGCAGGCGACCCGGTGTTGCCACCAGAATGTCGACGCCGCCGCGCAATTTCATCATCTGCGGGTTGATGCTCACGCCGCCAAACACCACCAGCGAACGCAGGCGCAGGTGTTTGCTGTAAGCTTCGACGTTTTCGCCGATCTGCGCCGCCAGTTCACGGGTTGGCGTCAGGATCAACGCACGTACCGGACGGCGACCTTTGACCGCATGGTCATGCTTACTCAGCAGCTGTAGCAGCGGCAGGGTAAAGCCAGCGGTTTTACCGGTACCGGTCTGGGCGCTGGCCATCAGGTCACGACCTTCCAATACCACAGGGATAGCCTGGCGTTGAATTGGCGTAGGTTCGCGATAGCCCTGTTCTTCAACAGCGCGCAGAATTTCAGCACTTAAGCCGAGGGTTTCAAATGACATAAAGAGAAAAACTCCAGATCCCCCCTAACCTAAACAATGTTCGGTGCAGTTTCCTGGGAGGATGATCAGACGGGGCATTAAGCATGACCACGAGGGATTTGGCACAAACTGCAGTGCACCAGCGCGGGAGTGTAGCAGAAGTCGCACAAGAAAACGCAATTTAAGTGACTCAGAGCACAATATGCCGAGAATTCAGCCTGGTCCGAAAAAATAACCCTTAAATAAAGAGCGCCTATTGGTTGCATTTCACTCAATCCGGCATAAGGTTAATCATATGATTGATTAACTTTTGCGAGCACTGTCTATGCCGGGTAATCAAATTGCCAGCCGGGCGCGCGGCGAACAGGCGCGCCAGCAGCTGATCGCCGCCGCCATCGAGATGTTCGGCGAATACGGCATTCAGGGCGCGACCACCCGCGATATCGCCCAGCGCGCCGGGCAGAACATCGCCGCCATTACCTATTACTTCAATTCCAAAGAAGGCCTCTATCTGGCCGTTGCACAGTGGATTGCCGATTTTATCCAGCAGGCGTTCCGCCCGCTGGCCGAGGAGATTGACCGTTTCTGGCAACGGCCAGCCGCCAAGCGCCGGCCGGAACAGTATCTCGCCTACCTGAAAAGCGGGCTGCTGGCGTTCAGCGAACTGATGACCCAACCGCACACGCTGAACCTGAGCAAAATCATGTCGCGCGAACAGCTCTCGCCTACCGATGCTTATCCGCTGATCCACCAGCAGGTGATAGCGCCGCTGCATAACAAACTGTGCCGCCTGTTGGCGGCCTATACCGGCATCGACGAGGGCTCGACCAAAATCGTGCTGCACACCCACGCACTGCTCGGCGAGGTGCTGTCGTTTCGCATCGCGCGGGAGACCGTGCGCCGGCAGGCAGGCTGGCAGCAGATAGGTGCGGCCGAAGCGGCACAAATCAGCGAGGTGCTGGCGGAACACATAGATCTTCTGGTTAATGGGCTGCGCCAGCGTTATGGCGCGTAAACCCCGCGTATTTCAAGCTACGGCGTTGTTGACTGCGTGCACTCCCCCCAGTCACTTACTTGAGTAAGCTCCTGGGGACTCACGCACTTGTCGCCTGGCCGTAACGTGAAATTCATTGGGTTTAATCTTTATAGGCAGGGAGTGTTATGAACAAGAAACGCAGTGCCATTATTGTGGCGGTCATCGTGCTGATCGCCGCCGCCGGTTACGGCTTTTGGTATTACCAACAACAACAAGACCCACCGCTGACGCTGTACGGCAACGTCGATATCCGCACGGTGAATCTCGGCTTCCGCGTCGACGGACGGCTGGCGTCGCTGACCGTGGATGAAGGTGATCCGCTCCAACCGGGGCAACTGCTCGGCAAGCTGGACGACGCGCCCTACATTAACGCACTGCAACAGGCGCAGGCCAACGTCGCCAGCGCCAAGGCCAAGCTGGCGCTGCTGATGGCAGGTTACCGCACCGAAGAGATTGCCCAGGTGCGTTCGGAAGTGGCTCAACGCCTTTCCGCCTTTAACTATGCCGACAGCTTCCTCAAACGCCAGCAGGGATTATGGGCAAAAAACGCCACCTCCGCCGATGCGCTGGAAGATGCCCGCACCTCGCGCAATCAGGCGCAGGCCAATCTGCAGGCCTCGAAAGACAAGCTGTCGCAATACCTCAGCGGCAACCGCCCGCAGGAGATAGAAGAAGCCAAAGCCAATCTGGCGCAAAATGAAGCCGCGCTGGCGCAGGCTCAGCTGAATTTGCACGATACCATTCTGGTTTCCCCCTCAGCGGGCACGGTGCTGACTCGGGCGGTCGAGCCCGGCACCATGCTCAGCGCCGGCGGCACGGTATTCACACTTTCGCTGACTCGCCCGGTGTGGGTGCGCGCTTATGTGAACGAATCCAGCCTGGGTAAAGCGGTGCCGGGCGCCGAACTGGAAATTTATACCGATGGCCGGCCGAACAAGCCTTATCACGGCAAAATCGGCTTTGTGTCGCCGACCGCCGAATTTACGCCGAAAAGCGTCGAAACTCCGGATCTGCGCACCGATTTGGTATACCGCCTGCGGGTGATCGTCACCGACGCCGATGACGAATTGCGCCAGGGCATGCCGGTCACCGTTCGTTTTGCCACACCTTGAGGGGGCAGTGATGGAACAGGTCATTGAACTTGAGGCGTTGGAAAAACGTTTTCCGTCGTTGGCAAAACCCGCGGTCGCCAGCCTGACCACCCGCCTGACCAGTGGTGCGGTCACCGGGCTGGTTGGCCCGGACGGTGCCGGTAAAACCACGCTGCTGCGCATGCTGGCCGGGTTGTTGAAACCCAGCAGCGGCATGCTGCGCGTCGCCGGGCTGGATCCGATCGCGCAAGATCGTCAACTGCACGCCATCCTTGGCTACATGCCGCAAAAGTTCGGGCTATATGAAGATCTGACGGTCATGGAAAACCTGACGCTGTACGCCGATCTGCGCGGGGTCACCGGCGATCTGCGTAAACAGACTTTCGAGCGGCTGCTGACCTTCACCGATCTCACTCGCTTTACCACCCGCCTCGCGGGCAAGCTTTCCGGCGGCATGAAGCAAAAACTCGGGTTGGCCTGCACGCTGGTGGGCCAACCGCAGGTGCTGCTGCTGGATGAACCTGGGGTCGGCGTCGATCCGATCTCGCGCCGCGAGCTGTGGCGCATGGTGCATGAGCTGGCCAACGACGGCATGCTGATCCTGTGGAGCACCTCCTATCTTGACGAGGCCGAGCAGTGTCGCGAAGTACTGCTGCTCAATGAAGGCGAATTGCTGTTCAGCGGCGCACCTAAAGATCTGACCCAGCGCATGGCCGGGCGCACGGTGCTGATTACGCCCCCCGCCGGCAGCCACCGCGCCCTGCTGCAACGGGCGATCTGTCTGCCGTCGGTCAGCGACGGGGTGATCCAGGGCAAATACCTGCGGCTGATCCTCAAGCAGGGCGAAGATCACCGGCAGGTACTGCAGGCGCTGGATCTGCCGGATGCCGAAATGACGGAAGCGGATCCGCGCTTCGAGGATGCATTTATCGATCTGCTCGGCGGCGGGCCAAACAGTAAATCGGCGCTGGCGGAGATCATGCCGACCGTCGAGGGTGAAAGCTCGCAAACGGTGATCGAAGCGCAGGGGCTGACCAAGAAATTCGGTGATTTCGCCGCCACCGACCATGTGGACTTCAAGGTGCAGCGCGGTGAGATTTTCGGCCTGCTCGGCCCGAACGGCGCCGGTAAGTCCACCACCTTCAAAATGATGTGCGGGCTGCTGGTGCCGACCGAAGGCAAGGCGTTGGTGCTGGATATGGATCTGAAAACCAGCTCCGGCAAGGCGCGCCAACGTCTGGGCTATATGGCGCAGAAATTCTCGCTGTACGGCAACCTGACGGTGGCGCAGAACCTGAAATTTTTCTCCGGTGTTTACGGCCTGAGCGGCAAAGCGCAGCGCGACAAAATCAACGAGATGTCGACCGCCTTCAACTTTGGGCCGATCCTCAGCCAAACGCCGGATTCGCTGCCGCTCGGCTTCAAGCAACGGCTGGCCCTGGCCTGCGCGCTGATGCACGAACCGGACATTCTGTTTCTCGACGAACCGACCTCGGGCGTCGATCCCCTGACCCGCCGCGAGTTCTGGTTGCACATCAACGGCATGGTGGATAAAGGCGTGACGGTGATGGTCACGACCCACTTTATGGACGAGGCGGAGTACTGCGATCGCATCGGGCTGGTATATCGCGGCAAGATCATCGCCGCCGGCACGCCAGACGATCTCAAACAGCAGGTCGCCAGCAACGACAACCCCAATCCTTCAATGGAGCAGGCGTTTATCGAACTGGTGCAGGGCTACGATCGGGAGGAACAGCCGTGAGCGAGAAAGCAGCCGTGAGCGAAAAAATAGCCATGAACGAGAAAACAAACTCCACCGACGCCAGCGGTTTCTCCTGGCGACGGCTGCGTGCGCTGTGTCTGAAAGAGACGCGGCAGATCCTGCGCGATCCCAGCAGCGGGCTGATCGCCTTTGTGATCCCTTTGATGCTGCTGTTTATCTTCGGCTACGGCATCAACCTGGATTCCAGCAAGCTGCGGCTGGGCATTTTAATGGAGCAACAAAGTGAAGACGCCCGCGATCTGGCCCACGCTTTCGCCGGCTCGCCCTACATTGAACCGACCATCAGCGATAACCGCCAACAGTTGATCCAACTGATGCAGGCCGGGCGCATCCGTGGGTTGGTGGTGATCCCCAACGACTTTGACAAACAGCTGGCGCGGCCGCACGACAGCGCGCCAATCCAGATTATCACCGACGGCAGCGAGCCGAACACCGCCAACTTTGTTCAGGGCTATACCCAGGGCGTGTGGCAAATCTGGCAGCAGCAGCGCGCCACCGATCGCGGGCGCGAGGATAAGCCGCTGATTGACGTGCAGATGCGTTACTGGTTTAACCCGGCGGCAATCAGCCGGCACTACATCATTCCCGGCGCCATCACCATTATCATGACAGTGATTGGCGCGATCCTCACCTCGCTGGTGATCGCCCGCGAATGGGAACGCGGCACCATGGAGGCGCTGCTCTCCACCCAGGTGACGCGCAGCGAACTGTTGCTTTCCAAACTGGTGCCTTATTACTTCCTCGGCATGATCGCCATGGTGCTGTGCATGGTGGTCTCGGTGTTCGTGCTCGGCGTGCCCTATCGCGGTTCGCTGCTGATTTTGTTCGTTATCAGCAGCCTGTTCCTCGCCAGCACGCTCGGCATGGGGCTGTTGATTTCCACCCTCACCCGTAACCAGTTCAACGCGGCGATGGTGGCGCTGAACGCCGCCTTTCTGCCTTCGATTATGCTGTCCGGCTTTATCTTCCAAATCGACAGCATGCCGGCAATCGTGCGCGCCGTGACTTATATCATCCCGGCGCGCTATTTCGTCAGCACATTGCAGACGCTGTTTCTGGCAGGCAACGTCGGCACGGTACTGATGATTAATCTGCTGTTCCTGATCGCCTCGGCGGTGGTGTTTATCGGCCTGACGGCCTGGAAAACCCAGCGGCGGCTGGATTAAGGAGAAAGACAATGTTTTACCGTCTCTGGACGTTAATCATTAAGGAAATGCAATCGCTGCTGCGCGATCCGCAGACCCGCGCCATCCTGATTTTACCGGTTATTCTGCAGGTACTGCTGTTCCCGTTCGCCGCCACGCTGGAGGTGACCAACGCCACCATCGCGGTGTACAGCGAAGACAGCGGTCATGCTTCAGTGGAGCTGACTCAGCGCTTCGCCAAGGCGAAAGCCTTTTCGCACGTCTTGCTGCTGCGCAGCCCGCAAGAGATACAAACCACCCTCGACAACCAGCAGGCGCTGCTGCTGATCCGCTTCCCGGCGCAGTTCTCGCGCGATATCGCCAGCGGTACTACCGCCCCGCTGCAATTACTGCTCGACGGGCGCAATTCCAACAGCGCGCAGATTGCCGCCAACTATGTGCAGCAGATTGTGCAGGATTACCAAAACGAGCTGATCGGCAACCGCGTCAAGCCCAACAACAGCGAGTTGGTGGTGCGTAACTGGTATAACCCGAATCTGGATTACAAATGGTTCGTGGTGCCTTCGCTGATCGCCATGATCACCACCATCGGCGTGCTGATTGTCACCTCGCTGTCGGTGGCGCGCGAGCGCGAACAGGGCACGCTGGAGCAGTTGCTGGTGTCGCCGCTGACCACCTGGCAGATTTTTATCGGCAAAGCGGTCCCGGCGCTGATTGTCGCCACCTTCCAGGCCAGCATCGTGCTGCTGATTGGCATCTTTATGTACCAGATCCCGTTCGCCGGCTCGCTGCTGTTGTTCTACGGCACCATGCTGGTTTACGGGCTGTCGTTGGTGGGGTTCGGTCTGCTGATTTCTTCGCTGTGCGCCACGCAGCAGCAGGCGTTTATCGGCGTGTTCGTGTTTATGATGCCGGCGATCCTGCTTTCCGGTTATGTCTCGCCGGTGGAGAACATGCCGGTGTGGCTGCAGGATCTCACCTGGGTTAACCCGATTCGCCACTTTACCGACATCACCAAACAGATCTATTTGAAGGACGCCAGCTTCGGCATTATCTGGCACAGCCTGTGGCCGCTGCTGGTGATCACCGCCACCACCGGCAGCGCCGCCTACGCCATGTTCCGCCGCAAAATGGCATAAAAAATGTCGAGTTTGATGACAAAGTTGTCTTTAAACCCGAGATACCCGGGCCTAGCGCACCGAGGGGCCATTATGGGACACATCCGTGTGTCCCACCCTGCGGGCCGACATGAAGTCGTTCCAATTTGCTCCCGGCAAATTGGTCGGCGGGCAAGCCGCTACGACCCCTTCGCCACGCTCTCCCTAATAACGGGCTTTGTCAGTAGTCTGGGGCTTAACATGCTAAGCCCGGAAAACGCTGATTTTAGCGGCGGCGAGACCAAGCAATGGTGCGACGCCCGCAGCGCAGAAAGCACAGTTGACATAGGTCAATGAGCATTTCGAGCAGCGTACGGTGCAGTAGTACGCTGTGTCGCAGCCCCGATAAAACGGATTTAGCGGCGATTGCCGAAAATACGCAACAACATCAGGAACAAGTTGATGAAATCAAGATACAGCGTCAGCGCGCCGACAATGGCGTATTTGCGGAAGCTGTCTTTGTCATCGGCGTTCAGTTGTTCGCCCATGGCTTTCAGTTTCTGGGTGTCGTACGCCGTCAGGCCAACGAACACCAGCACCCCGATATAGGTAATCGCCCACATCAGCGCGGTGCTTTTCAGCCAGATATTCACCAGCGAAGCCAGCACGATGCCAATCAGCGCCATAAACAGCATGCTGCCGAAACCGCTCAAATCACGCTTGGTGGTGTAGCCGTACAGGCTCATGGCTCCGAACATCCCGGCGGTCACCACAAAGGTGCTGGCGATCGAGCTGTAGGTATAAGCAATGAAAATGCTGGAAAGCGTCAACCCGGTCAGCGCCGAATAAAGCATAAACAGTGACGTAGCCACCGTGCCGCTCAGGCGGTTGACCATACCGGAGATCACGAACACCAGCGCCAACTGAGCGATAATCAGGCCGAAGAAGGTGATCTGGCTGGAGAAGATAAAGTTGAGGATCGCGGGCGTGTTGGCCGCGTACCAGGAAACGAACGCCGTCAACAGCAAGCCACAGGTCATCCAGCCATAAACCTGCGCCATATAAGCCTGAATGCCGCTGTTGGCACGTTCGACGATTGAACCATTAGAGCGTGGATATCGGTCCATGACGGTTACCTTTTGCGTATGAAACAAGATTTCGAGTCCCGTATTACGAGACTCGGCCTGCTATAAGCGTACCACAGAAAATCGAACGGCAAAGCGGCAAAGGTATTGATTTGTTTCCGCTGTTTACGCGTTATTTAGCCGCTTGATGCCAGCGCTCCGCCGCCTGACGATCGCTGTCGCGAGCATCGACCCAGCGGTCGCCCTGCCCGGTCGCCTCGCGCTTCCAGAACGGCGCACGGGTTTTCAGGTAGTCCATGATGAATTCGGTGGCGGCAAACGCCATGCTGCGGTGCGCGCTGGTCACGCCGACGAACACAATCTCCTCGCCGGGAAACAGTTCGCCCACGCGGTGGATCACCGTCGCCCGCTGCAACGGCCAGCGGTTGCGCGCTTCCACCACGATCTCCGCCAGCGCTTTTTCGGTCATGCCGGGGTAGTGCTCCAGCGTCAACGCGCTGACGTCATCGCCCAGATTATGGTTGCGCACCTTGCCGGTGAAGGTCACGACGGCGCCGTCGTCATCGCACTGCGCCAGCCACTGATACTCATCACCAACGCTGAAGGGCGCTGCGCCGACGCGGATACGGGTGTTTTCCACTGTTAACCTCCGGTTACCGGCGGAAAGAAAGCGACTTCATCGCCGGCGCGCAGCGGGTGCTCGGCCGCCACCAGCGACTGATTGACCGCCGTCAGCAGCTTGCCGGATTCCAGCGCCAGCGCCCAACGTTCGCCGCGTGCGCACAACGCCCTGCGCAGCGCCTCTACCGTGGGATAGTCCGCCGGCATCGACAAATCGCCGGTCCCCACCAGTTCGCGCACTTGCGCAAAAAACAGAATGCTAATCATAGGTCCACCTTAAAATCACCGGACTTGCCGCCGCTTTTCGCCAGCAGCCGTACCGGGCCGATCACCATGTCTTTCTGCACCGCTTTGCACATGTCGTAAATGGTCAACGCGGCTACCGAGGCGGCGGTCAGCGCTTCCATTTCGACGCCGGTCTTGCCGGTCAGCCGGCAGCAGGTTTCAATGCGCACCCGGCTGTGTTCCGGTTGCGCCTCCAACTGCACTTCAACCTTGCTCAGCATCAGCGGATGGCACAGCGGGATCAGCTCCCAGGTGCGTTTCGCCGCCTGAATGCCGGCGATACGCGCCGTGGCGAAAACGTCGCCCTTGTGGTGGCTGCCGTCGATAATCATCGCCAACGTGGCGGGCAGCATCTCGACAAAGGCCTCGGCGCGGGCTTCGCGCACCGTCTCCGCCTTGGCGGACACGTCGACCATATGGGCTTCGCCCGCGGCGTTAATATGGGTTAGCTGCGTCATGGATCTTATCTCTTCAGATGGGGCTGGAAGTTGCACGGGCGGTGGCGCGCGTCCAACTGCTCTTCAATAATGCGCTCCCAGGCGGTGCGGCAGGCGCGGGTCGAACCCGGCATGGCGAAAATCACCGTCCGGTTGGCGATGCCGGCCAGCGCGCGCGACTGGATAGTGGCGGTGCCGATTTCTTCGTAGGACACCATGCGGAACAGTTCGCCGAACCCTTCGACCTCGCGGTCAAACAGCGGCAACAGCGCTTCCGGGGTGTTGTCGCGGGCGGTAAAACCGGTGCCGCCGGTGATCAACACCGCCTGCACGCCTTCATCGGCAATCCACGCGGAAACCCGTGCGCGGATCAGGTATTTATCGTCTTTGACGATGGCGCGATCCACCACCTGATGGCCCGCCTCCTGCGCCGCTTCCTGCAGATAGTGGCCGGAAGTGTCTTCCGCTTCGTCCCGGCTGTCCGAGACGGTCAGAATGGCGATATGCGCCGGAATGAATTCACTGCTGGCATGACTCATTGTTAACGATGCTCCTCTTCGTTGGATGCCCAATAGATTTCAAGTTGCAGCCAATAACGCCGTGGCTTGAGATATACAGAGTATTATCCGCCGATAAACGACAGGTTCTGGGTAATGCCGGTGTTGTTCTGATGCAGGAAATGGGTCTGTTTTTTGCTCAGCAACCCGCCCTGGATACGCTGCTTCAATGCCTCGAGTTGGCCGTCGTCCGCCAGCAGATCGCGCAGCGTGATGCCTTGCTCGCCGAACAGGCACAAGTGCAGATTGCCGATGGCGGAGACCCGCAGCCGGTTGCAGCTGGCGCAGAAATCTTTCTCGTACGGCATGATCAACCCCACTTCCCCCTGGTAATCCGGGTGGCTGAATACCTGAGCCGGGCCGTCGCTGCGGCCGCGGGGTTGCCGTTGCCAGCCCTGCTGCTCCAGTTGCAAACGAATCACTTCGCCGGACACGTGATGCCGGCGAAACAGCTCGCCACCGTCGCCGGTTTCCATCAGTTCGATAAAACGCAGTTGGATAGGACGGTCCTTGATCCAGTGCAGAAATGCGCCCAGTTGCTGATGATTGACGTCACGCATCAGCACCGCATTGACCTTGACCTTGCTGAACCCGGCGGCAAACGCGGCATCGATGCCATCCATCACCTGGCGGAACTTGTCCTGGCCGGTAATGGCATGAAACTGGCGAGCATCCAGGCTGTCGACGCTGACGTTAATCGCCGTCAGGCCGGCGTCGCGCCACTGGGCGACATCGCGCGCCAGACGGTAACCGTTGGTGGTGACCGCCAGCGTTCGGATGGCCGGGTTTTCACGCACGGCGGCAATGATCTCGGTAAAATCGCGACGCAACGAAGGTTCACCGCCGGTAAGGCGGACCTTTTCAGTGCCCAGTTCGGCGAATGCACGGCTGACACGCCGGATCTCATCCAGCGACAGGAAGGTTTTCGGGCTGCCGTTAGGTTGGTAACCGTCAGGCAAACAGTAGGTGCAACGAAAGTTACACACGTCGGTGATCGACAGGCGCAAGTAATAGAACTTACGCTCATAAGCATCAATAAGTTGCGGCACCATAACACCTTTCCAAAGTCGGGAGATGCGAGCGTTTCCACTCTGCACCCTGGTGGCTGACTTCGCCACGGCCCAAGCGCCATATTGTTCGCAGGAACAACGTAGGCCCAGAGGCTAGGAGTTTTGGTCTCAGTTCCCGCTGCTTGAATAGCCGGAACGAAACCGTGGTTTTCACCAGAATACTAGCGCTAAATAAACGCGATAGCCAACGCGCAATTTCGCTATATAATTGTGTATACAGCGTTTTTACGTGTCTGCGAGTCTGGTTAACCATGATAAACGCCCCTTGCGCAGGTGAATTGACCAGAATCACGCAAATGACACTCTTTTTCGCGTTTTTACGCCAAATCCGCTACTTTATGCGGGCAGTTTCAGCCCCTTTGTAAGGAAATTTATGCGTAATCGTACCCTGGCCGATCTCGATCGGGTGGTGGCATTAGGTGGCGGCCACGGTCTTGGTCGCGTGATGTCTTCCCTGTCGTCTTTAGGCTCCCGTTTAACCGGCATTGTTACCACCACCGATAATGGCGGTTCCACCGGTCGCATCCGCCGCTCGGAAGGCGGCATTGCCTGGGGCGATACCCGCAACTGTCTCAATCAACTGATTACCGAACCGAGCGTCGCCTCCGCGATGTTCGAATACCGCTTCAGTGGCAACGGCGAGCTGTCGGGGCATAATCTCGGCAACCTGATGCTGAAAGCGTTGGATCACCTCAGCGTACGCCCGTTGGAAGCGATCAATCTGGTACGCAGCCTGCTGAAAGTGGACGCGGCGCTGATCCCAATGTCCGAACAGCCGGTGGATCTGATGGCGCACGATCACGAAGGCCACCAGGTTTACGGTGAGGTGAATATCGACCAGCTCACCCATATGCCGCAGGAGCTGATGCTGTCGCCGCACGTCCATGCCACGCGTGAGGCGCTGGACGCCATCGCGCAGGCCGACGTGATCCTGATTGGGCCGGGCAGTTTTCTCACCAGCCTGATGCCGTTGTTACTGTTGGACGACCTCACCCAGGCTCTGCGTCGCAGCAGCGCCAATATGATTTACATCGGCAATCTGGGGCGCGAACTGAGCGTCGCGGCGGCGGCATTGTCGCTGAAGGACAAGCTGGAGCTGATGGAAGAGCGGATTGGCCGCAAGATGATTGATGCGCTGATTGTCGGCCCGGCGGCGGATACCGGTGCGGTGCAGGATCGCGTAGTGATTCAGCAACCGCTGGAAGCCGCCGATATTCCATACCGCCACGATCGCCAGCTGCTGCGCCAGGCGCTGGATCAGGCGCTGATAGAATTGGGTACTCGCGCCTGAGTTAATCGTGGTCGGTTAATCGCGCCCACGCAGCCACGGGTTGTCGCTGGCGGCACTGTTGACCATATCGATATAGAGATCTTCCACCTGCTTGCGCGCCCAAGGCGTGCGGCGCAAAAACTTCAAGCTGGACTTGATGCTGGGATCGCTGCTGAAGCAGTTGATGCGAATGCGTTCGGCCAGCCCTGACCAGCCATAGCTCTCCACCAGCTTAGTTAAAAGTTGTTCCAGAGTGACACCGTGTAACGGGTCTTTGGACTGGTGTTCGGTCATGGTCTTTGGCTCGCGTTAATCAATTGGCCGCACACCATAATCAGCTTTGGCGTAGGCGACAAGAAATTTATCCCCTTCGTCTTTCAAACTGCCGCGTTCATATCACCTCAGGGGCGAAGAAATTCGCCCCGATGGATGCGGGCACCGAATACGGCCCCCAACGGCTCACGAAATGGCGATAAACTGCTCGCGCAACTGGTGGATTTCGTCACGCAAACCGGCAGCCTGCTCGAACTCCAGATTCTGCGCGTGGGTATACATCTGCGCTTCCAGCTCGCGGATTTTCTGATCCAGCGCTTTTGGCGTCAGGTGCTGATACTGGGCGGCGCTTTCCACGGCCTTGCCCTTCCCTCGGCCCTTGCTGCGGTTGCCCGGCTGGCCCAACTGCAGGATATCGGACACTTTCTTGTTCAGGCCTTTAGGCACAATGCCGTTTTCTTCGTTGAACGCCTGCTGCTTGACGCGGCGGCGTTCGGTCTCGCCAATCGCCCTGGCCATCGAGTCGGTAATTCTGTCGCCGTAGAGGATTGCCTTGCCGTTGAGATTACGCGCCGCGCGCCCGATGGTCTGGATCAGGGAGCGTTCGGAACGCAGGAAACCTTCCTTGTCTGCGTCCAGAATCGCCACCAGCGACACCTCAGGCATGTCCAGCCCTTCACGCAACAGGTTGATGCCCACCAGCACGTCAAACTCGCCCAGACGCAGGTCACGAATGATTTCGACGCGTTCTACGGTATCGATGTCCGAGTGCAGATAGCGCACGCGCTCGCCGTGCTCTTCCAGGTATTCGGTCAAATCTTCCGCCATGCGCTTGGTCAGGGTGGTCACCAACACGCGTTCCTTGACCGCCACCCGCTTGCGGATCTCGGAAAGCAGGTCGTCCACCTGGGTGGTGACCGGCCGCACTTCCACTATCGGATCCAGCAGCCCGGTAGGCCGCACGACCTGATCAATAATGTCGTCGCCGGATTTCTCCAGCTCATATTTGCCCGGCGTGGCGGACACATAGATAGTCTGCGGCGCCAGCGCTTCGAACTCTTCAAAACGCATCGGGCGGTTATCCAGCGCCGACGGCAGGCGGAAACCGTATTCCACCAGCGTTTCCTTGCGCGAGCGGTCACCTTTGTACATACCGCCGATTTGCGGAATGGTGACGTGCGATTCATCGACCACCAGCAGGCCATCCGCCGGCAAGTAGTCAAACAGCGTAGGTGGCGGCTCGCCCTCGCTGCGCCCGGACAAATAGCGCGAATAGTTTTCAATGCCGGAGCAGTAGCCCAGCTCGTTCATCATCTCCAGATCAAACTGGGTACGCTGCGTCAGGCGCTGTTCTTCCAGCAGCTTGTTGTTGGCCAGCAGCACCTTGCGCCGCTCGGCCAGATCCACCTTGATCTCTTCCATCGCCTGCAGGATCCGCTCGCGCGGCGTCACGTAGTGCGACTTCGGGTAAATGGTGAAGCGCTGCACCACCTGCTCGATCTGGCCGGTCAGCGGATCGAATAGCGACAGCCGTTCGACTTCTTCATCAAACAGCTCGATGCGTAGCGCCAGTTCGTCCGACTCTGCCGGGAAGATGTCGATCACCTCGCCGCGCACGCGGAAGGTGGCGCGCTGGAAAGCCTGATCGTTGCGGGAATATTGCAGCTCCGTCAAACGCCGCAGGATCGAACGTTGATCGATGATCATGCCCTTGGTCAGGTGCAGCATCATCTTCAGATACAGCTCCGGATCGCCCAGACCGTAGATTGCCGACACCGATGCCACCACCACCACGTCGCGGCGTTCCAGCAGCGCTTTGGTGGCTGAAAGGCGCATCTGTTCGATGTGCTCGTTCACCGCGGAGTCTTTTTCAATAAAGGTATCGGAGCTGGGAACATAGGCTTCCGGCTGGTAGTAGTCGTAGTACGAGACAAAATACTCAACCGCATTCTCGGGGAAGAACTCTTTCATCTCGCCATACAGCTGCGCCGCCAGCGTCTTGTTTGGCGCCAGCACCATGGTCGGCCGGTTTAGATCGGCGATGACGTTGGCGATGGTAAATGTCTTGCCCGAACCGGTAACGCCCAACAGCGTTTGATGCGCCAGGCCGTCTTCCAGGCCCTCTTCAAGCTTGCGAATGGCTTCCGGCTGATCGCCGGCCGGTTTGAAATCGGAATGCAGTTTGAAAATTTTACTCATTGACTCGGCTACCCTGTGGAGATGCGCGCGCTCAGGCGGCCATGGAGCGGATGCTCGACGAATGGCCCCTAATTATGGAAAGCCCCGGCGATTTTCGCCAGTGCCTATGATACTGGATATAAAACCAGCTTCAAGCGATTCGTTGCTCAAGATGGCGTAGCCCGCCATTGACCCTGGTGCCGACGCGCAATGGCAAAGCGCTGCCTAATGCGCATCGGCGGGGCGTGGATGCACCGACAGGGTTACAGTCGCGTGACATTTTTATTGTCAATAACTGATTTATCCCCAAAATCCGTCAAAAATTAACTTATTGATAGCACTGCGGCGAAAAATCATACATAGCCACATCATCAATACCTTCGTGGCTTGATTTTAGTTAATTTATTGATATTAAACATATTTAATAAAAAGATGAGAATGCGGCCAACGCGAACAGAACCCGCGCCCGCTCTCGCTTTAAACCGCTTTTCTAAATCTAATGCACAAGGTTATCCACAGGAATAGTGGATAACTCCCACCGCCCCGCCCGTGACGGGAGTTGCAGAAAGAACGCTTTTTGCCGTTTCACCTCACCGAAACGGCTTTTTTAGTTATTTTTTCACAAAAAATTCGCTTTGTTTATGCCGATTAATGCTAAGCATCCCCATTGCCAAAAACACATTTATCCCATTTTTGCGCTCATGTGCTGCATCTTGCCGCAACCGGCGAAATAGTTTGCACCATCACTTTTCCTCACAGCACTGCAACAGTGCAAAAATCGTCCGCGTTAACTTTCCACCGCATTTTTGGCCGGGCCACCGGACCAGTCTACGCCTGCCAAACGGTTAACAAGACAATAACATTCCCCTTTTTTTTCCAATTGTAAAAGTTGGCCTGAGAGTTGCAATATCGTTTAACGGCAAAAGTGCGACCAGGTGAAATATCCGTGTCGCTACGGCAGGATTCGCTGCTCTTCGGTCAGCGCCAGCCTGGGGTTAAATAACTGTCAATGGCACGATAAAAGCGAATACACGCTGATAAATTGGCATTAACAACCATTTTTGCCTGCAAATCGTTTATTTTTCCTGAACCGTAACTACCTCGTTAAAGGTAGGCATGCAGCATTTTGTTCTGGACATTAAGACACTCGGGAAAGAAACCGCCAAGGCGGCTTAAGCAGGAAGGAGTGGATAACGCAGGGAAGTAGACGTTTGATGGCCGTTCCTGCGCTGATGCCGGCCGGTGAGATCGGTGCGGTTTTTAACAGAAACGTGTTACGCCTGTGCCCATTTGGGCACACATCCACGAGTGGAATACAGGTCTTTGAGGAGAGTGTCGGATGTTGAGTTTAAGGTCAGTGAACCAGTTCTACGGGCAAAATCATACCCTGTGGGATATTAACCTGGAGTTGCCGCGCGGCCAGTGCACGGTGCTTATCGGTCGTAACGGCGTGGGTAAAACCACGTTGGTCAACTGCATCATGGGGCATTTGCCGGTCGTCAGCGGCAGCATGACCTGGCAGTTGGCGGACGAACCCCCGCAAAATCTGCTGCAGCAGCCGATGGAAAACCGGGCGGCGCTGGGCATCAGCTACGTGCCGCAAGGGCGGCAAATCTTCTCGCAGCTCAGCGTGGAAGAGAACCTGCAGGTGGCGCTGATGGCCGGCCGGGACAAAACCCGCCGCATTCCGCCTCTCATTTACAGCCTGTTCCCCAACCTGCGGGAAATGCGCAGCCGCCGGGCCGGTGATTTGTGCGATGGCGAGCAGCAGCAACTGGCGATTGGCCGTGCGCTGGTGCTGGAGCCGGAGCTGCTGATCCTCGACGAGCCGACCAGTGGAGTACAGCCTTCGATCGCCGCCGATATCGGTAATGCGATCCGCAAGCTGAACCGCGAGCTGGGCATGACGATCCTGCTGGTGGAACACAAATTGCCGTTTGTCCGCCGCGTGGCGGATCGCTTTTGCCTGATGGATCAGGGCCGCAGTGTGGCGAACGGCACGCTGGAGCAGTTGGACGAGGATTTGATCAATGCCTATCTGGCAGTGTAACTGGCGGGGCGCGGAGTATTGCGCCCCTGCTCTCGTTCGAGCCGGTAAATCCCCTTTCTCTGCTCCTGTGTTGTATCAGCCAAGGCAGAGCCCGCGTTGCTGTGAATGAGTCAACACGCCTTCCATACTCAACGGGCTTTCATACCTGATTGACCTTACTGAGGAGTGGACAATGGCTGATAACGACGCAGCGTTTATTCAATATAGCGATCTGAACACGAAGATCTGGACCCTAAAAGAACGTCTCGATATCGGGGGGATTTACGTCAAGTCACGCGATGAGCTGATCAAAGCGCAAACCTTCATTAAAGACACATTAAAAAGACCGGCAATCGTCAAATTCACTGCGCCCTTTGAGGAATGGGTCGCGCCCAAGACCGATATCGACGTGGGTTTCGTTTATATCGACGGCAATGGCGTAAAAATAACCACTAATATTCCAAGTGGTACTGAAAGCGATCACAACTACTTTATGCGTTGCTACGCAACGTCCCTCGCATTGGATAATGGCGTCCCAATTCGACCAGCACCAATCTTAAAAAACTTTACCGTCAAAGGGATTGGTGCAAAGAAAAAACCCACACAGCCTACTGTGACCGATGAAGAAAAAGTCGAATACAACTTTATTGACGGGATCTTGTTTGATTCACCGGAAAAAAAAGATCCTCAGGGAAACTTGCAGGGAGGCCTGCTGGGGAATTTTTCCGTTAATAACGTGTATATCTCCGGTTTTTATTACGGTATGTATTTTGGCTCCAACGCCTATATTGGACATCACTATGCCTGTGAGATCATCCGCTGTCATGAATGCGTGCACATGCCCTCTGCTGAATCCGGTGCTAAAAACTTTGGTGAGGGCATTAACTTCTTTGGCGGCACTCTCGGTAACTCGCAAGGGCTGGCCATCGGCAACCAGAACCCGAACGGCGCTTTTCGTTTCTTCGGTACATCAATAGATTACGCTGGTGCTATTGTAAATGTGCAGGCAGGGAGCGTCGAACTGCACGGTTGCCATATCGAGTTCAATAATGAAAATAGCCCACTCACTGACTTCCCCTTCCGTTGTAGCGCCAACCAAAATGCCTCATTGCTTATTCAGGGAGGCGAGATTATTACGCTGGAAGGCCCTCTGACCAAAGATTACTGTTTTTTTGCCGAAGCGGGCAGCAGTGGAATTATCGTCGAAAACGTTAAATTTTATGGTGTCAGAACCGCGACAGGGCGTTATTTCGGCGGCACTGGCGACTTTGTGATTAATAACAGCCGGCTCGATGGCGGCGGCGGAGGTAAAGGCCTTCAAACTTTAACTACCGCGAATAATAATAAAATCAAGGACGGCAGTTTCGCATTCAGCACCAAACCCTTCGGTTGGGAGGTTTCCGGCGGTAACGTCAGCGATCCTTTTACCTCGGATGCCATTACCCTCGCCATTGAAGCCGGTACGGGCGTTAACGGCAGCAATGCGTTAAAAGTGACCAAATTGGGCAATACCAATACCAACGCCGGTCTGAGGGTGGTTGTTCCGGTATCGCAATATGAACAGTTGGGCGCCTGCTTTACTCTGAAAGCGCTGAATGGCGGGTCCGGCAATTTATTTGCCACACTGCGCTATGCCTGCATTCAGGAGATCGAAAGCAACGGTGTGTCGATCATCGCCAAATCTGATGCCGCCGCCTGGGATGGCACCCTAAACGCCAATGATTATGCTCAGTTCAAAGAGTACCGTTTCAACAGCAACAGACGCAAAGTGCCGGTTTGGGCGACCCACGTCATCCTGTCTTTCAATTTGTACGCTTTAGCGAAAAATGGCGTTCTGTACTTCGATAATGCCTGCGTTACTGCCATGTGAAAACGACAAGTCACATTATCTCCGTCCACGGTAAATGCCGTGGACGGACGACTCGACGATCAGTGGGATAAAACGTTCAAATCCAGATACGTCCCCAGCGCCTGCCGCTCAGGTTGCGGCAGATGCGGGATCTCCCCCAGCAATGGCGCAGGCAGCATACGGCGCAGCGTAGCCAAATATTCCTGATGACGGCGGCCCGGTGCAGTCACGTCGTTGGCAATCCACCCGGCAAGCTGCAACCCCGCCTGCTGGATCGCCTGCGCGGTCAACACGGCATGATTAATGCAACCCAGTTTGATCCCCACCACCAAGATCACCGGCAGTTGCTCCTGCTGTACCCAGTCGGCGAAGGTATGCTGCTCGGAAAGCGGCGTAAACCAACCGCCTGCCCCCTCGACCAACAGCCAGTCGGCCCTTTGCTCCAGGTGGCGCAGGCCGGCGGAAAGCTGGGCCAGCTCGATTGGCCGCCCTTCGTCGGCACTGACAATGTGCGGCGACGTCGGTTCGGCAAACACATAAGGATTCACCTCCGCGTAGCTCAGCGCCACGGCGCTGTTGGCCTGTAATGCCAGCGCGTCGCCATTGCGCAGTCCCTCGGCCGTCATGTCACTGCCGGAGGCAACCGGCTTGTAACCGGCCGTGCGATAACCCGCCAAATTGGCCGCCTGCAACAAGGCGCTGCTGGCCACGGTTTTACCCACCTCGGTATCGGTGCCGGTGACGAACCAACGCTTAATCACGATAAATCACTCCATAAACCAGATGATAGCTGAGCGGGAATTGCCCGCCCCGGCGTGGATAGGCAGCCTGTAAAGCGGCAAGCCGCCGACGGGACAGCAAACCGGCTTCGCGCCCCTGATGCAAATGGGTGGCGCCGATCCCCTTGAGCGATCGCATCAGCGCCATCACGTCCGGGTAGTTCAAGGTTTGTCGCTCCGTCTCCAGACGGTGGCGATAGCCGGCGCAGGCCGCGTCGATCTGCGCTAACGGCAGAAAGTCGTTCACGTGACGCTCGCCGTCTACCTGCTGCCAGGCGTCGCCCAGCTCCGCCAGCGAGCCTTCTGCCAGCGTAGAAAACAAAATCACGCCACCTGGCCGGGTTACCCGGTACAACTCCGCCAAAGCGCGCGGTAAATCGCTGCACCATTGCACCACCAGGCTGCTGAAACAGATATCCACCGCGGCCGCAGGCAGCGGCACATTTTCGATATCCCCCAGCAGATAATGGTCCGCAGCCTGCTGCTGGCGGGCGAATGCCAGCATGCCCGGCGCCAGATCGAGCGCGGTGACCTGTTTCCCCAATTCGCGCCAGCGGCGGCTGAAGTGCCCGGTGCCGCAGCCTGCGTCGAGCAACTGTTCGCCCCGATGCTCCGCCCCCATCCCCAGCAAGCGCTCACCGACGTCACGTTGCAGTACCGCCGCCGAATCATAACTGCCCGCCGCACGGCTGAAGGCCGAGGCTACCGCCTGCTTGTTGACCGGCTCAAAGGCTGACGTCATGCAATACCTCCAACAGGCGATCGATATCCTGCGGCTGATGCGCCGCCGTCAGGGTAATGCGAAGGCGCGCGCCGCCCGGTGGCACCGTTGGCGGGCGAATGGCGCTCACCCACAATCCCTGGCCACGCAGCTGCTGCGCCAGATCGAGCGCACGCTGGTTGTCGCCCACCAGCAGCGGCTGAATGGCGGTCACCGACGCCGTCAAGGCTAATGGCAACTGGGCCGCACCTTGCCGGAAGCGCTGAATATTGTCCTGCAGCCGGGCGCGTAATTCGTCACCCTGCTGGATGCGGTGCAACGCCGTCTGCAAGGCGCAAGCCTGCGCCGGCGGCATCGCGGTGCTGTAAATCAAATGGCGGGCAAACTGCAGCAGGTATTCCGCCGTGGCTTCGTCGCACAGCACGGCCGCGCCGCTGACGCCAAAGGCTTTACCAAAGGTGACCACCAGCAGTTCGGGCCGCACGCCCTGCTGCCAGCAACTGCCGCGCCCTTGTTCGCCGTGAACGCCGATGCCGTGCGCGTCATCGACCATCAGCCAGGCACCCGCCGCTTGGGTCAGGCGATGCAGCTCTGCCAGCGGTGCGCTGTCGCCGTCCATGCTGAACACCCCTTCGGTCACCGCCAGCATCTGGCCACCACAGGATTTTGCCAGCAAACCGGCCAGCGCCTGCGGCTGATTGTGGCGAAAACGACGCAGCTGGGCCGGTGAATGGGCGGCCGCCTCCAGCAGCGACGCGTGGCTGAGCCGGTCCGCCAATATGCGATCGTCCGCCTGCATCAGCGCCGCCAGCAATGCCTGATTGGCGGCATAGCCGGAGATAAACAGCAGCGCACGCGGGTAGCCGAGCCACTCCGCCAGTTGCTGTTCCAGCGCCTGATGCGCCGCACAGAACCCGGTGACGTGCCCGGAGCCGCCGCTGCCGACGCCATACTGCTGGGCGCCCTGCTGCCAGGCGGCGATCACCTGCGGATCCTGGCTCAGGCCAAGATAGTCGTTGCCGGAAAAATTCAGGTAGCGCTCGCCGCCCAGCTGAATATGGCGGCCATTGCCGCCCTGGTTCACCTGGCGATGACGGTAAGCGGCATTCTGCTGCCGCTCCTCCAGCGCCTGTTCAATACGTTGTTGCCAGCTCATTACAGCGCCGCGTTGTAAAACTCAGCGGTATCGGCATGCAGCAGCTGCTCCGCCAGTACCTGTTGCTGCTGGTTGTCGCCGTGCTCGGTTTCGGTCTGCTGCGGGTTGAGGCCCAGCTTGCGGAACAGTTGCAGATCTTTGTCTTCTTCCGGATTTGGCGTGGTCAGCAGTTTGCAGCCGTAGAAGATGGAGTTGGCGCCGGCCATAAAGCACATCGCCTGAGTTTGCTCGTTCATTTGTTCGCGACCGGCGGAAAGGCGGACGTAGGAAGCCGGCATCATGATGCGCGCCACCGCGATGGTGCGAATGAAATCGAACGGATCGACGTCATCGTTATCCGCCAACGGCGTGCCTTTTACCTTCACCAGCATGTTGATCGGCACGCTCTCCGGCGGTGTCGGCAGGTTAGCCAGCTGCACCAGCAGCCCCGCGCGGTCACGCACCGTCTCACCCAGCCCGACGATGCCGCCGGAACAGACTTTAATGCCCGCCCCACGCACCTTGTCCAGCGTGTCCAGACGTTCCTGATAGCTGCGGGTAGTGATGATGTTGCCGTAAAACTCCGGCGAGGTGTCCAGGTTGTGGTTGTAATAATCCAGCCCGGCGTCCGCCAGCCGTTCGGCCTGGGTGTGGTCAAGCGTACCCAGCGTCATGCAGGTTTCCATGCCCATCGCCTTCACCCCCTGCACCATCTGTTGCAGATAGGGCATATCGCGCTCGTGCGGGTTCTTCCACGCCGCCCCCATGCAGAAGCGGGTCGATCCATTCGCTTTGGCCTTGCGCGCCGATTCCAGTACCTGTTCCACCTGCATCAGCCGCTCCGTCTCAAGACCGGTTTTGTAGCGCGAACTTTGCGGGCAGTATTTGCAATCTTCCGGACAGGCGCCGGTTTTGATTGATAACAGCGTGCTCACCTGCACCTGACGCGGATCAAAATGCTGACGGTGAACGGTCTGGGCTTCAAACAACAGCTCAAGTAACGGTTTATCAAACAGGGTCTGGGCAAGACCCACTGTCCAGTGAATGCGATCGGCCATCACGGCGTCTCCAAAAATGAAAAAAGTGTCGTCAGTGTAGATATTGTGGATATACTGTCAACCATTACGAATATGATTTGGTTTACAAGCATGTCTATCAGCGCCTCCGACCTTGAATTCGACCAGCGCCATATCTGGCACCCGTACACCTCCATGAGCCATCCATTGCCCTGCTATCCGGTAGAGGCCGCCAGCGGCGTCGAGCTGCAATTGGCCGACGGCCGGCGCCTGGTAGACGGCATGTCTTCCTGGTGGGCGGCGATCCACGGCTATAACCATCCGCAGTTGAACCTGGCCGCCACCCGGCAACTGGAAAAAATGTCGCACGTGATGTTCGGCGGCATCACCCATCCTGCCGCTATCGCGCTGTGCCGCAGGCTGGTGGAGATGACGCCGGAGGCGCTGCAATGCGTTTTTCTGGCGGATTCCGGTTCGGTGGCCGTCGAAGTGGCGCTGAAGATGGCGCTGCAATACTGGCAGGCGCGTGGGGAGCGGCGGCAGCGCATTCTGACCCTGCGTCACGGCTATCACGGCGATACCTTCGGCGCGATGTCGGTGTGCGATCCGGACAACTCGATGCACAGTCTGTATCAGGGCTATCTCGCGCCGCACCTGTTCGCCACTGCGCCGCAGTGCCGTTTTGATGAACCCTGGAATGAAAACGACATTGCGCCGTTCGCCGCACTGCTGGAACAGCACGCCGGGGAGATCGCCGCAGTGATTCTGGAGCCGGTGGTGCAAGGCGCAGGAGGAATGCGCATTTACCACCCCACCTACCTCAAACGGGTGCGCGAGCTGTGCGACCAGCATCAGATACTGCTGATTGCCGATGAAATCGCCACCGGTTTTGGCCGCACCGGCAAGCTGTTTGCCTGTGAGCACGCGGAGGTGGTACCGGATATTCTCTGCCTGGGCAAGGCGCTGACCGGCGGGTATATGACGCTGTCGGCTACCCTGACCACCCGCCACGTGGCGGAAACCATCAGCAACGGTGCGGCAGGTTGCTTTATGCACGGGCCGACCTTTATGGGTAACCCGCTGGCCTGCGCGGTGGCCGAAGCCAGCCTGTCGCTGTTGGCGGAAAACCATTGGCAGCAGCAGGTCGCCACCATCGAAACTCAGCTAAAACAGCAGCTATTGCCGCTCCTGTCTCTGCCAAAAGTGGCGGATGTGCGAGTACTGGGGGCGATTGGCGTGGTGGAAATGCGCGAACCTGTGAACGTGGCACAGTTGCAGCGCGGGTTCGTGGAGCGCGGGGTGTGGATCCGGCCATTCGGCAAGCTGATTTATCTGATGCCGCCTTACATCATTCAGCCCGATCAGCTCAGCCGGTTGACCGCGGCCGTGGCCGCAGCGGCGAGCTAACGGCCTACCAATGCTGGTCCAGATAGCGGGCCAGTAACACCAGACACAGCACCCACAATAAAATGATCATCACCGCCGCCATGCGGCCGGTGGGATTATCGATACGCCGTTGCGCCTTCTCCCGCAGTTCCGCCATCAGCGGTTGGGGGATCAGGCGCACCGCCAGCATGATGCCCAACGGCACGATGATCACGTCGTCCAGATAGCCCAGCACCGGAATAAAATCCGGGATCAAATCGATAGGCGACACCGCATAGCCGGCCACCAGCAGGGCAACCAGTTTGGCGTACCAGGGAGTGCGCCGATCGCGGGCCGCCAGCCACAGCGCATAAATGTCGCGCTTGATGCCCTTGGCCCAGCGGCGCAGCCAACCAAACCTCGGCGTGCGTTTTTTGAATGAAATCATGATTACTTTTATCGATCTGTGAATTATTGATGTCGCTTATGTAGCTTCGGCGTTAAGGATGGTAACTCATAGGTGAGGCCACTGGCGAGATGCAATGACGCTTGTGTTATCGCGCCAAAAAGGTCTAGCTTAGGCATTCAGCTTTTACCGACCCATGGAGTCATTATGAGCTTTCGTTTGTACAGCAACGATCTGCAAGACGGCGCGAAAATGCCGGAGCGCCAGGTCTTTAATGGCATGGGCTATCAGGGCGAGAACCTGTCGCCGCATCTGGCCTGGGATGGCGTGCCGGAAGGCACCAAGAGTTTCGTGATTTCGGTGTACGATCCCGATGCCCCGACCGGCTCCGGCTGGTGGCACTGGGTAGTGGCCAACATCCCGGTGCAGACGCGTGAACTGCCGCAGGGCGCAGGCTCAGGCAAAAGCGGTTTGCCGGCCGGCGCTATCCAGACCCGCACCGATTTTGGTTCAGCCGGCTACGGCGGCGCGGCCCCACCGCAGGGCGAAAGCCACCGCTATCACTTCACCGTGCATGCGTTGGATGTAGAAACCATTGAGGTGGATGAAGGCTCCAGCGGCGCACTGGTTGGTTTTAACGTGCACTTCCATAGCCTCGGCAGCGCTACGCTGACGGTGAAGTACAACTGATTTTTTGGCAAATAAAAGGCTCTTTCGAGCCTACTTTCCAATAATTCATACCCTATGGATTTCAAGTTGCAGCTAGGCGCCAAGCTCGCTCATCCCCGGAGCTTACTCAAGTAAGTGACTGGGGTGACAAATCTGCCGGGAGCAGATTTGAACGCGGCTTGCAGCGGCCCCGAAGGGGTTCGGCCCACGGATGGGCCGAATAACAGAGTGCAGGTAACAACGCTGCAGCTTGAAAGACGACGGGTATCATTTACTTCGCTAACACGCTTACCCACATCGGGCCTTTACCCACTGGGTACCTTGCCAACGTGGTCAGTTTGCCGTTGGTCTGATCGATTTCATAGACTCCGATATGATCGGATTTCTGACCTGCTGCAATCACGAAGCGGCCGCTGTGGTCGATGTTGAAACCGCGTGGCTGCTCTTCGGTCGGATGATGGCCGACCGGCGACAGGGTGCTGCCGTCTTCGGACACTCTGAAAATCGTCAGAATGCTGGCGGTGCGGTCGCTGGTGTACAGGAAGCGGCCATTCGGTGTGATGTGGATATCTGCCGCCCAGCGGGTGCCGTCGAAATCGTCCGGCATGATATTCACCGTCTGCGTCAGGGTGTATTTGCTGCCGTTTTCAGTGATGACGAACACGTCTACCGTGCCGTCCAGCTCGTTCACGCAGTAGGCATAGTTGTCATTGTGGTGGAACGCCATATGACGTGGGCCTGCACCGGTTGCGGTAGCCACCGCGTCCTGCGCGTGCGGCGTCAGTTTGCCTTCCAGACTCAGGTTGAACAGGCGGATGCGATCTTCTTTCAGGCAAGGTACCAACAGCAGCTGATTGGTCGGGTCGATATTGGCCGAGTGCGGTGCGGTTAAACCGTCGACCTGCTGAAGGGCCGCGACTACCACACCGTCATGGCCGATCGGGCTGACGCTGGTGCAGTTGCCGCTGTAGGACGCGGAGAACAGATAGCGGCCCTGCAAATCGGTGGAAATATGGGTTGGGCTGCCCGGCAGCGGCGCCATGCCGGCCTGTTGCAGTTTACCGTCCGCCTCAATGCGGTAGCTGACGATCCCGAAAGCCGGGCGCACGCCAACGTACAGGTGCGTTTTATCCGGGTGGATCACCATCGGCTGTACCTGGCCCGGTACGTCGACGGTCTGCAGCAGCACCAGTGCGCCGGTGTCATTTAACTGCCACACGTGGATTTGCTGGCTTTCCGGGCTGGCGACATAAACGATTTGCTTCATGTGTTCTCCTTGAAGAGAGTAAAAGAGAAACCGGTTTCAGGTTTGTCGGTTTCCCCTAGCTTACCTCACATCGGTGACATAACAACCCCGGATTGCAGATGAAATCTGTGCAGTTTTATCCATCGCTTATCCGGTGTACCATCAGGTTAGTTTTGTTGCTAACGATAATGAGATCCCTATGAGCTACCGCGTCATTGCCCTCGATCTGGACGGCACCCTGCTGGACAACCAAAAACGCATTTTGCCGCAATCGCTGGCGGCCCTGGCTGAAGCACGCGCCGCCGGTATCAAAGTGGTGGTGGCCACCGGTCGCCATCACGTGGCGATCCACCCGTTCTATCAGGCGCTGGAAATAGACACGCCGGCGATCTGCTGCAACGGCACCTATCTGTATGACTTCCAGCAGAAAAAGGTGTTGGCTGCCGATCCGCTGCCAAAAGAGCAGGCCAGGTTGGTGCTGCAAATGCTGAAACAAAGCGGCATTCACGGCCTGATGTATGTGGACGACGCCATGCTGTATCAGGATACCAGCGGCCACATCACCCGCTCGCTGGCCTGGGCGGAAACCCTGCCCCCGGCGCAACGCCCGACGCTGCTTCACGTCAACAGTCTGGTTCAGGCGGTGGACAAGGTGCAGTCGATCTGGAAGTTCGCGACCTCGCACGACGATATTCCCGCGCTGCGCAGCTTCGCCGAAACGGTGGAAAAAGAGCTGGGGCTGGCGTGTGAATGGTCATGGCACGATCAGGTAGATATCGCCAAAGGCGGCAACAGCAAGGGCAAACGCCTGCAACAGTGGGTCGAGTCTCAGGGGCTGAGCATGGATCAAGTGGTGGCCTTCGGGGATAACTACAACGATCTCAGCATGCTGGAAGCCGCCGGCCTAGGCGTAGCCATGGGCAACGCCGATGACGCTATCAAACAGCGCGCCGATCTGGTGATCGCCGATCACCTGCAGCCAGGCATCGCCGACGTGATCCGCACGCGGGTGCTGGGCCAGTAACCCCTTCGCCCTCCCCTGCGGGAGGGCCGTATTCAGCGCGCCTCGCGACTGATCGACACGCTTTTCACCTGCGCATACAGCCACTGCCCCGGCCGGATCGCCAGCTCGTCACGCGCCCACGGCGTAATGCGCGCCCACAGCACGCTTTCCCCCACCGCCAGCTTCACTTCCACCTGCCCGTCGACTTCCAGACACTCGGTCACCTTGGCCGGCAAGACGTTGCGAATGCTGCTGTTAACCGGCGGCTGCAAGATCAGCGAAACGTCGGCGGCATTGATGCGGATACGCAGTTGCGCCCCCAATGGGGCATCGACACCGCTGACCCACAGGCGTTGGTCGCCCAGCGCCAGCGCGGTCATGGCATAGCGTGAGTGATGTTCGATCACGCTGACGCGCAACACGCTGCTTTGATCTTCTCGCTGTAACCAGGGGCGCAGCGCGCTGCTGGCCCAAACCTCTTCCAGCCCGCCGAATGCCCGCACCTGGCCGTTATCCAGCACCATCACCTGTTCCGCCAGACGCAGGATTTCATCCATGCTGTGGCTGACGTAGAGGATCGGGATATTGACGTCCTGCGCCAGCCGCTCCAGGTACGGCAGCAGTTCGCGCTTGCGCGGCAGATCCAGCGACGCCAGCGGTTCGTCCATCAACAGCAGTTCCGGGGCGGTCAGCAAGGCGCGACCAATCGCCACTCGTTGTTTTTCACCGCCGGACAAGGTCAACGGCAGGCGGTTGAGCAAGGGGCCAATGCCCAACAGTTCAACGATGCTGTCGAACTGCGAGCGCATGCCGGCCGCCATGCCGTATTGCAGGTTGCCGCGCACCCGGTAATGCGGGAACAGGCGCGCGTCCTGAAACACGTAGCCGATACGGCGTTTTTCCGGCGGCAGGCAGAGGCCGCTGGCAGTATCCACCAGCGTGCGACCATTGAGCGCTATACGCCCTTGCTGTATGCGCGTCAGGCCGCCGATAGCGTTGATTAATGAGGTTTTACCGGCGCCGGACAGGCCAAAAATGGCGGTAATGCCCTGAGCGGGCAGATCCGCACGCACGTTGAGGTCGAGATCGCCGAGGCGTTGGGAAAAATCCAGCTCCAGCATTTAGATACCCATCCGTTTGCGGCCCCAGCGGGCCAGCCACTCGGAAACCATCAGTGAAACCAGCGACAACGCTATGGCAATCACGCACAGGCGTGCGGCGGCGGCTTCCGCCCCCGGCGTTTCAATCAGGGTATACATCGCCAGCGGAATGGTGCGCGTTTCGCCGGGAATATTGGATACAAAGGTAATGGTGGCGCCGAACTCCCCCAGCGAGCGGGCAAAACCCAGCACCACACCGACGATGACCCCAGGCAGCGACAGCGGCAGCGTAATGGTGAAAAACACCCGCCACGGATTGGCACCCAGCGTGCGGGCAGCCTGTTCGAGGCGGGTATCCACCGCCTCCAGCGCCAGCCGGATGGCCCGCACCATCAGCGGAAACGCCACCACGGCGGACGCCAACGCCGCACCGCGCCAGCTAAAGCTGAAACTGAAACCGAACCAGTCATACAGCCATTCGCCAATCACCCCGCGCCGCCCCATGGCGATCAGCAGTATATAGCCGACCACCACCGGCGGCAGCACCAGCGGCAGGTGGATAAGACTGTCCAGCAGCGATTTGCCGGGGAAACGGCAACGCACCAGGATCCAGGCCATCAGAATGCCGAAAGGCAAGCTGCAAACTACCGCCACGGCGGACACTTTCAGGCTCAGTTCAACGGCCTGCCACTCGTACTCACTCAGAATCATTTACGCGGGGAGAATCCATAATGGTGAAAAATAGCCGCCGCTTCCGGGCTTTTCAGGTAGTTATAAAAAGCGCTGACGGCCGGTGTTTGATGGCCTTTAACCACTGCCATCGGGTATTCAACCGGTTTGTGGCTGTCTTCCGGGAAGACGCCCACCACGCTGACTTTATCACTGGCTACCGCATCTGAGCCATACACAATGCCCAACGGCGCTTCGCCGCGCTCCACCAGCGCCATTGCACTGCGTACGTTGTTGGCTCGCGCCAGTTTAGGCTCCAACGCGGCCCAAACGCCGAGATTCTGCAACGCTTCTTTGGCGTAGATCCCCGCCGGTACGTGGTCCGGATCGCCCACCGCCAGGCGGCCGCCGTTCAACAGCTTCGCCCAGTCGGTCTGTTTGTTAAGCGTAATTTTATCCTGCTTGCCGTCTTTGGCTGCGATCAGTACCAGTTCGTTGCCCAACAGCGTATACCGCGTCTCTTTGACCATCTGCTGTTTGTCGATGGCGTAGTCCATCCACTGCTGATCGGCGGAGATAAACAGATCGGCCGGAGCGCCCTGCTCAATCTGGCGTGCCAGCGTAGAAGACGAGGCGAATGAAGAAACCACCTGCACATCCTTGCCTTTCTGATACTGGGCCGCGATATCCTGCAGCGCGTTAGTCAGCGATGCCGCCGCAAAAACGGTAATTTTCTCTGCCGCAGACGCCTGCATGACCATACCTGATGCCAATACAATACCGCCGACCCATTTAGTCCATTGCTGTTTCATGGTGTTCTCCGCAAATTAATGTGCAATATCGCCCTTCGTTATATAAAAAATAATATAACGTTGTGCGGAAACTTGTCATGCGGTTTATCGGCAGGGGAAGACATATCTTGAGAAACACCCGCCGAACGGCGCCGGCGGGCATTGAGAGGGGGATGGGTGACGATCAGTGCTGAGTGCGGTTTTCTTTCGAGCGGCCCACTTTGGAGAAAATGTTGAACACTTCCGCCAAACCGTAGATCAGGCCGAGAATGATCGCCATGACCACCGGCACCATTACCACAGCGAACAGCAAACTTTTCAATAATTCCAACATGGTAGCCTCACTTAACTGCCCATTGAGCGGTAATGAACACCGCTACGTAGCGCCATTTTAAACCAAAATAGCGGCTAAAACGGAGTTATTTTAAACATCGGGTGAAATTTGTAACCGGCCAAACGTGCCATTTTGGCGCTTTGCCGGTAAATCGGCGACAATAAGGCTTTTGCAGCCGACAGGACACGTTATGCAGGCCGAAATCCTCCTTACCCTAAAACTCCAGCAGAAACTGTTCGCCGATCCACGCCGCATCGCGCTGCTCAAGCAGGTCCGGCATACCGGCTCCATCAGCCAGGGCGCCAAACTGGCGGGCATCAGCTATAAAAGCGCCTGGGATGCCATTAACGACATGAACCAACTGGCGGAGCAAACGGTGGTGGAACGCGCCACCGGCGGCAAGGGCGGCGGCGGCGCTCAGATCACCCACTACGGTGAACGGCTGATCCAATTGTACGATCTGCTGGGCCAAATCCAGCAAAAAGCCTTCGACGTACTGCAGCAAGACAATCTGCCGCTCGACAGCCTGCTGGCGGCGATCTCCCGCTTTTCGCTGCAAACCAGCGCGCGTAATCAGTTCTTCGGCACCGTCATCGAGCGCGACCATCGGCAGGTGCAGCAGCATCTGGAGATTTTACTGAACGATGGAGAAACTCGCCTCAGCGCGGCGCTTACCCAACAGAGCGCCGACCGGCTGCAGCTCGCCCCCGGCAAGGAAGTGTTGGCGCTGATTAAAGCGCCGTGGGTGAAGCTCAATACCGATCCGGCCCTCATCGGGGCAGCGGACAATGCGCTGGCGGGCGTGGTGGCCAGCATCCAGCCGGGCGCCGATCACAGCGAAGTGCTGGTGACGCTGGCGGGCGGCGAAATCCTGTGCGCCACGGTGGCCAATCAGGAACTGCAACAGCTTAAATTGCAACCCGGCAGCGCGGTGCACGCCCTGTTTAACGCCGACCGGGTGATTGTCGCCACGTTGTGTTAAACGCAACGTAACGTTGCGTTTTTGCCGATTGACTTCACCCGCCAATGGGCCTATTTCTAAACAAAATATCTACAAAATATCCTATAGATTTCAAGTCGCAGCCAGCCACGCAGCGGCTTGAAATACGACGGGTATAAGGAATAGGTCATGTCGTTGATGCACATTTCGCAAGGTTCATTTCGCTTAAGCGATACCCGTACCCTGACGCTGGACACGCTGGAGATTCGGTCTGGCGACAGTTGGGCTTTTGTCGGCGCCAACGGCAGCGGAAAATCCGCCCTGGCGCGCGCGCTGGCCAATGAGTTGGTGCTGCTGAGTGGCGAGCGCCGCAGCGATTTCAGCCGCCAGGTGCGCATCTCCTTCGAACAATTGCAAAAACTGGTCAGCGACGAATGGCAACGCAACAATACCGACCTGCTCAGCCCCGGCGAAGAAGACACCGGCCGCACCGCGGCGGAAATCATTCAAGAAGAAGTGAAAGACCCGGAGCGCTGCGCGCAACTGGCCGCGCAGTTTGGCATCACTGCACTGCTGACGCGCCGTTTTAAGTACCTTTCCACGGGCGAAACGCGCAAAACCCTGCTGTGCCGGGCGTTAATGCCGCAGCCCGACTTGCTGATCCTGGATGAGCCCTTCGACGGGCTCGACGTGAATTCCCGCGCCCAGTTGGCCGCACTGCTAAACGAACTCTCCGGGCACGGCTACACCCTGGTACTGGTGCTCAACCGTTTTGACGAGGTGCCGGACTTTATCCGGCAGGTGGGGGTGCTGGCAGATTGCACTCTCGCAAGCCAGGGCACACGCCAGCAGGTGATGGCGGACGCGCTGGTGGCGCAATTGGCGCACAGCGAGAATCTGGATGGCCTGGCGCTGCCGGAAACCGAGGATCCGGCCCAGAAAACCACCTTGCCGACGGATCAACCGTTAATCGTGCTGCGTGACGGCGTGGTCAGTTACAACGATCGCCCCATCCTTAATCATCTCGACTGGCAGGTTAACCCCGGTGAGCACTGGCAGATCGTCGGTCCTAACGGTGCCGGTAAATCCACCCTGCTCAGTCTGATCACCGGCGATCATCCACAAGGTTACAGCAACGATCTTACCCTGTTCGGCCGCCGCCGCGGCAGCGGAGAAACCATCTGGGATATCAAACGCCATATCGGCTATGTCAGCAGCAGCCTGCATCTGGACTACCGTGTCAGCTCAAGCGTACGCAACGTGATCTTGTCCGGATTTTTCGACTCCATCGGCATCTATCAGGCCGTGTCTGACCGGCAGCAGCAATTGGCCGACCAATGGCTGGCGCTGTTGGGGTTGGGCGGTTCCCGCGGCGATACGCCGTTTCATAGCCTGTCCTGGGGCCAGCAGCGGCTGGCGTTGATCGCCCGTGCGCTGGTCAAGCATCCGGCGTTGCTGATCCTCGACGAACCGTTGCAGGGGCTGGATCCGCTCAATCGCCAACTGGTACGCCGCTTTGTCGACGTGCTGATCGGCCAGGGCGCCACCCAATTGCTGTTTGTTTCCCACCATGCGGAAGACGCGCCACAGTGCATTACCCACCGCCTGAGCTTCTTGCCCGACGGTGACGGTTACCGCTATCAGCAGGAGCAGCTTGCCTGACATTCTGGATAATCCTTCGGAGGGGTGGCCCAGCCACTCATCCGATGACATATCCGGCAACACTTCCTCCGCAGCACATCGCAGTGGGCCTTTTATCATAAAGGGATGAAGGATTCATTTTTGGAGAGGCTATGTCCGCCGCACTGATTATTATCGATCTGATCGAGGATCTGATTGGCCCCAAGGGGCGCGCGAATCACTGCCATGAACAGGTGGCGGCGCATGATCTGATTGCCAACACCAATGTCGCAGCGGCCTATGCACGGGTGCGCAAAATTCCAGTGATTTGGGTACGTGTGGGGTTTGCCGACGATTATCACGATATCCCGCCCCACTCTCCGCTGTTCAACCACCTGAAGCAGATCGGCGCTCTGCGTTTGAGCAGCCCCGGTTGCCAATGGGACAAGGCTTTACAGGTGTTGCCGGTGGATGTTCAGTTCGAAAAGAACGCCGTTTCCGCTTTTGCCGGTAACAATTTGTTAGCCTGGTTGCAGCAGCATCGTTGCCATCACCTGTTGCTGGGAGGCGTCAGCACCCCGCTGGCGATTGAAAGCACCGCGCGACAGGCTCACGACGCAGGTTTTCAGGTTACCGTATTGCAAGATTTGTGCGCAGCGCCGAGCGAGGAGATACACCAACAGAGCCTGGATATTTTGCAAAACCTGGCGGAAATCATGCGCTCGCAGGCCTGGATGAAAGGGTAAATCAGACAGTTGCCGAATAAACTCACGTCAGATCACTGTCCGGACCTTTGCTGTAACCTCTCTATGTTACTATTCGTCATAGCGTTCAACTTCGCCATACTCACACGCCGCACAGGCACTGAGCGCTGTGTGCATATTTAAAGGGATAGAGTTATGTGGGGCGTACTTTCGATTTCGTTATTCTTTTTGCCATTTAACCGGCTGATTGCCTGGTTGGTGCTGGCCGCATCAGCGGGCATGGGGATGTACCACGGGGTGTTGACCCCGCTGAGTCTGGTGTATGTGTTGGTCATTGCCGCTTTGGCGGGCCTGCGCCACCATTTCCGTGCCCAACGTAATCTGGCGGTGCTGCTGGAAGTGCTGGTGGTGGCAAGCTGCGTGGCGCTATTCCTGCATCTGGTACCAGGGTTCCATAACCAGTTGATGATCGACGGTGAGAAACCCGGCCCGCTCAGCGCACCGTTCACCATGTATTACAATTTCGACAAAGCGCTGGTGCCATTCCTGCTGTTCGCCTGCCTGCCGACGTTGTTTGCCGCTGAAACCGGTAAAAGCGTCGGTAAAACCGGCTGGATCGCGCTGATACTGGCAGTGCCTGCCTTACTGCTGGTGGCCGTAGCCCTCGGTGGTCTGAAGATTGAGCCGCACGCACCGGACTGGATCCTGGCGTTTGTGATGGCCAACCTGTTTTTTGTCTGTATGGCGGAAGAAGCGCTGTTTCGCGGTTATCTGCAGCAACGCCTCAGCCAGTGGCTGGGCGCCTGGCCCGCATTGATAATCGCAGCACTGGTGTTTGGTGCCGCGCACCTAGCCGGTGGCATGCTGATGGTAGCCTTCGCCACGCTCGCCGGGTTGATTTACGGCCTGGCGTGGATGTGGAGCGGCCGCCTGTGGGTGCCGATCCTGTTCCATTTCGGGCTTAATCTGACGCACCTGCTGTTATTCACTTATCCACTGTATCAACATCCCTGACCTTCTCAGCCGGCAGGAGTCCCTCTGCCGGCGCTATGGATGAAAACGCTATCATCCAACTTGTTGTCCTGCTTTCTCTGCCCTAACCCCTCTGCCGTATTACCAGCATTCCTTCTTGTCGCCTCAAGTGTAAACGATTCCATTTTTCGCTCTGGATCACCTTTTTACTCCGTCGGGCATGCTATCTTTTTGCGCATCGTTATCCATTTTAATCTGTAAAGGGTGCGCCAGGATTTGATGAAAGCGATTACACCCAGCCGCACCGGACAAGAAAAGGAACCGCAATGACGGATTTTAATCCCATCGATCATCCCCATCGCCGCTATAACCCGCTGACCGGTCAATGGGTATTGGTATCGCCGCACCGCGCCAAGCGCCCATGGCAGGGTCAACAGGAATCCGCGCAGCAGGAAACGCTGCCGCAGCACGATCCGGACTGCTTCCTCTGCCCTGGCAATACCCGCGTTACCGGCGATAAAAATCCGGATTATCAGGACACCTATGTGTTCACCAATGACTTCGCCGCGCTGATGACAGATACGCCGCAGGCACCGGAAAACCAGGATCCGCTCATGCGCTGCCAGAGCGCGCGCGGCACCAGCCGGGTCATCTGCTTCTCCCCCGATCACAGTAAAACCCTGCCGGAACTGACGCTTGCGGCTCTGGAGCGGGTGATTGCCACCTGGCAAGAGCAAACAGCCGATCTCGGGCGCAGCTATCCGTGGGTCCAGGTATTTGAAAACAAAGGGGCGGCCATGGGCTGCTCAAACCCGCACCCGCATGGGCAGGTGTGGGCCAATAGCTTCCTGCCGAACGAAGTCGAGCATGAAGATCGCCTGCAGCGCGAGTATTTCCAACAGCACCAATCCCCTCTGTTACTGGATTACGTGCAGCGTGAACTCGCTGACGGCAGCCGTACGATCGTTGAAACCGAACACTGGCTGGCCGTGGTGCCCTACTGGGCCGCCTGGCCGTTTGAAGCGCTGCTGCTGCCGAAGGCCGCAGTGCAACGCATTACCGATCTGAGCGCCGCGCAGAGCAGTGACCTGGCCATAGCGCTGAAAAAACTGACCAGCCGTTACGACAATCTGTTCCAGTGCTCTTTCCCCTATTCCATGGGCTGGCACGGCGCACCTTTCAATAACGCGGATAATCGTCACTGGCAGTTGCACGCCCATTTCTATCCGCCACTGCTGCGCTCCGCCACGGTGCGTAAATTTATGGTGGGTTACGAGATGCTGGCGGAAACCCAGCGCGATCTGACTGCAGAACAGGCCGCAGAACGTCTGCGCGCCGTTAACGACATTCATTACCGTGAAGCCGGAGCCAAACAATGAGTTTGAAAAATCATACCCACACCATTTTCACCCAACGCTTTGGCTACGCGCCCGCGCTGACCATTCAAGCGCCTGGACGAGTGAATTTGATCGGCGAACATACCGACTATAACGACGGTTTCGTGTTGCCGTGCGCCATTGATTACCAAACGGTGATCGCCGGAGCCAGACGTGACGATCGCCAGATCCGGGTGATCGCGGCCGATTACGACGGCCAGTTGGATCAGTTCTCGCTCGACGATCCAATCGTCAGCCACCCGGACCAGCTTTGGTCCGATTACGTCCGCGGCGTGATCAAACACCTGCAATTACGCAACGCCAATTTTGGCGGCGCGGATCTGGTGATCGCCGGCAACGTGCCGCAAGGCGCCGGCCTCAGCTCTTCCGCCTCACTGGAAGTGGCCGTTGGCCAGGTGATGCAGGCATTGTATGAACTGCCGCTGGATGGCGTAGCCTTGGCTTTGAATGGCCAGGAGGCGGAGAACCAGTTCGTCGGTTGCAATTGCGGGATCATGGATCAGCTGATTTCCGCGCTCGGTGAACAGGATCATGCCTTACTGATCGATTGCCGTTCACTTGAGACCCGTGCGGTGTCGGTCCCGGAAAATATTGCCGTGGTAATCATCAACTCCAACGTGAAGCGCGGGCTGGTGGACAGCGAATACAACACCCGTCGCGAACAATGCGAAGCTGCCGCACGCTTCTTCGGCGTCAAGGCACTGCGCGACGTCAGCCCGGATCTGTTCTTCCCGATCCAGCATGAATTGGATCCGATCGTCGCCAAGCGAGCGCGCCACGTGATCACCGAAAACGATCGCACCCTGGCCGCCGCAGATGCATTGGCGGCGGGCGATATGAAACTGATGGGCAGGCTGATGGCGGAATCTCATGCTTCAATGCGGGATGACTTTGCCATTACCGTACCGCCGATCGACCAGTTGGTGGAGATCGTCAAAAACGTTATCGGCGATCGCGGCGGCGTGCGCATGACCGGCGGCGGTTTTGGCGGCTGCATCGTGGCGCTGATGCCGCAAGAACTGGTGGAACAGGTGCGCGAGACGGTAGCGCGGGAGTATCCGTTGCAAACCAACGGACTTCAGGAAACCTTTTACGTTTGCAAGGCATCCGCGGGGGCCGGAATATGCTGACAGACAGCCTGCAACTGGCCCCTGATGGCCAGCCCTACCAGCTAACCCGGTTGCAGAACGCCGGCGGGATGACGGTCACGCTGATGGACTGGGGCGCTACCTGGCTTTCCGCCGTGCTGCCGCTGAAATCGGGCAAAACGCGTGAACTGCTGCTGGGCTGCCGGACACCGGCGGATTACCAGCGGCAAGCGGCCTATCTTGGCGCCACCGTCGGACGCTATGCCAACCGTATCGCCTACGCCAGCCTGCTGGTCGACAACAAGCCTCATCCGCTGCTCGCCAATCAAGGGGAACACCAACTGCATGGCGGGCCGGAAGGCTTCAACGCCCGTCGCTGGCGGATTGTTCAACAAGACACGCAGCAGGTGAGTTACGCGCTGCATTCACCCGACGGCGACCAGGGATTTCCCGGCAATCTCGAGGTTGAAGTCAATTACCGGCTCACTGCCGATAACCGGCTGGAAATCAGTTATCAGGCCCGGACCGATCGCGCCTGCCCGGTCAATCTGACCAACCACGCCTATTTCAATCTGGACGGCGCCGACACCGACGCCCGCCGGCAACGGCTGCAACTGTTTGCCGACCGTTATCTGCCGGTCGACAGCGAGGGCATACCCAACGCCGAACTCACGCCGGTGGACGGCAGCGGCATGGATTTTCGCCACCCGAAAACGCTGCTGCAGGATTTCCTGCGCGACCGCGATCAGCAGCGGGTAAAAGGCTACGATCATGCCTATCTGCTGCACCGTACCTGCGGCGCACTGGACTGCCCGGCGGCGCACCTGTGGTCGGCGGATGGTCAGGTGCAGATGAGCGTCTTCACCAGCGCTCCGGCGCTGCAACTGTACAGCGGCAATTACCTGGACGGCACACCGGCACGTGATGGCGGCAGCTACGCCAGTTACGCTGGCATAGCGCTGGAAAGCGAGTTTTTGCCCGACAGCCCGCACCACCCGGAATGGCCGCAGCCGGACTGTTGGCTCAAGCCGGGGCAGCAATATCAAAGTGCCACCCATTATCAGTTTTATCCTATCTGACCCGCCACGCCCCTTGCCATGCGGCCAGGGGCCATTTGTTATAAATGCTTACCTTTTTACACGCCGACCCCACCGGCACCTGCCTTTCCTTATTCCAAAGCGCACACTAGAATCAGGCTACGGTGATAAGCACAACGCCTTGTGCTGCGTCACAATTTTCGGCCATCCTTGGCCGCTCAATAGCTGAAGGAACACCTATGCGTCTGATTACTGCACTCCCATTACTGGCGGGTTTACTGCTGAGCACCAACCTGATGGCTGCCGATACCGCAACCGCAGCAAAAACGCCTTCACCGGCGCAGGCTGCACAGCAGAAGCGCATGACTGATTGTAATCAACAAGCCTCCACCAAAACGCTGAAAGGCGCGGACCGCACGACCTTCATGAGCACCTGCCTGAAGGCAGAAGGTTCCACTGCAGCGAAAACCCTGACGCCGCAACAGCAGAAAATGAAAACCTGTAACGCCGATGCCAAAACCAAAAGCCTGAAAGGCGACGAGCGCAAAACCTTTATGAGCAACTGTCTGAAAAAATCAGCCTGATAGCCCTTCGCTAGCGGCACGGCGGGATCTCATTGCGCCGTGCCGGTTTCCCCCGTGACGCCCGCCTGATCGATTCAGCTTTTCCTCAGAACAGCACTTACTTTGCGGCAAGAAATTGGCTATGGTTAGACACTATCGATTGCCGAGCCACAGGCCGCGGCAATATAATGATTTTCGTTATCATTGAAATGTCCGATTATTAAGGAGTTAAGCTATGGCTGTAACTAAGCTGGTTCTGGTGCGTCACGGCGAAAGCCAGTGGAACAACGAAAACCGCTTTACCGGTTGGTATGATGTTGATTTGTCCGACAAAGGTCGCACCGAAGCGAAAGCAGCAGGCAAGCTGTTGAAAGATGAAGGTTTCTCTTTTGACTTTGCTTACACCTCCGTCCTGAAGCGCGCGATCCATACCCTGTGGAACATTCTGGACGAACTGGATCAGGCTTGGCTGCCGACTGAAAAATCCTGGAAGCTGAACGAACGCCACTACGGTGCGCTGCAGGGTCTGAACAAGGCTGAAACCGCTGAAAAATACGGTGACGAGCAGGTTAAGCAATGGCGTCGCGGCTTCGCCGTTACCCCACCAGAGCTGACCAAAGATGATGAGCGTTACCCGGGCCACGATCCACGTTACTCAGCGCTGACCGAAAAAGAGCTGCCGCTGACCGAAAGCCTGGCGCTGACTATTGATCGCGTGATCCCTTACTGGGACGAAGAAATTCTGCCGCGCATCAAAAGCGGCGAGCGCGTTATCGTTGCCGCGCACGGCAACTCGCTGCGTGCGCTGGTGAAATACCTGGATAACCTGAGCGAAGATGAGATCCTCGAACTGAACATCCCAACCGGCGTGCCGTTGGTGTATGAATTCGACGAAAACTTCAAGCCAATCAAACGTTACTACCTGGGCAATGCCGACGAGATCGCTGCTAAAGCGGCCGCCGTGGCAAACCAGGGTAAAGCGAAGTAATTTTCGCCCGTTGATCTAAAAAGCCCCCGGTTTTGGCCGGGGGCTTTTTTTATTAAGAAACTACCCATTCTATCCCCTATGGCTTTCAAGTTGCAGCTAGGCGACCAACTCGCTCATCCCCAGGCGCTTACATGAGTAAGTAACTGGGGTGAGCGAGTGCAGGTAACAACGCTGCGGCTTGAAAGACGACGGGGATATTAGGTGCGGCGTGCTTTCACTGCCGCCGCCAACTCGCGCAGCACGGTTTCCGTGTCTTCCCAGCCGATGCAAGCGTCTGTCACGCTCTTGCCATAGACCAGCGGCTCGCCGCTTTCCAGATTCTGGTTACCTTCCACCAGATGGCTTTCGATCATCACGCCGATAATCGCTTTTTCACCGCCGGCTACCTGTTTGCACACGTCCGCATTCACTTCCAGCTGCTTTTTGAACTGCTTGCTGCTGTTGGCGTGGCTGAAGTCGATCATCACCTGCGCAGGCAGACCCGCTTTGACCAGGCCGTCTTTGACTTCTTTCACATGCGCCGCGCTGTAGTTCGGCTCTTTGCCGCCGCGCAGAATAATGTGGCAATCGCCGTTACCGCTGGTGTTAACGATCGCCGAGTGGCCCCATTTGGTCACCGACAGGAAACAGTGCGGCGCGCTGGCAGCGTTGATGGCGTCAATCGCCACTTTGATGGTGCCGTCGGTACCGTTCTTGAAACCAACCGGGCAAGACAGGCCGGAAGACAGCTCGCGGTGCACCTGGGATTCCGTGGTACGTGCGCCGATCGCGCCCCAGCTCATCAGATCAGCCAGGTACTGCGGGGTGATCATGTCGAGGAATTCCCCCGCAGCCGGCAAGCCGCTATCGTTGATATCCAACAGCAACTTACGGGCCAGGCGCAGACCGTCGTTGATCTGGAAGCTGTTATCCATCTGCGGATCGTTGATCAGCCCTTTCCAGCCCACGGTGGTACGCGGTTTTTCAAAGTAAACGCGCATCACCACTTCCAGTTCGCCACTCAGTTCCTGACGCAACGTCAGCAGGCGCTCGGCATACTCTTTTGCCGCTTTGGTGTCGTGGATCGAGCATGGGCCGATGACCACCAGCAGGCGATCGTCGTTACCGCGAAGGATCTTGTGAATTGCACTGCGCGCCAGGGACACCGTCTCAGCTGCACGTTCAGTGGCCGGAAACTTCTCTAACAGGGCCACCGGTGGCAGGAGTTCCTTAATTTCTTTAATGCGTAAATCGTCATTTTGGTAATTCATAACTTTTCCATTCGGTATCGAGGGGCGGTATTTCACAGAACGTAGATCCAACCAATTTAGCCTGTGAGGGTAGCGCTGTAAATCACCTTTGCCGCCTCCTGGCGGAACGGCCAAATTATCAGTAGATTGTGCTGTTTCATCGGGAGAGCGCAGTGGCTCCTTTTTCGCTATGCTAGCGATCAGGATACCGTTACTTGAGCCAAACCATGCCTTCTCTGTTATTAGTTGATGACCACCCGGTGGTTCATGTCGCACTGGAAGCGGCGCTAATGAAGTCTTCCCGCCCTTATAGCCTGCAGGCGGTTCAGGATGATGTTCAGGCATTGGCCCACTTGGCCGCAGCCGATTTTTCGCTGGTCATTCTGGATATCGGCCTGCCGCAGGTAGACGGCTTGCAACTGCTGAAAAAAATCCGCCGCCACTACCCGCAGCAACCGATCCTGATCTACACCGCGCAGGAAGAAGAGATCTACGCCCGCATGGCCTGGGCAGCCGGCGCTAACGGGTTTGTGCATAAAGGCAGCCGGCTTGAACAACTGGTGCAGGCAATTGAAACCGTGCTGGCCGGGGAGCCGAGTTTTCCCGCCGCCGCGATGGCGGAAGAAACGCAGCCGGCAGAGGGAGTGCTGCTGACGCCCAAAGAGCTGCAGATCCTCGGCCTGCTCAGCAAGGGGCTGTCCAACCTGCAAATTGCCGAGATGCTGAACATCAGCAACAAAACCGTCAGCACTCACAAGAAGAATATTCTGCGCAAAACCGGCGCCAGCAATCTGTTGGAACTGGTGGCGGTATTTAGAGAGCTGGCACCATGATGCGTGGGGTTCTGTTGCTGCTGGCGATGTTGTTCAACCTCGGCAACGTCGCGTACGCGGCGCAACCGGTGTCTTATCAGTTGGTCAGTAACCTGAATATTCCGGCGGACATGCTGATCGCCAGCGAGAAAAATCCCTGGCGCGACGCGACGCTACGCGTAGGGATCATCAGCGAGAATGCCAGCCCCTATAACATTATTGTGGATGACGATCTGTACGGGTTGAACGCCGACTACCTCGGTTATGTCCAGCAGGTCACCGGCATCCGCTTTCAGATTTACGGTTTCGCCGATCTGGCGCAGCTCGAGCAAGCGCTGCACAACGGCGCTATCGATCTGCTGTACGGCATTCCGCAGAACGAGGCGCTGGAGGATCTGAAAATCTCCCAGCCTTACTATGTCAGCAACCTGCGCGTACTGCGCGATCGGAGCAATGACCGCCGGGTGATGCTTAACTCCGCCGATGCACGGGTGGCAATCAGTACCCTGACCGATATGCAGGCCGGCAACGCGCTGAAGGCGGTGTCTTCCCACGTTCAGCGTTATGACAACAACCTGCAGGCGGTGTATGCCTTGCTGAACGGCAGCAGCGATTACTTTATTGCCGACGAAGCCAGCGCCAGCTTTATTATTGACCAGTTGCAGCTCGGCCAGCTTTATCAGATCGAAAGCACGGTCAATCTCGGTAACCTGTCTTTCGTCTTCGCCGCCGACAACCCGGCACTGATCGACACCCTCAACGTCGCTATCGCCGATGCGCCGATGGAGTTGATGAACGCCATTCAAAGCCGCTGGAGCAAAAAGATCCCCAGCTATCTCGATACCGGCAACGCCGATCTGACGCAGATGGAAAAAAGCTGGGTAGAAAAGCACCGCACCGTTTATTACGCCGCCATAGAGAATAACTTCCCGTTCGCCTATCACGGTTCCGACGGCCAGCCGCGCGGCTACGCGATCGACATACTCAAGATCATTGCGCAAAACACCGGGCTGCGTTTTGCTCCGCTATGGGCACGCAACGCCGAACAGGCAGACCAGTTGGTGCTATCCGGCCAGGCCAGTTTCCGCACCGCTCTGCCGCTGGTGCGTGGCGTTAAGGCGCGTTACAGCGCCAGCATGCCGATTCACCGTTCACTGTGGGGGGTTTACGTCGGTCAGTACGCCAACGGGATTTCTACCTGGAGCGATCTGGCCGGCAAACGCATCGGCGTCTTGCAGGGCGATCTGGCGCAAGGACTGGTGCCGCCGAACGAAGAGCTCATTCATTTTGCCGACAGCAAGGCGATGTATGACGCTCTGGCCAACGGCCAACTGGATGCGCTGGTGGATAACGTGATCTCGGCAAACTTTATCGCTCTGTCACGTTATGCCGGGGCAATAAAATTGGCGTTCGCCGCCAATAATATCGCCTATCCGGTGGCGTTCGGCGTGCGCCAGGATCAGCCGCTGCTGCTGGCTATCCTCGATAAAAACCTGATGCAGATCCCCTCGGAAACGCTGCAATCGCTGCGCGATGAGTGGATTGTCGATCGCAGCAACCTGATTGATGCGGTGAACGACAACCGCATGCAACCGCAAACTACCTGGCTGCTGGCGCTACTGGCGGCAGCGATCCTGCTGTTGCTGGCGCTGACTCTGCGCCGCTTTGTTTTGCAGCGGCGGGAAAAACGTGAGCGTGAAGTGATCGAACAAGCACGCCGCCATGCCGAAGCCGAGAACCGGATGAAAAGCAAGTTTCTGGCCACCATCAGCCATGAACTGCGCACGCCCATGCACGCCATCCTCGGCCTGCTGGAGCTGGAGCTGAAACGCCAGCCGATGCCGGAGGGGCTGCCGGTCATTTACAGTTCGGCGTCATCCTTGCTCAATTTGCTCAATGACCTACAAGATTACGCCCGGCTGGAAACCGGATCGCTGACGCTGGTGCCAAAAGCCATGGCGCTGCAACCCTGGATAGCCCACATCAGCGCGCTGTATCAGCCGCTGATCGGCGAACGCCCGGTAACCTTGAGCGTTACCGCCAGCCACCAACTTCCTGCCGCCGTTGTTATTGATGGTGAGCGTTTACTTCAGGTGGCTAACAACCTGATAAATAATGCCATTAAATTCACTCCCCGCGGCAGCATTCAGATCAATATCGGCTGGCGCGAACAGGATAAACAACAGGGCGAACTGCTGCTGACGGTGACCGATAGCGGCTGTGGCATCGCCGCCGATGAGATAGGCAAGCTGTTCCAACCCTTCTACCGCGCACGCGGCGCACAACGCGTCTCGGTTCAGGGAACCGGGCTGGGGCTGTCTATCTGCAAGGAAATTATCGAGCAAATGGACGGCCAGATTGAGCTGCATTCACAACCCGGCATCGGTACGCAAGTCAAGGTTTCAGTCCCGGTAACCCAGGCCGCCCCAGATGCCGCCCCCCCACGCCAGAACGACCAACCGCTCAGCCTGCCGCCTCCCACGCTGCGCGTGGCGCTGATTGACGATCACCCCACCAACCTGCTGCTGATGGAGCGGCAACTGCGTCACTTCGGCCTGCAACCCGCGCTGTTCGAGCACGGTTACGCATTGCTGAAAGCGCACCGCAGGCAGCCATTCGACCTGTTGTTTATCGATTACAACATGCCGCGCCCGGACGGCCTGACATTGGCGAGACTACTACGACGCGATGAACAGCGATATCAGCGGCCGGCCTGCCAGATTATTCTCTGTTCGGCAGACGTGCAGGAATTTACCCGCATTCCACAGGGACAGGTGGCTATCGATCGCTTTTTGACCAAGCCGATTTCACTGGCCGCCATTGCTCAGGCGTTACCGCAGCAACCACAGGCGCTGGAAGGACAGTTAGCCCTTACTGACCTGCAACGGATGCTGGCCGATATGGCCGGTAACGATCGGCAGATGGCGCAACGCCTGGCGACCACGCTGCTCTCCACGCTGCGACAAGACCGGCAACGGCTTGGCAAAGCGGCGGAGGGTGAAGACTGGCCTAGCCTTGGCCAGGCCGCACACCGCATCAAGGGCAGCCTGCTGATGTTGCAACAGCCTGAGGCCGCAAACCTGTGCCAATTGCTGATGGAAAGCGGCCGTGATGGGAGGTTGGCTCAGGCCGCCTATACTGAATTGAGTGCGTTAGTAGAACAGATACTGATAGAACTGGACGGTCTGGTCAGCACTGACGCGCTGAATTTCGCTCTACATAAGGATAAATAATGACGGACTCCCCACAGGCACACCTGCCAAAAGACAGTAATAGTAAACGCCTACTGACCGCTTTTTTAGTCACTGCGGTATTTATGATCGCCGAAGTGGCCGGCGGGTTGATTTCCGGTTCGCTGGCGCTGCTGGCCGACGCCGGCCATATGCTCACCGACGCTGCGGCGCTGCTGGTGGCGCTGATGGCCGTACACTTTTCGCAGCGGAAACCCAACGCGCGCCATACCTTCGGCTATTTGCGCCTGACCACGCTGGCCGCGTTCCTCAATGCCGCCGCCCTGTTGGTGATCGTGGTATTCATCCTGTGGGAGGCGATACGGCGTTTCTTCGAGCCACAGCCGGTGATGGGTACGCCGATGCTGATCATCGCCATAGCGGGGCTTCTGGCTAACCTGTTCGCCTTCTGGCTGCTGCACCGCGGTACGGAAGAGAAGAATATCAACGTGCGGGCCGCTGCGTTGCACGTGTTGGGGGATTTGCTGGGCTCGGTGGGGGCGATCGTAGCCGCCATTGTGATCCTGAGCACCGGCTGGACGCCGATTGACCCGATATTGTCGGTGCTGGTGTCCTGTCTGGTGCTACGCAGCGCCTGGCGGCTGTTGAAAGAAAGCTTTCACGAGTTGCTGGAAGGCACACCGCAGGAAGTGGATATCAACAAACTGCAAAAAGACCTGTGCCTGAATATTCCTGAGGTACGCAATATTCATCACGTTCACGTCTGGCAGATTGGCGAACAGAAACTGATGACGCTGCATGCGCAAGTGATACCGCCAAATGACCACGATGGCCTGCTGCGCCGCATTCAGGCTTATCTGCTGGAACACTACCGTATCGGCCATGTCACCATTCAGATGGAATATCAGCACTGTGATACACCGGACTGCGGGATTAACCGGGCACCCGAGCCGAGTGACCACTCACATTCCGGCTCACATTCACATCTGGGTCATCACCACTAAAATCACGAGGGCGCCAGTTTGGCGCCCTCTGCGTTTGTTATTGCGAGGAAGATAACGGCAGGGAATGGTTGCGACCTGCACTTTTGATCCACAACCAGGAACCGTTCAGCGCAATCAGCGTCAGGATCACGTATTCCAGCGCCATGGCGTACACGCCCTGGTAGGTGAAAATCGCCACGCTGATCACGTCAATCACCACCCACAACAGCCAGTTTTCCACGTATTTACGCGTCATCAGGATCATCGCCACGATCGACAGCACCATCATCGCCGAATCCCAGAACGGGAAAGCATCCGGCTGCAGCTGCGGCATTTGCACGCTGAAGCCCATTCCCTGCATTACTGTCACAGCAAGCTGCGTCAGCCAGGCAAAGACGCTGTCGATATTGAAGGTCATCAGGGCAATGCCGATAACGCACACCGCTGCCCAGGCCAGCGCTTTCGGCAACGGCAGCCATCGGATTTTCAGTTCGGCCTGATTGTCCTGGGTTTGGCGGCTCCAGGCATACCAACCGTAGATATTGGCGACAAAAAAGAACAGTTGCAGCAACAGGCTGGCGTAAAGCTGGATCTGAAAGAAAATCACCGCAAACAGCGTGACGTTAATCAGACCGAACAGATAGTTGATGATTTTCTCTTTGCTGGCGTACCAGATGCACAGCAGGCCAAACAAGGTACCTATGGCTTCAATCCATGACAGATCGTAACCGCCCGCCCCCAGCGGAATGTGCACCAATATATTGCTGGTACTGAAAAAGCTCATCTGTTCTTCCTTATCAAATGGTTAACTTAAGCGTTCCCTTTGACCTGCATTTTCAACTGCGCGGCAAAGTCCAGCATCCGGTTTAGCGGGATCAGCGCCTTTTCGCGCAGCGCGGCATCCACGTGGATTTCATGCAGGGCACCGCCCTGCTCTAACCCGTCGGCAATCGCCTTAAGACCGTTCATCGCCATCCACGGGCAGTGCGCGCAACTGCGGCAGGTGGCACCTTCACCGGCGGTTGGCGCCTCGAAGAGCTCTTTGTCCGGGCAGGCCTGCTGCATCTTATAAAAAATGCCGCGATCGGTGGCAACAATCAGCTGCGGGTTGGGCAGCGTTTTAGCCGCCTGAATCAGTTGGCTGGTTGAGCCGACCGCATCGGCCAGATCGACCACCGCCTGTGGGGACTCTGGATGCACCAGTATCGCCGCTTCCGGGTACAGGGCTTTCATACGCATCAGCGCCTGGGTTTTAAACTCGTCATGGACGATACAGGCCCCCTGCCAGCACAGTACGTCAGCGCCCGTCTGCTTTTGTACATAGTTGCCCAGATGGCGGTCTGGCGCCCAGATGATTTTTTCGCCCAGGCTGTCGAGGTGTTCTATCAACTCTACGGCGATGCTGGATGTTACCACCCAATCCGCACGCGCCTTTACCGCCGCCGAGGTATTAGCGTAGACCACCACGGTGCGATCCGGGTGGCTATCGCAAAATGCATGAAACTCTTCTTCCGGGCAGCCGAGATCCAGCGAACACTCGGCGTTCAGCGTCGGCATAAGCACCTGTTTTTCCGGGCTGAGGATCTTGGCGGTTTCCCCCATAAAGCGCACGCCGGCGACCAGCAGAGTCGAAGCCGGGTGATTGCTGCCAAAGCGCGCCATCTCCAGCGAATCCGCCACGCAGCCGCCGGTTTCTTCCGCCAGCGCCTGAATTTCCGGATCGGTGTAGTAATGAGCCACCATCACCGCATTGCGCTGCTTGAGCAGGGTTTTAATCTTCTCGCGATAAAACGCCTTTTCCGCTACATCCAGCGGCACCGGTTTGGGCGGGAACGGGTACACCGCCGCATTGACATCAAACATTTCACTCATCGCTACAATCGTCTCTGTGCTAGGCTGGGTGTCTGCTGCCCGGGTATGCCCCTTCGCAACCGCCACTCGTTTTATATACTAAACAAAATACCTAAAAACACGCCAAAAGTCCGCTGATATTTTCATTTTTGCGATGATAATGTTTAATAGATTGAATTATGACAAAAGAAAGACGATTGCAGTAGGTGCGGTTTATCAGGAAGTGAAAAGTGCGTGTTTATAGAAATGATGCACGGACTGAAAGAATGGTGGGTCGTGCGGGATTGATTCGGCCTTTGGCCTCGCGCTTCGGGCCAGCGCAAGCGCTGTCCAAAATTGACGGAGCAATTTTGTCGAACCTGAACGCAGGCTCTCACCCACACGAATCGTGCGATATATGATATTTAAGTTTGGGAGTAGTACTGGTGTATCGGAGAGAATGGTGGGTCGTGCGGGATTCGAACCTGCGACCAATTGATTAAAAGTCAACTGCTCTACCAACTGAGCTAACGACCCACTGATGTGGTTTACTGCTGAAACGCGTAAGCAGGAGAGAAACTCGCTGCAATATTAATGGTGGGTCGTGCGGGATTATTCGGCTTTCAGCCTCACCCTTCGGGCCATCACTTCATGATGTTGTCTCGCCTGGCGAGACTCGAACCTTTACGGTTCTCACCCTTACGATTCCACATCGTAATCACGTCTAAAATGGTGGGTCGTGCGGGATTCGAACCTGCGACCAATTGATTAAAAGTCAACTGCTCTACCAACTGAGCTAACGACCCACTGACGTGGTTTACTGCTGAACTACGAATACAAAACCGAGGATTTGTATTGCGGAAAAACAACTCTGAAATGGTGGGTCGTGCGGGATTATTCGGCTTTTAGCCTCACCCTTCGGGCCATCACTTCGTGATGTTGTCTCGCTTTGCGAGACTCGAACCTTTACGGTTCTCACCCTTACGATTCCACATCGTAATCACATCTAAAAATGGTGGGTCGTGCGGGATTCGAACCTGCGACCAATTGATTAAAAGTCAACTGCTCTACCAACTGAGCTAACGACCCACAGCAGTGGTGGGTGATGACGGGCTCGAACCGCCGACCCCCTCCGTGTAAAGGAGATGCTCTACCAACTGAGCTAATCACCCACTAGTGTGGTTACTGCTACTACTTCAGGAATTGGTGGGTCGTGCGGGATTCGAACCTGCGACCAATTGATTAAAAGTCAACTGCTCTACCAACTGAGCTAACGACCCAATTTCCTAGCTGCTTTAACATCTTGCAAGTTGTCTTGGCAACGGCGGCATATATTACTAATTTATCTTGGCAGCGCAACTTAAATTTTAAAACAAGTGGTTCAACTGCTTGTTCTTCACACGAATGAGCCCAGAAAGCGGTCAGATAGACTAATTTCTGGGCTCATTTTTTTGCTGACTAACCGGCAACGCGACTTTTCGCCTGTTTGGCCGCAGCACTGGTTGGGTATTGTTTAATCACCTGCTGGAACACGGCTTTGGCTTTATCGGCCTGCCCTTTTTCCTGCATGATGATACCCACCTTGTACATTGCGTCCGGCGCCTTAGGTGATTTTGCGTAATTCTTCACCACGACGGCAAAATAGTAGGCCGCATCGTCTTTCTTACCCTTGTTGTAGAACAACTGCCCCAGCCAATAATTGGCGTTGGGCTGGTAAGTAGACTTTGGGTACTGTTTTACGAAGGTCTGAAAAGCGGAGATCGCCTGATCATACTGTTTTTTTTCCAGCGCCAATGAAACAGCGGCGTTGTAGTCGCTGTTTTCATCACCCGTACTGGCCGGTGCTGCTGAGGCGCCCGCAGGCGCGCTGTCAGCGCCGTCGGTGGAGGCAGCCGCTGCTGCCCCACCTGCGGCACCCGCAGCGGCTGCAGAGCTCTGAGCACCGCCCTGGCTGATGCTATCCATCTGTTGATAGATCTGCTTTTGGCGTTCAACAACCTGATTCAGTTGATATTGGCTTTCCTGGATTTGCCCGCGGAGAGAGTCAATATCGCGCTGGTTGTCAGAGAGTTGTTGCTGGAGTTGGTTTAAAAGCTGGCCCTGAGCATTGGAGATACGCTCAAGTGAAGTGACACGGTCTTCGACCGAGCCGGAGCCGACATTACTGATTGGCGCTTGGGCAGTAGCGGCCCATGGGACCGCTACGCCAACCAGTAACGACAGACTCAACAAGTGACGTCTGAAGTTACTGTTCATGCGATTCTCTTAGTAAACCAGAACTGCGCGACGGTTTTTAGCATAAGCTGCTTCGTCGTGGCCCAGTACTGCTGGTTTTTCTTTACCGTAAGAAACGATAGAGATCTGGTCAGCTGAAACGCCTTTGCCTTGCAGGTACATTTTAACTGCGTTAGCACGACGCTCGCCCAGAGCGATGTTGTATTCCGGCGTGCCGCGTTCGTCCGCGTGGCCTTCAACGGTCACTTTGTAAGACGGGTTGTTACGCAGGAATGCAGAGTGTGCGTCCAGCATCTGAGCGAACTCGGAGCTCACGTCATACTTGTCCAGGCCGAAGTAAACAATGTTGTTCTTCTGCAGTTCTTGCATCTGCAGACGAGCTTGTTCTTCAGAAGACAGGTTGCTGCTGCCGTTTTCTGTACCAGTGCCAGCGCCAGCGCCCAGACCAGATTGGTCGTTGTTTGCGCTTTTGTTAGAACTACAAGCCGCTACAGCCAGAACTGGCAGTGCCAGCAGAAGCCCTTTCAGCACTTTGTTCAGTTGCATTTCTTTGATCCTTTTATAGTTTGCCATACATATTTACACATGCATCACAGATACGGCGACCAGGCAGGGAATTTGACCTGTCCATCAGTTGCCGGAAGACGCGCTTTGAAACGCCCATCAGTCGATACCAGTTGCAGCACGGAGCCCATACCTTGCGTGGAGCTATAGATCACCATGGTGCCATTTGGCGCAATACTAGGCGTTTCGTCCAGGAACGTGCCGGTTAAAACTTGAACGGCTCCCGATCCAAGATCTTGTTTGGCGATATGCTGAGCGCCGCTATTGGAGCTCACCATCACCAGGAATTTACCATCAGAGCTGACTTCAGAATCCTGATTCTGAGAGCCTTCCCATGTCAGACGCTGTGACGCACCGCCACTGGCACTGACTTTATAAATCTGCGGTCTGCCGCCCTGATCGGAGGTATATGCCAGAGACTGGCCATCCGGGAACCAGGTCGGTTCGGTATTGTTGCTGCGCCCGTCGGTGATTTGCGTGATCTGGCCAGAGCCGAGATTCATCACGTACAGGTTCAGGCTGCCGCTTTTAGACAGCGCGAAGGCCAGACGGCTGCCGTCCGGTGAGAACGCCGGAGCACCGTTGTGACGCGGGAACGAAGCGATCTGACGGATAGCGCCATTAGCCAGGGTCTGTACGACCAGCGCAGAACGGCCGCTTTCAAAGGTCACGTACGCCAGTTTGCTGCCATCCGGCGACCAGGCAGGGGACATCAACGGCTCCGGTGAACGGTGCACCACAAACTGGTTGTAACCGTCGTAATCCGCTACGCGCAGCTCGTACGGGAATTTCCCGCCGTTGGTCTGCACTACGTAAGCGATGCGAGTACGGAACGCGCCCTTGATACCGGTCAGCTTCTCGAACACTTCATCACTGGCGGTGTGTGCAGAATAACGTAACCATTGTTTGGTCACTTTATACTGGTTTTGCGCCAATACGGTGCCCGGTGAACCTGAAGTGTCCACCAGCTGATAGGAGATCAGGTAGCCGCCGTCTGCACCAGGTTGCACCTGGCCGACCACGACCGCGTCAATGCCCAATGCAGTCCAGGCCGCCGGCGTCACTTCAGACGCGGAGGTCGGTTGCTGCGGCATGCGCGCCACGTCAATAGGGTTGAATTTGCCGCTATTGCGCAAATCTGCGCCGACAATCTTGCCAATGTCTTCCGGAGGCGTGCCTGGGCCTGCCCATTTAAACGGTACCACACCAATCGGACGAGCAGAGTCGACCCCTTGGGTGATTTCGATGCGAACTTCCGCGTGAAGAACGGACGCCCACAGTATTAAAAAACCTAACGCTACTCGAAATGCCTGCTTCATCTCATCTCCCTTATCCAGGCGGAATGCCTGCGATAAATTAGCAGAATTTTAACAAACCAACGCAAACAAAACTACATAATCCCTGTTGGTTACCTTAGTACATCCCTGCGATATGACTTAGTCAATCAACCGTTATTATGGTTTGAATACAAGGGGAGCATTCTTAAACACCTCATACACAGCCTGGCTAGGTGGTTTCGGGATCTTCGCCTGCTTCGCTGCGGCTATCGCCGCCTGACACAGAGCCGGATCACCCCCTTCAGCTTTAACATCAATCAACAGGCCATCCGGTGCCAGCTTAATACGCAGGTTACAGGTCTTACCGGCGAACGAGCTGGCATCATAAAACTTGCTCTCGATCGCGCCCTTAATCTGCCCCAAATAACCATTAATATCCGCCCCACTGGCCCCCGCAGTCTTGGCATTGCCCTGACCGGCAGGTTTACCGTCGCCCTTCGACTTAGCGCCGCCAGACTTGGCGCCGCCACCTTTCGGTGCGTTCTTACCGTCCGCCAGGTCGCCAAACAGACTGTTCACATCGGAAGACTGCTCAGCAGCTTCGGCAGCCGCCTTCTTCTTGGCATCCGCTGCGGCTTTCTTGGCTGCGGCCTTCTCGGCAGCAGCCGCTTTTTTCTCAGCCTCTGCGGCCGCTTTCTTCTCGGCGTCAGCAGCTGCCTTTTTCTCGGCTTTCTCGGCTTCTGCTGCAGCTTTCTTCTCAGCTTCCGCTGCGGCTTTCTTCTCGGCGTCAGCAGCCGCTTTTTTCTCTGCGGCTTCAGTCGCTTTTTGCTCAGCGGCAGCCGCTTTCTTCGCTTCTTCCGCCTGTTTCTTGGCGGCAGCGGCGGCGGCGGCTTCTTTCTTGGCTTCAGCTTCCGCTTTCTTCTGCGCGTCCGCTTGTGCCTTGGCAACTTTATCCGCTTCAGCCTTAGCCTTGGCGGCGGCCGCTTCCGCTACTTTCTGTTGTTCTTTGGCTTTCTCCGCAGCCTTCTCGACCACTTTTTGCTGTTCAGCGGCCTGCTTTTCTTGCTCGGCGGCCTGTTTCTGCTGTTCTGCCGCTTGCTTTTGCTGCTCTGCGGCCTGCTTTTGCTGTTCAGCCTGTTCTTTCGCGTCCTGCGCCGCTTTTTCCTGCGCGGTCAAACGCTCTTTCTCCAGCTCTTTCAGGCGCTGTTGTTCCGCCGCCTGCTTCTGCTGAAGTTCTTCGGCCTGTTGCTCCGCTTTTTTCTGGCGCTGCTTTTCAGCACGCTGCGCGTCGTTACTCTGCTGTTGCTGGCGGTTGTACTGCTCCACCACTGCCCCAGGATCGACCATCACTGCACCGACAACCGAACCCTCGCCGCCACCGCCGGCGCTGTCCATGTTGACGTTTTCTTGCAGCGATCCCCAAATCAGCAGGGCAATCAATATGAAGTGCAGAACGACCGAAACAATAACGGCGCGGTTCAGCTTATCGTTTTGCTCAGTTGCCTTTACCAAAATAGATTCCCAAAAACTGGTGTTGCTTATACGGGGTTCCTGCGCCTGAGCACAAGAACCGGGTTGCCTCCAACCTTAGGGTCAGATTGGCTGGGTCATCAGCCCCACGGAAGCGACGCCCGCCTGATGGAGAATATTCAATGCCTTGATAATCTCATCGTAGGGTACTTCCTTCGCCCCGCCGATCAAAAAGACCGTCTTCGGGTTAGCCGCTAAACGCGACTTGGCTTCGGCTGCAACCTGCTCCGGCGGCAACAACTCCATGCGGTTGTGATCCACCACCAACGTATATTGACCGACACCGGAAACCTCGAGGATCACCGGCGGGTTATCGTCACTGGACACCGCCTTGGAATCGGTGGCGTCCGGCAGGGAGACCTCAACGCTCTGGGTGATGATCGGCGCGGTTGCCATAAAGATCAGCAACAGCACCAGCAACACGTCGAGCAACGGAACTATGTTAATTTCGGACTTCAGCTCTCGCCGATTGCGTCCACGAACTCTCGCCATGCTACCTCCTACTTATTTGCTGTCGCTGGAGAAGGCCTGACGATGCAGAATAGCGGTGAACTCTTCCATAAAGTTGTCGTAATTCTGCTCAAGCTTGTTGACGCGCTGGTTGAGGCGGTTATAGGCCATAACGGCCGGGATAGCGGCGAACAAACCGATGGCGGTTGCGATCAGTGCTTCGGCGATACCCGGTGCTACCATTTGCAGCGTGGCCTGTTTCACCGCACCCAGTGCGATAAAGGCGTGCATAATCCCCCACACGGTGCCGAACAAACCGATATACGGACTGATCGACCCCACGGTGCCGAGGAAAGGAATGTGGTTTTCCAGCGTTTCCAGCTCGCGGTTCATCGAGATGCGCATAGCGCGTGACGCGCCTTCGATCACCGATTCCGGCGCATGGTTGTTAGCGCGGTGCAAGCGAGCGAATTCTTTGAAACCAGAATGGAAAATTTGTTCGGAGCCGGTCAGGCTATCGCGACGTGCCTGGCTTTCCTGATACAGACGGGAAAGTTCAATACCGGACCAGAATTTGTCTTCAAAGGCCTCGGCGTCACGCGTGGCCGCATTAAGGATGCGGGTGCGCTGAATGATGATCGCCCAGGAGGCCACCGAGAAGCATATCAAAATCAACATGATAAGCTTAACCAGCAGGCTTGCCTTCAAGAATAAATCTAGGATGTTCATCTCATTCACTGCTTAAACTCCGCGACAATAGACTTAGGAAGCGCTATCGGCTTCATTTGGTGTGGATCAATGCATGCAATCAACACATCGGCCTGACTCAAAAGAGTTCCGTCAGAATTGACAATACGTTGAGCAAACGTGAGAGAAGCCCCGCGCATTGAGGTGATTTCACTCTGTACTTCCAGCTGTTCATCGAGACGAGCCGGAACCAGATAATCCACCGTCATGCGCCGGACTACGAAAGCGATATGTTCACTGAGTAGCTGCTGTTGATGAAAGTTGTGGTGACGCAGCATCTCGGTGCGCGCTCTTTCAAAAAAGGCGACATAGCGGGCGTGATAGACCACACCACTGGCATCGGTATCCTCGTAGTAAACGCGAACCGGCCATCGAAACAACGTATTACTCACTCTACTTCCCAGCAATGCAATTTAACGGTGCTACTATACGCAAGACGGATCGGGTTGGGAATGGGTTACAAGAAGGGAACGAAAATAATTATGGGCCGGAACGGCCCATAACACGGGGATATAACAGAGATTATAAAGAAACGTAAAGTAATCCTGCGGCCAAGATCACAATTGCCGGAAGTGGCGCAAAAAAAGCGCGCCATAACGAACGCTGTGGCCGAAACCCAACGCCGTGAATCATGCCGGTGCACACCGCCCAAATAAGCAGCAGGCCTTCCCAAATCTCCAGCGAGCTGGTCTTCGCCGCAAAGCGGGTCGGATCCCAGAAAATACAGCCCGCCAAAATCAACGCCAATGCCAGTGAAAGGGCCCGAACCGGGCCCTTGTCGGTCACGGCGTACAGCTTGTCGGTTAATGACGAACTCATCACTTACCGTCTTGCTGTGCTTTTGAATCTTCGTGATGCTCAAGCGCCAGCGCCGTGATGATGCCGAAGGCGCAGGCAAGAAGCGTTCCGAGAATCCAGGCAAAATACCACATGGTTTAGCTCCTTATCCTTAATACAGCGAATGCTTGTTGTTCTCGATGAAGTTCTTGTCGAGACGGCCAAACATTTTGTAGTACGACCAACTGGTGTACGCCAGAACGATAGGCACGAAGATCGCCGCAACAACGGTCATCACTTCTAGCGTAAACAGGCTGGACGTCGCGTCCCACATGGTCAGGCTAACGTTAGGCACGGTGCTCGATGGCATCACGAACGGGAACATGGTTACCCCGGCAGTCAGAATCACACAGGCAATGGTCAGTGACGAAGACACAAAGGCCAACGCGTCTTTCTGCAAGCGCGAGAACAGCGCGGTGAACAATGGCAGCACTACGCCCAACGCAGGCAGCGCCCACAGCGCCGGGTACTTGTTGAAGTTAATCAACCAGGCACCCGCCTGATGCGCCACTTCTTTACGCATCGGATTAGACTCCGCCATAGTATTCAGCGCCGAGGTAATCACATACCCATCGATGCCTTTCACCAGCCATACGCCGCCCAGCAGGAAGCATACCGCCATCACCAGCGTGGAGATCTGCGCCGCAGCGCGTGCGCGCAGGTGGATCTCGCCGGAGGTACGCATCTGCAGATAAGTTGCCCCTTGCGTCACCAGCATGGTCAGGCTGACCACACCCGCCAACAGGCCGAACGGGTTCAGCAGTTGGAAGAAGTTGCCGGTGTAGAACAGACGCATGTATTCGTCCATGTGGAACGGCACGCCCTGCAACAGGTTGCCGAACGCCACGCCGAACACCACGGCCGGCACAAAGCTGCCGATGAAAATGCCCCAGTCCCACATGTTGCGCCAGCGGCTGTTTTCCAGCTTCGAACGGTAGTCAAAACCGACCGGGCGGAAGAACAAGGCTGACAGCACCAGGATCATCGCGACATAGAAACCGGAGAACGCCGCCGCGTAGACCATCGGCCAGGCGGCGAACAGCGCGCCACCTGCGGTGATCAGCCACACCTGATTACCGTCCCAGTGCGGAGCGATAGAGTTGATCATCACCCGGCGCTCAGTATCGGTTTTGCCGATAATGCGCAGCAGGATGCCGACGCCCATGTCGAAACCGTCGGTGACGGCGAAACCGATCAGCAGTACGCCAATCAGAGCCCACCAGATAAATCGCAGTACTTCATAGTCAAACATACGTGGACTCCTGTTTAGCGCGCTTCCTGCACGGCGGCAGTCGGTTGTTCAAAGTGGTAGCGGCCAGTTTTCAGGCTGCTTGGACCCAGACGCGCAAATTTGAACATCAGGTACATCTCAGCCACCAGGAACAGGGTGTACAAGCCGCAAATCAGCCCCATCGAGAACAGAATGTCGCCCGCAGTCAGTGAAGAGTTGGCGACAGCCGTCGGCAGCACCTCACCGATCGCCCAAGGTTGACGACCGTATTCAGCCACAAACCAGCCGGCTTCGATCGCAATCCAAGGCAGCGGCAAGCCATACAGCGCCGCGCGATGCAGCCATTTTCTCTGACCGATGCGCCCGCGAATCACGCTCCAGAACGACAGACCGATGATAAACAGCATCAGCACACCACAGGCCACCATGATGCGGAAGGCGAAGTACAGCGGCGCCACGCGTGGGATGGAGTCTTTGGTCGCTTGCTGGATCTGCGCTTCCGTCGCGTCGGTGACGTTCGAGGTATAACGCTTCAGCAACAGACCGTAGCCCAGATCCTGCTTGGCTTTGTTGAACTCGGCGCGCACGGCCGGATCGGTATTACCACCACGCAGCTCTTCGAGCAGTTGGTAAGCTTTCATGCCGTTGCGGATACGCACTTCATGCTGCGCCATCAGATCTTTCAGGCCGGTGACCTGGGTGTCCGTTGAGCGAGTCGCAATCAGCCCGAGCGCGTAAGGGATTTGAATCGCGTAGGAGTTTTCCATTTTATCCTGATTCGGGATCCCGAACAGGGTAAAGGCGGCCGGAGCCGGTTGGGTTTCCCACTCGGCTTCGATAGCGGCCAGCTTGGTTTTCTGCACGTCGCCCATTTCGTAACCGGATTCATCACCCAGCACGATAACGGACAGTACGGCAGCCATACCGAAACTGGCGGCAATGGCGAAGGAGCGCTTGGCGAAGGCGACATCGCGGCCTTTCAACAGGTAGTAAGAGCTGATACCCAGAACAAACATCGCGCCACAGGTGTAGCCGGCAGCCACGGTGTGCACAAACTTCACCTGCGCAACCGGGTTGAGCACCAACTCGGAGAAGCTGAGCATCTCCATGCGCATGGTTTCGAAGTTGAAGTCAGAGGCGATCGGGTTCTGCATCCAGCCGTTGGCAACCAGGATCCACAGTGCGGAGAAGTTCGAGCCCAGCGCCACAAGCCAGGTTACCGCCATGTGCTGCACTTTGCTCAGACGATCCCAGCCGAAGAAGAACAGCCCGACCAGCGTCGATTCAAGGAAGAACGCCATCAGACCTTCGATGGCCAGCGGGGCCCCGAAAATATCACCGACGTAATGGGAGAAATATGACCAGTTGGTCCCGAACTGGAACTCCATGGTCAAACCGGTGGCCACACCCAGAGCAAAGTTAATCGCAAATAACTTGCCCCAGAATTTGGTCATATCTTTATAGATTTGTTTGCCAGACAGTACATATACCGTTTCCATAATTGCCAGCAAAAACGCCATGCCTAGCGTTAATGGGACAAATAAGAAATGGTACATCGCCGTTAAAGCAAACTGTAAGCGCGACAGTTCGACAATATCAAACATCTTGACTCCTTGCTCCTCGCAGGAAGACTCCGACATGCGGTTATCGGCAATACTTCTTTCGAAGACACCGGTAACGCCCCGCAGTGAATGCCCTTAAAAACAACAAATTTGATCCAGCTTCTCCGCTTTCAACCGCACACTCACCGCAAGGCCACGCGGGCCAACGTCAAGCACACCACTGAAAACCGACAACGGGTAACAAATGCAACAAGATCAACCATCCATAATCACAACATGGATGATACTCGCCCAATCCCACACAATAAATAGGTTTTTGCGTGATGTGGGTTAGACTTTGGGTTACAGGTCAAATCCTGGCCAAAAGAGGGACTCTGGGCTAATTTGATCTGAAACAATTTAAGCCTATCTCAGTATTATTTCCATATTCATCAGCACATTTCTCATAATTTTCTTAGGGTCATGTTGCGTAATGGTTTAATTGTTTTTTAATGATATTTTTGTGTTAAATAAATGTAATTTAAAAGCAGTGCCATTGTATTATTACGCGCTTATTATGCGACATAATTAACTTTTTATTTCCAATAATCGAACACAGTGATTTCAGTCACAAAAGCAAAAAAACTCTCTCCAATATTAGTCTATTTTTAGCTATTTGATCGTAAAGGTTGCATTTTTGTAGCAAAATAGAATCTTGTATAAAAAATCTTTGGCCTACAATAACTTATGAAAAAAATTCTTTTTGCCTCTGTTCTTGGACTCTCAGGGAGCGCCGTCGCCGCGGAAACGGTGAACATTACGTTGCTGGGCACCTCTGACCTGCACGGCACCTTCGTGCCCTGGGACTACGCCAGCGATACCGAAAACCTGGCAGGCAGCCTGAGCCAGATCGCCACTCAGATTAAAAAACTGCGTACCGAACAACCCAACCTGATCCTGGTTGACGCCGGCGACACCATTCAGGGCAATTTTGTCGAAACCTTCAAACATGAGGCCATCAGCCCGATGATGCTGGGCTTTAACGCGCTCAAGTACGACGTCTGGGTGGTGGGCAACCACGAGTTCGATTTCGGCCTGCCGGTGCTGGCGACGCCACTCAAGCAGTTTGAAGGCACCGCGCTGGCGGGCAATATTTTCTGGGATAACGGCAAGCCGTTCCTGCCGGCGTACAAAATTATCGAACGCCAGGGCGTTAAAATCGGCATTATCGGCATGGATACGCCAATGACCGCCGAGTTTGCCAAAGGCACCGATCGCACCAAAGGGCTGAACTTTACCGACCCTGTGCAAGCGGTGAAGAACGTAATCAGCGAGATTGACGGCCAGGTCGACGCCATCGTTCTGGTGGCGCATATGGGTATCGATAACGAAAACCAGCGGCCAGGCACCGGCGTGGCCGACATTGCCAACGCCAACCCGCAACTGGCCGCGATCGTTGCCGGGCATATGCATGTAAAAATCGACAAGGCGGTGGTCAACGGCGTCATTATTACCGAGCCGGATAAATATGGCCGTGCGCTATCGCGCATCGATCTGCAGTTTGAACGGCGCGACGGCAAGTTCGCCCTGATCAATAAAGACAGTTTTACCTACCCGATTAAGGGCATCACACCCGACAGCGGCATGCTGGCCCTCTACCAGCCGTATCACGATATTCTGCGCGCCAATGCCAATCGGGTGGTAGCGACGCTGACCGGCAGCGATCTGGTGCCGGCCGACGAGATCAAGGGTATTCCGCAAGTGCATATTCAGGATACCGGCATCAGCGCCCTGTTCCAGCAAGCCGCCCGTTATTACGCACCGCAGGCGCAGGTGATCGCCCTGCAAATCGATAATGACTCCGCCAAACTCGATGTCGGTGAAATCAAGGCCAAGGATATCGCGTTTAACTATCAATACGCCGGCGGTGAAATCACCGTTTATCAGCTTAACGGCAAAGCGTTAAAACAGTATATGGAATGGTCCGCCGGTTACTTTAACCAGCTTAAGCCGGGTGATGTTACCTACAGCTTTAACCCGGCGCGTCGCTCCTCCAAATACTCCACCAACGACTTTTTCGACGGCGTCACCTACAGCATCGATCTGCGCCAACCCGCCGGTTCGCGCATTACCGATTTACGCCTAGCCGATGGCACCCCGGTTACCGACGAGATGCCGATTCGCCTGGGCATGAACAGCTATCGCATGGGGCATCTGACGCAAAAAGGCGGTGCGCTGGAGGGGCAATCCTTCCCGGTGCTGTCCGACAGCAAGGCGCAATACGGCGAGGAGGAAGGCACCATCCGCAATCTCACCCTGCGTTATCTGACGGAAGTGAAAAAAGGACAATATCAAGGGCTGCCGCAGCAGCGCTGGAAACTGGTGGGCATGGAAGGCTATGAACCCCAGCGGGCGATCGTCAAAAGTCTGTTAAATCAAGGCATCATCCGCGTCCCCACCACCGATGACGGCCGTTATACCAACGTGGCATCAATCAACGTCAAAGACGCATTATTCAGTGACGCCGCCGACTATAACTCCGCCCTCTCCTCGCTCGAAAAGCAACGGGGAACCAGCAACGACGCAATGCAAAAACAACGTCTGCAGGATCGCATCGCGCTGATCAAGGCGCTCAACAGCTTCTGACCCCTTTCCATAAAAAAGGCCACCCAAAAGGGTGGCCAATCATGTCGAGAGACTATTACCGTATCAGCGGTTCAATACCGCTTTTACCGCTTCACCGATGTCAGCCAGGCTGCGTACGGTTTTAACCCCGGCTGCTTCCAGCGCTGCGAATTTTTCGTCCGCAGTGCCTTTGCCGCCGGCGATGATGGCGCCTGCGTGGCCCATACGTTTGCCTTTCGGCGCAGTAACGCCGGCAATGTAGCCAACAACCGGCTTGGTGACGTGTTCTTTGATGTAAGCTGCAGCTTCTTCTTCCGCGCTACCGCCGATCTCGCCGATCATCACAATCGCTTCAGTCTGCGGATCTTCCTGGAACATTTTCAGGATATCGATGAAGTTGGAGCCTGGGATCGGGTCGCCGCCGATGCCCACACAGGTAGACTGGCCCAGACCGGTATCGGTGGTTTGCTTAACCGCTTCATAAGTCAGGGTGCCAGAGCGGGAAACGATGCCCACTTTGCCCGGCAGGTGGATGTGCCCTGGCATGATGCCGATTTTGCACTCGCCCGGAGTGATAACGCCTGGGCAGTTCGGGCCAATCATGCGCACGCCGGCTTCATCCAGCTTCACTTTCACGGTCAGCATATCCAGCGTCGGGATGCCTTCGGTGATGGTGATGATCAGTTTGATACCTGCATCGATAGCTTCCAGAATGGAATCTTTGCAGAACGGCGCCGGTACGTAGATCACGGACGCAGTAGCGCCAGTAGCTTCGACCGCTTCACGCACGGTGTTGAACACCGGCAGACCCAGGTGTTGAGTGCCGCCTTTGCCCGGCGTAACGCCACCGACCATTTTAGTGCCGTAAGCGATAGCCTGCTCGGAGTGGAAGGTCCCCTGGCTACCGGTGAAGCCCTGGCAAATTACTTTGGTGTTCTTATCGATTAAAATGGACATTATTTACCCTCCACTGCCGCAACAACTTGCTGAGCCGCATCAGTCAGGCTGGTCGCAGCAATGATATTCAGACCGCTGTCCGCCAGTTTCTTGGCGCCCAGTTCGGCATTGTTCCCTTCCAGACGCACGACCACAGGGACGTTAACGCCCACTTCGGCGACTGCGCCAATGATGCCGTCGGCGATCAGATCGCAGCGTACGATACCACCGAAAATGTTAACCAGAACCGCTTTCACCTTGTCGTCAGACAGGATGATTTTGAACGCTTCAGTCACGCGCTCTTTGGTCGCGCCGCCGCCTACGTCGAGGAAGTTGGCCGGTTCGCCGCCGTGCAGTTTAACGATGTCCATGGTACCCATCGCCAGACCCGCGCCGTTAACCATGCAACCGATGTTGCCGTCGAGAGCAACGTAGTTCAGCTCCCACTGTGCAGCACGGGATTCACGCTCGTCTTCCTGAGAAGGGTCACGCATTTCACGCAGTTCAGACTGGCGGAACAGTGCGTTGCCGTCGGCACCCAGTTTGCCGTCCAGGCAGATCAGATCGCCCTGCTTGGTGACTACCAGCGGGTTGATCTCAACCATCGCCAGGTCGCGCTCCAGGAACAAGGTTGCCAAACCCATGAAGATCTTGGCGAACTGACCGACTTGCTTGCCGGTCAGACCCAGTTTGAAGGCCAACTCACGGCCCTGGTAAGGCTGTGGACCTGCCAGTGGGTCGATGGTCATTTTGTGGATCAGTTCCGGGGTTTCTTCCGCAACTTTTTCAATCTCAACGCCACCTTCGGTGGATGCCATAAACACCACGCGACGGCTTGCACGGTCAACTACCGCACCCAGATACAGTTCTTTATCGATGTCGGTCGCCGCTTCTACCAGGATCTGGTGAACCGGTTGACCCAGCGCGTCAGTCTGGTAGGTCACCAGACGCTTGCCCAGCCAGGCTTCAGCGAAAGCACGGATGTCTTCTTTGCTGTTAACCACTTTAACGCCGCCAGCTTTACCGCGACCGCCAGCATGAACCTGACATTTTACCACCCACGGGCCGGAGCCGATTTTGGATGCGGCTTCTTCTGCTTCACGCGGTGTGGTACAGGCGTAACCGGTTGGTGCCGGCATGCCATACCGAGCAAACAGCTGTTTTGCCTGATATTCGTGTAAATTCATGATGTTCTATCCATTCAGTTCTGAAGGTTTTAGCCGAGCCATTTTGGCGGAAAACCGCATGACTTTTGTCGGCCACATAGCACAGAGTGTGGGCGCGGCGTACCGCGCCCATCAGGGTTATACGTCCAGCAGCAGACGAGCCGGATCTTCCAGCATCTCTTTCACCGTCACCAGGTAACCAACGGACTCTTTGCCGTCGATCAGGCGGTGATCGTAAGAAAGTGCCAGATACATCATTGGCTGGATCACAACCTGGCCATTCACCGCCATTGGGCGATCTTTAATGGCGTGCATGCCCAGGATCGCGCTCTGCGGTGGGTTGATGATCGGGGTAGACATCAGTGAACCAAATACGCCGCCGTTGGTAATGGTGAAGTTACCGCCGGTCAGTTCTTCCACGGTCAATTTGCCGTCACGGCCTTTGACCGCCAGCTCTTTGATTTTCTTCTCGATGTCCGCCATGCTCATGCTGTCTACATCGCGCAGTACCGGGGTCACCAGGCCGCGTGGGGTAGATACCGCAATGCTGATATCGAAATAGTTGTGGTAGACCACATCAGTACCATCAATGGAAGCGTTCACTTCCGGGAAGCGTTTCAGCGCTTCAACCACCGCCTTGATGTAGAAGGACATGAAGCCCAGACGTACACCGTGGCGTTTTTCAAAAGCTTCACCGTACTGCTTGCGCAGGTCCATGATCGGCTGCATGTTGATTTCATTGAAGGTAGTCAGCATCGCAGTGCTGTTCTTCGCTTCCAACAGACGCTCAGCCACGCGCTTGCGCAGACGGGTCATCGGCACGCGTTTTTCGCTGCGGTTGCTCAGGGCAGGCTGCGGTGCGGCTTCAACTACGGCTGCGGCCGGCTTGTCGGCTTTCTTGCCGTTAGCCAGATGCGCTTCCACGTCTTCGCGAGTGATACGGCCACCCACGCCGCTGCCTTTGATGGCTGCAGCGTCGAGATCGTGTTCCGCAATCAGACGGCGGATCGCCGGGCTGAGTGCATCGTTGCTCTCTTCTTCCAGGCTGGCGGTTGCGCGCTGTGCCGGAGTGGCTTCTTTAGCCTGGCTTTTCTCTTCGGTCGGCTTGCCAGAGCTATCGCCCGGGCGAATACGGCCGAGGATCTGGCGAGAAAGCACGGTTGCGCCCTCTTCTTCCACGATCGCATCAAGAATACCTGCTTCGCTGGCCGGCACTTCCAACACAACTTTGTCAGTTTCGATTTCAACCAGAACTTCGTCACGCTGGACGCTGTCGCCTGGTTTCTTGTGCCAGGTGGCTACGGTCGCATCGGCAACCGATTCAGGAAGGTCAGGAACCAGAATATCTACGCTACTCATTTAGCTTTCCCTTAATCTTTATTCAATATTCAGCGCGTCATTAACCAGAGCCTGTTGCTGCTTCTGGTGTACGGACATATAACCGACCGCCGGAGAGGCGGAGGCTGGACGTCCGGCGTAACGTAAAGAAGCCCCGAACGGCACGACTTCACGGAAATTGTGTTGGCTGCAGTACCAGGCGCCCTGGTTCAGCGGCTCTTCCTGACACCAGACGAAATCATGCACGTGAGCATACTTATCCAGCACAGCCTGAACGGCCTGGTGCGGGAACGGATACAGCTGCTCGATACGTACGATAGCCACGTCTTTCTGGTCATTCTTGCGACGCTGTTCCAGCAAATCGTAATAGACCTTACCGGAACACATCACCACGCGTTTGACCGCTTTCGGATCCAGCTCGTCGATCTCGCCGATAGCCGGCAGGAAGGTGCCGTTAGCCAGTTCTTCCAGAGAAGAAATCGCCAGCGGGTGGCGCAGCAGGGATTTCGGTGACATCACCACCAACGGACGGCGCATACCGCGCAGCGCCTGACGACGCAGCATATGGTAAACCTGTGCCGGGGTGGACGGGATGCACACCTGCATATTCTGTTCTGCACACAGCTGCAGGTAACGCTCCAGACGCGCGGAGGAGTGCTCCGGACCCTGGCCTTCGTAACCGTGCGGCAGCAGCATCACCAGGCCACACATGCGGCCCCATTTCTGCTCGCCGGAGCTGATGAACTGGTCGATCACGACCTGAGCGCCGTTGGCGAAGTCACCGAACTGCGCTTCCCAGATGGTCAGGGTGCGCGGTTCCGCAGTGGCGTAGCCGTATTCGAACGCCAGCACCGCTTCTTCAGACAGCACGGAGTCCCAGACTTTAAACTCGCCCTGCCCACTGTGCACATTCGCCAGCGGAACGTAGACCGAACCGTTTTTCTGGTTATGCACCACAGCATGACGGTGGAAGAAGGTCCCGCGCCCGGCATCTTCACCGGAAATGCGAATCGGGATGCCTTCATCGACCATAGTGGCGTAGGCCAGCGTTTCAGCCGCCCCCCAGTCGAACGCTTTGTTGCCTGCGGCCATCTCTGCACGGTCACCGTAGATTTTCGCTACGCGCGACTGCATTTCGATCGCTTCCGGTACGGTGCTGATGCGACGAGCCAGTTCCTGCAGACGCTTCATCTCAACCTTGCTTGGGTACTCTTCGTCCCACTCATGGTTCAGGTACGGCGACCAGGTAAAGGAATGCAGATTCATCGGACGCCATTCTTCAACCACGCAATCGCCACGATCGAGCGCATCGCGATACAGGTTGACCATTTCCGTGGCATCTTCCAGGCTCGCGACTTTCTGTTCGGTAAGAACGTCAGCATAAAGCTTGCGCGGCGTCGGGTGTTTTTTGATCTTCTGGTACATCACCGGCTGGGTTGCACTTGGCTCGTCGGCCTCGTTATGCCCATGACGACGGTAGCAGACCAGATCGATCATCACATCGCGTTTGAAGGTGTTGCGGAAATCCAACGCCAGACGGGTAACAAACGCCACCGCTTCCGGATCGTCAGCATTGACGTGGAAGATCGGTGACTGCACCATTTTGGCGATATCGGTACAGTATTGGGTCGAGCGTGCATCCAGCGGGTTGGAGGTGGTGAAACCAACCTGGTTGTTGATGACGATACGCACCGTGCCGCCCACTTCGTAACCGCGAGCCTGCGACATGTTCAGCGTTTCCTGAACCACGCCCTGGCCGGTAATGGCGGCGTCACCGTGGATGGTGATTGGCAGCACCATGTTGCTGCGCGCTTCGTCCAGACGATCGCGGCGGGCACGTACGGAGCCCATAACCACCGGGCTGACGATCTCCAGGTGCGACGGGTTGAACGCCAGCGCCAGGTGAACCATGCCGCCTTCGGTTTCGACGTCGGAGGAGAAGCCCTGGTGATATTTTACGTCACCGGTACCGAGGTGTTCTTTATGCTTGCCGGCAAACTCGTCGAACAGGTCGGCGGGCTTTTTACCCAGCACGTTGATCAACACGTTCAGACGGCCGCGGTGGGCCATACCCAGCACCACTTCGCGCGTGCCGTTCTTGCCGGCATGGCGAACCATCTCTTTCAGCATTGGCACCAGCGCATCGCCGCCTTCCAGAGAGAAGCGTTTCGCTCCCGGGAATTTAGCGCCGAGATAGCGTTCCAGACCTTCCGCTGCGGTCAGCTCGTTCAGGAAACGGCGTTTCTCTTCGTTAGTAAAGCTGGCGCGCCCCGCTACCGATTCGATGCGCTGTTGGATCCAGCGTTTCTCTTCGGTATTGGTGATATGCATGTATTCCGCACCGATCGAACCGCAGTAAGTCTGCTTCAGCGCAGCATACAGGTCGCCCAACTTCATGGTTTCTTTGCCGATGGCAAAAGAACCCACGTTGAAGGTTTCCTGGAAGTCGGCGTCGGTCAGATTGTGGTAAGCGGGATCGAGGTCAGCAACGGTCTCCTGCTGCCACAAGCCGAGCGGATCGAGGTTGGCATGCTGATGTCCGCGGAAACGGAAGGCGTTGATCAGCTGCAGTACCTTGACCTGTTTGGCGTCGGTGTCTGGATCGTTGATGGTGGTATTGTAACGCGCAGAGTCTTTCGCCAGGCGGCGGAAGTAGTCACGCGTTTGAGAGTGAAGCTGATCGGGTTTAACACCCGCGGTTGGTAGCTGTTGAAAAATGGAACGCCAGCTATCTTCAACGGAGCCCGGATCGGTTAAGAAGTCTTCATAGAGCTGTTCTATGTAAGACTGGTTCGCGCCCGCCAGATAGGAGGAATCCAGCCAGGCCTTCATTGCGCCGTTCTGCATCATGATCCCTTAAGCTTTGAAGCTTTAGTTTTCGCCGTGGTTAACATAATTACCGTGATGGATACGGTTTGCCGTAGAAACGGTTCACTCGACATATCTTATGACCCTAATAAGGCCTGATACGTTTTGTTATGGACCTTGCGGTCCCTTACAAGGAACCTCTAAAAACCGGCGGACGAACCAGACTGCATAGCGCCGCAGCCGCGGGTCAGTTTTTAGAGGCTCCCTCCTTTGCGATGTGCGCCGGAACCTGCCCGGCGCAGCATCTCATTGCGCTTATGCGCCGCGTTGCAGCAGCATAGACTTGATATGACCGATCGCACGCGTCGGGTTCAAGCCTTTAGGGCATACACTGACACAATTCATAATGCTATGGCAGCGGAAAACACTGAAAGCGTCGTCCAGATCGTCTAAACGTTCTTGTGTTTCCGTGTCACGGCTGTCGATCAGGAAGCGGTACGCCGCCAACAGGCCAGCCGGGCCGATAAACTTGTCAGGATTCCACCAGAATGACGGGCAAGAGGTCGAACAACAAGCGCATAAAATGCACTCGTACAGACCATCCAACTTGGCACGCTCTTCCGGTGATTGCAGGTGCTCACGCGCCGGCGGGTTCTTGCCGTCGTTCTGCAGGAAAGGCTTGATCTTTTCATACTGGGTGTAGAACTGGCCCATATCAACCACCAGATCCCGCACTACTGGCAAGCCCGGCAGCGGACGGATCACAATCTTGTTTTTGCCTTTGCGCAACGCCGAGATTGGGGTGATGCATGCCAGGCCGTTCTTGCCGTTCATGTTCAGGCCATCGGAACCGCACACGCCTTCACGGCACGAACGGCGGAACGACAGGGTCGGATCTTTCTCTTTCAACTGGATTAACGCATCCAGCAGCATCATGTCCCGGCCTTCTTCCGCTTCCAGGGTGTAATCCTGCATATGCGGAGCATCATCGACATCCGGGTTATAGCGATATATTGAGAATTCGAGTTTCATCAATCGATCTCCGCGATCAGTAAGAACGCACTTTCGGTGGAAATGCCGGGCGCAGCTTCGGTTGCATGTTCACTTCACGACGCGTCATGCTTTCCGATTGCGGCTGATACAGCGAATGGCACAGCCAATTGGCGTCATCGCGTTCCGGGAAATCGAAGCGGCTGTGCGCTCCACGGCTCTCGGTACGGAAGTTGGCCGACACGGCGGTGGAAAACGCAGTCTCCATCAGGTTATCCAACTCCAGGCATTCGATGCGCTGGGTGTTGAATTCGCTGGAGGTATCGTCCAGGCGCGCGTTCTTCAGACGTCCACGGATCTCTTTCAACTCTTCCAGCCCTTTCGCCATGGCATCACCTTCACGGAATACCGAGAAGTTGTGCTGCATACAGGCTTGCAGCGCCTTGCGAATTTCGACCGGATCCTCACCCGAACGGGTGTTGTTCCAGCGGTTCAGACGCTCCAGCGACGCATCCACATCCGATTCACTGGCATCACGGCTCTCGCCCTGCTCCGCCAGAGATTCCTGTAAATGCATACCGGCAGCACGACCGAACACCACCAGATCCAGCAGCGAATTGCCGCCCAGACGGTTGGCGCCGTGTACCGATACGCAAGCGATTTCGCCCACGGCAAACAGGCCCGGGATCACCACATCTTCGCCTTTCTCGTTCACGGTCAGTGCCTGGCCGGTCACCTTGGTCGGAATGCCGCCCATCATGTAGTGGCAGGTCGGGATCACCGGGATCGGCTCTTTCACCGGATCGACGTGTGCGAAAGTGCGCGACAGTTCCAGAATGCCCGGCAGGCGGGATTCCAGAACGTCTTTACCCAGGTGATCCAGCTTCAGCTTGACGTGTGGACCCCACGGACCGTCACAGCCGCGGCCTTCGCGGATTTCAATCATGATCGAACGGGCGACCACATCACGGCCCGCCAGATCTTTGGCGTTCGGCGCATAGCGCTCCATGAAACGCTCGCCGTGTTTGTTCAGCAGGTAACCGCCTTCACCACGACAACCTTCAGTCACCAATACCCCAGCGCCGGCGATGCCGGTCGGGTGGAACTGCCACATTTCCATGTCCTGCACCGGCACGCCGGCACGCAGCGCCATGCCGACACCGTCACCGGTGTTGATGTGTGCGTTAGTGGTGGACTGGTAAATACGGCCTGCACCGCCGGTCGCCAGCACGGTAGCTTTGGCTTTGAAGTACACGACTTCACCGGTTTCGATACAGATAGCCGTGGTGCCCACCACCGCGCCATCCTGGTTTTTCACCAGATCCAGCGCATACCACTCGGAGAAAATGGTGGTATGGTTTTTCAGATTCTGTTGATACAGGGTGTGCAACAGTGCGTGACCGGTACGGTCGGCCGCCGCCGCGGTGCGTGCCGCCTGCTCGCCACCAAAGTTCAGCGACTGGCCGCCGAACGGGCGCTGATAGATGCGGCCTTCATCCGTACGGGAGAACGGCAGCCCCATGTGCTCCAGCTCCAGAACCGCTTCCGGACCGGTTTTACACATATATTCGATGGCGTCCTGGTCACCGATATAATCGGAACCTTTCACCGTGTCATACATATGCCATTCCCAGTTATCTTCGTGGTTATTACCCAGGGCTACGGTAATGCCGCCCTGTGCAGACACAGTATGGGAACGGGTCGGAAATACTTTGGATATCAGGGCGCATGTGGACCCCGCTTGAGAAATCTGCAGTGCCGCACGCATACCTGCGCCGCCAGCACCGATAACTACAGCATCAAACTCTCTGACCGGCAGTTTCATTTACACACCCCACACTACGATTGTTCCGTACAGTAAATAGACCAGCAACACGACAACGATCGCCAGTTGCAACACCAGACGCACTGCCAGCGGTTTGACGTAGTCCGTCAGCACCTGCCACAAACCGACCCAGGCGTGAACCAGAATCGACAGCAGCGTCAGCAGCGTGAACACTTTCGTAATAGAGGTGGCGAAGAAGCCGCGCCAGATTTCATAGGTGAGATCCGGAGCCGTAACGAAGAAGCCCAGGATATACAGCACGTACAGGGTGATGACGATAGCGGAAGCACGCAGTAACAACCAGTCGTGTACGCCGTTGCGCCCTAATGCAGAAACATTGTTTACCATACGAGGACTCCAGCCAGAACTGACAGCACGACGGTCAGACCGATCGCCACCTGGGCGGAACGGGTACCGGCGGCTAAACTCTCTTCGATATAGCCAAAATCCATTAACAAGTGACGGATGCCACCGCAAATGTGATAGGCCAACGCAGTGAGGATGCCCCAGAATATGAATTTGACAACGAAGCTATTCATGATGGCAGCAGCCTGCATGAAACCCTCTTGGGAAGAGAGAGACAGGCCCAGCAGCCAGAGGAGGATACCCACGGCAACGAAGGTAATTACGCCAGAGACTCGGTGTAAGATGGACGCTATCGCAGTTACGGGAAACTGAATCGTTTGCAGATCCAGGTTGACAGGTCTTTGTTTTTTCACGTTTTTGCCCACACAGCTCTTATTATTTTCCTTCCTCCGGCCTGGGCGGGGATCAGACAGCGTTAAGAGCCAAAACCCTTACACGTCACACGCTTAAACCTCAACATCCTCTGAGCTTAAACGGTGCGCATTTATAACGCTGGGTGCTCCTACTTCAGGGTAATCCGGAGACCTGGCGGCAGTATAGGAGGATCACATTCTGATTACAATTCCCATACAATCTGTTTGGTAACATTTCCCCCGAACAGTGATTTACATCACGGATTTCACAATTAGCACAAAATTAATTATCTGATTTGACAAGAGATCAACATTTCCATTACATATAGGGGCACAAACGGCCCTATGATGCGCTATAGGTCAGCGGATACACTTCCCCCAGTGTTCAAGATATGCAACAGTGTATTTGGCAGAACCTATCCCAATAGCCGTTTTTGCCGGTCATGCTTGCAACAAATCACCGCAGGTAAAAGCAAATAAGGCAGATAAAACAGCTTATTGGGATAGGTTCATAAAACCCCCGAACACGTCGTAGGTACGATTAACAGAATATAACGAATTCCGATGAATCGTTAACAACTGGTCACCCGCCTCGTTCGCCTGGTTAGCACTCTGTACCCTACCCGCGCAATTGCGCAGTCGCTCACAGAGTTAGCGTCCGCTCCATTTTTTGCGGGCAACCTGCGGAGAATTAAGGTATTTCAGTTGTTAGAGGTTTTTAAAATAAGGCGCTAAGGAGACAGTAAATGACTGATAAGAAAGCGACGCTAACCATTAACGATGGTGAAGCTCCGATCGAACTGGGCGTATTATCCCCGACACTGGGCCCCGATGTCCTTGATGTCCGCGCTCTGGGCTCCAAAGGTTATTTCACATTTGATCCCGGCTTTACTTCTACCGCTTCCTGCGAATCCAAAATCACCTTTATCGACGGTGACAAAGGCGTGCTGCTGCACCGAGGTTTCCCGATCGAACAGCTGGCGAAAGAGTCTTCCTACCTGGAAGTGTGCTACATCCTGCTGTACGGCGAGACCCCGACCGCAGAAGAATTCGAAACCTTCAAAACCACCGTAACCCGTCACACCATGATCCACGACCAGATTACCCATCTGTTCCGTGGCTTCCGTCGCGACTCGCACCCTATGGCGGTGCTGTGCGGCGTGACCGGTGCGTTGGCGGCGTTCTACCACGACGCGCTGGATGTGAACAACGAGCGCCACCGCGAGATCACCGCGTTCCGCCTGTTGTCAAAAATGCCTACCGTGGCGGCGATGTGTTACAAATATTCCCTGGGCCAGCCGTTCGTTTACCCACGTAACGATCTGTCCTACGCCGGCAACTTCCTGCACATGATGTTCGCTACCCCGTGTGAAGAATACGTGGTGAACCCAGTGCTGGAACGCGCAATGGATCGCATCCTGATCCTGCACGCCGACCACGAGCAAAACGCCTCCACTTCTACAGTACGTACCGCAGGTTCTTCAGGCGCTAACCCGTTTGCCTGTATTGCGGCCGGTATCGCCTCCCTGTGGGGACCGGCGCACGGCGGTGCCAACGAAGCCGCACTGAAGATGCTCGAAGAGATCAAAACCGTTGAGCACATCCCAGAGTTCATCAAGCGCGCGAAAGACAAGAACGATTCGTTCCGTCTGATGGGCTTCGGCCACCGCGTGTACAAGAACTACGATCCGCGCGCTACCGTGATGCGTGAAACCTGTCACGAAGTGCTGAAAGAACTGAACAAGAAGGACGACAACCTGTTGGAAGTGGCGATGGAGCTGGAACACATCGCGCTGAACGATCCGTACTTCATCGAGAAGAAACTGTACCCGAACGTCGACTTCTACTCAGGCATCATCCTGAAAGCAATGGGTATCCCTTCTTCCATGTTCACCGTTATTTTTGCCATCGCCCGTACCATCGGCTGGATTGCACACTGGAACGAAATGCATGACGAAGGCATCAAAATTGCCCGTCCGCGTCAGCTGTATACCGGCTATGCCGAACGTGATTTCAAATCCCAGCTGAAAAACAAATAACGCCGCTTTACCCTACATAAAGCCGCACAGCGCCGCCCGATTGGGCGGCGTTTTTTTTGCTACTTTTGGCAACCGGGGCACCAATAAAACGGCCGTGACGACAGTTGGGTTCTGACAATCATCGCGCCACAGCGCTCACAAGGCTCACCGCTGCGGTGGAAAACCTTAAAGCTGAACAATGCGCCATGATGACGATTCTCATCCACCTGCCCGCGCGTCTGGTAAGACAGGCGAGGCACCGCCAGCAGAGCCTGAGCCAGCCGCTGCAGCGTTTCCGGCGTCAGGTCCTGTGGCCGGTGCTGTGGCGCCAGCTCCGCCTGCCAGAGAATTTCAGCACGCAGGTAGTTGCCCAACCCGGCGAGAAACCCCTGATCGAGCAGCATGCCACCCAATTGTCGACGGCGAAACGCCGGCGACAGCAGCCGTTGTGCCACCATTGCCACCGTCAGCGACATATCCAGCACATCGGGACCAATGCGTTGCAAGAACGGGTGCAGCTCAATCTCTTCGCGCGGGCCCAGGGTGATCTCCGAGGCGCTGTACAATAAAATCGCCTGCTGCGCCGTTTCCAGCCGCACGCGCAAGTCGCGCTTGGTATCCGGCGCTTCTCCCGCTTTTACCACTTTCCACACACCATACAGCTGGTTGTGGCTGTACATCGTCAACCCGTTAGAAAAGTGGGTCAGCAGCGCCTTGCCGCGTGGCTCGATAGCAATGATACGTTCACCGATTAACCGATCGCGGTAATGTTTAAGCTGGGGAAAAGCAAACGCGACCTCGGTCAGCGGTTGATCGATCACCGCTGTAGCCAGCGCATCCGCCGCCCGGCGAATTTCCGGTCCTTCCGGCATATTGCAACTCCTGAATTAACCGGGCTGCCGCAGCGGACACCCCGGTGAAAAACATCTGTTTTTGTTAATGCGTCGCACCGCCCACCACTTTCAGATCGTGCTCTATCTGCAATGCGACAGAGATCGCCAACTCCAGAGCGAACAGCACCGTCTGGGACGCCATGCTGGGCGCACCAGGATGCGCCGCCGCCTGCTCCGGCAAGTACGGGATATGGATAAACCCGCCCTTCACCTCAGGCTGGCCGCTCAAACGGTGCAGCAGGCCATACATCACGTGGTTGCAGACGTAGGTCCCGGCGGTTTGCGATATCGAAGCGGGTATGCCGGCTTCACGCATCGAGTTAGCCATCGCCTTTATCGGCAAAGTGCTGAAATAGGCTGCCGGCCCGGTTTCAAGGATCGGTTCGTCGATCGGCTGCCGACCCTGATTATCAGGAATGCGCGCATCATCAACGTTGATCGCTACCCGCTCTATAGTGATATCGGTGCGTCCTCCGGCCTGGCCGATGGCCAGTACCATCACCGGTTTCACCTCATCAATCGCCGCGTTCAGCACCTCAACCGCTACGCCAAACACACAGGGCAGCTGGCGCGCAATAATGCGCGTGCCAACAAATTCCCTGTCGTTCAGTTGCTTTACCACTTCCCACGAAGGATTAACTCGTTCTCCGCCAAAGGGCTCAAAGCCCGTAATCAATACCTTTTGCATGAGTTCTCCTACAGGAACATCAGGAAATAAAGCAGGAACACGTTCACCAACAGCAACAGCACCCCGGGCGGCACCTGCGCCTTGATCACCGCATTCTTGTCCGGCAATGCCAGCAATGCCGCCGGTACAATAGTAAAGTTAGCAGCCATTGGCGCCGTCAGCGTGCCGCAATAACCGGAAAACATACCGATTGCCGCCATGAGCCATGTTACGACACCAGGTTCGGGATACCGATACTGACGGTGACGAGCAGGGAGGCGGAGAAAGCATTCCCCATCGCCATGGTCAGCACTGCCCGATACACCAGGCTGCGGCTCGGAATCCATTGGGAAAGGCTATGTATTTGAATGATTTTTACCCGGCGCTGACGCTAATGCCCTCTACGGCGAAACGTTCGCGCAACGTGCGGGCGAAGCTAAGCGCATGTTCACCGTCGCCGTGCAAACAGACGGTTTCCGCCTGCACCGCCGCCCAGGTACCTGCCTGGGTTCGAACCCGATGATGACGCACCATTTCAAGCGTTTGCGCCAGCGCCTGTTCGTCGCTGGTGATCAGCGCACCTGGCTGACCGCGCGGAACCAGCGTGCCGTCGGCCTGATAACCGCGATCGGCGAACACCTCCTTCCGCGTCGCCAACCCCAGTTTCTCTCCGGCACGGATAAGCTCGCTGCCCGCCAACCCCACCAATCGCAGAGCAGGATCGACCGCTTTCACCGCCCGGGCGATGGCCTCCGCCAAAGCCGGCTCAACCGCTGCCTGGTTGTACAGCATGCCGTGCGGCTTCACGTGCACCATCACCCCGCCTTCTGCGCGAGCCATCGCCGCCACCGCGCCCAGTTGATACACCACCTGTGCATACACCGTTTCCGGCGGCAGTTGCATACGGGTGCGGCCAAAATTCTCGCGATCGGGGAAACTGGGATGCGCGCCTATAGCCACACCATAATGCAGCGCCCAACGGACCGACTGACGTAGGGTTTGTGCATCGCCGGCGTGAAAACCGCAGGCGATATTGGCCGAACTGACCAGTTGCAACAGCGCCTCGTCGTTGGCACAGCCTTCGCCGAGATCGGCGTTCAGATCAACGAGCATCTAACCCCCAGGCAATTTGTTGGATAAAGTGATCCTGCTCGGCCTTGGCGCGTTGCGCCTCCGCCAGGGTACAGGGAACAAAGTGGATAGCCTCGCCCAGACGGATCTGCGCCAAATGGTAAAGATCGGCCTCGATCACGCAGGCAATGCGCGGGTAACCGCCGGTCGTTTGCGCGTCGGCCATCAGCACGATCGGCTGGCCGTTATGCGGCACCTGCACCACGCCCGGCAGCAGGCCGTGCGACAGCATTTCGCGGTCGGTGGTGCGGCCCAGCGCATTGCTGCCATGCAGGCGGTATCCCATGCGGTTGCTCTGCGGGCTGAGCTGCCAGGCGGTACGCCAGAAAGCCTCCTGCGCCTCGGGGCTGAACTCGGCATATTCCGGTCCCGACAAGACGCGGATGCGATTATTGAACAGCAGTTGCTTTACGCCACAGCTGTTTTGCGGCAGGGAACCCGGCTTGCCCAACGGCAGGCTGTCGCCGTCTTTCAGGTTGCGCCCTTCCAGCCCGCCAAAGGCAGCTTTGATATCCGTGCTGCGCGAGCCCAACATTTCGGGCACGGCGATTCCCCCGGAAAGCGCCAAATAGCTGCGCATACCGCGTTTAGGCATGTTCATGATCAGTTGCTGGCCTGCTTTAACCGGGTAACGCCAGCCGGTCCACAGCGGTTTTTCGTCCAGTTTTGCATCGCAACCGGCCCCGGTCAGAGCGATCCACCCTGATTGGGTGAATTCGGCGCTGAATTGACCAAGGGTGATTTCCAGCCCGGCATCATCCGGTGAGTTACCCACCAGCAGGTTGGCGATTTTCAACGCCGGCAGGTCAAGCGCACCGCCCTGGCTAACGCCCAGATGGCGGAATCCGTGACGGCCCGCGTCCTGTACCGTGGTATAAATGCCCGCACGCAGGATCTTCAACATACGCCCTCCTTCTGCGGCACAAAGCGCACGTTATCGCCGGGACGCAGCAGCGTCGGCGGCATGTCATAAGGGTTGAATAACGACAGCGGCGTGCGGCCAATCAACTGCCAGCCCCCTGGGGTGACCAGCGGATAAATGCCGGTCTGGCTACCGCCGATGCCAATGGAGCCTGCTGCCACCGCCAGACGCGGTTCGGCGCGGCGCGGCGTCGCCAATTTTTCCGGCATGCCGCCCATATAAGAAAAGCCCGGCTGAAAGCCAAGGAAATAAACTACATAGGCCGCCGAAGAATGGCATTCCACCACCTGCTGTGGCGTCATGCCGGTGTGGTGCGCCACCTCGTCCAGATCAGGCCCATATTCGCCGCCGTAGATCACCGGAATATCCACCTGGCGCGATGGCGGCATCAGGCTTTCCTCGCTGTCCCAGCCCTGCTGCAGCTGCGCCAACATCGCTTCGGCGTCGGCCTGTGGCGTATTGAGCAACAGCGTAAGATTGTTCATTCCCGGCACCACTTCAAGCACATCGGGATGATGATTAAATATTTCGGCCAGCGCCCAGATCCGCTGCTGGCTCGGCAGCGTCATCGGCGGCGACAGTTCAAGCACTACGGCTCTTTCACCCAACAGGTAATAACGTGCTCGTTGTCGTTGCACCCTGATTCTCCTTAATTACCGCGATGAAAAACACACCAGTTATGCGTGACGCAGCTCCGGCTGTCAATAGAACGCAACCATTGAAAAAATAAGGAATTAAGGCGAAAAAAGGATCCAGCCGGCGCGCAGGCCTGGCCAGATCCTGAGGAAAAATCAGGCAGGGTTCGGGATATCGATAAAAGTCACGTTGAAACCATGATGCTGTGCCAGCCATTCACCCAGCGCCTTCACGCCGCCGCGCTCGGTGGCGTGATGACCGGCAGCGAAGAAGTGAACGCCCATTTCCCGTGCGGTGTGAATGGTTTGTTCCGACACCTCGCCGCTGATAAAGGCGTCCACACCGAAACGCGCCGCGCTATCGATGAAACCCTGGCCGCCGCCGGTACACCAGGCCACGCGGCGAATGTGCGCCGGCGCGTTATCGCCACAGTGCAGCACAGCACGGCCCAGGCGGCTCTCAATACGCTGCTGCAGATCAGCGCCGGTCAGCGGTTGTTCAAACTCACCGTGCAGCACCAGCGGTTCCACTTCACCAATCACGCGAATGCCAAGCAAATGCGCCAGTTGCGCATTGTTGCCCAGCACCGGGTGGGCATCCAGCGGCAGATGATAACCGTACAGGTTGATGTCATTGGTCAGCAGCGTTTTCAGGCGATTGCGTTTCATGCCGCGCACCGCCGGCGCTTCGTTTTTCCAGAAATACCCGTGATGCACCAGAATAGCGTCCGCCTGCTGCTCCACCGCCGCATCCAGCAGCGCCTGACAGGCGGTCACACCGGTAACGATGCGTTTCACATGCGGCCGCCCTTCTACCTGCAGGCCATTCGGCGCATAGTCCTGAAACGCAGCGGTGTTCAGTTCGCTGTTGATCAAATTTTCCAGATCGAGGTTACGCATAGTCTTCTCTCTTCAATTCAAAATGTTTGCCGGTCGCCCTGTGCCATCAGGATAAACTTCACGCCCAGATCGTTGCCCTGATCCAACTGCTGTTTGATGGTAGCGCGCACGTCTTCGCCCTGCTTCAGGCTGGGTTTGATGTGGCTGATCACGACCGGAAAATCCTTCAGCGAGCCTTCGCCGCCGCTGTACTGAGTCAGACTTTTCAGCTCTTTCAGCAGCCACGCCGGCGTCAGGTGACCGTACAGGTTTTTATCTTCAACGCCATTGGGGTAAGAGGTTTCAATAATCATCCCCTTCAGCTTTTTCTGTTCAATTAACGGCCCCAGCGCGCGCCAGGCGGTATCCAGATTGCGTGACTGCTCAAGCGCATCCGGCCCGGTGTCGCCGAAATAGGCAAAGGATCCGCTGCGATCGGACACCAGCAGCATAGAAGAGGAATAACGATCGTGGCTAAGCGGATACATCACGCCGCTCAGGCCGGTGACGCCCAAGGTAAAGCGCTGCTGTGGTCGTACCGTTTGCAACCGATAGGTGCCCAGCCGCGACCCGTTACCGGCGTCGGTGAAGTTCGGCCAAGCCTTCCAGTTAAAGTAATGATTGCGCAAGGTCAGGATGGTATCGGCCTGGGCATAAATATTTTTCTTGCTGTCCTCCGGCGAAGCGATAATCAGCCCGGCCACGTGGTCCAGATGGCCGTGGCTGATAAAGTAACCGCCAATCAGTTGCCGGAACACATACCCCTGTGGGGTGTAAGGCGCCGCCAGTTCGGGGGTCACCTGCGGGAAACTGCCTTTTTCCAGCCCCTTGGCAATGCCCGGCAACAGTGAGCCGGCATCGAGCGCCAGGTACTGCGGCTGGTTGTCGCTGCGGATCAGATAGGATGTCAGATTGCCGTCGCTGACGCCGCCGTCAACGCCAAGTGCTACCACGTCAAAGCCGGCCAGCGCCAGGGCTGAATAGCCGCTCAGGCACAGGGCCAGCACCTTGTTCATCATTCTTTCGCTCCTTGCTGTTGCCTTAATATTCCCCCCGCCTGGCCGCTTCAAAGGCCGCCAGCGTCTCCAGCCGGGCCTGCTTGTGATCGACAATCGGCAAAGGATAATCCAGCGTGCGTTGCTGTTTTTCCGCCCAGCGATGGGGTTGATGAAGAGCATTGTCCGGTACATCCGCCAGCTCGGGCAACCATTTACGGATAAAAGTGCCTTGCGGATCAAAACGTTCGCCCTGGGTGGTCGGGTTAAAGATGCGGAAATACGGCGCGGCGTCGGTGCCGGTTGAGGCCGCCCACTGCCAGCCACCGTTATTCGCCGCCAGATCGCCGTCCAACAGTTGCGACATGAAATAACGTTCGCCTGCTCGCCAGTCGATCAGCAGATCTTTCACCAAAAAGCTGGCGCTGATCATGCGTAACCTATTGTGCATCCAGCCGGTTTCATTCAACTGACGCATGGCGGCATCGACGATCGGGTAACCTGTCGCACCTTGCTGCCAGGCCAGCAACAGTACGTCGTTATCCTGCCAGCGTACCTTATCCGTCCACTCGATAAAGGGACGGTGCTGGCATAACGCAGGATAGGCCACCATCAGATGCCGATAAAATTCGCGCCAGATCAATTCGTTCAGCCAGCCAAAAGCGCCGCTGTCGCTGTTTTCCAACACCTGCGGGCATTCGGCGCGCAGGCGGTTAAAGCACTGGCGCGGCGACAGTACGCCAATCGCCAGATACGGCGACAGGCTGCTGGTGCCGACAATAGCGGGAAAGTCGCGTTGTTGCAGGTAATCCTGCACTTGCTCGCGGCAGAAAGCGCGCAGCCGTTGCAGCGCCGCGTCTTCACCGGCGGGAAAATCTACGCCCGCCTCAGCCTGCGGGTAATCGAACGCCGCCGGCACAGCTGACACCGGCAACGCGCCGCCTTCACGAAGTTTGGGCGCCGGCAAGGAACGGACGTCAGACTCGGTCAGCCGTTGGATAAAAGCCTTACGGAATGGCGTATAAATTTTGTACATCTCCCCGCCACCGGTTTGTACGCTGCCCGGCGGCAACAGCAGGCTGTCATCGAAGCTTTGGCAAATCACCTGCCCAGATAAACGCCGTTGCGCCTGTTGGTCACGCCTTAGTTCATTGAACTCGTACTGGCGGTTATAAAACAGCGCATCCACCCGCTCTTGCGCGCAATACGCCACCAGCCAGTCAACAGCGGCGGAAAAATCATCGCACTGATGGCAGACCAGCGGGATACCGCGATCCGCCAGCGCCTGCTGAACCTGCAGCAGGTTGGCATGAATAAACGCCGCCTGACGCGGTGCCATCTCATGCTGCCGCCATTGCCCAGGGGTAGCGATAAACACCGCCAGCACGCGGGCAGCGGGATCGCAACAGGCGGCGTGCAACGCTTTATTGTCGGTTATACGCAGATCGTTACGTAACCAGACCAGATGCGTGGTCATAAAACTCCTCGTCGGTTAGTGGCCGTAACGCAGGCGCAACGCTTCAGGATAGGGTTCGAAATAACGTTGATCGGCCAGATAGCGATCCGGATATTCGGCCATGTAATGTTTGAGCAGGGTGATCGGTGCCAACAGCGGCTGCATTCCCTGGCGATAACGGTCAATCAGCTGCGCCAACTCCTGCCGCTGAGCCGAACTGAGCTGGCGGCGGAAATAACCCTGCACGTGCATCAGCACATTGGTGTGATTGCGGCGCGTAGCCTTGTGCGCCAGTAGCCTCATCAGGCGGCTGCGGTATTCAATGGCGAACGCCTCCAGTGACGCCCACTTTTCGATACCGGCGACAAAACGGCCCAGTTCGCGGTATTCCGGCTGCGAATGCGCCAGCAGAGAAAGCTTATAACGGCTGTGGAAAGCAATCAGCCCACCACGGGTCAGCCCCTTGCGCCACAGCATATTCAGTTCATACAGCGCGTAAACCCGCTCGACAAAGTTTTCCCGCAGAGTGGCATCATTCAGTCGCCCGTCTTCTTCTACCGGCAGCCAAGGCATCTGGCGCAGCAGTTCGGCAGTGAATAGCCCAACGCCGCTTTTGCGCGACTCTTTTCCGTTTTCGCTGTAAACCCGCACCCGCTCCATACCGCAGCTCGGGGACTTGGCGCAGACGATATAACCGCACAGATGCCCCAGCTCCGCGACGCGTTGCTCGGAGAACTGCTGCATTTTGTCGGTCACGTCGACGCTGTCGTCGTTGCTGTAGCGCATCGCCGGTGACGGATGTTGTTGTTTGCTCAACCGCAGTGCCGGGCGTGGGGTAGGCAAGCCGATCGCCATTTCCGGGCACACCGACTCAAAACGCACATAGGGCGCCAGTTGCTCCACCGCAAAGGCCAGGCGTTTATGGCCGCCATCAAAGCGCACCGCGTCGCCCAACAGGCAAGCGCTGATCCCGACCGGAATTTTGTCACTCATGATTTGCTCCCACAGTCCTTGACGATGCTAAAAGTGTAGAGGAATTCACGCGGGGAAACGACCGTTAGCTGCGCAATGAGCGGGTTGCGCGCATAAAAAACCCCCGCTGCGAGGCGAGGGTTTCAGGAGACACTGGCGGCGATCAGTAGAAATCGCAGGCCGCCAGTTCTGCCTGTTGCAACCAGACCGGCTTATCGCTGGTTTTAGACCAGACGCGGTGCAGATAGCTGTAAAAACGTGCCCGGTCGCTGCGGAACAGCATAACCGGTAAAGCCAAAGTCCCTGCCAGGATCACTGCGCTGCGGCGCAGGAGAATCCGATGCAATGAATAAGCGTGATAAATAGACATGCGAACCTCCTCAAAACGCCCGGCCGTTGATTTTCTCGGAACAGCGCTGGCGTAGACAATGTAAATGCGACAATTTGGTAACTGAACAAAATTTTAGCGCAACTGATGAAAGTTTACTACTCATCCGACCACTAAATTGCACAGAAAATCGCAAACAAATCCGCCATTCCGTAATTTTGTTACATACAGGTTAATAACTAACTAACCATTGGTTATATTATGGTTATTTATAGCCTGTTTACGCCTACCGCTTCCCCAGGCAGGGCAGAACACAGGCTGAAACGCGCCACCCGCTCACAAAACCGCCGTTAAAAAGCCATTTTTTGCTGTAATTTCAGCCATTTTTATACTTTTTTTACACCGGCTCGCGCTATTTTTTCATCTTCTTTTTATTGCCCTCCCTACACTCGCAGTATCAAAAACTACACCTCTGGAGGTGTCCTGTGAGTATCAGCGTTATTGGTGGTGCGCTGTTGGTTCTGCTGCTGTTGGGCTACCTGGTTTATGCCCTGTTCAACGCGGAGGATTTCTGATGGCAGCTTCAGCCTTTTTACTGATTGCCAGCTTCCTGCTGGTGCTTCTGCTGCTGGCCCGGCCTTTGGGCAGCTTTTTGGCACGCCTGATCGAAGGCGAACCGCTGCCCGCTCTGCGCCAGGTGGAAGCCACCGTCTGGCGCTGCTGTGGCAATGACACCGCCGAGATGAACTGGTGGCAATACGCGCTGGCGATCCTGTGGTTCAACCTGCTTGGCCTGGTACTGCTGTTCGCACTGCTGATGGGCCAGGGCTCGCTGCCGCTTAACCCGCAGGGTTTCCCTGGGTTGTCGTGGGATCTGGCGTTCAATACCGCCGTCAGCTTTGTCACCAATACCAACTGGCAGGCTTACAGCGGCGAAAGCGCCCTCAGTTACCTCAGCCAGATGGCCGGGCTGGCCGTGCAGAACTTCTTGTCCGCCGCCACCGGTATTGCAGTGGCCTTTGCGCTGATCCGTGCTTTCACTCGCCGTTCCAGCGCCACCATAGGTAACGCCTGGATCGACATTTTCCGCGTGACGCTATACGTACTGCTGCCGATTTCGCTGCTGATCGCGCTGTTCTTCGTCAGCCAGGGCACGCTGCAAAACTTCCTGCCTTATCTGCACACCACTACGCTGGAAGGCGCGCAGCAGACGCTGCCGATGGGGCCGGTAGCCTCGCAGGAAGCGATCAAGATGCTCGGCACCAACGGCGGCGGCTTCTTTGGCGCCAACTCTGCGCATCCGTTCGAGAACCCGACCGTCCTGACCAACTTTGTACAGATGCTGGCGATCTTCCTGATCCCGTGCGCACTGTGCTTTGCCTTCGGTCAGGTTGCCGGTGAGAACCGTCAGGGGCACGCACTGATCTGGGCGATGGCGCTGATCTTCGTGGTGGCGGTGGTCGTGGTGATGTTCGCCGAACTGGCCGGTAACCCGCATCTGAGCGCGCTGGGCGCCGACAGCAACATCAATATGGAAGGTAAGGAGTCTCGCTTTGGCATTCTCGCCACCAGCCTGTTCTCGGTGGTGACAACCGCAGCCTCCTGCGGTGCGGTCAACGCGATGCACGACTCCTTCACCGCGTTGGGCGGCATGGTGCCGATGTGGCTGATGCAGATTGGCGAGGTGGTGTTCGGCGGCGTTGGCTCCGGCCTGTACGGCATGCTGCTGTTCGTGCTGCTTACGGTATTTATCGCCGGGTTGATGATCGGCCGCACGCCGGAGTACCTGGGCAAAAAGATCGACGTCTATGACATGAAAATGACCGCGCTGGCGATCCTGGTCACGCCGACCCTGGTGTTGCTGGGCACGGCGCTGGCCATCGCCACCGACGCAGGCCGTGCCGGCATCCTTAACCCAGGCGCACATGGCTTCAGCGAAGTGCTGTATGCCTTGTCTTCCGCCGCCAACAACAACGGCAGCGCCTTTGCCGGCTTGAGCGTCAACACGCCGTTCTACAACCTGCTGCTGGCATGCGCCATGTTCGTCGGCCGCTTCGGGGTCATCTTGCCGGTGCTGGCCATTGCCGGTTCGCTGTGCGCGAAAAAACGTCAGCCTGCGGGCAACGGCACCCTGCCAACCTACGGGCCGCTGTTTATCGGCTTGCTGATCGGCACCGTGCTGCTGGTGGGCGCATTAACCTTCGTACCAGCGTTGGCGCTGGGACCGGTGGCCGAGCACCTGCAGCTCTGGTTGGCAAACTAACAGACGTCATAGAGAGAGAATAAAGAAATGACTCGCAAACAACGCGCACTGTTTGAACCGGCATTGGTCCGTACCGCGCTGATCGATGCGGTGAAAAAATTGGATCCGCGCACCCAATGGCGTAACCCGGTGATGTTCGTGGTGTATATCGGCAGCATTTTGACTACCGTCATCTGGCTGGCGATCCTGGTCAAACAAACCGATGGCAGCGCCGCCTTTACCGGCAGTATCGCCCTGTGGCTGTGGTTCACCGTGCTGTTCGCCAACGTTGCCGAAGCGCTGGCCGAGGGGCGCAGCAAAGCGCAGGCAGAAAGCCTGAGGGGCACCAAGAAAACCAGTTGGGCGAAGAAATTGGCCGCGCCGCGCCGTGACGGTGCCACCGAGAAAGTGTCAGCCGAGAGCCTGCGCAAGGGTGACGTGGTGCTGGTGGAAGCCGGCGATACCATCCCTTGTGACGGTGAGGTGCTGGAAGGCGGCGCGTCAGTAGATGAAAGCGCCATTACCGGTGAGTCTGCGCCGGTGATCCGCGAATCCGGCGGCGACTTCTCGTCAGTGACCGGCGGCACCCGCGTGCTGTCCGACTGGCTGGTGGTGCAGTGCAGCGTCAACCCCGGCGAAACCTTCCTCGATCGGATGATCGCCATGGTGGAAGGTGCCAAGCGGCGTAAAACTCCGAACGAGGTGGCGCTGACCATTCTGCTGGTGGCGCTGACCATCGTGTTCGTGCTGGCGACCGCTACGCTGTTCCCGTTCTCGCAATACAGCGTGGATGCCGCCAAGGGCGGGTCAGTCGTCAGCATCACCGTGCTGGTGGCGCTGCTGGTCTGCCTGATCCCAACGACTATCGGTGGCCTGCTGTCTGCCATCGGCGTGGCGGGGATGAGCCGGATGCTGGGTGCAAACGTGATCGCCACCAGCGGCCGTGCGGTAGAAGCGGCCGGCGACGTTGACGTGTTGCTGCTGGACAAAACCGGCACCATCACGCTGGGTAACCGTCAGGCCTCCGAGTTTCTGCCTGCACCTGGCGTGAAGGAACAGGATCTGGCCGATGCGGCGCAGTTGTCCTCACTGGCCGATGAAACGCCGGAAGGCCGCAGCATTGTGGTGCTGGCCAAACAGCGCTTTAACCTGCGCGAACGCGACCTGCAGGCACTGAACGCCACTTTCGTGCCCTTCTCCGCCCAGACGCGCATGAGCGGCGTCAACGTGCAGGACCGCATGATCCGCAAAGGGGCGGTGGATGCCATTCGCCGCCATGTGGAATCCAATCAGGGCCACTTCCCGCAGGCGGTGGACGATCTGGTGGCTAGCGTAGCGCGCACCGGCGGTACGCCGCTGGTGGTGGCCGAAGGGCCGCGGGTGTTGGGCGTGGTAGCGCTGAAAGATATCGTCAAGGGCGGCATTAAAGAGCGTTTCGCCGAGCTGCGTAAAATGGGCATCAAAACGGTGATGATCACCGGCGATAACCCCTTGACCGCTGCGGCGATCGCTGCCGAAGCCGGCGTGGATGACTTCCTGTCGGAAGCCACGCCGGAAGCCAAACTGGCGCTGATCCGCCAGTACCAGGCGGAAGGTCGGCTGGTGGCGATGACCGGCGACGGCACCAACGATGCCCCGGCACTGGCACAGGCCGACGTGGCGGTGGCGATGAACTCGGGCACCCAGGCCGCCAAAGAGGCGGGCAACATGGTCGATCTGGACTCCAACCCGACCAAGCTGATTGAGGTGGTGCATATCGGTAAACAGATGCTGATGACGCGCGGCTCGCTGACTACCTTCAGTATCGCCAACGACGTGGCGAAGTATTTCGCCATTATCCCGGCGGCGTTCGCGGCAACCTATCCGCAGTTGAACGCTCTGAATGTAATGCACCTGCACTCCCCCGCTTCCGCCATTATGTCGGCGGTCATTTTCAACGCCCTGGTGATCGTGTTCCTGATCCCGCTGGCGCTGAAAGGGGTGAGCTATAAGCCCATGAGCGCCGCAGCGCTGCTGCGCCGCAACCTGTGGATGTACGGTGTAGGTGGCCTACTGGTGCCCTTTGTCGGCATCAAGCTGATCGATCTGGTCCTGGTCGCCTTGCATATCGCCGGCTAAGAATTAAGAGGAAATGAACATGTCTTATTTACGTCCTTCGCTGGTGATGCTGATTCTGCTGACGTTGATTACCGGCATTGCCTATCCGCTGCTGACCACCGGGCTGTCGCAGTTGCTGTTTTCCGGCGCGGCCAACGGCTCGCTGTTGTATCAGGGCGACAAGGTAGTGGGGTCGGCACTGATCGGCCAAAACTTTACCAAACCGGAGTATTTCTGGGGTCGCCCTTCAGCCACCGGTGATTCCGCCTATAATGCCATGGCGTCCGCCGGCAGCAATCTGGCCGCCACCAACCCGGCACTGGATAAAGCCATCGCCGAACGTGCGGCGCAGCTGCGTCAGGCCAATCCGGCGGCGAAAGGCCCAATCCCGGTCGATCTGCTGACCGCCTCCGGCAGTGGGCTGGATCCGCAGATTTCCATCGCTGCCGCGCAATATCAACTGGCCAGGGTTGCCGCAGCGCGCCAACTGCCGCAGGAGCAGATTGCCAAGCTGATTAACGAAAACACCGATCAGGCAACCCCCAACTTTATGGGCGAATCGGTGGTTAACGTGCTGAAACTGAACCTGGCGCTCGACGCATTGCGGTAATACGCCGCATTCAGCATAGTGAGAGGGTTCGGCGTGCCGAACCCATTTTTGCTTTGTTACGCAAGGAATTGTAATGGTCGAAGAAGAACAGCAGCGCCCCGATCCTGACAGCCTGCTGGCGGTAGCCAATGAAAAACCTCGCGGCCGGCTGAAGGTGTTCTTCGGCGCCTGCGCCGGAGTGGGCAAAACTTACGCCATGCTGCAAGAAGCACAGCGCCTGCGCGGCCAGGGGCTGGACGTGCTGGTCGGCGTAGTCGAAACCCACGGACGCTCCGAAACCGCTGCGCTGCTGACCGGCCTGGACGTGCTGGCGAAAAAACGCATCCAGTATCGCGGCCGGCTGGTACAGGAGTTTGATCTCGATGCCGCGCTGGCGCGCCATCCTGCGCTGGTGCTGATGGACGAACTGGCGCACAGCAATGCCCAAGGCTCGCGTCACCCGAAACGCTGGCAGGATGTAGAAGAGTTGCTGGACGCCGGTATCGACGTGCTCACCACCGTGAACGTGCAGCATCTGGAGAGCCTGAACGACGTGGTCGGCGGCGTAACCGGCGTGCGGGTACGCGAGACCGTGCCCGATCACGTCTTCGACGAAGCGACCGAAGTGGTGCTGGTCGATCTGCCGCCGGACGATCTGCGCCAACGGCTAAATGAAGGCAAGGTGTATATCCCCGGCCAGGCCGAACGCGCCATCGAGCACTTCTTCCGCAAAGGCAACCTGATCGCCCTGCGCGAGCTGGCGCTGCGCCGCACCGCCGATCGGGTCGATGATCAAATGCGCGCCTTTCGCGATACCCAGGGCCGAGAAAAAGTGTGGCATACCCGCGACAGCATTTTGCTGTGCGTCGGCCACAACAGCGGCAACGAAAAGCTGGTGCGCATCGCCGCCCGGCTGGCGGCACGTCTGGGCTGCCACTGGCATGCGGTGTATGTGGAAACGCCGAAGCTGCACCGGCTGCCGGAAAACCAACGCAGGGCGATCCTGCGAGCATTGCGTCTGGCACAGGAGCTGGGTGCCGAAACCGCCACCCTGTCCGATCCTTCCGAAGAACGTGCGGTGCTGCGCTACGCCCGCGAGCATAACCTGGGCAAAATCATTATCGGCCGGCGTGGCGAGCAGCGTTGGAAACTGCGCGGCAGCTTTGCCGATCGTCTTGGCCGCTTGGGGCCGGATCTCGATTTGGTGATCGTCGCACTGGAAAACGACAGCTTCGCGCAGCCCGGTAAAGAGCATGACGGTCGTAATTTTTCCGAGAAATGGCGCATGCAATTGCGCGGCTGCGCCGTCGCCGTGGCGCTGTGCGCCCTGATCACCCTGCTCTCCCAGTGGCTGCTGCCGGGTTTTGACCAGGCTAACCTGGTGATGGTGTATCTGCTCGGCGTGGCGATCGTCGCGCTGTTCTTCGGCCGCTGGCCGTCGGTGCTGGCCGCGGTAATCAACGTCGCCAGTTTTGATCTGTTTTTCGTCCAGCCCGAATGGTCGTTTGCCGTCAGCGATATGCAGTATCTGCTGACCTTCGGCGTCATGTTGATCGTCGGCATCACCATCGGCAACCTGACCGCCGGGGTACGCTATCAGGCTCGCGTCGCCCGCTACCGCGAACAGCGGGCCCGCCACCTGTATGAGATTTCACGCGGCCTGAGCCAGGCGCTGACCCCCGAAGATATCGCCAAAACCAGCCGCCATTTCCTCTCCAGCAGCTTCCAGGCAAAAACCGTGCTGCTGTTGCCACAAGAGGACGGCAAGCTGCACCAGATGGTCGGCGAGGCCGGTGGCTTGTTGTCGGTGGATGAAGCCATTGCCCGCTGGAGCTTTGACAAGGGGATGCCGGCCGGCGCCGGCACCGATACACTGCCTGGCGTGCCTTATCAACTGCTGCCGTTAACCGCCTCGAAGCAGACCTTCGGCCTGTTGGCTATCGAACCCGGTAACCTGCGCCAGTTGATGGTACCGGAGCAACAGCGGCTGCTGCAGACCTTTGCGGTGCTGATCGCCAGCGCGCTGGAGCGACTGCACCTGGCGCGCAGCGCCGAAGAAGCCAAGCTGGACGCCGAGCGTGAACAGCTGCGCAACTCTCTGCTGGCGGCGCTGTCCCACGATTTGCGCACCCCGCTGACGGTGCTGTTCGGCCAGGCGGAAATTTTGACGCTCGATCTGGCGGCCGAAGGCTCCAGTCACGCACCGCAGGCCAGCCAGATCCGCCAGCAGGTACTGAGCACTACCCGGCTGGTGAATAACCTGCTGGATATGGCGCGCATTCAGTCCGGCGGCTTTAACCTGCGTAAAGAGTGGCAATCGCTGGAAGAGATCGTCGGCGCATCGCTGCATATGCTGGAGCCGCTGCTGACCCAACACCAGATCAAGGTCGAGTTGCCGCCTGAGCTGGTGCTGGTCAATTGCGACGGCAGCCTGCTGGAACGCGTCTTCACTAACCTGTTGGAAAACGCCAATAAATACGCCGGCATCGATGCTATTATCGGCATTCGCGCCCATACTCTGCCGGAGTGGCTGGAAGTCGAAGTCTGGGACAATGGCCCCGGCATTCCCGAAGGGAAAAAACAGCTGATTTTCGATAAATTCGCCCGCGGCAATAAAGAGTCGGCAATCCCCGGCGTGGGGTTGGGGTTAGCGATTTGCCGTGCCATTATTGAAGTGCACGGCGGCCGCATCTGGGCGGAAAACGGCGCCAACGGCGGTGCCAGTTTCCGTTTTGTTCTTCCGCTGGAGAAACCGCCCGAAATTGACGGCGAATCCTTTGATCTGTAATCAACCCCAGGGAGCACTGTGAGCAGCACGCCAACCAACATTCTGATTGTCGAAGATGAAAAAGAGATCCGGCGTTTCGTGCGCATCGCATTGGAAAGCGAAGGTCTGCGGGTGTTTGAAAGCGAGACGCTACAGCGCGGACTGATTGAAGCCGGCACGCGTAAACCGGATCTGATTATTCTCGATTTAGGGTTGCCGGACGGCGACGGGTTGAGCTATATCCGCGATCTGCGGCAGTGGAGCGCCATTCCGGTGATCGTCCTCTCGGCGCGCAATGCCGAAGAAGACAAGGTCGCCGCACTGGACGCCGGGGCGGACGACTATCTCAGCAAGCCCTTTGGCATCGGCGAATTGCTGGCACGGGTGCGGGTTGCCTTGCGCCGCCACTCCGGCAGCCAACAAGAAAGCCCGCTGGTCAGTTTTTCCGAAATCACCGTTGATCTGATCAACCGCCGGGTGCTACGCAATGGCGAAGATCTGCACCTGACACCAATAGAGTTTCGACTACTGGCCGAATTGCTGGCCAACTCCGGCAAAGTGATCACCCAACGTCAGTTACTGAGCCACGTCTGGGGGCCGAACTACGTCGAACACAGCCACTATCTGCGCATTTATATGGGGCACCTGCGGCAGAAGCTGGAGGCAGACCCGGCACGGCCGAAACACCTGCTGACCGAGACCGGCGTCGGGTACCGGTTTATGCCTTAAGGTTGACGGGTGCCGCATGCGGCACCCTACTGTTGTGGGCCCTTCTTCAACCCCACCATAAACTCCTTGAACGCCTCGCGCAGCGGTGCGAACACCGGATGCTTGCGGTTCTCGATCATCACCTCCGAAAACAGCTTTAGGCCGACGGCGAAGGCCGCACTTTTATCTTCGCCAAAATTCAGATCTTCACGCGATTTGATTCGCTCGACGATGCCGAGAATATCGTCGTGATTTTCCACTTCAAAACTCAACGGCGCTTTATCGACCGGATCGCCTTTGCGATCGTTAAGGGCTTCAACGGTGATACGGAAACGGTGGCCTGGCATCAGTCGTTCTCCTGCGTTGTCGTGTTAATGTTCATTTCACTTTCGATCGCCGTTACTGCAGTGAGCAACGCCTGATTGATACGTTCAACCTGCTGCGGCGAGAGATCGGCGCGCATTACGTTGCCGCGCAGCAAACTGCGCAGGCGGTTCATGGCTTCTGAGATACCTTCCGCCAGGTTACCGTAATGATGATGACTGCGGCCGGCCCCGGCCAAACGGGCAAGAATAAGATCGACGGCGGCCTGATGCTTTTGCAGTTCACTCTGGCCCAGCGCGGTGATTTGGTAGCTTTTGCGGCCGTTACCGGTAGTTATCGGTTCGAGGAAGTCCTGCTCTTCCAACAGCGTCAGGGTCGGATAAATAACGCCTGGACTTGGCACGTACAAACCGGAGGAAGCCTCGTCGATCGCCTTGATCAGCTCATAGCCGTGGCTCGGCTTGCGTGCCACCAGCGCCAGCAGCACCAACCGCAAATCGCCATGTTCAAACATGCGGTGACGCCCACCACGGCCGCCGCGCCCACCGCGTCCGTGTTCTTCGCCATGCTCGCCGCCAAAATGGTGGCGCCCGCCACGACGACGATGTTCGTGCCCTTCTTCGCCGTCATGGTGGCAACCGTGCCGGCGGTGTAAACCTAATCGATGGAACATAGGGTTTTACCTCTCAATGAATAGTCAGTTGACGAGGTGATTTAGATATATCTAACTCACTTCGATATATCTAATCTAGATCGATATATCGAAATGCGCAAAGGATCTTTGTAAATAGATATATCTAAATTGCAGACATAAAAAAAGCGCTGTAAAAACAGCGCTTTTTATCAGGCAGAAAAGAGATTATTTGGCGGAAGCCAGCACTTCGCTGACGATCTCTACCGCTTCATGCTCGATCTTTTCGCGGTGCTCGGCACCCAGGAAGCTTTCACAGTAGATTTTGTAGGCTTCTTCGGTACCTGAAGGACGCGCTGCAAACCAGCCGTTGTCGGTCATCACTTTCAGGCCGCCGATGGAGGCACCGTTGCCCGGAGCCGCCGTCAGACGAGCGGTGATCGGGTCACCCGCTAACGTGTTGGCCTTGACCATTTCCGGCGACAGCTTGGCCAATGCAGCTTTCTGCGCATGGGTAGCCGGTGCCTGAATGCGGTTATAGCTCGGTGCGCCGAAACGCTTGGCCAGGTCCTCGTAATGATTCTGCGGGTTTTCGCCAGTCACTGCGGTGATTTCCGCCGCCAGCAGGCACATGATGATGCCGTCTTTGTCGGTCGACCACGGGGTGCCATTGAAACGCAGGAACGAAGCCCCGGCGCTCTCTTCGCCGCCAAAGCCGAAGCTGCCGTCGAACAGACCGTCAACAAACCATTTGAAACCTACCGGCACTTCCACCAGTTTACGGCCCAGATCGGCCACTACGCGGTCAATCATCGCGCTGGAAACCAGCGTTTTACCCACGGCCACATCCGCGCCCCACTGCGGGCGATGCTGGAACAGGTAGTTGATGGCAACGGCCAGATAGTGGTTCGGGTTCATCAGGCCTTTAGGCGTCACGATGCCGTGGCGATCGTAGTCCGGGTCATTGGCGAACGCCAAATCGAACTTGTCGCGCAACGCCAGCAAGCCGGCCATCGCAGATTCCGACGAGCAGTCCATGCGGATAATGCCGTCGTGGTCCAGGTGCATAAAGCGGAAGGTCTGATCGATAGAGTCGTTGACCAGCGTCAGATCCAGCTTGTAGTGCTCGGCAATGCGCTGCCAGTAAGCAATGCCGGAGCCGCCCAGCGGATCAACGCCCAGCTTCAGACCGGCACCCTGAATGGCGGGCATGTCAACCACGTCTACCAGCCCTTCCACATAAGGTTGTACCAAATCCTGCGCGTGCAGATGACCGCTGTTCCAGGCTTTGTCCAGCGACTGGCGCTGAACGCCTTTCAGCTGTTGCGCCAGCAGTTCGTTGGCGCGCTTTTCAATCACCGAGGTCAGGTTGGTGTCGGCCGGGCCGCCGTTGGTCGGGTTATACTTGATGCCGCCGTCTTCAGGCGGGTTGTGCGAAGGGGTAATGACGATGCCGTCGGCCTGCGCCCCGCCGTTGCGGTTGTGGCACAAAATGGCATGGGATACCGCAGGAGTTGGCGTAAAGCCGTTATTTTCCTGCACGATCACATCTACGCCGTTGGCGGTCAGGACTTCCAGCACAGAAATAAAGGCCGGCTCCGACAGCGCGTGGGTGTCTTTACCGACGTAGCAAGGGCCGGTAACCCCTTGCTGGCGACGCACTTCGGCAATCGCCTGGGCGATAGCGAGGATATGGGCTTCATTGAAGCTGTGGCGCAGAGCGCTGCCGCGATGCCCTGAAGTACCGAACTTCACCGCATGTGCGGCGTTGCCCGCTTCCGGCTGCAGTACATAGTACTGCGACGTCAGCTGGGCCACGTTGATCAAATCGCTTTGCTGAGCCGGCTGCCCGGCACGTGGGTTATTCGCCATCGACATATCTCCCTAATCCCTGTCCGGCAACCGGGCAATATGTCGCTCACGGCCACCATGACGGGCTGTTCGCTAAATTAGATAGTGCCGCAAACTTTATCTGTCAGTTCCGCAGGGAACTGCATAGCCTGCATGATGTGTTCAACCATGCTGCGTTTACGACCGGTGTTGGTATTGGTGATCACCCAGTAAGGCGTACCCGGAACGTGCTTTGGCTTGGTATGCGTTCCGTTCGCCAGCAGGGTTTGTTGATCGCCGGCAAAATAGGTGCGGGTACGGCCATGCAATGCATCGGTAGCTGCGGCAAAGCCCGCCGCATCGAGGGTATACAGGGTCGAAAGAACCAGCATGAAACGATTCACAGCTCTGCTCTGCTCGGCATATTCGTCCGACAGCAGCAGCTCGCGTACTGCGCGCACACGATCGCGAGGACGCTGCGCGGCGGCGACTTTTTCCTGCTCGGCGCTCTGAGCACTGGCGGCAGGCACGGCACGCAATGGCTGGCCTGCGGTAAATTTCAACATACGGCGCAAAATATCGGACGCGCTCTCACCAATATGTTGCGTGTGGCTGGCAATATAACGGTAAAGCTCTTCGTCGACTTCAATAGTTTTCATCTTTATCCAGTACTGTTTTTTTCTACTTAGAACCTGAAGCCAGATCCTGCATTCAAGCCATGGGATTATAAGGTTAAAAGCGCAAGGGCGAACACAACTATGTGCCTGCGGGCGGAAAAAGCAGACTAATACCTATAGCCGGCGCTGCCAAGCCCGAAACGAGAAAAATCCGTGTTATACCCTATGGATTTCAAGTTTCCGCTAACCACGCTGCTGCCTGAAAGGCGACGGGTATATTCGTCGTGTGTTTTAATCATGATACCCTAATCTGAATCTCTCTCAGTATGAACTTCGCCATGAAATTACATTATCAACTGCTGGCCACCGACTCCGCCGCCCTGCCGGTAGTGCTGATCCACGGGCTGTTCGGCAATCTGGACAATCTTGGCGTGCTGGCGCGCGATCTGAATCAACAGCACAGCGTGATTAAAGTCGATCTGCGTAACCACGGCCTTTCGCCGCGTTCTGCGGTAATGACCTATCCGGAAATGGCGCAGGACCTGCTGGCGCTGCTCGATGAGTTGCAGTTGGAGAAGGCGATTGTGATCGGCCACTCCATGGGCGGCAAAGCGGCAATGGCGCTGACGGCGATCGCCCCAGAACGGGTTGAAAAGCTCATTGTTATCGATGTGGCGCCGGTGGATTACCGCACGCGTCGCCATGACGAGATTTTCGCCGCCTTAAAAGCGGTGAGTGCGGCCTGTATCACCCAACGCCAGCAGGCCGCGGAGTTGATGCGCAGCTACCTGCAAGAAGAAGGCGTGATCCAGTTCCTGTTGAAGTCTTTTCATCAGGGCGAGTGGCGCTTTAATCTGCCGGCACTGATCGACCAATACGAAAACGTCACCGGCTGGCAGGACGTCCCCGCATGGCCGCACCCGACGCTGTTTATCCGCGGCGGCCTGTCGCCCTATGTGCAGGACAGCTACCGCGAAGATATCGCGCGTCAGTTCCCGCAGGCGCGAGCGCATGTGGTTGCCGGCACTGGCCACTGGGTTCACGCGGAAAAACCGGAGGCGGTACTGCGCGCCATCCACCGTTTTCTCGACGAAGCCTGAATAAAAACCCCCTTCTGGCGAAAAAACGCGCTAAAGATAACGGCTTAGCGCGTTTTCGGCTCAGTTAAACATTGTCGTTGCTCTATCTGCTGGGGTAATATGGCGCGCTATAATTTTGCCGCCCTGCTCAGCGTGTTCAGTAACGTCAGGCTGGGGGTAAATTTGGGTTAGGGTTTATTGGCCCGAAGTGTGTTAACCGAACCGTCCGGAAGCGTATACGCTTTTTGATGCAAACTCCCTTGCAGTACCGCTACCTATGGCAAAAGAACAAACGGATCGCACGACGCTGGATCTGTTCGCAGATGAACGCCGTCCGGGGCGCCCGAAAACCAACCCGCTATCCCGAGATGAACAGCTTAGAATCAATAAGCGTAATCAGCTTCGACGCGATAAAGTCCGTGGCTTACGGCGTGTGGAACTGAAAATCAACGCGGATGCGGTGGACGCCCTGAACAAACTGGCGGAACAGCGTAATATCAGCCGCAGCGAGCTTATTGAGCAAATGCTGCTGGCACAACTGGCGGATGAACAGCCGGAACATTGATCTTTGCAGCCGCACATGCGGCGCGGTGTTATGGATGACACCGATCAACACCGTTTTATTCCTCCCGGCATCGCATAAACGCGATAAAACCCCGGGGTAAATCTCTGGCATGATACGCACTTACCGGTAAGAGGCAGATTCTTGCCATGTCATCATTTTAATCGGTGTTATCGCGTTCAACGCTAACATCGTGCAATGCAATTAATTGAATTTAAAGGTTATACGCGATATGGCTAATGTAGGCATTTTCTTTGGCAGCGACACTGGCAATACCGAAAACATTGCCAAGATGATCCAGAAAATTCTTCAGCAGCAGTTTGGCAAAGAGGTGTCGGAAATCCGCGACATCGCCAAAAGCAGCAAAGAGGATCTGGAAGCTTTCGACATCCTGCTGTTGGGTATTCCTACCTGGTACTACGGCGAAGCCCAGTGCGATTGGGATGACTTCTTCCCGACGCTGGAAGAAATCGATTTCAACGGCAAGCTGGTTGCGCTGTTCGGCTGTGGCGACCAGGAAGACTATGCGGAATATTTCTGTGATGCGATGGGCACCATCCGCGACATCATTGAGCCACGCGGCGCCGCGATTGTCGGCCACTGGCCGACCAAGGGTTACCATTTCGAAGCATCGAAAGGTTTGGCGGATGACAATTTCTTCATCGGCCTGGCGATTGACGAAGATCGTCAACCGGAATTGACCAACGATCGCGTCGCGGCCTGGGTGAAGCAGATCAGCGAAGAACTGAGCCTGGCCGATATCGTCGGCTAACCCTCAAAGGTTGAACAAAAGCCCTGCAAAGTGCATAGTGTTGCCAGCAGGGCCGTTCATCGGCAGCACGGATTTCTGCAATAGAAGCTACATGTTTGTAACTTCCCACATCGTCAAGGTAGACTGAGATATCGGTTTATCCCATCCATCAAGACGTTGCGTGTGTAACATGCAATTGTGCCATGATATCTTTGTTAACAACCGGCGGTTTCCATTTAGGGCAACCGGTTCTATAATGACACGCAATTAACTCTTTGTGCCGACCGATGCCACAGGCAAGAATGCCTCAACTTGATTAGCATAGTAACAGGACTGAATCCGCATGACTGACAACAACACCGCATTGAAGAAGGCCGGCCTAAAAGTCACGCTTCCGCGACTCAAAATCCTGGAAGTACTGCAAAATCCGGAATGCCATCACGTCAGTGCGGAAGATTTGTACAAAAAACTGATCGACATGGGCGAAGAAATTGGCCTGGCGACGGTTTACCGCGTACTGAACCAGTTTGATGATGCCGGGATTGTGACCCGTCACAACTTCGAAGGCGGCAAGTCCGTGTTCGAATTGACCCAACAGCATCACCACGATCACCTGATTTGCCTGGACTGCGGCAAAGTGATCGAATTCAGCGATGAGTCTATCGAAGTGCGTCAGCGTGATATCGCCAAGCAGCATGGCATCAAGCTCACCAACCACAGCCTCTACCTGTATGGTCACTGTGAAATCGGTGATTGCCGCGAAAACGACACCCTGCACGACAAAAAATAATGCCCTCAACCGGCATTGAGAACCGCCTTAACGGCGGTTTTTTTATGCCTCCAGATGAGGGATAAAAAAATCCCCGGACAGGCCCGGGGAAAATCACATCTGAAAGACAACAATTGCAGCGGCACTTCTCCACGGTACTTCTCTCACTTCCCACTTACGCTCACGTCACCGTCAACTCACCCGCCGACACGCGGATGGGTAAACTCGTCACAATGCATATTCAAGAAACAGCAGCCGATCGAAGAAAATCGGCCAGGCATAGTCGAAAACGCCGCGAACGCGGAACCCTTGGTTCAGGTAGATTTGGCAGGCATCGCTGCGTTGCCAGACGCACAGCACGATATGTGTCGCCCGGCGCTGCTGCGCCTGCTGCTTAATCAGGGCAAACATTGGGTTAAAATAGCCCTGTCCGCGGAATCGGCTCTCGATGGCCAGGCTACAAACAAAGTAATCGTCCGCACCGCACTGGCTGTGAACAAAATCGTCGTAGGCCTCATCAAGCGGCTTCATTTCATCGCGATATAGATAGCTCGCCTTAACGCCATATAACTCGTCGAGACTCGCCGCAGTGAAAAAACCGATAAATGCCCCGCACCGATCGTAAGCCAGGGTAATCAGGTCCAGATAGGGGTCGATATTTTGCGCCTGCTGCAGCGACACCAGATCCATCCCGGCCGGGTTGCCGGCAGAGCAGTATTCCAGGTAGCTGGTGGCAAAAAGCAGTTTCGCCATGCGGATCCTGTCCGCTTCGCCAACTTGCCGCCCCGGCAGAAAATGTAACCCACCCTGCGCTAGCGGCAATGCCGCATCGCCCGTTCCGACGGTTAACCGCCAGTAATTGCCTTCGTCGATCTGCCGCCGGTTATCCGCTATCAAATACTCGCCAAAAAGCTGGTTCACCCGATCCAGTGCGCGGTCATGGGACAGCACCGAATAGTAATGATAGTGATCGATATCAGACCTTATCTGCGCCGGGTAGGCCATGCGCGGCACTTCATCGACGGTAAATATTTCCGCATAGCGTGCCAGATCCGTCGGTTGCTCAAGCTGCCAATCCACCAGCTCCAGCCGGCTTATGCACTGCCGATAGCTGCGCAGTTCCTCCTCCCCGAGCGGCAACGTCTCATTGGTGAGCACATCCTCCAACAGGCGCATGCCGCGGATACCACAGGTCACCGCCTGTGGAACAGCGTCATAATGAACCCCATGATCCTTGCAAAAACTATCGTGGCTGAGGACAGTCCTGCCGATGTGGCGGCACCACAACAGATAAAACGCATCGAACAGCCTTCTTTCATAAAGGGGGCTTTTATCTGGCACGTCACCGGTTTGCGCCGCATAGATCTGATCCAGACCCGCCAATATTTTGCACAGCGACCTATCACCGCTGCGACCAATGATCATGCCGGTTTCATCCAGAAACAAATTCAACCCGCTGACGTGACTGGCTTCGCCATTGGGCAGAAACTGAAGGTAATCCGGCACTTCGGGTTTCAGCAGGAAAAACGTCGCCGAACGGTGCGGAAGAGTGTCGATATCCATATACATTCCGCCCATTTCAATCAGGATCAAAAAGCGAAAGTAGTCAGAAAGCGTGGCGTAATAGCGCTTATCATGGAGCGCGTGGATAAAATCCAGGTTACCGCCGACCCTTTTTTGCGCCAACTCGCTCAGCGAATGCACCTGCAACCGGTGGTTGCCGGCATCGAACTCCCCCAGCAGACCGCCTTTCACTTCCGAAGCTGGGGAAAAGTACGCCTCGTTTTTGAGTTGCCGCGCATCCCATACCCACAACATCCCGACCCATTCGTCGGCGGTTGTGCTGCGAACAGCCTGCTGCGCATCTCCCCATTGGGAGATAACCTCTCTGGCATCGTCGGGAATCGCACCGCCCAGCCAAATGCGGTGCAGCAATTTTTCCGGCGCGGCCAACGGATGAGTAGGAACGCAGAATAACGAGGAGCACTGCGCGGCATCGAATAAATGCCCTTGCTCAGCCAGCCACGCCCGCAGTTGGCTGACCCCTCGCTGGTACTGTTCCAGCAACGCCGGGGAACGCTGGCGCTGAAATTTCACGAACGCTAACTTCAGGTTATTAATCCAGGCCTCATAGTCGGCACGAAACAGGTCATGCTGCATGAATCTCAAATGCTCGTCATCAAGCTTCATCGTCAGCCTCCCACCAGCGGTGTGCAATGGCCGTATCCCTGTGGATTTTTGCTCTGCCAATGCCAGGCGTCGCGAACCATTTTTTCCAGGCTTCTTTTGGCTTTCCAGCCTAATTTTTCCGCCGCCAGCGTCGGGTCAGACCAGCACTCGGCAATATCTCCTGCACGGCGCGGATTAATTTGATAGGCGATTTTAAATCCGCAGGCGCGTTCAAATGCCTGGATAATCTCCAGCACCGAATAGCCTTTGCCGGTGCCCAGGTTATACACGTTAAAACCCGGCCGCAGATTATCCAGCGCTTTCAAATGCCCTTCGGCCAGATCCATAACGTGAATATAATCACACACCCCGGTGCCATCGCTGGTGGGATAGTCGTTGCCATACACCGGCAACACCGCAAGTTTGCCAATAGCCACCTGTGCCAGATAAGCCAGAAGATTATTGGGAATGCCTGCGGGATCTTCACCGATCAAACCAGACTCGTGCGCCCCGGCCGGGTTAAAATAACGTAGCGCGGTGATCGCCATCTGCGGTGCGGTTCTGGCAAACTCCGCCAAAATCTGCTCCACAATAAACTTGGAGGTGCCATAAGGATTCGTCGTCTGCCCGACGCGGCAACTCTCCGTCAGCGGGGTATATTCCGCCGGCCCGTAAACGGTGGCGGAAGAGCTGAAAATAAATTTCCGAACACCGGCATGGCGCATTCTGTCCAGCACGATCAGCGAGCCGGAAATGTTATTTTGATAATATTTCAGCGGCTCTTCGGTAGATTCTCGAACCGACTTCAACCCGGCGAGATGAATAACCGCATGAATATCATGCTGGCGAAAGAGGTGATCCAGTAAATGATGTTCTTGAATATCCCCTTGATAGAAAATCACTTTTTTACCGGTCAGCCTCTCCACCCGAAACAGCGATTCCGGTGAACTGTTGGACAAATTGTCCAACACGACAACGTCCTCTCCCCTTTCCAACAATGCCAATACCGTATGCGAACCGATATAACCGGCACCGCCCGTCACTAATATAGCCATCATGTATCCTTGTTTGTGTTTAAAAATAAACGACTCACTCAGAAACCACTAAACTTCCCGGACTTTCCCCCCCACGGGCAAAGCAATTAAAAGCAGTACTACGGCTAACAAATAAACGGATAAATGCGGCCCATATTCGGTCAGAAACCCTTGTAATATTCCGGCCAGGATCACGCCGGTTGAAATACTGTTGGTAAACAACGTGGTGGCCATTCCCGCCCGATCCGGCATCAGATCCTGAAAATACAGCATGCCGACGGTAGCGATAATGCCGATAAATATCGCGTTAAACACCTGTAAAGCCAGCAACCCGCCGGCCGAGGTAAACCACAACATGCCGGCGTAAAACACGATGCCGGCCACCATGGCTCCCGCCATCATCGGGCGTTTGCCTATTGTGTTCACATAACGCCCGGCCAGAATCATGATCGGGATCTCGACTGCGGCGGCAACCCCCATGATCCAACCGGTCAGGCTATGCGGCAGCCCCAGCTCGGCTGTGATATACAGCGGCACGTCGATCAAATACATGGCGCTGCAGGTCCACATCAATACCGAGGCGCAAAACAGCAGGCCAACGTCTTTATCGAGGGCCCCTTTTTGCCGCAACGGCGAATCAATACCGACGCTGCTCTCTTCGGCTCGCACCACCCCGGGCAATATCCGCCAGGCCAGCAACGTGACCAACAGGAATATCCCAGCGGCAAACATAAACATGGCCGTAAAGCCGTAATTCACCACCAGCATAAAAGCCAATGGCGGACCAAAGACCCAGGCAAGCGAAAGCTGGGCGCGCATCATTGCGCTGAACATCGCCACGTTATGCGACGTTTTCTCTCCATACTCACGCGCAAGGGCAAATAATTGCGGTATCGCCGTATTGGCGATGGCAGTTAACAACACGCCCGCCGTAATTAACGTCAAATAATTGCGGTTAAACGCAAACAGCAGGCAGTTGCCCGCCGCCAATAAATAGCAGATTAAAATCAGATTGCGCCGATCACGCCGGCGATCTGATTTTTTTGCCAGCAAGAAACTGACAACAATGCCCGTACCGGCGTTAACCGCGTAAAAAAGCCCGACCCATAACGACGTGACCTGCACTTCAGTGGTAAGAAACAGGCTCAGCGTCGGTATTTGCAGTGCGCCGGCAATACCGGAGCAAAAAGCGACCACCAGAAACGTCAGCCGTATCGAATTCATGATTGATTACCGCCGAACGTTACCGTTGAAAAAATGGCCTACCTGCAATCAGACGGGCCAAGGTTAAGCCTTACACTTTCTCTGCGCGGCTATAACGCTTGCCATCCGGGCTTACCGCCCGGATCTGCACTTCGCCGGCTACCGCAGGTTTGGCTGTGGCGTCATAACGCTGCCAATGTTTGCTGCCATCGATGGAATACTCAATGCCCAGGCCCGGCAGCGAGATATTGGCTTCGAGCTTGCCGCCCACTACGCGGGCGCCCGGCACCGGCAAGCGATAGCTCACCCCGCCCTTGTCCAGCTTCGCCAACTCGCGTTGCCCCAGGATATTGGCAAAGCGCAGCCAGTCCTGATCCAGTTTCTTGCCGTCGACAAAGTGAGTTTCCCCGCCTTTATACTCACGCCCCGCCTTGTAATCCTGTTCCCAGCCGGCGCGGTGCCATGCGCGTTCGGCCACAGACAGTGAGCGTGGGAAGATCATGTATTCCATTTGCGGATCGGTGCGTTGGGTTTCACTCCACATCTGCGCTGAGATGCCGTAAGCACCCGGCCACGGCTTATCGCTCTTGGCGGTAAAATGGTTGCCGTCGCGGTCAACCGAGGTTTCGGCGTTCTGCGGCAGGTTGTTCGGCGCGAAACTGAACATTTTCCGTTCGTCGCTGAAGCGAGTCCCCCAGTAGTAGCCGCGCTCGTCCGGGTTCACCTCATACGGGAAGTCCATGTAGACGTAATCCGGGTTGGAAAGGATAACTTCGTAGCCTTTGTTCGCCCAATCGTTCGCGCTATCAAAACCGCCCCAATACAGGGTATCCCAGAAGTTTACCCCAACGCGTTGGGTAGCGAATGCCTTGGCGTCTTTCGCATCTTTCAGGCCATCCTGCCAGGCCTGCATTCTGTCAATGCCGTGCGCCTTCACCAATTGGCTGACTTCCAGCCCGAAGTAGCTTGGCAGGTGCTCCATATCGGCCACTTTGCCTTCTTTAATCATCGCTTGGCACACCTGAGATTTCGCCCAAGGTTTGTCTTCCTTGCTCTGATCGATGATGCCTTTGCCCGCCTCCGGCTTGGTCTGATTGGTATAGCCCACGCCCAGACGAATGTTTTTCGCCTCATCGCCGCCAAAGTGCCAGGTGCGCAGCGGCTGCCCGGCCTCTTTGTGCATCTGGGCAATCTCGCCGATCACCTTGTCGACAAAGCGCTTGGATGAGTCCAGGCACGGATTCAGGTAACTTTGACGGTTAAAGTACTGCACCGAGGTGGTGTTTGAGGTATCGGTCGGGTCCAGCAGACGGAACTCGTCTGCCTCTTTCTCTTTCCCTGCGGCATGCAGCTTTTTGTAACGCGCCTCCATTGAAACCACCGCCGCACGGGCATGCGCCGGCATATCGATTTCCGGGATCACTTCAATCTGGCGCGCCTGGGCATATTTGATAATGTCGATGTAATCCTGGCGCGAGAAGAACCCGCCGTACACGTCAGGCCCCTGACCGTATTGCGGCAGCAGGCAGGTGGTTTCGCTCAGGTCATGACAACGTTGGCCCCCTACGCCGGTCAACTCCGGCAGGCCAGGGATCTCGATGCGCCAGCCTTCGTCATCGCTCAGGTGGAAGTGGAATTTATTGAGTTTGTAAGCCGCCATCTGATCGAGCAAACGCAGCACCGCATCCTTCTGGTGGAAGTTGCGCGCTACGTCGAGGAAAATGCCGCGATACTGGAAGCGCGGTGCATCTTTAGCGTCCAGCGTGGCAATATTGGCGCTGCCGTCTGTCGGGACAAGCGACAAAATAGACTGCAGGCCATAGAACACCCCGGCCTGATCGAAGCCGATGACCCGCGCTTCCTTATTGCCAATCTTCAGCTCATAAGCGCCCGGCACCGCCAGCTCACCTTTAAATTTACCCGGCTGGATATCGGTTTTTATTGGGTAGCCGCCCGCATTATTGGTCACCCCCAGCAGCGCAAAGCGTTCAGCAGCCGCGTCGGCAGCAGGCTTGCTCAACGCGCTCAGTTCAAGCGCCACGCCTTTGCTCAGATCCACATCCTGCGGGTGCACTTTCACTTCCAGCGGCGTCGGCACGATTTGGCCACGCAGCGATGCTGCCGGTAAGGTTTTCAGTTCGGCGTTTTTAGTGAAACGAGAGGCCGGCGTCATCAGGATATTGTTGTCATCCTTGGTGCGCTTCCACTGGTCGCCGGTAAAAGGCGCGACGAACTGATTCAGATCTTCGGTATCGGTATTAACCAGAATTTTTGGCTTGGCATCACCGGAGGTCGCGTACCAGCGCGGCACGAAGTCGGTTTTAAACAGCTGCCAGTATTCCGCAATAATCGGAATTTCCACCGTTTTACCGGCTGGGAACCCGGTAAATTTATCGGTCGGCTCCAGTTTGTACAGATCCCCGGTCAAATAAGAGACAGTAAACTGGTCGTTATCCACTCTCATGGTCTGGCGGGCACTGTGAAAATAAATCACCCAGTCTTGGCCTTTAATGTCCTGATTATCGTTGGTCAGGCTGATCACGACTTTATTGCAGGCCGCCCAGTCGGCGCCCAACTTGCCACAATCCAGGCCGCTGTCGGCCGCACGGTTGTCCACCATCTTTAAATTCAGTTTTAACTGGCTCAGTTGATCCACCAGCTGTTGATCGACCATTGCGTTCCCCACGCAGCCAAACAATCCAACGGTCGCCGTCAGGGCAGCAAGCGCGTTCAATTTAAATTTGTTCATCGTTAACATCATCCTTAATTAATTGTTATTTTGGCGGATCTCTTTCCAAATCTTGCCGCATTTGGCGTCGTAGGCCTGGCCGTTACCGCTGTGGGCTGCCTGAATGCAGCTTTGATAATCCATCACGCGCACCGTTTCCTGTGCGGCAAACTGTTGGTGCTGCTTTTCTTGCCGCAGCACGTTCAGTACCGCCTGGCACGACTGCAGTTTTTCCGGCGAACCTTACGCAGTGTTAATACAGGCGCTGTACGCCTGTTTCAATTTGGTATCTTCCGGCGGTGCGGCGGGCTGCACACAGGCATTCAGCGTGACCACGGCGGCCAACGTCAGCATCATTTTTTTCATCGTTATATTCCCTTTTAAGCATCCCCGGCGTCACCGCCGGGGAAGGCATCAGAAGATGGTGAATGGCGCGATAACCATGAATTTGACGTCTTTCTCATCCTGGAAGATGTTGCCGTAACCGCCGCTCCAGCTTGGGATATTGGTGTGATTGTCGTACTGGGTGTAATGCAGTTTCAGCAAGGTGCCTTTGGCGCGGCCTTCCTGAACGGTGTACATGGCGTCCAGGCTCCAGGCGCTCTCTTTCAGGCGCTGGCTCTGATCGTAGATCGGGTTGGTGCTTGGTTTGGCATCCCAGGCATACACGTAAGAACCGCCCACCGCCATGCCCGGAAGATTCCAGTTGCTCAGGTCGTACATCACGCCGGCATAAACGGCTTTCTCGCCGTTGGCGTTGAAGTCGGAGCGGTTATCCCACCACACGTCGAGGCGGCCGTTGGAGGAGGCGTAGGTTGGCGTCATACGCTGCAGGAAGAAGCCCTGATTGCCTTCGGCTTTCACCATGGTGCCTTCCAGCCGCCAGTTGAACTGACCGGTGGTGTAGCCGAAGGTCAACGCCTGCAGCCAGGCCAGGCCGTCGTAAATGCTGTTAGCATCGTTTTTGTCGCTGATGCGGTCTTCCGCACCGTAGAACTGGTAGCTGGTGGTTAACGGGTTGCCCAACAGATCGAACTTATAAGACGCCTTGGTGAAGTACTGGTTTACATAACCCTGGGCCTGGCCGAACGCCGCTTCCAGCACCAAATCATTTTTGAAGTCATACTTGGCGCCTAATGAGTGCAGGTAGGACACGCCGGTTTTTTTATCGTTTTGGCGGAAGTCGTCCATCTCGATATGCCATGGCGCCTTGTACTTGTTGGTCCACATGTAGGAGAAGCTCAACGCGCCGGCATCGCCGTAGTCAAACTTGGCGCCGGCCTCGGCCCCCTGATAGGTGCCAGGCATAAAACTCCAGTGCGGCGCCAGCAGCGTCTGACCGCTTGGCTGGATATAACCGGCACGCGCCCAAAGCGGGCCGTATTTGAACTTACCGGCCGCTTTATACAGGCTGATGCCGCCTTTGTCGCCGCTGTAGTCTTCATCATAGGTACGGTTTTTCGAGGAAAATGCAATTTCGTTGGGGTGGCCACTGGCACTGGACTCGGCCAGCTCAATGGCGGTGAATGCGCCCACATCCAGACCGAACATATCCCAGGCATAGCCCGAAGCGAAATCCAGGCTCAGGTTAGCCGTCGAGTGCGACAGGTTGGTGGTGTATTTATTGTAATCGTCACTGGTCGGATTGAGATCTTTACGGTCGCGCTCACGTTGCCAGTAATAAATGCCGCCGGTCAGCGTGGAATCATCGACAAACCCTGCGGCTTTCGCCTCAGGGGCCATGGCAAACCCTGTTCCCAACAACGCACCCGCTATAGCGAGCGCCAGCGTTTTACGCTGAGCACCGTGCGTACCCATAATGAAATTCCTCTTTGACTTAACTTTAAAAGTTGCAGCCGCCCGTGTTCACCACTGCCCTGCACGACTGCCAATAAAAACCCAATCGGGTAAAAAAATATTGCGGCGGGGTGAAATCCCCGTAGCACTTATTGCTACAGACAGACTATTTTTCGCGACGCGAATTATCAAATGAAAAATGAGAGAGATTTGTCAAAGTATGACAAAGAGCACATATCGATGAGATATCGTTACGTCGCTATGCAATGAGGGTGTTGAATAAAAAATTCAATAAAATCAGAATAAATACTGATACGAGGTCAATCAGAGACGATTAATGGTTTCAGCTTAATGAAAATCGTCAGCCAGAAAGGAAACTATGAGAGCGCTCTCCAAATGACATTAATTCGCATCACGAATATATAAGACAATATTAACTGAAGGATGCTTTATATCAAGGAATTGATGATGAAAGGCTGTGATGAAAATTTAAAATGAGGTTGATGAGATAAAACATGGACGGAGGGAACAAGGCGGTGAACACCATAAAAAAAGCGCAACCTAAGTTGCGCTTTCATCCATCAGCGGTGTATCACGCTCAGGCGTCGATTTTCGCCCAGGTGTCACGCAAGCCAACGGTGCGGTTAAACACCAGATGCTCAGCCGAAGAGTAACGGCTGTCGGCGCAGAAATAGCCTTCACGTTCAAACTGGTGGGCTTTTTCCGGCTGTGCGGCAGCCAGGCTTGGTTCCACGAAGCCATGCTTGATAACCAGCGACTCCGGGTTGATGGTAGCGAGGAAGTCCTCTGCCGCCGCCGGGTTCGGTACGTTGAACAGGCGATCGTACAAGCGGATTTCCGCCGGCAGCGCATGCGCAGCGGAGACCCAGTGGATCACGCCTTTCACCTTGCGGCCATCGGCAGGATCCTTGCTCAGCGTGTCCGCATCGTAGCTGCAGAAAATGGTGGTGATCTCACCCTCGGCATCCTTCTCAACGCGTTCAGCCTTGATCACATACGCATTGCGCAGACGCACTTCCTTGCCCAGCACCAGACGCTTGTATTGCTTGTTGGCTTCTTCGCGGAAGTCGGCACGATCGATATAAATCTCACTGCTGAACGGCACTTCGCGGCTGCCCATTTCCGGCTTGTTCGGGTGGTTTGGCATGGTGACCATTTCCACACCTTCCGCCCGGTTCTCGATGATCACTTTCACCGGATCCAGCACGGCCATCGCACGCGGCGCGTTCTCGTTCAGATCCTCACGAATGCAAGCCTCCAGCGCCACCATTTCAACGTTGTTATCCTGCTTGGTCACACCGATGCGCTGGCAGAACTCACGGATTGAAGCCGCGGTATAACCACGGCGACGCAGACCGGACACGGTCGGCATACGCGGGTCATCCCAGCCTTCAACGATGTTCTCGGCCACCAACTGGTTCAGCTTGCGCTTCGACATGATGGCGTACTCAAGATTGAGGCGCGAGAACTCGTACTGACGCGGATGGCAAGGGATGGTGATGTTATCCAGCACCCAGTCATACAGACGGCGGTTGTCCTGGAACTCCAGCGTACACAGCGAATGGGTGATCCCTTCCAGCGCATCGGAAATGCAGTGGGTGAAATCGTACATCGGGTAGATGCACCACTTGTTGCCGGTCTGATGGTGTTCTGCAAATTTAATACGGTACAGCACAGGATCGCGCATCACGATGAACGGTGAAGCCATGTCAATTTTGGCTCGCAGGCAGGCAGCGCCTTCGGCAAACTCACCCTTGCGCATTTTCTCAAACAGCGCCAGATTCTCTTCCACGCTGCGGCCGCGATACGGGCTGTCTTTGCCAGGGGCAGTCAGGCTGCCGCGATATTCGCGGATCTGCTCAGGCGACAGTTCGTCGACATAGGCCAGACCTTTGTTGATCAGCTCAACCGCATAGTGGTGCAACTGATCGAAGTAATCCGAGGAGTAACGGACATTGCCGCTCCACTCAAAGCCCAGCCACTCCACGTCGTGCTTGATTGACTCAACGAATTCGATGTCTTCTTTTACCGGGTTGGTATCATCGAAACGCAGGTTGCACTGGCCCTGGTAATCCTGGGCGATGCCGAAGTTCAGGCAGATGGATTTGGCATGGCCGATATGCAGATAGCCATTTGGCTCTGGCGGGAAACGGGTATGTACCGACGCGTGTTTCCCTGACGCCAGATCTTCATCAACGATCTGACGGATAAAATTGGTTGGGCGGGCTTCAGCCTCACTCATTTGACTATTCCTCAATGCAAAGCGCTACACATAACCGCCTATGATCCAACAAGCCACGCCCGGAAACAACCGTTTGTTTCACGAAAAATGCGCCGCGCTGCACCGCAATAGACCACAGCACCACAACGGGGCAAATTGCGCCCATAAAAAAGCGGGAAGAGATCGCTCTCTTCCCGCCAAAGGTAGGGTGTGCTCCGTCATGACTCGTTAAACACCCTGGGTACTACTCAGGTAAAACACTTTACTTCTGGATGTCGAACAGCTTGGTCTGGCCGGCCACCACGGAACCGGTCGCCAGCACCGCCAGACCTGCGTAGTCGTCAGAGTTGCTGACCACCACCGGGCTTATCATCGAACGGGCATTGGCGTTCAGGTAGTCCAGATCCAGCTCAAGAATCGGCTGGCCGGCTTTCACCTCAGCGCCCTCTTCTACCAGACGTTTGAAGCCCTGACCGTTCAGCGCTACGGTATCGATACCCATGTGCACCACGATCTCCGCGCCCTTGTCGGTTTCCAGACAGAAAGCGTGGTTGGTGTTGAAGATTTTCACGATAGTGCCGTCCGCCGGCGCTACCACGGTTTTGTCGGTCGGGCGGATAGCCACGCCGTCGCCCACCGCTTTGCTGGCAAAGGCTTCATCAGGAACCTGATCCAACAACACCACTTCACCGGTTACCGGTGCCACCAGCGTCTCAAAAGCCACCTTCGGCGCATTAGGCACTGCTTGCGGCTTGGCTTCAGCAACAGGCGCGGCAGCCGGCGCTACAGTGGCAGCTATCGGACCTGCGGCGACCACGTTGCGCATGGCGCTGGCAATCAGCTCCGCACGGGTGCCGACAATCACTTGCACACTTTGTTTGTTCAGGCGGATCACCCCGGAAGCACCCAGACGTTTCGCCACCGCGTCGTTCACCAGCGCAGAGTCTTTCACGTTAAGACGCAGACGGGTGATACAAGCGTCGATGCCGGTCAGGTTGTCAGAACCGCCGATGGCGCCCACGTAACGGCGTGCCAGGGTAGTGGTTTCGTTTTCGTCTTTACCGCCGTCGGTACCGACGTTGACGTCATAACCGTCGGTTTCGTCACCGGCAACCGCCAGTTCGCGCCCTGGGGTCATCAGGTTGAACTTGTTGATGGTGAAGCGGAACACCACGTAGTAAATGGCGAAGAACACCAGGCCCTGCGGGATCAGCATGTACCAGTGGGTCGCCAATGGGTTACGTGACGACAGCACCATATCCACCAGACCGGCGCTGAAGCCGAAACCGGCAATCCAGTGCATGCTGGCGGCGATGTATACCGAAATACCGGTCAGTATCGCGTGGATCACATACAACACTGGAGCCACGAACATGAAGGAGAATTCCAGCGGTTCGGTGATCCCGGTGAAGAAGGCGGCAAAGGCGCCCGCCATCATGATACCCAGCACTTTGGCTTTGTTTTCCGGACGTGCACAGTGATAGATAGCCAGCGCCGCACCCGGCAGACCGAACATCATGATAGGGAAGAAGCCCGCCTGATAACGGCCGGTGATGCCGACAACCGCTTTACCGGATTCGATAGACTGCTGGCCGCCAAGGAAGTTAGGGATGTCGTTAATGCCGGCTACGTCGAACCAGAACACCGAGTTCAACGCATGATGCAGGCCGACCGGGATCAGCAGACGGTTAAAGAACGCATAAATACCTGCACCGGCGGAGCCCAACTTCTGAATGTGTTCACCGAAGTTAACCAGGCCACCGAAGATCATCGGCCAGAGATACATCAGGATGAAGGCCACCAGGATCATCAGGAAGGAGATCAGGATAGGCACCAGACGGCGGCCGCTGAAGAACGACAGCGCCTTCGGCAGCTCAACGCTGCTAAAGCGGTTGTAGACTTCGGCGGAGATGATACCCACCAGAATACCGACGAACTGGTTCTCAATCTTGCCAAACGCGGCAGGCACCTGGTCGAGGGGAATTTTCTGAATCATCGACACGGCGGCCGGTGAACACAGGGTGGTTAATACCAGGAAGCCGACAAAGCCGGTCAGCGCAGCGGCGCCGTCCTTGTCTTTGGACATGCCGTAAGCCACACCGACGGCGAACAGCACCGACATGTGTTCGATAATGGCAGAACCGGATTTAATAAAGAAAGCAGCGAGAGCGTTGGAGGCGCCCCAACCAGTAGGGTCAATCCAATACCCAACGCCCATCAAGATCGCGGCGGCGGGCAGCGTGGCGACCGGCACCATCAAGGCGCGGCCCACTTTTTGCAAATAACTAAGAATGTTCACCTTTTCCCCCTATGTTGTCCGCGGACGGACCCTATTAGTAGTTTATTTAACTCTCTCACTACCTTTTAGAAATAACGCATGGCACGTATCACTCATGCGGAGTGTAAAAAAATTATTTCGTATCGCAAATTAAAAGCTCCTTTTTTGTGATTTATATCACCAAAAAGTAGTCTTAAGCTGCCACATTGCTAGCCATCACACAAAACTTATTTTATCATTCGAAAAATCATCGGGACTGACGCTTCACGTGAGAATCATAAAGTTGGATTACGCTTAGACTCTTATTCAGGCCCGTACAGTATAGCTTTAGTTTACTTACCCAAAGAGGTGTTAGATGAGACTTATCCCACTGAAAGATACCGCACAAGTCGGCAAATGGGCCGCCCGCCATATCGTCCAGCGCATCAACGCATTCAAGCCCACTGCGGAGCGTCCCTTTGTGCTCGGCCTGCCAACCGGCGGTACTCCGCTCGAAGCCTACAAACATCTGATTGCGATGCACAAAGCAGGTGAAGTAAGCTTTAAGCATGTTGTGACTTTCAACATGGATGAATACGTTGGCCTGCCGCAGGAGCACCCGGAAAGCTATCATACCTTCATGTACCGTAATTTCTTTGATCACGTTGATATTCCAAGTGAAAACATCAACCTGCTAAATGGCAATGCACCGGACGTTGACGTCGAATGCCGTAAGTACGAAGAAAAAATCAAATCTTACGGTAAAATCCACCTGTTTATGGGCGGCGTCGGCGTTGACGGTCATATCGCGTTTAACGAGCCAGCTTCATCACTGGCGTCGCGTACCCGCATCAAAACGCTGACTGAAGATACCCGCATCGCCAACTCTCGCTTCTTCGGCGGGGATGTTAGCCTGGTGCCGAAATACGCGCTGACCGTGGGCGTGGGTACGTTGCTTGACGCAGAAGAAGTGATGATCCTGGTGACCGGCCATGCCAAGGCACAGGCGTTGGAAGCCGCAGTGGAAGGCAATATCAACCATATGTGGACCATCAGTTGCCTGCAGCTGCACGCCAAGGCGGTTGTGGTGTGCGATGAACCTTCCACCATGGAACTGAAAGTCAAAACCGTTAAATACTTCCGCGAATTAGAAGCGGAAAGCGTTAAGAGTCTTTAATTTTTACAGGGGGCTACGATGTTCGCTTTAACCCAATGCCGGATTTTCACCGGCCACGACGTGCTTGACGACCATGCGGTAATCATCGCTGATGGACTGATTGAACGAGTCTGTCCGCTGGCTGAACTGCCGGCCGGCATGGAAACGCGCGATCTGGGTGGCGCTATCCTGGCCCCCGGATTGATCGACGTGCAGCTTAACGGCTGTGGCGGCGTACAATTTAACGATTCGCTGGAGGCCATTTCGGAAGAAACGCTGGAGATCATGCAGCGCGCCAACGAAAAATCCGGCTGCACCAGCTATCTGCCGACGCTGATCACCAGCAGCGACGAGTTTATGAAGCACAGCATCGAGGTGATGCGTACTTATCTGAAAAAACACCCGAATCAGGCGCTGGGTCTGCATCTGGAAGGGCCGTACCTCAGCCCGCTGAAAAAAGGCACCCACAACCCGGCGTTTATCCGCAAACCGACCAGCGAGATGATCGATTATCTGTGCGCCAACGCCGATGTGATCACCAAAGTCACGCTGGCACCGGAGATGGTGGAGCCGCACTTTATCAAACAGCTGACCGCGGCGGGCATCGTGGTCTCCGCCGGCCACTCGAACGCCACCTACGATCAAGCCCGCACCGGCTTTGCCGCCGGCGTCACCTTCGCGACCCATCTGTATAACGCCATGCCGTATATCACCGGGCGCGAACCAGGGCTGATGGGGGCGATTTTCGATACGCCTGAAGTGTATACCGGCATCATTGCCGACGGGCATCACGTGGCCTGGGCGAGTATCCGTAACGCCAAGCGCATGAAAGGTGATAAATTGGTGCTGGTCACCGATGCCACCGCCCCGGCGGGCGCAGAGATTGACCAATTTATTTTTGCCGGTAAAACAATATACTATCGCGACGGGCTGTGCGTGGATGAGAACGGCACCCTGAGCGGCTCTGCGCTAACCATGATCGACGCGGTGAAAAATAGCGTAGAACATGTCGGCATTGCGCTGGACGAAGCGCTGCGGATGGCAACGTTGTATCCGGCGCGCGCCATCGGCGTAGACCACCTGTTAGGCACAATCGAAGCCGGCAAGGTGGCAAACCTGACCGCATTTACCCGTGATTTTAATATCACCAAAACGCTCGTTAACGGTAACGAGGTTTAACTTAATGAACAGCGAGTAAAATTATTGATGAGTACTGGCGGACAGGCACAAATAGGGAACGTTGACTTAGTCAAGCAACTCAACGGCGCAGCAGTGTACCGCCTGATCGACCAGCAGGGTCCGATCTCGCGCATTCAGATAGCCGAACTCAGCCAGCTAGCGCCCGCCAGTGTCACCAAGATTACTCGCCAGCTGTTGGAGCGCGGGCTGATCAAGGAAGTCGATCAGCAAGCCTCCACCGGCGGCCGTCGCGCCATTTCCATTGTCTCCGAAACTCGGCACTTCCACACCGTGGCGGTGCGTCTTGGGCGTCACGACGCCACCATCACCCTGTACGACATGAGCGGAAAATCGCTCGGTGAAGAACACTACCCGCTGCCGGAACGTACCCAGGAGACGCTGGAAAATGCGCTGTTCAACGCCATTGCGCAGTTTATCGAAAGCTACCAACGCAAGCTGCGCGAACTGATCGCCATCGCGGTGATCCTGCCGGGCCTGGTTGATCCTGCGCTGGGGGTGGTGCGCTATATGCCGCACATCAGCGTCAACCACTGGCCGTTGGTAGATAACCTGCAGCAACGTTTCAACGTCACCAGCTTTGTCGGGCACGATATCCGCAGCCTGGCGCTGGCGGAGCATTATTTTGGCGCCACCCGTGACTGCGAAGACTCTATTCTGGTCCGTCTGCACCGGGGGACCGGTGCCGGCATTATCGTCAATGGCCAGATTTTCCTCGGCAATAACGGCAACGTCGGTGAAATCGGGCACATTCAGATCGATCCCTTGGGCGAACGCTGCCACTGCGGCAACTTCGGCTGCCTGGAAACCGTGGCCGCCAACGCCGCGATTGAACACCGCGTGCGCCATTTGCTGACCCAAGGTTATCCAAGCAAGCTGACGCTCGACGATTGCAGCATCACCGCCATCTGCAAAGCCGCCAACCGTGGCGATCTGCTGGCCAGCGAAGTGATCGAACACGTTGGCCGCTACCTCGGCAAAGCGGTGGCTATCGCCATTAACCTGTTTAATCCGCAAAAAGTGGTGATCGCCGGGGAAATTACCGAAGCCGAAAAAGTGCTGCTGCCGGCGATCCAAAGCTGCATCAATACTCAGGTACTGAAGGACTTCCGCAAAAATCTGCCGGTGGTCACTTCCGAACTCAATCATCGCTCGGCGATCGGCGCTTTCGCCCTGGCCAAGCGGGCGATGCTCAACGGCGTGCTATTGCAGCGATTGCTGGAAAGTTGAACCGCCGCTTCAGGCAGGTGTGCATCTTCGCTTTTTTGCCTGCCGTAAATCATGAGAAACAGCAACGATGACAATCAAGAACGTTATATGTGATATCGATGGCGTGCTGCTGCATGACAACACGCCGGTTCCCGGTGCCGATCTTTTTCTGGCGCGCATTCAGGAACAGGGCATGCCGCTGGTGGTGCTGACCAACTACCCGTCGCAGACCGCGCAGGACCTGGCGAACCGCTTTGCCGCCGCCGGGCTGGAAGTGCCTGAGAACGCGTTTTATACCTCCGCGATGGCCACCGCCGATTTTCTGCGCCGCCAGGAAGGCAAAAAAGCCTACGTGGTCGGTGAAGGCGCGTTGATTCACGAACTGTATAAGGCCGGTTTTACCATTACCGACATCAACCCGGACTTCGTGATTGTCGGCGAAACCCGCTCCTACAACTGGGATATGATGCACAAGGCCGCCTACTTCGTGAACAACGGTGCGCGCTTTATCGCCACCAACCCGGATAGCCATGGTCATGGTTTCACGCCGGCCTGTGGTGCGCTGTGCGCGCCTATCGAAAAGATCACCGGCCGCAAGCCGTTTTACGTCGGCAAGCCAAGCCCGTGGATCATTCGCGCTGCGCTGAACAAGATGCAGGCGCACTCGGAAGAAACGGTGATCGTGGGCGACAACCTGCGCACCGACATTCTGGCGGGATTCCAGGCGGGTCTGGAAACCGTGCTGGTGCTGTCCGGCGTCTCGACGCTTAACGATGTCGAAACCATGCCGTTCCGTCCGAGCTATATTTTCCCCTCCGTAGCCGACATCACTATTTTTTAATGCCTGCGGCGGCCTCAATGGCCGCCTCTGCCCCATTACCTCAATAATAAAACCTTCGCCAGCGTGAATTTAATTTATTCATGAGCGCAAAAGGTTTCAGCCTGCCCTCGTTAAAAATCCGCACTATATATTTACACCCCGCCAATCACTGAATTGCCGGCGAGTGAAAATACCCTTACTCAAAAAGATAACGAGGCCACAATGAGCACGAATAACATTATCAACGTACAAGCCGCAGACGCTGCTGCCGCAATGCCAGACCTGACCGGTAAAAAAATCCTGATGGGTTTTTGGCATAACTGGCTCGCCGGCGCCAGCGATGGTTACAAGCAAGGCAAATTCGTCAATATGGACCTGACCGATATTCCGCCTGAATATAATGTGGTGGCGGTCGCCTTTATGAAGGGGGAAGGCATTCCTACCTTCAAGCCTTACAACCTGTCCGACGCCGAGTTCCGCCGCCAGGTTGGCGTGCTGAACAGTCAGGGCCGGGCGGTGCTGATTTCACTGGGCGGCGCAGACGCGCACATCGAGTTGAAAACCGGCGATGAAGATAAGCTGAAAGATGAAATTATTCGTCTGGTAGAAACCTATGGCTTTGATGGCCTGGATATTGACCTGGAGCAAGCGGCGATTGGCGCAGCCAATAATAAAACCGTATTGCCCGCCGCGCTGAAAAAAGTTAAGGATTATTATGCCGCACAAGGCAAAAAATTCATTATCAGCATGGCGCCGGAATTCCCTTATTTGCGTACCAACGGCAGCTATCTGGATTATATTACCGCGCTCGAAGGCTATTATGACTTTATCGCGCCGCAGTTTTATAACCAAGGTGGCGATGGTATTTGGGTTGACGAACTCAATGCCTGGATCACCCAGGTTGACGATGCCAAAAAAGAAGAGTTTCTTTATTACCTGACCGAAAGCCTGGTTACCGGCACTCGCGGTTATACCAAGATCCCGGCGGCCAAGTTTGTGATCGGCCTGCCAAGTAACGTGGACGCAGCAGGAAGCGGCTATGTGATCAATCCGCAGGCGGTGTTCAACGCTTTCAAACGTCTGGATGCCAAAGGGCTGTCGATCAAGGGGCTGATGACCTGGTCAGTCAACTGGGACAACGGCAAAAGCAGCGCCGGCGTTGCCTATAACTGGGAATTCAAAACGCGCTATGCGCCGTTGATCCAGGGCGGCGTCACCCCGCCGCAGCCGGGAAAGCCTGATGCACCCACGGTGCTGACAGCCTCGGAACTGGCAGCTACCTCGCTGACACTGAGCTGGCGCGCTGCAACCGGCACCGCGCCGATAGCCAGTTACAGCGTTTACCGCAACGGCAACGCCATCGGCCAGACCGGCGGCCTTTCGCTGCAGGACAGCGGTCTGACCCCATCCACTCAATACAGCTATTTTGTCACCGCAACCGACAACCAGGGAAATACCTCGCTGCCAAGCAGCGCGCTGGCGGTGAAAACCGCCGACGGCGGTACACCGCCTGAACCGGGCGTGACCGAGTGGCAGAGCAACCACAACTACAAGGTGGGCGATATAGTGACCTATAAAGGCAAAAAATACGCCTGCCTCCAGGCACACACCTCGAATCCCGGTTGGACGCCGGATGCCGCCTTCACCCTGTGGCAGTTGACCGCCTGATAGTCGGCAACGAGTCGCCGGTAAAATTGGCCGGCGACTCACTCATCCACCAAAAAAATGAACATTCTCTAATTAAAAACGATAAAAACTGAACATCCGCTAAAAATCGACATACCCCAAACAACTATTTTTCTGCGTAACGCTAAAACGCTTGCATCCCCTGCCGGTTTTGACGCATTTTCATAAACACAACGCAGCAAAACCGCGTCATCACTGATGAACCGGCCGCGCCGCCCATAACAGCAAATCAACATCACAGTCTAAAAAAGTCGTTAGGAGAGTCGTTATATGTGTTCTATTTTCGGTGTGCTCGATCTGAAGTCCGATCCCGTTGAACTGCGTAAGAAAGCGCTGGAGCTGTCTCGTCTGATGCGCCACCGCGGCCCGGACTGGTCCGGCGTTTACGCCAGCGATAAAGCCATTCTGGTGCATGAGCGCCTGTCGATTGTCGACGTCAACAATGGCGCCCAACCGCTGTACAACGCTGCGCACACCCACGTTTTGGCCGTAAACGGTGAGATCTATAACCACCAGTCACTGCGTCAAGAACTGGGCGAGCGCTACGAGTTCCAGACCGCTTCCGACTGTGAAGTGATCCTGGCGCTGTATCAGGAAAAAGGCATCGATTTCCTCGACGATTTGCAGGGCATGTTCGCCTTCGCCCTTTATGATTCAGAGAAGGACGCTTACCTGATTGGCCGCGATCACTTGGGCATTATCCCGCTCTACATGGGCCATGACGAATTCGGCAACCTGTATGTCGCCTCCGAAATGAAAGCGCTGGTGCCGGTCTGCCGCACCATCAAAGAATTCCCGGCGGGCAGCTATCTGTGGAGCCAGGACGGTGAGATCCGCGAATATTACCAGCGCGACTGGTTCGACTACGACAATGTCAAAGACAACGTGACCGATGCCAACGCATTGCGCAACGCGCTGGAAGATTCGGTGAAAAGCCACCTGATGTCCGACGTGCCGTACGGCGTACTGCTGTCTGGCGGCCTGGATTCTTCCGTGATCTCCGCCATTACCAAAAAATACGCCGCACGCCGTGTGGAAGATCAAGAGCGCAGCGAAGCCTGGTGGCCACAACTGCACTCCTTCGCCGTCGGCCTGGAAGGTTCACCGGATCTGCGCGCCGCGCAGGAAGTGGCCAACCATTTGGGCACCGTGCACCATGAAATTCATTTCACCGTACAGGAAGGCCTGGATGCCATCCGCGACGTGATTTATCACATCGAAACCTACGACGTCACCACCATTCGCGCCTCCACGCCAATGTACCTGATGTCGCGTAAAATCAAAGCGATGGGCATCAAGATGGTGCTGTCCGGCGAAGGTGCGGACGAAGTATTCGGCGGTTATCTGTACTTCCATAAGGCGCCGGATGCGCGTGAGTTCCACGACGAGACCGTGCGTAAGCTGCTGGCGCTGCATATGTTTGACTGCGCACGCGCCAACAAGGCGATGTCCGCCTGGGGCGTGGAAGCCCGCGTACCCTTCCTGGATAAAAAATTCCTCGACGTGGCGATGCGCATCAACCCGAAAGATAAAATGTGCGGTAACGGCAAAATGGAAAAACACATCCTGCGCGAGTGTTTTGAATCCTATCTGCCGGCCAGCGTGGCCTGGCGCCAGAAAGAACAGTTCTCCGACGGCGTGGGCTACAGCTGGATCGACACGCTGAAAGAAGTCGCAGCGAAGCAAATCAGCGATCAACAGCTCGAAACCGCACGTTTCCGTTTCCCGTACAACACGCCGAGCTCAAAAGAAGGCTACCTGTATCGCGAAATCTTCGAGGAGCTGTTCCCACTGCCAAGCGCGGCCGAATGCGTACCTGGCGGCCCGTCAGTGGCTTGCTCTTCAGCGAAAGCCATCGAATGGGATGAATCCTTCAAAAAGATGGACGATCCTTCTGGTCGTGCAGTCGGCGTTCACCAGGCCGCCTATAAATAATCACTGTGAGTTTTATACCCAAGGCGGGCCTTCTGGCCCGCCTTTTTGTTGATGTTTTCAACCATTAATTGCCGGAATTGATGATTTTATCGCCATACTGTTCACAACCCAGACAAACGACGCATCCGGTCGCTTTTTCGGGAAAAAAATTGTTGACGCAAAACGGCCATATACGCATAATGCGCCCCGCAACGCCGATGAAGGTTGCGCGAAAAAAGATGGCTACGTAGCTCAGCTGGTTAGAGCACATCACTCATAATGATGGGGTCACAGGTTCAAATCCCGTCGTAGCCACCATCTTTTTTGCGGGAGTGGCGAAATTGGTAGACGCACTAGATTTAGGTTCTAGCGCCGCAAGGTGTGCGAGTTCAAGTCTCGCCTCCCGCACCATTTCTTTTCATCGAGTTGCAGGCATCAGATGGGGTATCGCCAAGCGGTAAGGCACTGGTTTTTGATACCAGCATTCCCTGGTTCGAATCCAGGTACCCCAGCCATTTTTTAAATGGTTTGATGCAGTAAGAAGAGGTTGAAAATTTGTTGATGGGGTATCGCCAAGCGGTAAGGCACTGGTTTTTGATACCAGCATTCCCTGGTTCGAATCCAGGTACCCCAGCCATCAACACTGTTGACTTTTAAGGTAAAATATCGAAAAATGGCTACGTAGCTCAGCTGGTTAGAGCACATCACTCATAATGATGGGGTCACAGGTTCAAATCCCGTCGTAGCCACCATATTTTACTGTTATACCATTGGGGTGTCGCCAAGCGGTAAGGCTCTGGTTTCTGATACCAGCATACCCAGGTTCGAATCCTGGCACCCCAGCCACATTTAGAAAAGCCCGCTTCGGCGGGCTTTTTGCTATACTGCGTTCGTTGAAATCTCGTTAATGCGGGCGCAGCCTGTTGCGCCCGTACCAAGAAAATACCCCCTCGGCTACAGCCCCAATGCGTATTTCAGCGCATGTTCCTTCAGTTTGCCTGCCCGCTGGGCCGCCATCAGCGCAACATTACGCACCACGCTCAACGGTGCCAAATTATTGCTGAACGCGGTATAAAACAGATCCATGCCGCTTTGCATCAGCAGGTTATCGGTACGACGACGGCGCTGGTAGCGCATCAGGACCACTTCACTGCTCCAGTCCTCACCCTGCTCCCGGGCATCACTCAGTACCGCCAGCAACGCTTCCACATCGCGATAGCCCAGGTTCACCCCCTGCCCCGCTAACGGGTTGATGGTGTGTGCTGCATCACCGAGCAACGCCAACCCCGGAAGTACATAGCGCTGTGCGTGGCGGCGCACCAGCGGAAAGGCCCCGGCGGCATGTACTTTTACCGCTCCCAGGCGCGCCGGAAATGCTTCGGCAATTTCCCTCTCAAGCTGCGCCGGCGGCATCGCTTGCAACTGGCGGATGCGTTGCGGGCTGTCATACCACACCAGAGAAGCCCATTGATCATACAACGGCAGGAAAGCGCGCGGCCCGGAAGGGAAAAACTGCTGCCAGGTCACATCCTGTTGCGGCGCGCCGGTATCTACGGTGATCAACATGCAGGACTGGCGATATTGCCAACCGCTGGTACCGATGGCCGCCAAATTACGCACCTGCGAATTCGCACCGTCGGCACCCACCACCAACCGCGCCTGCAGCCTCTCAGAAGAGTCCAGCTCCAATTGCCAGTGGTGACCTTCCCGTTGCAGAGAACGCAGCCTGGCGGGGCAACAGAGTGTCAAATTGTCGCACTGTTCCATTTGCTGCCACAGCGCCAATTGCAAAATCCGATTTTCCACCATAAAGCCCAGTTCAGGCAGCCCCAGCGAAGCCGCGTCAAACGCCACGCGTGAAGACGCCCATTCCCAGGTTTCCAATCGGCGATACGGTGCCACGCGCATACCCGCCACCGCTTGCCAGACGCCAAGCTGCTTGAGCACCCCTACCGAAGTGCAGCCAATGGCTGAAATACGCAGATCCGGCGGGCTTTGGGCATCGAATGCCTGCGGCGGCTGATGTTCCAGCAACGCCACCGACCAACCGGCCTGCGCCAATCCCAGCGCCGCCGCCGCGCCGACCATCCCGCCGCCTACCACTACGGCGTCATACCTTTTTTGAGATGTGTTCATTTTGGCCATGTTTTCTTAGTGAATTATCGCCATCCCAACGGGCACGGCGTTTGGCATCAGTGTACCGGATTTTTAATTGCGCATCAGGTCGCATACCGTTTTCCCCGCGCTGGTCACAACGGCGCCAAATGATTACAATACGCCCCCTGCATGTCGCGTATCGCAACTTTCGCTCCGCACTGAATAATGGCAAGTCAATGACCAAAAAACTGCATATCAAAACCTGGGGCTGCCAGATGAATGAATATGATTCATCAAAAATGGCAGACTTACTGGGAAGCACACACGGTTTCGAATGGACCGACAACGCTGAAGAAGCGGATGTACTGTTGCTGAATACCTGCTCAATCCGTGAAAAAGCGCAGGAAAAAGTTTTCGCCATGTTAGGGCGCTGGAAACTGCTGAAAGAAAAGAACCCGGCGTTGATCATCGGCGTTGGCGGCTGCGTGGCTTCTCAGGAAGGCGAACACATTCGCAGCCGCGCACCTTGCGTCGACGTTGTGTTTGGCCCGCAGACCTTGCACCGCCTGCCGGAAATGATCAACCACGTGCGGGGCACCCGCAGCCCAATCGTCGACATCAGCTTCCCGGAGATCGAGAAGTTCGACCGCCTGCCGGAACCGCGCGCCGAAGGCCCAACCGCCTTTGTCTCCATTATGGAAGGCTGCAACAAATACTGTACTTTCTGCGTGGTGCCTTACACCCGCGGCGAGGAAGTGAGTCGCCCAAGCGATGACGTGCTGTTCGAGATCGCCCAACTGGCGGCGCAGGGCGTGCGTGAAGTGAACCTGCTCGGCCAGAACGTCAACGCCTACCGTGGTGCCACCTACGACGGCGGCATCTGTTCGTTTGCCGAACTGCTGCGTTTGGTGGCAGCGATTGACGGCATCGACCGTATCCGTTTCACCACCAGCCATCCGATTGAATTCACCGACGACATCATCGCGGTGTATCAAGACACGCCAGAACTGGTCAGCTTCCTGCATCTCCCGGTACAGAGCGGCTCAGATCGCATACTGACCATGATGAAACGCGCACACACCGCATTGGAATACAAAGCGATCATTCGCAAGCTGCGCAAAGCGCGCCCGGCTATCCAACTCAGCTCTGACTTTATCATCGGCTTCCCGGGGGAAACCCAGGCCGACTTCGAACAAACCATGAACCTTGTCGCCGAAATTAACTTCGACGCCAGCTTCAGTTTTATCTATTCGTCACGCCCGGGCACCCCGGCGGCCGATATGGTGGACGACGTCAGCGAAGACGAAAAGAAACAGCGCCTGTATATCCTGCAGGATCGCATCAACCAGCAGGTGATGCAGTTCAGCCGCCGCATGCTCGGTACCGTGCAGCGTATTCTGGTTGAAGGCACCTCACGCAAAAGCGTGATGGAGCTGGCCGGTCGCACCGAATGCAACCGTATGGTGAACTTTGAAGGCACACCGGATATGATCGGCCAATTCGTTGATGTGGAAATCACCGAGGTAATGACCAACACACTGCGTGGCGCAGTGGTGCGTACCGAACAGCAGATGGATCTGCGCGTACATGAATCCCCGCAGTCGGTGATCGCCCGTACCCGCAAAGAAAATGCGCTGGGTGTCGGCACTTACCAGCCCTGACGCCGTTTCGGCATTGCCGTAAGCCGTGGTGCCTGTCGCCACGTTAACGTTTATCCTTATTATTTCTCCGCCGGGCGCTTGCGTCCGGTGATGTTCTTTTTTGTTTTTTTATTATTAAGAGGCGACATAGCATGCAACTCCCACACTGCCCGAAGTGCAACTCCGAATACACCTATCAGGACAATGCGATGTTTATCTGCCCTGAATGTGCCCATGAGTGGAGCGACAGTGCGCCTGCAGCGGACAGCGATACCTTGATTGTCAAAGACGCCAACGGCAACCTGCTGGCCGACGGCGATGCCGTGACCGTAGTGAAAGATCTGAAGGTCAAAGGCAGTTCCTCGATGCTGAAAATTGGTACCAAGGTGAAGAACATTCGCCTGGTGGAAGGCGACCACAACATTGACTGTAAAATCGATGGTTTTGGCCCGATGAAGCTGAAATCCGAATTCGTGAAAAAGAACTGATCCCCACACAATTACGCGGCTGTTTTTGCCGCGTTTTTTCCTCTCTCGGCCCTTGAATTACGCCGCCGGCGCACAGATAGATCATGGGTAAACTTGCGCCAGTGCGGCACACCATGAATAATTCAAGGTAGAAACGTCAGGGTTTGCCCTGAATGCGCGTACCGAAAATCAACCAGGCCCGATGTGAGCCTTGAGGAATAGTTTGAACGTCGCAACACAAGAAATTTTGTTAGAGCCAGCAGACAATAAGCGATTGCTCAGCCTGTGCGGCCCATTTGATGACAATATCAAACAGATCGAACGCCGGTTGGGGATCGAGATCAACCGCCGTGACAACCGTTTTAAATTGGTTGGCAAAAACCCGTGCGTGGTTGCCGCCGCCGATATCTTGCGCCACCTGTACGTGGACACCGCGCCCATTCGCGGCGTGATCCCGGATATCGACCCGGAACAGATCCATCTGGCGATCAAAGAAAGCCGGGTGCTTGAGCAGGTAGCCGACAGCGTGCCGGATTACGGCAAAGCGGTGACCATCAAAACCAAGCGCGGCATGGTGAAACCGCGCACGCCGAATCAGGCGCAGTACATCGCCAATATTCTCGATCACGACATCACTTTCGGGATTGGGCCGGCGGGGACCGGGAAAACCTATCTGGCCGTCGCCGCTGCGGTAGACGCCCTGGAGCGCCAAGAGATTCGCCGCATTCTTCTGACGCGCCCGGCGGTTGAAGCCGGTGAAAAACTGGGCTTCCTGCCGGGGGATCTGAGTCAGAAGGTCGATCCTTACCTGCGCCCACTGTACGACGCCCTGTTCGAAATGCTGGGCTTTGAGCGCGTGGAGAAGTTGATCGAACGCAACGTGATTGAGGTTGCGCCGCTGGCATACATGCGCGGCCGCACCCTGAACGATGCGTTTATCATTCTCGATGAGAGCCAGAACACCACCATCGAACAGATGAAGATGTTCCTGACGCGCATCGGCTTCAACTCGAAGGCGGTGATTACCGGTGACGTGACGCAGATTGACCTGCCGCGCAACCAGAAATCCGGCCTTCGCCATGCGATAGAAGTCCTGTCGGATGTCGAAGAACTGAGCTTCAACTTCTTCCATAGCGAAGACGTGGTACGCCACCCGGTGGTAGCACGCGTGGTTATCGCCTATGAAGCCTGGGAAGCCGCCGAACAAAAACGCAAAGACGCGATTGCCGAACAACGTAAGCACGAGGCCATCATCGCCTCCGGGCAGGAGACACTATGAGCCAGGTGATTTTGGATCTGCAGATTGCCTGTGCAGACAGCAACGGCCTGCCGGACGAAGCCACCTTCCAGCGTTGGCTGGAAGGCGTGCTGCCGCAGTTTCAGGAAGAGGCCGAGGTCACCATTCGCCTGGTGGACGAAGCCGAAAGCAACGAACTGAACCTGACTTACCGCGGGAAAGACAAACCGACCAACGTGCTGTCCTTCCCGTTCGAAGCCCCACCGGGTATCGAGCTGCCGCTGCTCGGCGATCTGATCATCTGCCGTCAGGTCGTTGAACAGGAAGCGGTTGAGCAAGACAAGGCGCTGGAGGCCCACTGGGCGCATATGGTTGTCCATGGCAGCCTTCATCTGCTAGGGTATGACCACATCGAAGACGATGAAGCCGAAGAAATGGAGTCTTTGGAAACCGAAATCATGCACGGCCTGGGCTATCCGGACCCGTACCTGGCGGAAAAAGACCCCCTCTGACGTCAGCTGATTCCCCGCAGCCCCTGTAAGGGGCTGTCGCTGACGCCCCTAACTCTTACATGAGTGATATTAACTAAAACGCCATGAGCGACGACCATTCACAAAGCAATGACAGCCCCAGTCCCAAGAAGGGGTTCTTTACTCTCATCCTTAACCAGCTGTTCCACGGCGAACCGAAAAACCGTGGCGATCTGGTAGAGCTGATCCGTGATTCCGAGCAAAACGACCTGATCGATCCCGATACCCGAGACATGCTGGAAGGCGTGATGGATATCGCCGAGCAGCGCGTGCGCGATATCATGATCCCGCGTTCCCAGATGGTCACGCTCAAGCGTAACCAGACTCTGGAAGAGTGCCTGGACGTGATTATTGAATCCGCCCACTCGCGCTTCCCGGTGATCAGCGAAGATAAAGATCACATCGAAGGCATTCTGATGGCCAAGGATCTGCTGCCGTTTATGCGCGCAGAGTCTGAGCCGTTCAGCATCGATAAGGTGCTGCGCACCGCGGTGGTGGTGCCCGAAAGCAAGCGTGTTGATCGGATGCTGAAGGAGTTCCGCTCCCAGCGCTATCATATGGCGATTGTCATTGACGAATTCGGCGGCGTTTCCGGTCTGGTCACCATCGAAGACATTCTGGAACTGATTGTCGGCGAAATCGAAGACGAATATGACGACGAGGAAGATCTGGATATCCGCCAGCTTAGCCGCCATATGTATACCGTGCGGGCATTGGCACCGATTGAAGACTTCAACGAGGCCTTTAATACGCACTTCAGCGACGACGAGGTCGACACCATCGGCGGCCTGGTGATGCAGGCCTTCGGGCACCTGCCTGCGCGCGGGGAAACCATTGAAATCGAAGGTTACCTGTTTAAGGTTGCGATGGCCGACAGTCGACGTATCATCCAGGTTCATGTAAAAATTCCGGACGACTCTCCGCAACCGAAACTGGAAGACTAAATCAAACATGGCTAAAGCCTCTTTCCTTGAACGCCAGCGGGTTCGCGCCCTGCTGGCGCTGTTGTCTGGTGCCGGCGGCGCGCTGGCGTTTTCTCCTTACGATATTTGGCCTGCGGCCATTGTCTCCCTGTTCGGCCTGCTGTCCGTAACCCTGAACCGCACCACCAGACAATCCGCCCTGCTCGGCTTCTGCTGGGGGTTCGGTCTGTTTGGCGCCGGCGTCAACTGGGTTTACGTCAGCATTGCCGACTTCGGCGGCATGCCGTTCGCCGTCAATATTTTCCTGGTCGCGCTGCTGGCCGCTTACCTGGCGTTGTATACCGGGCTGTTCGCCGGGTTGCTGGCGCGCCTGTGGCCAACCACCAGTTGGTACCGTCTGGCGATTGCCGCGCCGGTGTTGTGGCAAGTGACCGAGTTTCTGCGCGGCTGGGTGTTGACCGGTTTCCCCTGGTTGCAGTTCGGCTACAGCCAGCTCAACGGCCCGCTGAAAGGCGTCGCGCCGCTGCTGGGGGTTGATGCCATCACCTTCATGCTGATGGCGATCGCCGGGTTGCTGGTCTATGCCATCAATCAACGCCGCGTCGCCGCAGCGGCCATTGCCGTCGCGCTGCTGCTCTTGCCCTGGCCGCTGCGTCAGTTGCAGTGGTTTACCCCGCAGCCGGAGAAAGCGGTGAATGTCGCCATGGTGCAAGGCAACATCGCCCAATCGATGAAGTGGGATCCCAAAGCGCTGGTCAGCACGCTGCAAACCTATCTGGATGAAACCCGTCCTTACATGGGCAAGGCGCCGATCATCATCTGGCCGGAATCCGCCATCCCGGATTACGAAGCCAGCCAGAACGGTTTCCTGACCATGATGGACGACCTGATGCGCGCCAAAAACAGCAGCCTGATCACCGGCATTGTCGATGTGCGCGCTACCCCACAGGGCCAGCAAATCTATAACAGCGCCATTGTATTGGGTGAACAGACACCGTACGTCTACCCGGCTAAAGACCGCTATAACAAGCATCATCTGGTGCCGTTCGGTGAGTTTGTGCCGCTGGAGACGCTGTTGCGGCCACTGGCGCCGTTCTTCGATCTGCCGATGTCGTCCTTCAGCCGCGGCGATTACGTTCAACCACAACTGAGCGTGAAGGGCTATAACCTGACAGCCGCGATCTGTTATGAGATTGTTCTCGGCCAGCAGGTGCGCGATAACTTCCGCCCGGACACCAATTTCCTGCTAACCCTCTCCAATGACGCCTGGTTCGGCCATTCCATCGGCCCTTGGCAGCACTTCCAGATGGCGCGCATGCGTGCGCTGGAGTTGGGGCGCCCGCTGTTGCGCAGCACCAACAATGGCGTAACCGCCGCCGTTGACGCCAACGGCGAGGTGATTGCCGAGATCCCGCAGTTCACCCGCAGCGTGCTCGAGGTGAAAGTCACCCCGACCACCGGCATTACGCCATACGCCCGTTTTGGCGCCACACCGCTGTGGATCATCACCCTGCTGCTTGGCGGCATGGCGTTGATGCTAGGCCTGCGTCGCAGGTAATCTCACGCGGTGCGCAGTTCAGTGAACTGCGCACCGCGCTCCTGTCCCCATATCAAATACCCATCAAATCAACGCTTCTGGCACACTCCTTGCTTTAATTACTTTGTGATTTAAGACCGATTTACTTTTACTGACGTTTTGTCGCACTTACGCACAACTTGAGAGCACCACTGGCACCGGAAAGGTGCATCAGGGTTTTGTTGCATTAATTTGGTGCGTGTGGCGTCTCAAAAAATGAAACATTTTAGTTTCATTGTGTTCACAATCGGCTATTTTCTAACGGTTATCTGTTCCAAGACTATCTTTATATCTTGAGTAAGAGATCCCCCGTTTTAAACCTGACGCTCTTGAGTCAGAACCACGACAACAGCAAAGGAGCTGGACCATGCAAATGCGTAAATTGGCGTTATCGTTACTGCTGATCGGTATGGCGGGTAACGTAGCCCATGCGGAAGAACTGACCGGTACGCTGAAGAAAATCAAAGACAACGGCGTGATCGTTGTCGGCCACCGCGAATCGTCAGTGCCGTTCTCCTACTACGACAACCAGCAGAAAGTTGTGGGCTACTCCCAGGACTACTCCAACCAAATCGTTGATGCTGTTAAGAAAAAACTGAACATGCCCGATCTGCAGGTAAAAATGCTGCCGATCACCTCGCAGAACCGTATCCCGCTGCTGCAGAACGGCACCTTTGATTTTGAATGCGGTTCAACCACCAACAACGTTGAGCGTCAAAAACAGGCGGCCTTCTCCGACACCATCTTCGTGGTCGGTACCCGCTTGCTGGTGAAAAAAGGTTCTGACGTCAAAGACTTCAAAGACCTGGCCGGCAAACCGGTAGTGGTCACCTCCGGCACAACGTCAGAAGTGCTGCTGAACAAACTGAACGACAGCGGCAAGATGAACATGCGCATCATCAGCGCCAAAGACCACGGTGACTCGTTCCGTACCCTGGAAAGCGGCCGCGCCGTAGCCTTTATGATGGATGACGCGCTACTGGCGGGCGAACGTGCCAAAGCGAAGAAGCCGGATCAATGGGAAATTCTCGGCACGCCGCAGTCGAAAGAAGCTTACGGCTGTATGCTGCGTAAAGACGACACCGAGTTCAAAAAACTGGTCGATGACACCATCGCTCAGGCCCAAACCTCTGGTGAAGCGGCAAAATGGTTTGATAAATGGTTCAACCAGCCAATTCCACCAAAGAACCTCAACATGAACTTCGCCCTGTCAGACGACATGAAGCAGCTGTTCAAAGAGCCTAACGATAAAGCACTGAACTAATAGAAAGAGAGCTGGTGCGGCCATCAGGCCAAACCAGCCCTGTTGATGGCTGGGACAGACAGGAATGAGGGGGGCCGTTCCCCTCCCTCATTTTCCCCCTAACTCACAACCGATATCCGCCCACATAAGCCAGCCTGACTGGCCGCGATGCGATCGGCGCTGAATAGTCATCAATCTTTAGGCGCTCTGCGCCCGCTTAACGGAGTTTGTTATGTCAATAGATTGGAACTGGGGTATTTTCCTGCAGCAGGCCCCGTTTGGGAATACCACCTACCTAGGCTGGATTTGGTCCGGCTTCCAGGTCACGGTAGCCCTCTCCGTCTGTGCATGGATTATCGCTTTCTTTGTCGGTTCGCTGTTCGGTATTTTACGTACCGTGCCAAACCGTTTTCTTTCCGCTCTCGGCACCTGCTACGTCGAACTGTTCCGTAATGTACCGCTGATTGTGCAATTCTTTACCTGGTATCTGGTGATGCCGGAGCTGCTGCCGGCCAATCTTGGCATGTGGTTCAAAACCGAACTCGATCCTAACGTCCAGTTCTTTATCTCCTCCATGCTGTGCCTCGGGCTGTTTACCGCCGCCCGTGTATGCGAGCAAGTACGCGCCGCGATTCAGTCCCTGCCGCGTGGCCAACGCGCCGCCGGGCTGGCCATGGGCCTGACGCTGCCGCAAACCTATCGCTATGTGCTGTTACCGAACGCCTACCGGGTGATTGTGCCGCCGATGACCTCGGAAATGCTCAACCTGGTCAAAAACTCCGCCATCGCTTCAACCATTGGCCTGGTGGATATGGCGGCTCAGGCCGGTAAGCTGCTGGATTACTCCGCACATGCCTATGAATCCTTTACCGCCATTACGCTGGCCTATATCGGCATCAACGCCGTGATCATGCTGTTCATGCGTCTGGTAGAGAAGAAAGTGCAGTTGCCTGGCAATATGGGGAGTAAATAATGTACGAATTTGACTGGGCATCCATTGTCCCAAGCTTCCCTTACCTGCTGCAAGGGTTGGTCATCACGCTGAAGATCACCGTGACCGCCATCGTTTTCGGTATCCTCTGGGGCACCATTTTGGCGGTCATGCGTCTGTCGCCCATCAAGCCTATCAGCTGGTTTGCCACACTCTACGTCAACCTTTTCCGTTCCGTGCCGCTGGTGATGGTGCTGCTGTGGTTCTACCTGGTGGTTCCAAGCTTATTACAACAAGTTCTGGGGTTGTCGCCGAAAACCGATATTCGCCTGATCTCAGCTATGGTAGCCTTTTCCCTGTTTGAAGCGGCCTATTACTCGGAAATTATCCGCGCAGGCATTATCAGTATTTCCCGCGGCCAGTCTTCCGCCGCGCTGGCGCTGGGCATGACCCACTGGCAGTCGATGAAACTGGTGATCCTGCCGCAGGCGTTCCGCGCCATGGTTCCGCTGCTGCTGACTCAGGGCATCGTACTGTTCCAGGATACTTCGCTGGTCTACGTGCTGAGCCTGGCCGACTTCTTCCGTACCGCCTCAACCATCGGCGAGCGCGACGGTACACAGGTTGAAATGATCCTGTTCGCCGGCTTTGTTTATTTTGTTATCAGTATCGCCGCCTCGGCGCTGGTAAGCTATTTGAAGAAAAGGACTGTTTGATGATATCCCTGAAAAATGTTTCTAAGTGGTACGGTCACTTTCAGGTTCTGACCGATTGCACCACAGAAGTAAAAAAAGGCGAGGTGGTGGTAGTCTGTGGTCCTTCAGGCTCGGGCAAATCTACCCTGATCAAAACCGTCAACGGTCTGGAGCCGATTCAGCAAGGCGATATCCTGGTGAACGGCACCGCGGTCAACAACAAGAGCACCAACCTGGCGCAGCTGCGTTCCAAAGTGGGCATGGTATTCCAGCACTTTGAGCTGTTCCCGCATCTGTCGATCATCGATAATCTGACGCTGGCGCAGGTAAAAGTACTCAAACGCGATAAAGCCGCCTCCCGAGAGAAAGGCCTGAAGTTGCTGGAGCGCGTCGGCCTGACTGCCCATGCCAACAAGTTCCCTGGGCAACTTTCCGGTGGCCAGCAGCAGCGTGTGGCTATCGCCCGCGCGCTGTGCATGGACCCGATCGCCATGCTGTTCGATGAACCGACCTCCGCGCTTGATCCGGAAATGATCAACGAAGTGCTGGACGTCATGGTCGAGCTGGCGCAAGAAGGCATGACCATGATGGTGGTGACCCACGAAATGGGCTTTGCCCGTAAGGTGGCCCACCGGGTGATCTTTATGGACGAAGGCAAAATTGTCGAAGACCGCAACAAAGACGACTTCTTCAACAACCCGGAGTCCGAACGCGCAAAAGACTTCCTGGCCAAGATCCTGCATTGATTCATTGACACTATGCGCCCCGCCCGGGGCGCATTCCCCCCCTTTCCCGGCACTAAAAGCGCTTGTTTCTCCCCTGTTTTGATCCGATGCTCACAGCATAACTCTACCCTATGGCTTTCAAGTTGACCGCTCAAGCCGCATCCATGCGCTCGCGGCATTTGTACATCCTTGTACAGCACAGCCAGGCGACCAGCTCGCTCATCCCCGGGCGCTGACTAAAGTCAAGTCACTGGGGTGAGCGACAAATCTGTAGGGAACAGATTTGAACGCTGCGGCTTGAAAGACGACGGGTAAACAAAGGAGATAAACATGCCCCGCTCTATCATTATCGACTGCGACCCCGGCCTGGACGACGCCATTGCCCTTGCCATGGCGCTACGCTCGCCGGAACTGGACATCAAGGCCATCACCACTTCCGCCGGCAACCAGACGCCGGAGAAAACTCTGCATAACGCGCTTGGCCTGCTGACGCTGATGAAACGCGAAGATATCCCCGTCGCTGCCGGTGCCGCAGCACCGCTGATGCGCGCGCTGGTGATTGCCGATCATGTCCACGGCAAAACAGGTATGGGTAATACCCATCTGCCAACGCCAACGATAAAACCGGTCACGCAAACCGCCGTGGAACTGATAGCCGGGCTGCTGCGCAGCAGCCCGCAACCGATCACCCTGGTGGTCACCGGCCCGATGACCAATATCGCCCTGTTACTGGCCCAGCATGCCGAGCTGAAAGGCAACATCGAGCGCATTGTATTTATGGGCGGCGGAATGAATGCCGGCAACGCCACGCCGGTGGCGGAATTCAATATCTTTGTCGATCCCGAAGCCGCAGAAATAGTGCTGAAGTCCGGCGTGCCGCTGACCATGGCCGGGTTGAACATCACCCATCAGGCGCTGGTGCTGCCGCAGGATATCGAACGTATCCGCCAGATTAGCAATCCGGTGGCACAGGCGGTTGCAGAGATGCTCGATTTCTATCTGCCGCTGTACCTCAGCCACCCACGCGGGTTGCCGGGTGCCGCAATGCACGATCCCTGCACCATCGCCTGGCTGCTGGCACCGCAGCTGTTTACCGGCATCGAACGCTGGGTCGGCGTGGAAACCAAAGGGGAATATACCGTCGGCATGACGGTGGTGGATGACTTCCAGCAGAGCGGTAAACCGGCCAACGTTGAAGTACTGACCGGTATTGATCGTGAAGGATTTATCGAACTGCTGATTGAACGCGTGGCGCGTTACTGATTGGCCGGGGCGCTCACTGCGCCCCGTTACATTCAATTTTTTTGATTTAACTCAGCGAATTTTTACGCTATCACTGACTGCGGCTTGCCTCTAAGATGCCTCATACACCGCATCACTAACACCTTAGAGCAAGTCTGGAGATAGCCCAATGAGTCGTATACTGGTCCTGAAATCAAGTATTCTGGGCGATTATTCCCAGTCTGCAAAATTAGTCGATTTTTTTGTTGAACAGTGGCGTGAAGCACATCCGAATGACACATTTACCGTTCGTGATCTGGCCAACCCAACCCTGCCCGAGCTGGATGGCGAAGTGGTTGGCGGTTTTAACGCCGGTGATAATCCCTTGACGCAGCACCAAAAAGAGACGCTGGCGCTTTCCGATGAGCTGATTGCTGAATTGAAATCGCACGACACTGTCATCATCGGTGCCCCAATGTACAATTTCAATATTCCTACCCAACTGAAAATTTATTTCGATCTGGTGGCGCGCGCCGGCCAAACCTTCCGTTACACCTCTGAAGGTGCGGAAGGCCTGGTTACCGGGAAAAAAGCGATCGTGATCTCCAGCCGCGGCGGTATCCACGCCGATACGCCAACCGATCTGATCACCCCTTATCTGAAGCTGTTCCTCGGGTTTATCGGCATCACCGACGTAGAATTCGTGCTGGCGGAAGGTTTTGCCTATGGGCCGGAAGTCGCTGAAAAAGCCGCGCAAGACAGCCGCATTGCCGTGACGCAAAAGGTGCCGGCCAGGGCGCAATTAGCCCCGGCAGCCCAGCCTGCGGCGCTGCAAACCCCGGCGAGCGGCGGTTTTCTGAGTAATCTGGTGAAAAAGCTCTTCGGCTGATCGCCTCCCCTCATCCTGATTTGCCAAGAAGGATGAGGGGTAACACTCAAGGTTCGAAGGGGCGACGCTGGAACTGGTCATGGCCGCACTTAGGGCACAGCGGCAGCACTTCCGGCGTGTAAAACGCCAAATGATGGTGGCATTGCTCGCACACCAGATTGCCCAACCCGACCACCTCACCACTGTGGTAGACGCCGTGATGGCTGACGTCTTTAAACACTTCTCGCCATTCCAACTGGGTTTTGTCCGTAATATCCGCCAACTCCTGCCACAGGCTCTCCTTGATGACCCGCATAAAAACGCTGTCGGTAAACTCGCCCTTGCTTTCCTGGTAACTGCGGGCGAACTCTTCCAGGTCGCGCCGTACCGCCTGGATAACCTGTTCCACCTCACCGCGCGTCAATTCACCCGCTTCGTTCAGCCGTTTTTCGGCGCCGGCGACCAATTCGTCAATATCACGCTCTCCATTTTTCAGGCGTTCGGTCAGAGATGCCACCAATTCGCGGTAATACTGAGCAACCTTGTTCATATTCTCTCCTCGATGAACTTACGTGACAGGGCTTATCTCCTAAAACTATCTCTTATCATTTTAGTCGTAAATTGCTGATGTCACTTGGCAAGGCACGGGATCCTCAAGATGTGAGTCATGTCATGGCGGGGATTTTTTAAATGCGCCGAGTCGGGCGCTTGGTGTTGTTGCCGGGAGGTCTTATCAGCTATGCTATGCGGATCTATAAGTACTCAACAGAATGCTACGGATGTAGCTGTTTTACACCTACAGGACCACCAGCCGCCATGCAAGAGCAATACCGTCCAGAAGACATAGAATCGAACGTACAGCTTCACTGGCAAGAGAAGCAAACTTTCAAGGTTACCGAAGACGCGAGCAAGGAAAAGTACTACTGCCTATCCATGCTGCCCTATCCATCAGGCCGTCTGCACATGGGACACGTTCGTAACTACACTATCGGCGACGTGATCTCGCGCTATCAACGCATGCTGGGCAAAAACGTGCTGCAGCCGATCGGCTGGGATGCGTTCGGCCTGCCGGCGGAAGGCGCTGCGGTTAAAAACAACACCGCACCGGCTCCGTGGACCTACGACAACATCGAATACATGAAGAACCAGCTGAAACTGCTGGGCTTCGGCTATGACTGGGATCGCGAGATCGCCACCTGCGATCCGGATTACTACCGTTGGGAACAGTGGTTCTTCACCAAGCTGTACGAAAAAGGCCTGGTCTACAAGAAAACCTCTGCCGTCAACTGGTGCCCGCACGATCTGACCGTGCTGGCCAACGAACAGGTTATCGACGGCTGCTGCTGGCGCTGCGACACCAAGGTCGAGCGTAAAGAGATCCCGCAGTGGTTCATCAAAATTACCGACTACGCCGATCAGTTGCTCAACGATCTGGATACGCTGGAAAGCTGGCCAGAACAGGTGAAAACCATGCAGCGCAACTGGATTGGCCGTTCCGAAGGGGTGGACATCACCTTTGACGTGGCGGGCAGCGACGAGAAGCTGACCGTTTATACCACCCGTCCGGATACCTTCATGGGCGCCACCTATGTGGCCGTCGCGGCGGGCCACCCGCTGGCGCAACAGGGTGCGGTGAATAACCCGGCGCTGGCTGAATTTATCGAAGAGTGCCGCAATACCAAAGTGGCCGAAGCCGACATGGCGACGATGGAGAAGAAAGGCATGCCGACCGGCCTGTTCGCCATTCATCCGCTGTCCGGCGAGAAGGTGCCGGTTTGGGTTGCCAACTTCGTCTTGATGGAATACGGCACCGGCGCAGTGATGGCGGTTCCGGCTCACGACCAGCGCGACTGGGAGTTCGCCACCAAATATAGCCTGCCGATCAAACCGGTCGTGCTGACGCTCGACGGCAGCCAGCCGGACGTACACGCTGAAGCGATGACCGAAAAAGGCGCTCTGTTCAACTCCGGCGAGTTCGATGGTCTGGATCACGAAGCCGGTTTCAACGCCATTGCCGACAAACTGGTCGCCAAGGGCGTGGGCCAACGCAAGGTCAACTACCGTCTGCGCGACTGGGGTGTGTCTCGTCAACGTTACTGGGGCGCACCGATCCCGATGGTGACGCTGGAAGACGGCACCGTAATGCCAACCCCGGAAGACCAACTGCCGGTGATCCTGCCGGAAGACGTAGTGATGGACGGCATTACCAGCCCGATCAAAGCCGATCCCGAGTGGGCGAAAACCACCGTTAACGGCCAGCCGGCGCTGCGTGAAACCGACACCTTTGACACCTTTATGGAATCCTCCTGGTACTACGCGCGCTACACTTGCCCGCAGTACGACCAGGGCATGCTGGATCCGGCCGCCGCCAACTACTGGCTGCCGGTGGACCAGTATGTCGGCGGTATCGAACACGCCATCATGCACCTGATGTATTTCCGCTTCTTCCACAAACTGCTGCGTGACGCAGGCATGGTTGATTCCGACGAGCCGGCAAAACGCCTGCTGTGCCAGGGCATGGTACTGGCGGATGCCTTCTATTACACCGGCAACAGCGGCGAGCGCGTGTGGGTTTCCCCGGTCGACGCCACCGTTGAACGCGACGACAAAGGCCGCATTGTTAAAGCCACCGATCCACAAGGCCGCGAACTGGTCTATGCTGGCATGAGCAAAATGTCGAAGTCGAAAAACAACGGCATCGACCCGCAGGTGATGGTCGAGAAATACGGCGCGGATACCGTGCGTCTGTTCATGATGTTCGCCTCGCCGGCGGAAATGACGCTGGAATGGCAGGAATCCGGTGTGGAAGGGGCAAACCGCTTCCTGAAACGCGTTTGGAAACTGGCCTACGAACACCTTGAGAAAGGCGCTGTCCAGCCGCTGAACGTCGCGGCGCTGAACGAAGATCAGAAAGCGCTGCGCCGTGATCTGCATAAGACCATCGCCAAAGTGACCGATGATATTGGCCGTCGTCAGACCTTCAACACCGCCATTGCGGCCGTGATGGAGCTGATGAACAAACTGGCCCGCGCGCCGCAGGAAAGCGAGCAGGATCGCGCTCTGCTGCAGGAAGCGTTGCTGTCCGTCGTTCGTATGCTGTATCCGTTTACCCCGCACGTTTGCTTCTCACTGTGGCAGGCGTTGGGCGGCGAAGGCGATGTGGATACCGCAGCCTGGCCACAGGCTGATGAGCAGGCGATGGTCGAAGACTCCAAGCTGGTCGTGGTACAGGTAAACGGCAAAGTTCGCGCTAAAATCACTGTGGCAGCAGATGCAACCGAAGAGCAGGTACGTGCGCGTGCCGCCGAGGAACATCTGGTCGCTAAATATCTGGACGGGGTTACGGTTCGTAAAGTGATCTATGTTCCGGGCAAATTGCTTAACCTGGTTGTGGGTTAACACAAGGAGGAATTGTGCGACATCGTATTCTGACGCTGTTGCTGGGGTTGGCGGTGCTGGTCACCGCCGGCTGCGGTTTTCACCTGCGTGGCACCACGCAGGTCCCCTCGGAAATGAAAACGCTGATGCTGGACAGTGGAGATCCTTATGGTCCGCTGACCCGCGCAGTGCGTGAGCAATTGCGTCTGAACGACGTGACAATCGTCAAAGATCCGAAACGTAAGGATGTTCCTTCCTTGCGTCTCGTCGGTTCCAGCGAAAGCCAGGACACCGCCTCGATCTTCCAGGACGGCAAAACCGCTGAGTATCAGATGGTGCTGACCGTTCAGGCTCAGGTGCTGATCCCGGGTCATGATCTGTATCCGCTGAACGTGAAAGTCTTCCGTTCGTTCTTCGACAACCCGCTGACCGCGCTGGCAAAAGATTCCGAACAGGACATTATTCGCCAGGAAATGCGTGAGCAGGCCGCCCAGCAACTGGTGCGCAAACTGCTGACCGTGCATGCGGCGGAAGAACAAGCTCAGCAAAAAGCTGCCGCCGCCGGTGAAAAAGCGGAAAGTCTCTCAGCGCAATGATCCGTATTTATCCTGAACAACTTGCCGCGCAGCTCCGAGAGGGGCTGCGCGCTTGTTATTTACTGAGTGGCAATGAACCGTTACTGCTGCAGGAAAGCCAGGATCTGATCCGGCAGGCCGCGCAACAACAGCAGTTCACCGAGCACTACAGCATTTCTCTCGACGCCCATACCGACTGGGACGCCATTTTCAGCATCTGCCAGGCCATGAGCCTGTTCGCCAGCCGCCAGACCCTGCTGCTGATCTTCCCGGATAACGGCCCGACAGCCCCGCTCGGCGAGCAACTGATCAAGCTGGCGGCGCTGCTGCATGACGACATTTTGCTGATGCTGCGCGGCCCTCGCCTGACCAAAGCGCAGGAAAACAGCGCCTGGTTCAAAGCGCTTAGCCCAAATGGCGCTTACGTCAGTTGCCAGACGCCGGAACAAGCGCAATTACCCCGCTGGGTGGCACAGCGCGCCAAAACCATGAAACTGGAACTGGACGATGCCGCCAACCAGCTGCTGTGCTATTGCTACGAAGGCAACCTGCTTGCGCTGTCGCAGGCGCTGGAAAGGCTGTCGCTGTTGCATCCGGACGGTAAGCTCACGCTGCCACGCGTTGAACTGGCGGTGAACGACGCCGCTCACTTTACGCCGTTTCACTGGCTGGACGCCCTGCTGGCGGGCAAAAGCAAACGCGCCTGGCATATTCTGCAGCAAATGCAGCAGGAAGATGTCGAACCGGTGATCCTGTTGCGCACCCTGCAACGCGAGCTGCTGCAACTGCTCAACCTGCAACGCCGCATGGCATCCGTGCCGCTGCGCACGCTGTTCGATCAATACAAGGTCTGGCAAAACCGCCGCAACCTGGTGACGCAGGCCCTGCAGCGGCTGTCCGGCGCTCAGTTGCAGCAGGCGGTCCATCTGCTGACGCAGATTGAGATCACCCTGAAGCAGGATTACGGTCAGTCGGTATGGCCGGAACTGGAAACCCTGTCGATGCTGCTGTGCGGCAAACCCCTGGCCACGAGTTTTTCAGATGCCCACTAATCCGCAAAGCGCGACAATCCTGCATGCCCTGTTCGGCGGCACCTTTGATCCTATCCATTACGGCCATTTGCGGCCGGTGGAAGCGCTGGCCGCAGAAGTCGGTCTGAACCAGGTCACGCTGCTGCCAAACCACGTCCCCCCACACCGTCCGCAGCCTGAGGCCAATGCCCAACAACGGCTGAAGATGGTTGAGCTGGCGATCGCCAATAACCCGCTGTTCGCCGTTGACGATCGTGAACTGCACCGCACTACACCGTCCTATACCATTGAGACGCTGGAAACTCTTCGTAAAGAACGTGGCCCCGCGTTGCCATTGGCCTTTATTATTGGTCAGGATTCGCTGCTGACGCTGCACAAGTGGCACCGCTGGCAGGCATTGCTGGATGTCTGCCATCTGTTGGTGCTGGCCCGCCCTGGCTACAATGACCAAATGGATACGCCGGAACTGCAACAGTGGCTGGAGCGTCATCGGGTCACCGACGCCGCGCTGCTCAGCCAACGGCCGCAGGGACATATTTACCTGGCCGACACGCCGTTGTTGGAAATTTCCGCCACGGAAATCCGCCAGCGCCGCCATCAGGGCCTCAGCTGTGACGACCTGTTGCCGCGTTCGGTACAGCGCTATATCGAGTTACAGGGTTTATATCGCTAACCGGAGTCGCGTGATATACTGCGCCGCTATTTTTCAGGTATTCGCTGAAAACCCCGGAAACCTTAGCTGGCCGGGCAATTACCAGCTGGCTTTCAGCGGCATCCTGCCGACATTATCATTGATTCAGGCCGCATGCGGGCATTTGCCCACCGCAGTCGAACAAACAGAACACACCCGAGGGGGAACCTTTGCAAGGTAAAGCGCTCCAAGATTTCGTCATCGATAAAATTGATGACCTGAAAGGCCAAGACATTATCGCTCTGGATGTACAGGGCAAATCCAGCATCACCGATTGCATGATCATCTGCACCGGGACCTCTACCCGCCACGTGATGTCGATCGCCAACCACGTAGTGCAGGAAGCCCGCTCCGCAGGCATGGAACTGTATGGCATGAAAGGTCAGGAAGCCTCCGACTGGGTAGTGGTCGATTTGGGCGATGTGATCGTACATGTCATGCAGGAAGAAAGCCGTCAGCTGTACGAGCTGGAAAAACTCTGGAGCTAAGCGGTGAAACTGCAACTGGTCGCGGTCGGCACTAAGATGCCAGACTGGGTGCAGACCGGCTTTATGGATTATCTGCATCGTTTTCCGAAAGACATGCCGTTTGAACTGACCGAAATCCCGGCAGGCAAGCGCGGCAAGAATGCCGACATCAAACGCATTCTGGAAAAGGAAGGCGAGCAGATGCTGGCTGCGGTGGGCAAAGGCAACCGCATTGTCACGCTGGATATCCCCGGTACGCCGTGGGAAACGCCGCAGTTGGCGCAACAGCTCGAACGCTGGAAGCAGGATGGCCGCAACGTCAGCCTGCTGATTGGCGGCCCTGAAGGGCTGGCACCGGCCTGCAAAGCCGCTGCAGAACAAAGCTGGTCGCTCTCGCCATTGACATTGCCGCATCCTTTAGTGCGCGTCCTGGTGGCTGAAAGCCTCTATCGCGCCTGGAGTATTACAACAAATCATCCTTACCACCGGGAATAACCGGTGGTGACAGTGACAGAGTGAAATAAAGCAGCGGGATGAAAATAGAACGTAACCCTTTTCGCGACTATACGGCTGAATCTGCCCTGTTTGTACGCCGCGCCCTGGTGGCGTTTTTGGTCATTCTGGTGCTGAGCGGCACCCTGATCGCCAATCTGTATAATCTGCAAATTGTCCGCGTCGAGGATTACCGCACCCGTTCCAACGAAAACCGCATCAAGCTGGTGCCCATCGCACCCAGCCGCGGCATTATTTACGATCGTAACGGCACCCCGCTGGCGCTCAACCGCACTATCTATCAGTTGGAACTGATGCCGGAAAAGATCGACGATCTGAAAGCGACGCTGCAAGCGCTGCGACCGGTGGTCGATCTGACCGATGACGACATCAGCAACTTCGAGAAAGAGCGCAAGCGCTCACGCCGTTTCGTCTCCATCCCGGTGAAAACCGCGCTGAACGAAGTGCAGGTCGCCCGCTTTGCGGTCAATCAGTTCCGCTTCCCCGGTGTGGAAGTGAAAGGTTACCAGCGCCGCTATTATCCCTATGGTTCCGCCCTCACTCACGTCACCGGTTACGTCTCGAAGATCAACGATCGCGACGTCGAACGGCTGGACAAAGACGGTAAGCTGGCGAACTACGCCGCCACCCACGATATCGGCAAGCTGGGTATCGAGCGCTATTACGAAGACACCCTGCACGGCAAAACCGGCTACGAAGAGGTCGAGGTCAACAACCGCGGTCGGGTCATCCGTCAGTTGCACGAGCAGCCGCCTTCCGCCGGCCAGGATGTTTACCTGACGCTGGATCTCAACCTGCAACGCTATATCGAGCAATTGCTGGTGGGCAGTCGGGCGGCAGTGGTGGTGAGTGATCCGCGCACCGGCGGCATTCTGGCGATGGTCTCCAACCCCAGCTATGACCCGAACCTGTTCGTGGACGGCATCTCCAGCAAAGAGTATCAGGGGCTGCTGAACGATCCGAACCGGCCACTGATCAACCGTGCCACGCAAGGGGTTTACCCACCTGCGTCAACGGTGAAACCCTATATTTCCGTCTCGGCGCTCAGCGCCGGGGTGATCACCAAAAACACCATCGTGTTCGATCCCGGCTGGTGGCAGTTGCCCGGTTCGGAAAAACGCTTTCGCGACTGGAAAAAATGGGGCCACGGCCGCCTGAACGTCACCAAAGCGCTGGAAGAATCGGCGGATACCTTCTTCTATCAGGTGGCGTACGACATGGGCATCGATCGCCTGTCGACCTGGTTGACCAAGTTTGGCTATGGCCAGTACACCGGCATCGATCTTTCCGAAGAACGTTCCGGCCTGATGCCGACCCGCGACTGGAAATTCAAACGCTATAAAAAACCCTGGTACCAGGGCGATACCATCCCGGTGGGCATCGGTCAGGGCTACTGGACCGCAACGCCGATCCAGATGTCCAAGGCGCTGAATACCCTGATTAACGACGGCAACGTCAAAACGCCGCATCTGATGCAGAGCACCCGAATCAACGGTGTGCTGGTGCCTTTCCGTCAGGAAGAGAGCACGCAGATCGGCGATATTCATTCCGGCTTCTGGGAAATTGCCAAAGACGGTATGTATGGTGTCGCCAACCGCCCTAACGGGACGGCGCGTAAGTACTTCGCGGATGCCCCCTACAAAGCCGCGGCAAAATCGGGTACCGCACAGGTATTCGGCTACGAAACCTATAACGCCCACAAACTCGCAGAGCATCTGCGTGACCACAAACTGATGACCGCCTTTGCGCCGTACAACAATCCAACGGTGTCGGTCGCCATCATTTTGGAAAACGGCGGTTCCGGTCCGGCTGTCGGGACGATTACCCGTCAGATCCTCGACCATATCCTGCTGGGCGACAACAATACGCAATTACCAGCCGAGGCCCCACTGCCGCCTGGTGTAGAAGGTGATTAAGGTAGAACATGACTGAAAGCCAACAAAAAGGCTCGCTCTGGACCAAAATCCATATCGACCCCACTTTCCTGTTATTCATTCTGGCCCTGCTGGTCTACAGCGCATTCGTGATGTGGAGTGCCAGCGGCCAGGATATCGGCATGATGGAACGCAAAATCGGCCAGATCGTCATGGGCCTGATCGTGATGGGCGTAATGGCTCAGATCCCGCCGCGGGTCTATGAAAGCTGGGCGCCCTATCTGTACATTTTCTGCGTGATCCTGTTGATCATGGTGGACGCGTTCGGGCAGATCAGTAAAGGCGCTCAGCGCTGGCTGGATCTCGGCTTTGTGCGCTTCCAGCCGTCAGAAATCGCTAAAATCGCCGTTCCGCTGATGGTGGCGCGCTTTATGAACCGCGACGTCTGCCCGCCTTCGCTGAAGAATACCGCCATTGCGCTGGTGCTGATTTTCCTGCCGACCCTACTGGTTGCTGCGCAGCCGGACCTGGGCACGTCGATTCTTATCGCCGCCTCCGGCCTGTTCGTGCTGTTCCTGTCCGGTATGAGCTGGAAGCTGATCGCCGTTGCCGCCGTGATGCTGGCGGCCTTTATTCCCGTGCTGTGGTTCTTCCTGATGCACGGTTATCAACGCGACCGCGTCATGATGCTGCTCGATCCGGAAAGCGATCCGCTCGGTGCCGGCTACCATATTATTCAGTCGAAAATCGCCATAGGTTCTGGCGGCCTGTCCGGCAAGGGCTGGCTGCATGGCACCCAGTCACAGCTGGAGTTCTTGCCGGAGCGCCATACCGACTTCATCTTCGCGGTATTGGCCGAGGAACTTGGGCTGATTGGGGTGCTGGTGCTGCTGGCACTGTACCTGCTGGTGATTATCCGCGGGCTGATGATCGCCGCCAAGGCGCAGACGACCTTCGGCCGCGTCATGGTTGGCGGCCTGATGCTGATTCTGTTCGTTTATGTGTTTGTTAACATTGGTATGGTCAGTGGTATTTTACCGGTAGTTGGCGTACCTTTGCCTCTGGTCAGTTACGGGGGTTCGGCGCTGATCGTACTTATGGCTGGGTTCGGCATTATCATGTCGATCCACACGCATCGGAAAATGCTGTCTAAAAGTTTATAAGAGGTGAGTAATGCGTAAGGAATGGCTTTGGGTCGGCGTAGTGGCTGTGTTGCTTTCCGCCTGTACCTCCCCGACCACGGAACAGCAGGCACCGCCACAGCAGCCGTATAACGGGCCGGTGGTGGAAATCGGCGGCGTTGAGCCTCAATATGAACCCTATAACCCTGGCACCCTGCAGGATTATAAGGTTAATGGCGATACTTACCGCATCGTGAAGGACCCGCAGAATTTCTCGCAGACCGGTCTGGCCAGCTCCTATGGCGAAGAAGCCCGGGGCAACACCACCGCGCTAGGCGAGCAGTTCGATCCTAACGGCCTTACCGCAGCGCACCCCACGCTACCGATCCCAAGCTACGTGCGCGTGACCAACCTCGCCAACGGCCGTCAACTGGTGGTGCGCGTGAACGATCGCGGGCCTTACACCAATGGCCGCATTATCGATCTGTCGAAAGCTGTTGCCGACCGTCTGAACCTGTCCAACAACACCAAGGTTAAAGTTGATTTCATCAACGTGGCGCCGGATGGCACCCTGAGCGGCCCCGGCACCATAGGGACAATCGTCGCCAAACAAAGCTACGCCCTGCCCTCGCGCCCCGATCTTGGTTCGAGCAGCATGGGAACTCCCGTGCAGCAGGAAGCCCCCATCGCCAGCGGCGCCGCAGTACGTCCAATAGATAACAACAGCCTGGACACCGGTGACAACGCCCAAGCCGCCGCTGCCGGCAGCAGCCGCACCGGTTTCCTCGGCGCACCAAGCCAGGTTCCCGCCGGCGTGTTGGAAGGTTCAGAACCTGAACCGGCCGTCAGCGCCGCCGCCATTGCAGCCCCCGTCTCCGCCACCGCAGCCGCAGCCGTTGCTGTCGGCACCTCTTCCGCCGGGAGCTATGTCGTCCAGGTTGGCGCACTCAGCAGCGCTGAACGCGCACAAACCTGGCAACAGAGCCTGAGCCAGCAGTTTGGCGTGCCAGGCAAGGTTGCCGCCAGCGGCGGTGTCTACCGCGTACAGTTAGGCCCGTTCAGCGATCGCCAGCAGGCGGCACAGTTGCAACAGCGCCTGGCCGCGGAAGCGCAACAACAATCTTTTGTCACTGCCGCACCCTAAACAGAGATACCCGATCAATTTCAAGTTGCAGCCGACACTGCTGTAGCTTGAAAGGTCAAAAGCATGAAGCCCCGGCGGGCGATCGCGACTGATAAGCGTTTCTCTATCTGAAACATTTTCTTTCAGCAAAATGCCGGTAAAGCGCTATTAGTCAGATGAATGGATAATGCCTGCCGGAATCTCATCTGTTATAGTGTGGCTCGTCTTTAACTTTACCCTCATGGATGTTGTCCTCTCGATCATGAAACAAGTAACTTCTTTTCGCTTAATCAAGAGCATAGCGCTCGGCTCCGTTATCGCGATGAGTGCAGCTTCCGTTGCGCAAGCCGATGACGTTAATATCAAGACCATGATCCCAGGAGTGCCGCAAATCGATGCGGAAGCCTACGTCCTGATTGATTACAACTCCGGTAAAGTTTTGGCGGAAATGAATGCCGACGCGCGCCGCGATCCGGCCAGCCTGACAAAAATGATGACCAGCTACGTCATCGGCCAGGCGCTGAAAGCGGGTAAAATCGGCCCGGAAGACATGGTTACCGTGGGGCAAGATGCCTGGGCAACCGGCAACCCGGTATTCAAAGGTTCTTCGCTGATGTTCCTGAAGCCAGGCGATCGCGTGCCGGTTTCCAAACTGACCCGCGGCATCAACCTGCAATCCGGTAACGACGCCTGTGTGGCGATGGCCGATTACGTGGCCGGCAGCCAGGACGCGTTCGTTAACCTGATGAACACCTACGTCAGCAAGCTGGGCCTGCAGAACACCCACTTCCAGACGGTACACGGCCTCGACGCACAGGGCCAGTACAGCTCGGCGCGCGATATGGCGTTGATCGGCCAGGCGCTGATCCGCGACGTGCCGGACGAATACGCGATTTATAAAGAAAAAGAGTTCACCTTCAATAATATCCGTCAGATGAACCGTAACGGTCTGCTGTGGGATACCAGCCTGAACGTGGACGGCATCAAAACCGGCCATACCGATGCGGCAGGCTACAACCTGGTGGCTTCCGCCACCGAAGGCCAGATGCGCCTGATCTCTGCGGTACTGGGCGGCCGGACTTATAAAGGCCGTGAAACCGAAAGCAAGAAACTGCTGACCTGGGGCTTCCGCTTCTTCGAAACCGTTGCGCCGCTGAAAGTGGGCAAAGAGTTTGCGTCTGAACCGGTCTGGTTCGGCGATGCGGATCGCGTTGAGCTGGGCGTGGACAAAGATGTCTACCTGACCATCCCACGCGGCCGGATGAAAGATCTTAAAGCCAGCTACGTGCTGAACACACCGGAGATTCATGCGCCACTGGCTAAAAACCAGGTTGTCGGCAGCATCAACTTCCAGTTGGATGGCAAAACCATCGATCAGCGCCCTCTGGTGGTGATGAACGAAGTGAAAGAAGGCGGTTTCTTCAGCCGCATCGTGGATTATATCAAACTGATGTTCCACCACTGGTTCGGTTAACAGTTGAAACGGGCAAAATTGCCCTCATATACTGATTAACATTAACTCCCGCTCCGGCGGGAGTTATAATTTATAGATTCGCTATGTTGATAGCAGCACTCTGGAGCGCACATGAAAACTAAACTGAACGAACTGCTCGAATTCCCTTGCTCGTTTACCTACAAGGTAATGGGCCTGGCACAACCAGAGCTGGTGGACCAGGTGGTTGAAGTGGTGCAGCGCCATGCTCCCGGGGATTACAACCCTGAAGTTAAACCGAGCAGCAAAGGCAATTACCACTCCGTTTCCATCACCATCAACGCCACCCATATCGACCAGGTTGAGACGTTATATGATGAATTGGGCAACATTGAAATTGTCCGCATGGTGCTGTAATTCCAGCACAAAACCCTGCTAACTAACCCGGGCCAGAGGATCGTCTGCCCGGGTTGCGCATTTTTGGTCAGCTAAATGCTGGTCGCCGGCCAGAGCGCCCGGTATAATGGCATTACCACTTCTGTAACCTGACGATGACTCTTTTGCAACCAGACAAGATCATTTTGCGTCAGCTGGGGTTGCAGCCCTATGAGCCTGTATCCCAAGCCATGCACAACTTCACCGATCGCAGAACCGATGCCACGCCCGATGAACTGTGGTTGGTTCAGCATCAGCCCGTGTTTACCCAGGGCCAGGCCGGTAAAGCGGAGCATCTGTTAATGCCGGGTGATATTCCGGTGGTCCAGAGCGATCGCGGCGGCCAGGTGACCTACCACGGTCCGGGGCAGCAGGTGATGTACGTGATGGTCGATCTAAAACGCAACAAGATTGGCGTTCGCCAACTGGTCACGGCTATCGAAGATACCGTTATTAATACCCTCGCCCACTTTCATATCGAATCGCGCGCCCGTCCGGATGCGCCCGGTGTTTACGTGGGGGAGCAAAAAATCTGTTCGTTGGGTCTGCGGATCCGCAAAGGCAGTTCATTCCATGGCCTGGCGCTGAATGTGGCCATGGATCTCAGCCCCTTCCAACGTATCAACCCTTGCGGTTACGCCGGCATGCAAATGGCGCAGGTCAGCGCGCTGGTGCCCGGCGTAGGCATAGAAGACGTACACCCAATCCTGGTACAGGAATTTGTTCATTTACTCGGCTACCCGAAGGTCGAGCTTCGTAACTGGAACCTGCACGATTATGAGTAAACCAATTCAGATGGAACGCGGCGTTAAATACCGCGATGCAGACAAAATGGCGTTGATCCCGGTTAAAACGGTGGTCACCGAACGGCAGGAGCTGTTACGTAAACCCGAGTGGATGAAGATCAAACTCCCTGCCGACTCTACGCGCATTCAGGGCATTAAAGCCGCCATGCGTAAAAACGGTCTGCATTCGGTGTGCGAAGAAGCTTCCTGTCCGAACCTGTCTGAATGCTTTAACCACGGCACCGCCACCTTTATGATCCTGGGCGCTATCTGTACCCGCCGTTGCCCGTTCTGCGACGTGGCCCACGGCCGCCCGGTCGCCCCGGATGCCAACGAGCCGGAAAAACTGGCGCAGACCATCGCCGACATGGGCCTGCGCTATGTGGTGATCACTTCGGTTGACCGCGACGATCTGCGTGACGGCGGTGCTCAGCACTTTGCCGACTGTATCGCCGCCATCCGCGTGAAAAACCCGACCATCAAAATTGAAACGCTGGTGCCGGATTTCCGTGGCCGTATGGATCGCGCGCTGGAAATTCTGACAGCGACACCGCCGGACGTGTTCAACCACAATCTGGAAAACGTGCCGCGCGTCTACCGCCAGGTTCGTCCGGGCGCCAACTACGAATGGTCGTTGAAGCTGCTTGAGCGGTTCAAAGAAGCGCATCCGCACATCCCAACCAAATCCGGTCTGATGGTCGGCTTGGGGGAAACCAATGCGGAAATCGTTGAAGTCATGCGCGACCTGCGCCGCCACGGCGTCACCATGCTGACCCTGGGCCAATACCTGCAGCCAAGCCGTCATCACCTGCCGGTACAGCGCTATGTCAGCCCGGCCGAATTCGATGAAATGAAAGAAGAAGCGATGGCGATGGGCTTTACCCATGCGGCCTGCGGCCCGTTTGTCCGTTCCTCTTACCATGCCGATTTGCAGGCAAAAGGGATGGAAGTGAAGTAAACGCGGTAATAATTTGTTACGCTTAAGCTTGCGGAAACGCCAAAAAACGGATGTCATTGCGGCATCCGTTTTTTATTGCCAAACAGAAAACGTGATTACACGTCTTTCTTTTCGACGCTCTGCGGGTTGGATTGGCTTTCTGCCGTGTTTGCCGGCGGCGGAGTCGTGTCATCGCCCACGGCCTTTTTAAAGCCCTTCAGCGCAGCGCCCAGATCGGCACCCAGGGTGCGCAGTTTGCTGGTACCGAACAGCAAGATGATCAACACCGCAATCACCAGAAGTTTGGTAATACTGATACCTTCCATACTCACCTTCTTATTCATATAGCGCTGCAGAGGCAGCGAAAAAACAAACCTTGCCTAGGGTTATTTACCTACTTTCGCTAAGCCAATACAACAGCAACATGTAACAGAGTGAGATCCTCGCGCCGAGACCTCTTTTAAATGCATTGCGCATTAATCAGACTATTCTGAGTTATCACACTGCATGGTACCCTGTCGTTACACCTATCAGGGAGCCGCAGGATGTATGCACCATCAGTTATCGATACCCGGCGATCCGGTCTCAGCTTCGCCAGACGTACCTATCTGCCACGCATCGTCGGCCTGGGGATTGGTTTTCTGTGCGTATTTTCAGTGCTCCATTCCCAGCCGTCGGCCCCCTGGGTGTGGGGGCTGCTGATTTTTCATGGTTTTATTTGGCCGCATGTCGCCTACCAATGGGCGCGCCGCTCTGCCATGCCCTTCAAGGCGGAAACCCGCAACCTGCTGATCGATTCGTTTTTTGGCGGTCTGTGGGCAGCGATGATGGCCTTCAATGCATTGCCGTCGGTGGTCATTCTGTCGATGATGGGCATGAACAATATTGCCGCCGCCGGCAAGACCCTGTTCTTTAAAGGGCTGGTGGCACAGCTGGCCGGTGCCCTGACGGTCAGTGCCCTGTTGGGTTTTCCCTTCCAGCCGCAAAGCACGCCGCTGCAGATCTACCTCTGCCTGCCGATGATCTATCTCTACCCGGCCCTGCTGGGGTTAGTCACCTACCGCACCGCCAAGCGATTGGCGCAGAAAAAACAGGAGCTGCTGCGTATCAGCATGCGTGACGGCCTGACCGGGCTGTACAATCGCCGCCATTGGGAACATTTACTGCATCACCAATTCGACAGTTGCCGCCGTTACCAACACACTGCGACCCTGATCCTGATGGATGTCGATCGTTTTAAAACCATCAATGACACCTTCGGCCATGCGCTGGGTGACGAGGCGCTGGCGGTGCTGGCGGAAGAGTTGTTAATCGGCCTGCGTGCCGTGGATATTGTCGGGCGCTACGGCGGGGACGAGTTTGGCGCCGTGCTGCCGAACACCAGCGCCGAACAGGCCAGCATTGCGTTGCAACGCATTCAGGAACGGTTGAACGGCATTATTTTCCGTGAAGCGCCGCAGCTGCGGCTGAACATCAGCGCCGGCATAGCCGATTATCACGGCGAGATGGGCGGCTATCTGGACTGGCTGAAAGCTGCCGACAACGCGTTGTACCGGGCAAAAAACAATGGCCGCAATCGGCTGGAACTGGCAGTGCCCGGCAACTAGCTTAATAACTTGGCAAAGTATTTAGGGGCTTCAAAAAAGCCCTCCCGCGCATAGAACGCATGAGCCCGCTCACGGCGGCTGTGACAATGCACTTCAAGGCGGTCACAGCCGCGCTGGCGGGCCAATGCTTCTCCTTCAGCCAACAAGAACTGACCGACGCCCTGGCCACGTGCATGGCTATCAACGCAAAAATAGCTGATACGGCAAATATCTCCGGCCAACGCCAACTGCGGCAAGAAATGCAGCGACAAAACCCCCAGCACCTCATTATCGTCATCGTCGGTCGCGACCAGCAACGCTTCATCGGGATGTGCCAATAGCTGCGCCAGGCGCGCATCAATAAATGCCTCGGTTCCGGCGTAATCCAGCGCAACCATTAACGCCACAATGGCTTTTTTATCTGCCTGCACCGCTGTTCTCACTTTCATTTCGATTGCCCCTGTCGTCACAGATACTACAAAATAGGCGGCACCGGGTGTAAGATCCAGCCTGCGCGGCAAAAAAGCGGCGCCGAACAACGGAGATGACATTCCTCCATAACCGCCTTCACAGGCTGATGATGTCTACGTAACCTCTCAAAGGGGTGCGTAGCGTTGCGCCAGCCCCTTTCTGAGCCTTGGTTTCCCCTTTTAGTGAAAGGTATTTCAACCATGTTGAGTTCTTTACTGGCAGTCTTTATTGGCGGTGGTGTCGGCAGCGTGCTGCGTTGGGTTATCAGCATGAAGATGAACCCGCTTAACGCGCATATCCCTCTGGGCACATTGGCGGTGAATCTGGTGGGCGGTTTTATCATCGGGTTGGCCATCGCCACCTTTACTCGCATGGCGCACCTGGATCCCACCTGGAAACTGCTGATTACCACCGGTTTCTGCGGCGGTTTAACCACCTTCTCCACGTTTTCGCTAGAGGTGGTGTATTTGCTGCAGGATGGCCGTTTTGCCTGGGCGTTGGCCAATATGCTGCTCAATCTGGCCGGCTCTCTGGCGATGACCTTGCTGGCGTTTATGCTGGTCATCTGGGTTAACGGGCAGTAGCTGATTTCGTTCTCTTAATGTTTCCTTAATCAGCCATGCGCATAATCTCATCCAGTGTCCCAAACTGGATGAGAACCAAAATGTTTAGCCTGCCCAAAACCGCCGCTGAAGTGACTGCCACCCTGCTGTGCCTGCTGATTGTCGCCGCCTTCATCAAGGTCTATCTGTTCGCCTGATGCTTAGCCCCCACAGGATCCCCCTTTATAGTTCCCCTGCTGCCGTTCTTGCATTACAATTGAGAATGAACGTTCGCACCCAAAATGCAAACCCCTCTATTGGCAAAGGATCGGGAAATGATATCCACCAGCGACAGCAGGCAAGCCAAAGCGCAGGCCCGCCGCGATCAAATCGTCGATGCGGCGAAAGTCTGTTTTCGTCGGCATGGTTTTCACGCCGCCAGCATGGCGGAAATCGCCCAGGCTTCACAGCTCAGCGTCGGTCAAATCTACCGTTATTTCGCCAATAAAGACGCGATCATCGAAGAAATCGTCAACCGTATTATCGCCAGTAAAATGCGCCGCCTGGAGGATCTTGGCGATCACATTAACCTGATCGCCGGCACCCTGTCGGCGCGCGCGCTGTTCCAACAACCCGGTGAAAACGAAACTGACCATATGCTGATGCTGGAAGTCACCGCCGAAGCCACGCGCAACCCGGTGGTGGCGAAAATGCTCAGCGACGCGGAAACGCGGTTGTTCCATCATGTCTGCCAAAACCTGCAGCGGATGTACCCGCATTTCACCGAACAAGAAATCGCCGCCCGGGTGGAATTTATCGCCGTCTTAAGCGAAGGCACAGGTTATCGCATCCTTACCACGCAAAAAGCCGATGTCAGCTTGCTGAACGGCCTGTATCAACAAGCTATCTCTCACCTATTCAGGAAACCCTAATTCCCCATGACCAGACACTTATCCAGACAACGTCTGGTGTACGCGGTGGTGCTTGGCCTGCTGGCCGCACTGGGGCCGCTGTGCACCGATCTCTACCTGCCCGCTCTGCCGGAAATGGCCGGCGAGTTGAATACGTCCACCGCAACGGCGCAGCTCAGCCTGACTGCCGGCCTGCTTGGGCTGGGCGTCGGCCAACTGATTTTTGGCCCCTTCAGCGACAAGCTCGGCCGCATGCGACCGCTGCTGCTGTCGCTGGTGCTGTTGTTGGTCGCCTCTGTGTGGTGCGCGCTGGCGCCGAATATCGACCAGTTGTTGATCGCCCGTCTGTTACAGGGGCTGGCCGGTGCAGGCGGTGCGGTGATCTCCCGCGCCATCGCGCGCGATCTCTATGCCGGGCATGAACTGACGCGCTTCTTCGCTCTGCTGATGCTGGTTAACGGCCTGGCGCCGATTATTGCGCCGGTGCTGGGTGGTGCCATGCTGCAATTGATGGACTGGCGTGGGATTTTTGGCGTACTGGCGGCCATTGCCGTGCTGCTGTTTACCCTTTCAAGCCTGAAGCTGCGTGAATCGCTGCCCGTGGAACGCCGCAGCCAGGGCGGTATTTTGGCAATGCTGATGTCGCTGGGCGGATTACTGACCCAGCGCCAGTTTATGGGCCTGTGCCTGACGCAGGGTTTCGTCATGGCCGGGATGTTCGCCTACATCGGCGCTTCGCCCTTCGTATTGCAGCAGATTTATGGCCTCAGTCCGCAGATGTTCAGCCTGTGTTTTGCCGTTAACGGCGTCGGTTTGATTATTTCTGCGCAGCTTGCCAGCCGTCTGAGCGCGCGCTGGGGGGAAAGGCAAGTACTGAAAGGCGGCTTAACATTGGCGGCCGTCGCCTCGCTGCTGTTGCTGCTGGCGGGTAGCCTCCACGCACCGTTGGCGCTGCTGATGATACCGCTGTTCTTCTCAGTGGCCGTAATCGGCATTGTCGGCCCTACGGCGTCATCATTGGCGATGCAAAGCCAGGGCGACAAAGCCGGCAGCGCCTCGGCGTTGATCGGCGTGTGCATGTTCGCGCTCGGCGCGTGCAGCGTGCCTATCACCGGGCTGGGCGGCACTTCCAGCGTGTCGATGGCGCTGACCATTGTCGGCTGTTACGCCATTGCCATCGTGCTGTTCACCCTGCTGGTGCGCAAACCGCAGGCGTGAGCCACCGTAAAAAAGGCAATAAAAAACCCGCTCAGGGAGCGGGTTTTAAGAATTTCGGCTACTGTAGCTTAGATAGCGATAACGTTAGCAGCAGATGGCCCTTTGGCACCGTTCGTGATTTCAAATTCTACACGCTGGCCTTCAGCAAGAGTTTTGAAACCATTGCTAGCGATGGCAGAGAAGTGAACGAAAACGTCCTTGCTACCATCTTCCGGAGTAATGAAGCCGAAGCCTTTGGATTCATTAAACCACTTAACGCTACCTTTAATCTTAGACATCAAACTTACCTTTAACGTGAATGTAAGACACTGAACCTGTGTCCAGTACAGTACAGCAATTAGACCGGATTTTGTCCACAACCTGGATCACATAAAACCGATAAAAAGTGAAAAAATCGGTATCGTCTACTGTAAATCTCTTGCACCGCTTGTTGTAACCAGTCTTGACAGCTCAATGCTCTTTAATCTCCATCGAACAACGGCCGAACGCCTGTTTCAGCCCCGGCAGCGTTCGTTGCCAGCGTGATGCAGACATAATCGCTATGAAATATAACCAGATAGTCTTTTTGCTTCCGGCCGAGCTGCACTAGGGTTAGAGCTTATCAACCACTGTGAGCCAAGACTATGACCAGCCAACTGGCCGAGAAGATCGTCGCCTACCGCCGTGAACTGCATCAGAACCCTGAGCTGTCCAACCACGAGTTTGCCACTACCGCCCGCCTCACCCGCTGGCTGGAAGAGGCCGGTATCCGTATTCTGCCGCTGGGGCTGAAGACCGGCGTGGTCGCCGAAATCGGCAGCGGCAAAGGCCCGATCATTGCGCTGCGCGGCGATATTGACGCCCTGCCGATAGAAGAAACCTCCGACGTTCCCTTCAGTTCGCAAAATAGCGGCATCATGCACGCCTGCGGGCATGATTTTCATACCTCGGTGATGCTCGGCGCAGCGCATTTGCTGAAAGCGCGCGAGGCTACCCTGCCCGGCACGGTACGTATTTTCTTCCAACCGGCAGAGGAAACCTTTAACGGTGCCCAGCATCTGATCGACGCCGGTGCGCTGGATAACGTGGCCGCGGTATTCGGTCTGCATAATGCGCCGGAGCTGCCGACCGGTACCTTCGCCACTCGCGCGGGGGCATTTTACGCCAACGTCGATCGCTTCCAGATCCTGATCACCGGTAAAGGCGCACACGCCGCCAAACCGGAGCAAGGCGTAGACACCATTGTCACCGCCAGCCAAATTGTCAACGCATTGCAAACCCTGCCCAGCCGCAGCTTTAGCTCGCTGGAGTCGCTGGTGGTGAGCGTGACGCGCATCGAAGGCGGCAACACCTGGAACGTGTTGCCGCAGACCGTGGAACTGGAAGGTACGGTGCGTACTCACAACGAGAAAGTCCGCCTTCAGGTCCCGGACAAAATCCGCCAGGTGATTAACGGCGTAGCCGCATCACTTGGCGCGCAGGCAGAACTGCGCTGGCAACCTGGCCCACCAGCGGTGGTCAATGACGCGCGCTGGGCGGCCTTCAGCAAAACCGTCGCCGCCGAAGCCGGTTATCGGGTAGAAGAAGCGGATCTGCAAATGGGCGGCGAGGATTTTGCGCTTTATCTGCACCACGTGCCGGGCGCTTTTGTCAGTATCGGTTCAGCCAGTGAGTTCGGCTTGCACCATCCGCGCTTTAACCCGGATGAACAGGCGATCTTCCCGGCCTCGCAATATTTCGAACTGCTCGCTGAGCGCACGCTGCAACAATTAGCCACCGCGCCGGAAAAAATCACCAGCAAGGCGTAAAACTCACCTCATTATTATTTCGCGGCGCAGCGTCTTCTGCGCTGCGATTTATTATTTTCCCGTTATCCATACCCGCCGCGATATTTGCTATTTCAACATTTGAATATGCTGTTTTGTTGTTTTACATCCTGAGGACGCTCATCAATAGTGGGAACTCGACAGATAGCGCCACAGCGGCACTTAACAGGGTGAAAGCAATGAGCAACAGTGCGAAAAACAAACGGCAATTGCGTCTTGGCGCCATTTTGCATGGCGCATCGGGAAATATGTCTGCCTGGCGGCATCCGGACGCCACCGCCGACGCCAGCATTAATCTCGATTTTAATATTGCCACGGCGAAAAAAGCCGAACAGGGTAAATTGGATTTCGTGTTTGTTGCCGACGGCCTATATATCAATGAGAAATCCATTCCGCATTTCCTTAATCGTTTTGAACCCCTGACCCTGCTTGCCGCCCTGTCCGCCGCCACCGACAAAATCGGGCTGGTGGGCACGCTGTCCACCTCATACAGCGATCCCTTTACCGTCGCGCGCCAGTTCGCCAGCCTGGATCACCTGAGCAAAGGTCGGGCGGGCTGGAACGTGGTGACGTCGCCGCTGGAAGGGTCGGCAAAGAATTTCTCGCGCACCGAACACCCGGAGCACAGCCTGCGATATCGCATCGCCAGTGAATATCTCGATGTCACCAAAGGGCTGTGGGACTCGTGGGAAAGTGACGCCTTTGTGCGGAACAAAAACAGCGGCGAATTTTTCAGCGCTAGCAAGCTGCATACCCTGAACCACCAGGGGGAATTCTTCTCGGTACAAGGGCCGCTGAATATCGGCCGCACGCCGCAGGGCCGCCCAATCTTGTTCCAGGCCGGTGCGTCGGAAGACGGAAAACAACTGGCAGCCAAACACGCCGATGCCATTTTCACCCACCATGAAACCCAGCAGTTGGCGCAGGCGTTTTATCAGGACGTAAAAAACCAACTGGTGGAACAGGGCCGCGAGCCGGACGATCTGAAAATTTTCCAGGGCGTCAGCGTGATCGTCGGCGACGACAATGAAGACGTGGAACGCCAATATTGGGAAACCGCACGTCTGGTCAGCATCGAGAACGCGCTCAACTACCTTGGCCGCTATTTCGAGCATTATGACTTTTCCCGCCATCCGCTGGATGAGCCCTTCCCGGACATCGGCAACCTCGGGCAAAACAGCTTCCGCAGCACCACCGATGCTATCAAGCACAACGCCCGCGAGCGTAATCTGACGCTGCGCGAAGTGGCGCTGGAAGCCGCCTCGCCGCGCCCGGTGTTCGGCGGCACGCCGGAGGCGGTAGCGGACGGTCTGCAAAACTGGTTCGACACCCAGGCCGCCGACGGTTTCATCATCAGCGGCGGCACGCCGAACGCCTTCGGCCACTTTATTGACCGCGTTGTGCCCATCCTGCAGCAACGTGGCCTGTTCCGCAGCGATTACAGCGGCGACACGCTGCGCGACCACCTTGGCCTGAAGCAGCCGCTGAACCAATTTACCCAATAACAATAATATTTTTTCAGGGATATTCCGCTATGCAAAACACCTTTACCGGCTCCGGCATCCATGTAAAAGCCATCCAAACCCATCGCCTCGTGGCGAAAAATCAGCAAGGTCTGGGCGACTAGGAGCATACCGATGGCAAACGACGTCTTTATCCAAACGCTGCCGGACGACCCGCTGGTCGAGCCGGTGATTGAAGGGCTGTTCGGCGAATATCGTCAGCGCTACGGCGATTATTTTGGTGAACAGGAACAAGAAACGCTGGATCTGTACGCCCCGCCACAGGGCGCGTTTATCGTGCTGCTGCGCGCCGGGGAGCCGATCGCCATGGGCGCGTTCAAACGCTACGATCCGCACACCGCAGAGCTGAAACGCATCTGGACGCGAACCGACCTGCGCCGCCAGGGGTTGGCGCAAAAGGTCTTGCAGCAACTGGAGACGCTGGCACGGGAGCAGGGTTACCGCCAGCTCTACCTGACCACCGGCTTTCGCCAGCCGGAAGCGGTGGGCCTGTATCTGAGCAACGGCTATCAGCCGCAGTTCGATCCCACCGTCGACAGTGAAGTTTACAGCCGCCCGCCCTATGACGGCAGGTTGCCGTTTCGCAAAAGCCTGATAACAGCAGGCGCACTCTGTTGCGCGCAGGAAAGGAAGATTGCCTAGGGGCCGGTTCCCCTCCCTTTATCTGTTTCAGGAGCAATACGATGTCCAAACAAGAAGTGTTAAAAGTGGTTCCCGCACGCTATCCGCTGCGGCTGGTGGGCGCACTGTTTTCGGTGTTTATTCTGGCGGCGATAGTCCAGTCGGTGGCGGCCAACGAGCGCTGGGAGTGGGGGGTATTTGCCGAGTGGTTCTTTGCGCCGGCGGTGCTTTCCGGCCTGGGGCAAACCCTGCTGCTGACGCTGCTCGGCACGCTGTTCAGCATTATTTTCGGTACCTTGCTGGCGCTGGCGCGGCTGTCGCGCTCTTATCTGTTGGCTTCGCTGGCCTGGGGCTATATCTGGCTGTTCCGTTCGCTGCCGCTGATTCTGGTTCTGATCATCTTGTATAACTTCTCTTACCTGTACGATTCCATCTCGCTGGGCATTCCCTTTACCTCACTGGTGTTCGCCAGCTACCCGACCATCGATATCCTCAGCCAGTTTTCCGTCGCGGTGCTGGGGCTGACCCTGGTGCAATCGGCCTATACCGCAGAAATCATCCGCGGCGGCATTCTCGGGGTGGAATACGGCCAGCATGAGGCCGCAGCGGCGCTCGGTCTGCCGGGCTATCGCCGCACTTTCCGCATCATTCTGCCGCAGGCGCTGCGCTCCATCGTTCCGACCGGTTTCAACGAGATCATCAGCCTGGCAAAGGGCACCTCGATCGTTTACGTGCTGGCGTTGCCGGAGCTGTTTTACACCATTCAGGTCATCTATAACCGCACGCAGCAGGTAATACCGCTGCTGATGGTCGCGACCGTCTGGTACCTGTTCATCACCACCGCGCTGTCGGTGATCCAATACTACATTGAGCGCTATTTTGCCCGAGGCGCAGTACGCGAGTTGCCGCCTTCACCCTGGCAGAAACTGGCCGGCTGGATAAAACGTTAGGAGGATTTTATGTCCGAAGCTATTGATTACTATGCCCTGCGCGAAGCGCCGGTGCGCAACATCGTTCCGGTTCCGGCGCGCGGCCTGATTGAAATCAGCAACGTGAGCAAATTTTTCGGCAAGCACAAGGCGCTCGACGACGTCAGCCTGACGCTGCGGCCCGGCACGGTCACGGTGATCCTCGGGCCGTCCGGCTCGGGCAAATCCACCCTGCTGCGCGCCATCAACCACCTGGAGCGCGTCGATGAAGGCTTTATCCGCATCGACGGCGACTACGTCGGCTACCGGCGTAAAGGTGACAAACTGTATGAGCTGAAAGAGAACGCCATTCTCAAGCAGCGTATCAACGTCGGCTACGTGTTCCAAAACTTTAACCTGTTCCCGCATTTGACGGTGCTGGAGAACATCATTGAAGCGCCGGTGGTGCATAAGATTTATTCGCGCACTCAGGCAAAAGAAGTCGCTTATCAGTTGCTGGATACCGTCGGCCTGCGCCACAAGGCCGACGCTTATCCGCGCCACCTGTCCGGCGGCCAGCAGCAACGCATTGCCATTGCGCGTGCGCTGGCGTTGAACCCGAAGGTCATTTTGTTTGACGAACCCACTTCGGCACTCGATCCGGAGCTGGTCGGCGAAGTGCTGGACGTGATCAAAGGGCTGGCGGATTTGGGCGTGACGCTGGTGGTAGTCACCCATGAGATTGGCTTTGCGCGTGAAGCGGCGGATCAGATTGTGTTTATGGTCGACGGCCAAGTCGTCGAACAGGGCAACGCCCGGCAGGTGCTGAACCATCCGCAGCACCAGCGCACCATTAACTTCCTCAACAAAGTTCTGTGACTCACGGGGCGCAACCGCGCCCCGCCCGATAATCTTAAGCCACAGCAGCGAAGCGGCGTTTCTCGGCGGCGAAATCCAGCGGCTTGATACCGCGCTGATTGCGATCCTGCTCGGTCAGCAGCGCCGGCGGGATAAACCAGGTCACTTCAAACAAGAGCCCATCCGGATCGTGGCCATAGATGCTCTTGTGCACGCCGTGATCCTCCTCCAGCCCGAGAATGCCCTGCTGCGCCAATTGATCGCGAATGCGTTCGAGCTCATCCAGGCTATCGACTTCCCAGGCCAGATGGTACAGCCCGGCCGGTGGTTCGTTTTCCGCCGGCGGTTCGCCGTTGGCGCGAAACACCCCGGCTCGCTGTTGTCCGAGATTTTTGCTGAACAGCGCCAGATCGTGATCGTTATCCGAATCGGCCGCCTGGGTAAACACCGCTTTGTCGGGGCTGCCCGAAGGTTTTAGCTTGAACCCCAGCACCTGATGATAAAACTCCGCGCTTTGCTGCACATCGCTGACATACAGCACCGCGTGGTTAAGCCGTTTAATTCCCATCGATTTTCCCTTTCCGCATTGAATAAAGTCAGCTTGAAAATAGCATGTGACCGGAAACCCGCTAAATGCCGTTATCGCATTATCAAAACCGGAGCGCGTAACCTGTCACTGCAAGGCATTCCGCGCTATCATATCCTTGTCGCCTTTCAAGACGCAGCGTTGTTGTCTGCACTCGCGCCCCCCAGTGACTTACTTAAGTAAGCGCCTGGCGTGAGCGAGCTGGCCGCCTAGCCGCAACTTGAAATTTATAGGGGATAAATACTGTATTGAACGAATTAATGAGAATGATGATGAACGGCAAGATAACGACTTTTTTTGAAGACAAAGGCTTCGGCTTTATTACCGATGAGAACGGGGAAAATCGTTATTTTCACGTGATTAAAGTGCAAAACCCGGAGCTGATTAAGAAAAATGCGACGGTGACTTTCGAGCCGACCAACAACACCAAAGGCCCTTCGGCGTATGCGGTCAAGGTCCAGGCGGCAAGCAAATACATCATCATCGCCAACGAAAGAATCAAGATCACCAGCATCAAATCTTTCAACACCTTCACCAAAGAAGTGCCGGTAAAAGCGGACGTGGACAAAGAAAATACCGTGCTGTCGGTGGGCCTGCTGATGAACCGCATCCGTCCGCAGTCCGAAGATGCGCCGCAAACCATGCAGACGCTGCGTATGCTGACCATCACCACTTTCCAGAACGCGACCCATACCTTCTCCGAGCAGGAGATCGACATGGATGAAACGCTGAAAGTGTTGAAAAGCCTATAATCACGGCCCAACGCCTATCCCTGCCCCTTGTCGGGGGGCTATCTGCTTCGCCCGCCTTCGTCGGGACGAATATATTCGCGCCCTACTAATAGCGGCGCGTATAAAAAACATTCGAAGCAATTTTATATCACCTGTGTTAGCGTGGGTTTTCACCTGACACAGGCCGTGCTATATGACTGATTCCAGCAGCGTTAAAGGCTTTATCAATCGTTCCACCAACATCGCCTGCCCCAAATGCGCCTACGTCACCAGCCAAAAATGCGCGACGCTACAGCAAAACGTTCTGCTTATCTGCCCGAACTGCGGTACCCGGTTTGAACCCAGGCAGAACTGAAACGCTTATTTGAACATGATGTGCCCAACGCTATTGCCACTCACCGCGTTAAACGACTCCACGCGATTGCGCCCCTGTGACTTGGCGCGATAAAGCGCGATATCCGCCATATTCATCAGCTGTGCCAGCGATTTCACTTCGTTCATCGCCAGACTGGCGACGCCCACGCTGATGGTCATTTTCAGCGGCGTTTTGCCACCGGGATACAGGTCGGTTTTTTGCACCAACTGCCGTAAATGCTCCGCCAGTGCCACCCCCTGCGCCGCCAGCGCACGCGGCAGCATAATCGCAAACTCTTCCCCGCCCAGGCGACCAAACAGCTGATCGTGGCGCAGTTCGCGCCGGACAATATGAGCGAAGGTAGCCAGTGCCTGATCGCCGGCCTCGTGGCCGTGAGTGTCGTTAATGAGTTTAAAATGATCGATATCAATCAGCAGCAGCGATACCGCCTCTTTCGATTTATATTTGTGCTCCAGCAGTTCACCGGCCTTTCGCGTCAGCGCACTGCGCGCCAGCACCCCGGTCAGGAAATCGTGATTGGCGCTGTGCTCCAGCCGGCGCATCAGCTTGCGGTTAACAGCTATCGAACTGGCGAGGATCAGCGGCCCCATGACCAGCATGGCAATCCCCAACCGGGCCGACATCAGGGTATCGAGGAACGCGTTGTGGTTGTTCGGCGTTTCATACAGCATCAGATTGGCGGAGATGCTGCTGATTTCGGTCATGCCGGTCAACAGCGTCAGCAAGGTCACGGTGAATAACTGGTAGCGGACCGCACACCACAGCAGCGCCGGGATCGGGAAGGCAATCGCCCCCGGGCCGCCGATGTACACGCTGAATACCAGGGAAAACAGCAGCGCCAGCAGCGGCATACCGGTACGCAGCGGCCAGTGGATCTGCATGCGCAACAGCTGCTTCAGCCGCGGTGCCGCCAGGAACACCGGCAACAGCAACAGGTTGGTGGAGAACTGTTCACTGAACCACGCCAGCCAGGCGGTGATCACCGTATTATTGTACAGGCTGTCATTGCGCAGTATCGACAGGGTCGACGCCACCGCCGCACCACTCAGGCTGGCGGTAAACATATAGAGTATCGCCTGAGGTTTGCCCATTCTGCGCTGCGACTGCGGTAACAGCAGCATCACGCCATAACCGGTGGCAATCAGCGACATATTGCAGGCATTCAACCACATGGCCAAAGGCAGCGCTTCGCCGGTCGTCAAATCGGCGGCAATCATGCCAAGGTAGGTGGTTAGCCAGCCCAGCGGTGTGGCATAGGCGGGTTTGCGCAATAACAGGCCGAGTAAAATCGCATTCACCGGCCAAAACAAGGAAAGGGATCCGATCGGACGAGTAAATATACCCAGCAAGGAAAGTAAAAACGCCAGCAGAAAAAGCGTGATCAGCTGGAGGGTAACAGGCAGGCCATGTTTGGCGTTTATTCTGGCGTTCATCACCTTACCCATAAATTCGTAATAACCAGAGCAATTATCTGCATATTCCCTCGCCCGGCATGATAAGGAGGACAAAAAACCCGTTCTCAACCAGTAAATACCGATGATTCAGAAACAAAGAGACATTCATTTTTATTTAGCAGAACGTTCTTAACTCCACAGCTCGTCGCCGCAACTCAGAGTGAACGCATTCACGCCAAACCGAAGAAAAATGTTCAGCGATATCTATCAGCATAGCGTAAGCCGTTACTGATCCGCACAAGCATAAATCCATAATAATAAAGTGGGTATTATTTCGTTTACCCTATTGTGCCTGCGATTATTTTCCAGCAAGTCATCAGCAAGCGCAATTAGAACCGGAAACATAAAAAAAGCCCGCAGAGCGGGCTCGCTTGAAGAGCAGCAAATTGACAGTTACGACACAGCCATTGCATGCCTGTGCTGCTGTTCATGATATCGACGGAAGCTTAAGCGGACCTTAGCAACAAAAAACCCGGTCTAGGAACCGGGAATATTTGTACGAAATGCAGTGTTAGCCCAAGCAGGCTAATAACACTCCGCAGTTTACACGCCAAATGTGCAGGAAAAATGAACGACGCGATATCCCCACCGAACGCGATGGGGAGCAGGATCACGCCAGTTTGGCGGCAATGCTCGCGACGCGCTGGCCATACAATTTGGCGGTTTCCAAATCCCCCGACAGCATTTCATCTACGCCGGCATCGGCAGGCGTCTGGACCAGCAGGCCAACAGAGCCCCCCAGATTGTTCACATCGGTACGCTGCGCCGCTTTGCTGTTGGCCGGTGGCAGCCCCAGGCTGACCCACAGGCCGCCGTGCTGTGAAGCCAGCGTTTGCAGAGCGATCAGCGTGACCTGCTTGTCGCCGTTCAGGCTGGCGCTGTTGGTGAAACCGCCGAAAACCTTGTCTTGCCATTTGCGAGTGAACCAGGCTTTTGAGCTGGCGTCGGCAAATTTCTTGAACTGCCACGACGGGCCGCCCATGTAGGTCGGCGAACCAAAGATGATGGCGTCGGCCTCATCCAGTTTCTGCCAGGCTTCTTCGCTGATATTGCCGTCTTGATCGATAGCGATCAGCTCAGCCTCTGCGCCTTCGGCAACAATGCTCGCCAAACGCTCGGTGTGGCCGTAGCCGGAATGAAAAATCACCACTGTCTTCGCCATAAGAAACTCCCAGGTAGTTGCATCGGGGTGCCGGCGGCCCCCTTAAATACGCTAATCCAATCTACTCAAGCGGCCCCAAGGTGAATACCCAATTTATCTGACGGAGTTATTCAAAAAAACCGGGTGGCATTCACGCCCCGGCCGCCTGCACGCTCTGCTGCCGGGCGAAATCAATAAACGCGCGCAGTGGGCGCGGCATTTGTCGGTTGGCGGGGTAGTAAAGATAAAAACCGGGAAAAGGCGGTGTCCAGGCATCCAACAGCGGCACCAGCCGGCCATCGGCCAGCGCGGCGGCCACCTGATGCTCAAACAGATAAGCGATACCCACGCCGTCCAGCGCCGCTCGCACCAGGATCTCCGGTTCGTCGACGATCACAGGCCCTTCCACCGCGATATCCAGCGTTTCACCGTCGCGCTCAAATTCCCAGCGGTAAAGATTGCCATTGGTTGGCCAGCGAAAATTCAGGCAAAGGTGTTGGCGCAGCTCACGCGGCGCCTGCGGTTGTCCATGACGAGCCAGATATGCCGGGGAGGCGACTACCCGCATCCGAAGATCTCCGCCAAGCTTGATCGCCACCATGTCCTTTTCCAGCTTCTCGTGCAGACGCACGCCGGCATCGAAACCGCCGGCGACAATGTCCACCAACCGGTCTTCCACATTGAGATCGAGGAGGATATCCGGGTACTGCCGGTGAAACGGCGCGATCAACGGCGCCAGAAAATGCATGGCGGCGATCCGCGTAATATTAAGACGCAAACGCCCGGTGGGCTGCTGGCGTTGGTTGACCGCCTGCTCCACCGCCGCATCGATTTCGGCGATAGCCGGCAACAGGCGCGCCAACATCTGCGCCCCCGCGTCGGTGGGCGCCACGCTGCGAGTGGTGCGGTTCAGCAGCCGCAACCCCAGGCGGCTTTCCAGATTGCGCAGCGTCTGACTCAGCGCTGAAGCGGTCATGCCCAGGTGCACGGCGGCGCGGGCGAAGCTTCCGTGTTCAACAATGGCGGCAAAAGCGCGCAACTCTGCAAATTCACTTCCTCTCATTATGCCTCCATCGCTTAATAATTCATGAAGATTATAGCGTATTCCGTGAACAGCTCGCCGGGTCTATCTTGAAATCAACATCAACAGGAGAACGCCCATGAACACATCCTTATCGCTGGACAGTTACCGCCTGCTGGGCCGCTCCGGTCTGCGCGTCTCGCCGCTGGCGCTCGGCACCATGACTTTCGGCGCCGACTGGGGCTGGGGAGCGGAACAGGCCGAGGCCCGCCGCCTGTTCGACGCCTATGTCGACCACGGCGGCAACTTTATCGATACCGCCAACCGCTATACCGAAGGCAGCGCCGAACGCTTTGTCGGCGAATTCGCCACCGGGCGCCGCGATCGTCTGGTGATCGCCACCAAATACACCTTGCCGATGCAGCCCGATAACCCGAACTCCGGCGGCAATCACCGTAAAAGCATGGTGCGCTCGGTGGAGGATAGCCTGCGGCGCCTGAACACCGACTATATCGATTTACTCTATTTGCACGCCTGGGACTACACCACGCCGGTGGAGGAAATCATGCGCGCGATGGACGATCTGGTGCGCGCCGGCAAGGTGCTGTACCTGGCGGTATCGGATCTCCCGGCCTGGCAGGCCGCCAGAATGCAGATGCTGGCGGATTTACGTGGCTGGTCGCCTCTTATCGGCCTGCAGATCGAATACAGCCTGCTGGAACGCACGGTGGAGCGTGAATTGATCCCGATGGCGCAAGAACTGGGGCTGGGCGTGATCCCCTGGTCGCCGCTCGCGGGCGGTGTGCTGAGCGGCAAATACCGGCGGCAGGATCTGCAACCGGAGGGGGATGAAACAGGTACCCGACGCGAGGTCGTGCGCACCAAAGGAACGCTGACCGCCCACAACCTCGACATTGCCGATGCCGTGAGCGATATCGCCCGCGAAGCCGGTTACACACCCGCTCAAGTGGCGCTGGCCTGGACGCTGCGCAATCCGGCGGTGAGCGCGCCGATTATCGGCGCACGCACGCTGACGCAACTGGATGACAACCTCGGTGCGCTGGAGGTCAGGTTAGCGGAAGATCGGTGGCAACGTCTGGATGCGCTCAGCGCAATAGAATTGGGCTTCCCACATGATTTTCTGACGCTGTCGACCACCCGCAACATCATGTTCGGCGGCCTGAATATCGTCGGACGCAGATAAAAAAAATCCCGCACGAGGCGGGATAAACTTAACAGGGATGGGGTAATACACTACAGGGACTAACACACAACATCATCGGGTAGGACTACCTTACCAATCCCAATGTATAGAACTGTCATTCCTGCGTAAGGTTGCTCCGGCAGATGTAACGCCGGATGGAAATGTGACATGTTGACCGTGGCGCTGGCGCTCAGGGATGGGCATAGCGCCTTACCTATCTCACACAACCGATTAATAAATAATCGATTCAGGGCTATTGAAAGCGCCGGGTGGTATACTGATAACCCCTACATCTACCCGGTGAAAGATATGTCTATCTTTGATGCCCTTAAGATGTTCAGCGCCACATCCGTGAAAGTGACTTGCCCAAAATGCGCTTACGTCTCCGAACAAAGCAGCAGCAAGATGCGCAAAAATATCACCATGATCTGCCCTAAATGCGGGCATTATTTCCGCCCTGGAGAAGAAAAGTAACACCTCCCGTCAATGCGCCCGCGGAGTGGTGTCGTTGGCGGCTATCAAAGGGCCGCCGCTGCCCTCGGCTTTCACCTGCCTGATTTCACGACAAACAGCCGCGATTCGAACCCGCCGCTTTTAAAGGTGCTGGTGTTGGCCCATCCCGGCGGCAACCGCCCAAAATCCTGATTAAAATCGCCGCTGCTGACTAACCACACCCGACGATGGGGCCCCACCAGGGCGTTGAGATTATCGACATAGGTCTGCGCCGCGCGATCGTGGAAAAAAGTGCCAAAACCATAGGCATTGGGTTTTCCGGAAAGACCGTTGGGCTTAACCGGCGTATACAGCAACGCGCGATGCCCTTTTTCGTTGTAATAAACATAACTCAGATAATTGAACATATTGCTGACGACAACGGCATCATCAGGTTGATAGCCACTGTTGATATAGCGCACCATCTCCTTAAACTCATCTTTCTCCGGTGGATAATCATTCCGCAGCCCGCTGCCAAACAACAGGCTAACCAGCAGCAACAATAAAAACCTGTGCGCCTTTTTTTCGTTTTCAGTAATTAACAGGGCCAGGATGATCGGAATGCCTAATGAGGAGAAAAATAAATAACGGTCGACGAACAACGGCGTGCGGAACGAAATAATAAACAGCAGAGTAACAGGGATAAATACGCTGCAAAGCAACAACAAAAGGTATTTTCTTTCCCCTCCCCGCCCCATCAGCCACAGGCATGACAACCCGGTGAAGCACACCGGCAACAGCCAAAAAATGATCGCGGGATAACCTCTGCCATCATTCCCGGTGAATAACCGCCAATACATGGCAGGAAGATCGCTCCACACCACCTGGGGGATCCAGCCGACATCCCCGCCCACTTTCAGCTCCGCAATATGATCCAGCAAGTTCACCAACACCAGCAGCCAGGGGATATAGGCCAACCCTATAGCCAGATTGGCCAGCCACCATGCCGGTTGTTTGAGATAACGCTGGGGTTCGTCACGCCGGCAGGACAGCGCCAACAGCACTATCCAGTGAGTCATTAAGGCAAAAATGGTGAAGTAATGCGTGTAAAAACTCAACGCCATCAATAACGTATAAACCGCCAAATAACGACGGCTAGCAGGCGCCTTTAACCACATCACCAGCGCCAGGGTAGCGGCGATCGTCAACATTCCCATCAGCGCATACATACGCGCCTCCTGGCTGTAACGCACCGCCATCGGCATGATCGCCATCAGGCTGCCGGCCAGCAGTGCCGCCCGTTCATTGGCGACCTTGCGCGTCAGCTTTATGGCCAGCGCGACCGTAATAACGCCAAACAGCAGGCTGAGAGAACGGACAGCCAAAATGCTATCGCCGAACAGCAGCATCCAGCCACGCAGCAGCAGATAATAAAGCGGAGGATGGACATCAAAAGAAGCATGGTACAACAGTGCCGAGACGTCATAACGGCTGGTCAGCACGCTGGAGGCCTCGTCACACCAAAAGTATCTGCCGGTTAAAGAAATAAACCGGATCCCGGCGGCAAACATCAGGATCAGATAGACGTAATGCCGGTAGCCAATGCCTTTTAGCGCCTTGCCGGCCAGGGGTTTAGTAGATATCTGTTGCAGAGACATAACCGCATTCCGCCGGGTTGTTCCACACAGTGTGGAGACGTGGCGATCATCATTACCGAGCTTAGGTAAATGGCAGCTCAATCATCACTAAAATAAGCCAACGTCGCTTTAACCGCCGCAAGGGAGACTTCATTTTGATGCTGATTAATCGGGGGACGTTTTCTTTAGAGGCTAAATAACGGCGTTTAATGCCGCTACACCCCAGCTTGAGCCGGGTGGGGAGCATGCAGGGTAGTGGAAACGTTAGGGAACAAAGTCAGGAGACGAGGATGAAAAACGACTGGCACCACGCTGATATCATCGCGGCGCTACACAAAAAACGTCTTAGCCTGGCGGCACTCTCGCGGGCGGCAGGGCTGAGTTCTTCAACGCTGGCAAACGCCCTTGTGCGGCCCTGGCACAAAGGTGAATGGATGATTGCCGAAGCCGTCGGCGTCCATCTCGCCGAGATCTGGCCTAGCCAATATAATGATGACGCCGGGTTGCTGCTGGACAGGAAGGCTAGGATCCGGCTCTGAAGATGTGCGGGGTTTGTCCCGCGCGGCTAAGCGAAGCCTCGGCACAATGGAGGCTTGATTGTTTTTCCATCATTCCTCATACTCATGCGCATACCTCTGTGCATAGGAGTACATACCATGACTACTGTCACCTCTTCACGACGGGGCACCAAAAGAAGCACCAACGTTTACCTGACTACTGCGCTGGTCGAGAAAGCCCGTAGTCTGGACATGAATCTCTCTGCAACGCTGGACATACTTTTGGCACAAGCGATAGAAGCTAAAAAGCATGAGAGGGAGAAAGAAAAAGAAGATATGCAGGCTATGAACGCATTCATGGCTAAAGCGGGGATGCTTACGGATGATGAATTTTTCGGGAGCCTGTAATGCCGCAACAATTTGATGTTTATCGAAATCCTTCGGCCAAAACAAACAAGCTTTGGCCACTTTACCTTATTATCCAGAATGATTATTTTGATGATTTAACAACAAGAATTATTGTCCCTCTGGTCTGGAAAAACGACATTAACCTTAACCAGAAAAGAATCACTCCTCAGATCACAATTGATAATAAAATTTATCATATATTTACACCAGCAATAACTTTTTTGGATGCAAAAAAAATCAACCAGACAGATTTTGTATGTAATCTTGCCTCATCCAGAAGTGATATTATCTCAGCCCTTGATGCTATCATTACAAATACTTGATCTCACTTATAAATTTCTCCAGTAACGACGATACACCGAAACAGGTAATCGCCTGGTTCTGAATGACAAAAACCAATCCTTCCTCTACAAGAAAATCATCCTCACCTGCTATAAATATTTTTAATCTCGCTCCCTAATTTCATCGCATAATAAAACGTGGCTTATAAAAACAAACCAATATGGTTTTTATGATTTAGTTGAATATGCATTTTTCAATAAAGGTACCGGGCAACATGGTTAGATTATACTCTATGAAATAAAACACTCTGGCATTAAGGCCGGGACGGGCGCTGTCCCAGCCTCGATCACAACATCTGGTAATCAGTGAATTATTGCCACACCTAAATGTGCAGCCAGCCATTAATCAGCGTGCAACTCTGTCCACCAATCCATGGGTAGGCGGCCGTTGGGCCTGGCACCACAAAATCCATCAACCGAATACCCACTTTAATGCAGGATACGGCCGGTGAGCGCATATACGCCGGCCCACGATACTGCCGGTAGGCCTGTTCGATAAGTTGGTCAAAGTGTTCGCTCATTGTACTCTCCAGAATCGCGGGTGACGTTAGACTTGCGCGGGCGCATCTTGCGCCGCTTGACGCTTATCGAGCTGCCGAATAAGGGCCCTTTCCGCCTCCGTGGCGATTTATTCGAAGGTTATGGCAGCAGCCTGTACCGGATTTATGTTAGGTAGCGACTTAAAGACAGTTGAGGCTGCAAAGCAGTGAGAAACTCGTCTGTTGCTTATCGACGTAGACTTGCCCGACTCAGTTCGAACGCTTCCGATGCCTGCGCTGTCGGCGTGTATTCCTGACAGCCTATCGCTGTGAAACCAAGAAACAGAGGGAAAGACAAAATTATTTATGTTTTTTTCAATGATATGGGTGTCATTGATGCCACAAGAACGCTGGAGAGCTCGTCACAATCTGCGTTGCAAATTATTTAAGCGTGTGACCTGAATCATAATTTATAAATATTTACTTTTTTTTACACGTTATGTATGAATAGTATGTAACTCAAACATTTCTAATGGTTGTAAACCCAGTAAATCCATAGGAGAGTATTCATGAAGGAAATCTTAAGTAGCCAATTCGATGCAGTGTCAGGTGGATGGCAGGATCGAGACGGGAGTGGAAAAAGGTCATCTGATAACGGGGGCTCTGGCTCTTCAACAGGGGGTGGAAATAACGGTGGCGATCGAGGACTTGGGTCATTCTTGTCACAAAATAGTCCCTATGGTAGTGGCTCCGGTGCCAGTGGTTTCTGGGGAAATGGTAGTTCAATGGCTGCAGGCAATGGTTACGCTGGAAATGGTACTGGGCCTAGTGAAGCTAGAGAATCCGGAACCAAACGTTAATTAACTAACACAATTTTAGCACAGAAATAAAACTCTGTGCTTTTATGGAGTATATGATGAATAGATATGTTATTTTTATAAAGAGTGATGCATCAAGAGTGCTGAAAAAAGAAGTGGTTACACGAGAAATAATTAAGGATATGAAGCTGAAAGGATTTAGAAAGCATCATATTGAAGTCGATGCTGAAAACGAAGCAGAAGCAATTAGCAAATTAAATAAAAACAGCAATGATTATTTGGACTCATTAAAAGATTTTTCTGGGAACTTATTAATTTGTTCTATTTGTGTTGTTGTTATGGCTATAGTTTATTTTTTAGCCAGGTAACAAAGTAAATAATTTATTTATTTTTCTATTGTTTTTAATTTATCAGGATGATTTAAATGAGTGGCAGGATGTCAGAAATAGATTTATCTAAGATAAAAAAAACCCAAGTTCCTGATAGCATCCATTTTGTATGGATTGGTGATTTAAATGAAGTAAACACAAGTTATATCGATGTATGGAAGAGAACAAATAAAGATAAGGAGATTTTTTTTGGTACTCCAAAGATGCGTCACTATGTAATTTTCTTCACAACTCCATACGGGATTTTGTCAAACTCAAAGAAAGAAAAAATAAAATAAATGCTGAGTTAAAAATAAAGAATGCCGCATTTAATTACATATTCCCCAGGATAAAGGAGGGGTTTAATTTTGATGAACTAGTTATTGAATTCTTGATGGAGAATGGAATTCCTTATCAGAGACAACCATTAATTATTGAAGATTCATGGTTTGAAAAAAATAACTTTATAAAAAAGGATGTAGCAGAGCTGTTTCTTAATGATTTTGATGATTTCATGAGATATTATTATTATGAGATTATATTAAGATGTAATCTTGCTAGCGCAAGTGACATAGTCAGGCTTTTGGTTATCTATCAATATGGTGGTGTTTACATAGATGTTGACACTCTTCCATACACTGATCACATATATCAGAGGCTAAATAAGTTTATAGAAAGAGAAGGGATCATAGAAAATGACTCTTTCTTATTTTTTAAAACAAAATTAATTTTAAAAGAAATTTATTCTAACTCTCCTTTATTTGAAAACATGCTTAATTACAATGAAAAGGAAGCGGGGCTAGACATCATTAGGTTTAAAGAGATTAAAAGACTCATCGAACTTGATATCGCTGATTTTTCTTTGGATAAGATATTGCCTCTTGGTAAATTATACGTTCATGAGAATTTGTTAGCATTAGGAACACTCAGAAGATTCAAAGGTATTTATTTTAATAACTTTATATCTTCTCATCCCAAATCAAGAGCGATAAAAATCATACTTATAACCATGAAAAAAAGATATCGTTTTTTAGAAAAAAACAACTGCATCTTTGAATTTTACATTCATAATAATAAGCCAGACTGCTATATGACTAGGATTTTAACGTGGAGAACTGAATTAATAACACGAGACTATCGCGTTACTTCAGCCTTAACCGGGCCAGGTTTGATTATAGAGGTTTTATTGGGATTGGCTTATAATGTTTTTAAGATTGGAGATTTAGTTGAACCTTCAAGTTTAGCAGAGCATATGCAAAACGATGAGTTTGGGATCGCATTATTTCAACACAACATATATACTCCCGATGGAGTTTATTCCACATGGCGAAAATAAAATCAACAGCGAATTTATCGGTAAATACATGTTGAGTTTTTGCTGATTTCATTATCAATATAATAAAGTGTAATTTTGCACATCCTTTCAATAAGGAACGCTGATAATGTTTCGCCAGGAAGCGCTTGATAATCAGAAAATGAAATGGCGCGGTCGAGCCATCATACTCCCCGGTATTCCCTTTTGGCTGACTGCAGGGCTCTGTCTGTTTTTTCTCACTGCCTTTCTCACTTTTGTTATCGCCGGCACCTATACCCGGCGGGTCAACGTGACAGGCGAGATCAGTACCTATCCGCGCGCCGCCAACGTCTATTCCGGCGTTCAGGGGGTGGTGGTCAAACAATTCGTCACCGAAGGGCAAGTAATAAAAGCTGGTACTCCTATTTACCAGATCGACGTCAGCAAGAGTACCCGCAGCGGGGTGGTCAGCGACAATCAACGCCGAGATATCGATGGCCAACTGGCGCGCATTGCACAAATTATAAGCCGACTGGAAAGCAGCAAGCAGGCCACACTTGCCATGTTGGAAAAGCAGAAGGAACAATATACCGCCGCGTTCACGCGTTCCACCGACATCCTCCGGCGGGCCCAGGAAGGGATACGCATCATGAAGGAGAACATGGAGAACTACCGGCACTATCAGAGCAAAGGGCTAATCAACAAGGATCAGCTCACCAACCAGGTGGCGCTGTATTACCAGCAACAGAACAACCTGCTGGGCCTCTCAGGCCAGAACGAACAAAACGCTCTGCAGATCACCGCGCTGGAAAGCCAGATCCACACCCAGGCCGCCGAATTCGACAACCAGATTTACCAGATGGAGCTGCAGCGCTACGAGTTGCAAAAGGAGCTGCAAAACATTGATGCCACTGGTGAGATCATCGTCCGCGCATTGGCTGACGGACGCGTCGATTCGATGAGTGTCACGGTCGGCCAGATGGTCAACGTAAGCGACAGTCTGCTGCAGGTGCTCCCGCACAATATCGATCACTATGCCCTGGTGCTCTGGGTGCCCAACGACGCCATCCCCTACATTGTTGCCGGTGACAAGGTGAATGTACGCTATGACGCCTTTCCAGCAGAGAAATTCGGCCAGTTCGCCGGCACTGTGTCCGTCATCTCCCGAGCCCCGGCATCGCCGCAGGAAATGCGGACCTACCAGGGAGCCCCCAAAGAGGCGCTGACCGCCGCCGTGCCATACTACAAGGTGATTATTATTCCTGAGAAACAGGCCATCACCTACGACGGTAAACGCCTGAGCCTGGAAAACGGCATGAAAGCGCAAAGCACCCTGTTTCTTGAAAAAAGGAAAATTTATCAATGGATGTTATCCCCGTTCTACGACATGAAACACAGCGCGACGGGACCGGTCAATGAGTAAGCCCTCCGTCAAAAAACTGCTCAGCCAGTTGGATATACGATTGAGCCATCATGTCCCGATGGTGCACCAGACAGAATCCTCGGAGTGTGGGTTGGCCTGCCTGGCAATGATCTGTGGTTACTACGGAAAAAATATCGACCTGATAGCTTTGCGCAGGCAATTCAACCTTTCGAGCCGCGGTACCACTCTGGGTGGTCTGATCGGTATCGCCGAGCAGTTGGGACTGGCGACGCGCCCTCTATCGCTGGATCTTAACGAACTTGGCGCACTGAAAATGCCCAGCCTATTGCACTGGGAATTCAACCATTTTGTGGTATTGGTCAGCGTCAAAGGCAACCGCGTGGTACTGCATGATCCGGCACGTGGCCGCCGGACAATCAGTCTGGCGGAATTGTCGCACAGTTTCACAGGGGTGGCGCTCGAAGCCTGGCCCGGCAGCGAATTCACCGCCGACAGCGCTCGACACCAAATCCGTCTTCGCACACTGATTGGCAGCGTGCACGGGCTGAAGCGAACGCTCGGCAAAATCTTTTGCCTCTCTCTGGTGTTCGAAACTATCAACCTGGTTATGCCGGTCGGCACACAACTGGTGATGGATCATGCCATTCCCGCAGGGGATCGCGGCTTGCTGACGCTTATCTGTGCTGGACTGATGCTGTTCATTCTGTTACGAGCCGCCATCGGCATGGTGCGCGCCTGGTCCGGGCTGGTCATGGCGACGCTAATCAACGTGCAGTGGCAGTCCGGGCTATTTACCCATCTACTGCGGCTGCCGCTGAGTTATTTTGAACGGCGTAAACTGGGTGACATTCAATCGCGCTTCGGCTCGTTGGATACGCTGCGAAGCACCTTCACCACCAGTATCGTCGGTGCCATCATGGACGGCATTATGGTCATTGGCGTACTGATGATGATGGTGCTGTATGGAGGGTGGTTGACCTGGGTGGTGATCGCGTTCACCGCACTCTACGTACTGATGCGTCTACTGACCTATGATTATTATCGGCAACTGTCTGAAGAGTCGTTAGTGAGAAACGCTCGTGCCGGTTCGTATTTTATGGAGACACTGTACGGCATCGCTACCGTCAAGATGCAGGGCATGGCGGAACGACGCATCGCTCACTGGCTCAACCTCGAAATAGACAATATAAATACCGGTATCCGGGTCACCAAAATGAACATGTTGTTTGGCGGCATTAGTACCTTCGTTGCAGCCTGTGACCAAGTCGTTATTCTGTGGTTGGGGATCAGCATGGTGATCGATAATCAGATGACTATTGGCATGTTCGTCGCATTTGGTGTCTTTCGGGGACAGTTCTCCGACCGTATTGGGTCGCTGACGGAATTTTTACTGCAGCTGCGAATGATGAGTCTGCACAACGAACGCATTGCCGATATTGCTCTGCACCCACGCGAGAATCGTAAACCCGACGTCCCTTACACGGCGGGACTGCTACCGGCGGGCCTGACGACCAACGCTCTGAGCTACCGTTACGACAGTCAGTCACCGGCCATCTTTGATACCCTGGACATCACCGTTGCCCCGGGCGAGTGCGTGGCCATCGTGGGCCCCTCCGGCGTCGGTAAGACCACGTTGATGAAAGTGCTGTGCGGGCTATTCTCCCCCGATACGGGCCGGGTTGAGGTGAATGGCATCGATATCCGGCAGCTCGGCATCAATAACTACCATAAGATGATCGCCTGCGTGATGCAGGACGACAAGCTGTTCTCCGGCTCGATCCGGGAAAACATCTGCGGGTTTGCGGACGAGGTGGATAACGCCTGGATGGAGGAATGTGCCCGTGCTGGCTATCTGCACGAGGTGATCATGCGCATGCCCATGGGGTATGAAACCTTGATAGGTGAACTGGGGGAAGGGCTGTCCGGCGGGCAAAAACAACGGCTGTTTATTGCCCGGGCGATTTACAAGAAACCGGCAATTTTGTTCCTGGACGAAGCTACCAGTGCGCTGGACAATGAGAGTGAAGCGGTGGTGAATCAGGCGATAAAGGCGCTCAGCATTACGCGGGTGATCATCGCCCATCGTGAAACCACTATTGCATCAGCCGATCGCATCATTGATCTGACCAACAAGGCAAAGAAATGAACATATCGCGCTTCAACTTCATGCTTGCCTGCTTTGCGATGGCCTTGATGGTTAGGTCTCTTAACCAAAAAATCGCTTTAAAAACAACCTAATAGAACCTAACTTAAGCATGCAAAGGTAATTTCTGGCTGTTTTCTCTGAGCATGTGGCAATACGACGATGTTCTTTTTATCCCCCAAAGCAACGCTCAACGACATTGCGTTTTTTATACCGCTGGGTATCCAGTTTTCTGCGTCCATCCCGCCGAGATCTGGCCTAGCCGTTATTATGATGACGCCGGGTTGCTGCTGGACAGGAAGGCGAGGATCCGGCTCTGAAGATGTGCGGGGTTTGCCCCCGCGCCGGAACCCGATAGCCATTATCCCTGACTATCGGGCAATCCCGCCCCGGCAAGAATAGCGCCGGTTAAGGTTGAAGCGGAGCCAGATGCGCCAACACCAGATCTATGCCCTCCCCCGGGCGGCGCAACGGGTTATGCCCCAGCCCCCGGGTTTTCACCAAACGGGCGGCGGGCCAGGCTTGGGCCAGGCATTCTGCTTCCACTTCCAGGACGATATCGTCAGCGTTGTCGTGGATGATTAACGCCGGTTGTTCAATCTGCCGCAACCCTTCATAGGCGTTAAAGCGCTGCCAAACGGCATCTCCAATGCCAAAGTAACGCTCAATGTAACCCCGTAAACGTTGCTGCTGGCGCGCCGGCAAATTGAGGATAGAAGCATACTTGGTCACCAGGCCGCTAAAGTGCGTAGGCGCGCCGACAATCACCAAGGCTTTGGTACGCAGCCCGGCTTTCACCGCGTTGATCGCCGACAGGCCACCGAAGGAGTGGGCCACAATCGCGTCAAACCCGCCCTCTTGCCGCTCCAGTCGCTGAATGATTTCGATAAACTCGACAATGCTGCTCTGGTCGCCTTCCGCATCCCCGTGTGCCGGTGCGTCAAAACCGACAACCTGGAAACCCCGTTCCACCAATACCTGGATCAAACGCGAGAAATGCGATGCCCGCGACTCCCAACCGTGCGCCAACAGCACCTTTGGCCCCTGTTGCCCCCAGTGGTACACCACCGCCTGCTTATCGTTGCTCAGGGTGATGTACGTAATGCTGCTCGCCATGCCCATCGTCTGTTTATCGCTTTCACGCGTCGGGACGCGGCGTGGGGTGAAAAAGCGTTTGCCAAGGTAGGCGGCCGTTGGGCCAGGCACCACAAAATCCATTAACCGGATACCCACTTTAATGCAGGATACGGCCGGTGAGCGCATATAAGCCGGCCCACGATACTGCCGGTAGGCTTGTTCGATAAGTTGGTCAAAATGTTCACTCATTGTACTCTCCAGAATCGCGGGTGACGTTAGACTTGCGCGGACGCCTCTTGCGCCGCTTGACGCTTATCGAGCTGCCGAATAAGGGCCCTTTCCGCCTCCGTGGCGACATGCCGATCCCAATACGCCAGCTTTGCTTCCATGCGTTTAAACCACAGAGGCGGTACCAACGCATACAGGATATGCGCCACGTAACCATGATCGATCCCCACCGCATAGCTGTGCGCTTGCAGCCGCCAGAACTCCCGACGCGGATTCGTATGGTGATCCGAGTGGCGCGTCAGATTCAACAGGCCGGCAGAAGATGCCTGGTTGTTGCAATCCCAGCTGTGGCGTGGCTCAACGCGGGTATTGGGCACCCGGATTAAACCGTAATGCTGGATATAGTTGACGGTTTCAAACAAGAACTTGGAGACCAGCATGGCCGCCAGGCAAGCGAGTAATCCACGCCCCCCTGCCGCTGCATAACAGGCGGCCAGGATCGTCAGGCTCATGATAACGCTGCGAATCACTCTATTGCCCAGCGTAATACTCCGCTTGCCCTGGCCTTTTAGCCGTTGCTGTTCCACCTGCCACGACTCACGGTACTGCGACAGCGACGAGCGGATAAAGAAACGGTAAACATGCTCGCCACGGCGTGCCGTCGCCCCATCGGCGTACGTCGCCACATTGGGGTGATGCGAGTACACATGGGAGATAGAAAACTGCGCATCCGCGACCAATGCCAGTAACCAGCGCCCGACGATCATCGCCAACCAGCTCTGGGTTTTGTGGATAAGCTCATGAGCCACCACCGTGTTGGTACTCAGCGTATAGCCGGTGGACACGGCGGCCAGCAGCAATTCTGGCATGCGCATACCGTGCAAGGCCGGTACATCCCACCCCGTCGCCGCCGAGATCCCGGCCCCAAACCCCAGCACATCGCCCGGCGCCGCCTGCCAGATCAACGTAAATAGCGCCAGCAGGGCCGCGGGAAGTTGCAGATAGGGGATCAGCGCCAGAAGCGCGGTGAAACGATAGTGGTGATCGGCAGTATCTACCGGGGTCACATTATCAAAGATCAAATAACTCAAGGATACGCACAGCATGGCGGCCAGTATCCACCCGCCGCCGAGCAAGTTGGCCGCCGCCGTCAGGGGTAAAAACACCAGTGGCACCAGGGCGAATCTTAGATAACTCAACATACTAACTCCTTATTATTCGAGATTTTTTCCTCGGCGCCGGCAGGAGAAAAACAGTCTGTTTGGATATGTTGCGCCATCACCCCGCTCGCAAGCAGCCCCCGTTGGCACGCCTGCGCCAGCCCTGGGTTACCGCAGATCAGCGCCCGCCAGTCGCGAGCCTCCAGCCCGTATTTTTGGTACGGATAGAGGCTGCGCCACTCCTCCAGCCAGGATGTAAAGCGCCCCGCAAGCTCGTGCTGTTTTCCTTCATTCTCCTGCGACAACGCATGCAAGTAATGGAAGCCTTCATGCTGTTGTTGCAACCGCTGCAGTTCGGCAACGTCAAACTTGTCCTGCCGCTTGCGAATGGCATGCACCAGCATCACCGCCCGATAGGGATTACGCGCCAGAGCCGCACGAACCAGCCCCAGCGTGGTCCCCAAACCTGAGCCGCTGGCTATGGCCAGTAATGGCCCTTTCCCGTCATCGGCTTGCCCAAACCGTCCGCTACAGCCAGACACCCACAGGGTGCGCCCGACGCTGTCCTGATCGCATAAAAGGGGAGAAACGCGCCCCTGCTCTCTCAGCGTGACATCCACGACAATCTCCCGCGCGTTACTGGACCAACTCACCGAGTAACTGCGGACATCGGTGCCCGGCTGGTGGCACAGCTGCAAAAATTGCCCGGGCAGGAAAGGCATAGCCTGCTCAGGCGACAGGGTGATTCGCCACACCCGGCTTGAGAGAGGAGTTGCCTGTTTTATCTGAGCCGGCACCCAGTTTGTCGCTACCGCAGCCGACATCAGGGTTAAATCAGACTGGGGCAGGCACTGGCAGGCCAACACATGGCCGGTCGCAATTTCTTCGGCACTGAGCAAATAGCCGAGATCCACCAGCGAACGCACTTCACCGCTGACCACCTGGCACAGGCAGGATTTGCAAGACCCTACCTGGCAGTTATAAGACAACGCCACGCCGGCTTTCAGCGCGCTTTCCAGCACCGTTTCCCCCGCATCCAAGGTGAAGACTTTCCCCTCCAGCACTCCCTGAAAGGTGCTGCGGCGCGAGAACCATCTCTTCAGCATGTTATTGCTCTCCGCACGTCAGCAGGCCATCGTCAAATACGCTACCCATCAGGATCCGCCCGCCGAGCGGTGCCGCCACGCTGATCGCCGCCAACGCCTGGCCATGGCTCTGGTAATAAATCTGCGAACGCTCAACCGCACCCTGTGTGCCCAGCGACAGTTGCCAAACCAGCGACGGCGAACGCGCTTGCGCATCCTTTTGAAATGCGGCCAGCTTTAACAGTTGCGGATGCGCGGCCACCAGCAGCCCATCCCCGTCAGGCATGATATTGTCGACACCGTGCAACCCGGTGAACCGCCCCAGCAAGACGGGGGACGCCTCGCCCGGCCGCCATGCCCAACTGCTCACGGTGCCGTTGGTGGTTTCCGTCACGTACAACCGCCCTCGTTGCGGGTTGTAGTAAATGCCGTTGGCAAAATGCAACCCATCAAGCAGCGTATGCTCCCCCGCGTCGTCTACCAGCAAGACCAGCGAGAGTGGCAGCCGCAGATAGTCTTCAACGCGCCCCAACATGCCGGAAAAGGCGTGATCGCGCGTCAACAGCCAACGGGATTTATCAATGACGCTGATGTCATTGATATTCTTGCCGACGCTGCGCGACAGTTCAGGCTGATAAACCAGCCGCATCGCCGCCCGTTCAAAACGGAACGTCTCGATGCGATCCCCGCGAGAGCCGTGGCTCACTGCGTAAACCCACGTCTCTGCGCCCTTTTGCCACACATCGATACCGTGCGGGTAAAACTCAGCCGGATAGTCGCCGGGTAAACGCAGGGGCGCTTGCCCCTGTTGAAAGTAATAGAGCGCCCCCGGCGCGTTATCGTGGCGATTCAGGCTGCTGAGCAGTGCGCCCCCTTCCTTCAGCGGCGCAATATCCTCCGCGCCGCTGATCCCCGGTATTTTTTGGCATTGCTGCAGGTTAATATCCTGAACGCGGTAGAACACGCCGGCGTCAAACAGCAGATTGATTACATACGCCAGCACAGCGACAGCCAGTGCTATACCCATCAACTTTTTCATCATGCTTCCACGGCAACCTGTGAATAAAACTGCTGATTTACGACGCTCACACCTTGCTCAGCCAGAACCGCGATCGCAGCCAGATACTGCTCCAGCAGCGCTGAGGCGGTTTGCTCGGTGAAATAACGCGTCTGATAATCCAACTCAATCGACAGCTCATCGGCCATTTCCACCACGTTCATCATCAAGGGGAACTCGACCGCGTTGACCGGCAGCATCGACAGGCTGGCCTGCCACTGGCGCATTTCCGCCAACGGAACGGACGGCTCAACATTGAACGTGGCAAGCAGAGGCAGTGGCGCTTGATCACCATGGAAACAACGTGACGGCAGTGCCGGCGCATCACGTTGCGCCAAAATGGCCTGATGCACCTTGGCCACGAACTCAGGCAACGACGCGCTCGCGGCGCTGTTGAAACACAACGGCATCAGGCTGACGCATTGGCCGACCACCCCTTCGCTGTTCTCGAAGTCACGCCCGGCATTCGGCACAGCGACAGGCAACAGAGAGTGGCCGACAAACTTCTCGAGCGTCAGTACAAACAGGGCATTCAACATCACAAAACGCGTGGTGCGCAGTTCGGCGGCCACTTTACGCAGTTGGGCCGACAAGTTCGGGTAAGCCAGCCCTTGCTTCAAACGCAGGCCTTGATACGGCGCGGCCTGCAGGACAACCGGCAGCGCACTGGCGGGATCGAGACGACGCGCGGGGATAGCGGCCAGCCGTTGAGCAACCTCTGCATCATTGGCCGTCTTTTCCGCACGCATAAAACGCAAATAACTCGGCGCCGCCGACAGCTCAGGGCTAAACCCTGCCGCCAGCGCATCATAGATATGCAGCAGTTCACGCAGCATCACCATAAATGACCAGCCATCCGCCACCGTATGGTGCGCCGTCAACGCCAGGGCCGTTTGGCCGGGCTGGCTCAGCAACAAGACGCGCGCCAGCGGCGCTGCCGTCAATACGAAGGGTTTAGCGGCAAACGCGGCCAGCCTTGCAGCAACCTCTGCCGACTCACTGCGCTCCTCAATAAAATCAACGTTGACCACGCCCGACGCCACCCGCAACGCCCCCGCCCCATTGAACTGCATGCGTAAGGATTCATGACGTTCGCTCAGCAGCGCCCACGCCTCAGCCAGGGTTGCTCCGTCAATCTCACGCGCCGTCTCAACCACGCAGCCAATGTTGCCCGCACACAGCCCGCTTTCGTCTTTGGCGGCCAGCAGCATAAAACGCTGCTGGCTGTCGGCGGCCGGGTAAGGCGTATCGGGGTGCAAACCGGCGTCACCAAAGAAGCCGTCAACGCGCATGGCATTAACGCTCTCTTTTACCGCCGCGATAAAGAGCTCTATATCTTGCGAAGAGTGCGCGGTGGACACGAAGCAGTTGCGGCCCTCCCAAATAAAGATGCCGCGCAGCATGAGATGGTGGAACAGAATGTCGTAGTTACCGCTGAATTTGAAACGGAACAAACTGCCCGCCGAGACGATCTCGATCGGCGTCCCCGTCGTGACAAACCAGGTGTTGAGCGTCTGCGCGAGGTAATGCGTCTTTTGGTTGATGTCGTCATAGAGACCGGGGTGGCTCTTGATATAGTCGAGCACCGCTTTGCTGGCCGCCATGGTCAGAGGGTGTTTGGAGAAGGTCCCGGCAAAGAAAATCAGTTCGGACTGCGGCCAGGATTCATCGCCGTATTGCCAGAAACCGCCATCAATACTGTCCATAAAGCGCGCCGACCCCGCAATGGCACCGATCGGCATGCCGCCGCCGACAATCTTGCCGTAGGTGGCAATATCGGCCTGGACACCGTAATACGCCTGCGCGCCGCCGGCCTCCAGGCGGAAGCCGGTAATCACTTCATCGAACATCAAGGCGATATTGCGCTCGGCCGTCAGCTTACGCAGCGCATGCAAATAGTCGCGCGGCTGATGGTCGGGATAGCGGCTTTGAATCGGCTCCACAATGACCGCCGCCAGTTGATCGGCATACCGGGCAATCAAAGCCAAGCTCTCTTCGCTGCCGTAGTCGAGCACCAGCAGATCTTCGACCAGGGACGCCGTTGTCCCTGCGGCAATCGGCACTGCCCGCTCCGGGGTTTCGCCCCCCTGCTGACGCCCCAGGATGCCATCAAAAACGCCGTGATAAGAGCCGCTGAACAGCGCCACTTTGTTCTTGCCCGTTACGGCACGCGCCAGGCGCACCGCGCTCATGACGGCTTCAGAACCGGAGTTACAGAACGCCACGCGGTGCTGGCCCGTCAGCTCTGCAATCAATGTTGCCACCTCACCGGCCAGCGCGCTCTGCGGCCCGATTTGCATGCCTTGCGCCAGCTGTGCGGCAACGGCCTGTTGCACGCACTCCGGTGCATGGCCTAACAGATTGGCGCCAAACCCCATGGTGAAATCAATGTACTCGTTACCATCGGCATCCCAAATACGGGAGCCTTGTGAACGCACGCCCACCAGGGGATACAGCATTTCCTTCGTGGATAACCGGAAGCCCGCCGATGCCCGGTTATCTGCCAGCACGGCGCGGTACTGCTGCGCATTGTGCTTGGAGCTCGGGGTTTTGCCGACAAACTGTTGCGTCAATTGCTGTATATGTTTATCGCGCTCGGCCCCTAATGAGGTCTTCTTGGTTTCCTTTTTAAACCAGCTACTGTGCGCGCCGGCTTTGGCCGGTGCAGCGGTAGCCGGCGCGTTACTCGCCACGGCCGGTGCAGGAAGTGCGGCTACCGGCGCGCTTGCCGGTACCGAAGGCAGCGCGGGTGCGGAAAGCGGTTGAGCATGGCCGCCGCTTAACAGACGCAGCTGTTGCGACATGACCTCTAATTGCCGCGCAATCACGCCTTGCAACTCGGCCGGGGCCGTTGCCGGTATTCCCCATTCCTGTTCGAGCTGGGGGGACGACGCAGGTATCACTGAAGCGTCGGCTTGCGGCATTGCCGTCACAACCCGGCTTTCACTGGCCAGCGCGACGGGTTCCGCCACTTGCGCACGCTCCACGACGTAATGGATCACCGCATCCAGCGTATTCAACTCTTCAAACAGCGATCTCAGCGGGATCGCCACGCCATAGCGATCTTTGATGGTATTGATCGCATCCAGCAAGACCAGCGAGTCGGCCCCCATTTCCAGGAAGGGCAGATCATCATCCAGAGCTTCGGGCGATGCCCCCAAATACCCGGCAATGATCGCTTTGATTTCGGCGTGTAATTGATGTTGTTTTGACATAGCGTCCTCATGTGAAGATGGTGGCAGCGTTGGCGTTTCATCGGCCAGCCAATAAGTTTTCCGACAGAATTGAATGGCCGGCAGCGTCAACGCTTCACGACTTGTTGCGCGATACAACCTGGACCAGTCGATGTCATGCCCTTGCTGCCACAACGAACCCAGCAGCGTCAGCAGTGATTGGTATTCATGGCGATGATCCGCGGCCGCCAAAATCGGTTGGCTGCGATCGGTGGCGGCGACAAACTTGCCCAGCGAACTGTCGGCGCTCAGATCCACAAAGGTATATTTCCCTTCCTCCCTCAGCGCCTGTATGCCTTGCAGGAAATGAACGGGTTGCCGGATTTGTTGGCTCCAGTAGTCGGCATCGGTGTGCCGGCGCGGCAGAGCGTCCAGATTGCTGTAGAAAGGGATATTCCCCTCAGCAAAATCAATATGCTGCGTCAACCAAAGGCGATACGCCGGCAAGATGGGATCCATCAGGTGAGAATGAAAGGCGTTGGTGGTTTTAATCCGGCGTGCATGGCCGCCTTGCGCTGAAACCGCCTGCAGACAAGCGTCAATCGCCGGCGAACTGCCGGTGATGGTGGTCAGCGTCGGCGTATTGAACGCGGCAATATCGATATCATCGGCCCAGGGAGCGATACTGCGGCGAACCTCGTTTTCGCCGCTGAACACCACTGCCATCGCGCCCTGCTGCTCCAGGCTGCCCATCAGGAGTGCGCGCTGATGAACCATCGCCAGCCCCTGATCCAACGAAATCTGGCCGGCGACAACCGCAGCGCAATACTCGCCCAGGCTATGGCCAATCACCGCCGCCGGGCGTAGCCCGAACTGCAACAAGCTGTCCGCCGTGGCATAGCTGCAGGCAAACAGGGCCAACTGGCAGGTTTTGGCGCAACGCTGCCAACGGTCGTCCTGCGCATGCAGCGCTTGCCGAATATCAATTTGATACCGTTCCAGAACCCGCTCTGCCAAGCTATCGAAGCACGTGCGGTAGTTCGGCAGGTGCTGGTATAGGGCCGCCCCCATACCGATTTGCTGCGTTCCCTGCCCCGGGAAGAGCCAGACCTGCGGGCGCGGTTTCTCCACTTTATTCGCGGTGAGTTGCGCCAGGTTTTCTGCCAATTGCCGGCGGTTGTCGCCACAGGCAAACCCGCGATAGCGCGGGTGGTCATAACGGGTATTGACCAGGCGACACCATGCCGGGACGTCAACGTCGTGTTGCATTTGCAAGGTGTTATAAATGCCGTCACGCTGCGCGTTGAAACCCTGTTCTTCGTGCGAGGCCACCAGCAACAGCGCCAGCGGCTGGGCCGCCTCATCGCGCTTCGCGGCCTGCGGACAATCACGCAGTATCACGTGGCTGTTCGTCCCGCCGAAGCCAAAACTGCTGACACCGGCATAACGTTGGCCCGCCGCAGACTCCCAGGCGCAAGAGTGGTTGCCCGCTACCGCCACCCGGCGGCTAATGGCAGCGATATGCGGATTTTTCTGTTGGAAATTCAAATGAGGCACGCGCTGTTGGCTATGCAACATCAACGCGGTCTTCACCACCCCAAGCACGCCGGCTGCGGCTTCGAGATGGCCAATATTGGTCTTGACGGATCCCACCTGAACCGGTGCCGATTGGCTCCGCTCGGCAAACACCGCTTCCAGCGCCTGATACTCAATCAGGTCACCCAGCGCCGTCCCGGTGCCATGCGCTTCCACATAGTCGATGTGATTGCTGTCGATGCCCGCCTCGGCCAGCGCCCGCGCGATCACCGCCTGCTGCGATGGCCCGTTAGGCGCCGTGATGCCGTTGCTGCGGCCATCCTGATTGATAGCGCTGGCAACCAAGGTGGCATAAACCCGATCGCCATCGGCCAATGCCTGCGCCAGGGGTTTCAAAACAACGATGCCACACCCCTCGCCACGCACATAGCCATCGGCGCGCGCGTCAAAGGTTTTGCACTGGCCGTCCGGCGCCAGCATCTGCGCCTCGGTGAAGACCTTTTGCAAATGCGGCGTCAACGCCAGATTCACGCCGCCGGCAATAGCCAGCGAACTGCGTCCTGAGCGCAGGCTTTGCATGGCCCCGTCGATGGCCACCAGCGAAGATGAGCAGGCCGTATCAATGGCGACGCTTGGTCCTTTAAAATCATAAAGATAAGATATGCGGTTGGCGGCAATGCTGTGTGCATTGCCCAACCCGCTATACGCGGAAACTCGGTCGCCCGAGAGCAGGGCATAATCACTGGCGCTGATGCCGATAAACACCCCGGTGTCGCTCCCCCGCAGCGCCGAAGCCTGTAACCCCGCATCGGTCAGCGCCTGTTGCACGGTTTCCAACAGCAGGCGATGTTGCGGATCGATATACTCCGCCTCGCGCGGCGAAATACCAAAGTAACCGGCGTCAAAATCACTCACGCGGTCAAAGAAACTGCCCATGCGGTTAAAACCGCTGAGTGAAGAGCCCGCCCAACGGTGAGCGGGTATTTCCCCCGTGGTGCTTTGCCCCTGCTGCAACATCGCCCACAGCGCCTGCACGCCACTGTGGCCTGGCAGTTCAACCCCGATACCAATCACGGCGATATCCTGGCTGGCCACGGCCGTCCTGGCGGCTTCTGGTCGCGCAACGGGTTGCAACAGACCCGCAGCCAGCTTATTGATCGTCGGATAATCGTAAATCAGCGCCGGCGACAGCTCACGCCCCAAATGGTGCTCTAACTCGCCGATCACGCCAACGGCCTGTAACGAGTTCAGGCCAAAGGCGGTAAAAGCCTCATCCCACTGTTCTTCACCGACAGCGCCATTGACCGCAGTGCCGATGATTCCGGCGATAAGCGCGGCCAGGGCAGGCACGCTGTATGAGGCAACATCGGCAACCTGGGCCGCTTGCGGTTGCTCGGCCCGGCTACGCCATTGCACCGCCAGTTCATTTTGCCGGTACATTTCTCTGGCGCGGGTACGTTGCAATTTGCCACTGGTGGTGCGTGGAATGGCCCGGCGGCCGACCCATACCCATTCCCCCAGGGTTATGCCGTGCCGCTCGGCCACCGCGGCATTCAAACGCCGGTTCAACGCTGCGGTATCCAGGGTCTCTTTGAGACGTTCAGGGATCTCCAGCAAGGCCACCGCCTGTTCAGTTTGGGCAATCTCGGCGGCGAAGACGCAAACGGTTGCGTCTGCCAGCAAAATATCTGCTCCCCTGATCGTTTCCTCGATATCCGTCGGGTAATGGTTTTGCCCATTGACGATCAGAAGTTCTTTCACACGTCCGGTGACGTACAGCGCCCCCGCTTGCAGGAAACCCAAATCGCCGCTGCGTAACCAATGCGCCGGATCAGGCTCGATGCACGCCTGGAAGGTGGCCTCTGTCGCCGCCGGGTTATCCCAATAGCCGGCCGCAATGCTGGGCCCACGTAACCAAATCTCGCCGGTTTGCCCGGCCGCAAGCGGTTGTAGAGTATCAGGATCGACAATGCGGACATCGGTGCCGGGCAACGCCTCGCCACAGTTGACGACATCCCCCGATTTTTCTTCGGCGACCGCCATCCCCTGGCCTTTCTCCCTGCCGGTAACAATCAGCGTGGTTTCCGCCATGCCATAGCAGGGTAAAAACGCCTGCCCCCGGAAGCCGGCCGGGGCAAAGTGTTCACTGAACTGGCGCAGCGTAGCTGGGCGGATAGGCTCCGCACCGCAAAACGCCACATCCCAGCTGGAAAGATCCAGGCCTTCGGCCTGCTGCGGGCTGATTTTGCGCACACAGAGGTCATAGGCGAAATTAGGGCCACCCGACGTCGTCGCACGGAACTCTGACACCTGCTTTAGCCAGTTAAGCGGGTTTTTCATCAGCATCATCGGCGACATCACCCGGCAGGGAAATGCCCCGAATACCGGCTGAAGCAAGCCGCCGATAAGCCCCATATCATGGAAATGCGGCAGCCATATCATGCCGCGGCTTTCATTGTGGTGACCGAAATAGCGATGGATGGCTTGAGAGTTGGCCCACAGGTTGCCATGAGTGACCATGACCCCCTTTGGCGTACCGGTTGAACCCGAGGTATATTGCAAAAAAGCCACATCGTCGTCGCTCACCGGCGCAGGATTAAACGCCCCTGAAAAATGGCTATCGAGATGCTGAAGGCGATACCCCGCCGGTAATGCCACGGCGGGCAGTTGATCAAAGGTAAAAATTAGCGGCGCTAGCGGTAAACTGAGCGATATTAAGGTTTCAGCGCCTTTCCCTGTGGTGATAATAAATTCCGTTTGCGCATTGCGTAAAACCCCAATAAAGCGCTCCCACGCGCTTCCTGAGGCCTTGGCCGGCATAGGAACAGGCACGGCAATCATGCCGGCATAAAGACACCCAAAAAAAGCGCCAATAAAATCTTCGCCGTCGGGATAAAGTAAAATAACCCTGTCGCCCCGATGACCGTATTGCTGAAGCGCGCTGGCCAGAGAGGCGGCGCGCTGATGCAATTGTCTGTAACTTTGATTCTTTATTTCTTTGGCACTTCGCAAAAACTCAAATGCCGTCTTGTCGGTATGTTGAACAGCAAGTTCGGGCAATAGTTGGTTGAAGGAATTAAATCCCCTGTTAAACAACTGATGAGACGGCATAATGATTAGCTCTTTATTCTCAATATAAAATATGAAAAGTTAAATTAGCCTGAAATTATTTTGCGGCGCGGCCGGCAAGCAGATCGTTGCAGAAGTCATTCCATACCTTCAGCCACAGATCCACACGTTGTACCATTTCCTCGAAACGATCTTCTGTTATCGCCTGGCAGAATAAAATCCAGGCGTCTTCAGAGTGACCGTCTTCAATCGACTCGCCGGTTTCCGCTTCGACGTGAATGCTGTGATAACCGCGGGAAACGTCAATGTCGGTCGCCACGTCCACGCTCTTCGCCCAAGGCGTCGCAAAATCATGGAACACCGTTTCCGCAACGGCCAGCAGCGCTACCAGCTGCGGGTAATCGCCGTAGGCGTTTTCAAAGGTTGCGCGGCAAGCCACAGAGCTGGACATCGGCAACCAGGCTTTCACCTCGTCCTCACTCATACCCAGCTGTTCAATGGTATTGAAGAATTGCACATAGTGCGCCAGTGCAGGCTGCCCGTTATAGCTGCCGTCACTGCCGGTCCCCGGGTGGAAACCCAATTCGTCCAGCAGGTTGATCTGCAGCAGGAAACGCGCGGCCATTTTTGCCCGGGCGCCCAGGCGGCCTTCCAACTGTTTTGCCGAGCTCAGCGCTTCGATCACCGCATCGGTAAAGACCTGGGCGAAGGCATGATAAAACTCCAGATGGAAGACTTTCATCTGGTTGAGGTCAAATTCGCCGCTATTCATTTTTGACAAGATAGGGTTTCTCATCAACGGATGCGATTCAACGCGATCAATTAATCTCTTTGCAAATTTATGATTACGTTGATAGTTATTCTTTTCTACCGTTTCAGCAATAGCGTCTCTGCCGAGTTGGCGTGCACTCAGTAACGTTTCCATTATTAGGATCTCAATATAAAAACTACGGTTGATAGAAGATTACAGGGCTGAAACCCTGCCAACGGCCATAACAACTAAGGCAAACATCCCACAGCTAAAAGGAATGGCCTGAATATATTTGAAGGGTAAATAAAAACAGGAGGCAATCAGTAATACAGGAATACCCACGGAAAGAATGACCATGCATATCGCCGCATAATACTTGTAAACGTAGGGAACCTGTAAAGTGTCAATGCACATCCCATAAAGCATTGATATCAATGGCAGCATAATAAAAGCGATATGCGCCAATCTCAACATCCTGCGGTTTAAATCGGTGTAATTCTCATGCCCTTTAGGTGCCCGAAAAGGCCCCTTAAAGGCGTACATCCCCATTAAGCCCCCCATCATAATACCCACAACAATACCGACCCAACCAAAGGCAATCAGCATTTCACTGAGATTAACCACTTTACTTCTCCTGATTATTACAGCCACACAGATAAGGTGCTTGCGGAATCGCAAACACCCTTATAAATAAAAAATAGTTTTCTGAATAACCTCAACGCTATAAAGTTATAAATCCGTATAATTAAAAATCTGTAAATTGTTTAACTTTGGAATAATGAATCGGTTGTTCAAATCCCGGCATCGTGATGCCGTTCATGTCGATCTTAACCTCATCCTCATTCATGTCATGCTGCCCAAAAAGATAGATAACGTTCAATTCACCGCGCGATGCCGCCGTATCATAAGCCGCTACCTGTTGCTCGACCTGCCGTCTACGCTGCTGGTAGTCGGCAAAGACCTGTTCGCCATGCCGTTTGCGCAACCACTGCGCCGTCAGTTGCGGTGAGTAGACCACGCCGGTAGCATTATTTCCGCCAAACCCTTTCGAGTTGATAAAAGCGATCTGCGCCTGGTCGGCAGACAAAGGACGATCCTGGGTTGGGATCAGCAAGCGAGCATCATTCACCTGCGGCGATATCTGATCCACGCTCTTGATTCCCGGCAAAATGCCGTACTTAAAGGTGCCCAGACAGCTAATCAACTGATCGCCACTCGCCGGCCCCAATGAGTGCCCCAGATAGGATTTCACCGCCGTGACGGGCCATGCGTTAATGGAAAAGGCTTCGGCAACCCGGTCAAAGATCTCGGCTTCGGACACGCAGTTTTTTGGCGTGCTGGAACCATGCGCCTGGATAAAAGAGCCTTTCTGTACGCATGCCAACCCGGCCATCGTGACGGCAGAGGCTACGGCCTTCGCCATGGTGATGTAATTGCCCGGCCCCGGCGAGGCGATAGAACGTTTATATCCGTCGGCGTTAATGAAAACATCGCTCACCGAGCCATGAATCTCCGCCCCCAGTTGCAACGCCAGTTCATCATCCATCAGCACAATATATTGGCTGGACTCGGCAATCACAAAACCGCAGCTGTTGCCAAACGGGCGGCTGCTGTTGCGCCAGTCTGCCGTTTCGGTTTCATCGATACGCTTGAGTTTGCTCTCCGTCGCCAGCGCCCCCATCGCATCAAAGCCCTCGATCACTTCCGAGGTGATCGGCGCCTCCGCGCTCCCTACGATGGCCACGCGGATCCTGCCCGCCTTAATATCTTCTACTGCGGCATTCAGGTTGTAGAGGAAGGTGGCGCAGGCGCCCAGGGTAGCGCTGGTGTGCCCCACACTGCCCAGCACATAGGCATTCAAAAAATCGGCGCACATGCTGTTCAGGCCCAACGGGCACTGTTTGGCGCTGACACGGTTGCCTTTCAGCCGCGATTGCAGCATACCGCCAAACCCTTGATCGTCGAGCTGCCCCAGAATATTGCCGGAATACACCCCCAGCTGGTCTGGCGCAATCAGCGCCCGGATTTCACGCCACGGGATCCCCAGAGCATTGATGGCATCGGAAGCCGCGACGATCGCCATCTGCAACGCACGGGGATGAAACTGCGAGCTGTAGTGGTCACCCGGCCTAAATCCCTGCGGCAATTGCCCGGCGGCTTGCGCCTCAGTGCGCAGCGTGACGTCAATTTTGCAGTCCATTTCACCCCGAACGGTGATACGCACCCGGTCGTCCGTGAGCGGCTCAGCCAGCCACCCCTGCGGCAAAGGATGAGGCACCTGCCGAGTGGGTATATCAAAACTCAAAGGTTCGGCACCCGCCGCCATATTCAATTTGGCATGGCTGGCCACGGCATCAACGTCAAAATACTCTTTGGCGATCTTCCTGATCAGTGTGCCTTGCAACACGGCTTCTTTTATTTCAGCCGCTGCCTGTGCGGCTGAGCGTATATTTCCTTCTGCGTTACGGTAGCCGTCATCCTGATATTTAAGCAATCCCATCAGCACTGCTAATGATAATAGCGTTTCTTGCTGCTGATCTTCCGGCAAAGAGTCTATGACCATGCGACGAAACGCTTGGTGCGAAGAGCTCCGACCTGCGGGACCGTAGCCACCGAATGCGGTTATGACAGGTAACTTGACCATAGAGTATCCTAGCCTTTCTGCGGCATCGTTATGCCTTCACTTACTTTAGATAATTTACAGATATCAGTTTACAAAGCGTGGGCAAAAGCTATTATGAAAATCCGGCCAAAATGCAGACTTTTTTGGCCAAGACAGGTGTGAAAAGCAATAACCAAATAATAAATCAGGTATTGACCGGAAAATGAGAAATACAAAGATAGGATTTGTATTGTGTGAACACATGCTGAGTTCAGGCCTCAGCCTACCGATAGAAATGTGGAAATCAGCAGCAAGCAGTTATTTCGCGGAACAAAGAAACAATCAGAAAAATCAAGATAAATACACACTTACCTCATGCAGACCCGAAAATATCCTCAATATTAGTACGATAAGTATTAATAAAAATCCCATACCTACACACAGCGGTTTTAGCCTGATTGCCGATGACGTACTGGAAGACGATGCCGATTACGATATCATCTATCTGCCCGCAATCTGGCGCAATCCGCGCCCTATCGTAAGACAGAACACGGCCATCACCCGGTGGCTGACAATGCAGGCGGCAAAAGGCACGCGGATAGCCGCCGTCGGGACGGGGTGCTGCTTTTTGGCCGAAGCCCGACTACTGGATGCTCAACCGGCAACCACCCACTGGCACTATTTCGAACAGTTCGCACATGATTATCCCGAGGTGAATTTAAAAACAAAATACTTCATCACCCAGTCCGAGAATATTTTCTGTGCTGCCAGCGTTAAGGCCCTTTCCGATCTCACTATTCATTTTATTGAGACCATCTACGGTAAAAAAGTGGCAAACCATACGCAACGTACCTTCTTCCACGAGATCCGTAGCCACTTTGAACGCCAGTGTTACAGAGAAGAAAATAAGCCTCATCCTGATGAGGATATAATCCAGATCCAAACCTGGATAAAAGATAATTGCATGACAGATTTACCGATGCAAAAACTCGCCGATATGGTAGGAATGAGTTTGCGCAACTTTAACCGCCGCTTTAAAAATGCGACCGATATTTCGCCCTTGCAATATCTATTAAAGGCTCGGATTGAGTCCGCAATCAATATGTTACAAACGACCAATTTGAGTATTCAAGAAATTGCCGGTCTGGTGGGTTACCAGGATATTGCGCACTTTAACCGCCAGTTCAAACGCATCTCCAGCGTTTCGCCCGGGGATTATCGCAAAACCGTTCGCGCCAAGATGTTCCGCACGGAACACTCCACCGTCGAGGCTGATTCAAGGCTTTAACCTGAAGGGGGCCCGCAAGGGGCCCCAATCACCTCTCATGCTCAATCAGTCAGCTTTCTGAACTGATGATGCACCGATTCAATGGAGTTTATGGTGTAAATTACCTTACGGATCATTGCCGGATACGACAAATTGACCCATTTTCGCCTCCAAGACTGAGTCACCACCGGATATTGTGCCCTCTGTTTATCCCCCAGCTCGTCCAGCGTGGTTTCCGCTGCCTCTTTGGATATTTCAGCCATAAACACCTTGTTGTGCTTCGACGCGACATAGTTAATTGAGTTGCCGATCTGACGGATGGCCGCAGAGCTGGACTTCTGTATCAGGGTAAGCGGGAGGCTTACAAAGAATGTTAGAATTCGCTGATTCAAAAACGTATGAACTGCTCACAACAAAAAGGAAAAATGATGCCTCTGCGACGCGGGTTATTGTTCATATGGTTAAGTTTCGCGGCGGTCTCAATAACGCTAGGGTGGCTTATCTTCGAGCTTGGCCGACAGGGGGCGGATGAGCAGATTAGGCGCGTTCGCCAGGAAACAGCCACAAGCTGTGAAACTTTACGAGCTTCCGCCACGCGGGCAGGCATTCGCGCTGTCCCTGGCAATATGGGCACAAGCCCGCAGTGGGTTTCCACAGCGCAGGCGGTCATCGATTTAACTCTGCGAGACAGACCTGGAATTGAAGGTGGATTGTGGAGTGCCCACTCGGGGGTCGTGGCCTACGCCTTCCCCACTTATGACGGAAGTGGGATCAAACAGGACCCGCCAAGTGCTGAATTGGAGCGAATTGAGTCAACAAGCCGTCGCGCATTTGAAGGGCGGCGTTCCGTTACCGATTTGCGTCCAGGTCTGCGTGAAGCCGTCGTTTTTTCAGCCTGCCCGATGGAGGCTAATACGGGGCTGGTTGCGTGGACATTATCTCGCGTTCCGACAATCACCGGTGATGCGCTTGATAAGTTGGTATTGGCAATGGGGCTTTTGCTGGGGTTTGTACTCTTATCCGGCGGTTGGTTGGGTTGGGCACTCACTCGCTGGTCACGCGGCGTACATCATCTGGCTGAGGTTCTGGACAAATCGCGGACTAATATCGACTCACCGGCCCTCGCCGAACTATCAGGGCTGGCTGAGCTTGATCGGGTGACGGTGGCGCTGAATGACTATGCGCAACGCCTGGCTGATGCCCAACGTGAATCTACACGCCTGTCGGCTGAATTGGCACAGGCAGAAAAACTGGCGGCGCTAGGTGAGCTTTCCGCCGGGCTGGCGCATGAAATTCGCAATCCGCTCGCCACTATGCAAATGAAGGCCGAAAATGCGTTGCTCGCCCCCGAAGCGATCAGGCTGGTACGGGCAGAAAGTGCCTTGCAGGCGGTGTTAGAGCAAACGGAACGGCTAAACCGGTTGGTTTCCAGCCTGCTGGCCTTGACACAGCCCTTTCGCGTTGAACGCCACGCAGTCAACATTGAGGCATGGTTACAGGAAAGGAAAACCGTGCATGTTGAGACTGCCCAGAAACGGCAGATTGAACTGGTGCTGACGATTGCCCCTGAGTTGCATTCCCAGATGCACGGCATCGCATTGTTCGACCCGTCACAAATGGCGCGAGCGCTGGATAATCTGATATTAAACGCGCTGGCCCATGTTTCCGACCTTGGGCGTATTGAGATGGGGGCCGGGCGTAATGATAACGGTAACTTGTTATTGTGGGTGGCCGATGATGGCCCCGGCGTATCCGAAGAGCTGCGGGCTCAGCTGTTCAAGCCGTTTATCACAGGCCGGCATGGCGGCACCGGGCTAGGTCTGGCGCTGGTACGTGAAATTGTTCATGCCCACGGTGGACATATTTACTTGGTCGATTGCCCACGAGGGGCGCGTTTTGAAATGGAGCTGACATGGCCTGTGTGTTGATTGTTGATGACGATGGCGCTTTCCGTGCCAGCCTGGCTGAAGCCGTGACCGATTTGCATCATCACGCGATAGAGGCAGACGGTACATTGGCCGGACTGGAACAGCTTCGCGCAGGTCATGTCGCTGTCGCTATTGTGGATTTACGCATGCCGGGTGATGACGGACTGGTCTTCCTGCGTCAGGCCCGCAGGCTCGCCCCCGGCGTGCCCTGCATTATGTTAACGGCGTATGCCAGCGGGGGTAATACCATCGAGGCAATGCGGATGGGTGCCTTTGATCACCTGACGAAACCCATTAGCCGGGCAGCGCTGCAAGAGGTGCTAATGCGTGCCCTGAGGCAGAGCGCGGAAGATCAGAACGCGTCAAAACCGTCTGCCGAGAGGCCATCGCCTGACGATGATCTGGTCGGGAGTAGCGAGGCCATGCGACAGGTTTTTAAACGTATTGGCCAGGTGGCGAACAGTGATGTCACCGTACTGGTTATGGGGGAGACAGGAACAGGGAAAGAATTGGTGGCCCGCGAGCTACATCGTAACAGTTCATACTCCACCGGGCCTTTCATCGCGGTAAATTGCTCGGCAATCCCGACGGATCTGATAGAAAGCGAATTGTTTGGGCATGTAAAGGGGGCGTTTTCCGGTGCCATATCGGATCGTATTGGGCGATTCCGAGAGGCAGAGGGGGGCACCCTGTTTTTGGATGAAATCGGTGATATGCCGTTGCCGACGCAAGCGAAAATTTTACGAACATTGCAGGAGCGAGAGGTCACTCCCGTCGGGGGAGCTCGCACTTATCCGGTGAAGGTGCGCATCGTTGCCGCTACGCATCATGATCTGCCTTTGGCGGTGCGGGAAGGCAGTTTCCGCGAAGACTTATGGTATCGGCTACAGGTCATCACCATTACGTTGCCCCCGCTGCGTGAACGCCTGGGAGACGTGATTTTACTGGCGGAACATTTTTTACGACGTTCCGGGGGCGATACACCCAAACGTCTTTCCCATCAGGCCGCTCAGGTGTTGCTGGCGCATCTGTGGCCGGGGAACGTGCGTGAGTTGCAGAATGCCATAAAAAGGGCATCAGTGCTCAGTCAGGGTTCGATTATTGACCCCAACCAACTGGGGTTGTGTGCCTCTCCCGTGGAGAGCCCGGGGCCGGTGCTGAACTGGGATGGTACGCTGGAAGAGACCATGGCAGCCATTGAGCGGGAGATGATTATGCGGGCATTGGCGGCAACCGGAGACAACCGGGCTCAAGCGGCCCGTCGGCTTGGCCTTTCGCGTCAGCAGCTTTATCGTAGGCTTGAACATTTTGGCATTAAATAGCAGGGGTGTCCGTATTCTGGACATCAACCTGTCTGGTTTTCGGACACTTTATAAAAGACACTTAACCTAACATACTGAATAATTTAATTTTTTTATTTGGCACACTCCTTGCTGTAGGAAAAGACATGGCTGTTTTTTCTCGGGAGTTATCATGAAAGTGTCCGTTACGGTTTTATCTTTGTTCTCTATATTGGGTGGAATAGCGCCGGCTATAGCACAGGTCCCACCCAATCCTCCTCTTGTGTCTCTTGAACCCTTGCCTCTGCCCCCGGTTAATACTGCCTCGAACAGTTTGGCGGCGGTAACGGAAGGCAAGGTACAGCGTCTTCTCATCAATCCTTTCGGGGAAGTCGATGGTTTGCGGCTGGAGAACGGCATTGTCGTCGCCTTTCCACCCCATATGGGGGACATATTGGCCGTGGTCGCCTCGCCGGGTCAGTCCGTTCGTATCATGGGGTATCGGGAAACGGCGGAACGAGTAAAAGCCGACAGCATAGTCAATGTTGCGACAGGCCGTGTTCTGGTTGATCAACCACCGGCTATCGGTAATGGAGGAGTTCCTCCCCATCTGCGTGCGAATAATTTGCAGCAACTGGAAGTTGAAGGTGCTATCGAGACGGTCCTGACAGGACCCCGCGGTGAGACCAATGGCGTGATCCTCAACGACGGAAGTATCGTGCGTTTCCCCCCCAATGGTATGCAAATACCCATTAAAGCCGGAATGCCGTTTGCCGCGTCGGGGCTGGGGACACGTAATAATTATGGGCAGTCGCTTGAAGCCGTTAGTGTGGGTGCCCATCTCTCGGCACTTCAGCCTCTGTATCGCGGCGTTCCCTGATGGGGGCAAGCCTATGGATTTGGCTTGTTACCGGTTCGCTGTCCACTATTTTGTGGCTAAGCGCATTACGCCGAGAAGGGTTACATGTCGGCATGATTCAGTTTTTCAAACTGGGCCGTTGGTGATGTCGCCTGCGCTGTTGCTCTCGCTCCGGTACTACATGGAATGTCATAATGACCGTGCTAAGTGATCTACATACCCATATTCGAACCCGAACGCTCGTTTCGCTGGCGACACTTAACTTCTTTCTTGCCGATGCCCGTGATGGAATGGGGCCGTTTCTTGACGCCTGGTTAGTGACCCAAGGTTGGACGCCGTTTCAATTGGGATTATTGGCAACCTCCGGGGGAATTATCGGGCTGCTTGGGGGGATTCCTGCGGGAGCATTGGTCGATGCAACCCGCTTCAAACGCAGTTTGATCATCGTGCCGGTAATATTGACCACCTTGTTGGCTTTTGCCTGTATTTTGTGGCCAACCAAACCTGTGGTTTTTGCTACTCAGGCATTAACAGCTCTGGCAGGGCTGCTTATCGGCCCCGCAATGGTTGCTATCTCACTGGGGCTGGTCGGGCGCAAGGGTTTTGGTCAACAGGTCAGCCATAATGAGGCCTGGAGCCACACCGGCAATATTGTCCTGTTAATCGGCACCTGGTGGATCAGTAGTGAAATAGGGTTATCCGGGGTCGCAACGCTAATGATCCTGACCACCGTAGTCACGGTACTCGCAACATTATCGATCAATGCCCATCACATTGATCATGAAGTGGCTCGCGGGCAAGGTGAAGCGCAACAAAAGGGGCGGCCCAATCAACCCTCCCAATTACAGGTTCTATGGTCTAACCGCGTTTTGCTGGTTTTTGCATTAACACTGATGCTGTTCCATTTTGGTAATGCGCCGATCTCTCGCTTGTTGATTCAACAATTTGCAATGAACCTGGATCAACCTTTTAAAACAACGGCAATTATCATGATTGTCGGGCAAGTCTCGGCCATCGCAGGGGCATTATTGGCGCCTGCCGCAGCCCGGCGCTTTGGGTTACGTCATATGGTGCTGTTTGCGTTGGCCACATTACCGGTACGCGGCGTGATTGCGGCCCAGGCTCAAAGTTTTGACGTGATTTATCCGGTACAAATTCTTGATGGCCTGGGTGCCGGCTTACTGGGTATTTTGACGCCGTTGATGCTAGAAAAATTGTTGGCAGGGACGGGACATTTTAACCTCGGATTCGCAGCCGTACTGACCGTGCAAGGTATTGGCGCCACACTAAGCAGTGTGGTGGCGGGGATGGTTGTTCAGGAATCGGGTTATGGCGCTGCATTTTTATTTCATGGCTTGATTGCCCCGTTGGCACTGCTGCTATTTGGTTTAGCGGGTCGGGAACAGCGTTTGATCTTACCCGGTAATAGTGGACACGGCACTCAGTGAGTAAACTCTCAACCAGAGGTGACTCACATGACAAAAAACCTATCAGCCAGCAAAAGCCACGTAAACAACATACGCCAGAATTCCGTGCGGAAGCCCTTAAGCTGGCAGAACGCATCGGCGTGGTTGCTGCTGCTCGCGAGCTTAGCCTTTATGAATCCCAGCCTTATGCCTGGCGCAGCAAACAGCAGAATCAGCATTCCTCGTCTGAACGTGAACAGGAAATGTCCACCGAAATTGCCCGCCTCAAACGTCAGTGGGCTGAACGGGGCAAGGAGCTGACCATCCTCCAAAAGGCCGCGACATACTTCGCGAAGCGCCTGAAATGAAGTATGTCTTTATCGAAAAACACCGGGCAGAGTTCAGTATTAAAGCCATGTGCCGCGTGTTCTGCGTGACCCGTAGCACCAGAGGCAACTGCTATGACAGTGCCTGTGCAGAGAGCTTCTTCCACTCGCTGAAGGTGGAATGTATCCATGGAGAACGCTTTACCAGCCGGGAAATAATGCGAACGACAGTGTGTAATTATATTGAGTGCGACTACGATCGCTGGCGTCGCCGCAGTATATGCGGTGGCTTCAGCCAGGAACAGTTTGAAAAACAGCCCCTCGCTTAGCGCTGTGACTACATGACGCGGGTAAGAACAATATGCCCTCGGAACCAGTCTACTGCACCGTTAGGCAACGTCGGGTTATCCGTAATGCTGGCAATCGTTGGTACTATTTTCCCAGTTCAACTCCTTATTCGAGACCGAGCTCAAACCAAATAAACAGCCGTACCGTGAAAATAGAATCTACCCTCACGGCACAGGAGCAATCTGGTTCGTCAGAACATCTTCTGGAACATAGGAACCAATAATTTATTTCCGTATTCGCTCATATGATTATCATCGTAATAAACTGGGCGCCCATTATGAGTACTTTCACACATTCCATCTTTGCAAAGGAATGGAAGTGGATTGAGTATCTTCACGCCACACTTGGCGGCAGCCTCATCCTGAGCTTCCCACACAAATGAGTGGCGCTTCATATAATCACTTTGAGAAAGATAAATATGAGGAGTCTCTTTGCCAAACATCATTGCTCTGGAGAGTGTTTTTGGCACATTCGACATCATTTCAGGCATTGGTCGAACCATAAATACAGGGTGTTCAGCCGCCAGCTCACAAGCTGTCTCTATCAAAGATACCTTAAAGTCAGCCAGAAACTCAGGTGTTGGAGTCTGATGGATGGTGGAAAAATACACTATTGGAGTATTCATTTTCTCCGCAATGTTATGTCGCCCAAATGCATAGACTGATGTCCGGTTAACGATGACAATCGGAATCGATTTATCAAGGCCAGCAAGCTTTTTCCTTTGCCATTGATTGAATCCATAACAATCTTGGTTATCTGTTGCCTCTCCTGGTACAGTTTTTGCCCGATAGATTGTTGGACAACCAGCATAAGTAAGATTCAGGACTCCATCTTTTTTACTCGGTAAAGCAGCCTCAACCGCCGTTGCCATAGCATTCCCATGGCTGTCACCGATGAGGATTGCCTTAATTTCGCTCCCTCCAAAAACACATCCTGGAGATGTTGTCCCCACCGTTGCAAAGCAGCCAGTACGATTCGGGTTAGAATTGAGACTTTCATTAGCAACAAGGTCAATTTGTGCCGGAACCCGATTGGGATGACTGATTTTGAACATCGCCACGGACGCGACACCAAGCACGGCCATACAGGTTGCAATGGTGAACACATTACCCCATGCGGTTTGTCTGGATAATCCTTTACGAGTGGGATTTTCAATCAGCCTCAACGACAGCTCACCCAGAATGACGCTCGCAATGATCCCACCCAACATCCATGTCCATAATCCAGCCGTATTGTTGTATGCCAGAAAAACAACAATCGGCCAATGCCACAGATAGATCGAGTAAGACGAAACCCCAACACGCTCTGCAATATAATTAGACGTAAAGATAGACCCTTGCCTAGCCGCAGCAAGTACAAGCATTGCCCCGCCAACGGGAACCATCGCATAGACACCCGGCCACGCCAGCTTAGGCGTGAAAAAAACAATCGCAGCAATTATCATGATGAAACCGACAAATTCCATCAACTTTTCTTGAGTCTTAGAGAATCTCGCGTTGCGGGTAAGCCACCATACGGCCCCTCCCCCCAGCATCTCCCAGGCTCGTGTTGGTAATAAGAAAAACGCGGCAGATGGCAATTTGATTGCTAAATAACAAGCAAAGGCAAACGAAAGAAGAAAACCAACGAAGATGGTGAACCTAATCCCACTAGTTTTCCAGAAGCGCCACATAACCCACAGCACAATTGGAAGAATGATATAGAACTGCCATTCAACAGATAAGGACCAAGTATGGAGCAGCCATTTCTCATGTGACGCAGCATCGAAGTAACCCGATTCTTTCCAGAACTTTACATTTGAAATGAAAAGAATGGCGACTAAGACATGCTTTGAGAGCGTACTATAATCCACAGTGGTGAGGAAAAACCAACCGAGAACCAGCAGGGTCAAGCAGAGAGCCAGCAATGCAGGAATAATTCTACGGGCTCGAGCCAGGTAGAACTGCCAAATGGAGAATTTACCGGCCTCCATCCCAGTGACGATAATCTGTGTCATCAGAAAGCCTGAAATAACAAAGAAGACATCGACACCGACGAAGCCGCCAGCAAAACCAGGAATGCCAAAATGGAAGAGAACAACGGCAATCACGGCCCAGGCACGGAGCCCATTGATGTCATGCCGAAAAGTCCTTGCAGGAGAAGACATATGTAATACTCATTTATCAAAATTATGAGGATAGCTAGCAGCTTGTAGCGTTTCTTGACAATGCATATTGCATCATGAGCAGAATTTTACCTATAGCAGGACCCATTAATCAGATTTTTACGGTGGATTCTTAAAGCGTTGGAGTTGGGAGATTACCGAATGTACATCTGGCACAATCACCTAACAGGGCATGCACGAAAGATTGACATAGTCTTGGCGGGCAATGTCACTAATCTGGCACTTTTGGACCCTGGGAAGACTAATTTGAAGCGACCAGTTATTTCTTGAAGCTGGTGGAGAAGCGCCAGAACCTGCTCTGAAAGCGGTACCAAGTGCGGTCTGCGCATTTTCATTCTGCTTTTAGGCACTTCCCAGAGCCCTTTATCCAAATCGAACTCAGCCCACTCGGCAGCACGGAGTTCAATCGTGCGCACACCTGTTAGCAGGAGTAAGCGTGTCGCTATTTTGGTGACAGAACTACCGGTGTAATCATTGAGGCACTGTAGAAACTCAGGGAACTCTGAGGCGACCAGGTGGGGATAGTGTTTATGCTTCTGGATAGCCAGCGCACCGGCTAATTCGCTGGCCGGGTTATTCTCCGCTCTTCCGGTAACGATGGCATAGCGGAAAGTCTGACCGCAGGCCTGCCGGATCTTGCGCATTTTATCCAGAACACCACGTTTTTCTAATTTGCGTAGCGCCTCTAGGACTTCAAGCGGTTTAATATCAGCAACTGGCCGTCTGCCTATGTAAGGAAAGATATCTTTCTCGAAAGACTCCATCAGGTCTTCGGCATAACCTTTGGACCACTTGGGCTCTTTATAGGCATGCCATTCTCTGGCCAACGCTTCGAAGGTGTTTTCAACGCTAACCTTCTTTGCCTGTCTTTCGGTTTTCTTTTCTTCACCTGGATCTCCACCAGCGGCCAAGAGACGTTTCGCTTCATCTCGTTTGGCCCTGGCATCAGCGAGAGATACATCTGGATATCCCCCCACGGCTAAAAGCTTCTCTTTGCCAGCAACACGGTATTTCAAGCGCCAATAGCGGGCACCTGTAGGGTTAACCAATAAATAGAGGCCGCCGCCATCAGAGAGCTTGTAAGGCTTATCCTTCGGCTTGGCAGTATCGACTTGCCGGGCATTGAGCTTCATCTGGGGGTATCTCACTTTATTGAACCTGCGAATACCCCCACTTGAGTGTAGATTTCGATAGACGTCATGAGACATTGGTAGACCGAGATTCTTTGGGAAGACTAATATTGCTGGGATGAGCGGACTTTATTTGGTGGGAACCACTTTGTCGAATGTGTCAGATATTCGCCAGACGGTGCTGGGATGACGCTTACAATCGGGTGGCGAGGACTCTGGAACAACTCATTGAGTGGAAAGGAAAACCGGCGGCAATACGCTGCGATAACGGGCCAGAATATACCAGCAAGATACTGATGTCATGGGCAGCTAAGCAGAATATAACCCTGCGTTTTATTCAACCCGGCAAACCTCAGCAGAATGCTTATATTGAGCGATACAACCGGACAGTGCGTTATGACTGGCTGAGGCAGCACCTGTTTTCCTCGCTGGACGAATTGCAGGGCTATGTATGCCACGCGGTGGCAATGGTTTTATAATCACGAACACCGAATGGCTTCACGCCGATGCAGCATATTCAACGCATGGCCTGATTCTACTTATCATCTCCGTTCCCCTGCATTCTCTACCTGTCCTGACCGACAGCGGTGTACCCGAACCTGCTGATATGGCCGGCGGCCATGTTGCTGGAACTGGCCATTACCGTGACCATGGCATCGTTCAAAAAGTATTTATAGCCTGCAGATGCTGACACCCCGGTACAAAACTGGTTTTGTGCCGGGGTGTCAGCAGACAAGCGATATATCAACAGTCAGTGCGCGTCAGATAATACAGCGTGACTTACGTGTCAGCAGTCATCGATGATCAGATAGGCTGCGTGCATGGGACCATGAACCCCCACAACTTTGATCAGTTCTATGTCGGCCGTGGAACTGGGACCACCAATCAGGTTGATGCAGGAAGGCATTCGTTGTCCCTGTTGAGCCATTTCATGCAGTTTTTGTGCGAGCTGAGCCACTCGGGGCAAAATGCTGCTTTTACGCAGAACGAACACTGACGCTTCGGGTAAAAGACTGACTGAACGTCCACGCCCGGGGGCCGAGAATAAGACTACTCCACCGGATTCTGTCAGCCCATATTCGGCGAAAACGACCCCTGTTTTTGCTTTTTCTGCAAGGTGGATATTTTTCTCACCCAGCTCAGGATCCCACAGAGCAGCCCCACACTCTTTTATCAGTAAGGGGGTTATACCTGTTTCAACCAGTCGCTGATCGTCGCTGATAATGACAGGACCTGAGCCATATTTCCGGCACAGGTCCAGAGCTGCAGTTGGCGCGTCATCAGGTGAGACCAAGGTACAGTGTGCAAGCATAACCTCTGATGCAAACTGAATGAAAGCTTCACAACGTTGTTGCATTGTCAGCTCTGTCAGACGTGTTGCGGCCAGCGTATTCACGGGCTCTGGCATCTGTTCGGGAGTATATCTGACGGTTCTGCCTAACTTGCGGGCAATTTCAGCGAGAAATGTTTCCCTATTTTCCATTAAATAGACTCCCCTGCTTTATGTTTTTTGAACCAACTGCGGAAACTCTCCCCATCTGCTGATGGTAGATCACGGGCCTCAGTCCACTCTCTGAGTGCATCAACAGTAACCGGTGTTTTTCCCTCTTTGATTAACAGGCTGGCGGTTCTGGCGCCGGCAATCATGCCCACTTTCCACAGTCCCGGATGACTGTTCACATAATTGAAAATTCTGGTTATACGCCGTTCAGTTGATGGTGTCATACCGGACTCAGCCATAACCTGGCGATGTTTCTGTATTAACTGTGCCAGAGGAATTTTTACCGGGCATACGCCATTGCAGGCTGTACACAGCGAGCAGGCATAAGGTAAATCTTTGAAGTCTTCATAACCCCCAAGCAGTGGAGAAATAACTGCACCGATAGGCCCCGGGTAGATAGAGCCGTAGCCATGTCCGCCTATCTGGCGATATGCCGGGCAGGTATTGATACATGCACCGCAGCGAATACAGCGTAAAACATCACGAAATTCAGAACCCAGCACATCTGAACGGCCATTATCAACGATGACCAGATGAAACGCCTCCGGGCCGTCAACATGTCCTTCTTCTCTGGGGCCGGTAAGCCAGGTGTTATAACCCGTCAGTCGGGCACCCACGGCACTCCTAGCAAGCATGGTAATAAGGACATCAACTTCTTCAAAGGTCGGGGCAATACGCTCCATTCCCATGACAGCAATATGTGTTTTAGGTAACGTCGTACACATACGCGCATTACCTTCGTTTGTTACGAGGCATACCGAGCCTGTTTCAGCAACGGCAAAATTACAGCCCGTCACGCCGACTTCTGCACTCAGAAAGTCTTTTCTTATTTTTTCTCTGATGAACAGCGTCATGGCTTCCGGTGTTTCCGGTCCGTCATAGCCCAGGTGTTCATGCAGAACACGGCGGATCTGATGACGGTCTTTATGTATTGCCGGAACGACAACATGTGACGGGGGCTCATGCGCCAGTTGAAGAATGTATTCACCCAGGTCTGTTTCAATGACAGGGATCCCGGCTTCCTGGAGAACGGCATTCATACCAATTTCTTCAGTTACCATGGACTTGGATTTTACTACCTTCCGGGCATTTTTTTCTTTGGCAACGTTCAGAATGTAGCGGGTCGCGTCTTCTCTGGTACGGGCAAAGAATACATGGCCACCGTTCTGCGTCACTTTTTCAGACAACTGATACAGATAGGCATCCAGATTATCCAGAATATGCTGACGTATCTGCTCTGCACGGGCACGCCATTCTTCCCAGTGTCCCAGTTCGTCAGCCATCTTCTGTCGGTTTGTACCTATACGCTCCTGAGCGCCGGCCACTGCCTTGCGCATTACGGGATCCTGAATCTGAATACGGATACGCTCTTTAAACTTAATATCACTTGTTTTTAAGTACATGGCGTTTCCCTCATCTGCGCATCAGGACTTCAGCGATATGCATTGCTTTTACCTGATGTCCTTCACGGCTCAGTCGACCGGCGATGTTTATCAGGCAACTGACATCTGCCCCTATCAGATAGTCAGGCTGACAGTCCATAATATGGCTGACTTTCTCCTTCACCATCTCACCGGAAATCTCTGCCATTTTGACGGAAAAGGTTCCGCCAAATCCGCAGCATGTATCCTGAGCATGGAAAGGAAGCAGCTCCAGTCCTCGTACATTTTCAAGGAGCAAAAGAGGTTCTTTTGTCACGCCCAGTTTACGGGAGAGACTGCAGGATGGATGGTAAACGGCACGACCTTGAAGGGTGGCTCCGACATCCGCGATGCCAAGATGATTGACAATAAAGGACGTCAGATCATGCATTCGTTCTGCCACTTTTTCCGCCCGGAGCGCCCACTCAGGTTGTTCAGCGAGATAGCGGGCGTAATTTTTGATTGTATAGGTACAGGAGCCTGCCGGGGATACAATGGGCCAGTCATTCTCCTCCAGTGCTGTGATGATGTTTTTCATTCCGGGAATGGCATCGCGGATATAGCCGCCATTAATGGCTGGCTGTCCGCAACATCCCTGTTTTTCCGGGAAATGGACATTGCAACCGAGTTGCTCCAGTAACAGCACGCTGTCACGTGCCATTCGGGATTTAAGTGCATCACCAATGCAGGTGACGAAAAAGTTAACATTCAAGGATTATTTCTCCTGTTGATTAATATTGCTCTTCCTTTGTGTCGGTGTTGTTTTTAAGCCATGAACAGGTAATAGACCAAACCGATTTTCAGACCAAGAATGACAATATAAGCAAAACAATACTTCAGTGTCCCTGACATGATGACACTGCCCTGACCATCCATTCGGGTGGCAGAAACGGCAATGGCTATACTCTGGGGAGAAATCATTTTTCCACCGGTTGCACCGGAAGTGTTGGCAGCGGCCAGCCAGAGAGGGTCAACATTCAGTTTCTCCGCTGCAGTGGTCTGTAATTTACCGAACAGAATATTGGAGTTTGTGTCACTGCCTGTGACAAAAGTGCCAAGAGCACCGATGACCGGAGCGATGAAGAGATAAGAGCCACCAGTCAGATCAACCAGACTCTGCGCCAAAGTGCCTATCAGTCCGCTAACATCCATGACAGTGGCCATGGCAACAATAGCTGTAATGGCAATAATGGAGTTCTTGAGTTGTTTGACCGTACTCAGGAATACTTTTAACAGGCATGACAGTGAGGCTCCCTGCATCAGACCGCCCAGAACAGTTGCGATGATAATCAGAACGCCCGGAGTGGCGATCCATTCTATTTTCAGGGACAGTGCACTGCCGTTAGTCAGCGGAAAACTGAACGATGAAGCAATCTGAGATAACGCATTTTTGAATAACGGAAACAGTGGGGAGCAGAGAAGAATAAATGAAAAGATCAGAATATAGATTGAGCATGCGCGAAGTAACTGTGTGCCGGTATATACGCTGGTTGTCACATTCTGTGCTGCATTTTCAATGAGAAATTCCGGTTCTGTTTTTTCTTTACGGGCTTTCGCCATAAAGACAATAACGATCAGGCTGACAAGACTTCCTGCGAAGGCCGGCAGTTCTGCACCAAGATTAACTGCAACCAGGTACTGTGGGATTAGCGTGCTAATGCCACACATCAGGGTGATGAACCATACTCCCCGGATTGCCTTAAGTCCTTCACCTATAATTGCCACCATAACAAAGGGAAGCAGAATATTGAACATAGCCAGTTGAGCAATGATTGTCCCGCTGAGTGAGGTAACGGGCAGATTCACCTGTTCTGCAAGGACGGATACCGGGATGCCGACTGCACCAAACGCAGTAGGAACGGTATTGGCGACCAGTGACGCAATAGCAGCTTTAAGTGGGTTAAGTCCCAGAGCAATGAGTATACCAATGGGGATGGCTACGGCAGTACCGTATCCTGCAGCGGCTTCCAGAAAACCGCCGAAGCACCATGCAATAAGAAGAACCTGGATCCGTTTATCGTTACTGACACTGGCCAGAACATTACGCAGGACGTCCATGCTGTTTGTGGTGTTCATCAAATTATAGCTGTAGATGGCTGCCAGGATCACAATGACAATTGGCCACAGACCTTTAACAGCACCGTATCCGACCGCTGCTCTCAGGTTCTGAAGCGGGGTATGCCAGATAAATGCACTCAGAAAAAGCGTGAGGAGCAGGGTGGCGAGGACAGCGCAATGTATAGGCATTTTGATCTTCAGAATCAAAATAATCATTACCAGAAGAGGGGTAAGACCCAGTAAAAAAAGCAGATAACCGTGCATATCACTCCCTTAATGAAAATAAATGAAGAGACTGTAAACGATATTGTGTAATTGCCTGTTTTTGATATTTTCACTCCAACAATGGAGATAGGTAATATGCTCCAAACCCTTTATCGTTTATAACGATGTTTGCATTTTTGGGCTCTTTCGCGAGAGAACATTTGCCAGCGTGACTGAGGTGCTATCCGAGCTGCATAGTTCCATGTTTCATTAGCTTCAATCCACTGTTCGTTAATCTCAAAACGTATAGCCAGACTTGCAGCTCGCTGGTAACGCAAGATCTGCCCGTTTCGTGAATACCTATTTAACATGTTCAAACTTACCTCGTATTGGCTGGTGCCATCTTAATTCCAGGCAAAGTTATTGTATTAATCATTCTTCCCGCCGAATTTAAGTCTATAATGAAATTTACTTATAACAACCCGTTTGGATAAATAATTTAGTGGACTGTGTTTTTAAGTTGTCACGCACAGCTTGATAGAAGGTAGTATTAATTCCGTGCTTAACAATATATATTCAAGAGGAAATTATAATATGCTGGTCATATCACTTTACAGTCCAGGCTTCACTAAAGTTATCTTGTCTAAACAATTCTGCCAGGCCACTTATTTGTTTTAGTCTTAATACCTCATCTGCATCCATGCCTAACTCATTACTTATCCGCTCATCGCTCCATCCTAATCGCGAGAGCTCGCGTACTATATCACACATTGGCTCAACATAATGTTTTCCCCGGGCCCTGTTGTGTCGGATTGTTGCAGCAACGCGGCATGTTTTCACACCCTGCTCAGGTGTCACACACGTTATAGGTAAATATTTTTTTAATCTTGGGATCTTATTTCCTGTTACATATCTATGAAAACCATCAACAACTGTATACCTCCCATTTTCTTCATGCACAACAATTGGCTGTGTAAATCCATTGGTATTAAGAGAATGTTTCAGGAGTTTTTTTTCCGATGGGGCCATTCTGTTAGGGTTGTAATCATTAGCGACTATCTGGTTTGTTTTGACCCATAAAACACAGTCTACTGGCTCTTTTGCAAAAGGGCTAAATTCATGTAATGTGCTTTTTAATTGGTTGATTGAATTAATTTTTTCATCATCAGATGTTATTTCATTTAAATATGTGCTGATGACATTCTTTATTTCACTTAAAGTCATATAATTCCCCATTCTTTTCTTTTTTCTTTCATTTTTTCAAGATAATTCTTGTAATGCTGTGTTTTTGTTGGGCTAAATGACAACATACGGCACCAGTAATCATTTTTTATCAAGGCTTTGCATATTCTTCGCCACGATGGAATATCCTTACTCCCTAAATCGGTTTCCTGCTCATCCGGTATATCTGCCGGATATCCATGTGTTTTGTACCAGCGGAGATATACAGCTATTTTGTTTTTATAATGCTCAGCAGTGCTCTTTGGCATTACATCCAAAAGGAACATAGCATACTCACGCCATGAAAGGTGTTCTGGTTTTGATATCTGCTTCCTGCGTGCATAAAAAGAGCTACTTTCATTTGCATAAATGGCTCCGCATTGTGCACCAGAAACACGGGAGCATAGTATGTTCCATGTATCAGGCTCCAGTATGTGATAAAGCCATAGCCCCTGTCGTTGCTCTGGACCAAAAGGCTCACAAACCCTCATGAATTTTATCGGAACGCCAGCTCTGTACATTAGGTCATAAAGAGAATTATATGGTTTTTTTGTTTTGGCGTGATATAGCCATATATCTTTAGCTTTCCAGTCATATAGGGGGTAAGCTGTATAATAAAAACCGTCTATAGAAGCGGTGGTCCATGGTTTATCATCAGCATATCTAAGTTTTCTACTGGAGGTTAGTCCCAGCATTCGATTTAATGATTCATCCGCTCGTACCCCAGTGAGTATAACGGATATTTTATTCCCCCCTGAAAACCATAAAGAAAATTCCGGAATAAATTCTTCAAATGTCATACCGTAACGGTAGAATGGAAAATAACGTTCATCCATTATTGCATCTTTAGGGGGATAGCGTACCCATGATTTATTTTTTTCCCAGCACGTCCATTCTGGATGAAATTGTGATACACCGTTAACTGTTGTTAATGGCAGTGAAATCCAGAAAAATTTTTCGGTTACATCTTTATATAACACTCTCATTTTTTCAATATGCTGGATCGTATGTTGGTATTGCGCTTCCCAGTCTATAAAAATAACAGAAAAACGCCGGCTACGTTTTCGGGCGACTTCTGCCGTCAAATGGTAGAGAACGGTCGAATCTTTGCCCCCAGAGAATGATAGACAAATATTCTCAAAGGTATCAAAAACCCATGATAACCTTCTCTTTGCTTCAGATAAAACATCATTTTGGATGTATATTTTTGCGTATCTATTACTCATAATTCATTTACAAATAGGGTAAGCAGATAGACGTAAAAGGCAATGCAGGCCCCACCCTAGTAATAAGACCTGCATTGCAAGGTGGCAATGGATTTAATAGAGGTATAATTATCATGACACTTAACGTGTCGTATATAAATATATCGTGGCAACTGTGTTGGGTCAATAAAAAATGGTGTTTTTTTCATTGATTTTTGGGAGTGATATTAATTTATCTAATTGTGTTGCGGGTTCATCGGCAAGATATAATTTGGGTGGGCGCGAAAGCAGAGAACAGCAATCAGGACTGTTTTTACAGTCCTGATTGTCGTCACCATTTAAGATGGATGTTATGTCGTATTAGAAGATAGTATAGGTGACTGTAACAAGTGATTGAACCTTTCCTGACGTAATATTTTGCCCAGGAATTTGTGCATAACGTGCCGTCAGGCCCATATTGCTCTTAGTGGAATCTACAGTTTTCATTTTAGTATGTCCTGCCTCTATCGGAGAGCCGTTTTCATCAATAAATTGAATGCCAACACCTGTTGCCGGACTGGTTGATGCTATATTGGAAAAAATGGTTCTATCATTCGTCGTTGTTGCACCGTCAAGTGTATACCTTACTGGCGTTGGGGCCTTGCAAGATATAAAGGGAGGGAGTGGTGCACTCCCAGGGAAATTAGGTAAAACGACGTTCACATAAGGTTGCGCTTCACAAACCCCCTGGATAATCAGGTCATTCCTGGCAATAAACCGCAGTTCGAATTCCCTATCACTACTTGCTCCCCCAGTGGTAGATTCTTTTAAAAATTTAAGCGCACCAACTACGTCTCCTTGACGAATAAATACCCCTACATAAGGAACTGATAGGGTAGCAAACAAGCGACCGGGTATGGGTTGCCATATTCCTGGTTTGTAGACGGAATAATAAAAAGTGTCTTGCAATAATGGGAAATTAAGACCTTTCCATCTATCAAAATCAAGGCCTGCAATGGCATATTGTTGTAATTTTGGGGTAGTAGTACTACCCCTTAACACTTTGATGTAGTCAAAGTTTCTTCCCGAAGAATCCTCATTCATACATTGAAGAACATCTTCTATATTAACAAGCGTAAATGTTTGTCTATCACCTACGAGCTGCGTAGGGAGATCAACATAAACGTCATAGCTTCCATGATGGAATTCCTGCCCGGTCTGACGGTTCTGGCAAAGCATTGCCTGAGATTCTGCCGCATACATTAGTAAAAATAATGTAAGCAGAAAATAGCTCAGGGTATTTATACTCTTGAAGTTACGTAGAATATTATGCATAAGTATAGGTCACAGTAATTTGTGTGTTTATACTCCCCGCACCAGCATTACCTTGACTTACAGCACGGGCTTTAAGATTGAACGTTGCATTGCCATTCGTTACCGTTGCTCGCTCTTGCGAGCCTGGTTTTACTTGGTTGTTAGAATTCGCATCCATAAGTTCAATCATAACATTACTGGCATCCCCATTGTTCTTGTAGTAATCGGTTTGCTCAGCAGTGCCATTATAAGTAGCCGTAACCGTGGTCATGTTCTGACAGTTTTGCAGTGTCAAATCGAATGTTTTCCAGTTGGAATAACTATTGTTGTTAATCAAATCTGATGTGTACAACGTACCAAGGTCAACAGTTGCATTTGTGGGTACAGTACATGAACGCTGCACAACTTGTCCGGTTACAGTAATCGTTGTTTGTGCGTGAGCCACAACTGAATTTGTTAGCATTCCAGTCACAAGTAATATTTTCAACGCAGTTTTCATTTTTTTATCCTATTGGTAATTAAGTACGAAATTTACGACGGCATCCACATCTCCTGCAGTTACAGGGATATCAGTTGATTTTAATTGTGCATAGAATTTAAATGTTTGGTCCCCCGGTGTTAATGGGGTGTTAAATGGCGTATTTAATGCCAACTCATTTTTGTTGTTATCCAATAGTTGGATGCCTAAACCTTTTGTTCCGGTGTGGCTGTCAATTTTTACCAGTGCCGGGTTTTGATTGTCGGCTACCCCTTGAAATGTAATGTCTACCGACCGAACGGCATTCCCACAGTTTACCAGACTAATATCAAATCCAACGGGGGCGGTTTTCTCGCCCACAATGTTGAACTGTCGGGCGCTATATACTCCAAGATTTACAACCCTCCCTATTGAATCCACAGATACATTGCAGGTGTTGTTCTGTATGTTTCCTGTGATATTGACAAGAGCGCTGGCTGCATACCCCATATTAATGGTTGTCAAGCCAGCGATCATGCAACAGGTGAGTATGGAAAACTTTAAATATATTAACCCAGTTCTCATTTATGCATCCCTTCACCTGCAATTAACCGTAATGTTGCTTAATATCTCTTTTTGACTACTTTTAGGCAGTTTATAACTGGCATGGCACTGATCTTTAAGCCCGTTGCCCCATTTTACGTTGACTTTTCCGGATAGTGGCATTCCACTCAGATAAACCTGCCCATTGTCTCCGACAATACTCCCCCCTGAGTTTTCTGTTGCGACAACAGCGCCAAACGGAACGGGTTTTCCATTCCTTTTCAGCGTCATCAAGACTTTCACACCTACGCGGGTCTTGTAATCTGCCCTGACAACAGCGCCACGTGTAGGCACAACGGTAACCACCGAGTTTTCAATATCTACATTTGGAGCCAGTGTATTTGTATCCAGAGCAACCCGATTTTCACGATAATCTATTGCATAAGGCACGACAGAATACCCTCTCCAGTCTGTTGATATACCGGTCTGGTTTTCTATTCGAGTGTTAGCAGCTCCCGGCGCTTTTACGAGGATCATTGTATCCCCCATCGGTTGGCTCAGTGTCACGCCATTAGCATGAGCAAGGAGCCCACCACTCAGGCCATAATGGAATTGCTTAAAATCACTTCCATGACTGTACCCGACATTCACATTGCCATATCCTCCACGATAATTCATCGAGGCATACCCTGTCTGATGACTGTCTTGGTACCCATTATGGGTATATCCACTTTGGACACTGTATCCCAGGTTATTATCCGGGAGTAATGTTCCGTACAGTCCGGCCATACTGGTCGCCTGCCCGTCTTGTTGCCATGACTGGCTGAAACGGGCATTTGCTGTCCTCCATTCGGATGTATTGTCTGAGCGCATCCATCGACTGAATGGAATATTCACATCAAACGATAACATTCTGTCAGTTCCGTCCTGCCAGGCGTTCTTCGTTAGACTGTAATTCAGGGACCAGTTGATATTACCTACCGAAGAATTGAATCCGGCGTTCAATTGATGGTCAGTTTTCTTCGATCCCCAGTATGTTTGATGACTGCCACTTAAATATAGTGTTGATGATGCCCCCGCCTGTTGACTGATGCTGAGTTGTAATCGGCCACGCTTTTTATAAGCAAGGTTATAATAGTCAGTGTATTTGGGACGGATCTGGATGTCCCCGTCCTGGGTGGCGACACTGTAACCGTTCATTTTCTGATGTGCGGTATCAGAAAAATTGAAATATCCTTGCGTAGAGTACCGATATCCGATCAACTGTACACTGGTCCCCGTTTCTGGTAGTGCTTTGTTGTAAAGAAAACGGTAGGACTGACCATTATTATGGCTATCATCAGGCAATACGGCATTAGCCTGAGTGGCATCCAGAGACATTGCCCCCATTCGTCCCATATTTTTAGCGACGCCCAGGTTAAAAGCCCGATAACGCTCCGCTAAATGCAGACCGCCATAGGCTGTCCAACCGTCAGAAAAACCGTAGCTAAGCGTCCCCTGAGCAAAACCGGGCGTGTCCAGTTGAGTATTGCCACTTCGGAATTCGCCTGCATTGAGGGAATACTTTGCCTGCCCCTCGCGCTGCAGAAGAGGTACCGATGCCCACGGAACACTAAATTGCTGAATACTTCCGTCAGTTTCTTTTACCATAACCTGTAAATCACCGCCGCTGCTTGCCGGATAGAGGTCACTGATGACAAACGGCCCAGGCGGTACAGTGGTTTGATAGATTTCATATCCGTTCTGTTTTATGCTCACCTGCGCAGTGCCTCGCGCAATACCGCGTATTGTTGGCGCAAATCCTCGTTGGCTGTCAGGAAGCATATTCAGGTTTGACTCCAGCTTGATCCCTCTAAAATTGAAACCATCAAAAATATCACCTGACGTGTAACTATCTCCCACAGTCAAGTGGGAACGGAGCGGAATGACATCTCTTTCTATATAAGAGTTGACATGCTGCCATCGGCTTTGGGTTCCTGCCCGTCCATTGTTGTAACTCCAGTTTCTGTTATCGCGAAGACGCCAGGCACCAATATTAAAGCCGCTTTGCAGGCTAAGATAAGCACTCTCACCGCTACCTATATGACCATTACGGGAACGACTCCCGTTAAAATCATAATTAATCATGGCCGCTGTTATGCCATTGTCCCAGAATTCCGGCGCGATATATCCCCGGGCCTTATTCGACATAAATACCTGAGGGACCGTTATATTTAATCTCTGTAGGCCAACATCAAAATTATATGTTGAACCGTTTATCATCGAGGTCAGCAACATGCATACATCAGGCTCCAGCTTATCCATTCCCGGAACTGAATACTTGTTTACCCCCATCGATTCAATTTGGGTGGGGGTAAGGCACGGCATGAGTTTCCCTTCCTTTGACGGCTGAAATTCAATATCCTGGGTTGAGATGTATACGTCGTTCATATAAACATCTACCCGATATGTGCCGGGTGGGACCTCTTGACCACGTGAAAATGCAGATAAATCAGCAACGACGTCCGGATCGTCAGACAAAAAACGTGGATTAAAATATAATTCTGCACGCGCGGCAGATATGCTCATACCAATAAAATAGGCTAATGAGATAATGCGAGCCGTTACTCTTTTTTTATGCAATATACGGGCGTTCCGGATTTTTTTGGAATGAAACAAAACCCACTTACGACTGTACAAAATAAATCTCCCTAGCGTGCTTATAGTTTGTTTGGGCTAACAGGAGAGCACTTACTCTATTAGCCCTTTTCGCGCTGATGTAATGGCACCATAATCGTTGATGGTTTTATAGGTAATATCGCCTCCTGCACCTACCCCGGAAGGGATGGAAACGGAGGTTTTGCCCATTGGAGGCACAATTGTGTGCTCTAAGGCTTTACCGTCAATTCTCAAATCCGTAACAGTTAAATAATATGGCGTAGGATTATTTAACACCAGCTTGTCCTTTTGGATAGAAAAACGAAGCTTCTCAGACGCTTGCTCTGGTGCAATAGCCAACCCTTTTGGGCGATAATAAAGTTTAATTCTGCTGACAATGGCAAATTGCAGATAGTTTTCATTTTCTTTGGCTTTATCAAGAGCGGGTATCGCTTTTACATTGATCCAGAATAAGCTCTCGCGATCTTTAGGGAGCGTATCATTTGAGGAATCAATGATCCTCAGCGTATTCTCCTTCTTTCCCATCATTGAAAATAACGGGGGTGTAATAACAAAACGGTTATCTTTTTTCCCTTCGGCATTTTCAATCCACGACTGAATAAGGTAATTGCCTTTGTCGTCATTATTCGTGACGGCAAGCTGTACCTGCTTTTGTTCTGCCGGGTAGATAACTCTGGTTGCACCAAGTGCAACACCTGCATGACTTTGAGGTATCGAAAGGAAAACAAAAAAAGTTGCCACGATGGCCTTTATATTTATAGCTCTAATCATTTTTATCTTTACCTTAATAATTGTCCGGTCATTACACTGTTTTATTCACGAAAAATGTATTCTATTTGTTACTCGTAAGTTAAAAAGAACCATAATTGACCGTTTGCTTTCCCTCCCATAACAGGATACTGAATAGCTTTGTACCGGGCTAAAAGATGTAACGTAACCGGACCGTCGACTATCCTTTTCCAGAATTTTGGAGGATGGTTTAGCTTTATTGGTCGTTCATGTTCATCAAAAAAGGCTATTGCGATATTATTTGAATAATCTTGCTCGTTATTAACCGCCAGTAAGTCTGGCTCCCGGCTGTCAGCAACCCCATGAAGTGAAATCCCCACATGTTGACTAACAGAGGTACTACAGTTCTGCAAATGTATATCAAAATGTACGGGTTCGGAAAATGCACCGGCAGCATGGAAATTATTACTACTAATTTGCCCCATTGACACAGTCATTTGTTTATTTTCTAAGGCAATACTGCATGCTTCCTCGATGACCTCCCCCTGAAACTGCATATTCCCACCGGGAAGTATGACATGCCAGCGGTTTCCTGCTTGTGCAGTCGCAGATAATAATAACAACAACATCAGCAGGCGTGATATGAATATATTCATTCAATAGCTTCCATCTCGTGATGGACGGATTAGAGATCGTCCCTGATCCGAAAACGTCCTTGTTTATTCATTTACTTACTGATATTCAACTTTAAAGGCTGCATCAGCGTTTGCAGTACCTGCTGTTGCCTGACCAGTTGCATAATAAACAGCCTGGAATGGAATTTTATTGGTTCCATCAATTAGTGTATGTGCAGCACTGCCAGCACTGCCATCAACCATTACAGGCGCACCGGTAGCATCCAGGATCTGAACCCCAACATTTGTTGCACTACCTGCAGCAGAACTCTGCAATGCCAGTACATCCGTTTTGCCTGGGACAGACACACCGTCAAATCGAATTGAAGCGGTACTTGAGACGGTAGTATCACAGTCATTCAGTTCAATATTAAACCCAACAGGAGAGCTTTTATCGCCATCAGTTGCGAGTTTGGCTGTGCGAACTTGCCCAAGCAAAACGGTTTGATCGAACGAGTTCGTATTTACAGCACAAGCGGCATTGACCACATCACCTTTAAAGTGGACGGTACCACCATTGACGGTAGCGGCAGAAGCATTCATTGCAGCGCCAAGAGTTAATGCCGAAATCAAACCTGCTAAGGGGATCAATTTAAAGTTCATACAAAATCCTTTCTAATTAAATGACTTTAGGTCAAAAGAAAATAAAACATGGTAAATTATTGAATGCACAAACAAATTACCATGGGGTTATTCTCCCAATAAGATCTTTATGTTAATGTATTGTTAATTGTTCGAAACGGTAAATCCTCCTTGGTTCTTGTTATGTGATTCTTGGTAATATGGAATTAGCTTCAATACTACCTTATTGACATTGACTAACCGGGCTAAACTCAGACTAAAGTAACCATTATTAACACCGTATCGTTCTACAACATGTTTCCTCGTGAAGCCGAAAACAAGATAATCCCTTAGAGCCAGGATTACCTTTTCACTATGCATTGATGATATTTCTATCAATAGCCAGAAATGTTCTTCTGTTAACTTACCGGGTTTTAACTTTGCGTTCCTCAATTGATATGGCAACGCATGATCCTCCTATAAGATTAGTTGTGGTTGCTTATATCCCCTGCGTTTTGCATTCCGATTTTTCCCCAAAATTATAATCATAATTTTCATCTTTTAAACCCCTGAATAATACTTTTTTACGCCTGTTTTTGTTGGTTTTATGTTCTTAAACTCAAGAATAAAATAGAAACATATACCACTAATTGTCATTTAAATGGTGTTTAAGTTCACATTATTATTTTTTTTTGGATTTAACTGTCGTTTGTTTTTTTGTTGTTTTTTTTATGGAAGTTTATATATAACGTAAAGAACATAAAATATATAAAGACAACGCCCGCAATTATTATGAGATGTTCTAACTCTGCCTTCGCGAAAAAGAGTGCAGCGCGTGAATCACCACTCCGCCCCCTCCCAGCGTTTCGGGGTAAATAGGGCTGTATGCCGGGTTCATAGGCGTCAGGCAGATCCGCGGGGTGAGCAGCAGCCGCTTTACAGTACATTCGCCGTCGACGGCGGCGATGACGAAGCTGCCGGCCTCTTCCGGATCAGTGACGCACGACACGGCGAAGAACAGCGGGCTGCGATCGGCTGGATAGATAAAACACGGCTGTTTCAGTCGCGGATCGTCCGGGGATTTTTTCCATTCGTACCAACCTGATGCCGGTACCAGCGCACGGCCATGTTTCCAGAGCGCAGCGAACATCCGGCTGCTCGCAGCGGTTTCGACGCGGGTGTTGATGAAGGCAGGTTTTCCCTAGGCGCGCCACCATGCTAGCGCATACCCCCAGTCAACCGGCGCCAGCTGCAACTGATCATCATGATGATGACATACCCGGTTTCATCCGCCTTTTTGGGTGTCCCGGTATCGGGCTGGTAAAAATAGACTGTCCTGCTCAGCGAGCAGCGTCCTTCATGCCTGGCGGATGCTCATGGCAAATTGTGCGGTCAGATAGCCAACAAGCTCACGCTTTATCGCTGGTTTTAAAGCTTTTTTTCGATGACATCTTTCAGTGCCCGGCATTCAAGACTGAGATCGGCAAACATTTGTTTGAGACGGCGGTTTTCGTCCTCAAGGTCTTTCATCTTTTTGATATCAGAAGCTTCCATCTCGCCGTACTTTGCTTTCCAGTTGTAGTACGAGGCCTCAGATATGCCCGCTTCGCAGCAGACATCCTTGACGGTGCGTCCGGCTTCAACGGACTTCAGAACGGCGATGCCCTGGTGTTCGGTGAATCGGGCTTTACGCATAGAGATCTCCTCAGGGGACATAATCAGTATGTCGGAAGATCTCTAAAAGTGAATGGTTCGGTTAAGCGGGATGCTTACAACCCATTGAAGACATGACAGTGACACTCTTCGCGTGCTGAGTGGCCCAGTCGGGAACATGTATAACTCCATCTGCCTCTTGTAGACCACCTCGAACTCGCCGACGTTCAACTCCACCGCCGCCAGCCGCCGCAGCTTGCGATTGTTGAAGAGCGTTCGATGTCCCTCAACACCACAGAGACACAATCACGCTCCGGCGCTTCACTGCCGCCCCATATGCCCCTCTCCCCTGGGGCGCGATTGCGTTCCCTCGATGGCGGCAACGATGACCTGCTCCCCGGTGATGAGTTCATCGATGACGTGCTCGCCACAAGGCAATTGCTGGATACGGAACTCTGAGGCTCTTGATATCTCTCTCGCGCCCATATATCTTCATCTGTAGATATAAATGAATTGGATGCGAACCCTAGATGGATGATGAGTTGGGTCAAAAAAGGCGGGGCCGGAGGCGGCGAGATATGCCCGATGGTCGGGCGGCCCTTATCAGCGCCGCGACCTTCGCCTTCGCCGAGCGTGGCTATGAGGCTGCCGACTTAAGAAGCATTGCCTGCGCTGCCGATGTCGATCCGGGGCTTGTCCGTATCCATTTCGGTAGCAAGGCGGGGCTTTGGGACGCTTGCGTCGATGCGATCATCGCGCAAAGGGAGCCGATGATCGCGGAAATCAGGCGGATAACAACAGACAAAAGCGCAACGGTTGCCGAGCGGTTGACCGCCTTGGTCCGGCACTATGTCAGCTTCACTTTTGCTCATCCAGAAGTTCGCCAGTTCGTCGTCCGCCACGCTTTCGAGAGCAGTGAACGAGTGATTCTCCTCACGGAGCGGCTGGTCCGGCCATCCTATGAGGCCACTCTCCCCCTCATAGAGGAAGGGATTGACGCCGGCATCATCCGCGTGCGCCACCCGACTGCATTCTTCGCGCTGCTAAATAATGCTGTGAATCAGCCGCGCGCCGCCCCGGTCCTGCTCCATTATCTCTCACCGGATATTGACCCGGAGAGCGTTCAAGAACTGCTGACGACCAGCATCTTGGAAGCTTTTCTGCACCTTCCGACATTTTTGCCAAAAAAGGCGTAAGTCACGAACTAACCTTTACACCTACTGGACTATCATCATGACATCAGCAGCTCGGATTGATACCCATCAGCATTTGATTCCACCAACCTATCGCAAGCTGCTTGACGAGCGTGGCTTGACTGCGGGAGGGTGGCCCACCCCTAATTGGGACCCGCAAGCGGCCATCGCCCTTATGGACAGGGAGTCGATTGCGACCGGCATCCTTTCCCTGAGCGCGCCCGGTGTTCACTTAGCGGACGATGCAGAAGGACGCATGTTGGCGCGACAGGTGAACGAATATCATGCGGAGTTGGTCAAGGGCCGTCCCGATCGATTTGGTCAATTCGCCTGCATTCCGTTGCCTGATGTCGATGGAGCGATTGCCGAAGCCGTTTACGCCCTGGATGTGCTGCGTGCCGATGGCGTCGTTCTTCTGTCCAATGCGGACGGGAAATATCTGGGGGACCCCGACTACGAACCGCTCTGGGCCGAACTCGACGCCCGTTCGGCCGTCGTATTCATCCATCCGACCGAACCGCCGATCCAGATGCTCAAGGGATTGCCCAGTCCGCTGCTCGACTATCCGTTCGACACCACGCGCACTGCGGTTCACATGGTCGCGAACGGTGTCATGAGCCGACACTCACGAATTAAGGTAATCCTGTCGCACGGTGGGGGCTTCCTTCCCTATGCGGCCTATCGCTTCGTCGGTGCCGCGCAGTTCAATCCTGACACGACACCCGAGCAGATCATGGCGGACATGAAACGTTTCTACTTCGATACCGCCCTGTCCTCAAGCCCGGCTGCACTGCCGTCTCTGCTGGCCTTTGCTGATCCGACCCATATCACCTTCGGGAGTGACTTCCCATTTGCATTGTCCAGCCAGTTCACCGCCATTCTGGACGCTTATCCCCTGGATGAGAAACTGCGGCATGCGATCAACCGCGGCAATGCGGAAAAACTGTTTCCACGACTCGCGGTGGCCTGAATATGAAGGTCCTAGGATTTAATAGATATAGTCACATCCAACCCATGGATTGAAATTGAAGGTAGCCATCCTGTTCTATATCAACGCTGTAACCCCTTGGCTAGGCGGGGCAATGGCTCGCCGGGTTTTATCGTCATACTGGCACTACATCAGTGCGTGTTCGGCGAATGGCCGCGTGTTGTTGCACGCGACAAAAATGAGATCCAGCGTGTGCACCTCGATCAGCGCCAGCGCTTTCCTGAGAGTGTGTTCGCTTTCGACGACCTGACGCGGCTGGCCGATATCGACATTCGTGTGGTTGCAACAGAAAGGCTCATGATTGCTCTGCCTGAACATCATCCTCTGGCCGCTGAACCCGCAGTAGCACTTAAGGACCTGTCGGGGATAGCGTTTGATAAAGTGCCTCATCTTCATTCGAAACTGCTTATGGCCTGTGATGAAGCCGGTTTCAGCCCACAGGTTGTGACCGAACCTTAGCTTGGCAGATTGCCAGTATTCTCAGTCTGATCAGTTCAGGGATGGGGATTGCGTTATTACCGGCTCAGGCGCGCAACAGCCATTACCGTGGCGCGGTTTTCCGGTGGGTTGCAGACAAGTCACCGCATCTTGAACTTAAAATTGCCGCAGCCTGCCGCAGTGGTGACTGTTCCTTTACCGTGAGCGCCATGACTTCTGTTATCAGCAAAACAGGGGAGCAGCTATCGCTGCACTTAAGAATAATGAACGCCTTAAACTGGTAATACATTTATGATATTGAAATTCAGATAATTAATATTATACACATTACCCGTCAGAGGTTTACATTGAAGTCTCAATCCATATATCTTCCTGGCAATCTAAAAAGTGGCGTCTGTGCTGCAGCACTACAATCAGCACTGATACCTGAATTGTGAGACCACGCTAATGAGCCGTGAGCAACGTAAAAAACTGAACGCTAAATTTGGTCTACCCAATCCGAATGCGGACACGGCGCGCAGCATTGAACAAATCAGGGCCGGATTCGCGGCCTTGATGGGAACGATGCAGGTACCTGAAGGTACCACCATGACAACAACGCAACTCGGCAGTCAGCGCACACTTGTCATTGAAGCCTGTGAACAAAAAAAAGAAGGGATTATCCTCTATTTCCACGGGGGCTCAGGCTCTATAGGATCGCCGGAAACGGCTATGTCCCTGACGTCCAGCCTGGTTGTCAGAACGGGGCTGACGGCTTATTCACTTGATTATCGTCTAGCCCCGGAAAACCCATTCCCGGCAGGGCTTGAGGACTGTACTGCCGCGTACCGTGAATTACTGGAGCAGGGTATCAACCCAAAATCCATCGTCTTTGCCGGTGACTCCGCCGGGGGGGGACTATGTGTCACCACCTGCCTGAATGCCCGCAAGCAGGGACTGCCACTACCTGGCGCACTGGTCACGTTCTCAGCGGGTTTTGATGCCACGCGCTCAGGGGAGAGTGTGGATACCAAAGACGGGATCGACCCTTTCTTCACGAAAGCTGAATTCCGTAACCCAAATGGTTTTTTCAGTATGTATATCGGTCAGAGTGACCCACATCAGGAGCTACTTTCTCCGGTCCTGTATGCAGATCTGCATGGTTTTCCGCCAATGTTGCTCCAGGTGGGAACTAATGAACTGCTGCTTGATGACTCCACCCGGATGGCAAAAAGGGCCCGGGATGCCGAGGTGGATGTTATTCTTGATGTGACCGCTGATGTGCCCCATGTATTCCAGGCATTTACAGGAAAACTGGAAGAAGCAGATTTTGCGCTGGACAGAGCAGCAATGTTTATAACTCAGCAAATCTGCCGATCTGTTAAAAAATAGGCTAACCAGAGTAAGACAATATTTCTTTGCGCTGACATAACTGATTCATATAACGCAAGTTGTGTATAGAAGGGCGTCAGTTCCTTACTAGCCATGGTTATCAGGGGCGACATTAGTTCGCCCCTTCATTGATATCGTCGCTTTTGATTTCGATGTGAATAATCATGTTTTGCGGGTTATCAGTAAAGAATGGGCTGATATGAAGCTGACCTGCCCCCCGTTGATTAGTACACCCCGATATTAGCCATGTCTTCATAAGCCACATGAGGACATCCCCATGAAGAAGCGTTTTTCCGACCAACAGATCATCAGTATTCTCCGCGAGGCTAAAGCCGGGGTACCGCCTGCAAAACGCTGAGGGATCAGATTGGTCGTCATTCCCGGTATGTGTTTGTGCATACGACGGCGCGAAAACGTCCCGGCGGAGGTATGACACCAGCCGTCAGGAAAATGCGCGTTGACGATAACTCAGCCTGGAATACAGGAAAGCGTCGCGCTGGCATTACTGATTTCCGATTTCACGATCTGAAACATACCTGGGCAAGCTGGTTGGTTCAGGCGGGAGTACCACTGTCAGCACTGCAAGAAATGGGAGATTGGGAGAGCATAGAGATGGTTCAGCGTTACGCTCACCTTTCCCCTTCCCACTTAACCGAACATGCGAGAAAAATTGACGAAGTCTTGGCGGGCAATGTCACTAATCTGGCACTTTTGGAAAATGTAGTTGTTGGAGAGCAGAGGTAATTCATTGAAATTTAATGGTACGCCCTACAGGGCTCGAACCTGTGACCTACGGCTTAGAAGGCCGTTGCTCTATCCAACTGAGCTAAGGGCGCATTGGGATGCGACAACCGGGGGTTGCGGGTTGGGATTATACGGTCAGAGGTCACTGAGTCAATGCCTTTTCATGACGTTACGGCGGCAGCCGTGCTTTATGGCGATTTTTCGCCCATCCCCCGTGCCGCCCATTGGGCCAGCACCTTCATTTATCTTGGGTGAGATCCGGCAGCAGGCTGCTGCTGCGCTGGGCCAGGCCGCGATCGGCGGTGGCGGGAAGGCGTTCGGATTGCTCTTGCCCCGCCGGGCGTTGCAGGCAAACGCGGGCCGAACGCACCACCGCGTTGATATTCCCCCAGTCGGCGTGTTGCGCCGTCAGCAGGTTGCAGGCCGCCGTTAGCTGTTGGCTGAGCGCGGCGCTGACCGGTGCAGCATTTAACGAGGCGCGGCCCAACGGCATCCACGCCAGCAGCATAAAACCTATGCCCACGAGTTTTCTCATGCTCGCATCCTCCGGTACAACGCGTGCAGCCGCGCTCTCCATGAAGGCTGCGCCTTGTGTACGGCGAGTTGGTGCAACGCAATCAGCTGCGCCACATCCGCCGGGTGCAAAGAAGAGTCGAACACCGTTTCACCGACGTGTTTCGGTTGGCTATCAATCGGGTGGTGCAATGAGTGCAACCGGGCGATGACCATCATGATTTTTACTCCCGTACCGCAGTATGAATAATGCCAGCTTACGCAGCAGCCGGTAAAAAAGGCGTAGAGGATCATTCCGTTGGCATAAAAAAAACGTAAATCCCCACCAGCAAACACCGACGATCGCGATTCAACGCCTGACAGCGCGCTCAGCTTCTGACAAAATAGCGCCATCCCCCGCTTTTCTTAATTGATGGATTTCCTCACTGATGGCAGCAAAGATTATTGATGGTAAAACGATTGCGCAGCAGGTTAGAAACGAAGTGGCTGAGCAAGTTAAACAACGTCTGGCGGCCGGCAAACGCGCCCCGGGCCTGGCGGTCGTGCTGGTTGGCGTGAACCCGGCGTCACAGATTTACGTCGCCAGCAAGCGCCGCGCCTGTGATGAAGTGGGCTTCCTCTCCCGCTCTTACGATCTGCCTGCCACCACCAGTGAGGCCGAGCTGCTGGCACTGATCGACAAACTGAACGCCGACGGCGAAATCGACGGCATTCTGGTGCAGTTGCCGCTGCCGGCCGGCATCGATAACGTCAAAGTGCTGGAACGCATCCATCCTGATAAAGACGTCGACGGTTTCCACCCGTACAACGTCGGTCGCCTGTGCCAGCGCGCGCCGAAGCTGCGCCCCTGCACCCCACGGGGCATCGTCACCCTGCTCGAGCGTTATAACATCGACACCTACGGCCTGAATGCCGTGGTGGTTGGCGCATCCAACATCGTTGGCCGCCCGATGAGTATGGAGCTGCTGCTGGCCGGTTGCACCACCACCGTGACCCACCGTTTCACCAAGAATCTGCGTCATCATATTGAAAACGCCGATCTGCTGGTGGTGGCGGTCGGTAAACCGGGCTTTATTCCGGGCGATTGGATCAAACCGGGCGCGATCGTGGTCGATGTCGGCATTAACCGTCTGGAAAGTGGTAAAGTGGTCGGTGACGTGGATTTCGATGCCGCCAGTGAGCGTGCAGCCTACATTACCCCGGTTCCGGGTGGCGTTGGCCCGATGACCGTTGCTACACTGATCCAAAATACCTTGCAGGCCTGCGAGGAATATCACGACGTTCAACCTAAATAAGTAAGGCAGTATGGAAACTTTTAATCTGGATAGTCACCCGCACGTCGAACTGTGCGACCTGCTCAAGTTCCAGGGCTGGTGTGAAAGCGGCGGTGCCGCCAAAGAAGTCATCGCCGAAGGGTTGGTGAAAGTGAACGGCAAAGTCGAAACGCGCAAACGCTGCAAAATCGTCGCCGATCAGGTGGTGGAGTTTAACGGCGGCCAGGTTGTAGTTAAGCCGTAAGCCCCGCTCCATAGAAAAAGGCGCTGGTAATCAGCGCCTTTTTTGTTTGCGGCTGCGCCTGTTACTTACGGCGCCAGGTGGTCCCCTGCGGGCCGTCTTCCAGCACGATATTCATCTCGTTCAACCGATCGCGAGCGGCATCCGCCAGCGCCCAGTCTTTGGCTTTGCGCGCGTCGTTACGTTGTTTGATTAACGCCTCGATCTCCGCCACTTCACCGTCGTCAGCCTGTGCGCCGCTTTGCAGGAACTGTTCCGGCTCCTGTTGCAGCAGGCCCAGCACCTTCGCCAGCTTGCGCAGTTCCGCCGCCAACCCGTTGGCCGCCGCCATGTCTTCACCTTTCAGGCGGTTAACGTCACGCGCCAGATCGAACAGCGCCGAGTAGGCTTCCGGGGTGTTGAAATCGTCGTCCATCGCTTCGCGGAAGCGGGCTTCGAAGGCTTCGCCGCCGGTCGGTTGCGCGTTGGCGTCGGTGCCGCGCAATGCAGTATACAAACGCTCCAGCGCGGTGCGCGCCTGCTTGAGGTTCTCTTCGCTGTAGTTCAGCTGGCTGCGATAGTGGCCGGACATCAGGAAGTAACGCACCGTCTCGGCATCGTAATGGCCGAGCACGTCGCGGATAGTAAAGAAGTTATCCAGCGATTTTGACATCTTCTCGCGGTCGATCATCACCATGCCGGAGTGCATCCAGTAGTTGACGTACGGGCCGTCGTGGGCGCAGCTGGACTGGGCAATCTCGTTCTCGTGATGCGGGAACATCAGATCCGAACCGCCACCGTGGATGTCGAAATGGGTGCCGAGCTGCTTGCAGTTCATGGCGGAACATTCAATGTGCCAGCCTGGGCGGCCCGCACCCCACGGCGATTGCCAGCTCGGTTCGCCCGGTTTGGACATCTTCCACAACACGAAGTCCATCGGGTTGCGCTTCACGTCGTCAATCTCAACGCGCGCGCCGGCCTGCAACTGATCCAGATCCTGGCGTGACAGCAGGCCGTATTGCGGATCGCTATCAATCGAGAACATCACGTCGCCATTGCTGGCTACGTAGGCGTGATCGCGATCGATCAGGCGTTGGGTGATCTCGATGATCTCGGCGATATGCTGGGTGGCGCGCGGCTCTTGATCCGGGCGTTCGATCAGCAGCGAATCGAAGTCCGCGTGCATCTCCGCCAGCATGCGTGCGGTCAGTTGATCGCAGCTTTCGCCGTTTTCTGTCGCGCGGCGGATAATTTTGTCGTCAACGTCAGTCACATTGCGCACATAGTTCAGCGAATAGCCGAGAAAACGCAGGTAACGCGCCACCACGTCGAAAGCGACAAAGGTACGCCCGTGGCCGATATGACACAGGTCATAGATGGTTACCCCGCACACGTACATGCCCACTTTGCCGGCATGAATGGGTTTGAATTCCTCTTTTTGACGACTCATGGTATTAAAAATCTTTAGCATCGGGACATTCCGTGGTGTGCGTGATAACAAAAATGATAATTAGGCTGTTCATCCAGCAACGTATTGAAACCCGAAGCCTGATCTAATGCAAGGTTAAGCCCGCGCTTTGCTGCGCCGGGTTGCACAAATCGGTGAAAAATCAGCGCCTGCCATAATTGTTATAATATAACAACACCCGATTTACCACAGAGCCTGCGCGGTTTAGCCGCTGCTGACTCGTTAAAAGAGATATGTTATAAGGTCGGTCTGAATGTTCACTCGCTCTACGTGACGTCTCACTTCATCTTGTTAGGACTAAAACTATGGTTACTTTCCACACTAATCACGGCGACATCGTTATCAATACCTTTGCTGACAAAGCGCCGGTTACCGTTGAAAACTTCCTGAACTACTGCCGTGCAGGTTTCTACGACAACACTATCTTCCACCGTGTTATCAATGGTTTCATGATTCAGGGCGGCGGTTTTGAGCCAGGCATGAACCAGAAAGACACCAAAGCGACCATCAAGAACGAAGCCAACAACGGTCTGAAAAACACCGTGGGCACCCTGGCGATGGCGCGTACCAACGATCCGCACTCCGCTACCGCTCAGTTCTTCATCAACGTGGCTGACAACGACTTCCTGAACTTCCGCGCTGAGAACGCGCAAGGCTGGGGTTACTGCGTATTTGCCGAAGTGGTTGAAGGCATGGACGTGGTCAACAAGATCAAAGCCGTGAAAACTGGCCGCAGCGGCATGCACCAGGACGTTCCGGTAGAAGACGTGATCGTCACCAGCGTTACCGTCGGCGAGTAATCGCGGCTGCATGAACACGCTGTTCATCGCGGATCTGCACTTATGCGCACAGGAACCGGCAATCACTGCCGGTTTTCTGCGTTTTTTGCGGCACGATGCTCCCCACGCCGAAGCCCTGTACATTCTTGGCGATCTGTTCGAAGCCTGGATCGGCGATGACGATCCCGAACCCTTGCACGCGGAGATTGCCGCCGCGCTGAAGACGCTGCAACAAGCCGGCGTGCCCTGCTACTTTATCCACGGCAACCGCGATTTCCTGCTCGGCAAGCGCTTTGCCCGCGCCAGCGGCATGCATCTGCTGCCGGAAGAAAAAGTGCTGGAGCTGTACGGCCGCAAAATCCTGATCCTGCACGGCGACACGCTGTGTACCGACGATCAGGCTTACCAGCGGTTCCGCCGCAAGGTGCACAATCCGTTAATCCAGAAGCTGTTTTTGGCCATGCCACTGCGCTGGCGCCTGAAGATCGCCGCCAAGATGCGCGCTCGCAGCCGGCAGAGCAATCAGGGCAAATCGCAAGCCATTATGGACGTCAACCCACAGGCGGTTGAGCAGGCGATGCTGAGCCATAACGTGCACTGGATGATCCACGGCCACACCCACCGCCCGGCGGTGCATGAGCTGGAATTGAGCAACGGCAAGGCTCAGCGCGTGGTATTGGGCGCCTGGCACGCTGAAGGTTCGATGATCAAAGTCAGCGCCGACGCCGTCGAACTGATCCAATTCCCTTTCTAACCCCCTGACTTGCCACGCGAGTGAAAAAATTCGCGTTTTCGACGGTGAAAACCGGCGACGCAACCGTTTTCCTCGCCGTGCGCTCATGGTATGATCTGCGCCCTCATTCGGCCTCCCGCCGCAGGCAACCGGCCGTCGTTTGTACACTTACAGGAGCCTTACACCCATGGGAGCCAACGCCGCTTCAGCCACCAACGCTGGGGTTAAAATCGCAATTGTAATGGGATCGAAAAGTGACTGGGCCACCATGCAGTTCGCGGCCGAAATCCTGACCCAACTCGATGTCCCGTTCCATGTCGAAGTCGTTTCCGCTCATCGCACGCCAGACAAGCTGTTCAGTTTCGCCGAACAGGCCGGTGCCAACGGCTTTGACGTGATCATTGCCGGTGCGGGCGGTGCTGCGCACCTGCCGGGTATGCTGGCGGCGAAAACGCTGGTTCCGGTGCTGGGTGTTCCGGTACAAAGCGCCGCGCTGAGCGGTGTAGACAGCCTGTATTCTATCGTGCAAATGCCACGCGGCATTCCGGTCGGTACCCTGGCGATCGGCAAAGCCGGTGCGGCCAACGCCGCGCTGCTGGCAGCGCAAATTCTGGCGCTGCACGACACCGCGCTGGCGCAACGTCTGGCCGACTGGCGCCAGGCGCAAACCGAAGACGTGCTGAACAACCCGGATCCGCGGGAGGAAGCATGAAGCCGGTTTGCGTACTGGGCAACGGCCAACTGGGGCGCATGCTGCGCCAGGCCGGTGAACCGCTGGGCATCGCCGTTTACCCGGTCGGCATCGACGCCGAACCGGAAGCGGTACCCTATCAAAACAGCGTGATCACCGCCGAAATCGAACGCTGGCCGGAAACCGCGCTGACGCGTGAACTGGCAACCCATAACAGCTTCGTCAATCGCGATATTTTCCCCCGTCTGGCCGACCGCCTGACGCAAAAACAGCTGCTCGATCAGCTCGGCCTGACCACCGCGCCGTGGCAATTGCTGGCCGATGCCGCCGAGTGGCCGCAGGTGTTCGCCACCCTCGGTGAACTGGCGATCGTCAAACGTCGCGTTGGCGGTTACGACGGCCGCGGTCAATGGCGCTTGCGCCCGGGCCAGGAAGCGGAACTGCCAGCGGATGCCTACGGCGAGTGCATCGTCGAGCAGGGGATTAACTTTTCCGGCGAGGTTTCGCTGGTGGGCGCGCGCGGGCACGACGGCAAGTCGGTGTTCTATCCGCTGACCCATAACCTGCATGAAGAAGGCATTCTGCGCACCAGCGTGGCGCTGCCGCAGCCTGACCCCGCCCTGCAACGGCAAGCTGAGCAGATGCTGGCGGCGATCCTCGACGAGCTGAACTACGTCGGCGTGATGGCGATGGAGTGCTTTATCGTTGGCGACAGCCTGCTGATTAACGAGCTGGCACCACGGGTGCACAACAGCGGCCACTGGACGCAAAACGGCGCCTCCATCAGCCAGTTCGAACTGCATCTGCGCGCTATTCTCGCCCTGCCGCTGCCGAAACCGGTAGTGAGCACGCCGTCAGTGATGGTCAATCTGATCGGCACCGCCGTGAATCAACAGTGGCTGGCGCTGCCGTTGGTGCATTTGCACTGGTATGAGAAAGAGGTGCGCGAAGGCCGCAAGGTCGGCCACCTCAACCTGAACGATCCGAGCGCCGCCGCGCTGCAACAGGCATTGCACGCACTGGCACCGCTGCTGCCGGCCGAATACCAGAGCGGCCTGGCCTGGGCGCAGCAAAAGCTGACTTAAGGTTTACTCCGCAACAAAATCAAAGGGTTCAGCCAGGCTGAACCCTTTTTTACTGCCAATGAAAAACTATCGGGTATAGCCCTGCGGATTTTTGCTTTGCCAGTTCCAGGTATCGCGCATCATCGCATCGAGTCCGCGCTGCACTTCCCAGCCCAGGTCGCGTTTAGCCAGGCTGACATCGGCCCAGAAAGCGGGCAAATCCCCGGCACGGCGCGGTAAAATCTGATAAGGCACGGCAACGCCGGCAGCTTTCTCAAACGCATGCACCATCTCCAGCACCGAATGCCCCACCCCGGACCCCAGGTTATAAGCTTTAAAACCGGCGATCTGCTTTAGGTGATCCATCGCCGCCAGGTGACCCTGCGCAAGATCCATCACGTGAATGTAATCGCGCACGCCGGTTCCGTCTTTGGTGGGATAGTCCCCGCCGAACACGCTCAGATACTCCCGTTTACCGACGGCCACCTGAGCAATATAAGGCAACAGATTATTCGGGATGCCGCTGGGGTCTTCCCCCATCAATCCAGACTCATGGGCGCCCACCGGGTTGAAGTAGCGCAGAGAAACAATGGAAAAGGCCGGTTCAGCCTTGGCGAAATCCTGCAGGATCTGCTCCACCATCCACTTGGAGGTGCCGTAAGGGCTGGTCGTGCCGCCAATCGGCATGTCCTCCCGGTAAGGTACCGGCGCATCTTCGCCGTACACCGTCGCCGAAGAGCTGAAGATAAACTGATGAACCCCGGCGTCGCGCATGGCTTCCAGCAATACCAGCGTGCCCGCTACGTTGTTCTGGTAGTATTCCAGCGGTTTGCGGGTGGATTCTCCCACCGCTTTCAGGCCGGCGAAATGGATCACCGAAGCGATCTGGTACTCGCCGAAGATCCGGCTCAGGCACGCCGCGTCCCGCACATCCCCCTGATAGAACACCGCCGCTTTACCGGTCAGTTGCTCTGCACGGCGTAAAGACTCTTCGGAGGCGTTGATCAAATTATCCAACACCACCACCTCTTCACCGCGCTCCAACAGCGCCAGTACCGCATGTGAACCTATGTATCCGGCGCCGCCGGTCACTAAAATCGCCATCATGCTCCCCTTTCATCAGCATCGGGCGCTAACACCCGATGCCTAAGTCTGTTTCATGCGCGCAGCCAGCCGACTAGCGCGTACCGATGTTGCGTAATGGCTTGCCGGCCATCAGATTGCGTTCGATATGTTCCAGAGAGATATTTTTGGTCTCAGGGATCAACGCCAGCGTAATAAAGATAAACACTACGTTGAGCGCCGCGTAGACCCAAAAGGTATAGGCGCTGCCCAGCGAATTGAGCATGGTCAGGAAAGTCGCCCCGACGATCATGTTGGCGATCCAGTTGGTGGCGGTGGAACAGGTGATGCCAAAATCACGGCCCTTCAGCGGCTGGATCTCTGAACACAGCACCCAAATCAACGGGCCGGCGCTCATGGCGAAACCGACAATAAACATCAACAACATGATGACGGCGAAATATTGCGTCGCCGGTGAGCTCATGCCGATACTCATCATTGTTCCCAGTGCGCCCATGCCCACCGCCATCACGATAAAACCGAGGATCAGCGTCGGTTTGCGACCCCAGCGATCCACCAACCCAATGGCGATAAAGGTGGCCAGCACGTTAACCAACCCGACAATCACCGTGCCCCACATCTGCTGTTCGGTACTGGCAAAACCCGCCAGGCCAAAAATCTTCGGCGCGTAATACATAGTGACGTTCATGCCGGTAAACTGCTGCATAACCTGCAACAGAATGCCGAGGAAAACGGCGCGGCGGAAATTTTTATTATCCTTGAACAGTGCCCAGCCACTCTGCTTCAGCTTGAGGCTTTCACGGATTTCGTTCAATTCATGCTGCGCCTGGGCGCTGCTGTCGCGCAGCTTTTCCAGCACCTGACGCGCCTGTTCATGGCGATTGCGCGAGGCCAGCCAGCGCGGGCTGTCCGGCAGGAAGAACACGCCAACCAGCAGCAAGCCGGCTGGAATGGTGATAACCCCCAGCATCCAGCGCCAGGCGCCGGTGTAACTGAACGCCGTATCAGACAGGTAGGCAGCCAAAATCCCGATGGTGATCATCAATTGATACATCGAGATCATGCTGCCGCGAATTTTTTCCGGCGCGATTTCAGACAGGTAAATCGGCGCGGTATAGGAAGCGATGCCCACCGCCAGCCCCAGCAGAATGCGCGAAAGTATCAATATGTCCACATTGGGCGCCGCTGCGGAACATAACGACCCCGCCACGAACAGGATCGCGCCGATCATTAGGCTGTATTTGCGCCCGATGCGGAAATTCATCCAACCGCTGCCCACGGCGCCGACCGCCGCGCCGAACATCATCGAGCTGACCACCCACTCCTGTTGGGAGCTGGTGATGTGAAAAGAGTCGGCAATAAACGGCAAAGCGCCCGCAATCACGCCGATATCCAGACCAAACAGCAACCCAGCTAACGCAGCCAGAAAACAGACGAAAAAAGTCATACCGGCATTCGTCTGGCTTTTATCAGCCGACGCAATTTTGACGGTAACACTCATACAGCCTCCAGTAGATAACATTGAATCAGTTAGCCGTCATGATAGGAGGCAATCCGCAGGCGGTAAGTGAGTGAGATCACACTAGTGGAAACGATTACATTATTTCAATTTTTGCACACTAACGTATCGGCGCGAAAAATCAAACACATAACATTGATTATATTCACAAATAAACTCATATCGCTTGCTAGCAATCTCAAGATAAAAAACACTGCTTATCAGACTTCAATATTAATCTTGAACAACAGCCATTTATTTGTAATCGATTTCACTTAGGTTGCATACTCAACGAAGGATCAAGGCGGGAGGAAAAAGGCATTTTCCAGGCAGGCGGTCATGAAGGGGAATCTGTGGGATTTCAATACAAAAGGTATCGGCCCGGCTCCCGATAACAGGGGGCCGGGCCGACTTTGCAGCGGTTTAACCGTCGTAACTGCGGAACAATGCCTGGCCGCGCAACAGCCGCACGCCCAGCCAGCCGCCACACAGGGACAACAACAGCGCACTGAGCAACGGCAATGCCCACCACAGCACCGGCGTGGGCGCCCACGGGAAATCGAATACCTGGCTTTGCAGCAACCATAGCGCCGCTTCCGCCCCCACCGCCGCCGCGATGCCCGCCACCAGCCCAAGCAGCGCAAACTCGCACCACAGCGTGCTGCGCAACAGACGTTTGCCTGCGCCCAAGGTGCGATACACCACCAGCTCCTGGCGACGCTGCCGCATGCCCACCTGCACCTGCGCCATCAGCAACAAGCCACCGCAAATCACCACCAGCACCACCATCACCTCCAGCGCGCGGCTGACCTGTTGCAGCACCCCGCCGACCTGTTTCAGGATTGACCCGATGTCCAACAGGCTGAGCGTCGGGAATTGCCGGTTGAGCTGGGTCAGCATCTGGCCGTCTCCGTCATAGCGGAAGCTGGTAAGCCAGGTCTGCGGTTGACCGTCCAGCGCACCCGGCGGGAAGATGAAGTAAAAGTTCGGCTTCAGGCTTTCCCAGTCCACCTGCCGCAGGCTGGTGACCTTGGCGCTGAACGACTGGGTATCGCCGCTGAAGGTCAGCGTGTCGCCCAGCTTAACCTTGAGCCGCCCGGCAATGCCCTGATCCATCGACACCTCACCGGCCTTCGGCGGCCAACTGCCCGCCAGTAGTGGATTGTGCGCCGGCAGGCTCGCCAGCCAGGTCAGGTTCAGCTCGCGGTTAACCGCCTCGCCGCCCGGATCGTCCTCGTGTACCCGCTCGGTCGCCACCTGCTGATTAATCTCGGTCAGGCGCACACGCACAATCGGGTAATACGTTTCCGGCTTGACCTGATGCTGCTGCAGGAAGGTTTTCACCTGCGGCACTTGCGCTTCGGTCAGGTTCAGCAGGAAGTAGTTCGGGCTGTCCGGTGGCAGTTGCTGTTGCCAGCGGTCGAGCAGATCGCCACGCAGCACCAGTAACAGCGCCAGCAGCATAAACGACAGCGAAAACGCCGCCAGTTGGCTGACCGTTACCCAGGGCTGATGCAGCAGACGATTGACCGCCAACCGCAGCGCCAGATTCTTCAGCGTAATGCGGCGCAGCAGCAGCAGGCTGCCCCAGCCGATAGCCCCCAACAGCAGCGCCAACACCAGAATACCGGCGAGAATCGACCACAGCAGCGTACTGGCCCCCATCAATGCAGTCAGCAGCGCCACCACAATCACCGCCGTTACCGGCAGGAAATAGCGCAGCGGCCAAACGTTGGCCACCACGTCACGGCGCAATACCCGCAGCGGTTGGGTCGCCAGCAACTGCCGGTACGGCCGCAGCCCCACCAGCAGCGAAATCATCAGCAAAGCACCGACTGCCCACAACCACGGCCAGGCACCGGCGGCTGGCAGTTCCGCCGGCAGCACCGGTGCCAGCAGCCGAATAAGCACCGCTTCAAACCCCAGGCCGATAATCCCCCCGCACGCTGCCGCCAGCAAAATGACCGCCAGCCACTGGCCGACAATCAGCTTGCGCAAGGCGTTGCGACCGGCACCCAGCGTTTTCAGCACCGCAATCAGATCATAACGGCTGCGGCAATAGTGGCTCATGGCCACCGCCACGGCGGCAATCGACAGCAGCAAGGTCAGCAATGCCGACAGCAACAGGAACTGCTGCGATCGTTGCAGCGATTTGCCCAGCGCGCTGCCGGACTCCTGCAACCCAAACCAACGCTGGTCGGGCTGGAGTTGCGGCGTCAGGCGCGTTTCGTAACGCTGAATGTCCTCCGGCGAACCGGCGAACATATAGCGGTAGCTCAGGCGGCTACCCGGTTGCACCGCCCCGGTTTTATCCACATCCGCCAGGTTGATCATGATGCGCGGCGCAGTCTGGAACGGATTGAAGCCGGAGTCCGGCTCCTGAAGGATTTCACCGGCAATGCGCAGGCGGGTGTCGCCCACGTCCAGCGAGTCCCCCACTTTCACATTCAGCAACGCCAGCAAACGCGGCGCCACCAGTACCGACCCCGGAGCAAGCTTGACGTTGGGCGGGCGCGTCTCCAGCTTGCCGTACAGCGGATAAGCCAGATCGGTGGCCTTCACGTCCGCCAACTGTGGCCGGTCACCGGCGTAGGTCATGGTGGTGAACGACAGCTGGCGGCTCACTTTCAGCCCTTCCTGTTGCGCATCCAGCAGCCAGCCTTCCGGTACTGGCCGCGCGCTGCGCAGCACCCGGTCACCGGCGATAAAATCACGGCTTTGCTGGCTCAGCCCCTTGTCCATGCGATCGCTGATGCTCCCCAGCGCCAGTACGCAGGCCATTGACAGCGTCAGCGCCAGCCAAACGATCAGCAGTGACGGCGAACGCCATTCCCGCCAAAACCAACGCCAGATCATGCTTCCTCCCACAGCTTGCCTTCACGCAGGCGCAGCCGCCGCTGGCAGCGCGCCGCCAGGGTTTCGTCATGGGTGACCAGGATCAGGGTGGTGGCGAAATCGCGGTTGAGGGAGAACAGTAAATCGGCGATGCGTTCGCCAGTCTGGCGATCGAGGTTACCGGTCGGTTCATCGGCAAACAGCACCCGCGGCCGGCCGCTGAACGCACGCGCCAACGCGACCCGCTGCTGCTCGCCGCCCGATAGTTGCGCCGGCAGGTGATCGAGCCGTTTGCCCAGCCCCAACTGCTCCAACAATTGGACCGCCTGCTCGCGGCTCTGCCTGTCGCTCTCACCGCGCAGCAGCGCCGGCAGTTGCACATTCTCCAGCGCGTTAAGCGTCGGCACCAGCATGAATGACTGAAATACAAAGCCGACGTTTTTGGCGCGCAGGGCCGCGCGCCCTTCTTCGTCCAGCGCGGTCAGCGATTCCCCCAACAAATGCACGTCCCCTTCACTGCCGTCGTCCAACCCGGCGAGGATCCCCAGCAGCGTCGATTTGCCCGAGCCGGATTCGCCAATCAGGGCAATTGTCTGTGCGGGTTTGACAACCAGCTCGACTCCGGTAAGGATGGAGAGCTGATGCTCACCCTGACCAACGTGTTTACTAAGATGATGAACTTCAAGAACGTTTTCCGCTGGCATCTTCCCTTCCTTTTGCTGTTGGGATTATTCAGTTTACGCGCTGTCGCCGCCGATACCTTATTGATTTTAGGCGACAGTTTAAGCGCCGGTTACCGCTTGCCGGTGGCGCAGGCCTGGCCGACGCTGCTGGCCGACCAATGGCAGAAAAAACCGGGCGATCCGCAGTTGGTGAACGCCAGCATCAGCGGCGACACCGCCGCACAAGGGCTGGCGCGCTTGCCCGCCCTGCTGAAACAACACCAACCGCGCTGGGTGCTGATCGAACTGGGCGCCAACGACGGCCTGCGCGGTTTTCCGGCGCAGGACGTACAACGCGATCTCAGCCAGATCATTACCCTGGTGCAGCAGGCCGGTGCGCAGCCGCTGCTGATGCAAATCCACATTCCGCCCAACTATGGCCGCCGCTATACCGAGGCTTTCAGCGCGATTTATCCGCAGCTTGCCAGGCAATTCAACATTCCGCTGCTGCCGTTCTACATGGAACAGGTGGTGATCAAAGCGGAATGGATGCAGGATGACGGATTGCATCCCAATAAGGACGCCCAACCGTTTATCGCCACCTGGATGGCGGAACGCCTGGAACCTCTAGTAAAACATGAGTCTAACTAAATAGGGTTGTACACTAGGTAAAGTTATGCAAAAAGCGGTATTGATAACCGGCTGTTCCAGCGGGATAGGACTGATTGCAGCGCAAGATCTGCGTAATCGCGGCTACCGGGTGCTGGCCGCCTGCCGCAAGCCGCAGGACGTGGAAAACATGCGTCAACTGGGGCTGGAAGGCATTGAGTTGGATCTGGACGACAGCGACAGTGTCGAACGCGCCGCGGCGCAGGTGATCGCGCTGACCGGCGGCCGGCTGTATGGCCTGTTCAACAATGGCGGCTTCGGCGTGTACGGCCCGCTGAGCAGCATTTCCCGTCAACAGCTGGAGCGGCAATTCTCCACCAACCTGTTTGGCACCCACCAGTTGACCCAGTTGCTGTTGCCGGCGATGCTGCCGCACGGCGAAGGGCGCATTATTCAAACCAGTTCGGTGATGGGGCTGGTCTCCAGCGCCGGACGCGGCGCCTATGCCGCCAGCAAATTTGCGCTGGAAGCCTGGTCCGACGCGCTGCGCATGGAGCTGCACGGCACCGGCATTCAGGTCAGCCTGATTGAACCCGGCCCGATTTCGACCCACTTTACCCAGAACGTGAACCAGGCGCAGAGCGATAATCCGGTGCATAACCCCGGCATCGCCAAACGCTTGACGCTGCCGCCGGAGGCCATTTTGCCCAAGCTACGCCACGCGCTGGAAAACCCGCGCGCCAGGCTGCGCTATCCGGTGACCCTGCTGGCGCACGCGCTGAGCGTATTGCGCCGCATTCTGCCCGGCCGCTGCCTGGACTGGCTGCTGCGCAGCAACGGTTAATTTGGGTGCCGGGGTTGAAGAATGTCGCCCCGCCCCCATTTAAGAGCCAATGGCTCCGCAAGATCAGAGAGAGAATCACATGCTAGCTCAAGCTGTTGTTGATATTAACGAAACAAACCTGCACCAAACGCTGGAACAATCGATGTCCCTGCCGGTGCTGTTCTACTTCTGGTCAGATCGCAGCCAACACTGCCTGCAGCTCACCCCGATCCTGGATAAGCTGGCGGCGGAATATGCCGGTCAGTTCGTGTTGGCCAAAGTGGACTGCGACGTAGAACAAGCGATCGCCGCACAGTTCGGGCTACGCTCCCTCCCTACGGTTTACCTGTTCAAAGACGGCCAACCGGTCGACGGCTTCCAGGGCCCGCAGCCGGAAGAGGTCATCCGCGAATTCCTGCAGCGCTTCCTGCCGAAGGCAGAAGATCTGAAACTGGCACAGGCAACCGACCTGCTGGCCGAAGGCAACGCGGCTGAAGCGCTGCCGCTGTTGAAAGACGCCTGGCAAGCCAGCCAGCAACGCAGTGATATCGGCCTGACGCTGGCAGAAACCCAGATCGCGCTGAATCGCACTGAAGAGGCCGAAACGGTGCTGGCGACTATTCCTTTACAGGATCGCGATACCCGTTATCAGGGCCTGGTGGCACAAATTGAATTGCTGAAGCAGGCGGCCGACACCCCGGAAATCCAGCTGTTGCAGCAACAGGTGCAACAACAGCCGGAGAACGTCGATTTGGCCGTGCAACTGGCGCTGCAATTGCATCAGGTGGGACGCAACGAAGAAGCGCTGGAACTGCTGATGGGGCATTTGAAGAAAGATCTGGCCGCCGCCAACGGCAGCGCGCGCAAGACGCTGATGGATATTCTGGCCGCACTGGGCACCGGTGACGCATTAGCGGCTAAATACCGTCGTCAGCTGTACTCTCTGCTCTACTAAATACCCTTCGTCTTTCCAGCCGCATCTGTGTTGGCGGCAAGTGTGCAAGTCCCCAGGAGCTTACTCAAGTCAGTGACTGGGGCGCCAAACGCAGCCAACACAGATGCAGCATGAAATATGACGGGGATTTAGCGGTAAACCCGCACCCCACCTTCAACGCCTTTCGGACTGAACAACACTTGCCACAGCTGAATATCGCGCGAACGGAACGCGCCGGCGCAGGCATTCAGGTAATAAGTGAACATCCGCTCGAAACGTTCAGAGTAATTTTCTGACAACGCCGGCCACGCCCGTTTGAAATTCTCATACCAGGCCATCAGCGTGCGATCGTAATCGGCGCCGATATTGTGCCAATCCTCCATCACAAAACGCTTTTCGCTGGCTTCGGCGATGTGGCGCACCGAGGGCAGACAGCCGTTGGGGAAGATGTATTTATCAATCCAGGCATCGACATGGAGATTGGTTTGGTTGGCGCCAATGGTGTGCAGCAGGAACAGACCATCGGGCTTCAGATTACGCGCCGCGACACTGAAATAGGTGTCGTAGTTTTTCGGCCCGACATGTTCAAACATGCCGACGGAAACAATGCGGTCAAACTGGCGGTTCAAATCGCGGTAATCCTGCAGCAGGATCTCCACGTCCAGCCCCTGACAGCGCTCCTGCGCCAGCTTTTGCTGCTCGGCGGAAATGGTCACGCCGTACACCGATACGCCGTAGTTTTCCGCCGCATACTGTGCCAGCCCGCCCCAGCCACAGCCGATGTCCAGCAGCGACATGCCCGGTTTCAGTTGCAGCTTCTCGCAGATCATTTTCAGCTTGGCCAGTTGCGCCTGTTCCAGCGTTTCAGCATCCTTCCAGTAACCGCAGGAATATTGCATATAGGAATCGAGCATCGCACGAAACAGATCGTTGCCGATGTCGTAATGCTCTTTCCCTACCTGCCAGGCGCGTTTGCGCGATTGCCGGTTAAACAGCCGCGCACAGGCGATCCGCGTAATGTCCGCCAGGCTTTTGGGCAGGCGTTCATCAACGCCGAAATGCAGGATGCGGGTAAATAACGCATCCAGTCTTTCGCAATCCCACCAGCCGTCCATATAGCTTTCGCCAAACCCGAGCGAGCCTTCCTGCAGAATGCGTTTAAATAAGCCCGGATTGTGCACCTGAAGATCAAATGCATTATTCCCGTTGATGGTAATGCCGGCCGCAGCCAACATTTCTTCCACGATGAGATACCAGCGATCTTTTTTCTGGGCGAGTTCATCGACACTGATTGAGTCCATAACGATCCTTGGCGCAAGATGTCACTTCAAAAAGCATAGTCGCAAATAGAAATGACAAAAGTTTGAAGATAAGCGCAGCGACAGGTTCCACTCTAGCCAAGGTAGACAACGTCATGAAATGAATTAAAATTATTGGAAACATGCCAATTTGGAATGTTATCGATCCCTTATGCTGATTTATCTCCTGAAAAGACGGGGATATTAGGCTTTCCCCCCGCTCTGGCGTAAAATCTTCTTACATATGTCTGACAGGAGGTTTGCCATGTTTACCCTTATCCCCATCGTGATTGTCGTCGCGCTGATCATCGTCTTCGCCGGCGTCAAAATTGTACCGCAAGGGTTCCAATGGACGGTGGAACGCTTCGGCCGCTATACCAAAACGCTGATGCCCGGTTTGAATCTGGTCGTGCCCTTTATGGATCGCATCGGCAGAAAAATCAATATGATGGAACAGGTTCTGGATATTCCCTCGCAGGAAATCATCTCGCGCGATAACGCCAACGTGGCCATCGATGCGGTGTGCTTTATCCAGGTGGTCGATCCGGCGCGCGCCGCTTACGAGGTCAGCAACCTTGAGCGGGCGATCGTCAACCTGACCATGACCAACTTCCGTACCGTGCTCGGCTCAATGGAGCTGGACGAAATCCTGTCGCAGCGCGACAGCATCAACAGCCGCCTGCTGCATATCGTCGACGAAGCCACCAACCCGTGGGGCGTCAAGATCACCCGTATCGAGATCCGTGATGTACGTCCGCCGGCAGAGCTGATCTCGGCAATGAACGCCCAGATGAAGGCCGAACGAACCAAGCGTGCGGACATTCTGGAGGCCGAAGGCGTACGTCAGGCGGCCATCCTGCGTGCCGAAGGTGACAAGCAGTCGCAAATCCTCAAGGCGGAGGGGGAACGCCAGTCGGCATTCCTGCAGGCCGAAGCGCGTGAACGTGCCGCTGAAGCGGAGGCGCGAGCCACTCAACTGGTTTCCGACGCTATCGCCAGCGGTAATATCCAGGCGGTGAACTATTTTGTGGCGCAGAAATACACCGATGCGCTGCAAAAGATCGGCTCCGCCAACAACAGTAAAGTCATCATGATGCCGCTGGATGCCAGCAGCCTGCTTGGTTCAATTGGTGGCATTGCCGAACTGTTGAAAGACAACAAAGGCAAGTAATCATGCTCGAACAAATTGCAGCAAACCCGCACTGGCTCTGGCTTTCCCTTGGCGGGCTGCTGCTGGCTGCCGAGATGCTCGGCGCCAGCGGTTACCTGTTATGGAGCGGCGTGTCGGCGGTGGTGGTCGGCGCGATGGTCTGGCTGCTGCCACAGCTGGCCTGGGAGTGGCAGGGGGTGATTTTTGCCGTCCTGACCATTGTCGTGGCCTATCTGTGGTGGTACTGGCTGCGCCAGCGGCCGGCGGCGGCAACCAGCGGTTCGCAAGTGCTGAACCAGCGCAACCGCCAGTTGATCGGCACCCGCGCAACGCTGACCGAAGCCATGCACAACGGCATGGGCCGCATTAACATCGGCGACAGCAGTTGGCGCGCGCAGGCCAGTGAAGATCTGGCGATAGGAACCGAAGTGGAAGTTATCGCCGTCGAGGGCGTCACCCTGGTGATCCGTGCGTTGCCGCAACAAGTGCATTAACGAATCAAGCCGGGTTCCCCCGGCTTGTCTTATTATGAGATCAATGTTGAGTCTTATGAGATCAATGTTGAGTCGAGAATAATGACTTTCGACTTATCCGGATACTTCACGTTCCACGGCAGACTGTCCGCAGGGTAGTGATCGAGGGTTAATTGTGCGTCCGTACCTCGAATACTCGGCAGAACCGTTGTATTTCCTTTTATCTGCCAGGTTTTAACGTGAGATTCACCCTCACCAAATAATTTAACTGCAGAATCGATGGCATCAGACGTTTGTTGAATAGTCAGATTCTGCGGCAACAGAGTAACGGCAGCTGTAGTTTGCAAGCAAACGGCCTTGCTGTTATTCACCTCCAGATTTTCAATGGAGGCGTTAGCACTCATCAGCACTACCGGCATAATGTTATTTGCCAACGGGCTGTTAAAAACCAAACTGCCGATTGTCGCTGGTTTTGCAATGGAGCAGAGGCTTCCACCGTTGCCAAAGGCACTGGCATATTCATTAACCGTAATTTTATCGATAGCCAGCCCGCTCATATCAATATCTAGAGCCTTATTACCGATCAGACGTCCAAAGGTTACTTTGCCGACACGGCTATCCGACTGAACACCCGATGCGCTTAACCCCGGATGAACACGGCATGACGCAATGGAAATATTATCAATGAAAGTGCCTTCTGAACCGGAATGTACCTCAATCCCTCGAATACAGTGGCCCACAGTAACATTATTGACCCGATGTTTTTTGCCGCCAGTATACACTGCCGGTGCCCCATTCAAGATCGCGGAAGCATTGGTTTGTTCAAGGTAATAACAGTCGCCGGCTTCAATATTTTCACAAAAATTATTTACGCCGGCAACGATAACACCGCCACCGCCCCACACTCCGCATTTGACATCAATGACATAACAATCACTGGTTGTTCCATCTAACTGTTGATCCTGGCCTACAGCGATAATGGAACCGGAAACATAGCCTGGTTCGAAGGTACTTGCGGGGATCCCGGCGCCGGCGATAGTGACTTTAGTGACAATATTTTTACTGCCCTTCACCAAAATACCATCACCAAGACAATAGCCGCCGGTAATATTACTGACCACATTGTCATTATTTTTTACGACGAGTAAATTATCACGGCATTCATCAATATTCACATCGAAGGCAACAGATTCGCCCATCAACACCATACCATCACAGAAACCACGTACGGTCATATGATAAAAATAACTTTTATTTCCGGCGACGAACCCATTATGTGAGGAAACCTGATGATAAACGCTTTCCCGCTTAACCCAGCCATAGAGCCTGCCACCAAACATTTCTACGCCACGTAAGTAATCATATATTTCTGCTGTTGGGGTTTTATTGGCGAAGAAGGGTTTCAGATGACCAGCCTTGGCTTTGATTGTCGCGCCATTCAGGTTAATCACCTTCCTGGCATCTGTACCGTCTTTGATCCGCACGGTGTCAGACGTCATATAGGTCGCGCCCTGCTGGCAGACCGTGCTGTAAGGTGTTACAAAGGCCGCCGTCAGCGCGGCCGTATCGTCTGATACGCCATCACCACGTGCGCCAAACATATTCGGCGAGACGAATGAATTCATGTCGAGGACGCGTACCCATGTCCATTGCGTGTCAGGTTTTATATAAATGCCGCCGTCATCGATAAGGCCGGTATCGCCTGAAGCCTTAAAAGTGCCGCCGCCAGATTGCAGCCGGTCATTTCCACTCCATCCGGAGTAATAGGCCGTAACCTCAATCAGATCGCCTGCAAAAGCCGGGATGATGGTGCGTAATGTTGCGATATCTGGACAAGTATTCATAATAAACGCCTCTTGGTTGTGTGCTCTCAATGGAGAGAGCCACTTTAAAAGACGATTCGTTCAGCAAGAAAAGGTCCCGGGTGTGCCAGGCATCAATGGGTATAGCCCTTATCAATCGGGGTCCGGCCTCTATTACGATGCTTTGGCATGATGGCAGCAACCGGCCAGGTTATTAATAATGGGGCATTCCGCCCCGTCATCGCCCGGGCATTCGTTAGCCAGCGCCAGCAGGCGCTGGCGCATCTCGCCCAACTCACTGATGTGCTTTTCAATATCCACCACTTTTTGCAGCGTGCGCGCTTTGACATCGGCGCTATGCCGGGCCGGATCGTTGAACAGCGCCACCAGCTCACGGCACTCGTCCAGGTTAAAGCCCACCAGCCGCGCCTGGCGCAGCAGCGTCAGCTCTTCGATATGCTTCGGGTTATAGCTGCGGTAACCGTTATCGGTACGGATCGGCGCGGTAACCAGCCCTTTCTCTTCATAAAAGCGGATCGCCTTGCTGGTTAAACCGGTTTTTTTCGCCACGTCGCTGATATTCATTTTCACTCCTTGACCTTCCCCTTGCTGGAAGGTTTAACCTTCATTCTTAGTGAAAATAGGCTAAGCGGTCAACCTTTAAACACCGCACTTGAGCGAGGAACCGAATCATGTCACAAACCACCGTGCTGGCGTTGCAGGGGCTAACCTGCATGAACTGCGCGCAACGGGTGAAAAAAGCCCTGGAAAGCCGCAACGATGTCGAACAGGCAGAGGTCAACGTCCATTACGCCAGAGTCACCGGCGATGCGCCGAGCCAGGCGCTGATCGACAGCGTGATCGCCGCCGGTTACCAGGCTGCCGTAGCGCAACGGCCGGATACCGAACTGCAGCTGAGCGGCCTGAGCTGCATGCACTGCGCCGCCAGCACCCGTAAAGCGCTGGAGGCGGTACCGGGCGTGATCGCGGCCGACGTCGGCATCGAGTCGGCCAAGGTCTATGGCGATGCCGCTCCCGAGGCATTGATCGCCGCAGTAGAGGAAGCCGGTTATCACGCCAGCGTCAATGGAGCCGCCGTTCTCCCAAAAACTGAGCCGTTGACTGAATCAGCCCCTGATTTGCCGGAACCCCAGGCAGCGGCCCCCTCTTCCCTTCCGGTAACTCGCCACAGCGACGATGATGACAGCGTTCAACTGCTGCTCAGCGGCATGAGTTGCGCAAGCTGTGTCAGTAAAGTCCAAACCGCGCTGCAAAGCGTGCCCGGCGTCGAACAGGCGCGGGTCAATCTGGCGGAACGCAGCGCGTTGATTACCGGCGATGCCGATCCGCAGGCGCTGGTGGCGGCGGTGGAGAAAGCCGGCTACGGCGCGGAAATGATCCAGGACGAAACCGAACGCCGCGAGCGCCAACAGCAAACCGCACAGGCCAACATGAAGCGCTTCCGCTGGCAGGCGGCGCTCGGCCTGGCACTGGGTATTCCGCTGATGGCCTGGGGGCTGTTTGGCGGCAGTATGTCGCTGACACCGGAAACCCAACGCCCGTGGCTGTGGGTTGGTCTGATCACGCTGGCGGTGATGGCGTTCGCCGGCGGGCATTTTTACCGCAACGCCTGGCGCGCACTGCGCAACGGCAGCGCCACCATGGATACGCTGGTCGCACTCGGCACCGGCGCCGCCTGGCTGTATTCGATCAGCGTCAACCTGTGGCCGGATTTCTTCCCGATGGAGGCGCGGCACCTGTATTACGAGGCCAGCGCCATGATCATCGGCCTGATCAACCTCGGCCATGCGCTGGAACAGCGGGCGCGCCAGCGTTCGTCACAGGCGCTGGAGCGGCTGCTGGACCTGACGCCGCCGACGGCGCGGCTGGTGACCGACGACGGCGAGAAAACCATTGCGCTGGCGCAGGTGCAGCTTGGCATGACGCTGCGCCTGACCACCGGCGATCGTATTCCGGTGGACGGCGAAATTGTGCAGGGCGAAGTGTGGCTGGACGAAGCCATGCTGACCGGCGAAGCCGTGCCGCAGCAGAAAGGCGTTGGCGATACGGTGCACGCCGGTACGGTGGTGGATGACGGCAGCGTGCTGTTTCGCGCCGGCGCTATCGGCAGCAAAACCACGCTGGCGCGAATCATCAAACTGGTGCGCCAGGCGCAGAGCAGCAAACCGGAGATTGGCAAACTGGCGGACCGCATTTCTGCAGTGTTCGTGCCGGTGGTGGTGGCCATCGCCCTGTTCAGCGCGGCGATCTGGTATTTCTTCGGCCCGCAGCCGCAGTTGGTTTACACGCTGGTGATCGCCACTACGGTATTGATCATTGCCTGCCCTTGCGCGCTGGGCTTGGCAACGCCGATGTCGATCATCTCCGGCGTTGGTCGTGCGGCCGAGTTCGGCGTGCTGGTGCGCGACGCCGATGCGTTGCAGCAGGCCAGCACCCTGGATACGCTGGTGTTCGATAAAACCGGCACCCTGACCGAGGGGCAGCCGCGCGTAGTGGAGATTTTCACCTTCAATCAGATCGGCGAGCAGCAGGCGCTGCGCTGGGCCGCGGCGCTGGAACAAGGTGCCAGCCACCCCTTGGCGCGTGCCATCGTTGAGCACGCCGCCGGGCAAGCGCTACCGTCGGTTGAACAGTTCCGGACCCTGCGCGGTGCCGGCGTCAGCGGCGAAGTGGACGGTGTGAAGCTGCTGCTGGGCAACGCCGCACTGTTGCAACAGCACCAGGTGGCAACCGCAGCGCTGGAAGCGCAGATGCAGCAACAGGCCGAGCGCGGCATTACGCCGGTGCTGCTGGCAGCCAACGGGCAGCCGGCTGCGCTGATCGCCATCCGTGATCCGCTGCGCAGCGACAGCATTGAAGCACTACAGCGTTTGCATCGTCAGGGCTATCAACTGGTGATGCTGACCGGTGACAACCCGGTGACCGCCAACGCCATTGCCAAAGAGGCCGGCATCGACCGGGTCATCGCCGGCGTACTGCCGGACGGCAAGGCCGAGGCGATCAAACAGCTGCAGGCGCAGGGCCACCGCGTGGCAATGGTTGGCGATGGCATCAACGACGCCCCGGCACTGGCGCAAGCCGATGTGGGCATCGCGATGGGCGGCGGCAGCGATATCGCTATCGAAACCGCCGCCATCACCCTGATGCGTCACAGCCTGAACGGCGTCGCCGACGCGCTGGAACTGTCGAAGGCCACGTTGCGCAACATGAAGCAGAACCTGCTCGGGGCATTCATTTACAACACGCTCGGCATTCCCATCGCCGCCGGGGTGCTATATCCGTTGACCGGCACTCTGCTCAGCCCGGTAGTGGCGGGCGCGGCAATGGCACTGTCTTCCATTACCGTAGTCAGTAACGCCAACCGGCTGCTGCGTTTTAAACCGAAACGCTGAATGCCACAGCGGGGCGTAAATCCTTACGCCCCGCTTCCTTTGGGATAATTCCTTCACTCTTCAGGCTTTCTTGTGCGCCGGATAGCGTTTAGCATGGCATAAACGCGCTACCCGCCAGAGGCCAGACCATCGTCTGCAAACTCGCGGGGAAAATAAGGAACCACGCTGTATGGGTAAGCTATTACGCCGCCTGGCCGCCTTTCTCGGCATTATTTCTCCGATGACCTACGCCTACCCGGCGCTGGATATCCGGCTGCCCGGCGATCGGCAATTCCATCTGGTGGGCAGCATTCATATGGGCACGGTGGATATGTCGCCGCTGCCGGCCACGCTGGCGACCCGCCTGAAACAGGCTGATGCCCTGATTGTCGAAGCCGATATCACCGGCTCCGCCTCGCCGTTTGGCCAGGCCGACCCACAGCCCGGCCTGGCGGAGCGCCTTTCCGATACCGAGTTTCAGCAGTTATTGGTCCTGTGCCAGGAACTGGGCACCGATGCAGAGGTGTTCTCGACCCTCCCCGGCTGGCAGGTGGCACTGACGATGCAGGCTCGTCAGGCTCAGCGACTGGGGCTGCGCGCCGAGTACGGCGTGGACTACCAACTGTTGCAGGCCGCCAGGCAACAACACAAAAAGGTGATTGAGCTGGAAGGCGCGGAACAGCAGATGGCGATGCTGGAACAGTTGCCGGAAGGCGGTATGGCGCTGCTGCGCGATACGCTGGAGCACTGGCACACCAACGCGCGGCTGCTGCAAACCATGGTGAGCTGGTGGCTTGACGCGAAACCCAACGGCGCGCTGGAAACCCTGCCCGCCACCTTCAGCGCCGATCTGTACGACGTGCTGATGCATCGGCGCAACCGGGACTGGCAGCAGAAACTGGAGGCCTTACCGGCCGGTAACTACGTGGTGGCGGTGGGCGCACTGCATCTGTACGGCGAAGATAATCTGCCGGCGATGCTTCAGGCGCAGTAAAAAAAGTGGCCAATATCGCTACTGGCCAGTCAAAGAGGAATTTCTTGTATTTTAGTTATACGCATAGCAACCGTGTTAACGGTTACAATAGACAGGGTAGCAACCCAGTGAACACCTTGGCAACCCGCTTTATGTAACAGTGGCTCAGGTTGCTGCCGCCGTTAGATTTTTGTAATTTTGTTGCTTCGCGTTGCAACTTCCCGTGCAAAGGGGAAATAGGAAAACAGTATGACGCCCGCAGTGATCCTGCTTGAAAAACAAAAAATCGCGTTTACCCTTCATCCCTATCATCACGACAGTGCGGAAACCCACTTCGGTGATGAGGCGGTGCAGAAACTTGGGCTCGATGCCGACCGCGTCTATAAAACGCTGTTGGTGGCGCTGAACGGCGACGCCAAACATCTGGCGGTGGCGGTAACGCCGGTCGCGACCCAGCTGGATCTGAAAAAGGTCGCCCGCGCCTTGGGCGCAAAGAAAGCGGAAATGGCCGACCCGCAACTGGCGCAGCGCGTAACCGGTTATCTGGTCGGCGGCATTAGCCCGCTGGGGCAGAAAAAGCGGCTGCCGACGGTGATCGACAGCCCGGCGCAGCAGTTCGCCACCATTTACGTCTCCGGCGGCAAACGCGGGCTGGATATCGAACTGGCCGCCGGCGATTTATGCCGCCTGCTGGCCGGCAGCTTCGCCGATATCGCCAAGCGCGATTAAGCTGATGGGGAGCCTTCCGGTTCCCCGATTAACGCTTACTGATAAACAATCTCGCCCTTCGGCTCATAGGCCGCCGCATCCAGCGGAGAGTGCTTCTCGATATACTGTTTCAGCACTTCGGCATCGATAAAACCGGTATTGACGTAGCCTGGCAGGGTATCCAGCTTCGGATAACCGTCGCCGCCCAACGCATTGAAGTTCAGTGTCGCCATACGGTAGGTTTTGTCCGCCTGCAATGGCTCGCCCTTGATCTTCACGTTGCTGACGCCCTTGCCGTCCGCCGTCAGGCTGACGTTGGCAAACTGCGCGTAAGCGCCGGAATCCACCTTCATGTTGGCGACTACCGCCAGGTATTTTTCTACCTCGCTGCCTTTCATCTCGGCATAGACCAGCGTGTTGCCAAACGGCTGCACCTTGAGCACATTTTTATAGGTAATGTCGCCGGACTCGATCGAATCACGCACCCCGCCTCCGCTCATCACCGCAAAATCGGCTTCGGCACGTTCCATTTGCGCTGCCAGCAGCACGCGCGACAAGTTGGTCTGAACGAAGCGTACCTTGCTGCGATCGCCTTCCAGCTTGCCGTTCACGCTGCCTATTTTAACCTCAAGCTGCGCCTTGCCCTTGTCCTGGAATGGCGTCAGCAGTTTCATCATGGAAGGATCTTCCTGAATTTGCTGGGTGTAATACACTCGCTCGCTGGTGCCGTCGGCTTTTTCCACCTTCTTCTTCAGGTTGACCGGGATCAGTTGATAATGCACCAGCTTCAGCTCGCCGTTGCGGAACTGGAAGTCGGCACGGCCGACGTATTTGCCCCACTCGTGCGCCTGCACAATCCAGGTGCCGTTTTGACGATCCGGCGAGCACGGGGTACCCGGCACGTAATCCACCTGTTTGTGGTTTTCGCCGGCCATACAGACCGGATCCTGCGAGTGGCCGCCGACGATCATATCCAGGTAACCCGCCGGCAGGCTGCGCGCCATCTCGACATCGCCCGGCGCGTTGGAGCCGTGGTTGCCGTCATCGTAATGGCCCATGTGAGTGGCGGCGATGATCACGTCCGGCTTTTCATCCTTGCGCAGTTGCTCAACCACTTGTTTCGCTTCCTGCGCCGGCACGCGAAACTCGATATCGGTAAAGTATTCCGGGTTGCCGATCTTGGCGGTGTCGTCGGTGGTCAGGCCGATAACCGCGATCTTGATGCCCTGCTTGTCAAATAAGGCATAAGGTTTGAACAGACGCTGTTGAGTGCTTTTCTGATAGATATTGGCCGACAGCAGCGGGAAGGTCGCCCATTTCTCCTGCTGACGCAGCACGCTGAGCGGATTGTCGAACTCATGGTTGCCGATCGCCATCGCATCGTAACCCACCAGGTTCATGCCGCGAAAATCCGGTTCGGCATCCTGCAGGTCGGACTCCGGCACACCGGTATTGATATCGCCGCCGGACAGCAGCAGCAAACTACCGCCCTTGGCCGCCACTTCCTGGCGAATGCTGTCTACCAGGGTTTTCTGCGCGCCCAGACCATACTCACCGTGATCGTTCTGCCAGAAATGGCCATGGTGATCGTTGGTATGCAGGATGGTAATGTCGTAAGTTTTATCCTTTTCCCAGGCGCTGGCGGCTCCCGACAGGAAAGTCAGGGACACGGCCAAGGCGCATGCGGTGGTTTTTAACGAAAAACGCATGGCGGCTCTCCATGATGAAAATGAACTGTTTTTTTGAGGTGGCCGAAATTGTAGCGCGAAACAAAGGCGAGTGATTTCAAATTTTTGCGATGTGCGTCAAATTATGTCGGATATGGTAAAAATTGAACAATTTGCCTAAGATAATCTGCTCTGAACTCTAAAACTTACCAGGCTAATAATAAAATGACCGACCGTAGCGAAACCGCCTTGCCGCCGGCCAAGGGCAGTGCGGTTAAAGGCACCGCTTTCTCGATCCTCGGCGCCATCAGCGTATCCCACTTGCTGAACGACATGATCCAGTCGCTGATCCTGGCGATTTACCCGATCCTGCAGGCCGATTTCAATCTCAGCTTTGTGCAGATCGGCATGATCACCCTGACTTATCAATTGACCGCCTCGCTGTTGCAACCGCTAATAGGCCACTTCACCGATAAACACCCGCAGCCTTATTCGCTGCCGATCGGCATGGGTTTTACCCTGTGTGGCCTGCTGCTGTTGTCGGTAGCCAATACCTTCCCGCTAGTGTTGCTGGCTGCGGCGTTGGTCGGTACCGGCTCTTCGGTCTTCCACCCAGAATCGTCCCGCGTGGCGCGCATGGCTTCCGGCGGCCGGCATGGTCTGGCGCAGTCGTTGTTCCAGGTCGGCGGCAACTTTGGCAGTTCTCTGGGCCCCCTATTGGCGGCGCTGATTATCGCGCCTTACGGTAAGGGCAACGTCGCCTGGTTCTCACTGGCGGCGCTGCTGGCTATTGTGGTGCTGTTGCAGGTCAGCAAGTGGTATCAGCAACAGCATCGGGCAACAAAAGGTCTGCCCAAAACCGCCGCTGCGCGGCAACCGCTGCCAAAACGTACCGTTACCTACGCTCTCGGCATCCTGCTGGTACTGATTTTTTCAAAATACTTCTACTTGGCTAGCATCAGCAGCTATTACACCTTTTATTTGATACATAAGTTCGGCGTTTCGGTACAAAATGCTCAGATACATCTGTTTGCTTTTCTGTTCGCGGTAGCTGCCGGTACCATTATCGGCGGGCCATTGGGCGACAAGATAGGCCGAAAATATGTTATTTGGGGCTCTATACTTGGCGCGGCACCTTTCACGCTTGTTTTACCCTATGCATCTTTGTACTGGACCGGTATTTTGACGGTGATCATAGGAGTAATTCTCGCCTCGGCGTTTTCGGCCATTTTGGTCTACGCTCAGGAGCTGATCCCCGGAAAAGTGGGCATGGTTTCCGGTTTATTCTTCGGTTTTGCTTTTGGTATGGGGGGGTTAGGTGCGGCAGTTCTTGGTTATGTCGCAGATTTGACCAGCATCGAATTGGTCTACCAAATCTGTGCTTTCTTGCCCTTGATCGGCATTATCACCGCTCTGCTGCCTAATATGGATCATAACTCGCAATAACCCTGCTACATCCCGGTTGATAAATATCATTCAGCCGGGTTATCTCCCACATAAATCAATGTTATTTGACTTATTCATTGATAAATCCCCTCTCTGGCCTGTCCAACGCGAAATCCTCTGCTTTTTCGCAAAAAAGCCAAATTTAGCTAAGCAAAGCACGCACAAATGCAATAAACTAAATGTATCTTTTCGTAACTTCGTTGCGTTTTCCCTCTGCCGCCATGCATAGCTAGAAGGAGTCTGGATGCATAATTCAACACCGTTAATCACCACTATTGTCGGAGGGTTAGTACTCGCCTTCCTCCTCGGTATGCTGGCAAATCGCCTGCGCATCTCCCCACTGGTAGGATACCTTGCAGCAGGCGTGCTCGCCGGCCCCTTTACCCCTGGATTTGTTGCCGACACCTCGCTGGCACCGGAACTGGCGGAAATTGGCGTGATTTTGTTGATGTTCGGTGTTGGCCTCCATTTCTCTCTTAAAGACCTCCTCGCAGTAAAACATATCGCCATTCCCGGCGCCGTGGCACAGATTGCCGTCGCCACCTTGCTGGGTATGGGGTTGTCTAAGTTGCTCGGTTGGGATTTGATTTCCGGTCTGGTGTTCGGGCTGTGTCTGTCTACCGCCAGTACCGTGGTGTTGTTGCGTGCGCTGGAAGAGCGCCAGTTGATCGACAGCCAGCGCGGGCAAATCGCCATCGGCTGGCTGATCGTGGAAGATCTGGCGATGGTGTTGACGTTGGTGCTGCTGCCGGCCTTCGGCAACATGATGGGCAATGACAATGCCAGCAGCAGCCAGTTGCTGATTGATCTGGCGCTCACCATCGGCAAGGTCATCGCCTTTATCGCGCTGATGATTGTGGTTGGCCGCCGCCTGGTGCCGTGGATCCTGGCGAAAACCGCCAGCACCGGCTCCCGCGAACTGTTTACCCTGGCGGTGTTGGCGCTGGCGCTCGGCATTGCCTATGGCGCCGTGAAGCTGTTCGACGTTTCCTTCGCTCTGGGGGCGTTCTTCGCCGGCATGGTGCTCAACGAGTCGGAGTTGAGCCACCGCGCAGCTCACGACACGCTGCCGCTGCGCGATGCTTTTGCGGTGCTGTTCTTTGTCTCGGTCGGCATGCTGTTTGATCCGATGATCCTGATCAACGAGCCGCTGGCGGTGCTGGCAACGCTGGCGATTATCGTGTTCGGTAAATCGGCTGCGGCGTTCCTGCTGGTGAAAATGTTCGGCCACTCAAAACGCACCGCATTGACCATTTCCGCCAGCCTGGCGCAGATCGGCGAGTTCGCCTTCATTTTGGCCGGCCTTGGCATCTCGCTCGGCATGATGTCGGAGCACGGCCGCAATCTGGTGCTGGCCGGCGCCATCCTGTCGATCATGCTTAATCCGCTGTTGTTCACCCTGCTTGAACGTTATCTGGCCAAGACCGAAACCATGGAAGACCAGATTCTGGAAGAAGCGGTGGAAGAAGAGAAGCAGATCCCGTTCGATATGTGCAATCACGCCCTGCTGGTCGGTTATGGCCGCGTCGGCAGCCTGCTGGGTGCCAAACTGGCCGAGGCCGGCATTCCGCTGGTGGTGATCGAGAACTCTCGCCCTCGGGTCGAAGCGCTGCGTGAACAGGGTATCAAAACGGTGCTGGGCAACGCCGCCAATCCGGAGGTGATGGATCTGGCAAGGCTCGACTGCGCACGCTGGCTGTTGCTGACCATTCCAAACGGCTACGAAGCCGGGGAGATCGTCGCCTCTGCACGCAACAAGCGGCCAAACATCGAGATCATCGCCCGCGCGCATTACGATGACGAGGTGTCATATATCTCCGATCGCGGTGCCGATCAGGTGGTGATGGGCGAGCGGGAAATCGCCAACAGCATGTTGAATATCCTTAAACTGGATACGCTGAGCGAAGAAGAGAAAATGGGCGCCTGCCCGATTTGACGTGAAAACCGGTATTCAAAAAAGGTCCGGCTTGCCGGACCTGAGTTTGATGACAAGGTTGTCTTTGAACCCGAGATTCCCGGGCCTAGCGCACCGAGGGGCGCTCCGGCGGGCAAGCCGCTACGACCCCTTCGGCACGCTCTCCCTAATAGCGGGCTTTGTCAGCAGTCTGAGGTCCGGCTTGCCGGACCTTTTGCTTTTTTATCGTTCCCAGTAAGACTCTTCCAGGCTGTCTTCCCGCTCCGGCAGGCCACGCGTCAGGCGCGGTGAATGCTGGTTCAGCACCTGATAACTGACGCGGTTGGCGTATTTGCATACCTGCGCCAACGAGGAGTAAGTCAGGTAGCTGCGCACATGCTTGCTAGAGTTCGGCACGTTATTGCGGTGAAAACCGTTGGCGGCGATATCATGCAACAACGCCGACAGCGCGCCGTCTCCGGCACCGTTGGTGTTCATGATTTTCTCCGGCCCGCCCATGTATGGCGCGATATGCGAATAGATGCGGAACGGATTTTCACAGCTTTCACGGCGCATGGCGCGGCTGAACTCATAACGGTTGAATTCGGCAATATGTCCCGGTAACAGCGGATGCTGGGTTTCCCGCTTATTCGATTCTTCGGTATAACCCGCCATATACAGACCATTTGGCCCGGCGGTGCACAGCACCAGATCCACCCACTCGAGCGCCATATCAGAGGCGGTCAAGGGATCGCTCAGCCCGGTCAGTTCCAGCGCTTCATCTTCGTTCATCGCCAGAATCGATACATGTTGCTTCAGGAAGTCGCGCCACCACTGCGGGTTATCGGCAATCACATACTTGGTGCCCAGCGTCAGCACCACCGGCACGTCGTATTTTTTGGCAAATTCTATTGCCTGCATGGTGGCGGCAGGCATCGGTTCCCCTTCCTTGCAGCGCACCAGATACGACGTCAGCACCAACGCCGAAGCGCCTGCGATCACCTCTTCCGGCACGCTCTCCGGTCGCAACTGGTTCATCTGCCCAGGGCTGATGGCGAAAGTGCGTTCGCCGCTTTCGGTGATCAACGTAAAGCAGCGGCCAATAGCGCCGTCAACCGCCTGCAGGTGGTTGAGATCGGTGCGGCTCGAGGTATTGCACAAATAACGGTAAGCGTAGCTGCCGATTTTGATGTTGCTGCACATGACGCCGAGCAGGACCGAGCGGTCATCCGCCAGCACCGAATAGTTGTGCAGGGTATTGCCGATGGTGCCGCCGGCGAACTGATGGTCGATCTGATTGTTTTCGCTTAGCTCCTGGTACAGCGCCTCGGCGACGTCATCCTCAATCACCAGGGAATGTCCCAGGCTCAAACCGTAGCGCTGGACAAACGCGTCATCCACTTTTGCTTCGATATCCACCAGCGTCTGGTCGATGCCGACGATATAAGAGGTGCTGACTTCATTTTCAGGCTGAACTTGCTGCAAGAGCGGATCGCGAGCGTTCACCGGAAAATAGTGTTTGGACTTACGTTTACCAGGAAATTTCATGTGATTGGCGGCAGTGGCTATTATCAGGCAGAAAATGTTAGCACATTTCTGCCTGATGGAGGGGGTTGTATGACGATCAGAAGCGCTGCGCCACCAGTTGCTGCATCATATCAATATGCGCCGGTTCGTCGTTCAGCGCGGCTATATACTCGAACTTCTCACCGCCGGCCTTGAGGAAGATCTCGCGGTTCTGCTCTTTGATTTCTTCCAGCGTTTCCAGGCAGTCCGCCGAGAAACCGGGGCAAATCAGCTGAATATGCTTGATGCCCTGCGCCGGCAGGCTTTTTAGGGTTTCATCGGTATAAGGCGTCAGCCAGGGTTCGCGGCCAAAGCGCGACTGGTAGGTCATCATGACCCTGTCCGGTGCCAGCGGCAGCGTGGCGGCCAGGGCACGCTGCGTGTCTTCACAGCGCTGCGGATAATCGTCGCCGAGGCGGGCATAGCGCTTGGGAATGCCGTGGAAAGACAACACCAGGCGATCCGGCTGGCCATGCTCGGCGAACGAACGTTCAACGCTCTGGCGCAGCGCGGCAATGTAGGCCGGGTGCTCGGCGTAGTCACGGATAAAGCCTATCGACGGCAGGCGGCGGTAGCCTTTCAGTACGCGAGCCACGCCATCCCACACCGCCGCACTGGTCGAGCAGGAGTATTGCGGATACAGCGGCAGCACCACCAGATTGGTTACGCCTTGCGCCAACAACTTGTCTATCGCTTCCGCCAAGCTAGGCGAGCCGTAGCTCATGCCCAGCTCCACCGGAGTGTTCGGCATACGGGCGGCCAGCGCGCGCTGCTGGCGGCGGCTGTAGACCAACAGCGGCGAGCCTTCGTCCATCCATACCGACTGATACAGCTTGGCGACGCGCGGCGATCGGAGCGGCAAGATCACGCCATTAAGGATCGGCCACCAGATCAACGGTGAAGTATCGACTACGCGGTCGTCACTGAGGAATTCCTTCAGATAGCGTTTTACCGCCGACGATGTCGGAGCATCCGGTGTGCCCAGGTTCACCAGCAATACTCCGTGTTTCTCTTGCTTCATCTCAGCTCCCCTTGATGCCTTACAGGCTAACCCCCCGTTCTGGGTCAGGGGGTTAACGTCAATTAATGGCGTCTATTGTAGCGGAAAAGCGTTTCACCGGAACCGATATCAGCAACAGGCGGCACCTCAGTCGCCAGATAAAAAAAACGCCAGACCTAAGGCCTGGCGTTATGCACAGCAATAAAAATCGATCAGCCGAGGATGGTCGCCAGTTCAGCGCTCACTTCGGTCACTTTACGGGTGCCGTCGATTTTACGGTATTGGGTGTGGCCTGCTTTCGCTTCTTTGCTGTAGTAGGAAATCAGCGGTGCGGTCATCTGATGGTATTCCACCAGGCGCTTGCGCACGGTTTCTTCCTGATCGTCTTTACGGGTGGTCAGCTCTTCGCCGGTCACGTCGTCTTTGCCTTCCACCTGCGGCGGATTGAATTTAACGTGATACACGCGGCCAGACGGCGCATGCACGCGGCGGCCAACGATGCGATCGACGATCAGTTCGTCCGGCACGGCGAATTCCAGCACATAGTCCACGTTGATGCCGGCTTCTTTCATCGCATCAGCCTGTGGAATGGTGCGCGGGAAACCGTCCAGCAGGAAGCCGTTACGGCAATCTTCCTGAGTGATGCGTTCTTTGACCAGTGCAATTACCAGCTCATCGGTCACCAGCTTGCCGGCGTCCATGATTTCTTTCGCCTGCTTGCCCAGTTCACTGCCGGCCTTCACGGCTGCGCGCAACATATCACCGGTGGAGATTTGCGGAATACCGTATTTCTCCATGATGAATTGAGCCTGAGTACCTTTACCAGCGCCCGGAGCGCCCAGCAGAATGATACGCATTGCGTAAATCCCCTTGCTATGTAGTTTTTATAAAATTGCGAAAACGCTCAACCATACCATTTCCGGGGGGGCTGGCTCAAGGTACGCAAGGAAATCGATTGCGGAACAGCACGGGCAACAGAGTGGGTAAAACGGGGGATATCAGGCAGAAAAGCGAAAAATGCGCCCCTAACCGAACGGCTAAGAGCGCATAAACCCGGGATTAGGCCGACAACAACTTATTCATACGGCGGATAAACTGGTTTGGATCTTCCAGCGTGCCGCGTTCAGCCAGCAGCGCCTGATCCATCAGCAGATCGATCCATTCGGCGAATTGTTCGTTATCACCCACATCGGATGCGCGTTTGACCAACGCATGCTCCGGATTTAACTCGAAAATGTATTTCACTTCCGGCGCTTCCTGGCCCGCAGCGGCAAACAGCTTTGCCATCTGGGTGCTCATTTCATCGGCGCCGGTGGTGACAATGGCCGGCGTATCGGTCAGGCGGTGCGTCAGACGCACGTCCTTCACGCGATCGCCCAGCAGCGTCTTCACACGGTCGACAAACGGCTCAAGCTGCTTCTCGGCGGCCTTCTGCTCTTCGGTTTCATCTGCCAGCTTGTCCAGCGCTTCGTCCGCCTTGCTGACCGACTGGAATGGCTTGCCGTCGAATTCGGTCAGGTAGCTCATCATCCATTCGTCGATGCGATCGGAAAGCAGCAGCACTTCGATGCCTTTCTTGCGGAACAGCTCCAGGTGCGGGCTACTCTTGGCGGCGGCATAACTGTCGGCAGTGATGTAATAAATTTTATCCTGCCCTTCCGCCATACGCCCGACGTACTCTTCCAGCGAGACGGTTTGCGCCGAGCTGTCACCCTGGGTAGAAGCGAAGCGAAGCAGCTTGGCGATGGCCTCTTTGTTGCCGCCGTCTTCTGCCGGGCCTTCTTTCAGCACCAGGCCGAACTGCTGCCAGAACTTCTGGTAGCCTTCAGCATCGTCTTTAGCCAGTTTTTCCAGCATCTGCAGTACGCGCTTGGTCAACGCACCGCGCAGGTTTTGCGTCACGCGGCTGTCTTGCAGGATTTCACGCGAGACGTTCAACGGCAGATCGTTGGAATCTATCAGGCCACGCACGAAGCGCAGGTAGTTCGGCATGAACTGCTCGGCGTCGTCCATGATAAACACGCGCTGCACGTACAGCTTCAGGCCGTGTTTATGATCGCGGTTCCACATGTCCCACGGAGCCTGCGCCGGGATATACAGCAGGCTGGTGTATTCCTGCTTGCCTTCTACCCGGTTGTGGCTCCAGCTCAGCGGATCGGTAAAGTCGTGAGCGATGTGTTTGTAGAACTCTTTGTACTCTTCGTCGGTGACGTCCGCCTTGCTGCGGGTCCACAGGGCCTGCGCCTTGTTGATTTTTTCCCAGGTGACGGTGCCGTCTTCTTCGTTTTTGCTTTCAATTTCAACCGGCAGCGCGATGTGATCGGAGTATTTGCCAATCACCGAGCGCAGACGCCAGGCATCGAGGTATTCATCTTCGCCTTCGCGCAGATGCAAGGTGATCTCGGTGCCGCGATCTTCTTTGGTGTCATCGGCAATAGTGTAATCGCCTTCGCCGACAGACTCCCAGAACACGCCCTGATCCGCCGCTGCGCCAGCGGCACGGGTGCGCACGGTGACTTTATCCGCCACGATGAACGCCGAATAGAAACCGACGCCGAACTGGCCGATCAACTGGCTGTCTTTGGCCTGGTCGGAACCGATAGATTCCAGGAATGATTTAGTGCCTGATTTGGCGATGGTGCCGAGGTTCTCAATCACTTCATCGCGGCTCATGCCGATGCCGTTATCGGCGATGGTCAGCGTGCGCTGATCTTTATCGAAGGATAGGCGCACACGCAGCTCGCCGTCGCCTTCATACAACTCAGGCGCAGACAGCGCGCGGAAGCGCAACTTGTCGGCGGCGTCTGAGGCGTTGGAGATCAGCTCGCGCAGGAAAATTTCTTTATTGGAGTACAGCGAATGAATCATCAAATGAAGCAGTTGTTTTACTTCAGACTGGAAACCGCGGGTTTCTTGACCTTTCATACTCAGATTACCTCAAAGACAGTGGCTATCAAAATCGGACAATGAGGAATAAGTGGGGACAAGCGTGTTGTTTTTCAAGCGGCTGGCGGGAAATTTTTGCGGGGGAATAACGGGGCCGCATGGGCCCCGTCAGGGAAAAAATTAAAACTTGATGACGTTGCGGCCGGCCAGCGAATGCGACAGCGTGGTGCCGTCGACCATCTCCAACTCGCCGCCTACCGGCACGCCGTGGGCAATGCGGCTGGCGACCACGCCATACTGGCCGCACATCTCGGCGATGTAGTTGGCGGTTGCGTCGCCTTCCACCGTCGGGTTAGTGGCCAGGATCACTTCGGTAATGCTTTCCTTTTCCAGCCGTTGCTCCAACCGATCCAGACCGATATCGCCAGGCCCGATGCCGTCCATCGGCGACAGGTGGCCCATCAGCACAAAGTAGCGCCCGGCGAACTGACCGGTCTGCTCGATGGCGTGAATATCAGCCGGGCTTTCCACCACGCAGATCTGGCCGTTTTGCAGACGGCGTGGATTGGCGCAAATGGTGCAGATATCCTGCTCGGTGAAAGTGCGGCAATCGGCACAGTGGCCAATTTCCGACATGGCTCGGGTCAGCGCCTGCGCCAAGCGCATTCCGCCGCTGCGATCGCGCTGCAGCAGCTGGAACGCCATGCGCTGGGCTGACTTCGGGCCAACGCCCGGCAGGCAGCGCAACGCCTCCATTAATGTTTCAAGGAGCGGGCTGGTTTGCATCAGAACGGCATCTTAAAGCCAGGTGGCAATTGCATGCCGCTGGAAACAGACGCCATCTTCTCTTTCTGGGTTTCGTCGATGCGGCGAGCAGCGTCGTTAAACGCAGCGGCGATCAGGTCTTCCAGCATCTCTTTATCGTCTTCCATCAGGCTTTGATCGATCTCCACGCGACGGCAGTTGTGCGCGCCGTTAATGGTGACTTTCACCAGGCCAGCACCAGATTCGCCAGTCACTTCCAATTTGGCGACTTCTTCCTGCATCTGTTGCATTTTTTCTTGCATTTGCTGGGCTTGCTTCATCAGGTTGCCCAGACCGCCTTTACCAAACATAGTCGTCTCTCGTCGCTAGGGCCGCGCACTTTGCGCAGCGTTTAAAGGGGGCGAATACTCTCTTCATCCAGATCCGCGTCGAAGAACCGGCGCAGTGTCTGGATATTGGTATCCGCAACGATGGACTGACGCGCCTGCGCCAGTTTTTCTTCATAAATGGCTTGCCGCCACTCCAGCGGAGTCCGCTCCGCCGGATTATCATCTTCCACCACGGTTAACTCAACCGGGCTGCCGTGCAACTCGCTGAGCGCGTCAGTCAGCACCTTCTGCGCCGAAGGCGAATTCAGATGGCGCTGCGAAGACCGCAGGCGGAGACAAATTTTGCCTGGTTCCAGCTGTTGTTTCACGGCGTTCAACGCCAGTTGCTGCACCAGTTTCGGGATTTTCAGCTTATCGATCTCTGCCGCCCAGGGGTCACGCTCGAGCGACTCAACCACCAGTTTGGCCGACAGCTCGGGCGTTTTCTCATGCTCAAGTGCGGTGCGCAACGCTTTCGGCGTCGCCAGCGGTTCCGGCTCCGGTTCCGGCTCGGTCAACGCCCGCCAACGGTAGGCTTCCGGTTTGGCCGGTTTTTCCTGCACCTGTTTTTCCGCCAGGCGCTGCTGGCTGCGCTCAGTCACTGAAGCCAAGCGCTCCAGTGCTGAGTTTGCCGGCCGCGCTTTTCCAGGCGCCGCCGGCTCATTCTTTTTTGGTGTGGATGCTCCCTGCCGCAGCAGTTGGGTGCGCGCTTTTAATAACTGCGCGGTGGCATCCGGTAAATTCGCCGGTTGATTGTTTTGCGGTGCGGCCAGCCCTAACGGCGGTGGCACGTCCTGAAACTGTGGCGGCTGGGCAGAAGGGGCCCGCGTCTGCGCTATCTGCGCAGGGGCCATTTGCACCGGCGCCACCGGCTCCGGGATCACCGCTTTCGGGTGAAACGCCAACGCACGCAGCAGGGTCATCTCAACCCCCATGCGGCGATCCGGCGCAAAAGCCAGCTCTTTGCGCCCTACCAGCAACGTTTGGTAATAAAGCTGTACGTCTGTCGGCGGCAAGGTGCGCGCCAGTTCACGCAGCCTTTGTTCAATAGCGGCGTAATGATTATCCAGTACCGACGGCAGCAATTGCACCATCGCAATGCGGTGCAACAGCGCCAGCGTCTCGATCAGCAAATTCTCCCAATCTACGCCGCGAGAAGCCGCCTGCGCGACCTGCGCCATGACCTTTTCGCCGTCTGCGCTCACCAGCGCCTCAAGGATGGCCAGCGGCTGTTCGTCGTCCAGCGTGCCCAGCATCTGACTGACGGTGACGGTCGTCACCTGACCTTGCCCCATGGCAATCGCCTGGTCGGTCAGGCTGAGCGCGTCGCGCATACTGCCGTCGGCGGCGCGCGCCAACAGTTGCAATGCACGCTGATCGCTGGTGATTTTCTCCGCCTGCAGCACCGTTTCCAGTTGGTTGCGGATCTGATCGACATCCAGCGCTTTGAGATGGAATTGCAGGCAGCGTGACAGAATGGTCACCGGCAGCTTTTGCGGATCGGTGGTCGCGAGCAGGAACTTCACGTGCGAAGGCGGCTCTTCCAGCGTTTTCAACAGCGCATTGAAGCTGTGACGCGAGAGCATGTGCACTTCGTCAATCAGGTAAACTTTGAAACGGCCGCGGGCGGGCGCGTATTGGACGTTATCCAGCAGATCGCGGGTGTCTTCCACCTTGGTTCTGGACGCGGCGTCGATCTCGATCAGATCGACAAAACGCCCCTGCTCAATCTCGCGGCAGTTATCGCATTGGCCGCACGGGGTCGCGGTGATGCCGGTTTCACAGTTCAGGCCTTTGGCCAGCAGGCGCGCAATGGTGGTTTTACCCACGCCGCGCGTGCCTGAAAACAGATAGGCGTGATGAATCCGCCCCAGCGAGAGGCCGTTAGCCAGCGCCGTCAGGACGTGTTCTTGTCCGACAACATCTGCAAACGTTTGAGGGCGCCACTTACGGGCAAGAACCTGATAGCTCATTAATACCGGAGAAGTCGAGGAATCTAGAGGGTCATGCTAACACAGCCCCGCGGCGATCCGCGAGGCCGTTGTGGCATTGGGACAATGCAGGATCAGTGGCCTGCGAAGCAGACCAGGCTGTAGCATTCGATGCCCTGCTTATTTAAACGCCCTTCGCCGCCGAGCTCCGGCAGATTGATGATGAAAGCGGCGTCTTTAACTTCCCCGCCCAAGCGGCGGATCAGTTTCGCGGTGGCCTCAATGGTACCGCCGGTCGCCAGCAGATCGTCAACCACCAGCACTTTATCGCCGGCCACGATGGCGTCGGTGTGGATTTCCAACTGATCGGTGCCGTATTCCAGCTCATAGCTCTCGCTGAGGGTCGCGCGCGGCAGCTTGCCCGGCTTGCGTACCGGCACAAAACCCACGCCCAACGCCAACGCCACCGGGGCGCCAAACAGGAAACCGCGCGCTTCGGTGCCAACCACTTTGGTCACACCCGCATCGCGATAGCGCTCAACCAGCAATTCAATGCTGGCCGCGTAAGCCAGCGGGTTTTCCAGCAGGCTGGTGACGTCACGGAACAGTATGCCCGGCTTCGGGTAATCCGAAATGGTTTTGATACTGTCTTTAATAAACTGAAGCTGCTGCGCAGTAGCGGTCATAATTATTGCCTGATAAAACTACCTGAAGACTTGCGCGCAAACCGCGTCACCCAGCCCAGTATAAAGAAGGAATGGGAAGCAGCCCGCGCACGAAAACGCCCAAATCTATGCAAACTGGCGGACAAATGCAACTATCCCCGTCATCTTTCAAGTTACAGCGTTGTTGTACAGGGATGCACAAATGCCGCGAGCGCATGAATGCGCCGGAGCAGCCAACTCGAAAGCTCCGGGGTATAATAAGACAGGATCAGCGCTGTTTTTGTTGCGACAGATCAACAACCGGCAGACGCAGCATAAAGGTCAGCAGAATAGCCAGCATCAGCAACAACAATCCGCGCACCCACCAGAGTTTAACCAGCCACAGCGAAACCGCAAACGTCAGCACAATCACCGCTACCGCCTTCCCTTTGGCCCCTGGCGGCAACGCACGATGCTGTTGCCAATGGCGCAGATAAGGGCCGAACCAGGAACGATACAGCAGCCAATGGTGAAAGCGCGGCGATGAACGAGCAAAACACCAGGCGGCCAGCAGCAGAAATGGCGTGGTCGGCAGCAGCGGCAGCACCACGCCCAGCGTCGCCAGTACCACCGCCAACCAACCGAGGATAATCAATAACCAACGCGTCATGCGAGCCCTTGTCCGCTAGTCTGTCTGGCGTTACTTTATCACCGTCATCCCCTGCGCCACCAGCCGCAACGGCCGGAATATGCGCGCCGCGCTTGTTTAACGGCGGGATCGCGGGCAAGCTGAGTCCTGTGAAATTTTAATGGAGCCAACGTGAGCACTCACCGTCTATTACAGGTGTTAGAACAGCAGATCGCGGCATTGGCCGCCGAAGTGACGCCGCGTGGCGACGCCCCTATCCCTCAGGCACGCTTTGACGCCGCGCTGTTTTCCAATCGCGGTACCCGGCTGCGTGATTATCTGGCGGAAGTGCAAAGGAACTTCGTCCAGTTGCAGACGGCAGCCAACGACAGCCGCATCAGTCAGGTCGCCTTTCTGGCAGAGAAGCTGGTGGCCCAGATCACCGCTCTGCAGCGCGAGTTGGCGACACAGGCGTTGCGCCGTAAAAATCAGCCGAAAGAAGTGGTGGCGGTCGATTTGTATCACAAACTGGCCGAGCATCAGGATTATGAACGCCGGTTAATGTCGATGATTCAGGATCGGGAAAGCCTGCTGGGAAGGCAGACCACATTCGCGGCGCAGCAAAAATTGCAGCACGAATTGGCGGCATTGGAAGGCAGGTTGGTGCGTTGCCGACAGGCGCTGGCGCGTATTGAGCGCAGCATCGAGCGTAAAGAAAACGGTTTTTGAAGATTTATCACAATACTTTAATGATTATTCCCTGCCGCGCGCCTTGTTCACTATACTCAGCCGAAGCGACACCTTATTCATTCACCTACTAAACAAAAACGTTGGTTTTATGTCTCTAGATAATGCCTCACCAGAATTGCAGCTGGCGGTAGACCTGATTTACCTGCTGGAATGTAACGAGATCGATCCAGCCATCGCGCTGGCGGCGCTGGATATTGTCAAACGGGACTATCAGGAAAAACTGCAACGCAACGGCGTCACCACGCCATACCTGCCCGTCGAGCAGTAAAAAAGGGTTCAGCCTGCGCTGAACCCTCGCTTTCATCCCATTATCCTGCCGACGGGCTGCCCTCATCCTGCGACAGCGTCCGTTTCACTTCCTGTACCTCGTTACCCTGCTGGTTGTGCAAATACACCTCAAGCTGGTTGAAGGCGATATTAATGTCGTTCTCCCGGCACAGGCGATCGATCGAGCGGTTCAGCTCATCGACGGTATAGCTGCGGTCACGCAATTCACGAACATAAAGACGCAATTCGTGATCCAGCGTGCTGGCGCCAAAATTAAGGAAGAAAACCTGCGGTTCCGGATCGGTCATCACCCGCGGGTTATCATGCGCTGCCTGCAACAGCACCGCTTTCACCTTGTCCAGATCGGAACCGTACGCCACCCCAACCTTGATCAATACCCGGGTAATGGTGTCTGACAGCGACCAGTTGATCAGCCGCTCGGTAACGAACGCCTTGTTCGGGATAATCACCTCTTTACGATCGAAATCGGTAATGGTGGTGGCGCGAATGCGGATTTTGCTGACCGAGCCGGAGAAGGTGCCGATAGTAATGGTGTCGCCGATGCGGATCGGCCGCTCGAACAAAATGATCAGACCAGAAACAAAGTTGGCGAAAATCTCCTGCAGACCGAAGCCCAGACCGACGGTCAACCCAGCGGCCAACCATTGCAGCTTATCCCAAGATACGCCCAGCGATCCGAGCGCGGTAACGGCGCCCACGGTGGTGATCAGATAGGTCAGTATGGTGGTGATGGCGTAAGACGCCCCTTGCCGCAGTTGCAGCCGCGACAGCACCACCACCTCCAGCAGGCCGGGCAGGTTGCGCGTCATGACATAGGCGACGATCACCGCCGCGATGGCCACCATCATGTTGCCCAGCGTCACCGCCTGCGGCACGCTGCCGCCGGCAACGGTCGTGGTGTAATGCCACAGCGTGATGCTGTCCAGATACGAAATCACCGTCACCAGATCTGACCAAATGCCGTAGAAGGCGCAGGCAAAGATGATGAACAGCGCCATGGTGGTCAGACGCAGCGATTGCTGGTTGATCTGATCCAGCGCCAAAGGCGCCTCCTCTATCGGCTCCCCGCCTTCTGCCCCCTCTTTCGCCAGGCTCTGGCGACGCGCCAGCGCGCGGCGGTAAGCCAAGCGACGTGCCGCAACGCCAAGGCCGCGAATGGCGGTCAGATAAACGATGTTCCACAGGAAGAACAGATACAGGCTGTCGATCCAGCGGCCGGCCAGACGCAACGTGGTGTAGAAATAACCGGCGAACATCAGGCCGAGCAGAATTAGCGGCGTGGCGGCAATGGCGGTGATGATCACCAGTTGCACCGCGTGCGAACCTTTCTCGCGCCAGCTGTCGCGGCACAGCGGAAACACCAGCACGGCAAGCAGCGCCAGCGTCAGCATCACCACCACCTGGCCAATAACGTCCTCGACCAGTCGCAGCGGCGCTTTCTCGCCCAGCACCGACCAGAAGATCAGCGGTAGCAGCGCCAACCCCAGGCGCAGGGTCTGCCGGCGATAGTGCGCGCACAGTCCGGTGGAAAAGTTGAAGTGGCGCTCGGTAACGCCGCCCGGCGCCAGTGTAAGGTAGGTAAAACCGAAAATCAGCCAGAACAGCGCCAGCTGTTGCGACAGTGCCCACAGAAAATCGCTGAGGCCGATTTCCGCGCGGTAACACCAGAAACCGGCACCAAGCAGCAGCGCCGAGCCAGGCAGCACTTTCAGCAAGGTCAGTATAATGGCCTTCGGCGTGTGCAGTTGGCTGTCGCGTTTTAGCTGCCCGACATCATTAGCCAGCTTTTGCAGGTGTGTATCGATCAGCCTGTAGCGCCAGCGCAGCAGGGCTATCAGAATCAGCATCGGGATGAGGAACACCAGCGCATTCAACCCGCCCTGCAGCATTTTGCCGGTGTCCAGTTTAAAATCGAGTGCGGCTATCTGATCTTTGACCGCGCCCGGCAAGGCTTTCAACCACGCCAGATCGATCGGTTTGTTGCTGTTAACCCAGAATATCTGCTGGGTCAGCGTATCTTGCAACGAACTGTAAACGCTGGTCAGCTGCTGCTGGTTAATCTGCAAGCTGATCGACTGCGCAAGCTGGTTGCTGAGCTGCTTATTCAACTGATCCAACAGCTCACGGCGCATATCGACGATTTCGTTCAGCGCATCGAGCACGTCCGCACTGGCTTTCTCTTTGCTGTCCACAAGCAGCTTATTGATGTAATCGTCGCCCTTGAACAGGTCGTCGCGCTGCTGGTTGATATCAAACTGATCCAGGCGTAAATCGGCGATTCGCGTGCCCATATCCGCCACCAACGTGCCCTGCGGCAAGTTTTGCTGCTGCTGGTAGAGAATGCGCGACAGCACCAGGCTGCCTTTCAGCACCTGGATCTGCTCCTTCAGGTTACGCTCCGACTGCAGACCGCGATCGAGCCAGTTCTTTACCCGGATATTCTGTTGAAACAGTATGTTGCTTTCTTCCGTGGCGGCAATCAGCCGCTGGCTGAGTTGGCGATTGACGTCCAGCTCTTTACTGACCAGCTTATCCTGTTGGATGTCCGTGGCGTCTTCCGGATTCTGCGCCTCTTTGGCGGTTTTTTCAGACAGTGTCAGGCGTTTGCTGTTAACCACTTCTTGCAGCAACTGCACCGATCGGTCCAGAGCGTCGATGTGCCCGGTGGTGTAATCGCGCTGTTTCTGCAACAGGTCCTGCAGGGTGGTGTTGGCCTCCAGGCTCCTGCGCTGCAGATCAATCTGCGCATTGAGCAGCACCTGCTCCGTTGCCAGCATCACCTGCTGGCTGTCGCGCAGCGAGTTTTGGCCCGGCGTCTGGTCGTTGAGCTGGTTACGGATCTCCTGCAGACGCTGTGACGCGGTATACATGCTGCTTTGCACCCGTTCCGGCTGGGTCTGCAGCGAAACCAGCTGGCTGTTATAGGTGGAGAGGTTTTCCTGAGCGGTTTGCAGTTCGTCCAGCGTCTGATAAAGGCGGGTTTCCAGTTGGCGCAGGGAGAGCGGCAGCAGATCGGCTCTGGCGGCCGCGCTATCCACAGGGAGTTTCAGCGCATCCAGATCCTCGGTCACCTGGCGTAGCTTGCCCGGTGCCAACTGCAACTGCTGTTTAAGCTCAGCGCCATCTTGTTTGACGCGTTCGATGGCGTCCAGCAGTTCGAGCGTGCGGGTCAGATCCTGCTGGGCGAGTTTATTGACCGGCGTCAGCGTCTTCTGCTTATTCAGCACATCAAGCTGGTTTTGAATTTCACTGCGCGACGGCGCATCGCCATTCAACGCCGCATGGGCAACAGGCTGGCACACCGCACACATGGCGATCAATAAAAACAGTGCGAGGACGCGGGAGATATCCCCCCCGAAGAACGAGGGTAACGTCAGAAAAGGACGTTTAGCTAACCTGCGATGCATGAGTTGACTTCGTATCAATAATGAAGCCGAAAGATTATCACGATCGCAGATAGCCAACGAATAAGAAAAGCGTTGCTGGTGATGTACGGATGTAGCGGGATCAGAACGTCAGTACTTTCCCGGCGGCCAGCGTCCATTGAGCCAGTTCCACCAGCGTACCGATTTCCACCCCGTCAGCCAGCGGCAACCGGCTGACGCCACGCGCGTCGGCGCAGGTTTTGCACAGTTTTATCGGCACTTGCTGCGCGGTGAGGATCTCCAGCATCTGCTGCAAATGGTAGCCTTCGTGCGGCTGTTGCCCGGCAAGGCCGGCCACCACCGCGTCCGACATCAAAAACAGTTTCAGATTGAGATCGGCCTGCTGCTCTTTCAGCGCGATGCCCAGACGCAGGGCGTTAAACAGTGACTCATGGCCATAGGCCGCGCCACTGGCAATCAACACAACGGATGACATGGTGCATCTCCTTTCAAGGATGACAGTCGGCACTGTGCGGCTCGGCCGCCTGCTCTTCCGGTTTTACCCGTAAGGTCGGGCAGAATTGGGTCATTTCGAGGAATGAATCGACCAAGGCTGCCGCTTCGGCTTTCAGATCAAAACTTTCCGGCATAAAAAGCCAGTTTTCCATCAGGCCGGTAATATAAGCGCGCAGGATAATCGCCGCCCGGCGGGTATTGAGATCGGCGGGAAGCTGGCCGTGACGCATGCTGTTGCGCAGCACCGACTCGATACGCTCGTAGCCTTCCAAACTAAGCACTTTACGCGCGTCCTGCAGCGGCATCATTTCGCCGACAAATTCGCACTTGTGGAATACGATTTCCATCAGCGCTCGCCGGCGGCCGTCATCGACCGTCGCCGTCAGTATATAAATTAGTATTTCACGTAAAATACGCAGTGGATTATCAGGGTACTTTGCCTGATACTCTATTTCGAGATCGCCTATTTTCGACTCTGACAATTCCCAAACTTCGTTAAACAGGTCTACCTTATTCTTGAAGTGCCAATAAATAGCACCACGCGTAACACCGGCAGCGGTGGCAATATCTGTCAGTGACGTTGCAGAAACGCCACGTTCAGAAAATTCCTGCACCGCAGCATCAAGAATGTGCTGTCGAGTTTCTAGCGCCTGCTGTTTGGTTTTTCGTGCCATGGCGTTGTTTTTTAGGGGGAGTGTGATTTACATACATTCGCGTATGTATGTACCATAGCACGCACATATAATTAACGCAGCAATGGGTTTTAAAGCTTGTGATCCATTGATCATTTTGAAATCGGACACTTGAGGTTTTTCTATGAACAAAAACAGAGGGTTAACGCCTCTGGCGGCAGTTCTGATGCTTTCAGGCAGCTTAGTACTTACAGGATGTAACGATAAGGAAACCCAACAACAAGGCGCCCAACCACCGGCTCCCGAAGTGGGCGTAGTGACATTGAAGGCCGAGCCTCTCAACATTACTACCGATCTTCCTGGCCGCACTGCTGCGTATCGTATCGCCGAAGTTCGCCCTCAGGTCAGCGGCATCATCCTGAAGCGCAATTTTGTTGAAGGCAGTGACATCAAGGCAGGATTTTCCCTGTATCAGATCGATCCCGCCACCTATCAGGCAACCTATGACAGCGCCAAAGGCGACCTGGCCAAATCTCAAGCCAGCGCTTCGATCGCGCGCGTAACGGTGAACCGCTACAAACCCTTGCTGGGCACCAACTACATCAGTAAGCAGGATTACGACACCGCAGTTTCCACGCTGCAGCAGGCAGAAGCCGCCGTGGTGGCCTCGAAAGCCGCAGTGGAAACCGCACGCATCAACCTGGCTTACACCAAAGTGACTTCACCGATCTCCGGCCGCATCGGCAAATCCGCCGTGACAGAAGGCGCGCTGGTTTCCAACGGTCAAGCCACCGCGCTGTCTACCGTGCAACAGCTGGATCCGATGTACGTGGACGTGACTCAGTCAAGCAACGATTTCCTGCGTCTGAAGCAAGAACTGGCCAGCGGTGCGCTGAAACAGGAAAACGGCAAAGCCAAGGTGAAATTGCTGCTGGAAAACGGCTCGGAATACGCCCAGGAAGGCACGCTGGAATTCTCTGACGTTACCGTTGATGAAACCACCGGCTCCATCACCATTCGCGCATTGTTCCCTAACCCGAACGATACGCTGTTGCCGGGGATGTTCGTTCGCGCCCGTCTGGACGAAGGCGTACGCAGCGATGCATTGCTGGTGCCGCAACAAGGCGTGACGCGTAACCCGCGCGGCGAAGCTACCGCGATGGTGGTGGGCGCTGACGATAAAGTCGAGTTGCGTACGCTGAAAGCGGATCAGGCCATCGGCGACAAATGGCTGGTTACCGACGGTTTGAAAGCCGGCGATCGCGTGATTGTCACCGGCCTGATGAAAGTCCGCCCGGGCGCTCAGGTAAAAGTGCAGGAAGTTGACACTCAGGCGCAAAAACAGCCGCAGTCTGAAGCGCAGAAGTCATAAAAAGGAGCCGGTAAGACATGGCTAAGTTCTTTATAGATCGCCCGATTTTCGCCTGGGTAATCGCCATCATCGTCATGTTGGCGGGGGTGCTTGCAATAATGAAACTGCCGATCGCGCAGTATCCCACTATTGCACCACCGGCGGTGAGTATTTCCGCCAACTATCCAGGCGCGGATGCAAAAACGGTGCAGGACACCGTGACCCAGATTATCGAACAGAACATGAACGGTATCGATAATCTGATGTACATGTCCTCCACCAGTGATTCCTCTGGTAGCGTCACCATTACGCTGACGTTTAACTCCGGTACCGACCCTGACATCGCGCAGGTTCAGGTCCAGAACAAACTGTCGCTGGCTACGCCGCTGTTACCGCAAGAAGTGCAGCAGCAAGGCCTGAAAGTAGAAAAATCCAGCAGCAGCTTCCTGATGGTAGCCGGCTTCATTTCCGACGATCCGAACATGACTCAGGACGACATCGCGGACTATGTAGCCTCAAATATCAAGGATCCTATCAGCCGTTCACAGGGTGTGGGTGAGGTGCAACTGTTTGGTGCACAGTACGCCATGCGCATCTGGCTGGATCCGGGCAAGCTGAACAATTTCCAACTGACCACGACGGATGTGACGTCCGCCATCACCGAGCAGAACAACCAGATCGCCGCAGGGCAATTGGGTGGGATGCCACCGGTACCGGGCCAGCAGCTTAACGCCTCAATCATCGCGCAGACCCGTCTGACCTCTCCTGAAGAGTTCGGCAAAATTCTGCTTAAGGTGAATACGGACGGCTCGCAGGTTCGCCTGAAAGACGTAGCGCGTATTGAGCGTGGCGGCGAAAGCTATGCCGTAACCGCACGTTACAACGGCAAACCGGCGGCGGGCCTGGGTATCAAACTGGCTACCGGCGCCAACGCCCTGAACACCGCCAAAGCGGTAAAAGACGCGTTAACCAAGATGCAGCCGTTCTTCCCTCAGGGGATGAAAGTGGTTTATCCGTACGACACCACCCCGTTCGTCAAGATTTCGATCAACGAAGTGGTGAAAACGCTGTTCGAAGCGATCGTGCTGGTATTCCTGGTCATGTATCTGTTCCTGCAGAACTTCCGCGCGACGCTGATCCCAACCATCGCGGTACCGGTCGTCTTGCTGGGCACCTTTGCGATACTGGCGGCCTTTGGCTTCTCGATAAACACCCTGACGATGTTCGGCATGGTGCTGGCGATAGGCTTGCTGGTGGATGACGCCATCGTGGTGGTAGAGAACGTCGAGCGCGTAATGTCCGAAGAGGGACTGCCGCCGAAAGAAGCGACCAAGAAATCGATGGAGCAGATCCAGGGTGCATTGGTCGGTATCGCCATGGTGCTGTCAGCGGTATTCGTACCTATGGCATTCTTCGGCGGTTCAACCGGCGCGATCTACCGTCAGTTCTCCATCACCATCGTTTCCGCGATGGCCCTGTCGGTGCTGGTGGCGTTGATTCTGACGCCAGCGCTGTGCGCCACCCTGCTGAAACCGGTGCAAAAAGGCGATCACGGGGCTAAAACCGGCTTCTTCGGCTGGTTTAACCGCATGTTCGAAAAGAGCACCCACCACTACACCGACAGCGTAGCCAGTATCCTGCGCAGCACCGGTCGCTATCTGGTGATCTACCTGCTAATCGTCGTCGGTATGGGCCTGCTGTTCCTGCGCCTGCCGTCCTCGTTCCTGCCGGAAGAAGACCAGGGCATCCTGCTGACCATGGTGCAGTTGCCTGCGGGCGCCACCGAGGCTCGAACCTCGAAGGTGCTGGAAGAAGTCACCGACTACTTCCTGACCAAAGAAAAAGACAACGTGGTGTCGGTATTTACCGTTGCGGGCTTCGGCTTTAACGGTAACGGCCAAAACAACGGTCTGTCGTTCGTCAGCCTGAAAGACTGGTCCGAGCGTAGCGGAGAACAGAATAAAGTGCCGGCAATTGCAGGCCGCGCCATGGGCGCGTTCTCGCAAATTAAAGACGGCCTGGTATTCCCGTTCAACCTGCCTGCAATTATCGAACTGGGTACCGCTACCGGTTTTGACTTCCAGCTGATTGACCAGGGTGGCCTGGGGCATGAGAAACTGACCGAAGCGCGTAACCAGCTGCTGGGCATGGCAGCCCAGCATCCGGACCTGCTGGTCGGCATGCGTCCTAACGGCCTGGAAGATACGCCGCAGTTCAAACTGATTATCGATCAGGAAAAAGCCAAGGCGTTGGGTGTCAGCATCACCACCATCAACAGCACGCTGACCACCGCGTTGGGTGGCTCGTACGTGAACGACTTCATCGACCGCGGTCGTGTGAAGAAGGTTTACGTGCAGGCTGAAGCCCCGTTCCGTATGTTGCCTGAGGACATCAACAAGTGGTTTGTCCGTGGCACCAGTGGCCAGATGGTTCCGTTCTCCGCATTCTCTTCAGCGAAATGGGAGTACGGTTCACCGCGTCTGGAACGTTATAACGGCCTGCCTTCCATGGAAATTCTGGGGCAAGCGGCACCGGGTAAAAGCACCGGTGAAGCAATGAACATGATGGAAGAGCTGTCCTCCAAGCTGCCGAGCGGCATCGGTTACGACTGGACCGGTATGTCCTACCAGGAACGTCTGTCCGGTAACCAGGCCCCTGCCCTTTACGCCATCTCGATTCTGGTGGTGTTCTTGTGCCTGGCCGCGCTGTATGAAAGCTGGTCTATTCCGTTCTCGGTCATGTTGGTTCTGCCTCTGGGGGTTATCGGTGCGTTGCTGGCGGCCACCATGCGTGGCTTGAACAACGACGTTTACTTCCAGGTGGGGCTGCTGACCACCATCGGCCTGTCGGCGAAGAACGCCATCTTGATAGTGGAATTCGCCAAAGACCTGATGGATAAAGAAGGTAAAGGCCTGATAGAAGCCACGCTGGAAGCGGTGCGCATGCGTTTGCGCCCGATTCTGATGACTTCACTGGCATTCATCCTCGGGGTACTGCCGCTGGTTATCAGCAGCGGTGCGGGCTCCGGCGCGCAGAACGCGGTAGGTACCGGCGTTATGGGCGGGATGATTACCGCTACCGTGCTGGCCATCTTCTTCGTTCCTGTCTTCTTCGTGGTGGTTCGCCGCCGCTTCAGCAAGAAGTCTGAGGATGTGGAACACAGCCATCCGGTTGAGCATCACTGGTAACCCAGTGAACGCTTACCGCTGAACACAAAGGCCGCTTATGCGGCCTTTTTCTTTGGCTTCATTCGCTTAATGCAAACCACTCTCATTAATTCGCCTGTCGCTGCATTTTGTACTTGATCCGCTCTGCCGTGCAGCGCATAATTATTGTTATAGTATAACATTACATGAGAGGACATCATGAAAGCAGGCATCCATCCAAACTACCGTACCGTGGTGTTCCACGATCTGAGTGCCAACACCTATTTTAAAGTGGGTTCGACCATTAATACCGATCGCACCATCGAACTCGATGGCGAAAATTGGCCGTACGTCACTATCGACGTCTCTTCTGCGTCGCATCCGTATTACACCGGCAAGCAGAAAGAGTTCTCCAAAGAAGGCAGCACCGCGCGCTTCCAGCAGCGTTTTGGCCGTTTTCTTGGCAGCAAATAAAAGGGAATCAACATGCAGGTTTTAAGTTCGTTGCGGTCGGCGAAGAAGCGCCATCCGGATTGCAAAGTCGTACGCCGCAATGGCCGTATCTATGTGATTTGTAAAACCAATCCGCGCTTCAAAGCGGTGCAGGGACGCAAGAAAAAACGTTAACGTCTGAAGTGTCATCTGTCGCAAAGCCCCGTTGCTGCTCAACGGGGCTTTTTTATGGAGAAAGGAAACTGGAACGCAACTAGCGGCCCTGCCTTACCAGCAGGGCCGCTACGGCTTATTTCATGCTGCCTAACAACGTATCGACGTTGTGCTGGAATGCCTGTACATAGGTCGCTGCCGGCCCTTGCGGTTTGGACAGTGCCTCTGGATACAGTTCACCGCCGGCTTTCGCTCCGGTGGCGGCGGCAATCTGTTTCACCAGCCGCGGATCGGTTTGGTTTTCAATAAAGTAAGCATTAACCTTCTCCTGTTTGATCTGTTTTATCAAACCGGCCACGTCGCTGGCGCTGGCTTCAGCCTCGGTAGAGAAACCGACCGGGGCAAGGAAGGTGACGCCATATTCTTGCCCAAAGTAACCAAAAGCATCGTGACTGGTCAGCACCTTGCGTTTTTGTTGCGGTACCGCGGAAAACTGAGTCTTGGCCCAGAGATCCAGTTTCTGCAACTGCTGGATATATTCCGAACCGCGTTGGCGAAAATAATTGGCGTCTTGCGGATCGGCGGCAATCAGCGCATTCATCACGTTGGTTGCGTACTGCACCCCGTTTTTCATGCTGTTCCAGGCATGGGGATCGGTGACCTCCTTGCCATCCTCGCTCATCTGGCGGGTGTCGATCCCCTGCGATGCGGTAACCACCTGCCCTTTATACCCCGAGGCACCGACCAGGCGATCAATCCAGCCCTCCAGCCCCAGGCCGCTGACGAACACCACGTCAGCCTGCGACAACACCTTGCTATCTTTCGGCGAAGGTTCAAAGCTGTGCGGATCGCCGTCCGGCCCCACTAACGTGGTGACCCTGACGTGTTCTCCCCCCACCTGCTTCACGATATCGCCGAGGATCGAAAAGCTGGCGACGGCATCAACGGTTTTCGCCATCGCCAGTGGGCTGGACAGCAGAGCAGCGACGGCCAGCGAAATAGGTAAACGTTTCATACTTTCTCCTTGAACTTGGCACTTCTCAACGGCGCGAGAGAGAATAAATTCCCCCACGCGTCCCAAACAAAATCGACCCAAAAAAGATCACGCTGGCGCTGAGCACAATCGCCGGGCCAGCGGGCAATGACGCGTAATAAGACCATTCGAGGCCAATCAGGCTTGAGAGCATGCCAATCCCCATCGCCACCGCCAACGTCTGCGGCAGGTTACGTGCCCAAAAACGCGCGCTGGCGGCGGGCAGCATCATCAACCCCACCGACATCAGCGTGCCGAGGATCTGGAACCCCGCCACCAGGTTTATCACCACCAGAGCCAGAAACAGCCCGTGTATCAGCGCCAACCAGCGTGGCGCACTGACTCGCAAAAAGGTGGCGTCGAAAGATTCAATCACCAGGGCGCGATACAGCACCGCCAGTGCCAACAGCGAAAAACTGGCTATCGCACCCACCATCAAAATGGCATTCGTGTCCACCGCCAGGATAGAACCGAACAGCACATGCAGCAGATCGACGCTGGAACCGCGCAGTGAGACCAGCGTCACCCCCAGCGCCAGTGAACCCAGATAAAAACCGGCGAAACTGGCGTCTTCTTTCAGCGGCGTCCGGCGGCTGACCAGCCCGGATAGCATCGCCACCGCCAGCCCGGCGATAAACCCGCCGACCCCCATCGCCACCAGCGACATGCCTGAAATCAGGTAGCCTATCGCCGCCCCAGGCAGCACCGCATGGGACAGCGCATCACCAACCAGACTCATGCGCCGCAGCAACAGAAACACCCCCAACGGCGCGGCGCTGAGCGACAGCGCAAAGCAGGCCACCAGCGCACGGCGCATAAAGCCGAATGAGGCAAAGGGATCGATGAGAGGATCAAGCAGCATCATGGCGCTACCGCACTCAGGCACTGGGGCCGGCTGGCGACGTTCAGCGCCGGAATATGTTCCAGCACCCGATCTGCCGCTCCCCAGTGGCAACACTGTGACGTCAATAACAAGGCCTGTGGGAAATGGTTCGCCACCAACGACATGTCATGCAGCACCGCGATGACCGTCTTGCCTTGTCGATGCAACTGAGCAATCACTTGCAGCAATAGCTGGATAGTGGCGCTGTCGATACCGGTAAAAGGTTCATCCAATAAAATCAGCGGTGCCTGCTGGACCAGCAGACGAGCAAACAGCACGCGTTGCATCTGGCCACCTGAAAGTTCGCCTACCGGGGTTCTCGCCATCGGCGCCATACCTACGGCATCCAGCGCCTCGACAATCTGCAACCCCGCGCGCTTGTTCAGCCCACCGAACATGCCGCACTGCGGCCAGCTTCCCATAGCCACCAGATCGCTCACTACGATCGGAAACTGACGATCCAGCTCAGCCTGCTGCGGCAGATACGCCATGCGCGGCAACTTGTTGCCATTGAAAAGCAGGCTTCCGCTCTGCAAGGGTAAAAGCCCAGCCAAGGTTTTCAGCAACGTGGACTTGCCGGCACCGTTAGCACCAACCACCGCCGTCAGAGAGCCGGCAGCGAAATGTCCGCTAAGCGGTGGAAACAACGGAGTGCCGCCGTAACCAACCACAGCCTGTTGCAACGTAATCATGGCAGCAATACCGCCCAGCGAATGCCCAGCCACAACAGGGCCAACAATGCTGCCGCAATGCCGCAGCGTAGTCCCGCCGATGCGGTGAACAGGGAATGCAATGACGACTCAGCGTCATTTTGATGGGGTGTGGATGTCAGTTTCATAGCCAGAGAGAAGAAAGATGATTTGTTATAGTATAACATCACAAAAGTATCAACACCTCAAGCGCTCCACCGCTGATTTATGTAACGGAACTTAACAACGAAAGTTATGCTTACACCGATAATTAGCAGATTAACGAATAACGGGGCGACGCCTTTTGAGATATACCGAATAACATCAGGGTTATTAAGCAGTAAACAACGTTGAGAAACTGTAAAAAAGCCCCCGGTAAACGAAAAGTTTACCGACGAGGTGACGAAAAAGGAGTAAGATAAATAGATTGGATAGCTGTACGGCCAGACATTAAATGCATGTAACTCTTCGTTGCGACACAATGACGGAAGCACTTTCCGTTAAAAAACTAAAGAAAATGATTAACGATAAAATTTCAGAGTTGGTGCCGGCATTGACCAGCGGCCTGAGTTTTTATTCAGAAAGTGCACGTTACGCCGAGGGCTCATTAGAAATACTTGATATTCAAAATGTGAGCAGCAACCAGTATTCAATGAGTTATCGCTATAAATGGACAATTTTCAACGCCTGTCTGGATATCAGCGCCGAGGAATACATCAGCGACAGCGTGGCCTTTAGCGTTGTCGAAACGGGATTAACCTTTGACATCATTGATAACTCCCGCCCCTCTACCGCAGATGAATTGTAAGTTTACGTAATAACAGCAGGCCAAATGCGAAAAAATGATTTATATTCATTATACGGAAAGTTTATTTTGTCACCGTTAAGCTGCCTCCGTCCATGATGTAAATCAGCTTACTCACAGAGTGTTATCAACACCGAAATTAAGACTTACGGAGGGGATGATATGGATGAGTATTCGCCTAAAAGGCACGATATTGCTCAGCTCAAATTCTTGTGCGAAAATTTGTATGATGAAGGTATCGCCACGCTGGGCGACAGCCACCACGGCTGGGTGAACGATCCAACGTCTTCCGTCAACCTCCAGCTTAACGAGTTGATTGAACATATTGCTTCGTTTGTGATGAGTTATAAAATTAAATACATGGACGAAAGTGATTTATCGGAGTTAGTCGAAGAGTATCTCGACGATACCTACACGCTGTTTAGCAGTTATGGTATTAATGATTCCGATTTGCGCCGCTGGCAAAAAACCAAAGCGCGATTATTCAGAATGTTCTCAGGAGAGGGCATCTGTACGACAATGAAAACTTAGGGGATAATTATCCCCAAATTACTCTACGGTTTATAAAACTAAAGGCTATCATGACTAAAATTGACTATCTGATGCGTTTACGTAAATGCACCACGATTGACACCCTGGAACGCGTTATTGAAAAAAATAAGTATGAGCTTTCGGATGACGAACTAGAGCTGTTCTACTCTGCTGCCGACCACCGTTTGGCCGAGCTCACCATGAATAAGCTGTACGATAAGATCCCCGTTGCCGTTTGGAAATTCGTACGATAATCCAGGTGATAAATGCGTTGAGCCGATACCTTTATCGGCTTCAATGTTTACGGCAAGTGCGCATTTATCTTATTGACTTACAGTGATTTTCATTCACTCCCACAATCGCAATATAGTCGGAAGCTATCCTCAATTAACACGGGGCGGCACTGAACAGTAGCCCAGGACGCGGCTAAGTAAGCGGCCCCGGCTGTGCCACAGCCCGTTCAATATCATTCAAGCGACAGTAAATAAAATAGCTACCGGCAATTTCTAACGAACCACTCCATGCGCAATGAACCGCACCACTAAAGCAATACAATACCCTCACCGACAGCAGCGGAGTACTTTTACCGATTCTGCTGCTCATACCGGCTGTGCTGATGCCCCCACAGTCTAGATGCCGAACCTGATTGGCCTGAACATATACAGCGGCCAGGACTGACCTGGCAAACCTCATATACGGATTGCCAGGTTGTATCTACTGATCAATATCTGCATCTGCTCACCATTCCGCAAGCATATTTCCTCAGTACTAGCAGGTACATCTCTGATATAGATCCCCCTATAGCGCGGGGATACCCCCTCTCACAAGGTTACTCGCATGTCTGCTGAGAGATAACCAAACATCAGACTCTTGTCGTCAATGTAAAGTATCTATAATTTTAACATTATAACGACCATCTTAAAGCTATGAAATCAATCACCCCATGTCAGAAGGACATTAAGTATGGATAGCAACAGCAATATTATTAATGTTAAAGACTACCATGAAAATAAAAATGCTATCGGTGATGGTATAACTGATGACACTGCAGCGATAAGAAGAGCGATTAAAATCGCTAAAGCCAGCGGTAAAGCAGTTTATTTTCCAGCGGGTATCTATCGATATTTTCCTCAAGCGGGTCTCATTGAACCAATCGATGATCCGGAAAATCCTCAACAATACAGCAAAGAAGGCCCAGCCTTACCCATCTCCGGAAATGTCACATTACTGGGTGACGGTATGTTGAAGTCAGTGCTTTACTTTGAAGATGAATATGGCACCGGTAGTGCAGGAATTGGCGGTGTTGATGTCTGCAATCTCACTATAAACGCGTTAGGATTTAATGGTTCATGGGGCAAAAATGGTAACTGGAGCGGTGGCCGAGATAAAGCCAGGCATTTACTAGGGGTAACAATGTTGGAGGGGGAATTAAGAATAACCGATTGCCGATTCTCTAACTCCAGATATATGATGGCCAGCATCTGGCGAGGGAAAACGGCGATCGTTACTGGTTGCCAGTTTGATCGTAGCGTTGCGGATGGTATCAGGCTAATTAACTTCAAACGAGTCATTGTCGCCAATAATAACTTTTCATTTATTAATGATGATTGCATTGCGGTTCATGTTACCGATGATATCAATCCTGCCGTTGACGACCATTCTATCTGTATCAGCAACAACACGATCACAGACAGTCAGGGCATCTGTGCGCTTGGTGCTAAAAACACCGTGATAGAAGGCAATACCTTGGTCAGGCCTCATGCTCGGGCTATCGCTGTCGGCATGGATACGCCGGCGATCAGCGGTGCCGCACAGGAAGGTTCTCAGGTTCCAATGAACATAATTATAAAAGGAAATACAGTCAGTGATGTTTTCCGAGGGAAAGTGTTTGCACCTGATACTGGGAATATACAGCAGTACATTTATATTGGTGGTATTAACCTTCATACAGGTTCAACAACAATTCCTGGCAAGCCGATTAATGGGGAAATCACACCTATTGAACCTTATCTCTATAGATCAAACCTGGATGTCAATAGAAGTATCTATCCGGGTGCATTTTCAATAACCATTACTGAAAATATATTAACCCGAACATTGCCAGCCAGCTCTACATTAGAAAATAATAATTCCGTTTTTTTTTACGCCGACTATCGTTATGGCGACCGGTATGCCAGAAATGGACCTGTATCACCAAAAATACTTCATTCCGATCTAAATTGTACTGGGATAAACGTCATAGGTACACTGACCAACCTGTTAATCAGTGGTAATCAATTAACTAATATGGGCACAAGTATAAGCGTCGCAGTTACCGGTTCATTGAGTTTAAACTCTGATTCATGGAATATTAAAATCTCAAACAATACTCTTCATGGTTTCTCTGAAAAAGGAGTTTATCTTAACTCAAAAATGGCAGTTGAGATACAAAACTGTATATTCAATGGAGATCCCTACTTCAAAAAAAGCAACAGATTAGCGAATGGCCGCTGGGTAGCAGGGACTGGCGCAGAACACACCTGTATCCACAACAATAATACCGGAAACTCTGTTGTCCATGCAGCGGGTAACCTGTTTAAAAATGCAGCTTCAATTAGTCAGGGAAGCGCATTTATTTGGGGGACAGATAATAAAATGATGTGCCTGCCCGCTTTTTCCGGCGGAGAGGCGATGAATCAGGGTATTATGAACTTCCCATCTGGCTGGTTTTCATCAGTGGGCGTGATTATTCCTACGGACTGCGATCCATCCTCAGAAAACTTTGATGCAATCAAAAGTGTGCCGGGTACCAGCGGAGCATCAATCCCATCATCTGGGATCTATTATCGCGGATTTTATCGCCGAAATCTGGTTCTTTCGCCTATCACCGCTAATGGCCAGAGCTACTACGTACGAGGATGGTTGAGGGTGACAAATGGTGAAAACCATGTTTTAGGTACTGACTGGATTGAAGATCGGATCTCCATTCAGTAAAGCGTGCGACGGACAGAAAGCGGCATAATATCGCCAAATTAGATCGGTAGCTTTTACAGGAGGCTGAAATTGGTGGAGGCCCTGCCAGCTACATCCCGGCACACACGTCACCTGCTGCGGCTGCTTCCTTCCGGATCTGACCGAGTTCACAAGTTAGTGTTGCGGGAGAACCAACAGGGCCCCCATTGACGGCTTCTATGACTGCGAAGCGGTGGGCATTATCGGCGATGACCAGCCAAATAGCAAGCCAACCGGGGCCAACCGCTGTTTTCTTACCCACCTTGGCTGTGGCACACTTCTATCCTTGGCTTTTTGCCGCAGCAGGAAAACATAAATGGAACCAGAAGACGCCACATTCAGCCAGCGCGTGTTCCACGTGGTAGCCGCCATTCCCTATGGCAAGGTCACGACCTATGGCGAGGTAGCGCGGCTGGCAGGCTCACCGCGTGCCGCACGTCAGGTCGGCGGCGTATTGAGGCGTCTGCCGGAAGGCAGCAGCCTGCCTTGGCACCGGGTGATTAACCGCCACGGCCAGATTTCGCAGCAGGGGGAGGACTTTCAACGTCAGCGCCAGGCGCTGCTGAGCGAGGGGATCATCTTCGGCGCGCACAGCACGGTCGATCTGCTGATTTACGGCTGGCGCTGGTAGCAAAAAAACAGCCTTTGGCCGGAGCGCAAAGGCTGTTGATTTCTTACGGCTTCAGGTTTGCCGGTTTACGGCATGGCTGTTGGCGTCGTCTGAACCGCAATGCCCTGCACCGGAACCAACTGCAGGTCGGCACGGGTGCCGTTGCGGTTCACTACTTCCTGGATAGTATCGGTGATAAAGGTCATCCGGCCGTTTACCGTAATGGCCGCGCTCAGGATAATGCGTGCATTAGGCTGAATATCTGCCGGGTTATAAGGCAGGACAAAATTAAACGGCGCCTGCTTGCCTTCAGTGCGCACCGCACGCTGGGCAATCACTTTCGACGGCGCATCCGCCAATGAGGCATCAGAGAGCGTAACCGTCAGTACCGCATCCGGTGGCAGCGCAATACGCTGGCGAATGTTAACCGAACCAGTTACCGCCGGGCCCTGAATCTGCGTTTGCGCAATCGCTGGGTTTCCCGCCGCCGGCACAGGCACATTTGCGCTCTTTTGAGCACAACCCGCCAGGGTGATCGTCAATGCTGCTGCTCCACCTACGATTTGCCAGAGTTTCATGGATCGGTCTCCTTTTTTATTATCAATACCTTGGTGGCTTTCACCACCCCACTCATTAAACTTAGCACAAAATACTGAAAAATCTACTTAGCACTGCCTATTAATCACTTAGCCTTCTAATAACACTCAGTATTCAGGCAATTTCCCCTGTGCCGTAACGCAACATATTGACGTCTTGCCGTGATATTCCGCACACTGCGCAAAATGATTATTAAAAGGGTAATAACTTTATGAGCCAGGCACTGCAAAACCTCCTCGATCTGCTGGATCTGGAGAAAATCGAAGAAGGGTTGTTCCGCGGACAAAGCGAAGATCTGGGGCTGCGTCAGGTATTCGGCGGACAGGTGGTCGGCCAGGCGCTGTATGCCGCCAAACAAACCGTACCGCCAGAACGCAGCGTACACTCGTTCCACAGCTATTTCTTGCGCCCGGGCGACAGCAGCAAGCCGATTATTTATGACGTGGAAATCCTGCGCGACGGCAATAGCTTCAGCGCCCGTCGCGTCAGCGCCATTCAGCACGGTAAACCGATCTTCTATATGACGGCCTCTTTCCAAAGCCCGGAAGCAGGGTTTGAACACCAGAACACCATGCCGGACGTGCCGCCGCCAGAAGGACTGATGTCCGAATCAGACATTGCCCAGAAGTTGGCGCATATGCTGCCGGACAAGGTTCGCGAAAAGTTTATCGGCCAAAAGCCGATTGAAATGCGCCCGGTCAAATTCCACAACCCGCTGAAAGGCACGGTGGAAGAACCGCACCGTTGCGTGTGGTTCCGCGCCAACGGCACCATGCCGGACGATCAGCGTATCCACCAATATCTGCTGGGCTATGCGTCAGATTTCAACTTCCTGCCGACGGCGCTACAGCCGCACGGCGTCGGCTTCCTTGAGCCGGGCATGCAGGTGGCGACTATCGATCATTCGATGTGGTTCCACCGGCCGTTCCGCATGGACGACTGGTTGCTGTACGTGGTGGAAAGCTCCTCCGCCTCTGGCGCACGCGGCTTTGTGCGCGGCCAGTTCTACACCCGTGAAGGCGTACTGGTCGCCACCACGGTACAAGAAGGCGTGATTCGCCAGCGCGAAGCCTAAAAAAGAAAAAAAGGGCGATGTCACCATCGCCCTTTTCGCATCATCATTATTTTTCGTGTTATTTAGCGCACTGCCCTTCTTCAAGGCTTATTGGTTATAGGCACTCTCGCCATGGCTGTTGACGTCCAGACCTTCGCGCTCCTGCTCTTCCGGTACGCGCAGACCGACGATGGCGCCCGCCACTTTAAAGGCGATGAAAGCAGCCACACCGGACCAGACCAGGGTGATCGCCACGCTCATCAGCTGGATCAGCACCTGATGGCTCATGGTAACGCCTTCTGCGTACCCGGTACCGCCCAGTGAGGCAGAAGTGAACACACCGGTCAGCAGACAGCCGACGATGCCGCACACGCCATGCACGCCGAACACGTCACAGGTATCATCCACATTCAGCCATTTCTTCAGCGTGACCACGCCCCACAAACCGGCAACGCCGCCCACCAGGCCGATAATCAGCCCCCCGCCGATACCCACGGTACCCGCAGCCGGCGTGATAGCGACCAGCCCGGCGATACAACCGGAACATGCGCCCAGCAGTGAAGGTTTGCCGCGCACAATCCACTCGGCAAAGGTCCAGGAGAGGATCGCGCCGGCGGTAGCAACCACGGTGTTCAGGAACGCCAGTGCCGCAATGCCGTTAGCCGCGCTGGCAGAACCGGCGTTGAAGCCAAACCAGCCGACATACAGGATTGAAGCGCCGGTAAACACCATCGGCAGGTTGTGCGGCTTGAAGGCCTCTTTGCCGAAGCCGGCACGTTTACCCAACAGGTAGGCGCCAATCAGCCCGGCGCTTGCCGCGTTGATGTGCACTACGGTGCCGCCGGCAAAGTCCAGCGCGCCGTCAGCGGCCAGGAAACCGCCGCCCCATACCATGTGTGCAATCGGCAGGTAGGAAATGGTGAACCAGATGGCCGCAAAAATCACTACCGCAGAGAAGCGGATACGCTCGGCAAAGCCGCCCACCACCAGCGCAACGGTAATACAGGCAAAGGAAGCCTGGAATGCCACGTGGATCATCTGGCTAAAGGTGCCGGTGACGCTATCGATGCCAATGCCTTTCAGCATCGCCGTCTGGAATCCGCCGAAGAACGCATTGCCCTCGCTGAAAGCCAGGCTATAGCCATAAAGCACCCACAGCACACACACCATTGCGAAGGTGACAGTGACCTGAGTCAACATGGAGAGCACGTTCTTGGAACGCAACAAACCACCGTAAAACAGAGCTACGCCCGGCAAGGTCATGAACAGCACCAAAGCGGTGCAAATCATCATGAACGCGTTGTCAGCCTTGTCTGCGACCGCCGGAGCGGCCAGGGCCAAAGAAGGAACCATGGTTACCGTACTCAGGCCCAACATGGATAAAAGTTTTTTCATTATCAATCCATCCCCATTACTTTACTGAGCCTGTGATTACAGTGCTGCTTCGTCTGTTTCGCCGGTGCGAATGCGAATGACACGTTGCAATTCGGCAACGAAAATTTTGCCGTCACCGATTTTACCGGTGTAGGCCGCTTTACTAATGACATCAACCACTTCGTCTAACTGATCGTCGGCGATAGCAATGTCGATTTTGACTTTAGGTAAGAAGTTGACGCTGTATTCCGCTCCGCGATAGAGCTCAGCATGTCCCTTCTGGCGACCAAACCCTTTCACTTCGGTTACGGTCAGCCCCTGAATACCTACAGAGGATAGGGCTTCACGCACGTCCTCCAGCTTGAATGGTTTAATCACCACGGTAACCAGCTTCATATTGCCCCTCCACGAATTAAGCCCAAACTCCCCCTTGGTACGAGTCTTATAAAGCAAAGGCTATGCCACAAATGGTTTTGTACGCGAATTCAGCAAATTAACCGACGGGGTGGCGATGCGACGCACCACGGCTACCCGGCAACCGGTTCCCACTAAGGGAATTGATTAAATATTGCGCACCATTTTGGTGCGCGACGCGTCTAAAAAGTGCAGAGAAAGGGATTTGAAAAGGAGGGATGCCTGTTTGTGGTGCGTGGCGAGAAAAAGAAAGGGCCGGTTTTGATGACCGGCCCCTGGGATTATGCGATTTGCGTTTCTTCGCGGCTGGCGGCGGCCAGTTCCTCGCCCACCAGTTGCAGTTGATACATCTGGTAGTAACGCCCCTGTTGCGCCAGCAGTTGCTGATGATTGCCCTGCTCGACTGCCTGACCGCGGTGCAACACCAGAATCGAGTCGGCATCGACAATGGTCGACAAACGGTGAGCGATCACCACCAACGTGGTGTGTTCACGGATCAAACGCAGCGCGCGCTGGATCGCCTGCTCGGTTCCGGAGTCAATGTTGGCGGTCGCCTCGTCGAGGATCAGGATCTGCGGCGCCTGCACCAACACTCTGGCCATTGCCAACAGCTGTTTCTGGCCCACCGACAGGTTGTTGCCCTGCTCACCCAGACGGGTATGGATACCCTGCGGGAAGGTCCGTACCAGCTCAGCCAACTGCACCGTTTCCAGCGCCTGCCAGACCGCCTCTTCGCTGATGTTGCGCCCCAGAGTCACGTTGGCCAGCACCGATTCGGCTATCACCACCGGATCTTGCTGCACCATTGCCACGCCCTGGCGCAGCGTGCGGTGCGACAGGTTGGACAGCGGACGGCCGTCAAGGCGCACTTCACCTTCATTGACCGGGTAATAGCCCATCAGCAAATTAGCCAACGTGCTCTTGCCGCTGCCGGTATGGCCAACCAGCGCCACGAAACCGCGCGAAGGCACCGACAGCGAAATATGTTGCAGCACCTTTTTATCTTCACGGTAAGCGAAACTCAGGTTGTCGATGTCGATACGGCCGCTTTCCAGCAGGTGATCGTCCGTCCCGTAGCTTTGCTGGCTGCGGTCCATCAGCTCGAAAATGCGCTCGCCTGCCACCACCGCCTGTTGCAGGATCGACTGTTGCGACGTCAGTTCGATTAACGGCTCATTCAACCGCCCCAGGTAATTGATAAAGGCATACAGCACGCCGACGCCTATCGACCCTTCGCCGCTGAAACCAAACAGCATCAGCAGGCCGCACAACACCAGCGCCGAAAACAGGCTGAGCAGCGGCCGCAGCAGAAAACCGTCCAGGCGCAGCGTCTGCATACGCGCGGAATAGTGTGAACGACTGGCTGCGCTCATGCGTTCGCCAAAGCGGATCTGCTGACGGAACTGCTGGATCACGCCCATGCCACTGATCACTTCATTAAAACCGTCATTGATGTCCGCCAGGTAGCCGCGCATCCGGCGCACGACCGGCGTGCTGTAGTACTGGTAAATGCCCATCACCACAAATACCGCCGGGAAGATGCAAATCGCCACCAGCGCCATGCGCCAGTCGAGGCTGAACATCGCCACCAGCATGGCACCAATCAACGCGGCGCTTTTCAGTACGGTGGAAACCACCATCACGTACAGATCTTTAATCACTTCGGTGTCATTGGTCACCCGGGAGATTAACTGCCCGACCGGTTGCGTGTCGAAGGCGCTGAGCGGCTGACGCAGTGCAGCGTCCATCACATCGGTACGCAGACGTTGAACCACCCCCACCGCGGCCTGATTGAACAGCAGCGCCTGAAAATAGTGCAGCGCCGCCGCCAACAGCTCCAGTAGAATGTAGGCCGCCGCCAGCCCGCAGACGATCATTAACGGCAATTGGCCTTTGGCGACGTAATTATCGATAAAGTAACTGACCAGAATCGGCCCGGCGACTTCCGCCGCTGCCGCTACCCACAGCATCAACACCGCCAGCCCCAGCGGTTTGCGGTAGGGCGAGCCATAAGCCAGCAGCCGTTTCAGCGTCGGCCACAGCTTTTGCATTTTATTCATTGGCTAACATCTCCTCGCCGACTTGCGGAGCTTCATCCAGCGCCGCCTCCAGTTGCTGATAGCGATACATATCGCGATACCAGCCTGGCTGAGCCGCCAGCGACGCATGCTGGCCGCGCTGCGCCACGTCGCCGTGCTGTATCACCAGGATCTCGCTGGCTTCGGTCAACGCCGAAAGCCGGTGCGCGCTGATAATCACCGTACGGTTCTGCCCCCAACTGCGTAAATTGTGCAGGATCTGATGTTCAGTACGACCATCCACCGCCGAGAGCGCGTCGTCGAGGATCAGGATCTCCGCATCCAGCAACAGGGCACGTGCAATGGAAATACGCTGCTTCTGCCCACCGGAGAGCATTACGCCGCGCTCACCCACTTCGGTTTCATAGCCCTGCGGCAACCGCAAGATATCCTCATGCACACTGGCCAGGCGGGCTGCGCGCTCAATCTGCTCCTGCGTCGCCCCCGGATTACCCAGTGCGATATTGTTGGCAACGCTGTCCGAAAACAGGAACGGCGTCTGGCTGACCACGGACAGCCTTGAGCGCCAATCGTCAAGCTTCACCTGGGTCAGCGGCATCCCCTGATAGCTAACCTGGCCATCATCAATGTCAAACTGACGCTGGATCAACGACAACAGCGTCGACTTCCCGGCGCCGGTTGGCCCGCACAGGCCGAGCATCTGCCCCGGCTCCAGCTTCAGCGCCACATCGTGCAGCGCCGCGTGCGAATTTCCCGGGTAATGGAACGCCCGGATGTCGACCTCCAGGCTGCCGCGCCCGGCCGGCAATATGTTCTCGCCGTCCGTCACCGCCGGCGCTTCCTCCAGCAGGCTGCGAATACGGCCATAGGCTGCGCTGCCGCGCTCCACGATGTTGAACATCCAGGCCAGCGCCAGCATCGGCCAAATCATCAAGCCAAGGTACATCACGAAGCTGGTCAGTTGACCAAGCGTCAGCGAACCGTTGACCACCATCCAGCTGCCGCCGCCGATCGCCAACAGATTAGAGGCGCCGATGGCGATATAAATCGTCGGATCAAAACGGGCGTCTATTCGCGCCACATGCATGTTTTTGGCGCCGGTTTGGGCGGCGACTTCCGCAAACTGGTTGGACTGATGATCTTCCAGGCCGAATGCCTTGATCATGCGGATGCTGGTCATGCTTTCCTGAGCCTGATCGTTCAGGCTGGAAAACGCTGCCTGCGCCGATTTAAAGCGCTGATGCAACTGATCGCCGTAATACTTAATCACAATCGCCATGATCGGCATCGGGATCAGCGACAGCAGGGTCAGTTGCCAGCTGATTTGGGTACTCATCACCACCAGCACCGCCAACCCCATCACCAGTGAATCCACCAGCGTCAGCACCCCTTCACCGGCGGCGAAAACCACCCGATCCACATCATTGGTCGCACGCGCCATCAGATCACCGGTGCGGTGACGCAAATAAAAGGCCGGGTTCTGCCGGCTGAGCTGGCGATAAAAATTCTCACGCAGTTCAACGGCGAGTTGATAGGAGGCACCAAACAGCAGCACCCGCCACACGTAGCGCAGCAGGTAAACAATCACGGCAGTCCCAAGCATCAGCCCCAGCCAGGCCATCAACACGCCGGCGGACATCTGTTTCTCGGTGACGCCGTCGACAATGATGCCCACCAGCTTGGGCGGCAACAGTTGCAATATGGCGATGACGATCAGCAGCACCACCGCACCCAGGTAGCGGCGCCACTCGCGGCGGAAATACCAGCCGATTTGAGCAAATAATCTCACGCAGTTTTATTCCAGGATAATGTAGTCGATTTTACTCTCGCTCTGACTCAGCAGAGTAGAATACCACCGTTACTTTGCCAGTTTGGTGAACATTTCACTCGGGAACCGGCAGCGCAGTGGTGTATTTGATTTTTTCCATCGCGAAGCTGGAAGTGACGTCAATCAGCCCCGGCACGCCGTTCACCAGGCGCTTGTAAAAGTTGTCGTAACTCTTCATGTCCGCCACTTCCACCTGCATCAGGTAATCGTACTCGCCCGCCATGCGATAGAACGCCAGCACTTCCGGCATCTGCTTGGTCAGTTGCACGAACTTCTGATACCACTCGCTGCTGTGCTGCTGGGTTTTGATCAGCACAAACGCCGTCAGCCCCAGGCCCAGCTTTTCGTTATCCAGCAGCGCGACGCGCCCCCGGATGTAGCCTTCATCTTCCAGCCGCTTCAGCCTTTTCCAACAGGGTGTCGACGTCAGATTGACCGCGTCGGCCAGCGCCTGCAGCGACTGCGTGCAGTCCTGTTGCAGCATGCACAGTAATTTACGGTCTGTTTTATCTAACATATCGCCAACCAGGAGAAAAATTTTCTCCTATTAGGCGATTAAACAGGGAAAATGGCAATCCTTTTTTCCCTGCGACAGGCTATGCTACGCGGTAAACAAGCCCCCTATTCTGAGGCCAGACGATGACAAATTCTTGGGTAAAATATGCGATCGGTGAAATAGAAGCGGACTTCCAACGCTCCGCCGACACGCACCTGATCCGCCTGAACCTGCCTGAATTTCCCGGTATCTGCCTGTACCTGAAAGATGAAAGCACTCACCCGACCGGCAGCCTGAAGCACCGGTTGGCCCGTTCCCTGTTCCTGTACGGTTTGTGCAACGGTTGGATCACCGAAAACACCACGATTATCGAAGCGTCTTCCGGCAGTACCGCGGTATCCGAGGCCTACTTCGCCCGGCTGATTGGTTTGCCGTTTATCGCCGTAATGCCGTCGTGTACCGCGCGCCGCAAAGTTGAGCAAATCGCCTTCTACGGCGGCCGCTGCCACTTTGTCGATCATGCAGCGCAAATTTACGCCGTCTCCGAACAGTTGGCGAAAGAGCTGAGCGGCCACTATATGGATCAGTTTACCTACGCCGAGCGTGCGACAGACTGGCGCGGTAACAACAACATCGCCGACAGTATCTTCCGCCAGATGGCGCGCGAGCCGTTCCCGGTTCCCAAACATATTGTGATGAGCGCCGGTACCGGCGGCACCTCTGCAACTCTGGGGCGCTATATTCGCTATCAAGGGCACGACACGCGCCTGACGGTAGTCGATCCGGAGAACTCGGTGTTCTACGATTGTTTCCACCAGCGTGACCGCACCATTATCGGCAGCTGCGGCAGCCGGATCGAAGGCATTGGCCGCCCACGCGCCGAGCCTTCATTTATTCCGTCGGTGGTCGACGCTATGCTGCGCGTACCGGATGCGGCCAGCGTCGCCACTATCCACTGGCTGGAAAAGGTTCTGGGGCGCAAAGTGGGTGCATCCACCGGCACCAACGTGTGGGGCGCGCTGCAATTGGCGAAACAAATGCGTGAAAAGGGTGAGCAGGGATCGATCGTTACCCTGTTGTGCGACAGCGGCGAACGCTATCTGGACACTTATTACAACCCAGAATGGGTAAGCGGCAATATCGGTGACCTGACGCCCTGGCTGGCGCAACTGGAAGATTTGTAGACCTCGAGAACAAAAAAGCCGGGTAAGTCATACCCGGCCGGCTGTAAAAGTAAAACCTCATAATTCGGGGGAATAGGTGAGGTAAGGTGAACGCAGCCAATGTTGCAAATAGTGAGCCACCGCCTGCTGTTCACAGTGGCCGATAACCGGTAGCCGGGGCAGCAGCGACTTCAACTGCGGCAAGGCATTGCCCATTACCACGCCGTGCCCCACCGTCGCCAGCATCTCCTTGTCGTTCATCGCATCGCCAAACGCCATGCAGTCCGCCATCGTTATCCCCAGGTGGCGGCTCAACATATCCAACGCCGTGCCCTTGTTGCAGCCGAGCGGCAGTACTTCCAGGCACTCGTAGGCGGAAAAACAGAGATCGGCCCTATCGCCCAGATGCGCCTGCAATTGCAGCTGCAACGCCAGTAACGCCTCGTGCGGCGCGATAAAACACACTTTACTGTTGCCGAACGCCGGCAACCGGCGCAGTTCCGCCAGTTGGAAACGGAAACCGCTCAGGTGGTGTGCCCTTAGCATCTCGTCCGGTACCGCAAATTCCGTTATCCAGCCTTCATCACGAAAAACGTGCATGCTGGCCTCAGTGCGCCAGTGGGTATGCAGCACCTCTTCGGCAATATCGGCAGGCAAATCGGTGGCGTGCAACTGCCGCCCCTGATTGTCATAAACCCGGGTGCCGTTGCCGGTAATCAGATAGCCCTGCAGGCCGAGTTGCGCCATGATCGGCTGAGCATCAAGGTAGTGGCGCCCGGTGGCGAAGGTCACGATCATGTCCCGTTCAACCAGTTGCTTCAGCACCGCCAGGGTTTCCGATCCGACCCGGTGATCCGGCGTCAGCAAAGTACCATCCATATCAAAAGCCGCCAGACGATACATAAAGACCTCGTGAATGTGAACGCGATTACAATCACTGCAGTATGGGATGGCATTTGCGGAAGTAATAGTGAACAATTCTGCAAAACTGTTCCGGATTTCTATCATGCGCCTGACCCACCGTCTCAGCCAATATCAACGCCTGTACCAGCAGATCGGCGGCGCGCCGGTGGCGATCACTATCGGCGAGCTGGCGGCGCTGTTCTATTGCAGCGAACGCCATGCCCGCACGCTGGTGCAGCAGTTGCAGGATCAAGGCTGGCTGAGCTGGCATTCACAGGCCGGGCGCGGCAAACGTGCCCGCCTTCACTGCCTGAAAACCCCGGATGAACTGCGGGCCGCTCATCTGCAAAGGTTGTTGCATAATGGCGATCATCAGGGCGCGCTGGAAATGGCGCAGTTGGATCCGCAGCATCTGCAAGAGTTGCTCAGCCCGCACCTCGGCGGCCAATGGCAGGCGGGCAGCCCGACGCTGCGTATCCCCTACTACCGCACGTTGGAAACCCTGGATCCGCTGACCCTCACCGGCCGTGCCGAGCAGCATCTGGTCGCCACCCTGCACGCCGGATTGACGCGCTTTATGACCGGCAACCCCGAGCCGCAACCGGATCTGGCTCATCACTGGCAAATCAGCGAGGATGGCCTGCGCTGGCAGTTTTTCCTGCGCAGCCAGTTGCGTTGGCATAACAGCGAACCTCTGACCGGGCAACAGCTGCTGCAAACGCTGAAGAAATTGTTCCAGCACCCGCGCAGCCAGCCAAGCCTGGCCAGCGTTGCCGCCATCAGCCTGCCTCATGCGCTGTGCATCCAGTTTGATCTGCAGCGCCCAGACTACTGGCTGGCACACCGGCTGGCAGAGTTGCCCTGTCTTTTGACTCACCCAGATTCACCGGGCATTGGCGCCGGCCCCTTTAAGCTGATGTTAAATGAGCCGCATCTGGTTCGCCTGGAACAGCATTCGTTTTACCATTTGCAGCATCCTTATCTGGAGAGCATTGAGTATTGGATTACCCCGGAACTGCATGCCGGCAGCGCCTACACCAGTTGCCAGCACCCGGTGCGTATTACCATCGGCCCTCAGGAAGAGCTGGCGCTGGCCCGGCCGGTGCAACGCAGCATGAGCCTGGGCTGGTGCTATCTGGCGATTAACCTGAAGCATGGCGTGCTAAGTGAAGCGCAGGGGCAGAAACTGCTGATGCTAATCCAGCAATCCGGCCTGCTGGCCAATCTGCCGGTACCCAACAGCGTCATCACTCCCAGCCGCGAGATGCTGCCTGGCTGGGCGATCCCGCAGCATCAAGCCAGCGAAGATATTGCCCTGCCCGCCAGGCTGACGCTGTTGTACCGTCCGCCGGTTGAGCTGGAGACGGTCACGGTGGCGCTGCAACAGTTATTGGCACGCCATGGCTGTGAGCTGGAGGTGCGTTACTATGCGGGCAAACGCTGGCAAAGTGCGGAGCAAATCGAGCAGGCCGATCTCCTGCTGGCGGATAACCTGATCGGCGAGTCGCCAGAGGCCACGCTGGAAAGCTGGTTGCGGCAAGATACGCTGTGGCGTGGCATTTTGCCTGACTCACGCTGGCAACATCAGCAACAAACGTTGCAACGGATCCAGCAACTTCCCGCGCAGCAACCGCGTTTTGAGCAATTGAAAACTTACTATCAGCAGTTGATGGCAGCGGCGATCATCACCCCGCTGTTTCACTACCAATATCAAATCAGCGCACCACCGCGCATTCATGGCGTCACCCTGACCGCCTATGGCTGGTTTGATTTCTGCCAGGCCTGGCTGCCACCCCCGGTGGAGAATCAACCAGAGCCTCCTCAGTGATAAATAGAAGCGGCGGCTACGACATGCAGCCATTTCTGCTACCCTAGTTGCCGCACGCATTTTTTATTTGGCCGCCCGGGCATGTATCGGGTCTGGCTTCAGCCATAAAATAAGGTGATTTTATGAAACGCGCGGTTGTCGTTTTCAGCGGTGGACAAGATTCCACGACCTGCTTGATTCAGGCATTGCAGCAGTACGATGAAGTGCATTGCATCACATTCGATTACGGCCAGCGTCACCGCGCCGAAATCGAAGTCGCTCAGGCGCTGTCGGTGGCGCTTGGCGCCAAAGCGCATAAGGTACTGGACGTGGGCTTGCTCAACGAGCTGGCTATCAGCAGCCTGACCCGTGACAACATTCCGGTGCCTGTTTATGACAGCGAGCAGAAAGACGGGCTGCCAAGCACTTTCGTGCCGGGCCGTAATATCCTGTTCCTGACGCTGGCCGCTATCTATGCCTACCAGGTGGAAGCCGAAGCCGTGATCACCGGCGTTTGTGAAACCGACTTTTCCGGTTACCCGGATTGCCGCGACGAGTTTGTCAAAGCGCTGAATCACGCAGTGGTGCTCGGTATCGCCCGCGATATTCGCTTCGAAACGCCGTTGATGTGGCTGAATAAGGCAGAGACCTGGGCGCTGGCGGATTACTATCAGCAGTTGGATCGGGTACGTCAGGATACCCTGACCTGCTACAACGGTATTCAGGGCGATGGCTGCGGCGAATGCGCTGCCTGCCACCTGCGCGCCAACGGCCTGAAGCAATATCAAATCAACAAAGCCGAAGTGATGGCGAGCCTGAAACAGAAAACCGGCCTGGCCTGAGTGTACATACCCTAAATAATTCGAGTGGCATCGAGGCGGCAAGCAAACGCATCCCGATGAACTTACTCAAGTAAGTGATTCGAATAGCCAACAAGGATGCCGCTTGAAATATGACGGATATAACGGCGGCAAAGATTGCCGCTCGTTGCTTTACTGATTCTCCGGCTGCGTGAGCACCTGCAGGTGTTCGCGCAGTTGCCCCTCAATCGGCAACGCCCGTTGGGTTTTCAGATCGATACAGACGAAGGTCAGTAGCGCATCCGCAACCAGCGTGCCCGTTGCATCCTGCGTCACCTTCTGGCTTAGCACACCGCTTTTGCCGTTAAGCTGCACCATCTGGCTGTCGATGCGCAGTTTGTCCCCCAACACCGCCGGAGTGCGGTAATTGATATTGATGTTCACCACGATAAAGGCGATGTTGTTTTCCGTCATCCAACGGAAGCCTTCATGATTCTCCAGCCAATCCCAGCGCGCCTCCTCCAGAAACTCCAGATAGCGGGCATTATTAACGTGTTGATAAACATCAAGATGATAACCACGGACTTTAATAAAGGTATGATGCATAGGGAACCGCTGCTCCTGCCTGGTGATTACAGAATAAAGCGGGGACGGCGTACTGCCCCCACACCCGTTTGGTCAACATGCCAAACTGGTAAGACCTGTAAAATGTAGCAGAGGAAAAAGGCTGCAATGGCATTTTGCCACGCAGCCGTGAACAGCATCACATTTTGAGTCGTGCGCGATTCCTTTCAAACAGTGCGGACCCAATGCCCGGTACTTCCTGAAGTTGTTCTATCTGTGTAAACGGACCGTTCTGCTCGCGGTAGCGCACGATGCTTTCCGCTTTCTTAAGCCCTACGCCCTTCAACACGCTGGCCAGTTGCTCGGCATCGGCCTGATTGATGCTGACTGAGGCTTCATCATCGACGGCGACCACAGCCTCACTTCCCTGCCCCGCCTTAACCGCCGGCGCAGATAATACCGGCGGAGCAGCCCCCGCTTTTTCCACTGCGGCCATCGACGGCCCCGTCAGGCAAATCAGGGCCGCCGTCAGCAGCGCTTTGAGGCTGAAACCATAACCATTAACTGCTTTTATTTCTGTAAGTTGCATGCTGTATCCTCCTTGTGTTTAACAGCATGGCTACCTTGCCGCAGCGGGTGACGATCGGCAATTGGCGGATTTCAGATATGGAAAAGGCCGCGAAAGCGGCCTTTGGTTATTACATTGCGTTGCACAAAAATGCGGGGCTTACTGAGGCTGTTGCTGCTCAGCGGCACCCATTTTGATCTTGGCTTCTTTACGCAGGCTGGCCAGCAGAGAGTCGAAGGACACACCGGTCGCCCCTTCTTCCATCTTGCCAACGAAGGTTTTCATTTCTTCTGCCGGTAAGGTGCCCGGATTCACCGCATCAAGCGCAATCAGCACCACGTTGTCCTGACGATCTTGCGACATGCCGTAAACCGGTTTGCCTTCCTGCGGATGCGGCAGCGCAAACACGCTCTGCACCAGTTGGCTGTCTTCCGGCGCACGCGCCATCTTCTGCACACTGCCAAAGCTCAGGCCGGCCGCTTTCATCGCTTCGTCGCCCTTGCCCTGTTTCAGCTCAACCAGCAGTTTCTCGCCCTGCAGTTTGGCTTCTTGCTCAGCCTTGTTGCGCTTAACCAGCTCAGCCACACGATCTTTAACCTGGTCGAACGGCTCAATGCCTTCCGGCTTGTGACCAGACACGCGGATCACGAAGGCGCGGTCGCCATCAACGGTGATCACGTCGGAGTTGCTGCCCGGAGAGCCGCCCTCGCCAATCAGCGAACCGTCGAAAATCGACTGGATGACCGGTTTAAAGTTCAGCGCTGCCGGAACGTTGTCGCGGGTGAACCATTCGGTTTGTGCCGCTTTCACGCCGGCGGCCCCTTCAGCTGACGCCAGAGACTCGTTATCGCTGGTAGCGGCTTCGCTCACCTTCTGCTGCAGCGCGTAATAAGCGTCTACCGCTTTCTCTTGCTTGACCTGTTTGGCGATGTCGTCACGCACTTCGCTCAACGGCTTCACTTTCTCCGGAGCGATGTCGTTCAGACGCACTACCAGATAACCTACGGAGGATTTCACTACGCCGGAAAGCTGGCCTTTTTCGGTCAGGTTAGCCTGCTTTAGCTCATCTGCGGTCGTTTCCGGCTCCAGCCAGCCCAGCTCACCGCCGGTGCGGCGTGAGATGATGTCAGTGGATTTTTCTTTCGCCAGAGTGGCGAAATCGCCGCCTTTTTTCAGCTCATCCAACACCGCATTGGCTTCCGCCTCGGTTTTCAGCTGGATCACACTGTAATTTTTGCGCTCAGGCTGGCCGTAGCTGCTTTTGTGCTGGTCGTAGTAGGCGCTGATATCCGCATCTGCCACCGTCACCTTGTCTTGCATCGAGGCGGCGTCCATCGGGATGTAGCTCACTTTGACCTGTTCCGGCGCAATGAAGCTGTTCTTGTTTTGGCTGTAGTAGTCTTTCAGCTCATCGTCGGTCACGGTCTGTTTAGCCTGCAACGCTTTCAGGTCCAGGGTCACCAGACGCACGTTGCGCTCCTGCAGCACCAGAGCAGCCATGCCTTGGGACTCGGATGGCAACACGAAGCCTGATTGACCGAAAGCCTGGATCACCTGCTGATTAACCAGTTGCTGGCGCATCGACTGCGCGAAGTTATCGGCGGTGTACCCCATGCGACTAATCAGATCGAGATACTTGGCATTATCGAACTGGCCGTTGGTCTGGAAGTAAGGCGCCTTACGGATGGCGTCTTTTACCTGATCGTCGCTGACGCTCAGGCCTAATTTTTTGGCGTATTGATCCAGCAGCATGTTGTCGATCAACTGTGACAGTGCCTGATGGCGCATCTGCTGCATATAGCCTTCGTTGCCCGCCAGTGCGGAGAACTGGTCACCCAGCTGTTGCTGCATCCGGCTGCGTTCGCTTTGGAAAGCCTGTTCCAGCTGAGCACGCTCGATCACCTGTCCATTGACCTTCGCTGCATAATCACCGGCACTCCCCTGATAGCTGACCACCCCTGTCAAAAGGAATGACAAAATGATCAGGCCCAGGATGATTTTGAGCACGACGTGATTAGCTGCCGCGCGTAAATTGTCCATCATAGTGTGACAACACTCCGCTGTGATGTGGATTAAAAACACCCTTGCGCAGGCGCGTTCCCTGCGACAAAAATAAAAAAAGCGCATCAATCTGATGCGCCTTATATCTTACCTTACCAGCACCGTTGCGTCAGGTGATTGTTTATTACAAAACCCTGTAGCGCTAACCGGTTAGACGCAAACGATCAGTTTACTGCGTCTTTCAGCGCTTTCCCTGCACGGAAGGCCGGAACTTTGGCTGCCGCGATATTGATCTCTTTACCTGTTTGCGGATTGCGGCCAGTACGGGCCGAACGCTCACGCACCGTAAAAGAACCGAAACCAACCAGGGCCACGTCATCCCCTTCCTTCAAGGATTCGGTAACAGAAGCAATTACTGCATCTAAAGCACGTCCAGCTGCCGCTTTGGAAATATCAGCACCTGCGGCAATTTTGTCGATCAGTTGTGACTTATTCACTCTATCATCCCCTCTAGAATTCAATCGTCGCACCGAAAAATCCCTACGGTGGCGACAGCGCAGCTGTTATATCAATCCCATCGAACCTTGGCAAGCCACCGAAAGCGTGGCAAAACGCGGGCCGACAGCTGTCTAACTTAGCGGTACAAAAAAAGACTGGCAAGTCCGAAATGACTTGCCAGCATAAGTTTTATCAATGGTTTTTGCTATTCGTCACTATTTTGCCGCTACCGGCAGTGCGCCGAACGCCGGGTTTTGCAACGCAAGGTTCAAAACTTCATCAATTCGCTGCACCGGATGAATATCCAGATCGGCGATGACATTATCTGGGATCTCTTCCAGATCGCGCTTGTTCTCATACGGGATCAGCACGGTTTTGATACCGCCGCGGTGCGCCGCCAGCAGTTTTTCTTTCAGACCGCCAATCGGCAATACCAGGCCACGCAGCGTGATCTCGCCGGTCATCGCCACGTCGGCGCGAACCGGGTTGCCCGTCAGGCAGGAAACCAACGCAGTGCACATGGCAATACCGGCGCTTGGGCCATCTTTCGGCGTCGCACCTTCCGGCACATGCACGTGGATGTCACGCTTCTCGTAAAAATCAGCGTTGATGCCCAGCTTGTCCGCGCGCGCGCGGACCACGGTCAGTGCCGCCTGAATCGATTCCTGCATAACTTCACCCAAAGAACCGGTGTAAGTCAGCTTGCCTTTGCCCGGCACACAAGCGGTTTCAATGGTCAGCAGATCGCCGCCCACTTCTGTCCATGCCAGACCGGTGACCTGGCCCACGCGGTTTTCGGTGTCCGCACGGCCGTAGTCAACGCGCTGCACGCCCAGGTAATCTTTCAGGTTGTCGCCGTTGATCTCGATATGCTTGATCTTTTTGTCCATCAGCAGCGTTTTCACCGCTTTACGGCACAGTTTGGAGATTTCACGCTCCAGGCTACGCACCCCGGCTTCGCGGGTGTAATAGCGGATAATGCCGGTGATGGCGCTGTCGTCGACCGTCAGCTCACCTTTTTTCAGGGCGTTACGCTCAAGTTGCTTCGGCAACAGGTGCTGCTTGGCGATGTTGAGCTTCTCGTCCTCGGTGTATCCAGACAGGCGGATAACTTCCATACGGTCCAGCAGCGGCGCAGGAATGTTCATCGAGTTCGAGGTGGCGACGAACATCACGTCGGACAGATCGTAATCCACTTCCAGATAATGATCGTTAAACGCCACGTTCTGTTCCGGATCCAGCACCTCAAGCAATGCAGACGCAGGATCGCCACGCATGTCGGAAGACATCTTGTCGATCTCGTCCAACAGGAACAGTGGGTTTTTCACCCCAACCTTGGCCATTTTCTGGATCAGCTTGCCCGGCATCGAACCGATATAGGTACGGCGGTGACCGCGGATTTCCGCTTCGTCACGCACGCCGCCCAGCGCCATACGCACGTACTGGCGGCCGGTCGCTTTGGCGATCGACTGGCCAAGCGAGGTTTTACCCACGCCCGGAGGCCCTACCAGGCACAGGATAGGCCCTTTGATTTTGCTGACGCGGCTCTGTACTGCGAGATACTCAAGAATGCGGTCTTTGACGCGTTCCAGGCCGTAGTGATCGATATCGAGCACTTCCTGCGCCTTGATCAGGTCCTTTTTCACCTTGCTGCGCGCATTCCAGGGTACCTGCAGCATCCAATCGATGTAACCGCGCACCACCGTCGCTTCCGCAGACATCGGTGACATCATTTTCAGCTTTTGCAGTTCCGCTTCGGTTTTTTCACGTGCGTCTTTCGGCATTTTAGCCGCTTCGATCTTGCGCTTCAGCGCTTCGTGCTCGTCCGGCGCGTCGTCCATCTCGCCCAGTTCTTTCTGAATCGCTTTCATTTGCTCATTCAGATAGTACTCGCGCTGGCTTTTTTCCATCTGTTTCTTGACACGGTTACGGATACGTTTCTCAACCTGCAGCAAGTCGATTTCCGATTCCATCATCGCCATCAGATATTCCAAACGCTCGGTGATGTCGAACATCTCGAGTACCGACTGCTTGTCGCTGAGTTTCAGCGGCATGTGCGCGGCGATGGTATCCGCCAGGCGTGCAGCGTCGTCGATGCTGTTCAATGACGTCAGCACCTCCGGTGGAATTTTCTTGTTCAGTTTGATGTAGCCTTCAAACTGATTAATTGCCGTGCGCACCAGGACTTCTTGTTCACGCTCGTCGATCGTCGGTGATTCAAGATATTCTGCCTGGGCGGCAAAATGCTCTCCGCTATCGGAAAGCGTAGTAATACGTGCCCGCTGCAAGCCTTCCACCAGCACTTTTACCGTGCCGTCTGGCAGTTTCAGCATCTGCAAGATAGAAGCGACTGTGCCGACAGAGAACAAATCGTTAATGCCAGGTTCATCCGTTGAGGCCTCTTTCTGTGCCACCAGCATGATCTTTTTATCATGATCCATTGCTGCTTCGAGGCACCGAATTGATTTTTCCCGGCCAACAAATAACGGGATCACCATGTGCGGATAAACCACCACGTCGCGCAAAGGCAAGACGGGGATTTCAATGCGTTCGGAACGCTCAGGGTTCATAGAGCTCTCTCTTAGTTTAGTTTCCGCCAGGTTGAGGGGAATCTCATGAGACGCAAGCATCAAACGTTTCATAAAATCTGGTTAATGAGTATATGGGGATGAATCTCTGACATTCAACGGCCAGAACGCAGGAAAAAGAAATGGGGGATAAAATCCCCCATTTTGGTATTAACTTTCTGGTTTGACTGGCTAATTATTCGCCTGAAGCCTGTGCTTCCGGTTTGCCGTAAATCAACAGAGGTTTGGACTGGCCAGCGATGACCGATTCGTCGATCACCACTTTATCGACGCTGTCCATTGACGGCAGGTCGTACATGGTGTCCAGCAACGCACCTTCAACGATAGAGCGCAAGCCGCGCGCACCGGTTTTACGCGTCATGGCCTTCTTGGCGATAGCGTTCAGCGCTTCATCACGGAACTCCAGCTCCACACCTTCCAGATTGAACAATGCCTGATACTGTTTGGTCAGGGCATTTTTCGGCTCTTTCAGGATCTGAATCAACGCATCTTCGCTCAGTTCGCTCAGCGTCGCGACCACTGGCAGACGACCGATGAACTCAGGGATCAGGCCAAACTTGATCAAATCTTCCGGTTCGGCCTGCAGCAACAGTTCACCTTCGGTCGCTTTCTCGGACTCGCCCTTCACGGTCGCACCGAAGCCGATACCGGAACCGGTATTGACGCGCTGGCCGATCACTTTATCCAGACCGGCAAAGGCGCCGCCACAGATAAACAGGATTTTCGAGGTGTCAACCTGCAGGAATTCCTGCTGCGGATGCTTGCGGCCACCCTGTGGCGGAACGGCGGCGATGGTGCCTTCGATCAGTTTCAACAGCGCTTGCTGCACGCCCTCGCCCGACACGTCACGGGTAATGGACGGGTTGTCTGACTTACGGGAAATCTTATCGATTTCATCGATATAGACAATACCGCGCTGCGCTTTTTGCACGTCGTAGTCACACTTCTGCAACAGCTTCTGGATAATATTCTCCACGTCCTCGCCCACATAACCGGCTTCGGTCAGCGTGGTGGCATCGGCCATGGTGAAAGGCACATCCAGGAAACGCGCCAGCGTTTCCGCCAGCAGGGTTTTACCGCTACCGGTCGGGCCAATCAGCAGAATGTTGCTTTTCCCCAACTCGATACCGTTGCTGCTATCGCCGTTGCGCAGGCGTTTGTAGTGGTTGTATACCGCTACCGCGAGCACTTTCTTCGCCTGTTCCTGACCGATGACATAGTCATCCAGGTGGTGTCGGATCTCATGCGGCGTCGGCAGCGCGCTACGCTCACGATGCGGGGAAACTTCTTTAATCTCTTCGCGAATAATGTCGTTACACAGGTCAACACATTCATCGCAGATATACACTGACGGACCGGCAATCAGCTTACGCACTTCATGCTGGCTTTTGCCGCAGAAAGAGCAATACAGCAGCTTTCCTGAACCGTCTTTGCGCTTATCTGTCATCAGTAAACCTCTTCTTTAGTCTTTTTCCCGCAGGAAAATCACGGCGGCAGTGCGCCCAAAACTCATACCGGGAACGCCGATAATGCTCATCAGAGCGAGCCGCGCCCACTCTGATTACTATAGTCTATCGGCTCGCACATATACCTCGCCAGCCGCGTGGTTCTAGCTGCGGTGCGTCAGAATGCCGTCAACCAGACCGTATTCTACTGCTTCTTCCGCGGTCATAAAGCGATCGCGCTCGGTATCGCGTTCGATCTGCTCCAGCGTCTGGCCGGTATGTTCCGCCATCAACTCGTTCATGCGCGCCTTCACCTTCAGGATTTCACGCGCATGGATTTCGATATCCGTCGCCTGACCCTGATAGCCGCCCAACGGCTGGTGAATCATCACGCGTGAGTTCGGCAGACAGAAACGCTTGCCCTTCGCACCTGCAGTCAGCAGGAAAGAGCCCATCGAGCACGCCTGGCCCATACAAATGGTGCTGACGTCCGGCTTGATGAACTTCATGGTGTCATAGATTGACATGCCTGCGGTGATCACACCACCCGGAGAGTTGATGTAGAGGTAAATGTCTTTTTCCGGGCTTTCCGCTTCCAGGAACAGCATCTGCGCCACAATCAGGTTGGCCATGTGATCTTCTACCTGGCCGGTCAGGAAAATAATGCGCTCTTTCAGCAGGCGGGAATAGATGTCGTAAGAACGCTCCCCGCGTGAAGTCTGCTCTACCACCATCGGCACCAGGGCCATGTTAGGTGCAAATTGATCTCGTTCGCCACTGTATGACATTACCGTCTCCTAATAGAAATTGCCTTGGCGGCCAGGGTTACACCCTATTGCACCGATTCTACTTGAGAACGGTCATGATGACTATGCTCAAGCATTCGACCGCGCCACACGTACCCGACGGTTATAATCATCCCGCGCACTCTGGCAAACAGCACATATATATACATTTTACAGATTGGGGCCATTGGCAGAATTTCAAGCCCGGCGCAGTATTTTTACCGGCCTGACCGATGCGTCGGGCTAACGGTAATGACCATAATGCCAGACTGCCCCAAGCGCAACAGGGTAAATATAGTGCATATTGGCACGCTTAACCTGAGATTAATCAGCAACGTGGCAAAAAGAAAAGCCCGCAACCGAAGTTACGGGCTTTTTATCACGCAGGAACCGGCATGCCAGCCCTGAGGGCGCAACAGGTTGCGCCCCTGCGTACAGACATTACGCCTGTTGAGTCTGGTTCATCAGCTCGCTGAACGTAGTGGCTTTCTCAGTCACTTTCGCTTTCGCCAGCAGAGCTTCAACCGCTTGTTCTTCCAGAGCAACGTTGCGCATATTGTTCATCAGCTCTTTGTTTTTGCTGTAGAACTCAACAACTTCACTTGGATCTTCGTAAGCGGAGGCCATTTCTTCGATCAGGGTCTTGACGCGATCTTCGTCAGCTTTCAGATCGTGAGTACTGATCACTTCGCCCAGCAGCAGGCCAACAACAACGCGACGTTTTGCCTGCTCTTCGAACAGTTCACGTGGCAGTTCCAGCGCTTGCTTCTCGTTGCCGCCGAAACGTTGTGCAGCCTGACGACGCAGAACGTCAACTTCGCCGTCGATCAGCGCAGCAGGAACGTCAATGTCGTTAGCGCTGACCAGGCCGTCGATTGCCTGAGTCTTGATACGGTTACGCACTGCGCCTTTCAGCTCGCGCTCCATGTTTTTACGCACTTCAGCACGCAGGCCTTCAATAGAACCATCAGCCACGCCGAAACGCTTGATGAATTCTTCAGTCAGCTCTGGCAGTTCACGCTCTTCAACTTTCTTCAGAACGATAACGAATTTAGCCGCTTTGCCCTTCAGGTTTTCAGCGTGATAATCTTCCGGGAAGTTAACGTCGATGGTGAATTCTTCACCGGCTTTATGACCAACCAGACCTTCTTCGAAGCCTGGGATCATGCGGCCCTGGCCCATGGCCAGTACGAAGTCAGAGGCTTTACCACCTTCGAACTCTTCACCGTCGATAGAACCGGTGAAGTCAACGGTTACGCGGTCTTCAGCCTGCGCTGCACGATCGCTGTCTTTCCAGGTCGCCTGCTGCTTGCGCAGAGTGTCCAGCATGGTGTCAACGTCAGCATCGTTAACGTCAACCACTGGCTTCTCAACTTCGATGGCATCCAGGCCTTTCAGCTCAACTTCAGGATACACTTCGAATTCAACCGCGAAAGTGAAGTCTTCACCTTCTTTATACTCGCCCGGCACGTAGTTTGGTGCGCCAGCCGGGTTAATCTTTTCTTTGATGATCGCGTCAACAAAGCTGCGCTGCATCGCTTCGCCCAGCACGTCCTGGCGAACGGAAGCGCCATAGCGCTGCTCAACGATGTTCATCGGCACATGGCCTTTACGGAAACCGTCGATACGAACGCTTTTCGCTGCCTTGATCAGCTCTTTTTTAACAGCCTGATTAATAGTATCAGCGGGTACAGTAATAGAGAGACGGCGCCCAAGGCCTTGAGTGGTTTCTACAGAAACTTGCATCTTGTTACCTCAAAAAAATCACAGTGCTCGGTCAACTCCGTTCCAAGAACCAGGACGGCTACATTACAGAACCGAATTCCCTGATGACTGAAGCGTCCCGAAACCATTCCGGAAAAATAAGACGCGACATTATAGCGGCGCAAGCGAAGCGAGTCGAGGAAAGCAAGGCGGCGCCGGCGCGTTAAAACTCACACTTTTGCCGATTTGATCGCCAAAAGACCGCCGAAACCGACCTGGCCTTAACTGCATTGCGCATCGGCTGTGTCGTCGTCAAAAACAGAAACGGCCCGCAGGCCGTCCCAAAATTCGTCAGTAGTAATACCCTAAATCGTGGTTAAAGTTCCACTGATACTGCAAATTTACCCGTCAGGCCAACGTGCCGGCCCCGCGACAAGGTGGGGAAGCCGGCACAGTATCCTGCAGCCCTTCCCACTCTTTCAGCGTGTAAGTATGTAACGCCAAGGCGTGTACGCCATCGGCCAACTCCTCCGACAGCACGCCGTAAATCGAACGGTGACGCGTCAGGAAACGTTCTCCGACAAAGCGATCGCTGACCAACACCACCTTAAAATGGCTTTCTGAACCCGCCGGAACGTTATGACGATAGCTTTCATCAACGACTTCCAGATACGCGGGCTCAAATGCCGCCCTTAACTTTGCTTCTATTTGCTCGCGAATCATAGGATCTCCTTACTACACCGGCAGAGGACCGTACCCATCTATTTCAATATTAGCCGGTTTCGCCCCTTTTAGACTATTCATCACGTAAATTTCTCTTCGCCACCCGCCAAAAATCGCCAACATCCGCTATCGCTTGAGGTTTATCTGATTGAGATGGTCAAAAAAGCATGTTTTTATCAACGGCAGGTAAAAATTTGTCACTCCGGTGCGTTCTGCACTTCCCCCGGCCGGCGGCGATGCTATGATGTCGACAATTCGTTGTTGGCTATCCCGCTCTGATTATTACAGAAAGTTTACTCAAACCGGCCTCTCTATCAGCAGCAGTTTGAGTCGGCTTAAAATCCATCGAGAATGAGACAGTAACTATGTTAAAAAAACTTTGCCTTCCACTGTTGGCCGCTCTGATGCTGGCCGGCTGTGCTACCAGCAGCAACACCCTGAACGTCACGCCCAAGATCGTACTGCCGCAGCAGGATCCAACGCTGCAGGGCGTAACTGTCAGCATTAACGGTGCAGATCAGCGCCAGGACCAGGCGCTGGCGAAAGTGAACCGCGACGGCCAGCTTGTTACCCTTACGCCATCGCGCGATCTACGCTTCCTGCTGCAAGAAGTGCTGGAGAAACAAATGGGCGCGCGCGGTTACATGATCGGCGCCGATGGTGCGGTTGATCTGCAAATCGTGGTGAACAACCTGTATGCGGACGTATCCGAAGGTAACCTGCGTTATAACATCACCACCAAGGCCGATATTTCGATCACCGCTCAAGCGAAAAACGGCAACAAGCAGGTGAAAAACTACCGCTCCACTTATAACGTGCAGGGTGCTTTCACTGCGACCAACGAGAAAATCACCAACGCGGTTAACACCGTATTGGGCGACGTTATTGCCGATATGGCGCAAGACACCAGCGTCAACGACTTCATCAAGCAGAACGCGCGTTAATCCGCGAATACTTTGTGCCGCCTGAGCCATCGGGCGGCACAGACAGGGAACTCATGTCGAAACAGTATCTGAATATCTTCACCCAGCGTAACTCCGCCATTCTCCTGCTGCTGGGCTTTGCCTCGGGTTTGCCGCTGGCGCTGACCTCCGGCACGCTGCAAGCCTGGATGACCGTCGAAAACATCGATCTGAAAACCATCGGTATTTTTTCACTGGTCGGTCAAGCCTATGTATTCAAATTTCTGTGGTCGCCCTTTATGGACCGCTACACCCCGCCATTCCTTGGGCGGCGTCGTGGTTGGCTGCTGATCAGTCAGTTGCTGTTGGTCGTGTCGATTGTGGCCATGGGCTTCATGCAGCCGGCACAACATCTGTGGTGGCTGGCGGCATTGGCGGTGCTGGTGGCGTTCTGTTCTGCCTCGCAGGATATTGTTTTTGATGCGTATAAAACCGACCTGCTAAGCGCCGAAGAACGCGGCGCGGGGGCGGCGATCTCCGTTCTCGGCTACCGGCTGGCGATGCTGGTTTCCGGCGGCTTGGCGCTGTGGCTGGCGGATCGCTATTTCGGTTGGCAATCAACCTATTGGCTGATGGCCGGGCTGATGCTGATTGGCATCGTCGCCACCCTGCTGGCACCCGAGCCGGACGATGGCATTCCGGCACCGCGCTCTATGGAGCAGGCGGTCGTTGCCCCGCTGCGCGATTTCTTTGCACGGAACAATGCCTGGCTGATTTTATTGCTGATAGTCATGTACAAGATGGGCGACGCCTTTGCCGGCAGCCTGAGCACTACGTTCCTGATCCGCGGTGTGGGCTTTGACGCCGGGGAGGTCGGGCTGGTAAACAAGACTCTCGGTCTGTTCGCCACCATCGTCGGCGCGCTGTTTGGCGGCGTGCTGATGCAACGCCTTAGTCTGTTCCGCGCCCTGATGCTGTTCGGCATTCTCCAGGCGGTTTCCAATCTCGGTTACTGGATCCTGGCGGTCACCGACAAGAACATCATGACGATGGGCAGCGCCATCTTCCTGGAAAATCTGTGCGGCGGCATGGGCACTGCGGCCTTCGTCGCACTGCTGATGACGTTGTGCAACAAGTCGTTTTCCGCCACCCAGTTCGCCCTGTTGTCGGCTCTGTCCGCCGTCGGCCGCGTCTATGTTGGCCCGATTGCCGGTTGGTTCGTTGAGGCACACGGCTGGCCGCTGTTTTATTTATTCTCGATCGCAGCCGCCCTGCCAGGCCTGCTGCTGTTGCGCCTGTGCCGCCAAACGCTGGAATATACCCAGCGTACCGACAATTTCATACCGCGTACCGAGTTCCGTCAACTTTACCGTTGGGCGCTGCGTCTGCTGACGTTGGGCTGCTCGCTGCTGGGAGTCTGGCTGATTCTGTTGATTACCAACGCGCTCGACTGGAGTGCCTTGCCGAACCTGGCTGACCCCCTGCTGCAAACTGGCGCTGCACTGAGCCTGGCGGGCATCGCGATGGGCAGCCTGCTCGACTACCTGGCGCTGCGCCGCACCAAGCTGGCCTGATATTGCCGGCCGGTCATAGCACCGGTCGGCAAAAATGCATCAACGTGATGAGTTTATTTTTCTTAAAAAAACATAATTGCCGTTAAAATTATTTTTTTATCCGAGCGAAACGCTCGGAAATAAAATTACCGTCACTTTAAATAAACAATTATTTTACATTATATAAACCTTTCCTTCGTATTTAAAATACGGCAGGTTAATGTGCCAAAATCAGCATACCGTTAGTTTTCCTTAACATAGAGCTTGCCCGGCACGATTCAGCTCGCCAACGCGTTGTTGCCATTGGTAAATTGTCACGCAAGGTTACATCTGTGACCCCCTTAACAGAAAGTGTCAACAAGGCGCTGACACTCCCTTAAGCATGTTTACAGTACTGCAACCTTCCCGTAAAATGCCCGCACACATGAAACGACAATAGAGCCTTTGTAATTGAGGTCGTTAGATGAGACTTAAGAAATACAATAAAAGTATTGGGATGATGTCATTAATTGCATCTACTGTAATGCTCAGTGGTTGCAATATGGTATTGATGAACCCCAAAGGAGCAATTGGTGTTGAGCAACGGACACTGATTATCACTGCAATCGCGCTGATGTTGATCGTGGTGATACCGGTTATCTTTATGGCGTTCGCTTTTGCCTGGAAGTACCGTGCTTCCAACAAAGACGCCAAGTACAGTCCGAACTGGTCACATTCCAACAAGATCGAAGCGGTCGTCTGGACCATTCCTATCATTATCATCGCCATCCTTGGCACCATTACCTGGAAGACTACCCACGAACTTGATCCGTTCAAGCCAATTGTCACTGACAAGAAGCCGATGACGATCGAAGTGGTGTCGCTCGACTGGAAATGGTTGTTTATCTATCCAGAACAAGGCATCGCAACCGTTAATGAATTGGCTTTCCCGAAAGATGTTCCAGTCGAATTCAAGATCACCTCTAACTCGGTAATGAACTCGTTCTTTATTCCTCAGTTAGGTGGGCAGATTTATGCGATGGCCGGGATGCAGACCAAACTGCACCTGATCGGCAACGAAGCAGGCAAATACGACGGTATTTCCAGTAGCTTCAGCGGTCGCGGGTTCTCCGGCATGAAATTCACCGCTATTGTCACCCCAACCGAAGGCGACTTCGATCAGTGGGTTGCCAAGGTGAAAGCATCGTCGAATAACCTTAACGCCACCAGCGACTTTAACAAACTGGCAGAGCCGAGTGAAAACAACCCGGTCGAGTACTTCTCCAGTGTCAAACCGAATTTGTTCAAAGAAACTATTGGCAAATTCATGGGTGACATGAACATGCACAAAGGCGCTACTGCGCATGAAGGCATGGACATGAGCCAGGGTATGGACATGAGTGAGCATGCTCACGCCGGAGCCGAGGAATAATCTGATGTTGGGAAAATTAACACTTGATGCGGTTCCGTACCACGAACCGATCATCATGATCACCGTTGCTGCGATTGTTATTGGGGGCCTGGCTCTGCTAGCTCTCATAACCTATTTCGGCAAATGGAAGTGGCTGTGGAGCGATTGGCTGACTTCAGTCGATCACAAAAAAATTGGTATCATGTACATCATCGTGGCAATGGTTATGCTGCTGCGTGGTTTCGCCGATGCCATCATGATGCGTAGCCAGCAGGCGCTTGCGTCCGCCGGCGAGGCCGGGTTCCTGCCGCCGCACCACTACGACCAAATCTTTACCGCTCACGGCGTAATCATGATCTTCTTCATGGCGATGCCTTTCGTGGTGGGTCTGATGAACGTCGTGGTTCCGTTGCAAATCGGCGCCCGTGACGTTGCCTTCCCGTTCCTGAACTCCCTGAGCTTCTGGTTCTTCGTGGTGGGCGTAGTGCTGATCAACATCTCTCTGGGGGTTGGTGAGTTCGCGCAGACCGGTTGGCTGGCTTATCCGCCGCTGTCGGGCAAGGAATACAGTCCTGGCGTAGGGGTCGATTACTGGATCTGGAGTCTGCAGATTTCCGGTCTGGGTACCCTGTTGACCGGTGTGAACTTCTTCGCCACCATCATGAAGATGCGTGCTCCTGGCATGCCTCTGATGAAGATGCCGGTGTTCACCTGGGCGGCACTGTGTACTAACGTCCTGATCATCGTTTCTTTCCCAATTCTGACCGTCACCATCGCGTTGCTGACCCTGGATCGCTATCTGGGCACCCATTTCTTTACCAATGATATGGGCGGCAACATGATGATGTACATCAACCTGATTTGGGCCTGGGGTCACCCAGAGGTGTATATTCTGGTTCTGCCGGTGTTCGGTGTGTTCTCCGAAGTGACCGCAACCTTCTCCAGAAAACGCCTGTTCGGCTATACCTCACTGGTATGGGCAACCATCGCGATTACCGTTCTGTCGTTCATCGTATGGCTGCACCACTTCTTTACCATGGGGTCTGGCGCGAACGTCAACGCCTTCTTCGGTATCGCCACCATGATCATTTCCATCCCTACCGGGGTGAAAATCTTCAACTGGCTGTTCACCATGTACCAGGGCCGCATTCAGCTCAACTCGGCAATGCTGTGGACCATCGGCTTCATCATCACCTTCTCCGTGGGTGGGATGACCGGCGTGCTGCTGGCAGTTCCGGGCGCGAACTTCGTGCTGCACAACAGTCTGTTCCTGATTGCCCACTTCCATAACGTTATCATCGGTGGTGTGGTGTTCGGTTGCTTCGCTGGCTTGACTTACTGGTTCCCTAAATCCTTCGGCTTCACGCTGAACGAAAAATGGGGTATCCGTGCGTTCTGGTTCTGGATCATCGGTTTCTTCGTGGCCTTTATGCCGCTGTATGCTCTGGGCTTTATGGGTATGACCCGTCGTATCAGCCAGAACATCAACCCTGAGTTCCACCCACTGCTGCTGGTAGCGGCCGGTGGTGCAGCTCTGATTGCCTGCGGTATTCTGTGCCAACTGATCCAGATCTTCGTCAGCGTACGTGACCGCGAGCAGAACCGCGATCTGACCGGTGACCCATGGGGTGCTCGTACGTTGGAGTGGTCTACCTCGTCTCCACCGCCATTCTATAACTTTGCCGTAGTGCCGCAGATTCACGACCGTGATGAATTCTGGGACATGAAAGAAAAAGGCGAAGCCTATAAGAAACCGGCTAAGTACGAGCCGATTCATATGCCGAAAAATACCGGTGCCGGTGTGATTATTGCTGGCTTCAGCCTGGTATTTGGTTTCGCGATGATCTGGGACATCTGGTGGATGGCGATCGCTGCCTTCGTAGGTATGATCGTGACCTGGATTGCCAAGAGCTTCGATGAAGATGTTGATTACTATGTGCAGGTTGATGAAATCGAGCGCATTGAGAACCAACACTATGAACAAATCAGCAAAGCAGGCGTGAAACATGTCAACTGATACTCTGACTAACCATAACGCAGCCCATGCAGAACATGGGCACCATGACGCAGGCGAGACCAAAGTCTTCGGATTTTGGATCTACCTGATGAGCGACTGTATTTTGTTTGCGAGCTTGTTCGCGACTTATGCAGTACTGGTGAACGGGACCGCCGGCGGTCCCTCTGGCAAAGACATCTTCGATCTGAAGTTTGTCCTGGTTGAAACCTTCCTGCTGTTGTTCAGCTCCATCACCTACGGTATGGCGATGATCGGCATGAACAAAGGCAAGGTTGGCAGCGTTAATACCTGGCTGTTCCTGACCTTCCTGTTCGGTCTGGGCTTTGTAGCGATGGAGATCTATGAGTTCCATCATTTGATCGCCGAAGGCTTCGGTCCGGATCGCAGTGCATTCCTGTCCGGCTTCTTCGCACTGGTTGCTACTCACGGTCTGCACGTGTCTACCGGTCTGGTTTGGATCGTCATTATGATGATTCAGGTGAGCAAGCGCGGCCTGACTTCAACCAACAAAACCCGTCTGATGTGTCTGAGCCTGTTCTGGCACTTCCTCGACGTGGTCTGGATCTGCGTATTTACCGTTGTTTACCTGCTGGGGGTTATGTCATGAGCCATTCATCCCATGAAACTTCTCACGGCGGCGCAAGCCACGGTAGCGTTAAGTCATATCTGATCGGCTTTATCCTGTCGATCATCCTGACGGTGATTCCATTTGCGATGGTGATGAGCGGCACAGCTTCTCACTCAACCATCCTGGCGGTTGTAGTTGGCATGGCGGTCATTCAGGTGATTGTTCACCTGATTTACTTCCTGCACATGAATACCTCATCGGAAGAGCGCTGGAACCTGGTGGCATTGCTGTTCACCGCTATGATCATCGGTATCGTTGTTGTGGGTTCACTCTGGATTATGTACAACCTCAACATCAATATGATGGTCAGTTAAAGAGTCGAGCTGCACGTGATGATTAAGCAATACCTGCAAGTAACTAAACCAGGAATTATTTTCGGCAATTTAATTTCTGTCGTAGGGGGATTCCTGCTCGCTTCCAAAGGAAGCATCGACTATCCCCTGTTTCTCGCCACCCTGGTGGGTGTCTCGTTGGTTGTCGCTTCGGGCTGTGTGTTTAACAACTACATTGACCGCGACATCGACAAGAAAATGGAGAGAACGAAGAACCGGGTGCTGGTGAAAGGCCTGATCGCGCCGAGTGTGACCCTGGTTTATGCTACCGTTTTGGGTATTGCGGGCTTTGTGTTGCTGTATATCGGCGCCAACCCGCTGGCCATGTGGCTGGCGGTGATGGGCTTCGTGGTTTATGTCGGCGTTTATAGCCTGTACATGAAACGCCACTCGGTATACGGCACGCTGATCGGCAGCCTGTCGGGCGCTGCGCCACCGGTTATCGGTTATTGCGCGGTGACCAACGAGTTTGATGCCGGTGCGTTGATCCTGCTGGCTATCTTTAGCCTGTGGCAGATGCCGCATTCCTACGCGATTGCCATCTTCCGCTTTAAAGATTACCAGGCGGCCAACATTCCGGTTCTGCCGGTGGTCAAAGGCATTTCCGTGGCGAAGAACCACATCACGGTCTACATCTTGGCGTTTATGATTGCTACGCTGATGCTGACCCTGAGCGGCTACGCCGGCTACAAATACCTGATCGTCGCTGCGGCGGTAAGCGTATGGTGGCTGGGTATGGCGCTGCGTGGTTACAAAACAGAAAATGACAGCATCTGGGCGCGCAAGCTGTTTGTGTTCTCCATTGTTGCCATCACTTCGTTGAGCGTAATGATGTCTATCGACTTCAGCGCAACGGCATCGCCAGAAACGCTGATGACTTACGTCTGGTAAGCCAAATCGTCTGTGAATGGGCCGCCTAGCGGCCCATTTTATTTGTCTCGCCGAAAAGCCGCCGAACTGTAATATCTGTTAAACAACATTCGATTTACCCCCCCTGCCCTTCACACTAAAATGACGCAGCTTTTCAGAAGCTATCCCACCAGACGTTATCGCCGATAACCTGCTGGAATGGCTTTTAATGAGGTTTTAATGAACGACAATGCAATGACCCCGCAGGAACGACGGGCGACCTGGGGACTAGGAACGGTATTTTCACTGCGCATGCTTGGCATGTTTATGGTGCTGCCGGTTCTGACCACCTACGGTATGGCGTTAAACGGCGCCAGCGAAACGCTGATCGGTATCGCCATCGGCATTTACGGCCTGGCACAAGCGGTGTTTCAGATCCCCTTCGGCCTGATTTCCGACCGCATCGGCCGCAAGCCGCTGATCGTCGGCGGGCTATTGATCTTTGCGCTGGGCAGCGTGATTGCCGCAGTCACAGACTCCATTTGGGGCGTCATCCTCGGCCGGGCATTGCAGGGTTCCGGCGCTATCGCGGCGGCAGTGATGGCGTTGCTGTCGGACCTGACCCGCGAGCAGAACCGCACCAAGGCGATGGCGTTTATCGGTGTCAGCTTCGGCATCACCTTTGCCATTGCCATGGTGGTCGGCCCGATCGTCACCCACGCTTTCGGCCTGCATGCGCTATTTTGGATGATTGCCGTGCTGGCCTTGGCCGGTATCGTGATTACCCTGGCAGTGGTGCCTTCGGCAGACAGCCACGTGCTGAACCGTGAATCGAGCATCGTGAGCGGCAGTTTCAGCAAGGTGCTGAGCAACTCCCGTCTGCTGAAGCTGAATTTCGGTATCATGTGTCTGCATATCCTGCTGATGTCCAGCTTCGTGGCGCTGCCGCTGGCGATGGAAAAAGCCGGCCTGGCGCCGAGCCAGCATTGGATCGTCTATTTGGTCACCATGCTGGTCTCTTTCGCCGCCGTGGTGCCCTTTATCATTTATGCCGAAATGAAACGCCGCATGAAGCAGGTGTTTATGGGCTGTGTGGCGGTTCTGTTCTGCGCCGAAGTGCTATTGTGGCTATCCGGCGCCCACCTGTGGGGCATCATTGCCGGCGTGCAGCTGTTCTTCATGGCGTTTAACGTGATGGAAGCGATTCTGCCTTCGCTGATCAGCAAAGAATCGCCGGCCGGCTACAAAGGTACCGCTATGGGGGTTTACTCCACCAGCCAGTTTATCGGCGTGGCGATTGGCGGCAGCCTGGGCGGCTTGTTGTATGGTCTGCAGGGCGCCGGGTTGGTGTTTATCGCCGGTGCGGTTATCGCCGCCGTTTGGTTCCTGGTCAGCAGCACCATGCAAGAGCCGCCCTACGTCAGCAGCCTGCGTATTACGTTGTCGGAACTGGCAGTGAAGGATTCTGCGCTGGAAAGCCGTCTGAAGGCCCAGCCAGGTGTGGCGGAGGCGATTGTAGTACCCGAAGAGCGCAGCGCCTACGTGAAGGTCGATACCAAACAGACCAACCGCGGCCAACTGGAAGCTCTGGTAAATTCGCTGTAATAGAAAGGGCCAGCTTGCTGGCCCTTGGTCATATCGTCGCAGAAAAGTTAATCGCGGAAGTTTTTGAACTGGAACGGTTGCCCCAGATCGGCGCCGCGCACCAGCGCCATCACCCCTTGCAGATCGTCGCGTGACTTGCCGGTAACGCGGACTTCATCACCCTGAATTTGTGCCTGCACCTTCAGCTTGCTGTCTTTGATCAGCTTGACGATTTTCTTCGCCTGCGAGCTTTCAATGCCTTGCTTCAACTTGGCTTCCACGCTGTAGGTTTTGCCGCTGTGGGTCATTTCCTCCGGGATCTCCAGCGCACCGCCATCGATACTGCGCTTGCTCAGTTTCTCACGCAGAATATCGAGCAGTTGTTGCACCTGGAAATCAGATTCGCTGGCGACTTTGATGCTTTCGTCTTTTTCGTTCAGCTCAAAACTGGCCGGCACGTTGCGGAAATCCCAACGGGTGCCGAGATCGCGTGTGGCGTTCTCAACGGCGTTACGCACTTCCTGCATATCAATTTCGGAAACAATGTCGAAAGATGGCATACTTCTTCCTCCTGAATTAGAGCCTAATGCGATAGGCGATTTCGATGCCGAGCATGATAACCGCTTTAGCGCCTCAGGCAAAATCTGCTGAACCTACCGGCAGATAACTCGCCGGATAGCAGAAAAGTCTATAATTATACGACAGTAATTGAGCGGTATTCCCGTTACCCCAAGGAGACTGAATGAAAATAACTATTCTTGGTTGCGGTGCGCTCGGACAACTGTGGCTCTCCAGGCTTTATCAGCAGGGCCACGACGTACAAGGATGGCTGCGGGTACCGCAACCCTTCTGCGCAGTGAACGTAATTGAGCCTGAGGGCGACTCGTTCAACCGTAATTTGCCCACCAACGATCCCGAACATCTGGCCCAAAGCGAACTGTTGCTGGTCACGCTGAAAGCCTGGCAGGTTTCCAGCGCCGTCAGCGCGCTGCTGCCCAAGCTGAACCCGCGTTGCGCCATACTGCTGCTGCATAACGGCATGGGCACCCAGGATGAACTGCCGGCAAACAGCCAGCCTATATTGCAGGGCACCACGACCCACGCGGCAAGACGCGAAGGCAGCACCATTATCCATGTTGCCGGCGGCACCACCCATATCGGTCCGACATCGCCGTCGGCGATACATCTCAGCCATCTGGCGGAAATGTTGCATCAGGCTTTGCCCGATGTGGCCTGGCACAACAACATTGCGTCAGCAAACTGGCGCAAGCTGGCGGTCAACTGCGTGATTAACCCCCTTACGGCGCTGTATGACTGCCGTAACGGCGAGCTCCAGCGTTACCCGGAGCAAATCGAAACCTTGTGCCGCGAAGTCTCCAGCGTGATGGAAATGGAAGGCTACCACACCTCATGCGAAGGGCTGCGGCAGTACGTGATGGAGGTGATTCAGAGCACGGCGGACAACATCTCTTCGATGCTGCAGGATGTCCGCACCCAGCGGCATACCGAGATCGACTACATTACCGGCTATCTGCTGCGCCGCGCGCGCAGCCACGGCATGATTCTGCCGGAGAACGCGCGGTTGTTTGAACTGATTAAGCGAAAGGAAAATGAATATGAGCGTATCGGCGCTGGTCTGCCTGGCACCTGGTAGCGAAGAAACCGAAGCCGTCACTACCATCGATCTTCTGGTACGAGCGGGCGTGAAAGTCACTACCGCCAGCGTGGCCGGCGACGGTGACCTGACTATCGTCTGTTCACGCGGCGTAAAGCTGCTGGCGGACGCGCCGCTGGTGTCGATTGTGGACGATCCCTTCGATGCCATCGTGCTGCCCGGCGGCCTGAAAGGCGCCGAGTGTTTTCGCGACAGCCCGCTGTTGGTAGAGAAAGTGCGTCAGATGCATCTGCAGGGCAACATCGTCGCCGCCATCTGTGCGGCGCCGGCCCTGGTATTGCAACACCACGATCTGTTCCCCATCGGCAATATGACCGGCTTCCCCGGATTGAAAGATCAGATCCCGGCAGACAAATGGATGGAGCGGCGCGTGGTATACGACGCACGCGTCAACCTGCTCACCAGCCAAGGGCCGGGAACGTCGATGGAGTTTGCGCTGAAGTTGATTGATTTGCTGCAGGGTAAGGCCAAAGCAGCGGAAATAGCAGCGCAGCTGGTGCTGATTCCGGGGATGTACGATTTCCGCGACTGAATCCCTTCATCTTTCGAGCTGTAGCCTTGTTGGCTACAGCTCGAAATCTATTGGGATCCCCGCGCAGCATAGAGGATTTAAGGGCGATAAACCTTCACATTGGTGAATCCCTGCTCCAGCAGGTACAGCGCCTGCAGGCGGCTCATCACGCCACGATCGCAGTACAGCAAGTAAGTTTTGCTCTGATCCAGGGAGCCAAACTGCGTGCTGAGTTTGTAGAACGGCAGCGGTTTCACCTCAACCTGCTCCAGCTTCAGCGGCTTCTCTTCTTGCTCGTCGTTAGAACGGATATCCAGGATCACGTCGTCAGCGCCAAAGGCCGCCACGGTTTCTACTTCAGCAACCTGTTCCTGCGCCTGTTCGGCGATGGTACGGATATCGACATTCTTCGCTTCGCTCACCACGCGCTCGAGAATGGAAAAATCGAAGTGACTTTCCTCTTCTTCAATTTTGGCTTTGATCGCTTTTACCGTCGGGCTTTTCGAGATTACACCACAGTATTCCGGCATGGTCTTGGCAAAGTCTTCGGTGCCGATCTCACGCGCCACTTTGATGATGTGCTCTTTGTCGTGTGAAATCAGCGGACGCAGGATCAGGGTATCGGACGCATTGTCGATCAAACGCAGATTAGTCAGCGTCTGGCTAGACACCTGGCCCAGCGCCTCGCCGGTGACCAGCGCCTGTACGCCATAACGTTCCGCAACTTGCGAGGCGGCGCGCACCATCATGCGTTTGAGCACCACACCCATCTGGCCATCGTCGACCTTTTCCAGGATCTCGCCGACCACGGGTTCGAAATCGATGGCAACAAAGCGCACCTTGTGCGAGCTGGCAAAGCGGTTCCACAGATAATACGCCACCTGCTTGACGCCAATCTCATGCGCCGCACCGCCCAGATTGAAGAAACAGTAATGCACGCGGCAACCGCGACGCATCAGCATGTAGCTGGAAACGCCCGAGTCGAAACCGCCGGAAATCAGCGACAGCACGTCTTCCTGAGTGCCCACCGGGTAACCGCCGATACCTTCGCGGCGCGCTTTTACCAGCATCAGCTTGTCGTCTTCAATTTCCAGGTTGACCGTCACCTGCGGGTGCGACAGCTTAACGCACGCACTTTCGATGTGCTGGTTCAAACCGCCGCCAACGTAACGTTCCACGTCCTGCGAGTTGAAGTCTTGCTTGCCGCGGCGCTTAACGCGCACGCAGAAGGTTTTACCCTCCAACTGCTCGCGGTAGGCTTCCAGCGTCTGCTCGAAAATATGGTGGATATCGGTGTAGCCGCGGTCTTCCACTTCCAGAATATGGTGGATGCCGGGAATTCGCGTCAGCGCGTCGGCAATCACCGGCCGCTGGTTTTCATCTTTGGCGCGAACTTCGATATGATCCCAATGACGGACAACCGCCAGCGTTTCATCATACTGCTTCAGGACGTTGCGGATATTGGTCGAGAGAATCTTGATGAAGCGCAAGCGCACAGATTGACTCTTGATGGTGATTTCCGGGAACAATTTAATGATAAACTTCATGGCGGTCTTTATTGTCAGAATTACGAGGGAAAAGGATTTACAATGTATATGCGATTGATAAAACCAACGGTACTGCCGAATGTTTTATCAATCGCATTTGCGGCGCAGAGTATATCACTATCTGGTGAAGCCCGGTGCACAAAACCACACATGCGCGCCATGATTTGCTAATCAAAATCCGCTAGGATAGGCTCTGGCGCTACTGTTCACATGATGATGTAAAAAGAAAATTATGCCGAAAAAACCTGCACAATCAGACAGTACAGAGCAAAGCATCAGCTTTGAACACTCCCTCAGCGAACTGGAAAACATCGTGACGCGTCTGGAATCGGGTGAGTTGCCGCTGGAAGACGCGCTGAATGAATTCGAACGCGGCGTTCAACTGGCGCGTCAGGGCCAACAGAAGCTGCAACAGGCCGAGCAGCGCGTGCAAATTTTACTTAACGACAGCGCCGATGACGCCGCGCTGGCGCCTTTCACCCCGGATGCAGAGTAATCGTCATGTCTGAGATCGCCCAACAGACCGCTTTTTCTGAGCAGTTACAGGCTTTTCGCCAGCGGGCCGACCGTGCGCTGCTGGATTTTATCGCGCCGCTGCCGTTCAATGAAGGCAACATGGTAGCTGCCATGCGCCACGGCGCGCTGCTGGGCGGCAAACGTCTGCGCCCGTTCCTGGTGTATACCACCGGGCAGATGTTTGGCGTTTCACTGAATAATTTGGATGTGCCGGCCGCTGCGGTAGAATGCATTCATGCCTATTCGTTGATCCACGACGATCTACCGGCAATGGACGATGACGACCTGCGTCGCGGCCAGCCTACCTGCCATATCAAATTTGGTGAAGCCAGCGCGATCCTGGCGGGTGATGCGCTGCAGACGCTGGCATTTTCCATTCTGGCCGATGCCGACATGCCCGACGTAGCGCTGCGCGATCGGCTGGCCATGGTGTCCGAACTGGCGACTGCCAGCGGCGTTGCCGGCATGTGCGGCGGCCAGTCGTTGGATCTCGAGGCTGAAGGCCGGCAAATTGATCTGCCCGCGCTGGAACAGATACACCGCCACAAGACCGGCGCATTAATCCGCGCGGCGGTTCGCCTTGGGGCTTTGGCCGCCGGTGAACCTGGTCGTGCAGCGCTGCCGCAACTTGACCGTTACGCTGCGGCGATCGGCCTGGCGTTTCAGGTGCAAGATGACATTTTGGACGTTGTCGGCGAAACCGAGAAAATCGGTAAACGCCAGGGAGCGGACCAGCAACACGGAAAGAGCACCTATCCAGCTTTGCTCGGGCTTGACAGCGCGAAAGCAAAAGCGTGGGATCTCTATCAGGAAGCTTTAGCTGCATTAGACATTTTGGCAGCGCAATCTTATAACACAGCGCCATTGCGAGCGTTAGCCAGCTTCATTATTGAACGCGACAATTAACGTGTGACGTTAACTCCTCTGATATGAGTATCGAATGAGTCTTGATATAGCCAAATACCCGACCTTGGCGCTAGTGGAAAATCCCGATGAACTCCGCTCGCTGCCAAAAGAGAGCCTGCCGAAGCTCTGTGACGAACTGCGGCAATACCTGCTGGACAGCGTCAGCCGCTCCAGCGGCCACTTTGCGTCCGGGCTGGGTACCGTCGAACTGACGGTGGCATTGCACTATGTTTACCACACACCGTTCGATCATCTCGTATGGGACGTTGGCCACCAGGCCTACCCGCATAAAATTCTGACCGGCCGTCGCGACAAGATTTCCACCATCCGCCAGAAAGATGGCCTGCACCCTTTTCCCTGGCGTGCTGAGAGTGAATATGACGTGCTGTCGGTTGGCCACTCGTCGACCTCGATCAGCGCCGGTCTCGGCATGGCGGTTGCCGCGGAGCGTGAAGGCAAGAATCGCCGCACGGTCTGCGTAATTGGCGACGGCGCGATCACCGCCGGCATGGCGTTTGAAGCCATGAACCACGCCGGGGACATCAACCCGGATATGCTGGTAGTGCTGAACGATAACGAAATGTCGATTTCCGAAAACGTGGGCGCGCTGAACAATCATCTGGCGCAACTGCTTTCAGGCAAACTCTATTCCACCCTGCGCGAAGGCGGCAAAAAAGTGCTGTCCGGCCTGCCGCCCATCAAAGAGTTGGTCAAACGCACCGAAGAACACCTGAAAGGCATGGTGGTGCCGGGCACGTTGTTCGAAGAGCTGGGCTTTAACTATATCGGCCCGGTTGACGGCCACGATGTCCAGGGGCTGGTCGCCACGCTGAAAAACATGCGTGATCTGAAAGGTCCGCAGTTGCTGCACATCATGACCAAAAAGGGCCGGGGCTACGCGCCGGCGGAAAAAGATCCGATCAGCTTCCACGCAGTGCCGAAATTCGATCCGGCCAGCGGTACCTTGCCGAAAAGCGCCGGCGGCCAACCGTCCTATTCAAAAATCTTCGGTGACTGGCTGTGTGAAACCGCCGCCAAAGACAGCTCGCTAATGGCCATTACCCCCGCGATGCGCGAAGGCTCCGGCATGGTGCAGTTCTCCCGTGACTATCCGCAGCAATACTTCGACGTCGCCATTGCCGAACAGCATGCGGTCACCTTTGCCGCCGGTCTGGCGATTGGCGGTTACAAGCCGGTGGTGGCGATTTACTCCACCTTCCTGCAGCGCGCTTACGATCAACTGATCCACGACGTGGCGATCCAAAAACTGCCGGTGATGTTTGCCATCGATCGCGGCGGTATCGTCGGCGCCGACGGCCAGACTCACCAGGGAGCGTTCGATCTGTCATTCATGCGCTGTATCCCAACCATGGTTATCATGACGCCAAGTGATGAGAACGAATGCCGCCAGATGCTGTACACCGGCTATCACTATAACGAAGGCCCAAGCGCCGTCCGCTACCCGCGTGGTAACGGCACGGGTGCGCCGCTGGAACCGCTTGGCGCGTTGCCAATCGGCAAAGGCGTGGTGCGCAGGGAAGGCGAAAAGGTCGCGATTCTGAACTTTGGCACCCTGCTGCCGGAAGCGGCTCAGGTGGCGGAAGCTCTCAATGCCACGCTGGTGGATATGCGTTTCGTGAAACCGCTGGACGAACAGCTGGTGCTGGAACTGGCTGCCAGCCACGAGGTACTGGTCACGCTGGAAGAGAACGCCATTATGGGCGGCGCCGGCAGCGGCGTGAACGAGCTGCTGATGGCCAAACGCCGCGCAGTGCCGGTACTGAATATCGGCCTGCCGGACAGCTTTGTGTCGCAAGGCAGCCAGGAAGAGGTCCGCGTCGATCTGGGCCTGGACGCCGCCGGCATACGGCGACAAATTGAAGCCTGGCTGGCGCAATAACCCCCCGCGCCTGATTGACCGACGCCTCCGCTTTGCGGGGGCGTTTTCGTTTCAGTCATCCCGATAATCCACTACAGTTATAGATCTGTGCTGACACCCGGAGGCAAGCATGAAGTATCTGAAACTGGGCAACACCGATCTGAACGTCTCGCGCATCTGCCTGGGTTGTATGACCTACGGTGAACCCAACCGCGGCAACCACGCCTGGACGCTGCCGGAAGAAAGCAGCCGTCCGCTGCTGAAACAGGCACTGGACGCCGGCATCAATTTCTTCGACACCGCCAACAGCTACTCAGACGGCAGCAGCGAGGAGATCGTAGGCCGAGCGCTGCGGGATTACGCGCGCCGTGATGACGTGGTGATCGCCACTAAAGTCTATTTCCCCCTGAGCAATCTGGAACGCGGGTTGTCGCGCGCCAAAATCATGCAGTCTATCGACGACAGCCTGCAACGATTGAGCACCGACTATGTCGATCTGCTGCAAATCCACCGTTGGGATTATGAAACGCCCATTGAAGAAACGCTGGAAGCACTGCATGACGTGGTCAGGGCCGGTAAAGCGCGCTATATCGGCGCGTCGTCGATGTATGCCTGGCAGTTCGCCAAAGCGCTGTACACCGCCGATCTGCATGGCTGGACGCGGTTTGTCAGCATGCAGGACCAGTACAATCTGATTCAACGTGAGGAGGAGCGCGAAATGCATCCGCTGTGCGCCGCCGAAGGCATCGCGGTACTGCCGTGGAGCCCGCTGGCTCGCGGCCGTCTGACTCGCCCATGGGGTGAAACCACCGCACGGCTGGTGTCCGATCAGGTCGGCAAAAATCTGTATGACGAAACCGAAGGTATTGACGGCATCATCGCCGAACGCGTCGCCACCCTTGCTCAAGAACGCGGTGTATCGCGTGCACAGGTTGCGCTGGCCTGGCTGTTGAGCAAACCGGTGGTCAGTGCTCCTATCATCGGCGCGTCGCGCCATGAACATCTGGAAGACGCCGTGGCCGCCGTCGATCTGGCATTAACGCCGGAAGAGATTGCCGAGCTGGAAACGGCCTATGTGCCGCATCACGTGACGGGGTTTGAATAACGCGGAGGTTTCAAGGGCGCAGCCGTGTTGAACTGCGCCCCTGTAATCAAAACAACCCGAGCGGCCAGTGGTGGCCAATCAGGTAGATAATGCCGGCCGAAAGCACCCCGGCGACGATGTCGTCGACCATAATGCCCATACCGCCATGCACGTTGCGATCGAACCAGCGGATCGGCCAGGGTTTCCACATATCGAGAATACGGAAAATCACAAAACCTGCGGCTACCCACTGCCAGTCGTTAACCGGCAACGCCATCAGCGTGATCCACATGCCGACAAACTCGTCCCAGACGATGCTACCGTGATCGTGTACCCGCATATCTTTGGCTGTCTGGTGGCACAAATAGACGCCGATACAGATGCTGAACATCACCAGCAGCGAATAGAGCTGCCACGGCAGTTGGATCAGCAGCAGCCAGAACGGAATCGCCGCCAGCGATCCCATGGTGCCCGGCACCACCGGTGACAGGCCGCTGCCGAAACCGGTAGCCAGCAAGTGCCACGGATTGCTCATCCGCAGACGGCGTTTAGCTTCATCCATGTTACGCCTGCTCCGCGCTGAAATGATCGAAACCCTTCCACGGCAGCTCCACCGCTTCATCGTTGCGGTAGAACTTAATGCCTTCGGAAAGCGGACCAATCTGGCCAATACAGGTGTAATCCGCGCCCAGATGGCTCAGCGCCACTTCCAGCGCACCGCGATTGATTTCCGGCACCGTAAAGCACAGTTCGTAATCTTCACCACCAGTCAGCGCCCAGCGCAGCGCTTGTTCAGCGTCCGTATGGCTGCTCAATACCTGCGACAGCGGCAGCTCATCCAGAACGATGCGCGCCCCGCACTCGGAGGCTTTCAGCACGTGCTTCAGATCGGAGATCAGCCCGTCGGAAATATCGATCGCAGAGCTGGCCAAATCACGCAGCGCCTGCCCTTGCAACACCCGTGGCTGCGGCCGCAGATGGCGACCAATCAGGTAATCGCGTGCGTCGGTATCCGCTACCTGCAGGCGATCCTGCAAGATAGCCAGGCCGGCGGCGCTGTCGCCCAGCGTGCCGGTAGCGTAGATCCAATCGCCGATGCGCGCACCGCTGCGGGTCAACGCCCGGCCAGCCGGGATCAAACCATGAATGGTTAACGTCATGCTCAACGGGCCGCGCGTGGTGTCGCCGCCAATCAACTGCATACCGTAATAATTAAGCTGTTCGAACAGGCTGTCACTGAACGCCTTCAGCCAAGGCTCATTCACGTCAGGCAAGGTTAACGCCAGTGAAAGCCAGGCCGGATCGGCGCCCATTGCCGCCAGATCGCTCAGGTTGACTGCCAGTGCTTTGTAGCCGAGATCGGCCGGATCGATATCCGGCAGGAAGTGAACGCCCGAAACCAGGGTGTCGGTACTGACGGCCAAAAGCTGTTTTTCTGCCACTGTCAGGAGTGCGCAGTCATCTCCAATGCCCAACTGTACGTCCCGGCGCAGACTCTTAAACCGGTCAAAATAGCGGGCAATGAGGTCAAATTCGCCGCATGCCATGGTCGATATTCCAATAGAAGAAATTAAGGCCGGTATCTCCGGCCTTAATTTTTTATTTTTTCTTGCGAATGCTTGGTGCTGCTTTATCCAGCACGCCATTCACAAACTTGTGGCTGTCTTCAGCGCCGAAGGTTTTCGCCAGTTCGATCGCTTCGTTGATAGCCACTTTATAAGGCACATCCTGACGCATTTTCAGTTCAAACAGTGCAATGCGCAGAACGGCTCTTTCTACCTGACCCAGCTCTTCGAGCTGACGCGACAGGAAAGGTTCCATCAGGCCATCCAGCAGACCCGCATTCACCGCCACGCCGGACAGCAGCTCCCGAAAATAGGCGATGTCCACATCTTTGACATCTTGCTCCGTCAGGAACTGGTGTTCAACATCGGCAATGTCATTTTTAGACAACTGCCAAGAGTAAAGCGCTTGAACAGCGCACTCACGAGCGCGGCGACGAGCAGCAGGTTTCACGGAATTCCCCTTAACTAAATTCAGGCTTTAATAGCTTCGATAACATTAATCATTTCAAGTGCGGTCAGAGCCGCTTCAGCACCCTTGTTGCCCGCTTTGGTGCCGGCACGCTCGATAGCCTGTTCGATGCTTTCGGTGGTCAGCACGCCAAAGGCAACCGGGATTTCAGCGTTCAGAGAAACGCTGCCGATACCGGAGCTGGCTTCGCCCGCGACATATTCAAAGTGCGCGGTGCCCCCACGGATAACGGTGCCCAACGCGATGATTGCATCGTATTTGCCGGTGTTGGCCAGCACGCGAGCCGTCAGCGGCAGCTCGTAAGCGCCCGGGACCCAGACAACGGTGATGTTGTCGTCAGCAACCTGACCAATGCGCTTGAGTGCGTCGATGGCACCTTGCAGCAGGCTGTCGTTGATGAAATTGTTAAAACGTGCAATTGCGATCGCCACACGGGCATTTGGAGTAGCAACAACACCTTCGATAACTTTCATGGGCTTTCCTTAAAAATGGGTTCGATACCCCGCAGGGGGGCGGATTCTATCACATTCTTTATCTGCCTGCGCGGCGGTTTTGTAAAACGCCAATCGGAGCGGCAAACAGACTTTACATTCAGTATTTCGGCTTCAGCCGCAAGCGCAGGTCGGGGCCGATTTGCCGCACTTCGCTGAAGACGAATTCCGGCGCATCGGCCAGGCACTCAAGGCCCGGCAACCGGCACAGGCCGCGCCCATTATCACCCATCAGTTTTGGCGCGATGTACAAAATGAGCTCATCAACCAGCCCTGCCTGCAACAACGCGCCGGAAAGCGCAGCGCCGGCTTCTACCCAGATGGAATTCACCTGGCGTTTCGCCAACTGCATCATCATCACGACCAGATCGATCCCGCCGCCGTGCGCCGGAAACGTCAGTTGTTCAACATCCTGCGGCCAGTTCTGATCGTCCGGCTGTAACCGCGCCAGCCAGGTCGTTCCCGGCTGCTGCACTACTCGATGCTGCGGCGTTACACGGTTCTGGCTGTCGAGGATAATACGCAACGGTTGGCGCAGGTATTCACGCGGGTAGAGGCTCTGAGTGGCGGTATCCAGCTCATCCCAACGCACCGTCAGCGACGGATCGTCGGCCAACACGGTAGCGCTGGTGCTCAGGATGGCGGCGCTTTGCGCCCGCAGACGCTGCACGTCCTGCCGGGCCTGCGGTGAAGTGATCCACTGACTCTCGCCGGAAGCCATCGCCGTGCGGCCGTCGAGCGACGCGCCCAGCTTCAGCTGTATGTAAGGGAAACCGGTACGCATGCGTTTGAGAAAACCCGGATTCACCGCTTCAGCTTCAGCCAGCATCATGCCGTGACGCACGTCTATACCCGCCTGTTGCAGCTTATACAGGCCACGACCGGCAACCTCAGGGTTGGGATCCTGCATCGCCGCAACCACGCGGGCAACGCCGGCGGCGACCAGCGCATCTGCGCAGGGAGGCGTACGCCCGTGGTGGCTGCAGGGCTCCAGCGTGACATAAGCGGTGGCGCCCCGCGCCCGCTCGCCCGCCATGCGCAACGCATGCACTTCCGCATGGGGTTCGCCGGCACGCAGGTGATAACCTTCGCCGACGATTTCGCCGTCACGCACGATCACGCAGCCGACGTTCGGGTTCGGTGCGGTAGTGAAACGCCCCAGCCGCGCCAACTCAAAGGCACGCGCCATATAAAATTCGTCGTTATGCATGCGCTATCCCTTAGTCTTGCAGACGGGCGATTTCTTCGCCGAATTCGCGAATATCTTCAAAACTGCGGTAAACCGAGGCGAAACGAATATAGGCCACTTTATCCAGCCTCTTCAGCGCGTCCATCACCAGGTTGCCGACCAGCTTGGTCGGCACTTCGCGTTCACCGGTGGCGCGCAACTGGGATTTGATGTGGTTAATCGCATTTTCCACGTCGTCGGAGCTGACCGGGCGCTTTTCCAACGCTTTCAGCATGCCACGACGCAGTTTGTCTTCGTTGAACGGCTCACGCACTTCGTCGCTTTTTATCACCCGTGGCATCACCAGCTCAGCCACTTCAAAGGTGGTGAAACGTTCATTACAAACCAAACACTGGCGGCGACGGCGCACCTGCGAACCATCACCCACCAGACGGGAATCAATGACTTTGGTATCAACGGCGGCGCAGAAAGGGCAATGCATAACACGTCCTGATAAACGTTTTCATAGTTAAGAGCAGTTTACCCCGAAGTACGGTCACAACAAAGGCCGTCGACCATTTGTTGCGAGCCGCGATACCGAATGGCGCTAAAACGGCGGCGCGCATGACTTTCCTCGCCGGGCGGGCTAAGCTGATAACAGGAGATATTGAATAGGAAATCGCCGCCATGACAATCCCTTATCCGAAAGTTTTCCTGCTCAGCGCGTTTGTTCTGCTGGCGGGCTGCGCGCAAACTCACGAGGTGCCGAAGCTCCGCCATCAGGTGGTTGAACTGAATCAGAAATTAACTACGCTGACCCAGCAAGCCACGGCGCTGGAACAGCAGAACCAGCTGAATCAGAACTCCACCAGCGGCGTCTACCTGCTGCCTGCGGCCAATAACGCCGCGCGCCTGCAAAGCAGCATCGGCGAACTGAGCGTGTCGCTCAGCCACGTTAAAGCCGAAGCCAACGGCACCCAGGCATTGCTGCACGTACGCATTCTCTCGCAGGCTTCGCTACCTGCATTTAAAGCGGTGGTGGAATGGGGGCAACTGGATCCCGTCACCGGCAAACCGCTCACCGCCGACTCGCTGTCACAACCGGTCGCCAGTGTAGACTCGCTGTTGCCGAAGCCGGAGCAGAATTTCGAACTGCGCTTTAGCGGCCTGACGCCGGAGCAACTGGGCTTTGTGCGGCTGCACAGTCTCGTTCCGACCGCCCAACCGGCGGTGGTACAGCAACACTGATACGCACTCCCTCGCCGCAGGCAAAAAAAAGGAGCGCCAAACGGCACTCCTTTTTATTTCACCGAAAAATCAGCGTATTAAGGCAGAATCGAAGGCTGATCTGCGCCCTCTTTTTCCACTTTCTGTTGCAGCATGTGCTCGCGTTTCATACCCAGTTTCAACGCCAGCGCGGACGCTACGTAGATAGAGGATATGGTACCGATAGACACGCCGATCAGCATCGCCAACGAGAAGCCCTGCAGCATGGCGCCACCGAAGATGTACAGCATCAGCACCACCATCAGGGTGGTACCGGAGGTCATCAATGTACGGCTCAACGTTTGGGTCAACGACACGTTCATGATTTCGTAAGGCGTACCGCGACGGATCTTGCGGAAGTTCTCACGAATACGGTCGGAAACCACGATACTGTCGTTCAGCGAGTAACCGATAACCGACATCAATGATGCGACAATGGTCAGGTCAATCTCGATATGGAACAGCGACAGCACGCCCATAGTGATGATCACGTCGTGCGCCAGCGCAATAACCGCCCCCAGCGCCAGGCGCCATTCGAAGCGGAAACCGACGTAGATCAGGATACAGATCAACGCCACCAGCAACGCCATGCCGCCGGTCTGCGCCAGTTCACTGCCCACGCTCGGGCCGACGAACTCGATACGCTTCACGGTGGCGTTTTTATCCACCGCGTCGTTGATCACGCCGATCACTTTATTGCCCAGTTCCTGGCCTGCGTTGCCGGTCGCCGGTGGCATACGCACCATCACGTCACGGCTGCTGCCGAAGTTCTGGATAATCGGGTCCTGGAACCCGGCTTTTTCCAGCGTATCGCGCATCAGATCGAGATTAGCCGGCTTTTCCAGGCTGATTTCAATTACCGTACCGCCGGTAAAATCCAGACCCCAGTTAAACCCGCGTACCGACATGGTGGCGATTGACGCGACCAACAGCAGCAATGAGATGCCGAAGGCCACGTAATCCCAGCGCATAAAGTCATAGACTTTACGGCCGTAGTTGAGTTGTTCAACAGTATAATCCTGTGCCACAACGCACTCCTCAGATAGACAGCTTGTTAATGCGTTTGCCGCCGTAAAGCAGGTTGACGATGGCACGGGTACCGACAATCGCGGTGAACATGGACGTCGCCACACCGATTGCGGTAGTAATCGCAAAGCCCTTGATCGAACCGGTGCCCACTGCGTACAGAATGATGGCGGTGATCAGGGTCGTGATGTTGGCGTCAACAATACTGGAGAACGCGCCTTTATAGCCTTCATGGATCGCCTGTTGAATGGAGCGTCCATTCTTCAGTTCTTCCTTGATACGTTCGTTTATCAGTACGTTGGCGTCGACCGCCACCGCCAGCGTCAGCACGATACCAGCAATGCCCGGCATGGTCAGCGTCGCCCCCGGCAGCAGGGACATCACGCCGACAATCAGCACCAGGTTGGCCACCAGCGCCGTCGTGGCGATCATGCCGAACTTACGGTACCAAACCACCATGAACACGATAGAAGCCACCAGGCCCCACAGACAGGCTTCCAGACCTTGGGTAATGTTCTGTTGCCCCAGGGTTGGGCCGATAGTACGTTCTTCCACGATCTGGATAGGGGCAATCAGCGCACCGGCGCGCAGCAGCAGCGAGAGCTGACGTGCTTCGTTCGGGTTGCCGATACCGGTGATACGGAAGCTGTTGCCCAAGCGTGACTGAATGTTCGCCACGTTGATCACTTCTTCCTGCTTCACCAGAATCGCACGGCCGTTGGCGTCTTTCTTGCCACTGTCCTTATACTCCACGAACAGGGTCGCCATCGGTTTGCCGATGTTGTCCTTGGTGAAGTTGGACATTGACGTGCCACCGGCGCTGTCGAGCGAGATATTAACCTGCGGCTGGTTGTATTCGTCGGTGCTGGAGGTGGAGTCGGTGATGTGGTCACCGGTCAGGATCACACGCTTATACAGCACTACCGGCTGGCCTTCGCGCGTGTTTTTCACCTCGGAATCACCCGGTACACGGCCGTTGGCCGCAGCTGTCGCATCCGCGTTGGTGTTGACCAGACGGAATTCCAGCGTAGCGGTAGCGCCCAGGATCTCTTTGGCGCGTGCGGTATCCTGAATACCCGGCAATTCAACCACGATACGGTCAGAGCCCTGGCGCTGCACCAGCGGTTCGGCAACGCCGAGCTGGTTAACGCGGTTACGCAGGATAGTGATGTTCTGCTGCACCGCGTATTCGCGCGCTTCGCTCAGACGAGCATCCGTCAGGCTAGCCTTCAGGGTGTTGGTGCCATTGGCGGAAAGCACCAGATCGCGCTGACGCGGGGTAATGTAGCTGATGGCCTGATCGCGGGCGGCATCGTCACGGAAGCGAACTTCCACGCCGTTGTTGTCCAGCTTGCGGATAGACGCATAAGGAATGCCCTTTTCACGCAATTCGCTGCGCAGGGTATCCATGGTTTGTTCCTGCAGCTTGCCCAGCGCGGTGTCCATGTCCACTTCCATCAGGAAGTGCACGCCACCACGCAGGTCCAGGCCCAGCTTCATCGGTTCGGCGCCCAACATGGCCAACCAGGCCGGCGTGGCCGGAGCCAGGTTCAGCGCGACGACGAACTTGTCGCCCAGCTCCGCCATCAAGGCTTCACGGGCACGCAACTGAACGTCAGGATCTTTAAAGCGAGCCAGGATGGCGCCATTTTCCAGCGCAATCGACTTGCTCGCGATATTGTCTTTTTCTAATACGGTACGGACTTGGTCCAGCGTAGTTTCACTGGCGGCGACACCGCGCGCGCCAGTGATTTGTACAGCCGGATCCTCACCATAGAGGTTGGGAAGCGCATAAAGCAGACCGACGATGATCACAACGATCAGCATCAGATACTTCCACAAAGGATAACGGTTTAGCACGGCAATTCCCTTCGGGAAAACAAAATTACAGGGCCTTCATGGTACCTTTCGGCAGAACGGCCGCCACGAAGTCACGCTTGATCATCACTTCCGTGGTGTCGTTCAGCGCAATGGCGATGATGCCGGTGTCAGCCACTTTGGTCACGCGGCCAATCAGGCCACCGGTGGTCAGCACTTCATCACCCTTGCCAATCGAGTCCATCAGCTTCTTGTGCTCTTTAGCGCGTTTTTGCTGCGGGCGCAGGATCATGAAATAGAAAATCAGACCAAACACGACCAGCATAATGATCAGAGAGTACGGGCTTCCCTGAGCCGGGGCCCCTGCGGATGCGACGGCGTCAGAAATGAAAAAGCTCATTGAAATTCCCTCATTAAGTTATCAATTATTAATTCAAGCGTTTAAAGGTGGAACCGGTTTGCCGATCCGACCGTAGAAATCCGTAACAAACAGCTCTAATTTACCCTGTTCAATAGCCTGGCGTAAACCCGCCATCAGGCGTTGGTAGTGGCGCAGGTTATGAATGGTATTCAATCGGGCACCCAGTATTTCGTTGCAACGATCGAGATGATGCAAGTAGGCGCGGCTGTAATTGCGACACGTGTAGCAATCACAGTCTTTATCCAGCGGAGAAGTATCATCCTTGTGCTTGGCATTACGGATTTTTACCACACCGTCAGTCACGAACAAGTGGCCGTTACGGGCATTACGCGTTGGCATCACGCAGTCGAACATATCGATACCGCGACGCACGCCTTCAACCAGATCTTCCGGTTTGCCTACGCCCATCAGGTAGCGTGGCTTATCTTCCGGAATTTGCGGGCAAACATGTTCGAGAATACGATGCATATCCTCTTTTGGCTCGCCTACAGCCAAGCCGCCAACAGCGTAACCATCAAAGCCGATATCCACCAGCCCTTTTACTGAAACATCTCGTAAATCTTCGTAAACACCGCCCTGAATAATGCCGAATAAGGCGTTTTTATTATTCAGTTCGTCAAAACGTTGACGGCTGCGCTGCGCCCAGCGCAGTGACATCTCCATCGAGCTCTTGGCGTAATCCCAGTCGGCCGGGTACGGCGTACACTCGTCGAAAATCATTACGATGTCGGAACCCAGGTCATACTGGATTTCCATCGATTTTTCCGGGCTGAGGAACACTTTATCGCCGTTAATCGGATTACGGAAATAAACACCTTCCTCTTTAATTTTGCGCATCGCCCCCAGGCTGAACACCTGGAAACCGCCGGAGTCGGTCAGGATCGGGCCGTGCCACTGCATGAAATCATGCAGATCGCCATGCAGTTTCATGATCTCCTGCCCTGGACGCAGCCACAGGTGGAAGGTGTTGCCCAGCAGAATCTGCGCGCCAGTCTCTTTCACTTCTTCCGGCGTCATGCCCTTTACCGTGCCATAGGTGCCGACAGGCATAAAGGCCGGGGTTTCCACCACGCCGCGCTCAAAAATCAGGCGGCCGCGGCGGGCGCGACCATCGGTAGTGTCTAATTCGTACTTCACAAAACCTCCAGCGCCAGAGAAACAGTCTGGCGTCGTTAAAACAGGGCCGCGCCAAATGCGCAGCCCGGGGAATCAGGCGCCGACGGACTCGTGTTCCGCCTGCGGATTACGGCTGATGAACATCGCATCGCCATAGCTGAAGAAACGGTACTGCTCGGCCACTGCCTGCTGATAGGCATGCATGGTGTTTTTATAACCGGCGAAGGCGGATACCAACATGATCAGCGTCGACTCCGGCAGGTGGAAATTGGTCACCAGCGCGTCGATCACCTGATAATGGTAACCCGGGAAGATAAAGATGCTGGTATCGCCGAAGAACGGCGCAATCAGCGCGTCCTTGCTGGCGTTGGCCGCGCTTTCCAGCGAACGTACCGAGGTGGTTCCCACCGCTACTACGCGCTTGCCACGTGCTTTACAGGCCAGCACCGCGTCAACCACTTCCTGCGGAACCTCGGCGTATTCCGCGTGCATCACGTGCTCTTCGATGGTTTCCACCCGCACCGGCTGGAAAGTGCCCGCGCCCACATGCAGGGTGACAAAAGCCATCTCAATGCCCTTCGCGCGCAACGCAGCCAGCAGCGGCTCATCGAAGTGCAGCCCGGCGGTCGGCGCCGCAACGGCGCCCGGTTTCTCGCTGTAAACCGTCTGATAAAGCTCGCGATCGGCGTCTTCATCCGGCCGATCGATATACGGCGGCAGCGGCATATGGCCAACGGCATTGAGGATAGTGAACACATCGCGTTCATCGTTGAAGCGCAATTCGAACAGCGTATCGTGGCGCGCCATCATGGTAGCGGCAACGCTTTCGTCATCGCCCAGCAGCAGTTCAGCGCCCGGCTTTGGCGCTTTTGAAGCGCGCACGTGCGCCAACACCCGATGATCGTCCAGCACGCGCTCGACCAGCACTTCAATCTTGCCGCCGCTGACCTTGCGGCCAAACATGCGCGCCGGGATCACCCGGGTATTGTTGAATACCAGCAGATCGCCGGCTTCCAGGTTGTCCAGCAGATCGGTGAATACGCCGTGCGTCAGCGCCCCGCTCGGCCCGTCCAGCTGCAGCAAACGGCAACCGCTGCGCTCAGGCTGAGGATAATGGGCAATCAGGGACTCGGGAAGTTCAAAGGAAAAATCGGCGACGCGCATGGGTATTCACTTCTTCAATATAAGACTGGTTGGTAAAAAACAAGCGGCCTAGTCTAAAGCCGCGGGCGGTCAGCAGCAAGAAATAAGGAGGATTTGCACGACTTCGGATACAATGCCCGGATGAACTTCCTTGCACATCTCCATTTGGCTCAGTTGGCGGAAAGCTCACTGCTGGGCAACCTGTTGGCCGACTTCGTGCGCGGCAACCCCGCAGGCGAGTACAATCCCGAGGTAGTGGCCGGCATAATGATGCACCGCCGCGTCGACGTACTGACCGACAGCCTGCCGCAGGTGAAGGTCTGTCGTGACTTCTTCAGTGACGAGCACCGCCGCGTGGCGCCCATCACGCTCGACGTGGTGTGGGATCATTTCCTGGCGCGCCACTGGCAGCAGTTGGAGCCGTCCCTCAGCCTCCACACCTTTACCCAAGAAGCCCGCAGCCAGATCGTTCCGCATTTGCCGGTAACGCCACCGCGCTTTCAGAACTTAAACGGGTATTTATGGCAGGAACGTTGGCTGGAGCGCTACGCCGAGCTGCCGTTTATCGGCACTGTGCTGGCGGGCATGGCCAGCCGCCGTCCACGCCTGGCCGCTCTGGCCGGCTCCTTCGCCGACGTGGAGCGCCACTATCATCAGCTTGAAACACAGTTCTGGCAGTTTTATCCGCAGATGATGCAGCAGGCAAAAGATAAAAAGCTTTAACGTCAAACCAAACCCATTGAAAATGCGACGTTTTACAAGAAATTGGGTTTTAAGCCTTGCCCTTTTGCAGGAAAAGGTTACTTTTAAAGCTTGCTAAATTTAATTATCGAATTTGATAGGTAAAAGCTATCTCATCGATTGGTCTTTTACCCTTTATTCACCGAGTCTTGGTCCCTATACTGGCCCTTGCTTTTACATCAACCCCTTAATACCTATTACAGGAGTAATTATGGTCCTGGTAACTCGTCAAGCCCCTGACTTCACTGCAGCTGCCGTATTGGGCAGCGGCGAAATCGTTGAAAACTTCAACTTTAAGAAGCACCTGAACGGTAAACCAGCCGTACTGTTCTTCTGGCCGATGGACTTCACCTTCGTATGTCCTTCTGAGCTGATCGCTTTCGATCACCGCTATGAAGAATTCCAGAAGCGTGGCGTTGAAGTGGTTGGCGTTTCATTCGACTCAGAATTCGTTCACAACGCATGGCGTAAAACCCCTGTCGAAAATGGCGGCATCGGTGAAGTGAAATACGCCATGGTTGCTGACATCAAGCGTGAAATTCAGAAAGCTTACGGGATCGAACACCCAGAAGCCGGCGTTGCTCTGCGCGGTTCTTTCCTGATCGACAAAGACGGTGTGGTTCGTGCTCAGGTTGTTAACGACCTGCCAATCGGCCGTAACATCGACGAAATGATCCGTACCGTTGACGCGCTGCAATTCCACGAAGAGCACGGCGAAGTGTGCCCGGCTCAGTGGGAAAAAGGCAAAGCAGGTATGGGCGCATCTCCAGACGGCGTAGCTAAATACCTGTCCGAGAACGCTTCCAAGCTGTAATTTCAGCCTGCAAGTGAATCAACCGGCCCTCGTGGCCGGTTTTTTTTGCTCTTTTTTAGGGCAGCCTGCCCCCCATCCGGGCTTTATTCCCCTGTTTCCGCTCACATTTCCAGCCCTGAACACCGCGTAATACCCCACCTGTAGCTACTATAAATAACGCTGGCTCGCTCTTTGCAAGGTAAAAACGGCAAGCCAATCACAATAAGAACACTGACAGGGTAGGAATAACTATGTTTTTACAGAAATGGAGCAAGCCGCTGACCATGGCGGCCCTGCTGGTCAGCAGCAGCCTGTACGCCGCCTCCAACCCGGCGGTCGAAGCCAAAAATGGCATGGTAGTGACATCGCAACATCTCGCCTCGCAGGTTGGCGTCGATATCCTCAAGCTGGGCGGCAACGCCATCGATGCCGCAGTGGCGGTCGGCTATGCGCAGGCAGTGGTGAACCCCTGCTGCGGCAACATCGGCGGCGGCGGTTTTATGACGGTACACCTGGCCGACGGTACCGACACCTTTATCAACTTCCGTGAAACCGCTCCGGCGGCGGCCAGCGCCAACATGTACCTGGATGCCGAAGGCAACGTGAAAAAAGGCGCCAGCCTGTATGGCTATCTGGCGGCGGGCGTACCGGGCACCGTGCTGGGCATGGAAACCGCACGCCAGAAATACGGCAAGCTGAGCCGTGAGCAGGTAATGGGGCCGGCGATCAAACTGGCGCGCGAAGGCTTTGTATTGACCCGTGCCGATACCGATATTCTCGACACCACCGTCGCCCGTTTCAAACAGGACCCGGAATCCGCCAAAATCTTCCTGCGCCCGGACGGCACCGCACTGCATCCGGGCGACCGTCTGGTGCAGAGCGATCTGGCCAACACCCTGGAAGCCATCGCCAAAGACGGCCCGGACGCCTTCTATAAGGGCAAGATCCCGCAGGCCGTGGAGGCCGCAGCCAAACAAGGCGGCGGCATCCTGACGGCGACCGACTTCGCCAACTACAAAGTGACCGAAACGCCGCCTATTACCTGCAGCTACCGTGGCTATAAATTTGTTTCAGCACCGCCACCCAGCTCCGGCGGCGTAACGCTATGCGAAATCCTCAACGTGGTCGAAGGTTATGATCTGAAAAGTAGGGGCTTTAACTCAGCGGCGACCATCCACACCCTGACCGAAGCGATGCGCCACGCCTATATGGACCGTAATACCTACCTTGGCGACCCGGAATTCATCAAGAACCCGATCGATCGCTTGGTCAGCAAGAGCTACGCCGAAGAGATCCGCAAAAAAATTGTCGCCGACAAGGCAACGCCGTCAGAGAACGTACAGCCGGGCATGGAACCCCACGAAAAACCGGAAACCACCCACTATTCGATTGTCGATCATGACGGCAATGCCGTCTCCACCACCTATACCGTCAACGGTCGCTTTGGCGCGGTCGTAATAGCCCCGGGTACAGGTTTCTTCCTCAACGATGAAATGGACGATTTCACCGTTAAAGTCGGCGAGAAAAACCTGTACGGATTGGTGCAGGGCACCGCCAACAGCATTGCCCCCGGTAAGCGCCCACTATCGTCGATGAGCCCGACACTGGTGACCAAAGACAACAAAATCTTTATGGTGCTTGGCTCGCCGGGCGGTTCGCGCATCATCACCATCACCCTGCAGACCGCGCTGAACGTGATCGACCACGGCATGGCGCCGCAAGAGGCGGTGGATGCACCGCGTATTCACCATCAATGGCTGCCGGACGAAGTTTATTACGAGCAGCGTGGCGTCTCCGCCGATACGCTGAAACTCCTCGGCGGCATGGGTTATAAGATGGTTGAGCAAACGCCGTGGGGCGCCGCCGAACTGATTCTGGTGGGCCTGCCGGGTGCCGCAGGCGTTAGCCCGGCCAACTCCGGCAACGACTCTGCGGTTTCCGGCAAGGTACGCGAAGGTTATCTGTACGGCGCCAATGACGTGCGCCGCCCGGCAGGTTCAGCGGTAGGCTATTGATCTTATAGAAAGTGTGAACGCACACTAACTTAATCAGGGGCCGGCTTATCAGCCCCTTCACTGCCTTAGCCTCCCCGTCGCCACAAGGTGACCGACTCTTCGCCCAGTTGCAGCGTCATGCCGTTCTGCTCTTCTCTCAGCTCACCATGCCCTTCCAGCCGCTGCCATTTGCCTGCGGCCAGCAGCGGGCTGTACGGCAATGCCACTTCACCGCCGCCGCCACGCTGTAACGCCACCAATACCTGTTCCCGTTGATAAAGGCGCACGAATACCAGCGTTTCACCGGCGGCATATAACACCTGGCAACCACCGCGACGCAGCGCCAGACTCAGTTTACGCAGCGCCGCCATCCGTTGGCACAGCGCCAGCAGGCTCTGATCCCACTGATTCTCATCCCACGGGAACGGCTTGCGACAGAATGGGTCGTTGGCGCCATCCAGGCCAATCTCGTCGCCATAATATAAGCAGGGAACGCCAATCCAGCTCATCAACCACACCGCCGCCATCTGCATTCGCGCCTGATTGCCCTGCAACAACGTCAGAAAGCGCGCAGTATCATGGCTGTCGAGCTGGTTAAACTGAATCAGTTGGCTGCCGTGCGGCAATCCGGCACGGTAGCCGTCCATCCACTGCGTGCAGTCCGCAGCGTCCATCTGTACCGGGTGATGCGCCACATCCAGTCCGGCAAGGAACCCTCTTACCGGCAGGGCGAAGCCCATATAGTTCATCGCCGCGTCTTCTACGCCGGCATGCAGCCAGCGGCGCGCATCGCCAAAATGTTCGCCCAGCACGTAGGCCTGCGGGTTTTCCTGTTTGACCGCCTGATAAATGCCGGCAAGATGTTGGAGATTGCCGGTAGCACCGCCGTTCTCACCCAGCATATGCACCACGTCCAGCCGCCAACCGTCGATGCTGTACGGTGGGCGTAACCAGTGGCGCACCACGCTACCGTCGCCGCGATAAATCTTCTCGGCCACCTGAGGTTCGGCAAAATTGAGCTTCGGCAGGCTGGCATTGCCTTTCCAGTCCAGTGCCTGGCCGTCAGGGTAGAAATTGAACCAGCCGCGGTACGGTGAATCCGGGTGGTGACAGGCGCCATTGTCGCCCTGCTGATGACGATCAAACCAGGGGTGGGAATCGCCGGTATGGTTAAACACCCCGTCCAGCACCAGTTTCATCCCCACCTTGTGAGTACTCACTCGCAAACGCTGCAAGGCGGCATTGCCACCGAAATAGGGATCAACCTGGTAATAGTCTTCGGTATCGTATTTATGCACGCTCGGCGCGGTGAAAATCGGGTTCAGGTAGAGTGCCGTAATGCCCAGTTTCTGCAGGTAAGGCAGCTTTTGACTGATGCCATCCAAATCGCCGCCATAGAAAGTGGAAGCGGCATCCCGGTCTTCCAGCGGATGCTGCCAGTCGCGACGCACCACGTCGCAACCGGCCGCGTGATGGCGATAGCTGCCGTTCTGAATACCGTGCTCGCCGCCGCTGCCGGCGAAACGATCGGGGAAAATTTGATAAAATATCTGATCCGCCACCCAGGCCGGGCTCCGGTCAGGTTCGTCGAGCGCAAACTGCGTCAGTTGGCCCGGCGGGATCAGCGACCAACCCTGAGGCCCAAACCATTGCTGACGATCGGCCCACACCAACTTGAAGCAGTAGCGCCGCGTGGCCTCTCCTTCGTTCAGCGTCAGGCTGGCCTGATAACGCCACCGACCCTCGGCGCTTTGCGCTTTCATGATCAGCAGCCATTCTTCGTTATCCGGCTCGGCGCGTAAAAACACCCTTTCAGGCAAATCATCACCCTGTAACCACAGCGTGATATCCAGGCGTTGTCCCTTCTTCACCACAAAGGGCGGGACCGGTTGATGCCAGGCGTTAAGCATACTGTTCTCCTGCTGTACAAAACGAAATCGACGACGTTATTCAATGCCACGAACAATGCCACGTTGAGTGCAAGTCCCCCTCCTCTTTGGCCACTAAACTCGGGGAGGAGCCGGGGGGTGGAGATAGGCAGCCGGCGGCAACCCTATGTAAAAAAGGGTAAACAGCCGCACATTATGGCCCGCAGCCATTAGGCTAACGTCTTTTGAGTGTATTGGATATTTTTTGCGCATTTTTTAAAGGAGCGATAATGCAACAACAGATAACACTGTGGCTGGAGAAGTTCGGGCTGGAATTCAGCGGCGTGATGTCTCTGCTGATGGTGCTTGGGCTGATCGTCCTGATTTCGGTGGCCATCCATCTGGTGCTGCACCGCGTGGTGCTGGCGACGATCCAACGCCGTGGCCAGCAGTCGCAGCGCGTATGGCAACAAGCGCTTACCCAGTACAAGCTGTTTCAGCGCATGGCGCTGTTGCTGCAAGGGGTCATCATCAATCTGCAAGCGGTGTTGTGGCTGCGCGCCGGCGGCGAGACGCAGGCGTTCATCGTCACCGCCGCGCAGGTCTGGATCATGGGCTTTGCCCTGCTGTCGCTGTTTTCGCTGCTGGATACGCTGCTGGCGGTGCTGCGCCAAAGCCCGCTGTCGAATCAGCTGCCGCTGCGCGGCATTTTTCAGGGGCTGAAACTGGTGGCCGCCATTTTGATCGGCATCATGATCGTTTCATTGCTGATGGGCAAATCGCCATTGCTGCTGCTCAGCGGCCTGGGTGCGATGACCGCGGTACTGATGCTGGTGTTCAAGGATCCCATCCTTGGGCTGGTGGCCGGCATTCAGCTTTCCGCCAACGATATGCTGAAAATCGGCGACTGGCTGGAGATGCCAAAATACGGTGCGGACGGCGCGGTCACAGACATCGGCCTGACCACGGTAAAAGTACGTAACTGGGACAACACCGTCACGACCATTCCCACCTATGCGCTGATCTCAGATTCCTTCAAGAATTGGCGCTCAATGTCGGAATCCGGCGGGCGGCGCATCAAGCGCAGCATCAATATCGACACCACCAGCGTGCATTTTCTGTCCCCGGAAGAGCAACAGCGCCTGAATCGCAATCCGCTGCTGCAGCGTTATCTGAACGATAAAACGCAGGAATTGCGCCACTATAATCAGCAGAGTGCCGTGGATCTCAGCTCACCGCTCAACGGCCGCCGCCTGACCAACCTCGGCACGCTGCGCGCTTACCTGGTGGCTTACCTGCGCGCGCACCCCAATATTCATCAGAGCATGACGCTGATGGTGCGCCAAATGGCACCGACGCCTGAGGGCTTGCCGCTGGAGATCTACGCCTTCACCAACACCACGGTGTGGGCGGAATACGAGAGCATTCAGGCCGATATCTTTGACCATATTCTGGCGGTGATTAACGAGTTCGATCTGCGCGTGCATCAAACGCCCACCGGCAACGACATGCGTAGCATGCTGAGCCAAATGCGAGCGGCGACGGACGTTTCCTGACGCAGGCTGACGTAACTGTTTCAGCCGGTAATGACTATCAACCCAGGGGCAACGAATGTCTCGGCCCGCTTTTCTTTCGGCCTAAAAACAGCGTTAATGCATTGATTATCGCCCGCTGAAGGAAAAGAGGATTGCTGAAACCATTACGCCACCGGCTGTTTACCTCGCTGGCCACGCTGCTGTTTATTGGCTGTCTGCACAGCGCTTCGCTGGACGAAAGCCGTATGAGTCGGACCTTGCAGCCGGCGCTTAGCGCCCTGAGCAGCAATATGCAGGATATCCGCGAAGTGCTGGCGCGCGCAGCAGGAGAAGGGAAGGAAGAACGACTGAACGACAGCAGCCTGCGCATCGAAGCCCGAGCTTCCGGCGACGATGAGCCCGAGGAAAACCGATAAAAAAACACCGGCGCATGGCCGGTGTTTTTATTTTTAATCCTGCTGCTGCGCCAGCACCGCCCGCTTTTTCTGGCGGTTGACCTTGAAGTAGTAACCCGCCAGCAGCACCACAACCCACACCAGACCGGCGTAAAGCGATACGCGGGTGGTTGGGAAATAGCCTATCAGACCAATGATGAACGCCAGGAAGATAATCGCAATCACCGAGGTGAACACGCCGCCGCGCAGCGGGAACGCCAGCTTTTTCACCTGCTCTTTGCTCAGACTGCGGCGGAAGGCAATCTGCGAGCACAGGATCATGATCCACACCCACACGGTGGCAAAGGTAGCCAGCGAGGCAATCACCAGGAACACGTTTTCCGGCATGATGTAGTTGAGGTACACCGCCAGCAGCAGCGCCAACATCATCACCAACACCGTGACCCACGGAATGCCGCGCTTCGACACCTTGCTGAACATCTTCGGCGCATGGCCCTGCTCGGCCATCCCGTGCAGCATGCGGCCTACGCCGAACACATCGCTGTTAATCGCCGACAGCGACGCGGTGATCACCACAAAGTTGAGGATGCCCGCAGCCACGGTAATTCCCATGTGCTGGAAGGTCAGCACAAACGGGCTGCCGTTGGTGCCCACCTGATTCCACGGATAAATCGACATGATGACGAACAGCGTACCGACGTAGAACACCAGGATGCGCCACGGCACCGAATTGATGGCCTTGGGAATCGACGTTTTCGGATCCTTGGCTTCACCGGCGGTGATACCGATGATCTCGATGCCGCCATAGGCGAACATCACCAGCTGCAGCGACAGGATCATGCCGATAAAACCATTGCTGAAGAAGCCGCCGTTGGACCACAGGTTATGGATACCTGTCGGTTGCCCGCCGTTGCCAATCCCCCAAATGATGATGCCGATACCGGCGGCAATCATGATGATGATGGTGGCGACCTTGAAGAACGAGAACCAAAACTCCAGCTCACCGAACACCTTCACGCTCATCAGGTTGATGGCACCGATCACCAGCACCACGCTCAGCACCCAAATCCAGTGCGGCACCTCGGGGAACCAGACGCCCATATAAATGCCGAACGCGGTCACGTCGGCGATGGCGACGATCAGAATTTCAAAACAGTAGGTCCAGCCGGTGATATACCCGGCCATCGGGCCAAGGTAGTCCTGCGCGTAGCGGGAGAATGAGCTGGCCTGTGGGTTGTTGACCGACATCTCGCCCAAAGCGCGCATGATGATAAAGGCGACGATACCGCCAATCAGGTACGCCAGCAAAACGCTCGGGCCGGCCATTTTAATGGCATCCGCCGAACCGTAGAACAGGCCGGTGCCGATGGCCGATCCGAGAGCCATAAAGCGGATATGACGCGTGCTGAGACCGCGCTTCAGCTTATTGGCCGCAGGGGCGGAGGGTGACTGTTGTTGCATGAAAATAACCCGTGTTTTTTAAACGTAAAAAAGCCACGGACAAGTCCGTGGCCCAAAATTCAGCCGGGGGATTATGGGTGCGCGGTCACTTCAGAACGCGTACAAACCCGGTCATAAATCGCGACCAACACCAGCATCAGCAGAGAAGGCGACAGCCATGCCAGCCCCTGCGCAGCCAATGGCAGGTGATTGGTCCACTCCGGCAACAAGTGCTGGAAGGCGGACGCTTTCACCGCGTCAAGGATACCAAACAACAAGCTGACCAGCATCACCGGCGCCACGATACGCGTCGCGCTGTTCCACCAACGCAGGGTGAAGCTCAATACCACCAGCACGATACACGGCGGGTAAATCGCGGTCAGCACCGGGATAGAGATCTGGATCAGATGGCTCAGGCCCAGATTGGAAACCACCATCGAGAACAGGCCCAGAATAAAGACCAGCGTCTTATAAGAAAACGGCAGGTACTGAGCAAAGAACTCGGCGCAGGCACAGGTCAGGCCTACCGCAGTCACCATGCAGGCAATGAAGATCAGCGCCGCCAGGAAGAAGCTGCCCAACCCACCGAAGGTATTTTGCACATAAGCATGCAGGATCACCGCGCCGTTGGTCGCGTCCGGCACCAACACGCCGCTGCCGGAACCCAGCTTGAACAGGCTCAGGTAAACCAGCGTCAGGCCCACACCGGCGATCAGGCCGGCCAAAATGGTGTAGCGCGTCAGCAGGCCGGCATCTTTCACGCCGCGGGAACGCGCAGCGTTGACGATGACGATGCCGAACACCAGCGCGCCCAGCGTATCCATGGTCAGATAGCCGTTGACGAAGCCGGAAGAGAAAGGAACGTGCTGATAAATGTCGGTCGCCGGAATAGGCGTGCCCGCCGGCCAAACCAACGCGGCAATGCCGAGTGCGCCGAGCGCAACGATTTTCAGCGGAGCCAGCACGTGGCCCACGGTATCGAGCAAGCGGCCCGGATACAGTGAGATGCCGATTACCAGCGCGAAATACACCAGGCTGTAGATAAACAGCGGCATGGCGCCGTCACCGGTCAGCGGCGCAATACCCACTTCAAAGGATACGGTCGCGGTACGCGGGGTGGCGAACAGCGGGCCAACCGCCAGATAGCAGACCGTCGCCAGCAGCAAACCGGCGCTGCGGCCAATCGGCGTGCTAAGGGCGTCAATACCGCCGCCAACGCGTGCCAGAGCGATAACGGTTATCACCGGCAAACCGACTGCGGTAATCAGGAAGCCGATTGCTGCGGTCCAGACGTGCTCACCGGACTGTAAACCGACCATCGGCGGGAAAATGATGTTCCCGGCGCCGACAAATAAGGCAAAGGTCATAAAACCCAGCGCCATAATATCTTTTGACGTTAAACGATGACTCATACGATGTCGTGCTGCCTGTTCAAATGAAAAAAAGTACCCGATATCGTGGTGACGTAATGCCCCCACCCGGTTGCCGGCTTGCCCTTTCATCGTGAGACCAATAAGAGCAGAAAACGCGTAACGTCCGGCGTTTTGTCCTTATTCGAAATTAACCACTCATGATGTTGGGCAGAGTTTTAGGAGTTATAAATGGAAGTTTAGTCCGACAACGGGGGGTAAGTTAAACGTTTATAGCGTTGAAAGGCAAGTCGTGCGACAAAAACCAGAGCTATCGACCAGATAATCTTTTGTCGCCAGTCGATCATAGTGGCTATCAATAAATATACACTACATGATTTGTATCATTTTTGAGCATCGCATTCACAAACCGTGAAGCATCCGGCTTGAGACCGCGCGAAAACGCCAATAAACGATCGGTTTTCGCGTGGTCTGAACGGGATCTGCGTGCTTACCAAACCTCTCGGGCAATATTCACCACGCTTTGCAGCTTATTCCACTGCTGCTGTTCGCTCAGGCTATTGCCCTCTTCGGTCGAGGCAAACCCGCATTGGGTGCTGAGGCACAACTGGCGGCGATCGACAAACTGCGCGGCCTCCTCGAGGCGCTGTTTCACCTGTTCCGGGCTCTCCAGCTCACCGTTTTTGGTGGTGATCAGACCGAGCACCACCTGCTGTTTACCGGGTTTGATAAAACGCAACGGCTCGAATCCCCCGGAGCGCTCATTGTCGTATTCCAGGAAGAAAGCGTCGATATTCACCTGGCCGAACAGGATTTCCGCCACCGGCTCGTAGCCGCCTTCGGAGATCCAGGTAGAGCGGAAATTACCGCGACACACGTGCAAGCCGATAGTCAGATCGTCCGGCTTGCCGGCGATCGCCGCATTCAGCACGTCGGCGTAGATTTTCGCCAGACGATCCGGATCCTCACCGCGCTCGCGGATCTGCCGCCGTTGATCGTCCGAACACAGATAAGCCCAGACGGTGTCATCCAGCTGCAGATAGCGGCAGCCTGCGTCATAAAACGCCTTGATCGCATCACGGTAGGTCTGCGCCAGATCGTCGAAATAGACATTCAGATCCGGGTAAACCCGGCTGTCGATGGCCTTGCGCCCGCCGCGAAAGTGCAGCACGCTCGGGCTGGGAATGGTCATTTTCGGCACCGCATCGCCGGCCGTCGCCTTCAGGAAACGAAAATCCGCCAACATCGGGTGCTGGGGATTAAAGCCCAATTTACCGACCACCTTGATGCTGCGCGCGCGGGTTTGCACGCCGTTGAACTGGATCCCCTGATCCGCATCATAGCCTTCCACGCCGTCCAACCCTTCCAGGAAGTCAAAATGCCACCACGCACGGCGGAATTCGCCGTCCGTCACCACCGCCAAACCGAGGTCTTTCTGTTTTGCCACCGCCAAACGGATCTGCTCGTCTTCAACCGCGCGCAGCCGGGCGGCATCAATTTCACCCTGCTGGAACTGCTGGCGAGCGGTTTTCAGCGCCACAGGGCGCAACAGGCTGCCGACAACGTCAGCGTGAAAGGCGTGGTTGCAATCGCACATATTTATAACTCCCGGTGACAGGCAAAGGATCGAGCCTCTTTGCTTCAATGATTGACAGTGTGAACTATTACGCCGGGTTATCATGGACATCCAGACGGCTAAAATTCGCATTGGGGAGCATCCTGCCACGCCGCTTGTCGGGCGGCAATGGAAGAATTTTCATTGGTGTTGAGAGAAATTCATGTTGGGCGCCACGCAACCGCCCGTTGGAAGGTTACTTCAGGCCCAGCGCCAGCCGGGTTTTGCGCAGTGTATCGGATGGCAGCGGCAGGTAACCGTCATGATTAACCAGCTTTTGCCCGGCATCGGACAGCACGCGATCGAGAAAAGCGGCGGTCAATGGCTCCAGCGGTTGGTTGGGGGCTTTATTGATGTAAATGTACAGATAGCGCGACAACGGGTAACTGCCGTTGCTAACGTTGGTATCATTGGGGATGACATAGTTTTCGCCCGACTCCGCCAGCGGCAGCAGACGCACGCCACTGGCGCGAAAACCGATGCTGGCGTAACCAATGCTGTTCAGCGAACCGGCCACCGCCTGCACCACCGAGGCCGAACCGGGCAGCTCATTGACCCGCGGCATAAAATCGCCGCCGCACAGGGCGCGCAACTTGAAATAGCCGTAGGTGCCGGAGGCGGAGTTACGCCCGAAACGTTGGAGGTCGCGTTGTTGCCAACTGCCGGTCAACCCCAGCTCCCCCCAACGCATCAGAGGCAGGCTTTCGCCGCAGCGCCGGGTAGCGGAGAAAATACGGTCGAGCTGCTGCAGGTTCAGACCGCGCAACGGATTGTCCTGATGCACCAGCACCACCAGCGCATCCACCGCTACCGGCACGGCCAGCGGCGCATAGCCATAACGGTGTTCGAACGCCGACACTTCCGCCGCCTTCATCGGCCTGCTCATTGGCCCAAGCTGCGCTGCGCCCGCCGCCAGTGCGGTAGGCGCGGTTGAAGAACCGGCGGCTTGGATCTGCAAATTGACGTTAGGGTAATGCTGACTGAAGTCCTGCGCCCACAGCGCCATCAGATTCGCCAGCGTATCGGAGCCGACGCTGGACAGGTTGCCGGACAGCATACCGTCCGGCTGCGCCAGTGCGCCGCGGCTCGCCAGCAGCGCCAGGCACAGCAACAGCCATCGGGTGATTCGGATCATGCCAGCCTCTCGCGCGTTAATTTTTCACCGCATTCTCTGATAAAGCTGCAGGAACAATCAACCGGTTAGGCAAGGTAAAGATGAAACGGGTGCCAATCCCCTGTTCGCTGAGGATCTCCAACCGCGCATCGTGGTGGCTGAGCGCATGCTTGACGATCGCCAGCCCCAGCCCGCTGCCGCCGGTCTGGCGTGAACGGGCTTTATCGACACGGTAGAAACGCTCGGTCAGGCGCGGAATATGTTCGGCGGCGATACCCGGCCCGTTGTCGCTGACCTGGAACTGCGCACCGTTTGGCGTCTGTTGCCAGCTCACCTCAATATTGGTGCCCTTCGGCGTGTGATTGACGGCGTTATACACCAGATTCGACACCGCGCTGCGCAGTTGGTCATCGTTGCCGAACACCTTGAGCTGCTCGTTCACCCGGAAGGTAATCTCATGGTTGCCGCCGCTCAGCGACTGCGCCTCACGCTGCAACACCCGCAACATCAGCGGAATATCGACCCGCTCGTTCATATCTACGTTAGGTGCTGCCTCAATGCGCGACAGCGTCAACAGCTGTTTGACCAGCCCGTCCATGCGCCGGGTCTGCTCCTGCATGGTGCCCAGCGCCTTACCGCGCAGCGAGCCGTCCAGCTCCTCGTCGCTCATCATCTCCAGGTAGCCCTGCAATACCGTCAGCGGGGTACGCAACTCATGGCTGACGTTGGCGAAGAAGTTGCGGCGCGCGCCTTCCAGCTGGCGCATTTGGGTGACGTCGCGCGCCACCATCAACAGTTGCCCTTCCGAATAGGGCATCACGCGGAACTCGACGTAGTGCTCGTTATTGAGTTGCAGCGTCAGTGGCCGCGTGAATTCCTGCTGTTGCAGATAGTGGCTAAACTCCGGGTAACGCAGCAGGTTAAGGATGTGTTGGCCGTTGTCTTCCGGCCAGCGGAATCCCAGCAGATGCTGCGCCAACCCGTTGCACCAGAAGATATTGCCTTCAACGGTGGTCATCACCACCGCATCGGGCAGCGATTCCGCGCCGCTGCGAAAGCGTTTGATCAACAGCGCCAGTTCACGGCGACGGCGACGGTTGCGCTGCTGCATCTGGTACAGGCCGTAAAACAGCGGCTCCCAGCTCCAGCGCCCAGGCGGCGGCGTCATGCTGCGATCGACCCACAGCCAGTGGGAAAGTTTGAGTTGGTTGTAGAAATTCCAGACCAGCGCCGCCAGCACGGCGGCCAGCAGCAGCCAGGGCAAATAGCCGAAAATCAGCCCCAGCAACAAGGCAGGTAAACAGAAAAGAGCCAGCTCCAGGGCCAGCCTCTTCCAGGAAAGGCGTTCTAGCACAGCATATTCTCCAGCGCGACGCGATCAGTAACGCGTTGAGAATCGGTAGCCGGTGCCCCGAACGGTTTGAACCATTTTGTCATGACCAGTGGTCTCTAACGCCTTACGGAGCCGGCGGATATGCACATCAACGGTGCGGTCTTCCACATAAACGTTAGTGCCCCAGACGTGATTAAGCAACTGTTCGCGGCTATAAACACGTTCCGGATGGGTCATAAAGAAATGCAGCAATTTGAACTCGGTCGGCCCCATATCCAGCGCTTGCTCATTAGCCATTACGCGATGCGAGGAAGGGTCCAGGCTCAGCCCCTGCATTTCAATCACTTCTTCCACCGCCATCGGTGAAATGCGGCGCATTACCGCCTTGATGCGCGCCACCAGCTCCTTCGGCGAGAACGGCTTGGTAATGTAATCGTCCGCTCCCACTTCCAGGCCGCGCACCCGGTCTTCTTCTTCACCGCGAGCGGTCAGCATCATCACCGGAATATCGCGGGTCAGCGCTTCACGCTTCATGTGTTTGATAAACTGGATACCGGAACCGCCGGGTAACATCCAGTCGAGCAACACCAAATCAGGGAACGGCTCAGACAGGCGCGTCACGGCGCTGTCATAATCCTCGGCTTCCAACGGTTGGTAACCATTCTGTTCCAACACAAAGCACACCATCTCACGGATCGGCGCTTCGTCTTCCACCACCAGTATGCGTCTTGCCATCGTCAATCCTGCCAATGTGTTAGCGATCACAGTTGATTGCGGGCGCCATTATGCGTCAGTTTTGTGACACTTTTATGAAAAAACCAGCCTGTTATAGCCAGTAAGCATAGCGATTATTTCCAACTGCAAAGAAAAATCATTCAGTTGTCATAATCATTGCGTCACGACAGGAGAGTCTGCCCCCTTTATAATCCCCCCATTAGTTTATCGCCCCGGGAGTGTCATGCGCCTGATCCACACCTCTGACTGGCATCTTGGCCAGTACTTTTTCACCAAAAGCCGTGCCGCCGAGCACCAGGCTTTTTTACGCTGGCTGATCGAGCAAATTGAACAGCAACGGGTGGATGCGCTGATCGTCGCCGGGGATCTGTTCGACACCGGCTCGCCGCCGAGCTACGCCCGCGAGCTGTATAACCGCTTTGTGGTGGAGTTGCAGCATACCGGCTGCCAACTGGTGGTGCTGGGCGGTAACCATGACTCCGTGGCAACCCTGAATGAATCGCGTGAATTGCTTTCTTGCCTGAATACGACGGTGATCGCCAACGCCCAAAGCGACATCGGGCAGCAAATCCTGGTACTTAACCAGCGCGACGGCCAACCGGGTGCGGTGTTGTGCGCCATCCCGTTCCTGCGCCCGCGCGATCTGACAACCAGCCGCGCCGGCGAATCGGGCGGGCAAAAGCAGCAGGCGTTGCAAGAGGCCATCGCGCAACACTATCAACAGCTCTACCAGGCGGCCTGCGCACGCCGCGATGAACTGGGGCTCACCTTGCCGATTGTCGCCACCGGCCACCTGACCACCATGGGCGTTACCACCTCCGATTCGGTGCGCGATATTTACATCGGCACGCTGGATGCCTTCCCGGCACAGGCGTTTCCGCCAGCCGACTACATTGCGTTGGGGCATATTCACCGGGCGCAAAACGTCGCCAAATCCGAGCATATCCGCTACAGCGGTTCGCCTATCCCGCTCAGTTTCGATGAGCTGGGCAAACCCAAAAGCGTGTTTATGGTGGATTTCGCCGATGGCGCCCTGCAGCAGGTCACCGCACTGGATATCCCCAACTTCCAGCCGATGCAACTGATCAAAGGTGATTTGGCGCAGATCGAACAACAATTGCGGCAGTTCGCCGATTATCAGGGGGCACTGCCGGTATGGTTGGACATCGAAGTGGCGACACAAGATTACCTCAGCGACATTCAGCGCCGTATTCAGCGGCTGGCGGATCAACTGCCGGTGGAGGTGGTATTGCTGCGCCGCAGTAAAGAGCAGCGCCGCCAGGCCCTTGAACGGCAGGACAAGGAAACGCTCAACGAACTGAGCGTCGATGAGGTCTTCGAGCGGCGGCTGGCGCAGGAGACGGAAATCACAGAGCCCCGCCAACAGCGGATGCGCCAAATGTTCCATCAGGTGGTCGAGGCCGTGCGGCACAACGACGAGGAGCCGACCCAATGAAAATCCTGAGCCTGCGGTTGAAGAACCTCAATTCATTGCAGGGCGAGTGGAAGATCGATTTCACCGCTGAGCCTTTTGCCAGTAATGGGCTGTTCGCCATCACCGGGCCAACCGGCGCGGGTAAAACCACCCTGCTGGATGCTATCTGCCTGGCGCTGTACCACCAGACACCGCGCCTCAACGTGACACCGAGCCAAAACGAACTGATGACTCGCCACACCGCCGAATCGCTGGCGGAGGTCGAATTTGAGGTCAAGGGCGTCGGCTACCGCGCCTTCTGGAGCCAACGCCGAGCCAAAAACGCGCCGGACGGCAACCTGCAAGCGCCAAAGGTGGAACTGGCACTGCGTGAAGACGGTAAAATCCTGGCGGATAAAGTCCGCGACAAGCTGGATCTGACCGCCGCGATCACCGGGCTGGATTTCGGCCGCTTCACCAAATCGATGATGCTGTCCCAGGGGCAGTTCGCCGCCTTCCTCAATGCCGATGCCAATGACCGGGCCGAACTGCTGGAAGAGCTGACCGGCACCGAAATCTACGGCCAGCTTTCCGAACGGGTTTTTGAGCAGCACAAACAGGCCAAAACCGATCTGGACGCCTTGCATCAACGCGCCAGCGGCATTGAACTGCTGAATGACGAACAACGTCAGCAATTGGAGAGCCAGTTAGTTGAGCTGAGCGCGCAGGAAACCGCCCTCAGCGGACAGGCCCGGCAACAGCAACAGACGCTGAACTGGCTGCAACAGTGGCAGCAAACGCAGCTCCGGCAGCAGGAATACCAACGCCAGTTGAGCGTTGTGCAACAGGAGCAGGCTGCGGCCGAACCGCAGTTGCAACAGTTGGCACGCAGCGAACCGGCTGAGAAACTGCGGCCGCTGCATAACGACCGTCACCGCTGCCGCAGTGAGCAGCAGGCGCTGCAACAGCAGATCGCCCAAATGGCGCAGCAGCAGGAGCATCAGCTTGCGCAGATGGCGCCATTGCAGCAGGCAGTGGAAAAAGCGCGCGCCGAGCAACAGGCGCAGGCCGAACGCCAGCAGACCCAGCAGCGGCTGATCGACGAGCAGATCGTCCCGCTCGACCACCAGATTGCTCAGTTGCAAAAAACGCAGACGGAATTGCAGCAGGCGTGCGACAACGCCGCCCGCCAGTGCCATCAGCAGAAAACGGATCTGGAGCAGTTAAACGTTCAACGCAGCCAACTGACCGCACAGGCCGGGCAGCATAAGGAGAAGCTTAACGGTCTTACCGCAGCGCTGATGGCGCAGCAACAACAGCAAAATGCGCTGGAAGCGCAGTCACCGCTGGCGGCGCTGCGTCAGCGTCAGACCGCGTTGGCCGAGCTGCGCCCGGCACGCCAGCAACTGTTCACCCTCTCCTCGCTGTTCCGCCAGACCAACGAGCGGCTCGAACAACAGCGCAAAGAGTTTACCGCCCGTCAGGCGCAGCTTGGCGAACATGAGCAACAGCTGGAAGAAACCCGGCGGCACTACAAGCAGCAAAAAGCGCATCAGTTGGACGTGGAAAAAGCCTTTGAGCTGGAAAAGCGTATCGTCAGCCTGGAAGCCGAGCGGGCGCTGCTGCAAAGCGGCGAGCCCTGCCCACTGTGCGGCTCCGCCAGCCATCCGGCCATTGAGCAATATCAGGCGGTAAAACCGTCCGAGACGGCATTGCGCCTGGCGGAAATGCGCGTCAAAACCGAGGCGCTGTACACTCAGGGCACCGAACTGCGCACCCGTTGCGAAAGCCTGAAGGAACAGCAACAGCGCCAACAACAGCAAATAGCGCAGGACGAGCAGCAACTCGCCGCCCAGCGCCAACAGTGGCAAACCCTCAGCGCGCCGCTGGCGTTTGATTTCGATCTGCAAGATGCCGAGCGCCTGAGCCAGTGGCTGAATGCCTGCGACAGCGAAGAGCGCCAGGGCCAGCAAGAGCTGTCACAGCATGAGCAGGCAGCACGCGCGGTACAGCAGGCGAAAGATGCACTGGCCGAGCTCCAGGCGCAGCAACAGCAGGCGCAACAGCAACAAGCGCTGCTGGACGAGCGCTTCACCCTGCTGGAAAAAAACCACGCCGACGCGCAGTTGCAACAGCAGCGCCTGCAGCAACAGTGGCAAGAGGGCGAGAAAACCCTGGGCGAGCAACGCGCGCAGCGGCTGGCGCTGTTTGGCGAACAACACATTCCGCAGGTGCGCGAACAGCTGCGTGCCCAACTGACCGCCTGTGAGCAGGCCAGTCATCAGGCAGCGGAACAATGGCAGAAAGCTCAGGAGCAGCGCGATCGCCTGGCCGGCCAGCTTGCCGGCCTGCAACAACAGCAACAACGGCAGAACGAACGGTTGCAACAGGCGGAACAAGGCTGGCTACAGGCGCTGGCCGCCAGCGAATTCAGCGACGAAGCCGCATTCAGCGCCGCACTGTTGGATGATGCACAGCGCCGGCAATTGCAGCAGCATAAAGAACAACTGCACCAGCGGCAGGTGGAGGCCAGCGCCCTGCTGGCACAGGCGGTTCATACGCTGGAACAACAGCGGCAACAGCGCCCGGAAGGGCTGGATGAAACCCAGGCCGATGCGCAAGCCCTGAGCCAGAGCCTGGAGGCGTCGGCGCAGCAATTGAAAACCGTGCAACTGCGCCAGGGCGAAGTGCGCAACCAATTGGAAAGCGACGCCGCACGCCGTCTCAATCAGCAATCGCTGTTTGAGCAAATCAGCCAGAGCCAGCAGCAGTACGATGACTGGAGTTACCTCAATCAGCTGATCGGCTCCAAAGAAGGCGATAAATTCCGTAAATTTGCCCAGGGGCTGACACTGGATCATCTGGTGTATCTGGCCAATAACCAGCTTGGGCGACTGCACGGCCGTTATCTGTTGCAACGCAAAACCAGCGACGCGCTGGAACTGCAGGTGGTGGATACCTGGCAGGCGGACGCGCTGCGTGATACCCGCACCCTGTCCGGCGGCGAAAGTTTCCTGGTCAGCCTGGCATTGGCGCTGGCGTTGTCTGATCTGGTCAGCCACAAAACCAGCATCGACTCGCTGTTTCTCGACGAAGGCTTCGGCACGCTGGATGCGGAAACCCTGGATACCGCGCTGGACGCGCTCGACAGCCTGAATGCCTCCGGTAAAACCATCGGCGTGATCAGCCATGTCGAAGCGATGAAAGAACGCATTCCGGTGCAGATTAAGGTGAAAAAGGTCAACGGACTGGGTATCAGCCGGCTGGAGCCGCAGTTTCGGCTGGAAAGTTAGGCCGGCAACTGCCGCCACTGGCGTGGACTGATACCAAACCAGCGGCGAAAAGCGCGTGAAAATGCGCTGACGTCGGAATATCCCAGCAGCAGCGCCAATTCGGCAATCGGCAGGTGGCGCTGCTGCAAATAATGAGTCGCCAGGTCGCAGCGTACCTTGTCCACCAACGCGGTAAAGGTCCCCCCCTGTTCACGCAGGCGGCGCTGCAACGAACCGGCGGACAGACCCATTTTCTCGGCGATAATTTCCAGCACCGGTTCTCCGCTCAGCAACGCATGGCGCACCTGGGCGCGGGTACGGTCCACCAGCGTCAGTTCGGCATTGCGCCGTTGGCACAAAATCCCGCCGTGCTCCACCGCATAGTCGAAACGATAGCCTTCCCTCTTGTGCTCCCGCCGCGTCAGACCGGCTTCCAACTGAGTGAATGCTTCCGGCTGGCAGGAAAGCGCTGTCTGCATGATGTATTCCACTGTGGCTATAACGGTGCAGGGAGGTAAGCAACTTTCGTACCAGCTTACCGGTCCGCCCCTCACCGCCCTTACGGTCAAAAAATCACCAAAAAAGCACAATATCGTCGCCACACTGCCCACTTTTGGTGCGCGTTCAGGTGGCCCTTATAAGCCATGCCCTCGTGCTGGCGGAGAGGCTTCGTCATGGCATAAAACCTGCAGCGTCGTGAGTGGATACCTTCTTTATCTGCGCAGGCGGTTTTTTCGATCGGGAGAGCAACATGACAATGCAACTTAAACCTACCCTGGGCACCCTGCATCTTTGGGGCATTGCCGTCGGGCTGGTGATTTCCGGGGAATATTTTGGCTGGAGCTACGGCTGGGGCGTTGCGGGGACGCTCGGTTTCCTGATCACCACCCTGATGGTGGCAACCATGTACGGCTGTTTTATCTTCAGCTTTACCGAGTTGACCACCGCAATCCCTCACGCAGGCGGGCCTTTCGCCTATAGCCGCCGCGCCTTTGGCGAAACCGGCGGCCTGATCGCCGGGCTGGCGACACTGGTGGAATTCGTGTTCGCACCGCCAGCGATTGCCATGGCGATCGGGGCTTATCTCAACGTGCAATACCCGGCGCTCAACCCCAAGTGGGCGGCGGTGGGCGCCTACGCCATTTTTATGACGCTCAATATCCTCGGCGTTAAGCTGGCGGCGATGTTTGAACTTTGCGTCACCGTGCTGGCGGTCTTTGAGCTGCTGGTATTTATGGGCGTAGTGGCGCCGGGCTTTAGCTTCAGCAACTTCGTGCTCAACGGCTGGGCGGGCAGCGATCATTTCGGCAGCGCGGCGCTGTCCGGCATCTTCGCCGCCATTCCGTTCGCCATCTGGTTTTTCCTGGCCATCGAGGGCGCGGCAATGGCGGCGGAAGAGGCCAAGGATCCGAAACGCACCATTCCGCGCGCCTACATTTCCGGCATTTTGACGCTGGTGGTATTGGCGCTGGGCGTGATGCTGCTGGCGGGCGGCGCAGGCGACTGGAGCAAACTGTCGAACATCAACGATCCGTTGCCGCAGGCGATGAAAATGGTGGTAGGCGAAAACTCCGGCTGGATGCACATGCTGGTGTGGATTGGCCTGTTTGGATTGGTGGCCAGCTTCCACGGCATTATTCTCGGCTATTCACGCCAGTTCTTCGCGCTGGCGCGCGCCGGTTACCTGCCGACCTCGCTGGCGAAACTGTCGCGCTTCCAGACACCGCACCGGGCGATCCTGGCCGGCGGCGTGATCGGCATCGCCGCGATCTTCAGCGACAGCTGGATCAACCTTCAGGGCATGAGCCTCACCGCCGCCATGATCACCATGGCCGTATTCGGTGCCATCGTGATGTACCTGATGAGCATGCTCAGCCTGTTCAAACTGCGCCGCATTGCGCCGGAACTGAAGCGCAGCTTCCTGGCGCCGGGTTATCCGCTGGTGCCGGCCATCGCGCTGGTGCTGGCGCTGGTGTGCCTGATCGCCATGCTGTGGTTTAACCCGGTGATCGGCGGGGTGTTTATCGCCCTGATGGCCTGCGGTTATCTCTATTTCCTGCTGACCAAAACCCAGCGCCGAAATGCGCCGCAGGACCTGATGCTGTCCGGCAGCGACTGAGAAGTGTGACCACAGCAGCACTCCCCGGCGAAAAGCGTTGAGCCGCCGCTGACAAGGGTTATTATGCTGCTGATAACAGGATTGCTACTGTATACCTAAGGATTTTCAAGCTGCAGCCTTGCCCGATTCATTCGGGCGCAACATGCAGCGTCCCTGGCATGCCAGGGAGAAGAGATATCCACATACAGGCAAAACCTGACGCAGGGGATCGCTCCCGTGCGTCAGGTTTTTTCGTTTTCAGCGGGCTGAAACAACAGGGAACAACCATGAAAATCGCAAAAATACTTAATAATAACGCGGTGATTACCTTGGACGACCGTCAGGAAGAAACGGTGGTGATGGGTCGCGGCGTCGGGTTTAAAAAGAAGGCCGGCGATCTGCTGGACGAAAGTCTTATCGAAAAGATCTTCACCCCCAACGGCGGTGAGATGAGCGAACGCTACAAAGAGCTGCTGGCAGAAATTCCACTGGCCTGCGTGACCACCGCCGATAAAATCATTACCCTTGCTCGCCAGCGCCTGCCGGGCAAGTTGCACAACATCGTCTATATCACGCTGACCGACCATATTCACTTTGCACTGCAGCGCCACGACCAAGGGCTGGACATCAAAAACGTGCTGCTGTGGGAAATCAAAAAGCTTTATCCGGCCGAATTTGCCGTCGGGCTGGAAGCGCTGGACCTTATCACCCAGCGGCTGGGCACCGCACTCCCGGAGGACGAAGCCGGGTTTATCGCCCTGCACCTGGTCAACGCCCAGTTGAACGACGAAATGCACAACACCCTGCACGTCACCCGCGTGATGCAGGAGATCCTTAACATCGTCAAATACCACTTCCGCTTCGATTACAACGAAGAAGCACTGAGTTACCATCGCTTTGTCACTCACCTGAAATTCTTCGCTCAGCGCCTGCTGGGGAAAAACTACGTCGACAGCGACGATGATTCGCTCTACCAGGTGGTGAAAGAGAAATACCGCGAGTCATTCGCCTGCGCCGGCAAGATCAATCAGCACATCGAAAAACATTACCAGCACCAGCTAACCGGCGAAGAGATGATGTTTTTGACCATTCATATCGAACGGGTGCGCAGTGAGAGCGAGGTGAAATAGGATCAGCGACGGGCGTCGAACACCCGAATGCCATACTGCGGGAAAACGCCGTCGGCGGTGATCAGCGTCAGCCCTTCGGCCTGCGACTGGGCGATCAGCATGCGATCGAAAGGATCGCCGTGGTGTTGCGGTAACTGCCCCGCCTGCTGGCTATGAAAAGCGACTATCGGCAACGACAGAAAATCCTCAGCCTCAATGATGTCAAAAATGTCCTCTGGCACCGGCAGCTTGCCCAACGCCTGCTTGATCGAGATTTCCCATACGCTCGCCGTACTGACGTAAACCAGATTATTGGGATCGGCGATCAGATTGCGGGTCAGCGGCCCCAGGCTGGCATTGTCCACCAGCCACCACAACAGCGCGTGGGTATCCAGCAGCAAGCGCCTCATTTTTCTCCCTCAAACAATGCGGTGATGTCCGCATCGCCGGCATTAATATCCTCCGGTACGGTAAATTTACCTTTGGCCGCGCCGGGCTTGCGCGCTTCACCTTTAATCGCCATCAACTGAACGTAAGGCTTCCCTGCTTTCGCTATGATCACTGTCTCTCCCTCTGCGGCTTTATCCGCCAACTGGCTCAGGTTCGATTTTGCTTCGTGCATATTGGCCTGAATAGGCATAAGCGTCTCCTTAGCTAAGTTAGCTAAAGCATAGAGGGGCGTCCAGTTTTTGTACAGGGAATTGATTAAAGCGCGAACAGGCTCGCGCTTTTTTGCAACGGCTACCTCTGCGGCCACAGCCAGGCGGCGCCGCGCACGCCGCTGGAATCGCCGTGGATCGCTTTGCGAATTGGCGTTTCGCACTCACCGCCGAATACCCAGGATTTCACCAGTTGCGGCACATGCTGATACAAGCGGTCCACATTGCTCATGCCACCGCCCAGCACCACCACGTCCGGATCGAATATATTGATCACATGTGCCAGCGATTTCGCCAGTCGCAATTCATAGCGGCTGATGGCCCGCTCCGCCAGAGCATCACCTTGCGCCGCCAGCGTCATGATCTCATGGCCTTTTAGCGGATTGCCGCTCAGGCGCGCATAGTCGGTTGCAAAACCGGTGCCCGAGATAAAGGTCTCGATGCAGCCCTGTTTGCCGCAGTAACAAGGCACCTCGGTGCGAAAACGCAGTTCGTCGTCATCCATCCAGGGCAAGGGGTTATGCCCCCATTCGCCGGCAATGCCGTTGCCGCCGGAATGCGCCTGCCCGTTAATCGCCACGCCCGCGCCGCAGCCGGTACCGATAATCACCGCAAACACGGTTTTCTGACCGGCCGCCGCGCCATCGGTGGCTTCCGAGACCGCCAAACAGTTGGCGTCGTTGGCGATGCGCACTTCACGCGCCAACATCGTCGACAAGTCCTTATCCATGGGCTGGCCGTTGAGCCAGACCGAGTTGGCGTTTTTCACCAGCCCGGTATAGGGCGACAGCGTGCCGGGAATGCCGACGCCGACAGAACCTTGCTGCCCGGTATTTTCTTCCGCCAGCTTTACCAGGCCGCTGATTGCATCCAGCGTTTGCTGATAGTCATGACGCGGCGTCGCGATACGATGGCGGAACAGCTCATGCCCATCGTTGGCCAGCGCGATCACTTCAATTTTGGTGCCACCCAGATCGATACCAATGCGCACGATTTTTTCTCCTCAATGCACAACAACATTGCTACAGACTACTGTAACCGGCATACAGGATCATCCCCTTGCCGCCGAATGTGACGGCGACGGCAATTTCCGCATCAGACCCATACCGGCTGCCGCTTATTAATTAGCCATCAGGTACACTGTTTTTAAACAGTTCCACATAATAAATCCGGAGAGCAGCGATGAAACCTGCCGTACTGATCGTCGATGACGACCCCGCTATCTGTGACGTGCTCTGCGACGTGCTCAATGAACACGTATTTACCGTTCATGCCTGCCACCGGGGTAGCGAAGCGCTTGCCATACTCAACCAGCAGCCGGACATTGCTCTGGTGCTGCTCGATCTGATCCTGCCGGATACCAACGGCCTGCTGGTGCTGCAACAGATCCACCGCCTGCGCCCGGATTTGCCTGTGGTGATGCTAACCGGCCTCGGTTCCGAGTCTGACGTGGTTGTCGGCCTGGAAATGGGCGCCGACGATTACATCGCCAAGCCCTTCAACCCACGCGTAGTCGTGGCCCGCGCCAAAGCGGTGCTGCGGCGTACCGGCGCGTTGGCGCTGGAGCCGGTAGCGGTTGGCCAGGGCAAGTCCGAAGGCTGGCAGTTCAACGGCTGGTGTCTGGACGCCGCCCGCTGTACCTTGCACAATCCGCAGCGACAACCTGTCGACCTGACTCAAGGCGAATATGGCCTGCTGCTGGCGCTGGTGCAGCATGCGCGCAAAGTGCTGACCCGCGATCGCCTGCTGGAGTTGACCCACAGCGAAACTCTGGAGGTCTTCGATCGCACCATCGACGTGCTGATCATGCGGCTACGGCGCAAGATCGAGATCAATCCGCATCAACCCGAACTGATCCGCACCATTCGCGGGCTGGGTTATGTGTTCGCCGCCGACGTCAGCCAGCCGGTGGCTGCCGCCTGATATACGCCTGCAGTTCCGATAACGGCCGTGCGCCGTCGATAGCATTGGCGCACAGCAGATTGAAACGCGCGCAGGCGTGGGCCAGTTGCAAGGTCTCCACCAAAGGCCAGTCTTCATGGCTGGCGTACAACACCCCGGCACAGAACGCATCCCCGGCGCCGACGCTGCCGACAATCTCGCCCTCGCTCAGGCGCCACGAGGGCTGCCAGTGCGCATCACCGCCGTTTTCCAGCCCGTACGCCCCTTCCGGGCAGTGGATCACCACCCGTCGCCGCACGCCGGCCTGCAACAGCTGCTGCGCGGCCTGTGCCATCAAATGCGGCTGTAAAGCGCCGTGGGCAGATCGCAGCGCCAACCCGGTAAACTCCCCGGCCTCCAGCTCGTTGATCACCAGATAATCCAGCCAGCGCAGCGCCGGCAAGACCAGCGGCCGGTAGCGCGGATCGCCCTGCCGCGACACCAGATCCAGCGACGTCCGATAACCGCGCTGCTGCATCTGCGCCAGCAGCCGCGCGCTGCGGGTGCCGAACGCCTCATCCGGACGATCCAGGCTGTCGAGCAGCAGCAGATAACCGAGATGGAAAATTTTGTGTTCGCTGTGTAGCCCGTCAAACGCGTCCAGGTCCAATAGCCGGTTGGCGCCTGGCGCATGGAAGAAGGTTCGCTGCCCACCCGGTTCGGTCATCACCTGCGACATGGAGGTCATTGCCCCTTCGCTGCGCCGCACCCAACGGCCGTCAACCCGGTACTGCGCCAGCATCTGCATGATGTAATCGCCGTCCGCGTCGCAGCCGATCAGCCCGATCGCCGCCAGCGGCAGCCCGGTTTCCATCCGCGCCAGCGTCAGCAGTACGTTAAGCGGCGCGCCGCCGGTGGCGCGTTGGCTGCGTTCAATCTCCACCAACCAGCCCGGCTGCGGCCAGTGAGCGATTTGGTGTACGTGATCCACCAGCATATTGCCGGCCGAGACAATGCCGCGCCGGGTCATTACAACCGCCCGGCGCTGCCGAAAATATGCATCTGTTGCTGCACCACTTCGCTAATCGACTGCTCCACCGCCAACAGTACCTCGGCGAACTCATCGTAAATTGCGTGGCGCTGCGTCATACGGTGCTCAATCGCGCCCAGCGCCGCCTGAGACATGCCGGTGTAGAAATTGATCTTGTGAATACCCAAGCCAATCGCCCGCTTGAAGTCGGCATCGCTGATGCCGGAACCGCCGTGCAATACCAGCGGAATGCCGGCCTGCTGCTGGATCGCCGCCAGCCGGTCGAAATCGAGCTTCGGCTCGCCCTTGTATTTACCGTGCGCATTGCCAATCGCCACCGCCAGCGCATCGATGCCGGTCAACCCGACAAACTCGCGCGCCCGTTGCGGATCGGTGAATTTATTGCTGTCGGCCTCGCCGTACAGCGCGCCGCCTTCGTCGCCGCCGACCGCGCCCAGCTCAGCCTCGACCGACACCCCGGCCGCATGGCACATGCGCACCACTTCCTGCGTCTGGCGCACGTTCTCTTCATAGCTCAGGCCGGAGCCGTCGAACATCACCGAACTGAACCCCAGGCGCAGCGCCTGCACCACCGCCTCGAAATGCAAACCGTGATCCAGATTCAGCACCACCGGAATAGCGTGCTGCGCCGCTTCGCTTTTAATCGCCGCCACCAGCGACTCCAGCGAAACGTACTTAAAGTGCACTTCGGCAATGTTGATAATAAACGGCGATCGCGCTGCCTCCGCGGCGGCAAACAGCGCACGCAGGAAGTGGCTGTCGAGCACGTTGAACGCGCCAAGCGCATAGCCGTGCTGACGAGCGTGCGCCAATCCCTGCGCCAATGAAATCAGTGCCATAGCTGTTCTCCTTTAATCGATAAAGCGCGAATATTCGTTGCACAGCAGCCACTGCGGCGGCTGGTCTTCCGTTATTTGGCCGAAGCGGCTGAGCGGCGTCAGGAAACGGTTGTCGTTGTCATCATCGTTGACCGTCGAGACTTCGCCCACCAGCACGTCACCAAAGCCCTCCTCACCCCAAAAGCTGTGATAAATGCCCGGCGTCAGACAGATGCTTTCCCCCGGCGCCAGCCGCAGACGCGAACCGGCGGCATGGGTCTGCCGGCAACCGTCCAGGGTAACGGTCACCGCCCCCTCAGCCAGCCGTTCATCGGCATCGGCGTTGTGCAGTTCGACGATCAGATTGCCGCCGCCGCGGTTGATGATGTCCTCGCGTTTGCGCCAGTGGAAATGCATTGGCGTCACCTGCGCTTCGCGGCAGTGCATCATCTTTTCCGCATAACATTTGGCGTAGGGCTGGCCACCGGGCGAACCGTTGCGCAGCGTAAACAGCGTCAGGCCACAGTGCGCAAAGTCATCGCCGCCGAACGCGGTGACATCCCAACCGAGTTTCAGATCGAAGACCTCCTGCCACGGCTGGCGATCGCGCTGCCGCCAGGCCGACGGGCTAAAATGAGCGAAAGGCGGCAGATGGACGTCGAAGCGGGCAAAAAAGTGCTGGGTTTGCTGCAGGATCCGGTTCACGGCGGAACGGTTCATGGCACCTCCGGGCGTGGTTATCAATAAGGGCCAGACTGAGCCGGCCCCTGTCGGCAGAGGTTATTTCACCGTCCAGCCTTTGTAGCTGCCGATATTATTCTTATCGATCATGGTCACCGGGATCAGCACCGGGCCGGTTGGCGCGGGTTTGCCCTGCAGAATGTCGTAACCGATCTCGACCGCCTTGGCCGCCATCACCTGCGGATCCTGCGCCGGCGTCGCCACAAACAGCGATTTTCCACCGCGTTTGAGTGCCTCTTCACCGTCCGGCGAACCGTCTACGCCGACGATAAAGAACTCGCTGCGCTGCGCCTGCTTGGCCGCCAGATCGGCGCCGATCGCCGTCGGATCGTTAATCGCGAATACGCCGTCGATCTTCGGATTGGCCGCCAGCAACGAGGTCATGATCTCCAGACCGCCTTCGCGGCTGCCCTTGGCGTTCTGGTTATAGGACAGCAGCTTGATATCCGGGTGTTTCTTCAGCTCGGTCATGCAGCCTTCCACCCGGTTTTGCACCGCAGAAACCGGCGGCCCGTTGATGATCACCACGTTGCCTTTCTCTTTCAGGCGATCGCTGATGTATTTACAGGCCATCGCACCCGCCTGGGTGTTATCCGAAGTGATGGTGGCGTCGGCGCCTTCGGCCGCCACGTCTACCGCCACCACCACGATGCCGGCGTCCTTGGCGCGTTTGACCGCCGGGCCGATGCCTTTGGAATCGGCAGCGTTGAGGATGATCATATCGACCTTGGCGGCGATAAAGTTGTCGATCTGCGCCACCTGCTGGCCAAGATCGTAACCGCTCGACACCAGTGTCACATTCACCTTGTCACCGGCCAGCTCACGCGCTTTCAACTCCGCGCCCTTGGTGATCTGCACAAAGAACGGGTTGGCCAGATCGCCCACCGTCACCCCGATAGATTTCAATTCTTTCGCCTGGACCACAGAGGCGCTGCCGAGCGCGGCGGTAACCAACAAAGCGGTAATCAATGGCTTGAAACGCATAGTGTTTTCCTCATAATTTTTGATATACGAAAAACCTGCCCTGTTGGGCCTCAACAAACCTGCCTGCCTCACTCTGCCTTCCCCTGTGGATTTCGACAGGAAAATCAGTGTTGATAATTGCGGGTGCGGTATTTATCAATCAGCACCGCGATGATGATCACCGCCCCTTTGATCACCAATTGCCAGAAATAAGAAACCCCCATCAGCGTCATGCCGTTGTTCAGGGTCGCGATAATCAGCGCCCCCACCAGCGTGCCGGTAATGGTGCCGATGCCGCCGACGAAGCTGGTACCGCCGAGGATCACCGCGGCGATGGCATCCAGCTCATAACCCATACCCAGGTTGCCGTTGGCGCTGTAGAGTCGGGAGGCGCTCATCACCCCGCCCAGCCCGGACAGCAGGCCACTCATGCCGTAGACGAACAGCAGCACCGCGCCCACCTTGATGCCGGTCAGACGTGCGGCCTGTATATTGCCGCCCACCGCGTAGATATGAACCCCGAGCGTGGTGCGACGCAGGATGAACCAGCACAGCGCGATCACCGCAAAGGCGATAATCACCAGCCAGGGAATCGGCCCCAGATAAGAATTGCCGATCCATTCAAAACTGATATTCGAGTTGATGATGGTGGTGCCGTCTGCCAGCAGATAAGCCGCGCCGCGCAGGGCAGTGTAGGTACCCAGCGTAACGATAAACGGCGGCAAACCGGCGTAAGCCACCAGAAATCCATTGAACAGCCCCATCCCCAACCCGGCCAGCAGCGCCAGCGGGATCGACAGCCCGGCCAGGCCAGGCATCAGGGAAACCGCCATCGCCACCACCGCCGTGGTGCCCAGCATCGAACCGACCGAGAGATCGATGCCGCCGGTAAGAATGATGAAGGTCATGCCCGCGGCCAGCACGATGTTAATCGACGCCTGACGGGCGATATTCAGCAGGTTGGCATCGGTAAAGAAATTCGGCGCGACAAAGCCGAAAACCGCGACGATCAGGATCAGGATCGGCAGGATGCCGACGGTTTGCATCATATCGCCCAAGAACGCCCGTTTCAGCGTGGGATTTTTTGCGCCAGGCGGCAGCGGATTCGAAGTCATGGCAGGCTCCTTGAGCGTACGGATTGAATTATTCATGGTCGGCGATTTCCACGGCGGTTTCGACGCCGGTAGCCAGCGTCATGATGTTTTCCTGAGTAATGTCGCTGCCGCTCAGTTCACCGGCGATACTGCCTTCGTGCATGACGTAAACCCGATCGCTCATGCCGACCACCTCAGGCAGTTCGCTGGAGATCATCAGGATCGCCACTCCCTGCTGCGCCATCTGGCTCATGATGCGGTAAATTTCGCTCTTGGCGCCGACATCGACGCCGCGCGTGGGTTCATCGAGGATCAAAATGCGCGGGCCGATCGCTACCCAACGTGAAATCAGCAGCTTTTGCTGGTTGCCGCCGGACAAGCCACCGGCGCGGACCTGAGCATGCGGCACACGGATATTCAGCAAGCCGATAGCGTCGCTGGAAATGATCTGCGCCTTGCGGCGATTCAGCAGACCGTAGCGGCCATCGCGCTCCAGCGTTGCCATAACGATATTTTCATGCGCCGCCAGATCGAGAAACAGACCCTGCTCCTTGCGGTTTTCGGTGAGAAAACCGATGCCCAGAGCGATAGCGTCGCGCGGTGAATGGATATTGGCCGTTTTGCCGTCAATCTCCACCGTGCCGCCGCTCGCCTTGCGCACACCGAAAATCAGCTGCGCCAGTTCAGAGCGCCCGGCGCCCACCAACCCGGAAAGGCCGACAATCTCGCCGGCGCGCACCTGCAGGCTAATCGGCTTCACTTTTTTGCCGTCGGTCAGCCCGTGCAACGTCAGGCGCGGTTCGCCCACCGCAATCCCCTGTTCCTTATTGAACAGATCGCTCAGCGGGCGGCCCACCATCATGCGCACCAGCTCGCTGGCGGACAGCTTGTCGCGCGTCAGGCTACCGACGTACTGGCCGTCACGCAGCACGCTGACGCGATCCGACAGTTCGTACACTTCCGCCATGCGGTGGCTGATGTAAATGATCGCCATACCCTCATCGCGCAGGCGCTTGATCAGCTCGAACAGCCGATGCGTTTCACGCGAAGAGAGCGCCGCCGTAGGCTCGTCCATCACCAGAATGCGGCTGTTGCGATGCAACGCGCGGGCGATTTCCACCTGCTGCTGCTCGGCGATGGTTAATTTCATGACCCGATCGCCAGCGCTGAACTGCGCGCCCAGCCTGTCGATCACCTTCTGCGCTTCCAGCAACATCTGCTGGCGTTTCACCAGACCACCGCGCTGGATCTCGCTGCCCAGAAAAATGTTCTCCGCCACCGTCAGATTCGGTGCCAGATTCATTTCCTGGTAAATCAGCGTGATACCTGCCGCCAGGGCGTCTTTTGGCCCTTTGATGGCGAACGGCTGCCCATCGATAAAAATTTCCCCGCTGCTGGCGATATACGCGCCGGCCAATATTTTCATTAACGTGCTTTTACCCGCGCCGTTTTCACCCATCAGCGCGTGGATCTCACCGCGATATACCGTCAGGTCGACGCCTTTCAGCGCATAAAACTGACCAAAACTCTTGGCGATGTTGTGCATTTCCAAAATCGGGGTCACGCTCATCGTCATACCTCAGGCTGCGGTTCGGATTACATGCAGTTAACCACACATAAATAAATGCAAAATGTCAGCGCCCGTTCATGTTTGTCATATTGTTAATGGAACGGGGATTTATACTGCGAACAGTCAGTTACGGGAGATACGATGCGCAGACTGCCTTTCCTTGCCGGTGCGCGTGGGCGCCTGCTGATGTTCAACCTGCTGGTGGTGGCGGTGACGCTGATGGTCAGCGGCGTGGCGATCGTCGGCTTTAAGCATGCGGGCAAGCTGCAGGAACAGGTGCAGGCGCAAACGCTGAAAGAGATGAACGGCAGCATGGCGCTGAGCCGGGATACGTCGAACGTCGCCACCGCCGCCATCCGGCTTTCGCAGGTGGTTGGCGCGCTGGAGTACCAGAGCGAATCCGCCCGGTTGAAACAGACCCAGTTGGCGCTGCAGGCGTCCCTCAACCGATTGGCGGACGCCCCGCTGGCCCACAGCGAGCCGGCGCTGGTCAAGCGTATCATCAGCCGCAGCAACGCCCTGGAAACCAGCGTCACCCGCATGCTGGAACTCGGTCACGCACGGCACCTGCAACGCAACATCCTGCTCAGCGGGCTGTACCAGACGCAGAGCACGCTGCGGCATATCTCCAGCCTGAGCCAACGCGATAATCTGGACCAGCCTTCGCAGCCGCTGCTCGGCCAGATCGACCGGCTGCTGGCAATCGCCATTCAGACCCCAACGCCCAAGGCGGCCGCACAGCAACTCGACAGCGTAATGGTCTACTGGCCGCAGCACAGCCCGGATGCGTTGGTGGACGAGAAAATGCGGCAGTTTCGCGCCAGCGAACAACGCCTGTTGCCCGAAACGCTGGAGCTGGAACAAAGCGACCTGGCACTCGCCTATTATACCTATCACATCAAAGCGTTAGTCGCGATGCTCAACGACGACATCAACCTGTACGTGCAAAAGGTGGCGAACGAGTCGGAGCTGCGCACCCACCAGACGCACCGTGAGCTCAGCTCCATCAGCGTATTTATCGGCCTGTTCGCTCTGCTGGCGTTGGTGATTACCGGCTTCGCCGGGCTGTATATCTACCGCAACCTCGGTTCTAACTTGACGGCGATCGCCAACGCCATGACGCGGCTGGCGCGTGGTGAACGCGACGTCAGCGTGCCGGCGCTGCAACGTCGCGATGAACTGGGCGAACTGGCGCGGGCTTTCAACGTGTTTGCCCGCAATACCGCCTCGCTGGAACAAACCTCTCGCCTGTTGAAAGAAAAAAGCACCCAGTTGGAAACTACCTTTCTGGCGATGCGCGACGGCTTTGCACTGTTTGATAACGACGGACAACTGGTGGTGTGGAACCCGCAATACCCGCTGCTGCTGGGACTGGACGAACACCAGTTGCACCGCGGTCAGCACTACCGCGAGTTACTGCAGCACGTAACGCCGCCACGGGGCCAGCGCTGGGAGGCGGTGCTGGCCAATCTGTCCAGCGAACTGCCGCAGCCGCAGGAACTGCGTCTGGATGACGGCCGCACCGTCGAACTGCGTTTCAGCCCGGTGCCCAACCGCGGGGTGGTGAACGTGGTGCTCGAACGCACCGAGCGCAAGGCGCTGGAAGAGGCGCTGCTGCACAGCCAGAAAATGAAGGCGGTCGGCCAACTTACCGGCGGCCTGGCGCACGATTTTAACAACCTGCTGGCGGTGATTATCGGCAGCCTGGAACTGACTACCGGGCAAACGCAGGACGCGCAAACCGCACAACGCATCGCACGAGCGCTGAAAGCTGCCGAACGCGGCGCGCAACTCACTCAGCGCCTGCTGGCGTTCTCACGCAAACAGGCGCTGCACCCGCAGGCCATCGCGCTGCGCACGCTGGTGGAAAACCTGCAGGAACTGCTGCGCCATTCGCTGCCCGCCACGCTGTCACTAACCATTGAGGCGCAACAGCCCGGCTGGCCGGCGTGGATCGATGCCAATCAGTTGGAAAACGCGCTGATCAACCTGGTGGTCAACGCGCGAGATGCGATGGAAGGCCGCAGCGGGGTGGTGAAGATCCGCATTTATAACCAGCGGGTGGTGCGCAGCAGCGGCAAAAAACAGGACATGGTGGCACTGGAAGTGATCGACACCGGCTGCGGGATGTCGGAGGAGGTCAAGGCGCAGGTGTTCGAGCCCTTCTTCACCACCAAGGCGGTCGGTAGCGGCAGCGGGCTGGGCCTGTCGATGGTTTACGGTTTTGTCCGCCAATCCGGCGGGCGTGTACAGATTGAAACCGCGCCGGGCAAAGGCACGCTGGTGCGCCTGCAGTTGCCCCGTGCGCCCATGCAGGCGGTAACGGAAACGCCGCTGCTGCCGCTCGACGACAGTGACGGCACCGACAATCTGGTGCTGGTACTGGAAGATGAGAACGACGTGCGCCACACGCTGTGCGAACACCTGCACCAGCTCGGCTACCTGACGCTGGACAGCGCAGACAGCCAGGAAGCGCTGGCGCTGCTGCGCCAGACGCCGGATATCTCGCTGCTGATAAGCGATCTGATGCTACCGGGCGAACTGAACGGCGCGCAGGTGATTGAGCAGGCACGGGAGATCAATCCCCACCTCTGCGCTCTGCTGATCAGCGGCCAGGACATGCGCCGCCACTCTCAGGGAGATCTGACTGAGCCTGAGCTGCTGCGCAAGCCTTTCAGCCAGCGGCAACTGGCGCTGGCGCTGCAACGAGCGCGGAGAAGAAACGCGGCCGGCGACGCAATTCAGAGGGAATGAGGCGATTTTTCGCCTCTGATTCGTTATCATGCCGCCCTGCTTTTGATGAACAAGCGTGCCGACTGCACGCCCAGCCAGGGACAACATTATGCTGTGGTTTAAGAATTTGATGGTTTACCGTTTGAGCCGCGAAGTTGCGCTAAACGCGGATGAAATGGAAAAACAGCTCAGCGCTTTTGCTTTCACCCCTTGCGGCAGCCAGGACATGGCGAAAACCGGCTGGGTCTCCCCAATGGGTTCCCACAGCGACGCCTTGACGCACGCGGTTAACGGCCAGATCGTCATCTGCGCGCGCAAGGAAGAAAAAATCCTGCCTTCGCCGGTCATCAAGCAAGAGTTGCAGGCCAAGATTGAACGCCTGGAAGGCGAACAGCACCGCAAACTGAAAAAAACCGAGAAAGACGCGCTGAAAGATGAGGTGCTGCACAGCCTGCTGCCGCGTGCCTTCAGCCGTTTCAACCAGACCTTTATGTGGATCGACACCGTCAATGACCTGATCATGGTTGACGCCGCCAGCGCCAAACGCGCGGAAGATACCCTGGCGCTGCTGCGTAAAAGCCTGGGTTCGCTGCCGGTGGTGCCGCTGACCATGGAAAGCCCGATCGAGCTGACACTGACCGAGTGGGTGCGCTCCGGTGAGTTGCCGGCCGGTTTTATCATTCAGGACGAAGCGGAACTGAAGGCGATTCTGGAAGACGGTGGCGTGATCCGCTGCAAGAAGCAGAACCTGATCAGCGACGAAATTGCGGTGCATATCGAAGCCGGCAAGCTGGTGACCAAACTGGCGGTGGACTGGCAGGAACGCATTCAACTGGTGCTGGCGGACGACGGTTCGCTCAAGCGCCTGAAGTTTGCCGACACGCTGCGTGAGCAGAATGACGATATCGATCGTGAGGACTTCGCCCTGCGTTTTGACGCCGATTTTATCCTGATGACCAGCGAACTGGCGGCGTTAATCAAGAACACCATCGAAGCCCTGGGCGGCGAAGCCCAGCGTTAAACACACAAAGGCGCAAATTACTGCGCCTTGCTCTACATACGCCGCTTTTGCAAAACAAACAGCATACCCAAATTAATTGGAGTTGCAGCTAGGCGGCAAGTGCGGGACAAATCGGTCGGGAACCGATTTGAACAGCGCTTGCGCTGCCCAAAGGGTGAGCCTCAGGACGAGGCTCATTTATCCCCAGGAGCTTACTCAAGTAAGTGACTGGGGTGAGCGCACGCAGCCAACAACGCTGCAGCTTCAAGTAAGAAGGGTATGGATTACTAACTTAAATAACGGCACAGATAGGCGGTTGCATCAGCCACCTGCAGGTTGAACTCACTGTGAGCCGGTACGAAAAACTTCTCACCCGGCATAAACACCTGCCAGTCCGGCGAGCCCGGCAGCAACACTTTCAACGCGCCGGTAATCACGGTCATCTCTTCCGGCTGGGCGGTGCTGAAGGTGTACTCACCCTCTTCCATCACACCAACGCTGGCAAGGCCGATGCTGCTACTATCGAAACCGATAGACTTCACTTTTCCGGCAAAATACTCGTTCACTTTCAACATAGACTGGCACCCGCATAATCAACTTTATGAGAAATCCATATTGGGGGATTGCGCTTGATCTGTCACTGGTTTTTCACGCGAAATGCGATCGGGGCGCAGAGTAAAATTCTGCCCGGCGATCGGTCGTCAGCCTGCCGTTCTGAACCCGCAACAAAAACAGCGCCATACCACCACCGGACAGTCAGCGTCATGGCATTTTATTCGCATTCGAATCAGATAATTAACTCAGCGACCGGCAAGATCAATGCGCACGAAGTGGCCTTAAGCAAAAGGCAAAAAAAGAAACCGGCATCGCGCCGGCTTCTGTAGGGTACAGGTTAATCTTCCAGCGCCGGATCCTCGTAGCGATGCTTGGCGTCGAGCGCTTCCTGCTCGGTCGAATGCTCACTGAGCAGCGTATTCGGCTCAATGTCGTCGGTGCGCACCTCAAAACGATGCATATGCAAGCTGGGGTCGCCCCGGTCAACTTCGACCACCCGAGCGGTTCTCGGATAGCCTGGTCGGTTATTTTCGCGCATGCTGTTCTCCCGTGTGAATCACACAGGGTTAAGTATAGCAGCCGAGTTTATGCCGACACGCGCGATCCCAGATCGCGATCGCCATGTTCGCCTTCCAGCAGCTGCGTCAGCTCATCGCAGGCACAGATCTTGCCGCCACGTACGGTGAAATGTGCCAGTACTTTGACCAGGCTGCGGCCACCGTCGCGCTTTTCCACCCGTACCTGATGATGCGTCAGTACCGCCTCCCCCTGTCCGGCGACGGCGATAATTTCCAGCGCCATGCTGCGGGTGAGCTGCTTCAACAGCGCCATATGCTGCATAAATTGCGCATAATCGAGTACTTTGCCGTCCACCTGCTGGCGGTAATCTTCGCTGAACAGTTCAGCTATCAGCGTCGGTTGGTGTTGCGAGCAGGCAACCACCCGCTGCAAGGCGTCGAGCACCACGGCTATTGAGGGATTTTCGTTCATAGAGGATCTCCAAAAATGGAATGACGCGGGGATCATAGCGAAGGCAGGCGGTGGCATAATAACCGTACCTGGACTTTTTATACCGGTAATCGGCCAATATGATGATTCTGCGCAGCGAACGGCTTTTGCATGAGAAAAAACACCTCACGCCCTGGCACCACCATGCCGACGGGCAGATCTATCTGTTAACGCACGGCATGATGGCACTGGAAACCGCAGGGAGACAATGGGCAATGACCGCAGGCAGTATCGGCTGGTTGCCGCCACACTGCGCACACCAGGCGTTGGCCTGCGGTAACGTGGCGGGCTGGATCCTGTATCTGGGGGAACAACGCGGTGCGGCGCTGCCGGAGCATCCCCGGCTGAGCGCCGCCTCACCGCTGATTCAGGCGCTGGTCGAGCGTATCGCGCAGTTTGCCGGGCAGCCACTGAGTGCATCGCAACAGCGGATGTTGCAGGTATTGCTGGATGAAATGCACGCTCAGGAAAGCCCCCCGCTGCAACTGCCGCTGCCGCAAGATACGCGGCTGCTGAAAATAGCCCGCGCACTGCTGAACGAACCTGCCGGCGAGCGCACTCAGCGTGAATGGGCCGACTGGGCCGGGTTAAGCGTCCGTACCCTGAGCCGCCGTTTTATCGGCGAAACGGGCGTGACTTTTTCACGTTGGCGCCAGCAAGCCAGGGTGCTCCGCTCGCTGGAACCGCTGTCACGGGGGGAACCCGTCGGCCAGATTGCCGGTGACTGCGGTTACGACAATGTCAGTGCCTATATCGCCGCCTTCCGCGAGCGTTTCGGCACCACGCCGGGGCGGTATTTTACTCAACGTCCGCCGGTAACAGAGCCTGACGCGCCGCGTTGAGGAACTGTTCCGACAACGCGTCGTCGCGAGTCGCCCGCGCCAGCGTCAGTGCCCCCACCAGCATCGCCATCTGCGCCAAAGCCTGCTGGTGCCGCTGCTGTTCATCTTCCAAGGGCGACAGCGACTCCAGCCGCGCCAGCATCGATTTTGCGCCGCTCAGGTAGGCCTGGTGTACGGGTTTATCGGCCCCTTCCCGCGCCACGTCGGTGGCCAGCGCGGTGACCACGCAGCCCTCGGCGGGACAGTCACGGTGTTTCACATCCAGATAGCTGTCAACCAGGGTTTGCAAAGTGTGTTTGCCGGGCTGGCTGCTCAACGCCTCCCAACGATGGCCCGACTCCGCCGCCGCTCTGCGGCTGGCTACCGCCGCCAGCTCATCCTTGGAGGCAAAATGGCCATAGAAACCGCCGTGGGTCAGCCCCACTGCCGCCATCAGATCGTTAACGCTGACGCCGTTCAGGCCACGTTCACGAAACAGTTGTGAAGACACCTGCTCAATCGCCTCGCGATTGCGTTCCATTTGTTGCTTTGATACCCGCGCCATGGTGTTTTCTCCTTATCAATCCGGCATCATCTTAGGCCATCCGCTGACCGCACTCAATGATGATGCCTTTCATCAAAAGACTCAGGCACGCGGGGGGCGCGGTGCAGCAAAACGGTCGCTGTCACCACCCTGCGCTCGCGCCAGCGTGTCGGCAATCTGCCGGTGAGGCGTGCCGGGCTCGATAGCGCTTACCCGATCAAGACGCGCCACTTGCTCTTCGCTCAGCGTCAGACTGAGCGCCGACAACGTATCGTCCAGTTGCGCTAACGTGCGCGGCCCCAGAATGGGGATCAGGCTGGTGCTGGAGTTCGCCGCCCGGTTGCGCAGCCAGGCGATGGCGACGTGAGTCGGTTGAACACCGTGCTCCTGCGCTATGGCCAGCACTTCATCCAGCAGCGCGGTATCTTTCTCGCGATGCACCAGGCGCCCCAGCTCGGCCAGCCGCCCGGCGTTGCTGTGGCGATATTTCCCGGTCAACAGACCGCCGCCCAGCGGCGACCACAGCGTAGCGGCCATCCCCAACGCTTCGGCCATCGGCAGCAGTTCGCGCTCGGCGGTACGTTCCACCAGGCTGTATTCCACCTGAATGCCGGCAATGCGCGCCCAGCCGCGTAACTCGGCCAGGGTATCCGCCCGGGCAATGCGCCAGGCCGGGAAGTTGGACAGCCCGGCATACTGGATCTTGCCGGCGCGAGTCAGATCGTCAAAGGCGCGTACGATCTCCTCAAGCGGGGTCAGATTGTCGGAGAAATGCGCCCACAGCAGGTCGATACGATCGGTTTTCAGGCGTTTCAGGCTGGCTTCCACCGAGGCGATCATGTTTTTACGGCTGTTGCCGGTGTGCGCAACACTTGCCTCCGGCGCAGCGCCCAGCGTGTACTTGGTGGCGACGACGAAGCGATCGCGCTCGGCGGCGATAAATTCCCCCACCAGCTGTTCCGACTGACCAAACTGATAGGCGTCAGCCGTGTCGATGAAGTTGCCGCCGGCGTCGACGTAGCGATCGAATACCTGCTTGGCCTCTTCTTTTTCCGAACCGTAGCCCCAGCCCGTGCCAAAGTTGCCGGTGCCCAGAGCCAGTTCGGCAACGCGCAGGCCGGTGTTGCGACCAAAGGTGGTGTATTTCATACAGATGCCTCGCAATAAGCTTGTGTTAAATATCATAAATGATGGTTATCATTTATTTATATATGTCACTTGTCATTTATAAAGGCAAGCGCGATTTGTCGTCAGACCGGAAAAATCAGGGGAGAAAAACAGAGTATTGGGCACAACGCACTGTGCCCAAAGGAAAAGTCGCGGTGGATTATTTTACCGTTTCGCGCTGCAGCGCCGAGAGGATTTGCTCGACCACCTGCTGCGGGCTACCGGTACCATCCATGACGAAATGCGCGGCCTCCTGATACAGCGCTTCGCGCGCCGCCAGCACTTCAAGCATCTCTTCGGCAATTGGGCGGCCGGTGAGCGTTGGGCGCTGCGCGTCCTGCGGATACTCTTCCAGCCGCTGCGCCAACACGTCCGCAGGCGAACGCAGGTAAATCACGGTGCCGTGCTGGCGCATGAAGCGACGATTCTCTTCCGCCAGGATCATGCCACCACCGGTGGCAACTACAGTTGACGGTTGCGTCACGGTTTGCAGCGCAATGCTTTCACGGCGGCGAAAGCCCAGCCAGCCTTCATGCGCGACCATTTCCGCCACGCTCATTTGCGTGGTCTGCTGCATAAACAGATCGGTATCGGTGAAGTGATAGCCCATTGTCTGCGCCAGTGCGCTGCCCACCGTGGTTTTACCGGCTCCGCGAGCGCCTACCATGAAAATGGTTTGTGTCATTACGGGTTGTCCCTTATACGGTGACTTGATTGCATTTGTACGCCTGAAGATCGGCGCGCAGATCGTGCGATGGCGTGATTGCTTGCATCATACCGCCATCAGCCTGTATTTCAATATTTACGATAGTGTAAATTCCATTGCACAGCGGCTACCGGCAACAAATCCCTGCGCCGCCTCTTCAGCAAGCCGTTGCCGCAGCGGCAAGCTGAGTCGTTCGACAGCGACCGGCTGGAATCCTAACCGCTGGTAGTAAGGCGCATTCCAGGGCACGTCGATAAAGGTGGTCAGCGTCAGGCGCTGCGCCCCCTGCGATTTTGCCAGCATGGCAACCTCGGCGATCAAACGTCGGCCGATACCGCGCCGCTGCCAGTCGGCGGCCACCGACAACTCCGCGATGTGCCAATCCTGCCGTTGCGGCAATACGGCGATAAACCCGGCCACCTCACCCAGGGTGCTTTCAGCCAACCACTCCTGCTGTTGCTGAATAAAATCAGCATGCTGCTGACGGCTCATCACCGGGCCTTCGGCAAGAAAACGCCACGCCGGTTGCTGAAGAAACAGCTGCGCCGCCGAGCGTTCAATGGCGATCAGTTGGGGAATATCCTGCAGTTGCGCTAAACGAACAAGCGGGCTCATCGGGTTCTCCTTAACGACCGGGCGGCTATGTAACTCAACGTCGGTATTGAACGCAAGCCGCCAGGGGCTGTGCCCCCGGCAGCCACGTCTGGCGTTATTCGTTATTCAGTTGGCTCCAGTAGGTGCCTGAAAAAGGTAACGGCAAAAATTGCTGGTATAGCTGCTTAAAGGTCTGCTGCGGATTGATGTCTGCAAACAAATCCGGATAAAAAGCTTTGGCAAGCATCTCGACCGCCACGACGTGATACGGGCTGAGATAGAAATTGTGCCAAATGCTCCAGGCCTGGCGGCTCTTGATCGCTTTCAGGTTGGCGAGCATCGGCTGTTTTTGCATGATCATGCGGAAGCTTTCATCAGCCTCCTGCTGAGTAACCCGCGGCCCAAGGCGCAGATCGGAAAAACGCTTGCCCTCCGGCCCGGCCATGCCGGTAGCGATGTAGATATCAGGGTTGGCGGTCAGGATGGTTTCCGGATTTAACTCGCCGAAGACGCCCTTGATGCTGGCGTTGGCGATATTGTCACCGCCGGCAAAGGCCACCAGATCGCCAAGATTGCCGTGCGCAGCGGTGGTACAGCAGGTTTCGCGCCGCCCGAGGTGCAGATGCAGCATCACCTTGGGTTTTGGCCCTTGGTAGCCGGCCAGCCGCTGCTGAATCACCGTCATATGCTGCTGATAGAAACTGATGAACTGCTCCGCCCGCTGCTGGCGATTGAGCACTTCGCCCAGCAGACGCACGCTCGGCACGGTATTGTTCAGCAGATCAACCCGTAAATCGACGTAGATAACCGCAATACCGGCCTTGTTCAGCGCCGTTAGCAGAAAATCGCTGTCGCCCTCTTCGCGCGCGTAACGGGCGAGGATCACCAGATCCGGCTTCAGTTGGATCAGGTTTTCAACGTTAACCTGGCGGAAATTACCCTTGCTGATGGAAGGGATCGCTTTGATCTGCGGGAATTTTTGCGTATAGAGCTGCCAGCTTTGCGCATCATAACGCGCCATGTCTTCCGGCCAGCCGACGACGCGCTGAGCAGGATTGCCCGGCTCCAGCAGCGCCAGGGTATACAGCATGCGACTTTCGCCCACCACGATGCGCTGCGGGTTATCCGGCACGTCGACCTGTCGGCCGGTAATGTCGGTGACCATTTTCGCCTGAACGCTAAAAACGCCGAACAACAGGGAAAGCAGCAGTAAAATGAAAGGATTGCGCATAAGTAGGCCGGGGGCAGCTAAAAGATGGGTGCATGATAATTACTCTCATTAACAGTTTCAATTGATAACGCGCACAGGACAGGACAAATCCGCTGAATCACAGTGTTTCGGCGCTGATAAATGCAAAACCGCCGTAAATGTGATTTTCTACAGTGAAAATCGGCCGATAAATCGATAAAAATGGCGAGATGGGAAAAACCAGAGGAGCACAGATGAGCCAATGTATTGTTTCGCTAACGGAATGCCCGCAGTACAGCGATGTTTGCGCCGCATGGGCCTTTGGCCAATGGGGGTCTCAGCGCGGCGGCTCGCTGGAGCGCACACGCCAGCGTTTTGCCCTGTGCACCCAACCGAGTGAAGACTATGTCACCCTGTTGATACTCGACGGCGAACGCCCGCTGGGCATGGCCAGCCTGTGGCCGAGCGACGATCATCAGCGAAGGGATCTGTCTCCCTGGCTGGCGGGGGTTTTTGTTCATCCTGATCACCGGCGCCAGGGGATTGCGCAGCGTCTGGAAGCCGCTATCGTGCAGTTGGCTCGCCAACGTAACCACCCCGTCTTGCACCTGATCACCGACAAATCAGAGGCTTTGTATGCGGGCTGGGGCTGGCACACGATCGAGCGTCGGCAGCAATATGATGGCGAAGTGGTGGTGATGGAGAAAAAACTCTAGCTAGCGCGGCGTGCAGATATACACCAATGCCGGCGGGAAGTTACGCACCACCCGCACCCGCTTCCAATGAAAGTAGCGAGACAGCAGCTTTTCCGACAGGTGACTGTACTGGAACAGGACCAGGGTGCCGCCACGTGCCCGCAACCGCTGCTGGGCTTGCTGCAGAATACGGATGCTGACTTTAACCGGAATAGACAACAACGGCAGGCAGGAGAACACCACGTCATAGTCGCGGGCCATCTCTTCTGCGGAACGGTCCATAACGTGCAGGCGGCGATCGTCAATCTTGCGCAGCTGATGCACAAAATTAGGCTGGATCTCAAACGCTTCGAGCGAGGCATCGGCGCGCATGCGCCCCAGTATGCGTTTGGTGAGCACCCCATCCGCGGCCCCCAGCTCGGCAATCGACAAGGCGCTTGTCCATTCGATCTGATTCAACATTGCCTGACACAGCCAGGGGGAAGAAGGCGCCAGGGTGCCAATGGTGCGCGGTGAAGCCATAAACTGCTGGAGATAGGAAAAGTGGTTCTTCAGTTGCAGCCGTGTCGCATTTAACATTGGGGCCTCCGTTGGGTTGAGTAGCCACCAATCTGCCCTCAATTTCTTAAGTATTCATTAACATGAATCCGAAAGCCATCGAAACAGTTGTAATAAAATGCGACCGGCGAGCGCCAAAAACGCGAAACGGTTGCGGTAATAATCTTAGGGCAATCAAACAACAGCATTACCGGTCAGATTATCTTCCGCAACCGTTTATTTTATCGGCCACCTGATGGCGGCCAGGGAATTATTTTCAGCCCATTTTTAACGGTAGATTTCTGCATTACCGCGCCAGTTGCTGGAATCTCCTGGGGTGTCCAGGGCAATAATACGGTAATGGCTTGCGCCATCCGCCGCAGCTTTTTCTTTCAGCGCATGAACCGCATCGCCCGGTGAACCGCTGATGCCGGAAACCGACACCACGCCGATGCTCTGCATGTTGCTTGCCTGCTCGCTGTCAATTTGTTTTACCGTTGACAGTGGCGCGGCGAAAGAAGAAAAAGTAGCGCTTGCGATCAGGACTGCTGCGATGCCAGGTAATAGTTTCATGATTAGCTCCAGATGTTTTTTTGTTTATTTTCTCTATCAGTGGAGTTAATTATCCGCCTGGCTGTGCAAAGCGACGTCATTCAATGTAAAGAACATCAATCATTGTGAGGTAAATAAGGAGGAAGTGCGTACATCGATGTCTTGATAAGATAATTCTGCGGTTGCAGAGAAAACTTTACCCCTGCCCGACGGCAATTAAAAGCCCGATGCTCCCCGTAATATAAAAACCTTCATTTTTAAGAAATTTCCGCCCTCGGTTACCCCCTGAGCTACGCTGTTTTCTGAAGGTTATCATTTTAGAAGGACTCTCTATGTCGCAAACCTTACTGCGTGTGCGCGATGGTCGAGGCGCTTCGGTTTCGTTCTCGGAACTGTTATTCGATCTGATCTACGTTTTTGCCGTTACTCAACTTTCCCACTACCTGCTGCACCATCTGACGCTGACCGGCGCGCTGGAAACCTTGTTACTGTGGTTTGCCGTCTGGCTGGCGTGGCAATACACCGCCTGGGTGACCAACTGGTTTAATCCTGATACCCGCCCCATTCGTATCCTGCTGTTCGCCATCATGCTGCTGGGGCTGTTCGCCGCCTCCGCGCTGCCGCAGGCGTTTGGCGAACGCGGGTTGATTTTTGCGCTGTTCTACGTGGCGATTCAGGTGGGTCGCTCCTGGGTGGTCCTGAATCTGCTGGAGGCCAATCACCCGCTGAAGCAAAACTTCCGCCGTATTCTGGGTTGGATGTGCATTTCAGCGGTGTTCTGGATCCTGGGCGGTCTGGCGCAAGGCAATAGCCGGCTGCTGCTGTGGGCGCTGGCGGTACTGTGCGAATACGTATCACCGATGTTCGGTTTCCGCCTGCCGGTGCTGGGCCGCTCCAACAGCAGCAGTGAATGGACCATAGAGGGCCATCACCTGGCAGAGCGCTGCCAACTGTTCGTGATCGTGGCGCTGGGGGAAACCATTCTGATTACCGGCTCTACCCTCAGTGAAATGGAAACCTGGACAGTACCGGCGCTGATCGCCTCGCTGGTGGCCTTTATCGGTAGCCTGGCAATGTGGTGGGTCTATTTCGATACCAGCAGCAAAGCCGGAAGCCACGCCATCAGCCAGGCGGAAAATCCCGGCCAGTTGGGGGCCAACTTCCACTATGTGCACGTGGTGCTGGTCGGGGCAATTATCGTTTGCGCCGTCGCCAACGAACTGGTGATCGCCCATCCCGACGGCCCTATCAGCAACGTGACGGCGGCGGTATTGATCCTCGGCCCGGCCATTTACCTGCTCGCCAACGCCTTGTACAAACGGCTGGTGTATCGCCGCTTCCCGCTGTCGCATCTGGTGGGACTGATCGCGCTGGCCGTGCTGACACCTATAGCTTACCTGACCGATTTGCTGATGGTGAACGGACTGACCACGCTGATTATGGTGGTAGTTGCGGTGTGGGAGAGCATCTCGCGGGGCAGAACGCCGCAGAAACAGAATGGCGCGGCAGCATAAGAAGGCGGACAGGGGCACGGTATGCCCCCTGCCACGGCAGTTATTTCAGCGGTTGCGGCAGTTTCAGCACCCACAGTTCGCTCAGTGATTCCGGCTTATCCAGCGGCTGCAGTTCGATGCTCGTCGACACGGCTTTACCGTCAAGGCTCAAGCCACCCTGCTTATCCAACTGGTAATCGCCGATTTTCTTGCCCTTAGGCTCGGCGTTCACCAGCTTGGCCTGCAGACCAAAATCGTTATCGTTAATCACCGCAAGCGTGCGATCGTCGATCAGCGTCAGGCCTTCCACCTTTTCCTGCTGCCAGCCCAATTTGCGCAGATCCACCACTTCGCGCTTTTGCGCCAGCTTCACGCCGCGCTTGGCGAGATCCTTCGCATCGTCAAACTCCAGCGCTTTGTCCTTGCCGTCGAAGGCCGTCAGATCGGTCGCCTGGCTGAGATCAACCAGGTAGATTTTGTTAATCATCTGCTTGTCTTTATCGCTGCCTTGCTCAATCAGCAAGATATGCTGGTTGTCCACCGCCACGATGTCGCCGACTTTGGCATCCTTGGCCTTGTTATAGCTGTCGATATCAATCGGGTAGCCATACATCGCCGTTTTGCCGCTGGCCGGATCAAAACTGACCAGGCGAGTAAATTGCGCCTTGTTCTTGCTCTTGCCATCAACGTCCAGCGTGCTCTGCACCGCCGCCAGAATGCGGCCATCCGGCAGGCGAGTGATGCCCTCAAAACCCCGGTTAGGCTGGCGCCACTTGATAATATTCGGCAAGCCGCCGGCCACCGCCTGCTCCCCTTTCTGCGGTGCAGGGCCGTATTTGGCGAGGATATTGCCTTTACTGTCGATATGGATCAGGAACGGGCCGTATTCGTCGCACAACCAGTAGCCGCCGTTACCGTCGGCCGTGATGCCTTCGGTATCCAGCCCGCGCCGATCGCTCGGCAACGTTTTAAGCGTATCGCTCAGCGCCACTTCGTTGGTGGAACCGATCAGTCCGCCCGGCAGCGGCAGCCCGCTGACAGGCCCCTGTTCGTCATGCAATGGGCGCTGATTGCCGGCCACGGCTTTCCCGCCGCCGACGCGAATATCCATCAGCAAGGGAACGAACTGCGGGTTGGCAAAGATTTTGGCTTCTTGCTCACCGACCGCAGGCGCATCGGCGTTAGGACCGCGATCGGTGACGGTGGTCAGCAGCAGATCATTGCCCTCACGGCCATTGAAAACCAGGCCGGAGCCAATACCTACCGGTAATCCCTGCGGGAAATTCTTGGCGAAAGCGCCCTGATAGCTTACGTGCTCGCCGCCGGGAAAGCTGACGACATAGCGCTCTACCTCAACGTCGGCGGCATAAGAGATCAGAGGAAACAACGAGGTGATTAACAGCGAAACCGGTTTTATTTTCATGGTTATGGCTCAGAGTTAAGGGAGTGAAGTTTGCAGCTTGCTAAGGTATTAACCTAGCGTGACATTCTGATGACAGCCCCGCTAATGTCATGAATCATAGTGCTAATTAAACATGGCAAATAGAAATTAACAATTAACATCGGCGAATTGAATGGAAAAAGCAGATGGAAAATTAAATTTCCCCAGGGTCGGATTACGCTAACAACAACCCCAACATTTAAGCTTAGGGCAAATTCTTATAAGAAAGATAAAAAAATAAACAAACGCGCGAAAATTCGGAAAAATATAGCCGAAGTCGCATAGACAAAACTAATTTACGGGGATTTAATACCCGCCGTTATTAAGGTGCATTAAGAAAATGCTGATAGAAACCTGCATTAATTGAGAAAGGTGTTCTATAGTTTTTAGTGCTAACGATCGTTAGTATTTTCCGTAGGATGGAGTTTATGTCAAAGCGACTATTTGCTGAATTTTTTGGCACATTTTGGTTGGTGTTTGGTGGTTGTGGCAGTGCGGTATTAGCTGCAGCATTTCCACAACTGGGTATTGGTTTTGCCGGTGTGGCACTCGCTTTTGGTCTTACCGTAGTCACCATGGCGTATGCCGTTGGGCATATTTCTGGCGGGCACTTTAACCCGGCCGTTACCGTGGGATTATTTGCCGGCGGCCGTTTCCCAGCCAAAGACGTCATCCCCTATGTGATCGCTCAGGTCATCGGCGGTATCGCTGCAGCGGCAGTGCTGTATTTGGTTGCCAGCGGTAAAGCGGGCTTTGATCCAACCGGCGGCGGCTTTGCCTCCAACGGCTACGGCGAACATTCACCGGGCGGCTATTCTCTGCAATCCGCCATCGTTATTGAATTGGTCCTGACCGCATTCTTCCTGATTGTTATTCACGGCGTGACAGATAAGCGTGCGCCGGCAGGGTTTGCCCCTTTGGCTATCGGCCTGGCATTAACGCTGATTCACTTAATCAGTATTCCGGTAACCAATACCTCCGTTAACCCGGCGCGCAGTACCGGCGTGGCAATATTCCAGGGTACCTGGGCATTGCAACAGCTTTGGGTATTCTGGCTGGTGCCGTTAATCGGCGGTGTCATCGGTGGCCTGATTTATCGCTGCCTGCTGGAAGACAAAAAGTAATTAAGCGGTATTTGATTGCGTTTAACAGGGCAGCCCTTATCGGCTGCCCTGCTGTTTTTAAGCTTTCGCCGCCTCAAACATCATAATATCGCTGGTGAAGGATCCATCCTGTTGGATGGCAAAGTGCTGAAGCACGTCTTCAGAAACCCCCTGCTGCAACGCGCGAATGGCGGTGACGAAATGCTCCGGCGTACGCATGCGCGCCACCCAACTGCCGAACTCCAGATACAACCGATCCGAAGTGACCTCCCGCACCACCAGCCCAGCCTCAGTCAGCAGGCTCAACCATTCTCCCGGCGCATAATTGCGCACATGCGAAGTGTCGCGCAGCACCTCAACGGTTTGCAGATAAATATCCAACAGCGGGTGCCCCGGCGACACCACATCCATAAAGATCGCCACGCCGCCCGGTTTCAGCACGCGTTTAACTTCGCGCAGCGCCTGGCCCACATCATGCCAGTGATGCGCCGAGTAACGGCTGATCACCAGGTCAAAGTCGGCATCGTCAAACGGCAGCGATTCCGCCACACCCTGCTGTACCTGAATATTGCCAAACCCTTTATCCACTGCCGCCTGACTAACCACTTCCAGCATCTGTGCGGACAAATCATAGGCCACGACCTGAGCCACTTTCGCCGCCGCGGTAAAGCTGGCGTGTCCGGCCCCACAGCCCAGATCGAGCAGCCTGGCATCGGCATGGGGTTCCAGCAATGTTGCCAGACGCTGCAAATCTTTGCCCTGCGCATGCACCGCGCTGGTCAGGTAGGCGCTGGCCTGCTCGCCGAACTGACGATCGACCGCATTTTTATGGCTGTTGCTGATGCTCATGTTTGCTCCTGTTATTGTCGGGGTTGCGCCCGTGCCGGATGGCTTTCTATTAGGGTGTTTCCGTCATTGCACCTGAGCGCCGCTGGCGGTCACAAACAATTACGGGATACAACCCACTATAATCAGGCTGATATACGGGTACAATATAAGCAGTTATCCTAGTATGAGAAGGTACCCCCCTATGCAATCCGAAGCCTTATCCGGCCCCAAAGCCCTCGGCGCCTTTCTGCGCGCCCACCGCGAGCGCATCACGCCAGACATGTTGGGGCTGCCCAGCGCACCGCGCCGCCGCACCAGCGGCCTGCGGCGTGAGGAGTTGGCGCAAATCAGCGGCATCAGCGCCACCTGGTATACCTGGATAGAGCAGGGTCGCGAGGTGTCCATCTCTCCACATACGCTGGCGCGCATTGCCAAAGCGTTACGACTGGGGCATGCCGAACGTCACTACCTGTTTACCCTGGCACGGGTGGCCGATCCCGAACAGGAACAGCATCAGGACATCGCCAACAGCGCCGTTTTGCAAAGCGTTTACCAGGTGGCTGTCCCCTGCTATCTGCTGGATCTCACCTGGAATATCCTTGCCTGGAACCCGCAAGCGGAAACCCTGTTCTGTGACTGGCTGGGCCAGGCCAAGACGCCCAATCTGCTGCACTTTATGTTTTTCCACCCGCTGGCGAAGACCCTGGTCAGCGACTGGGACGATCGTGCTCGGCGCGTGGTGGCCGAGTTTCGCGCGGAAACCAGCCATCACCAGAATACCGAAGCGATACGCGCCTTCGTTCGCAACATGACGCACAACAGCGAAGCCTTTAATCACTGGTGGAAACAACATGACGTGATGGCGCGCGAAGGCGGCGAACGGGGGTTCACTCATCCGCTGCAGGGGGCGCTGCGCTATCGGCAACTGACCTTTCATCCGGCGGAAAACAGCGCGCTGAAGCTGGTCATGCTGATCCCTTTGGCGTAACTGGTAACAAATTCATAAACAGGTTTACTCACCATTTATTTATTGGTTAACACAAACGCGCTAGGGTGATAGCTACCGATGATAATCATCATCAAGCTTTGTTATTTATCTCCTGAGGTAACCCTATGCAATCTGAAGAACAGCGCCTTATCGATGGTTTGTTTGGCCGCTTGAAAGAAGCCGAGACCAAGACGGGCCAGAGGGATCTCCAGGCAGAGCAGCTCATCAACCAGCACATCCGCGAACAACCTTCTGCGCCTTATTATATGGCGCAGGCGATGATCATTCAGGAAGCGGCGTTGAAGCAACTGGACCAGCGGGTAAAAGACCTGGAGAACCAGATTGCTCAGCAACAGCAAAATACCGCCAGCCAACAGAGCAGCGGCGGCTTCCTGGCCGGGTTGTTCGGCGGTGGCAGCCGCAATACGCCAAGCCCGCGCGATCAGTACCAGGCGCAACAGCAGAATAATGCAGCCTGGAATAATCAGCCGCAGGCGGGTTACGCTCCGCAGCAGCAGCCACAACAAGCGCCACAGCAGGCAGCAGCCCCTTCACGGGCCGGCGGGTTCCTGGGCGGTGCATTGCAAACTGCGGCAGGTGTGGCCGGCGGCGTGGTATTGGCCGACATGCTGACCGGCATGTTCCGCCATTCGCAGCCGCAAGAGATTGTGAACATTATCGACGAAACGCCGGTACAGCCAGTGGATGACAGCGCAATGAAAGAGTTTGACGCGTCCAACAACCTCGACACCTTTAACAATGGCGACAACCGCTTCCTGAATCAGGACAACGGCTTCCAGAACGCAGGTTATCAAACCGACGACAGCGACGATTTCTCGGATGACGACTACAGCGACGACGATTCATTTATCTGATTCTGCCCCCCTCTCCGCCTGGGGAGGGGGTTTATGTTTCCTCCCCCGCGCAGCTGGTCTACAGTTAAACCTGCCCAATCACAGCAGGTTACGAAAAACTATGCCCAAGATGATCCCTACCGATCCCTATATCAGCACCCGCTTAGTGATGCGCCCACCGGTGGCCGACGATCTGGCCAGGTTTTACGCCATTTTCGGCGATCCGGAAACCCAGCGCTTCAACCCCGCCGGCCCCGTTGTCAGTGAAGAGCAGGCTAACCAGGCGCTGACTGAACGCATCGATACATGGCGGCAACGCGGTTATGGCTCTTGGGCGATTGCGCTGCGTGAACGCCCGGAGTGGATCATCGGTTTCGGCGGGCTGTCGTGGCATCCGCTCGGCGCACAGCGCACGGTGAATCTGGGTTACCGCTTCGATACGCAAGTCTGGGGGATGGGATTGGCCACGGAGATGGCGCTGGCTGCGCTCGAATATGGCTTCGAACACCTGGGGCTGGATGAGATTTCCGCCACCGTGCGTGCAAACCATCAGGCCTCACGTCACGTGTTGGAAAAAGCGGGACTGCGTTTGGTGGATACGTTAGACGACGTGCCTGGCGCCGAGCCAAGCCTGATTTATACCCTGATGCGCAGCGACTATCAGGGCGGTTAAACGGAGGCGTCGTCGTTGATTTTCGCCAGCACCCGACGATAGGATTTCACTTTCTTGCGCTTCTTCAACCAGATGGCGGTGGAGACGATAAAGATCACCCCGGACATGGCCAGCACGCCAATCGGGTGGCCGTAAAACACCATCAGGGCAAAGTAAACGGCTGAAACGATCGCCACCCATTTCGCCGAATTCCCCACGGCGTTCTTTTCGTGGGTTAGACGGCGGAGATGCTCTTCTTCACTGATTCCCATACGCGCTCCTTTTTTGGCTGATTATTCCATTATATGGAGTCAGGATGCTGATATTTCAAGCAATTAAACGGTAAAGAAGCGTAAAGCTCAGCGAGAGCGGCGGGAAGCGGAATGCAGATAACGCCCCGGCAGATCGGCGCCGGGCAAGGCGGTGCCGTCATTGCGGCCAAATAGCCGATAGCGATTGCTCGCCACCGCATTGTAAACCCCATCGGCCAGCCGTTGCGGCAGAAAGCGCGCCAACGCCAACAGGCGAAATGGCCAACCAAGCTGGCGCAACGCCTGAAAAAACGCAGCCGAACGCAGCCAATGGTGCCCCTGCTCAAGATAAACGATGGAGTCGACAGGGTCAGTAGGCAACCCTAACCAGCTCAGGATCGCCTGCCCTTCCGCCGATTGCACCGTCGCCAACAGGATTTTGGCTTGCCGATCGGCGCGGATCAGATATCTCACCAACCCATGGCAAAGATTGCATTCGCCATCGAACAACAGCACCCGATCGCCAGGCCGTAGATAAGAAGAGAGATTAGGGGGGAGCTTTGGCGAATTCATCCTGCCTCCGGAGGTGATCACCCCAGACTAGCGCGCATTCCCCCCCAGAGCCAGCAGACTGATGCGGCGTTTAAGGGGCCGGCGGGGCTGGCGACGCATCCGGCAATGCCACGACCGAGATTCGTACTTCATAATGCTTGGCGCTGCCGGCCGGGATTACCGAGGTCAGCTTATTGATGGTTTCGGTCGGGTTGTCGCTGGCAGAGGTGGCGCAGAACACCTCCCCACCGTGACAGAAGCCAGGCTTCGGCATATGCCCCTCCGGGAAAGGCGGCAAGCGGAAGTCTTGTCCTGCGGGCGGAGCATTTTTATCTGTCGGAGCCGGAGCGGAAAGCGCGCTGACGCTGAACAGCATCGCGGCTGCCAGGAAAGGCAGTGCCCGTACTTTGCGTGCATTTTTCATGATATTGACCTCATTTGCCGGGATTAGGTTTAACCTACCCCGCCCCCGGCAGATGAGAAAGCCGCTTTTCACGACCTTTTCACACCGATGATCTTTGCTTACATCCTGACGCCAACGTGGTCAAAGCTTAAGGATCTTGTAAAGATCATGGGAATTTTATTTGATAATTCCTCGTTGCAACTCTAGAAAAAGGGTTCATCAGTTAAACCGGATTTATAAAGCACCTACCGCTCATATACACAGGCTGAAACCGCTTGTTATTAACGGATAAATCTGACCTAACGAATCATTATTACTGTGATTTTTTCTTCTGTCGGAAGTTTTCATCGTCAATACAATAATGATAAGAATCGATGATCAACCCCGTCAGCCGCAAAATGTTCTCTGGCCTATCAATGATGATATGTCCCCCAGCAGCAAGCTCTAAACCGGCACGGATAATTTCAGCGTGCCTCTCTTCATTGATCTCCAAAGGGAGTAATATGGTAGGTCTTTGTTTATTATCAAAATAACGTAAAATCCATCGCGTAGTCTTCCCCTGGAACAAGATACTGTAATAACTCTCAGTGTCTTTTGCTGTCAGATCTGCGCTCTCACCGAGAATCATCGCAACATTGTCGAATAAAGCTCTTTCAGCATAGGTAGTAACAATTTTGCTGTTTTCTGGATCAATAATCGGCGCCAGTGGGTCAGTTTTGTTCTTTTCCTCACTTTTCGGGCCGCTTTCAGAGATCGCTGCACTTTCAGAAGTTACAGACAGACCGGAAACAACCATTGCACTCACCGCCTTCTCAACCGCCAAACGAACCAAAGGCGTTATAGTTTCAAGAAAACGCTGATTAAGTTGACGCTGAACATTAGATCGATTTGCCACATACCTGACAAAATCCATGTCCACATCCCTTAAGCTTGCACTGATTGTTTTTGTGAATGATGTTAGGTAAATGCTCTCCTCAGCCAGCGTTCGGAGAGCCTCAGGCTGGAATTGATCGTGCCTAAACCTATAAAGCTGTTCAATATCAGAATCATTCAAATCATTAAAATCTATCTTCAGAAATGGCGCGTCATCCATGATATTTTTATCTTTAAGATCGGTGAAAAAACGCCACTCCTTTCCATTGGTGATCGCAGACACGGTAACTTCTGGGGTAGCATTAAAGTAACGTGAAAGCTGTGGGCTATGATTTGTTAAGTTTTGATTGAAGGATTTGGCTTCAATAAACATAACGGGCACCGCATGACAAAAAAGAGAGTAATCAACCCGCTCACCTACCTTTACCCCAGGAAAATCAGCACCATACTCTGCCTTCACTTTCGTTGGGTCATAAGGATGAAAACCAAGAATTTCTAATAGAGGCAAAATCAGTGCCTGTTTTGTTGTTTCTTCTGTATTGCAATGTTGGCCGACCGTAGCCACATGATTCACATGTGCCTTGAGTTTATCTCTGAATGCATTCATCAACCATCCCTCTTGCTGTGTGAAAAGTCCGTCATTCCTTAAAATGACATCTGCAGAAAAATTTACTCCTTTCACATGAACCACCTAATAGGCTGCCCACTCATTTTTATTTCTTAAATAAAATCACATTAATCTTTAAACATTAAATATATAGCAGAAGGGCCTGGCTTTGATCAAAGCCATTTGGAAAATATTGCTGCACGAACAGAAATAACCGGCTATGTGTTTTAAGCAAATGGATTTATAGCAAATTAATAATTTCAATGACAATTAAATCGTCAGTGTTTTTCACGCGTTTTTTGTCAAATTTCATCGGTATCAGGAAGGGGATAAACTAAAGGAGAAGGGTTAACACACAGATTTATTTAATAAAATACTTCAATGACGCAACGTAACAAAGTTTATTTCCTGCGTGGGGCGCAACTGACAGCTGCGCCCCATAGATCTTATTTACCGCGTGTCAGCGTGCTATAACTGGTCATCAGGTTACGGTAGTCTGGGATATGATTGGAGAACAGCGCGCCCAACCCTTCCACATCGTTACGCCAGTCGCGATGCAGCTCGCAGGCCACGCCGAACCAGGTCATCAGCTGCGCGCCTTCGGCTTCCATGCGGCTCCAGGCCGACTGACGCGTCAGCTCGTTGAAGGTGCCGGAGGCGTCGGTGACCACAAACACCTCAAAACCTTCGCTGAGGGCAGACAGCGCCGGGAACGCCACGCACACCTCAGTGACCACGCCGGCGATAATCAACTGTTTGCGGCCGGTGGCTTTTACCGCTTTTACGAAGTCGTCGTTATCCCAGGCGTTAATCTGCCCCGGACGCGGAATAAAAGGTGCGTCAGGGAATTGTGCCTTCAGTTCCGGTACCAGCGGGCCGTTCGGTCCCTCTTCGAAACTGGTGGTCAGGATGGTTGGCAGGTTGAAATACTTCGCTAAATCACCCAGCGCCAGTACGTTGTTTTTAAAACGATCGGGATCGATATCACGTACCAGCGAAAGCAGCCCTGCCTGATGATCCACCAGCAATACGGCGGCCTGATCCTTGTCGAGGCGTTTGTAATTTGCAGTCATGGTTTACTCCTGTTGGGTTTTGATTATTGCGGATATAGCGCCCCCGGCCACAACGCCGGGAGCGCAGAGGGTTAAGTGTAGTATCTGACCCGGAGAACTCGTTCCGGGCCAAAAGGGATGGCTTAGCTCGCCCCGTACTCTGCCGCCATAGTGCCGAACTTGCCGCCGTTGAAATCGCTGAAAGCCTGCTGGATCTCAGCGTCGCTGTTCATCACGAACGGGCCGTAGCCGACGATAGGCTCATCGATCGGTTCGCCGCTCAGCACCAGCAAGGCGACATCGTTGTTGGCTTCGATAGTGATCGAATCGCCCGCACGGTCAAATCTGACCATTTGGGTTTCGCGCACCACTTCCTCGCCGTTAACATGAATGGCACCGTGCAGCATTACCAACGCCAGGGTATGACCTTCTTCCACCGTCAACGTGGTGGTGTGGCCGGCATTCAGCTTCATGTCCCACACATTGAGCGGGCTGAAGGTGCGTGCCGGACCGACGTGGCCGCCAAAGTTACCGGCAATCACCCGCACCTGCCCTGCGCCGTCCGCCAGCGGAACCACCGGGATATCCGCATTCAGCAGCGTCTGGTAACCCGGCTCGGCCATTTTGTCCTTGGCCGGCAGGTTGACCCACAGTTGCACCATTTCCATGGTGCCGCCGTTGCGCGAGAAATCCCGTGAATGGAACTCTTCGTGCAAAATACCCGAGGCGGCGGTCATCCATTGCACGTCGCCGGGGCCAATCACCCCGCCGCTGCCGGTGGAATCGCGATGCTCCACTTCGCCCTGATACACGATGGTCACCGTTTCAAACCCGCGATGCGGGTGCTGGCCAACGCCGCGGGTGCCGGAGGCAGAGCGGAATTTGGTTGGCGCGGCATGATCCAACAGCAGGAACGGGCTCATTTCCGCCCCCAGATCGTTATAGGAGAACAGCGAATTCACCAGGAAGCCGTTGCCGACCCAATGGGCTTCAGGGCTGTCGTAAATACCGAGGATCTTTTTCATCTTGAACTCCTGTTTCAGGTCTCGCGACCTTACGTTGATGCCAGAAGTCTAATTGAATGCCATTTGCCGCAGTAGTAGGTAATATGTACACTCAGTGTTCTATAGATAGAACGATAAGGACGGGCGATGTTCACCGATTTGAACGATCTGTTTTATTTCGCCAGCGTGGTCGATCACCAGGGATTTGCACCTGCCGGCCGGGCGTTGGGCATCCCTAAGTCCAAGCTCAGCCGCCGCGTGGCGCTGCTGGAAGAGCGCCTGGGCGTGCGCCTGATCCAGCGTTCAACCCGGCGTTTCTCCGTCACCGAAGTCGGCCAGAACTACTACGTTCACTGTAAGGCGATGCTGGTGGAGGCCGACGCCGCGCAGCAGGCCATTGAGCAAACCCGCGCAGAGCCCTGCGGCACGGTGCGCATGTCTTGCCCGGTGGCGCTCCTGCATACCCGTGTCGGCAGTATGGTAGCGGCCTTTATGGCCGATTACCCCAAAGTGACGGTCCATCTGGAAGCCACCAATCGCCGGGTGGACGTCGTGGGCGAAGGCCTGGATCTGGCGATCCGCGTGCGGCCGCCGCCGCTGGAAGACAGCGATCTGGTGCTGAAGATCCTGGCTCAACGCATCTGGTACATCGCCGCCAGCCCTGCGTTGGTGCGAACCCTTGGCCCGGTGCAACGGCCCGACGAATTGGATAAATACCCGACGCTCGATCTTGGGCCGGCGCGGGCACAGCATCAATGGCAACTGACCGGGCCGGCCGGTGAGAAAGTGGAATGGGAACACAGGCCGCGGCTGGTTACCGACGACATGCTGATGCTGCGTACCGCAGCGATTGCCGGCGTCGGCATTGTGCAGTTGCCGTCGATGATGATGCGCGACAACATGCTGCGCGGTGAGCTGGTGCCATTGCTGCCAGACTGGCAACCGCAAGGCGGCGTTGTGCATGCGGTCTATCCGTCACGCCGTGGGCTGCTGCCGGCGGTGCGGTTGCTGCTCGACTATTTGTCCCGGCAGTTCGCGATCCTCGAAGAAGAGTGATCAGGCGGTAATTTCGATGGCGTTACCGTCAGGATCGCGGATGATCGCCTCATAAAAACCATCGCCGGTCCAGCGCGGCGGCGCCTGCAGGATCCCCTCCTGCCGGGCGCGCTGCGCCAGCAAATCGACCTGGCCCTCATCGCCGACCGACAGCGCGATATGCGCCCAGCCTACGCGCTCATTGGCCTGTTCCGCCGGCAGCAGATCCGGCAGGCACATAATTTCCAACTGCGGGCCGCAAGCCAGGCTGACAAAGCGGGAAATAAAACCCGGGCGGCTGCGGCTAACGTATTCCTCGCCGACAACGCCGTTGAAATAGCGCTGCCAGAACGCCATCTGGGCATCAATATCGCGGGTCCACAATGCAACATGGGCTATTTTCATCTCAGTCTCCGTTAGGTGAATCGCCATACAACACCTTGCCGCCTCCCTGGATCACCTGCTGTTCGAGTTGCGTATGCCCGCCGCTCACGGTGACCAGATAATCGACTCGCCCGGCGGGCAAAAAGCTATAAGGGGCGAAGGTGTTGAGTTTGTCGCGGGTGCACAACACCGCGACGTTGCCCGAGCGCGTCAGCAGGCGCTGCTTGAACTGGGCATCCTGATAATTGAGCGCCGAAAAACCACTGGCCGGGTCATAGGCGCAGATGCCGATAAAGGCCATATCAAAATGAAAACCGTCAATTTCCTGCGCGGCTTTCGCATCCACGCAGCCGCCCACCTCGGCATCCAGTTCGCCACCGATTAAAATCGTGCGGATCCCCGGCCGTTCCAGCATTTTACCGGCGATGGAAAGCGCGTTAGTGACGACGGTCAGCCGCTGGTCGCGCGGCAGCAGGTCGGCCAGATAAAGATGGGTGCTGCCGGCATCAAGGAAAATGATCTGCCCCTGCGTGACCAGAGCCCGCGCGGCCAGCGCCAGCGCCTGCTTCTCATCGCCGCTTAAATGCAGCCGTTCACTCATCGGTCCGGATGCCGGCGTGGGTGCCAACGCGCCGCCATAGATGCGCTTACACAGGTTTTGCGCCGCCAACTGGCGCAGATCGCGCCGAATGGTGGCTTCGGTGGTATTCAGGCGTTCCGCCATTTCAACCGCCAGCACCCGCCCCTGGCGCTGCAGGGTCGCGAGGATCGCGTCATGACGTTCATTGGGTAACAGTTTGGACATTTTCAGGCTCAAGGTGAACAATCGATCACAAATGTACACAAATGAACAAAAACGTACAACAATCAGGGGAAAGAAAAATGCCGGAGAGGGATTTTCGTTGGCGAGATGTTGGCTATACTGAGGCAAGCATCGTTACCGCAGAACGTAACGGCTTGGGCGCTAAGGGAAAAAGATGCTGTCGAAAATCGCGAAGTGGCTATTTCAATTGCCGGGCAGGCTGTTCGGATCCATCTTCAGGAATCGCCTGACGATTTTTATCTTCTTTATGCTGATTGCCGCTGGGGTATTCAGCGCCAAACGCTATCTGCGCGCACATCAAAATGACGATGAATTTGTGATGACCACCCCCATCGATTACAACCGGGCAGCCCTTCGTGAAATGCCGTTGCGCGAAGCGCGTGAACAGTGCGGCGGGCCGTTGCACGACAATGCCGGGCAAGCCTGGCCAGCCTCGGCAGGCTATCTGCATCAGCCGGAACGCCGGGCCGATACCGGCCTGCATCGTCTGACGCTGGACAATCAAGGCAACGATTTTGCGGTGTTGGTCAGGCTGGAAACCCCCGCAGCGCCGCAACAGCTGGCGGAGGTGTTTATTCCCGCCGCCGGCAACTTCGATGTCAAAATCGATTCAACAGCGGAACACGTGATGAAAATCAAGAACATCAAGAGCGGCTGCAACTTCCGCTCCAGAGCGTTCACCCTGAGCAAAGACAGCGATTGGCGGATGCCGCTGAAGATGGGCTCGAACAGCGGCATCGAGTTCCAATCCATCAGCGATCGCGAGTTCTGATACGGCACCAGATAAATGCGCCGATGCCGTCAAGTTGACTTCTTCACCGGGTGATCGCGGCGGAACAGTTCCCAGCTATCGATTTCCTGGCCGTTCGGCAAGGTGCAAGTAGAATACTGGCCGTCGGCGTTTTGCCTGGCGTTCAGCTTGCCGCCGATCTCGGTGCAATAAACGTCTGCCGGGTTGGCCATCCCGATCGGTTTCACCTGCGGCGGTGGTGGCGCCTCAGGCGTTTTCATCGCACAACCTTGTAGCAGGGTCACTCCCGCCAACAGGGAGATCATCAGAATTTTTTTCATTTTTGCTCTTATAAACCCCGATGAATTTCACGTTGTAGCCAACAACGCTGCGGTTTGAAAGACGGCGGGGAAATAAAAACGGCGGGTGGCCGTAGCCCCCGCCGTTCAGGCTATCAGGAAATAAAGGACGCGCCCTGCTTAAGCACCAGATCGCAGGCTTTTTGCTTCACTTTTTCGGTGATTTGCGAAACGCCCAGGTTGTTCAGATCCAGGCTCTTGCCTTCGCCGGTTTTCAACAGACCACCCAGCCCTTGCTGGTAGTCCTGGCTCTTGGCGTTTTCCGTGCTGCTGATACCCAACTTACTCAGCAATTGGTCTTTCACCGCTTCAGTGCCATTGGCCGACAACACATTGTTTTTCACGCAGTATTGCAGGATGCCGGCGGCATTGGTCATGCTGCCGGAACTCAGCGCTTTATCGCCGCCATTCAGCAGGCCGGTCAGCGAAGACAGCGAGGTGCCGCCGGTGCTACCCCCTGACGACTTACTGAGTTCACCGGCGGCGCTGCTGATGGAATCCATCAGTCCGGCAGCCTGCGCAGCCCCGCAGGTCATAGTCGTGGTCAAGGTCAGCGCCAACAGTAAACGATGTTTGGTATTCATGGGGGTAAAGCTCCTGTTATTTCCCGAAAACGGCGCGCTCTACGCAATGCGCCGGGTCATCTCTTCCGACGCCACCGGTGCCGACAAGTTCCTTTTATCTGCAGCAGCAGCCGTTTTTCAGAATTCAGGTAATTTGGGGGCAGGAAAGCAGCGGAACCAACGGCCCGCTAGAAATCAGAACTGCCAGCGCAGCCAGGCGAAGAACACGTTGCCGTTGTTATAAGTGCCGGGAATGTAGGTCGCCTGGAAGGTCAGCTGTTTATAGCCGATCGACGCCAGCGGCAACGGCGCCGGGATAGGAATGTAGTTCCAGTTATCCCGCGCGGTAATGCTGGCGGTAAAGCCCAACCCCAGGCGGAAATCCTTGTCATCCAGCGGCCGCCAGATTTTCTCGTAAGCGTAACCGCCGATCGGTTCCCACTTGTTGAACGAATCCTTGAACGCCATCAGATAGATACCGTGCCAGTCACCATCGCTATCGTAGCGCGAGATACCATAACCGGCGCCCCAGGGCCGCTCATTGTACTTGTCGATGTGTTCGTCATCGTAAGTCCAGCGGTTATGCCAGGTGATGGCCGGCAGATAGATGTCTTTATTCGGCGAATTATTCCAGGTTTCCGACACGTTATCGGTGAAACGTTGCCACAGCCCCGGTTTTTCAGCCTGTACGGAATTGCTATTTCCTGCACCAACCTCTGCGTAAGAAGGTAGTGCATGAAACATCAATCCCATAGAGCAAGCCAAAATTGTCCGTTTAAAAAACATCATAAAGCTCCTGTAAAATTAAGGCCGGGGATTCTTACCGATCGCATTAGCAAGATCAAGCTGTATCTTATTTATCCAAGATCTTTTTCCCATCTCATTGCAACTTGGTTAAGTTTAACCGTCGGCAAGGAATATCATTTCGTGGGTCCTGTTCCGGGCGCTCAGCCTACTGATCTCCCAATACCCCGTCTGTCGGAAAACTCCGCAATAATGGAGGTCTCCGCCGCGTTGGCCGATCTTCGTCTTTAAGCAAAGTGTAGCGAAATCGTTACTGTCGTCCGGAATAGGAATGTGATGGCCACCCCATTTGCACCGCGGCTGAAAGCCCGCTGGGCGGGCAGCCCCCAGCAAACAGATGGCTCGCCAGATATAGATCCCCTGTAAAGGTGCCATTACATCAAAGCACTATTGAAGATAATCTTTCATCGCCTGCGGATAACAACCTGCAATTTAATGAGCCCCACACCAGAGATACTTAAAAAGAGTTATTTATTGCGGTAAGCAAAGCGGGAAAAGCAAAAAAGTCGCGGCAATAAAAAATAGGGATTAACCCTGCCGGCAAAAGTACCGAGAGATTGCCGAACGCCCCATTATCTGCGCGCCCTATCCCGATTTTACTGCTCAATCAGATTCAATGAAAAATGCCACCCCCCAATAACCTTATTTTTAATATTGATTACTGACAACGTAAACCCCCGAATACAATCCCGCCGTTTACCACGCCACAGCCCCAACTTGAACAAGTGGGGTGTTTAAATAATGGTTAAAACCAGCGAGAAAAAACCGTTTGCACCAGAGCGGCGTATTGATTCATTCGCCACACAACATCGCCGGCAATGTATTTTGCTGATTTCTGCCTGATAAAAGAAAAGAGATAAAATCCGGAGAAACACATGAAAATCACTATTGGAGCCTTTATTCTGCAACAGCTCCGTACCCTGAGCATCGATCGTATTTATGGCGTGCCCGGCGATTATAACCTGGCGCTGCTGGAACTGATTGAGCAGCAAGGCGAACTTGAATTTATCGGTAATTGTAACGAACTGAACGCCTCTTATGCCGCCGACGGTTATGCACGGTTGAAAGGTGCCGGAGCGCTAATCACGACCTACGGCGTAGGCGACCTAGCCGCGCTGTCCGGCATTGCCGGCGCCTATGCCGAATCCGCACCGGTGATCTGCCTGTCCGGCACCCCGCCGCTGCATGCGATGAAAAACCATGCACTGCTGCACCACACGCTGGCGGACGGTAACTTTGATAACGTCATGAACTGCTTTAAACAGTTCACCGTCGCCCAAGCGTTAATCACACCGGAAAATGCGGCAGTGGAAATTCCGCGCGTTATTTCCCGCGCCTGGACGGAAAAGAAACCGGTTTATTTACAGTTGCCTTCCGATATTTGCGATGTGGAAATTGAAATAGCCCAGATGAGCACCCCACCGCAATTACCGAAAAGCGACCGATATAATGTCCAACTGGCGGCGATGGCACTGCTGGCGCGCATCAACCAGGCGAAAAAACCGATTATTCTGGTCGACCAAATGGTGGATCGCTTTCAGCTGCAGCAATTAGTGATCGAGGTCGCCCATAAATTTGCGATCCCACTCACCAATATGCCGACGGCAAAATGCATTATCCCGGAAACCACCGCGGGCTGGATGGGTGGCTACAGCGGCGACCTGTCGCGCCCCGAGTTGTACGAGCACATGGCGAACGCCGACTGCGTGCTGACCTTCGGCGTACGCCTGGTCGATTCCACCACCGGTTATTTCTCCCATCAAATCCCTGCCGGCGCGCAGATTGATATTCAGCCTTTCTCGCTGAAGCTGGGCAATACCTCCTACCCGGCGGTAGCGGCGGCGGACCTGCTGCAAGCACTGCTGGCGCTGGATAAAAGCATAACGGCCCCGCCGCTGGCCCCGCTCCCCGAACACAAGCACAGGCTGGCGACACCGGGCGAAGCGGCTCTCGATCAGGCCTATTTCTGGCAACGGATGCAGCGCTTTATTCAGGCGGATGACGTGTTGGTGGTGGAGAACGGCACCTCAGGGGCGGCGATTGGCGGCATGCGCATGCCGGACGGCGTGAAAGTGGTTAATCAGCCTATCTGGGGGTCGATTGGTTATACCCTGCCGGCGCTGCTCGGCACCCTGATGGCCGCGCCACATCGTCGGCACCTGCTGTTTATTGGCGATGGCTCCTTCCAGCTCACCGCCCAGGAGATCTCTACCCTGCTACGCTATGAGCAAAAGCCCATCATTTTCCTGATTAATAACGACGGCTATACCATAGAGCGCTACATTCTCGGGGAAAATTCGTCTTACAACGACATTGGCCCCTGGGATTACGCCAAACTGCCGGCGGTACTCAACACCCAGGCTACGCCGTTCAGCATGGCGGTCGAAACCACTCAACAGCTGGAGCTGGCGCTGGAACAGGCTTCGCGCCAGGATCGGCTGGCCTTTATCGAAATCAAGGTGCCGATGATGGATACCCCGCCGGTGATGAAAGAGTTCTGCAACCGCTGCAATAACTTCAACTTCGGCCTGACCAACCCGCGCCGCGCATAACCGCACCGTTATCCGCCGCTTCTCAGGAAGCGGCTGTTTTCCCCAGTGCCTGTACGATCCGCTGTTGCAGCCTTTGCAGCAGCGGATGATGCCGCCTGGCACCCAGGCGCAGCGCATTCACCACTTCGGGCAGCGGCATGCTGCGTTCAAACCCGGCATCGACCTGCACCCGGCGATCGAGACATTGCTGGCTGAGCAGACCAATCCCCATGCCCGCAGAAATGGCCACCAGCATGCCGGCAATCGAAGGGCACTCAACGCAGACCCGGTAATCGATGCCCGCCGCGCTCAGGCGATCCTCCGCCAGACCGCGGTAAAAACAGTCCGGCCCGTAGCTTACCAGCTTCACTCTTTCGCCCGGCTGATAATGCCACCCAGGCGGGACGCACCAGTGAATGCGCTCGCTTTCCAGTGCCACATCCTCGGCGCTCAGGGCATCGCGGAACTGCTGATGCAGCACCAGGTCAAGATCCCCTTTCGCGAGAGCAGCGCGCAATACCTGGCTTTGTTCAATCACCAACTGCACGTCAACCTGCGGATGCTGATGGGTAAATGCCGTCAGCAAAGCGGCCAATTGGGCCAGCGGCATCTGTTCCGTGGCGCCAAAACGCACCACGCCCTGCAATGATGAAGGTGAAAAGTGGGCCAGCGCCCGATCGTGAGCCTGCAGAATACGCCGCCCGTGCAGCAGCAGCGCCTCGCCGTCGGTGGTGGCGGTCAACACGCCGCCCTGACGATCGATCAGAATGCGCCCCAGCTGTTCCTCCAGCCGTTTGATTTTCCAGCTCACCGCCGACTGGCTGAGATTGAGCTGTTGCGCGGCGCGCGTCATGCTGCCGGTATCAATGACGCTTTGCAGCGCCCGTAATGCATCGATGGATAAACGCGGGGTCATCAGCACGCCATGACAAAAGTGGGATTTACCAACCATAACTTGTCATTGGTGTCATGAAAAGAGAATGAGTAGGTTGGGTACAGCCAACCCATGGAGAGATCATGATGAACGACTTCCCTACCCTGCTCGATCGGCACATTATCGTCGGTGGCCATCGCATTGCTGCCGGCGTGCATGGTGCAGGCGATCCGCTGGTGCTGGTGCACGGTACGCCCGCCCACTCGATCATCTGGCGTAACCTGCTGCCCAGGTTGACGTCTGCGGGCTTTCAGGTCCACCTCTACGATTTACTGGGTTTTGGCGCGTCAGAGCGCCCGCTGTCAGCAGACACGTCGATTGCCGCACAGGCGGAGTTGCTGATTGGCCTGCTGGATCACTGGCAACTGGATACCGCCCACGTCTTTGGTCACGATATTGGCGGCGCGCTGTCATTACGTGCGGCGTTTAGCCATGCGGAGCGCTTTCGCTCGCTGACCATCGCAGATATTTGCAGCTACGATTCCTGGCCTTCGCCCACCTGGCGCGGTATTCGCGATAACTATCGTCAGTACGCCGTGATGGACGAGCGGCAGCATGAGCAAACCCTGGAGCGGCAACTGAAAATGGCGGTGTTCGACAAATCGCTGATGGAGGGAGAATTATTGCAGCGCTATCTGGCGCCGATCGTCGGCGTGGTCGGCCAACCGGCGTTCTATCAGCAGCAAATCGCCCATTACAACGCCCGCTATACTGAGGATTTCGCACAGCGCCTGCCCGAACTGCGCCTGCCGGTGCAGATCCTGTGGGGCGAAAACGATGAATGGCAACCGGTCAGTTACGCCTACCGTTTGCAGGCCGACATTCCCGATGCCAGGCTGCAGGTGCTCTCCCGCGCAGGGCATTTTGTCATGGAAGATGCGCCGGAGACGGTGGCGCAACGGTTGGCGGCATTTATACATTCACTATAAACGGGCAATATGCCCAGGAGAAAACCTGATGCAATTGATTGGCATGCTGGATTCACCCTATGTGCGCCGGGTGGCTATTTGCCTGAAATTATTGGGCGTCGAATTTGAACACCGCGCAGTGTCGGTATTTAGCGATTTTGAACGGTTCAAAACCCTCAACCCGGTGGTGAAAGCCCCAACGCTGGTGCTGGCCGACGATCAAATCCTGATGGATTCGTCGCTAATTCTGGAGTATGCCATCGGGCTGGTTCCCGCTGGCCAGGCCCTGCTACCGGCGCACGGACCTGCACGGCTGCGCGCTTTGCAACTGACCGGGCTCGCGCTGGCCGCCTGCGAAAAAACGGTGCAAATCGTTTATGAACAGCAGCAGCGCCCGCAGGAAAAACAGCATCAGCCGTGGCTGGATCGCGTGCAGGGCCAATTGCTGGCAGCTTACGCCGAACTGGAAAAACTGCTGCCGCAAACCGCCGCCATACCGCAGGTTATGGGCAGCGCAGAGGTCAGCGTGGCGGTGGCCTGGAGCTTTACTCAACTGATGCTGCCCGAACGGATCACCGCGCAGGCGCACCCGGTGCTGGCGGCGTTTGCCACCCAGGCCGAGCGACACCCCGCGTTTATCGGCACCCCGCAGGTTTAACCCGCCGACGCGCGCGCCAGGCAACGCTGGCGCCGCTCATCCACCCGCTTGGCAAACCAGGCGGTGGTCAGTTTACGGGTGATTTTCGGGCTTTCCAGCTGGATGCCCGGCAGCATTTCGCGCGGCAGTTTCTTGCCGGCCGTTTTTTCCGCCAGGGCATAGACCCGCTCATAAAGGCGGGTATCGGCAAACTCGAGCAGATCCCCTTTCTCCAGCGCCCCGCGAATCGCCGAATCGCTCATATCCAACCTTTTGCCGAGCGTGCGCACCGCCAGCTCGGTGGAACCGGGCTTATCGGTACCGTAGTTAATCAAATCACCGTCCAGCGCCAGCGGAATGCCGGTCGCCCGGCTGACCACACTCTGGAACGCCGCATTGCGGCTGGCGTACCAGCCGGCATTGAAATCGGCAAAGCGGTAGATCGGCTGGCTGTAGTCGGCCGGGTAGCCCAACAGGTGCGCGATACCAAAGTACATACCGCCACGGCGACTGAACACTTCACGACGGATCGAACCGTCGATCGGGTACGGATAACCTTTCGCGTGCGCCTCGGCAAAGGCGATGCTCACCTGCATCGGTCCGGCGGTATGCACCGGGTTCAGGCTGCCGAACAGCTTTTGCCCCATCGGCACCGTACCGATCATGTCATCAAAGATATCGCTCAGATCCTTCTCGGTGCGCACCTTATCCAGCCGTTCGCTGTAACTTTTGCCGTTCGGCGATTTGATCAGCAGTGCGGTATGCACCAGGAAGTTCGGGATATGCAACTGGTCGGCGCGGCGGTCGATCTCTTTCCAGGCGATGTTGGGCAACCCCGCGACCGGCGGATTGGCCTGGAAGGTCGACTCTTGCTCGGTCACTGCCAGCACCGAACACAGGTTTTCGGTGTTCGGTTCTATGCCCTGTGCGGCAAAGGCGGCGGTGATGTCGGTGGCCCAGCCCTGGCGATCGGCCGCGTTGGCCGGCATCAGCCGCACCAGTTGCGCCTTGACGTCGGCGGGGCGATGCTCCGGCGCTGTCGTGGTTTTCGTAGTACAACCGGCCAGCACCAGCAGCGCGGCCAGGCTCAACGGACGCAAGGTCATCGAGTTGATATAACGGCGAATTGACATCTTTTCCCTGATCGTTTGGCATAATCTGCACTGACGTTAGCCCAGCCGGAGAACGCGATCCAGTTAAAAATAGGCGGATCAGATCGCCTGGGCTAAGCTCTGACGGCGAAATAAACATCAAGGGATAATCCAATGATTGAACTCAGGGACATGAGCCCACAAGAATTTGAGCGCTATCGCACCCACGGCATCGAGGAATACGCTAAGGATCTGGCGCGCGTGCTGCTGTTGAACCGGGAGCAGGCGCTGGTTGAAGCTACCGCCTCCTTCAACGACTCGCTGCCCAACGGGGCGGCAACGTCGGGCCATCGGCTGGTTTGCGCTCGGCTGGCGGGCTCGGCAGAAAATATCGCCATCGTTTGGTACGCCATCAAACAACGAACTTACGGCAAGCAGCTGTTTATTTATGATTTTGAAGTGGTCACCACCTGGCGCGGCAAAGGTTACGGCGAGCAAATTCTGAACGCGGTGCTGGACGCCGGCCGGGCCGACGGCGCGGAATATGCCGAGCTGGCGGTCTTCAACGACAACCCGACGGCGGCACGGCTGTACGCCCGGATGGGCTTCAACGCGGTAAACACCCGTATGCATCGCAGGTTGTAAACCGCGCCTTTCCTCTTTGCAGGCATTTTCAAAGGGCTAATAAACATGTATTTTATATGCAACATATAAAATCATTTTGTTCGCCCGCCACGCGCCGGCAACGCCCAGCCTCAGGAGAGACGCATGAACGATCTGCTTTGTTATAAAACGCTGCCGCAATGGAACAGCGCAACGCTGCCGGCCGCCTTCCAGCAAAAACACAACACCCAGACCGGCACCTGGGCCAGGCTTACCCTGCTGAGCGGCACCCTGACCTTCGCGCTGATGACGCAAGAAGGTGAAACCACCGAAACCTGGCAGTTCAGCCCCGAGAGCCAACCGCCGTTTATCGAGCCGCAGCAATGGCACCGCATCGTTTCCTTCTCGGATGACATGATCTGTCAGCTGGCTTTCTACTGTTCGCCGGAAGATTACTACGCTAAAAAGTATGAACTGACGCGCACCCACTCGGAAGTGATCGAAGCCGCGCGGCAAATCGCCCCCGGCAAAACGCTGGATCTGGGCTGCGGCGGCGGACGCAATTCGCTTTACCTCAACCTGAAAGGCTTTGACGTCACCGCCAGGGACAAACACTCGCCGTCGATTGACAAGCTCAGCGGCATCATCGACAGCGAAGCCCTGTCGCACATCCGCGCCGGCACGCTGGACCTCAACACCCACTCTTTCAGCGGCGAATACGACTTTATTCTCTCCACCGTGGTGTTCATGTTCCTGAACCGGGAGCGGATCCCCTCGCTGGTGCAGGAAATGCAAAATGGCACCCTCAGCGGCGGCCATAACCTGATCGTCGCGGCGATGGATACCCCGGATTACCCGTGCAGCCTGCCCTTTCCGTTCACCTTTAAGCCGGGCGAGCTGAAAGGCCATTACCGGGGCTGGGAAATTCTCAAGTACAACGAAGATGTTGGCCAACTGCACCGAACCGACACCGCCGGCAACCGCATTTCCCTGCGTTTCGCCACGCTGCTGGCACGAAAGCCCTAATCCTGAGCAAAAGATTGGCGTCAGCGCCGCGAATGTGACTGACGCCATTTTCGACAAACAACATGAAGTTTATTACGTTGCCAACCCACCTCTGCAGCGTTAGGATCGCGCACGGCTACGGGCGTAGCCAGTTTTTTTGCCTGTCAGTTCCGCGCATGGAGAGGTTATTGTGTTAGAAAGTTTTGGCGTCCTGAATCTCTGGACCTATCTGGCCGGGGTGATTTTCATCATCATCCTGCCGGGCCCGAATACGCTGTACGTACTTAAAACCGGGGTTTCACGTGGCGTACGCGCCGGCTATACCGCTGCGCTGGGCGTGTTTATCGGCGATGCGATCCTGATCTTCTGCGCCTATATCGGCGTGGCTTCGTTGATCCGCACTACGCCGTTCCTGTTTACCCTGGTGCGTTTTCTCGGTGCGATTTACCTGCTGTTCCTGGGCGCAAAAATCCTCTACGCCACCTTTATCCAGAAAAACGCCGCGCAGCAACAACAGGTTGAAGACAGCCACAGCATCCTACGCAAATCGCTGACGCTGAGCCTGACCAACCCGAAGGCGATTTTGTTTTACGTGTCGTTCTTCGTGCAGTTTATCGATTTCAACTATGCCCACACCGGCCTGTCGTTCACTATCCTGGCCGTGATCCTCGAGTCGGTCAGCTTTATCTACATGACCACGCTGATTTTCTCCGGCGCGATGCTGGCGCACTTCTTTAACCATAAGAAAGGGCTGGCAAAACTGGGCAACGGCCTGATTGGCCTGCTGTTCCTCGGCTTCGCCACCCGCCTGGCGACGCTCAGTTCGTAATCTTGTTTAGCAACGGCTGAGCGCCTCAGCCGTTCCCTTCTTGCAGACTGTCACGCAGCACAAACCGAATGTCAGGCAGACAAAAGGCGATCCCGGCCGCCTGTTGTAGGCTTTTAAGGTTAACGATAACGACCTTTTTTGTCTGACAGGAGGGCGTATGCCTGACAATACCCAAGCAGTGATGGACAGCGTTTCGCGTTTTCTCGATCGTCAACACGGGCTGTATATCGACGGTCAATGGTGCGAGTCCAGCGCCGATGACCGGTTGGCGGTGTATAACCCCGCCGACGGACAACAGATCTCCTCCACCGCCGATGCCAACTCGCAGGACGTAGCCCGTGCGGTGCAATCGGCCCATAAAGCCTTCACAACCGGAGTTTGGGCACAGCGCTTGCCGGCCGAACGCGAGCGTATTTTGCTGCGCTATGCCGATCTGGTTGAACAACACGCCGAAGAGCTGGCCCAGTTGGAAACGCTGGAACAGGGCAAATCGATCAATATCGCCCGCGCCTTTGAAGTGGGCTGCACACTGAACTGGATGCGCTATACCGCCGGGCTGACCACCAAGATTGTCGGCCAGACCCTGGACGTGTCGATCCCGATGCCGCCGGGCGCAAAATATCAGGTTTATACCCGTAAAGAGCCGATTGGCGTGGTGGCCGGCATCGTGCCGTGGAACTTCCCGCTGATGATCGGCATGTGGAAGGTGATACCGGCGTTGGCGGCGGGCTGTTCGATCGTGATCAAGCCGTCTGAAACCACCCCACTTACCCTGCTGCGCATGGCCGAACTGGCCACCGAGGCCGGCGTTCCGCCGGGCGTATTCAACGTGGTGACCGGCCGTGGCACCGGTTGCGGCAAGGCGCTGACCGAACACCCGCTGATCGCCAAAGTGAGCTTTACCGGTTCCACCCCGGTAGGTAAAAGCATCGCACGCAGCGCGGCGGAGCGCCTGACGCGCGTCACGCTGGAGCTGGGCGGTAAAAACCCGGCCATCGTGCTGAAAGACGCGGATCCGCAGCAGGTGATCGAAGGCCTGATGATGGGCAGTTTCCTCAACCAGGGCCAGGTGTGCGCCGCCAGTTCGCGGATTTACATCGAAGCGCCGATTTACGACAGGCTGGTGGCCGGGTTCGAGCAGGCGGTGAAATCGCTGTCGGTCGGGCCGGGCATGGACGCCACGGCACAGATAAACCCGCTGGTCTCACGCGATCACCGCAATAAAGTGGCGGCCTATCTGGATGATGCCAGAGCCAAGCACGCAGAGTTGATCAGCGGCGCAGCCGGGCCGGATCCGCAAGGATTTTACATCCCGCCGACGCTGGTGATTAACCCGGACGACAAGCTGAACCTGACGCGTGAAGAAGTGTTTGGCCCGGTAGTCAATCTGATCCGGGTAGCGGACGCCGAAGAGGCGCTGAGCAAAGCCAACGACACCGACTACGGCCTGACCGCCAGCCTGTGGACCACCAGCCTGCAACAGGCGATGGCTTTGACGCCGCGCATTCAGGCCGGCACGGTGTGGGTCAATACGCATACCTTGATCGACGCCAACATGCCGTTCGGCGGCTTCAAACAATCCGGCAGCGGCCGCGACTTCGGCCCCGACTGGCTGGATGCCTATACCGAAACCAAATCGGTGTGCATTCGCTATTGAGAATCGGCTAACTCATCAGGGCGCCGCCTGCGGCGCTACTGATACTGCTTGCGGTACTCGCTCGGTGAAACGCCAAAGCGGGCTTTGAAGGCGGTAGAAAAGTGGCTGTGATCGGCAAAGCCCCAGTCATAGCCGACCGTAGCCAGTTTTTGCCGCCCCGGCGCACTGCGCAAGGCCTGCGCGCACAAGTCCAGGCGGCGGTTCTTGATGTACTGGGCCACCACCAGCCCCTGACGGGCGAACATCCGGTACAGGCTGCGGACCGAAACGCCAAGCTCCCCGGCGATCCACTCGGGCCGCAACAGCTCCGACTGAATATGCGTATCAATAAACGCCAGCGAACGCGCGAAGAGCTGCGGCTGCGCTTCGGAAACCGCATCACGGCCGATAAGCGCTGGGCGCAGCAACGTTGCCACCGCGTTCAGGATCGCCTCACTCTCTGCCGCGCTCATCTGCGGGTCCTGCATGCAGCCCAATACCAGTTGCCGGCTGAGCCGTACCACGCTGTTTTCCGCCTCAATCCGCCGCGCGCACGGAAAATCGGCCACGCCCAGAGGCTGTTCGATATAGCTGCGCGGCATCAGTAAGGAAATCTGGCGGGAGTCTTGTTGAAAGGTAAAGTTGCTGGGCCGTGCAGCGTCTATTAACGTGATGTCACCGGCGGACAACACGGCCTGCCGATCACCCTGCTCCATCAATGCACTGCCGCGCAGTTGAAAGACGGTAAAAAAGTGCGAACCGTCGCTGCGGGCAATCTCCTGCGGCGTGCGGTACAACCGGGTCTGAGCGGCATCCACCACGCTCAGGCGCAGCGCGTGCGTGCGAAACTCCTGTATCGCGCCGCTAAACCCCGGCCCCAGCGTCTTGGCGCAGAACCGGCCGCAGGCGGAATTGATTTTCCCCAACCACGCCTCAAATCCGGCGTCTCTGACCTGTGCGGAAATTGCCATGATTTTCCCCTTCAAACACCCGCGATGAAACCGCGAGCGTTGCTGAACAGAAAATAAACATAACAATCCGATAACACACAATCAACGCCGGGACGGCGATCTGGCGCAGGGATCACAGATTGCCCATTTCGCCATGCATAAATGAAAAACCCGGCCGTAGCCGGGTCGGTCAAAGTAAAGTTACCGCCGCGCCGTTATGGCTGCGTATCCAACAAATACCGGACCACGGCCGCGTACTCCTGCGCGTAGCCGTCGATGCTGGTACTCGCCATACCGGCGTTATCGATCTTGTATTTGCCGGAAACATAAAACGACGGCGTCGCACGCACGTCCAGCGCCTTCACCGCCTCATTTTGCTTGGCGATCAGACCTTTCACCAACAGGCTGTGGCGCGCATTTTCATAAGCGGCCGCATCCACGCCGGCAGCGCTGAACACCCGCTGGATATCCTCAACGCTGTTGATGGCGCGCTTCTTTTGCAGCTCGTCAAACAGCGGCCCTTCAATTTTATCCTCAATCCCCAGCACCATCGCCACCGACCAGGCCTCGGTCAGTTCGTTACCCAACTTGCCCATCAGGCCAACGTGATACTTGGTCAGTTTACTGCCGGCAGGCAGCGCCTGGCTGACGGTGCTGCCCACGTGGTAGGTATCGGCAAACTGATAGCAAGGGCCGCAGTAAAAGGAGAAGAATTCCACCACCGCAGGGGCGGAGGCCACCGGCTTATCCAGGCGGGTATATTGCTCGCCTTCGCGATAATCCGCCGCAGCAGCGGCAGGAAGCAATAACATCAGCAGTACAGCGGCGATTAACCGATTCATTTTAGCCATCATAAACACTCCCGTTTCAGATTCGACTATTGTCCCTAACGGCGGTGTTTATAATAAAATTATCGGTTCAAGGCCAGTTTTATTACCTTCTGTTTATAGGGCGTTGACACACATCAAAATCAAAGCCTGAAAACCAGCGTTTCATTGGTATTCTCCACCTCAACCACTATCCTTGAAAAAGGAGAGTGGAATGCAAAGAATCCCGCGACTGGAGCCGGCGATATAGAGGTAAAAATGACACTGATTAATAAAAACGTGGGTGAATATGACTTCACTGCGGAAAAGAAAGGAGGGATGATCAGCGGAACCATCAGCGGCGAGTTTCCGGACAGCGACGCCAACCTTCCTCTTCTGCCTTTCTCCGGCACCTTTTCAGCGCCTTCTGTCGCGGGGGCGATTGCGGATATTACGCGACAGTTCCCTGACATAGAACCCGCGATCGTCGATTTACTGCGAGAAGAGATGCTCAAGGCTGGGTTTTAGCCCATATTATCTCAATCGGTCAAAATGCCCCGATTGGAATAATCTTACTTACGGAATCTTTTCGGTTTGCCTACTCTTTCCATATTGCTAACCCCCGCGTCGGAAGATAATACTAGCCACCTCGATTTAGTGATAAAGGTTATATTATGCGTCGTATTCTGATGTTCATCAGCGCGGTGACTATTAGCGCAATGCTGTCCGGCTGTTTATTCCCACCTCCTGGTGGCGGTGGTGGTGGCGGCGGGCGCGGTGGCCCAGGCGGGCCCGGTTATCACTTTAACGCACCACGCTAAATAACAGCCCCTGTAATAGGGGGCTTAATAAAAATATATTTATCAGAACTCAGGATGTAATAATGAAAAAACGGATGCTTATCATCGCCGCCGTGATAGCGTTAAATAGCGTACAGGTCTTCGCGGTACCGCCGGTAAATGAACCTAATGAAAAACCGATAATTCATCAGAATAATAAAAAACCGCATGACAATAAAATGCCGCCAAAGCCGCATCACAATAAAAAACCGCTCAGGAAAACGCACAAACCAGCGACGGAAAAACGCGCGCCAGAGGTTCGCCCCGAGCACAACAATGGTTCCGGTTATTGAATCTGCAGTCACCCAAACAGCGGACAAAAAACACCGCAGGATGATCAGGTGGGCGTAGCATGCAGCGCCCCGACGAAGGGAACCGAGCCTACCAGGGCGGCTTAGGCTGGATAGGTGAAAAGGCGGCGTTTAATACCGCAACCCCCTAAGCTTGAGGTGGGTGGGCGTCATGACAGGTTAGCCGACCGTTGAGCGCAAGGATGCGCGATACGAGCCCCCAGGGACGGGTTCACGGCGTGTCGGCGTTCTGCATGACGCCCACCTGTAGCACTATTTCGGCGCAGCTCTTTAGTTTTTGTGCAGTTGAATGCGCACTACGCTTTCCGGTTTGCCGGCCTTGGTGCTTGCACCGTCATTTTTCACCGTCACGAACAGCACATTGTTGCGCGTATCCAGCGCCAGGCTGTTAGGGTGCGGCGGCAGCGCCACGGTTTGCAGCCGCTTGAGGGTGTTCGAATCAAACACCGTCAAGGTGCCTGCCCCCTGATCGACGCGGATCCCATTACGATTGGCAACGTACAGGCGTTGGTTGCCGTCGTCCAACAGCAGGCCGATCGGCACTTCATCCGTCAGTTCGCTGGCCAGCACCTTGCCGCTGTCCGCATCCAGAGCAAATACCCGGTGCCCGCTGCTGCGCTTGGCATAGTCGTGCCCCAGATGAGTGTTGCGGTAGTCGTCACGATCGATTCCCTGATCCACCCCTAACAAACGATTATTCTTACCGTCATACACCAGGTTCAGCAATTGATCCGCCTGGATCTCTTTCGTCGAGGTGATCGCCAGCGTATCGGCATTCAGGGTGATCAGCTGCCCCTGCATGTTGGAGACAAATACCCGTCGCCCTTTCTCATCGAGCGTGATGCCCACCGCATTATAGCCAAAGCCGGGAATGATTTTTTCCAGCTTGTTATTGCGGGTGTCGACCACAAACAGCACGCTATCCACGCCAAACCCCAGCCCCGGCAGGAACAGGCGGCCGGTCTGCGTGTCATATTTCACCTCGCGGATCCGGTACTGGTAATCCTCGGTGATCTTGAAGCGCTTAAGTTCCTTGAGCAGGAACTCCAGCCGTTTGCCGCTGATGCCCGCCTGCTTGTAGGTCTGCTCAAGCAGGGTCTTTTCGGTCACCGGGATGCTGTTCAGCGCACGGTTGGTCTGAGTATCCACCACGCCGACCGAACCGTTGAAGCCCTGCGTCAGATACAGCCGTTTACCGGCATCATCCAGCGCCACGCCAAACCCCTTAACCTGCAGCGGGATCTCCGCCTGCACCGCCAGCGTTGCCGGATCCAGGCGCAGCACGCGTGAACGCGCCTCTTCCTTCCAGTCCGGCGCGCTGACAAACAGCGACTGCTGGCTCGGGCTGTAGGCCATCTCCACCAGCGCAGACGACAGCGGTTGACGCTGGATATCCTCTGGTTTGATCCCGGCATCGCGGGCCTGTGCCGCACCGGCCACCACCAACGAGGTTGCAATCAACAGCGACAGTAAGGCGCGGGGTGTTCCTATTGTTCCAGACATCCGTTTATCTCCTTGAAATAATAAAGCCCGTTAGGGTGAACAACGTCATTCCTGCAGCGCAGGCGACAGGGCCGACAGCGGGATGTCCCCGCCAGCGTACTGCGCAAAATGTGAGAACACGTGCTGAATGGTGCCGGCGATCAGCCCCGCCTGCTGAGCGGTATAGTGATCGGTGCGGTAGGTCATCATCACGCGCAGGGATTTCACGCCGTCGAGGTTTTCCTCCATCACCTCAAACTGCAGGCCAAGCAGCGATTCGGTTTTTTCCGGCTCTACCTGGCGGTACGCCACCGTACTGCCGTCTTGCAGAGTGAACTCCCCGTTCAACTTGATGCGGCTGTGGATCTGAATGAACACTTCGAACATGTGATTCTTGCGATCGGCGTGCGCGCCGAACAGCCCCTCTTCCACCAGATCGATTGGGATATCGGTGTAGGGCATCGAGCCGTTGATGGTGTTTTTGACCTGGTCGATCAGCCCCGCCAGCGTCAGTGAGTCAGCGAAACGCACCCGGTGCACGACCACGGTGGTGAAGTAGCCGACGGTGTCGAAGAATTCGGCGTCGTTACGGCCGGAGGTCGAGGTGCCTACCAGCAGGTCCGCCGGGCCGCCAAGCAGGCGCAGGGCAGTGGTAATGCCGGCGTAGACCACATTGAACAGCGAAGCGTTGTTCTTTCTGGCCTGCGCGTACAGCCCATCCGCCACCGCCGGATCGACGTCAAACTCCAGCCACCCGCCGTTGACATCGGCCTCTGCCGGTACCGCAGGATGGTGTGAAGGCTCCTGTTGGAACAAAGGTTGGCCGACCGGTGCATCGCGCAGGTTATCGAGCCAGTAATCCAGATGTTTTTGCCTGACACCGCTCGCCTGTTGCTGCCGGGCGAAGGCATAAAACTGCGGCACCTCGGTTTTCCACGTCGGCGGCTGCCCCGCCACACGATAGCGGTAGGCCATGCCCAACTCTTCCATCATCAGGTTCAGCGACCACTCGTCCAGCACCACATGGTGGAACAGCAGCGAGAGCAACTGCCGGCCCGTTGCCGCGTCACGCAGGAAGGTGGCGCGCAGCGGCAGCTCGGTGGCCAGGTTAAAGCGGTGTTCACCGGCTTTGGCCAGCATTTCGCTCGCGTCACCGGCCAGGGTTTCATGGGAGAAACGGAACCAGGCATAGTCCGGCAGCTCAACGGCCGGCACCACCTGCTGACGCACTTCGCCTTGCTGCTCGATAAACAGTGAGCGCAATACGCTGTGGCGCACCATCACGTCAATAAACGCCTGGCGCAACGCCCCTTCATCCACAGGATCGAGGAAGCTGATGGCGAACGGCAGGTTGAAGATTTCGTCGTGACCAAAAGCTTCGTAAACCTTCCACAAAGAGTGCTGCGCCAGTGACAGCGGCGCCTGTACCGCTTCGCCCTGATCCTGCGTGACCCGCTCCGCCACCGGGGCCGCAGCCGCCTGCCGTTTCGCATAAACCGACAACCCGCGGGCGGTGGCGTGGCTGAACAGATCGTTAATGTTAAGCTCGATGCGGTGCAGGCTAAGCAGCCGACCGATAACGCGGGTCGCCACCAGCGAGTGCCCGCCGCGATCGAAGAAATCTTCCTCGAGGGTCATCTCCGGCGCGGCCAGCGCGTCGCGGAACTCCGCCAGAATCAGCTGCGCGATCTCTTCATCTGCCCCGTTGTCCGGCGCCATAGGACGTTCACTGACGGGAAGCAGCGCCGCCGTGATCCTCTGCCCGCCAAGGGAAGCGACAAACTGCTCCAGCAGGAAAGGGGCGGCATGTGGGGTTAATCTTGGGTCCGCGACCAGTTCCAGCAGCACCGAGTCGGGATCCGGCAGGCTGAGGGCCAGTACCAGTTCAAAGGGGGTATGCAGCGGCGGCAACAGCATACGCTCGGCGCTCACGCCATCGAGCTGTAAAGTCACCGATGGATCCGCCAACCAGGTCACCAACAGTTGGGCCAAGTCTGGGTTCGGCTCTTCCGCCGTTTGTTGCGCCAACAGCCGGTTCAATGGATCGGGATTAGGGTGTTGCAAAGTCAGGCGCTTCAAGCGGGCGGTGCCCGTCCAGCTCTCCAGGCCGATAGCCTCTTGCGCATCCCCCTGCGGCACGCACAGTTGCAACGGCTGCCCGCCGGCCTGGGCAGAGATAAAGCCGGCGAAGCGAACGGCGACTGCCGCCAGCAGCTGCGCCGGGTTTTCGGCAGCGGGTAATATCCTGCGCGCAACGCGGGTCACGACGCGCACACCGGCCTGCGCCAGAAGGTCATCCTGCGGCACCGCCGGACGATAGTCCCGCAACGCCGCCGCATGGCGCGGCCACGGCAGCACCAAACCGGCACTTTCCGGCAATCGCGCATTTAACCCCATCGGCGGCAGGGCGGCATAAATCGATGCCGGCTCCTGCCGGTTATACAGTGCCGACAACCGGGTCAATAAGTGCCGACATGACAGCGTTTCAGCCAAAATATCGTGCGCAACCACGCCCAGCACGGCGTTTGCGCCCGTGAACACCAAAAAGCGCAGCGGCGCTTCCCGCGCCAGCTCGAGCGGTGTGGCCTGCGCCTGCAACAAGCGACTGAGCGCCTGTTCTTCGCTCGTCACCGGCTGAATCGCCACCGGGTTCAGCGGCGCATTGCCTCGCAGCTTGCGCAAACCTAGCTCATCATCGAAATCATAGCGAACGTCCAGCTCCGGCATCTGCCGCGTCAGGGCCTCCAGCGCACTGGCCAACCTGCCGATATCCGGCTCACCGCCCAACCGCCACGCCATCGCTTGTTGGCTGCCGCCGTCTCCCCGCTGCTGGTGGGTGAACCACGCCAGCTCTTCCGCTTCACTCAAAGGCTGCGAGTCATCCGCCGCCCGGTCGCCCAGCGTCTTGAACGCCAGATCCAGACGCTGGGCCTCGTCGTCGCTCAGAATATTGTCAAAATAACCGCTCACTGCTCTATCTCCTTGTGTCCGGTCGCACCGGAACGTCGGGGAACGCTTGTCACGAAAAGGGGCGTTTACACGCCCCACAGGCAATTGACAAAGCCCGTTATCAGAATGTCAGTTCCAGTGCGGCGCCGATCATGCGCGGACGCTGCTGGGTCGCGGTATAAACGTCGTTGCCGCTGACCATCACGCGACGTTCCGAATCAAACAGGTTCTGCGCATACAGAGTGGCGCGACCATAGGCGAAGGTGTACGCCAGTTGGGTATTCGCCGACCAGTAAGAACCGATACGCCCGCGTGAATCGTTGTCGTACTGCGAGTAGTAGGAATCCGAGAACGCCACGTTGCCGCTCAGTTCCAACCCGGCCATCAACTGGTACTTGGCACCCATGTTGGCGGTATACGCCGGCGCACGCGCCAGTTCGTGCCCATCAACGCCGCTGCCCGAGAACTTCTTGATCTTGGTCTTCAGCAGGCCGACGTTACCGAACAGCTCGACGTCCCAACGCGGCTGCCAGGTCGCCCCCATTTCCGCACCGTAGGTTTCCACCTTGTCGGCATTGCGGATCACGCTGGAGTTCTCACTCAACGAGTAAGGCAGCTGCATGTCCTTGTAGTCGTTGTAGAAAATGTTGCTGGTCAGGATGACGTTGGCGTCTTTCAGGTGGTGGCGGGAATACAGCTCATAGTTCCAGACATATTCTGAACCGTAGGTGTAGCTGACCACCGGCGTGCCGATAGTGATACCGGCGCCGCCGGCGTTATAGCCGCGCGCCACTTTGGCGCCGTAGGTCTGCGTGTCCGTCGGTTTCCAGGCCAGATCCAGCTTCGGCAGGAACACATCGTAAGTTTCGTCGAAATCGATACGCACGGCGTTGCTGCCACCGGTGCGCCGGCGATGTTCACGTTCCACGCGGCTGGCGGCCGTGATATCCACCTGCGGCGTGATGGCGTAGGTCAGTTCGGCAAAGGCCGAGTGGGTGTCAGTTTTATCCTTGAAGCTGGAACCGCCGAAAATATTAACGAACTCATCCTGCTTGGCATGGAAATACCGCAACCCCGCCAGCCCTCGCAGGCGGCTGTCTGGCCCGCCAAAGCGCGCCACCGGCTCCACATGCACCTCTTTACCGTCGATTTCTGCATACTGAATGTTGTAGGCCGTAGGACGGTTAATGTTGAAGTCGGTGTAAATAACGCGGTTTTCCAGCGTCAGGCTGTCGGATTGCTCCCAGGCCAGATCCCAGACACTGCTGTTGGTGTTGCTTTTAAACACGGCACGACGCGGATCGTGACGCGGGTTAGTCGGGTGAACCAGCGGGTTAAGGCTCTCGTTTTGCGGTGAGGTGCTGCCAAAATGGTTAAAGGTCAGCTTGGTGGTCAACTCGCGCATCCCTGCCGGGTTAAACAACAGTTTGGCGCGAGCGGTAGTGGCTTCAACCTCGCGAGGATCGCCTACCGGTTCATAGGCAGGAAGGTCGACATCGCTGCGGCGACGCTGACGATCGACGCTGACGCGGAACGCCAGTTGGTCCTCCACCAGCGGGCCGGAGGCCATCGCGGACAGCTGTGAAGAATGCTGGTTGCCGGCTCCGCCCTTGAAGGCGCTTTCCCAGTCGAAAGTCGGATCCTTGCTGGTCATCACGATGGCGCCGGCGATGGCGTTGCGCCCCTGAATATAACTCTGCGGGCCGAGGAACACTTCAACGCGATCCAGATCCCACAGCGACTGCGGACCAAATGCCTGCTCATTATAGGTCAGAGAGCGGCCGTCCATTGACAGATTGAGACGCGGCCGGGTGCCGCTGAGGAAAGCATTGGCACCGACGTTCGGGCCGGAGCCATCAATGCCGCGCACGGTCGGCAAATTATTGCCAATGCCCAAATCGACCACGTTGGGGGTCATGCGCAGCAAATCGGTGACCTGCAACGCATTCGGCATGGAAGAGATCCGTTCGCTGTCGAACACTTGCACGCTGGAGCCGGTATCGAAAATGGTGCGTTTAATTTTTTCGCCGGTGACCAGCAGGCTCTCCGAGTCCTGCCAATTGCCCTGGCGTTTGCTGTCGGTGGCTTCCTGCACCTTATCGTCCGGCGCTGCTGCGTTAACGTTCCCCACAGACACAGAGCAAAGCCCTAAAAAGAGTGAGGAAAATGCCCCGATGGCCTGTAAGCCCGCTTTTTCCTTGTTTCCTACGGTTTTATGCCTTTGAGCCGCTGAATGCTTGCTCATAGATGTATTCTCCTTTCATCCCAGATGCACAAAAATTTGATTGTTTTCACATAGGTAACGACGCTGACACTCACACTAACACTGGCATTGCGGCCTTCCTGACCTTGCTATTGCCTATCCCTGCAGCAGACGGCTTCCCCCCAGATGCACAGCGGGCGGATGCAGTATTTTTGTCTGGAAACGTAAATAAATGTTAATAATGATAATATTTTACATACTTTAATGCAAATTATTATCAATAAGCAGGAAAAAACAGACTCACAGACAAACAGCAGAAAGACCAAAAATCCGGGTTTTCTCGTCATTTAAAATCGCAATAATTTCTTTAAAAATTAATACAAAACATAATTATATCAAAATAGCCATTTACCCCAGGGCGGCGATGCTCATCCCGTCCCTTATGACGACTTCGTTTTACAACAACAAATAAAAATAGTAATAATTTTCATTCCCATTAACATTGACATATATTCTTCCCGTCTCTCAATACTGATGGAAACCCAATGAAAGCGTTGACCACGATGCAGGCCGCCTACTGGGTGGGCCGGCAATCCGAAGCGCCGCTGGGGGGCGTCTCCGCCCACCTGTATGCGGAATTTAACGGCTGCGACCTGGACGTCGAACGACTGAGACAGGCCGTGACCGCCCTTTATTTGCACCACCCGATGCTGCGCCTGCGCATCACGGCGGACGGTCAACAGACCATTGATGCTTGCGGTCCGCGCCATTGCCTGTATATCGACGATTTCCGCCACGCCGACGCCCCCGAGACAGCCAACGCGCTGAGCGCTAAACGCTGGAAAAAAAGCAGCCAAAAATTGCCGCTGGAACAGGGCATTCCCTGTGATATCAGCCTCAGTCTGTTGCCCAACGGCCACAGCCGGCTGCATGTGGATTTGGACATGATCGCCGGCGATGCCATGGGATTTCGCGTGTTGATGGAGGATCTGGCGCGGTTTTATCACCACTGCCCGGCCGCCCCCGACAACGACGGCGTACCCTATTTTGACTATCTGGATCGGCACCAGGCCGACACCGAGCTGCCTCAGCGGCGGGCCCGCGCTCAGACCTGGTGGCGTGAACGCCTGGCGCAACTGCCGCCCGCGCCCCACCTGCTGCGCGCACCGGAACGCTGCCAGAGCGATCGGCTGGCGCTTCAACTGAACGCCGCAGAGGCTCAGGCGCTGGCCGATGCCGCCAAAGCGCACCGCATCACGCTTTCCTCCCTGTTTCTGGCACTGTTTGCCATTACCGTCGGCCACGGCTGGAACCTGCGACGCTTCCGGCTCAACGTGCCGCTGTTCCACCGCGATGCGGAGGGCCTGGAGGGCATCATTGGCGACTTCTCCAATTTGGTGCTGCTCGGTGTAGAGCTCAATCCGGCGGAAAACTTGCCCGCCTTCTGCCGCCGCCTGATGGATCAACTGGCGGAATTGCTCACTCATGCCGACTACCCGGGCGTGAGCGTGATGCGCGACCTGTCGCGCCTGCACGGCAGCATGCAACCTTCGCCGGTGGTGTTCACCGCCGGTTTCGGCATTCGCGGCAAAGCGCTGTTTTCCGACCAGGTCACCCGCACCTTCGGCCCGCTGGACTGGGTGATTTCCCAGGGCCCGCAGGTGGCGCTGGACGCCCAGGTGGCGCATGCCAACGGTGGTATTTTGATCAACTGGGATCTGCGGATGGATGCCTTCCCGGACCGGTTGCCGCAGCAGCTGTTTGCCACCTACTGCGCCCTGTTGCAGCAGGCAGCTCGCCACCCCGACAGTTTCAGACGGCCATTGGCGCAGTTGCTGTCACAGTGCTTACCGGAAACTCAGGCCCCGGTACGCCAGTTGCTGCACCGGTTGGTGGCGCGCGTAGCGCCGGGCGTCAGGCTGCGCGACGATGACGACATCACCGCCCTGCCGCTGCCGGAGGCCGCGTTGCTCGCCCTGATCGGGGTGCTCAATAAATACCTGTCGGTAGCCTTGACCCCGCAAGATCTGGCGGCGCACCCCACTCCGGCAACGCTGGCCGCTTTGATCTGCGAGCGTGACCCCAAGACCGCCGAAGGCGCGAAGATGCTGCTGAACGTGCTGGCGCCTCAGGTCTGATATCGGTTTTAGGCGCGTAGCCCCACGCGCCCTGCGTTCTTTTTCATCGGTTAGCGACAATAGGGAAATACCATGGAGACACCATTAACCGCGCTGCAACAGGCTTACCTCCTCGGCCGCAGCGAACAGTGGCCGCTCGGCGGCGTGGCAATGCACGATTTCCGCGAATACCGCGGCCAACGGCTGGATCTGGCGCGGCTGGAAACCCGGCTGGCCGAATTAGTGCAGCACTATCCCGCGCTGCGTACCTGCCTCGATCCCCAGCGTTTCACCCAGCGCGTACGGCCGGAAACCACGCTGAACCTGGATCGGTACGATCTGCGTTCGCTGGAGCATGATGCGGCGCAGCAACGGCTGGCCGCCCTGCGCGAGCAGTATTCGCACCAGCGCCACGATCCCGCTCAGCCACTGTGGCGCATTGCCGCCATTCAGTTGCCGGAGACGCAGGACGCCACCGGGCACTACGACACCCTGATTTTCACCAGCTTCGACGCGCTGATCCTCGATGGCCAGGGCATCGCTACCCTGATTGCCCGGCTGTTCGATGACGCTCCGTTGCCGCCAATCGTACCGGCCAGCTCGCCGGCCGCCGCAACGGCAGAACAACGCCAGGCCGACGCAGCCTATTGGCAGACCCAACTGCAGGACGTCACCACGCCTTCGGCGTTGCCGTGGCGCGCCCCGCTGGCCAACATCAAAAGCTCTCGCTACCGGCGCGCCAGCCTGACCCTGCCGCGTGACGTGCTAAAAGCCTTCTCACGCCTGGGCTCGGCCCATTCACTGTTGCGCAACAGCGCCCTTTCGGCGGTGATCCTCGATACGCTGGCGCAGTGGACCACCGACGGCGAGCTGTGCGTGGGCGTGCCGGTGGCGTTTCCTGCTGCTGGGGGTTCGCTCGGCAACGCCTCTAGCTTTGTGGCCGTGCGTTATTCGCGCGAGGGGGGTACCTTTGTCAGCCGCGCGCAGGCACTGCAAGACGACATACTGGGCGCTCTCGATCACCTGACGTTTTCCGGCGTTGATCTGGCGCGGCAGTTGCTGAACCGCAGCCAGGGTGCCCCGGCGCTGCCGGTCATTCTCACCAACTGCCTAAGCTGGGAGACGCTGCCGGCCGGCGCACCGGTCCGCTACCACGACGGCCTGACCCAAACGCCGCAGGTCGCGATCGATATCCGTCTGACGCAGGACGCCGACAAAAATCTGCAACTGTGCGTCGATTACGCCGAACAGGCGCTGGACGGCGAACAGGTGCAGGCGATGCTGGACGCCCTGCAACGCCGCGTGGTGCAAATGTGCCAGGACAGCGATCTGGAGATCGCCCCGACGCGCTTTATCGATTACCGACACTATCGCCATAACCACGGCGAAGCGGCATTCAGCGCTTATCCCTACCTGGCGCAGCTGGCCGAACGGCTGTTTAACGACCCACAGCCGCGACCGGCGCTGATCTGCGATGAGCAGACCCTGTCTTACCCTGAGTTGGGTCGCCAGGTCGGAGCCGTAATGGCCAACCTGCAACGGCGCAATCTGGGGCGCGGCAGCGTGCTGGCGCTGTATCTGGCGCGCAGCCCGGAACACGTGACTATCTCCCTGGCCTGTGCGCTGCTGGGGGTTATCTGGGTGCCGATCGACATCAACTCGCCGCCAGAACGCACCGCCTATCTGCTGAGCAACTGCCGGCCGGATCTGGTGGTACATCAGGGCGAGCTGGATACCCCGCACGGGGTGACGCCGACAGAATTGCTCGATCCGGCAGCCGGCACGCCTGAACTGCCGGACGACCAAACGCTGACGGAGCGCAGCGCGAGCACCGAGGCCGGCTATTATCTGTACACTTCCGGTACCACCGGCAAACCCAAATGCGTGGTGCTCAACAACCGCGCCACCGCCAACGTGGTTGGGCAGACGTTGCAACGCTGGGCGGTCACCGCCGATGATGTGTTTATCTCCGTGACGCCGCCGCACCACGATATGTCGATGTTTGACCTGTTCGGATCGCTCAGCGCCGGTGCGACGTTGGTTCTGCCCGCGCCGCATCAGGAAAAAGACGCCATCAGTTGGAACCAGTTGGTGGAGCGCCACCGCGTCAGCCTGTGGTGTTCCGTACCCGCGATCCTGGAAATGCTGCTCACCTGTAAAACGGCCGACAGCCTGCGCTCACTGCGGCTGGTGGCTCAGGGAGGCGATTACATCAAACCGGCGACGGTGCAGACGTTGCGTAGCCTGCGCCCGGACATTTGCCTGTTCTCACTCGGCGGCCCGACAGAAACCACTATCTGGAGCATCTGGCACCCGATTGCAGCGCAGGACACCGGCACCGTGCCCTACGGCCAGCCATTGCCGGGCAACCAATACTTTATTTGCCATGACGACGGCACGCACTGCCCGGCCGGCGTGGTGGGCCGCATTCATACGGCGGGGGTGAATCTGGCGTTAGGCTATCTGGAAGACGGCGAAGTGAAGCAACATGACTTCGTCCCGTTGAATGGCCCCGACGGGCAACCGCTGCGGGCCTTCCGCACCGGCGATCAGGGCTACTATCGCCCGGACGGCAACATTTTGTTCGCCAGCCGGGTGAACGGCTATGTGAAAATCCGCGGCGTGCGCGTGTCGCTGCCGGAGATCGAAGACGTGCTGCGTGGGCATGAGGCGATTCTGGACATCGTGGTGGTGGATTATCCGAGCGGGGAAAATGCCGAATCGACGCTGGGCGCGATGTACCTCACCCACGACGGCAAGCCGCTGTCGCTGGCGGATATTCGCGCCTTCTCGACCGGCTATCTGCCTTGCACACATATCCCGACGCGCTTTATCCACGCCGAAACGCTGCCGCTCTCGGGCAACGGAAAAACCGACCGTCATGCTATTCGCAGCACGCTCGGGGCCGGGCGGGCGGCTCCCGGCTTGAACGCCTGTGCAGCACCTTTGCCGAGCGCGCCGCCGGCGCAGAGCGGCAAAATTCTGACCATCTATCTGCAGGCCATCGGCGCGGCGCCGCGTCCTGAGTGGGGGGAGGAAACCGCCTTTATTACCATGGGCCTGAAACTGCCGCATATCCGCCAGGTGGCCGCACAGCTTAATGACGCCTTTGGCACCCAACTGCCGCCAACGGTGCTGATCCCCTGCAAAAATGCACGGGAGGTCGCAGCGCTGCTGGCCCGTTAACCGTCAATTCCCTACGGGCAGGGTCATCCCCTGCCCGCTTTCATCAGGCGGGCACCGCAACCAGTTCGCCGATCGCCATCTCCAACGCCCCTTCCCGTAACGCGCGCTGCAAAAAGTCCTGCAAGGCGCTTCGGTAGTTGGCCGCCCCGTCGGTGGGGAACTGCTGCACAAAGACATCGATATCCAAATGCAGATCGCCGGCGTCAGTGCCGCCACGGAAGATCAGGTTAATCCCGTCGCCGGCACCGCCTGCCAGCACCCGGCGCGTGCTGGTACAACCGCTGAAACCGGCCGAGTCAAACGGCTGAACGTTGATAAACGGAGAAATAAACAGACGCGACGCGGGCGTCACGCCGCGATCGGCGGCAATCTGCCGCAGGCGATAACCGGCGTGGCTGCGCAGTTCACGCAGCGTCTGCGTCACGACGGACAGGAAATGCCCCAGCGTCTCTTCCGCACGCAGTGAAACCAAAAACGGCAGCGTATTGACCGCCAAAGCCGGTGTATTGGTCGCTTTGCTGCTGCGACGATTCATCGCCGGCATCCACAGGGTCCGCGTATCCCCTCTTTCATACGGTAAAGGCGGCAACGTAAAAAACAGCCAGGCAGCGGACAGAGCCAGCAGCAGATCGGGCCAGCCGATGCCGCTGTGTTCGGACAACAGACGCAGCCGCCGTGAAATGTCTTCCGGCAGCGGAGTGCTGGTGCTCAGGCATTTCACGCCATATTCCCGGCCGCCTTTACGCACCGTCGGCAGCACCTGCGACGGCGGTAAATAACGCTGCCAGAACCGGCGATCCTTGTCGCAGCGTTCGGAAGCCCCGTAGGCCAGCTCATGTTGCTGGAAGGCGCTGAAGGCGCCCAATGCTTGTCCCGCCGTACCCTTGCCGAGAAAATGCGCGTACAACGTAGCGCAGCGATGCTCGACCAGCGCCATGCCGTAACCATCGATAATGATATGGTGAGCACGCAGGTACCAGAGATAGCGCGTCGGCCCCAGAGTGAGCAACCACGCGGCCGCCATCGGTTGGGTATGCAGATCCATCGGCTGCTCGGCATCGGCCTGCATCAGCCGCATCGCGGCCTGATAAGGGTCGGGATGATCCTGCAAATCAATACGCTTCAGGCGCGGAACCCGTTCGGGATCGTAGCGCTGCATCGGCAACCGATCGCCTCTGCGGGTGCCAAACCGCAGCGCAAACGCCTTCGTTTCTGCGACAGTGAGGGTTATCGCCCGACACAGTGCCGCCTCGTCCACCGCTCCGCGCAATTCGGTGACGTGAGCGACGGTGGAAAAGGGCTGCCCGGGGTGCAAGCTAAACTCCTCCCAGAAGTCTAACTGCGCCGGCGACAGCGGCAGCCATTCAGTAGCCAAAAGGGTTTCCGACATGTTACCTACCTTTGATATGCGACATGGAGACCAGGAAAACGACGGCCGCAACGCGCTGAAAGTGTTTCAACATGGTTACAAATGAAAATAATAATAACACTTATTATCATTTTCATAAATATAGGACAACCGGTTAATGCGTGTCGGATAAGGGGATTGTCGAGGCAAAAAACGTTCGCCGGCGGCGGTGGAAATGTTGGCGGCCAGCGTAATAACCGGAAAGGAATCCGCCACAGCCAGTTCCCAGATCCGCAAAGCCTCATTATAGTTAAACCGGGGGCTGCCTGAATGCCACTGCGGCGGCAGTGTCCCCCATCAACCTGAGGGAGCTATCACTTTTATGCTTTTAAAACAAACAACTGCAGGCCTGCTATTGGCGGGAACCAGCCTGTTGGCGGCGGGCAGCGCGCTGGCGGCTTCCGATACGCTGGTCTATTGCACGGTCGCCTCACCGGAGTCTTTCAATCCGCAACTCGCCAGCTCCGGGCCGACGTTTATCGCCACCTCGCAGGTGCTGTATAACCGCCTGCTGACGCTGCGCGAAAGCGATAAAACCCCTGCCCCCTCGCTGGCCACCGAGTGGACCATCAGCCCGGATGGCAAAACCTACACCTTTACGCTGCGCAAGGGCGTGAAATTCAACAGCAACAAATACTTCACCCCGACGCGCGACTTCAACGCCGAGGACGTGGTGTTCACCGTGATGCGCCAAAAAGACGCTAATCATCCGTACCACAAGGTGTCCGGCGGTAACTACGAGTACTTTACCGACACCGGGCTGGACAAGCTGATTACCCACGTCGAAGCGGTAGATAACGACCACGTGCGCTTTACGCTCAGCCAGCCCAACGCCGCGTTTTTGGCCGACTGGACGATGGATTTCGCCTCGATTCTTTCCGCGGAATATGCCGACGCCATGCTGAAGAAAGGCACGCCGGAGTACGTGGATAACTGGCCTATCGGCACCGGCCCGTTCGCGTTGCAACAGTACAAGCAGGATTCGCTGATCCGCTACGTGGCCAACCCGCATTACTGGCAAGGCGAGGTGGCCAGCAAACACCTGATCTTCTCTATCACGCCGGATGCGCAGACCCGGGTGGCCAAGCTGAAAACCAATGAGTGCCAGATCATTCCCGCCCCACTGCCGGAGCAGTTCGACGCTATCAAGAGCGACAAGAACCTGCAATTGCACAACATCAACGGCCTGAACGTCGGCTATCTGGCGTTCAATACTCAGAAGAAACCTTTTGATAATGTGCTGGTTCGCCAGGCGCTGAGCTATGCGGTGGACAAGAAGGCGATTGTCGCGGCGGTGTTCAAAGACAGCGGTACGCCGGCCTATTCAGTGCTGCCGCCGGCGATGCTGGGCTACAACGACAAGCTGCCGGAATATACTTACGATCCACAGAAGGCCCGTGATCTGCTGAAACAGGCCGGGCTGGAAAAAGGGTTTGAAACCGACATCTGGTCAATGCCGGTGGCGCGGCCATACAACCCTAATTCGCGACGCATTGCCGAGATGATCCAGAGCGATTGGGCGAAAGTGGGCGTGAAGGCCAAAATCGTCACCTGGGAATGGGGCCAGTACCTGGCCGGGCTGCGCAAAGGGGAACAGCAGAGCGCACTGTATGGCTGGATGTCGGATAACGGCGACCCGGACAACTTCGCCACGCTGCTCGGCTGCGCCGGCGTGCAAACCGGCGCCAACATAGCCCGCTGGTGCGACAAAGGTTACGATCGGTTGATCCAGCAGGCGATTCAGGTGAGCACCCCGGCAGAACGCGCCAAGCTTTATCAGCAAGCGCAGGTGATTTTTGCCGAACAGGCCCCGCTGCTGCCGCTGGCTAACGGCAAGGTGTTCTACGCCACCCGCAGCAATGTCAGCGGCTATGTGGTTGACGTGAACGGCAGTGACTTCGCCAAGGCGAAGGTGAACTAAGCCAAGGCGCCGGGATAAATTCAAACCCGGCGCTTTCCTCCCTTGTAACATTTCGTTACTCTCAATGCCTATCGAATCTCACCTTAGCAAGGCAAACCCAGTGCAGAAAACATTTATGCCGATGCAGATCCGTCTGCACTGGCTGGTCGCTATCCTGTTGGTCATCACCTGCGCCACAATTGAGTTGAGAGGCATTGCCGAACCGGGCACGCCGTTGTGGTATCTGCTGGTGGTCACCCACTTCAGCTGCGGGGTGACGGTTTTCGTCTTGATGATCGCTCGTCTGATCCTGCGCTCGCGTCACGCCTCCCCCGCCATCAGCCCGAAACCGCCAAAATGGCAAACCGGCGCGGCGCATCTGGTGCATACCCTGATTTACCTGCTGCTGCTGACGCTGCCGGTTCTGGGCGTCTATTCCCGCTATCTGGGTGGCAAAGAGTGGTTTTTATTCGGCCTGCCGATGCCGTTTGCCGAGATTGCCGACCGGCCGCAGGCGCGGACGATTATCGGCTGGCACAAGACGCTGGCCGCTTTCGGTTATTGGCTGATTGGTTTGCACGCCGCTGCGGCGCTGATCCATCATTATGCCTTTAAGGACAATACTTTGGTGAGAATGCTACCGCTGTTTAAAAAGCGTTAACCCAGGGGCAACAATATAATAATAAGCATGTATATATAAGCTAATGGAAATAATACATTGGCTTATTAATCCCACTATTGCTTCGATAAAATAAAATTTTCACCCATCGTGTTGTATCTATCCCGGATATTGACTAAGGTTATCCATACAGTTCATATGCCCGAAAGTTAATAACGATAATCACACGTCAGTTTATTTAAAATTTATGTCCTCATCTTAAAAACGCCAGTTATTTTTCTGGGCAACGATGCCATGCCATGTGTTCATACAAGGCGATTTAGTGCTGCCCATGATTTCATTAATTCACTTTTATCGACTACACACACGGGAAAATTAATATTATTTTCCCACTCATAAAAGTCTGGAGAAAAGTAATGAAAATAATGACTGGCGTTATTCTACCCACAGTTGCGGCCCTCGCTTTTGCCGGTATGGCGCAAGCGGAAGACAGCGTAAAACCTATGACCGGCAAAGCACAGGTGACGTTGGAACATGTGCACGCCGTGCAAGAAAATGGCAGCCCCGCGCCCCAGCACGATGCCGCCTGTATGAAACAGCTTTCGAAACCTGAATCCAAGTATGTCGGGATGAAAGTGACCAGCGAATACACCATCGATACCGCTTCGTTAATGATGTCCGCAAAATCCATGCTGCCCTCCCCGAATACCCTGCAACCGCTAGAACTTACGGTTGATTTGTCCCCGTTGGGCATGGCGGGTGTTTATGCGTTCGGCGCATTCAAACCGAGTTCTTTGCCGCAGGATTATGTTTATTTCACTATCGACAAAGACTATAAAAACCCGGTCAGTACCTTTATGATCATTAATAAATATGAAAAATATAACTGCGTAATTTCCAGCTCTAACAAGGCAATGAGCAAAGAACAGCGCAGCCACCTTGTGGTTAAGCAATAACCGCGACTATTCATTAGATAATAATGGGGGTGCGGATAGTTAACTGCCCTCCCCCATATTTATATCTGCTGTTTTCATCCGTGTTAAATAGTGCCGAATTCTGATGCAGAATGACCGCCCTACTCATGCTTATATACAGGTTCAGAGTATCTTGAAGGCCATATCTCCGCAGGGGGCAGATTCAAAGCTTCGGCTATCAGCTTGTTATCTGATGCGCCTACTATCCCATTTTGGGATAATGGCAGATATTCGATTTTGGGATATCACTCGCGGAAAACGCCATGACTTCAGTTTATTCAACCGAGTATCAATTAGTTATAAAAATACTTCGGGACGCTCGTATAGAAAAAGGCATCACTCAGACCAAGCTGGCCGAGGCGCTGGGTCGCCCGCAGTCGTTTATCGCCAAGGTTGAGAACGGCGAGCGCAAGCTGGACGTGGTTGAGTTTGCTGTGATGGCACGGCTGCTTGGGGTGGATGCTGGTGCCGTGCTGGGAATGATTGGTGAGCGGGTTCATTCATTGTAATAACGAAATCGAACCTACGACCTTCGCATTAGAATATGTAAATAGATTGCGTATCGAGCGCCACGAGCAAATTAGGCACTTCCGAGCCGTTGGTGTACTGACCCTGCTCGGTAGACAATCCTGCCCTATAGTCAGGCTAAGTCATCCGCAGGATTTCGGCGGCTACGAGCGAAATGCAGACCTGCAATTACTGTCTGCGTTTCCACTCATCGACTACATCACCTAAAGTTTTTGGAACATCATTACGTATCCAGGCCATAAATTCTCGATTAAATCGAAAGTCGTCCCCACACTCCTTAATCATGAAACGACGGACGTTTTGAGTGTTTTTGTAGTTTTTATCAACATTCGTAGCGCGTGTAAGCAATGAGCTATGCCAATCTATTTTCAATTTACAATCCCACTGTAATGATTCATTTTTTAGCATTCGTTTCATACCCGAAATTGTCTAAATGTCGAATTCATCGCCTGTTAAGAGCGAGGAGCAGGCATACCTGTCCAGAGTAAAGGCTGTCATATCATAATTAAGACGCTACGAACTGTAAGGTATCATTAGCTACCGTAATGGTTTACTTCATGGCTAAAACGAGAGATTTTATCTTTTCCGCCTTTTCAAAGTGATCCAGTTTCATCTCCATAATCCACCAATGCGCAACCTCCATCAGCAGTTCCGGGTCATCATTTTTATTGGCAAAAAAAGCATAAAAAGACAGCCCTACGTTACTGCCCTTGGTCACAATTTTTGCCTCACACGTCCTGATGATCTTTTCCTTCATTCCTACCCGCATGTTCGCTCCTTTTTGTTCGCTGGACTTAAGCCTATTAACCATAACATCTGTACGTGCAACACCCGAACGCCTCTCAGGGCTTTTCTGCGAGCTACGGGCTCAAAACCCATATTTTTACCCGGCTGAATACCCAAAAACGCACCTGTATTACTGTGGTAACTGGCAATAGCCTGAGGACTGACACTCATTATTTTTTCTCTATCCAGCCTGATACCATAAGTTCGAGCAATTAACCGAAGATCTCGTAAGAATCATAATATCTCTTCGACTCATCGTCCGTGTGAGTTCAAAGTACCAACGTCCCCCCTTGATTAAGGATAGCGTTGCATCGACCCGTTGAACTCACAGCACAAAGCCGACTGTCCGATTGGGTTTCGCTTAGACCAGCAGCGATGCCAGCTCAGGCCTGAACCCGTATGCAAAAAGGGCGCAGTTCAATGAACTGCGCCCTTAAATTTAAAACGCGAAACCTGACTTAACTGCGCACCAAATCGTCGCCGTAGCCGATCCACTTGTAGGTGGTCAGTGCGTCCAGCCCCATCGGGCCGCGTGCATGCAGCTTCTGGGTGCTGACCGCCACTTCTGCGCCCAGGCCGAACTGGCCGCCGTCGGTGAAGCGGGTGCTGGCGTTAACGTACACCGCCGAGGAATCCACGGCGCGCACGAAGTGCTCGGCGCTGCTCAGCGAACGGGTGAGGATCGCATCGGAGTGGTTGGTGCCGTGGGTGCGGATATGGTCGATGGCTTGATCGATGTCGTCCACCACCAGCACGTTCAAATCCAACGACAGCCATTCGTCGTCGTAATCCCCTTCCGCCACGTCCACCACCGTCGCCGGGCCGTTTTGCAGCAACGGCATGGCGTTCTGCGCCGCATGCAGCGTCACGCCCGCCGCCGCCATCTTGGCGCTCAGCGCCGGCAGGAACTGTTCGGCGATGTTGCGGTTCACCAACAGCGTTTCGAGCGAGTTACAGGCGCTTGGGCGCTGGATTTTGGCGCTCTCGATGACCGTCAGCGCCTTGTCGAAATCAACGCTGTCGTCAACGTAAGTATGGCAAACGCCAATACCGCCGGTGATCACCGGAATGGTCGACTGCTCGCGGCACAGTTTGTGCAAACCGGCGCCGCCGCGTGGGATCAGCATGTCTACGTAGCGATCCAGGCGCAGCAGCTCATTCACCAGCGCGCGATCGGGGCTGTCAATCGCCTGCACCGCCGCTGCCGGCAGGCCGCACTGTTCCAGCGCCTGCTGGATCACCTTCACCGTCGCCAGGTTGGTGTTGTGGGTTTCTTTACCGCCGCGCAGGATCACCGCGTTGCCGGTCTTCAGGCACAGGCTGGCGACGTCGATGGTGACGTTCGGCCGCGCTTCATAAATCACGCCGATCACACCGAGCGGCACGCGGCGGCGTTCCAGCTTCAGCCCGCTGTCCAGCAGGCTGCCGTCCAATACATGGCCGACCGGATCGTTCAGGCGGCACACCTGGCGCACATCGTTGGCGATGGCCGCCAGCCGCGCCGGGGTCAACAACAGGCGATCGAGCAACGCGTCGGTCATCCCGGTTGCGCGCGCCTGCGCCATGTCTTGTTCGTTGGCCTGCAAAATCACTTCGCTGTTGGCCTCCAGCATGTCGGCCATCACCGACAACACCTGGTTTTTCTTCGCCGTGCTCAGCACCGCCAGTTGCCAGGAGGCCTGTTTGGCGGCCTTCCCCATTTGCTCTAGCATGCTCACTCCTTAGCTCACAATCATGTCGTCGCGGTGCACTGCCACCGGGCCGTATTCGTAACCGAGAATTTCGCTGATTTCCTGCGAGTGGTGGCCGGCAATCATGCGCATCGCGTCGCTGTTATAGCGGCTGACGCCGTGCGCCAGGTCGCGCCCCGCCAGGTTGCGGATGCGGATCACTTCGCCACGGGAGAAATCGCCCTTCACTTCGCGAACGCCCTTCGGCAGCAACGAGCTGCCGCGCGCCATAATGGCGTCGACCGCGCCGTCGTCCACGGTGATTTCACCGGCCGGCGGTGCGCCGAAGATCCAGCGTTTGCGGTTTTCCAGCGGGGTTTCCAGCGCGTGGAAACGGGTGCCCACCGGTTTGCCTTCAATCACGTCGCCCACCACGCCCGGCTTGCTGCCTGCGGCGATGATCACGTCGATACCGGCGCGGCAGGCCACGTCGGCCGCCTGCAATTTGGTGCCCATGCCGCCTGTGCCCAACCCGGAAACGCTGTCGCCGGCGATGGCGCGCAGCGCGTCGTCAATGCCATGCACTTCGCGGATCAGTTCCGCCTGCGGGTTGTTGCGCGGGTCGGCGGTATACAGGCCTTGTTGATCGGTCAGCAGCAGCAGTTTGTCGGCCCCGGCCAGGATCGCCGCCAGCGCCGACAGGTTGTCGTTGTCGCCCACCTTGATTTCTGCGGTCGCTACCGCGTCATTCTCATTGATTACCGGCACGATACGGTTGTCCAGCAGCGCGGTCATGGTGTCACGCGCGTTGAGGAAGCGTTCGCGGTCTTCCAGATCGGCGCGCGTCAGCAGCATCTGCCCGACGTGGATGCCATAAATGGAGAACAGCTGTTCCCACAGTTGGATCAACCGGCTCTGGCCGACCGCCGCAAGCAGCTGCTTGGAGGCGATGGTAGCGGGGAGTTCGGGGTAGCCCAAATGTTCGCGCCCGGCGGCAATCGCGCCGGAGGTGACGATAACGATGCGGTGACCCGCTGCATGCTGTTGTGCGCACTGGCGTACCAGTTCGACAATATGGGCACGGTTAAGACGCAGCGATCCGCCGGTCAACACGCTGGTGCCCAATTTCACAACCAATGTCTGGCTGCCGTTCATAGTGTTTCTGCCGTGTAAGATGAGAAGGATAATGCAAAGGACTTTGTAACAGGAGAGACGCGTTATGCCAACAGGCACAACGCGAAATCAGCACAATACTGTAGTCAAACGGGGTCAGGCGGAGAGTTTAATCGGTTTTTCTTTGAAATCATCGGCCGGTTCCAGCGCCAGCTCCATCGTCGCCAGCAACTCGCCCAAGCGACGATGGAAATCACGCAGGGTGGTTTCCAACTTGGTTTTTACTTCAGTATCTTTAATCTTTTCCGGCGTCCAGCGCCCGTCCTTATCAAACAGACCGAACTGATAAGCATAAGTGAAACGCGCCTCTTCAGCATGCAGCTCGATCCACCATCCCCAGAACTCACGCTTCTCTGGCGCGGGTTTGACATTGACGCAAACGGCTAAACAATCAAAGAAAAAACGGTCGTTCTCGCACTGCCCTTCACGCAGGTACGGCCCCAAGCTGGCAAAACGTTTCATTAGTCGGCTTTTAGGGTGACCACTAGGTAACGTCATTCTTTAACCTCCTCAATGTAGACCACTCTTTTTAACAAATTGTTAAAATTTAGCAACAAATTAACGCATTTTATCTTTCATCCAGTGGGCCATTTGCAGCAAGGCCTTGTGGAAACTGCTATACACCGGTGCACGTGGAATAGCAATTAACTTGCCGTCCATCGAGGACGAAGCGATCAGTTGCGCCTCCTCTTTCGGGCTGAGCGGATCCCGATCCCAATAGCCTGCCAACATCGGCGTCGGGCAGCGGCGGCCCAGCAAACCCTGGGTTTTCAGCGAATAGCTGTTCAGCTCCACCCTCAGCACGTTATCCGAGGCGTTGGCCATCCCCATCCGGCTGGCGAGCACGTCCATATACATATCCGGCACGTCTCGCTGGCGGCCGGCGTCGCATAACAGGCTGTGGACCACCGGCCCCAGGCAGGCCACGCCACGCAACCGCTGCGGCTCCAGATAAGCCAGGCGCACCGCCACGTTGGCGCCGAAGCGGAAGCCAAATGCGGTAACGCGCTGATGGTCGATCCAAGGCACCGAAGGCAGTTGGGCCAGCACCTGTTGATGCAGGAAGCTGGAATCCTGCGTCAGCTTCCACTTATAAGAAGAACCGATGGAAGGCATGTCGATGGTCAGCATGGCGATGCCGTGCGGCGCCAGGTACTCGCGGAACAGGCGGTGGTAGTCGGTCTGCAGGGTATCCAGGCTGCCGCACATCAGCACCGTCGGGAACGGCGCCTCGCCCTTCTCCGGCAGGTGCAGGAAGCCGGTAATGCTGCTTCCCCCGTCAATGCGGAACTCCAGCTCTTTGAGCTGATAAGGCAACAACAGCGCAGCCTCTTCGTAGGCGCGGGTGGCGAGCGTCTCGGCCTGTTCGGCCAGTTCGTCGCCTTTCAAGTGCGGGTAGCCGGCGATGCTGTAAAAGTTGACGGCATTGAGCCAGTACTGGCCGCCGATCAACGGATCTTGCTGTTCCAGTGCCCGCTGCTGCCAGAGCATGCCCTGACGCACCCACTCGTAGATCCAGTTGCCATTACGGTAACCGATCACGGTATCGAGCAGTTTGTCGTTGGTATGTTCCACGTCGGCGACCGCAATACGCGCCAGCACTTCGTTGATTTCGATCGGATCAACGCCGCGCCAGGCCCACAGCAGCGGGTTGAGCATACGATACCAATTGCTGACGGTGTTGCCTTCCAGAGTGGAGTGCAGATCGGCGCCGGTTTTGTTGCGCGCACGCAGCACCAGCGTCGAGGTCTCGGGGTGTTTAAATGAGGGTTTGAACAGGATTTCAGAAAGGTTGGCTTGTGCCATGGTAACAACAGCCTCCGTAAATCTGGCCGTAGGCCGCAAACAGCCTACTTAACTGGAGGTAGTGTACCTAACTCTGGGGCGATAAACCAAAATAACGAAAACGCCCGGCAGAACCGGGCGTTTTACTGGAGCGAGCGGAGATTAACGGCCGCCGATCGGTGGCACGAAGGTCACCGCCATGTCCCACGGCTGCTCGATCCAGGTATCCTGTGGGATATCGACCACATAGTCGTCCACCAGCGGGCGGCCTGCTGGCTTGGCGAAAATAGTGACGAAATGCGCTTTCGGGTACATGTCGCGGATCGCTTTCGCGGTGCCGCCGGTATCCACCAGATCGTCAACCACGATAAAGCCTTCACCGTCGCCTTCGGCGCGCTTGAGTACCTTCATTTCGCGTTGGTTGTCATGGTCATAGCTGGAAATGCAGACGGTATCCACGTGGCGGATGCCCAATTCGCGCGCCAGTAAGGCCGCCGGCACCAGGCCGCCGCGGCTTACGGCAATAATGCCCGTCCATTGGTCAGCAGGCAGCAGGCGGTGAGCCAGTTTGCGCGCTTGCATTTGCAGCATGTCCCAGGTAACAACGTATTTTTCGCTCATAAAATGGTATCCCAGCCAGCAATGGTGTGGCTTACTCGTGATCAGGGGAAAAAAGGTTGCGCGAGATTATAGAGACTGGTTGAGCCGAATACCAGTTGTACTGTGGAAATCATAAGTATTTCGTCTGGTGATTGATCCTGCGTAAACAAGCAATCACACGTCAAATATGTGTATTCCCTCTCTTAAACAGTGCAATAGGGTACGCGCGCGCCCCTGAATAAAGTGATATTCTCTGGAGATCGTGCCAAAAACGCACCGATGCCAATCCACCCTAACCGAGCGGCATTCACGCCATGCTGAGAATGCTGTCACAGGAGACCTATAGTGTCTGAATTGTCTCAACTTTCACCACAGCCGCTGTGGGATATTTTTGCCAAAATCTGCTCTATTCCGCATCCTTCTTATCATGAAGAAGCGCTGGCACAGCACATCCTCGCATGGGCCAAAGAGAAGAACCTGCATGCCGAACGCGATCAGGTGGGCAATATCCTGCTGCGCAAGCCGGCCACCAAAGGCATGGAAAACCGTAAACCGGTTGCCCTACAAGCGCACCTGGATATGGTGCCACAGAAAAATAACGACACCGTGCACGACTTCGCCAAGGATCCGATTCAGCCGTATATCGACGGCGAGTGGATCAAGGCGCGTGGCACCACGCTGGGCGCCGACAACGGCATCGGCATGGCTTCCGCGCTGGCGGTGCTGGCTGACGACAGCGTCGAACACGGCCCGCTGGAAGTGCTGCTGACCATGACCGAAGAAGCCGGCATGGACGGCGCATTCGGTCTACAGCCTAACTGGCTGCAGGCGGATATCCTGATCAACACCGACTCCGAAGAAGAAGGCGAGATCTACATGGGTTGCGCCGGCGGTATTGATTTTATCACTACCCTGCCGTTGCAGCGCGAAGCGGTACCGGCCGGCTATCAGACGCTGAAACTGACGCTCAAGGGCCTGAAAGGCGGCCACTCCGGCGCCGAGATCCACGTGGGCCTGGGCAATGCCAACAAGCTGCTGACGCGCTTCCTGTTCGCTCATGCCGCAGAACTGAACCTGCGCGTGCTGGATCTGAACGGCGGTACCCTGCGCAACGCTATCCCGCGTGAAGCCTCTGCGGTGGTTGCCGTGCCTGCGGCAAAAGCCGACGCGCTGAAAGCGCTGAGCCAGGCCTTCCTGAGCACGCTGCAAAACGAGCTTTCCGCCAAAGAGAAGAACATCACCGTGCTGCTGGAGCCGGTTACCAGCGCCTCTCAGGCGTTGACCGCCGACAGCCAGCAACGTTTCCTGGCCCTGCTGAACGCAACGCCAAATGGCGTGATCCGCATGAGCGACGCGGTAAAAGGCGTGGTGGAAACCTCACTGAACGTTGGCGTGGTCACCACCAGCGAGAACGAAGCGGAAATCGTCTGCCTGATCCGCTCGCTGATCGACAGCGGCAAAGATTACGTGGTCGAGATGCTGACCGCGCTGGGCCAACTGGCGAACGCCAAAGTGGCGCCGAAAGGCGGTTACCCAGGCTGGCAGCCGGACGCAGACTCACCGGTCATGCATCTGGTGCGCGAGATCTATCAGGATCTGTTCAACAAGACGCCGAACATCATGGTGATCCACGCCGGTCTGGAATGCGGCCTGTTCAAAAAGCCGTACCCGAACATGGATATGGTGTCGATTGGGCCAACCATCACCGGGCCACACTCGCCAGATGAGCAGGTACATATCGAAAGCGTCGGCCTGTACTGGAAGCTGCTGACCGCGCTGTTGAAAGCGATCCCAGAACGCGCCTAATTGCCGCGTTTAACGCTAAAAGGCTGGCCTCTCGCCGGCCTTTTTATTCCCACGGCAACAACAGTTGCCGCTCAAGCTGCGGATCCAGCAGCGTTACGTGCAAGCCCACCAGCCGTACGCCACGGCCTTCCCGCCGCTCACGCCACGCCTGCCGCGCCACGTTGAGCAAATCGTCTTTATTCAGCACCGGCCAGACGTGTTCCTGAGTGGTTTGTTGAAAATCCTGAAACTTCAGCTTCACGCCCTGCCGCGCGATATGCAGATCCGGTTTCACCTTGCGCAGCCGCATTTCCAGCTCGGGATAGAGCTTGTCGACGATCAACGCCTCGCAGTCTTCCCAATCATGAATATCCTCCGCCAGCGTGCGTTCCACCCCCACCGATTTACGCAGCCTTTCCGACGAGACTTCGCGCAGGTCTATTCCCTGGCAGCGCTCCCACAGCACCCGGCCAAACTTGCCGAAGCGCTTGAGCAACAGCGCCAGATCGTACTGCTGTACGTCGGCGCAGGTGATTAGCCCCACGTCTTCCAACCGTTTGGCGGTCACTTTGCCCACGCCGGGGATTTTGCTCAGCGGCAGTTGCCGTAAAAAAGCCGGCACCTGCGCCGGCGTGATGACGTATTGCCCGTTCGGTTTGTTCAGCTCTGAGGCAATTTTGGCGAGGAACTTGATCGGCGCGATACCCGCAGAGGCCGTAAGGTTGAGCTCTTCGGCAATCGCCTGGCGGATTTCCTGGGCGATCAGCGTCGCCGAACCGTTGCACTGGGTGCAGTCGGTCACATCCAGATAGGCTTCGTCCAGCGACAGCGGTTCAATCAGCGAGGTGTAGCGGGCGAAGATTTCGCGAATGTGCAGCGAGGCTTCCTTGTACGCCGCCATACGGCCTGGCAACAGTTTGAGGTGTGGGCACAGTTTAAACGCCATCGCCGTCGACATAGCGCTGTGCACGCCATAGCGGCGTGCGGGGTAGTTGGCGGTGCTGATCACCCCGCGCCGGTCGGCACTGCCGCCGATCGCCAACGGAATATCGCGCAGGCTGGGATCGTCGCGCATTTCTACCGCCGCGAAGAAGCAGTCCATATCGACATGAATGATTTTACGCATCGCGCCTCCAATAACACTGTATAAGTATACAGCCAATAATCGAAAGCTCAAGACTCGGTGGGCATGGAGAAAACGGCGTTTGCGTCAGATATTTCCGCGTTGTTAAAAAAGCTTAATTTTTCAATAGTATGATCTCCGCTGACTCACGCTCTTTCATTCTTATACCCTATGGATTTCATGTCGCCGCTCACAAGGCTGCCGCTTGAAAGACGACGGATATAGCATAATAAGGTATCTCGCATGATCAGGTTTTCTCATTTGCTGTTGGCCTCCACGCTGTCGCTGGTTTCGCTGGCGGCGGGCGCCACTGTCGGCCATGCTCCAGCCATTATCGCCCACCGCGGCGGCACCGCAGACGCGCCGGAAAACACCCGCATCGCCATTGAAACCGCACTGAAAAATGGCGCCGACGCCATTTGGATTACGCTACAACAATCCAAAGACGGCGCGATCGTGCTGTACCGCCCTTCCGATCTCAAAGCATTGACCAACGAGCAGGGGCCGGTCTCCGCCCATACTGCCGATCAATTGGTCAAAGTGGATGCCGGCTGGTCATTCGCAAAAGGTGAAACGTATCCGTTTCGCGGCAAAGGCATAGGTATCCCGCGTCTGGACGAGATCCTGGAGGCTTTCCCCAAGGTGACCTTCTATCTGGATATCAAGTCGCCGGACGCCGATCCGACGCAATTTGGCAAAGCGCTGCTGACAACGCTGGAGAAGGCCGACAGCCTGAACCGCACCCGCGTGTATTCTACCGATGCCAAATACCTGCAGGCACTGCCGCCGCAGGTCAAACGCTTTGAAAGCCGCGACGAAACCCGCACCCTGCTGGCCAATGTCACCATGGCGCACCAGTGCGAATTGAAAGCGGATAATCAGCAACCGCGCTGGTACGGGCTGGAGCTGAAACGTGAAGTGGACGTGGTGGAGAAATACACTCTGGGCGAAGGGCGCTCGAAAGCGTTTCTGACCTGGGATAAAGAGTCGATCGATTGCTTCCGTTCGCAAGGCCCGGCGCACATCATTTTGTTCGGCGTCAATTCACCGGCGGAATACCAGCAGGCACTGGCGCTGGGGGCCGACGGGGTGATGGTCAACTCACCGGCCGGCGCGAAAAACTTTCGCAAGGCCAAATAGCCGGTAGAGAAAGGGGCGCCACGCGCGCCCCTCGTAGTCAGATGATCCGGTGTTTTTCCAACTGCCGCCGCCGCAGCGCCGCTTTGGCTTCGCGCTTCTTACGCGCATCACAGGGCTCCGGGCAGTCGCAGACCTTTTCCATCCCCAGCGAAGTGATGCCGCCGCAACTGCCCTGCAGGCTTTTGCGCTTGAACACATAGCCCAGCGACATGCCGCCGATCACCAGCAGAAACAGCACGAAGGTGGCGATAAATACCGTCAACATAGCGACCTCATAAGATCTTTTTCAGATAGGGTTTAAACGCCTCAGAGTGGCGCTCTTCAAATCCGTTGGCGGTTTTCACAATCATGAACACCGGGATCCCCATCAGGTTGGCCAACGCCATACCTCGCTCCGGCCCCAGCACATTCAGCCCGGTCGACAGGCCGTCGGCGGCCATGCAGGTCGGGCTCAGTACGGTGACCGAAACCAGATGATGATGGATCGGTCGCCCGGTGATCGGATCTATGGTGTGCGAGTAGCGCACACCGTCTTGCTCAAAGTAGTTGCGGTAATCCCCTGAGGTGGCGATTGACATCTCGCCCGGTTGGATCACCAACTGCGCTTTTTGCTCCACGCCGGCCGTCGGCCGCTCAATGGCGATACGCCACGGTTTTTTCTCGCCGTTGTGGCCGCGGGTACGCACCTCGCCGCCGATATCCACCATGTAGTTTTTCACCTGCTGCGATTGCAGATACTGGGCAATCACATCCACGCCGTAACCTTTGGCGATGGACGAGAGATCGACATACAGTTCCGGAATGTGTTTCACCAGCGCGTTGCCCTGCACCGACAGTTTGTCGATGCCGGTCCAGGCGCGGCGTTGTTCCAGTGCGGCAGCGCTCGGTACCTTGTCCGGTCGCCCTTCCGGGCCAAAGCCCCACAGATTGACCAGCGGTCCGACGGTCACGTCCAGCGCGCCGTCGGTCACGCGGTTGATGCGCAGCGCCTCCAGCACCACCTCGGTCGTCGCGGCCGATACCGGGAAGGGCTTGCCCACCTCGCGGCTGGCGTTGAAGCGGCTCAGTTCCGAGCCCGGCCGGTAGGTGGACATTTGATCGTTCACCAACTCCAGGCGTTTGTCGATCTCCGCCCGTATTCTGGCCGCCGACGGCGTGTCGTCACCCGTGACATAACGGATCGAATAAGACGTCCCCATGGTTTTGCCATCGAGATTCACTTGCTCCGGCCCGCAACCGGTCAATAACAACGTGGCGCCCAGCGCCACCGCCGTCATCCAGCCCTTCATTGCCCCTATGCGCATTTAGCCACCAAAGTCATCCAGCATGATATTTTCATCTTCGACACCCAGATCTTTCAGCATCTTGATCACCGCAGCGTTCATCATCGGCGGGCCGCACATATAAAACTCGCAGTCTTCCGGCGCCGGGTGGTGCTTCAGATAGTTCTCCAGCAGAACATTATGGATAAAGCCGGTGTAGCCGGTCCAGTTATCCTCAGGCTGGGGATCGGAAAGTGCCACATGCCAGGTAAAGTTTTCATTCTCCGCCTGCAGCCGATTGAAATCATCCTCATAGAACATTTCACGCAGCGAACGCGCGCCATACCAGAAGGTGATTTTGCGCTTCGAGTTCAAGCGATTGAGCTGATCGAAAATATGCGAGCGCATTGGTGCCATACCGGCACCACCGCCGATAAAGATCATTTCGGCATCGGTGTCTTTGGCGAAGAACTCGCCGAACGGCCCGGAGATGGTCACCTTGTCACCGGCCTTCAGCGACCAGATATAGGAGGACATAATGCCCGGCGGCACGTCCGGCGCACGCGGTGGCGGCGTGGCGATACGCACGTTGAGCATGATGATGCCCTTTTCATCCGGGTAGTTCGCCATTGAGTAAGCGCGCACCGTGGTGTCATTCACCGCCGAGCGGTAGCGGAACAGATTGAACTTGTCCCAGTCGCCGCGGTACTCCTCCGGCACGTCAAAATCGGCATAGCTGATGTCATGGGCCGGCGCTTCGATCTGGATAAACCCGCCGGCGCGAAACGGCACGTCTTCGCCATCGGGAATTTTCAGCTTCAGCTCTTTGATAAAGGTGGCTTTGTTATCATTGGAGATAACCTCACACTCCCACTTCTTCACGCCGAAAATTTCTTCCGGCAGCTCGATTTTCAGATTCTGCTTCACGTTCACCTGGCAGGCTAGGCGGCAGCCTTCTTTCGCTTCGCGCTTGTTGATGTGCGAAAGTTCGGTCGGCAGGATATCGCCGCCGCCCTCTTTAATCACCACCCGGCATTGGCCGCAGGAGCCGCCACCGCCGCAGGCAGAGGACACGAAGATCCCCTGGCTGGAGAGCATGTTCAGCAGCTTGTCGCCCGCCGGCGCATTAAAACTCTTGCCCTGATCGCCGTTAACTTCCACCGCAATGTCACCGGTGTTCACCAGCTTTGATTTGGCGAACAGGATCAGCAGTACCAGCACCATAACGATGCCGGTAAACATCGCGACGCCTAAAATAATTTCCATAGATTCTTCCCGCCTTTACAACTGAACACCGGAGAAGGACATAAAGCCCAACGCCATCAGCCCGGTGGTGATAAAGGTAATGCCCAGACCGCGCAGCCCTGCGGGGACGTTGGCATACTTGAGTTTTTCGCGGATCCCCGCCATCGCGACAATCGCCAGCATCCAGCCGGTGCCGGAGCCGAAGCCGTACACCACCGATTCTGCGAAGTTGTAGTCGCGTTGCACCATAAAGGACACACCGCCGAAAATGGCGCAGTTCACGGTGATCAGCGGCAGGAAAATGCCGAGTGCGTTGTACAAAGACGGGAAGAAGCGATCGAGGATCATCTCCAGAATCTGCACCAGCGCCGCGATCACGCCGATAAAGGTAATGAAGTTGAGGAAGCTCAGATCGACGCCTTCCATCAACGCGCCATCGCGCAGCACCAGGTTGTAGACCAGATTGTTCGCCGGCACCGAGATGCCGAGCACGATGGTCACCGCGATGCCCAGACCGAAGGCGGTCGACACCTTCTTCGACACCGCCAGGAAGGTACACATCCCCAGGAAGAACGCCAACGCCATGTTCTCAACGAACACCGCGCGCACAAACAGGCTGATATAATGTTCCATCGGCCGTTACTCCTTTTCGATCTGTGCGGGCTTCAGGGTGCGCAGCACCCAAATCAGCAGGCCGATGATAAAGAACGCGCTCGGCGCCAGCAGGAACAGGCCGTTCGGCTGATACCAGCCGCCATTCTGCACCGTATCCAGCACCGGAATGCCAAACAGCTTGCCCGAACCAATCAGCTCGCGCAGGAAACCGACCAGCACCAGGATCACCCCATAACCCAACCCGTTGCCGATACCGTCCATAAAGCTTTCAATCGGCGGCGACTTCATGGCATAGGCTTCGGCGCGCCCCATCACGATACAGTTGGTGATGATCAGGCCGACAAACACCGACAGCTGCTTGGAAATCTCGAACGCATAGGCGCGCAGCAGCTGATCGACCACAATCACCAGCGAGGCGATAATCGCCATCTGCACGATGATGCGCACGCTGTTCGGAATATGGTGACGGATCAGGGAAATAAAGAAGCTGGAGAACGCCGTGACCAGGGTCACCGCGATGGTCATCACCACCGCCGTTTCCAGCTTGGTGGTCACCGCCAGCGCGGAACACACCCCGAGGACCTGCAAGGCTATCGGGTTGTTGTCAAACAGCGGCCCGAGCAGAACCCGCTTAATCTCTTTGGAATCAGCCATTTTTCAGCGCTCCTTCACGAACTTTTTTCAGGAATGGGCCAAAACCTTGCTCGCCCAACCAGAAATCAAAAGTGTGCTGTACGCCGTTGGAGGTCAGCGTGGCGCCGGACAAACCGTCCACCCCGTGCTCATCCCCCTGACGCGCCCCGCCTTTCACCACGCGGATCGCCGGCTTGCCGTCGTTATCAAACAGCTTTTTGCCGATCCACTGCTGGCGCCAACCGGCATTCTCAACTTCACCGCCCAGGCCCGGGGTTTCCCCCTGATCGTAATACGTGATGCCTTTCACCGTGTTGCCGTCGCTGTCCAGCGCCACAAAAGCGTACATCATCGACCACAGGCCGGTGCCGTAGACCGGCAGCACGATTTGATTCACCGCCCCGCCGTTATCACGCACCAAATAGATCTCCGCCCGGTTGCTGCGACGTTTGATGCCGGCCGGATCTTCGCCCGCCGACAAGGTGACGCTTTTGGCATCGTCACGCAGCGCAGCGGCCAGATCGAACGCCGCCGCATTGCCCGCCACAAACTCGCCGCTGTTCAAATCCAGCAGGCGCGGTTCGATGCGCTGGGTGAACAGCGCCTTGACCTGCTCGCCTTCCATCTTCGGCTGCAACAGCCCGGCCACGTCGAGGATATTGCGCTGCTTGTCAAGCAGCTTTTGCTCTTGCTGTTTGGACTTCAGGCCGACGGCGGAACCCGCCACCACGACCGAACACACCAGACACAGCAGCAGTACCACCAGCAGCGTTTTACCGATAGTGTCGTTTTTAGATTCATTCGCCACGGGCTTTTCTCCGCTTGATGTTGGCCTGCACCACCAGATAATCGAACAGCGGCGCGAACAGGTTGGCGAACAGGATCGCCAGCATCATGCCTTCCGGGTAGGCCGGGTTGACCACCCGGATCAACACGCACATCACGCCAATCAGGATGCCGTACCACCACTTTCCCTTGTTGGTAAAGGCGGCGGAAACCGGGTCGGTGGCCATAAAGATCATGCCGAAGGCAAAGCCGCCCAACACCAGATGCCAGTACCACGGCATGGCGAACAGCGGGTTGGTGGCGGAGCCGATGCCGTTGAACAGGAAGGCGGTAGCCATCATGCCGAGCATCACGCCGGCGACAATGCGCCAGGAAGCCACGCGGCCAAACAGGATAATCGCACCGCCGATCAGGATCATCAGCGTGGAGACCTCACCGACCGAGCCGGGGATGTTGCCGAGGAAGGCGTCCATCCAACTGATCGACTGGCCAGTAGCTAGGTTGCTCAGGCTGTGCGCCCCGCCCACGCTCCATTGCGCCAAGGGCGTCGCGCCGGAGAAGCCGTCGGCGGCAGTCCACACCAGGTCACCGGAGATCTGCGCCGGATAGGCGAAGAACAGGAAAGCGCGCCCCGCCAGCGCCGGGTTGAGGAAATTGCGCCCGGTGCCGCCGAAAATCTCTTTCGCCACCACCACGCCGAAGCTGATGCCCAGCGCCGCCTGCCACAGCAGCAGCGTTGGCGGCACAATCAGCGCAAACAAAATAGACGTGACGAAGAAACCTTCGTTAATCTCATGCTTGCGGATGACCGCGAACAGCACTTCCCAGAAACCGCCGACGAGAAACACCACGGCGTAGATCGGCATAAAGTAGCAGGCGCCCAGCACCATTTTACTGATCCAGCCGGCATCCGCCGCCAGCGACGCCCCCAGCCATTGCGCCAGCCGGTAGTGCCAGTCGCCCGCCAGCACCTGCTGCAGTTGATCGCCGCTATAGAGATGGTGCAGCGCCGGGATGGCCTGCTGGCCAACGTTATACATGCCCCAGAACATCGCCGGGAATACCGCCAGCCACACCAGGATCATCATGCGTTTCAGATCGATGGCGTCGCGCACGTGCGAAGCCCCGCGCGTCACCAGACCGGGGGTGTAGAACACCGTGGTGGTCGCTTCAAACAACGGGTACCACTTTTCCAGCTTGCCGCCCGGCGTGAAGTGATGCTCTATCTTGTCAAAAAAGTTCTTCAGGCCCATCGGTTATCCTTCCTGCTCAATCTTGGTCAGCACGTCGCGCAGCACCGGCGCATATTCATACTTGCCCGGACAAACGAAAGTGCACAGCGCCAGATCTTCCTCATCCAGCTCCAGACAACCCAGCGCCTGCGCGCTGTCGGTATCGCCCGCCAGCAGATCGCGCAGCAGCAGAGTCGGCAGAATGTCCAGCGGCATCACCCGTTCGTAGTTGCCGATCGGAACCATTGCACGCTCGCCGCCGTGGGTGGTGGTCGAGAAGGCGAACAGCTTGTTTTTCAGGAAGTGGCCCAGCGTGGTGCGGGTAATGGAGAATTTGTCCGGTGAAGGCGCGATCCAGCCGAACAGCTGTTTATCACGCCCTTCCTGCAGCACGCAAACCTGCGAGTGAAAACGACCGAGATAGGCATTCGGGCCGGCAACATGGGTGCCGCTCAGTACCGAGCCGGAAATCACCCGGTTCTCGCCGCTTTTAAGGCGACCGGCGGTCAGTTGCTCAATGCTGGCGCCCAACCGGGTGCGCAGCAACACCGGCTGCTCTACCTGCGGCCCGGCCAGCGCCACCACCCGACGGGTGTCGAGACGGCCGGTGGTGAACAGCGTGCCGATGGCGATGACGTCCTGATAGCCGATATGCCAGACGGTTTTTTTCAAACTGACCGGTTCGAGAAAGTGAATGTGGGTGCCCACCAGCCCGGCGGGATGCGGGCCGGCGAATTCGTTGTAGGTTATCTGCGCGCCAGGCTGTTTGCCCAGATTCGCACCTGCGGCGTGGCAAACGTGCAGCTTGCCGTCGGTCAGGCGCGCCAGCACCGCCAGCCCGGCGTTAAAGGCCTCCCGTTGCCCGGCAATGACTACTTGTGGATCGGCGGCCAACGGTTGGCTGTCCATGGCGGTCACGAAGATGGCGCGCGGGGTGGTGCCGGGACGCGGCGTTTTACTGAAGGGACGGGTGCGCAGCGCGGTCCACAGGCCGCTGGCGATCAGTTCGCCTTCAACCTGTTCTCGCGGCAGCTCCGCCAGTTCGGCGACCGGATAATGGGCGAACTCAAGTTGCTCGTCACCGTCGTTTTCTATCGCGATCACCACGGACTGCAACACGCGGCGCTCACCGCGGTTGATTGCCGCAATGCGCCCGCTGGCGGGAGCCGTGAAGAAAACCCCGGGGTTCTTTTTATCTTCGAACAGCGCCTGGCCTTTCTTAACGGTATCGCCTTCCTGCACTAACATGGAAGGGCGCATGCCGACGTATTCTTCCCCAAGCAGGGCAACATGCTGAACTGGTGGGCCGTCCTGAATCGCCTGAACCGGGGCTCCGGCAATGGGCAGATCTAACCCTTTTCTGATTTTAATCATAGGATTTATACGATGTTGACTAGGTTTACACGTCTTACCGGCCCCAGAGGCTGGTGCTGACGATGCCTGGATGATGAGACTGCAACGGCAGCCTCCGGGTTAAGCGCAACGGCATCACGCTCAACATGAATTTTTTCGCGCCGATAAAATGGGGTTACGCACATTCCCTTGATTAACTCCCGCCTGCCTCGTTTAGCACGATAAAAAAGGCTTTCTCGACAAAAACGCTGTTAATACTTTGTTGCCGCAGAGCCCATGTTATCGCCATGGAGATAAGCTCAAGGCCTTCTTATGCAACTGCAACAACAGGTTAATTGGAGCCGGAATATTAACATTTTTCACCACTTTGTTCTGCGTTGAGCAGTGACCTGAGTCAAGCAAATGCAATTAAATTTCTGCTGTTTTGCATCACCAATCGTTAAAAACTGCCTGTCGATTCACTTTTATCGAAGTTTGTAGTTTTTTTATACACATCGCATATTGCTAAAAAAAAACACACTGGTAATCTGACGGGGTTTTAACGCAGTAAAACAATAATCAGTGGCATGCCGGCCGAGTTCATTGAGCCAGCAGATAAATATAAGCAGGAATAATAATGAGCAAAATCGCGCTGTTGTTTGCGATGCTTTTTTCTATGCCGATGATCACGGCCTGCAGCGCCAGCGAGCAGGTTCCCGAGGCACCGGTAGTTAAACAGCAATTAGTAGGTTCACCGGTCTATATTCAGATCTTCAAAGAAGAACGCACGCTGGAATTGTATGCCAAAATGGGCAACGAATTCCGTCTGGTGAACTCCTTCCGCATCTGTAATTTTTCCGGCGGACTCGGCCCGAAACGCCGTGAAGGCGACTTTAAAAGTCCGGAAGGTTTTTATAGCGTCGATTCGCGCCATCTGAAACCCGACAGTAAATATTATCGCGCAATAAATATCGGCTTCCCGAACGATTACGACAAGTCGCAGGGTTATTCCGGCGCTTATCTGATGATCCACGGTGAATGTAAATCGATTGGTTGTTACGCGATGACCAACACCTATATGGATGAGATCTACCGTTACGTTGAAGCCGCATTCGCTTATGGTCAGAACCGGATCGATATCAGCATCTATCCGTTCCGCATGACCGATCAGAACCTGAAGCGTCACCGCACATCCAGCGATATCGCCTTCTGGAACCAGTTGAAACCGGGCTATGACTACTTCGTCAAGAATCACCAGCCGCCGGTGGTCAGCGTCTCCAATGGCCAGTACGTGCTGGGTCAGCCGGTCATGAGCAGCAGCCAGATGACGCAGTATGCGTCAACGGCTCCCGCTGCCAGCACCAACCCCTTCGCTCAAACCAAGCCGCTCACCGAAGTGAAATAATGCGAACTCGCCTGGCGCAATCTTGTGCCAGGTTTCATTCGCCGTCAGCGGTTGGGTAGCAATCACGGTGACCACATCGTCAGGTGTGGTCTGCTGCTGAAAATCAATCTCCACATCCTGATCGAGCAACGTGGCTTTGCCAAACGGCGCGCGGCGGGTGATCCAATACAAGTTGGTGGAGCAGTAGGCCATCACAAAACGCCCGTCCGACAGCAACATATTGAATACCCCTTTCTTGCGCAGTTGATCCGCCAGCAAAGCGATATAGCGGAATACCGGCGGCCAACGGCTCGGGGTGCGCGGATATTTCAGGGAAAGCTGATGCAGCAGCCAGCAGAACGCATATTCGCTGTCAGTCTGGCCCACCGGACGGAAGGTGCCGGTTTCCAACTGGCGATAGCCTTTCAACTGACCATTGTGCGCGTAGGTCCAGTTGCGGCCCCACAGTTCGCGGGTAAACGGGTGGGTATTTTCCAGCGCCACTTCGCCGCGGTTGGCCTGGCGGATATGCGATACCACCGCGCAGGATTTGATCGGGTACTCCTGCACCAGGCGGGCGATCGGCGAATCGAAACTCGGTTGGGGATCCTTAAACGTACGACAGCCGTTCCCTTCATAGAAGGTAATGCCCCAACCATCTTTATGTGGCCCGGTACGGCCACCGCGCTGAACCAGCCCGGTAAAGCTAAAGCAGATATCGGTCGGTACGTTCGCGCTCATCCCGAGCAGTTCACACATCGCTTGCCACTCCTTACCCACACTGGCACTGTCTATGCGGGCGCAGCATGCGGCGCCCCTACAAAATGTCGCGGGGGCGGCATGCCCCCTGAAGCCATTACGCTTTAACCATCTCTTTTTCAATCAGCTGAATCAAGATGTGAATCGCTTTGATATGGATTTCCTGAATACGGTCAGCGTAGCCGAAGTGCGGTACGCGGATTTCCACATCGGCGGAGCCGGCCATTTTGCCGCCGTCTTTGCCCGTCAGGGTGATCACTTTCATCCCTTTGGCGCGCGCCGCTTCGATAGCTTTAATGATGTTGCCCGAATTGCCCGAAGTGGAAATGCCCAGCAATACGTCGCCTTCACGGCCTACCGCTTCCACGTAACGTGAGAACACGTATTCGTAACCGAAATCGTTGCTGACGCAAGACAGGTGGCTGACATCGGAAATGGCAATCGCCGGATAGCCCGGACGGTTTTCGCGGTAGCGACCGGTCAGCTCTTCGGCAAAGTGCATGGCGTCACAGTGAGAGCCGCCATTGCCACAGGAAATCACTTTCCCACCGGCTTTAAAGGAATCGGCCAGCAGCACTGCCGCGCGTTGAATGGCGTCGATATTGGCATCGTCATTGATAAATTTCGCCAGGGTATCGGCCGCTTCGTTCAGTTCACTGCGAATAAGGTCGTGGTACATGAGGAACCTCTTGTTATCGTCAATCTTCCGCTTCGCAGTGTACCGGATCGGGGAAAAACCGAGAAGCACTGTGAGCCAAACAGCGCGCCGGTTGAGGTACGAGTGAGGTTTTTGATTATTGATGCGCTCAGTTTGTGACTTGAGTTGTAATTAAACTGTAAATGCATTGATAAAAATATGAGGTTGTACTAAAACCTATTACATACATACAACAGGTCAGACCTCTTACTACTTCGGAGCTTCTTATGATGGTTCTTAGTATTGTTGTTTTACTGGCACTCATTGGTGTGGTGTTTTATCACCGAGTGAACCTCACCCTCAGTAGCCTTATTCTGCTGGCATACACCGCCGCCATGGGCGTTATCGGCCTGTGGACCTTCTGGATGCTGCTGCCGCTGGCGATCGTGCTTCTGCCGCTGAACGTGACTTCCCTGCGCCGTTCGATGCTGTCCGCTCCGGCGCTGCGCGCGTTCCGCAAGGTAATGCCGCCGATGTCCACCACCGAGAAAGAAGCGATCGAAGCCGGCACCACCTGGTGGGAAGGCGATCTGTTCCGCGGCCAACCGGACTGGAACAAGCTGCATAACTACCCGAAACCGCAACTGACCGCCGAAGAACAAGCGTTTATCGACGGCCCGGTGGAAGAAGCCTGCCGCATGGCGAATGACTTCCAGATCACCCATGAACTGGCCGACTTGCCGCCGGAACTGTGGGCCTATCTGAAAGAACACCGCTTCTTTGCCATGATCATCAAGAAAGAATACGGCGGCCTGGATTTCTCTCCTTATGCCCAGGCGCGCGTGCTGCAAAAACTGTCCGGCGTTTCCGGTATTCTGGCAATCACCGTCGGCGTGCCAAACTCCCTCGGCCCTGGCGAACTGCTGCAACACTACGGCACCGACGAGCAGAAAAACCACTACCTGCCAGGCCTGGCGCGCGGCGACGAGATCCCTTGTTTCGCCCTGACCAGCCCGGAAGCGGGTTCAGACGCCGGCGCTATTCCGGATGTCGGCACCGTCTGCATGGGCGAGTGGCAAGGCGAACAGGTATTGGGCATGCGCCTGACCTGGAACAAACGCTATATTACGCTGGCGCCGGTCGCAACCGTGCTGGGCCTAGCGTTCAAACTGTATGATCCGAATCACCTGTTGAGCACCAACGAATCACCGGGCATCACCTGCGCGCTGATCCCGACCAGCACCCCAGGCGTTGAAATCGGCAATCGCCACTTCCCGCTGAACGTGCCGTTCCAGAACGGCCCAACCCGCGGCAACGACGTGTTCGTCCCTATCGATTACATCATCGGCGGGCCAAAAATGGCCGGTCAGGGCTGGCGCATGCTGGTTGAGTGTCTGTCGGTCGGCCGCGGCATCACCCTACCTTCCAACTCGACCGGCAGCGTGAAGTCTATGGCGCTGGCCATTGGCGCTTACGCCCATATCCGCCGTCAGTTCAAGATCTCTATCGGCAAGATGGAAGGCATCGAAGAACCGTTGGCGCGTATCGCCGGTAACACCTATGTGATGGATGCAGCGGCTACGCTTATCACCAGCGGCCTGATGCTGGGCGAGAAACCGGCGGTGCTGTCAGCCATCGTGAAATACCACTGTACCCACAGAGGCCAGCAGGCAATCATTGATGCAATGGATATCGCCGGCGGTAAAGGCATCATGCTGGGCAAATCCAACTTCCTGGCCCGGGCCTACCAGGGCGCACCGATCGCCATCACGGTTGAAGGCGCCAATATCCTGACCCGCACCATGATGATCTTCGGCCAGGGCGCCATCCGCTGCCATCCCTACGTACTGGACGAAATGGCGGCGGCGCAAAGCAATGATCTGAACGCCTTCGATAAATCGCTGTTCGGCCATCTGGGCCACGTGGGCAGCAGCAAGGTACGCAGCTTCTGGCTGGGCCTGACCAATGGCCGCACCAGCAGCACGCCGACCAAAGATGCGACACGCCGTTACTACCAACAGTTGAACCGCCTGAGCGCGAACCTGGCGCTGCTGTCGGACGTCTCCATGGGCGTGCTGGGCGGGAGCCTGAAACGCCGCGAGCGGATTTCCGCCCGTCTGGGGGATATTCTCAGCCAGATGTACCTGGCTTCCGCGACGCTGAAACGTTTTGAAGATGAAGGCCGTCAGAAAGAGGATTTACCGCTGGTACACTGGGGGGTGCAGGACAGTCTGCATCAGGCAGAGCAAGCGTTGGACGATCTGCTGCGCAACTTCCCGAACCCTTTTATCGCCGGCGTGATGCGCTTCGTGATCTTCCCGTTCGGCCGTGTGCATACCGCACCTTCTGATCGTCTGGACCACCAGTTGGCCAAGATTATCCAGCAGCCGTCCGCAACCCGCAGCCGTTTGGGCCGTGGCCAGTACCTGACGCCAAGCGAGCATAACCCGGTTGGCCTGTTGGAAGCCGCACTGGCTGACGTCATTGCCGCCGAGCCGATTCACCTGCGCCTGTGCAAGGAAAGCGGCAAAAATCTGCCGTTTACCCGTTTGGATCGCCTGGCACAGCGTGCGCTGGAAGAAGGCAAGATCAGCGCCGATGAAGCGAAGATCCTGGTGAAAGCCGAAGAGAGCCGCCTGCGTTCCATCAACGTAGATGACTTCGAGCCGGATGCGCTGGCGGCCAACAAGCCGGAAAAGCCGGTAGCGCCGTCTAAACGCCAGCAGCACACCGAAGCGGCGTAACAGCGTTACTCCCGTTCACCCAGGGGCGATGATTATCGCCCCTTTTTCTTTTTGTGCCGCAGCAAAATGCGCAGCAGCTCGCAGCCTTGCCAGAACGACTAATTTAACTTCGGGAATAATCGGATAGACTGCGTAGCGGGTGCTCTGGATCTTTCTTTCCGGGGCATAAGCAACGGATTAACCCAATGGATTTCATGTTGCAGCCAACAACGCTGCAGCTTGAAAGACGAAGGGTAGAAAGAGAAAGGCCCCGAGTCGATATTATCAACCCGAGGCCACTCTGAATGTCTAAGCAACATCAGGTTAGCCTCTTACCCGCCGGAAGGCAAGGATAAGGAGGTCAGAAATGCAGCAAGAACGGGTCATTCTAAGGCTGATGATTATCTGCATGACGCTGATTGCGTTCATGTTGATCACCCGCGGTTCGCTATGTGAACTGCGCATCAAACTGGGAGACACGGAGGTTGCGGCCATTTTGGCTTACGAATCCGAAGGGTAAGGCAACCCAACGGCGGGGTTCGCCCCGCCCGTTGGTTGTTAAACAGAGGATCCATGAGCACCCTCTTCCTACCGGCGGTGCCCAAACAACGCCTAGCCGTTCTGGCGGATACGCGCCAGCAGTGCGTCGATATGCTCAATCTGCGCCGCGTTGACGATCAGCGCACGGCCCAGGCTCAGGGCGCTGCGCTGGCATTCGGCGCGCATTTCGGCATCGCTGATGCTGTCCAGATCGGCGACGTGTGCCAGGCCGATAGTGCGGCGAATCAGCTCGCTGCCGCAGTAACCTATGGCATCGGTCCACACCTGCTGCAGGAATTGTTCGGCATAGCCCGGCACCGCCAGCGCTATCTCACGGGTCTGTTGGTGGCACAATGCCAGGAAGCGATCGGCAAAAATCAGCCAGAGTTCACGCACGTCCTGCAGGCGCTGCTCCCGCCCGGCAGCGGCATCGCGCGGCCCTAACAGGCCAGGCAGACCGCAGTAATTCAGCAACAGGTTACCCAACGCGCTGCCGACGTCAAAACCTATCGGGCCATAGAAACCAAACTCGGCATCTATCGCCTTCAGCTTGCCTTCCGCAACAAAAATAGAGCCGCTGTGAATATCGCCGTGCAGCAGCGCTTCCGCTTTACTGAGGAAACGGTGTTTCAGCCCGGCCACGGCCAGCCTCAGCGCGGTATCGTCACGCAGCGATCGCACCTGCGGCAGCAACGCCTCGTCGAACTGGTTGCGTTCGTGATCGATATAGGGATCGGTAAAGAACAGATCTTCGGTGATCTGGCATAGCTCAGGGTTGGTGAAGCGGCTGACCTCGGCCTTTTTTTCTTGCGCCGTCTGGTAAAAATCGGAGGTATGAAACAGGGTTTGCGCCAGATATTCCGCCAATTGTCCGGCCGCCAACGGGTAATAGTGGCCTTTGATCAGCTCGTTGCGCCAGATGTGGTGATCGGAAAGATCCTCCTGCACCATCACCGCCAATTCAGGATCGTGATGCAGCACCTTCACCGTATGCCGTGGGCAAACGCCGCCGTGGATCAACAGGGTTTCCGCTTCAATGCGCGCCCGATCCAGGGTCAGCGGCCAGGATTCGCCCACGCAGCGTACGTACGGCAACGCCTGTTTGACGATCACCCGGCTTACGCCGTCGCGATCGCGGATTTTGAACACCAGGTTCAGGTTGCCGTCACCAATCTCGTCAGCGCTCACCAGCGCCTGCGGATCGGCCAACTGCCCGTATTGGCGAGCATATTCAACGGCATCGGCAGCAGTAAACGTACGATAAAGCGACATTCCCAACCCCTCTGATTTTTCTCACTGACACAGCGACGTTATTTTTTAGACGTAAAAGCATTTGGACGTCTATACATCCGTATGGCATGTTGGCAGAATACCTTTTCAGATGCAATAACAACGCAACAAGGATTTAACTGCCGATGCAATCGCTTAACACCACCAGTTTGACCCTGAGTGACAACCGACTTTGGATCCTCGATCAGCAGGCTTTACCGCAGGAAAAACAGTGGCGCCAATGTGACACCGTGGAGGAGTTGGTCGATCACATCCTCACCTTACGGGTACGGGGCGCACCGCTGATCGGCCTGTCCGCCAGCCTGTTGCTGGCGCTGCTGGCGGAACGCGGTCTACCGCGTGAAGAACTGGAGCAAGCGTTGGCCACCTTACGCGCCTCGCGCCCGACAGCGGTTAATCTGATGAATAATCTGGACCGCATGAAGCAGGCTCTGGCACAACCGCAGTGGGTGCCTGCGATGGTGGAAGAAGCGTTGCGATTGGTGGAAGAGGACCGTCAGTTGTGCGATCGGATCGCCGATCATGGCGCGGAACTGGTGCAACCCGGCAGCCGCCTGCTGACTCATTGCAATACCGGTGGTCTAGCGACCGCCGGTATCGGCACGGCTATCGGGGTGCTGTTGCGCGCCCATCAGCAAGGGAAAGTACAACAGGTGTGGGTCGACGAAACCCGTCCGTTGCTGCAAGGCGGCCGCCTTACCGCCTGGGAACTGGGTGAGCTCGGCATTCCCTACCGGCTGATTTGCGATTCGATGGCCGCCAGCCTGATGGCGCAGGGCCAGGTAGATGCCGTGTGGGTTGGCGCAGACCGCATTGCCGCCAACGGCGACGTCGCCAACAAGATTGGCACTTACAGCCTGGCGGTGTTGGCGCACTATCACCGCATTCCGTTCTACGTGGCCGCCCCGCACACCACCCACGATCCGCACTGCCCGAACGGCGCAGCCATCCCGATTGAGCAACGGGCCGCAACTGAAGTGACCGGCGTCTCCGGCAGTTTCGGATCATGCCAGTGGGCGCCTGCCGATGCCCCGGTTTATAACCCGGCGTTTGACGTGACGCCTGCGGCGCTGATTAGCGGTTGGGTGTTCGACAGCGGCGTAATTACGCCGCAACAGGTCAATGACGGGATTTTCCAGCGGGCGCTGGGGTAATTAATCACGGGGCGCGAGAGCCGCCCCGTTAAATGTTAATCCAGGCGCGGATAGGCATCGGCGATCCTGTCGCCGGTGAAATGCGCGACCCACCCCTCCGGATTATCGAAGACGCGGATCGCGGTAAAGTTGGGCGCCGACCCCATATCGAACCAGTGACGGGTATTGGCCGGTACCGAGATCAGATCGTTCTTCTCGCACAGGATCTGGAAGATCTTGCCATCCAGATGCAGGCAGAACAGCCCTGCGCCGGCCACAAAGAAGCGCACCTCATCTTCGCCGTGCGTATGTTCGGAAAGAAATTTGCTGCGCAAGACTTCGCGTTGCGCATTATCCGGACGCATGCTGATCACATCCCAGCTCTGATACCCCTTCTCCGCCACCAGCCGATCAATCTCGTGCTGATAGGCGGCAATCACCGCCGCCGGCTCCGGGTTTTCACCCAGTTCGCGATCCGCCTGCCAGCGCTCGAAGCGCACGCCAATTTGCGTCAGTTGCCGTTGAATGGCCTCGGCATCCTGGCTTTGCCATATTGGCTGCTGCGGCTCTTTATCGCTGAAAATGGTCAATCCACTCATGAGGCAAACTCCCCTAAATCGATCTGATCAAAACGGTTAACCTGCGGGTGCCGACTCTGCGCATCGGCGTCGTCGCGGATCAACTGGCAAGTGCGCCAGCCTGCGGCGCGTGCGGCGTCCAGCTCTTGATGAATATCGGAAAGGAACAACAGCTCGTCGGGTGCGATACCGATTTCAGCGGCAATATTTCGGTACGAAGCGGTTTCACGCTTGGCACCGACGTGGGTATCGAAATAGCCGCTGAACAGCGGCTGCAAATCCCCGGCCTCGCTGTAGCCGAACAGCAGCTTTTGCGCCTCCACCGAGCCGGAAGAGTAGACGTACAGTGTCAACCCTTGCTGCTGCCAGGCAGCCAGTTGCCCAGCCACTTCCGGGTACAGATGACCGCGAAAATCACCGTTCTGGTAGCCGCTGCGCCAAATGATGCCCTGCAGCGCCTTCAGCGCGGTGGATTTGCGATCTTCATCCATAAAACGGTACAGCGCGGCAATCAGTTGCTCAATGTCTGCCTGCGGCTGGTCAATCTCCTGCCGCAGCGCGGCCAGCGGTGCGGCCACTTCGGCATCGGCAGCGTGCTGACAGAGAAACTCCGCCAGCCGCTCGCGCGCATAAGGAAACAACACCTGATGCACGAAGCGAATATCGCTGGTGGTGCCTTCAATATCGGTGACGATGGCGCGGATCATTTAGCCTCCAGTAAACGGCGTTGCAGTTCGCACTGGAACAGGAATTCCAGCCCTTCAAGGTGACGACGGGCTTCCGCGACCTGGCGACCCCAGCAATACAGGCCGTGTCCACGAACCAGAAAACCGTACTGCAGCGGCGTCACTTCGGTATAAGCCGCCACGCGCGCCGCAAGCCGCAGAATATCCTGATCGTTATCGAAAATGGGAATCATCACGCTGTCCAGATGGCTGCTCTGGCCGCCGAGCGATTTTTGCATTTCATAGCCCTGCAATACCAGCCCATCGCTGCGTTCAACGCGCGACAGTACGGTCGCATTCACCGAATGAGTGTGCAGCACCGCACCAATCTGCGGGTACAGCCGGTAAATCAGGGTATGCAAGCCGGTTTCCGCCGAAGGCGTGCGGCCACTCGGCACATGATTGTTCGCCGTTTCCACCAGCAGGAAGTCCGCGTCGGTCAGGCTGCCCTTATCCTTGCCGGACTCGGTGACTAGGCAACGTTGATCGTCGAGACGCAGCGACATATTGCCGCCGGTCGCCGGGCACCAGCCCTTTTCGCCAATCCAGTGGCAGGCAGCCAATAGCGCTGTAAGTTGCGGATTTTCTGTCATTATTTTTCCCGGTCAGTAAGGTCGTCCAGCAGGTGAAGCTTAGAATGATTTGCTTATATCGTTAGATCTTTTCTTCATTTAGCCATCTAAGCGTCTTGATTGCCAAATACTAACATCGTGTTATATTGACGGCAACCTAAGCGCCAGGAGTATTAGCCTGCTATGAGCACGTCAGCATTGATTCCCGACAGTAAATTGCCCGCTCTGGGCACCACCATTTTCACGCAGATGAGTGCGCTGGCGGCGCAGTATCAGGCGATCAACCTGTCGCAGGGCTTCCCCGATTTCGATGGCCCGGATTATCTGAAAGATCGCCTGGCCTGGCACGTCAACCAGGGGGCCAACCAATATGCCCCCATGACCGGTGTTGCGCCATTGCGCGAAGCCATCGCCGAGAAAACTGCCGGGCTGTACGGCTGGCTGCCGGACGCCGCCAGCGAAGTCACGGTGACGGCCGGCGCCACTGAAGCGCTGTTCGCAGCCATCAGCGCCTTGGTGCGCCCCGGCGATGAAGTGATTTGTTTCGACCCGAGCTACGACAGCTATGCGCCGGCGGTCACGCTGTCCGGCGGCACATTGAAGCGCATTGCGCTACAGCCGCCTGCATTCGGCGTGGACTGGCAGCAGTTTGCCGAATTGCTTTCGCCGCGTACCCGGTTGGTGATCCTCAATACGCCGCACAACCCGTCTGCCACCACCTGGCAGGCAGAAGATATGCAACAGCTGTGGCACGCCATTAGCGATCACGAAATCTATGTGCTGAGCGACGAAGTGTATGAGCATATTTGCTTTGCCCAGGGCGGCCATGCCAGCGTGCTGGCCCATCCTCAACTGCGGCAACGCGCCATTGCGGTATCTTCTTTCGGCAAAACCTTCCACATGACGGGTTGGAAAGTAGGTTACTGCGTGGCCCCCGCCGCGCTGAGCGCCGAAGTACGTAAAGTGCATCAATACCTGACTTTCTCGGTCAACACCCCGGCACAGCTGGCGCTGGCGGATATGCTGCGCAGCGAGCCGGTGCATTGGCAACAGTTGTCGGCGTTTTACCGCGCCAAGCGCGATCGCTTTGTGCAGGCGCTGTCAAACAGCCGACTGGAAATTTTACCCTGTGAAGGTACATACTTCTTGCTGGCGGATTACAGCGCGGTCTCCGATTTGGATGACGTCGCTTTCTGTCATTGGTTAACTGAGCACGTGGGCGTGGCGGCCATTCCGCTGTCGGTCTTCTGTGCAGATCCTTTCCCTCATAAATTGATCCGGCTGTGCTTCGCTAAACAGGATGCCACGCTGGATGCGGCTGCGGAGCGGTTATGTCGACTTTAAAAATTACCCTGTTGCAGCAACCGCTGGTCTGGCGCGACGGCGAAGCCAACCTGCGCCATTTCGATGAGCTGCTGGCACCGCTGACCGGCCGAGATCTGATCGTTCTGCCGGAAATGTTCACCACCGGCTTCGCGATGGACGCCGGGGAAAGTGCGCTGCCGGAACAACAGGTGATCGCCTGGCTGCACGGCTGGGCCAGCAAAAGCAACGCCCTGGTCGGCGGCAGCGTGGCGCTGAAAACTGCCGAGGGCGCGGTCAACCGTTTCCTGTTGGTCGAACCTCACGGCCGGGTGCATGCTTACGATAAGCGCCACCTGTTCCGCATGGCCGGCGAGCATCTGCATTACCGCGCCGGTAAAAAACGCGAGATTTTCGAGTGGCGCGGCTGGCGCATTCTGCCGCAGATCTGTTACGACCTGCGCTTCCCGGTGTGGTCCCGCTATCAGCAGGATTACGATCTGGCGCTGTACGTCGCCAACTGGCCGGCGCCGCGCAGCAAACACTGGCAAACGCTGCTGGCCGCGCGCGCCATTGAGAATCAGGTCTACGTGGCCGGCTGCAACCGCGTTGGCGAAGACGGCAACGGGCTGAACTACAGCGGCGACAGCCTGATCATCAGCCCGCAGGGGGAAACGCTGGCGCAGGCGGAACCGGGCGCCGCCGCAAGGCTGGACGCAGAACTGTCGCTGGAAAACCTGCAGAGCTACCGCAGCGCTTTTCCGGCCTGGCGCGATGCCGACAGCTTCCTGCGGCACGATTGATCCATTGATCCTTCCGGGCGCAGTCCGCTGCGCCCGCTCTCCTCAGGAAAGCTCCTCTTCCGTCGCATTTTTCTCCACCATATCGATTCGGTTGAACAACAGATTCAGTAGCAACGCCGCCAGACACGACGCGCTGATACCTGAATGCAGCAAGGTGCGGACCCAATTCGGGAACTGATCGTAAAAAGTCGGCATCACAATCGGGATCATGCCGAAGGCAATCGCCGTCGCCACCACCACCAGATTCATGTTGTCCTTATACTCCACCTTCGCCAGAGTGCGAATGCCGCTGGCGGCCACCGAACCGAACAGCACCACGCCGGCGCCGCCCAATACCGGCGGCGGAATGCAGGCCACCAGCCGCCCGAGAACCGGCAACACCCCCAGCAGCACCAGAATGGCGCCCCCGGCACTGACCACAAAACGGCTTTTCACGCCGGTGATTGCCACCAGGCCGATATTCTGGGCAAACGAACTTTGCGGGAATGAGTTAAATACCGGCGAAAGCGCACTGGAGAGCATATCGGCGCGCAGCCCCTTGGCGATACGACGCGAATTGACCGGCGAACCCACAATTTCCCCCACCGCCATCAGCCCGGCGGTGGTTTCCGTCAACAGCACCAGTACGATCAACAGCATGGACAGGATCGCGCTCAGCTCGAAGGTTGGCCAACCGTAGGCGAAAGGTTCGGGGAAGGCCAGCCACGGCCCGTTGCCCACGGCGGCAAAGCTCACTTTCCCCGCCAGCGCCGCCGCTACGCAGCCTACGGCCATCGCCAGCAGTACCGACAACCGCTTCAACGTCGGGGAACCGATCTTATTGAGCAACAAAATGACCGCCAGCGTGAAAGCGGCCAAGCCAATATTCCCGGTCGCCCCCCAATCCGCCGCCTTGGCGTTGCCGCCCATCGCCCAGCGCACCGCCACCGGCATCAACGACAGACCGATCACCGTCACCACGGTGCCGGTCACCACCGGCGGGAAGAAGCGGATAATTTGCGAGAAAAACGGCGCGATCAACAGCCCCGCCAGCGAGGCGGCGATCACCGCACCGAATACCGCAGGCAGCCCGCCGTCCCCGGTCACGATGGTCACCATGGTCGCCACCCCGGCGAAGGAAACGCCCTGCACCAGCGGCAGGCGTGAACCCAGACCGGGCAGACCGAGGGTTTGCAGCAACGTCGCCAGCCCGCTGACAAACAGCGCCGCCGTCACCAGCATGCCAATCTGCGGCGCGCCTAAACCCGCCGCCGAACCGATGATCAAGGGCGGCGCGATAATTCCACCGTACATGGTTAAAATATGCTGCAGGCCGAAAGCAAAGGTTTTTCCCAGCGGCAGTTTTTCATCTTCCGGGCAGCACGAGGCCGCACCCTTATCCTGAGACAGAGCCATATTTCCCCCATTTACTGGGTGATTGAATCCGGGAGCGCGGTACGCCGCGCCCGAGGGTACGTCAGTGGATCAGATCAACTGCCGCGGTAGGTCGAGTACGAATAGGGGCTGATTAACAGCGGTAAATGGTAATGCTGTGCCGCATCGCCGACGACAAAATCGATAATCGCCGTGGCGTACAGCGTGTCACGCCGGCCTGCGGCAAAATAGCCGCCGAGATCGGCATACAGACGGTAATGTCCGGCGGTCAGGCCATCCGGCGTCAGGTCGCGCGCGCGGCCGTCTGCATCGGTATGGCTTTCGGCCTGCATCCGCCACTGCCCGTCGTGCTCTCTCTCCAGCCACACCCGCACGTCTGCCGCGGGTTTACCGAGTGAAGTGTCCAGAATATGGGTGCTGATATTACTCATCGCTCAGTAACTCCTTAAAACGCAGCATCACGATTTCGCGCAGCTGTTCGGCGGTTTCCCGCCGTTCCTGCTCCGCATGGTTATTCAACCGGCGCTCCAGCTCACGCAATATAGCCTGGCCATCGCGGCAGGCGGCGCGGATCAGAAACACCTGACCAAATCGCGCTTCATAACGCCGATTGCCTGCCAGCAGTGCTTCGGTCAGCGCGGCGTCCTCTGTATTGACCGCCGCCTGCTCTCGTTGGGAAAACTGCGCCTCGCGGCCAGCACCGTTGGCGCGTTCACCGATGCGTGGATGCTGCGCCAACGCCCGATTGACGTCCTCCTCCTGCCAGCGCTGTGACGCCTGCCGGGCAAACGCCAGTGCGGCATCAATGCCGGCGAACGGCCGGGCGGCAATCACCGCCGCGATCCAGGACGGAATATCCACGCAGGGGCGCAGCAACCGCTCAACTTCCAGCGGCGACAGCCGGTTAAACGCTTGCAAATCCATCAGGCTTCCTCCCAACTGACAACCGTCTGGCAGTAGGCCTGAATCGCCAACGCCACATCGGCGTGAGTGACAGCCTCAGCCGGATGGTGGCTGATACCGCGGTCGCAGCGCACAAACAGCATACCCACCGGCCAGCAGGCCGCCACGGCTATCGCATCGTGCCCGGCGCCGCTCGGCAGCGCCATGCTGCGGCCTTGTACCTGCATCACGCCGTCCTGCCAACGCCGTTGCAAATTTGCATCACAGGCTGTTGCATTTATGCGGTAAAACTCTTCGCTGGCAAAACTCAACCCCCGGCGCGCGCAGATCGCCTCAGCCTGTGCCAGCAATTGCGCCAACAGCTCGGCCAGAGGGCCATCCTCCGGGCCGCGCACGTCGAGCGACAGTTTTACCTCGCCGGGGATGACGTTGACCGCTCCCGGCAGGCTTTCGATTCGGCCAACGGTGGCCACCAGATGCGGATCGCAGGCCGAGGTGATCGCCTCGACTGCCACCATCCATTCTGCCGCCGCCGCCAGCGCGTCTTTACGTTGCCCCATCGGCACGGTGCCCGCATGGCCCGCCTCGCCGGTAAAGGTGCAGTTGAGCCGGCGAGCGCCGTTGATTGCCGTCACCACCCCCAGCGCCAAATCGGCCGCTTCCAGGCAAGGCCCCTGCTCAATATGCAGCTCCAGATAGCCGCAGATATCACGTTGCGCACGCTTAGCCTCACCCACCGCCGCCGGATCCAGCCCAAACTCGCGCAGCGCCTGCGCCATGCTGATCCCCTCGGCATCGGTCCGTTCCAGCCACTCGGCAGGCCACTGCCCGGTGATACCCCGGCTACCCAATAAGGCAACGCTAAAGCGGGTGCCTTCTTCATCGGCGAAGCCAATCACCTCCACCGCCACCGGCAAACGCCGCTGCTGCCGATGCAGATGCGCCACCACTTCCAGTGCGGTCAGTACGCCGAGCATGCCGTCATAGCGGCCGGCATTGCGCACCGTATCCAGATGCGAACCCAGCAGCAGCGCCGGTGCGCCTGGCGTTTGGCCTTCGTAACGGCCGCAGATATTGCCGACGCTGTCCTGATGCACAGTCATGCCAAGGGTACGCATCCAGTCGCCCACCAGTTGGTTGGCGCGCCGATGTTCCGACGACAGATAGACCCGCGTCAGCTGGCCCGGCGTGGCGCTGATCGCCGCCAGCGCATCGCAGCGCGCCATAACGCGAGCCGCCGCCTGTTCCGCCTCCTGGGCGGTTAACAGCGCCGCCATCAGCGGATCCCGGCGTCGTAGGTATTCCAGGCCGCCTGCAAGGCTTCGCCCTGCGTGCTGGCGAAGCCCAGCCGGTTCAGTACCGCCTCCAGCGCAGTCAGGGTCTGCAACACGCAGTCTTTGCGTGCGTTGTAACCCATGGTACCGATACGCCAGATCTTGCCCTGTAGCGGGCCGAACGAGGTGCCGATCTCGATGGCGAAATCATTCAGCATCATCTGACGCACCTGCTCGCCGTGAACCTGTTGCGGGATCACCACGCCCAGCACGTTGTTCATGCGATTATCGAGATCGCCGAACACCGCCAGCCCCATCCCCTGAATGCCGGCCAGCATCGCCGCGCCGTTCAGTTTGTGGCGGGCGATGGTATTTTCCAGCCCTTCTTCCAGGATCACCCGGGCGCACTCGCGTGCGGCGAACAGCATGCTGGTGGCTTCGGTATGGTGGTTCAGCCGCTCCGGGCCCCAGTAATCCATGATCATGCCGAGATCGAAATAGTTGGAGTAGATCATCTCGTCATCGCCGTCGGCATGGTCAGCCGTGCGAATGCCCTGCTCCACGCATTTACGACGGCGGACGATCTCTTCAAACTGCGGACTGAGGGTAACGGGCGAACTGCCGGACGGGCCGCCCAGGCATTTCTGCAGGCCGGCGGATACCGCGTCCAGCCCCCAGGCGTCGGTTTCCAGCGGGTTGCCGGCGAAGGAGGCGGTGGCGTCGGTGTAGAACAACACGCCGTGACGGCGGCAGATGTCACCCAATTCTTCCAGCGGCTGCAACAGGGTGGTGGACGTATCGCCCTGCACCGTCAACAGCAGGCGCGGGCGCACCTTCTTGATCGCGTCTTCAATCTGATCGGCGCTGAACACCTCGCCCCAGGGCACCTCGATGGTGTGCACCTCGGCACGGCAGCGGCGGGCAATCTCGCACAGCAGATGACCGAAACGGCCAAACACCGGCACCAACACCTTGTCGCCGGGGCGAATCGAGGAGATCAGCATGGCTTCAATACCGGAACGCGAAGTGCCGTCCACCAGCATGGTCCAGCGGTTTTCGGTGCGGAACAGCGCACGGTACAGCTCCATCACCTGATTCATGTAACCGGTCATCGCCGGATCGTACTGACCGATCAGCTGGCTCGACATGGCGCGCAGCACGCGCGGATCGGCGTTGATCGGCCCCGGCCCCATCAACAGGCGAGCCGGCGGATTAATCTGATCGAACTGGGTGATATCTAACATGCTCATTCCTTATCAACTTAATAAGTTATTATCCCATTCGCCCCGGTCAGGCCTCTGTCAACCCACGGACCGAAGCGATAAACTGTTTTAATTCCTGCGTTTGCGGATTAGCGAACAGCGTGCGGCTGTCGCCCTGCTCCCAAACCTTGCCCTGGTGCATAAACACCACCCGGTCACCGACCTCGCGAGCAAAGTTCATTTCATGGGTCACCAGAATCAGCGTCATACCCTCTTTGGCCAGTTGCTCCAGCACCTTCAGCACCTCACCCACCAGCTCAGGATCCAGCGCCGAGGTTATTTCATCGCACAGCAGCACCTTCGGATTCATCGCCAGCGCCCGAGCAATCGCCACGCGCTGCTGCTGCCCGCCGGAAAGATTGGCCGGTGAATAGTGCATTCGCTCGCCCAGTCCGACCTTGTTCAACATCTCCTCAGCCAGTTCGCGGCATTCGGCGGGGCTTTTTTTCAGCACCCGGCGCGGCGCCAGCATCACGTTCTCCAGCGCGGTCATGTGCGGGAACAAATTAAAGTTCTGAAATACCATGCCGATGGAGCGGCTGATTTCACGCGCCTGCGAATCGCGGTCGGTAATGGTCATCCCGCCCAATTTGATGCTGCCTTCCTGATACCCTTCCAGTCCATTGATACAGCGCAACAGCGTGCTCTTGCCGGAACCACTGCGCCCGATAATCGAAATCACCTGGCCCATGTCGATATCCAGATCCACGCCCTTCAGCACATGGTTCTGGCCGTAATATTTCTGAACCTGATTAATTGTGATGAGCGGCATGGAATTTCTTCTCCAGATAATGGCTGTAACGCGACAGCGGGTAACACATCAGGAAATAGCCCAGCGCGACCAGGCCAAATACTTTAAACGGTTGATAAGTGACGTTGTTCAGCATGGTGCCAGCCTTGGTCAGCTCGATAAAACCGATGATCGACGCCAACGCGGTGCCCTTGATCACCTGCACCGAAAACCCGACGGTGGGCGCGATGGCGATACGCACCGCCTGCGGCACAATCACCCGCATCAGGGTCTGGCCAAAGCTCAGCCCCAGGCAACGCGACGCTTCCCACTGCCCTTTCGGCAGGGCGGCGATGCTGCCGGACCAGATATCCACCAGAAAAGCGCTGGTGAACAGTGTCAGCGCCAGCGCGGCAGCAGTCCAGGGGCTGACGTCGATGCCGAACAGCGCCAGGCCGAAGAACGCCAGGAACAGCTGCATCAGCAGCGGCGTGCCCTGAAACAGCTCGGAATAGAAGCGGACAAAACGCATCGCCCACTTGCGCTTGCTCAGGCGCAGCAATAACAGCGGCAGCGTCACCAGAGTACCGCCGAAGAACGCCGTCAGCGACAGCAGCAACGTCCAGCGCGCCGCCAGCAACAGATTGCGCACAATGTCCCAGTCGGTAAAAGTCAGCATCAGCCCTGGCTCCCCAAAAAGCGCCGTCCGGCGGCCAGCAACAGCTGGCGCATCAATACCGATAACAGCAGATAAAACAGCGTCGTCACCAGATACACCTCAAAACTGAGGAAAGTGCGCGACTGGATCAGGTTGGCGGCGAAGGTCAATTCTTCGAACGACACCTGCGACACCACCGATGATCCCAGCATGACGATAATGCACTGACTGACCAGCGCCGGATAAATCCGCTGCAACGACGGCGGCAGCACAATGCGCAGAAACGTCTGGCTGCGGCTGAACCCCAGCACTCGCCCGGCTTCCCACTGGCCTTTCGGCGTCACCTGAATACCGGCGCGAATGATTTCGGTACTGTAGGCGCCCAGGTTGATCACCATCGCCAACAGCGCCGCCTGCCCGGCAGTCAGTTTCCAGCCCAGGCTCGGCAGGCCGAACACGATGAAGAACAGCTGCACCACAAACGGCGTATTGCGCACTACCTCGACGTAAATGCCCCAAATATGGCTAAGCAGGTTAGCCTTGCCGCTGCGGATCGCCGCGCCGCAAATCCCCAGCGCGACGCCCATCAGGGTGGCCAACGCCGTCAACTCGATGGTGGTCAGCAGACCGGCCAGCAGTTCGGGCATATAAGGCCACAGAGCGGGAAAATTCAGCTGATAGGTCATCAGGCGCTCCCGTTATGCACCAAGGTTGGCCGGCAGCGGCGCTTTCAGCCATTTTTCCGACAGGCCGTTCAGGGTGTTGTCCTTCAATGCCTGTTCAATCAGCTCATCCACTTTCGCTTTCAACGCCGGTTCACCCAGGCGCAGGCCGACGAAGCACGGCGAGTCTTTCAGCATAAACTTGGCGACCGGCGCTTTGGTCGGGTTCTGCCGCGCGATAGCGCTCACCACCAGGTTACCGGTGGCGATGTACTGCACCTGACCGGACAGGTAGGCCGACAGCGTGGTGTTGTTATCCTCATAGCGCTTGATCTGCGCGCCCTTCGGTGCGGTATCGCTCAGTACCATGTCTTCGACCGCACCGCGCGTCACGCCGACGGTTTTGCCGTCCAGCTGTGCGGCATCACCCAGTGCCGCCTCTTTCGGCCCGAAGACCCCGAGGAAGAAGGGTGCATAGGCACGGCTAAACGCAATCGTCTTCTCGCGTTCCGGGTTTTTGCCCAGACTGGAGATCACCAGATCAACCTTGTTGGTTTGCAGATAAGGCACGCGGTTGGCGCTGGTGACCGGCACCAACTGCAACTTAAGTTTCATCTTGTCGGCCAGATAATGCGCCATGTCGATGTCATAACCCTGCGGCTGCAGATCGGTTCCCACGGAGCCAAACGGCGGGAAGTCCTGCGGCACCGCCACTCGCAGCACGCCGCGCTGCTGGATTTCCTGTAATTGATCCGCCATCGCCGAGGCGGCCTGCGCCATCAGCAAAACCGCACCCAATGTCGCTACCCCGATTTTCTTGAAGTTCATAGATTATCCCCGATGGTGAAGTAATGAAACAAAAGATTCTTTGATTATCACTTTGCAACTAATGTGCCAACCAGCTGCGCGGGGAGCGTTCTGCTTTATTGCCCGTAGTTTAAGGCATCAGGAGGGGATTGCCCCTGCCGCTGCAGCGGCGGAGGAAAGGCATAACATGGGGAAAAAAGCGCACCATCAAAGTGCAAAAGCACCAAAATAGCGCTGAGATCAGCGCTGTTCCAGCTCGTCCAAATCATTATACAGGTCAGCGATCTGATGAATGCGCTGCCGCCCTTGCGCCAACGTCTCGTGCAGCAAAGCGTTACTGAGCAGGTTAGCCAGGCTCATGGCGGCGGAGTAGCTGTCAAAGGCGGAAACGCTGTCAAGCGGCGCCGCCAGATGCCAGTTCGCCAGCGGGATCAACGCCTGCGCCTGTGGTTCGCACACCAGCAGCGTCGGCACCTGTTGGGCCTGCAATTGCGTTAGCAACGCCCGCAACTGGCGCGGCCGACGGCGAAATGCCACCACCACCGCCACATCCTGCGTACTCAGATCGACCAGTTCTTCGGCCAGCGTCTGCCCAGGCTGTGGCACCAGCAACACATTTTCGCGCACCTGCATCAGTTGCTGACGCAGGTGCATCGCCACCGGATAGCTGTTGCGAAACCCCATCAGCACCACCCGCCGCGCCTGGACCAGCGCGGCGATCACCGCGTTGAACTGGTTTGCATCAATATGGTTCACCCAGTGCGTGAGATTGGCCATTTCCTGCTTGTAGTGGCGCGCCAGCAGGGTGTTGCCCTGCACCGCATCGCGGTTATCGGTCAACGGCATGCCGCTCTGGCGCAGGGTACGCAGTTCGTCGCGCATTTCGCGGTAGCTTTGGTAGCCCAGTCGCTTGAACAAACGGCTGACGGTAGCCTTGGAAACGCCGCTCAGGCGCGCCAGCTCGGCGCTGTTGTAGCTGATCAGGTCATCGAAGTGATCGAAGATAAAATCGGCCACCCGCTGTTCCTGCGGCGTCAACTGTGGGTATTCACTGCGCAGGCGTTCATCAATCTGCTTCATCGCCACTCCGGCTGTAACGTTCGTTTCAGCGGAACATAACACGGCCAATCCACCCGCTGGCAAGCAATTATTGCCCCCCGAAAAAATATGGAACGCCTCTTGCTTGTACTGAATCAGATGCTGACCTCAAAAAAGGGCCAAGAAATGATTAACAGCAACACCGCGCCATTGGGCATGGCGGTCACACCGCATCACCTCGCCAGCGAAAGTGCGCTGGCGGTCTTGCGCGAAGGCGGTAATGCGATTGAGGCGATGGTCGCCGCAGCCGCCACTATCGCGGTGGTTTACCCGCACATGAACGGCCTGGGCGGCGACGGTTTCTGGCTGATTGTTCCGCCGCAGGGCGATCCGGTCGCGATTGACGCCAGCGGTGCCGCCGGTTCTCTGGCTACGCTGGATTTCTACGCCGGTGAAAGCCACATTCCGCACCGTGGGCCGAAGGCGGCGCTGACCGTAGCCGGTACCGTCGGCGGCTGGCAAGCCGCGCTGGATTACTCCGCCGAATTGGGCAATGAGCCGTTACCGCTGCCGCGCCTGTTGGCCGATGCCATTCGCTATGCGGCGGACGGCATCCCGGTCACCGCCTCGCAGGAAGCCGCCACCCGCAGCAAGTATCATGAATTGGCGGAACTGGAACATTTTGCCCGCACTTACCTGCCGCACGGGGAAATCCCTCACGCCGGCCAGCGTTTCTGCCAGCCGCAACTGGCAGATACCCTGGTAGCGCTGACCGAAGACGGGTTGGACAGCTTCTATCGCGGCCCACTGGCGCACAGCATGGCAGCAGATATGGCCCGGCTGGGTATGCCGCTCACCGCGCAGGATCTGGCGGATTACCGGCCACGCCGCCGCACGCCGCTGCGGCTGGAGCATCAGAAAGGCGAAGTCTTCAACCTGACGCCGCCCACTCAGGGCCTGGTGTCGCTGGCTATCCTCGGGCTGACCGATCGGCTGCCGCTCGCCGGCCAAAGCGAAGGCGCCGTGGTGCACGGCATTGTGGAGGCCACCAAATTGGCTTTCGGCCTGCGCGATCAATTCATCACCGATCCCCGCCATATGACGCAGGATCCGCAGGCGCTGCTGGAAGCCGAACATTTGAATGCGTTGGCCAAACGCATCAATCCCCACCAGGCCGCCGCCTGGGGGAAAGGCAAAGGCCCGGGCGACACCGTTTGGATGGGGGTGATGGACAGCAGCGGCCTGGCGGTGTCCTTTATTCAGAGCATTTATCACGAATTCGGCAGCGGCGTCGTTCTGCCGCACAGCGGCGTGCTGTGGCAAAACCGCGGCGCATCATTCAGCCTGGATGCCACCCACCTGCTGGCGCTGGCGCCTGGCAAACAGCCGTTCCACACCCTTAACCCGGCTGCCGCACGCCTGTATGACGGGCGTATCCTGGTCTATGGGTCAATGGGCGGTGACGGCCAGCCGCAAACCCAGGCAGCGGTATTTGTCCGCCACGTGGTGCAAGGGTTACCGCTGCAACAGGCCATCAGCGCGCCGCGCTGGCTGCTCGGCCGCACCTGGGGCGAAAGCTCGGACTCCCTGAAGCTGGAGGGCCGTTTCAGCGCAGAAACCGTGGAGTATCTGCGCCGGCGCGGCCATGAGGTGGAGTTGCTGCCCGATTTCAGCGAGGCGGTCGGCCACGCCGGCGCCATCGTTCGTCATACCAACGGCATGCTGGAAGGCGCTTTTGACCCGCGCAGCAACGGCAGCGCCGCCGGCTTTTAGCCATATGTTAAACAGGGGACACCTATGAACAACCTGCCTGCCACCGACTGGGCGGCCTATATCAGCCAGATGGAGGCGATATTGGTCCTGGAAATGGATGACGCGCGCCGCCAGGAACTGCTGACTCAGTTCAACCGCATCGCCGCGATGGCGGAACCGCTGATGACCTTCCCGCTCGATCAACGCCTGGAGATTGCCGGGGTGTATCGCGCATGAATCCATTAAGCGCACTATCGATCGCCGAGATCCGCGCCGCCCTTAAACAGGGGGCGATTTCCGCACGTGAGATAGCCCAGCAAACGCTGGAAAATATCGACACGCTCAACCCTTCACTGAACGCCTATACCCACATCACCCGCGAGCGGATGTTGAGTGAAGCCGATCACCTCGATCGTATCCGCGCCAAGGGGCAAACCTTGCCGAGCCTGGCAGCCATCCCCTACGCGGTGAAAAACCTGTTCGACGTCACCGGCGAAACCACTCTGGCCGGTGCCAGCCTGTTCAGCGACCGCGCGCCCGCCAAACAAGACGCCTGGGCAGTGGGCAAACTGGCGGCACAAGGCGCGCTGCTCTCCGGCATGCTGAACATGGATGCCTACGCCTACGGCTTTACCACCGAAAATAGCCACTACGGCGCAACCCGCAACCCGCACGACACCACGCGCATTGCCGGCGGATCTTCCGGCGGCTCGGCGGCCGCGGTCGCCGCCGGGCTGGTGACCTTCTCGCTCGGCAGCGACACCAACGGCTCGATCCGCGTACCCTCATCGCTGTGCGGCATTTACGGGCTGAAACCGACCTTCGGCCGCCTGTCGCGCAGCGGCAGCCAACCCTTTGTCGCCAGCCTGGATCATGTGGGGCCTTTCGCCCGCCGGGTGCGGGATCTGGCGGCGGTGTACGACGTGATGCAGGGAACCGATATCGAAGACCGCTTTCAGGCGGAAAAACCGATCACCCAAACCGAATCGCTGCTTCCACGCGGCCAGCAGGGGCTGCGTTGTGCAGTGCTCGCAGGTTATTTCCAGCAGTGGTGCAATGACGACGCCAAAGCCGCCGTGCAACAGGTCGCGATGGCGCTGGAGGCCTGCGCCGAGGTTGAGCTGCCGCAGGCTGAACTGGCGCGTTCGGCGGCGTTTATTATCAGCGCCGCCGAGGGAGGCAATCACTATCTGCCGCAGTTGCGCAGCCAGCCGGAACGCTTTGAGCCGCTGTCGCGTGAGCGACTGTTGGCAGGCGCCATGCTGCCCGCAGCCTGGTATGTGCAGGCGCAGCGCTTCCGCGCCCATTTCCAACAGCAAGTGCTGCCGCTGTTTGAACACTGGGATATTCTCATCGCCCCGGCAACGCCGTGCAGCGCTACCCGCCTGGGTCAGGAAACAATGCGCATCAACGGCACCGATCTGCCGATCCGCGCCAGCATGGGCATGTTGACGCAGCCGATTTCGTTCCTTGGCCTGCCGGTGGTGACGGTGCCGCTGAAAACGGCCTCGGGGTTGCCCATCGGCCTGCAACTTATCGCCCCGCCGTGGCGTGAAGATCTGGCGCTGCGTGCCGCCTATGCGCTCGAGCAACGCGGCGTGGCGAGCTGTTCCTTACCGGCAAAACAGGGTTAATGAATGAAGAGTGAATATATCGACCGGCCGGCGGTGCTGGCTGAGGTGAACGCCGCGTTTTATCGCTATGAACAGGCGCTGATCGGCAATGACATTGACGTGTTGGATGAGCTGTTCTGGCACGATGGGCGTACCGTTCGCTACGGCGCGACGGAAAATCTGTACGGCATCGATCAGATCCGCGATTTCCGTCGGCAACGGCCGTCGCAAGGGTTGGATCGCCTCCTGGAGAACACCGTCATTACCACCTACGGTGATGATATGGCGGTTGCCAGCACTGAATTTCGCCGCCCGGGCAGCGAACGCGTCGGCCGCCAGATGCAAACCTGGGCCAAGCTGGCCTGCGGCTGGCGCATCGTGGCCGCGCACGTGAGTTTGATGGCAGAATAAGTCACCGTGCGCAAAAATTGGACAGCATGACGCCATGAGCCACTAAAGATATGGCACCTGAATTCAGGACGTGGCCTATCGATTTCGGCAATAGCGGTTATCTTGTTCTGTATCGGTTTAACGGTGTAACGGTGTAACCGCCGTTATTTTGGCTATTCGCCACCAAAGCGAAACCGGGTATTGATGCCGCGACTCAACACCAGTAAGCCATAAAGTTAACGGTAGAGCGGTCCAGATCGCGCTCGCCGATCAAGTAACGACGCAGCGCCTTCACCGCAGAAGACTCCGCCGCCACCCAGGCATAGAAACCCTTCGCGCCCTCTGCGCGCTCCCAAAGCAGTTCGCCGCCCAGGCTGTTTTCCGTCAACGACTGCGCTTGCGCACGCGCCGATTCAGGAATGGTCACCCGCTGGCGCACCGATTCCACCAGCAGCGTGCCGTGCATCTGCTGATGCCCGACGTCACGCGGCAACCAATACACCTCGGCGAACGGGAAGCGGTCCATATTCAGGCAATCGCTCGCCAGCGGCACCTCAAAGAACGCCTGCACCTGCGGTGGGTTGGCCTGCTGCGCGAGTTGTTCCAGAATGCCCATCGCCGCCGGCACCGCCGTTTCATCGGCAATCAACAACGCCTGCCTCAGATGCGTCGGCGGCGCCCACTCGTAGCCGCCGCTGTCGCCGTCAAAATCCGCATTGGGGGCCACCGCCTGGAGGGCATCCCCCGGTTTGGCATGGGTCGCCCAGGCGGAGGCCGGGCCGTTCACGCCATGCAGCACAAACTCGACGTCCATCTGATTGTGTTCAGTGCGCAACGCTCGCAGCGTGTAGGTACGCATAATCGGGCGCTGCTCTTTCGGGATCGCCATATAGTGGCGATACCAATCGTCGCTGTTTTCCAACCGTGGGATCTGGCCATCATCGGCCGGGAACAGCAGTTTGATGCGCTGATCCGGTGCCTCCAGCTTCATGCGGTGGACATCCGGGCCTTCGAAAACGCAGCGCAGTAAGGAAGGCGATACGTTTTCTTTTACTTTCAGTGTGATATCAAAAATTCGGTAACTTGATGCGCCGGACATACCTGTTACTCTCCCGCAGAATGTAGCTGAATACGCTGCCGGCACCATAGCCAGCCGCTGAGACCGCCCAGCAGGACGGCCATCATCAGAGCCGCTGCAATCAGCTGTGACTCGCCATAAAACCTTGCCACCACCGGCACCATCAACGCGCTCAGACCGTAGCCCAGCGTATGGCTGGTGGCGATGGCCCCGGCGCCTTTGCCGGTGGATAACTTATCGTTCAGCATCAACTGATAACCTGGCGTCGCCATCGCCGCCCCGAAGGAAGCCAGCGCGCAGCCGAGATAGAACAGCGCCAGCGGTTGGGCGCACATCAACCCTAATCCCGTCACCATCAATACCGCCGCAATCAACAGCAATTGCGGCGCGCTGAATCGCTGCGGACGCACCACCAGGAACTGCGCCAGCAGCGTACAGGCCGCCGCTACGCTGAGCAATACGGCCACATGGTGGCTGACGGTCGTGGCAGAGTGGTTGAACAAACGGGTCAGATGCGGCGCCAGGCCAAGCTGCATCAGGCTGACCGATGCCGCCAGCAACAGCGCGCAAAGCAGATAAGGCACCATCGTGAGACGCAGGCGGTTTTGCTGCTGCGCCACCGGCGGCAAGGGCGGATCGTTATGCTGGCGGCACACCACCAGCAAGGCGATGAATGGCGCAATGGCCATCAGCCACAGCGGAGCCATCGGATGGAGAGACAACGCCAGCGCGGCGCACAGCGGGCCCAGCAACCGCCCGCAGCTCAGCCCGGAGCTGATGGTCGCCAGCGCCGACATGCGCTGTTCGTAGCCGGCACGCTGCAATGCCCAGGTTTGGCTGGCGGGCACCATGCCGGACACCGTCAGCCCATAGATAACGCGCGCCAGGATCAGGCCGCCCAGCCCCACCATCGGTGAAAGCCATCCGGCTGCCAGCCCCCAAACGGCCAACGCCAGTAAAGCAAAGCTGAACAAATAACCGGCAAGCGCCATCGTCACGACAAACTTGCAGCCGCGAATTTCAGACTGTCGCCCCCACCAGGGAGAGCCGACCAGAAACAGCATTGAGCCAAGCGTCAATAGCCCGGCCCAGACGGAAAGCGACAAGTGGGTCATGCCGACCAGCACCGGCAACGCCACCAGCAGGCCGTTTTGCCCGATGCCCAACAGACCGGCGCACAGCGCCAACGGCCAGTTTGAAGGAGACGTATTCCCAGATGCGAGTGATTTAGCGGGAGGTGAAATACTCATCAAAAGTAAGGTTACCGTTAATGAAATTATATGGTTATGAAAGAATCATTGAAAAATTGTATCATAGGATGATTGATAACAATAAATATTATTGATATAAGAATCATTCTCAATTGATTCTTAGCGAAAATCGGATCATGACTCTCCAGTTTGAAACCGCGGCGACCGACGTGGCTGCCCAATGTTTTCTCAACGCACTGATGCGTGAAACCCGGGACTGGCAAATCGTTCCAGCCACCAACCACTCACAGTATCCGCAGCTCAACATTCCGCTTTCATCTACCCAGGCTATTCGCATTGCCTTACGCCATACCTCGCCCACACAACACCATCAGTACCTTTTCCCTGCTTATCTGCATCAGCAGGACGATGGGGCTGGCGTGGCGCTAAGCATGGCGCAACTGGTCACCCTGCTGCTGGAGAAACCGGCAATAAAAGGTGAGCTGTCCGATGAGGCCGTAGCGCGTTTCCGGCAGCGTGTGCTGGAAAGTCATGATAATACCCGCCAGGCCATTGATGTCCGGCTGGACTGGCCTTCACTGCGCGACAAGCCGCTGAACTTTGCCCAGGCGGAGCAAGGTCTGCTGGTCGGCCACGCCTTCCACCCGGCGCCGAAATCCCATGAGCCCTTCGATGAGCAGCAGGCGCGCCGCTACCTGCCGGACTTTGCCGCCAGCTTCCCGCTGCGCTGGTTTGCCGTCGATAAGCGCTACCTGTGCGGGGACAGCCTGAACCTGACGCTGCAACAACGCCTGCAACGTTTTGCCGCCGAAAGCGCGCCGCAGCTGTTGGCACACTTTACCGATGACGTGTGGCTGCTGCCGATGCATCCGTGGCAGGCCGACCATCTGCTGACACAGACATGGTGCCAGGATCTCGCCGTGCAGGGATTGCTGAGCGATCTGGGCGAAGCCGGCGAGCGCTGGCTGCCAACCAGCTCCTCACGCTCGCTTTACAGCGCGGGCAACCGCGACATGATCAAATTCTCCCTCAGCGTGCGCCTGACCAACTCGGTGCGCACCCTGTCGGTTAAAGAAGTAAAACGCGGTATCCGCCTGGCCCGGCTGGCGCAAACGCCGCGCTGGCAAGAGCTGCAAGCGCGCTATCCGACCTTCCGCGTGATGCAGGAAGACGGCTGGGCCGGCCTGCGATCGGCGGACGGCACCGTCCAGGAAGAAAGCCTGATGGCGCTGCGCGATAACCTGTTGTTCGACCAGCCGCATAGCCAAACCAACGTGCTGGTAACGCTGACGCAGGCGGCACCGGATGGCGGTGACAGCCTGCTGGCCGCTGCAGTGCGCCGTCTGGCCGCCCGCCTGAATCTGCCGCTGCAACAAGCTGCTCATGCCTGGCTGGACGCCTACTGCCAACAGGTATTGCTGCCGCTGTTCAGCACGGAAGCCGATTACGGGCTGGTGCTGCTGGCCCACCAGCAAAACATTCTGGTGGAGATGCAGCAGGATCTGCCGATCGGCATGCTGTACCGCGACTGCCAGGGCAGTGGCTTTACCCGCGATGCCGCGCCGTGGCTGGAAGAGATTGGCGAAGCCGATGCGGAAAACCGCTTCAGCGAACAGCAATTGCTGCGCTACTTCCCTTACTACCTGCTGGTGAACTCCAGTCTGGCGGTGACCGCCGCGCTGGCTGCCGCCGGTTTCGACACGGAAGAAAGCCTGATGGCTCGGGTGCGCGACGCGCTGAGCGGCCTGCGCGCCACGGCCAAAAATACCCTGTGCCTGGACTACGTGCTCGACAGCAGCCACTGGAACTGCAAAGGCAACTTCTTCTGTTACCTGCACGACCACAACGAAAATACCATCGTCGATCCGGCGGTGATTTACTTTGATTTCGTCAATCCGCTGCGCCAGGGAGCCGCCCAATGATGCCGCACGCCAAACTGATGCATGCCGGCAGCGGCTTTCGCTGTGAACGGCTGGAAAAGGAGCTGCAACTCGGGCTGGGCCTGGACGGCAGTGCGGTGCTGCACTATCCCGGTTCGCTGCCGCAAGGCTGGCTGGTACAGGCGCTGGACCAGTTGCTGATAGCCGCACCGCAGTTGAGCGGTATCACGCTGCCCTATGCGCAATGGCGCGAAGAGCCGCAGGCTCAGGCGCTGTTCGCGCTCGCAAGCGGCGACTATCTGGCTCGCGAGACATTTTATCAGTTACCGCTGTGGCTGGGTGCAGAACGCAACCGCGCCGCCGCCCAGATGCAGTATGACGCCGAACGCAGTCTCTGGTACCCGCAACGCCCGACGCGGCCCCATGGCGAGGTCTATCGCCGTTACGATCCGCAGCTTAAACAGACCCTGAGTTTCCGGCTGCCGGAAGTAGAACGCGATGCCGGGCAATTCACCCGTTGGATGAATTCGCCACGCGTCGATGCCTTCTGGGAAATGAGCGGCCCGCTGGAAACGCAGGCGGCCTACCTGCAACGCCAGCTGGATTCCAGCTACTGCTATCCGTTGCTGGGGTGTTTCGACGATCGCCCGTTCGGTTATTTCGAAGTCTATTGGGCACCGGAAGATCGCATTGGCCGCCACTACCGCTGGCAACCGTTCGACCGCGGGCTGCACATGCTGGTCGGCGAGGAAGATCGCCGTGGCGCGCACTATATCCGCAGCTGGTTGCGAGGCCTGACCCATTACCTGTATCTGGACGAACCGCGTACCACGCGGGTGGTCGCCGAGCCACGCGCCGATAACCAGCGCCTGTTCCGCCACCTGCCGGCCGCCGGTTACCACACCGTGAAAGAGTTCGATTTCCCGCACAAGCGTTCGCGTCTGATCATGAATCAGCGCGATGAATTCTTCCGGGGGATCGGCTTATGACCACCACTGATTACGCCAACTGGCAACGGGTTAACCGCCAGATGATCGCCAAGATCTTGGCCGAGCTGGAATACGAACGCACGCTATGCGCCGAACAACATGACGGCCAATGGCGCATCGCACTGGGCGACGCCAGTTATACCTTCAGCGCCGAGCGCGGCATCTGGGGCTGGTTACACATCGACGCCGCCAGCCTGGCCTGCGATCGCCAGCCGTTAGCGGCCGACCAAACGCTGCGTCAGTTGGCGCAAGTGCTGAAGATGGACGATGCGCAGATCGCCGAACATCTGGAAGATCTGTACGCCACGCTGCGCGGTGATATGCAACTGCTGTCCGCCCGTCACGGCATGAGCGCGCAGGATTTGATTGCGCTGGACGCCGACGCGCTGCAATGCCTGCTGGCCGGCCATCCCAAGTTTATCTTCAACAAAGGCCGTCGCGGCTGGGGTCTGACCGCGTTGCAGCAATATGCGCCCGAATATCAGGGCCAGTTCCGTCTGCACTGGGTCGCGGCCAAACGGGGCAGCTTTGTCTGGTGTGCCGACGATAACTACCCGCTGGAAAACCTGCTCAACAGCGCCATGACAGCGGCTGAACGCCAGCGCTTTGACCGCCGCTGGCGTGAACTGAAGCTGAACGATGACTGGATCCCGGTGCCGTTGCACCCGTGGCAATGGCAGCAAAAGATCGCGTTGCACTTCCTGCCGCAACTGGCCGAAGGAGAACTGATCGAGCTGGGCGAGTTCGGCGATAACTATCTGGCGCAGCAATCATTACGCACCCTGACCAACGTCAGCCGCCGTTCAGCGTTCGATATCAAGCTGCCGCTGACCATTTACAACACCTCGTGTTACCGCGGCATTCCGGGCAAGTACATCAGCACCGGGCCGGCCGCCTCCCGCTGGCTGCAGCAGGTGTTTGCCGAAGACAGTACGCTGCGCGCCAGCGGTGCCGAGATCCTCGGCGAGCCGGCCGCAGGCTATATGACGCACCAAACCTACGCGGCTCTGGCCAAAGCGCCCTATCGCTATCAGGAAATGCTGGGGGTGATTTGGCGCGAGAACCCTTCGTGCTATCTGCGAGACGGCGAGCAGGCCATTCTGATGGCGACGCTGATGGAAACCGATAACCACGGCCAGCCGCTGATCGGCGCTTACATCGCCCGATCCGGCCTGAGCGCCGAGGCCTGGCTGCAACAGATGTTTAGCCGGGTGGTGCTACCGATGTACCACCTGATGTGCCGTTACGGCGTAGCCCTGATCGCCCACGGCCAAAACATCACGCTGGTGATGAAGGACCATGTGCCGCAACGGGTGCTGCTGAAAGACTTCCAGGGCGATATGCGCCTGGTGGATCAGGACTTCCCGGAAGCGGCCTCACTGCCGAAGGTGGTGAAGGACGTTACCGTGCGCCTGTCCGCAGACTATCTGATCCATGATTTGCAAACCGGGCATTTCGTCACCGTGCTGCGTTTTATCTCGCCGCTGATGCAAGCCTGCGGGGTCAGTGAATCCCGTTTCTATCAATTGCTGGCGCAGGTGCTGGAGCGCTACATGGCGCAACACCCGGACATGGCAGAACGCTTTGCCCTCTTTGATTTATTCAAACCACAAATTATTCGCGTGGTGCTCAACCCGGTGAAACTCACCTATTCGGAGCAGGATGGCGGCAGCCGCATGTTGCCAAACTATCTGCAGGATCTGGATAACCCTCTTTATTTGGTCACCAAGGAGTTTGCCCAATGAATCAGCCTCTGGATTTCATCGGCATCGGCATCGGCCCCTTCAACCTCAGCATCGCCGCGCTCGGCAGTGAAGTTGCCGGCTTTAACGGCAAATTCCTGGAGCGCAAACCGCACTTTTCCTGGCACCCCGGCATGATGGTGCCGGATTGTCATATGCAGACCAGCTTCCTGAAAGATTTGGTCAGCGCGGTGTCGCCCACCAATCCGTACAGCTTTCTTAACTACCTGGTGAAAAGGAAGAAATTCTACCGTTTCCTGACCACCGAACTGCGTACGGTGTCGCGCGAAGAGTTCGCCGATTACCTCGACTGGGCCGCCAACGGGCTGAGTTCGCTCGAGTTCAGCCAGGATATTCAGAGCGTGGATTTTGACGATCGGCAGCGCCAGTTTGTCGTCACCACCCAGCGCGCTACCTACCGGGCGCGCCATGTCTGCCTGGGCATCGGCAAGCGCATCAAACTGCCGGACTGCGTTACCGAGCAAAACGACCGCTGCTTCCACGCCAGCGAGATGACCTTGCGCAACCCGGATCTGACCGGCAAACGCGTCACCATCGTCGGCGGCGGCCAGAGCGGCGCCGATCTGTTCCTGAACATTTTCCGCGCCGAGTGGGGCCAACCGGCGCAGCTGAACTGGATCTCGCGCCGCAATAACTACAATGCGCTGGACGAAGCGGCGTTCGCCAACGAGTACTTCACGCCGGACTACGTCGACAGCTTTTATGGCCTGAACGACAGCGCCAAGCAACGCATGCTGACCGAGCAGAAAATGACCTCCGACGGCATCACCAGCGATTCGCTGCTGGCCATCTACCGCGCGATGTATCACCAGTTTGAAGTGCTGCGTGAAAAACCCTGGGCGCATCTGCTGCCAAGCCGTTCGCTGGCGGCGATCCACGCTCAGGGTAACGGCTATCAGTTGGTGACTCATCACCACCTCGATCAGGGCAAAGAAACGTTCGATACCGATGTGGTGATCTTCGCCACCGGTTATCAGCAGGATCGCCCGGCATTCCTCGCCCCGCTGGCGGAGCGCCTGCTGACCACGGCCGATGACCAATACCGCGTTGCCCCCGACTTCACACTCGAGTGGCAGGGCCCACAGGAAAACTGCCTGTTTGCCGTCAACGCCGGTATGCACAGCCACGGTATCGCCGAACCCCAGCTCAGCCTGATGGCCTGGCGGTCGGCACGCATTCTCAACCGGGCTTTAGGACGCGACCAGTTCGATTTAACGTCCACCCCGGCGGTGATCCAATGGCGCAGTCAGCAACCGGCCACCCCGGCCCGCGCTGAACACGTCATGCTCAATTACACCGAGTTTTAACTACACACCAAAATGGGAACACTGGAAAAATAACGATGAAACGCAAACACCTTTGGGTATTGAACCCTTGCCTGCTGGCGATGCTTGCGCCGGCGGCCTGGGCAGAAGAACAAAAAAGCGAAGATCAAATGGTGGTATCCGCCAGCCGCTCACACCGTAGCGTGGCAGAGATGGCGCAAACCACCTGGGTGATTGAAAGCCAGGAAATTGAGCAACAGGTTCAGGGCGGCAAGGAAATCAAAGATATCCTGGCGCAACTGATCCCAGGCATGGATGTCAGCAGTCAGGGCCGCACCAACTACGGCATGAACATGCGCGGCCGTTCGATGATGGTGATGATCGACGGCGTGCGTTTGAACTCTTCGCGCAGCGACAGCCGCCAGTTGGACTCCATCGATCCGTTCAACATCGAGCACATTGAGGTGATTTCCGGCGCTACCTCGCTGTATGGCGGCGGCAGCACCGGCGGCCTGATCAACATCGTCACCAAGAAAGGGCAAAAAGAGAAACAGGTTGAGCTGCAGGTGGGCGGAAAAACCGGTTTCGGCGGCCATAACGATCACGACGAGAATGTGTCGGCGGCGGTCAGCGGCGGCAACGATAACGCTTCGGGCCGCCTGTCGGTCTCCTATCAGCGTTACGGCGGCTGGTACGACGGCAAAGGCAATGAGGTGTTGATTGATAACACCCAAACCGGGCTGCAATATTCCGATCGCATCGACGTAATGGGTACCGGCACCATTAACATTGACGATCACCAGCAGTTGCAGGTGACGACGCAGTATTTCAACAGCGAGTCAGACGGCAAGCACGGCCTGTATCTGGGACAAAATTTCTCGGCCGTGACCGGTGCGGGCCAGGCCTCCAACGGCAGCAACCTGAATTCGGACCGTATACCGGGCACCGAACGTCACCTGATTAACCTGCAATATTCCAACACCGATTTCTGGGGACAAGATTTGGTGGCGCAGGTCTATTATCGCGACGAGTCGCTGACCTTCTACCCGTTCCCGACGCTGGCTAGCGGCAAGGTCACCAGCATCGGTGCCTCACAGCAGAAGACCGATTTTTACGGCGGCAAACTGACGCTGAACAGCAAGCCGATTGACGCTCTGACGCTGACTTACGGCGTCGACGCCGAGCATGAAAGCTTCAACGCCAACCAGCAGTTCTTCAATCTGGCCAAAGCGCAGCAGTCCGGCGGGATGACGCTGGAAAATGCCTATAACGTCGGCCGCTATCCGGGCTATACCACCACCAACCTGGCACCGTTCCTGCAGGCCAGCTATGACATCGACCCGATGTTTACCCTCAGCGGTGGCGTACGTTATCAATACACCGAGAACAAGGTGGACGACTTTGTCGGCTATGCGCAGCAACAAGGGATCGCCAATGGTCTGGCGAGCTCCGCCGATGCGGTGCCGGGCGGCAAAACCGACTACAACAACGCCTTGTTCAACGCCGGTTTACTGGCGCACCTGACCGACCGTCAGCAAGCATGGATCAACTTCTCGCAAGGCTTTGAGATCCCGGATCTGGCGAAGTACTACGGTTCGGGTACTTATAAGCTGGTCAACGGGCATTATCAGTTGCAGAAAAGCGTCAACGTTAACGACTCCAAGCTGGAAGGCATCAAGGTCAATGCCTACGAGTTGGGCTGGCGCTACACCGGCGATAACTTGCGTACCCAGGTCGCTGCCTACTACTCGCTGTCGGATAAAACCATCTCGATCAACAAAACCGACATGACCATCAACCTGGATTCGGATAAACGCCGGATTTACGGGGTGGAAGGTGCGGTGGATTACTTCTTCGATAACAGCGAATGGAGCACCGGCACCACCTTTAACCTGATCAAATCGGAAACCAAAACCGACGGCAAGTGGGAGAAGCTGACCGTCGACACCGCCAGCCCGTCGAAAGCCACCGCCTACGTCAATTGGGCTCCGGGCGACTGGAATCTTCGCATGCAGTCGCAGCAAACGTTCGACGTTTCGGATGCCGACGGCAATAAAATCAACGGTTACAACACCCTCGACTTCCTCGGCAGCTACGCTTTGCCGGTGGGGAAAGTCAGCTTCAGCGTGGAAAACCTGCTGGACAAGAATTACACCACCGTCTGGGGCCAGCGCGCGCCGATCCTTTACAGCCCAACCTACGGCTCACCAGAGCTGTACAGCTATAAAGGCCGTGGCCGCACCTTTGGTCTGAACTACTCAGTGCTGTTCTGATCCTGATAAGAGCGCCTCTACGGCGCCCAACATCAATCGACCCGTACCGCCATGCCGGCACGGGTTATTTTTTAAAAGGGTGCTGCGCCACCCAATGTTCGGCGATATCCTGTCGCCGGCACACCCAGACCCGATCGTGCTGCTCGACATAATCCAGGAACCGCTGCAACGCGCGAAACTTGCCCGGACGCCCCAGTAAACGGCAGTGCATGCCGATCGACAGCATCTTCGGCGACGCTTCCCCTTCGGCATACAGCACGTCAAAGCTGTCTTTCAGGTAAGTATAGAACTGCTCGCCGGTATTAAAGCCCTGCGGCGAAGCAAAGCGCATATCGTTGGCCTCAAGCGTGTAGGGCACGATCAGATGCGGTTTTTTTTCGCCATTGGCGCACTGTACTTCGGTCCAGAACGGCAAATCGTCGCCATAATAGTCGCTGTCGTACAGCAAACCACCTTGTTCTACCACCAGCCTGCGGGTGTTCGGGCTGTCGCGGCCGGTATACCAGCCGAGCGGCGCTTTGCCGAACAGATCGCTCAGTACCGAGAGCGCCCGCTGCATATGCTGCCGTTCGGCCGCTTCATCCATATTCTGATAGTGGATCCAGCGCCAGCCGTGACTGACCACATCATAATTGGCGTTTTTGATCGCCTCGACCACCAGCGGATTGCGCGCCAGCGCCATCGCTACGCCAAACACCGTTAACGGCAGGCCACGACGCTGAAACTCATTATGGATACGCCAGAACCCGGCGCGTGACCCGTACTCGTACAGCGACTCCATCGACATATGTCGTTCGGGGTAGCTGGCCGCGCCAATGATATCGGACAGGAACTGTTCGGAACCGGCATCGCCATGCAGCACGTTGTTTTCCGCACCCTCTTCGTAGTTGAGGACAAACTGGACTGCGATACGCGCCTGCCCCGGCCAGCGGGCGTGCGGCGGCCGGCCACCATAGCCCATTAGATCGCGGGGATACTCTTGATTGAAGTCATACTCTTTCATTGCTGTTTCCCTCTGCCGATTACCCGTTAAAACTGCCAAACATGCCGGACAAGGGTTTGACCAGCGGGAAATCCAGATCGCCGTGCTTGCTGGTGCTCAAGCCCAGCGCATGCAGCGATTCGATCATTTTCACCGCAGCGCTGACGCCGTCGATCACCGGGATCCCCAGCTCCTGCGTCAGTTCACGAGCCAAATCGGCCATGCCGCCGCAGCCGAGCACGATCGCCCCGCTGCCGTCGTGTTGCTTTGCTTTAATGCACTGTTCGCGTACTTTCTGCTGAGCCAGGCCGCTGCCATCTTCCAGCGTCAGCACCGGCAGATCGATAGCGTGCAGCGCGGCGCAGTGGTGCTCAAACCCGTATTGATGCAGTAAGTGGCGCGCAATGGTCAGCGTGCGCGGCAGCGTGGTGACGATAGAAAAGCGCGTCGCCACCAGCGTCGCCATATGCATGGCCGCCTCGGCGATGCCAACCACCGGCCGGCTTGCCAGCTCACGCGCCGCCAGCAGGCCCGGATCGCCAAAACAGGCAATGATATGGCCGCTGACGCCGGCTTCGCGGCCGAGTTTGACCTGCTGCAGAACACCGATCGCGGCAATCGCTTCGTCGAAATGGCCCTCTATCGACGGCGCTCCCTCTTGCGGACAAACCGCCAGGATCTCGGTGCCCGGCGCGGCCACGGCGCGGGCAGCACCGGCAATGGTCGCCGTCATGGCCCGGCTGGTGTTCGGATTGATAACCTGGATGATGCAATCGGCTGTCATAGAGGCTCCTGCAAACCGCTCTTGGCAAAAATACGGGCGAAATCAGGGGTTTCATCCGCACCGTCATTAAATCTCAGGTTCGCCACAATATCGTCAAAATGACGGGCCATGTGCTCCACCAGCGCCGTACTGTCCTTGCGGCGCAGCAGCGCCAGCAGATCGCTGTGATCGTGACAACGGCATCCCTGCTGCCAGGGTGCGCCGTAAACGGCAATCACCAGTGATGAGCGCAGCGTGAGCTGCGAAACCATTTCGGTCAGTACGTTATTGCCGGCGATCGCCTGTAATTGGACGTGAAAGGCGGCAGACAGACGAATGGCCGCCGCGCCGTCCTGATCGCGGTGCGCCTGCTGTTCCTGCGCCACGATGCCTTCCATCGCCAGCAGATGCTCTTCACGACAGGCGGCAATCACCTGCGGCAAATTGGCGCACTCCAGCATTTTGCGCGTCTGGAAAACGTTCGCCGCCTCATCCGGCCCCGGCGTTGTCACCTGTGCACCACGCTTGGGCAGGTGGGTAACCATCTGCACTGCGGCAAGGCGCTGCAGCACCCGCCGGATCCCGGTGCGGCTGACGCCAAAGGTCTCCGCCAACGTCTCTTCCGGCAATTTACTGCCGGGCAGCAGCCGGTGTTCGACAATCGCCTTCACCAGCTCGTTGTAAATATGATCGTCTTTATCTTCAGTGAAATAAGTGGCTTGTTGCCCGAGCCACGCGGTGTTGGCGCCGATCGTCGTGCCGATCATTTTGCTGCTCCCTGTACCGTTAGAGAATCAAATCGTATACAAGATTAAGATATTTTGTATACAAAAAAGAGCAATCTGGCCTGAATCCTGCAAAAGCCTTCTCAGCAATCTTTGCCAAAAAACAGATAGCCACCTCCGGGTGACGTTCTTGAGAGGAGCACGATTTATGCCAAACCCTAATGAAAATTACAGCCCAAAGCTGTGTAACGACGATCTGGCGCCAACGCGCGACCAGAACTGGAGCTGGTACAACATCTTTTCCTTCTGGATGTCGGATGTACACAGCATGGGCGGCTATGTGGTAGCCGCCAGCTTCTTCGCTCTCGGTCTGTCGAGCTGGCAGGTACTGATTTGCCTGCTGGTGGGGATCTGTATCGTGCAGTTTTGCGCCAACCTGGTCGCCAAACCCAGTCAACTCGGTGGCGTGCCTTACGCCGTGCTGAGCCGCCAGGCGTTTGGCGTGTTCGGCGCCAATATTCCGGCGGTGATCCGTGGGATGATCGCCTTCGCCTGGTACGGTATACAAACCTATCTGGCTTCCAATGCGCTGATGCTGACGTTGCTGAAATTCTTCCCGTCGCTGGAGCCGATGACCCTGCCGCATTTCCTCGGCCTGTCGCAGCTTGGCTGGTGTTGTTACATCACCATGTGGGTGTTGCAGGCGATGGTGTTCTGGCACGGCATGGCGGCCATTAAGCGCTTTATCGATATCGCCGGACCGGCGGTTTACGTGGTGATGTTCGCGTTGGCCGGCTGGATTGTATACCGCGTCGGTTTCTCCAACCTTTCCCTCACGCTGGCGAGCAAAAACCTGAGCGCCGGTGAACAGGGCTGGCTGATGCTGACCGCCACTGCGCTGGTGGTGTCTTATTTCTCCGGCCCGCTGCTGAATTTCGGCGACTTTACCCGCTACGGCAAAAGCTTTGCCGAGGTGCAGCGCGGCAACCGCTGGGGCCTGCCGTTCAACTACCTGTTGTTCTCGCTGGTCACCGTAGTGATCGTTTCCGGCACCCTGCCGCTGTTCGGTCAGTTGATCACCGATCCGATCGAAACCGTCACCCGTCTCGACAGCGATATCGCCGTGGCCCTTGGCCTGCTGACCATGATTGTCGCCACCATAGGCATCAATATCGTGGCCAACTTTGTGTCACCGGCGTTTGATTTCTCCAACTGTTCACCGCAGAAAATCAGCTTCCGCACCGGCGGGATGATCGCCGCCGTGGGTTCTTTCCTGCTGACGCCGTGGAACCTGTTCCAGTCACCCGAGCTGATCCACTACACGCTGGACGTGCTGGCGGCCTTTATAGGCCCGCTGTTCGGCATTTTGCTGGTGGATTTTTACATCATCAAACGCGGCGAACTGCACGTCGACGATTTGTACAACGCTACGCCGGGGGGACGTTATTGGTATAAGAACGGTTTCAACCCGAACGCTATCTGGGCGCTGGTGCCATCGGTGATTATCGGGTTGGCGATCAGCTTTACGCCCAGCCTGCATGAGGTGGCGAACTTTAGCTGGTTTATCGGTGCCGCACTGGGTGGGGGATGCTATCGGATCATTGCCCGCCGCGAATGGGCAGCCAATCAGTCAGTGACCTTTGCTAAAAGGCAGTTGAGCAAAGATTAAAAACAACGAAGCCCTGAGTTATTGCTAACTCAGGGCTTCTTAATGTTGGCGGAACGGACGGGGCTCGAACCCGCGACCCCCTGCGTGACAGGCAGGTATTCTAACCAACTGAACTACCGCTCCGCGCCGTTCAACTCTTGCGAGAGGAACGAGGCGCATATTACGGTTGGGCTTCTATTCCGTCAATGCCTTTTTCTTACGAAATTAACCGTTTGCGCAGTTTTTCAGCTAAGGCGGTTAAAAAGCGCGTTTTCATGCCGGGAACGCCGTTATTCCGCTTCCGCACGCCACAGGCAACTGCCGCCCTTTTTCGCCACCAAATCCAGTCGCGCCTCATGGGCCACCACTTCTGCATCGCTGGCATAGACCACTTTCATCGCCGTCGCCGGACGCACAATCCGCTGTATATCCTGCGTCGAGTCGTTATGCTGCGTGTCGCCTTCCATCTGAAACGCCATCGACGTCTGGCCGCCGGTCATCGCCAGATAAACTTCCGCCAGGATCTCGGCATCGAGCAATGCGCCGTGCAGCGTACGCTTGCTGTTGTCTATCTCATAACGGCCGCACAGGGCGTCAAGGTTGTTGCGCTTGCCCGGGAACAGGCGGCGCGCCATCAACAGGCTGTCGGTGATGGTACAGAAGGTGTCGGTCTTCGGCAGCCCCTTCTGCAACATGCGGAATTCGTGATCCATAAAGCCGATGTCGAACGACGCATTATGAATGACTAACTCACCGCCGCGGATAAACTCGATGAACTCATCGGCGATTTGGTCGAACGTGGGTTTATCCGCCAGGAACTCATCGCTGATGCCGTGAACCCCGTAGGCTTCAGGATCCACCAGCCGGTCCGGTTTGACGTAAACGTGATAGTGGCGGCCGGTCAGGCGACGGTTAATCACTTCCACTGCGCCAATTTCAATGATGCGGTGGCCTTCGTAATGCACCCCGAGTTTGTTCATACCGGTGGTTTCGGTATCGAGGACAATCTGTCTGGTGGTTGTAGAGATCATATTGCAGTGCTCACAGCGCTCGTTTATGTCAGACTTGGCTTTTATAAAACCGATAGGAAGAGTCTACCAGAGATGCTCAAACAGGTAGAAATTTTCACCGACGGCTCCTGCCTTGGCAACCCGGGCCCCGGTGGTTACGGCGCAATACTGCGCTATAAGCAAGTTGAGAAAACCTTCAGTGCGGGCTACCGCCTGACCACCAACAATCGCATGGAGCTGATGGCGGCGATTGTCGCGCTCGAAGCCCTGACCACCCCTTGTGAAGTGACGCTGAGCACCGACAGCCAGTATGTGCGCCAGGGCATTACCAGTTGGATCCATAACTGGAAAAAGCGTGGCTGGAAAACAGCCGATAAGAAACCGGTCAAAAATGTCGATCTTTGGCAACGGTTGGACCTAGCTATTCAGACCCATACTATCAAGTGGGAATGGGTCAAAGGCCACGCCGGTCACCCGGAGAACGAACGCTGCGACGTGCTGGCGCGCGATGCGGCCGGCAACCCCACGCAGGATGACGTGGGTTACAAACCGGAAAGCTAAGGCAGCTTGCGGTAACTCTTGGTCGCGCCTACGGCGCGGCTGAGAGCCGGTTTTCTGGCCCCTACCTTCATCGGCGTTGGCGTCAACGGCAAGGTCCGTTTGCGCGCGACAATCACGCTCATGCACCCCAGCGCCGGCAAATGCGTACTTAAAAACGTCCCGCCTTTGCGCTGCCACGGCAGTACATGAAAACGCGCCTGATGCAGCACTTCATAATTCAACAGGCTGAGCCAGTCCAACAGGCGCATTTGGGTAAACATGCGGCTGACATAGGGCTGACGATGGCGTAATCCGGGCACCAGCTTGCCCAATCCCAACAGGCTGAACGGGTTGAAACTGCTGATCACCAGCCAACCGTCGTCAATCAACACGCGATCGACTTCGCGCAGCATACGGTGCGGATCGTCGGCATAAGACAGCGTATGCGCCAGCAGGCAGGCATCTACCGATTTGGCGGCGAACGGCAGCTGGTAGGCATCCGCCAGCACCTGCAGGTTTTCCCCTTTCAAGCTCACATTCACCTGATGCGAAATGGCGCACTTGTCGGTCGCCAGGCTGGCGCTGAGGTTACCGAGTTTCAGCAGGTGAAAACCGAACAGCTTCGACCACCAGGGTTGCAACTGCCGCTCGAGCGCCTCACGATAGTATTCCCCCCACGGCATCTCCGCCCAAGACTGTGGGCCGGCGAGCTTTTCTAGAGTATGGGCTGGTTTCATGATTTATTATCTTCTTTCAAGCCGTTGCCAACAGGAGGTCCAACATGAATCTTATCAGCATTCCCGCCTTCCAGGACAATTACATTTGGTTATTGGATAACCAACAAGGGCATTGCGTCCTGGTCGATCCCGGCGAAGCGCAGCCGGCGCTTGACGCGTTGGAACGCCTGAATCTGACGCCTGATGCCATTCTGCTGACCCACCATCATCACGATCACGTCGGCGGCGTAGCGCAAATTGCGGCGCGCTATCCTGGCTTGAAGGTCTACGGCCCGCAGGAAACGGCCGACAAGGGAGCAAATCACCTCGTTCATGACGGTGAAACGATCGAAATCAACGGCCGCCAATATGCCGTTATCGCGGTTCCCGGACATACGCTGGGTCATGTGGCATTCTATAGCGCGCCTTATCTGTTCTGCGGAGACACGATTTTCTCTGCCGGCTGCGGCAGGCTGTTTGAAGGAACTGCCGAGCAAATGTACAACGCATTTCAACAACTCGCGCAACTTCCCGATAACACCTTAATTTGCTGCGCGCATGAATATACTCTTTCAAATCTTAAGTTTGCGCGGGCTATTTTGCCGGAAGATCGAGAGATTGAAACATATCAACAACAAGTCGAAGCATTAAGGGCAAAAGGCCAGCCCAGCGTCCCTACATGGCTACAAACAGAGCGTAAAATTAACCTATTTTTACGATGCCATGACACTGATTTACAAAAGAAATTAGGCTTTTATACACCACCAGACCATCTTCATTCGGTTTTTTCCGAATTACGCCTCAGGAAAGATAACTTCTGAGCTTTTAGTTGTGTTATTTGACGAAGCAAAGTATGATTGCTCGTCTTTTAAGCAACTATATTGACACACACATGAAGGCTAAAGCGATATTTCTCGCCTCAGTCTTGCTAGTGGGGTGCCAGTCATCCAGGCAGGATGCACCGGCCCCAGAACAGCATGCACAGAGTTTGTCTTCGGCAGGTCAAGAAGGTGAAGCAGGAGAGTACACAGCGAATGGTCGAGCGAGCTCGGCGCGGTGGCTAGATAACAATAGTGGTGCCGCGCAACAGAACCTGTGGAACTTCATTAGCGACGAGCTGAAGATGGAGGTTCCGGAAAATTCCCGGATCCGTGATCAAAAAAGAAAGTACCTAAAAAGTAAGAGCTATCTCCACGATGTAACATTACGGGCAGAGCCGTACATGTACTGGATAGTCGGGCAGATTAAGAAACGTAATATGCCGATGGAACTGGTACTGCTACCCATAGTGGAGAGCGCTTTTGACCCACACGCCACGTCAAGTGCCAACGCCGCAGGGCTATGGCAAATCGTGCCGCAAACGGGTCGTAATTATGGTTTGAAAAACAACCAGTGGTATGACGGGCGACGCGATGTCGTGGCCTCGACGACTGCTGCGCTTGATATGATGCAGTATTTGAACCGCATGTTTAACGGTGACTGGTTATTGACCATTGCCGCTTATAACAGTGGTGAAGGCCGTGTCATGCAAGCGGTTAAGGCAAATAAACGCCAGGGTAAGCCAACCAATTTCTGGGCATTGTCGCTTCCGCGTGAAACGTCAATTTATGTCCCGAAAATGCTGGCGCTGAGCGACATCATTAAAAACAGCAAACAGTACGGCATCAATCTGCCAAAGACTGATAACACCCGTGCACTGGCTCGTATTGATGTCGGACAGCAAATACAGTTAACTCAGGCGGCTGAGATGGCTGGGCTTTCAATTACCAAGATGAAAGCTTATAACCCCGGTTACAAAAAAGGCGTTACGGCACCCAACGGGCCCCATTACATTATGGTTCCTAAAGGAAATGCCGATCAGCTGAAAGACTCGCTGGCCGATGGCCAGATCGCAGTGACTCAGCCAACGACGCAGTTGGCGAAGAACAGCGGCTTGTCTGGTGGCAGCTCGTATAAAGTGCGCTCCGGCGACACAGTATCGGGCATTGCCAAGCGGTTGAACATTAAAACCAGCGATTTGCAGAGTTGGAACAACTTGCGTGCCAAGAGCGCTTTAAAAGTTGGGCAAACCCTGCAAGTGGCCAGCAACACTGACAGTAACAGCAGTATCACCTATCAGGTTCGTAAAGGTGATTCGCTTGCCAGTATTGCACGTCGTCATCGCGTCGATATTACCGACGTGATGCGTTGGAATTCAACGCTCGGCAAAGGCAGCAGCCTGCAACCCGGTCTGAAACTGACCTTGTTTGTAAGCAACAAAATGACGCCGGACACCTAAATTTCCGGCACAAAAAAAGCACCCTACGGGGTGCTTTTTTATTGGCTGAATGCTGAGCGTTCATTACCAGTGCGGCTTGTCTGCCTCAGGATGAAACTCCACCAGCAGAGGGTTGTGATCCGAAGCACTAGTCACCAGCACGGATGCCTCCGCAACCCCCATATTGCGATAGAAGACGAAATCCAACGGGCGGCCAAAGGCTTTGCGGCGGTGATCGTCTGTGAAATTCACCTCACGCAGCGCCATATCGCTGGCGAACTGATACAGCGCATTGATTCGTTTGCGGCTCCAGGCATTAAAATCCCCGGCCATGATCACCGGCCCATGGTGATTAGCAATTTGCTCACCGATTGGCCCCAGTTGCTTACTGTATACGTCCACACCCAAGCTAAAATTCACCGCATGGATATTTACCACCATCAGCAGTTGGCCGTTAAACAGCGGATAGACGGTAATCAAGGCCGACTTGGCTAACCGCAGTAGCGGTTCACGTTCACGCAGCGGGCAGCAGTAAACCGGGTGAGCCGCCGCCAGCGTCATCACGCCTGAAGGATGTTGGGGCAGCGCAAATGCTGGCACCTGATCGGCCGCCAGATAGTTGGCAGTGGCAAAGCTCACCAGTTCAGGTGTAGTTTGCGCTTCTTGCAACAGCACCAGCTGTGCATCCTTGCCATAGTTTTTCAGCACCGAGAGCCAGTCTGCCCGTTGCTGTTTAAAGATATTCCACACCATCACCCGCAACGCGCCTGCCGTGGGCAATGCGGCCCCGGGCGGCAGCGGCTGGTTGATGGCACCAGGGAAAATTCGCTCAACTGGCTGGCCTGCAACATACCTCATTGCATAAGTTCGTTTCGGCACGCTATTCGCCTATTTCCCATGAGGATGAAACTGACGGTGACATTCCCGCCAACAATGAATCGATTATACGCCTGCCCTCACCTGACAGCATGGCTTTTACGGGGTATATCCTTTTCAGTTATAGGGGCGTGAAACAGGGAATTCAATGTTCTGACAGTATATGTATGTAAAGGTTAGCGGCGATGAGTGAGAAATGCGAAAAGGCCCGCAAAATGAACTGCGGGCCTGAATAACGAGAATGCGTAGCTATCAGGCAGGCTGCTGCTGGTACTTCTTATCCAGACGCCCGCTAAGACCAACCAGCAACAGGGCCACCAGCACGATCAGCGCGCCAATCCACGGCGTTTGCGCCAATCCCAGGGTAGCAACGGTCTGGCCGCCAATCACCGACCCCAGCGCAATGCCCACGTTGAATGCCGCAATATTCAGGCCGGAAGCCACATCCACTGCGTTCGGCGTATACTGCTCGGCTTTCTGCACCACATACACCTGCAAACCCGGAACATTGCCGAAGGCAAACACCCCCATGACGATCACCGTTATCAACGCGGCAATGCTGTGGCCGGCAGTGAACTGAAACACCAGCAGCAGAACGGCCAATGCGGCAAAGATAAAGCTCAGCGCCCGCACCGCGCCATGACGATCTGCCAGTTTACCCCCCCAAATGTTACCGATCGCCACCGCGATGCCATAGGCAAGCAGGATCCAGCTCACCGCCGGGGCGGAGAAACCCGCCAGTTCCTGCATCATGGGCGCCAGGAAGGTAAAGGTGGTGAACACGCCGCCGTAACCGAGGGCGGTGATGGCGTAGATCAGCAACAGACGCGGATGGGTCAGCACTTTAAACTGCTCGCCGATACTGGTGCTGGCCTGATTCTTGATATTGTTCGGTACCAGAATGATGCTGGCCACAGTGGCAAGAGCGCCAATCAGTGACACCGCCAGGAAGGTTTCGCGCCAACCGAAATGCTGACCGATAAAGGTCCCCAACGGCACTCCGGTCACCAGCGCCACGGTCAGGCCGCCGAACATGATGGCGATCGCCGAGGCAGCTTTCTCTTTCGCCACCAGGCCGGTCGCGATAGTAGAGCCGATTGAGAAGAATACGCCATGCGCCAGGCCGGTCAGCAGGCGGGCCACCACCAGCGACTCATAGCCTGGTGCCTGCCAGGCAAGCAAGTTGCCGAGGGTGAACAGCACCATGAGGCCGATCAGCAGCAGCTTGCGCGGCACGCGGCCGGTCAATGCCGTCAGTACCGGTGCGCCAATCGCTACGCCGATAGCATAAATGGTTACCAACAGCCCTGCCGAGGGCACGGTAACGCCAAGTTGCTCTGCGATGGTCGGGATCAAGCCGACTATCACAAACTCCGTGGTACCGATAGCAAAGGCACTGATGGTCAATGCAAGTAATGCGAGAGGCATGTTTATTTACTCCAAATAGCGTGCAGGTTGATGACGGCTATTATCTGCTCATGCTTAAATGATAAAAATGCTCAAAGTTTCAAATTAATTTTGCCAATGGAGCAACAATGAAAGCCAATTCTGATGAGTTGATCACTTTTGTCACCGTGGTGGAAAGCGGCAGTTTCAGCCGAGCGGCTGAGCGGCTGGAACAGGCCAACTCGGTGGTTAGCCGCACAGTCAAGAAACTGGAAGCCAAGCTGGGTGTGACGCTGTTAAATCGCACTACGCGGCAAATCAGCCTGACGCAGGAAGGGGAAAACTATTTCCGCCAGGTGCAGAAGGTACTGAGCGATATGGCGGCGGCAGAAAATGCGCTGATCGAAAGCCGCCAGCGCCCGCAGGGGCTGCTGCGTATCGACGCCGCTACGCCGGTGGTACTGCACGTATTGACGCCGCTGGTGGCGGAGTTCAGGGCTCGTTACCCGGAGATGTCGCTGTCGCTGGTGTCGTCAGAGAACTTTATCAACCTGATTGAACGTAAGGTGGATATCGCCATCCGCGTGGGTGAACTGAGCGACTCCACCCTGAAGGCGCGTAAGCTGATGACCAGCTATCGGCGCGTGCTGGCCTCCCCCGCCTATCTGGCGCAGTACGGCACGCCGCAGACGGTAGAGGCGCTGGAACGGCATTGCTGTATCGGTTTTAACGATCTGCCCAGCTTGAACCGCTGGCCGCTGGCCTGTGGCGACGGCCGTCAACTGGAAATCACACCGGGGCTGACCACCAACAGTGGTGAAACCCAGCGTCATCTGTGCCTGCACGGTAACGGTATTGCCTGCCTGTCGGATTTTATGATCGATGCGGATATCGAACGCGGCAATCTGGTGCCAATTTTGGTGAAAGAGACCCTGCCGGTAGCGATGCCGATCAATGCGGTGTATTACAGCGACAGTGCGGTCAGCAACCGCCTGCGCAGCTTTATCGACTTTGTCAGCGAACGCCTGGCGTAATAAAAAAGGCGCCCCTTGGGCGCCCTGATGCACATGTTCCGGAACATTAATCCCAGTTCGGCGCCAAGCCTTCCGGACTAACCAAACGGCCATTGCTTTCCAGCGTAGCCATTTCCGCCATTTCTTCCGCAGTCAGCGTCAACTGCTGCGCCAGCAGGTTGCTCGCCAGGTTTTCACGTCGGGTGGAAGAAGGGATCACCGCGTAACCCAGTTGCAGCGCCCAGGCCAGGATAACCTGAGCAGGGGTCGCGTTGCGCCGTGCCGCGATAGCCTTGATGGTTTCATCCTGCAGCGCTTTGCCATAGGCCAGCGTCATGTAGGAAGTGATGGCAATGCCGTGCTGCTGAGCAAACTCAACCACCTGACGGTTCTGCAGATACGGAGACAGCTCAATTTGGTTAGTCGCGATTTGCTCTGCGCCCACGGCATCGATCGCCTGCTGCATCAGGTCCAGGGTGAAGTTGGACACCCCGATTTGGCGCGTCAGCCCCAGTTTTTTGGCTTCCAGCAGCTCAGCCATAAACTCGGCAACGGGGACTTCGCCATTGGGGGATGGCCAGTGGATCAGCGTCAAATCAACGTAGGCCGTTTGCAGCTTGCTCAGGCTCTCTTGCAGGCTCGGGATCAACTTGCCCTTCGCCAGATTGGCGATCCAAATCTTGGTGGTGATGAACAACTCGTCACGCGGTATGCCGCTGGCGGCAATTGCCTGGCCCACCGCCGCTTCGTTTTCGTAGATCTGCGCAGTATCAATCGCGCGATACCCCAACTCCAGCGCAGTGCTGACCGAGTCGATCACGACCTGATCCTGAAGACGGAAAGTGCCTAAACCAAATGCAGGGATGCTCATAATGTTATTCTCTCATTAGGATGTTGATGCGATATGGGAGGATTATGGCAACTGTTTTGTTGATCAAAAACGCCCTATTGCGCATAAGACTTTTGATTAAATGGCAACAATAACCGGAGCGAGCGCCCCGGCTTGAAGGAATTACGCCCAGCGGCGCAGGATCAACGAGGTGTTAATACCACCGAACGCGAAGTTGTTCGATTGCACAAACTCGGTATCAATTTGCCGATATTCGCCCATGATGTAATCCAGATCGCCGCAGGCACTGTCCGGTTCACTGAGGTTGATGGTCGGCGCAAAGCGGCTTTCACGCATCATCTCCAGCGTCATCCAGGCTTCAAGCGCGCCGCAGGCACCCAACGTATGGCCAAAATAGCTTTTCAGCGAGGAGATTGGCGTGCGGTTGCCGAAAATCGCCGCCGTTGCCTGGCTTTCCGCTATATCGCCGCGATCGGTCGCCGTACCGTGAGCACTGATGTAGCCGATATCGCCGGTCGCCAGCCCAGAGGCCTTCAGCGCCTGCTGCATGCAAATCTGCATGGTTTCCCGCTGCGGTTGGGTAATATGCGCCGCATCGCAGTTGGTCGCAAAACTGATAATCTCGCCGTAAATTGTGGCACCGCGCGCCTGCGCATGCTCCAGCGACTCAAGGATCAAGGTTCCCGCCCCCTCGCCAATCACCAGGCCGTCGCGCTGACGATCAAACGGGCGCGGCGACAGATCCGGACGATCATTTTGCTGGCTGGTCGCAAACAATGTATCGAACACCGCCGCTTCCGAAGGACACAGTTCCTCGGCGCCACCCGCCACCATCACCGTCTGATAACCGTGGCGAATGCTCTCGTAAGCGTAGCCAATCGCCTGGCTGCCTGAAGTACAGGCGCTGGAAGTCGGGATTACCCGCCCCCGCAGGCCGAAAAACAGGCCGGTATTCACCGCTGCGGTATGCGGCATCATCTGCACATAGGTGGTGCCGGTGATATTGTTGGTGTGTTTTTCCGTCAGCATGGTGGCGAACTCACTGACCGGTTTGGTGCTGCCGGTAGAGGAGCCGTAGGCGATGCCGGTCTCGCCGTTGGTCAACACCGCCTCACCCAGCAACCCGGCCTGCTCAAGCGCCAGTTCGGTCGCACGGGTAGCCAGCAGTGAAACACGCCCCATCGAACGGATGCGCTTGCGCGTATAATGCTCCGGCAGCACGAAATCATCGATCGGTGCGCCAAGGAGGGTGTTCAACCCCTGATATTCTTCCCATGGCGCCATATAACGTACCGCATTCTTCCCCTGCTTCAGCCGGTGGGACACGTCCGCCCAGTTATTGCCGAAGGCGGTAACACCCGCCATGCCGGTCACAACCACTCGCTGCGTCATACCATTCCTCCGTTAATGGAAATGACCTGCCGCGTTACATAGCCGGCAATATCTGACATCAAATAACTAGCCAGCCCGGCCACCTCTTCCGCCGAGCCCATGCGTTTGAGCGGGATCGTGCGCATCGCTTCAATCAGCGCCGCCGGCTCCATGTCAATCATGCCGGTGTCAATCAGGCCCGGGGCGATGCAGTTAACGGTAATTTTGCGTTTCGCCAACTCGACAGCCAGCGCCTTGCAGGCACCGATTACGCCGGCCTTGGCCGCGCTGTAGTTGACCTGTCCACGGTTACCCATTACGCCGGAAACCGACGACAGCGCAATGATTCGCCCGCCTTTGCGCAGGCCAATCATCGGCATGACGCAGGGGTGAAGCACATTGTAGAAGCTGTCGAGGTTAGTGTGGATCACCCCGTCCCAGTCCTCTTCGCTCAGTGCCGGGAAAGCGCCATCGCGGGTAATGCCCGCATTGTTCACCACGCCGTAATAGGCGCCGTGAACCTCAATATCTTGCTCAAGCTGCTCGCGGCACTGGGTGCGGTTGCTGATATCAAACTGAATCAAACGCCCTTGCCCGCCGGCGGTGGCAATTTGCTGCAGCGTGTACTCTGCCCCGGTTTTATCGCGGTGATAGTGAACGACGATCAAAAAGCCATCCGCAGCCAGGCGGCAGGCAATAGCCTGACCGATCCCTTTACTGGCGCCGGTGACTAAAACGGAACGCATCATGCGTTTCCCCTTAAAGTAGTCAATTGGATTATTTCTTGTTGATCAGGCTGATAGGTATTCAGCCTGCCCTGTGCGACCCGCACATTATCGATACTGATTTCACATTCGAAACTGGCCAGTTTTTCGTCTTTCAGCAGTTGCTGCACGCTAACCCGCAGTTCGCTGCCGGCAGGAAATACCGGCAGTTCGCAGTGAATAGCGCGCCCGCCGAGCAGCATGCCAAGCTGCGGCGATTGGGCATGTTGCCTGCCATGCCAACCGCTCCAGACGCCGATGGCCTGCGCCATCAGCTCAATGCCGTACCAACCAGGCAGCGCGCCCTGTGCGTCAAGAAAGGGTGCCAATACGCCGTCAGGGCTGACTGTCACCGCGCACTGCGCGTGCTCCTCACCCACCTCAAGCACCCTTTCCAGCAGCACCATCGGTGATGCGTGGGGCAAATAGTATTCCGCAGTGTGATAACGACTCATGGCGCATCCCCCAGCAACAGGCAGGCATTATTGCCGCCGAACGCAAACGAATTAGACAAGATAGCGCGCTGGCGCAACGGTTGCTGCCGGTAAACCAGACCTATCGGTGCCAGCTCGCCATCGCAGGGCGCAACGCTGAAATCCTGCTGCGGCAATGGCAATGGCTGGGTCAATAACAGCCAACTCAGCGCCGCTTCTACCGCACCAGCGGCACCGAGCGTGTGGCCGGTGAGGTGCTTGGTGGAGCTGCACGGCGTCTGCGCGCCAAACAGGCGATTCACCACCTGAGCTTCTACCAGATCGTTAAGCCGCGTCGCGGTGCCGTGCAAATTGATATAACCGATCTGTTCGGCGCTCAAACCCGCCTGTCGCAGCGCCATGTTGATAGCCCGTTCTGCACCGGCGCCTTCCGGATGCGGTGCCGACATATGCCAGGCATCGGAAGACTCTCCGACACCCAGCAACGCGACTGTTGCCGGCTCACGCGTCAGCAGCATCAGCGCAGCGGCCTCGCCAATATTGATGCCGCTACGCCCGGCGGCGAATGGCGTGCAACGCTCCGCCGACAGCGACTCCAGGCTGTTAAAGCCGTTGATCGGCATCTGGCACAGGCTATCGGCACCACCCACAATCGCCGCGTCCACCAGCCCGGCATCAATCAGGCGTTTACCGCTGATGATGGCGCGCGCACTGGAGGAACAGGCGGTAGACAGGGTATAGGCCGGGCCACGGGTAGCAAGAAAAGCGCTGAGGAACTGGCCTGGGTCGCCCAACTCCTGCTGCTGATAATCATAGCCCTGCGGCCACTGCCCTGCCTGATGCTGTTGCAGCGCCAGTTCACCTTCACGAATGCCGGAGGTACTGGTGCCCATGATCACCGCAACGCGATCGGCACCGTAGCGGGCGATGGCATCGCGCACCGGTACCTCGATTTGCGCCAATGCGGCCAACAGCAGGCGGTTGTTGCGAGAGTTATGGCGTTTGAGCGCCTCAGGAACGGCGGGCAGTTCGCCCTGTACGTTACCGAACCAGGATGGCACGCCGCCGAGCAGCCACTGCGTCTGCCTCTGCATGCCAGGCGATACGCCGCGAGCCAAATTTTCCGCGATCTGCGGCAGGCTGTCGCCCAGCGCGTTCACCATCCCTACGGCAGTGAAATAGATCATTATTCGCTCCCCAGATTCTGAATGGTGATGCGGTAATGGAAAGCGGATTGGGTTATCGACAGCGGATTGCGTTGGCCATTGGCTTGCTGATAACGAATTTCACCGATCGTCGCGCCGCGATCGTCATACAGACGGCGCACCTCCGGCCGATCCTCCAACCGCCATCCTGCAGGCAGCAAGGGCTGCCAGTCGGCCGCTGGCCAATAGCTCAGCATGATATCGGCCAGCACCTGATTGGCGGGCGGCAGTTCACCCACTTTGATCAACTGCTCGGTGTGGATCCCCTGACGATCATAGGTCAGGTTGAACAAGCGGATGCCCAGCGGCGACATCCCCACCAATTGCAGGCGCCGGCCGTCGGCATTGAGCAGCACCAACATCGAATGTCGCTGTCCCTTCACTTCGGCGGTCAATAACTGCTGCTGGCTGATCGGTTGCTCCAACACCGGCGACGGCAATGTCACCCGCGTCCCGGGTTTCAGCCACGCCTGCGGCAACGTAGGATCCTGCGAACCGGCACAGCCGGCCAGCAGGGTTGCCAGCATTAACAGCATCATTCGTAAGCCGCGCATCAGGCTTTTCCTCTTTTTCTTTTCGTTGCTAACGTCAGCGGTGCCAACAGAAATGCCACGGCGATGCCGCTGCTTAGTACAATGCCAAAACTGCTGATGGCCTGAGTATGGCTCAGTACCAGCATGCCAAAGGTCAGTTGGGTGGTGAAGACCGCCATAAAGATGGCGAACATCGAGGTGGTCGGCGTGCCCCGGGGATTGGTGAAGAACAGCGTATAGTTAATGCCAATCCCCAATACCAATATCAGCGCCAACAGCGAAAACAGATTCAGCGAATGGCCACTCAGCGCCAGCACCGCAATACCGCAGCCCAGCGACAACAGCGTCGGCACCATGCAGCGCAGGCCGTGCCCCAACCCAAAACGCCACAGGTAGATCAGTGCGATCGCCGCCACCGACAGCGCCAACAGAGACGAAAGATACAGCCGGTACTGGCCGAACAGTTCGCTGAATTCGGTTTTCCGGTCAATCCAACCGGTGCCCGGCACCTGCCCAGCCAACGCCTGCATCGCCGCGCTGTTTTGCACGCCGTTGACCGGCACCAGCGCCGCACTGCGGCCATCAGACAACGTCAGCCAAAGCAGACGCCACCCCTCGCTGACCACGCTGCCCAGCCACTGTTGCGGCGTCACCCAGTCAGCGGTCAAGTCAGGCGCATTCAGTGTCAGTTCCGCCTGCTGCAACTGCGCCATCACCTGTGGCGCTACGCGTTGCAACAGGGTGACATTTTCCTGCTGACGCTGATGCGAAGGCAGCGGTAGCAGGCGATAATCCGCCAGCACGCCTTGCCGTTTGGCCTGAGCCAACTTGGGTTGCAACAGCTCCAGCCGCTGCAGCAGTTGTTCGCTATTGGCACCGTACACCACCAACCATTTCTGGTCGTTATGCTGGCCGGTCAACGCGGCGATACGCTGTTCTTGCTGCTGCAACGCCACCGGCAACGCCTGCAGTTGGCCGATATCGTCATCCACTTTCAGTTGGCTGAAACCGGCAATAATAACCAGTACTGCTGTGCCGGGCAGCCCATAGCGCAGCAGTGGCCGGTGGCGCCAGGCGCGCAGCCAACGAAGGATAAACGCCAGCCCCGGCGCCGGACGCACCGGCAGCCGACGCGACAGCTGCGGATACCAGCAGATCACGGTAATGCAGGCGGCGCTCAGGCCTGCGGCGGCAAACACCGCCAACTGCTGCAGGCCCGGGAACGGCGCAATCAACAGCGCCAGATAGGCGACCACGGTGGTCAGCAGCGCCATCGACAGTGCCGGCAGCAGTTTTTGCAAACTGGCCAACGGTGTCGATTGCTGCCCATGCACCCTGCGTTCGGTCAGAAAATAGAGCGCGTAATCTGCCGAAATGCCGACGATGCTGATGCTCAGCACCAGCGTCATCAAATGAATTTCACCAAACGCCAGCAGCGTGGCGACGGTACCCGCCAATGCGCCGATCCCCACCGACAGCGCACACAGCAACAGCGGCAATACTGAACGGAACATGAACAGCACCAGAAGGAAGACTCCCGCCACCGAGGCCAGACCAATGGTCGATATATCCCGTTCAGCCTGCTGGCTGGCGTAGTTGCTGTAATAGAGCGTTCCGCGGTTCAACACCTCGGCGCCCGGCCAACGTTGTTGCAGTTGCTGTTGCAACGCCGTCAGTTTATCTACCGTGCTTCGTGCGCTGCCGATGTCATAAGAGGAAGCGCCAAGCTCGGCGTGCAGCAGATACCAACTGCGCCCCTGCGGGTCACTCGCCACCAGCCAGCCGTTTGATAAGCTCAGTGAGCCACCGTTGCGCTGCTGCGCCAACTGCGAACCACGCACCAACATCAGCGGATCGTTAGCCAGTTCCTTGCCGCTGACACCGGCGAAGGCCGAGTAAAGCTGGCCGAGGATCCACTGGCTTTGCACATCCGCCCCCTGCATCAGCCGTTGCCGGGTGGCATCGTCCAGCAACACGTTGCGGTGCTGATAAAAAAATCGTCCCCACTGCTGCTGGCGTTGCGCGTCCATCGGGCCGCCAACCTGCTGCAATTCCGGCATCTGCCGCAATTGCTGCCACCACCAGCTCACTGCCGCGCTGTCCGCACCTGGCGGAGGGCTCACCAGCCACATCAATTGGCGATCGAGCCTGCGGCTGAAGCCGTCGGCCAGTTCATCGGGCACGCCCACCAGTTGCTGCTTCGGCAATAACGCCAGCACACTGCTGTTGATCTGGCTGCGAGGCAGCAGCCAGCACAGCGCAGCGAGCAATATCAGGCAAATCGCCAACCAGCCAAAGGCCAGCCGCCGATGCTGTTCAGGACGCAAAACGCTGTTGCTCATCAACGGTCAGTTCCTGCGGCACCGTACGTTGATTAAAGAAGCGAATGTGCGTGGCATCGTTTTGCATATCGTCGATATCAATGGTTTCCAGGAATTGCTCCCCGTTGAGCGTAATGCGTTTGAACAAGCGATCGAGCGGCGTGGTTTTTGGCGTCAGCACCAACCGCCATTTGTTGTGCCCCAGATCGCTGAACTGCAAGGCAAAGTTTTGCTCCAGCGCCTGGCTGTCGGCGTGAAACAACGCGGTCAGCAGGTGATTAAACTGGAACATCTGCGGATTGTTATCCGCCGTCACCACCTGCGGGGGCTGGCCGGCCAGGGTTTGCACCATACGTTTATCGTCCAGCAGCAAGGTCAGCGGGAAAGGTTTCTGTTGTGACCACCACAGCCCTTTTTGCTGGGAAATCAGCAGTTCGCCGCGCGATTTCAGCGGTTTCGCCATACCGCTGATGCTGCGCTGTTGCTCGAACTCGGCACGCAACACCGGCTGTTGGCTAAAGCGCTGCTGCAACTCCGTCAACGTGACCGCCTGAGCGCTCAGGCTGAACAGGGCGACGACCATCAATAACCCGCTTTTCATTGCTCACCCCCGATGTTATCCAACAGTATTTGTGGCGAAACAAAGCACATCTCTTTGCTTTCGGCATCCACCGCCACCTGGATAGTGTGCCCGCGGGTGGTGGTTTTGCCACTTTGCGCATCAAGGATGCGGTAACCAATGCGCAGACGGTTCTCATACTCTTCCAGCCCGGCACAAACGATGATCCGTTGCTCAAACAGCACCGGCGCAATGTATTTCACCCGCGTATCCACGATCGGCCAAACATAACCCGAAGCCTGCATCTGGCGATAACCGTAATTGAACTGTTTCAGCAAGGCTTCGCGCGCGATCTCAAAATAGCGAAAGTAGTTGCCGTGCCACACCACGCCCATGGCGTCGGTATCATGGAACGGGATAGTCATCTCAATCCGGGTGGAAAAACGCGGATCCTCTTTTAGCTTCATGTCTCAGGCTCCTGTTGCGCCGATGGCCGTGCCGCCAACTGCCAGAAATCGAAAAAATTGAACCAGTCGAGCGGCGCCAACAGGCAATAGTGCTCGAGCCGCGCGGCATAATTATCTACCGCCTGCTGCAATGCCTGGCGGCGCTGAGCACGGGGTAATAGCAGCGGATCGGCAAAGGGTTCGAAATACAGGTTCAGCCGCCCCTGTTGCTTGAGGCCGAACATCAGAAATACCGGGCAACGCAGCGCGGCGGCCAGGACGAACGGCCCCTGCGGAAAAGGCGCCGGCTTGCCGAGGAAATGGCTCCACACCACGCGCGGCCGTTCGCCACGCTGATACTTTCCGGCGGAGGTACGATCGCCGACAATCGCCACCCATTCACCAGCGTTTAGTTTGTCTTGCAGGCGCATGGCCGTTTCCGGGCCCAGCGAAGTGACCTGAATCAGATTCAGATTGGCGCGCGGATTCACCTCTTTCATCACCTGGTTGAAGCGCTCGGCATGTTCGGTAAACACCAAAGCATTGACCTTAACGCTGGCATCCAGCTCGCCCAGCGCACGACACGACTCGATATCCCCCAGGTGCGAAGCCAGGATCAAGGTCCCTTGGCCGGAAGCGATCTGCCGTTCGCAGCCCGCACGATCCACCAACTGAATGTCATGCAGCTCCCCCCGCCAGCTTGCCAGCTTATCGAGCATCGCATCGCCGAAGCGCATAAAGTGACGGAAACTGTTGAGCGGTGCGGGCAAGGCTCGTTGCCTGCCCTGTGCGAACTCCCGCAGGCGTTGCAGATAGTCGCGTGATGCTTCGCGCTGGGCGCGGCCGGTCAGCCAGAAATAACCCATCACCGGGTACAGCAGCAGTTGAAATGCCCGGCGGCCAAAGAGCCGGTAAACCAGCAGCATGAGCCGGATGCCCCACAGACCGTGGCGTTCTTCGGTTGCCGACCAGTGCAATGAACTAGCCGGCTTGCGGCACAGCAGGCGTGGAATACGCGGCAACATACCGAAAAACAAACGGGTGTGCATCCAGGAAATACGCAGGTTGTCGCGCAGCGCGTCAAAATGGGAAACGCCATCGACCGGATAGGTGACGCGCGTCGGAAGGAAACGGCTTGGCACACCTTGCCAGTACAGCCTGACCATCACCTCGGTATCGAAATCCATGCGCTTGCCGAGCGGATGACTCGCCGCCAGCGCCAACGTCGGTTCCACCGGGTAGACGCGAAAACCGCACATGCTGTCTTTCAACGACAGCGACAGGGTTTCTATCCACACCCATACGTGAGTGACATAGCGGCCATATAGCCGCGCCTTCGGCACCGAGCTGTCGTAGACCGGTTGACCGGAAATCAAACAATCGGGGTGAGCGCGCGATTCGGCGATCATGTCCGGGATATCGCTCAGTTGATGCTGGCCGTCGGCATCCACCTGCAGAGCGTGACTGTAGCCCTGGTTGTGCGCCCATTGCAGCCCAGCGATCACCGCCGCGCCTTTGCCCTGATTTTGCTCCAGCCGCAGCAGTTGAACCCAAGGTAACTCAGCCGCCAGCCGTTGCAATTCGTCGGCAGTAGCGGCAGTGCTGCCATCATCCACCACCAGGCACGGCAGACCATAACCGGCCAGCGAGGCCAGCACGTCGGCCATCATCTGCCCATGATTGAAACAGGGGATAACAATGCAGACGGAGAACGGCGCGGTCACTGACATAGCGAAATCTTACCGCTGCTGGCGGTAGCCTCGCCGAGGCGATAGCTGAACAACAACTTGTGGCGCGCCGGTTGCCATTCAAGCAGCAGCAATACGCTCTGCTCCGGTAGCAAGGGTTGTTGAAACTTGACGACGTCGATGCCTTTGAACGCTGCCTTGATGCTCAATAGCTGATGCGCATACTGCATCGCCCAGTTCACTTGGGCCACGCCGGGCAGGATCGGCTGCTCAGGAAAATGGCCGCGAAACCAAAACAGCTCCTCGGGCAGACGCAATTGCAGGCTGGCGTGGGTCGCATCGCCCACCTGCTGTTGCAGGACCTCAGGTTGCATCATAAAAACAGCTCCTGTAGTTCGGCATAGGCGCGTTTGCCCTGCGGGTTAAGCGGGATGACATCAATAAAGCGCCAACTGCGCGGCAATGCCACCGGCTCCAGCCAGCTACGCAGAGCCTGGCAGAGTTCTCGGGTGAAAGCCCCTTCGGACATGCTTTGCCGGCGAGTTTCACCGTGCGGGGAGAGCACTATCGCCGCCGCCAACAGGGTACGCCCTCTTTGCTGGAGTGGCAGCACCGCGGCATCAGCGATCTCCGTCAAGGCTTTCAGGCGTCGCTCAATTTCCGTCAGCGACAGACGTTTCTCTTCTACCTTGATAATCCGATCGGCGCGGCCATTCAGCTGAAATAGCCGGCCATTCGGTGCGAGCTGGATAATATCGCTCAGCGCCGCCTCACCGCTATCAGGTATCAGCGGCGAGGCTACGTTGACGCTTTTATCCGAATTAACCCTTAGCTCAATGGACGTAAACAACCGCCAAAGCTCTGCCTCCTCGGTTTGTCTGCGCCAGGCCAGCATGCCGGTTTCGGTGGTGCCGTAAATCTCCAGCGGCAGCACCTTCAGCATTTGCCGGGTAAGCTGCGCTTCGGCAAAGGTTAGCGGGCCACCGGCGGAAAACACCTGGGCACAGGCTGAAAACGCCAACCGGTTATCCAAACGTTTAAGCCACGCCGGGCTGCTGACAAAAATCAGACGCCGTTCCTGATGCCTGGCAATCAGTTGCTCATGATATTGCGTCAATTGCGCATCAAATGGCAGGCCAAGCGCCAGCGGCAGGAACAGGCGGAAGCTCAGGCCGTACATATGCTGATGAGACACCGATGCCGCCACGCAGCAGCCCTGAAAGACTTCGCCCCACTCGGCGGCCAACAGCTCGCTCTCACGATCCATGCAGGCGACAGATTTGATTACCGCTTGCGGCTGGCCGGTCGACCCTGAGGTATAAAGAATAAATCGAGGATCCTGAGGCCAGGTGGGCAGCGGTATATCCGCCACAGAGTCCTCTGCCACACTCAGAACCGGCGTACCGGGATTGAGAGGGAAATCGGTCAGCAAAGCGTCGTAATCTGCCCGCTGCTCTTTGAGGATAGCTTCACGCTGGTGACCGAAGATCACCGGCAATCTGGCGGCATAAATCGATGCCAGCCAGGCAACGGCAAAACGATAACTATCATCAAAACACAGCGCCCAGCGGCGTTCCTCCCTGCCTGCCAACCTCGCGGTCAGGGTGGCGACATCGCGACGGAATTGGCCAAGACGCAGTGCCTGCGGGCCACGCCAGGCAATAAGCAGGGAATCATCCCGCTCCGCGCTGAGCCACTGGCTCATCGGTAAACTCAGGCGCGCCTGATCCTTTTCCTGACTATCCATTCAATACCCATTAATGCCCCCATCAGCAGATAACTGATGCCGCCGTTATACAGCGTCCAGAGCGCTATATCGTCTGACAGGCAGGTTGCCAGCGCTATTGCGCCATTAACAATAAAGAACCCGCACCAGACCTGAGTCACCCGTCGGGTATAAGCCACGCCGGTGGCGCCTAATTGCGGTTCGGTAATTCGTGCCAGCCGTTCAACCACCGTGGGCGGCGAAAACAGGGAGTAGGCAAACAGCAAAAGCAGTAAAACGTTGACCAACACCGGGTAATACAGCAACCAGTGGGTCTGCTTCAGCCCCCAACTGGCGAGTGCTAGCAGGATACCTACCCCGGCTAACGCCTTGCCCAGCCACATGTGCCGGTGCAGGTTGCCGCGCAAAACCAACAGCCGCAACGCAAACACTGCCGCCAGTAAGGGTGCCAGGATTGTGGTTCCCCAGCGCGTCAGGCCAGCCCACACCGCCAGTGGGTAAAGCAACAGCAGCAGCCAGGTCAGGATCTGCAGCAACCGCAAGACAGGGTTCAGCCAAGAGGCGGTTCTCATCTTAGCGCCGCGACGTTAACTGTCTGATTTCAGCAGTTCATCGATAGCGTCAACCACGTCCTGCACGGTGCGCACCGACTTGAACATTTCCGGCTTAATCTTCTTGCCGGTGGTTTTCTGCAGATGCACCACCAGATCTACCGCATCAATGCTGTCCAGCTCCAGCTCTTCGTAAAGGCGAGATTCCGGTTTAATATCATCAGCATCCAGTTCAAACAGTTTGACCAGCAGTGCCTGAATTTGCAGGTAAATAGCTTGCTTATCCATGAAAACCTCTTATTTGCTACGCAGTGCAGAAACAAACTTCACCAGCGTTTCCACGGAATAAAAATGTTGGCGCATGTCTTCGCTTTCAGCTGACAGCACCACGCCATAACGGTTCTTTAATGCCAGGCCCAATTCCAACGCATCAATCGAATCCAGGCCCAGTCCCTCGCCAAACAGCGGTGCTTCGGCATCAATCTCCTCCGGCGTCATACCTTCAAGATTGAGCGTATCAATGATCAATTGCTTGATTTCGGTGCTCAATAAATTCATTCCACTATTTCTCATTATTTATAGAGTCTGACTGTAAAGCGTCAGTTAAATGCTGGGTTAATCTTCTTGCCGCAAGGGCGGGAGAAACGTCATCCGCACGAATAAAGGTACGGGTTTCGATCTTATCCTGAACGGTGATATGGAACTGAGGTTTTATCGGCGGAATGTTATACCATTTGCCCTGTTTCGTCAGCATGGGCGGGCGACAGTGAATCTGTACCACCCGAATGTCACACTGGCTGCGCAGCGCTATATTTGCCGCCCCTCGCTGTAGCCTGAGTGCCTTGCCTGGCGAGGTGCGTGTCCCTTCAGGGAAGATCAGGATAGTACCGCCGCTAGCCAGGCGTTGTCGGCATTGCTCCAGTAAACGATCCGATTCCGCATTGGCCAGGTAACCCGCCGCCTTTATCACACCGCTGACAAACACATTATTCAGCAGGGCCTCTTTAACGATGCAGTCGCAGCGCGGCATGCGCGAAGCCAGCAGCACATAATCCAGCAGGCTGGGATGGTTGGCGATCACCAGACAACCGCGATCCTCTTTGAGGCGCTCGGCACCGTCGAAACGATAATCCAGTACGCCAAAAAACCGGGTTGTCGCCAGAAAGAAGCGAAAGCTGTTTCGGATTGAATTCTGCGTCAGTTGGCTGCGGCGCGCAGGATCGCGCACTGCCAGGCGCATCAGGTTAAACCAGATGCCGGACAGCAACAGCCCGCCGAGGCCGAAAAGCGAAAAACACAAACCGGTGGCGATAACCCGCCAGCAACGGTTCGCCCATGAGGATTGCTCGGGGAGTTGTTCAGCAGGTATAACCCTGGCCATCAGCGCTCCCACATCCAACAGTGCTGCGGGCCAGGCACCATGAATTCTTTATCTGCGCCAAGCCAGCCACGCAAAAACGACAGGCTCTGCGGTTCCTTACGGAGATCCGGCCCAGGCGTTACCGCACGACAATTCAATGAATCGCCGCTTTCGAGCAGCAGCGCGACTGCATAGGGGAAGGGATTCGCCGGGATGAAAGGTTGGTAAACCTCCGGCACGATACCGTCAAAATCAATTAATAACACCCGCTCGGCACTGCCGGTGGCCAACACGGCCTGGGCTTCAATCATTCCCTGTTGAAAGCTGTCTTCACCGGCAGCCAGTGAAGTGGTCGGTAAGGTATTCTTCGCCGTAATGGTCAACCACCCCGCCGCGGTATTGTGCACCGACATGGCAAAATCTGTGGGTGACAATGGCTGTTCCTGATGCAGATGCTGAAGAATTTTGTGCGTACGCTCCAGCTCACCGTGACGACTGGTAAAAATCGCCATATCCGCCTGATGGTCGTTTAATAAGATCAACCCGCTCTCAACGGCCAACCGCGTTCCAACACTCATCCGCCGTAGCGACATCATGGGGATATGGGAACATGCGGGTAAGGCACCCCGGTATTCAGCGGCAAGATGAGTATCTGTAGCCCACTGGCGCCATGCTTCACGCGTTCCACGATCGGGAGCCATCGCCCACCAACTGAGTATATTCATGCCGCCCGCCATTAATGCTATTACAGGTCAGAAAAATTCCGTGCGTAAATTTATTATATTTAACCCAATAATGCATGCGCAAAATTCCTATTTTTGTTCGGAATACTCGATTAAATGATTAAGCTTAGTTATAGACATAACCTAGAGAGAATTAAGCGGTGTAATATTATCACGATAAAAATCATCCATATTTATCGACAATGGTTCTTGTTAGTATCTTAATGAAGGTGGTATATCGCCTAAAACATTCTCATAGCTAATGTATTTATTATTTACTATCACTCAGGGAAAAGAGTATGAAACCGTTAACACGCATTTTAGCTGGCGTATTCGTCGCCGTTCTGGCTAGCGGCTGTGCAGGTACCGCTCCCGTGCAAAACATCAATCAAAGCGTTGCCGGTAAGCACAGCGAAGTTCAGGTGCGTCAGGCTATTCTCTACGCCGGGCTTAACCGTGGCTGGATCATCAACCCGGTCAGTGAAGGCGTTATCGATGGCAAAATATTGTTGCGCGGCCACAGCGCCGACATCCGTATCACTTACAGTACGAATCGTTACCAGATTAGGTATGTGGGAAGCAACAATATGGATGCCAAGGAGGGCAAAATTCATTCAAATTACAATCGCTGGGTGGCTAACCTGAATAAGGATATTCAGTTAGAACTGGCACGGCAAAATATTAAATAACCTTCTTCAAGGTACATCACCCGGCAAAAGTAATGATGTCGGGTATATTATTCTTTATGTTGGCGTTAAATTCAGACAATTATTTATCAATAATAACCTTTCACCGCATAAAATACGCACGATATTTCGATCATGACAAATTTTCAATATGAAAAAGCCCTGAGTCATAGACTCAGGGCTTATCAATAAGTGGCGGAACGGACGGGGCTCGAACCCGCGACCCCCTGCGTGACAGGCAGGTATTCTAACCAACTGAACTACCGCTCCACCGATTCTTTTACGTTGCACCTTTCGATGCAGGCAAAACCGCGCTTGGCGATCTTGCTCATTACCAGGTGTCATGCTGATAACGTTTATTTGATGCCTGGCAGTGTCCTACTCTCGCATGGGGAGACCCCACACTACCATCGGCGCTACGGCGTTTCACTTCTGAGTTCGGCATGGGGTCAGGTGGGACCACCGCGCTATTGCCGCCAGGCAAATTCTGTTTCATTCCAACCGCTTCACTCTCGTGTCGCCATTGAAATCAATCTCGGAACTTCGCTGAAAATCTACACCAATCTCTCTAAAACACCTTCGGTGTTGTAAGGTTAAGCCTCACGGATCATTAGTACTGGTTAGCTCAATGCATCGCTGCACTTACACACCCAGCCTATCAACGTCTTAGTCTTAAACGTTCCTTCAGGGGCCTTAAAGGCCCAGGGAAGACTCATCTCGAGGCAAGTTTCGCGCTTAGATGCTTTCAGCGCTTATCTTTTCCGCACTTAGCTACCGGGCAATGCCATTGGCATGACAACCCGAACACCAGTGGTGCGTTCACTCCGGTCCTCTCGTACTAGGAGCAACCCCTCTCAATCTTCCAACGCCCACGGCAGATAGGGACCGAACTGTCTCACGACGTTCTAAACCCAGCTCGCGTACCACTTTAAATGGCGAACAGCCATACCCTTGGGACCTACTTCAGCCCCAGGATGTGATGAGCCGACATCGAGGTGCCAAACACCGCCGTCGATATGAACTCTTGGGCGGTATCAGCCTGTTATCCCCGGAGTACCTTTTATCCGTTGAGCGATGGCCCTTCCATTCAGAACCACCGGATCACTAAGACCTACTTTCGTACCTGCTCGAGCCGTCACTCTCGCAGTCAAGCTAGCTTATGCCTTTGCACTAACCTCACGATGTCCGACCGTGATTAGCTAACCTTCGTGCTCCTCCGTTACTCTTTGGGAGGAGACCGCCCCAGTCAAACTACCCACCAGACACTGTCCTCACCCCGGATCACGGGGCCGAGTTAGAACATCAAACATTAAAGGGTGGTATTTCAAGGTTGGCTCCACGCAGACTGGCGTCCACGCTTCAAAGCCTCCCACCTATCCTACACATCAAGGCTCAATGTTCAGTGTCAAGCTATAGTAAAGGTTCACGGGGTCTTTCCGTCTTGCCGCGGGTACACTGCATCTTCACAGCGAGTTCAATTTCACTGAGTCTCGGGTGGAGACAGCCTGGCCATCATTACGCCATTCGTGCAGGTCGGAACTTACCCGACAAGGAATTTCGCTACCTTAGGACCGTTATAGTTACGGCCGCCGTTTACTGGGGCTTCGATCAAGAGCTTCGCCTTGCGGCTGACCCCATCAATTAACCTTCCAGCACCGGGCAGGCGTCACACCGTATACGTCCACTTTCGTGTTTGCACAGTGCTGTGTTTTTATTAAACAGTTGCAGCCAGCTGGTATCTGCGACTGGCTTCGGCTCCAAGAGCAAGTCTCTTCACCTACGCGCCAGCGTGCCTTCTCCCGAAGTTACGGCACCATTTTGCCTAGTTCCTTCACCCGAGTTCTCTCAAGCGCCTTGGTATTCTCTACCTGACCACCTGTGTCGGTTTGGGGTACGATTCTGTGTTACCTGATGCTTAGAGGCTTTTCCTGGAAGCTTGGCATCAACTACTTCTGCACCGTAGTGCATCGTCATCACGCCTCAGGGTTGAATAAGAGAACGGATTTACCAATTCTCTCCCCCTACACGCTTAAACCGGGACAACCGTCGCCCGGCTAGCCTAGCCTTCTCCGTCCCCCCTTCGCAGTAACACCGAGTACAGGAATATTAACCTGTTTCCCATCGACTACGCCTTTCGGCCTCGCCTTAGGGGTCGACTCACCCTGCCCCGATTAACGTTGGACAGGAACCCTTGGTCTTCCGGCGAGCGGGTTTTTCACCCGCTTTATCGTTACTTATGTCAGCATTCGCACTTCTGATACCTCCAGCAACCCTCACAGGCCACCTTCAACGGCTTACAGAACGCTCCCCTACCCAACAACGCCTAAGCGTCGCTGCCGCAGCTTCGGTGCATGGTTTAGCCCCGTTACATCTTCCGCGCAGGCCGACTCGACCAGTGAGCTATTACGCTTTCTTTAAATGATGGCTGCTTCTAAGCCAACATCCTGGCTGTCTATGCCTTCCCACATCGTTTCCCACTTAACCATGACTTTGGGACCTTAGCTGGCGGTCTGGGTTGTTTCCCTCTTCACGACGGACGTTAGCACCCGCCGTGTGTCTCCCGTGATAACATTCTTCGGTATTCGGAGTTTGCATCGGTTTGGTAAGCCGGGATGGCCCCCTAGCCGAAACAGTGCTCTACCCCCGAAGATGAGTTCACGAGGCGCTACCTAAATAGCTTTCGGGGAGAACCAGCTATCTCCCGGTTTGATTGGCCTTTCACCCCCAGCCACAAGTCATCCGCTAATTTTTCAACATTAGTCGGTTCGGTCCTCCAGTTAGTGTTACCCAACCTTCAACCTGCCCATGGCTAGATCACCGGGTTTCGGGTCTATACCTTGCAACTATTCGCCCAGTTAAGACTCGGTTTCCCTACGGCTCCCCTATACGGTTAACCTTGCTACAAAATATAAGTCGCTGACCCATTATACAAAAGGTACGCAGTCACCCAACAAAGTAGGCTCCCACTGCTTGTACGTACACGGTTTCAGGTTCTATTTCACTCCCCTCGCCGGGGTTCTTTTCGCCTTTCCCTCACGGTACTGGTTCACTATCGGTCAGTCAGGAGTATTTAGCCTTGGAGGATGGTCCCCCCATATTCAGACAGGATGTCACGTGTCCCGCCCTACTCATCGAACTCACAGAATATGCATTTTAGTGTACGGGACTATCACCCTTTACTGTGCGACTTTCCAGACGCTTCCACTAACACACAAACTGATTCAGGTTCTGGGCTGTTCCCCGTTCGCTCGCCGCTACTGGGGGAATCTCGGTTGATTTCTTTTCCTCGGGGTACTTAGATGTTTCAGTTCCCCCGGTTCGCCTCATACGACTATGTATTCATCGTATGATAGTGCAACGAATTGCACTGGGTTTCCCCATTCGGGTATTGCCGGTTATAACGGTTCATATCACCTTACCGACACTTTTCGCAGATTAGCACGCCCTTCATCGCCTCTGACTGCCTAGGCATCCACCGTGTACGCTTAGTCACTTAACCTCACAACCCGAAGGTGTTTCTGTAAACAGAAAACACTGTCGTGCTGTTTATTTGAGAGACTCTATGACAGGTTACTCCTTACCCCAATACATCTACGGAGGGATAAGTTTCAGCTGTCATGTTTCAATTTTCAGCTTGTTCCAGATTGTTAAAGAGCAATATCTTAAACACGACTCGCAAGAGTCATCTTTAAGATTTTTTCGGTTATGACTAACCGGTGATAATGTCTTTCACTCATTATCGGATTGGCGTCCCCAAGGGGATTCGAACCCCTGTTACAGCCGTGAAAGGGCAGTGTCCTAGGCCTCTAGACGATGGGGACACGAAAATCCGATTAAACTGAACGTCTTAATCGGTTCGTATCAGCATGAGTCAGAGACTCATTACATCAACAGGTAGCGCTTTTGCTCATTACTTTTTCATCAGACAATCTGTGTGAGCACGCCACTCGAATCAATATCATTAGGTAAGGAGGTGATCCAACCGCAGGTTCCCCTACGGTTACCTTGTTACGACTTCACCCCAGTCATGAATCACAAAGTGGTAAGCGCCCTCCCGAAGGTTAAGCTACCTACTTCTTTTGCAACCCACTCCCATGGTGTGACGGGCGGTGTGTACAAGGCCCGGGAACGTATTCACCGTAGCATTCTGATCTACGATTACTAGCGATTCCGACTTCATGGAGTCGAGTTGCAGACTCCAATCCGGACTACGACGTACTTTATGAGGTCCGCTTGCTCTCGCGAGTTCGCTTCTCTTTGTATACGCCATTGTAGCACGTGTGTAGCCCTACTCGTAAGGGCCATGATGACTTGACGTCATCCCCACCTTCCTCCGGTTTATCACCGGCAGTCTCCTTTGAGTTCCCGACCGAATCGCTGGCAACAAAGGATAAGGGTTGCGCTCGTTGCGGGACTTAACCCAACATTTCACAACACGAGCTGACGACAGCCATGCAGCACCTGTCTCAGAGTTCCCGAAGGCACTAAGCTATCTCTAGCGAATTCTCTGGATGTCAAGAGTAGGTAAGGTTCTTCGCGTTGCATCGAATTAAACCACATGCTCCACCGCTTGTGCGGGCCCCCGTCAATTCATTTGAGTTTTAACCTTGCGGCCGTACTCCCCAGGCGGTCGATTTAACGCGTTAGCTCCGGAAGCCACGCCTCAAGGGCACAACCTCCAAATCGACATCGTTTACAGCGTGGACTACCAGGGTATCTAATCCTGTTTGCTCCCCACGCTTTCGCACCTGAGCGTCAGTCTTTGTCCAGGGGGCCGCCTTCGCCACCGGTATTCCTCCAGATCTCTACGCATTTCACCGCTACACCTGGAATTCTACCCCCCTCTACAAGACTCTAGCTTGCCAGTTTCAAATGCAGTTCCCACGTTAAGCGCGGGGATTTCACATCTGACTTAACAAACCGCCTGCGTGCGCTTTACGCCCAGTAATTCCGATTAACGCTTGCACCCTCCGTATTACCGCGGCTGCTGGCACGGAGTTAGCCGGTGCTTCTTCTGCGAGTAACGTCAATGTACAGTGCTATTAACACTGAACCCTTCCTCCTCGCTGAAAGTGCTTTACAACCCTAAGGCCTTCTTCACACACGCGGCATGGCTGCATCAGGCTTGCGCCCATTGTGCAATATTCCCCACTGCTGCCTCCCGTAGGAGTCTGGACCGTGTCTCAGTTCCAGTGTGGCTGGTCATCCTCTCAGACCAGCTAGGGATCGTCGCCTAGGTGAGCCATTACCCCACCTACTAGCTAATCCCATCTGGGCACATCTGATGGCGTGAGGCCCGAAGGTCCCCCACTTTGGTCCGTAGACGTTATGCGGTATTAGCTACCGTTTCCAGTAGTTATCCCCCTCCATCAGGCAGTTTCCCAGACATTACTCACCCGTCCGCCGCTCGTCACCCAGAGAGCAAGCTCTCCTGTGCTACCGCTCGACTTGCATGTGTTAGGCCTGCCGCCAGCGTTCAATCTGAGCCATGATCAAACTCTTCAATTTAAAAGTTCGATTTGCTTCAACTCGTGAAGCGATGCTCAAAGGTTACTAAATGAATTTTACTTCAGTAGTCACTCTTCAAGACTTGATATTTTTTCGTACCCGAAGGTACTGGATATCGTCTTGTGGAGTGCCCACACAGATTGTCTGATAAATTGTTAAAGAGCAGTGAGTTAGCCGCCGTAGCTTGCTATCTCGAGGTGGCGTATACTACGCTTTTCACCCGAAGAGTCAAGCGTTTATTTCGCTTTTCTCTTACCGACCTGGCGACTGGTTCTCGTTAGAGGAGTCGTTGTTCCCGGTCAGTGGAGGCGCATTATAGGGAGTTCTCAGAAGGCCGCAACCCCTAAATGCAAAAAACTTTTCAAGCGCTCAAACATTAATCAATAACGGCTTTTTAGGATATTTATTAGCCTAAAAAGTGGGGTTTTAGGGCTATGGGGGATGCAAACCCCACAAGCCCGGCAAAAAACAGATAACAAAAAGGGAGCGGTATCCCGCTCCCTTTTTGTTTATTACGCTAAATAGCCGTTATTGCCTGGCCACGATATGCTCGTTTTCCACATCCAGCGTCACCAGTTTGCCCGGGATCAGCTTGCCGGAAAGAATTTGCTGCGCCAACGGGTTCTCGATTTCCTGCTGGATAGCGCGTTTCAACGGACGTGCGCCATAAACAGGGTCGTAGCCGGTTTGGCCCAACAGTGCCAATGCCGGTTCGGTCATGGTGACTTCGTAACCACGCTCCTCAAGACGCTTGTACAGACGCGCCAGCTGAATCTTGGCAATCTCGGCAATATGCTTCTGGCCGAGCGGGTGGAACACTACCACCTCATCTATACGGTTGATGAATTCCGGGCGGAAATGATGGGTAACCATTTCCATAACCGATTCTTTCATCTGCGCATAGTTCATCTGACCAAAGTGTTCCTGTATCAGGTCAGACCCAAGGTTAGAGGTCATGATCACCACGGTATTGCGGAAATCAACGGTACGACCCTGACCATCGGTCAGACGCCCGTCATCCAATACCTGCAGCAGGATGTTGAACACATCCGGGTGCGCTTTCTCCACTTCATCCAGCAGGATCACCGAATAAGGTCGACGGCGCACGGCCTCGGTCAGATAACCGCCCTCTTCATAACCAACGTAGCCCGGAGGTGCGCCCACCAGCCGCGATACCGAATGTTTCTCCATAAACTCGGACATATCGATACGCACCATCGCATCGTCACTGTCGAACAGGAAAGACGCCAACGCTTTGCACAGCTCAGTTTTACCCACCCCGGTCGGGCCGAGGAACAGGAACGAGCCGATCGGCCGGTTAGGGTCAGACAATCCCGCACGGCTGCGACGGATCGCATTGGATACCGCAGTGACTGCTTCATCCTGGCCAATCACCCGCGAATGCAACTCCTGCTCCAGACGCAGCAGTTTGTCACGCTCGCCCTCCAACATTCTGGCTACCGGGATACCGGTGGCGCGCGCCAGCACTTCAGCGATTTCCGCGTCAGTCACCCGGTTACGCAGTAGCTTCATGGTTTTGCCTTCGGCTTGCGTAGCGGCGGCGAGCTGTTTTTCCAACTCAGGGATCTTGCCATACTGCAGTTCAGACATACGCCCCAGATCGCCGACGCGACGCGCCTGCTCCAGAGTGATCTTGGCCTGCTCCAGTTCCGCCTTTATATTCTGGGTGCCGGAGAGCGAAGCTTTCTCGGCTTTCCACTCTTCTTCCAATTCTGAATATTCGCGCTCTTTCTGCTCCAGCTCGCTGCTGAGCATTTCCAGGCGTTTCTTGCTGGCGTCGTCCGACTCTTTGTTCAGCGCCTGCTGTTCCAGTTTGAGCTGAATAATGCGGCGTTCCAGCCTGTCGAGCGATTCCGGTTTGGAGTCCATCTGCATACGGATACTTGACGCCGCCTCATCGATCAGATCGATAGCTTTATCCGGCAACTGACGATCGGAGATATAGCGGTGTGACAGCGTGGCCGCAGCAACTATCGCCGGGTCGGTGATCTGCACATGGTGGTGCAGCTCATAACGCTCCTTCAAGCCGCGCAGGATAGCAATGGTATCTTCGACGCTCGGCTCAGCCACATAGACCTTCTGGAAACGACGTTCAAGCGCCGCATCCTTCTCTATATACTGACGGTACTCGTTCAACGTAGTCGCGCCAACACAGTGAAGTTCCCCACGCGCCAGCGCAGGTTTAAGCATGTTGCCGGCATCCATTGCGCCATCGGCCTTGCCCGCGCCGACCATGGTATGCAACTCATCGATAAACAGAATGACGCTGCCTTCCTGTTTTGACAGATCGCTCAGTACGCCTTTGAGTCGCTCTTCAAATTCACCGCGGTATTTAGCCCCGGCGATCAACGCCCCCATGTCGAGGGACAACACGCGTTTGTGCTTCAGGCCTTCCGGCACTTCACCATTAATGATGCGCTGCGCCAGACCTTCGACAATCGCGGTTTTACCCACGCCAGGCTCGCCGATCAGCACCGGGTTATTCTTGGTACGACGTTGCAACACCTGAATGGTGCGGCGGATCTCTTCGTCACGGCCGATAACCGGGTCAAGTTTGCCCTGTTCGGCGCGCTCGGTCAGATCGATAGTGTATTTCTTCAACGCCTGACGCTGATCTTCAGCACCCTGATCTTCCACGCTGTCACCACCCCGCATTTGCTCAATGGCCTTACTGATCTTATCGGCTGTTCCTCCGGCGGCTTTCAGCAGATCGGTCAAGGTTCCGCGATCTTCAAGCACCGCCAGGACGAACAGTTCGGAAGAAATGAATTTGTCCGCCCGCTTTTGCGCCAGCTTGTCGCACAGGTTCAGAACGCGCACCAGTTCATGGGACGGTTGAACGTCACCACCAGTGCCTTCAACCTGAGGCAGACGAGACAATGCCTGTTCGATTTCGGTGCGCACGCGCCCGCTATCGATACCGGCTGAAGTTAATAATGGACGAACCGTGCCCCCTTCCTGAGTGAGCAGAGCGCTCATCAGATGTAACGGTTCCATAAACTGGTTGTCGTGCCCAAGGGCTAAAGATTGGGCATCGGCGAGGGCAAGCTGGAATTTGTTGGTAAGACGATCCAGACGCATAACACCTCCAATGTAGGTCAAAATTGCTACTGGAGATTAAATGAGGTCATCCCTCAAATTTTCAAGGTTATTTCGACACTATATTATCAGTACAACGTCATGCGTCAGTGGACCGTCCCAATTCAATAGGTTATATCAGCCAGATTAAACTTGCCATACGTCCGGTTACTCCATCGCGTCGATAGGAGAAAAATTGACTGATTTCGCTAACCGTACAGCGATCACCGCCGTAGATGAGTTTTACGCCGGCGTGCTGCAGGCGCTGGCGAGCCAGCAGGTAGATATCTGCCAGGAACTTATCGCCGTGCGGGATAAAAGCGGCCGCCGCGGCGCTATCCACTGCCATAAATGCGGTACGAACCTCTGGCCCCACTTCAAACTGCTGCGGGCCGATTGCCGGACCAAGCCAGGCGCTGATGTGGTCCGGTTCAGCGGCAAATGCCGCCAGAGTCTGTTCCAGCACGCCATTGCAAAGCCCGCGCCAACCGGCGTGGGCAGCGGCAACTTCATCACCGGCGTGTGAGCAGAACAACACCGGCAGGCAGTCCGCCGTCATCACTGCGCACACCTGCCCTGGCACATTGCTGTAAACCGCATCCGCACACAGATCGGTTGGGGTTTGTCCATCCAGCCGCACTACGCGGGTACCGTGAACCTGCTCCAGCCAAAGCGGCATCTGCGGCAGGCTCACGCCCCCCACCAGCCGTTCACGGTTACGCTCCACCGCAGACGCAACATCCCCGACATGGGTGCCGAGGTTGAGCGAATCATATGGCGGCAGGCTAATACCGCCACCACGTGTGGTGCTGCAGGCTTTGACCCCAGCAGGCAACGGCCAATCAGGCAGGATAAGCGAATCCATTACCAATTCATCTGATCTTTGAATTCTTCGGTATCGACCTTCAGCGCGTTAATCAGATCGACCATATCCTGCGGCAACGGCGCATGCCATTCCATCTGGATACCGCTGATTGGGTGATACAAACGCAGCATGGTGGCGTGCAGCGCCTGGCGATCGAAACCGCGTAGCGTAGCAATAAATGCCTCCGATGCGCCTTTCGGCGGACGTGGGCGGCCACCGTACAGCTGATCGCCTACCAGCGGATGATTGATGTGCGACATATGCACGCGGATTTGATGGGTACGACCGGTTTCCAGACGCAGACGCAAACGGGTATGCGCGCGGAAGTGCTCCATAATGCGGTAATGCGTCACCGCCGGTTTGCCCATCGGGTGCACCGCCATATGCGTGCGCTTGGTGGAGTGGCGTGAGATCGGCTCTTCAACGGTACCGCCTGCGGTCATGGTACCAATAGCGACCGCTTCGTATTCGCGGGTGATTTCACGCGCCTGCAACGCCTCGACCAGGCGAGTTTGCGCAGGAACGGTTTTCGCCACCACCATCAAGCCTGTAGTGTCTTTGTCCAGACGGTGCACGATACCGGCACGCGGCACGTCAGCGATTTCCGGATAGTAATGCAGCAGCGCATTGAGCACCGTGCCGTCCGGGTTACCGGCGCCAGGGTGCACAACCAGATCGCGAGGCTTGTTGATCACTAAAATATCACTGTCTTCGTAGACGATATTCAGTGCAATATCCTGCGGTTCCCAACGGGCTTCTTCTTCTATCTGGGCATCAATGGCGACCGTCTCTCCCCCCAGCACTTTCTCTTTCGGTTTGTTCGTCGTTTTGCCATTAACCTGTACCCGATCGTCCAGGATCCATTCTTTTATGCGAGATCGTGAATAATCAGGGAACAATTCGGCCAAAGCCTGATCTAAACGTTGTCCGAGTTGAGATTCGGCCACCGTTGCGGTGAGTTGTACTTGTTGTGCCATATGCAGCTTCTTCGTTAACGTTGGGTTTTCACGGCGATGCCGTTTAATATAATGTGCTATTGTACCTGGTCTTTGTCGGGAGCTTAACGGACAGTCTCCCGGAATAACACCCTGAGGATAATCAAAACGTCATGACGCGTATGAAATATCTGGTGGCGGCAGCCACGTTGAGCCTGGCGCTGGCAGGTTGCTCCACATCCAAGGATGCGGTTCCCGACAACCCACCTTCGGAAATCTATGCTACTGCCCAGCAAAAACTGCAGGACGGTAACTTTAAGGGCGCGATTACGCAACTCGAAGCGTTAGATAACCGCTATCCTTTCGGACCGTACTCCCAGCAGGTTCAGTTGGACCTGATTTATGCCTATTATAAATCTGCCGATTTACCGCTGGCTCAGGCGTCTATCGATCGTTTCATGCGTTTGAACCCAACGCACCCGAACATCGACTACGTGATGTACATGCGTGGTCTGACCGATATGGCGCTGGATGACAGTGCGTTGCAAGGCTTCTTCGGGGTCGATCGTTCAGACCGCGATCCACAGCATGCTCGCGCTGCTTTTCGCGATTTCAGCCAGCTGATTCAGCAATACCCGACCAGCCAGTATGTAACCGATGCCAACAAGCGTCTGGTGTATCTGAAAGACCGCCTGGCCAAATATGAGCTTTCGGTGGTGGAATACTACACTAAACGCGGTGCTTACGTCGCGGTCGTTAATCGTGCCGATCAGATGTTGCGTGAATACCCGGATACCCAGGCAACGCGCGACGCCTTACCTCTGATGGAAAACGCTTACAAACAGCTGCAATTGAGCGGCCAGGCCGACAAAGTGGCCAAAGTGATTGCCGCCAATCCGTCATAAGCGGATTAGCGATGGCAGAAAAGCAAAACGGCAGCTTCGGCTGCCGTTTTTATTTGCTGCGAATTTGGTCATAATTGGAAAAATACACAAGCAAAAACAAGGTATTAGCAAGATTGCACAACCGCTTATCCTTTCAATAATGCGCGTTCTGTTCGCAAGACTCAAGCGTTAGATGACCGATTCAAATGCTGAATCACAGATTGAACTAACTTTGCAAAAAGTGACAAAAAAACGTGATTTTCATCACGCATTTAAGCAAAAAGCGCGGTATGCTGGGGTCATCCAAGACGGAAAGACAGAGAGGTAAGTTATATGACATTGAACATTACCAGCAAACAAATGGATATCACTCCCGCAATCCGCAGTCACGTCGAAGACCGTCTCACCAAACTGGAAAAATGGCAGGCCCAGCTGATTAACCCGCATATTGTTTTATCCAAAGAACCTAAAGGGTTTGTAGCAGACGCCACCATTACCACCCCTAACGGCCCGCTGGTCGCCAGCGCAAAACATGAAGACATGTACACCGCCGTTAACGATCTGATCGCCAAGCTGGAGCGTCAGTTGAATAAGGTGCAGCACAAAGGCGAAGCACGCCGCGCCGCCACCAGTGTGAAAGACATCGTTCCGGAAGTTGAGCCGGAACAGGAATAACCGTTTAGCGGCTGTTTCACTTCAAACGCGCCCGAGGGCGCGTTTTTTGTCTGGAGTTTTTATTGACAGAGATAAAAGCCTGCGGTTACTTTAAAACCTGTCTCACGCCTATTTTGGATAACGCATGACCCGCAAACCGTTTTTCTTCGCATTCTTTTTTACCTTCCCCTGATTGGGAGGCGTTTCGTCGTGTGATAAAGAATGCGAAGACGAACAGCAAAGCCTCCTGAAACAGGGGGCTTTTTTTATGGCTATTTACGACGTATAAAAATACAAGGCAGAAGCTGATTATGACTGACAACCCGTTACTCGTGCTGCGCGAACGCATCAGCGCACTGGATCTCAAACTGCTGGCGCTGCTGGCAGAGCGCCGTGAGCTGGCGGTCGAGGTCGGAAAAACCAAGTTGCATTCCCATCGTCCCATCCGCGATAAAGAACGCGAACGAGACCTGCTCGATGCGTTAATCGCCGCCGCCAAACCCTACGATCTCGACGGTTTTTACGTTACCCGCCTGTTCCAGCTGATTATCGAAGACTCGGTATTGACCCAGCAAGCGCTGTTGCAGCATCAGCTTAATCAAATCAGCCAACATTCGGCCCGCATTGCCTTCCTCGGGCCGAAAGGATCTTATTCGCACCTGGCAGCGCGCCAATACGCCGCTCGCCACTTCGACCAACTGATTGAGTGCGGTTGCCATAAATTCCAGGACATTTTCACTCAGGTCGAAACCGGTCAGGCGGATTACGCCATCCTGCCGATTGAAAATACCAGTTCCGGCTCGATCAACGACGTCTACGATCTGCTGCAGCACACCAGCCTGTCGATCGTGGGCGAACTGACCAATCCTATCAATCACTGTGTTCTGGTAGCCGGCGACACCGACCTGAATCAGATCGAAACCGTGTACAGCCACCCGCAACCGTTCCAACAATGCAGTCAGTTTATTAACCGCTACCCGCACTGGAAAATCGAGTACTGCGAAAGCACCGCGGCAGCAATGGAAAAAGTCGCCAAGCTAAACTCACCGAAAGCTGCGGCATTGGGCAGCGAGGCTGGCGGCGCACTGTATGGCCTGCAGGTACTGGAACACAACCTGGCAAACCAGCAGCAGAACATTACCCGCTTCATCGTGTTGGCGCGCAAGGCTATCGAGGTGTCGGAACAAGTACCGGCCAAAACCACGCTGATTATGGCCACCGGCCAGCAGTCAGGCGCGCTGGTTGAAGCGTTGCTGGTGCTGCGTGACAACGGCATCATCATGACCAAACTGGAGTCCCGTCCAATTAACGGCAATCCATGGGAAGAGATGTTTTATATCGATGTGCAAGCGAACCTGCGTTCTGAAGCGATGCAAAAAGCCTTGAAAGATCTAACGCCGATCACCCGTTCGCTGAAGGTGCTGGGCTGCTATCCCAGCGACAGCGTGGTACCGGTCAATCCGTCCTGAATGAAATAAAAAAGGGTTCGGCTAGCCGAACCCTGATAACTTATTGCCGACTGTCATTCGCCTGCCGCAACAGCGAACGGCTTTCCACCAGGAAGCGTTGGGCGTAATCGCCAAACCAGTCCTCCACCTTCTGGAAGCTCTGGATAAACGCCTGCTTATCTCCGTGTTCCAGTAGCTTTATCGCCTCGCCAAAACGCTGGTAGTAGCGTTTAATCAGCGCGATGTTCTCTTCCGACGACATGATGATATCCGCATACAACTGCGGGTCCTGAGCAAACAGTCGCCCGACCATCGCCAGTTCCAGCCGGTAGATTGGCGAAGACAGCGCCAGCAGTTGTTCCAATTGAACGTTCTCTTCCGCCAGATGCAGCCCATAGGCAAAAGTCGCGAAATGGCGTAGCGCCTGGATAAACGCCATATTCTGATCGTGCTCAACTGCGCTGATGCGGTGTAAACGAGCACCCCACACCTGCAACTGTTCCAGCAACCACTGATAGGCTTCCGGTTGGCGACCATCGCAATACACCACGACCTGCTTGGCCACGCTGCCTACATCCGGCCCGAACATCGGGTGCAGCCCCACCACCGGGCCACCATGTGCCGCAAGCATGGCATTCAGAGGACGATTTTTTACCGAAGCCAGATCGACAAGAATACAATCCGCCGGCAACGGCGGCAGCCGCTCAATCACCTGTTCGGTCACGTGAATAGGCACGCTGACGATCACCATGCCAGCATCCGCCAACAATGCGTCGGCCTGCGGCCAATCTTCCTGATCCAGCACCTTGACCTGGTAGCCGGACAGCGTCAGCAGACGATTGAACAACCGCCCCATTTGACCGTTACCGCCGATAATCACAATCGGGCGCAACTGCGGACACAAGGTTTTAAAACCTTTGTCATTCTCGCTGACGTAAGACTCGCGCATCACGCGGCGCAGTACGTCTTCGATCAGATCCGGCGGCACGCCAAGGTTTTCCGCTTCTTTACGGCGCGAGGCCAGCATCGCCGCCTCACGCTCGGGAACGTACACCGGTAAACCGTGGTGGCTTTTAACCTCGCCCACTTCCGCCACCAGTTGCAGGCGTTTCGCCAGCAGCTCCAGCAGCGCTTTATCCACTTCGTCGATTTGATCGCGCAACGCGGTCAGTTCAGCCACCATAACTTACTACTCTCCAGTGCGTGCCGTCAGCGCAGCGCCGAGTTCCTGGTGCATATGGCGCAGCAGCGTCTCTGTACTCTCCCAGTTAATGCAGGCGTCAGTAACAGAAACACCGTAGCGCATATCTGCACGTGGTTGCTCAGAAGACTGGCTGCCTTCGTGCAGGTGACTTTCCAGCATAATGCCGGTGATCGAACGGTTACCCGCTTTGATCTGCTCAACCACGGACTCGGCAACCGCCGGCTGACGGCGATAGTCTTTATTCGAGTTGCCATGGCTGCAATCTATCATCAAGGATGGGTGGAGTCCCGCATCCTGCATCTGTTTTTCGCAAGCCGCAACGTGCTCGGCGCTGTAGTTTGGCGTCTTGCCGCCGCGCAGGATCACGTGGCCATCCGGATTACCCTGAGTTTGCAACAGACACACCTGACCCGCCTGATTAATACCGACAAACCGGTGCGGCATTGCCGCTGCGCGCATGGCGTTAATTGCCGTACCCAGGCTGCCATCGGTACCGTTTTTGAAACCTACCGGCATTGACAACCCTGAAGCCATCTCACGGTGAGTTTGCGATTCAGTAGTACGGGCACCAATCGCTGACCAACTGAACAAATCGCCCAGGTATTGCGGGCTGTTCGGATCCAACGCTTCGGTCGCCAACGGCAACCCCATCCCGACCAGGTCAAGCAACAGGCGACGCGCGATGTGCAAACCTGCCTCAACGTCAAACGAACCATCCATGTACGGGTCGTTAATCAGGCCCTTCCAGCCGACCGTGGTCCGCGGTTTCTCAAAATAGACACGCATAACGATATACAGCTGATCGCTCAATTCAGCCGACAGGGTTTTCAAATGACGGGCGTAATCCAGTGCCGCATCCGGATCGTGGATAGAACAAGGCCCGCACACCACCAGCAGGCGGTGATCGCGCCCCTGCAGAATATCGGCGATGGTTTTGCGCGCAGTGGCGATTTCATTTTCATCGCTGGCGCTAAGCGGGAACTGGTTCTTCAGTTCTTCCGGTGTGATCAGAATTTGTTCTGCACTGATATGTACGTTATTGAGCGCGTCTTTTTGCATGATGCTATTCCTGTCGTTTTGCCGTTATGCGTAAGCGTGATGAGAACGTTGAGCGTTTCAGAGCCTTACCCTACCATGAACTGTAAAGTTTTCAATCCGAAATCCGTAAATAAAAAATTACCACCACAACACGCCCCCAAAAACTCAGGATATCGATAGCAGAAAAAAGCAGTCATTTCATTGATTTTAAATCAATAAAAATAAATTTAATCACCTTTCCGGTTCTGATTTACGGCCTATTGTTTTGAACACTCCAGACGACAACCGTAAACATTAATGTACAAAAAACATTGCAGCACATGGCAGACAGGAACGGAGCCTCAGCGGGGTTATGACAGCCGTTTTTGTTGCCCACCGGCGACAATCTCGTCTAAAAACCCATCAGACCTTAAGGACACTTAGCATGATGTGCCAACGGGAGGGGTTAATTAAGTAGAAGAAAAGTGAATAAGTGAGGATGGAAAATTTAAAACTTAAGCTAATCACGGCTATTTTTGTCGCAATGCCGAATCGTTATAATGTGACCGTTATCACCTATAATCACTCTTAACAACTGGATCCAAAATGCTCTCTTTACGCGCTCGTCGCGCTATTCCACTATTCATTAGCTGTTTGACTGCCTTCACCAGCGTTTCAGCCTTTGCCGACAATACGCTTTTCACTGCGATGGACGACCCGGCCACCGCTAAAAAGCCGTTTGAAGGTAATGTCCAGGCCGGATACAACGCCCAGTCAGGCAACTCGCAAAGTTCGACCCTGTTGGCCAATACCAGCATGACCTGGTTTAACAGCGATGCTGCCTACAGCCTGTGGGGAGCGGCCAACAACACCACGTCTTCCAACGTGCGCTCATCGGAAAAGTATCAGGCCGGCGGCCGTACCCGTTATAATCTGTCCGATCGCAATTACCTGTTCGGTCAGGCAAGCTGGCTGAGCGATCGTTTTAACGGTTACGACTCTCGTTCTACTGCAACCGGCGGTTACGGTCGTCAATTGCTCAATGGGCCGCTCAGCGACTTACGGGTAGAATTTGGTCCGGGCGTGCGTCACGATGAATATCATGGCGGTGGCCGTTCAACGAAAGCGCTGGCCTACGGCGCAGCCAACTATTCGTACCAGCTGACCGACACCACCAAGTTCTCCGAAGGCGTTTCGGCACTGGCTAACGAAGAAACCACGCTGAACTCCGAAACCGCATTAAGCGTTGCGATCAACGACAAGTTCTCGCTGCGCCTGGCTTACACCGTGACTTACAACAGCAAACCACCGGCGTCTGCGCCGAAAAATACCGACACCACCACCTCGGTCTCGCTGGTTTACGGCCTGTAATCCTTCCAAGCCTCACTCGATCAAGCCCATCATTGATGGGCTTTTTTTATGCTTGCGGGCTCAGCGTCAACCAGACTATGCCCAGCGCTTTCAGTGCATCGGGAGAACATTGAAAATCCGTATGACCTCCACTCACCTGCACCTGATTGCCCGGCAGACGCGCGATATCATAGACGTCCAGGTTGCCGTCGATGTCGATCAGCCAACGGCCATTGGCAATGTGCGTCACCGACAAATCCACCAGCCAGGATAACCGCCCGCCGTCGATATAGGCCGGCTGCGCTACACTGGCCGGGATCAACGAACTGTCCGCCACCCATTCGCCCGCATCTTTCAACTGCCCGGCGATCAATCGATACTTGGGTAAGGTTCGCCCTCCTGCAGGCGCGGTTTCAGCCCCGTTGTCGGCCCACATATCTCCCTGGCCGGTCGCCAGCCATAACAAAGACACGCCGGTATCCAGAGCGCAGGTCACCACGATATCCCCAGGGAAATAGTTACGGCGCACCCAGGTGCTCATCGTGCCCGAAGAAATCCCCAGCAGATCCCCCAATTCTTTTTGCAGACTGAAGCCATAAGCATCGAGAATACGACGAAGCACGCTCTTCCCACCCGAAGCAAGCACCCGATCATAAAGCGCTTTACCCTGCGCAGGCTGTACTGGCTTGTGGATATTTCTTGTTTTTGCAAGTTCACCGTTCATTAACCAAGCCAAATCTGCACCAGTGGTTAATGCACAGCTGATGATCACATAGCCGGGCACGCTACCGCGCTGTTGCCAGCTGCTGATGTTATTTGGGGCTATCCCGAGGATTTCGCTCAGCTCTTTTTGCGTACCAACGCCATAAGATGAAAGGAGCCTTTCAATCACTGCGCCCACAGAGGCATTATCACTCACAGTCTCTTCACGCATATCATCACCGATTAAAATCAAAATTTGCATTTACAAGTCGCATTTTGCGATCTAAAGTAGCATCTGATCGCCTAACAAACGATTTTCATGTCACTTTAGTTAAGATGATGCGACATGATTAATGAAAATGCAAACACCGCATCATGCCAATAGCAAGTCCATAGGTATCGGGTTCGATACTCTGTATTGCAGATGCCCGGTAAGAATCGGACCTTGCTTTTGCAAGTAAAACGTCAATGCGCATGCAAAGGAGGTTGTCATGCTGCTGGCCACTGAAGAGCAACGGGCTATCGGCCTGCGGCACATTGCAGAAATCCGCCGTACGCTGTTTGCCCAACAGACCAATCAGGCCGAGGAGATCTACAACACGGCGCCGCTGCATTTACGCCACACGTTGTGTTTTCACGCCGGATTGACCGAAAGCCACTCGTTGCTGCCGTTGTTCCACGAAATGAGCTATCCCCAGCGACAGAAAATTGTTGCTGCGCTCAATGACTTTATTGCGCTGGGTAAGTCGCTACCGCGCTATATCAGCGAAGAAGACTGCCAGCTAACTCAGGAAAAATAACCGTTGGTCATTCCAGGCGTGCAATCCGCCGGATGCCGCTCGGCCCCAATTCGCCCCTTGTCAGGAGAACATACCTTGGCTGACACCATTGATATAGCGCAAGAGCGCCAAGCACTGATGCTCGAGAAGCAAATCGCGCACGCCAGACCGGCAATAACACAGACCTCGGCACGGTTTTGCATTGAATGCGAAGCCGCAATCCCGACAGCACGACGCATCGCCATTCCCGGGGTAAGCCGCTGCGTGACCTGTCAGGAAATCGCAGAGGCCCAACAACGTCATTTTATTCGGCGCTAAAAGCCCTGCTCTCCTTCCTTGCGCCGGCGGTACAGGCTCACCCCGCGCCACCCTATATTTGCGGGCGCAGTTCACCGAACGCCACCGGCAGCGACTGAACCCACTGGCGCTATGGGGTACTCGCTTTCGCACGCCGGTTATGGACACGCATTCTGCAACGGGAAGTCCCGCTCAGAAGGGGAGCATCGCCTTCAACGCCCCTCTCGTACAATTTCTGCTAATCAATGACTGGGCATATTTTTACTGCACAAATGATAAGTCTGACCATTGACGCCTTTAGCGTTTTGCTTAATACTGTATAAATAAACAGTATGATTAATAGAGGGTAAAAACAGTGAATGTCATGGATAAACAACAAGTAACACTGTCCCGAATCCAGTTCATCGCCGATGTTTCACAGGCTGCTCAATGCAACTCCAACGAGTTGCTGATCGCCATGTCACTGATCTCGGATCTCGCCGGCCAAGTACTGCCAGACAATGATTATCAAGAAATATTTTACCCGGCCGACAGGCAGGACCCTCGCTAGGCCAACGCCTGAATACGCCTCCCCCCCCCTATTTCCAACACCCGCAGCCAGCGGGTGTTTTCGTTTCTGTCGCACGTATTTTTCGCTTTAGTTGTGCCACCTCATCCACAACGCCATTACATTGCCGCCTCTTGCCACGCGCGGGAAACTGGTGAGCATTCGGGGGGCAGCCCCCTCTCACCCACTCACATCGCAGGATGGTAATGATGAAAATTTATGCACAACAGGGCGACACCATTGACGCGATTTGCTGGCGCTATTACGGCCGTACACAACGTCTGGTAGAGCAGGTCTATCTCGCCAATATCGGCTTGGCCGACGTTGGCCCGCTGCTGCCGCACGGTCACCCGATCGAGCTACCGGACCTGCCGGCGGCGGCGCAACGCGAAACCGTCAAACTCTGGGACTAAGCGATGGAAAAATTCACATCAACCTTCGCCTACATAGTGGCAGCCTGCCTGGCCTGGCTCGGACGACATTCTGCACAGGATATCGCCATTCTGGTCGGCGCAGCAGTCGGTGTCGGCACCTTCGCGGTGAATTGGTACTACCGGCGCAAAAGCTATCAGCTGTTGGAGTCATTAAAAAAAAACGGCCTGAAACCCGGAGTCTACGATGAACTCACTCGCTAAACGCTGCAGCGTGGCCGTTATTCTGGCGATCGCCGCCTTACTGCCGCAATTCGATACCCTGAAAACCTCCGAACAAGGATTGCGCCTGATCGCCGATTTTGAAGGCTGCCAGCTCGCCCCCTATCAGTGCAGCGCAGGCGTCTGGACCAGCGGCATCGGCCATACCGCCGGCGTGAAACCGGGTGCCCCCATCAGCGAACGTCAGGCGGCCGCCAATCTGCTCGACGATGTCCGCAACGTCGAACGCGGTATAGCTCGCTGCATCAATGTAGCGATGCCGCAGCAGGTTTATGACGCAGTCAGCGCCTTTGCCTTTAACGTCGGCGTCAATGCCGCCTGTAATTCCACCCTGGCCACCTTTATTAAACGCCGGCAATGGCAGGCAGCCTGCGATCAATTGCCGCGCTGGGTTTATGTCAACGGCGTCAAAAGCAAAGGGCTGGAACGCCGCCGCAACGCCGAACGAGCATTATGCCTGCAGGGAAGCCGTTCATGACGGCAGCTTTTGGCATTGCTTTCTTCTATTCCCCCCCAAGCAGGCCCCGCCTGCCAGGAGACATATCATGTTAAAACCCGAGCAGTTGCGCACAGCACTTGTCAACGCTCTACCTGCTCTGCAGGCGTTCCCCGACAGGCTACGCCTCAACCTCGATGACGGCCGCGTGGTTTCTACGCTGGGTCCTTCGCTGTCGTTCGAATACCAATCCCTGACATTGACCGATCACCGCGGTTTTACCGCAGATCAGTTGGTGCTTGAGCTCGACGATGCCGATGGCCAAGTGGTGATGCCGACACGTAATCAGGTGATTACCCTGAAGCTGGGCTGGAAAGGTCAGGGGTTAGTCGATAAAGGCAAGTTTACTATTGATGAAGTCGAGCATCAGGGGGCACCAGATAAACTCACCCTCCGTGCCCGCAGCGTCGACTTTAGAGGCTCGATGAACATCGCCCGCGATCATTCTTATCATGACAAAACCCTGGGTGACATCGTTAATGAGATAGCAAACCGTAACCGTCTGGGCAATACACTGGCAACCGGACTTGCCGAGATAAAGATATCCCACATCGACCAGACTCAAGAAACAGATGCCGCGTTCCTGACCCGACTGGCCACGATGAATGGTGCGGTGGCGGCCATCAAAAACGAGCGACTGCTGTTTCTCATTCCTGGCTGAGGGCAAACTGCATCAGGCAAATCCATTGATCCGTTTATCCTGGCCCGTAATGACGGCGACCAGCACTACTTTAACCTGGCCGATCGCGGGAATTACACCGGCGCTCGCGCCAAGTGGCAGGATACGAAGAACGCCAAACCGCAGCAGCTAGCGGTGCAACGCCAGCATGCCGCCTCTGACGAGGCAGAAACCCCCAACTATCTCGAGGGTGACAGTAATAACGTTTTCACTTTGCCTACGATTTATGCCAACAAAGAAAATGCTATGCGGGCAGCCAGAGCAAAATGGGAACGCATCCAGCAGGGAAACTACCGTTTTCTATCAACCTGGCGATGGGCCGGCCCGAGCTTTATCCCGAGACGCCAATTCAGGTACGCGGATTCAAGGAAGCCATCGATCGGCAAAACTGGATAATCAATACGGTAGTTCACACATTAAACGCCAGTGGCTATGTCACCAAAATCGATCTCGATGTGCTGACTCAACGGGTTGAGTTCACCATTATCGATCATTGATTTTATTTTGAATCCAAATCTTGCTTTTGCAAGTTAACCGGCTATTATAAGTCACATAACTTGATGCAGTCGAAAGGGGGATTCAACTATGATGCACTGTCCACTATGCGGTAACGTGGCCCACACTCGCTCCAGCCGCTACCTGAGCGAGTCGACCAAGGAGCGCTATCATCAATGCCAGAACATTAACTGCAGCTGTACCTTTGCCACGCACGAGTCCGTCGCGCGGGTGATCGTAAAGCCCGGTGATATCATCCCGGCTCAACCGCACCCGGAGAAAGGCAAACAGCGCGCTACCGCACTCTAATGCATAGCCTGCGACAGCAGGCTTTTTCCTTATTGCCAACTCAAGAGTTGGCAAATATCAATTTTGCCTTTCAATCCGTCAAATTGTGGCTAATAAGGTTTTCAGTATTTAATCAATGAATTATCATTATAAAACTGTATGAATAGTTGCCGAATACCATTGGTTACCGCTAAAGAGCGACTCCTTCCCCATATCAGACATGGAATAAGGCCGATTTAAAGCGGATCGGGATATCCCCACCATGTTAAATAATTCAATAAACTGCACACAAAGAGGTTCCCATGCAATTTAAGCAGGTGTTATTTGCCCTGAGCTTGCTCGTACCTATGGCGACAATAGCCGCACCGAAAGGCTTCGTTGACCCGACAGGGTTTAAAGGCACTGAAGCTGAAAAACAAGCCGTGATTGGCTATATCCAGGCAAAAACCAAAAAAGACATGCAATCAGTGGGCATGGATAACCCAGCCACCCTACGCATGATGGAAAAAACCAATCTGGATGCCTTTAAGAAACTGACTGAAGCCACCGACAAAAAACTACTGAAGAAAGTGGTTAAAACCTACTGCGATCAAATAGACATGTGTACTTATCAAAACCTACAGATGATGTATGACCGGGATTTAGACGCCAGCAAGCAAAACCTGAGTTGGTAACGTCCCAGCGGTGGTTTGTTTCCCGCGGACATAAAAAAAGGGGTTGGCATATTGCCAACCCCTTCATAGCTATTAACTTTTGGATGCAGCGTTAGCCGACGCGGTTCAGACGCTCTTTGATACGAGCAGACTTACCAGTACGCTCACGCAGATAGTACAGTTTGGCTTTACGAACGGCACCACGACGTTTAACAGTAATGCTGTCGATTACTGGGGAGTGAGTCTGGAATACACGCTCAACACCTTCGCCGTTGGAAATCTTACGAACAGTGAATGCAGAGTGCAGACCGCGGTTACGGATAGCGATAACCACGCCCTCGAATGCCTGCAGACGTTTTTTGCTACCTTCAACGACCCATACCTTCACTTCCACGGAATCACCCGGACGGAATGCAGGTACGTCTTGCTTCATCTGCTCTTGTTCAATTTGCTTAATAATGTTGCTCATAATATGTCTCTTACCCTAGGTAAACTGATATATCGGTCCCGTCGAGCCAGATGCTCAGACGTTCCCTTCATAGTCCTGCTGCTTGGCCTGATGTTCCCGTTGGAACTCAGCCAGCAACACCGCTTGCTCGTCAGTCAGAGCTAGGCTTTCCAGAAGTTCAGGTCTTCTAAGCCAGGTACGGCCCAGCGACTGCTTTAAGCGCCAGCGACGTATCTCGGCATGGTTGCCCGACAGTAAAACCGGCGGAACCTCCATCCCTTCCAACACCTCAGGACGGGTATAGTGCGGGCAGTCCAGCAATCCATCGGCAAAAGAATCCTCTTCTGCTGAAGCCTGATGGCCCAGTACACCCGGTATAAAACGGGCGACAGAATCAATCAGGGTCATTGCCGGCAGTTCCCCACCGCTGAGAACATAATCGCCGATTGACCATTCTTCATCAATTTCGGTTTGGATTACGCGCTCGTCTATCCCTTCATAACGGCCACAAACCAGAATCATCTTCGAGTTGGCCGCCAGTTCGCACACGCCGGTTTGATCCAGCTTGCGCCCCTGAGGTGACAGATAAATCACCTTTGCTCCCTCGCCTGCCGCTGCTTTTGCTGCATGAATAGCTTCCCGCAAGGGTTGCACCATCATCAGCATTCCCGGGCCGCCGCCATAAGGGCGATCGTCCACGGTACGATGCCGGTCGTAGGTGAAGTCACGCGGACTCCAACACTGCACGCTCAGCAGGCCATTTTTTACTGCCCGGCTAGTCACCCCGTAATCGGTGATCGCGCGGAACATCTCAGGAAACAGGCTTACAATACCAATGAACACAAGCCAATCCCCATACCGTTATTCCACTTGTTTCGACCGTTTAATTCGGAGGTCAAAAACCAGGATCCCAATCTGCCTCAATCACGCGAGCAGTGAGATCGACTTTCTTGATAACCTGCCCATGAAGAAACGGGACCAACCGCTCCTTCATGCCGAACGCATCCTTCAGATTAGCTTTCACAACCATCACGTCGTTCGAACCGGTTTCCATCATATCGACGACTTTACCCAGTTCGTAGCCGGTGGTAGTGACTACCTGGCAGCCCATAAGGTCTTTCCAGTAGTAGTCATCACCTTCCAGCTCGGGAAGTTGTTCCGAATCCACGACAATCTCACGATTGGTCAGTAGATTCGCAGCATCCCGATCGTCAACGCCTTTGACTTTGATGATCAGGTCCTGACTGTGGCGCTTCCAGTCTTCCAACTCGACAAGCTGCCATTGACCCGCCTGCTGGATAAACCAGGGCTGATAGTCAAAAATGCTTTCGGCATTCTCGGTGGATGAAAATACTCTGAGCCAACCACGGATGCCGTAAGTAGACCCCATTTTACCGAGTACAATCGGCGCGATCGGTGCTACCGGTTTGAGTTGCTTGCTCATTGCCACCACCGCGACAGATTAAGCTGCTTTCTTAGCGTCTTTGATCAGCGCGTGAACGCGATCAGAAACGGTTGCACCCAGGCCGACCCAATGTTCGATGCGGTCCAGGTCCAGACGCAGTGCTTCAGCCTGACCAGATGCGATCGGGTTGAAGAAGCCTACGCGCTCGATGAAGCGACCATCACGAGCATTGCGGCTGTCGGTCACTACTACTTGATAGAACGGACGCTTTTTAGCGCCGCCACGTGCCAAACGAATTGTTACCATAACATCCTCTTTAGTTAATAAAACAGCCGGGCCCCATTGAGGGAACGGGGCCCGGTTGCAATATAAAAAGCCCGAAAATTTTACTCATTTTGGCGCAAAAAGCAATCTAAAGCGTAGATCACCGTCAACAACTTTTTTCGGCCAGCACTATTTCGGGCGTTTTTTGCCGCGAACGGCAAATGCTTAAACACGCTCACCCCAAGGGGCAAGCGCCTGTCAGCGGCCTGGGAAGCCCGGCGGCATCATACCTTTCATGCCGCGCATCATTTTCGCCATCCCGCCTTTCTTCATCTTTTTCATCATGCGCTGCATTTCGTCGAACTGCTTTAACAAGCGATTAACATCTTGCACCTGCATGCCGGATCCCATCGCGATACGACGTTTGCGCGAACCTTTGATGATTTCCGGTTTGGCGCGCTCTTTCAGCGTCATCGAGTTGATGATCGCCTCCATGCGCACCAGCACTTTATCGTCCATCTGCGATTTCACATTGTCCGGCAGTTGGCCGGCACCGGGCAATTTGCTCAGCATGTTTGCCATGCCGCCCATGTTACGCATCTGCTTCAACTGTTCCAGGAAGTCGGTCAGATCGAAACCGTCGCCCTTCTTCAGTTTGTTAGCCAGTTTTTCCGCTTGCTCGCGGTCAACTTTGCTTTCGATATCTTCGATCAGCGACAGCACATCGCCCATGCCGAGAATACGTGATGCCACGCGATCTGGATGGAATGGCTCCAGCGCATCGGTCTTCTCGCCCACACCGAGGAACTTGATGGGTTTGCCGGTAATGTGGCGGATAGACAGCGCGGCACCGCCACGCGCATCGCCGTCGACCTTGGTCAGCACCACGCCGGTCAGCGGTAGCGCCTCGTTAAAGGCCTTGGCCGTATTGGCGGCATCCTGACCGGTCATGGCATCGACCACAAACAGGGTTTCCACCGGCTTGATCGCCGCGTGCACCTGTTTGATCTCGTCCATCATCGCTTCGTCTACGTGCAAGCGGCCGGCGGTATCGACGATCAGCACGTCGTAGAATTTCAGCTTGGCCTGCTGCAATGCACGGTTAACGATGTCGATCGGCTTTTCTTTGACATCCGACGGGAAGAAATCGATGCCGACGCCTTCCGCCAACGTTTCCAACTGCCTGATCGCCGCCGGACGGTAAACGTCCGCGGAAACCACCAATACTTTTTTCTTCTGTTTTTCTTTCAGGAATTTGCCGAGCTTGGCGACGCTGGTGGTTTTACCGGCGCCTTGCAGGCCCGCCATCAGCACCACGGCCGGCGGTTGCGCAGCCAGGTTCAGCTCGGTATTCACCTCGCCCATCGCGGCAATCAGCTCGCTCTTGACGATCTTGACGAACTCTTGCCCCGGCGTCAGGCTCTTGTTGACTTCATGCCCCACCGCACTCTCTTTGACGCGGTTGATAAAGTCGCGCACCACCGGCAGCGCAACGTCCGCTTCCAGCAACGCCATGCGCACTTCACGCAGGGTTTCCTTGATATTCTCTTCGGTCAGCCGCCCACGGCCGCTGATATTGCGCAGGGTGCGCGACAATCGATCGGTTAAATTTTCAAACATCGTCTCATGCTCAACGTGTAATGACAGGCCGCTTTGGCGACACAATTGCGGCGATGATAACACGAAGCGTACAGGATCTCTGCCCCAGCGTTGGAGATCGGTTGGAGTAGAACGCGCTCAACGCTATACTGGCAATCCAATTAACCATGCCGAAGCAAAATTAAACGCTATGCCAGTTTTCTCCATTGTGGCTTTGATGGCCTACCTGCTCAGCCTTGGACTGATTATTCCCAGCTTGTTGCGGAAGAATAGCGCATACCGTCGGCTTGCTATCGTCTCGGCGGTGGTGGCGCTAATTTGCCATGCCATCGCACTGCAGCAACGCATCTTTGACGTCAGCGCCGGGCAAAATCTCAGCCTGCTGAACATCGGTTCCATCGTCAGCCTGATCATTTGTTCGATCATGACCTTTGTCGCTTCGCGCAATCGCGGCTGGTTCTTGCTGCCCATCGTTTATAGCTTCGCGATGATCAATCTGACCTTCGCCAGCTTTATGCCGGGCGAGTTCATCACCCATCTGGAAGCCAGCCCGGAGCTGATGGTGCATATCGGTCTGGCGCTGTTCTCTTACGCTACGCTGATTATTGCCGCACTGTATGCGCTGCAGCTTGCCTGGTTGGACTACCTGCTAAAAAATAAAAAACTGTCCTTCAGTGCCGACATGCCGCCGCTGATGAGTATCGAACGCAAAATGTTCCACATCACCCAGATCGGCGTAGTGCTGCTCACGCTCACGCTGTGTACCGGTCTGCTTTATATGGATAACCTGTTCAGCAAAGAGAACGTTCACAAAGCCGTGCTGTCCATCATGGCCTGGTTTGTGTACATCGTTCTGCTGTGGGGCCATTATCATGAAGGTTGGCGCGGACGTCGTGTCGTTTGGTTCAGCTTTGCCGGCGCTTTCTTGCTGACGCTGGCCTACTTCGGCAGCCGTCTGATTCAACAAGTCATGGTGCGCTAAGCCGCCTCAGGCCCTCTTTTCCCTTATATAAGGAATACCGCGTTGGAGCACGTTTCGACAGGGACCCTGATCATTATTCTGGTGATCATGATTGTGGTCTCCGCTTACTTCTCAGCATCCGAAACCGGCATGATGACGCTCAACCGCTATCGTCTCCGTCATCTCGCCAAGCAGGGTAACCGCTCTGCCCGCCGGGTCGAGAAACTGCTGCAAAAACCGGATCGCCTGATTGGCCTGGTGCTGATCGGCAATAACCTGGTGAACATTCTCGCATCGGCCCTGGGGACCATTGTCGGTATGCGTTTGTATGGCGACCTCGGTGTGGCCATCGCCACCGGCGTATTGACGTTCGCCGTGCTGTTGTTCGCCGAAGTGCTGCCAAAAACCTTCGCCGCGCTGTATCCGGAACGCATCGCCTTCCCCAGCAGCTTTTTACTGGCGCCTCTGCAGAAGGTGATGTTCCCGCTAGTGTGGCTGCTCAATGGCATCACCACGCTGATATTACGCGTGTTCGGTATTCGTACCAACGTGCGCGTCAGCGATGCGGTGAGCAAGGACGAGCTGCGCACCATCGTCAATGAATCCCACTCGCAGATTTCCCGTCGCAATCAGGACATGCTGATCTCGGTGCTGGATCTGGAAAAGGTGACGGTCGATGACATCATGGTACCGCGCAACGAAATCGTCGGTATCGACGTCAATGACGACTGGAAGTCGATCATGCGCCAGCTCACCCACTCGCCGCACGGCCGCATCGTGCTGTATCGCAGCTCGCTGGATGACGCTATCGGCATGCTGAGGGTGCGTGAAGCTTACCGGCTGATGACCGAGAAGAAAGAGTTTAACAAAGAGAACTTGTTGCGCGCCGCTGACGAAATTTACTACGTGCCTGAAGGTACGCCGCTCAATGTCCAACTGGTAAAATTCCAGCGGAATAAAGAGAAAGTCGGCATCGTGGTGGACGAGTACGGTGATATTCAGGGGCTGGTAACGGTGGAAGATATTCTGGAGGAGATCGTAGGCGATTTCACGACCTCAATGTCACCCACGCTGGCGGAGGAAGTTAATCCGCAGAGCGACGGATCCGTACTGATAGACGGTACTGCCAACGTGCGCGAGTTAAACAAGGCGTTCAACTGGACGCTGCCGGCCACCGAGGCTCGTACCATTAACGGCATGCTGCTGGAAGAGCTGGAAGAGATCCCCGAGATCGGGACCCGTGTGCGCATAAGTCACTACGACGTCGATATCCTCGACGTGCAAGACAATATGATAAAACAGGTGCGGGTCACACCGATAAAGTCGCTGCAATCCAGCGTTCAACAGCGCTGATTGCCCGCCAGAAAGAGAAAAGACGCGAACCTCGCGTCTTTTTTTATCGCTGTAGCCTGTGGCTGTGAACTAGATGTGCAGTTCCTGCAGCTTTTCTTTCGGCAGCGCCAGCTCTTCGTTGTGGTTCACTACCACGTCGTGATCAAGAATGTGCTTGGCGATTTCCTGCGCTTCTTCCAAAGAGTGCATATGATAAGTTCCGCACTGGAACTCATTCAGCTCAGGAATTTTGCGCTGGTCAGTCACGTTCAGCACGTCGGACATCGCCGCTTTCCACGCATCGGCAACGCGCTGCTCTTCCGGCACGCCAATCAGGCTCATGTAGAAACCGGTGCGGCATCCCATCGGGGAGATATCGATAATCTCAACGCCCTGGCCGTTCAGATGATCGCGCATAAAGCCGGCAAACAGGTGTTCCAGCGTATGAATGCCGCGTTCTGGCATCACTTCCAGGTTCGGCCGACAGAAGCGCAGATCGAACACGGTGATGGTATCGCCATGAGGAGTTTTCATGGTTTTCGCGACGCGGACAGCCGGGGCTGCCATGCGGGTATGGTCTACGGTGAAGCTATCCAGCAGTGGCATTTCGTTACCTCCTCGTGAAAGAGTATTTATTTCGAAACTTTTTTAACTAACCAGGAAACCTTTTCCAACCCAGCGAGTCTGAGTATGTGAAAGACGCGCATTTGTTATCATCATCCCTGTCATCAGAGATGCATATTTGGCCACATTGATGTGGCCTTTTTCTTTTTCAGCCCCCGCCGTGTTGCTTCAGGAACTCTTCAAAGCTTAGCGTATCGCTGGCTTCTATGTTGCGTTGACGCTGCCATGAGGCTTCCTGTTCCTTCGCCAGATCGGCTTCGGTCAGAATTTCCAACGGCTCTTCCATCAGCATCTGACGGTACTGCTCGGCCAATTGCAGGCCCACGCGGCCGGTTCCCTCTTCCTTCATCGCTTTCAGGATGCGAGCAGAGAACGTCAGCTCCGGATCGTCAAACGCCGCAACCAGCTCATCGCAAACTTGCTGGTACTGACGATCTCCGGCTTCGCTATCCAGTACCTCAGCTACGCGTCGCAGATCGTCAAACAACGCCTTACCGACTTTCTCCAGCGGCTCACGGCTGTCATCACAGCCCATACCGATGGTTTGGCCAGGCTTGCGTCCTTCGAGGATCACCCGATTCCAGTTTTTGCGCGTGCACAGCAGTTCATCACTGTTCATCTCTGGCGCGTCGGCCAGCACGCACCACACCAGGAACAGGTCCAGGAAGCGCGCCTGCACCGCATCCACGCCGATTGGCGAGAATGGATTGATGTCCAGCGAACGCACTTCGATATATTCGATACCACCGCGCAGCAGCGCATCTGACGGCGTCTCACCGCTTTTAGTCACACGCTTCGGCCGGATCGGCGCATACAGCTCATTTTCAATCTGCAGCACGTTACTGTTCAATTGCAGGTAACGATCGCCATCCTTTACACCCAATTCGGCGAACTCTTCAGAAGGCGTGACAATCGCCCGCTTCAGACCGGCGACATAACTTTGCAGATCGTTGAAGGTAATACCCAGATTGCTCTGGGATTTATTGGTGTAGCCCAGATCGCTCAATCGCAGCGAAGTGGCATACGGCAGATAGCACATCCCTTGTTCAGTACGCTCGAACGGCAATGCGGTCTCACGCCCTTTCAGGAACGAGGAACAGATCGCCGGTGACGCGCCGAACAAATACGAGATCACCCAGCCAAAACGGTAGTAATTGCGGATCAGGCGGAAGTAGCCCGCAGAAATCTGCTCTTTACCGCTTTCTGCGTCTTTAACGCCGGCCCATGCCTGCCAGAACTCCAGCGGCAGCGAGAAATTGTAATGCACGCCGGAAATGGTCTGCATCAGCGCACCGTAGCGATTTTTCAATCCTTCACGGTACAGCGTTTTCATGCGGCCAATATTCGACGAACCGAACTGCGCCAGCTCAATGTCTTGCTCGGCTTCAATAAAGCACGGCATGCTGAGCGGCCACATGCGTTCATCACCCAGATTACGCGCCACGTGACGATGGATATCACGCAGGAACGTCAACAGGTGGTCGAGGTTATCGTCAACCGGCGTAATAAACTCTAACAGCGCCTCGGCAAAGTCTGTGGTAATCCAGTGGTGCGTTAATGCCGCCCCCAACTTCTCCGGATGTCCGGTTGTCGCCAGTTTTCCGTCCGCAGTGACACGCAGCGTTTCACGCTCGATGCCGCGACGAATACCTTTTAATGCATGGGGGTGGGCTTCCAACCAAGAAAGCGCCTGTGATACGTCCGGGATCAAATTGACCTCCCGCTTCTAAAAACAATAACTCGTAAGCATACTGAATCTGCACCAGAGTGAATATTGAGTTATATTCACTTCGTTAATGCCACCAGGTCATTCCCTGTAACGTTATCATAGTCAAAATGATGTAACGCAGCGCCTTTCCGATACACAGAAACAGCGCTACAGGGCCCCAGGGCATGCGCAGCCAACCTGCCAACACGCACAACAAATCGCCCACTACCGGCACCCAACTGAGCAACAGCGCAGCCGGGCCAAAGCGTTTCATCCACCCGAGCGCTGTCTCCAGCCCCCGCTGCGGTTTCAACGCCGGTAACAAGCGTCCGATAATGACATTGGTCAACCCACCGAGCGTATTCCCCAACGTCGCGGCCAACACCAGTAACTCCGGTGAGACACGGCTGTTGGCCAGCAAGGCGACCAAAACAATCTCTGAATTTCCCGGCAGCAGCGTCGCACTGAGGAAACTGCTGCCGAATAACGACATAACCGCCAGCGTACTACTCAAAGCGTGCGAACGTCTACGACAGCCATATTGGCGCTTTTCGCCGCCTGGATACCGAAATCTGCGTCTTCAAATACCACGCATTTTTCCGGCGGCACGCCCATCAGCTCGGCGCAACGCAGGAAAGTATCGGGTTCGGGCTTGTGCCGCAGTACGTCATCGGCACCCACGATCGCATCAAAACAGTGGAACAGGCCCAAATGGCGTAGCAAAGACTCCGCCATACGATGTTCGCTGCCGGTGCCAACCGCCATTGGACGACGGCCGTGATAGGCTTTGACTACCTCAATCAGCGGCAGAGGGCGCACGGTATCCAGCAGCATCGTTTCCACCGCACGGGTTTTCTCCGCAGCCAGTTGATGGGGATCGAGATCGGCCTGATGGCGGGTAATAATCGACTGGGCAATGCGCCAGCTCGGAGAACCGTTCAGCGCCACCATGGCCGCTTCATCAAACGTCATACCGTAACGGGCCAGCACCTCGTGCCACGCTTTACGGTGCGTCGGCTCGGTATCAAGAATAGTGCCGTCCATGTCGAAGATCAGACCCTGATAGCGGTCGTACATCGTTACTCCATGATCGTTGAGGAAAGAAAACTACTTTAGCGTAAAGCCGGAGGGTTGTCGCTGATCGCGTAATGGCGGAATGTGCTCTGGGAAAAGTTCGGAGAGAAGAGAAGTGCGGAAAGTATTTTGCCAAGACCGGAAAGCGAAAAACCCGCCGAAGCGGGTTTTTCTTAGATGGTGCATCCAGGAGGATTCGAACCTCCGACCGCTCGGTTCGTAGCCGAGTACTCTATCCAGCTGAGCTATGGATGCATTACTGTTTTTGTTTTGTCTGCTTGAGGAAACAAGTTTGACAGAAAGAATGGTGCATCCAGGAGGATTCGAACCTCCGACCGCTCGGTTCGTAGCCGAGTACTCTATCCAGCTGAGCTATGGATGCACAGGAATTCTTTTTTGATACCGTATGGTACGTTTTACTACCCCACCATACTGCAAAATATGGTGCATCCAGGAGGATTCGAACCTCCGACCGCTCGGTTCGTAGCCGAGTACTCTATCCAGCTGAGCTATGGATGCAAATGGCGGTGAGGCGGGGATTCGAACCCCGGATGCAGCTTTTGACCGCATACTCCCTTAGCAGGGGAGCGCCTTCAGCCTCTCGGCCACCTCACCATACGCTTCTTTCGAATTGTGCCTAACTTGCTTTAGAGAAGCTCATCGGCACTGCGTGGCGCACATATTACTTTCTCCGACTTTTAAGTCAAACAATTTTTCCCAACTCACGTGCGTTTGCGCAATTCACGCTCAACATGGGCGATTTCACGGCAAAAAGAGTGTTTTATCAACAGACCACTAGTGTAAAACCGCAAACAAAGCGAATGGCTGCAATCGGGAAATGAGAAGAAGAAAGTGGGAAAAGATAATGATGGGCACAAAAAAGCTCAGTAGCGTCTCGCCAAGCAACGAGACGCTGCTTCGAAATCAGAAGGTCGTCTGTTGAGACTTCTCTGCCTGAATGCGCTGATAGATTTCTTCGCGGTGCACTGACACCTCTTTAGGGGCATTCACACCAATACGAACCTGGTTGCCCTTGACCCCTAACACTGTGACAGTGACCTCATCGCCAATCATGAGGGTTTCACCAACTCGACGAGTCAGAATTAACATTCTTTGCTCCTTGAAAGATTAAAAGAGTCGGGTCTCTCAGTTTCCCCGTCATTATCCATCATATGCTGCGAAAACGTAAGCCATCTAACCCACAATAAGTGTAAGCAGGCTTGGTCTCACCTCAGATAATGATAAGTTTAGCCGACCTGAAAAACTTTGTTCCCGGAATTGTAACTAAATTGTGTTAGCACAGGCTAAAAACGCCATAATCAGCAATGAGTTATGGCGTTTATAAGTGCTATTTATTTATATTCACAGTTTCGAAGCCACCCAGGCCTCTACGCTGTTTAAGGCCGCTGGCAGGGCACTGACATCGGTACCCCCGGCCTGCGCCATGTCGGGGCGCCCACCCCCTTTGCCGCCAACCTGCTGCGCTACGTGACCGATCAACTCGCCGGCTTTCACCCGGTCGGTCAAATCTTTGGTCACGCCGGCAATCAGGCTAACCTTATCGTCAGCCGTAGTGGCCAGCACGATAATTGCAGAACCCAGCTGATTTTTCAGATCGTCAACCATGGTCCGCAGCATTTTCGCCTCAACGTTATCAAGCTGGCTGACCAACAGCTGCACGCCATTGACCCTTTTCGCCTGGCTGGACAACGAAGCGCTTTCCTGCGCAGCTTGCTGATCTTTCAACTGCTGCAGCTCTTTCTCCAGTGCGCGCGTACGATCCAGCACCGCACGCACCTTGTCCGTCAGGTTGCTATTGTCACCTTTCACCAAGTGCGCAACGTCCTGTAACAGATCGTTTTGCTGATGAAGGGTCGCAATCGCGCCCTCGCCGGTTACGGCTTCAATACGGCGAATACCCGCTGCGGTACCTGATTCGGTCAGAATGCGGAACAGGCCGATATCACCGGTACGGCTGGCGTGAGTACCGCCACACAGTTCGGTAGAGAAGTCACCCATGGTCAGTACACGTACGCTGTCGTCGTACTTCTCGCCAAACAGCGCCATCGCGCCCTTCTCTTTGGCATCGTCCAGCGCCATCACTTCGGTTTGCACCGGCAGGTTACGACGCACCTGCTGGTTAACCAAATCTTCCACAACGCGGATTTGTTCCGGCTTCATCGCTTCAAAATGCGAGAAATCGAAACGCAGATATTTATCGTTAACCAGCGAGCCTTTCTGCGCCACGTGCTCGCCCAGCGTCTGACGCAATGCGGCATGCAGCAAGTGGGTAGCTGAGTGGTTCAAACGAATACGATTACGGCGGGCGATATCAATCTGCGCATCGACGCGATCCTTCACCTTCAGCACGCCATGGGACAACTTGCCCTGATGTCCGATAGCCTGACCGTATTTCTGCGTATCGCTAACCACAAAATCCGCACCGACAGCTTTCAGCACGCCTTTATCACCAACCTGACCACCGGATTCACCGTAGAATGGCGTTTCATCCAGTACTACAACAGCCTCTTCGCCCGCGTGGATCTCATCCACCGGCTGGCCGTCGCGGAACAACGCCGTCACTGTAGCCTGCTGTTCTTCGTGGTCATACCCACTGAACTGGCTGGCGTCATCAACGCGGATCATGCTGTTGTAGTCGGCACCAAAGCCGCTGGACTCGCGCGCACGGCGTCGCTGCGCTTCCATCGCTTGTTCGAAGCCGGCTTCATCCACTTTCAAACCGCGCTCACGGCACACGTCTGCGGTTAAATCGACCGGGAAGCCATAGGTGTCATACAGGCGGAAGGCGGCTTCTCCATCCAGGGTATCGCCCTGCAGATTGGCCAGCTCTTCGTCCAACAACGCCAGACCACGCTCCAACGTACGGGCAAACTGGTCTTCTTCGGTTTTCAACACTTTCTCAACCAGCGATTGCTGACGCTTCAATTCGTCGGCTGCCGAGCCCATGACTTCGATCAGCGGCGCAACCAGTTTATAGAAGAAGCTCTCTTTCGCGCCCAGCATGTTGCCATGGCGGATAGCACGACGGATGATGCGGCGCAGCACGTAGCCGCGGCCTTCGCTTGACGGCATTACGCCGTCTGACACCAGGAAGGCGCAGGAACGGATATGGTCGGCGATAACACGCAGGGATTTGTTATCCAAATCAACCGCGCCGGTCACTTTCGCCACTGCGGTAATCAGCTTGCTGAACAGATCGATTTCATAGTTGGAGTTCACATGCTGCAGCACCGCGGCAATGCGTTCCAGGCCCATACCGGTATCTACCGAAGGTTTTGGCAGAGGCAACATAGTGCCGTCAGATTGACGGTTGAACTGCATGAAAACGATGTTCCAGATCTCGATGTAACGATCGCCATCCTCTTCCGCGCTGCCTGGCGGGCCACCCCAGATGTGATCGCCGTGATCGTAGAAGATCTCGGTGCACGGGCCACATGGGCCGGTATCGCCCATTTGCCAGAAGTTGTCAGACGCGAAGGCCGCGCCCTTATTGTCGCCGATGCGGATAATGCGTTCTGCCGGTACGCCAATCTGCTTCTGCCAGATGTCGAAGGCTTCGTCATCGGTTTCATAGACGGTCACCCACAGCCTTTCTTTTGGCAGGTTAAACCAGTTTTCACCGGTCAACAGTTCCCATGCGTAACTGATGGCATCGTGTTTGAAATAGTCGCCGAAGCTGAAGTTGCCCAGCATTTCAAAGAACGTATGGTGACGTGCGGTATAACCGACGTTCTCCAGATCGTTATGCTTACCGCCCGCACGCACGCAACGCTGTGAGGTAGTGGCGCGGGAATAGGCACGCTTGTCCAGCCCCAGGAAAACATCTTTAAATTGGTTCATGCCGGCATTGGTAAACAACAATGTCGGATCATTGTTAGGTACCAGGGAGCTGCTTGCTACAACCTGGTGGCCTTTACTATGAAAGAAATCGAGAAACGCTTGACGGATCTCAGCGGTGCTCTTGCTCATAATTTTCCCGGAAAGGCTAGAATAACGACACGTGAGCAAGAGCGCGACATCCTGACGATGGCATCTAGCTCACGAACAAAAAGTGGGGATAAGATAAATTTTCTTCAGAGGGAAGTAAAACCCCGTGTGCGCTCATTGCGCAAAATCACGGTAAATTGACTGAATTTCTTCCTGAAAGAAGCCCCGATAGAGCAGATAACGCTGCACTTTGGCTTTCTCTTTCCAGTCCGTTGGCAGTTCGTCGCCAAATTTACGCTGCGCCACCAGTTTGGCTTGTTCACACCAGTCGATATCACAGTCTGCCAGCGCCGTCTGAGTCAGCTCTTTATCCACGCCCTTTTGCATCAGTTCCGAGCGAATGCGCTGCGCGCCGTAACCTTTACGGCTGCGACTGCCGATATAACTGCGGGCAAAGCGTTGATCGTCCAGCCAGTTGTGCTGGTAGCAATAGGCAATAACCTGCTCGATAACGGCGGGATCTACGGGTTCTTCAGGGGGCGGCGCAGAGGGGGTGGGGGTCTTGGAGCCGAATCTGGCTTTCGCCATAAATGGCTGCGCCGCAAGTTTGCGGCGCAGTTCAGCTTCACTATGATCGCGTTGCGACAGCAGGCGCATTGCGCGGCTCAGCAAGTCATTCATTATTCAAGCCTGATTTAATCGACGTTGGTGCGGCCTACACCGCACGCACCAACCTCAACAGCGATTAAAACTCTTCGCTGGTTTCAGCTTCGCCATCATCGAAGCTTTCATTGGTAGCAGTAACCAGTTCACCGTTGCTGTGCAGCAGCAGGTCGCGCAGTTTTTTGTCCAACTCAGCGGCAACAGCCGGGTTTTCTTTCAGGAAGTTGCAGGCATTCGCCTTACCCTGACCGATTTTATCGCCGTTATAACTATACCAGGCGCCGGCTTTCTCGATCATCTTGTGCTTAACGCCCAGATCGACCAGTTCACCGCGGCTGTTGATGCCTTCACCGTACAGAATTTGGAACTCAGCCTGCTTGAATGGCGCAGCGATTTTGTTTTTCACCACTTTGACGCGGGTTTCACTGCCCACCACTTCATCGCCTTCTTTAACCGCACCGATACGGCGGATATCCAGACGAACAGAAGCATAGAATTTCAGTGCATTACCGCCGGTGGTGGTTTCCGGGTTACCGAACATTACACCGATTTTCATACGGATCTGGTTGATGAAGATCAGCAGCGTGTTGGCGTTTTTCAGGTTACCGGCCAGCTTACGCATCGCCTGGCTCATCATACGTGCCGCAAGGCCCATGTGTGAGTCACCGATTTCACCTTCAATTTCCGCTTTTGGCGTCAGCGCCGCTACGGAGTCAACGATGATCACGTCAACCGCACCAGAACGGGTCAAGGCATCACAGATTTCCAGAGCCTGTTCACCGGTGTCCGGCTGGGAACACAGCAGGTTGTCGATATCGACGCCCAGTTTTTTGGCATAAATCGGGTCCAGCGCGTGCTCGGCATCGATAAATGCACAGGTTTTGCCTTCGCGCTGTGCGGCAGCAATAACCTGCAGCGTCAGAGTGGTTTTACCGGAGGATTCCGGACCATAAATTTCAACGATACGACCCATTGGCAGGCCGCCCGCACCCAGTGCGATATCGAGTGACAGTGAGCCGGTAGAGATCGTTTCTACATCCATAGAACGGTCTTCACCCAGACGCATGATGGAGCCTTTGCCGAACTGTTTCTCAATCTGGCCCAGTGCCGCAGCTAACGCCTTTTGCTTGTTCTCATCAATAGCCATTTTTGCTCCTTCGTTTCGCAATGCCGGTGTTACCCCACACTGCCACGGAATGTATGTTGTGCAGGAAATGTCGCTAATTATACTGTATGGTCATACAGTATCAAGCCTAATTTTACAAAAATTCGTCAAGTGCGGTTTGCAGCGCGAAAATCGTCGCCTGAAGCCGCACTGCATCACGATCGCCGGCAAATTGCATCTTGTGCGCCAGCACCTGCCCAGAGCGTTCGGCGAAACCAAACCATACGGTACCCACCGGTTTTTCCGCACTGCCGCCGTCCGGGCCGGCAATGCCGCTGACCGACAGCGCCAGGCTGGCCTGCGCCGCGTGTAATGCCCCCTGCGCCATCTCGCGAACCACTTCCTCGCTCACGGCACCGTGGGCGGCAAGAGTCGCTTCCGCCACGCCCAACAACTCGTGTTTCGCCGCATTGCTGTAGGTGACGAACCCACGATCGAAGTAGGCGGAGCTGCCGGCAATGTCAGTAATGGCTTTGGCGATGCCGCCGCCGGTGCAGGATTCCGCACAGGTGATCCACAGACCTTTGGCCTTCAGTTTTTCCCCTACGGCAATGCTGAGTTCCCGCAGCTGATTTTCACTCATAACCCCTCCATAGCGAATCAGGTATATGCGCCCGATAGTAGCACTTATCAATGCCTGGCCGACGGCGCGTTGACATAAATGCGCAGCGCCTCGCAGGACAGGCAGTGTTAAGCCGCGGGTCAAACTGCTAGTATCAAATGTAACGCCCGGGTTAACGAATGGCGTTTCAGGATGAGGGATCTCACAGGGCCGTCTGTGCTGCCGGCATGGCGGGCCCAGGCAAACCAGGACAAAAGATTAGGATGATAGAGTGAAAAAAACGTTAGGCGTCTTCTTTCCGTTGTATACCACCACCCTGCTGATGTTGCTGGGTTCAGGGTTGCTCACCACTTACATCTCCCTGCGCTTAACCTCAATCCACGTCACCGGTGCGCTGATCGGCGCGATTATCGCCGCCAACTACATCGGCCTGGTGATCGGCGGTAAAGTCGGGCATTTCCTGATTGCCCGCGTCGGCCATATCCGCGCTTACGTCTCCTGCGCCGGCATCATTACCGCCGCAGTGCTGGGGCACGGCCTCACGGAATACATTCCGGCCTGGGTGGTGCTGCGCCTGATTATCGGCCTGTGCATGATGTGCCAGTTTATGGTGCTGGAGAGTTGGCTGAACGACCAGTCGGAATCCAATCAGCGCGGTAGGGTTTTCGGTTTCTACATGGCGGCCACCTACCTGGGCATGTCGCTGGGCCAGGTGGTTCTGATGCTGCAGACCAATCTCGGCATCACCACGTTGTTGGTGATCGCACTGTGTTTTGCACTCTGTCTGGTGCCCATCGCCCTCACCACTCGCACCAATGCGCGTCATATGTCACCGGCACCCATGGAGCTGCGCTATTTTATCGGCGCCATTCCCAAGGTATTGGCGACCACGCTGGTGATCGGCATGGTCGTCGGCTCTTTCTATGGTCTGGCACCGGTCTACGCCAGCATGCAGGCGCTAACTACCCAACAAACCGGCCTGTTTATGGCGATCTCCATCTTTGCCGGGCTGGTGGCGCAGTTCCCGCTCAGTTGGCTGTCGGACCACTATAACCGTACGCTGTTGATGCGCATCAATGCCATTTTACTGATCGTGGCAGCACTGCCGCTGGCTCTGGTGCCACACATCGATTTTCCGGTGCTGCTGGTGGTGGGATTTATCGTCAGCATGCTGCAATTCACGCTGTATCCGCTGGTCGTGGCATTGGCGAACGATCTGATCGAACCGGAGCGGCGCGTATCGCTGGCAGCCTGTTTGCTGATGGCGTTCGGCGTTGGTGCCAGTATCGGGCCGCTGGCGGTCGGTGCGCTGATTCAGCCGCTGGGCGGCAACATTCTGTATGCGTTCTTCTCGCTTTGCGGCGTGCTGCTGGTGGCCTTCAGCCGTACGGTAAAAGAAGACGAATCGCAGTTTGTGCAGGATGCGCCATTACCGCATATTCCCCTGCCGGACAGCCTGACCAGTTCGCCACTTTCACCGGCATTGAACCCAACCTTCGATGAGCAGATCATTCACGATACCATGCCGCCGCCAGAGGCGGCACCGGAACCAATAGAGGAGCAAACCAGCGAAACGCCGGCGATGGAAGAAGCGGAGGAGCCTATCCCGCAGGGCGCAGACCCCGATGAGGATACGGGGTTGAAAAAGGCCCACTCGATGCTTTAATCATCGGCCCCTCCTTGAGCGCGGTATCCGAGCATCACAGATCCAGGAAGGATCCCAGACGGTAACCGCGCTCCTCAATCGCGTTTTTAATGCCTGGCGCGGTCAATACTTCCACTTCCGCAAGCCGCGGATAACAGTATTTGCTCTCCAATAGGGTCTTATCCAGGAATGCCGGGTGGCACATCATCTCTACTGAACCGACGCCACGTTTGTCGGCCCGGTCAAGCACCTGCAAAAACAGGGCTTTGGATATAGCCTCGCCATAGAAACCCGAATCAAACCACTCGGTGCTGTGATCATAACGCAACGGAATGCCTTGTTGCTCCACTGCCTGGCGGTCAATACGCAGCGGAATGGATTTGGACTGAGCGAAGGCTTCCACCAACGGATAGATCTGCGGCAGCATATGCGCATGATGGTGGCTGTCGATATGAGTCGGTGCGTTACCGAAAACGGCCGTAAACTTGTCGTACTGCCCCGCCAGCTCATTGTAGATTTCGTCCAAATCCAACATCGCAAACTCGGCCCTTTCCCACAGCCACTTACCCAGTTCCCCCCGCTCATTGACCAATGACGGCATCGCAGTCAAGGGACGCCCATGAGTCAACACAAAATGCAGCCCCACCTGCAGCCCAGGAAAAATTCTGCTTAACTGCGCAGCGTGGTGCACATCCTCGCCATTCACCATGGCGGTAGTTGAAGAGACCACCCCATAGTGAAACGCCTCGATAATGCCGTAGTTCTGGCCTTTGCTCAGGCCAAAATCGTCGGCGTTCACTATCAGTAACTTTTCCATTTTGGCATCCATTTAACACATTTTTGGCGAGGGAAAGCCGTCCGTCAGGTACGGCAGGTCCCTTCACGTAGACAAAGAAACTTATTTCATCAGGCTATGAGTGGCCTGAAAGGTATTCGGAATATCGGCGTTAATACTTATCGGGAGCGGCCCTAAATAGGGCCGTAGAACTTTTTTCGGTAATTACCCGGGGTGACTTCGGTGAGTCTTTTAAAGTTTTTAATAAACAGGCTCACGTCACCGTAGCCTGAATCGAAGGCAATATCCGACACGGAATAGTTCGTCACCTCAAGCTGCGTTTTGGCAAAATTGATGCGGATTTCATTAATCACCTGCATCGGCGTTTTATGGTAGTAACGCCGCATCGCCCGGGTCAGGTATTCCTGCGTTTTCCCAGACAGCTCAACCATATTCAGCAGCGCCTTTTCGCCAAACATCGCCTTATCATGCATGCCCGCCAGCGTATTCTTCAGCCATTGGGGAATGTCATCGCCTTCGCCGCACTCTTCCTTGTAATGACGGATGCGGCTGACGATATAAAAAGTCAGCGTTTCCAGGAACTCGGCAAAGTCATCTTCGCGAAACTGCGGGGAACCGACGACCGACTCGATATAGGCCAAAAATTCGTTCTTCAGACTGTAAGCCTGCGAGGCGACAAAACAGCGCGGCAGAAGCTGCAGGTAGAGCTCCTCAAAGAAGACCTTGCCGACCGCCACGTTGAAAATTTTCGCGGCGCCAAACTCGTAGAAGCTTTGATGGCGTGAGCCGATAGGGATAAAAACAAAGTCTCCCCGCTCGAGCAGCACCCGCTTGCCGTTGATCTCCTGATAGCATTTACCGCTCAGGACAATGGTGAACTCATAGTAGTCATGCTGATGCAGCCCGGTCGCGCTCTCCACCTTGTTATAGATAAACAGATGAAAGTCTTTGCAGTTAAAAAAATCCTGCTCCCGAATCAGCTTAACGTCGTTCGCATTCAGCGAAACCTGATTATCAGTCACCGCGTACGCTCCCATTAGTCGAAACCGTTTTGTCTGGCCGTTTCGGCGAACCAGTAGCCACTCTTTTTAAGCGTGCGCCGTTGGTTTTCCCGATCCAGTCTGACTAGCCCGTAGCGATTCTTATAGGCATTGAGCCAGGACCAACAGTCAATAAAGGTCCATAAATGATACCCTTTGCACTGAGCCCCCTCTGCCAGCGCCCGATGCAACCATTTGAGATGATCGCGTATAAAGTCGATGCGATAGTCATCCTCCACCCGGCCGGTAGCGCCGATGAACGCCTCCTCACCCTCTACGCCCATGCCATTTTCTGAAATATAGCAGGGAATATTGCCGTAGTTTTCCTTCAGATCCATCAGAATGTCATACAGCCCTTTTTCGTAGATCTCCCAGCCCCGGTGCGGGTTAATCTTCCGGCCCGGCATCTCATAGTAGCTGAACAGATCTTCCGGCATCGTCACCCTATCGGTGGCCCGGAAACCTTCTTTCGCTTTAACCCTGCGAGGCTGGTAATAATTGACGCCCAGGATATCCACAACCCCGTCGGCAATCAGCTGTGCATCCTCGGGCTCGGTCTGCGGTTGCAGCCCATTGGCTTTCAGCAAATCCACCAATTCTTGCGGATAACGCCCTTTTGTCACTGGATCCAGGAAGCTCTTGTTCAGCAACAGATCCGCATAGTTGGCCGCCACGAGGTCGTCCTGGCGGGTCGAGCGGGGATAGGTCGGGCTCAGGTTCAAAATAATGCCGATCGTGCCCTCGTTACCCAGCGCCCTGAAATGACTCACCGCTTTGGCGTGCGCCAGAACGCTGTGGTAAGCCACCACGACGGCCCTTTTGAAATCGACCAAACACGGATAGTGCAGGTCGTTCAGATAGCCCGCTTCAACCGGCACAATCGGCTCATTGAACGTGAACCAGTGGGTGACTCTGTCGCCGAACAGGGTGAAGCAAGTCTTGGCGTAGCGAGCATAGGCTTCGACCACAGACCTGCTTTCCCAGCCGCCTTTCTGCTGCATGCACAGCGGCATATCGAAATGGTAGAGATTGATAAATGGCGTGATGCCCTGCGCTAACAGACTATCAATCAGCGCATTATAGAAGGCGACCGCTTTAGGGTTCACTTCGCCATCGCCCTCCGGGATCAGCCGGGACCAGGAGATGGACGTTCTGAAGGTGTTATGTCCAAGCGTTTTTAACAGCAGGATATCGTCGCGAAAATTGTCATAAAACGTGGACGCCTCGGAGGGACCCACCTGATGATGAAAACGTTCGGGGGCGGTTTCATGCCAGTAATCGAAGATGTTCCGGCTCTTGCCATCCCGCGCAGAGGCCCCTTCCGACTGCGGCGCAGACGTGGCGCTTCCCCACCAGAAATCGTCAGCAAAGTGATATTTCATTCAAACGCCCCTAAAACCGGGGCAGCAGACGTTGCCCCATTCCGACAGTTAGAATTTCAGCGCCTTGGCGATATCTTCTTCGCTCTCGGTCGCCTGATCGATCTGGCTTTGCGCCTTGTTGGAAATCATTACGAACGGCAGGTAAATCAAGGTCGCCACGCCCAGGTTGAAGAAACTCAGCAACATGGCGACGATGCTGCCGTTGGTGTTGAAGAACGCTCCCAACCCGACCGGCATGGTCCAGGGCGCAATGTTGGTGATGGGCGGGATCATCCCGGTGTAATAGGCCACCGTGGTGATAATCGTCAATACCGGTTGAACCAGGATGAACGGAATAAACATCACCGGGTTCATAATCACCGGCAGACCAAACAGGATAGGTTCATTGATCTGGAAGATGCCCGACGGGGTAGCCAGCTTGGCAACCTGACGATAGTCTTCGCGGCGTGAGGCGATAAAGATGGCGATAATCAGCCCCAGCGTCGAGCCGGTCCCGCCAAGGTAAATGTAAGAGTCGACGAACGGCTTCGCCCACATGTGGAACTCTTTGCCCGCAGCAACCGCCGCCTCGACGGAACCGTACTTGTTGTAAAGCTCCACGTTCTCCAGCGCGAATGGCGTCATGATGCCGCTATCCAACGCCGCCAGCGCCATCGAGCCATGTACCCCGAAGAACCACAGCAGCGAGGAGAACATCACATACACCCACCCCACTACGCTGCCCATTTTCGCCAGCGGAGCCGAAATGCTGTCCATAATGATTTGGTGGAAGTTAGTGCCCCACAGCGTAAGGCAGTAAGCCAGCACGCCCATAATCGACAGGATAATAAAGCCGGGGATCAACGCGGAGAAAGATCGTGATACCGAAGAAGGCACACTGTCCGGCAGGCTGATCACCCAATTGCGGCGCACCACAAAGGCAAACATCTCCGCCACCACCAGACCGATCACCATACCGGAAATGATGTTGGCGCCCCCCAGCCAGTTCGCCCCCACAGCGTAGGCTTCACCCACACTGAACGGCGTCACGGTCATAAAGGCGGCAACGGCCAGCAACGCGGCTGCCAACGGATCAACCTTTCTTTCCTCAGCTAAAGCCATACTGATAAAAAAGGGCGTCATCAGGGACATGATCCCCAGGGTACCGTTATAAACGCTGCCGCCGATGCTTTTCAGGCCATTCAGCGTTTCAATGGTGGATGTATCGAGCCGCACTCCCAGCGAGAAGAAGAACGATCCCTCACCGAAGCTGAGAAACACGTTGTTGATCAGAACGAACATAGCCCCGGTCAGCGTCAGCGGCATTAACCGGATAAACCCGTTTTTGATGGCATTAACATGGGGTTGCTTACCAATTTTCACGGCAAAAGGCAGAATGACCTTTTCCAACGAGGCAATTAACGTATTCACGGCAACGCCCCTTATTGGTTAGCTTTTTTGATTGTGGCAACCGCCGCCTTCAGTACGCCAAGGCCATCAAGTTTGCCGTACAAAACGGAGTCGATCACTTCGACCGGCTTATGCGGCAACTGTTTTTGCACTTCGGCAAGCGTGTAGGCAATCTGTGGCCCCAGCAGGATCACATCTGCCTCAGCGCCTTTCTCCGCAGCCAGAGCTTCGGGATAAGCGGCAATGATCACCGGCACCTCGTACTTCTCCGCTTGCGCTTTCATTTTTGAAACCAGCAGAGAAGTGGACATACCGGCAGAACAAAACAGATAGATTTTTTTCTTTTCCATACCAAGCACCTTGAGATAATCAAAAAAACCACATGTCATTTGTATGCCAGATGCAATGACGATTGCCCTACGCACTTTCCTTGTGAAGACTCCATGAATGTTGCCCTGGTTGCGAACAGTATACGGAGCTGCAAGCGCGGATAAGTAATTCACCGCTCTATATAACCGTCTCTCCTTGACCTGGCAACTTGACTCCCTTCACATTTCGGGCAAAAAAATTATGTGAGCGGCTTAACAAATAAATGCACATGACGAAATAAAAACGAAGAAACCCCTTAAATGTTATCTATAAACAATAAGTTGTAAATAGACACGCTATATATACGTCTTATCAGCGGCTTTGTCTCATAGCATTCAAGGTAACAGTATAAAATAGTTCATAGTTGATTATGTCGCTGTACCGGTGGCACCCGAAAACCCGTAGCCTAACGGGCAGGTTCTGGCGTGCGCCAACGGATAGGAGAAGTGAAACATCGAAGGGAAAAATCATGGAAATTTGGTGCCGACCGGCAGATTGATGTGCAACTTCATCCTTTCATTGCAAGCCATCTTTGCGCAAAGCTTCCAATTTTTACCTGTGACAGCGGATTGCCCGCTGGGCTAGTATAGCGTTGGAAAAGGTTCTTATATTCGTAGCGCTACCAGTAACACGCAAGCCTCATCATCTTGATGGCTCAGGCGACAAAAGTTTGCCAGCCTGTTTGCCTGCCATATAAGCTCCGTTTTAGGCCCACTGATTGATTTACATGAGCTATCGTATATTTTTGCTCGCAACCCACAGATTTAGCGATTTTTTGTGAAATGGCGTGATACCTAATGATGACAATGAAAATCACAATTAACTTTAAATTCAATGGATTGGAACCGGTAACGTTATGACCAGCACCGATAAACTCGATTCACACACGCCGATGATGCAGCAGTACCTGCGCCTCAAGGCGCAGCACCCCGAAATTCTGCTGTTCTACCGCATGGGCGATTTCTATGAGTTGTTCTACGATGACGCCAAACGCGCCTCCCAACTGCTGGATATTTCGCTGACCAAACGCGGCGCTTCAGCGGGTGAGCCAATCCCAATGGCCGGCGTGCCGCACCACGCGATCGAAAACTACCTTGCCAAGCTGGTTCAGCTCGGCGAGTCCGTCGCCATTTGCGAACAAATCGGCGATCCGGCGACCAGCAAAGGCCCGGTCGAGCGCAAGGTCGTGCGTATCGTCACGCCCGGCACCATTACCGACGAGGCGCTGCTGCAGGAACGCCAGGATAACCTGTTGGCGGCGATCTGGCAGGATGCGCGCGGTTTCGGCTACGCCACGCTGGACATCAGCTCCGGCCGTTTTCGCGTCGCCGAACCGGAAGACATTGAAACCATGGCGGCCGAGTTGCAACGCACCAATCCTGCCGAGCTGCTTTATCCAGAAACCTTTGAACACATGGCGCTTATCGAGAAGCGCCACGGCCTGCGCCGTCGTCCATTGTGGGAATTTGAACCCGAAACCGCACGCCAGCAGCTTAACCTGCAGTTCGGCACCCGCGATCTCACCGGTTTTGGCGTGGAACAGGCCCATCAGGCATTGCGCGCCGCCGGCTGCCTGTTGCAGTACGTCAAAGATACTCAACGCACGGCATTGCCGCATATCCGTGGCATCACCATGGAGCGTCAGCAAGACGGCATCATCATGGATGCCGCAACGCGGCGTAACCTTGAACTGACCCAAAACCTGTCTGGCGGCAGTGAAAATACGTTGGCGGCCATTCTCGATTGCACCGCAACGGCGATGGGCAGCCGTATGCTAAAACGTTGGCTGCATATGCCGACCCGCGACATCAAGGTGTTGAACAACCGCCAGCAGGCGATTGGCGCGCTGCAGGATCTGTATGCCGATCTGCAGCCTTCGCTGCGGCAGGTGGGGGATCTGGAGCGCATACTGGCGCGTCTGGCGTTGCGCAGTGCCCGTCCGCGCGATTTGGCGCGCATGCGCCATGCATTCCAGCAGTTGCCGGATATTCACGCTCTGCTCCAGGGTGTGGAAACTCCGCATGTGCAACATCTGTTGTCGCAAGTCGGCCAGTTTAATGAACTGCAGGATCTGCTGGAACGAGCGGTGGTTGAAGCCCCACCTGTGCTGGTGCGTGACGGCGGCGTCATCGCCCCCGGTTATAACAGCGAGCTGGATGAGTGGCGCGCATTGGCCGACGGCGCCAGCGACTATCTCGATCGTCTGGAGATCCGCGAACGCGAAAAGTTGGGGCTGGATACGCTGAAGGTGGGGTTCAACGGCGTGCACGGCTATTACATCCAGGTCAGCCGCGGACAAAGCCACCTGGTACCTATCCACTACGTGCGCCGCCAAACGCTGAAAAACGCCGAGCGCTATATTATTCCTGAACTGAAAGAGTATGAAGACAAGGTCCTGACCTCCAAAGGCAAGGCGCTGGCGATCGAGAAAGGCCTGTATGAAGAACTGTTCGATTTGCTGCTGCCGCACCTCGGGGAATTGCAGCAAAGCGCCGCTGCGCTGGCTGAACTGGACGTGCTGGCTAACCTGACGGAGCGTGCGGAAACGCTGAACTACGCCTGCCCGACCATGAGCGAGCAGCCGGGCGTACGCATTACCGAAGGCCGACATCCGGTGGTGGAACAGGTGCTGAGCGAGCCGTTTATCGCCAACCCGCTGTCGCTGTCGCCTCAGCGTCGAATGCTGATCATTACCGGCCCCAACATGGGCGGTAAAAGTACCTATATGCGTCAAACGGCGCTGATCGTTCTGATGGCGCACATCGGCAGCTACGTGCCGGCAGCCAAAGCCGTTATCGGCCCGGTGGACCGTATCTTTACCCGCGTTGGTGCCGCAGACGATCTAGCCTCTGGCCGCTCTACCTTTATGGTGGAAATGACCGAGACGGCCAATATTCTGCATAACGCCACCGAGCACAGCCTGGTATTGATGGATGAAATCGGTCGCGGCACGTCGACCTACGACGGTCTGTCCCTGGCCTGGGCCTGCGCCGAGAATCTGGCCAGCCGCATTAAGGCCATGACGCTGTTCGCCACCCATTACTTCGAACTGACGACCCTGCCGGAGAAAATGGAAGGTGTGGTTAACGTTCATCTGGATGCGCTGGAACATGGCGACACCATCGCCTTCATGCACAGCGTGCAGGACGGTGCGGCAAGTAAAAGCTATGGTCTGGCGGTTGCGGCGCTGGCCGGTGTGCCGCGCGAGGTGATCAAACGCGCACGCCAGAAACTGCGTGAGCTGGAAGCCATCTCCAGCCATACCGCCTCCGGTACCGTTGACGCCACCCAGATGACGCTGCTGAATGAAGAAACCTCACCGGCGGTAGAAGCGCTCGAGGCACTGGACCCGGACTCTCTGTCCCCACGCCAGGCGCTGGAGTGGCTTTACCGCCTGAAGAAAATGGTGTAAATCCGCCGACGCTACAGGCATAAAAAAACGGTGAGCATAATGCTCACCGTTTTTATTTTGATGCGATTCAACTGCCGACGCTATTCGCGGAACAGCGCCTCAATGCTCAGGCCCTGCAACTGCAGAATTTCACGCAGGCGACGCAAACCTTCAACCTGGATCTGACGTACACGTTCGCGAGTCAGACCAATTTCACGGCCCACATCTTCAAGCGTTGCCGCTTCGTAGCCCAACAGGCCGAAACGACGAGCCAGCACTTCACGCTGCTTGGCGTTCAGTTCGAACAACCACTTAACGATGCTCTGTTTCATGTCATCGTCTTGCGTGGTGTCTTCCGGGCCGTTGTCTTTCTCGTCAGCCAGAATGTCCAACAGCGCTTTCTCTGAATCTCCGCCCAACGGCGTATCGACAGAAGTGATACGTTCGTTCAGACGCAGCATACGGCTGACGTCATCGACCGGCTTGTCGAGTTGCTCGGCAATCTCTTCAGCGCTCGGTTCATGATCCAGTTTATGAGAAAGCTCGCGCGCAGTGCGCAAATAGACATTCAGTTCTTTAACGATGTGGATAGGCAAACGAATGGTTCGGGTTTGGTTCATTATCGCCCGTTCAATCGTCTGACGGATCCACCAGGTTGCGTAAGTTGAGAAGCGGAAACCGCGTTCCGGGTCAAACTTTTCCACTGCACGGATCAGGCCGAGGTTGCCCTCTTCAATCAGATCCAGCAGCGCCAGGCCGCGATTACTGTAGCGACGGGCGATTTTCACCACCAGCCGCAGGTTGCTTTCGATCATTCGGCGGCGGGACGGCACGTCACCGCGCAGTGCACGCCGCGCAAAATAAACTTCTTCCTCTGCAGTAAGCAGCGGAGAATAACCGATTTCACCCAGATAGAGCTGCGTCGCATCCAATACGCGTTGGGTAACGCCTTGAGAGAGCAACTCTTCTTCCGCTAAATCACTCTCACTGGCCTCTTCTTCGACCAGTGCTTTTTCGTCGAATGACTCCGCTTCCGTTGCGTTCTCGTCGAAATCCGCATCATCCTGTAACTCGTTAACTTTCAGCGTATTTTGGTTCATATGCTGCTCCTACCCGTGATACCGCGAGCAGAATATCAGCGTATTCTGCCCAATCTATCGCTGCGGAAGAAAACGCAGCGGGTTTACGGATTTCCCCTTGTAACGAATTTCAAAATGCAAACGTACTGAACTGGTTCCGGTGCTACCCATGGTGGCTATTTTTTGACCCGCCTTCACTTCTTGTTGTTCCCGGACCAGCATTGTGTCGTTGTGAGCGTAGGCGCTCAGGTAATCATCATTGTGTTTGATGATGATCAGATTACCGTAACCCCGTAAAGCGTTGCCTGCGTACACTACGCGACCATCGGCGGTAGCGAAGATAGGCTGCCCACGGGAACCGGCGATATCGACACCTTTATTCCCACCTTCTGATGAGGAAAAGTTATCAATAATCTTACCGTCAGTTGGCCATCTCCAGCTACTCACTGGCGAGCTGTTACTGACGGTGCTGCTCACTGGTGGAGCAACGACCGGCGCGGTAACAGGTGCTGCTGCGGTGGTTGCCGCTACTGCACCTGCTGCAGGTAACATCTTACCTACATTCTGTTTACCCGAATTATCAGAATACGCGTTAGTTGATGGAGAATCAACCGTTGCAGTTTGTATCTGCGTAGTGGAAGGCGGCTTCGGAACACCGCCGCGGGTTGCGTCTGTCGCCGCCAGCATGCCGCCGTTTCCGTTCGCAGAACCATTACCAAGTTGAATGCTTTGACCCACATTCAAACTGTATGGCTCAGGAATATTATTACGTTGCGCCAGGTCGCGGAAATCGCTCCCGGTGATCCACGCGATGTAAAATAGCGTGTCGCCTCGTTTTACCGTGTAGGTATTACCGCTGTAGCTCCCTTTGGGAATTGAATTGTAACTGCGGTTATAAACGATACGCCCTTCAGGGCTGGCGTTTGCTCCGGCGTTGCCGGATGCAGCGGCTCCGCCACCGCCCACACTACTGATAGGGGCTGATGTCGATGCATCATTCGTACAACCCGCCAACCACAAACTCACCATCGTACACACCGCAACCCGGCGTAAAGTAATCATTGGGCTTCCCGTGCTCATGCTTCCCCCATGACAGCAATATCAGCGATATATCCAAAATACCCTTTACATCGTAGCTGAGCTTTTACCACTCTCTCAGTTTCTGCGATGAAAGGTGCCCGCGGCCGATCCCTGAATGCCAGGAAATCTCCTGCCGGAGCCTCAAAACAGCGCGCCAATGCTAACCACATTAGCGATGCCGCACCATAAGACAACTACGCAGAAAGGCAATTGTATTGAAAATTAACTTTATTGAAACGTTAAAACCTTAACCAGACGTGATGAAAGTGCAACAGATTTCATTTTACGCCTAAAATTCAGACAATCCTTAGGCCAGCTCACCCTTCACCAACGGCACAAAACGCACCGCCTCGACGGTATCGATGACAAAATCATTACCCTGACGTTGGATACGCTTGAGAGTTTGGGTCTGTTCACCCACCGGCAACACCAGAATGCCGCCGTCGTCCAGCTGTTCCATCAGCGCCGGTGGGATCTCCGGCGGTGCTGCAGTAACGATAATGGCATCAAACGGGCCGCGCGATGCCCAACCCTGCCAGCCGTCGCCATGACGTGTGGACACATTGTGAAGATCGAGCTGTTTCAAACGGCGCTTGGCCTGCCATTGCAGCCCTTTGATACGTTCGACGGAACAGACATGTTGCACCAGATGCGCCAGAATAGCGGTTTGATAACCGGAGCCTGTGCCGATTTCCAATACTCTTGAAGTGGGCGTCAGATTTAACAGCTCGGTCATTCGCGCAACCATATAAGGTTGGGAAATGGTTTGGCCAGAGCCGATAGGCAGCGCAGTATTTTCATAGGCTTTGTGTTCAAGCGCTTCGTCAACAAAGCGTTCACGCGGTACCGCCTCTATCGCTTGCAGCAACCGTTCTTCCTGGATCCCCTGTTGACGCAGCTGCGTCAGCAATGTTTGCATACGCTTGTTCACCATTCCCCGCCAACCCCTGCTTTGGTTAACCACGTTTTTACCACGTCCTGGGCCGCATAGGCGGTTAAATCCACCTGTAATGGCGTAATCGCCACATACCCTTGCTCCACCGCGGCGAAATCCGTGTCTGGCCCGGCATCAAACTTATCACCCGGCGGCCCAATCCAATAGAGGTTTTGTCCACGCGGATCTTGCTGGCAGAACACCTTGTCGGCCGGATGACGGCTCCCGCAGCGGGTCACGCGAATACCTTTGATCTGGTCCAGCGGCAAGTCCGGTACGTTAATATTCAGAATTTTTCCCGTTCGCAACGGTTCACGCTGTAAAGCACGCAGCACGCGGCAGGTGATCGCAGCAGCAGTAGCGTAATGCTGATGGCCATTCAACGACACGGCCAACGCGGGCAAGCCCAAATGGCGCCCCTCCATGGCGGCCGCTACGGTGCCGGAATAAATAACGTCATCGCCAAGATTGGGGCCGGCGTTGATGCCGGAAACCACGATGTCCGGCGCTGGCTGCATCAGGGCGTTCACTCCCAGATACACACAGTCGGTCGGCGTTCCCTGCTGCACCGCAATGTCACCATTGGGCAACGTCAGGGTACGCAGCGGTGATTCCAGCGTCAGCGCATTCGAAGATCCGCTGCGGTTACGGTCGGGCGCCACAACCTGCACCTCAGCGAATTCCCGCAGCGCCGCCGCCAGCACCTGAATACCTGGGGCGGTAACACCGTCGTCATTACTCAGCAATATCCGCATAAGAGGTTGTCTTCTTTTATCTCTCTCTCGCCCATACAGCGTTTAACGCAGCCTGGCATTTAAATACTCGGAATAGCCGCCCAAAAGGCGGTACTTAACCAGCAGATATTATGTTTACTCCCCCCGGCGTGTCCAGTAACCAAGGGAAAGTCGAATTTTCCGGCCAGCCATTGACCACGCCAAAAACAATAAACTTAGCCTCTGCCGCCATTCGCCAGACGAAAAAAAACCTGCCTCTGCAGGTTTTCTTTATTACTCGCTAATGTCCGCATCACTGCTATCTTGCCGCATGATTTCGCGCACCACGCTGGTGGCAAAACTGCCGGCCGGCAGCCAAAAGCGCAATTCAACGGTGGCATCATCCCACCAATTCCACTGTATCTTTTGCGGTTGCAGTAGCAGCGCGCGACGAGCCGGATCAACGCGTTCGCGCTTTAACAACGCCATCAGCTCCGGCTGTTCCGCCAAACATTGCTGTTCAACGTTCAGCGCTTCCCCGGCGGTACCCGGTTCGCCGTCGCCCGGCAACGGCGCGGTAATCAACAGTTCACCGGCATCCAGCCGCTGCTGCAACTCAGCCAGTTCGTCCGGTTTGGCGACAAACCAACTGCCGCGGCCAGTCAGTTGCAGCGCATCCCCTTCCAGCACCGTGCGGTGCTGTTGATTGGCCAAGCGTCGGCTGGCGATCAGGTTAAACAGCGCGCTGCGGCTGGCGGAAAGGTAAAAACTGCGCTTGCTGCGCTCTTTAACCCGGATCTCATCATTCGCCCAGCGGCGCGCCATGACCAGGTTATTGCCACCGCGACCAAAACGCTGGCTGCCGAAATAGTTCGGCACGCCACCCGCAGCAATGGCCTGCAGGCGTTGCTCTACATCCTGACGATCGGAGATCTGACGCAGCACCAGAGTAAAAGCATTGCCTTTCAGCGTACCGATGCGCATTTTTCGCAGATGGCGGGCACTGACCAGCACTTCGCAGCCCTCCAGCGAGAACTGGCTGAAATCAGGCGTTTCTTTGCCCGGCAGATGCAGGCAGAACCACTGTTCTGTCACCGCATGGCGATCTTTCAGGCCGGCGTAGCTGACCGAACGGGCGTGAATGCCGGCGAAACGTGCCAGATAATCGGCGACAAACTGGGTGTTACATCCGTTCTTGCGGATGTTCACCAGCACATGTTCGCCTTCTCCGTCCGGCTCAAAGCCCAAATCTTCCACCACCACGAAATCTTCCGGGCTGGCTTTCAGCACCCCGGTGCTTTGCGGCTGGCCGTACAGCCAGGTCAAATTAGCCATGTCCATGCGTTATTCCTTGATCAACAAGGCAACCGCTTCGCAGGCAATGCCCTCGCCACGCCCGGTAAAACCAAGCTGTTCGGTGGTTGTGGCTTTGACGTTAACGTCGTCCATATGGCACTGCAGATCTTCCGCCAGGAAAATGCGCATCTGCGGAATATGCGGCGCCATTTTGGGCGCCTGGGCAATAATAGTGATATCCAGGTTCCCTAGGCGATAACCTTTGGCGCGGATGCGTTTCCATGCTTCACGCAGCAGCTCGCGGCTGTCGGCGCCTTTGAAGGCCGGATCGGTGTCCGGAAACAGTTTACCGATATCCCCAAGCGCCGCCGCCCCCAGCAGGGCATCAGTCGCCGCATGCAGGGCCACGTCACCGTCCGAATGGGCCAGCAAACCTTTTTCATAAGGGATGCGAACACCACCGATCACCAGCGGCCCTTCGCCACCAAATTTATGTACGTCAAAACCGTGACCGATACGCATGATGCGCTCCTTAATCGTCTAACTGGGTTAAATAGAACGCCGCCAGCGCCAAATCCTCCGGCCGCGTCACTTTAATATTGTCCGAGCGCCCGGCAATCAGCAGCGGGTGATAACCGCAATGCTCCAGCGCAGAGGCTTCATCGGTGACCGTCGCCCCGTCGTCCAGCGCGCGCTGCAAACAAAGCTTGAGCAATTGCAGCGGGAAGAGTTGCGGCGTAAGCGCATGCCATAGGCCCTGGCGTTCAACGGTATGGGAGATAGCTGCGTGGCCGGGCTCCGCCCGCTTCATGGTGTCGCGCACAGGTGCTGCCAGAATGCCGCCAACGTTGCTGTGTTCGGTGATAGCCAGCAGACGATCGAGATCTTCGGCATGCAAGCAGGGGCGTGCGGCGTCATGCACCAATACCCAATCGGCCTCGCCCGCCAGTTGCAACCCGGCCATCACCGAATCGGCGCGCTGTCGGCCGCCAACGGTCACTCGTACTCGAGGATCCTGGGCAATAGGTAACTGGCAGAACTGCCGATCCTCAGGACCGATCGCCACAATCACCTGCGGAATGCGCGGATGACGCAGCAGCGCGTGGATCGCATGTTCGAGAATGGTTTGCTTACCGATGGTCAAATACTGTTTCGGGCAATCCGCCTGCATGCGGCTGCCGATACCGGCAGCGGGCAGGACGGCAATCACCGAGGGAAAGGTGCCTGCAGAGTGATTCATTCGTTACTTTTGTACGTTATTTTGCGAGGAGGACGCCGCGTTGCGTCTTGATTGATCAGGAACCAGACGATAGAACGTTTCACCGGGCTTAATCATGCTCAGTTCATTGCGCGCACGCTCTTCGATCGCTTCCTGACCACCGTTCAAATCGTCGATTTCGGCAAACAACTGATCGTTACGCGCTTTCAATTTAGCATTGCTGCCCTGTTGGAGCGCAACATCTTCATTGACCCGCACGTAATCGTGAACACCATTTTTACCCAGCCACAGTGAATACTGTAGCCATCCGAGCAATGCCAGCAATAGCAGCGTAAGTTTTCCCATCTCCGCCCCCTGAAAAACCGACCAATCATCCCACAACTTTTCGTTGGACTCCACACTGAGAGCGGCATTCACCGCCAAATTCAGAGTAAGGATGAGAATTTACTGAGTTTATAACCTAAATTCGCGCTGAAAGCGGTAAAAAAAGCCCATTTCGTCTCAGAAAAAACCTACCGACCACACAGTTTTTTCTCCTGTTATGCTTTTGGAAGTGATGCAACAAGAAAAATGGGGTGGCAGTTTTACTTTGTTTACGCCGGTGGCAATGCCGTAAAACAGCATTTTAGCGCCGATGGGGCTAAATTCACCGGTCGGGGCATGATTAAGAGGAAAGGTTGCCGCAGCAGATTTTCACCCACCCGCCCCATCCGCGCATTCAGGCGTGTTAAGCAAAGTTTTGTAACCTTCAGCACCGCTTTGCAATGCTTCGGGCACGGTGGTTTGGCGCCCCGCAGCTCACCAGCCGGTCAGAAAACTGAATACCAGCCAGAACAGGCAAAGCACGATAACGCCGGTCAGCAGCAACGTCAGCAGCAGCCTGTCGCGCAGCAACATGCTGAGCGTGATGCCAATCAGCACCGAAACCGGCATCAGTGCCAGGAAGAACGGCCAGGTGTAGAGCAGAAAGAACAGGGTATTGGAACCGTAAACCAGAAACGGCACCGCGAACGCCAGCCAGTAGAAAACAAAGCCGCAGACGCCGCCCAGGAAAGAATACGAGGGTTCCTCTTTTTCAAGCGTAGAGTCGATCAAGACAGGCGAGACATTTTGCATAGTAATCCCTGGTTATTCGGCGCGCTCTGCGGCGAGCTTAGCGTAAAAAGCGTATGGCGCAAAAACGCCACACGCTTTTTTGAATTCAGGGTTTGATAATAGCCCGACCACGCAACACGTCTAACAATTGCGCAATCAAATTTGTTACCAATTGTTGGCCATCAAGGTGAATATCAGGTTGCTGCGGCGCCTCGTAAACCGAGTCGATCCCGGTGAAATTACGCAGCTCGCCGGCACGTGCTTTTTTGTACAATCCCTTAGGATCGCGCGCTTCGCAAATCGCCAATGGAGTATCGACAAACACCTCGATAAAACGATCGCTATCGAGCAGTTCACGCACCATTTGTCGTTCAGCGCGATGCGGGGAAATAAATGCGGTCAGCACCACCAACCCGGCATCCACCATCAGCTTCGCCACTTCACCCACACGGCGAATATTCTCACGCCGATCGTCATCGGAGAAGCCCAGATCGCGGCACAAACCGTGACGCACGTTATCGCCGTCCAACAGATAGGTGCTGACGCCAAGCGCGTGCAGAGCCTGTTCCAGCGCGCCGGCAACGGTAGATTTCCCCGAGCCGGACAGCCCGGTAAACCACAGCACCACACCCTTATGACCGTTGCGGGCTTCGCGATCCGCACGCGCTACCGCATGCGGATGCCAGACCACGTTGTCATCATCCGGCCCGGTTGGCCGTTGTTGATCCTCGGTCACGTTATTTGCCCCCAAGCAGGTCGCGCGCACCCCAATGCGGGAAGTGCTTGCGCACCAGGGCATTCAGTTCCAGCTCGAACGCGCTATGGTCCCCCGCCAGCGCCTGCGCACCTTGCAAGGTTTCGCGGATCAAGCCGGCACCGACCGTAACGTTGCTCAAACGATCGATAAAGATCAGCCCGCCGGTATCATGGTTGCGCTGATAGCTGTCCAGCACCAGCGGTTCGTCAAAGGTCAGTTCCACCAAACCTATGCCGTTCAACGGCAGGGTATCCGCCTGATGCTGCGCCAGCGAGTTGATTTCTACCTGGTGGCGAATGCCTTCCACGCGCGCTCGGGTCTTTTTGCCCGCGACTTTGATGTCATAGCTCTGGCCCGGCAGCAGCGGCTTCTCAGCCATCCACACCACGTCGACCAGCGCGCTTTGCGCCGCCTGCAGGGTTTCCCCGGCATCGACCAGCAGATCGCCGCGGCTGATGTCCACTTCATCTTTCAGCACCAGCGTAATGGCTTCGCCCGGCACTGCTTCCTGCAAGTCGCCATCAAAGGTGACGATGCGCGCTACGGTGGATTCCACGCCGGAAGGCAGGACCTTCACGCGTTGGCCCACACGCACTACACCGGCCGACAACGTGCCCGCGTAGCCGCGGAAATCCAGATTCGGTCGGTTGACGTATTGCACCGGGAAGCGCAGCGGCTGCGCTTCACGCTCGCTGATCACATCCACGGTTTCCAATACCTGCAGCAGCGTCGGGCCGCTGTACCAAGGCATATGCGCGCTTTCGGTCGCGACGTTGTCGCCGTCGAGCGCCGACAGCGGCACAAATTTGATGTCCAGATCGTTCGGCAACTGTTGTGCAAAGGTCAGATAGTCCTGCTTGAACTGCTCGAACACCGACTCTTTATAGTCCACCAGATCCATTTTGTTGACCGCCACCACCAGGTGACGAATCCCCAGCAGCGTAGCGATAAAGCTGTGCCTGCGGGTTTGATCCAACACCCCTTTGCGGGCGTCGATCAGCAGGATCGCCAGATCGCAGGTCGAAGCGCCGGTCGCCATATTGCGGGTGTACTGCTCATGTCCCGGGGTATCGGCGATGATAAATTTGCGTTTTTCGGTCGAGAAATAGCGATAGGCCACGTCGATGGTAATGCCCTGCTCGCGCTCGGCCTGCAGGCCGTCCACCAGCAGCGCCAGATCGAGTTTCTCGCCCTGAGTGCCGATGCGCTTGCTGTCACTGTGCAACGTTGACAACTGATCTTCGTAGATCTGGCGGGTATCGTGCAGCAAGCGACCGATCAGGGTGCTTTTACCGTCATCGACGCTGCCGCAGGTCAGGAACCGTAACAGACTTTTATGTTGCTGCGCGTGCAGATAGGCTTCTACTCCGCCCTGGTCAGCGATTTGTTGGGCAATTGCCTGGTTTTGCGAAACTGTAGTCTTCATCCGGCGGCTCCTTAGAAATACCCTTGACGCTTCTTCAGCTCCATCGAGCCGGACTGATCGCGGTCGATCATCCGTCCCTGGCGCTCACTGGTGGTAGATACCAACATCTCTTCGATGATCTCCGGCAGCGTTTCCGCCTCCGATTCCACCGCGCCGGTCAGCGGCCAGCAGCCCAGGGTGCGGAAGCGCACCATACGCTGGCTGATCTCTTCGCCCGGCTGCAGATCGATACGATCGTCGTCCACCATCAGCAACATGCCGTCACGCTCTACCACCGGACGCGGTGCAGCCAAATACAGCGGCACGATGTCGATTTTTTCCAGGAAGATGTATTGCCAGATATCCAGCTCAGTCCAGTTCGACAACGGGAACACGCGAATGCTCTCACCCTTGTTGATCTGGCCGTTATAATTGTGCCACAGCTCCGGGCGCTGGTTTTTCGGATCCCAGCGGTGGAAGCGGTCGCGGAAGGAATAGATGCGCTCTTTGGCGCGCGATTTCTCTTCGTCACGACGCGCCCCACCAAAGGCGGCGTCGAAACCGTACTTGTTAAGCGCCTGCTTCAGACCTTCGGTTTTCATGATATCGGTGTGCTTGGCGCTGCCGTGCACGAACGGGTTGATGCCCATCGCCACGCCTTCCGGGTTTTTGTGTATCAGCAGCTCAAAGCCGTATTCTTTCGCAGTACGGTCACGGAATTCGTACATTTCGCGGAATTTCCAGCCGGTATCCACGTGCAGCAACGGGAAGGGTAACGTGCCTGGGTAGAATGCCTTACGCGCCAGGTGCAGCATCACGGAAGAGTCTTTACCGATGGAATAGAGCATCACCGGGTTGCCGAATTCAGCGGCGACTTCACGGATGATATGGATACTCTCCGCCTCCAATTGCCGCAAATGAGTGAGTCGTTTTTCGTCCATAACAGATCCTTAAGCCAAATTCACGACGGCTGGGCGTGATACCCCTTCCGTCTGCGGTTGATGCCCAAACCAGGCGATTTGGTGATGCAGTTCCACCACTTCGCCGATCACCAGCAGCGCCGGTAACGGTGCCTGTTGAGCCAATTGTTCGAGTTGTTGCAAGGTACCGATCTGCACCTGTTGGTCCGCACGCGTACCGCGGCTGATCACCGCGACCGGCGTACTGGCCTCGCGGCCGTGGGCAATCAGGCGCTGACTGATATCCGCCGCCTTCATGGTGCCCATGTAGATAGCCAGAGTCTGTCGCGCACGCGCCAGATCGGCCCAATCCAGCCCGTCGCCGTCGGGACGACAGTGGCCGGTAATAAAGGTAACACTCTGCGCATGGTCACGGTGCGTCAGCGGGATGCCGGCATAAGCCGTCGCCCCGGCAGCGGCGGTTACGCCTGGCACAACCTGGAATGGAATGCCTGCGGCTGCAGCCACTTGCAGCTCTTCGCCACCGCGGCCAAAGATAAAGGGATCGCCCCCCTTCAACCGCACCACGCGTTTGCCCTGTTGCGCCAGTTCCACCAGCAGACGGTTGGTTTCTTCCTGAATCACCGAGTGTGCGCCGGCACGTTTGCCCACGCAGATGCGTTCAGCGTCGCGACGCACCAAATCCAGAATTTCATCGCTAACCAAATGGTCATACAGCACCACATCGGCCTGCTGCATCACCTGCAGCCCACGCAAGGTCAGCAACCCCACGTCGCCAGGGCCTGCGCCCACCAGCGCAATTTCACCCTGGGTGCCTTCGCTGCCCAGTGCAAACTGCTGCAAATCCTGCTCCAACTGCTGCTCCGCCTGCGCCTGCTGACCATTGGCCACCAGCGTGGAGAAGCGACCGCCGAAAGTTTTCTCCCAAAAGCGACGACGTTCGCCGATTGAACTCAGCCGTTGCTTCACCTGGCCGCGCCAGCGCCCAGCCACCTCCGCCATCTGCCCCAGGCTGGCAGGCAACAACGCTTCGAGCTTTTCGCGCAGCATGCGCGCCAATACCGGCGCCTGGCCGCTGGAAGAGACGGCCACCACCAGCGGTGAGCGATCGATAATCGACGGGAAGATAAACGAGCAGCGCGGCTGATCGTCGACCACATTAGCCAACACCCGGCGTTTATCCGCCTCGCTAAACACCTGGGCATTCAGCACGCTGTCATCGGTTGCGGCAATCACCAGGAAAACGTCATCCAGCTGTTGCGCGGCAAAAGCCTGCCCCAGCCAGCGGATATGCCCCTGCTGACGCTGATGTTCAAGTTCCGGTGAGAGCGACTGCGCAACTATCCGTATTTCAGCCCCGGCGCGCAGGAGAAGATCGACTTTGCGCGCAGCCACTTCGCCGCCGCCAACGACCAACACCGGGCGTTGTTTCAGGTCGGCAAATATAGGTAGATAGTCCACAACAGCCTTTTCATATATGCAGAAAGATAGTGTGACTATACGGGCTGAGATTTAGCCTCTGAAATGACGAAAAGGAATTAATAGTTCCTTTATGGAATATAGGCCGCATCGCATGGCTCAGGCGGTGATAAGCGGGATGAAAGTTTGCGCGCAGGCGCCAAAATTAGGAGCCGAAGAAATTGTGTAATGTCGCGCGTCGTCTCATACTGGACACCGCAAAAAATCATCGGTATCGCCGATATCAAAGAAGGATTTTTCGGTATGCTCTCCCGCGTTTACCTGAAGACCGGCCTGCTGGCAGCAGCGCTCAGCGGCGTTTTCAGCGTTTCGGCCACTCTCCCGGCAGTGAAAGAAGCCCCAATGGGGAAATTCGCCGCCGACCAGATTCGCCATATCGCCACCTATTTCCCCGGCCGCATGGCGGGCAGCCCGGCAGAATTGCTCACGGCAGACTACCTCAAACAACAATTCGGCAAGATGGGCTATCAGAGCGATATCCGCAGCTTCAACACCCGCTATCTCTACACCAGCAAAGACGGTAAAAAGAACTGGAATAACGTCACCGCCAGTTCGGTGATCGCCGCCAAAAATGGCAGCAGCCCGCAGCAGATCCTGATCGTGGCGCATTTTGATACTTACACCCCGCAAAGCGATGCCGATCTGGACAACAACCTTGGTGGGCTGACGCTGCAGGGCGTGGATGACAACGCCTCAGGCGTCGGCGTAATGCTGGAGTTGGCGGAGCGCCTGAAGAACATCCCCACCGCTTACGGCCTGCGCTTTGTTGCCACCAGCGCCGAGGAGATCGGCTCGCTGGGCGCACAGAACTACCTGCAACGTATGAGCTCGGAAGAAAAACGCAACACCGTACTGGTGATTAACCTCGACAGCCTGGTAACCGGCGATCGTTTGTACTTCAACGCCGGTCTCAATACCCCGCCTAAGATGGCCAAGCGGAGCCGCGATCGCGCCCTGGATATCGCCCACCGTTACGGCATCGCCGCTGCTACTAATCCTGGCAGCAAACAACGGCCGAAAGGCACCGGTTGTTGTTCCGATCAAGAGGTGTTTGATAGCGCAGGTATTCCGGTGCTTTCGGTCGAAGCCACCAACTGGTCACTGGGTGATAAAGACGGCTACCAGCAGCGCGCCGTCAGCCCCCATTTCCCGCAAGGCATGACCTGGCACCGCCCGCAGTACGACAACTTGCAGTATCTGGAACGTTATCTGCCGGGCAGGATCGACAAGCGCAGCCGCGAGAGCGTGCAGATCCTGCTGCCGCTAATCAAAGAACTGGCGCAGGCGCATCCGGTTAAAGCGCAGAAAAAGTAATTTTAAATAGAAATAACAAGGCCCGACAAACATTGCCGGGCCTTGAGCGGGTTCACTGCAAACTTAGCCTTCGTGCAGGCCGCACTCACGCTTGAGGCCGAAGAAGCGAGTTTCTTCCTCGCTCATGCCCGGCTCCCATTTCTGCGTGGTATGGGTATCCCCGACCGACAGATAGCCTTGCTCCCATAACGGGTGGTAACTCAGGCCGTGATCGGTCAGGTATTGATAAATCTTGCGGTTATCCCAATCGATAATCGGCAGGATTTTGAATACGCCACGCTGCACCGCCAGCACCGGCAAGTTGGCGCGGCTGCCGGATTGCTCGCGGCGCAGGCCGGCGAACCAGGTCTGCCCGCCAAGGGTCTCCAGTGCGCGATTCATCGGTTCAACCTTGTTGATCTGGTTGTATTTCTCGATACCTTCTACGCCCTGTTCCCACAGTTTGCCATAGCGCGCCTCCTGCCAGGCGGGCGACTGCTCGGCACGGAACACCTGCAGATTCAGCTTCAGTTTGTCGACCAGTTGATCGATAAACTGATAGGTTTCAGGGAACAGATAGCCGGTGTCGGTGAGGATCACCGGGATATCCGGCTTGATCCGGGTGACCAGATGCAGACACACCGCCGCCTGAATGCCAAAGCTTGAAGAAAGCACAAACTCGCCGGGCAGATGTTCCAATGCCCATTCCACGCGTTGCTCGGCGGAAAGGGTTTCCAGTTGACCGTTGACGGCCCCCAGCTTCAACGCCTGTCCAGACTTGGGCAACGCATTCAGCGCCGCCAGATCGAATTCAGCCATATTGCCTGCCTCCTGATTCTTGAACTCTACCGCGCTCACTTGGCCCCACCAAAGAGGGGCCAAACGACGTCAGTCCCAGAAATCCTGCGCCGGATCCACAACCGGCCTGACAATGCCCGCGCGGATGGTGAAATCGCCAAAGCCTTCGCCCACAGTGCGCTCTTTCGCCCAGCGGCCAACCAGTTGGTCGATCTCCTTGAGAATTTCTTCTTCGTTAATATTTTCACGGTACATGCGTGGAATGCGCGTGCCTTCACGGTTACCGCCCAAATGCAGGTTATAGCGACCCACCGCCTTGCCCACCAGGCCCAGTTCCGCCAGCAACGCACGGCCGCAGCCGTTCGGGCAGCCGGTGATGCGCAACACGATGTGTTCGTCACCCACGCCGTGCTGGTTCATGATCCCTTCCACCTTGGTGACGAACTCCGGCAAGAAGCGCTCGGCCTCCGCCATCGCCAGCGGGCAGGTAGGATACGACACGCAGGCCATCGAGTTTTTACGCTGCTCGCTGATCCCGTCGTCGATCAGGCCATGATCGCGCGCTAGGGCTTCGATCTTCGCCTTCTCGCTTTCCGGCACGCCGGCGACGATCAGGTTCTGATTGGCGGTCAGGCGGAAATCCCCTTTGTGGATCCGGGCGATCTCGGCAACGCCGGTTTTCAACGGGCGACCCGGATAGTCCAGCAGGCGGCCGTTTTCAATAAACAGCGTCAGGTGCCATTGATTATCAATGCCTTTTACCCAACCGATACGATCGCCGCGCCCGGTGAATTCGTACGGGCGGATCGGCTCAAAGGTAATGCCGGCGCGTTTTTCCACTTCGGCGCGGAAGGTATCCACACCGACGCGTTCCAGCGTGTATTTGGTTTTGGCGTTCTTGCGATCGGTACGATTCCCCCAGTCGCGCTGGGTGGTCACCACCGCTTCGGCTACCGCCAGCGTGTGTTCCAGCGGAATGTAACCGAATTCGCTGGCCTGACGCGCATAGGTCTTTTTGTTGCCGTGTTCAATCGACAAGCCGCCGCCCACCAGCAGGTTAAAGCCCACCAGCTTGCCGTTCTTGGCGATCGCCACAAAGTTCATGTCATTGGCGTGCAGATCGACGTCATTCTGCGGCGGGATCACCACCGTAGTTTTGAATTTACGCGGCAGATAGGTAGCGCCGAGGATCGGCTCTTCGTCGGTAGTTGCCACTTTTTCCTGATCCAACCACACTTCCGCATAAGCACGGGTACGCGGCAGCAGATGCTCGGAGATCTTCTTCGCCCACTCGTAGGCTTCCTGATGCAGCTCGGACTCCACCGGGTTCGAGGTGCAGAGCACGTTGCGGTTCACGTCGTTGGCGGTAGCCAGCGCGTCCAACCCCAGACGGTTCAGCAATTGGTGCACCGGCTTGACGTTACCCTTCACAATACCGTGGAACTGGAAGGTCTGACGGTTGGTGATGCGAATGCTGCCGTACAGCGTGCTTTCCTGCGCGAACTTATCGATGCCCAGCCATTGCTGCGGGGAAATAATACCCCCCGGCAAACGGCAGCGCAGCATCATCGCATGACGCGGTTCCAGCTTCTGCTCGGCGCGCTCGGCACGGATATCGCGGTCGTCCTGCTGGTACATACCGTGGAAACGGATCAGCAAGAAGTTATCGCCGTTGAAACCGCCGGTCAGGCCGTCCTTCAAATCTTCGGCGATAGTGCCGCGCAGGAAGTTGCTTTCTTTCTTCAAACGCTCGGCATCGGCCAGTTTGCCTTCAACCACCAGAGGCCCCGGGTGTTTATCACTCATCAGTAAACATCTCGCTGATAACGGCGCTCAAGGCGCAGCTCACTTAAAAATTCATCCGCCAGCTCGGTATCGATGCCACCGTGCTCGGCCACCAGTTCCAGTAATGTGTTTTCCACGTCTTTCGCCATGCGGTTCGCATCGCCACAGACGTAAATGTGCGCGCCTTCCTGAATCCAGCGCCACACTTCAGCGCCCTGTTCGCGCAGTTTGTCTTGTACGTAAACCTTATGTTGCTGGTCACGTGACCAGGCCAAATCAATGCGGGTCAACAGGCCGTCTTTGACATAGCGCTGCCATTCAACCTGATACAGGAAATCTTCGGTAAAATGCGGATTGCCGAAGAACAACCAGTTCTTGCCGCTCGCACCCTCGACGTCACGCTGTTGCATAAAGGCGCGGAACGGGGCAATGCCGGTGCCGGGACCGATCATGATCACCGGGGTTTCCGGGTTAGCCGGCAAGCGGAAGTTGTCGTTATGCTCAATGAAAATCCGTACGTCGCCGTCCTCTTCCAGGCGATCGGCCAGGAAGCTGGAAGCGCCGCCGGCGCGGGCGCGGCCGTCGATGTCGTAACGTACTACGCCAACGGTAACGTGCACTTCGTTTTCGGTCTCAGCCTGCGAGGAGGCGATGGAATACAGACGCGGCGTCAGCGGACGCAGCAGGCCAATCAACTGCTCGGCGCTAAGATCCGCCGGGGCCTGGCGCACCATGTCGACGATCGGCGTATTGTGCGCGTAATGCTGCAACGCGGCTTTATCCGCCAACAGGCCAATCAATTTCTCGTCACGCGACAGCGCGGCATATTTATCGACAATCGGCGTGGTGTTTTGCGTCAGCTCGAAGTGGCTGCGCAACGCTTCAGCCAGCGGCAGGGTCTTGCCTTCCACTTCCACCGGCTCATCACCCTTCAGCCACAGCAACTGAACCAGTTCGTCCACCAGCGCAGGATCGTTATCGAACCATACGCCCAGCGCATCACCCGGTTTGTAGCGCAGGCCGGAATCACCGAGATCGATCTCGATGTGGCGCACGTCTTTATCGGAGCCGCGGCCAGTAATTTTTTGCTTCACCGCCAGTTGTGCGGTCAGCGGCTGTTCTTTGCTGTACGGGCTGCTGTCGAGCAGGTCAACCGCGCCACTAGCCAGCACGCCCGGTGCGGCGTTTTCCGCCGGCGCACGCGCTTTCAGCACATCCACTACCTGCTTGCGCCAGGCCGTGGCCAGTTCCTGGTACTCCACATCGGCGTCAATGCGCTCCACCAGGCGCTCGGCACCCAACTCGGCCAGCTTGCCGTCGAAGTCTTTACCGGACTGACAGAAGTTCTCGTAGGAAGTGTCCCCCAGCCCGAATACCGCAAATGCGGTCTCGTTGAGTTTGGGCGCTTTCTTCGAGAACAGGAATTTATGCAGCGCAACCGCCTCTTCCGCCGGTTCGCCCTCCCCCTGCGTGGAGGCGACGATCACCAGCAAACGTTCCTGGGCGATCTGCTTGAACTTGTAGTCGCCGGCGTTCACCAGAGTGACGCTCAGCTTGGCGGCCAGCAGATCGTCACGCAGTTGCTCCGCCAGGCGGCGCGCATTGCCGGTCTGGGACGCAGAAATTATCGTGATGCTGGCGGCAGCGGATGCAGCCGGCGCAATGGCTACGGCTCCGGGTTGTTGGTTAACCATTCCCCAGAAATAGCCTGACAGCCACGCCAGTTGCGTCGGTGAATATTCACCAATCGCCGCTTGCAGGCGCGCCAGCTGTTCGGGCGTCAGCGGGAGCAAAGATGTTGGAGGAGCCTGAGTCGTCATCGCAGTACTTATTTCCTTACTTATAGCCTATGAATTTCAAGCTGCAGCCAGGCGGCCAACTCGCTCACCCCAGGCGCTTACTTTGGTAAGTCACTGGGAAGAGCGAGTGCAGGTAACAACGCTGCAGTTTGAAAGGCAACGGGTATGGCACCTATCCAGCCAGGCGCTCGCCAATGTCAGTCGCTGTCTTTTCGTTCAGTCTGGGGTCCTGAAAAGATCAGGAGAGTTTGTAAGGTTACCGAGCACAATAGCAACGATTAAATAAGGGATAGCAATAAATAATAACCAAAATGACTAAGCGGTTTTTCTGGTAAGGGATAGTGGTTAAAACGCTAAAGAGCGATTTTTATCCTTTTGAAAATAAACCTGTTTTTTTGGCAGTTTTTGAATGAATCGCATTTACCGCTGATTACCCCATCCGATAGGTACGGCACGGACCAAACAAAAAAAGTGTTAACGCCGGTTTAACGGCGCACGGGTAGACTAAAGCAGTATAAATGGCAAGCAGGCGCGCTTTCCGGTACTATGCGGCGGTTTTTGAGTCAATGAGGCCGTAATAATGGCAACCACGCTGTTTAAAGATTTTCAGTTTGAAGCCGCACACCGTTTGCCGCATGTACCGGAGGGCCATAAATGCGGCCGTCTGCATGGGCATTCGTTTATGGTGCGTCTGGAAGTGACCGGTGAAGTGGATGCACACACCGGATGGGTGATGGATTTCGCCGAGCTTAAAGCCGTGTTCTCCCCGATCTGGGAGCGCCTGGATCACCATTATCTGAACGATATTCCAGGATTGGAAAATCCCACCAGCGAAGTGCTTGCCGCCTGGATCTGGCAACAGCTTAAACCCCAGTTGCCGGAACTGAGTGCGGTCATGGTGAAAGAAACCTGCAGCGCGGGATGCGTCTATAAAGGTTGAAGAAAGGGCGCTGTATAGCGCCCTAAATTTTATGCAATATTCAAATACTTATGCGTCTGCATTGACAAGCGCCAGTTACGCGCAATGCAGGTTTCAATGCACAGGCGAGTCGCCTCTTCCTTTTGACTGATTGGCTGCAACGCGATAATCCGCGGTTTTTCATCGTGCAGCGTCGCCAGCAGCGCATCCAACGCTTCAATATCACGCTCGCGTCCAACCGGATGCTTCACCTCGTCCGCACGTTGCAAAGCCTGATCCAGCACCTTCATGCCGCCGCGCATATTCACCTTGGGGGAAACCGTCACCCAGGTTTTCGCCGAGCACTGGACCTCATGGGTACCGCTGGTTTCAATCTGGCAACCATAGCCATTTTCTTCCAGCAATTGGGTCAGCGGGGTCAAATCGTAAATGCACGGCTCGCCGCCGGTGATCACCACGTGACGTGCGGTATAGCCCTGCTGGCGCATGACGGCCAGCAGTTGCTCCGCGCTGGCGCTGCCCCAGGCATCGCTCTCTTCTGTTTTTACCAGGATCCGCTGCATATCCACTTCCCGATTGGCTTCCTTTTCCCAGGTATGTTTGGTATCGCACCAACTGCATCCTACCGGGCAGCCCTGCAGGCGGATAAAAATGGCCGGAACGCCGGTAAAAAAGCCTTCGCCCTGCAAGGTTTGGAACATTTCATTAATCGGGTACTGCATCGGTTTCTCAATCAGGATAGGGAAAAAGCGATTATCTCAGATTACGGCCCGGCAACCAAACTGGCTAAATTGTATTAAATTTTATCTTCTGCCCGTAGCTCAGCCTATCTCACCGCCTATCTGCTTCATTTATTACGTTTATCTGCGTCAACTGCCGCATTGGCGATGCATCCTGCGGTGTAAAAACAACATCCAGATAACAAATCGGACAAATATATTTGACATGAACTGCCGCGACACAGATGTATATACAGGCAAGCACAAGTCGGACATCCGTTCCGGCAGTGCATCCACCAACATCACATCTGCGTTTAGAGGTTGCCATGGCTCATTCCAGCGAGTTGAATATTCAGCAAGCCATCGACGACAGCAAGTTCTCGCTGTTCCATTGGACTTTAATCATTTTGGGATTTCTGATCCTTGCCATTGATGGCTTTGACACTGCGGCAATGGGTTATATCGCCCCTTCGGTCGCCAAAGATTGGGGAATTGTGAGACAGGATCTTGGCCCGGTGCTGAGCGCCGCGCTGCTGGGGCTGTCACTCGGTGCGCTGGTGGCCGGACCGATCTCCGATCGCATCGGTCGCAAGCGGGTGCTGGTGTTTTCGTGTCTGTTCTTCGGCCTGTCCAGCCTGGCCACCGCCTATGCCGGTTCGCTCAACAGCCTGACGCTGTGGCGCTTTCTGACCGGGCTGGGGCTGGGCGCGGCGATGCCGAACGCCATCACGCTCATTTCGGAATATGCGCCGCAGCGCTGCCGTTCGATGGCAATTAACACCATGTACTGCGGTTTCCCGCTGGGTGCGGCCGGTGGTGGCGCTATCTCATCGTGGCTGATCCCGGCCTATGGCTGGCACAGCGTGCTGCTGTTGGGGGCGATTGCCCCGCTGATCCTGACGGTATTGTTGATCCTGTTCCTGCCGGAATCGGTAAAATACATGGTGAATCGCGGCAAGGACGCAATGAAAATCCGACGTATAGCCCAGCGTTTTGTCAGCCAGAATATTGATAACGTCACGCGTTTCTATCTGTATGAAGAGAAGCTGGCGCAGTCAAAAACCAGCATCGGCCTGCTGTTCACCCGCCCTTATCTGGCTGGCACGCTGATGCTGTGGCTAACCTACTTCATGGGGCTGGTGATTTATTACGTGCTGCTGAGCTGGATGCCGATCCTGATGCAGGGCCTGGGTTATCAGCTTGAACAGTCAGCCATTCTGACCTCGCTGTTCACCTTCGGCGGCACTCTCGGCATTTTGCTGGCTGGCTGGCTGATGGACCGCTGGAACGCCCATAAGGTGGTATCAAGCGGCTTTGTGATCACCGCCCTGCTGATTGTGGCGATGGCGACCGAGGACAGCCATATCGTGCTGCTGGGCGCCTTTATCTTCCTGATGGGCATCACCATGAACGGCGCGCAGTCCGGCCTGCAAACATTGGCCGCCACCTTTTATCCCACCCACAGCCGCGCTACCGGTATTGCGTGGATGCAGGGCATAGGCCGATTTGGCGGCGTTGCGGGGACCATGATGGGCGCGCAACTGCTGGCCATGCAGTGGGAAGTGCAAAGCATCCTGATGTTCCTGTGCGTGCCGGCGCTGATCGCCGCCATCGCTACGGTATTCAAAATGACCCGAAGAGCGGCACTGCAACCGACAGCATAAGGCTAACGCCCGCCACTCTGGAATGCATCCCTGTGTTCCAGAGTGGCGGGCGTTTTGCTGTCGGCGATATGATTTTTTTATCACCGCATCTAACTTGTAATGGGTATGTAAAATTATTGTGATTTGACGCTCAAAAATGACCCATTTTTAATTCATTTTTGTTGAATAGCTCACTATTCTTCTGCCCCAACCTAATGATCCCAGCCTCACAAACAACATCATATTATTGATAATAAACAAAAATAACTTTCTCTTATGCCATTTAAGGCGTCCACTGGTCAGTGTTGCATATGCTTGTACATACAAGTATATGTTAATAAACCCTACGCATTGTTATGCCGTGGTGATTCACCCCACCGCGTCATGGAATCTGCACCGATACTGTTTGAGGAAAATGCTGTGACTGCAAATAACAAAGTTCGCCATGTCGATGTACGCGCGCCACGCGGCACACAATTAAATGCAAAAAGCTGGCTGACCGAAGCGCCGCTGCGCATGCTGATGAACAACCTCGATCCTGAAGTAGCGGAAAACCCACATGAACTGGTGGTGTACGGCGGCATTGGCCGCGCCGCGCGTGACTGGGACTGCTACGACAAAATTGTCGCCACCCTGAAAACGCTGGAAGACGACGAAACGTTGCTGGTGCAATCCGGCAAGCCGGTCGGCGTATTCAAAACCCACAGCAACGCACCGCGCGTGCTGATCGCCAACTCCAACCTGGTGCCACACTGGGCCACCTGGGAACACTTTAACGAACTGGATGCCAAAGGCCTGGCCATGTACGGCCAAATGACCGCCGGCAGCTGGATCTACATCGGCAGCCAAGGCATCGTCCAGGGCACTTACGAAACCTTCGTGGAAGCTGGCCGTCAGCATTACGACGGCAGCCTGAAAGGCCGCTGGGTGCTGACCGCCGGTCTGGGTGGCATGGGCGGCGCACAACCCTTGGCCGCCACGTTGGCCGGTGCCAGCTCGCTGAACATCGAATGCCAGCAGAGCCGCATCGATTTCCGTCTGAAAACCCGCTACGTCGATGAACAGGCGACCGATCTGGACGACGCGCTGGCGCGTCTCAAGAAATACACCGCCGAAGGCAAAGCCATCTCTATCGCCCTGTGCGGCAACGCAGCGGATATCCTGCCGGAACTGGTACGCCGCGGCGTGCGTCCTGACATGGTCACCGACCAGACCAGCGCCCATGACCCGTTGAACGGCTACCTGCCGAAGGGCTGGAGCTGGGAAGAATACCGCCAGCGCGCGCAGACCGAACCCGCTCAGGTGGTCATCGCCGCCAAGCAGTCAATGGCCGAACACGTGGAAGCCATGCTGGCCTTCCAGAAAATGGGCGTACCAACCTTCGACTACGGCAACAACATCCGCCAGATGGCGAAAGAAATGGGCGTCAGCAACGCCTTCGACTTCCCGGGCTTCGTACCGGCCTATATTCGCCCGCTGTTCTGCCGCGGCGTCGGCCCGTTCCGCTGGGCTGCGCTGTCCGGCGATCCGCAGGACATCTACAAAACCGACGCTAAAGTTAAAGAGCTGATCCCGGACGACGAGCATCTGCACCACTGGCTGGATATGGCGCGCGAGCGCATCAGCTTCCAGGGGCTGCCGGCGCGTATCTGCTGGGTCGGGCTGGGCCAGCGCGCCAAACTGGGCCTGGCGTTCAACGAGATGGTACGCAGCGGCGAGCTGTCCGCACCGATCGTGATTGGCCGCGACCACCTGGACTCCGGCTCGGTCTCAAGCCCGAACCGCGAAACCGAATCGATGAAAGACGGTTCAGACGCCGTATCCGACTGGCCGCTGCTCAACGCACTGCTGAATACCGCCAGCGGCGCGACCTGGGTTTCTCTGCACCACGGTGGGGGTGTCGGCATGGGCTTCTCGCAGCATTCCGGCATGGTCATCGTTTGCGACGGTACCGATGAAGCCGCCGAGCGCATCGCCCGCGTCTTGCATAACGATCCAGCCACCGGTGTAATGCGTCATGCCGATGCCGGTTACGACATCGCCATCGAATGCGCCCGCGAGCAAGGTCTGAATCTGCCGATGGTCGCCGCCACTCAAGGAGACAAAGCATGAAAGCGCTGACTATTCGCCCTGGCCAACTGACTCTGGCGCAGCTGCGTGAGGTTTATCAGCATCCGGTCAACCTGACGCTGGATGACAGCGCCTATGCCGCCATTCAGCAAAGCGTTGCCTGCGTAGAACGCATCGTTGAAGAAAACCGCACCACCTATGGCATCAATACCGGTTTTGGCCTGCTGGCCTCCACCCGTATCGCCCGTGAAGATCTGGAAAACCTGCAGCGTTCGATCGTGCTGTCCCACGCCGCCGGCGTTGGCGCCCCGACCGACGACAACCTGGTGCGCCTGATTATGGTGCTGAAAATCAACAGCCTGTCGCGCGGCTTTTCCGGCATCCGTCTGGAAGTGATCCAGGCGCTGATGGCACTGGTGAATGCAGAAGTTTACCCGCACATTCCACTGAAAGGCTCCGTTGGCGCCTCCGGTGACCTGGCGCCGCTGGCGCACATGAGCCTGGTGCTGCTGGGTGAAGGCAAGGCCCGCTATCAGGGCGAATGGCTGCCTGCCACCGAGGCGCTGGCCAAAGCGGGCCTGAAACCTCTGACGCTGGCCGCCAAAGAAGGCCTGGCGCTGCTGAACGGTACGCAGGTTTCCGCCGCCTTTGCTCTGCGCGGCCTGTTTGACGCGGAAGACCTGTACGCTGCGGCAACGGTCACCGGTAGCCTGACGGTGGAAGCCGCTCTGGGTTCACGCAGCCCGTTTGACCCGCGTATCCATGCGGTGCGCGGCCAGCGTGGCCAGATCGACGCCGCTGCCGCCTACCGCCACTTGCTCGGCGAACGCAGCGAAGTGTCCGATTCGCATCGCAACTGCGAGAAAGTGCAGGATCCTTACTCCCTGCGTTGTCAGCCGCAAGTCATGGGCGCCTGCCTGACGCAGATCCGCCAGGCCAGCGAAGTGCTGGAGATCGAAGCCAACGCCGTATCCGACAACCCGCTGGTGTTCGCCGAAGAGGGTGACGTGCTGTCCGGGGGCAACTTCCACGCCGAACCGGTCGCCATGGCCGCCGATAACCTGGCGTTGGCGTTTGCCGAAATAGGCTCGCTGTCCGAGCGCCGTATCTCGCTGATGATGGATAAACACATGTCGCAGTTGCCGCCATTCCTGGTGGACAACGGCGGGGTGAACTCGGGCTTTATGATCGCCCAGGTGACCGCCGCGGCACTGACCAGCGAGAACAAGGCTCTGGCCCACCCGGCCAGCGTCGACAGCATCCCGACCTCCGCCAACCAGGAAGACCACGTCTCCATGGCACCGGCCGCAGGCCGCCGCCTGTGGGAAATGGCGGATAACGTGCGCGGCATCCTGGCCGTCGAGTGGCTGGCCGCTTGTCAGGGGCTGGATCTGCGCAAGGGCCTGAAAACGTCGGAAGGTCTGGAGCAGGCACGCCGCGTGCTGCGTGAACATGTCAGCTACTACGACAAGGATCGTTTCTTCGCTCCCGACATTGAAGCCGCCAGTCAGCTGTTGGCGGCCGGTCATCTGACATCGCTGATACCTTCAGCGCTGCTGCCTAGCCAGGCATAAATAAAACCTCTACCCAAAGTAGTTGGCGTTGCCGCTAACAACGCGGCGGCTTCGAGTAAATAAGGGTTATACCACGCAGTTTGTTCTGTCCCGCCGGGTGCGTTCCACCCGGTGCGGATAGCGCGTGCCTGTTCGGCAATAAAAACTCAACGGGAAGCAACATGCGTAATGAAACAACACAACTCAGACGCGGATTAAACGCGCGGCATATCCGCTTTATGGCGCTCGGTTCTGCCATCGGTACCGGCCTGTTCTACGGCTCCGCCGGGGCGATCCAACTGGCCGGTCCAGCCGTGCTGCTGGCTTATCTGGTCGGCGGCGCGGCGGTGTTTATGGTCATGCGCGCGCTGGGTGAAATGGCGGTGCATCAACCGGTATCCGGTTCGTTCGGCCACTACGCCAGCCACTATCTTGGCCCGCTGGCCGGTTTCCTCACCGGCTGGACCTATACCTTCGAAATGGTGATCGTCGCCCTGGCGGACGTCACCGCCTTCGGCATCTATATGGGGCTGTGGTTCCCGGACGTCGCCCAATGGGTGTGGGTGCTCAGCATTATCATGTTTATCGGCGCGCTCAACCTGTGCAGCGTGAAAGTGTTCGGCGAAATGGAGTTCTGGCTGTCGCTGATCAAGGTCGCGGCTATCGTGGCGATGATCGTCGGCGGCGCGGCGGTGATGCTGTTTGGTTTCGGCCAGACCCAGCACGCCACCGGCTTTAGCAATCTGTGGCAGCACGGCGGTTTTATGCCTAACGGCATCGGCGGCGTGATCGCCTCGCTGGCGGTAGTGATGTTCGCCTTCGGTGGCATCGAGATCATCGGTATCACCGCCAGCGAGGCGAAAGACCCGGCGAAGGTGCTGCCGAAAGCGATCAATGCGGTACCGGTGCGCATCCTGCTGTTCTATGTACTGACGCTGCTGGTGCTGATGGCTATCTATCCGTGGAACAGCATCGGCCAGAACGGCAGCCCGTTTGTGGAGATCTTCAGCAATCTGGGCATCAGCTCCGCCGCCAACGTGTTGAACGTGGTGGTGATCACCGCCGCCATTTCCGCCATCAACAGCGACATCTTCGGCGCAGGCCGCATGATGTACGGCATGGCGCAGGATGGCCAGGCACCGAAAAGCTTCTCCAAGCTGACCGCCAACGGCGTGCCCTGGATGACGGTGCTGGTGATGTCTGTCGCCCTGCTGTTGGGTGTGGTGCTTAACTACCTGATACCAAAACAGGTCTTTATGATCATCGCCTCCATCGCCACCTTCGCGACCGTCTGGGTGTGGCTGATGATCCTGCTGTCGCAGGCAGCCATGCGCCGTACGCTGACGCCGCAGGAGGTCAGTAAACTGAGCTTCCCGGTTCCGTGGTGGCCGATAGCACCGGCGCTGGCGACAGTATTTATGCTGTTCGTCATCGGCCTGCTCGGTTACTTCGAGGATAGCCGCATCGCCCTGTACGTCGGGCTGGTGTGGGTGGCTTTCCTTACCTTGGCATACTGGTTGTGGGTGCGTAAAAAAGGGGGAAGTTCCCCCGTCACAAGCTCGCCTCAGTATTAACGCTCAAACCCGCCACTGGCGGGTTTTTTATTACGCCTGTGCCAGCGCCTGTTCGATATCGGCGCACAAATCCTCTATGTCTTCCAGGCCCGCCGACAGGCGAATCAATCCATCGCTGATATGATGCCGCTGACGCTCTTCCGCGCTGTAAGCGGAATGGGTCATGCTCGCCGGATGCTGCGCCAGCGTTTCGCAATCCCCCAGGCTGACGGCACGCAAGATTAACTCCAACGCATTGAGGAAACGAATGCCCGCCGCCATACCGCCCTTCAGTTCAAAAGCGATCATGCCGCCAGGACGCGTCATCTGCCGCTGCGCCAAAGGGTACTGCGGGAAAGTCTCCAACCCCGGATAATACACCTGCTCTACCGCAGGATGCTGAACCAGCATTTCCGCCAACCGCTGAGCGTTATCGCAGTGGCGATCCATGCGCAGCTGCAGGGTTTTCAAACCGCGCAACAGCAGCGCGGCATCCTGCGCCGACAATACCGCGCCGTTCATATCCTTCAGTCCCACCAACCGGATATTCTGCGCCAAATCCTGGCGGGTCACCGCCAACCCGGCCAGCAAATCCCCGTGGCCGCCGATATACTTGGTGGCGGAATGCACCACGATGTCAGCCCCAAGCGCCAACGGTTGTTGCAGATAGGGCGTGCAATACGTGTTATCCACCAGCAGCAGCGCCTGCTGCCGATGAGTAATCTCCGCCACCGCGGCAATATCGATCAGCCGCATATTGGGGTTGGCCGGCGTTTCGCAGTACACCAAACGGGTACGTGGCCCTATGGCTGCTGCCAGTTTTTCCGGCTGCGTCAGATCGACGTGCGTAACCTTGACGCCAAAACGCGCCAGACCCTGATGAAAATAGCTGAAAGTGCAGCCATAAATGGTTTCATCGACGATCAGCTCATCTCCCGGCGCCAGCAGCGTCCAGCAACAGGCGGTGATCGCCCCCATACCGGAAGAAAACGCCACCGCCGCCTCACCGCCCTCCAGGTTGGCTATCCGCTGTTCCAGCAGATTTAGCGTCGGGTTGGCGATGCGCGAATAAAAATAGCCCGGCTCGCTGCCGGCAAAGCAGGCACCACCGTATTCTGCCGTAGGAAAGGCAAAGGTCGAACTCATAAAGACCGGTGGACAAAGCGCCCCCAAATATTGCTGAGGATTGTAGCCGTGGTGGATCGCACGTGTGGCAAAGGCGTGTCGGATAGTGTCAGACATAACAACTCCTTACCTGATTGAGTAAAACAATTCCCGTTATTCATCAGCGGCGTCAGGCGGCAGCGTGCTCATGCGCATACGCCCACCGATAATTTGCAAGGTACGCAGCACCAACATCAGGCCCAACAAGGTATCCGGCTGACGTAACAAGGCATACAGTGAACGAAAATTGGCAGGCGGCGGATCCAGCTGCAGTTCCGTGTGTGCCATTCGCAGCGCCATGCCGCCTTCCCATCCTGCGGCTACTACGCCTTCAAATTGGCCGGCCAGTTTTTCCACCAGCGCGTTATCCGCGATATCCACCCCATCTGACAGCAACGACAGCAGATCGACTACGTTATCGAGCCGCCCACCGGCCAGCAGCGGTTCCAGCTTCTCCAGCAGTGCCGTCAGGGGTTCATTTTCAGGTGCGTTCATCACTGCCCCTCGCTATATCAGCCCGCGTACCGTCGCCCAGTAGAGGCTGCGGTTAAACACGTTGCGCAGCATACCGCCCACCTTGGTCGGCGGCGTCGGCAACACATCATGCCGGTAGTCATAAACCAGCGGCATACCGGCGTGCAGCCCCATCTGGGCAATTGCCTGCACCTTGCCGTCGTAGTGGCTTACGGTCTGGCCCAGCCTCAGTTCAGCCACAATGTTATCGGCGATCACCGGCGCCTGATTGTGGCAGGAACCGCCGGCTTTGCTGACGGGCAGATCCACCGTATCGCCGATGACATAAACCCCCTGCTGCCCGTAGACCTGCAATGTCTGGTGATCGGTCGGCAGCCAGCCTTCTCCATTTTTAATATCGCTCAGCCCGGTATTGCGTACCGCTTCGACCGCACGGATCGGCGGCGTCGCCATCAGGATATCGAAAGGTTGTTCCTCGCCCTCGGCGGAGTATGCCACCTGTCGCTGCGTATCCACCCGATTGAGGGTAAAACCACGTTGATGGCGAATATCTCGCGCCGCGAAAATCGCGGGTAAGGCTTCGGCGGTAGGGCGCTGTAGAAACAGGCAATTACGCAACAGCTGTGAAACGCTGGGATAGGTATAAACAATCTCAATCGCCTTACGCACGCCGCGCCGACGCAGGTAATCATCAAGCATCAGCGTGGTTTCAATCGGTGCGATGCCACATTGGTGTGGCACGTTGGGCGTTTCAGGGAAGGAGACGGTAATAAAAATGCGGCCTTTTTCGATTGTCGCCAGCTTTTGCGCCAACTGCCGGGCCGCCTGATACTGATAGAAGTGATCCCCCGCCTGCGCTAACCCCTCGATACGCTCAGGCCAAGGCACGCAACCGGTAGCAAACACCAGGAAATCGTACGCATACTGTTTGCCGCTACGGGTATGGATCACCCGCTGAGATAAATCGAACCGCTCAGCTTTATCAACAACAAACTTAACTTCCGGACTCAGCAAACTTTGTTGCGGACGCATTAACTCCTGTTTAAAAAAGGCATTAAATGCCACGTACATAAATGCCGGTTTATAATAATGAATCGGAGAATCCGAAATCATTAATAACTCAACCTTATTATTCAATATATCCCGATGCAATTTAGTGGCCAGCACGTTGGCTAATATCGTCCCACCGGTTCCACCGCCGACAATCACAATCCTGTTCCGCATCAAGCCCTCACCCAGCCGCCCATAGGGCAGCGACTCTGTTAGGAAACTCAAAGAGGCAGGACAGCGGGTAATAGCTCTGCCTTACAGGCATTCTAGTAACTAAAATATATAAAGCAATTAAAAATGGAATTTATAAATGGGAATTTTGTTATTACAATTAAATTATAGAGTTAAAAACATCGTTGGAAGATTAATTAAATATCAATAAATAACACACTATTACTTGCGTAAATAATTAATGCTGAAAAATAGTGATAAAAAAACCCGCCGCAGCGGGTTTTTATTCAACAACGAACCAAGCCGTTATTACTGACCTTTAACTTCTTTCAGGCCGTTGAACGGTGCGCGGTCGCCCAGCGCTTCTTCGATACGGATCAGTTGGTTGTATTTAGCAACGCGGTCAGAACGGCTCATGGAACCGGTTTTGATCTGGCCAGCCGCAGTACCTACCGCCAGGTCGGCGATGGTTGCGTCTTCGGTTTCACCTGAACGGTGAGAGATCACCGCAGTGTAGCCTGCGTCTTTCGCCATCTTGATAGCAGCCAGAGTTTCGGTCAGAGAACCGATCTGGTTGAATTTGATCAGGATGGAGTTAGCGATGCCTTTATCGATGCCTTCTTTCAGGATCTTGGTGTTGGTAACGAACAGGTCGTCGCCCACCAGCTGGATTTTGTCGCCCAGCACTTTGGTCTGGTATGCGAAACCAGCCCAGTCAGATTCGTCCAGACCATCTTCGATAGACACGATTGGGTACTGTTTGGTCAGGTCTTCCAGGAAGTGAGTGAACTCTTCGGAAGTGAAGGCTTTGTTGCCTTCGCCGGCCAGAACGTATTTACCGTCTTTGTAGAACTCGGAAGCTGCACAGTCCATCGCCAGGGTCACGTCTTTGCCCAGCTCGTAACCTGCCGCTTTTACCGCTTCAGCGATAACAGCCAGCGCTTCGGCGTTGGAACCCAGGTTTGGCGCGTAGCCGCCTTCGTCACCTACAGCGGTGTTAAGGCCTTTGGCCTTCAGCACTTTAGCCAGGTGATGGAACACTTCAGAACCGATGCGAACGGCTTCTTTCAGGGTCTTCGCGCCAATCGGCTGAATCATGAATTCCTGAATGTCGACGTTGTTGTCAGCGTGCTCGCCGCCGTTGATGATGTTCATCATAGGCAGTGGCATAGAGAACTTGCCTGGGGTGCCGTTCAGTTCAGCGATGTGCTCATACAGCGGCATGCCTTTGGAAGCAGCAGCCGCTTTGGCAGCAGCCAGGGAAACCGCCAGAATGGCGTTTGCACCGAATTGGGATTTGTTTTCAGTGCCGTCCAGGTCGATCATGATCTTGTCGATGTTAGCCTGGTCTTTGGCGTCTTTACCCAATACTGCCTGAGCAATCGGGCCGTTTACTGCAGCAACGGCTTTCAGTACGCCTTTACCCAGGAAACGAGACTTGTCACCGTCACGCAGTTCCAGTGCTTCACGGGAACCGGTAGAAGCACCTGACGGCGCAGCAGCCAGACCTACGAAACCGCCTTCCAGATGCACTTCGGCTTCAACAGTCGGGTTACCGCGGGAGTCGATGATTTCACGACCGATGACTTTAACGATTTTGGACATTAGGTTTTCCTCAGTACAAGTTAAACTAAAACTCCAGACAAACAACGCGCGGTTCTCACCGCGCGCCGCTTACCAAATATTTTATTTCACCTGGCGCTTCTGGTGCTCACCAGCGGCCTTCACAAAGCCGGCGAACAACGGATGACCATCACGCGGCGTTGAAGTAAATTCCGGGTGGAACTGACAAGCGACAAACCACGGGTGATTCGGCAGTTCAATAATCTCAACCAGCTTGTTGTCTGCAGAACGACCGGCAACACGCAACCCGGCGGCTTCGATCTGCTTCAACAGCATGTTGTTGACTTCATAACGGTGACGATGACGTTCAACAATGGTCGGTTCGCCGTACATCTTGCGTACCAGGCTATTGTCTGTCAGGTGGCATTGCTGGCCACCGACACGCATCGTGCCACCCAAATCGCTTTCTTCAGTGCGCACTTCGACGTTGCCGTCTTCGTCACGCCATTCGGTGATCAACGCCACCACCGGGTACTTGCAGTCTGGCACAAACTCGGTTGAGTTGGCGTTCTCCATACCCGCTACGTTGCGGGCGAACTCCATCAGTGCCACCTGCATACCCAGGCAGATGCCCAGATAAGGGATGTTGTTTTCACGCGCATAACGCGCGGTCATCACCTTGCCTTCTACGCCACGGTAGCCAAAACCGCCTGGGATCAGAATCGCGTCCAGACCTTTCAGCACTTCCACACCGCGGGTTTCGACATCCTGCGAGTCGATCAGCTTGATGTTCACGGTCAGACGATTTTTCAGACCGCCGTGTTTCAAGGCTTCAATCACCGACTTATACGCATCCGGCAGTTCAACATATTTGCCGACCATGCCGATGGTCACTTCGCCGCCCGGATTGGCTTCTTCGGAGATCACCTGTTCCCATTCGGCCAGGTTCGCTTCCGGTGCGTTGAGGCTGAATCGTTTACAAATATAATCATCCAAGCCCTGAGATTTCAAGAGGCCCGGGATTTTATAAATGGAATCAACGTCTTTCAGGGAGATAACCGCTTTTTCCGGCACGTTGCAGAAAAGTGCGATTTTCGCGCGTTCGTTAGCAGGAACTGTGCGATCGGAACGGCAAATCAGCACATCAGGCTGAATACCGATGGAAAGCAGCTCTTTAACGGAATGCTGAGTGGGTTTGGTTTTCACTTCACCGGCGGCAGCCAGGTACGGCACCAGCGTCAAGTGCATGTACAGAGTGTGCTCGCGGCCCACTTCTACCGCCATCTGGCGGATAGCTTCCAGGAACGGCAGCGATTCGATATCGCCGACGGTACCGCCCACTTCCACCAACACCACGTCGTGACCTTCGCCACCTTCGAGAATGCGTTCTTTGATCGCGTTGGTGATGTGCGGGATAACCTGTACGGTTGCGCCCAGGTAGTCGCCACGGCGTTCTTTACGCAGAACGTCGGAATAAATGCGACCCGTGGTGAAGTTGTTGCGGCGCGACATTTTGGTGCGGATGAAGCGCTCGTAGTGACCCAAATCCAGATCGGTTTCTGCCCCGTCTTCGGTGACGAAAACTTCCCCATGCTGAATCGGGCTCATGGTGCCCGGATCCACGTTGATGTACGGGTCCAGTTTCATGATGGTAACGTTGAGGCCACGGGCTTCGAGAATAGCCGCCAGAGAGGCTGCGGCAATGCCTTTACCCAGAGAGGATACGACCCCGCCGGTCACAAAAATATAATTAGTTGTCATGCTGAACCTGAGAGTTTAGGTTTAAAGACGATGGAAGTACCAAGACGGGAAAGTAGTATACCCGAACCTCTCCAGACCTACAAACGATCGTTTTACTGTCCATCATCTCTGTCACCACCGGGAGTTCATCAGGGTTTAATCCGTGGGCACCTTGCTTACTGTCTTTTTAAAACAATGAGTTAGCAGGGAAAATTTTCTTTTACCGCCGTTTCATGGCACCAAAACGCCTTAAATTTCAGTTTGTTGGCATTTTCTTGCCGTTCTCTCGTCGTTCAGCAAACCAGGACTCTGAGCTTAACCGTTTCAGCTTGAGCGAACCTTGTCGCCGATCAACATTACGCCCCTCGCCGAACAACTTTAGGACAACGCCGAACGGGATTAGTTTTCCTGGCGTTTAACCTGTTGCCACGCCTCTTCCATCTGCTCCAGCGTAGCCTCTTCCATCTGCAGCCCGCGCTGTTTGACAATCTCTTCCACCTGCCGGAAACGACGTTCGAACTTGCGGTTGGCCGCCTGCAGCGCGTTTTCCGCCTTGTGCCCGAGATGGCGCGATAAATTCACCGTAGCGAACAGCAGATCGCCGATTTCCTCTTCCAGTTTCTGTTCATCAACCACCGCTTGCTTGGCTTCATGCATCACTTCGTCGATCTCTTCGTACACCTTGTCCAGTACCGGCCCCAAGGTATGCCAGTCGAAACCGACCGAGGCGCAACGCTTCTGGATTTTGTGCGCCTTCATCAGCGCCGGCAGTGCCTGCGGGATATCGTCCAGCGCAGAATGCAGCGCCTTCTCGGCGCGTTCGCCGGCCTTCAACTGCTCCCAGCGGGCCGCTACCGCTTCGCTATCCGCCGCATCGGCATCGCCGAAGATATGCGGGTGACGGCGCTCCAGCTTGTCGCTGATGGCGTTGCACACCTCATCGAAGTCGAACACCCCCTGCTCCTGCCCCATCTGGGCGTAAAACACCACCTGGAACAGCAGATCGCCCAACTCATCGCGCAGATCGGCGTAATCCTGACGCTCAATGGCGTCCAGCACTTCGTAGGTTTCTTCCAGCGTGTAAGGCGCGATGGTGGCGAAGGTCTGCTTGCGGTCCCATGGGCAACCGTTCTGCGGGTCGCGCAGCGTTTTCATGATATTCAGCAGGCGCTGCAGCGGGGAGGATTGGGTCATAAAAAATCTCTGAAATAATGGGGGCTCATTTTTGTGCCCGTTCTGGTGAATCCACAATGGATTTCGAGTCGCATCCAGGCGGCAAGAACGTAAATCCCCAGGAGCTTAGTAAACCAAGTGACTGGGGGGCACGTTAGCGGCCAACAACGATGCGGCTCGAAAGACGCAGAGGATTTAGCTGCCGTGCAGGCGCTTGGCGTCTATCACGTCCGGCAACTGATTAAGCTTGGCCAGCACCCGGCCCAGCACCTGCTGGTTGTAGATTTCAATGTCCATGTCGATGGTCGCCAGCTGCTTTTTGGTGTCGCTCCGACTGGCCACGCCCAGCACGTTGACCTTTTCGTTGGCCAGAATGGTGGTGATGTCGCGCAGCAGGCCGCTGCGATCGTTGGCCATCACACGCACTACCAGCGAATAACCGCTGGAATAGCTTTCGCCCCACACGGCGTCAACGATGCGTTCCGGCGCGTGCGACTGCAAATCCACCAACTGATCGCAGTCCGCACGGTGGATGGAGATACCGCGCCCCTGGGTGATAAAGCCGACAATATCGTCGCCCGGGATCGGCTGGCAGCAACGGGCGATGTGGTGCATCAGGTTGCCTACCCCTTCCACCACTACCCGGCCGTTGTCCTTGCTGCGGGTCGCCGGCGGCGCTTTATGCTGCACCAATTGGCGCAACGCTTCGCGATCCTGCTCCTCGGCGCTCGGTTTGTTGAACTTGCCTTGCAGGAAGTTCACCATCTGATTCAGGCGGATATCACCGCCGCCAATCGCCGCCAGTATTTCATCCAGCGAATTCATATTGTATCGCGGGATCAGCAGCTTCTCGGCCTCTTTCAAGCTGATGCCGAGGTGCTCCAGCTCGCTGTCCAGCATCTGGCGGCCGGCAAGGATGTTCTTGTCGCGATCCTGCTTGCGGAACCAGTTATGGATTTTGGAGCGCCCACGGCTGGTGGTGACATAGCCCAGGTTCGGGTTCAGCCAGTCGCGGCTCGGGTTCGGCTGCTTCTGGGTGATGATTTCAATCTGATCGCCCATCCGCAACTGATAGGTAAACGGCACGATGCGCCCGCCAATCTTGGCACCGATGCAACGGTGGCCGACGTCGCTGTGAATATGATAGGCAAAGTCAAGCGGTGTGGAGCCGGCCGGCAGATCCACCACATCGCCTTTCGGGGTAAACACGTAGACGCGATCGTCGAACACCTGGCTGCGAACCTCGTCGAGCATCTCGCCGGAGTCCGCCATCTCTTCCTGCCAGGCGATCAGCTTGCGCAGCCAGGCGATGCGTTCTTCATAGCCGGAGCGTACCGTCGCTACCGCGCCTTCTTTGTATTTCCAGTGCGCGGCCACGCCCAGTTCAGCATCTTCATGCATCTGCCGGGTACGGATCTGGATTTCGAGCGTTTTGCCGCGCGGGCCCAGCACCACGGTGTGGATCGACTGATAGCCGTTGGGTTTCGGGTTGGCGACGTAGTCGTCGAACTCATCCGGCAGATGACGGAAGTGGGTATGCACAATCCCCAGCGCCGCATAGCAGTCCTGCAAACGCTCGACCACCACGCGCACCGCGCGCACGTCAAACAGCTCGTCGAAGGCCAGCGCCTTCTTCTGCATTTTGCGCCAAATGCTGTAGATATGTTTCGGGCGGCCGTAGATATCCGCTTTGATGCCCTCGTCGCCCATCGCCTTTCGCAGCGAGGCGACGAAGTCATCGATAAACTGTTCGCGATCGATGCGACGTTCGTGCAGCAGCTTGGCGATGCGCTTGTATTCATCCGGGTGCAGGTAACGGAAGCAGAAATCCTCCAGCTCCCATTTCAGTTGCCCGATGCCGAGGCGGTTGGCCAGCGGCGCATAGATATTCGAACACTCTTTTGCCGCCAGTACGCGCTCGTCTTCCGGCGCATCCTTCACTTCACGCAGGTGGGCGATACGCTCCGCCAGCTTGATCACCACGCAGCGGAAATCCTCCACCATAGCCAACAGCATGCGGCGCACGTTGTCGACCTGTTCGGAGGCCATGGAATCGTTCTGGGTGGCTTTCAGTTGGCGGATGGCGTCCATATCGCGCACGCCGTGCACCAGGTAGGTGATACCCTTGCCAAACGCTTCGGTCAGGGTTTCTTCCGGCACGATGCCGGCGTCCACCAGTGGGAACAGCAGCGCGGCGCGCATGCTGTCGTTGTCCATGCTCAGCGTGGAGAGGATTTCCACCATCTCCAGCCCACGCCACAACAACAGCGGTGCGTCGGGATGGTTCTGGGTCTGTTGCTCACAGTAGCGCCAGGTTGCGGCTAATCGCTCACATGACTGCGGGTTAGGTAGCCCCAAGCTGGCAATCCACTCGTCGAGAGCAAATTCACCAGCCGTGTTCAGATGTGCACTTCTTACCGCAACCATACCCTCTCCCTACTTTGCAGCGACCCCAGGCGTGTTGTCGTTAATAAACAGCGCCATTGACTCAAGATGCCCCGTATGCGGAAACCTATCCAACATCCGCACACGTGCAAGACGATAACCGGCATCCAGCAATATTTTGCTGTCGCGTGCCAGCCTGGTAGGGTTACAAGAAACGTACCCCTCCCCGTTCTGGCGCCAGTTTTACACTATGTGACATCACGCCGACCGCACCCTCACGGGCAGGGTCCAGCATCACTTTATCAAATCCTTGTGCCGCTCAAGGTTGCCACTCAACGTCTTCTCCCAGATTTTCATGGAAGAAGGAGGCATTATTCAGTTTATTCTTATGTGCATTATATTGCCCATTCGCTAACAGCGTGGCAACACCTTCTATCCCCACCACCGCAGCAGCAGGGCAAAGTTGGCTCATGCCACAGAACAGGTCCAATACCCGATCATTGGGCTGAATGTCGAGCCATTCAAGGGCCTGCGCCGCCATTTGCTGATTTACTGTGTCATTTATCTCAATAAAGTCACGCGGACTGAAGTCTAAGCGTAGCCCGTCGACCTGATAGTACGGCGTTCCCCCACACAGTTTTCGCCCCTGCCGCTGCCGGGCGCCCAATAAATGGTTGCGCTTTCTTGCTGCGCAAAGGTCAGTAACGCCTGGCGATCCTCATCTTTTTTCTTCGGTCAGCTGGATTGCCGCCTGCTCGCCCGGCAAGATTCCCCGCACAAACACGTCTTTGCCGTTGTGGCGTGCCACACCCTGCCCAAAGGGAGCGAGGTCGCTCACACATTTGCAGACTTTGCCGGGTCGTCAGGCGGCGTTTGGGAGAGTAGAATTGCGCCATATTTGCCGATTGAGTGCTGGCTCATTAAAGTAGAGTGTGTCCGGCAATTCTCCCACATTGGAATCCCATGACCAAATACAGCTTGCGTGCGCGCATGATGATCCTGATTCTGGCCCCAACGCTGTTGATTGGTCTGCTGCTCAGCACCTTCTTCGTGGTGCACCGTTACAATGAGTTGCAAGAACAGCTGGTTGACGCCGGCGCCAGCATTATCGAACCCTTGGCGGTGGCCAGCGAGTACGGCATGACATTCCGCAGCCGCGAGTCGGTGAGGCAGTTGGTCAGCCTGTTGCACCGTCGTCATTCGGATATTGTGCGTTCAATTACGGTGTTCGATGCGCAGAATAATCTGTTTGTCACCTCCAATTATCATCACAATTTCGCCCAATTGCAGTTGCCGAAAGGTGTGCCAATGCCCACCGATCTGATGCTGACGCGGCGCGGCAACTCACTGATCCTGCGCACGCCGATCCTCTCGGAAAGCCAGTACCCGGATCAAAACGCCACCGACCCGGTTCCGCCGGACAACAACCTGGGCTATGTGGCGATCGAACTGGATCTTCAATCGGTGCGGTTGCAACAGTATAAAGAGGTGTTTGTTTCCACCCTGCTGTTGCTGCTGTGCATGTGCATTGCCATCCTGTTTGCTTACCGTCTGATGCGCGACGTGACCGGCCCGATCCGCAATATGGTGAACACCGTTGACCGCATCCGCCGCGGCCAGCTCGACAGCCGCGTTGAAGGCTTTATGCTCGGCGAACTGCATATGCTGAAGAACGGCATCAACTCGATGGCAATGTCGCTGACCGCCTATCACGAAGAGATGCAGCAGAATATCGACCAGGCGACTTCGGACCTGCGTGAGACACTGGAGCAGATGGAGATCCAGAACGTCGAGCTGGATCTGGCGAAAAAACGTGCTCAGGAAGCGGCGCGTATCAAATCCGAGTTTCTGGCGAACATGTCGCACGAGTTGCGTACCCCGCTCAACGGCGTGATCGGCTTTACCCGCCAGATGCTGAAAACCGAGATGAGCGTCACCCAGACCGACTATCTGCAAACCATCGAACGCTCGGCCAACAACCTGCTGACCATCATCAACGACGTGCTGGACTTCTCCAAGCTGGAAGCCGGCAAGCTGGTGCTGGAACACATTCCGTTCTCGCTGCGTGAAACGCTGGACGAAGTGATTGTGTTGCTGGCACCCAGCGCTCACGAGAAAGGGCTGGAATTGACGCTGGACGTGCATAATGACGTGCCGGAGCAGGTAATCGGCGATTCATTGCGGTTGCAGCAGATCATTACCAACCTGCTGGGCAACGCGATCAAATTTACCGAAACCGGCAACATCGATATCCGCGTAGAGCTGCGTGGCCTGCAGGAACGTCAGGTTGAACTTGAAGTGCAAATCCATGACACCGGCATCGGTATATCAGAACGGCAGCAGTCGCAGTTGTTCCAGGCGTTCCGCCAGGCGGACGCCAGCATTTCACGCCGCCACGGCGGTACCGGTCTGGGGCTGGTGATCACCCAGAAGCTGGTAAAAGAGATGGGTGGCGATATCTGCTTCCACAGCCAGCTGAACCGAGGTTCAACCTTCTGGTTCCACATCACCCTCGAGCTGCACGAGGGTATGTTGTCGTTGCCGCCGAGCCTGCCAGACCTGCGCGGCAAGACGTTGGGGTATATCGAAGCCAACCCGATGGCGGCAGAAGCCACGCTCAACATGCTGAGCGTGACCCCGCTTGTGATCACCCATTCGCCTACGCTGGCTCAGTTACCGAAAAAGGATTACGACTTCCTGCTGGTGGGGGTACCGATCCCGTTCCGCGACAACCTGGCACAGCACGAAGGCAAACTGAAAGCGGCGCTGAGTATCGCCGGTCGGGTGATTCTGGCGCTACCCTGCCAATCGCAGATCAACGCCGAACAGCTTAAACAACAGGGCGCTATCGGTTGCCTGATCAAACCCATCACCGGCAATCGCTTGTTCCCGCTGCTGCGCATGGAAACGCCGCATCGCCTCATCGCCGTGCCGGAACCCAAACGCCTGCCATTGACGGTGATGGCGGTTGACGATAACCCGGCCAACCTGAAACTGATTGGTACCCTGCTGGCTGAACAAGTGGAAAAGACCCTGCTGTGCGAAAGCGGAGAAGAGGCGCTGGCGCTGGCACGCGATAACGTGCTGGACCTAATCCTGATGGATATCCAAATGCCGAATATCGACGGCATCCGCACCAGCGAACTGATCCGCCAACTGCCGCACCACAACTCTACGCCTATCGTCGCGGTTACCGCCCATGCGGTGAGCGGTGAGCGCGAGCATTTGCTGCAAGCGGGAATGGATGACTACCTGGCCAAGCCGATTGATGAAGCTATGCTGACCCGCGTGCTGGCCCGTTATTACAGCGGCGAATCGGCCGCCGAGCCATTGCTGTCGTTAGACTGGCCGCTGGCGTTACGCCAGGCGGCGAACAAACAGGATTTGGCGCGCGACCTGCTGCAGATGCTGCTCGACTTCCTGCCGCAAGTCAGCGAACGGGTGCAGGCGGTGCTGGATGGCACCCCAGACGACAGCATTCTCGATTTGATCCATAAATTGCACGGCAGTTGCAGCTACAGTGGCGTGCCGCGCATGAAGCAGCTGTGCTTCTACCTTGAACAGCAGTTGCGCAAGGGCGTCGGCAACGACGAACTGGAGCCGGAATGGCTGGAACTGCTGGATGAAATCGAACTGGTGAGCCAGGCAGCCCGCAGCCATCTGGAGAGCGATCGCCCAGCGACATGCTGAGGGGTGCCCCTCAGCATGATTAGCGGAACCTATATCTGCTGCGACAGCCTGATGGTCGCCGCAATATTGCGTGCGGTCATGCGCACGTTGTCGGCGGCATTCTCCAGCGCTTCCTCGAGCGTGCAGATGCTGTACAGCACGCTGAACACCGCATCCAGCCCGTACTGGTGCACCACGCCAACGTCGGCTGTCAAGCTGCCGGCGATGCCGATCACCGGCTTGTTGTAGCGCTTGGCGACGCGCGCCACGCCGATAGGCACCTTGCCGTTGATACTCTGACTGTCGATGCGCCCTTCGCCGGTGATTACCAGCGTCGCGTCGCGCACCAACGCGTCCAGCCCCAGCGCTTCGGTGACGATCTCAATCCCCTGACGCAGATCGGCATGACAGAACGCCAACAGTGCGGCTCCCATACCGCCGGCTGCGCCCGCGCCGGGTACCCCGCCCACCTCAATCGCCATATCCTGCGCAATCACCTGCGCATAGTGCAGCAGGCAGCGATCGAGCTGCGCCACCATCTGTGGAGTGGCTCCTTTCTGCGGGCCGAAAATCGCCGAAGCGCCCTCTTTACCGATTAACGGGTTAGTGACGTCACAAGCGACCTCGAATTTGCACTGGGCAATGCGCGCATCCAGCCCGCTGACGTCGATAGCGACGAGGTGTTCCAACTGCGCACCGCCAAAGCCAATGTCGTCGCCGTTTTTATCCAGCAACCTCGCCCCCAGCGCCTGCACCATGCCGGCGCCGCCGTCGTTGGTGGCGCTGCCGCCGATGCCGATAATGCAATGTTTTACGCCGTGATCCAGCGCCGAACGGATCAGTTCGCCGGTGCCATAAGAGGTGGTGTTCAGCGGGTTGCGCTGCCGTCCCGGCACCAGTTCCAACCCGCTGGCGGCGGCCATCTCGATAAAGGCGCTCTGCTCATCGCCGGACAGGCCGAAAAAGGCCCGCACCTTTGCGCCCAGCGGCCCGGTGACTTCGACATCCACTTTACGCCCGCCGCTGGCGGCCACCATCGCCTCCACCGTACCTTCCCCGCCGTCGGCTACCGGCAGTTTGATGTACTCGGCATCAGGAAATATCTCGCGAAAACCCGCTTCAATCTGGGTCGCCACTTCCAGTGCCGACAGACTTTCTTTGTATGAGTCCGGCGCGATCACTATTTTCATATACGGTCCGTTTCCTCGACTGCATAGACCCATTGTCGGCTTCACTTTTGCCGTGGCTGATATCTGATAATAGCAGGCCGGTACGCTGAGAACCGTTGCAACCAGCCCCTGAATCACAACGCCTGAATCCTGTCCATGACGGCAGTTGGCGTCGCCATAAACTCTCCCCCATAAAAAAGGCACGCCGTGGCGTGCCTTGAGAGCGGAGACCGGAAGAAATTACTGCATCAGCAGATACAACTGGGTATCGCCGCGTTGGATGTTCAACGCCAGCACCGACGGCTTGCTGTCGAGAATTTTGCGCAGTTCGCCCAGATTCTGGATAGGCTGCTGGTTAACCCCGAGGATAATATCGCCTTTTTTCAGGCCGATACGCGCAGCGGCACTGCCGGCCTTGACGTTATCCACCTTCACGCCTTTCTGGCTGCCGGCCTGGGCATTGCTCAGCTCGGCCCCTTCAATGCCGGTGTAGATATTGCCGGACTCCACCTGAGTCTGGGCGCTTTGCTCCAGCGTGACGTCCACGGTCACCGGTTTGCCGTCGCGAATGATGCCCAGCGACATTTTGCTGCCGACCGGCAGCGTGCCGATTTCCGCACGGAACGAGGCAAAGCTTGAGATGGCTTTACCGTTCATGGTGACGATAACGTCACCGGCCTTGATGCCCGCCTTGGCGGCGGAGGATTTCGGCATCACCTGGCTGACAAAGGCACCGCGCTGGGCGTCCACCTTCATCGCTTTCGCCAGTTCGGAGTTCAACTCGGTGCCCATAATGCCCAGCTCGCCGCGTTTCACCTGGCCGAACTCAACCATTTGCGCCGTCAGGTTTTTCACCATGTTGCTCGGGATCGCGAAGCCAATACCGATGTTGCCGCCGTCCGGCGCCAGGATCGCGGTGTTAATGCCGATCAGTTCGCCGTTCAGGTTAACCAGCGCGCCACCGGAGTTACCGCGGTTAATCGCCGCATCGGTCTGGATAAAGTTTTCGTAGTTTTCGATATTCAACCCGCTGCGGCCCAACGCGGAAACGATGCCGGAAGTCGCGGTTTCGCCTAATCCGTAAGGGTTGCCGATCGCCACGGTGTAATCGCCGACGCGCAGTTGCTCGGAATCCGCCATTTTGATTGCCGTCAGATTTTTAAAGTCTTTCAGTTGGATCAGCGCGATATCGGAACGCGGATCCTTGCCTATCACCTTGGCGTCAAACTTGCGGCCGTCGCTCAGTTGCACCTGAATTTTATTGGCGTTATCCACCACGTGATTGTTGGTCACCACGTAGCCTTTGGCGGCGTCAATCACCACCCCGGCGCCCAGCGCCTGAAATTTTTCCTGGGTGCCCTGACCCGGTGTGCCCTGCCCGCCATCAGCGCCGTTCTGGCACATTGGAGAAGCCTGGAACGGTGAACCGTCCTGGCAGAAAGGCGAATCCTCGCCAAAGAACTGCTGGAACTGCGGCGGCATCTTCTGCGCATTGACGGTGGTGCTGCCTTCAACGTTAATGCTCACCACGGAAGGCATCACTTTTTCCAGCATCGGCGCCAGGCTAGGCAGCTGTTGGGTGCTTGAAGACGCGGTTTCTGCGGCGCTGGCCGTCATCGGGCCCATCGCCATACCAATACTGAAAGCCAGGGCGCTAAGAACTAATGCGGTTTTTTTCATCTGTGTGTCTCTTATAAAGTCGTTCAGAAAGTATTGCGTTCTTTGTGCATAGTCAGAGCTTATTAATAGCCTGAAGTTCCGGCGCAGGTTATTGGTAATAGTAAACAAATATTGTCCGTCTTTACAAAACTCGAAATACTCACTGCGACCTGCTACGCATGCGTTCAAATAATATTTATTAACTGAATGAATTATTCAGCCGCCATTAGTTTTCGATATTCGTCGTAGGCATAAAGATCGGTCATGCCGCTGATATAATCTTGCAGCAAACGCGCGCGGAAATAATATTCCCGGATCGCCAATTGCTCGGGCGACAGGTGTTGCAACCCTTCAACCGCTTCGACATACGCCAACCGATGTTTGGTGGAAAGCTTGTGGAACAGGCGCGTTTCTATCGGGTAAGCGCGATGGCTGTCTTCCCGCACCAAGCGGGTAAAATCCGCCAGCGACATCGCCAGCAAGGGGCTGTAGATGTCCAGCAAGCCGCTGATCACCCGGTAGCCCTGCAGCTCAAGCTGTTCCACTTCGGGGTGATTGAAGACGTGCTTGAAGGCCACATTTTTGAAGATCTTCAACAGTTGGAACGCCGGGCTGGAGTCTTCCAGCAACGCCTGATTAAAGTTGCCCCGATAAACCGCATCCAGATTATCAATAAAACGCTGCGCCGCATGCGGCACCAGCCGCGCCACGGTGAACACCCGCAAATACATGAAGAACTGATCTTCGCTGCTGCGCCGCGCACCGCCGCGATCGATCTTGCGAAAAGCGCTGGCCACGGTTTTATCAAACAAATCGCCCGGCGATACCTCGCCCCATTCCTGAGTTAAATGCTGATAAAGTTGTTCAACGGTGAAAATGTTTTTTTCCACCGCGTCTTCCAGATCGGCGACGCAGTAAGAAATATCGTCCGCCGCCTCCATGATATAAGTCAGCGGGAAGCGATCGAACTCGCCCATATTCAGCTCGCGCCGCAATCGATCGACAAACGCCTCTTCCGCCAGATAAAAACCCGGTTTTTTCATCAGGTAGCTGTGGCTGGCGGGGATCTCGCTCGCCCAGTACGCCGGACGGGTATATTTCAGAATGCAGCCCACCTGCGCATAGGTCAGGTTGAGCTTCAGTAACGTATGCACCAGCCGAATAGCCTGGGCATTACCCTCGAAATGGCTGAGATCGTGGCGGATGCGGCTGCGCAGGCGGTTGAGATCGCCTTCGCCTTCGTGCAGGCGCAGCACGCCGATCTGGCAACGATCGTTGCTGGCGGGCTCGCTCCCGCAGCTGGCGGGATCGAGCCGCTGGGAAAACCAGTCGTTAATCGCCGACTCGCCAAAGTGCCCAAACGGCGGGTTGCCGATGTCATGCATCAGGCAGGACATCTCAACTATGCTTTCAAAAGGATCGAGCAGTTTGGACAGGCCAAGCGCGTCGATCCGCCGTTCCTGTTTGAAACGGTTGAGGATCTCTTTTGCAATGTGCCGCCCGACCTGCTGCACCTCCATCGAGTGCGTCAGACGGCTACGCACCGCGGCGTTGCGCTCCAGAGGGAACACCTGGGTTTTTTGCTGCAGACGGCGAATGGCGGCTGAATTGACAATGCGCCCGCGATCGCTCTCAAACTGCCGCACGATGTCATATTCTTCCTCAGCCTCGATAGGCTTACTGAAAGGCCGCTGGAAGCTGATTTTTTGCTTAAAGTCGATCCCGGACATCTGTTTCTCCTCCGTTGCGCCCAGCCTCCGTGATAACAATTCCCGAGGGCATATGCAACGGATTATCTCTCTATGAGAGCCATGATAGACTATGGCGCAATTCCCACACCCAATCAGCGAGTGTTATTTATGAAAGTAGGCATCATCGGCGCCATGGAGCAGGAAGTTACCCTGCTGCGCGAACAAATTGAAAACCGTCAAACCATTCAACGCGCGGGTTGTGAAATCTATACCGGCCAGATCGGCGGCGTTGACGTGGCACTGCTGAAATCCGGAATCGGTAAAGTTTCTGCGGCAATGGGTACCACCCTGCTGCTGGAGCACTGCAAGCCGGATCTGGTGATCAATACCGGTTCCGCCGGTGGCCTGGCCGCTACGCTGAAAGTGGGCGATATCGTGGTTTCCGAAGAAGTGCGCTATCACGACGCCGACGTCACCGCCTTTGGTTACGAGCCAGGCCAGATGGCCGGTTGCCCGGCGGCCTTCGTGGCGGACGTAGCACTGATTGCGCTGGCGGAAAGCTGCATCAAGCAGTTGGATCTTAACGCGGTGCGCGGCCTGATCTGCAGCGGCGACGCCTTCATTAACGGTGCAGAACCGTTGGAGCGCATCCGCACCACCTTCCCAACCGTTGCCGCGGTAGAAATGGAAGCCGCCGCCGTCGGCCACGTTTGCCACCTGTTCGGCACGCCGTTTGTGGTGGTTCGCGCCATCTCTGACGTCGCCGACAGTGAGTCGCACATGAGCTTTGACGAGTTCCTGGTCGTGGCCGCCAAGCAATCAACGCTGATGGTCAACGCGATGCTGCAAACCCTGGCCAAGCGCGGTTGATGTGAAGCCACGCCTTTCAGCCCTGTTGTGGCTGCTCGCGATCTGGGCGGCTCTGCCTGCCGGCGCCGCTCAGCGCGTGATCAGCCTGGCACCCAATGCCACCGAGCTTGCCTACGCCGCCGGCATGGGCGATACCCTGCTGGCGGTGAGCGCCTTCTCCGATTACCCGCCGGCGGCCAAAAAGCTGGAACAGGTGGCTTCCTGGCAAGGGATCAACCTGGAGCGGGTACTGGCGCTGAAGCCGGATCTGATCCTCGCCTGGCGCGGCGGCAATCCGCAACGGGTGCTGGATCAGCTCGCCGCCTTCGGTATCCCGATTTTTTATGCGGATGCCACCACGCTCGATGACATCGCCCAGTCGCTGGATGACCTGGCCAAATACAGCCCGCATCCGGAGCAGGCGCACCAGGCTGCGGGCACCATGCGCCAACAGATCGCCGCGCTGAAAGCAAAATACCCGCACAACCAGCCGCGCCGGGTCTTGTTGCAGTTTGGCACCCAGCCGCTGTTCACCAGCTCCGGCGCCACTCTGCAAAGCCAGGTGCTGTCGCTGTGCGGAGCGGAGAATATCTTTGCCGACAGCCGTATGCCGTGGCCGCAAATCAGCCGCGAGCAAGTGTTGGCCCGCCAGCCTCAGGCCGTAGTGATTACCGGCGACGCAAAAGAGATTGCCAGCGTGAAAGCCTTTTGGGCGCCACAGCTGCAAGTGCCGGTGATTGCGCTGAACGGCGACTGGTTCAACCGCGCCGGCCCGCGCATCATGCTGGCCGCACAACAACTGTGCAGCCAACTGGCGGAGCTCCCCTGATGCTGGTGTTTTGGCTGGATATTCTGGGTACTGCGGTTTTCGCCATCTCCGGCGTATTGCTGGCCGGCAAGTTGCGCATGGATCCGTTCGGCGTGTTGGTGCTCGGCGTGGTCACTGCGGTCGGTGGCGGCACCATCCGCGATATGGCGCTGGCCAATGGCCCGGTATTTTGGGTGAAAGACCCGACCGATCTGGTGGTGGCGATGATAACCTGCGTGCTGACGCTGCTGCTGGTACGCCAGCCGCGACGCCTGCCGAAATGGATCCTGCCGGTGCTGGATGCCGTCGGGCTGGCGGTGTTCGTCGGCATCGGCGTCAATAAAGCCTTCGCCGCCGATACCGGTGCGCTGGTGGCCGTGTGCATGGGGGTCATTACCGGGGTTGGCGGCGGTATTATCCGGGACGTCCTGGCGCGGGAAATTCCGATGATCCTGCGAACCGAAGTTTACGCCACCGCCTGTATTGTCGGCGGTATCGTCCACGTTACCGCTTTCGCTACCTTCGGTATGCCGCTGCAGCAGGCGATGATGCTTGGCATGGGCATCACGCTGGCGATCCGGCTGGCGGCCATCCGCTGGCATCTGAAACTGCCCGCGTTTATCCTCGAACGATAGCGACTGCCCGCCGAAGCAAACCCGGCTCGGGTCAGCATGAAATGGCAACCATAAAAAAACCCGCAAACCGGTGAGGTTGGCGGGTTTTATGCTGCTGCAGACGGGATCAGACGCTGAACGAAGAACCGCAGCCGCAGGTGGTTTTGGCGTTAGGGTTGGTTACCACGAAACGTGAACCTTCCAGCCCTTCGGTATAATCGACCGAACCGCCCACCAGATATTGCAGGCTCATTGGGTCAACCACCAGCGCAACGCCCTGCTTCTCGATGGTCATATCGCCATCGTTGACCTTGTCGTCAAAAGTGAAACCGTACTGGAATCCGCTGCAGCCGCCACCGGTAATGTAAACCCGCAACTTCAGATTCGGATTTTCTTCATCAGCAATCAGGACCTTAACCTTGCTTGCTGCTGCCTCGGTAAATTGCAGGGGCAGTGCTGTTTCATCACTCATACTCTTTACTCCCAACATTGTTCTGCATCAGGCCGCTACAATGGCAGTCTGATTAATGTTTTTGATTATCCAATACCTGAGTGCTGCGTTCAAGTATTCACCGCATTTGTTGTATTTTCTTTACCTGTTTTATTTGCCGCCTCACGCGCCTGCAGCACTTCCTGCCGCTGCAACGTACGGGCCAATATCGACGAATACAACGGCTTACCCCCGAGGAACTGCGCCACCAGCGTAGCACCAAGGCAGGTAATGATCATTGGCAGTATGAGCTGATAATTATCGGTCATCTCCAACACCAGCACGATCCCGGTCAAGGGTGCGCGCACCGTGGCGGCAAACAACGCGCCCATTCCGGCAATGGCGAAAGTACCGGCCTCAATGCCGTACTGTGGAAACAGGTGCGCGCCGGCCAGGCCAAAAGCGGTGCCAAACAGGGTGCCCAGCGCTAACATTGGCGCAAAGATCCCGCCCGGCGCGCCTGAACCAAAGCACAGCAGTGTGGTGATCACCCGTGCGATGAAAATAAACAGCAGCATACCGACGCTGTAATTGCCGGCAGCAGCAATGGGGATCAAACCAAAACCGCCCCCCGCCGCTTGCGGCTGGATCAGCCCAAGAATGCCGCACGTACCGCCGATCAGCCCACCAATCATCAGGATGTTGCGCATCTTCCCGCCATGGAAACGGGCAAACATATCTTGAGTGCGAAAAATCAGGGCGTTAAACATCACCCCAACGGCGCCGAATACCGCACCCAGCACCAGATACAGCCACAGCGTGTTGATCGGCGCAGAGGAAAGCTTGCCTACCTCAATCACCGAGTGTTCGCCGTTGAACAACTGAAACACCACGCTCGACATGATCACGCCGATAAATACCGCTTTAATCGAGATCAGGTTATAGCGGAACTGCGGACGCATTTCCTCAATGATAAACAGAATGCCCGCCAGCGGCGCATTGAAGGCGGCGGAAAGCCCGGCGGCCGCGCCGGTGGCCAGCAACGAATGACGCGCTTCGGCGCCGCGCATGCGGAAAATATCCAATACCATACGCCCGACGTTGCCCCCCATCTGCACCGTAGGCCCTTCACGGCCGAGCACCATACCCGCCCCCAGCGTGCCCATGCCACCGATAAACTTTACCGGGATCACCCGCCACCAGCGTACCGGACGCAGCTCTTCCAGCGCCCCTTCGATCTCCGGTATGCCTGAGCCGCCCGCTTCCGGCGCAAAACGGCGCACCAGGTAATACCCCAGCACCGCCAACGCAGCAGAAAGAATGAAGGCCAGCGGCCAAACCAGGAGCCAGGAATCGGCGACCTGCGCCAGCGCGGACAACCGCCGCTGCTGCACCCAGTCCACCGCCTTATCAAAGGCTACGCCGAGCAAACCCGCCAGGGCGCCCACCACCGCCGCCATAAACAGGATGGCCACCGGCGTTTTGTCTCGGCGGATAAACTGACGCACCGCGTCGCTGCGTTTCAGGCGTGGAGCCCGCGCTACCGGCGGCTGTTGCTGTAATTCAGTCATAATGGGTTATTCATTAACGGAATTAAATGTAATACAAATAGGGAAGCCGATTATTCTAACGCACCCGCTGAGCGACCGCCCCCCAAAATAGGTATCTGACTGTGATCGTTTCATATCGACGAACACTTCTCTAGAATAGCGCGATTAAATCATTCAAAAGAGAATCCAGGAGCCGATTTATGAGCTTACACAGCAAGTCCGAAAGTCTGTATGCCCAAGCGCAACAGGTGATCCCAGGTGGGGTTAACTCTCCGGTGCGTGCATTCACCGGCGTTGGCGGTGTGCCACTGTTTATCGAGCGGGCGGACGGGGCTTACCTGTTCGACGTCGACGGCAAAGCCTATATCGACTACGTCGGTTCCTGGGGCCCAATGGTGCTGGGGCACAACCACCCTGCGATCCGCAATGCGGTCATCGAAGCGGCGCAGCGCGGCCTGAGTTTTGGCGCCCCCACCGAGATGGAAGTCAAAATGGCGGAGTTGGTCACCGAACTGGTGCCGACCATGGATATGGTGCGGATGGTAAACTCGGGTACCGAGGCCACCATGAGCGCTATTCGTCTGGCGCGCGGCTACACCAACCGCGATAAAATCATCAAGTTCGAGGGCTGCTACCACGGCCACGCCGACTGCCTGCTGGTGAAAGCCGGTTCCGGCGCGCTGACCCTGGGCCAGCCGAACTCGCCGGGTGTGCCGGCCGATTTCGCCAAGCACACTCTGACCTGCACCTACAACGATCTGGATTCGGTCCGCGTCGCGTTCGAACAGTATCCTTCCGAGATCGCCTGCATCATCGTCGAGCCAGTCGCCGGCAACATGAACTGCGTGCCGCCGCTGCCGGAATTCCTGCCGGGCCTGCGGGCACTGTGCGACAAATACGGCGCATTGCTGATTATCGATGAAGTGATGACCGGCTTTCGCGTCGCGCTGGCCGGGGCGCAGGCCTATTACGATGTGGAGCCGGATCTTACCTGTCTGGGCAAAATCATCGGCGGCGGCATGCCTGTGGGCGCGTTCGGTGGTCGTCGCGACGTGATGGCGGCGCTGGCGCCAACCGGCCCGGTCTATCAGGCAGGAACGCTGTCCGGTAACCCGATTGCGATGGCGGCCGGTTATGCCTGCCTGACCGAGGTTTCGCGGATCGGTGTCCACCAGACGCTGACCGAATTGACCGATATGCTGGCGGCAGGCCTGCAGGATGCAGCCAAAGAAGAAAACGTCGCGCTGGTCGTCAACCACGTCGGCGGCATGTTCGGCCTGTTCTTTACCGATGCCCCGGCGGTGACCTGCTACCAGGACGTGATGCAGTGCGATGTGGAACGCTTTAAGCGCTTCTTCCATCTGATGCTGAATGAGGGGGTTTATCTGGCGCCTTCCGCCTTTGAAGCCGGCTTTATGTCCATTGCGCACAGCAAGGAAGACATTCAGCGCACCATCGATGCCGCACGCCGCTGCTTCGCCAAGCTGTAATATTTCGCGGTCAAACAAAAACGGGCGCCGGTGTGAACTGAGCGCCCGTTTTTATTTTGTTAGAGCAAGGTACCGTAAATCGTCAGCAGCGCCACTACCACCACGATAACCATCGTCACCTTGCGCGCCAGAGTGACCGCCGCACGCGGGGTTTGTACCGGATCCCTATGCGGATCGCGCGCCAGAGAGAACTGCGCCAGGCGAGTCAGTACCTGATATTGCGAGGTATGACGATCGCCCAACGACGCAAACCATGCCGGCAAAGCTTTTTCACCGTGCCCCAGCAGCGCGTAGGCCACGCCTGCCAGGCGCACCGGGATCCAGTCCAGCCAGTGCAACAGATGATCGATGCCGGACTGCGAACGCTCCAGAGGGGTATTGTGGCGCGCCAGCCAGGTTTGATAAGCACGCAGGAAAGCATAACCCGCCAGTGCGATTGGCCCGTATGGCCCGCAGACCACAAACCAAAACAGCGGCGCCAGATAATAACGGAAGTTAGTCCACAGCAGCGCATTTTGCAGCTCGCGCAGGCGCAGCTCTTCGCTGCAATCCACCGGCAAACCGTGGATCAGCGCCAGTTCCTCTGCCATCTGGTCGCTGGCATGGGCATCTCCCTGCCGCGCCGCCTTAAGATAAGCACGATAGTGTTTGCGCTTGATGCCGGCGCCCACACACAGCAAATCAATAATAATCCACAGCAGCAGCGTCACCACGCCGAAAAACAGCCCGTGAGCCAACCACAAAATGCCCCACACCACCACCATCCAGGCAACGGTCAGCAGCAGCGTCTGCGCCAGCGAAAACCTATGCAGCCGATGGAACACCACTTCCAGGCGATGATCCAGCTGCCAGTGCTCCCCCAGCTTGAACAAACGTTCCCACGCCAGAACCAGTAACAGCGTAAACAGCGTCATTAGCGACTCCTCTCCCTTTCCATTTTCCCAAGCATAGCGCCATCGGGCTCGCAGGGTTGTTCCAGAGATGCCAGATAAAAGTCCCAGTCAAACGCTGGGCCTGGATCGGTTTTGCGGCCAGGGGCGATGTTGCTGTGCCCGGTAATGCTCGCCGCCGACATCGGATAATACCTGATTAGCAGCGCGGTCACCGCTTTCAGGCTCTGATATTGCTGCGACGTGAACGGCAGTTGATCGGTACCTTCCAGCTCAATGCCGATCGAAAAATCGTTGCAGCGTTCGCGCCCCTGATACTCGGAAACGCCGGCGTGCCAGGCGCGCTTGTCGAACGGCACATACTGAATGATTTCACCCTCGCGGCGGATCAGACAATGCGCCGAGACCCGAAGCTGATGGATGCCGGAAAAATAGGGATGCTCTGCGGGATCGAGAGTGCCGGTAAACAACCGATCGATATAGGGACCGCCAAACTCGCCGGGCGGCAGGCTGATATTGTGGATCACCAGCAGCGAAGGGGCTTCATCATTCGGGCGAAGATCGCAATGCGGCGAAACGACCCGTTTCACCCCGACAATCCAGCCATGCTCTAACTGCATCAGACACCTCTCTGCGGTGGTACTTATCACGGCAACAGAGTAGCATGTTCCCCCTACGATCTTACCGTCCATTTCGGAGTTTTCTATGCCGACACGCCGCTACGATGCCGACAGTCGCCGCACCGAGCTTCTTGAACGAATTGAAAGCGATATCCCCTATGCCGTTGCCCAGGCGCTGCGCGAAGACCTGGGAGGCGAAGTCGATGCCGACCGCGATATTACCGCGCAATTGTTACCGGCCGACAAACAGGCAGAAGCCACCATTATCACCCGTGAACCCGGCGTATTTTGCGGCCGGCGCTGGTTGAGTGAAGTCTTCATCCAGCTGGGCAACCAGGTGAAGGTGGAATGGCTGGTGGCGGATGGCGATCGCCTGGTGCCTGACCAACCGCTGTGCAAACTGAGCGGGCCGGCGCGGATACTGCTGACCGGCGAGCGCACTGCGCTGAACTTTGTGCAGACGCTTTCCGGCGTAGCGACCGAAGTCAGCCGTTATGTGGCACTGCTGCAGGGGACGCAAACCCGCCTGCTGGATACGCGCAAGACCCTGCCGGGACTGCGTACCGCACTGAAATATGCGGTGCTGTGCGGTGGCGGCAGCAATCACCGGTTGGGATTATCCGATGCCTTCCTGATCAAGGAAAACCACATCATCGCCTCCGGTTCGATCAAAAATGCGGTCGAGAAAGCTTTTTGGCTGCATGCCGACGTGCCGGTCGAAGTGGAAGTAGAATCCCTCGATGAGCTGCAACAGGCGCTGGATGCCGGCGCCGACATCGTCATGCTGGATAACTTCAGCGTCGAGATGATGCGTGCCGCGGTGGCGCAGACCCAAGGCCGCGCACAGTTGGAAGTTTCCGGCAACGTGACCAGCGAAACCCTGCGCACCTTCGCCGAAACCGGCGTGGACTACATCTCCGTTGGCGCGCTGACCAAACATGTGACCGCACTCGATCTGTCAATGCGCTTCAAATAATCTCTGCCATTCACATCGTCCTGGCTAGCTGGGACGGTGCTTTTTCGTCAAAACTGCGAACCCCGCCGCAACTATTTTCATGCCGCTGCAAACTGAACAACTTGCCATGGAAGCACGCCGCAGAACACTGACTCCCCGCTAGAAGCCCGCTGTATGAGCCGTTACCGTTACCCCCACATTCACAGGGAGGCAATAACAAATGGAAACACAGCGCGGTTTTACTCTGATCGAACTGATGGTGGTGATCGCCATTATCGCAATATTGAGCGCCATAGGCATACCCGCCTACCAACGTTACATCCAGAAAGCGGCGATGACTGACATTCTGCAAGTCATGACCCCTTACAAGCTGGCCGTGGAGCTGTGCGTGCTCGATGGCGGCGCACCGGCGGGTTGTAATGCCGGCAGTAAAGGTATTCCTGCCAGCGGCACCTCACGTTACGTCAGCGTCGTTAAGGTCAGTCAGGGCGTGATCACGCTGACCGGCACGCAAACGCTGCAAGGGCTGACCGTAGCGCTGACGCCCACCCAGAACGCCAGCGGCCTGACGCGTTGGACACGCCAATGCACCAGCGACAACGTCAATCTGCAGGAGACCTGCCAGGAAGTCTTCCGCTTTGATGATACGCCGAAGGGGGCGTCTCAATGAGCATCGGTATCAGCGATGAAATTCACGCCCTGTGCCAGCGCTACCAGGCGCTGGCCCTCAGCGAAGACGACGACAGCCTGACCGTTGCCCTGAACGCTGAAGTACCGCAGGGGCTGCTGCCGGCCCTGCGTTTCGCCACCGGCAAACGTATTCATCTGGAGCAGTGGCCTGCGGCCCGACTGGAGCTGGAACTGAACCGCCGGCAAATGCAGGGTGACAGGCTTGGGCAAAGCGCGCCGGAAGCCGAGCCGGACGCATCCTCATTAAATGACGACAGCGACGCGCCCGTGGTGCAGTTTATCAACCAAACTCTGCGCATCGCCATACAACGACGCGCTTCGGACATTCATTTCGAACCTTATCTGCAGACTCTGCGTATCCGGCTGCGCATCGACGGCGTGTTGCAGGCCATAGCTTCACCACCTTTTCCCCTGGCCGCACGCCTTATCGCCCGGCTGAAGATCATGGGGCAGTTGGATATCGCCGAGCGCCGGCTGCCGCAGGATGGGCAGCTCAGCGTACAACTGGATAACGCCAGTTATTCAATGCGTATCGCTACCTTGCCGACACTGCACGGTGAAAAAGTGGTGCTGAGGATCCTGCAAACCGAACGCCAGGAGCTGCCGTTGGATCGGTTAGGCATGAGCCAAACGGCGCTGGCGCAGTATGCTGAGGCACTGTCCTGCCCCCAGGGCATGATCCTGGTCACAGGCCCGACCGGCAGCGGTAAAACCGTCACGCTGTACAGCGGCCTGCGACAATTGAATGACGCGCAAAGCAATTTGTGCAGCGTCGAGGACCCGATTGAAATTCCGCTGTTCGGCGTCAACCAGACCCAGATAAACCCCAAAACCGAGCTGGATTTTTCTCGCGTGTTGCGCGCCTTGTTGCGCCAGGATCCGGACGTCATCATGATCGGTGAGATCCGCGACCGGGAAACGGCGGAAATCGCAGTGAAAGCGGCTCAAACCGGTCATCTGGTCCTCTCGACGCTGCACACCAACTCCACCAGCGAAACCCTGACGCGCCTGACCCATATGGGTATTCCGGGTTATCTGATCGCCGCCTGTCTGAAGCTGGTCATCGCCCAACGGCTGGTGCGCAAGCTGTGCAGTCACTGTCGCTATCAACAGAACCTGCCCGTTCACTTTCCCACCGCCATTTGGGCCACCCCCCTGTTGCCCTGGCAGGCTGACGGCTGCGAACACTGCTTTAGCGGTTACTACGGCCGCACTGGGGTCTATGAGTTGCTGATGATCACTCCAGAAGTTCAAGCCGGTCTGCTGCAAGGCGCAGCTCCCGGTCAACTGGCCGATATTGCCCGACAACAAGGGCAGATAACGCTGCTGCAAGCCGGATTAACGCTGGTTTCTCAGGGCTTCACCTCGTTGGAAGAGGTATATCGCATTGTCGGCATCACCGCCGAAAGCGGAGCGGCACCGTGAAAGCACAGCGCCTTTTCCTGTGGCAAGCAGTCGATCCTCACGGCCAGTTACGCCAGGGGGAGCGGATGAGCAACGAAAAACACGTGGTCAGCCAGTGGCTCATTGAGCAGGGGTTGCAACCCTGCCAGATTAATAGCGGGAAACGCATTGCCCCCGCTCAGTGGCGGGGCGAGCCCATGATCCAATTCACCCGCCAGCTCGCCACCCTGCTGCAAGCCGGGTTACCGCTGGTCAACGGATTGCAACTGTTGGCGGAAGAGCACCCATCTGCCGCCTGGCGCTGCCTGCTGCGCGAGATAACCGAACAGGTACGGCAGGGTCAACCCTTCTCCGACGTTATCGCCGGGCAACGCGCCATCTTTCCGCTCATCTACCGTCAGTTAATCGCTATCGGGGAACTGACCGGCAATCTTGACGCTTGCTGCCTGCAACTGGCTCAACAGCAGGAGGCGCAACAAAAACTGCAAAAAAAAGTGATTAAGGCACTGCGCTACCCGCTGTTTATCTGCGCAGTAGCGCTGTTGGTGAGCATTCTGATGCTGGTGATGGTGCTTCCGGAGTTTGCCGGCGTCTACCAGTCGTTCGATGCGCCATTGCCCTGGTTTACCCAAGGGCTGTTGAACCTGTCCGCGATCTTGGTCCACAGCGGTCCCTGGCTGGTGTTGATAATGGCCGGCGCGGTGTTTTCCTATTTCCGCTGGCTGCATCCACAGCCGCAATGGCGCAGGCGCGAACAGGCGACGCTGTTGCGTTTACCGTTGATCGCGCAACTGATCAAAGGCGGCAACCTGAGCCAAATATTCCGTATTCTGGCCATGACTCAGCAGGCGGGCCTCACCCTGGTTGAAGGCCTGAACGCCGCGGCGCTGTCGGTAGACAGCCTGTTTTACCGCCAGGCGATTGAGACGGTTCGGCAACAGATTGCACAGGGGCATACTTTCTACAGCGCCCTGGGGCAACAGGCTCTATTCCCCCCATTATGCCAACAGTTGGTGCGGGTGGGCGAAGAGTCTGGCTCGCTTGACACCTTGCTGGGCAAGCTGGCGCTGTGGCATGAGCAGCAAACCTTTGAACTGGCCGATACGCTGGCGCAAACGCTGGAGCCGATATTGATGCTGGTGGTGGGAGGAATAGTCGGGACGCTGGTGATCGCCATGTATTTGCCGATATTTCAGCTGGGAAATGTTTTGGGATAAACAGAACGATCCGGGGCACAGCAGAATGTGAGCCGTTCCCCGGAGAGGGGCTTTATTACGGGTTACTTAGCACCGAATACGCGGTTTTCCTGCTCCGCAACGCGGATAAAGGTGGTACGTTTGGTCAACTCTTTCAGGCGTTCTGCACCGACATAGGTGCAGGCTGAGCGCAACCCCCCGAGAATATCACGGACGGTAAACTCAACCTCGCCGCGCAGAGGCAGCTTAACGGTTTTGCCCTCAGCGGCACGGTATTCGGCAACACCGCCCACATGGCGCTTCATCGCCGACTCTGAGCTCATGCCGTAGAACAGCATGAATTTTTCGCCGTTCTCTTCCACTACGGTGCCTTCACACTCGTCATGACCGGCCAACATGCCGCCCAGCATGACAAAATCAGCGCCGCCGCCAAAGGCTTTGGCCACGTCGCCCGGCACAGAACAGCCGCCATCGCTGACGATTTGGCCGCCGAGGCCGTGTGCCGCATCGGCACATTCAATCACCGCAGACAACTGCGGATAACCGACACCGGTTTTTACCCGGGTGGTGCAAACCGACCCCGGACCAATGCCGACTTTTACGATATCGGCACCAGACAGGATCAATTCCTCCACCATTTCGCCAGTAACCACGTTACCGGCGCAGATCACATGGTTCGGGCAAGCTTCGCGCGCTTTCTGCAAGAAGGCGACAAAATGTTCCGAGTAACCGTTGGCCACGTCAATGCAGATAAACTTCAGACCCGGAGACAACGCCAGAATCTGCTTCATCTTCACAAAGTCGGCCTCGGAGGTGCCGGTTGAAACCATAACGTGGCGCAGTACCGATGCCGGTACGCGCTGCACGAATGCGGCCCATTGCTCAACGGTGTAGTGTTTGTGTACGGCGGTGAGAACGTCGAAGGAAGCCAGAGCCTCTGCCATGCTGAAGGTGCCGACCGTGTCCATGTTGGCGGCAATAATCGGCACACCGGACCAGTTCCAGCCAGAATGTTTGAAGGTAAACTGGCGTTCCAGTTCAACCTCAGAACGGCTTTTCAACGTGGAGCGCTTTGGGCGAATCAACACATCTTTAAAGCCTAACTTCAAATCTTCTTCAATACGCATGACTTATGATTTCCTGGTTTTTGGCGACGGATCGCAGGAGAGTATTCGAACCTATACCCTATAAATTTCGAGTTGCAGGAAGGCGACAAGAACGAGAGTCCCGATGAGCTTACTCACGTAAGTGATTCGGGTGAACGCTCGCAGTCAACACGCCTGCAGCTTGAAGAATGACGGGTATAGATTAATGCCAGTTCCAGTGACGCTATCATACGCGCTAATAATCACCGGACAAGACTGCGAATTCACCTTTGTTTACGCTACAATCCGACAAATTTACCTACGAACATGCGGCGTGATTTATCGCTCATTTTCCTTTCCCTGCCGCATTTTTTATCACCGTACAACGCAACCTGCCGGGCTAGCGTTCCCTACTGACTTGCACTTCTGCACGATCGCTTTATGATTCGTCTATTATTTTTTTATGAATATCGAGTGCATTTTATACCATGGCCTACATTGTAGCGTTGACAGGGGGTATCGGCAGCGGCAAGTCCACCGTAGCAGAAGCCTTTGCCCGCCACGGCGTGGAGATTGTCGACGCTGACGTCATTGCACGGCAGGTTGTCGAACCCGGCACCCCTGCTTTAGCCGCTATCGCCGAACGTTTTGGTAATGAAATGTTGCTGGCTGACGGCACGCTTAACCGCACGGCACTGCGGCAGCGTATATTCAGCACCCCGGATGAAAAGCGCTGGCTGAATCAATTGCTGCACCCGCTGATTCATCAGGAAACCCAACGCCAGTTGGCGCAGGTCGCCAGCCCCTATGCGTTGTGGGTTGTGCCACTGCTGGTGGAAAACAGCCTGCAAGCGCGCGCAGATCGCGTGTTGGTGGTCGACGTCGACAGCGAAACACAGTTGGCGAGAACCATTACCCGCGACGGGATAAGCCGCCAACAGGCACAGAACATAGTGTCCGCACAGGCCACACGCGAGCAGCGCCTGGCCGCTGCAGACGACATAATCGATAATAGCGGTGCCGCTCAGGGGATAGAGCCATTTGTTGCCGCACTGCATCGCCGCTACCTTGAACTGGCGGCATCAGCGACCCGACAGGATTAAACTGAATGAGTGATGTTTCCCCAAGCGTTCTTTTTGAACATCCGTTGAATGAAAAAATGCGCACCTGGCTGCGTATCGAGTTTTTGCTGCAACAATTGCATGGCCAGCGGGCGCTGAGCGAAACCGCCATTGCACTGACCTTCTTCCGCACTGTGTCGGACCTGCTGGACGTATTGGAACGTGGCGAAGTACGCACCGAACTGCTGAAAGAGTTGGAGCGTCAGCAACAAAAACTGTTGGCATGGACCGATGTACCGGGCGTCGATATGTCTCTGATGGACCAGCTACGCGGTCAACTGAAGGTGCGCGCAGCAGCGCTGATGTCCGCTCCGCGTCTGGGGCAGGCGCTGCGCGAAGATCGGCTGATAAGCCTGGTGCGCCAACGTCTGAGCATTCCCGGCGGCTGTTGCAGCTTTGACTTGCCCACATTGCACATGTGGATGCATGCACCGCAGCAAGAACGGGACGCCGACGTCGCTGACTGGCTGCAGGCACTGGAGCCGTTGAATCTGGCGCTGACTATGGTGCTGGATCTGATTCGTCAGGCCGGCCCATTCCGCAACCAGATCAGTTTGAACGGTTTCTTCCAAGATAACGCGGAAGGCGCAGACCTGTTGCGTTTGCGCATTAGCCTGACACATCAGCTTTATCCGCAGATCTCCGGCCATAAGACGCGTTATGCGATCCGCTTCCTGCCTCTGGACAGCGAGCTTGGCGTGGTGCCGGAACGGTTAACCTTTGAGTTAGCCTGTTGCTAACCCAATGACATAAAGACCTTTCACGCGTTGGAAGGAAGTAAGGAAAAGAGATGACTACCGTAGTGAAATGCCCAACCTGTGGCAAAGGTGTGGTTTGGGGTGAAGTGAGCCCGTTCCGCCCATTTTGCAGCAAACGCTGCCAGTTAATCGATCTCGGCGAATGGGCCGATGAAGAAAAACGCATTCCCAGCAACAGCGATCTGTCGGAAAGCGAAGAATGGAGTGAAGAAGACGATCGCTGATTGTCTCTCTTTCGGCCTGGCGCCAGCCAGGCCGCCCGTCTTATTGCGCAGCGTTCGCCTGCGTCACCAACAGCTTGATAATACTGACATTGGCCTCGGGAAATTCGTCCTCCCGCAGTTCGGCCTGCTTCACCCAACGCATAGGCTGGCCTTCACGACCGAACGGTTCCCCTGCCCAACCTTCCACCAGATAAAAATTCAGCGTCACGATACGATCGCTAAAGCGGTGCTCCAGCACCTCCAACAGCTCAGCCCGTTCAGTTTCAATTCCGGTTTCCTCCAGCAGTTCACGATTGAGCGCCTGCTCCGGGGTTTCCCCTTGCTCAATTTTGCCGCCGGGAAACTCCCAGAAACCGGCCATATGTGAATCTGCGGCACGACGGGTAATAAAAATTTCCTGCTGGGCATTGCGAATGATACCGACGGCGATGTTCAGATGTTTCATCGCATACTCCTGATTAATTCATAAGGGCGCGGACTCTGGCCCTAAAAAACAGGGGCTCAGCATGCTGACCCCCTGGGTTTGACTCGTTAAACGCTGCCGAGCTTACTTACTTCTGCAGACGGCCGTGGCACTGTTTGTATTTTTTACCGGATCCACATGGGCAAAGATCGTTGCGGCCCACCTTGCGCTCCGCGCTTGCAGGAGCATTAGAGTCTTCGGTAACCAACGCATTTTCTTCGTAGTGGCTCAGCTGTTGCTGTGCTGCAAGGCGCTCAGCTTCTTCGCGACGCTGCAGCTCCATGGCTTCAACCTCTTCCGGCATCCGCACCTGCACTTTACTCAGCACGCTGATCACTTCGTATTTCAGCGATTCCAGCATGGTCGCAAACATATTGAAGGATTCACGTTTGTACTCTTGCTTAGGATCTTTCTGCGCGTAGCCACGCAGATGGATGCCCTGGCGCAGATAGTCCATTGCCGCCAGATGCTCCTTCCACAGGGAATCCAGCGTTTGCAGCATCACGCCCTTCTCGAAGTTGCGCATCATATCTGTGCCAACCACTTCTTCTTTGCGCAGATAGTCTTCCTTGGCCTTTTCCAGAATACGCTCACGCAGCGTTTCTTCGTGCAGATCCGGCTCTTTATCCAGCCATTCGGCGATTGGCATATCCAGATCGAAGTCGTTTTTCAAGCGCTCTTCCAGACCTTGAATATCCCACTCTTCTTCCAGCGACTGCGGCGTGATGTAGCTGTCAATGGTGGTTTTGAAGACGTCTTCACGGATGCTGGCAATGGTTTCGCTCACATCGGACACGTCCAGCAGTTCATTACGCTGGCTATAGATAGCGCGACGCTGATCGCTGGCCACATCATCGTATTCCAGCAGTTGCTTACGAATATCGAAGTTGCGGCTTTCTACTTTACGCTGTGCGTTGGCAATCGCCTTGGTGACCCATGGGTGTTCAATGGCCTCACCCTCTTTCATACCCAGTTTACGCATCATGCCGGAAACGCGATCCGAGGCGAAAATACGCATCAAGGCATCTTCCATCGACAGGTAGAAGCGGGATGAACCGGCATCGCCCTGACGACCGGAACGGCCGCGCAGCTGGTTATCGATACGGCGTGATTCATGGCGCTCGGTACCAATGATGTGCAAGCCACCCGCCTTCAATACCGCTTCATGGCGGATTTTCCAGTCTTCTTTAATCGCCGCAATTTGCTCTTCGGTTGGGTCTTCCAACTGGGCAATTTCCGCCTGCCAGCTGCCACCCAACACGATATCGGTACCACGGCCCGCCATGTTGGTGGCGATAGTCACCGCACCGGTCTGGCCGGCCTGCGCCACAATGTCCGCTTCCATAGCGTGGAATTTGGCGTTCAGCACTTTGTGGTCAATACCGGCTTTCGCCAGTTCGCGGGAAACGACTTCGGATTTTTCGATCGAGATCGTCCCCACCAGCACCGGCTGGCCGTTGGCGGTACGCTCGCGGATATCTTCAATGATGGCGCCAATCTTCTCCAGCTCGGTCATATAGACCAGATCCGGCATGTCTTTACGCAGCATTGGGCGGTTGGTCGGCACCACGATGGTATCCAGCTTGTAGATAGAGCTGAATTCAAACGCCTCGGTGTCGGCGGTACCGGTCATCCCGGCCAGCTTCTCGTACAGGCGGAAGTAGTTCTGGAAGGTGATGGATGCCAGCGTCTGGTTCTCGTTCTGGATTTCCACGCCTTCTTTGGCTTCCACCGCCTGATGCAGACCATCTGACCAACGCCGGCCCTGCATGGTACGGCCGGTATGTTCGTCAACGATGATCACTTCACCGTCTTTCACGATGTAGTCAACGTCGCGGGTGAACAGCACGTGCGCGCGCAGAGCGGCAGTCACATGGTGCATCAACATGATGTTGGTCGGTGAGTACAGTGACTCCCCTTCTTCCATAATGCCGGCTTCCACCAGCATTTCTTCGATCAGGATCAGGCCGCGTTCGGTCAGGTGCACCTGGCGCGCTTTCTCGTCTACCGAGAAGTGGCCTTCGCCCTGGAAGGAGTCTGAATCCTCTTTTTCCTGACGGATAAGCTTTGGAATCAGTTTATTGACCTTAATGTACATTTCTGAGCTGTCTTCGGCCGGGCCGGAGATGATCAGCGGAGTACGGGCTTCATCGATCAGGATGGAGTCAACCTCATCCACCAGCGCATAGTGAAGCTTGCGCTGAACGCGCTCTTCCGGGCTGAACGCCATGTTGTCGCGCAGATAGTCGAAGCCGTATTCGTTGTTGGTGCCGTAAGTAATATCGGCGGCATAGGCTTCACGCTTGGCCGGTGCAGGCATGCCCGGCAGGTTGATGCCGATGCTCAGGCCAAGGAACTCGAACAGCGGGCGGTTGTTTTCGGCATCACGCTGTGCCAGATAGTCGTTGACGGTCACCACGTGTACGCCGCGGCCGCTTAAGGCGTTCAGGTAGGCGGGCAGGGTTGCGGTCAGAGTCTTACCTTCACCGGTGCGCATTTCTGCGATGCAGCGGTCGTTCAGTACCATACCGCCCAGCAGCTGCACGTCGAAATGGCGCATGCCGAATACGCGCTTGCTCGCTTCACGTACCACGGCGAAAGCTTCCGGCAGCAGGTTTTCCAGCACTTCACCCTTTTCCAGGCGCGCGCGGAACTCGTTGGTCTTGGCTTTCAGCTCGTCATCGGACAGCTTTTCCATGTCCGGTTCCATGCGGTTGATCAGTTCAACCGACTTACGCATGCGGCGCAGTGTACGATCGTTACGGCTACCAAAAACTTTGGTCAATAATTTCACTAACATGATGTTTAATATCTCTGTCATGACAGCCAACACAGGCAGTCAACTTGCTGTTATTTTTAGGTTTTTGTCGCCCAAAGGGCAATGAATCAGCTTAACGCTACTGGCCCGGCGCGAATGCCCTGCACCTGCGCGAGCCACAAGCCGGTCTGGTGCTGCGCAAAGGCAGGCAGCACGGCATGATGGGTATTGCGAATGATGGTCGGCGGCTTTGGCTCATGCGTCAGCAGCGCGTTGAGTGTGGAAAGCAGCGCAAGTTGCGCCACCTGCAACGGGGGTTCGGCGACTTCCGCCTCGCTTTCCTGCACCCGCGCGTAGACTGCCTGCGGCGCAAGAGCAAAAGAGAGGTGACGAATGACGGTACGAAGCGCATGCTGGTGCCAGTAGTCGACGCTGAAGGTCGGGCGGCGGTGCGCTTCCTGCAGCAACGCCAGGCTATTAAAGGCGCCGCTGGCGGAGTTTTGCCGGTTCAGGCTGGACGAGGTGCTCGGCAGAGCGGCTTGATCGGAGCTGCCTGACAGATTTGAAGGTACGCCAAGCGTGGCCGCGACCATCCCTAACAGGAGATGGGGCCAGAAATAACGTCTGCCAAATTGTCGCCAACGATTTAGAATACCGATCACGAGTTTATAATCCGCCGGAGCCCATTATGCGCGATAGCCGTCCACAATTATTAGATGTCCTGTTCGACGACGCGTCTGCAGAAGACAAAGGGCCGCTGCATAACGTCCAACAACGCGCGGTGGCGCTGCTTAAGCTTAACCGTGCAGTGAAAGGCGTATTGCCCGTTCAACTGCATCCCTGGTGCCGCGTCGCGAATTTCCGACAGGGTATTTTAGTGCTAGAAACGGCCAATGCCAGCTGGCTGATGCGCCTGCGCTACGAACAACCGGCTTTATTATCTGCACTACGAGCGCAAATTCTACCATCATTGTCGTCGATCGACATCAGGATTAATCCGGCCTTGATGGCAAAAGGGAGCAACCTTGTGCAGGACGCCGCAAAAACTTTGGGGAATACGCATACAAACGTGCCGATGCGGCATCTGAGTCAGGAAAGTGCTGAGGAATTAAGAGGTTTGGCGAGCCGCAGTCCGGAAAAACTGCGCAAGGTATTGGAACGACTGGCGTCGCTGGCCGGAGAGAGTGCCAACGCTACCAGTCGTAAGAAATAATCAGCGGTATCGGCTTAGGCCAATACGGTGGACGGGGCTTTGAATGCCAACGGCATTTCGGCTTCGTCCTGGAAGGTGACGTATTCCCACGCTTCCTGTTTCGCCAGAACGGCTTGCAGCAGTTTGTTGTTCAGCGCATGGCCTGACTTGTACGCGGTAAACGCGCCAATGATGTTATGGCCGCACATGAACAGGTCACCGATGGCGTCCAGCATTTTGTGGCGTACGAATTCGTCTTCAAAGCGCAGGCCGTCTTCGTTCAGAACGCGGTAGTCATCTACCACGATGGCGCAGTCAAAGCTGCCGCCCAAGGCCAAACCACGTGACTGCAAATACTCGATGTCACGCATAAAACCGAAGGTACGCGCACGGCTGATTTGACGCACGAACGAGTCGGCGGAGAAATCCAGGCGATAGCGTTGCGTACTGGCGTCGATCGCCGGGTGGTTGAAGTCGATGGTAAAGTCCAGACGGAACCCGTTATGCGGGGACAGCTCTGCCCATTTATCGCCATCTTCAACACGTACGGTGTCTTTCAGACGCAGGAATTTCTTCGCTGAGTTCAGTTCTTCGATGCCGGCATCCAGCAACAGGTAGACGAACGGACTGGCGCTACCGTCCATGATTGGGATCTCGGCGGCGTCAACTTCAATAATGATGTTGTCGATACCCAGCCCAGCCAGCGCAGCATTCAGATGCTCAACGGTAGAAATACGCACGTCATGCTCATTGACCAGGCAAGTACAGAGCATGGTATCACGCACGGATTTTGCATCAGCCGGAAAATCAACCGGTGGATTCAAGTCAGTGCGACGATAGATGACCCCGGTATTAGCCGACGCTGGGCGCATTGTCAGCGTGACCTTTTTGCCGGTATGCAAACCGACTCCAGTCGCCTGAACAATACGTTTTAATGTCCTTTGTTTGATCATCGTTTTATCTCGCAATGTTATCCATCCTACCGACCAAGCATACAGCATGGCCGGCGGGACAGTTTAGCACAAAGAGCGGAGATTCCAAATTCTCAGGATATTCTTAGTCTGCCTGCTTGCGCAGGAAGGCAGGAATATCAAGATAGTCGGGCTCTTTATTAGGCTGCGCAGTCGGATCGTTGACCACCTTGGCGGCCGGTTTCACTTCCTGCGGCAACGGCGACATACCGTGCTGCTGGTAGCGATGATCCATCACTGGCTGGCTAACCTGTTTATTGGTCACCAGAGTGATTTCAGGACGTTTGTCCATGCCGATACCGGTCGCAACCACGGTCACGCGCAGTTCGTCGTTCATTTCCGGATCCAGCGAGGTACCGATGACCACGGTGGCGTTGTCGGAAGCGAAAGCACGAATGGTGTTACCCACGGTTTCGAACTCATCCAGACGCAGGTCGAAGCCGGCGGTGATGTTGACCAGAACGCCGCGAGCGCCGGACAGGTCGATGTCTTCCAGCAGTGGGCTGGAGATCGCCATTTCCGCCGCTTCTTCAGCACGGTCTTCACCACAGGCAACGCCGGAACCCATCATCGCGTAGCCCATTTCGGACATCACGGTGCGCACGTCGGCGAAGTCGACGTTCATCAGGCCCGGACGGGTGATCAGCTCGGCAATACCCTGCACCGCGCCTTTCAGCACGTCGTTAGCCGCGCCGAACGCGTCCAGCAGAGAAATACCGCGACCCAGAACTTTCAACAGCTTGTCGTTCGGGATAGTGATCAGTGAATCCACATGTTTGGACAGCTCTGCGATACCCTGCTCAGCGAACGCCATGCGTTTCTTGCCTTCAAAATTGAAAGGCTTGGTAACCACGGCCACTGTCAGAATACCCAGATCTTTAGCAACTTCAGCCACAACAGGTGCTGCACCGGTACCGGTACCGCCGCCCATGCCGGCTGCAATGAAGACCATGTCTGCGCCATCAAGTGCGGCACGCAGGGCTTCACGGTCTTCTTCCGCTGAATTGCGACCCACTTCAGGGTTCGCGCCTGCCCCCAGACCTTTGGTAATACCGCTACCGATCTGGATGGTTTGGCCAACTGCCGTTTTACGAAGCGCCTGAGCGTCTGTATTAACGGCGAAGAATTCAACACCTTCGATGCGCTCGCGCACCATGTGTTCAACGGCGTTGCCACCGCCACCGCCGACGCCGATGACTTTAATCACCGCGTCATTGGTTAGTTCCATTGGTTCAAACATAGTTTCTCTCCGTTTTGTGCCTGTCGCTGCGAGATCATAAAAAGATTACTCAGCATGATCTCTTTGTTGAAACATTAAAACTCTTTTCTCAGCCAGCTATTGATACGTTTAAACCAATTGCCCACCGAGGCGCGTTTTTCTACTTCTGCCTCACCGCTCAGGTGAGACTCTTTTCCATAGTGCAGCAGACCTACCGCAGTTGAGTAGTAAGGCTCCTGCGCATAATCCGTCAGACCCGTGATGTTCAAGGGTTGGCCGATGCGTACCTGGGTGTGGAACACCCGTTGCGCACAGGCTGCCAGGCCATCAATTTGGGCGGCGCCACCGGTCAGCACAATACCCGCTGCCAGATGATGCTTCACCCCTTGCTGACGCAGTTGCTCCTGCAATTGCAAAATTTCATCGTTAACCAGATTCAACAGTTCGGTGTAGCGTGGCTCAATGACTTCAGCCAGTGTCTGTCTTTGCAGACTACGAGGAGGACGTCCCCCAACGCTTGGCACCTCTACACTTTCATCCTTGCTAACAATCGACCCAAGCGCACAGCCGTGTCGAACTTTGATCGCTTCCGCGTCTGTCGGCGGCGTGCCGAAGGCGTAGGCGATATCGCTGGTGACCACGTTCCCGGCGTAAGGGATCACTTTGGTGTGGCGCAGAGCACCGCCGGTGTACACCGCCATATCCATGGTGCCGCCGCCGATATCCACCACACAAACGCCAAGCTCGCGCTCATCTTCGGTCAGAACCGCATAGCTGGCGGCCAGACCGGCGAAAATAAGTTGGTCAACTTTCAGACCACAGCGTTCTACCGCTTTAACAATGTTCTTTGCCATATCGTTATGGCAGGTAATCAAGTGCACCTTGGCCTGCATACGCACGCCGGACAACCCAACCGGGTTCTTGATGCCTTCCTGATAGTCGATGGCGTATTCCTGAGGGATAACGTGCAGAATGCGGTGTTCGTCACGTACACGTACCGATTTAGCGGTATGCACCACGTTCTCCACATCTTCCTGTGTCACTTCCTCTTCGGAAATAGGAACCATCCCTATTTCGTTCTGACAGCTGATGTGTTTACCCGACAATGCGAGGTAAACCGAAGAAATCTGGCAATCCGCCATCAGCTCGGCCTGATCGATAGCGCGTTGTACGCATTTGACTACCGACTCCAGGTCGTTAACGCCACCCTTATCCATACCGCGAGACGGGCAACTGCCCACCCCGATAATGTTGACCATGCCATCGGGCAGAACTTCCCCTACCAATGCGGAGACTTTTGCAGTACCGATCTCCAGTCCAACTACCAGTTTTCTGTCCGTCGACTTGATCATTGTTGTTTTGCCTGTGCCTGATTCTGTTGCTGATTACTGTTCTGCTGACCGCCTGCCGCCTGCGGGTCGATCAATACCGGGGTCCAACCTACCGAGGCGCCGGACTCGTAGCGCAAATCGACATAGTTGACGCGCTTGCTTTCCGCCTGCCCCTGCTGCAGCAATACCGGATAGAGCTCGATAAACCGCTGCAGGCGTCCGGTACGATCATCACGTCCCAGCTCCAGCCGAACATCATTATCCAAAGCCAGCTGCCAGGAATGGCGAGCGCTCATGGCCGCCATTTTCAGCGTAAATTTGCTGGCCGCTAACATGTTGCTCATGGCCTGATAACCTTCCAGAACATCCTGTTCGCTCCCTTCCGGGCCATAGAGCAGCGGCAATTTTTGTTTGCCAATTCGTTCTGCCGGCACGCTGAAGGATTTGCCTTCGGCGTCCACCATGTGTAAATCATTCCAACGCGCAATCGGGACATACTCGACCAGGTGGATCTTCAGCTCATCCGGCCACTGCTTGCGCACGCTGGCCTGCTTGATCCACGGCAGGCGTTCAATCTGCTGCTGGATGACATCAACATCCTGCGTCATGAACGTGCCCGGCGCTCCCAGCGCCAGAATCGCCTGGCGAATATCATCGTTGGTGGTGTAGTGGCGTTCGCCGGTAACCACCAACCGTGAGAGCGGCAGCCGGCTGGCGTCTTTCATCCAGCCAATCACCATCCAGCCACTCCACAGCACCGTTCCCAGCACCATCAGCAGGAAAACCATTCCCGCCAATTGAGTTCCATTGCTACGGCGCGGGCTGTTATCCACCTCGCGTTCACGCGCATTCAGGGCAGCTTGCGACATATCAGTCGGCCAACTCCAAAATTCTCGCTACCAGCTGCGAGAAGCTTAAACCAGACTGGCGCGCTGCCATCGGCACCAGGCTATGACTGGTCATGCCCGGCGAGGTATTCACCTCAAGCAGATAGAAGCTGCCATCGCTATCCTGCATCACATCCACGCGGCCCCAGCCGCTGCAGTCCAGTCCACGGTAGGCGCGTAACGCCAGTGCAGCCATTTCGGCCTCTTGTTCCGCGCCCAGGCCACTTGGACAGAAATACTGCGTATCGTCCGAAATGTACTTGGCCTGATAGTCGTAAAACACGCCGGCCGGCTGAATGCGAATCGAAGGCAACACCTGGTCGCCCAGCATCGCTACGGTATATTCAGGGCCACTCAACCATTTCTCCACCAGCACGTCGTCGTCATGGCGGAAACCTTCTTCCAGCGCGGCCTCAAGGGCATCGCGTTCGGTCACCTTGCTCATGCCGACGCTGGAGCCTTCGCGGCTCGGCTTGACGATCAGCGGCAGGCCCAAGGCCTCCACGCGAGCAATCAGGCTCTGTTTCTCTGCACCGGCATACTGCTGGCGGTTAAGCGCCACATAAGGCGCGACCGGCAACCCCATCGACTGCCACACCATCTTGGTGCGCCACTTGTCCATGGTCAGCGCCGACGCCATCACACCGCTACCGGTATAAGGCAGCTCAAGGAATTCCAGCATCCCCTGCAGGGTGCCATCCTCGCCGCCGCGCCCGTGCAGCGCGATAAACACTTTGGTAAACCCATGCTCTTTAAGCTGGGTTACCGGGTAATCGCGGATATCAATGCCATGGGCGTCGATACCGGCTTCCCGCAGCCCTGCCAGCACGGCAGCACCGGATTGCAATGACACTTCACGTTCAGCGGAGGTGCCACCCAGCAGTACGGCAACTTTATCAGCCATGATGTTCCTCCTCTTTTTTCTGTGGCTGCAGCTTCAGCTCAGCCAGTTTGCGGGCGATTTTGCCCACGTTGCCGGCGCCTTGCACCAGCACCAGATCGTCGGCCTGCAGCAATTGAGCCAAGGTTTCCGGTACGATGTCCGCATCGGATACCAGGATCGGATCCAGCTTGCCGCGGCTACGGATGGTACGACACAGCGAGCGGCTATCCGCCCCCGGGATCGCCGTCTCACCCGCGGCGTACACATCGAGCATCAGCAGCACATCAACCTGTGACAGCACGTTGGCGAAGTCGTCGTAGAGATCGCGGGTACGTGTGTAACGGTGCGGCTGGAAAATCATCACCAGGCGCTTATCCGGCCAGCCGGCACGTGCAGCTTTCAGCGTGACGTCGACTTCGGTCGGATGGTGGCCATAGTCATCGACCAGCATCGCGGTACCGCTTTTGCCGTTCACCGGCTCCAACGGGAACTCGCCCAGGAAATCAAAGCGGCGACCGGTGCCCTGGAAGCCCGCCAGCGCGCGCAGGATATCCTCGTCGTCAATGCCTTCTTCCGTCGCCACCGCCACTGCCGCCGCCGCGTTCAACGCGTTGTGACGGCCCGGGGCGTTCAGGGTCACCGTCATCAAGGGTTTATCCTGGCGGCTCAAGGTAAAGTGGCCCTGCGGCCCAACCTGGCGATAGCTCTCAATGCGCACATCGGCATCTTCGCTGAAACCGTAAGTGGTGATATGGCGGCCCACGCGTGGCAGCAGTTCGCGCACCACCGGGTCATCAACACACATCACCGCACGGCCGTAGAACGGCAGGTTGTGCAAAAAGTTGATAAACGTCTGCTTCAGGTTCTCGAAGTCGCCCTGGTAGGTATCCATATGGTCGGCTTCAATATTGGTGACAATCGCCACCATCGGTTGCAAATGCAGGAACGACGCATCGCTCTCATCCGCTTCCGCGATCAGGTAACGACTGGAACCCAGACGCGCATGGGTACCGGCCGCTTTCACCAGCCCGCCGTTGACAAAGGTCGGGTCCAGACCGGCTTCGGCGTAAATGCTCGACACCATTGCCGTCGTCGTGGTCTTGCCGTGCGTACCGGCGACGGCAATGCCGTGACGGAAACGCATCAGTTCGGCCAACATCTCCGCGCGGCGGATAACCGGGATACGCGCTTCGCGGGCGGCGACAATCTCCGGGTTATCGGCGGAAATCGCGGTGGAAACCACCACTACGCTCGCATCCAGCACGTTTTCCGGGCGGTGATGGAAATAAATCGTCGCCCCGAGCGCGCTCAACTGTTGGGTTACCGGGTTAGGCGCCAGGTCGGAGCCGCTGATCTGATAACCTTCGTTAGCCAACACTTCGGCGATACCACCCATGCCGGCGCCACCGATGCCGACAAAGTGAATGTGCCGGACGCGTCGCATCTCGGGCACGATAGTACGTAGTTTCGCCAGTTGTTGTGTATTCATCACTCTCTCTAATCCGGGTCCGGCATGCCGGGCCCCTAAATGACATTTCTTTGATTCAGGCTCGGCGTACCGAACCCCTGCATTATTTATTTGGCAACCCGCACCAGTTCTGCCGCCACGCGCTCGGTGGCGTCGGGAATAGCCACTGCCCGCGCTTTTTCGGCCATCGCCAGCAACTGCGGGCGATCCCAGCTTGCCAACAGATCCGCCACGGTATCGGCGTTGAACTGCGGCTGTTCGATGATCTTCGCTGCGCCGGCTTCTTCCAGCGGGCGAGCATTCCAGTACTGCTGCCGGTCTTTATGCTGGAACGGCACAAATATCGCCGGCAGGCCCGCAGCGGCAATCTCGCTGACGGTCAGCGCGCCGGAGCGACACACTACAACGTCGGCCCAGGCGTAAGCGGCGGCCATGTCATCGATAAACTCGGTCACCTTATGCTGCGTCTGCCCTACCCTCTCGTAGTCGCGCAACACGTTTTCCAGCGCACCTTTACCTACCTGATGCCAGAGCGTAATTCTATCGCCCAATCTCGCCGCGACTTCAGGAACTGTCTGATTCAGCACCCGCGCGCCCTGACTTCCGCCAATCACCAGCACGCGGATGGGGCCTTCACGCCCGGTCAGTCGCTCCGCCGGCAGCGGCAGCGCCAGTACGTCGGTACGTACCGGGTTACCCACGACGTCCGCATTCGGGAACGCGCCGGGGAATGCCTGCAATACTTTTTTGGCGATGCGGGCCAGCCAACGGTTGGTCAGCCCGGCAATGCCGTTTTGTTCATGCAGCACCACAGGGATCCCGCACAACCACGCAGCCAAACCGCCGGGACCGGAAACGTAACCGCCCATGCCCAGCACCACGTCTGGCTGGTAGCTGCGCATAATCGCCTTCGCCTGGCGTACCGCATGCCAGATACGCAGCGGTGCGCTCAGCTGGGCCTTCAGCCCTTTACCGCGCAAACCGGAAATACGGATGAAATCAATCTCGATCCCGTGCTTTGGCACCAGATCGGCTTCCATTCGGTCTGCGGTTCCGAGCCAGCGCACCTGCCAGCCCTGCGCCATCAGATGATGCGCGACCGCCAGCCCCGGGAACACGTGTCCGCCGGTACCGCCTGCCATCACCATTAAACGCTTAGGTTTCCCGCTCATCCCTTACCTCTTCACAAACGCCTGGGCTTTGGCCAGACGCGTTTCATAATCAATACGCAGTAACAGCACGATCGCCGTCGACATAATCAACAGGCTCGAACCGCCGTAACTTATCAGCGGCAGCGTCAGCCCTTTGGTTGGCAGCATGCCGGCTGCGGCGCCGACGTTGACCAGTGCCTGGAAGCTGAACCAGACGCCGATCGAGCAGGCCAGAAAGCCGGAAAAGCGCTGATCGATCTCCAGCGCGCGGCGGCCAATCGACATAGCGCGAAAAGCGACGAAGAATACCATTAACAATGCGAAAACCACACCGATATAGCCCAGTTCTTCGCCCAAAATCGAGAAGATAAAGTCGGTGTGCGCTTCCGGCAAATACTCGAGTTTCTGTACCGAGTTCCCCAGCCCCTGCCCCCAAAATTCACCGCGGCCAAATGCCATCAGCGACTGGGTCAACTGGTAGCCACTGCCGAACGGATCGGCCCACGGGTTCCAGAACGACGTCACACGGCGCATACGGTAAGGCTCGGCAATGATCAACAGCACCACCGCAAAAGCACCGGAGCCGATGATCGCCAGGAACTGCCACATTTTGGCGCCTGCCAGGAACAGCATTGCCAGAGTCGTGATAAACAACACCACCACGGTACCGAGGTCCGGTTGCGCCAGCAGCAGTACCGCCAGCACTACCATTACGCCCATCGGCTTGCAGAAGCCCCAAAAGTTGGTACGCACTTCTTCTACCTTGCGCACCAGATAGCTCGCCAGATAGCAAAACAGCGACAGCTTGGACAGCTCCGCCGGCTGAATACGCAACGGCCCCAGCGCGATCCAGCGCGATGCGCCGTTTACCGAGCTGCCGACCACCAGTACGATCAGCAGCATCACAATCGACAACAGCAGCATCACATTGCTGTAGCGCTGCCAGACTTCCATCGGGATGCGCAGCGTCACCATCGACAGACCGAAGGCCAGCCCCAGATACAGCGCATCACGCTTGGCAAACAGGAAAGGATCGTCCGCCAGGCGCTGACCAATCGGCATTGACGCCGAAGTCACCATGACAAAACCGATAATGGCCAACCCGAAGGTCAGCCACAGCAGGGTACGGTCGTACAGCACCATATTGACTGAATCGCTCTCGCGCGATCCCATCACCCAGTCTTTCAGTCTTTCGGTCAACCCGAACGTCGGCACCCGTAGTTTCATCCGCCAAGCTCCTGTGCCAGACGGGCAAACTCGTCGCCACGCACTTCAAAGTTACGGAACTGATCCAGGCTGGCGCACGCCGGTGACAGCAGCACCATATCGCCAGGTTGTACCCGGCCCGCGATCGCTTGCATCGCCTGTTCCATCGTGTCGGTCAACGTGGCAACTTCCGGCCGCAGCTCCGCCAGTTGTTCGCCATCGCGGCCGAAGCAATACAGGCGCACATTATCGCCCTGCAGATAGCGCCCCAGCGGGGAGAAATCGGCAGACTTGCCGTCGCCGCCCAGCAGCAGGTGCAAAGTGCCGTCCACCTGCAGGCCATTCAACGCCGCTTCGGTGCTGCCGACGTTGGTGGCTTTCGAATCGTTAATCCAGCGTACGCCGTTGTGTTCCCACGCCAGTTGGAAACGGTGCGCCAACCCGGTAAAGGTAGTTAGCGCCTTCAGGCTGGAGGCGCGCGGGATATTCACCGCATCGGCCAACGCCAACGCCGCCAGCGCATTGGTATAGTTGTGGCGGCCAGTCAGCTTCATCTCGCGGGTATTCAGGATTTTCTCACCGCGCACGCGCAGCCAGGTTTCGCCCTGCTGGCGGTTGAGGTGGTAGTCGCCCACATCGGCCCCGAAGCTGATGCAGCGCTGGTCTGCGCCGCGTACCGGCATGGTCAGCGCGTCATCTGCGTTAACCACGCACAGGGCGGCATTTTCATAGACGCGCAGTTTGGCGGCGCGATACTGCTGCAGGCCAAACGGGTAACGGTCCATATGATCTTCTGTCACGTTCAGGATGGTCGCCGCCGCCGCTTTCAGGCTGAAGGTGGTTTCCAGTTGGAAACTTGACAGCTCCAGCACGTACAACCGGCATTCCTGACGCAGCAGGCTCAACGCAGGCAGGCCAATGTTACCGCCCACACCCACCGCCCAGCCGGCCGCTTTCGCCATCTCGCCTACCAGAGTGGTGACGGTGCTTTTGCCGTTAGAGCCGGTGATCGCTACGATCGGCGCCTGAGCTTCGCGGCAGAACAGTTCGACGTCACCGACGATCTCCACCCCCGCATCCGCCGCAGCGCTCAACGCCGGGTGAGCCAGCGCCATGCCCGGGCTGGCAACGATCAAATCCGCCGCCAACAACCAGTCCAGATTCAAGTCACCCAAATGCCGTTCAACGCTTTCAGGCAGCTTGTCCAGCCCCGGCGGCGAAATGCGGGTATCCATAACGCGCGGCGTTACGCCACGCGCCATAAAGAAATCAACGCAGGACAGGCCGGTGAGGCCTAACCCGATGATGACCACTTTTTTACCCTGATAATCCGCCATAATTACCGTACCTTCAGCGTCGCCAGGCCAATCAGCACCAGCATCAGCGAAATAATCCAGAAGCGCACGATCACGCGCGGTTCCGGCCAGCCCTTCAATTCATAATGGTGGTGGATCGGCGCCATGCGGAAAATACGTTGCCCACGCAGCTTGAACGATCCCACTTGCAGGATCACCGACAGCGTTTCAACCACGAACACGCCGCCCATAATCAATAACAGGAACTCTTGGCGGAGCAGTACCGCGATAGTGCCCAGCGCGCCACCCAGCGCCAGTGAGCCAACATCACCCATAAAGACCTGTGCCGGGTAGGTGTTGAACCATAAAAAGCCCAGGCCGGCGCCGACGATGGCAGTACAGACGATCACCAGCTCACCCGCATGACGCAGATAAGGAATGTGCAGGTAGTTGGCGAAATTCATGTTACCGGTCGCCCAAGCCACCAGCGCAAAGCCCGCAGCCACGAACACCGTTGGCATGATCGCCAGACCATCCAGCCCGTCAGTCAGGTTGACCGCGTTGCTGGTACCGACCACCACAAAGTACGCCAACAACACGTACAACAGGCCGAGCTGCGGCATGATGTCCTTAAAGAACGGCACAACCAGCTCGGTGGCTGGCGTGTCTTTTCCTACGGCATACATGGCAAAGGCGAAAATCAGCGCAATCACCGACTGCCAGAAATATTTCCAGCGGGCAATCAGCCCCTTGGTATCTTTACGCACCACTTTGCGGTAGTCATCGACAAAGCCGACGATGCCGTAGCCCACCAGCACGAACAACACGCCCCACACGTACGGGTTGGACGGGTAAGCCCACATCAGCACCGAAATGGTGATGGAGGTCAGTATCATGATGCCGCCCATGGTCGGCGTGCCGCGTTTGCTGAAATGCGACTCCGGGCCATCGTTACGCACGACCTGACCGAAGGACATCTCCTGCAGGCGTTTAATCACGCGCGGGCCCATCCATAAGGAGAGAAACAGCGCGGTCAGCAGGCTGACAATGGCCCTGAACGTCAGATAGGAGAAGACGTTGAAGCCGGAATAATATTTGACCAAATGCTCGGCCAGCCAAACTAACATGGTGCTTTCTCCTGTAACGCGCGTACTACCTGCTCCATTGCGGCACTACGTGAACCCTTGATTAACACGGTAATTACCGCATGTTCCGACAGTAACTCCGCCACGCGCGCGATCACTGCTGCCTTGTCCTGAAAATGTTCGCCGTTACCGGAAGCCGCACACAGCGCCTGGCTTAACGGACCGATACCTATCACTTTATCGACGCCGGCCAACCTGGCGGCTTCGCCCACCTGACGGTGACATTCTTCGGCATCCGCCCCCAGCTCAGCCATATCGCCAACCACCATTACGCGGTAGCCCGGCATCTCTGCCAGTACCTGCGCAGCGGCGGTCATCGAGCCGACGTTGGCGTTATAGCTGTCATCGAGCAGCAGTTTATTTTCGGTAAACGCAATCGGGAACAACCGCCCCGGCACCCCCTGCAACTGTTTCAACCCTTGGCGCACGGCTTCGAGCGAGGCACCGACCGACATGGCCAGCGCCGCTGCAGCCAGCGCATTGGCCACGTTATGGCGGCCCGGCAACGGCAGCGTTACCACCGCGGTGCCGAATGGGCTGTGCAACGTAAATTGCGTACCTTTGGCGCTCACCAGCACGTCGCTGGCGAAAAAATCCACGCCTTCCGCCGCCTGCGGCGAGAAGCGCCAGACGGTTTTACCGTTCAGCATGCTCTGCCAGTGCGGCCAGTCGTTATTGTCGGCGTTGATGATTGCCACGCCGTCAGCCGGCAAGCCGGTAAAAATTTCACCTTTCGCCTGGGCGACGCCGGCCAAAGAGCCAAAACCTTCCAGGTGAGCAGCCGCCAGGTTATTCACCAGAGCGGTCTGTGGCCGCGTCAATGCGGTGGTATAGGCAATCTCGCCAATATGGTTGGCGCCCAGCTCAATCACGGCAAAATCATGCTGCGGTTGCAAACGCAGTAGCGTCAGCGGCACGCCGATATCGTTGTTGAAGTTGCCGGCGGTATACAGCACTTCACCGCATTCACGCAAAATAGCGGCAACCATTTCTTTCACCGAGGTCTTGCCCGATGAACCGGTTAACGCCACAACGCGGGCCGGCACTTGCTGGCGCACCCAGGCAGCCAGTTGCCCCAGCGCCAAACGCGTGTCTTTCACCACCAGTTGCGGTACGTCCACCAATAAGCGCTTACTCACCAGCAGCGCCCCAGCGCCTGCGGCTACAGCATCGGCAGCGAAGGCATGCGCATCAAAACGCTCGCCCTTCAGCGCCACAAACAGGCAACCTGCGGTTACCTGGCGGGTATCTGTCGTCACCTCAATGATTTGGCAATCGGCGCCGATCAACTCAGCGCTCAATACATCGGCCAGTGCCTGAAGGGAGACAGGAATCATGCTATTACCCCCAGCAGACGCGCAACGGTGGTGCGATCGGAGTAATCCAGACGGCGGTTCCCCACCAGTTGGTAGTCCTCGTGGCCTTTACCCGCCACCAGCACCACATCTTGTTCTTTGGCTTGCATAATCGCGCTGGTCACCGCTTCGGCACGGCCGTGGATCACCAGAGCACGCCCGGCATCCAGCAGACCGGTCAGGATATCGGCAATGATCGCCTGCGGCTCTTCGGTACGCGGGTTGTCATCGGTCACCACTACGCGATCGGCGAACTGCTCGGCGATGCCACCCATCAGCGGGCGCTTGCCTTTGTCACGATCGCCGCCGCAACCGAACACGCACCACAGCTGCCCTTGGCAGTGCAGGCGCGCAGCTTCCAGCGCCTTCTCCAGCGCGTCCGGGGTGTGGGCATAATCCACCACGACCGTCGGTTTGCCTGGCGCGTTGAATACTTCCATACGGCCGCATACCGGCTGCAGCTGATTGCCGGTTTCCACCAGTTTGTCCAGCGGATAGCCCAGTGACAGCAGCGTCGCCAGTGCCAGCAACAGGTTGCTGACGTTGAAAGCACCCATCAGGCGGCTCTCAATTTCGCCGTCGCCCCAGCTTGAGCTGAAGCGAACAGTGGCGCCATTATCGTGATAACTGACCGCAGTGGTTTTCAACCAGCGGCCATGGCAACCCAGTTGCAGGTTATCCTGCATGGTGACCGCCACCGCATCCGGCAATTTGCTCAGCCAGCGCTGGCCCACTTCGTCATCGGCGTTGATGATCGCCTGCCCCACTTCGTGGCCGGCAAACAACGACCATTTGGCCGCTTCGTAATTGGCCATATCACCGTGGTAATCCAGGTGATCGCGGCTCAGGTTGGTGAACACCGCGGCGGCAAACGGCAGCGCCGCCACGCGGTTTTGCACCAACCCGTGAGAAGAGACTTCCATCGCGGCAAAAGTTGCGCCCCGATCGACCAGCTCGTTTAATACGTGTTGAACATCCACCGCAGAACCGGTGGTATTCTCCGTCGGGCACACCTGGCCCAGCAGACCGTTACCGACGGTGCCCATCACTGCGCCGGTTTCACCCAACAGTTGGCTCCACTGCGCTAGCAGTTGCGTAGTGGTGGTTTTACCGTTGGTTCCGGTCACGCCAACCAGACGCAGGCGCTCTGCCGGTTGATGGTAAAAACGCCCGGCCAGTGCGGAAAGGCGCTGGTTAAGCTGGCTCAGATAAATTACCGGCACACCGTGCATTTCCGTGATTGCGCCGTCTTCTGCCTGACCTTCAGCTTCGGCAATCACGGCTGCAACACCCTGCGCAATGGCCTGCGGAATATAGCGGCGTCCATCTGTCTGATGGCCAACAACGGCGACAAACAGATCCCCGGCAGCCGCAATACGGCTGTCTAATGTCATTTCCCGCAGCGCGCGCCCGGGCGCCGTCGGCACCCATGGAGCGAGTAAATCGCGCAAATTACGATCTGCCACCTGAACCCTCTTTTTTATTAATCACTAATTCGCTTTTATCAGCGGTGGGCAACGCGTCCGGTTCGATGTTCATGGTGCGCAATACGCCGCCCATGATGGCGCCGAATACCGGTGCGGAAATTGCACCGCCATAGTACTTCCCACCCTGAGGATCGTTAATCACCACCACCAGAGCAAAACGGGGATTACTGGCTGGCGCGACGCCGGCGGTATAAGCGAGATATCGGTTGACGTATTTGCCATCCGGACCGACCTTTTTGGCGGTACCGGTTTTAATAGCGATGCGGTAACCCTTGATGGCGGCTTTCACACCGCCGCCGCCCGGCAGGGCCACGCTTTCCATCATGTGCACCACGGTGCGCACCAGAGGTTCAGGGAAAATGCGTTCGCCGGCAACCGGAGGGTCAACCTTGGTGATCGACAATGGGCGATACACGCCCAGGCTGCCGATCGTTGCGTAGACTCGCGCCAACTGTAACGGAGTTACCATTAGCCCGTAGCCGAAAGAGAAGGTGGCCCTCTCTATGTCAGACCACCGTTGTTTTTTTGGGTATATGCCACTGCTTTCTCCGACCAGCCCCAAATTGGTCGCTTTTCCCAGTCCAAAACGAGAGTAAGTATCTACTAACGCCGAGGACGGCATCGCTAACGCCAGCTTGGTAACGCCAACGTTACTCGACTTCTGCAAGATCCCGGTAACCGACAGCTCCGCATAACGCGCCACGTCTTTAATTTCGTGGCCCTGAATGCGGAAAGGAATGGTGTTCAGCACGCTGTTTTCTTTTACCACACCGTTATGTAACGCGGTCATCACCACCATCGGTTTCACAGTGGAGCCAGGCTCAAAAATATCGGTAATAGCGCGGTTACGCATGGTGTCTTTCGGCGTACCGGCCATATTATTCGGGTTGTAGGACGGGCTGTTGGCCATCGCCAGCACTTCGCCGGTGTTCACGTCGATCAGCACCGCCGTGCCGGATTCAGCCTTGTTGAACGCCACCGCGTTGTTCAGTTCGCGATACACCAGCGCCTGCAGGCGCTCATCGACGCTCAATACCAGATTATGCGCCGCCTGACTGTCGACCGAAGAGATATCCTCGATCACCCGGCCATAGCGGTCTTTACGCACGGTTCGTTCACCCGGTTGCCCGGTCAGCCAGCGGTCGAAGCTCTTCTCGACGCCTTCTATGCCCTGGCCGTCAATGTTGGTCACGCCGATAATGTGCGAGGTGACCTGGCCGGCCGGATAGTAACGGCGCGATTCCTGACGCAGGTAAATTCCCGGTAGCTTCAGCTTGCGAATATAATCGCCTACCGCCGGGTTCACCTGGCGCGCCAGGTAAACAAAGCGCCCTTTCGGGTTGGCGTTAACACGGGTAGAAAGCTGATCCAGAGGGATATTCAGCGCGTCGGACAGCGCCTTCCAGCGGCTGTCCAGCGTAATGCCGCCACGCTCGTTCAGCTCTTTAGGATCCGCCCAGATGGCGTTGACCGGTACGCTCACCGCCAATGGGCGGCCGGCGCGATCGCTGATCATGCCGCGTGAGGTCGGTACCTCCTGCACACGCAGCGAACGCATGTCGCCTTCTTTCACCAGGCGGTCCGGATTGATGACCTGCAGATAGGCCACGCGCAGCATCAATCCCACCAGCGCCAGCAAAATACAGCCGCACAGCAACGCAAAACGCCAGCTTACAAAGCTGGCCTGATTTTCCGGGCGTTTCAACTTACCGGGGCGTGCTGCTTTCATGCGTTCCCTTTCTTCTCCGTGTCATGATTTAAGTTAAACTATTCATTGTTTAACGATGATATTTTCCTGCGATGGATCAACATGTTGCATCTGCAGCTTTTCGGTGGCGATACGCTCGACCCGGCTGTGGTCGCCGAGGGCGTTCTCCTCCAAAATCAGGTTGCGCCATTCAATATCCAGAGCATCCCGCTCAAGCACCAACTGCTCGCGTTCAGCGGTCAGCAGGCGAGTACGGTGTGCGGTAGTCACCACAAAAATCGCAGAAATCAGTGAAGCGACCAGTAAAATCAATGGGATCTTGGCGTTACGCAGCAGATCGCCGCCAATCACCCCAACCAAACCGTGGCGTTCATTACCAATCACGCGGGCATCCTCTCGGCAATACGCAGCACTGAACTGCGCGCGCGTGGGTTTTCCGCCACTTCATCTTGCGAAGGCATCATCTTGCCCAGCGCTTTCAGCGTACGCCCGCCCATGCCACGCAACTGCTCTTCAGTCAGCGGCAGACCTGCCGGCACCTGAGCACCGCGGCTATGGTGGCGCATAAAGCGTTTGACGATACGATCTTCCAACGAGTGGAAACTGATGATCGACAGGCGACCCTGTGGGGCCAGCACTTCCAGCGCGCCGTCCAGCGCACGCTCAATCTCTTCCAGCTCACTGTTGATATAAATACGAATGGCCTGGAAACTGCGCGTTGCCGGATGCTTGTGTTTTTCCCGGAACGGGCTGGCATTGGCGATCAGGTCAGCCAGCTCTTTGGTGCGCGTCATCGGCTCGACACGGTTTCTTTCCACGATGGCACGGGCAATGCGCTTGGCAAAACGCTCCTCGCCGAAGGTTTTCAGCACCCAGGCAATGTCGTCCGCTTCCGCTTTCAACAGCCATTCAGAGGCGGACTGGCCGCTTGATGGGTCCATGCGCATGTCCAATGGACCGTCACGCATGAAGGAGAAACCGCGTTCTGCGTCATCCAACTGCGGCGAAGAAACGCCCAAATCGAGTAAGACGCCATCAATCTTCCCCACCAATTCGCGTTCCCGCACATAGTGTGACAAATCAGAAAATGGGCCGTGTACGATGGTAAAACGAGGATCTTCAATAGACTTGGCGGCTGCAATCGCCTGTGGATCACGGTCAATTGCCAACAAACGTCCTTCCGGCCCCAGTTGGGACAGAATCAGACGAGAATGGCCACCGCGACCAAAAGTACCGTCGATATATATGCCGTTACTGCGAATATTGAGGCCATTGACCGCCTCATCCAACAGTACGGTGGTGTGTTTATAGTTTTCCAACATGCTTATAGCGACAAGTCCTGTAGCCGCTCAGACAACGGTTCCTGAGTCGACTGTTCTGCGTCAATATCATCCTTGACTTGTTGATACCAGGTCTGTTCATCCCACAGTTCAAACTTGTTGAACTGCCCGACCAGCATCACTTCTTTTGTAAGCCCGGCGTGTTGACGTAGCGTAGTAGCTAGCAACAACCGACCGGCGCTGTCCATCTGACACTCACTGGCATGCCCCAACAATAAGCGCTGAACGCGGCGCTCTGCGGGATTCATACTCGACAGACGGGATAATTTTTGTTCAATAACTTCCCATTCGGGCAAGGGGTAAAGCAGCAGGCAGGACTGATGGAGGTCAATGGTACAGACCATTTGGCCTTGCGATTGCTCGTTCAGCAAATCCCGATAACGGGTGGGTACGGCAAGCCGCCCTTTGCTGTCGAGATTAACCATCGTTGCCCCACGGAACATTCCTGAGCTACCCCTTCATGACCGTTTTCACCACTTTACACCACAAATTCCCACATAAGGGAGTTTACGGAGGGTATGAAAACCTTGTCAAGCCAGAGCGGCGGCGCTTTGGCAATATTTCTCCCGTCATTTTGGGAGCTGACTCGCGAAAGGAACGCTATTTATTCGATGAGTTAAAATTAACATCATGATAAACGGGGATAATTTTCTGAGCGGAAAGAGGGTGATTAAAAACCTGACAAATTGGCGATTAATTAACTCATTACTTCCTTCTGCAATCGATGTCTCATTTTTTAGCTCGGCAATCACAACCCTGTAACCCGCCGTAACCCGCCGTAACCCGCCGTAACCCGCACCGGTCAAGGCTCGCCGCTAACTCCCGTCGTTGGCGAAATACGGCATAAGCCATTGAGTTAATAACGCTCAACGGTTATTGCACTTCAGGTCGGGCGCTATTTTACTTCAATTAAAGCGTCAGTGATAAGCCAGATGAAAAAATAAATTACTCGGATATTACGAGGCGAGTTATTTTCGATTTAAATCAGTTTGGTAAGATTATTCTCAAAATACCTGTTTACAATTATGGTTTCATTTCCTTACATCATTTATTCCCACAATTTTTGCTGTGAAAATGCACTTTATAATGAAAATAATCGTAACTGCATGTTTTAAATCATAAAAGTAAAAAATCTCCCGTTTTAATCCCTTCACGCCAGATTCTACCGCTCTTCCTCAGGATAAAAACCGGCCAAGGGCAATAAATAAAAATATTCAACCACCCAAGAAAACCAAGACAGAGGAGTAAACTATAAAAAATGCAAAAATCAAGAATCAACAACCATAATCATATAAATTAACAGAATATTAACTAACACATAAGGAGATTACAGCATGCTTTCGCCTGTCGCTTATTGGCGCAGCGCCGCCGCCGATACTTTTGCACTGGTGGTGTACTGTTTCATCGCAGGAATGGCGATAGAAATGCTGGTTTCCGGCATGAATTTTCAGCAATCGCTCTCCTCCCGCCTGGTGTCGATCCCGGTGAATATCCTGATCGCCTGGCCCTATGGACGCTACCGCGACCTGTTTATTCGCCTTGCGAAACACTCTCATCACGGGCAATGGTTGCTGCGTAACCTCGCCGACTTGCTGGCGTATGTCAGTTTTCAATCGCCAGTGTACGCCGCCATATTGTGGAGCGTAGGCGCAGATGGACAGCAAATTATGACCGCGGTGGCCGGAAATGCCGTGGTCTCGATGGCGATGGGCGTGGTATATGGCTACTTTCTTGAATACTGCAGAAAGCTGTTCCGGGTAACCGGCTACGTATAAGGCGGGGAGACAGGCAGGAAACAGCGTCGCCGCCCCGCCTGTATTATTTATTTCCGGCTCAGACTACCGCGACGGAACAGATTGCGGCGAATACGCGTCAGGCCCGGTTTAGGCTTGCGCGGCTCATCCAGACTGGCCAGCACCAGTTCCAGTACCCGTTCAGCCACATCACGGTGGCGCTGCGCTACCGCCAGCACCGGGCACTCAAGAAAGTCCAGCAGCTCGTGATCGCCGAAGGTGGCGATCGCCAGATCGGTCGGTAAACGACCCCGCTGTTTCAACGTCACATCCATCACCCCCTGCAACAGAGAGAAAGAGGTGGTGAACAACGCCTGCGGCATCGGATGCGTTTTCAACCATTCCGCAAACAGTACGCCGGCAGCCTCGCGTTCATAGCTGTTGGCATACAGATAATCGACAGGCCGTTCGTCGCCCTCCCACGCCTGGCGGAATCCTTGCTCACGCAGGAAACTGACGGACAGCTCCGGTAACGCGCCCAGATACAGCACCGACTCCGCCGGAAAAGTGCGAAGCTCCTGCGCCAGCGCGAAGGAATCCTCTTGGTCGGCCCCTACCACGCTGATGAAATGCTCGCGATCCAGCGCCCGGTCGAGAGCGATTATCGGTAAGGGATCCTTGGCCCAGCGCTGATAGAACGGGTGCTCCGGCGGCAAAGCGGTGGAAACGATAATGGCGTCGACCTGGCGTTGCAACAGGTGTTCAATACAGCGCATTTCGTTATCCGGCTGATCTTCCGAACAGGCAATCAATAGCTGATAACCGCGCTGACGCGCCTGACGTTCCAGATAGTTGGCGATGCGGGTGTAGCTGGTGTTTTCCAGATCCGGTATCACCAGGCCGATAGAGCGAGTTCGTCCGGCGCGCAACCCTGCAGCGACGGCATTCGGGTGATAGTTATGCTCCCTGACCACAGCCATCACTTTTTCGACGGTTTTATCGCTGACACGATACTGCTTCGCTTTGCCGTTGATGACATAACTGGCCGTGGTGCGCGAAACGCCAGCGAGACGCGCGATTTCATCCAGTTTCACGTTAACCCCTTAATGACGCTGAAAATAGAAGTGAAAGCCATGCTCGGATTAACCATCGCATCCCGTGCGGTTATTCAATCCAGCCTCTGCGATCTAACAGCAGAAAACACTGCCGAGCAACCGCTTTTGCCGAAAGGTGCCAGCAAACAGACAAAAAACACCGAAAAACAAAAGGCGCAGCCATGCCGCGCCCTCAGATTATGCCAATATCACGTTTCAGCGCATGATTTTATCGCCGCGCGACACGCCGACGACGCCGGAACGCGCCACCTCGACAATTTCAGCCACTTCGCGCACTGCATTAAGAAACGCATCCAGCTTGTCGCTGGTGCCGGCCAGCTGAACGGTGTAAAGCGTCGCCGTAACATCGACAATCTGCCCACGGAAAATATCGGCGCAGCGTTTCACCTCTTCACGGCCATAACCGCTGGCCTGCAACTTCACCAGCATGATCTCGCGCTCGACATGCGCCCCCTGCACCAGCTCGCTGACGCGCAGCACATCCACCAGCTTATGCAGCTGCTTTTCGATCTGCTCCAGCACTTTCTCATCGCCGACGGTTTGGATGGTCATACGCGACAACGTGGGATCGTCGGTCGGCGCTACCGTCAGGCTTTCAATGTTGTAACCACGCTGGGAGAACAGCCCCACCACACGCGACAACGCACCGGATTCGTTTTCCAGCAATACAGATAAAATACGCCGCATGATCAGGTCCTCTCCGTTTTGCTTAACCACATTTCGTCCATGCTTCCGCCGCGGATCTGCATTGGGTAAACATGTTCGGTCTCATCGACGGTGACATCGACAAACACCAGTCGTTCTTTCTCGGCCAACGCCTGCGCCAGTTTGCTTTCCAGTTCATCCGGCGTGCGAATGGCGATGCCTACGTGACCGTAAGCCTCCGCCAGTTTGACGAAATCAGGCAGGGAATCCATATAAGACTGCGAATGGCGACCGGAGTAGATCATGTCCTGCCACTGCTTCACCATGCCCAGATAGCGGTTGTTGAGGTTCACCACTATCACCGGCAGGTTGTATTGCAACGCGGTGGAAAGCTCCTGAATGTTCATCTGGATACTGCCATCGCCGGTTACGCACACCACGGTCTCATCAGGCAACGCCAGCTTCACGCCCAGCGCAGCCGGCAGGCCGAAGCCCATGGTGCCCAGCCCACCGGAGTTGATCCAGCGGCGCGGCTTGTCGAACGGGTAGTAGAGCGCGGCGAACATCTGGTGCTGGCCCACATCGGAGGTGACGTAAGCATCCCCCTTGGTCAAACGATGCAGGGTTTCGATCACTGCCTGTGGTTTGATGGTACCGCTGTTTTTGTCATAGCCCAGACAGTCGCGCGCGCGCCACTGTTCAATGGACTGCCACCAGTCGCGCAACGCATCGAAGTCCTGCGCCTTATCGTCCTGCGCCAACAGTTCCAGCATCTGGGTCAGCACCTGTTTGGCATCGCCCACGATCGGAATATCGGCATCGACCGTCTTGGAGATCGAGGTAGGATCAATATCGATATGCAGTACGGTGGCATCCGGGCAGTATTTTGCCAGGTTGTTGGTCGTGCGATCGTCAAAACGCACGCCGACGGCGAAAATCACGTCGGAATGGTGCATGGTTTTATTGGCTTCGTAAGTGCCGTGCATGCCGAGCATGCCGACGCTCTGCCGGTGCGTACCGGGGAAGGCGCCCAGCCCCATCAGGGTGCAGGTCACCGGCAGATTCAGCTTTTCCGCCAGTTCCAGCAGTTCTGCATCGCAGGCCGAGTTGATCGCCCCGCCGCCAACGTACATAACCGGTTTTTTAGCCGCCAAAATGGTTTGCAGCGCGCGCTTTATCTGCCCGCGGTGGCCCTGCACCGTTGGGTTATAGGAGCGCATGCTCACTTCCTGCGGATAGGCGTAAGGCATTCTGACCGCCGGGCCAACGATATCTTTCGGCAGGTCGATCACGACCGGGCCAGGACGGCCGGTTGAGGCCAGATAAAAGGCTTTTTTCAGGATGCCGGGGATATCCTCGGTGCGCTTCACCAGGAAACTGTGCTTCACCACCGGACGAGAAATCCCGACCATGTCGCACTCCTGGAAGGCATCATAACCAATCAGCGAGCTTGGAACCTGGCCGGAAAGCACCACCATCGGGATGGAGTCCATATAGGCGGTCGCAATGCCGGTAATCGCATTGGTCGCGCCGGGGCCGGAGGTCACCAGCACCACGCCGACCTCACCGGTAGCGCGCGCATAGCCATCGGCCATATGCACCGCACCCTGCTCATGACGCACCAATATGTGATCGATTCCTCCGACCGTATGCAGGGCGTCGTAGATATCGAGTACCGCCCCGCCCGGATATCCGAATACATGCTTAACGCCCTGATCGATCAACGATCGGACGACCATCTCGGCTCCTGACAACATCTCCATGGGTTTGCCTCCAGGCTTACTTATTCTTGTCTGGCGCCGGAACGTAGCGCCTGTTGTGGGGTAATACCCCAAAATTTTTGTGGATTGATTATACCCTATGGATTTCAAGTTGCAGCCGGGCGGCCAGTTCGGGAGTCCCAGGCGCTTACGCAAGTCACTGGGGCGAGCGACAAATCTGTCGGGAACAGATCTGAACGCAGCTCACAGCGGCCCAGAGGCAAGGTCCACGGATGGGCCTTATAAAGCAGCCAACAACGCTGCAGCTTGAAATACAACGGGTATATAACTGCTTAACATAACGTCAGAGTATTGAGCAGGCAAACGACAAAAAGACCTAACAGTAGAGTGGTTATTGCCATGTGGCTGAGGATTGGGGGTTTACAAAAACAATGCACTAGCCGCTGGAGGATCGGGCTAGGCATTGTTTCGAGCAGATAGGGAATTACAGAACTATATCAGGCAATAATTATGCTGTTTTTTTAGCCGGCCGCACTGCCCGGCGACATCCTTAAACCTGATCCTGGTACATCGAGTCAATTTCATGCTGGTAGCGCTGTAGAATCACCTTCCGGCGCAGCTTCAGCGTTGGAGTGAGTTCACCCAACTCCATCGAAAAGGCCGCCGGCAGCAGGGTAAACTTTTTCACCTGCTCAAAGCGCGCCAGCTCTTTTTGCATGTCGCGCAGACGGCTCTCGAACATTTCTATAATGTGGCTATTGCGCAGCAGTTCAAGCCGATCCTGGTATTTCAGGTTGATGGATTTCGCATACTCTTCCAGCGACTCAAAGCTGGGTACGATCAGGGCCGATACGAATTTACGCGCATCGGCGATGATCGCCACCTGCTCGATAAAACGATCCTGAGCCAGCGTGCCTTCGAGCATCTGCGGGGCAATATATTTGCCGCCGGAGGTTTTCATCAAATCCTTCAGTCGCTCGGTAATGAACAGGTTACCTGCCTCGTCAATCGCGCCGGCGTCACCGGTTTTCAGCCAGCCGTCCCCGGTAAAAGAAGCGGCGGTTTCCAGCGGCTTATTGAAATAGCCACGCATCACGACGGGGCCACGTACCTGAATCTCGTTTTCCTCGCCAATACGCACTTCAACCCCCGGCAACGGCTTGCCGATAGAGCCAAAGCGGAAATTACCCTCTTCCCAGCAGGAGACGGTGGCGCAGGTCTCGGTCATGCCGTAACCATATTTGATATTGACGCCCATCGCCTGGAAAAACAGGATGACATTGTCGTCAAGTTTGGCGCCCGCAGCCGGCAAGAAACGCACCCTCCCGCCGAGAATGCCGCGCAGCTTGCTCAGGACCAGCTTGTCGGCCCAGCGGTGAGACAGGTTGAACAACTTACCCAGCGGCTTGCCGGCACGCTCCTGCAGGAACTTGCGTTCACCACAGACGATCGCCCAATGGAACAGCGCGCGACGCAGCCAGGGCGCACGCGCGACCTTTTCATGCACCGCGCTAAAGATTTTTTCGTAGAAGCGGGGTACCGCGCACATCAACGTCGGCCGTACCGCCGTCATGGCTTCACGCACCCAGTCAGTATTCGGCAGATACACGTTCTGCGCGCCCGAGTGCATGATGAAGAAGCTCCAGATGCGCTCAAATACGTGTGATATCGGCAGGAAGCTGAGGGAGACATCGTCTTCGTTCACCGTTAGCCGCTCATCGTGCAGATAGAGCTGCGCAGCCAGATTACGGTAATCCAGCATCACCCCTTTTGGCTCGCCGGTGGTGCCGGAAGTGTAGATCAGAGTGAACAGATCCCGCAGATCGCATTCTGCAATACGCTCCCGTCGTTGAGGTTCAAAGGCATCAACATCGGCCCCGCGCTCAAAGGCGCTCAGATGCAGGGCAATATCGCACCCACGCAGATCGGCTGCGTCATCGAACACGATGATATGGTTCAACTGCGGGCATACGCCGCGCAGCGCAATGGCTGCATCCAACTGCGCCTGCTCGCCGACTAACAGGATGCGAATATCCGCATCATTAATAATAAATGCTGCCTGGGCGGGCGTGTTGGTGGCATACAAGGGTACACTCACCGCCCGAAGTTGCAGGATAGCCAAATCCGCCAGCGACCAAGCCATGCAGTTATTGGCAAAAATCGCGATGCGCTCCTGCACTTCAGACCCCAACGCCAGCAGCGCGCTGGCGATGCGGTTAATGTGGACGTCGGCCTGTCCCCAGGTCAGCTGTGTCTCGCCATCAGGAGACCATTGGCGAAAAGCTGTGCGATCGGCACGATGGGAAATTTGGTGCTGTATACGATGAGTCAGATGGTATTGCAGCAGATTATTGATCATAGCGCTCTAAGCCTGAAATGAATCAAACAGTTAACCTCGAACAGAGCCTCTTGCCCTGAATCTCAGCTTACACGTGTTTACTTTTTTTCGCGCAGTCTACCTACTCTCAGGCAGCGGGAAAAGGGTTTTCAGCGTAGAAGTGTGAGCCAAAATGCAGACTAACTTCACCACACCCTCCGGTTGGACAAAGCAGCGCTGAAAAGGTTTTATGTCGGGGACAAAATGCGGCCCCTGCGGGCCGTCCATTCAAATCAGTTTAAAACACCAGTAAAAATTAAAAAATCAGAATATAAATTCATGTTGATTATTTTTCATAAAATAATCATAACAGCTATGGAAAAGTTATTTTCTCGCCAAAAACCCAGAAACATCTTAATAAAAACCAAGATAGTTCTTAGCTTTTTATCATGAAAAAAACCACTCATATAAATAGTATCTTTCTTCAGGGAGAGTATTCCATGGATTTACTCTGGATTGCCCGCCTCAGTCAGAACGGATTTCATCCATTGATGCCCTTTATCGCGTTCGGACGATTCGTGCCAGGAAAGATAACATGTCGCTTTATTGTCTTGCGCACATAAAGGCACTGCTTTTATCTTCAATGAAGTGGCCTGTTGCCGTACCAGCCATGCCGGAGCAATAGCCACCATTTCCGTCTGGGATACCATATTTAACACGCTATATAAATCGGTGCACTGCTGAGTCACTGCGCGCTGCATGGTTTCTTCGATATAATAAGGCTTGCTGAAAGATCCAAAGCTTTCCAGCGAGACCACGGCATGTTGCTCGGATAAAGCTTGCTCCGGTGTCAGACCCGCAGTTATTCTCGGGTGCGCCTGCGCGACTGCCAGCACCAGCTCATCGTCGAACAACGCCAAACTGCGAAACTCCGCCGACTCAAATCGGCTGTAGCCAATAACGAACTCAACATCCTGATAACGCAATTGATGCTCAATATTATTGTTAATGTATGACTTAACTTGCAAATTAAGCTGTGGAGCTATCTGTTTGACGTGGTTGATTATCTTGGCTCCCAACCGTAAATCGAGCGGACTGCAGAGGGATAGCGAGAAAGCCCGAGTACTGGTAAGCGGTTCGAACTCTGAGCCAGGCAGTTCATTTTGCACCAATTGCAGCGCCTGACGTACCGGCCCGAATAACTGTCTGGCCCGCATCGTGGGCTGGATCCCCCGCCCGCTGCGCACAAACAGCTCATCTTTGAACATTACCTTCAGGCGCGCAACCGCGTTGCTCACCGCCGGTTGCGACATCCCTAATGAAGTAGCGGCTCGCGTAATATTCTGCATTTGCATCACGGCGTCAAAAACAGTCAGCAAATTAAGATCGACGCTGCGCAAATGAATGTCCGCAGGCTCTTTAACCATGGCAACTTCTGAATCATATTCAGCCATATATCACTCCACTAAATCCTGTGTAGATAATCTTATCGCTGTGCAAGACAAACAATGTGAAACCGTATTGTTTTATTCCCACAAGAAAAGATCAGTTATTCCTTCAATCAAACGACAGAAACCCTTGCTATACCGCCGTGGCGAAAACCGCATATGAGGTGCGTACCAGAGACTTCCACCATTACGGGGAAGAACGGCGCCAATACAGTACTAATAAATAGGTAGATGAAATAATGAATACTGTTTAGCAGCAAAGTTTCGATTATAAGCCAGGCGATAAAAACATATCACAACCGTCTAAAATAGACGTTTAGCTCATGCAAAAAGGCACCATCTTGTTATCTTGCCCTTCCACCAATAGATAAATTATATGTATTTAAATGAAACCATTTACAAAAAAAATGGTATGCACTTCGTCCTCCAGTTGTCAGATATCTTTATCGCTTCAATACAAATTTTAACCCAATGAGATGCAGAAGCAATTGCCGCCGCATATATTCGATTAATTTATGCTAAGCAATGCGCAAAACTTCCCCTTCGTTTCCGCTAACCCTACTCATTTTTACCGAATTATCCTCTGCGACCACTTTTACCCAATTTCCTGACAAGGGGTTCGTCCCCTATTCAATCAGATGTTGACATCGCCAGGCCAATAACGTATCAAATTAGGAACGACACAATTTTAAGAGAAGCTGAACCCTCATGATCCGTACTCACCGTCTACTAAGCCTACTACTTAACGCATCTTCTTTGCGCGGTATGCTGGTGGACGGAGTTCAGAGCTGATTCAGTCCCTCACTCATAACAAACCCGCGCTAGTGCGCGGGTTTTTTTTTACCCGCTTAGCGTGAAATAAACACGATAAGGAACGCCCTGATGAGCCAACAAGTCATTATTTTCGATACCACGCTGCGTGATGGTGAACAAGCGCTGCAAGCCAGTCTGAGCGTAAAAGAGAAGATTCAGATAGCCATGGCACTGGAGAGAATGGGCGTCGACGTAATGGAAGTCGGTTTCCCGGTCTCCTCTCCGGGTGATTTTGAATCGGTGCAGACCATCGCCCGTCAGATCAAAAACAGCCGCGTATGTGGCCTGGCCCGCTGCGTAGATAACGATATCGACGTCGCCGCCGAAGCGCTGCGCGTTGCCGAAGCCTTCCGTATTCACGTGTTCCTGGCTACATCGACCCTGCACATTGAATCCAAGTTGAAGCGCTCTTTCGATGAAGTGCTGGAGATGGCGGTACGCTCGGTGAAGCGCGCCCGCAATTACACCGACGACGTGGAGTTCTCTTGCGAAGACGCAGGCCGGACGCCAATCGATAATCTGTGCCGCGTAGTGGAAGCCGCCATCAACGCCGGCGCCACCACCATCAATATCCCGGACACCGTCGGCTACACCACGCCGAACCAGTTCGGCGGCATCATCACCACCCTGTATGACCGCGTACCGAACATTGATAAAGCCATTATTTCAGTCCACTGCCACAACGATCTGGGCATGGCGGTCGGTAACTCCATCGCCGCCGTACAGGCAGGCGCTCGTCAGGTTGAAGGCACGCTGAACGGCATCGGTGAACGCGCCGGCAATACCTCGCTGGAAGAAGTGATCATGGCGATCAAAGTGCGCCAGGACATCATGAACGTGCACACCAACATTAATCACCAGGAAATCTTCCGCACCAGCCAGTTGGTCAGCCAACTGTGCAACATGCCGATTCCTGCCAACAAAGCGATCGTGGGTTCCAATGCCTTCGCCCACTCCTCCGGCATTCATCAGGACGGCGTGCTGAAGAACCGTGAAAACTACGAAATCATGTCGCCGCAGACCATAGGTCTGAAAGACGTGCAGTTGAACCTGACCTCCCGTTCCGGCCGCGCTGCGGTAAAACACCGCATGGAAGAGATGGGCTATAAGGAACAGGACTACAATCTGGACACCCTGTACACGGCGTTCTTGAAACTGGCCGACAAGAAAGGCCAGGTATTCGATTACGATCTGGAGGCTTTAGCCTTCATTAACAAGCAGCAGGAAGAGCCGGAGCATTACAGCCTGGGCTATTTCAGCGTGCAGTCCGGCACCAACATTATGGCCACCGCCTCGGTGAAACTGATCTGCGGCGATGAAGAAAAAGCCGAAGCAGCTACCGGCAACGGCCCGGTCGACGCGGTTTATCAGGCCATCAATCGTATTACCGACTATCCGATCGAATTAGTGAAGTATCAACTGACCGCCAAAGGCCAGGGCCGCGACGCGCTGGGCCAGGTTGATATCGTGGTGTCCTACAACGGCCGCCGCTTCCACGGCGTGGGTCTGGCGACCGACATCGTGGAATCCTCCGCCAAGGCGATGGTTCACGTATTGAATAATATTTGGCGCTCCCAGCAGGTAGAAAAAGAAAAACAGCGTCTGCAGCAAAGCAAACATCAAAATAATCAGGAAACGGTGTGAACATGACGAAGACTTACCATATTGCCGTCTTGCCCGGAGACGGAATCGGCCCGGAAGTAATGGCTCAGGCGCACAAGGTGCTGGACGCAGTGCGTCAGCGCTTTGATATCCGCATCACCACCAGCGAATACGACGTCGGTGGCATTGCCATCGATCGCCACGGCAGCCCGTTGCCGCAGGCCACACTCAGCGGGTGCGAGCAGGCCGATGCGATCCTGTTCGGTTCGGTGGGCGGCCCGAAATGGGAACACCTGCCACCGGCAGAACAGCCTGAGCGCGGTGCATTGCTGCCGTTACGCAAGCACTTCAAACTGTTCAGTAACCTGCGTCCAGCCCGCCTGTACCAGGGTTTGGAAGAATTTTGTCCGCTGCGCGCCGATATCGCCGCCCGTGGCTTTGACATCCTGTGCGTGCGTGAGTTGACCGGCGGTATCTACTTCGGTCAACCGAAAGGCCGTGAAGGCCAGGGCATGCAGGAACGCGCTTTTGATACCGAGGTGTATCACCGCTTCGAGATCGAACGCATTGCGCGCATCGCCTTTGAGTCCGCGCGTAAACGCCGTAACAAAGTGACCTCTATCGATAAGGCCAACGTGCTGCAAAGCTCCATTCTGTGGCGCGAAGTGGTGAACCAGGTTGCCAAAGACTATCCGGACGTGTCGCTGTCGCACATGTACATCGACAACGCCACCATGCAGCTGATTAAAGACCCGTCGCAGTTCGACGTGTTGCTGTGTTCCAACCTGTTCGGCGATATCTTGTCCGACGAATGCGCGATGATCACCGGTTCGATGGGCATGTTGCCTTCTGCCAGCCTGAACGAACAGGGCTTTGGTCTGTATGAGCCTGCGGGCGGTTCTGCGCCGGATATCGCGGGTAAAGGCATCGCCAACCCGATCGCCCAGATCCTGTCCGCCACCCTGTTGCTGCGTTACAGCCTGGGGGCCTCTGAGGCGGCCGACGCCATTGAACGCGCCATCAACCAGGCGCTGGAACAAGGTTACCGCACCGCCGATCTGGCCGGTGAGGGCAAAGCCATCAGCACCGATGAAATGGGTGACATCATCGCCCGCTTTGTAGCTCAGGGGGCATAACATGTCGAAAACGTTATATCAGAAATTATACGATGCCCACGTGGTGTACGAAGCGCCAAACGAAACGCCGCTGTTGTATATCGATCGCCATCTGGTGCACGAAGTCACTTCTCCGCAGGCGTTCGACGGTCTGCGCGCCATGGGCCGCAAAGTACGCCAGCCGGGCAAGACCTTTGCCACCATGGACCACAACGTGTCCACCCAGACCAAAGACATTAATGCCAGCGGCGAGATGGCCCGCATTCAGATGCAGGAACTGATCAAGAACTGCGCTGAGTTCGGCGTTTCGCTGTACGACCTGAACCACCCCTTCCAGGGCATCGTGCACGTTATCGGCCCAGAGCAGGGCATGACGCTGCCGGGCATGACCATCGTCTGTGGCGACTCCCATACCGCCACCCACGGCGCCTTCGGATCGCTGGCTTTTGGGATCGGTACTTCGGAAGTGGAGCACGTGCTGGCGACCCAGACCCTGAAACAGGGCCGCGCCAAGACCATGAAAATTGAAGTGACCGGCGTCGCTGCGGAAGGCATCACCGCCAAGGACATCGTGCTGGCGGTGATCGGTAAAACCGGCAGTGCCGGCGGCACCGGCCACGTGGTGGAGTTCTGTGGCAAGGCGATTGAAGCGCTGAGCATGGAAGGCCGCATGACGCTGTGCAACATGGCGATCGAAATGGGCGCCAAAGCGGGCCTGGTCGCGCCGGACGACACCACCTTTGATTATCTGAAAGGCCGTCAGTTTGCGCCTACCGGCGAGAGTTGGGAACAAGGCGTCGCTTACTGGCGCACGCTGAAATCCGACGACGATGCCAAATTCGACGCCGTAGTAACCCTGCGCGCCGAAGACATCGCGCCACAGGTGACCTGGGGCACCAACCCAGGGCAAGTGATCGCCGTCAATCAGGCGATCCCGGCACCGGAATCCTTTAGCGATCCGGTCGAACGCGCCTCGGCCGAGAAGGCGTTGGCCTATATGGATCTGAAACCGGGCATCAAGCTGACGGAAGTGCCGATCGACAAAGTGTTTATCGGTTCTTGTACCAACTCGCGCATCGAAGATCTGCGTGCGGCGGCGGCGATTGCCAAAGGGCGTAAAGTCGCCAACGGCGTTCAGGCCATCGTGGTGCCTGGCTCCGGCCCGGTAAAAGCGCAGGCGGAAGCCGAAGGTCTGGACAAGATTTTTATTGAAGCCGGTTTTGAATGGCGTTTGCCGGGCTGCTCCATGTGCCTGGCGATGAACAACGACCGCCTGAATCCGGGCGAACGCTGCGCATCCACCAGCAACCGTAACTTCGAAGGGCGTCAGGGCCGCGGTGGGCGCACCCACCTGGTCAGTCCGGCAATGGCTGCCGCCGCCGCCGTTGCCGGCCATTTCGCCGATATCCGTGATATTCATTAAGGGGCACTACCGTGGCTAAATTTACTCAACATACCGGTTTAGTGGTGCCTTTGGATGCGGCCAACGTCGACACCGACGCCATTATTCCAAAACAGTTTTTGCAGAAAGTCACCCGTACGGGTTTCGGCCAGCACCTGTTTAACGACTGGCGCTTTTTGGACGACGCCGGCCAGCAACCGAACCCGGAGTTCGTGCTGAACAAGCCGCGCTACAAAGGGGCCAGCATCCTGTTGGCGCGTGAGAACTTCGGCTGCGGCTCCTCACGCGAGCATGCGCCTTGGGCGCTGACCGACTACGGTTTCAACGTGGTGATAGCGCCAAGCTTCGCCGATATCTTCTACGGCAACTCATTCAACAACCAGTTGCTGCCGGTGACACTGAGCGAACAGGACGTGGATACGCTGTTCAAGCTGGTGGTTGAAAACGAAGGTACCGAGTTTGTGGTGGATCTGGAAAATCAGACGGTGAATGCCGGTGGAAAAAGCTATCCGTTCGAGATCGACAGCTTCCGCCGCCACTGCATGATTCACGGGTTGGACAGCATCGGCCTCACGCTGCAACACGAAGCGGACATCTCCCGCTACGAGGCGCAGCAGCCGGCGTTTCTGAACTGATCGTCTTCCAATACCCTAAATAATTGGGGCTGCGGCAAGGCGGCAAGTGAGTCAATCCCCTGTCACTTGGCTAACCAAGTGACAGGGGTGCGCTCACGCAGTCAACACCGCGGCAACTTCAAGTATGACGGGAATTACCAGTAACCCAGCCACTTCCACCACGCCCCGCCGATCAGGATCCAGATCAACAGGTTAACCACGCTCACCACAAAACCGGTTTTCCACCATTCTCCCAGCGTCACGTAACCGGAACCGAAGACAATAGGCGCAGTGCCGGTACCGTAATGGGTCAGCGACATCATCAGAGAAGAGGCGAACGCCAGAATCAACCCCAGCAGCGCCGGCGGTGCGCCCAATGTCATTCCGGCAGCCAGAAAAGCGGCAAACATAGCGGTAACGTGAGCGGTGGCGCTGGCAAAGAAATAATGCGAATAGAGATAGATGGCGGTTAGCAAGATAGCGCCCCCCACCCAGCTCATCCCCATATGATCGATGCCGCTGCCGACGGAGTGCGACAGCCAGTCAATCAGCCCAAGCTTGCCGAGGAAACTGGCCATCATTACCAGCGCAGAGAACCACACCACCGTATCCCAGGCTCCCTTGTGCTTCAGCACGTCCTCCCAGCTCAACACGCCGGTCGCCAGCAGCACCGCCAGGCCGATTAGCGCCGCCGTGGTCGGGTTTACCAGCCACGCTGGGCCAAAGATCATCGCCGGAATGCCGGCCCACAGCACCAGCAGCAGGGCAAACACCCCTAAAGTGATTTTCTCCGGCAACGTCACCGGGCCCAATGCAGCGAGTTTTTCCCGCGCAAAACGCGGTGCGTCCGGGGTGCTTTTAATCTCCGGCGGGTACAACAGATAAAGCACCAGCGGTATCGCCGCCAACGAACAGAGCCCCGGCACCAGTGCGGCGAGCGCCCACATCGACCATGACAGTTCCAGGCTGCCGCCGGTGCCTTTGGCGATCAGGCTTACGATCAGAGGGTTAGACGCGGTGGCGGTAATGAACATCGCCGAGCTCACCGGGTTGATATTGTAATTCACCAGCGCCAGATAACGGCCAATCTTGCCGGAACTGTTCAGCTCCGGCCGGGATCCGAAGCTGTCGGCGATCGACTTCATTATCGGATGAATAATCCCGCCGCCACGGGCGGTATTGCTCGGGGTAACCGGCGCCAAAGTGAGTTCCGCCAGCGTCAGCGCATAGGCGATACCCAGCGTCTTTTTGCCGAACAGAGAAATAAAATAGTAACCGATCCGCGAACCCAACCCGGTTTTGTTGAGGCTAAAGGAGATCATGATCGAAAAGCCAATCAGCCAAATCAGCTGATTGGAGAAGCCGCTAAGCGCATCCTCCAGCGCTGCACCCGGTTTGCCGGGATTAGTCACCCCGGTGATTGCCACCAGCGCGATGGCCACCACCGAAACGGCGCCAATCGGCATCGCCTTGCCGATGATGGCGATGATGGTGCCGATAAACAGCGCCAGCAGATGCCAGGCATTGGGCGCAACCCCTTCAGGAACCGGGATGACAAACCAAATAAGCAAAACGGCGGCAACGGCACACAAAGAGGGGACAGGTTTGAGCGGTGTTAGTTTGTCCATGGCATACCCAAATGGTCTAAACGGATCGGCATCTCAGCAGCAAGATGGGCAAGAGCGCCGCTATCGCGCTCCAGGTCCGTATAGCTTGGGGTTCTGGCTTAATGTTCTCAATGACATGCGTCAATGTTAATGACGTTAGCGTTTACACTTCTCGAACCCGGATACTGATCCACAGCGCCACCACCGCCAGGGCTGTCGCCAACCAGTAAACCGCATAGTGCCCCAGGTTTTCCACCAGTGCGCCTTGCAACACGCCGGCCAGGATCACCCCGGTGGAAATGCTGTTGGTAAACAAGGTCGTCGCCGCACCTGGCCGCCCTGGCATCAGATCCTGGAAATAGAGCATGCCGATACCGGCGATGATGCCGATAAATATGGCGTTGAACAGTTGCAAGGCCATCAGCGCCAGCTTGAATTTAAACACCGCCAATCCGGCATAAAACAGGATGCCGGCCACCACGGCAAACAGCATCATATTGCGCTTGCCGAAACGTTTGACGTAATAACCGGCCAGCAGCATCGCCGGGATCTCCAGCCCGGCGGCCGTGCCCATCAACAACCCCGCAAGGTTTTCCGGCAGGCCCAGATCGGCGGTGATGTACAGCGGCATATCGATGATGTACAGGGTGTTGCAAGTCCACATCAGCATCGAGGCGATAAACAACAACCGCACATCGCGGTTTCGCCAGGCGCTGGCGGACGCTATCGGGGCCGAAGGCACACCGTCCAGCGCATCGCCCTGCGCCGCCGGTTGGGTGCGCGGCACTGAAGGCAAGGTAAACCACACCAGCAAGGCACAGATCGCGAAAGTGGCGGCGGCAATCCCAAACATCCAGGTAAAGCCGTAGTTCAACGCCAGCGTGAACGCCAGAGGTGGACCGATCACCCACGCCAGCGACAGCTGCGCACGCATGACCGAGCTGAACATCACCACTTCGCGCGCCGAACTATCGGCATACTCCCGCGCCAGAGCAAAAATCTGCGGCATGGCGGTATTGGCAATCGCCGACATCAGCACCCCGGCGGTGATCAGCGTCAGGTAGTCGCGGTTGAAGGCAAACAGCAGGCAGTTGCCGACCGCCATCAGGCAACACACCAGGATCAGCGTGCGTCGGTCACCACGCGTATCTGAACGCTTGGCCAGCAGAAAGCTGACGACGATGCCGGCAATGGCGTTGACGGTGTAGAACAACCCCACCCAAAGCGGCCGCACCTTGACTTCAGTGGTGAGGAACAGACTCAGCGTCGGTGCCATCAGCGCTCCGGCGATCCCGGAAAGAAAAGCAATCAGCAGGAATGCGGCAAAAATGGGATTAAAGCGGCGCGGCAACCCGTACAGTCGTTTCATATCTTCGTCCCTGCCCCTAAAGCGGAAGACAAAACCTTAGGCTACGGTGAAAAAATTGCAAGAACATCACCGCGACCGATAATAAAAAAACCAGTGGGCATGACCCCACTGGCTGGTGAACAACACCATTACTCAGAAACATTTTTGCTACCGCAACCTCAGAGGTGCTCGCGGTATTGCTTGTCCGTCATATCGAGGCTACGCCCCACCGTTGCACGTGAGCGCCGCTGGCTGTCATTTGGGCGTGCAGCAAGGCGCGTGTCGTGAGGTTTGGTGGGCCAAATAAGCGGCGCGCAACACAAATGTGCGCTCAAATGGCCCCAGCCCTTCGGGTCGCGCCCCAAAAATCCGTTTTCTGTGTTGGCGGGCTTGCCCATAGCCCACTATGGGTTGCTCCCTTCGTCGGGATAACGGGCTTTTGGGTCTGCGACGGCACCACGGTCAACGGTGGGACGTAGCCTAAGATCCCACTGGGTCAGGTGAGCCAACATCTCCAGGCGCGCCTGTTCCGGCACCAGTCCCAACCAATCGGCGTGCTGGCGGCGCACCGCGCTGAAGTAGCGCTGATAGAACTGTTTTGACAAGAAAGCTTTCATCATTCGCCCCTCCCCCATTCATTGAGGAAAATTATCGGCGTAATATGGGGAAAGATAAATTGATGAGTTGATGCCGGAGAGTTCCTCTTTTATGTCTACCTCACGTTTGCAACAGCAGTTCATTCGCCTGTGGCAGCGCTGCCACGGCGAGACCACCGACACCACGCTGCAAGAGTTGGCCGAAGTGCTCACTTGCTCGCGCCGTCACGTGCGTTCATTGCTCGGCGCCATGCAACAGCAAGGGTGGCTGACCTGGCAGGCGGAATCGGGGCGCGGCAAGCGATCGCGGCTGACCTTCCACTATACCGGTCTGGCCCTGCAGCAGCAGCGAGCGGAGGAACTGCTGGAGCAAGACCGCATCGATCAGCTGGTACAACTGGTCGGCGATAAAAACGTGGTGCGGCAGATGCTGCTGTCCCAGCTTGGCCGCAGTTTCCGGCAGGGTAAACATATCTTGCGCGTGCTCTATTATCGCCAGTTGTACAACCTGCTGCCCGGCTCTGCGCTACGACGCTCGGAAACTCATCTGGCCCGGCAGATTTTCAGCGGCCTGACGCGGATAAACGAGGAAAACGGGGAACTGGAGTCGGACCTGTCGCATCACTGGCAGGCGCTGACGCCTTTGCACTGGCGTTTTTATCTGCGCCCGGCGATACATTTTCATCACGGGCGCGAGCTGGAAATGGACGATGTGATCAGCTCCCTCACTCGTCTGATCCCTCAGCCGCTATTTTCACATATCGAGAGCGTAACCTCACCGACGCCTTTCGTGATTGACGTGCACCTGCACAGCCCCGATTACTGGTTGCCTTGGCTGCTGGGCAGCGTGCCTGCCATGATCCTGCCGCGCGAGTGGCAAAGCATGCCGGAGTTCTCGCGCCATCCGGTGGGCACCGGGCCATACAGCGTGGTGCGCAACCACCGCAGCCAAATGAAAATTCACGCCTTCGATGACTACTTCGGCTACCGTGCACTGATCGATGAGGTCAATATCTGGGTGCTGCCAGATATCACCGAGGACCTGGTGCATTCCGGCGTGCAGTTGCAGGCGGATGACACCGGCAACAACGAGCTGGAAAGCCGGCTGGAGGAAGGCTGCTATTTCCTGCTGTTCGATCAACGCTCTCCTCTGGCGGCCGATCCGGCCATTCGCAGTTGGCTGTGCGAGCTGATTAACCCCATCTCGCTGCTGAGCAATGCCGGAGCGGTTTATCAGCGCTATTGGTCACCGGCCTATGGCATCCTGCCGCGCTGGCATCACAATCGTGCGCTGGCGCAGCAGCCAAAGCCGGCCGGGTTAACCGAGCTGACGCTGACTTACTACAGCGAGCACTCGGAATTCCAGGCGATTGAGCAGGCAATTGAACCGCTGCTGACGCTGCACGGGGTACGGCTTAACGTGCAGACGGTGAACTACGACGCCTGGCATAAAGGAGAGGCCACCAGCGATCTGTGGCTGGGTAGCGCCAACTTCTACCTGCCGCTGGAGTTCTCGCTGTTCGCCACCCTGTATGAGTTGCCGTTGATGCAGCATTGCATGAATGACGATCTCGCCGCAGATGCGGCGTTATGGCGCGCCAATGCCCTGCCGCTGGCGGATTTTTGCCAACGGTTGGTCAGCGGTCACCAGTTACACCCGCTGTTTCATCATTGGCTGCAACTGCACGGCCAGCGCAGCATGCGCGGTGTGCGCATGAACACCCTTGGCTGGTTTGATTTTAAATCCGCCTGGTTTGCGCCGCCGGAAGCATAAGCGCCTTTCGCCGGCGCCCGTTAATCTCTACAATAGCGCCGTCTCAACGGGGTGCGAAACGGCGGCGGCGCGATGAAAACGCGGCGTGCAGGTTTTGCTGAGAACAAACCCGTCGAACCTGATCCGGTCAATACCGGCGGAGGGATTTGAGCATAGCGACCCGGTGTAATCACCTCGCCCTCAGATACCTTTGCCCCCTTATCTTTCAGGAGTGCAAAGTGGTCAAAAAAAGCCTGCCCTTATTACTGTTGTTGTGCGCCGCACCGGCGTTTGCCAAGCCCACGTTGACGGTCTACACCTATGATTCCTTCGCGGCCGACTGGGGCCCAGGCCCGGCGGTGAAAAAAGCATTTGAAGCAGACTGCAACTGCGAGCTGAAATTCGTCGCGCTGGAAGACGGCGTTTCGCTGCTTAACCGCCTGCGCATGGAAGGGAAAAACAGCACCGCCGACGTGGTGCTGGGGCTGGACAACAACCTGCTGCAGGCCGCGCAACAAACGGGTTTATTCGCGCCAAGCCGCGTTGACGGCGCCAAACTGAGCGTGCCGGGCGGCTGGCAGGATAAAACCTTCGTGCCTTATGACTACGGCTACTTTGCCTTCGTTTACAACAAAGAAAAGCTGAAGAACCCACCAAAGAGCCTGCAGGAACTGGTCAACGGCGATCAAAACTGGAAGGTGATCTACGAAGATCCGCGCACCAGCACCCCAGGCCTGGGCCTGCTGCTGTGGATGCAGAAAGTGTTTGGCGATAAAGCGCCGGAAGCCTGGCAGAAACTGGCGAAGAAAACCGTCACCGTCACCAAGGGTTGGAGTGAAGCCTACGGCCTGTTCCTGAAAGGCGAAGGCGATCTGGTGCTCAGCTACACCACCTCCCCGGCTTATCATCTGATCGAAGAGAAGAAAGACAGCTACGCCGCGGCCAACTTCAGCGAGGGCCATTATCTGCAGGTTGAAGTGGCAGGCAAGCTCAAGGCCAGCAAGCAGCCTGAGCTGGCGGAGCGCTTCATGCAGTTTATGGTGACCCCGGCGTTCCAGAACACCATTCCAACCGGTAACTGGATGTACCCGGTGATCAAGACTCAACTGCCGGCCGGTTTTGAGCAAATGACCGTACCCCAGACCGCGCTGCAATACAGCGCCGAAGAGGTCGCCAAACAACGCGGTAGCTGGATCCGGGCATGGCAAACCGCCGTCAGCCGCTGATCCCGCACTGGCTCTGGCCGGGGCTGCTGGCCGCCGGCCTGATCCTGACCGTCGCCGCGCTGGCGATGGGCTCGCTGTGGCGGCACGCACCGGAAAGCGATTGGCGTGGCCTGTGGCAGGACAGCTACCTGTGGCACGTAGTCCGCTTTACCTTCTGGCAGGCGTTGCTGTCCGCGCTGATCTCGGTGCTACCCGCCATCGCGCTGGCCCGCGCGCTGTATCGCCGCCGCTTTCCCGGCCGGCTGTTGCTGCTGCGGCTGTGCGCCATGACGCTGGTGCTGCCGGTATTGGTGGCGGTGTTCGGCCTGCTCAGCGTGTATGGCCGGCAGGGCTGGCTGGCATTGCTGTGCGGCTGGCTCGGCATCAACTACAGTTTTTCCCCCTATGGTCTGCAAGGCATCCTGCTGGCGCATATGTTTTTCAATCTGCCGCTGGCCGCCCGCCTGCTGCTGCAGGCGTTGGAAAACATTCCGGTCGAACAGCGCCAACTGGCGGCTCAGCTCGGCATGAACGGCTGGCAACAGTTCCGCTTCGTCGAGTGGCCGGCGTTGCGCCGCCAAATCCTGCCGAGCGGCGCGCTGATCTTCATGCTCTGTTTCGCCAGCTTCGCCACCGTGCTGTCACTGGGCGGCGGGCCGCAGGCCACCACCATAGAACTGGCGATCTACCAGGCACTCAGCTATGACTACGATCTCAGCCGCGCCGCCCTGCTGGCGCTGATCCAGTTGGCGTGCTGTCTGGGCCTGGTAGTGCTCAGCCAGCGGCTGAGCCAGGCGCTGCCGGTCGGCAGTACCCAGGCCCACATCTGGCGCAATCCCGAAGACAGCCTGTGGCGTCGCGCCAGCGATTTTCTGCTGATCGCCGCCGCCCTGCTGTTGCTGCTGCCCCCGCTGCTGGCGGTGATTGCCGATGGCGCCAATCAGACGATGGTCAACGTCCTGCAACAGCAGGTGCTGTGGCAAGCGTTGTTCACGTCACTGCGTATCGCGCTCGGGGCCGGCGCGTTGTGCGTGGTGTTGACCATGATGCTGCTGTGGAGCAGCCGTGAACTGAAGCTGCAACAGCGGCTACGCTGGGGCCAAACGCTTGAACTGAGCGGCATGGTGATTCTGGCGATGCCGGGGATCGTACTGGCCACCGGTTTCTTCCTGCTGTTGAGCGATACTGTCGGGTTGCCGCAATCGCCCTATGCGTTGGTGATCCTCACCAATGCGCTGATGGCGGTACCCTACGCCCTGAAGGTGTTGGAAAACCCGATGCGAGACCTGGCCGAGCGTTACAACCCGCTGTGCCTGTCGCTGGGTATGCACGGCTGGCAGCGGCTGCGCTGGATCGAGCTGAAAGCGCTGCGCCGCCCGCTGGCGCAGGCGCTGGCTTTCGCCTGCGTACTGTCGATCGGCGATTTCGGCGTGGTTGCCCTGTTTGGCAACGAGCAGTTCCGTACTCTGCCTTTTTACCTGTATCAGCAGATCGGCGCCTATCGCAGCAATGACGGCGCGGTCACCGCACTGTTGCTTCTGCTGCTGTGCTTCCTGCTGTTTACCCTGATCGAACGCTTACCGGGGCGCTCTGCCCAATAGATTTCAAGCTGCAGCAAGGCGGCGACTGAGCGAATTCCCAGGGGCTTAGTCCACTAAGTGACTGGGATAAGTGAAGAAAGCCAACACAGCGGCAACTTGAAAGATGAAGGACATATGCTGACGCTTGAAAAACTGACCTATCTGTATGAACACCTGCCGATGCGCTTTGACCTGCGTATCCAGCCGGGCGAACGTGTCGCGGTGCTCGGCCCCAGCGGCGCGGGTAAAAGCACCCTGCTCAGCCTGATCGCCGGTTTCCTGCCGGCCGCCAGCGGCAAGCTGCTGCTGAACGGTAGCGACCACACCGGCACGCCGCCGGCCAAAAGGCCGGTCTCGATGCTGTTTCAGGAAAACAACCTGTTCGCCCACCTGAAGGTAGCGCAGAACATCGGATTGGGCCTTGACCCCGGGCTACGGCTGAACGCGGACCAGCAACAACAGTTGGCGCAGATTGCCCGCCAGGTGGGGTTGGAAGAGCATCTGCAACGCCTGCCGTCGCAGCTTTCCGGTGGCCAGCGCCAGCGCGCAGCCCTGGCTCGTTGCCTGATTCGCCAGCAGCCCATTCTGCTGCTCGACGAGCCGTTCTCGGCGCTCGACCCCGCGCTGCGCAATGAGATGCTGCAACTGTTGCAAGAGGTTTGCGACCAACGCAACCTGACGCTGCTGATGGTGTCGCACAACCTGGATGACGCCGCACGCATCGCGCCGCGCACCCTGTTGGTGGTCGACGGGCGGATTTATTACGACGGCTCCACGCAGGCACTACTGGACGGCAGCGCGCCGGAAGCCCGGGTGCTGGGCATTTCGCACAAACCGTGATCTGCAGCGCGTTTTTTATGCTGGACGAATAAACCTGTTGTGCGAATTTTTCGCCTGTGGTTTTATAAAAACCTGACTTTTATTATTGATGATAAGGTTCCCTGTGATCGCATCCTCGCTGACTTCGACCCTACTAGTTACCGCGCTACCAGCCGCGGTGATGGTCGTCGTGCGTGTGGTGGTGGTCGTCGGCAATGCGCCGTAGGGTCCGAATCAACGCATCGATTCCCAAACCCCGCCGGCGCAAACCGGGCGGGGTTTCTTGTTTTAGCCCCCTGCCCAGAAAAGCGAACCGGCCCTGAGAAAGGATAGGAACATGGCAATTTCGGGCACGCCACATCAAGGCCAACGCTTCACCGGCGCAGAACTGATCGTTCATTTGCTGGAGCGCCAGGGCATCACCACCGTAGCCGGCATTCCCGGCGGCGCAGCACTGCCGCTGTATGACGCGCTGAGCCAAAGCACCCGCATTCACCACGTGCTGGCACGCCACGAACAGGGCGCGGGCTTTATGGCGCAGGGCATGGCGCGCGCCAACGGCAAGGCGGCGGTCTGCATCGCCTCCAGCGGGCCGGGGGCGACCAATCTGGTCACCGCCATCGCCGACGCCAAACTCGATTCCATCCCGCTGGTGTGCATCACCGGCCAGGTGCCCTCTTCAATGATTGGCACCGACGCCTTCCAGGAAGTGGATACCTACGGCATCTCGATTCCCATCACCAAACACAACCACCTGGTGCGCGACATCCGCGAACTGCCGCAGGTGATCTGCGACGCATTCCGCATCGCCGAATCCGGTCGCCCCGGCCCGGTATGGATTGACGTGCCGAAAGACGTACAAACGGCGGTGATCAGTCTGGATGAACTGCCGCCCGTCGCAGTGCCTGACGCAGCGCCGGCCTTTGAAGCCGCAGCAGTGGCGCAAGCCGCCGCAATGATCAACCAGGCCAAGCGCCCGGTGCTGTATCTGGGTGGCGGCATTATCTGCGCCAACGCCTACCAACAAGCGATTGAGCTGGCCGAACGCGCCAACCTGCCGACCACCATGACGCTGATGGCGCTGGGTGCCATGCCGGTGCAGCATCCGCTGTCACTGGGCATGCTGGGGATGCATGCGGCCCGCAGCACCAACTTTATTCTGCAGGAAGCCGATCTGCTGATCGTATTGGGCGCACGCTTTGACGATCGGGCGATTGGCAAAACCGAACAGTTCTGCCCTAACGCCAGCATCATTCACGTGGATATCGATCGCGCCGAACTGGGCAAGGTGAAGCAAGCGAATATTGCCATTCATGCCGACGTCGGCCAGGTGCTGCAACAACTGTTGCCACAGATTGAAGCGCAGCCGCGCAGCGAGTGGCTGGACACCGTCAACGGCCTGAAACGCGAGTTCCCGTTCAGCATGCCGAACGCCGAAGATCCGCTGAGCCACTATGGGCTGGTGCTGGCCGCCGCGCGCTGCGTGGATGAAAGCGCCATCATCACCACCGACGTGGGCCAGCATCAGATGTGGGTGGCGCAAGCCTATCCACTCAGCCGGCCGCGCCAGTGGCTGACCTCCGGCGGCCTGGGCACCATGGGCTTCGGCCTGCCGGCGGCTATCGGCGCAGCACTGGCCGAACCGCAGCGCAAGGTACTGTGCTTCTCCGGCGACGGCAGCCTGATGATGAACATTCAGGAAATGGCGACTGCCGTCGAGCACAATTTGGACGTGAAGATTATCCTGATGAACAATCAGGCGCTGGGGCTGGTGCATCAGCAGCAAACCCTGTTCTACCAGCAGCGCATCTTTGCCGCCGCCTACCCGAAACGCACCGATTTTATCAAAATTGCCGCTGGTTTCGGGCTGGACACCTGCGATCTGAACGCCGCAGAAGATCCGCAGACCGCGCTGGCCGAGGCGATCCAACGCCCTGGCCCGTGCCTGATCCACGCGCTGATCGATATCAATGAAAAAGTCTTCCCGATGGTGCCGCCGGGCGCCGCCAACATCGACATGATTGGAGAATAAGCCATGTCAGAACAACACAATAATCCACAGGTGATCCTTGAGCTGTCGGTCCGCAACCATCCCGGCGTGATGTCGCACGTGTGCGGTCTGTTTGCGCGCCGCGCCTTCAACGTGGAAGGCATTCTGTGCATGCCGCTGAAAGACGGCAAGCAGAGCCGCATCTGGCTATTGGTGGCGGACGATCAACGGCTGGTGCAAATGATCAGCCAGGTAGAAAAACTCGAGGACGTGCTGCAGGTGAAACGCCACAGCGAAGATGTGCGGGTGTTTGAACAGTTGGAAACGTTCTTCCAATAATGATATCCCCGTCGTATTTCAAGCGGCAGCGTTGTTGGCTGCGTCCCTAAACCCCAGTCACTTACCTAAGTAAGCTCCGGGAGTTTAGGTTCTTGCCGCCTAGCTGTCGCATGAAATCCATAGGGGATAAAATTTGCTGTCCGACATCAGCCGGCCAGCACCTTCCACAGCAGATGCCGATACACCGGCATCAACGGCTGTTGGTATAGGGAGTAAAAGGTACCGAACGCCAGCACCCAACTCAGCACGCAAGCCATCCGCAACCGCACCGGCGGCAGCCAGGTGCTCAGCCGATCGGCACTGCGCTTGCCTTCACGCCACCAACGCCAGCTCAACCAGGCGGCCAGCCAAATCAGCACCACCACCGCAAACAGCAACCATTTGAATAACGCGCTGTTGGCGCTGGCAGGAATGTCTATCGCCACACCGGCCAGAATACCCGGGAAGAAATAGACCGGCGGCCAGGTGATGCAGCCGACAATGTTAGGCAGGGCGAATTTGTACGGCGGCAGATCGAGCATCCCGGCCACCATCGGCACCAGCGGGCGCGTCGGGCCGACAAAACGGCCAATCAGAATGGTCGCCATACTGTGTTGATGCAGCGCGTGCTCGGTCTTGTCCAGCATCGCCTTGTTCTTTTTTAGAAATGACCAGCGGTGCAGTGGCCCCTTGAAAGCACGGCCGATAAAGTACGAGATCCAATCCCCCAGCAGGCAACCGAGGATCCCCGCCCCCCAGGCGTAATAAAAATCCACCTGGCCGCTGCCGATCAGCGCGCCGATGCTGGCCATCATTACCGTTCCCGGCAACAGCAACCCCACCAGTGCCAGCGATTCCAGGAACGCGACAAACATGACGACCATCAGAGTGAAAGCCAATGACTGGGTGATCAAATGCTGCAAATAGGCTTCCATAAACCTCTACTCGTTATCAAAAGCGCGTGGGCGTGGGATTGTCCGGTGCGGCCGGAGGTGAGTCAACCGATGAATTGTATGCGTTTTTAGCGGAACCGCCCGGCAATGGACAAACACTGTATAAAAACCCATACTGTAACTTATGCCTATCCCCTTTCAGTTTAGCTTCTCAGGAACCGCGTGATGTCACTCCAACAGGGTTTTCTGCTCACCCGCCACTGGCGCGATACGCCCGCAGGTACCGAGGTGGAGTTCTGGCTGGCGACCGACCACGGGCCGCAGCAACTTCGCCTGCCTCCGCAAACCTCCGTGGCCTTTATCCCCGCCGAACAGCGCCAGCGCGCTGAGCTGTTGCTGCGTGAAGAGCGGCAACTGGAGCTGAAAACCCTGCCGCTGACCGATTTCCATCACCGCCCGGTGCTGGGGCTGTATTGCCGTCAGCACCGTCAATTGATCAAACTGGAAAAGCTGCTGAAAGACGGCGGCATCACTGTCTACGAAGCCGATATCCGCCCGCCGGAACGCTACCTGATGGAGCGTTTTATCACTGCGCCGGTGTGGTTCAGCGGCCGGCCCAACGGCAGCGGCCCACTGCTCGACGGCCAGATGAAACCGGCGCCGGATTATCGCCCGACGCTGAAAATGGTCTCGCTGGACATTGAAACCACCGCCCACGGCGAGCTGTATTCAATCGCGCTGGAAGGTTGCGGCCAACGCCAGGTGTACATGCTGGGGCCGGTCAACGGCGGCAATGAACCGCTGGATTTCGAGCTGGAATACTGCACCAGCCGTCCACAGATGCTGGAGCGGCTGAATCAGTGGCTGGAACGGCACGATCCGGACGCCATCATCGGCTGGAACCTGGTGCAGTTCGATTTGCGCGTACTGCAAAAACACGCCGAGCGCTATCAAATCCCTCTGCGGCTGGGCCGTGGCGGCAACCTGCTGGAGTGGCGCGAGCACGGCTTCAAGCAAAATCACTTTTTCGCCTCTGCCGCCGGGCGGCTGATTATCGACGGTATAGAAGCGTTGAAATCCGCCACCTGGAACTTCCCTTCTTTCAGCCTGGAATACGTAGCGCAGGCGCTGCTGGGAGAAGGTAAATCCATCGATAACCCTTACCAACGGATGGCGGAAATCGATCGGCGCTTCGCCGAAGACAAACCGGCGCTGGCGCGCTACAACCTGAAGGACTGCGAGTTGGTCACGCGGATTTTCGCCAAAGCCGAGCTGCTGACCTTCTTGCTGGAGCGAGCGACCGTCACCGGGCTGGCGACGGACCGCAGCGGCGGCTCGGTGGCCGCGTTCAGTAACCTGTATATGCCGCGCATGCACCGGCTGGGCTTTGTGGCGCCCAACCTCGGCGAGCAGCCGGAGGAACACAGCCCCGGCGGCTTTGTCATGGATTCCCAACCCGGCCTGTATGATTCGGTGCTGGTGCTGGATTACAAAAGCCTGTACCCGTCGATCATCCGCACCTTCCTGATCGATCCGGTCGGGCTGGTGGAAGGCATGCAGCACCCAAGCGATGCCGATTCGGTACCCGGTTTTCGCCACGCGCGTTTCTCGCGCGGCAAACACTGCCTGCCGGCGATCGTCGAACAAATCTGGCAAGGACGCGAAGCGGCAAAGCGCCAACAGAACAAGCCGTTATCCCAGGCTTTAAAAATCATCATGAACGCGCTGTACGGCGTGTTGGGATCGAGCGGCTGTCGCTTTTTCGATCCCCGCCTGGCGTCGTCGATCACTCTGCGCGGCCATGAGATCATGCGCCAGACACGCGAACTGATCGAGGCACAGGGCTATCAGGTGATCTACGGCGACACCGATTCCACCTTCGTCTGGCTGAAACAGCCACACAGCGAACAGCAGGCGGCGCAGATTGGCAGGGCGCTGGTGCAACAGGTTAACCACTGGTGGCAGCAGCATCTTCAGCAGCAATTCGGGCTGGAGAACGCGCTGGAGTTGGAGTTTGAAACCCATTACTCGCGCTTCCTGATGCCCACCATCCGCGGCGCCGAGCAGGGCAGCAAAAAGCGCTATGCCGGGCTGATCGTCAAAGCCGACGGCAGCGAAGAAATGGTCTACAAAGGGCTGGAAACGGTGCGTACCGACTGGACGCCGCTGGCGCAACAGTTCCAGCAGTTGCTGTACCAGCGCATATTCAAACAGCAGCCGTATCAGGATTTTGTGCGTGAATACGTCAGCAAAACGCTTAACGGCGACTTTGACGATCGGCTGGTCTACCGCAAGCGCCTGCGCAGGAAACTGGAAGAGTATCAGCGCAACGTGCCGCCGCATGTCCGCGCAGCCCGTATCGCCGACGACTATAATCGTCAACAGGGGCGGCCGCTGCAATATCAGAGCGGCGGCTGGATCAGCTACGTCATGACAGTGGCTGGGCCGGAACCCCTGGAGACCCAGCAATCGGCGATTGATTACCAGCATTATCTGGACCGCCAGTTGCAACCGGTGGCAGACGCTATACTCCCTTTTCTGCATGACGATTTTACCACGCTGGTCACCGGGCAGATGGGGCTATTCTGACATTGCGCCCGCCATGCGGGCTTTGGCGAAGGGTTAAGAAAAATCATCGGGTTTTGCAGGTGACGAACGCGCCGCCTTCCATTACCATAGCGCCCTTCCCAAATTCTGAACCACGCTGCGCCCATGCCGTCTCGCGACGCCCGCATGGCGTGAACAGCTATTGCCCGTCAAATTAAAATAAACCGGGATTAGCAAACGTTTGATACAGGTGCCGCGGCCCTTCCCGCCCGGTAACAAGACTTACTTAAAAAGAATCGAGCCAACAACATATGCCTTTTACACTTGGTCAACGCTGGATCAGCGATACGGAAAGCGAATTAGGTCTGGGAACCGTCGTGGCGCTGGATGTGCGCATGGTTACCCTGCTTTTCCCCGCCACCGGTGAAAACCGCCTCTATGCCAGAAGTGACTCGCCAATCACCCGCGTGATGTTCAATCCGGGCGACACCATCAGTAACCACGAAGGGTGGGAGCTGCAGGTAGAAGAGGTCAAAGAGGATAACGGCCTGCTGACCTATATCGGCACCCGCCTGGACACCCAGGAAAGCGGCGTGGCGATGCGCGAAGTGCTGTTGGACAGCAAACTGACCTTCAGCAAGCCGCAGGACCGTCTGTTTGCCGGCCAGATCGACCGTATGGATCGCTTCGCCCTGCGTTTTCGCGCGCGTAAATACCAGAGCGAGCAGTATCGCCTGCCGTTCGCCGGCCTGCGCGGCATGCGGGCCAGCCTGATCCCCCACCAGTTGCACATCGCTTATGAAGTCGGGCAGCGCCATGCGCCGCGCGTACTGCTGGCGGATGAGGTCGGTCTGGGGAAAACCATCGAAGCCGGGATGATCATCCATCAGCAACTGCTGGCGGGCCGCGCCGAGCGCGTACTGATCGTGGTGCCGGAAACGCTTCAACACCAGTGGCTGGTCGAAATGATGCGCCGCTTCAACCTCTATTTCTCGCTGTTCGACGACAGCCGTTATTCGGAAGCCAAACTCGACAGCAGCAATCCGTTTGAAACCGAACAGTTGGTGATCTGCTCACTGGACTTCGTGCGCCGCAACAAGCAGCGCCTGGAAGAGCTGGCGGACGCCCAGTGGGATCTGCTGGTGGTCGATGAAGCCCACCACCTGGCCTGGAGCGAAGACGCGCCGAGCCGCGAATACCAGGTCATCGAACAACTGGCGGAACACATCCCTGGCGTACTGCTGCTGACCGCAACCCCGGAGCAGCTTGGCCAGCAAAGCCACTTCGCCCGTCTGCGCCTGTTGGATCCGAGCCGTTTCCACGATTACCAAGAATTCGTCAGCGAACAGCAAAAATACCGCCCGGTCGCCGATGCCGTCACCCTGTTGCTGAGCGGCGAGCGTCTGGCCGATGACAAGCTGAACATGCTGGGCGAACTGATCGACGAGCAGGACATCGAACCGCTGCTGAAGGCCGCCAATAGCGACGCCGAGGGTGCAGAGCAGGCGCGCCAGGAACTGGTCACCATGCTGATGGATCGCCACGGCACCAGCCGCGTGCTGTTCCGCAACACCCGCAACGGCGTTAAAGGCTTCCCGCACCGCAATCTGCACCAAATCAAGCTGCAGCTGCCGACCCAGTACCAGACCGCCATCAAAGTGTCCGGCATCATGGGGGCGAAGAAAACGGTTGAAGCACGCGCGCGCGACATGCTGTACCCGGAGCAAATCTACCAGGAGTTCGAAGGCGAGAACGCCACCTGGTGGAACTTTGATCCGCGCGTAGAGTGGCTGCTGGACTACCTGGTCGCCAACCGCGATAAGAAAGTGCTGGTGATCTGCGCCAAGGCCGACACCGCGCTGCAACTGGAACAGGTGCTGCGTGAGCGTGAAGCGATCCGCGCTGCGGTGTTCCACGAAGGGCTGTCGATTATCGAGCGTGACCGCGCCGCCGCCTACTTCGCCTCAGAAGAAGACGGCGCCCAGGTGTTGCTGTGCTCGGAGATCGGTTCCGAAGGCCGTAACTTCCAGTTCGCCAGCCACCTGGTCATGTTCGACCTGCCGTTCAACCCGGATCTGCTGGAGCAGCGTATCGGCCGTCTGGACCGTATCGGCCAGATGCATGAAATTGAAATCATGGTGCCGTACCTGGAAAACACCGCTCAGGCGGTGCTGGTTCGTTGGTTCCATGAAGGGCTGGATGCCTTTGAGCACACCTGCCCGACCGGCCGCACCATTTATGACAGCGGCTATGAGCAGTTGATTGGCTTCCTGGCTACGCCGACCGAACATGCAGGGCTGGACGAATTCATTCACGCTTGCCGCCAACAGCACGACCACCTCAAGGCGCAACTGGAGCAGGGCCGCGATCGCCTGCTGGAAATGCACTCCAACGGCGGCGAGAAAGCTCAGGCACTGGCGGAGGCCATCGCCAATCAGGACAACGACGTCAATCTGGTGGGCTTTGCGCTTAACCTGTTCGACATCGTCGGCATCAACCAGGACGATCGCAGCGACAACCTGATTGTGCTGACGCCGTCCGATCACATGCTGGTACCGGACTTCCCTGGCCTGCCGCAAGACGGCTGCACCGTCACCTTCGATCGCGAGCAGGCGCTGTCGCGTGAAGACGCGCAGTTCGTCAGTTGGGAACACCCAATCATCCGTAACGGCCTGGACCTGATCCTGTCCGGCGATACCGGCAGCTGTGCGGTGTCTCTGTTGAAAAACAAGGCGCTGCCGGTCGGCACCTTGCTGGTCGAACTGGTGTACGTGGTGGAGGCGCAGGCGCCGAAACACCTGCAACTGACCCGCTTCCTGCCACCGACGCCAATCCGCATGCTGATGGACCGCAAAGGCACCAACCTGGCGGCGCAGGTCGAATTCGAAAGCTTCAACCGCCAGTTGAACGCGGTCAACCGCCATACCTCCAGCAAGCTGGTCAACGCCGTACAGCAGGACGTACACGCCATGCTGCAACAGGCGGAAAACCTGGTTGAAGACCAGGCGCGCGCGCTGATTGAACAGGCGAAACAGGAAGCGGACGACAAGCTGAGCACCGAACTGGCGCGTCTGGAAGCGCTGAAGGCGGTTAACCCGAACATCCGTGATGACGAAGTGGAAGCGCTGGAGTTCAACCGTAAACAGGTGCTGGTCAACCTGAATGAAGCGGGATGGCGTCTGGACGCTATCCGTCTGGTGGTGGTCACTCACCAGTAACCTGCGTTACGGGGAACTCCGGTTCCCCGTACGGTCACTTTCAGCGGAGCCAAGATGGAACCCTACAATCCCCCTCAGGACCCGATGCATATTCTGTATCAGGATGAGCACATTATCGTGGTCAACAAGGCTAGCGGCCTGCTGTCGGTGCCCGGCCGCGCGCCGGAAAACAAAGACAGCCTGATGACGCGCATTCAGGCGGACTTTCCGGCCGCCGAATCGGTGCATCGTCTGGATATGGCAACCAGCGGGGTGATTGTGGTGGCGCTGAACAAGGCCGCAGAGCGTGAGCTCAAACGTCAGTTCCGCGATCGCGAGCCGAAGAAATGCTATATCGCCCGCGTATGGGGCCATCTGGAGCACGATGAAGGGGTGGTGGATTTACCGCTGATTTGCGACTGGCCGAACCGGCCGCTGCAGAAGGTGTGTTTCGAAACCGGCAAAGCGGCGCAAACCGAGTATCTGGTGTTGTCGCGCGATGCCGATGGCAGTACGCGGGTAAAACTGACGCCGATCACCGGCCGCTCTCACCAGTTGCGTGTGCATATGCTGGCGCTGGGCCACCCGATCCTCGGCGACGGGTTCTATGCGCACCCCGAAGCCAAGGCAATGGCGCCGCGATTGCAACTGCATGCGCAGGAACTGCGCATCACCCATCCGGCATTCCTGACGCCGATGCATTTCCGCGCCGAGCCGGATTTCTGAATCGCATTTAAAACGGGCCCAGCATGCTGGGCCCCTGCGGCTCGAAGTATGACGAATCTATACCCTAAATAATTGGCGTTGCATCGAGGCGGCAAGCCTGGAAATCCCCGGGAACATAGCCAACTATGTGACCAGGGTGAGCAGGCGCAACCAACAAAGAGGCAGCGTCAAGTATGACGGGTATAGTTATTTGAAGCCTTTCTCGCGCTTGATCAGGTCATACGCCGCCTGAATCTCCTGCGCTTTCTGCTTGGCCATTTCCATCATTTCCGGCGGCAAACCTTTCGCCACCAGTTTATCCGGATGGTGTTCGCTCATCAGCTTGCGGTAGGCGCGCTTGATGGTGGTAGCGTCGTCACTGCTGCTGACGCCCAGCACTTTGCAGGCATCCTCCAGCGTTGGCCCGCGTTGCGCTTGCTGATAGCCGCCCTGCTGGCCGCCGCCAAACTGGCGCCCGCCTTCCATCATGCTGAGGAACTGATCGAACTGCGCGCGTGAAATGCCCAGCTCTTCAGCGATCACATACAGCACCTGACGTTCGTTCGGATGCAGCGAGCCGTCGGCAAACGCTGCCTGGATTTGAATTTCCAGAAACATCCGAATCAGGTCAAAACGCCCGAAACAGATGCTGCGGAACTGCTGCAGCGTCTCTCTCAGCGGGAACTGGCTCTGTTTGCCTTCGCGAAACGCCTGCTGCGCCGCCGTACGGGCTTCGCCGTGCAGTTGCAGACGATCCATAAACAGGCTGGCGATCTGAATATCCGCCTCGGTAACGCGCCCTTTTGATTTGGTCAGGTGACCCATCACCTGAAAAGTGGTGCGGAAAAACAGCGTTTGCCGCGTTTGCTGATCGGCGAAAAAGCCCCGACTGCGCTTGTTGCTGCGCGCAGTGTCGATCATATGACCGACAATCAGCCCCAAAACTACACCCCAGAATCCCGCGCCAGACCAAATGGCAACGATGACCCCGAGCAGTTTTCCCCAATACTGCATATACTCCTCAATTATCATGCCGAAAGCCGCCGGCTCCCTTGTGTCTTAGATAAGGGTTAAGGCGATTTTTCCCAGGATTTGGATTATCATACCTGTCATTTATCTTTGCGCCTAACGACGACGCAAGTAAACGGCAGGATTTAACACTAGCGCAACGCAGATGAGTGATATAGTCTCTGACCGTTTGCCGGACATGACGCCTCTGATGACGGAACACCAAAACCGCGTATGAAAAAAAGTTTCCCAACACTGCTGGCCACAATGATTTGGACGGCACTCTACAGTCAGCACGCGCTGGCTGATCTGGCCGAGCAATGTATGCTTGGCGTCCCTGTTTATGACAAACCGCTGGTCAGCGGCGACCCGAACAGCCTGCCTGTCACTATCCATGCGGATGACTCTAAAGCAGACTATCCGAAAAGCGCCCTGTTCACCGGCAACGTGAATATTGAACAAGGCAACAGCACCCTGACCGCCAAGCAAGTGGAACTGAACCAGACGCAAAATCCGGGGCAGACCGAACCGGTACGCACCGTGACTGCGACCGGTGACGTGCACTACAGCGACAATCAGATCAAGCTGAAAGGCCCGAAAGCCTGGTCAAACCTGAACAACAAAGATACCGACGTCTATGAAGGCGACTACCAAATGGTAGGCCGTCAGGGGCGTGGCGACGCCGACAAAATGAAGATGCGCGGCGCCAACCGTTACACCATTCTGGAAAACGGCACCTTTACCTCTTGTTTGCCTGGCGACAACAGCTGGAGCGTCGTCGGTTCAGAAGTGATCCACGACCGCGAAGAGCAGGTGGCCGAAGTCTGGAACGCCCGCTTCAAAATCGGTGGCGTACCGGTGTTTTACAGCCCGTACCTGCAATTGCCGGTCGGCGATAAACGCCGCTCCGGTTTCCTGATCCCGAATGCAAAATACGGCAGCAACAATGGCTTTGAGTTCATGTTGCCGTATTACTGGAACATCGCGCCAAACTTCGACGCCACCATCACACCGCACTACATGTCCAAACGTGGCCTGCAGTGGCAGAACGAATTCCGCTATCTGGTGCAGCCCGGCCTGGGCCTGATGGAGTTCGACTGGTTGCCGGATGACAAGGAATACAGCAAGGACAACCCTGACGACAGTACCCGCTGGTTGTTCTACTGGAATCACAACGGCGTGATGGATCAGGTGTGGCGTTTTAACGTTGATTACACCAAAGTCAGCGACTCCAAATACTTTACCGATCTGGACTCAAAATACGGCTCTACCACCGACGGTTACGCAACGCAGAAATTCAGCGTCGGCTATGCCATCGACAACTGGGATGCCACCTTAAGCTCCAAGCAGTTCCAGATCTATGACGGCACCGACCGCAGCCAATCGGATTCGTACAAAGTTCAGCCGCAACTGGACCTGAACTACTATAAAAACGATCTTGGCCCGTTCGATTTGCGTATTTACGGCCAGGCGGCCAAGTTCACCAGCGTTAACCCCTACAGCCCGGATGCGACCCGTTTGCACCTGGAGCCGACGCTCAATCTACCGTTGACCAACGGTTGGGCCAGCCTGAACACTGAAGCCAAACTGCTGGCCACCCATTATCAGCAGGATATTCCTGACGGCTTTGCCAACAACTACAAGAGCCGCAACGGCAACGACGCGCCAGACCTGCAAGACTCGGTCAACCGTGTGCTACCGCAGTTCAAGGTCGACGGCAAGCTGGTGTTCGAGCGCCCGATGATCTGGAACGAAGGCGCTACCCAGACCCTCGAACCGCGCTTCCAGTACCTGTACGTGCCCTATCGCGACCAAAGCAACATCTATACCTACGACACCACGCTGCTGCAGACCGACTACTCCGGGCTGTTCCGCGACCGCACTTACAGCGGCCTGGATCGCATCGCCTCGCAGAACCGTGTATCCACCGGTTTAACCACGCGAATTTATGATGACGCGCTGGTTGAACGTTTTAACGCTTCCGTGGGTCAAATCTACTACTTCAGCCGTTCACGTACCGGTGACCAGACGACGAACTACGACAACAACGATAATACCGGCAGCCTGGCTTGGGCTGGCGATACCTATTGGAAGATTGACGATCGTTGGGGACTGCGTGGCGGGCTGCAGTATGATACGCGCCTGAACAGCATCTCATTGGGCAACGGCGTGCTGGAGTACCGCCAGGACGCTGAACGCGTTCTGCAGTTGAACTACCGCTACGCAACGCCGGAATATATCCAGACGGCGCTGAACACCAGGCAGGTTCCAGCCTATCAGGACGGGATCTCTCAGGTGGGCGTAACCGGCAGTTGGCCGATTGTCGATCGCTGGTCAATCGTGGGCGCTTATTACTACGACACCCGCGCGCAACAGTCCGCCGATCAGTTGCTCGGGCTGAAGTACAACACCTGCTGCTGGGCGGTGACCCTGGGCTATGAACGCAAGATCACCGACTGGAACAACAGCAACCAAAGCAGCGTTTATGACAACAAAGTTTCATTCAATATCGAACTGCGTGGCCTGAGCAGCGATCACAGCCTGGGCTCCGCGGAAATGCTGCGTTCCGGCATTCTGCCTTACCAGCGTGCGTTTTGATACTTTGTAACACTTTGAAAACGACAACTTTCACCCGCATTTGCGGATTACAGAATGGGAAATGTATGAAGAACTGGAGAACGCTTATTCTCGGATTGGTGGTTTGCGCCAATACCGCGTTCGCAGCACCCCAAGAAGTGGATAAAGTCGCCGCCGTCGTGGATAACGGCGTAGTGCTTGAGAGCGACGTTAGCAGTCTGTTGCAGTCGGTGAAGCTCAACGCGCAACAGGCAGGCCAGCAATTGCCGGATGACGCTACGCTGCGTCACCAGATCCTCGAACGTCTGATTATGGATAACATCCAGCTGCAGATGGCCAAGAAAATGGGGATCGCCGTTTCCGATGCCGATCTGGACAAAGCCATCGGCAATATCGCCGCACAGAACAAAATGAGCATCGACCAGATGCGCAGCCGCCTGGCGTACGAAGGACTGAACTACAACACCTATCGTTCCCAGATCCGCAAGGAAATGCTGATTTCTGAAGTGCGCAACAACGAAGTGCGTCGTCGCGTCACGATCCTGCCTCAGGAAGTCGACGCACTGGCAAAACAGGTTGGTGCCCAGAACGGCAGCGATACCGAGATGAACATCAGCCATATCCTGATCCCATTGCCGGAAAACCCGTCGCAGCAGCAGGTTGACGAAGCGGAAACCCTGGCCAAAAAGCTGATGGGTGAAATCAACGGCGGCGCCGATTTCGGTAAACTTGCGATCTCCTATTCTGCCGATTCCCAGGCGCTGAAAGGCGGCAACATGGGCTGGGGCAAACTGCAGGAAATCCCTACCCTGTTTGCCGAAAGACTGGCCAGCGCCAAAAAAGGCGACGTGGTCGGCCCGATCCGCTCCGGTGTCGGTTTCCACATTCTGAAAGTGAATGATATCCGCGGTGCCAACCAGTCCGTGTCCGTCACCGAGGTTCATGCACGCCACATTCTGCTGAAACCTTCTGTGGTGCTGACCGACGATCAGGCTCGCGCCAAGCTTCAGGCAGTAGCCGAAGCCATCAAGAGCGGTAACGCCAAGTTTGCTGACGAAGCCAAACAGCTGTCTCAGGATCCGGGTTCTGCGTTGCAGGGCGGCGATCTGGGCTGGGCTTCTCCGGACATTTACGATCCGGCCTTCCGCGATGCGTTAATGAAGCTGAGCAAAGGCGAAGTCAGCAAACCGGTGCACTCCTCCTTCGGCTGGCACCTGATTCAGTTGCTGGATACCCGCCAGGTGGACAAAACCGACGCTGCGCAGAAAGATCGCGCTTACCGCATGCTGTTCAACCGCAAGTTTGCTGAAGAAGCGCAGACCTGGATGCAGGAACAACGTGCTCAGGCTTACGTGAAGATCCTTGACGGTAATGCACAACAATAATCGCATAGTCATCACCCCCGGCGAGCCTGCCGGGGTTGGGCCGGATTTAGTGGCAGCGCTGGCGCAACAGGATTGGCCTGTTGAACTGGTGGTGTGCGCGGATCCGGCCTTGTTGCTTGAGCGCGCCCGGCAGTTGAATCTGCCGTTGCAGCTTCGCGACTATCAGGCGGGCCAACCCGCCCAACCGCAGCGTGCAGGTACGCTAACGGTGCTGCCGATAGCTACCGCCCATCCGGTTGTCGCGGGCGAGCTGAACGTGGGCAACAGCGCCTATGTGGTGGAAACCCTGGCACGCGCCTGCGACGGCTGCCTGAACGACGAGTTCGCCGCGCTGATTACCGGCCCGGTGAACAAAGGCGTGATCAACGACGCCGGCGTGCCCTTTATCGGCCATACCGAATTCTTTGCCGATCGCAGCGGTTGCGAACGCGTAGTGATGATGCTGGCAACCGAAGAACTGCGCGTAGCGCTGGCGACCACTCACCTGCCGTTATTGGCGGTGCCGGGCGCCATCACTCGTCAAAGCCTGTTCGAAGTCATCCGCATACTCGACCACGATCTGAAAACCAAATTTGGCATCGCCCAGCCGCAGATTTATGTCTGCGGGCTTAACCCGCACGCCGGGGAAGGCGGCCACATGGGGCGCGAAGAGATTGATACCATCATCCCGGCGCTCGATGCGTTGCGCGATGAGGGCATCGTTCTTATCGGCCCACTGCCGGCGGACACCCTGTTCCAGCCCAAGTATCTGCAACACGCCGATGCGGTGCTGGCGATGTATCACGATCAGGGTCTGCCGGTGCTAAAATACCAAGGGTTCGGCCGGGCGGTAAATATCACCCTCGGTTTGCCTTTTATTCGTACCTCGGTCGACCACGGTACCGCTCTGGAACTGGCCGGCACCGGCACCGCCGATGCGGGCAGTTTCAAAACGGCCTTGAATCTCGCCATTAAAATGATAATTAATTGTAATGAATAATAAAGTCCACCAAGGGCACTTTGCCCGCAAACGCTTTGGACAAAACTTTTTAACCGATCAGTTTGTCATCGATAGCATTGTCTCCGCCATTCACCCTCAGCCGGGTGAAGCGGTGGTCGAGATCGGCCCCGGCCTGGGCGCACTGACCGAGCCGGTCGGCGCACGCATGGACCGCATGACGGTGATTGAGCTGGACCGCGATCTGGCGGCCCGCCTGGCAAACCACCCGCAGCTGAAAGACAAGCTGACCATTCACCAGCAAGATGCCATGACGGTGAATTTCGCCGAGATGGCCGAGCAGGCTGGCCAATCGCTGCGCGTGTTTGGCAACCTGCCGTATAACATTTCGACGCCGCTGATGTTCCACCTTTTCAGCTATACTCAGGCCATTCGCGACATGCACTTTATGTTGCAAAAAGAGGTAGTCAACCGCCTGGTTGCAGGCCCGAACAGCAAAGCCTATGGGCGTTTGACCGTGATGGCGCAGTACTACTGCAACGTGATTCCGGTGCTGGAAGTGCCACCTACCTCGTTCACGCCGGCGCCGAAAGTGGATTCCGCCGTGGTACGTCTGGTGCCGCACCAGGTGAACCCAAACCCGGTGGGTGATGTGCGTATGCTTAGCCGCATTACCACTCAGGCATTCAACCAACGCCGGAAAACCGTTCGCAACAGCCTGGGCGATCTGTTCACCCCAGAGCAGTTGACGGAATTAGGTATCGATCCGACGTTAAGAGCAGAGAATATTTCTGTGGCGCAATACTGTAAGCTGGCTAACTGGCTTTCAGCCAACCCCACGCCACAGCAATAAGGAGTAGTGGTCATGATTGATTCGCCCCGTGTATGTATTCAGGTACAAAGTATCTACGTGGAATCACAGTCGATACCTGAAGAAGAACGTTACGTCTTCGCTTATACCATCACCATCCGCAACCTGGGGCGTTTCAACGTGCAGCTGCTGGGCCGCTATTGGCTAATCACCAACGCCAATGGCCGCCAAACCGAAGTTCAGGGCGAAGGCGTGGTCGGCGAACAGCCGCTCATTCAGCCCGGCGGTGAATTCCAATATACCAGCGGCGCGGTTCTTGAAACGCCGTTGGGTACCATGGAAGGCCATTACGAAATGGTTGATCATCAGGGTCAGCCATTCCGCACTGCCATTCCCGTGTTCCGCTTAGCTATCCCAACACTGATTCACTAACTATGTCGACATATCTTATCGGCGACGTTCATGGCTGTTTTGATGAACTTCAATCGCTATTGGCCCAGGTGGCTTTCGATCCTCAAAGCGACCGACTGTGGCTGACCGGCGATCTTGTCGCCCGCGGTCCCGGCTCGCTGGACGTGTTGCGCTACGTGCGTTCACTTGGCCCTGCGGTGCGTATGGTGTTGGGCAACCACGATCTGCATCTGCTGGCCGTCTATGCCGGTATTAGCCGCAACAAACCCAAAGACCGCATTACCCCGCTGCTGGAAGCCCCGGATGCCGATGAGCTGATCAACTGGCTGCGCCGCCAGCCGGTGCTGCAGGTGGATGAAGAACTCAAACTGGTGATGGCGCATGCCGGCATCACGCCGCAGTGGGATATTGAAACCGCCCAACTGTGCGCCCGCGAAGTCGAAGCGGTACTGAGCAGCGACAGCTATCCGTTGTTCCTGGATGCCATGTACGGCGATATGCCGAACAACTGGACTCCGGAACTGAGTGGGTTGGCGCGCCTGCGTTTCAGCACCAATGCCCTGACGCGCATGCGCTACTGTTTCCCGAATGGCCAGCTCGACATGATCTGCAAAGATGCGCCGGGCACCGCCCCTGCGCCGCTGAAACCCTGGTTTGAATTGCCGCGTTTAGTGGATCCTGAATACACCATTATCTTTGGTCATTGGGCATCGCTGGAAGGTAAGGGCACGCCAGAAGGCATTGTGGGCCTCGATACCGGCTGTTGCTGGGGAGGCGATCTGACCATGTTGCGCTGGGAAGACCAACAGTACTTCACTCAACCTTCAAACCGCCGCAATATACTCGACAACGCGAATACGCTGGCAGCGTCATAATAAAACCGGGGCAGTTCGACGCCGCCCCGGCCTTTTCCGTTTAAGCTTAAGCGCCAATCACCCCGCCATCCTCACGCGTAATCATCAAGACTGACGAACGCGGGCGCGGGCTGTTGTTCGGGAAATGAGAATCGCCCTCTTCCCCCGGGTGCTGCACGTTGACGAACATCGTCTTGTAATCCGGCGTGAAAGTGATGCCGGTCAGCTCGCACGATTTCGGCCCAACCATAAATCGGCGGATTTCACCGCTCAGCGGATCCCCCACCAGCATTTGGTTATTCCCCTGCCCGGCATAATCGCCCTTGTTGCTGTACTTACCGTCGGTGAGGATCCACAGGCGCCCGGTCTTATCAAAACCCAACCCGTCCGGGCTGTTAAAGGTATTATCTGCGGTGATGTTCGGCGTACCGCGATTGACCCCTTCCGGGTGCGCGATCGGATTGCCGCACAGCGCATAAATATCCCAGGTAAAAGAGGCTGCGGTGGCGTCACCGCCCTCATCCCAGCGAATAATCTGGCCGTAAACATTGTTCGGCCGCGGGTTGGCGGCGTTCAGCGGCATCCCTTCTTCGCCGCGCTTGCTGTTATTGGTCAGCGTGCAATAAGCGCGCCCGTCATGCGGGTTCACGGCGATCCATTCAGGGCGATCCATTTTGGTTGCCCCCACCTGCGCCGCTGCCTTGCGCGCAAAGATCAACACCTCCGCCTCATCACGGAAGCCGTTTTCCGGCGTCAGGCCGTTTTTACCGAATTCCAGTGCAATCCAGCGCCCCGTCCCCTTCAGCGGCGTGCCGCCGGCGTCACCGTCAAACTGCGCCACATGCAACGTGCCTTCATCCAGCAAACTGCGGTTATTGGCCGGATTGGCGATATCAACCAAGCCTTTCGAGACGTACTTATAGATATGCTCGCCACGCTCGTCGTCACCCATGTAGACCACCAGACGCCCATCTTTAGCAACGGTCACCGCGGCATTTTCATGCTTGAAGCGGCCCAGCGCAGTGTGTTTGATTGGCGTTGACGTAGGGTTCATCGGGTCGATTTCAACGATCCAGCCGTGGCGGTTGAATTCGTTCGGGTTCTTCGTCACGTCAAAGCGCTCATCATAGTCCGGCCAGTTGCGCTCAGGTTCGCTGACCTTCAGCGTATAGCGCTTCTGTTCTGCCGTAGTTTGATAGTCGGCCTGATGGGTGCCGAAATAGGTATCGAAATTCTCTTCGCAGGTCAGGTAGGTGCCCCAGGGCGTTTTGCCGTTAGCGCAGTTCCCGAAAGTGCCCAATACTTTGCGCCCGGTGGGATCGGCTGCGGTTTGCAGCAGCGGATGGCCGGCGGCCGGGCCGCTGAACTGCATTTCGGTGTTGGCGGTGATACGGCGGTTATAGCGCGAAGGGCGCTCCACCTCCCAGCGTTGGCTATCGCCGGCGCGCTTCACCGCCACGATGGAAACGCCATGCGCCGCCTGGGATTTACGTACGTCCTCCAGGCTGGTGGCCTTGCTGCCGCCGTGGGCGAACAGGTACTGCTCATTCACGTATTCGTTGTTGATGGCCATCACACCGTGATTGTCATCAATCGGGAAGAAGCTCATGCCGTCATTGTTGTCGCCAAACTGCTTTTCCTGATCGGCGGCGCTGTTGTTGCCCTGGGCGTCAAATGCGGCGGCGCCCTCCACCAGCGGCTCCCCCCAGGAGATCAACACCTCGGCACGATACCCCGGCGCAATCACCACTTCGTCAGCGGTGGAGGCTGCAATGCCTTTAAAGCCCAACAGCTTGTTCGGCGGTAAATCCTCGGCCAGCGCCTCGGCGGAAACCGTCCAGATGCCGCCGCCAAGAAATCCCGCCAGGCCAACAGCGCCTGCGCTGCCGAGCAGCAGTTTACGACGGGTGGGATCGGTCAGGCGGTCGGCGTCCAGTTGCTCAATTTTGCTCGTCATGTGTCTGCTTCCTTTTTAGATGGCGCCGCGATCAAGATTCACCAGAGTTGCCGGGCGCTCGAAGTTGAGCTTCATACTAATCAGTAAGTGTGACGAAAATGTTACAACTAAACGGCGCAAAAACGACAAAGGGCACAATCTCTTGCGCCCTTTGGGAGGTGGTAGCTAACGCCCGAAAATCAACGGCGTTCTAAAATCTCAAAGCAGTAGCTGTGGGAGTTCAGTTCGTCAGCATCATGGAATTCGCTGAACGAGGTTTCCCATTCATCCGGCTCGTAGTCCGGGAAATGGGTGTCGCCGCCGACTTCGGCGTCGATATGCGTCAGATACATGCGGTCAGCACGCGCCAGGAACTGGGTGTAGATATGCCCACCGCCCATGACCATGACTTCTTCCACATCACCGGCCGCAGCCAACGCGTCGTCCAAAGACGTAGCCCAGGTCACCCCGGCTTCACTGCCGGGACGGCTGCTTAAAACGATGTTATGGCGGCCCGGCAGCGGGCGACCAATGGACTCGAACGTTTTACGGCCCATAATGACCGGTTTATTCAGCGTGTTACGTTTAAACCACGCTAAGTCTGCCGGTAAATGCCACGGCATGGCGTTTTCCATACCGATAACGCGATCCGCCGCCAAGGCAGCGATCAGGCTGATAATCATTGTTAAACCCTGTGTAGGCAGCAAAATTGCTCACACTATACGTAAAGGCCTATCTGTCGTCGATAGGCTAATCAAGCAAGATGAATATATAAGATAGCTCTTATCAGTATATCTAATAACCAGCGTTTTACGGCTGCCGGGTTTCATACCCCTGGACGTTTTCGATACAGCCATAACCCCGGCAATGACAACCCTATCGATAGCGCGCCAACGATGAAACTGGCCTTGAGAAAGTTGGTGACCATGGTTTCCATCAAGGCTTCGCTATAGCCCAGATGCGAAATCTCCACCACCGTGATCATCGCGGTATAGGCGGAAATACCGGGGAACATCGGGATCACCGCCGCTACGGTAAAGACCTTCGGGTGCGCCAACAGCCAGCGCGACCAATAGATGCCGATGATGCCGATCAAAATCGCCGCCAGCAGCGACGCCCACTCGATATTCATGCCGCCGTGTATCATCAACATGCGCGAACCCCGGCCCACCGCGCCGAGCAGGGCGCAGTAGCGCAGCGCACGCAGCGGCACGTTGAACACCATGGCGAAACCCAGCGCCGGCACCGCCGCCAACAGCATTTCCAGCAACAAGGCCCACAACAGACTCATGACCACCCCCGCAAATCCCACAGCGACATCGCCATCACCACCCCGATACAGGTAGCCAAGGTCAGCAGACTGGCCATAGCCCAGCGCGCCAATCCGGTATTCACATGGCCTTTAAACATGTCCGCCACCGCGTTGATCAGCGGGAATCCCGGCACCAGCAACAGCACGCTGGCGGCCATCGCCACGCTGGAGGTGTCGCTGAACGCGGCTAACCGCAGCAACAGGCCGGAAACCGAGGTAGCGACAAACGCCGTCAGGCAAAAGTTGATCAGCGGATTCATATGACGGGCGGTGAGCATCTGGCGCACCAGCATCGCCACGCCGCTGGCGATAAAGGTGACCACAAAGGCATCCCCGCCGCCGCCGTTGAGCATGCTGAAACAACCGCACGACAGCCCCACCATCACCACCACCAGCCAGCGAGGATAGCGCAGCGGGCGAATTTTCTCGAAACGCCGGGCAACATCGCGCGCATCCGCCAACCGATGTTCCGCCAGAATGACGATATGCTGTACCTCGGTCACCACCTGCATATTGATGCCCCGATCGATGTTCTTGCGCGTGGTGGTCAGGCATTCGCCATGGCTGATGGTCGTCAGCACCACCGCGTTGGCCGAAATGGAGCTTTCCACGCTGTCCATACCCAGCGCTATGCCCAGCCGGGTCGATAATTGTTCCACCACCATGCTTTCAGCGCCGTGCTGCAACAGCAGCAAGGCGCATTGAATGCACAGGCGAGTGATTTCACGCTGTTGCCGGTGCGGCTCCGGCATTTCGATCGTTGTGGTTTGATTCATAATGTCCCGTGGTGCGCCCTGAATAAAAGTTCATCATATTGCCTAACAGGGTCCCAATGGGTTGATGCTAATCAGGAGAAGCAGCGTTATTATCAGCGCAATTACGCCTTTTGTGCAGAGACTCAAAACCATGCTTGAAACTTCGCTGTTCGTCGCCGGTATTGTCGCCCTGGGCATGCTGTCGCCCGGCCCAGACTTTTTCCTGGTGATCAAGAATGCCGCTCGCTATCCGCGCCCCGCCGCCATGATGACCGCCCTCGGGGTGATCTGTGGCGTCGCGACCCACATGTCTTACTGCGTTGCCGGGTTGGCGGTGGTGATCACCACTACGCCGTGGCTGTTCAACGTGCTGAAATACGCCGGTGCGGTCTACCTGATCTGGGTGGGCATTCAGGCGCTGCTGTCGCGCGGGGGCAGCAAGATGAACGTCGGTAACCTGCCGCAGCAGCAGGTGAGCCTGAAAAGCGCTTTTGTGCAGGGTTATCTGTGCAATCTGCTCAACCCCAAAGCCACGCTGTTCTTCCTGGCGGTCTTCACGCAGGTGCTGCAGATCGACTCCGGGCTGGGCGAAAAACTGTGGTATGCGGGGATTATCCTGGGCCTGTCCGCCGTCTGGTGGCCAGTATTGGTGTTCTTGTTCCAGAGCGGACCGGTGCGTCGCGGGTTGGAAAAAACGCAGAAGGTGGTCGATAAGCTGCTGGGCGGCATGCTGATCGCGCTGGGTATCAAGGTTGCACTGAGCTGATGCGAAAAGGGCGCAGTGCCGAACTGCGCCCTCGGCGTTAGCCCTTGGCTTCCACCACGTCGTCTTCCGGTGCCTTGCCGTCAATGCTGCCACGCCAGCCGGTTTGCTGCACCCGGGCCAACCGATTCTGATCCTGCTCGATGGCCGCGCTGAGCATTTCCTTAGCCCGCTGCAGGCTGGCGATACGGAACTCGGTATCCTGGTAATTCTCCAGCGTATTTTCCAGCATCTTCAGGTTGTAGCGGCGGAAGGTATCCGCTTTCTCCCGTGCCTCGTAGGCGTCCAGCCCCAGCAGCTCCAGCGCCTCACGGCCAATGCGCAGCGAACTTTCGAAGGTTTCGCGTTCCGGGTTTTCCACCCCTAACTGCCGCAGTTGATACCAGTGATCGACATCGCGCGCACGTGCCACGATTTTCAGGTGCGGGAAGTGTCGCTTGGCCAGTTCGGTCAGTTGCAGGTTGGCTTCCACGTCGTCGATGGCGTTAATCAGCACCTTGGCATGTGCCGCACCCGCAGCTTCCAACAGATCGGCACGAGTCGCGTCGCCGTAAAACACTTTGGTACCGAATTTTCTCAGCGTTTCAATATGGTCCGGATCGTGATCCAACACCACGGTGTGAACGCCGTTAGCCAACAGCAAACGGCCGGCGATCTGGCCAAAACGGCCGAAGCCGGCAATGATCACGCTGGCGTTTTCTTCATCAATCACATCCGCCGGACGTTCGTCCTTCGGCGCATTTTTCTCCAGCCTCGCGGCCACCACCAGTAACAGCGGCGTCGCCGCCATCGACAGAGCGACCGCCAGCGTCAGCGATTTAGCCCAGTCTGGCGGCAACACGCCGGCCAACTGGGCGGCGCCGAAGATCACAAAGGCAAACTCACTGCCCTGCCCCAACAAAATAGCGAACATGCCGCGCTGGCGTTTTGGCACGCCAAGCCACGGCCCAATCAGCCACAGCAACGCCGCCTTGATCAACATAAAGCCCAATAACAGCGAAGCGATCAGCAACGGATGGTGGAACAGAGTACCGAAGTCGATGGACATGCCGACACCGATAAAGAACAGCCCGAGCAACAGGCCCTTGAACGGTTGAATGTCGCTTTCCAGCGCATGACGATATTCAGAACTCGCCAGCAGTACCCCGGCAAGGAAAGCGCCCATCGCCATCGACAGCCCGGCCATTTCCAGCAGGATGCCAAAACCGAACACCAGGAACAGCGCTACGGCGCTGAACACTTCACGCATGCCCGAACGAGCGACAAAGTGCAGCAACGGACGGGTGACATAGCGCCCAAGCAGCACCACGATCGCCAACGCGCCCACCACCTTCGCCGCCGACAGCGCGAACGCACCCAGTGTGGTGGTCGCGCCGCTGCTGGCCAACAAGGGGATCATCGCCACCAGCGGGATCGCCGCGATATCCTGGAACAACAGCGCCGCAAACGAGCTGCGGCCAATCGGCGATGGCGTCAGGTTACGCTCGCTCATCGCCTGCATCGCGATGGCGGTAGAAGACAGCGCCAGCGTCAGGCCAATCAGCAGCGCCACCTTCCAGTCCAGCCCGAGGAAATAACAAAAGGCGCTGAGCGCCAGCCCGCAGCCCGTCATCTGGATGCTGCCGCCGCCAAACACCGAGGCGCGCAGCGTCCATAGCCGTTTAGGATCCAGCTCCAGCCCGATGATAAACAGCATCAGTACCACGCCAATCTCGGCGAAGGTCAGAATAGACTCGGCGTCGGAGACCAGCTTCAGCCCCCAGGGGCCGATAATGCAGCCGGCGATCAGGTAGCCGAGCACCGAACCCAAGCCGAGACGCACCGCAATCGGCACGAACAGCGCGGCCGATCCGAGATAGATCAGCCCCTCAATCATCATGTTGTGATTATCCATGGCCGACTCCCTGATCCGCAGGCTCACTGTGTTCCATCAGATACTCTACCAAACGCTGGCGGTAGGCCTCGCCGGCGGCAATCAGCGCCGGCTCGTTGCAGGTAAAGGTATTATGCACGGCAAAGTAGGGTTGCCAGTTCATCCCGCAATAGATCGCGGTCGCCTGCAGCGGCTGCCCCAGCGCGGCGAAATTTGGGTAATCGCCCAGCTCGAAATGATGCTCGTCCCCGCCGCTGGTGACCGCCCACAGGCAGTCCTTGCCCACCAGCGCATCGCCGTCATGGCCGTAGGCCCAGCCGTGCTCCAGCACCTTGTCGATCCACAGTTTCAGCAGCGGCGGCAGGCTGTACCACTGCATGGGATGCTGGAACACCACCATATCGGCGCGCTCCAGCGCACGCTGCTCGGCGTTGATATCGATGTTGAAGTCAGGATACAGCTCATAGAGCGCGCGCACTTCCACGTCAGGAATGTCTTTTACCGCCTGCAGCAGACGGTGATTGGCATGCGAATGCCGGGGATAAGGATGGGCGTAAATAATCAGAATCATGGGGGTCGTCGTTCCTTCGTTCCGTGCCAATACATCAAGCATATACCAATCATACAGCGTGACAGTTTGCTGAATGATTGATAGCGGAAATTTCTAATTCAAGGCAACAAATTTGCTGAACAAGATAAAAAAATAAGGGCGCTGCATATGCAGCGCCCTCTGGCATTACGGCATCACTGGATTACTTGGTGATGCGAGCATGCAGCTCCTGCACGGAGGTCACTTGCTCGGTCGGATCCGCTTTCAGCGCCATCGCGGTGGCAAAGCCGCCGTTCAGGGTAGTGTCGTAATGCACCTTGTACTGCAACGCGCTGCGGCGAATCAGCTTGGAGTCCTCAATCGCCTGGCGACCGGCCGTGGTGTTCACGATGTAGGTATACTCGCCATTCTTGATACGGTCTTGAATGTGCGGACGGCCTTCATGCACCTTGTTGACCAGACGCGGGTTAATGCCCGCTTCGCCCAGCACGACCGCTGTACCGTGGGTCGCATCCAGCTCGAAGCCCTGTTTCAGCAGGCTTGCCGCCAGATCCACCACGCGGGCTTTATCGCCTTCACGCACCGACAGCAGCGCACGGCCTTGTTTCTTCATGCCTGATTGGCTGCCGAGCATCGCCTTGGAGAACGCTTCCGCGAAGGTGCGACCCACGCCCATCACTTCCCCGGTAGAACGCATTTCCGGCCCCAGAATCGGGTCGACGCCAGGGAACTTGTTGAACGGCAGCACCACTTCTTTCACTGAGTAGTAAGGCGGGATAACTTCTTCCGTTACGCCCTGCTCGGCCAGCGTTTTGCCCGCCATGACGCGTGCGGCTACCTTGGCCAGCGGCACGCCGGTGGCTTTGGAAACGAACGGCACGGTACGTGCGGCACGCGGGTTGACTTCAATCAGGTAGACTTCGTTGTTCTTCACCGCGAACTGTACGTTCATCAGACCGCGCACCTGCAGCTCGAACGCCAGTTTCTCAACCTGTTGACGCATCACGTCCTGAATGTCTTTGCTCAGGGTGTAAGCAGGCAGTGAACAAGCGGAGTCCCCAGAGTGCACGCCAGCCTGTTCGATGTGTTCCATGATGCCGCCAATCAGCACGCGCTCACCGTCGCAAATGGCATCGACGTCCACTTCTACCGCATCATCCAGGAAGCGGTCCAGCAGCACTGGCGCGTCGTTGGATACGCTGACGGCGTTCTGGAAGTAACGGCGCAGGTCGATTTCGTCGTAGACGATTTCCATCGCACGGCCGCCCAGCACATAGGAAGGACGCACCACCAGCGGGTAACCGATACCGGCCGCTTTCTCTACCGCCTGTTCAATGGTGGAAACGGTGGCGTTGGCCGGCTGTTTCAGGCCCAGACGCTGCACCGCCTGCTGGAAACGCTCGCGGTCTTCGGCACGGTCAATCGCATCCGGGCTGGTACCGATAATCGGTACGCCTGCGGCTTCCAGCTCACGCGCCAGCTTCAGTGGGGTCTGGCCGCCGTACTGCACGATCACGCCTTTCGGCTTCTCGATGCGTACGATTTCCAGCACGTCTTCCAGCGTCACCGGCTCGAAATACAGGCGGTCAGAGGTGTCGTAATCGGTGGAGACGGTTTCCGGGTTACAGTTGACCATAATGGTTTCGTAACCGTCTTCGCGCAGCGCCAGCGAGGCGTGCACACAGCAGTAGTCGAACTCGATGCCCTGGCCGATACGGTTCGGACCGCCGCCCAGCACCATCACTTTCGGACGGTCGTTGGTCGGGTTGGACTCGCACTCTTCTTCATAAGTGGAGTACATGTAGGCGGTGTCGGTGGCGAATTCCGCCGCGCAGGTATCCACACGCTTGTAAACCGGGTGCAGGCCATAACCGTGACGCAGCTTGCGGATTTCGCTCTCGGCTACGCCGGCCAGCGTGGCCAGGCGCGCATCGGCGAAACCTTTACGCTTCAGGGTACGCAGGAACTCGTGGGTCAGGCCGTTGATGCCGGATTCGGCAACCTGCTCTTCCAGACGTACCAGCTCTTCAATCTGCACCAGGAACCAGCGGTCAACGTTGGTCAGGTTAAACACGCCGTCTACCGACATGCCGGCACGGAACGCGTCCGCGATGTACCAGATACGGTCGCAGCCGGCATCTTTCAGTTCGCGACGGATTTTGGTCAGCGCTTCCGGATCGTCCAGGCTCACTTTCGGGTCGAAACCGGTGACACCCACTTCCAGACCGCGCAGCGCTTTCTGCAGCGATTCTTGCTGGGTGCGGCCAATCGCCATCACTTCGCCGACGGATTTCATTTGGGTGGTCAGGCGGTCGTTAGCGCCGGCAAATTTCTCGAAGTTAAAGCGAGGAATTTTGGTGACTACATAATCGATGGACGGCTCAAAGGACGCCGGAGTGCGGCCGCCGGTGATGTCGTTCATCAGTTCGTCGAGGGTGTAACCCACCGCCAGCTTGGCGGCGATTTTGGCAATCGGGAAGCCGGTGGCTTTTGACGCCAGCGCCGAAGAACGGGACACGCGCGGGTTCATTTCGATAACGATCAGGCGACCGTTTTTCGGGTTAACCGAGAACTGCACGTTGGAACCGCCGGTTTCCACGCCGATTTCACGCAGCACCGCCATCGAGGCGTTACGCATGATTTGGTATTCTTTGTCGGTCAGCGTTTGCGCCGGTGCCACGGTGATGGAGTCACCGGTATGGATGCCCATGGCGTCGAAGTTTTCGATAGAGCAGACGATGATGCAGTTATCGTTCTTATCGCGCACCACCTCCATCTCGTACTCTTTCCAGCCGATCAGCGATTCGTCGATCAACAGCTCTTTGGTTGGCGACAGATCCAGGCCGCGCTCGCAGATCTCTTCGAACTCTTCGCGGTTGTAAGCGATGCCGCCACCGGTGCCGCCCATGGTAAAGGAAGGGCGGATGATGCACGGGAAGCCAACGTCAGCGGCAACCGCCAGCGCTTCTTCCATATTATGTGCGATGCCGGAACGCGCAGTATCCAGGCCGATTTTCTTCATCGCCACGTCGAAACGGCGGCGGTCTTCGGCTTTATCGATAGCGTCGGCCGTGGCGCCAATCATGGTCACGCCGAACTCGGCCAGCACGCCCTGACGCTCCAGCTCCAGCGCACAGTTCAGCGCGGTCTGGCCCCCCATGGTCGGCAATACCGCATCCGGGCGCTCTTTTTCGATGATTTTACGCACCACTTCCCAGTGGATCGGTTCGATGTAGGTCGCATCGGCCATTTCCGGGTCGGTCATGATGGTGGCCGGGTTGGAGTTCACCAGAATGACCCGGTAACCCTCTTCGCGCAGCGCTTTACACGCCTGAGCACCCGAATAGTCGAACTCACACGCCTGGCCGATAACAATCGGGCCAGCGCCGAGGATCAGGATGCTTTTTATGTCTGTACGTTTTGGCATTTTTTACTGCTCCTGATTATTTGGCGTTAGAACGGTAAGTCTCGATCAGTTCGATAAAGTGGTCGAACAGCGGCGCGGCGTCGTGCGGGCCCGGGCTGGCTTCCGGGTGGCCCTGGAAGCTGAACGCCGCTTTGTCGGTGCGGTGAATGCCCTGCACCGTGTGGTCAAACAGCGATTTGTGCGTTACGCGCAGTTCGGCCGGCAGGTTATTTTCGTCAACCGCAAAACCGTGGTTCTGTGCAGTGATCATCACGCAGTCGTTATCCAGATCTTTCACCGGGTGGTTACCGCCGTGGTGGCCCAGCTTCATCTTCACGGTTTTCGCGCCGCTGGCCAGTGCCAGCAACTGGTGGCCGAGGCAGATGCCGAACACCGGAATGTCGGTTTCCAGGAACTGTTTGATGGCCGTGATGGCGTAATCGCAAGGCTCCGGGTCGCCCGGGCCGTTGGACAGGAAAATGCCGTCCGGATTCATCTTCAATACTTCATCTGCCGGGGTCTGCGCCGGCACCACCGTCAGGCGGCAACCGCGATCCACCAACATGCGCAGGATGTTGCGCTTGGCGCCGTAGTCGTAAGCCACCACGTGGAACGGCAGCTCGGAGGCCGGCTTGGCTTCCGGCAGCTCGCCTTCAAGCGTCCAGCTACCCTGCTGCCAGCTGTAGGCTTCTTTGGTGGTCACTTCTTTCGCCAGATCCATGCCTTTCAAACCCGGGAAACCCTGCGCCTTGGCCAGCGCCAGCGCGGCGTCCGGTGAGTCGGCGGCGATGATGCAGCCGTTCTGTGCGCCTTTCTCGCGCAACAGGCGGGTCAGCTTGCGGGTATCGATATCGGCAATCGCCACGATGTTATGACGCTTCAGGTATTCAGACAGGCCTTCTTCGCTGCGGTAGTTGCTGGCAATCAAAGGGAGATCACGAATGACAAGGCCTTGGGCGTGTACCGCGGAGGATTCTTCGTCGGAAGCATTGGTGCCGACATTGCCGATATGAGGATAAGTAAGAGTAACGATCTGGCGAGAGTAGGAAGGATCAGTGAGGATTTCTTGATAGCCGGTCATCGACGTATTGAAGACCACTTCCCCCACTGCCGTACCCTCTGCCCCGATGGCCCGACCGTGGAATTGGGTTCCGTCTTCCAGAACCAATAGCGCTGACTTAATCAAAACACCCTCCGAGGAATAATCAATCACAATATCTGCATATTAATTCAGATATCGCGATCTAAATCAATGCAAAAACCGCCCTCAAGGCCAATTTTTGGCAAATTGGGCGCATTTTAATGATGAGTGCTCCGCTTGTCTACCCAAAGCGCCATTTTTTCTCTTATTTTCGCACTTCTCAACGTTTAATAGGGTCAGCAGCCATAAAAACACAGCTAAACTCGGGTGGGTAAACGGTTGCGAGGAAGAATGACAAAAAATCACCTTTCCAACGGTCTGTTATCGGTTAAAAAGTATCTATCAGGGAGATTACTCGCCATAAAACACAAGTAAACTATAAAAAATAATGATTAACCAATAAAAAACAAACAAACGCTTCATTTTTAATGTTAAAAAAAAGGACAATAAAATTATTGTCCTTTAATCATAGCCTTATGATCAATACAACCACATCACGATGGTATTAAAATCGATTATAACCGGTCCAATCCGAGCACGTCGCGCATATCAAACAAACCTTTATCGTGGCTATTCAACCAAGATGCCGCCCGAACCGCACCGGTGGCAAAAGTCATGCGACTGGAGGCTTTATGGGTGATTTCTACCCGTTCACCGATGTCGGCAAACATGGCGGTATGCTCCCCGACGATATCGCCGGCACGGATGGTGGCGAAGCCTATGCTCTTGGGATCGCGTTCGCCGGTATAACCTTCGCGCGCATAGACGGCGCACTCTTTCAGGTCACGCCCCAGCGCGCCGGCAATCGCCTCGCCCATCGCCAACGCCGTGCCCGAAGGGGCATCCACTTTATGGCGGTGGTGCGCTTCAACAATCTCAATGTCGGTGTAGTCGCCCATCACCTGCGCGGCTTTTTCCAACAGTTTCAGCACCAGGTTGACGCCCACGCTGAAGTTGGCGGCGAACACGATGCCAATCTGCTGGGCAGCCGCGCGGATGGCCTCTTTGCCTGCATCGTCAAAACCGGTGGTGCCGATCACCATCGCCTTGTGATGTTCGACGCAGAAAGCCAGATACGCCAGCGTGCTTTCCGGGCGGGTGAAGTCGATCAGAATATCAAAGTCATCGACGACCTTTTCCAGGCTATCGCTGACGGTAACGCCCAGCCTGCCCACGCCTGCCAGTTCGCCGGCATCGGTGCCGATCAGACTTGAACCCGGGCGCGACACTGCAGCCCCCAACACCACGCCCTGCACCTGATGTACCGCCTGGATCAATTGGCGCCCCATGCGGCCGCCGGAACCCGCAATCGCAATGCGGATTTGTGAATCAGTCATGCTTGCTCTCTTCTTGATTAGACGCCTACTCCATAGGCTATAGGTTTAGGGTAACTGCCCCATCTGATCACCGCCAGAAGATTCATTTCATAATTAGAAAATTATGATATCCCCCGCTTTTCATCAGTAATGTTGTCAATGGGTTAACAACTGGTCAAATAAAACCCGTTTTTTAATTGTACATAATCATGCAAATTTGATGAGAGAAACCTGCATAAAAAAAGGCGCCGCAAAGGGCGCCCAGAAGAACTCGATGACGACTTTCAGCCGGTTAAGGCTGCCACCTCTTCGGCAATCGCCGCCAATGCATCATGACGGGCATAGTCGGCCTGTACCAGCGCCGCGCGCTGCCGATAAACCGGCTGTGACAGGACCTGCTGCACGGCCTGTCGCAGTTGCGCCTCATCCGGCTCGCTGGTGTGCAGGTTAATCCCGCAGCCCGCAGCCACCACCCGAGAAGCCGCCTCGAGCTTATCCTCACCGGTACCGGCGACAATCAAGGGCACACCGTGATCCAGCGCGTAGTTGATCGAGCCATAACCGCCATTGGTGATCAACAGCGCCGCCTGCGGCAGCCAGTGCTCGAAAGAGATAAACTCCCGTACTCTGGCGTTGTCCGGCAGTTGCGCCAACACCCCATCAATCGGGCGGCCGCCGGTGGTCGCCAGCACCCGCACCGGTAACCCGGCCAGCGCTTTTAGCGTCGGAACCATCAACTGGTGCAGATCGACATTCGCCAACGTACCCTGCGTCACGATAACCAACGGGCGAGGATCCGTTTCATCCCACTCGCCCCCGCCTTGTTGCGCCGCCACCGCACTGCGCAACGGGCCGATAAATCGCACGCCTGCCGGCAGATCGTCACGCGAATACTCCAGAGCCGGGGTAGCCAGTTGCAAAAAGCGATCGCAGCCGCCTATCAACGCATCCGTGAACGGCTGTTGCAGCGGCCCGCCGCCGGATTGCACCATCGCGGTGTTGAAGCTCTGCTGTACCTCATCGATCAAGGCACGAGTGGCTTCGTCCACCAACTGCTCACGTTGCAGTTCGCGCGGCAACAGCGCCGGGGGAATACGCGGCCCGTAAAAGATGGAATCTTCGGACGAGAACGACAACGGCGTCACGCCAATACCGATCACCGGCAGGCGCTCGGTGACCTGCAACAGCGGCAATACTCCGTAGAAGCAGTTTTCCACCATCAACAGATCGGTCGCCTCGGCGGCTATCGCCGCCCTCAGTTGCCGGTCCAGCAACGGGATCGGCGCGGCGAAGAAATCTTTCAGCGCCAGCGCCATCTGCGCATTGCCCGGTGGTAGCGCGGCGCGTTCGGGAAAATGCTGCTCCAGGTAGCGATAATCGAAATCCACCTGCGCATCGAAAGGCACAAACTGTGCGCCCACCGCTTCGGCGCGTTCGCGGAACAGCGCACCGGTCATCACTCGCACCCGGTGGCCCTGCGCAATCAGGTAACGGGCAATCCCCAGCATCGGGTAAACGTGCCCTGGGGTGGCGACGGCCGCCATCAGTATCCTTGCCATAATGTCCTGTTAAGCCTCTGCGTTGGCCGGCTTCAGCGCCAGGTTGGCGCACACCGGGTTGCTCTGAATATGCACGCGCTGCAGATGACGGGCGGAGCGGGCGGTGAAACCTTCACGGCCGTGCAGCAGCGAGAAGTTATCCGCGACCACCACATCGCCCTGCTGCCACTGGTGGGCGTAATAATGGCGGGGATCGTAGAGATGCTGTTGCAGAGTCTGATGGAAAGCTTCCTGCTCTTCTTGCGGAACGCCATGATATTCAAGCGCATGCTGGTTAAGGAACTTCTTGCCCTCCGTCGGCGGTTCATTGTAACGCATGATTAACCCGCTGCCGCTCGGATGCGTCACCACCAGCGGCGAACATACCTCGCCGCCATAGTGAACCACTTGCTTGATCCGATAAGAAATGGACACCTTCAGCCACTGGGCCAACAGCGACTCATCGGCATTGGCCAGCAGCCGCGCAGTATCGACAAAGGTGGTGCGCCCACCCTCATCCTGCGACGGCGCCGCCACGCAGTGGAATAACTGAAACTCCGGAATGGTCGGTTTGTACATACCATCCCAGTGCAACGGGACGTAGCTGCTGTCGAAAATGTGATCTTTGGCGTCCGGGTGCTCCTTCACGTCCAGCACCGCGCCGAACGGCCACATCATGATCTCTCCCCAACCGCCGGCGTAGCGGGTCAACACCTGAGGATCGGTAAAGCCGGAATCGAAACCGCGCAGCACCAGCAGATGGTGCCTTTGCGCCAGCGCCCGCAGCGCCGCTACCGGCAGCTCGCCGATCTGTTGCCCGGGATGTTGCGGGGTCAGCACTGCACCAAACGGGGTATTCAGTTCAATGCGGCAATTCAGTTGTTGATTGTCCATCGGTGATTCTCCTTGAAGCGAATTTGCTGCTCACACGGCAACCGTGCCGTTAAAACACGCCCACCAACGCTGCGGGCGTAACGTGGCGTGTTACGCCACCTGAGGCTGTTCGATCAGGTAATAGCTTGGCGTGCCGCGGATCGCCACCAGCTCACCCGCCAGCTGCTGCGCGTCTTTGCGCTTCATCAGCACGAACTGGCCGTTGACGTTTGCCGCCACACCGTGCCATGGCGTCAGCCAGTCGTCTTTGGTCGGCATCATATGGATGCCCATTTTCAGGCTGTCGGCGGGTTGCGGGTGGATCGACAGGCGTATCGCCGCCGGGAAATGTTGGGCCAGCAGGTTGCCCCAGGCCCAACTGCGCTGTATTACGCCACAGGCGCGCTGTTTGGCGTCTTTCTGCAATGCGGCATTGGAGCCGCTGTAACCCGGCAACTGGCTGTCTTCATACAGAAAACGGGTAATGGCGCGATACAGTTGCAATCCCTGCTCATCTTGCATCAGTTGCTGCTTGATGGCCTCCTCCGGTTCGGCGTAGCCGTCGACCAGCAGTTGACGCAGCAGGTCATAGTCGTCGGTATGTTCCGCCAGCCCTTCGACGTCACCCAGGTTGAACACGCTCAGGTGCGTCGCCCCCACCTCGTGCAACAGATTTTCAATTTCGCGCTGATAATGGTTGATGGCATCGTCGCTGACACGGATCAAATCACCGAACACATGGCCATCAGAGCAGATCACGATATGCGCCCCCGGCGGGTAATAAAGCTGGATGCGCTGACACAGAGAATTAAGGAATATCAACGATAGTCGTTCCGCCATATCGGGCGTCGCGCCGATCACTTTATTGGTATTGGGTGATTTTGTCGGGAAGGCCGGCAGCACAAATTCGATGCGCTGATTGTTTGCAATGAATGCCCGGATACGCGGCAATTGCACCTGAGAAACGACCTGTTCCTCCTCAGTATTTGAGGTTTCAAGGCCGGGAAAGCGACGCCGATATTGTAATAACTCATGGAGAATTTTTAATGACACGGTTTCAATATGGGCAATATCCACAATTAACTCCTGTTCAGATGTGGCATAAGAATTTTATTCGCAAACGCAATAAGACTTATCAAAAAGAGGAATGACGCGCAGGCCATAAGTCTCACCGTGCGTTTATCTGCTTCAGGCAATATAGAAGAGATAATGCTATATTATTAGCCCTTATAATTTGCAATCTTGGTTAAGTTGAACTTAACAAACTATGAGTAATATTCTAAAACGCATGGCTATTTTTTCTAAAGTTGTCGATTGCGGCGCATTCAGTATGGCAGCCAAAGAATTAGGCATTACCACCTCAGCCGTCAGCCAGCATATCCGCCAACTGGAAAACGAACTGGGCATTCAATTACTTCTGCGCTCTACTCGCTCACTGAGCCTGACAGAAGCCGGACAATGTTTTTATGAGGATTGCGTGTTGATGATCCATGCCGCAGAACGGGGTCAACAGCGTATTGCCGCGCTGCGCGGCGAACTGGCCGGAGAACTGCGCGTCGCCACCTCCACGGAATTCGCCACCCATTATCTGGTACCGGCGTTGCAAAGCTTTCTGGATGACCACCCGCGCATCACGCTGCGGCTGGAAATCCATGACGAGAAAATCGACCTGATAGGCCAACGGATAGATCTGGCGATCCGCGGCGGCGTGCTGGCCGACTCCAGCTACGTCTCCACCCGCCTGGCACGCTTTCGCGAAGTGTTGTGCGCTTCTCCGGCCTACCTTGACGAGCACGGCGTGCCGGAGTCTCCACAGGCCTTAACCCGCCATCAATGGGTCACCTTCACCCCTTTGGGAAACCCGCAGTTTGTTCGGCTGAACCACGCGAGTGGCGATGAGCACCGGTTGCGCATGACCGGGCGTTTATTTACCAATAACGGCATGGCGATGAAAGAATTGGCGCTGGCCGGCAAGGGGATTATCCGTAATTTCTTTGTCAATGTTGAACGTGAATTACGCAGCGGTGATTTAGTGGAAGTGTTGCCTGAATGGCGATTACCGGAGATTAATTGCTATGCGATTATGCCCCGCCGTGACAGCCAACCATTAAAAGTTCGCCGTTTGCTGGAACATATGAAAATCCATTTAAAAGAAAAAGAACAACATTCCGTAGACCAGTTACGCACTTAATTAAATAAGAAGTGTCTGTAACACCAATAACTTTAGTTTTTTAACTTTCCAGCCGATTGCTGACCAGCACCAGAGCGTTATTTTTTAGATTGCAGCCTAATGATATTATCCTTAATGACTTTATTTCCGCTAATATAATCATTCTTGCAGAGTTAATTCAAATAGTCAGAACGAATTTGGCTTTAAGTAACAGAAAATTTGAATCAGCTCTTCTCAATTTTGCTATTTCTCCCGCAGCGTATCCCCAACATGCAAAACGGGGAGCCATAGCTCCCCGCGGTAACACTTTTGCCAAAAAGCTTATTCTACCTGTCTGATATCAACACGCAGCTCTTTCGGCACTTCAAATACGATATTCTCTTCACGGCCGCTGACTTCATGCACATCCACACCGCCCATCGCTCTCAGGCGGCTGATGACATCCTGGACCAGCACGTCCGGCGCCGAAGCGCCGGCAGTCACGCCGATGTTACGGGCGTTTTTCAGCCAGGCTTCCTGAATATCCGCCGCAGAGTCGATCAGGTACGCCGGCTTGCCAACGCGCTGAGCCAGCTCAGCCAAACGGTTGGAGTTGGAAGAGTTTTTCGACCCGACCACCAGCACCACGTCCGCGTCACCGGCCAGATTGCGCACCGCTTCCTGACGGTTGGTGGTGGCGTAGCAGATGTCGTCTTTGCGCGGCCCGATAATGCTCGGGAAACGCTGGCGCAGGGCGTCGATCACTTCTGAGGTGTCATCCACCGACAGCGTGGTCTGCGTCATAAAGCACAGGTTGCTTTCGTCCTTCACCTGCAGTTTCCACACGTCTTCCGGCGACTCCACCAGATACATGCCGCCCTTCGGGTTGCTGTACTGGCCCATGGTGCCTTCCACTTCCGGATGGCCGGCATGGCCAATCAGGATCGCTTCGGTACCCCGGCGGCTGGCTCGCGCCACCTCCATATGCACCTTGGTCACCAACGGGCAGGTCGCGTCAAACAGCATGGTCAGATCACGGGCTTTGGCTTCTGCCCGTACTGCCTGGGAAACCCCGTGCGCCGAGAAGATCAGAATCGACCCGTCCGGCACTTCGGCAATCTCTTCGATGAACACGGCCCCGCGCTCACGCAGGCTGTCCACCACGTAGCGGTTATGCACCACTTCGTGACGCACGTAGATAGGCGCGCCGTAAATTTCCAGCGCGCGCTCAACGATACTGATCGCACGATCAACACCGGCGCAAAAACCGCGTGGGTTAGCCAGCAATATTTGCATGCGTCTCCTCCTGCGGCGGGTCAATCTCCAGCACTTCGATATCGAAGCTCACCGGATGGCCCGCCAACGGATGGTTAAAATCAACGGTAATCGACTCTTCCGCTACTTCACGCACCACACCCGGCATTTCGCTGCCGTCGATGGCGGTAAACAGCATGATGGTGCCCACGTCCGGCACCCCGGTTTCCGCGAAATCACGGCGTGAAAAGAACTGGACCAGATCCGGATTCTCTGCGCCGAACGCCGCTTCCGGCTGCAGGGTAAAGGCGCATTTATCGCCCGCACGCAGGCCGAGCAGTTGCTCTTCCAGCGGTGCCGACAGGCTGCCGTCACCCAGGCGGAACAACGCCGGTTTGCCGTTACCGCGGGTCGACTCTGCGGTTGAGCCGTCTTCCAGTTTCAGCGTGAAATGAACCAATACGGCGCTGTCACCGTTAACCTGAGCCGTCATATTACTCACCTTTACTCTTTGCGCCTTTGCTCGCCGGCGACAGGAAGCCTTCCAGCACAATCATCGCCGCCCCCACGCAGATAAAGCTATCCGCCAGGTTGAAGGTCGGGTAGTGCCAGTTGCCCACATAAAAATCGATAAAATCGACCACGAAGCCGTGCCAAAGACGATCAAACAGGTTGCCTAGCGCACCGCCGATGATAAAAGCATAGGCGATGTTGTTCAGCTTCTGCTGCGCCTGGCTGCGGTACATCATCACCAGCAGCACCGCCACGATGGCGACAGCGATACCGGCGAAGAACCAGCGTTGCCAGCCGCCGTGATCGGCGAGGAAGCTGAACGCGGCACCGTAATTGCGCGCATAGAACAGATTGAACGACGGGATCAACGGCTGGGACTGGCCCAGCACGAAGTTACCGAGGATCCACTGCTTGCTGGCAAAATCCAGCACCAGCACCACTACCATCACCCATAGCCAACGCAGGCCGGTCGAACAGATTGGTTTACTCATCAGGCACTTGTTCTCAGGCGTAGTTACGCTTTTCGCCGTCGCCGGCTACGTTGATCACACAGCGGCCACAGATGTCTGCGTGGTCCGCCACCAGGCCGATGTCAGTGGTGTAATGCCAGCAGCGCGGGCACTTCTCGCCTTCTGCAGTACTGAAGGCAATCTTCAGACCTTTCACCAGTTCTGACGCCTGCGCATCCGCCGGCGCATCGGCCAGAGGCGCAACGCGCGCCGCCGAGGTGAGCAGCACGAAGCGCAGTTCGTCTTGCAGGCTAGTGAGGCGCTCAGCCAGGTCGCTGTCGGCATACAGCGTGACCGCCGCTTCCAGAGAACCGCCAAGGCGTTTATCGGCCCGCGCTTGTTCCAGCACCTTGTTCACTTCGCCACGCACTTTCAGCAGTTCAGCCCAGAAGGCATCGTTCATGCTTTCGCCTTCGGCCAGACCGAACAGGCCGTCGTACCACTCTTCAGTGAACACGTACTGCGCGCGCTTGCCCGGCAGGAAGCCCCAGATTTCATCGGCAGTGAACGACATGATCGGCGCCATCCAGCGTACCAGCGCTTCCGCGATGTGGAACAGCGCGGTCTGGCAGCTGCGGCGGGCGACGCTGTCGCTCTTCGCGGTGTACTGACGATCCTTGATGATATCCAGATAGAAGGAGCCCATCTCGACCGAACAGAACTGCATCAGACGCTGCACCACTTCATGGAAATCATAGTTGGCGTAAGCCTGCTCGATATCCTGCTGCGCCGCCAGCGCACGGCCGACCGCCCAGCGATCCAGCACCACCATCTCTTCCGGTGCCACACAGTCGGTGCTCGGCTCGAACCCGTTCAGGTTAGCCAGCAGGAAACGCGCGGTATTGCGGATACGGCGGTAAGAATCAGCGGAGCGTTTCAGGATTTCATCGGAAACCGCAATCTCGCCGGTGTAATCGGTCGAGGCCACCCACAGGCGCAGAATGTCGCCACCCAGCTTGTTCATCACGTCCTGCGGACTGATGGTGTTGCCGATCGACTTGGACATCTTGCGGCCCTGACCGTCAACGGTGAAACCGTGGGTCAGCACTTCTTTATAAGGCGCCTTGCCCTTCATGGCGGTAGAGATCATCAATGATGACATGAACCAGCCGCGATGCTGATCGGAACCTTCCAGATACATGTCGGCGCCGTGGCCGTTGAACTCGGGGCGCACGTCCACTACCGAAGAGTGGGTCGAACCTGAGTCGAACCACACGTCCAGGGTATCGGGCACTTTCATGTAGTCGGCAGCGTCAGCACCGAGGATATCGGCCGCGTCCAAATCCCACCAGGCCTGAATGCCGTCCTGCTCAACGCGTTTCGCCACTTCTTCTATCAGTTCTACGCTGCGCGGGTGCAACTGCTCAGTGTCTTTGTGCACAAACAGCGACATCGGCACGCCCCAGGTACGCTGACGCGAAATACACCAATCCGGGCGGTTGGCGACCATGGTTTCGATACGTGCCTGGCCCCATTCAGGGATCCACTGCACGCCTTTGATCTCTTCCAGCGACTGCTGACGCAGGCCTTTCTGATCCATGCTGATGAACCATTGCGGGGTAGCGCGGAAGATGATCGGCGTTTTATGGCGCCAGCAGCATGGATAGCTGTGAACCAGTTTTTCCACGTGCAGCAGTGCGCCTTTCTCACGCAACAGCTCAACGATCAGATCGTTGGCCTTGAACACGAACTTGCCGTCCAGCAGCGGGTAGGTGCCGGTCAGGTAGCAGCCGTTCGGCCCCACCGGGTTGGCCACTTCCAGGCCGTATTTCTGGCCGATCACGAAGTCGTCCGGGCCGTGACCAGGCGCGGTATGCACCGCACCGGTACCGGCGTCCAGCGTGACGTGTTCGCCGAGGATTGCCGGCACGTCGAAGCCCATGAACGGGTGTTCGAAGCGCAGCAGCTCCAGATCGGCGCCTTTGCAGCTGCCCAACACGGTCCACGCGCTGATACCGGCACGTTTCATCACGCTCTCGACCAATTCGGCCGCCAGGATCAGGCACTGGCCTTCAACCTGTACCAGTTGATAAGCAAACTCAGGGTGCAGCGAGATAGCGCGGTTAGCCGGCAGCGTCCACGGCGTCGTGGTCCAGATCACCAGAGAAACCGGGCCGTTAAAGTGGGTCACGCCAAATTTGGCCGCTACGGCAGTTGCGTCAACCGCGTGGAAAGCCACATCGATTGACGGCGAGGTTTTGTCGTAATACTCAACTTCCGCTTCCGCCAGCGAAGAGCCGCAGTCGGTACACCAGTGCACCGGCTTCGCGCCTTTCAGCAGGTGACCGTTGCTGATGATTTTGCCCAGCGCGCGGATGATGTTGGCTTCGGTTTTGAAGTCCATGGTCAGGTACGGGTGATCCCAGTCGCCCAGTACGCCCAGACGGATGAAATCTTTCTTCTGACCTTCAACCTGCTCAGCGGCGTACTCGCGGCATTTCTGACGGAATTCCGCCGGCGTAAGTTTCTCGCCCGGCTTACCGTACAGCTGCTCTACTTTCAGTTCGATCGGCAGACCATGACAGTCCCAACCCGGAATATAAGGCGAGTCGAAACCGGACATCCCTTTAGACTTGATAATAATGTCTTTGAGAATCTTGTTAACCGAGTGACCAATGTGAATGCTGCCGTTCGCATACGGAGGGCCGTCATGCAAAATGAAGGATTTTTTGCCCTTTTTGGCAGTACGAATCATCCCGTACAGATCCTGTTCATACCAACGTTGCAGCATGCCAGGTTCACGCTTGGCGAGATCGCCGCGCATCGGGAACCCTGTTTCCGGCAAGTTCAGGGTATTCTTGTAGTCACTCATGAGATTCTCGTTTCCGTTTTCGGCTATTTACCCGTCACACTTCAAGCTGCCTCTTTGTTGGCGGCCGCTTCTTACCCGAATCACTTGCCTGTGCAAGCTCATCGGGGTTGGCGCGGGTGCCGCCGCGATACAACTCGAATTGTTTAGGGTAAACGATTAAACCAGTGTTTTTAACCCGAAGAACTTTCGGGCCGTCACCACATCATTGGCGATTTGCTGCTTCAGCGCATCGAGCGAAGCAAAACGCTGTTCATTGCGCAATTTCGCGCGGAGCACCACGTCAATATGGCGCCCGTAAAGATCCATTGTGACATCCAGCAGGTGGACTTCCAGCTGCTGTCGCACGCCGGCAACGGTCGGGCGCGTGCCGATATTGGCCACGCCAGGGAGCGGTTCAGGGCCCAGACCATAAACATCCACTGCATAAACCCCTTTCACCGGCGCAACCAGGCGCTTCAGCGGCAGGTTGGCGGTTGGGAAGCCAATGGTGCGGCCCAGTTCATCGCCGTGTACCACCCGGCCAGAAATGCTGTACGGATGGCCCAGCAGCGTTTCCGCCTGCGCCAGGTCATCATCGCGCAGCGCATTGCGAATGGCCGTGCTGCTGATACGCTGATCGCCTTCGCGGAAGGTCGGCGTACTGACCACCTCAAAGCCGTATTCTTCCCCGGCTTTTTGCAATAACGGAAAATCGCCCTGGCGGGCTGCGCCAAAGCGAAAATCATCCCCGACCATCAGGAATTTCACGCCAAGCTTTTCCACCAGCAGTTCGGCGACGAACGCCTGGGCGGTGTTGGCGGCGAAACGCGGATCAAACTTGACGCACAGCAGGTAATCTACCCCCGCCTGTGCCAGGTATTTGGCCTTGTCACGCAAACGCGTGAGCCGGGCCGGTGCCTTGTCCGCTGCAAACATTTCCAGCGGCTGCGGCTCAAAGATCATGACCATCACGGGCAGACCCAGACGCTGCCCTTCTTGCTTCAGCTGCTCCAGCAACGCCTGGTGACCGCGGTGTACGCCGTCAAAGTTGCCGATGGTGAGCACGCAACCATGGTGACGTGCCCGGATATTGTGAACGCCGCGAATTAGCTGCATAGCTGGCTCAAAACAGTGGAAATCGCCGGATTATACCTTGTACAGCGGTTAAGGTTAACCCGCGATTGGTGCCTTTATGTAATAGACATACCATACCGGAGATAATCTGCAGGTGAAACGCCCAGACCGCAGTTTATCCGGTGCTATAAACGCGATTACCGACTACAGCCAATGGCTTGCGACCACGGCGGCAAATCATTGGCGAATTTTCTCGCGAAAGACTGTATTCCCATGACCGAAGCTGGTAAAATCCTGCGCCATCACAACGTAGCAAGTGCCGCCCGTACAAACGGCGCTTATTTGCACAAATTCATTGACAAACGCAGGCCAAAAGGGCATATTCCTCGGCCTTCGAATTGTCCTCAATAGAATATATTTGGGAGTTGGACCTTGGCTAATATCAAATCAGCTAAGAAACGCGCCGTACAGTCTGAGAAACGCCGCAAGCATAACGCTAGTGGTCGTTCAATGATGCGTACCTACATCAAGAAAGTAGAAGCGGCAATCGTAGCTGGCGACAAAGAAGTAGCACAAAACGCATTCAACGTAATGCAACCAATCGTGGACCGCAAGGCTGCTAAAGGTCTGATCCACAAAAATAAAGCAGCACGTCATAAGTCAAACTTGTCGGCGCGCATCAACGCAATGCAATAAGCATCGTGTTGTCTGCTTGATAAAAAAAACCGGCTCAGGCCGGTTTTTTTACGTCTGCAATACCCGTTCTATCTAGTAAGCAAACAGCGCCGAGAAATCCTTGTTGCACACCCTTTGTACCGCCGGATGCTGGATCATTCGCTCGGCAAAGATGATGTAGTACTCTTCCTGTACGCTATCAATTCGCCCAATCTCCACCACGTCATCATCGTTATAAGTGTCCTGCGCATACAGAGTCGGCGCAACGAAGATCGCGTTGTGGTACATGCCAAATGTCTTCATCAGCGCAGCATCATCAAACTCGCCCAGAATTTCCACCTGAATGCCCTGGGTGTTAAACCAGTTGAGCAGTTTACGCCCCAGCATCGAACGGCGGCCGGGTATCAGCAGCTTGCGCTGCTCCAGACAGGCAGGGAACGGCAGGTCCGGCGCCGGCTGGCGGCAGAAGAAGCTAATGCCGCACTCGCCCAGCTTCAGCGAAAACAACCCTTCCTGCTGGCTGGAATCCACCGGGCAGTCTGACAGGATCATATCCAGTTTGTGCTGGCTGAGCTGTTCCAACAGCATCTCATGCGTTGATTCAAAGCAACGCAGATGGATTTGCTCGTTATCCACCACCACCGCCGTTTCCAGAACCTGACTCACCAGACGTTTTGAAAGCGCATCGGCTACCCCCACGTCGAACAGCAGATTCGATTCTTTGCGATAGTTGACGATATCCAGCATTTCCTGGCTGAGCATAAACATCTTGTCAGCATAACGGAAAACCAGCTGCCCCAGCTCTGAAGGCACCAGCCCACGCCCCTGACGCTTGAACAGCTTGCCGTCCAAACGTTCTTCCAGCGCCTTGATCTGGCCGGTAATGGTCTGTGGCGTCAGAAACAACGCTTCGGCGGCACCGACCACCGAACCTTCTTTGCAGACCTGCCAGAAGTAGTAAAGGTGATTAAAGTTGATATGCGACATCCTCACGAGGTGCTCTCCTTAACGTTTCGCATCGGCAAAAGACCTGCCGTGATGAGCGATTAATGTCCTTGTAATGTTTCAGACAACCTGTTGCTGCATTCGTCCTAAACAGAATGGTCGAAGCTGAACATATTTTATACCGAACAACTCCGACCAGCTATTGTAGTGTGCCCCCATCAACAGGGGATCCCCTAAAGGAGTTATCTGACTCGAGGTAACGACAGACGCAACAGACCGTATCCCACTACCGCCGCGGTGGTGGAACCCATCAGGATACCCAGCCGCGAGTAGGTGCTTAATGCAACATCCGCATCGCCAAAAGCCAGCGAAGCGATGAAGATCGACATGGTGAAACCAATACCACAGAGCACAGAAACAGCAAACACCTGTTTGAAACCAATTCCTTCAGGCAGACGGGCAATGCCCAGCTTCACTGCGAGCAAGCTAAAAGTGAAGATACCCAATGGCTTACCGATAAACAGCCCCGCGGTAATCCCCATCGGCAACAGCGAGACCAGCCCGCTCAGTGACACGCCCTGCAATGAAACGCCGGCGTTGGCAAAGGCAAACAGCGGCAGTATCAGGAACGCCACCCAGGGGTGCAGCCCATGCTCCAGCGTCTCTGACGGCGATGGCCCCTTTTTCACATGCAGCGGTATCATAAAGCCGACGATCACCCCAGCCAGCGTCGCATGCACCCCGGACTTCAGGATCGCCACCCACAACACCAGGCCGACAAGCATATAGAGCGAGGTTTTCCCCACGCCGCGCCAGTTCATCAACGCCAGCACGGCAATGGAAGCCGCAGCCACGCCCAGCGCCGCCATCGACACTTCATGGGTATAGAACAACGCGATAATCACGATCACGCCCAGGTCGTCGATAATCGCCAGCGCCAACAGGAACACCTTCAGGCTGGTGGGAACCCGGTTCCCCAACAGCGCCATAACCCCAAGTGCGAACGCAATGTCGGTTGCCGCCGGGATTGCCCAGCCCTGACGGGTGACCTCATCCGCACCGTTGAACATCAAATAAATCAGCGCCGGCGCCAGCATACCGCCCAACGCGGCGATCGCCGGAAATACCGCCTTGTCGCGCCCGGCCAATGAGCCTTCCATCAACTCACGCTTAACTTCCAGCCCGACCACCAGGAAAAAGATCGCCATCAGGCCGTCGTTAATCCACAACAGCAAGGGTTTGCCAATCTCCAGCGAGGAGATTTTCACCATGACCGGTAAATCGAGAAAAGCGTGATAAATCCCCTGAGTTGGGGTATTGGCCATGATCAACGCGATAATCGCGGCCACAATCAGGATAATGCCGCCCGCGGCTTCCTGACGTAAAAACTGACGAATAATGTTGGTCACAATACGTCTCTCCACAGCATTGCGAGGCTTAGGAAAACCGCCCCGCAGACAAAGTAATGGAATGAGTATAGACGCCGTTTTAACTCGATAAAACACGTTTATAAATGCTATAAACATCGTAAAAACCGAGCAATAAAAGAGGTAAGTCACATTTTAATGAAGGGTGTTGAGATCCCGAAAGCAATAAAAAACCCCGGATTCGACGCCGGGGTTTTATGCATTACGCTAACGTAAACAGCAGGTTAACGCGTCAGGTCGTCAAAGAACTTTTTCACGCCGTCGAAGAAGGTCTTCGAGCGCGGGCTGTTTTTGTCGCCGGATGGCCCGCCAAGGCTCTCTTCCAGCTCTTTCAACAACTGCTTCTGCTTGTCGTTCAGGTTAACCGGGGTCTCCACCACCACGCGGCACAGCAGGTCGCCCTGACTGCCGCCACGCACAGATTTGACGCCCTTGCCGCGCATGCGGAACAGTTTGCCCGTCTGGGTTTCCGCAGGCACTTTCAGCTTCACGCGGCCATCCAGCGTCGGCACTTCAATCTCGCCGCCCAATGCTGCCATCGCGAAGTTAATCGGCACTTCACAGTACAGGTTATTGCCTTCACGCTCGAAGATCGGGTGCGCCTTTACCTGAACCTGAACGTACAAATCGCCCGCTGGCGCGCCCTGTTCACCCGCTTCGCCCTCACCCGCCAGGCGGATGCGGTCACCGGTATCTACGCCGGCCGGGATTTTCACCGACAGCGTTTTGGCTTTCTCTACCCGGCCGTGGCCGTGGCAGCTGTTGCAAGGATCTTTGATGATCTGACCGCGGCCATGACAGTGCGGACAGGCCTGCTGCACGGTAAAGAAGCCCTGGCGCATTTGCACCTGGCCCTGACCATGACAGGTCGGACAGGTCACCGGCGAGCTGCCGGGCTTCGCGCCGCTGCCGTGACAAACGCCACACTCTTCCAGCGTCGGGATACGGATCTCTTTGGTAACGCCACGAACCGCTTCCTCGAGGGAGAGCTCCATGTTGTAGCGCAGATCGGAACCGCGGCTGGCGCGCTGACGGCGGCCACCACCGAAGATGTCGCCGAATACGTCGCCAAAGATATCGCTGAAGTCGGCGCCGCCGCCACCAAACCCGCCACCGCCCCCCATACCGCCCTGTTCAAAGGCTGCATGGCCGTACTGATCGTAGGCCGCGCGTTTTTGAGCGTCGGTCAGAACCTCGTAGGCTTCCTTGACCTCTTTAAATTGGGCTTCGGCGTCTTTCTCCTGGTTGCGGTCAGGATGGTATTTCATCGCCAGGCGCTTATACGCCTTTTTTATCTCACGCTCTTCCGCCGTCTTGGAGACGCCGAGAATCTCGTAATAGTCTTTCTTCGCCATTATTTCTCTTACCCTTAACATGCGTGCACGGGCGTAGAGTTGCCTCGACGCCCGTGCTGGTTTCCAGTAGCGGCCTGACGGCCGTTACGTGCCCGCTTAAGGGCGATTATTTCTTGTCTTTAACTTCTTCGAACTCAGCGTCAACCACGTCGTCGTCTTTCTGCGCCGCGTTGTCAGCACCGGCATCAGCACCTTGCTGAGCCTGCTGCGCCTGAGCCATTTCCAGCAGCTTGCCGGAAACCTGCACCAGCGCCTGGGTCTTGGCTTCGATCTCGGCTTTGTCTTCGCCTTTAACCGCCACTTCCAGATCTTTCAGCGCCGCTTCGATAGCCGTTTTGTCTTCCGCCGGCAGTTTGTCGCCCGCTTCTTCCAACTGCTTACGGGTGCCGTGGATCAGGTGATCGGCCTGGTTACGGGTCTGCACCAGCTCTTCGAACTTACGGTCAGCTTCGGCGTTCAGCTCGGCATCACGCACCATTTTCTGGATTTCTTCTTCGTTCAGACCAGAAGAAGCCTTGATGGTGATTTTCTGCTCACGACCGGTATTCTTGTCTTTGGCAGACACGTGCAAAATACCGTCGGCGTCGATGTCGAAGGTGACTTCGATCTGCGCCATACCGCGTGGAGCAGCCTGGATGCCGTCCAGGTTGAACTGGCCCAGCGACTTGTTATCGTTAGCGCGTTTACGCTCACCCTGCAGCACATGGATGGTTACCGCAGACTGGTTGTCTTCAGCGGTAGAGAACACCTGGCTGTGCTTGGTCGGGATGGTGGTGTTTTTGGTGATCAGCGGAGTCATCACGCTGCCCATGGTTTCGATACCCAGCGACAGCGGGGTAACGTCCAGCAGCAGAACGTCCTTCACATCACCGGCCAACACGCCGCCCTGTACCGCAGCACCTACCGCAACGGCTTCGTCCGGGTTAACGTCTTTACGCGGTTCTTTACCGAAGAAATCAGCCACTTTCTTCTGAACCATTGGCATACGGGTCTGGCCGCCCACCAGGATCACGTCCTGAATGTCGGAGACCGACAGACCTGCGTCAGTCAGCGCAACTTTCAGCGGCTCGATAGAACGCGCAACCAGATCTTCGACCAGCGACTCGAGTTTGGCGCGGGTCACTTTGATGTTCATGTGTTTCGGGCCGCTCGCGTCTGCCGTGATGTACGGCAGGTTGACGTCGGTCTGCTGAGCGGAAGACAGCTCAATCTTCGCTTTCTCTGCGGCTTCTTTCAGACGCTGCATTGCCAGCGGATCTTTACGAAGATCCATACCCTGATCTTTCTTGAACTCTTCAACCAGGTAGTTGATCAGGCGGCTGTCGAAGTCTTCGCCACCCAGGTGGGTGTCACCGTTGGTTGCCAGAACTTCGAAGGTTTTTTCGCCGTCAACGTCGTCGATTTCGATAATGGAAATATCGAAAGTACCGCCGCCCAGGTCATAAACCGCGATGGTGCGGTTGCCGACTTCTTTGTCCAGGCCGTAAGCCAGGGCTGCAGCAGTCGGTTCGTTGATGATGCGTTTTACTTCCAGACCTGCGATACGGCCGGCGTCTTTGGTCGCCTGACGCTGTGCGTCGTTGAAGTAGGCAGGTACGGTGATAACCGCTTCAGTTACCGGTTCGCCCAGGTAATCTTCCGCCGTTTTCTTCATTTTCTTCAGCACTTCAGCAGAAATCTGCGGAGGCGCGATTTTCTGGCCTTTCACTTCGATCCAGGCGTCGCCGTTATCCGCGGCCACGATTTGGTACGGCATGATGTCTTTATCACGCTGTGCTTCTTCGTCCTGGAAACGACGGCCAATCAGGCGCTTGATCGCAAACAGGGTATTTTGTGGGTTAGTCACAGCCTGACGCTTAGCTGGCTGACCAACCAGAATCTCACCGTCTTGGGTATAGGCGATAATAGAAGGAGTTGTGCGGTCGCCCTCGGCGTTTTCCAGCACGCGCGCCTTACCACCATCCATAATTGCTACGCAGGAGTTGGTAGTCCCCAGGTCGATACCAATAATTTTGCCCATCTAAACGTCTCCACTAATAAATTCATAATCGGTCAGGTTGCTAACCTATATGCGGGCGATTTTTTGCTTTTCAACTGCCCGCTATCTCAGTCTTTCCCGCGGTCAGCAACTGCGGTTGCAAATAAGATGGGGCCATCCCACTCAGCATCAAGGGGCAAGGTGAAAAAAATTTCTTTTTTATCGTCACTCAGATCATTGTTTCCTGCTCAGGGGATCATTATGATGCCGCGCGCTCTGATGGAAGTTACGGGTTTTTCGGCCATTCAGACCATTTATGAATTTACTTAGCTGTTTCCGTTAATTTTCTGTTATCGCAGAGGACATATGCACACCAACAAGTTGGCAAATCCCGGCCCTCTCGGCCTGATGGGCTTCGGGATGACCACCGTCTTGCTGAACCTGCACAACGCGGGCTTTTTCCCACTGACTTCCGTCATCATCAGCATGGGGATTTTCTTCGGTGGCCTGGCCCAGATTATGGCCGGCCTGCTGGAATACAAGAAGGGCAACACCTTCGGCATGACCGCCTTTATCTCTTACGGCAGCTTCTGGTTGAGCCTGGTCGGCATTCTGCTGCTGCCACGCCTGGGCCTGGCCGAACCGACCGACGCAACCGTGCTGGGCATCTATCTGGCGCTGTGGGGCGTTTTCACCCTGTTCATGTTCTTCGGCACGCTGTGCGCCAATCGTGCGTTGCAATTCATCTTTGCCAGCCTGACGCTGCTGTTCGCCCTGCTGGCGATTGGCAACATCACCGGCAACCACGAGCTGCTGACCTTTGCCGGTTATGAAGGGGTGATCTGCGGCGCCAGCGCCATTTACCTGGCCATGGCGGAAGTGCTCAACGAGCAGTTTGGCCGTACGGTGCTGCCAATTGGCGAAGTGACTGCCAAACGTGCGGAGCCTGTGCCGGCGACGGCGTAATTGTCTTTGGCCCGAAACAAAAAACCCTGCGTCGCAGGGTTTTTTTTAGCTGTAGGAATCGGCGCGTTGCACCTTGGTTTCGCTGTTTAAATCGCGGTGCAGGTAGATGCCCAGCAGCAGCCCGATACCGGACAACGCCAGTACGTAGTAAGCGGGGGCTAACGGGGTTAACTTCATGATCAGCGTGACAAATATTGGGGTTAAACCGCCAAAAATAGCGTATGCAACATTGTATGAGAACGAAATCCCGGTAAATCGCACTTCCGCCGGAAAGGCCCGCACCATCACGTAAGGCACCGCGCCCACTACCCCCACGCTGAAGCCTACCAGCGCATAACAAGCGAACAGCATTTCCGGGTGTATCCCCACCGTCTGATAGAACAGCCAGCTGCAACCGGCCAGCAATAGACTGCCGACGATAAAGGTTTTGCTGGCGCCAAAGCGATCCGCCGACAGCCCGGCGGCAATGCAGCCGGCAATCAGCATAATGGTGGCAATGCTGTTGGCCTGCAGCGACAGCGCCGGGGCGATGCCAAACTGTTTTTGCAGGTAGGTTGGCGTCATCAGAATGACCACCACGATACCCGCGGACAGCAACCAGGTGAGCAGCATAGAGACCGCCACTTCCTTGCGATGATTAAGCACCACGGATTTTAGCGGCAGCTCCTTGGCCAGCGCTTTGCGTGCCTGCATCTCGATGAAGATGGGCGTTTCCTGCAGCCAGCGGCGCAAATACATTGCCACCAGCCCGAAGATGCCACCGAGCAGGAACGGGATGCGCCAGCCGCCGTCGAGAATAGTCTGTTGGCTCAGGGTGGTGTTGATCACCGTCGCGACCAGCGACCCCAGCAGGATGCCGACGGTCAGGCCGGCGGTCAGCGTGCCACAGGCGAAGCCGATACGGCGGCGCGGCACATGCTCGGCGACAAATACCCAGGCGCCCGGCACTTCACCGCCAATCGCCGCCCCTTGCAACACGCGCATCAGCAACAGTAACAGCGGTGCGGCAATGCCGATATTGGCGTAAGTGGGCAACAGGCCCATCGCCAGGGTCGGTAACGCCATCAGCAGAATGCTCAGGCTGAACATTTTTTTGCGACCAACCCGATCGCCGAAATGCGCCATCACGATGCCGCCCAGCGGCCGGGCCAGATAACCGGCGGCGAAGATACCGAAGGTCTGCACCTGTCGCAGCCATTCCGGCATGTCCGCCGGGAAAAACAGCTCGCCCATCACCGCGGCAAAAAAGACGAAAATGATGAAGTCATAAAACTCCAGCGCACCGCCGAGGGCAGCCAACGTCAGAGTTTTGTAGTTTTGCCGGTTTAACCGGCGATTATTATCGTGAGGCATAGGGTACCGTCGGAAAAGGCTGTAGAAATAAAAGCCGCAGGCTTTCTGTAAACGAATTCTTACTATAGCGGCAAATTATTTTCACACCAGACGCACTGAAGCTAATCTCACAGATCGCTGAAATTTAGAGGTTTATCTCGCGGCGCGCGTTCTTCGGGCGAAATGCTGCTACCACCGCCGCCTGCGTTTCCACATAAGGCCCTTCGAGCAATTGGATGCAATAAGGCACGCTGGCGAAAATGCCGTGCACCACCGTATTGCCCTGCTCATCCTTCACCCCTTCCAGCGTTTCCTTGATCGACTTCGGCTGCCCCGGCAGGTTGATGATCAACGCCTGTTTGCGGATCGCCCCGACCTGGCGTGAAAGAATTGCCGTTGGCACATAGTGTAGGCTGATTTGCCGCATTTGCTCGCCGAAGCCGGGCATCACGCGATCGGCTATCGCCAGGGTGGCATCAGGCGTCACATCGCGCCGGGCCGGGCCGGTACCGCCGGTGGTCAACACCAGATGGCAACCCATCTCGTCCACCAGCTCGCACAGAGTCTGTTCAATAAGCGTCTGCTCATCGGGGATCAAACGGGTTTCCACTTTAAAGGGTGAGACGAGTGCGGCGGTCAGCCACTCTTCCAATGCCGGAATGCCTTTATCCTGGTAAACACCGCCGGAAGCGCGGTCGGAAACAGAAACCAAACCAATACGTAATATGTCCATGCGTAACCTCTACAGCCTGATGGGTTCACTTCCCATCCTGTTATTAATCCTGAGAGTATAAAGTGTCTGCCCTCCGCCGGGCGCGGCGAGCATAAAAAAAGGCGGCCTAAGCCACCTTTTTCGCGCTGATTGCGGTAATTACAGCAGATCGGCGATCATTTTTTCCAGCTTGCCCTGGTCTACGGCAAACTTGCGGATACCGTCGGTCAGTTTCTCAACCGCCATTGGATCCTGGTTGTGCTGCCAGTAGAACTCAGGCTCGGTCAGCGCAGCAGGGCGCGCTTTTACTTCGCCGGTATAAGCCAGTTTACGTTCCAGTGCGCCTTCGCTCTCTGCCAGTTCTTTCAGCAGAGCAGGGGCGATGGTTAGACGGTCACAGCCAGCCAGCTCGATGATTTCGCCCACGTTACGGAAGCTGGCGCCCATCACCACGGTTTTGTAACCGTGCTCTTTGTAATACTGGTAGATCTCGGTAACGGAAACCACGCCCGGATCTTCGTTTGGCGCGAACTCTTTCTTGTCGCCATTGGCTTTGTACCAGTCGAGGATACGGCCAACGAACGGAGAAATCAGGAACACGCCGGCTTCAGCGCAGGCACGCGCCTGAGCGAAGGAGAACAGCAGGGTCAGGTTACAGTTGATGCCTTCTTTTTCCAGCTGCTCCGCTGCGCGGATGCCCTGCCAGGTAGAAGCCAGTTTGATCAGGATGCGATCGTTGCTGATGCCGGCATCATTGTACAGTTTGATCAGGCGCTTGGCCTTGGCAACGCTGGCTACGGTGTCGTAGGACAGACGTGCGTCCACTTCCGTGGAGATGCGGCCCGGAACCAGTTTAAGGATTTCCAGACCAATGTTGACGGCCAGCTTGTCGGCGGCATCGGCGATCTGCTGTTCGCGATCGCTGCTCTGCTCGCGCGCCCAGGCAATGGCTTCGTCAATCAGTTTACGGTATTCAGGAATTTGAGCTGCATTGAGGATCAGCGAAGGATTGGTTGTGGCGTCTTGCGGTTGATACAGCTTCATTGCCGCGATATCGCCCGTGTCCGCAACCACAGTAGTGAGCTGGCGCAGGGAAGTTAATTTATCGGTCATGTTGGCATTATCTCATCGTTTGTGCATGAACTTTTGGCATCGTTCAACCATGCCCTGCCCTGATAATAACATGCGCAAGGCCCGGTGCAAGGCTGGAAAATCACGGCCAGACGGCGTTGATTTTTTCCTTGGGCGAGCAACCGTTTACGCAGATATCTTTCGTCATTCCCGAGCTAATGAAAAGGCAATAACGTGCTATCGATGAAATGAATTATGTTAAATTCGCGCCAAATGAGGCGATGGATCCAGAGCCTTGAGACAAATCTCAATTCATCTGAACCCGGCTGAATTCAGCTAAGCTCTTGTAAAAACTGACTCAATGTATTTTCACCCGCGGTGGATGCTGCGCGGTGTGCGGTAAATCTCATCAAGGAGGGATCCGTGACGGACCTGATAGATTTTATAAACACTGTTTTGTGGGATGCGGTACTGATTTATTTGCTGCTGGGTACGGGCATTTATTTCACCCTGCGCACCCGCTTTATTCAGGTCCGCCATTTCAGCCACATGTTCTCGGTGCTGAAGCACAGCAACAAAAGCGACAGCGCAGGCATCTCCTCTTTTCAGGCGCTGTGTACCACCCTGGCGGCACGCGTCGGTACCGGTAACCTGACCGGCGTGGCGATAGCCCTCACTGCCGGCGGCCCGGGGGCTATCTTCTGGATGTGGGTTGTGGCGTTTATCGGCATGTCCACCTCGTTCGTTGAAAGCAGTCTCGCCCAGCTCTACAAAACCAAAGACGATCAGGGCAATTACCGCGGCGGCCCGGCCTACTATATGGAAAAGGGCCTGGGCATGCGCTGGATGGGCGTGCTGTTCTCTCTTTTCCTGATCATCGCCTTCGGCTTGGTGTTTAATGCCGTCCAGGCCAACACCATCGCCCAGGCTTCCGCTGTGGCTTTCAACGTGAAGCCGCTGCACGTGGGGATCGGCCTGGTGTTGCTGAGCGGCATCGTGATCTTCGGTGGCATCCGTTCCGTCGCGCGCGTGGCCGAACGGGTGGTGCCGCTGATGGCCGGCGCCTATCTGCTGCTGGCTTTCTGGGTGATTGGCCACAATAGTGAGCAGATGTCGACGATCCTAACGCTGGTGCTCAAGAGTGCCTTCGGGCTGCAGGAAGCGGCGGCCGGTGCCGTCGGCTATGGCATTTCGCAGGCGATGGCCCAAGGCGTTCAGCGCGGCCTGTTCTCCAATGAGGCCGGCATGGGCTCCGCGCCCAATGCGGCGGCCTCCGCGTCACCTTACCCCCCGCATCCCGCCTCGCAGGGCTACGTGCAAATGTTTGGGGTCTTCATCGATACTGTCGTTATCTGCAGCGCCACCGCCGCGATCATTCTCTCGTCCGGGGTACTGGATCAGCCGGCAGCCAGCGTCAGCGGCATCGATATCACCCAACGGGCGCTGTCCGCCGCCGTCGGCAGTTGGGGAGCTCCGTTTGTCGCCGTTGCCATTTTCTTTTTCGCTTTCACCTCGATCATTGCCAACTATGCCTACGCCGAGAGCAATCTGGTGTTCCTTGAACACAACCACCCGGCCGGGTTGACGATTTTCCGCTGCGCGGCGCTGGGTATGGTGATGTTTGGCGCACTGGCCGAGCTGCCGGTGGTGTGGAAAATGGCCGACACCTCGATGGCGCTGATGGCGATCACCAACCTGACGGCGATCCTGCTGCTGTCGCGCGTGGCGCTGAGGCTGGCCAACGACTACCACCGCCAGCGCAAGCTCGGGCAATTGCCCACTTTCGACGCGAAGCGTTTTCCCGAGCTGAAATCCCAGCTTGAACCGGGCGTGTGGGATAAAGATTAATTTTATACGGGCGCGTATCACTGCTCTCTTCCTATACCCTATGAATTTCGAGTTGGCCGCTCAAGCCGCATCCATGCGCTCGCGGCATTTGTACATCCCTGTACGGCACAGCCAGGCGGCAAAGTCGCTTACCCCAGGCGCTTACTTGAGTAAGTAACTGGAGTAAGCGCCTGCGGCCAACAACGCTGCAGCTTGAAAGGCGACGGGTATCAGACCCATTGCCCCTTTTTCTCGCGCTTTTTGCTACAGTATCCGCTCTTGGATAAACAGGATCTGGCCATGCTCGTTATTATTTCACCTGCAAAAACCCTTGATTACGCAAGTCCGCTGGCGACAGAACGCTTCACGCAGCCCGAATTGCTGGACAAGTCGAAGCAACTGATCAAAATCTGCCGCGAACTGACGCCGGCGCAAATCTCCAGCCTGATGGGCATCAGCGATAAACTGGCCGGCCTGAACGCCGCTCGCTTCAGCGACTGGCAGCCTAAATTCACCCCAGACACCGCCCGCCAGGCGTTATTGGCGTTTAAAGGCGATGTGTATACCGGGCTGCAGGCGCAGGACTTCAGTGAAGACGACTTTGATTTCGCCCAGCAGCATCTGCGGATGCTGTCAGGCTTATATGGCGTGCTGCGCCCGCTCGATCTGATGATGCCTTACCGGCTGGAGATGGGCATCAGGCTGGAGAATCCCAAGGGCAAAGACTTGTACAGTTTCTGGGGCGAGCAGATCACCAAAAAGTTGAACGAGGCGCTGGAACAACAGGGCGACGACGTGGTGGTCAATCTGGCTTCCGACGAATACTTCAAATCGGTGAAACCGGCCAAACTGCACGGCACGCTGATCAAACCGGTGTTTCTCGACGAGAAGAACGGCAAATATAAGGTGATCAGTTTCTACGCCAAAAAAGCGCGTGGGCTGATGAGCCGCTTTATCATCAAAAACCGCCTGACGCAGCGCGAACAACTGCTTGGTTTCAATCTGGAAGGCTACGTCTTTGATGAAGCCGGCTCCAAAGACAATGAACTGGTCTTCAAACGCCCCGAACAGTAAAAAAGAACGCAAAAAAAAGCCGTCGCAATGACGGCTTTCGTTTTTAGGCTGAGCGGTTTCAGGCCGGCAGAGCCATCAGGAATTTACGCAACTCGGCGAAACCGGCCGGCAGGCTGTGGGACAGCAGCGGCAAATCGGCACGCAGAGCCAGCGCCTTCGGCAGCGGCAGTTCCTGGCCGAGGATCTCTTCTACGCTCTCTTTGAACTTGGCCGGATGCGCGGTGCCGAGGAACAAACCAAACTCCCCTTCCCGCAGTTGATCGCGCAGAGCGCGGTAAGCAATCGCGGCATGCGGTTCTGAAAGATACCCCAATTGCGCCAGCTCCCGCATGGTCTCCCTGGTGGTTTCATCGCTCACCGTAGCGTGGCCCAGATCTTTCAACTGCCAGATTTTACGACGGAACAGCTCTTCCACCCGCGGCCAGTTGTTCGGCTGGCTTACGTCCATCGCATTCGACAGCGTCGCGACCGTAGCCTGCGGCTGCCACTGACCGTTGGTCAGGAAGCGCGGCACGGTATCGTTGGCATTGGTGGCAGCGATAAAACGCTTCACCGGCAGGCCCAGCGACTTGGCCAGCAGACCGGCGGTCAGATCGCCGAAGTTGCCGCTTGGCACCGAGATCACCAGTTGATTGCGCGCTTCCTGCGGCAATTGCGCCACCGCTTCGAAGTAGTAGCAAATCTGCGCCAGCAGGCGGCTGATATTGATGGAGTTTGCCGAGTTCAGGTGCAGCGCCTCTTTCAGCTCCTGATCGTCAAAGGCCTGTTTCACCAGCGCCTGGCAAGCATCGAAGTCACCGTCGATCGCCACGGTGTGGATATTGCCACCCAGGGTGCAGAACAGTTTTTCCTGCAGCGGGCTGATTTTGCCCTGCGGATACAAGATGACCACGCGTACGTTCTTCAAGCCGTAGAAAGCGTGCGCCACAGCGGCGCCGGTATCGCCGGAGGTCGCCGTCAGGATAGTCACCGGCTGATCGCCCGCCACTTCCGCCAGCATCTGTGCCATAAAGCGGCCGCCGAAGTCTTTGAACGCCAGCGTCGGACCGTGGAACAGCTCCAGACAGGCAATGTCGTCTTCTACTTGCGCAACCGGCGCAGGGAATTCAAACGCCGCCGCAACGCGCTTATGCAGTGCCTCTTCCGACACTTCATCGCCGATAAACGCCGACAGGATACGGGTGCTGCGGGTGACAAAGTCCTGCTCCAGCAGGTGATCGATTTCGGTCAGTTCAAACTCCGGCAGCTCCAGCGGGAAAAACAGCCCTTGCTGTTTGCCCAGGCCCTGTTTGATCGCCTGCGCGAAGCTGACCTGCTCGTTGTGATCCTTAAGGTTGTACAGTTTCATGCGTTATCCCAGTAGTCGTGCGCCTGCGGTATCCAGACGGCAAATATGAACAAAACCTTCGTCGTTTTGCAGATAGTGATTGGTCAGCCAGTCGGCCATGCGTTGTGCGGTGGCGCCGTCGTCACAGACGGCGAACAGCGTCGGGCCGGAGCCGGAGATGCCGCAAGCCAGAGCGCCGATGTCCTGCGCGGCCTTGCGCGCGTCGGCAAAGCCCGGCAGCAGGCGGGTGCGGTACGGCTCGGCAATCACGTCCTGCATCAGTTTGGCTGCCAGACGCGGCTGCTGGGTGTGGCAGGCATGGATAAAGCCCGCCAGATAGCGACCATGGCTGATGCAGTCCTGACGGCGGTACTGCGCGGGCAGGATAGCGCGCGCTTCGGCGGTGGACACCTTGATGCCCGGGTAGGCCATCACCCACAACCAATCTTTAAAGCAGGGCACTTCCTGGCTGATGAAACCCTCTTCTTCCAGCATCAGTTGCAGGCCGCCCAGGTAGCATGGCGCCACGTTGTCGTAATGCACGCTGCCGGAAATGCGGCCTTCCAGCTCGCCCATCAGGCCCAACAGCGTCATTTTGTCCAGCGGACGGTTGCAGAATTCATTCATCGCCATCAACCCGGCAACCACCGAACAGGCGCTGGAACCCAGCCCGGAACCGATCGGCATGTTTTTCTCCAGCCGCATCGCCACCGGGATCTGCCGGCCTATCTCCTGGCAAAAACGCTCCCAGCATTGATAGACGATATTTTCTTTCGGATCGTCAGGCAGTTTGCTGACAAAGCGGCCGGCATTTTGCAGGCTGAACGTTTCGGCGGCTTCCACGCTGACGCAATCGCCCAACAGGGTGCCGTCGATCGGAGACACCGCTGCACCCAGAACGTCGAAGCCGACGCTGACGTTGCCAATTGAGGCCGGTGCATACACCTTAACCATATTAAACTCCCAACTTCCATGACAGTGTGCGCAACAGGTCGGCAAATACCCCCGCCGCCGTCACATCATTACCGGCGCCGTAACCGCGCAGCACCAAGGGTAACGGTTGATAGTAACGGCTGTAGAAGGCCAGGGCGTTCTCACCGTTCTTCACTTTATACAACGGATCGTTGCCGTCTACCGCATCAATGCGCACCTGACAGCGGCCATCTTCGATCACGCCGACGTAGCGCAACACCTTACCCTGCTCGGCGGCGTTAGCCACGTTGCGGGCGTATTCTTTATCCAGCTCCGGCAGGCGCGCCAGGAAGGTCTCCACATCACCGGAAGCGTCAAAGGACGGCGGCAGCACCGACTCGACCTCAATGTCCCCCAGTTCCAGCTTGTAACCCGCCTCACGGGCCAGGATCAGCAGCTTGCGGGCCACGTCCATGCCGGAAAGGTCGTCACGCGGATCCGGCTCGGTGAACCCTTTGGCCTTGGCCTCAAGGGTCGCCGCCGACAGCGACATGCCTTCGTCCAGCTTGCCGAAAATAAACGACAGCGAACCGGACAGGATACCGGAGAAACGCGTCAGTTCGTCGCCGGCATTCAGCAGATTTTGCAGGTTCTCGATAACCGGCAAACCCGCGCCGACGTTGGTGTCGTACAGGAACTTGCGGCGTGAGCCGGCAGCGGCGGTGCGCAGCTGTTGATAGTAGTTCATCGACGAGGTGTTGGCCTTCTTGTTCGGCGTCACCACGTGGAAACCATCAGCCAGGAAATCCGCGTATTGGTCGGCAACCGCCTGGCTGGAGGTACAGTCGACAATCACCGGGTTCAGCAGGTGATACTCCTTCACCAGACGGATCAGGCGGCCCAGATTGAACGGTTCTTTAGCTGCGGCCAGTTCCTCGTTCCAACTCTCCAGAGCAATACCGTGCACATTGGTCAGCATGGCTCGGGAATTGGCGATGCCGCAGATGCGCAGATCGATATGCTTTTGCTTCAGCCACGGCTGCTGGCGATAAATCTGTTCGATCAAGGCGCCGCCGACGCCGCCGACGCCGATGACAAACACTTCAATCACCTGATCGGTATTGAACAGCATCTGGTGGCTGACGCGAACGCCGGTGGTAGCGGAATCATTGCTGACGACCACCGAGATGGAACGCTCCGACGAGCCCTGAGCGATAGCGACAATGTTGATATTGGCGCGCGCCAGCGCGGAGAAGAAGCGGGCCGAGATGCCGCGCAAGGTGCGCATGCCGTCGCCCACGACAGAGATAATCGCCAGCTTCTCCATCACGTCCAGCGGCTCAAGCAAGCCGTCTTTCAGCTCAAGGTAGAATTCGTCTTCCAGCGCACGGCGCGCACGTTGCAGCTCGCTCTGCGGCACGCAGAAGCTGATGCTGTACTCGGAAGAGGATTGGGTAATCAGCACCACCGAAATACCGGTGCGCGACATCACGGCGAACACCCGCGCGGCCATGCCGACCATGCCCTTCATCCCCGGGCCGGAGACGTTGATCATTGCCATGTTGTTCAGGTTGGTGATGCCCTTCACCGGGGTATCGCTATCCACGCTTTCACCGCCGATCAGCGTGCCGGGAGCCTGCGGATTGGAGGTGTTTTTGATCAGGCAAGGGATTTGGAACTGGGCAATCGGTGTGATGGTACGGGGGTGAAGCACGCTGGCGCCGAAATAAGAAAGCTCCATCGCCTCCTGGTACGACATCGACTTCAACAACCTGGCGTCCGGCACAGTGCGCGGGTCGCAGGTATAAACGCCGTCTACGTCGGTCCAGATCTCGCAGCAGTCTGCGCGCAGACAAGCGGCCAGCACCGCGGCGGAATAATCGGAACCGTTACGGCCCAGTACCACCAGCTCACCCTTGTCATTACCGGCGGTAAAACCGGCCATCAGCACGATGTGATCCGCCGGGATAGCCGCTGCGGCGATGCGCAACGTGGATTCGGCGATATCTACGGTCGACTCCAGATAATGCCCCTGCGCCAGCAGTTTCTCTACCGGGTTGATCACCGTCACCGGGAAACCTTTGGCGCGGAATACGCCTTCCATGATGGCGATGGAGAGCTTCTCGCCACGGCAGATAATCGCCGCGTTCACGCTGTCCGGGCATTGCCCCAGCAGCGATACGCCGTGCAGCACCTGCTTGAGTTGGGCGAACTCCTGATCAACCAGGGTCTTCAGGCGATCGTATTCGAAACCTGGCAGAGCCTGCGCCAGGCCGCTCAGCAGGTCGGCGAAGATGCGCTCCGCATCGCTCATATTTGGCAGAATGTCTTGCCCGGCCACCGTTTTTTCAATCATCGCCACCAAGTGGTTGGTGATCTTTGCAGGCGCGGACAATACCGTGGCTACCTGTCCCTGACGTGCGTTACTTTCCATGATGTCGGCAACGCGCAGAAAACGTTCTGCATTCGCTACCGAGGTTCCGCCAAATTTCAGCACTCGCATTTCTGATCTCTCCCGAATTTAAGTCGAAAAAAAAGCCCGCACTGGTTAGGTGCGGGCTTTTTTCTTTTGTTTCCTGTACGCGTCAGCCCGCCCCGTTACCTGTGGTTTCGGTGGTGGTAATAATTGTGATATTCAGGCTGATGTTTCGCATTTTTTCTGTCTGTCTCATTAAATACTCTGTCCCCTCTATTGGTTAAAGCAATCGCTTTCCCAAGTCAAATTATTTCTTGTTTTTGCTCCTTTGCCGCCCCGCCTGGTGATTGAGCAATGCGATAGCAGAAAAGCCAAATGACAGAACAAAAAAACAACCTGAAGGCAGTTTTGCAGTGGATCACACTGCATAATGACCAGAGCTTGCAGGTATCACTTTGTGAGCTTTTTTTCGATGTCATGCAGCAACGTGTGCAACATCGCCGTATCCCGTTGTGGCAGAGCGCCCAGCCGCTGATGCAGCCAATCGCGCAATTTTTGGTCATCGCTGACCCCCAACGCGCCCAATAATCCTTCGGCGCGCTGACGCAATGCCCGCAACTGCCCTTCATTGGCCATCGTCTCCTGCGGTGCACTGACGTTCATCAGTTCCGACAGCTGATAGCAATACACCATGACCGCCTGACCGAGATTCAGCGAAGGGTAGTCCGCCTGCATAGGTACGCCGGTCAGCAGATCGGCCAGTTCCAGCTCTTCATTGGTCAGGCCGGAATCTTCGCGACCAAATACCAGAGCAGCCTGATTCACCCATTGGCTGCGCTCGCCCAATTGCCCCAACAGTTGCTGCGGCGTACAGTAATAATGGAAACGCGCACGGCTGCGGGCCGTGGTGGCTACGGTGAAGTCCACGTCCGCTAACGCCTGAGCCAAGGTAGCGAACGTCTGCACGCCGTCGAGGATCTCCCCCGCCCCATGAGCGACCCAGCGTGCTGCCGGTTGCAGGTGCGCTTCGCTGTCGACGATGCGCAACGAGGTGAACCCCATGGTTTTCATTGCCCGCGCTGCGGCGCCGACGTTTTCCGGCCGTGCCGGAGCCACTAAAACAATATGAAGCTGCATCAATACTCCACAGAAAAAGGAATCGCGAGTTTTTGACTGTCCGGGATAGTCTGATTATATTTACAACTGCGCAACAAAAATCCCGAAAATTGCTACAGAGATGTATAAATGGGTTCTTAAACGGATAAATAGAGTGGAATAGATATTATTGCCACTTATGTTTTGCTGTTCTTATTAATCAATATGTTAAAACAATACCTTTATCAATAAGCCCATAATTGTAACCCATTAAGCGCAACAATGCTGAATCGTACACAGAATTTGTGGTTCTGTGACTTAAGCTGGCAGTTCTGTAAGTGTTTTTCACAAAACTGTTAACGTGCTACAATTGAATTTGATATATGTCAACAAAGCGTAGTTTTGTTGGGTGATGAATTCGGCACGCACTGTTATATTGCTGTTAATAGGGTTAGGATATCCGCCGTTTTGGCACCTTTGGGGTATAGGGAATAACCGCCCCACCAAGCTAGCGATCTTGTTGACATTAGATGGAAAGTGCATCAAGAACGAGTTTACGTACTTTAGTCATTTGGTAAGAGGGAACGTGAGCGCTATCTCTGCCCTCGTCTAAGAAAGCAAAGACTTCTGTACTTCCTATTTTCTATTTTGTTGGCAATTTTAGGTAGCAAATATGCAGACCCCGCACATTCTGATTGTCGAAGACGAGTTAGTCACTCGTAACACCCTGAAGAGCATTTTCGAGGCGGAAGGCTACGTTGTTCATGAAGCCAATGATGGTGCAGAGATGCACAACATCCTGTCTGAAAATGATATCAATCTGGTTATCATGGACATCAATCTGCCAGGCAAAAACGGCCTGCTGCTGGCGCGTGAACTGCGCGAACAGGCCAGCGTCGCACTGATGTTCCTGACCGGCCGCGATAACGAAGTGGATAAGATCCTCGGATTGGAAATCGGCGCTGATGACTACATCACCAAGCCGTTTAATCCGCGTGAATTGACCATTCGCGCACGCAACCTGCTGTCTCGCACCATGAACCTGGGCAGCGTCGGCGAAGAACGTCGACTGGTAGAAAGCTATAAATTCAACGGTTGGGAGCTGGACATCAATAGCCGCTCACTGATCAGCCCGGCGGGCGAACAGTACAAGCTGCCGCGCAGCGAATTCCGCGCCATGCTGCACTTCTGCGAAAACCCGGGCAAGATCCAATCCCGTGGCGAGCTGCTGAAGAAAATGACCGGCCGTGAGCTGAAACCGCACGACCGTACCGTAGACGTAACCATCCGCCGCATCCGCAAGCACTTCGAATCAACGCCGGATACACCGGAAATCATCGCCACCATTCACGGTGAAGGCTACCGTTTCTGCGGCGATCTGGAAGAGTAAACTCTCCCGCGTTAAAAACATCAGGGGTTCATTTGAACCCCTGATTTTATTTCGCCTCACCCCAAGGGATGATAGGCACCGCGCTCAGCGCATTTTTCGGTGAACCATCCACCACACGGTCTGAATAGCTCAGATAAATCAGCGCATTGCGGGTAGCATCGTAGAAACGCACCACTTGCAGCTTTTTGAATACCAGCGACGTCCTTTTCTGGAACACCACCGTCCCTTCCGCCTTGCCGTTTTTGATTTTATCGTTCAGGGTAATCGGCCCCACCTGTTGGCAGGAAATAGCCGCATCCGCCGTATCTTCCGCTAATCCCAGGCCACCTTTGATGCCACCGGTTTTTGCCCGACTGATATAACAAGTTACATTTTTAACATCCGGGTCGTCGAACGCTTCCACCACAATTTTGTGGTCCGGACCAAAGAGTTTAAATACCGTATCGACCGAACCTACTTGTTCAGCCTGCGCGCTGCTTACCGTTGCGCAAACTAAACCAAACAAAAATATCCATCCTTTTTTCATTCACTTAACTCCAACGGCTACCGCCTGGAAAAGCAGGCTCAGCGATCAATATTGTTTATGTTTTAGGTCACAGAATCGGGATTTTTCTGGTCCGCACTCCTCTTTCTAGCACAGAGCGTGAAAAAAATCTTTGAGAGTCTCGGAGGAAAAAAATTGCTATTATGCTGCGTCGTTATTTCTTTGCGCCCGTTTAAGGTGTGCCCCTGTCCAACTCTTGCGCAACGAGCTGCAAGAAGCAAAGAGTGCTACGCAAAATGGCTCATGGATTGGTCTGATAGCGCAAGCACCTGCGTAATGAATAAACAGTTCGGGTTCCTACCCTAAAGCTCTACGAGGAAGATCTATGGATCAAGCCGGTATCATTCGTGATCTGCTTAGCTGGCTGGAAAGCCATTTGGACCAACCCTTGTCGCTGGACAACGTGGCGGCAAAAGCGGGCTACTCTAAATGGCATCTGCAACGGATGTTCAAAGATATTACCGGTAACGCCATCGGCGCTTATATCCGGGCAAGAAGACTGTCTAAAGCTGCGGTGGCGCTGCGTTTAACCAGCCGGCCGATTTTGGATATCGCCTTGCAGTATCGCTTCGACTCGCAGCAGACCTTCACTCGCGCGTTTAAAAAACAGTTTGCGCAAACACCGGCGTTGTATCGCCGTGCCGAAGACTGGAACGCGTTCGGCATCTGTCCGCCCATCCGCCTGGGTGCCTTCACCCTGCCGCAACCCGAATTCGTCACGTTGCCGGAACAGCACCTGATTGGCCTGACGCAAAGCTATTCTTGCACGCTGGAGCAAATCTCCAACTTCCGTACCGAACTGCGCTCGCAATTCTGGCGCCAATATCTGGGCGAAGCCGAGACGCTACCGCCTGTGCTCTACGGGTTGCACCATTCGCGCCCAAGCCAGGAAAAAGACGACGAACAGGAAGTGCTGTACACCACGGCGTTGGAGCCGCACCACGTGCCGGATAAAGTACAAGAAGGCCAGCCGCTGGTGTTGCAGGGCGGTGAGTATGCGATGTTCAGCTACGAAGGACCGGCTTCTGGCTTGCAGGACTTTATCCTGACTCTGTATGGCACCTGCCTGCCGGCGCTCAAACTGACGCGCCGCAAAGGGCATGACATCGAGCGCTTTTATCCCAAGGGTGACCGTCGGCCACCCCAGTCGCCAACCGAGATCAACTGCGACTACCTGATCCCGATCCGCCGTTAACGTTGTCGTTCGTCCAGCGCGGGCATGTCCAGGTGCGTGACATCGCCCGCCGTTTCCACGATCCAGCCGGAAGCCAACCAGGGGCTCTGTTGATGATCAACACGCGACAACGAACAGTTGCGTAAACGCAGGCGGCGCTCGGCATAGGCCGGCAACCCGAGCACGGTGCTGATCAGGCAGCCCAGGGCAATACCGTGGCTGACAATCAGCGGTTTACTGCCTTCAGGCAACATCAGGCAACTTTCCAGCGAGGCGCGCATCCGTTCGCCCAGCTCGTTCATGGATTCACCTTGAGGGATACGGCCGTCAGCAGTGCCATCGACCATCTGTTTACGCCACTGTTCTTCCTGCGGCGTCAGGCTGTCGATCAGGCGTTCTTCCAGCACCCCCATATGCAGTTCACGCAAACGTGGATCGTTAATCACCTCGCAGCCGCAAGCTTCTGCGATGATTTGCGCGGTGCGACGAGTACGCCCCAAATCGCTGGTGATAACGTGCGTGATGCCCTCTTTGCTGACACGCCGGGCAACCAGATGCGCCTGATGTTCACCCTTGGCGGTTAACGGGCTGTCGGACTGGCCCTGGATACGGCGAGCCGCATTCCATTCCGTTTCGCCGTGGCGAACGAGGTATACCTGTAACATTTTGCTTTTCCGTTATACTGCGTGAAACCTGAGTTTATCTTCATCAGAAGCGGCTTACGCAAGCCTCTGACGTAGTGAATAAGCTCTTAGCTTAAGGATGCCAAACCCGTTATGTATCATGTTGTCGCTGCAACTACCAACCCGGCAAAGATCAAGGCTATTCAACTGGCCTTTGATGACACCTTTGGCGCGGGCCAATGTCGCATTGAACCTGTCGACGTCGCCAGCGGCGTCTCACTGCAACCGATAGGCAATCACGAGACCCGCACCGGCGCACGCCAGCGCGTAATGGAAGCCCGTCAGGTTCGCCCGGAGGCCGACTTTTGGGTCGGCGTGGAAGCAGGCATCGAAGAGAATATGACCTTCGCCTGGATGACGGTGGAAAGCCCGAATACTCGCGGCGAATCGCGCTCAGCCAGCCTGATGCTGCCGGAGACAATTTTACAGGGAATTCGCGCCGGCCGCGAACTGGGCGCGGAGATGGCGGCCATCACCGGCAATATCGACGTGAAGCGCCAGGGTGGCGCTATCGGCATCTTTACCGATGGGCGATTGAGCCGCACCAGCGTTTATCATCAGGCTCTGCTGCTGGCGCTGGTGCCTTTTCACAATCCTGTCTACCAACAGCACAACGGCACGCCGAATAAATAACCTATGCCGGGCGCGGCGCTACTGTGCATCGCCCAGCAACTGTTGCTCCAGCCACTGTTTCAACGCCGGCGTCGCCGCTTTCAGGCTGTTCGACCCGCGAGTAATGGTGGCAATTCCCGCCCCCAGTTCGTTCTTCAGTTCCCGCTGGCTCATCTCACCGCGCATCAGTTCCTGAATAATCCGTACCCGCGTGCCTAAGGCCGTGCGCTCATCCGGCGTCAGCAACAGTTGCATCAAGGGCTGGTGCAACTCCTGAGCGAACGAATTTTGCAGCAGCGCGACAAAGCGCAGCCAATCCTCATTGCCTTGTTCTGAAAGAGCCGGATCGTTAAGCGATAATTGCGTCATGGCAAGCCACCATACTATTTAACTAGTACAGCAGCATACCATAGCGCCGTCAAAATCAATAACGTCTCTGCCATTCGGCATCGGTCAGCACCTTGGCCGGGCGGTGCATCAAATAGCGGTAAAACGCGTCGTAGGCCAACACGTTCTTCACGTAGGAACGGGTCTCCGAGAACGGGATGCTTTCAACAAACGCCACCGCATCGACGCGCCCTTCGCTGCTCCCCAACCAGGTATTCACCCGCGATGGGCCGGCGTTATAGGCCGCCGACGACAGGATGCGGTTACGGCCAAACTGCTGGTAAACATACTCCAGGTAGCTGGTACCGATAGTAATATTGGTTTGCGGATCGAGCAGTTGGCTCGGGCTTGAGTAGCCGGGAATATTGTACATTTGCACGGTATGTTGCGCGGTCCGCGGCATCACCTGCATCAGGCCGCTGGCCCCCACCGGTGACTGCGCTTTCGGGTTCCAGGCGCTTTCCTGACGGGCGATCGCCATGGCGTAGCTCGGCGTGATCCCCTTGTCATCGGTAGCGCTGCGGAACTCTTGCGACCAGGCTACCGGGAAGCGCTCCTCAAGGTGATCCCACAGCTTGCCGACGATGGTTGCCTGCACGCTGAGATCGGCCCATTTCTGCTCGAAGGCGAAACGCGCCAGCGCTTCCTGTTCAGGCCGGCTGCGGCTGGCAACGAACGAACTCCACTCGCTGCGCGCCAGGTTATCCATGTTCCAGTACATCAGCTCACGCACGCGGGCGATTTCCGGTCCGTCCACCAGCGAAGCGCGGGGTTTGGCCGCCACCGCCACCATAACCGGATAAGGCGTATTCAGTTTCTGCGCCGCCACCATAGGGTAGAAGCCACGTTCGTTCATCAGGCTGCGCAGGATCTCTTCACCCTCGCTGCGTTTACCTTCGTCCAGCAAGATGCTCGCACGCCAGTAGCGCCATTCATCTTTATTGCGCGATTCTGCCGGCAGGCGCGCAAGCCAAGTCGCCACACCCTGGCGATCGCCGCTGCCCAGCGCCATGCGCACACGACGTTCCAGCAGCGTCGGAGACTGGCTGCGCAGGATCACCTTATCGCGCCACTGGGTCTGCTCGAAGGTGGCATCGCTGCCCATCAGGCGCCACGCCACCGCCTCTTCCAGCCCCAACCGCTCGCTGTCGCTCATTTTCTGCAGGCGAGCGATACTCGGGATCATCGCCCGGGCGTTTTCCGCATCCTGACGTGCCAGCCGCTCGAAAGCGATGCCGGTCGCCGCCCGGGTAAAGTCAGTCGGGCCAACGCTGCGGGCAAAAGCCTCTACGGTGGCGGGATCGTTCTGCAGGCGCACCAGCGCATCACCCATGGTCTGATAGTCGGACGGCAACTGGCGGTAAAGGCTGTTAACCAGGCTGCTGTTGCCCTCTTTTAACGCCAGTTTCATGCGTTCCAGGGTATTCAACGGCGTTTGCTTGCCGGCCCCCTGCCAGACGTTGAACAGTTTGTCACAGGTGCCCGGCAGCGTTTTACCGCTCATCCAGAGATCGTCCGCACCGCTCCAGGCCGCCTGCTGATCGCCGGTGGCCCATTTGGCGTAGTAATAGTTGCAACGTGCGGCTATCGGCTTGGGGGCCTGCGGGCTGAAAGCCAGCAGAGTACGCCAGTCCTCACGGCGCGCCAATTCATTGACAAAACGAGGCGCCAGCGACTTGGCGGGCGGCAGCGTCGGGTGCTGCTTGATAAAGTCATTCACCTCGGAGAAGCCGGCCTGGCTGAGATCCTGCGTCAATTCGCGGTATTCCAGATAAGGGTAAAGCGGGTAATCACGCAGCGTCGGCATCAGTTGCGCCACGACATCCATCTGATTGCTGTCCCACGCCTGCTTGATTTGCAGGTAACGCTGACGCTGTGCGTCGAGAGAGTCCGCCAGTGCCGCGCCCGAGAATGCCGTCAGGCACACCCCCACGGCCAACAGCCGCCATTTGTCTACCTTGACCATACTTACTCTTTCCTCGCTGGTTGTGTTGCCAGAACCCCTACCCCCTTGCCGCGCTACGCCAACGGTCAAGGCCCGGAGACACCGGTTCTTCGAGTATTTCGCGCCCTGAAGTGGAATACACGCCAGAGCAAAAAGGTGTGCAGAGCGATAAGCTCAGGCATCTATCATAGACAGCGCAATCGCCTATCCATTCACTACTGTAGAAGAAGAAGTTTATCGTCATGAGGGGCGTCAGGTAAAAAACGTTTACCCTGGCTGACAAATTAACTGCAGGCGTGGCGCAAATCGCCGTACTGCCGACCCCATGCCGTTTTCTTTGCAGAAAACGCCTGGCCAACTCCCCGAGGCGTTTTATACTGTTAAAAAAAGATAGGATAAATCCGAGAAAACGGCACATAAAGCGCGCAACAGAGATATCTTATAATACAATCCGCGCCAGTTATGGGTTAGATAGTGTTCATCACACAGTGCGATTGATAGTGCTTAGTATTACGTTTACCCCTTCGGTTGGGTCAGGTTTCTCATTGTTAGATCACCGCTACCGTACTGCGGACGTTGGCAGGAATGGCAGATGAAGATGGCAAAAAATGCCGTGATGTTAGCAGCCAGCGCAAAAAGCTCACTCACGAGCTTCATTTGCGCACGTCTTGACGACGGCCGCCTGCTACCCTTCATTCTGGTCCTGCTGCTGGCGTTTCCGGGGCTGGCTCGCCCCGAGACGGGCAGCCCCTATCAGAGCCGCACACATGCCGTCACCACCGTCGTGGTCGGCATTATCAGCTATGCCCGCTGGCCCAGTGAGCCCAAACCAATCCGCCTGTGCGTAACGGCGCCGACCCAATATGCCGAAGGCCTGTTCGACCCTATTTTGCTGAGCGCTCCCCGGCCGATCAAAACCGAGCGAGTGCCCTTTGACAGCCCTTTGCTGAACACCGGATGTGACGTGATTTATTTGGGTAATATCAACGCCGGCCAGAAACAAAACTTTATACAGCGCATCCAGGGTCATTCCATTCTCAGTATCAGCGAGAACGACGGCGAATGCTCTGCCGGCAGCGCGTTTTGCCTGCAGGTTGACGGTGACCAGGCCGGTTTCAAGGTGAACCTGGACGCTCTGGCACGCAGTGGCGTGCGCGTTCATCCTAATGTGCTGCAGTTGGCGCGCAAACAGGCGCCGCCGCTATGATATGGTTGCGCAAGAACCGTTCCGGGCATTCGCGGCCCACGTTGGGCCGGGTGCTGCAACGGGCAAATCTTGGGTTGGCGCTGATTGCCGTCGGCACCGCCGGGATTTTCCTGACGTTGGTAGCGCTGTTCGCGCTACGCGCCTATGCCAACCACAACCTGCATCTTATTGCGCGCTCCATCAGCTATACCGTCGAGGCCGCCGTGGTGTTTGGGGATCGCCCCTACATTCGAGAGGCGATGGTGCTGATCGCCTCCAAAGAAGAGGTGTCGGAAGCCAAAATTCTGGACAACGGCGGCAACGTGCTGGCCAGTTGGCATCGTCCCAAGGACGGTCCGTTGCATGGCCTGGAGCAAATTGTCGCTCGCTGGGCGCTGCCGGAGCCGGTGGTCTTGCCGATCACCCATGAAGGCAAACAGGTCGGCAAGGTCTGGCTCAGCGGCAACGGCGGTAGTCTGCTGCGTTTCCTGCTGCGGGGTATACTAGGCATGATCGCCTGCCTGGTACTCAGTACCCTGTGCGCGCTGGTGCTTTCCCGCCGCATGCTGGTCGGCATTGTCAGTTCGCTGGACGATATCGCCAAGGTGGCGCACGCGGTGCGCCGCGATCGCACCTTCGGGCTGCGGGTGCCGTCGGCACCGATCGCCGAACTGCATGAACTGAGCAACGACTTCAACGGCCTGCTTGATGAGCTGGAAGAATGGCAGGCGCACCTGAAGCAGGAAAATGATTCACTGACCCACCGGGCGACCCACGACAGCCTGACCGGATTGCCGAACCGCGCCTTTTTTGAAGGCCGGCTGAGCCGCGCGCTGGGCGATATTGAGCCGACAGAAAAACTTGCGGTGTTGTTTATCGACGGCGATCGCTTCAAGGAAGTGAATGACAGTTACGGTCACGCGGCCGGTGATGCGGTGCTGACCACCATTGCCGGGCGCATTCGCGCGCAACTGCGCGAAAGTGACCTGGTCGCGCGTTTAGGCGGCGATGAGTTCGCCGTGCTGTTGGCGCCGGTTCACAGTACGGAAGATGTGCTGCAAATTGCCGACAACATTATCGACTGCATGACCCAACCGATAATTTTACCGAACGACGAGGCGGTGACGACCTCTTTGAGTATCGGTATTGCACTTTACCCTGAACATGCAGTAACGCCTCAGGGTCTTTTGCACGAAGCTGACGATGCGATGTATCAGGCAAAGCATCGTTATAACGGAGGCTGGCGGCTGGCAATACAGAAATAAAGCCCCAGCTATAAAATTAAAACCAGGGATTTGATTATGATACAGCAAACACTAAAAAACCGTTTCTCACTACTGGCGATGATGTTTGTCGCCCTGCTCGCCCTTGCCGGGTGCCAGAGCAAACCGCAGGGCCTGACGCCCGAGCAGGTCGCGTTGTTACAGTCTCAAGGGTTCAAACTGACGGATAACGGCTGGGAATTCGGCCTCTCCGACAAGGTGTTGTTTGGCAACAACATCGGTAAACTGAATCCGGAAAGCACCGAAACGGTCCAGAAAATGGGCCGCGCGCTGATGAGCGTAGGCATCACCAAGTTCCGTCTGGATGGTCATACGGACAACTACGGCGAAGACAGCTATAACGACCAGCTTTCGCTGCGCCGCGCCAACGCAGTGGCCGATTTGCTGGCCAGCGTAGGCATCCCGCGCGCCAATATCGAAACTCGCGGCATGGGCAAGCGCGATCCGGTCGCCGAAAATCGCACCTCCAGCGGCCGCGCGGAAAACCGCCGCGTCGCGATCGTCGTTACACCTTAACCTGTCGATATGCGCCTGTTAAAGGCGCATAAAGGGTTATACTTAGCGATCGCTGATGATGTCTGGGATCCGTGTTCGAAACGGGCTACACTCCGCAGCCAGACATCCTATAAAAACTGATATAGAGAGGCTAGAGCAACGTGGCTCAATACGTCTATACCATGCATCGCGTCGGCAAAGTGGTCCCGCCGAAGCGTCACATCCTGAAAAATATCTCCCTGAGCTTCTTCCCTGGCGCCAAAATTGGCGTGCTGGGCCTGAACGGTTCCGGTAAATCCACCCTGCTGCGCATTATGGCCGGTATTGATACCGATATCGAAGGCGAAGCGCGCCCGCAACCGGGGATTAAAATCGGCTATCTGCCGCAGGAACCGCAACTCAACCTGGAACACACCGTTCGCGAATCGGTTGAAGAAGCGATGGCCGAAGTCGTCGGTGCCCTCAAGCGTCTTGACGAAGTGTACGCGCTGTACGCCGAAGAAGGCGCCGACTTCGACAAGCTGGCCGCTGAACAGGGCCGCCTGGAAGAGATCATTCAGGCCCACGATGGTCACAACCTCAACACCCAATTGGAGCGCGCCGCCGATGCGCTGCGCCTGCCGGAATGGGACGCCAAAATCGCCAACCTTTCCGGTGGTGAGCGCCGCCGCGTAGCGCTGTGCCGCCTGCTGCTGGAAAAACCGGACATGCTGTTGCTGGACGAACCGACCAACCACCTGGACGCCGAGTCCGTGGCCTGGCTGGAACGCTTCCTGCACGACTTCGAAGGCACCGTGGTGGCGATCACCCACGACCGTTACTTCCTTGATAACGTGGCCGGCTGGATCCTCGAGCTGGACCGTGGCGAAGGCATTCCGTGGGAAGGCAACTACTCTTCCTGGCTGGAACAGAAAGACGCGCGTCTGGCGCAGGAAGCCTCAACCGAAGCCGCTCGCCGCAAGTCGATCGAGAAAGAGCTGGAGTGGGTACGCCAGGGTGCCAAGGGCCGTCAGTCTAAAGGCAAGGCCCGTCTGGCCCGCTTTGAAGAGCTTAACAGCACCGAATACCAGAAACGTAACGAAACCAACGAGCTGTTTATTCCACCTGGCGCACGCCTGGGCGATAAAGTGGTTGAAGTCAGCAACCTGCGTAAATCCTACGGCGAACGCTTGCTGATCGAAGATCTCACCTTCGCGGTACCTAAGGGAGCCATCGTTGGTATCATCGGCCCGAACGGCGCGGGTAAATCCACGCTGTTCCGCATGATGTCCGGCCAGGAACAACCTGACTCCGGCAGCATCACGCTGGGCGATACCGTCAAGCTGGCTTCAGTCGATCAGTTCCGCGACAGCATGGACAACGCCAAAACCGTGTGGGAAGAAGTGTCCGGCGGCCAGGACATCATGCGCGTGGGCAACACCGAAATGCCAAGCCGTGCCTATGTCGGCCGCTTCAACTTCAAGGGCGTCGATCAGGGCAAACGCGTGGGCGAGCTGTCCGGTGGTGAGCGTGGCCGTCTGCATCTGGCCAAGCTGCTGCAGGTTGGCGGCAACGTGCTGCTGCTCGATGAACCGACCAACGACCTGGATATCGAAACCCTGCGCGCGCTGGAAAACGCCCTGTTGGAATTCCCTGGCTGCGCCATGGTGATCTCGCATGACCGTTGGTTCCTCGACCGTATCGCTACCCACATTCTGGACTATCAGGATGAAGGCAAGGTGGAATTCTTCGAAGGTAACTTCACCGAGTACGAAGAGTATAAGAAACGTACTCTGGGTGCCGATGCACTGGAACCTCGCCGTATCAAGTACAAGAAAGTCACCAAGTAACATCAGGTTGGCTATCTATGCTCTCAAGCCCGCATCTTGCGGGCTTTTTGTTATCCCCAATCCAGTGCCTGCGCATAGTCCACAAATACCGGATGCTGCAACACCACATCAATAAAACAGGCCAGTGCCGGCGAGTTCAGCTTACGGCTTGGGTAAACCAAATACAGTTCATTCCCTTCCGCCCGCCATTCCGGCAGTACCTCCACCAGCTGTTTCTGCGCCACCACCTCGCGGCTGAGAAAGGCCGGCAGCAGAGTGATACCGGCACCGGAAATCGCGCATTCACGCGCGTACAACAGATTGTCAGTGATATGCAGCATCGGCAGTTGCCAGCGGTAATACTCGTCGCCGCGACGCAGGCTCCAGGCAGGCCAGGCGCGGTGTGCAATGCAGCGGTGCTGCTGCAACTGCTGAGGATGAAGGATCGGTGGGTACTGCGCCAGATAGGCCGGCGCCGCCAGCAGATAACGCGGGGCATGCCCCAGGCGGCGACCAATCAGCGAGGAGTCCTGCGGTTTGCCGGTGCGCAACGCGGCGTCATAGCCCTCTTGCACCAAATCCACCATCGCATCAGACACCGAAACCTCCAGCGTAACGTCCGGGTACTGGCGCTGAAAATCCGCCGCCAGCCGCGCCAACAACGTCGCCCCCAGCCCGGCGGGCGTCGAGATGCGCAACCGGCCGCTGGGGTTGTCACGCAGTCGCTGCAGCGCCAGATCGGCCCGTTCGGCGGCGGACAACATCTCCTGACAGTGCACCAGATAGCGTTCGCCGGCGAAGGTCAGATTGAGCTGACGGGTGGTGCGGTTGAGCAACCGCAAACCCAGCGTTTGTTCCAGTTGGCTGATGCGCTGGCTAACGCTGGATTTAGGCAAACCGGCGCGGTTGGCGGCGGCGGTAAAGCTGCCGCACTCGGCCACCAGCGCGAACAACGCCATATCCTGCAGCTGTTTAAACATCATTGTTCACCTCAAACGAACGCTTAGTTAGCTATTGTCCATCTTATCACTCCCCTCTCAGAGGTCTACACTGAGGGTATTCATTCTAAAGGAGCACAATCATGCCAATTAAAGCCATTGCCGTAGACCCGAAAAACCCCGCCGGTTTCATTGAAATCAGCCCTGAAAAACCGGCCCCGGGCCAATACGATCTGCTGGTGGAGGTCAAAGCGGTGTCAGTCAATCCGGTGGATACCAAAGTCCACGCCGGCCTGCAAAAAAGCGGCCTGCAACAGCCGCGCATCCTCGGCTGGGACGCCAGCGGCGTGGTGCTTGAGGTAGGCAGCGGCGTCAAAGGTTTCAAAGCCGGTGATGAAGTCTGGTACGCCGGTGATATCACTCGGCCGGGCAGCAACAGCACTCAGCAGTTGATTGATTCGCGCATCGTGTCACATAAGCCAAGCAGCCTGAACTGGGCGGAATCCGCCGCCATGCCGTTGACCGCGCTGACGGCCTGGGAAGCGCTGTTCGAGCACCTGAAAATCCAGGACGCGGCGGAAGGGAAAACCCTGCTGATTATCGGCGGTGCCGGTGGCGTGGGTTCGCTGGCGATCCCGTTCGCCGCCCAGTTGAGCAAGGTGAAGGTGATTGCCACCGCTTCGCGCCCCGAGTCGGCAGCCTGGTGCCGGGAGCGCGGCGCCGATATGGTGGTGGATTACCGCGATCTTAAAGGAAATCTGGCGCAGCATGGCATTGAAAGCGTGGATTATATTCTTTGCCTGAACGATACCGATGGCCACTGGAAAGCGATCTCGGATCTGATTGCGCCGCTGGGCCACATCTGCACCATCGTGGAAAACCAACAGCCGCTCGATCAGAACGCGTTGAAGCTGAAAAGCGCCGCACTGCATTGGGAATTGATGTTTACCCGCAGCATGTTCACCACGCCGGACATCGCTCAGCAGGGTGAAATCCTCAGGCAGGTGGCGCAGTTGCTGGACGAAGGAAAGCTGAGCACCACACTGAGCGAAACGCTGCAGGGGCTGACGGTCGAGACCCTGACCGCCGCGCATAAAAAGCTGCTCGACGGGCATATGCAGGGCAAACTGGTGATTGTTTACTGAGGTAAGAGAGGCGCAGCGCGCTGCGCCTCCGGCTTATTCCGTCGTGGCGCCCACCAGTCGGCTGGCATCGGCCGCCAACAGCTGTTTTACCAGTTCGACGCAGCGCAGGAAGCGCTCCTCATAGTCGCTGGATTCCACGTGCGCATACTCGATATTGTTGGCGCGCAGCATCTCTTCCAGCAAGTGCTGGAATGCCTTGCGATCGGTCGGCGCACCGAGGCTGCGCAGGCCATCCGCCACCCACGGGGTGTTATTTTCCAGCAGGATCACCAGATCAAACCGGTACTCGTCGATCAGTGCCTGCACGAAGGGGTGTTCACGCCCTTCGTACTTTTTGCAGAACGCCTGGGTAGTGACAAAATCGGTATCGATAAATGCCACCTTGTTGGCGTATTTCACTGCAAAGTCAACGTACTGCGCCTGCCCCAACGCAATCTTGTCGTAGTCGGAATACTGCAACGCCATCTCATCGCCGCCCAGGTGCGAGAACACATAGTCGCGGCCATATTCCCAGGCGCTGGTGGTGTTAAAAATGTTCGCCAACTTGTTCACCAGCGTCGATTTGCCGCTCGACTCGCCGCCGAGGATCGCCACGGTGCGCACAAAGAACGGCTTCACTTCGGTCGGAATGTAATCCCAATAGCGGAACGGATCCTGACGGATTTGGCGGCCGCTGATGTTCATGAATGAACGTTCGGGATCGATCAGAATGGTTTCCGTCGCCAGGTGCTCGCGATAACGCGGGGCGTCTTGCGTTTCGCTGGAATAGATAAAACTCGGCACGATGCCCTTCTGTTCCATGAAGGCTTTCATCCCGTCGCTCCAAACGTTCCAGCCGTGCGGATAGGGTTCGATGCCCTGCTCGTCGAACGAATGAATATGAATGTTTTTCTGGTACTTGAAGGTTTGCAGAAGCCAGCGCAGACGGTCGCTGACCGTAGGCTGTTGCGACATCGAACTGTTCTCGAACAGTTCCCGGTCACGCGGTTCGTCGTGACACAAAATCACGTGCAGCTCATCTACCTGGCTGCAAGCGCGCTGGATCAGGTAAATGTGGCCGGTGTGCAGTGGGTAAAATTTACCAAACACCACACCGACTTTTTTCTCGCGACGCGGGAATTCCAGGCCAAGAAAACGGTGTAACGCCTCGAGTTTCTGGGCGCTCGGGCTTTTGATTTTGTCGTTCAACAGCTGGCTAAGGTAGCCTTTGGTCATGCCGCTGGCATCCGCCACCTGCTGCAGGGTACAGTTCTTCTGCTTGATAGATGCTTTCAGGTAGTCGAATTGCCGCATAATTCCTCCGTTTAATATGCTAAACAAAATAGCATATTCTGCGCATCACATGGCAATTAATAGAATTGTTCCAGCACGTCCAGGGCGTCCGCCAGTTTCTTCACGCCGAATACCTGCATATTCGCCGGCGGTTTTTTCGGTACGTTGGCATGCGGCACGATAGCGCGCTTGAAGCCGTGCTTCGCCGCCTCGGAAATGCGCTCCTGCCCACTCGGCACCGGACGAATCTCCCCCGCCAACCCCACTTCACCGAACACCACCAGATCGTTCGGCAGCGGGCGATCGCGCAGGCTGGACACCAGCGACATCAGCAACGCCAGATCGGCGCTGGTTTCGCTGACTTTTACCCCGCCGACCACGTTCACAAACACATCCTGATCCGACATCTGCAACCCGCCGTGGCGGTGCAGCACCGCCAACAGGATCGCCAACCGGTTCTGCTCCAGGCCGACCGCGACCCGGCGCGGGTTAGACATCATCGAATGATCCACCAGCGCCTGGATCTCAACCAGCAGCGGTCGGGTTCCTTCCCAAACCACCATCACCGAACTGCCGGAGGTGACTTCATCGCTACGGCTGAGGAAGATGGCGGACGGGTTGCTGACTTCACGCAGACCCTGCTCGGTCATGGCGAACACGCCCAGCTCATTTACCGCACCGAAGCGGTTTTTATGGCTGCGCAGGGTGCGAAAACGCGAATCGGCATCGCCGTCCAGCAGCACCGAACAGTCGATACAGTGTTCCAGCACCTTCGGCCCGGCCAGCGAGCCGTCTTTGGTGACGTGGCCAACCATGACAATCGCCACGCCGCGCGTTTTGGCGAAACGCGTCAGGTAGGCGGCGGTTTCCCGCACCTGCGCCACGCTGCCCGGCGAAGACTGAATATCCGCCATGTGCATCACCTGAATCGAGTCGATCACCATCAGCTTCGGCTGCTCTTGTTCGGCAATCAGGCAGATCTGCTCGATACTGGTTTCCGACAGCATGTTCAGGTTGCCGGTCGGCAACCCGAGGCGGTGAGCGCGCATCGCCACCTGTTGCAGCGATTCCTCGCCGGTGACGTACAGGGTTTTCATTTGCTCGGACAGCTTGCACAACACCTGCAACAGCAGAGTACTTTTACCGGCACCGGGGTTGCCGCCGATCAGGATCGCACTGCCCGGCACCACGCCGCCGCCCAGTACGCGGTCAAACTCAAGAAAGCCGGTGGAAAAACGCGGCAACTCGTCCAGGCTGATGTCCGACAGTTTTTGCACTTTGCTGATGCCGGCATCGCCGGCATAGCCGCTTAAACGCTCGGAGCGAGAAGAAGAGGACACCGCAGCCAGACGAACTTCTGTAATGCTGTTCCAGGCGTGACAAGCGCTGCACTGTCCCTGCCAGCGCGGATAATCTGCGCCGCACTCATTACATACAAACGCCCGTTTTGCTGCTTTTGCCACGTATTACCTCTTACTCGATATGTTTAGCGAACTTCGTGTTTCAGGCTGCCGGTCAGTACGCACAGCACGCCCATCAGGTCCGCATGGCGAATGGCCACCTGCGCCTTGTCATACACTTTCGGTTTGGCGTGGTAGGCAATGCCCAACCCGGCCACCTGTATCATTTTCAAATCGTTGGCACCGTCGCCGATAGCCACGGTCTGCTGCGGCGGGATGCCCAGCTTTTCCGCCAGCGCGACCAGCGTATCGGCCTTGAACTGTGCGTCAACCACCGGTCCCAGCACTTCGCCGGTCAGCTTGCCATCGCGGATCCCCAGCTCGTTGGCCGCCACCGCCACCAGCTTCAGTTTGTCGCGCAGGTACTCGGCATAGTATGTGAAGCCGCCGGAAGCGATCGCCACATGCCAGTCCATCGCTTGCAGCTTGCGCACCAGGTTGATCAACCCGGGCATCAGCGGCAGTTCATCGCGTACCTGTTTGAGGATATTGGCATCGGCGCCTTTCAGCTTGCCAACGCGCTGACGCAGGCTGGCGGTAAAATCCAGCTCGCCGCGCATTGCGCGTTCGGTCACTTCCGCCACCTCATCACCCACACCCGCCAGCTTGGCGATTTCGTCGATGCATTCAATCTCGATCGCGGTGGAGTCCATGTCCATCACCAGCAGCCCAGGGGTGCGTAAATGAGGGATCTTGCCGAGTGGCGCTACGTCCAGCCCGCTCTCCGCCGCCAGTATTTTGGCGCGCGCCGTCAGGGTGCCGGCCAGACGCACGACCTGATAATCCTCTACGCACCAGGCGGTGACGATCACCATCGCCGCGCCCAGCTTGCGCTGAAAATGAGTAATGCGCGTTTTATCCAGTTCTCTGCCATATAATAGCCAACCGGTATGGCCCGCCCGATAATCCAGCGGCATCACTTCGTCGCCGCTCAGCGAAAGGGGCAGACCCGGCCATTGAGAGATCTCTGCCGGGAGATCGCAATAGGTCAGACTATTCGACATCATTAACTCCTGAAAAAACGCTGCATGATAAAACGACGCATCAAGCTATCCTATCGCCATTGGTTCTGGCAACATAAAGTGTCCAAGATGCCCAAGGAACCTGAATGGCTCGCGCTAAACTGAAATTCCGCCTGCACCGCACCGCTATTATCCTGATTTGCCTGGCTTTGCTGGTGCTATTGATGCAGGGCGCGTCCTATTTTAGCCTGAGTCACCAGTTGGCGCGATCCGAACAGGTGGAAGAACTGGCGCAAACGCTGACCAAACAGGTGGCCTCCAGCCTGGCGCCTTTGCTCGATGACGACAGCGACGTCGACAACCAGCGCGTCGACGCCATTCTCAAACAGCTTACCGACCACAGCCGCATTCTGGACGCCAGCGTCTATCAGTTGGACGGCACGCTGGTTTCCCACGCCGGTGAACAGATCAGTATACGCGATCGCCTGTCACTTGACGGCAAACGTGCCGGCAGCTATTTCAATCACCAGTTGGTGGAATCCATTCAGGGCAAAGACGGCCCGATCGGCTTTATCCGCATTACGCTGGACACCCACGTGCTGGCGACCGAATCCAAACAGGTAGATAACACCACCAACCTGCTGCGTCTGATGATCCTGCTGGCGCTGGCCATCGGCATTATTCTGGCGCGTACCCTGCTGCAACATCGCCGCAGCCGCTGGCAGCAATCGCCGTATCTGCTGACCGCCAATACGCCGCTGGAAGAAGGTAATACGGTGGAAGACGACGATGACGACAAGCCACAGGATAAAGAAGAAACGAAACGCCCTTAAGCCAGGCGCTGGATACGCTCGTTCAGCCCCTGAACCTGCGCCAGCATCTGGCCGGCAATCATGCGGAACGCTTCGCTAATCGACTCGTGCTGCGCCGTTCGCTGCCAGAACTCAAGCGCCATCAATTCCGCCTGCCGCCAAACGGCGCCGCTGACTTCATGGTCCAGCCTGATTTCCACAGCTTCCTGGCGCATATTGCCGCTGCTGGTTGGCGCAAATGCCATCGGCAACATATCGTATAAGGGTGCCAACGCTACCGGCCGTCGTTCAGGGCGCAAAAACGATAAATTACCCTGATGCATATCGCTATTGGCAATCAACCGGCCAAATGCCCAATACAGCGTCATTTCCTGGCAGGTCTGGCGATCGATCACGCCTTGCCGCAATAACCCTTCCGCCGCCGTGGCCCAGTTGGCATTGCCGCTACCGCTAAACTCCGCATCCAGGGCTTCCAACGAGACCATCGGCACCCGGCCAAACTCCCCGACGCGATCGAACCGCTCAATCTCCAGAAAACACTGGAGGTTCTCATCAAGCAGGACTTCACCCTGCGCAGCAGAGAACCCCGCATCTGCCACAACCCGCAACGCCAGCGACTCCGCGATCAACAAATCGCTCCAACGCTGGGCATTAGGGTTTTCCGGGACAGTACTGAATTTAACTAACACATGACCACGTCGGTCATCCCTAAGTTCGGCATAGGTGATAAACTTGGGCTGCTCACCGCCAGCAGAAGAGCCGACCAATTCCCCCGCCAACGCCTGTTTCGCCAGTTCCGCGTAACGGGCATTTTTATCCGCTATCGGCACGGCTTTCTCCGGACTGCGCATCAGCCAGCGTTGATAACTGCCATTACCGGGCAGCAGACTACCGCTCATGTCGTCCCCAGAGTGGCAAAGCGCCAACAGCCGCTGTTCTTCGCTCCAGAGCCGTGTATCTTCCGGCAGGTGCAGTACTTGCGAGACCGCTTTTCCCCATGCCCGGCCAAGGAAACCTATCGGCCGCAGATCATTAAGATACCAAGGCAGACCGTCATAAAGTTGCCACTCGCCATTTTGCTCATTTTGTACCGCATAACACTCCGCCGGATAGACAGGATAAAGCGTGGCCAGCTTAGAGACCTTACCCTGCTCATCCACCTGATACAGCGGAAAATACGATTCCCCACCCACAACCCTGCGTAACGCATAGCGAGTGGCTCGGCCTTTGCCAATAGCCAATACCGCTTCTGCCAGCTCGCGGATACGGCGTGATAGCGTCGGTTGGCTGATGCCCAGCGCCTCGGTGAGAACTTTTGACGCAGCCGAACCGTTACGCAGAACTTGCTCGAGGGTAGTCATAAATGAATAGATTAGTGAATAGATTGGTGAATAAAGTAATAGCGCTAATTACCTATAAGGTAAAGCATTTCAAGAAAATGATTGATGCAAGATGAATAGATTGGCACAGGGGCGCAGCAGGATGCTGCGCCCGCAGTATTATTACTCTTTGTCGCCCAGCAGCACGGATTCCAGCGCGATAACGATCATCTCGTTAAAGGTGGTTTGGCGCTCTGCGGCGGTGGTGGCTTCGTGACGCAGAATGTGGTCGGAAACGGTACAGATGGTCAACGCCTTACAGCCGAACTCTTCATACAGCTCAGCCGCCACGCCGTAGATGCCGGCCGCTTCCATTTCTACGCCCAGGATGCCGTACTTCTTCATCACCTGGAACATGTCCGGATCCGGCGTGTAGAACAGATCGGCGGAGAAGATGTTGCCCACGCGCGCCGGGATACCTTGCGCCGCCGCAGCGTCTACCGCGTTGCGCACCATGTCAAAGTCGGCAATCGCCGCATAGTCATGATCTTTAAAACGCATGCGGTTCACTTTGGAATCGGTGCAGGCGCCCATGCCGATCACTACGTCGCGCAGTTTGATATCGTCGCGCACTGCGCCGCAAGAACCCACGCGGATGATTTTTTTCACGCCGAACTCGGCAATCAGTTCACGCGCATAAATGGAGCAGGATGGGATACCCATACCGTGGCCCATTACGGAGATTTTGCGGCCTTTGTAGGTCCCGGTGAAGCCCAGCATGCCACGCACGTTGTTCACTTCCACCGCGCCTTCCAGGAAGGTTTCCGCGATGTATTTTGCACGCAGCGGATCGCCCGGCATCAGTACTACGTCAGCGAAATCACCCATTTCAGCATTAATGTGCGGCGTAGCCATAATTCTCTTCCTTCAAATCGTATTAAATAAAAACGTTAAACGTATAAGCCTTTGGATGTCGAGCCGCAGCCAACAACGCTGCGGCTTGAAAGACGGGGCTTAGAACATGGATTTACCGTAATCCATCGGTGACACGCCAAAATAGCTGGCAACGGTCTGGCCGATGTCGGCAAAGGTCTCACGGTGGCCCAGCGAGCCCGGTTTCACTTTCGGGCCGTAAACCAAGACCGGAATGTGCTCACGGGTGTGGTCGGTGCCCGGCCAGGTCGGGTCGCAGCCGTGGTCGGCGGTGAAGATAATGATGTCTTCATCTTTCACCAATTTCAGCAGCTCCGGCAGGCGGCGGTCGAACAGCTCCAGCGCGGCGGCATAACCCGCCACGTCGCGGCGGTGGCCGTAAGAGGAGTCAAAATCAACAAAGTTGGTGAACACGATGGTGTTGTCGCCGGCTTTTTCCATTTCGATCAGGGTCGCGTCAAACAGCGCGTCGATGCCGGTGGCTTTCACCTTTTTGGTGATGCCGACGTTAGCGTAGATATCGGCGATTTTACCGATCGACACCACTTCACCGCCCTTCTCGTCCACCAGTTTTTTCAGCACGGTAGGTGCCGGTGGCTCTACCGCCAAATCGTGACGGTTGCCGGTACGCTGGAACTCGCCCGGCTTGTCGCCGAGGAACGGACGCGCGATAACGCGACCAATGTTGTAACCGCCTTCGGTCAATTCTTCGCGGGCGATTTCACACAGCTCATACAGACGGTCCAGACCGAAGGTCTCTTCGTGACAGGCAATCTGGAACACCGAGTCGGCGGAGGTATAGAAAATCGGCTTGCCGGTTTTCATGTGCTCTTCGCCGAGTTGATCGAGGATCACGGTGCCGGAGGAGTGACAGTTACCGAGGTAACCCGGCAGATTGGCGCGCTCGACCAGCTTGTCCAGCAGTTCCTGCGGGAAGCTGTTGTGTTCGTCGCTGAAATAACCCCAATCGAACAATACCGGTACGCCGGCGATTTCCCAGTGGCCTGACGGCGTATCTTTACCGGAAGACAGTTCGCTCGCATAAGCGTAGGCACCGATGATATCCGCATTGCTGTCCAGCCCCTGCGGGAAGGTGCCGGTGGATTCTTCCGCCGCTTTACCCAGACCCAGACGGCTCAGGTTAGGCAGGGTCAGCGGGCCCTGACGGCCAACGTTGGCTTCACCGCGCGCGCAAACCTCGGCAATGTGGCCCAGGGTATCGGAACCCTTGTCGCCAAAACGCTCGGCGTCTTCGCTGGCGCCGATGCCGAATGAGTCCAATACCATAATAAATGTGCGTTTCATCTGTGCTCTCCTGTATACCCGTCGTCTTTCAAGCCGCAGGGGTGTTGGTTGCCTTCATTCACCCCAGTCACTTGGTTCACCAAGCTCCAGGGGATTCCTTCAGTTACCGCCTACCTGCATCTTGAAATCCATTGGGTATAGCGGCAGCGAGTTTTGCTACCGCTATATAATGTTGTAAAAGTAATACTTATTCTGAAATACGTTTGTAAACTACTGGCGTCGCTTCCGGCGCTTTATCGCTCAGCACCATAGCGCTGCGTACCGCTTCGGCCGCCTGCTGCCAACTCTCTTCGTCGTTGGCGTGGATCACCGCCAGCGGTTGCTGGGTATCCACTTTATCGCCCAGGCGCGCCATGCCGGTCAGGCCGACGCTGTAATCGATATTGTCGGTCGCGCGGCGACGACCGCCGCCCAGCGATACCACCGCCATGCCCAGCGCACGGGTATCCATCGCGCTGATAATGCCCTGTTTTTCGGCGTAAACCGGCTTGCTCAGGGTCGCTGCCGGCAGATAGCTGTCGTAGCGCTCAACAAAATCGGTCGGGCCCTGCTGTGCCGCCACCATGCGGCCAAACACTTCTGCCGCTTTGCCATTGTCCAGCACCGCCTGCAGCTTGGCGCGCGCGTCGGCGTCATCTTTCGCCAGGCCGCCGGAAAGCAGCATTTCCACGCACAGCGCCATCGTCACTTCCAGCAGGCGCGGGTTGCGGTATTCGCCGGTCAGGAAACGCACCGCTTCTCGTACTTCCACCGCATTGCCGGCGCTGGAGGCCAGTACCTGATTCATGTCGGTCAGCAGCGCGGTAGTTTTGCACCCTGCGCCATTGGCCACGCCAACGATCGCCTGCGCCAGATCGGCCGACAGCGCATAGGTCGGCATAAAGGCGCCGGAGCCGACTTTAACGTCCATCACCAGCGCATCCAGCCCTTCCGCCAGCTTCTTCGCCAGAATAGAGGCGGTAATCAGCGGGATAGAATCCACGGTAGCGGTGATGTCGCGGGTGGCGTAGAAACGCTTGTCCGCCGGTGCCAGCGAGCTGGTCTGGCCGATAATCGCCACGCCAACGTCCTGAATAATTTTGCGGAAGGCGCTGTCATCCGGGAAAATGTTAAAACCCGGGATGGCTTCCAGCTTGTCCAGCGTGCCGCCGGTATGGCCCAGACCGCGGCCGGAAATCATCGGCACGTAGCCGCCGCAGGCGGCCACCATCGGGCCTAGCATCAACGAAGTGACATCGCCCACGCCGCCGGTGGAGTGCTTGTCGACCAAGGGTCCGTTCAGCGACAGGCTTTTCCAATCCAGCACGGTGCCGGAATCACGCATCGCCATGGTGAGCGCCACGCGCTCCGGCATGGTCATATCGTGGAAATAAATGGTCATCGCCAGCGCGGCGATCTGACCTTCTGAAACCACATTGTCACGGATCCCATTGATGAAAAAGCGAATTTCCGCTTCGTTCAACGGCTGACCGTCACGTTTTTTACGAATAATTTCTTGTGCCAGGAACAAAGCATCCCCCTGATTGAGCGAATGTAGGGTGCAGGCAGGCGCTGCATCGCGCCTTGCCGACGTTATCGATCAGTAACCGCTGCCGGACGCTGCGGTGCTGTGGCCCAGCGTCGTCAGCAGGCTGGCTAACAGGCTGGAAGCGCCGAAACGGAAATGACGCGCATCGGCCCAGCCTTCACCCAGAATACGATCGGCAAGTTGCAGATAATGCAGTGCATCTTCCGCAGTGCGCACGCCGCCGGCTGGCTTGAAACCCACCGTTTTGGCGACACCCAGATCGCGGATCGCCGACATCATCAGCTCTGCGCTTTCCAGCGTGGCGTTGACCGGCACTTTACCGGTAGAGGTTTTGATAAAATCGGCACCGGCGTTAATGGCAATCTCCGATGCCTTGCGGATCAGATTGGCCTGCTTCAACTCACCGGTTTCAATAATCACTTTCAGCAGCACATTGGCCGCCTGGCAGGCTTGCTTGCACTGCTTCACCAGCTCAAAACCGACCTGCTCATTACCGGCGATCAACGCGCGGTATGGGAACACCACGTCGACTTCGTCGGCACCATAGGCGATAGCCGCACGGGTTTCCGCCAGCGCAATGTCGATATCGTCGTTGCCATGCGGAAAGTTGGTGACGGTCGCGATGCGGATGTCCGGCGTCCCTTGCTCACGCAGGGCCTTGCGCGCCACCGGAATAAAGCGCGGATAAATGCAGATGGCCGCCGTATGGCCAGCCGGGCTGTTGGCCTGACGACACAGCGCGATCACTTTCTCATCGGTGTCGTCATCGTTCAGCGTGGTTAAATCCATCAGGGCCAGCGCACGTTGCGCTGCTGCGGTTAATTCGGTCATAAAACTCTCCAACTGCGAACCTGGGTGTTGGCGAGCGGACTTGGTTCCTTGAAGATAGCGCTGGGGAACGGGTTCCCACGGCGGCAACTGAGATCCTTCTCACCGCACTTGGCCCTGCATATCGTGCAGGGTCAGTAATAGCTATTTGAACACGATCACCCGGGGCAATTCGCGCTCAGAGTCACACTATATGAAATAACACTGTAACAGGCCGGAATTATATGTGAAGAACATCACAAAATAACGCGATATCGTTCACAAATTCGCTAAAGAAACGGACGCAGGCAACGGGCACGGCATCATGTGCCCGTCTTAGAGTATAGGCGGTGTCTCGCAATAGGGCGTGGCGCACTAGTGCAGAACTATGCCAGGCTTACAGCGCCAAAAAGAACCCGGCGATGGTCGCGCTCATCAGGTTGGAGAGCGTGCCGGCCGCGACCGCCTTCAGGCCGAAGCGCGCGATGTCGTGACGACGGTTCGGCGCCATGCTGCCCAAGCCGCCAAGCAGGATCGCCACCGATGACAGGTTGGCAAAGCCGCACAGCGCAAAAGAGATGATCGCCTTGGTATGCGTCGACAGCACCTGCAACCCTTCCGCCGCCACCACGTCGTCCGGGCGCAAATAGGCGCCGAAGTTCATGTAAGCGACAAATTCATTGACGATAATCTTCTGGCCGATAAATGAGCCGGCGGTCATCGCCTCATGCCAGGGTACGCCAATCAGGAAGGCGATCGGCGAGAAGACCCAACCGAGCATCAACTCAAGCGACAGCTGCGGGTAGTCGAACCAACCACCGATACCGCCGAGAATGCCGTTCAGCAAGGCGATCAGCGCGATAAACGCCAGCAACATGGCGCCGACGTTCAACGCCAACTGCATGCCGGATGCCGCGCCGGATGCCGCCGCATCGATCACGTTGGCCGGGCGGTCATCTTCGGCGATCAGTTTCGTCGCATCGTCTTTATCGTGGGTTTTTTCGGTTTCCGGCACCATCAGCTTGGCGAACAACAACCCGCCCGGCGCGGCCATGAACGACGCGGCAATCAGGTATTCCAGCGGTACGCCCATCTGGGCATAGCCGGCCAGCACCGAACCGGCCACCGAGGCCAGGCCACCGCACATGACGGCGAAAAGTTCTGACTGGGTCATGGTGGCAATATACGGACGCACCACCAGCGGGGCTTCGGTCTGGCCGACGAAGATATTGGCGGTCGCCGACAGCGATTCGGTGCGTGAGGTGCCCAGCAGTTTGTGCAAGCCGCCACCCAATACACGGATCACCAGTTGCATGATGCCAAGGTAATACAGCACGGCAATCAACGAGGAGAAGAACACGATCACCGGCAGCACGCGCAGAGCGAAGACGAAACCGCCGCCACCGAACACCTCGAACATCTTGTCGGACACCAACCCGCCGAAGATAAACGATATCCCCTGGTTGCCGTAGGCGATCACGTTAGCCACGCCGGCCGACATGCCGCCGAGAATACTGCGGCCCACCGGCACGTACAGCACCAGCGCGCCAATGGCCACCTGAATGATGAATGCCCAGACAACGGTGCGCAATTTGATGGCGCGACGGTTGCTGGAGAGCAGCACGGCTATGGCGATCAGTGCCGCCATTCCTACCAGGCTCATGATGAGTTGCATGCAAAGTATCCCTGTTGCGAAAAAGAAAATGCATCCCTACCCGGTAGATACGAGAGGGTCGCTGGAAAGTGATTTCGGGGTGCGATTATACGGAGCGGGGCAGTCCCCGCCCCGATTTATGTCACAAATATATACAACAGGAAGCAAATGAAAATCTTATAACGTGACACAAGTCACGTTTTTTAACTCATTTATCGTTCAGAAGCGAAACAAGGCGTGGGTGTTGTGTTGCAGGTGGGCGGCAATGTCATCAGGGGATTCCGGGCGCAGTTGGCACAATATCCGGAACACCTCTGCGGCGCGTTCAGGGCGGTTAGGTTGCCCCTGGTAACCGGAAAGCGGCATATCCGGCGCATCGGTTTCCAGCAACAAGGAGGTCAGCGGCAACTGGGCCATCACACTGCGGGTTTTCTGCGCCCGCTCATAACTGATGGTGCCGCCGACGCCAATGTAATAGCCCAGACGAATAAATGCCTGCGCCTGAGACAGACTGCCGGCAAAACCGTGGACCACGCCACGGCGCGGCAACGGCACGCGGCGCAGCGCGGCGGCCAGTTGATCGTGCGTGCGGCGGGAATGCAGGATCACCGGCAGATCATGCTGTTTCGCCAACTTCAGCTGGGCAATCAACAACCGCTGCTGACGCTCAAACTGCGGGTTTTCCATGTACAGATCGAGACCTATCTCTCCGACCGCCACCAGCTTCGGCGGCCGACTGGCCAGGAACCCGGCCAACTGCTCAAGCTGCGGATCCTGATGCTGGGCTATATACAACGGGTGCAACCCCAGCGCGGCATACAGCGGCTGATGCTCGCGTGCCAGCTTCAACACCCGCGCAAAACGATCGGCGGTCACCGTCGGCACGATAATTCGCTGCACTCCCGCCTGTTCCGCCAGCGCGAGGCTTTCGTGCTCATGGCCGCTGAAGGGCGGAAAATCGAAATGGCAGTGGGTGTCGGTAAAACCGTGACTCACAGCGCGCCTCCTTCACCTGGCGGCACGTCGCCCGGCAGGATAATTTTCGGTGCGGCCAGGTTGGTCTCCGGTTGCGCGGCAAGGCCATGCGGATGATTGACATCGGTAATGATCGGCGATGGCATTCTGACATTTTCCGGCTGGAGCAGACGCCGCGACAGCGCCTTTTTCACTTTGACGCCGTCCCGTTCTTCCTGTTGCATCAGCCAATGGCCGACGGTCGCCAGGAAGTAGCGCCCGCAGCGGCGGCCCAGATGATAATCCTGATTCAGCGACGTCACGCGACTGCCCAACGCATTGCTGGCCAGCGGTTTGGGCGGGAAAATCTCAAAGATGCGCAGCTTGCCCGGCGGTTTCTCAATAAACTGCTGGATGCGGTGATAGCTTTGCTCATGGTGTTGCAGGATGCGCACCATCTGCTGCAGGCTGCTTTCACTCAGCCAGTGCTCCATGCGTTTCATCCACTGCGGCGTGTAATACATCTGAGAAGGCACGGTGCGGATCACCACAATGGTATCGGCACCGCGGCGGTAGGCCTCTTCGACCGGGATAGCGTCGCTGATGCCGCCGTCCTGATAGCTGACGCCGTCCAACTCTACGCCCATGCGGTAAAAGCCGGGGATGGCGCTGGAGGCTTTGATCGCCGGCAGCCAACTGGCGCGCAGCGCCGGCAGGTAAGTCGGTTCGAAGTCATCGCTGCGGCAGGCGCACATCAGGAATTCACGGCCATCGACCAGGTGCTTTTCGGCCACGTCCATCGCCAGCGGCAATTGCTGAGAAGTCGTGTCGATCAGCCAGTCGAGGTCAATCAGGTGCCCGCCACGCACAAAGCGCAGCGGGTTAAAGAAGTCAGCGGTGGTGGTGTAGCGGGTGATGACCCGCCGTGCGTAGCCCATCTGGCCGCAAATAAAGGCCGAGAGGTTCTGCGCGCCGGCAGAAGTGCCGATCATCAGCTCAAAAGGGTTAAAGCGGGCACGCTGAAACTCGTCCAGCACGCCGGCGGTAAAGATGCCGCGCTGCCCGCCCCCTTCACATACCAACGCCATTTTACCGGGCCGGTACGGTTTATACGCCAGCGGTTCTATGTTGCCGAGCGTGATGGGTATTCTGTATCCCAACCCTGTATCCTCAGTGAGACGTTTTTTCCGAGGATACCTCGTCTTGCTCTCTTCCGTAATCCTCTTGCAGTACGCCAGAGAGGCAATCATTGCTTCCCATCAGCCAAATGCAGTCACTGCCGGACCATTCCGCCACGGCCTGACATAGCTGCCCTTTCAGCTGTTTCCAGCGTCCGAGGATGATGTCGCTGTTCATGACGCACCTCCCTACTGCAAGAAAAGGAATCAAGCTTTGTTACACTTTGAGAAAACTAAAGACGTCGGCGGCCGGTAAACAGGCTGACCAGGAACAGGATAATCCCCACGACGAAAACGATTTTCGCGGCCCATGCGGCGGTGCCCGCCAGCGTCCCGAAACCTAACGCCGCAGCAATCAATGCAATGACTAAAAAGATAATGCCCCAACGAAACATAAGCCTCTCCTTACGTAGGGGCGCAATAAGTTGCGCCCGTGATGACCCAATGAATCAATGTGTTCAGCATGCTGAACCCCTACCTGTAGAGCTTGGTTCTACCGTTGCTTCAATTACGGCTTAACGACCAGGTCGTTCTTGACGCTTTTCACGCCGTCGATAGCCTTGGCGATACTCTCTGCACGTTCAGCCTGCGCCTGTGTTTTCACTTCGCCGGAAAGCTGCACCACGCCGTCGGTGGTCTCTACTTTCACGTTGCGCGAAGGCACGATGTCATCAGCCAGCAGTTTGGCTTTCAGTTCGCTGGTGGTCGCGGTGTCACCGGCGTAAGCCTTCACCGACTGTTTGGCTTCATCTTTCACGTGCAGCTTGTCGCTGACGGATTTGACGCCTTCTACTTTGCCGGCCACTTCAACCGCGTGCTCGGCCTGCGCCTGGCTGCCGACAAAACCGCTCAGGGTCACGGTGCCTTTTTCCGTTTTCACGGAGATGTCGGTGCTTTTGATCGTTTTATCGTCGACCAGCGCACTTTTAACTTTAGCCGTTGTTGCGCTGTCATCCATGTAACCGTCGACTTTTTTCATGGAGCTATCGATTTTGGCACCCGCGCTGTCAGCGGCACTTGACGCTTTATTGAGCAGCGTATCTTCAGCCAGCGCGCTGCCACTAACCAGTACGGAACCCAAAACAACAGCCATCAGTGATTGTGCAAATTTGGTATTTTTCATCGATCTCTTCCTTTGGTTGCGGATCCAAATGATTGCGGATCCTTCAGCCGCCATGATGCGGCCCACTCAGTAAATACTTCACGATTTCTATACGATCAAACGTTCACGCTAAAACGATTGCTGTCACACAAGGATTATTGCAACACCTGTGCCAACCGTAAAATACCATTAAAAATCAACTACAAATAAAAAACAGCTCATTGTTTAACCTAAAATATGTCGCCAATCAGCGACAATGGTAACCTGTAAAAACAACACGTTAGCTATCTCACTGATCTTTAACAAATCGACCTGTCTCCAATTGGCAACACTGCCGAACAACTATCTATCTATAAAGTAAAAAGCAGTGAATTACGCTTATTGGATACGCCCTCCCCTGTTAAATATAGACTATAGGGCAAAAAGCGTAGGGAATACCGATGAAATCCTGGTGGCAAGCGGGGGAAAGGAAAATGATGAGGGAGATTTATTAATTAGCAGAAGTAGGGTCAGGCAACATAACACAGGGCGCCCTAAGGCGCCCTGCTATTCTATCAATGTTCGCGCGTTTTGCGGAACACCACTTCCGGGTAGCGTTCCTGTGTGATATTCAGGTTAACCATGGTTGGCGCGATGTACGACAGATTGTCGCCGCCGTCCAATGCCAGGTTAAGCTCACATTTGCGCTTGAACTCTTCGAATTTTTTCACGTCACTGCACTCAACCCAACGGGCAGTCGAGACGTTGACCGACTCGTACAAGGCTTCCACGTTGTATTCGCTTTTCAAGCGCGCAACGACCACCTCGAACTGCAGCACACCGACCGCGCCAACGATCAGATCGTTGTTGGCTATCGGTCGGAACACCTGCACCGCCCCTTCTTCGGACAGTTGCACCAGGCCTTTCAGCAGCTGTTTTTGCTTCAGCGGATCGCGCAGACGAATGCGGCGGAACAACTCCGGCGCGAAGTTCGGAATACCGGTGAACTTCATGTCTTCACCCTGAGTGAAGGTATCGCCGATCTGAATGGTGCCGTGGTTGTGCAAACCAATGATATCGCCCGGATAGGCTTCTTCCACGTGCGAACGGTCACCCGCCATAAAGGTCAGGGCGTCGGAGATCACCACGTCTTTACCGGTGCGCACCTGACGCAGCTTCATGCCTTTCTCGTAGCGGCCTGAAACCACACGCATAAAGGCCACGCGGTCACGGTGTTTAGGATCCATGTTGGCCTGGATCTTGAACACGAAGCCGGTGAATTTATCTTCCGCCGCCACCACTTCACGGGTGCTGCTTTTACGCGGCATCGGCGCCGGTGCCCAGGCCACCAGGCCGTCGAGCATGTGGTCCACGCCGAAGTTGCCCAAAGCGGTACCGAAGAATACCGGCGTCAAATCACCGCTCATGAAAGCTTCGTGATCGAATTCGTGGGAGGCCCCCTTCACCAGCTCCAGCTCTTCACGCAACTGCGCGGCCAAATCTTCGCCTACCGCGACGTCCAGTTCCGGGTTGTCCAACCCTTTGACGATGCGCACTTCCTGAATGGTGTGGCCTTTGCCGCTCTGGTAAAGGTAGGTTTCATCCTTGTACAGATGATAAACCCCTTTAAACAGCTTGCCGCAGCCGATAGGCCAGGTGATTGGCGAGCAAGCGATTTTCAGCTCACGCTCAACCTCATCCATCACTTCCATCGGATCGCGGATATCACGGTCCAATTTGTTCATAAACGTCAGGATCGGCGTATCACGCAGACGGGTGACTTCCATCAGCTTGCGGGTACGATCTTCAACGCCTTTCGCGGCGTCAATCACCATCAGACAGCAGTCCACGGCGGTCAGGGTACGGTAAGTATCTTCGGAGAAGTCTTCGTGCCCCGGGGTGTCCAGCAGGTTAACCAGACATTCGCGGTACGGGAACTGCATCACCGAGGTGGTGATCGAGATACCACGCTGCTTTTCCATCTCCATCCAGTCGGATTTGGCATGTTGGTTCGAGCCGCGGCCTTTTACCGTACCGGCAGTCTGGATAGCCTGTCCGAACAGCAATACCTTTTCGGTAATGGTCGTTTTACCGGCATCGGGGTGCGAGATGATGGCGAAAGTTCTTCTTTTCGAGACTTCGCGGGCAAATTCACTAGGAGACATTTTTTCAGATTCTACGGTTAGTCCGCCCTGCGACATCATCAGAACGCGCCGCGCACGGCGCCAGGCAAAGCGGTAAATAAAAGATAATAGCCGGGCATTTTCGCTGATTTGTCAACCGGTGACAATCAATGCTTTTCCCGGCGGGGGAATAACCTTGTTTGTCATTACGAACGGAAGTCGGATGAGAGTGAAGCCCAGTGCTGCCGTAATACGGATTTGGTGCTCTGCCACCATGGGTAAGTTTTCCAACAAACCTGGCCATAAGGTGCGTGCCTTGTCGATGGCATCCAATAAATGCACCCGAATAGCCGGCCAGGGAATGCCGACGCGCTCCGCCCAACGCTCAAAAGTCTGCATGGAAATCATTGCCCAACGCTTTTCTCTCGCCATATTCAGCGCCACTTCTGATTCACCCGGGATATAAACCCGTGTAGTAACAATGTCATAAGCGGGAGAAAGCCGAACACCGATTTGGTTGGGGTAGATCATGGACCAGTTTTTTACATGGGCATCGCCATTCGCCAACAAAATATTGGCCAATAAGCGGCGGGCCATCTGTTGCACATCGGCCAAGGGGTCACTGCCCCAGTCATAAAGATATGCCGCTATTTGATCATAGTTTTTTCCACGATATTTATCGTGTGCATAGAGTTCAAATAGTTGGGCAAAATCTTCCGTATGCACGCGCCCGAACGACGAATGGCGTAAGCATAAGGCTCATCAGCCAGGCGAATATCCGGTAAGTTATCCAGTTGCCCCAAAGCAACCAGCTCAATATCAGGAATATCCACACCGATAGCTTGCGCCAATCACATCGCCGTATATTCATTTTCAGGCACGTTACGATGCACCGTCGATGGCGTTTTAATAATCCAGCTATCAGCCCCCACCTGAGAAGAAATGTTGAAGCGCCCATCTTTACGCAGCGAGGAAAACTTCATCTGCACGCCTGCCAGAGAAAATTTCTGCGTATCCAGCCCGACGTCGATTTGCACCGCTTCCAGCTCGCCGCGAGAGGTTAATGCCCAAGCGGGGCTCTCATTAGCAGCAAGCGCTCCACATCACGCACATCGTTTTTCGGCACGATAAGGTATTCCAAATCCATCGCCGCCAATATGCGTAGCAGGGTGCTCACTCGCATATCACTGCCGGATTCAATACGCTGATATTGCTGTTGGGTCATACCGATTTTCATCAAAAAGTCTTTTTGGTTCCAGCCCAGCTCGGTGCGTTTCTCTTTCAAAAATTTTGCTATCTCTGATGATTTCCGCATCTTTCACCTCAAAACAACTTATTGATTGTACCTACCGCAATAAACAACACATTAGTTGTTACATCAGGCAAAAACAACTCATTTGCTGTATCTGCATCTAAAAACAACCCATTAGTTGTAAATAAACAACAGAACAATAAATAAGCTGTTTTTTGTTCAAGATCAGGCCAGCGGCAGCGCCATCACTATCGCATCTTCACGCCCGTTGGCGCTCGGATAGTAATTACGGCGGAGAGTCACTTCGTTAAAGCCGAGATCTTCATACAGCGCAATGGCCGCACGGTTAGAGGCGCGCACTTCAAGCCACAACGTGACGACGCCACGGGCTTCCAACTGCGCAATCAACGCTTCCAGCAGAAAACGGCCGAAACCGCGACGCTGCCAGTCAGGATGAATCGCAATATTGAACAACGTCGCTTCGTCGAGCACGATCTGGGTAATGGCGAAGCCCGCCATCTGCCCTTCGGCGTCCAGTTTCAGGTTAAGGTAACGTTCGCCCTGATTGCCGGCAAAGGTGGCTTGCGTCCAGGGAAAGGCGTGACTGGCCTGCTCAATCTTGAATGCCGTGGCCAGATCGGCCGCCGTCAGGGTAGAAATACTGTTCATGATGACAAATCTGCTGCCAGAGTGCGCGCTTGGCACTCGCGTCGAGGGAAAGCTCGGCCAGTGCCGGGCTGTGTAGTTGTGCGCCGGCCACCGCGAGCGGCTCCGCAACGCCCAGCCGCCAACTGTTGCATTCGGTATCCTCAGGCAGCATCGCTACCTGGTCCGGCGTCAGGCCATAGGTTTGCGCCGGGGTCAGCCCCAGGCTGCGCAACACGTCGCAAAACAGCGGATCGTTATGCTCAGGCAGTGGCTGCGCCACCACCAGCAAACGCACATCGGGCGGCAGGCTGACCGCTACTTCGCCCTGCAACACGCCCGGGCGGCGCAATGTCCACTGCGTAATACCCAGTTGTTGTAACAGCCAGTCGCGTTTTGATGCCATGCCGATTCCTGTCAGGAGCTACCCGTTGTGGTGCGCCATGCCTGCCATGCGCCGCGCTATGCTAACAAACCCGCGCGGCCTGCGCCAACAAACCCGTCGAACATATCGCCACAAAGCTCTATAATCCCCAGCTTAATTTCCAGGAGCAAAAAACCGATGTCTGCATTAACCCCCGCCAGTGAAGTCATGCTGCGCCACAGTGATGAGTTTATTGAACGCCGCGTTCTGTTCGCCGGTGACCTGCAGGATACCCTGCCGGCCCAATTCGAAGCCGCGGATGTACGTGTCCATACCCAGCAATACCATCACTGGCAGTTACTTAACCGGGCGATGGGTGACAACGTGCAGTTCGGTCTGACCGTAGATGCCGAGTTTGTCGCCGAATGCGATACGTTGATCTACTACTGGCCGAAGAGCAAACAGGAAGCGCAGTTCCAGCTGTGCAACATCCTGGCGTTGCTGCCGGTGGGCGCAGACGTGTTCGTGGTCGGTGAGAACCGCAGCGGCGTGCGCAGTGCGGAACTGATAATGGAAGACTACGCCACCTTGGTGAAAATCGACAGCGCCCGTCGCTGTGGCCTGTATCACGGTCGCCTGGATGCCCAAACCGAATTTGATTTGAACGACTGGTGGGAAAGCTACCCGTTGCACGATCTGGAAGTGAAAACCCTGCCGGGCGTGTTCAGCCGCGATGGGCTGGACGTAGGCAGCTCACTGCTGCTGTCGACCCTGGAAAAACACATGAAGGGCAAAGTGTTGGATCTGGGCTGTGGTGCCGGCGTGATGGCCTCGGTGCTGTCAAAGCTGTCGCCTAAGGTGAAGCTGACGCTCAGCGACGTCAACGCCGCCGCGGTGGAATCCAGCCGCGCTACGCTGGCCGCCAACGGTATCGAGGGCGAAGTGATCGTCAGTAACGTCTATTCCGACATTACCGGCCGCTTCGACATGATCATCTCCAACCCGCCGTTCCACGATGGCCTGCAAACCAGCCTGACCGCAGCCGAAACCCTGATCCGCGGTGCGTTAAAACACCTGCCGATAGGCGGTCGTCTGCGTATCGTGGCCAACGCCTTCCTGCCGTACCCGGACATTCTGGACGCCACCTTCGGCAGCCACGAAGTGCTGGCGCAGAACGGCCGCTTCAAGGTATATCAAGCCACCGTAGCCCGTGCGCCGCGCGATGCGAAGAAAAAGAAGTAACGACTAGCCACTGAATATCATGGCCAGAGCGCAGCGTTTCCACGCTGCGCTTTTTTTTAGCCGTTGATGTAGGTCATCGACTCGGCGCCATAGCGCGGGCCCGCCGCCGCCTGGTACGGGAACACCGCCTCAATCGCCGCCAGCTCAGCCTCGCTCAGCGTCAGCTCAGCCGCCGCGATATTCTCCTCCAGATAACGGCGACGCTTGGTGCCCGGGATCGGCACAATGTGTTCGCCCTGCGCCAATACCCAGGCCAGCGCCAGCTGTGACGGTGCGACGCCTTTTTGTTTGGCCAGCTCGGCGACCTTTTCCACCAACGCCAGATTGCGGGCAAAGTTCTCGCCCTGGAAGCGCGGGTTACTGAGGCGGAAGTCGTCGGCGTCCAGATCCTCCCGCCGCTGGATCGCTCCGGTCAGGAAACCGCGTCCCAGCGGGCTGTAAGGCACAAAGCCGATGCCCAGCCGCGAGCAGGCTGCCAACGTTCCCTGCTCGGCATCGCGCGTCCACAGGGAATATTCGGTTTGCAACGCGGTAATCGGATGCACCTTGTGCGCACGCTCCAGCGTGGCGACCGAAGCCTCACTCAGCCCGATATAACGAATTTTACCTTCGCTAATCAGGTCCGCCATGGTGCCCACCACCTCTTCAATCGGCACCTCAGGATCCACACGGTGCTGGTAATAAAGATCGATCACTTCAACCCCAAGCCGCTGCAGGCTGCCCTCCACCGAGCGGCGAATATATTCCGGCCGGCTGCTGACGCCCCGGGCGGTGGGATCGGTCGGATCGCGCAGAATGCCGAACTTGGTGGCCAGAAAAACCTGATCCCGTTTGCCCTTGATCGCTTTGCCAATCAGTTGCTCATTGGTGTGCGGCCCGTACATATCGGCGGTATCCAGCAGGGTTACCCCCAGTTCCAGTGCCCGATGCAGAGTGGCAATAGCTTCCTTTTCATCGGAATCAGTCGAGTAAAAGTCACTCATTCCCATGCATCCCAAACCCAGAGCGGAAACGACCGGCCCGTTAAATCCTAATGTGCGCTGTTGCATTGTGCTGCCCTCTTGCTGTTTTTTTAAACCGGAGTGGTGTCGCAACAAAGTCTGGTTGTTTACCCTGTAAAGATAAATAATGCAGATTACTCATCACTGTTCAAAAATCGCTAACAATCACGGACGGTAAAATGGATCAGGTTCAGGCCATGCGTATTTTCACCCGTATCGTCGAGCTGGGCAGCTTCAGCCGGGCGGCCGAGCGCTTGCAACTGCCGCGTGCCACGGTCAGCAACGTGCTGAAACGGCTGGAACAGCGCCTCGGCGTACGGCTGCTGATCCGCACCACCCGTCAGGTGCAGGTGACCAGCGAAGGCACGCTCTATTATCAGCGCTGCGTACAACTGCTGGGCGCGTTGGAAGAAGCGGATACGCTGTTCAGCAGCCATAAGCTGCAACCTTCCGGCAAGGTACGCATCGATATGCCGCATTCGCTGGCGCGTGAAGTCGTTATCCCGGCGCTGGATGATTTTTATCGGCGCTATCCGGATATTACGCTGGCGTTAGGCGCCAATGACACTCACGTGGATCTGCTGCGTGAAGGCGTGGACTGCGTGCTACGCGCCTGGGAAACCGAAGACGACAGCCTGGTGGCGCGACGCATCGCCATGCTGCCGCAGTTAACCTGCGCCTCTCCCGGTTACCTGGCGGCGTTCGGCGTACCGCAGTCCATTGACGACCTGCAGCAACACCGCGCGGTGGGGTATTTTTCCCTCGCCAACAACCGTGACTACCCGCTGGAATTTTGCCGCAGCGGGAAAGTGGATCGGCGCGAACTGCCCGCCAGGCTGAGCGTCAGCGGCGCCGATGCTTACACCAGCGGCTGTCGCGCCGGCATGGGGTTGATACAGGCGGCGCACTATTCGTTGGCGCCGTGGCTGGAAAACGGGGAGTTGGTGGAAGTGCTGGCGGAAACGCCACCGCCGCCGATGCCGATTTACATCATGTATCCGCCTGGCCGATTTCTCGCGCCACGGGTCAGAGTATTGATTGACTGGCTGATTTGGCTGTTTGAAAACCCTAAAAGCAGCGATATGGCTGTTTTTCCAGCAAACGCCCGCAAACAGGGGAAATAACTATTGACGTACCCGCCAAAATCTCTAGAATTCGCCTCCGTGGTAACGTTACTCCGGTAATGTTTTGGTCATGCGAAGGTGGCGGAATTGGTAGACGCGCTAGCTTCAGGTGTTAGTGTCCTTACGGACGTGAGGGTTCAAGTCCCTCTCTTCGCACCAAATAACCACATAATTTATATTGCACGCAGCATCGATGCGAAGGTGGCGGAATTGGTAGACGCGCTAGCTTCAGGTGTTAGTGTTCTTACGGACGTGAGGGTTCAAGTCCCTCTCTTCGCACCAAGCTGGCGACGTAATATAAATCTAAAAGCAACAACATCGACTGTGCGAAGGTGGCGGAATTGGTAGACGCGCTAGCTTCAGGTGTTAGTGTCCTTACGGACGTGAGGGTTCAAGTCCCTCTCTTCGCACCAATTGATGAGTTTTCCTCCCGTTGTTCCTCTGAAGTCCCCCAAATAGCACCCAAGACTCTCCGCTGAAGCGGATTTTTGCGTTTTTAACTGAAGCTGAAATTCAGGCTGATCGCCGCCAATCCACCGGCCAGCGCCATGCAGGAAGGCAGCAGCAAATAATGACGCCAGCGGCTGTTAAACAGCATCACCAACGTCGCTAACATGGCGATCACGATTAGCGTGCGCAGTTGCATCATATCCAGGTTGATCAACGCCAGTAACGGCATCAAGGCGCAGGGCAGCAGAACGCCCCAGGCGCTGGCCAAACGGTTGCCCAGGCACCAACTGACGCCCCACAACCCACACGCGGCAATCATGGCTGCAATCATGATAACCCTACCCTTCAAGTGATAATGAGAACCAATATCATATACCACTTTTTTTCACTGCGCATCATTTTCACCGCTGCGGCCAAACGCGGATGACAGAACGGCGAAAAAATGATAGTTTGCGATAAGAAAATTCTTAGTCGCCGTAGCGTGCTAATAATTACAATTAAAAACCATGTAATATAGGTGTTTAATTCACGCTGAAAGAATCTTTCTAACCTTAATTTTTCGACAGATCGATATTGTAAAGAGTGAACTCCGTATGAACGCGCGTTCTTATCAGGAACTGCTGACTAGCAAGCACCGCTTATCATTGTTTTTGTTTTTATTGATGAACGCGGCCTCTTCTATATTTACAATATTGGTTCCGTTTCAGGGCAAACCCGCATTTACCCTACCTTTATTAGCCATACCGCTATTTTGTCTGATTGCATTGTTATTTACCCTGCAATCCATGCGGCAATTCGTCAAAAAGCTTAATCTGTTTTCATGCGTTATTGGCCTGCTGTGGGCAGCGCATATTTACATTAAAAGTCAGTACTATGCGCCGAATAACCAAGGCTTTTTATTACTTAGCCTGTTCAGTATGTTCTTTATCAGCGCTATTGCCTTAACCGATAACTTTATCGCTTTTTGTCTGCATGCCGTTCCGTCCGCGCTGGTCATTCTATTTCTGGATGGTATGCACAATACCGTGCGGATAGTTTTCACCACAGTGCTGCCGATTATCGCTTTCTCAATCCATCACCTCATGCTCAAGCGCAGCGAAGCCTTTACCAAGACGCTGGTGGCTAACCTGTATAACGAACGAGACAGGTTCAGTAATTTAAGCATGATCGATCCGTTAACCGGCCTTTATAATCGGCGTGGCCTGGAGAACAAGATCAATATGTTACCGGAGTCCCAATCGGGTCGCCATTTTGTTCTGTTGCTCGATATTGACCACTTCAAAGCCTATAACGATAACTATGGCCACACCATGGGCGATCAGGCGCTGGTGCAAGTGGCTATCGCCATCCGCGACTCGGTGCGTTCGCGCGATATTGTGGTGCGCTACGGCGGGGAAGAGTTTCTGGTGCTGCTGACCAACGTCAGAGAAGATTACGCCGCGCAACTGGCTGAACGAGTGCGCCAGCGCGTGCAGGAATTGAAAATACCCCACCGTTTTAACCAGTTAGAGATGACCAACGTCACGCTCAGCGCTGGCATCGCCATGCTGGACAAGCTTGACGTGGCCTCGGCGATCCGCGCGGCCGATGCGGCGCTGTATCTGGCTAAAAACAACGGCCGCAACAATATCCAGCTGGCGGAAAACGTGCAGGCTGCGGTGACCCCATGACAAGCTGACCGCTTCCCCCGCATTATCATTTGCGGGGGAAAGCGAGAAACCTCATGCGCTCGTCGTCGGAGTACGCAAAGGTTTCAACCCGTTCAGCAGCAGTTCCACCCCATCCAGTGCCTGCGCCAATGCTTGCGAGTCCTCAGGGCGATTGGCGATCCAAAAAGCCGCGTCCATCAAGCCGCCATTAATCAGATGCGCCAGCACTTCGGGCGAGGTTGGCGCGATATGTTTTTCTTCCATCAACGTCTTCAGCATGCGGGTCATCGAAGCAACGCATTGCAATTTGCCGGCCTGCAAATACTCCGCGCCAAGTACCGACGGCGAATCACGCAGCAAAATACGCTGCACTTCCGGCGCCATCGTCATCTCAAGATAAGCCCGGCAGCGCCCTTTGAATGCACTCCAGTTATCCGGTGCATAGGCGGAAATATCGGCCAGGCGCGCGTCCATTTCTGCATCGATTTCCTGCGCCACGGCAAGAAACAACCCTTTTTTATCGCCAAAGTGGTGATACAGCGCGCCGCGCGTCATGCCGGCTTGCGCCGTGAGCTCATCCATCACCGTATCGGCATATCCAACGCGGCCAAATTGCTGACGCGCGGTCGCAACCAGCTTTTTGCGCGTTTCCTCAATCATTTCCGTTCGTGCTTTACGTGCCATTTTGACGCTCCGGGCTTAGGGTCATGACGTTATAATTGACATACGTAGCGTATGTCAATTATGTTTACATACGCCTCGTATGTCAATAAGTGAAATGAGGTCCAATGTTACCCCATCAATACTCTGGAGTTTTTATGGCTAACCCTTACCTCGAACTTTTCAGCACGCCGGGCACCAAAGCATTTTCCCTTGCCGGGCTTATCGCACGTATGCCCCTCTCCATGCTCGGGATCGGCATCATCACCATGCTCGCGCAATTGCGGGGGTCTTATTGGCTGGCCGGAGCCGTAGCGGCGACCTTTGCGTTTTCCATGGCGCTGCTGGCGCCGCAGATCTCACGCGCGGTTGATCGCCTGGGGCAACGCCGCGTGCTGCCCTGCGTCACCGCCGTCAGCGTAGTCGGCGTGCTGTCATTACTGCTGTGTACGCATTATCAGGCACCCGACTGGACGCTGTTCATCTTTGCGGCGGTGTCCGGCTGCATGCCCAGCATGCCGGCCATGGTCAGAGCCCGCTGGACCGAGATCTTGCGTGGCACACCACGCCTGCACACCGCATTTTCGTTTGAGTCCGTGCTCGATGAAGTCTGTTTTATTATCGGCCCCCCCATTTCAGTTGGCCTCAGCGTCGCGATCTTTCCGGAGGCGGGGCCATTGGCCGCCGCCATTTTGTTGACGATGGGCGTCGCGGCCTTTGTCTGGCAAACAGGCTCGGAACCGCCGGTTTATCCTGACGACGGCGCGGCTCGCGGCTGCGTCATCAAGCAGGTGCCGATGCAAATATTGGTGCTGGCTTTAGTCGCGTTGGGCACCATTGTCGGCACCGTGGACGTCATCAGCGTCGCCTTTGCCGAACAGCTTGGGCAACCTGCCGCAGCCAGCCTGGTGCTGTCGGTTTACGCCATCGGGTCTTGTCTGGCCGGGTTGATTTTCGGCACCATGAAAATCCCGGTTCCCCTGCCCCACCTGTTTTTATACGCCGCTCTGGCCACGGCGATGACCGCATTGCCCTTGCTGCTGGTTGAGGATATTTTCACGCTGGCGGCCACGGTGTTTGTCGCGGGCCTGTTCTTTGCCCCGACCATGATCATTGCGATGGGGTTGGTTGAAAATATCGTTCCACCCTCCCGGTTAACGGAAGGGTTAACCTGGATGATCACCGGGCTGGGGATTGGCGTAGCACTCGGCGCCGCTCTGGCGGGATGGGTTGTCGATGAGGCCGGGGTAAAAGCCGGGTTCATCATTACGATTTCTGCCGGCCTGGTGGTATTGCTGGTCGCCGCCGGCGGTTACCGTCTGCTGCAAAAATCCGTGCATGCACCCTGACGGGAAATGGCCGGCTAGCGTTAGGCCGGTTCCCAAATAGCCTTGCCGCCCCATCGGCTTTCTATCGCCCCCACGAATCGTTTCACTTTGGGCGATAGATAGCGCCGGGTGGGATAAACGGCGCATATTGGCGCTTCAGCCCGGCAATATCGCTCCAGTACCGGCACCAGCGTGCCGGCCGAGAGTTGTTCGCCAACCAGAAAAGCACCAAGTTGACACAGACCAACACCGGCGAGCGCCGAGTCCCGCAATGCTTCGGTGTTGTTGAAACGCATTCTTCCGCCGACAGGTTCGTCGCGATGTTGTCCATTCACCTGATAGCGCCAGGGAACCGGCATTCCCTGGTGCGAGAACACCAAACGGTGGTGATCAACCAGATCGTCCGGCGTCTGAGGCACGCCATGGTTCTCCAAATAGCCTGGTGAAGCACAGGTTATCAACCGGTGTGGTGCGAGGACTTTGCGTACCAGCCGGCTGTCATCGTTACCGCCAATGCGGATAGCCAAATCGATCCCCTCGCGCACCAGATCGCTGTAGTCATCGGAGAACGTCACCTCTACATCCACTTCCGGCCATTGGAGCAGGAAATCCCTCAAAATCGGTAAAATATGCAAACGGCCAAAGGCGACGGGAAGATCGATACGCAAGCGTCCTCTTGGCGTTTGATGCCGCTGATTTATCGCCGTCTCCGCTTCATCAACTTCCGCCAGAATCCGCAGCGCATGTTCATAAAACACCAGACCTTCTTCGGTCAGGCTCACGCTGCGCGTCGTACGGTGCAGAAGCCGGGTGGCCAACCGCTCTTCCAGCCGATTAACGCTTTTCCCCGCCGACGAGCGGGATATGCCAAGTCTCTCGGCCGCCAGAGTAAAACTACGCGCATCAGCGACCCGCACAAACACCAGCAGATCGGACAGGTTATCCAGCGGCATCGCCATTAAATTAGCCACGTTTTGTCCCCAATATTACTCATTTAGGCCAGTTTATCACCCGATAGCGCGCGTATACACTGTGTTCGTTCCCCCCATGCCCTCTATCAAACCCAGTAAACGAGGAAATTCAATGAGCATATCTCACCGGGCCGCCGGGCAACCGGCAAGCGTCCCAAGGCCCTGGCTGGCGGTATTTTCAATCGGGCTCGCCACATTTTCCGTCGTCACCACCGAAATGTTACCCGTCGGCCTGTTGAATCCCATTGCGGATACGCTAAACGCCACGGTTGGCCGGGCGGGCCTGATGATTTCATTGCCGGCCCTGCTGGCCGCCTTTTTTGCTCCACTGGTTGTTCTCACCTCCGGAGGGATTAACCGCAGGACGATCCTCCGCTGGCTTCTCGCTTTGCTGATTGCGGCTAATATTGCTTCGGCCACGGCAACCAGTATGAACGGGCTGCTGGTCGCCCGCGTCATCGTCGGTTTCTGCATGGGCGGGATTTGGGCCATTGCCGGGGGCATTGCGGGGCGGTTGGTACCGCAAGCTTCCCTTGGTCTGGCGATGTCGATAATTTTTGGCGGCGTCGCGGCCGCTTCGGTATTAGGCGTACCCTTAGGGGCATTTATGGGTGATGCATTCGGCTGGCGTACCGCCTTTCTGGCGATGGCCCTTTTAGCTCTGCTGGCGCTAATCTTGCTCATCAGATCGTTCCCATCGGTGCCTGCGGAACACACTGTCACTTTAGGGCAATTCGCCGAACAACTGGCAAACCCAAAGCTACTTGCAGGACTCCTGGTGACAGTCCTGTTGGTCGCCGGCCATTTCATGGCTTTCACCTTTATTCGACCGCTGCTGCAGACGGTATCCCATTTTGACGACAACTGGATTGGCCCGCTGCTGTTCGCCTACGGCCTCGCCGGCATTGCCGGGAATTTTCTTGCCGGCAGCGCAGCGGCAAAACACCTTCGCCCGACGCTGGCGCTGATCGCCCTCGGGATAACTGCCGCCGTCATCCTGTTTTCCTGGTGGGGAGGAACCGCCGTCGGCGGCGGTCTTATTACCCTGTTGTGGGGACTTGCCTATGGCGGGGTTTCCGTATCGCTGATGACCTGGATGATGATCGCAACCCCCCGATCCATTGAGGTCGCCACTTCTCTTTATATCGCCCTCTTTAATATCGGTATTTCTCTCGGCGCCGTAGCAGGAGGGCAACTTGTCGATAAATACGGTCTGGTAACCAACACCCTGATGGCCGGCGCCACCACAGGTCTGGCATTGGTGGTTATCGCGCGGGTAAAAATCAGGGCTGAACCTGCCCCCTGATGGCAACCTGCGGCCCGCCGCTGTCTGAGCCGGCGGGCCGTGGACTTAGCGGCGACGCTGCCGCATGCCGTAGACAAACACCACGGCAAAGCACAGCAACGGCAGCAGGTACGACAGCGCGGTGCTGTACCTGTCCGCCAGCGCCCCCATAAAGTAAGGCATGATGGCGCCACCGACGATCGCCATGATCATAAAGGAACTGGCGCGCTTGGTGTGTTTACCCATGTTTTTCACCCCCAGGGCGAAAATGGTCGGGAACATGATCGACATAAAGAAGAACACGCCAATCAGCGCCACCACCGAGATCCCGTCGATACTGAGCATCACCACGCCGCACAGCAGAATATTGATCAGCGAGTAAAGCATCAGCAGCGTGGCGGGTTTCACTCTGCCCATTAACCAGGTACTGAAGAAGCGCCCGATCATAAAACAAATCATGGCGATGGAGAGCAAGTAGGAGGCGCTCTGGTTGGAAACGTCGCTCCAGTGTTCGGTGGCGTAGTTAATAAAGAACGCCCCCACGCCGACCTGCGCCGCCACGTAGAAGAACTGGGTAATCACCCCGCCGACAAAGTGTTTGTGCTGCCACAATCCTTGCGCGATTTCGCCCTGTTCCGGCTGCTCTTCCTCACGGATATCCGGCAGCCGGGTGCGGCTGAACAGCAAGGCAATCAGCAGCACCAACGCGGCGATCGCCACATAAGTCACCTTCACCGCGCTCTGGTCATCGCCACTTGCCCCCTGGGTTGCGGAGAAAAATAACGTACCGCCGATCATCGGTCCGATGAACTGCCCCAGGCCGTTAAAAGACTGAGCGAGGTTGAGCCGCCGTTCCGCGCCCTGCGTATCGCCCAGCACCGTAGCGTAAGGATTGGCCGCGGTTTCCAGGCAACCCAGGCCGCAGGCAATGACAAACAGCGCAAACAGGAAGGCGCCGAAGCTGTTGGCGGAGGCCGCCGGTACAAACAACAGCGCCCCCAGCGCATACAGGCACAGCCCTACCAGAATGCCGGCCTTATAGCCTTTCCTATCCATAAAATAACCGGCGGGTAACGCCACCAGGAAATAAGCGCCGAAATACGCCGCCTGCAATAGCCCAGACTGCGCCTTGGTCACGTGCAGTGTTTCCTGAAAGTGTTTATTCAATACGTCCAACAGGCCATACGACAGCCCCCACATAAAGAACAGGCTGGTGACCAGGATAAAGGCCCAGCGTAAATTGGAGGTCGCCTTGACACCCAGCTGTGGCGGGGCCGCACTTTTTTCAGCAAGCATTGATATATCCTCGGGTAGGGTAATGAGATGTTGTTATTGCTGTTGCAAAGAGAATATCCGCTCCATCGCCACCCATTTTTCGCCCTGCGGCGTCCAGGGGGTAGCCACCTGGTATTTCCACATCAGGGCTTCCCAGCGCTGCACATGGGGACTGCTCAGACCGGCGGCGTCAAACCACCCGGCATCGAACGCGGCGCTGACCTCGACGATCATGAACAGCCGGGTGCCCAGCCGGTAAATCTCCATATCCAGGATGCCGTGCTCACGCAGATGTTCGGCAATTTCCGGCCAGATGCGTTGGTGGTGGCGCTGATACTCCTCAATCAGCGCCGGTGAATCGACCAGATCGAGCGCCTGGCAAAAGCGCCGCGGCAACCCCGCAGAGCCGCTCATGTGAGCGCCCGATCAAGGTGCAGGTAACCGCCGTCCACCGACAGCCACTGCCCGGTGGTGTGCGACGATCGCGACGAGATCAAAAACACCACGGTGTTGGCGATTTCCTGCGGCGTGGTCATCCGCTGTTCGAACGGAATGCGCGCGGTAATTTTCTCAAGCTGCTGCTCCGGCCGTTCGAAGGTATTGATCCAGCGCTGATACTGCGGCGTGATCACTTCCGCCGGTACTACGGCATTCACTCGTACCCCGTCATGGCGCAGCGACACTGCCCACTCGCGCGTTAACGCCAGCACCGCGCCCTTGGCGGCAGTATAACCGCTGGTGCCGCCCTGCCCGCTGAGCGCAGTTTTGGAGGCGATGTTGACGATGGCCCCCTTGCAACTTTGCAACGCCTGCTGGCACAGGTGCGCCATCAGATAGTAATGAATCAGGTTTTTCTCCAGCGATCCGACAAATGCCTCTCGCCCCGCCTCCAGCCCGACGCCGTCGTTCACCCCGGCGTTATTCACCAACCCGTCGAGGCGGCCGAAGGTTGCCAGGGTTTGATCCACCGCTCGCCGGCAGTCGTTTTCTTCACAGAGATCGGTGATGATCACTTCGCTCTGCGGCTGCAACCGGCGCAGTGCCGTCAGGAAATCCGTCTCCGGGGCCACGTTGGTGACAATCACCGGAATAGCCCCTTCTTCCGCCAGCAGGCGGGAAATGGCCGCGCCGATGCCGGAACCGCCGCCGGTGACAATCACCACCTTCTCGTTCAGATACAAATCCATCACTCAACTCCGTTAATTCGTCGCTAGCCCATAGCCAGGCTGTACACGCGGCTGGCAGTGCCGCCCCAAATTGCCGCCTGCTGTGCAGGACTCAGCGTGGCAACAGCCTGTTCGCACAGGTGATAAACCTGGCCGTAATCACCAGCCAGCAAACACACCGGCCAATCGGAGCCGAACATCAGCCGCTGCGGGCCGAACGCCTCCAGCGCCACCTCAAAAAACGGCAACAGCTGCTGCGCCTGCCAACCGCCGCCGGGCGCTTCGGTAATCAACCCTGACAGCTTGCAGGCTACGTGGGGCAGCGCCGCCAGCGGTTTGATTTGCTGCGCCCAATGCTGCGCGCCACGGGTGATATCCGGCTTGCCGAGATGATCCAACACCAACCAGTAATCGTCGTGCCGGGCGGCAAACTGCGCCGCAGCCGCCAGATCCCGGTGGGTGACCAGAATGTCGTAGACATAACCGTGCCGCTGCAGCGTCTGCATGCCGCGCCGCACAGCCTGCCGCTCCAGCCAGGCCGCCGGTTGCGGCTCATCCTGAACCAGATGACGCAGGCCGCGCAGCAGCGGCTGTTGGCGCAGTTGTTCAAGCCGCTGCGGCAGCTGTGGCGAGGCAATGTCCAGCCAGCCCACCACGCCGGATACGCCACGGCTTTGCTGCACCTGCGCCAGCAGCGTCTGGGTTTCCTGCTCGCACTGGCGGGCCTGCACCACCAGCGCGCCGTCGAAACCGTGGCGTTTCAACAGCGGTTCGAGCTGCGCCGGGCCGTAGTCCTGGCGCAGCACCGCCATCTGTTCGCTAATCCACGGATAACTCCGCGGTCGGTAGCGCCAGTAGTGTTGGTGAGCGTCGATGCGCAGCATGCCGTGCTCCCGCCTCAACCGCGAAACCGGTACTGTTCGATCGACGCAGGGTGCATCTCGATCGAATACCCAGGATGTTGCGGCGGCATGTAGGCTGCGCCCCGGATGTCGCAAGGATGAATAAAATGCTCATGCAGGTGGTCAACGTATTCGATCACTCGCCCGTCGTGGGTACCGGCGATGCACAGGTAATCGATCATCGACAGATGCTGCACGTATTCGCACAACCCCACGCCACCGGCATGCGGGCACACCGGCAGGTTGTATTTCGCCGCCATCAGCATCACCGCCAACACCTCGTTGACCCCGCCAAGGCGGCAGGCGTCGATCTGCACCACGTCAATCGCCCCGCGCATGATGAACTGCTTGAACATAATGCGGTTCTGGCACATCTCGCCGGTGGCGACCTTGACCGGATGGATCCCTTCGCGGATGCGGCGATGCCCCTCAACGTCGTCCGGGCTGGTCGGTTCTTCGATAAACCAGGGTTTGGCGAACGCCAGGTGCTTCACCCACGGAATGGCGTCGTTAACTTCCCACACCTGGTTGGCGTCGATCATCAGTTGGCGATCGGGGCCGATCACCTCGCGGGCGATACGCACGCGGCGGATATCGTCTTCCAGGTCGCGGCCCACTTTCAGCTTCAGGTAGGAGAAACCGGCGTCGACCGCTTCCTGACACAGCCGACGCAGTTTGTCGTCCGGGTAACCCAGCCAGCCGGCGGAGGTGGTGTAGCACGGATAGCCTTCCTCCAGCAGCCGCACCAGACGCTGTTCTTTCCCCTCGGCCCGCTGCTTCAGCAGGCTGAACGCCTCCTGCGGCGTAATGCAGTCGGTGATGTAACGGAAATCGATGCAACGTACCAACTCCTCCGGCGTCATCTCCGCCACCAGCCGCCACACCGGTTTGCCCACGGATTTGGCCCACAGATCCCATACCGCATTCACCACCGCACCGGTCGCCAGGTGGATAGCGCCCTTGTCCGGCCCAATCCAGCGCAGTTGGCTGTCGCCGGTAAAGCGCCGCCAAAACGCGCCCATATCGGCGGCGATCTCCTCAAGCCGGACGCCGACAATCTGATGCTCCAGCGCGCGGATCGCCGCGCAGCAGATCTCGTTGCCGCGGCCGATGGTAAAGGTCAGCCCGTGGCCGCGCAGATCGGCGTGGTCGGTCTCCAGGATCACGTACGCCGCCGAATAGTCCGGATCCGGATTCATCGCGTCGGATCCGTCCAGCCCCAGCGAGGTAGGGAAACGAATATCTTCAACCCGCAGTGCGGTAATCGTCGTCATGGTGCGGCTCCCCATCAGGCCTGTACGGTTGTTTGACGCTGTTCACCCAATCCCTCGATGCCCAGGCGCATCGTCTGCCCGGCCTTCAGGTAGATGGGCTGCGGCTTCTGCCCCATGCCCACGCCCGGTGGCGTGCCGGTGGAAATCACATCACCCGGCTGCAGGCTCATAAAGCGGCTCAGGTAGCTGATGATGTGCGGAATGCGGAAGATCATGGTGCCGGTGTTGCCGTCTTGATAGCGTTTGCCGTCCACCTCCAGCCACAGGTTCAGGCGGTGAGGGTCGGCAATTTCATCGGCGGTTACCAGCCAGGGGCCGGTGGGGCCGAAGGTGTCGCAGCCTTTGCCCTTGTCCCAGGTGCCGCCGCGTTCAATCTGGAATTCACGCTCGGAAACGTCGTTAATGACGCAATAGCCGGCGACGTGGCGCAGCGCATCCTGCTCACTGATATAACGCCCGCCCTGGCCGATGATCACGCCCAGCTCCACTTCCCAGTCGGTTTTGACCGAATCGCGCGGAATTTGCACGTCGTCGTTTGGCCCCACCACCGCGCTGGTCCATTTGCTGAACACCACAGGTTCGTCGGGGATCGCCGCACCGGTTTCCGCCGCGTGATCGGCGTAATTGAGGCCAATGCAGATAAACTTGCCGATCTGGCCGACGCACGGCCCCAGGCGCGGTTGCCCCTCGACCAGCGGCAGTTGGTTGATATCCAGCGCACGCAGTTTTTCCAGTGACGCCGGCAGCAGCGCCTCACCGCTGACATCGGCGATATGCTGCGAAAGGTCGCGGATCTGGCCGTTATTGTCCAACACCCCTGGGCGCTCCTGCCCCGGTGCGCCATAGCGTAAAAGTTTCATAGATTCCTCAATCCTCCGTAGAAGCGCCTTCGGCGACGCCGCAAAAAATAAAAATCAGTTGCTCCAGCCGCCATCGATGATCTGCACCGTGCCGGTGGTATAAGAACTGGCGTCCGAGGCCAGATACAGCGCCAACTGGGCGATCTCGGCGGTGGTGCCGATACGGCCAATCGGCTGGCGGGCGACGAACGCCTGATACACCTCTTCCTCGCTGCGCCCCTGTTCATGCGCCTGCTCGGCAATGCGTTGACGCAGCGACGGCGACTCCACCGTGCCGGGGCAGATGGCGTTACAGCGAATGCCCTGGGTAACGTAATCCGCCGCCACCGAACGCGTCAGGCCGATCACCGCCGCCTTGGTGGTGCTGTAAGCAAAGCGGTTCGGCACCCCTTTCACGCTTGAGGCGACCGAAGACATATTGATAATCGAGCCGTTTTTACGCGCCAGCATGCCGGGCAGGAAGGCGCGGATCATGCGGAACATCGCCGTCACGTTAAGCTCGTTGGCGAACGCCCACTGCGCTTCACTGCACGCCAGAATCGACCCGCTGTGCACCACGCCCGCGCAGTTAAACAACACGTCGACGGGCCCGAGGATTTCCGCCGCCGCGGCTATTGCGGCCGGGTCGGTCACGTCAAGCGTCAGCGCCTGAATGCCGGGCAGCCCCTGCAGTTGGCTGGTGTTGATATCGGTGGCGATCACTTCAGCGCCCGCCTCGGCGAACAGCCTGGCGGTGCTGAAGCCGATCCCCTGTCCGGCGGCGGTGATCAGTACGCGTTTCCCGGTTAAATTCATTTTTGCTCCCTTGGCCTAAAGGCCTAATGGTCAGGCCATTAAAGACGGTTAAAGGTCAGGCCTTTAACATGACAAAAGACGCTTTACGCGTTATCGTTTGGTGAGAATGTTATGAGACACAGTTAAAACAGCATTTTGATTAACCAACTTTTTACACTTGATTAACCATTACTCAAGCGAATTGACTAATAACTGTGCGCTGAATCACTTATCGCTAAACAGCTCAAGGTAACCCATGCCCATTACCCGACTGGAAAATCCTCGTATTTACAGACAGATAGCCGATCAATTAAAAAGGCTCATCGAAAACAACGAATTCCCCCCGGGCAGCCGCCTGCCGTCCGAGCGGGATCTGGCCCAGCAGTTACAGGTTAGCCGCGCTTCGGTACGCGAGGCGCTGATCGCGCTGGAAGTGATTGGCCTGGTCGACGTGAAAGTCGGTAACGGGGTAATCGTTCGGGCGCAGGCACCGATTTTGGCCTCGCAGGAACCGGTAATGGCGCAGGCCGGGCGCGACCAATGGGCGGAAATCGATGATGAACTGAATATCGAGCTGGATTTTAACGCCGAGCTGCCGCCGTTTTCGCTGCTGCAAACCCGCTTGTTGATCGAACCGGAAACCGCTGCGCTGGCGGCGCGCCATGCCACTGACGAAGAGCTGGCGGGCATTCGGGCGGCCTATGAGCAAAACTGCCGCGATAACCGTGCCGGATCGGCCACCCACCCCGGCGACCGGCTGTTCCATATCCGCATTGCCCAGGCCAGCGGCAACCCGGCCTACGCGTTCGTTATCGGCCACCTGCTCGGCCACCGCTACGGCAGCATGTTCCGCGTGCTGCAACGTCACTATACGCCGGACGATATGCCACACCGATCAGAACAGGAACATAGGGCGATCCTGGAGGCGATCGAGGCGCGTGACGTGCGCGGCGCACGCAAGGCCATGAAAACGCATCTGGATGAAGTGATCGCCATCTTTACCCGCGCGCAATAGGCCATTTTGGTACGGCAGGGGCCAGGGTAAAAATTTTTGACGGACCGCTCTTTTTTCCACATGCAGCAGGGGCCAAGGCACATTACACTGGCAGCACATTGCACCCTATGGCTTTCAAGATGCAGCAAGCGCAGGTAACGGCGCTGCAGCTTGAAAGACTACGGGTATAGGCCGTGTTACGCCACGGCCCGGGCCCTCTCCCTGCAGCCTTTTAACATGGATAACGATCGTTGAAGAACTCTTTCCGCGCTTCATTGCTGGCGCTGAGCCTGTGCGCCGCGCCACTGGCCGCTCAAGCCGCCGACCCGCAACTGGCCTCGCAAATCGTCGACCAGTATGCCGAACACATTTTCTTCAACAGCGGCGCCACCGGCATGGCGCTGGTGGTGATTGATAACAATCAGGTGGTTAACCGCAGCTTTGGCGATACCAAGCCGGGCAACGATCTGCGCCCGCGCCCGGATTCGCTGATCCGCATCGCCTCGATCACCAAGCTGATGACCAGCGAAGTGATGGTCAAAATGGCGGCGGAAGGTCGGGTCAAGCTGACCGATCCGCTGCGAAAATACGCCCCGCAGGGCGCCTCCGTGCCGGCCTATAATTCGCGACAGCCCATCACCTTGCTGAGCCTGGCGACTCACACCAGCTCGCTGCCGCGCGAACAACCGGGCCAAAAACCGGCGAAAACGCCGGTGTTCACCTGGCCGACCAAGGCACAGCGCTGGCAGTGGCTCGAACATGCCAACGTCACCGTGCCGCCGGGCGTGCGCGCCGCCTATTCCAACCTGGCCTATGATCTGCTGGCGGATGCTTTGTCGCGGGCGGCAAACAAACCCTACAGCGCCCTGCTGCGCGAAAAAATCACCGCGCCGCTCGGCATGGTCGACACCACCCTCACCCCCAGCGCCGAACAGTGCTCGCGCCTGATGGTGGCGGCCGCCGGGCCAAGCGCCTGCCGCGACACCACCGCAGCAGGCGGCAGCGGCGGGGTTTATTCCACCCCGCGCGACATGCAGCGCTGGATGCAACAGTTCCTCTCTTCCAACACCGCCGGCGCACGCAAATCGACGGCGGCCAGCGAACAAACCATGTATTTCCAGCGCAACGATCTGGTGTCGCTGAAAGGCATGGACGTGCCGGGTGAAGCGAGCGCGTTGGGATTGGGTTGGGTGTATATGGCGCCGAAGGACGGCCTGCCGGGCATTATTCAGAAAACCGGCGGCGGCGGCGGCTTTATTACTTATATGGCGATGATCCCGCAGAAAAATATCGGCGTCTTCGTGGTGGTAACCCGTTCAGAACTGACCAAATTCACCAATATGAGCGATCCGGTTAACCGGCTGGTGGGGGATCTGGCCGCCAACAAAAGCTAGCCCCGCCGAGTGAATGTCGGGGCGAACAGGCTCGCCCCGCCAACACTCACGCCAGGGTCATTTCGTGTATCACCGGGTGGAAGTTGCGTTTGAAGTAGATCAGGCCGTTACCGGCGGCGTTCACCAGGATCTGGCGGATCTGCACCAGATACACCTGATGGGTGCCGATGATCTGGATCTGCGCGATCTCCCCTTCCAGGCTGGCCAGCGTATTGCGCAGGACCGGCTGGCCTAACGGCCCACTTTGCCACTCCTCCAGCCGGAAGCGCTCCTCCATGCTGACGTCGGTCATGCCGGCGAAATGGCGCGCCATCAGCTCCTGTTCATGGTTCAACACGTTGACGCACAGCCGCTGATTCTCCTGGAAGACCGGGTTCATCGCGCTGTTGCGGTTAATGCATACCAGCAGCGTCGGCGGCGTATCGGTCACCGAGCAGACCGCCGTGGCGGTGATGCCGCAGCGCCCCGCCGGGCCGTCGGTAGTCACAATATTCACCGCAGCAGACAGGTTGGCCATGGCGTCGCGAAACCGCAGACGGTGTTCATTTTCCTGAGACATACAACCCTCCTCCTGAATTACTTCAGCAGATTATCCAGCTGATTAATATCGCCATTGTTATGCAGGTGCGGCACTTTCCAGCCGTGCTGATCGTAATCGGACAGGCACTTGTCGACCATCTGCATCATCTGATCCATGGTGCCGGATCCCTGCGCGTGGCGCAGACACTGCAGGCGGATCTCATCCTGACTGCCGGCATAGTTGATCTCATACAGCTCATGACGGCCGCCGAACTCGCTGCCGATCGCATCCCACATCAGCTTGAGGATCTTGATACGCTCAACGTGATCCATCCCATCGGATCCGCGCACGTAGCGAGCCAGGTATTTGTCGATCTCCGGGTTGTTCATGTCGCGCACGCTGGACGGCAGATAAATCAGCCCGCTGGTGACGTTCTTTTCGATGATGTGCTTCACCTTGGTGTAGGCCATCGGCGCCATCACGCGGTAGGTCTGCAACGCGGCGGAATCCGGCAGATAGGCGCCGTTTTCCCATTTTGTGGACTCCGCGCACATCGCATCGCTCAGCGACCAGAACATGTTGCGCCAGGCCACCACTTCGCCGAGATCGGCCTGCACGCCGCGGAACTCCAGCACGCCGGTGCAGGACAGGCTCTTTTGCAGCAGCGCGGTGATAAAGTCCATCTTCACCGCCAAACGCACGCAGGCCTGCAGCGGGAACAACCGGGCGAAGCCGCCCTGGGTGCTCCAACGGCGACAACGATCGAAATCGCGGTAGATCAGCACGTTTTCCCAGGGGATCAGCACGTGATCCATAATCAGGATCGCATCGTTCTCGTCAAAACGGCTCGAGAGCGGGTAATCGAACGGCGATCCGGTCGCGCCGGCCACCAGCTCATAGGAGGCGCGGGAGATAAGCTTCACCCCTTCGGCGTCCATCGGCGCCACAAACATCAGCGCAAAATCCGGGTTATCGCCCATCACCTGGGCGGAGCCGAAGCCGATAAAGTTGTAGTGGGTCAGCGCCGAGTTGGTCGCCACCACCTTGGCGCCGCTGACGATAATGCCAGCGTCGGTCTCTTTCTCCACCTGGATGTAAACGTCTTTCACTTCGTTGACCGGTTTGTGGCGGTCAATCGGCGGATTGACGATGGCGTGGTTAAAGTACAGACCGGTTTCCTGAATGCGTTTGTACCAATGGCGGGCGTTATCGGCGAACTGACCGTAAAACTCCGGGTAAGCCCCCAAAGCGCAGCCGAAGGCCGCCTTGTAATCCGGGGTGCGCCCCATCCAGCCGTAGGTCTGGCGCGACCAGTCGGCGATGGCGTCACGCTGCTGGCGCATTTCTTCCGGGCTGCGAGCGTAGCGGAAGAACTTGTGGGTGTAGCCGCCGTTGCCGGTGTCGGTATTCCAACACAGCCGATCCTGGCTGACCGGATCGTGCAGCGAATCGTACAGTTGGCCGACCGAAGCCGCCGCGTTGCGGAATGCCGGGTGGGTGGTGACGTCCTTCACCCGCTCGCCGTAGATATAGATTTCGCGGCCATCCTGCAGGCTTTTCAGGTATTCGGCGCCGGTGAACGGGCGTTTGCTGTCGGCACGAAAGTCTTCTGGTTTCATTTAAGTCTTCCTCGTAATCGGCATTTTTCAGACCCTGGACTCGGTCATTTGTTAAATTCATGTTTCTTTTTGGTTGCTTAATTGAAGCTGACAACGCCGATTTCGAGAAGAGACTTTTGCGGCAATCGCCGGTACTTTTCAGGCGGATTTGCCGCAATGGCTGCGAATTGTGATCCAGGTTACGAAAGGGGATGTTGTGCGGCGCGGTAGGTCGAAGGCGAGCAGCCTTCCAGACGATTGAAAAAACGGGCGAAATAGGCCGGATCCTTGAACCCCAGGCTATAAGCGGTCTCATGCACTGTACAGGCGCTGAACAGCAGCATGCGCTTGGCTTCGCGCAGCAACCTGTCGAAGATCAGCCGTTTGGGGGGCTGGTTGGCGAAGCGGCGGCACAGATCGTTCAGCCGTGATTCGGTCACTCCCAACGCCTGCGCATAGTCCGGCACCGGCAGGTGGTCGCGGAAGCGTTCATCCACCATTTTATTGAAACGCTGGAACAATTTCAGTTCGCCGCGTACCCCGCTGGTGGCGGTATCTTCCAACGCGGCATTACGCAACAGCAGGGTAAACACCGCTTGCGCCAGTAGCGCCAGAGTCTGCTCGCGGCCGGCCAGTTGCTGGCCGAATTCACGGCGGATCAGCGCCCAGTAATGGCTCAGCGCCGTCAACTCCTGCGGGGCGTCCGCCATCGACAGACAGATGCCCGGCATATCGAGCGCCAGATTGCTGCCGGGGTACAGCCGCTCCAGCAGCGGCCAAATCAGCTCCTGGCGCACCGTCAGCACGTGGCCGTCACTGATCGGCTCGGTGAAGAACGCATGCGGCACCGAGGGCGGCGTCAGGATAAACAGCGGCGCCTGCACCGAATAGTGCTGGCTGTCCAGCTGCAGCTCAATCTTGCCGGTCTCCAGAAAATGCACCTGGAAGAAACGGTCGTGCCAGTGCACCTGCATGTCGCGGCCAAAAAACGCCGCCAGCCCGGCGAAGGTTTCGTAATGCACCTCATCGGTGGCGTAGCGCGCATCGTACTCTTTGCAGATGTCGATATTGGCGATAAAACCGGTACTTTTCTGCACATCATCCTCCCTCAGCGATGAGATCGGTAAAATAGCCTAATATCAGGCTTATGGCGTGGCCCGCGGACGCGAGCCTTGCATCGGAATGCGCCAGACGATCAACGCCCCTATGACCAACAGCGCCGCCACGAAATAGAGCCCGGCGTTGAAACTGCCGGTCAGATCCTTAAACCAACCGATCAACAGCGGGCTGACCGCCGATCCTATATTGCCGGTGGCGTTGATCACCGCGATCCCGATCGCGCGCGCCTCCAGGCTGATGGATTGATCCGGCGTGGTCCAGAAGATCGCCATCGCGGTGAAAGACCCTACCGAAGCCATGACGATCCCCAGCAGTTGGATCAGGCTGTGATCGGTGGCGGAAGCCAGCAGCCAACCGGCGGCGGCAAACAGGTACGGCAGCGCGGTATGGTGTTTACGCTCCTGCAGGCGATCCGATCGTTTGCTCCACCACACCATGCCGGCGATGGTGCAGATCTGCGGGATCGCCGCCAGAATGCCGATCACGATATTGCTGCTGCCCTGATTGAAGCTCTGCAGGATCTGCGGCGTCCAGATGTTGATGGCGCTCAGGGTATTGGTCAGGCAAAAATAGGCCAACGTGTACATCAGTACGATCGGGGTGAACACCTCACGCCACAGGCTGCGCTGCTGCATCGCCCGGTGGCTGCGCGGCCCGTTGGGCTGCACCAGTTGCAGCTTGTCGGCGTCCATCATCGCCTTCAGGCTGGCTTTTTCTTCGTCGGTCAGCCACCTGGCCTTGGCCGGCGTATCGTCGAGATAGAACCACACCACCACGCCCAGCAACACCGAAGGAATGCCTTCCAGCAGGAACAGCCATTGCCAGCCCTTGAGGTTCATCACCCCGTCCAGCGCCAAAATGTAACCCGATACCAGGGAACCTATAGCCATGGTCACCGGCATGGCGATCATGAACAGCGCGTTGGCGCGGGCGCGGTAAAACGCCGGGAACCAGTAGGTGAGATACACCAGAATGCCGGGCAGGAAACCGGCTTCGGTGATGCCGACGATCATGCGCAGCACGTACAGGCTGGTCGGGCCGGTGGCGAACAACGTGCAGGTCGAAGCGATGCCCCACAGCACCATGATGGTAGCGATCCAGCGCCGCGCGCCGACGATCCCCAGCATGATATTGCTGGGAATGCCGAAGACAACATAGGTGACGTAAAACAGCGTCGCCGCCAGGCCAAACATGGTCGAACTGAGGCCGAGATCCTTGCCCATCGTCAGCCCGGCGAAGCCGATGTTGATGCGGTCGAGGAAAGAGAAAACAAACAGCACGAACAAGAAAATAATCAGTCGCCGAAACAGCTTTTTAATCACCGATTGCTCGGCGGCGGTTAACGCTTTATGTTGCTGCGCCGGGTTGACCGGCGGCAGCGAATCGACGTTGCTCATGGTGGCTCCGATAGGGTTGTGTCCGGTAACATAGGCTGTGCCCCTTAATTGCGTGAGCGCCGCTGGTGATCAATTAAGGGATACAACCTAATAAACGCTTGGGGATTGCGGTTGCGCCGGCGGCAGATCCTGTTTAAAGCGGCTCGCCAGGGATTCCGCCGCACGCGCCAGCAAAGTGGTATCCACCCCAACGGCGACAAACAGCGCGCCGGAGGCCAGGTAATGCTGCGCCAGCTGCGGATTGGCCATCAGGATGCCCGGCGCTTTACCGGCCGCGCTGATGCGCGCGATGGCGTCGTCAATGGTGCGTTGCACGTCGGGGTGCTGAGGATTCCCGGCAAACCCCATGTCGGCGCACAGATCCGCCGGGCCGATAAACACCCCGTCGACGCCTTCCACCTGCAGAATGGCGTCCAGATTTTTCACCGCCTCGCGGGTTTCGATCTGCACCAACACGCACATCTGCGCATCGGCCTGCTGCAGATAATCCGGCACCCGATTCCAGCGAGAAGCCCGCGCCAGCGCACTGCCGACGCCACGTATGCCGTGCGGCGGATAACGGGTGGCTCGCACCGCCTCGCGCGCTTGTTCGGCATTCTGAATCATCGGGATCAGCAGGGTTTGCGCACCGACGTCCAGCAGTTGTTTGATGATCACCGCATCGTTCCACGGCGGGCGCACCACCGGGTGGCTCGGGTAAGGCGCTATCGCCTGCAACTGGCCCAGCACCGTCTGCACGTTATTGGGCGCGTGTTCGCCGTCGATCAGCAACCAGTCGAAACCGGCGCCGGCCAACAGTTCCGCGCTGTAACTGCTGCACAGACCCAGCCACAGGCCAATCTGCGGGCGCTTTTCCTGCAATGCCCGTTTGAAATGGTTGGTAAACATTGAACCCCCTTAAACGAACCGGCAGCTGATACAGCCCATCGGGCCATAATCGACGTGGAAGGTATCGCCGCGCCGCGCGGGCACCGGCCGGGTAAAGGAACCGCCGAGGATCACCTGGCCGGCCTCCAGCTCTACGTCATACGGGAACAGCTTGTTGGCCAGCCAGGCGACGCCGTTGGCCGGGTGGTTGAGCACCGCCGCCGCCACCCCAGACTCTTCGATCACCCCGTTGCGGTACAGCAACGCGCTGATCCAACGCAGGTCCAGCGCGTCCGGTTTGATCGGCCGGCCGCCCATCACCACCCCGGCATTGGCAGCATTATCGGAAATGGTGTCGAACACCTTGCGCGGCCGCTGGGTCTGCGGATCGACGTTATGGCTGCGCGCATCGATGATCTCCAGCGCCGGAATGACGTAATCGGTGGCGTTGTACACGTCGAACAGCGTGCAGTTCGGCCCACGCAGCGGTTTGGCCAACACGAACGCCAGCTCCACCTCGACGCGCGGCACGATAAAACGATCGACTGGAATGTCGCTGCCGTCGTTGAAGAACATGTCGTCCAGCAGCGCACCGAAATCCGGTTCGGTGATCTGCGAGCTGACCTGCATGGCGCGCGAGGTCAGGCCGATCTTATGGCCCTTCAGCGTACGGCCTTCGGCGATCTTCAGCGCCACCCACTGCCGCTGAATGGCATAAGCGTCTTCAAGGGTGATCTCGGGATGATCCAGCGACAGCGCGCGGATCTGTTCGCGGCTCTGTTCCGCCTGGTGCAAGCGCTGCACGGCGCGGCTAATCAGCTCTTTATCCAACATTTACGGCCCCTTACTCTTTGCGAAATAGCGCATGGACATTGTTCTGCTTGTAATTCAGCACCGGATCCAGCTCTTCAAGGGTGAAGGACAGCGCCAGATAACGGCTGGCCATCAACGCGGCAAAGTGTTCCTTGATCAGCGCGAACAGCATCTCGCCGACCTGCTCGCGGCTTTCCAGACTGCGGCCATGGCCGATTTTCAACGTCATGTGCACAAAAGCGTAATCCTGCTTGCCGTCGGCCATCTGCCAGGTGTCCAGCCAGAGGGCGCGGCTGCGTACCCCGGCCAGCGGGAAGATGCCGGTGTCCGCCAGCGCCTGATTGACCCTGGCGAACAGGGCGGGAAGATCGGCCTCTTCGCGGATGTTGTTGGTGCATTCAGCATAAAAATGCGGCATAGCAATCTCCGAACGGCGAATTTACGCGGGCAAGCCGCCCGCGCGGTGGTGGTTACAGGGTGTTGCCGAGCTTGAAGCCTTTTTCCTTGTCGCCCTCGCGGGTGTAGGAAAAACCATCGGCACCGATGGTGACGGCCATTTCACTTGGCGCACTGCGTTCGATAACCGGCTGCGGTTGGCCGTCGAGATCCAACACTAGCGATCCCTCGGTGTACCAGCTCGGCACCACCGGGTTGCCCCACCAGTCGCGGCGCTGGTTGTCGTGCACATCCCAGGTCACGGTCGGGTTATCCGGATCGCCGGTGTAGTAATCCTGGGTATAGATCTCCACCCGGTGGCCATCGGGATCGCGCAGGTAGAGATAGAAGGCATTGGAGACGCCGTGGCGACCGGGACCGCGTTCGATCACATCGGATTTACGCAGCGCGCCGAGTTTGTCGCAGATGGCCAGAATGTTGTGCTTTTCATGGGTGGCGAAGGCGATATGGTGCATACGCGGCCCGGCGCCACCGGTCATCGCGGTATCATGCACCGTGGCTTTGCGACGCATCCAGGCGGCGTAAACCACGCCGTTTTCATCGCGGATATCTTCCGTCACGCGGAAACCCAGCCCCTGGATGTATTCCACGGCTCGCGGGACGTCGGGCGTAATTTGGTTAAAGTGATCGAGGCGCACCAGCGCGCCCGGCGTGTAGAGATCGTAACGCCAGGCCAGGCGTTCGACGTGCTGCACGTCGTAGAAAAACTCGTACGGAAAGCCGAGCGGATCTTCAACCCGCACCGAATCGCCGATGCCTTTGACGAAGCCCTTCACCCGGCGCTCGGTGCGGCAGCCCAAGGCGCTGAAATAGGCTTCGGCGCGGTCGACGTCTTCCGGCGTGCGCACGCGGAAAGCAAAGGCCGCAACGGCGGCCACCGGGCCTTCGCGCAGCACCAGGTTGTGGTGAATAAACTCTTCCATCGAACGCAGGTACAGGGTTTTCTCATCCTCGGCGGTGACCACCAGGCCAAGGATGTCGACGTAGAATTCGCGCGCCGCTTTAAGGTTGGTTACCTGAATTTCCATATAGGCACAGCGCACAACGTCGGGAGCAGGGACAGCATGGGTGGTAAGTTTTGTCGTCATCGTTCTCATCTCTTTCGTTTTTATTGTGGCCTGAGGCTTAGACGCCCCATTTCGGGATGGGGTGATCACCCATGGAAATACAGACGTTCTTCATCTCGGCGAACACTTCAAAGCTGTATTCCCCGCCTTCGCGGCCGGTGCCGGAAGATTTCACGCCGCCGAACGGCTGGCGCAGATCGCGTACGTTTTGGGTATTGACGAAAACCATGCCCGCTTCAATATTGCGGGCCAGACGCAGAACCTTGCTCACATCCTGCGTCCAGATGTACGACGCCAGGCCGTACTCCACGTCGTTGGCCATGCGCAGGCCGTCTTCTTCCGATTTGAACGGCAGCAGGCAGGCCACCGGCCCGAAGATCTCCTCCTGCGCGATGCGCATCCGGTTGTCGACATCCGCCAGCACCGTCGGGCACAGGAAGTTGCCGTGGCTCAGTCCGGCCGGTTTTTCCGGGCCGCCTGCCAGCAGCGTTGCCCCTTCTTCCACCCCCAGGCGGATATAGCCGGAGACTTTTTCCCAGTGCTGCAGGCTGATCAGCGCCCCCACCTGGGTGTTGGGATCCTGCGGATCGCCCACGCGCAGGCGGTTGGCGCGCTCGGCGAAACGTTTGACGAATTCCGGGTAAATGCTTTCCTGAATGAAAATGCGCGAACCGGCGGTGCAGCGTTCGCCGTTGATCGAGAAGATGGTGAACAGCGCGGCGTCCAGCGCGCGTTCGATGTCCGCATCCTCAAAAATCAGCACCGGCGATTTGCCGCCCAGCTCCATGGAGAATTTCTTCAACCCGGCGCTTTCAATGATACGGCGGCCGGTGGCGGTACCGCCGGTGAAGGACACGGCGCGCACGTCTTTATGGCGCACCAGCGCGTCGCCGGCGGTAGCGCCGTAGCCCTGCACCACGTTGAGCACCCCGGCCGGGATGCCGGCTTCCAGCGCCAGTTCGCCCAGGCGATCGGCGGTCAACGGCGACAGCTCGGACATTTTCAGCACCGCAGTGTTGCCCAGCGCCAGGCAGGGTGCGGTTTTCCAGGTGGCGGTCATGAAGGGCACGTTCCACGGCGACACCAGCGCGCACACGCCAACCGGCTGGATCAGCGTGTAGTTGAGCATCTTGTCGTCCACCGGGTAGGTGCGGCCGTTCATCTGCTGGCAGATTTCGGCGAAGAACTCGAAGTTGTGCGAGGCCCGCGGGATCAGCACGTTTTTGGTCTGGTGGATCGGCAGGCCGGTATCGGCGGTTTCCATCTCGGCGATCTGCGGTACGTTCTCGTCAATCAGCTCGCCCAGACGGCGCATCAGACGCGCACGCTCTTTCATCGGCGTATTGGCCCATTTCGGGAACGCGGCCTTGGCGGCGGCCACCGCCTGGTCGATTTCCTGCTGCCCACCGGACGCCACCTCCGCCAGCACCTCGCCGTTGGCCGGGTTGCTGGTGGTGAAATAGTCTTTGCTAGCGACGTTCTTGCCGTTGATCCAATGGTTGATGGTTTTCATCGCAGGCTCTCCTCGTAATCTTTTTCACTGATGATGTGGTTAACCAGACGGCCGATGCCCTCGATGTCCACCACCACCTCGTCGCCCGGCTGCACGTCGGCCAGCCCTTTCGGCGTGCCGGTGGCGATCATGTCGCCCGGTTGCAGCGTCATAAATTCGCTCAGGTAGGCGATCAGGAACGGGATATCGAAAATCATGTCGGCGGTGCTGCCGCGCTGGCGCAGCTCGCCGTTGACGTAGGTGCTGAGCGCCAGGCGGTGCGGATCGGCGATATCATCGCGATCGACGATGTACGGCCCGATCGGCGTCAGCGTGTCGCGGCTTTTCACCCGCAGGTTCGGGCGGTAATAATTTTCCAGATAGTCGCGGATGGCGTAGTCGTTGCACAGCGTATAACCCGCCACGTACTCCATCGCCTGTTCGCGGCTGACGTTGCGGGCGGTTTTACCGATCACCACCACCAGCTCGGCCTCGTAGTGCATGTACTCCACGCCGGCCGGGCGTACCGATACCTGGCGGTGGCCGGTCAGGGTGTTCGGCGCTTTCAGGAACACCAGCGGCTCTTCCGGCGCCTTGAATTCCAGCTCGCTGGCATGGTCGGCGTAGTTGAGGCCAAGGGCAAACACCGTGCCCTGCGCCGGTGGCAGCCACTCGGCGTCCCGTTCCTGCAACACAGTGCCGTCCGGCAAGGTAACGCGCAGCTGGTCATCCACGCGGGCGTTAACAATCTGGCCATGATGGCGAATACGGGCGTGTCTCATGTTAAGTCTCCTGCCTGCGTCACGCAGTTGGTCAGGGTGGGCAGACCGGCGGCGCGCACCGTCACTTCATCCCCCGGTTTGATCTCCACCCGCTGGTGCGGGGTGCCAATCAGCACCGCGTCGCCCGGTTGCAGGGTAATAAAATCGCTGATAGCGGCGATCAGTTCAGGCACCGAGCGCACCAGATCGGCCGTTGACCAGCGATCCTGCTCCACGCCGTTGATTTCGGTGACGATCTCAAGCTGGCCGGTTGCCAACAGCTGGCCGATATCCCCCAGCGGGCAAAAACCGTCGCGACACTTCGCCTTGATCGCCGGGCGGTAGAAGCTGCTTTCCGGCAGGCTGACGTCGTTGGCCAGCGCATAGCCCGCCAGATAGTCCGCCACCCGCTCGGCCGGTACCTTGCGGGCGGTATCGCCGATCACCACCGCCAGCGTAGCGCCGCTCTGCACCTTCTCACCGGCCGGGAACGGGATCGCCCCGCCGTTGGCGAGGTGGGTATTGCGCGGTTTGATAAACCACACCGGGGTCTTGGGCGGGGTGTTATAGGGCGGCTCATGGAACGCCTGATCCCAGGCGTCAATCTGGCTACGGTGGTTCAACGCGACGGAAAATACGGTGCCTTTCATGCAAACTCCTCTCGTGACAGAACATGACAACCGGCATTCATTAATATATTAACGATTAGTTTTATACGCTGTTTACGATTTACGCAACGCGGTTGGATTGATTTGTGATCCTGATAACAAAATATTCACAACTGCGGAACATTTGCGTTATTACTCAAAGGATTAATCGTTTTTTGGCGTATTTTCACCCGCCAGCCGCTTTTTCGCTTTATACGTTGGGGTAAATCTGGCTATTATTAAGTTATTAATAAATCAGGCCTGGCAGGGGCGTACTCTATTGCGCTCGTGGGCTCAGCATGCTGGGCTCCCAGAATCAGGGCCGACATACCGAACACCTTGACAGTAAAGGCCAAATCTATGCATGAATCCTTAACCATTGCCCTGTTGCAGGCGCGTGAAACCGCCATGGGGTTTTTCCGCCCGATCCTGAAAAGCCACAATCTGACGGAACAGCAGTGGCGCATCATCCGCGTGCTGGCCAACAGCCGTTCGATTGAATTCCACGAACTGGCGGCGGAGACCTGCATCCTGCGCCCCAGCCTGACCGGCATTTTGTCGCGCATGGAGCGCGATAAGCTGATTTTCCGCCTGAAGCCGGTCAACGATCAGCGCAAGCTGTACGTTTCGCTGACCCAGCCGGGCCAGGAGCTGTACGACGTGGCACGCCATCAGGTGGAACAGGGTTACCGCGAAATTGAAGCCGCGTTTTCGCAGCAGAAGATGGATCAACTGATGACGTTGCTGGACGAGCTGATCACCCTGGGCGACAAACTGCCAGCCAACGTGACGGCCCATCCCACCCAGAAATGATTCAATGAATCGGCATCCTCAAATGAATGGGCGTTGCAGCTAAATAGCTGTGTTTAATACCGCTACACCCTAAGCTTGAGGTTGGTGGGAGTCATGCGACCGTTGAGCGCAGGGATGCGCGATACGAGCCCCCAGGGACGGGTTCACGGCGCGTCGGCGTTCTGCATGACCCCACCTGCAGCACTATTCGGCGCAGCTATTTAGGCGGCCAAGGCGTAAATCCCCAGGAGCTTACCCAAGTAAGTGACTGGGGTGCGCGCCTGCAGCCAACCACGCTGCAGCATCAAGTAAGAAGAGAATTCGCTTCCGGCAGCAGTGCGCCGCCGTCCACCACCAGCGTCTGGCCGGTGATATAAGCCGCCGCCGGCGAGGCGAGAAACACCATCGCCGCAGCGATGTCTTCCGGCTCCCCCAGCCGCCCGAGCGGGACGGCGGCGGCAATCGCCTGATTGACTGTCGCGCCGCCCAAATTGGCCATCGCCGGCGTGCGGATCATCCCCGGCTCCACGCCGTTAACCCGAATGCCCACCGGTGCCAACTCCAGCGCCGCCGCGCGAATAAACCCGTTCACGCCCGCCTTTGAAGCGGCGTAGTGTGCCAGCCCCGGATAAGCCACCCGCGGCCCGGTCACCGACGAGGTCACCAGCATGCAGCCGCCCAGGCGGCGCATCCACGGCAGCGCCGCCTGGGCCAGAAAGAACGGCGCCATCAGATTAACGCTCAGCGTGCGTTGCAACAGCGGGGCGTCAATGTCGGCAAACGGCGTCAGCGGGAAGTAAGCCGCATTGTGGACAACCACGTCCAGCCGCCGATACTGCTCCCCCACAGCCGCGACCCGTTCGGCAATCTGCGTCGCGTCGGCCACATCGCAGGCCATCGCCTGCACTCGCCAGCCTTGCCGTTGCAAAGTCTCCGCCGCGTCCTGCGCCTTGCGCAGTTGCAGATCGGCCATCACCACCGTCGCGCCCAAGCGGGCAAAGGCGCTGACAATCGCCAGCCCGATGCCCTGAGCGCCACCGGTCACCAACACCACCTGGCCGCTGAAGGCATCGGCCGCATAGGTTACGTTCATCGGCTACCCCCTGGGATGGCGGGTGGTGTTCAGCACCTGTGCATGAGCGCCCACCGCAAAATTGCTCAGCGCGCTGAAGTCGCTGCCCTGATAGCCGAGGATCTTGCCGTCGGTACGCATCGCCTGCAGATCGATCATCACCACGCCCAGCGTCGGCACGATCTTCTCGCGCCACACGAACAGGTAAAGCTGCTCGGCGACTTTCACGTAATGACAACGATCGACGTCCGCCAGCCCTTTCTCTACGCCGTCCAGACACTGCCAGGCGTAAAAATTGTCGTTCAGGTAGATGTGCTCGTAACGTTCGGTCGGGCTGTAGGTGTACATATTGCGCATGCCGATCAATTCGTCGGTGAAATGCGGCAGCGCGGCGGTCGCATTATCCAGCGTGCCGAAGCGGAATTCGGCGTTGACCGCCGTGAGCGGCAACCCTTGTTCAACGCGGCTAAAAGCATCCAGCCGGGTTTGCTGCTCGTCCGGCAATTGGCCGTACACCAGGGTGAAATTGCCCTGATTGCGATCGCACACCAGCGTCATGCTGGCGTTGTCTTGTGAAGGATCGAGAAAATCGATAAACAAAATGCCGGAGCGAATGCTGGTGGCACGATAAGCGATACCCGCGCGCGCGCCCCAGTTCAGCGTTTGATCATCGGTAAAATGGCACTTCAGCGTTTCACCCTCGGCAAACCGCAGCGTCAGCGTGCTGCCGCTCAGCCCGAGCTGCCGTTCCAGCGTGTTGCTGTGCGGCGCAAAGCCTTCCGCCAGTGCGCCAACCTGAATAAATACCGCCTCTGTACTCATCTGATTCTCCTTAAAGGGAAGTAAAAGCCAACGTCGGCACGTCGACGATGGTGGAGCCGCCATCGGCCACCAGCGCCGCACCGGTAATGATTGACGCCTCGGCCGAGCAGAGAAAACGGCAGATGCCGGCGATCTCTTCCGCGCTGGCCGGGCGACGCAGCGGTACGTCGCGGCAGACCATCCGATAAGCCTGCTCCAGCGAGATCTGATGGGCGTCCATCAGCGGCTGCATCTCCTCGTCCGCCATCGGCGTAGTCACCCAACCGGGGCACACCGCATTGGCGCGCACCCCGAGCGGGCCATAATCGCGGGCGATGGAACGCATCAGCCCAATCAGCGCATGCTTGGCGGTGACGTAACCGCACACCTCCGGCCCGGCGGTCAGCGAAGCGATAGAGGCGACAAACAGCAGGTTGCCCCCGGTTTTCACCAGTTCCGGCAGGCAGGCGCGCGCGCTGGCGAAAGCGCTGTTGAGATTGCTGTCCAGCGCGCCTTGCCACTGCGCGTCACTCGTGTCGGTAATGCGCCCAAACCCCATACCGCCGGCGCAGCCGATCAGGCAATCGATGCGCCCGCCCTGCTGCAAAATGGCCGGCAGCAGGGTGGTGTCCCAGCTTTCGCCGCTCGACGCGTCGCCCACCAGCGCCACGGCGCCGATTTCCTCTGCCAGCAGCGCCAGCGGTTCGCGGCGGCGGCCGATGATAAACACCCTGTCGCCCTGAGCGGCCAGGCGCCGGGCGCAGGCAGCGCCCACACCGGTGCCGCCGCCGGTAATCACCACCACTCTATTCATCAAGTTTCTCCATCAGTTGGCCGATCATCAGCAGGCTGCTCAGCAACAACCGCCGCTGTTCCGGCTCCAGCCGCAGGTAGCGACGGCCGGCCGGCAACCGGCTGACCACTTCCGAAGCGGCAAAATGTTCGATATCCAGCCACCAGCGGCCGTCGGCCACCCTCAGTTGGATACTGCGGAAATCGAGTTGCGTCAGCGTCTGGCCAATCTGCGGATAACGCTGCAAGGCGTCGATCACCCGCTGCGCCGTGGCATTGTCGCGGGTGGCGCGATAAACCACGCCCCGCCGCCGCAGCCAACCCCCAGCGGTGATGCGTAGCATCAGCGGCTCGGCCAACGTGCTTGCCCCCTGCAGGCGGAAGCGATGGCTGACGATATGCGCCATAAACAGCGCGCTAACCCGTTCGCTGACCTCAATCACCGGCCCCTGCGGCAGCGTCAAGCGCAGTTGGCACGGCGCCAGGCGTTCGCACGCATAGGGCTGAAGATTTTGCGCCAACCGAGTGAGCGTCACCCCCGGCTGATAACCCGCCGGCTGCCGCCGCCACACGCGATTAAGTGAGGGAAGTAAGCCGATCAAACTGCGCCTCCTCGTTTTCCGTTTTGGCGAAGGCGGTTTCCAGCACCTGTTCGACCGGCACCGGTTTGAACGGGTTGACCTTCTGCACGCACAGCGTCCAGAACAGCGCATAGGCGGCGGTCAGGCCGATCATGATGCTGAAGGGGATATAAACGTCACGCGGGTTCATGCCCGGCGGAGTGATGTAGATAATCGCCAGCACAATGCCGATGCTGGAGACGATTTGCGGCAACGGGAACCACGGCGATTTGTAGGCGCGCGGCAGATCCGGCCGGCGGATACGCAGGATCACCACCGAGCAGGTCACCAGCAAGTAGGCCACACCCCAGGCGCACACCGCCGCCAGCACCAGCGGGAGAATACGCTCGAGATTGCCCTGAATGACGAAGGCGTGAACGCAGGGGATCAGCACCGCCACCAGAATGCCCACCACCGGGGTTTTAAAGCGCGGGTGCAGATAAGCGAAGATGCGCGGCAGCGCGCCGTCCAGCGCCATGCCGTACAGAATGCGCGGCACCGCCGCCATCAGCGTATTAATGGTGGCAGCCCCGGCCAGCAGCAGCCCGATACCGAGCCAATATTTGCCGAACTCGCCCATAACCTGCCCGGCAAAGGCCGGGATCGCCATCGGCGTATCCAGCAAGTGAACGCCGTTGACGGCATCCACCACCACGTTCTCCACCTGATGGCTGAGCGCGGCGCCGTAAAGCGCCATGCAGACCGCCACGCCGCACAGCCCCAGTGACATGGCGCGCGGGATCACGCTGGCGGAGCCTTTGATCTCCGGCGCCATCGGCGTCACCAGTTCGCAGCCGACGAACATAAACATCGCCATACCGATCAGGCTGAACACCGCAAAAGGATCGCTCAGGCTCAGCGTGCTGCCGAACCAGCCTTCCAGCGGCACCGCATGCGGCGACAGCAGCCCGGCGATCCCGAAGATCACCAGCGTGCTCCACATGGAGAAAGTCAGCACGATCTCCGCTTTGCCGAAGGCTTCGATGCCACACGCATTGAGCAGACCGAACAGGATCACCAACCCGACGCCAATCATCCAGGAGGCGTTGTGGGTTGCCATCAGGGTGTTGAGGTGTTCGAAATTCACCAGCGCCATGATGCCGGAAAGAATGGTTTCGGCGGTGCCGGCAAAGATATGCACGATCAGATAGGCCGACAGCGCGCCGGTAATGGCAAAAAAGCGGCCCATGCCGCAGGCGATATAGTCATACACCGAGCCGGAGGTCGGCAGCATCGCCGCCGCCTCCGAGAAGGTGGTGAGCTGGGCTTGCATCATGATAAAGGCGATCAGCATCGCCAGCGCGAAGGTATCGCCGCCAATACCGAAACCGCTGGTGACGGTGAGGATCACCGGACTGGCCATAATCACCCCGACCGAGCTGGCCAGCGTAGTGGGGAATCCGACCTTGCCCCGTTCAAGGTGGGCATGAAGCCGCGACGACAGGTTCATGGGTAGTTCCTCTTATAGTTTTTGCCCTGGTGTTGTTTGTGCAGGTTTACGCCGCAGGTAGCGGTGATCTCACTATAGAGAGGAAAGGAAAATGCTGGCTATCGTCCTTAAGGACGAGGCCGAACCATAGCTTTTTCCTCTTATCTTTTTAGCCCGGCCAACCGTTATGGTTTGAATCTCGCCGAGGGGATTTTCGAGAGAATGCGGGGAACAGCGCGTCTGTCCATCGTTCTTAGGAACGAGCTTCCGGTTGTCAGCGAAAAGGGGACGTCAATCGGCGGTACGCACAGCGCCGCCCCGCTGGCAGGGGAAATCACTTTAAATTCAGCGGGAAGGATGCGCCTCATTCATTAACATATGAACAAAATATTGGCGTAAGGTCGTCCCATTCCCTGCTAACTCTGGGTCGTTGCCTTGTTATTTATGTATTTTATTGTAATCAGGCTCACGTTGTTAATATGTTCTTATTGTGTTACTGAATTGCTGCAATTATGCTGACATCGTTCATATATTGAACGACGTATTCTCCAGATCGCAGGGTAGGTAAAGGGGGGAAATGAATCATGCACAGCACATCATCCGATGCCTTTATCAACAGCTGTCTGACCACCATTGCGCATTTGATCCCGGTGTCCGCCGGGGTGTTTTACCTGGTCAATCAAGATCTGCGGCCAGACCACTATATTCTGCACGGCATTTCCGATAAGACGCATCAGCAGTATTTGACCCATTTTCAGCAGATTGATCCGCTTAAACCCGCCAATTTCCATCAGCAGGATATCAGCATGGTCGGCATGAGCCCGGCGGCGATCGCCAATAACCGCCATTATTATCATGACTTTATGCTGCCGAATGACATGCGCGATATGACGGAGATTTTTATCCGTCAGCGTAAACGCATTATCGCCGGGGTGTCTTTGATCCGCGATACGCCGTTTACCGAGCTGGAGCGCGGCCGCCTGCGGGCGGTACTGCCGCTGATAGAACTGGCGACACGCGATCTGCTGCCCGGCGGCGAAGCCCAGTTGCTGACCGCCAAGGAGCAGGAGATCGTCAATATGGTGCGCGAAGGGGCCAGCAATAAACGCATCGCCCTGAAGCTGGGCATTTCACTTTCGACGGTGAAAACCCATATGCGCAACATCTTTGCCAAAACCGAGGTAGTGAACCGCACCGAATTGGTGGCCAGCAGCTTTATTGTCCTGGGTTAATGAATACAGCCATAACGATGGCTTATAACAGGTAAAAATAAACTCGTTAATTATTCGCCATCCATGGCGCGGTTCCCGCCTGCCCTGAATACGGCATCGCGGCGATATCTGATTCAGGTTTAACCTGCGGGGATAATTATTATGTCCAGTGATTCAGTTTCTGTACCCTCAACCGGGGCGGCTATCCCCTGCCCGCCACGGCTGCTGACCGCCATTATTATTTTTGCCGCCATTGCGCCGGGCATCCTGATGACCGCCCCGGCGATAGCGGCGCAGTTGGCCGGCCAGTGGCAGCTCACCCCGGCGCAAATCGGCCACTTGTTTTCGACCGAATTGGGTGCCATGAGCCTGGCTACCTTGCCCGCCTGGTGGTGGATAAGCCGCGTTAACTGGCGCCGGGTCGCTGCGTTGGCGGCAGCGGTGTTTATCGCCGGCAATCTGGCCTCGGCGCTCATCAGCGATTTCACCCTGCTGCTGGGGCTGCGTTTTATCGTTTCGATGGCGGGCGGCACGTTGATGATCCTGTGCATCACCTGCGCGGGCGGCACCGCCAACCCCAGCCGGGTCTACGCCTTCTGGGTGTTGGGCCAACTGGTGCTGGGTGCGGTCGGGCTACTGGTGCTGCCCCCGCTGTTCGCTCATTTCGGCCTGATGGCGGTGTATCTGATTCTGGCGGCCATCATGCTGTGCTGCCTGCCTCTGATCCGCGCCTTCCCAGCCGGGTTTCACCCGACGCACGCAGCGCTGCGCTCCGCCACCTCTCCCTGGTTCCGCAAAGCTTTCGCCGTGCTGGCGGTACTTAGCTTTTATATCAGCCTGAGCGCGGTCTGGACCTTTATCGGCAGTATCGCCGCCGCGGCCGGCCTTTCGCCGGTCAACAGCGGCCAGGTGCTGGCTGCCGCCACCCTGTTTGGCATCGTCGGTGCCGGCAGTGCCGCGTTTATCAGCGCACGCCGCCGTGGCAACGGACTGATTTGGCTGGGCTACGGCCTGCTGATCGCCGGCATTGCGCTGCTGATCCGTGACCCCTTGCTGCTGCGTTTTGCGGTGGCGGCGGTGCTGTTCAAGTTTACCTGGACCTTTGTCCTGCCGTTTATTCTGGCCCGCGTCGCCGGGCTGGATAATAACGGCAAGCTGATGAATAACATCAATTTGGTGATTGGCGGCGGCATGGCGATTGGCCCAACGCTGGCCGGCTACCTGATTGAATCTTCGGGTGGCTTCGACGCCCTGTTGATCGGCGCGCTGGGTTGCGCGCTGCTGTCGCTGTTATTGATTTTGTTAGCTTCACCGCGCGCGACGCGCCATTGACCAGGAGTAAAAAGGTGAAAAGAAAAACCGGTTTCTTCTTTGATGAACGCTGTTTCTGGCACAGCACCGGCTTACATGCCACTACGCTGCCGGTCGGCGGCTGGGTTCAACCCCCTTCGGGGGCGGGCCATGCGGAATCGCCGGAAACCAAACGGCGGATGAAAAACCTGATGGACGTCTCCGGCCTGTCGCGCCGGCTCAGGCTGCTGAGCGCCGAACTGGCCACTGACGAAGACCTGCTGCGCATTCACCCGGCCGGCTATTTGCAACGTTTCAAACAGTTAAGCGACAACGGCGGCGGCATGCTGGGGGAAGAAGCCCCGCTGGGCCCGGGCAGTTATGAAATAGCGAAACTGTCCGCCGGGCTGGCCTGCGCGGCGGTCGAGGCGGTGCTGCAAGGTGAGCTGGACAACGCCTATGCGCTGTCGCGCCCGCCGGGTCACCACTGCCTGCCTGACCAATCGATGGGTTTCTGCTTTCTGGCCAATATCCCGATTGCCATCGAGCGCGCCAAGGCCCAATACGGCCTGGGCAAGGTGGCGGTGCTCGACTGGGACGTGCATCACGGCAACGGCACCCAGCATATCTACTGGCAGCGAGATGATGTGCTGACGCTGTCGCTGCATCAGGACGGCTGCTTCCCGGCCGGCTATTCCGGCGAGCAGGATCGCGGCGCAGGCGCGGGGGAAGGCTGTAACATCAACATTCCGCTGCTGGCCGGTACCGGCGACGACGGCTACCTCTACGCTCTGCGACAGATAGTGATCCCGGCGCTGGAACAGTTTCAGCCTGAACTGATTATTATTGCCTGCGGTTACGACGCCAACGCCATCGATCCCCTGGCACGCATGCAGTTGCACAGCGACAGCTTTCGCAGCATGACCGCGCTGGTGCAAGACGCCGCCGATCGCCTGTGCGGCGGCAAACTGGTGATGGTTCATGAGGGCGGCTACGCCGAATCCTACGTGCCGTTCTGCGGCCTGGCGGTGATGGAACAGCTCAGCGGCATTCGCACCGAAGTGCAGGATCCGCTGCTGGATTTTATCCGGCAACAGCAACCGCGTGATGCCTTCAACCTGTTTCAACGCGACGCCATCGATCGGTTGGCGCAGCAGTTCAAACTGTAGTTTCCCTCTGGGGCGCCGCAGGTTGTGCCCCTACGCCATTGCCGCTACGCTGAATAGGGTTTCCGTTATCCTGCCGATGAGAAAATACTATGTCTGAACAAAAGATTAGCTTTATCAAAGGTGGCCATGGCGATATTGCCGTGCATGACTGGAGCCGCGATCGGCCGCGCTTTCTGGCGCTGCTGGTACACGGTTACGGCGAGCATCTTGGCCGTTATCAGTATGTGGCGCGTACGCTGGAAGCGCACGGCGCGCGGGTGTTTGGCCCCGACCATCTCGGCCATGGGCTGTCACAGGGCGAGCGCGTATTGATTGAGGATTACGACGCCGTAGTCGACGATGTTCACCGCGTAGTAGAGCATTTTCAGCGGCTACACCCAGACGTGCCGCTGGTCGTCATAGGTCATTCGATGGGCGGCATGATCGCAACTCGTTATACCCAGCGTTATCGCGAAGGTATCCGCGCACTGGTGCTATCCGGCCCGCTGATCGGTGAAAGAACCCTGATCTCCGACTTGCTTGATCTGCCCGCTATCCCGAACGAACCGCTGGATACCGCCACTCTGTCACGCGATCCGGCCGTTGGCGAAGCCTATCAGGTCGATCCGTTGGTGTGGCACGGGCCATTCAAACGCCCGACGTTGCGCGCCATGCAGCAGATCCTGGCAAAAATCAACGCAGGGCCGGGTTTCGGCGCGCTGCCTACGCTGTGGATACACGGCGATGACGATCGGCTGGTGCTGATGGCCGAATCGCAGACCGCCATCGATCGGCTGAAGGGCAGCGATTTCGACGCCATGATCAACCCCGGCGGGCGGCATGAGAGTTTTAACGAAACCAACAAAGATCAGATATTGAAGCGGGTCACCGACTTTATCGAGCGGGTGCTGGGATAGCGGATTTCCCCTCTCCCGGCGGAGAGGGGATAACGGTTAGATCAACCTTCGACGATGGCGAGATAGTGTTTTACAAAGCGATCGGAGGTGATTTCCCAGCGCACCGACGTGCCCTTCTCGACAAACCACGAATCCCCGACCTGATACTGCACGGATTTCCCGGTGTTCTCATCGGTCAACGTCGCGGTGCCTTCCCACACGGTAGCGTGTTCGGCAAACGGATACTCCATCACAAAGGTGCCGCGCGTACAGCTGAAAACGCCGCAGTTCAGGTTATCGGTCGGCTCACCGAAAAGAGTCGCTACCCCGACGTTGGGTGAACCTGCGATCACTCTGGCACCCAGATTGCTGACGCTGCCAATCTCCAGCAGTTCAGGCAGCGGCTGTTTAAGCAGTAATGGTTTCATGTCTTTCTCCTCTGATAAGAATTAACGGCGGCCTTTCCAGTAGCCGGATGTCTGGTGCCAAGCCTTGCCGGCGGTGGTCATCACCCGGCGCAGCCGATCTTTGCCGAAGATGTTGACGTGCGGGATCGAACTCATCAGATCGTAACGATCGGATCCTTCGCTCATGCCCTCCGCCAGCACCTTGCAGACGATATGGCTTGGCGTCACGCCAAAGCCGGAATAGCCCTGTACGTAGAACACGTTGTCGTGCTGCGGCAAGGTACCGATCTGCGGGAACAGGTTGGCGCTGCAGCACAGCGGCCCGCCCCAGGCCAGATCGATCTTCACGTCATGCAGGTACGGGAACACTTTCAGCATCAGGTTGCGGTTCCAGGCTTTGAGATCCGCCGGGATGTATTCGATCAAGCGGGTGGCGCTGCCGAACAGCAGGCGGTTTTCATTGGTGACACGGTAGTAATCGATCACCGGGCGAATATCGCTGTAAGCGCCGCGGATCGGGCTGATGCGCCGGATCAACGCCTCGGGCAGCGGTTCGGTCGCCAACTGGAAAGCGTAGGTATTGATGGTTTTACTGTGGATAAACGGCTCCATGCCGTTGAGAAAGCCGTTGCACGCCCACAGCATCTTGTTGGCGCGCACCGAGCCCATGGCGGTGCGGACCTTAATGCGCGAACCGTATTCGACGTTAAGCACGCTGCTGTTTTCGAAGATTTTCACGCCGTAGCCGCTCAATGCCTTGGCCTCGCCCAACAGCAGGTTGAGCGAATGCACGTGCCCGCCACCCATGTGCTTCAATGCGCAACTGTAGGCGTCGGATCCCACCACCTGCTTCACTTCCGCGCCGGTATAAAGTTCGATCTCTTCATTCGGCGATACCGCCTTGAACTCTTTCAGCCAGCTGCGCAGGGTTTTCTCCTGGCGTGCATTGCTGCCAAGGTAGCCGTAACCAAAGCGGAAATCGGCGTCGATAGCGTATTTCTTGATGCGCTCACGGATAATGCCGGCGCCGAGGTTGCTGATTTTGAAGATGGTTTCCAGCCCGGATGGGCCGACGTGGCGTTTGATTTTTTCCAGATCGTGACCGATGCCGGCCATCACCTGCCCGCCGTTACGCCCGGTGCCGCCGTAGCCCAGATGGCGCCCCTCCAGAATGGCGATGTTGGTGATGCCCCGCTCCGCCAACTCCAGCGCGGTATTGATGCCGGAGAAGCCGCCACCGATGATCACCACGTCAACGTCCAGATCGTCTTCCAGCGTCGGGAAGCGCAGATCGTACTTTTTGGTTGCCGCGTAGTAAGTTAACGATTCGATATTATTGTTCACTGCCGCACTCCCGAAGACCCTATGCCCTACAGCGGATTATCGGGAGCGGCCGGCAAAGCCGCCATGTCCCCTTAGGGACATTTGCTACAAAAAATTAACATCATGCGCTGCGGCGGTTCGGCCCGGCCAACAGCAGGTTGAACAGTTCGGCCTGCGAACCGATATCCAGCTTGCCGTAGATGTTCTTGCGGTGGTTTTTCACCGTCCCCAGGCTGATGAACAGCCGGTCGGCAATCTGTTGCGAGCCGCAGCCGCTCAGGATCAGATCGACAATTTCACGTTCGCGCGGGGTCAACAGATAGCGCACCTGCAGGGTTCTGTCCTCAGGCGCATCCGGCAACACCGGCGCGACGACCACTTCGCCATGCAGGCGCGCGATGCTTTTGAGCAGCGTCAACGCACTCCTCAACTCAGCCAACTGCGGATAACGTACCCCTACCGTCTGGCGCGCCGAGCCGAAAAACACCCCCAATCCGCGTTCCGGCGTCAGTGGCAGCAGCACGCCGGCCTCGTCGTGCCAGCCGGTTTTACGGTAGAAATTACGGTAATAGTCAGTGTGATAGAAACCGCATGGCGCCAACTGACGCAGCGAAAACACCTCGCCGCCGCCACCGCCGTTCAGCACCTGGTAAAAAGGATCTTGCAGGTAAGCGCCCTGCTGGTAGATTTGGTTGACCGCGTCGCTGTTTTCTCGCTCGGTTTTGAGCAGGCAACGCGGCGCACAGCCTCGTTCGAAGGCATAAACAATGGCGTTGTCGAAGGCGAAGAAAGCTTCCATCCAGGCCAGCAGGCTGGGATAAAACCTGGGTGTCGCGACCGCGTCAATCACCGCCGATAACCGTTCGACCTGAATATTCATATCCGCCCTCGCCATCATTAACAAATTAACAATTACCTTGTTTCGGATAAAACCGGCAGCGCCATGGCCCGCTTGTTATAAAAAGCATTCAACAGCGCCAAATGCAAGGTTTCGCTTGCTTGCATGTAAAACAAATCACAGCTTCGCCAGATTATGGCACCCCGTCACCCACGGGCCTGGTTAATATGTTAATGAATGGATTTCCGGCAGTGAAAAGCAGTGGTTCCTCCGACGAGGCTGGCTTATGCTGTGGTTTTACCGCGCCAAGGAGAGAACATGACCACCAGCCTGACGATCGCCAACCGGCATACCTGGTTCGGCCACGGCAGTATTAGCCAACTGATCCCATTACTGGCCGCCGATCCCCAGCCGACATTGCTGTTCAGCTGCCGTTCATTCCTCAATGGCGCGGTATATTCCTCATTGGCAGATGCCCTGACGCCGCTGCTGATCGGCACCGAGATCGTCAGCCACGAAGCCTCGCCGCAGGAGATCGACGCCTGGGTCGCACGCTGGCGCGGCAAGGCATTGCGCGTGGTGGCCATTGGCGGTGGCAGCGTGCTGGATGCCGCCAAGGCGTTTGCTGCCTTGGTGGAGCACCCGCTGCCGACGCTGCGCTATATGGAAAAGATCGGCGATACCAAAATCAGCGGCGCCACCCTGCCGTTGATCGCCATCCCGACCACTGCCGGCACCGGCAGTGAAGTGACCCAGAACGCGGTGATCACCGATACTCGGCTCAGCAAGGTGAAAGCCTCGCTGCGCCATAACAACTTTGTGCCGCATACCGCCATCCTGGATCCGCAACTGCTGCAGGGCACACCGGACAAGGTGCTGGCTTACTGCGCCATCGACGCTTTTACCCACCTGTTCGAAGCCTATCTGTCCAAAACCGCCAGCGCCATGACGCGCGAGATGTCACTGACCGGCATCCGCCATTTCCTGGATGCCTGGCCGGCGCTCAACCGCAGCGATCGCGCCCGTGAAGCCATCATGCAGGCCTCTTACCTGGGCGGGCTGACGCTGAGCGCCGCCGGGCTGGGGGTGATCCACGGCATTGCCGGCGAGATTGGCGCGCTGCACGATTACCACCACGGCCAGGTCTGCGGCCGCCTGCTGTTGCCGTTCCTCGAACTGCTGGCGCAAAGCGAGCAACCGCAACAGCGCGCGCTGATGAGCGATCTGGCCGCACGGCTGTTCCCCGAACAGCAAGACAGCCCGGAACGCTATCTGATCGAGTTTATTACCCGCAACGCCATCGCGCCGTTCTGGCAGGATGACCTGCCGATTTCCGGCGACGAACTGGCGGTGACGCTGGAAAAATCCAACAGCAAGAACTCATTGATCGACTATACCGCCGCGCAACGGCAACTGATGATCGAAGGCGCATTCCGCGTCGAATGATAATATAATGAGATCAAAGCAATAGCGGGAGATCGGAAATGGGTATCATCAGCTGGATTTTCACCGGCATCGCCATTGGCATTCTGGTTGGCGTGCTGCTAAAGATCTTCGGTAAGAAGAAAAAGCAGTAAGCGGATTTTAAAGGCCGGCAGCGCCGAAAGCCTGTTCGAATAAACCGCCTTTACGCAGCAGGTAACGGCGGTTTTGAGCAATTGATAAGCAATTTTTGGCAAGGCGTCGAAGGCCAGGAATAAGCGTTCATCCCCCCTCATGCGCCGCCAGCAGGCAGTCGTGGAATACCTTCACCACCCGTTGCGGGCTGGGTGAACGCCGTACCACACAGGAATATTCACAGTGGTAGCGGAACAACTCCGGTTTGATCGCCCGCATCATATTCTGCGCGACGAAAAACGCCGCATAGTGGTCGGGAAGAAAACCGACATACTTGCCGGAGAGGATTAAGGTCGCTATCGACTCCTGAGCAAAACCCGTCGCCTTGCGCTGCAAATGCTGCTGCAAACTTAACGCCATATTCGGTGAATGGTAGCCCAATCCTGCAAAGGCATAATGGTGCAACAGATCCCAATTCAGCATGTCGTGATGAGCGGAAAATAACTCATGCTGCGTACCGCAATATAAGAACATCCTCTCATTGAATAAAGAATTATAAGATAAACTTTCCGCATTGCGGTGCATGGGAATAACGCCAATCTGAAACTGCCCGTCAATAACGCCACGCTCAATGGTATTTATCGGCTCCACGTACATTTGCAAAGACACGTCCGGCGCACGCTCGCTGAATAACGCAATTGCCCGGCCGATGTGCGCCTGCGGATTACTGACCGTATGATCAAATATTGCCACGTGCAGCTGGCCGCCCATGCGTCGATGCACGTCATCCACCCCACGGCGAAAAGCCTCGGTGGCCGCCAGCAGGTTGATGGTTTCCTGGTAAATCAACAGCCCTTCGTCGGTGACGGCGAAGCCTTCCCGCCCGCGTTGGCACAGCGTCAGCCCCAACCTTTGCTCCAGATCCTTGATATGTTTGCTGATGGTCGACAGGCTGATATTCAGCTCCAGCTCGGCGGCGCTCATTCCTCCGCAGTCGACCACCGCTTTAAACACCCGCAGCAACCGCAGATCCATATCCGACAACTGCCCTAAAAGCGCGCGTTTTTTTACTTGCATAAAACCTTAAGTAAGTTTCGACATATGATTATTCACATTAGTGAAGAAGCGGAACATAGTCAATTTCACACAAAAATTCATTAACACGTTTATTTATACCCTATAGCTTTTAATTTGCGGCCAGGCGGCCAACTCGCTCATCCCCAGGCGCTTACTCAAGTCAGTAACTGGGGTGAGCGAGTGAAAATAACAACGCTGTAACTTAAAAGATGACGGGTATATTTAATTAACCGTCCCTATTCTCCTACCCGGAGGGAAAAATGGCTGATTTAAATCCCCGCGAAAATAAACCCGATCGTGAATGGTTAGAAGCACATTGGATGCCATTTACCGGCAACCGTAATTTTAAAGCCAACCCGCGAATGATCAGTCACGCTGAAGGCGCTTATTATACCAGCCAGGATGGGCGTAAAATCTTTGACGGTTTATCCGGCCTATGGTGCTGCGGATTAGGCCACGGCCGCCAGGAAATTGCCGATGCGGCCCACCGTCAACTTTCTCAGCTGGATTATTCCCCGGCGTTTCAATTCGGCCACTCATTATCCTTCGAACTGGCGAATAAAATTAAGTCCATGACACCGGCCGGGCTGGATTATGTATTTTTCACCGGATCCGGATCCGAAGCGGCGGACACCTCGTTAAAAATGGCACGCGCCTACTGGCGGGCCAAAGGCCAGGCAGGAAAAACCTGTTTTATCGGCCGTGAAAAGGGCTACCACGGCGTTAACTTTGGCGGTATTTCGGTGGGCGGCATCGCCGGTAACCGCAAGGCTTTTGGTGCAGGGGCGGAAGCGGACCACCTGCCGCATACCCTGCTGGCGGGTAACGCCTTTTCGCGCGGCATGCCCGCGCAGGGCGCCGAACTGGCGGAAGAGCTGAACCGAATTATCGCGCTGCGCGATGCGTCGACCATCGCGGCCGTGATTATCGAGCCCTTCTCCGGCTCCGCCGGGGTGATAGTACCGCCAATCGGTTATCTGCAACGTATCCGTGAAATTTGCAGCCAAAACAACATTCTGCTTATTTTTGACGAAGTGATCACCGCCTTCGGCCGCTGTGGCGCGTTGACCGGCGCCGAGGCGTTCGGCGTCACGCCGGACATCATGAACATCGCCAAACAGGTGACCAACGGCGCGCAGCCGATGGGGGCGGTGGTGGTCCAACCGGCGGTTTACGATGCCTTCATGCACACCGACGAGCCGGAGTACCTGCTCGAATTCCCGCACGGTTATACCTATTCCGCCCACCCGGTCAGCTGTGCCGTGGGGCTGGCGACGCTGGATATCATTGAGCGCGAACAGATGATCGAACGGGTACAGGCATTGGCTCCCTATTTCGAACAGGCGGTACATGGCTTGCAAGGCTGCAAGCACGTCACCGATATCCGCAACGTTGGCCTGGCGGCAGGCATCACGCTGGCGGCACGGCCAGGGGAAGCGGCGCGCAGGCCATATGAAGCGGCGATGCACTGCTGGGAAAACGGGTTTTACGTCCGCTATGGCGGCGACACCCTCCAACTGGCACCGCCGTTTATCAGCAGCGAGGCGCAGATCGACTCGCTGATCAACGCCCTGGGCGACGCCCTCAACGCAACCGAATAAGGAGCGAATGCCATGCCCATTTCACATTGGATCAACGGCCAGCCCGCCGCCGGCACCCGCAGCCCACGATAAATCAGGACTCGCCACCCGGCTTGGGTGCCGGATAGTCGTAATCCAGTTTCAGCGGTTCGGCGTAAACGCTGTCCCACAGCTGGCTGTAGAGTGTGTCCAGCCGCTGGCTCATCGCCGGGTTGTGCAGCACCAACTCCAGATTGCGCGAGTTATCCAGATAGCCGCCGGTCCAGTTGCTGGTGCCCACCCAAGCGGTTTCGCCGTCGATAGTCATCAGCTTGCTGTGGATCACCCGCGCGAATGGGATAAACCCGTGGCTTGCCGGCGGAATGGTCACCACCTTTATCTGCACGTTCGGCACCAGCGCCAGGCTTTTCAGCCAGGCGATATCGGGTTTTTTGGTGTTCCAGTTGGCCACCATCAGCTCAATCTGCACGCCACGCGCGGCGGCGCTGCGCAGGGCATTGTCGATGACCGCGTAATAAGGCCGGCTGCGTTCGGGGCCGTAAGACAACGGCGCATAATCCATCACCTGCACCCGCACTCGTTGTTTGGCGCTCGCCAGCAGGCGCGGCAACTCAACCTGCGAGTCAATCACGCCGGCCGGGTTATAGGCGCGCGGGCTGGCGACCAGATAGTTGCCCTGCGGCGTTGCCGCCGTGGGCTGATACGTCAGCTGCGGCACCGGTTTATCCGCCGTCAGCAGCGCCTGCGCCCGCCAGTCCTGCTCGAAGATCGCCTGAATCTGCCCGACAACCCCGGCATCGCTGATGCGCAGCCCGGTTTCATGAATATGCTCCAGCGCCCGCCAGTCGAAGTTCTGGCTGCCGACAAACGCCTGCTCGCCGTCCACCAGCAGGTATTTGGCATGCAGGATGCCACCGCTCAACCGCCGGTAAGGAATAATCCGCAGCTCCAGGTTGGGGATCGCCTTCAGCTGTTCCAGCGTCTCCGGGGTGGAGAGACGAATCCCCTTCTCTTCCATCAGAAAACGGATTCTCACCCCGCGCTCGCCCGCCGCTTTCAGATGTTGCAGCACGCCGTCCAGCAGCGAACCCTGTTGGTTCGCCACGTAGAACTGACCCAGATCGATGCGGGTTTTGGCCGCATCGAACATCTGCTGCCACACCTCGGCGGTGTTGCGCAGGTCATCCGCCTGCAACGCAGTTTCCACCGGCGCGGTATACACCAGCTCGTAGCCGGGAATATCAAAACGCGCCGCCGCACTCTGGCTCAACATCAACAGACAGCTACCCCATAACGCAGTGTAAAGGCGGCCTAATGGCCGCCGTGGTTGACGGCCATTAGGCATAGCGCGGTGCCTCACTGTCAACCCATTGCTCGCGGCTGCCGTTTTCCGGCCGGCTGGCCGGCGCACCGGCGCGGATCAACAGCACCTTCAACAGTTCGTTGATGCGCTCCATGCGGCTTTGCAGGTAGTTGTTGCCCACCAGACACAGCAGCGCAATGGCGATCCCCAGCCCGGTGGCGTACAGCGCGGTGCCCATGCCGGCGGACACCAGACTCGGCTCCGACACCCCGGAAGCGGCCAGCGCCTTAAAGGTTTCGATAATCCCCATCACCGTGCCCAGCAGCCCCAGCAGCGGGGCGGCGGTGACGATGGTTTCCAACAGCCACAGGCCACGCGCCATCAGCGGTTTGCTCAACAGGTACTGCGCGTCGACCAGATCGCCTATCGCTTCACGGTCACCGGCGCGGTGCTTCTGCTCCAGTACCGGCGCGATCACCGCCAGCGGCAGGCTGTTGCGCTGGGTCAGTTCGTCCGGCAGATCGGCGGCGCGATGCACGTCCGGCGTCAGTGCCTGCTCCAGTCGACTCGCCTGGCGTTGGGTGTAGGCGAAATACAGCGAGCGTTCGATAATGATCACCAGCGCAATCGCCAGCGCGGCGTACATCACGTAGAAAATAATGTCGTGCAATAAATTGGCATTCATAACATACCCCTCAAATTAGTTAAAAGGTGGCTTCCAGCGACACGCTAAAGGTGCGCTCTTCTCCGACGTTGTAATACGGCGTACTGGCTTTCACGCCGCCATAAGGCGCGGCGTTGAAGGTGGTGGTACGCACCGAGGTCAGGTATTCCTTGTCAAACAGGTTGCTGACGCCAAAGCGCAGCGCTGCGCTTTTGATGATTTTCTTGTCCACCGGCAAATGCACGCCCGCCGCCAGATCGAACACCGTACGGCCACCGATCTTCTCGTCGTTGGTCAGATCGCCGTAGAACGAACTGACGTATTTGCCACTGACGCTGCCGTAATACAGGCCGTCGTCGTAGCCCAGCGTCATGTTCAGCAGGTTTTTCGGCACGTTCGGCACCTCTTTGCCGGACGTCGGCAACGGCAGCCCGCCGTTGCTGACGATGTCGTTCTTCTGCTTCGACTGGGTATAGGTGTATGAGGTGTAGTAGTTAAAGTTGTGCGGCAGTTGGCCGCTCCACTCCAGCTCCAGCCCTTTGTTCTCCACGTTGCCGATATTCATCATCTCGTAGTCGCCGGACGAGTTGGTGGTGGAGACCTGACGATCGCTGTAGCGCATATAGAACAGCGTGGCGCTCATCAGCATGTCTTCCTGCTGGAAACGCCAGCCCAGCTCGTGGTTCCAGCTCAGTTCCGGCTTGGTGCTGATCGAGTCGCCGACGTTGTACAGCACGTAGTTCGGTGGGGTGCGCATGTTGCGCGTCAGGTTATAGAACACCTGATTTTCCTGGTTCAGCTTGTAGCTGGCGCTGAAGTTCGGCAGGAACTCGTGGTAAGTGGCATCACGCTTCTCCGGCACGTTGTACAGGCTGCCCCGATTGTCCCCTTTACGTTCCACGTACTGATAGGCCAGCCCGCCGACGAAGGTCCAGTCCGGCGTGGCGTACCAGGTGTCCTGCAGCCACACTTTCTGCGCCGGGGTGATGGTGTATTGGTTACGACCCTGCACGGTGTTGCCGTTGGCGTCCTGCACCTGATCGGAACCGCCCGGTTTGCCCGAAATCTGCGCCGGGTTGCCGTCGCCCTTGATGCCGATAAACGGCTGGGTCTGCAACTGACGCGCACGTTCATACCAGTAACCGATATCCAGGCTGTGCTGATCGTTGATGTCCCACTTCAGCTTGGTGGTAATGCCGGGGCGCCAGGTCTGGGTCCAGGATGGACGGTAATAGGTGTTGGACTGCAAATTGCTCAGATCGTATTGCCCGGCCTTGTCCGACGTATTGGACAGCACCGACGCCGTCTGGCCGGTGAAGCTGCCGCCGTTGCCCCAGTAGTAATACGGCTGCAGGGTCAGCGACAGGTTGTCGCGCAACTGCAACTTTTGGGTGAATGACAGCGTGAAGGTATCGAACGGGTTGCGGTTGAGTTTGTAGTACTTGTTCAACTGCCCCTTGTTGTTGTATTCCGGCGTGGTGGCGTAGTCGGTATCGCGCCCGTCGCTTTCGAATTGCGCCTTGCTCAGGGTGTTGTAGTTGACGTTCTGCTGGCGGTTGTACTTCATGATCAGGTTACTGCTGTTGCCGTTGCCGTCTTCGTACAGCGAGTTCATCTCGAACTTGTTGGAATATTCGCGCCCTTCACCGCGCCATTTTTTCGCCTCGGTGTGCGAGTAGGAGATCCAGTTGCTGAAACCGTTGTACTCGCCGGTTTCCAAACGGGCAAAGGTTTTGCTCAGGTTGTTGCTGCCCAGCGTCTGTTTGACGAAGCCGCCGAAATCTTTTGCCGGCCGGCGCGTCACCATGCCGATATTGCCGCCGCTGGAACCGATATGCGGGCCGTCCGCCTCGGAGGATCCCTGGGTGACGAACACTTCCTCCAGGTTCTCCGAATCGCCCAGCAGGTTCGGGTAGACGGCATAGTTGCCGGAGTCGTTGATCGGGATGCCGTCCATCGACAGGCCGATCTGATCCGAGTTCATGCCGCGCATGGTGTAATCGACGCCGCTCAGGCCGCTGGCGTCGTTACTGTTGACGTTCAGGCCCGGCGTGTACTTCAGCTTGTCGATGGCGTTGGCCGCTGCGGGCATTTTGTCCATCGCCTCTTTGGTGACGGTGGAACGCGCCTTGGCGCTGTCGTCCTGCACCATCATGCCGCCGCCCAGCGACTGCCCTTTCACGCTGATGGTACCGACGTCGGTAGTGTCCGCCGCCAGCGCCGCGCCCGGCAGCATCGCCGACATCACTGCCAGATAAATCCCAGATCGATTGAAAGACTTCATTGTTTCCATCCCCTAAAAAATCAAACTGTTATGCCAGGTCGCTAAGGCGCCTGATAATTGAACGTGGCTGAAAATCGTTTTGTTGTTTGCCCGGCAAAAGCGTCGCTCGGGAACGGCTTCACCTGGCTGATACTTTGTAAACTGCTCATTGCCGCGCGGTTCAGCAGCATGCTGGCAGCCTTGTTGGCGATGCCGGAAGAGAGCACACGGCCGCTGCGATCAACCTCCAGCCAGACCTCGACGTTGCCCTGCGGCCGTTCGAGCGAAGCCTGCCGTCCGCTCGGGTAACGCTTGCGCTGTTCCAGTTCGTGGCGCAGTGCCTGCAAATAACCGTTTTCGACAGCCTGGGCGTTGACCTTCGGCGCGGCAGGTGCGGCCGGCGTTGGCGCAGGCTTGCTGACCGACGCTTTCGGCACAGGCGGTGCGGATACCGGTTTCGCCTTTTCTACCGGTTTGGCTTTCTCTTTCACCGGTTTGGGCTTGGGTTTTGGCTGCGGTTTGGGAACCGGCTTGGCCTCGATAATCGGCTCTGGGGCCGGCACCACGGGTTCAGGAACGGGTTGCGGCTCCGGTGGCGGGGGTTCGGGTTGCGGCGGCGTTTCCACCGGCGGTTCCGGCTGAGGTTCAGGCTCCGGCTCGACCAGCGCCAGTTCCATGGTGGTGTCGTCGTAGCGTGGCTGGATTTTCAACGCAGCCTGCTGGCTGGCGAACAGCAAACAACCCGCCACGATCAGCGCGGGCATCCAACTGAAAAGGTGACGTGAGCGATAGAGCAGATACATGTCACAGCTTCCGTGTGGCGATAGAGACGGAATAGAATCCGCCCTGGCGCAGGTTATCCATCACCGCCACCAGTCGCTCCACCGCAACGCCCTTGTCGCTATTGACGATAATGGTGGTGGTCTGGTTTTCCTGTTGCTGCTGTTTGAGCGTGCTGACCAGCGCGTTAAGCGCCACCGGTTGGCCGTCCAGTTGCAATTGTTCTTCCGCCCCCAGCGTGATGATCGCTTTTTTCTGCGGCTTCAGTTGCTGAGCGCTGCCGGCAGAGGGCAACTGGGTTTTCAGCCCCAGCGCCGGGATCACGTTCAGGCTAATCAGCACAAAAAACACCAGCAAAAACATCATCACGTCGATCATGGGGATCAATTCGATGTGCGCCTTGTTCTTTTTCGGTTCGTTCCAGTTACGCATGGCACTCCCTCCCAAAAGCAAAGCAGCCAATATAGGAGGCCTTTGTTTACCTTTCGTTACGCTTTTGTGATCTTATTATCACACAGAGGGTATTTTGCGAGGATTGTTTCAGACAACACCTGACCTAACTGGTTATATAACCAATTAATTAACTGATATTTTTTATGCTTAAATAGCAAGTGCATCTGCAAGGCAGGCAAAATAGCGGCGGGTGAATGTGATTAACCTAACAGGCTACAGCAAAACCTTCAGGCCGTGTTTTTGCACGATGGAGAGCAGTTTAAGGGACGGGCCTCCCGGTAGTTTCGCACCGGACTCCCATTTTTGAATGGTTGAAAGACTGGTATTTAAATAGCGGGCAAAAACCGGTTGGCTCAGATGCAATTGTTCACGAAGCGCCTTGATCTCTTGCGGTTGCAACTCTTCCAGCGGGACCAGACAAGACTCATCGAAACTGCGCATGGTTTCCTGTGAAATAGCCCCAACCTGATGTAAACCTTCAGCGGCGCTATGGATAGCCTCAAAGGCAGTGCTGCGAAAATCCGCTTTTTTTTTCATGGCAAATCTCCACCCATTCATTTTGTTCTATCAGTGTGGCGATGGTTCCAACACTCAGTTGGTCATATTGCGCCGCCAATTTTCGGAATGTCTGCAATTCAGCCGTACTGATACCAGCCCGGTCCTGCTTGGCGAACAGAAAGGTATACACCCAGCTATCTCCGCTCTTTGCCAACACCAGCGCCCGTTCGCGGTTACAATTCAACCGTTTCTTAAAAACGCCACCACCTAAATCAATAGCTAAACCACGTTGTATATCCTGAATCGCCTCGCACAAGGCAATATCCGCTATGCCATGAGCAGAGGCTTTTTTAGCAAACCACTTGGTTTTAAACGCACGCATGACGATGAAGTCCTGTCTGCAAAAAATATAGCACTTAGTGATATACTTTCCAAGCGCAACTGGGTTCACCAACATCGTCGTAATACAGGTTGACCGCAACGAGTAGAACCTAGAATTGCCTAAGGTGCCGAGCGTTGAAATCCGTAGAAGTAACGAGAAGAAAATAGTTGCGGCAGAGTACGCAAAATAGCGATTTTCAACCAAAAAAAAGACGCCCTAAGGCGTCTTTTTCACATCACTGAATCAATCAGTTCACTTTAACCGGCATACCGGAACGGGCTTTGATCGCCGCGTCCACTTCGCTCTGGTTAACGGCAGGATCCATCACCACTTTGCCCACTGGCGCAGAAAGGGTTAACGGCACCGGATCTTTGGACTTCAGCTCTTCTTCGTTAGCGGAAAGTGGGTTATGCACTTCCACGTAACGGGAACCGTCCGGTTCAACGCTGGCTTTCACCGGCTCGTTGATAAACTGCACGCGGGTGCCGACCGGCACGTTGTCGAACAGATATTTGATGTCGTCAGCACGCAGACGCACACAGCCGTGGCTCACGCGCAGGCCGATACCGAAGTTGGCGTTGGTGCCGTGGATCGCATACAGGCGGCCAACGTACAGCGCATACAGGCCCATCGGGTTGTCCGGACCGGCCGGGAACACCGCCGGCAGGATCTCGCCGTCTGCCGCGTATTCTTCACGCATCTTGGCCGTTGGCGTCCAGGTTGGGCCATCTTTTTTACGCTGTACCGAGGTAATCCAGTTCAGCGGGGTGTCTTTACCCAACTGGCCGATACCGATTGGCAGCACGATCACGGTGTTGGTGCCTTTCGGATAGTAGTACAGACGCATCTCGGCGCTGTTGATGATGATGCCTTCACGCGGTGCGTCCGGCAGGATCAACTGCTGTGGGATGGTCAGGGTGCTGCCCGCTTTCGGCAGGAACGGATCCACGCCCGGGTTGGCTTCCAGCATATTGCTCAGGCCCATCTGGTATTGAGCGGCAAAGCTCTCCAGCGGCAGCTTGCTGTCTTCGGGTACGGTGACTTGGATGTTTTCACCGACCAGACGGCTGTCTTTGGCAGGCAAAGGGTATACGACGGCGAAGGCAGACTGGCTGAATGCAACCAGCGCCGTACACAGGGTTAATAACGCGCGAATGTTCATTTTCATCTTCGTGTTGGTCGTGGCCACTGGCAGATTATTGATATAGGTTATTTTCGGCCATAAATGACCGGATGCGCATTATATGTGCACATTGACCTAAGTGCGAAACATTCCCTGTGTCATGACGCACTTTTTTGTAACCTGCTGCGGTATGAAGATGACTTACTGTGAAAAACGCCGCTAAAGCGCGACGTCTGGCGGCGTCATTCGGCGTATGGGGATCAGGTATTCACAACGGATCGCCGTGCTTGCTCCATTGCAAACGCCGCCCGCCGCCGGGTAAAAGCGCTCGATATCCTGCCCCGGTCGCCGCACCGCTTTCATCATCGGGATCGCGGTATCGTACAGGCGGGCGATAAAGTTTTGTAATTCCTCCACCCTGCCCTGATAGACAAAACTGGCGTAGTCGCCTTGCTCGATGAGCACCCTCTCGCCTTCCGCCTGCTCATCCGCCAGCGCCACGGTATAGACAATGCGCTTTCCGCCGCGTTGGCGACTGTCCGCCTCCAGGCTGGTGAGGCCGTATACCACTGCCGGCGGCTCGGCTTGCGTGCGCACCATCTGGCGCCAGGCGTGTTGACGCAGCTCGTGTTTCGAATGCGGCAGTTGCCCCAGGGTGCAGTTGCTCCGCTGGGAGCGCCCCACCAGTTGCATGGCCGGCAGGGTAACGATGTCTGCCTGCGGCAACGGCCCTTCGCTCAAACGCAGCGGCGGCTGCATGCCGTGGCTGGCCCAATCCGGACTGCGGCGATAGCCGGCCGGCGGCAAACCGAACTGCTTTTTGAAACAGCGGGTAAAGGTCTGCTGGGAATCAAACTGGTACTTATCGGCAATGCAGGCCACGCTGATGTGGGTGAGCCGCAACTCGCGCGCAGCGGCGCTCAGCCTTCTGCGCCGGGCGTAGGTCCCCAGAACGTGGCCGGTTAACTGCTTGAACAGCCGCTGCAAATGCCATTTGGAATAGCCGGATTTGGCGGCAATATCGTCCAGCGTCAGCGGCTGGTCGAGATTTTGCTCAATCCAGGCCAGCAGTTGAGTGATTACCTGTTGCTGATACATTGCGCCCCCTCAGAGTGCTAAAGCTGGCGCTTACTTTATCGACTACGGCGCTAGACCACATTGCACAATCAGGACATAATGTTTTTCAATCACGCCAAATTGAGAATAATTCTCATGACTGTTATTACCAAACCGCGTTTCGATATCGATCAGGTACCGCGGGCGATTTTTGCCGTACAGGGCTCCACCATCAGCAGCGATTGGGAGATGGCCCATCACCGCCATCGCAAAGCGCAGCTGATTTATACGGTGCGCGGCATGATCCGCTGCGAAGTGGAAAACGGCCTGTGGCTGGTGCCGCCGCAATGCGCGCTTTGGATGCCGAGCAACGTGCTGCATAGCGCCCAGGGGGCCGGCGACACCGAATGCTATTGCCTGTTTGTCGATCAGGATGCTATCGCCGGCTTGCCGACCCATTGCTGCACGCTGGCGGTATCGCCGTTGCTGCGCGAGCTGCTGTTGCAGGCCAGCGGGTTCGATCCGCTCTATGACGAGCAGGGCCCGGAAGGGCGGCTGACCGCAGTGCTGCTGGATCAGGTGGTTAATGCGCCGATCGAGAATCTGCATTTGCCGGTCTCTCAGGACGCGCGCATTCGCCAACTGACCGAGCGACTGCTGGCCAATCCGGCGGACAAAGCCACCCTGAACCAATGGGCGCAGCGCATCGGCATGAGCGAGCGCTCCCTCAACCGCACCCTGCAGCAGCAGATGGGCATGAGCTTCGGCCACTGGCGCCGCCAGTTGCACGTGATGCTGGCGCTGCAACGGCTGACCAAGGGCGACAGCGTGCAGAAGGTGGCGCTGGATCTGGGCTATGAGAGCGCCAGCGGCTTTGTCACCATGTTCCGCAAAGCGGTAGGCAAACCGCCGGCGCGCTTTTTGGCGGAAAGGAACGCCACAGGCCAAACGGCGGGGAGCGGCATCGCCATGTAGCGGGCGGCGGTTAAGCACTAAATTCTAATTGCTGCGGTAAAAATAACTTTATGTTCAGTGGTGAAGATGACGATGTTTATATTCGGCCCAAGAGATACCGTCATATTTTTAGGATTAAACTCATTATTGATGATGAAAAATTGCATTCTGAAAATGCAATTTTTTATATTTACATGCACATCCTAATGATTCCAAAAGAGTTTACTACCACGCCGCATTATTCCGCACTCAATTGATTAGCACGGTAAATGATTTCCTGATAAAACAAAAAATCAAAAACAAAGCCAAAAATCAGCATAAAAATCCAAAATAATTCAAAATTAAAAAATTTAAAGTCACAATAAAAACACAACTCAGCTTAATAGCAATGTTAACATTTTGTAATGTTTTTATCCCTCATCAAATTGATGTAAATTTTCTTTATGTCTATAGTCAATTCCTGACCTTTAATGACCGGTAAATCGCCCTGAGAAAATGATCTTTTATTGATGACTTCATCGGCATTAATTGCCCTTACGCACTCTGACGATGCGTCTGTTGAGTCAATGATTTATTACAGGGTGTGAATAGCCTAATGGAAAGAACGCCCTATTTATTGGTGCGGGCGCCGCTACGCCATTTTATTACCTGCCGTGCGCCAGACGTACTGAGCGAGTTTTTAATTATATTTCATTACTATTTATATCGGAGCAGATGCGTTTAATTCATATCGGGCTAAATCGGTAAGAATGTCATGGTCCGTATCCAAACCAACAACATAATTGGAATGACAATGTCATTAAATAAACTTACCCCAGCGCAACGCGCTATTTGGGCCGCCGCCCAAATGGAACCAGAGAATTTCCGCTTTAATGCCTGTTTCTTTCTGAAGCTCGGGAAAAATATCAATCAGGAAGCGTTGCATGACGCTTTGCTGCAACTCAACCAAGAAGCCGAGCTGCAAAGAATTTCCCTTTCGGCAACCGAGGAAGGCCCTGTTCAATTCCCGCATTTTCCAGCGGATGCTTTGATTGCCCGCCATTCATTTGCTGATCAACACCAGGCGCAATCCTGGATGGAACGGCAAAACCAGCTCCCTTTCCCCCTGGACGGCTCAGCGCCCTTGCTGCAATGGCATATCATCGCATTGCCCGCCGGGGATCTGCTGCTGTATGGGAAATATCATCATTTGGTGCTCGATGGTTTTGGCCAATCGATGCTGATCGAACGTCTGGCGAAAATTTACACGTCCAGCGTGCAACATGCGACATGCCCCGCAAGCGAGTGGGTCACGCGCGAAGCCTATTTCGAAAGCCTGGACAATTACACCGCCGGCACGCAGCACCAGCGCGACATGGCATTTTGGACAGCTAAACTGGCCTCGACGGAAGGCGCCACCACGCTGGGCAAAAACCGGTCCAGCATGGCCCGGGGCCTGTTGCAAACTCGCTGTACTCTTGCACAAGACCTTTATCGCCAAATCAACACCTTCGCCTCTGAGCACGGCCTTACGCTGCCGCAATTGTTATTGGCGCTGTTTTCCGCTTACAGCCACCGTTTAACCGGCCAGGATATCGTTCAATTGGGGCTGGCCGTGACTGGCCGCGCCACGCTTGTCGCGTTGAAAAAGCCCGCGATGCAGGCGAATGAAATTCCCCTGACGCTCTCTGTCTCAGGGATTTCAGACCTGTCTCAACTGTTGCGTCTGACCCGGCAGGAATTGGCGTTGGCGATCAAACACCAGCAATGCCGCAATGAGGATATTCATCGCGCCATCGGGCTGGGCGCCCCTGAAGACAAGCTAACCAAGACGCTGATCAATATTATTTCATTCGAACATGATGTTTATTTTGGCCATGAAAAAGCCCTCTGCCACCAATTCACCACCGGGCCGGTGACCGATCTGACTCTGACGCTGTTTATTGGCACCGATCGCATTGAGTTGCTGTGGGACGCCAACCCGGAAAACTATTCCGCCACCTTGCTCGATCATCATGCTCAGAGATTGATGCAGTTTATCGGCTGGTGTTTGACCCACCAGCGAATTGATTGCCCGGCGGAGACGCTGCTGCTGCCCGAAGATCGTCTGGCTATCCGGCAATTCAATGCCAACCGGCAAGATTACGATCTTCAGCAAACGCTGCCGGCGCGGATTGACCGCCAGGCGCAATGCAGTCCCGATGCCATTGCGCTGCAATTCGCCGATGAAACGATCACCTATAGCGAACTGGTGCAGCGCAGCGAACGCTGGGCCTGCGGCCTGGTAGCGCAGGGGGTACGCCCCGGAGATGCGGTGGCCGTTTATGGCGAACGTTCCCTGGACATGACCCTCGCACTGCTCGCCATTCAAAAAGTCGGCGCGGCCTTTGTGCCGCTGGATCCTGAGCTGCCTATGGCCCGTTTGCAGTCTCAGATCGCCCAGGCCGGCATCCATACTCTGCTGTATTGGGATACGCCGCCCGATATCGGAACGGCGGTATTTTCATTGCAGACCAGAGAGTTAAACGATGCGGTGCCGTTCACCTTGCCGTCGGTCTCGCCGGACGCCATCGCCTATATCCTCTTTACCTCAGGTTCGACCGGGCAGCCTAAAGGGGTGGCCGTCAGCCATCGCGCCGTAACGAACCGCATTTTATGGATGCAGGCGGCCTACCCACTTGACGCGGAGGATCGCGTCCTGCAGAAAACGCCGTTTACTTTTGACGTGTCGGTGTGGGAATTTTTCTGGCCGCTGACGGTGGGCGCACGGTTGGTGATCGCGCTTCCGGGCAGCCATAAGGATCCCCGCCAACTGATCGACATCATTCGCACGACGCAGATTACGACGCTGCATTTTGTTCCTCCGATGCTGGATCTGTTTTTAGCCGAGCTGGACGGCCGGCCGTTACCGTCGCTGACGAGAATGTTTTGCAGCGGCGAAGCCTTGAAATTGGCCAGCGTGACGCGCGCCAATCAGTCGTTGCCCGACTGCCGTCTGCATAATTTGTACGGTCCTACCGAAGCGGCCATCGACGTCAGCTATTGGGATTGCCTCCCCGGCGTGGCCTATGCCGGCAGCGTACCGATCGGCTATCCGGTGGCCAACACTCAGCTCTGGGTGCTCGATGCGCAATTGCGCCCCTTGCCCCCCGGCACCGTGGGAGAACTCTATATCGGTGGCGTGCAGGTTGCGCAGGGATACGTCAATCAGCCCGAACTGACTGCGGAGCGCTTTATTCCGCAACCCGATGAGCTTATTCCGCTGGCCGCCGATGGCGGTCGTCTGTACCGAACCGGCGATCTGGTGCGGCTGACCGAGCACCACGGGCTGGAATTTCTTGGCCGCCTCGATCATCAGGTAAAAATCCGCGGACTGCGCATTGAACTGGGGGAAATTGAAGCCCAACTGGTGGCGCTGCCGCAGGTGGAACAGGCACTGGTGTCAACCTATCGCGATCCTCTCGGTCAGGATCGCCTGGTGGGTTATCTGGTCTTGGCCGAACGCGACGCGGCCGGCGACTCGCTCCCCGAGATCGAACGGCGGCTCAGGGCGACACTGCCGGAATACATGCTCCCCGCGCAATGGGTGATCCTGCCGGTGCTGCCGTACCTCAGCAACGGCAAAGTGAATCGCAAAGCGTTGCCGAGCCCCAAAGCGGAGCTGGAAAACGGCGGCGGTGAATTGAATGACCAGGAACGCCTGGTCGCCACGGTGTGGCAAAGCGTACTGCAACGGCCGACGTTGTCGCCGGATACGCCCTTCTACAGCCTGGGCGGTGACTCCATGCTGGCCATTCGCGTGCGCAGCGCACTGGAGAAACGCGGCTACGCCCTCGATTTGGCAGCGCTGTTTCGCAACCCGACGCTACGCCAACTCGCAAAGCAGCTGACACCGGCGGCCACAGCAACGACGCCGCCCGCTTCTCCGGCCCCTTTCTCACTGCTCACCCCGCAGGATCGCCAGCGTCTGCCGCAGGGATTGGAAGACGCTTATCCCCTGTCCGCCATGCAAAAGTCCATGGCCTACCAGGCAGAAATTGAACACGAGGCCTCGGTATATCGCGTGGTCACCTCATTGACCGTCGAGCTACCGTTGACGCTTGCGCTGTTGCAGCGCGCCATAGAGTTCACGTTGGCGCGCCATCCTTTGCTGCGCAGCAGCTTTGACCTTTCAAATTACAGTCAGCCGCTGCAGTTGGTTCATCAACGGGTTACAACCCCGCTGACACAGGCGGAGGATCTCACCTCGCTGGCGCCAGAACAGCAGCGGCAAGCCCTATCGCGCTGGGTGGATCAGGCTAAATATCACCGTTTCACGTTGGCTGAAGCCCCGTGTCTGGCCTTTTTCAGCCACGGTCTGCATCCGCAACGCTTCCAGCTTTCGGTCATCGAGCACCACGTGGTGCTCGATGGCTGGAGCGACTTATTAATGCTGGATGAGATTGTGGATAATTACCGGCAATTGCTCGACGGCCGCGAACCGCAGCGTGCCGAGCTTGCAAGCCACTATCGCGATTTTATCGTTGCCGAACAGCAGATTACCGCAGACCGCCAGGCGGCGGCTTTCTGGCAATCGCAACTGAACGAGCTGGATCCCGCGCCTTTGCCACGCCCGGACAAATCCGGCCCCACGCGGCACAAGTCCGTGCGCGCCGAACTGCCCGCCACGCTGGCCAACAAGCTCGGACAGTTAGTGCAAACTCACTCATTGCCGCTCAAAGCGTTACTGGTTGCGGCTCACCTGAAGGTGCAAGCCGTCTTGACCGGCCAGGATCGGGTCGCTACCGGGCTGGTTTTCAACGGCCGCCTCGGGGTACAGGATGCAGATAAAACCATCGGCGTATTCCTCAACACCCTGCCGCTGGCTCTGTCTATCGAACAGGCGTCATTTATTGAATTGGCGCAGAGGATCGCGCAGTTTGAAGCCGATGCCTATCCTTATGGCCGTTACCCTTTTACCGCAATGCAACGCGATTACGGTCAGGAAATCGTGTTGGACAGCTATATCAACTACATGGATTTCCATCGCAATTGGGGCGATGAAAACTCACCGATTTCGCATGCCTATGGCGTTGCAGACACCAATTTTGCTCTGGCGGTCAATTATCTGAAGGATCCGGTCAGCCAGTCTTTATCTTTGTGGTTTGACTGCAACCTCGCACAGCTGAGCGAGCCGCTGTGCGATCTGCTGCCGGAATATTACCTGCAGGCACTGAGTCAACTGGCGGACGCCCCGCAGCAGCCGGTATTCACCGCCGCGCTGGAGGCCGGGCGCCAACAGGCGCTGATTCGAGAATGGAACCGCACCGATGTGGCCTATGAGGCTGACGCCTGCGCCTATCGACAGTTCGAGCACCAGGCGGCGCTTAATCCACAGCGTGAAGCCTTGTGCTGCCGCGACGACAGCCTCAGTTACGCTGAACTTAATCAGTTGGCCAATGCCATGGCGGCGCGCCTGCGCGAAGCCGGCGTAATGCCCGGCTCGCTGGTGGGCATTTGCTTGCGACGCAGCGTGACGCTGGTGGCCAGCCTGTTGGCGATCCATAAAGCCGGGGCGGCTTATGTTCCTCTCGATCCCGACTACCCGGCGGAGCGACTGGACTATATCGTCAAAGACTCGCAGCTTTCCTGTCTGATCACGCAGGCCGACGCGCCCGAACTGGCCGCGGCCACACGCATCGAATGGCCGGAATATCGGGAGTTGCTGCGTGAAGAGCATCAAAATCCGCCGCAAGCGTCGTTCGGCAACGATGTCGCCTATGTCATTTACACCTCCGGCTCGACGGGCAAACCGAAGGGTACCTTGATCCTGCAAAAAAACCTGACGAACTTCCTGGTCGGCATGGATGAGGCGGTGGGGTGTCGTCAGGAAGACAGCCTGCTGGCGTTGACCAGCATCTCGTTTGACATCTCCATTCTGGAAATTTTCTGGCCGCTGAGCCGCGGCGCCAACGTGGTGCTGGCCCCGGAACACCAGATCAACAATCTGGCGTGGCACGGCGACAGCCGCGTCACTCCCCTGGAGTTCAGCCTGTTCTTCTTTGGCGCCGCCAATAACGAACGGCGTCACGAAGGTTATCAACTGGTGCTGGACGCTGCGCGTTATGCCGATAGCCACGGATTCAAAGCCGTCTGGACCCCGGAGCGGCACTTCCATGCCTTCGGCGGCTTGTATCCCAACCCTTCCGTCATGTCCGCCGCGCTGGCGACCATCACGAACCGCGTCGAACTGCGCTGCGGCAGCGTGGTCGCACCGCTGCACGACAGCCTGCGCCTGGCGGAAGAGTGGTCCCTGGTGGACAACCTGTCGTCCGGACGCGTCGGGCTGGCGTTCGCCTCTGGCTGGAACACCAATGACTTTGCTCTGGCGCCGGACAACTACCCAGCCAGAAAAGCCGTGATGCTGCAAAAACTGCAGGAATTGCGCACGCTTTGGCAGGGCGGATGCCTTCACCGCCTCAACGGTGACGGCAAAGAGGTCAGTCTGACGGCTTACCCTTCCCCGGTTCAGCCTCAGTTGCCGATTTGGTTCACGTCCTCCGGCGACGTCACCACGTTCGAATTGGCGGGGACCTACGGCGTCAATCTGCTGACCCACCTGCTGGGCCAGGATCTCGAACAACTGCAGCAAAAAATCGCCGCCTATCGCCAGGCCTGGCACGCTGCGGGTCATGCGGGTAACGGCCATGTCACCTTGATGATACATACCTTCCTGCTGCCGGACGAACAACGCGCCAAAGCGGTGGCTAAAGGCCCCTTCCGCGACTACCTGCGCACCTCCACCGGGCTGTTGCGCGAGCTGTCCGCCAGCATGGGGCTGGAATTCCAGCAGGATCTGCCGCAGGAAGATCTGGAGTCGCTGCTCGACAGCGCAGTGGAGCGTTACTTTGAACGTTCGGGTCTGTTCGGTTCGCCGGAAAGCGTGCTGCCGCTGTTGACGCAGTTGCAGCAGGCGGGGGTCGATGAGCTCGCCGGGCTGATTGACTTCGGCATCGCCAACGAACAGGTGCTGGAAGGATTGCAGGCGCTGAAACAGCTGCAAACCTTGCATCGGAACGAACTGCGCGATGCGCCCTACAACTTTGCCGCGCTGCTGCAACGCCATCGCATCAGCCTGGTGCAAAGTACGCCGTCCTTTATGGCGGCGGTAATGGCGGAGCCCGCGGCGGTAAGCGCGATGGAGCATCTGCGCGCCATTTTGATCGGTGGCGAGCCCTTCCCCGCCGGCCTGGCCCAGCAGTTGTCCCAGCGCCTGGACGCGGCGGTTTACAACATGTACGGCCCGACGGAAACCACCATCTGGTCAAGCGTCCATCGCTTGCCGGGCACAGGGTCGCAGGCCGCCAACCGTATCGCGATCGGCAAGCCTATCGCCAATACCCAAATGTTGATTCTCGGCCCGGACGGGCACCCAAGCCCGATCGGCGTCGCGGGTGAATTGTGGATTGGCGGCGACGGCGTCTGCCAGGGGTACCTGGGCCGACCGGAATTGACCGCCGAACGTTTCGCGCTGCAACCGGCTGTCGGCCAGGTTTTCTACCGCACCGGCGACCGCGCGTTATGGAATGCCTCCGGCGACATTGAATTTGTCGGCCGTATCGATCGGCAGGTCAAAGTACTGGGTCATCGCATCGAGCTTGATGAAATTGAAAGCGTGATCTCACGGCATCCACTGGTACAAAACGCCGCCGTCATCGCCGTTAAGCAGGAAAACGAACGTTACGAATTGGTGGCTTACGTTGAAATCAATGAAGCCCAGCAACAGGCCGGCGACTCGGCGAACACCCTGATCGCTCACTGGGGACAACTGTGGAACAACGCCTACGAAGAACGCGCCAGTTATGAAGTGCACCATGAGCAGGATCGTCAATTCGCCGGCTGGTTAAGCAGCTATACCGGTGCGCCCATTCCGCCGAACGAGATGCGCGAATGGTTGAACCATACCCTGATCAAACTGCGCGCCTGCGATCGCAGCCATCTGATCGATGTGGGCGTCGGCATGGGGCAAATCATGCGTCATCTGGCGGCGGACAGCCATTCTTATCATGGGCTGGATCTGTCTCAGGAGGCGCTGAACGTCGCCCGCCAATCACTGCCGCCGGCGCTGCATTCCGCCGCACACATTACCCTGACGCAGGGCGACGCGAAGCGGCTCGAAAACCTGGCCGCGCGGCCAGACACGCTGGTGATCCTGAACTCGGTGATTCAATACTTCCCGGACCTCGGCTATCTGAAAAGCGTGCTGGACGAAGCGCTGCGCATCACCCAGGACGATGGCGTTATCTATCTCGGCGATGTCCGCAGCCTCGACGATCTGAGCGCATTCCATACCGGCGTTCAATTTTATAAGGCAGCGCCTCTGGCCCGCGTGGCGGAAATCCGCCAACAGATCAAAAGAGACAGGGAGGCGGAGAAAGAGTTGTGCCTGTCTCCGCGTTATTTCCAGACGTTCAACGAGCGCCACGGAACCTCGCGCAAGCTGCAACTGGAGCTCAAGCGCGGGCAAGCCGCCAACGAACTGAATGATTTCCGTTATGACGTGATTGTCAGTGGCCGCAAACCAACCGCCGCACCGCGCTATCTGGACTGGCAAGGGCAAACCCTCGATTCGCACGGGTTGACGGCGTTGACCGCGCAGCTTAGTGACGAAAACCGCGAAAAACATCACATCGTCATTCGCAATCTGCCGAATTGTCGACTGCAACGCGACAGCGACCTGATGACGCTATTGGCCGAGGCCGATGACGACCAGACCAAATGGGATATCGAGAAACGGTTGTGGGAAATCACCGAACCGAACCCACTGCACCCGGAAGATATCGCCAGTCACTTTGAAGCTCAGGGCTATCAGGTTCGATTGACGCTAACCCCGGAAGAGGGGCTTCGGCTGTTCAACCTCGAACTGACGCTGCACGAAGTTCCGCTTACCGAACGCCGCCAGACCGGCGTTATCGCAGACTCGAAGTGAGTGGCCAAAAAATGGAAAAAAATAACGCAATGAACTCACCCGCCGCACTTTCCAACAACCCGCTGGCGCAGGAACGCAACGCTGAGCTGGCCCGGCAACTGCGCGACTTTGTGCGCGGAGAGTTACCGGAAGCCATGATACCGGCCCACGTTGTGGTGATGCCGGTCTTGCCGAAACTGCCGAATGGGAAAATCGACCGCAAGCAACTGCCGGCCCCGTTAAAGCAAGAGCGCAGTCAGCAGGCATATGTCGCCCCCCGCAACCTGAGCGAGGAGAAAATCGCCCGCATCTGGCAGGACGTGCTGTCAGTGTCGCAGGTCGGCATTGAAGACAGCTTTTTTGAACTCGGCGGCGATTCGCTGTCGGTGGTGCAGATGGTCTCCAGAGTGCGTCGGGAGTTGGATACCGCCGTCAGCCTGCGCTACGTGTTCAAAAACCCGACCATCGCCGCGCTCTCCGCCTATATCAAAGGCAAACACCGCACCGCCTCTGCCGGTCTGCAAAACCTCAGCGACGAAGAGCTCTGCGCCGAAGCCCAACTGCCGGCCGACATTGGCGCCCAGCCTGGGGCCTTGCCCGCCGTCAACAGCGATTTTCGCCATATCCTGCTCACCGGCGGCACCGGGTATACCGGCGCCTTCCTGTTGAGGGAGTTTCTGGATCGTTCACAGGCGATGCTGTGGGTCGTCGTGCGTTCGGCAAACCCGCAGCAAGCGGTGGAACGCATCCTGAACAACTTGCAACAGTACGGCCTGCAACGCCTGGGCGATCGTGCGCGCATCGCCGGCGTACCGGGAGACGTGGGCAAACCTTATCTCGGTGTAGATAAACCCACCTGGCGGCAACTGTGCCAGGACGTCGAGATGATCGTGCATAACGCGGCGATCTCCAGCTACGCCATGCCTTATCGCCAGTTAAAGCCCACCAACGTGCTCGGCACCCTCGAGGTGCTGCGTCTGGCGGGGCAAGTGCGGGTAAAACCGTTGCATTACATCTCTTCGCTGTCGGTGTTTCCCGGCCAGCCGGGCGAGCACCATTTCCGCGAGGAACCGCTCATGCACCCCAACGGCCTGGCGGGAGGATACCGTCAAACCAAGTGGGTTTCCGAACGCTTGATAACCCTGGCCGGCGAACGCGGCCTGCCTTGCCGCATTTATCGCCCCGGCCAGATCACCGGCGCGCAAACCAACGGCGCCTGTTCGACGGACACCTACCTCAACGCCGCCATCAAAAGCTGCATTCAACTGCAGACGGAGCTGCCGTTTGACGTGATGCTGGACATCTCGCCGGTGGACTTCTGCGCGCAAAGCGTGGCGCATATCGCCCTTTCCGGCGCCGGAGAGCATCGGATTTATCATCTGACGCAGTCAGCGCCGTTACATTGGCGCGATCTCATCGGCATGCTGCGCCAACGGGGCTACAGGATTGATGCGGTGAGCTACCCCGAGTGGTATCAGCGCCTGGCCGCCGCGCTTGAAGCCGGCGAGCAAAATGCCCTCGGCAAATTCTTCTCGCTGTTTGGTGAAGAGGCGCCGTCGAAAGACGCCGGCGACGAAGGCAGTCTGCCGCACTATGACTACCGCAATCTGCTTCAGGCGCTGGAAGGCAGCGGCATTTCCGCCCAGCCGTTGGATCAGAGCCTGTTGAATCGTTATCTCGACTATTTCATCGCGATCGGCTTTATCCCAACGCCGGATATGGCTTACACCACCAGCAAAGGATGCCAGTCATGATGCTGAATCCCCCCCGTTTTCCGACCCTGCAAGCGGCGGTGGATCACCATGCCGCCGTCAACCCCGAAGCGCTGGCGCTGATGATGGTGAATCACCCGCACCATGACGAAAAAAACCGTCAGGTCAATTACCGCCAGTTGCGCCATTCGGCCCTGCATCTGGCGGCGGAACTGCGGGCGACCTATGCGCCGAACAGCCGCATTTTACTGCCGTCCTCGGTCAGCGAGTATTTTGCGATCGGTTTCCTGGCCTGCATGTATGCGCGAATGATCGCCGTGCCTGCGCCGCTGCCAACCCAGTATCAGCATCAGCGTCAACGGCTGACCAATATCATGCATGACGCCGGTATCGTCGCCCTGCTGTATGCCCCCGGCGATGAAGGCGCGATCCGCGACTGGCTGGAACAGGCGGCCATCGCCTGCGATCAGTTGCCGATCGCCCTGCAAAATGAGGCACCAGCATTCGAATCCGACGCATCTGAGGTTAATCCCGACGATCTGGCGCTGTTGCAATACACTTCCGGCTCCACCGGCAACCCCAAAGGGGTGATGCTGACCCACGCCAACCTGGTGCATAACGTCAACAGTTTCCAGCAAACGCTGGGCTATGCGGATGACACGCGTTTCGGCGGTTGGATCCCGCAATACCACGACATGGGGCTGATGGCGCAACTGCTGCCCGCGCTGTTCCTCGGCAGCAGTTGCTACATGATGACCCCGACCCAGTTCCTGAAAAGGCCGCTGCACTGGCTGCAAATGATTGAGCGTTTCAGTATCAATCATACCTGCGCCCCTAATTTTGCTTTTGAACTCTGTTGCCGACGCATAACCGCCGAACAACGGCCGACGCTGAATCTCTCGTCGCTGCGTTACCTGATCAACGGTTCCGAGCCCGTGCAGGCCAGCACCATTCAGGCGTTTATCGACTGTTTCGCCGCCGCCGGTTTCACCCCCAGCGCCATGCAGCCCTGCTATGGCATGGCGGAATGCACGGTGTTCATTTCCGGCAGTACGCCGCGTCCGCCGCAGACAATCAGCTTGCCGGATCGCCAACAGGCCGGGGGCCCGCAGAAACTGTCGGTCAGTTGCGGTTGCGCGCGCCACTACGACTTGCGGATTATCGATCCGACAACGCTCCAGCCGCTGGCCGAAGGGGAACTCGGTGAAATCTGGCTGCAAGGTGGCAGCGTGGCCAAGGGGTATTGGAACAACCCGCAGGCTACCCGCGACACCTTCGACGCCTATACCGCATGCGGCCAGGGCCCTTACCTGCGCACCGGCGACGTGGGCTTTCTGCAACAGGGTGAAATCCACGTCACGGCGCGGATCAAAGAAGTGATTATCACCCACGGAAAAAACCTCTATCCACAGGACATCGAGCACGATCTGCGACGCCATTTCAACGTGCTGGCGGGCCGATACGGCGCGGTGTTCGGCGTAGCGCTGGATACTGCGCAGGAGGCGTTGGTGGTGTGCCACGAATTGCCGGGATCCTTTGAAGATCATGAGCTGGAGCAGCTTTCGGCAGACATTCAGGGCTGGGTGCAGCGCGAATGGGGCGCACCGCTGGCCGGCGTGATCCTGGTGCCGCCCGGCGAAGTCAGCCGCACCACCAGCGGCAAAATACAGCGCACCGCCATGAAACAACGCTTTCTCAGCCAGACATTGCGCACCCGCCATCAATGGCTCGCCGCCGCCGTCCGTGAACACATTGCCGGCCAGGATGAAAGCCGCGTCGAGAGGGGCGAATGATGGATTTGCTGCTGCAAACGCTGCAGGCCACCCGCGATGCGCCGCTGACCGCAGAAGCTTACGCGCATTGGCGCGAACAGGCTGAACGGGCCTTCGAAAGCACGCGACTGATGCAGCACGATCGTGATGCCACCTTCCCTCAGGAGGCCGTGGACTGGTTGAATCAGCAAGGCGCTGCCCTGCTCTACCTGCCCTCTCAACACCGGGGCCGCCTGAGGGGGCTGGAACAGATCAGCACGCTGTGGCGAGCCTTGGCGGCGCTGGATCTCACCGTCGCCATCGGCCACGGAAAATCCTTCCTGGGCGCGGTCAGCGTCTGGTTGGCCGGTAACGCACGGCAAGTCGAACAGACTCGTCGCGCATTGCTGGCCGATGAAGCCCTGGCATGGGGCCTGACCGAGCGCGGGCGCGGCGCCGATTTAATGGCAACCCGGACCACGGCGGTCAAGCATGCGCAAGGTTGGCGTCTTCAGGGGGAGAAGTGGCTGATCAATAACGCCACTCGCGGCAATATCATCACCCTGCTGGCCCGGACCGACGAACTCGCCGGCGCACGCGGCATGAGCGTTTTGCTGCTGGACAAGCGCCATCTGCCCGCCACGAGCTGGCGCAATCTGCCCAAGGTCAGCACCTACGGCATTCGTGGCGCGGATATCAGCGGGCAACAGTGGCAGGATGCCGAGCTGCCCGATGACGCGCTGGTCGGTGAGCCGGGCCAGGGGCTGGAGATCACCCTGCGCGCCCTGCAATTGACCCGCACCGCCTGCTGCGGGTTATCGGTCGGCGCACTCGACGCCGGGCTGCGGCTGACCACCGGGCTGGTTCAACACCACCGCTTATATGGCCGCCGGCTGTCGGAGCTGGATACGGTACAGACGCTGTTGGCGGAATCTCAGGCTGTCTCCTGGATGCTGGAAATCACCGCGTGGACAGCCGCCCGCCACGCCAGTTATCTGCCGCAGGAAATGAGCGTCGTCTCCGCGCTGGCCAAAGCCGCCATCCCGTCATTGGCCGCGCACCAGCTGAGCCTGCTGGAAGAACAGATGGGCGCGCGGGGCTTCGTCAGCGATTTATTTGCCGACGGCGCTTTTCAAAAGTTGATCCGCGACCATCAAATCGTGCCCATTTTCGATGGCAGCACCTTGGTCAGCCGCTCATCCCTGGCGCCGCAGCTGCCGACCCTAATCCGGCAATACCGCCGTGGCGCAAGCGACAGCGCCGCGCTGGACAAGCTGGGAAACCGGCATTCCCCCACGCCGGCTGAGCTGCCGTTGAACGCCCTGACGATTTACTCTCGCAGCGGCTGTTCTCTGGTTCAGGCCTTACCGGCCATGATTGCCCGCGCGCAACAACAGCATGCCGGGCAGGTGGCGGAGCAGGATCTCGCTGCACTGCTGGACACTCTGCTACAGGCAAGCCATCGGGTTATCGATGACCTGGCGTCCGCACCCGTGGTTTACCCGCAGGTGCCTCAGCAAACGCTGCTGGGCCTTCAGCGCTATGAAAGCCTATTTATCGCCGCAAGCTGCCTGCTGTTTTGGCTGAACAATCCGGCACCATCCGCGCTCCGATGCCGGCACTGGTTGCCGCTGTGCCTGACGCTCGTCGTCCGCCAATGGGGGCTGCCGGAAACCGCAGAGCCGCACGTCGCCTGGCAAACGCTGAAAGCGTCTTTTGCCGATCGTCCCTTCACGTCAGCCGACGCCATTCTGCAGCAGGAAACTGACCATGAACGCTGAACATCTTCTTACCGTCGACATGCTTGAAAGACAGCTGACGCCAGCCGGTTGCGACGGCTACGCCGCCTGGGCCAATGCGGTACTGGCGGCCGACGCCGCCTGCGCGTTGTGGGCGGAGGGCGAAGCCCGGCTCGACGAGGCCGGATTCAATCGCTGCCTGATCCCGCAAGCGATGGGCGGCCAATGGCGCGGGCTGGACGTGCTGATGGATCTGTTCAGGGTGCTCTATCGCAAGGATCCGTGCCTGGGGTTGGGTTATGCCGGCAGCAGCTTTATCGCGTGCTGCAATATCTGGGCGGTCGGTTCACCCACGCAGCAACGCACCGTCGCCCAGGCGCTGCATCGCAATGAAAAAGTGGCCTGCTCCTACTATGAGCCGGAACACGGTAACGATCTGTCCGCCGTGGAATTTTCCGCCGACAGGCAGGACGGCCGCTGGGTGCTGGAGGGCGAAAAACAGGTCACCTCCAACATTGCCCGCAGCAGCGTTTTCGTGGCCTTCGCCCGCACCTCGCCACAGCCCGGTAGCCGCAGCCATACCCAAATATTGATAGTGAAGTCGCAACTGCCGGACGGCGCCTTGCAGGAACTGCCGCGCCACAGCAGCGTGGGGATGCGCGGCGTACAGCTGGGCGGCGTACGTTTCGATCGCACCCGCTTGCCCGCCGCAGCCGACGACGAATTGCTGCTGGGAGCGGAAGGCAAGGCGCTGGAAACCACTCTGCGGTCGTTTCAGGTCACCCGCACGCTGCTCCCCGGCATGTTTGTCGGCGTGCTGGACTCCGGCCTGCGATTGGCCACGCGTTTCAGCCTGCAACGGCAGCTGTATGGCCGCTGCCTGGCCGACTTCCCCTCGGCGCGCCAGGTATTGAGCCTCGCGTTGCTCGATCTGCTGCTGGCGGACGCATTCAGCAGACTGGGCGCCCGGGCACTGCATGTTCATCCTGAATTTTGCTGCCTGTATGCGCCGTCGATCAAGATTGTGGTACCCAAACTGCTGATCGGCGCCATGAACCGCCTGGCCGATCATCTGGGTGCCAGTTTTTACCTCACGGAAAGCGAATTCGGCCTGTTCCAAAAGCTGCTCAGAGACATCAAACCTGCCGGATTCGCACACGTAGGCCGCCCGGCCTGCCAGCTCACGCTGCTGCCGTTGCTGTTCATGCTGGCGCGCAAAAACGCCGCCACGCCGGAAGCGGCCCGGCTTTCGCCAATGCTCGCCTCGGACGCGCCGATCGACGAGCCGATAGATTTCAACCGGCTGCAGGTGGCGCCGACGGGGCGCGATCCGCTGCTGGATTCGCTGCTCCACACCGCGCCGCTGCTGGGCGCTGCATTGGCGACACAGGTCCTGGCGGCCAGAGAGCGGCTGTTGGACAAGTTGCAAACGCTGGATCCGCGAGACATTTCCGCCACCGCGCCGGCCGGTCACTATCAGCTAAGCACGCTGTACGCCGGTTTGCTCGCCATCGCCGCTTGTCTGCAATGGCATCAAACGGCGGCAGAGAAACTGCCGCTGGCGTTGACGCAATTGATGGTCAAACGCCAACTGGTTCATCTGCAAATCGCCCCGGATGAAGGCCTGGATGAATCGGAAGCCGACTATGTCTGTCAGCGCCTGTTCGACGATTACCGCCGGCGCGTCAGTTTCGACTTAATGCACTACCCGCTACAGGGTTGGGAGGAATAATTTTATGGCACACAAATTTCGTATTTTGGGCATTTCCGGCAGCCTGCGCGCCGCGTCGCTGAACAGCCTGTTTTTACGCGCCATGGCGCAGGTGAGCCCCGCCAGCGTGCAATTCGAGATTTACTCGCGCCTGGACGCCATCCCCTTATTCAACGCGGACCATGAAAATCGGGAAAATCCGGCCGTCGCCCATTGGCAATCTGCGCTGGCGCAGGCCGATCTGGTGCTGCTGGCCAGTCCGGAATACGCGCATGGCGTGACCGGCGTGGTGAAGAATGCTTTGGACTGGATCGTCGGCAGCGGCGAGCTCGTGGACAAGCCGTTGGCTTTTCCCAACATTTCGGTGCGCGCGGAGCTGGCGCAGTCGCAACTGGCGGAAACGCTGCAGATTATGGGCTGCCGCCTGATTGAAAGTTGCAGCCCCTGCGCCACCCTCGCCGCACCTTATGTCTTGCCGGAAGCGGATGAACAAAGGTTGGTCGACCACCCCGAAATCGGCCCACGTCTGAAAGACCTGTGGCGCAACATTGAGCTCGCGCTATCTGAATCGCACTGAAACGACATTGCCGACGTCGGCAAAAAAAACACGCAAGGAAAACAAAATGGCCTCAGTACAAAACGAACTTGAACAATGGCTTGTTGAGCGCGTCGCCGCCTACTGCCGCCTCACGCCCGCCGAGATTGAAGAAGATAAAAATTTTTCCGATTACGGCATGGATTCCGTGTTCACGCTGACCATGATCGGCGAGATCGAAGATCGCTACGGCCTGGAGCTGGATCCCACCGCCATTTGGGATAATCCCTCGGTCGGGCAGCTACGCGCTTTCCTTGAAACCGAAATCAGTAAAAACGCGGCCTGAGCCGGGGGAATACGATGATGTTATCCAGCGACGCTAACGCCACGCCACACCTTGAATGCCTGCCCACCCGGCGCACCTGCCCGTTCAATCCGCCGGAAGAGTACCGGTTTATCCGCCAGGAATGCCCGGTGGTTCGGGTGAAAACCCCGCGCGGGGATTTCGCCTGGCTGGTGACGCGCCACCAGGATGTCAAAAAGGCTTTGAGCGACAAACGGTTAAGCTCGGACCCACGTTCCGCCGGCTTCCCGACGTATATCTCCGGCGAAGTGCCGCCACCGCCGGGTTTTTTCCTGCAACTTGATGCACCCGACCATACGCGTTTGCGCAAAGCCGTCACGGAAGAATTTCTCAACGCGCATGTGGAAAAACTCAAGCCGCAAATGACGGCCATCATTCAGCGCCAGCTCGATGAGCTGCTGTCCATGCAGCCGCCGGTAGACTTCGTCAAGGCCTTTGCCATCCCCGCGTCCGCCAAGATCATTTGCGAGCTGCTGGGCACGCCGGTTGAGGATCACCCTTTTGTGCAAAGCAGGACCGATACCGTGCTGGATCGCAGCAGCCCTCCCGAATTGGCCGAACAGGCGGCGATTGAGCTGATGGGTTATTTCGATCGTATCGTGACCGAAAAGGAGCGCGCGCCGGGCGATGATCTGCTCGGCAGGCTGATCCATAAGGCCCAGCAGGCGCACCAACCCAGCCATGAAGAGATTGTCGGCCTGGCCGCGCTGTTGCTGCTGAGCGCTTACGACACCATGGCGTTGGCCATGGGGCTGGGCGTGGTGACCTTACTGAACAATCCCGCCCAGTTGCAGGCGTTTCTCGCCGATATCGATCTGGGCAACGATTTGGTCTATGAGCTGGTGCGCTATCTGACCATCAATCACGCGGGCCTGCCGCGAGCGGCACTGGAGGATACCGAAATTGGCGGCCAGCAGATCAAGGCCGGCGAAGGCGTGCTGATCATGCTGAGCTCCGCCAATCGCGATGAGGAGATATTCGAGCAACCCGATGTCTTCAACCTTCACCGGCGAGAAAAGACCCAGTTAGGCTTCGGCCACGGCATTCACAAATGCCTGGGCATGCATTTCGCCCGCGCCGAACTGACCATTGCCTTCCACGCCATTTTCACCCGCATCCCCAGCCTGGCGATAGCCGTACCGCAAGAGACGCTGACCTACCGCGATGAAATGGTGCTGTATGGCCTGAAAGCGCTGCCGGTGAGCTGGCAACCGGCCTGATGCGCAACGATTCTCCGAAAATTCAACTCAATGATGGGGCTACCATGCAAGGTACCAGGAAAGTTTTGTTTTTAATTTACGCCGCGTTGCTGTCCACTATCGGGCTGTTCGCTTCCGATCTTTACCTGCCGGCACTCGCGAATATTCAGCAGTTTTATCAAACTGATGCAGGCACCGTCGGCTTATCGCTGAGCATCTACATGGCGGGATTCTCAATCGGCCAGCTGTTCTACGGCGCCATCTCCGATCAGCTTGGCCGCAAAGCGCCGCTGTTTATCGGGCTGCTGCTGTTTTTAGCGGGCACCCTGGGCTGCATTTACGCCCGCTCGATCGAATTCTTCCTGTTTTGTCGCCTGCTGCAATCCCTTGGCGTCTGCGCCGCCTATGTACTGTGGCAACCGATGATCGTCGATTTGTTCGACGGTAACGACGTGCAAAAGCTGTTCACCCTGATGATGGCGCTGGGCGGGCTTTCACCGGCTCTGGCGCCGTTGATCGGCGGCTATGTGACGGCCTACTTCGGCTGGAAGATGGTGTTTGGCCTGCTGCTGGCGCTGACCGTTCTGCTGCTGGCCTGGACGCTGTTCGGCTACCGGGAATCGCTGGCGCCCGCCAACCGCACTGCGTTTTCCACCACCCGGGTTTTGAAGAGTTACGGCTCGTTCCTGTCCAGTCGATTTTTTATCGGACATGCCTGCGCCATTGCCTGCGGCATCACGCTGTATCTGGTATTTCTGACCATGCTGCCGTTTATCCTGACGGGCATCGGTTATTCAGCGGACGCCATTGGGCTGATGTATCTGCCGATCGCGCTGACCTTTATTGCCGGGACCGAGGTGGCCAAACGCCAGTATGCCAAATTGGGCGACGCGGGCAGCATGAAAGTCGGCATCTGTTTCGGCATGGCCGGCGCGCTGCTGCTGTTCCTCACGCCCTTCTTTTTCTCCGTCTCGGCGGCCTGGAAAATCATCGTTCCCTTCTCGTTGATCACCTTCGGCAACGGCTTTTTGGTGCCGACCGGCTCGGCCTTTTTAATCAAGTGCTTCGCTGACCGAGCCGGCGCTTGCGCCAGTTCGATCGGTTTTATGGTGACCACCATCGCGTTTATCTCCATCAGCGTCGCTTCGCTGCTCGCCAGCCCACTCGGTATGGTGACGGCCATGACGGCGACCATTTTGCTGTTCTCGGCATTGATGGGGCTGGCATTGCTGTGGGGCCGACATGCGCAAGCCGACAGTCGCGTCTCCTACAGCGCCGACGGTTCTTGAGGTCACATCGCAGTAAAACCGGTGCCTGGCTTCTGGCACCGGTTGTTTATCGCCATCCCGCCCCAGCCGCAGGAAAGCGCAGCGCCCCCTCCACACTGTGATTTCCCCCCACCCCTGCCGAAATAACTCCCCTTCGCCATGAATAATGATTATTATTCGCAAATACAAGGATCGGCGCGCCACGACGCGACCGGCCGGATTTTCCCTTTATTCAATGTTGAGCGTTCCTGGCTCCAGGGCAACCGCCCTGTGGCGATAGGCTTTTTTAACTCCATGGAGAGGTTATGAATTCTGCAACCACCACCAGCCGCCGCTTTGGCGCACGCGCCACCTTCCCGCTGCTGTTGCTCACGTCAATGCTGTTTTCCGCCCCGTTGCTGGCCCAGAGCGAGCCTGAGCTGCTGCGCAAACCGGTAGGTAAAGGCGCTTACGAGATGGTGTATAGCCAGGGCGAAAACGCGCTCTATCTGGCGACCTCGCAAAGCCGTAAGCTGGACAAGGGCGGCGTGGTTTATCGGCTGGATCCCAAGACGCTGGATATCACTCAGGTGATCCACAACGACATCAAACCTTTCGGCGCCGCGATTAACGGCAAGACCGATACGCTGTTCTTCGGCAACACGGTAAACAACGCGGTGACCGCTATCGACGCCAAGACCGGCGAAGTGAAAGGCCGCCTGGTGCTGGATGCCCGCCAACGCACCGAGACGGTAAAACCGCTGGCGCCGCGTGAGCTGGTGGCCGACGCCGCGACCGACACGCTGTACATTACCGGGCTGGGCGAATCCAGCGTGGTCTGGGTGGTGGACGGTAAAGATCTCACCCTGCGCACCACCATCACCGATACCGGTAAATATGGCACCGGCCTGGCGCTGGACGCCGCAGCCGGCCGCCTGTATGTGACCAACGCCGACGGCGAGCTGGTGACTATCGATACCAAAACCAACAAGGTGCTCACCCGCAAAAAACTGGATGAAGCCAAAGAGCACTTCTTCTTGAACCTCAGCCTGGATCCGGCCACCCACCGCGCGTTTATCACCGACTCCAAACAGGCACAGGTGTTGGTTGTCGATACCCGCGACGGCACTGTCCTGAGCAAAATCGAGGTACCGGAATCGCTGGCGGTGTTGTTCAACCCGGCGCGCAATGAAGTTTACGTGACCCACCGCAAGGCGGGCGAAGTGAGCGTGATTGACGCCAAAAGTTACAAGCTGCTGAACACCCTCAAGACGCCGACCCACCCGAACAGCCTGGCGCTGTCACCGGATGGCCAGACGCTGTACGTCAGCGTCAAACAGGCTTCCAGCCGCGAAAAAGAAGCCACGGCTCCGGATGACGTGATTCGCATAGCATTGAAATAATCAAGACCGGGGGCGCTTCTGCGCCCCTTGAGGTTGATGACAAAGTTGTCTTTGAGCCCGAGATACCCGGGCCTAGCGCCCCTTTTGGCTTTTAAACTCTAAATCCAACGTGCTTGCCGTCCGGCAGTTCGACATCCAGCCGCAACGTTCCGCCCATCGCTTCCACATAGCGCTTCAATGTCGATATCTTCAGCTCATTGCCACGCTGCTCTATCGCCGCGACGGAAGGCTGGGAGATACCCAGATTATTCGCCAGTTCCTGCTGTGAGATATTCAGCGCCTCACGCAACTGGTACAGCCGTGTTTCCAGCCACATTTCTTGCGCCATTTCTTCGATTCGTTGCAGACTCTCCGGGGTACGCGAGGCTAGCATGTCTTTTAAAGTACCCATTGGCTACTCCTTAAAATTACACATCAAATGCTGGGTAAACTGCGCATCAGCAATAGGCAGCATGACTTTGTAAAACCGCTTCTCGTTACCAGTCTTATCGCCGGCACACAAAACAATAGCCTGACGTAGTGAGTCAAAGGCAAAAAAAGCGCGAATCGGCCGCCCTTTATGCTGAACCCGCAGTTCTTTCATATTAGGGTGCTGTGACCCTCTCAACGAGTCTACAAAAGGACGTGAGAGGTTGGGGCCACTCCGCTCAAGCAATACTAATGCAGCCAGCACTTTCTCCTGAGTAAGTTCATCCTGCACCGCAAACCACCGATCAAACTCTTCCGTTGTTATTACAGTCCACATGGCATTCCCTTTTTATAGACCACAGTCTATAATTAAATTATAGACTACAACCTATAAATGCAATACCCCGGATTTGAAGCTTTGGCGTCTCAACGGTGAAACAGATCATCACCCAGAAAGTGAACCGCCGCAGTTTTATTGTAAATACAGCCCACTAAGCCATCTCTACGGCTTACCCAGAAACCCGTCGGCTTCCTGAACCACCGCCTTTTGGGTCGCCCGCTGGTAGAGACACAGTTCTTTGCCCGGTTTGTTCTTCATAAACGGCTGCGGGTAACGCCCGCCGATCAACAGCGCCGAGTAGCCGACGTCGTCATCATAATGAATGATCGTCCCGGCGGCTTTGGCCGCTTTCAACCCGCTGGCCTTCAGGCAGGCTGCCTGCATCGCTTTATCGCCCTTGGCCCAGGCCGCTTCGGACGAGGCCGCCGCGTTGAAGACGGTGATGGCGGCGGCAAACAGGATAATGATTCTGAGCATGGCTCTCTCCGATTTATTTTGTTTTCCGCAGTATATGCAGCCTTTTATTATTCGGCCATCGGACCGCAGCCTATTATTTACAGCTTTTTTATTCCGGGCGGAAATAAAGTTACGGCGTTTTTACAGACAGTTTTCAGGGCCACGGATAACATCATTACATCGCCGCTATGGCCTCACGAGACGGATGCCTCATGTGTTTATCCCCTGCCTTTTTTATTATTGAACCCGCGTTTTTCATTAAGCTCGGGGGCCGCCATGTATTCTAATATTATTGGTTTTAACCCTCTGCTGGCGGATATTCCCGCCTCGCGGTCGCGCTCGTTTCGCAAAGAAGTCGAACAGTATTTACAGCGCTACCCGCAGACCGAACACGTCGATATTTATCTCAACGATCTGAATGGCCAGTTTCGCGGCAAGCGGCTGCCGGTTGCCGAACTGTTTTCGCTGGATAAGGGCTGCTATTTCCCGTTGTCGATTTATGCCATGGATCTCGGCGGGCGGGTGATCGAAGAAAGCGGACTGGGCCAGCAGGCGGGCGAACCGGATCGCTTGTGCCTGCCGGTGCCCGGCACGCTGCGGCCCTGCGCCCGCGATCCGCAACGCCATGCCCAACTGCTGCTGACGATGCAAAATGCCGATGGTGACGCCTGCGAGCTGGAGCCGCGCGTGGTGCTGCAACAGGTGCTCGGGCGCTTGCATGCCAAAGGCTATTACCCGGTGGTGGCGGCCGAGCTGGAGTTTTATCTGCACGATCCGCAGCAACAGCCCGCCGAGGCCAACCCCTGTCCAACGCAGAGTTTTTCTGTCGATGCCCCGGAGCGCCACCATGCGCTGCTCAATGAGATTGAGCATCAGGCCCGGTTGCAGACGCTGCCGCTGACGGGGATCGTGGCCGAGGCCGCTTCCGGCCAGTATGAGTTGAACCTGCACCACAGTGCGCGGGTGCTGGAAGCCTGCGACCAGGTGCTGGCCCTGAAACGGCTGACGCGCCAGATGGCGGAAAAACACCACCAGCACGCCTGCTTTATGGCCAAGCCCTGCGCGCAGGCCGCCGGCAGCGGTCTGCATTTTCATATCAGCCTGCAGGATGAACAGGGCCACAACCTGTTGGCCGGCACGCCGGGTGAACTGAGCGCCACCATGACGCAGGCGATCGCCGGGATGCTGGCACTGATGCCGGCCTCGATGGCGATATTCGCGCCGAACATCAATGCGTTCCGCCGTTTCCGCCCAGGCATGCACGTGCCGCTGCGTGCCTCCTGGGGCCACAACAACCGTACGGTGGCGCTGCGTCTGCCCTGCGCCGACAGCGCCAATCAACGGATCGAATACCGGCTGGCCGGTGCCGACGCCAACCCTTATCTGGCGGTGGCGGCGATGCTGAGCGGCATGCTGTACGGGCTGGAGCACGCACTGCCGCTGCCACCGGCGGCCTGCGGCAACGGGTATGAAAACGACGACGCGGCGGCGCTGCCGCTTAACCAGCAAGAAGCGCTAACGCTGTTCCGGCAAAACCTGCCGCTGCGCGAAACGCTCGGCCCGGCGTTTACCGCGCTGTGGCACACCTGCAAAACCGCCGAATTGCGCCGTTTCGAAGAACAGGTCACCGAGGCGGAAATAAGCTGGATGCTGTAACGCCGTGGTTTCTCCCCCGGTGACGACCTTATTTATTGGCAATGCACAGAGGACGACGATGAAGTATCAACCTCGGTCGGTAATAACCGACAAAAATAATCAGCCGAACGCAGTAAATGATGGGCCGCTATTCACCTGGCATAAAGGTGCATTGACGATCAGCACCGATCGCCGGCTATTGGACATCGATTTTATTCATCACTTTCTCCGTCATTCGCACTGGGCGCAGGGGATCGACCGCGCCACGCTGGAGCACGCCATTCGCCACAGTCTGTGCTTCGGCCTGTATCGAAAAAAACGCCAGATCGGTTTTGCCCGGGTGGTGACGGACCACGCCACCTTCGCCTGGTTGAGCGACGTGTTTATCACGGCCGAATACCGCGGCAATGGGCTGGGGCAATGGCTGATGCACAGTTGCCTGGAACATCCGCTCATGAGCGGGCTGCACCGTATCATGCTCTACGCCAGCCAGGCGCCGTGGCTGTACGCCAAGGTGGGCTATGAACCGATCAACCAGCCAGACAGGGTGTGGACCATCACGCAGCCCACGATTGATCACCCCTGCGGCGCACTCAATATCCCCCAGTCTGTGCACTGAGTAAGGAAAACACCATGTCCCGTTTGGTTTTGATTTCGAATAAGCAGTGTGACAGCAAGGATCTGGCCTGCGCCACGCAGGCCCTTTCGCCCGACGGCGCGAATGAGGCGGATCGGGGATTGTGGCTGGGCTGGAACGGCGACGTGCAGAACTTTGGCGAGCGCCCGGTTTGCTATCGGCACAATGCCGGCTATGAACAGGTGACTTTCCCGCTGTCTGTCGACGAGTTTTGCCGCCACTATCAGGGCTACTATCACGATGGCCTGTGGCCGGTGTTCCACAACCAGCCGGAGAAAGCGCATTTCACGCCGGAGAATTACCGGGCTTACCGGCAGCTCAACCTGCACTTCGCCGACATCGCCTGCGAGTATGTTTGCCCAAGCGACATCATCTGCATCGATGATTACCAGTTGCTGCCCTGCGGCCAGGCGCTGAAGGAACAGGGATTGCTGAACCCATGCGCGTTCTTCTTCCACCTGCCGTTCCCGTCGGCGGCGCTGCTCAGGCAGATCCCCGAGCACCGCGGGTTAATCGAGTCGCTGTTTTTTTATGATCTGATCGGCTTTCAGACGCTCGATGACCGCAATAACTTCCTCAGCTATCTGGCCAACGAGTACCCGCTGGAGATGCTGCCCGACGACCAGTTGCAGGTTAACGGGCACATCTTCGCCACCGGCCTCTTCCCGGCCGGGATCAACGCCAGAAAGATTTACTGATTCAGGCTGCCGCCCGCTGACGTTCCAGTTCACGCACCAGCGGGATCACTTCTCTGCCGAAGAACTCCACCTCTTCCTGGAAATGCAGGAACGCCAGCAACATCAGGTTTACCCCGGCGTCTTTCAGCGCGATGATGCGCTCGGCGATCTGCTGCGGGGTGCCGATCAGGTTGGTTTTAAAGCCGTCGTTATACTGCACCAGATCCTCGAAGCTGGATTTGGCCCAGTTGCCTTCGCCCTCCGGCGATGCCGCCCCGGCGTTCTTCACTTCATGCTCGAAGCCTTTTACCGCCGCCGGATTGGCGTTGTCGATGATCTCCTGCAATACCGCCTGCGCCGCCTGCTCGGTATCGCGCGCAATGACAAAACCGTTCACCCCGACCTTCACGCGGTGGTGATTGGCCGTCGCCTTGGTCTGGAGATCGTCCACCTGCTGCTTGATGCCTTCGACGCTGTTGCCGTTGGTGAAATACCAGTCCGACACCCGCGCCGCCATGTCGCGCGCCGCCCGTGAGCTGCCGCCCTGGAAAATCTCCGGCAGCGGATCCAGCGGTTTGGGTTTGAGCGAGTAATCACGGTAGCGATAAAAATCGCCGGCGAAGGTGAAACTGGGTTCGGTCCAGATGCCGCGCAGGCAGCGGATGAACTCTTCCGAACGCAGGTAGCGCTCCTCGTGATCCAGCCAGGGCTCGCCGATGGCCTTGAACTCGCCGCGGAACCAGCCGCTGACGATATTGACCGCAATGCGCGCATCGGACAGGTGGCTGATGGTGGCGATCTGCTTGGCCGCCAGCGTGGGGTTCCACGGCCCCGGCAGCAGCGCGGCGATCACCTTGAGCCTTGAGGTGGAATCCAGCAGCGCCTGCGAGAACGCTACCGATTCATGCTGATTATCCGCCCCGTAACCGGCGGTGAAGCGGATCTGGGTCAGCGCGTAGTCAAAACCGGCGCGCTCGGCGATTTGCGCCAGCTTGCGGTTGTAGACGATATCCCAGCCGGTACGCTGCGGGATGTTGCTGATCACCAGCCCACCGGAGACGTTCGGCACCCAGTAGGCAAACTGGATGGGCTGCTGCTCGTTCGATTTGGACATGCTTCCTCTCCCTTTTCTGAATGTCGGTGCCGTTATGCGGCGTTTATATAACCATTATTAATTTATAGATATTGAATCACGCAATTTGGTTATAAACCGATTAGCAGGATGCATGCCAACCGCCTGATCATTCGATCTAATTGAAAAATAAAAGGTTAGCGAGATAAGTAAAACGGAGCCTGTTGCATTGGCAGCAGCGGCTGTCGGGTGAGTGTTGCCCATGCAGCAGCGAGCGACGCTCTCCACAGCTGTACGAAATATAAGCTATCTTGATTGAACGCCCCTTCCGGCGTGTTGATAGAGGACAGCGCCATGCCAGACCATAGCTATCGCCCGCCGACTACCGACCAACTGGATCAATTGCTCCAACAAGCCAGCGCCGCCCAAACCGAGCCTTTCCCAGATGGGGTGGGGATTGCCATCTGCTGGGACGGCGGCGATCTCCCCGGCGCAGGTGGGATTTACCGGTACGGCAATCTGCGCGATTGGGATAACCATTCCATCGCATTCACCGATGACGTGCTGTTTAAAATAGCGTCCTGCAGCAAGACCTTTACCGCCACCGCCTACGCCATGGCGCTGCAAAAAGACATGATTGATGACGACACCACCGTCGGGGATATCGTGCGTCCTTCCACCCTCGGCAGCAATTATCTTGATATTCCCCTGCGCAGCCTGGTGAATTACACCTCGGGTTTTCCGGCCGATAATGTGCCGGGATCCGGCACCCAGCCGACGCCTTTTCCGGTTCCTTATGAAGTTGACGAGATGTTCGGGTTCCTGCGCGGCAATCCCTTTGAACCCGAAGGAACCACGGAGCGTTATACCTACTCGAATCTGGCTTTCTCTTTGCTGGGCTGGTTGCTGGCCGAAAAAATCGGCCATGCCAAATTTGCGCAGCTCATCACCCATTGGATTTTTCATCCATTGGAGATGAACGACTCGCAGTACACCCCACCCTATATCAAGGGTACTTCTTCTACCGAGTCTCAACCGCCCGCTGCACCGAAAATGCTCCCTCGTTGCTATACCTATAGCGCGGGCGACAATGGCAATGACGGCACCTACGAGCTCGCATCGCCCAGTTCCCACAACTTCGACGCCTATTACGGCGGTGGCGGCGTGATGACCTCGCCACGGGATATGCTGCAATGGCTGAGGTTTAATCTGGGCCTGAATAAGAACCTGCCGGATAGCGAAGCCCTGCTGCAAAAACTCCATACGCCCACAACCGGCGTCACCGCCGGTACGTCACAGCTGTGCATGGGATGGTTCATGACCCCGGCATCCGCTCTGTCACCGGCAATGCTCTATAAGGATGGCGACTTGGCGGGCGCCAACAGCTATCTGTTGCTGATAGCCAGCGACGCCCCCGGGCAAATCGCTTCTCCTGCCGGGGTTAGCGTAATGGTGAACGTTAAGGGGTTGACGGTGAATGGCACCACTCTTGCCACCTGGCTCGCCAAAAAAGTGATGGCGATAATGAGCGGCGAGGAAACGCCCCCCGTTTGACTCAACCCATTAAGCTGCTGCATACGGCATCGGCTGCGCCCGATGCCGTTCACCTCTCACACATCTCCAACCGCTCACCTGCCCATTTCAACCGTTCACCCAGCGCAGGGAACCGCTGACTGAAATTCACATGTCTTCCCCTCTCCAGACCCTTGATGATGAGCTGTTGCCAAACCTACGGCTCCACCGTTATTCGCACCCGGGCCACGCGCCTGAAACATCTTATAAGCGGATTAACTCACTCATTTTTTTTGCAGATTAGAATATTAAGGACACCTCATGAACCGAGAGGGGATTTTAAAACACATTCCGTGGATGCTACTGGGGATACTCGGTGCATCCTGCCTGGGCGTGGTTGCGCTGCGCCGTGGCGAAAACATCAGTGCGCTGTGGATCATCGTCGCGTCGGTGGCGGTGTATCTGGTGGCGTACCGGTATTACAGCCTGTATATCGCCACCAAGGTGATGAAGCTGGACGCCTTCCGCGCCACCCCGGCGGTGGTCAACAACGACGGCCTGAACTACGTGCCGACCAACAAGAACGTGCTGTTCGGCCACCACTTCGCCGCCATTGCCGGCGCAGGCCCGCTGGTCGGCCCGGTGCTGGCGGCGCAGGTCGGTTACCTGCCCGGCACGCTGTGGCTGCTGGGCGGCGTGGTGCTGGCGGGGGCGGTGCAGGACTTTATGGTGCTGTTCATCTCCTCGCGCCGCAATGGCGCTTCGCTCGGCGAGATCATCAAAAAGGAAATGGGCCCGGTACCGGGCACCATCGCGCTGTTCGGCTGCTTCCTAATTATGATCATCATCCTGGCGGTGCTGGCCCTGATCGTGGTGAAAGCCCTGGCAGAAAGCCCGTGGGGCGTGTTCACCGTCTGCGCCACCGTGCCGATCGCGCTGTTTATGGGCATTTACATGCGCTTCCTGCGCCCCGGCCGGGTGGGTGAAGTGTCGGTGATTGGCATTGTGCTGCTGGTGGCGTCCATCTGGTTCGGCGGCGTGATCGCCCAGGACCCGTACTGGGGCCCGGCACTGACCTTTAAAGACACCACCATCACCTTCACGCTGATTGGCTATGCGTTCGTCTCCGCCCTGCTGCCGGTGTGGCTGATCCTGGCGCCGCGCGATTATCTGGCCACCTTCCTGAAGATTGGCGTGATTGTCGGGCTGGCGATTGGCATCGTGATCCTCAACCCCGAGCTGAAAATGCCGGCGGTGACGCAGTTTGTCGACGGCACCGGCCCGGTGTGGAAAGGTTCGGTGTTCCCGTTCCTGTTCATCACCATCGCCTGCGGCGCGGTTTCCGGCTTCCATGCGTTGATCGCATCCGGCACCACGCCGAAACTGCTGGCCAATGAAAAAGACGCACGCTTTATCGGTTACGGCGCGATGCTGATGGAATCCTTCGTCGCCATCATGGCGCTGGTGGCGGCCTCGATCATCGAACCGGGCCTGTACTTCGCCATGAACACCCCGCCGGCTGCGCTGGGCATCACCATGCCGGACCTGCACCGTTTGGGCACCGAAGACGCGCCGATGATCATGGCGTCGCTCAAAGATGTGACCGCCCACGCGGCGGCGACCGTCAGTTCCTGGGGCTTCGTCATCAGCCCGGAACAGATCCTGCAAACCGCCAAGGACATCGGCGAGCCTTCGGTGCTGAACCGCGCCGGCGGCGCGCCAACGCTGGCGGTGGGCATCGCCCACGTGTTCCACCAGATCATCCCTGGCGCCAATATGGGCTTCTGGTATCACTTCGGCATTCTGTTCGAAGCGCTGTTTATCCTGACCGCGCTGGACGCCGGCACCCGTTCCGGCCGCTTTATGCTGCAGGACTTGCTGGGCAACTTTGCGCCCTTCCTGAAAAAAACCGACTCGCTGGTGGCCGGTATCGTCGGCACCGCCGGTTGCGTGGGCCTGTGGGGCTACCTGCTGTACCAAGGGGTGGTCGATCCGCTCGGCGGCGTGAAGAGTCTGTGGCCGCTGTTCGGCATCTCCAACCAGATGCTGGCGGCCGTGGCGCTGGTGTTGGGCACCGTGGTGCTGATCAAGATGAAGCGTACCCAATACATTTGGGTCACCGTGCTGCCTGCGGTGTGGCTGCTGATCTGCACCACCTATGCGCTGGGCCTGAAGCTGTTTAGCGACAACCCGCAGCTGGAAGGCTTCTTCTTCCAGGCCGGCGAGTACAAACGCAAAATCGCCGAGGGCAGCGCCGAGCTGAGCACCCAGCAGGTGGCCAACATGCAGCATATCGTGGTGAACAACTACACCAACGCCGGGCTGAGCATTCTGTTCCTGCTGGTGGTGTACAGCATCATCTTCTACGGGGTGAAAACCGCGATGGCGGCGTATAAAAACCCGAACCGCAGCGACCAGGAAACGCCGTACGTGCCGGTGCCCGAAGAAGCGCCATCCCACGGCGTAACTGAGGGGGACGTCAAAGTTTCGCCGCAGCACTGATGGTGATTTAACGGATACCCTGCATAATGAAAGCTAAGTAGTACCCAATGGATTTCGAGCCGCAGCAAGGCGGCAAATGAGCGAACCCCCAGGAGCTTACACCCGTAAGTGACTGGGGTTCGCGAGTGCAGCCAACACCGCTGCGGCTCGAAAGACGACGGGTACGCAGGGTAATTTTTTGGGAGAAGGCCATGTTCGGAAATCTCGGCCAGGCGGGGAAATATCTCGGGCAGGCGGCGCGCATGTTAGTGGGCGTGCCCGACTACGATACCTACGTCCAGCACATGAAAGACAACCACCCGGACAAGCCGGTGATGACCTATAAAGAGTTTTTCCGCGAACGCCAGCAGGCCCGCTACGGCGGCGACGGTAAAGGCGGCATGCGCTGCTGCTGATTTGAGTCAATAAGGACCCGACATGAAACCCATCGCCGTCACCATTTTGACCGGCTTTTTGGGCGCAGGCAAAACCACCCTGCTGCGCCATATTCTGAACGCCGACCACGGCTACAAGATTGCGGTTATCGAAAACGAGTTCGGCGAAGTGCCGATCGACAACGCGCTGATTGGCGACCGCGCCAGCCGCATCACCACCCTGAGCAACGGCTGCATCTGCTGCAGCAAAGCCAACGAGCTGGCAGACGCACTGCTGGACCTGCTGGACGGCGTAGACAGCGGCCAGTTGGCATTCGACCGGCTGATCATCGAATGCACCGGCATGGCCGACCCCGGCCCGATCACCCAGACCTTTTTCTCGCATGAGCTCATTTGCGAACGCTTCCTGCTGGACGGCATCATCACGCTGGTGGATGCCGCGCACGCCGACCAGCAACTGAACCAGTTCAGCATCGCGCAGGCACAGGTGGGCTACGCCGACCGCATTCTGCTGACCAAAACCGACGTAGCGCCGGACTGCGAGGCGCTGACCCAACGCCTGCAGCTGATGAACGCCCGCGCGCCGGTTTACACCGTGACGCACGGCGATATCGATCTGAGCCTGCTGTTCGGCATCGAAGGTTTTACGCTCAACGACAGGCTGAACCTGACGCCGCCCGCCCCGCTGTTCCGCCGCATTCCGCAGCCGCAAAACAACATCCGGTCGATCGTGGTGTACCACGACCAGCCGCTGGAACTGATGCAGATTTCCGAAGTGATGGAAGGTCTGCTGCTGGAATACGCCGACAGCCTGCTGCGCTACAAGGGCATTTTGTCGATCAAGGACGAACCGCGCCGGCTGCTGTTCCAGGGCGTGCAACGGCTGTATAACGCCGACTGGGACCGCGAGTGGCTGCCGGATGAGGAACGGCGCAGTACGCTGGTGTTTATCGGCGTGGATTTGCCGGAGGAGGAGATTCGGGGACGGTTTGCCGCGTTGGGTTGAGAGTGAAAAATCGCATTAATGGGGGCAACCTAAAGAACTGCGCCTGATAGTGCTACAGGCGGGAGCCATACAGAACGCCGACACGCCGTGAACCCCTCCCTGGGGGCTCGTATCGCGCATCCCTGCGCTCAACGGTCGGCTAACCTGCAATGGCGCCCACCTACCTCAAGCTTAGGGTGTAGCGGTAGTAAACTCAGTTATTTAGATGGCCGTAACGCGTAATAATTAAAACATGCCGACAGCCCAGAGTTCATCAGAGATAACTTACCCCTTCTGCAAATAGGGCCCCGCCGCCACCGAATCGCGCAGGATCAGGCTCGCCGGGAAGGTCGGGCGTTTGCTCAGCTCGCCGCCGTCCAGCATCGACACCAGGCGGTTGATGGTTTCCTTAATCATCTCGGTCACCGGCATTTTCATGCTGGAGAGCGAGGGGATGGTGTAAGGCGCCAGCGGGATATCGTCGAACCCGATCACCGACACGGCGGACGGCACCGGGATTTGGCATTCCGCCAGCCGCTTCATCGCACCAATGGCCATCTCGTCGTTGCTGGCGACAATGGCGCTGAACGCATAGCCGCCGGCCAACAGCGCATCGACCGCCGCCATGCCGCTTTGCGCATTCCACTTCCCTTCGACAATCAACGCGTTGTTGACCGCAATACCCTGTTCCGCCAGCGCAGATTTGTAGCCGGAGAGCCGCTCCAGCCCGGTGGGGGAATCCAGCGAGCCGGTGATGAACGCGATATCGCGATGCCCAAGTTGGATGAGGTGCGCCACCGCCGCTGCGCTGGTCGCTTGCTGATCGCTGAAGATGCAGTAGCTGTCGTTCAGCCTTAAGCGGCGGTTGATGACCAGGATCGGCTGCTTATGCCGGGAAATGATCTCGTCCATTTGCGCGATAGAGAGAAAACGCGGGTAGATGATCACCCCGTCGCAGCGCAGATCCAGCAGGAATTGAATGGCCGCCTTTTCTTCTTCTGCGGTGTGCTTGCCGTCCGCCAGGATCAGCTGACGGCCATTTTCTTCCATGATGCGGGCGGACTGAGACATCAGCTCGCTGAAGTAGTTACCGCTGTACAGCGTGTTGGTGACCACCAGCCCGATGGTCTGAGTGGTTTTGGTCGCCAGATTGCGCGCCAGCAGGTTGGGCCGATAACCCGTCTCAGCAATGGCTTTATCCACCAGCGCACGCTTCTCCGGGCTGACATAGCCGCTGCCGGACAACACACGGGATACCGTCGCCTTAGAAACGCCGGCCTTTTTAGCCACCTCAAGTATTGTTGCCATCTGTGCGCCGTCAAAATCCATTGGATGAGCGCAGTCTACCCAAGACGCCCCCCGTTTGAAATGTTTTCACGCCCGCCAGCGCGAGCACCCTTGATCTAAAAGTGACCAGCCTCACGAAACGAAAAACCAAAAAATCATAATTCTTGCCAACAACAAAATACACCTTCATGATTTTGTGAAACCGGTTTCTTGTGGGCGTTTCATTGAGATGGAACGGCGGATCGCCCAGGCAGTAAAAATTCGCCTTTGGGCAATCCGAATTCCTATCTTAAGAGACGATATTTCATGCCGAAGAACTACACAGAGATCTCGCAGGCAATCGTGAATGCGGTGGGCGGCCTCGGCAACATCGAAGCCGTGACGCACTGCATGACCCGCCTGAGATTCGTTGTTAAAGACAAGGCGTTGATCGACACCCCCGCGCTCAAAGCGATTAATGGCGTGCTGGGCGTGGTGCACAGCGGCGAGCAGTGCCAGGTGATCATCGGCAACGAGGTATCGAAAGCCTACCAGGCGGTGCTGGCGCTCGGCCTGCCGGGTAACACTCCTGCCGCCGCGCCCGCAAAACGCAAGATCACCCTGAAAGGCATTGGTGCCGGCATTCTCGATGCGCTGGTGGGCACCATGTCGCCGTTGATCCCCGCCATTATCGGCGGTTCGATGGTGAAGCTGCTGGCGATGATGCTGGATATGGCCGGCCTGTTCGAAAAAGGCTCCTCGACCCTGATCATCCTGAACGTGATCGGCGACGGCGCGTTCTTCTTCCTGCCGGTGATGGTCGCGGCCTCTGCGGCGCTGAAGTTCAAAACCAACATGTCGCTGGCGATCGCCATTGCCGGCGTGCTGCTGCACCCCAACTTTATCGATCTGATGGCCAAGGCGGCGCAGGGCCAGGCCGTGGAGTTCGCCTACATCCCAGTGACGGCGGTGAAATACACCTATACGGTGATCCCGGCGCTGGTGATGACCTGGATCCTGTCGTATATCGAACGATGGGTTGACCACATCACCCCGGCGGTGACCAAGAACTTCCTCAAGCCGATGCTGATTGTGCTGATTGCCGCGCCGATCGCGATTGTATTTATCGGCCCGCTGGGCATCTGGATCGGCAGCGGTATTTCGGCGCTGGTGTACACCGTGCACGGCTATTTGGGCTGGCTTTCCGTCGCCATTATGGGCGCCATCTGGCCGCTGCTGGTGATGACCGGCATGCACCGCGTGTTCACCCCGACCATTATTCAGACCATCGCCGAAACCGGCAAAGAAGGCATGGTGATGCCTTCGGAGATTGGCGCCAACCTGTCGCTCGGCGGCTCTTCGCTGGCCGTGGCGTTCAAAACCAAGAACCGCGAACTGCGCCAGACCGCGCTGGCCGCTGCTGCCTCCGCCATTGTGGCGGGGATTTCCGAACCGGCGCTGTATGGCGTGGCAGTGCGGCTTAAACGCCCGTTAATCGCCAGCCTGATCAGCGGCTTTGTCTGCGGCGCCGTCGCCGGTATCGGCGGGCTGGCCAGCCATTCGATGGCCTCGCCCGGCCTGTTCACCAGCGTGCAGTTTTTTGACCCGACGAACCCGATGAGCATTGTCTGGGTGGGCGGCGTGATGGTGCTTTCCGTGGTGCTGTCGTTTGTGCTCACGCTGGTCTTGGGGTTCGAAGACATTCCGGAAAGCGAAGCAACCAGCCCGGCGGCCACTGCGCCTGCGGCGAATACCGCTAACGCGACCCATTAACGCACCATTTTTATACCCTAGATAATTGGAGTTGCATCACGGCGGCAAGGCCGTACATCCCCAGGAGCTTAGTTAGCTAAGTGACTGGGGTGTGCGGACGCAGCCAACACAGAGGCAGCCTTCAAGTATGACGGGTAATTATTGAGGATTGCATGTCTGATTCAACATTCCCGCAAGGGTTTTTATGGGGCGGCGCCTTGGCCGCCAACCAGTCTGAAGGGGGTTATCTGGAGGGCGGGAAAGGGCTGACTACGGTCGACATGATCCCGCATGGCGCCAACCGCATGCCGGTGAAGCTGGGCCTGGAGAAGCGCTTTACCCTGCGTGAAGACGAGTTTTACCCGAGCCACGACGCGATCGATTTTTATCATCGCTACCGCGACGACATCGCGCTGATGGCGGAGATGGGCTTTAGCGTATTCCGCACCTCCATCGCCTGGAGCCGGCTTTACCCGAATGGCGACGAGCTGACGCCCAACCCGCAGGGCATTGCGTTCTATCGCAGCCTGTTCGAAGAGTGCCGCAAATACGGCATCGAGCCGCTGGTCACCCTGTGCCATTTCGACGTGCCGATGCACCTGGTGACCGAATACGGCTCCTGGCGCAACCGCAAGATGGTGGAGTTTTTCACCCGCTATGCCCGCACCTGCTTCGAAGCCTTCGACGGGCTGGTGAAATACTGGCTCACCTTCAATGAAATCAACATTCTGCTGCACAGCCCGTTCTCCGGTGCCGGGCTGGTGTTCGAAGCCGACGAAAACCCCGAGCAGGTGAAATACCAGGCCGCGCACCACGAACTGGTGGCCAGTGCGCTGGCGACCCGCATCGCACATGAGGTGAACCCCGCCAACCAGGTGGGCTGCATGCTGGCAGGCGGCAATTTCTATCCGTGGTCCAGCAAGCCGGAAGACGTGTGGGCCGCGCTGGAGAAAGACCGCGAGAACCTGTTCTTTATCGACGTGCAGGCCCGTGGCGCTTACCCCTCTTACTCCGCCCGGGTGTTCCGCGAGAAAGGCGTGCGCATCGCGATGGAGGAAGGCGACGCCGAGATCCTGAAGAACACGGTCGATTTCGTCTCCTTCAGCTATTACGCCTCGCGCTGCGCCTCTGCCGATATGAACGACAACAACAGCAGCGCCGCCAACGTGGTGAAATCGCTGCCGAACCCGCACGTGCCGCGCAGCGACTGGGGCTGGGGCATCGACCCGCTGGGTTTGCGCATCACCATGAACATGATGTACGACCGCTACCAAAAGCCGCTGTTCCTGGTGGAAAACGGCCTGGGCGCACACGACGAGTTCAATGCCGCCGGCGAGATTGAGGACGATTACCGCATCAGCTACCTGCGGGAGCACATCCGCGCCATGGCCGACGCCATCGCCGACGGCGTGCCGGTGATCGGCTACACCACCTGGGGCTGCATTGACCTGGTGGCGGCCTCGACCGGGGAAATGAGCAAGCGCTACGGCTTTGTTTACGTCGACCGCGACGACTACGGCAACGGCACCCTCGCCCGCACGCGCAAGAAATCCTTCTGGTGGTACAAGAAGGTGATTGCGAGTAATGGGGCGGATTTGGGGTAATGGGGCTGACGGCGACAAGGGCCGCTGAAGGTGATTGTTGCGAGCTGGATTCCAGACTTTGCAGTAAGCCCCTGTAATTCCATACAGGCTATTTTTTCACCTTTCTGCCAGCGCTATAGTCCCTTGGCTGCGGCACAATCCGCAGCCGGAGTTAGCGTTCCGAATCTGACATATACCGCGGCGTTGTGTAATAATGCCGCAGCTTTAGCTCACCCTAAATAATGGTGGCTCAGGCGGGGGCTTCGCAAGAAGCGCCGGTTCCTATGTCCCGGTGACGCTAACCCCGTCTGGGCTACCACCCGAGTTTAGCGTCTCTGGTGATAGTCATTATCTAATGACATATGGAGATGCAATCATGGCTGATACTTCCACCTCACAACCCGCCACAAATACCCTCACCCTCTATCGCCAACTGTTCAACCAACTCGATCTCAGTACCTTAGACTCGTCACAGCTCTTAGACTTAGCCGCACTCTCCGCCGAGCAGGCCGAAGGGTTATGTCATGGCCTGATGCTGTTTGGCGACCTTATGCAAAAGAACCCGCGATCCGACGACACCCAGTGGGAACAGCTGAATCACTACCTCAATGCTACAGCTCACTTGGTGCCCGCCCTGTGCAACCTTTATGGCCGTGCACTTCGGGAGATGGAGTGCCAGGAGCTGGCAGGTTAAAAAAAGATAAAAATGAAAATAATAAGGACGGTATTAGTTTGGTGCCGTTCTTATCCTCTCCAGAGAATCCCATAGATTTCGATTACATATCAAGATAAATACATTCACCAAGGTAGGCATTTTCCCCCTAGCCTGGCATAGTTAACGCATTCGATAAATCGATGAGCTAACTGCTGGATGACTACGTATGGCCGCTGCAAAACTTTGGACTCGGGAAGAATTACTGGTCGCTTTCACGCTGTATAGCCAAATTCCGTTTGGCAAACTGCATTCGAAGAACCCCGATATTATCCATTTTGCAAAACTGATTGGCCGTACGCCGTCGGCGTTGGCCATGAAGTTAGTTAATCTCGCCAGTTTAGATCCTTTCATCACTGAATCTGGCCGCAGTGGCTTAAAAGGCGCATCGAATGCTGATCGTGCGTTATGGCAAGAAATGAGCCACGATACTGATGCCTTCAATCAGCAATGTCAGTTGGCGATGGATCACCTCGGAGAAAGCGTTACGCCAGAGCTTGATGAGAATCCAAAGAATTTCAGCGGCAACGAACGAATTTCCACCGTCAAAACACGCGTTGATCAGAACCTATTTCGTAAAAACGTACTTGAGATATATGAGTACCGTTGTTGTGTGACTGGATTGGAAGAACCCGCACTGTTGGTCGCTAGTCATATCCTTCCTTGGAGTCACTCGATAGAGCAGCGCCTTAACCCTAGCAATGGGTTGTGCCTGTCCAGCCTTCATGACAAGGCTTTTGACCGCGGGTTAATGACGTTTAATGAGAATTTTGAGTTGGTTTTATCACCGCAGCTCAAAAAGTTGAAAAGCGGTGTTTATGTGGATAATTTTGAGAAATATGAAGGAAAAAAACTTCGGTTGCCATTAAGTTATTATCCTGACAATAAACACTTGGCTTATCATAGAGATAATATATTTATATGTAATTAAATTTTATTTATCATTACTGTAACCGTATATATAAATCAGGCTATTTCACTAATATCCTGCATATCACCAAACACGCTAAAAAAATAGTGGGGTGCCCCTGATCTAAAAAATGGGAACCCCAGACATAACTACATAGGCCAGAAAAATTTGTTTGCGTAAATTGAATGATTCACATTTAGCTCAAACCTTAAGTCCTATTGATTACAGATAAATTTAAATTATGGAGCCACATATCCAAGGCCAATACGGCTTACACTTACTCCAACACGCTGAATATAGTTGAGTGCATATTCATACCTTAGCTTTGCAACGACCTCAGCTTCCTTATTATCACTCTTGATTTTCAAATCATCGAGTTCAAGCTGCAACTCCAATAAAGAAAGTTTTCCACCTTCAATTATCCCACCACGTTGTGCAACAAAAGCGCGCCATTCGACCTTCTGAATTGCGGGAGTACTAGAGTCGTCTTTGGGCGACTTCACTCCTAGCCCTAATATTTTCCCATCATACTCAACATAACAATAAGAGCCGCTATTGATGTGTTGATAAGTTAATTCATCTAAATTCGTGACTGGATATAACTTTATCGCGGTAAACGGACGCAAGCTTGAGTCACTGCCTTTTTTAAAAGCAATCGTTCCTTGGCCTGGCTGTAAATCGCAAGCTGGAGTCGCGCACACCCACCAAGTATCCTCTAACTTAAAAATATGACCACTATCTAATTGTTCAGATCCTATTTCTCCAGAAATATCATCTCTCGATGGTAGGCAACAAACATAACGATTGTATTGACTGATAGCCTCTTTTTTATCCTTATCATTATTTAAGTTTACCTTATAGTGCCCATGGAAAGTGAAACCTGTTAATTCATCGGTAGCGTAAATTCTCTTCCCGAAATCAGCAACACTTTCCTCGACCAAAAAAGATAGCATTTCAGATTGGCGAGAAACATGATCTTTTAATTTGTAGTGGCGAAGAAGCTCAATTTGCGCCCCAGGAAGATCCTCCTTACCTGGTTTTCGTATTGTCTCGTAAAACTTGGCAAAAGCATGCCTCTGCCTTAAAGATGCATCCTCAACTTCCGCCCCTATTCGGCTAATTTCATGACGATATTTAGCCGAAAGCAAACGAGATGGCGTTGGCTTCCAATCAACAAGTGCACTTTGCAGTTCGTGCAAAAGATTTTCTGGGCCTTTACTCACGAAACATACAAATCCGCGTGAAGTTCGTAACCATTTGCAGGCCGCGGAAATATGCCACTCCAACCCTTTAGGTGGAGTATCTGTGAAATCATTCAAATATCGCTTTTCAAAAACACGTATAGCCCAGTAAAAGAAAGTTTTCTTTTCCGATTGAGCTAACTTTAATTCCTCAGCCCATTCACTGAGCTCAAAATATGCACCTTTACCACGCATAAACTCACCCAGTCCTGAAGCTAAACCTCCATCAGGGTGCCGCGCCTGAATATAAGTCGCCATGTCGAGTTTATGTTCAATATGACTACGATCGAACTCATCAGCAGCTTCTTTACCAGAAATTAATTCATCGAGCTCATCAATTTTTTCATTACGTTGCTCATCATATTTCGAAGTACAACTTTCCATAAGGGCTCGAAGGCACTCATGTATAGTTTTTTCAAGATCTTCGCTAGTATGAACCACTACCAAATTAAAATGTTGATTATTCAATACTGATGTTAGAATTTTCCTGGCAGAGTCTCCACCAGTCCCAGCTTCAGCACCCTCTAAATTATAATCTAAGATTAGCAAATCTGACTGGTGCAAATGGTCAGCTAGTTGGTTAGGACTTTCGCTCCCTGCTGTTTTTTCTGAGGTTTTTTCTGAAACTCCATCATGAATATCAATAATGAAACCAGGGTTTTGACTACGAAACTCGCTGATCAATCTTATAACCTCATCAGCAGTCGCGGGATCATGCCATTTCTTTTTAGCGGAACTAACCTCTATTTTTTTTGAATGTTTCTCACCCGTCATCCTTGAATTAAAAATCTCTTCCCATGTCGGGTATTGATCATCAACGATTAATACAGAGCGCAGAGGCGTAATAAACGCTTCTCGGACCAAACCCTCAAAAGTATTTTCCTTAGCCAAAGTCGGCCCCCTTGAAATCGATTACGAAATTAGCGCCCTCTAGACGTCTAAATTTACGCTCTGTGGTATATTCAATCGAATGCCCACCCGCCATCAAATTTACTCGGCACAGGTACAACCCAATGCCTCTTCCTCCACTCGATTTTCGTGTGAAGAACATTTTGAATAGGTTTTCTTGATCTACTGGATTAATACCTGGACCATTGTCAGAAACAATAACTTTCTCTTCTTCAACTGAGAGGTATACTTTTGGGTCAGACGTACCAGAGTTCACTAACCAATAAACGCTATTGTTCACAAGATTCACAAAAACTGGATACAATCGAGATGGTTGTTCATATATTGAGAATGCAAGAAACTCATCAGATGAATATATTTTAATTGCTCTATTCTTCATAACAACATCAAAAAAATTGATGAGGTAACTTTCAATTTCTTTCCCTGAAATCTGCCGACGAGTTCGGCTACCAGAAAGCTTCAGCGGAGAAAGGAACTCAAGCTGTTGACTGAGAGCCTCAAAACCTTCCACAACCAAATTAGTACCTGGTATATCCCCTGACTCCCGAATTTGTCTAATACCTTCTCGGAGCATACGCTCATTATTGTTTAGTTCATGACCTAATATTTCGACAGTCACTCCAAGCTGAGCAACTTGATTAAGACGATTCAGATCATCACGTAAAGCAATATTGTCGGCCGTCCCTTGTCGCGCAATAAGCTCGATATTGATATTTTCGCTCATCAACTCAAGAGCATCCAAATAGGACTGGAAGGTATCTTCATTCTCCGAATCAAGCTTGGCGTGCAGTATTTTCATCTGCTCCAAAGCTTCGTCAAGACCGAGTAGCCCCAACCGAACCTGCTCGACAAGTGGAATCGCCTCATGATGAAACGTTTTATTACGCTCATCGAATAATGCAGTAACTCGGTCTCTCTCTGTACTTTGTAGGACATCAATAGACTTCCGCCAAGAACGCAAACGAGCTTGTAGCCGACTAGCGTGACTATTAAGCTGCTTTTGGGCAATCTCTTCAGGATGTGCGGGATTGATCCTCTCAATAGCAGTAGCGCGCTTTTCTTCAAGCGCCCGGATGCGATCTAGTATTTCAGCATACATAACTCTAAATGAGCGATAATCATCTTCGGTAATACCGAGCTTTGCTGGTGCACCTACGATTCGTAAATCAGCTAAACGAGCATTCAACTCACTGATCAACGTCTGAGCATCTTCAAGTCCCTGTTCGTCGTCAATTTGAGTATTGAAGTCTATATTTTGCGTTTCATCGAATATCGCTGCCAAAAGCGGTAAGTTTCTCTTTAAGCGAGAACGAAACCTCTTCGCATTCATCTTCGAAAGTTCTTTACGTTCTCTTTCGGCCCTTTCTCTTGCATTCAGAGCTTGAATGTCAGGGAGAAGTTCCTTTCTTAAAGCTGAGCTGCTTCCAAAATACTCGTAGGCTGCGCGCCTAAGAATATTTTTCACAATTTCTCGCAACATCTTGGCTGCACGATTGTCAATAAAACCTTCACGTCCAGCCTTATCACGCAGATTAGGGTTCTGTTCTCTCGATATTGCGATACGACCAAACATACGCCTAGCATTCCAGTACTCTCGCCCGGCATTAATACTACGCTGCTTTTCAATTTCGAAAAAATCATTGACCTCGCGTCCATAAGGAAGCACTCGTAATCCATTGCGAAAGATTAGAAAACCACTATGTTGCTTCGCAAGTCCATCAAAGCGAGTAAAATCCGCATCTGACAGGGTTGAATTAACCCTCATTTGTTCAAAGGTTGCAATATGTAGGCTAAATGGCCCAATGAAAGTGGTCGGTCCCTTCGGAATAGCTAAATCTCTTGGCGGAAAAATTTTGTAATCTGAACCAAACTTTCTCCATACTCCATATGCTTTAACCTGCCCACGAAATACACCATCCTCATCAATATTTCCGGAAAGAACATGTTCCATTTCTTCGGTGACTTCGCGGTTTATAGCTTCCCGCTCATCTTCCACAATCGCAGAAGAAAATCCACCGGACCATGTTTTCACTTCATAAGAAAATTCAGGGTCGAAAGAATTAAACTCGCTGGCATCAACTACAACGTAAGGGTCAGTAAATGCATAAAGGGTGGAAATAAATGCCCGTCGAATATTTTTAACATTAGCATCCGACTTAATTGATGGTAATTGTGCCCTAAGATCGTAGTTTATGTCAGATACAACTAAAGCTGTTCCGTGCTCTCTTTCTCCGCTCCAAACCAACCAAGGCTGCAAATGTTTTTCTTCAAACCGCGCATTAATAATTGTGTTCGCAATAAGCTCAGATGGTTTTCCTGCTTGGGGATCGCCTTCCTGAATAACCTTATCGTATGTTTCCCAAGCAAGCATCAAACGATTCGCTCGACTTTTATCCGAAGCACTGCCCCAAAGATTCTCCCTCAAACGATTAAATAAGCGGGGGAGCAGTTGAAACAGTTCAGCCTTGTCGGAAAATTGAGTCACCGGAATTTCAATATCTGACAAGACCAGATACGGGTTCTCGAAAATGCGCCAATCAATAAGTGCAGCAACAAAGTCCGCATTTTTTCTTTTACTAACGATTAGGAGAAGCGGCCCAAGATTCGCTGATGATAAGCGGCCAATACCTTTTTGACCTTGCTTGGTTCGCTTTGGCAAACCATCCCGATCATCCTTATCCTGAGTACTGTTATCGTATTTAGAGTCTGTGCCAACAACAAGCCATCTGTTGACGAAATCATCATAGCTCATGCCATGCCCATCATCGAAAACAGCGGCCACAGGTTCGGAATCATCAAAAATATGGAGGCTTACGTTGCGCGCATATGCATCGTAGGCATTTTTCCAAAGCTCCGAAATTGCCGTAGGGCAGTCGGCAATTTGTTCGCGTCCTAAGTGGTCAACCGTTCTGGCCTGGGTACGAAAAGCGAGTGTTTCAATCATACTTTCTCAGTTTCGTGTTCTTCGGCGCTAGTTGGTACGTCGACTCGCGCCTGGTCAAATGATTTATCAATCAAATAGGTTTTAATATATTGGATCAAGTGCTTGCCAAGCTCAACCGGAACCGCATTACCGATTTGTCGGCCAGCGGCAGTAAGCCCCCCAATAAAAGTGAAACTATCAGGAAATGTCTGGATCCTTGCCGCTTGTCTTAGCGTAATACCGTGGTGCTCTGTCGGGTGCACAAAGCGTCCTTTTGATGGATTAATGCATGCCGTAGTCATTGTTGGCGCGGGTTCTGCCGGATTGATTCGACCATATACGTCTTTATGCCCGTCATGTTTTTTATGGCACGGAAGAATACGACCAGAGTCCTTGCGACTTCCTCCATTCGGGGGAGTATTACGAAATGCATCCACCAACTCAGAGCCATGGTTCATATGGATGTCGTTTTCGTCCCCTTTAGGAGCAGACTTAAAGACATCCGCACAAGAAACCCAGGTTTTTTGACCCAGCACAGCCTTTCCTGGTGCAACGTGGGTCGCCTCAGGGGGCCAAACGAAGCCCTGCACGTCTTGGTGATCTCTAATCCCCAAGATGAAGACTCTCTTTCTTCGTTGCGGTACGCCAAAATCGCGGGCATCTAAAACTATAGGATCAAGTACTTGGTAACCAGCCTTCTTACCTTCTTCATAAAATTTATCAAGATAAGATTTGTGGCGTTCCCAAAGAATTCCAGGCACATTTTCCATAAGGAAAATGCGCGGGCGAAACGCTTTGACGAACCGAAAATAGGCAAGAACCAACTGATTACGGGGGTCATCCACACCCGCATCTAATATCCGATGTGTCGAAAAACCCTGGCAAGGTGGCCCTCCAAGGAGGAGATCACATTCAACATCACCAAGATTTTCAGCACGAACGGTTTCAGGAATGTAATCTAATATACTGTTGTCTAAGACCTTTACCTTTCTAGCGGCTTCATATTTGAGCAGATTTTCCTTATAGGTTTCCACCGCATAAGGGTCGTTCTCAATAGCAACTGCGATTGAACAGCCTGCCTCGATAGCAGCAAGCGAGAACCCACCCGCTCCCGCGAATAAATCGACAACAACAGGTTTAACTTCACAATTTTTTTTGTCCATTCGAGTTCAGAACGCTCAACTAAGGTTAAATTGACTATGAGTCAATTGGGTAAACATCTTAAACACAACAACAGTGATGCTATGTAAGACCTTTGAAGTACTATCATATGGGCAATCTCCCATGTTGACTGTACATCAGGAGTCTAACGCATGATCCAGGTGCGGGGAATCCTAGCAACTGAGTTGGGAAATGAAGGTAACCATGTGGATTTGACACCTTGAGTCTATTATGGACCATCCTTTTACGATAGAGCTACTGATAAACCTCAAATTTGCAAGAGAGGACAGCTTGTACTGGACTGGCCCTACCCCGGCAACCTCTCAGCCTGCCGCCGAACCCCGGCAAAAATTGCATCACTCACAGAACGAGGAAACTCGTCCGGCAACATCGCTTCCACATTAGCGAGCGCCTGCTCTGTTTGTGCTTTCAGCTCAGTCATCACCTGCAGCGTTTTCTCTTCGGAATACCCCACAGTTCTCGCGGTAGAGGTAAAGTGCCTGGGCAAGATCTGGCTCCAACGGTAATGGCGACTCTGCCCCAATACGGCCATGGCCATTTTTGCTTTCTGTGGTGCAATGCCACGGGCATGCATAAATGGGTAACCCGAGAGCACATCGTAAAGCGGAGTCATTCGATAGGCCGTTTCCTGCTCAATGAACAGGCTAAAGTTTTTGGCATGTCCATCAATGGCCGCCAGCATCCAGAAGACGATTTGGCTTTTAAAGAAGATGTCTCGATCGAGTAATGGCTGCTGAGAACCCATTAGCAGTTGCATCGCAGCCGCAATACCGGGCCCGCCATCAGCCTCATATTTCAGCACAGGGGCAATACCTAACGCCTGGCAGAAATCCTCCTGCGGCAAACGAATCAGCCAGCTGTTATCCCGCGCCCAACGTCGGTCAAAACGCTCAACGATCAAAGCCTTTTGTTCACCAAAACGCGCCAACTTAGCCTGCGCTACCGGCAGGCCAAACTGTTCTGCAATGCGTAAACATAACCACTCGTTCTCACAGCTTTCGCTGAGATCCAGATTGTTATGCGCGATATGCCCAATGGGCAGTTTTATGATGTGGCTGGTTGGCGTACTCCCCTGTGGCCGATACCACTGATTGCCGAACCAAAGCAGCGCGGTCTTTTCCTGCGCACCGGCTAGAGAGATCCGGAAATCATCAGTACCCGCCTCCATGCCCAACGGCGCCTCGCGGTACCCCAGCAGAAGCTGCTCTATTTCTTCATCACTGACAGGCACGGCGTTCACTTGCTTGACCGGGGCCACATCGGCATGTTCAGGGTAAAGCTGGATCGCACCCACGCAGTCGCTGCCAATGCTGGAAAGCAGATCAAAAGGCTGTTTGGTTGCCGTTCTAAAACGCGCCTGTAGGCGGCTGCGAATAAGCTCGCTGTCCGGCAGCAGGTTGTCGAAAAAGTTATACACCACGTCACCGCGGAACGGTTCTGGTTGTAGCGGCAGGGATAACGATATGGCGCGCGCGCCGGCTTGTGCCAACCACTCTTCGTGGTAAACAAACGACATCGCGCCACCCGCATGCTTTTCCAGCGTCCCAACAAGGGTGCCATTCAGCACCACACGTAGCTTTTCCATGCTCACCACTCCTGATCCCAGGTTTTGGGATCGACCGGCTTACCGCGCGGAGTCACTTGTAGCTCTAAATCCAACGCAGCAAGCAGTTTGAACAACGTTTCCAGCCGGGTGCCGTCCGGGTTGTTTTCAAACGCGGAAACCGTGGCCTGCTTTAACCCAATGCTGTCAGCAGTTTTACTTTGGCTTTGGTTACGCTTTTTACGTTCATTGCGTAGCGCATGCGCCAACATCTTTGCCGAGGTGATTTTCATTTTATCCTCCCAAGCGGATGAAATGAGTATTATCCCCTATAACGGATAAAGCAAATATTATCCGCTACAGGGGGTAAAAGTGAGCATATCCTCTATCACGGATAAATATCCGTAACATATTGAATATAAATAGGGATATGTCGAATTTTAGGAGCAAAAACCACCTTGAGACGGATTATTGCTCGTGTGATAACTAATGGCGCGCATAGCTATAGAGCAGACTTATCCGCAGGCTCAGGATCGCTACAAGTGTCTTCGAACTGCTTGCTAAGCACATCTTTCAAAAGATGACATTCTTTACGCGTTGGTACCATTTTCCAAAACGAGTCGAACATAATAATAAGAATTACTGCCATCGTATAAATCAAGACATGTTTCCATAATGCTAATGCATCACCAAAATAGATAGAATAAAATAAAAACAAAAAAGCAAACATAATATACTGCAATGCAAAAACGACAAAAATAGTACACTCAATCCAATACATAGCACCTTGCTTAAAAATCAAAAAACCATCTTTGCTCTCTATCCATAGACGATACTTCTTAAAAAAAGAAGGCGCTATTACATCACTATTTTTTTCTGACACTTTAAAAATCAAATTTTGTGTAGCAACATCACTAACACCACACACACGGTATCTCACTATCTTATTTATTTCTATATTAATGCACCTAGCCTCGATGCTCTTCTCATCTGAAAATTGATAAAGGTATTTCAGCTCATCAAATCGACTATTTTTCATATTCCTCATAAAACCTAGAATCGTTTTAATTCTTAAGAAAATAACAAGTAAAAGAACTGAAGAAAAAAAAGTAAAAAACACCTGCCATTGCGATAACTCTCCACTGGACTGCAATCCCCTCAACAACTCTAAAAAAGGACTAACCACAATATTAATTAACTCCATCACATACTCCTATTTATATTACCATGTAAATAACTTAACTATATAAATTCACAAAACTAATACCCCCTAGTATACCACTCTTCCAAACAATAAAATTCGTCATATAAGTGTTAAGTGGAGTGCTAACGCTAATTCCATATCCTACCACAGGAATAAAATTGAAATCACCAATATCTGGAATACACTTATCGGACTTGATTTTTATAGGATTATTCACGTATGCCTTTTCATAGACATAGCTATCGTTACCAATCTTCCATATACGGACTTTTAAAATAGACTCATATTTCCGCAAGTCATTCTCACCTACAAACACACAAATTTTATTTCCTGCAACCGTCGCCTGAGCGGACTCGCAGTAAACTCTGACCCCATGGGGCAAGCAGAAATAAAAGGGGGGAGGAAAGAGCAAGGAAAATTTTTTCATAGTGGTAGCCCTGCACTTCTGATTATGGGTGACATTTTGACAATGTATTGTTGTCTACTATCCCTGCGTAATTCCTACCATATAAACTGATGAAGTCGCTGACGCCAAACGTCTTGAGGTTGAAATAGCCTGCAATTATCGATGCTTGCTGCTCCATACTGTAGTGGCTCAGTAATGGTTTATCGAGCCGATATTGATAACTCACATCCCAACTGAGAAGCCCTCTGGTGCGCCCCCACATGCTTCTTTGATGCTGCCAAACACGAACGTGCCAGATTAACTTCGCCAGGTGTTAACGCCCGTTTTATCTTTTCTTGTTTATGTTCGATTCTGGAACTCCCTGTTCAAAAGAAGAAGAGATAAAACTTTTTTAACTCATTACGTCAATAAGATAAGCCTGAGGGATTTATCAGAAAGCCCCCAATTGGCTCCCGCAACGGTAGCCTGCATACGGGTTGAACAGACTGAGTTATACTGAAAGAAAAATGAGGGAAAGTTGCCAGAATGGGATCGCATGCACAAAAAAACCACCTTTCGGTGGCTTCTTGTTCGCATTTTACGAATGGTGCGATTGTAAGCACGCCCGGTTTCGTTCCACGCACTTTTTGATATTTCCGGTTTTTCAACCATCAGCCGGTACTCTTCCGGCGTCAGGTTATTCAGGGATTCATGAGGTCACTCACTGTTGTATTCATTCAACCTGAGATCGGCTATCTCCCGTGCTTCGTTCGGCGTTCTAAACAGATAAAGAACATTATTAATGACATTCAGCTAATGAGAGCTATCCATAAAAAAATCCACGCCGGAACGTGGATTCAATTTCATCGCCAAGGCCAGGCATCACGTTATTCGAAGTGAACTTCGGGGTTATCCGCCAGCGAAACGAAATTCTTCGTATTTTTATCCAGCGTGCGGATCTCGCCACTTTCGATGTCGTACACCCAGCCGTGCAGACGCAGGCCGTTGTTGCGCAGACCAACAGCAACGGACGGGTGAGTCTTAATATTATTTAGCTGGGCTATAACGTTCTCTTCAACCATAGCGTTAACTTTGTCGGTTTCGCTATCCCACGTTTTCTTCTCTACCACCGCTTTTGCCGCGTCCGCATAGTGCAGCCAGTGGGCCACAGCTGGCATCGGGTCAAGGCACTGGCAAGAAGCTATCGCCTTCATGGCGCCGCAGTTCGAGTGGCCGCAAATCACGATATCCGAGACGCCCAATGCCACCACCGCGTATTCAATGGTCGCCGACACCCCACCCGGCTCCGGGCCAAAGGAAGGAACGATGTTGCCTGCGTTACGGATAACGAAAAGCTGCCCCGGCTCTTGCTGAGTCACAAGCTCGGGTACCAGGCGGCTGTCAGAACACGAAATAAAAAGCGCTTTAGGGTTCTGGCTGGAGGCAAGGCTGCGGAAGAGCTCCTGACGCTGAGGGAAAATCTCTTTCTGGAAGTTGAGGAAACCTTCAATGATATGTTGCATAGCACGCTCTCTGGATCTGTAGTCTCGATAACATGATAAGCATCACTTCCCGTTAGTCCAGCACCTCGTTGGCAAAAAGGCGCGTTTCAAGGGCCTGGAGGGCAAGCCTACCAAGTTACGAGGTGCAGTAATCCGCTGATGAAGGTAGGTCTGGGTAAGATGAGGAAAACTCGCGGGGCAAATCGCAGACACAAAAAAACCACCTTTCGGTGGCTTCTTGTTCGCGCTGTACTAATGGTGCGAAGGCCGGACTCGCACATAATGATTAATCATTTGATTTTAAAAAATTAAAAATAACTTTTAGATAATGTACCAACATCGATACCAACATCGATACCAACACATTAAATCGTTGAGTTTGGGACTCGAATCGGGCCAGCCCTGCCCAGGAAGATACTAACAATCGAACATATCTCTGGCGCTATGCATCAACCACATCCAATGCCGTCTTGCGAAAACAGGTATAGGCCTCTTCCCAGGAAACCTGGCTTTCACCGAATACCATTGGTGTAACAAACTGCAGATAGCGTTCCTTATAAACAGGATTGCTCGCCAGTTCTTCCAGCCCCATTTTCAGCTCTTCAACAGGCGATTCGCAGAATTCAGGGTACTGGGCACCGTAACGTTCAATATCCTGCTCAATGCATTCCTGCACCAAGTGCTTCAAAACAGGAACGTCAGAACCTTTTTCTCTAACTATACAAAAATTGTCGTAGATATGACGCACCAGTGACTCATCCACTGCACGCTCCACATCACGCATGCTTGCAGCCGTTCTACGCATCATCGAAATCAGCTTTTCAGCCTGCGTGCTGGTGATAGTTGCGCAGGGGAAAGCCCCCACTACTTCGCCCTTCTTTGTTAGATCCATTACCAATGAACTAATAGCGCGGTTTTCCGCAACCTCAAGCAAATCTGTTTCCATTAGTTCCAGTTTGATAAATGGCCTTAAGCAGGGAATTTGTGCATATTCCTGCGGGTAGCGCACCGGAATTTCATTATAGCGATATTCATCACGAGTAACCTTTGGATACTCTTCATCCAGGCGAAACGTACCAGAGGCTGCAATCGTTTCGATAATGATCTGAATAATACCCTTACGGATGTTTTTACGCTGACCTCTGGAATATTGCTGGGAAAAACCGGCGACAGGGACAAGCTTAATGTCCACGTCCTCCGACATCCTGTTCAAAGATATCCCCGCTTTTGACAATGCCGTTCCACCGGCAAAAACCAGTTGATGCGTATCAAAGGCCAGAGGCTGGAGCAATCGCAATAACTCAACGATGTAATAATCTTTCTCTACAATTGCAACTGATTCAATGCCCAGAGCATCGGCAACATCTGGGAATAGCGTTGTTAAATCATCCATTTAATTTACTGTTCCCTACTGACAACGTTCTCTTAAAACGTGGTGAGGTTTTGATTTCCAGTGATGCGGGGATCTGAGTGGATTTACCACTATTATAGGCGCTTGTTGCTCCAACCAAGCGGTAATCCACGTTCAGACGTTCCAACGCCTCAATCACTACCGCAGCAGAACCTCCGGGAGCAGCAGGCATCAACTTGCCGGTAATCACATTTTGCCGCGCTTTGGTATAGACGCCATAGCCTACTTTCAACAGCTGTCCTTCCTTCACCAGTTCACGCAGTGCTCTGCCAATTTGATCGTAACCAGCAAGATCTTTGAAATCGTCACGAGTGAAAACATAACGCTTTGAGCGTTTCAGTCGTGACTGAATACGAGCTTTTATGGTCATGTTATCCTCCTTTGGTCATTTCTTCATCATAGCAAACATACGACATTTTTACAGCAAACATACGACACTTAACTTACCCTGCTGCCAGCATTCCCGGATAGTGTCTAGCGATGATGTCACTCATCAGCTCAAGGCGCTTGAAGGTTATGTACTGAAGATAAGTCTGGGTAAGATGAGGAAAACTCGCGGGGCGGATTTCAGGCACAAAAAAACCACCTTTCGGTGGCTTCTTGTTCGCGCTGTACTAATGGTGCGAAGGCCGGACTCAAACATCGACGTAACACAATGAAATATATGAAATAATTATATCTCATTCGAGGATATGCCCCTTTTTGTGCCCCCAGTATAAATTCCGTGATACATCAGAAAATTGATCATTCCCTCCTACATTTTCGACCAGTATTCAATCAGATAAAAGATTTCGGTTAGGTTCCGTCCTACGAACCCAAACCGGAAGCGCAACTAAGCATAAATTGTCGCGGGTATTTTCTGAACACAGCGTTCTCTTTTTTGGAGGCTGAAAAAAAAGATTTATAGAAAAACTGGTCACACTGTTCACTTTTTATTTTAGTTGTTTAAAAACAATTAATTAACTGGTGATTAGTTGGTGATGAGTTTGCCCTGACTGGTCACTGGGCGTGAACAGTCAGCCCCAAAATGCAAAATACCAGCCTGAGCCGGTGATTTATTGCGCTGTAGATGAGCGGCAGGGAGAGATTTCAGGCAGAGAAAAGACCTGCAATGCAGGCCTGAGCAGTCACCGCTACGGGGTTCCCCGGTGTTGGGTGTATACGATTTATACAGATCGACTATAAGCGGCCTCGCGTAATAGCGCCCAATGAGTTCGGCATATTACACCTGAGAGGCCTGTCAGCTTCACACCGTATCAGGTTGATCTGCATCCCCTGATTGGTCTTGAGCTTCAACAGCGCTATTTCATACTCACGCAGGCTTTCGGCACAGCGCGCCCGAAGACCATCGTTGGTAGCCACGTACCAACATAAACAACAGGTAGTGAAATGCAAGAGTCAATAAATCAGAAAGTTAACTTATAAAGTAATTAAAGAATGGGTAATCAATAGTTGTCCGTGATTTACCCACCCAGTTTATTTTAATGTCTTTTGGGGGGCTAACAAGGACATCTTGGTTGCAATCCCACTCGAAAGATACATCCTCAAGTTGGCCTATACCCGAAAAAATCGTTGTTGTACCAAAGCAATAATTATCCCATGCTCCTGCTGGACCTATACGTTGCCAAGAGTAAAGAGTTTCGGTACGCATAGTTGCTTCATGAGCTATAATAGTTGAGCTTTCATTATCTATCAAATCTTGAAAGGTTAACTGGCCAAGAGGGATGCTTGTTATTGCATCTGCACAATAAACTATATGCCCATGCCTAAGTAACAACATAACCTGACTTATAGCTTTTTCTTCATCAAAACTGATTTGAAGTTGAGTTTCTTTATAGTTATAATACCAAGTGTCACTTTCAATTTTGTATGGTTCCCCTAAAAAAACCTCTGCCTTATTTTTTGCAAGGCCAACTTCAATATATTGGAATAAATTGGTTGGCGTTGGTTTAGTCATCTCAGGAACTAGTAAGTTGCCCTGTTCATAATATTCATTTTCGAGTGAAGCAATACGTTCACGAGTCAAAACCTCAAGCCTTACATTTTTCATAAGCGGTAATATTGAGCCACCTTCCCACTTCAGCGTCTCTCTAGAAACTTCATCATCCCTAAACTTTATCCATGAGACCTGAGAAGTATTAAGTGCCTCTATGTTTTTATATGAAAGATCTTGTGTTAATCGACCTATAATATCTTTTAGATATTCCTCAGCATCTTTTACTTTCTGATGTGATATTGAATTCATATCAATTTGCGTTAGATGTGGTTCATTAATGAAACTTGAATTTTCGTTTTTATTCTCACCGTTGATATTGTCAATATTTCTTATTAAAAGCTTGGCTTTTTCGTTAAATTGGGTGGAAATAATTAATGCCTTGTCAATATCATTTTCAAACATTTCCGTTCTGAGTGATTGCAATTCTTTTATAGTGACTTTGTTTTTTACAAGCTTCTCTTTTAGATCTAAAAGTTTACTGTACTGATCAATCTTTTCTGATGTATCTTTTCCTTCAACTTTTCGTTTAACTAAGTATTCTGCGAATCTAAATAAAGCATACCCAATAGGCAAAAGGACGAACTGCCCTAAAGGGTTTTGCAAAGCTTTAATAAGCCAATTTATAAAGTCAAAGTTCTGCAATCTAATCCCCCCATGAGTTTGAGCAGAAAATTTAACATTCAGTAACTGACTGTTAAATTGGATTGGTGGCGGCACAAAACGTTATGTTTTCGATATCCATTGCATAAGCCACTCGACACCATTTTATACGGCTAAAAAAAGATTTATAGAAAAACTGGTCACACTGTTCACTTTTAATTTTAGTTGTTTAAAAACAATAAATTAAGAAGTGACCAGTTGGTGACGAGTTTACCCTGACTGGTCACTCTCAGTGAACAGTCATACCCAAAAATGCAAAACACCGGCCTGAGCCGGTGATTGTTTGCACAGCGGGTGAATAACGGGGGAGATGTTTCAGGGCAAAGAAAAGGCCTGCAATGCAGGCCTGAGTAGTCACCGCTACGGGGTTCCCCGGTGTTGGGTGTATGCGGTTTGTACAGGGGAACTATAAGTGCCCCCACACAACAGCGTCCAATGGGTTCGGCAGATCAATAACCGCGTATTGATCGGCGGAAACGATCGTGATGCTATTCGCTTAGCGCATTTCACACTTGGGGAGCCAGTCGGTTTCACAGTCTTCGCTCAATATCAGGTTGGTCTGCATCCCCTGATTGGTCTTGCGTTTCAATAGCGCGATTTCATACTCACGCAGGGTTTGCGGCACCGCGCGCCCGAACGCGGTCAGATTCAATGGGTACTTGTGTCCTCGCGCTTCCATATAGGAGAGGTAAGCGTGATACAGGTATTTGCGTGGGTTCGCCGGGGTAATGTTGGCATTACCGATATACAGGCCGTCAGGCGCACTGACTGCCAGCAGGTAGCCGCAAAAATCGACCAGCGGATCGGCGCTGCGTTTAATCTCCAGCGCTTCGCCCGAGTTCTGTTGCGCTTCCAGCAATACGCGGGCGTCATCGGGCACGGCAAAACGCTGCATCAGATGGCGCACGATCACTGCCAGCTCACCGGCGATTTTTGCCAGCAATTGCGGGTCACGCTCGTTGGCCGGTATCACCTCCGGGAACGGCAGGATCACCCGGCGACGGGACACCCCGCCGCTGCGGTCACTGAACTGCATCGGGTTGTTATTCACCGCCAAAATCACCGCCGGAATGTGCGTGGAGTAGGCATCCCGGTATTTCGGATCGATAGCCACCGCATCGCCGCCGGTGATCGCTTTGATACCCGCTCCGTCACCGCTCCATTTCTCTTGGTCAGGCAGGATAATCAGCGAGAACCCGACCACGGAGGCGCGTTCCCGTGACGATTCCAGTGTATCGATGGTGGCCGAGGTGGTGTTGTCTTTCCCCGCCAACAGGCTGGCTATGGCGGCCATCACGCTTTTACCGCTGCCGCCGGGGCCGGTGACCTCAAGGAACAGTTGCCAGTCATACCGGTTCGCCAGCACCATAAACAGCGCGGCAAGAATACGCGCCTGCTTGTCGGGTTGCTGCCCGGCGGCGCGGGTCAGCCAGCGCCAGAAGTGCGGGGCATGGTCGGCCAGATTTTCCCCGGCCTTGGGTGGCGTGTAGTCCACGCTGTTGACGGTACGCAGCCAGTGCGTTTTCTGGTGTGCACTGAATTGCCCGGTGGTGGTATCAAATACCCCGTTACGAAAGCCAATCAGGTGCCGTGCCGGCGTGCCCATTTGCGGCACCATCAGCCGGAGCGTGTCCAGAATGCTGTTGATACCTGCCGCCGAGAACGGGGCGCGGATTTTCTGGAACAGCGCGGCAATTTCGCGGCTAAGCACCCGGTATGGCAACACCTGCCATGCGCCGTTTTCATAGCGGCACAAGTCTTCACCGACCTGTGGAACGGCCAGCAGGTGCTGGTAGTGCTCTGCCAGCAGTTCGGCCTTTTCACTGGCGCTCATGGCTTTCAGGTCGGCATCGCTGAGCGTATCAAACGGGCTGGGTTGCTTGGGCTGGCTAAAGGCAGTCAATTGCGCAAGCGCGGCCAGCTTGCCCTGTTGCAGGTAAATGTCGTTCCAGTCGCCTGTTTCTGACGGTAACGCCGGTTTGCCGCCGCTCAGTTGCGCGGCTTCGGCAGCACGGGCCTGCCCGGTGCCGTTCTCGTCATTATCAGCCGCCAGCAGCAACAGCGCGTCAGGGTAGTGGGTGCGTAACTGCTGCGCCATCGCGGGTAGGTTATTGGCGCTGAGTGCAACGCAGACGCTTTCCCCGGTCAGTTGATGCACGGTCAGGCCGGTGGCGTAGCCCTCGGTCAGCCAGATAACGGCATTATCCTGCCCGTGCAGGAAATGGCAGGCGTTTTTCACCTGCCCCCCGGCCAGCGTGCGCTTATCACCTGCGGCGTTAATCAACTGGACGTTAACCACCTCCCCAGCGCTGTCAGTTAGAGACAACAACAGGTCGCCGTACTGGTAAGTAATACCGCCCATGCGTAATGACGGCCCCTGTAATGTCAGGGCGTCAGTGTCCGGCCAGCCCTTGGCGGTCAGATAGCTATTCCCGGCCTGTTGTCGGGCGCTGGCGAGCAGTTGTCTGGCCTGCTGCGCTGCGTTATTTCGCGCCTGCGCCCTGTCTTGCTGTTCCTGCTGGGGATTGTGCTCCGGCAATGTATTGCCCGACGGCTCACCCAATACCCCGGCCACCTTCACAGCGGCTTCTTTGGCGGTCACGGCCAGCGCTTTTTCGACCAGATTCAGGCCATCGCCACCGCCGCACTGGTTACAAAACCATGTGCCACGGCCCTGCAGATTATCAAAGCGAAAGCGGTCTTTGCCGCCGCAGACCGGGCAGGGCTGCGCCCGGCCCCCGGCAGTAATGTGAATGCCCAGTGCGGGAAGCAAGACCGGCCAGTGACCGGTAGCAGCACGTGAGGTGTGAGAAACGCTTAATGCGGTCATTGTTTTGCCTCCTCAGTGCACGGTGGTATTACAGATGACGGCCATTCGGCTACAGCACAGCTCATCCATCATCTTTTGGCCGAGCGTGGTCAGGCGCGGCGGCGCCACCAGAATATCCGGCAGCACCATGTCACTGAGCATGGTGCAGGCCATGTCCATGCCCACCTCTGCGCCGTGCTGGCGGACAAAGTAGCCTTCAATGTCCATCGCAATCGCCATTTGCAGCTCATCCAGCGTGTAGCCGGGATTCACCCGGTAAAAGGCGCAGGTATCGAGATAGGCATGGGCCAATGCGCGGCGGTAAACGGCGGTACGGACTTCAACGGGTAAACAAGACTGTGGGGTGTTCATGCGGCGGAAGCCTCCATGCTGGCGAGAATGTGAGAATCACAGGTTTTTACGACCTGTCCGAGCTGGTCAGTGAGTACCGCTATGACAGACGCAAAGGCGGCTTTTTGAGCGGCGTCCGGGCGCTGGCCGGTCGATTCAAGGGTGTCCAGCATGTCGAGGAACAGCACGCCGGTAGAATGTGCATGCTGAAGACGCAGGAAATCAGCATGCGGAATAGGATAGAAGGTTTCACTGTGGAAACGGGTGGCCAGCGTATTCATGCCACCCCCTGTACAGGCAGACGGCCCGCAAACGACAGAATGTAGTCACGCGCCAGCAGGCGGCGGGCGCTGTGTTCGGAATCTGCCACGGTGCGCAGCATGCACGGGGCTGCCGTCAGAGCTGTACGGCGAATAGCCGCAAACAGGAAACAGAATTTAGGGTGAGTCGGGGTGAGGGTCGTAGCCATGGTGGCAGCCTCCAATAAGTATTGGTTATTGCTACCACCGAAGTTTCCACGCTTATGGGTGGTAGCCCAGACGGGGGTGGAAATACCGGCCTTATTGGAAACCGGCCTGACCGAAGTCAGCCCCGCCTGAGCCACCATTGTTTGACAGCCACAGTAGCATAAATACCACTGTGCAAAAAATGAGCGCACTAAGGCTACGACATAAAAAAACACGCATGGCGCGTGTTGTGTCGCCAATAAGTTACACGGGTTTCCACGCCCGGCTGCCGATTGTGCGACAGCGGGGGGACTATAGCGCAGGGCTGGACGCGGGGGCAAGCGGTAAGGCACCCCCGGACGTTCAATCGATCGCATAGTGATCAACAGTCGGTAAGCTGGTCGTTGCGGGTATCGGCGGCAGCGCGGGTCAGCGGCACCGGCACGGCACGGAATAAACGTGGCTCGGCCTGGCTGCTGGCCAGGCGGATCACGCCGTGCTTATCGCTGCGGTGCTCCGGCAAGGCAATATCCGGCTGTTTGCGTTGCAACAGGATGGATTCTGCGACAAACAGCGCGTCGGTATCGGTCAGGGTAAAGCTGTGTCGGCCAAAGGTTAACCGCATCATGCTGTGGCCCCCTGATGACGGTTGGCAATGCGTTCAGCCATCCAGTTTTCGATTTCTGATTCGAGCCATGCGACGGTTTTGCCGCCAAGGGATATTTGGGCCGGGAATTGCTTGCGGGTCATCATCTCGTAGACGGTAGAGCGTGACAGCCCGGTGGTATACAACACTTCAGGTAGACGAATGAAGCGATCGCGTGGCGTGTAATCAACCGGGACGGGCGAGAGTGTGGAAGGGGTCTGTGTGGCAACTGCAAGCATGGAATGCTACCTCGTTTATGCCCGGTGGGATCTCACCGGCGCTGTGTGGGTTCGTCTGGTAGCGCCCTATTATGTGAATATTTTGCGGGGTGGCAACAAGGGGATGTTGTGTGGTATCCGAGATTTTTTCCTTGATTTTCAATTGAGTGTACGTTTTGGCATATATTGGCTCATATTGGCCTATATTGGCAAACAGAGGCAGAACCGCAGTAATGAATTAACAATGAATGGTTAGTTATTAATAGGCATAAACAGTCCAAGGTATTCAGAAAAGGCTAGCCAGAAAAAAGGCTGTTTTTAGCCGGGTGAACAGTAGTGAACACTTGGTGACTAGTTTTAGAGAAACTGTTCACTGCTTTATTTACTGATTTATTTACCTTTTTTATTAAAGTGAACAGTAGTGAATAGTTTTATATAAAACTAAAATCTCGTTGATGGTTTTATCGTCAGTTTTCAGTGCTGTTGTCCTGCGGACAGTCCAACCGGGATGAATGGCGATGTTGTACGGCAGTCAGCAGAATAGCCTCACATTGACTGACACCGGAGATAAACCCATGAGCACAACTGCATTACCCAAGCACATCAACGACAAGCTGCAAGCCCTGCGTGATGCCCGCGCCGCCCACGACAAAAACTATCAGGCGCTGACGGACGTCATTACGGGGATTGCCCGCTGTCATCAACAGAAGAAAGACACGGAAGTGGAAAGTCATGAAGCCGAAAGCCAGTGGCGCCCCCTGTTTCGTAAGCTACGCGGGGAAATGACCCCGGAGCTGCAAGCACAGCATCACAGCCGGATTTCCAAGCGGGAACTGGCGAAGGAATTCGACGGCCTGATTGAGGAAATGGAGCTGGATAAAATGCAGCTTCACCTCAGTTGCGGGGGCACAGCCCCTAAGATGGTAGCGGCACACGAAGCAGCCCTGACTTCATTTGCTGAACATGCGATGAGCAAGGCGTTGGACGCGCTCAGTGCTGCGTTGATCAGTCCTGATGTTATCAAGGCTTGTACACTGGCGAAGCAGGCTTACGGCGTCTATGGGAACGACCCGATGAAAGCGATTGAACAGCGTCTGTTAGGGGCGCTGAGCGGCCATATTCATGCGGCCACGGCACTACAGGGCATTGAGCACCCAGTATTGAAAGACATCGGGCTGACGAAGCCGGAAGAAACCGGGGTATTACCGGAGCTGCGAAGAAGTCCAATGCGCCGGATGCAGGTTGCTAACGAACTGCAGGAAAAACGCCAGCGCTTGCAGTAAAAGGGAGCAAAATCATGATGCGTTGCCCGCTGTGCACTCCTTCGTCTTATACCCTAACCAGTCGTTATAGCCGAAATAAAACATTTCATTGATTGAACTGGCCCCGCTGCAATGCTGATTTTGCTGCGGGGCGTTTACTTTTCCCCAAGCCCGAAAACAGCCTTTTTTCTGGCTAGCCTGCCTCAAACCGTGCGTGCATGCATAGGGTGCATGATTTTGCATGAATCCCCAGCCCCTCAAAACAGCCGAAACCCCGCGCCACAAGGGCTTACAGGGCCTCAGCATCATGCATGAAATGCGCATGATAAAGTCAGAGCGCGTAGGCGAGGGAGTATTGCGCGCGCAGGCAAGCAAGCACGAATGCAGAGGGGAACAAACCGGTAGCGCCCCGAAAAATAAACCTGAGAGCACTAGCGGGAATTTCAATCTAAGGGGGGAAGAGCTCAGTGCAAGGTTAAGCATGGTACCCTGTTACGAATCATCATTTAGTGGTAAAAATAGTTAGATCATGTAGGAAATAGTACTAACCTAGTGTTTAGGTAACGCATCTAAAGAAAAAAATGCTAATGACACCATTATAGTCTTGGGTTCTTTAAATTATTATAACACTCGTAACCCCTCTCTTTTAACTTCATGGAGAAGAAAATGAATTATGAATTATTTTTACATTTATGTGATGAGCGAGTTTCCAATGTAACTTACCCTCAAATAAATAGTAAGGACGGTTATGTTAAAATGAAAAACATCTCAGGAGATGAGATCTATCTGGTACGTGAAAAGCTAATATATCTGCAAAAGAAGATAATTTATGAGCACGTTGTTAATGAAAGGCCTTTGAATCCTTACATAGCTTATGTAAATGTGTTACTAGATGGAGTAAGGGATAATACAAAAACCAAAGAACAAGGTAATTACTCATCTATTAAATGGGATGACATCATAAGCGTTCTGGGGGAAATAAAAGAAACTAATATACTGATGAGAGCAAACACGAATTACGAAGATATATATGCTAAACATTTTGACTTCAGCCGGTCCTGCGCAAGAATCATAAAAAAAGGATTCCCAATAATTGAAAAAGAAGATGTTTTCTATTTTGACGAAACTTATCATCACCAACTAACGTTAGAAATAGACAGACTTGCAGTTTCAGTTGGTGGATGTAATATCCTGCATGCGGTTTTTGAATGTATTTCTAATAGCTATGACTCTAGTCAAAAAAGATTCCATACTTTTAGATCACTTTCGATGGGGAGTAATCGGCCGTTGCCTGCTATACCATGGGCATATTTAATTGCGCTAGGTACGAAACATTCAAATAGCTTGGGTAATAGTGAAAACGAGAGTAATATCCAAGAGTTAATTGAGTTATTAACGGATATAGTATCTATTTTTGAACTTCAAGACTATACCCCTTACGAATCTTGGTACGTTGATCATCATGGCTTAACTAGATTCCTTTCTGACGGAATTGTATTTGACAACCTTTTTTGCATAGCCCAAATGCATAGTGGATACGTGAGTGAACTCCTAGATTTCTTAGTAAACTCGGCTGAATTTAAAAACGTAAGAAGCTATGGCTTCCTAATTGGGAAAATATATAATAGCGGCTTGGCCTTACTTAATAAATCTTTAGAAAAACAAATCACTGACATTAGTTTTAATGTAGCAAAAAAAACTTTAAATTTAGGAACAAAAAAATCCTCTGTGATGATTAACAATCTTCTTCTCAATCAAACCCCTAATAAATCATTAGAATTCCCCCCAAAAAGCACAGATATTGATAATAATTTCACACAGTTAATTCCATTTAAGGAAAACTATCTTTTATTACCAAAGCCATTGTCTGCTTTAGCATTTCTTAACAGCACGTTAAACGCAATCATTGCCCCTGACGGGAAAAGAAATAAAGACAATGATGCTATGTTAGGACATGTAATAGAAAAATTTGTTAAGGATAAATTAAAACATTATAGTATTGCATATCGCAGTGGTAATTTTGTAAGTAACGATGGCTTGGTTTCTGGTGAAAGCGACCTAACCATTGAAACTGAAAATTCCATTATTTTCATTGAGATAAAAAAGAAAGGAATGACAAGACTTTCAATGTCGGGAGTTGATTATTCAATTCTTTCTGATTTAGGAGGAGGTCTGATTCACGCCACAAGTCAATGCTTCAAGGCGGAGCGAGTTTTAAGATGTGATGGCGAGATTAATATTGAAGGTTCCCCCCCTCTAATATATAAATCTCAAAGAATATTTAAAATTGCTCTCACTTTGTATGATTACGGAAGTTTTCAAGACAGAATGACAATCCGTTCAATTCTAAATAATTCTCTGGGTGCAACATTCAAAGGCTCTGATGCAAAGATTGACAAAAAACTTGATAACTGGAAAGAGCATATAAATGAATTATCTGAACACATCCAAAAACTTAAGCATTTCGGTCAACTTGATGATGAGCCATTCCATAGCTTATTTTTCATGAGTACCCCGCAATTGCTGATGATACTGGAGGATAAAGTTTCTAGCGAAGGCATAGATAAAGCATTAAGAACCCTTTCATCAGTTTCACATTCTACCAGAGACTTCTATAAGGAATATTCTCTTTCTAGAAATCTCATGCAAGCATAAAGAAAAAATAAAATTAATCAGTTAATACCTGACAGTTACCGGTTAAAAAAGGTACCTGTCAGATGACATCTAGTTTACTTTTTTCTCATCGAAGATGTATTTACCATCAAAAAATGTCCATCAAAGCCCTACTACAGTACATTTCCCCTGATGAACTCTCTCATTATTGTAGCAAAACAGCCATTCATCAAGATCCGATTGCATGTTTAGATAGTGAAACATCTTTGAATATTTTTTTGACAATATTTACTGTCTAGTGAGTGCATAATCATAAGGTGTAATTGTTTTGCTCTTATTCATATCAAGATAATCAGCCCACCATTGCACCATCAACCGACGCTCATCCAAATGCTCAGAGGTATGGATGTAAGCAGCGCGCACATTATTACGCTCAGAATGGCTTAGCTGACGTTCTATTGCATCATCGCTCCACAATCCTGACTCACCCAAAGCACCGCGCGCCATCGTCCTAAAACCGTGCCCACAGACTTCCGTTTTGGTGTCGTATCCCATCGCACGCAGCGCATTATTCACCGTGTTTTCGCTCATGACCTTTTTGGGATCGTGGTCGCCGGGGAAAAGTCGCTCGTTATCACCACTAAGCTGCTTCAACCTCTCCAGCAAGGACAGCGCCTGACGACTTAGCGGAACAATGTGCTCTTCTTTCATCTTCATCCCGCGATGGGAATAGCGTACGCCTTCTATTTCTTTCCGCTTTGCAGGTATGCGCCAGCAAGCTTTATCAAAATCGAACTCATCCCAGCGAGCAAAACGCAGTTCACTAGAACGTACAAAGGTAAGTAATGAAAGCTCTACAGCGATACGCGTCATCTGACGGCCACGGTAGGCACCAAGACGTGCAAGAAACTCTGGAAAACGGTGTGGGGGTAGAGCGGGATAATGCCGAGCTTTGGTTATCGTTAAGGCTCCAGCCATATCAACGGCAGGGTTAGAATCGATGTAATCATTCTGGACAGCAAAACGCATGATAGCTGTAACACGCTGTTGCAGGCGCTGAGCAACATCGTGCTTGCCAGTGGCATCAACAACCTTAATCGGTGCTAAGAGATGGCTGGTTTTAAGGCCACGAATATCAGCTGCGCCAATATACGGGAAAATATGCAGTTCCAGATAGCGGAGCACTCGCGAACGATGATCCTCGCTCCAGCGCTTGTTGCTGACATGCCATTCTCGGGCGATGGTTTCGAAAGTATATGCCCCTGCCGTTTCGGCCAGTGCTTCCTTCTGTTCGGCTTTTGGGTCTACTCCCTGCACCAGTAACCTTTTGGCTTCATCTCGTTTTCCACGAGCTTCGGCAAGGGTAACTGTCGGCCACACACCAAATGCTAAGCGATCTTCTTTTTTGTCATTAGGTCGGCGGTACTTCATGCGCCAGTATTTGGATCCCTTCGCGGTGATCTCAAGATACAAACCGCCACCGTCGGCCATTTTGTAGGTTTTGTCTTTGGGCTTTGCGGTCTCGACTTGGCGGGCGTTGAGCTTCATTTTGGGGGCACATTTTCAATCGAAGTGTAGATGCCCCCAATTATGCCCCCACCGATACCCGGATTGCAACGGATGTGCTCGGACGGATTCAGACCAAAAAAAAAGCCTTTCGGCTTTAATTTTAGTAACTTACGGACTGTTACGGACGTTCTCGAACATACTAATGGTGCCGAAGGCCGGACTCGAACCGGCACGTATCTCTACGGTTGATTTTGAATCAACTGCGTCTACCGATTTCGCCACTTCGGCACTGCAAGTAGTATGCGGAAAACGGGTGAATTATACCTTTCAGCGATCCGCATGCAACACTTATCCGTTGTTCAATGAGTTAAGTGCTGAAAAAATCGTCGCAGGGGTCACATTGTGTCCATTTTGTGGGCGCAGCATGCAGCGCGCCAACGCCTACCCCGCCGTAATCACGCTCCGCGCCCCACCAGGCTCCAGAAACAAAAAAGGCGTAACCCAATGGCCACGCCTTCTTAAACTGCCCGTAATGCCGCTACTTGCGTTTCAGCAGCATATACACGCTGATCAGCAGGAACAGCATGCTCGGCAGCAGCGCACCCAGCACCGGCGGCATGTTGTACACCAGGCTCAGCGGGCCGAAGATCTGGTCCAGCACGTAGAACAGGAACCCGAAGCTGATGCCGGTCACCACGCGCACGCCCATCGGCACGCTGCGCAGCGGCCCGAAGATGAACGACAGCGCCATCAGCATCATCACCGCCACAGAAAGCGGCGAGAACACCTTGCTCCACATGTTCAGCTGGTAGCGGCTGGCTTCCTGGCCGCTCTGCTTCAGGTACTTCACGTAGTTGTGCAGGCCGCTGATGGAGAGTGAGGTTGGGTCCAGCGCCACCACGCCCAGTTTGTCCGGGGTGAGGTTGGTTTTCCATTCGCCGGTCAACGTCTGGGTGCCGGTAACCTGCTTTTCGTTGGTCAGGTCGGAAGTATCCACCTGCGAAAGCTTCCACACGCCGTCTTCAAAGCTGGCGGTGGCGGCATAGCGCACCGTCTCCAGCCTGCGCTGGTCGTTGAAGTGGTAGATGTTTACGCCGGAAAGTTCTTTCTCGCCCGCCACGCGCTCGATGTAGATGAAGTCGTTGCCGTCCTTCGCCCACAGGCCGCTTTTGGTGGAAAGCAGCGAGCCGCCGTACATCTGCTGCGCACGGTAGTTGCGCGCCATCTGGTCGCCCTGCGGCGCCACCCACTCGCCAATCGCCATGGTCAACAGCACCAGCGGGATAGCGGTTTTCATCACCGAGCCGGCGATCTGCATGCGGGTAAAACCGGAAGCCTGCATCACCACCAGTTCACTGCGCGTCGCCAGTTGCCCCAGGCCGAGCAGTGCGCCCAGCAGGGCCGCCATCGGGAAGAAAGTTTCGATGTCCTTTGGCACGCTCAGTAGGGTAAACATCCCCGCGCTCAGCGCCGAGTAGTCGCCCTGGCCCACTTTACGCAGCTGGTCGACGAACTTGATGATGCCGGAAAGCGACACCAGCATGAACAGCGTCATGATGATGGTGTTGAAAATCGTCTTACCGATATATCGGTCTAAAACACCAAACATCAGGCCGCTCCTCTCAGGCGTGCACGCAGCTTACGCATCGGCACCGTATCCCACAGGTTTAGCGCCAGCGCGATAGCGAAGTACGCCGCGTTGACCACCCACAGCCAGATCATCGGGTCCAGCTTGCCTTTGCCGCCGTTGGAACGCAGCGAGGTCTGCAGCAGGAAGAAAATCAAATACAACAGGATGGCCGGCAGCATGCTCAGTACGCGGCCCTGACGCGGGTTCACCACGCTGAGCGGCACCACCAGCAGCGCCATAATGGCCACGGAAAGCACCAGCGTCAGGCGCCAGTGGAACTCGGCGCGCGCGTCCGGATCGTCCGACTGCCACAGCGTCTGCATCGACATCTGCTCGGCCTGGTTGCCGTCAATGGCGACCGCACGGTGGCCCACCACGGCTTTATAGTCGTTGAAATCGGTAATGCGGAAGTCACGCAGCAACGCGGTGCCCTCAAAGCGGGTGCCCTTATCGAGCGTCACCACCTGCGAGCCGTCTTTCATTTGGTTGATCTTGCCGTGCTCGGCCACCACCACGGAAGGGCGCTGGTTGCCGTTCGGCCGCAGTTGCGCCAGGAATACGTCGTTGAAGGTGCTGCCCTTGACGTTGCCGATAAACAGCACGGCGTTGCCGTCTTGCGACGGTTTGAACTGCCCTTCCGCCAGGCCGGCGATGCTCGGGTTGGCTTTCGCCTCGCTGATCACCACATCCTGATAACGGGAAGCCAGCGGGCCGGCCCAGAACACGTTTACCGCCGCCACGGCGGAGGTAATCAGTGCCAGCACCATCGCGGCGATGATCAGAGTGCGTTTACCCAGCCCGCAGGCGTGCATAACGGTGATTTCGCTGTCGGTATACAACCGCCCAAGCGTCATCAACAAGCCGAGAAACAGGCTTAATGGCAGGATTAGCTGCGCCATCTTCGGCACACCCAATGCAAGCAGAGAAAGGACTAAATTTGTCGGGACATCGCCGTCCACCGCATCGCCTAACACCTTGACCAGGTTCTGACAAAAGAAGATCAGAAGCAGGATGAAAAGGATCGCGATTTGGCTCTTTAGCGTTTCCCGTACCAGATATCTTATGATGATCACGCTTATTACGCCTGTGAAAACTTGTCTTTTTGCAGGAAAATCGATAGTTTCATCGCTAATCCGCCATTTATTCTCATCATATGGCAACCGTCATAGCTAAAATAGTATTACAACATCTAGCATTTGGGTGTCCTATAGGAACTTGCCTATAGTCGCCAAAACAGAGCAATTTACGCCGTTCAGGTTAACATAGTTAGTTAACTCAATGGCGGGAGTTCATTACGGAGTTGGGTCATTCTAGCCGTAGCTTCCGCCTTTGTCTTTAAGATTCAGGAGAGTGCATGGAGTTCAGTGTAAAGAGCGGTAGCCCGGAAAAACAGCGCAGTGCCTGTATTGTAGTCGGCGTTTTCGAGCCGCGCCGCCTGTCCCCTATCGCAGAACAACTCGACAAAATCAGTGATGGTTATATCAGCGCATTACTGCGCCGTGGCGAACTGGAAGGTAAAGTCGGGCAGACATTACTGCTGCACCATGTACCTAACATTCTCTCCGAACGCATCCTGTTAATCGGCTGTGGCAAAGAGCGCGAGCTCGATGAACGCCAGTACAAACAGGTGATTCAGAAAACCATCAATACCCTTAACGATACCGGCTCCATGGAAGCGGTCTGCTTCCTGACCGAGCTGCACGTGAAAGGCCGCAACACTTACTGGAAGGTGCGCCAGGCGGTAGAAACCGCCAAAGAAACGCTCTACACCTTCGATCAGCTGAAAAGCAATAAAGTGGAGCCGCGCCGTCCGCTGCGCAAAATGGTGTTCAACGTGCCGACCCGTCGCGAGCTGACCAGCGGCGAACGCGCTATCCAGCACGGTCTGGCGGTGGCTTCCGGCATTAAAGCGGCGAAAGATCTCGGCAACATGCCGCCGAACATCTGTAACGCCGGTTACCTGGCCTCCCAGGCTCGCCAACTGGCGGACGCCTTCAGCACCAACATCGTTACCCGCGTCATCGGCGAGCAGCAGATGAAAGAGCTGGGGATGAACGCCTATCTGGCGGTCGGCCACGGTTCGCAGAACGAATCATTGATGTCAGTGATGGAATATAAGGGCAACCCGAACCCGGACGCTAAGCCGATCGTGCTGGTGGGCAAAGGGCTGACCTTCGATTCCGGCGGCATCTCGATCAAACCTGCCGAAGGCATGGACGAGATGAAGTACGACATGTGCGGCGCAGCCACCGTGTACGGCGTGATGCGCGTAGTGGCGGAGCTGAACCTGCCGCTGAACGTGATCGGCGTGCTGGCAGGCTGTGAAAACATGCCGGGCGGCAGCGCTTATCGTCCGGGCGACGTGCTGACCACCATGTCCGGCCAGACCGTCGAGGTGCTCAACACCGACGCCGAAGGCCGCCTGGTGCTGTGCGACACCCTGACCTACGTCGAGCGTTTCGATCCGGAGCTGGTGATTGACGTCGCCACCCTGACCGGCGCCTGCGTGATCGCGCTGGGCCACCACATCACCGGCCTGATGTCGAACCACAACCCGCTGGCGCACGAACTGATCGGCGCGTCCGAGCAGGCCGGCGACCGCGCGTGGCGTTTGCCGATGGCCGACGAGTACTACGAGCAGCTGGACTCCAATTTTGCCGATATGGCGAACATTGGCGGCCGTCCGGGGGGTGCCATCACCGCCGCCTGCTTCCTGTCGCGCTTTACCCGCAAGTACAGCTGGGCGCACCTGGACATCGCCGGCACCGCCTGGCGTTCCGGCAAGGCCAAAGGGGCAACCGGTCGTCCGGTAGCCTTGCTGTCTCAGTTTTTACTGAACCGCGCTGGGTTAAACGGCGACGATTAAATCTGAGCGGTAATTCAGGTATAATCCCTCAAGGGTACAGCATGCTGTACCCTTGTATTTTTAGTAATGGCGCACAATTTTATAAACCCGATAGCTTTCGAGTTGCAGCAAGGCGGCAACCGAGAGAATCCCCAGGAGCTTACACCGGTAAGTGACTGGGGTGAGGGAGGGCAGCCAACACAGCTGCAGCTTGAAAGATGAAGGGGTTATATGAAACAGGCAACGTTCTATCTTATCGAACAGGCAGAACCGGCAGGCGCGCTCAGCGCGCATGAGGCCGTGGCCTGCGCCGTTGCCGCCGAACGTTGGCGTTCCGGCAAGCGGGTGTTGATCGCCTGCGAGAGCCAGGAACAGGCCCAGCGGCTGGACGAAGCGCTGTGGCAGCGCGATCCGCACCAGTTCGTGCCGCACAACCTGGCCGGCGAAGGCCCGCACTACGGTGCGCCGGTAGAGCTGTGCTGGCCCGGCAAGCGCGGCAACTCCCCACGGGATCTGCTGATCGCCCTGCTGCCGCAGTTTGCAGATTTTGCTACTGCTTTCCATGAAGTGGTAGACTTCGTCCCTTACGAAGACACCCTGAAACAGTTGGCGCGCGACCGATATAAAGCCTATCGCAGCGTCGGCTTCCATTTGACCACGGCAACGCCGCCAACTCACTGAACAACGATATAAAATGGAAAAGACAAACAGTCATCTCGATACCGCCTACGACCCGAAAGAGATCGAACAGAAGCTGTACGATCACTGGGAAAACCAGGGTTACTTCAAGCCAAACGGCGATACCAGCCAGGAAAGCTTCTGCATCATGATCCCGCCGCCGAACGTCACCGGCAGCCTGCACATGGGCCACGCCTTCCAGCAGACCATCATGGACACCATGATCCGCTACCAGCGCATGCAGGGGAAAAACACCCTGTGGCAGGCCGGTACCGACCATGCCGGTATCGCTACCCAGATGGTGGTTGAGCGCAAGATCGCCGCAGAAGAAAACAAAACCCGCCATGACTATGGCCGCGACGCGTTCATCGACAAAATCTGGCAGTGGAAAGCGGAATCCGGCGGCACCATTACCCGCCAGATGCGCCGTCTGGGCAACTCCGTCGACTGGGAGCGCGAGCGCTTCACCATGGACGAAGGCCTGTCCAACGCGGTACGCGAAGTGTTTGTCCGCCTGCACAAAGAAGATCTGATCTACCGCGGCAAGCGCCTGGTGAACTGGGATCCGAAACTGCGCACCGCCATCTCCGATCTGGAAGTGGAAAACCGCGAGTCCAAAGGCTCGATGTGGCACCTGCGCTACCCGCTGGCCGACGGCGCGAAAACCGCCGAAGGCAAAGAGTATCTGGTGGTCGCCACCACCCGTCCGGAAACCGTGCTCGGTGATACCGGCGTGGCGGTGAACCCGGAAGATCCGCGCTACAAAGACCTTATCGGCAAAGAAATCATTCTGCCGCTGGTGGGCCGCCGCATCCGCATCGTCGGCGACGAACACGCCGATATGGAAAAAGGCACCGGCTGCGTGAAAATCACCCCGGCGCACGACTTTAACGACTACGAAGTCGGTAAACGTCACGGCCTGCCGATGATCAACATCCTGACTTTCGACGGCGATATCCGCCAGGAAGCGGAAGTGTTCAACACGCTCGGCGAAATCTGCACCGACTACTGCAACGAAATTCCGGCCCAATACCGTGGCCTGGAGCGTTTCGCGGCGCGTAAAGCGGTGGTTGCCGCCTTTGAAGAGCTTGGTTTACTGGAAGAGATCAAACCACACGACCTGACGGTGCCTTACGGCGACCGCGGCGGCGTGGTGATCGAGCCGATGCTGACCGACCAATGGTACGTGCGCACTGCGCCGCTGGCGAAAGTGGCGGTGGAAGCCGTTGAGCAAGGCGAGATTCAGTTCGTGCCTAAGCAGTACGAAAACATGTATTTCAGCTGGATGCGCGACATTCAGGACTGGTGCATCTCCCGTCAGCTGTGGTGGGGCCACCGCATTCCGGCCTGGTACGACGTGAACGGCAAAGTCTACGTTGGCCGCAGCGAAGAAGAAGTGCGCAGCGAAAACAACCTGGGCGCCGACGTGGTGCTGACGCAAGACGAAGACGTGCTGGACACCTGGTTCTCTTCCGGCCTGTGGACCTTCTCTACCCTGGGCTGGCCAGAGCAGACCGACGCGCTGAAAACCTTCCACCCGACCAGCGTGATGGTCAGCGGCTTCGACATCATCTTCTTCTGGATTGCGCGCATGATCATGCTGACCATGCACTTCATGAAGGACGAAAACGGCAAACCGCAGGTCCCGTTCAAGACCGTCTACATGACCGGCCTGATCCGCGACGACGAAGGGCAGAAGATGTCCAAGTCGAAAGGCAACGTGATCGATCCGCTGGACATGGTTGACGGCATCTCGCTGGAAGACCTGCTGGAAAAACGCACCGGCAACATGATGCAGCCGCAGTTGGCGGAAAAAATCCGCAAGCGCACCGAGAAGCAGTTCCCGAACGGCATCGAGCCGCACGGTACCGACGCCCTGCGCTTCACCCTGGCGGCGCTGGCCTCTACCGGCCGTGACATCAACTGGGACATGAAGCGCCTGGAAGGCTACCGCAACTTCTGTAACAAGCTGTGGAACGCCAGCCGCTTTGTGCTGATGAACGCGGAAGATCAAGACTGCGGCTTTAACGGCGGCGAGAAAGTGCTGTCGCTGGCGGACCGCTGGATCCTGGCCGAATTCAACCGTACGGTGAAGGCTTACCGCGAAGCGCTGGACACCTATCGCTTCGATCTGGCCGCCAACATTCTGTATGAATTCACCTGGAACCAGTTCTGCGACTGGTATCTGGAGCTGACCAAGCCGGTCGTGATCAACGGCAGCGAAGCGGAACAGCGCGGCACCCGCCACACGCTGATCACCGTGCTGGAAGCCCTGCTGCGCCTGGCGCACCCGGTGATCCCGTTCATTACCGAAACCATCTGGCAGCGCGTGAAAACCCTGACCGGCGAAACCGCAGACACCATCATGCTGCAGCCGTTCCCAGAGTACGACGCCGCGCTGGAAGACACGCAGGCGCTGAACGACCTGGAGTGGATCAAACAGGCGATCACCGCGGTGCGTAACATCCGCGCCGAGATGAACATCGCCCCAAGCAAACAGCTGGAAGTACTGCTGCGCAACTGCAACGCCGACGCCCAGCGCCGCGTGCAGGAGAACCAGAGCTTTATCGAGCGTCTGGCGCGCCTGGAGTCTATCGCCCTGCTGCCTGCGGGTGACAAAGGCCCGTTATCGGTCACCAAACTGGTGGACGGTGCCGAGCTGCTGATCCCTATGGCCGGCTTTATCGATAAAGACGCTGAAATCGCGCGTCTGTCGAAAGAAATGGGCAAGCTGGATGCGGAAATCGCCTCGATCGAAGGCAAGCTGTCGAACGAAGGCTTTGTGGCGCGCGCACCGGAAGCGGTCGTCGCTAAAGAGCGTGAGCGTCTGGCGGCCTGCAAAGAAGGCAAAGTGAAACTGCAAGAGCAGCAGGCGACCATCGCCGCGCTGTAATCTGTCGGTTCGCTGCAACAGTTGAAAACAGCGGGGATCTCCCCGCTGTTTTTTTATCGCCGTTGCATCCGGCCCGGTTAAGATGTTATTACAAGGTGAAAGGCAACGTCCCACATGGACGCCGCCAGGGTATAAACCCGGCGCGTTTTTGTCTGCACCAAAAATGATATTCCGGAACTATTCAGGTTCTTTTTATGGCGAGTGTAAACATGACAACAGCAACCCCAGTGCGTCTTCTGGTGCGCCCAATAACGGCCGACGACAATGCCGCTATTGCTAACGTCATTCGCGAAGTCTCCGCCGAGCACGGTTTGACGGCGGATAAAGGCTATACCGTTTCCGATCCCAATCTGGACGTCTTGTATCAGCTCTACAGCCTGCCGCGCAGCGCTTATTGGGTGATAGAAGTCGACGGCCAGATTGCCGGCGGCGGCGGCGTTGCCCCGCTGCAGGGCGGTGAAGACGATATTTGCGAATTACAGAAAATGTATTTTCTGCCGGTTTTGCGCGGCAAGGGCCTGGCGAAACGCCTGGCGTTGCAGGCGCTGGAGTTTGCCCGTCAACAGGGCTTCCGCTGTTGTTATTTAGAAACCACCGCCAGCCTGACGCAGGCCATCGGGCTGTATGAGCATCTGGGCTTCGAACACATCGACTGCGCCATGGGCACCACCGGCCACGTCGACTGCGAAGTGACCATGCTGAAAACGCTTTAATCTGGCTTCTGGGCAGGGGGCGAAGATGTTCGTCCCCTGTCATGGCAAGCGCCGCATGCGCTGGCCCTACTCAGAGGCTCGCACTTTTCCCCTCATCCCCCCGCTTTTGATAGCTACCTCAATCCGGCTCAGCACCAGGCTGGTGAGGTACGACACCAGGATCAACAGCAGCAGCACCAGCGGCGTATAGCGCGGCGCAAAAATCAGTTTCTGGGTGAAGTAATAGCAGTAGAAGCTGTGGGTCAGCCACATGTACATCGAATGTTTGCCCAGCTCAACCACCGCCTTGTTCACCCTGCTGCCCAGCCCGTCGGCGGTTTTCATCATCGCGATGATAAACAGCGGCGTCACCACCAGCAGCCCCGGATTATGGGCGACGATAAACACCGCTACAGTCACCACCAGCAAGATCAACGGATGGGTGCGGCCCAACGTATCAATCAGCTTCGCCAACCACGAGTCCGCCGGAGCCTGTTGAGTACGGCCAAACACCATGCCAAAACCAAAAGGCAGCAGCCAGGTGCAATACTCGATCAGCGCCTGCGGCGCCCAAGGGAAATACTGTAATCCCCTGCCGCACAGCGCAGCCGCAAACAGCACGCCCAGCAATGCCGTCGTATTCAGCTTCGACAGCAGCGGCAGCGAGAGCACGAACAGAACATAAAGTTTGAAGAACCACCACTCGCTGTTGTAGGTGGATTTGAGGCCAATCAGGTTTTCAATAAACAATGACGGCGAAAGGGAATATCTTTCACCCGGAAAGAAAATAATGCCGATCGGCACAAAGATAAACAACACTATCCAGTAGCTGATATATAAATTCTTCAGCTTGCCCCAGATATATTTAAAAGAAATGTCTTTTTTAAGTGAAAAACCGTAACCGGACAAGAACAGGAACATCGACACGCAAATCTTGCCGAACAAACCAAGATACATCTCAATATTGATCCCGCTAACGATATAATACACCGGAATATCAGGGCTAATTCGGTCTGGATAGGCGAACAGGTGGTGGACCAACATCAGAATGATGGCAATCCCTTTTAAATAATTAGACTTATTAATTGAAATTTCCATATTTATTAATACATTATCCGCTAACAAGTGTCGTCATAATATAGCAGCCCCGCTTCCCTGACACTTTCTTTCTAATCAGATTAATCCCATATTTAATTTCCCGGTAAAAAACAAAGGCACAGCGATTTTATTAACGCGTTTCTCCCGCTCTCGTTACCGTTTTTTGCTATCCCACGGCGCCAAAACCCTGCCTGAAACCAGGACACGCATGATCATTAACATGGTTATATTTTGTATTTTTTATATAAAAACAATAAAATCAAAGTGATAGAATAAAAATTAAAACCAACTATCATATTTTTTGTGATATTCATTAACAAATTAATGATTACAAATTGACCTCTTGCCGCCTTGCGATACTCTGCCCTGACAGGCTTATGCCGCATTCGCACGGAGAACGGTCATGTCGGAAAACGCTTTTGATTACATCATTGTCGGCGCAGGCTCCGCCGGCTGCGTGCTGGCCGCGCAGCTGATCCGCCGCACCCAGGCGCGGGTGCTACTGCTGGAAGCCGGCGGCGACGACAATAACCTGTTCATCAAGATGCCGGCCGGCGTGGCGAAGATCATCGCCAAAAAAAGCTGGCCGTATGAAACCGAACCGGAACCGCACGCCAACAACCGCCGCATGCAAATTGCCCAGGGCAAGGTGCTGGGCGGCAGCAGCTCGGTCAACGGTATGATCTACATTCGCGGCCAGCGGCAGGATTACGACGAATGGGCCGAACGTTATGGCTGCGTCGGCTGGGGCTATCAGGACGTGCTGCCCTATTTCAAACGCGCCGAGGCCAACGAGAGCCTGTCCGACGCTTATCACGGCGGCGAGGGGCTGCTGCCGGTCAGCGAGAACCGCTACCGCCACCCGCTCAGCATGGCGTTTATCCGCGCCGGCCAGGAGCTGAGCCTGCCTTACCGCAACGATTTCAACGGCGACAGCCAGCACGGCGTGGGCTTTTATCAGACCACCACCCACAACGGCGAACGCGCCAGTACCGCCCGCACCTACCTGAAAGCGGTGCGTAACGATCAACGGCTGGTGGTGAAACTGAACGCGCTGGTGCATCGGGTGGTGTTCGACGGCAACATCGCCACCGGCGTGGCGTATAGCCAGAACGGCGGCGGCGAAGTCACCGTGCAGGCCGCAAAAGAAGTGATCCTCAGCGCCGGTGCGGTAGGCTCGCCGAAGATCCTGATGTTGTCCGGCATTGGGCCGCGCGAACACCTGCAACAGCTGGGGATCGAGCCGCGCGCGGACTTGCCGGTGGGCAAAAACTTTCACGATCACCTGCATATGTCGATCAACGTCAGCACCCGCGAGCCGGTCAGCCTGTTCGGCGCCGATCGCGGCCTGCAGGCGCTGCGCCACAGCACCGAATGGTTGGCGTTCCGCAGCGGCGTGCTCACCTCCAACGTGCTGGAAGGCGCCGCCTTCTCCGACAGCCTGGGCGACGGCTGGCCGGACGTGCAGATCCACTTTCTGCCGATGCTGGACAGCTGGGACGACGTGCCCGGCGAGCCGCTGCCGGATATTCACGGCTTCACGCTGAAGGTCGGCTACCTGCAACCGAAGGCGCGCGGCGAAGTGCTGCTGCGCAGCCGCGATCCGCGCGATCCTGTCAAACTGCACGCCAATTATCTCGGCCACCCGGAAGATCTGGCCGGCAGCGTGCGCGCGGTGAAATTCGGCCTGCGCTTCCTGCAAACCGCCGCCCTCAAGCCGATCGTCAAAGATCTGCTGATGCCGCAGCCGGCATGGCTGAACGATGAGGCGCAACTGGAGGAGTTCGTGCGTAACTTCTGCAAAACGGTGTATCACCCGGTAGGCAGCTGCCGCATGGGCCAGTCGCCGCAGGACTCGGTGACCGACCTGCAACTGCGGGTACACGGCTTTGAACGGCTGCGGGTGATCGATTGCTCGGTGATGCCGCAGGTGACCAGCGGCAACACCAATGCGCCGACCATCATGCTGGCGGAAAAAGCGGTGGATTTGCTGCTGGGCGCGCCGATGTGAAAACCGGGCGCCCGGCGGTCAGGCAGCGGCGGGCACGCCGCTGTGGAAGCGGAACTCGCTGTCCGGGGTCTGGATCAGCGCCGCTTCAATGCGGCCGAAGTGAGCCACGCGCTCGCTGATGTCACCGCCGGCAATCTGTTCGGCCAACGTCAGGTAATCCTGATAATGCCGCGCCTCGGAGCGCAGCAGCGAGACGTAGAAACGGTTTAACTCGTCGTCCAGATGCGGTGCCAGCCGGGCGAAACGTTCGCAGGAGCGCGCTTCGATGTAGGCGCCGCAGATCAGCTTATCGATCAGTGTGGCCGGATCGTGGGTGCGAACCTCGCGGATCATGCCTTTGGCATAGCGGCTGGCGGTGATTTTCTTGTAGGGAATGCGCCGCGCCTGCATGATTTCCAGCACCTGCGAGAAGTGGTGCAGCTCTTCTTTGATCAGCAGCACCATCTTGTCCGCCAGATCCTGCCCGTAGGCCGAACCGTTTTTCGGCAAGATTTTCCTGGTGAACTGGCCCTGGCGGAACAAGGCTTCCGGCTCGCCCTGCGCTTCATGCAAAAACGCCTCGTAAGGCCTGAGCAGCGCCAGCAAGGCATCGCCACTCTCTTTGTCCGCCACGTAGCGGCGAATCAGCCACATGCCGGTCTGCGCCGCCTTCAGCTCGCACACCATATGGTCGGTCAGCAACAGCGGCAGGTTTTCCGGACGCCGCGCAGCGTCGATCCAGCCATCGGGCGTTTCGCAGTGCAGGAAGTTTAGAATCGGGGATAACAGGGATTGGTATTTCATCAGCAGTAAGTCACTGGGGTGAGTGAGTGCAGACAACAACGCTGCGGCTTGAAAGACGACGGGAGAGGCCGGCTTGCGCCGGCCCACAACATTAATCAGTGGCGTTTGCCGTCGTCATCTTCGTCGATCAATTCACCGTCTTCTTCATCATCCTCACCGTCTTCACCGTTCGGATCTTCATAGTAGGTGCCCCAACCGTCGTAGTTTACGCCGCAACGTTCCGCCAGCGCCAACAGCTGCTCTACCTGGGTGTCGATCAGTTCGGCATTCAGGCCGACTTCGCTGATCACGTCGCAGCACATGACCAGCGTGCCGTCTTCCACTTCCAGCTCTTCGGCGTCGGTCACTTCGTAGCCCAGCTTGAAGGCTTCGACAGCAGCCTGCTCCAGCACTTCAAACTTTTCAGCAGAGAGGTGGTGTTCGATGGTGTAGAGCGCATCCGGATCGCTGCCGTCTTCCAGCAGTTCTTCGATGATCAGGCGGGTCTCTTCACGTTGTTCTTCCAGCTGTTCGCGGTTTGCCATGCCTATATCCTCAAGTCAAATGGCCTGTATTCCTTCTATTTTCACACACCGCCGCCATAGCTGCCACGATAAACGTGAAAGATTTCTGCTTCGGGGTTGAAATTGAATATTCATACATATAAAGTGAATTTTAATTCAATTAAAACGATCAGGACATGCGGAAATGAGTACGATGAACCCGTTCTACAAACGTCACTTTCTGAGGTTAATGGATTTCACGCCGACAGAGCTGCTGGCGCTGCTGCGGCTTTCGGCCGAATTGAAGCAGGCCAAAAAGCAGGGTAAGGAAACGCGGCGTCTGCAGGGCAAGAACATCGCGCTCATCTTCGAAAAAGACTCGACCCGCACCCGTTGCTCTTTCGAAGTTGCCGCTTTCGATCAGGGCGCCCAGGTCACCTATCTCGGCCCAAGCGGTAGCCAGATCGGCCATAAGGAATCGATGAAAGACACCGCCCGCGTGCTGGGCCGGATGTATGACGGTATTCAATACCGCGGTTACGGCCAGCATCTGGTGGAAACCCTGGCCACCCATGCCGGCGTGCCGGTGTGGAACGGGCTGACCAATGAGTTCCACCCAACCCAGCTGCTGGCGGACCTGCTCACCGTGCAGGAACACCTGCCGGGCAAACCCTTGAGCGAGGTGAAATTCGCTTACCTCGGCGACACGCGCAACAACATGGGCAACACCTTGCTGGAAGCCGCCGCGTTGGCGGGTATGGATCTGCGCCTGGTGGCGCCGAAAGCCTGTTGGCCGCAGCCGGAGCTGGTCGCCGAGTGTCAGGCGCTGGCGCAACAGACCGGCGCCAAGATCACCCTGACCGAAGACATTGCCGAAGGGGTGAAAGACGCGGATTTCCTGTACACCGACGTGTGGGTGTCGATGGGCGAACCGAAAGAAACCTGGCAGGAGCGGATCGCGCTGCTGAAACCCTATCAGGTCAATATGGCGATGGTGAAACTGACCGGTAACCCGAACGTCAAATTCCTGCATTGCCTGCCGGCGTTTCACGACGACCAAACCACCCTCGGCAAACAGATGGCGGAACAATACGGGCTGCAGGGCGGCATGGAAGTCACCGATGAAGTGTTCGAATCCGCGCACAGCGTGGTGTTCGATCAGGCCGAAAACCGCCTGCACACCATCAAGGCGGTGATGGTCGCCACGCTGAGCGAAACGATGTAAACCCTATTGCCGGCGCGCAGGTCTGCAGGCTCGCGTGCCCCAGCCCCTTCCCCGCTCTGGCAACCCCCGGCCGGCGCGCCTAATATATTCTTGTCATATCAAATAGCCGATTGACCTTTGCCTGCCTTGGGCAAAGGTTCTACCGTGGTGCGAAAACCAACGATAACAAACACTTCTCAGCGCCATGCGTGGCGCCTTCAGGGGATACACACCGATGAAAGCCAAAGTCCTGCCGCTGTTAATGCTTGCCGCCCTGTCCGCCTCTGCGCTCGCCGTCACCCCGCCCAATACGCTGGTGGTGGTGCAATCGCTGGACGATATCGTCAGCCTGGATCCGGCGGAAGCCAACGAGCTGTCCAGCATCCAGACCGTGCCCAGCCTGTATCAGCGGCTGGTGCAGGCGGATCGCGATGATCCGGCGAAAGTGGTGCCGGTGCTGGCGGAAAGCTGGCAGGGCGATGCGGCGGCAAAAACCCTGACCGTCAAACTGCGCCCACAGGCGACGTTCGCCTCCGGCAACCCGCTGACCGCCGACGACGTGATTTTCTCCTACAGCCGCGCGGTGAAAATGAACAAATCGCCGGCGTTTATCCTCAACGTGCTCGGCTGGCAGCCGGACAACATTGACACGCAACTGAAGAAAATCGACGAGCACAGCCTGCAACTGAGTTGGACGGCGGACGTCAGCCCGGCGGTGGCGCTGAATATTCTCTCCACGCCGATCGCCTCGATCGTCGACAGCAAGGCGGTGCAGCCGAACACCAAAGACGGCGACTACGGCAACGCCTGGCTGAAAATGCACTCCGCCGGCAGCGGGCCGTTTAAAATGCGCGTCTACCAGCCGCATCAGGCGATCGTGCTGGACGCCAACCCAACCTCGCCGGGCAGCAAACCCTTGCTGCACAGCATCATCATTAAAAGCGTGCCGGACCCGGCCACCCGCCGCCTGTTGATCCAGCAGGGCGACGCCGATGTGGCGCGTGAGCTTGGCCCGGACCAGACCGTAGCGTTAAAAAATCAACCGGGCGTGAAGGTATTGGAAATCCCGTCCGCCGAGCAGAACTATTTGGTGTTCAACACCGGCAACGCCGCCAATCCGCTGCTGAAAAACCCGGCCTTCTGGGAGGCGGCGCGCTATCTGATCGATTATCAGGGCATTACTCAGGATCTGCTGAAGGGGCAGTATTTTGTGCACCAGAGCTTCCTGCCGGTCGGGCTGCCGGGTGCGCTGGAAGACAACCCGTTCAGCTTCGATCCGGCCAAGGCCAAGGCGATCCTGGCCAAGGCCGGTATCACCAACGCCGCCCTGACGCTGGACGTGGAGAACAAGCCGCCGTTTATCACCCTCGCTCAGGCGTTGCAGGCCAGTTTTGCCCAGGGTGGCGTGAAGCTGGATCTGTTGCCGGCCGCCGGCAGCCAGGTGTATTCGCGGGTACGCGCCAAACAGCACCAGGCGGCGATCCGCCTGTGGATCCCGGATTATTTTGATGCGCATTCCAACGCCAGCGCCTTCGCCTATAACGACGGTAAAACCAGCACGGTCGCGGGCCTCAACGGCTGGCAGATCCCGCAGTTGAGCAAACAGACGCTGGCGGCGGTAGCCGAAGCCGATCCGGCCAAACGCACCGCGCTGTACACTGCCATGCAACAGGAGCTGCAACGCAGTTCGCCGTATGTGTTTATCGATCAGGCCAAAACCGAAGTGGTGCTGCGCGATAACGTCAAAGGCTACCAGCAGGGCCTGAACGCCGACATGGTCTACTACGATCGCGTCAGCAAATAACCGGCAAGCGGCCATCGCCGGCCAATCGATTGCGAAGCGGCAAAAATCGGTGTTTTAGCGCTTGCAGTGGCGAAAAGCGCGAGTATAATGCGCGACAATTTGCCAGGAGAAAGCATGAAAAACGCCATGTGTTTTGTTAGCCGCAACCGACAAAACCAACCGCCAATCGGCGGCCAACTGCCGTTGTTTCTCCTGTTGCTAAACCGATCGTTTCAAGCCCCTCGTTGAGGGGCTTTTTTTTGCCTTAAAAAGCCCCGCGCCACGGGCACGAGTCGAGGAGAGTGAAAAATGGCCAACCCGCTGTATCACAAACATATCATCTCTATTAACGATCTCAGCCGCGAGGATCTGGAGCTGGTGCTGCGCACCGCCGCCAGCCTGAAAGCCACCCCGCAGCCCGAGTTGCTCAAGCACAAGGTGATCGCCAGCTGCTTCTTCGAAGCCTCGACCCGCACCCGCCTGTCGTTCGAAACCTCGATGCACCGCCTCGGTGCCTCGGTGGTCGGCTTTGCCGACGGCAGCAATACGTCGCTGGGCAAGAAAGGCGAAACGCTGGCCGACACCATCTCGGTCATCGGCACCTACGTAGACGCCATCGTGATGCGTCACCCGCAGGAAGGCGCCGCGCGGCTGGCGACGGAATTTTCCGGCGGTATCCCGGTGCTCAATGCCGGCGACGGCGCCAACCAGCACCCGACCCAAACGCTGCTCGACCTGTTCACCATCCAGGAAACCCAGGGCCGCCTGAACAACATCAACATCGCCATGGTCGGCGACCTGAAATACGGCCGCACCGTACACTCGCTGGCGCAGGCGCTGGCCAAGTTCGAAGGCAACCGCTTCTACTTTATCGCCCCGGATGCGCTGGCGATGCCGGCTTACATCCTGAAAATGCTCGAAGAAAAAGGCATCGAATACAGCCTGCACAGCAGCATTGAAGAAGTGGTGCCGGAGCTGGATATTCTCTACATGACCCGGGTGCAGAAAGAGCGTCTGGATCCTTCGGAATACGCCAACGTGAAGGCGCAGTTCGTGCTGCGCGCGGCGGATCTGGCCGGCGCGCGCGCCAATCTCAAAGTGCTGCACCCGCTGCCGCGCATCGACGAGATCACTACCGACGTGGATACCACGCCGTACGCCTACTACTTCCAGCAGGCAGGCAACGGCATCTTCGCCCGCCAGGCGCTGCTGGCACTGGTATTAAACGCAGATTTGGCTCTTTAAGGGGGAACCGTCATGACTCAGGATAACAAACTGCAGGTTGAAGCGATCAAGTGCGGTACGGTGATTGACCATATTCCGGCGCAGGTGGGCTTTAAGCTGCTGACGCTGTTCAAATTGACCGCCACCGACCAGCGCATCACCATCGGCCTGAACCTGCCCTCCAATGAGCTGGGCCGCAAAGACCTGATCAAAATCGAGAACACCTTCCTGACCGAACAGCAGGCCAACCAGCTGGCGATGTACGCGCCGAAAGCCACGGTGAACCGCATCGACAACTACGAAGTGGTGCGCAAGCTGACCCTCAGCCTGCCGGACCATATCGACGGCGTGCTGACCTGCCCGAACGGCAACTGCATCAGCCGCAGCGAGCCGGTGGCATCCAGCTTTGGCGTGAAATCCCGCGACGGCGAAGTGCACCTGAAATGCCGCTACTGCGAGAAAGAGTTCGACCATCAGGTGGTGCTGCAGGCGGATTGAAATATGCCCATTTGCCGGGAACGACGCTGTTAATCCGCTCGTCACTCCCTATAATGGAATGCCGCTGGGGGCGAATTTATTCGCCCCCAGCGGCGAGCACACGCAGCCGACAACGCTGCGGTTTGAAAGACAAATGGTATACCCAAAATAATTGGAGTTGCGTCACGGCGGCAAGGGAACTCATCCCGATGAGCTTACTATAGTAAGTGATTCGGGTGGGTGAGCGCAGCCAACACAGAGGCAGCTTCAAGTATGACGGGTATATATCAGGAGAAAAAATGTCACGTAATATCAGCACTGAACTCGCCCCGGCAGCCATTGGTCCTTACGTGCAGGGCGTTGATCTGGGCAGCATGATCATCACTTCCGGCCAGATCCCGGTGGATCCGAAAACCGGCGCAGTGGCCGACGACGTTTCCGCACAGGCACGCCAGTCGCTGGAAAACGTTAAAGCGATCGTTGAAGCCGCCGGCCTGAAAGTCGCCGACATCGTGAAAACCACGGTGTTCGTGAAAGATCTGAACGATTTCGCCACCGTAAACGCCGCTTACGAAAGCTTCTTCACCGAGCACAACGCGCCGTTCCCGGCCCGTTCCTGCGTCGAAGTGGCCCGTCTGCCGAAAGACGTGAAAATCGAGATCGAAGCCATCGCCGTTCGTCGTTAATTCCACGACCACCGAGCCCAACGGTCAGCCATCGGCTGGCCGTTTTTATTTGTCCCGCCTGAAGCAACGATCCGTTAGGGTGCGCTATCAGGGATCATAGTTAACCCAACGCACCACAATTTCGCCCCATTTTAAGGCAACGCCCGCCGCGCCTGCACCCAAATCGCGCTTTCCCCTGCCTTTTTCCTGCTTTTTACGCCGGTTTTCGCCTCTTTCACATTTTGGCACATTTTATGCTCGATCTTGTTACAGCCTGCAATGTCAACGAGGTGACGATGCTAAATATCGACCTGTCCGCTTCACCGTTTTTTGATGAGATGCTTCTGGCTGAGGGTAAACACCGGGGCCATTACGAAGCTTACTGGCATTGGCTGCAACAGGCCGACCAAAAGGCTATTCAGCGCAAAAGAGAAGAGGCTGCACTGCTGTTTCACCGGGTGGGCATTACCTTTAATGTTTACGGTGAGGATGACGGCGCCGAACGGTTGATCCCGTTCGACAGCGTGCCGCGCATCATCCCCGCCAGCGAATGGGCGATGCTCGATCGCGGCATTCGTCAGCGCGTACAGGCGCTCAACGCTTTTCTGCACGATATCTACCATCAGCAGCATATTCTGAAAGCCGGGATTATTCCGGCCGAACAGGTGCTGGCTAACGATCAGTATCAGCCCTGCATGCAGGGGGTCGATCTGCACCGCAATATTTACGCGCACATCGTCGGCGTGGATATGGTGCGCGGCGGCGACGGCCAGTATTACGTGCTGGAGGACAATCTTCGCACCCCGTCCGGCGTGTCCTACATGCTGGAAAACCGCAAGATGATGATGCGCCTGTACCCGGAACTGTTCGCCCAGCAGCGCATCGCCCCCGTGGAGCGCTACCCGTCGCACCTGCTGCAAACCCTGCGCGAAAGCTCGCCGATTAACGATCCCACCGTGGTGGTGCTGACGCCGGGCCGTTTCAACAGCGCCTATTTCGAGCACAGCTTCCTGGCGCAGCAAATGGGCGTGGAGCTGGTTGAAAGCGCCGATCTGTTCGTCAAGGACGGCGCGGTGTTTATGCGCACCACCGCCGGGCCGTGCAAGGTGGATGTGATCTACCGCCGGGTGGACGACGCCTTCCTCGATCCGCTGGCGTTCCGCCCGGACTCGATGCTCGGCGTGCCGGGGCTGCTTTCCGTCTACCGCGCCGGCAACGTGGTGCTGGCGAACGCCATCGGTACCGGCGTGGCCGACGACAAGTCGATCTACCCGTACGTGCCGGACATGGTGCGCTTCTATCTGCAGGAAGAACCCATCCTCAACAACGTGCCCACCTGGCAGTGCCGCCACAAAAATGAGCTGTCGTACGTGCTGGCGAACCTGGAGCAGATGGTGGTGAAAGAGGTTCACGGCGCCGGCGGTTACGGCATGCTGATTGGGCCGGCGGCGACCAAAGACGAAATCGCCCACTTCCGCGCTCTGCTGCTGGCCAAACCGCACAACTACATTGCGCAGAACACGCTGGCGCTGTCGACCTGCCCAACCTTTGTCAACGACGGCCTGGCGCCGCGTCATATCGATCTGCGGCCGTTCGCCCTGAGCGGTGCGGAAATTCGCCTGGTGCCCGGCGGCCTGACGCGCGTAGCGCTGGCGCAAGGCTCACTGGTGGTCAACTCGTCACAGGGCGGGGGAACCAAGGATACCTGGGTGTTGGAGGATGACGCATGCTGAGCCGAACTGCCAGTGAACTCTATTGGATGGCCCGCTATCTGGAGCGGGCGGAAAGCATCGCCCGGGTGCTCGACGTGACCAACAAACTGTCGATGATGCCGATCCGCGACAGCGAAGATCATGATCTGCAGGTGCCGCTCAACCTGACCGGCACCGGGCAACTGTACGCCGCCGCCTATCCCGATCTGACGATGGCCAATCTGGTGAGCTTTTTTGCGCTCGACAGCCGTAACCACAGCAGCATCTACAGCTGCCTGCAAATGGGCTGGAACAACGCCCATGCGGTGCGCGGCAGCCTGTCTTCCGAGGTCTGGGAATGCATTAACGCCACCTGGATCGAAATGAAGCTGATCCGCCGCCAGGGCATAGGCTCTGTGGGCGCCGACGGCTTCTTCGACTGGGTCAAGGAGCGCTCGCACCTGTTTCGTGGCGCGATGTTCGGCACCCTGCTGCGCAGCGACGCGATGTGCTTTATCCGCCTCGGCACCCTGCTGGAGCGGGCAGACAGCACCGCACGCCTGCTCGGCGTCAAAAACGAGTTGCTGGATAACGACAACGATCCGGTGCGCGAGTATTACCGCATGGACACGCTGCTGCGGGCCGTCAGCGCACGCGAAGCCTATCACAGCATCTACAAGCAGCAACTCAGCCGGGAAACCATTGCCGAACTGATGATCCTGCGTAACGAAATTCCGCGTTCCCTGCTGGCCTGCGTCGGCGACATGGTGCAACAGTTGGAGCAGATTGGCGGCAACAGTGCCAACGAGCCGCGCAGGCTGGCGCACACGCTGCACGCCGAGCTGCGTTTCAGCAGCATGAAGGATCTGAACAAGGTGGGGCTGAGCGACTGGCTGGGCTTATTCCTCGGGCAGATCAACGGCATCGCGGAAAGCATCCATCACACTTACCTGGAGGCGCAATGAAACTGAATATTGAGCACAATACCCATTACACCTACGCCCAGCAGGTGAAGCGCAGCACCCAGTATCTGCGTTTGACGCCGCAGGATTCGCAGCACCAGCGCATCATATCCTGGCAGTTAACGCTGCCGGAAGACGCGGTGTGCACCACCGATGCCTTCGGCAATGTGCTGCACGTGCTGACGCTGGATCACCCGCATCAGGCGATCACCATTCAGGCCCACGGCGTGGTGGAGATTGAAGACGGCGTAGAGGACCCGACGATGGGGCATCTCTCGCCGCTGGTGTTCCTGCGCCACAGCCCGCTGACTCAGCCCGACAGCGCCATCCAGGCCTTTGCGCTGCGCTATTACCAACCGGAAACGCTGCTTGCCGGGCTGGAAAAACTGATGGGCGATCTGTTGCTGAAAATGCCTTACACACCGGGCGCCACCGAGGTGACCGACAGCGCCGCCCAAGCGTTCGCTTCCGGCAACGGCGTCTGCCAGGACCATACCCACGTCTTTCTGGCCTGCTGCCGCAGCCTGAATATTCCGGCGCGCTACGTCAGCGGCTACCTTTACAGCGAAGATTCCGCCCACGTCGCCACCCACGCCTGGGCGGAAGCCTGGGTGGACGAACGCTGGCACAGTTTCGACGTTACCAACAACACCCGCCTGCCGAATCAGCACCTTAAGCTGGCGGTGGGGATCGATTATCTGGATGCCTGCCCGGTGCGCGGTATCAGGCTCGGCGGCGGCAGCGAGGATATGCAGACCATGGCGGCAGTGCAGATGATGCCGGCCAGCCAGGCTCAGGGGCAATAACATCCCCTTGCCGAACGCAGCGGTTTGCGGCACGCTGGTTTTTTCCGGCGTGCCGTCATCGAGCACGGTATTATTTCGCGTTTGAAGGATTTTGGTATGACCTATTGTGTGGCCATGCGCTTGTCATCCGGGCTGGTGTTTGCTTCCGACTCCCGCACCAATGCCGGGGTGGATCATATCTCCACCTTCCGCAAGCTGCACGTGTTCCAGCAGGACGGCGAGCGCACGCTGGTGCTGCAAAGCGCCGGTAACCTGGCGACCACCCAGAGCATCATCAGCCTGCTGCTGCGCCGCAGCAAGGATGCCGATCGCCCCAACCTGCTCAACGTGCCCAACCTGTATGAAGCCGCCACGCTGGTGGGCGAAACGGTGCGCGAAGTGATCCAGCGCGACAGCGAAGCCCAGCAGAGCGGCAGCACCACCGATTTCAGCTGCAGCCTGCTGCTCGGCGGCCAGATTGACGGCGAAGAGATGCGGCTGTTCCATATCTATCCGCAGGGCAACTTTATCGAAGCCACCCGGGATACGCCCTATTTCCAGATTGGCGAAAGCAAATATGGCAAGCCGATTATCGATCGGGTGCTGAATTACGATACCCCGCTGGAGCAGGCGATGCAGTGCGCGCTGATTTCTCTCGACTCCACGCTGCGCAGCAACCTGTCAGTCGGCCTGCCGCTCGACGTGATGATCTACCCGCGCGACAGCTTCAGCAGCCAACAGCAGTACCGCATTACCGAAGATCACCCGCACTTCAGCGCCATTCGCAAAGGCTGGGGCGAAGGGCTGGTCAGCATTTTCAAACAGCTGCCGCCGTTGCAGTTGTAAGTTTTAGGGCTCAGCATGCTGAGCCCTAAATCCCCCCTTATTCGATCGCGCAGGCACGCAGCAGCGCCTCCAGCGGATAGACCGCCGCAATCACCACTTCGTCACGCACCTGTGCCGCGGCATCCAATTGCTGCTGTATCTGCCCGGCTTCGGTTTTACTCAACGGCTTACCCTGCTGATAGCGCTCCAGCAGCATCAACCCCAACGTGGACAGCGCACCGACATCCTGCGCCACCGGTGCCAAATCCTGCAATACCCGGTTACCGGCGACAGTCGTTTTCACCGTTGCGGTGTTCAATTGCCAACGCTGCAAACGCTCGCGGATCGCCTGCGCCGCTGCGCGATCGTTTTTGTCCTTCAGCAGCGCCTCAACCTGTCGCCCCATGTCGCGCACCGCGTTGCTTTCCGGCGGCAGCGCGTCGGCAAAGCGGTTCAAAGGTTCGAACTGATGATAATTACCGGCCTTGAATTTCAGGTGCTGGCGAGTGTAGTACTGCCCCGGCTCCACCGCCTCGGCAAGAATTTGCAGCGGCAAGATCTCCACGCTGTTCGCCAGCCGGGTGAATTCGCGGGCGGTTTCGGCATGCTGCTGCAAGCCCACCGACACCACTGACCAGGCATCCACCGCCGCCAGCCGTTGGTACATGTTGTTTTCATCGGCCACATCCTGCGCCGACCACAGCCGCTCCGCCACCGCAAAGGCCCGCGGCCACAGCTTGAGATCGAGGATCGGCGCACGGACGTTTTCCGCCCACAGCGCCGCCTCGCCGCCGAGAATATTGGCCTGTTGCTTCGCCTCCGGCACCACCGGCATTTTGCCCGCCGGGATCGCCGCCAGCCTGCTGCCGCTGGTCGGGTAGCGCACGTTGCCGACCAGCGTATAGCCGCTCAGTTGGTCCTGTTGCAGCCTGAATACCGGGCGCGTCTCGCCCATCCAGCTGTCGAGGCGGAAGGTTACCTGCTGCGGAGAACGCCAGACGATATCGTGCAACGCACGGCGGGATTTGCCGTTGAAGTCGATAAAACCACGCCAGCCCTGCTTGCCTTCGATCAACGTAAAACTGCCTTCTACTGCGCTGCCCTTCAGGCGCGGCATGCTGAACTGCCAGCTCTGCGCCTGCTCAGCGGGCTGTACCTCGGTATCTACCCCCAGCGGCTGGGGTAAAATTTCGTTGCGATAGTGATAGGCGGCGCTCTGCGGTTGGTCGAGGTAGAAACCGGTGGACAGAATGCCCTGGTAGCCGTCCTGCGCACTGGCGCCAAGCGAATCCGGCCCCTGCCAGGACTGGATGACAATGGTGCGCGGCAGCGACGGGTGATAAATCTCATCCCAGCCGACCATGCGCCGCTGGTGCTGTTCGAGGATTTTCTCCAGCTTCTGGTTGAAGTAGGCTTGCAGCGCATGGGTATCCGCCAGCTGATTTTTTTGCATAAACGCCTGAATCGAGGCCGATGCCTTCCACTGGCTGGCGTCGACTTCATCACCGCCGATATGCAGGTAGGGATCGGGGAAAATCGCCGCCAATTCGCCGATGATCGCATCAACGAACCGATAAACCTCGTCGCGGGTCGGATCGAGCGTCGGCTTGTGCACGCCCCACTCGCGCTCCATCGAATACGGCCCCGGCGCGCTCATTAATTCCGGGTAAGCCACGGCGATGCTGGAGGCATGGCCCGGCAGATCGATTTCCGGCACCACCCGGATGCCGCGCGCCGTGGCGTAAGCCTCCACCTGCTGCATCTGTTCGCGGGTATAGAACTGGCCGTCGCTGGCCAGCTGTTGCAGTTTGGGGTAGCGCTCAGAGGCAAAGCGCCAGCCTTGGTCGTCGGTCAGATGCCAATGGAAGACATTGAGTTTGGCTGCCGCCATACCGTCGAGCTGGCGCAGGATATCAGGCAGCGGCAAGAAATGGCGCGCCGAATCCAGCAGCACGCCGCGCCACGGGAAACGCGGCACGTCGGCAATCGTCACCAGCGGCAAGAAGGTGTTTTGGCCGTCGGTCTGCACCAGTTGCAACAGGGTTTCCATGCCGTGCAGCGCGCCGAAGCGGGTATTGGCGGTCAGTGTGGCGCCCTGCGGCGTCACCGTCAGCTTGTAGCTTTCATCGCTGCCGAGCAGTGGCTGAGCGGCCACTTTATCTTTGATATTCACCTGAATCGCCGCACCCTCGGCTTTTGCTGTTTGCGGTGCCAGCGTCCAACCGGTCTGCCGTTCGATGCGTTGCCGCCAGCGCAGCTCCGCCTCTGCCAGATCGTCGCCCTGCACCCTAAACGTGAGGCGGTGATCCAGCACCAGCCTGCCCGCCGGCTGCGTCAGTTCGACCTGCTGTGGCCAGGGCATCAGCGGCAGCGAGCCAGCCGGTTGGGCCAACGCGCCGAGGGAAAGCAATAACGATGAAGCCAGTAGCGTATAACGGAGCGGTCTATGCATCAGAAATTCCTCGAAGGAAAAAAATCAATAAAAACAGCGAAGCTGTCAATAAAGACTGAGCATAGTTCAGATGTCCAACCGCAAAGATGAAAAGCCGGGGTGGATCACAGAGGCCCTCTCTTGCAGCGCAGAGAGGGCTTGAGGGATTACTGCCAGCCGTAGCGGCGCACGAACCAGCCTTTCACGCACTGGGTCAGCACCATATAACCGGCCAGGATCAGCACCAGCCACGGGAAATAACCGAGCGGCAGCGCCTGCAGTTGCAGGAAACCGGCCAACGGCGAGAAGGTCAGGCCGATGCCGGTGGCGATCACAGCCAACGTCATGATGCACAGCGGCCATGAAGGGCGGCTCTGGATAAACGGAATTTTGCGCGTGCGGATCATATGCACAATCAGCGTTTGCGACAGCAGCCCTTCCACGAACCAACCGGACTGGAACAGCGTCTGCATTTCCGGCGTATTGGCCTTGAATACCCACCACATCAGGCAGAAGGTCAGCACGTCAAAGATCGAGCTTATCGGCCCAAAGAACACCATAAACCGTCCCAGATCGCTGGAGTTCCAGCGCTGCGGCTGAGTAATTTGATCGTCGTCGACGTTGTCGAACGGAATGGCGATCTGTGAAATGTCGTACATCAGGTTCTGGATCAGCAGATGCAGCGGCAGCATCGGCAGGAACGGCAAGAAAGCGCTGGCGATCAGCACGCTGAACACGTTGCCGAAGTTGGAGCTGGCGGTCATCTTGATGTACTTCAGCATGTTGGCAAAGGTGCGGCGCCCCTCGATCACGCCCTGCTCCAGCACCATCAGGCTTTTTTCCAGCAGGATGATGTCCGCCGCTTCCTTGGCGATATCCACCGCTGAATCGACGGAAATGCCGATATCCGCCGCCCGCAGCGCCGGGGCGTCGTTGATGCCGTCGCCCATAAAGCCGACCACGTGCCCCTGCTGACGCAACAGCTTGACGATGCGCTCTTTGTGCATCGGCGTCAGTTTGGCGAACACCGAGGTGCGCGCGGCCGCCTGCGCCAACTGCTCGTCCGTCATGTGTTCGATTTCACTGCCGCACAGCACGTGATCTGCCGCCAGCCCGACGTCTTTACAGACCTTGGCCGCCACCAGCTCGTTATCGCCAGTGAGGATCTTCACCGTCACGCCGTTTTTCTTCAACGCCGCCAGCGCCGGTGCGGTGCTCTCTTTCGGCGGATCGAGGAAAGCCACGTAGCCTTCGAGGATCAGATCGGATTCGTCGGCCACGCCGTATTCATGCGCCTGTGCCGGCAGGATCTTGCTGGCCACCGCCACCACCCGCAGCCCTTGCTGGTTAAGATCGTCGGTAATGCGCCGAATGCGCGCCAGCAGCGCATCGCTGAGCGGGTGAACTTCATCTTCCTGACGCACATGGCTGCAAATCGCCAGCATTTCCTCCAACGCGCCCTTGCAGATCAGCTCGTGATATTCCTCGTCGTTGGCAACCACCACCGACATGCGGCGGCGTTCAAAATCAAACGGGATCTCATCCACCTTACGGTAATGCTGAAGCGTATCCGGCTGCCGGTTCTGCTCCGCACAGCTCAACACCGCCACGTCGAGCAGGTTTTTCAGCCCGGTCTGGTAGAAGCTGTTCAGCCAGGCATAACGCAGCACCCGGTCGCTGTTGGCACCGAACACGTCGGTGTGACGTTCCAGTACGATTTTATCCTGGGTCAGGGTACCGGTTTTGTCGGTGCACAGAATGTCCATGGCGCCAAAGTTCTGGATCGCGTCCAGGCGTTTGACGATCACTTTCTGTTGCGACAGTTTCACCGCCCCTCTGGCCAGGGTGGTGGTCACGATCATCGGCAGCATTTCCGGCGTCAGCCCCACCGCCACCGACAGCGCGAACAGCGCTGCTTCCCACCAGTCGCCCTTGGTGTAGCCGTTGATCAGCAGCACGATCGGCGTCATCACCAGCATAAAGCGGATCAGCAGCCAACTGACCTTGCTGATGCCGCTCTGGAAGGCGTTCGGTTGTTCATCCTGGCTGGTGACGCGCTGCGCCAACTGGCCGAAGTAGGTGTCGCCGCCGGTGCCGATCACCATCGCCAGCGCGGTGCCGCTCACCACGTTGGTGCCCATAAAGCACAGGTTCTGGCATTCCAGCGGATCCTCCGCCACCCCGTGCGGTTCGGCGATCTTTTCCACCGGCAGAGATTCGCCGGTCAGCGCCGCCTGGCTGATAAACAGATCCTTGGCCGACAGCACGCGCAGATCCGCTGGGATCATGTCCCCCGCCGCCAGCTTGATGACATCGCCCGGCACCAACTGGGCAATCGGCAGTTCAAGGTGTTCGCTTTTACCGGTCAGCGCGTCGCTGCGAATGACCGTGGCGGTATTGCTGACCATCGCTTTCAGCGCGTCCGCCGCCTTGTTGGAACGCGCTTCCTGAATGAAATGCAGCAGCGTGGAGATCAGCACCATCAGGCCGATCACCAGCGCGCCGGTCAGGTCTTCGGTGGCGTAAGAGATAAGCCCCAGCACCGTCAACAGCAGATTGAACGGGTTGCGATAGCAGTGCCATAAATGGCACCACCAGGACTCCGCCTGCTGGTTCTCAATCACGTTGGCGCCAAAGCGCTGGCGCAGTTGTTCCGCCTCATGGACGGTAATGCCTTCCGGGTGGCTGTGGAAACGCTCGTAAAGCTGGGTCGCATCGGCGGCGGCGCATTCCAGCCGTTGCTGGGCCATGCCTGCGGGCAGTTCGTGCGCTGTGCCGCTGACGCCTTCCAGCAGAGGATCGCGCCGAATCAGGCGGCGCGGCAAATTGCGGCTGAGCAGGCCCAGCAGCTGACGGGGGATATTTTTAAGTTTCATTATTCGCACCTCGTCACCCGCAACCTCACGGCGGCGGGTAAACGCACAATTGCCCGGATGAAGCTTTCGGACACGCCAAAAAGCCTCTGCCGGGGCAGATTCTTGTATTTTTAAAAGCAGCAGGAGCGAACGACAGCGCGCGCGCGACCGGTTACCGTTTATTTCACCGGTAAAACAGCAGCGCAAAGCGGAGAGGTTTTACCGGTGAGCCGAATGGGTGTCTATTGGGGTCGGATCGGGATCCATACGGGTAATAACCTCCGGTAAATAAAAAGATCGAACGACAAGAGCGGCCGTTCAGCGCAGTACGAAGATCCCCGCATTGCGCCAAGATCCGTACTGGAAAATAGGCTATGCTGACGGGCATTCATCGCAGGCCGCCAGATTACGCCTTTTAACCTAAACGATAAGTAAACCATGCAAAACCGGCTGACCATCAAGGACATCGCCCGCCTGAGCGGCGTGGGGAAATCCACCGTATCGCGCGTATTGAACAACGAAGGCAGCGTGAGCCCGCAAACCCGTGAACGGGTGGAAGCGGTGATCCGCCAGCAGGGGTTTACGCCGTCCAAATCGGCGCGCGCCATGCGCGGGCAGAGCGACAAAGTGGTGGGGATTATCGTTTCCCGCCTCGATTCGCCGTCGGAAAACCAGGCGGTGCGCACCATGCTGCCGCTGCTGTATCAACAGGGTTACGACCCGATCGTGATGGAAAGCCAGTTTGAAACCCGCCTGGTGGAAGAGCACCTGCACGTGCTGCAACAGCGCAACGTCGACGGGGTGATCCTGTTCGGTTTCACCGGCCTGACGGCGGCCATGCTCAGCCCCTGGCAGGAAAAAATGGTGGTGCTGGCGCGCGAATACGAAGGTTTTTCATCGGTTTGCTACGACGACGATGGCGCAGTTCGGCTGCTGATGGAACGCCTGCAACAGCAGGGCCACCGGCATATCAGCTATCTGGGGGTGCAACTTGCCGATGCCACCACCGGCCTGCACCGCCATCAGGCTTACCTCGACGCCTGCCGCCAGCAGCGGATCACCCCGAGTGTCGCCCTGGGCGAACTGAGCTACCAGAGCGGCTTTCAACTGGCTGCCGAAGTGATTGGCCCGCAGACCACCGCGCTGGTGTGCGCCTCCGACACCATCGCCCTCGGCGCCATCAAATACCTGCAACAGCAGCACATCGCCCCGCTGCAAGTCTGCGGCATCGGCAATACGCCGCTGCTTAACTTCCTGTTCCCCGAGACGTTTTCGGTCGAACTGGGCTACGGCAGCGCCGGGTTACAGGCCGCCCAACAACTGCTGGGCCAGCTCAGCGGCGAACAGGGCATCCGCCAAATCATCGTGCCCAGCAAACTCGCCTGACGGCGGGGTTTGCCCCCATCAATCCCCCTACTCGCATCCTCGGTTCTTGCCCACTCAAGTGGGCATAAGTTCGTCGCCATTTTGTATCAGCCACCACACAACAACGGATAGCCTTTCCTGATTGACCTCTGTCGCCTACAGCAACAATATACTGGCTAAAAATACAGTATTTATTGTGTGTTCCAGCGGTTTGGCAGCGCACGGAACGTGAACGCCGATAGCCATTAGCCAGAATGGGCGGAAGGATACCGGATGCTGTTAGCCATCAAATAACAGAGTGTCAAAAAGGAAGATTCATCTTGGCTGAAGAAAAGAAAAATGCTCAAGTGCTTAACGGCATTAATGAAGACATCACTGAACTGAAATCACTGTCCACATTGCGTAAACGCGTTGTCAGCGACGGTGAGATTGTTTCCCGCTCCGAAATCGGTTTTCGCCTGGCAAATGGCAATACCGGCGTGCTCCTGCGTAGTGACGGGCTTAACTTCTCCGCCCTGGTTACCCCTGACGGCCAGGCGCAGAACGGGCAGTGGAACACGCTGCGTCCCTTCTCCTTCAACCTCTCTACCGGCCGCGTGGCGCTGCGTAACGGCGTGGATGTCTCGGGCGGCGCGCTGGTATCGCATAACGCAGGCATTGGCGCGGTCACCACTGGCCCCGCTTCTCTTATCAGCGGGCAGACGTACGGCGCACCGCCTGTGCATACCGATTTTACCAGCGGCAACGTCACCACCACGATGATGATGGGGTCACGGGTCGTCCCCGGTAAAGAAGATTACGGCCTGCTCTCCTACCGGGATTGGCAGGGGCGCTGGAATGAAATTCAGATCAGGGCCAATGCCGAACTTTCAGTTGGGCAACTGACCAAACGCAACGTCGATGGTTGGATTGTAGCGAGCGGAAACCAGAACGTTAATAACAACGCAGACCGGAACACCAACGGGATACGCATCCAAGGGAAGGATGCGCTGTGTGCAGACTTCTATCATTACGAACGCATCGGTCAACATCATTTTGTGGGGTTGCATGTTGCTAATGGTGGCGCACAGGGTTGGTACGAATTCCGCAATGATGGCCACGCCTACGCCAACGGTGCCTGGCACAGCAGCTCAGATGCCCGAATGAAAACGGATATCGAAAAAATTGGCGGTGCGCTGGATAAGCTGGGGAAAATCAGTGGCTATACCTACCTGAAGCAGGGCGTGCCGGAAGCCGGGGTCATTGCCCAGGAAGTAGAGAGCGTATTACCTCAGACAGTGACCAAAACCGAATTGAAACTGAATGACGGCAGCGTTCTGAAAGATGCCCGCGGAATTAATATCAATGGCGTGGTCGCCCTTCTGGTCGAGGCGTTAAAAGAAGAACGTGAGGCCCGGCTTGCGCTGGAAACTCGGTTGGCTATGTTGGAATAAATAAGCACAATATTTAACTTATATTATCCAAAGGTAAACCAGAATCTAAATAAAACAAAAAAATAACTGTATTTTTATAAATTAATAAAAGGATTTATATGGAAAACTCCAGTAACAATAATAATGGTACTCCACCTGAGACAGGTCAGGTATGGGACGGGGCACAGTGGGGATGGCCAACTACAGGTAGTTGGAACGGTGACACACTAACAGTAACCCCTAATAATGGTAATCCCAACCATACAGGAAATCCAGGCATTGGATTTCCAAATACCCCAACAAATAACCCGTGGACAGGTATTCTTGGTGGTAACTCTTGGGATATGCTTGATGCATCTCAACAAATATGGCAAGAACAGCAGGAAATATTAAAACAGGAAAAAGAGGAGCAGGTTCGAAAAGCCGAGGAAACCCGCAAGGCCGAGGAAGCCCGCAAGGCCGAAGAAGCCCGCAAGGCCGAGGAAGCCCGCAAGGCAGAAGAAGCGAGGAAAGCGCTGTTCGCCAAAGCTGGGGTTCTGGACGCCCCGGCTTACACGCCTGAAAAAGCGAAAGCGGCCACTGCGGCGCTGGCTGCCGCAGGAACAATGGCACTCAACCGCGCCCCCGCAATGCTACAGGCGTCGACGGTTGCACAGGGTGTTATGACGACATCCAGTGAACTGGCCGGCTGGGTATCGGGCGCACTGTGGCGAGCGGCTGCGGAAGTCGGCAGCATACGTGCCGGTACCGCTGTCGCCGCAGGGTCGGTACTCGGTGCATTTGCTATCGGCTTCATTCCGACAGCAGTTGGAACGGGCAGTGACCAGGTTCCCGGTCGTGATATCAATATGTTTGCCTTCCAGGCAAGTCTGGCGGCCGTCGGCGAAACCGCAATCCGGCCAGGGATGACTTCGGTCGATTTGCCGGTGCGTGGTTTTATCACCACTGACGACGATGGCAAACAAAGTGTAAACTTTGTCAGAACGGGCGTCGGCGGCGTATCTGCCAGCGTGCCGGTGTTCAGACCGGTTCGTGATGAGAAAATGGGGCTTGATAAAATCACGCTGCCCGCAATGGGAGGGGTCCCCGCCCGGACTATACTGATAAACCCGGTGCCGACGGGCCCTGCAGCGCCTTCGCATACCGGCAACGGTTCGCCGGTACCCAGGACGCCGGTACATACCGGCACCAATGTCAGGCAGGCTGATAGTATCGTGGTCACGACTTTCCCTGCGGATGTCGTTCAGGATCTGCAAGATTTTATCTTGTGGCAGCCGGATGCAGCGGAAGTCGGTGTTGAAGCTATCTACGTGATGGTCAGCAAGCCTTATGGGGAAAGTAATGCCAAAGGCAAGTACAGCGGGCGCGACTTCCATACGGAGAAAGCCGGCGGACCTATCCAGAATCTGGACTGGAAAACCGCTAAAATTGACCGCGCAGGTGTAGACAAGGTAAAACTGCATACAGGCCGGTTTGGAGAGCAAGCCGATAATAAGGTGATGGTCGACCGTCTGGAGAGAATTCTGAAAGGAGAGCTTGTCGCCACTGATACCGATAAACGCTTCTATACGCATGAAGTCAGAGAACTTGAGCGTTATCGAACATTAGGCATACCTGATGGAATTGAAGATAAATCCGTATGGAATCACGCTCATACAGCAACACTTGAGGATTACAAAGTGAATGAGAAAACGCAGCCTTTGTATACACCTGAAGCCATAAAGGCTTATGAAGCGCAAGAAATGAGGGAAAGCCAATGATCGATTTTGAAGGTATTTACAAAAACGAAAGTGTCGAAGATGTGCTTTTATTTTTTGCTCCTCGAACAGCATATCCTGCTATTGATCGAATGTATGTCCGATATAAATTTGAAGTCGTTGAAAAAGACCTGCTTTACCCAGCCTATGCGAAGTTATTGAAGGAAGGGCAATTCTCTGAGGATGAAAAAGGCCATACGCTAAAAGGTCCCAACTGGAAAGCTCCAAAATTCGTGACCGAGAAAAAATACGGTATCGAATAACCTCCGGACTCTTCCTGTAAATTTAATTTAAGCAACGCCCAACAAATTCTCGTTTGTTGGGCGTTTTTGTTGATGGCATCTGTATCGTGCATATGATTTATCGCCATACCGAAAACTGACGTTGAAGCTATCCATGTAATACTGAGTAAGCTCTACCGGCAACGGTTCACCGGTACCCAGGACGCCGGTACATACCGGCACCAATGTCAGGCAGGCTGATAGTATCGTGGTCACGACCTTCCCTGCGGATGTCGTCCAGGATCTGCAAGATTTTATCTTGTGGCAGCCGGATGCAACGGAAGTCGGTGTTGAAGCTATCTATGTGATGGTCAGCAAGCCTTATGGGGAAAGCAATGCCAAAGGCAAGTACAGCGGGCGCGACTTCCATACGGAGAAAGCCGGCGGACCTATCCAGAATCTGGACTGGAAAACCGCTAAAATTGACCTTGCAGGTGTAGACAAGGTAAAACTGCATGCTGGGCGATTTGAATCATCGCCGGAGAATAAAGTAATGGTCGACCGTCTGGAGAAAATCCTGAAAGGTGAGCTTGCTGCAACCGATACCGACAAGCGTTTTTATACGCATGAAGTGAGAGAACTGGAGCGTTATCGGAATTTGGGCATAAAGGATGGCGAGGTACCGCAAAGTGTTAAGGAACAAAAAGCAGTATGGAACAATACGCATACTGCAACTCTAGAAGATTACAAAATAAACGAAAAAGAACAGGCTCTTTATACTGATGAAGCCTTACAGGCTGCATATGAACAGGAATTAAAGGATGCTCTGGGAGGGAAAAAATAATGTCTTTGAAAGAGATTGTTAAAAATGAAAGTGTAGAGGATGTATTGACCTTCTTAGGGCCAACATCTGACTATAGAAAATTAGACAGATTATTCACATATAACAAAATTGAGGTTATAACCAGCGGTGAGCTTTCAGCTCGGTATGATGACTTATTAAAAAGAGGGGTGCTACAGGACCAGAATGGAAAGGTCGTAAAAGGCCCCAACTGGAAAGCCCCCCAATTCGTGACCGAGAAAAAATACGGTATCGAATAACCTCCAGACTCTTCCGGTAAATTTAATTAAAACAACGCCCAACAAATTCTCGTTTGTTGGGCGTTTTTGTTGATGGCATCTGTATCGTGCATATGATTTATCGCCATACCGAAAACTGACGTTGAAGCTATCCATGTAATACTGAGTAAGCTCTACCGGCAACGGTTCGCCGGTACCCAGGACGCCGGTACATACCGGCACCAATGTCAGGCAGGCTGATAGTATCGTGGTCACGACCTTCCCTGCGGATGTCGTCCAGGAGCTGCAAGATTTTATCTTGTGGCATCCGGATGCAACGGAAGTCGGTGTTGAAGCTATCTACGTGATGGTCAGCAAGCCTTATGGGGAAAGTAATGCCAAAGGCAAGTACAGCGGGCGCGACTTCCATACGGAGAAAGCCGGCGGACCTATCCAGAATCTGGACTGGAAAACCGCTAAAATTGACCGTGCAGGTGTAGACAAGGTAAAACTGCATGCTGGACGTTTTGAGGGGGCACCGGAGAACCAAGTGATGATTGACCGCCTGGAGAAAATCCTGAAGGGTGAGCTTGCTGCCACCGATACCGACAAGCGTTTTTATACGCATGAAGTCAGGGAATTGGAACGGTATAGAAATTTAGGAGTAAAAGACGGTCAACTTCCTGAAAATGAAGGTGAAGTCTGGAATAATACCCATACTGCCACTTTGGAAGACTATAAATTAAGCTCTGATGACGTGTAAGTATCCCTGCAAAACGTCCCGTTCACTTTTAGAGATCTTCCGACATACTGATTATGTCCCCGAGGAGATCGCTATGCGTAAAATCCGATTCACCGAGCACCAGATCATCGCCGTTCTGAAGTCTGTCGAAGCCGGACGCACCGTTAAAGATGTGTGCCGTGAGGCCGCTATTTCCGAAGCCAGCTATTACAACTGGAAGGCGAAATATGGCGGTATGGAAGCCGCTGATATCAAAAAGATCAAAGATCTTGAAGACGAGAATCGTCGCCTGAAACAGATGTTTGCCGATCTGAGTCTGGAATGTCGGGCACTGAAAGACGTCATCGAAAAAAAGCTTTAAAACCAGCGATAAAGCGTGAGCTTGTCAACTATTTGACCGCGCAGTTTACGATGAGCATACGCCAGGCATGCAGGACGTTATCGCTGAGCAGGACGGTATTTCGTTATCAACCCGATACGCGACGTGATGAACCGGTGATCCAGGTGCTGGCCGAGGTGGCCGAGCGCTATCCCCGCTACGGCTTTAAGAAGCTTTTTCAGGTGCTTCGCAGGCAGGGTCACGTCTGGAACCACAAGCGGGTGCACCGGATTTACTGTCTGCTGAAACTGAATTTTCGGCGTAAGGGTAAACAACGTCTGCCGGTGCGTAATCCGGCTCCGCTGGCAACGCCGGAAGCGCTCAATCAGAGTTGGTCTATCGATTTTATGCACGACGCGCTGGTGTGCGGTCGACGTTTTCGAACCTTCAACGTCGTGGATGATTTTAACCGCGAGGCTTTGGCCATCGAAATTGACCTGAGTATCCCTGCACAGCGGGTCGTCCGGGTGCTGGACAGGATTGTGGCAAACCGTGGATATCCGCTGAAAATGCGGATGGATAATGGGCCGGAACTGATATCACTGGCTTTGGCGCAATGGGCTGAAGACCATGGTGTGATGCTGGAATTTATTAAGCCGGGTAAGCCAACGCAGAACGCATTTATCGAACGGTTTAACCGAACTTACCGGACAGAAATACTGGATTTTTACCTGTTCAGAACGCTGAAAGAAGCACGGGAAATTACGGAACGCTGGCTGAATGAATACAACAGTGAGCGACCCCATGAATCCCTGGATAACCTGACACCGGAAGAGTACCGGCTGATGGCTGAGAAACCGGAAATCTCAAAAAGTGCGTGGAACTAAAGCTGGGATACTTACAGACGCACTTTTATATACCCCAGATGCGTTAGATTCAGTGAATAAATAATCGAGGTACTTGAACATGGTAAATTTCGATGAAATGGTAATACGCGAGGAGATGAAAGACGTTATCTTGTTCTTGATTGGACGCAGAGAACAAGGCATGTCTCATCCATCGTTAGATAGATTTTTTAATTTGCACAAAGCAGATGAAAAATATGAGTCATACAATACGAAATTAATCTCAGACACCAAAGTTCTTATCAACCAAGGTGAGATCGTTTCTGGATATAAAAAAGGCCCTAACTGGAAAGCCCCAAAGTTCGTGACCGAGAAAAAATACGGTATCGAATAACCTCCAGACTCTTCCTGTAAATTTAAGCAACGCCCAACAAATTCTCGTTTGTTGGGCGTTTTCATTAATAGCCTCTTACTATGCTATCCATTTATCTATGCCCTTCAAGGCCGCCCTTCGTAACCATCCCAGTAGGTGGCAACGGCTGAATCCAGCAGAATCTGCCGTTGTTTTTGCGGGTTATCCGTCGAATATTTGCGATTGATAAATATCCCTTTTTGCCCTACGTCACTAAGGAATTCAGGGCTGCGGAACTCGGCCTCCCTCTGCTGTGCCTGCTGGCGCGTCATGCCATTAGCCCGATCGGTTTTCCCTATCTGATAGAACTGGTCAAAAAACGGAATGGACGATTTTATCGAGTCCGAAATCTGCGTACGGGTATTGGGATCAAAGTGCGCCTGGGCCAGTTGATGAATGGCATGCCGGGCGTGACGTTCAGGGCTGGTTTGCTGGCTGGCGCAAGCGCTCAGGAACAGCGCGGAACACAAGATAAGGGTACGGCGGGCTATCAGATTCATTATTCTTCCTTGAAAAGTGTATTGCGATACCGCCACCGGCATCACGTTGAAAAAGCAGTGAGTATTGATGTCTTCAATCGACCTTTTTCCCAATAAGGGAAAGGTAACTGAGTTTGATGACAAAGTTGTCTTTGAACCCGAGATACCCGGGCCTAGCGCACCGAGGGGCACTCCGGCGGGCAAGCCGCTACGACCCCTTCGGCACGCTCTCCCTAATAACGGGCTTTGTCAGCAGTCTGCAACCGACCTCTTACCCAATAAGAGAGAGGTAACTCTTTGTTATTCCGGTACAGGATAATACAACCCACCGGAGTCTGCAGGATGTTTTTGCGGCTTTGCGGGCGCCCCCTCACTCCGAGATTGTTGTCCCCCGACAGGGCGCATAATGCGGTCATTTTTTATCTTTTTGTGATCGTCGCCCCAAACCGGGAACGTTCCCATTCCATAAAAAAAGGGGAATGACTAAGCTTTGATCATTACTCAGCCAACACCTCTGCGCCTTACCCAAAAAAGGTACTTTATAATGAGCAAAGTTAAGCAACAGGATATCGACCGCCTGATTGTGCTGGTGGGCGGACGCGATAACATCGCCACCGTCAGCCATTGCATTACCCGGTTACGTTTCGTCCTTAACGACCCCGCCAAAGCCAACCCGAAAGAAATAGAAACCTTGCCGATGGTCAAAGGCTGCTTCACCAACGCCGGGCAGTTCCAGGTGGTGATTGGCCCGGAGGTCGGCGATTACTATCAGGCGTTGATCGCCACCACCGGCCTCAACGAGGCCGATAAGGAGCAGGCCAAGGTCGCCGCGCGGCAGAACATGACCTGGAGCGAGCGCGCCATCGCCCACTTCGCCGAAATCTTCTTCCCGCTGCTGCCGGCGCTGATCAGCGGCGGTCTGATCCTCGGCTTCCGCAACGTGATCGGCGACATCCCGATGTCCGGCGGCCAGACGCTGGCGCAAATGCACCCGGCGTGGAAAACCCTCTACGACTTCCTGTGGTTGCTCGGTGAAGCGATCTTCATGTTCCTGCCGGTGGCTATCTGCTGGTCGACGGTGAAAAAAATGGGCGGTACGCCGGTACTCGGCATCGTGCTGGGCGTCACGCTGGTCTCCCCACAGTTGATGAACTCTTACCAACTCGGGCAGCAGGTGCCGGAAGTGTGGAACTTCGGCTGGTTCGCCATTCAGAAAGTCGGCTATCAGGCGCAGGTGATCCCTTCCATGCTGGCCGGTATGGCGCTGGGCTGGATTGAAACCCGCTTGAAAAAGATCGTGCCCGATTACCTGTATCTGGTGGTGGTGCCCGTCGTTTCACTGCTGCTGGCGGTATTCCTGGCGCACGCGCTGATCGGGCCGTTTGGCCGCATGATCGGCGACGGCGTGGCCTGGGCGGTGAAGGCCGTCATGACCGGCAGCTTCGCCCCGATTGGCGCCGCGCTGTTCGGCTTCCTGTATGCGCCGCTGGTGATTACCGGTGTGCATCAGACCACGCTGGCTATCGACATGCAGATGATCCAGAGCATGGGCGGCACCCCGGTATGGCCGCTGATTGCGCTGTCCAACATTGCGCAGGCGTCTGCGGTATTGGGCATTATCATCGTCAGCCGCAAGGCCAACGAGCGTGAAATCTCGGTGCCGGCGGCGATTTCCGCTTACCTCGGCGTTACCGAACCGGCGATGTACGGGATCAACCTGAAATACCGCTTCCCGATGCTGTGCGCGATGATCGGCTCCGCCTTCGCCGGCCTGATTTGCGGCCTGGACGGCGTGATGGCCAATGGCATCGGCGTCGGCGGCTTGCCGGGTATTCTGTCCATCAAACCGCAGTTCTGGTTGGTTTACTCGGCGGCGATTGTGGTGGCCGTGGTGATCCCAATGCTGCTGACCATCATGGTCTATAAACGCAAAGCCGCCCGCGGCGAATTGCCGGTCTGATTGAAATGTAGGGGCCGTAAATACCCAATAGCTTTCAGACAGCAGCCAGGCGGCAAGGGCGTAAATCCCCAGGAACTTACTCAGGTAAGTGACTGGGGTGCAACGTCAGCAGCCAACAACGCTGCAGTTTGAAAGATGAAGGGTATCGGGCCCGTTGTCACGATTCAAAGGTATAACTATGAGCAATCCAATCCCCTGGTGGCAGAACGGTGTCATCTACCAAATCTATCCGAAGAGTTTTCAGGACAGCACCGGTAACGGCTACGGCGATCTGGCCGGTGTGACCCAGCGGCTGGACTATCTGCAGGAACTGGGCGTCGACGCCATCTGGCTGACGCCGGTGTATGTCTCCCCGCAGGTGGACAACGGTTATGACGTGGCGGATTACTGCGCCATCGATCCGGCCTACGGCACCATGGAGGATTTCGACAGTCTGATCGCCGCCGCCCACCAGCGCAGCATCCGTATCGTGATGGATATGGTGTTCAACCATACCTCGACCGAACACCCGTGGTTCCAGGCCTCGCAAGACCCTGACAGCCCATTCCGCCCGTTCTATGTCTGGCGCGATGGCGAAGGCGATGCGTTGCCGAACAACTGGCGTTCCAAGTTCGGCGGCAATGCCTGGCAGTGGCACGCCGACAGCGGCCAGTATTACTTGCACCTGTTCGCCACCGAACAGGCGGACCTCAACTGGGAACACCCGCCGGTGCGCGAAGAGCTGAAAAAGGTGTGTCAGTTCTGGGCGGACAAAGGCGTCGACGGCCTGCGTCTCGACGTGATCAACCTGGTCTCCAAGCAGCAGGATTTCCCGTCCGATCCCCAGGGCGACGGCCGCCGTTTCTACACCGATGGCCCGCGCATTCACGAATTCCTGCAAGAGATGAGCCGCGACGTGTTCCAGCCGCGCGGCCTGATGACAGTCGGCGAAATGTCCTCCACCACGCTGGAACATTGCCAGCAGTATGCGGCGCGCAGCGGCGAAGAGCTGTCGATGACCTTCAACTTCCACCACCTGAAAGTGGACTACGCCGGTGGGGAAAAATGGACGCTGGCGGCGCCGGACTACGTCGAACTGAAGCAGATTTTCCGCCACTGGCAGCAGGGCATGCATAACCGTGCCTGGAACGCGTTGTTCTGGTGTAACCACGATCAGCCGCGCATCGTTTCACGCTTCGGCGATGAGGGCGAACTGCGGGTGCCGGCCGCCAAGATGCTGGCCATGGTGCTGCACGGTATGCAAGGCACGCCGTATATTTATCAGGGCGAAGAGATTGGCATGACCAACCCGGGCTTTAGCGCCATCGGGCAGTATCGCGATGTGGAAAGCCTGAACATGTATGCCGAACTGAGCGCCCAGGGTAAGCGTGACGCCGAGCTGCTGGCGATCCTGGCCAGTAAATCGCGCGATAACGGCCGCACGCCGATGCAGTGGAGCGCCGCGCCGAACGCCGGTTTCACCCAAGGCACACCCTGGATTGGCTGTGCGGCAAACTATCCGCAGATCAACGCCGAAGCGGCGCTGGCCGATCTGGATTCGGTGTTTTACGCCTACCGCCAGTTGATCACCCTGCGCAAGCAGTATCCGCTGCTGACCCACGGCGACTATCAGGATCTGGCGCCTGAGCACCCGGCGCTGTGGTGCTACCAGCGTAGCTGGAACGGACAGCGTCTGCTGGTGGCCGCCAACCTGAGCCGCGAACCGCTGGCCTGGGATGCCGAAGGCGTGGAACCTTCCAGCCAGTGGCGCCCGCTGATGGGCAACTACGCCGATGCAGCAGACCAACCGCAGGCGATGACCCTGCGGCCGTTCGAAGCGGTATGGTGGCTGCTGGAGGACTAAAATACCGCTACACCCTAAGCTTGAGGTGGGTGGGCGTCATGGCAGGTTAGCCGACCGTTGAGCGCAGGGATGCGCGATACGAGCCCCCAGGGACGGGGTCACGGCGTGTCGGCGCTCTGCATGATCCTACCTGTAGCACTATTCGGCGCAGCTATTTAGCAGCCATAATGTGGGCACAGTGCGGCAACCCGCTGCGCCCTACAATTTTTGCAGCAGCTTCACCACCCCGGCAGCCTCTTGCGCCAGGCGTTCATCGCTCATATCAAGCACCCCCTGCACCAGATGCGGCGGCAGATAATCCATGCCGGTCAGGTTGGCCATGGCATTGAATGGCCGCAGCAGATCCGCCACCGGATAACGGTTGTAACCTTCCGGCGTATAGGCCTGCGGATTGCCGCCGGTCGTCACCACCAGTTGCAGCGGTTTGCCGTGCAATCGGGTGCCTTCGCTGCCGTAGGCAAAACCGTAGGTTAATACCGCGTCCTGCCATTCGCTGAGGATCGCCGGCGAGCTGTACCAGTAAAATGGGAACAGCATCACTACCGCGTCATGGCTTTGCAGCAGCTCCTGCTCGCGGGCCACGTCGATACGGTAATCCGGGTAGGTGCGCATCAATTCATGCACGGTAACGTTGGGCAGCGGGTTCAACGCCTCAATCAGCGCCTTGTTGACGCGTGAATCATCGGGAAAGCGGTGAGCGGTTAACGCTAAAATGCGTGACATAAGAGATCCTCGGTTGAAAATTGATATCGCATTTTTCCATTTCCTTCGCCCGGGGTGTAGGCTGTTCTCTGTCACTTCAATTTCAACTGAAAGTATCAACCATTATGTCGCTGCCCTTTGACGTGCATCGCCTGCTGCCGGCTTTTCTCAGCGCCGCCCAGGCGCAAAACTTTTCCGCCGCCGCCCGCCAGTTAGGCGTTACCCCGGCGGCGGTCAGCAAAAATATCCGTGTGCTGGAAGAGAAGCTGGCGCTGCGTCTGTTCCAGCGCAACACCCACAACGTGGTGCTGACCGACGAAGGCAAAGCGCTGCTGGCGCAGGTGGCGCCGCTGTGGCAGGCGCTGTCCGCCACGCTGGAAAACGCCGGTGGCGCGCAGCAAGATCCCTCCGGCACCGTGCGCGTCAGCATGATCCCCGGCTTCGGCCGCCAGATGCTGATGCCGTTGATCCCGCAGTTCCTTGAGAGTTATCCGCAGATCGACCTCGATCTTTCGCTGGATGCGCGAGTCGTCAATCTGGTGGGCGAAGGCTTTGACGTGGGTATCGGCAGCCGGGTCGATCCCGACAGCCGGCTGGTGGCGCGGCCGCTGTATCAGATGCAGATGGTGTTGGCCGCTTCCCCCGGTTATCTGGCGCAGCGCGGCACGCCGCAGGATCCGGACGATCTGTTGCGGCATAACTGCCTGCTGCACCGCAATCCGGCCAACGGCCGCAGCGTAAAATGGCCGCTGCGGCAGCACGGCGAAGCCAAAACCCTGGAGTTGCATGGCCGCCTGGTCGCCAGCCGGCCGGAGATGCTGCTGGACGCCGCGCTGGCCGGGTTGGGTATCGTCTGCCTGGCAAGCTGGTACGCAGAGCCCCATTTTGCGCAGGGCACGCTGCAACCGGTGCTGCCGGATTGCTGGCCGCAACCGACGCAGCTATGGCTGTACTACGCCTCTGCGGATCTGCCGCCACGGGTACGCGCCTGGGTCAACTTCCTGCTGGCGCACTTTCGCGATCGCTCGTGAGCAGATTGACGTCTGTACAGCTAGCGCGCGCTCTTCCGCTTTCCTTGTTCTACATCAAAAGACCCCCGCCAATATCTATATATAGTGCGTAAAGAAAACAAATCACCTATATATAGTAGTTATCCACAAAATCATCCACACGCCGCCGTAGCCCTTGTGCGCTGCGGCATTGCCCTGTGGATAACCTATCCTTCGGGGAACAAGGAGTCGCAACGTGAAACCAGTAGTGATTAAACGGGACGGTTGTCAGGTCTCTTTTGACGAGGCACGTATTGGGCAGGCTATCGAACGGGCCGCGCTGGCCGTCGGGGTTGTCGATGCCGATTACTGCGCAACCGTGGCCCGCGTGGTCGCTCAACAGATGGCGCAACAGCCGCGCGTGGATATCCATGACATTCAGCAGGCGGTGGAAAATCAGCTCATGGCCGGCGAATACAAGCAGCTGGCGCGCGCCTATATCGAATATCGCCACGATCGCGACGTGGCGCGCGAGCTGCGCGGGCGGCTGAACCAGGAGATCCGCGGTCTGGTCGAACAAAGCAATATGGCCTTGCTGAACGAGAACGCCAATAAAGACAGCAAGGTGATCCCCACCCAACGCGATCTGCTGGCCGGGATCGTCGCCAAACACTACGCCAAGCAGCACATTCTGCCGCGCGACGTGGTGCTGGCGCATGAACGCGGTGAGATCCACTACCACGATCTCGACTATTCGCCGTTCTTCCCGATGTTCAACTGCATGCTGATCGATCTGAAAGGCATGCTGACCAACGGCTTCAAGATGGGCAATGCCGAGATCGAACCGCCGAAGTCGATCTCCACCGCCACCGCCGTGACCGCTCAAATTATCGCGCAGGTGGCCAGCCATATTTATGGCGGCACCACCATTAACCGCATCGACGAGATCCTCGCGCCCTTCGTCAGCGAAAGCTTCGAAAAACACCGCCAGGTGGCCGAACAGTGGAAAATCCCGGACGCGCAGGGCTATGCGATGGCGCGCACCGAGAAAGAGTGTTACGACGCCTTTCAGTCGCTGGAATACGAGGTCAACACCCTGCACACCGCCAACGGCCAAACGCCGTTCGTCACCTTCGGCTTCGGCCTGGGCACCTGCTGGGAATCGCGGCTGATTCAGCGTTCAATCCTGAAAAACCGTATCGCCGGGCTGGGCAAGAACCGCAAGACGGCGGTATTCCCCAAACTGGTGTTCGCCATCCGCGACGGCCTGAACCACCAGTACGGCGACCCAAATTACGACATCAAACAGCTGGCGCTGGAATGCGCCAGCAAGCGCATGTACCCGGACATTCTCAATTACGATCAGGTGGTTAACGTCACAGGTTCCTTTAAAACGCCCATGGGCTGCCGCAGTTTCCTCGGCACTTACGAGGAAGATGGCGAACTGGTGCACGACGGCCGCAATAATATCGGCGTGATCAGCCTGAACCTGCCGCGTATCGCGCTGGAATCGGCCGGCGACGAGGCGCGTTTCTGGCGTCTGCTGGACCAGCGGCTGCTGTTGGCGAAAAAGGCGCTGATGACGCGTATCGCCCGGCTGGAAGGCATCAAGGCGCGGGTGGCCCCGATCCTGTATATGGAAGGTGCCTGCGGCGTACGGCTGAAGGCGGACGACAATATCGCCGACATCTTCAAAAATGGCCGCGCGTCGATTTCGCTGGGCTATATCGGCCTGCATGAAACCATCAACGCGCTGTTCGGCAACGGTACTCACGTTTACGACAATGCCGCGCTGCGCGCCAAAGCGGTCGCCATCGTCGAACGTCTGCGCACCGCGACCGACAGTTGGAAAGCAGAGACCGGCTACGGTTTTAGCCTGTACAGCACCCCAAGCGAGAACCTGTGCGATCGCTTCTGCCGGCTGGACACCGCCGATTTCGGCGTGGTGCCGGGCGTTACCGACAAAGGCTATTACACCAACAGCTTCCATCTCGACGTGGAAAAAAAGGTCAATCCGTACGACAAACTGGACTTTGAGGCGCCTTACCCACCGTTGGCCAACGGCGGTTTCATCTGTTACGGCGAATACCCCAACCTGCAACACAATTTGAAAGCGCTGGAAGACGTGTGGGATTACAGCTACAGCCGCGTGCCTTATTACGGCACCAACACGCCGATAGATGAGTGCTACGAGTGCGGCTTTACCGGCGAATTCGCCTGCACCAGCAAGGGTTTTACCTGCCCGAAATGCGGCAATCACGAGCCGTCCAAGGTGTCGGTCACCCGCCGGGTGTGCGGCTACCTCGGCAGCCCGGATGCCAGGCCGTTCAACGCCGGCAAGCAGGAAGAGGTGAAGCGCCGGGTGAAACACCTCGGCAATGGGCAGCTCGGCTGAAAAACGCCGTTAAACCTATGCATAAGCCTGTTCATCAGGCGTTATCGTCGCCGCCAGTTTGTCTTCGGCCAGCGCGCACAAACCGGAGCGTACACGCAGTACGTGAGGATTTGCAGCACTGCCCGGAGGCAAAATGGCCAGTAAAATAGCCTGATGGGCAGGCCTCACATGAATTATCACCAGTACTACCCTATCGATGTGGTCAACGGCCCCGGTACCCGCTGCACGCTGTTTGTCGCCGGTTGCGTGCACCAATGCGTCGGCTGTTACAACAAAAGTACCTGGCGGCTGAATTCCGGCCGGCCTTTTACTCAGGAAATGGAAGACCGGCTGATTGCCGATCTCAACGACGCACGCATTCCGCGTCAGGGGTTGTCGCTGTCCGGTGGCGATCCGCTGCACCCGGCCAACGTCCCGTCGATTTTGCAACTGGTGAAACGGGTACGCGCCGAGTGCCCCGGCAAGGATATCTGGCTATGGACCGGCTACCGGCTGGCGGAGCTGGATGCGCAGCAGATGCAGGTGGTGGACAGAATTAACGTATTGATTGACGGAAAGTTTGTGCAGGATCTGAAAGACCCGGCGCTGATCTGGCGCGGCAGCGCTAACCAGGTGGTGCATAAGCTGCGTTGACCCAACAAAATACGGCTCAACATGTATTAGCCCAGACTCGACCTGGCGCAGCTCAGCATAGAGCTAATCTAGCAGGCGGGTCTGTGTCAGAGCTGACATTAAGTAGCCAGATTCAGTAAACCTCTACACCGGTGCCCGCAAGTTGCGCGAAGGATTATCGGGCATTGGATTGCCGCAGCGAAGACAAATGCGCAGAATCAAAGAGCAGAAAGAGAGCGCATGCGCGCATTTAGAATGCGTGCATCGTATGACAGACAGAAGGGTAGCCTGTTGTCATGCACATGAGTTAAGCCAACGCAGAACGCATTTATCGAACGGTTTAACCGAACTTACCGGACAGAAATACTGGATTTTTACCTGTTCAGAACGCTGAAAGAAGCACGGGAAATTACGGAACGCTGGCTGAATGAATACAACAGTGAGCGACCCCATGAATCCCTGGATAACCTGACACCGGAAGAGTACCGGCTGATGGCTGAGAAACCGGAAATCTCAAAAAGTGCGTGGAACTAAAGCTGGGATACTTACATATAGACTAACTGGTTGTATACGTTATGGGCAATTTATGCATGGCTCTGACGCGTCCCTTGAACACGAGAGACTGCAGGATCAGCGATATGCCGCTGGGTTGGTAACGGAGGTATTGCGTCTCATCAAAGAGGGTAGTGAATAGCCAAAGTAAAGCGCCCTTTACAACCCCCGAGCATAACAAGCCCTGATTTTCGCTTTGAATATAGCCATTCTTTTTTCTACATCCGAATGGCTTATATAAACCGCTTTACCGGTTCTTAAACGTTCAAAGGCGGCATCCACTCTCTCGCGCAACTCTTCCTCTTGAGACATAAACTTCACGTCCATTTCAGGTTTATCCAGCGGTTTCATTTCCCTCTCCTCCTTTGAGATAGCATCGGGCCACTAATCAACGGGGAGCAGGTCAGTTACACCAACCCCATCCCCACCAGACCCGTCGCTATCCCGCACACCACCACCAGCAATGCGGTCAGGCACAGCGCTTTGGCGGAGAAGACTTTGTTCAGCATCAGCAATGAAGGCAGGCTGACCGCCGGCAGGGTCATCAGCAGTGCCAGCGCCGGGCCGGTGCCCATGCCCGCCAGCATCATGGTCTGTACAATCGGAATTTCCGCGGCGGTGGGGATCACGAACAGGCAACCGGCGATCGCCAGGGCGATAATCCACAGCAGGCTATTGTCTATCGCCCCATCGGCGTGTGGGAACAGCCACACGCGCGCCGCGCCCAGCGCCAGCACCGCCACAATGTAAACGGGGATGGTCGCCCAAAACAGCGCCCACAGCGCTTTCAACCAGCGGCCGAGGAACGGCCGATCCTCGGTTCTCACCTGCGGCGCCGCCGGCGGTTGCAGCGCGGCCGGCTGCGGATCCCTGGCGGTGACCCGTTGCACCAGCCAGGCGATGCCCAGCACCATAATCACCCCGGCCACCAGCCGAATAGCGGCAAACGGCCAGCCGAGCACAAAACCCATAAAAATCAAGGTTGCTGGATTCAACACCGGGTTGCTCAACCAGAACGCCATCGCCGCGCCGCTGGAGACCGACTGACGCCGCAGCCCGGCGGCCACCGGTGCAGCACAGCAGGTACACATCATGCCCGGCAGCGCGATCGCCGCACCCAGCAGGGTGCCGGAGAAACGCGGGTGGCCCAGGGTGCGCATCAGCCAGTCGCGTGGGATCAGCACTTGCACCAGCGACCCCAGCAACACGCCGAGCACCGCCGCCTTCCACACTGCAGTGAAATACACCAGCGCATAGTGCCAGGCCGCCAGCCACGGGTTGCTGTCGGCATTGGCCAGAATCGATTTGCCGATGGAGTGCGTGTCCGCCGCCAAAAAGGCTTTGCCGTAATAAGGCTGCCATTTGACGTAGTAGAGGCCGATAGCCACCACCAGCAAGAACAGGATCGGTTTCCACAGCGGCCAGGCGCGGGAAGTATTTTCAGGAGCGGTCAAGGGTTGCGGCATAGGGCTGCCTCAGGTCAGTGCATCGATAACGCCAGCTTAGCGCGCCGCCGGCCCCTGCGCATCATCGGCCTGTCCAAAATAGTTCATCTGTTCGCCACCGGCACGTAACGCGATTGTCATCTGGCGGCGGCAACATAATGCCAACTTGAAAGCCACAGGGCATACCCGTCGCCTTTCAAGCCGTAGCGTTGTTAGCTGCAATTTGAAAGTCATAGGGTAAGCACCAGTACTGTAAAAAATCCTGATAAATCATAAAGTTTAATAGGTATCCGGCACGCCGAGGTTTTTATTATGATGGACTTATCTAGACATCCGACCAGTTTTCCTACCCGTTACCAGCAGATCGCCGCGCAGCTGGAGCAAGAGTTGCGCACCCAATACCGCTGTGGCGACTATCTGCCTTCCGAGCAACAGTTGGCGGATCGCTACCAGGTCAATCGCCATACCCTGCGCCGAGCGGTGGATCAGCTGGTCGATCGCGGCTGGCTGCAGCGCCGACACGGCATCGGCATATTGGTGCTGATGCGCCCCTATGACTACCCGCTGCACGCCAATACCCGCTTTAGCCAGAACCTGTTCGAGCAGGGCAGCCACCCCACCAGTGAGCGCTTACTCGCTGTATTACGCCCGTGCAATGGGCATATCGCCAGCGCGCTATCGCGTGAAGAAGGCGAAACGGTGATCCACCTGCGCACCCTGCGCCGGGTCAACGGCGTGCCGATGAGCCTGATCGACCATTATCTGCCCGATCTGGACTGGTGGCCGGCCTTGCAACAGTTCCACAGCGGCTCCCTGCACGAGTTTATCGAACGGCATATTCACCAGCCGCTGACCCGCAGCCAGACACGCATCAGCGCCCGCCGGGCGCAGGCCAAAGAGAGCCGGCTGCTTGAGATTGCTACCCACGCGCCGCTGCTGTGCGTGCGCACCCTGAACGTCTGCACCGGCAGCGCCAACGTGGCGGAATACTCCGTCAGCCTGGCACGCGCCGACATGATTGAACTGACGATGGAGCACTAAATGCAAGCCTTACAGCCGAGACAACGCTGGATGTCGGTACTGGCGCACAGCCAACCGGCCCAGCTGCGCAGCCACTGGCAGGCGCTGAACCTCAGCCCGCGCTACCAAAGCATTCGCGCGCCGGAGATTGGCCTGGCGCAACTGCAAGGGCGCATGGGCGCCACCGGCCGCCGCTTTGTGCTGGGCGATATGACCGTCACCCGTGCGGTGGTGCAGCTGGAAAACGGCGGCTATGGCTACAGCTATATCGCCGGGCGCGACAAGGTGCATGCCGAACTCTGCGCGCTGGCGGACGCCCTGCTGCAACAGCCGGATCAGACCGAATTGCTGCAACAGCGGCTGATTGAACCGCTGGCCGCCTTGCTGCACGAACAACGTCAGCTGCGCGCCCGCTCAGTCGCCTCCAGCCGGGTCGACTTCTTTACGCTGGTTCGGGGGGATTAACCGATGAGCCTGTTAACCGGATTTGAACAGCCTATAGACCAATCGCAGCACGCTTTCCGCCTGATTCTCAAGGCGTTAAGCGAACCTGGCTATACCGTCACGCTGCAAGGCTGCCCGGTCTGGGGCGCACTGAACGCCGCCAGCACCGCCGCGTTACTGACGCTGGCGGATCAGGAAACCCCGATCCAGCTGTGTGAAGCCTTTAAAAGTGAGCAAGTGCTAACAAACATACGCTTCCACAGCGGTGCGCCATTGGCGGCACAGCCTGAAGAGGTGTGTTTTGCCCTGTTCGATACGCAGTTGCAGGCCGCTGATTTACTGACGCTGCCGCACGGCAGTGAAATCTCGCCGGAATTCGGCGCCACGGTCATCGTGCAGCTCAATGGGCTGGAACAAGGCACCCCGCTACGCCTGACCGGCCCTGGCATTGAGCGCCAACGCCAGGTTTCACCGCAGTTGCCGCCGGCGCTGCTGGATTTTCTTATTAACCGCCCGCTGCGCTTCCCGCTGGGGCTGGATATTTTGCTGACCTGCGGCGATCGCCTGCTGGCGCTGCCGCGGACCACCCGCGTGGAGGTGTGCTGATGTACGTAGCCGTTAAAGGGGGCGAAAAAGCCATTGAGGCCGCCCATCAGTTACAAGAACAGCTGCGGCGCGGCGACGACAGCGTGCCGGCGCTCGGCATCCAGCAGATTGAACAGCAACTGGGGCTGGCGGTGGATCGGGTGATGACCGAAGGCGGTATTTACGATCCCGAACTGGCCGCGCTGGCCATCAAGCAGGCGAGCGGCGATCTGGTCGAGGCGATTTTCCTGCTGCGTGCCTACCGCACCACCTTGCCGCGTCTGGCGGTCAGCGAACCGCTGGCGACCGAAAACATGCGGCTCGAACGCCGTATCTCGGCGGTTTACAAGGACTTGCCCGGCGGGCAGGTGCTGGGCCCAACCTACGATTACACCCACCGGCTGCTGGATTTTGCCCTGCTGGCGGAAGGTGAAGCACCGCGCGCGCCGCAGGCCGACGAACCGCTGCCGGAAAATTGCGCCCACGTGTTTGATTTGCTCAGCCAAGAACACTTGGCGCTGGCGGAACGCGACGACGGCAGCGTGCCGGACGACATCACCCGCAACCCGCCGGTTTACCCTTGTTCACGCTCGGCGCGGCTGCAACAGTTGGTGCGCGGTGACGAAGGTTTCCTGCTGGCGCTGAGCTACTCCACCCAGCGCGGCTACGGCCGTACCCACCCGTTCGCCGGCGAGATCCGAACCGGCTACGTTTCGCTGGAGATCGTGCCTGAGGAGCTGGGTTTCGCGGTAGATATCGGCGAAATCCTGCTGACCGAATGTGAAATGGTCAACGGCTTTGTCGACCCGGAAGACCGGCCGCCGCACTTCACCCGCGGTTATGGCCTGGTGTTTGGCCGCGCCGAGCGTAAAGCGATGAGCATGGCGCTGGTGGACCGCGCACTGCAGAGCCCCGAGTACCAGGAAGGCGTCGCCAGCCCGGCGCAGGATGAAGAGTTCGTGCTGGCCCATGCCGACAACGTCGAAGCCGCCGGCTTCGTTTCCCACCTCAAACTGCCGCACTACGTTGACTTCCAGGCCGAGCTGGAGCTGCTCAAGCGCCTGCGGCAGGAGTTTAGCGAGCGTCAGGAGGCCCGCAATGAGTGAAGTATTGACCGGCTACAACCTTGGCTATCTCGACGAGCAAACCAAACGCATGATCCGTCGCGCCATTTTAAAAGCCGTGGCGATCCCCGGTTATCAAGTGCCGTTCGGCGGCCGCGAGATGCCGATGCCTTACGGCTGGGGCACCGGCGGCATTCAGCTGACCGCCAGCGTGATTGGCCGCGCCGACGTGCTAAAGGTGATTGACCAGGGGGCCGACGACACCACCAACGCGGTGTCTATTCGCCGCTTCTTCCAGCGCGTTGCCGGGGTAGCCACCACCGAACGCACGCCGGAAGCCACGCTGATCCAGACCCGGCACCGCATTCCGGAAACGGCGCTGCACGAAGACCAGATCCTGATTTATCAGGTGCCGATCCCGGAGCCGCTGCGCTTTATCGAACCGCGCGAAACCGAGACCCGCAAAATGCACGCGCTGGAAGAGTACGGCGTGATGCAGGTGAAGTTGTACGAGGACATTGCGCGCTACGGCCATATCGCCACCACCTACGCCTATCCGGTGAAGGTCAACGATCGTTATGTGATGGACCCTTCGCCGATCCCGAAATTCGACAACCCGAAAATGCACATGATGCCGGCGCTGCAACTGTTTGGCGCCGGGCGCGAGAAGCGCATCTACGCCCTGCCGCCGTTCACCAAGGTGGAAAGCCTGGACTTCGACGACCATCCGTTCAGCGTGCAAAAGTGGGATGAACCCTGCGCGCTGTGCGGCTCGCGCCACAGCTATCTGGATGAGGTGGTGCTCGACGACCAGGGCAACCGCATGTTCGTCTGCTCTGACACCGACTACTGCCGGCAGCAGCTGGCGCAACCTTCGCTAGAGGCGCAGCACTGATGATTTCCCAACCCCTGAGCACCACGCCGCTGTTGTCGGTGGCCAACCTCACCCATTTGTACGCGCCGGGCAAAGGTTTTAGCGATGTCTCTTTCGATATCTACCCCGGCGAAGTGCTGGGCATCGTCGGCGAATCCGGCTCCGGTAAAACCACGCTGCTGAAATCCATCTCCGCACGGCTGGCGCCGCAGCACGGGCAGATCCTCTATCGCCCGCAGGCCGGGCAACAGCACGACCTGTACGCGATGGCGGAGAGCGATCGCCGCCGCCTGCTGCGCACCGACTGGGGCGTAGTGCATCAACACCCGCTCGACGGGCTGCGGCCCAAGGTGTCCGCCGGCGGCAACATCGGCGAACGGCTGATGGCCATCGGCCAGCGTCACTACGGCGACATCCGCCGGCAGGCTGCCCAGTGGCTGGAGGATGTGGAGATCCCGGTGTCGCGCCTTGACGATCTGCCGACCACCTTCTCCGGCGGCATGCAGCAGCGGCTGCAGATCGCCCGTAATCTGGTGACTCACCCGAAACTGGTGTTTATGGACGAGCCGACCGGCGGGTTGGACGTCTCGGTGCAGGCGAGATTGCTCGATCTGCTGCGCAATCTGGTGGTGGAAATGCAGTTGGCGGCAGTGATCGTCACCCACGATCTGGGCGTGGCACGCCTGCTGGCGCACCGGCTGCTGGTGATGAAAGAGGGACAGGTAGTGGAAAGCGGCCTGACCGACCGGGTGCTGGACGATCCGCACCATCCTTATACCCAGCTGCTGGTTTCTTCGGTGCTGTCGTAACGCAAGGGGATAATTAATAATGACGATTCAAATCCGGGTTGAACACCTCAGCAAAACCTTCGTGCTCCACCAGCAGCACGGCACGCGCCTGCCGGTGCTGCATGACGCCAACATGACGGTCAGCAGCGGCGAATGCGTGGTACTGCATGGCCACTCCGGCAGCGGTAAATCCACCCTGCTGCGCTCGCTGTACGCCAACTACCTGCCCGACAGCGGCCATATCTGGGTCAATCATCAGGGCGAATGGCTGGACATGGTGCAGGCCGAAGCGCGCCAGATCCTGGCGGTCCGCCGCCACACCCTCGGCTGGGTCAGCCAGTTTCTGCGGGTTATTCCGCGCATCAGCGCGCTGGACGTGGTGATGCAACCGCTGTTGGAACAGGCCGTCGACCGTGCCGAATGCCGCGAGCGCGCCCAGACGCTGCTCAACCAGCTCAACGTGCCGCAGCGCCTGTGGCAGTTGGCGCCCTCGACCTTCTCCGGCGGTGAACAGCAGCGGGTGAATATCGCGCGCGGCTTTATTGTCGACTACCCGATTTTGCTGCTGGACGAACCGACCGCCTCACTCGACAGCCGCAACAGCGCGGCGGTGGTCGGCCTGATAGAACAGGCCAAGCAGCGCGGCGCAGCGATCGTCGGCATTTTCCATGACGAAGGCGTTCGCCAACAGGTCGCCGACCGGTTATACGACATGCAAGCGCCCCAGGCGCTGGAGATCTTCTGATGATCATCAATAACGTGAAACTGGTGCTGGCAGACCAGATTGTCGAGGGTTCGCTGGAGATCAACGACGGCGTGATCCGCAGCTTCGCCGACACGCCGAGCCAACTGCCGCAGGCGCTGAACGGTGAAGGCGGCTGGCTGCTGCCGGGGCTGATTGAGCTGCACACCGACAATCTGGACAAGTTTTTCACCCCGCGGCCCAACGTCGACTGGCCGGCGCATTCGGCGATGAGCAGCCATGATGCGCTGATGGTCGCCAACGGCATCACCACGGTGCTGGACGCAGTAGCGATCGGCGACGTGCGCGACGGCGGCCACCGGCTGGAGAACCTGCAAAAAATGATCGACGCGGTGATCCACAGCCAGCGTGCCGGGGTCAACCGCGCCGAGCACCGGCTGCACCTGCGCTGCGAGCTGCCGAACGAGAGCACCCTGTCGCTGTTCGAGCAGCTGATGGACAAACCGGGGGTATCGCTGGTGTCGCTGATGGACCATTCGCCGGGCCAGCGCCAGTTCGCCTCGCGTGAAAAATACCGTGAGTATTATCAGGGCAAATATCATCTCAATGACCAACAGATGAGCGAGTACGAAGAACAGCAGATCGGGCTTTCCGCCCGCTGGGCCACGCCGAACCGCGAGGCGATCGCCGCCCACTGCCGGACGCGTAAAATCTCCCTCGCCAGCCACGATGACGCCACCGCCGAACACGTGGCCGAGTCCTGCGCGCTGGGCAGCGCGATTGCCGAGTTCCCGACCACTGAGGACGCCGCCCGCGCCTCGCACCGGCAGGGTTTGCAGGTGCTGATGGGCGCACCGAATATCGTGCGTGGCGGCTCCCATTCCGGCAACGTGGCGGCGCACCACCTGGCTGCACTGGGCGTGTTGGATATTCTGTCTTCCGACTATTACCCGGCCAGCCTGCTGGATGCGGCATTCCGCATCGCGGCCGACGAACGTAACGGCTACGGCCTGCCGCAGGCGGTGCAGATGATCACCAGCAACCCGGCGAAGGCGCTGGATCTGCACGATCGCGGCTCTATCGCCGAGGGGCTGCGGGCGGATCTGGTGTTGGCGCGGCCGCACGGCGAGCACATTTACGTGCAGAACGTCTGGCGCCAGGGCAAGCAGGTGTTCTGATGGCGCAGCTTATCTACTTGATGGGGCCGTCCGGTTCCGGCAAAGACAGCCTGCTTGCGCAGCTTAGGGCCGATGCCGACAGTGCGCCGCTGGTGGCGCACCGTTATATCACCCGGCCGGCGGATGCCGGCTGCGAAAACCATATTGCGCTCAGCGAGCCTGAGTTTCTGCGCCGCCGCGCCAAGGGACTGTTCGCTCTCGACTGGCAGGCGCACCAGCACCATTACGCGTTTGGGATCGAGGTAGATCTTTGGCTGTTGCAAGGGATCGACGTGGTGGTCAACGGTTCGCGCGCCCATCTGCCGCAGGCGCAGCAGCGCTACGGTGCGCAGCTGTTGCCGGTCTGCCTGCAGGTCAGCACCGACGTGCTGCGCCAACGCCTGCAAAACCGTGGGCGTGAAGACGCCGCGCAAATCGAACAACGGCTGGCGCGGGCGGCAGAGTACCAGCAAAAACTGCCCGCCGGTTGCCGCCTGCTGGCGAACGATGGCGACCTGCAAGACACCCTGACGGCGCTGCTGGCGCTGTTACCGGCTTCAACCAAACACCCCCAGGACGCCACGCAATGAACGACTTTGCACAGCCGAGAATCGGCGACAACGTGATCCTTAACCGCACCCGGCTCGGCCAGTACGTACATGTGGCCGACGATGCGATCCTCGAAGAAGTGGAAATGGGCGACTATTCTTATAGCGCCGGGCACAACCAGATTTTTTACGCCACCCTCGGCAAGTTTGTGTCGATCGCCTCTTACGCGCGCATCAATCCCGGCAACCACCCGACCTACCAGCGCATCGCCCAGCACCACTTCACCTATCGCGCTTCCGAGTACGGTCTGGGGGAAGATGACGAGGCTTTCTTCGACTGGCGGCGCGAGCACCACGTCACCGTCGGCCACGACGTGTGGATCGGCCATAACGCCATTCTGATGCCCGGCGTGAGCGTCGGCAACGGTGCGGTGATCGGCAGCGCGGCTGTGGTGACCAAAAACGTCGAGCCTTATGCGATCGTCGCCGGCGTGGCGGCTAAAAAGATCGGCATGCGCTTTGACGATGCCTTGATTGAACGCATCGAACGCAGCCAGTGGTGGCACTGGGATCATCAGACATTGCAGGAACGATTGGCGGATTTCCGCGATATCAACGCCTTTGCGGAGAAGTATCTTTAAGACCCTTATTAATCTTACCCAATGAATTTCGCGTTGCAGCTAGGCGGCAAATGCGTGAATCCTCAGGAGCTTACTCAAGTAAGTGACTGAGGTGCGCGTATGCAGCCAACAACGCTGTGGCGTGAAAGGCGAAGGGTAAAGGAGCAACTCATGCAATTGACGTTTCTCGGCACCGGTGGTGCCCAGCAGATCCCGGTTTTCGGTTGTGATTGCCTGGTGTGCCAGCGGGCGCGGCGCGAACCGGCATTCCGGCGACGGCCATGCAGTGCGATGCTCAAATTTCAGGGGGAAACGACCTTGCTGGATGCGGGATTGCCGTCGCTGGAACGGCGCTTTTCGGCGGGGGAAATTCAACGTTTTTTACTGACACATTACCACATGGATCACGTTCAGGGGTTATTTCCTTTGCGCTGGGGGTGCGGAAATTTCATTCCGGTGTACGGCCCGGCGGATGAACAAGGCTGCGACGATCTGTTTAAACACCCCGGTATTCTGGCGTTTCAACCGCCGTTAACCCCCTTCGAAACAGTTGAAATGGGCGGGCTGCATATCACCCCGCTGCCGTTGCAACATTCCAAACCGACGTTGGGTTATTTGGTCCAGGCGGAAGGATACGCGCTGGCCTATTTGACGGATACCGTCGGTCTGCCGCCGGACACCGAGGCTTTCCTGCGCAAAATAACGCTGGATCTGCTGGTGCTCGATTGCAGCCTGCCGCCACAACCCCAGGCGCCGCGCAATCATAACGATCTGACCCGCGCTCAGCAGACACAACAACGTTTGCAGCCCGGCCGCACGCTGCTGACGCATATCAGCCATCATCTCGATTTATGGCTGATGGACAACGAACTGCCGCCGGGCATGGAACTGGCTTTCGATAATCTCAGTGTACGTTGCCATAGCGATGCAGTTGGTCGGACTCCAGCACCGTAACGCCGCTGCCGGGGCTGAACGCCTGCTCCAGCAGAGTCTGCGCCACGTCTTTGGCGGCAACCGAGCGCCACTTGCCCGGTAACAGTTTGAACAGCGGTGCGGTGAGCCGCTCCATCAAGCGCGGCGACGGACGATTGCCCAACAGCATCGACGGACGCACCAACGTCAGGCGTGGCCAGTTCTGCTCACGCAGCGCCTGTTCCATTTCGCCTTTGGTACGGTTATAGAGAAATGACGAACGCGGGTTAGCCCCCACGGCGCTGACGACCAGGCAATGCTGCGCCCCCAGCCGCCGCCCGGTCAGCGCACTTTCGACGACTAACTGATAATCGACATAGCGGAAATTGGCATCGCTGCCAGCCGCTTTACGGGTAGTGCCCAGACAGCAGAAAATAATATCGACGGGTTGCTGCAGGCTACTCAGCAACGCGAACAGATCCTCGCCCACCGGGTTATCTGTTTTTTCGTTTGGGGGCAGCGGTTGACGCGTCGGTGCCACAATCGCCGTCACCTGCGGATCGCCTTGCAACTGTTGCAACAGTTCGCTGCCCACCAGCCCGGTGGCCCCTACGATTAATACCCGTGCCATAGACTCTCCCACCGATGGATGACTCTGAAAAAGTATAGTGTGTTGTGCTCAGGCCCGCGTCCAATGCAGTTTTTTACCAAATCCAAGGGTGTTGTCGGTCATCTTCACTTCCTGCAAATTCAGCTGCCACACCGGCGCTTTCATCATTTTGGCAATCGGGAACCGCTTGCAGTAACGGGCGCGCGCCAGCGCCTCTTCGTCGCCGCTCAACATCACCGCCTCGGCGCGGTACTGCACGCCGCGGATCAGCGCGATAGTCTTTGGCTTCGGCGCAATAGTGCCCACCACACGGGCATTTTGCAGCATCAGCTCGCCGTGGCGGGTGTGGGTTTCGGTCATCAACCACAGCGCCATCTGCTCGGCGTCAAACACGTAAAAACAGTTGGCGCACCACATATCCATGCCGTTGCCCGCACACAGCGTCAGCACATGCTGCTTGCCGATAAAATGGCGGATATGTTCCAAATCTGTATCCATTTACGTTCCTTAAACCTATTAAAACTGCCTGTACGGCAGTGCACCGTTGAAGATTAGCGCTAATCTGCTGATTATTGAAGAGTAACTCCACGATTCCCCCAAAAAGGCTTTTTTAAAGCCTACCCATTCAGTATGTTTAAAATCAACAAGTTAAGGCGTGTCAAAAAAAAGGGTTCAGCGGCGGCCTGACGTTGCCTATAGTAACGCTCAACTCTCCACTGGGACCCAATGATGGACATTCCAACCTGGCACCTCTATATGCTGCGTTTGCCGAACGGCATGCTGTATACCGGCATCACCACCGACGTAGCGCGGCGGCTGACGCAGCATCAGGCGGGCAAAGGCGCCAAGGCGTTACGGGGAAAGGGGGAACTGACTTTGGCATTTCACTGCCGGGTGGGGGATCGCTCGACGGCGCTGCGGCTGGAATATCGGGTAAAGCAACTGAGCAAAATACAAAAAGAGCGGCTGGTGAGTCACCCGCCGCCCTCATTGGATTATTTACTGCCGGGCGCTGAGGTCAAAACCGGTTAAACGGCTCGGAGTATTCCACCGCCCCGCTCGCGTCGTTCAGGGCGTCTTCCGCCAGCGGATAGACCTGGAACGCAGCTTCGGCGCCCGGCCAGCGGCAATGCAGGCCATAGGCGGCGGCCGGTTTAAAGCCGAAACGGCCGTAGTAAGCCGGATCGCCCAGCACCACCACTGCCGCGTAACTGAACTCGTTCAGGGAATCCAGCCCTTCGTAAATCAGCTTTTCGCCCAACCCCTGGCGACGCAGGCTTTCATCCACCGCCAGCGGTGCCAGGCCGACCCACTGCCGGTCTTCTCCGGCGACATCCACTGGGCTGAACGCGGCATAACCTACCACGCCGCCTTCGTCGTCGGTGGCGACAATGCCCAGGGTCAGCAGGCCGTCTTCACGCAGTTGCTGCACCAGATCGGCCTCGTCATCTCGCCCAAAGGCGCGGCGCAGCAGGGCATCAATCCCCGCCGCGTCTACCGGAATTTCTACGCGAATCAGCATGCTACCGGCACACGGGAAGTCTGCACCGTGCCCTCCTGCAACCCTGCTTCCACAAATTCAGCCAGTTGCAGCAGGCCAATGCGCAATGGCGCAGGCATGGCTTCCAGCTCGATGGCATCCATCAGATTTTTTACATACAGGCCCAATTCGGTGTCCCCTTCAATCTGCAGCCGACGCTGAAAGAACAGCGTATCGGGATCTTGCTTACGCGCTGCGATCAGAATCAGATCGTTGGCGTCGCCGCTGAAGCTGACATCAGCTTCGGCGTGGTGGCTGACAACCAGTTTGTCGTTTTCTACCGTCATAAACCAGTGTAGTGCCAGATCGCGAACTTCGATCTTCAACCAGCGCGATTCGAGAAAAGCCAAATCGCCATCCGCCAGCGCCTGGCGGAATTGCCAGCCCAGCACCTGTTCCAGAAGCTGCCGCTGCAAAGCAAACGGCGTGAATTTTAGCGGTACGCGCAGCAGCGACGGCCCTTGGCGCACAATGCGTGCTCGTAGTTGTTCCAACACTGTCGTTCACTCCTTTCAACACAGACTAGCGCTATTTTGCCACATCGGCGCGCACCTGAAGCGGTCTATATCAACAAATAGTGCATTTGGCCGCCAGCTTTATCAATACGCCAGAAGCTGCCTCAAATCAAAACCTGTTCGCCGCGCTTTCACTAAAATTGCTTCCCCGATGGGCGCTTGCCGGTTGAATACCGTCACCGACAGCCCTTGTTAACCAGGATAAATCTATGGAGCTGCTTTGTCCCGCCGGTAACCTTCCGGCCCTGAAAGCCGCGGTGGATAACGGCGCAGACGCCGTGTACATCGGCCTGAAAGACGATACCAACGCGCGCCACTTTGCCGGCCTCAACTTCACCGAGAAAAAGCTGCAGGAAGCGGTCGAGTACGTACACCGGCACCGCCGCAAACTGCATATCGCCATCAACACCTTCGCCCACCCGGACGGCTATGGCCGCTGGCAACGGGCGGTGGACATGGCGGCGCAACTGGGTGCGGACGTGCTGATCCTGGCCGATTTGGCGATGCTGGAATACGCTGCCGAACGTTATCCGCAGCTGGAACGCCATGTCTCGGTGCAGGCTTCCGCCACCAACGAAGAGGCGATCCGCTTTTATCAGCGCCATTTCGACGTCAGCCGGGTCGTGCTGCCGCGCGTGCTGTCGATGCATCAGGTCAAACAGCTGGCACGCACCAGCCCGGTGCCGCTGGAGGTGTTCGCTTTCGGTAGCCTGTGCATCATGGCCGAAGGGCGCTGCTATCTCTCTTCCTACCTGACCGGCGAATCGCCGAATACCGTCGGCGCCTGCTCCCCGGCGCGCTTCGTGCGCTGGCAGCAAACCGCACAGGGCATGGAGTCACGCCTGAACGACGTGCTGATCGACCGTTATCGGGACGACGAAAACGCCAGTTATCCGACGCTGTGCAAAGGGCGTTATAGGGTGGACGACGTGCGTTATCACGCGCTGGAAGAGCCCACCAGCCTGAACACGCTGGAGCTGTTGCCGGAGTTGCTGGCCGCCAATATCGCTTCGGTGAAAATCGAAGGACGCCAGCGCAGCCCGGCCTATGTCAGCCAGGTGGCACGCATCTGGCGCCAGGCGATAGACCGCTGCCAGGCCGACCCGGCCACCTACCGGGCCGACGCAGGCTGGATGGAGGCCCTCGGCGCAATGTCCGAAGGCACGCAAACCACGCTAGGCGCCTATCACCGCAAATGGCAGTAGCAGGAGAGACAATGAAATACGCATTAGGCTCGGTGCTGTACTACTGGCCGAAAACCGAGATTGAGGAGTTCTACCGGCAGGCGGTGAACAGCAGCGCGGAGATTGTTTACCTCGGCGAGAGCGTCTGCACCAAGCGGCGCGAGATGAAGGTGGGCGACTGGCTGACGCTGGCGCAGGAGATCGCCCGCAGCGGCAAGCAGGTGGTGATTTCCACCCTGGCGTTGCTGCAAGCGCCGTCGGAACTGAACGAACTCAAACGCTATGTGGAGAACGGCGAGTTTCTGATCGAAGCCAACGATCTGGGCACGGTGAACATGGCGGCAGAGCGCGGCCTGCCGTTCGTCGCCGGGCATGCGCTCAACTGCTATAACGCTTACACCCTGCGCCTGCTGCACCGCCAGGGGATGGTCCGCTGGTGCATGCCGGTCGAGCTTTCGCGCGACTGGCTGGCCAATCTGCTGACGCAATGCGACGAGCTGGGTTTCCGCCATCAGTTCGAAGTGGAAGTCTTGAGTTACGGCCACCTGCCGCTGGCCTATTCGGCACGCTGCTTCACCGCTCGCTCGGAGAACCGTGGCAAGGACGAATGCGAAACCTGCTGCATCCACTACCCGCAAGGGCGGATGATGCGTTCGCAGGAGGAACAACAGGTGTTTGTGCTCAACGGCATCCAGACGATGAGCGGCTACTGCTATAACCTCGGCAATGAGTTGCAAAGCATGCAGGGGCTGGTGGATATTGTGCGCCTTTCGCCGCAGAGCGCAGAAACGTTGACGCTGATCGACAGCTTCCGCGCCAACGAACAGGGTGCGCAGCCGCTGGTTTTGGCCGATAAAGCCGACTGCAACGGCTACTGGCGCCGGGTTGCGGGGTTGGAGCTGGTGCAGTAGCGACGAGAAAACTATTCTCTTAATGTGCCGGCAGCGTCCTGCCGCCGGCACGACTTATTATTGAGGCCTGGAGCCGCTATTTCCACCGTTGTACCAATGGAAAAAGTTTACGCACATCAGGCAACAGCTTCTGATGCCAAAGAAAGTCAATGCCGCGATAGCCACATCCGGCAAATGCTCTCCATATGAAATAACATTAAGGGTCGAATGGGAAACCAAAAACATATTCAACATCAAAGCTATCATATTGCAAATCAGGTTGATAAAACGTCCGTTAGCCATAACTAACCCCTATTTTGACAAGGCAGAGTACTTATATCCTCACCATCGACACTGACCGTTAACGCTATTCGAATTTTTATTTCCGCCAAGCGCGTCATTGTTATTGTTGTTTCTGGCTGGGCGGTTGTCGGCGCAGGAGTTCACAGTCGCCAAACCACCGGCTACCGCCATACCAATCATTCCAGGAGGACCACCAGGCATACCGGTAAAAGCACCAATAATGGCCCCAAATCCGACCTGATTGGCACAGGCATCAGGCGCGCCGCGGTCGGTTCTGTCGCGATCACCGCCGTTATTTCCATCCCCGCAACCGCCAATCAACTTCATCTCGTCTAATATCAATTCCCTTATTGTTGACATAATACATCTTCCCTTTAACAAATGATTTAATATGTTTAATTAACATTAATCTAAGATTAAACAACTGCAAACCACCACACAATCAATAAACAATAATTAGCAGCAACAATAAATAAAGTCAAATTAAATCAATATTAATCAAAAGCGTTAATTGTATATTTAAATTATTTAATTAAAACGAACTAATAATATTAAAATAATAAAGACCTCGGGTCTGGCGCCTTTATTGATTCATTCTTACGCCGTTTGTGGAAAATTCTGCTCACAAATCCCACGCACAACCCAACAGGCCGTTAATGCTCTGCAACCGCAGAATCTGAAACCTCATCGCTGCGTTCAGAATTTAAGCATTGATTAATTCATTTGAATGAATTAATTTCAAGGTTCCCTGACACGCAACAAGGAGTCACACCATGTTGATACCGCCAAAATCGTTATCCCATACCGAACGTGACCGCCGCTGGCAGCTGGCGCGCGACATTATTCAGACGGAGGACCTGGCAGCCCTGATCGTGTATGGCGATCGAGAGGCCGCCGCACCTGCCGGTTTCGCACCGGATTGTTATTTCACCAACGACCGCCCCGGCTCTATCGTGGTGTTTATCGGCGATGAACCCCCGCGGGTTTACACTTTCGCCTCACTGATGGTGGCCGATCATCTTCAGGCATCATTACGCGGTGACTTGCAGTGGATCGACGCGGAGCAGCTGTTTGTCGGCAAAAACGGCCCTGACGTCGGGGCCTGGCTGGCCAGCCGCCGGTTGGAGGGAACGCGCATCGGCATTATCGGGCTAGAGCCCTATCCGCCGTTCTACTTTGACGGCGCCATGCCCGCTCGTACCTTTCAAGGGCTGGCAGACGCCCTCCCTACGGCAACCTGGGTACCGGTATACCGTGAATTCTTCCGGCGTGCGTCGGTAAAAAGTGAAGAAGAACTCGCCTTGGTACGCTATGCCGCGTACATCGGCGAAACGATGTGTGAAACTCTCCGAGCCACGGCACGGCCTGGCGTTTCCGAAGCGGATCTGGTGGCGGCGGTGACGGCAACCTGCTTTTCGATGGGCGGTTACACCGCCGAGCTATTGCTGGGTTCCGGACCCGAATACGTTGGCTGGGGGCCACCGGCCTGGCAATACCGCGCACAGGCGCCACGGGTGTTGCAGGAAGGCGATCTCGTGCTGTCGGAGATCTTCGCGCTGTACGGTATGATGGAAACACAGCACCAGGCCGCTGTCGCCATCGGCGACGTGCACCCGGAGATCTTGCGCGCCGCCGAGGTGGCCAGGGCGAGCTATGAAGCAGGGTTGCAAACACTACGCACGGGCAATACCTTCGGCGATGTAGTCGATGCCATGGAGCAACCGTTATTGGCCTCTGGGGGCTGGCATGTACATCCCTTGGTCCATAGCATCAACCCTTACGGCCCAGTAGGCTTCGGGACGGCGCCTGGCATAGAATCCTTGCCCGAGGCGGCTCGCTACGCGCAGCTCAAACGGTTGCCGACCGTAGGGCGCGATCTTCCGCTGCAGGCGGGCATGTGCTTCGCCTTCGAGCCTAATTGCGCCTTCGGTCGGCACATGGCCAACATCGGCGGAACAGTATTGGTCGGGGACTCGGGCGGTGTGGCGCTTAATGAAAACTCTACGCGGTTGATGCAGGCAGACGGCTAGGCGAACCTATTATCAGGAGATGATGAATCCATGCAAGATCAGGACAGGCTCAGTGAACGAGCCCGCGAAACCCAGGAGCGGCTTATTCGGGCTGGATTGAGCCTGTTCAGCAAACAGGGGCTGGAAGGCGTACGCACCCGACAGCTGGCCGACGAAGCGGGCGTGAATCAGTCCGCCATTCCGTACCATTTTGGCGGCAAAGAAGGGGTGTATTTAGCGGTGCTTGAACACGTTGCCAACGGCATCGTTGAACACTTGGCATTGCCTCGTCTTTTGACTGACTCACCATCGCCGGCAGCATCTTTGCAAGCGCTGATGCAGGATTTCGTCCGTGCCTTGCTGGGGTCTGAAACCTCTACAGCCAGCAGTCTGCTATTAGCGCGCGAACAACTCCAGCCCAGCGCTGAGTTCGATGCCTTATATTCTCGCTTGTTCTTACCGCTGCATCAGACCGTTAGCGAGTTAGTCGCGGCGATCCGCGGTGAAGACCCAGCCCTGCGGGAAAATATTCTGTGCGCTCACGCCATCATCGGCCAGGCGTTAGCCTTCTCCGTGGCGCGGGAGGCCCTGCTGCGTCGACTTGGCGAAAATGCATTACAGCCGCAGCAGGTGGCACAGATTGCCGGACTGGTAGGCGTTATGTCGGTCGCCGCCGCACAACACTAGATATGGCGTCGTCAGCTATGCACTCCGCTTGCGAAACAGGCTGCGCAGCGCCACGCTGTTGCGCAGAAAGCCCACGCCGACACCCAGCAGGGTGTAAATAATCCCCAGCACCAGCAGCATCACCACATCGCCCCATACTTCGTTAAGCGACAGCCCCATCTGGTTAACCCCGGCAATCGCCTTGGTGGCCCAGGTGGAGGGGATGCAATAGGAAATGGTTCGCACCCAGCCCGGCATCGCCTGCAGCGGCCAGATGGTGCCGGAGAGGTAGAATATCGGCGTAGTGATAAACGCCAGCGTCAGGTAGATCATCTCGACGCTGCGCAGGCACTCGGTCACCAGCTTGCCCAACCCCAGCACCGCCAGCAGGAACGGGAAGGTCAGCAACAGAATTTCCGGGATGCCCGCCGTCTGGCGGTAACCCAACACCCACGGCCACAGTACAAACAGCACGATCGACAGGAATAGCCAGATCGGCAGCAGCGCCGTCAGCCCGCCCAGATGCGCCGCCAACGGTGCTTTACCGCCCGGCGTACTCTTCATGGCGATGCTGACGCGTATGCAGGCGATCAGCAACGAGTGCTGCAACAGCATGACCAGCAGGCCGGGGAAGATGATTGCCGCAAAGCTGATGCCGGGGTTGAACACGTCCAACGTCTGCCCCACGATCGGCGTCAGGATCACCTGCGCCTGGCGTTCGCTGAAACCGCTGCGCAGCAGCAGCCCGTTGTTGTACTGGCTCAACAGTTGTTGATAAGCCGCCACTACGTCCTGTTGGATCTGGCCGTTGGCCAAGCGGTTGGTCGCGTCGCCGTACACCGGCACCACGATATTCTGCCCGCTCAGGATCTTCTTCTCCAGATCCACCGGCATGATGATCACCGCAAACAGCTTGCGCCAGCCAAGGTCTCGCTGGGCCTGATCCTGGCTGTCGTAGGTCTGGATCGCGATTTTCGAGGTGGCGTCCAGTTGGCGGATCAGCTGGCGACTGGCGGTGCTGTGATCCTGATCGACCACGCCCACCGGCAGATCCCACACCGTGCGGTTGGCATACACCATACTCATGATGCACAGCGACAAGATCAGCATCAGCCACATCGGCCGTTCCAACATGCCAAGCAGCACGCGGACAAAAGTTTGCCAATAGATCTTCATCCCGCGCCCCCTTCTTTCAGCAACCGCTGCAACAGCCGGTTACGCACCAGCAGCGCGGTAACCAGCGGGTAGACCGCCAGCAGCGCACAGACGCTGAAGATGGCACTGGCCGGCACCTGCCGCAGGAACACGTCGAACATGGCGTACAGCGCATGGGTCAGCGGCTCGATATTGGAGATAATGCGCGCCGGCAGCGGCATCGACAGCTCCGGCACCGCCATGCCCGAGAAGGTCAACGCGATACTCACCAGGATGCCGATCAGGCTGTAGGCCGTGATAATGCTGCCGGTAAAAGTGAACAGCAGCAGGCCGACGCTCTGCGCCGCCATCACGTAGAAAAAGGCGATCATCAGCATAAACAAGGGATTGCCGCTGACGCGGGCGTCAAAAATGCCCACCAGCGCCGCGATCTCCACCATCAGCAGGCTGGTGAAACACAGGGTGTAAGGTGCCAGTTTGCCAAGCAATGCCAGGCTGAACGGCCTGGCCTTCAACAGCGACTTGCTGCGCGCCAGCACGTAGATCATGCAGGTCACCACAAACAGCTGCAGCAGGTGAATGGTGGCCGCAAACTGCTGATAGTAAATATAGCTGCCGCTGGCGTTGAACAGACTGCCGTACGACAGCGTGACGTCCGCCAGCGGCGGCAACGTTTTGCCCATCTCGCCGGCGATGATGCTGCGGGTGCTGGCGTTGATTTCAGTCATCAGGCCGCTGAAATCCTGAGTGGAATACAGCCCGGCGCCGTAAAACAGCGCGTTGTAATACATCACCACGCTCGGCTGCTTGCCCGCCAACGCGTTGGCTTCGAAATCCGGCGGTATGTAAAGCAGCGCATAATCCTGCGCACTGCGCAGGCGGTGCAGCGATTCATCCAGCCCGCCATCGTAGGCTTCGACGTGGGCATGAGAGCCGGCATCCAGCCTGCGGATCAGCGATTTGGACAACGAGCTGTGATCGCTGTCCACCACCGAGACCGGCAAATCGAGCAAGGTGCCTTCCGAAAAGTTGCTGCTGATCAGGCCAAACAGCATCAACGGGAAGATCCAGCTCAACCAGTGCACCACCGGGCTGCGAAAGGCGATGCGGCACTCGTTGTCAAACGCGTGGCTGAAGCAGCGCCAACCGGCCCTTACTCTTTCCATAGCCATAGGCTGCTCATCCCCGGACGCAAGCCGTCCACCGGCTGTGATGGATACAGGCGCACTTCAAAGGTTTTCAGATCAAAGTCACCGGTGGCGCGGGTGGCGCGTTTGGTGGCGTAATCTCCCAGCGGCGCGATGTAACGCACCTCTGCCTCAATCATTTTGTTCTGCAGCGCCGGCACCCGCATTGGGATCTTATCGCCTTTGCGCACATGGGCCAGGATGTCCTCGCGCAGGTTAAACACGAAGTAGGCATCCGGGACGCGGATCAGCGTCACCAGCGGGCTACCGGCATTCAGCAGTTCCCCCACTTCCGCCGGGATAGGCCCCACTTCGCCGTCCACCGGCGCTAAAACCCGCAGATCGTCGGTCTGGGCTTTCACTTCCAGCAGGTTCTCTTCCGCCGCCCGCAGCGCCGCGGCGTATTGCTGCCGCAGTTCGACACGGTCGCCGTTGACGCCTTCGTCCAGATTGGCCTTGGCGGCCTGCACCTGTTGGAAAGCGGTATCGCGCGAACGGCGCGAGCTATCCAACTCGGACTTCGAGATATAGCCTTTGCCGGCTACGCTCAGGTTGCGATTGTAATCATTCTGCGCATTGCGGTATTCCGCCTCGGCCTGCGCCAGGCTGGCGCGCAGATTGCGGATACTCTCTTCACGCGTGCCATGCAGCGACTGATCAAGCTGCGCCTTGGCCTCATCGCGCGTCGCCTGTGCGGAACGTAACTGCGCCATCAGTTCCGGGCTGTCGAGCTGAATCATCGCCTGCCCGCCCTTTACGTCATCGCCACGCTCCACCAGGCGCTCGATCACCCGCCCCTTGGCTTTGGAGGCCACAATCACCTCCGGCGCATCCACCTCGCCCTGCAACAGCAGATCCTGATTATGCGCACGGAACAATATCGCCAGAGCGATCGCCACCACCATCAACAACAGGGTAAACAGCGTCTTTTTTTTCATTATTCAGGCTCCCGGAACGGTAAGCGGCAGGTGGGGATCATCACATCCATATTTTAATACGCTCTAAAAAGACCATTTTTCTCATGAGGATATCACAAGCACATATATCCTCTTTTATAACCCTAAATTGGATTATGCTTTTAACGCTAAAGCACATTCGACTTTGTAGTTTGCAGACTCCTGCAATCGCCCTTTAAGCGATCACTCCTCTGATGGACGATGTCATGACTGAAAAAACCGTAGTACCGCTTTCGGTACTGGATTTATCCCCCATTCCGCAAGGGGCCAAACCGCGCGATGCGTTTCACGCCTCTTTAGATTTAGCACAGCATGCCGAAAAGTGGGGCTATCAGCGTTATTGGTTGGCGGAACATCACAATATGACCGGGATCGGCAGTGCGGCCACCTCGGTGTTGTTGGGCTTTCTGGCCGCCGGCACCCAGAGCATCCGCCTCGGTTCCGGCGGTGTGATGCTGCCTAACCATGCGCCGCTGGTGATCGCCGAGCAGTTTGGCACGCTGGAATCGTTGTATCCGGGGCGTATCGATCTGGGGCTTGGCCGCGCGCCCGGCACCGATCAGCGCACCATGATGGCGCTGCGGCGCCACCTGTCCGGTGAAGTGGATAACTTCCCGCGTGACGTGCAGGAACTGCAGCATTATTTCTGCGATGCGCAACCGGGCCAACCGGTGCAGGCAGTGCCGGGCCAGGGCTTGCATGTGCCGATCTGGCTGCTGGGCTCGAGCCTGTACAGCGCACAGCTGGCGGCACAGCTTGGCCTGCCGTTCGCCTTCGCTTCCCACTTTGCGCCGGAAATGTTGTTCCAGGCGCTGAAGCTGTATCGCGATAACTTCAAACCTTCCGAGCAATGCGCACAGCCGCATGCCATGGTATGCGTCAACGTGGTGGCCGCCGACAGCGACGAAGAGGCCCGCCGGCTGTTCACCTCAATGCAACAGCAATTCATTAACCTGCGCCGCGGTTCGCCGGGCCCGCTGCCGCCGCCGGTGGACAATATCCACGCGCTGTGGACCGCCGGAGAGCAATACGGTGTCGATCAGGCGCTGCGCATGTCGATAGTCGGTAATGAAAGCACCGTTCGCCACGGGCTGCAGGCGCTGCAGCGTGAAACCGGCGCGGATGAAATCATGGTCAACGGCCAGATCTTTGACCATCAGGCGCGGCTGCATTCGTTTGAGATTGTCGCCGGAGTGAAAGGCGATGTGGTGAAAGGCTAAATGAAAGGTGGGGGAAATGGCTTCCCCCACGTTTAACCGGGCCGTCAGGCCTGTTTTATCGCTTCCTGCACCTGCTGGCGGCGTTCGGCACGCAGAAACAGCAGCGTGCGGCTCAGCAACACCAGCATCAGGCAAAATTCGGCCGCAATCGCCACCAGCACCGCATTCAGGTAATTACCGGGCGCCAAATGCAGCATCTGCACCAGCAGCGTGCCCAGCAGGATCGGCCCCAGCCCCAACGCCGTCTGTTGCACCGTAGCCAGCATGGCACTGCCGGAGCCGGCGTGCTCTGTCGGTACGTCAGACAGGCCGATGCGGAAGAAACTGCTGACGATAAACGCCTGCCCGAAGCCAATCAATACCGTCGCCGGGATCAAATTCCACAGCCCCGGATGCGGCCAGACCAGTTTCAACGTCAGCATCAGCGCCAACAGACCCACCATCTGGATCAGGCAGCCAAACATCAGCGTCCGCACCTTGCCGAAGTGCTCCACCACCGTGCTGCTCAGCAGCGATGAAAGAAAATAGGCCGCCCCGAGCGCGATAAACGCATTGCCTGACTGGAATGAGCTCAGCCCTGCTCCGGACTGCAGCGTCAGCGCCATCACAAACATAAAACCGCTCCAGCAGGAGAAGAACAGGATGGCGATCACCAGTCCGAAGCGCACGCTCGGCAAGCGCAGCAGCGCTGGCGGCAACAGCGGGAAATTACGCCGTTGCTCCTGCCGCCGTTCGACCCGCCACAGTAACCACAACAGCGGGATGCTGGCCGCCAGCAGCACCAGGCAAGGCCACGGCCAGTGCCATACCGGCCCCAATGCCAACGGAAACAGCAGGCAGGCGATGGTCAATCCAAGCAACAGCGTGCCGGGGAGATCGACATTCACCCGCTTCTCCCCACGGGTATTCGGCACCCAGCGATGGGCGCAGGCCAGCACCAACAGGCACACCGGAATATTAATCAGGAATACGCTGCGCCAGCCGCTGCCGGCAATATCCAGGGTGATCAGCAGGCCACCCAGCACTTGGCCGACGATAAACGCCAGCCCACCGATAGCCCCGTACATTCCCAGCGCCTTGGTATGTTCGCGGCCCCGCAGGCACACATGAATGGTGGCCAGGATTTGCGGCACGATAAACGCCGCGCCAACCCCCTGCAACACGCGAGCCACCAGCAACAGCCAGACGGAGTTCGCCAACCCGCACAGCAATGAGGCCACGGCAAATATCCGCACGCCCCACAGGAACAGGGTACGCCGCCCCAGGTTATCCCCCAAGCGGCCGCCCATCGCCAGACAGACGGCGAACGCCACGCCGTAGACCGCCACAATCAGTTCCAACTGCGCCGGGCTGGCTCCCAGCGACTGTGCTATCGCATCCAGCCCGACATTCACGATGGAAAAATCGATCATCGGCAGCAACTGCCCCGCCAATAAAATAATTAACCCCGCGCGGCCCAGCTTGGCCGCCGTTGATGATGCACTCATGGTTCTCATCCATTGTGTTACCCCAGGAATGTGATTAGCATCACCCTTAAAGCAAACGGGTACCAGTGCTTGATTATCATGGTATAAAAACTACCGGTCTTGTTGCAGGAGTAAATTATTCATGCCCGTAACTACCCGCACTGCCTCTGGCGTTCACGCCGATAACCGCAAGCTGTTGGGCGCTTTTCTACGCACACGCCGCGAGAGCCTCGATCCCAACCGGCTGGGGCTTGCGCGTATGCGTCAACGCCGCACGCCCGGCCTGCGCCGCGAAGAAGTCGCGCAGTTGGCTGACGTTGGCATCACCTGGTACACCTGGTTGGAACAGGGGCGGCCTATTCAAGCCTCGCCAAAAACGCTGACCGCGATCGCCAATGCACTGCAATGCAACGAAGCGGAAACTCACCACCTGTTCAGGCTGGCGGGACAAAGCTTGCCGGCGTCTACGCAAAGCGACGGCTGCGAGCCATTGTCGGCATACGGGCAAAAAATCCTTGATCAACTCGACCCGCTGCCGGCAATCATTTCCAACGCACGCTTCGATATCCTGGGTTTCAACCGGGCCTATTGTCTGCTGATGGGCGTCGAACTTGCCGAACTGCCACCGGAAGATCGCAACTGTATCTATTTGGCGTTCACTCACGAACACTGGCGTGCCAGCCAATTGGACTGGGATGAAGTGATGCCGAAAATGGTGGCGCTGTTTCGCGCGCAGATGGCGGAGCATTTGGGCGAACCGATCTGGGAGGCGCAACTGGCGCGCTATCTGGCGGTCTCTGAGGATTTCCGCACCCTCTGGGAACGGCATGAAGTGCGCAGCATCGACAACAACGTCAAACGCTTTCGCCATCCTTTAGTGGGGGTGATGAGCCTGCGGCAGAATAACTGGTGGTCGGCGCCGCGCAACGGCGACCGGATGCTGGTGTACGTACCGGCAGATGAGCAGAGTGAACGCCGCCTGCATCAGTTGACCGGCGGCGCAGAGTAACCCTGGTGTCAGCGTTGGATAAGGTAGCGGATGGTCGGGCCGTCCTGCTGGATATCCAGCACCTTGTAACCGTGGTTGCGCGCGTCGAGCGGGATGTTATTGATCGACTGCGGGCAATCGCTGATTACCTCAAGAATTTCTCCCGGTTTCAGCTGCGGCATGGCTTCCAGTGTCGCCACCGCCGGGTAGGGGCAAGGCTCGCCGAGCATGTCCAGCCGGTAATCCGGTACTATCGCCGTCTGTTTCATGACACTCTCCTTAAATTAACCACCTGTGCGTCGGGTTTGGCGCGGAAAAAACGTTTCTCCCACCACAGCATCGCGGCAAACGCCAGCGCCAGCAGCAGGTAAGTGACCAGCAGGCCGCCGATCGGCCCGAAGGTGTCCAGCAGGTTGACCTTGCCGTAGTCGGTAGCCAGCGCCGGGGCCAAATCGTCCCAGTAGTAAGCCAGCAGCGTGGCGCCGATGATATTGCCCAGCCCGACCCACCAATAATGCACCTGCCCTTCCACCGCGCGGTACATCCAGCCGGTCTCGCAGCCGCCGGCCAGTACGATGCCGAAACCGAACAGCAGCCCGCCAATCACCGCATTGGGGCCGGCCCACATGATTTTAGGCGCAACGCCGAGCTGCACGTAACTGAAAATACCGATGGCGCTGACCGCCATGCCGATAATGATTGCTTTCGCCATGTGAGTGCGGCCGGTGATCCACAGATCGCGGAACGCCGAGGTGAAGCAGATCTGCGCGCGTTCAATCAACAGGCCAAAGCCGATGCCGAACAGCATGGCGATACCCAGCTTCGGCGCATCAAACAGCGTCCATAGCGACCAGGCGATCGGCAGGCAAAAAATCACCATTCCCAGGCGGAAACGGCGGCGCGCCTGCTCTGGCTTTTGCGTCAGCGGCGCGGCGGCCTGCACTTTTTGCAGTTTTATCGGAATACGAAACAGCGGCAACAGGGTAAATTTGGCGCCAAAGTAAGAACCGGCTGCGGTCGCCAGCGCGAAGAACCAGGCGTGCAGCGAGAACTGCGGAATGCCGGTAAAGAATGCCGCCAGGTTACACCCCATCGCCAACCGCGCGCCAAAGCCGGCGATAATGCCGCCCAACAACGCCTGCACAATGCGGATACGGTGCTGTGGCCGGCGTAGCTTGATGTTGTTGGCCCACAGCGCGGCGGCGATACAGCCGGCGAACATACCGATGATCATCCGGCCGTCGATGCGTTGCAGCGGCGTGCCTTCAAGGCCAATAACCTTAAAGTAACCCCATTGCTCAGGATGCAGACCGAACGCCTGCAACAGATGGCCGCCCCAGCGGGTAAATTCGCCGGTTACCGCCCAGAAGGTGCCGGTCATGCCGAAGTAGTAAGTCGAGAGTATCCCGGCGGCAATCACCGCCGGCAGTGGCGCCCAAAAGCGCACCAGATATTGAGATTTAAATTGCTGCCAACTCATGGCATCTCCTGTACATAGTATCCATAAGAAAAAACCTTATAAAGGATACGTCATTTAACCGCGCTTAACGGCAAATTTCAGGCATAAAAAAACCAGCCCGAAGGCTGGTTTTCAGTGTGACTAACCGCGAACGGTTAAATCAGACGTTATGCATCACCGAAACGGCGACGTGGTGCAGCCGGAGCGGCATCATCACGACGCGGTGCGCGTTGGCCGTCACGGCTGGCGTTGCCACGACGTTCGCCAGTTGCAGCAGGAGCACCGCCTTCGCGACGCTCACTGAAAGAACGACGCGGAGCACCGGCGCCTGCACCTTCACGGCGTTCACCATTGAACGGACGAGCACCGCCACGACGCTCGCCACCTGCACCTGGAGCACCGCCTTCGCGACGCTCACGACGTTCATGCGGCTGTGCATCGCCCAGCAATTGCATGTTCATCGGCTTGTTCAGGATACGGGTACGGGTGAAGTGAGACAGGATCTCGCCCGGCATGCCTTTTGGCAGTTCGATGGTGGAATGGCCGGCAAACAGCTTGATGTTACCGATGTAACGGCTGCTGATATCACCTTCGTTAGCGATCGCGCCAACGATATGACGAACTTCCACGCCGTCATCACGGCCCACTTCAATGCGGTACAGCTGCATTTCGCCAACGTCACGACGTTCGCGACGTGGACGCTCAGCACCACCGTCACGGCTGTCTGGACGCGCTTCACGGCGACGGTCGTTGCCACGATCAGAGCCACGCTCGTCACGGTCGTTGAACTCACGACGTTGACGCGGTTTGAACACCGGATCCGGTGGCAGAATCAGAGGACGTTCGCCCTGCGCCATTTTCAGCAGTGCTGCGGCCAGGGTTTCCATTTCCAGCTCTTCTTCCGGCTGCAGTTTAGCCAGCAGTGCGCGGTACATGTCCAGATCGCTGCTTTCCAGCTGTTGCTGTACTTTAGCGGCGAACTTGGCCAGACGACGCTCACCCAGCAGCTCTGCATTCGGCAGTTCAACTTCTGGAATGGTCAGCTTCATGGTGCGTTCGATGTTGCGCAGCAGGCGGCGTTCGCGGTTTTCCACGAACAGCAGCGCGCGGCCGGCGCGACCAGCACGACCGGTACGGCCGATACGGTGAACGTAAGACTCGGAATCCATAGGGATGTCGTAGTTCACAACCAGGCTGATACGCTCAACGTCCAGACCACGAGCGGCAACGTCGGTAGCGATCAGGATATCCAGACGACCGTCTTTCAGACGCTCCAGGGTCTGCTCACGCAGTGCCTGGTTCATGTCGCCGTTCAGTGCGGCGCTGCTGTAACCGCTGCGCTCCAGCGCTTCAGCCACTTCCAGGGTCGCGTTTTTGGTACGCACGAAGATGATCGCCGCATCAAAGTCTTCAGCTTCCAGGAAACGCACCAGCGCTTCGTTCTTGCGCATGCCTTGCGCAGTCCAGTAGCTCTGGCTGATGTCCGGACGGGTAGTGATGCTGGACTGAATGCGCACTTCCTGCGGATCTTTCATGAAGCGACGGGTAATGCGACGGATCGCTTCCGGCATGGTTGCAGAGAACAGCGCGGTCTGATGTTCAGCCGGGATCTCCGCCATGATGGTTTCTACGTCTTCGATAAAGCCCATGCGCAGCATTTCGTCGGCTTCATCCAGCACCAGACCGCTCAGGTTAGAGAGGTTCAGCGTGCCGCGTTTCAGGTGGTCCAGCAGACGGCCTGGGGTACCCACTACGATTTGTGGGCCCTGACGCAAGGCGCGCAGCTGCACGTCGTAACGTTGGCCGCCGTACAGGGCAACAACGTTAACGCCAGTCATATGTTTAGAGAAATCAGTCATCGCTTCAGCAACCTGAACCGCCAGTTCGCGGGTCGGCGCCAGCACCAGAATCTGTGGTGCCTTCAGGGAAGCGTCAAGGTTGTGCAGCAATGGCAGCGAGAACGCTGCAGTTTTACCGCTACCGGTCTGTGCCATGCCCAGCACATCACGGCCGTTCAACAGGTGAGGAATACACTCAGCCTGGATCGGTGACGGTTTTTCGTAGCCCAGATCGGTCAGGGCAGAAATGATAGGAGCAGACAGCCCCAGGTCAGCAAAAGAGGTTTCAAGCTCAGTAGTCATGTACACGTGCCTCATTAATAATGGCGGCCAGTCTACATAACTCGTCGAGAAAATTTTCAGTCATTTTCATTGAAAAGTGTGAACCGGCTCAAATTAGATTATAAAACGAACAAAGAAGCCCTCGCCCGTTAAGGCGATAACTTTGGCAAAAAACCAATGTATATCAGGCTGATAGTTGTTCGTCAGCTATTGCTGGTCCGATTCCGATAGGTCGTCTTGTTCTTGGCCCAACAGCGCCAATTCCAACAATGCATAGCGGTGCTCAACGAAATTATGAACGTTGTTAGCAACCGTCAGTTTGAACAGCGCCGAAGCGGTGTCCTTGTCCCCCAGACTCAGGTAGTGTTTACCCAAATAGAAGTCAGTTTCACTGAGATGCTCAGCGAGCGAAGTGTTATCCGTTGCATCTGCCTTGAGCTTTTCCATCAGCGTTTTTTCACTGATGTTGCCCAGGTAGAATTCGACAATATTCCATCCCCATTGCCCTCGGTTCGCTTTGTCATAACGCTGCTGGAGCGCTACGTCAGCCTTCTTGGGATCGATTTCTCTTTCCACAAGATACAGCCACAACGAACGGAAGGGATCGTTTGGGTCGTCTTGATAAAACGCCTGCAGATCATCCTGCGCCAACGGGAAGCGGCCGCCATAATACAGTGCGATGCCCCGGTTTAAACGCGCGTAATTGTAAGTTGGATCAAGCTCTAGTACAGAATCAAACGCTTCATAGGCAGCATCAAAATTGCCTGCCTGCGTTAAGTAAATGCCCAGGTAGTTGAAAACTTCCGGCATATCAGGACGTATCGCCAGCGCTTGCGAGAAATCATTGCGCGCCAGTGCACGTAGCCCGAGGCTATCATACAGCACACCGCGCTCATATAAAAGCTGCGCACGCTCATCGTCCGTCAGTGCCCGGCTGGCAAGTATTTGTTCCATGCGCGCCAGGATCACTTCCTGCTGCAGCGTTGGCTGCAACGGGATCGCCAAAACTTCGTCTTTACGCCAATCATGGTTGCTGCATCCTGCCAGCATGAGTGCTGTCGCAACGTAACACCAGCGCAAGAAAGGCTTCATTTCCCACTCCCGAAGACAAACATTGGATGAACATCCTGTCATCCGTTTGCTAATACGCAGGCATCCTACCCGCGCGATACGAACAGCTCCCAACCCCATGGCTGGGAGCTGTAAATCTATCTATACAGTTATTCTGCTTCAGGCGCAGGTGCAGATGAACCTGCTTCTGGCGCTGTAGCTTCTTTGATGCTCAGACGCACACGGCCCTGACGGTCAACTTCCAGTACCTTAACCGGTACTTCCTGACCCATCTGCAGATAGTCGGTCACTTTCTCAACGCGCTTGTCAGCGATTTGAGAGATGTGCACCAGACCTTCTTTACCGCCACCGATCGCCACGAATGCGCCGAAATCAACGATACGAGTCACTTTACCTTGGTAAATACGGCCCACTTCGATCTCTGCGGTGATCTCTTCGATGCGGCGGATAGCGAACTTGGCTTTCTCACCGTCGGTAGCAGCAATTTTAACCGTACCATCATCTTCGATTTCGATGGTAGTGCCGGTCTCTTCGGTCAGCGCACGGATGACAGAGCCGCCTTTACCGATCACGTCTTTGATCTTGTCCGGATTGATTCGGATAGTGTGGATACGTGGTGCGAACTGAGAGATATCGCCACGCGGGGTGCTGATAGCCTGTTCCATCACGCCCAGGATGTGCAGACGCGCGCCCTTGGCCTGGTTCAGAGCCACCTGCATGATTTCGCGGGTGATGCCTTCAATTTTAATGTCCATCTGCAGCGCGGTAATACCGTCACGGCTACCGGCTACTTTGAAGTCCATGTCGCCCAGGTGATCTTCGTCACCCAGAATGTCGGACAGAACGACAAAGTTATCTTGTTCTTTAACCAGGCCCATTGCGATACCCGCAACGGCTGCCTTGATTGGCACGCCTGCGTCCATCAGCGCCAGAGAGGCACCACAGACAGAAGCCATTGAAGAAGAACCGTTGGATTCGGTGATTTCAGAAACCACACGCACCGTGTACGGGAAATCTTCTGGTTTAGGCATCATAGCCAATACACCGCGTTTCGCCAGGCGACCGTGACCAATTTCACGACGTTTAGGCGAACCCACCATACCGGTCTCACCTACGGAGTACGGAGGGAAGTTGTAGTGGAACAGGAAGCTGTCGGTTTTCTCACCCATCAGCTCATCCAGGTTTTGCGCGTCACGGGCGGTGCCCAGCGTTGCAGTAACCAGAGCCTGAGTCTCGCCACGGGTGAAGAGTGCGGAACCGTGGGTACGCGGCAGCACGCCGGTGCGCACGTCCAGACCACGGATCATGTCTTTTTCACGGCCGTCGATACGCGGCTCGCCACGCAGCACGCGGCTACGTACAACGTTTTTCTCAACGCTGCCCAGGATGTCCTGAATTTCAGACGCGTCCAGGGTTTCGTCCTGTGCCAGCAGGGCTTCAACTACGCTGCTCTTGATCGCATCTACCTGAGCGTAACGCTCTTGTTTTTCGGTGATGTGATAAGCGTCACCCAGACGGCTTTCTGCCAGTTCTGCAACGCGCGCGTGCAGCGCTTCGTTGACTGCAGGTGCCTGCCAGTCCCACTTAGGCTTACCGGCTTCGGCAACCAGGGAGTTGATGTTCTCGATAACAATCTGCTGTTGCTCGTGGCCAAACACCACCGCGCCCAGCATCTGATCTTCGCTCAGAACGTCAGCTTCGGATTCAACCATCAGCACTGCGCCAGCGGTACCGGCAACGACCAAGTCCAGGCTGCTTTCTTTCAGCTCGTCGGTCGTTGGGTTCAGCACGTACTGATTGTTGATGTAACCCACGCGTGCAGAGCCGATTGGGCCATTGAACGGAATACCGGACAGGCTCAGGGCAGCAGAAGCGCCGATCATCGCAACGATGTCCGGGTTTACCTGCGGGTTAACGGAAACTACGGTCGCGATCACTTGAACTTCATTCAGGAAGCTGTCCGGGAACAGTGGACGGATCGGACGGTCAATCAGGCGTGAGGTCAGGGTTTCGCCTTCGCTCGGGCGGCCTTCACGACGGAAGAAGCTGCCCGGGATACGACCAGCAGCGTAAGTACGCTCCTGATAGTTAACGGTCAGTGGGAAGAAGCTTTGGCCTGGCTTGGCTTTTTTCTGGCCAACTACGGTAACGAATACTGCGGTGTCATCCATGCTCACCATAACGGCGGCGGTGGCCTGACGAGCCATCATACCGGTCTCGATGGTGACGGTATGCTGGCCATACTGGAATTTGCGAATGATCGGTGTCAGCAAAATTATATCCTTGATTAACGGCGCGCAATCGTATTGACGACTCGACACGCCAGTGACTCGATTTGCCTTCTCACTACATCCTCGCGACTAATGACAATCCTTATCTCAAGCCTGAGACAAAGCCTCTCATTAGCCGCGCGAACCTCTGTAACGGAAGAACCTGTTTGGAAACATCAGTAATACATTAACCTGATTTGCTTATGCTTCCTAGAAGAAAGGGGCCAAAATAGGCCCCTTTCCGCTGAAACTTGCTAGATTAGCGACGCAGACCCAGACGCTCGATCAGGCTGGTGTAACGTGCTACATCTTTACGCTTCAGGTAATCCAGCAGCTTACGACGCTGAGAAACCATACGCAGCAGACCACGACGGCTGTGGTGATCTTTTTTGTGTTCTGAGAAGTGGCCTTGCAGATGGTTGATCTGCGCAGTCAACAGGGCAACCTGAACTTCGGTAGAACCGCTGTCGTTAGTACCACGACCAAAATCAGCTACGATTTGAGCTTTAGCTTCAACACTTAGAGACATTGTCATACTCCAGATTATAGATAATAAATACAGGCGCCGATCTCTAATTCAGCAACCCAATGCATAAGCTGCGCCATTCTACTCTTAGCGCAGTGCGATCGCAAGGCAGTGCGTTTTTCCACCCTCAGTCGAAATGTTCGACCACCAGGCGGCGCGGCGCTACGCGACCGTCATCGGCGATGTCACCTACGCCGATAAATTTACGCTCTTCACCTTCGGTCATTCGCACCATGCCCGAGGCCGGTGCGCCAGCAACCTGTACCGGCTGCCCCTGCTTGACGTAACCTGCAACAACCGGCAGCAAATTCACTTCCGGGTAGTTTTCTACCGGGCTGTCCATCGGCATCAGCAACGGATCGAGCAACTCGCCAGGCGCGATTTCCTGCGCTTGAGCTTGCTCCAGCAACGCGTTCAACTGCTCAAGCGTGACCATGCGTTCGATCGGATAAGTCGCTACCTGCAAACGACGCAGATAGATCACGTGCGCGCCGCAGCCCAACAGTTCACCGAGATCATCGGTGATGGTACGGATGTAGGTGCCTTTCGAACAGTGAATTTCCAACTCCAGCTCATCGCCTTCCCAGCGAATAAACTGCAGTTCATAAACCGTAATGCTGCGCGCTTCACGCGGCACTTCAATACCCTGGCGCGCATACTCGTAGAGTTTCTTGCCCTGGTACTTCAGCGCCGAGTACATCGACGGCACTTGCTTGATATCGCCGCGGAAACTGTCCAGCGCCGCATCAAGTTGCACCTGGGTGAAATTCACCGGGCGCTCTTGCACAATCTGGCCGTCCGCATCCGAGGTGTCGGTACGCTGACCCAGCTTGGCAATGACACGATAGCGTTTATCGGAATCGAGCAGGAATTGCGAGAACTTGGTCGCCTCACCCAGGCAAATCGGCAGCATGCCTGTCGCCAGCGGATCGAGCGCGCCGGTGTGGCCCGCGCGATTGGCGTTATAAAGGCGTTTCACTTTTTGCAGAGCGTCGTTGGACGACAGGCCCTGCGGTTTGTCCAGCAACAGTACGCCGTGAATATCACGGCCGCGGCGACGAGGGCGACTCATTAAGCCTCCTCGTCATCGCCTGATGCAGAACGGCGTTCGGCGTCATTCTTCACAACGTTGGTCACCAGGTTGGACATGCGCATGCCTTCCACCAGTGAGTTGTCGTACGCGAAGGTCAGCTCAGGCACTACACGCAGGCGCATGGCTTTACCCAGCAGCGTGCGGATGTAGCCGGAAGCGTCTTCCAGAGCTTTAATGCCTTTAGGCACCAGATCCGGATCGGCGTTTTCGGTCAACACGTTCAGGAAGGTGACGTAAACCTTGGCATAGGCCAAATCACGAGAAACTTCTACACCAGAAACGGTAGCCATGCCGATACGCGGGTCTTTGACTTCACGCTGCAGAATGATAGCAATCTCTTTTTGCATCTCTTGTGCCACGCGCTGACCGCGGCTGAATTCTTTTGCCATTATGGATTCTCCAGACAAATCGGGGGGCACAAGGCCCCCCGGAACAGACTTAAGCAGATGTGCAAGCGTTAAGCGATGGTGCGTTGAATCTCAATGATTTCGAACACTTCGATCATGTCGCCGACGCGCACGTCGTTGTAGTTCTTAACGCCGATACCACATTCCATGCCGTTACGGACTTCGTTAACGTCATCTTTGAAGCGGCGCAGGGATTCCAGCTCGCCTTCATAGATAACCACGTTGTCGCGCAGAACGCGGATTGGGTTGTGACGTTTGATCGTCCCTTCGGTAACCATACAACCTGCGATGGCACCAAATTTCGGAGATTTGAACACGTCACGCACGGCGGCCAGACCGATAATCTGCTGCTTGTACTCAGGCGCCAGCATACCGCTCATCGCCTGCTTCACTTCGTCGATCAGGTTATAGATGACGGAGTAGTAACGCAGATCCAGGCTTTCAGCTTCAATCACGCGGCGCGCAGAAGCGTCGGCACGGACGTTGAAGCCCAGGATGATAGCGTTGGAAGCCGCTGCCAGCGTTGCGTCGGTTTCGGTGATACCCCCTACGCCGGAGCCAACAATCTTCACTTTCACTTCGTCGGTAGAGAGTTTCTGCAGTGATTCGCAAATCGCTTCACAAGAACCCTGTACGTCAGATTTCAGTACGATGTTCAGCTCAGAAACTTCACCGTCGGTCATGTTAGCGAACATGTTTTCCAGTTTAGATTTCTGCTGACGAGCCAGTTTAACTTCGCGGAACTTGCCTTGACGGTACAGCGCAACTTCACGCGCTTTCTTCTCGTCACGTACCACGGTCGCTTCATCACCGGCGGCAGGAACGCTGGACAGGCCCAGGATCTCAACCGGAATAGAAGGACCCGCAGAGGTCACTTCGCGCCCCAGTTCGTCACGCATCGCACGTACACGGCCGTATTCGAAGCCACACAGAACGATATCGCCTTTGTTCAGCGTACCTTCCTGTACCAGCACGGTAGCAACCGGGCCACGGCCTTTATCCAGGAAGGATTCGATAACCACGCCGCTGGCCATGCCGCTGCGTACGGCTTTCAGTTCGAGAACTTCGGCCTGCAACAGGATAGCGTTCAGCAGTTCGTCGATACCGGTACCGGCTTTCGCAGATACGTGAACGAACTGTGCTTCGCCGCCCCACTCTTCCGGCATAACGCCGTACTGGGACAGTTCCTGCTTAACGCGGTCCGGATCGGCTTCCGGCTTGTCGATTTTGTTCACTGCAACCACCAACGGCACCTTCGCTGCTTTCGCATGCTGAATAGCTTCGATGGTTTGCGGCATCACGCCGTCGTCGGCAGCAACAACCAGAACAACGATGTCTGTCGCCTGAGCACCGCGGGCACGCATTGAGGTAAAGGCTGCGTGGCCTGGGGTATCCAGGAAGGTGATCATGCCGTTGTCGGTTTCTACGTGGTAAGCACCGATATGCTGGGTAATACCACCGGCCTCGCCTGCTGCCACCTTGGTGGAGCGGATGTAGTCCAGCAGAGAAGTTTTACCGTGGTCAACGTGGCCCATGATGGTCACGACAGGTGCACGCGACTCAGCGGCAGCACCGGTATCACGGTCGCTCATCAGCGCTTCTTCCAGCTCGTTCTCACGACGCAGGATAACTTTGTGGCCCATCTCTTCGGCAACCAGCTGTGCGGTTTCCTGGTCGATGACCTGGTTAATGGTGGCCATTGCACCCAGTTTCATCATCGCTTTGATGACCTGAGAGCCTTTAACCGCCATTTTGTTAGCCAGTTCGGCTACGGTGATGGTTTCGCCGATCACAACGTCGCGGTTAACCACCTGAGCCGGCTTGTTGAAGCCCTGCTGAAGAGTACTTGGCTTACGCTTGCCTTTACCGCCACGGGTAACGGCGCGCGCTTCTTCACGGTCTGCTTTAGACTCGGAAAGTTTGTTGCCTTTCTTCTGCTTGGTCACTTTACCGCCACGAGTGCGGGCGCGGCGCTCGCCTTCAACTTTGGCGTCGTTTTCGTCTTCGGCTGCACGGGCGTGCTGAGAGGTGGTCACGTGGTAATCGGCTGTTTCAACCGCAGCGCTTGCTGCTTCAGCTTCGGCCCACTTCTCGCCGTTCTCTTCGGCCATACGGCGCGCTTCTTCCGCTACGCGTTTGGCGTCTTCTTCAACCTTGCGGTGCACTTCCTCTTCCGCTTTACGTTTCAGTTCTGCGGCTTCGGCTTCACGGCGTGCTTTTTCTGCCTGAGCTGGCTTGGTCATTTCGTCGGTATGTTGATTGGTCACTTTTTCTTTTTCCGCTGAATTACGCTTAGCAATCTCCGCGGCCTCACGTTTGGCTTGGTCTTCGGCTGCGCGCTTTGCTTCTGCTTCGCGTTTCGCCAGCTCTTCCGCTGCGCGCTGTGCCTGCTCTTCCGCTTCACGCTGTGCCTGCTCTGCCGCTTCAGCCTGTTGGGCTTCTGGCGTATCGCGATTTACATAAGTGCGTTTCTTGCGGACTTCGATTTGCACCGATTTACTTTTACCGCCGGTGCTCGGAATATTCAAGGTGCTGCGCGTTTTGCGCTGCAACGTGAGCTTACCCGGCGCACTACCGTGTTCACGGTTAAGGTGCGCCAGTAAGGCTTCTTTCTCGTGCTGGGTCACAGAGTCTGTCTCAGACTTGTTAATCCCTGCATCAGCAAACTGCTGTACCAGGCGATCAACTGGAGTCTGAATCTCTGCTGCCAGCGATTTTACGGTTACATCTGTCGTCATGCTGTTCCTTCCTGCTACAGTTTATTACGCGTTGTCGCCAAACCAACAGATATTACGTGCGGCCATAATCAGCTCGCCGGCTTGCTCATCGCTAAGCCCTTCAATATCCGCCAGATCGTCAACACCCTGCTCGGCAAGATCTTCCAGCGTACAAACCCCACGCGCGGCCAGTTTAAAGGCCATGCTGCGCTCAAGCCCCGGAAGGTTGAGCAAATCGTCAGCAGGTTTTTGGTCGCCCAGGCTCTCTTCTTGGGCCAGGGCAAGCGTGGTCAATGCAGCTTTGGCGCGATCGCGCAACGCTTCAACCATATCTTCATCCAGACCGTCAATTTCCAGCAGCTCTTTGATTGGCACGTAAGCCAACTCTTCCAGAGTAGAGAAGCCTTCTTCGACCAGTACGGTGGCGAAATCTTCTTCGATATCAAGATACTTGGTGAAGGTATCAATGGCGGCATGAGCTTCGGCCTGGTGCTTGGCCTGCAGATCGTCCGCCGTCATCACGTTCAGTTCCCAACGATCATCGTCACGATGTTGTTTTAACAATTGGGAAGCCAAACGCACGTTTTGGCCATTACGGCCGATCGCCTGTGCCAGGTTGCTGGCTTCGACGGCGATATCCATGGTGCAATTATCTTCATCAACCACGATCGAGGCAACGTCTGCCGGCGCCATGGCGTTGATGACGAACTGCGCAGGGTTATCATCCCAGAGGATGATATCGATACGTTCGCCGCCGAGTTCGCTCGAAACGGCCTGAACGCGCGCACCGCGCATACCTACGCAAGCGCCGACCGGGTCGATGCGTTTGTCGTTGGTTTTCACAGCAATTTTTGCACGGGAGCCAGGATCACGGGCTGCCGCTTTAATTTCAATCACTTCTTCGCCGATTTCCGGCACTTCGATGCGGAACAGTTCTTTCAGCATCTCTGCGCTGGAGCGGCTGACGAACAGCTGTGCTCCACGAGCTTCAGGACGGACGGCGTACAATATGCCGCGAATTCGGTCGCCCGGACGGAAGTTTTCGCGCGGCAGCATGTCTTCACGGCCAATGACCGCTTCGGCGTTGCTGCCCAGGTCCAGCGCAATGCTGTCACGGTTTACTTTCTTCACCACGCCGGTGACGATTTCACCTTCGTGCTGACGGAAAGCGTCAACGACCATGGCGCGTTCGGCTTCACGTACTTTCTGTACGATAACCTGTTTCGCGGTTTGGGTGGTGATGCGGTCAAAGGTCACAGATTCGATCTGATCTTCGATGTACCCACCCAACTCGATGCCCGGCTCTTCATACTGAGCGGCTTCCAGCGTGATTTCACGCGTTGGCTGGGTCACTTCATCTACGGCGACCCAACGACGGAAGGTATCGAAATCGCCGGTTTTGCGATCGATACTGACGCGAACCTCAATTTCCTGCTCGTATTTTTTCTTGGTTGCGGTGGCTAATGCGGTTTCCAACGCTTCGAAAATCTTCTCACGCGGAAGGGATTTTTCGTTGGAAACAGCTTCAACAACAGCCAGAATCTCTTTATTCATCCTAGTTGCCTCATCCAAACTTTAAAAGTGGGGTACCAGGTTCGCTTTCTGGATGTTGCTCAGCGCGAACACTTCATCTTTCCCTTCCACAGTAACCGTGATCATCTCGCCATCGACAGACTTGATAATGCCCTGCCATTTGCGACGGTTCTGTACGGCCATGCGCAGGACCAGGCTGACGTCTTCACCGAGGAAACGAGTATAGTGCTCAGCGGTGAACATCGGGCGATCAAGGCCAGGAGAGGAGACTTCCAAGTTGTAAGCGACTGTGATTGGCTCTTCGACGTCCAATACAGCGCTGACCTGGTGGCTGACATCAGCACAATCGTCAACATTGATGCCGTTTTCACTATCAATATAGATACGGAGCGTCGATTGGCGCGCACGAATAAATTCGATGCCTACAAGCTCAAAGCCCAACGCTTCTACCGGTGCCGAAAGCATCTCTGTTAATTTTTGCTCTAATGTGGACAAGCCCACCCCCAAGACATAAAAAAAGGGCCTAATAGCCCAGTGATTCTGTTGCCAAATAACAAAAAACCCCGAAAATTCGGGGCTTTATGCAACTGGACCCTGTTTGCCGCAAAGCGGCTTCGGTGCAACTTTCTAACAAGTGTCATTTTCAAATGTTGTTCGAGAAAAGCGGAATTCAATCGAAAAGTGTATTTGAAAATAAACACTTAAAGGAAAGTGGTTGCGGGGGCCGGATTTGAACCGACGACCTTCGGGTTATGAGCCCGACGAGCTACCAGGCTGCTCCACCCCGCGTCCGAAAACGTGGCAAATATTACGCCGATAATTGCAAAATTGCAAGTTATCTCTGGGATTTGGTACCGAGGATGGGACTCGAACCCACAAGCCCGTTAGGGCACTACCACCTCAAGGTAGCGTGTCTACCAATTCCACCACCTCGGTACTGATTCTTGCTGCTAACGGCTGTTATTCCTATCCAGGTCACAACAACCGTTTTCAAACTCTGTTACTGCTTGCCGCTTACTGTGGGATATCGCTGCTCGGCTTGGTTGGTGCTGCCGGTGCGGTAGTCTGCTCAGATTTCACTGGCTGACCCAGGTTTTCCCACTCGCTGCCTTTCTTGCTCTGGTTGGTGCTCAGGTTGCCCAGGATCAAACTAATGACGAAGAACAATGCCGCCAAAATAGCCGTCATGCGGGTCATGAAGTTACCGGAACCACTCGAACCGAACAATGTGCCAGATGCACCTGCTCCGAATGAGGCTCCCATATCAGCGCCTTTACCTTGCTGCAGCATAATCAGAGCAACAAGCCCGATTGAGATCAGCAGGAAAATTACCAGAAGAGCTTCGTACATAGTTGTACCCGTATCCTTGCGGCTTCACCGCGTGCCAAATGCTTCACACCCCAAAGGCTTCTTTTCTATTAAGAAGTCGCAGGCGTTGTATCAAACTGCCCACTGAAGCGGGTGTGAATACTAACCAAAGCCGCTAACCCGCGCAAGGGCAATTTGCAGCCGCTGGCGCGTTTGCGGAAAAAAACACCAATAAAATTCGCAGGCTGTGTTTTCCGGGGGCAGCAAACAGCCCCCGGCTTGTCGGCGATCCGTTAACCGGCAGCCTTTACAGCATCGGCGATACGGTGCGCCAGCGCGGTAACCTGCTGTTCATCCTCACCTTCCACCATCACGCGGATCAGCGGTTCGGTACCTGATTTACGCAAAAGAACGCGGCCACGGCCCGCCAACTCGGTTTCAACCTGCTCGGTGACTTTACGCACCTCTTCAGATTCCAGCGGGTTGTGCTCGCCGACAAAACGCACGTTAACCAGGATCTGCGGCAACAGTTTCATGCCGCTGCACAGATCGTGCAGACTCATACTGTTACGAACCATCGCAGTCAGCACCTGCAGACCGGCAACGATGCCGTCACCCGTAGTGGTTTTGTCCAACAGGATCACGTGGCCGGAGTTTTCCGCACCGATGCGCCATCCCAGTTCCTGCAGCTTCTCCAGTACGTAGCGGTCACCCACTTTTGCACGGGCAAACGGGATACCAAGCTGCTTGAGCGCCAGTTCCAGGCCCATGTTACTCATCAGTGTACCGACTGCGCCACCGCGTAACTGGCCCTGACGCAGCCCCTCACGGGCGATGATGTACAAGATCTGGTCGCCATCCACTTTGTTGCCAAGGTGATCAACCATCATCACGCGGTCGCCGTCACCGTCAAATGCCAGGCCGACATGGGCTTTTTCCTGCAGTACGCGCTCCTGTAATTGACGAACATCAGTCGCCCCGCACTTTTCATTGATGTTCATGCCATCCGGCTCAACGCCGATGGCAATCACCGTGGCACCCAACTCACGCAGTACGCTTGGCGCAATGTGATAGGTCGCACCGTTGGCGCAGTCCACCACGATTTTCAGGCCCTTCAGGCTCAATTCGCTCGGGAAGGTGCCTTTGCAGAATTCGATATAGCGGCCGGCAGCGTCGATGATCCGGCTAGCCTTGCCTAATTCGGAGGATTCCACGCAGGTCAGCGGCTTTTCCATTTCGGCTTCAATGGCTTCTTCAACATCGTCCGGCAACTTAGCCCCATCAATGGAGAAGAATTTAATACCGTTGTCGTAAAACGGGTTATGTGATGCCGAAATAACAATACCGGCTTCAGCACGGAAGGTACGCGTCAGATACGCTACCGCTGGCGTCGGCATTGGGCCGGTAAACGAGGCTGACAGCCCCGCAGCGGCAAGCCCGGCTTCCAACGCCGACTCCAGCATATAGCCGGAGATGCGGGTATCTTTGCCGATAATGATTTTGCGGGAGCCGTGACGTGCCAGTACCTTACCCGCCGCCCAGCCCAGCTTCAGAACGAATTCCGGGGTGATAGGACTATCACCGACCTTGCCACGAATGCCGTCGGTACCAAAATATTTGCGCTCGCTCATGTCTCTGTCATCCCTTAGCTGAAAGTGTTGCCTCGACGACACGCATCGCCTCGACGGTTTCTTTAACGTCATGCACTCTGACAATCTGTGCGCCCTGCATAGCGGCGATCACCGCACAGGCCACACTGCCGATAACCCGCTGTTCAGGGGGTACATTCAGCAGTTGTCCAATCATCGACTTACGCGACATCCCTACCAACAGCGGCAGGCCGAAGTGATGAAACTCTGACAATCTGGCCAGCAGTTGATAATTGTGAGCCAAATTCTTACCGAAACCGAATCCTGGGTCGAGCAGCAATTTCTGATTTGTAATCCCGGCGGCATTACAGCGTTCAATATGTCGCTGGAAAAAGGCGTTAACATCACCAATAAGGTCATCATAGTGCGGCGCCTGCTGCATGGTGCGCGGTTCACCCTGCATGTGCATCAAGCACACCGGCAGCCCGCTTGCCACAGCTGCGTCCAGCGCGCCCGGCTCCTGCAACGAGCGAACGTCATTGATCAGATGCGCACCCACTTTAGCCGACTCGCGGATCACCCCGGCTTTCGAGGTATCCACCGAGATAAAGACTTCAAAACGCCGGGCAATGGCTTCCACCACAGGCACTACGCGTGCGATCTCTTCGTCTTCACTAACCTCTGCCGCTCCCGGTCTGGTCGACTCGCCCCCCACATCAATCATGGTCGCACCAGCCGAAATCAGGGCATGGGCATGCAATAACGCCTGATTTAGAGTGTTGTGTTGGCCGCCGTCAGAAAAAGAATCCGGGGTTACGTTGAGGATCCCCATCACCCGCGGATGGGAAAGATCGAAAGTCGTGTCTCGCACGGTTAACTGCATTACTAATCCACCTTACTGTTGCCTGGTTCACTGCCCGCCGGACAATAAAAAACCCCGGCATGCCGGGGTTCGATGTTATTACACAGCCAAAGTTACTTGTCTAGCTGTTCAGACAGGGTATTGCCTGGGTTTGGCGTGCGTGGCTCATCTACAGGCGTTGGGGCTTTTGGTGTGCCGCCATTGTCGGAGTTGCTGCCTTTGCTCGCATCGTCCCAACCCGCTGGCGGACGCACGTCTTTACGGTTCATCAGATCGTCAATCTGTGGCGCATCGATGGTTTCATACTTCATCAAGGCATCCTTCATTGAATGCAGGATGTCCATGTTTTCCATCAACAACGCACGCGCACGGATATAGTTGCGTTCGATCAGGGATTTTACTTCCTGGTCGATGATGCGCGCGGTTTCGTCCGACATGTGTTTCGCTTTGGCCACGGAACGGCCCAGGAACACTTCGCCCTCTTCTTCCGCATACAGCAGCGGCCCCAGCTTCTCGGAGAAGCCCCATTGGGTCACCATGTTGCGGGCAATCGAGGTCGCCACTTTAATGTCGTTCGACGCACCGGTAGAGACTTTCTCTGGCCCGTAAATGATCTCTTCAGCCAGACGACCGCCGTACAGCGTAGAGATTTGGCTCTCCAGCTTCTGACGGCTGGCGCTGATTGCATCGCCTTCCGGCAGGAAGAAGGTGACGCCCAACGCTCGGCCACGCGGAATAATAGTGACCTTGTGCACCGGATCGTGCTCAGGAACCAGACGGCCGATAATGGCGTGGCCTGCTTCGTGATACGCGGTCGACTCTTTCTGCGCTTCGGTCATCACCATGGAGCGACGTTCCGCCCCCATCATGATCTTGTCTTTGGCTTTTTCGAACTCAACCATCGACACTACGCGTTTGTTGCCGCGGGCGGCAAACAGCGCCGCTTCGTTGACCAGGTTAGCCAGGTCTGCACCTGAGAAGCCCGGAGTACCACGTGCAAGCACAGAAGCATCAACGTCTGGCGCCAACGGCACGCGACGGGAGTGCACTTTCAGGATCTGCTCACGACCACGTACGTCTGGCAGACCAACAACGACCTGGCGGTCGAAACGGCCTGGACGCAGCAATGCCGGGTCAAGTACGTCAGGACGGTTGGTCGCAGCGATGACGATAATGCCTTCGTTGCCTTCAAAGCCGTCCATTTCAACCAGCATCTGGTTCAGCGTTTGCTCACGTTCATCGTGACCGCCACCCAGACCGGCGCCACGTTGGCGACCGACGGCGTCGATTTCATCGATAAAGATGATGCACGGTGCCGCTTTCTTGGCCTGTTCGAACATGTCACGCACACGAGAAGCACCCACACCGACAAACATTTCCACGAAGTCGGAGCCGGAAATGGTGAAGAACGGCACTTTTGCTTCACCCGCGATGGCTTTCGCCAGCAGCGTTTTACCGGTCCCTGGAGGGCCAACCATCAGCACGCCTTTAGGGATCTTGCCGCCCAACTTCTGGAAACGGCTCGGCTCACGCAGGTATTCCACCAGTTCGCTCACTTCTTCTTTTGCTTCATCACAACCGGCAACGTCAGCAAAAGTGGTTTTGATCTGGTCTTCCGTCAGCATACGGGCCTTGCTCTTGCCGAAGGACATCGCGCCCTTGCCGCCGCCGCCCTGCATCTGCCGCATGAAGAAGATCCAAACCCCAATCAGCAACAGCATCGGGAACCATGAAATGAAGATAGAAGCCAGTAAACTCGGCTCTTCAGGCGGTTCACCAACAACTTTCACATTTTTCGTCAACAACGTATCAAGCAACTTAGGATCGTTGACAGGGATGTAGGTCGTGTATTTGTTACTGTCTTTCTTGGTAACGTTAATTTCACGTCCGTTGATTCGCGCTTCGCGAACCTGGTCCTGGGTCAGCTCGGACATGAAGGTAGAGTAATCCACCCTACGGCCATTCGACTCGCTGGGCCCAAAGCTCTGGAATACAGACATCAACACTACCGCGATGACTAACCAGAGAATTAGGTTTTTCGCCATGTCACTCAAGGGATTAACCTCATATTACAACTGTGTTAACAAACAGCGTTAGGGTACTACAGCTTGCGCCCTGTCGCTACAATGTACACTTCGCGCGAACGTGCGCGGGAAGCGTCTGGCTTACGAATCTTAACCTTCGTAAACAGGGAGCGAATTTCCCGTAGGTACTCGTCAAAGCCATCTCCCTGGAACACCTTCACCAGGAAACTTCCGCCTGGCGCGAGGACATCACGACACATTCCCAGTGCTAATTCCACCAGATACATCGATCTCGGAATATCGACGGCCGGAGTGCCACTCATATTCGGGGCCATGTCAGACATAACCACCTGAACCTTACTTTCACCTACACGTTCCAACAGAGCTTTAAGGACCAGTTCATCACGAAAATCGCCCTGAAGGAAATCGACACCAACGATAGGATCCATTGGCAAAATATCACAGGCGATGATACGACCGTTACCGCCGATCTGCGTGACTACATACTGCGACCAACCGCCCGGCGCTGCGCCTAAATCCACTACGGTCATGCCGGGTTTAAATAGCTTGTCACTCTGCTGTATTTCATCAAGTTTAAACCAGGCGCGCGAACGCAGCCCTTTTTTCTGCGCCTGTTGCACATATTTATCGCTAAAGTGTTCTTGTAACCAGCGACTGGAGCTAGCAGAACGCTTTTTATTAGCCATCTCGTTTTCCAACTATCATAAAAAGAGTCTTATGTCAGGTTCGCTGCTCACGTAGACTCACACCGGTGAAGACCGATTTGGTGATATACATGAGATGGCGGTAGAATGTACCGTTTTCAATCCCAACTTAAGCAAAAAAGACAATGAATCTGAATAATAAACAAAAACAGCACCTGAAAGGCTTGGCGCACCCGTTAAAACCGGTTGTCATGCTGGGTAATAACGGTCTCACCGAAGGGGTGCTGGCTGAAATTGAACAGGCTCTGGAGCATCATGAGCTGATCAAGGTAAAAATCGCTGCTGAAGATCGCGAAACCAAAACCCTGATCGCCGACGCTATCGTACGTGAAACGGGTGCCTGCAACGTGCAAGTCATCGGCAGTACGCTTATTCTTTACCGCCCTTCGAAAGAGCGCAAGATCAGTCTACCGCGTTAATAAGCATTGGGTTAACGAAAAGGTGCCATGCACCTGACTCAGATAAAAGGCCGCATGCGGCCTTTTTCCTTTCTTTACAAAACCCTGGCGAATTTCTGAACGATCGGGCGTATATCAGAGATATTCAACCTTCAGGATCTCGTAATCTACATCGCCGCCCGGGGTTTTAATGACGACCACATCGTCTTGCTCTTTACCGATCAAACCGCGCGCCATGGGTGAATTTACCGAAATCAGATTTTTCTTGAAGTCGGCCTCATCGTCACCCACGATTCGGTAAGTCACTTCTTCTTCGCTATCCAGATTCATCACCGAAACGGTGGAGCCAAAAATCACGCGGCCATTGTTTGGCATCTTGGTGATGTCGATCACTTGCGCGTTCGACAGTTTGGCTTCAATTTCCTGAATACGTCCTTCGCAAAAACCCTGCTGCTCACGAGCCGCATGGTACTCTGCGTTTTCTTTCAAATCGCCGTGTTCACGGGCAGTCGCGATGTCCGCAATGATTTTCGGACGGCGCACGCCCTTCAGATATTCAAGCTCTTCGCGCAATTTTTCAGCGCCAAACAAGGTCATCGGAATCTGTTTCATATAGTAAATACCTCTAAATCTTTCCTGTTCAAATAGCCGTCGTCCTGACGTGTTCGAATGAAAAAACGGTAGGTGTATACCCCCCCGCCTCCAGGCGACAAACAAAAGAAGCCTGACTCGGGACATTCGCCCAAGTCAGGATCGATTTTGCATTTTGATACGCATTTTAGCGTAGAGTTCCTTGAGGGTCATCGTTTACTTTCTCCCTGAATGCACCGTAGTATGGCGGCACGTTATCCAGCTGTTATCCCGAGATTATGCGTTTTTCACGAATTGTCAGTGCATTGGCTTGCGCATTTGTTCTGAATGCAAATGCGGCCCCGGTGGAAGATTACACACAATATTTGCCTGATGGGGCCAACCTTGCCCTGGTAGTTCAGAAGATCGGCGCCGATGCGCCGACCATCGATTATCATTCACAGCAAATGGCGTTACCGGCCAGTACCCAAAAGGTGCTGACGGCGCTGGCTGCCTTGTTGCAGCTCGGCCCCGACTATCGTTTCACCACCACGCTGGAAAGCCAGGGCGATATCAGCGACGGCGTGCTGCGCGGCAATCTGATCGCCCGCTTCAGCGGCGACCCGACCTTTAAACGCCAAAGCCTGCGTAATATGGTGGCGATCCTGAAAAAACAGGGCGTGCGCCAGATTACCGGCGACGTGCTGGTCGACACGTCGGTATTCGCCAGCCACGACAAAGCCCCAGGCTGGCCGTGGAACGATCTGACGCAGTGCTTTAGTGCACCGCCGGCAGCGGCGATCGTCGATCGCAACTGCTTCTCGGTATCGCTGTACAGTGCGCCAAACCCAGGTGATATGGCCTTTATACGCGTAGCCTCTTATTACCCGGTCAACATGTTCAGCCAGGTGCGAACATTGGCGAGAGGCTCTGCGGACGCCCAATACTGTGAGCTGGACGTAGTGCCGGGCGAATTGAACCGCTTTACCCTGACCGGCTGCCTGACCCAACGCAGCGATCCGCTGCCGCTGGCGTTCGCCATTCAGGACGGAGCCAGCTATGCCGGGGCTATCCTGAAAGATGAGCTGACGCAAGCCGGTATCCAGATAGATGGCCACCTGAAACGCCAGACTCAGCCTGGCCTGGCCGGCACGGTGATTGCGCAGACGCAATCGGCACCGTTGCATGAACTGCTGAAAATCATGTTGAAGAAATCGGACAACATGATCGCCGATACCGTGTTCCGCACTATCGGTCATGAACGTTTCGGCGTTCCGGGTACCTGGCGCGCCGGCGCAGATGCCGTACGTCAGGTGCTGCGTCAAAAAGCCGGAGTCGATCTGGGCAACAGCATTGTGGTGGACGGTTCTGGCCTCTCGCGTCATAACCTGCTGGCCCCGGCGACCATGATGCAAGCGTTGCAATACATCGCGCAGCATGACAGCGAACTGAACTTTATTTCGATGCTGCCGCTGTCGGGCTACGACGGCACGCTGCGCTACCGTGGCGGGCTGCACGAAGCCGGTGTCGATGGCAAGGTTTCCGCCAAAACCGGCGCACTGCAGGGCGTGTATAACCTGGCGGGCTTTATCACCACCGCCAGCGGCCAACGTCTTGCTTTCGTGCAATACCTGTCGGGTTATGCCGTGCCGCCGGAAGATCAGAAACAGCGTCGCGCTCCTCTGGTGCGTTTCGAAAGCCGCTTGTACCGGGATATTTATCAGAATAACTGAGGATCAGGATGAAACTGCTGATTGTTGAAGACGATGAGCTGTTGCAGCAAGGGCTGGCGCTGGCATTGGCCAACGAAGGTTATGCCTGCGACTGCGCCGCTACGGCGGCGCAAGCCAATGCGCTGCTCATTACCAGCCAATACAGCATGATCATCCTCGATCTCGGTCTGCCCGACCAGGACGGCGCCAGCCTGCTGCGACAGTGGCGCCGTCAGCAAGTCGACTTACCGGTGCTAATCCTCACCGCCCGCGATGCACTGGAAGACCGTGTCGACGGGCTGGACGCCGGTGCTGACGATTACCTGGTGAAGCCCTTCGCGCTGGTTGAGCTGCAGGCACGGGTGCGCGCCTTAATCCGCCGCTATCAGGGCCACAGCGACAACCTCATGCAACTGGACGATCTCCAGCTCAATCTTTCCAGCCAGCAGGTTTACGTTCAACAGCAGCCAGTTGAAGTCACGCCAAAAGAGTTCGCCATCCTGTCTCGCCTGATGATGCGCGCCGGGCAAACGGTCAATCGTGAACTGCTGCAACAGGACCTTTACACCTGGCAGGATGATTTAGGCTCCAATACGCTGGAAGTGCATATCCATAACCTGCGCCGCAAATTGGGCAAGGATCGCATCCGCACCGTCCGCGGTATCGGTTATCGCCTGGAATCCTCATCATGATCAGCATGCGCCGTCGTCTGTTGTTGATGCTGGCGCTGATCCTCCTGGTCACCCAGCTTATCAGCGCCTTTTGGTTGTGGCATGAAAGCCAGGAACAAATCAGCTTCCTGGTGGATGAAACGCTGTCGGCCAAGATTCGTACCGAGCGCGTAGACACCGAAATCGCCGAAGCGATAGCTTCGCTGCTAGCCCCTTCTCTGATCATGATGATCGTCACGTTGCTCGCCTCATTCTGGGCCATTAGCTGGATTATCCGCCCGCTCAACCAGCTGCAACAACGGTTGGAGAAACGTTCCGCCGATAACCTGACCCCACTGCCCCTTAACAGTGACAGCCTGGAAATGAAAGCGGTCACCACCGCACTCAATCAGCTTTTCTCACGCCTGGACAACACCATCCAGCAGGAGCGGCTGTTCACCGCCGATGCGGCGCATGAGCTACGCACGCCGTTAGCGGGGATCCGTCTGCATCTGGAACTCATGGAAAAACAGGGTATTGAGCAAAGCAAACCGCTGATTAACCGTATTGACCAACTGATGCATACCGTCGAACAGCTGCTGATGCTGTCGCGCGCCGGGCAGGATTTTGCCAGTGGGCACTATCAACGTTTTGACTGGGTGAAAGATGTGATCCAGCCACTGAGGGAAGAGCTTGAGGAGTTGGCCGCTCAACGCGAACAAAAGTTGCTATGGCGACTCCCTGCGGAGGCGCAAATCCATGGCGATCCGGTGCTGCTGCGCCTCTTGCTGCGCAACCTGGTGGAGAATGCGCACCGCTACAGCCCCGAAGGCAGCCTCATTCAGGTTACGCTTATACCTCAGGACCGCGGCCACCTGCTGCAGGTGATCGATGAAGGCCCGGGCGTTAAAGACAAGATGGCGAGCGAGCTCACTCAGGCGTTCCGCCGTATGGACCAGCGTTATGGCGGCAGTGGGCTAGGTCTGAACATCGTAACCCGTATCGTGCAGTTGCATCAGGGGCATCTGACGCTGGAAAATCGGCAGGATGCCAGTGGGCTGAATGCCCAATGCTGGCTGCCTGAAAACGTGCTGGACAGATAACGTCAATAAAAAAAGGGCCCAGTTTTGTGAACTGAGCCCTTCTCTTCGCAAGATTATTTCTGGTAAACGATCTCGACGCCTTCGTCGTCATCTTCGTCCCAGTCGTCATCCCAATCGTCATCCGCTTCGGCTTCCACTTCCGCGAGCTGTTCACGGTGGTAATCGTCCCACATGAACTCGACTTTCTCAGGTGCGCTTTCTTCGATCGCCATAGCTTTCGGTTGGGTGTTGATAAAGTTCATCACGTCCCAGCACAGCGCATTGACACCTTCGCGGTTGGCGGCGGAGATCATGTAGTACTTACCTTCCCAACCCATGCCCTCTGCGATCGCCTTGGCACGTTCGGCCGCTTCTTCCGCACCTACCAGGTCAACTTTGTTGAACACCAGCCAGCGTGGCTTCTGCGCCAGATTTTCGCTGTATTGGTTCAGCTCGTTGATGATGATTTTGGCATTTTCTATCGGATTGGATTCGTCGATCGGGGCAATATCCACCAGGTGCAACAGCACGCGGCAACGCTCCAGATGCTTCAGGAAACGGATACCCAGGCCGGCACCGTCGGATGCACCTTCAATCAGCCCCGGAATATCAGCTACCACAAAGCTCTGCTCGTGATCCATACGCACCACGCCCAGGCTTGGCACCAGAGTGGTAAACGGATAGTCGGCAACCTTTGGCTTGGCGGCGGAAACCGCGCGGATAAAGGTCGACTTGCCGGCATTAGGCAGGCCGAGCATGCCGACATCGGCCAGCAGCAGCAGCTCCAGCAAGATATCGCGGGCTTCACCGGCAGTACCCAGCGTCTTCTGACGCGGTGCACGGTTAACCGAGGATTTGAAACGGGTGTTGCCCAAACCGTGCCAACCGCCTTTAGCGACCATCAGTTGTTGGCCGTGGCGGGTCATGTCACCGAGGATCTCGCCGGTGCCCTGATCCTGCACACGAGTACCGACCGGCACCTTGACGGTAATGTCTTTGCCACGCTTACCGGTACAATCACGGCTCTGACCGTTCTGGCCGCGTTCGGCACGGAAAGATTTCTCAAAGCGGTAGTCGATCAACGTATTGAGGTTTTCGTCCGCCAGCAGATAGACGTCACCGCCGTCACCGCCGTCGCCGCCATCCGGCCCACCGTTCGGGATATACTTTTCGCGGCGGAAGCTGACACAACCATTACCACCGTCACCTGCAACGACCAAAATCGCTGCTTCATCTACAAACTTCATTTACCGTCTCCGTAAATCATTCACCGGGCTGCTTTAAAGGAGCAACCAGGTTGGTTTCTGCCCGTCGCGGCCACCACCGGTGACCAATTGCGGAAAACATGGCGCCCGCTACCACCACGAAAGCACCGATATAGCCGACGACATTCAATGCCGGGGCGGCGAATACGTGTGGCCAGGCCAGCGCCAATAAATCTGAAAACAGCAGGGTAAACAGCGGCGTCAGCGTGATTAACGCACTCACCTGCGCCGCCTGCCAGCGCGCCATAGCTTCCGCCAGTGCGCCGTAGCCAATCAATGTGTTGGCGCCACAAAACAGCAAGCAGGCCAATTGCCAACCACTGAACTGGGAAATCAGCTCTGGCCGGGCCAAAGGGAACAGCGCCACTGCACATAAAGTGTACAACATTACCAGGATCTGCGGCGAGGCCAATCGACGCAGCAATACTTTCTGCGCAACGCCATAAGTCACCCAAACCATCGCCGCACAGACGCCCAACAGCACCCCAAGGGTGTAATCCGTCAGGCGGGTGAAGATCTCAATCAGGCTGACATTGAAAAACAGCATCAGCCCACAGATCAACATTAGCGCGCCAATCACTTGGGTGATACGCATGCGTTCTTTTAAAATCAACACGCTGGCGAACATCATACCCACCGGCGACAGCTGGCCGATCACCTGCGATGCCGTCGGGCTGAGATACTGTAGCGAAGAACTGAAGAAGATAAAGTTCCCCAACAGGCCCGCAGTGGCGACAGCCAGTATTAACAGCCAGCGCGGCTGACGGAACATTTTTACCGGGGGCAACCTGCCGCGTATTGCCAGAATGGTTCCCAGGCCGAGTGCAGCAAGGGTAAATCGATACCAAACGATGGTAAACGGATCCATCACTACCAGCACTTCTTTCATCGCAATCGGCAACGCACCCCAGCAAATCGCCGTAGTCACCGCCAGAGAAATGCCAATTCCGACCTGCTGTTTCGTTTCCATCTTACCTTTGCCAACGCTGACGGGCCGGTACATAAGCAGCCCATAAATGTAAAAAGCCCCGCAACGAGTTGCGGGGCTTACATCTATTTAGTAAGGCTCGGAAAATTATTCAGCTTCGATGCTGATGAATTTACGATTGCTCGGGCCTTTAACTTCGAACTTGACTTTACCGTCTTTCAAAGCAAACAGAGTGTGGTCTTTGCCGCAACCCACGTTGGTACCAGCGTGGAATTTGGTGCCGCGCTGACGAACGATGATGCTGCCTGCCAGTACTGCTTCGCCGCCAAAGCGTTTTACGCCCAGACGTTTAGCTTCTGAATCGCGACCGTTACGAGTCGAGCCGCCAGCCTTTTTGTGTGCCATTAATCCGCTCTCCTAACTTAAGCGCTGATGCCGGTGATTTTAACGTCAGTGAACCACTGACGGTGGCCCTGCTGCTTACGGTGGTGCTTACGACGACGAAACTTAACAATCTTAATTTTCTCGCCACGACCGTGAGCAACTACTTCAGCTTTGATCTTACCGCCATCGACGAAAGGAACGCCGATTTTGATATCTTCGCCATTAGCGATCATCAGAATCTGGTCAAACTCAACCGCTTCACCAGTTGCGATGTCCAGCTTTTCCAAGCGAACGGTCTGACCTTCGCTTACTCGGTGTTGTTTACCACCACTTTGGAAAACCGCGTACATATAAAACTCCGCTTTCCGCGTGCCCAACTGTTTAGTACAGAGCGCGCTATAAATATTCACAATAGGGCGCGAATTCTACGCAATAATCCCGCATATGACAAGAGCAGAATAAGACCAGAAGCAGAAAAAAGAAGAAAAAAAGCACAGTTTCTTTCATGGCGTTTATCTGAGCCGTTTTTCAAGTACAATCAGGAGGACAGTTACCGCCATGTACCGATGTGAGCAGCGATCTCAACGCGGTGAAGAGAAACACAGCTGAAAAAAATACAATGAACCTAGAGCAAATTACCGAGTTAACCGCGCAAGATATGGCGGCCGTGAACGCAACAATTCTCGAACAGCTGAATTCCGATGTCACACTCATCAATCAGCTTGGCTATTACATTATCAGCGGTGGCGGTAAACGCATCCGCCCGATGATCGCCGTTCTGGCGGCGCGGGCATTGCATTATCAGGGTGATAAGCACATTACCGTTGCCGCACTGATCGAATTCATTCATACCGCGACTCTGCTGCATGATGACGTGGTGGATGAATCCGACATGCGGCGCGGCAAGGCTACCGCCAATGCCGCGTTCGGCAATGCTGCCAGCGTGCTGGTGGGCGACTTCATTTATACCCGCGCTTTCCAGATGATGACCAGCCTGGAATCACTCCGCGTGCTGGCGCTGATGTCCGAGGCGGTCAACGTCATTGCCGAAGGTGAAGTGCTGCAGTTAATGAACGTGAACGATCCGGACATCACCGAAGAAAGCTATATGCGAGTGATCTACAGCAAAACCGCTCGTCTGTTTGAAGCGGCGGCGCAGTCGTCGGCGATCCTTTCAGAGGCCAGCGAAGCAGAAGAAAAAGCGCTGCAGGATTACGGCCGTTATCTCGGCACCGCTTTCCAGTTGATCGACGATCTGCTCGATTACAGCGCCGACGGCAGCACCCTGGGTAAAAATACCGGTGACGATCTGAACGAAGGAAAACCCACACTGCCCTTGCTGCACGCCATGCGTAACGGCAACAGCGCACAAACGGCCATGATCCGTGAGGCCATTGAGCAAGGCAGCGGCCGTCATCTGCTGGAACCGGTTTTACAGGCCATGCAACAGTGCGGTTCGCTTGAATATACCCGCCAACGCGCCGAAGAAGAAGCCGATAAGGCGATCGCCGCGCTGCAGGTTCTGCCGGAATCGCCTCATCGCTCCGCGCTGGAAGGATTAGCGCACCTTGCGGTTCAGCGAGATTTTTGAGAAACAAAAGACCTTCAGCAGTTTCTACAGACCCGCGGCGCGGGTCTGTTTTCATTTCCCCTCTGTAATACGCGCCAGCAGGCTGCCTATGCCTTCACGCATCAGGAACGCCAATACTTTGTCACGCTCGGTTTCCGTCAGGTGATAGTAATACTCAATCCATACCGCCAACGGATCCTTTCGCTCAATGTCATAAATAGCCGGATCTTCTTTCATTATCAGTAAGTTGCGCGTACCTGACGGTAAGCTGTCAATATGATATTCCAGCGCCTTTCCCTGCACGCCTTTACGTCGGCGGCTGATCCAGCCATCACGACGCGCCATCAAATTTATTCCCTGTGGTGAAGAGGGTAATCCTGCAATGCCTGTAAGTTCCTTGGCGGCAAACCACTCTTTTTTCATAGCCATGATCTCTGAGGAAAATGTGCAAAGATATTTTTTAGAAATTAATGAGATATTTTTTTTGGAAATTTAGTGGTATTCTAATTTCCGTATAAGCGTTTCATGTTGTTCAAACGATTAATCTTGACCTGTTAGTTATACCACTAACAGAACTTTCGCTAATCAAAAAAGGGAATGCAAACATGAATTCAAGGAACAAGGACTGGCATCCGGCGGATATCATTGCAGCTTTACGTAAGAAGGGAACAACACTGGCGGCGGTATCCCGCAAAGCGGGGCTTAGTTCATCAACACTGGCAAACGCGCTATCGCGGCCCTGGCCAAAAGGGGAATGGCTGATTGCCGAAGCGCTGGACATCCATCCTGCAGAGATCTGGCCAAGCCGCTATTTCGACCCTCACACCAACGACCTGCTGAATCGAAAAGCCCGTATCAGGTCATGATTCGGGCATAAAAAAACCGCCGGTGCGATGTCCGGCGGCTTGTGCATACTCATGCGTTCTGGGTTGATCAGTTATTGATAAACTTTTCGCCCAGTTCGATATCTTTATGCAGAACATCCAGCATCTCTTCCAACGCTTTCTGCTCGAACGCGCTCAGAGTACCGATGTCTTTACGTTCTTCTACGCCGTTTTTGCCCAGCAGCAGCGGTTGTGCGAAGAAGCGGGCATATTTGCCGTCACCTTCCACATAAGCGCATTCCACCACGCCTTTTTCACCTTGCAGCGCACGAACCAGAGACAGGCCGAAACGCGCCGCCGCCTGACCCATTGACAGAGTTGCGGACCCGCCGCCGGCTTTGGCTTCAACCACTTCAGTACCCGCATTCTGGATACGCTTGGTCAGATCCGCCACTTCCTGGTCGGTAAAGCTCACGCCCGGGATCTGTGACAACAGTGGCAGAATGGTCACGCCAGAATGTCCGCCGATAACCGGCACGTTCAACTCTTCCGGCTGTTTGCCTTTCAGCTCAGCCACGAAGGTGTTTGAACGGATGATATCCAGCGAGGTCACGCCAAACAGTTTGTTTTTGTCATAAACACCGGCTTTCTTCAGCACTTCTGCAGCGATTGCCACGGTGGTGTTTACTGGGTTGGTGATAATGCCGATGCAGGCTTTCGGGCAGGTTGTTGCCACTTGCTGGATCAGATTACGCACGATGCCTGCGTTGACATTGAACAGATCTGAACGATCCATACCAGGTTTACGCGCAACGCCGGCAGAAATCAGCACTACGTCTGCACCATGCAGAGCTGGAGTAGCATCTTCGCCGCTGAAGCCTTTGATTTTAACTGCGGTAGGGATGTGGCTTAAGTCGACGGCAACGCCTGGGGTAACGGGGGCAATGTCGTAGAGAGAGAGTTCAGAACCTGAAGGAAGCTGGGTTTTGAGTAGAAGGGCGAGGGCCTGGCCGATACCGCCAGCAGCACCGAGAACTGCAACTTTCATCCTATACTCCTTTATTATCTTAAATATATAAAGCGCCGTGAATATGTTGGTTACGGACCTTAAATTATTACACCTTTAAAAACAATCTCTTAACAGTCTGTTTGGGAGCTGGCGCAATAAAACAGCCGATGTCGCGCTCATTTTAAATTAAATGGCTTACACATTAAGGGCATAGCGCACATTAATCAAAAATAGTGCGAGGTTATTCACAAGCAAGTTAACCGGCGGTTACATTACACCCTTACACAACATCAGAACAACATCATTTTAATAACATTTTCTTTACCGCCACGGGCCGCTTTTTCGGTCGCTGAAAGGGCATATTCATGGGGTACGGATTTTGTTAAAATCCCGCCCTTTCCTCATTGTCCGGGCAGCATTGTTGTCTTCGGACGTCCTTTTATTGCATAAAAATTCATTTATATGCATAATAATCACTTCTATTGTCAACATTCCACGGTGCAAAATGCGTAATCCCGCAAAGCAGGAAGATCTGATCAAGGCGTTTAAAGCGTTATTGAAAGAAGAAAAATTCAGTTCTCAAGGCGAGATCGTTTTGGCGCTGCAAGAAGAAGGCTTCGAAAACATCAACCAATCCAAAGTATCGCGCATGCTGACCAAGTTTGGCGCGGTGCGTACCCGCAATGCCAAAATGGAAATGGTGTATTGCCTTCCGGCCGAACTCGGCGTGCCGACCACCACCAGCCCACTGAAGAATCTGGTGCTGGATGTCGATCATAACGATGCCGTAGTGGTCATTCATACCAGCCCCGGCGCCGCACAGCTGATCGCCCGCCTGCTGGATTCCCTGGGTAAATCCGAGGGCATACTCGGCACCATCGCCGGTGACGACACCATTTTCGTTACCCCGGCCAGCAGCTTTACCGCTCGCCAACTGTACGAAGCCATCCTGTCGCTGTTCGAACAAGAGTTATGATGCTCAACGCTAACAAAATGCGGCTGACGGTCGCGTTTTGTTAGCGCTTCTTTAACCCTGTCTTTACCTTTCCCTCACGCCCTACCACGTTTAAAACCCGATTTCCGCCTTGTTGCGACACATTCCAATGGCATTTATTCAAAGCCAGCGATAGCTGCTGCACGCTTCCGCACGTTTGGTCAAAGACACTTACCTTATTGAAATTACATAAATTTAACATCAAAAGACCGTTTTATGAGCGATTTTTATTCCATATGGTTATTAAAAATAAGAGACGTCATAATAAAGTTTCACTAGAAACTGTTAGCTAGCTATTAATTTTTAGAGTTACTAGATGTATACTCATTTCCGTGACGTAAATCACAGTTCGTTGGAACTGATAAAAGAATACGATAAGGTGAGATCATGAAAATTAAAGCTACCGTTGCAACACTAAGCCTCCTGTCTGTGCTTTCCTTTGGCGCATTTGCAGCACAATCCGTTGATGCAGATCAGGCAGCAAAACTGCAGTCCGCAGGCACCATTACCGTCAGCGGCATTGGCGGCACCCCTTCAGACATCCGTCAGGCGCTGTCTGAAAAAGCCGATGCCCGTGGCGCGACCGCTTACCGTGTGATCGAAGCACGTAACGAAGGCAACTACCACGCTACGGCTGAAATCTATAAATAAGACCCGGCATTACCCGGCAACGGGCAATAAATCTCTGGAAACCAGCATTACCGATAACAGCTTTCAAGAATAATAAACGCTGTAAAGCCCTTCCTGGCTGTTATCGCAACAGGACCCACGACCATGAACATGAAAATTACCCTCGCTGCAATTAGCCTGATGTCTGCCCTTTCGTTCGGCGCTTCAGCCGCTACGCTGATCACCAACGATCAGGCCGGCGATCTTCAGTCTGTCGGCACCATCACCGCCAATGGCGTCGCCGGTGCACCTTCGGATATTCGTCAGGCGCTGTCCGACAAAGCCGATAAACAAGGCGCTAAAGCGTACCGAGTGATCGAAGCCTACGAAAACGGCAACTGGCACGCGACTGCCGAAATCTACAAATAACAATTCAGAGAGCGCGGTTGCCGAACTGATTACCCTCGTCACTGCCACTGCCGAGTTCTGTGGTAACCACTGATTCTCTGAGGAAATCTCGTCGTCCTATCCGACGAACCCCGTTGCCCTCGCTCGCGAGGGCTTTTTTATAGGCGAAAAAAAGGGCCGCAAACGGCCCTTTCTCGAATCAACCCTGTCGATCAGTAGGTGACTTTCGGCTCTGGCTTGTTGGCCAGTGCTTCCAGCAGCCGATCGTGGATCCCGCCGAACCCACCGTTGCTCATCACCAGGATATGGTCACCCGGCTGGGCGGTTCTCACAATCATATCCACCAACGTACCGAGATCGGCACTCCAGTGGGCCGGCTGCACGCAGGCTTCGGCCACTTCCGCCACCTGCCAGGGGATATGGTGCGGCTGGAACAGGAATACCTCATCGGCACGGCCAAGCGATGGCGCCAAATCGTTCTTGCTGATGCCCATTTTCATGGTATTGGAACGTGGCTCAAGCACCGCCAGAATACGGGCGGTGCCGCCCACTTTGCCGCGCAGAGCGGCCAGGGTCGCCAGGATCGCCGTTGGGTGATGCGCAAAATCGTCATACACCGTGACGCCATTGGCTTCACCGCGCAATTCCAGGCGGCGACGGGCATTGATGAAATCGCCGAGCACGACGCAGGCGTCCGCAGGCTGCACGCCAACGTGACGTGCGGCAGCAATGGCCATCAGGCCATTATGCATATTGTGTTCGCCCACCAGCGCCCATTTCACCTCACCCGCCTTTTCACCATTGAGGAACACTTCATAGTGGCTGGCGTCCGGCGTCAGCTTGTGCGCCCGCCATGCGCCCTCTTCCCCGACCAACTCCTGCTCGCTCCAGCAGCCCATCGCCATCACCTGTTTCAGGTGGCTGTCGTTGTCAGGCAAAATGATCTTGCCCTTGCCCGGCACCAGACGCACCAAGTGGTGGAACTGCTTCTGGATCGCTTTCAGATCGTCGAAGATATCGGCGTGATCAAACTCCAGATTGTTCATGATCAGCGTACGCGGGCTGTAATGAACAAACTTGGAGCGCTTGTCGAAGAACGCACAGTCGTACTCATCGGCCTCGATCACAAAGAACGGGCTGCCACCCAAGCGTGCGGAAACGTCGAAGTTCCCCGGCACGCCACCGATGACAAAGCCGGGCTGATAACCGCAGGCTTCCAGGATCCAGGTTGCCATGCCGGCGGTGGTGGTCTTGCCGTGGGTCCCGGCAACCGCTAACACCCAGCGATCGCGCAGTACATAGTCATGCAGCCATTGCGGGCCGGAAACATAAGGGATGCCTTGCTCCAGCACCGCCTCCACGCACGGGTTACCGCGTGTCATGGCGTTGCCGATGATCACCAGATCCGGCACGGGATCCAACTGAGCCGGATCGTAACCCTGGATCAGGTCGATCCCCTCTTTCTCCAACAGCGTGCTCATCGGCGGATAGACATTAGCGTCAGAGCCGGTCACCTCATGTCCCAACGAACGAGCCAGTACCGCCAGCCCGCCCATAAAGGTGCCACAGATCCCAAGAATGTGAATGCGCATAGTTTTCTCAATTGAGTACGTCGAATGTTACCTTATTCTACCGCTCAGAATCGTCCAGAAGAAATGGATTTGCCTATGAATAGCGCTCATCTTTGGGCTACACTGCTCGCGAATACGTTGGCGGTTTGTTAACAAACCGCTACCCATCCGTAGATTCAGGGATTGTGTCATGAAAACGTTAGGCGAATTTATCGTCGAGAAACAGCACGACTTCTCTCACGCCACCGGCGAGCTGACTGCGTTACTTTCTGCAATTAAACTGGGCGCCAAAATCATCCACCGCGACATCAACAAAGCGGGTCTGGTTGATATCCTCGGCACCAGCGGCATTTCCAACGTACAGGGTGAAGTCCAGATGAAACTGGACCTGTTCGCCAACGAAAAGCTGAAAGCTGCGTTGAAAGCACGCGGTGAAGTTGCGGGTATCGCTTCTGAAGAAGAAGATGAAATCGTGATTTTCGATGGCGAGCGGGCTGAAAATGGCAAGTATGTGGTGTTGATGGATCCGTTGGACGGTTCGTCCAACATTGATGTCAACGTCTCGGTCGGTACTATTTTCTCTATCTATCGTCGCATCACCCCGGTCGGCACTCCCGTGACCGAAGAAGATTTCCTGCAGCCAGGCAGTGCCCAGGTTGCAGCCGGCTACGTGGTTTATGGTTCATCCACCATGCTGGTGTACACCACCGGTTATGGCGTGCATGCCTTTACTTACGATCCGTCTCTGGGCGTGTTCTGCCTCTCCCATGAGAAAGTGCGTTACCCTGCCACCGGCAACATGTATTCCATCAACGAAGGCAACTACATCAAGTTCCCTCGCGGCGTGAAGAAATACATCAAGTATTGCCAGGAGCAGGACGAAGCGACACAACGCCCTTACACCTCACGCTACATTGGTTCACTGGTTGCCGACTTCCACCGCAACCTGCTGAAAGGCGGCATCTACATTTATCCAAGCACCGCCAGCCACCCGCAAGGCAAGCTGCGCCTGCTGTATGAATGCAACCCGATGGCGTTCCTGGCGGAACAGGCCGGCGGTAAAGCCAGCGACGGTAAAAACCGTATTCTGGACATTACCCCGGTGAAACTGCACCAGCGTGCACCGTTCTTCGTGGGCACCAAATCCATGGTTGAAGACGCCGAGCGCTTTATCGCCGAAAACCCGGACGAGTAAAGCCTCTCTTCAGGGGGCGGCATACCGCCCCCTGTCACTCCATCATAATTTGAACGCTGCCATGCTCTGCGCCAGCAATTGAGCCTGCTCTTCCAGCGAACGCGTCGCCGCCGCAGACTCTTCGACCAACGCAGCGTTTTGTTGCGCGACCTGATCCATCTGGGCCACCGCCAGATTCACCTGCTCAATACCGCTGCTTTGTTCCCGGGTAGCCGCCGAAATTTCCCGCATCAGCGCCGTCACGCGGCCTACTTCGCCGGTAATGCCGTTCATGGTTTTCGCCGCAGACTCCGCCATTTGCTCACCTTCCTGCACCCGATTCTGCGACGCTTCGATCAACCCTTTGATCTCTTTCGCCGACTGCGCACTGCGCTGTGCCAGGCTGCGCACCTCACCGGCCACTACCGCGAAACCGCGCCCCTGTTCACCGGCGCGTGCCGCTTCAACCGCCGCATTCAGCGCCAGAATATTGGTCTGGAAGGCAATGCCATCCATCACGCTGATGATATCGGCGATGCGCCGCGAGCTGTCGGTAATCGCCTGCATCTTGTCCATCACCTGGCTGACCACCTCGCTGCCTTGGTTGGCGATATCGGATACGCTCAGCGCCAGCTGGTTAGCCTGCTCGCAATTCTCGGCGTTCATTTTCACCGTCGAGGTCAGTTGTTCCATGCTGGCCGCCGTTTCTTCCAGCGAGGCTGCGGACTCTTCGGTACGCTGCGCCAGATGCAAGTTACCGGCAGCCAGCTCACGTGAGCCGGTATCAATCTGGCTGCTGGCATCGCGCACCTTGCTGACCGAGCCGACCAACGCCTGTTGCATTCGTTGCATGGCGCGCACCAGACGGCCCATCTCGGTGTCTCCTTCACCGGTAATTCGGTGCGTCAGGTCACCGCTGGCAATATATTCCAGTTGGTCGATAGATTCATCGAGGGGACGCAGGATAATCACCCTCAGGGCAAACCAGGCCAGTACCGCCAACAGCACGCTGAGCAAGCCGGCGATCACGATCAGGGTGATTTTGGTGCTGGCATTATTTTCCGCCTCATCCACCCGCTGCTGCCCCACCTTCATGGCAAAGCTGCGGAAATCGCTGAGGTCTTTTTCGAAGGCGATACTCAGGGCCGAAATCCGGGTTTCCTGAATCTCGTAATAGTCATCGACCTTGCCGGCTTTGATGGCGTCAGCCATCGGCCTGACCCCCTGTTCCAGATAAGCCCGGTAGCTGTTTTGCAAACGGGTAGACAGTTCACGCCCGCGTTCTGTGACGGTGCCGACGCCGACGAAGCGCCCCATTTCGTGCTTCGACTGCTCGAGGTAATCATAGATACGGCCTACCGTAGCATCGGAGACCTCAATCTGGCCGATTTCCCGCTGACGCACCGCCAGCGAAGCGGCAGTTCTGGCGCGCAGTGTCAGGTTGGAACTGCTGGCCAGCGATCCCAGTTCCTCCCCCAGGATCTGGTTCAGTGTGTGTAGCGAGCGCGACCCTTCATTAATCGCGTTGACGCCAATCATGCTGACCATAATCAGCAACAGCGTCGTCAGGCTCAGCAGGGCAATCAGCCCGGCCTTCACCGTAATCTTTTTTAGCATGAGTTCTTCCCGGCTTCAGAAATAGTGAGATCAAACGTAGGGGGAGGTAAAACGCAGAGCCAGACTTCGCCGACTCATTATTATTTGATGAAGTTATCGGCAACCGCGGGAAAAACTTAACCTTGTTGGAGGATTAATCTGGAAATGCGGTGGATGGCGCCCCACAGGGGAGCCGGTGATGAAAAGGGCAGGAAATCGCAAAAGAGTCCGCTATAATAGCCGCCACTCCATTTCTGGTTTGATTAAAGGAAACCGACATGAGCTTGAATCTGGTCCCAGCTGGCAAAGACCTGCCGGAAGACATCTACGTTGTTATCGAAATCCCGGCTAACGCCGATCCGATCAAATATGAAATCGACAAGGACACCGGCGCGCTGTTCGTTGACCGTTTCATGTCCACCGCGATGTTCTATCCGTGCAACTACGGTTACATCAACCACACCCTGTCTCTGGACGGTGACCCGGTTGACGTACTGGTACCGACCCCGTATCCGCTGCAGCCGGGTTCTGTGATCCGCTGCCGTCCGGTAGGCGTGCTGAAGATGTCCGACGAAGCCGGTGAAGATGCGAAACTGGTTGCCGTTCCGCACAGCAAGCTGACCAAAGAGTACGATCACATCAAAGATGTGAACGACCTGCCAGAACTGCTGCGTGCCCAGATCGCCCATTTCTTCGAGCATTATAAAGATCTGGAAAAAGGCAAATGGGTGAAAGTGGAAGGCTGGGCAGACGCTGCCGCCGCCAAAGCTGAAATCGTTGCCTCTTTCGAACGCGCTGCCAAGAAGTAATTCTTGCCGCCGTCCGATGAAAAAACACCGCTCAATGAGCGGTGTTTTTTTTATTACTTTTCGTCGAGACGCTTCAACCAGTCGCCGCTGTTAATCCGCGGGTAACCGTCCACACTGTGTTTATACAGGTAGATCCACGCACTCCCATAAGGCGTCTGAATCAGCTCGCGCTTATAGTCCTTGGTGTTGCTTTTCAGTTCGTCCAGCTCTGCCAGAATCGATGAGTTAATACGGTACACCTCACAATGCACCGTGCCCTCTCCAGGGATCGCCGCCGGGTAATGGCCCAGATTATAAATCTGATAGCCTTCGAGCTCATGCTCGCCGAGCCATTGGGCGTTGGTCATCCAATGGCTGTTTCCCTGTTTGCGTCGTAAACTGCCGTAGACAATTATTCGCATCGCTAAAACTCAAACTGATAGAGCAAATCTAATGCCTGGTCGATACCAGACACCGCTTCAAGATACAACTTAGGCATCAGGCGGTAACGCAACGTCAGCGTGGCCAGCGAGTCGAAAATGCCCACCCCATATTTTACTTGTAAGCCAGGGAGAACATAGCCGCTCACGACAACCTGAGAGCTGTCGCCAACCCCCTGAGTGTCCAGGGCCAAATTACTTACGCCAAACGCCTCGCCGATTTTACCCACAAGTTGACCACTTTGTGCAACCCCCATCCCAATTAACATTGAGGTCATTGCGTTGCCGTCGGCGCCGGAACTGCCCAAACCTTGCCCACGCAGCAGATAAGACAAGGCTTCCTGCTGCGATTTAGTCGGGTCTGAGAACACTTCCAGCTTCGGTGCATCCGCCAGCCCGGTGACGCGAACCCCGGCGGTAACGCCGTCTTCGGTCGAGTCTGGATTACGGATCGCCTCGATGTTGAGCAACGGCTGATCCGGCGGCCCAGAGAAGAGCAACTGGCCTTTGCGGACAATCAGATCCTGACCATAAGCATGGAAGCGACCGGAAGGGATGTCAATCTGGCCATTCAGGCCCAGGCCGTTCTTGTCCTGCACCACTTTCAAATCGCCCTTCAGTTTGGCTTTCAGGCCAAAGGCATCCAGGCGTACATCGTTGCCGACGTGGATCATCAGATTACTGTTGATGGGGATGCTGGCGGTTTTCGGCTGTATGGGTTTCAGTTGATCATCCAGCATCACTTCGTCGGAAGAGACGCCTACCGCACTTTCCGGCAGCTCCTGCACCGTTATGCGCGCCCACGGAATATTGACTGAGCCGTTGAGCGAGAACAACTGCGGCGTCGCCTCGAAGACCAGATCAGGCGAAACGTCGATGCGGATCATCGGCGGCACCGTCACCCGCAGCTTATCGCCCTTGGCGGCGATACGGGCGCGCCAGGCGTTGATATCGCGCCAGTCGGCGTCACCGGACAGGTTCAGTTGCCCACGGGTCGTGCCGATCAGCCCCTCCAGCGTCGAAGTCATGCCATCGAAGTTAACCACCAAGCGGCCGTCAGTCATGTCAAACGGCATCCAGTGACCATCGATATCCACCTTATCCAGCGCCAACCGGCCATACACCAGCGGTTTCTGCGCGCTGCCGCCCAAACGCAGGTTGGCGTTCAACATGCCCACCGCTTTTTCCCCATCCATCAGCGCCGGGTTAATCATCGCCAGCGAAATATTGGTGATATTGACATTACCGCTGATATTACGGCGCACCTGCGGGTCGGTGACCTGAATGTTGCCATTAAACTGGCCATTATTGTTCAGCTTGATCAACCAGTCAGCCTGAGCGCGGCCGTTGGTCAGCCCGGCGTTGAGATTCAGCGTATCGAAGGCGATCGGCAGCGCATTACCCTGCACCTGCTGCACCACTTTCACCCCGTTGCCCACCAGCGAGACTTTCGCATCAGGCAACGCGCCACCCGGTTTCCAGCTAATATCCGCCCGGCCGGAGAACACGCCGCTCAGGGCCGTTTCCGGCCCCAGGAACGGTTTCACCATCGCCAGATCAAAGCGGTTCAGCACTACGCTGGCCTGGCCGTTCTGGCCGGCCTCAATGGTTTTCGGCACGCACAGTTCGGCGTTCGGGTTCTGCCAGCAGTGCGGCCCGATACTGATTTTCTGTGCGGTATTCAGGTAGTCTAGCGCAATGGCACGCGTTAACCGCCATTCGCCCACTGGGGTATCGAAACGGGTATTGTTCAGGTTGCCGCGCCAGCGCTGCTGCTGGCGATCGAAACTGCCCTGCAGCGCCAATTGGCCGGATACCGGCTTGCCGTTGATCTTCAGTTGCAGCTGATGCTGTTTTTCGCTGCCTTTGGCATCCAGCGTCAGCAGGCTGATCTCCAGAGCATCCTGCTTCAGTTGTTCAACCCGAACCGCTAGTTGCCCCTGAATCTGATCGCTGGAGCGCACGTCGCCGTCAATTTTAACCCGATTGATGCGCAGCGCCTGCCACTGCAGGCCGGAAGCAGTCAGATCGGCCAGCAACTGAGGCGCCTGCAGGTTGCCGCGCAGTTTAAGCAGGCCTTTCACCGTACCGCCCAGCCCCGGCAGCGCGCCGTCCAGGCGCGGCGCGTCGATGTTCGCATCCAGATTCCAACTTTTCTCGTCCAGTTGGCCTTTGACGTTCAGTTGGTTACGCCCCAGCGTCAGATCGATACCGGGGATTTTCCACTGCCCGGCAGCGTTGCCGCTGAGCGAGCCGCGCGCGGTGACCTTATTTTGCTTCACGTTGCCGTCGAGCTGCAGCACCGGCACCTGCAATTGCCAGCTGCCGCCATGCAGGCTGCCGCGAGTGGTGATCTTCCCATCCAGCTTCGCCGGCCATTCCGGCCACTGTTTGGCGGTATTAATACCGCTTAACATCAATTGTGAATTCCAGCTGATGGCCTTGCTCCAGTCCACCAACGCGGTCAAATCGGCATTACCCTGCAAGGTGGCCAGCCGCAAGCGATCCAGTTTGAACTGTTCGATGTTGCCTTTACCATCCAGCGTCAACACCGCCGGCGGCAGATCCTGGCCTTTGATGTTGGCGCGCGTCGACAGCGCATAGTCGGTCGCCTTGCCGTTGAAGCGCAGGCGAAAATCGTTGATTTGGTATTGCGCCTCACCGTTCAGCGGCCATTTCAGCTGTTTGCTTTGCAGCGTCAGTGCCAGCGGCAAACCGGCCTCAGCCAGTTGAGTTTGCATATCCAACTGCGCGCCGACCGGCCCGGACAGATTGAGCGCCACTTCCAGCTCTTCACGCAACCCGCCGCCGACGTTCAACTTGACCTTCTCGCCCTTCAGCGGCTCAATATTCAACGTGCCGTTCGCCACCGCCTCCATCGGCCAGTTGCCGGCCAGCGTCGCCTGCCCCTGAGCGGACAGCGTGCCCTGCGGCGATTTCACATCAAAGTTGTCCAGCTGGATATGCTGGTCTTTAGTGCTGGCCTGCAACAGCAGGCTGGTGATCAACACCTCGGTGTCGCCCGTCAGCCGCAGTTGTTCACCGCTGATTTCCTTGACGGTGATATCCAGCGGTAGACGGATGTCCGGCAGATCCGGCAACAGCGGTTTGGCGAACAGTTCTTTCAGCGTGTCGCCCAGTGGCTTCTCTTCTGGCTGTGGCGCAGGCTTGGCAGCCTCATCGACTTTTTCACCGACCTTTTTCACCACCTCGACAACCGGCTGCACGGCTTCCGGCAATGGGTTTTGCGGCGTTTTCGGCAGAGCGATCAGCAGCAAGCTGATTTTAGTCGGCAACAGGGTCAGCGCGCGCTCTTGCCACTGTGCACCGGTGCGGAACTCGCCCAGTGAAATCGCCGTGTCGTCGACGCTGACCTTGACGTTGTTCAGCGCCAGCATGCGCAGGGTGATCGGGTACGGCGTGCTCAGATTCGTGGTCGGCTCGCTGGTCTCTTCCACCGGCGCCGACGGCGTCATCTCTTTGGTTTTCACCACCACGTCCACGTCCTGCGCAGTCAGGGCGTTAACGCACAGCGAACTGCGTTTAAAGCAGGACAAATCCAGCGACAAATGGAACTGCCCGGCATTTACCGTCACGCCCGGCATCTGGTATTTCACGCCCTTTAGCGTCAAATCGCGCCAACCGCCACTGACGCCGGCAATCTCCAGCCCCGGAACCCAACGGGCAGCGCCGTTGATAACCGTATGCAGGCCGCTGGTGGTGCCGAGCAAATAAGCCAACCCGCCGATCAGCAGCAGCAAAACGATCAGGAATCCCAGACAAATCTTTTTAATCAGGCTCATAATTCAGGCCCCAAACCAATATAGAACTGCACCCCGTGGGTGTCTTTATCTCCAACCGGAGCGGCGATATCCAGCTTCACCGGCCCTACCGGCGACTGCCAGCGCACGCCGAAGCCGGCGCCGGTCTTTACGTTGCTTTGCTTGATATCGTTCACCGCTTCGCCGGAATCCACGAACAACGCGCCCCACCATTTGCCGGTCACGTTGTATTGGTATTCCAGCGAGCCGGTCAGCATTTTGGAGGCGCCGGTCAGCTTGCCGTCATCGTCACGGGGTGAAATGCCTTTGTATTTGTAGCCGCGAATGCTGCGATCGCCACCGGCGAAGAAACGCAGGTCCGGCGGCACTTTTTCAAAGTTATTGGTTTCGATCCAGCCAACCTGCCCACGTGCGACAAAACGGTGTTTATCGGCCAAGGTGCGGATCCAGACGTTCTGCGCCTGTATCAGCGCAAAGTCGACGCCGGAACCCCAGGTGGTATCGGACACGTCGAGAGAATAACGCTGGCTGTCGCCCCAGGTCGGCATCAGACCGCCGCGCGAGCGGGTACGGTTAACGCTGACGCCGGGATACAGCAGCATGGTGGTGTCGGTGACGGTACCCTGGGTAAAGTGGTCCAGACGCCAGGTCAGGTTCAGCGCCCGTTGCCAACCGCTGGAGAGATCCCAATTGCGGGAAACCACCGCTTTTGACGTAACGGACTTGGTATCGTTGAGATCGACGTTCTTGAAGCCGCCCTGCAGCAAGTAATACTGCTCCAACGGGTTCTTCAGCAGTGGGATTTTATAGGTCAGATCCAGCTGCTGTTCCGGTGCGGAAATGCTGGCGCTGGTTTCCAGGCTATGCCCGCGATCGTTAAGCCACGGTTTTTTCCAGGTACCTTTTATCCGGGGGCCGACATCGGTGGAATAACCGACCCCGGTTTCGATGGTATTGCGGGTGCGCGGCGTAACCAGCGCATCTAACGGCAAAATCTTGTTCTCTTTGGAATCCTGGAAATCAGGGGACACCACCACCGAGTTAAACCAGTTAGTCGCGGACAAACGACGGTTCAGCTCGGCCAACTCTTCCGAGCTGTAATAATCCCCCTGATGAAAGGGCACCAGATTTTGCAGGTAGTCTTCGCGGATTTGCGAACCTTGAAACTTCACCTTGCCGAAGCGGTAGCGCTGCCCGCTGTTGAAGTCGATGTCCCAATAAGCCTTATGCAGATCCTCTGCCACGCCCAATTGACTCTTGATCATATCGGCATCGAAATAGCCTTTGCGTAGCGCCATGCCGGTCAGAGAACTTTTGAAATTGTCATATTGACCGTGATTAAGGATCTCGCCTATCGTCGGCCGACCCTTTTTGACCAATTGCAGATAGTCTTCGTCGGTTTTCGCACCGCCTTCCAACTGGATATTGGCACCGGCAATCCGTACCGGCTCGCCCGGGTTCACCTTGGCATACAGCACGGGGCGCGCCAGCTGAGGGCGATCATCCAGCGTAAAATCGATGGTGGGCTGATAATAGCCCAGCGCACGCAGCCCCTGACGGACGGCTTCATCCACGCGCGCGCGGAACCGCCCATCGGTGCCGACCTCTTCCGGCGTAATGGAAGACAGCCGTACCCGGACGTTTTTCTCCAATTCCCCGCTGAGTCCTTCAACCTGCAGCCGCACATTCACCGAAAACGCCGCGGGCGTCGCGAGCAGAGTACAAAAAAAGCACAGGGCACGGTATCGTGGCACGCGTTCTCCTTATTTATTTTACTATCCTGTATAACATCGCTCTCTGGTGCCAGGGCAGACTCCGCGCTATCAAGACGGCAGCCCTCTTCAGCGTTATTCCAGACGCCGCGTGTTACCGTTTTACTGTCGCCGTAAACAGGCGCATTCTTCGCTTTTGGCGCTCAAAATACTGCGTTAAGCTTACACTTAATCTCAATATGCAGCTTATTGTGAGCAAAGTTGCGGTTAGATACAACCGAACCGCTGCGTCTTGGGCCAATTCTTACTGTGACAACAGGAGTCAACCGTGGTGCCATTTTTTGATAAAACCCAAACCGTCGACAAGGCGAACGCACTGCCTGGCCACACGACGCCGATGCCGGTTGCGACGCTCAACGTGGTCACCGATCATTCGATGACTCACGTCCCGGATGGCATGGAAGTGGCGATCTTCGCCATGGGTTGCTTCTGGGGCGTCGAGCGCCTGTTCTGGCAACAACAGGGCGTCTACAGCACCGCCGCAGGCTACAGCGGCGGCTACACGCCAAACCCGACCTACCGCGAAGTGTGCAGCGGTCAAACCGGCCACACCGAAGTGGTGCGCGTAGTGTTTGATCCGAAAATCGTCAGCTATAAGCAGCTGCTGCAGGTGTTCTGGGAGAACCATGACCCGGCGCAGGGCATGCGTCAGGGCGGCGACGTCGGTACTCAGTACCGTTCGGCGATTTACACGCTGACGCCGGAACAGCAGCTTGAAGCCGAAAGCAGCCGGCAACGTTTCCAGCAGGCGATGGATGACGCCGGCGACAAGCGCACCATTACCACCGAAGTAACGCCGGCACTGCCGTTCTACTATGCCGAAGACGACCATCAGCAATACCTGTATAAAAATCCTGAAGGCTATTGCGGCCTGGGCGGGATCGGCGTTTGTCTGCCGCCACAAGGCTAACCTACTATTTTTTAACCGCTGGCGGCCCCTGTGGGGCTGCTGCTATACTGTGCGGGGTCGCATTTGCGGCCCTGATTTTTGATAAAGCTCTGGCGGGCGCGATATGCGGCCCCCTGCAATTCTTTTTTTACAAGGTACGACCCTTCCTCAAGAGCGCCGTCATCCCGTCGGCACGTATGGATAGAATATGTTAAACAGTATTTTACTGATTCTTTTTCTGATCGCCGTGAGTGCGTTTTTCTCACTGTCGGAAATATCTCTGGCTGCATCACGCAAGATTAAACTGAAAATGATGGCTGACGAAGGTAACGTCAACGCCGCCAAGGTGCTCAAACTGCAGGAAACGCCGGGCCTGTATTTTACCGTAGTGCAAATTGGCCTGAACGCCGTGGCCATCCTCGGCGGTATCGTGGGCGATGCGGCTTTTTCTCCGACGTTCAAACTGCTGTTCGATCGCTTTCTGTCACCGGAACTGGCGGAGCAGGTTAGCTTTATCTGTTCGTTCGTGTTGGTGACCAGCCTGTTTATCCTGTTCGCAGATTTGACCCCGAAGCGCATCGGTATGATTGCACCAGAGACGTTCGCCGTCCGGATCATCAACCCGATGCGTTTCTCGATCATGCTTTTCCGGCCGCTGGTGTGGTTCTTCAATGGCATGGCAAACCTGATCTTCCGCCTGTTCAAGCTGCCGATGGTACGTAAAGACGACATCACCTCCGACGACATTTATGCGGTGGTGGAAGCCGGCGCCCTGGCGGGCGTGCTGCGTAAACAGGAACATGAGCTGATCGAAAACGTGTTCGAGCTGGAATCGCGTACCGTTCCCTCTTCGATGACTTCGCGTGAAAGCGTGGTTTACTTCGATCTGCGCGAGAGCGAAGAAAGCATCATTCAGAAGGTCTCGACCCACCCGCACTCCAAGTTCCTGGTGTGCGATGGCAACATCGATCAGGTGGTTGGCTACGTCGACTCCAAAGACCTGCTGAACCGCGTGCTGGGCAACCAGAGCCTGGTACTGAGCAGTGGCGTACAGATCCGTGCGGCACTGATCGTACCCGACACCCTGACGCTGTCTGAAGCGCTGGAAAGCTTTAAAACTGCCGGCGAGGACTTTGCCGTTATTCTTAATGAGTATGCGTTGGTGGTGGGCATCATTACGCTGAATGACGTAATGACCACGCTGATGGGCGATCTGGTGGGCCAGGGCCAGGAAGAGCAGATCGTGGCGCGTGACGAAAGTTCATGGCTGATTGAGGGTGGCACGCCGATCGAAGATGTGATGCGCGTGCTGCACATTGACGAGTTCCCGCAGGCGGGCAACTACGAAACCATTGGCGGCTTTATGATGTACATGCTGCGCAAGATCCCGAAACGCACTGACTTCGTTAAGTACGCCGGCTATAAATTTGAGGTGGTGGACATCGACAGCTACAAGATTGATCAGTTGCTGGTGACTCGATTGAGCGACAAACCTGCCGCGGTGCCGCCAAAAGCGCCGGGGGACAACTCCCCAGCCTGACCCCTGCCGGCAAAAACGTCAGCGGCCCCATCGGGGCCGCGATAATTGGGGCTTTTGCAGGTACACAAAATTTACCCTATGAATTTCAAATTGCAGAAAACAACGCTGCCGCTTGAAATACGACGGGTATAGCGCATTAACCCATCTCAGATTGCAGCAACAACACCTGCCGGTTCACCTCTGACATCACACTGAAGTGGCGCCTGTCACGAATTTTCGGTATCAGGATTTTCCCTTCGTCGAACTCGAACGCGCCTACATCTTTGATATACAGCCGGCCACGAAACAGGGTCTTTACGTACTTCGCCACTTTCAATGGGTTATAACGCTGGAAGATTCTCATTCTTTTACTCTCCTCCGTTTGGTCCATGCGCTCAGCGAGCCGCCAAGGTGGCAGCCTCTAAAATAAGAACGCAACTTGATTGCCATGTAGTAGACCTAGTAAAGACCATATCGTTCACTTCCGCTTGGTCATCTTCACTGGATTTACACTTTTTGACAGAATTGTATATGATAATATATAACTTTCTCAGTATATCCCTTCAAAATAAAGGTATTACCTCCCAGAAGGAAAAACTGCGATCCGGCTAACAGGACAGACCTCCGATCACCACCTATGCTTTAGGCTGTTGGGTGCTGTCGGCACCGTCCCCTTCCAAGGAGAAGGCATGAAAAAAAGTAGCATGCTCATTGTATCCCTGCTGTTTGCTCCCCTTTTGGCCTCTGCGCACAACTTCCAGCTCCAGCAACGCGTCGCGCCGGTCGGCGTCAGCGATAAGGGAGAGTTAAATTACGCTAATGATAAGTTTAGCTATAAAAACTGGAATAGCGCACAGCTCAGTGGGAAAGTGCGAGTGATCCAGCATATTGCCGGCCGCAGCTCCGCCAAGGACATGAACGACCCACTGATAGAAGCGATTAAAAAAGCTAAGCTACCGCACGAACGTTACCAAACGACGACAATAGTCAATACCGACGACGCCCTGCTCGGCACCGCGATGTTTGTTCGCAACAGCATTGAGGACAGCAAGAAAGAGTTTCCGTGGTCGCAGTTTGTGGTCGACAGCAACGGTAACGTTCGCAAAGCCTGGGATCTGCAGCCGAAGGGGTCGGCCATTGTGGTGCTGGATAAACAGGGCAAGATCCAATTCGCCAAAGACGGCGCGCTGACGCCGGAAGAGGTGCAGCAGGTCATGACCCAACTGCACCAGCTCCTGAACTGAATCAGAACAGCGAAACCCGGAAGCCGGGGTTGAGGAAAGATTCACGCGGCGTATAAAGCAACGGCTGGCCCTTCCAGTCGTGGATCTGCGCCCCGGCAGCCACCGCGACGGCATGGCCGGCGGCGGTATCCCAGATATTGGTCGGCCCAAAACGCGGATAGAGCTGCGCCTTGCCTTCCGCCACCAAACAGAACTTCAGCGATGATCCGACAGAAATAGTCTGATGCTCGCCCAGTTGGTTCAGGTAATCCTTCAATTCTTCATCGCTGTGGGAGCGGCTCACCACCACCAGCGGCGGATGGGCGTTGCTGACGCTGATCGCCTGGCGTTGTCCTTTCTCTTCTTTCCAGGCTTTACCGCGCTCGGCCAGGTACAACACGTCGATCGCCGGTGCGTAAACCACGCCCATTACCGCCTGGCCGTCTTCAATCAGCGCGATGTTGACCGTAAACTCGCCGTTGCGGTTGAGGAATTCCTTGGTGCCGTCCAGCGGATCGACCAGCCAATAACGCGTCCAGTTCTGACGCACCTCCCACGCCGGCGGATCTTCCTCCGACAGCAGCGGCACGTCCGGCGTTAACGCCGCCAGCCCACGTTTGATAATATGATGCGCCGCCAGATCGGCCGCCGTCACCGGTGAATCATCTTTTTTCTGCGCGACATCAAGCGGTTGTTCACCGTCATACACCGCCATGATTGCCGCCCCCGCCTCGCGGGACAGTTGGCAAATTTGCTCTAACATCATTCACCTCAGATATGCAGTTCCGTGGGTCATTTCCCCTTCCTCATTGCTAGCAGCCTAGTTTTTTTTGCATGGAATATCCATCACAACGGTTTAACCACCGGTATTTACTCAAGTCTTTGCCGTCACAACTGTGACATTTCCTGCGTTACCTCGGTCAATTTTCTGCCACACTTCACAGTTTGGTGAGACAACCAATGTTAATTACATGTCTCTCTGCGATAAAACTCAAATAATGGAAAGGAGAAAGCCAAAAATGATGAAGCGTCCGCTGACGTTGTCCGCCCTCGCTATGCTGGTTTGCGCCTCAACGCAGGCGGCAACGGTCGATCTGCGTGTACTGGAAACCACCGACCTGCACAGCAACATGATGGACTTCGATTACTACAAGGATAAACCGACCGATAAATTCGGTCTGGTGCGCACCGCAAGCCTGATCGAGCAGGCACGTCAGCAGGCCACCAATGCGGTGCTGGTGGACAACGGCGATATTATTCAGGGCAGCCCGCTGGGCGACTATATGGCGGCCAAGGGGCTGAAGCCGGGCGACGTACACCCGGTATACAAGGCGATGAATACGCTGAATTACGTGGTCGGCAATATTGGTAACCATGAATTCAACTACGGGCTGGACTACCTGAAAAACGCCATTGCCGGCGCCCAATTCCCGTATATCAACGCCAACGTGATCGACGCTAAAACTCAAAAACCGCTATTCACCCCTTATATTATCGTCGATACGCCGGTAAAAGACCGTGACGGCAAGAAACATACTTTACGCATCGGCTATATCGGCTTCGTCCCCCCGCAAATTCTGGTGTGGGATAAAGCCAATCTGCAAGGCAAGGTGACGGTTAATGACATTACCGAAACCGCCAAACGCTACGTGCCTGAAATGCGTAAACAGGGCGCAGACCTGGTGGTGGCAATCCCGCACTCCGGCCTTTCCAGCGAACCCTATAAGGCCATGGCGGAGAATTCGGTGTACTACCTCAGCCAGGTACCGGGCATTGACGCCATCATGTTCGGCCATGCCCACGCAGTGTTCCCGAGCAAAGACTTTGCCGCTATCAAAGGCGCAGATATTGAAAAAGGTCTGCTGAATGGCATACCGGCGGTCATGCCGGGCCAATGGGGCGATCACCTCGGCGTGGTAGACCTACAACTGAACAACGACTCCGGTAGCTGGAAAGTGGCCTCCGCCAAAGCGGAAGCGCGGCCGATCTACGGCAAAGAAAACAAGAAATCGCTGGCAGCGGAAGACGCGGCGCTGGTGAAAGTGCTGGCAGAGGATCATAAAGGCACGCGAGACTTCGTCAGCCAGCCGGTCGGCAAGTCTGACGACAACATGTACAGCTATCTGGCGCTGGTGCAGGACGATCCGACGGTGCAGATCGTCAACAATGCGCAGAAGGCCTATGTCGAGCACTACATTCAAGGCGATCCGGATCTGGCTGACCTGCCGGTGCTGTCAGCCGCAGCGCCGTTCAAGGTCGGCGGACGCAAAAACGACCCGGCCAGCTTCGTGGAAGTGGAAAAAGGCCAGCTCACCTTCCGCAACGCTTCCGATCTCTATCTCTACCCCAACACGCTGGTGGTGGTGAAAGCCAGTGGCAAAGAGGTAAAGGAATGGCTGGAATGCTCGGCCGGGCAGTTCAATCAGATCGACGTCACCAGCAACAAACCACAAGGCCTGATTAACTGGGACGGCTTCCGCACCTATAACTTCGACGTGATTGACGGTGTGAATTATCAGATCGACGTCAGCCAACCGGCGCGCTACGACGGCGAATGCCAGTTGATCAATGACAAGGCGGAACGCATCAAGCAGCTGACGTTCAAGGGCAAGCCGATCGATCCGAACGCCACTTTCCTGGTTGCCACCAATAACTACCGTGCTTACGGCGGCAAGTTTGCCGGCACCGGCGACAAACACATCGCCTTCGCGTCGCCGGACGAGAACCGTTCGGTACTGGCGGCGTATATCGGTGCCGAGACTAAAAAACACGGCGCGGTACGGCCGCAGGTGGACAATAACTGGCGCCTGGCGGCATTCAGCAGTACACAGCCGCTGGATATCCGCTTCGAAACGTCACCCAGTGAGAAAGCCACTGCGTTTATCAAAACGCATGCGCAGTACCCGATGAAGGCGGAGGGCACGGACAGTATTGGTTTTGCGGTTTATCAGATCGATTTGAGCAGTAAATAAGCACCAGGCTGGGGGAAATACCTTCCCTCGGCTACCTACCCCTTTTTCTCTCTGGCGCGCTCTTTAAATTGCATTTAAAATACATGTTATAAAATTCTTTCATTTAAAGAGGCACTACCATGGATTACCGCAATCAATCCCTCGGCGCACTCGCCATCGCCATTCCCCGGGCATCCCGCCTGTTTCGTCTGAACGATCTGGATTATTGCTGTGGCGGCAAGCAAACGCTGCAACGCGCCGCCGAGCGCAAAGGGCTGGATATCGACCGGCTGGAAACCGAGCTGGCCGCCCTCGCCGCCAAACCGGAACAAACCCGCGACTGGCGCACTGCGCCGCTCGACGAAGTGATTGACCACATTCTGCCGCGCTTCCATCAACGGCACCGTGAACAGTTGACCGAACTGGTGCTGATGGCAGAAAAGGTTGAGCGGGTACACGCAGATAAACCCACCTGCCCGCGCGGCCTGGCTAAACAGCTGAACCTGATCCGGCTGGATTTGGAAAACCATATGATGAAAGAAGAGCAGATCCTGTTCCCGATGATCAAACAGGGCATGGGGCGCCAGGCCGCCGGGCCGATCTCGGTGATGGAGCATGAGCATGACGAAGCGGGTGAACAACTGGAGGTGGTGAAATTTCTCACCCATAACGTGACGCCACCGGAAGGGGCATGCAATACCTGGCAGGCGCTGTATGGCGGCATCGACGAGTTCATCGACGACCTGATGGAACACATCAATCTGGAGAACAACCTGCTGTTTCCACGTGCGCTGAGCGGCGCATAAAACAAGGGCGCCATTAAGGCGCCCAGAGAAATCTGTTATTGAATTACAGAATTTCCAACAGCTCGACGTCAAACACCAGCGCGCTGAATGGCGGGATGGATGCGCCGGCACCGCGCTCGCCGTAGGCCAGATCGTGCGGGATATACAGCTGCCATTTGGAGCCGACCGGCATCAGGGTCAGCGCTTCGATCCAGCCTGGGATCACGCCGCTAACCGGGAATTCTGCCGGTTGGCCGCGCTCTACGGAGCTGTCGAACACGTCGCCGTTAATCAGACGACCGGTGTAATGCACGCGCACGCGATCCTGACGGGACGGGATTGGGCCATTACCCTGCTCCAGCACGGAGAACTGCAGGCCGGATTCGGTCAGCGTCACTTCGTCACGCTTGGCGTTGTCTTCCAGGAACTGCTGACCTTCAACGGCCATTGCCTGTTGGCGCTCACGACGCACGGCATCCGCACGCTCGTGGATTTCACGCAGTGCACGGTGCACTACGTCTACCGGAACCGCCGGGGCATTCCCTTCCAGCGCGTCGCGCAAACCTGCCAGCAAAGCTTCCGGTTGTAAACCTTCCAGACCGGACTCTTGCAACTGCTGGCCGACCTGTAAACCAATCCCGTAACTTGCTTGCGCTTCAACGCTGTCAAAAGAAGGGGTTGTCATGGGGTTTTCCTTTAGTCTGTAAAAAGTCGAAGGCGCAGCATAACAGTGCCGGAAAGCCGGGTAAAATCTTGTGTGGAGAATGATGACTTTTGTCGTAGAAAAAGAAACAATGGCCCCCTGTTAACGCCCGTTCCCGCGATCCCAGGCTCATCGCCTGCCGCGACAGCCATTGAATTGCTGCTGCCTTTCACTTCAAACAGTTAGCGGACTATACTGAAAGCAGGAAATCGGGCCGGCGGTACACCATGTTGTACTGTGGCATTTTTACGCAGTTGAAGAGAGGTCACCATGGGCAGAATCTCGCCCAGGAAAAGGAAAACCACCCGTATCTACCAGCCGTTGCTGCGCACCTGGCTGAACTTCAGCCAGCGCCTGAAACCTGGCCCTGCGCCAGAGGCGGCAGAAGATCCGGATTCAGAGCAACCGCCGGTAAACGGCAAAGGAGAGGGAATCAAAGCGTTACTGCTGAAGATCTGGCACCTGCCGGACAGCTTCGGCTGGATGGAACCGCTGCCTTATTTCCATCGTCGCTGGACCCTTATCTTCGGCGTGATTCTGCTGTTGGCGCTGTTATGGCCTTACTCGTCAGAGAAGCAGCCATTCCCGGTCACCCAGCAGGGCAACGGCATACCGCTGCAGGCCGATCTGCAAGATAACGGCCAGCAGCAAGCGGCCGAACCGGAACCTGCGGGTAATTGGCAACGCTACCAGATCCAGCCTGGCCAAACGCTGGCGCAGTTATTTCGCGATAACAGCCTGCCGGTGAACGAAGTCTTCGCCATGGCGCAAGTGGAAGGGAGCGACAAGCCGCTCAGCAACATGAAGGTAGGTCAGGAAGTGCGTATCGAACGTGATGCCAACGGCGTGATTACCACGCTGTCGGTCACCACCGCAGACAATACCCAGGCCCTGTTCCGCCGTCAGGCCGACGGCGGCTATCGCCGCGAGCGGTAATCCGCCCGTTGAGCCAACAGGAAGTCACGCAGCACCACGCCCTGGTTGTGCTGTGTGTCTTTACTGCCGTACAGCAAGGTCAAGGCCTGCCCCTGCCGCAATAACGTCACCAGCGGCTGCCAGGCTTCGTTTTCCGCCAGCTGCAACCGGTAGCGACGTTCAAACTCTTCCCATTGATCGACGTGTTGATGAAACCACTGCCGCAGTGCGTTATCCGGCGCAACCTGCTTCAGCCACTGCACGCCCAGTAACCGTTCCTTGCTAACCCCGCGCGGCCACAGCCGATCAATCAGGTAGCAGTTCTCCGGCGCCGGACCGGTAAAGTCATAGACGCGCTGTAAATTGATGTCGGCCATTTACTGCTTCTCCTCACCAAGGGTAATCGCAGGGTAGCGCGTTTTACCGGGCGCAGAAAAGCAAAACGCCAGCGCAAGGCTGGCGTTTTAACTTGGCTGGCAGGAGCGATTAAGCTTCTGCAACCACAACTACATTCAGCTTAGCGAACACGTCGCTGTGTACCTGGAACTCAACTTCATGTTCACCAGTGGTACGCAGAACGCCGTTCGGCAGACGAACTTCGCTCTTGGCAACTTCAACGCCTGCCGCAGTAACTGCGTCAGCGATGTCGCGGGTGCCGATAGAGCCGAACAGTTTACCTTCGTCGCCTGATTTAGACGCGATGGTTACTGAACCCAGTTCGTTGATCTTGGTTGCGCGAGCTTCAGCAGCAGTCAGAACGTTAGCCAGTTTGGCTTCCAGTTCAGCACGACGTGCTTCGAAGAACTCTACGTTTTTCTTGGTAGCAGGAACAGCTTTGCCCTGTGGTACCAGGAAGTTACGGGCGTAGCCCGCTTTAACGTTAACCTGATCACCCAGGCTGCCCAGGTTTGCTACTTTATCAAGCAGAATAACTTGCATTACCTTATCCTCTTAAAGTCGTTAATAGACAGCGGCCGATTACTGATGACGATCAGTGTATGGCAGCAGGGACAAGTAGCGAGCACGCTTGATGCAGCGAGCCAGCTGACGCTGGTATTTTGCACGAGTACCGGTGATACGGCTCGGGACAATTTTACCACTTTCGGTAATGTAGTTTTTCAACGTTGCGATATCTTTGTAATCAATCTCAACAACGCCTTCCGCGGTGAAACGGCAGAACTTGCGACGACGGAAATAACGTGCCATTAGGCTAGTCTCCAGAATCTATCAATTCAATCTGCTCGGCATGCAGAACCAGTTTATTCAGCCCGTTGCGCCCTTGATGGCAGCTAACGAAGCCTTGCACGGTTATCTGACTGCCGACCGTTAATCTTTGAGTTAGTGCTTGTGACTGTTGTCCACTGACAACCACGGGCATTCGGCACCATGCTTGTCTGCTAAATCCGGCTTCCACCTGCTGCGAACGGTGCTCTAGCACAAACTGGCAGTGGGGGATCCCGGAAGGACTCACCTTTCGAACCGGCGCCTTGCACACAGTGCCCGACAAAACCAGACGATTAGACGTCACAGCAGCAATTACTCTTCAGAATCCCCAGCATCTGCATCATCTGAGGTTTCGTTAGCGAAGTCTTCGCGGCGATCGCCACGACGTTCGTCTTTCGCTTTAACCATCGGAGATGCTTCAGTTACCGCGTGCTTAACGCGCATAACCATGCTGCGGATAACGGCGTCGTTGAAGCGGAAGTTTGTTTCCAGCTCATCGATCGCTTCCTGCGGAGCTTCAACGTTCAGCAGAACGTAGTGGGCTTTGTGCAGTTTGTTGATCGGGTAAGCCAGTTGACGGCGGCCCCAGTCTTCCAGACGGTGAATCTGACCAGCAGCGTTAGTGATGGTAGCACTGTAACGCTCGATCATGCCCGGAACCTGTTCGCTTTGGTCAGGGTGGACCATAAAAACGATTTCGTAATGACGCATCGAATTGCTCCTTACGGATTATTCAGCCTCCTGTCAGGGTCAACCGTGGCCCATGGAAGCAAGGAACGTGTATGTGTGTACGGCTGAAAAAATGACGCGTAATCATACTTGCGGAGTTTGAAAAACTCAAGGACAGCGTGAGGTTTATTATCGGCAATGCGAGGCCAATGCAAAAATAGCACGATTTGCTCTCTGCGGAACCTATGTATGCAGATCCATCAGTTCCAAAAATCTTTCAATGAAATCATCATCGACGCATAAGTTTTATTCATTTTTTTTGATGGAGGCTATCAAAACCACACACTTTTTAATCCGGCCGGAAGGTCTAAAATTGTACTTATCCGCCGCAGACAGCGCGACGAAAAAGATTTGAAGTTATTCAATGTATATAAATAACTTTTTGCTGCACTGGCACCCGCTGTCAGGCCGTTGAAGCAAACGGTTAAGAGAGGCAAATATGAAACGCATTACCATCGCCACCGCCATTGCTTTACTGTTTTCCGCCAACGTCATGGCCGCCACCGAAATCACTTCGCATGAGGCCGACCAGCGCCAGAGCGTCGGTTTCGTGACTCTAAACCAGAACGTGGTATCGCCGGATGACGCCACCAGCCAGGTGAGCAAAATAGCCGACCAGCGGGGTGCCACCGCCTACCGCATCATTGCCCTGCATGAGCCGGACAGCAACAGCACCCTTCACGTCAGCGCCGAGCTGTATCGCTAAGCGAAAATGCAGCACCAGGGAACGAAGCCGCGCCAACAAGCGGCAAATGAGAACAGGCGACGCTCTCGCTGAACCGAAATACCTGGCCCCCTATTATTCAGGGGGCTTTTTTTACAGCTCGCGGCGGAAAAAGTCTGCGGTCGCGGACAACGCCAACGGCGTGATGCGGTGCTTGACGCCCGGCTCGGTAATAAACGTCAGTTGACGATCCCAGCCGCTCTGGCGCAGTTCGGTCGCCAGGCGCAGGCTTTCCGCCGCCGGCACCACATCGTCCGTCTCGCCGTGCCACAGCAGCAGCGGGCGATCGGTAACCTTTTCCAACTGATGCTCCAGACCGTAATCCGCCAGAACGGCAATGCGCGCCTCAAAACCGGCGGCAGTCAAAAGGTTGCCCTGCTCATCCAACGGCGGAAACAGCGTCTGGGCCAACGAGGTGTAATAACCGCTCCCCATCAGGCTGGCAGCCGCTTTAATCCACGGATGACGCGCAAAACAGCCCAGGGTGGTCATGCCGCCCATTGAGGCGCCGGCTACGCCGATCCGCCCGTCGGCAATCAGGCCACGCTGTTCAAACTGCGCTTTGAGCGCCGGTAGCTCGTCGATATTGCGTTTGAGGATCTCCCAGAAGCTGGCCAACCGCCGCTGTTCATCACCGTCAAAGCGCTCGCCGTGCAAATCGGCATCCGGCAGCACCACGCGAAAACCCGCCCTGGCCAACGCATAGGCAAAGTAGGCGTACACTTCTTTCGACGAGGTGTAACCATGGTAGAAAAACACCGTCGGCAGCGGCTGATGATACTGCCCCGCCGGCACAGCATGGATCACCGCAACCTCGCCCACCCGTTCGTCATGTATTTCAATCATCCGTTTTTCCCTCTGCGTACCTGTTGCCTTCATAATGGCAAACTTGAGCTAAAAGCATTAGCTCAATCTGTTCCACTTTATATTGGGTTACACTGAAGCCATGATAGCGGTTTCCCCGAGGTGTCCATGAAACTTTCCCGCCTGCTGCTCCCCCTGACGCTGGCTACCGTGCTTTCCGCCTGCGGTATCATGACCACGACACCAAAAGCCCCGCCGCCGCCAACCGATCGGGCACAGGAGATCACCCGAGCGCAAACTTCTGAGTTGGTAAAGATAGGCACCACCAGCGCCCTGGTTTACGGCAGCCCGATGGATGTGGAAGCGGAGATTAACAGGAAGGCCAACGCCAGCGGCGCACGCTATTACATGATCATCATGAACAGCGAAACCGTCGTTCCCGGCCAATGGTATTCGCAGGCGATCCTGTATCGGTAAGCTGCGGCGTTTTAACCATATTTACAATGGCTTTGCACAGACTGAAGTTGGATATTGCACACTGGCGGTCAACCTGCCGCAACCTGCGGTCGTTCGACGAAGGGGAACGCCATGAAACGCTCCGCCGCACTCACCACCCTCCTGCTCTCCGTGGGGTTGCTCACTGTCAGCGCCCAGTCTGCCGAACTGGCGCCCGCAGACCGTGTTACACCGCTCAGTGAAATTGCGCAAATCACCCTGAATAATCTTTCAGGCTCGCCTCAGGACGTCGAACAGGTCATTGCCCGCAAGGCTGATGAGCATGGGGCAAGCTATTACCGTATTCTGCATATGGAGGAACAGGCGCATCAGCCCGGCTGGCGCGCCTCGGCGATTTTTTATCTTTAATAACTCATGCAAGCCGCATTTAACACGCCGCCGCTGATCGAAACGCCCCCCAGAAAAATCCCGGCGGCCAGGTGATTGGACTCAATCTTGTCGCTGATGCGCGGCATGTAGATTTTTACCGCAGCAAACAGCAACAGTTGCACCACCAGCGCCACTACGCCCCACAGCAGGTAGTCCAGCAGGCTGATCGAGTTGATCGCTGCGCTGGCCAGCGGGATCACATACCCCAGGCAGGCACCGACGAATCCGAAGGCGGCTGACTGATTGTCGGCCTTGATCAACGCCCATTCGTCATGCGGCGTAATGCGGGTATAGACAAACAAGAACACCAGAACCATGGCAAAGCCACTGAAGAAATAAGAGGCGAATGCCGCCAACGCGCTGAGAATATCCATGTCATGTTTCCTGGTCAGAGGTCAGTATCCCTTACGGGCCAAGTGCTGAATTAAAAAGTTTTTTCTGTTGCGACGCCACTGTTTTCCCTAGCCGCCCATCGCTCTGGCAAACAGCATATCGCACAACCGGTCAGGCAGTATCCGTTCGCCACGGGCGTCGAGCGTCATTTGACACCAGGCTTCCGCCAGCGGTGGTGAACTGTAGCGCAGAAGCTGTGCCGCCGCGAACAGATTGAATAACGAGCTGGCGACCGCCCGTCCCTGTTCCTCACGGGGTTTACGCATCAGTTGGCTCAGTTGTCGCCACTGGAGGTCAAAATGTCGATTCTGTCCCTTCACCTCACCAAATTCACGGTCCAGAGCTTCCTGTACCGCCGGTAATCTTCCCCAGGCTCGCATCACGTCCAGGCACATAATGTTGCCGGAACCTTCCCAGATGCTGTTCACCGGCATTTCACGATACAGTCGCGGCAGTTCGCTCTCTTCGCAATAACCCAAGCCCCCCAACGCCTCCATGGCCTCTCCCACAAAAGGGATCCCTTGTCGGCAGACCTCAAATTTCGCCGCCGGGGTCAGCACCCGACACAATGCCTGCTCAAGAGGATCGTCGGCGCTGTCATAAGCCCGCGCCAGGCGCATCAGCGCCGCTGTCTGCCCTTCCAGCCGTAACGCCATCCGCCCCAATACCTGACGCATCATCGGGTGTTCGATAAGCGTTTTGCCAAATGCCTGCCGCTGCAGGGTATGGTACAAGGCTACCGATAACGCACGCCGCATCAAGCCGTGACTGCCCAGCGCGCAGTCAAAGCGCGTCAGACCACCCATTTTGAGGATATGCCGCACGCCATCCCCTTCCTCACCCAGCAGCCAGGCGGTGGCATCCTGGAACTCCACCTCACTGCTGGCGTTGGAACGGTTGCCCAGCTTATCTTTCAACCGTTCCAGCCGTATCGCATTGCGCGTACCGTCGGGCAAAATACGCGGCAGGAAGAAGCAGGACAGGCCGCCTTCGGCCTGCGCCAGCACCAGATGCGCATCACTTTGCGGCACCGAGAAGAACCATTTGTGCCCCACCAACCGGTACGCTTCCCCAGAACCGCGAGCCGTTAACGGGGTGGCGGTGGTGGTATTGCTCAGCACGTCGGATCCTCCCTGCTTTTCGGTCATTCCCATACCAATCAGCAAACCCCGCTTTTGCCCACCCGGTGACAAATGCGCATCGTAGCGGTCGGAAAGCAGCGGCGACAGCCAGGATTGAAATTCTGAGGGCAACAGGCGTTGCAGTAGAGGAATAGCGCCAAAGGTCATCGTCACTGGGCATAAAGTGCCGGCTTCCACCTGTGCATGCAGCACAAAGCGGGCGGCACGCGCTACGAAAACACCGATACGGGCATCCTCCTGCCACGGCAGGTTATGCACCCGGTTGGCGATCAACCCCTGCATCAAAATATGCCAGGCAGGATGGAAACGAACGTCGTCCAGGCGCTGCCCGGTGGCATCATAACGCAGCAGTTCAGGTGGATTGGCGTTGGCGAGTCGCCCCAGCTCCAGCGACTCCTGGGTGCCCAGCTGTTGGCCCAGCGAGGCCAGTACGTCTGTGTCCCAGCCAGCCTGCTCGCGCTGTACCGCCTCATGCAGCGGCGTATCAGACAGGAACAGATTGCTGTTGCCCAGCGGCTTGGGTTGATTGAAAACGGTATGCGTTGTCCAGACCATCGGCTTGCTCCCTGATAAAGGCTTCAGGAGTAATTATGGCCACAAGGGGGATTTTTGCCGGAGGCGGGATCACAAGGTGGGAAATTGACGGAGGCGCAAGCGCCCCCGTGGATAAATCAGCTGCGCTGGCGCACCGCTTCGAACAAACAGATGCCGGTAGCAACAGAGACGTTCAGAGAAGAAACCGTCCCCGCCATCGGGATGCTGATCAGCTCATCGCAGTGTTCGCGGGTCAGGCGGCGCATGCCTTCGCCTTCAGCCCCCATCACCAACACCATCGGGCCGGTCATTTTGCTCTGGAACAGCGTATGGTCGGCTTCGCCGGCGGTGCCGACGACCCAGACGTTCATTTCCTGCAACAAACGCAGGGTGCGCGCCAGGTTGGTAACGCGGATCAGCGGGACATTTTCCGCCGCACCGCAGGCCACTTTCTTGGCGGTGGCGTTCAACTGGGCGGAACGATCGCGCGGGACGATAACCGCATGCACGCCGGCCGCATCCGCGCTGCGCAGGCAGGCGCCGAGGTTGTGCGGGTCGGTCACGCCGTCCAGTACCAGCAGGAATGGCGTATCCACGCTTGCCAGCAGGCTCGGTAAATCATTTTCCTGATACTGACGCCCTTCGCGCACCCGGGCGATAATACCCTGATGTACTGCGCCCTCGACTTTTTCATCCAGCCACTGACGGTTCGCCACCTGGATAACAATGCCGGTCGCTTCCAGCTCGGCGATCAGCGGTTGCAGCCGGCGATCGTCGCGCCCTTTCAGAATAAACACTTCCAGGAAGCGCTGTGGATCGTTATCTAACAGGGCTTTGACGGCATGAATGCCGTAAATAATTTCGCTCATGATGCTCTTTTTACTGTGCGGCTGGCAAATGCCTGCCGGTGATAATGACGTGCGGCAGGTTAAGCCTGCTCAGCACCTTTCTTCTTGCCGGCGCGCTTGGCCTTGGTAGCCGCCGCTATTTTCCGGGTTTTGTCAGACGCTTTCTTGGCTTTCGCCTTTTTATCTTTCTTCACCTGGTCAGCCGGTTTGGCTTCGTCTTTTTTGCGGAAGGCGCTGTCCGGCTCAAAGTTGGCCGGTGGCTTGCCACCACGACGCTTGTTGCGCTGTGATGCCGGAGCGCGGCCTGCACCGGCACCGTCACGCAAGGTGCGTTGGCCGCCGTTCTTGGCGCGATCGCGTTCGGTTTTACCTTCGCCGCGCGGTTTACGGGTGCTGGAGACCAGGGCAAAATCAATCTTGCGCTCGTCCATATGCACCGCTTCAACGCGGATCTCCACCGTATCACCCAAGCGATAAACCATGCCCGAGGATTCGCCGATCAGGCGCTGGCCGATATTATCGTAACGATAATAATCGTTATCCAGCGTTGAGACGTGCACCAGACCGTCGATAAACAGATCGTTCAAGCGCACGAAGAAGCCGAAGCCGGTTACGCTGGCGATAATGCCGCTAAACACTTCCCCGACGTGATCCTGCATAAAGTCGCATTTCAGCCAGTCGGCAACGTTACGCGTCGCTTCATCAGCGCGGCGTTCGGTCATCGAGCAGTGTTCGCCGAGCTGCAGCATTTCCTCAAACTCGCTGTGCCAGCCGCCGGTCGGCGTCCAGCGCTCTTTCGGCTGGCCGTGCTCTTTAGCCAGCAGATATTTGATCGCACGGTGCAGAGCCAGGTCAGGATAGCGGCGAATTGGCGAGGTAAAGTGGCCATAAGAGGCCAGTGCCAGGCCAAAGTGCCCGCGGTTTTCCGGATCGTAGATCGCCTGTTTCATCGAACGCAGCAGCATGGTTTGCAGCATTTCGCGGTCAGGGCGCTCAGCCACTTCATCCATCAGGGTGGCGTAGTCCTTCGGCTGCGGCTTGTTACCGCCCCCCAGCGTCAGGCCCAGTTCACTCAACACGCTGCGCAGTGCGGTAATGTGATCGTCGCTTGGGCGATCGTGCACGCGGAACAGTGCCGGCTCGTTATGCTTCTCGACAAAGCGTGCAGCGGCGACGTTCGCCATGATCATGCACTCTTCGATCAGCTTGTGCGCGTCGTTGCGTACCGTTGGCTCAACGCGCTCAATACGGCGTTCGGCGTTGAAGATAAACTTGGCTTCTTCGGTTTCGAAGGCGATGCCGCCACGTTCGGCGCGCGCCTGATCCAACACCTTGTACATGGTGTGCAGTTCCTGCAGGTGCTTGACCAGTGGGTGATAATGCTCACGCAGCTCCTGATCGCCCTGCAGAATATGCCAGACTTTGTTGTAGGTTAAGCGGGCGTGGGAGCTCATTACCGCTTCATAGAATTTGGACGTCGACAGGCGGCCCTGGGCGGAGATGGTCATCTCACACACCATACACAGACGATCAACCTGCGGGTTCAACGAACACAGGCCGTTGGAAAGTACTTCCGGCAGCATCGGGATAACCTCCGACGGGAAGTACACCGAGGTGCCACGGTTGCGCGCTTCGTCATCCAGCGCGGTACGCGGGCGCACGTAGTAGCTGACATCGGCAATGGCCACCCACAGGCGCCAGCCACCGCCGCGTTTTTTCTCGCAGTAAACGGCGTCATCGAAATCGCGCGCGTCTTCGCCGTCAATGGTTACCAGCGGCAGCTGACGCAGGTCAACACGGCCTTTCTTGGCGGCCTCGGGTACCTGCTCGCTGAGATCGGCAACCTGTTTTTCCACCTGCGGCGGCCAGACATGCGGGATCTCATGGGTACGCAGTGCGATGTCCACCGCCATGCTGGTGCCCATTTTATCGCCGAGGATCTCGACAATCTTGCCTACCGCCTTGGTGCGACGGGTCGGGCGTTGGGTCAGTTCAACCACCACCATAAAGCCCATGCGCGCACCGCTGACGGCCTCGGCAGGGATCAGGATATCAAAGCTGAGACGGCTGTCGTCCGGCACCACAAAGCCGGTACCCGCGTCCATAAAGAAGCGACCGACGATTTGACTGGTTTTCGGCACCAATACGCGCACGATGCGCGCTTCACGGCGGCCCTTACGGTCGGCAGCCATCGCTTGCGCCAGCACCACATCGCCGTGGATCGCCATTTTCATCTGCTCAGCCGACAAATACAGGTCGTCTTTGCTACCTTCAATACGCAGGAAACCAAAGCCGTCGCGATGACCAATCACGGTGCCGCGCAGCAGATCCAGACGTTCCGGCAGCGCATAGCACTGGCGGCGAGTAAATATCAATTGACCGTCACGCTCCATCGCGCGCAGGCGGCGACGTAACGCTTCTAGCGCCTCTTCACCGGTTAAATCCAGCTCTTTGGCCAGCTCTTCGCGGCTGGCCGGCGTTTCTCTTTTCGCCAGATGGGCCAGAATGAATTCACGGCTCGGGATTGGGGACTCATATTTTTCTGCTTCTCGTTCCAGGAATGGATCTTGTGACATTGCGGTTCCTCCGTTGTCATCAGCAGGGTGCCGCTGAGCCTTGTCTTCTCAGCGACGCTTTATTCGACAAGCAATAGCTTGTAGAGGGGTGGATTGTCTTCGACCATATCGGCCAACGTGTGGCTATCCAGCTCTTCAAGGAAATTCTGTACGCCCTGGTGCAGCACCTGCTTCAGGCGGCATGCAGGGGTTATGTGGCAAAAATCACTGTTGCAGTTAACCAACGAGAGCGGCTCCAGCGCTCTTACCACGTCGCCGAGGCGAATGGTTTCGGCCGGTTTGCCCAAACGGATGCCACCGTTCTTTCCGCGCACTGCGGTCACAAACCCAACCCGGCTTAACTGATTGATGATCTTCACCATATGGTTACGGGACACACCATAGACTTCGGTAACTTCCGAAATGCTGGTCATTTTGTCCGGTGGCAGCGAGGCCATGTAGATCAACGCCCGCAGGCCATAATCAGTAAAACTTGTTAACTGCACATCTACCTCTGGGTCTCTTTCTACCCGTCTGACAAGCCGATTTTCGGCATTATTCAAAAGATTACTTATTGGATAATAAACCAGCCGGAGAGTTCGCCGCTAATTATTTAGCGTATCTCAGGCTCTGGAGCGGGTTAAAGAAAGGATTTTTTGACGTGAAACCGCAATCGGGGAGAATAATGATAAAAACAAACCGGGACATGCCCGGTTTGTTTTGGTGCAGCAAAGCCGGATTATGCGTCGAACGGGTCGCGCAGGATCATGGTCTCGCTACGATCTGGGCCAGTAGAGATAATGTCTACCGGTACGCCAGTCAATTCTTCAATACGCTTGATGTAGTCCAGCGCCGCCTGTGGCAGTTTGCTGTGATCTTTCACGCCAAAAGTGGTATCGCTCCAGCCAGGCAGGGTTTCGTAGATTGGCTCAATGCCTTCCCAACCTTCTGCAGCCAGCGGCGTGGTGTCCATTTCGCGGCCGTCAGGCATGCGGTAACCCACGCAGATCTTCACTTCTTTCAGGCCGTCCAGCACGTCCAGCTTGGTCAGGCAGAAGCCGGACAGGGAGTTGATCTGCACTGCGCGGCGAACCGCTACGGCGTCCAGCCAACCGGTACGACGACGACGGCCTGTGGTGGCACCGAACTCGTTACCTTGTTTGCACAGGTATTCACCGGTTTCGTCGAACAGTTCGGTCGGGAACGGACCTGCACCCACACGGGTAGAGTAGGCTTTAACGATGCCCAGCACGTAGTCCACGTAACGCGGACCAATACCTGAACCGGTAGCAACGCCGCCAGCAGTGGTATTGGAAGAGGTTACATACGGATAAGTACCGTGGTCGATATCCAGCAGGGTACCCTGAGCACCTTCGAACATGATCAGATCGCCACGCTTGCGCGCGCCGTCCAGCAGTTCGGAAACGTCAACAACCATTGCAGTCAGGATATCAGCGATGGACAGCACATAATCCAGAGTCGTCTGGTAATCGACGGCTTCGACTTTGTAGTAGTTAACCAGCTGGAAGTTATGGTAATCGATGATTTCTTTCAGCTTAACGGCGAAGGTTTCTTTGTTGAACAGATCGCCAACGCGCAGACCGCGGCGAGCAACTTTATCTTCGTAAGCCGGGCCGATACCGCGACCGGTGGTGCCGATAGCTTTCGCACCGCGCGCTTTCTCACGCGCGTTATCCAGCGCAACGTGATAAGGCAGGATCAGCGGGCAGGCTTCGGACAGTAACAGACGTTCGCGTACCGGGATGCCGCGCGCTTCAAGTTCACCCATTTCTTTCATCAATGCGTCTGGCGCCAGAACTACACCGTTGCCGATGATGCTGGTTACGTTATCACGCAGAATGCCTGAAGGAATTAAATGAAGGACGGTTTTCTCACCGTTAATAACCAGAGTGTGGCCAGCGTTATGGCCACCTTGGTAGCGCACAACATATTGAGCCCGTTCAGTCAGCAGGTCTACGACCTTGCCCTTACCTTCGTCACCCCATTGGGTGCCCAGTACGACGACGTTCTTACCCATTTTCAAAATCACCGGTTGCTTAAAAATGGATTCTACCACCGTAATTTTCGATTTTCAGCACTTTCAGCACACGATTGCGTCTTTTTTAGACTAAACTTTAAACCCCCGTGCGGCTACGCAACATGTAGTAGATCACACAGCCCGCAACCACTATTCCACCGCCAAATCGCCGCAGCGTAGCGTCAGGCAACTGGGTCATCGCCAGTATCATTTTACGCCAGGCCTGCGGAAACAGCATTGGCCCCAGCCCTTCCAGTACCAAAACCAGCCCAAGCGCCAGCCAAATCGTCGAATTCATGCCTCACCCCAAAAAAGAAAGGGCCCGCGGTTAAACGGGCCCCCAATAATTTACCTGTCGCTGTTACTTACGCGTGGAATCAGGCGACTTCATGTAGCGGAAGAAATCGCTGTCCGGGCTCAGTACCATCACGTCCTGGTTGTTGCTGCTGAAACTGGTTTCATAAGCACGCAGGCTACGGATAAAGGCATAGAAGTCCGGATCCTGGCTGAATGCGGCAGCAAACAGTTTGGCCGCTTCGGCATCGCCATCACCACGGGTGATACGCGCCGTACGCTCGGCTTCCGCCAACGTACGGGTCACTTCGTAATCCGCCGTTGCGCGCAGCTTCTCAGCTTCTTCCTGGCCTTGTGAACGGTGACGACGAGCTACCGCTTCACGCTCGGCGCGCATACGCTGGTAGATTGCGTCAGACACTTCAGCCGGCAGGTTGATCTGCTTGATACGCACGTCGATCACTTCGATACCCAGTGCAGCCATGCTGTTCGGGTTAACCTTCGGCAGCTTGCCGGTGGTTTCCTTCTCAACGCGGGCCGCAGCGGAAGCAATGGCATCATCAGCTTCAGTAGTCACCACTTCTTCGCCATCACCGACGGTACCGGTGTTCAGCGCGTCACGTACGTCAGACATCAGCTTGCCGCGCGAGTCGGTCACGATGTCTTTCACATCCAGACGACCAATCTCGGAACGCAAACGGTCACTGAACTTACGTTTCAACAACACTTCGGCTTGTGAAACGTCACCGCCGCCAGTTGCCAGATAGTAACGGCTGAAATCGCTGATACGCCATTTCAGGTAAGAATCGACGATCAGGTCTTTCTTCTCGCTGGTTACGAAGCGGTCAGCCTGGTTGTCCATGGTCTGGATACGCGCATCCAGCGTTTTCACTGATTCGATAAACGGGATCTTGAAGTGCAGACCCGGCGCATACACCAGCGGTTTGTTGTCGCTGTCACGCAGTACCTTGCCGAAACGCAGCACGATGCCGCGCTGGCCTTCCTGCACCACGAACAGAGAAGCGTACAGCGCCACCAGCACCGCGAGGACGATAACTATAAAAGACTTACGCATTGATTACTCTCTCCCTACGCGAGTGGTGTCGTCACGCTGCGCATTCGCCCGGCGTTGGTCCATGACCGAGCCGCTGTTGCTACGCTGGCTGTTCGAGCTGGCGCCACTGCTGGCGGACGGAGCGGGGTTGAGACGAATCAGGCTGGTGTCTTTATTGCCTTCACCTGCCGTGCCGGCCGGGCCACGCAGCATTTGCTCAAGCGGTAACACCATCAGATTGTTGCCTTTGTCATTTACCAGCACTTTGCGGGTGTGGCTCAGGACTTTTTCCATGGTTTCGATATACAGACGCTCACGGGTAATTTCCGGTGCGGATTTGTATTCCGGCAACAGTTTGGCAAAGCGCGCTACCTCACCCTGAGCTTCCAGGACGGTACGATCTTTATACGCTTTGGCATCTTCCAACAGACGCTGCGCCTGGCCGTTAGCTCGTGGCTGAACTTCGTTGGCGTAAGCTTCTGCCTCACGGATGTACTGCTGCTCGTTCTCACGCGCGGCAATCGCATCGTCAAATGCGGCTTTCACCTCTTCCGGCGGACGGGCTGCCTGGAAGTTGACGTCCAGCAGCGTGATCCCCATGTTGTACGGACGAATGGTCTCTTCCAGTACGCGTTGGGTATCGCTACGCACGATAGTACGGCCTTCGGTCAGGATCTTGTCCATGGTGTACTTGCCGATAACGCCACGCAGGGCACTGTCGGTAGCCTGGCTCAAGCTGTCGTCGGCACTGGTCACGCTGAACAGATACGCTTCCGGGTTGGTCACGCGGTACTGCACGTTCATTTCCACGCGCACCACGTTCTCATCGGAAGTCAGCATCACGCCGGAAGCCGCCAGCTCACGCACAGACTCCACGTTGACCGGACGAACTTCGTCGATGAAGGTCGGTTTCCAGTTCAGACCCGGTTGCACCAGGTGGCTGAACTTGCCGAAACGGGTGACTACGCCACGTTCGGCTTCTTTGATGGTGTAGAAGCCGCTGGCGGCCCAAATCACCACCACCGCAACCGCAGCAATGCCGACAATACGGCTGCTGAAACCCGGACCTGAGGTACCGGTGCCGCCACCGTTATTGCTGTTGGAACCTTTCCCCCCGCCCAAGCCGCTCAGTTTTTTGCTCAGCTTGCGGAAGATATCGTCCAAATCAGGAGGTCCTTGCTCGCGACCGCCTTTATTGTTACCGCCAGAGTTGCCGCCATTATTATTGCTGCTCCCCCACGGGTCGCGGTCCTGTCCGTTATTACCGGGCTGATTCCACGCCATGTTTTAGCTCCATATTCTGTGATTGGGTACTTCAGGCTTACGCGAAGCTCAAATGTAACAGGATATGATCATACTATAAAGTTAATCAGGTCCTGTTCCTGTTTACAGAGGCGACGCCATTCGACAATTGGCATACGAATCACCATGCCGATGCTGCCGTCTTCTTCGTTCCACTCTTTCTCAATTGCCTGAAGCTGGTAAAAACGGCTACGAAGACGGCCTGCCTGTGGCGGTAAGCGCAGCTCATATTGCGCGATTTCCCCCGATAAGCGCTCCGTCAACGCCTGATACAGCAACGGGATACCTTCACCGCTGGCGGCGGACAGCCACACCCGGATCGGTAAGTTTTCATCGTTGCGGTCGATACGCGGGACAAAGTCATCCAGCATATCTATTTTGTTCATCACTAACAGTGTAGGGATCTCATCCGATTCAATCTCTGCCAGCACGGTGTTTACCGCATCAATGTTTTCATCGACGCGGGTATCCGCGGCGTCGATTACATGTAACAGCAGAGACGCCTGGCGCGTTTCCTGCAGCGTCGCCTTGAAGGCGGCTACCAGATCGTGCGGCAGGTGCCGGATAAAGCCTACGGTATCCGCCAACACGGTATCGCCCACGTCCACCACGTCAATACGGCGCAGAGTGGGATCCAAGGTGGCAAATAGCTTGTCCGCCGCATACACATCGGCAGACGTTATTCGGTTAAACAGGGTAGATTTGCCGGCGTTGGTATAACCCACCAGCGATACGGTCGGCACTTCAGCACGGGTACGCGCACGTCGGCCCTGTTCACGCTGCTTGGCTACCCGCTCCAGGCGGCGTAAAATCAAGCTGATACGGTCACGTAACAGACGACGGTCGGTCTCTAACTGGGTTTCCCCCGGCCCGCGCAGGCCAATCCCCCCTTTTTGGCGCTCAAGGTGCGTCCAGCCACGAACCAGACGCGTGGCAATATGACGCAACTGCGCCAACTCCACCTGCAGCTTACCTTCATGGGTACGGGCACGCTGGGCAAAGATGTCTAGAATCAACCCGGTGCGATCGATCACCCGGCATTCACACAGGCGTTCAAGATTTCTCTCCTGCGCCGGGGAAAGGGAATGATCAAACAGGACAACAGATGCGCCACTGGCTTTTACCGCATCTGCAATTTCTTCGGCCTTTCCTTCGCCTACAAAGTACTTGGGATGTGGGGCTTTGCGGCTACCAGTAACCACTTGCAAAGCTTCAACACCCGCGGAGGACACCAGGGATTCGAACTCACTGAGATCTTCCGTATCTTTGTCTTGCGAGAAATAGATATGAACCAGGACGGCCTGCTCACCGGCTTCATAACGGTCAAACAAGCGTGCAACCTCTCAAACGGACACATACCGCGAGTTTGGGGGACATAAACAGCCCATGGCTGCTTATGCTCCCCGTCATGGTTGACTCGCAACGCGCTTTATTCAGCGTCATCGCTTTCCTGCTGCGGCTGTTGCGGCGCAGACGGGTTGTTACCATGGTGATAGTTACTGGTGCCGGCGCTCGGATTGTTGCTATGGTGCGAAACCGGGCGTGACGGAACAACGGTAGAGATAGCGTGCTTATAAACCATCTGGCTCACCGTGTTTTTCAACAGGATGACAAACTGGTCAAAAGACTCAATCTGGCCTTGCAGCTTAATACCATTCACCAAATAAATAGAAACCGGAACACGTTCACGACGCAATGCGTTCAGGAACGGATCTTGCAAAGATTGCCCCTTAGCCATTCTATCTTTTCCTTATTTGCTTGTTGTTTGTAACTAAGAACCTGTCGGCTCTAAAATAAACGACCTAAAAAATTTGCGCGCTGAATACTCATCAATTGTACACAATCACTCAACCTATGCACTAACAACCTGTATTACCGAGTCCAAAGCCTCTCCCGGCTTCTCGCTGTCCAGCCAATGTACCGAGTTCCAGCCCCGTAACCAGGTCATTTGGCGCTTGGCCAACTGACGCGTTGCGCAAATACCACGATAAACCATCTCATCGTAACTAATTTCGCCAGACAAATATGACCACATCTGGCGATAACCGACACAGCGAATGGAAGGCAAATCCGTATGCAAATCACCCCGTGCAAAAAGTGCACGCGCTTCCGTCTCAAAACCTGCCGCCAACATTTGATGGTACCGCAGCTCGATGCGTTGATGAATCAACTCACGGCTGGTCGGCGCTATCGCAAATTGGTGAACATGATACGGCAACGATTCACCCGAAATTTTAGTCAGTTCCGTTAAAGTTTTACCCGAAATAAAAAAAACTTCCAGTGCTCTGGACAGTCTCTGCGGATCATTCGGATGAATTCTCATTGCCGCAACCGGGTCAATCTCTTGTAACTGACGGTGTAAAACGTCCCAACCCTGCTCAGCCGCCTGCTGTTCGATGCGTTCTCTCACTGCCGGATCGGCGGAGGGCAACGGCGATAATCCTTCCAACAGCGCCTTGAAGTAGAGCATGGTGCCCCCCACCAGCAGCGGGATGCGGCCTGCGGCGGTAATCGCGGCCATCTCTTTCAACGCGTCGGCACGAAAATCCGCTGCGGAGTAGGCTTCTGCGGGATCACGGATGTCAATCAGCCGGTGCGGAGCCTGCGCCAACTCTTCGGCGCTAGGCTTGGCGGTGCCGATATCCATACCGCGATAAATCAGTGCGGAATCCACGCTGATCAGTTCCACAGGCAAGCGCTCACGCAGCGCGATCGCCAGAGCTGTTTTGCCGGAGGCGGTCGGCCCCATGATAAAAATAGCCGGGGGACGTGGTGTCATTTCAGTTTCAATCATGCTTAAGGGCTGTCAGTGCAGCCTGTAAATCAACAGGTTGTAAAAGTCCGCTCGGAGGTGATTTGACCAGCTGCGGGCAAAGTCGTTCAACGTCGGTCAGCAATTGTATCGCTTGCGAGGTGTTCCACTGTTCGTGCTCGCTGCCTAAATGACGGGCGATCCAGGTGGCTAACACCGCGGGCGACATCTCCTGATGCTCGGCCAGATAGCCTAACAGTTCGGGTATCAGTTTTTGTAAATTTTGTTGGCGTAATGGTAAAGGTACTGCGCGCAGCGTCACACGCCCATGATCCGACTGCAGATCCAGCCCCATTTTGACCAGCAGCGGTTGGTGGCGTACGCAGGCAGCCACCTCGTTTTTGTTCAGCGTCAGCTTGATGGGAATCAGCAACGGCTGTGGCCGCAGGCCATCTTCCGACGGGCTGAGCTGCGCCTGACGCAACCCGCGTTCGGCCACCGGCAGGTTCAGCAACATAAGCTGTTGACGGCGTTCGATCAGCGCATAGCACGGCGGATGAATCATCAGTACCCGACCAAAGCTGTGCTGACTGCCCGCCAGCGGTGTTTCCTGCTCGATTTTTACCGGTGGGAACAGCGGCTGTTTCGGCGTTTCCTGGCGCGATTCGGCTGCGGGAGCGGCCTGCAGCAGCTTGCCATACAGTTCACCTTCGCGCTTTTGATAACCGCTGCCCACGTGATAGGCCGGCTGTGGCACAGGTTCACGCGCAACCGCCGGTTCGGCCGATTGAGTCTCGCGACGTGGCGCAGGCTGCGAGAAATGGTTGCCGCCGGCAGCGACGCGGTTTTCCGGCTGCCAGGTCGGAGCGGGTTCCTGGTCCTGTTCATCCGCCAACGGCAACGGCACATTGCCCACCTGCTGCAGCACGGTGGTTACCGCCTGATAGATAAAATCATGCACTAAACGCGCCTGATGGAAACGCACCTCATGCTTGGCCGGATGAACATTCACGTCGACCTGATGAGGATCGACTTCGAGATACAGCACATAAGCGGGCTGCTGCTCATCTTTTAATTGATCCTGATAAGCCTGGCGAATAGCGTGGTTGATCAGGCGATCGCGCATCATGCGGCTATTGACGTAACAATACTGCATTTCGCCCAGTTGGCGGGCACCGGCGGGATCGGCCACCCAACCGCGAATGGTCAGATCGCCGTGTTGCCAGGAGATGTTCAACGCATGCTGCAAAAATGCCGGCCCACAAATGCTGCCCAGACGGCGTTCATGCTGGCTCTCGTCTTTCGCTGCGCGGTATTGACGGATCAGTTTGCCATTGTGGCTGAGGTTTATCGCCACATCGAAACGCGCCAGCGCAATGCGCCGCACGACTTCATCAATATGACCAAATTCGGTTTTCTCGGTGCGCATAAACTTGCGGCGCGCCGGGGTGTTGTAGAACAAATCCAGCACTTCCAGCGTGCTGCCTATCGGGTGCGCCGCCGGCTTGACCGTCACCGCCTGATCGCGGCCTTCGGCATAGGCCTGCCAGGCTTCGCTTTGTTCTGCAGTGCGTGAAGTGAGCGTCAAACGGGAAACCGAGCTGATGCTGGCCAGCGCTTCGCCGCGGAAACCGAGGCTGACAATCGCTTCCAAATCGTCAAGGGTACTGATCTTACTGGTGGCGTGACGAGCCAACGCCAGGGCCAGATCTTCCTTGCCAATACCGCAGCCGTTATCGCGAATGCGGATCAGCTTGGCGCCACCGCGTTCGATGTCGATATCGATGCGCGTCGCCCCGGCATCCAGGCTGTTTTCCACCAGCTCTTTCACCACCGACGCAGGCCGCTCGACCACTTCGCCGGCGGCAATCTGGTTGGCGAGCTGTGGCGGTAATACCTGGATGGGCATACTGGCTCCTGTCATGTTGACGCTAGGCCTGCGGGATGGTCAGCGTCCGATCCAGCGGCGCGACGTCCGACTTCAGTTTATTCACGCGCTTCAGATCGCTGACGCTAACACCATAACGGGAAGCAATGGATGACAAGGTATCACCTCGCGTCACTTTATGTTTTGACGCTTTCTTCACGCTGGGTTTCGCCTTGGCGACCGTGCGGGTTGGGGGCGGCGCTGAAGTTTTAACCGCCGCTGCGACGTCCAGCGGGCGGTTTTCCACCTTTGGGTCGGCTTGTAGCGGATGCGCCAGGAAATAACTGCGCAGGCCATTGTGGATCGCCCTGGCAATTTTATCCTGATACGCGCTACTGCCCAGCAGCCGCTCCTCCGTGCTATTACTGATAAATCCTGTTTCCACCAGCAGCGATGGGATGTCCGGCGAACGCAGCACGCCAAGGCTGGCGTGTTCCGGACGGCGTTTATGCAATGAACCCACGCTTTGCAATTGCTGCAAGACTTTTACCGCAACATCGTAGCCCACTCGCTGCGAGTGGCCGAACTGCAAATCCAGCACCGCCTGGCTCAGGTAAGGATCGGCCTGGCTGTTGGCCAGCAAATCACCCGCACCGCCAAGCAGCTCAGACTGTTTCTCATGCTGTTCCAGCCAGCCTGCCATCTCACTGTTGGCTCGGCGGTTGGACAGCACCCAAACCGAGGCCCCGTTGGCGCTGCGGTTTGGCGCGGCGTCAGCATGAATGGAGACCAGCACGTTGGCCCCCTGTTTACGCGCCACATCGGAACGCCCCATCACCGAGATGAAGTAATCGCCTGTACGCGTCAGCACCGGTTTGAACTGCGGATCGGCATCCAACATGGCCTGCAAACGGCGTGCGATGCCGATGGTAACATTTTTCTCTTTCAGGCCGTTCGGGCCGATAGCGCCCGGATCCTGCCCGCCGTGACCGGCATCAATTGCCACCACCACGCGATCGCCGGAACCCACGGAAACGCGGCTGCTGCGTGGCGTAATTTCCGATGCGGTGCCCGATACTACAGTCGGCTTATTGGTGAAAGGGTTCGAGCCGCTCGGCGCTCTTCGCACCGGTGCAGATTCAACTTCAGACTCAGGTTCACTCATCACCGGCGCTTTGCGTACCGGCTCGCGGACCACTACAGGGGCCGGTGCAGGTGTAAACACCGGCGTTCTGCGCACCACGTTAGTGTTGGCGCTGCCCTCGGCGGCAATGGTAAATACGACGGTATAAATGCCGCCGTTCTGGCGCGTAGCGACGCGTGTTTTCGAACGCTGGGTCAGATCAAACACCAACCGCACGCTCTGAGCGTCTTTCGGCGTACTGGAGCGGATGCTTTTTACCAGATTCTGTCCGCTAAAACTCAGCGGCAAGCCACCAACCTTGCCTTTCTGGTTAACGTCCAATACCACGCGGTCCGGGCCGTGCAGCGGGAAGAAGGCATAATCCGGCGGGCCATTGAAACTCACCGATACCGTGGCTTCTCGCTGGGCATTGGATACTTTGATGTCGGACAGCGACGATGCCGCCAGCGCACTGGCCACACCAAAAGGCCCCAATACGGCGATCAGGGTGATTACGAGTAATTTCTTCAACGCATACGTCATTGCGGCGTCATTCCTGTGGCCCGTGGATACGGTCTAAAAGCTGGCTACCGTAGGCGGAAACCGCCTGAATTTTTGCCTCTCGCCCCTGATCCTGATAGCTGAGGTGCAGCTCCAGATCCGGATCCGGCAACACGCCAGTGCCCTGCTGCGGCCATTCCACCAGGCAAATGGCATCCTGCGCAAAATAATCGCGAATGCCCATAAATTCGAGTTCTTCCGGATCGGCTAACCGATACAAATCAAAATGGTATACCGCCAGTGGCAACAGCGCATACGGCTCCACCAGCGTATAGGTTGGGCTTTTAACATTGCCCAGGTGCCCCAAAGCCTGCAGGAAACCACGGCTGAAGGTGGTTTTACCGGCGCCCAAGTCACCGTAAAGATAAATTACGCTGGCGCGATCGCACGCCTTGGCCAAGGCGGCGCCCAATGCGACAGTCGCTGCCTCATCCGGCAGAGGTAAAACGAGTTCTTTCATTCGATAGTTTCTATTATGCCAACTCAGGATTAACGTAATAAGGGATTTCCGGCAATAAATCGCTCGCCAGCATCCCTCTTGTTCCTTGTCTTGCCGCCACGCGATCGGCCGCAGCGCCATGCACGACACACCCCGCGCAGGCTGCATCATACAGCGAGAGCTTTTGCCCCAGCAAACCACCGATAATGCCCGACAGCACGTCGCCCATACCACCGGAGGCCATGCCCGCATTACCGACGTCCGCTATCGCCATCTGGCCCTGCTCATCCGCGATCAACGTACCGGCACCTTTCAACACCGCCACACCACCGTAATGCGCCGCCAGTTTGCGCACTGCAAGTAAGCGATCACTCTCAATATCAGCGGTACTGCACCCCAACAAGCGTGCAGCCTCCCCAGGGTGCGGGGTAATCACGCGATTCTGACGCTTCTCGGGATTTAATGCCAGCAAGTTCAGTGCATCGGCATCCCATAACGCCGGTTTATCACTGGCTTGCAGTACTTTCAGTGCATTCCGACCCCATTCGCCCTGGCCCAATCCCGGCCCCACCACCACCACATCCGCCCAATTGAGCGCCTGTTGCAGCGTATCGTCGCTCAGACGTTGCACCATCAGCTCAGGACGGGCGGTAAGCAGCGGCCCGACATGCTCAATGTGAGTGAGCACTCGCACCAGGCCTGCACCGCTACGCAGTGCGGCCTCTGCAGCCATACGTATCGCCCCGCCAAAGCCGTGATCACCGCCCACCAACAGTAAACGTCCTTGTTCTCCCTTGTGCGAACAAGGGCGGCGCGGCTTCAGCCACAACGCCAGAGATTCTGCGGTAACACGATGAATCTGCGCCGGTTGCTTTGCCAGCCAGCCAGATAATCCTAGCGTACTCTGATGAAGTTGCCCGACCCAATCGCGGGCCTGGCCGGTTAACAGCCCCGGTTTTAGGGCGATAAAGGTGACGGTGTGCGTAGCGCGGATGACCGCACCAGGCGTAGCGCCACTTTCGGCCAGCAGACCTGAGGGGATATCCAGTGCGATGACCGGCGCTGAACTGCGGTTGGCGGCCTCAATCAAGGCATTGTAAGGCGCTCGCGGTGCGGTACCCAGCCCGGTGCCGAGCAGGCCATCGATAATCAGATCGATACTTTCCGGCCAGCGGCTGTCAGCCGGATGAATCTCACCCCCGGCGTTCAACCAGGCCTGCCGGGCGGCGGCGGCCTCAACGGGTAAGGGCCGCGCACCCTCGCAGGCAATCAACGTAATCTTTACGCCAGCTGCGGCAGCCAGTCTGCCGACCACGTAACCGTCGCCGCCGTTGTTGCCGTGGCCGCACAGCACCAGCCAGTGGCTGCCTGCCGGGAATTGGTCGCGCGCCAGGGCGTAAGCCGCCTCACCGGCACGCTGCATCAAATCGTAGAGTGAAATGCCGAGCGAGGTGGCGGCGGCAGGTTCTGCCTGTCGGATCCCGTCCGCAGACCAGACAGAGTGTGATAAACTGTCGGTGTATTGTTTTTCACTGTGGCCCGTCATGACACACCCCCTCGATCTCAATCAACTCGCCCAACATATCAAGCAATGGGGGCAATCGCTAGGATTCCAGCAGGTAGGCATTTGTGATACCGATCTGAGCGCCGAAGAACCCAAGTTGCAGGCATGGCTGGACAAGCAATACCACGGCGAAATGGAGTGGATGGCGCGCCATGGCATGCTGCGCGCGCGGCCGCATGAGCTGCTGCCCGGTACGCTGCGGGTGATCAGCGTGCGCATGAACTACCTGCCAGCGAAAGCGGCCTTTGCCAGCACCCTGAACAATCCGCAATTGGGTTACGTCAGCCGCTATGCGCTGGGGCGTGACTACCATAAATTGCTGCGCCAGCGGCTGAAAAAGCTCGGCGATCAGATCCAGGCCTACTGCGGTGAGCTGAACTTTCGTCCCTTTGTCGATTCGGCGCCGGTGATGGAACGTGCATTGGCCTCCAAGGCCGGCATTGGTTGGGTTGGTAAACACTCACTTATTCTCAATCGCGAAGCCGGTTCCTGGTTCTTTCTCGGCGAGCTGCTGATCGATCTGCCGCTACCGGTGGATGAGCCGCAGCCGGAACAGTGTGGCCGCTGCGTCGCCTGCATCACCACCTGCCCAACCGGCGCGATTGTCGCGCCTTACACCGTGGACGCGCGCCGCTGTATCTCCTACCTGACCATCGAGCTTGAGGGCGCCATCCCGGAAGAGTTTCGCCCATTGCTGGGTAACCGCATTTACGGCTGTGATGACTGCCAGCTTATCTGCCCGTGGAATCGCTTCTCCCAGCTCACCGACGAAGATGATTTCAGTCCGCGCGCTGCGCTGCATGCGCCTCAGTTGATTGAACTGTTCGGCTGGACGGAAGAGAAATTCCTGCGCATTACCGAAGGCTCCGCCATCCGGCGTATCGGCCATTTGCGCTGGCTGCGCAATATCGCCGTGGCGCTGGGCAATGCCCCTTATCAGGATGCCGTAGTGATAGCGCTGCGCTCCAGGCTGAGCCAGGACCCCATGCTGGACGAGCATATTGACTGGGCGCTTGAGCAGCAGTTGGCGCGACGGGAAGCGCAGGGAATAGAAGTGCAGACAACGCAGAAAAAACGATTGATACGGGCGGTGGAAAAAGGATTACCGAGGGATGCCTAAAGCCCCTGCCGGATCCGTTGTTCAGACCCCGATAGTCGCTCTGTGGATTTGTGCATAAAAATAAAAATGCTTTGTCTTTCAACTGCAACAAAAAGAGCAAGTGATCGGCATAACGTTTTCTTATAAAAAAATATAGCTAAAAATCAATAAATTACATATTTCATTTCGGTGGCGTTGATTTTTTGAACTGAGGGTATTATGAGCGCTATCTGTGGATAACTCTGTTCACAACATTTCGACAGGGTGTGTATGGAGAGACAAAGAGCCCCGCCGGCAAAGGCGTTGAACTGAGTTTAATCGAAGATAAAATTGGAGCGGGAAACGAGACTCGAACTCGCGACCCCGACCTTGGCAAGGTCGTGCTCTACCAACTGAGCTATTCCCGCATTGAGATGCTTTGGGCATCCGGCCATCAAACAACAACATGGCCTTTGAATTTTTTGGAGCGGGAAACGAGACTCGAACTCGCGACCCCGACCTTGGCAAGGTCGTGCTCTACCAACTGAGCTATTCCCGCGTCGCATGGGTACTGCTTGATACTTTTTTTATTCATCACGCCGCATAAGCAGCATTGTTGAATTTGGAGCGGGAAACGAGACTCGAACTCGCGACCCCGACCTTGGCAAGGTCGTGCTCTACCAACTGAGCTATTCCCGCCCGGCGTATCGATGTCGGAACTAAACGAAATTCTTCATCGGTACGGGGTGCGCATTATACGAGAAATCCTTTTTGTCGCAAGCCCCTGAAAGCAAAAAAACGCGATTTTTGTTTGATTGCCGATTAAAGCGTCAAACTGGCTAATTAAGCGGCGGAATCGAGTGCTTTCACAGTATAGGGCCCCCAAAGGGGCCTGAGCCGCCATCACAATTGGATGAAATGCTCGCGGTAATAGGCCAGTTCAGCCACGGACTCGCGGATATCATCCATCGCCTGATGGGTGCCCTGCTTTTTAAAGCCGCTGAGAATTTGCGGTTTCCAGCGGCGCGCCAGCTCTTTCAGCGTACTGACGTCCAGATAACGGTAATGGAAGTAGGCTTCAAGTTCGGGCATATAGCGGAACAGGAAACGGCGATCCTGACCGATGCTATTGCCGCAGATTGGCGATTTGCCCGCCGGCACCCATTGCTGGAGGAAGGCGATGGTGTCCAGTTCGGCGGCGCGATCGTCGAAACGACTGGCCTTCACCCGCTCCACCAGCCCGCTGCCGGTATGGGTACGCACGTTCCAGTCATCCATCAGGCCGAGCTGTTCGTCGGATTGATGGACGGCGATTGTCGGCCCTTCAGCGAGAATGTTCAGATTGGCATCAGTGACCAGCGTGGCGATCTCGATAATGCGATCGCGTTCCGGATCCAGCCCGGTCATCTCCAGATCGATCCAAATCAGGTTGTTTTCGTTTCCTGTCATGATATTTCCTGCGTAAAAGCCGAAAGATAAACAAAGCGTGGGCAAGGCGGCGACCGGCGCAGGCTGTTTGCCGGCGGCGGTACGCGGTGCATAGCGGCTAACAACGGTTATTTAATATAAAATAGCGTGTATCATAGTCTTTTTGGTCGCCACGAGCGATAAAAGCCGATTCAAGTGAGGCGCAGTGACTAAGAACAAACTGTCCAAAGGTCAACAACGCCGCGTACAGGCGAACCATCAGCGTCGCCTGAAGCGCACTGATAACAAACCGGAACTGGATGATTCCCAACTGGGAGAGCCGCAAGACGGCATCGTCATCAGCCGTTTCGGCATGCACGCCGATGTTGAGGCCGCGGATGGCACCCAGCATCGCTGCAACATTCGCCGCACGTTACGTTCGCTGGTAACCGGCGACCGCGTAGTGTGGCGTCCCGGCGTGGGGGCACATGAAGGGGTCAAGGGCATCGTCGAGGCGGTGCATGAACGTACCTCGGTGCTGAACCGCCCCGATTTCTACGACGGCGTGAAGCCGATCGCCGCCAATATCAATCAGATCGTTATCGTTTCGGCGATCCTGCCGGAGCTTTCGCTGAATATGATCGATCGCTACCTGGTGGCGTGCGAAACGCTCGAGGTGGAACCGCTGATCGTTCTGAACAAAATCGATCTGCTGGATCCGCCGGCGCGTAAAGTGGTCGACGGCATGATGGCGATTTACCGTCATATCGGTTATCGGGTGCTGGAAGTCTCCAGCCAGACGCGTGAAGGCATGGAAGCGTTTGAACAGGCGTTGGCCGATCGTATCAGTATCTTCGCCGGCCAGTCCGGTGTGGGCAAATCCAGCCTGCTCAATGCCCTGCTGCCGCCAAGCGATAAGCAAATTCTGGTAAATCAGGTTTCCGATGTCTCCGGCCTGGGGCAACATACCACCACCGCCGCGCGGTTGTACCATTTCCAGCACGGCGGCGATGTGATCGACTCGCCGGGTGTCCGTGAATTTGGTCTGTGGCATCTGGATCCGGAACAAATCACCCAAGCCTATGTCGAATTCCGTGACTATTTAGGCGGTTGTAAATTCCGCGACTGTCGCCACGACACCGACCCAGGCTGCGCCATCCGCGCGGCGGTGGAAAAAGGCGATATCGCAAAAGAGCGTTTCGACAACTACCACCGCATTCTGGAAAGCATGGCGCAAGTGAAGGTTCGCAAAAACCTCACGGACGCCGCAGACTGATCGTCGCGGGCGGGCGTTGACAGTGGCAGCGCCACCGTTACAATGCGCGCCCTTTATCCTGATTCAAGAGGTTAACGTGCTGGATAGCATCAAAATTAAATTGCAGTATTGGTTGCCGAAGCTGGCGCTGACCCGTCTGGCCGGCTGGGGCGCGGACAAACAGGCCGGCTGGCTCACCCAGCTTGTCCTGAAGGGGTTCGCCCGCTACTACCGCGTGAATATGCAGGAAGCGCAACAACCAGAGCTGTCCTCCTATGCCACCTTTAACGAATTCTTCGTTCGCCCGTTGCGTGACGGCGCACGTCCCATCATCGGCGAAGCCAACTGGCTGGCGCTACCTGCCGACGGCGCTATCAGCCAGCTCGGCCCGATCCGCGAAGATCAGATCTTCCAGGCCAAGGGTCATCATTACAGCCTGGAAGCGCTACTGGCCGGCAACTACATGCTGGCGGAACCCTTCCGTAACGGTCTGTTCGCCACCACTTACCTGGCCCCACGTGATTATCACCGCGTCCACATGCCGTGCGCCGGCGTACTGCGTGAAATGATTTACGTACCGGGCGACCTGTTCTCCGTGAACCCGCTGACCGCCGCCAACGTGCCGAACCTGTTCGCGCGCAATGAACGCGTGATCTGCGTATTTGATACCGCCATTGGGCCAATGGTGCAGATCCTGGTGGGCGCCACCATTGTCGGCAGCATTGAAACCGTTTGGGCCGGCACCGTAACGCCGCCGCGAGAAGGCATCATCAAACGCTGGACCTATCCGGCAGAAGGCGCTGAAGGCGCAATTGCACTGGAAAAAGGCGCTGAAATGGGCCGCTTCAAGCTCGGTTCCACGGTCATCAACCTGTTTACCCCAGGCAGCGTGCAGTTCGCTCCGCAGCTGAATAACGGTACCGTCACCCGCATGGGTGAAGCCTTCGCCGAAATCCCGGCTGCGCCAACTGCCACTGAAACACCGCAGATCTAAAGGAATTGACGCCGTGCGCCTGATTATCACGCTATTGCTCGGTTGTTTACTGTCTCAACCGGTGCTGGCCGCTGCGGTGCCCACAGAGACTCAGCTCAAACAGGAGCTGAAACAGGCAGAGAGCAACAAAAACGCGCCTAATCAGGTGGAAACCACCGAGGCGCTGCAGAGCGCCCTCAACTGGCTGTCGGAGCGCAAGGAGTCGATGACGCGCTCCGAACAGTATCAGCGGGTGATCGATGATTTCCCGAAGATGACGCAGGAACTGCGCCGTCAACTGACGCTGGAAGACAACAAAATCCTGCCAAATGGCGACAACCTGCCTGCCAGCGATCTGGAACAACAGATCCTGCAAACCAGCAGCCTGTTGCTGGAACAGGCGCGTCTGCTGCAACAGGAACAGGAGCGCACGCGGGAGATCAGCGATTCGCTCGGCCAGTTGCCGCAGCAGCAGACCGACGCCCGCCGCTCGCTCACCGAAGTGCAGCGTCGTCTGCAAGCCCAGCCCGCCAACCCTACTACCCCGCACGCCCAGGCGGCACTGGCGCTGTTGCAGGCAGAAGCCGCGGCGCGCAAAGCCAAGGTAGATGAGCTGGAGCTGGCGCAGTTGTCGGCCAACAACCGCCAGGAGTTGGCGCGGATGCGCGCCGAGGTATACAAAAAGCGCCACGAGAAGATCGACGTTCAGTTGCAGGCCCTGCGCAACAACCTTAACGCCCAGCGCCAGCGCGAAGCCGAACTGGCGCTCGAAAAAACCGAGCAACTGGCCGAACAAAACGGCGACCTGCCGAAAAGCATCAGCCAACAGTTGCAGATTAACCGTGAACTGTCCGCTGCCCTGAACAATCAGGCGCAGCGTATGGATCTGATCTCATCGCAACAGCGTCAGGCCGCTGCGCAAACGCTGCAGGTACGTCAGGCGCTGAGCACCATTATCGAACAGGCTCAGTGGCTCGGTTCGTCGTCGGCATTGGGAGAAACTCTGCGCGCCCAAGTGGCGACGCTGCCGGAAATGCCAAAACCGCAGCAACTGGATGGCGATATGGCCCAGTTGCGTGTACAGCGCCTGCAGTTTGAAAGCCAGTTGGAGAAACTGTCACAGCGCGAGTTCAAACGTGACGACGGCAACGAACTGACCAGCGCGGAACGGCGTATCGTTGAGGCACAGCTGCGCACCCAGCGTGAGCTGCTGAATTCGCTGCTTTCCGGCTGCGATACCCAGATCCTCGAGCTGACCAAGCTGAAAGTGGCCAACACCCAGCTGATTGAGGCGTTGAACGAGATCAAAGACGCCACCCACCGTTATCTGTTCTGGGTCCCGGACGTCAACCCGATCACCCTGTCTTATCCGATTAACGTGGCGCACGATCTGACTCGCCTGCTGTCACTGGATACGCTGTCGCAGCTGGGCGGTGCCTTTATGATGATGGTGACCAGCAAAGAAACGTTGATCCCGATCTTCGGCGCCCTGCTGCTGGTGATTTTCAGTATCAGCTCACGCAAGCACTATCACGCCTTCCTGGAACGTGCCAACAGCCGGGTCGGCAAGGTAACGCAGGACGAATTTTTCCTGACGATGCGCACCGTGTTCTGGTCGATTCTGGTGGCATTACCGCTGCCGGTGCTGTGGGCCGCGCTCGGTTTTGGCCTGCAGAGCGCCTGGAACTACCCCGTGGCGGAGGCGATTGGCAAAGGGGTCACCGCAACGCTGCCGATCTTGTGGATCTGTATGATCTGCGCCGCTTTCGCCCATCCGCAAGGGCTGTTTATCGTGCACTTCCGCTGGCCGGTGAAGCAGGTTTCGCGCGCCATGCGTTACTACAAGATGTCGATCTGGCTGATCGTGCCGTTGATCATGGCATTGATCACCTTCGACAGCCTGAAAGAGCGCGAGTTTGCCAATACCCTGGGGCGGCTGTGCTTTATCTTGCTGTGTTTGGCGCTGGCCATCGTCACCAAGAGCCTCAAACGCGCCGGCATTCCGCTGTATCTGGACAAGAAAGGCTCCGGCGAGAACATGGTCAACACTGCGCTGTGGGGGTTGCTGCTTTCAGCGCCGTTATTGGCCGCGCTGGCCTCCGCCGTCGGTTACCTGACCACCTCACAGGCGCTGCTGGCGCGGTTGGAAACTTCGGTGGCGATCTGGTTCTTCCTGCTGGTGATTTACCACATTATTCGCCGCTGGATGTTAATCCAACGGCGACGCATCGCCTTTGACCGCGCCAAACAGCGCCGTGCCGACATCCTGGCCCAGCGCGCACGCGGCGAAGAGGAAACGACGCATACGCCAAACAGCACCGAAGGTTCGATGGATATGGATGATTCGGAGATCGATCTGGATACCATCAGCGCCCAGTCGCTGCGGCTGGTGCGTTCGATTCTGACGATGATCGCGCTGGTGTCGGTGATTGTGCTGTGGTCAGAGATCCACTCCGCCTTCGCCTTCCTGGAAAACATCTCCCTGTGGGACGTGACCTCGACGGTCAACGGGGTGGAAACAGCGCATCCGATCACACTCGGCGCAGTGTTGATAGCCATACTGGTGCTGATCGTCACCATGCAACTGGTACGTAACCTGCCGGCGCTGCTGGAGCTGGCGGTGTTGCAGCATCTGGATCTGACGCCGGGGACCGGCTACGCCATCACCACCATTACCAAGTATCTGCTGTTGCTGTTCGGCGCCATCCTCAGTTTTTCCTGGATCGGTATCGAATGGTCGAAGTTGCAATGGGTCGTGACCGCGCTCAGCGTCGGGTTGGGCTTCGGCATGCAGGAGATTTTCTCCAACTTCATCTCCGGCCTGATCATTTTGTTCGAGAAACCGATCCGTATCGGCGATACCGTGACGATCAGAAACCTGACCGGCACCGTCACCAAGATCAACACTCGCGCCACCACCATTTCGGACTGGGATCGCAAAGAGATCATCGTGCCGAACAAAGCGTTCATCACCGAGCAGTTCGTCAACTGGTCGCTGTCGGATAACCTGACCCGCGTGGTGCTGACCGTGCCTGCACCGGGTGACGCCAACAGCGAAGAGGTGACCAAGATCCTTCTCAACGCCGCCGAACGCTGCTCGCTGGTGCTGGACAACCCGGCACCGGAGGTTTATCTGGTCGATCTCCAACAGGGTATTCAGATCTTCGAGATGCGTATTTACGCTGCCGAGATGGGCCATCGCATGCCGTTGCGCCATGAGATCCACCAATTGATCCTGGCAGGCTACCGCGAACACGGCATTACCCTGCCGTACCCGCCGTTCCAGGTTCGCAGCGAAACGCTGTCGCGCCTGACCAGCAATGGCCGCACCCCACCGTCAACGCCGCCGCCAAACACCAAGCGCGAATCGGGCGGCTTGTAAGCGCGTAATGCAAAAAGGGTTCGGCATTAGCCGAACCCTTTTATCATCATAATATGCCCTACGGCTTTCACGTTGCAGCCAACAACGCTACGGCCTGAAGACGACAGGTATAACGGTTACGCGCGCCCGACCGGGAAGGCAAGCACTTCGCTCAGGCTCTCGGCGCCCAGCGCCAACATAACCAGCCGATCAACCCCTAAGGCCACGCCGGAAGATTCCGGCATACCGTGCTGCAAAGCGTCCAGCAGATTGTTATCGATCGGGTGCTGCGGCAGACCGCGTTCCGCACGTTTGCGGTTATCCTGATCAAAACGCTGGCGCTGTTCGCGGCTGTCGGTCAGCTCGCGGAAGCCATTCGCCAGTTCGATCCCCTTGAAATACACCTCAAAACGTTCCGCCACGCGGTGATCTTCGGTGCTGATCTCCGCCAATGACGCCTGACTGGCCGGGAAGTGATAAACGAACGCCGGCTTGTCACGCCCGATGTAGGGCTCCACGCCGACGGTGAACAACAATTGCAGCAGCGTATCGCGGTCTTCTTCAGTATCGGCGATGTTGCTCAGATCGAGCTTGGCCGCCGCTTCACGCAGTTGCGCTTTCTCTGCCGACAGCGGATCGATATCCAGATGGCGCAGGAAAGCCTGCTGATAGGACAAGGTTTCCGCGCTGCCGCAATCCAGCACCTGCTGGAGCAAATCATCCACCTCATTCATCAGCCGGTACATGTCGTAATGTGGGCGGTACCACTCCAGCATGGTGAATTCCGGGTTGTGATGGCGACCGGCCTCTTCATTACGAAAACTGCGCCCCATCTGATAGATCGGGCCGCTACCCGCCGCCAGCAGCCGCTTCATGTGATATTCCGGGCTGGTCATCATGTACAGCGTCAGGCCATCCGCCGCACCCGGGCCGACAAAACGCGTCTGGAACGGGAACAGGTGGATATCGGTAACCGTCGCCTGGCTCATGGTTGGCGTCTCAACTTCCAATACGCCACGATCGGCGAAGAAACGCCGGATCTCAGTCAGGATCGCTGCGCGTTTCAACAAATTGGCGATGGGTGCACTTGGTTGCCAGCTTGCCGTTTCGCTCATGGTAATTACTCCGAAATCAAACAGGGGATGCAGTCTACTCGTATCCAGGCATGCAAACAAATTCTTAACAGCCGGGTGCCTTTAACGGTGGCAATTCCTCACAAACGCGTAGCCATAAGGTTAATAAAAGGTGAATAAACGTTAAATATCCCTTGCAGGCAATAATTCCTCCAACCAATAGCTAAAAGACAAAACAATCGATCACATCAAATTTCTCCTACTTAACTTTAGGTATAGTTAATTCCACATAATTGGTGGGAGATATCTATCCTCAGTCTTTATGCAATATCAATCGGTTCAATTAGTTAGTACCCGAAGCGTTTTTATAAATATTAAGCATAGATATTTAATTTGCCGTTCTTAACAAGAATATTGGAGGAATGCAGTGCAAACCTTTAACGCCGATCTTGCCATTATTGGGGCCGGGGGTGCTGGTTTACGTGCAGCAATAGCCGCAGCGGAAGCCAACCCTCAACTGAAAATCGCCCTGATTTCAAAAGTCTACCCGATGCGCAGCCATACGGTGGCCGCCGAAGGGGGCTCCGCCGCCGTCACTCAGGATCATGATAGCTTCGATTATCACTTCCACGACACCGTTGCCGGTGGCGACTGGCTGTGTGAGCAGGACGTGGTCGATCATTTCGTCCACAACTGCCCGCGTGAAATGGCGCAGCTTGAACAGTGGGGCTGTCCGTGGAGCCGTAAACCGGACGGTTCGGTCAACGTGCGCCGCTTTGGCGGCATGAAGATTGAACGTACCTGGTTCGCCGCCGACAAGACCGGCTTCCATATGCTGCATACCCTGTTCCAGACCTCGCTCAAATACCCGCAAATCCAGCGTTTCGACGAACACTTCGTGCTGGACATTCTGGTGGATGATGGCCAGGTCCGTGGCCTGGTGGCGATGAACATGATGGAAGGCACCCGCGTGCAGATCCGCGCCAATGCGGTGATCATGGCTACCGGCGGTGCCGGGCGCGTATACCGCTACAACACCAACGGTGGCATCGTCACCGGTGATGGCATGGGTATGGCGTTCCACCACGGCATTCCGCTGCGTGATATGGAATTCGTTCAGTATCACCCTACCGGCCTGCCGGGCTCCGGCATCCTGATGACCGAAGGTTGCCGTGGCGAAGGCGGCATTTTGGTGAACAAGGACGGCTATCGTTACCTGCAAGATTACGGCATGGGTCCGGAAACGCCGCTGGGCGAACCGAAGAACAAATATATGGAACTGGGCCCGCGCGACAAAGTTTCGCAGGCCTTCTGGCACGAATGGCGCGCCGGCCGCACCATCGCCACCCCGCGCGGCGACGTGGTCTATCTGGATCTGCGCCACCTGGGGGAAAAGAAACTGCTGGAACGTCTGCCGTTCATCTGTGAACTGGCGAAAGCCTACGTCGGCGTCGATCCGGTAAAAGAACCGATCCCGGTGCGCCCGACCGCGCACTACACCATGGGCGGCATTGAGACCGATCAGAACTGCGAAACCCGCATCAAAGGGCTGTTCGCCGTCGGCGAGTGTTCTTCCGTCGGTCTGCACGGCGCCAACCGCCTCGGCTCGAACTCGCTGGCGGAACTGGTGGTGTTCGGCCGCGTAGCCGGTGAGAATGCCGCCCGCCGCGCGCTGGAAAGCAGCCCGGCCAACGGCAGCGCGCTGGATGCGCAGAGCAGCGATGTCGAAGCCCGGTTGAGCAACCTGATGAAGCAGGAAGGCAACGAAAACTGGTCAAAAATTCGCGACGAAATGGGCCTGTCGATGGAAGAAGGCTGCGGCATCTACCGCACGCCGGAGTTGATGCAAAAGACCATCGATAAGCTGGCCGAACTGAAAGAACGCTTCAAGCGCGTCAAAATCACCGACAGATCCAGCGTGTTCAATACCGACCTGCTGTACACCATCGAACTGGGCTACGGTCTGGACGTAGCCGAATGCATGGCACACTCCGCCTTCAACCGTAAAGAATCGCGCGGCGCGCACCAGCGTCTGGACGAAGGCTGTACCGAACGCGACGACGTGAACTTCCTGAAGCATACGCTGGCGTTCCATAACCCGAATGGCGCACCGCGGCTGGAATACAGCGACGTGAAGATCACCAAACTGCCACCGGCCAAACGTGTGTACGGCGCTGAAGCCGAAGCCCAGGATAAAAAGGACAAGGAGCAGGCAAATGGCTGAGATGAACACCCTGAAAATCGAGGTCATGCGCTATAACCCGGAACGTGACGCCGAGCCGCATTTCGAGACCTTTGCAGTGCCTTATGACGAGCAAACCTCGCTGCTCGATGCGCTGGGCTACATCAAGGATAACCTGGCGCCCGACCTTTCCTACCGCTGGTCATGCCGCATGGCGATCTGCGGCTCGTGCGGCATGATGGTTAACCGGGTGCCGAAACTGGCCTGCAAAACCTTCCTGCGCGAATACACCGGCGGCATGAAGGTGGAAGCGCTGGGTAACTTCCCGATCGAGCGCGATTTGGTGGTCGATATGACCCACTTTATCGAAAGCCTGGAGGCGATTAAGCCCTATATCATCGGCAACAACCGCAAGCCGGAAGATGGCCCTAACGTGCAAACCCCGGCTCAAATGGCCAAATATCACCAGTTTTCCGGCTGCATCAACTGCGGTTTATGCTATGCCGCCTGCCCGCAGTTCGGTCTGAACCCGGAATTTATCGGCCCGGCGGCGATCACCCTGGCGCACCGCTATAACCTGGATAACCGCGATCACGGCCAGAAGCAGCGCATGGCGCAGCTCAACGGCCAGAACGGCGTCTGGAGCTGTACCTTTGTCGGTTACTGCTCTGAAGTGTGTCCAAAGCACGTCGACCCGGCCGCTGCCATCCAGCAGGGCAAGGTGGAAAGCGCCAAAGACTTCATGATCGCCATGCTGAAGCCGCAATAAGGGAGAGAACCGCAATGACAACACAACGTAAGCCTTATGTGCGCACCATGACGCCGACCTGGTGGCAAAAGCTCGGTTTCTACCGCTTCTATATGCTGCGTGAAAGCACCTCGGTACCGGCGGTGTGGTTCAGCATCGTACTGATTTACGGCATTTTTTCGCTGAAAGGCGGTGTGGATAGCTGGGCCGGTTTCGTCGATTTTCTGCAAAACCCGCTGGTGCTGCTGATTAACGTTATCGCCCTGCTGGCGGCGCTGCTGCATACCAAAACCTGGTTCGATCTGGCGCCGAAAGCCGCCAATATCGTGGTCAACAACGAGAAAATGGGACCAGGGCCGATAGTGAAAGCACTGTGGGCGGTGACGCTGGTCGCCAGCGTGATCATTCTGGCCGTAGCCTTGGTGTAACCCGGAGGAAATATGATAAATCAAATACCTAAACGCTCCGACGAGCCGGTTTTCTGGGGGTTATTCGGCGCAGGCGGCATGTGGGGAGCCATTGTCGCGCCCACCATCGTGCTGCTGGTCGGCATTTTGCTGCCGCTGGGCCTGTTCCCCGGCGACGCACTGAGCTATGACCGTGTGCTGGCGTTTTGCCAAAGCCTGATCGGCCGCCTGTTCTTGCTGCTGATGATTATCCTGCCGCTGTGGTGCGGTTTGCACCGAATCCACCATGCGATGCACGATTTGAAAATTCACGTGCCGGCCAGTAAATGGGTGTTCTACGGTCTGGCGGCCATTCTCAGCGTGGTGACTCTGATTGGAGTAGTCACTCTGTAAGCCGCTTCGGCGGCCAATGTCCGTTGGCCGCCTGTTATTATTTCTAAGGGGCTATCAGTCCGATCAAATCGACATACCCTATGGATTTCAAGCTGTAGCTAGGCGCCCAGCTCACTCATCCCCAGGAGCTTACTTAGGTAAGTGACTGGGGTTAGTGAGTGCAGGTAACGACGCTACAGCTTGAAAGACGACGGGTATCAGTGACTGCTGAACTTCAGCCCGAGGATACCGACGACAATCAGGCACAGGCTGAGAATGCGCGCGATACTGGTCGACTCGCCGAGCAGCACCATCCCCATAATTGCCGCCCCTACCGCGCCGATACCGGTCCAGACCGCATAAGCCGTACCGGCAGGCAGCGTTTTCATGGCATGCGCCAACAACAGCATGCTGACCACCATGGCGACGACAGTGATAATGCTGGGTGTCAGGCGGGTAAAACCCTGGGTATATTTCAGGCCGATAGCCCACACCACCTCGAGCAAACCGGCAATAAGCAAAATAATCCAAGCCATGAACAGGCTCCGTTACGATGGGGTCGTCCCCGGAAGCTGATGCGTAAACAGGTCGTCCCGTTTAGCCTTGTGAACATGCCTGAGAATTATACCCACGCTTGGGAAGGATAGCAGCACAAAGGTGGCGTTTGCCAAGGTCGGAGGTGAAGCGGTATCCCACGGTGGGGCTGGTTACGTGGAATACCACAGGAGGCAAAAAGGCAGGTTATTCTGCACTGCGCTGGATGGCTTCCCCACCGGCCTGCACGTCTTTACCTACGCCTTTGGTGGTGTTGCATGCGGTCAATGAGGTCAGGATCATCAAAGAGAAAATCGCGATAATACTTTTCTTCAGCATATGAAAGTCCTTATTTGTCAGTGACGAAAAAGTACGGCTTTCTAAGTTTAGTAAATATTAACGAGAGTTGCTGTTTAAAACGCGTTTATTTTGCACAATTACATTACTAAAATTAATGATTTCAGCTGGCCGTCCGCGAAATAGCGCCGCCGAGGTGCTGAACATCCTCACCGAAACCGCGGAAAGTATTACAACTGCTAAGGGAAACAAGTAACAACAGGGAGATCACGGCCAACAGAGTTTTCTTCATCATGCTGAGTCTGCCAACGATATGCGGAAGGGGGATAAAGCAAAGGAGCCACTCAGGGCTCCTTTGTTTGGAAACTTATTTTACGCGTGAAACGTATTCGCCAGAGCGAGTATCAACACGGACAACTTCGCCAATCTGTACGAACAATGGCACTTTTACCACGGCGCCAGTGCTCAGGGTCGCAGGCTTGCCGCCGGTACCGGCAGTATCGCCTTTCAGACCAGGATCGGTATCAGTGATTTCTGCTTCGATAAAGTTCGGTGGCTGAACGGCGATTGGGCGACCGTCCCACAGTGTGACGATACATTCCGCGTTATCTTGCAGCCATTTTGCCGCGTCAGAAACGGTTTTTTCTTCAACCCCGTGTTGCTCGAAAGTCTCAGGGTGCATGAAGTGGTAGAACTCACCGTCGTTGTACAGGTAGTTCATGTTGGTATCTACAACGTCTGCGCCTTCGCAAGAGTCGGTAGATTTAAAGGTTTTTTCTACGCGGCTGCCGGTCAGCAGACGGCGCATTTTAACGCGCGCAAACGCCTGACCTTTGCCCGGTTTAACGAACTCACTGGATTCGATGGCATAAGGCTCGCCTTCGAACATGATTTTAAGACCCGGACGGAAATCGTTGCTAGAATAAGTCGCCATGATGGCCCCTCTGAATATTTAAACTGGTAGCTTAGCCAAAAAAATGGCACACATTATAACCCAAAATACGGCATATAGAGAAGATTGGTTGCATCAACTCGCCGATGTTATTACCGATCCTGATGAATTACTGCAGCTTTTATCACTGAATACGCATCCGGACCTGCCGCAGGGCCGCGAGGCCCGTCGATTGTTCGCGCTGCGCGTCCCTCGCGCCTTCGCGGCACGCATGCGCCCCGGCGATGCCAATGACCCGCTGCTGCGCCAGGTCCTGACCGTTAGCGAAGAATTCATCAATGCGCCCGGCTTCACTACCGATCCGCTGGACGAGCAGCGCAGCGTGGTGCCAGGCCTGCTGCATAAATACCGTAACCGCGCTCTGCTGCTGGTCAAGGGTGGCTGTGCGGTCAACTGCCGCTACTGTTTCCGCCGCCATTTTCCGTATCAGGACAACCAGGGCAACAAGGCCAACTGGCGTCAGGCGCTGGATTATATCCGCCAACACCCGGAACTGGATGAGATTATTTTCTCCGGCGGCGATCCGCTGATGGCGAAAGATCATGAACTCGACTGGCTAATCGGCGAGTTGGAAGCCATCCCGCACCTGAAACGCCTGCGTATCCACACCCGTCTGCCGGTCGTGATCCCCGCGCGCATTACGCCGGAGCTGTGCCGTCGGCTGTCCGCTTCGCGCCTGCAGGTGCTGATGGTGACGCACATCAACCACGCCAATGAAATTGACCGCGAGCTACAGGCCAGCATGGCGCAACTGCGTCTGGCAGGCGTCACGCTGCTGAATCAAAGCGTGCTGCTGCGCGGTATCAATGACAACGCCGACACGCTGGCGACACTGAGCAACGCGCTGTTTGATGCCGGCATTCTGCCCTATTACATCCACGTACTGGATAAGGTGCAGGGGGCGGCGCACTTTATGGTCAGCGACGACGAAGCGCGCGCGATCATGCAGGCGCTGCTGAGCAAAGTTTCCGGCTACATGGTGCCGCGTCTGACGCGTGAAGTCGGCGGCAAGCCAAGCAAAACCCCCCTCGATCTGCATCTGATGCAAAGCTGATCGACTGTCCGCTCCAGATATAAAAAGAGGCATGCCTGGGCATGCCTCTTTTTTGCGTTATACCCTGCTCGTTACTGCGTTATGGGCACTTATAAACCTGGCCAACCATTTTGCTGTCCAGCGGGGCAAAGCTTGAAAGCAGGTTCTGCGTCGGGCTGGTTGCGCCATAGATGACATTGCCACCCATTGCCGCTGCCTTGTTACGCAGGTCGTTTGCCGCACCGCGCATAGAGCTGCCTTCACCACCGTTACCGGACAACCAGTTGCTCTGGGTGCCCGTCACTTCGCCCACCAGCTGGCATTCAGCCGCCGGTTTGGTGTCGGTAAATTTGACCTGCTGGCCTGCGGCGGACAGTTCGTTGGTGCTGCTGCAACCTGCCAGCAGCATAGCTGCCGAAAGACCCAGTAAGGCTTTAATCCGCATCTTGTTCCCCATATGATATTGAGAATTCTGCACAAGCTTATCAGAAAGCGTTGCTATCTCTTAAGCATCCGTTGCCACGGGTACCGGGTCAACGCCTTGAGCGACAGCTGATGAAATATCAGTTTACCAGCTAAATCACTCCGGGCTGCAAAAATATCATCAAATACAGTGCGGCAAAGAGCACAGAATAAAAAAACCCCGGTCAATTGACCGGGGTTCTCAGCACACAGACAGTGTGGGGGATGATTACATCATGCCGCCCATGCCACCCATGCCGCCCATACCGCCAGCGCCTAAATCAGGTGCATCGCCTTTCGGCAGGTCGGTCACCATGCACTCGGTGGTGATCATCAGGCCAGCCACAGAAGCCGCGTACTGCAGAGCAGAACGGGTTACTTTGGTTGGATCCAGGATACCCATCGCGATCATGTCGCCGTATTCTTCAGTTGCTGCGTTGTAACCGTAGTTACCTTCGCCCGCTTTCACGGTGTTGGCAACAACAGAGGGCTCTTCGCCGCAGTTCAGAACGATCTGACGCAGTGGTGATTCCATTGCGCGCAGCGCAACTTTGATACCCACGTTCTGATCTTCGTTCACGCCACGCAGTTCGCTCAGCTTGGACGCTGCGCGAATCAGCGCAACACCGCCACCAGCAACTACGCCTTCTTCTACCGCAGCACGGGTTGCGTGCAGAGCATCTTCAACGCGAGCTTTCTTCTCTTTCATTTCAACTTCGGTAGCAGCACCGACTTTGATTACCGCAACGCCGCCAGCCAGTTTAGCTACGCGCTCTTGCAGTTTTTCACGGTCGTAATCAGAAGTTGCTTCTTCGATCTGCTGACGAATCTGGGACACACGGCCCTGAATCGCAGTTTCTTCACCATTGCCATCGATGATGATAGTGGTGTCTTTGTTGATAACGATACGTTTAGCAGTACCCAGGTCTTCCAGAGTCGCTTTTTCCAGCTCCAGACCGATCTCTTCAGAGATAACGGTACCGCCAGTCAGGGTAGCGATATCCTGCAGCATGGCTTTACGACGGTCGCCGAAACCAGGTGCTTTAACCGCAGCCACTTTCACGATGCCGCGCATGGTGTTAACCACCAGGGTAGCCAGCGCTTCGCCTTCAACATCTTCAGCGATGATCAGCAGTGGTTTGCCGGCTTTCGCCACGGCTTCCAGTACTGGCAGCATTTCACGGATGTTGGAGATTTTTTTGTCAGCCAGCAGGATGAACGGGCTTTCCAGTTCGATAGAGCCGGTTTCTGGTTTGTTGATGAAGTACGGAGACAGATAACCGCGGTCGAACTGCATACCTTCAACAACGTCCAGCTCGTCTTGCAGGCCAGTGCCTTCTTCAACGGTGATGACGCCTTCTTTGCCCACTTTCTCCATGGCTTCTGCAATCAGTTTACCCACGGTTTCGTCGGAGTTTGCAGAGATGGTGCCTACCTGAGCGATAGCTTTGGAGTCAGAGCAAGGTACGGATAATTTTTTAAGCTCTTCAACAGCGGCGATTACCGCTTTGTCGATACCGCGCTTCAGATCCATCGGGTTCATGCCGGCAGCGACTGCTTTCAGGCCTTCGGTGATGATGGATTGAGCCAGTACGGTTGCAGTGGTGGTGCCGTCGCCCGCAGCGTCGTTCGCTTTGGAGGCCACTTCTTTCACCATCTGCGCACCCATGTTTTCAAACTTGTCTTCCAGTTCGATTTCACGGGCAACGGATACGCCATCTTTAGTGATGGTAGGAGCGCCGAAGGATTTATCCAGCACTACGTTACGGCCTTTCGGGCCCAGGGTCACTTTTACTGCATCAGCGAGAACATTCACGCCGCGGAGCATTTTCACGCGAGCGTCATTGCCGAATTTTACGTCTTTAGCTGCCATTGGTATTTCCCTTCAACTCGTTTCGTTCAGTTCAGAAGATAAAGCGTAATTACGCTTCAACAATTGCCAGAATGTCGCTTTCGGACATGATCAACACTTCTTCATTGTCGATCTTCTCTGCTTTCACGCCGTAGCCGTCGTTGAAAATCACGATATCGCCAACTTTCACATCCAGCGGTTGGATATTGCCGCTTTCCAGAACACGCCCTTTACCCACTGCCACAACTTCACCACGAGTAGATTTACCCGCTGCAGAGCCAGTCAGAACGATGCCGCCAGCAGATTTTGATTCAACTTCTTTGCGCTTGACGATAACGCGGTCATGCAATGGACGAATACTCATTGAACGCTCTCCTGTAAGAAGGTTTCTATCAGATTTAGGGTTGTCACCGGATTGTTATTACCGGCCTCGTGGGATTTGAAATGGGGGCATTCCATCCCCCTTCAAGGGGCCAGTCAAAAAAATTTTCGCTTTTGACGGCAATCCAGAGGGGACAAATGTGAAAAACGCGGCCGGGGCCGCGTTTTTTCAACGATCGTTACGCTTGTCATGATCGTCCGGCTGATTTCCCAACGTATAACGATCGTCGTCCTTACGCTGAAACTCGCCGTCGAAGGTGTTGCCGTTGGCGGCACCGCCGCCCTGACCCCAGCCACCGGGCCGGTAGACCGAAAGATGCGGCATCAATTTCAGCGTCAGCGATTTCTGCACCGGCGGCAGCAGCAACAGCAGGCCAAGGAAGTCGGTAAAGAACCCCGGAACCAACAGCAGGAAGCCCGCCAGCACCAGTGAAACGCTTTTCACCATTTCCGCAGCCGGGCTTTCTCCGGCGGCCAGTTTCTGTTGCATTTGCACGAAGGTTTTCATGCCCTGATTTCGTACCAGCGAGATACCGACGCAGGAAGTGAACACCACCAGCAACAGGGTTATCGCCACGCCCAATACGGCGGCGACTTTGATAAATAGAGATATTTCGATATAAGCCAACAGAAATATCAGCAGTAACGGTAACCAGCGCACCTGGTTCTCCTATAAGTAACGGCACGTTCCCGCACGGTGGCGGCAAGGTGAAAAGGGGGGCCGGTAAACGGCCGACATCATTACAATGGGGTCATCCCGCCGTCATTTCAACCAACGGCCTTTTTTTATTGCTAAAGTTAACAAACGTGAATGAGATCACAGAACAGGAAAAGCGTGATTCCAGAAGGCTCAGAAGGTGATCTGGATTCAGTCATTTATTACTAACCAGCATATGATCTGGGCTGCAACGGGCGCTATGGTTAATCGTTTCATGCCTGAAGCCTTCGGCAACATAATTTGATTCCCTGACTATTAATTAATTCGGCAGCAATATAAAGAAGGTTCTCATGTCAAACAACATTCGTATCGAAGAAGACCTGTTAGGAACACGTGAAGTCCCCGCAGAAGCCTATTACGGTGTTCATACCCTGCGTGCGATTGAAAACTTCTATATCAGTAACAGCAAAATCAGCGATGTGCCCGAGTTTGTCCGTGGCATGGTAATGGTAAAAAAAGCCGCAGCGATGGCGAATAAAGAACTGAAAACCATTCCGCGTAAAATCGCTGATGTCATCATTCAAGCCTGTGACGAAGTGCTGGATAAAGGCAAATGCATGGACCAGTTCCCGGTCGATGTGTTCCAGGGCGGCGCAGGTACCTCGCTGAACATGAACACCAACGAAGTGCTGGCGAATATCGGCCTGGAACTGATGGGCCATCAGAAAGGCGAATATCAGTATCTGAACCCTAACGATCACCTTAATAAATGCCAATCCACCAACGACGCCTATCCCACCGGTTTCCGCATTGCGGTTTACGCCTCCAACCAGAAACTGATCGACGCCATTAACCAATTGCGTGAAGGCTTTGATCGCAAGGCGACAGAGTTCGAAACCATCCTGAAAATGGGCCGCACGCAGTTGCAGGATGCCGTGCCTATGACGCTGGGCCAGGAATTCCACGCGTTCAGCGTGCTGCTGAAAGAAGAAACCCGCAACCTGCATCGCACGGCAGAACTGCTGCTGGAAGTGAACCTGGGGGCAACGGCGATTGGTACTGCACTGAACACGCCGGAAGGCTACCCACAGTTGGCGGTGCAAAAACTGGCCGAAGTCAGCAACCTGCCGGTGGTACCGGCCGAAGACCTGATCGAAGCCACCTCCGACTGCGGTGCCTACGTGATGGTACACAGCGCGTTGAAACGCCTGGCGGTGAAACTGTCCAAGATCTGTAACGACCTGCGTCTGCTGTCCTCTGGCCCGCGCGCCGGCCTGAACGAAATCAACCTGCCGGAACTGCAGGCGGGCTCCTCCATCATGCCGGCCAAGGTGAACCCGGTGATACCGGAAGTGGTCAATCAAGTGTGTTTCAAGGTGATTGGCAACGACACTTGCGTTACCATGGCCGCCGAAGCGGGCCAGCTGCAGTTGAACGTAATGGAGCCGGTGATTGGCCAGGCGATGTTTGAGTCAATCCACATCCTGACCAACGCCTGCTATAACCTGCTGGAAAAATGCATTAACGGCATTACCGCGAATAAAGAAGTGTGCGAACACTACGTGTTCAACTCTATCGGTATCGTCACCTATCTCAACCCGTTCATTGGCCACCACAACGGTGACATCGTCGGGAAGATCTGCGCCGAAACCGGCAAAAGCGTACGTGAAGTGGTACTGGAACGCGGTCTGCTGACTGAAGCCGAGCTGGATGACATCTTCTCCGTGGAGAACCTGATGCACCCGGCCTATAAAGCCAAACGCTATACGGATGAAAATGAACAATAACAGATACACCCGGTAGCCCTAAAAGGCACGCTAAATCCTCTGGATAGCGTGCCTTTTTACTTTCTGTCGCCCACAAATTTTTAACTTTTCATTTTCAAATAATCTTATTTTAAGGAGTAGACACTATGTTAGCCGTAGAATTGGTTATCGTTCTGCTGGCCATTTTTTTAGGGGCCAGATTGGGCGGTATCGGTATCGGATTTGCAGGCGGGTTGGGGGTTTTGGTCTTGGCGTTGATTGGCGTTAAGCCAGGCAGCATCCCTTTCGACGTGATTTCTATCATCATGGCGGTGATTGCCGCTATCTCGGCCATGCAGGTGGCCGGCGGTATGGATTATCTGGTCCAGCAAACGGAAAAACTGCTGCGCAAGAACCCTAAACACATCACGATTCTGGCGCCGATCGTCACCTATTTCCTGACTATCTTCGCCGGCACCGGCAATATCTCGCTCTCCGCACTGCCGGTCATCGCCGAAGTGGCGAAAGAACAGGGCATCAAGCCTTGCCGCCCGCTGTCTACCGCCGTAGTAGCTGCACAGATTGCCATCACCGCCTCGCCGATTTCCGCCGCCGTAGTGTACATGTCTTCAGTGATGGAAGGTCATGGCGTCAGCTATCTGCATATGCTGATGGTGGTGATGCCGTCCACCTTCTGCGCCGTGCTGTTGATGTCGCTGCTGGTGTCCTGGCTGTTTGACTCCAAACTGTCAGACGATCCGGTTTACCTGAAACGCCTGGAAGAAGGTCTGATCACCCTGCGCGGCAACAAGGCAATAGACATCAAACCGCGCGCTAAAGCCTCGGTGCTGCTGTTCCTGCTGGGCGTGGTCTGCGTGGTGGCCTATGCCATCATCAACAGCCCGGGCCTTGGGTTGGTGGCAAAACCTTTGATGAACACCACCAATGCCATTTTGATCATCATGCTGAGCGTCGCTACCCTGACCACTCTGCTGTGCCGGGTCGATACCGATATGGTGCTCAACTCCAGTACCTTCAAAGCCGGCATGAGCGCCTGTATCTGTATCCTGGGCGTGGCCTGGTTGGGCGATACCTTCGTGCAGGCCAACATCGACTGGATCAAAGAGACCGCAGGCGCGGTCATTCAATCCCATCCGTGGCTGCTGGCGGTGATTTTCTTCTTCTGTTCGGCGCTGCTGTACTCGCAGGCCGCCACCGCCAAGGCGCTGATGCCGATGGCGCTGGCGCTGAACGTCTCGCCGCTGACCGCCATCGCGTCCTTCGCCGCCGTTTCCGGCCTGTTCATTCTGCCGACCTACCCGACACTGGTCGCGGCGGTACAGATGGACGATACCGGCACCACGCGCATCGGGCGTTTCGTGTTTAACCACCCGTTCTTTATCCCCGGCACCATCGGGGTAGTATTGTCGGTGCTGTTCGGCTTCCTGCTGGGCAGCGTGCTGTTGTAATGTTTTTACCGGGGCTGCGGCCCCGGTTCTCTCCCGAACCTCGCCTCGCTGGCGATAAACTCGCCTTCTAGCCAACTCGCCTTCAGGGTATAGTGCCTACTGATAATCTGGATGAGAGGGCTGAAAATGTCTGATTGCGAAGCTGTCGTCATACTCTGCACTGCACCCGATGAGGCTACCGCGCAAGACCTGGCGGCCCGGATTTTGGGGGAAAAACTGGCAGCCTGCGCCACGTTGCTGCCCGGCGCGACATCGCTCTATTACTGGGAAGGGAAACTGGAACAGGAATACGAAGTGCAGATGTTGTTCAAAAGCGATCGCCGCCATCAAGATGCCCTGCTCAGCACCCTGAAACAACATCACCCGTATCAAACGCCCGAGCTGTTGGTACTGCCGGTGATGGCTGGAGATAAAGACTACCTGTTATGGATCAACGCCTCATTAAATTAATCTTCCTGATCTGCAGCCTGTTTTTTTTGCCGCAGGCGGCTCAGGCATCGCTGTTCGGCCAAAGCGGCGGCAGCCAGTTCGTGCCCGTCGATCAGGCATTCGCCTTTGATTTTAAACAGCAAGATCGCCAACTGGCCCTGAGCTGGAAAATCCGCCCCGGTTACTACCTTTATCGTCAGCAAATCAAACTGGTACCGCAGCAGGCAACGCTAGGCACCTTTGAGCTGCCCGAAGGGCTGAGCCATAAGGATGAGTTCTTCGGCGAAGTCGCTATTTTCAAGCAACAGCTCAATGTGAAAATTCCCCTGCAACAGACAGTCAAAGGGGCCAGCCTGAGCGTGACCTATCAGGGCTGTGCGGAAGCCGGCTTCTGTTACCCGCCGGAAACCAGGGTGATCCCACTGGATGCGGTGAGTGCCGCTGCATCCCCCCCCGTTGACGCGCCAACGGAACCCGCGCCAGCCAACCTGCCGTTTTCGCCACTTTGGGCCCTGTTGATTGGCATTGGCATTGCCTTCACCCCTTGCGTGCTGCCGATGTACCCATTGATTTCCGGCATCATTCTGGGCCGAGACAAGCCGCACAGCAGCGGACGCATTCTGGCGCTGGCGGTGGTTTACGTACAGGGTATGGCGCTAACCTATACCCTGCTTGGTCTGGTGGTCGCGGCCGCCGGGTTGCAGTTCCAGGCGGCGTTGCAGCACCCGTACGTGCTGATCGGCCTGTCGGTGCTGTTTATCGCGCTGGCGCTGTCGATGTTTGGCCTGTATTCGCTGCAACTGCCCTCTTCGCTGCAAACGCGCCTGGCAGGCTGGAGCAACACCCAAAAGGGCGGCTCGCTGCCTGGCGTGTTCCTGATGGGCGCGCTGGCCGGGTTAATTTGCTCCCCCTGCACGACTGCGCCGCTCAGCGCCATCCTGCTCTATATCGCTCAGAGCGGCAATATGTGGGCCGGCGGCGGCACTTTGTACTTGTACGCGCTCGGGATGGGTATTCCGCTGGTGCTAGTCACCCTGTTCGGCAACCGCCTGCTGCCGCGCAGCGGGCCGTGGATGCAGTATGTAAAAGAAGCCTTCGGCTTTGTGATCCTGGCGCTGCCGGTCTTCTTGCTGGAGCGGGTAATCGGCGATGCGTGGGGACTGCGGTTATGGAGCCTGCTCGGCGTGGCATTCTTCGGTTGGGCATTCGCGCTGAGCCTGAAAACCTCGCGCGGCTGGGTACGTGTATTGCAGTTGCTGTTGCTGGCAGCGGCGGTGATCGCCGCAAGGCCGCTGCAGGACTGGGCCTTCGGCGCCAATAACGCCCAGCAGAGGGCACCGGTGCACCTGAACTTCTCACGGATTAATAACGTGGAACAACTCAATCTGGCGCTGCAGCAGGCACAGGGGAAACCGGTGATGCTGGATCTGTACGCCGACTGGTGCGTTGCTTGCAAGGAGTTCGAAAAATATACCTTCAGCGATGCGGCAGTTCAGGCTAAGCTGGCCGATACCGTGCTGCTGCAGGCCGATGTGACCGCCAACAACGCCGAACAGGCGGCGCTGCTCAAGCATCTGAAGGTCCTTGGGCTGCCGACCATTCTGTTCTTTAACGGCGCGGGCCAGGAAGTACCGGCCGCACGCGTCACCGGGTTTATGAATGCGCCTGCGTTCAGCGCACATTTGCAGAAAACAGTGCGGTAAACGACACTGTGGATCAGAACCGAATTTGGAGGGAGCACAAGTGCAACGTGAACACGTTCTTGATACGGCACTGGGGCTGTTGGAACAACAGGGCCTGGCAACCACCACGCTGGAAATGCTGGCAGACAAACTCGACGTGCAGCCGAGCGATCTGAAACGCTTCTGGCCGGATCGCGAGGCGCTGCTGTACGACAGCCTGCGCTACCACGGCCAGCAAATTGACACCTGGCGCCGCCAACTGCTGTTGGACGAAACCCTGAGCCCGCAGCAAAAGCTGCTGGCGCGCTATGACGTTCTGGCGGAGTACGTCCGGCACGATCGTTATCCCGGCTGCCTGTTTATTGCCGCCTGCAGCTTCTTCCCGGAGGTGGATCACCCGATACACCAATTGGCGGAGCAGCAAAAGCTGACGTCGCTGGAACTGACCCGCGACCTGCTGCGCCAAATGGACGCCGACGACGCCGATATGGTGGCGCAGCAGATGGAGCTGATTCAGGAAGGCTGCCTGAGCAAACTGCTGGTAAAACGCCAGCTCCAGGATGTATCCGTCGCCAAACGGCTGGCGGAAGATATCTTGCAGGTAGCGCAGTGCCGCAGGAACGGCGCATTAGGCTGAACTGATGGCCAGTACAGCGCAGCCCGTGCAGAGCCGTGGTTCGAACGAGCGCACTTTTCAGGCTCCTTGGCTGAAAAGTCAGCAGTCACCAGCTTTTTAACGCCTTTTGCGCATAAAGCCGTTGACGCCTCCCGGCCAATACGGTTTAATGCTGCGCGTTGCCCGGATAGCTCAGTCGGTAGAGCAGGGGATTGAAAATCCCCGTGTCCTTGGTTCGATTCCGAGTCCGGGCACCACTAATTCTGCATCAAAGCACGCTGGTTAGAGGATGAGAACTTTAACGGGCGGTTAATACGGAATCAACTTGTCAAAGAGATAACAGAGTAACTGTTTACTACCGCGACGTTGTAAGTTGAATTCCCAAGAAGGATGCCTGTGTGGCTGCACAGGCGTCCTTTTCTCGATCGCTGGTGATATTTACAGCAAATCATGCCTGTGTCAAGCGTTGTAAGCTTCTTGTAGCAGTGATATCCGTATGTAAAACAAGCTCCTGTTCAAGCGCTTTCCCCACCACTTCAATATCCAATTCGATATATTCCATTGTGGTGCTGACGTTACGGTGTCCCAACAAATCCTTCACCAGTTTTAGATTTCTATCCGGAGATTTCATCAGCTCCGTGGCAAGTGTGTGGCGGAAACGGTGTGAGGAAATATCGAAGCCACTTTCCCTGGACAACCGACGATAAAAACTACGAAATGACTGCAGAACTTTTTTCTCGTCATAGATGTAATGAGTATGCCGTGGATTGGTAAACCGTTTGACGTCAAAAAGCAGGTCATGCTGACCCGCACCTCGCTCGATTGCGCGCATCATGAGTAGCTTTATCCGCTCCCTTAATTGACGAACCACTGGCACTTTCCACTCTCTATGTGTTTTGCTACCTTCAAGCCGAAGCTCGATCCAGCCTTGCTCAATGTTCACATCCCGCAGTCGGATGTGGATCATCTGATTGTTACGCATACCGGTATATCGAAATGTGTCTAATACCGTCATCCAGAACCAGGTAGGATAGAGTGCACACTTTACACCCCTCACTGGTTTTCTCTCCTTCTCCCACTGTTCATACTGTTGCATCACGAGGTAAAGACGGGTTAATTGAGACTTCGTCAATATTCTTTTTTTCTTAGTGTCAGACCGGACGACTGTTCCATTAAAAGGGTTCTCACCATGAGGAACCAACGCTTTTTTAATACCCAAATTAAATATTGCCCGCAGATGAGCCACCTTATTGTTCCAGGTATGTACCGAAAAATTTTTCTCCTTTAGCAGATGCCGACGCCAAAGCAACACATCCCTTTGCGTCACCATGGCGGGTGTTATAGTTCCGCCAATAAAACGCGTAAATGTTAGTGCTACTTTCCTATAACTCCATTCCGTTGCTGGACGAAGTTGTTTGGTAAAAAAATATTCCTCGAGCAAGAGCTCCCACTCGTCGTGCATCTTTTCTTCACTTTTCATTTCATAACCTCGAATGAATTTATTTATCCACGCATAATCCGTCAGTTTTACCCAACATTGTGTGAGCTTCTCCCTACATCAAAAGACTACGGGATCACGAGTAACTGACTGTCCTCTGGCACCCGTGTTCCGCCATATAAACTATTTGCCTTAATCAGGTAACCATTGATACGACGATATGTGCCCACCTCCTCTGGCTTTTCATAAAGATGACCAATAAAGAATCGCTGTCCTTTACGGATCCGATGCCTGCCCATTTTTTCAAATGCCTTTTGGATTGCGTTCCGATCAGTACGCTCCAATTTGTTTTCCTTGATATACAGATGAAAAATATCTGGAACACAGAGAAACACGAAGCCACTAACAATATGCGCTCTGGAACCTATGGTATTAACTGATATATCCCCTTTTTTGATCCCAAGACTCAACCACTGTAGAAAGGCGTTCCCAACATGCAGATCCTTTGATGAATGTTGAGCTTCTAAAATAACCGTTGTGTCCGTGCTCTCTAATAGAGCAGGTTCTATTACGTCTGGTAAAACACAGCTATTTTCAATTACAGTAGTTATGTCATGTACCGGCCCCTGCTTTTCTTCAGGAAGGGGGCTCTCTTTCGGAGGGGCGTCTCCCTCTTCTTGGTTATCCAGGCAAGTCGGTACTGACACCTCTACCGCCATTAATGACAACAGAGTCTGCATATCTTCTTCCACACCAGCCACCGTTTCTGGCGCCAGGACCATCTCAGCCAAAGGCTTATCGTTGACCGGCGCATCCAGAGCCGAGTTTAGTAACACTTCCGAGACTGACGGTGCATTTCCGTTGGGCTGATCTAATGTCTCCGCCGGCAGTTGCTCCGGAGCGAGAGGAGAGTAGGTGCTGCTAACTGCACTTTTCAAATCAATCTCGGGTACTGAAGAAGTGATATTTTCTGTCGTCGGCGCTACTGCCAGTAAGGCTTTTGCCAAAGTGTCGGAGCTGGATATCGGCAAAAGCGATACGACTAAACTATCGCCGCGTGCTAGTTTGGCCGCTTTCAGGATAATATCGTCTATTACAGGTAATGTGCTGGGTTGCCTGGACGCTATCGTCATCAACGAATGTGTAACCGCCGGCAGTGTTGATAACCATTCGATAAGCTCTTCAGGCAGCAGCCGCGCCGCAATCATTGCGCTCTGACTTGTTGCTAGGAGCGGGGCTGACTGGGTGGCTCTGAAGCGAAAACGGTAAGGTTCACTCGGCACCGTCAATCCAGGTAACCAGGCGCGGCCACTTTGGAACTCACCCTGCAACTGACTCAACAGCGGCAGGTAGTGCCATAGCGCTCCATAAAACACCACGACATTCCACTGCACATTCTGGGCTGATTGTTCTTCGGGCGCTGCCCCTGGGGGCAACATGTGCCCCTTAGCCAGTCGGACCGCATACGTCACCGTCTGCAGGGTAACATCGACCAGCCCTCCTTCCCTAGCATACTCCCCCTGGGACGTGGCCGGCAGCACCTGCATCAGCGTAACGAGCTGCTTCAGTGGTTGCAGATAGAAATGCTCATAGAGATCTTTGGGCAGTGCGCTGTTCTCCCACAGCTGTTGTAGGCACTGCTGACGAGATGTCGTGCTTAAAAGCTGCTCTGCGGATGCCGGCACAAAATAACCTACAGGACATTGAGATTCTGAAATGCTTGCCTTTGAATTTGCCGGCATCACCTTGGTTCCAACCAGCAGTTCTTTGATAGCCTTCAGCATGCCATGCCTCCAGCGATGTCATTACTCTCGCTGTCCATCAACACCTGTAGCAATTCATTCAGTACCAGTGTTTGCCGGGCCCGGGTCACAGCGACATACAGCAGATTGGTTTCATCAGTACGTTCACAGTCGGCCATGAGGGGATCCGTGATATCTGCAAAATCATGATTCAACACCACCACTGGCCACTCCAGCCCTTTGCTTCGATGCGCCGTCGAAACTGTTACCTGTGCCTGACTTTCGTCGGTAACCGCATGTTCACGCATCACCTGCAGCTTTTGTGGCAGCGGGAAATACTGCTCAAGCAACCGAAGCCCTTGGTTCATTTCAACATCCTTGGTTGCTCTGGCAACCGACTCAAACTCCTCAAAGTTGCGGTATTCTCGTGCCAACAGCGGGGACTGCATTCGCTCAGGCATGTCTGCCGAAAACCAGTATAGATCTTCCAGTTCTTCCGTTTTGTAGCCGCTGATCCCCCCAACCCAGTACACCTTCTTGCCGGCCAGACTGGCATCAAGTGCCGCGCCGATGACACCCGCCACCGTTCGGCTCAATATGGCAACAGGCTGCCCCTTCACGTCATCAGGTATGCACCCCACAACCCTGTCGTTTCCCCCCACCCCGACCACAGACATCGTTTCGCCTTGTCGGGCAAGCAGCATATTAGCCACCTGAGCTACGGCAGGACCAAAACGGAAACTGTGAGTCAGGTAAAGTTGGTCCGCATCGGCCAGCTCCGGGGCATCGAGAGCATTTTCCGCGCCACGGAATCGATAAATTTGTTGATGACGGTCACCGACCAGCACCACATCACAACATTGCGCCAATACCAGTGACTGCGTCACCGGGTTCGCGTCTTGCCCCTCGTCAAACAGAAGCGTCTGCCAGCGTTTGGAAAGGTCAGGCTGCGAGAGCTGATACAGCTTGAGGTAAACGTCATGGGTGACAGGGAAAATGCCATCCTGGCGTGCAGACTCACGCCAGAGCATTTGCGCCGCCGCCAGAATTTTGTCAGCAGACAAACCGTTGCAAGCCTCTTCATCTGGCAGATGCTGTGGGCCAAATTCTCTATCGCCACTGCAGAGGAAGGCATTGAAGGTCGCGATAGCTACCCGAGCCAGCGGCCAGTGCCGTGTATTGAGTTGACGAGCAACGTCAGTGATCCGCAGATGGCCAGTCAGCCGCTGTTGATAATGTCGCCCGAAGTTAGGCCAGGCCAACTGATGCGACGTCTTGCATTCGACATTAAAGGGGAATTTTTGCTCGGCCTCATCCCTGACTGCACGGTTATAGGCCAGGTAGAGCATCCTGCAGTCCGGATTTGCCTGCGCAAAACGGACTAATGTAGACGTCTTGCCGGTGCCGGCAAACGCCCTGACCACCAGGCGATGGCCGGACCAACCAATGATGGCAGCCTGTTCAGGTGTATCACAATAAGACATAAGCAGCACTCCGTAAAACTTGACCGGCGCTTATCCTGCGCAGGTCAGTACGGCAAGCACCACAGAAAAATCTTTTCCCGGAAGAAATTGTTTCTCGCAGTCAGCCGATTTTCAGGTTGATAGACAGCCATCCCCCCCCTCATTGCTGGAGTCTCTTAGGGCAAAATCGATGGGAAAACCTATACATCCGAAGGCCATGCAAAATATAGCAACTTATTGTTTTATAATGTTTTTACCAGATTTCCCTGATGCCAAGAGCAACAAAACATCAGGTAACAACATCACCAAAGCCAGCATCAATACGCTGACCCGCTACGCAGCATCAAGAAACCCGTCATTGCCCTGTACTGAACAGCCAGCCCTCCGGGGCTGGCCTTTTTGTTTCGGTCAGTCCCAAAATTTGGAACGCCAAATGCCTTTATGTTAAATCCACGATTTCTATATAACAAATAGCGGTTAGGGCTGTTTTCTCGATTCAATGGGTCATTTGTATACGGGGTTCGGAGGCCAATGATGTAAATCATGCCGATAGCGTGTACGAAAGTAAGCAAAACAATTAATGGACAGCCAGAACGTTCCGTACCTCCCTTACAGTCAAGGGGGGCGCTTAATGGAACGAAATCACCCGTTAAGCCCAAACGCTTAACGTAGAATTCCGTTTTCCAGGCGCCCCCCTTTAAGACGAGTCTGGTTAATAGAGTCCTAAAAAGTAACCAGCAGATAGAGGTATGAAACTAAATAACCAGATCCATAAGAACGAATAACGAATATGTTTACCCATATCCAATCCTGCTAACCCCACTCCAAGCCAAACAGCCGGGGAGAATGGGCTAATGAAAGTTCCTGCGTTATTACCGATAGCCATGGCATAAACAACACTTTGAGGAGAAATGCCCACAGTCCCAACGATATCGCTTACTATAGGTAACAATGCAAAGTAATAAGCGTCCGTACTAGTAAATATATCAAGGGGGACACCTAAAACCCCTACTAAAACATGTAGAATCGGAATAAATTTTTCTGGAATGACATATAATACATGAGTTGCTAGTGAGTTTAGCATCCCTCCCTTGTCCATTACCCCAAGAAAAACCCCGGCAGACATAATTATCGCAACCATATTAACCGCCTGTGGTGCATGCTTCATAATTATATTCATTTGGGTTTTAGGTGATGGGTAATTTAAAAGCAATGCCAAAGATAGCGCAATCATGAAAACATACGACGCAGGTAGTAAGCCGAATGCCAGCATTAAAATGGAAAAGATTATTAAACTAAAATTTAAAAAAGGTTTTTGTGCTTTTTTATCTTGACCGATTGAATCGAAAATCATACTGTTTGATTCGATATGTGCATCGATAAATTTACCAGCCAGATTTTTCTTAATTCTAATACTCTCTCTATATCCAAATATACCTGCAATAATGGTAGCAAATGCAACACCAATAATTTGGACCGGAATTATTGACTGCCAGAGTGTAGACGCCGGGATTTCAGTAACGGCAGATGCTCTGCCTAGTGGCCCCCCCCACGGAACCATATTCATAACCCCCATACTCATGCACATAATTAGTAGCATTAAATAAGGATTAATACCTAGCCTGGTATATAATGGCAGGAACGCAGGTATTATTATTAGAAATGTCGCCGCTCCAGAACCGTCTAAATGAACAACCGCAGCAGTTAATGCAGTAACCATGGTTACTATTACTACATTACCCTTTGTTATACCTATCATCATTCTAATCAGCGGTGTGAATACATTTAAATCCTTCATCAAACTAAAGAATATTATCGCGAATAAAAACATTGTGGCAACAGGGCTAACTTTTCGCAATCCATGCTCTATAAACCCAGAAATATCGGTAATACCGTAACCAGCACAAAAAGCCCCAATAACAGGTATTGCTGACATCGCTATTATGGGGTTTGCTTTTCCTGTCATCAACAGCACAACAATCAAAACTATTATAGAAAAACCAATCACTGTAAGCATATCGTTCCCTCACTCAGAAGAATATGTAATACAACAATAAATTATTATATCTTTTTGATTAACAAATTAAATACATTCCATTTTATAAATGTGATTTTATTCACATTTATGTAGGACAAGCACAACCAGTGACTCTATCGCATTAAGCGCCAGTTCAGGTAATCTAGATCGTGCCTTTCACCGCCAGAAACATCCCGTGGGACGCCGCTGAAAAATGGATAAAACCTATATCAAAGTTAAAAGTTAAAGGACAATGGAAATACCGGTACCGGGCAGTCGACACATCGGACCAGACTATTGATTTTCTGCTGACGGCGAAACGGAATGCAGCAGCTGCACTGCATTTTTTCAGAAAGCGCCATACGTCACAATGGCGAATCGGAAGTAGTCACCCCTCGAGATATATAAAGTGACGCAAATACAGCTGTGCTGACGACACTCAATGGCGGTAAACCAGATGAAGAGACCATTACCGTCAGGCAGAGTAAATACCTGAACAACCTTATTGAACAGGATCACCGAGACATCAAGCATATCGAGCACCATACCGTTAACCGACAGGTCTTTCTCTAGGATACGGCGTTTAAATGTATCCCAGTCGTCATCATTGAGGCATGACATCCGGTCCACCTGTTCAATCAGAATGACATCCTTGAATCTGAGAGCATGGGCGTTAACTCTGGACACACCAGTAAAGAGCTCCGGATGCGTTTTCAGGCAATACACTGCCCATGATGAGCGGCAAATTCCTTAAGCCCGTTTTTAGCACGCAAGGCATCCTGCCGAGAGTGGTCATGGTTGCTGCTTGGTGTCATCGACCGCGCCCCGTTCCTCAAACACCCGCCTCGGAGCAGGCTTTTTGTACCCGAAAAGCGGGGACATGACGGTAAATGCGCTGCTGGTTGTAGAATGCACTTTTTACCCTGATGCTTCTTGACGACAATAAATCTCATTTGTTATGTAACACCTATCAATGCTGTTAAGTTGTTTGCGGAGGTGGGATGGGTGATAGCACACTGCTCAAAAATTCTTCACTTTTTATTGCTTATATGGGATGCATGGGGTGGGGAAGTGCTTATTTCTATGGCTGGGGGACTTCCTTTCACTACGGCTTTCCGTGGTGGGTTGTCGGGGCTGGTGTTGATGATGTAGCAAGAAGTCTGTTTTATGCTGTTACAGTTATCGTGATTTTTCTGTTTGGTTGGGCTGCTGGAGTTGTTTTTTTCCTGAGTATTAAACAGAAAAATAGTATGCGGGATTTGAGTATTGTCAGGCTTTTCCTGGCTGTTCTGCTGCTTTTTGTTCCACCAGCCCTGGAGTTTTCAGTGATTCATCAACAGTTGATGACAGATTTATTGATTTTATCTGTCATTGCAGCCTTGATAATTACGCTGATTATCAGGTGGAGTGGGCATCTTTTCTCGGTTAAATGCATTTCTGAAATGCATTTTGTTCGTCGTCATCGTATCGAGATTGTAATGGCCGGGTTCATGATTTATTTCTGGGTGTTTTCACTCCTTGCTGGTTGCTTCAAGCCTCATTTCAAGAAGGAGTATCAGATGATTTATCATGAGCATGCTTGGTACTATGTCCTTGCCCGTTATGATAACCGTCTGGTTTTATCGGAATCGTTCAGCACTGGTGGTAAGAAATTCATCATATATAACACTGGGCAGACTGATGACATGGAGATTAAAGTAGTCAGAGTGCGCTAATAAAATTTCATGGACTACCCTCGGGAAGGGGTTGTATTGGCTCGCTACGGCGGGCCCTTTTCATGTATGCTCCACTCAACGGCGGGCAGATTACTACACCGTAAACGGCGAGATTCCTTTCAAGCTACAGAAGCGTTTTTTGCCACTACCCGAAGGCGCTCATCACAGACCCATTGAGCATTAGTGGTTGTCCGAAGACAACAAATAAACCTGTTTATTTCCGAGCAAACTGCAGATCTGTCAAGAAACTATACCCTCTGATTTTGGAGTAAACCCATCTTTTATCGAATAACATAACGTCTCAGAATTATTATAATTTCGAGGTCGCAGCCCTGTGAGAGCGGCGACCGTTATGTACGAACGATCATAATCACGTATACAGTAAAAACCCTCTTAAATTAATAAAACCCTGTACACTGAATGCAATTAATCCGTTACTCCACATCACCTTTAAAATAAACTTGCTTAATGTAACGTCCTCGGCCATCCCCATGCCCCAAGTCCATCGATACCAATGCCTCCGCTTCTACGCGACTCATCCCATTCTTAACATGATGAATCACCGCATCGCGTGAATATGCATAACGCAAACTATGTGGAGCATCTTTTCCTGTCATTCCAGCCTCACGGACAATATTTCGATAACGTTCTATTGCTGTATGTAATGAAGGCTTATCAATCAATTTTCCATTATGTTCATCACAATACTTTATTGCCGCCTCTAGAATAGATAAAACTTTTTCACGATTAAAAATGGTTGTATCGCGAGGGCGGCCCCCTTTCGTGCCAAAAACAACCCGAACACGCTCGTCGCCATTAATTAAAGCCTGCCGCCATGTTTTTAATGACTTTGCTGACTGAACGGTTTCTTCCGTTCGTAAACCTAAATAGCGAGATAACTGAACACTCAATGCTACCCCCGCATCTTTTTTGAAGGCGTAATTTATGACAGCAGTTAACTTTTCATCTGAAATAGGTGCTTTTGTTCCATCACGGTTCGCACCTGAAATCCCTAAAGCCTGGTTACTCAATTTTTCATGATTGGGATCGGCCAGTTTATTTCGACCCGCAGCTGACATAATTGAGCGCACAGCTGCCATCTCGTTTTGTAATGTGCGAAGCGATATATTCTCAGCCTGCCGGCTACGAATATACTTTTCAATATGAGACGTCTTAATATGTTTCACGTCACGGATCTGGATATTTAATTTCACAAGACGTTCAGAAAAACGTTCTGCAATTCTCGAACGGTCAGCGACGGTTTTAAAACTCCCCCGTCCCTGGCGGGCGAGAGTAACCAGTTGCTTACTGAGTTTTGACATCGATTGTCCTCCCACGGAATACACAACCCTCTGCTTTCCACAAAGCAGACGGATCTGTATCCCGATAATTTCAACCCCGACGACACGGTTACTTTTGCGCTTCCTGCGTCTCGACTGGTATCTGTGCATCGGGGCGGCGAAATGTTGAGTTATTTCGAGGCTCCCCAGGTCTCTGACCTGTTCGCGGCTTTCGCCGTCCTGACGTTAGTCAGTTTGCCTCCACACACTACTGTTCGTAATGTCGCCATCGATACCGAGTCGATTTCCTCCTTTTAGATAGTGAAACGTTCAAAACGGTGTTTTCCGTTGTAATTACGTTGAAGTGAATGAGTGTTTAAAACCGCACTGACACGGACTACATGTTGGTCAGATGGTAGTAAAACGTTGAAAGCCACGTCGTGCGTGGGTTGAGACGTTATGCGCTACGCGCGTCACTTGGTAGTGTCTTCGCCACTTCACAAGTGACGCGCGCTCCTTTGCTCCCAATGAGACTCACGTAAGCAGCCAAAATGTACCCATTGGCTTTATACGTCCGTTCAAAGGTTGCATCGTCGGCAACACGTCATTAAAGCCTTTAACAGCTTTAAAGATGTAAGCGATATCAGTCAGTTGTGACTGTTTTATCCAGGCAAGGACTGCCCAATGTAGATGTGTGCCTAGCCAGTTAGCACCAAGGCATTGAGATGACTTTTCAGCAGCCTTAACCGCTCCGAATACTACGTTGGATGAGCGATATCTGCTCCCAAAGGCGGGCAGATGTACCACACCATAGCTGGCGTGCTCCCTCTCAGGCTACGGAAGCTTTCTTTTGCCATCACCCGAAGGCGATCCTCGCAGATGGCCAGATCATTGGTGGCTGTCTATCGACAGCAGGGTCACCCGAAGGCGCTCATCACAGACCCACTGAGCATTGGTGGTCGTCCGAAGACGACAGTACAACGTGGACAGATTAAATGATTTGACCGAATGTCGTCAATCACAACAAGTTAATTATCAAAAAACTTCTCATATTTTGTGTTGATTATTTTTTAATACATGCCAGTCGAAAACAATAAAGGAGAGGCATAACTCTCGCTATAAAAAACACATTGAAAGCCACCAACCCTATACTACAAATACATTTAACGCCATAAAGTCAATGAAGACACCAATATTTTTCAAATAATCCTCGCCGACCAGCTGAGGGTGATAAATCATGTTTTAATTAACTACAGAGTAGTGTTTAAATGAACATCGACCAATTACGGATAGAAAATTATTCACAATGCCATATGTGGTCGCAAACGTAAGGTCGATTTTTTCCATATTTGACGTCGTCAACCACGCATGTAAATTTATCGCTCCCACACCTGACATAGGATTACCCAGATTACTTTTTAACTTATCTTTACTCGTATCAAAAACTGGCCGTTTTTCATAGTCAACATGACCTAAAGTATAATAAATCGGAGTTTGCAGAGCTTCCTCCAAAGCATCCTGAACGAAATACATATATCCAAAGTATTGTTGTGAAACTTCTTCCGGAGTATTTTTTGAAGCTATCCCGCTGACGATATATACCCCCACTATTATCCCGTTCACCGACATAACACTTATCATTACATCACAATCACACTCCATACCCTTTAGCTCACGCTCTCATTGATGTGAGTAAATCCCAGGTAAATACACTCATGGATGGCTTCAGGCCATTCAGTTGTTATTGATTAGAGAATTACCTGCAATGGTCAGTTACCGTTATAACAAGTTTTAAGGGGGCAGCGTCATGCTAATATGTTCACAACGAATTTCGATCGAGTTTACCACTCTATTACACGCTAGCTTACTCTCAACTCAGTACTTATTACATTCTCAGTAGTCTTGTGAGTCGCATAACGTTTACTGATGGTTCTAGTAACATATAAGCAATGGATACCGGCAATGCCTCAACTCAGTATCCATTGAAAATTGGTAATTATCGTCATGCAAAATGATCACCATATTTTTCTTTCAAATATAATACAAGAACATCCGGGGGGACATGGCGTATAGCGTTAGAAAATTCATCCGCGTTGATTTTTCTATTAATATTGCTGGATAACCCCGCAGTTATCAGCTTATCTATATCTTTAGGCTGAAGATAATAATTTATCTTAAGGTGTGGAATACCCTTGTCCTGCAATAGCAGGCTGATACGGTTTGAAAATACGATGGTCAGGAAGTGTTCCAAATCTTCCAGTTTATAAATTTCATTAAAATTTATGTTGAAACAATCCCCGACATCGACATAACATCTCAGATTCGCCACGAAGAACTTCACCTTCTCTATGCTTGAGGTCGTGACGATGGCAATACTCTTTCTGTTACGTCCCACCATCTTGCTGTTCATGATAAATTTTTTTAAAATCAAACATAAAGTGGCAATTTGATTCTTATCAAACTGAACAGTATAAAATTCTTCCGTTCGGATGATCGCATCTTCAACGTAGGAAAACAGGCCGGGGTAATGCTTCCGGGCCTTGGGTAAGTTAACGTCAGGCACATCATATAAATAGGTTTTTCTGATAATACATTTTTGAATATAAATATATATCTCGTCGTACAATTCCCGATGATGGCTAATACCCGTAATCATTTTCTCCTGCACGCTCTGAACAAACTGCGTGGTTGCCCGGTACAGCATAATATCGATATAAATTAATTTATAATAATTATGGTCAAGAGAATTGATAAAATGGTTAACGAAAACGTTTTCAACTGGGTTAACAAAGACCGGCTGCAAGGGAAGTTCAATTTTCATCCCGGGCAAGCTTAATTGCATATTGTCGACGCTAAGTCTTTTCTCCAAGATCATCAGGTAAATGAGTAGAAATTTCTTTCCTGGATAGGAAAGATCTAACTGATACCGATTTAAAATCTCATTGAAGGAATCCCGATACAGGACAGCCTGAACCACCTCATCCCGACTCAACCCCTGGTACATCAACCTTTCATAGGGATTATTGGCTATGCGCGGCATAAACTGGTTCAACTGATTCAACTCACATATGGATGCAATGATCTTCATTATCAGGATGCGAAATGCCAACTCATTCCCTCTGATCCGGACCCCTTTGCGGTTAATGATTTCTACATGTAGTTCAAATTGACATAAATAATCGACCAAAACTTTAATGTCTTTCTTTTTGGTACTTAGGCTGACGCCAATATCCTTGTAGAGTTTCGAGGTATTGACGGTTCCATACAGAAAACAATAGAACAAAATTAAGGTAATCCGCTCATTTTCTGAAGAAAGATATTTATTTAAAGTAATAGCATTAATAAAATCAGAGTATTCTTTGTAATTTATTTTGCAATGAAAGGCATCGCCAGCGCAGACGATATTTTTATTATCAGGTAAATAATAATTAATTCTCGACTGACTTCTTTTTAAGCCAACAATACTCTTTTCAGGAAAAACGTTAACGGCATCATTGAAGCGCAGTTCGGCGTTTTCCTGCATATAGCTTAAAAAATTGATATCAAAACTGTTAATACTGATAGCAACCTCCACTAAAAACACCTTATCATCTAAATCATCTAATGCATGATAATAGCCTTGTCAATACCCGAGCTTTCAATCTGTGATGTAACAAGCATTTATAAAACACTTGCCCATAAATTACACGGCAGATTGATTTTTAAGGGTACATGTTGATTTTTTTCAGTCTCACAAAGTGACCTTGATGCCCTTCTCCTCTCACGTAGACTTGAGAGGTAATACTTTGTCTTTGTCCACCTACATTTACGTTTAACAAAGGTTATTATGAAAATAGAAAATATAAAGGACGGGATACAGCTCTTTGGGCGTTCTCTCCTGCTGCCCATCGCGGTTTTAGCGCCTATTGGCATGATTATGGGAATATGCAGCGCTCTCACCCAAAGTTATATCATCAGTAAGGTGCCGTTTCTCGGCTATGAGGGTGTGCAACTTACGATACAAAGCCTGAAAGATATCACCGCCGTGCTCTTTAACAACATCCCGCTGATGTTTGCAATGGGAGTGGCTTATGGCGTGGCTAAGCACGAGAAAGGCATTGCCGTCTTTGCCTCGGTACTTGCCTTCCTGACGTTGGTTATCGTGATGAATGTTTGGCTTAAGCTTGACGGTTCATTAGCGAAGACTCATTTATCGGAGGTCGGCCAGGGGTTAGTGCTCGGTATCCAAACGGTGCAACTGGAAGCGATGGGAGGGATCATTTCAGGGCTGGTTGCGGCCAAAGTCACTGACAAATTCTATAAACTGGAACTGCCATTGGCCTTCGCCTTTTTTAGTGGCAAGAAGTCAGTGCCCATCATTACTTTCCTGTGCATGATCCCGATCGGGCTGACCATTCCCTTTGTATGGAATGGCATCACCAGTTTCCTGACCAGCATTTCGTTTGTTGTCATGAATGATAAATTTGGCGTAGGGGTTTATTGGTTCCTGAACAGAGCGTTAATTCCATTCGGTCTTCACCATGTTCTGGATTCGTTGGTGCGCTTTACCGAGGCTGGTGGCACTTATGTCATTGATGGTCAAAAATATACCGGTATCCTGAATGCCACCAACAAAATCCTTTTTGATCTGGGACCACAGGATCCAAGCTGGTCGCTGATGCCTAAACTTTCCTCGTACTTGGCACCCGCCGAGATGCTGAATGCTATGTTCCGCATCCCTGCCATAGGTTTGGCAATGTATCACGCGGCGTACAAAGTCAACCGCCCAGCCGTCAAAGGTATTTTGCTGACTATAGTGTTAACCGCTTTCCTCGGTAATGTTACCGAACCTATGGAATTCTCATTCCTGTTTATCGCTCCGGGTCTGTTCCTGGTTTATACCATTCTTTGTGGGCTAATGACGTTACCGCTTGCATTCCTGCAAGTGTCAATGGGCTACATTCGCGGGACAATTTTCGACTTCGGTATTTTTGGCCTGTTATATGATAATACCAATTGGATTCAACTGGTATTACTGGGTGCCGTTAACTTTGTCGTATTTTATGTCGTATTCCGCTTCGCCATTGTTAAATTCAACATCAAGACTGTTGGCCGTGAAGAAGAAGTAAGACGCAACACATTACTTAAAGATAAACGCTATGCAGAGATTGCGGCGTTGGTTATCGAAGGGCTGGGTGGCAAAGATAATATAAAGAATGCAGATAACTGTATTACCAGATTACGTATTGACTTATACAACCAGGAGTTAGTGGATCATGAACGACTGAAAGACTCAGGTTGCTCTGGCGTATTCTTGCCTAAAAATAATCATATACACGTTGTATTTGGACCTCATGTCGAGTTTGTCAAGAATGCCATTGTGGATAAAATGAGTAGTAAGTGACGCCATCTTACCCAAAATTAATACTATCTAGAGGTTAGTCATGAGTGCATTGTATGATTCAAAAACCAAATCAATAGACGATCGTGGTATTCGTGAGTTATTGACAGAAAGAGTTAAATTTCAGTCATGGCTGGATGTAGAAGCGGCGCTCGCACTGGCACAGGCCGAGCTGGGTGTTATCCCGCAACAGGCGGCGGATCAGATAGCGGCGGCCTGTAAACTGGATCAAATCGATCTTGATGAGGTCGTAAAACTTCGGGATAAAATCGGCCACGGATTTGTGCCGTTCCTGAAACAATTGGTTAAAGCCTGCCCCGATGACAGCGGAAAATATGTTCATATTGGCGTGACAACACAAAATATTCAGCAAACGGCACAACTGCTGGTTACCAAAAAAGTGAATGCCCGTTTTTTATTGATGGTCGGGGAGATACTGGCAAATCTGGCTCAATTGGCAGAGCAACATAGCCAAACAGTGATGCCTGGCCGCACACATGGACGTCATGCCGAACCCATTACCTATGGTTTCAAAGCCTCAGTATGGATTGACGAACTCCTGATGACGGTTTCCCGTTTGCAAGAGGCTGAACCGCGCGTTTTCAGTGTGATGATGGGAGGGCCTGTTGGTGCTTTCAATGCTAGCGGGCAGCTCGGTCGTCAGGTGCAAACCCGTGTTGCCACACGGCTTGAAATGACCGAAATGGCTGTTCCATCACGCAATATCGGCACGCATAAAGTGGAATATGTTATGGCATTGTGCCTGTTGGCCAGCGTGTGCCATAAAATGGCCGAAGAAATGTACTCTACCTCTCTCGAAGAGATCGGAGAAGTGCTCGAAGGATTTGCCGAAGGCACTGTAGGCAGCAGTAGCCTGCCGCATAAAATCAATCCGAAACTGGCGAAGGGGATTATCGCTAACGCCCAAAAACTCTATTCTCTTCCCGCCGTGATGCTGTCATCGTGTTGCCGTCCATATGAAGGCGATAGCTCTTCGTATATGTTGCTGGAGAGCTGCCTGCATGAATCCCTGGAACTGATGACAGAGATCATTTTGCGAACCGAGGAGCTAACACGCTGTCTGCAGGTTAATCAGGAAAAGATGCGAGCCAATACTGAGATAAAACAGGGGTTGGACAACAGCGGGCTGGTGATGATGAATTTAGCGCTGGTCATTGGTAAGGATCAAGCACATACGAAAATGTATGCGCTGGCGATGAATTCAACCCTGCATAACAAAAGCTTCCTTAAATGCCTACAGGAAGATACCCAGTTAGCGACATTTTTCTCTGCCGACGAGCTGGAAACTATGGTGAAGCCTGAGAATTATACCGGGCAAGCCATAGATATTGCGCGAGAAATGGCGCAGAAAGCAAAACAAGCAGCAGCGAAACTGATCAGAAAATAATAGCGATAATGGGTAGAGCGATGAAATCGTCGTGCTACCGTTACTGCTAACAAGACCCAACGCCCTACTCATCGACCATGATTAGGGCGTTTTTATTACCATTAAGTTCATCTAATCTCATGAGTGACTTAACCCTTTCAACCCATCACTGCAATCATATATGTACGTAATATATAAACTGTAATTTCATGATCGCCAATTTATGAATAACATTCAACTAAAATTAACCGTGACTGACACCTTAAAATAAAATGCGCCCGGGGTGCTTTTATGTCTTGCCAAAAACACATCAAGTTACCTTGAACTAAAATAACAAAATAGTGAAAATGATATCTAATCACTATATCTACATACACGTCGAATGGCATCTGTCTCTATAAAAATCAACAAGTCTCCCCCAGAAACTGTAAGCGCATCCGTTTTAGTTCCAGATGCTTTTTGAGAGTTCCGGTTTTTCAGCCATCAGACGGTACTCTTCTGGCGTCAGGTTATTCAGGGATCCATGAGGTCGCTCGCTGTTCTATTCCGTCAGCCAGCGCATTGTGATCTCCCGTGCTTCATTCAGCGTCCTGAACAGATAAAAATCCGGTATCTCTGTCCGGTACGTCCGTTTACTCACCGGAAAGAAAGGGTATCCATCCTCAGACGCACCTGGCCTGCTTCAGCGGTGTGCTACAGGCTGATGCTGACGCCGGGTTCAGCAAGTTGTACCGCGTTGGATACATAAAGGAAGCCGCTTGCTGGGCCCATGCTCGGCGTAAAATCCATTACGTCCATGTCCGCACACCCTCGGCAATCACAGGGGAGGCCGTGAACAGTTGTATGCCATACAAGCAAAGCTGCCCGGGTTGCCGGCAGAACATCGGCTTGCCCAACGCCAACTGAGAGCAGAACCGCTCCAGAACGAACTGGAAGGTTGGCCCCAGAAAAATGAAGATGCTGTCGCGCCAATTGGAGCTGGCAAAGGCGTTCGCCTATGCCCTCAACCAATGGTTGGTACTGACATACTATGCGGAAGACGGCTAGGCGCGGAAGAGGACAATAACCTCACCGATAATGCACTGCGGATGGTAAGCCTGGGGGGCAAAAACTTCCTGTTCTTCGGTTCGCTGAACTGAATCTGTTGGCCGCGTGTTTTGGTATACGCCAGATTAGCAATCAGCACGTCGGCGCGGCCAGTGGCGATCACCGCAACGTCGGCATCAGATAGAGTTTTGCGCCCATCTGTTTGGCTAACGCCCTGCATAAATCGACGTCCATCCCCGCCAGCTGGCGCGTTTTCGGATCCGGCGACGAGAACGGCGGCACATCGGAATACACTGCACAATTGAGTGACCCGCGTGCCTGAATATCAGAAAGAACATCAGCTTTCGCAGAAGACAAGGCCGCCATCAGTGGCAACGCCAGCAAGGAGCAAGACAGTAACTTCAGTTTCATCATCCATTTTCCGGGATTTTTTAATTAGCAGTGTTTGACGACAACTTCCCCTGACTCACTGTGAGCAAAACTGGTTGCGGTTTCTTTATGAGTCAGCCCGACTATATAAACTCACTCTGGCGTTGTATAAGAATTAAACCCTGTATGGCGATACGCTTTTTGTATGACCGGGAAAAAGGAGGAGCTGCCAGAATAGCGGACAGGTTCATCCCGCTACTCACCAGAAACGAAGGTTAATAATGAACGCCATAATGGGTATTTCGCTAAAAATATTATCAGCCTTGTGTGCCACATTAATGCTGGCTTGCGTGAAAGGGCTGTGCGGAAATACACCTACCGGAGAAGTGATATTCTTTCGCTCTTTCGTTACCTTATTCCCGCTGCTGATCTGGCTCAAATTGTGGGGCCCTGCCCCCCCAAATTAAAACGAATAATATATTCGGCCATTTAATTCTCGGCTTTTCCGGCCCTGATGGAATGTATTTCAACTATCTGGCGTTAGTTTATATCTCGCTGGCGGATGCCATTTTACTGGGGGAAAACGTCCACGCCGCCCGCTGGCTGGCGATGGGCATCGGTTTCATCGGCATTATCGTCATGCTGTGGGCGCATCTGACAGACAGCAATTCGCTGCTCTCGGGCGGTTTTATGCAGGTTTCGGGGCGCTGGGCGTGATTCTGGCGCTGCTGGCGGCTATGTGTACGGCGGTATCTTCGGTTCAAATCCGTTTTTTAATGGCATCGAAAGACCGGGCGCGATCGTTTTCTACTTCTCACTTATGACCATGCTGATTGGCCTGGCAACGATTTTCTTTGGCTGGAAGCAGCCGGGGTTTTCGCCTTATTGAGTGAGAGACGTATAGGCAGAACTGTAATTATCAAATCTGTAAAGTAAGGTGTGGGGTAAGTCCAGCTGAGTGAGTTGCAGGAATATGCCACACAGTTACAGTGGTTCTATAACCCTGAGAGACCTAATATGACACTGAATGGCTTCACGCCAATGCAACACATTCAGCGCGTAACCTGAGCCTACTTATCACCACCGTTAAAAATGGGAGGATTACCGTTCAATGCCATTCTTCTGCGGTAGCCATAGTCGCTATGAAGCTCCGCATTAACCAATGGTGGTATACTTCAGGTGATCTTGCATTAATGTCAGAATTTCCGCTACCTGCGGCGTATAAAACCTTTCGCGAAGACAATACATACCTACGATATTAAGCTCACCTTTATTTAAGCTTTTCAATTGGATAATATCATGATCTGCGAAGTATCCACGCATACAGGCAGGATATGCCTGAAGTACCGCATCTGAGTTGTTTAGCATATCGACAATTGATGTTAATGAATTAGAAGACCAAACCACCTGTTCCGTCATATGAAGAAGGTTTTTGTTCAACCTAGGCCTCTGTCCTTCACCGATCATGTGCCTGTACCGTTTCTCATCAGGAGTTAATTTAAGATAAGGGTAATCAAGCAACGCCTCAGGAGTGACTTCTTTTCCATGCAATGGATGCCCATTACGCGCAAACATAGCGTCGGAAACGGAAAAAAAAGGAACGAAATGGATGCCAATTCCTGGGGTAAGCCCATGAATTTCATGTCCAATGAATAAATCGATATCACCGGTTAACAGAAGGTCAATGAGACGAAGGTGATTCCCAAAATCGATGTGAATATTCACTAATGGATGAAGCGAGCGATAGGTGTTAAAACAGTCGAGAACGAATAGGTGCCACCAAGCATGACCTGTTCCTATTCTTAGGTTATGCTGTTGCCTTTCTTTAAAATTTTTTATTTTTAACAATGTATTCGCGTAAATTCGTTGCATCATCTGTGCCTGCTCAAGTAGCAGTTCACCATACTCCGTTGTAACCACTCCAGTAGAAGTGCGCTCGAAAAGTGAGACACCTAACTTCGCTTCTAGTTTCTTAATGTTCTGGGTCAATGTAGGCTGACTCAGATGTAATTTTTTTGCAGCGTGGCTCACATTTTTAAGATTAGCCACTTCAATGAACTGCTCCAGAATTTTATCCATTGTCACAACTTTTGCCCAAGCTATAGGTTTAACCTATATCATACACAAAAAAAACAATTTCAATCAATATCTGTCATGAAGTAATGTACATAAAAGCGCAAGTTGAGCTCTGGTCTAAGTGCTGAATGCCTAATGGAATGAGTTGGTGACATAACTTTTACGAATATATTATATCCCTGTAACTAAAAAGGATTTTTGGTTATTTTAATTAAAATCCTTATGATTATAGTTGTTTATTATAAATAGATATTCGCTTTAGATGTGTAACTAACCTCTATCGCCAACGGCATAATAATTTCCAGTGAAATATCAATAGAGAAAATGATGATAAAAAAACAAGATTTGCGATATTAATCTTTTCAACCGTCATGTCTGGACAACGCATTGTGTGCAGGTCCAACTCTACAGTCTATTGTCAAAAGATTAGATCAATTAGAAGATAGTCTAAGAAAATCGAATGCAAGAGCTGAACGAGCTGAAAAAATAGCAGAGTAGGCAGAAACGAAGGCTTAACTTGCGGAAGAAAAAAGTAATGTAAGTCAAGAAATAAATAGTGTGATAGAAAAACAGAATCAAGATAAAGATAAAGTTGCTTTAAAAGTAAAAAGCGATTCTGGTGAATTTAAATTCGGCGGATATGCTCGCTCAGGTATTATTACAGGTAAAGACGGTTCAGCTACGCAAATGGGACCTTATTTGACGCTTGTCGGTGGTACTGGGGGGGGCTGCTGGAGGTGAGTTTAATTTTGGCATTCAAATGGAAACTTAGTTTTAATTAATAAGGTGTTAAAGATGAAATATCAAAACTGGTGGTCTAAAAGTGTTATCTATCAGATCTATCCAAGAAGTTTTTGTGACTCTGATGCAGATGGCATTGGTGATATTCGAGGGATAATTACCCAGCTTGATTATGTAAAACTTTTGGGTGCGGATATCATCTGGATAAGTCCTATTAACGAATCCCCATTTGTAGATAACGGTTACGATATTAGTGATTATTATGCCATATCACCAGTTTTCGGTAATATGAGTGATTTTGAAGAACTGATTTCTAAAGCGAGGGACCGAGAAATCGGCATTATGCTCGACATTGTTATAAACCATACTTCAGATCAACACTACTGGTTTAAAGAGGCTAAAAAGTCTAAATGCAATAAATATCGAGATTATTATATTTGGAGGGATCCGGTTAATAACTCTGAACCTAATGACCTTCGTTCTAATTTTGGTGGCTCAGCGTGGGAACTTGATGAAACAACGGGGCAGTATTATCTCCATTTTTACAGTAAAGAGCAACCTGACTTAAACTGGGAAAACCCAGAATTGAGAAGTGAAATATGGGCCTTGATGAATTACTGGATAGGTAAGGGGGTTGAAGGGTTCAGATTGGATGTTATTGATCTAATAGGGAAACGCCCCGACCATAAAATTAAAGAAAATGGCCCAAGACTTCATGAGTATTTACAGGAGATGCATAATTGTGTACTCGAGGGGAAAAAAGTAGTAACTGTAGGTGAGACATGGGGTGCAACAGTCAATAATGCGCATCTTTTTTGTGCTCCGGAGCGGAAAGAACTAGATATGATTTTTCAGTTTGAGCATATCCAACTCGATAAAATCCCAGGTAAAAGTCGCTGGGATTTAAAGGAGCTTGAGTTGAATGATCTCAAAAACACGATGAGTAAGTGGCAACGCGCCATGAATGGCAATGGATGGAACAGTTTGTTCTGGAATAACCATGATCTACCCCGTATAGTCTCTCGCTGGGGAAACGATACGGTATATCGGGTGGAAAGTGCTAAAATGCTCGCTACTCTTTTGCATGGTATGAAAGGCACCCCTTTTATATATCAAGGCGAAGAAATTGGCATGACCAACTTCTTACCAAAAACTCGCGATGATTACATTGACATTGAAACCAAATGGATTATTCGTGAACGATTGTCCTCTGGTTGTGACGAAAAAGAGTTAGAAAAGGCATTGTATTTAAAAGCACGGGACAACGCAAGAACTCCCATGCAATGGGATAATTCTTTGAATAGTGGATTTACGACAGGAACCCCCTGGATGAATGTTAATAGAAATTACCATTTCATTAATGTTCACCTTGCTCTAGAAGATAAGAACTCTGTATTCTATCATTATAAAAAACTTGTTGAATTAAGAAAAACAGAGCACCTTTTTGTTATCGGTGACTATGAACTTGTAAGTGATAACCATCCTGACATCTATGCTTACTATAGGAGACATGGTCTTGATGCGCTATTAATTATTTGTAATTTCCATAATATTAAAACTGAAATTAATATTCGCCGCGACGATATTGTTTTTTGTGAGTGTCTTTTAAGTAACTATCCGGATAGGTATTACAATCTTTCCAATCTTGAATTACAACCTTATGAAGCATTAGTATTGAAAATCAAGTTAAATGGAGAGGGTAATGTCAAATAAAGATGTCAACAAAACAGCTCAGACATTAGTAGCCTTGCTAGGCGGCGCTGAGAATATTATTGATGCATCTCACTGCGCAACACGGTTGCGTTTGGTGTTAAAAGATGAATCTATAGTCAAAACCTCTGAAATTACTGAACTTCCATTAATTAAAGGGCAATTCAGCAATGCCGGCCAATATCAGATAATTATCGGAACTGGCACTGTAAATCAAGTTTATAAGGAGTTTATAAAATTTACTGGAAAATCTCCGAGTACTACAGGTGATGTAAAAAAGGCATCATTGCAAAAACTGAATATTCTACAACGTCTGATTAAGTCGATATCAGATGTTTTTGTTCCAATTATCCCTGCTCTGGTGGCTGCTGGATTATTGTTAGGCATCAACAACATTCTCACAGCGCAGGGTATTTTTTATCAAAATGAATCACTTGTGCAGCATTACCCTTCAATATCAGGGCTTGCTGATATGATAAGTACATTTTCAAGTGCTGCTTACATTTTTTTGCCCATATTAATAGGGTTTTCTGCCACAGCTTCATTTGGTGGAAATGCATATCTTGGTGCTGTTGTTGGAATGATTATGGTTCATCCGGCATTATTGAATGCTTACTCATATGGCGAAGCATTACTCAACCATAACATCCCTGTTTGGAATATATTATCATTTCATATTGATAAAGTAGGGTATCAGGGAACAATTTTCCCCGTTCTTGCTGCATCGTGGATTCTAGCTTTCTTGGAAACTCAGATAAGAAAATTGGTTCCAGAGATACTCGATAGCATTCTTACACCCTTGTTATCTGTTTTCATAACCTCTTTTCTTGTTTTCTTTGTGGTCGGCGGTGCTCTGCGTTCGGTGGGTGACAGCCTAGCTCACGGACTTATTTGGTTATTTGAGTTTTCTGGTGCTTTTGGTGGTGCGTTATATGGATTCGTTCTGTCACTAATTAATATGACAGGCTTGCATCACAGTCTTTTACCCATTGACATACAAATGATAGCCTCCGGTGGATCTTTATTACTTGCTCTGGCGGCTTGTAATAATGTTGCCCATGGTGGCGCTGCGTTAAGTGTAATGCTCTTGACTGATGATAAAAAACTTAAAGGTATGGCATTATCATCTGGTGTGTCCGCCTTCCTGGGGATCACAGAACCTGCGATGTTTGGTGTTAACTTGAAACTGAGATTTCCTTTTCTCTGTGCTATGATAGGATCTGCACTAGGATGCGCATACTCTATACACAAGCATATAATCAATATTGCCCCAGGCCCAGCCGGTTATATTGGATTTTTATCAATCAAACCCGTTGACATGACATTTTTCTTTATCGCAACGACCATTTCTCTTATATCTTCATTTGTTTTGTGCTTTGTAGTCGGGAAGTATAAAAGGTTCGATTAATAATCGAAGAAATATCACGTTTAACGACGGCTTGAGTACGTACACCCTGATAAATTTTTCAGCACCACGGCAATCCGCCTCTAAGGGCCGGGAAATTCCGGCCTGATCTAATAGTGCAAAGATGCCAAAAAATACATAACGCGCGTTGTTGCTGGAAAAATGGCACAACTGGATCCGAGAAATTGCTGATTACCTGGCTGCGATAATGATGATAGAGCAGAGTAAATTCTGAATGTCACTTCCGCTCTTGCATACGTCCCACTTCCCGCAACCTCGACCTATAATAATCCTACCCGCGAATAGTGGACACGCGATTAAGTGAGTAAACTCTCAGTAAGAGGTGACTCATGACAAAATCAGCATTAACCAGCAAAAAACCACGTAAGCAGCACTCACCTGAACTTCGCAATGAAACCCTGAAGCTTGCTGAGCGTATTGGTGTGGCTGCCGCAGCCTGTGAACTTAGTCTCTATGAATCTCAGCTTTATGCCTGGCGCAGCAAACAACATCAAAAAATGACCTCGTCGGAACGTGGAAGTGAACTGGCTGCTGAAAATGCACGCCTCAAGCGGCAACTAGCGGAGCAGGCTGAGGAACTCGCCATTCTCCAAAAGTCCGCGACATACTTCGCGAAGCGCCTGAAATGAAGTATGTCTTTATCGCAAAACATCGGGCTGAGTTCAGCGTCAAAGCCATGTGTCGCGTGCTTCGGGTTGCCCGCAGCGGCTGGTATGCCTGGCGTCTGCGTCGCCATCAGCCAGGCTCACGTCAGCAGTTCCGTCTCATCTGCGATGAGGCCGTCGTCAAGGCCTTCACTAAGGCAAAACAACACTATGGTGCGCCTCGTCTTGCTGACGAACTGCCGGGATACAACATCAAAACCATTGCCGCCAGCCTGCGCCGTCAGGGACTGCGGGCAAAAGCCAGCCGGAAGTTCAGCCCGGTCAGCTACCGTGAACACGGCCTGCCGGTGTCTGAGAATCTACTGAAGCAGAACTTCAGCGCCAGCGGCCCGAATCAGAAGTGGGCAGGCGACATCACATGAGGAACATGGTGTGTTGCTTGAATTTATCAAACCGGGAAAGCCGACGCAGAATGCATTTATCGAACGCTTTAACCGGACGTACCGGACAGAAATACTGGATTTTTATTTGTTCAGAACCCTGAATGAAGCCCGGGAAGTCACGGAGCGCTGGTTGATGGAATATAACAGCGAGCGGCCTCATGAATCCCTGAATAATCTGACACCGGAAGAGTACCGGCAGATGACAGAAAAACCGAAAACCTCAAAAAGTGCGTGGAACTAAAACAGGTGTGCTTACAGTACCTTACCTTTTATTGAGTGATTTATACTATCCAATAATTCCATAAGCCTGTCGCTATTATGCTGCAAGTCATCTGGGATGCCCTATCGTTGTGAAAAATCAGTCAATACAACCCTGCTCGGTGATAGCGATGCCGCGGAATAAACACAGCCGCCAACGCTTTGAACGCTACCCCACTGATGCCCCTAGGGCGTGTCCCGTAACCTCCCTACCTACCAAAAAGTACTGTATGAGCCCTTCCCAAAATGTAATGTTTGGTTGAATGCTGAGTATTTTTGGGTGTTTTGTATCGCTTAAAAACGTTTTTTCACAGTTGTGCCAATGCTGAGCGGTACAAAAAACGGTGACGGGACACAGCCTAAGTTTCATTATGCTGGCGTTGGGATCGGTTACGTTTTTTAGTCAATCACATTCCCCTTTTCATGACCTCACTTACTGGAGAGAATCAGATGAGCAGAACAGCTCAAATTTCACTCGGCAAAGCCGCATTTTGTGCCTTGGTGCTGGGATTCATCAACCCCATCGCCGTGCAGGCGGCGGAGAGATGGACCCCGGACGTTAATGCTACATGGCAATGGCAACTACGCGGCGAAAAAATTAATACCGACTATGATGTTACTGCTTATGATATTGATTTGTTTAATTTTTCAGCTGACACGATGGATAGTCTGAAAAATCAGGAGAAAAAACGGATTTGTTATTTTTCGGCTGGCTCTTCCGAAGACTGGCGTTCAGATTACAAGCTGTTTAGGAACGACGAAAAAGGTAAACCTTTAAGCAAAGGAGATAATGGTAATGGCGGCCAATGGGAAGGTGAACGCTGGCTGGATATTCGTTCTGAAAATGTAAAAAATATCATGACGGCCCGGCTGGATCTGGCTGTAAAAAAAGGCTGCGATGCAGTCGAACCAGATAACGTCGATGGCTACGTGAATGATACCGGCTTTGAACTGACCGCCAGTGATCAGAAAGATTACAATATTTTCCTGGCTAAAGAGGCACATAAACGCAATCTGGCTATCGCGCTAAAAAATGATGTTGATCAGTTGGCTGAGTTGGAGCCGTGGTTTGATATGGCGGTCAATGAAGAGTGTCACGAGCAAAGTGAATGCGCAGGCTACAGCGTATTTACCCGTAAAAATAAACCGGTGTTTAACGCGGAATACAACGAGGAGTACATCACAGATCCCAGCGCCCGTGAGGCCCTCTGTAAGGCAGCGAATAAAAACCAGCTACACACCCTGGTGCTACCACTGGAATTGGATGACAGCTTTCGTTATAGCTGTGGCTAATGCCACTGACAAACAGCACTGAATGTGGTGGTCGAATAATCAGGACACTAAACTTACATCCAAAATGGAAGTGGTTTGTCCGCAACGCCTCTGGCTCCTGGGAGTACACCGGCGTTGTTCGTGGTTTCTCTGACACCTATGACTTCAACAAGAGCACACATCGTGACTGGGTGGCAGAGGGCTTGACTACCGTTGGCCGTTTCCTGCAAGAATCGTTTAACGGCACACCATATATGATCAACATTAACGGTGAACTTCACGTTCACTTCACAGGCCAATAGTATATCAACGGAGGGGTCAGTCCAAAGTGGCTAAGGTCTATGTCTGCACTCCCCGGTCCGAATGGCCTTTTTGAGGCACATACCAGAGCGTTCCTCCTTTGTCTTCAGGGGGAAATGCATGTTCTCGTCGCATGCGACTTTCACCTTAAAGGGTGCGTAAGAAGTGGACAAGCGCTTTGTTGACTTCTCTGGGGGCCTCCTGTTGCAACCAGTGTCCTGCTCCTGGAATTACCTCAGCGGAACGCAATTGAGGCACCAGCTCGGGCATCGCCTTAATGATTTGGTCCATACCAGGGATAGCAAGACCCGTATCTCGCTCACCTATGAGGAAGAGTGCTGGTACCTCGACTCGCTTTCCTACGAAAGCGCCCTGTAGCACCCAATTCCGATCCAAATTCCGGTAGTAGTTGAGACCCCCTCGAAAGCCGCTCTTCCGAAAGCTCCCCACGAAAATGTCCAGATCGGCTTGTTTAAGCCAAGATGGGAGTACCTCAGGATCTGGAAGCGAGTCGAGTAGCCCCTGTCCTCGATCTACCATTCCAAATGGATTAGGGGTGTTTGGATCAGATCGAGGCCCAGCATCTCCGGATGCTGCAAAGTAGATTTTCCTAAGGGTTGAAGCGGTGTCCCTATCAAACTCTTGTTCGGCTACGTTTGGCTGACTGAAATAATGAGTGTAGAAGCTTGCCGTCGCGGTTTGCGGGAATATCTGACTCGGTGCAACCGGCGCACGTCCCATCATTGGTACACCAAGCGCAACCACTGCGCGGAATCGATCGGGCCGCACCTGCGCGGCTTGCCAGGCGATCGTTGCGCCCCAATCCCCTCCCACGATCACCGCTTCACTCACCCCTTCGGCATCGACAAGGGCAACGAGGTCACTCACGATATCTAAAGTAGTGAAATCAGCTACGTTGGCTGGACTATCGCTGTTGCCGTAACCTCGTAAATCGGGCGCTACCGCTCGAAAACCTGCTTCGGCAAGTGCAGACAATTGATGCCGCCAGGCATAGGCTGTCTCAGGAAAACCATGGCAAAGGATCACCAAGGGGCCTTCGCCCGCCTCGGTGATTTGAATCTGGAGCCCATTGGCCTCCACATAGCGCTGGTTATAATCGCTCATCAATAATCCTCACTCAAATTTTTGGATGAAAGTCTGTTATCGTAACTATTACTGTTACACAAAAATTTGAGTTTATTATGGCATACGACACCCGCCTTGCCCGTTTACTTCATGTGTTAATCCACATGTATTTGCGTGGAGGGACCACAACGTCCGAAAACCTCGCCAAGATGTTACACACCAATGCGGTAGTTGTACGTCGGATTATGGCCGCTCTGCATGACGCTTGTCTTGTCACTTCAAAAGGGGGGCGTAATGGGGGATGGTCACTCACGCGAGATTTGAGCGCCACGACCGCAAAGGATGTGTATGACGCGATCCCTCACGGCGCGGTCTTTACCATTGCTCCGGCCGATGACAATCCTCAATGCCCGGTGGAAAGCCTTGTGAATAGATTTATCGTCCAGGCTATGCACGATTCAGAGCAAGTCCTGTTGGCTCGATTAGAAGGGCATACACTATCCGAGCTTGCGCAGATGATTTCTTTACTCCCTGGGGACTTATCGCATAAATAGAAAAAAACCTGTGAATTGTACTCAATAGTGCAACGTGAAATAGGGAATGATCTGGCGTTGCTGCCCGCCACCGGCAATTCAGGTAGATTCACTGCGGAAGGTTTACGACCAGTGATAGTCTATCTTGATGACGGACGGGCGCGCGTGGGGTCACCAGGGGAAGCTGCCCCTCGGGAAGTTTCGGATTATCGACAATGGTCGCAAGCTTGAAGATAAAGCGCGCTGGACGCGAGACAATATCGTTGACGTCTAGCGCGGACGAACGTTCAGGTCGGACTAAAGCTCTATAGCACGGTATGTATTTAACGGTTCCAAATAATAGATGACCATGCGCCCTCTCCCTGCCTATCTTCTTAGAGATTATTTTGCACTACAGCGTTGACCTGTTTGAAGCTCTGGTGTCGCCACCGTCAGCATTAACGGATTCATTAAGGAAGAGATTCTAAATTAACGTCTCTTCCTTCCTTATTCAATTAGCCTCAGAAACCAAGCAATGCTTTCGCTATATGACCCGCAATACTGGGATTCTCTTTGAGCCTGCGCGTGCTGTAGCCATACCAATCCTCGCCAAAGGGCACATAGATGCGCACGTTGAATCCCATTTCAAGTAATCTGTCACGCAGCGGCTCGCATACGCCTAGCAACATCTGGAATTCAAACTTGATGTAGTCAACTTTATTGCGATGGATCAATGCGATAATCTCTTCGATCAGATTGGCATCGTGTGTAGCAATGCCAACAAAACTGCCGGCATTGAAACAGCTCATAACATGGTTTAGATAGTGTTCGTTAATAGCGCTGCGATCGTCCCATGCATTGGCCACAAGATGCGACGGCTTCTCTACATAGATACCTTTACAGATACGCAAGGTACTGTGCTCTCTAACAAGTAACTCAATGTCCTGATAGGTCCTCTGCAAGTAGGCTTGCAGTGCCAAGCCCACGTTATCGAATCGTGTTTGCAAGCGCATGAATAACTCGATTTCGTGCTGTGTACACTGTACATCTTCCATATCAATGCAAATAGAATTCTGATGAAGTTGCGCGCATTCAAGAATACGTACAGCGAGTTGCTCGCACTGCTGGACATCAAGCAGTAGCCCCAATGCAGAAGGTTTAATCGATATATTGGCCCGCAATTCGTGAGTTTGGATGGCGTCGAGCAACTTGATGTAGCCATCAGCAGTAGCTTCTGCCTGTTCAAGAGTTGAAACGGTTTCACCTAATACGTCGAGCGTTACGGAAAAGCCTTTAGCATTAAGCTGTTTTACGAGGACAAGTGCTTCTGACAGAGTGTCCCCTGCGATATAACGGCGAGAGATTTTCTGGATCAGTGCACGAGGAATGAAAGGTATTGCACGTGCCACCAAGGTGTTAAAAAGTTGCATACAGGTATCCAAAATTAAGAACGGGCAGATCTCCCCATCCAAGCATCAGCATTGGATATTCGAGGGCTAAGCAATCTGTTGGCACAAATTTGAGCCAAAAAGAGCAGCTTTACTACCGTATAGAAGAAAACATAACGGTAACTTTCGCCGCAGACGTTCAGTTAATTAGTGGAGGCCAGGCTGCAAGGTGCATCGACTCTTCTCTTGGTCATTGATGAAAATTTTTAGGCGAAAAATCGCCTATTCGCATGATGTTGCGCACCCAAGACTACTGAGTAGAATAAATCTTTTAAATAATACAAAGATTTAAAAGGTATAGCCAGAAAAGAACGTAAGCCCATGATGCGCTATTGAGCATACAACATTCAATAATGTTGTATACGTTAGTATGGCACCCTCTTTTGATCACGATACCAGTGTTAGTCCATTAACTTTTGCCAGTAGCAACTTCCGCTCTTGGCACACAACGAACCTCAGGGTTAGGAAAGGTCCGTTGTGAGCGAGAAGCGGACATTCTGAATACATAGTTTATCTCCTGAAAGTTCAGGAAATCGCCCGCCCCCTTCAGAGTGACATTATCAATATGGATAGATAATAACGGCAGGCGTTAAGCCCACCGTAACTCACCGGAAAAAGTCATCCACCGAATCGCTCCACTCATGGCCGGACACAGACCATACCTTGTTTATCGGAGGAGGAAATCCGCTTCTGCAGTAACCATTTTTCCCCACGAAATCGAACGCTCCATGCGGATATCCGTTAATAAGGAGCACGCACTTCTGACTGTCTTCTGACCAACCGATTTTAACGTCAGAAGGAATGTGGCCGTCTGAAATATCCTCGACATTGTAGATATACACTGCATCCTGAATCGGGTTTCCTTCAACGGACTCATCGAGCGCGTAGAAATACCCGGTCTGGCCGTCGTCTTCAAATACGGCGGCCAGCATACCCTCAGGAGCCAGGCTTTTTATCACCTGCGCTTCTCCAGCAATGAGCTGAGCCTGTATCGTCACTAAAACCGTCATACCGATTACTCTCCTTTCCCTGGTTGTTTGGTTAGGCTGCTTTCAAACTGACAAGCAATTTACCATAACATCCCTGCGATGAACTAAGCCCGTGACCTGCACCCACTTTGTTGACACACAATTGCTTTAGAAAGGTCTGCTTCTGGCACACAGCGGACTTTACTTACATAGTGATGCGTCAGGCTGCTAGTCACAAAAGAGGTTACAGGGCCTAACTATTACACCATAACTACAAATAAACACCGTTATTCCAGCTTTTCAGGCAGATTCAAGATTTTTATGAAGCGCTTGTACTCGGCAAACCTGCGAAGCACTGTTGTAAGTATCCCGCTTATGAGGCAGATCGATAACTGTGACAACTAACCCTCGAATCATAGGGTGAAAGCGGGGAACTGTGACGATACGCACTCTCCAGATAAAGATACGCGCAGGTTCTGGAGGTTCAAGGAATGTTTGAGGGCTATTTGTCACGCTTTATACAACCCAGAGCCATTTTAGAGGGCAGTTTGTCACGGTTCTGGCAGGATATGAGGGTTCATTGTCACGGGTGAACAGCCTTGTTGAGGGTTATTTGTCACATTTCTACGAAAGAGAAGACGATATGTGTAGTCGCTCTACCTGATTTTTTTCAATATAATCAATGATCATTGACGTTCTTGCATTGATTTCCTCTACAATAGGGTTCAAGAATCTGCGGCGAAAATCAGGCATACGAGTATAGCTTTGCGGCAGTTGGTAGCGTTCAATCATCCAGTCAATGCCCAGGATAGCGGTGCCGGTACCATCAGCTCGTCGATATTGGCACAACGATTCATAGAGGCGCATGGCGTAAGGGCTTGTGATCTCTTTTGTTTCGCCAAGACGAAATTGAGTAAAACGATTTTGAAGTCCAATGAAAAAAGGGATGAGCTATGGGTTCAAATGGACGCTATAGAGGCCTCTGGCTGGGCTTTGAGAGCCTTTAATGAACCAAGGGTAAGAGTCGTTGGCCTTCTCATCACCTAAGTCATCCTCGGGGCGGTAGAAAACAACCTCTTTGCCCACAAAGTTTTTCAGGGCGTTACGAATATCTTTGCTCGCCTCTGCAGACGTTAGACCGTAGATTTTTGCGTAATCCGATACCGATATTTCACATATGCCGTTGTGTTGCTCGATGTTATTGAAGGTATCGTGTTTACGGATCTGGTCGACAAACAAATAGAGCATCCGCTTCGGATACGTGCCCGTAAAAGCTGTTTCCGACATCCTGAAATTTGCCCCTCAAATCGTCGCACAGGTGTCAGCACACGCACCATAGCCTCTGCAACATGACTATCGTAATCACGCAGCGTCAGTAAACCACCGGACAACTATTTTACCCTGTACATCGCCGTTTCTGCTATCGAGCGACGGTTATAGTGATCCTGAACTTCTGCTTTGCCACGGGACTAGCCTACGTTGTCAAAGGATGCGTGATCTGATCCTTCAACTCAGCAAAATTTCGATTTATTCAACAAAGCTATTCATAATAGCTGTCAATACTCTTATGAATAATTCATTTGGGATATTTTTATCTGCGTTGCATTAATTTTTAGCCATGGTTAATTATGATAATGATGAGATACAAAGAGAAACCCCTCCGTTTTCCCCTGCTTTGAATCCTGTGATAGGATGTCACGGATGATGTTAATCACACTGACCTTACATAATGGGCCTTATGAACGCATTTGATTCGCAAACCGAAGATTCTTCACCAGCTATCGGCCGTAATTTGCGTAGTCGTCCGCTAGCACGCAAAAAACTTTCCGAAATGGTGGAGGAAGAGCTGGAGCAGATGATCCGCCGCAGCGAATTTGGCGAAGGTGAACAGCTGCCCTCTGAACGCGAACTCATGGCGTTTTTTAACGTCGGGCGTCCTTCTGTGCGTGAAGCTCTGGCAGCGTTAAAACGTAAAGGTCTGGTACAAATTAATAACGGCGAACGCGCTCGCGTCTCGCGTCCTTCTGCGGACACCATCATCGGCGAACTTTCCGGCATGGCGAAAGACTTCCTTACTCATCCTGGCGGGATAGCCCATTTCGAACAGTTACGCCTGTTCTTTGAGTCCAGCTTAGTGCGCTATGCGGCTGAACACGCCACCGATGAACAAATCGATTTGCTGGCAAAAGCATTAGAAATTAACCGTCAGTCGCTGGATAACAGCGCTGCGTTCATTCGTTCTGACGTTGATTTCCACCGCATGCTGGCGGAGATCCCCGGCAACCCGATCTTTATGGCGATCCATGTCGCCCTGCTCGACTGGCTTATCGCCGCGCGTCCGACGGTAGCCGATCAGGCGCTTCATGAACATAACAACGTTAGCTATCAGCAGCATATTGCGATCGTTGACGCGATCCGCCGCCACGCTCCAGATGAAGCCGATCGCGCGTTGCAATCCCATCTCAACGGCGTTTCTGCCACTTGGCACGCCTTCGGTCAGACCACCAACAAAAAGAAATAATGCAACTTTAGTGAAGCAGATCGCATTATAAGCTTTCTGTGTGGAGTGTTGATTAATTGATCTGGTATAACAGGTATAAAGGTATATCAACTTATCAGGCAAGCATCACTTCAGAGGTATTTATGGCAACGAATTTATGTGGCGTAATGGCCGCACTCCTAACTCCTTTTGACCAACAACAAGCACTGGATAAAGCGAGTCTGCGCCGTCTGGTTCAGTTCAATATTCAGCAGGGTATCGATGGTTTATATGTAGGTGGTTCGACCGGTGAAGCCTTTGTGCAGAGCCTTTCCGAGCGTGAACAGGTGCTGGAAATCGTCGCCGAAGAGGCGAAAGGCAAGATTAAACTCATCGCCCACGTAGGGTGCGTCAGCACCGCCGAAAGCCAACAGCTTGCGGCATCTGCCAAACGTTATGGCTTCGATGCCGTCTCCGCCGTCACGCCGTTTTACTATCCTTTCAGCTTTGAAGAGCACTGCGATCACTACCGGACAATTATTGATTCGGCGGATGGTTTGCCGATGGTGGTGTACAACATTCCGGCCCTGAGCGGTGTAAAACTAACCTTGGATCAGATCAACACGCTGGTTACGCTACCAGGCGTAGGTGCACTGAAACAGACCTCTGGCGATCTCTATCAGATGGAACAGATTCGCCGCGAACATCCAGATCTGGTGCTCTATAACGGTTATGACGAAATCTTCGCCTCCGGTCTGCTGTCGGGCGCTGATGGCGGTATCGGTAGTACCTACAACATCATGGGCTGGCGTTATCAGGGTATCGTGAAGGCGCTGAAAGAAGGTGATATTCAGACCGCGCAGAAGCTGCAAACCGAATGTAATAAAGTTATCGATTTACTGATTAAAACGGGAGTGTTCCGCGGCCTGAAAACCGTTCTGCACTATATGGATGTGGTGTCTGTGCCGCTGTGCCGTAAACCGTTTGGTCTGGTGGATGAAAAATATCTGCCAGAGCTGAAGGCGTTGGCCCAGCAGTTAATACAAGAGCGCGGGTGAGTTTTTCCCCTCGCTCGCCCCTACCGGGTGAGGGGAAATAAAAGCATCTGTACCCTACAATTTTCGTACCAAAGCGTGTGGCATCGCCACCGTGGGAGACTGATAATGAGTACTACAACCCAGAATATCCCGTGGTATCGCCAACTCAACCGCGCACAATGGCGGGCATTTTCCGCCGCTTGGTTGGGATATCTACTTGATGGTTTTGATTTCGTTTTAATCGCCTTGGTACTCACCGAAGTACAAGGTGAATTCGGACTAACAACGGTGCAGGCGGCAAGCCTGATCTCCGCAGCTTTCATCTCTCGCTGGTTCGGCGGCTTGATGCTTGGTGCTATGGGCGACCGTTACGGGCGTCGTCTGGCAATGGTCACCAGCATCGTGCTTTTCTCTGCTGGTACGCTGGCCTGCGGCTTCGCGTCAGGCTACATCACTATGTTTATCGCTCGTCTGGTGATTGGCATAGGGATGGCGGGTGAATATGGCTCCAGTGCCACTTATGTGATTGAAAGTTGGCCAAAACACCTGCGTAACAAAGCCAGTGGATTTCTGATTTCCGGCTTCTCTGTGGGGGCCGTCGTTGCCGCTCAGGTCTACAGCCTGGTGGTTCCGGTTTGGGGCTGGCGTGCGCTGTTCTTTATCGGCATATTACCCATCATCTTTGCTCTCTGGCTGCGAAAAAATATCCCGGAAGCGGAAGACTGGAAAGAGAAACACGAGGGGAAAGCGCCGGTACGCACAATGGTGGATATTCTCTACCGTGGTGAATATCGTATCGCCAATATCGTGATGACGCTGGCGGCGGCCACTGCACTGTGGTTCTGCTTTGCTGGTAACCTGCAAAATGCCGCAATCGTCGCTGTTCTCGGGCTGGTATGTGCCGCAATTTTTATCAGCTTTATGGTACAGAGCACGGGCAAACGCTGGCCAACAGGCGTGATGTTGATGGTGGTTGTGTTATTTGCCTTCCTCTACTCATGGCCGATTCAGGCACTGCTGCCGACTTATCTGAAAACCGATCTGGCATATGACCCGCATACTGTCGCCAATGTGCTTTTCTTTAGCGGTTTTGGTGCGGCGGTTGGCTGCTGCGTAGGTGGCTTCCTCGGTGACTGGCTGGGAACGCGCAAAGCCTACGTTTGTAGCCTGTTAGCTTCACAATTGCTGATTATTCCGGTATTTGCAGTTGGCGGCGCAAACGTCTGGGTACTCGGGCTGTTACTTTTCTTCCAGCAAATGCTTGGACAAGGGATCGCTGGGATCTTACCGAAACTGATCGGCGGCTATTTCGATACTGATCAACGTGCGGCGGGGCTGGGCTTTACCTACAACGTTGGTGCATTGGGTGGCGCACTGGCACCGATCATTGGCGCGCTGATTGCTCAACGTCTGGATCTGGGTACTGCGCTGGCATCGCTCTCGTTCAGTCTAACGTTTGTAGTGATCCTGCTGATTGGTCTGGATATGCCTTCCCGCGTTCAGCGTTGGCTGCGCCCAGAAGCGTTGCGTACTCATGACGCTATCGACGGCAAACCATTCAGCGGTGCCGTACCGTTTGGCAGTACCAAAAACGATTTAGTCAAAACCAAAAATTAATCCTGTGCCCGGTCCTGTACCGGGCCTTTCGCTAAGGGAAGATGTATGTCGTTACTTGCACAACTGGATCAAAAAATTGCCGCCAATGGTGGCCTGATTGTCTCCTGCCAGCCGGTTCCGGACAGCCCGCTCGATAAACCCGAAATCGTTGCAGCCATGGCATTAGCCGCAGAGCAGGCTGGTGCGGTTGCCATTCGCATCGAAGGCGTGGCAAATCTGAAATCCACGCGTGCGTTAGTGAGTGTGCCGATTATCGGGATTGTAAAACGCGATCTGGAGGGTTCTCCGGTACGCATCACGGCTTATATTGAAGATGTCGATGCGCTGGCGCAGGCAGGCGCGGATATCATCGCTATTGACGGCACCAATCGCCCGCGTCCGGTGCCTGTTGAAACACTACTGGCACGTATTCACCATCACGGATTGCTGGCGATGACCGACTGCTCAACTCAGGAAGACGGCCTGGCTTGCCAAAAACTGGGAGCCGAGATTATTGGCACAACACTTTCTGGTTATACCACGCCTGAAACCCCGGAAGAGCCAGATCTGGCGCTAGTGAAAACGTTGAGCGACGCCGGATGTCGGGTGATTGCCGAAGGGCGTTACAACACTCCAGCCCAGGCGACAGATGCAATGCGCCACGGCGCGTGGGCGGTGACGGTCGGTTCTGCAATCACGCGCCTTGAACACATTTGCCAGTGGTACAACACAGCGATGAAAAAGGCGGTGCTATGACCACACTGGCGATTGATATCGGCGGTACTAAACTTGCCGCCGCGCTAATTGGCGTTGACGGGCAGATCCGCAATCGCCATGAACTTCCCACACCAGCCAGCCAGACACCTGAAGCCCTGCGTGATGCCTTAGCCGCGTTAGTCTCCCCGTTACAAGCTCATGCGCAGCAGGTTGCCATCGCTTCAACCGGGATAATCCGTGACGGCACCTTGCTGGCGCTGAATCCGCATAATCTCGGTGGATTGCTACACTTTCCGTTAGTTAAAACTCTGGAGCAGCTTACCGATTTGCCGACGATTGCTATAAACGACGCGCAGGCCGCAGCGTGGGCAGAGTATCAGGCGCTGGAAGGCGATATAACCGATATGGTGTTTATCACCGTTTCCACCGGCGTTGGCGGCGGCCTAGTGAGCGGCGGCAAATTGCTTATCGGTCCTGGTGGTCTGGCTGGGCACATCGGGCATTCGCTGGCTGATCCGCATGGTCCAGTCTGTGGCTGTGGACGCATAGGTTGCGTGGAAGCTATTGCATCTGGTCGCGGCATTGCAGCTGCAGCGCAGGGCGAACTGGCGGGCGCGGATGCGAAAACTATTTTCGCGCGCGCCGGGCAGGGCGACCAACAAGCGCAGCAACTGCTTCACCGCTCTGCACGCGTGTTGGCAAGGTTGATCGCCGATATTAAAGCCACGACCGATTGCCAGTACGTGGTGATCGGCGGCAGCGTCGGGCTGGCGGAAGGATATCTGGCATTAGTGGAAACGTATCTGGCGCAGGAGCCAGCGGCATTTCATGTTGAGTTACTGGCGGCGCACTACCGCCACGATGCAGGTTTATTAGGGGCTGCGCTGTTGGCCCAGGGAGAAAAATTATGATGATGGGTGAAGTACAGTCGTTACCGTCTGCTGGGTTACATCCGGCATTACGAGATGCATTAACGCTGGCATTAGCCGTGAGGCCGCAGGAAAAAGCGCCGGGCCGCTACGAATTACAGGGCGACAATATCTTTATGAATGTCATGACGTTTAATACTCAATCGCCCGTTGAGAAAAAAGCGGAGCTGCACGAGCAGTACATTGATCTCCAGCTGTTATTAAACGGCGAGGAGCGGATTCTGTTTGGCATGGCAGGCACTGCGCGCCAGAGTGAAGAGTTTCACCATGAAGATGATTACCAGCTTTGCAGCGCCATTGAGAACGAGCAAACCATCATCCTGAAACCGGGAATGTTCGTCGTGTTTATGCCGGGAGAACCGCATAAACCGGGATGTGTTGTTGGTGAACCAGGTGAGATTAAAAAGGTTGTGGTGAAGGTTAAGGCTGATTTAATTGCTTAAAAATTAGCGGGAAAGTTCTTTTTAAAGATTCTGGATAGTGGTACTGACCGTCAAGCAAAACTCCCCTCCTATAGAGTCTGACAAATAGCAACTGGTTATTATCTAGGCTATAGTGGCGGAAAGGCCTAACAAGATATAGGGTGACATTATGAGCCAAACTCGAAACCAGCAAGCCTACCAACGGGGCATTCGGGTAGCACGTATGTGGAAGCGTCTTAAAGGCACGATTTTACGTTGGGATCACCGCTGCGTGTCTAAAGCTCGTAATTACAGGCTTCCTGGCTGGGTAGGACACGTTCCAACAGCATTTGTAACCATCGGATTTATTTTCTTCTTGATTGGATATGCGCTTGTTAGTTTGGCTGGTATCAGTTGTGTTCTTGCTATGTGGGCAATTACTTATATTGCCAAAAATATTTTTAGGCCAACTCCTGTTGAGATAACTAATTGGAATGAAAATAAAAAATTAGAAAAAAGTAGTTTTGAGCGCTTTTCATGGGAAAATGAGCAGCATAAAAATACATATGACAGACAGTCATGGCATCAAAATGATTAGGCCGGATGTATCCCGGCCTTCCAATTAACCTTTACTTACTTTATGCGTGATAACACTACCAGCCGCACTTCCTAACTGGCTTCTTGCAGCTTTTGAGTCCTGCATTCCAGTAGCAATCGCTGCACTAACAGAATGCCCTACACTCATCCCAGCCCAAGAGAACGCTCCTAGCCATACCGCCGGCAACACGATAAACATACACCCCATCACTAGATTCATGATCAGGTCATCCGTACTGTTTTGGAACCCTGCCTCGTTCCAGCGACTGTATGTATCCGAGCCGTAAAGCGCTTCCAGTAGCCAGCTGTAGAGCCAGCGCGGTCCCACCCAGCGGCATAGCCATTGGTCGTTATTTAGGCTATAGTGCCCAAAAAGCTAAATAGATGTACGGAGGCATAATGAGCCAAACCAGAGATCAACAGGCCTATCAAAGAGGCATTTGGGCAGCCCGCAAGTGGACACGCCTGAAAGACACGATCATGAGGTGGGATCGACGCTGTGTGGCTAAGGCACGAAAGCACAGGTTTCCTGGTTGGATTGGACATATTCCGATGATCATGCTTGCAACTTCGATACTGGCCGCAGTTGCCTTTGGCGGGCTGTTCATAGCTAGTCTTGGTATCATAATATCAGCAATCATCCTTATCGCATCATTGGTTTTCGAACCTTTAGATGAGCAAAACTCTCGTAAATCCACGTTTGAATATAAAACATATGGTGAGTTTGGTCCTGGTTGGTACTCAGGTAAGACAAAGATTAGTGATGGTAATACCAGCCCCTATGACTACCGAAGATAAGTAAATCAGATGGCCACAAACTTGCGCCATCTGATTTAGAGACTATTTATTCAATACGTTACCTGCCGCTTTATTCGATATTGCATCTCCTGCTGTTTTACCCAGTTGCCCACCAGTGTTATGTGCCGTATCAGTCCCGCTCTTAACTGCAGCCCCGATCGAATGCCCTACACTCATCCCAGCCCAAGAGAGCGCTCCTAGCCAAACAGCCGGAAGTACAATAAACATACAACCCATCACCAAGTTCATTATCAGGTCATCCGTGCTGTTTTGGAACCCTGCCACGTTCCAGCGACTGTGCGTATCCGAGCTGTATAGCGCTTCCAGCAACCAACTGTCCAGCCAGCGCGCCAGCTCCCACCAGAACGTCAGGAAGTTCAGCGCAAACACCACGAACGTCACTGTGATCACCGTCTTATACTCATAGGCCGCGAATGCCAGGATGAGCGGTACCATGATGTACACCGCCATCAACAGTACTGCCTGCACCATCGGTAGCGCCTGGCGCATCGCATCAAATGCCGGATACGCCGCCAAACTCCCCAGCGCGGTCCCGCCCAGCGACGCGAGCCGGTTAACCGAGTTGTCCAAGGTAAAGTCAGCATTACCGCCATAGCCGGCATACGCCCTACCCCCCTGGGAGACGGTCAGGTTATCCGGGCTGACCAAGCGGCGCACCACGGCCTCTTTATAGTCCGCATCGGATTGCCCCATCATCTTAAGCGCGGCGGACATCCGCAGCATCACGCCCGGGTCGACCTGCTTCACTACCCTGGCCTCCAAGCCCGTCTCGCCGGCTGACCACCACTCGCTGCAGGTCGGGTACCCACCCCGTCCGGTGTTTGGCCGGCCGCTGTCCCGCCCTTCATTCCACGGGAAACTGGCGCGCGGCGTTTTCGACTGCAGATTGTTGTAGTACCCACCGTTCAGGAAGGTCTTCGACCCCAGCCACTCGATATCGCGCAGCGTAGCCTTGTCGGTCGTTTGTCCCTGGTCGCGATTTTGCCAGGTATACAGCGCCAGCGCGTAGCAGTCGTTGGTGAAGTCCTGCAGCTCCTTCACCAGCGCCGGGTTGTTGACCCGACTGTGCTGGACCTCAAAGCGGACCTGCCGCAGATCCGGCCGACACGGAATGGTGGCCACTGCGGCCGACGTGATCCCCTTCGACAGCTTATGCACCACCAACCACCACACCGGCACCTTCGCCGTCTGGCCGTTCATGCTCGACATGATGTTGGCGTACCCGGTTTCATCCGGCTTTTTCGGTGTCCAGGTACCACAGGTCGCCGCCCGGCTGCTGTCATACTTGATGGTGTCCAGACTGACATTCATCAGCGGCAGGCAGCAGGCAAGCATCACGAAGAACGCGCCGTAGAGCAGGTTCTCAATGCGCGGCAGGGACAACATCCCCTTGTTGCCCTCATCTTCCCCTTCCTCACGCACCTTCAGCCAGATAGCCGCCACCTTGAACAACAATGGCAACACAAACAGTCCCGTACTGACCAACAGCTCCCATAGGCCGTTGTTAATCAACCAGCCGAGCAGCGTCAGGAAATACTCCAGATAGCTGTTGGTCATCATAACGTCAGCCCTCCGCCAAAGAGGGAGTATTCACACGCCAGGGCAAATACCGCGCACGCGATAGCCATGCGTTTGAGGGGTTGCCTGTATTCCGGTTTGCAGCCCGGCGCATGCCAGATTTTCCAGAATCCCCAGATCAGCACGGCGTAAAGCGCCAGGCGCCAGCTCAGCCAGCCATAGCGGGTGCTGTGCACCCAGTCACGCAGCGCGGCACTTTGTCCTGGATGGTTGATACCCCAATGGGCCATCCCCAGAGCTATCACCATGACAACCACGATCATGCCCAGCATCTGCAGGGCACGCTTTGCCCGGTAACCAAGCCTACCGTCCCTGCGGGGCGATACCCCTTTATTTTCTGTTCCAGTCATTGATGCATCCCCACGATTACTGGTCGCTTTCCGGTACAGCAAGTTGATTGAATTTAGTGTCCGGGCTGTCAACCGACTGACGCTGCGGGTTGGTTTCCGCCCGGTTGTTCTCGCGATCGATGATGGTCAGCACCGCGTTACGCGCAATCTCACGCTTCATCTCCATCTCGTTCTTCAACGCAGTAATCTCGCGATCCAGTGCCTCGATACGCCGATCACCTTCTTCCATCGCGACTTTCTGCGCAGAGGCGTTCGGCTCAGACATTCCGGTGGTGATCATGCGCCGCATGATAAAAGCAGTTTCGATGGTGTCCGCCATCGCCAGCTCACTGGCCAGGCGTCCTACCAGAGCGGCATTATCCGGATCGCGCTGCAGTGCCTTGATAACCCCGGCGGTCACCACCAGGCTGCCCGTTTTGAGTTTGGCCAGGTTGCCCGCGGTGGGTTTTTCTGCCCCGTTGACCAGTTTGGTCAACTGCTCGTTATTCTCCTTCGTTGCCTCTTCCAGCATTGGCGCAAAACCAGTACCGGCTACGGTGCTGCCAGGCTGTTCGGTCACTTCGCCACTGGTACATTGCGTTGCGTCCTTGCAGGTGCGCAGCGAAGTGTCGCCCAACACCTTCACCACTGCAGCTGCCGCTTCTTCACTGCTGGCATATTTGGTACAGGCGCCGCCGGTACAGCTGCTGCCGGATACGCTGGAAGTACTGGTGACCGGCAATGCATTCATCATGTTGTAGCCGGCGGCCACCAGATCGTGCGTTGGCTTGATGGCCGGCTGGCCGACACCACCTCGCTTCTGTCCACCGATCCAGGTCTGCCCGGATTGTCCGGTCACTTTCTCCGTGGCGTTCATCGTTCGGATCACATCCGCATCCCCGCTGTTAACCAGACTTTTGGCCTCCTCCATTGCCGCAGCCTGGCTCCAGTCGCCGGTATTCACCATATCCATCATCCGTTTGGAGAGGTTCTGGCAACTGAGTTGGGCCTTGTCGAATGCCACATTGGCCTGCAATACCCCGTTGGTCAGCATTTCATACAACCCCGGGTTGGCGCGTTGAATAGCCATCGCCGGCAGGCTGGCCACCGCGCCGGTGGCCCCCTGAATAACACTGCCCATCAGGTTCTTGAAACCGTCCGTCACCCCGTTGAGTTGGTTACCAATGGTGGTCTTCAGGTCGAAGTTGCCGCACATCAAATCCGAGCTCCAGCCCAGGTTCACCCCCAGGCGCTGCATGTTGCCACGCGTCGCCGGCTGTGAGATCACCGAGCCACCGCCCAGGGAATAGAACAGCTTGTCCGAAACCGCGCCGCTGGCGTTCTTCCCGTAACCAATATTGCTGTCATTTACCTGGGGCAGTGAAATCCCAAACAAGGTTCTGTCATTGTCTTCGGCGTACACATTCGCACCAGTCAGTGCCAGGCAGCCAGCAATCAGCAGGGACACCACGCGGTGGCGATCCTGCAAGGTGCATTTATTCATTGTTTTTTTCATCATTCATGCCTCAAAAATCCGTGCTGTAGAGGAAACGCTGCCCGCGACGCTGGCAGCAACTGTAGGGTTGCCACAGGGCAAAGGCAGCGTTCGCATCCGCTGCCGGCGGATGGTCACCGTCCGGAAACACCGCGCAGGACCGACTGAGTTGTGGTGCCAGGCGCTGCCATTTGTGGTTACGGGTGCCGGTGTTTTCCTGTACGGCGCCCGGTGGCCAGTAGCCGTCAGAACGTTGTCCCATCAGAGGCTGGTACACGTGTGGTTGACCAGATCGCGTGATGATATCCGCCACCCGCTGCGCTACCAGTGCGCCAGCCTTATCGTCATCAACCTGGGTCACAAACCCCGATCGGGGATAGATGTTGCCCCACATATTTGCAGTGGCCTGACTGCCGACTTCACGCTGACCAGGGATCAACGCCTCCGGATACAGGGATTCGGGAATACCGGTACGCCACGCCAGGCTGTCCAGCGTGCTGAGGAAATACGGCACAAAGGGGGTCGCCGCGCTGCGGCACGAATAGCCGGCAATGCTGCCGCCAATCAGGGACGTTGCCGGATGGCCAATGGCATCGGCATACTTGAAGCGGAGGTTGGTTTTACGTTCTCCGGGAATTTTCAGCTCGTTATTGCCGCCGCCGGCAGATACACCACTCAGCGTGCTGGTGATACTGCTTTCCAGCCCGCCGGCAGCCTGACTTACCATCGACATTTCACTCCAGGGATTACCTCCCTGGGTGTTGTACGCTGACACCACAGCTTCCGGGATATAGTGGGTGACTTTGACAGAAGTGCGCACCTTGCAACCAAACGGCGTGCACAGCAGCCAATAACAAATGCCGCTGACGCGCCAGCTGATACAAGCCTGCGATACAGCACTAGCGACAATCTGCGCGCTGTTGAGCGCAGCATTCGCTGCCGGCACGCTGGCCGCGGTCAACATAATGGCCACACTGAGGGATTTAAGGGTAAGGCGAGGTTGCTCCAAGGGCATCCCATGCAAAGGGGTTCGCTGCATATCACTGCCCCCCTTGTGACTGGGTGCGCAACGCCATGGCCTGGGCTATATCAGCCGTGCCATACACCACTTCCCTATCGTCAAACACTACCGCGGGGACTTTTTTGACGCCCAGTTCCCAGGCGCGCACCACCGCACGGTAGACCGTGGCCAGCTCCTGTTCATGAGCCTGCCATTGTGGTGACTGCAGTACGGCTTGCGCCTGGCGCTGCGCTTCATCCGGGTTCGACGACAGCTCTCCAAACATCCGCGCCTGCAGCTGTTCAGGACCGTCAAGATAAATAACGGATACCGAGGCATCGACGTTAGTCGGGGGATGGTGAGAATCGGTATAGAGTACCGTGCCGGCAAACACCGACGCCGGCATCAGCAGAGGGAACAACGTCAGCAACGTGCTGATTTTCATGGCGTGCACTCCTGCGTGGATAGAATCCACACAGGGTGCTATGAGCAGCTCAGAAAGGCAGCAAAGAAGTCTTTATTGAATTTTGAAAATTTTAATATCCGAATAACGTAAGTCGCTAAAATCTTCTTACTGACTATGACTGCATACCCAGGGGGCAGGGTGATTGTCAGCCAATAATCCTCGTTCTTGTTTCTGCGCGTTTTTATCCAAAAATGCCGGTGAAGCCATTCGGTAAGCATTACCAGCCGCCCGCGAAGCCAACGCCCAGCGCCGCATTGCTGGATGAATCCCACGAGACATTCAGGCGAGCGTTAGTGTTGGGTGAGAGCTTTTTTTGGATGCCGCTTGCCAGCGCGTTGCCGTTGCGGTAGTTCCCTAATCCAATGCCATACGAAAAGTCGTTTTCCGCCACATAGGGAATAGAAGCAATGGCCGTCACGCCCGCAATCCCTGCATTGAGACGTTTCTCCGCCCGCTCAATCCTGTTGCTGAGCTGGCCGAACTTGCTGTCAGTATAGGCTCTTACCTCATCGAAGCGGCGGTCAGTGTACGTCTGCGATTTGTGCAGTGTGTCGACTGAGGCCGCCATCACGTTCTCCACCCGCAAGTCGGTATAGTGGTTTGCCGATTTAAGCGTCCGGGCATCACCCTCAACGCGTACCTTTTGTTCTGTCGCTATCAGCCCGTCCGTACGCTGGTTGCTAGCATTCACGCTGCTGTCGGTATGCGCATTCGCGACCGCCAACGTCTTCACGTCATTTTCGTCGCTGTGGGCTTTCGCGGATGCCAGCGTGTCGGCGTTACCCTTCACCCGAGCGCCCTGTTCGCGCTTAATCAGACCATCGGTGCGACTTTTGATGACTTTCTCACGGACATTTGTGTACTCCCTGGCACTATTCAGTGTTTTTACATCATTCGCGTCACTATGCGCGTTGGCCGCCGCCAGCGTGGCGGCATCCCCCGCCATCCGTGCCTGCGTTTCTTTCTCCAGTGATTCAGCGGTAACTGTCGCAATATTGAGGGCTGTTGTTGACTGAGCAACCGCGTTGCCGGCTTCGCTGCTGGCCTTTTGAGAAATGACCGTCGCCCGCTCTGCTTTCCTGTCCACATTGTCCAACTGGCGCTTGTTGACGGCATCGGTATCGCCCCTGCCGTCGGAAACATGTGTGATGTTTTTGGTCTGATTAATATTACCGACAGACACCGAGTTCTCCCTGTCCGTCTGGCTTTCCGCCCCCAGGGCAACACTGTTTTTATGACCCGACAGAGCCCCCCGCCCGATGGCAACACCACTGGATGCAGAAACCTGAGCACTGCCAATAGCTACCGCCCTTGTGGCATCTTTGCCGACGCGACTGGAGACCAGAGCGACAGAGCCGTCAGCCCCGCTTTCAATGCGTGAACTGTTGGTAGCAATCGAACCCACGGCGTTAACTCTGCTGTCCGTCAGGGCCACCGAATATTTCCCCGTGACTTCACTCTGACCTGTCGCCAGCGAGTTTCTGACAATCCCATCGCCCTCGACTTTACTGCCTGAAAGCGCCACCGAATAATGGCCGCCCGATGAAACCCTACTCTCTCCGGCTGCCATAGCCCCCTTCACTCCTTCACCTACAGTGCTTTTATTGATGGCTGTGCTTTGACTGGCATTTTTCCCTACCTGACTCGAACCTGCAGCAATGGCATTCTGCGAATGTATGTCTACGCTGCTGTTACCTAACGCCACCGAATTACCGGCGTTGTAGTCAACCCTGCTGTTGCCTGCCGCGAAGGCATTTTTAAGCGGCACCCGTCCCCGATTACTGAGTGAGCCAGAAAGATGACTGTTGCCAAGTGCCACTGAATCCGAGGTGTAATCACTTGCAGTTGAGTTGTCCTGAACAATATTGCCGTTTTTAACGGTAATTCCTCCGGCCTGCGCCGCCGTGGGTGCAAAGAATGATGTGAGAACGATTGCAACCGGACGCAGTCCGACTAAAGTGTTTTTTATTGATTTCATCATAAATTTTCCGTGTGATGCTGTTTTTGGTGAAGAAACGCGCCGGGGGATTGCAGTACCCCGGCACCTGAGCCGCGAATGCGGCCTGATACGGCACTAAGGCTGGTTAGTGGTTTTGGTTTCGGAGTAGTTTTGAAAAGGCTACCTGGCGTAGGAGCGGAGACCTTATAAGAGAGAGTTCTTGAATTTTTGCCAGCAAATGCGGGGCGATGTTTCGGCACTCGATAGCATCTTCATCAGGATTGAGTGCCATCAGACGGGCGCATTCAATCGCTGTTATCACTGATTTGGGGACGGTGCAGGGTGTTGAGCCGAAGCGGATAAAACCATGTGCACCTGGAATAGATGTGATAGTTGATGTATGCGTTATGTTGACGTCAAAGTAGAGGAAAAGATAATTCGGAAATAACACCTTCTCTTCCTTACGGACCGTCCGGCAATCCTTTCGCGGCGTGACTTTAATATAACGGGGGCAAAACACCGCTATATCCAGCCCCTCGACTCTTCGGGTTATGCGTTCAACGTCCTGGTTATTGCAGTATAAAACGTACCATTTATACATAAAACCCTCCTTAAGAACACAAGCCTCCCATACATAAGGTCTTTTCTAATGGGCACAAGCCCCCATTTTCCGCCGTCCTAAGTTGGCGGGACTTAGGGCGCGTACTCATAGCTTAACTGTATAAATTTGCAACAGTTATTTTATTCAGCATTTTTGGGGTGTCAATACCGAACTATAGGTTTAATTTTTCTGGCATCTGATAATCCCAGCATTCAGGAAATGGCGAAATATTTTTCAGTAACTATATTTACACTTGTCGCTATTTTTGGGGTCTACTTTACCTTTATGGTTTCATGATAAAAAAATGAGGGAAAATCACTCATCAGAAATTTGTGAGAATGAATTTAAAATGCGGATAAAAAATAAATCGCTCATGCATTTAGCAAATCATAAATGTTGGTAATTCCAGAGTATTCTTGCACAACATAAAAAACGCATCGAAAGAAAGGGTATCTGTTTATTCAACAAGGAAGCAATCAATGTATTATTATTCCAGAAAAATATTTCAAAATTAATCAGAAATAGAAAAACCATATAGCTTCATAAAAGAGCAGATATCACTCAATAAAGAAAACTAACAAAATTTCACCAATCAAACTATCAGATAGTGATTCAGCTCGAATGAAAGCATAATTTGAGACTAAAAAAGCCCTGCGTGCAGGGCTTGACGGACGTTGAGATATCATTTCCCGTTGCGCGTAACCTTTTGCTCTGTAAGTTCGTTGAATCCGGGCAGTAACTGATCCGAGTAGGAACAGTCACCAAATCAGTTCAGTTAGGTGACAAGGCGCATATCGTCGGCTGATGGATATGTGTTTCATATTGTTGAACGTTAGTAAATGTTTATCTTTACATTTGATATAAATTCTGTGCGCTATGTTAAATTTTCACAATCATAATATTTCATTCCTTTGCTGTGGATATTATAATTAGTTAACACATGTAAATCCATTTTCAAAAATATACTTTTACTGATAACACGAGCCGTATGGTTCTACTATATACAATTTATCATTAAATAAAAGGAGTGTATGTATGATGAAATTTTATCAGTTTCGAGATGAACAGAGAAAACAACTTGAACAACACGCTTTTTATGACTTGATCAGTTCTGATAGTATCGCGTTAAAAGATAAACTGTTGTTTGCGCCTGTTATGGCTCACTTCATAATGAATTTTAGAGACATGAATAAATGGGTTATCCGGTTTGAGAAAACTGATACTGTGTTTAAATCTGTTATAAATGGGGGAACAATAGAGGACGAAACACATTCAAGACTATTTTTGGAAGACTGGAGAAAACTATATATAGATGACAAACTGGACTGGAAAGCGAGTGATATTTTATACTGGTTGTTTATTAGCCCTGAAATGGAGTATTTCCGAAAGTATGGCATAGATTTTATGAAGCTCTGTGTGGATGATGAAGATAATCCCATACTCCGTTATTCGCATTCAGAATCAGGAGAAACTTGTGGAAATATATTTTTCTCAAAAATTAGCCCTCTTGCCGATCAGGTTGCGAGCCATTTAGGTATATCACTCCGTTATTTTGGGACTTTTCACCTTGAACTCGAGAATGGGCATGTATGGAAATCAGAGGGCGTTTTTGAAAATATAGTGCTGTCCCCGGATGATTATGACAGAATGGTTGCGCTGTCACGGCGGATGTTTTGTATATTTGAAGGGATTCATGATGCTTTTTATAATTATCTATCCAGTTATGTTCTTCAGAATAGAGTCCCAGCATTTTCGAAATCATTACCTGTAGAAAACGCCGTGACACCACTATACCCTGACTTCGTTATTCAACATAAAAACAACAACAATAAAAACATTGAATATATAAACAATTATTTGGATAAAATATCCAATCATCCATTTTATAAATGGCTAATGTGTTCTCCAATAGATCCAAAATTAAAATTAAAAAGTTTTATTCCTCTTTGGATTGTTGACATTATGGGATACCGAGACATTAATAAATATGTTTTTACTTATGAGAAGCCTGACTCAGAAAGTGAAATTATTATAAATGATTATGCCGCTCATCTGGCAGAACACAGTCGTTTATTTTATAACGACTGGAAGTCACTGCAACTTGATGATATGTTACGCTGGACTGCCAGTGATACTCTTGAGTTTATTTTCCTTAATGCAGATATGGATACACACCGAGAAAATATTGTTAAGTTCTCTTTGTGTGGATTAAAACACAGAGATCCTCTTATCAGATTCTGGTTTATGATGATACTTGAGTTAAGTGGAAAGGCTTTTTTTTCCCATGTCGGGGAAGTCGCTTTACAGGCAGAAAAGAAACATAACATTCTACTCCCGTATTTAAGCGGAAGTCATGCCTCAGAGGAAGAATGTACTGCATATAATAATATGCACAGTCATTTTATCACAAAAGAAATGAACCAAGAACAATGTGATATTATAATCCAGATCACTGATATGGTTATGTTATCATTGTTGAATAATTTGGACATATCATATCGATATGCGGTAAATAATTTATTTGCCGCTCGTTAAAAGAACAGTATGTTGTGACAGTTCCCCCCTGTCGGCCAAGGAACATGACAGGCGTGGTGAAGCGGTTTAATCGGTGTGGCAGGCTGAGCCTGAGAATGATGCTTTCCCGCCCCACCAGTATGCGCTGATGGCCAGACAGGGAGGGACTGGAAAGAATAGTCGCAGACTGTACGTAATTACTCCCTCATAAGAGTACAGACAACTTAATGCCCTATTGCTGGCAGGGCAAGAATGGATGTTTAGAACAACTCTGGGATGCGGTTCTGCGGCTTAAAGCTTCGATCGGAGCAGACCTGGTACCACCGTCGGTCATACTGAAAAAGCTGGCAGCGTCCCCCAAACAAAATCGGCTCAACCTGGCCCTTTGTGAAAGGGTGCATAGAACATTCTATTTTCATCTTTGACTGGTTACTTGATACTCGTTTACGTCGCAGATCACACGCCATTCTCAACAAAGGGGAAAGCCACCATGCTCTTGCCCCCGCCATTTTTCCAACTTGGCGAACTCCGTAACAGGGCGCTGAGCTTTAATCCCAGGAACTTCACTTTTCCTTAGCGTGTGTTATTGCAGAAATGACCACAGAACCCCGATAAGATTGTTATTAACAAAAGATGTGTGAGGCTGGTAGTTGAAAATTCAGATGCTACGAGGTGAGACGCATCAGTTATTTAACGTGCCGCCAGACACTGGCGGGCACTTTGTCATACAGTCTGTTCATCGCCATTTCAGCGAGCCGGTGATCAACCGCAGAATTGAACGCTTCAAGTTCAGCTTTCGTTACTTTGTGTCGGGCAGATTCAATGACTTTTTCCAGCGTTTCCTGGCGAGTACAACGTCTTAATCTCAAAAGCCATTCCTTTTTACCCATTAACTTAAATCCTCACTGGTTTTTCCTGATACCCGACACAACCCGGCGGCCAACACGCCAATATTTGCACCGATGAAAAGTCCAACAATCAGATAAAGCATATTCTCCCCTTCTTTTTCCTGCCCCTGACGAGACGAGTTAATATCCTCACCAACCTCCCGTAAACGCTACCGAATTATTAGCTTTGTAGTCAACCCTGCTTCATGACGGCAGGAGCTAGCGCCAATGAACCCGGCCTCCCCCCCATTCACCCCGAATCGCTGGGGATTTTCTGCGTGGTGACTCACGCGCTGCACTCTTTCTCGTGAGGGCAGAGTTAGAACACCTCATAATAGTTGCGGGCACTGTCTTTATATATTTTCTATTCTTTACGTTATATATAAACCTCCATAAAAAAAACAACAAAACAATAAACAACACTCAAAGCCAAAAAAAACAATAATTCAAACTTAAACACCACAAAAACACAAACTAACGGCACATTTCTCCACTTCGATATCGATATAAGGAATATAAAACCAGAAAAAATATAAATAACAAAACATTATGAAGTGGTTTAAAAAATGAAAATTATGATTATAATTTTTGGGAAAAATCGGAATGCCAAACGCAGGGGATATAAGCAACCACAACTAATCTTATAGGAGGATCATGCGTTGCCATATCAATTGAGGAACGCAAAGTTAAAACCCGGTAAGTTAACAGAAGAACATTTCTGGCTATTGATAGAAATATCATCAATGCATAGTGAAAAGGTAATCCTGGCTCTAAAGGATTATCTTGTTTTCGGCTTCACGAGGAAACATGTTGTAGAACGATACGGTGTTAATAATGGTTACTTTAGTCTGAGTTTAGCCCGGTTAGCCAATGTCAATAAGGTAGTATTGAAGCTAATTCCATATTACCAAGAATCACATAACAAGAACCAAGGAGGATTTACCGTTTCGAAAAATTAACCACACATTAACATAAAGATCTCATTGGGAGAATAACCCCATGGTAATTTGTTTGTGCATTCAATAATTTACCATGTTTTATTTTCTTTTGACCTAAAGTCATTTAATTAGAAAGGATTTTGTATGAACTTTAAATTGATCCCCTTAGCAGGTTTGATTTCGGCATTAACTCTTGGCGCTGCAATGAATGCTTCTGCCGCTACCGTCAATGGTGGTACCGTCCACTTTAAAGGTGATGTGGTCAATGCCGCTTGTGCTGTAAATACGAACTCGTTCGATCAAACCGTTTTGCTTGGGCAAGTTCGCACAGCCAAACTCGCAACTGATGGCGATAAAAGCTCTCCTGTTGGGTTTAATATTGAACTGAATGACTGTGATACTACCGTCTCAAGTACCGCTTCAATTCGATTTGACGGTGTGTCTGTCCCAGGCAAAACGGATGTACTGGCATTGCAGAGTTCTGCTGCAGGTAGTGCAACAAATGTTGGGGTTCAGATCCTGGATGCTACCGGTGCGCCTGTAATGGTTGATGGCAGTGCTGGCAGTGCTGCACATACACTAATTGATGGAACCAATAAAATTCCATTCCAGGCTGTTTATTATGCAACTGGTCAGGCAACAGCAGGTACTGCAAACGCTGATGCAGCCTTTAAAGTTGAATATCAGTAAGTAAATGAATAAACAAGGACGTTTTCGGATCAGGGACGATCTCTAATCCGTCCATCACGAGATGGAAGCTATTGAATGAATATATTCATATCACGCCTGCTGATGTTGTTGTTATTATTATCTGCGACTGCACAAGCAGGAAACCGCTGGCATGTCATACTTCCCGGTGGGAATATGCAGTTTCAGGGGGAGGTCATCGAGGAAGCATGCAGTATTGCCTTAGAAAATAAACAAATGACTGTGTCAATGGGGCAAATTAGTAGTAATAATTTCCATGCTGCCGGTGCATTTTCCGAACCCGTACATTTTGATATACATTTGCAGAACTGTAGTACCTCTGTTAGTCAACATGTGGGGATTTCACTTCATGGGGTTGCTGACAGCCGGGAGCCAGACTTACTGGCGGTTAATAACGAGCAAGATTATTCAAATAATATCGCAATAGCCTTTTTTGATGAACATGAACGACCAATAAAGCTAAACCATCCTCCAAAATTCTGGAAAAGGATAGTCGACGGTCCGGTTACGTTACATCTTTTAGCCCGGTACAAAGCTATTCAGTATCCTGTTATGGGAGGGAAAGCAAACGGTCAATTATGGTTCTTTTTAACTTACGAGTAACAAATAGAATACATTTTTCGTGAATAAAACAGTGTAATGACCGGACAATTATTAAGGTAAAGATAAAAATGATTAGAGCTATAAATATAAAGGCCATCGTGGCAACTTTTTTTGTTTTCCTTTCGATACCTCAAAGTCATGCAGGTGTTGCACTTGGTGCAACCAGAGTTATCTACCCGGCAGAACAAAAGCAGGTACAGCTTGCCGTCACGAATAATGACGACAAAGGCAATTACCTTATTCAGTCGTGGATTGAAAATGCCGAAGGGAAAAAAGATAACCGTTTTGTTATTACACCCCCGTTATTTTCAATGATGGGAAAGAAGGAGAATACGCTGAGGATCATTGATTCCTCAAATGATACGCTCCCTAAAGATCGCGAGAGCTTATTCTGGATCAATGTAAAAGCGATACCCGCTCTTGATAAAGCCAAAGAAAATGAAAACTATCTGCAATTTGCCATTGTCAGCAGAATTAAACTTTATTATCGCCCAAAAGGGTTGGCTATTGCACCAGAGCAAGCGTCTGAGAAGCTTCGTTTTTCTATCCAAAAGGACAAGCTGGTGTTAAATAATCCTACGCCATATTATTTAACTGTTACGGATTTGAGAATTGACGGTAAAGCCTTAGAGCACACAATTGTGCCTCCAATGGGCAAAACCTCCGTTTCCATCCCTTCCGGGGTAGGTGCAGGAGGCGATATTACCTATAAAACCATCAACGATTATGGTGCCATTACATCAGCGCGAAAAGGGCTAATAGAGTAAGTGCTCTCCTGTTAGCCCAAACAAACTATAAGCACGCTAGGGAGATTTATTTTGTACAGTCGTAAGTGGGTTTTGTTTCATTCCAAAAAAATCCGGAACGCCCGTATATTGCATAAAAAAAGAGTAACGGCTCGCATTATCTCATTAGCCTATTTTATTGGTATGAGCATATCTGCCGCGCGTGCAGAATTATATTTTAATCCACGTTTTTTGTCTGACGATCCGGACGTCGTTGCTGATTTATCTGCATTTTCACGTGGTCAAGAGGTCCCACCCGGCACATATCGGGTAGATGTTTATATGAACGACGTATACATCTCAACCCAGGATATTGAATTTCAGCCGTCAAAGGAAGGGAAACTCATGCCGTGCCTTACCCCCACCCAAATTGAATCGATGGGGGTAAACAAGTATTCAGTTCCGGGAATGGATAAGCTGGAGCCTGATGTATGCATGTTGCTGACCTCGATGATAAACGGTTCAACATATAATTTTGATGTTGGCCTACAGAGATTAAATATAACGGTCCCTCAGGTATTTATGTCGAATAAGGCCCGGGGATATATCGCGCCGGAATTCTGGGACAATGGCATAACAGCGGCCATGATTAATTATGATTTTAACGGGAGTCGTTCCCGTAATGGTCATATAGGTAGCGGTGAGAGTGCTTATCTTAGCCTGCAAAGCGGCTTTAATATTGGTGCCTGGCGTCTTCGCGATAACAGAAACTGGAGTTACAACAATGGACGGGCAGGAACCCAAAGCCGATGGCAGCATGTCAACTCTTATATAGAAAGAGATGTCATTCCGCTCCGTTCCCACTTGACTGTGGGAGATAGTTACACGTCAGGTGATATTTTTGATGGTTTCAATTTTAGAGGGATCAAGCTGGAGTCAAACCTGAATATGCTTCCTGACAGCCAACGAGGATTTGCGCCAACAATACGCGGTATTGCGCGAGGCACTGCGCAGGTGAGCATAAAACAGAACGGATATGAAATCTATCAAACCACTGTACCGCCTGGGCCGTTTGTCATCAGTGACCTCTATCCGGCAAGCAGCGGCGGTGATTTACAGGTTATGGTAAAAGAAACTGACGGAAGTATTCAGCAATTTAGTGTTCCGTGGGCATCGGTACCTCTTCTGCAGCGCGAGGGGCAGGCAAAGTATTCCCTCAATGCAGGCGAATTCCGAAGTGGCAATACTCAACTGGACACGCCCGGTTTTGCTCAGGGGACGCTTAGCTACGGTTTTTCTGACGGTTGGACAGCCTATGGCGGTCTGCATTTAGCGGAGCGTTATCGGGCTTTTAACCTGGGCGTCGCTAAAAATATGGGACGAATGGGGGCAATGTCTCTGGATGCCACTCAGGCTAATGCCGTATTGCCTGATGATAGCCATAATAATGGTCAGTCCTACCGTTTTCTTTACAACAAAGCACTACCAGAAACGGGGACCAGTGTACAGTTGATCGGATATCGGTACTCTACGCAAGGATATTTCAATTTTTCTGATACCGCACATCAGAAAATGAACGGTTACAGTGTCGCCACCCAGGACGGGGACATCCAGATCCGTCCCAAATACACTGACTATTATAACCTTGCTTATAAAAAGCGTGGCCGATTACAACTCAGCATCAGTCAACAGGCGGGGGCATCATCAACACTATATTTAAGTGGCAGTCATCAAACATACTGGGGATCGAAGAAAACTGACCATCAATTGAACGCCGGATTCAATTCTTCGGTAGGTAATATCAACTGGTCCCTGAATTACAGTCTAACGAAGAACGCCTGGCAGGACGGAACTGACAGAATGTTATCGTTTGATGTGAATATTCCATTCAGTCGATGGATGCGCTCAGACAATACATCCGAATGGAGGACAGCAAATGCCCGTTTCAGCCAGTCATGGCAACAAGACGGGCAGGCGACCAGTATGGCCGGACTGTACGGAACATTACTCCCGGATAATAACCTGGGATACAGTGTCCAAAGTGGATATACCCATAATGGGTACCAAGACAGTCATCAGACAGGGTATGCCTCGATGAATTATCGTGGAGGATATGGCAATGTGAATGTCGGGTACAGTCATGGAAGTGATTTTAAGCAATTCCATTATGGCCTGAGTGGTGGGCTCCTTGCTCATGCTAATGGCGTGACACTGAGCCAACCGATGGGGGATACAATGATCCTCGTAAAAGCGCCGGGAGCTGCTAACACTCGAATAGAAAACCAGACCGGTATATCAACAGACTGGAGAGGGTATTCTGTCGTGCCTTATGCAATAGATTATCGTGAAAATCGGGTTGCTCTGGATACAAATACACTGGCTCCAAATGTAGATATTGAAAACTCGGTGGTTACCGTTGTGCCTACACGTGGCGCTGTTGTCAGGGCAGATTACAAGACCCGCGTAGGTGTGAAAGTCTTGATGACGCTGAAAAGGAATGGAAAACCCGTTCCGTTTGGCGCTGTTGTCGCAACAGAAAACTCAGGGGGGAGTATTGTCGGAGACAATGGGCAGGTTTATCTGAGTGGAATGCCACTATCCGGAAAAGTCAACGTAAAATGGGGCAACGGGCTTAAAGATCAGTGCCATGCCAGTTATAAACTGCCTAAAAGTAGTCAAAAAGAGATATTAAGCAACATTACGGTTAATTGCAGGTGAAGGGATGCATAAATGAGAACTGGGTTAATATATTTAAAGTTTTCCATACTCACCTGTTGCATGATCGCTGGCTTGACAACCATTAATATGGGGTATGCAGCCAGCGCTCTTGTCAATATCACAGGAAACATACAGAACAACACCTGCAATGTATCTGTGGATTCAATAGGGAGGGTTGTAAATCTTGGAGTATATAGCGCCCGACAGTTCAACATTGTGGGCGAGAAAACCGCCCCCGTTGGATTTGATATTAGTCTGGTAAACTGTGGGAATGCCGTTCGGTCGGTAGACATTACATTTCAAGGGGTAGCCGACAATCAAAACCCGGCACTGGTAAAAATTGACAGCCACACCGGAACAAAAGGTTTAGGCATCCAACTATTGGATAACAACAAAAATGAGTTGGCATTAAATACGCCATTTAACACCCCATTAACACCGGGGGACCAAACATTTAAATTCTATGCACAATTAAAATCAACTGATATCCCTGTAACTGCAGGAGATGTGGATGCCGTCGTAAATTTCGTACTTAATTACCAATAGGATAAAAAAATGAAAACTGCGTTGAAAATATTACTTGTGACTGGAATGCTAACAAATTCAGTTGTGGCTCACGCACAAACAACGATTACTGTAACCGGACAAGTTGTGCAGCGTTCATGTACTGTACCCACAAATGCAACTGTTGACCTTGGTACGTTGTACACATCAGATTTGATTAACAACAATAGTTATTCCAACTGGAAAACATTCGATTTGACACTGCAAAACTGTCAGAACATGACCACGGTTACGGCTACTTATAATGGCACTGCTGAGCAAACCGATTACTACAAGAACAATGGGGATGCCAGTAATGTTATGATTGAACTTATGGATGCGAATTCTAACAACCAAGTAAAACCAGGCTCGCAAGAGCGAGCAACGGTAACGAATGGCAATGCAACGTTCAATCTTAAAGCCCGTGCTGTAAGTCAAGGTAATGCTGGTGCGGGGAGTATAAACACACAAATTACTGTGACCTATACTTATGCATAATATTCTACGTAACTTCAAGAGTATAAATACCCTGAGCTATTTTCTGCTTACATTATTTTTACTAATGTATGCGGCAGAATCTCAGGCAATGCTTTGCCAGAACCGTCAGACCGGGCAGGAATTCCATCATGGAAGCTATGACGTTTATGTTGATCTCCCTACGCAGCTCGTAGGTGATAGACAAACATTTACGCTTGTTAATATAGAAGATGTTCTTCAATGTATGAATGAGGATTCTTCGGGAAGAAACTTTGACTACATCAAAGTGTTAAGGGGTAGTACTACTACCCCAAAATTACAACAATATGCCATTGCAGGCCTTGATTTTGATAGATGGAAAGGTCTTAATTTCCCATTATTGCAAGACACTTTTTATTATTCCGTCTACAAACCAGGAATATGGCAACCCATACCCGGTCGCTTGTTTGCTACCCTATCAGTTCCTTATGTAGGGGTATTTATTCGTCAAGGAGACGTAGTTGGTGCGCTTAAATTTTTAAAAGAATCTACCACTGGGGGAGCAAGTAGTGATAGGGAATTCGAACTGCGGTTTATTGCCAGGAATGACCTGATTATCCAGGGGGTTTGTGAAGCGCAACCTTATGTGAACGTCGTTTTACCTAATTTCCCTGGGAGTGCACCACTCCCTCCCTTTATATCTTGCAAGGCCCCAACGCCAGTAAGGTATACACTTGACGGTGCAACAACGACGAATGATAGAACCATTTTTTCCAATATAGCATCAACCAGTCCGGCAACAGGTGTTGGCATTCAATTTATTGATGAAAACGGCTCTCCGATAGAGGCAGGACATACTAAAATGAAAACTGTAGATTCCACTAAGAGCAATATGGGCCTGACGGCACGTTATGCACAAATTCCTGGGCAAAATATTACGTCAGGAAAGGTTCAATCACTTGTTACAGTCACCTATACTATCTTCTAATACGACATAACATCCATCTTAAATGGTGACGACAATCAGGACTGTAAAAACAGTCCTGATTGCTGTTCTCTGCTTTCGCGCCCACCCAAATTATATCTTGCCGATGAACCCGCAACACAATTAGATAAATTAATATCACTCCCAAAAATCAATGAAAAAAACACCATTTTTTATTGACCCAACACAGTTGCCACGATATATTTATATACGACACGTTAAGTGTCATGATAATTATACCTCTATTAAATCCATTGCCACCTTGCAATGCAGGTCTTATTACTAGGGTGGGGCCTGCATTGCCTTTTACGTCTATCTGCTTACCCTATTTGTAAATGAATTATGAGTAATAGATACGCAAAAATATACATCCAAAATGATGTTTTATCTGAAGCAAAGAGAAGGTTATCATGGGTTTTTGATACCTTTGAGAATATTTGTCTATCATTCTCTGGGGGCAAAGATTCGACCGTTCTCTACCATTTGACGGCAGAAGTCGCCCGAAAACGTAGCCGGCGTTTTTCTGTTATTTTTATAGACTGGGAAGCGCAATACCAACATACGATCCAGCATATCGAAAAAATGAAAGTCGTGGGGGTTCATGGTCCCGTGCACGCAACCTATCTAATCATCGATGACTGCTGACTATAAATACTTTTTGAACGATGCGATGGTCACGGTAATGGCCAGTCCCAGTAACATGGCCGCCGGCGATATCAGCAGGTTCGGGTACACCGCTGTCGGCCAGGACAGGTAGAGAATGCAGGGGAACGGAGATGATAAGTAGAATCAGGTCATGCGTTGAATATGCTGCATCGGCGTGAAGCCATTCAATGCCATATTCGGATGTTCAACCATTGCCACCGCGTGGCATAGCCCTGCAATTCGTCCAGCGAGGAAAACAGGTGCTGCCCCAGCCAGTCATAATGCACTGTCCGGTCGTATCGCTCAACATAAGCATTCTGCTGAGGTTTGCCGGGTTGACTGATTTAACCTGGCATCGATATTGGGAAGGGATCAGGTGTTCCACTAGGCAACAAAACAGCCATCCGGAACAGAGGTCATTATTGCTTTTATGATTTACTCCAACTATATTGTAAATACATTTACAATATAGTTGAATCCACAAATGAGCGTCGTTTACAGCATCGAAATTAATGCCCACGCAAGCAAGATCTTTGCACTTTATACAAACATCCACTCATGGCCCATATGGGACAGCGAGGTGTCAGCGGTACACCTTCCGGGACTGCACCTCGGCGTTTCCGGGTGGTTGAAGCCTCGGCAAGGCCCTAAGTCGAACATCCACGTTGCTGAAGTCGTACCGAACAGGTCTTTCACCATCGAGAGCCGCCTGCCGCTTTGTCGTATGCAGTTCGGACACGAATTGGAAGGCGACGAAAATCGAACCACCGTCACGCATTGGGTGCGTTTCACAGGGCCGCTTGCTTTTTTATTCCGCCAACTCATTGGTAAGGGGATCGCCCAGACCCTTCCCAAGACACTGGCAGGCTTGAAGCGCGCCAGTGAGGCACAGGGAAAGTGACTGTAAGCGAGGGGCAACTGGATTGGACATCGGTCTCGGCCTTTTCTGGACCGCAGAAAAGCCCGGGTTTCACCTTATGGCGTGATTTCATGCGCTGGCAGCGTGAGCTGAATGCCCAGTTGCGCCCATTGGGTCTGACACAACCTCAGTTCGCGGTTCTGGCGGTTTGCGGATGGATGACGCGTAACGCCGAGGAAGTGACGCAACAGGAAATCGTCGACTTTCTCGGGCTGGACCGAATGCATATTTCGCAGATCGCGACCCGGCTTGAAGAGAACGGCCTGATCGAGCGGCCTGCAGCTACCGCCGACACGAGAGCTAAGCGGATCCTGCTGACAGCTAAAGGTCGGGAGTTGCTGATCGAGGCTATGCCGCTTGTGGAAGAGTTCGACAGGAAGTTTTTCACCTAGTGCAGGTAAGCGTACCTGACTTACACAGGAGAAGCTGGGCGTTCTGGGAGTAATCCCCCGGGAAATCAATACTGGAGAAACTCTAAAGCGGCGGCCAGTTTTAGTTGACCACTTCACATCGCACGTATCCGTAAGCGACTGGCGGCTTATGGTTGGCGAGGAGAACGCCTGAATAAGGAGGTAGCGCGTATCGTCGCGGGCCCTGATGAGAGAAATATACAAACAGGGAACTACAGCATTATTTCCCCTTACGGATGGGAGCAGAAGCAACTGATGCGTGCGATTCAGGGCGGGTCAGTATAAATAAAAAGGCCCGCGGATTTACCCGCAGGCCTTTTTATTTATACTGAATCCGGAGGTGAACTACACATCAGAAAAGGACACCGGAATGCCGGTGTAATTATTATGCCCTCCGGTTTCTTTCAGGCCCTAATTTTCCGGTATGCAGGATGAGTATTTACCCCCCACAAACCGGCCAGCGCACTGACAACAGCCCCCACCAGAAGAGCGATAAATGACCACAGTGCGATTTTTGCAGCCGCGCTGGCGGCTTCGTCTGCTTTCTCTTTTGCCTGCTTTTTAAATTCCGCATACTGCGCCTTCGCATCGTTCAGATGACTCTGGAGCTGAGTCATACGGTCGCTTACCTCCTGAACGGTTTTGTCACGCGCCTGAATGAAGTTATCGACAGCCCTGTCCGCCTCTTCCGGTGACAGACGGGTATTTTCTGCCAGCGCCTTTTTCACCTCATTCCTGTCGACACCTTTGCTGACCGCTTCCGCCCGTGACTTCAGTTTACCGCTTAGCTTATCAATAATGGCGTCGCTGTTGCCCAGGTTGACAGCCAAATCTTTAACCGAATCCGCAATGTCACTCCCCGCCGCCTGAAGCTGGGACTGCAGAAACTCCGGCTGAAGCTCTTTAATGTTGCTCTTGCGCAATGCATCCAGCACCTGCCCGTCCACCTGCGGGGCCGTGAGCTGAGTGTTCAGTTCAAACCTGTCAGCAATATTCTGAGCGATATCTGCTGTTGCGCCAGACGCTTTTCCTGCGGCATTGCCCAGTCCACTCACAGCAGAACCTGTGGCAGATGCTGCCGCGCCAACGGCGCTTCCCGCCATGTGCAGAATGCCGCCAGCGGCAGCGAAGCCCAGCACGGAAGCAACAAGCAGAGATGTGGCCCATGAGAGAAATCCATGGATGGTTCCATCCGCGCCCGCCAACCTGCCGGCCACAAAACCGCCGCAGGCCAGACTCAGCACTATCGAGATAACTGACCAGATCAGAACAGCCTTGCCAGCACCGTTAATTACATCGTCAGACAAAGGTGAAAGCATTGAAAAACCCAGGCTGGACCCAAGTGTGGTCAGCAACAGGGACACTGCCATTACCGTTACCACGCCTGCAATGATACTGCCCCACGAGACTCGCCTGTTCAGTTCCGTTTCTTTTACATGTTCCATTGTAATCTCCTTTAAAAAAATTATGAAAAGGCGGGATTCATCCGCGCCCAGATTAATCTTAGTAAAAATATGGATCACTGAAAGTCGATTAGCCGAAACAAGCATCACCTACGCTGTCAGAATGAGGGATTCAGGCAGGGAGCATCTTTCATGGTAAGCGCGCAGAAATTTCTGGCAATTATTCATAGGTATTAAGAGCTATAACAATACTTACCACAAGTTAACTTTGGTTATCATCAACATAATTTCTATGGAAATTATGTTAGTGGAGTATGAAAATCACTCGCGAAGAAGCAGGCTTATCGCTGTATTTAAATGATAATCAACTGTTTAATCCAGTACGGGGATAAGCTAAGGATTCAGCTTATATATCGGCTTGATGTTCATATAAAGAAAACTTCGAACTTTAGCGTGTATTACCACACAAGGATTACCTTATGTCTCTCCGCTTAAGACAAACATTTACTCTTTTCCCCGGCGTACGCCTCAACATTGGTAAGCGTGGAATAAACGCGAGCATTGGTGTGCCGGGTGCAACAGTCAATGTTGGACAAAAAGGAATTAGAGCAACAGTAGGATTACCTGGTTCTGGTTTATCGTATACAACACCTAACTTGCCCTACGAAGATAAGCGCCCAGTTACCAATTCACTAAATCCGTCCTCTACAGAATCTCATTTCGAGATACCTAAGGTAGTGCCAAATAACATTCCTTCCAACGCCAAAATTTACATGCCCCAAGCCGGCATGAATGAAATTTCCAGCGCTTCTGTTGAAGTTCTGACAAGCACATCCCTTTTACCTTTACGAGATTTGATTGCCAAAGCACGAGAGCAAAGAGCAGAGGTAAAAGCTGATTTACAAGAAGCAATTGCAGAAGAGTCAAAACAAAAGAGCGAATTGGTTCGACGTAAATCAAGCCTGTTCCGTTGGTTTTACAAGCGCCGTATTGCGGAACTTGAGACAGAACTTCCCCAAACCCAGTACCGGGTGTTGACGTGGATCTGTTGACACCTGTTGAGGTGAAAGTAGAGACGCTCATTCAAAATGCCGTCCATATCGTGACCTGATAATACTCGTGACTCCCCGTTCAGTGACGGGGAAGTCATGGGGCTTAATATACCGGGCATCTTCGACTTTAATCGGGTTACTGACGCCATCCAGGCAGGTCATTGTCAAGGATCTCAGAGTCCGTAAACACGGCAACTCTCGGCGTAAAAGCAAACTCGGGAGGACAGTTCAGGCTTTCATCAGATGGGTCATCATACAGCCCGAGCCTCCGCGTTCACCGCCAGGCCGCGCAGGCGGTCAAGCTTTTGCGCCACCCTGCGGGCAGCCTCGAGCTCGCTGCAACCAAACTCCTGCATCAGCGCGCGACGCTCGGCTTTCTCTTCTTTCTCGGTCATCCCCAGTGCCAAATACAGGCTCGGTGGAACCGCACGGAACAGCGCCTCGAGCTTTTTCGACAGCACCACACCTTCGGTATAGCAGCCGGACAGCTTGCTGGCCGACAGTAACACCACCTTTTGCTCCTCGGTCAGCGCCTTGAAGCGGGCAATGTCGTTGACCTCCTCCGGCGGCATCGTCAGACAGACCCACCACTCCGCCATATTCAGCATCTTCTCGGCAATGTCAGGGAAGTCTTTCAGGTTCTGTGTGGCCAGCCACAGCCAGGCCCCGAGCTTACGCCACATTTTGACGATTTTGGTCATGTATGGCGCCAGCAGCGGGTTCACCGTCACAATGTGCGCCTCATCCACCGCGAACACGATATCCCGCTCAGAGTACTGGTCTCGTTCGGCAATGTTGTTGATGGTATTGGTCAGGCTAACCATCGTTAGCGCCATCTGCGCCTCATAGCCCTCACGTGCCAGATGCCCCAGGTCAATCAGGGTGACATCGGCCTCTGGCCACAGGCTACCTTCGCGGTTAAACAGCTCTGCTTCAAAACTGCCGGCCTGGGTAAACATCCCGAGCGACTCCGCCATTTCCGCCGCTTTGGCCCGGCGCTGTACGTTACGGATATCACTCCCCTCGTCTTTGGAGAGGGTGTACAACGCCTTCTGCAGGTCTGCCGGCAACATCTGCCGCCCTTCGTCATAGGTCTGCCGCGCTGCCATCAGCAACGCCTCACGGATCATCGCGCGGTCGGCGCGTTTCAGTTCATGCTCTTCCTTCGCATCGCCGCCGGTGATCATCATGCGCGCCGAGATTTCCATTTCTCCCAGGTAATCGCGCTTGTCATCATCCTCGTAGTCATCGATGTCCGGCAGGTCATTTTCATTCAGGGCCAGCGTCGTTAACACATCATCGACCAGTTTATGCGCGTAGGAGAACGGCGGCAGCGAGACACCACTGCCTGGCTTGATGCTCACCTTGTTCACACTGAGCCCCTGGCTCTCGAAGTAATCGGCCAGCAACCCAAACGAGTTGCCCGCTTCTGCGATAAACAACCGCGGCCGGTGTATCGCCATCAGTTGCGATAAGGTCGCACATAGCGTCGCCGATTTCCCCGCGCCGGTCGGACCAAAATACAGCATGTGCGCATTTTGGCTGCGGTCATGCCTGTTAAGCGGATCAAACGTCAGCGTACCCCCGCCACGGTTGAAGAAGCTCATACCGGGGTTACCGGTCCCGATTTCGCGGCCGGTCACCGGCAAGAGCCCCGCCAGGTGTTGCACCCAGGTCAGCCGGGTGTACCAGTGTTTCTTGTCCGTCTCCGGGTTAAAACACATCGGCAGTGCACGCAGGTAGGTATTGAGCGGCGCCACATCAAACTCTGGGCGAACCGGTTGCAAGCCGGCGCCAAGCAACACGTTGGTCAGATCGACACGCTTGTGATTGAGCGCGGTCAGATCACCGGCACGCAGCAGGAAGGTGATACCGGCACGGTACAGTTTATGCCGATTGCCCAGGAACTCTTTCACCTGTGCCACGTCCTGGCGCACGCGGCCGGACTCGGTATTTTCGCCGACGGCGTTTTTGGCAAGCCGGTTAAAGTCGTTTTCCAACGTGTCCTGGGGCTGCACCACGATGGTCATGCACAGCATCGTTCCCTCCGGGAACAGGTCCATCAGCGCATTGATTTTCTTCTCGCCGCGTTTCATTTCACCGGTGATGGTGCCCGGCTCCGGCGGGCGGCGCAGCTTCTCGACGGGAATGGCGCAATGCGCCTGGTTATCGAACCACCATACCCCCTGATCCGGATCGGATACGGGCGGGGTGAACAACAGGGTCTCGGCAAAATCATTCTGCACCGGCATGACACCTTCCGGCGTGTCACGACTGTCAAAATAGGCGGCGTCGCGGTACAGCGTCGCTTTATCCACCCACTCCGGGTTAGGGTTAAAATGACGCAGCAACCAGTCATGGACCTGAGCCCCGTTCTGGCGCACGCAGGCAACGCCTGCGCCGGCGAGCGCCCCGGTCACCCGCTCACAGGTCTGATTGAGCATGGCAATCGGTGGCATCGGATCATGATTGCTCTTGCCAATCCAGCGATACACCACCATGCGGGTCCGTCGCTGTTGCCCGCGCCACGGCTGGTCTGTTATCAACGTGTCTTTGAACAAGCCTTCCGGACGGGCGATACCGCGCATATGACGTTCGGTTTCCTTCAGCCAGTCTTCGGTGAACGCGCTGCCCTGGGCATGGGGTTTGACATAATGTCGCAGCCTGTCGATATACGCCTCGACGTTGTTCTCGTCCTGGCAGAAAAACTGCACTACCCAAGGGTTGTCGTCATGTTCATCAAAGGAGTCCTGCAGTGCATCCTCCACCGTATCGCGCATCTGCTCCAGACGATCGTCCGTCCGCCCTTCAGTAGCCACCGGCGTGATGTCAAAAACAGCCCCGACGGATACGCCATCATCGAGCAGGATACACTGCTCACGGTCGAGAAACTCCGCCCAGGGCAGGTAATCAACGATGGACGGATTAGCGTGGTACACCAGCTGCTCATCCTTTACCGTCATCTTGCCTGGGCGCCGTAATGGCTCACGCCCGTCTACGGACAGCGGCACGCCATCCTCGCTCGCAGTCAATGTGTCCTGGACACCCGTCGCCGGTACCGTCGGCTTCTCGCGCGTCAGGCGTTTTTTATCAAACAGGGAAAATCGCATCAGTAAGCCTCCGTCCGTTCACCCGGCATCGCATACTGCACCTGGCTGTAGAACGGGAACACGGTGCTGTACCCCGGCACCGGCGTGTTACCGTCCGCCAGATGCGGAAAGACATACATCACCATGTCGGGATTCGGCAGTCGCGGGAACTGCTGGCTGATTTCGCTTTCCTGCGTGCGGCTGTAACTGCGATCATCCGCCGCTGTCGCCTGGCGTTCGCTGTCGGTGAGCGGCCGGCGCAGACTGTCGCGGGCCGCCACCGCATTACGTGCCGAACCGCCGCCATCTTCACCCTGCCACAACTCCAGCATCGAGCTGTCGCCCGGTGGCAGCATTTCCTCTTTCGACGTCGAGCAGCCGGCCAATGCCATGACGCTGACGATGACAGCGGTAGCCAGGACTCGGTTAAATAAGTTTTTCCGCATGATTATGATTCTCTTATAAGCATAAGCAGCACACCCAACCAAAACGCGCTGCTGGACAGCAAGACCAATGCCCAACTCTGTGGGCGACTCATCCTTTCGCATTGACGCCAGAGCCACAGCATGCCTTTTCACCTCTGAATGACGCGTTAATCCAGCCCGCCGTTGCTACCGTTTTCGCCAGGCAGGCTAAAGCCGTCGTAACGTACCTTGCGCCCTTTGGTCTCAAAGTCGATCGCCAGTTGGCGAGTAATGTGCACGGCCAGTTTCTGGCCCGGAGGGACGTAGACGGCGTCGAACATCATGCCGTAGCGCTCACGCACCCAATCGGCGGCCTCTTTCATTCCGCCGGACAGCGCCTTGCCCAGCACCGCCTGGCCGGCATTACCGGTCATGGTGGCGCTGATACCATTGACATTGTTTTGCGTGGTGTATTGCCCCTGGCTGATCCCCTCACCGGCGGCGCTGGCGGCCGACAACGCGGCAATGGTCGGCAGATAGGTCGAGGCATTAGATTTACGCTCCCCACCGATGCACGGAATACCGTTGTCATCGGAGATCCAGCCAATACCGGCGGTGGTACTGACGTCCTTCGCATTACCGCCGGCATTATTGTTGCTGCCGTTGGCATTCATGTTGGTGTTGGGTTTTGGCAGGGTACGCACCGTACCGTCCGCAAACACAAAGGTAATGCTGTTGACCTGGCCACGCACGCACGACAATGTCCAGTCGCCGCTGGCCGTCCCGGAGACAATCGCCCCTTCCACGTCCGGCAGCTCGATGCCGTTCGCTGTCAGGTTGTCTTTGCCAATCATCAGTTTGAACGGGTAAGGGTCAGTCACTGTGCCGTTGATCGGGACACGCCCCAGCAGCGCCGTCATGGCACGACTGCCCACCAGAGTGGAGTTCTCAGGCAAGGTAAACACCGGCTCGGCATTCTCCTCCGCCCTTTTTTCATTGGTGCGGCCTTTTACCTGCTGCTCATAGGCGGCTTTCTGGCGCGTGATGGCGTTATCAGAGAGGAACGACGTCGGGAACTGCGGGCCGTCTTTGGCGCTGTTCGGATTGCGCGGATCGGGTTCTTTCATGTCCTTCGGTCCCACCCACATCAACCCGTCCTGACCGGGAGCTGCGCCACCTTCTCCGGCGCCCATGCCATCCAGGCCCAGACCGAGTGGGATATCACTGTCGCTCTTCGCCTTGTCTTTGTTCCCGGCCAATTGATCGGTCAGCGTCTGGATTTTCCCCATCAGCGTTTGCTGCTCCTGCTGAAGCTGCTGCTGACGCAGCTCGGCCTGCCTTTGAAAGCCGGCCACGGCTTCGTTGACCTGACTGGAGACATTGGTATTACGCTTGCGCAGCGCTTCGTTTTCTTTCAACACCTTGTCGATGTTGTTTTGCAACTCAGCCTGCTGGGCCCGGGTGGTTCGCAGGGTGCCCACCAGGGTACGCAGCGTGTCCTCCGGGGTATCCCCCTCCACGCCCAACGCCCGCAGTTCCTCCGGCGACATGCTGGCCAGAACGTTATGCGCCTGTTGAGTCTCCTCCTGCGTTTTACCACCGCGGCAGGCTTTAAGCCCAACGAGGATCGCGGCGGCCAGCACACCGAACACTATCACTTTCGGCAGCATGTTAGATTTCACATCAGCCATGGTTTGCCCTCTTCTTCGCTGCCTTCACCGCTTTGCGAACCACCGACGGCTCCGCGACAAACGCCCCGTCCGGGCGACCGGCGGTGACCAGGTACAGCGTGGTGGTGTCTTCCGGGGTCCCCACAGGACCGAGATAACGGTGCTGGAAGGTGGCCGTCACAAACTGCCCCTGCAGTGCCCGTGGATCGAGCATGATTTTGCGGCTGGCCGTGTTCTGCACCTTCAGCGCCACCACGTTACGCTCGCCAATGCCCCAACCACCCAGCGGCGTGATGGTCACCGGTTCTGACGGGTATAGTGTGGTGATGCGTTTCGGCAGGTGCGGGTTGACCGGGTGAATGCCCGGCACCGCTTCAACCGTGCGCACCGGACCGTACAGGCTCTGTGCAGCGTAGCGTGTCAGCACCACCGGCAGCGGCGCGTTGTATCTGATTTTTTTACGCTTCGCCTGAGTGCCATCCTCCGCTCCAGGCACTGCCGAACTGTTCCCAACTGACGAGGCCGGGGTATCATTGCTGCTACTGACCGATGTCACGTCACCGCGATAGACAATGCGCACCGGCTCGGCGGAACCTTTATCGGATGCAGTAACATCGAGGAGAATAACCTCCCCGTTCTCTACGTCCTGCAGCTGCAGACGCGTTGGCGGGAATGCAGCATCAGCTTTCAGGTAAACCGCACCGCCACTGCTTTGCACCCGCAGCTTGCCGTTCAGTGCCGGCGGGAAGCCGACGCGCACATTTTTATCGGCAAACAGCACCCGCTCCTTGCCGACGGCCAGCGGGATTTGTAACGGGATACGCTCCCATTTCATCAGTTCCTCCGCCTGGGAAACCGGTACCGTGAACGTTGCCGCCAGGGGAAGCACACTCAGGGAAAGCGCCAGAACACGTGCTTTCATCATTGGAATACTCCTTTCTTCTCAGGCGCGGGTTCCGCTGGCGCCGCAGCCAGACGCTGTGGCACGCTGTCGTAACAATCCAGGGCCAGACCAAATTCATTACGCTCCGGATCCCCTTCTGCACGAACTACTTTCAGGGGGTAGCGTGTCAAAGCACGCTTCACCGGTTCACCGGCGAAAGACTCGTCCGCCACCAAATCAAGGCGCACCACCCAGTTATCACGGCCTTTTATCGTCACCGGGCTCTGGTTATAACGACCGTTGTAGCCATGTTCGGGGATTTCAAACACCACGCGCGTCCTGCCTGCAAGCTCTCCGCTTTCGCTGCGCTTTTTGGCATCCGTCTTCAGAAAGCGCTCACACGATGGCGTCAGGTACGGCGACAGGCCATTGATTTTGGCCGGGTAATCCACCTCACCGTTTTTTGGCCAGGCATTGAGTTGCTGAAAGATATAAAAGCCGAAGCTGTAGACTGTTGATGGCGGAACCTCCCACCAGGCGCGGGTAGAGCCGCTGCGCAAGTCCGGCGGATTATGGATAGTCAGGTTGTCCGGTGCCCGCATCCAGCCAATACTGGCCACCAGAAGGAAAACGACCAGCACGCCGCAGGCAACGCGTAATGTGAGAATGTGCTGGTCACGGTTTTTTACCGCATGTCTGAAACGGCTCATATGGACCTCTTAACAACGCGGCTACGGCGCAACGACCAGCCCTGTTTGTCGATAATCAGGGTGGGATCACCCCACCCCATGCGACGTTTACGCGCCTCGAGGCGCTGCCAGATATAATTCTCCGGTTTACCGCGCTTGAGGCGCGTCAACCGGCTGCCACCAAACCAGATAACGAGGAGAGGGGTCACCAGCATACCGGTGGGTATCACGACCCAGCCGGCAAGGGGAAGAAACGGCAGCGACACGAGCAGACCCAGTCCCACACCGGCCAGCGCCGCCAGTCCCATCTCCGGGGTGGTAAAGCCCCGGAAAACGACAGGCTCAGCGTTAAGGCGATCAGGCAAAAATCGGATAGTCTGCATAGCGAACGACCTTAGAACAGGATTTCAGCGGACTTGCCGACCAGCCAGATAACCGCCACGACCAACACGATACCGACCACGATAATGGCGCCGAATTTACCCCAGTTGGTTTTCCCTTCACGGACCTCATGAAATGTAGAAACCGCTGACTGGGCCACCACGATAAATGCCACTGCAGCCAGCACCAGACCGACCAGCACAATGCCGTCCTGCAGATAACCTTTCAGCGTACCCATCAGTCCACCACCGCCACCGGAAGACGGTGGCTCAACGCTTGGCAGAGCAGCCCGTGCGGGTTGACTGGCGGCATAAGCCAGAGAAGTCACCACCGCGATACGCACAGAGAAATGACGGAAAAGACGAACTACAGCATTCATAAAACATTCCTTTTTGCAGAGTGAAATTAACAACATGTAAAGCCGTCCAGTGTTTCAGCTGGCGAACATCCAGGTGACAACGACCAGCAGCAGCACGAGCCTGACGGCAAACTGCACCATCGCCGCGTTGCGGATCTTTTCGTTGCTCCACCCTTTCCAGATATCGGTCAGCGCCCAGGCCGCCCAGACAAACAGCGTCGCCAGCAACCCGCCGATGCAGATCAGCGACAGGATGTTGGCTTCAACACCGCCACTCGCCGCTTTGAAGGCTTGTTCCTGTGCACCAGTCATGGCCATCAGGGACGCTCCCGACGGTAATTGCCGGCCACAGCGCTGCCATCACGCGGTTGCGCGCGCGAAGGTTCCAGATAGCGGTCAATGCCGGCATTGATGGTCTTGAGATCGGCGGTAGCGCGGGCATAGTCGAAGAAGAAACGACCGCGCTCCGACGGGTCAGCCCGAACGGCGGCAACACGCGCACGTTCAAACGCTGCCTGTACCTGAATCAGCATGCGCTGGGCAGACGCCAACTCATCTTTTTCAGCAGCCTGGGCAGGCAGTGCAGTCAGCAGAGTCAGCCCCAGCAAACAACCTACGCCGAGACCACGAATAACAGGGATAGGCATACACAAGCACTCCTTAACGATTTAGGGTGCTGTCAGGGTGCGATAGATGTGGCGGGAGGTCAGTGGTTAACTCTTTATGGAATTTTGATAATTTTTAAACCGGGGAAGGAAGATGCAGCCTGACCGTATGCAAGAGCCTGGCTGCCTGTCAGCCAGTAATTACCGACAGTGCGAGTATCAATAAAGACTGACTGGCGAAAGCACTATATAACAAGATGCGGGGCTACATGCTTAAAAAGGAACAAAACCCATTTTTTATTGGAAAGAGAATATGAATTAAGCCTGTGTTGTAGGATCCTCTTTCTTTACCCACAGGGACATTAACTCACTTTGAGGATATAACAATGGACTTAGATACCCGGCTTGTTTAGCCCCTAATAGCAGAGTAAGTACTTTCTAGTTAAGTCGAAAGTACCACCAGTTTAATACTGGTGGTACAGAGAGTGAGAACTATTTTCAATTAATTTAACTCAAGTAAACTATTTATTGTCTAACTATTACTTCCCTTTTTCTTTACCTGTAGATTTACTAGGCTTTAATGCTGGTGTGTTTCCCGGCGTATCTTTATTATCACGGCGGCGTTGATCAGGTTTCCCTGTTGAATCAGCAATTGGTTTCGGACCAGGTTTAAGACCCATGACAATATTCCTTCAAATGTTTAATGAGGAAAGCCCTCAGACTAGATATATGCAATTCAGTAAAAGTTATCAAGAGGCTCGTGCCAGAATTCCCGAAACTTCCGTGACAACAAATGAATCAATCACTTGATACCCTACTATTCATACAAAACAGGATAAGTGCTCTTCAATGCCAACCACCACTCCACCGGCAAGGGAGGGAACGCTCCCTCACGTTCAGCCCTCTGAAGCCCCCTTTCGTCTGATACTGCCGCGCCGCACAGCGGCTTGTCTGCTGACGGCAGCGCACAAAAACCAGTTTTGTACGCCGCCGTCCAGCCTGGCTTTCAGTTCTACAAATATTTCTTAAATGACGCTGTCGTCACAGTCACCGCAACACCGAACAGGATAGCAGCCGGCAATAGTAACAGGTTGGGATACACCGCAGTCGGCCAGGACAGATACAGCATGCAGGGAATATAGATAGCCGGCTTCACCATCCTCTTTGCATGGTGGTAGACAAAGCTGCTTTCATAGCCAGCGCCATAACGACGGATATCACGCCGCCCCAGGCCTTCTGTCAGCGCAACTAGGACCACCAGGATAAACAGCGGGATGGTCAGCACAAGAATGGTCACCCGCACCAGGGTGATGACGGTGACATATACCGTCGCCACCAGGTACTCTTTGAGCGTGGCGGCCAGCCAACCACTCCAACTGTTCAGCTCTCGGGCCACCGCATTCTGGCTGTTCATCTGCGAGTCATAGGCACGTTGGATCCAGTCCCAAAAACCACTGTCCACGAAGCTCCACTGATACGCCTGGCCAATCCACCGCGTGACAGTGACTGACGGCTCAGACAACATCAGACTGCGGGTAAACTCCGATGACAAATACCTCATTTCGGTATGCATCACCGCTTCACTGTGCGACGCGCCAAGTTCTGGCCAGAAGAATGCCATCCCGACATATTCAATCACCAGGCTCACTAACAACGAGGCTAAGAACATCCCGATCAGCATCCATGGCCAGCCCCACAGTACGTTGTAAAACAACCCATGCTTGCGAGGTTGTACGGGCTGCTGAGGCTGATTATTCACCGCTTGTGACATTCAGTCCCCCTTTCATGACCGCATCAGGCATTACCGTGCTGGCTGACCACCATGACTCACTGGTCCGGTAATTGCGCTGCATCTCCTCGGCAATCTTCTGCAGGTTGGGCGGCATAAGCGCATCATCCCTGTCACCGCAGGGTAACGGCATCCGAATTTTCCACAGCTGACCACCTTCCAGCAGCGCGAACGCCTGCCCTTTCGGCAGGTTAATCACATCCGCCGGGGCGAGCAATGGGGCTTTCACGGTACCGACACGGTCCTGGGTATTGGAGGTAAAATCCTGTCCCTTCTCCACATCGGCCGTATCGGCATGCCCGGATACCAGGGTTTTGGTGTAGATATCCACTTCCGGCAACTGTGTGGTAAGTAACTGCGCGGTCCGGTTCTCACGCACTCGCAGCATGATTAGGGTATTGAAGTTACCCGTGACCTGGGCCGCCTTGGCGGTACTGCCGATGCGCGCCTCGATATCCGACTCGGTTTGCGTGTAAGCCGTCACTTGCATGCCGGCACCACCGCCTTTGTTGATGAGAGGGATAAATTCGTCACCCATCAGCTCATTGAACTCATCGCAGTGCAGGTTGATCGGAAGTTTGCCGTCGGCACGGGTCGGTAAACCGCCATGCATGCCGTGTTTATAGATATGACCGGCCACGGACACCAGATCAGCAAACATGCTGTTGCCGACAGCAGAGGCGACCACACCGTCCGACAATGCATCCAGCCCGACGTAGACAATACCGCGCTTGCGGATGACCTGCTCCCAGTCAAATATTGGCCGGGGATCGTTCATGTCCATGTAGTTCGGCGCCAGCAGCTCTGCCGTTTTGCCGGTGGTGAGTTTTTCCAGCAGAGGCAGCAGGGAGGCGACGATTTTATCGAAATAGGTACGGTCATAGCGCACGGCTGAGCGCAAGCCATCCAGGATAGGGTCGTACAGCTGCTTGCCGGCTTCCGAGCTCAGGGCCATTTCAACCGCGAATATTTTGACCGCGTTCGGTTGTCCCTGCATGTTGCGCGGCACGTCCTCCTCCGTCAGCACCTTCAGGTTGTTATCTATCTGCTGCTGCAGTGCCGGCATACGCGTTTCAATGACCTTTTTCGCGTAGGTCTCATACAGTTCGCTGATGTTGTTCACATAACGGGTGATGAGGGTGTAGTCCGGTCGCTGCCCCAACGCGACCAGAGCACGCGCGACGATGTTGACGAATCGCCAGGCAAACTCGCGGAATGCCGCACTATTGCCCTCCCCACTCAACTGCCCGGAGATACGGCCAGCGACTTCCGACACGCGCTCAAAACGTCCGACGGCGTTATAGCGGGCCGAGATATCTGGCCAGCCCAGATGGAAGATGAACAGCTCATCCCCGCGGCCGGCACGGTGGGCTTCAGCCCAGACACGCCGCAGCAAGTCCGCATCACCTTTCGGGTCAAACACGATGGTGATGTCACCACGCCGAATATCCTGAGTGATCAGCAACTCAGCGAGGCGCGTTTTGCCCACACGGGTGGTCCCCAGTACCAGGCTGTGGCCAACACGCTCGCCCAACGCCATCGAGACATCGAGCTCATCAGGTTCAATGCCGTGAATGGCCGGGTTTCCCCCGACCGGTGGCAGCGGCCTGACCGGGTTCAGCGCAGAGTCTTTGCGCAGCAGCTGCGACAGCCAGGGCATGCTGTACTCGGTCTGCAGTTCAAGGCGGCGCGCCAGTTGATAAGCCCTGGAGGGCTGGACATACTTCTCCACTTCCGGCCGACGCGTATCCATCAGGCGCTGGGTATGTTTTTGCTGCCAACGGAACCCCTTGCCCAGGAACAGCCGTTGCCGGCTGATCGGGATTTGGGCGCTGGTCATGACATATCGCGGCAGCTGGCGCAGGTTACGGCGATAGCGGATCACCTGCATCCCCTGTCGGGCGCGTATGGCAGACAACACCGCAAAGCAGCCGGCAGTGACATAACTCACTTCAGGCGCCAGCGCCACCGACCAAGGGGCGACAGCGCACACCACAGCCGCCGCCCCGGACACAATCGCCGTATTGAGCTCCACCGCCGGCCGCAGCAACGCCTCCATCACATGCCGGTTACTCATGCGCCCTCCTTGCCTGGAGCCAACAGACGTTTCCACCAGGTCCCCTTCTTCGGTGTAGCCCCCGGTTTGATGTACCGGATTTCAAGCTGACGACGTAATTGCTCCGCTTCCGCGGCATGATGCAGGATAAATCTCTGCTCCCCATCATTGCTGGTCGTATCATCCAGCGTCACCGTAACCTCAGTGTGCCAGGTGTCCACTTTCCAGCCAGGAGTATCATCACGGGAAACCGGCACCCGGCGTGCTAACAGTGCCAAATATACGCCCCGCAACCGCAATACCGACACCATCGCTGACAGAGCTTCACACGCTGTCATAAAAGTGTGGTCGACCTGATATTGGCTCAGGGAGACATTGTGCAGTTGCGTCACACCATACCCCAGCAGATGGAAATAAAAGCGCGCCAGGCAACTGCGATGATTCCCATCAGCGCTAACATACCAATCCAGTCCGTCCAGGCTGACAAAGCTCATCCCCTGATGGGATTGTGTGGCTTCGGTGTAATAACCCGGGTTGCTTTCAATCAGCGGGATGTTGATATCCATGCGTTTGCCCCGATGCAACAGGTCGAGCCAGCTCATCCCGGCATACTGCGGGTGGTCGGTGCCCACGATACGGAACACATTAATACTCCCCCTGTCAGTCCAGTAATGACGGGTGATAAAATCTTCGGCCTGCCGGTATCCAACGTGGCTCCAAGGCTCAATCTGTGTATCGCCCCAGGCTGGTTTGTTTGCTAACACACGCTCAATAAAAGGTTTGTCGTTCATGACACTCCCCCTTCAGAGACATTGGGTATACTCCATTTGAACTCCGTCTTTTCGGATAAAAAAGACAGCCACTGCGCATTACCGGCAAGCAACGCCAGCAGCTTTTGACCACTGACCAGGTGAACGTGGGGATGGTTCTGCAGTAAGGCCCGGCTCAGTTGGCCGGTACAGCCGGTATGAATGAAAAAACCCTGACAGTGGTGATGCCGCAGCAGCGCGCCAAAACTCTTGATATGGGACGGCGTGATGGTTCGGCCGTAACGCTTAGCCTGGATGAGGTATTTTTTGTCGCCGATGATGACCTGCCCATCCAGACCTCCGTCACCGCTGTAAGAGCTATTGCGGATAACCGCATACCCCTGACGCTCGAACGCCAGGAGCAGCAGTTCTTCAAAGACGTAGGGATTGATTTTGCGCAGGTACATCAAACGCTGACCATCGCCACCCAGTTGAGGCAGTCGCTGCAGAACGCGGGCGGCGGTCGCACGATAACGCCGGTGGCGCCGTGCGGAGGCCGATTCACGGCCACGCAGGTTGAGTGTGGCCATCACGGCAATAAACAGCCCGATAAGGAAGACCGCCAGCAACGGGCTCGCTATCAGGGCGGTGCCGAAGTGCTGCGGGGACATCATGGCGTGACCTGCTGGGACAACCCGGTATCGGTGATGAGTACCGGGTAATTCGACAGCTGCAGTCGGCGCGCCAGTTCACTGCCGGAGGCCGGTGCCATCGGTACACCGGGAACCAGTGCCTGCAGAGACTGCAGAGCCGGCAGGTTGCTGACATTCACAACCAAACCTGCAGCATGTCGGGATTTGAGCTCCTGCGCATTCACCTGCAGCCAGTTGCGGCTGACATCGTCATCGCCCACAATAAACAGGGCGCCAATCCCCGGCAGTTGGAGCGGTCTGTCCGTAACTTCTCCGGGCGTCAGTTCCGGCGTAGACACTGGCAACATATTGGCCTGAGCGTCACCAACACCGGGTTGGCCGGATGGTAATGCCGGCGTTTCGCCCTGGGCGTTAATGCCTTCAAAATACGGAGAGGCGTCCTCGCCGCCAACATCGGCAATCACATTCAGATTGGCCAACGCCGTGGAGGTCACAAGATACAGACCGAACAGCAGAAAATTAACGTTCTTCATCATGTCCCCCTTCCCGTTCAACACTGGCCCCAGAATCTGATACCCGCGCCTTACCACCTCCACTGCGCAAATCATCAGCAAATGACAGCGCTTCTTTACACGCGGTGGCCCAGTGCCTCTGTGCTTCGTAATCGGGATGAGAGCTGTCACCAGACCAGGATTTGAAAGCTGATGCCAACTTTTCTACACCTCTAACTTCCGCCTCCTTAATGAGCTGAGGTGCTTTTTCCAGCGCTGTCAGCAGCGTTGCGATAACCTCAGGATTAGCCACATGCAGCCAGCCCACGGTGATTTTGCTACCTTTCGACTGTTGCCACGTCGCCAGCGCTGCCGGCAGTTGTTCTTTCAGGTCTTCCAGTTGCTTATTGGTCATCAGCCTATTGACTCCTCGGCTCAACCCACGTCAGCGCGGCGGTTTGTGTCGCTGCCGGTGTCGGGTCAGGTGTATGACGAGTAACCACTGGCGCCTCCTGGATACCGCTGCCATTGAGGCGCGCCAGTTTGGTTCTCACGATGGATTTATAACGAGCGGCGGGCGCCCCGCCGGCAGGATGGTGATAACACCCGGCGGCTGTCAGCCAACTCCCAGGATTACGGTCATAGCATTCCCGCAGGATGGCCGCCGCCGCGTTGAGGTTGGTGTACGGATCAAATGCCTCCCAGGTCGACGTGAAGTGATGGCCGTTCCAGCCCAGATTGACCTGGGCAATCCCGACATCGATGCGCTTGCTAGGATGTGTTTTCAAAAAGCGCTGCAGCGCCTCCCAGGCCTGCAGGCGGCTGGCGTAACGATACCCTTTGCCGGCAACGTTGATAGTCCAGGGCCAGGGACGTTCCACATCAGGAGCCGGGCCGCCCCCGCGGGTTACAGAGATGATGCTTTTCGGCGCCATCGATGTCTCGGCCAGCGCTACCGAATAAAGGGACTCCGGAGGAACCCCGTGACGCAGCGCCACCTCCCGATAACCGGAAGGGACCTGTTGGGTAGCAGCATGAACGGCTCCCCCACACACAGCAGTGAAGAGGACAAACAGGGGCAACGCCCCCCGGGTCAGAACGCGGCGAGTGTCCATCCGTTTTCCCCTTGTTGCAGCACCACCGGCATCAGGCCATTGCCGAACTTCATCCATCGGCCACCGTCATGATTCAGCGTGATTTGACGTGCGCGTACCTTGTCGATGGGAATGTGATGCGCACGGGCCCAGTCACGCAGCAGGCTGTCATTGCCCTTGCTGTCGACCAGGTAAATGTCGACCGGCCGGTTATCTGCCAGCACCGCCGCCAGTCGTGCATCACACTGAGCGCAGTCCTTCGCTTTCACGAACAGCGCCAGTCGCCCGCCGGTGTCGTGTGCAATACCCACGGCATTGCCCATGTTGACCGGCAACACCCCCATACGCTGCCAGGCGGCATCCACCTCACGCTGGAACTTCAGCTCTTTCTCGGTGCGGGCAAACTCCTGTTTTACCCACTGCTCGGCGTACTTTTTACGTTCGGCATCGCTCTGAGCCTCAATACCGAGGGCGGTTAATGGATCAAGACCGGGGGATTGGGTCCCACGGGGGCCATCCATCAACTGCTGGTAACGCTGGTATTCTTCCCCACTGAGCCCCCACTGCTTGCCCTGTTCAGCCGTCTTATTCGCCTGGCTTTGCTGAAGCTGGCTCAGTGTAGACTGGCTGTTCTCGATGGCCGTCTGCTGTGCCGCCTGTGATAACGGACTCAGCAGCACCAGGGCAATCACGCTGTATTTCAGTTTCATCGCGCTCTCCTTATTGGGCGCTGACGGTCTGCAAACGGCCGTTCACTCGAAACGTCGCTTGCCCGTAGCCAGCACTGACCAGGGTCCAACCGGCGACCGACTCCCCTTCCCCGATTAACCGCACCTGCGACAAATCACTGAATCCCTGCGGCGCCACGGCAGCGAAGGCCGACGCCCCACGCTGCTCCACACCGGTCAGCACGAATGGCGCCTTGCGCGCCACACGGGATACAGCATTACGCGGGGAGGATTTAATTGGCGTGGGCTTGTGCTTTGGGATGATTTTGGCGGTGGCTGAAGGTGCAGCGGGTACGTCCGTTGATGGTGCTACAGTCGGTACAGGCTTTTCAGTTGCTGACTTTTTCACAGACTCAATGCTGTCTTTCAGAGCATCCAGCTCAACCTGCTGAGCCTGCAGCTGTTGCTCAAGTTTTTCCGGTAGCCCATTGGTTAGCGTCAGCGCCCCAATCTGCCGCGTGAGCGAGTCCTGGCGCTCAGCCAGGCTTTTAAGCTGTTTAGCATGCGTCTGCAGCTCATCGGCCATCGAGTTCATGCCATCCTGCGACGCCAGCGCTTTCTGTACCTGCTCAAGCTGGGTAATACGCTGGTCGACATGTTTGATAGCCCCAGAACCGACGAGGCCGGCAACCAGAACAACAACGACGCCTGCCGTTGCCACCCAGAAGGTTTGGCTTTTCAGCAACCCTTTTTTTGCCGACGTCATCGGCACCATGTCTTCATTATGCCCTGTCATTTTTTCAGCCACCCACCTGTTGCCGGTACCGAGTTAACGGCTTGAGGTGCAATGACCGTCGAAGCTGGACGTGCTGAAACCGGCTTATCTGGTACTACCGTCACTGGCGGAAGCTGTGTCGCCGGCAATTGATACCCGTCACGCAAGCTGTGGCAGACAACACGCTGTACGTCGTCTACCTCCAGCTGCCACGCGGGGCCGGCCAACACTTGCAGGGCCGTACGCAAACGCATCGGCCCCAGTTGATACTGCACCGCCGGCAACGCCTGGCGGTACAGCACGCCGTTTGCCGGTCCGGTCACGCACAGGGAATAGCCCGACTGGCGCAGCGCGTAGCGCAATGCATCAGCAACCGTCGGTTTTACTGACGCCGGAATACGGATATCGATGATTTGCGAGAGCGGATCACGCTGAACCGCCGCCGGGTCAGTACTGACCAGTAAATAACGGTCGTAGCGCACCACCTCCGGCGCCTGCCCGTAGGCATCCGGGCTGACCGGCTGAACATTGCGATTGACGGTGACAGATGGCATGACAGGGGAAATATCGCGCTGCTGCAGAGGCTGCTGAGTAACACATCCGGTCAGCATGAGTGCTGCCAGGGAAGAGACGAGAATTGTTTTTTTCATCCGGAAGGTTTCCTGTTCAGTGACAATTGACAGGTGTCACTGTGCGGTTACCGTCCGGGACGCTCAATTAACAACTCTTTATTGCAAAATAAAAAAAGCGCCAACCAAAGGTCAGCGCTCATACTCTCTATCCTGATTTACTGCTCTGGGTAGAAGTCTTCTTCCAGGATCTGAACCGTAGACCAGACACAATTATCAGGGAAACCATCGAGGCCAGTCTCTTCTGCCGCACTTGCTACAGCATCAGACCACACCTCTTCGAGCCATTCCGCGTCTGCAAGGCAGATTTTCAGACTTGGCGTTTTACGTATACGCAAGCGTACTGATTTACGCTGCTCTTTTATTGTTCGCTGCCAGCTTGAGCCTCGACGCCCCGGCTGAAATTGCCACTTCAGAAGGTGAGCCAATAAAACCGCCATCCGGCTGGCCAGTTCGCGTTTTTCACTCTTGCCCACGTCCTCAATTTCCTCGGCAATGTTTTCAATATCCAGTTGGCTAAGTTTACCGGCACGCAGTAACGCCGCCTGTTCATTCGCCCAGGCGACCACGTCGGTATCGTAACGAGTTCCCATGGGAGCCTCCGGTATAGTAGATAGAAAAACTGCACACAGCAGACGCTATGTGCAATGACGAGGAACAACATCAGGGTAATGAAGGTGTACGAGTAATACCTTTCGCCCCCATCAGCAACCCTTCCGTACTTAAGTCCTCATCCAGATCTGGCCAGTGTATACCCATTCCAGCCCCGCAGAGTTCCCAGTTTTCCCGTTGCGCAGGCGTACCAGCCGCAAGCCGGGGATACCAAGCTAACGGTGCCGAAATAGTTCGGCCATCCATCAAATCAACCGACAAACGGTCATCATCAATGCGGACATTCATTACACGCAGATCATTTTCATTGCGTAAAGTAAGCATCCAGGCCCCCTGTAAAAGTGTCCGATGCTCAGTCACCAGACGCTGCAGTATACGCAGTTCATGTGATGTAAATCCCACACTACGCGCAATACTGACATCATGTAACCATATTTTAGCGGTTGCATTGCCCTTATCAATATGAACATGCGCCGGTTCATTAGGTTGATGACTGTAAAAGTAAAAGCGAAAACCACCTACCCTAAGAATTGTCGGCATAATGTCTCCCGACAATCATAGAGCGTAAATGGCTGATTTTGCGATACCGTAACCAAAACCAAGGAACGGTATGTCATCGTCAAAATCCATCGGCGCGGCATTCCCACCCGATTGAGCTGGCTGGGGATACTGAGCCGGCGCACCACTGTGCGAGGGTTGCTGAGGTTTCCCCCAACTTCCATGGCCTGATTGTGCGGCGTTAGCAGGTTGCGAACGCCCCCCCAACATCTGCAGAGAGCCGCCAATGTTGACGACGATTTCAGTGGTGTATTTTTCAACACCTGCCTGATCGGTCCATTTGCGTGTCTGCAGGGAACCTTCTATGTAAACCTGCGAGCCCTTACGCAAATATTCACCGGCAATTTCGGCAAGTTTGCCGAACAGCACGACGCGGTGCCATTCGGTTTTTTCTTTCTGCTCACCGGTCGCCTTATCGCGCCAGCTCTCAGAGGTCGCCAGGGTAATGTTAGCAACCGCACCGCCATTTGGCATGTAACGGACTTCCGGATCCTGGCCGAGATGACCGACAAGTATGACTTTGTTTACGCCACGAGACGCCATAATCAAATCCTCATAGGGAATAGAATTGGAAAGAGAAAAACGCCCCGAAAAATCGAGGCGTAGAGGGCGTTATCAGAAGGAGTTTTCCGCGTATTGTTGCTGTGCGGAACCTTGCTGAGGTGGCGTAGAGTCGGATTTCTCAGCCTGATACACCTTTTCCTGACCGATTTTGATCCAATCGATCTTGATAAGGCGAGCTTTGAGGCTGACGCGCTGTTCACCGGCATGTTCGCCGCTGTTAAGCATGAAGATGTCCGCTTTGGGATTGCTGAGCACAAAACCAATCAGGACCTTTTTGTCTTCATCAACCGACTTTTGACAGCGGTTGATCAGGCTGCTGGCTTCTTTACCGGCGACCGTCACATCGAAACGCGTGTAACTGGCGTTATCGGTAGGACCGGAGAGTCCATTGACGACACAGCTGATAAAGGTGCCATTCGGGCCATTGACTTGTCGAATGTTGCTGAGATACCCCATCCCTTTGATAGTCAGGTTGAAATATTCAGTTTTGTTGGATGCTTGTTGAGTTTGGCTAGACATGGTGTTTTCTCCAGGAGTAAAGATTCGATGACGGAGAAATACACCTTCCCCGACGGGAAAAGTATTTCCCGTCGGGAGCCAGGTATGGGTATGCGCCATAGCCTGACAGTCTGATCAGATTGAATAAGCCTTAATCGTTACGCAAAGTCGCGTTCACTATCAACGATATCTACTCTCAAAGGCGGGCAGATGTACCACACAGCTAAGCTGCGTACTCCCTCTCAGGCTAAGGAAGCGTTCTTTTGTTACCACCCGAAGGCGATCCTCACAGGTAACGGGATCATTAGTGGCTGTCAATTAACAGCAGGGTCACCCGAAAGCGCTCATCACAGACCCACTGAGCATTGGTGGTTGTCCGGAGACAACAAGTAAGCCTGTTCATTTTTAGTTCAGGTGCTGCTGCTGTCAACCAGGAATATCAATTTTGTGATTTGAGAAAACAAAAACGGCACAGTCAAAGACTGCGCCGCGGAGTTTGCACCATAACTGGTAGTCGATCTCATCTGACTTCGAGGAGGGGTAGTAGACTCCTGGCGCGGTTTTCACGAAGTCGCATGCGCTTAATCAATCAACCTGAGTGTGGAGGCCATTGATACGGGCTGAAGCAGAATTGTCCATGCATTAAACTTTCCTGCCATCCGCAGCCACGGGGTGCAATGCATCAAAGCCCGCCCACATTAGCAAAACTTTCAGCTATGTACATCAGACAATCTCTTACTCCGCTCCGGTTGTTTTATTTTTAGCCGGTGACTTTTCTTTATAGCGCTTAGCCTTACGACTCCCCTTTGCATCAATGTTGATGATGCCCTGGCAAGTGGGGTAATTACTACAGCCCCAGAAGGCCCCTCCACCTTTCTTGCCTGCACGCCGGCGCATCGCCCCACCACATGTCGGGCACGGCGGTGAAGGTGGCGCTGTGAACTTCACCGCCTGCGTCTTCCCCTTCTCCACCAGGTGCCCCGTCCACTGTGTCTGGCGGCTCATGAACGTATCGAGTGTCATCTGGCCCTGGGCAATCTCGTCCAGCGCCTGCTCCCACAGCGCCGTCATCCCGGGATTTGTCAACGCGGTCGGTAACGCATCAATCAGTTCGCCGGCAATCGGCGTGGAGAGCAGGTATTTGCCCTTCTTCTCCAGATACCCCCGTTTAAACAGCGTCTCCAGGATACCGGCGCGCGTCGCTTCAGTACCCAACCCCGTGTTCTCTTTCAAAACCTTCTTCAACTGCGGGTCACTGACGAACGCCGCTGCATTTTTCATGGCGGCGATCAGTGTCCCGTCAGTGAAATGCCCTGGGGGCTTCGTCTGCAGCGTTTTGAGCTCAGCACCTGCAACGGCGACGGTTTCCCCTTTAACCAGTGACGGCAGCCGGACATCATCCGTGTCAGTTGGCTCCTCTTTCGCCTCGCTCGTGTCATGCTGGAACAGCGCTTTCCATCCAGCAACCACCTCGACCTTGCCGCGGGTGCGGAACAATTGTCCGCCGATATTAAAGGTGGCCTCCGTCACATCCACTTCATGTAACGGCAGGAACTGTGCCAGGTAATGCTGACGGATCAGCTGATAGACCTTGAACTCATCGGCAGACAGCTTACTCAGGTCGAACGGCTGCTTGGTCGGGATAATCCCATGGTGCGCCGTGATTTTTTTGTCGTTCCAGATACGGGAAATAAAGGCCCTGTCGAGCCTGGCCACGTTTTCGATCTGCGTTGGGTCCGTGCGGGTAACCGCACTCAGCACATCGGCAACCTCTTCCCGCATCGATGTCGGCAGATAGCCGCAATCCGTCCGGGGATACGTGGTGGCCTTGTGTGTCTCATACAATGACTGCGCGATACTCAAAACCTGGTTGGCGCTCATCCCCCACTTGCGTGAGCAAGCCTGCTGAAGGGTGCCCAGGTCAAATGCCAACGGCGCGGACTCTTTCTTGCGCTCGGTCCCCACCTCAAGCACAACGGCATTACCTGTTTGCTGACACAACTGCACAACGGCCTGCGCCACATTTTGTTGAATACAGCGCTTCTCTTCATCACAGTAGTTGGCTGCAGGTACCCAGTTTGCAGGGAAAGCGATCCCGCCTTTCTGCAGTGTAGCCTTGACTTGCCAGTACGGTTTGGAAATGAAGTTGGCAATTTCTCGGTCACGGTTTACGACCAGCGCCAGCGTGGGGGTCTGCACACGCCCGATCGATAACACCTCGCCGTATCCCTGCTCACGGGCCTTGAGCGTGTAAAGCCGGGTTAAATTCATCCCCGTCATCCAGTCAGCCCGGGCTCGTGCTAGGCCGGCTGCATACAGTGGCGCGGTCTTCTCGCCAGGGAGTTTGTTCGCCAGAGCATGCCGAATACTGGCCTCGTCCAGCGCTGACAACCAGAGTCGCTGAACCGGGCCGGTAAAGTGGCAATGCTCCAGTAATTCCCGCGCGATCACTTCCCCTTCGCGATCCGCATCGGTCGCAATTACCACAGAGTCAACCTGTTTGAGCAACCCGCGGATGACAGCAAACTGATCGGCAGTATCTTTCTTTACCGTCATTTTCCACTGAACAGGCACGATAGGCAGAACAGACTCCCGCCAGGGGCTACCGAACTGTTCACCGTAGGTCTCCGGCTGAGCTTGCTCCAGCAGATGCCCGATTGCCCAGGTGACGATGACGCCGGCGCCCGCCAGATAGCCCTGCTTACGCTGGGTCGCTCCGAGAATGGCACCAATATCTTTACCCTGGCTGGGTTTTTCGCACAGGTAGAGCTGCATCAGATAACCTCCCTCAGCCCTGCTGACCTTTGGCAACCTGCTGCAGCTGCGTCATCAGTCTCCCAAGGTAAGCATCTGTCAGGTGTGAGGCATCCGGTGAGCTATATGTCACTTTCAGACGGCTGCCGGCACCGGATTTGACCACTTCGAGCTCAAGGCGATCATTGCCTTTCCATTCCTGCCCCATCTTGTAATAACTGCCCCGATTTGCTGACCAGACCGGGCGCGCTTCATCAATGGAGCTAGCACTCCAGTCACCGTGCTGATCACGCTGGCGCAGACTTTCAAGCTCCTCGGAGGAGATGAACTGATAATAACTTTTCAGCCGCGCCGCAGCGGTATCAACGTCCACCGGGAGCGTATACGTATGATGCACATCCTGCCGGGGCCCGGAAATACCGGCTCGGCTCATCCAGGGCATGCCACCCCCACTGGAACCACCGCTGCCACCGCTTGCCAATGAATGTGCAGCGTCACTGATTTTCTGGTTCCACTCGCCCAACGCAGTGCCTGCACACCCCGTTAACAACAACGCGGCGCAAAGAACACCAGGCATCAAAAAAGACTTTACCTGTCGATTCATACTCATGATTTAGCTCCTTTTTTAGAGGAAGTTAATGCAGAGGTCTTGAGTGGCGGCGAGAAAGAGGAGCGTACCGCGCCCGACATAATGCCTTCGTCAGGCATACCAAAACGGGTGATCGCATCCTTACCTGCGGGGGTTTCGAGACGAATATCATCCCGAGTCACCTTGACGGGACGATAGTGTTGGACGACACCGTAAACGCTACGGATCCAATGCCCCCCTCGGTCCAATAAAGTGTCGCGTTCCGAACGTGATATAAGCCCATAGTGCCAGGCTTGAAATGCTTTCATCGCAAGCTGGTCATAGCCAACCAGAAGGAAAACACAGCGATATCCCACAGGGGTGCGGCTAAATACACCAATATTTAAAGGAGACACAGAAGAAACATCTGAAAGAGAAATTTGAGCAGGGATATTTGCCAGAGTTTTATCCAGCTCGGCAACAGCCAGTTGAAGTAACTGCGTACCTTTATTTAAGGTATCTTCCAGGGCGACCATCGCAGCATCGGCATAAGGGTTATCTTCACCTGAAGCCTCATTGATCTGCCCTGCTCGTAGAATAAAACGGGGCATACTATAAATATCAGGGCGTCGCTTCCCCGACGTTTCAGGATCGGCACTTTGACTACGCCGCCCTTCCCACAAACGAATGGCATAGAAGGTATGAAGCTCTACGGTAAGAGTTGATTTTAGTGCACCAGCGCGTGCAGTCACCTGTTTTTGTTCGTTATTGTTTGCTGATTCAACCATTAGAAGCATCCTTCTGGGAATGTATGTGGCTTGAAATAGTCTCGGCAGACACCATTAGCAACAATCCAAAACTCTTTTTGCGCGACGAACAAAAACTCAAAAGACCATGCCGTACACTTTTTAACTACTGCTGCCAGTGGCAGCAATGCTCATTTTTCAACCATTGATGCCAGTGGCAGCGGTGCTCATTTTTTAATCATTGCTGCCAGTGGCAGCAGTGCTCACTTTTTAACCATTGCTGCCAGTGGCAGCGGTGCTCACTTTTTAATCATTGCTGCCAGTGGCAGCGGTGCTCATTTTTCAACCATTGATGCCAGTGGCAGCAGTGCTCACTTTTTAACCATTGCTGCCAGTGGCAGCAGTGCTCACTTTTTAATCATTGCTGCCAGTGGCAGCAGTGCTCACTTTTTAATCATTGCTGCCAGTGGCAGCAGTGCTCACTTTTTAATCATTGCTGCCAGTGGCAGCGGTACTCATTTTTCAACCATTGATGCCAGTGGCAGCAGTGCTCATTTTTTAACCATTGCTGCCAGTGGCAGCAATGCTCACTTTTTAACCATTGCTGCCAGTGGCAGCAGTGCTCTATTTTTGAACAAGATTGACTATCTGCACTCACAACTCATTTTGTTGCTCGCATCATTTGCTGGCGCAATTTAGCCACAACACCGCTTACATAGTCCCGCGAAGCCAGGCGTTGGCGGACTGGACCTGTTGGTTTTGCTGGTGCCACAGGGCAATGTATTTGGCGTCGTGATACAGGCCTGGCAGGCTCTGGGGATTTTCCACTCGCATACAGTTCACCGTTCCGGGCGCGCTTGATCACCGCCAGCAGCCAGCCAGTTGGGTTATTCAGGCCGCCTCGAGCCATCGTTTGCGCCAGGCTCTCCAGTACCTGCCGGGCGTAGGATTCGGGTAACGCTTGAAGCTGAGCTACGACCTGTCTTTGGTCATCCGCCTCCATGCTGTTCTGCAGTTCGGGCGGTAACTCAGGTACGTACGTTGTTTTATTCACACTCTGTGTGAAAGAACGTACGTTACAGTTCGGTTTCGTTGATGCACCGTAAGTTACTGATTCTAGAATTAGTTCGGAAAGCGAACTCGGTGTTTTGCTCCCCTGTTTTACACTGAGTTCGGTATCCGAACCGGACGTATATTTACTGAGTTCGGGATCCGAACCCGGGGATTTTTTACTGAGTTCGGCGTCCGGATGAGACACTCTGGCGGCCATCTGTTGCGGAGTTTGTGGCGACCCCAGCCGTTCAGCAATCGCCGCCATCTGGGAATGCTGATGGCGCATCGTGGGGTCATTTTGAATATCGGACAGTACCGACCAGGCAGTCTGGCTGACGGTGCGGTTCTTATGCGTGCAGCCCATGGCGACCGTATCCAGCCAGGTCGGATCCAATGTCTCCGCATCACGGGCCGAGAGTGGCTCATCGTGTTGGGCATAGATATTCCCCCTCACCCGCCCCTTGTCGTCACGCACACGCCGGCACAAACTGAGCCAACCGGTTAGGCGTAACATCAGCAGCACACGGCTGACGGTCTCGCGGGACGCCTTACCGTTAAACGGCGAAGCGAGCTGCAGCTGCAGTTCGTCATAGGTCGGAAATACGGCGCCCTGGTTCTGTTGCGCGTACAGGCGGATCATTATCCACGCGGTTTTATCTAGTGGTGACAGACGAGTGTCCAGGAGCAACCGCCGGGGGATGGAATCATGCACATTGCCCATGTACAGCAGACCGCTGCGCAGATTCGTGACATCGGTAGTCCCCGCATGCTTTTCGGCACCTATTCGTTCCGCCAGGCGGGCATTCATTTGATCGAGAGTAAAGGTGATCAGGCTATCATCAGGTGTTCTGTTTATACTCATCGATTTTGCGCATCCTTATTACGCTATTACGCTGCCCCCGCCCACAGGGCGAAGACATCAATCGGTTGTCGTGCAGGCGCTGCTGCATCCGGCCTAACGGCACTCAGGCCTGTACCCAACAGTCAGGTACAGGCTGAATATCATCACTTCCACAGTTCGTTGTTGTAGCGCTCGTGGGTCAACAGCTCCCAGTCATCACCACTGTTTCGGCTGAGCAGCCGCCAGTTGGTACCGATATCAATCTTCATCCAGGCACGCCCGGGGGCGTGCTTACCTTTGACATGAAGGTTCTTGTAGTTACGTTCCCCGCGGCGGAAACGCCTGACCTGCTCCTTCGCCTTTTTCTGGCAGGACAGCGGCGCCGAACGGGGGACCCGCAAACCCGGTATTAACATCACTGGCTTCATGCCCGCCTCCTTGCATTTCCTCCCGGCGTACCGCGTGGCGTACGCACGGCCTGAATGGCTTTTCTGGCGGTCGCAGCCTGAGGGGTATCAAAGCTGCGAACGGCATGCCAGACAGCCGTCAGAGAAACATCCATCTGCTCGGCAGCCAACATCATGACGTCCAGTCCATCTGCACTGGAGACGTCATCAATGTCGGCTTTTTGCCACTGGCGCCACAAGGCGGCATTCTCGTCGTCGCTGAGCGCCGCACAGCGCCCCTGGCGAATGCTGATACCGGTCATGCGCCGGCGAGCGGCAACTTCAACGGTTGAGAGGCCAAAATAATGCTGCATCATTTCGATAGAGCCCCCTAACGCCAGTGCACGATCAATCCGCTGCATGCGCTGCTGCTCGCGGCGCGCATGTTGCAGCATCAAGGAGAAATTCTCGTGATGGATTTGGAAGGTCAGCACCGATACCGAACTGTTCATCAGGTAATGCAGCTCTTCAATAGTCAGTCCGCGCAGCAGTTGCATCTCTTCTGTCGTCAACCCCAGAGACTCACAGCGGCGGATATAGCCTGATTTAAGCTCCATCACTAACTGCGTGAGCAGGCTGTTCGTCGCCTGAGACAAGCTATTACTCATAGTGAAGTTCCCCCAATTTCTGAAAAATATCTCGAGAAAACAGCAAATAAGCATACCAGTAACACCATTTTAACAAACAGGAACCCAAAATGAAGGTCAGGGTTGTGATAAGGAACAAACAAGGAATCATGAGCTACGTCCTCCCTGATAACGAATTCCTGCGACCGCGCCCCCCTGAACCCCTTGGTGTAATCGGGCATTCTGGCCTGCTTCGTATCCACGTAAACGGGCAATATCATCACCGCAGCAGGCTTTCGGGGCACGCGTTTGCAACTCACCCATCTTTTGGCTTTCCAGCCAGGTTCCCATCAGCTCGCATTCCTGTTCTGTCACGGTAAACGTCGTAATTATTCTCCGGACACCGGCAACCCAGCCGGCACGAAACTGCTCTGCTCGTGCACGGCGCGTACTCATTTTCAGGCGCTTATTCTGGGTTTTCAGGTAGTCTGCAGTAGCATCTTTCAACTGCCGGCTCAGCACATCAAACGCATAAGCCGCAACGGCCGGCCGCTCACTAAAGCCGTAAAACGTCACGTTGCGGCGCGGGCCCGAAGCGGTATCCCGCCAGGAAAAATACAAACGGCATCCAAAGGCGCGGGCAATCGCCCACGCCAGTCCAGACATCCATTCAGGCAATTTTTGTTTCGCTTCGGAAGGCGCTCCACGGCTCGGCGCCGTCTGAATAGAGGAAAGGCTGGCTTCCAGCTCGCTGATGCCGTATTTCTGCATCAGTTTTTGCGCGCGGGCTAATGCCAGCCCAGCCTCATGCGCATTGCTGTTGCTTCGGGCCAGTTCAAGCAGTTTGCGCACCAGTTTCACCAGGCGTGCCTGTCGTTGTGAATGGCTCATCAGACTGTCTCCTCTGTTGCAGGTAAGTCACGCTGCAGTTCACGTAAACGACGCAAAACACGAATAAGGCGCATCAATTTCACGGCATGAACGTCGTCAAGCAAAGGCCAGTCAGCAGCATTTTCCGACCCGATGAGGGCTTCATTAAGCGAGTGGGATGAGGCGCCGTCCAGGTTGTTGCCGGCAAGGGTCAGAAGTAACGCGGTGAAGCGAGATGGGCGATCAGCGGTCAATGCGTAGCCGGCAGCCTGCAAATCAGCTTTGTCGGCTTTGATTTCAGCTTCGCAACCCGCCACTTCAGCCAGTTCAAATGCCAACCGGAACGTGATCACCTGCAGGTGCTCGATATCGTCCTGCAGGGCAGAAATAGCCCAAATGGAGGAAACCGGCTCAAGTCCTACCTCGGCAAAAGGCACCTCTGCAACAGGGGACACACCTTGCTTTGGCTGTCTCCCGGTATTGCTGTGAGGGGTTGTCGACTCATGAGTACCAGGCAGGGGGACGGTGGTATTCTCACCGTCTAAAACCGTTTCAACGTCATCCGACAACACCGAAGGCGCACCATATAAGTCAGGCTGAGTTTCAACACGGCGTTCAATTTGAGTTGTAGGCGCTTCCACTTCTTGAGCGTCCTGTGATTCATCATCGGCATCACCCGTTGACTCATGCAACGCGCTGTCCAGCACCAAAGAAGAGCCACCACCCGGCACTTCAGATTCCGTTGAGGGTAAACCACCGTTTTCTTCCTGCTGCAGCTCAGGCGCCAACACGACAGTACTCGCCTTATCTGGCAACTCAGGCGTTAACGTCGGTTCACCGAGGTGCTTGCGCCGGTTTTGCTCTTTCGGATCGAGCTCAAGTAGCCAGCGATCATAATTGAGCAAAGGGTGTGGCAATGCTTTGATGAGTGCCCCAATCAACTCATCGCGAAACATATCAAGCGAGTAGACTTCAGGCGAATCAAAATGGCGGCACACATCACCGAAAACGGTATCAAATGGCTGATTCGAATCTTGGGTAATGCAGTGCTTCTGCCATGTGGTTTCGGCATGAGACCGCATCGCCAGTAATTGCAGAATTTGCGGACGCCCCAAGCCAGTCTCCAACAAGTGAGGCATATAGGGATACAGGTACTGCACTGCATCTTCCATCCGACTGATACTGGAATTATGGACGGGGTAACCTTCTGCGGTAAGGAGTGTTGAAAGCTCTCGTAATGAGACAGGCTTACCCAACTGTGCTTCATATAATTCTCGAGCCTGGCGAATGCCAAAGGCTTTTTCAATGAAACTCAGGTCACCGCGAACCTCATTCTCGGCGAGGTGACCTATCACGCAAGATAATCGCCCGGGCCATGGTTTGAACACACAAGAGAAGCGGTAAAATCGTTCTTCTCCCGTTTCCTGCCAAAGCTCGGAAAGAATGGCATAACGCGTATTGCCCCCATCGCTGAAAAAGTACCCCAGCTCTGGACGTTCCGGATCACGAGTCACCTTTGGTACCGTATCCAAACCGCGAGCTCGGATTGACGACTTTATTTCCTCATATTTCGGGTTACGCGAGGTTCGTGGGTTATCCGGGTTCGGGTTCACCTCATCCAGTGTCAGTACCAACGGCATTTCAGCGACGGGGATCTCCGCAACCCCTGCGGCTAATGGCTGCGTACCTGCTGCGGCCTTACCCTGTTGAAGTAAAGCACTGTTCAGATCGAGGATCTTAGTTTTAGGACGCGCCATGTTTACGCCCTCCCCGAGTATTGGTCATACTGACCATCGTGGAGATCGCTGAACGCGGTGAATTGCCCTTCAAACTTGACGCGAACGGTACCCGTTGCCCCCTGCCGCTGCTTACCAATGATAATTTCTGCCGTGCCGACATCATCAGAATCAGCGTAATAGACCTCATCACGGTAGATGAATGCGATCACATCGGCATCCTGCTCCAGCGCGCCGGAGTCTCGCAGGTCACCATTAAAGGGACGTTTGTCAGCACGGCTTTCCAACTGACGGTTCAACTGAGACAGCGCGACAACGGGACAATCAAGTTCTTTGGCCAGCGCTTTCAGACTGCGGGAAATTTCTGAAATTTCCTGGGTACGATTTTCCTGGCCAGGGCAACGCATTAGCTGCAGGTAATCAACCATGATTAAACCCGGCTTCCCGTACAACCGGGTGTAGCGCCGTGCCCTGGAGCGCAGCAGTGCGGGGGTCAAAAATGACTCATCGTCAATAATCAGGCGATTTTCCAATGGCAACAACCGCTCCATCGCCTTGGAAATACGCGCCCAATCTTCATCATCCAACTGGCCGCTGCGCAGCCTTGAAAGTTCAACCCGCCCGTCAACAGCAATCAGGCGTTGAAGCAGTTGCTCGCGCGGCATTTCCAGGCTGAAAAAGAATGCAGGTTTCTCCGTGCCACGAAGCGCACCGGTGTAAGCGCTCAATGCAAAAGCGGTTTTACCCATCGACGGACGTGCAGCAACCAAAACCAAATCACCGGGCTGCAAGCCACACGTCATCACATCAAGCTCTGAGAAACCGGTCGGGGTGCCGGTGATACCATTACCGCCATTCACCGTCTCCAGATAGGTCACGACAGCATTCAGCCCATCGGTCAGGCTGACATTCTGCTGTGACTGGGTTTGCGCAGAGAGCTGGAACAATTGCTGTTCAGCCCTTTCGGTCAGGGCAGCAGAGTCTGCGCGGGGATTAGCGGCATCAGCGCTCAATTCACGCCCGAGTTGCAGCAGGCTACGCAGGCGGCTGCGTTCAGCGACAATCTCGGCATAGGCGACAATATTGGCTGCGCTCGGCGTGTTTTTAGACAACTCCGCCAGATAGGCAAAACCGCCTACCTGCTCGAGCTCACCATGTTGTTCCAATGATTCGTGGAGCGTAATCAGATCAATCGGCTGCTGTACAGCCATCAGGCGAACCATAGCCTGGAAAATTCGGCGATGTGCCGCCAGATAAAAATCACGTTCTCCAACTAATGGGAGAACGTCATCCCACCGCTCGTTATCCAGCATCAAGCCGCCGAGAACGGCCTGCTCAGCATCGGAGGAATAAGGGATTTTGGTTGTTGCCTGGTTCATGGTTGCACCTCCGATTTCCCGGCCAGCAGTGCATCAAAGTCTGATTTCCACTGAGGGAATAGCTCACAAGCCAGCATATGCATGGTGTCAGCGGCTGCAGGTGTAGACGTTCGAGTTGTGGTTTTTTCGAGACGATGAACGGGTTGACCGGAAGCATGCCCCATTTTGTAAATTTCCAACTTGGGGATGATGGTGTCGAGAAGGGAGACGTCGAAGGTATCTGCACGCAGATATTGGCCGTTTGCGATAATGCCGCGCAGACTATTCAGGGTCTGCCAATCCAGATTCGTGTACTCCATGCAGTTCGTCAAAATACGGATACGCGGTAACGCAATACCGTAGCTGGTCAGCGGCAATAATCCTTCCATCAACCCCAATGTGCCGCGCAGAAACTCACGCGTATCCGGCAGTATAGGTTTGATAACCCCGACAGCGAACTCCGTACTGGCCACTAGAATAAGCTCGAGCATCACAGACGCCGCACCTTTCGAATCAATGATGATGGCGTCGTACTCGTTGAACAAAGGGTGCTGCAGAACATTCTTCAAACGCATCCGTCCATCAGGGGCATGCAGCATGGCAGAAGATAAACGGTCGTGGGGATCGTTGGAAACAATGATGTCCAGATTTGGGATAACAGAACGGGAGATAATTTGCTCCGAATGGTTGAGGTCGACAGTCTTCATCAACAGCTCATACAAACCGTTAGGTGATTCATATTCAAGAGAAAAAATGCTGCTTGCAGTGGGTTGGGAGTGGTCACCATCAATGAGGAGAGTTTTTTTGCCCGCATCAGCAAGGAAGCCGGCAAGGTTGGCGCTTTGGGTAGATTTACCTTCCCCTCCTTTGGTTGAGACCATAGGGATAACACGAGGTTTTGAGTAGCTAGCATTCGTAGATGTGGCTTTAGATGATAATGTATGCATGTTTTACACTCGAATTTATCAATTTGCGTGCAAACAGTAAAATCACATACCTTTAACAATTACCCAACAAACGCAGGGATTGAAAATCCCCGTGTCCTTGGTTCGATTCCGAGTCCGGGCACCATATTTAGAGAACCCAGCCTATGGCTGGGTTTTTGCTTTTCAGGGATAGGACTCTCCATCGAACAAGTTCGATTATTCGGACGGAGGCCTCACACTACGGGCCAACGGCTCAGTTGGATCCCCCGCTCGGCCGCGCCGGCGCCAAACTCCGCCAACACCGCCCTCACATCCGGGTCGATATACTCGGCGTTATCATGCTCGGCGATCACCACACAATTATCGGGGATCTGCGCCAGCAGGCTTTGCAGGCGCGGATTATGCAGAAAAGTCAGGTTCTGGTGGAACCGCACGACATAATGATCGTCGTAACAACTTAGTTGCAGCGCATTGCGGTGGCTTTTGTAGGTACTACACAGCAGTTGCGCCATCAGCCCGATAGCAATGCCCGCCAGCATGCCGAAGATAATGATGCAGGACAGGGTGAGGATGAAGGGAATAAATTGCGGCAACCCCTGACGCCACTGGGCGATAAACAATGCCGGAGAGGCCAGCTTATAGCCGGTATACAGCAGTACCGCCGCCAGGCTGGCTAACGGAATGGTGTTTAACGCATCGCTGAAGAACAGGCCGCATAACAGCAGCAACACACCGTGCAGCAGAATCGAAATGCGGCTACGCGCTCCGGCATTGACGTTCACCGAGCTGCGGACAATCACCGCAGTGATCGGCAGGCCGCCGAGAAAACCGCTCAGCATATTGCCAACGCCCTGAGCACGCATTTCCTTGTCCGGCGAAGGTGCCGGCGTTTGGGATTTCAGCTTTTTCAGCGCCTCCTGACTCAGCAGGGTTTCCAGGCTAGCCACCAGCGCCAACGTCAACGCGATGAGATAAACCGAAGGGTTGCGCCAGGCACCTTGCCAGTCCGGGCGGCTGAGCTGCTCGCCCAACGCCTCGGCACTGTCGAATTTAGGCAATGAAATGCGCGGCATGGCGCCGATGCTTTCCGGCATCCACCGTTCACCAAAGACCACGGCCAGGCTGCCCCAGAGCACAGCCACCAGCGGGCCGGGAAGATAACGGGCCAACGGGATCCGTTTCACCGGCGCGGTGGTCCACAGCCACATGATCAACAGAGCCCCCAAGGCAACCAGCGCCGAGGCGGGCGACAGCAGCTCGGCACCGTCGGCCAGCAACGCCTTCAGGCTTGCGTCCCCCTGTACGCCCAACGCGACCGGCACCTGCTGCATGATCAGCAAAATACCGATGGCTACCAGCATGCCCTGGATCACCGTACCAGGCACCAGCGTGATCCACCGTCCGGCGCGCAGCAGGCCGAAAATAAGCTGCAGCGCCCCCGCCAGCATCAGCGCCACCAGCAGCAATGAAAATGAACCCAGCGTTTCCATGGCAGCGGTCACAATGGTGACCAGGCCGGCCGCAGGCCCGCTGACAGCGTAACGCGAAGGGCTCAGCAAGGTGACCACAATGCCGCCGATGACCCCGGTCAGCAGCCCGACAAAAGGCGGTAAACCACTGGCCTGCGCAATGCCAAGGCTGAGCGGCAATGCCACCAGAAACACCACTATTCCGGCAGGAATATCATTACGCAGAGTGCTGAAGTTCATGACCCACCTCCGCAGCGTTCTGATGGACGAGCTCCTTCAAATGCCCTTCTTGCAGATCGTACACGCAGCCAAAAACGTCCAGCATCTTGCCCTGCTCCCAGCGTCGGCGTACCGGTTCGCTGGCAATCAAATGGGCGAACTGGGTTACCACGTGCGCGTCGATAAGCCGGTTCAGACGTACAGCGTCGTTCCCCTCCGCCTGCTGATAATCCTGCAAGTCATGTTCCAGTGAACGCCGCAAATGCGCCATCCGTCGCGCCAAGGCGCTGTCTTCTTTCGCCAGCGACATTGCCGGCAACGCCACTGCAGCCTGTACGCCGCCGCAACCGTAATGGCCGCACAATACAATGGCGGAGACTTGCAGATATTCCAGCGCATATTGCAATACGCTCATCAGACTATCGTCATCCTCAAGAACCATATTGGCGATATTGCGATGAACGAAAAGCTCACCAGGGTGTGTGCCGGTCAGTACCTCGGCCGGGACACGGCTGTCGGAACAGCCTATCCACAACGCCTGCGGCTGCTGACCGGCGACATGCTTGCGGAAGTAATGCGGGTTGCGCTGGCGCTGCTGTAGCGCCCAGCTGCGGTTTCTGGCTATCAGGGGTTTAAGTATCGTCACGGCATGCATCTCTCTGTTGGGGGACAAACAGGCTCTCGCCTACCCGCCCAGGAGCCAATTACATGAATCAAAATGATGGTTTTATCCCAAAGCCAAAATTGGCATGGGGCATTTTTTACACGCACAGCGCCGTTCCTCCATCAGGAAAGGCCCCTATTAACCATAGAAGCAGCAACGAATCTGACAAGGGAAAACAGCCGGGAACTTTTAACAAAAACAAGTAAACATTTTGATTTTGTTGATTAATCAATCACGGCAGGCATATTAAAAAACTAAAATAACTCCAAAGAGAGCATTCTTTACATTCGCTGCCTGCCCCGCCAGAAATCGGGCATAAAAAAACCCGCCATAAGACGGGTTTTCTAATAATTGCACAAGCAGACTATTAAGTCTCGCTTGCCTGTTTGGCATTGCCTGACAAGAACTCTTTCTCATAAGCCAACGCTTTTTTACTGTCGAACTGATGTTCCCATTTGGCAATGACCAGTACCGCCAGCGCATTACCCACTACGTTCAAAGCGGTGCGCGCCATATCCAGGATACGGTCGACGCCGGCAATAAACGCCAGCCCTTCCAGCGGAATACCGACGCTACCCAAGGTCGCCAGCAACACCACAAACGAAACGCCGGGTACGCCTGCGATCCCCTTGGACGTGACCATAAGCGTCACCACCAGCACGATTTCCTGGCCTAAAGACAACTCAATCCCGTACAACTGCGCAATAAAGATGGCGGCAATGCTCTGGTACAGCGTGGAACCGTCCAGATTAAAGGAGTAACCGGTGGGCACCACAAAGCTGGTGATCGCCTTCGGTGCACCGTAGGCTTCCATCTTTTCAATAATGCGTGGCAGCACGGTTTCCGAACTGGCGGTGGAATAAGCCAGGATCAGTTCGTCCTTCAGGATACGGATTAGCGTCCAGATACGCAGGTTGCATAAGCGGGCGACCACGCCCAGCACCACCAGAGCGAAAAAGGCGATGGCGAAGTACACCAATAACACCAATTTGGCGAGCGGCAACAGCGAAGCGAAACCAAAGTTGGCTACCGTCACGGAGATCAGACCAAATACCCCAATTGGCGCATAACGCATGATCATATGGGTGACTTTGAACATGCTTTCGGAAACGGCTTTAAACACCTTCAGCAGCGGTTCTTTGGTTTCTTTCGGCAATGACGACAGGCCAAGGCCAAACAGCACCGAGAAGAAGATAATCGGCAGCATGTCGCCTTTGGCCATGGAGGCAAAGACGTTCGAAGGAATCAACGACAGAATGGTTCCCACCAAGCTATGCGAACCGCTTTGTACTTGCTCAGTGGTTTTTTCATATTGAGAGATATCGACCGCCGTCAGCGTCGACATATCGATACCGTGACCGGGTTGAAAAACATTAGCCAACGTCAACCCCACCACAATGGCAACAGTGGTAATCACTTCGAAATAAATAATGGTTTTCAATCCGAGGCGGCCTAACTTTTTCGCATCACCGACTCCGGCGATACCTACCACCAACGTAGAAATAACGATCGGCACGACAATCATCTTAATCAGGCGAATAAAAATATCACCCGCAGGACTAAGAACATTACTGACAAGCCACTCGCGTGACTCCGTCTGATTATGAAGTACCGCACCGACGATAATACCTAACACCAGCGCTATCAGGATTTGCCAAGCAAGGCTAATTTTTACACTTTTCATACCCAAAGAGTCCTCAAAAGACTCCTTTCAACGTATTTAATTGCAACACGAAGAAAAGAATAATTAATCATTTAATACGGGCTTATGTTCATTACAAGAAGGCGTCCACCTGCCCTTAGCGTGACGCTGCTTAAATCAGTACCATTTGAGCGACCTTGTCTGCAACCCTTGTTTTATCAGGCTTGCGCGCTGAATCGAATCATAAAAATTATTCACCTCAGTTTCACATAGCATAATTACTTGTTATTAAAAACATAATTTTGTGTGTCGTAAATCACACATTAATCCGATCGTTCAATTTTCACCCATTATAAAAATGCGTTATTTTTCGCAGAATCTGCATATTTAGTCCGCTAACTATGTTTATATTATGTTGCATAAAGGTTTTTAAAATGAAAACAAAAAAACATTTCGCCTGGTAATTATTTTGTTGATATTTTTCGCTGGAAACACAAATGAGAATTATTCTTCTAAGTGAGTATTCATAAAAATATTTATCAAACACGGCAAAGCCCAGACAGGTTTATTAAGCCAAGAGTAGTGATAATAACCACACTATTAATAGCAGCAGGTATATTAATAGCCAACATACGTATAAATGATTTAGCAGAAATTAATACACAAGGTTTTATATTCGCTATGATCTATAGGAAGTGCATTTAGTCTGGGATTGGTTATTCTTTTTGGTTCTTTAGATAGCGTTTTCTGACAAAAACTACCTATTTAACCGAATTTTTCCGCCAAGTAGATAGATACACAGCGCAAATGAGACAGAACTATTACAAATCAATATCTTTGTTGCGTGATCTGCCGCGCAAAAAAGAAACAAAGAATCATAGCAAACTATACTTAACCTTCAGTTGACATATCATTAACAACTTCAAGGAGAAAAGCTATGAGCCAAGTGCATAAACACGCTATTCCTTCTGCAATTGCAGAACACGCCCTGATTAACCCAGAACAATACCAACAATATTATCAACAGTCTGTCCAAGACCCAGAGACTTTCTGGGGCGAGCAAGGAAAGATCCTGGACTGGATCAAACCTTATAGCCGGGTAAAAAACACGTCGTTCGACCCGGGCCATATCAGTATCCGCTGGTTTGAAGACGGCACTCTGAACCTGGCGACCAACTGTCTCGATCGCCATCTGGCCGAACGCGGTGACCAGACCGCCATTATCTGGGAAGGTGACGACCCCACCCAGTCGAAACAGGTGACCTACAAACAGCTGCATCACGATGTCTGCCAGTTCGCCAACGTACTGAAAAAGTTGGGCGTCAAAAAAGGCGACGTCGTGGCTATCTATATGCCCATGGTGCCGGAAGCCGCGGTCGCCATGCTGGCCTGTGCACGTATCGGTGCGGTGCACTCGGTAATCTTTGGCGGTTTCTCGCCAGAGGCGGTCGCCGGCCGCATTATCGACTCCAATTCCAAGCTGGTTATCACCGCTGACGAAGGCCTGCGCGCCGGGCGCGCCGTACCGCTGAAAAAGAACGTCGACGACGCGCTGAAAAATCCTGGCGTGAAAAGCATCACCAACGTGGTCGTTTTCCAACGCACCGGCAAGCCGGGTTATTGGCAGGAAGGCCGTGATTTATGGTGGCATGAACTGACCAACGGCGTTTCCGCCGACTGTCCACCGGAAGAAATGAATGCGGAAGACCCGTTGTTTATCCTTTATACCTCCGGATCGACCGGCAAACCCAAGGGCGTGCTGCACACCACCGGTGGCTATCTGGTGTATGCCGCCATGACCTTCAAGTACGTCTTCGACTACCACGACGGTGACGTGTACTGGTGTACGGCCGACGTCGGCTGGGTTACAGGCCACAGCTATCTGCTCTACGGCCCGCTGGCCTGCGGCGCCATCACCCTGATGTTCGAAGGCGTGCCGAACTATCCTGGCGTCAACCGCCTGTCACAGGTGATTGATAAGCATCAGGTCAATATCTTGTATACCGCCCCCACCGCCATTCGTGCGCTGATGGCCGAAGGCGATAAAGCGATTGAAGGCACCAAACGCGATTCACTGCGCATCATGGGTTCGGTCGGGGAGCCGATCAACCCGGAAGCCTGGGAGTGGTATTACAACAAAATCGGTAACGGCAAATGCCCGATCGTCGACACCTGGTGGCAGACCGAAACCGGCGGCTTTATGATCACCCCGCTGCCGGGTGCAACCGAGTTGAAAGCCGGCTCTGCCACGCGCCCGTTCTTCGGCGTGCAGCCTGCCTTGGTCGATAACATCGGCACACCGCAGGAAGGTGCCTGCGAAGGCAATTTGGTGATCACCGATTCCTGGCCAGGCCAGGCTCGTACGCTGTTTGGCGATCACGATCGCTTTGAGCAGACTTACTTCTCAACCTTTAAGGGGATGTATTTCAGCGGTGACGGCGCACGCCGCGATGAAGATGGATATTACTGGATCACAGGTCGCGTCGATGACGTGCTGAACGTTTCCGGGCACCGTCTGGGTACCGCAGAAATCGAGTCTGCGCTGGTCTCGCATCCGAAAATCGCCGAAGCGGCGGTAGTCGGTATTCCGCATAACATTAAAGGTCAGGCAATTTATGCCTATATCACGCTGAATCATGGCGAAGAACCTTCTCCCGAACTCTATACCGAAGTTCGTAACTGGGTACGCAAGGAAATAGGGCCGATCGCTACGCCGGACGTGCTGCACTGGACAGACTCTCTGCCTAAAACGCGTTCAGGTAAGATCATGCGTCGCATCCTGCGCAAAATCGCTGCGGGTGACACCAGTAATCTCGGGGACACCTCAACCCTGGCGGACCCGGCCGTAGTAGACAAGCTGTTGGAAGAAAAACAATCCATGAAAGTACCGTCGTAATTTCCGCCGTCTCCGGCCGTTCATCAGGAAATCACCCGATGGACGGCTGTCTGCGCGGCGTTCTCGATCAATACCTACTGGAGACGCACTGATGAATGACACCATTTATCAAAGGATTGAGGAAAACCCGCGTTTTAAAGAGCTGGTACGAAAACGTGGCCGTTTCGCCTGGCTGCTTTCGTTGATTACGCTGGTGCTTTACGTTAGCTTTATTTTACTGATCGCTTTCGATCCGCAGTGGCTTGGCACGCCGATCGCCGCCGGATCGACCATCACCCGTGGGATCCCGGTAGGTGTGGGCCTGATCGTTATTTCTTTCGTACTGACCGGGATCTACGTATTCCGCGCCAATGGCGAGTTCGATCGCCTGACTGCAGAAATCCTGCGTGAGGTGCAGAAATGAAGCGTTTATTGTCCGCCGTAACTCTGCTGGCTCTGCCGGGGTTGGCCTTTGCCGATGCCATTAGCGGTGAAGTACACCGCCAGCCGTTGAATATTCAGGCGATCGTCATGTTCGTGTTGTTTGTCGGCGCCACGTTGTATATCACCTATTGGGCCTCCAAGCGCACCCGCTCGCGCCAGGACTACTACACCGCAGGGGGGAAAATCACCGGCCTGCAGAACGGTCTTGCCATCGCCGGTGACTTTATGTCGGCGGCTTCTTTCCTGGGTATTTCCGCACTGGTGTATACCTCTGGCTATGACGGGCTGATTTACTCTATCGGCTTTTTGATCGGCTGGCCGATCATTCTGTTCCTGATTGCCGAACGCCTGCGTAACCTTGGCCGCTATACTTTCGCTGACGTAGCCTCTTATCGTCTGAAGCAAAAACCGATCCGCACACTCTCTGCCTGCGGTTCATTGGTGGTGGTCGCGCTGTATCTGATTGCTCAGATGGTCGGGGCCGGCAAGTTGATCCAGTTATTGTTCGGGTTGAACTACCACGTGGCGGTGATTTTAGTCGGTATTTTGATGGTGTTGTACGTGCTGTTCGGCGGCATGCTGGCCACGACCTGGGTACAAATTATCAAAGCGGTGCTGCTGCTGGCCGGTGCAAGCTTTATGGCTCTGATGGTGATGAAATCAGTCAACTTTGACTTCAACACCCTGTTCGCCGAAGCCGTAAAAGTGCATCCGAAGGGTATCGCCATTATGAGCCCGGGTGGTTTGGTCTCCGATCCTATTTCGGCGCTTTCCCTGGGGCTGGCGCTGATGTTCGGTACCGCCGGGTTGCCGCATATTCTGATGCGCTTCTTTACCGTGAGTGACGCCAAGGAAGCGCGTAAGAGCGTGTTCTATGCCACTGGTTTTATCGGCTACTTCTATATCCTGACCTTTATTATCGGTTTTGGCGCTATTTTGCTGGTCAGCCCTAACCCGGCATTCAAAGATGCCACCGGTGCGCTGCTGGGCGGCACCAATATGGCGGCAGTGCATTTAGCCAATGCAGTTGGCGGGAACTTCTTCCTTGGCTTTATCTCGGCAGTGGCCTTTGCCACCATCCTTGCGGTGGTTGCCGGCCTGACGCTGGCAGGGGCATCTGCGGTATCTCACGACCTGTACGCTAGCGTAGTTAAAGATGGCAAGGCGACCGAACGTGATGAGCTGCGGGTTTCCAAAATCACGGTAGTGATCCTGGGGATCGTGGCAATCGCGCTGGGAATTTTGTTTGAGAAGCAGAATATCGCCTTTATGGTAGGACTGGCCTTCTCTATCGCTGCCAGCTGTAACTTCCCGATTATCATTCTTTCAATGTACTGGTCACGCCTGACAACCCGTGGAGCGATGATCGGCGGCTGGCTGGGCTTGCTGACCGCAGTGATCCTGATGATCCTGGGCCCGACGATTTGGGTGCAGATCCTTGGCCATGAAAAACCGATCTACCCTTATGAATATCCGGCGCTGTTCTCCATGCTGGTGGCGTTTGTGGGTACCTGGCTGTTCTCAGTCACCGACAGTTCGCTAGCCGGGCAGCAGGAACGCGAACGCTTCCGCTCTCAGTTTGTACGTTCGCAAACCGGATTGGGCATCTCTCAGGGTAGCTCGCATTAACCGAATAATAAGTGAAAAAATGCAAACACCCCCTAATCAAAGGCCCTTCGGGGCCTTTTCTCGTTCTGTCAGTTGTAAATAATCTTTGAAGGTTCATCGCTGATATCGGGGTTTTTCATTCGAATAACAAGAATCAAGATAGATGCTCTGAACAATACAAGAGACAGAATCATGAAACAGCCTATGGCCTTACTATTGCTGGCCTTTGCCGGCAACGCACTGGCAACCCCGCTTATCGAACCACTGCAATTGATTAGCGACCACACCCTGCCGGCCGCACAGTTGCAGGCGCAGGTACTTGCCGCCAAACGCTACGACAGCTTCTGGAATACCGGCGATGAAGCGCTGGCAAAACAGGCGCTGGCCAGCGACTTTACCGATATGACCTTACCCGCAGGCAGAATACAGGGCATCCGCGGCGCGTTGCAGGCCTCGAAAACCTTCCGCCAAGCCATCCCGGATTTGCGTTGTGAGGTAGCGCAAATGATTGTCACCGGCGATCGCGTCGTGGCGCATTTGCACTTTAGCGGGCATTTTACCGGCCGTTTTCAGGGTAAACAGGGAAAGGGACAACCCATTGATTTTATTGCGACAGATATCTATCAGATCAAACAAGGTTCAATAACCGCCAATTGGCATATTGAGGATAATATGACGTTATTACAGCAGTTGGGGATCGTGGAAATGTAGCTTATTGAGGCGCAGCGTAGCTGCGCCCGGTATTTCCTGACCGCAAAGCAAAAAGCCCCATGCTTTCGCATGAGGCTTTCGACTTGGTTTGATGCCTGGCAGTGTCCTACTCTCGCATGGGGAGACCCCACACTACCATCGGCGCTACGGCGTTTCACTTCTGAGTTCGGCATGGGGTCAGGTGGGACCACCGCGCTATTGCCGCCAGGCAAATTCTGTTTCATTCCAACCGCTTCACTCTCGTGTCGCCATTGAAACCAATCTCGGAACTTCGCTGAAAATCTACACTAATCTCTCTAAAACACCTTCGGTGTTGTAAGGTTAAGCCTCACGGATCATTAGTACTGGTTAGCTCAATGCATCGCTGCACTTACACACCCAGCCTATCAACGTCTTAGTCTTAAACGTTCCTTCAGGGGCCTTAAAGGCCCAGGGAAGACTCATCTCGAGGCAAGTTTCGCGCTTAGATGCTTTCAGCGCTTATCTTTTCCGCACTTAGCTACCGGGCAATGCCATTGGCATGACAACCCGAACACCAGTGGTGCGTTCACTCCGGTCCTCTCGTACTAGGAGCAACCCCTCTCAATCTTCCAACGCCCACGGCAGATAGGGACCGAACTGTCTCACGACGTTCTAAACCCAGCTCGCGTACCACTTTAAATGGCGAACAGCCATACCCTTGGGACCTACTTCAGCCCCAGGATGTGATGAGCCGACATCGAGGTGCCAAACACCGCCGTCGATATGAACTCTTGGGCGGTATCAGCCTGTTATCCCCGGAGTACCTTTTATCCGTTGAGCGATGGCCCTTCCATTCAGAACCACCGGATCACTAAGACCTACTTTCGTACCTGCTCGAGCCGTCACTCTCGCAGTCAAGCTAGCTTATGCCTTTGCACTAACCTCACGATGTCCGACCGTGATTAGCTAACCTTCGTGCTCCTCCGTTACTCTTTGGGAGGAGACCGCCCCAGTCAAACTACCCACCAGACACTGTCCTCACCCCGGATCACGGGGCCGAGTTAGAACATCAAACATTAAAGGGTGGTATTTCAAGGTTGGCTCCACGCAGACTGGCGTCCACGCTTCAAAGCCTCCCACCTATCCTACACATCAAGGCTCAATGTTCAGTGTCAAGCTATAGTAAAGGTTCACGGGGTCTTTCCGTCTTGCCGCGGGTACACTGCATCTTCACAGCGAGTTCAATTTCACTGAGTCTCGGGTGGAGACAGCCTGGCCATCATTACGCCATTCGTGCAGGTCGGAACTTACCCGACAAGGAATTTCGCTACCTTAGGACCGTTATAGTTACGGCCGCCGTTTACTGGGGCTTCGATCAAGAGCTTCGCCTTGCGGCTGACCCCATCAATTAACCTTCCAGCACCGGGCAGGCGTCACACCGTATACGTCCACTTTCGTGTTTGCACAGTGCTGTGTTTTTATTAAACAGTTGCAGCCAGCTGGTATCTGCGACTGGCTTCGGCTCCAAGAGCAAGTCTCTTCACCTACGCGCCAGCGTGCCTTCTCCCGAAGTTACGGCACCATTTTGCCTAGTTCCTTCACCCGAGTTCTCTCAAGCGCCTTGGTATTCTCTACCTGACCACCTGTGTCGGTTTGGGGTACGATTCTGTGTTACCTGATGCTTAGAGGCTTTTCCTGGAAGCTTGGCATCAACTACTTCTGCACCGTAGTGCATCGTCATCACGCCTCAGGGTTGAATAAGAGAACGGATTTACCAATTCTCTCCCCCTACACGCTTAAACCGGGACAACCGTCGCCCGGCTAGCCTAGCCTTCTCCGTCCCCCCTTCGCAGTAACACCGAGTACAGGAATATTAACCTGTTTCCCATCGACTACGCCTTTCGGCCTCGCCTTAGGGGTCGACTCACCCTGCCCCGATTAACGTTGGACAGGAACCCTTGGTCTTCCGGCGAGCGGGTTTTTCACCCGCTTTATCGTTACTTATGTCAGCATTCGCACTTCTGATACCTCCAGCAACCCTCACAGGCCACCTTCAACGGCTTACAGAACGCTCCCCTACCCAACAACGCCTAAGCGTCGCTGCCGCAGCTTCGGTGCATGGTTTAGCCCCGTTACATCTTCCGCGCAGGCCGACTCGACCAGTGAGCTATTACGCTTTCTTTAAATGATGGCTGCTTCTAAGCCAACATCCTGGCTGTCTATGCCTTCCCACATCGTTTCCCACTTAACCATGACTTTGGGACCTTAGCTGGCGGTCTGGGTTGTTTCCCTCTTCACGACGGACGTTAGCACCCGCCGTGTGTCTCCCGTGATAACATTCTTCGGTATTCGGAGTTTGCATCGGTTTGGTAAGCCGGGATGGCCCCCTAGCCGAAACAGTGCTCTACCCCCGAAGATGAGTTCACGAGGCGCTACCTAAATAGCTTTCGGGGAGAACCAGCTATCTCCCGGTTTGATTGGCCTTTCACCCCCAGCCACAAGTCATCCGCTAATTTTTCAACATTAGTCGGTTCGGTCCTCCAGTTAGTGTTACCCAACCTTCAACCTGCCCATGGCTAGATCACCGGGTTTCGGGTCTATACCTTGCAACTATTCGCCCAGTTAAGACTCGGTTTCCCTACGGCTCCCCTATACGGTTAACCTTGCTACAAAATATAAGTCGCTGACCCATTATACAAAAGGTACGCAGTCACCCAACAAAGTAGGCTCCCACTGCTTGTACGTACACGGTTTCAGGTTCTATTTCACTCCCCTCGCCGGGGTTCTTTTCGCCTTTCCCTCACGGTACTGGTTCACTATCGGTCAGTCAGGAGTATTTAGCCTTGGAGGATGGTCCCCCCATATTCAGACAGGATGTCACGTGTCCCGCCCTACTCATCGAACTCACAGAATGTGCATTTTAGTGTACGGGACTATCACCCTTTACTGTGCGACTTTCCAGACGCTTCCACTAACACACAAACTGATTCAGGTTCTGGGCTGTTCCCCGTTCGCTCGCCGCTACTGGGGGAATCTCGGTTGATTTCTTTTCCTCGGGGTACTTAGATGTTTCAGTTCCCCCGGTTCGCCTCATACGACTATGTATTCATCGTATGATAGTGCAACGGATTGCACTGGGTTTCCCCATTCGGGTATTGCCGGTTATAACGGTTCATATCACCTTACCGACACTTTTCGCAGATTAGCACGCCCTTCATCGCCTCTGACTGCCTAGGCATCCACCGTGTACGCTTAGTCACTTAACCTCACAACCCGAAGGTGTTTCTGTAAACAGAAAACACTGTCGTGCTGTTTATTTGAGAGACTCTATGACAGGTTACTCCTTACCCCAATACATCTACGGAGGGATAAGTTTCAGCTGTCATGTTTCAATTTTCAGCTTGTTCCAGATTGTTAAAGAGCAATATCTTAAACGTGACTCTTACGAATCAGTTTTAAGATTTTTTGATATGGTGGAGCTAAGCGGGATCGAACCGCTGACCTCCTGCGTGCAAGGCAGGCGCTCTCCCAGCTGAGCTATAGCCCCATATCAGAAAAGCATTTTTACACCCTGTCTACTACCTTCGCCAATTCGCTTCTCGTCAAAGCGAAGGCTTACAACGTTTACTGACGTAAACATGTGAGTCGACAACGCAGGATAGGAGGGAATTGGTGGGTCTGAGTGGACTTGAACCACCGACCTCACCCTTATCAGGGGTGCGCTCTAACCACCTGAGCTACAGACCCGACAAGGTGCTTTAAGACTTAACCGATAAGATTAAGCCTTATGCTCTCTTTCATTTCATCAGACAATCTGTGTGAGCACGCCACTCGAATCAATATCATTAGGTAAGGAGGTGATCCAACCGCAGGTTCCCCTACGGTTACCTTGTTACGACTTCACCCCAGTCATGAATCACAAAGTGGTAAGCGCCCTCCCGAAGGTTAAGCTACCTACTTCTTTTGCAACCCACTCCCATGGTGTGACGGGCGGTGTGTACAAGGCCCGGGAACGTATTCACCGTAGCATTCTGATCTACGATTACTAGCGATTCCGACTTCATGGAGTCGAGTTGCAGACTCCAATCCGGACTACGACGTACTTTATGAGGTCCGCTTGCTCTCGCGAGTTCGCTTCTCTTTGTATACGCCATTGTAGCACGTGTGTAGCCCTACTCGTAAGGGCCATGATGACTTGACGTCATCCCCACCTTCCTCCGGTTTATCACCGGCAGTCTCCTTTGAGTTCCCGACCGAATCGCTGGCAACAAAGGATAAGGGTTGCGCTCGTTGCGGGACTTAACCCAACATTTCACAACACGAGCTGACGACAGCCATGCAGCACCTGTCTCAGAGTTCCCGAAGGCACTAAGCTATCTCTAGCGAATTCTCTGGATGTCAAGAGTAGGTAAGGTTCTTCGCGTTGCATCGAATTAAACCACATGCTCCACCGCTTGTGCGGGCCCCCGTCAATTCATTTGAGTTTTAACCTTGCGGCCGTACTCCCCAGGCGGTCGATTTAACGCGTTAGCTCCGGAAGCCACGCCTCAAGGGCACAACCTCCAAATCGACATCGTTTACAGCGTGGACTACCAGGGTATCTAATCCTGTTTGCTCCCCACGCTTTCGCACCTGAGCGTCAGTCTTTGTCCAGGGGGCCGCCTTCGCCACCGGTATTCCTCCAGATCTCTACGCATTTCACCGCTACACCTGGAATTCTACCCCCCTCTACAAGACTCTAGCTTGCCAGTTTCAAATGCAGTTCCCACGTTAAGCGCGGGGATTTCACATCTGACTTAACAAACCGCCTGCGTGCGCTTTACGCCCAGTAATTCCGATTAACGCTTGCACCCTCCGTATTACCGCGGCTGCTGGCACGGAGTTAGCCGGTGCTTCTTCTGCGAGTAACGTCAATGCAATGTGCTATTAACACATTACCCTTCCTCCTCGCTGAAAGTGCTTTACAACCCTAAGGCCTTCTTCACACACGCGGCATGGCTGCATCAGGCTTGCGCCCATTGTGCAATATTCCCCACTGCTGCCTCCCGTAGGAGTCTGGACCGTGTCTCAGTTCCAGTGTGGCTGGTCATCCTCTCAGACCAGCTAGGGATCGTCGCCTAGGTGAGCCATTACCCCACCTACTAGCTAATCCCATCTGGGCACATCTGATGGCGTGAGGCCCGAAGGTCCCCCACTTTGGTCCGTAGACGTTATGCGGTATTAGCTACCGTTTCCAGTAGTTATCCCCCTCCATCAGGCAGTTTCCCAGACATTACTCACCCGTCCGCCGCTCGTCACCCAGAGAGCAAGCTCTCCTGTGCTACCGCTCGACTTGCATGTGTTAGGCCTGCCGCCAGCGTTCAATCTGAGCCATGATCAAACTCTTCAATTTAAAAGTTCGATTTGCTTCAACTCGTGAAGCGATGCTCAAAGGTTACTAAATGAATTTTACTTCAGTAGTCACTCTTCAAGACTTGATATTTTTTCGTACCCGAAGGTACTGGATATCGTCTTGTGGAGTGCCCACACAGATTGTCTGATAAATTGTTAAAGAGCAGTGAGTTAGCTGCCGTAGCTTGCTATCTCGAGGTGGCGTATATTACGCTTTCCTCTTTCAGAGTCAACCCCAATTTTCAGGATTTTTTCTCTTCGAACCCCGGAGACTCTGTGAAGTTGTTCACATGTTCCGTGTCGATGGAGGCGCATTATAGGGAGTTCCTCGCAGGCCGCAACAGGTATTTTCGTCAAAAACGATCGTTTGCTGCATTCCACAGCAAAACCCGTCTTTATACCCTGTTGTGCACAACTTTATCCACAGAACCCATTTGCGCGGAAAATTTACGAGCACCGCGCAAACGTTTTCGCTACAATTCCTCGCGACGAAACGCTCCCTCTTTTATAAGGTCGTTACCTGAATCTGTGCCCGATTGCTCCTCTATAGAGAGAAAATCCTTTCCTTATAGAGAGAAGCAGGTGGAAATTCACGTAACGCTCTTTATTGCGACTCCAAAGCCAAGGGATAAAACCATGCAACAACCTCGTCCAATCCGCCGGGCTCTGCTCAGCGTCTCCGACAAAGCCGGTATCGTTGAATTCGCCGAAGCGCTTTCCCAGCGTGGCGTCGAACTACTCTCCACCGGCGGCACCGCCCGCTTGCTGGCAGATGCCGGCCTGCCTGTTACCGAAGTTTCCGACTACACCGGTTTCCCGGAAATGATGGACGGACGAGTTAAGACCCTGCATCCCAAAGTACACGGTGGCATTCTGGGCCGTCGCGGTCAGGACGATGCGATCATGGGCCAGCACGACATCAAGCCGATCGACATGGTGGTCGTTAACCTTTATCCGTTCGCCCAGACAGTCGCGCGCCCGGACTGCTCGCTGGAAGACGCCGTCGAGAATATCGATATCGGCGGCCCGACCATGGTGCGCTCCGCAGCCAAGAACCATAAAGACGTCGCTATCGTGGTGAAGAGCAGCGACTACGCCGCCATCATTACCGAGATGGATAACAACGATGGCTCGCTGCAATACGCCACCCGTTTCGATCTGGCGATTAAAGCCTTCGAGCATACCGCCGCCTACGACAGCATGATCGCCAACTACTTCGGCGCACTGGTTCCGGCCTATCACGGTGATACTGAACAACCTGCCGGCCGTTTCCCCCGCACCCTGAACCTTAACTACATCAAGAAGCAGGATATGCGCTACGGTGAAAACAGCCACCAGCAAGCTGCCTTCTATATAGAAGAGAACGTTCAGGAAGCTTCTGTCGCTACCGCAGACCAGTTGCAGGGCAAGGCACTGTCCTATAACAACATCGCCGATACCGACGCCGCGCTGGAATGCGTAAAAGAGTTCGGCGAGCCGGCCTGCGTGATCGTCAAGCACGCCAACCCATGCGGTGTGGCGATCGGCGACGATATTCTGGCGGCCTACGAGCGCGCCTACCAGACCGACCCGACCTCGGCGTTTGGCGGTATCATCGCCTTCAACCGTGAGCTAGATGCCGCGACCGCGCAAGCCATCATTAGCCGCCAGTTCGTGGAAGTGATCATCGCACCGAGCATCAGCCAGGAAGCCCGCACGCTGTTGGCCGCCAAACAAAACGTGCGCGTACTGGCCTGCGGCCAGTGGCAGCAGCGCGTTGCCGCTCTGGACTTCAAACGCGTCAACGGCGGCCTGTTGGTGCAGGATCGCGATCTGGGTATGGTTAACGAGGGCGATCTGCGCGTGGTATCCGAACGTCAGCCAAGCGCTCAGGAACTGCGTGATGCATTGTTCTGCTGGAAAGTGGCCAAGTTCGTTAAATCCAACGCCATCGTTTATGCGCGCGATAACATGACCATCGGTATAGGCGCCGGCCAGATGAGCCGCGTTTACTCCGCCAAAATCGCCGGAATCAAAGCGGCTGACGAAGGGCTTGAGGTGAAAGGTTCCGCCATGGCATCCGACGCCTTCTTCCCGTTCCGTGACGGTATCGATGCGGCCGCGGCGGTTGGCATCACCTGCGTGATCCAGCCTGGCGGTTCAATCCGCGACGACGAAGTGATTGCCGCCGCCAACGAGCACGGCATTGCGATGATCTTCACCGACATGCGCCACTTCCGCCATTAATCCCTTTTGCCGCGTGCGCTGCGGCGCACGCTCTGCATGGAGTACCTGATGAACATTTTAATTATCGGCAACGGCGGGCGTGAACATGCGCTGGCATGGAAAGTCGCTCAGTCGCCTCTGGCGGACAACGTTTACGTCGCTCCGGGCAACGCCGGTACCGCGCTGGAACCCAACCTGGCAAACGTGGCGATCTCCGCCACCGATATTCCGGCGCTGGTTGCCTTTGCACAGAGCCATGACATCGGTCTGACCATTGTTGGCCCGGAAGCGCCGCTGGTGATTGGCGTGGTTGACGCCTTCCAGGCCGCCGGCCTGAAAATCTTTGGCCCGTCCCAGGCGGCCGCACAGTTGGAAGGCTCTAAAGCCTTTACCAAAGACTTCCTGGCGCGCCATAACATTCCGAGCGCCGAGTACCAGAACTTTACCGACGTTGAACCGGCGCTGGCTTATGTACGCAGTAAAGGCGCGCCCATCGTCATTAAGGCTGATGGCCTTGCCGCCGGTAAAGGCGTTATCGTCGCCATGACGCTGCAGGAAGCGGAAGACGCAGTGCAGGACATGCTGGCCGGCAACGCTTTTGGCGATGCGGGCCACCGTATCGTGGTGGAAGAGTTCCTCGAGGGTGAGGAAGCCAGTTTTATCGTGATGGTCGACGGCGAGAACGTGGTGCCGATGGCCACCAGCCAGGATCACAAACGCGTTGGCGATGGCGATACCGGCCCTAACACCGGCGGCATGGGCGCCTATTCCCCTGCCCCAGTGGTCACGGATGAAATCCACCAGCGCGCAATGGATCAGGTCATTTGGCCAACGGTACGTGGTATGGCCGCGGAAGGTAATACCTACGTCGGTTTCCTGTATGCCGGGCTGATGATTTCTGCAGACGGCCAGCCGAAGGTGATTGAGTTCAACTGCCGCTTCGGCGATCCGGAAACGCAGCCCATCATGCTGCGTCTGCGTTCCGATCTGGTTGAACTGTGTCTGGCCGGGGCGGAAGGCAAGCTGGGCGAAAAAACCTCGGAGTGGGACGATCGCCCTGCTTTGGGCGTGGTACTGGCGGCCGGTGGATACCCGGGCGACTACAGCAACGGTGACGTGATTCAGGGCTTACCGCAGCAGGAAAGTGTCGACGGCAAAGTGTTCCATGCCGGTACGCGCATGCAAGGCGAGGATGTTGTCACTAACGGTGGACGCGTACTTTGCGTGACGGCGCTGGGTGCAACGGTGGCGGAAGCGCAGCAACGCGCATACCAGTTGGCGAAAGGCATTCAGTGGCAGGGCAGTTTCTGTCGCAACGATATTGGCTATCGCGCGATTGCCCGCGGCAAATGATCTGAACGTCGCACCACAATCCAACGGGGCTCTGCATACAGAGCCCTTTTTTATAGCGTATCTTCTTTCGGTTCCCAGCGGCAAAAATCGTCGTTCGCCACCAGCAGCAGTTCGCGTCCTTCAGGCGCATCCAACCAGGCTATATTCACCGGTTGGCTGCTGTTGCGGGCGCGCCGCGCGATCCAGGCTTCTGCATGCTTATCCAGCCCCGGCTTGATTGATTGCCCATCACAGGTTTGCACCACGCCCTGCTGCCAACGCCCCTGCATTAGCTTCACCTTACCGACACGCAACGCATCGCTCAGTTCAAGAACTCGCCGCGCCTGATATTGGTACAAGGCGATCTCGTCGCTGGTCAACTGCTCACGCCGCGTAGCCAGTTGGCGTTGCATAAAGCTCACCGTGCCATCATCGGCAAAGCGCAATTGAATGGAGTCTTGGTCGCGATCGGCGTCAGTACGCTTAATCTGGCGCAGTTTGCCGTTCTGGTATTCGTACAGGGTGGTGACCGTACCTGGCCCGCGATAAGGGCTGTAGACACTCATCAACACCTGTGGGCGTTGCTGGTCGTCGTCTTTACGCCACAGACGCATAACGCCCTGGTCAGCCACATAGCCGCTGGCGGTAAAGGTGGGGAGATCGGAATGACTGCTGCAGGCGCTTAGACCACCGGCAATGCCAATGACCAGCAGCGCCTGTCGGACAAACAAAAGGGGCGCCATCGCCCCTCTGTTTAATCTTTTCACCAACACGCAGTATTACTTAACTGCGTCTTTCAGTGCTTTACCAGAAACGAACGCAGGCACGTTGGCAGCTGCGATTTTGATTTCTTTACCAGTCTGTGGGTTGCGGCCAGTGCGCTCGCTACGATGGTTTACCTTGAAAGTACCGAAACCAACCAATTGTACCGCATCACCTTCTTTCAGAGACTCAGTAATAGCAGCCAGGGTGGATTCCAGAGCCAGTTTAGCTTGTGCTTTGGAAAGGTCAGCCTTGTCCGCGATTACATCAATCAGTTGAGTCTTGTTCATAAGTTATCCTTACAGTGTGTTTATCGTTTGCAAAGCATCGAGTGCGACGGATATGCCGATTGACAGCACCCTCCTGCATACACGCACCGATAGCCACTTTTTTTACGCCCCCCAAATGTAGACCAGACAGGGTGCGGATGTGAAGCCTTAAGGCATGACAAATCAGGCGTTAAATCACGTTTTCTTGCCTTATTGCGTTAAATTTATCCCGATGTTACTTACCGCAGCCTCGCGAAGGTCCGAACGCAACCCTTTGATCAGCTCTAAATCACGCTCTTCGCAGTCGGCCAACAGGCGGAAAATTTCCCATTGAATGTCCCATTCTTCCTCTACCGCAGGCAGAACCTTCAGCTCATCGTCGGTCATTTCTTTACCGGCCTGAGTCATTTCCAACATCGCCACGGTGCGAATTGACGTTTCGCTGATGGCAATGGCGTGCTCCAGCGTCTCCCCGCTGAGCCGCGAATGGATCAGTTCCCCTAATGCGATACAGGCGTCAATCGCCGGGTAAACGCCGTAAAGATCGTAATCTTCTGCCGAAGGTATCGCCTCTTCCAACTTCTCCAGTTGGCTGTCAAAGTTGACCTTGGCATCCTTCACCACCAGGGTTTCCCACACCAAATCCAGAATGCGGCGGTAAATGGCCGGATCGCCGAACTCGGTCTGCAGGCAGAACATCTGGTAATTCGGATACATACGCTCGCACAAACTGGCCATAAAGGTCAAATGTTGCCAGCTTTCAAGCTTTTCCAGACGTAAATGAATCGGGTTACGTAGCATTATTCACTCTCTTACGCGTTATCTGCGCCGCAGTGTACCCGAAATCGGTCATTGCGGCACCTCTGGATGCTGTTGCAGCCAGCGCTGGAGGGCCGGTCGGCGCGAAGCGATGGCATCGGCCCAACGAGTGGGTTCCGGTAAACGGTAACCCGCCATGCAGCGCTGTACCCAGGCCAGTGCGCTGTCAGTGCTGACGCGGTGGCCGGTGGCGATAAACAACGGGTTGCAGCGCACCTTGCTCCGCCAGACCCAGCCAAGCTGTTCGCCTTTATCCTCCAGCGGCGCCAGCGCACCTGCGGCGATATCCAGAGGCGCGAATTTACCGCACAGGCGCTTCTTCGCCACGCCGATGGTCGGCACATTGACCAACAACCCAAAGTGGCTGGCGACGCCCAGGCGGCGCGGATGCGAGATGCCATGACCGTCGACAAAAACCAGGTCCGGCTTCTGTTGCAGCCGTTCCCATGCGGCAAGCAACGCAGGATATTCGCGGAATGAAAGAAAACCCGGAATATAGGGCATGGTAGTAGCCACACGGGCAATCTGGTATTCAACCAGTTCCAGCGACGGATACCGCAGGATGGCGATGGCGGCTCGCGTCACCGCACCTTCCTGCTCAAAACCCACGTCAGCGCCGGCGATAAAAGCCGGTGTATCGACCAGAAAGTCATCGTGGCGAATAACGTCAGACGCACGCTGCAACTGCTCAGCGCGCAGGGCTTGGGTATCAATCACATCCCGTCCTTAGCGATGGTATTTCGCCGATTGAGCGTGAACAGCTTCCACAAACACGCCGGCGTTCTCCGGCGGTACGTCCAGATGAATGCCGTGGCCCAGATTGAACACGTGGCCTTCGCCGTGGCCGAAACCGGCGAGAATAGTTTCCACTTCCTGACCGATGCGTTCAGGCGACGCATACAACATGGACGGATCCATATTCCCCTGCAGCGCCACTTTGTCGCCTACGCGACGGCGCGCATCCGCGATGTCGGTAGTCCAGTCCAGACCCAGCGCGTCACACCCGGTCGCCGCCATCGCCTCCAGCCACTGGCCGCCGCCTTTGGTAAATAACGTGACCGGCACGCGGCGGCCGTCGTTTTCACGCAGCAGCCCGTCGACAATCTTGTGCATGTAGTGCAGCGAGAATTCACGATAGTCGCGGCCGGTCAGCACGCCGCCCCAGGTATCGAACACCATCACCGACTGCGCGCCGGCTTTAATCTGGGCGTTAAGATACAAAATGACGCTGTCCGCCAGCTTATCCAGCAGCAAATGCAGCGTGGCCGGTTCGGCGTACATCATTTTTTTCAACTTGGTGAAGGCTTTGCTGCTGCCGCCTTCCACCATATAGGTCGCCAGCGTCCACGGGCTACCGGAGAAGCCAATCAGCGGCACTTCGCCTTTCAGTTCGCGACGGATGGTGCGTACCGCGTTCATCACATAGCCCAGTTCCACCTCCGGATCGAACACCGGCAGTTTGTCCACGTCGGCACGGCTGGTGATTGGCGAAGAGAAGCGTGGGCCTTCACCGGCTTCGAAATACAGGCCCAGCCCCATAGCATCGGGAATGGTGAGGATATCGGAGAACAGGATAGCGGCATCCAGCGCATAGCGGCGCAGCGGTTGCAGCGTAACCTCACAGGCCAACTCCGCGTTCTTGCACAGCGACATGAAATCGCCGGCTTGAGCGCGGGTGGCCTTGTACTCCGGCAAATAACGACCGGCCTGACGCATCATCCATACAGGGGTCACATCCACCGGCATACGTTGCAGCGCGCGCAGGTAACGATCGTTCTTCAACTCATTCATCATAGGGTTCCCTTATTCATCTGCCGTTATTGTAGCGATTTATTGCTCACGGCATAAGGCTACGGTGTCCTCTATCAGGCGGCGCGCCACGGTGCCGGGTGGCGGCAACAGCGGCAACTGGTCATAACGGTACCAGCCGGCGTTCAGCAGCTCTTTCGGATCGTGACGAATCTCACCGCGGTGGTAATCGGCCATAAAGGCCATCATCAGCGAATGCGGGAACGGCCAAGGTTGAGAAGTCACATAACGCAGGTTTTTGATTTCAATGTTACTTTCTTCCATCACCTCGCGCGCGGCCGCCTGCTCCAGCGTTTCGCCGACCTCGACAAAACCGGCCAGCACAGTATGAATGCCACCGCGATGACGCACATGCTGCGCCAGCAGGATCTCATCGTCGCGCCGAATAGCGACGATCACGCAAGGTGCAATCTGCGGGTAGTAACGCTCCCTACAGTGACCGCACAGACAGGCGCTCTCGGTACGGCTGAGGTGCATCTCATGGCCGCAATAACCGCAGAAGCGATGAGAGCGGTAAAAGTCGGCCAGTTGCACGCCGCGCCCGGCAAGCTGAAACAACCCGCGATCGAGCTCGAGCAGTTGGCGCACCGAGCCCATATCCTGCGGCATCGTCTGGCGCACCAGCCACACCGGCAGCCCTTCCCATTCACCAATGGTGCGCGCCATTCGCCCCTGCAGGGAAAACGACGCCGCCGAACCGAACGGCAATTCACCGTGCGGTAACCAAAGCTTGCTTTCATGGCTGACGATCCACCAGCCATTTTCATTACCCGTTAATGCAAGTTCCATATCGTTGTTGCACAACCTCAGCTTCACTGGCACTCTACAAATCGGCCTTGTTACATTTTAATAACTTACTGTTACTTTTTATTACTTACGGAGTCAAACATGCTCAACCGTTTGGAAAGCCTGACTCAGCGCGTTGGTGGTAGTAATGAATTAGTTGATCAATGGCTTCAGGCGCGCAAGCAGTTGCTCGTCGCCTATTGCACCCTCGTGGGCATCAAACCGAACAAAGAAAAGCATACGCCGCTGAATGAAAAAGCGCTGGAGAACTTTTGCCATAATTTGGTGGATTATCTCTCTGCCGGGCATTTTCATATCTATGACAGAATTATCAAACAAGTGGAAGCCGCACCCAGTCCGAAAATGGCGCTATCGGTGAACATCTATCCCAAACTTTGGGTCAATACCGAGCAGATCATGGCTTTCCACGATCGCTATACCGAAGTGGATATCGATCAGGACGTGTGTATCGAATTCCACCAGGCGCTGTCGGATATCGGTGAAACACTTGCGGCACGTTTTGCCCTGGAAGATAAGCTGATCCAACTGGCGACCGAAGCCTCGCAGCAACCACTGCCGGATAAAGCGCTGGATAAGACGCGTTAGAATTTTGTAGTTTTTTTTATTATCCCTCCTATACTGGAGGACATCTTGTCGGAGTGCCTAGCGCTGATTTGCTCATCAAATTGGCCAGGCTGAGACCGTTAATTCGGGATCCGCGGAACCTGATCGGGTTAATACCCGCGAAGGGAACAAGAGTAATCTATCGCCACTGGCAGGGCTTCCCGAACGGGGATACTCCGCCTTGCCGGCCAGTATCATTACTCCCTCCGAGCTCCAGACAAGCAATTTTCCCCACTCATTACACTGGTAGGAATTTGCTATGTCTAACGTTAAAAAACCGCGCGCCCGTAAAGAACAGCGCGAAGAAGCCCAGCAGTTTATCGACACTCTGCAAGGCGTATCCTTTCCCAATTCACACCGCATCTATCTGCAAGGCTCACGCAGCGATGTACTGGTCCCGATGCGTGAAATCCAGCTCAGCCCGACGCTGATTGGCGGCGACAAAGACAACCCGCGCTACGAGCAGAACGAAGCTATCCCGGTATATGACACCGCCGGCCCGTACGGCGATCCGCAATCCGAGCTCGATGTGCATCGCGGCCTGGCGAAACTGCGCGCCGGCTGGATCGAAGAACGTGGCGACACCGAAGCCCTCACAGGCGTCAGTTCCGGATTCACTCAGCAGCGCCTGGCGGACGAAGGGTTGGATCATCTGCGCTTCGAGCATCTGCCGCTGCCGCGCAAGGCGCAACCGGGCAAATGCGTCACCCAGTTGCACTACGCTCGCGCCGGCATCGTCACCCCGGAAATGGAATTCATCGCCATCCGCGAAAACATGGGCCGTGAGCGTATCCGCGGCGAAGTGCTGCGCCACCAGCATCCAGGTCAAAGCTGGGGCGCCAACCTGCCGCAAAACATCACGCCGGAATTCGTTCGCCAGGAAGTGGCCGCCGGCCGCGCCATCATTCCCGCCAACATCAACCACCCGGAATCCGAACCGATGATCATCGGCCGTAACTTCCTGGTGAAGGTCAATGCCAATATCGGCAATTCGGCAGTGACTTCGTCAATCGAAGAAGAAGTGGAGAAGCTGGTGTGGTCGACCCGCTGGGGTGCGGACACCGTGATGGATTTGTCCACCGGCCGTTATATCCACGAAACCCGTGAATGGATCCTGCGTAACAGCCCGGTGCCGATCGGCACTGTGCCTATCTATCAGGCGCTGGAAAAAGTGAACGGCGTGGCCGAGAATCTGACCTGGGAAATGTTCCGCGATACGCTGCTGGAGCAGGCGGAGCAAGGCGTCGACTACTTCACCATCCACGCCGGTGTGCTGCTGCGTTATGTGCCGATGACCGCCAAACGCCTGACCGGCATCGTCTCTCGTGGCGGTTCGATCATGGCCAAGTGGTGCCTGTCGCATCATCAGGAAAACTTCCTGTATCAACACTTCCGCGAAATTTGTGAGATCTGCGCCGCCTACGACGTATCGCTGTCGCTGGGTGACGGCCTGCGGCCCGGCTCGATTCAGGACGCCAACGACGAAGCACAGTTCGCTGAGCTGCACACGCTGGGCGAACTGACAAAAATCGCCTGGGAATATGACGTGCAAGTGATGATCGAAGGCCCAGGCCACGTGCCGATGCAGATGATCCGCCGCAATATGACCGAAGAACTGGAACACTGTCACGAAGCGCCGTTCTATACCTTAGGCCCGTTGACCACCGATATCGCACCCGGTTATGACCACTTCACCTCCGGCATAGGGGCCGCGATGATCGGCTGGTTCGGCTGCGCTATGCTGTGTTACGTCACACCGAAGGAACACCTCGGCCTGCCAAACAAAGAAGACGTGAAGCAGGGATTGATCACCTATAAGATCGCCGCCCACGCTGCTGACCTGGCCAAAGGCCACCCAGGTGCGCAAATCCGTGATAACGCCATGTCCAAAGCTCGCTTCGAATTCCGCTGGGAAGATCAGTTCAATCTGGCGCTCGATCCCGCCACCGCCCGTGCCTATCACGACGAAACCCTGCCGCAGGAGTCCGGCAAAATCGCCCATTTCTGCTCAATGTGCGGGCCGAAGTTCTGCTCGATGAAGATCTCGCAAGAGGTCCGCGACTACGCCGCCGCGCAGGAAGCGGCCAAGCCGATAGAGGTGCAGCTGACCGGTATGGAAAAGATGTCGGCCGAGTTCCGTTCACGGGGTAGCGAGCTTTACCACAGCGCCGGTAACCTGCAGGGGGAGATGAGCAATGACTGATATCATCACGCCTTTCCCCGCCACGCCGCACAGGCTGGGGCTATACCCGGTCGTCGACAGCATTGAATGGATTGCCCGCCTGCTGGAGGCGGGCGTGACCACGATCCAACTGCGCATCAAGGATTTGCCGGATGAGCAAGTCGAGGATGATATCGCCGCCGCCATAGCCCTCGGCAAGCAATATCACGCCCGGCTGTTTATCAACGACTACTGGCAACTGGCGATTAAGCACGGCGCCTATGGCGTACACCTCGGTCAGGAAGATTTGGATACCACCGATCTGGCGGCGATCCATCGGGCAGGATTACGGCTTGGCGTTTCCACCCATGACGATGCCGAATTAGCCCGGGCAATCGCAGTCAAACCCTCTTATATCGCGCTGGGACATATCTTCCCAACCCAAACCAAAGAGATGCCTTCCGCACCTCAAGGCCTGGCTGAGCTGAAACGCCATGTCGCCGAACTGGATGACTATCCAACGGTGGCGATCGGCGGGATCGGGATTGATCGCGTGGCGGCAGTGCTGGATTGCGGAGTCGGTAGCGTAGCCGTAGTCAGCGCTATCACCAAAGCTCCGGACTGGCGTGTGGCCACCGTGCAGCTTTTGCAATTGATCGAAGGTAAGGAGTGATTCGATGCTTAACGATCAAGAATTTCTGCGCTACAGCCGCCAGCTGCTGCTGGAGGACGTAGGTCCGCAAGGCCAGAAAAAGCTTAAACAGGCATCGGTTTTGCTGGTCGGGCTGGGGGGATTAGGCTCCCCCGCAGCACTCTATCTGGCCGCTGCCGGCGTCGGCACGCTGCTGTTGGCCGATGACGATACGCTGCACATCACCAATCTGCAGCGTCAGATCCTCTACCGCAGTACCGACGTTTCCAAAAGCAAAGCCGCTCTGGCGCAGCGTCAATTGCAAGCGCTGAACCCGCAGGTGGAATCCATCGCGCTGGAACAACGTCTGCAAGGAAAAACCTTGCAAGACGCCGTGGAGCGCGCCGATCTTATCCTGGATTGCAGCGATAACATGACCACCCGCCATGAGGTGAACGCCGCCTGTATCGCCGCCGGCAAACCGCTGATAAGCGGCAGCGCGGTGGGCTTCAGCGGCCAATTGCTGGTGATTGAACCGCCCTATGCCCACGGCTGCTACGCCTGTCTGTATCCGGAGCAAACCGAGCCGCAACGCAACTGCCGCACCGCAGGCGTGCTCGGCCCGGTAGTTGGCGTCATTGGCACCTTGCAGGCGCTCGAGGCGATAAAAATGCTGGCGGGCATGCCCTCGTCACTCAGCGGCAAGTTGCGGCTATTCGACGGCAAACAGCAAAGCTGGAGTACGTTGCAGCTCAGCCAGGCCAGCACCTGCCCGGTATGCGGAGGCGCGGCATGAAAATCCGGCTGAATGACCAACCGCTGGAACTGGCGCAACCACTGAGCGTCACCGCCCTGCTTGAGCAGTTGGAACGCCACCAGCCAGGCACTGCACTGGCTATTAACCAAACTATCATCCCGCGCGCCGACTGGGCTAACCACCAGGTGCAGGACGGTGATGACATCCTGCTGTTTCAAGCGATTGCCGGAGGCTGACATGCTGCAAATCGCCGATACCACCTTTACTTCACGCCTGTTTACCGGCACCGGAAAATTCGCCACCCCTGGGCTGATGCTGGACGCGCTACAAGCCTCCGGCTCACAGTTAGTGACCATGGCGATGAGGCGCGTTGACCTGCGCGGCGGCAATGATGCCATTCTTGCGCCACTTCAACAGTTGGGCGTGCGCCTGTTACCCAATACCTCGGGCGCCAAAACCGCGGCTGAAGCCGTGTTTGCCGCCCGACTGGCGCGTGAGGCGCTTGGCACCCATTGGGTAAAACTGGAAATTCATCCCGACGTGAAATATCTGCTGCCGGACCCGATTGAAACCTTGAAAGCGGCTGAAACGCTGGTTAAAGAGGGCTTTGTGGTGTTGCCCTACTGCGGCGCCGATCCGGTGTTGTGTAAACGGCTGGAAGAGGTGGGCTGCGCAGCGGTGATGCCGCTCGGCGCACCGATAGGATCCAATCGCGGGCTGCGGACCCGCGACTTCCTGGAAATCATCATCGAACAGGCCAAAGTGCCGGTGGTGGTCGATGCCGGCATCGGTGCGCCAAGCCATGCACTGGAGGCGATGGAACTGGGTGCCGATGCGGTGCTGGTGAATACCGCAATCGCCGTGGCGCGCGACCCGGTACAAATGGCGCGTGCGTTTCGTTTGGCACTGGAAGCCGGTGAACTGGCTCGTCAGGCCGGGTTGGGTGGCCGCAGCCGCAATGCAGTAGCCTCCAGCCCACTGACCGCTTTCCTTAGCCAACCTGGGGAGGCGTTATGATGGCAGAGGATTTCAGCAGCCGCTGGCAACAGCTCGATTGGGACGATATCTCACTGCGCATCAACGGTAAAACTGCGCTGGATGTCGAACGGGCGCTCAATGCGGAAAAATTGACGCGTGAAGACTTTATGGCGTTGATCTCGCCCGCAGCTGCGCCCTACCTGGAGCCGCTGGCACAACGTGCACAACAGCTGACGCGCCAACGCTTTGGCAACGTGGTCGGCTTCTACGTGCCACTGTACCTGTCCAACCTGTGCGCCAACGATTGCACCTATTGCGGTTTCTCGATGAGTAACCACATCAAACGCAAAACGCTCAATGCTACCGAGATCGAGCGCGAATGCCTGGCGATTAAGGCGTTGGGTTTCGAGCACCTGTTGCTGGTCACCGGCGAGCACCAGACCAAGGTCGGCATGAACTATTTCCGCGAGCATATTCCGGCGATCCGCGCCCACTTCAGTTCGCTGATGATGGAAGTGCAGCCGTTGGCGCAGGAGGAATATGCCGAGCTGAAAACGCTGGGGCTGGACGGGGTGCTGGTGTACCAGGAAACCTATCACCCTTCCACTTACCAGCAACATCACCTGCGCGGCCAGAAACAGGACTTTCACTGGCGGCTGGCCACGCCGGATCGTCTCGGCCGCGCGGGGATCGACAAGATCGGCCTTGGCGCGCTAATCGGGCTTTCCAATAGCTGGCGCACCGATTGCTATATGCTGGCCGAACACCTGTTCTATCTCCAGCAAACTTACTGGCAGAGCCGCTACTCAATTTCATTCCCACGGCTGCGTCCCTGCGCCGGCGGCATCGAACCGGCATCAATCATGAGCGAACCGCAGCTCGTACAGTTAATCTGCGCCTTTCGCCTTTTCGCTCCTGACGTAGAGCTTTCTCTGTCGACACGCGAGTCACCGTTCTTCCGCGATCATATGATCCCGGTAGCGATCAACAGCGTCAGCGCCGGCTCCAAAACCCAACCCGGCGGCTATGCCGACGATGTGCCGCCTGAACTGGAACAGTTCGAACCACACGACGGCCGCACACCGCAGCAGGTGTCGCAAGCTATCAGCGACGCCGGTTTGCAGCCTGTGTGGAAAGACTGGGACGGATATCTGGGGCGTAGCGCGCAGTAATTTGCAATCTTTGCAGCACCTTTGGAAAAGCCATGGAAGCACAGCGCAAAGCCTGCAGAGGCTACTGGTATGGGAAATCAGCGCGGCTATAGTGGCGATGCTGGCTTCCGAATCCGGCACCAGCCGGAGCCGCTATTTTCTCAACGGCTCTGCTTACCAACCCCCGGATCGCGCCGGACACCCTCCCGCGCGACTCCGGGACCTCCTAATGTTTGACTCCTCCCGCATTCATCTCACCGGCCTTTTGACAAACCAAACTGGTTGGACCACAGTTAAAGTCCGATCGCTGAAGCGGTCTGATAATTCTGCGAGATAACCACTATGAATCTGTACCTGCGACTGATCTGGGTTTTACTCTCATCATGTTGGAAGCCACGCATGTCGATGGATGCTTTGACCAACCAACTGGCGACCCGAGTTTGGCTGAATGATATCGATCTCAATTTGCATATGAACAACGGCCGTTACATGACGGTATGCGACCTGAACCGGGTCGATTTGTTTATCCGCACCGGCCTGATGGCGTTAATGCTTAAACGACACTGGTCACCGATCATCAGCCAGCACACCATGGATTACAAAAAGGCGCTACAGCCGTTCCAGCGCTATCAGGTCAGCATGAGCATTACCCACTGGGACGAACGCTATTTCTATGCCACCCATACTTTCAGCGTTGGCGATCGGATCGTCGCTCAGGGCACATCGCGGGCGGTGATTTTAGGGCGGGAAGGTGTGGTCGCACCGGACGTGGTGATAGCAAGCGTTCGGCAATATCAGCAACGTCGCAGTGAGTCCCTGATGCTGTAATGGCAATGGTGTTGGCCGTGTATCTTTTTACTGCCTGCACTCGTCTTGGAGGCGAGTGCAGGCAGCTTATTTTGTGAGACTGGCAGCCCCCCCAGGAACGCAAATCACACGTATGAGTGCTAATTAATCATATCAACGGTAAAATGTGAATGTTTTTTGAGTGTCTTTTAATGAAAAATTGAGTTCTTTTTGAGTTTAATTAATAAAATCAAACGGATATAGCCGCAGCCATCCTGACATCATCTATAATCGAGCCAACAGATAGCCTCGGGACACAAAATGCTCGTGGTCAACGTCAGGAAAATCAAGGTGATCATGAAGAAAGCGCTAAATTACGCAGATGCAATCAGTACGCTGCTGGCCCAGAAAGGGGTTGGAGACAGAAAGCACGCATCAACGATGGCGAGCATACTGAACCTCCAGTACAACAGCGCCAAGCAGAAACTGGACGGTAAAAGAGGCATCACTCTCGACGAGATAAAGAAGATATTTCAATACTTCAACGAATCGTTTGGAGGGCGCAGAGCCCATAACTGCGTCTTTATCATGAACAACATACATAAACGATGCAATATTGAGGTTGACGACAAGCCGGTAGATCACATTGAGGATACGGAAACCTATGCGTTCAGAAAAAACGATCTTTTTATTATTAACACCGACAGAGATAAAAGCGTGGGTGCAGAGCTGTATAAGGTCAGAAAAATAGACTTTTTGCCCACACCAAGGATAGCCATACTCGACAACGATCAAGACATACTGGAGTTGCTGAAGAAAATCACCACCCGCTACGGGATTGAAACAGATACCTTCCCAACGGCGACGGCGATCATCGATGGCCTGGAGCAGCACACCTACGAGGCCTTTATCCTTGATTGGCTGTTAGACTTCGGCGAGACGTCCGAAAAGGTCGTAGAAAAGATAAAAGACCTGATGCTCCCCCCTGCGCAGATCATCATCCTGACCGGCCAGTTAAACCACTATGAGAAAAACATAGGCGATATGATATTAAACTACGACGTGCATTTGGTTGAGAAGCCGGCCAAGCCGCTCATTATCTCTTCGCTGTTGCTTTCCCATTTATTCTTCAACTAATTTTATTGGCAGGCAAATGAGGAATGACGACCCTTTGCCCACGGCTGATTTCACTCTGATGGTGCCTTTCATCCTGGTCACATAGTTCTTTATAATGGTTAGCCCCAAGCCCAGCCCCTGACGCGTCTCCCTTTCCAATCCCTGATTGAATGCCTTATATAATCTGTCAATATTTTTCACGTCAAAGCCGATGCCGTTATCCTTCACCAGAAGATAAAGGCGGCTATTACAGACCTTCACATTCACGATAACCAGGCCGCCATGCGTATATTTATCGGCATTGCCCAACAGGTTGACGAGTATTCGATATAGTTTGTACTTATCGGCATGGATTTTCCCTGCATAAGACGAATGTCGGATAATAAATTGATTGCGACCTTCCCCGCTCACCGCGGCGACGGCATCGTCAACCACTTCATTGAGTGAAAACAGGGAATCATTTACCTTTACCTCCCCCATTTCAAGCCGTGAGTAATCCATCACCTCGCGCGTTTGCTCTGCAATTTTATTGCCATGGTGCGAGATGAGCCTGGCTTCTTTCTTCAACTCATCCTGAACCAGCTCGTGCTCCATGATGTCTGCCGCAATCACGATAGCCTGCGTTGAGCCAGCGATCTCATGGTAGATGGAAGAAATAAATATGTTCTTATTCTTAACTATCTCCTTCAGTGAAAACGCGTTCTTCAAGATAAGAAACATCATCAAGAAAATCAGCACCAGCGAGAACATGGCAAATAGCTCGGCTTTACCTGAATTGTCTTTGATGATGTCTTTAACCTCGGTGAAGTTCCTTATCTGTATTTTGTAAATCATCTCTTGAATATCGACCAGGGTGATTTCCATCTCTTCCATAAAAGAGAGTATATCGGCTCTGGTTTTGGTGCCATTGCGCAGCTCGACGCCAAGTTGATCCAGCTCGGCATATTGGCGCTTCAATACCGCCACTGTTTTTATAAATTCATCGTCATAATAAAAAGAGTCGCTGAACGTAGAACGGCTTTCAAGAATGGCAATCTTTGAGGCAAATATTTTCTTCTTGAGCATAAAACTATCGTAGTTATCCTCGTCGCCCAGCAGTAGTGCGGTTTTCGTCCGTTCGAAGGATAAAAAGAGAATTTCAGCAACGGAGTAGTTATCGAGATTGGGTTCAATCTGCTTGTATCGCTCTTTCACATTACCGAAATTTACGGCAATCAATAAAATCAACAGCACCAGCACCGCAACCAGGGAGATAAGGGTCCCGATAAATTTCTTGCTCATTTCACTTAACCTCTAGCATTTTTATTTGCCAAACGGTTTTTGCGTTCACATCAATGTTGTTCAACTCTGGGTAGCTATCGCGAGGATAGATAATCGCAAACGGCCCCAACTCCGAAACATCCATGAGCTCACCATTTTTCTTATAAGCGATAATGACTTTATATTTAGATAGCTCGGCGGCTGGCATTGAATATGAATAATCATCCCATGCAAAAGCGCGAACATTGTTTCCCGTCAGCCCATATTCTTTTGCCAACGAGGTGAACTCAACACCGGTAAAAACGGCCTCAGGTGTGAAGTTGGTCGAGGTTTTAATCGAAGAGGATGGCATCGCCTCTAACGCCTGCAGCGTAATCTTGACCTTCTCGCCATCGCTCTTTTTAAGATAAAAATAGTCAACGCTCGCATAAAGCGGAACGCTAACAAGATAAGTCAGAAATAATGCTATCAGTCCTTTGATTTTCATTATTTATCGCCTTTATGTTTAACCAGCTCTGCCTGCCCAAATTCATCCTTGCCAATGGCAACCCAGCCACGCCGCTGATAAAACGCCTCAGCCTTGGAACCAGGATCTGTGGTTAGGTGGATTTCGTCTGCGCCATTATCGAACATCCACCCGGTCACAAAACTCAGCAACTGGGAGCCAATACCTTTCGACTGATATTCCGGTTTAACAAACAACCCACCTATCAGTGGATCCGGAATAAAAAGACCTAAACCAACACCAGCATAATCGTTACCGTACTTACAAATCCATCCTCCTCCCTGATTGATATCTTCCAACGCCTGTTTTCGCTGGAGGTATTGAATTTGGTGCGGGTGAAGAAGATTCTCTTCGACAGAGAATCTGATCTCATAAAGATAAGGCAGGTGTTTCTCGGTGAGTTTTTCGAAGGTGAGAAGGCTGTCCATATTTTCACTATCCTTAGCAGGTTAGACACATAAGCAATTTACTCATTATGTATACTTTTTCCATAGTTGCAAAACTTGTCAGCCTTTGTAGCAAGTAAAAAAAAACCGCCCCCGAAGGAGCGGTTTATCTGGCAAGGGTCCGGCATACCGGCCCCCAGGGCATATCAACGATTACTCGTCGTTGCCGCCCAGGTTACCTGCGTTCAGCAATTCAGCCAGGTTAGCTGTCGCTTCTTCCGCGCTTACCTGCGGAACAACCGGCACTTCACCCTGTGCTTTACGGCGCATACGATCCTGGTGATAAGCGTAACCGGTACCGGCTGGGATCAGACGGCCCACGATGACGTTCTCTTTCAGGCCGCGCAGTTCATCACGCTTACCGGCAACAGCCGCTTCGGTCAGAACGCGCGTCGTTTCCTGGAACGATGCTGCGGAGATGAAGGACTCGGTCGCCAAGGAAGCCTTGGTGATACCCAGCAGATCGCGTGAGAAGGTTGCCTCGATTTTGCCTGCAGCAGCAAGTTGACGGTTGGCAATCTTAACGCGAGACACTTCAGCCTGCTCGCCTTCCAGGAACTCGGTGCTACCAGCACTAACGATGGTGCCTTTACGCAACATCTGACGAACGATAACTTCGATGTGTTTATCGTTAATCTTAACGCCTTGCAGACGGTAAACTTCCTGCACTTCGTTGGTGATGTAGCGGGTAACCGCATGCACACCACGCAGACGCAGAATGTCGTGCGGAGACTCTGGGCCGTCAGAAACAACGTCGCCACGCTCCACAATTTCGCCTTCAAACACGTTGAGCTGACGCCATTTTGGAATCATCTCTTCGTATGCGTCGCTGCCGTCCAGCGGAGAAATTACCAGGCGACGTTTGCCTTTGGTCTCTTTACCGAACGAGATAATCCCGCTGATTTCAGCCAGGATTGCCGGCTCTTTCGGACGACGAGCTTCGAACAGATCCGCAACGCGTGGCAGACCACCGGTAATATCCTTGGTACCGCCGGATTCCTGAGGAATACGCGCCAAGGTATCACCCGCACCGATCTGAATGCCGTCTTCCAACTGCACAATCGCTTTACCTGGCAGGAAGTATTGAGCAGGCATATCAGTACCTGGGATCAATACGTCGTCGCCTTTGGCATCAACGATTTTCAGTGCCGGACGCAGGTCTTTACCGCTACCGGTACGCTCTGCGCTGTCCAGAACTACCAGAGAAGACAAACCGGTCAGTTCGTCGGTCTGGCGAGTAATGGTCTGGCCGTCAACCATATCAGCGAAGCGGATGAAACCACTCACTTCGGTGATAACTGGCATGGTGTGCGGATCCCAGTTAGCAACGGTCTCGCCGCCGTTAACTTCTGCACCGTCACCTTTGCCCATGACAGAACCGTAAGGCACTTTATAGCGTTCTTTGGTACGGCCGAATTCGTCGATCAACTTCAGTTCGGTGTTACGAGAGGTAATCACCAGCTTGCCTGTGGCGTTCATAACGAACTTCACATTGCTCAGCTTCAGAGTACCCTTGTTTTTCACCTGGATGCTGGATTCAGCAGCCGCACGAGATGCCGCACCACCGATGTGGAACGTACGCATCGTCAGCTGTGTACCCGGCTCACCGATTGACTGTGCCGCGATAACGCCGATAGCTTCGCCTTTGTTGATGATGTGACCACGTGCCAGGTCGCGACCATAGCAGTTTGCACACACACCAAAGTCGGTTTCACAGCTAACTACGGAACGGACTTTAACGCTGTCGACAGAGTTCTCTTCCAACAGGTCACAGGTCTTCTCATGCAACAGCGTGTTGCGTGGAACCAGAATGTCCGCCGTACCCGGCTTGATGACATCTTCTGCAGTTACACGACCCAGAACGCGTTCACGCAGTGGCTCTTTAACGTCGCCACCTTCGATAACCGGAGTCATCGTGATGCCGTTGTGAGTACCACAGTCATCTTCGGTAACCACCAGATCCTGCGCCACGTCAACCAGACGACGGGTCAGATAACCGGAGTTAGCCGTTTTCAGTGCGGTATCCGCCAAACCTTTACGAGCACCGTGAGTAGAAATGAAGTACTGGAGTACGTTCAGACCTTCACGGAAGTTCGCGGTGATTGGCGTTTCGATAATGGAACCGTCCGGCTTCGCCATCAGACCACGCATACCGGCCAGCTGACGAATCTGAGCGGCGGAACCACGCGCACCGGAGTCGGCCATCATAAAGATGCTGTTGAAGGAAACTTGCTGTTCCACAACGCCGTCACGGTTAACTACGTCTTCAACCGACAGGTTTTCCATCATCGCTTTAGCAACACGTTCGTTTGCCGCAGCCCAGATATCGATCACTTTGTTGTAACGTTCACCGGCGGTGACCAGACCAGACTGGAACTGCTCCTGGATCTCGGCAACTTCGGTTTCCGCTTCTTCGATGATCTCCGCTTTCTTGGCCGGGATAACCATGTCATCGATACCTACTGAAGCGCCTGAACGGGCTGCATAGGCAAAACCGGTATACATGATCTGGTCAGCAAAGATAACGGTCGGCTTCAGGCCCAGGATGCGGTAACAAGTGTTCAGCATCTTAGAAATCGCTTTCTTGCCCAAAGGCTGGTTAACGATCGCGTACGGCAGACCTTTTGGTACGATCATCCACAGGATGGCGCGACCAACGGTAGTGTCGATGATCGAAGTCTGATGTACAGACTCACCTTCGGTGTTTTTGATCTCTTCAGTGATACGCACTTTGACACGCGCATGCAGAGAGGCCAGACCGGCGCGGTAAATACGTTCCGCTTCTTTCGGGCCGCTCAGCACCATGCCTTCGCCTTTGGCGTTAACACAGTCACGGGTCATGTAGTACAGACCCAGTACAACGTCCTGAGAAGGAACGATGATTGGCTCGCCGTTCGCAGGTGACAGGATGTTGTTGGTAGACATCATCAACGCACGCGCTTCCAGCTGGGCTTCCAGCGTCAGCGGTACGTGTACAGCCATTTGGTCACCATCGAAGTCGGCGTTGTATGCCGCACAAACCAGCGGGTGCAGCTGGATTGCCTTGCCTTCGATCAGAACCGGTTCAAACGCCTGGATACCCAAACGGTGCAGAGTTGGTGCACGGTTCAGCAGTACCGGGTGTTCGCGGATAACTTCGTCCAGGATGTCCCAAACGACAGCTTCTTCGCGCTCAACCATTTTCTTGGCAGCTTTGATGGTCGTGGCCAGGCCACGCAGTTCCAGCTTGCCGTAGATGAACGGTTTGAACAGCTCCAGCGCCATTTTCTTAGGCAGACCGCACTGATGCAGACGCAGGTATGGACCTACGGTGATTACAGAACGACCGGAGTAGTCAACACGTTTACCCAACAGGTTCTGACGGAAACGACCCTGCTTACCTTTGATCATGTCGGCCAAAGATTTCAGAGGACGTTTGTTGGAACCGGTGATCGCACGACCGCGACGGCCGTTATCCAGCAGGGCATCTACCGCTTCTTGCAGCATACGCTTTTCGTTGCGCACGATGATGTCAGGTGCGGCCAGATCCAGCAGGCGTTTCAGACGGTTGTTACGGTTGATAACGCGGCGGTACAGATCGTTCAGATCTGAAGTCGCGAAACGACCACCATCCAGCGGAACCAGAGGACGCAGATCCGGCGGCAGTACCGGCAGCACGGTCAGGATCATCCACTCTGGCTTGTTGCCAGACTGCACGAACGCTTCCAGCAGCTTGATACGCTTGGTCAGCTTCTTACGCTTGGTTTCGGAGTTGGTTTCGTTCAGCTCTTCACGCAGCTGCTCGCATTCCGCTTCCAGATCCATGTTTTTCAACAGGGCCTGAATGGCTTCCGCACCCATCTTGGCGTCGAATTCGTCACCGAACTCTTCCAGCGCGTCCAGATACTGCTCTTCAGTCAGGATCTGACGACGCTCGAGGTTGGTCATACCGCCTTCAACAACCACATAGGATTCGAAGTACAGTACACGTTCGATGTCACGCAGCGGCATATCCAGCAGCAAACCGATGCGCGAAGGCAGCGATTTCAGGAACCAGATGTGCGCAGTCGGTGAAGCCAGCTCGATGTGGCCCATGCGCTCACGGCGCACTTTGGTCTGGGTCACTTCAACGCCGCACTTCTCACAGATCACGCCGCGGTGTTTTAAGCGCTTGTACTTACCGCACAGGCACTCATAGTCTTTTACCGGCCCAAAGATACGGGCGCAGAAAAGGCCGTCACGTTCAGGTTTGAACGTACGGTAGTTAATGGTTTCCGGCTTCTTAACTTCACCGAACGACCACGAACGGATCATATCTGGCGATGCCAGAGCAATCTTGATCGCATCAAACTCTTCGGTCTTAGTTTGCGCTTTCAGAAACTTCAATAAGTCTTTCACGGATTGGCTCCTGTCGGAGTTAAACCTGTTGGGCGCACGCTGACAAATCGCGCGCCCGTGTGACCTGAACAACCACCCTCAGGCTCCCTAAGGCCGGGAGCCTGAGCCGGAAAAACGATTACTCGTCTTCCAGTTCGATGTTGATACCGAGCGAGCGGATTTCTTTCAACAGTACGTTGAAGGACTCCGGCATGCCTGGTTCCATGCGGTGATCGCCATCCACGATGTTTTTGTACATCTTGGTACGGCCGTTAACGTCATCCGACTTAACGGTGAGCATTTCCTGCAGGGTATAAGCTGCGCCGTATGCTTCCAGTGCCCACACTTCCATCTCACCGAAGCGTTGACCACCGAACTGCGCCTTACCACCCAGCGGCTGCTGAGTAACCAAGCTGTACGAACCGGTTGAACGGGCGTGCATTTTATCGTCAACCAAGTGGTTCAGTTTCAGCATGTACATATAGCCAACGGTAACCTGGCGCTCGAACTGCTCACCGGTACGGCCATCGAACAGCGTAATCTGACCAGAAGTTGGGATTCCGCCCATTTCCAGCAGTTGCTTGATTTCACTCTCTTTCGCACCATCAAACACCGGCGTGGCGATTGGCATACCTTTTTTCAGGTTCTCTGCCAGACGCAGTACTTCGTCGTCGGTGAAAGTGTTCAGGTCAACTTTCTGGCAGACATCGTCGCCCAGATCGTAAGCCTTCTGAATGAACTCACGCAGCTTGGCCACTTCCTGATGCTGCTTCAGCATTTGGTTGATCTTCTCACCAATGCCTTTCGCAGCCATACCCAGGTGGGTTTCCAGGATCTGACCGATGTTCATACGTGATGGTACGCCCAGCGGGTTCAGTACGATGTCAACCGGCGTGCCGTTTTCATCGTAAGGCATATCTTCGATCGGGTTGATCTTGGAGATAACACCCTTGTTACCGTGGCGGCCTGCCATCTTGTCACCCGGTTGAATCTGACGCTTAACGGCCAGATAAACCTTAACGATTTTCAGCACGCCTGGTGCCAGATCGTCGCCTTGGGTGATCTTACGACGCTTGGCGTCCAGCTTCTTCTCGAAGTCGGATTTCAGCTCGTCGTACTGCTCTGCCAGCTGTTCCAGCTGGTTTTGCTTCTCTTCGTCGGTCAGGCCCAGTTCCAGCCAGCGATCGCGTGGCAGCTTGCTCAGCTTCTCAGCTTCAACGCCGCCGGCAACCAACACCGCATGGATACGTGCAAACAGGCCAGCTTCCAGGATCTGCAGTTCTTCAGTCAGGTCTTTCTTCGCCTGCTTCAGCTGCATTTCTTCGATTTCCAACGCACGCTTGTCTTTGTCCACGCCATCACGGGTGAAGACCTGCACGTCGATAACCGTACCGGAAACGCCGTTTGGTACACGCAGAGAAGAGTCTTTAACGTCAGACGCTTTCTCACCGAAGATCGCGCGCAGCAGCTTCTCTTCTGGCGTCAGCTGGGTTTCACCTTTCGGCGTTACCTTACCCACCAGAATGTCGCCACCGGTCACTTCAGCACCGATATACACGATACCGGATTCATCCAGTTTGGAGAGCGCAGCTTCACCCACGTTAGGGATATCGGCAGTGATCTCTTCAGGCCCCAGCTTGGTGTCGCGAGACACGCACGCCAGTTCCTGAATGTGGATGGTCGTGAAGCGATCTTCCTGAACCACGCGCTCGGACACCAAGATGGAGTCTTCGAAGTTGTAGCCGTTCCACGGCATGAACGCCACGCGCATGTTCTGGCCCAGCGCCAATTCACCCAGATCCGTGGACGGGCCATCTGCCAGCACGTCGCCGCGCTCGATTGGCTCACCCAGGTTCACACACGGCATCTGGTTGATGCAGGTGTTCTGGTTAGAACGGGTGTACTTGGTCAGGTTATAAATATCGATACCTGCTTCGCCCGCGAGCATCTCGTCTTCGTTAACTTTGATAACGATACGGGAAGCATCCACGTACTGGATCACGCCGCCACGTTTGGCTACGGCAGTAACACCGGAGTCAACCGCAACCGCACGTTCCATACCGGTACCAACCAGCGGCTTGTCAGCACGCAGAGTCGGAACCGCCTGACGTTGCATGTTCGCACCCATCAATGCACGGTTGGCGTCATCGTGTTCCAGGAATGGAATCAGTGAAGCACCAACGGAGACAACCTGCTGGGTTGATACGTCCATATAGTCAACCTGATCGCGGCTAAACAGGCTCGATTCGCCTTTGCTACGACAGGTGACCAGGTCTTCTTCGAAGCGGCCGTCATCATCCAGGTTGGAGTTCGCCTGAGCGATAACGAAGTTGCCTTCTTCAATAGCAGACAGGTAGTTGATTTCATCGGTAACCAGACCGTCACGCACGCGGCGGTACGGGGTTTCCAGGAAGCCATACTCGTTGGTCTGTGCGTACACGGACAAGGAGTTGATCAGACCGATGTTTGGACCTTCCGGCGTTTCGATTGGACACACGCGACCATAGTGAGTCGGGTGTACGTCTCGAACTTCAAAGCCGGCACGTTCACGGGTCAGACCGCCTGGGCCCAATGCAGAGATACGACGTTTGTGCGTAATCTCGGACAACGGGTTGTTCTGGTCCATAAATTGAGACAGCTGGCTGGAACCGAAGAACTCTTTCACCGCAGCCGAAATCGGCTTGGCGTTGATCATGTCCTGAGGCATCAGGGTGTCCAGATCGCCCAGGGACAGACGTTCTTTAACCGCACGCTCAACACGCACCAGGCCTACACGGAACTGGTTCTCAGCCATTTCGCCGACGGAACGAATACGACGGTTGCCCAAGTGGTCGATATCGTCCACTTCGCCTTTACCGTTACGGATATCGATGAGCTTCTTCATCACTTCAATGATGTCGTCTTTGCTCAGGATGCCCGAACCTTCGATCTCGTCGCGCAGCAGGGAACGGTTGAACTTCATACGACCAACCGCAGACAGATCGTAGCGGTCTTCAGAGAAGAACAGGTTCTCGAACAGGCTTTCGGCAGCTTCGCGCGTTGGCGGCTCACCAGGGCGCATCATGCGGTAGATTTCTACCAGTGCGCTCAGACGATCGCTGGTTGGGTCGACACGTATAGTCTCAGAGATATACGCACCGTGATCCAGATCGTTGGTGAACAGCGTTTCGATACGCTTGTGGCCTGACTGGCTCAGTTTGGCCAGCAAATCCAGCGACAGCTCCATGTTGGCTGCGCAGATCAGCTCACCGGTATTGGTATCGATATAGTCCTTCGCGACCACTTTGCCCGCAATGTACTCAACCGGTACTTCAATACTCTGAATTTCGTCTTTTTCGAGCTGACGGATATGACGAGCGGTGATACGACGGCCTTTCTCAATGTAGATCTTGCCGTTGGCTTCGATATCAAACGAAGCAGTTTCACCACGCAGACGCTCTGGAACCAGCTCCATCTGCAGCTTGTTATCACGGATCTCGAACACAACTTTCGCAAAGAACAGGTCAAGGATCTGCTCAGTGGTGAATTGCAGCGCGCGCAGAATGATGGTCGCAGGCAGTTTACGGCGACGGTCAATACGCACGAACAGGTTGTCTTTCGGGTCAAACTCGAAATCCAACCATGAACCGCGGTAAGGGATGATACGTGCGTTGTACAGCACTTTACCCGAGGAGTGGGTTTTACCCTTATCGCTGTCAAAGAATACGCCAGGACTACGGTGAAGCTGAGATACGATAACCCTCTCAGTACCGTTGATCACAAAGGTACCGTTTTCGGTCATGAGCGGAATTTCGCCCATATAGACTTCTTGTTCCTTGATGTCTTTGACCGTACCTTCCGGAGCTTCGCGCTCATAGATTACCAGGCGCAGTTTTACGCGCAGCGGTGCAGAATACGTCACACCACGGATCTGGCACTCTTTGACGTCGAACACCGGCTCACCAAGACGGTAGCTAACGTATTGCAGCTCCGAATTGCCACTGTAGCTCTGGATAGGGAAAACAGAACGGAATGCGGCTTCAAGGCCGTACTGCCCTTCTGGGTCTTGCTCGATAAACTTCTGGAACGAGTCAAGCTGGATAGAAAGGAGATATGGTATGTCCAGAACTTGTGGACGCTTACCAAAATCCTTACGAATACGTTTTTTCTCGGTATAGGAGTAAACCATAGGGTTCCTCAGCTCGCTGATCAGTGACCCAATCTGTCCGTCCGGATAGAGGACGGTTCATGCAACACCATTTTGTGGATCGGAAAGCGGGAACACTTTCCGCAATACTCGTTTCTATCACGCTTAAATCATTTCATCGCGCTATGCGGCATATTCGGCTGCGGCAGGGAGGGCAATATATTAAGTCGTCGATAGAAAGAAATATTGGGGTTAGCCAGTAGCCAAACAGTGTGAAACTCTACTGACGCCCTACAGCGCAAAAAGGCTGGCGACCAAAAAGTCACCAGCCATCAGTCTGTTAAGTCAGACTGCACTCTGAGAAGTTAAACTTACTTAACTTCAACAGAAGCGCCAGCTTCTTCCAGAGCTTTTTTCAGTGCTTCAGCGTCGTCTTTGCTGATGCCTTCTTTCAGTACTGCTGGAGCAGATTCTACCAGGTCTTTGGCTTCTTTCAGGCCCAGACCGGTTGCGCCACGTACTGCTTTGATAACTGCAACCTTGTTGCCGCCGATAGCAGACAGAACAACGTCGAATTCAGTTTTTTCTTCAACAACTTCAGCAGCAGCAGCAGGACCTGCAGCTACAGCAGCAGCAGAAACACCGAACTTCTCTTCCATAGCGGCGATCAGTTCAACGATTTCCATTACAGACAGAGCTGCAACGCCTTCGATAATTTGGTCTTTAGTGATAGACATAACAAAAGTTCCTAAAATTCAGAAATAGTTTAAATACGTAAGCAACGGATAAGAGAGAGGGCTTATGCCGCTTCTTTCTGATCGCGCAGTGCAGCCAGAGTGCGAACCAATTTGCCAGCAGCGGCTTCTTTCATGGTTGCCATCAGGCGTGCGATTGCTTCATCGTAAGTAGGCAGAGTTGCCAAGCGGTCAATTTGTGCCGCAGGGATCAGCTCACCTTCAAAGGCCGCAGCTTTAATCTCGAACTTTGCATTCGCTTTCGCGAAATCTTTGAACAGACGAGCAGCAGCGCCCGGGTGTTCATGAGAAAATGCAATCAAGGTAGGACCGACAAACGTGTCTTTCAGGCATTCGAACGGAGTGCCTTCAACTACGCGACGCATCAGGGTGTTACGAACAACACGCATGTAAACGCCAGCTTCACGACCTGCTTTACGCAGTTCAGTCATTTTATCAACGGTAACGCCACGGGAATCCGCAACAACCGCAGACAGCGCGCCTTTGGCTACTTCGTTGACTTCAGCAACAATCGCTTGTTTGTCTTGAAGATTTAATGCCATTAGCTTTTTGCTCCTGGATTTAGCCGGGGGAAATCCCCGGCACTCACATCACTCAGCACCTAGTGATAAATCACGCGGTGAGAGCGTTCAAACACGGTGAGCAGAATCCAGCAAAGACAATTTAAAATTTTCTTTAGGCTCTGTCACCGTCTACGCAGGAAGGATTAAGTACCTTTCGATACACCTGCGGTCTTGGACGGAGGCCTGGATAGGCCAGGCTCCAACCGAAAAATCTTTGTTCCGCTGATGGCTATGACCAATAGCGAAACCTTGGGGGATAAGATTCTAGACAAATCTTAGCCCCAAGTCAAAGCGATAATCGCAAGGCGATTAGTTCGCTACAGCAGTCAGGCCGCTTTGATCGATAGCAACGCCAGCACCCATGGTGGTGGAGAGGCTAACTTTCTTGATGTACACGCCTTTAGCCTGAGATGGTTTTGCCTTTTTCAGCGCAACCAGCAGAGCTTCCAGGTTTTCTTTCAGCTTGTCTGACTCGAAATCAACCTTACCGATAGTGGTATGGATGATGCCGTTTTTGTCGTTACGGTAACGAACCTGGCCTGCTTTAGCGTTTTTCACTGCTTCAGCAACGTTCGGAGTAACGGTACCCACTTTCGGGTTTGGCATCAGGCCACGTGGACCCAGGATCTGGCCCAGTTGACCAACAACGCGCATTGCATCTGGAGATGCAATAACAACGTCGAAGTTCATTTCGCCTTTCTTGATCTGGTCTGCCAGATCTTCCATACCTACCAGCTCTGCGCCAGCAGCTTTAGCTGCTTCAGCGTTAGGGCCTTGGGCAAATACGGCAACGCGAACGGAACGACCGGTGCCGTTTGGCAGAACGGTAGCGCCACGAACGTTTTGGTCAGATTTACGAGCGTCGATGCCGAGGTTAACAGCAACGTCAACGCTTTCTACGAATTTAGCAGTGGCCAGCTCTTTCAGCAGAGCAACAGCTTCGGTGATGTCATACTGTTTAGTAGCATCAACTTTGTCACGGATCACGCGCATGCGCTTGGTCAGCTTAGCCATTTCTTAATCCTCCACTACCAGGCCCATGGAACGAGCAGTACCTTCGATGGAGCGAGTCATCGCTTCAACGTTAGAACCAGTCATGTCCGCAGCTTTGGTTTCTGCGATTTCACGTACCTGAGCACTAGTCACTTTACCTACTTTGTCTTTGTTCGGCTTGCCTGAACCAGACTTGATACCAGCCGCTTTTTTCAGCAGAACTGCTGCTGGCGGGGTTTTGGTAACGAAAGTGAAGGAGCGGTCAGAATAAACAGTAATAACAACCGGAATCGGCAGACCTTTCTCAACGCTGTCAGTCTTAGCATTGAACGCCTTACAGAATTCCATGATGTTAACGCCTTGCTGACCCAGAGCTGGACCAACTGGCGGACTTGGGTTCGCCATACCGGCTGCAACTTGCAGCTTAACGTAGGCTTGTACTTTCTTGGCCATTTACAATTCCTCGGTTTGGGTAATAACGCCTCAAAAGAGGCTCCCCGTGTTTCACCCCGCTCAACGAGCAAGGCCTATAAAAACAAAAGGCGCGAAATTATAGTTCAATTTCGCGCCTCTGACAAGCGGCAAAAGCCACTTATTGCTGATTAATTGATCAGCCTTTTTCAACCTGAGCAAAATCCAGTTCCACCGGCGTTGCACGCCCAAAGATGGAAACAGAAACTTTCAGGCGACTCTTCTCGTAGTCCACTTCTTCAACAACACCGTTGAAGTCAGCAAATGGACCATCGTTAACGCGGACCAGTTCACCCGGTTCGAACAGCGTTTTAGGACGCGGTTTATCACCAACCTGCTGCAGGCGGTTCATAATCGCATCGACTTCTTTATCGCTGATCGGTGCCGGACGGTCAGAGGTACCGCCGATGAAACCCATTACGCGTGGAACGCTGCGCACCAAGTGCCAGCTAGCGTCATTCATCACCATCTGAACCAGCACATAGCCCGGGAAGAATTTGCGCTCGCTTTTACGGCGTTGGCCACCACGGATTTCAACAACTTCTTCCGTAGGAACCATCACTTCGCCGAACAGCTCTTCCATATCGTGCAGTTTGATATGTTCACGCAGCGATTGCGCAACGCGACCTTCAAAACCGGAAAACGCCTGAACGACGTACCAACGTTTTTTTGGAGCTTCAGACATTTTAGAACCTCAGGCCAGTAATAAACGATACCAGACGGACCAGAATACCATCCAGCCCCCACAGAATCAGCGACATCACGGCAGTTACCGCGGCAACGATCAACGTGGTATGTAGCGTTTCCTGACGAGTTGGCCAAATCACTTTGCGCACTTCAGTACGCGCTTCGCGCGCAAACGCAACGGTAGCTTTGCCTTTGGTGGTCATCAGCGCTACTGCGCCTGCAACGGCGATAACCACTACAACAGCCAGCGCACGTAATGGCAGGCTGAAATCACGGTAGTAATAATTACCGACAATAGCCACAACCAACAGAACGGCGACGATCAGCCACTTAGCCGCTTCCAGGCCGCGCCCGCTCCCTTGAGCCTCGGTATTCGCACTCATAAACCAACCTGTCACAATGAATTCAGAACAGACAACTTTGCCTCACATCGCGAGGCAAACCAAACCGATCAGATGCTGCTTCGGCAACATTTCGGTGTTTTACGCTATGACGTATCTCAGTCAATACGGTTTAAGAGCCCATCTCACCAATGATTATGACTGCAAAATCGCTGATGAGATAGGTTCTAGTTCACAGCGTAGAAAAAGGGCATCAAATGATGCCCTTTTACCGCGTGTCGCGTCAAATGTTATCAGCGATTAAGCGATAACTTTAGCAACAACACCAGCGCCAACAGTACGGCCGCCTTCACGGATTGCGAAACGCAGGCCGTCGTCCATCGCGATTGGGTGGATCAGGGTAACAACCATGTTCACGTTGTCACCTGGCATTACCATCTCTACGCCTTCTGGCAGTTCGATGGTACCGGTCACGTCAGTTGTACGGAAGTAGAACTGTGGACGGTAGCCTTTGAAGAATGGAGTATGACGACCACCTTCTTCTTTGCTCAGGATGTACACTTCTGAGTCAAACTTGGTGTGCGGCTTGATTGAACCTGGTTTAGCCAGAACCTGACCACGTTCGATATCTTCGCGCTTGATACCACGCAGCAGAACACCCACGTTCTCACCAGCACGGCCTTCGTCCAGCAGTTTGCGGAACATTTCAACGCCGGTACAGGTAGACTTAACGGTGTCTTTGATACCCACGATTTCAACTTCTTCGCCAACTTTAACGATACCGCGCTCAACACGACCGGTAACAACGGTACCACGACCGGAGATGGAGAATACGTCTTCGATTGGCAGCAGGAACGGCTTGTCGATAGCACGCTCTGGTTCTGGGATGTAAGAATCCAGGAAACCGGCCAGCTCGATGATTTTAGCTTCCCACTCAGGTTCGCCTTCCAGTGCTTTCAGCGCTGAACCACGAACAACCGGCAGGTCATCACCAGGGAAGTCGTAAGCAGACAGAAGTTCACGAACTTCCATTTCTACCAGCTCCAGCAGCTCTTCATCATCAACCATGTCGCATTTGTTCATGAATACGATGATGAAAGGAACGCCAACCTGACGACCCAGCAGGATGTGCTCACGGGTCTGAGGCATTGGGCCGTCAGTCGCAGCAACAACCAGGATTGCGCCGTCCATCTGAGCAGCACCGGTGATCATGTTTTTAACGTAGTCGGCGTGCCCTGGGCAGTCAACGTGCGCGTAGTGACGGCTTGGGGTGTCATATTCAACGTGAGAAGTGTTGATGGTGATACCACGAGCTTTTTCTTCTGGCGCGTTATCGATCTGGTCGAAAGCACGTGCAGAACCGCCGTAGGTTTTAGCCAGAACGGTGGTGATTGCTGCAGTCAGGGTAGTTTTACCGTGGTCAACGTGGCCGATAGTACCGACGTTAACGTGCGGTTTTGAACGTTCAAACTTTTCTTTAGACATCGATTGTCCCTCTAAGACACGGATAAATCGGTGGTATCACCACATCAACCAAGCATTTGCTTGTTGAATCCAGAACAGAAAGAAAATCAGGGGGCGAGATAATAAGAAGTGGTGCTGATAGGCAGATTCGAACTGCCGACCTCACCCTTACCAAGGGTGCGCTCTACCAACTGAGCTATATCAGCACATCTTGGAGCGGGCAGTGGGAATCGAACCCACATCATCAGCTTGGAAGGCTGAGGTAATAGCCATTATACGATGCCCGCATCCTGGAACTCGGCTACCTGACTTTTCTGTAGAATTTTTAGGTGGGAGAAGGATTGTTCGTCGCTTAACTCTCACCCTTCGAGCCTGCTGCGCTTTGCACTGCACAACTCGAACCTTGCTGAAGACTTTCGCCTTCCCCTTCCGCACATTAACTGTTGCGAGTTATCCGCTGGTCAGTCAACTGCCGAAGGCAAGATTTGGTGGTGGGGGAAGGATTCGAACCTTCGAAGTCTGTGACGGCAGATTTACAGTCTGCTCCCTTTGGCCGCTCGGGAACCCCACCAGATTTTAACTACTGTGACTTGATTGGTGCCGGCTACCGGAATCGAACTGGTGACCTACTGATTACAAGTCAGTTGCTCTACCAACTGAGCTAAGCCGGCATCAAGTGCAGCGCATTCTAGGTAGAGCGAGCGACCTATGCAACAAAAAAATTGCGTTCCGTGCACTTTCGCTCACAAATCACCCAATTTTGCATACTACCGGGCAATTCGCACCGCACGACGTGCAAACATTCATCAATCGCAAGCATCATTCTGCAAAAATCTATTGGATTTTTACAAGTGTTGACTCGGTATTTCTCCGTACTGGCAATCTCAAACCGATCGTTCGAATTTTGGCAAACTCTGAGCCAAGCCGATGCACCACAAAGAGGATACTGCCCTATGCGGATGCATAAACTGCGCTCAGACTTCATCGGCCTAGCCATCAATGCGCCCTTACCGCTTTGGCGCAGTTATTGCTTCTTTTCATTACCCCCGCCCAGGAGGAATGACCAATGAAACTTGTTTTGATTAATGCAGCCACGTTACCTATTTACCGCGATGAGCTGGCCCGTCTATTAACCGATGCGGTCGCTCACGGCGCTTCTGTCGACTATGACACGTTGATTCCCCATGAAGATGCCGAGAGCTATTTCCATAGCCTGCGCCCGGCACTGGCCAAAGGAGAGCTGCTGCTGTGGATCGCCAGGGATGACAGTGGCGTCATCGGCACCGTGCAACTCGAGCTCTGCCAAAAACCGAATGGCCGCAATCGCGCTGAGGTACAAAAACTGTTGGTGCACAGCCGCGCACAGCGTAACGGTGTTGGGCACGCCTTAATGAAGGCATTAGAGAAGAGCGCCCTGCAGCAGCATCGAGGCTTGTTGTATCTAGATACTCAGACCGGCTCAGCTGCAGAAGCCTTGTATCGTTCTCTTGGTTATCGCTTCCTGGGTGAGCTGCCGGATTATGCCGCCGCGCCAGATGGCAGTTACCATCCCACGGTGATTTATTACAAACGCCTGTTTGCCGTAAATCAGCCTTTTCGCGCAATCGCCAGCTAGCATGAAAGCGGTATCATCACCGGGTGATACCGCTTTGCGGCCCCTATCAATCAACTGCGCGCCGCCTCGCACAATTGACATAAACTCCTACTAATCGCCAACTTTTGCGAAAAAAGTCTACGCCAAAAACCAAGCTGTCTATAATATGCAGCTTGTTTATTATCTGGACTTGGCGTCTGGCGCCTTTCCCAACCTGCGTTAACAGGCAGAATTTGGCTTATGATAAAAAGAGATCAATCTTTAGCGACGCCTTACCTTCAGTTCGATCGTACCCAGTGGGCTGCGTTGCGAGATTCGGTGCCGCTGACGCTGTCAGAAGAAGAGATCGTTAAACTAAAAGGGATTAACGAAGATCTCTCTTTGGAAGAGGTAGCACAGATTTATCTGCCGCTATCGCGTCTGCTGAATTTTTATATCAGTTCCAACCTTCGTCGTCAGGCCGTACTTGAACAATTTCTCGGTACCGATGGCCAGAAAATTCCCTATGTCATCGGCATTGCCGGCAGCGTTGCCGTAGGTAAAAGCACTACCGCACGTTTACTCCAGGCATTACTCAGCAGTTGGCCGGAGCATCGGAGTGTTGAACTGATCACCACCGACGGTTTTCTGCACCCTAATAAGGTGCTGAACGAACGGGGGTTGATGAAGAAAAAAGGATTCCCGCAGTCTTACGATATGCACAGCCTGGTGAAATTCGTTTCTGAGGTGAAATCCGGCGCCAAACGCGTGACGGCACCCGTATATTCCCACCTGATCTATGACGTCGTTCCGGATGGCAATAAAGTTATTGAGCAGCCAGATATTCTTATTCTGGAAGGACTAAACGTATTACAGAGCGGAATGGATTACCCTCACGATCCACATCACGTATTTGTTTCTGACTTCGTTGATTTCTCAATATATGTCGATGCGCCTGAGCAATTGCTGCAAACCTGGTATATCAACCGGTTCCTGAAATTTCGTCAGGGTGCATTTTCTAATCCTGACTCTTATTTCCATAACTACGCAAAGCTGCCAGAGCCGGAGGCCATTAACATTGCCACCCAACTATGGAACGAGATTAATGGATTGAATTTACAGCAAAATATTCTTCCAACCCGTGAGCGAGCCAGCCTGATAATGACGAAAAGCGCTAATCATGCGGTCGAACATGTGCGATTGAGGAAATAATGCTATAAAATAGATGGGGACAATCTTGGTCCCCTATCAATAATTGTTATTCGGCGCTACGTAGAGATATTTCCCCCCCGATAAATGGCTTTATCGCACCATTCTGTTCGAGCAGTAATGCCCCTTGCTGATCAATACCACGCGCAATACCAAAAATTTGTTGTTCGCCTATTAGCAGTTTAACAGGCCGATCAATAAAGTTATCCAAAGCACGCCATCGCGAAATAAAGGGTGCCAGTCCATCAATCTCAAACTGCTGCAAAGATTGACGCAACTCATTCAGCAAGGTTGCTGCCAGCTCATTGCGATCTATGCTAATCCCCGCTTCCTGCAGATTTATCCAACCCTGATTGATAGCATTGGCATTGCTTTCACGCATCGCCAAATTGATACCAGCGCCCATCACCAACTGCGCAGCATCACCGGTTTTTCCTGTTAATTCAACCAAGATACCAGCCAGTTTACGATCGTTGAGGTATAAATCATTAGGCCATTTAACCCTGACCTCCTCAGCGCCAAGGCGTTGCAACACCTCCGCCATCACTATACCAATCACCAGGCTGAGACCCATTGCCGCTGCCGGTCCCTGCTCCAGACGCCAAAACATCGAAAGATACAAATTAGCACCAAACGGCGATATCCATTGCCGCCCGCGTCGGCCACGTCCCGCCTGCTGATACTCAGCGACACAGGCATCACCCGATTGTAACTCAGTGATGCGATCCAGCAGATATTGGTTGGTGGAGTCTACTACCGATAACACAGTTACACGCTTATCTGCCAGTTGGCCAAGAATACGTTTTGAATCGAGCAGTTGGATGGGAGCAGGCAGACTGTATCCTTTTCCCGGCACGGTAAATACATCCAGACCCCACTCACGAATTGTCTGGATATGTTTATTAATCGCTGCGCGACTCATCCCGAGATACTCGCCCAGATGCTCTCCTGAATGGAAACTCCCATCAGCCAATAGCGCAATTATCTTTAGTGGGACTTTAGAGTCTTTCATGAGAGAACTTCCACAGCATTACGTTCACCCGTCGCACCGATAAAACGAACTTCAGGCTCCAACCACACATCGAACTTCTTCGCTACCGTATTACGTACATGGCGAGCCAAAGCGACTACGTCCTGGCTACAGGCATCACCCAGGTTAACCAGAACAAGCGCCTGTTGACGATGTACCGCTGCACCGCCAATTTGATAACCCTTCAGCTCACACCGGTCGATCAACCAGCCGGCAGCCAGCTTCACCCGGCCATCCTGTTGCGGATAATGTGGCATACCCGGATAAAGAGCAATCAGCTCAGCGCCCTTCTGCTCACTGACCAGCGGATTCTTGAAGAAACTACCTGCATTACCGGTAACCGCGGGATCAGGCAACTTGCTGCGGCGCATGGTGCATACCGACTCAAATATCTGACGTGGCGTCACCGTTTCCGGATCCAGTTTCGTCAGATCGCCATAATTCAGCATCGGGCTCCACTGTTTGCTCAATCGCAAGCCTACGCCGACAATGATATGGCCGGTCTGAAAATCATGCTTGAAAATGCTTTCACGATAACCGAATCCGCACTCTGATGTCGGGATACGATCGATGGCACCAGTATTAAAGTCCAGTAAATCAACGTAGTCGCATACACTTTTCAGTTCGATACCGTAGGCACCAATATTTTGAATAGGTGCAGAACCGACCAGACCCGGAATCAAAGCCAGGTTTTCCAGCCCAGGAATACCGTTATCCAACGTATTACAGACCAAACCATGCCAGTTTTCGCCGGCACCAACATGAAGGTACCAGGCATCTGTCTCTTCTCTGATATCGATGCCTTTGAATTGATTGATCATAACCGTACCGGCAAAATCCTCAAGAAACAGGACATTACTTCCTTCACCGAGCACCAACAATGGCTCTTGACGCTTTTGCGTTTTCTGCCAAACCTTGATCATTAGTTCGATTCTATCTGCAATGACCAGCTGCGCTGCGTTAACCGGGAGCGCAAAGGTATTGTGTGTTTTTAAAGACGCACGTTCAGTAGACATAACGTTAAATACCTATACGGAAATAAACTTTTACCTAGTCTACTAGATTCGACGCGCTAGGCTAATATTTGTTTTTATTGTTTTTAATTTAGCCAGGTAATCATCCGCATGGAATATATTTCTAATTGTTTTATAAGGAAATATTTATATAAATAGATGAGGTAATGTAATGAAGATAATGAGCGGCGTGATTAATAAAGGTATTATCTTAATTTGACGCCTATGGTCACGCAGCACAATGCCTACTATTTATCGCTCTTTATATGTATGAAATTATTTATCATTTTTAAACATCGCTCCCACTTATGGTTATAAGTATAATTTAAGCAGTATTTTATTCGTGAAGTGGCGGTAAATTGAGCTGCGTCCGGTATTTCCTGACCGCAAAGCAAAAAGCCCCATGCTTTCGCATGAGGCTTTCGACTTGGTTTGATGCCTGGCAGTGTCCTACTCTCGCATGGGGAGACCCCACACTACCATCGGCGCTACGGCGTTTCACTTCTGAGTTCGGCATGGGGTCAGGTGGGACCACCGCGCTATTGCCGCCAGGCAAATTCTGTTTCATTCCAACCGCTTCACTCTCGTGTCGCCATTGAAACCAATCTCGGAACTTCGCTGAAAATCTACACTAATCTCTCTAAAACACCTTCGGTGTTGTAAGGTTAAGCCTCACGGATCATTAGTACTGGTTAGCTCAATGCATCGCTGCACTTACACACCCAGCCTATCAACGTCTTAGTCTTAAACGTTCCTTCAGGGGCCTTAAAGGCCCAGGGAAGACTCATCTCGAGGCAAGTTTCGCGCTTAGATGCTTTCAGCGCTTATCTTTTCCGCACTTAGCTACCGGGCAATGCCATTGGCATGACAACCCGAACACCAGTGGTGCGTTCACTCCGGTCCTCTCGTACTAGGAGCAACCCCTCTCAATCTTCCAACGCCCACGGCAGATAGGGACCGAACTGTCTCACGACGTTCTAAACCCAGCTCGCGTACCACTTTAAATGGCGAACAGCCATACCCTTGGGACCTACTTCAGCCCCAGGATGTGATGAGCCGACATCGAGGTGCCAAACACCGCCGTCGATATGAACTCTTGGGCGGTATCAGCCTGTTATCCCCGGAGTACCTTTTATCCGTTGAGCGATGGCCCTTCCATTCAGAACCACCGGATCACTAAGACCTACTTTCGTACCTGCTCGAGCCGTCACTCTCGCAGTCAAGCTAGCTTATGCCTTTGCACTAACCTCACGATGTCCGACCGTGATTAGCTAACCTTCGTGCTCCTCCGTTACTCTTTGGGAGGAGACCGCCCCAGTCAAACTACCCACCAGACACTGTCCTCACCCCGGATCACGGGGCCGAGTTAGAACATCAAACATTAAAGGGTGGTATTTCAAGGTTGGCTCCACGCAGACTGGCGTCCACGCTTCAAAGCCTCCCACCTATCCTACACATCAAGGCTCAATGTTCAGTGTCAAGCTATAGTAAAGGTTCACGGGGTCTTTCCGTCTTGCCGCGGGTACACTGCATCTTCACAGCGAGTTCAATTTCACTGAGTCTCGGGTGGAGACAGCCTGGCCATCATTACGCCATTCGTGCAGGTCGGAACTTACCCGACAAGGAATTTCGCTACCTTAGGACCGTTATAGTTACGGCCGCCGTTTACTGGGGCTTCGATCAAGAGCTTCGCCTTGCGGCTGACCCCATCAATTAACCTTCCAGCACCGGGCAGGCGTCACACCGTATACGTCCACTTTCGTGTTTGCACAGTGCTGTGTTTTTATTAAACAGTTGCAGCCAGCTGGTATCTGCGACTGGCTTCGGCTCCAAGAGCAAGTCTCTTCACCTACGCGCCAGCGTGCCTTCTCCCGAAGTTACGGCACCATTTTGCCTAGTTCCTTCACCCGAGTTCTCTCAAGCGCCTTGGTATTCTCTACCTGACCACCTGTGTCGGTTTGGGGTACGATTCTGTGTTACCTGATGCTTAGAGGCTTTTCCTGGAAGCTTGGCATCAACTACTTCTGCACCGTAGTGCATCGTCATCACGCCTCAGGGTTGAATAAGAGAACGGATTTACCAATTCTCTCCCCCTACACGCTTAAACCGGGACAACCGTCGCCCGGCTAGCCTAGCCTTCTCCGTCCCCCCTTCGCAGTAACACCGAGTACAGGAATATTAACCTGTTTCCCATCGACTACGCCTTTCGGCCTCGCCTTAGGGGTCGACTCACCCTGCCCCGATTAACGTTGGACAGGAACCCTTGGTCTTCCGGCGAGCGGGTTTTTCACCCGCTTTATCGTTACTTATGTCAGCATTCGCACTTCTGATACCTCCAGCAACCCTCACAGGCCACCTTCAACGGCTTACAGAACGCTCCCCTACCCAACAACGCCTAAGCGTCGCTGCCGCAGCTTCGGTGCATGGTTTAGCCCCGTTACATCTTCCGCGCAGGCCGACTCGACCAGTGAGCTATTACGCTTTCTTTAAATGATGGCTGCTTCTAAGCCAACATCCTGGCTGTCTATGCCTTCCCACATCGTTTCCCACTTAACCATGACTTTGGGACCTTAGCTGGCGGTCTGGGTTGTTTCCCTCTTCACGACGGACGTTAGCACCCGCCGTGTGTCTCCCGTGATAACATTCTTCGGTATTCGGAGTTTGCATCGGTTTGGTAAGCCGGGATGGCCCCCTAGCCGAAACAGTGCTCTACCCCCGAAGATGAGTTCACGAGGCGCTACCTAAATAGCTTTCGGGGAGAACCAGCTATCTCCCGGTTTGATTGGCCTTTCACCCCCAGCCACAAGTCATCCGCTAATTTTTCAACATTAGTCGGTTCGGTCCTCCAGTTAGTGTTACCCAACCTTCAACCTGCCCATGGCTAGATCACCGGGTTTCGGGTCTATACCTTGCAACTATTCGCCCAGTTAAGACTCGGTTTCCCTACGGCTCCCCTATACGGTTAACCTTGCTACAAAATATAAGTCGCTGACCCATTATACAAAAGGTACGCAGTCACCCAACAAAGTAGGCTCCCACTGCTTGTACGTACACGGTTTCAGGTTCTATTTCACTCCCCTCGCCGGGGTTCTTTTCGCCTTTCCCTCACGGTACTGGTTCACTATCGGTCAGTCAGGAGTATTTAGCCTTGGAGGATGGTCCCCCCATATTCAGACAGGATGTCACGTGTCCCGCCCTACTCATCGAACTCACAGAATATGCATTTTAGTGTACGGGACTATCACCCTTTACTGTGCGACTTTCCAGACGCTTCCACTAACACACAAACTGATTCAGGTTCTGGGCTGTTCCCCGTTCGCTCGCCGCTACTGGGGGAATCTCGGTTGATTTCTTTTCCTCGGGGTACTTAGATGTTTCAGTTCCCCCGGTTCGCCTCATACGACTATGTATTCATCGTATGATAGTGCAACGAATTGCACTGGGTTTCCCCATTCGGGTATTGCCGGTTATAACGGTTCATATCACCTTACCGACACTTTTCGCAGATTAGCACGCCCTTCATCGCCTCTGACTGCCTAGGCATCCACCGTGTACGCTTAGTCACTTAACCTCACAACCCGAAGGTGTTTCTGTAAACAGAAAACACTGTCGTGCTGTTTATTTGAGAGACTCTATGACAGGTTACTCCTTACCCCAATACATCTACGGAGGGATAAGTTTCAGCTGTCATGTTTCAATTTTCAGCTTGTTCCAGATTGTTAAAGAGCAATATCTTAAACACGACTCGCAAGAGTCATCTTTAAGATTTTTTCGGTTATGACTAACCGGTGATAATGTCTTTCACTCATTATCGGATTGGCGTCCCCAAGGGGATTCGAACCCCTGTTACAGCCGTGAAAGGGCAGTGTCCTAGGCCTCTAGACGATGGGGACACGAAAATCCGATTAAACTGAACGTCTTAATCGGTTCGTATCAGCATGAGTCAGAGACTCATTACATCAACAGGTAGCGCTTTTGCTCATTACTTTTTCATCAGACAATCTGTGTGAGCACGCCACTCGAATCAATATCATTAGGTAAGGAGGTGATCCAACCGCAGGTTCCCCTACGGTTACCTTGTTACGACTTCACCCCAGTCATGAATCACAAAGTGGTAAGCGCCCTCCCGAAGGTTAAGCTACCTACTTCTTTTGCAACCCACTCCCATGGTGTGACGGGCGGTGTGTACAAGGCCCGGGAACGTATTCACCGTAGCATTCTGATCTACGATTACTAGCGATTCCGACTTCATGGAGTCGAGTTGCAGACTCCAATCCGGACTACGACGTACTTTATGAGGTCCGCTTGCTCTCGCGAGTTCGCTTCTCTTTGTATACGCCATTGTAGCACGTGTGTAGCCCTACTCGTAAGGGCCATGATGACTTGACGTCATCCCCACCTTCCTCCGGTTTATCACCGGCAGTCTCCTTTGAGTTCCCGACCGAATCGCTGGCAACAAAGGATAAGGGTTGCGCTCGTTGCGGGACTTAACCCAACATTTCACAACACGAGCTGACGACAGCCATGCAGCACCTGTCTCAGAGTTCCCGAAGGCACTAAGCTATCTCTAGCGAATTCTCTGGATGTCAAGAGTAGGTAAGGTTCTTCGCGTTGCATCGAATTAAACCACATGCTCCACCGCTTGTGCGGGCCCCCGTCAATTCATTTGAGTTTTAACCTTGCGGCCGTACTCCCCAGGCGGTCGATTTAACGCGTTAGCTCCGGAAGCCACGCCTCAAGGGCACAACCTCCAAATCGACATCGTTTACAGCGTGGACTACCAGGGTATCTAATCCTGTTTGCTCCCCACGCTTTCGCACCTGAGCGTCAGTCTTTGTCCAGGGGGCCGCCTTCGCCACCGGTATTCCTCCAGATCTCTACGCATTTCACCGCTACACCTGGAATTCTACCCCCCTCTACAAGACTCTAGCTTGCCAGTTTCAAATGCAGTTCCCACGTTAAGCGCGGGGATTTCACATCTGACTTAACAAACCGCCTGCGTGCGCTTTACGCCCAGTAATTCCGATTAACGCTTGCACCCTCCGTATTACCGCGGCTGCTGGCACGGAGTTAGCCGGTGCTTCTTCTGCGAGTAACGTCAATGTACAGTGCTATTAACACTGAACCCTTCCTCCTCGCTGAAAGTGCTTTACAACCCTAAGGCCTTCTTCACACACGCGGCATGGCTGCATCAGGCTTGCGCCCATTGTGCAATATTCCCCACTGCTGCCTCCCGTAGGAGTCTGGACCGTGTCTCAGTTCCAGTGTGGCTGGTCATCCTCTCAGACCAGCTAGGGATCGTCGCCTAGGTGAGCCATTACCCCACCTACTAGCTAATCCCATCTGGGCACATCTGATGGCGTGAGGCCCGAAGGTCCCCCACTTTGGTCCGTAGACGTTATGCGGTATTAGCTACCGTTTCCAGTAGTTATCCCCCTCCATCAGGCAGTTTCCCAGACATTACTCACCCGTCCGCCGCTCGTCACCCAGAGAGCAAGCTCTCTTGTGCTACCGCTCGACTTGCATGTGTTAGGCCTGCCGCCAGCGTTCAATCTGAGCCATGATCAAACTCTTCAATTTAAAAGTTCGATTTGCTTCAACTCGTGAAGCGATGCTCAAAGGTTACTAAATGAATTTTACTTCAGTAGTCACTCTTCAAGACTTGATATTTTTTCGTACCCGAAGGTACTGGATATCGTCTTGTGGAGTGCCCACACAGATTGTCTGATAAATTGTTAAAGAGCAGTGAGTTAGCCGCCGTAGCTTGCTATCTCGAGGTGGCGTATACTACGCTTTTCACCCGAAGAGTCAAGCGTTTATTTCGCTTTTCTCTTACCGACCTGGCGACTGGTTCTCGTTAGAGGAGTCGTTGTTCCCGGTCAGTGGAGGCGCATTATAGGGAGTTCTCAGAAGGCCGCAACCCCTAAATGCAAAAAACTTTTCAAGCGCGGATTTTTTCGGCAAAACGCTGCACAAGCCAGCGATTCCGTCACTTTTCATACTGAATTTGGCCAAACTCTTGGGTAAAACGGTCCACCTGCTGCCAATCGGTATACTCCACCTCTTTACTGGTATCCGTTTCTCCTCCCGTCATACGCATAATAAATTGAATCATGACGCGATCAAACCAACGATAACGCGGGTAGCGCAGCGCACCGGCAAACACCACGCACTGTTTTGGCTGCCATGGCGAGGAAAGCAAGAACTTACGGGTATAAGCATTGGTCTGCGGCGAACGTTTGTCCGCCTTGCGGGCGGTCAAGTTAACGGAAAAGAACGCACTCGGCATTTGGTTCAGCTGGTCGGCATGCTGCTTAACGAACTTTTCCAGCACCGGATGGAAATTGCCGTAACGCACCGAAGCGCCAATCAACACCTGTTGATACTGGCTGAGATCGACATTGTCTGCCTGCAACAAGTCAATCACGTCACAGCCCAATGTATCCTGCAATTTACTTGCTATATAAGAAGCGATAGAACGCGTTTGCCCATCACGGCTCGAATAAAGAATCAGTGCCTTCACGGCGTTACTCCTTCTATCAGGATCATTCACGCCAGAATGTTGGCGTAAAGAGAACCAGCAGCGTAAAGACTTCCAGTCGTCCGAACAGCATGGTCAGTACCAGAATCCACTTCGCCGCCGCAGGCATAGTAGTAAAGTTATCCGCTACCACGCCCAGTCCCGGCCCAAGGTTATTCAGCGTTGCCGTTACGGCGGCAAAGGCGGAGAAATCATCAACGCCAGTGGCGATAATCGCCAACATGCTGACGATAAATACCAGGGCGTAAGCTGAGAAGAATCCCCACACCGCCTCCAGGATCCTTTCCGGCAGCGCACGGTGACCCAGCTTAATGGTATAAACCGCATTAGGATGCACCAACCTTTTCAGCTCACGCGAACCTTGCAGATACAGCAACAAAATACGGATAACCTTCAGACCGCCGCCGGTCGAGCCTGCACAGCCGCCAATAAAAGCAGAGCACAACAGCAACATGGGCAGGAATAGCGGCCACTTGGAAATACTGTCAGTAGTAAAACCCGCCGTCGTCGCCATAGACACCACCTGGAAGAAAGCCTGATTAAGTGTCTCCATGCCGGTTTTATAGACGCCATGGCCCCACAGTACCGCAGTACAGACCACTACCAACGTAAACTGCACGGCAATGAACATGCGGAACTCAGGATCGCGCCAGTACACTTTCAAGCTGCGGCCGCTTAGCAGAGCGAAGTGCAAGCCGTAGTTACAACCAGAGATCAACAGGAAAATAGCAATTATGGTGTTGATGGTCGGACTGGCGTAATAACCGATGCTGGCATCGTGGGTAGAGAAACCACCAATGGCGATGGTCGAGAAGCTGTGGCCGATAGCGTCAAAGACCGACATCCCCGCCCCCCATAACGCCAGCGCACAGGCAATCGTCAACAGAACATAGATCAGCCACAGGGTTTTGGCCGTTTCGGCGATACGCGGGCGCATTTTGTTATCTTTCAGCGGGCCGGGCATTTCCGCGCGATACAGCTGCATGCCGCCGACGCCGAGGATCGGCAATATTGCTACCGCCAACACGATGATCCCCATCCCACCCATCCACTGCAGCATCTGCCGGTAGAACAAAATGGCTTTAGGCAACGAATCCAACCCCACCAGCGTCGTCGCGCCGGTGGTAGTCAAGCCGGAAAACGACTCAAAGAAAGCATCAGTAAGCGACAGATTAGGCCGTTCCGAGAACAAAAATGGCAGTGCCCCCACGCTACCCAGTACCGTCCAGAACAGCACTACAATCAGGAAACCTTCGCGTGGCTTCAGCTCATGTTTTTGTTTACGATTAGGCCACCACAGGATCAGGCCAATCGTCACCGCCACAAAGAAGGTCTGGCTGAAAGCCCTGCCCGCCCCATCGCGATATATCAACGCCACCAGACCAGGAATAAACATCGTCCCGGAGAATAAGATGACCAGCAAACCTACGATACGGGTTATGGCGCGAAAATGCATTTCAGCACAATCCTTAGCAATTCAGTTGGGGGAATTATTGCGAAACAGGGGTCAATTGCAAATTACCGCGACTAAGATCACGTAATTTTTTCCCAAAGGTCTCAACGACGGTTACCGGCAAAGCCAGGTGCAGCATGACACAGGCGCCATATTCACCCTGAACGATCCGCCCTTCAGTTTGCTGTAACAGATTCTCGACCAGCGCCAGCTGCGCATAGTCACATAGCAAAGTATATTCGGCCTGCGGAACCTTGTGGATCACAATCAACTGCTTTAGCGCCTGCTGCACGCCGCTGCCATAGGCTCGCACCAGGCCACCGGTGCCCAACTTGATACCGCCGTAATAACGTACCACTACGGCGGTAATTTCACCTATGCCGCTGCCCATAAGCTGCGCGAGGATCGGTTTACCCGCGGTGCCGGAAGGCTCACCGTCGTCGGAGAAACCCAACTGCTGTGAATCATTCGGTGGCCCGGCGATAAACGCCCAACAATGATGCCTTGCCGCCGGGTGCTCATCACGGGTCTGTTGGATAAATGCCTTTGCTGCATAGGTCCCGCACGTCGGCGCCAGCAGGGTGATAAAACGACTCTTTTTTATCTCCTCGCTGACACTGACGGGCCCTGCAGGGATCGGATAAGGCTGCATCAGGCCAGATTCAGATCGCGCGTCATGTTCTCGATACGCTTCTCGTGGATCACGATATTGTCTTCAATACGCATCCCCCCATAAGGTTTCAGCGCATCAATGCGATCCCAGGCAAAGTGCTTGCTAAACTCACCGCTACGCCATGGCGCCAATAATGACTCAATAAAATACAGGCCAGGTTCGATAGTCAGCACCATGCCGGGCTGTAACACTCGGGTACAGCGCAGGAACGGATATTTGGACGGCGCTGCCAGATGTGTACCCTGCTCATCCTGCATAAAGCCGGCGGCGTCGTGCACCTGCAAGCCCAGAGGATGGCCAAGGCCATGCGGCAGGAATGGTGTGGTGATCCCCTGTTCCACCATGGCTTCTTCGCTGATACCGCTCACCAGCTTGTGATTCTTGAGCAGTTTGGCGATACGTTGATGCATCTGTACATGGTAGTCGGTGTAGCGCACTCCCGTTTTGATGGTACCCACCAGCGCCAACATCTCGGCATTGAGGTCCTTCACCAACTGCGCGAAATCACTGCCGCTCTGGCCTGCGTAAGTGCGCGTCAAATCGGCGGCATAGCCGTTGTATTCCGCACCGGCGTCAAGCAGGAAGCTCAGCGCTTCGGCTGGCGGCTGATGGTTCAGCTTGGTGTAATGCAACACTGCCGCATGTTCATTCAGCGCCACAATATTGTCATAAGGCACATCGGTATCGCGGTGACCTGTAGCAGTAAGGTAGGCCTGATTGATGTCAAACTCACTCATGCCGGACAGGAAGGCTTCATGGGCTGCGCGGTGCCCCATAACGGCCGTCTTTTGCGCTTCGCGCATGCAGGCCTGCTCGTAACCGGTTTTGATTGAGCGATGGAAATCCAGGTAGTTCAGCACCGCTTTCGGGTTCACGTTTTCCGCTGGGATACCGAGATCGCGGGCGCGTTGCTGCCCGTAACCGATATAGCCCACGCGCTCACGCTGAGCAGGAAGCTGCTGAGCGATATCATCCGCATTGGCCAGCGGCAACAGATCGATGGACTTGGTCCAGAAGCTGTCCGGCAGCGGCTCAACGCTGTGCCAGTAATCAACCGGCGAATAGAACCACAGCTTCGGTTTGTTAACGCCATCCACCCATAACCAGCAGTTCGGTACCGATGTGACGGGCACCCAAGCCTTGAAGTGCGCATTCACTTTGAACGGATAGCTATGGTCGTCCAGAAAAACCCGTTGCAGTTCTCCGGAGTGAATCAACAAAGCATCCAGTTTGTTGCGCGCCAATACTTCGCGCGCCCGTTTTTGCAGCTCTGCCAGGTGGTCGTTATACAATGAAGCCAGCGTTTCCATCACAATACCCTTATACCCTTAAAACGGAATGCGCCATCTTAACACACCGCTCTGGCGCACCAACCCCATCACTTCCGGCATGCGGGGCAGTTCGCAAATCAGCGTAAACGTCGTTACATCCGCCGCTGAACAATCAGCCACCCAAGTAAACCAAGCAGTGCAATTGCCACCGTCCACAGACCACGATGCTCCAGCAAGACAGCACCGGCTGCGGCCACGCCCGCCAGGCATTGCTGCAGAAAACCGCATAGCGCCATGGCATAAGCCCCCTGTTCTTTAGCGTCGCTGACGGCCATCGCCATGCTATTCGGGAACAGCACCGCCTGGCCAAAAATCGTCAGGCAATACAAGGTGATGAATATCGTCATGCCGGAAACTCCCACCAACATCCCACTCCACCACAACAGCATGATCGCAGCGGTCGCCAATGCGACCAGGCTCGTTCCCACCTGCATCAGCCGTTTGCCGCCCAAGCGCGCCACCGTACGGTTCACCGCCATCGCTCCGGTAAAGTAAGCCACGCCGATCACCAGCCCCAGCGCACCAAAGGCGGTAACGTTGAGGCCAAAGCCCTGCTGCATCACAAACGGGCTGACTTCCTGCAAGGTTACTGTAGTAGCAAACCCCAACCCGCCCACGCAGGCCGGCCAGAAAAAACCCGGACGAAGCAGGATACGCCAATAGGTCGCCGCCATTGCAGGGCGTTGGCCCACCGCACGGCCCGCCTCCAACGGCAACGTCACCATTAACAGCAGGATCGCCAGCCCGGTCAGCCCCATCAGCACAAAACCCATTTGCCAGTGCGAATACCGGCTGAGCAGCCCGCCAATAAACTGTCCGCCGCCCAGTGCAGTGATAAAGGCTATCGACAGCACTGAGAGACGCCGCGCCAGCTCATCCCCGCTCCAGTTGTCACGCACAATGATGCGCGCGATGATCGCCGCACCGCCGGCAGCAACGCCCTGCAAGGCACGTAGCACCAACAGTTGGATGCCATTATGACAAAACGCCAACAGCGCGCTGCAACCGATAAACAACACCAGGGAAAGCGTCAGCGGCAGACGGCGGCCAAAACGATCGGCCGCGGCCCCCCAAAACAGCACCGGCACTGCGGCACCAATCACGAACAGGGATATGGAAAGCTCAGTGGCGCGGCGTGTCATCGCCAGTTCCTGCATCACCGTCGGCAAAGAAGGCAAATACACCGTTGTCGCCATCTGCGCCATAAAGACCAGCAAACACGACAGTGTCATGGTTCTGGCGGGAATACTCCAAAATCCGCTCTGTCTTGCACATACCGCTTTACTCATCCTGCCCCCCTGCATGGATAGCGCTCTATCTTGGGCAAGTGTATTGGGCCTTTTGGTTCCCGGCAAATGACAAGAATATCTAAAATATAATTTTTATATTAAATCAATATATTAGATCATTGCCATGTGATCCGCTTTGCAAAAACGCAATCTCTGATTTGCATATTGTTAACATAAAAACCACACTCCTCATCATCTGGTCATACCAGATCAAACGCTGATTCAGGAGATAGACATGCTCTACCAAGGCGAAACATTACAACTGCACTGGCTCGATAACGGCATCGCCGAGTTGGTGTTCAATGCCCCGGGCTCGATAAACAAGCTGGATACCCGTACCGTTGCCAGCCTGGGCGAAGCGCTCGACGTACTGGAAAAACAGACCGAGCTGAAAGGGCTGCTGGTGCGTTCCAGCAAGGCCGCATTTATTGTCGGTGCCGATATCACCGAATTCCTTTCGCTGTTCGCGGCTCCGGCTGAAAAATTGTACCAATGGCTAGCCTTCGCCAACGCGACCTTTAACCGGCTGGAAGATCTGCCGGTACCGACCATTTCGGCCATTAACGGCTATGCGCTCGGTGGCGGCTGCGAATGCATTCTGGCAACCGACTTCAGGGTCGCCTCTCCCGATGCGCGCATTGGCCTGCCGGAAACCAAGCTGGGCATTATGCCGGGCTTCGGCGGTTCCGTTCGCTTGCCACGCCTGTTGGGTAACGACAGTGCACTAGAGATTATCGCCGCCGGTAAAGACGTCAGCGCCAAAGACGCGCTGAAGGTCGGTCTGGTGGATGCGGTGGTCGCACCGGAAAAACTGGTAGAAGCCGCGCTGAAAATGCTGCAACAGGCCATTGATGGCCAGTTGGACTGGCGCGCCTATCGTCAACCGAAACTCGATCCGTTGAAACTCAGCCCAATCGAAGCGGCCATGAGCTTCACCACTGCCAAAGGCATGGTGCTGCAAACCGCAGGAAAACATTATCCAGCGCCGATGACTGCGGTGAAAACCATCGAAGCCGCCGCCAAATTGGGCCGCGATGAAGCCTTGAAATTGGAAACCGCCAGCTTTGTGCCTTTGGCCCGTTCCAACGAAGCGCGCGCACTGGTCGGTATCTTCCTCAACGATCAGTTTGTGAAAAGCCAGGCGAAAAAGCTGGCCAAAAACGTGGAAGCGCCGAAGCAGGCTGCGGTTCTGGGCGCCGGTATCATGGGAGGCGGCATCGCTTACCAGTCCGCGCTGAAAGGCGTGCCGGTGATAATGAAAGACATCAGCGACAAATCCCTGGCGCTTGGCATGAATGAAGCCGCCAAGCTGCTGAACAAACAGCTGGAGCGCGGCAAACTGGATGGCCTGAAGATGGCGCAGGTGCTGTCGACCATTCAACCGACGCTGGATTATGCCGGTATCGAACGCGCGCAGGTGATCGTTGAAGCTGTGGTCGAGAATCCGAAGATTAAAGCGGCAGTGTTGTCCGAGGTGGAAGGTCTGATCGGTGAAGACACAGTGCTGGCATCCAATACCTCGACCATTCCGATTAATCACCTGGCAAAATCGCTGAAGCGCCCGCAAAACTTCTGTGGCATGCACTTCTTTAACCCGGTGCACCGCATGCCGCTGGTGGAAATCATCCGCGGCGAGCAGACCAGCGACAACACCATCGCCGCCGTAGTGGCCTACGCCACCCGCATGGGCAAAACGCCGATCGTGGTCAACGACTGTCCGGGGTTCTTCGTCAACCGCGTACTGTTCCCCTATTTTGCCGGCTTCAGCATGCTGCTGCGTGATGGGGTGGATTTCCGCCAAATCGATAAGGTAATGGAAAAACAGTTTGGCTGGCCAATGGGCCCGGCTTACCTGCTCGACGTGGTGGGGATCGATACCGCGCACCATGCCCAAGCGGTAATGGCTGCCGGTTTCCCTGAGCGTATGGGCAAAGATTATCGCGACGCCATTGACGTGATGTTCGACAACCAACGTTTTGGTCAGAAAAACCAGTTGGGCTTCTACCGTTACAGTCAGGACAACAAAGGCAAGCCGCGTAAAGATAACGATGAGCAGACCGATGCGCTATTGGCCGCAGTCTCCCAGCCACGCCAGACCATCAGTGATGAAGAAATTATCGCTCGAATGATGATCCCGATGATCAACGAAGTGGTGCGCTGCCTGGAAGAAAACATCATCGCCAGCCCGGCTGAAGCCGATATGGCATTGGTTTACGGCATCGGGTTCCCTCCCTTCCACGGTGGGGCATTCCGTTACCTGGATACGCTTGGTACCGCCAACTATGTCGAACTGGCCCAGCGTTACACGCATCTTGGCGCTCTGTATCAAGTGCCTGCCGGCCTGCGCGCCAAAGCTGAACGTAATGAAAGCTACTACCCGGTGGCGACGCCATTGTCCGATATCGCCACTGGCCAACCGGCATGAGGTCATAAAGATGGAAAACGTAGTTATTGTTGACGCCGTACGCACGCCGATGGGCCGCTCCAAGGGCGGCGCTTTCCGCCAGGTACGCGCTGAAGATCTTTCCGCTCACCTGATGCGTGCCGTGCTGAGCCGTAACCCGGCTCTGGACGCGGCCGAAATTGACGATATTTACTGGGGCTGCGTGCAACAAACGCTGGAGCAAGGTTTTAACATTGCCCGTAACGCCTCGCTGCTGGCCGAAATCCCGCATAGCGTACCGGCCGTTACCGTCAACCGACTGTGCGGCTCGTCCATGCAGGCTCTGCACGACGCAGCACGCGCCATTATGGTCGGCGATGCGCAGGTTAGCCTGATTGGCGGCGTTGAGCACATGGGCCACGTGCCGATGAATCACGGCGTCGATTTCCACCCTGGCCTGAGCCGCAGCGTAGCGAAAGCCGCCGGTATGATGGGTCTGACCGCCGAAATGCTGGCCAAGATGCACAATATCAGCCGCCAGATGCAGGATGAATTCGCGGCACGCTCGCACCAACGCGCGCACGCCGCCACCCTGGCCGGTTACTTCAAAAATGAAATCATCCCCACCACCGGCCATGACGCTGATGGCGTGCTGACCCGTTATGACTACGACGAAGTCATTCGCCCGGAAACCACCGTTGCCAGCCTGGCGGCACTGCGACCGGCGTTCGATCCGGTCAATGGTACTGTAACCGCCGGCACCTCTTCGGCCTTATCCGACGGTGCATCCGCCATGTTGCTGATGAGCGAATCACGCGCCAAAGCGCTCGGCCTGAAAGCCCGCGCCCGCATTCGTTCTATGGCGGTGGTCGGTTGCGATCCGTCCATTATGGGTTATGGCCCGGTACCGGCCAGCAAACTGGCGCTGAAGCGCGCCGGCCTGAGCATACAGGACATCGATCTGTTTGAATTGAATGAAGCCTTTGCCGCCCAGTCACTACCCTGCATCAAGGATCTGGGGCTGTTGGACAGCATCGACGATAAGATTAACCTGAACGGCGGTGCCATTGCCTTGGGCCACCCTCTGGGCTGCTCGGGCTCACGTATCTCCACCACGCTGTTGAACAACATGGAACGCCGTGACGTGCAATTTGGTCTGGCGACCATGTGTATCGGCCTGGGTCAGGGGATTGCCACCGTATTTGAACGCGTTTAGCTGTGTCTATCTTGGGATGACTGCGTAACTCATTCAAACCGCAGCATCCCGACAAGTTTAGTTGCCGTACTTCCCGCCTGTCAGGGGCGGGTTTTTTTATGCCTGAAATCTACAGGCGCCCCAATAAAAAAGGGCAGCCACCGGCTACCCCACTTTATACCAACCTTACGCCTCAGATGAACGAGAAGGCGTCGCCAAACATATGCGCTTCCTGCGCACCGCGTTCAGCGCAGAAACGCTCGCGGGCAATTTTGGCCATCTCGAACCGGCCGGCAATATAAATATCGTGCTCCACCAGCGTGCCGAAATCCTGCAATACCGCACTGAGCACCGTGCCGCTGCGGCCACGCCACTCGTCTTCCGGCTGTTCGACCACCGGGATCACCTTCAGGTTCGGGTGTTGCAACGACAGCGCTTCCAGCTCACTCAAATCATACAGGTGCTTCAGCTCGCGCCCGCCCCAATAGATAGAGATATCGCGGTCAGGCTGTTGCTCCAGCGCAGTCAGCAGAATTGAACGCGCATAGGAGAAGCCGGTACCGCCGGCGATCAACACCAACGGACGGCTGCCTTCTTCTCGTAGCCAGGCGTCGCCGTGCGGGATATCGACGGTAATCGCCTGCTCTTTCAGAATACGATCCATCACCGCCATAGCGTACAGATTCAGCTCCGAAGCGCCGATATGCAGCTCGATATATTCTTGCTGTGAAGGCGTCGATGCCAGCGAGAAAGGACGCTTGTCGCGCTCATCCATCACCACCATCAGATACTGTCCTGCCTTGAAAGAAAACGGCGCCTCTGGCACCAAACGTACCCGATAAACCGTATCGGTAATGGCCTCTACGGAGGTCACTTTACAGCTCAATATTGTCATGCGTTCCCTCTGTCGGGTCATCAATGCAAAACTGAGAACGGAGCCTGACGCTACAACGTCGGTTCTCTGTCACTGAAAATTGCGAGCTCATCCCAGATTTCATCGACGCGCGCGCGCACCTTTTCATCCATCTGAATTGGACGGCCCCATTCGCGCTGGGTTTCACCCGGCCATTTATTGGTGGCATCCAGCCCCATCTTCGAGCCCAATCCGGAAACCGGGGAGGCGAAGTCCAGATAATCGATCGGCGTGTTCTCCACCATAACGGTATCCCTTGCCGGATCCATTCTGGTGGTGATCGCCCAAATCACATCATTCCAGTCACGTGCGTTAATGTCATCATCACAGACGATAACAAACTTGGTGTACATGAACTGACGCAGGAACGACCAGACGCCCATCATCACGCGCTTGGCGTGACCGGCATACTGTTTCTTGATAGTCACCACCGCCAGGCGGTAAGAGCAGCCTTCTGGTGGCAGATAGAAATCTACGATTTCCGGGAACTGCTTTTGCAAGATGGGAACAAAGACTTCGTTCAGCGCCACACCCAAGACCGCCGGCTCATCCGGCGGACGACCTGTGTAGGTCGAGTGATAAATTGCATCGCGACGCTGGGTGATGTGGGTGATGGTGAATACCGGGAAGTGATCTATCTCGTTGTAGTAACCGGTGTGATCGCCATAAGGACCTTCTGGTGCCATTTCACCCGGCTCAATGTAGCCTTCCAATACGATTTCCGCACTGGCGGGTACTTCCAGATCGCAGGAAATGCATTTGACCACTTCGGTTTTATTGCCGCGCAACAGCCCGGCAAAGGCATATTCAGACAGGTTGTCCGGCACCGGCGTGACGGCACCGAGGATAGTGGCGGGATCCGCACCCAATGCCACCGCAACCGGGAAACGCTCACCGGGATGCGCCTGGCACCATTCCTGGTAATCCAACGCGCCGCCGCGGTGCGACAGCCAACGCATGATCACTTTATTCTTGCCCAGCACCTGCTGACGGTAAATGCCCAGGTTCTGCCGCTCTTTTTGCGGCCCGCGGGTAACGGTCAGCCCCCAGGTGATGAGCGGTGCGGCGTCTTCAGGCCAGCAGTGCATCACCGGAATACGGCCGAGATCGACGTCATCGCCCTGCCATACCTGCTCCTGGCAAGGCGCGGAGCCCAGTACCTTGGTCGGCATATTCAGCACTTGCTTGAACTTCGGCAGCTTGTCGAACAGATCGCGAAACCCCTTCGGCGGCTCCGGCTCTTTAAGAAACGCCAACAGTTTGCCGACCTCGCGCAATGAGCTGACATCCTCCTGGCCCATGCCCATCGCCACGCGATTGGCCGTGCCGAACAGATTGCACAGCACCGGCATGTCATACCCTTTCGGGTTTTCGAACAGCAACGCCGGGCCGCCTGCACGTAAAGTGCGATCGGCAATTTCTGTCATTTCCAGATAGGGATCAATCGGCTGGCTGATGCGTTTTAGTTCCCCTCTCTTTTCCAGCAACGAGAGGAAATCGCGTAAGTCACGGTATTTCATGCTGATCATTATAACGGCCAGTGAGGAGAGCATTATAAGCCCTCTTCACGGTTGTTGCTGCACTTTTGTTAAACACCGGTAAAGGCATCGCCGGTTCTCAGTGGCACGTGAATGGCACCAGCGGGCGTAGCGCCTGCGTATTGTCATACTCCTGGGCCTCCACACCGTGGCGGAATACCTTGAAGCTCTGAGCTCTGGCGCTGAAATAGCGTAAATCATTGCCCTCAACGTGCAGCAGGCTGCCCTCGCGCAGCGCCACAACCGATTCGCTCGGATTGACCGCGCAGAACTCCGCCAAACGTTCATCGCGGGTTTCGCCCATGTGGCCACTGATATGAGCATCAATATAGTGCGGGTTAATCTGTACCGGGAACAAACCCAATGCCGGCAACACTACGCTGTTGCGCACCGGCATATCATTAGTGGTGCGAATGCTTGGCGTCGCGACATTGCAGCCGGCGCTCCAACCAACATAGGGTACACCACGTTCACGAACCGCCCGCTGGATGGGGACGATAAGGCCCTTTTCATGCAGCATCTGGTTCAGCATCCAGGTGTTGCCGCCACTGACCAAAATGCATTGCGCCTGATCAATCGCCGCCGCCGGAGATTCGGCGTGATGAATGCTGGTCACCTGGATACCCAGGGTCTGTGCCAGTTCCTGCGCGCGTTGATCGTAGTCAGTACGGATCAAGGCATAAGGGACGAATACGGCAGACGTAATCCCGCGGCGCTCGATCATCGCCAGCAGTCGGCTTTTGGCATAACCCAACAATTCATCCTCGCCGGACAGCTTGCCGTTGCTCAACAGAAATAACTCCATGTCTTCCCCTCAATCAAAAACGATGAATAGCGTCACATCAGGCCACATCAGGCCAAGGCATACTTGCGACGGTAACAAATTTTTAGTCCTCTGTTATACCCAAGCCGTGCGAATAAGTGTGTGACTCTCCGCTAATTGCCAACGATTCATGCAGATAACAGCTGTTACAGGCTAAAACCTGCATCACTATGTATCCGTACCGGCTTTTGATATGCTTACCGGCTGACAGAAAGGCATGTGAAATTATGGAATCTTGGTACTTACTGTATTGCAAACGCGGCCAACTTTTACGGGCGCAGGAACATCTGGTGCGACAGGAAGTGAACTGCCTGAGCCCGATCATCACACTGGAAAAAGTCGTGCGCGGCAAACGCATTGCGGTCAGCGAGCCTCTGTTCCCCAACTACCTGTTTGTGGAGTTCGATCCGGAGCGTATTCACACCACGACCATCAGTGCAACGCGTGGTGTCAGCCATTTCGTGCGCTTTGGTTCGCTGCCGACGACCATCCCGCAGAAGGTTATCGAAGAGCTGCAGACTCATGCCTGTGAAACCTACTTCGACCCGGAAACCCCTCAGCCGGGCGATACCGTGCTGATCGTCGACGGCATGTTCGAAGGGCTGAAAGCGATTTACACCGAGCCGGACGGGGAAGCGCGCTCAATGCTGCTGCTGAACCTGATTAACAAGCAGGTCAGCCAAAGCGTTGATAATCGGCAGTTCCAAAAGCTATAAAGCGAAAAGGCGCCCAAAAGGCGCCTTTGTTATTGGATACTCACGCCTTAGCGCTGCATCGCTTCATCATGCATCCACTGAGCTACCCGCTTGGCGAAGTAGGTCAGCACGCCATCAGCCCCGGCGCGCTTAAAGCACATCAGCGACTCCATCACCGCCGGTTGCTCCTGCAACCAACCGTTCTGAATCGCCGCCATGTGCATCGCATATTCACCTGAAACCTGATAGGCAAAGGTCGGCACGCCAAAGGTGTCTTTCACCCGACGCACCACATCCAGATAAGGCATACCGGGTTTCACCATCACCATATCCGCGCCTTCCTGGAGATCTTGCGCAATTTCCTGCAGCGCTTCGTCACTGTTGGCAGGGTCCATCTGATAGGTTTTCTTATTGCCGCCTTTCAGATTGCTGCTGGAACCGAGCGCATCGCGGAACGGGCCATAGTAGCAGGAGGCATATTTGGCGGAGTACGCCATGATCTGGGTATTAACCAGCCCCTGATGCTCCAGACGATCGCGGATAGCGCCGATACGGCCGTCCATCATATCGCTCGGCGCCACGATTTCCGCTCCGGCTTCCGCATGGGATAATGCCTGACGCACCAGTATATCTTTGCTGATATCGTTAATGACGTAGCCGTGCTCATCAATCACGCCATCCTGGCCGTGAGTGGTGTAAGGATCCAGTGCCACGTCAGTCAGAATACCCAACTCTGGCACCGCGTCTTTCAACGCACGCACCGTACGTTGCACCAAACCGTCCGGATTATAAGCTTCTTCCGCATGCAATGACTTCAGGCTCGGTTCAATCACCGGGAACAGGGAGATCACCGGCACGCCAAGTTTGGCGATGGCTTCCGCTTCCTTAATCAACAAGTCGATGCTCATGCGCGATACGCCGGGCATGGATGCTACCGCTTCCTGACGGTTACTGCCTTCCATGACAAATACCGGATAAATCAGGTCGTTAACCGTCAGTTGATTCTCCGCCACCAGACGACGGCTGAAATCATGACGGCGCACACGGCGCATACGGCGGCCTGGAAAGGTGCCCGGAAATGCATAGCTCATAGTTTTCTCCTAACTCATACCAGCCGGAACAGCCGGCGGGCGTTCTCATCGGTTTTCTGCCCCAACCATTCAGGATCTTCTTGCCGCCAGGCAGCCACCTGCCGGACGATATGAGGCAAAAAACAGGGTTCGTTGCGGCGAGATGCGGGTTTAGGGTGTAAATCCCGGGGCAACAGATAGGGTGCGTCGGTTTCCAGCAATAAACGGTCCGCCGGGATCTGCGGCAACAGCGCTCGCAGCTCCAGGCCACGCCGCTCATCACAGACCCAACCGGTAATGCCGATCGAAAGACCCAGCGACAGACAGCTGTCTAATTCCTGGGTGGTGCCGGTAAAGCAGTGCACCACAGCCGCAGGCAGTTTATCCAACCACGGCACCAACAGCGCGGCAAAACGTGCGTGCGCATCGCGGCAATGAAGAAATACCGGCATCCTCAGCTCTGCGGCCAACGCCAACTGGGCGCTGAAAGCCTCTTCTTGCTGCTCCGGGGTGGAGAAATTGCGGTTGAAATCCAACCCGCATTCACCGATAGCTACCACCTCTGGCCGGGAGGCCAAGGCGCGAATTTGCTCCTCAACCCGGTCGTTCCAACTGCTCGCCTGATGTGGATGCACACCGGCAGTAGACCAACAGTAGCCGGCATGGGGCTGCGCCAGTTCACTGGCGGCCTGGCTCTCCTGCAGGTCGGTACCGGTAATCAGCAACCCCTTCACCCCTGCGGCTCGTGCACGATCCACCACTGCTGGGCGGTCTTTGGCAAACTGCGAGCTGGTAAGATTAACACCGATATCAAACATGGTTTTTCCAAAGCAAAAGCCGCCCATTGGGCGGCTTGATACGGCCGACAAAGTCCTCTGCGCTTAAAAGTAATGATCTTCGTGCGATTAAAAACAAAGGATTATGTTTACGGGTTACCCCAAACACCCGAAAACCACGCTTTTCGGGTGTTTGTCATCAATCTAAAACCGCCCATCGGGCAGCTTTAGAGACAAAACGCGGATTAAGCTGCCGGGGGGTCGTCATCCTCGTCTTCTTCTTCCGGTCGCGGGCGGCGTTTGCCGGTGTAGAAACGGGCAAAGAATACGCCCACTTCAAACAGCAGATACATCGGGATCGCCAGCAAGGTCTGCGAGAAGACATCCGGCGGCGTTAACAACATGCCAACCACAAAAGCCCCGACCAGGACGTAAGGTCGTTTCTTTTTCAGGTCTTCCGGCGAAGTGACGCCACTCCAGCACAGCAGAATAATGGCAACCGGCACCTCAAACGCTACGCCAAACGCCATAAACAGCGCCATGACGAAATCGAGGTAGTTATTGATGTCGGTGGCTATCATGACCCCAGCCGGCGCGGTCTTGGCAAAAAAACCGAACGCCAGCGGGAACACGATAAAATAGGCAAACGCCATGCCGAGATAAAACAGCAAGCTGCTGGAGACCAGCAAAGGCATCATCAGGCGACGTTCATGCTTGTACAGCGCCGGGGCGATAAAGGCCCAGACCTGATACAGGATCACCGGCGCAGAAACAAACACCGAGACGATCATGGTCAGCTTGATGGGGGTAAAGAACGGTGACGCCACGTCGGTGGCGATCATGCTAGCCCCGGCAGGCAGCTGTTTGATCAGCGGCGCAGACACCAGTTGATAAATGTCGTTGGCGAAATAAACCAGCACCAGGAAGATCACCAGCACGCTGATAATCGAGTTTAACAACCGCTTACGCAGTTCTATCAGATGACTGATAAGGGGTTGGGTATCTTCAACAGCCATGTTTTAACGATCGCCACTAGGTTGGTGAGACGCTGGGGTTTTATCCGCAACAGGTTCTGGGGTTGCCTCCACGGTCACCGCAGCAGGCTGCTTAACCGGCTGCGCGGCCGGCGCTTGCACTGCCTGCGGCGTTGCCGCAACGACAGGCTCCGTCGCTACCGGTTTCGGTACGGCAGCCGGTGAGGCGGCGGTGGTCGCAGCCTCCGCCGGGGTCACGCCGTCATGAATGGCTTCCGGGTCGGTGACCAGAGGGTTGTGGATGGTGTGCGCCGGTTCGTCTTTGTCTTCGCCATGATGATAAGAGCGTTTCAGCGATTCCGCCGCGTCTTTCAGTTCATCCATTGACGCCTTCAGCTCTGGCGACAAATTCTGCAGGCCCGCCTTCTCAACCTTTTTCAGGCTGTCTTGCAGTTCCTGCAGCTTCAGTTCCTGAGAAAGTTCATTCTGCACCGAAGCCGCCAACGAACGCAGGGCGCGGATCCAACCCGAAACTGTTCTAACCGCTACCGGCAACCGTTCTGGCCCGAGTACCACCAGGCCAATGACCAAAACCAGCAGCAGTTCACTAAACCCTATGTCAAACACGGTTTATACCTGCTCTTTGTTCTTCGACTCTTCCGTTTTCACTTCCGGCTGCTTATCGGTAATAGGCTTTGCCGTGAAGTCAGCGTCATCCAGGCTGCTTTTCTCAGCCGTGTTGGTCGGAGGCGTGTTGTCGTCGCCGATCGCCTTTTTAAAACCCTTGATGGATGCACCGAGATCGGAACCCAGCGTACGGAGTTTTTTGGTACCAAACAGCAGCACCACGATCACCGCGATGATCAACAATTGCGTAATACTAATACCGCCCATTGCAGTTACCTCTATTTTTACAGGGTTTTTTTCAAAATCTACCGCATTATACGGCCGTTTTTACCAGAGTTTTTAATCAATTCAGGTGGTTCGCTTCCAGCCAATCACCCAGGATACGATGCCGGCAGCCATCAGCCACGCGGGAAAAATCTCGACCTTCCCTAACAGCAAAATCGTACCGCTTACTAACAGTGTAGCGCCAACGCCGAACAAATAACGCGATTGCCCCTGACGAACGCGCTGGCCCTGCATCTGATGGGTCAGCTTATCAACGCTTTGTTGCAACCGTTTATGCTGCTGCAGGCTATCGTAAAATAATTCAGGCAATTCAGGCAGCTTCTCCGCCCAAAACGGCGCTTTTTCCTTCAGGGCGCGAATCACCGCCGGTATGCCGACCTGATCGCGCATCCAGCTCTCAAGGAACGGCTTGGCGGTAGTCCATAAATCCAGCTTCGGATAGAGCTGCCGCCCCAGGCCTTCAACATACAGCAAGGTCTTCTGCAATAACACCAGTTGCGGCTGCACTTCCATATTGAAGCGGCGTGCGGTATTGAACAGGTTCAACAGCACGTTGCCGAACGAAATTTCCTCCAACGGCTTCTCGAAGATCGGCTCGCACACGGTGCGGATGGCGAACTCGAAGTCCTCTACGTTAGTATCACGCGGTACCCAGCCCGAATCGACGTGCAGCTCCGCCACTTTGCGGTAATCGCGGTTGAAGAAGGCGATAAAGTTTTCCGCCAGATAGCGTTTGTCGTCCTTGTTCAGCGAGCCGACGATGCCGCAGTCAATACCGATATAACAGGGATCTTCAGGGTGCTCGTAGCTGACAAAAATATTACCGGGATGCATGTCCGCATGGAAAAAGCTGTCACGAAATACCTGGGTAAAGAATACCTGCACCCCACGCTCGGCCAACAACTTCATGTTGGTGCCCTGTTTTTCCAGCATAGCGATATCCGAAACCGGGATACCGTAGATGCGCTCCATCACCAGCACGCTTTCACGGCAGTAATCAGAGTAAACCTCCGGTACGTACAGCATCGGGCTACCATCAAAATTACGGCGCAGCTGGATGGCATTTGCCGCTTCACGCAGCAGATTCAGCTCGTCCAGCAGGGTCTTTTCGTACTCGCGCACCACTTCACGCGGCCGCAAGCGACGCCCATCCGGCATCAGCTTCGGCACCCAGCCGGCCAAACGATACATCAGGCGAACATCGGCCTTGATGATAGGCCCAATATCCGGCCGAATGACCTTCAGCACAATTTCTTGCCCGGTAGTTTTCAGGCGCGCAGTATGCACCTGCGCTATCGATGCAGATGCCAGCGCCTGCTGGTCAAAATCATCGAACCAGGTTTCCAGCGGGCCACCCATCGCCAACTCGATGTGCTTGCGCGCCAACGCGCCGTCGAACGGCGCAACCCGATCCTGCAACAAGGTCAGTTGATCGGCAATCTGCGGTGGGAACAGGTCGCGGCGAGTGGACATCATCTGACCGAACTTGATCCATACCGGCCCCAGCTCTTGCAGAGCCAGGCGCAAACGCTCGCCCAGAGGCTTGTCTGCATGGCGGTTTGGCATCCAAAACAGCAGGCGGCGGCCAAAACGCAACGGCAACGTCAGGCGCATCTTGGGGATCAGTTCATCCAGGCCATAGCTGAGAAAAACGCGGACGATCAAATACAGGCGGCGTAGTTCGCCAGGGGTCATCGTTTACCCTCCAACTTGTCCATGCGGGCAATCAGCGCTTCGGCACTGCGAACGGTGGCGTCAACTTCCTCGTTGAACCACACCACTTCCAGCGGCCCCGGCGCCACGCGCCACTCTTCCGTCAGGGTTTCCGCCACGTAATGCTGCTGACGCTGCAACCCCGATCTCAACAGGCTTGCGCCTTTACCGAGCACCTGGGTAATACCCTGCGCGGCGATATCACCGATATAGGGTGCCAGCCATTCCGCCGGATCCCACTCTGCCAGATCAAGCAGCCCCACCAGTTGTTGCACCACCTGAATATCGCCCTCGACGATCAACTCGCCGCTGCGCATCAATGGCGAAAGCTGCTGACGATCGCGCAACTTCAACAACACCGATACCCGGCTGCGCACCGTGCAATCGGCGGTATCGTCAGACTGGCCAAGCACGTCCACCCGCTGTTCGCTGAAGATCAGCACCAGCGGCGAAGCAAGTTCCTGCAACTCAATACGCAGTATTTTGCCGGCCAACCGCAGACGGGCGGCCTTCATACTGCGATCGCGGAACAGCAGGCTATTGAGCGATGTCTCCAGCGCGCCGGTCAACAAGGGGGTTAGCAGCATCGGCATGTCCATATCAGAACTTGAAGCCACGATGCAGGGCCACAATACCGCCGGTAAGATTGAAATAGGTCACGTTGTCGAAACCGGCCGACCCCATCATGCCCTTCAGCGTTTCCTGGTCGGGATGCATGCGGATCGACTCGGCCAGATAACGGTAGCTTTCCGGATCCTTCACCACCAGCTCGCCGATTTTCGGCAGAACGTGGAACGAATAGGCATCATAGGCTTTGCTCAGCGGCGCCAGCAGCGGTTTGGAGAACTCCAGCACCAGCAGGCGGCCGCCTGGCTTCAGCACACGGAACATCGAACGCAGCGCTTTGTCTTTGTCGGTGACGTTGCGCAGGCCGAAGGAAATGGTGATGCAGTCAAAATAGTTATCCGGGAACGGCAGCGCTTCAGCATTAGCCTGCACATAGCTGATGTTGCCGATAATGCCGCGATCGCGCAGCTTCTCGCGGCCCATCTTCAGCATGGAGTCGTTAATGTCCGCCAGCACTACCTGCCCTTGCTCACCGACCATGCGGGAGAACTTTGCGGCCAGATCGCCGGTGCCGCCGGCCAGATCCAGCACACGCTGTCCACGGCGCACGCCGCTGCAGTCAATGGTAAACCGCTTCCAGATACGGTGGATGCCAAACGACATCAGGTCGTTCATCACGTCATACTTTGCCGCTACCGAATGAAAAACGTCTGCCACCATGGCCTGCTTTTCGTCTCTAGCTACGGTGCGAAAACCGAAATCTGTGGTTTCCTGCGATTGATCTGCCATTGTCCTGCCTGCTATTCAGTCAATTTTGTGTGGTCGAGTGTACCAGAACCCCACGGAATACCCCACCTCGAGGCGGCTGTCATGCCTGCGAAGCGGAGCGTGGTTCTTCGGCGGAATCGTCGTCTTCCGCCTGCGGCAGCGCGTTGACGTCATCGTCATCCGCTGCCTCATCGTCTTCATCATGCTGCGCGCCGGCTTGCTGTGCCAGCAACGGATTGATCGGTCGTTTCACCTCAACCCCCAGCGCGCGGAACCCTTCGGTTTGGCCGATAAGATTACCACGGCCTTCGCTCAGTTTGTTCATCGCCTGGCGATAACTCCCCTGGGCCTTGTCCAGGCTCTGCCCCAGCGCCGACATGTCGTCGACAAACAGCCGCATCTTGTCATACAGCCGCGCCGCCCGGTCGGCAATGCGCTGAGCATTCTGGCTCTGGTGCTCATAGCGCCACAGGTTGGTAATGGTGCGAAGCGCCACCAATAGCGTGGTCGGGCTGACCAGCATAATATTGTGTTTAAGCGCTTCGCTTATCAATTCCGGCTCCCGGTCGATGGCCAGCAGGAAAGCCGGCTCCACCGGAATAAACATCAACACATAGTCCAGTGAACGCAGGCCGGGCAACTGTTGATAATCTTTGCGCCCCAGCAAGCGAATGTGGCCGCGCAGCGAGGCAATATGCTCGCTCAGCGCCGCCTCGCGTTCCTCTTCATCTTCACTGTTGAAATAACGTTCGTAGGCGACCAGCGACATTTTCGCATCGATCACAACGTCCTTACCCTGCGGCAGACGCACAATAACGTCAGGCTGCATACGGCTCTGATGATCCAACCGCACATTAACCTGAGTTTCATACTCGTGCCCCTCGCGCAAACCCGAGGCTTCCAGCACCCGACTCAGCACCACCTCACCCCAATTGCCCTGGGTTTTATTGTCGCCTTTCAGCGCCTTGGTGAGGTTAATCGCCTCGCGCGCCATTTGTGCGTTGAGTTGCTGCAGGTTACGTATTTCATGGGTCAGAGTATGGCGTTCGCGGGCTTCCTGGCCAAAGCTGTCCTGCACCTGCCGGCGGAAACCATCCAGTTGCTCGCGCAACGGCAGCAACAGGCGATCCAGGCTTTGCTGGTTCTGTTCGTTCACCTTGCGCCCGCTGTGTTCGAAGATGCGGTTGGCCAGGTTTTCAAACTGGGTGGTGAGCCGCTGTTCGCTGTTGATCAACAGGCGCTGCTTCTCTTCCGCCGCCATGCGGGTCTCTTCCAGACGGATGGTCACTTCGCGCAGTTCGGCTTCCTGAGCGCTGTTGACCTCACGCTGGGCGCGCAGCTCCTGATTGAGCAGTTCACATTCGTTGCGCCAGTGATTGAGCTGCTGCAATTTTTCATGCCCGGCCGCCAATTGGCTGTGCAAATTGCGCAGTTCCAAATCGGTTTGCCGCATTTGCTGTTCATTTCTCTGTAGAATTTCCTGCCGGGCCGCCGTTTCCTGCTGTGCCTGCTGCAATGACTGTTCCAGCAGCCGCAGCTCGGTTTCATGCTGCGCATGGGCCTGCTGCACGCGCAGGCTGGCGATCAACCACCCCAGCAGCATGCCGACCACGACTCCGCCCACACCGTAAACCAAACTGGTATCCACCCCTGCCTCCTGTTACGCCTTGCCGTTCCTGCGTTTATGCGCCCGTTGCCCGTCACGTTAAGGGGATGCTGTATGGATGTCCAGTTTGATTTTGCCCCGGCAACGCAATATTGCGAAACGCCGCGCAAGTCAGGCAAAAACTAGCCAAACCACTGGCTTAACCACTTGATGCCAAACGCCCCCGGCGCAAGAATGCCGAACGCCCAGATCATCGCTGAAGTGATATTCGCCAATTGGAAGTAACGTTGGGGCATGCCGCAGATACCGCCGACCAGCGGCACCACCGCGCGCAGCGGGCCGAAGAAACGGCCGATAAAAATACCCAACACGCCCCAGCGTTCAAAAAACGCATGGCCGCGGTCCAGCAACTGCGGATTACGCGATAGCGGCCACATGTGCGCCACGCGGTCTTGATAGCGGTAACCGATCCAGTAAGAAAGCCAGTCGCCGAAAAATGCCCCTATGGCGGCGGCGGCCCAGATAGGCCAAAAAGCGATGCCGCTCTCGCCAATCAACGCGCCCAACGCCAGCAGGATCACCGTGGCCGGCAACAGCAGGGACAAGAACGCCAGCGATTCGCCGAATGCCAGGAAGAAAATAATGGGGATAGCCCAGCCTTCGTGCTGACGCACGGCGTCGCTGACCCAGTTGATAATGTCGTTGAGGCTCAATACGGGCTCCTGATGCGGGGTTTTCTGTGCCAAGGATACGCAATGCCGGCCGGGGCAGGTTAAACCCCGACTAAACATGTAGCGGTTTACTCGAGGTAGAACGCCTGCAGCGTTTCACGCTGACTTGGGCCCAGGCCGTATTCTGCCTCCAGCCAGTGATCGGTGGAACCATATTGAGCGCGAATACAGCTCAGCGCTGTCATCAGGAACTCTTCGCGAACGCTTAGCACGTAGGTGAACTGCCCCAGCGCCGAGGCGTTCAGGCGAATCGACAGTTGATCCAGCATGTGCTCGCGGAAAGTCGCCAGCGTGGTTTCGGTCAGCAGGTAATCTTCAACTACCGTCGCCTCGTCGGCCCCCAGGGCAAACAACACCAGCGCCGCCCCCACCCCGGTGCGATCCTTGCCCACCGCGCAATGCTGGACGATCGCGCCACTATCGGGGGCCTTCAGCAGTTGGGTCAGCCGTTGATACGCAGGATTGCCGAACGGCAACCGGCGATACAGCTCCTGCATAAACGCCTGCGCGTCGAAACCGGCCAGCGTCTGACTGGTCAGCTTTTCCAGGTTAGCATTAACCTTACTGCTCAATGGGTTGGCCGGAACATGATGGTAATCGGCGCCACGCCACAGAATATCAGGCTTGCCCTGCACTTCATCGGCGTCGCGGTAGTCCAGCACCGAGCGCACCGGCACGCCGGCCAGGAAGGCGCAGTCGTTTTCCGTCAGGCAATCCAGCGAGCCGGAACGGAACAACAGACCGCGTTTGATACGGCGACCGTCGACGACGCTGTTGCCGCCTAGATCGCGGAAGTTAATGCCGCCATCAAGCGGAGCAAGTGAAGGATGAAGCAGAATTTGGGCGGTCATAGACGTCCTCGTGGTTATTGTCTAAAAGGCGCAACCTGAAAAATCAACGGATAAAGAGACGGCCGAAAGGAGGGCGCTGAGGGCTATATACACCCAGGCTTTCACGTTGCGGCCAACCGCAGTTTGCAAGGCGTGGGTATAACCGTAACAGATTAAGGCTGAATGGAAAAACGGGCCGCGTTGGCGGCCCGTTGAAGGTGGGAAGCAACTACAGCAGGCGGCGCGCCGCTTCAACCACAATCTGTACCGCTTTGCTTTCGGTGTTTTTCATGGTTTCTGCGTTTGGAATTTCCTGCTGGGTGCGGTTGACGATCACGCCGGCAACCATACCTGCACGCAGGCCCTGGCTTGCGCACATGGTCAGCAGAGTGGCGGATTCCATTTCATAGTTCATCACGCCCATCGCCTGCCATTCTTCCATCGAGCCCTTAAAGCGGCTGACGACGCGGCCGGAATAGGTATCGTAACGTTCCTGGCCTGGATAGAAGGTGTCAGAAGACGCGGTCACGCCAATATGCGTGGTGGCACCGCTGGCCTTGGCGGCCTCGACCAGTGCGGTGGTGCAGGCGAAGTCGGCCACGGCGGGGAATTCCATCGGCGCAAAGTGCAGGCTGGCGCCGTCAAGGCGAACCGCCGCGGTAGTGACCAGCACGTCACCGACGTTGATGTTCGACTGAATAGCCCCTGTGGTGCCGATACGCAGGAAGGTACGGATCCCCAGTTGCGCCAGTTCTTCAACGGCGATCGAGGTAGACGGGCCGCCGATGCCGGTGGAGCAGACGATCACCGCCTTGCCGTCCAGCTCTGCGCGCCAGGTAGTAAATTCACGATGGGAAGCCAGGTGCACCGGATTTTCCATCAGCTTGGCAATTTTCTCTACGCGCTGCGGATCGCCCGGAACGATGGCAAGCTGGGCCCCTTGTAAATCGTTTTTAGTGAGGCCAAGATGAAAAACATCAGATTGAGACATACGAGACTCCTCATAGATCATGTTTATTGGGAGGAACAAAAAAGTACTCTACTGAAAATCGCCATCCAATTTCGTGATGGCTATCACCATGAATAAAGAAACAAAGATCAATCTACATAATTTTTGCGACATAAATCACAAAAAATAACCCAAAGACGCTATAAACGTCGCACCTGCCACAAGTCTAGCCGACAAAACAGCCCGCCATTTACCGCCTTCCTCTTGGCGACAAGCCCCCTTTCCCACCACGAGGCCACTTATGTCGCTACCGAAAAATAGCCTTATTTTATCGGTGACTTAGCAACAAAAAATGGGGCTAACGTACCTTATGGCGCTAATACAGGCCAAAATGCGCAATATCCTGATAAAAAGATAACAAAAGTGCGTTAAAACCAGATAATTAATCGTTTTTTACAGACTTGACCGAAAATGCTCAACCGGGTGCCAATAACGGGTAATCTTTCCTATAGTTATTCTCAGCGCTTTTTTCTATTGCACGGAGACCGCAATGAAAACCGACCATGTGATGACATTAAAACAGGCTCAGGGGGGATTCGCCCCGGCCGTAACGCCGTTGGCCGCCTCTACTGTGCTTACCGACGAACAGGGCATTCATGCCGGGGAAACCACCATTCCCTCGCAAGGTGACAACCTGCCGGCCTATATTGCCAAGCCGGCGAACCACAACGGCCCCTTCCCCGTGGTGTTGGTGGTACAAGAGATTTTTGGCGTTCACGAGCATATTCAGGATCTGTGCCGCCGCCTGGCGAAACAGGGCTACCTGGCGATAGCGCCAGAGTTGTACTTCCGCCAGGGGGATGCCAGGGATTACACCGACATAAGCGAATTGTTCCAGAAACTGGTGGGCAAGGTGCCGGACAGCCAGGTGCTGGCCGATCTCGACCACGCAGCCCATTGGGCCAGCCGCCACGGCGGCGACGCCGGCAAGCTGGCGATTACCGGTTTCTGCTGGGGCGGCCGTATTACCTGGCTGTATGCCGCGCATAACCCGCAACTGAAGGCAGCGGTAGCCTGGTACGGCAAGTTAGTGGGCGAAAAAACGCTGAACTCGCCAAAACACCCGGTCGATGTGGCTACGCAGCTTTCTGCACCAGTGCTGGGATTATACGGCGGCCAGGACAGCGGAATTCCACTGGAAACGGTGGAAACCATGCGCCAGGCGATTCGCGCAGCTAACGCCGATGCCGAGATCGTGGTCTACCCCGAAGCGGGTCATGCTTTCAATGCCGATTATCGCCCAAGTTACGATGCCGAAGCGGCGACGGACGGCTGGCAACGCATGCTGGCATGGTTCGCTCAACACGGCGTGGTCGGCGTCAAATAACCCCTCCCCTCACGGCTGCCTTCACCGGTGGCCGCCTGCAATGTAAAAAAGGGCGCCGAAGCGCCCAAAATAATCACACCAGAACCTTATTGATTGCACGCCGGCCTTCAATGGCCGGGCAACGCACTCCGATCAGGCTTGCTGCTGGCGCAGGCGCTGAGCCGCCAACACCATGTTGGCCAGCGACTGACGGGTTTCCGGCCAGCCACGGGTTTTCAGGCCACAATCCGGGTTAACCCACAGGCGTTCCGCCGGGATGTTCTGCGCCGCTTTACGCAGCAGCGCTTCGATCCATTCCACGCTTGGCACGTTTGGCGAGTGGATGTCGTACACGCCTGGGCCAATTTCGTTTGGATACTCGAACTCTTTGAAGGCTTCCAGCAGATCCATATCGGAACGCGAGGTTTCGATGGTGATCACATCGGCATCCAGCGCCGCGATGGAATCCATGATGTCGTTGAATTCGCAGTAACACATGTGCGTGTGGATCTGCGTGTCATCTTGCGCCACGGCAGCGTTCAGTTTGAAGGCATCCACTGCCCAGTCCAGATAAGCGGCCCAGTCGGATTGACGCAGCGGCAACCCTTCACGCAGTGCCGGTTCGTCAATCTGGATGATGCCGATACCGGCTTTTTCCAGATCTTCTACTTCGTCGCGCAGCGCCAGGGCGATCTGCTTGGCGATCACTTCACGGGTTACGTCTTCACGCGGGAATGACCAGCAAAGGATGGTCACCGGGCCGGTCAACATGCCTTTTACCGGCTTGTCGGTCAGCGATTGCGCATACTTCGCCCACTCAACGGTGATGGCTTCAGGACGGCTGATGTCGCCAATGATCACCGGCGGTTTTACGCAGCGGGAACCGTAGCTCTGTACCCAGCCATTTTGGGTGAAGACGAAGCCGTCAAGGTTCTCGCCGAAATATTCCACCATGTCATTACGCTCGGCTTCGCCGTGCACCAGCACGTCCAGGCCCAGACGTTCTTGTTCAACGATCGCCTGTTTGATGTGCTCGCTAATGCTGGTGCGGTAATTGTTGCCGTCCAGACGCCCCTGTTTGAAGTCCAGGCGCAGGCCGCGGATTTCGGTGGTCTGCGGGAATGAGCCGATAGTGGTGGTCGGCCAGGCCGGCAGGTTGAAGCGTTCACGTTGCGCCTGAGCGCGCTGAGAGTAAGGGCTGTGGCGCTCGCTGTCTTGTGCGGTAACGGCGGCCAGACGTTGGCCTACCTGCGCATTATGTACGCGGCTGGACTGACGACGAGCGCGGATTGGCGCGCTGTACGCGTCCAGTTCTGCCCGCTTTTCTGCACCTGGCGCGTTCAGCGCCGCGCTTAGCAAAGCCACTTCAGCGCATTTTTGCAGAGCGAAGGCGAACCAGCTCTTCACTTCTTCATCCAGGCGGGTTTCCACGCTCAGATCGATGGGACTGTGCAACAGGGAGCAAGAGGTGCCAATCCACAGCGGACGGCTGTTAACCAACGGTTGCAGGCGGTCGAACCAGCTGCTCAGGTCGGCACGCCAGACGTTACGGCCATTGATGACGCCCAGCGACAGCAGCCACTCTTTTGGCAATGCCTTGTGCAATACGGCGATATCGTCGTGACCGGCCACCAGATCGACATGCAGGCCCTGTACCGGCAATGCGCGGATAGTGTCGAGGTTGTGACCAACGCTGTCGAAATAGGTGGTCAACAGCAGTTTTACCTGCCCCTGCAACGCGTCGTAAGCCGGTTTGAAAGCGTCGAGCCATGCCTGCGGCAGCTCCAGCACCAGTGCAGGTTCGTCGATCTGCACCCACTCTACGCCGCGCTTCGCCAGTTCACCCAGAACCTGCCGGTAAACCGGCAGAATGTCCTTCAGCAACGACAGTCGATCAAACGGCTCACCCTTCACTTTGCCCAACCACAGGTAAGTGACCGGCCCCAGCAGCACAGGCTTGATTTTGTGGCCCAGCGCCAGCGCTTCGTCAACTTCATCCAGCAATTGAGTCCAACCCAGTTTGAACTGCTGGCCCTTCTGAAATTCAGGCACCATGTAGTGGTAGTTGGTGTTAAACCACTTGGTCATTTCCGCCGCCGCCGCCGGTTCACCGGTCGGTGCACGGCCACGGCCCAGACGAAACAGCTGATCCAGATCGATTGAGCCATCCGCATTTTGATGACGTGCCGGCACGTTGCCCAACAGCAAGCTGGTGGTCAATACATGATCGTACCAGGCGAAATCGCCGACCGGCACCAAATCCACCCCGGCCTGCTGTTGCTGTTGCCAATGGCGAGCGCGCAGCTCGCGGCCAATCGCCAGCAGCTCTTCCTGCGTTGAGTTGCCTGCCCAGTAACTTTCCTGAGCTTTTTTCAGTTCACGTCGCAGCCCAACGCGTGGAAAACCCAGAGTGTGATTTAGAATTGCCATCGTCATATTCCTCATTTAGCCGTCCAGATGTTTACACATCCATAATCCGCAGGTACTGTATTAACCACAAGCGCAATTTATTCACTGTCACTGTGAAGGACTCTCATGATCGAACTGAAACATTTACGGACGCTGCAGGCTCTGCGCAACACCGGCTCTCTGGCGGCCGCCGCGGCCCAACTCCATCAGACGCAATCGGCCCTGTCGCATCAGTTCAGCGATCTGGAGCAGCGTCTGGGCTTCAAACTGTTCGTTCGAAAAAGCCAACCGCTGCGCTTTACCGTGCAGGGAGAAATCCTGTTACAGCTGGCGGAACAGGTACTGCCGCAAATCCAGCAGGCGTTGCAGGCGTGCCACGAGCCGCATCAAACCACGCTGCGCATCGCCATCGAATGCCACAGCTGCATTCAGTGGCTGACGCCCGCGTTGGACAACTTCCGCCAGAGCTTCCCGCAGGTGGTGATGGACTTTAAGTCCGGCGTCACTTTTGATCCGCAACCGGCGCTGCAACAGGGGGAGTTGGATCTGGTGCTGACCTCAGACATCCTGCCGCGCAGCGGCCTGCACTATTCGCCGATGTTTGATTTCGAGGTGCGTCTGGTGCTGGCGCCGGATCACCCGCTGGCCGGCAAACTGCAGATTGAGCCGGAAGATTTGAGCGATGAGACGCTGATGATTTATCCGGTGCAGCGCCAGCGGCTGGATATATGGCGTCATTTCCTGCAACCGGCCGGCATCAGCCCGGCGCTGAAAAACGTCGATAACACCTTGCTGCTGATCCAGATGGTGTCGGCACGGATGGGGATTGCGGCGCTGCCGCATTGGGTAGTCGAAAGTTTTGAACGCCAGGGGCTGGTGGTGACAAAAACCCTGGGCGATGGCCTGTGGAGCCGCCTGTATGCCGCGGTACGCGACGGCGAGCAGCGCCAGGCGGTGACGGAAGCCTTTATCCGCTCAGCGCGTCAACACGCCTGCAATCACCTGCCGTTCGTACGCGACGCTGCGCGCCCGGGCACCCTCACCGCCAGCATCAAGCCGCTGTCTTCACAAGCCTGATTTTGCGGGCTGCCTGCGCTTGGGTAGCCCGTGGTTTCAATTAACCGGCTTTGGCGCCACCCAGCGGCGGTGCACCCACAGCGAAGCGACAATCACTGCCCCGCCGATAATAAAACTCGGCCAGTGCGGTTGCTGCTGCCAGATAGCCAAATTCACCAGCAACCCGGCGGGCACGTGCATGTTATTCATAATGCCGAGCGTCCCGGCATCCACCTGCGTTGCACCGTAGTTCCACATGAAATAGCCCAACCCGGAAGCCACCACGCCCAGCCACACCAGAATACCCCATTGCAGGTTAGTGGTCGGCAACTGTTGCGGATTACCCCACAGACACCAAGCGACCACCGCGACCACCAAGGCTCCGAGGTAGAACCAGGAAAACGCCGTATGTTGCGGCAGCGGGTGCACTTCCATCAGGCGCTTGTAACCGACCATGCCGATGGCGAAGCTGATATTCGCCGCCTGCACCAGCAACAGCCCCCACCAGAAATGCTCGCTCAATTGATGGTAACGGATGATCGCCGCGCCCAGTACCGCCAGCAACGCGCTGAACACATAGGCCCAGCGCAGGCGTTGACCGCTGATCAGGTCGTAAATCAGCGTGACGTACAGCGGCGTAAGCACGGTAAACAGCAGGAATTCCGGTACCGTCAGGTACATGTAGGCACGGAAGCTGAACAGGTACATGATGCCCAATTGGCAGGCGCCCACCAGCATGTACATCAGGATCACTTTCGGTTTGATATTGCGCCAGCGCAGGAAAGGCAGGAAGACCAACGCCGCCAGCCCGATACGCATCAGCACCGAGAACCAGCTGTCGACCTGGCCCGCCAGATATTCGCCAATCAGGCTGAAAGAGAACGCCCATAAGACGGTAGTAATTACCAGAAGCAGCACGTCGGGTTCACCCTAAACAATCAGAAAAGGCGATTGTAACGGAAGGCGAAATGCTGCGTGATGAAAAGGCGGTTTACGGCTGTGCAAAATATAAACTTTTCGGCAATTTTTCGCCGGTGGGTTAGGCTTAATTAAAAGCGAGGATAAATATCATGAAAAGTTATCGTATTCTGTATGGCCTGCTGTTGCTGTCCGGGCTGGCAACGGCGGCCAATGGCGTAACCGAGCTCAGTTCGCAACAGCAGTTCCTTAACCAGCGCAATCAGCAGATGCAGCAGCAACGCATGCTGAATAACCAACAGTTGGATCAACGCCGCCGGCAACAACAGCAACAATTCGACGACAATCAGCAAAAGTTGCTGCGAAATGCGCCAAACGGCGGGCAATTGCTGCCAAACGGCAACCAACCGCGCAATCCGTTTAACCGCACGTCACCGACGGTGCCGCAAACGCAGATGCCCGTTACACCCGCACGCCCATAATGGTGAGTATCAGCGGCGTAGTGACCGCCGCCAGCGCGGTGGACATCACCAGACTGGTGGCGGCCGGGCCGGTAAGCACGTTGAACTGGCGTGACATCAGGTAAACATTGACCCCGACCGCCATTGAACCCAACAGCACCACCACGCGGGTTTCCATTGGCGGCAGGTCCATCATCCAGGCCAGCAGCCAGATGATCAGCGGCTGGACGATCAGCTTGAAGAAACACATGGCGCTGCTCAGTTGCCACCCTTCGCTGATACGATATTCCGCCAACCCCATTCCCAGCACCACCAGCGACAGAGGTGCCGCCACCTGGCCGAGCATACTGACCGGCTGATCGACAAACGTCGGCAACGGCAGCCCGGTCAGGCTAAACAGCGTACCTGAGAGAATGCCGATAATCAGGGGATTGGTGAGCACGCTGCGCGCGGTTTTGATAAAGCCGTGCAGGGTGGGCGAGCCGTTGCGCGCCCATTCGATCGAGAGGGTTACCAGCGTCCAGAGGATCAGCCCGTTAAATACCAGCACCAGAGCAACCGAAGGGATCGCTGCCTCACCCAACATCACGCTGGCGATCGGCAGGCCCAGCATCACGTTATTGGAGAAAATCCCCCCCAGCGCGAACACCGAACCGGATACCCCATCCAGTTTAAACATCCGACGCGCGGTGATACGGCCCATCACGAACACGATCAGGCAACTGCCGAAAAAAGCGATCAGCAAGCGGGCATCCATCGCTGGGCGTTGCGAGAAATCGCACATCATGCGAAATAACATGGCGGGCAGCGCCAGGGAGAAGACGAAACGGGTCAAACCGTCGGTGATGGTGGCCGGCCACTTACCCCAGCGGATAAGGCCATACCCCAGCACGATCAGAACAAATAGCGGCAAAGACAGCGCTATCTGGTGCCACAGAGAAACAATAAAGACAGACATCACATCCCTTCCGTTAGCGCGGCGGCAAGGGGCTGACGTCGCAAAAATCAACAGGCGCCGGCAAATTCACGGGCGCAGCAGACTGCGCCCGTAGCAACGGAGGTTTATTCGTTGGGGAAATCCGGGCCGATTAAATCTATCCGGTCGGTACAAATACAGTCAACGCCCCAGTTCAGCAACAGACGCGCACGCACCGGCTGGTTAACGGTATACACCAGAATGCGCAGGCCGGCCGCCTTCAGCGCCGCGACCCGCTCAGCGGTCAGCTCTTTATGGTTGATATGCAGCGACACGCAACCCAGCCGCTCTGTCAGCGCCTGCCAGTTGTCATCCCATTCATCCAGCAACAGGCCGCGCGGCAGGTCCGGCACCGTACGCTGCGCCGCCTCAAGCGCCTCAACCGAGAACGAAGAAAGCAGCGGCTCGGTCTGGCCTTGCCACAACAGCCGTGCTGCCAGCGCCACTACGCGGCCGGTTTCATCGTCAGTGCCGGTGGTGGGTTTGATTTCGATATTCGCCATCATGCCGTGCTGCTGACAGCGTTCTGCTACTTCCAACAGCAACGGCAGACGCTCGCCCTTGTAGGCGGAGTTGTACCAGTTGCCGGCATCCAGCTGCACCAGCTTGTCCCAGGGCAGCTCGCCCGCCACGCCCCAACCGTCGCTGGTGCGATCGAGGGTATCGTCATGCAACAAAAAGATCTGCCCGTCCTGCGCCAGCTTGACGTCGAACTCAATCATTTTGTGGCCGTGCCGCGCGCCCACGTCGATCGCCGCCAGGGTATTCTCCGGTGCCAGGGAACCACCGCCGCGGTGGGCGACGATATGAGGATAAGGCCAGGCTGTGGTCATTGTTCCATCCGTAATCCGCTGTTTGAATCAAAAAAGTGCAGCGCCTGTGCAGGCAGTTGCAAATATAGCGTGCTGCCCGCCGTCGGCATAGTTTCATGCGACAACCGCGCAATCACGCCGTGGCCGCCCCATTGCCCGTGCGCCAGATTATCTGCGCCCAGCAGCTCCAGCGTTTGCAGCTCCAGCGGCACGCCGCCTTGTTCAAGGGTGGTCAGTTGAATATGCTCCGGACGGATGCCAAGCGTCAACGGGCGGCCGCCCCACTGTGTTTTGGCCTGAGGTAAATTCAGCGTCATCCCGCCGGCCAGCAACAGTTGGCTGCCGTCGGCGCTCAACGTGCCGGGCAGCAGGTTCATCGCCGGAGAGCCGATAAAGCTGGCGACAAACAGCGACGCCGGGCGCTGGTAAACCTCGCTCGGGGTGCCAATCTGTTCCGCTACGCCCTTGTTCATCACAATCACCCGCTGCGCCAACGTCATCGCCTCAACCTGATCGTGCGTGACGTACAGGCTGGTGGTTTTCAGCCGGCGATGCAGCTGCTGCAATTCCAGGCGCATCTGCACGCGCAGCTTGGCATCCAGATTGGACAAAGGTTCATCGAACAGGAATACCGCCGGTTCACGCACAATGGCGCGCCCCATCGCCACCCGCTGGCGTTGCCCGCCGGAAAGCTCGCGCGGCTTGCGCTGCAACAGCGGCTCCAGCTCCAGAATGCGCGCGGCTTCTTCCACCCGCTGCTGGATATGCTGTTTACCGAAGCCGCGAATTTTCAGGCCGTAGGCCATGTTGTCGTACACGCTCATGTGCGGATACAGTGCGTAGTTCTGAAACACCATCGCGATGCCGCGATCTTTCGGCTCCATATCAGTCACCCGCTGGCTGTCGATATAAATATCGCCGCTGGTGGTGCGTTCCAGCCCGGCGACCATACGCAGCAGCGTCGATTTTCCGCAGCCTGAAGGGCCGACCATCACGATAAACTCGCCGTCCGCCACGTCGAGATCGATTTGCTTAATCACCGGCGTTTTACCGTCGTAGGATTTGGTGACTGCCTGTAGTTTTAAACCTGCCATGTGAACATTTCTCTCGTTACTTCTCGCTGTCGACGAGACCGCGCACAAACCAGCGCTGCATCAGAAGAACCACCGTCAGCGGTGGAATTAAGGTCAGAATCATCGCCGCCATTACCTGATTCCACTGGGTCGGCGCGCCGGAGGTGGAGATCATGCTCTTGATGCCCGCCACCGCGGTCCCCATCGAGGCGTCGCTGGTGATCAGGATCGGCCACAGGTACTGGTTCCAGCCGTAGATAAAGGTGATGACAAACAGCGCCGCCAGATTGGTTTTCGACAGCGGCAGCACGATGTCCCAGAAAAAGCGCATCGGCCCGGCACCATCGATACGCGCCGCTTCCAGCAGCTCATCCGGCAGCGTCATGAAGAACTGGCGCAGCAGAAAGGTCGCGGTCGCCGAGGCCATCAGCGGCAACGTCAGGCCGGTGTAGCTGTCCAGCAGGTTCAGGTTGGAGATCACCTCCACCGTCGGGAAAATACGCACTTCTACCGGCAGCATCAGGGTGAGGAAAATCAGCCAGAAAAACAGGCTGCGCAGCGGAAAACGGAAATACACGATGGCGTAGGCCGACAGCACCGACACCAGGATTTTGCCGAAGGTAATCGCCAGCGCCATGATCACGCTGTTCAGCAACAACAGCGAGAACGGCACCTTGAGGTTGCCCACGCCGCCCTGCCAGATATTGCGGATGTTTTCCCACAGATGGCCGCCCGGTATCAGGGTCATCGGCACCTGAAACACCTGCTTATCGTCCAGCGTAGCGGCGACAAAGGCCACGTACAGCGGGAACAGCACCACCAGCACGCCGATAATCAGCATTACGTGGCTGAAGATATCCAGCCCGCGTCGGTTCTCAATCATTGGTAGCGCACCTTACGTTCGACAAAGCGGAACTGGATCACCGTCAGGCCAATCACCAACAGCATCAGGATCACCGACTGCGCCGCTGAGCTGGACAGATCCAGACCGGCAAAGCCTTCGCGGTAGATCTTGTAGATCAGCGTGGTGGTGGACTGTACCGGGCCGCCGCCGGTGGCGGCATCAATCACCGGGAAAGTATCGAAGAAGGCGTACACCAGATTAACCACCAGCAGGAAGAAGCTCACCGGGGTGATCAACGGCAACACCAGGTTGAAGAAACGCCGCACCGGGCCGGCGCCGTCGATAGCCGCCGCTTCCACCAGCGAACGCGGGATCGATTGCAGCGCCGCCAGGAAAAACAGGAAGTTATAGCTGATTTGCTGCCACACAGAAGCCAGCACCACCAGGAACATCGCCTGCCCGCTGTTCTGCGCGTGGTTCCAGTTGTAGCCCAGTCCGCCAAGGAAATGGGTAATCAGCCCCAGGCCGGGGTTAAACAGGAAGATCCACAATACCGCCGCCACAGCGGGGGCCACGGCGTAGGGCAAGATCATCAACGTCTGGTAAATCCGGCTGCCGCGCAGCACGTAATCCACCAACGCGGCGAAGAACAGCGACACCACCAGCCCGATACCCGCCACCAGGAAGCTGAAAACCAGCGTGGTGTAAAAAGAATCGAGGTAGTACGGATCCTGGAACAGTTGGCTAAAGTTATCCAACCCGACGAACTGGCTGGACAGGCCAAAAGGATCGAGGCTCTGCACCGAATACCACAGCGCCTCACCGGCGGGCCACAGGAAGAATATTGCGGTTATCAGCAACTGCGGTAGCACCAGCGCATAGGGCAGCCAGCTGCAGCCAAAACCGGGACGATCTGAGCTCATAATCAGGGACTCATGAAGGCAAAAAACGGGTGACTCAAAGCAAGGCGTCGCGAGCAAAGCCAGCCTGGGTGCGGACAGCGCACGGCTCCCGGAGCGGACACAAAGTCCATGAGGAGAGCGAACACTGTCCAATCCCAGGCTGGCGAAGCGCAGTAGCCGTTATTACTTGGTCTGGGACTCGAAGCGACGCAGCAACACGTCACCGCGTTGTACGGCAGCGTCCAGCGCCTGCTGTGGCGTTTTCTTGCCGGTCCACACGCCTTCCAATTCTTCATCCACCACGCTGCGGATCTGCGGCATATTGCCCAGACGCAGGCCCTTGGTGAACGGCAATGGCGGCTTGTTCAGCATCTGACGCGTCGCAACGTCGGCGCCCGGGTTCTTGTCATAGAAGCCCTGCTGCTTGGTCAGATCGTACGCGGCGGTGGTAATAGGCAGGTAACCGGTTTTCTGGTGCCATTCGGCGGCAATTGCCGGCTGCGTCAGATACTGCAGGAACTCGGCTACGCCTTTGTAGGTGGCGGTATCTTTGCCGTTCATCACCCACAGGCTGGCGCCGCCGATGATGGCGTTCTGCGGCGCATTCTTGGCGTCGGCGTCGTAAGGCATCATGCCCACGCCATAGTTGAATTTGGCATAGTGTTTGATGTCCGCCAGCGAACCGGAAGAAGCGGTAGTGATGGCACAGTCGCCGCTGTAGAACTTCTCGGTCGATTCGTCCTTACGACCGAAATAGGTGAAATCACCCTTCTTGTTCATGTCCGCCAGCAGTTGGATATGCTTGACCTGCAACGCTTTGTTGAACTCCAGCTTGGCATTCGCACCGCCGAAGCCGTTGTTTTCGGTAGCGAACGGCACACCGTGCCAGGCGCTGAAGTTCTCGAGCTGGATCCAGCCCTGCCAGCCGCTGGCGTAGCCGCACTTCATGCCGGCCTCACGCAGTTTGGCGGTGTCCGCCGCCAGCTCTTGCCAGGTTTTTGGCGGCTGATCCGGGTTCAGGCCGGCTTTTTTGAAGGCATCTTTGTTGTAATACAGCACCGGGGTGGAGCTGTTGAACGGCTGGGACAGCAGATGGCCGCTCTTGTTGTCGGTGTAGTAACCGGCCACCGTCGGCACGAACACCGATTCGTCAAAGTTGATGCCGGCGTCTTTAAACACCTGGTATACCGGTTTGATCGCTTTGCTCGCCATCATGGTGGCGGTGCCCACTTCGTAAACTTGCAAAATCGCCGGCGCCTTGCCGGAACGGTAAGCCGCGATACCCGCCGCCAGGCTCTGTTCGTAGTTGCCCTTATAAACCGGAACGATTTTGACGTCGCTGTGCGACTGGTTAAAGCGGTCCGCCAGGGAATCCACTTCTTTCCCCAGTTCACCTTCCATCGAATGCCAGAACGGGATCTCGGTCGCCGCCAGTGCCTGAGTGCTGACCGCCAGGGTCAACGCGACGCACAGCGTAGTTTTGCGAATAGCGTAGGTGAGCATGCCTAACTCCTGAAAAAGCGGGTGTAATAAGCGCGTGAGCGAAAAGAAACAGTTTTTTGTTCGGAAGTTAACATGCCATGCTCGGATGACAGAAAAATAACTAAAAAATGACAGCGAAGTGACAGAGAGGTGAAGTGCAGGTTGCGGTTTGATGTCGGCGACGAGGCATTTTCCCCCGCCGCCGCGGGGATTACAGTGAACGACGCAGGCGGGCGACCGCTTCTTGCATCTGTTGCTCAGTGGCGGTGGCGAACGACAGGCGGAAGGTTGAACGATCCGGGTTATCGGAGAAGAAATATTCCCCCGGCACGAACACCACACCCTGTTGCAGGGTGGTTTTCAGCCATTCTGTGGCGTTGAACGGCTGACGGAAACGCGCCCACAGGAACATACCGCCCTTCGGCATATCAAAGGTGATGTGTTCGCCCAGCTCTTTCTCCACCAGCGCAGCCAGGATCTCGCCCTTTTGCTTGTAAGCGGCGCGGATCTTTTCGATCTGCCCCGGCAGACGATCCAGCCCCAGGTAGCATTCGACGATGCTCTGCGACAGCGCGCTGGCGTGCAGATCCGCCGCCTGCTTGATGATCGCCACTTTATGCAGCAGGAACTCAGGCAGAATAGCCCAGCCCAGGCGCAAGCCCGGCGCCAGGATCTTGGAGAAGGTCGAGGTGTAGATAATGTTATCGGTATGACCCAGCACCTGCTGCGAAACCTGATGCAGCGTGGCGTTGCGCTCTTCGGTAAAACGCAGCTCGCCGTACGGATCATCTTCGATAATCAGGAAATTGTGCTCGGCCGCCAGTTTCACCAGCAGTTCGCGGCGCGGTGCGCTCAGCGTGAGGCCGCTTGGGTTGCCAAAGTTCGGCACCACGTACACGCCCTTGATGCGCTGGGTTTTCAGCAGTTCGGCAAGCTCTTCAACCACCATGCCGTCGCTGTCGGATGACACCGACATGATGTTGGCTTCCGCCAGTTCCAGCGTCTGCAGCGCCGCCAGATAGGTCGGACGCTCCACCACAAACACGTCGCCTGGATTGACGATAGCGCGCATCACCAGATCCAGCGCCTGCTGGGAACCGGCGGTCACCATCACTTCTTCTGCCGTGGCGACGACGCCGCGCTCGGCGCACAGCTCGCAAATGCGTTCACGCAGCAACGGGCTGCCTTCGGTCAGGCCGTACTGGAAGGCGCTTTTCGGCTGTTCGGTGATCGCCTGATGGGTAGCAATACTCAGCCCTTCAAAATCAAACAGGGCATCAGAGGGGATGCCGCCCGCCAGCGAAATGACGTTTTCCATCTTACTGTGCTTGAGCAATTCGCGGATTGCCGAGCTTTTTACGTTGACGATGCGCTGCGCGAGTAACCCTTCTGTCTTCATTTCTTATTCTCGTAATCGTTATAAATTTTGTAGGGGCAGGGTACACGGCGACCAAGTGACTCGGGCGACCCTATTCGCCCCCACAGGGAAGTGAGTGCAGCCAACAACGCTGTAGCCTGAAAGACGACGGGTATTTAGCCGCCCAGATACGCCGACCTTACTGCTTCGTTTGCTAACAATGCGGCTCCCGTATCTTCCAACACCACGCGCCCGTTTTCCAGTACATAACCGCGATCCGCCAATTTCAGCGCCTGATTGGCGTTTTGCTCCACCAGGAAGATGGTCATGCCCTCTTCACGCAACTGCTGAATAATGTCGAAAATCTGCTGGATGATGATCGGCGCCAACCCGAGAGACGGCTCGTCGAGCAACAACAGCTTCGGCTGGCTCATCAGCGCACGGCCGATCGCCAGCATCTGCTGTTCACCGCCGGACATGGTGCCGGAGCGCTGGTTGCGGCGTTCCAGCAGGCGTGGAAACAGGCCGAACACCCGCTCGATACGTTCCTGGTACTGATGACGATCGGCAAAAAAGCCGCCCATCGCCAGGTTCTCTTCCACCGTCATGCGCGAGAACACCCGACGCCCTTCCGGCACTATCGCCACCGCCTCACGCATAATGCGCGAGGTCTGCCACTGGGTAATATCCTGGTCGAGGAAGGTAACGCTGCCTTCGGTGGCGCGCGGCTCACCGCACAACGTGCCGAGCAGCGTGGTTTTACCGGCACCGTTGGCGCCGATCAGGGTGACGATCTCGCCCTGCTTGATGTTCAGGCTAACCTGATGCAGCGCCTGGATTTTGCCGTAATGGGCGGAAACCTGATTAAATGACAACATAATTATTCGCCCAGATAGGCCCGGATAACGTCCGGGTTGTTACGAATTTCTGCCGGGGAGCCCTGCGCCAACGGCGTGCCCTGATTCACCACATAGATACGATCGGAAATGCCCATCACCAGCTTCATGTCGTGCTCGATCAGCAACACCGACACTTTATGCTGGTTGCGCAGCTCAACGATCAAGTGGTCCAGCTCGTCGGTTTCCTTTGGGTTCAGGCCCGCGGCGGGTTCGTCCAGCATCAGCAGTTCCGGGCGGGTCACCATGCAGCGCGCAATCTCCAGCCGCCGCTGCTGGCCGTAGGCCAGATTGCCCGCCGAACGGTTAGCCATCTCGAGCAGGCCAACCCGTTGCAGCCACACGGATGCACGTTCCAGCGCATCGGCTTCGGCACGGCGGAAGGCTGGGGTTTTCAGCAGCCCGGCGAATACGCCGCTTTTCAGGTGCTGATGCTGGGCGACCAGCAGGTTCTCGATCACCGTCATTTCGCGGAACAGCCGCACATGCTGGAAAGTGCGCACTACGCCCATACGGGCAATCGTCTGGCCAGGCAGCCCTTCCAGATGGCGATCGCGCAGTTTGATGGTACCGCCAGTGGGGCGGTAGAAGCCGGTCAGGCAGTTGAACACCGTGGTTTTTCCCGCGCCGTTCGGGCCGATCAGCGAAACAATTTCGCCTTCGTTCAGCTCGAGCGCCACATTATTCACCGCCAGCAGGCCGCCGAAACGCATCGACAGCCCTTCAACTTTCAACAGAGGTTGCGTGCTCATGCCTGTTCCTCCTTGCCGGCCGTTTTCAACTTCAGCTGCGGGCGCTTCATCGGCAGCAGTCCTTGCGGCCGCCAAATCATCATCAACACCATCAATGCACCCAGCAGCAGCATGCTGTATTCGTTCAGATCACGCATCAGTTCGCGCGACACTACCAGCAGGATAGCCGCCAGGATCACCGCGAACTGCGATCCCATGCCGCCCAACACCACAATCGCCAGCACGAAGGCCGACTCGACGAAGGTGAAGGACTCCGGGCTGACAAAGCCCTGACGCGCGGCGAACAGCGTGCCGGCAAAACCGGCGAAGGCGGCGCTGATGGTAAAAGCGGTCAGTTTGATTTTGGTCGGACTCAGGCCCAGCGAGCGGCAGGCGATTTCGTCTTCACGCAGCGCTTCCCAGGCGCGGCCCAATGGCATGCGCAGCAAGCGGTTGATCACAAACAGCGTCAGCACCACCAGCAGCAGCGCCACCAGATACAGGAATACGATGCGATCGCTCGGATCGTATTTCAGGCCGAAGAAATTATGGAAGGTATCCCAGCCGCCGTCACGCGCGCTGCGGTTGAACTCCAGCCCGAAAAAGGTCGGTTTCGGGATTTGGCTGATGCCGTTCGGCCCGCCGGTGATCTCGGTGTTGTTCAGCAACAGGATACGTACGATCTCGCCGAAGCCCAGCGTCACAATCGCCAGGTAGTCACCGCGCAAACGCAGCACCGGGAAACCGAGCAGGAAACCGAAGATGGCAGTGACGATGCCCGCCAGCGGCAGGCTTTCCCAGAAGCCGAGGCCGTAATAGTGATTCAGTAGCGCGTAGGTATAGGCGCCGATGGCGTAGAAGCCGCCGTAACCCAGCACCAGCAGGCCGGACAGCCCAACCACCACGTTCAGACCCAAGCCTAGCATCACGTAGATCAACGTCAGGGTGGCGATATCCACCGAGCCGCGCGACACCAGAAATGGCCAGGCGATCGCAGCGACAATCATCGCCGCCGCCAACAGCTTCTGGCGTGGGGTAGTGCCGTCAAAGCTCGGCAATACAAAAGAGGGGCCGGAGAGTTTTTTCAGCCCCTGCTGCATCAGCGGGCGCAACAGTTGGAAGAAGAAAACGATGACGCAGCCGATGCCGATCCACATCCAGCGCACTTCCGCCGCACCGTGGACCACCAGCTTGGTACCGTCCAGGCTCAGTTGCATCCCCATCAGGAACGACGCCATCACAAACAGCACCACCGAGGCTATCAGCGCGTTAAGCAGATTGAGTTTCATACCTTCTCAACCTCCGGGCGCCCAAGAATGCCGGTTGGCATGATCAGCAACACCACGATCAGCAGCGCGAAGGACACCACGTCCTTATATTCGGTGCTCAGGTAGGCTGAGGTCAGGGCTTCTGCCACCCCCAGCACCAGGCCGCCGATCATCGCGCCGGGAATGCTGCCGATGCCGCCCAGCACCGCCGCAGTAAAGGCTTTCATCCCGGCCATAAAGCCGATGTACGGGTTGATTACGCCGTAGAACTGACCAAGCAGCACGCCGGCCACCGCCGCCATCACGGCGCCGATCACGAAGGTCAGTGAAATCACCCGGTCGGTATTGATGCCCAACAGGCTGGCCATCTTCAAATCTTCCGCGCAGGCGCGACAAGCGCGGCCCATGCGGGAATAACGGATAAACAACGTCAATGCCAGCATCGCCAGGAAGGTGACGACCCAGATAATCAGCTGCATGGTGCTGATGGTGGCGGCGAAGCCATTGCTTTCACCCAGCACCCACTGGCCGGTTACCAGGCTTGGCAACGCCAGATCGCGCGAGCCCTGCGTCAGGCTGACGTAGTTTTGCAGGAATATCGACATGCCGATGGCGGAAATCAGCGCTATCAGGCGCTTGGAGTTGCGCACCGGCTTGTAGGCCACCCGCTCGATGCTCCAGCCGTAGGCGCTGGCGATCACGATCGACACCAAAAACGCGGCACCAATCAGCAGCCAGCCGACGTCGATACCGAGCATCATCAGGGCGGCGATAACAATAAAGGAGACATAGCTACCGATCATATACACCTCGCCGTGGGCGAAGTTGATCATGCCGATAATGCCGTAGACCATGGTGTAACCGATGGCGATCAATGCATAGGTGCTGCCCAACGTGACGCCGTTGAACATCTGCTGCAGAAAATAGAGAACCTGCTCTGACATACTCTGACCCTTGGCTGCGCTGTATAGCAAACCTGAAAAAACTCAGGTAAAGGGGGACGGGCCAGCTTACCGGCCCGCGGGCGCAGCATGCTGCACCCTACCCTGATTATTATGGCTTATTTAATCGGTGTTGATGTGCCGTCTGCATGCCACTCAAACACGCCGAACTCGAAACCTTTCAGATCGCCCTTCTCATCCCAGCTCAGCGGCCCCATCACGGTGTCCACCGGCTTGCCGGTTTTCAGATCCTTGACGATGTCGGCCGGCTCCTGGCTGCCGCTGCGCTCCATCCCGGTAGTCAAAGATTGCAACGCTGCGTAAGTGGTCCAGACGAACGGCCCGGTAGGATCCAGCTTCTTGGCTTTCAGTGCATCCACAACAGGTTTGTTGGCAGGTACCTGATCGTAACGTTTAGGCAGGGTCACAAGCATGCCTTCTGAGGCGGCACCGGCAATGTTGGACAGCGAGGAGTTGCCCACGCCCTCTGGCCCCATAAAGCGGGTGGTCAGGCCTGCCTGTTTCGCCTGGCGCAGGATCTGCCCCATTTCCGGGTAGTAGCCGCCGAAGTATACGAAATCGACGTTTTCTTTCTTCAGGCGCGCCACCAGAGTGGAGAAATCTTTATCACCGGCGGTGATGCCTTCAAACATCACCACGTCGGTACCCTGTTTTTTCAGGCTGTCGCGCACCGAGCGCGCCAGGCCTTCGCCATACTGCTGCTTGTCGTGGACCACGGCAATACGCTTGGGTTTGATCTCGCTGAGGATGTATTTCGCCGCAGTCGGGCCCTGATCGGAATCCAGCCCGGTGGTGCGCATGATCATCTTGTAACCACGGGTGGTCAGATCGGCGTTGGTGGCCGCCGGGGTAATCATGATCACGCCTTCGTCTTCATAGATATCGGAGGCCGGTTGAGTCGAGGACGAGCACAGGTGGCCGATCACATAGCGAATACCGTCGTTAATCACCTTGTTGGCAACCGCAACGGCCTGTTTTGGATCGCAGGCGTCATCGTATTCTACGCCGACCAGCTTATCGCCCTTGATGCCGCCCTTGGCGTTGATATCGGCAATCGCCTGACGGGCACCGGTAAATTCCATATCGCCATACTGCGCGACCGGGCCGGACATCGCGCCCACGATCGCCACCTTGATGTCTTTCGCCATTGCCGAATGACCGATAGCCATCGCAATACAACCCGCCAACAGCGCCTTACCTTTTGTTAATTTCATTCGCAAATCCCCATCTGTCGTTGTGAACGTACCTGTTGTGTTTGCCTGCACCTGACCCTTATTTACTGCTTTTATTCATAAGTAATAATGATTTAGGTGATTTTATGGCAATATTTTCTAATAAGACTTTATTTTTCATACCATTAAACAGGAATTTTCTGCTGCAAATCAACTTGAACAATCAGAAACAAGCGGTGTAAACAGGATAAAATCCGGATTAAATCTGCGCTGTTTTGCATCAGGCGCAGCGCGTTATGCTGGTTATTGATCCATTAACAATTCATTTACTCGGAAAATGAGTGCTGCAAAAAACATTTTGCGCAGTAATCGTACAGAAAAACTTACACAACGCTCTGCGCAAGATCTATTACACTGTCGGCATCGATTAGCCGTTCGGAAATTCTGCATGAAACTGACTATTGAGCGATTAACCACGCTGTCCCCGCAAGACCTTATCGACCTCGGTAAAATCTGGCCGCAACAGCAGCCACAGCAATGGCAGAGCTGGCTGGACGACGATCGGGCCCTGTTCGCCGCGCGCTTCAACGAACGGCTGCTGGGTGCAGTGAAAATTGCGCTGGATGGCGATAACGCCCAACTGCAGGATTTGCTGGTGCGTGAAGTCACGCGCCGTCGTGGCGTCGGGCTGTATCTGGTGCAGGATGCGCAGCGCCAGCTACCGCAAGTCGCTCACTGGCAGCTTTCTACCGCCGGCCTGACGCCGCGCGAACGCGGTGAAGTGGATAACTTTATGCGCGCCTGCGGTTTCACCCAGCAAGGCGACCTCTGGCAAAAATGAAACGCGGGCTGATGGCGTTGCTGCTGTTGGCGCTGGCGTTAACGGCCTGGTTCGGCGGCCGTCACCAGGCGTTACGGCTACCACAGCCCCGGGACAACCAGGTTTATATCTGGCAGCGGGTCTGGACGCCGCAACACGCCACTGCGCTGGCGCAAAGCCGTGACCTGTTCTCTACCCTGCGTGTATTGGGTGCGCAAGCGCATCCGCGTGAAGGCTGGCGCGAAATCCCGGTCAATCTACCGCGGTTGCAACAGGATGGCCGCCCGCTGTGGCTGGTGGTCCGTTTGGATGGGCAACTGGCGCAACTCGATGCACCGGTTATTCGCCAGCGCCTGGTAAAACAGGCTCAGCAATGGCAGGCCGCCGGGTTGCAGGTGATCGGTGTCGAAATAGATCATGACGCCGCCACCGCTCGCCTGCCTGACTATCGCTATTTCTTGCAACAGCTGCGCCGACAGCTGCCTTCCTCCTTACAACTCGGCATTACCGCATTACCGGCCTGGATCGGCTCACCGGCACTGCCCGGCGTGTTGCAACAGGCAGACAGCTCGGTGTTGCAGGTACATGCGGTGCTCTCGCCGCAGCAGGGGCTGTTCGCTGCCCCACTGGCGCTGCGCTGGGTAAAACAGTATGCAAACATCACGTCCAAACCGTTCAGAGTGGCGCTGCCGGCCTACGGTATGGGCCTGCTGGGCGTTGATGCGCAGGGCGCACAGGTTGAGAGCGAAGCCTCACTGCGCGTGGCGGGCAATCCCCGTGAGCTGACGGTAGCGCCGCAACAAGTGGCCGACTTTCTGCAGCAATTAAACGCCCAGGCCACACCGCATCTGCGCGGCATTATCTGGTTCCGGCTGCCGCTGACGGGCGATCGCCGCGCCTGGTCGCTCAATACGCTGCGGGCGGTGATCGAGCAACAGCCGCTCAGCGTCAGTTGGCAGGTAAAATTTAGCCCTCAGCCACAGCAAAATGGGCTGTATGATCTGATAATTCATAATAACGGGCCGGTTGATGCCCCGCTGCCTCGTGAAATTACCGTCGCCGCCACGGACTGTCTGGCGGCGGACGCGGCGGGCAACTATCGGCTGGAAAGCGAGTCTCAGCGGCAACGCTTTGTCCTCATCAGCGGCGATCAGCTGCGCGCCGGGCAATCCCGGCCGCTGGGCTGGTTACGCTGCCAACAATTGACGCCAGGAGGCACTCTTGTCATACCCTGATGCACACGCGGTACGCAACCGCCACGGCCGGTATCTCCCACTCGCCGCCCTGATCGGCTCAGCGCTGGCGATGCCCATTAACGGTTTCGCCTGCGGGCCGGATTTTCCCAACCGCTTGCTGACCGATCGCAACGGTACCCTGCTGTATATGCCGGAAGGTAATTTTGCCTTTGAGGCCAGCCGCCTGGTCGCGGTAGATAATCAACTGCCGCGGTGGAAAGCGCCTCCACCGGCGACACCGCCGAAACCGATGCCGCTTTCACCGGAAACAATCATTATCGGCAAAATGCGCGCCGCCAAGACCGTCGAGGAGGCCGATGCGGTCAATTCTCAGGGGTTGTCAGACGCCGCACGCCTTTATCAACTCGGTGCCGTGGCCTTTGCCGGAGCGGATCCGCGTGCCGTAGAGTATTTCCAGCAGGTCTTGGCCCTGCCCGCAGCACAACAGGGCGACTGGGGACTTCGGGCGCAGTATTCGCTCGGACGGGTTCTGATGGATGACCACGGCACGCCGGAAAATGAGTCCGATACGCCGGCTCCGGCGGTTAAACGCCCGGCTAAGCCACAGTTAGAGCAGGCGCAGGCGGCTTTTCAGCAGGTGATTGACCGGGTTAAAGCCGGCGCTGCCGATCCTGATCAACTGGCGCTGAGCAGCCTGGGGCAGCAAGCGCGCATCCAACTGTGGCTGGGCAATATCGCCCCGGCGGCGCAACTGTACGCCCAGCAGGCGGCGCAGGGCGATCAAAACGGTGGGTTGTCGTTGCAGTACGTCTCCAGCTATCTGGTCAATCCTGACCACTTTGACGCGCTGAAACAGGCCATTAGCGATCCGGTGATCCAACAGCTGGTGACCATCGAACTCTTTGCGCGCGGCAGCAATTTGCAAATGTCGGATACCGATGCCACCGGCACCCGTTCGAAACAGATAGTCAGCCAAATTCTGACGCTGCTGAACGCCTCGGTGAAAAGCGGTTTCAGCGGCAGTGACCGGCTAGCGGCACTGGCTTATCGCGCCGGGCAATATCCCATGGCGGCCAGCTTGTTAAAACATGCCGGTGACAGCGGGCTGGCGTGGTGGCTGCGCGCCAAAATGGCGCTGCGCGACGGGGATGTTAAAACCGCTACCGCCGCCTATGCCAAAGCGGCGGCTGCCTTCCCCTCCAGTGAAAGCTGGGGCGAACAGCGCAATGCGGACTTTACGCCGGAAACCATCGTGCCCGAATGCCGGGTGGCCGGGGAGCAGGCGATCCTTGCCTTGGATCGCGGCGACTATCTGCAGGCGATGGATTTTCTGTATCGCGGCAAAGAGATTTATTGGGCGGATGTCGCCGACGTGGCCGAGCGGGTGCTGACGATCGACGAACTTAAAGGCTTCGTTGATAAACATGCGCCGGCGCCGGCAACGCCGCTGAAACCCGTCAATCCCGATGAGTACAACGGCCAGCAAATCACGGCGGATATCCAATTGCGGGAACTGCTGGCGCGGCGGCTGATGCGCGCCGGTCGGGCACAGGAGGCGATGGGTTACTTTGATATTCCGAACTACCGCCAGGTGGCGCAAGGGTATGCCGATACGCTGAAAACGGCACAGGACAAAACCGCCGACAAACTGGCGCGCGCCAAAGCCTATTATCAGGCGGCCACGCTACTGCGCACACAAGGGCTAACCTTCACCGGTTACGAGATGACGCCAGATTACGCGATTTATGACGCGGGTTATTCGTATCTGGGGGATGCCTTTGATACCCGCGAGCTGAAACACAAGAGTTGGATCAGCAGCGCCGAGACGGCGCGGGCCAAGGCGGCGCTGCCGGCACAAGACAATCGCTTCCTGCATTATCGCTGGCAGGCGGTCGACCTTGCCCAGCAAGCCGCCGATTTGTTGCCGCCCAAGAGCCAGGCGTATGCTGCCGTGCTATGCAATGCCGCCGGTTGGGTTATTAAACGCGACGCGAAAACCGGCCAAGCGCTGTATCAACGCTATATCAACACCGGCACCCGTTATTCCTGGGCCAGCAAGTTTGGCTACGACTGCCCGGCGCCGGATTTTGCCGCCGCAGGCCAGTAAGGCCGAATTTCAGGCACAAAAAAACCCGTTCATTGCGGAACGGGTTTTTTAACGCTGACGCGGGATCAGGCTTCGATCGCCATTTTCAGTTTCTTCATGGCATTTTTTTCCAACTGGCGAACACGCTCAGCGGAAACGCCGTACTGATCGGCCAGTTCTTGCAGCGTGGACTTGTTATCGTCGTCCAGCCAACGGGCACGAATAATATGCTGGCTGCGCTCGTCCAGACCTTCCAGCGCATAGGCCAGTTTGTCTGCGGCGTTGCTTTCCCAGTTATCTTCCTCGATGCCTTCGGCGAAGTCCGAGCTTTTGTCCTGCAGGTACAGAACCGGCGCCATCGACTGACCGTCGCGCGCATCGTCGTCCGGCGTGGGATCGAAGGTCATATCCTGCGCCGCCATACGCGACTCCATCTCACGCACGTCTTTACTGGTCACACCCAGCTCGCGGGCCACCAGCTCCACCTCGTCCTGATTGAACCAGCCCAGACGCTGCTTGGTTTTACGCAGGTTAAAGAACAGCTTGCGCTGTGCTTTGGTGGTGGCAACCTTGACGATACGCCAGTTGCGCAGCACGTATTCGTGAATTTCTGCCTTGATCCAATGCACCGCAAAGGACACCAGACGCACACCAACTTCCGGGTTGAAGCGGCGTACAGCTTTCATCAGGCCGATATTACCTTCCTGAATCAGGTCTGCCTGCGGCAGGCCGTAACCAGAGTAATTACGGGCAATATGAGCGACAAAGCGCAGGTGAGACAGGATCAGCTGCTTAGCGGCTTCCAGATCGCCCTGATAATGCAGCCGTTCAGCCAGCTCCCGCTCTTCCTCTGCCGTCAGCATCGGATAGGTGTTGGCGGCCCGGAGATAGGCTTCCAAACTGCCCTGGGGCACTAAAGCTAAAGTTTGCATTTCTTTGGTCATTCAAACCCTCTCTTGAGAAAACAGGTCATGCAGGTGATGATTCACGGCGGGGAAAAGATTGATTTTACGGCAGTTGCTGTTGCAAAAGCGGTCCACACGCCGGGCACCCTAACATTTTGCTGCAAATTTTGACCGTGTTCCGCCCTATAAGTTCACTGTTTTTCGACAGCATTGCACATGACAATACGTGACGAAAGTTGAGACCGATAGGGAATTTGTGCGCTAAGAAGAGACTGGATGGTGCTTGCTTTACTGCCGGTAACTCTTCTCCCGCAACACGCTCGGAGCAGCAGAAGAAGAGTATACCAAAAAAACTTTATTGTGGTGTAAATCGGCGTAAATGTTGCACCGTCGCCAGCCAGGCGGCGATCCAGCCGATCATCGCGGAGATAATCAGCAGCAACAGCGCCTCATCCCACCCCAGCCCATGCAGGGTAAAGGTGGTGCCGAACACTTTTGCCACGCCGGTCACCACCGACTCCAGTTTCCACACCAGCGCCCCGGAGAGCAGCAGCGACAGCAGCGCGCCGAAAAAGCCCAGCATCGCTCCGCCGTTCAGGAATGGCCGCAGGATGAAGCCGTCGGTCGCGCCGATCAGCTTCATCACATTGATGGTGTCACGTCGGCTGAAGATGCTCAGACGCACGCTGTTGCCGATCACCAGGAAGACCGCCACAATCATCAGAACACCGATCATCGCCGCCACCTGGCCAACCAGCCCGGTGAGCGCCGCCAGGCGGGCAAACCAACTGTCATCCATCCGCACTTCGTCCACCCCCTGAACCGCCGCCACGCGATCGCGCAGGGTATTGAGGGTTTCCGAACTCTGGAAGCTCATCTTCGGCGTGATGATGGCCACGGCCGGCAACGGGTTCTCTTCCAGCATATCCAGCGCACCGCCGAAGCCGGACCAGTTGCGGAATTCGCCCCGGGCCTCTTCGCGCGACAGGTAATTCACCTTCTCTACGCCGGCTTCCGCCTTGATGGCGTCAAGCACTTTCACTGCGGCGTCATCATCGAGAGATTTATCCAGATACACCGTCAGCTGCGGCGTCGGATACCACTGGGTGGCTGCAGTGCTGACGTTTTTCCAGACGATATAACACACGCTCGGCAGCGTCAGGGAGATGGCGATCACCATCACCGTCAGCAGCGTCGCCAACGGTTGACGCAGCATGTCCTTGATGGCGTTCATCCAGGCATAGCGCCACTGTTCACGCCAGCCGCCACGCAGCGCCTTGCTCTTGGCGTTTTTTGCATTATTCGCCATGATGCGCTCCTCCAGCCATACGGCCCTGGCTCAGGCTCAGAATGCGGTAATTGCGACGGGCGATAAGCCCGGTGTCGTGAGTGGCCATCAGCACGGTAACGCCAACACGGTTAAATTCTTCAAACAGGCGCAGAATGCCCTCCGACAACGCATCATCCAGGTTACCGGTGGGTTCGTCCGCCAGCAGCACCGCCGGTTTGTTCACCACCGCACGGGCGATGCCCACGCGCTGCTGCTCACCGCCGGACAGCTGAATCGGGAAGTTTTTCGCTTTATCCAGCAACCCGACCTTGTCCAGCGCGGCGGATACGCGGCGGCGGATGTCTTCCGTGCTGGCACCGGCGATGATCAGCGGCATCGCCACGTTGTCATAGACCGTGCGATCCAGCAGCAGATGGTGATCCTGGAAAATCATGCCGATCTGACGACGCAGGAACGGCACCTCACTGTTTTTCAACCGGCTGATGTCGTGGCCACCAAACCAGATATGGCCGGCGCTTGGTCGTTCGATACCACAAATCAGTTTCAGCAGGGTACTCTTCCCCGCGCCGGAATGGCCGGTCAGAAACGCCATCTCCGCCGGGCGCAGATGGAAATCTACCCCCTGCAGTGCTTGCCGTCCGCCCAGATAAGCTTTACTGACCTGTTCAAAGCGAATCATCCGTATTAATCCTCTCGGGCAAAAAGTGCCTCAATAAAATCGTCGGCCTTAAATGGCCGCAAATCTTCGATACCTTCCCCAACGCCAATATAGCGAATCGGGATTTCGAACTGATCGGCAATGGCGAAGATCACCCCACCCTTGGCGGTACCGTCCAGTTTAGTCAGCGTGATACCGGTTAAGCCCACGGCTTCATTAAATAATTTCGCCTGGCTGACAGCATTCTGTCCGGTGCTGGCATCCAGAGTCAGCATAACCTCATGGGGGGCCTGGTCGTCCAGTTTTTTCATGACGCGGACGATCTTCTTCAGCTCTTCCATCAGGTGCGCCTTGTTTTGCAAGCGGCCGGCGGTATCTGCGAGCAGCACGTCAATACCACGCGCCTTGGCGGCCTGCACCGCGTCGTAGATCACCGAAGCGGAGTCTGCGCCGGTATGCTGCGCCACCACCGGAATACGGTTGCGTTCGCCCCACACCTGCAGTTGCTCCACCGCCGCCGCACGGAAGGTATCCCCCGCCGCCAGCATCACCGATTTGCCTTCCGCCTGGAACTGACGAGCCAGCTTGCCGATGGTGGTGGTTTTACCCACGCCGTTCACCCCAACCATCAGAATGACATAGGGGTTTTTACCGCCAACATCCAGAGGTTGTTCAACTTTAGTCAGAATTTCAGACATTTCCTCCTTCAGTTTGCCGTACAGCGCCTCGGCGTCTTTCAACTGCTTACGGCTGGCGTGCTGGGTCAGGGAGGTAATGATTTTACTGGTGGTTTCCACGCCGACGTCGGCAATCAGCAGCTGTTCTTCCAGCTCTTCAAACAGATCGTCGTCGATTTTCTTACCACGGAACAGGCCGATAAAACCGGAACCCAGGTTCTGCTTGGTTTTCACCAGGCTGCGTTTCAGACGGGCGAAGAAGCCTTCTTTGGTCGGGCGTTCCTGCTCTTGAGTTACCGCCGGGGCCAGCAGGTCCGCTTCCGCCGATTCAGGCTCTTGTTCTTCTATTGTTTCAGCCACGGCAGGGGCGATGATAACCGGCGCCAGCGCAACGCTGGCCGGCAGAGGCTCTGGCTCTGGCTCTGGCTCTGGCTCAACCGCAGTTTCAACCACTTCCGGCTCAGGCTCGACAGCAGGCGCAGATGCGATGAGTTCAGGTTCAACGGCAGGCACAGGGGCAATGATCGCCACCGGCTCGGCGATCTCTTCATTAACCGGCTGCTGCTGCGCCGCCACCTGCTCGGTGAGGGTAACCACCTCTTCCGCCAACGCTTGCGCCGGGGTGAAATGTTCAGCGACGACAGGTACGCTTTCGGCGATATGCTCGCCGGTCAGGCTGCCGTCCCATTCCCCTGGGGTATCAACGGAGGCGGCAGGTTCAGATTCCTGGGCGGGGAGCTTGTCGTCCAGCGGGGGGGTTACCGGTTCAACCGGTGTCTCCACGGCCTGATTTTCCGTCTGCTCTACCGACGGCTCAGGTTGCTGTTGCTCTTCTTCCTTCTGGCCGAAGCCCAGCCAAGAGAAAAACCCACGTTTCTTATCTTTTGCCATGTTATGACTCTACTCCGTACCGAAGGCTTGCTTATGCTGACAATAATCCGCCGAGTCTATCACTTTCCCTCGCGCAGCAACACGCATCCGGTATGCTTTCCACTGTGAAATCAGGCAACAAAGTTTTACCGTTCCCCCCGGCGCGTCTCACCGGTAGAATAGGTGCAACTTTTCGTTAACTCGTGCGGCCTCACGGCCAGAGAAAGAAATAAAGCAAACCTATGACAAGACTAACGCCACGGGCGTCGGCAAAAAAACCGCCCCAGGCCGCGGCCGGGCAGATCCGCATTATCGGTGGCCAATGGCGCGGGCGTAAACTGCCGGTGCCTAACAGCCCAGGGCTGCGCCCGACCACCGACCGCGTCCGCGAAACCCTGTTCAACTGGCTGGCGCCGGTCATTCAGGGCGCGCGCTGCCTGGACTGTTTTGCCGGCAGCGGCGCATTGGGGCTGGAGGCGCTGTCACGCTATGCCGGCAGCGCCACGCTGTTGGAGTTTGAACGCCCGGTAGCGCAGCAACTGGAGAAAAACCTGGCACTGCTGCAGGGTAAAGGCACGGTGGTCAACACCAACACGCTGAGCTGGTTGGCAGGCAACGGCCAGCCGTTTGACGTGGTGTTTCTCGATCCGCCGTTCCGCAAAGGGCTGCTGGCAGAAACCGTCACCCTGCTGGAACAGCAAGGTTGGCTGGCCGATGAGGCCTGGATTTACGTAGAGGCCGAAGCGGAAAGCGCTGCGGCTGACGTGCCGGCCAACTGGCAATTACACCGGGAAAAAGTCGCCGGTCAGGTGGCTTACCGGCTTTATGTTCGTTCGCAAGAGAAAACCAACAATGCTGATTAATCTGGGCCGCCTGCTGATGCTGTGCGTATGGGGCTTTCTGCTCTCCAATCTGTTCCACCCTTTTCCCAAGCCGCTGAAATATTTCATCGACGTGGCGCTGTTCTTTATGGTGGTGATGCACGGGCTGCAACTGGTGTTGCTGAAGTCTACCCAGCCGAAAGATCAGCCGATAAGCTACTGGCAGGAAGCCAAGATCTTCGTCTTTGGCGTCTTCGAGCTGCTGGCATGGCAGAAAAAACAGCCACCGATCAAAAGGAAATAGGTTATTGGGCGGTAAAGGAGACGAAGCGCGTGCCCTGCATGCTCAACGTGCCCTGCGCGCCCTTTTCGATCGGGTTGTATTGCCACTGTTTCAGCCGTAGCCGAATGTCCTCACCGCCGCGCAACGGGCTGAACACCACCTCATAATGCATCGGCTCATTGACCCTCTGTTCGCGCTGGCGCGAACGGGTGGCAGCCACGGGAAATTCGCGCTTGTCGCTAACCTTGACCTCTAAACTGCGCACCGGTGCGCGGTCATTTTCCGCCTCAACGCGGCGCTGGTTGAAGTAACGGTGCGTCGCCAGCACGGCGATCAACGCAATGACGGCGACAAAAAACAGCGGCGGCTTACTCATCTTTCTTCCCATTCCCTTCGCGGCTAAATCAGCGTAAACATAGCATTCTCAAGAAAGCATTGTCGATTGCAGGCGCGCTGCCTACACTGCACGTAGGAAGTGACACTGGTGACAATTTGGAGCCGAACTCTGCGGTTCCCATAATGAATAAGGAAGACACAATGAGTTGGCCGTTCCTTGCCGTATTCTTTTCCGGTTGGTTGTTCGTAGACGCCTCCTATCGCGGGCCACGCTGGCAGCGTTGGGTGTTTAAACCGCTTACTCTGCTGCTGCTGTTGCTGCTGGCCTGGCAAGCGCCGGTGCTGGGCGCCGCAGGGTATCTGATCGTCCTCGGCCTGGTGGCGACGCTGATCGCCGACGCCCTGCTGCTGCTGCCGCGTGAGCGCGTGTTGTACGCCATCGGCGCATTTTTCCTTTCGCACCTGCTTTATACCCTGAGCTTCGCCAGCCAGATGAGCTTCAGCCTGTTTTGGCCGCTGCCGCTGGCGCTGCTGATTATCGGCGCGTTGCTGCTGGCGACTATCTGGACCCGGCTGGAAGAGATGCGCTGGCCAATTGCCACCTACGTAGCGATGACATTGCTGATGGTGTGGCTGGCGGGCGAGCATTACTTTATGCGCAGCACCGATTTCAGTTTCTCGCTGTTGGCGGGTACCTCATTGCTGCTGCTGGCCAACGTGGTATGGCTGATTAACCGCTACCGTTTTAGTTTCCGGGCGGCGGATGCGCTGGTGGCGTTCTGCTACTTCTCCGGCCATTTCCTGATCGTACGTTCGTTGTACCTGTAAATGCCCAAGGTGGGTTCGGGCGACCGAACCCGTTTTATTACGCCAGCGCCTTCAGAGTCAGGCCGTCATCCGCCCCGAGTTGATTGCGGTAACTCTCGCCGTCGCGCGAAAAGAACGCCAGCGTACTGCCATCGGCCTGCAACAGGGCGATGCCATCCGGCGCCGGGCGCCAGCCGGCCACCTCCGCCGTAAACACCTTTTTCAGACAGTGCTGACTGTCCACCAACTGATAACCGTTGATTTCGCTTTGTTCGCCAGCCAAAAATTCAATCTGACACTGTTGTTCGGCATCGGCGATCAGCCACTGCCCCGCCAGCGACTTCGCGGAGGGAAGAACCAAACTGCTGGCCATAACTGCCCCCGTAACCATTATGTTCCCCGCCATGACGGCGGCACGCGCTAAGCTGCCTTTCATGTTAACTCCTGCATAACGTCCGGCCAGGCTGCACCGGACGTTACCCTCACTGTTAAACGATAAAATCAGTGGCGACGTCTACCTGTCCCACGATCTTCACCAGGACGTCCGGTGCCTGCTGGCCTCCGATATTCAGTGCCAAATCGCTGACGTTGTTTGACGCATTGTAAGACAGCAAGGCTTCGCCCGCTGCACCGCTGAAGTGATCGACGAAGTGGATCTGATCGCCGCCCTGCGCTCCTTGATTAAAGAACGACAGGTCGATTTTATCGGTACCTTTCTGGAAATCGCGGATCCAGTCAGCAGCGCCCGGCTTGGAATCGCTGACGGCGGCGAAGACAAAGGTATCTTTTCCGACGCCGCCCCACAGTTCATCGGCACCTGCACCGCCGAACAGAATGTCGCTGCCCGCGCCACCCTTCAGCACATTATTGGCCGCATTACCGACGATAACGTCGTTGCCCGAACCGCCAATGGCGTTCTCAATGGTGACGCCCGCCGCGATCGACACGTTACCTTTCAGCCCACCTACGTCCGAAAAGGATTTCTCGTTCAGATTGATGCGCTGGTTGGCCGTGTAGCCGGAGAAATCGAAGGTATCATTGCCGCCCGCATCCCAGGCCGCAAAGATCACTTTCTGCGCGTTGCCGGTGGTGCTGAGGAAATCGCGGCCGGTATTGGAGTTGAAGCCGTACACAGTGTCACCGGTACGGGTCGACAAGTTGGCACCGTACAGGTGCTGGATGGCGGTAATATCATCCAGCAACGGTGCCGCCGCGTAGTGTCCGCCGTTGTCACCACCGGTATTGGTTTCACTCCAATAGCTCATCAGGCTGAACTCGCGGGAATCCTCGCCGTATACAGCATCGCGGCTATAGCTTGGCACGCCTTCCCCGGCGTTGTATGGGCCCGGATGGCTCAGGCCCAACGCATGGCCAATCTCATGAGTGAACGTCTGGCGACCGTAATCTTCGCTTGCCGGATGTTGAATATTGGACTGATTAACGTTGTACCAGGTCTGGCCACCTACGTTCTGGCCCTGATAGACGGTATTCGGCAGGAGAGCGTAGGCCTGTGTTTCATAATCATATTGGCCAGTGTAATCCTTGCTGTAATTACCGAAGGTGATATTGGCCTTCTGATTGGCGGCCACTTCGGTGAAAGTGATATTCGCCACGTCAGACCAGGATTGCAGCGACAGCTTGGCCTGCTGCTGTTGCTCCGCGCTGAACTTGCTCAGCCCGGTATCGCCGCCAACGTTGCTGGAAGAAAACTTATAGTCCGGGAATGAGAACGTTAATTTAGCCGGTTGACCAAAAACCTTATAACCGTTCCAGGTTTGGTTCTCACGGGTAATAAACAGCCCAGCCTGTTCGGTAGAAAATGAATCCTTACCATTAACCTGAATCCCGTTGCCACGCTCGTGGTAATGCAACAGATCTTCTACAGCATTATAGCCGGAGCCGGTAGCGGCAAGACTGGATTCAGTAACTTCAATTGCCTTTTTAGTTGATTGCATTGGTTCGATTCCACTCATTATTTGATTGTTATCAATCAGACAGATAGACATAACCTGCCAGAAAGCCACGGCAGACGAATCACCGGCTTGCTGGAAGGGGCTTATGCGCCGTTACCGGCAGTGTGTTAGATAGAATTAATGCATATATATCAGTAAATAATATTACCAACAGAAATGGTAATCGATTCCAATTATAGGCAGACACTTAAAACTGAACACAAAATAATCAACTATATATTTTTATTACGAAAGATATTTGTGCTATTTTTTGATCACATTTACAAATCAAAGACAATCAATGACGCATAAGTTAGTCACAAACTTCAATAAGAATGCGGCCTGCAGACACAAGAGAATCATGCTGGCTGTTTTTAGAAAAATAATTAAATTTAACTACACCGTTATAGATTAATAACTCTTTATTATTAGCGGGTGAGCCTTTTTAGTTCCTGCGGGAATAACATTTTCTTTTTTTGCCTAATGGCCCCTGCGTCGCCCCACCGATTAATACTCGCCGGCAACGCCGATAAAGTGAAATCGGCATGATTGGCAGAAAGAAACGGCCAATTTCCCCTCAGCTTTACAGTTAACAATAATTCTCATCCGGCGCTTGACTCTGGAGTTGACTCCAGGGTGTAGAGTCAGCGCAATGTAGATCATTAACTGCCCGGAGGGGGACGTTATGCATACCCATAAAAACCATAATCATCATGAACATAACCATGCAGAAGGTGCCTGCGGCTGCAATCACAGCCACGGTAAAACCCAGCACGGTTGCAGCAGCGAACAAAAAAACGGAACCGTTGAAACCAGTCTTGCTCATTCGCACGATCATGGCGCCAGCTGTTGCAGCACGGACGATCATGAGGATCCGGATGAGGAAAGCCACAGTCTGGCTGCCGTCCCTCCTTCCGGCAGCCAGCGTTACAGTTGGAAAGTCACCGGCATGGACTGCCCAAGCTGCGCAAAAAAAATAGAGAACGCCGTTACGGGCATTCCCGGCGTAGAAAACGCACGCGTGCTGTTCGCCACGGAAAAACTGGTGGTCGACGCCCAATCCGATATCAGTCTGCGCATCCAGGACGCGGTGAAACAAGCCGGCTTTACCCTGCTCGGCACCCAGGCAACCAAAGCCGAGTCGCCCAAGGCATCGCTCCTGAAGGAATTCGGCCCGCTGCTGTTGCTCACCACGCTGATGGTAGTCAGTTGGGTGCTCAATATGGTCAATCCTGAGCTGGGCCGCATTGCGTTTATCGCCACCACGCTGGTCGGCCTGGCGCCGGTCGCTGCCAAGGCGCTGCGGCTGATCCGCTCCGGTACGCCGTTTGCCATTGAAACGCTGATGAGCGTGGCGGCAATAGGCGCGCTGTTTATCGGCGCTACCGCCGAAGCGGCCATGGTGCTGCTGCTGTTTATGGTTGGCGAGCTGCTGGAATCCTACGCCGCCAACCGCGCCCGCCGTGGCGTGACGGCATTGATGGAGCTGGTGCCGGAAGATGCGCTACTGCTGCAAGGATCTGAGCGTAAACGCGTGCCGGTCACCAGCCTGCGCCCCGGCGATGTGATTGAAATTGCCCCCGGCGGCCGCCTTCCGGCCGATGCCGAACTGCTCAACCCGTTCGCCAGTTTCGACGAAAGCACCCTGACCGGCGAATCGGTGCCGGTCGAACGTCAGCAGGGCCAGAAAGTCGCGGCGGGTAGCCTGTCGGTCGATCAGGCCGCGCAGATGAAGGTGATTTCCGAGCCGGGCAAAAACGCCATCGACCGCATTCTGCAGTTGATCGAAGAGGCCGAAGAACGCCGTGCGCCTATCGAACGTTTCCTTGACCGGTTCAGCAGTTATTACACGCCAGCGATTATGCTGCTGGCCGTTGCGGTGATCCTGGTGCCACCGCTGCTGCTGTCACAGCCCTGGGATATCTGGATTTACCGTGGCCTGACCCTGCTGCTTATCGGCTGTCCTTGTGCGCTGGTCATCTCCACTCCGGCGGCGATTACCTCCGGGCTGGCGGCGGCCACTCGGCGCGGCGCCCTGATTAAAGGCGGCGCGGCGCTGGAACAGCTGGGCCAGGTGCAAACCATCGCCTTCGATAAGACCGGCACGCTGACGGAAGGCAAACCCAGGGTCACGGATGTATTGCCGATCAACGGTATCAGCGAACAGCAGTTGCTGACCCTGGCCGCTGCGGTAGAAACCGGCTCCCACCATCCGCTGGCGCAGGCAATTATCAAACGGGCCGAGCAGTATGGCGCGCCTCTGCCGCCGGCTCAGGCGCGTCGCGCTCTGGCGGGAGTTGGGGTGGAAGGCGTGGTTGACGGCAAAACTCTGTTGATCAGCGCGCCGGGTAAGCTGGCGGCAGGCCAGCTCGACGCCTTGTTGCAAAGCCAGGTAGAAAAACTGGAAAACGCCGGCAAAACGGCAGTGGTGGTGTTGGAAAGCGGTGTAGCGATCGGCCTGCTGGCACTGCGTGATACGTTGCGTAGCGACGCCAAACAGGCCATTGCCGAACTGAACGCACTGGGGATCCACGGGGTGATGTTGACCGGCGATAACCCGCGTGCGGCAGCGGCGATTGCCGCGGAACTGGGGATCGATTACCGAGCCGGGCTGCTGCCGGAAGATAAAGTGAAAGCGGTAACCGAATTGAGCGAACTGCGCCCGACGGCGATGATCGGTGACGGCATCAACGATGCGCCGGCGATGAAAGCCTCCAGCATCGGCATCGCCATGGGCAGCGGCACCGACGTGGCGCTGGAAACCGCCGATGCGGCGCTGACCCATAATCGGCTGGTCGGTGTGGCAGAAATGATCCGCATCTCACGCGCTACCCACGCCAATATCCGGCAAAACATCACCATTGCGCTGGGGCTGAAAGGGATATTCCTGATCACCACACTGCTGGGGATGACCGGGTTGTGGCTGGCGGTGCTGGCGGACTCTGGCGCTACCGCGCTGGTCACCGCCAACGCACTGCGCTTGCTGAAGAAACGCAACTAGGCAACGGCATACCTCAGGGGTGAATCAATTCCCCCTGAGGTGCAACTCACATCGATCAGACGCCCTTGCGTAACAGGTAGCGGTACGGTGCCTTGTCGGTTTCCTGCGCCACCAGCGTGTGCTCCATAAAGCGGCAGAAGCCCGGAATGTCGCGGGTGGTGGCCGGATCATCGGCAATAATCAACAGGGTTTGACCGTCATCCATATGGCGTACGGTCTTGCGCACCATCATCACCGGTTCCGGACAGCGCAGCCCCAGCGCGTCAAGCGTCTGGTCTGCCTGGGAAAATAAGTCAGTCATGCAATTTTTCTCGATCAAAAGCGATCGGCGAACGCCCGCCGCATCTCATTGGCGCCTAGTTTACGCCGGTAGTTTTTCTGCGCAAGATACGTTAACGTTTGCGTTAAATTTAGCCATTGCATTGGTTGCGCAAACACGTATCATGCCGCCGCGCAGCGCATTTTGCTGTTGCGACAAGAAACTCTGGGTTCCCTCACCCCACGACTAAAAAGGCTACAACATGTATTCGTTTACCGCTCAGCAGCGCCTCACCGCGTTGGTCTGGCTATCGCTGTTCCATATTGTCATCATTACCTCCAGTAACTACCTGGTGCAGTTGCCGATTACCGTTTTCGGTTTCCATACCACCTGGGGGGCCTTTACCTTTCCGTTCATCTTCCTGGCAACCGATCTGACGGTGCGTATTTTCGGTGCCCCGCTGGCACGGCGTATCATTCTTTCGGTAATGGTCCCGGCGCTGTTCATCTCATACGTGATTTCTACCGTCACCTATCAGGGCGAATGGCAGGGCTTTGCCGCGTTGGGCAGCTTTAACCTGTTTGTGGCACGTATCGCCATCGCCAGCTTTATGGCTTACGTGCTCGGTCAGATCCTCGACGTACACGTTTTCAACCGGCTGCGCCAACGCAGCGCCTGGTGGGTTGCTCCTGCTGCGGCAATGTTCCTCGGCAATATCAGCGATACCCTGTCGTTCTTCTTTATTGCGTTTTATAAGAGCAGCGATGCCTTTATGGCCAATAACTGGGTGGAGATCGCGCTGGTGGATTACAGCTTCAAGGTTCTGATCTGCCTGCTGTTCTTCCTGCCGATGTACGGCGTACTCCTGAATATGCTGCTTAAGCGCATTGCCGTTCGCCGCAATGATGGCGACCTGCAAGCGAACTGAGCCGTGTTATCATTGGCGGCCTGCACCCTAAAGAGGCCGCCAATGACAGTAATCACCCGCCACGCTACCTTCGAAGAAATCCACGCCCTGTATCAACAAATCCCCGAATTCGGTGGCCTGCATAACCTGGCCGATTTACAGCAACGCGTCGGGCCGTCCGCCTGCCATCTGCTGATCGCCGAGATTGGCGGCCAACCCGCCGGTTTCAAACTGGGCTATCAGACGCAAGAAAAGGTATTTTACAGCTGGCTGGGCGGCGTGCTGCCGGCGTTTCGCCGCCACGGCGTGGCGCGGGCCTTATTGGCCGAACAGGAACGCTGGGCGCAGGCTCAGGGCTATCGCCAGGTGAGGGTGAAAACACGCAATAGGTTCCAGGCGATGCTGATGATGCTCATCGGCCATCACTATCAGATTGTTCAGCTGGAAAAGAAAGGCGAAGTGGCTGATTATCGGCTATTACTTGAAAAAACCTTGTGACAACATCTGCCTTGCATTTCAACGTGGAATAGGTTGCGATACGGCAGTAAAAACCTACCTGAAAGGAAGAAGGAAGCCCAATGCGTAAAGTAGCAAAATTGATGGGTATCAGCCTGTTAGTGCTTGGCCTGGCGGCCTGTGACGGCGACACCAAAGACACCAAGGCGCCAGCGGGCGGTGCTGCAGCCAGCGCACCGGCCGGGCAACAGGTGAGTTTACTGGACGGTAAACTGGCGTTCACCCTGCCGGCGGGCATGGCGGACCAGAGCGGCAAGCTGGGCAACCAGGCGAACAACATGCACGTTTACGCCGACAGCACCGGCCAGCGCGCGGTGATCGTGATCCTCGGCGACAAGACCGCCGACAACCTGGAAACCCTGGCCAAGCGTCTGGAAGACACCCAGCGCTCGCGTGACGCTAATCTGCAGGTGATTACCAACAAAGCCATCGACGTTAACGGCGTCCCTCTGCGTCAACTGGACAGCATCATCACCAGCGGCGGCGAGAAAGCCTACTCTTCGATCCTGATCGGCACACTGGATAACAAGATGCTGACCATTCAGGTAACGCTGCCGGCAGATAACCAGCAGCAGGCGCAAAGTGAAGCCGAAGGCATCATCAGCACCTTGAAACTGAAGCAGTAACCTTAGGGGGTCGGCATGCCGGCCCCGTTTCGCCACCTCATCACCGATTATGCCAATGCCCGCGCCAGCAGGGTGATCGGATGTTCACAGCCTTTACCGGTCGACATCTCGATTTGCCACTTGCAGGTTTCGCAGTCGGTCACCACCATATCCACACCGCTTTCCTCTATCTGGCGAAACAGCGAAGCGCCAATCCCCTGCGAAGTCGCATAGTTCTCCGATTTAAACCCGTAAGTACCGGCAATACCGCAACACTGCGAATCCAGCACCACCAGCTCCAAGCCCGGAATTTGCCGCAACAACTCCAGCGTATAGGCGGTCCAGCCCATTTTCTCCATATGGCACGGCGTATGATACGCCACCCGTAACGGCGTGCGCTTCAGCGGCAGAGTGCGGCCCTGGTTGTTCAGTCGATACAAATAGCGCGTCGCCAGCTCTACCCGCTCGCGCACCGCCGAGGTATCCACCTCCAACAGATGCGGATATTCATCGCGCAAGGTAAAGGTACAGCTCGACGAGGTCGCCACCACAGGAACTCCGCGTTCCAGCACCGCCTCATGCAGCGACTCGGCATTCACTTTGGCCTGCTTTTTGGCCTGGGCGATAAAGCCGTTGGCGATCAAAGGCACGCCGCAACATTTCTCGCGCTTGAGCAGCTGCACGCCGATATTCATCGCGTTAAAGACCTTGATCAGATCCTTGCCCAGCTGCGGATGGTTGTAATTGACGAAACAGCCGTGAAAAAACGCCACCTGTTCGGCATAGCGCTGCTGGGCCTGCGCCTGCCGGCGATACCAGTGGCGGAAGGTGCCGAACGAGTATTTTGGCAACTCGCGGCGATGGTCAATTTTCAACGCTTTGTCCAGCAGCGCACGCACCGGTTTCAGACCGGTGGCGGCATTGACTATGGGCGCAAAGGGTGTCGACAGCGACCCCATGATGTCGGTATGGCTGAGGATGGCGTCGCGCAGCGTCGGTTTGCTCTGGGCGTAATCGGCGCGGGCGCGCTGAATGATATCGCCGATTTTGACGTCGGACGGGCAGGCGACCTCACAACGCTTGCAGTTGGTGCAATACTTCAGCGCTTCATCGTACAACGCCGGATCTTTCAGCCGCAGGCGTTCGCCGTCCGGCCCCGCCTGTTTTGGCCCCGGATAGAGCGGATTGACCTTGGCGACCGGACAATAGGTGGTACAGACGGTGCATTTGATGCAGTTTTCAAAGCTGTTGTCTTTCTGCAGGCTCATGGTCGCTCCTTCTCTGCGGCAATCTGTTGCACAACGTGCAGCGCCCCGATCAGCGAAACGCCGGCGCCGCATCCCTGCTGTAGCGGATCGTATCCGCCGGTCACCGCGCCAATAGCATACAAGTTGGTCAGCGCCTTCCCGTGCCTTAACGCACGCAGCCGGCGATCGGTGCGCACGCCGAACTGCAAATAGGGCTGCGGAGCAAACAGATCGCTGCGGCTCCAGTCGGCGCGATCCGCCTGGCTGTCTACATCCAGCCCAAACACCGGCTCGCGTACACCGTCGAAGTCCGCCGCCAATCCATTGCTAAAGAAGCTGCCGCTGGCCAGCACCACCTGCTGCGCCTGCAACGGAATATCGCCGTGATTGCGGGTATACAGGCCGGTAACACGCCCGGCGTCGATATCCGCCCGCAGCACGCTGTCCCCCGGCATAAAAACACCGCCCAACTGTTGCAAGCGCTGGCGCAATGCCAGGTGCAAACGCATGCCCAACACCGAAGGCGGTAACGTCGGCAACAGACGCACCGGTTTGCCCACCGCCGCCTGTAACGCCACCAGCGGGGCATCCTCCTCCAGCCCCAGACAGGCGGGCAGGAAAATCGCCTCGGCATCACCGGCCAGCCGGCGCAACTCGTCCGCCATCGGCATCCGATTTTCCGGCAAATCCAGCACTCTGGCGATATTCACCGCCCGGAACTCGCTGGGATTGTTGCGCAACCGGTCCAGCGCAGGTAAATGCAACCAACCGACCCCGGCGCGCACTCCCAGCGCCTGCATAAGTGAATCGGCGGCCAGTTGCGGCTGAAAATCCAAAAATCCCTCAATGCCAATCACCGCAACGCTTTCCCATGGTAGCGCACCGGCCAGCGGCGTCACCGGAATGGCCTGCGGGCTGAGCCAGGTGGCGCGGCGCGTGCCGAGCGGCGTAATGCGCAGATGATTCCTTTCATTGCTGCCTTGCAGGTTCAGGCCGCAGCGCCGCAATAGCTGGGCCGCCTCATCAGATAACAGCGCCACCCGTTCTGCACCAATCAAGGAATAAGGGTGCTGCGGCGCCTGTCGCGCCAGTTCCGGCAACGCTGCCAGCGGCGCGTCGACCGGCGTGCCGTCGGGCAGTTGCGCCAGCAAATCAAGCGAACCGGAGGAGAAATAAAGCGCGCTCTGGCCTGAGCTGACCACGGCGCAGCGCTTGCCCTGTTCCGCCAACCCGATGGCGCAAACCATGCCCGCCAAGCCGCCGCCAATCACCACCACATCAAATCGCATCATCCGCCTCCTGTTTCTCCCGTGCATCCAGTCCGCACAATCCCTGATAAACCCAACTGGTGAACTCGCTCTCGCGCAGCGCGTCGCCCCAAGCGATCGGGCGTACGCCCTTCCAGCGTTCGTTGAGGAAATGCGACAACTGATCGATCGACTGCTGCGGGGTGGCGACGTTAAAGCGCGTCAGCAGCCCGGCGGCGCGACAGGCGCACAGTTCCCCCTGGCAGGTGCCCATGCCAACACGGGTGCGGCGACGGAGATCCACCAGATTATTGACGGCGAGAGAGTTCACCGCATAGCGCACCTCACCGGCGGTGACCGCCTCGCATTCGCAGACCAGACTGTTGTCCAGCCGATTACCGGCCGGCACCAGGCTGGCGCGATCGCCGTGGCGATACACCGCCGAGCCGCGAATACTGGCCGGCAACGCCACCACGCTGCGCACCGTTTCCTCCGCCGTCTGTCGGGAGCCGGGCAGCGGTTCCACTGCGGTAGTGCATGGGCTATCTAGCCCAAGCTTTTCACACACTTTGTCGGTCGCCCACTGCGCCATCAGGCGATAGGTCATCAACTTGCCGCCGGTGATGGTGATGAATCCTTCCAGCCCATCGCGGCTGGCGTGATCGAGCAGCACGATGCCACGGCTGACGTTACGGCCGCTGGGGTCGTCGTCACTGGCCACCAGCGGCCGTACCCCGGCATAGGCACGCAAAATGCGGGTTTGCGCCAGTTCAGGCGCCAGCAGCGCACCTTCGCGGATCAGAATGTCCACTTCCTGCGACATCACCACCATGTTGTCGATCTGGTCGTAGTCGATGTGGGTGGAGGTGGTGCCAATCAGCGAGATGGTGTCGCCCGGCACCAGAATGTCGGCGTCTGCCGGTTTGCGGCAACGGTTGATTACCATGTTGTTGATGCGGTGGCCGAGGATCAGCAATGCGCCCTTGGCCGGGAACATGCGGATGCGCAGATCGGCGTATTCCGCAATCTGCTGGCCCCAGATGCCAGCGGCGTTGACCACCACCTCGGCGTGGATGTCGTAGCGGCGCGCAGTTTGATGGTCGAAAACGCGCACGCCGGTCACGCGATCGCCCACGCGCAACAAACCGACCACCTGGTGATAGGTCAGGATCTGCGCGCCGTGCTCGCGGGCATCGAGCATATTGGCGGCGGTCAAACGGAACGGGTCGACGGTGCCATCCGGCACCCGCACGGCGCCGATCAGCGCCGGGTTAGCCGCCGGCTCCAGGCGCAACGCCAATTGCGGATCAATGGCTTCGGCGTTGATGCCGGCACTGTGGCAGGAAGCAATAAACTGTTGTTGGTAGGCCAGCGAATCCTGCGGCAGGGTAATGAACAACCCATCGGTACGCTCGATGCAGTGATGCGCGATGCGCTTGAGGATGCGGTTCTCTTCTATGCACTCACGCGCCGACTCGCCGTCGGTCACCGCATAACGCGCTCCGCTGTGCAACAAACCGTGGTTACGGCCGGTGGCGCCGGTGGCAATATCATGGCGCTCCAGCAGTATGCAACGCAGGCCTCGGCGCGCGCAGTCACGGGCAATGCCCGCTCCGGTCGCACCGCCGCCAATGACTATCACATCCGTTTCACTGTCCGGTGAATGGTTGCTCATGACGCTTCCTCAGGATCCGTGGTGATTACCCTATTGGGCCACAGTTACTGGGGTCTTTGTTTGATAAGGAACAATAACGAACTTAAAACGAAAACAAAATGTCCATAAAAAACCATGAATGTGATCGGAATCACGATTTTTAGCCGTTTTTCTATTTCATATCGTTAACGAATCGCTCAAAATCCGCCGTAGTTTCATAAAAGTGTAACATTTGCGCCATTCATCACAGTGACACCAGGCTGTTTTGACTAGGATGACGCTCGTTATGGAACAAAAAAACACCACATTCTCTATCCGCTCAATCATCAAATGAACGTAGACGATCATATTGATGTGATAACTAAAAGCCATCGGAGGCGCTCATGTTGAGTATCTTTAAGCCGGCAGCACACATTTCCCGTGTGCCGGTCGACAAAGTCGACCCGCTCTACCGTAAATTGCGCTGGCAAATTTTTATGGGGATTTTCTTCGGTTACGCCGCCTACTATCTGGTGCGTAAGAACTTCACCCTGGCAATGCCTTACCTGATCGATCAGGGCTTCAGCCGCGGCGACCTCGGTTTCGCGCTGTCGGGTATTTCCATCGCCTACGGTTTTTCCAAATTCATCATGGGGTCGGTTTCTGACCGCTCCAACCCACGCGTATTCCTGCCTGCCGGCCTGATACTGGCCGCCGCGGTGATGCTGTTCATGGGCTTTGTGCCGTGGGCGACATCGAGCATCGCAGTCATGTTCGTGTTGCTGTTCCTGTGCGGTTGGTTCCAGGGCATGGGCTGGCCGCCTTGTGGCCGCACCATGGTGCACTGGTGGTCGCAGAAAGAACGCGGCGGTATCGTTTCGGTCTGGAACTGCGCGCATAACGTGGGTGGCGGCCTGCCGCCGCTGTTGTTCCTGCTGGGTATGGCCTGGTTCAACGACTGGCACGCGGCGCTGTATATGCCGGCCTTCGGCGCCATTCTGGTAGCCCTGATCGCCTTTGCACTGATGCGCGATACGCCGCAATCCTGTGGCTTGCCGCCGATCGAAGAATACAAAAACGATTACCCGGACGACTACAGCGAGAAAGCGGAAGAAGAACTGACCGCCAAGCAGATTTTCATGCAGTACATTCTGCCGAACAAGCTGCTGTGGTACATCGCGGTAGCCAACGTGTTCGTTTACCTGCTGCGTTACGGCATTCTGGACTGGTCACCGACCTACCTGAAAGAAGTGAAGCACTTCACGCTGGATAAGTCTTCCTGGGCCTACTTCCTGTACGAATACGCCGGCATTCCGGGCACCCTGCTGTGCGGCTGGATGTCGGACAAAGTGTTCAAAGGCAACCGCGGCGCCACCGGCGTGTTCTTTATGACGCTGGTGACCATCGCTACCGTCGTTTACTGGCTCAACCCGGTCGGTAATCCTGGCATCGACATGGCCTGCATGATCACCATCGGCTTCCTGATTTACGGCCCGGTGATGTTGATCGGCCTGCACGCGCTGGAACTGGCACCGAAGAAAGCGGCCGGCACCGCAGCGGGCTTCACCGGTCTGTTCGGTTACCTGGGCGGCTCCGTTGCGGCCAGCGCCATCGTCGGTTACACCGTGGATTACTTCGGTTGGGACGGCGGCTTTATGGTGATGATTGGCGGCAGTATCGGTGCGGTAGTGCTGCTGTTGCTGACCATGCTGAGCGAGAAAAAGCACCACGCAGAAATCGCAGCCAACAAACGCGGCTAAGCGTCATACAAACTTCGCATTATTTAAAGGCCGCGCTGCGGCCTTTTTACTACTTTATTACCCTGCACCTACAATATGGAGAATTACAAAATGCGGACTCAAGTCAAAGCCCTGCTGGCAGGGATCTTCCTGGCCACCTCAATGGTCAGCGCCGTACAAGCAGCGGACAAGGTGGTGATCGCCCACCGTGGCGCCAGCGGCTATCTGCCGGAACACACGCTGCCGGCGAAGGCGATGGCCTACGCGCAGGGTGCGGACTTCCTCGAGCAGGATCTGGTGATGACCAAGGACAACGAGCTGGTGGTGCTGCATGACCATTACCTCGATCGCGTTACCGACGTGGCCGAGCGCTTCCCGAGCCGAGCACGCAAAGACGGCCGTTATTACGCCATCGACTTTACCCTGGCGGAAATCAAGTCGCTGAAGTTCACGGAAGGCTTTGAGATCGAAAACGGTAAAAAGGTGCAGGGCTACCCTGGCCGCTTCCCGATGGGCAAGTCGGATTTCCGCGTCCATACCTTCCAGGAAGAGATCGAGTTTGTGCAGGGGCTGAACCATTCGACCGGCAAAAACATCGGTATTTACCCGGAAATCAAAGCGCCGTGGTTCCACAAGCAGGAAGGCAAGGATATCTCCAGCAAAGTGCTGGCGGTGCTGAAGCAGTATGGTTACACCGGCAAGAATGACAACGTTTATCTGCAATGCTTCGACGCCAACGAACTGAAGCGGATTAAAACCGAGCTGGAACCGAAGATGGGCATGGATCTGAAGCTGATCCAACTGATCGCCTACAACAAGTGGCAGGAAACCTATGAGCAGAAAGCCGACGGCAAATGGGTGGAATACGACTATGACTGGATGTTCAAGCCGGGCGCGATGAAGCAGATTGCCCAGTACGCCGACGGTATCGGGCCGGACTACCACATGCTGGTGGAAGCGGAGAAATCCAAACCGGGCCATGTGGTGTTGACCGATATGGTGAAGGAAGCCCATGCCAACAAGCTGGCGGTGCATCCGTTCACCATCCGCGCCGATGCGCTGCCAAACTACGTGACCGACGTGAATCAGCTGTACGACGTGATTTACAACCAGGCGGGCGTTGACGGCGTGTTCACCGACTTCCCTGACAAGGGTGTGCAGTTCCTGCAAAAGCAGGGCCAGCACAAGTAACCCGGACAAGGGCGACCTTGTCCGGGTTACAACCCAATGGATTTCACGTCGCAGCTAGGCGGCAAACAAACGCAACCCCAGTCACTTACTCAAGTAAGTGACTGGGGTAAGTGCGTGTAGCCAACAACGCTGCGGCGCGAAAGACGAAGGGTATCAACCCAGGAACATCTTGCGCAGGTAATGCGGTACCGCATCGTCGGCATTGGAGCCAATCACTTCCAGTTCCGGCAGTTTGTCTTTCAGGCGCTGGTGCGCGTCGCGCATAATGCAGCCCTTGCCGGCCATCGCCAGCATTTCCAGGTCATTCATGCCGTCACCGAAGGCGATGCACTCTTTCAGCGAATAGCCGATGATTCTGGCCACTTCTTCCAGCGCATGACCTTTGGATACGCCGCCCGCCATCACTTCCAGACAGGTCGGGAACGAGAAACTGACGTTAACCCGATCGCCCCAGCGCGCATTGATGGCATCTTCCAGCGGCAGCAGCTTTTCATGGTCGTCACAGGTGAAGTACACCTTGCACACGCCGTCGGTCTCCAGCAGGCCCGGCTCAAACAGCTGATACTGGAAGATCGATTCCCGGAAGAACTCTTCCTGCTCCGGGCTTTCCCGGTTGATGAACCAGTCGTCGTTGCGATAAACATTGGTGGTGATGTCCGCATCGTCATGCAGCATGCCGTAGAGATCGCGGGCAATGTCTTCCGCCAGGTTGTGGCTGAAAATCAGCTCGCCGGCGGTGTTATGCACGCGGGCACCGTTGGAGGTGATCATAAAGGCGCTGATATCGAGGTTATCGCGGATCTGCGAAACGTCGATGTGATGCCGGCCAGTGGCAAACACAAAGTGCACGTCACGCTGGGTCAGCAGCTTCAACGTCTCTTTGGCATAAGGCGACAGGGTGTGGTCAGGTGATAGCAGCGTGCCATCTAAATCGGAAGCGACGACGTGATACATAAGGATATGTTCTAACCTCTGATGGAGTGGTCGGCGGCAGGGGCGCCACCTAAGTGTTGAGCAAAGAAACGCAGGATTGCGTTCAATGCTTCGGCGCGCATCGCGTCCCGCTCGAACAGGATCTCATGGCGTGCGCCTTGGATAACCCGCGGTTTTCCCCCTTCGCAAGGGTGCCCCGCGTCTGACAGTACCTGACAAAAAGCCTGCTGAGAACGGTTGTCGACCACCCGTTCCTCACCGGCCTGCAATAATAACAGCGGTGTGGTGATTTTAGCCGCCTGCGCGACAATCTGCCGCCCGGCCTGAATGCTTTCTCTTACCCAGTGGTAGGTAGGGCCTCCCACCTGCAACTCGGGATAATCGGCGTAATAACGCAAACAGCGGCGATAGCGTTCACGGCTGTGGGTCAATACGTTGACCACATAGGGCAGCGGCCTCCACTGGCCGGTGCCTATCGCATAGTAATTACGCACCGTCGGGTGTTTCTCCACCCAGTTAAGGATGCGGTCCGCCATCCAGCCCGGCATCGGCAGATGAATGCCGAACATCGGCGCGCAAAACGCAGCGGCATCAAACGCCTGCGGCTGACGCGCCAGAAACTGCGCCAGTATCGCGCCGCCCATCGAATGCGACAGCGCAAAGTGCTGTCGGTAGCCGCGCGGCGCCACTTGCTGCCGATAAAACTGAGCGAAATCGTCAATATAATCGGCAAAGTTTACCACATGACCGCGGTGCGTATCAGCCAGCAAGCGGCCAGAACGGCCTTGCCCGCGATGATCGATAATCATCACATCAAAACCGCAATGGAACAGATCGTAGGCAACTTCTGGATATTTAACGTAACTTTCGATACGGCCGGGGCTGATCACCACCACCCGCTGGTGACGTGCAGAGCTGAAACGCACGAAGCGGATCGGCACGCCGCCCACGCCACTGAACTCGCCCTCCTCCCGCAACCGCCAAAAGTCCAGCAGCGGGCCGGTAGCGAAAGCAGCGAACTGCGTTTCACGCATTAACCAGTCATCGGTGCCTTGAGTGAACGACGTCATTGAGAGCTTTTCCCTGAGCCGCCAGCGGCAAAAATGTGGCCTCTGGCACAAGAAATAATACTAGCGTATTGTGATTCAATTCTTACAAGAACCGAGCCTATTTTGGCACAAATTGGTACTTCCCGGGAGCCTTACGATGACCTTGGACTGGTGGTTAACCTATCTGCTGACAACCCTTATCCTCAGCCTCTCACCCGGCTCAGGCGCAATCAACACCATGAGCACCGGTATCAGCCACGGGTATCGCGGCGCGGCGGCATCGATCGCCGGCCTGCAGGTCGGGTTGAGTCTGCATATCGTGCTGGTGGGCATTGGCCTGGGTGCGTTGGTCTCACAGTCGCTGATGGCGTTTGAATTGCTGAAATGGCTCGGCGCCGCTTATCTGGTGTGGCTCGGAATTCAGCAGTGGCGCGCCGCCGGTTCGTTGGATCTGCATACGCTGGCGGGTACCCTGCCGCGCCGCCGCCTGTTCCGCCGCGCGGTGCTGGTCAATTTGACCAACCCGAAGAGCATCGTGTTTCTGGCCGCGCTGTTCCCGCAGTTTATTTTACCTAACCAGCCGCAGGCCGAGCAGTATCTGATACTCGGCGTGACCACCGTGGCGGTGGATATTGTGGTGATGATTGGCTACGCCACACTGGCGACCCGCATTGCCGGCTGGCTGAAAACGCCGCGCCAAATGCAGTTGCTAAACCGCATCTTCGGTTCGCTGTTTATTCTGGTGGCCGGGTTATTGGCTACGGCCAGAAAGGCCTAATGCAAAAGGGCCGAACATCACTGTTCGGCCCTCGCGATATCTTCCTGCGATTAACGGGTAAAGATCAGGTGCAACCCGAAACCGGTGAACAATACGCCCGCCAGCCCGTCGATCCATTTCGCCAAACGCTGATAGCCACGGCGCATTGCCGGTAACGCAAACACGACCGCCACCAGGCTGAACCAGACAAAGGTCTCGGCGATAATCAGCAGGAACAAGCCCCAGCGCGCGCCGGCGCCCACGTCATCACCGACAAACAGCGAGAACACGCTGCCGAAATAGATAACCGCTTTCGGGTTTGAAAGGTTGGTCAGGAAACCGCGGATAAAGCTGCGTCCGACCTTTGGCAACGCCACTTTCACTTCGTCCGCCGGCGCGGATTGGGCGTTCTGGGAGCGTGCGGAACGCAGCAGTTGCCAGCCCATCCAGCATAAGTAAATCCCACCGCCGACCATGATGATCTGATGCAGCCAGGCCATTTTCTGCAAGATCAGGTGCAGGCCCATCAGCGCAACCCCCGCCCATACCACAATACCCAGTGAAATGCCCACCACGCCCATCATCGCCTCGCGGCGCGAACGGCTGGCGGCGGTTTGCGAAACAAAAAAGAAGTCCGGCCCCGGGCTCATCAGCGCGATCAAGTGCACCAGCGCCACGGTCAGAAACAGCATCAACATGATTTATTGCCCTTATTCTTCGTCATTATCGAGGTGATCGCGGATCATCGCCATAAACGGGGCGCCGAAACGCTCCAGTTTGCGCTGGCCAACGCCGTTAACGCTAAGCAGGTCGCCGGCCTTGATCGGCATTTGCTCCGCCATTTCCAATAGCGTGGCATCGTTAAACACCACGTAAGGCGGGATATTTTCTTCGTCGGCAATCGATTTACGCAGCTTGCGCAGTTTGGCAAACAGCTTGCGATCGTAATTGCCGCCGTAGGATTTCTGATTGGCGCTGCCACGCGACTTCAGACTTTGGATGCGCGGCACCGCCAGTTGCAGCTCCAGTTCACCACGCAGTACCGGGCGCGCGGCTTCGGTCAATTGCAGCGCCGAATGCATGGCGATGTTCTGGGTAATAAACCCCAGGTGGATCAGTTGACGCAGCACGCTGGTCCAGTGTTCGGTCGTTTGCTCGCGACCGATGCCGTACACCGGCAACTTGTCGTGCCCGTATTCGCGGATGCGCTGGTTATTGGAACCGCGCAGCACTTCGACAATATAACCCAGGCCGAACCGCTGGCCGACGCGATACACGCAGGAGAGCGCCTTGCGTGCGTCTTCCAGACCGTCATAGCGCTTGGGGGGATCGAGGCAGATATCGCAGTTACCGCAATTTTGCTGCTTACCCTCGCCAAAGTAATTGAGCAACACCAAACGACGGCAGGTTTGCGCTTCGGCGAAAGCCCCCATGGCGTTCAGTTTGTGCCGTTCGATATCCAACTGCTGTCCGGCCGGTTTCTCTTCCAGACAGCGGCGCAGCCAGGCCATGTCGGCCGGGTCATACAACAGGATCGCTTCTGCCGGCAGGCCATCACGCCCGGCGCGGCCGGTTTCCTGATAGTAGGACTCGATATTGCGCGGGATATCAAAGTGCACCACGAAACGCACGTTGGGTTTGTTGATGCCCATGCCGAAGGCGACGGTGGCTACCACCACCTGTAAATCGTCACGCTGGAACGCTTCCTGCACCTGCGCGCGGCGATCGTTGTCCAGCCCGGCATGATAGGCACCAACGCTCAGCCCGCGGCTCTGCAAACGCGCCGTGGTGTCTTCCACCTTGGCGCGGCTGTTGCAGTAAATGATACCGCTCTTGCCACGTTGGTCCTGCACGAAGCGCCACAGCTGATCGAGCGGTTTGAACTTCTCCACCAGCGTATAGCGAATGTTTGGGCGGTCAAAGCTGCTGATCTGCACCAGCGGATCGTGCAGCGCCAACAGGCGTACGATGTCGCCCCGGGTAGACTCGTCGGCGGTAGCGGTCAGGGCAATCACCGGCATCGTCGGGAAGCGCTGCTTCAGCTGACCCAACGCGCGGTATTCAGGACGGAAATCATGGCCCCACTGCGAAATACAGTGCGCCTCGTCCACCGCCAATAGCGCCGGCGGACAGTGGTCGAGCAGATCGAGGAAGCTGTCCATCATCAGCCGTTCGGGGGCGATATACAGCATTTTGATCTGCCCGCTGCGGCAACCCGCCATGACCTCCAGTTGCTGCTCGCGCGTCTGCGTCGAGTTATAACAGGCGGCGGAAACACCATAAGCCAGCAGTTGATCGACCTGATCTTTCATCAGCGAGATCAACGGGGAAACCACTAACGTCAGGCCATCCATCACCAGAGCCGGGATTTGATAGCACAACGATTTACCGCCGCCGGTCGGCATGACCACCAGACAATCCAGCCCGCCGATCGCCGCGTTGATAATCGTCTGTTGACCCGGTCGGAATTGCTGGTAGCCAAAGGTATCGCGCAATACCTGCTCTGCCAGCAACTCTTTGTTTATCACTGCTGCGGTTGACACACACTTCCCCACTTTTTGCTGCATAGTGCCGCCATCATGACGGCCGTATTACATAATATCGTTAAGCATGACACCAACGCCAACCCGTGTCTGCCGGAAGTTGTAATCAATCAGCGATTCGCCGTAGCCGCTGAACACCTGAGTGTAGAAACGCACGTGTTTGGAGATCGGGTAGCTCCAGCCCAGTTCCGCACCGCCGTAGCCGCTGTTCCAGTTGTAATGGCTGTCGACGCTGAACACGCTGTCGCCCCAGGCGTAACCGACTTTCAGACGGTAATACCCCATGTATTTGGTGATATCCGGGTTGTCATCGCTGCTGTCGCTTTCCGAGAAGCGGAACCAGGGTTTCAGATCCACCTGCCAGTTACCGTTCTGCGCCATAAAACGCGCGTAGCCGCGGTTCCAGCTGCGGGAGGTTGGATCCGAACGCCCGTTGGACTGGTGGTTGAGGCCCACTTCAACGTCGCGTAGCGTCCAGCCGGCAAAGCGGTAATCTGTCGCCCAGCCGAGGAATACTTGCGGCTCGTAGTTGGTTTCGCGAAACGGCGACGACTCACCGTGATTGGAAAGCTGCCACCAGGAACGCTGAGTATAAGAGGCGCCGAGCACCGAGTTGTCGCCCAGAATGCCGCGCCACAGCGGGAAGGCCAGGCTGAGCTGGTATTTCACTTCATCCTTGCGCGCCTTCTCGGCCCAGTTGTAGGTCTTGATGGCCTCTTTGTTGATATTGCTGGTATCGGTATACAGCACATAGTTGGTGTCGTACGGATATAGCGTGAAGGGGTTGTCGTGATCCTGCAGCATGTTGGCGATAATGCTGCCGCGCACTGCGGGTTTATCATGAATTTGCTGCTCTTTGGCCTCTTCCGCCTGCACCAGCAGTGGCACTGCCAACATGGCCAAAACGATCCCTGACAAAATGCGCATAACGTTCCCCACTCCAACAAAAATGACAAACTCTGAATTAAAAACAGGCCATTTTACACACAAAGGCGGTTTTTCAGCAGTGCGGCGTGCATTTATTGGATTAGTCTGGCAAGCAACAAAATATAGGCATAAAATCAACAAACGATTAACCTGGACTGACCAGTTAATAACCTCCTCACTCTATTGAATAAAGAACGGGTATTTATGTCCACTACACCACTGACACTCGATGCTGCACGCCAGAAAATCGGCGAAATCTTTGTTTATCACATGCCGTTTAACCGCGAGCTGGGCCTTGAACTACGCCGTTTTGAAGATGACTACGTTGAACTGAGCTTCACCAATCAGCCCAAACTGGTGGGCAACGCCGCCCAGAAGATCCTGCATGGCGGCGTGATCGCTTCAGTGCTGGACGTTGCCGCCGGGTTGGCCTGCGCCGGGAGCGTGCTGATGCGCATGGATCCGCTGATCGAAGAGGAAGTGGCCTCCCGCCTGTCGCGCATGGGAACCATAGATCTGCGCGTCGATTATCTGCGCCCCGGCCGCGGCGAGCATTTTGTCGCCTCCGCCAGCGTATTGCGCAGCGGCAACAAAGTGGCCGTCGCCCGCGCCGAACTGCATAACCACGACGGCCTGCATATCGCCAGCGCCACCGCCACCTATCTGGTCGGGTGATTGTGTGCGGTGAGCGTCTTAAGTACACTCACCGCATCTCCGTTTTACCCATCCGAGTATCGTCATGGACGCACAGCAAACGCGGCAGGGCATCTTCTTTGCTCTCGCCGCCTATTTTATTTGGGGCATCGCCCCGGCCTATTTCAAACTGATTCAACTGGTACCCGCCGATGAGATCCTCACTCATCGGGTCATTTGGTCCTTCTTCTTTATGCTGGCGCTGATCACGCTGGGCCGCAACTGGCCGCAGGTTCGCGCCGCCTGCCGCAACCGCAAACGGCTGCTGCTGCTGGCGGTGACCGCTGTGTTGATCGGCGGTAACTGGCTGCTGTTTATCTGGGCGGTGAATAACCACCATATGCTGGAAGCCAGCCTGGGCTATTTCATTAATCCGCTGGTTAACGTGCTGTTGGGGATGCTGTTCCTGGGCGAGCGTTTCCGCCGCATGCAGTGGTTGGCGGTGGTGTTGGCATTTGCCGGCGTGTTGATTCAGCTATGGCAATTCGGGTCACTGCCGATTATCGGCCTGGGGCTGGCGTTCAGCTTTGCCTTCTACGGCCTGCTGCGCAAGAAGATCGCCATCGACGCACAGACCGGCATGCTGATTGAAACCCTGTGGTTATTGCCGGTAGCGGCAGCGTACCTGTTCCTTTTCGCCGACAGCCCGACCAGCCATCTGAGCGCCAACCCGTGGTCGCTGAACCTGCTGCTGGTCGCAGCCGGCATCGTCACCACCATACCGCTGCTGTTCTTTACCGCCGCAGCGACCCGCCTGCGCCTGTCGACACTCGGCTTTTTCCAGTACCTCGGCCCGACGCTGATGTTCCTGCTGGCCGTCACTTTTTACGGAGAGACCATCGGCCAGGGTAAACTGGTGACCTTCGGCTTTATCTGGGCGGCACTGCTGCTGTTTATCCTCGACGCACTTTACACTCAACGCAAATTACGTTGACGCAGGCGAGGCCCGATTGGAAATGAAGCGGGCCATCGCCGGGCCGGTCAGCAGAATGGTGAACAACCGCAGCGTCTGCATCGCCATCACAAAGGACATATCCACCCGGCTGCCCGCCGCAATGATCGCCACGGTGTCCAGCCCGCCCGGGCTGGTCGCCAGATAGGCGGTCATCAGATCCACCGGCAGAAAGCGGGTCAGCATCCACGCCAGCAGCCCGCAAAACAGCATCAGCGCCACTATCGACGCCACCATCTGCGGCAAGGTACGCAACGCCAGCAAAAATATCGGCCGGGTAAAACGCAATCCAACGCTCCAGCCAATCAGGGTATAAGCCAGCGCCAGTAACCATTCCGGTACCTGCAACGCCATCGCGCCGCTGGAGTGAAGCGTTGCGCCGATAATCATCGGTAAAAGCAGCGCACCGGAAGGGATGCGCAGCCGGGGCCCCAGCCAGGCGCCGACAACGGCGATACCCAGCGTCGCGAGAAAACGCCAATCCAGCGGCGGAAACCATTCCAGCGCAACGCTGCCGTGGCCCGCCTCATCGCCCAGCCCAATCCGCGCCACCATGGCCGCCGCCGTCGCGACAAACAGCACCCGCAGGTACTGCATGAAAGCCACTAACCGGACATCTGCACCGAAATCTCCTGCCATCGCCACCATCGCCGAAGCGCCGCCAGGCGATGAACCCCAGGCACCGGTCGGCCCCGGCAGCCCGCTGAAACGCACCAGACACCAGCCGGAAACGCCGCTGGCCGCCAGCGTGGCAAAGAGTACCAGCAGCACCAGTGGCCAGTCGTCGAGTAACGGCGTGAGGATAGCGGGGGAAAGACTTTGCGCAATCATGCAGCCCAGCACCGCCTGCGCGACGATAAACAGGCGAGCGGGAATACGCACCGTGGCACCCAACAACCCCATCGCCACGCCGACGATCATCGGTCCCAGCAACAGCGCAGCGGGAATATGAAATGTTTGCAGGCCAAACCCCAGCGCCAGCGAAGCCAGCAGCAGGAGCAGCCATTGAGACCAGCGGGGCAACTTCTCCATCAACACTCACGCCTTACGGGCAGATGAGACGAGGCGTCATTGTACCCCTATTTAGCAGGCTAAGCGTTGAGGTAACGCAGAAATAACGGGCGACCGGGTCGCCCGCCGGCTTACAGCCAGTTCTTGCGCTTGAAGTACAGGTAAGGGGCCAGCCCCGCGAGGATCATCAGGCTGATGGCGCCCGGATAACCGAACGACCACTTCAGCTCCGGCATGAACTCAAAGTTCATCCCGTAGCTGGAAGCCACCAGCGTGGGCGGCAGGAACACCACCGAGACCACCGAGAAAATCTTGATGATGCGGTTCTGCTCGATATTGATAAAGCCCATCGCCGCTTGCATCAGGAAGTTCACCTTCTGGAACAGCGATTCGTTATGCGGCAGCAGGGATTCGATGTCGCGCAGCACTTCACGCGCCTGTTCCAACTGGCCGGTCGGCAGGCGCGCCTTGCGCACCAGGAAGTTAAGCGCGCGTTGGGTGTCCATCAGACACAGACGCACTTTCCAGCCGATATCTTCCAGTTCCGCCAAGGTTGACAGCGCTTCATCGTATTCGTCGCCCTGATGACCTTCCATGATCACCCGGCTGAGCTTTTCCAGATCGCTATAGATGTTTTCGATCTCGTCCGCCAACTGCTCAATCTTGGTTTCGAACAGATCCAGCAACAGCTCATAGGCATTGCCGTCAACCATCGTCAGATTGCGGGCGCGCATGCGATACAAACGAAACGCCGGCAGTTCGCGTTCGCGCAGGGTATACAGACGGCCGTCGCGAATGGTGAAGGCCACGGTCGAGTTGCCGGCGTGATCTTCCGCATCTTCAAAATAGAAGAAGGAGTGAATATGCAGGCCATCTTCATCTTCGAAGAAACGCGCGGAGGCTTCGATGTCGTCCAGCTCCGGGCGTGTCGCCAGGCTTTGACCCAGCTCGTTTTGCACGCGCTCACGCTCGCCCTCTTCCGGTTCAACCAGATCAACCCACAGTGACGAGGTGAGATCATCCGAGTCATCCAACTCCAGACGGGACAGGCGACTGTTATCTAATTTAAACGCGCTTAGCATGTGCCAAAACTCCCTATCGGTGACAGGTGCAGACAACGCGTGGAAGCACAGAAACAGAGGGGTGTTGCATCACCAGCTTGTTTCAGACCATGAAGGATCTGACTCGTAGCGACGCTTTGCGGGGTCGCCGACAACCACGAAGGCCATCAGCTCAATGGGATAGCCTTAGAAGTTGTACCTGTTGTTGTCCAGGTCAGTGAGCCAGTATCTACTGGGTGTGTCCAAGGCGTATGTCCTCATTGATAATCGTGCGCGCATGTTACGCCGAGAAGAAAAAGCCTGTCAACACGTTAGACAGGATAATTGCGCAACAATTCAGCATGCTGTCACGGGTTTAAAAAACGCGCTTAACCCGAAGTAAAGCGTGCAGAAAAAGTCTGCGGCGATCTCTGACCGCATCCGGGAAAGTTGCTAAGATTAGGCCACTATTAGCCTGCGGATTTAGCCGATGAAACAGATTACCGCCCACGACCTGACCGCGATGAGCGAACAGGCTGCCAAAGTGGCGCGCCTGCGCGCGCACCGTACATTACACGAAGAGTTAAGCGATCCGGTACAGCGCTTGGCGATTGCCATGGAGCCGGGCACCTATATCCGCCCACACCGTCATCCGCAAACCTGGGAGCTGCTGACGCCGCTGCGCGGCCGTTTTGTCGTGCTGCAATTCAACGATGACGGCGTCGTCACCCATCGCACACTACTCGGCGAAGAAACCAAAGTGCTGGAGATGCCGGCGTTTACCTGGCATGCGGTGCTGTCGGTCGATGCGGGTGGCGTGGTGTTTGAAGTGAAACAGGGGCCATATCAGCCGCTGTCGGAAGAAGACTGCATGTCATGGGCGCCGGCGGAAGGCGGTGAGGGCACCGAAGCGGTGATGCGCTGGTATGCGACCGCACAAATCGGCGACAGTTACTCTCACTGAGGTGGTTCCTCAAACAGCACCCGATATACTCTAAATAATTCGAGTTGCATGAAGGCGGCAAAGCCGTGAATCCCCAGGAGCTTACTCAGGTAAGTGACTGGGGTGAGCGACAAATCAGCCGGGAGCAGATTTGAACGCTGCTTGCAGCGGCCCCGTCAGGGGTGAGGCCCAGGGATGGGCCGAATAACGCAGCCAACACGCATGCAGCTTGAAGTATGATGAGTATAAGTTACACCGTTTCCAGCCGGGCGTAGGCCGCCACCAGCCACTTGATGCCTTCGCCCGGAAAGGCAATTTGCAACCGGCTGTGTTCACCGCTGCCTTCCAGATTGACGATGGTACCCTCGCCAAACTTGGGATGGCGCACCCGCTGGCCAAGCTTGTAGCCGGTGTCGTTTTCGCTGATCGGCGTGCCCATGCGGCGGTGATTCACTGGCCGCGATACGCTGGCGCGCAGCCGCACTTCTTCCACACAGTCTTCCGGCAGTTCGCCGATAAAACGTGAAGGCCGGTGATAAACCTCTTTGCCGTACAAACGGCGCGTTTCGGCATAGGTCAGCGTCAATTTCTGCATGGCGCGCGTCAGGCCAACGTAGGCCAGCCGGCGCTCTTCTTCCAGTCGGCCGCCTTCGTCCAGCGACATCTGGCTCGGGAACATCCCCTCTTCCATACCGACGATAAACACCAGCGGAAACTCCAGCCCCTTGGCGGAGTGCAGGGTCATCAGTTGCACCGCATCCTGATAGGCATCGGCCTGCCCCTCGCCCGCCTCCAGCGCGGCATGTGACAAAAACGCCTGCAGCGGCATCAGATCCTGATCTTCATCCTGATAGCTGTACTGCCGCGTTGCCGTCACCAACTCCTCAAGGTTTTCGATACGCGCCTGACCTTTTTCACCCTTTTCCTGCTCATACATGATGAACAGCCCCGAATCGCGGATCACCCGGTCGGTCTGCACATGCAGCGGCATATCTGCGGTTTCGTGCGCCAGGGAATCCACCAATTCGGTAAAACGTTGCAGCGCGGACGCCGCACGCCCGGCCAGCACTTTGTCCTGCAACAGCGCACGAGTGGCCTGCCACAGCGTCAGTTGGCGATCGCGCGCCGTGCGGCGCACTTCGTCCAGCGTTCGGTCGCCAATGCCGCGCGTCGGGGTATTCACCACGCGCTCAAACGCCGCGTCGTCGTTACGGTTGGCGATCAGCCGTAAATAGGCCAACGCGTCCTTGATTTCCTGACGTTCGAAGAAGCGCTGCCCGCCATAAATGCGGTACGGCATGGCCGTTTGCAACAGCGCCTCTTCCAGCACGCGCGACTGGGCATTGCTGCGGTAGAGTATCGCGCAGTCATTCAGCGCACCGCCGTTTTCCTGCCAGGTTTTGATGCGGCCAACGACAAAGCGCGACTCGTCGAGTTCGTTGAACGCGCAATAGATGGAGATAGGTTCGCCTTCGGCCCCCTCGGTCCACAGATTTTTACCCATGCGCCCGCCGTTGTTGGCGATCAGGGTATTGGCGGCCTTCAGGATATTGCTGGTCGAACGGTAGTTCTGTTCCAGACGCACAGTTTGCGCACCGGGGAAATCCTTCAGGAAACGCTGGATGTTTTCCACCTGAGCGCCGCGCCAGCCGTAAATTGACTGGTCATCGTCGCCGACGATCATCACGTTGCTGTTATTACCGGACAGCAGGCGGATCCAGGCGTATTGGATGCTGTTGGTATCCTGGAACTCGTCCACCAATACGTTGGTGAAGCGCTCGCGGTAGTGATTGAGGATATGCGGCTTGTTCAGCCACAGCTCATGGGCACGCAGCAGCAGTTCGGCAAAGTCCACCAGCCCGGCACGGTCGCAAGCTTCCTGATAGGCCTGATAGATACGCAACCAGGTCGCCTCCACCGGGTTGTTATAGGTTTCAACGTGCTGCGGGCGCAGCCCCTCGTCTTTTTTGCCGTTGATGTACCACATCGCCTGACGCGGCGGCCATTGTTTTTCGTCGATATTCAGCGCCTTAACGATGCGCTTCAGCAGGCGAAACTGGTCGTCGCTGTCGAGGATTTGGAAATCCTGCGGCAGATTGGCGTCCATATGGTGGGCGCGCAGCAACCGGTGAGCCAGGCCGTGGAAGGTGCCGATCCACATGCCGCCCTGGCTGGTGCCAATCAGGTGTTCGATACGGTGGCGCATTTCCGCCGCCGCTTTGTTGGTGAACGTCACCGCCATAATCGAATACGGCGAGCAGTTCTCTACCGACAGCAGCCAGGCGATGCGATGTACCAGCACCCGGGTTTTACCGCTGCCCGCGCCGGCCAACACCAACAGGTTGCAGCGTGGCGCCGCCACGGCTTCGCGTTGTTTTTCATTCAGGCTGTCGAGCAGATCGGAAACGTCCATAGGCACCATTAATTGGTAAGGGAAAACGCGCCTGGGACGCGTTTTCCACTGGGAATTTATACAGAGTTCTGGCAGGGATTATAACAATGCTGTCAGCGATGCCAACTGCGAAATCTCAATATGTGGCAGCAAGCGGCTGTCCGCGGCCTGCATCAGGTTGCGTTGGCGGTCGTTGATCCAGCAAGCCTGCAGGCCTGAGTGCAAGGCCCCGGCAACGTCAGTGGTCAAATCATCGCCAACGTGCAGAATGCGCTCGGCGGGGACCCCTAACCGTTCTGCGGCCAACCGGTACATGTCCTGATAGGGTTTGGCGCGACCATCCGGCCCGGAACGCAGCACAAACTGGAAGTAACCGTCCAGCCCGCACAGCGCCGGATCGGCATTGCCGTTGGTGATCGCCACCAGCGGGAAACGCTCCCCCAGCGCTTTCAACGTGGCGTGAGTCGCCTCCGGCACCTCGATGCGGCTGCGCCACAACGCAAAGTTCTGCATCGCCGCGTCAGCGCCGACGGCAGCCTCGGCATCCCGCAGCCCCTGACGGCTCAGCGCCAGATGAATAGCGCGCCAGCGCCACTGGGTGACGTCGTGATAAATCTCCGGATCCTGCTCGCGCAGCTCCTGGCGAAGACGATGAAAATCCGCCGACTGAAAGTGGTTCAACCCAGGATGATAATTCTGCAGAAAGGCTACCGACTGCAGCTCGGTCTGCCTGATCACCGGGCGGTTGTCGTACAGCGTGTCGTCCAGATCAAAGGTCAGCGCCGCCAGCGGGCGCAGAGGACGATAGAAATGCATCAGGATTTCCCCCGTTTGGCGCGCGGATGCGCAGCATCGTACACGTTCGCCAGATGTTGAAAGTCGAGGTGGGTATAGATTTGGGTGGTGGTGAGGTTGGCGTGGCCGAGCAGTTCCTGCACAGCACGCAGGTCGCCGCTCGACTCCAGCATATGGGTCGCAAACGAATGGCGCAGCTTGTGCGGATGAATATGGCTGTTAACGCCCTGCTTGACGCCCCACTCGGCAAAACGCTTTTGCACGTTGCGGGTTGAGATACGTTTTCCCTGATTGGACAGGAACATCGCGTCGTCTGTCGGGCCGAACAGGTCACGCATCGCCAACCAGTGCTCCAGCCAGGTAACGGCGGTGCGACCAATCGGCAGTTTGCGTTCTTTGCTGCCCTTGCCCAGCACCCAGATATCACCGGCGGCCAGATCGACATGACGGCAATCCAGCCCCACCAACTCCGACAGACGCAACCCGGCGCCGTACATCACCTCCAGCATGGCGCGATCGCGCACCGCCAGCGGATCGTTAAGATCGATATTCAACAGCTGATTCACTTCATCGACATCGATATTTTTCGGCAGATGACGACCGCTGCGTGGCGTTCGGATACCTTTGGCGGGATTGGCGACCAACGCGCCCTGGCTAACCTGCCAGTCGAGGAAGCTGCGCAACGCAGACAAGCGCAGCGCAAGGCTGGAAGACTGCAGGCCCGCGCGTTTACTGCGTGCCGCCAGCATGCGGACTTTTGCGGCGTCCAGCGACGGCCATTCAGTCACGCCCATCTCCTGCGCCAGCGCCATCAGCGCCTGCAGTTGGCGAGAATAGCTGAGCTGAGTGAGCGGGCTGAGCTGACGCTCAACCTTCAGATAGCGCAGGAAAGCGTCCACCGGCTGTTGCAGGCTGGCCGCTACCGGGGTCATGCTCGTTCTATCCAGCGTTCCAGCAGTTCAGGCAGCATGCGCGCCAACTGATTGAGCATCACGGTGCCCATACCCTGCTGATAGTGTTGCGTATCGCGGCTGCTGAAAATCACCATGCCCAGTTCGCCGTCTTCGCCCAACATCGACAACGCGACCGAGCCAACCAGCTTGGCCTGCGGCAGCAGCAACAACAGCTCGGGGCCATTCAGGCTGCCGAGGAAATGCTGTTGGTCACCCAGGCGCTGAATACGCAGCGGTTCAAACGACGAACGCGTCAGGGCAAGATGGGTGAAGTCGGAAGGCGCGCCGATTTTCCAGCTTTCGGAAAACAGGCGGATGTTGGCGCCGGCCAAACCGAAACCACGCGCCCAGCGTTGCAGGCGGTTGAGCATGTCTTGCAGACTGCTGGCGGTCGCCAGATTGGCCTGCAGATGCAGCAAGCTGGCAAACAGCGTTTCATTGGCGCTGGCCTGCTCCATCAGCAGGGTGATCTCTTCTTCGAGCCGGCCAATATGGTTGCGCTGGCGCGCCAGATGCCACTCGACCAGCGACACGGTTCCGCGAACGGGATGGGGGACGCGCATCTGTTCAACCAAACGCGCATTGCGAATAAAGAAATCCGGGTTTTGCAGCAAAAACTGCATTACGGCGTCGTCATCAAGCTCAATGCCCGTGACAGCCTGGTCCTCAACACTCTTCATAGATGAATAAATCCGTCATATACATGGGTTGCCGGACCGGTCATAAACAGCGGGTTGCCCGGCCCTTTCCAGCGAATATGCAGGCTGCCGCCCGGCAGTTCTACATGCACTTCTTCTGACAGCAATTCCTGTTGAATCCCCACTGCCACTGCCGCACAGGCTCCGCTGCCGCAGGCCTGCGTTTCACCGGCGCCGCGCTCATAGACCCGCAGCTTGATGTGTTCACGACTGACGATTTGCATAAAACCGATATTGGCCCGTTCCGGGAAGCGCTCATGCCCTTCCAGCACTGGCCCAAGCAGCTCTACCTTGGCGGTTTTTACATCATCCACCTGTAAAACACAATGCGGATTGCCCATCGACACCACGCCGCACAGCACCGTATGTTCCGCCGCACGCATGATGTATGTCCTTTCCTCTTTGGTGGCGCGAAACGGCACAGCCTGAGGATCAAAATTCGGTTCGCCCATATTCACGCACACCAGATCGTCGTCGGTGACGCTGAGCACCATGCGCCCGGTTTGGGTGCTGACGCGGATGTCGCGTTTGTTGGTCAACCCTTTCAGCCGCACAAAGCGGGCGAAACAGCGGGCGCCGTTACCGCACTGCGCCACTTCACTGCCGTCGGCGTTGAAAATGCGGTAGTGGAAATCAAGTTCCGGATCGTAAGGCGGTTCTACCACCAGCATCTGGTCAAAGCCAACGCCCAAGTGCCGATCGGCCAATCGGCGGATCAGTTCAGGTGAAAAATAGACATTCTGTGTAACGGCATCGACCACCATAAAGTCGTTGCCCAGACCGTGCATTTTGGAGAACTGCATATCATACTCCGCTATCTGGACGCGCTATCCGTCTTGGGTTTGCGGCGACGCCCCGCCACCGCAAATCAGGTGTTACTGGTCGCTCATCGACGGTTTTTGCTGAGAGACAGAGGTTTCCTGCTGATTTTTCTGTACCTGATCGCCCGTTTGTACAGGCGGAGTGGCCGATTTCTGGCTACCAGGTTCGGCCGGTGGGAAATACAGCGGGCCTTTCAGACCGCAGCCAGAGAGCCCGGCAAGCAGAACTGCCATCAGCGCATAGCGTAGTTGTTTTTTCATTTGCATTAATGCCTGTAATTCATGCGTCCAAGATCTCTATAATCGCAGGTGGATCATGAAAAGCAATAGGAATTGATTATGAACGACAGTGAGTTTCACCAGTTGGCTGACCAACTGATGCTTAATATTGAAGAGACACTGGACGATTTTGACGGCGATGCGGACATCGATTACGAAACTAACGGCGGCGTAATGACGTTAAGTTTCGAAAATGGCACCAAAATTGTGATCAACCGTCAGGAGCCGTTGCATCAGGTGTGGCTGGCAACCAAAACCGGCGGCTATCACTTTAACTACCGGGACGGCGCCTGGTTCTGCGATCGCAGCGATCGCGGGTTCTATCCGTTGCTCAGCGAAGCGGCCAGCGCACAGGCCGGCGAAGACGTGCATTTTGCCTGATAAGCCGCTGATTCCGTAGGGCTTGCCCTACGGAATCAATGCAACTGGAATTGCTGCTTCAGCGGCTGAGCGGCACCATCGACCAGGGTAACGCACAGGCTCGACAGGACATTGCTGCGGAACGGGATCACCTGGATACGATCATCCAGCTGAACTATCTGGTAGAACTGCGGCAGGTTGAAGTTGATAAAGCTGGAACCGTAAGTGAAGCGATCGTGTGAAGAAGAATAGAAACGGCTCACGTCACGCACCAACTCCTCTTTACTGCCTTCACAATGGTGGTAAACCTCCACCCGGTTAGACTCATCCAGAATATAGATGTTAAAGCCTTTATCGTCCGACGTGTCTTCGAAGAAGAACTGAATGATCCCCTCACTGGCGAAACCATCCACTACCGGCGGCAAGTGCACCTGATCGGTTTCCACTTTGATCGACAGGCCGTGCAATTTGTTGTTGGAAATGGCGCCGTAGAATTCCACCGCGTTCTCCAGCTTTTGCACCGATACGCTCAGGCGCTCAAAGAACAGACCCCAGGTCTGGCCGGCGACGCGCACCGCTTTGAAGCGGCCCGGTTCCAGACGGGTGCTGGACAGACGCAGCTCTATGCATTCCGACACCAGTTGCTGTATGCGGGTACGGATAAGACCGCGCAGGTGCTGGCTGTAGCAGAACACCTCCACCGATTCCGGGGGCGCAGCGTCCTGATGCATTTTACCGAGAATGGTCTTCAGCGCTTCCAGCACCGATTGCTCACCGCTGAAATGCAGGGTACGCACTTCGTTCCATGAGTTGCGGTACAGCAAATCGATACTGCCCACCAGACATTGCTGCTGCTGGCCGAAGCTGAACACGTCGAGCTTGCGGAAATCGAAATGCACCACCTGGTTGCGGAAAGCGGCGGTTGGATCGTTTTCCAGATTGACGATAATCGCCAAATGGCGGATTTCACACGGGCTGTACAACGCTTTCGGTGTCGGTGCCGCCAGGCGCAGCGGGAAGTGGTGCGATACGTCGGTTACCAGTTCCTGCAGTTTGGCCGTGTCGCACAGGTTGCCGCTCTTGATGTGCAGGCGGGTCTGCGGCGTCAGCAGGCCGTTGAAATAAGCCCAGGCCACCAGCTTGTTCAGGTAGCGGTTATATTCCAGCGGTTGGTGGCTGACGATGGAATCCATCGCCGGCGCCTGATTGTACAGATACCAACCGGTACGGTTGGCGCGGCCAATCGGCACATGAATAAAGGTTAAGTCGTTTTCCGACAGGTCCGGTGAGATCTGCGGGTTCACCAGCGTTACTTTGCCGGGCAGGGCTTCAAACGCCGCATACAGCTTGCGGGTGAGTACACCAATATCCTGCGGGCTGGCGCTGACGCTGAGGTTGTTACGACGCGCAAAGCGGATCAGGTTGCGGTAACTCTGCATCATCGCATCCAGCAGCTCGTTGTGCGCTTCACGCACCCGTTCGATCTTCCAGTTGGCACGGTTATCCAGGATAGCCAGGCGCTCTTCGTCCCAGCCCCATTCGCTGACCAACTGGCTAAGGATTTCGCGGCGCCAGCCGACGCAGGCGTTAGCGCGCGACAGTTTTTCACAGACTTTCAGATAAAAACAGCGGCGGACGAGATCGAGGCGGGTGGTGTCGTTGATTTGGTTCAGATAATGCGTAACGCGTTCGAGCATCATGCAGTAGGAATCAAGCCCGAAGCAGACGATCTCGCCTTCATGCAGGCGGTGTTTAATGTCCATCGCCAGCAGTTGGGTATTCGGGTATTCCCAGGAATAGGCTTCCAGCAGCAAAGTCTTCAGCACGGCCTTGTAAGGCGAATCGATGCTCTTGTACAACTGCCACAGGCTGGCGCCAAAATATTCTTCCGCCGACAATGTGCTCAGGCCGCCGAGATCCAGCCATTCGTTCGGCGTCAACGCGCCTTGCGAATACAGCGACAGCACATACTCATCGTAATGCGCTTCTTCTTCGCCCGGCACCATGTTCCACAAAATACGTTTGCCGGCCAGGCGCACCGCGGTGCGGTAAAACTCGTCCAGCAGCAGGATATGTTGGGTGGATCCGCAGTTCTCGCCACCCAGGCTGCCGCTTTCGTTATGGCGGAAGCGGTTTTCATCGATCAGGAAGAAGCTGACTTCTACGCCCATCGACGCCGACCATTTTTCCAACAGGCTGCATTTTTCCTGCAGACGGCTACGCTCTTCGTTATCCAGCCAGGACTGATGGCACACCCAGATGTCGAGATCCGAGCTGCAGCTTTGGCCGATAGACGAAGTGCTGCCCATGGAGTAAACGCCGGTAATCGGCAGCTCACCGCTGGCCAACTTGTCAAACGGGCTGCCCCATTTGTCTTCTAAATCGTTGAGGTAATCTTGCTGGGTTTCATCAGGCGTGTAGAGGCAAACGCCGTGGGGAACGTTACCGTTCAGATAGCCCGGCATCAGTGGGTGATGGTGGTGCAGTAAGGTAGGCAGCAGACTGTATACCCGTTGAAACGCGGGTTTCATGGCCGCTAGGGCGCGATCGACTCGTAATTGGTTGATCGCATCCAGTCTCTGCTTCAGTGTCTCGATGTAGAGGTACAAGACGTCTCGCCTGATTATCCCGGTGTTTAGAAAAAACCCGTATTCCATAAGCGCCGTTAGTGTTGGAAGAATATTTGGCAACTTATTGTTGGAAACGTGATCAATTTAACACCTTGCTGATTGACCGTAAAGGAGGTAACGCTCCACTATTATTGTAGCGCTTCTCTAAACGATTTACCCGCAGTGTCAACTGCCCCAAAATACATCACACGTCCCGTTGATTCCGTTGTCCTTTCTTCGCCTGTGGCTTCTTGCACTGACAGTTTTCGCACTCAGTGGTAGGATAAACGGCGAATTATAAAAACGGTAACAAGCATGTTAGACAAAATTATTCGAATTGCCACCCGACAAAGCCCGCTAGCACTCTGGCAAGCACATTATGTGCAACAGCGCCTGATGGCCAGCCACCCCGGCCTGCAGGTTGAACTGGTGCCAATGGTCACAAAGGGCGACATTATTCTGGATACGCCGCTGGCGAAAGTCGGCGGTAAAGGCCTGTTTGTTAAAGAACTTGAGTTGGCGTTGCTGGAAGGCCGCGCCGATATCGCCGTCCATTCGATGAAAGATGTCCCGATAGATTTCCCCGCAGGCCTGGGCCTGGTGACCATTTGTGAGCGTGACGATCCGCGCGACGCCTTTGTTTCCAATCGTTTTGCCTCGTTCGATCAGTTGCCGCAGGGCAGCGTGGTTGGCACCTCAAGCCTGCGCCGTCAGAGCCAGTTGCGCGAACGCCGGCCGGATTTGATCGTGCGCGATTTGCGCGGCAACGTCGGTACCCGCCTGGCCAAGTTGGATAACGGTGATTACGACGCCATTATTCTGGCGGTCGCCGGGTTGAAACGCCTGGGACTGGAGCAGCGTATCCGCAGCCCATTGAGCCCCGAAGAGTGCCTGCCGGCCGTCGGTCAGGGCGCGGTGGGCATCGAATGCCGTCTCGACGATGACGCCACCCGTGCGCTGCTCGCACCGCTCAATCACACCGCAACCGATATCCGCGTGCGCGCTGAACGGGCGATGAATACGCGGCTGGAAGGCGGTTGTCAGGTGCCGATCGGCAGCTATGCCGAACTGGAAGGCGACAGCCTGTGGCTAAGAGCCTTGGTCGGCTCACCGGACGGTAGCCAGATGGTGCGCGGCGAACGTCGCGGCCCGGCGGCCCTGGCCGAACAAATGGGCGTTGAGCTGGCGGAAGAACTGCTGGCGCGTGGCGCACGTGAAATCCTGCACGACGTTTATCAGGGAAATCCCCCGGCATGACGATTCTGGTAACCCGCCCTTCTCCTTTTGGAGAACAACTGGTGAGCCGCCTGCGCGCACTCGGCCGGGTTGCCTATCATGCCCCGTTGATCGATTTCGCCCCTGGCCGCGATCTGCCCAAACTGCCGCAGGCGTTGCAACAACTTAATGATGGCGATCTGGTGTTTGTCGTGTCGCAGCATTCGGTGAACTACGCCAACTCGGTCATTGGCCGCGCCGGGCTGACATGGCCGGCACGTCTGACCTATTATGCCATTGGCCGGGCAACCGGGCTGGCGATGCACCGCATCAGCAGCCTGCCGGTGGAGTACCCGCGTGAGCAGCAGATCAGTGAAACGCTGTTGCTGCTGCCGGCGTTGCAGAAGCTGGACGGCAAGCAGGCGCTTATCCTGCGCGGCAACGGCGGGCGCGAGTTGCTCGGCGACCGGTTGAGCGAGCGTGGCGCCAACGTCAGCTATTATGAATGTTATCAACGCAGCCCGGTGCACTATGATGGCAGTGAGCAAAGCGCCCACTGGCAGCGTGCCGGTGTTGATACGCTGGTCGTCACCAGCGGTGAAATGTTACAACAGCTCTATACTTTAGTTCCTGACTACTATCGTTCTTCGTGGCTGTTACGTTGCCGCCTGGTAGTAGTGAGTGAACGCCTGGCTACCCTCGCCCAGGAATTGGGCTGGAGCATGATTCGGGTAGCTGATAACGCCGATAATGACGCGCTGATCCGCGCGCTACAATAAACCTGACTATGGGATGTACCACTATGACGGAACAAAATACCCCATCCGCCCCGGTTGAAGAACCCACCCCAGCGGTTGAGACCTCCCAGCAGCCAGACGCTGACCGCCGCAAAGGGAAAAATACCGGTCCTGTGCTCGGCGCGATCGCTATCGTGCTGGTTATCGCACTGGGCGCGGGCGGCTATTACCACACACATCAGCAGGCGCAACGGCTCATCGCCGCCAACCAAGCTTTGCAGCAACAGCTTGACGGGCTGAAACAGAGCCAGCAGCAGGAAAGAAACGCGCTGGAAGGTCTGTTGCAACAACAGGGCAAAACGCTGGACGCCGCCGACCGCGAGCAGGCCACTCTGGCCCGGCAGCTTAACGAGCTGCAGGAAAAGGTCGCGACCATCTCCGGCAGCGATGCCAAAACCTGGCTACTGGCGCAGGCCGACTTCCTGGTGAAAATGGCCGGGCGCAAGCTGTGGAGCGATCAGGACGTGACCAGTGCGGCGACGCTGTTGAAAAGTGCCGATGCCAGCCTGGCGGACATGAACGACCCCAGCCTGCTCGAGGTTCGTCGCGCCATCACCGAAGATATCAGCACGCTGTCCACCCTGACCCAGGTCGATTTCGACGGCATCATTCTCAAGACCAATCAGCTGTCTAACCAGGTCGACAATCTGCGTCTGGCGGATAACAACAGCGACGAAGCGCCAATGGATCAGGACAGCAGCGAGCTTTCCAGCTCGATTGGCGAATGGCGGCAGAACCTGACCAAAAGCTGGCACAATTTCATGGCCGACTTTATTACCGTCCGCCGCCGCGATGCCAGCGCCGAACCGCTGCTGGCGCCGAATCAGGACATCTATCTGCGCGAAAATATCCGTTCGCGCCTGCTGGTGGCTGCGCAAGCTATCCCGCGCCATCAGAATGAGACGTACAAACAGTCGCTGGAAACCATCTCCACCTGGGTACGCGCCTACTTCGACACCACCGACCCCGCCACCAAAGCTTTTCTGGAAGAGTTGGATAGCCTGAGCCAGCAGTCGATCTCCATGGACGTGCCGGATCAGTTGAAAAGCCAGCCATTGCTGGAAAAACTGATGCAGACCCGGGTGCGCAATCTGCTGACCCAGTCCCCTGCCGCTCATCAGGAGGGGTAAGCCATGTTACGCGTGCTATTTCTGTTCCTGGTACTGATCGCAAGCGTGGTTGTCGGGCCGATGCTGGCCGGCCATCAGGGCTATGTACTGATCCAGACCGATAACTACAATGTCGAAACCAGCGTCACCGGCCTGGTGATCATGGCAGTCCTGCTCTTTATCGTGCTGCTGGCGATCGAATGGATCCTGCGCCGCATCTTCCGTACCGGCGCCCGTACCCGCGGCTGGTTCCTTGGCCGCAAACGCAGCCGGGCGCGCAAGCAAACCAAAGCCGCGCTGATCAAGCTGGCTGAAGGGGATTACAAGCAGGTTGAAAAACTGCTGACGCGCAATGCCGACCATGCCGAACAGCCGGTAGTGAACTATCTGCTGGCTGCCGAAGCCGCACAGCAACGCGGTGATGATTTCCGTACCAATCAGTATCTGGAGCGCGCCGCCGAGGCCGCCGATACCGATCAGTTACCGGTAGATATCACGCGGGTGCGCATTCAACTGGCGCAGGGGGAAAACCATGCGGCACGTCACGGCGTCGATCGTCTGCTGAACCAGGCACCGCGTCATCCGGAGGTCTTGCGTCTGGCAGAGCAGGCTTATCTGCGCACCGGCGCCTTTGCCTCACTGCTGGAAATTCTGCCGTCGATGGGCAAAATCAATTTGCACACCGAAGCTGAGCTGCAAGCGCTGCAACAACAGGCTTACATCGGCCTGATGAATCAGGCGATGGCGGACGAGGGCAGCGATGGCCTGAAGCGCTGGTGGAAAGATCAGAGCCGCAAAACCCGCCATGAAGTCCCGCTGCAAATCGCGATGGTGGAACACCTGATCGAATGCAATGACCACGAAATGGCGCAGGAAATCGTGCTCGACAGCCTGAAGCGTCAGTATGACGAACGTCTGGTGTTGCTGATCCCGCGCCTGAAGTCCGGCAACCCGGAACAGTTGGAAAAAGCGCTGCGTCAGCAGGTCAAACAACATGGCGCTACACCGCTGCTGAACAGCACGCTAGGTCAACTGTTGATGAAACACGGTGAATGGCAACAGGCCGCCGACGCATTCCGGGAAGCGCTGAAACAGCGTCCGGATGCCTACGACTACGCCTGGCTGGCTGATGTGCTGGATAAGCTGCACCGTTCGGACGAGGCCGCTCAAATGCGACGTGAAGGGCTAATGCTGACCCTGAAGCATAACGGCGAGTAACGCTGGCAATGTATTGTCCTCAAGGCGCGCCCCCTGGTCGCGCCTTTTTTATCCAACGTTGCTTATACCCAAGATAGTTGGAGTCACAGCAAGGCGGCAAGCTCACGAATCCCCAGGAGCTTGGTCAACCAAGTGACTGGGGTGAGAGCGCGCAGTCAACGCGGCTGTGGCTTCAAATATGATGGGTATTAGGCAAAAAAAAACACTTGCCGCAGTGGCAAGTGTATAAAAAAGCAATCAGGTCTAGGACAACAGGGGCGGTGCCTCACTCAACGTTATGCCCGGAGTGTGATGTCTGCAGTTGCAAGCAACGCTGACATCGTTCTGGTGGACAATAGGCACCCTAAATCGGCTCTGCATCATTCCCAGGGTTTATGAAGCCTAAGGCGAACATAAGAGGTGGAATGAGCATCTACAGAATAGATATTGCACAAGCCGTGCCAACTTCTGGAAAATGCGCGCCGGACCTTGCATAAAAACCACTATTCTATTGAATTACAAAACATTTAATTATTTTCACATCGATAGCGCGGTTCGCTCTCCTGCCCCCTTCTCTTGGTCTGTCACAGTTAACTATGTCGCCTTAGAACGACGACTTAAGCCAAAGTAATTTTTATCAAACAAAATCATCATGTTATATGTCTCAACTTGACGACAATGCATGATGCCCATGTCGCTGAAACCCAACGACGTGCCAAAATACGCAGACAGGAAGGACAAGGACAAGGACAAGGCTGAAGAAAATAGAAAGTGCGGATTACAGAAAGCGAAAAGCCCGTTCATTGCTGAACGGGCTTTTCTGAAAGTGGTCGGCGAGAGAGGATTCGAACCTCCGACCCACTGGTCCCAAACCAGTTGCGCTACCAAGCTGCGCTACTCGCCGATTTCTTGTTGCACATACTACTGAATCTTATCGCTTATGTCTATGTAAATATTAAAATTTATCAGACATTTTGTGTGGTGCGAAGAGAGGGACTTGAACCCTCACGTCCGTAAGAACACTAACACCTGAAGCTAGCGCGTCTACCAATTCCGCCACCTTCGCACAGTCACAAAACAGCTTACAATTCTTCACTTCTCTTAGGAAGTGGGGTGGCTAATGGGACTCGAACCCACGACAACTGGAATCACAATCCAGGGCTCTACCAACTGAGCTATAGCCACCATTACTTCTTAACTTCACGCGGTAATACTACCACCGCAGCTCTTGCACACAAACTTAATGGTGCGCCCGACAGGATTCGAACCTGAGACCTCTGCCTCCGGAGGGCAGCGCTCTATCCAGCTGAGCTACGGGCGCATAGCGCCGTTGCGGGAGGGGATACTACGGATTTAACCCAATCCTGTCTAGTGCTTTTTCGCAGAAATGTTGCGTTTGATTACGCTTTGCTCACTCCCGCGCAGGAAAGCGCTATCCGTAGCCCCTTTTCACCGGTTATTGCTGCATTTCTGCCCGCTTTTCAGCCGGATGATGTTTCTTGTGCATGCCGAAAGCAAAGTAGCACAGGCTAACAGCTGCCAAGAAAATCGCCCCGACCAACAAAGAAATGCGTGTATCCGGGTTAATTCCCATGCCAATCAGCACGCAGACCAGGAAAGCGATGGTCAGATAGTTCACATACGGGAACATCACTGACTTGAAGCTGTGGGTTTTGATCGCTTCTTTATGAGCGCGACGGAAATACAGCTGGCTGATCAGCACCACAAACCACGGCACCATGCCAGGCAGCACGCTGGCGCTGTAGACATAAACAAACACCTGCTGCGGATTCGGAATGAGGTAGTTCAGCCCGGAGCCGACCAGCAGACAGACGATGGTCACGGCAATGCAGTTCACCGGCACGCCGCTGGCGGACAATTTGGTCAACGAAGCGGGCAGTTGACGGTTCTTGGCCAGCGCGTACAGCATGCGGCCACCGCTGTACATGCCGCTGTTGCAGCCGGACAGCGCCGCAGTCAGCACCACGAAGTTAATGATACCGGCGGCGGCAACGATACCGATCTTGGCGAAGGTCAGCACGAACGGGCTGCCGGTAGTCCCGATACCGTTCCAAGGGAAGATAGTGACGATGACAAAGATGGCGCCGACATAGAAGATCAGAATACGCCACAGGATATTGTTAATCGCGCGTTTCAGCGTGACCTGCGGGTTCTTGGCCTCGCCGGCGGTAATGCCGACCAGCTCAACCCCCTGATAGGACGCCACGACAATACACAGCGCGAACAGGAAGCCCTTCCAGCCGCCGGCAAAGAAGCCGCCATGCTGCGTAAGATTGGCAAAACCGATCGGCTGACCGCCGTTGCCAAAGCCAAAGAAGATCACTCCCAGTCCCACCAGAATCATCACAATGATGGTGGTCACCTTAATCATGGCAAACCAGAACTCCAGCTCGCCGTACAGGCGCACCGCCGCCAGGTTGGCCAACGCCACCATCGCCACGGCGATCAGCGCCGGCACCCACTGCGGGATTTCCGGGAACCAGAACTGGACATAGACCCCAATGGCAGTGATTTCGGAAATGCCAACGGCAATCCACATAAACCAATAGCCCCAGGCAGTGAGGTAACCGAAATACGGCCCCATATATTTATGCGCATAAACGGCAAAAGAGCCCGCTACCGGCTCCAGGAACAGCATTTCGCCCATCGATCGCATAATAAAGAACACGAACAGCCCGGCGATGATATAGGCCAACAAGACCGACGGCCCCGCCCATTTCAGCGTGCTGGCCGACCCCATAAACAGACCGACGCCGATGGTGCCACCCAGAGCAATCAGCTCAATATGCCGGGCCTCGAGCCCCCGGTGCAGTCCTTGCGGTTTTTCTTTGTGTGCCATAGATCCTCAATGATGTTTTTTTGATTGTGTTTGCATGCCGGCCGCTGCCGGTCGTTATTGTTTTTTAATTAAAATAGAGTAAATCATCCCCCGCCGCTTTGGCTGACATCAATGTGTGATCGGGGCGATCTTACGGCGAGAAAAACGTCGTTCAGCACTACCGCACCGGGTGCCAGCGGCTGGGGATAATTTCCGGACGGTATCGTTTCGCATTTTGCTGCTATAAGCAAACCGCAGCTTAAAACTTTATGGAATAAATGAGGGTGGGTTTAGGGTCTGAGGTTATAGAGGTGCGGCTAATACGTCATAAAGCAGGTTATTTGAACAAGCGAATACGTCAGGGCAGCACTAAACACCCCGACGTCGTTATCACATCTTGCCGCGGTAGTAGTAACTCACAAACTTCAGCAGTTTCAACTGACGGCCAATCCGGCTGGGTTGACTGAGCAGCCGGTAGAGCCACTCCAGACCAAGATTCTGCCAAACCCTTGGCGCGCGTTTCACATGACCGGTGAACACGTCGTAGGTCCCGCCTACGCCCATATACAATGCCTGCGGATGCACCTTGCGGCAGTCGCGCATCAGGATTTCCTGTTTCGGCGATCCCATGGCAACCGTCACTATAGCGGCACCGCTGACGCGGATGCGTTCAAACAGCGCATCGCGCTGTTCAGGCTTGAAGTAACCATCCTGACTGCCGACCAGGTTCACATTCCACTGGCTGCGCAGCTTCTGCTCGGTTTCCGCCAGTACCGAAGGTTTGCCGCCAATCAGGAACACCGGCGTCCCCTCACGACCGGCACGCTGCATCAGCGCTTCCCACAGATCGGCTCCCGCTACACGCGACACCTCGGCACCCGGATATTTGCGGCGGATTGATCGCACCATGCTGATACCGTCGGCATATTTGTATTCCGCTTCGTCCAGCAACGCATGCAACGCAACATCTTCCTCCGCCTTCAGTATCTTTTCTGCGTTCATCGCCACCAGAGTGCCCTGCTTTACCTGGCCGCCGTCAAACAGAAAATCCATGCATTGCGCCATATCGCGAAATCCCCAAAGGCTGAAACCGCGCAGCTCATATTTGGGAACCCTAATCGTTGCTTCCATCGTTATTCTTATCCTTACAGAAGGCCGTCGGCGCGTGGGGAGGATACCGGCGATGTCAGCCTGCGTGAACGCAGCACCCGTGCCTTAATCAAACCGGCAGTGTCAAACAGCCAGTACAGCAATTTCGCCATCAACAGACAGGCACCAAAAATAAGGCAGAAGAACACCACCCGCGAGACAAACGAATCCACGCCTTCCCTCGCCAATACGATAATGTTGAACACCGCGCCAAAGCAGAAACTCTGCAATATGGCCGCCTTGTAGCGGTTAGGCTCGCTTTTGCCCATTTCGTACAGCCAGTCGAACCATTTGATGATCATGCCAACCAGCACGGCACCGACAGGGATGAACAACGCACCGCCCATCACCACCAGCGACCCGATCAGCGTCGGTGAGATCGCCAGGCCGGAATGGTTATCCAGCACTTCCCAGGTGAAGTAGTTGGCGGTATTCAGCACCGTATCCGGACGGCCCGGCCACAGCCAAGCCGGAATGAACACGTAAAAATCACGCACAATCGGCGCCAATCCCTGGAAGTCGATTTTGTCGTAGTTTTGCAGCAACAGCGCCAGGTTTTCCCATGGCGAGAAGGTATCTCGCGTCAGGTAAAGGAAGGTGTAAAACGCTTCAGAGCCACTGACGTCGAGGCTATAACGTTTTAACGCCAGCCAGAACATGCCGACGATGCCGAACACGCCGGCGGCCACCAGCATCCACAGCGAGATCCAGCCGCGGACAATGCCGATAAACAAAAACAGCGAGAAAGCGATGATGATATTGGCGCGGGTGCCGCCGACAATCACGTAGGTCAGGATGCCGAAGGCCACCGTAGCCGCCAAGAAGAAGAACCAGGCACGCAGATCCTGTTTCAGGAAATACACCACCAGCATTGCCGGAATAAAGAAATAGAAGAACCGCTTGAGCGCTACGCCAGATACATCGCTGGAAAAAATCTGGCTATAAGAGTTGAGCTTGAACAGCAGGAAACCGTTTTGCATGAAGAAAATGCCCACGGTACCGATCGCCACCAGCGCCAGCAATATCCAGGTCAGATTGGTTTCCACCCGGTTCATGGTAAATACCGGCTTACGCGGCCGTACGCTGGGCTTACGCAGCCGGGTTTTATAGCTGACGTAATAAATCGCGTAAAACGCGGTAGCGGAGAGAATGGCGTACAGCAAGAACTCGACCGGCACCACCTCGACGTCGAACTGAAACGCCAGCAAACACGTCAGCGGAAAGCCGAAGTAAAACGTCAGCAAGTACAGCAGGGAAAAGAAAACGTTGAAGTTAAAGCGGATACGCCGAAATTCCTGATAAGTCAGCGTAAGAATAAACAGCACGCTGACCAGATAGACGACAAACAATCCGCCAAATTGCGCCAACGTCATGAGCCTTCCCCCGCAGCCAGCGCCAATGCCTGTTGCCAGCCATCGACGTAGTTTGGATTAAAGAAGGCGATCGCCTGTTTATCTACCGACGCCAGTTGGCGCTGCGCCTCGCGCACCACCGCTTCATCCAGCGAATCGCCATAGAACAGTACCGGCAGATGCTGCTCCGCCAAATCCTGCCAGAACGGGTTCTGCCGGCTAAGCACGAACGGCACACCGAACTGAATCAGCAAACACAGGGTACCGATACCCTGCTGGCGGTTAAAAATAAAATAACCGAGATCGCATTCGCGCAGGATGTTCAGGTAATCGTCGAATGCCACCTGCTGCGTCAGCAACTGCAGGTTCTTGTCGCTGAACCATTGCAGCCCGGCGGTACGCACCTGGTCGATATAGGCGTCGTTGTTGGCCGGATAACCCATCGGCAGGATCACGCGCACGTCCGCGCCGAACTGCTGGTGGATCGCTTTCAGCGCTTCAACATGACGGTTGGTGCGATCGCCGGAATTCCCTACCAGAATGGTCATGGGTCCGGCCAGGCTCTTCTCCACGCTGATGCCGGTCAGGGCCGGGTCCATTCGCGTTGGAAAATACAACAGGGAGGCCGGCACGCGCGCATGGCGCTGCTGGTAATGGATCACGTCGCCGCGGGTCGCAAATACACGCCCCACCCGCCCTTGCGCGATGCGGCGCAGCACATAGAACAGGCGGAATTTCCAACTGGTGGCGTCCTCGTACAGATCCGCGCCCCAGATATGCCAGCTCACCTGGCGAGCTTTGATTTTACCGCTCAGCAACGCCAGCCACAGCGTAGGATTAAACTGGCCATGCAGGAAGAAACGCTGATTACGATCGGCCTGAGCGCGGGTAATCACCGCCGCCGCCAGGCTTTTTTTATCCGGGAAAGCCTCGATGCTCAACTCGGGAAAATCGCCCAGCGCCGCTACGTCTCTGGCTGCTACCATAAAATGGCGTGTCTGTTCGGACGGCAGGCGCTTCGCCAACACGTCGTTGAAGAAACGCAGCACCGTCTGATTGTGATGCGGGATATCAGAACCCAATACGTGAATCAGTATGGTCATACTCGTCTACGATAAAGAAGAAATACGCAACTACAGAGCGCGAAATACACAATGTAGGTTGCCATGTAAGCCTGCGCCGCACCCAATGCGCCGTGCAGCGGTATCAGCCAGTGCGAAAACAGCGTCAGCAGCAGAAATTGGCTGACTTCCGTCAGAATGTAAAAACGCAGCGATGCCTTGGCGATAACCAGGTAACCAAAGACATAAGCGCCCACCTTCAGTACATCGCCCACCAATTGCCAGGCGAACAGATCGCGCATGGCGACGAACTTGTCCGTGAACAACAACCAGATGGCGAAATCGCGCAGCAGCCAGACGGTGAAACTTGCCGCCGCTACGGCGGGCAGCACAAACTTCAGCGAACGTACGATCTCCTGCGAGATGGCGCTTTTTTCCTTCAGCCGCGACAGCGTTGGCAGCAGGTAGACGGTAAATGAAGCGGTGATAAACTGCAGATAAGCGTCGGAAATGCTGCTGACACCCTGCCAAATCCCCACCTCCTCCCAACTGTAATGGCTGGCCAGCAGGTTACGCATCATCACATAGGCCACCGGCAGCGTCACTGAGGTGATCAGCGCCATAATGGTGAACTTGCCGAGATGACTGGCCAGCGCCTTGTCCCAGGCCAGAGACAAATAGCTCAGCGGCAGGGTTTTGCGCCGCCACAACATGAAGCCGGCAGGCAATACCACCAATGCCGGCACCAGCGCCAATCCTGCCAGAGCGCCTTCATAACCGCCCAGTTTAAAGCACAGGTAGTACGCCACCACGCCAATCAGGCTGCCGCCAATCACCGCCAACGCGTTGCCCATCGCATCGCGGTAGCCTTTCAGCACCGCCATAAACAGGTTGGCGTAGGCGATACCCATCTGAATAAAGCCTACCGCACGCACCACGCTCACATACTCGGCGTGACCGAACAGCGCGATGCTGATGGGAACGGCTGCGAATAAAAACACCAGCGCCAACAGCGTGGAGAAGCCCAGCACGATAGTCGACGCTGTACCGACCGCCAGGCGCAACCGCTGCGGATCCTGATGGTATTCGGCAACGTATTTCGTGATGCCGTTAAAAATCCCGGCACCGGACAACACGCCCAGCACGGTGATCAACTGACGGAAGTTACCCGCCTGCCCAACACCGCTGGGGCCAAACGCCACCGCCAGCAGCTTCACCACCAATAACCCCACGCCAATTTTTATCAGCGTGGAGCCGGCGGTCCAAATCGATGCTTTTGCCAACGACATCTCAGGCGAAGAAACTAAGAATGGTATTGATCACCGTACGCTGATTAACGTCAGACATATTATAGAACAGCGGCAGGCGCACCAGACGCGCGCTTTCCTGGCTGGTGAAGCGGTCTTCACCGGCAAAGCGGCCGAAACGATCGCCCGCCGGGCAGTCATGCAGCGGAATGTAATGGAACACCGCCATGATTTCGGCTTCTTTCAGATAATCGATAAACGCCGTGCGGTCTTCAATATCACGCAGTTTGATATAGAACATATGCGCATTCTGCACGCAGTCCGCCGGAATGGTCGGCAAGACGATGCGGCCAGCCTCGGCCAGCGGCAGGAAGCTATCGTAATAGTTCTGCCATAGCGCAAGGCGACGCTGGTTGATGCGATCGGCCGCCTCGAGCTGGCCCCACAGGTAAGCGGCCTGCAAATCTGACATCAGATAGCTGGAACCGATATCGCGCCAGGTGTACTTGTCGACCTGACCGCGGAAGAACTGGCTACGGTTGGTGCCTTTCTCGCGAATGACTTCCGCCCGGTCGATCAGCGCCGGATCGTTAATCAGCGTGGCGCCACCCTCACCGCCTGCGGTGTAGTTTTTGGTTTCGTGGAAGCTGAAACAACCAATATGGCCGATGGTGCCAAGCGCTTTGCCCTTATAAGTGGCCATCACACCCTGTGCGGCATCTTCCACCACGTACAAATTGTATTTTTTCGCCAGCGCCATGATGGTGTCCATCTCGCAGGCTACGCCGGCGTAATGAACCGGCACAATGGCGCGGGTCTTATCGGTGATCGCCGCTTCGATTTTGCTCTCATCGATGTTCATGGTGTCCGGGCGCAGATCGACAAACACCACTTTAGCGCCGCGCAGCACGAAGGCGTTGGCGGTTGAAACAAAGGTGAAGCTCGGCATGATCACTTCATCGCCCGGCTGAATATCCAGCAGGATCGCCGCCATCTCCAGCGAGGCGGTGCAGGACGGCGTCAACAGCACTTTCTGGCTGCCAAAACGCTGTTCCATCCACTGCTGGCAACGACGGGTAAAGCCGCCATCGCCACACAGTTTGCCACTGCTCATTGCAGCCTGCATATAGTCAAGTTCGGTGCCAACAACCGGTGGTGCGTTAAATGGGATCATGTTTTCCTCTGTATAACCAATACGAGGTGCTTTCGATAGCGGCACCCTGTCGTTGATAGAGCCGTAACGCGGCGATATTACCGAACTGGGTCGCGACACGCAGGCGCTGTTGCGACCGACACTCCGCCATTGCCGCGGTCATCAATCGGGAGCCAATCCCTTTACCGGCAGCGCCGGGGAATGCCGCCAGCAGGCCGATTCGCGCCTCCTGGCCACCGATATCACGCAGGCTGACAAACCCTTCAGGCTGCCCAGCTTCGTCCAGCGCCAGCAGGCACTGGTGGTCAAAAGTCCCCAATACCGCTTTTTCTATCCACATGGCATAGAAGCGGCCACTGTCATGAACGTCATACCAGGGCGCACGAAAACGGCTGGCGGTAAACACCTTGGCCGCCGCGGCACGCAGCGCCGGAATATCGGCCGGCACTGCCGGACGAACGGCCTGTGGCAGCACTCTCTGGGATGAAGCACATTCCGTGCCGATGTTGAGTACCAGATCGACTTCACCTTCAACCAGTTGGAAACCCAACCTGACCAATCCGTCCGCCCAAGCCGTTTGATGTGCAGGAATTTTGGCCTGCACCAGCGTGTAGGCGTTCAAATCAGCTTCAGCGAGTACGGGAGCTGCCGTGGAAAAGTGGAGCTTTGCGCTATTAAGGGCAAAAAACTCGGTTTCCCAGGCTAAGGGTTCAATACTGGCGCGGACGTGCATGCAATAAATCCAGCAGATACTTACCGTAACCGGTTTTGAGCAAGGATTGCGCGGCGCGTTTCACACCGTCATCGTCGAGCCAACCATTGCGCCAGGCGATCTCTTCAAGGCAGGCAATTTTAAAGCCCTGACGTTTTTCCACGGTCTGCACAAAGCTGCTGGCTTCCAGCAGGCTGTCGTGGGTGCCGGTATCCAGCCAGGCGAAACCACGACCCAGCAGCTCGACGGTCAGCTCACCACGCTCCAGGTACATCTGGTTAATGCTGGTGATTTCCAGCTCGCCGCGCTCGGAAGGTTTTACCTGTTTGGCAAATTCCACCACCTGGTTGTCGTAGAAATACAGGCCGGTCACTGCCCAATTGGATTTAGGCTGTTGCGGTTTTTCCTCGATCGACAGTGCGCGGAAATTATCGTCAAATTCCACTACGCCAAAGCGCTCGGGATCCATCACCTGATAACCGAACACGGTAGCGCCTTGCGTGCGGGCCGCGACAGTTTTCAGTTTCGGACTAAAGCCTTGGCCAAAGTAGATATTATCACCCAGCACCAGGCAGCTCGGCTCGCCGGCCAGGAATTCTTCTCCAATTAAAAATGCCTGTGCGAGGCCATCTGGGCTGGGTTGTTCGGCATAGCTGAGAGTAATGCCGAACTCTTCTCCAGTGCCCAGCAAACGTCTGAATGAGGGTAAATCTTCCGGGGTGGAGATGATCAGAATGTCGCGGATACCCGCCAGCATCAACACCGACAGCGGGTAGTAGATCATCGGCTTGTCGTATATGGGCAGCAGTTGCTTGGATACGCCACGGGTAATCGGGTGCAGGCGTGTGCCGGAACCGCCCGCCAGAATAATACCTTTCATACTCACTCCAGACTCCACAGGGCCGCCAAACGGCAGCGGCCTCGCTAAATTTAGTCGGATAAACCTAAACGTTCACCCGCATAGGAACCGTCCTGAACGCGACGCCACCAGGTTTCGTTGTTCAGATACCAGGAAACCGTTTTGCGGATGCCGCTTTCAAAGGTTTCCTGCGGGTGCCAGCCCAACTCCCGGTCAATTTTTCCGGCATCGATCGCGTAGCGCATATCATGGCCCGGACGATCCTTGACGTAGGTAATCAGGTCGCGGTATTTCTCCACGTCCTGCGGCTTGTTCGGTGCCAGTTCTTCCAACAAATCGCAGATGGTGTGTACCACCTCGATATTCTTGCGCTCGTTGTGGCCGCCGATATTGTAGGTTTCGCCTACCACGCCTTCAGTCACGACCTGGTACAGCGCGCGCGCGTGGTCTTCAACATACAGCCAGTCACGCACCTGCGCACCGTCGCCGTACACCGGCAATGGCTTGCCGGCAACGGCATTGAGGATCACCAGCGGGATCAGTTTCTCCGGGAAGTGATACGGACCATAGTTATTGGAACAGTTGGTGACGAGGGTCGGCAGGCCGTAGGTACGCAACCAGGCACGCACCAGATGATCGCTGGAGGCTTTAGAAGCCGAATACGGGCTGCTTGGCGAATAAGGCGTGGTTTCAGTGAACAGATCGTCCGTACCGTGCAGATCGCCATACACTTCGTCGGTGGAAATGTGGTGGAAACGGAAATTCTGCTTTCTCTCCGCATCCAGCGGATGCCAATAATGGCGAGCCGCCTCCAACATGGTGTAGGTCCCCACCACGTTGGTTTCAATAAATGCCGCCGGGCCGTCGATCGAACGATCGACATGGCTTTCCGCCGCCAGGTGCATGATCACATCCGGCTGATACTGGGCAAACACCCGATCCAACGCCGTGCGATCGCAGATATCCACCTGTTCAAACGAATAACGTTCGTTATCGGCAATCACCGAAAGCGACTCCAGATTGCCCGCATAAGTGAGTTTATCCACCACCATGACGCTGTCCTGTGTGGCTTCAATGATATGTCTCACGACCGCGGAGCCAATAAAACCGGCGCCCCCAGTGACTAAAATACGTTTCACCGCCATACCCCTTTGGTATCCACTACCCAGGATTGCGTAATCTCTTCCGGCTTGATCGCTTTGAATTGCTTATGGTCGACCAGCATTACGATCACATCCGCCTGCTGCAACGCATCGGCCAACGCTTTCAGCGTCACATGGCCGGCCAGAGATTTCGGCAGATGATCAACATTGGGCTCCACCACCAGCGTTTCGCCTACGTGCCAGCCTGCAATCAGATGCGCCACTTCCACCGCCGGGCTTTCGCGCAAGTCGTCGATATTCGGCTTGAAGGCCAGACCGAAACAGGCAATTTTCACTTCTGAAGCGCGCTTGTCGGTAGCTGCCAGGCAGTCGGCAACCGCGGCTTTCACACGGTCAACCACCCACAGCGGTTTCCCGTCGTTCACCAGACGCGCGGTATGGATCAGGCGCGCCTGCTGCGGGTTTTGCGACACGATAAACCACGGATCGACCGCGATGCAGTGGCCACCGACGCCAGGACCCGGCTGCAGAATATTCACCCGCGGATGGCGATTCGCCAGGCGGATGAGTTCCCAGACGTTGATGCCCTGCTCGGCGCAAATCAACGACAGCTCATTCGCAAAGGCGATATTCACGTCGCGGAAGCTGTTTTCAGTCAGTTTGCACATCTCAGCGGTGCGTGAATTGGTCACTACACATTCGCCTTCAAGGAAAATCTTGTACAGCTCGCTGGCGCGATCAGAGCATTTTGGCGTCATGCCGCCAATAACGCGATCGTTTTGAATCAGCTCAACCATCACCTGCCCCGGCAGCACACGCTCCGGGCAATAGGCGATATTGACATCGGCGGCTTCACCCACCTGCTGCGGGAAGCTGAGATCGCTGCGCGCCTCGGCCAGCCACTGTGCCATCTGTTCGGTCGCTCCCACCGGTGAGGTGGATTCCAGGATAACCAGGTCACCCTTTTTCAGTACCGGCGCCAGTGATTTAGCGGCAGCCTCGACATAAGCCAGGTCTGGCTCATGATCGCCTTTAAACGGCGTCGGTACCGCAATCAGAAAAGCATCTGCGGCCAAGGGTTTGGTCACCGCTTGCAGATAACCGCCGTCGACGGCCTCTTTAACCACTTTATCCAGATCGGGCTCAACGATATGAATCGCGCCGCGGTTAATGGTGTCTACCGCATGCTGGTTAACATCTACGCCCACCACTTTTTTCTTGCGCGAGGCAAACGCCGCCGCCGTTGGCAGACCGATGTACCCCAGGCCGATAACCGAAATAGTGTTAAAACTCATAGTGTCACCTGATGATTCTTCAAAGCTGCGAGAATACGCTGGCAGGCATGCCCGTCACCGTAAGGGTTATGCGCCCGACTCATGGCGTGATATTCCTTTTCGTCCGTCAACAGCCGGGTAACCGCATCAACAATTTTAGCCACGTCAGTGCCGACCAGGCGGACCGTGCCCGCATCCACCGCTTCCGGCCGTTCGGTAGTGTCACGCATGACCAGCACAGGCTTGCCCAACGACGGCGCCTCTTCCTGGATACCGCCGGAGTCGGTCAGGATCATATAAGCGTTAGCCATCAAATACACAAAGGGCAAGTAATCCTGCGGATCGATCAGGATGATGTTATCGATCCCTTTCAGAATGCGGTTGACCGGCTCGCTGACGTTCGGGTTGAGATGCACCGGGTACACCACCTGTACGTCAGGATGGGTGCGGGCAATTTCCGCCAGTGCGCTGCAAATCCGCTCAAACCCGCCGCCAAAGCTTTCGCGACGGTGGCCGGTCACCAGGATCAATTTCTTGCTGGCATCAAGGAACGGGTAGCGCTGCGCCAGGCTGTCATGCAATGCGGCATCGCCCATTACCCGATCGCGCACCCAGAACAGCGCATCGATAACCGTGTTGCCGGTAACGAAAATATGATCGTCCGGCAACAGTTCACGCAGCAGGTTCTGGCGTGAATTTTCCGTCGGTGCAAAATGATACATCGCCAGATGGCCGGTCAGCTTGCGGTTGGCCTCTTCCGGCCACGGCGAGTAAAGATCGCCAGTGCGCAAGCCCGCCTCCACGTGTCCGACCGGGATACGCTGATAAAAAGCCGCCAGACTGGTTGCCAGTGTGGTGGTCGTGTCACCGTGGACCAGCACTACATCCGGCTTGAATTCTTCCAGAACGCCTTTCAGGCCTTCCAAAATACGGCAGGTAATCTCACTCAGTCCCTGGCCGGGCTTCATGATGTTCAGATCGTAATCCGGCACGATTTCAAATAACCGTAATACTTGATCCAACATCTCACGATGCTGTGCCGTTACGCAGACTCTTGATTCAAAGGCTTCATCCTGAGCCAGGGCATGTACCAGCGGTGCCATTTTGATGGCTTCAGGCCTGGTGCCGAAAACAGTCAACACTTTCACAGCGAATCTCTTTTGGTCGGTTAACCGCAGGCATACCTGCGAATTGGGCGTTCGCACGCCCATAAGCGAATTATTATATTATTTTTAATTACGCGGGCGACGCACCAGGGCAATACCTGCGCCAACCAAAGCGCCCATCGCGCCCCACATGATCAACCAGAATACCCGCCGCGGGCTGTCACGTTTTACCGGTTCTTCCGGGGTCCGCAAATAGCGGTAAGTCTGAAATTTCTCATCCAGCGTCGGGCCAACATTCAATGTCGACAGCATCGCACGATTTTGATCGTAATCCAGATCGTAAGTTGGCCCTGACGCCTGCAGCCCTTCCAGACGCGCCTGCAACATAGGTTTCCCCAGCAGGAACAGATCGGAATCTGGCAGTTGTTCGGCCGGCGTATCGGTTTGAGTCCGGCTGATACCCTGCGTCTCGGCGATTTTCAGCGCCTGCTCAATCGTGTTCAGCTCACGCTTGTAAACCGCCTCCGCCACCGCTTCCTGACGCTTCACCTGCGCGTTCATCGACGTCGTGCGGGCAGCCCATGCGCCCTGGATTTCTTCATTCAGGTGCTGGGCTGCGCGATGGCTGGCAAATGCCACGTACTGGCGCAGCAGGTGATTGGCATCCGCCGCAGTTTCCGCCGTCAGCTTCACGCCGTCGTTGGGTACTTTTTTGTCATCGCGCGGCGTGAACTGAACGTTGTTAATCAGTTCATCAAGTAATGCCGCATCGGCGCGCGCATCACCTTCCTGACGCTGTTTGTAATAATCGCTCTGCAGCCAGAAATCGCGACGCGTATCGTACGCCGCCAATTGCATAATGAATTCATTATAGGCTTCGTCAGCAATGCCCGGCTGCTCAGTCGAGACCGCCGGCAGAGTGCGCACATCCAGATTACGCAGGAATTGCTGCTGGGAATAATAGCCCCCCAGCGCATTCACCGTTGGCCGATCGGTAATCGCCGCGGCGCTCCATTCCTGTTTCACCAGGTAGGATACGACCAGCGCAACCACAGCGAACAATGCCGCAGTGCCGATAATCCATTGCTTGCCGCGCCACAGGGTACGACACAGGCCGCGGATATCGAGTTCGTTATCCACTGCCGGGATATTCTTGTCAGACGTTGTTTCTGGATTCATCACTGCCCAAAAGCCTCTGGTTAAGATACTTGCTTATTGTCGGTCGAACGCCGTAAGCGGCGCTTGATACGCTTAATGTAACGTGCAACACGCCAGGCGCGTTTGATGCAATAACCGTACAAGAAGAAGGCAAGCAAAAACAATGCCAACATCACCCATTCAGGGACAAAAGTAAGACACTCGCCAAGCACGCCGATTGCCGCCAGCAGCGCTGCCGCCAGGGTAATCAGCACGAAAGCCTGCCGCGGCGTAAAACCTGCACGCATAATCAAATGGTGAATGTGTTGACGATCGGGGGAGAAGGGGCTCATCCCCTTGCGTAAGCGACGGTACATGATCGCAATCATGTCCATCAGCGGAATAGCGATAATCCACAGGGCGGTAACCGGATTGATGGAATGGACTTTACCCTGCGAACTTTGCAGCAACAACCAGATGGCAGTGAAGCCGATCAGCGTACTGCCTGCATCCCCCATAAATACCTTATACCGGCGGCCAAGAATACCGAGGTTAAGCAGGATATAGGGAACGATGGTGGCAATCATCGCGAAGCACCAAAAAGCCAAATCAGAGTGGCCGCTCAGGTACAGCAAAACACCCAGCGCGCCGAAAGAAACGCACGAAAGCCCCCCCAGCAGACCGTCAATGCCGTCCACCATGTTAAAGGCATTAATCGCCGCCCAAACGGCAAACAGCGTGACCAGATAGCCGAAAGGCCCCAACTGCATTTCCCAGTCGCCCAGCACATGGCCGAAACTGCGCAGATAGAGCCCGGCGAAGACCATCATCGCAATGCCAACCAATGCCTGAACCAACGCGCGAATTTTCACGCTGATATCGAAACGATCGTCGAGAGCACCAACGAACACCAATATACCCGCACAGGTGAGGTAAAGTTTACCGTGCGCAATCGTTTGGTCAGAGATAAGGAAGGCAAAGCACAACCCGGCATAAACGGAAATACCGCCGACAAGAGGAATTAACCCCTGATGACGTTTACGGTAATTGGGTTTATCAACCAGGCCAATACGTTTTGCTGCTTTACGGGCAACAAAGAGAAACGCCAAAGAAAACAGGAAAACAAATAGAATTTCAGTACTCATAGTGAGTAAGTTCACAGTTAACAGATCTCTGTAGAAGATAAGGCAGCTTAACACGGGCGACAGGTTGCGCCATGGGATCCCGCTACCTTTCAGTCATTTCCTATGACAACAGCCATTCATTCTTACGCCAATGTGTGTGTGCCCGCCGTTTCGACAGCAACAAAGCGCGAGCGGCAAAACGCCGACCGCAAATAAGATGAATTCTCAGTAAGTCACAAAAAACTTACATTTCCATTTCTGTTACTTATCGTATCCGCCAAATGCAAAAAACGCCACGACTAGGCGTGGCGTTCTCTGAATTTTTTACTCAATTATGAGCGCATCGTCATTATGAGCGCTTCATCATATCGAAGAATTCATCGTTGGTCTTGGTCATGGCCAACTTGTTAATGAGGAACTCCATCGCATCAATCTCGCCCATTGGGTGAATGATTTTACGCAGGATCCACATTTTTTGCAGTTCTTCAGACGTGGTGAGTAACTCTTCTTTACGGGTACCGGAGCGGTTGTAGTCGATCGCAGGGAATACGCGCTTCTCGGCGATTTTACGCGCCAGATGCAATTCCATGTTGCCGGTACCTTTGAACTCTTCGTAGATAACCTCGTCCATTTTGGAGCCGGTATCTACCAGCGCGGTAGCGATGATGGTCAGGCTACCGCCCTCCTCAACGTTACGTGCCGCACCGAAGAAACGCTTAGGACGATGCAGGGCGTTGGCATCCACACCACCGGTCAACACTTTACCGGAAGCCGGAACCACGGTGTTGTAGGCACGCGCCAAACGGGTGATAGAGTCAAGAAGGATGATAACGTCTTTCTTGTGCTCAACCAGACGCTTGGCCTTTTCGATCACCATTTCCGCAACCTGCACGTGACGGGAAGCCGGCTCGTCAAAGGTAGAGGCGATGACTTCACCCTTCACCAGACGCTGCATCTCGGTCACTTCCTCCGGACGCTCGTCGATCAGCAGTACCATCAGCACACAGTCTGGATGGTTGTACGCGATGCTCTGCGCAATGTTCTGCAGCAGCATGGTTTTACCGGCTTTTGGTGGAGCAACAATCAGACCACGCTGACCACGGCCAATCGGAGAAGCCAGGTCCAGCACGCGTGCTGTCAGGTCTTCGGTTGAACCGTTGCCACGTTCCATCCGCAGACGGGAGTTGGCATGCAGTGGGGTTAAGTTCTCGAACAGGATCTTGCTGCGGGCATTTTCCGGTTTGTCGTAGTTGACTTCGTTAACTTTCAACAGGGCAAAATAGCGCTCGCCTTCTTTTGGCGGACGAATCTTACCGGAAACGGAGTCACCTGTACGGAGGTTGAAACGGCGGATTTGGCTAGGGGATACGTAGATGTCGTCGGGGCCTGCAAGGTAGGAACTGTCTCCAGAGCGGAGGAAACCAAATCCATCCTGCAATATCTCCAACACGCCATCGCCGAAGATATCTTCTCCACTTTTCGCATGCTGCTTAAGGATGGAGAAGATAATGTCCTGCTTGCGCATACGGGCAAGGTTTTCCAGCCCCATATTTTCGCCGAGAGTAATCAGCTCAGAAACCGGCGTATTCTTTAATTCGGTAAGATTCATAGTGGTGGGTTCTTAAACTCGGGGTGTGTCTCGAACTTCTATCGTGAATGGTATGGCAGCGTGATACGTGCCTGTTTACTGGACGTTCGACCACCGGGCGCTAGCTGTCAAGGTAAGAAATGGCTTACAGGAGACGCGCGCATTGACGGCTTAAGATCGAAGGTACCTTAAAATTGATTTTGCAAAACCGTTTGATTGCTAAAACACGGGTTGAGTTCATTTTACTTTCAACACCAGCGGTTCAGCACAGAGTATAGCTTTAGATTCAAACTCTTTAGATTTAAAACTTCGGGCAAGTTCTATATGCAGTGTGGCTAAACTTAACACGCTTATTGGCAGGCGTCTAGCGGTGAATTTAAATCCCCGCCAGACGCCTGAATATCCCCATTGTCTCTGAAGCGACAGCGTTGTTGACTGTTGCTTTAAACCCATAGGATACAGGACGTTACGCCAGATTACAGATTCGCGTTAAGGAAATCTTTGAGCTGACCTTTGGACAGTGCGCCCACCTTGGTCGCTGCCACTTCACCGTTTTTGAACAACAACAGCGTCGGGATACCGCGGATACCGTACTTAGGTGCGGTTGCCGGGTTTTGGTCGATATTCAGCTTGGTGATGGTCAACTTGCCTTCGAACTCAACGGCAATTTCATCCAGAATCGGAGCAATCATCTTGCACGGCCCACACCATTCAGCCCAGAAATCGACCAGGATTGCCCCTTCAGCTTGTAGCACGTCGGTGTCGAAGCTGCTGTCAGTCAGGTGAATAATTTTATCGCTCATGTTCTACTCCACAGGATGTATGTCTACCTTGTTGGTGTAGCATTAACCAACCCAAGGTGATTTTATTTCACCGCGTTTATTTCAACGGATGTGCTTTCGTAAAGCAATAGTTAGCTGATATTCTACCACACTATGAGCAAAACACACTTGACCGAACAGAAGTTTTCCGACTTCGCCCTGCACCCGTTAGTCCTTGAAGCCCTTGAAAAAAAAGGGTTTCACCATTGCACGCCTATCCAGGCGTTAGCATTGCCGCTCACGCTCTCCGGGCGTGACGTTGCAGGTCAGGCGCAAACCGGTACCGGAAAGACGTTGGCATTTTTAGCGTCTACTTTTCACTATTTGCTTTCTAACCCGGCGAAACAGGATCGCCAGACCAACCAGCCGCGTGCCTTGATCATGGCGCCAACGCGTGAACTGGCGGTGCAGATCCACTCCGATGCGGAAGCCCTGTCCCAGTCCACCGGCCTGAAACTTGGCCTGGCTTACGGCGGCGACGGCTACGACAAACAGCTGAAAGTGCTGGAAAGCGGCGTGGATATCCTGGTGGGTACTACCGGTCGTTTAATCGATTACGCCAAACAGAACTACATCGATCTGGGCGCGATCCAGGTCGTAGTGCTGGACGAAGCCGATCGCATGTACGATCTGGGCTTTATCAAAGACATTCGCTGGCTGTTCCGCCGCATGCCTGCGGTCGATCAACGCCTGAACATGCTGTTCTCTGCCACCCTGTCCTATCGCGTACGCGAACTGGCTTTCGAGCAGATGAACAACGCTGAATATGTTGAAGTGGAACCGGAACAGAAAACCGGCCACCGCATTCAAGAAGAATTGTTCTACCCGTCCAACGAAGAAAAGATGCGCCTGCTGCAGACGCTGATCGAAGAAGAGTGGCCGGACCGCTGCATCATCTTCGCCAACACCAAGCATCGCTGTGAAGACGTCTGGGGCCATTTGGCGGCCGACGGGCACCGCGTAGGCCTGCTGACCGGCGATGTGGCGCAGAAAAAACGCCTGCGTATTCTGGAAGACTTCACCAAGGGCAACCTCGATATTCTGGTCGCCACCGACGTCGCCGCCCGCGGCCTGCACATCCCGCTGGTTACACACGTATTCAACTACGATCTGCCTGACGACTGCGAAGACTATGTTCACCGCATCGGTCGTACCGGCCGTGCCGGCGAAAGCGGTCATTCCATCAGCCTGGCCTGCGAAGAGTACGCACTCAACCTGCCGGCGATCGAAACCTATACCGGCCACAGCATTCCGGTGAGCAAGTACAACAGCGACGCGTTGCTGACTGACCTGCCTGCGCCGAAACGCCTTGCGCGTCCACGCGGCGGCAACGGCCCACGCCGTAATTCCGCACCGCGTCGCGGTGGCAGCGCGCCACGCAATAACCGTAAACGTCCAGGCTGATAACCATGCTCAGTTCCAGCACGCTCTATGCCGCTATCGACCTCGGCTCCAACAGCTTCCACATGCTGGTGGTACGGGAAGTGGCCGGCAGCATTCAGACCCTGGCGCGCATCAAGCGTAAAGTGCGTCTGGCGGCCGGGCTGGATCAGAACAATCACCTGTCGCATGACGCCATGCAGCGCGGTTGGCAATGCCTGAAGCTGTTCTCCGAACGCTTGCAGGACATCCCTCGCGCCCAGATTCGTGTGGTCGCTACAGCCACGCTGCGTCTGGCGTCAAATGCCGATGAATTCCTGCAGACCGCCGAGCAAATTCTCGGTTGTCCGATCCAGGTGATCAGCGGTGAGGAAGAAGCGCGCCTGATTTATCATGGCGTTGCCCATACCACCGGCGGACCGGACCAGCGTTTGGTGGTCGATATCGGCGGTGGCAGTACCGAGTTGGTTACCGGTACCGGCGCTCAGGCCGCCCAGCTATACAGCCTGTCTATGGGCTGTGTCACCTGGCTGGAGCGTTTCTTCAGCGATCGCAATCTGGGGCAGGAAAATTTCGAACGCGCCGAACAGGCCGCACGCGAAATGGTGCGTCCAATAGTGCCGCACCTGCGTCAGCACGGCTGGCAAATCTGCGTCGGCGCTTCCGGCACCGTACAGGCGTTGCAGGAAATCATGGTGGCGCAAGGCATGGATGAGCGTATCACCCTGCCCAAGCTGCGCCAGTTGAAACAGCGCGCCATTCAGTGCGGCAAGCTGGAAGAGCTGGAAATCGAAGGGTTGACGCTGGAGCGCGCACTGGTGTTTCCAAGTGGGCTGTCGATCCTGCTGGCGATTTTCCAGGAACTGGGCATTGAAAGCATGATGCTGGCCGGCGGCGCGCTACGCGAAGGGCTGGTTTACGGCATGCTGCATCTGCCGGTTGAACAGGATATTCGCAGCCGTACCATTCGCAATCTGCAACGGCGCTACCTGCTGGATACCGAACAGGCCGAGCGCGTCAGCCAACTGGCTGCCAACTTCTCGCAGCAGGTGAGCAATGAGTGGCAGTTGGACGCACGATGTCGCGAGTTATTGCACAGCGCCTGCCTGATCCACGAAATCGGCCTCAGCGTTGATTTCAAGCAGGCGCCGCAACACGCCGCCTACCTGATCCGTCATCTGGATTTACCCGGTTTCACACCGGCGCAAAAAAAGCTGTTGGCTACGTTGCTGCAAAACCAGAGCAACCCTATCGATCTGCCGCTGCTGAGCCAGCAAAATGCCCTGCCGCCGCGTATGGCGCAACGTTTATGCCGCATTTTGCGGCTGGCCATCATCTTTGCCAGCCGACGCCGCGACGACACGCTGCCTGCGGTGCGCCTGCGCGCCAATAACGATGACGAACTGACGGTGATCCTGCCGTCAGGCTGGCTGGAACAGCACCCGCTGCGTGCAGAGGCGCTGGATCAGGAAAGCCACTGGCAAAGCTATGTGCACTGGCCGCTGATGCTGGAAGAACAACGTTGATATGACAAGGACGCCAAGCGCCCTTTCAGACTGCTGACAAAGCCCGTTATTAGGGAGAGCGTGCCGAAGGGGTCGTAACGGCCTTGGCCGTCGACCAATTTGCCGGGAGCAAATTGGAACGACTTCATGTCGGCCCGCAGGGTGGGACACACTGATGTGTCCCATAATGGCCCCTCGGTGCGCTAGGCCCGGGTATCTCGGGTTCAAAGACCACCTTGTCATCAAACGCCAAGGGCGCACATTGCGCCCTTTCTTTTTAGCCTTCGCCTTTGGCCTTGGCCAGCTGCGCGCGAATATTGGCCAAATGGCTCTGCCCTTTTTGCATCCGCTCCTGCGGGCTGACCACCTTACGTTCGCTTTCCCAAGCCAGGTCATCCTGCGGCAGTTCCAGCAAGAAACGGCTCGGTTCCGGCCGCACCAACTCGCCATATTGGCGGCGCTCACGGCACAGCGTAAAAATCAGCTCTTTTTGGGCACGGGTGATCCCCACATAGGCCAAACGCCGCTCTTCATCGACATTATCCTCATCGATGCTGCTCTGATGCGGCAATAATCCCTCCTCCATCCCCACCAGGAACACATAAGGGAACTCCAGCCCTTTGGAGGCATGCAGCGTCATCAGTTGCACCTGATCCAGCTCTTCATCGCTTTCACCGCGTTCCATCATGTCCCGCAAGGTAAAGCGCGTTACCACCTGGGTCAGCGTCATTGGCTCATCCAGCTCGCTACCTTCGAGCATTTCCGTCATCCAGCCAAACAAGGTGTTGACGTTTTTCATGCGCATTTCGGCGGCTTTCGGGCTGGGTGACGTTTCAAACAGCCAGCTTTCATAATCCACACCGTGGATCAGGTCGCGCACCGCGGCCACCGGCTCACGCTCCGCCAGTTGGGCGATACCGTCCAGCCAATGGGTGAAGCGTTGCAGCGACTCCAGCCCGCGGCCGGTCAGATGCTGACTCAGCCCCAGATCGAAACTGGCGCGAAACAGGCTTTTGTTGCGCTGATTGGCCCACTCACCCAGCTTTTGCAACGTTGCCGGGCCAATTTCACGTTTTGGCGTATTGACGATACGCAGGAAAGCGCTGTCGTCATCCTGGTTGGTCAGCACGCGCAGATAGGCCAGCAGATCCTTGATTTCCGGCCGCGAGAAAAACGAGGTGCCGCCAGAAATCTTGTAAGGAATACGGTTCTGCATCAGCATTTTTTCAAACAGCCGCGACTGATGGTTACCGCGATAAAGAATCGCATAATCGCCGTAATTGGTTTTCTTCACGAAGTGGTGAGCAATCAGTTCCCCCACGACTCGCTCGGCCTCGTGATCCTCGTTATTCGCAGTCACCACTTTCAGCTCTTCACCGTAGCCCAGCTCGGAAAATAGCCGTTTTTCAAACACGTGCGGGTTATTGGCGATCAGAATATTCGCCGCTTTCAGGATACGTTCGCTGGAGCGGTAGTTCTGCTCCAGCTTGATCACCTGCAGCGCCGGGAAGTCTTCCTTCAGCAACACCAGATTTTGCGGCCGCGCGCCGCGCCAGGAGTAGATCGACTGGTCATCGTCCCCCACCACGGTAAAGCGCGCGCGGTTACCCACCAGCAGTTTTACCAGTTCATACTGGCTGGTATTGGTGTCCTGATACTCATCCACCAACAGATAACGAATACGGTTTTGCCAACGCTCGCGCACTTCTTCATTACGCTGCAGCAGTAAGGTCGGCAACAGGATCAAATCGTCGAAATCCAGCACGTTACACGCCCTCATATGGGCGTGATACAGGCCGTAGCAATGAGCAAACAGCTTGTCGCGCTCGGAGCGCGCCAGCTCCATCGCCTTTTTGGGATCGACCAGATCATTTTTCCAGTTGGAGATAGTGGAAATCAGCTGCGCCACCAGCGTTTTGTCATTCTCCAGCCATTTTTCAGTCAGCTCTTTCAACAACGCCAGCTGATCCTGATCGTCGAACAGCGAGAAGTTGGACTTCATCTCCAGCGCGACGTATTCACGCTTGATGATTTCCAGGCCCAGCGTGTGGAAAGTGGAAATCATCAGCCCGCGCGCTTCTTTGCGCCCCATGGTTTGCGCCACACGCTCTTTCATCTCACGCGCCGCCTTGTTGGTAAAGGTCACGGCGGCGATATGCCGCGCCTGATACCCACAGTTGTGGATCAGGTGAGCGATTTTATTGGTGATGACGCGCGTCTTGCCGGAACCTGCACCGGCCAGCACCAGGCAAGGCCCGGTAACGAATTCGACGGCTTGTTGTTGGCTGGGGTTTAATCGCATGGCGCTTTATTGCTCGACTTTATCACGTGGAAGGGGATTGTAGCAGAAAGCGCCGATGAGATTTAACGGGTATACTCGGCACAATTTCTGTATCGATAAGGCAATACCATGGCAAAGACGGCGTGCGCCCTGCACATTCTGGTAGATAACGAAAAACTGGCCAACGATCTGCTGGCCAAGCTGAAGCGTGGCGTCAGCTTCGACACGCTGGCGCGCAAATATTCAAGCTGCCCGTCAAAGCGCAACGGCGGCGCCTTGGGCGAATTCAACAAGGGCACCATGGTGGCGGCCTTTGATAAAGCGGTGTTCAGCATCCCGTTGCTGAAACCTTATGGTCCGGTGAAAACCCAGTTCGGCTACCACATCATCAAGGTACTGTACCGCAACTGAGGGGGCAAGCCGCCCCCTCCGCTTTTACTGTGCGCTGGTCTCCGGTGCCGGAGCGGTGTCGGTCGGCTTGGCCTCTTCCGTCACCACCGCCGGTGCCGGTGCCATAATGCCGTTATAGGTTTCCTGTAACTGCTTCATGCTCATTTCCGGCTCGCCCTTCGGCTGCATCAATACCAGCGTCGCATCTTGCGAGAGCTGAAGCTTCAGCTCCTGGTTCAGTGCTTCCAGCGTTAATCCGGAGAGGAACTCCTGACGCAGCTTCTGATACTGTTCCGGCGCGATGTCCACAACGCCGCTTTGTTGCGAACGCAGACGCTGGCTCATCAGCACGTCAGTGTCGGTGCGGGCGTAGGTGGCAAACAACTTGCTCAGTTGATCGTTCTTCTGCGCCAACAGGCCGTTAAACTCATCCTGCGACAACCCATTGTTACGCACGCTGGCCAACTCGCGGGCGATAAAGCCCAGGCTGTTGTTCAGATTGTTGTTCGGCGTATCAAGGTGAATGCCGCACTGGCCGCGCTGGTACTGCACGCGGCAATCGAAGCCCAGATGCAGGTTTTTCTGGTCACTCTTTTCCAGCACCTGCTGAAGATGCCAGAACAGCGCCTCGCGGGCGATATCGCTGCGCCAGTAACGGCTAAGGTTCTGCGAATCGCGGATCGGGTGCCATGGCGCGTCCCACATGATCGACAACGTATCCTGCTTCACCTGCTCGCTGATCAGGCTGACCGGCTGCGGCGGCAACGGCGTCAACGTCGGCATGGTGGCCGGCGTTTCACGTTTCCCTTTCAGCGGCGAGAAGGCTTTGTTGATTTGCTCGCCCAGGCTGCGGCTGTCCACTTTACCCACCACGTACAGCGTCATCGCGTCCGGCGTGTACCATTGCTGGTAGAACTTCTTCAGTTGATCGATATTCACCGGCCGTTTCACCGGCTGGGCCGGATCGTGCGCCAGCAGCGTCGAGCCTTTCAGGCGATAACGCCACCAGGCATCTTTGGGGTTCGGCGGGAAAGTACCGACCGGGTCGACGCTGGAGTTCATCACCGCATGCACGGTATGTTCGTCAATCGCCAGCTTGCCGGTGGTATCGGAAAGCCACGCCAGCGCTTCTTTCAGCAAATCTGGGCGGTTATTCGGCAGGCTGAGATTATAAAGGGTGAAATCGTAAGAGCTGATCGCCGGCGGCAAAGGCCGCTCGCTGTCCACACTCTGTTGCCACAGCGAGCGCAACTGCGGTGGCGTAAAGCTTTCGCTGCGCGCCAGCGACAGGCGTGGCAGCAGGTGGGCAAAACCAATCTGCTGGGAAGACTCCACCAGCGAGCCGGTATTGACCATCAACCGTAGCTCGACGCGATCGCTAGGTCGCTGCGGCGTATCAAGTATCTGCCATGAAAACCCGTTGTCGAGCTTACCCTGCTGCCAGGCAGGATCGGGTTGTAGTGCTTCAGCCTGCACGCTGCCGTTGGCGGCAGCCAACAACAGCCCACCGACTATAAGATGAATTCTGGTGCCCTGCATGTGAACCCCTACTTAATTACTATCCAATTTCTGTATACAAATGCGGATATTCCATTCACCGGAATATTAGGCTGTGTCGTACAGCCTACAAATACGCCCTGAGTTTCACAGTGGGGCGGAAAGCAGAAAGTGTACCACTCTGTTAGACCGCATGCCTTTGCGGATGTCACTCATTGAAGTGAAAAATAATGGATAGTCGGGTTTTTAATGCAAGAATGAGTTACTCGGGGGAACAAAATGTCACCGGCTACGGCCGCAGCCGGTGATTTGAAGCTAAAATCAGGCAAAAGGCAGTGTTTTATCGGCACCTTCGCCGTGCTTGTTGGACAAGGTGTCTTTCAGCTGTTTTTCATCCAGCTGTTTGCACCATTTCGCCACCACCACGGTTGCCACACCGTTACCGACCAGATTGGTCAGCGCACGGGCTTCGGACATAAAGCGGTCAATGCCCAGAATCAGCGCCAGACCGGCCAGTGGCAGATGGCCCACTGCGGAAATGGTGGCAGCCAACACGATAAAGCCGCTACCGGTCACCCCGGCAGCCCCTTTCGAGGACAGCAACAGCACCACCAGCAGAGTCACCTGATGCACGATATCCATATGGGTATTGGTCGCCTGAGCGATAAATACCGCCGCCATGGTCAGGTAGATCGAGGTGCCGTCCAGGTTAAAGGAATAACCGGTCGGGATAACCAACCCCACCACCGATTTTTTACAGCCCAGCTTTTCCATTTTGTCGAGCATGCGCGGCAGCACCGACTCGGAAGAAGAGGTCCCGAGCACAATCAGCAACTCTTCTTTGATATAGCGAACAAATTTGAAAATGCTGAAACCATTGGCGCGAGCAATGGTGCCAAGCACCACCACCACGAACAGTACGCAGGTAATATAGAAGCAGGCAATCAACTGGCCGAGTTGCAGCAGCGTACCCACGCCATACTTGCCGATGGTGAACGCCATTGCCCCGAACGCACCCAGCGGCGCCAGGCGCATGATCATATTGATGATGCCGAAAATAACGCGCGAGAAACTGTCGATCACGTTGAAGATCAACTGGCCTTTATCACCCAGGCGATGCAGGGCGAAACCGAACAGCACGGCAAACAGCAGCACCTGCAGAATGTTGCCGCTGGCGAAAGCGCCGATGACGCTGCCGGGAATGATGTCCAGCAGGAACGGAATGATACCCTGCTGCTGAGCCTGTTCGGCGTATACCGCCACCGCTTTGGCGTCCAGCGTGCCCGGATCGATGTTCATCCCCGCACCCGGCTGTACCACGTTGACGATCAGCAGGCCAATCAGCAGCGCCAGGGTGCTGACAATTTCAAAATAGAGCAGTGCGATCGCACCGGTGCGGCCTACGGCTTTCATGCTCTCCATGCCCGCGATGCCGGTCACCACGGTACAGAAAATCACCGGCGCAATGATCATCTTGATCAGCTTAACGAATCCATCGCCCAGAGGTTTCATCTGTGCGCCAATCTCAGGATAGAAATGGCCAAGCAGGACGCCCAGCGTAATCGCCGTCAGCACCTGAAAATAGAGGCTCTTAAAGATAGTGATTTTCATATGAACATCCTTTGGGGGGGAAGACACGCACCAGGCGGTAGTCTAGTTATCTCGCCTGTTCATCGCTTGCGCGGAAAATAACACCCACATAACAACATGGAAATAATTTGTTGCAGCCACAGACACATGTTGATACGAATTTAAGAGCTGAAACGCGCCAGCTCGAATGTATGGCGGCGAATTGCGTAACTATTTCTTTGCACTAACGCAAAAGGGGTAGCTGATAATCAACGCTTTTTGGGCAGGATATGCAACGGGCGACGCACGCGCCGCCCGAAGCGAAAGGCGAAGGTGGAGAGCTTAAGCAGGCAGTTGGCAGAACTGCGCTTCAAATTCCGCACGCGGCAACGGACGGGCAAACAGGAACCCCTGACCACTGTGAATACCGTGCTGCAACAGCCAGTCGCGCTGCCCGGCATTTTCGACGCCTTCGGCCATCACCGGCAGATGCAGCACCTCAGAAATCGAACTGACGATACGCACCATCGCGTCATCCGCCGGCAATCCCTGAATAAAACTCTTGTCGATTTTAATCAAATCGATCGGCAGGCATTTCAGGCGGTTAAGGTAATTAAGACTGGAATATCCCATGCCAAAATCGTCCAGCGCAATCGACAGCCCCAGGTCGTGTAGTTCCCGCAACAGCGCCAACGCACGATCGAGATCGTCAATGCGCACCGTTTCGGTAATTTCCAGCAGCAGCTTGCGCGGATCAATATGATGCTGCGCCAACATGCTCTTCAGGTGTGGGATAAAGTCTTCATGCTGCATCTGGGTGGCGGAAATATTGACCGCCAACGGCAGCGTAATGCCTCTGGTCTGCCAGTCCGCCAGAATGCGGCAGGACTCCTCCAGCACCCAGTTGCCGAGCGGCACAATCACGCCAAGCTCCTCGGCTAACGGAATGACGTCTGCCGGCAGAGTAAAACTGCCGTCGTACTGCTGCCAACGCAGCAGCGCCTCGGCGCCGATCACCGCATTGGACTGCATGTCCATCTGCGGCTGCAAAAACAGGGTGAAGCGGCGTTGCTCAATGGCGTGCAGGATTTCACTTTCCTGCGTCAGGCGCTTTTGGGTGCGTTCCGTCAGGCTTGGCTCAAAGAACAGGATCTGGTTCTTGCCTTCACGATGCGCCGACATCATCGCCGAAGTGGCGCTGCGCAGCAGTTGTTCCGCACTCTCCCCCACATTGAGATAGTGGGCGATACCGATGCTGGCACTTGGCCGCAACGGCATTTCCTGCAGGCTCAGCGGCGCATTGATCTGCGCCATGATGCGGCGCGCCAGCTGCATGGCGTGGAACGGTCGCTCGACGCCTTTGGCCAAAATAGCGAATTCGGTGTTGCTCAGTTGCGCCAGCACGCCGTTCTCATCAAGACATTCACGCAGCTTCTTCGCCAACGCCAGCAACAGCGCTTCGCGCATCGCCGGGTTGAGCACGCCGGAGGCCTCATGCAGCGTCTCAATGCCGATGACCAGCAGGTTAAAGCGATCGGGCCGCAGGCTGGAGGCGATATGCTGTTCCAGCAAGGCGGTAAACAGCGCCTGGTTAGGCAGCCCGGTTACCGGGTGGCGCGTGCTCAGGCGGCTCATCTCGGCATAGGCTTTGGCCAACCGTTGCTGATTGCGATTGTAATTGCGCACCAACAACCCCAGTTCATCGTCCTGGTGCAGGGCCGGCAGCATCAGTTGGTGATAAGGCGCTTCGTCCTGCGAAATATTTTCCAGCTCTTTCGCCATTGCGCGCAGCGGATGCACCATCAGCCGGTTCATACACCAGCTGATCGCGACCGACAAAATCAACGCCAGCAGCAAATAGGTCGACAACATGGTCGACAACATGCTGAGAATGAATTGGTACATGCGGAACGAATCGGCCTGCAGCACCAGATAGGCCAGAGGCTGCGGATTGGCAGGCACACGCTCCAGCGAATAGAGCGGAACAGAAATTTGTATCGGCAACTCGAAGAGGCGGGCGATCAACGTAGGCACCGGGCGTTCCGGTGGGAAATTGGCGTGCAATGCCTGGAATTCATTCGGCAGCACGATATCCGCACGGGTCAATATGCCCACCGGCAGCAAGGTGTTCAGCACCCGCTTGGTTTCCGGCACGTCCATGCGCAGCACGGCTTCCGCTAGCGGTTGGCGTACGGAATGAGCAATGTTTTCCAGTTGCTGGGCATAGTCATCCCTGCGCTGCTGCACAAAGTGGAATAACTGGATCACGATAAATATGCAGATCGTCACCAGCGCCACACCGGACACCGTTGCCATCTGTTTAATCGTTAATGAACGCCTGACCCGCAAACCTGCTCTCCGCTAATTCGGGCTGAAATAAAAAAGAGGTTAAGAAGTATCCTAGCCCCCTTCGGACCGGTCCGAGTATACTCGATTGTCTGCCGTTTTTATCTTGCCATACCCATGGCAGAACCAAGAAAACTGCGGGTTTCAGTCTTTTCTTAATCGAAAGGCCCTATCTCGCCCCGGCACATGCGCGCCGGTGGCGGAAAATGGCAGGACGCAGCCTTAACACAGGGTAGCAAAACTACCCTGTGTCCGACACTCCGAATCTGACTGAGCCGGGTTATTTGAAGTCGGCGTAAGGCGTAAGCGGCTGCGGCGGCAAATCGAGGTCGCCCTGCCAGCCCGCCAACGAATAGCGTAGATAAATCAATGCGTGGCTCGGTGTATAATCCTTCGCCTGCTGAATATCAATGCCGGCGCCCAGTGTCCAGTGCGAGCTGAGACGGCGCTCAACAATCGCCCGCAAAGTATAACCAACGCCGGAAGAGGAGCTGCCGTCTTCCACCGCGAACTTGTCCGGCAATGAATCCGGTATCAGCCCCTGCAGCGGGTAACGCCGTTGGCTGTTGGTTTTCGAATGGGACAGCGATACCGATCCGCCCAGTTCCCACGACCAGTTCTCGGTACGCTGGCGATAATTTACCGGCACCGCCAGCGACATATATTGCTGCGGGCTGTAATACCCCCCCTGGCCGAGCGAGTAACCGCTCAAATCCTTTTGATAGTGCCACAGCATGGTGTTCAACCCGACGGTGACGCGGCGGTTATCTTCGTTGATCAGTTTGTAGTAATAACCGGCCATAAACCGCTCGCGCTGGTTATCCTCGACGTTTTTGCCGGTAAGTTGGTGCGCGCTGAGGTCAGCCCAGACACCGTGCGCTTCGCCACGGTCGTAACTGGCGCTAAGGCTTACCCCGGTGGCGCGCACGCCGCCCCAGGTGGTGCCGGTATTCGGATCCTTAGTGCCGCCAAACGCCAGCAGCGAGCTGGAAATCGGCCGGCGCGAAGCCGCCAGCGTCCAGCCAATATGGTTCCAGTCATTGCTGTAGGCCAGCCCGCCTACCCAGTCGACTACCTCAAAGCCCATCGGTGTGGTACCGATGTCCCCTGCCCAACTCTCGTTTTTCCAACCGGCCGCCACGCTGGTGCCGGTGGTTTTCTGACGCTCGTCGCCGCTGCAGCCTTGGGTATTGCAGGTGCCGAAGGTTTCGTAATACTTGCCGCTGCTGTCGGAGGAAAAACTGCCGGCACCCAGTTGCACGGTATCGGTCCGCAGGAAGGCCCGCCCGTCGTACAGCGGCATGTCCACCTGCAACATGGTGTCGTGCGCTTTGTAGTCGGAAATGCCGCCGGTACCGCTGGAACGCCAGTAGTCGTGATCGAGCGTGACATTGACATCCTGCTGGCGGTACAGATCCGCCGCGTCCGAGCGAATACCGCGCTTGAGCCAGTCGTCACTCGGGTTGTTGCGCGTCAGGTAAGTGTAACTGTCGTTATCCTGCGGCACGGTCGGCGTGATACCGCCGGCGACCATCGCCTGCTTATAATCCTGTTGCGCCAGTTCAGGCTGCCGTTGTGCACGCTCAATCCGGGCCGCATCGCGGTAAATCAACGCTTTCGCCTGCCCCGCCGGCTCCTGTTGCGCGGCCGTTTTCAGTCGGGTAAAGATATCGCTCGCTTTCTGCGGCTCCCCAACGGCATACCAGGCATTGGCTACTCGCCGCCCGCTGTTGCTGGAAGGTTCCGGCTCCTGCGGTTCGGTTTGCAGGCGCTGACGCGCTTCGCTGAGTTTGCCCTGCGCCACATAGGCCTCAACCTCACCCAAGCGCGCATCCGGGTTGCTCGGCTCGCGGGCCCGCACCCGTTGATAATCGGCCAGCGCGGCATCATATTCACCACGCGCCAGCGCCCAATCGGCCAACTGAAGATCGATACGGGTATCCGCCGGTTGTCGGCGCAGATAGGCTACCGCGCCAGGTTCGTCGCCTGCGGCGCGCAGCCGTTCGGCCTGTTCCAGCGTCGCCTGCATTTTCAGCCGCTGCGCCAGCTCGCGCATGTTGTCGTTCCACTGCGCGGCGGGCAAGGTATTCAACTGATCCAGCGCCTGCCGATCGCGATCGCTGCCGGAGAGGTATAACGCATAAGCATAGGCCTGCTGCGGATTGTCACGCTGTTTCCGCGCCAACCGGCTGAACAAGGCGTCCGCCTGTTGCGGTTGCCCGGCCTGACGCAGCGTCTGCGCATAGTGATAGGTCAACCAGACGTCATCAGGGTCCATCAACTGGGCGCGGCGGTATTTTTCCGCCGCCTGATGCCATTGCTGCTGCCCGGCCAAGTCGTCAGCCTGCTGTTTAAGCATATCGAGCTGCAGACCGTCGAGCGTACTGCGCAGCTTGTTTTGCTGGCTGCGCGGCAGGCTATTGAGATAGGCCAGCGCCTTTTCCGGCGACTGACGCTGGTAGATATTCACCAGGCCGCGCACCGCACTGCCGTTGCCCGGCTCCAGCCTCAGCGCCTGCTGATAATAACCTTCAGCGGCGGCGTCATCTTTACGCGCCACCGCAACATCACCCAGGCCGAGCGCCGCACTGCTGTCGCGGCGGTCAATCTGGCTGGCCTGCTGGTACTTCTGCTGCGCCAGCGCCAGATTGCCGGCTTTCAGCGCCTTGTCGCCTTCGTCAATCGCCAGCCAATAACCGTTGCTCTTAATCAGGCTCTGCCATTTACTGCTGTTATTGCCCCCTTTATCGGCCTGCAACGCCTGACGGAACAGGCTCAACGCCTGGGGGCGATTACCGGCGCGTGAATAGGCCTGGCCCAGCGCCCCCAGCACTTCGGCATCATTGGGCGAGGCCGCCAGCGCTTTTCTCAATTCGGGGATCGCCGCACGGCTGCCGCCCTTGTCCACCTGCGCCAACCCGCGCACCCGCGCCAGATAGGTGGGATCCGACAACAACGCTTGCTGCCGGGCCAGTTCCTGCCGAGCGCTGACCGCCTGATCGCCGGTTTCAAATACGCCGAGGAATCGGTTGAGGGCCGCCACGCTTTGCGGGCTGACCGGCATGGCTTTAACCTTTTCCAGCCACAGATCGGCGGCATCGCCGCGTCCGGCGGGATCGGCAGCCACTTTTTGCAGTAAATCATAGGCCTGCGCGTCACGATCCTGGCTGAACAGCATCCGCGCCAGTGACATGCGCAGCGGCACGTTACCGGAATAGTGTTGATCCAGCGACTGTAGCTGTTTCAGCGCAGCGGCTTGCTGACCCGGCAGACGGGCAACCAGACGCCAATACTCCACCGCCAGTTCCAACGTTGGCGGATCGCCATGGAACAAATCATCATACTGCGCTTTCGCCTCCGGCAAACGGCCGGCGGTCGCCATCAGCCGCGCCTGTTGCAGTTTTTGGCGGGTTTCCGGCTGGGTCAGCAGCATGTTCATTTCCGCCTGGCGATAAGCGCTGGACTGCGGCGCAATCTGCTTGAGCTTATCCAGTTGCTGCTGCGCCAGCGCCTGATTGCCCTGCCGCAACGCCAGGCGCATGCGCGCTGAAATCACGTCCGGGTTATTCGGATCCATCAGTTCAAGCCGATAAAGCGACTGGCGCACCAGCTCATCCTTGTTACTGGCCTCCCCGACGCGCACCTGTTCCAGCAACCACTGTTCCGGCGCGACGGCTTCCGCCCCCTGCGCCTGCGGCAGCATTGCCAGGCTTAAAGGCACCAGGCCCAGCCAGTTTATTTTGAAGTTACGCATTGGCCGCCCCAGGCGGGTTGAAGTTCACCCTGCCGATTAAAACGATAACGTTGTTGATCCCATCCCTGGCCGAACAGCGTCAAAGAGGCGCTGAAATAGGCATCGTCGCCCGGAGGGTGTTGATTGATGCGTTGACGCTGGGCGTCCAGCGCAGCCGTTTGGTTGGCCAACATCGGCAGCATGGCGGCGGAGAAGCCCACCGGGCCATCGCCGCTGGTTTTACCGCTGGCGGTGTCGGTTTTTTCCGGCGGAACGCCCTGTTGAGCGGTCAATTGCGCCATCGGCAGCAGCTGTTTGATCAATGCGGCTTTATGCTCGTCATCATCCGCCAGCATGCCGGCCCACAGATAAACCCGGATGGCGTCATAGCCGCCGATATCCGGTTTCACGGTATCCGGTTGCCAGCCTTTGCCGACCTGCCACACCGCCCAATCCGGCGAAAAGCCGTGCGGTGCGGTTTCCAGCAACAGCCGCTGATTGGTTTGCTGCATCGCTCGCCATGGGCCGTTCAATGCGGCGAAACGCGCCAGCAGCTGCGGCGGCAGGTAGCTCGGATTGAGCCGCCAGCGATCTTCCGCCACGAACCCGACCTTGCCCGGCAGCAGCATCAGCCCCAATCCGGGAATATCGGCCACTTCTTCGCGACCGATACGCTGCAATAGCAGCGTACCCAGAGTTTGATAACGCCTGCTTTTCCACAAACGACCGGCTTCCAGCAGATTGTAGGCAATCCACAGATCGGCATCGGACGCCGTATTCGTGTCCAGCACCGTCCAGCGCTTTTTATCGTCCTCGCCCCACAGCCAGGCGGGTAAATGGGCGCTGAGATCGCCCGCCGCCAGGTTGTTTTCCGTCCATTCCAGCAGCTTGTCGAACGTCGGCCGATCGTTCGCCACCAGAGCGAAAAACAGGCCGTAGCTCTGCCCTTCCGAGGTGGTGATGCGGTTCGGGCTGCTGGGGTCGATCACCCGTCCTTCGTCGCTGATGTAAAACTGTTTGTACTGTTGCCAGGCCGGCCACTCGCAGGCCGCCGCCGCGCTGAATGCGCACAGCAGCAGCATGCCGAACGTCAGGCGTTTCAGCGTTGCGAACATGGCGATTAATCCCGATCTTCAGGCGACAGGCGACGGCGGCTAAAGGCCTTCAGGCCACGCCACAGCATCAGCGCCAGAATCACCACCACCGCTACCGCAATCACCGCCAGCAACACCGGATGGGTCGACAACGCGTGCCAGATGCGCTCCCACCACGGCAGGTGACCGACATAATAAACGTCGCCCACGCGCAGGCTGTTCACCCCCGATTCGCGGATCACCGCCACCGAGCCAAACACCGCCGCACGCTTGCCGCTGTCCAGCAGCGCCGTGTTCAACAGATCATAGCCGCGCGGGCTGTCGGCCAGTAGCGCCACAATGCTGCGCTGATCGTTAAACGGCGACTGCACGCCGATAATCGCCGACATCGCGCCTTCGGAACTGATGGTGGTCTGGCTGTCGGGTTTGGTGTCCTCCGGCAATACATCCATTGTCGGCAGCGGCAACTGACGCGTTGGCTGCTTCACCCAACTTTGGGTGGCATCCACCAGCAGACTGATTTTTTTGTCGTCCCGCAGTTCCGGCGGGATAGTGCCGATCATCAGAATATCGGCATCGCGATCTTTGGCCTGCGACCAGTCGTCACTCAGCGTCATTGCCAACGCCGGGTAACCGGTTTGGGCGCCGATGATCCCCAGCGCGTTCAGCATGGCGCTGACCTGCGCCGGCTGCGGCTGTTTGTTGACCAGCACCAGCGTCTGCGACAGGTCGGCCAGACGGCTGAACGGGAAACCGGCATTGGCGAAGGCGCGCAGATCCGGCATCGCCATAAAGTGACGGTAACCGGAGAAATCAATGGTCGACGAACCGTCGATGACCGCGTGGTTTTGGGTGAACGAATACGTCTCGCAACGCCCTTCCGCCCCACTGGCCAACAGCGTGGTGTAATCAAAGTCGAAACGCATCTGGTTGCTGGCCCCCAACCGCAGCGCCGGAATATTGACGCTCTTGTCGGAGTCGATCAGCCCCTGGGTCAGCGGCAGACGCAGCAGTTGAGTGCCCTGCTCGTGTTCCGGCACCAGCGAATAGGCCTGCACGAACTGGTTGTTCAGGCTAACGCTCAGGCGCGAGCCGTCCTGAATGCGCGGCGCGGTATAGCGGTATTTCAGGTGCATATCGATGCCGGTGCTGCGGATCAGGAACAGGTCCGGCGGCAGGTTCATGGTCAGCGAGATCGGGCCAGGCTCGATACCGCTGGTTTGCAGCTGTTCGGCGTACTGCTGCAACTCGGCAAAGGTCATTGGCCGATCGGTGCGCACCCAGTTAGGCGCATCGTACGGCTTGCGCGGTGCCAGTTGTTCAACCTTGTCCACCGTGACGTTCTGGCCGCGGAACAGAATGTTGCCCTGCGCAATGCCTTTTACCGCGGTGATCAAATCGTTGTCATCGCGCCCCTGCACCAGCAGCAGTTTGACGTAGGGATTGTCAGGATGGCTGATCATCTCCACCGTTGGCCCGTTGACCGCCGGGTAATCGCGCAGGAAATCCGGGCGCTGTTTATTGGTGGCGAAGACGATGGCGTGCTGGTCCGGCAGCTTGTTATACAACGTCGGGAACGACTGGCCGCGCCACTGCGCCTTGCTGCCGAACCACGAGGCCAGCATACCCGCCGCACGCTGCTGGGTGAGGTCCGGCGAGCCGGCGAACACCATCGGCAACGTCAGCGGCCGGTTGTCGCGGCTGTCCAGGAAAGGCTCCGGGAAATGCGACAGCTCGTTCTTCAGCGGCAGCGTCTGGAAACGCAAATTCAGCGAACTGGATTTGCTGACGTCGAGCCACAGCGTACTGTTGGCCGGGTTTTCGCAGATGTTCTGGTAGTGGCCGACGAACACCAGCCGCACGCGGTTAAAATCGGTGATATAGCGCGGGTCGATCGCCATCTGGATGCGATTCGGCTTGCCGAGCTGTTCTTTGGTGAGGGTGGTCACGCCCATCAATTCGTCATTGAGGTACACCTTGACGTGCGACTCTACCGGGATCAGCGACGGCGAAGGAGTGAACTCCAGATCGAGCGTCGCCTGCGACACCACTTCGTCACTGCGGACGCCGAACTCAACCTGGCCATCCGGCCGGGTGCCGCGCAGGGTAAAGGTCCCCGGCGGCGGCGCTATCTGGGCAAACGGCAATTGCACGTCACGAACCGGCGCATTCGCATCCTGCGGTGCGGCCGCTCCCATTGGTGTGGTGACCGGTGCATCGGCCGGTACATTTACCGGTGGCGCGACGACGGTCGGCGCGGTGGCGGTTTCAGCCTGAGACAGGGTGCTGATGCCTAAGGCCAGGGCGGTAAACCAGGTTATTTTTCTCGTCATCGTATCATCATCAATGTTAGCGCCTGGGAGCCAGGCAAGTGAGCGGGGCGGTTTGCCTATACCACTGTCTCTTTTTGGCTGAAAGCCGGGTTCCTGCCAACACCGTGCGGGATAAATGACGCTATCCACGCAATCATCGTCGTGAATCCGACCAGCAGGCTGCGCACCATCGGCGGCGCATAGTCCGCCATACGCAGGTAACCCCGGAAGCCCAGCGCCAGAACGTCACGCAGGCTTTCGATCGGTTTATCTTCAGGGAACCCGTCCTGCCACAGCGCCCAGGTATCGGCGCGGGCAAAGGTGCACTGAATAAAATCAATATGTTCACGGGTGGTGAGTGAGACCATGCGGATCCCCACCTTACTGCCGAAGGCACGCGTGACCACGCACGGGAAGCTGTATTCCTGCTGGCCGCGTTTTAGCAGCAACGACGCCTTGTCGCCGTCTTTCAGCGCATCCGACACGCGCATTTCAATCCCTACCCCGCCGTCGGAATAGTCGCGCAGCGTGCAAGGGAACAGGTGACCATCGGCGCGGGCTATCGCGGCCGGCATGGCAATCTCCACGCGGTGCGCCTGGCGCACCTGCTTGGCCTCTACCGCCACCGCCACCGCGCCGCCGAGAATGGTCATGTTGTACAGCACCCACACCAGGCTGACGATCACCGTCATGACTTCGTCCGTCGGGCCGTAGACCATCCGCCAGGCGCCGAAGATCAGGCCGGCCAGATTGAGCACCACCAGGAACATGTAAGGCCGGGTAATCACCCAATCGACATGCTCCTCTTCTACCAGCCCGCCTTTGGCGGTCACGTTGAATTTGCCCTTGTGCGGATTGAACAGCGCCACCGTGGTAGGTCGGGCGATATACCAGGCCAGCACGGTCTCGTAGATCTCGCTCCAGAACGAGTGACGGTATTTACCCTGGATGCGCGAGTTGGTCAGGCTGGCATGGATCATATGCGGCAACACATAGAGCGCGATCGCCAGCGCAGGTGCGAAAATGATATAGGCGTGCAGCAGCAGGAACGCCAAAGGCGCGGTGAGGAAAATCAACCGCGGAATACCGGACAAGAAGTGCAACATGGCGTTGGCGTAACACAGCCGCTGCGCCAGTTTCAGCCCCTTGCCGAACAGCGGATTATCCAGCCGGAAAATCTGCACCATGCCGCGCGCCCAACGAATGCGCTGGCCAATGTGCGCCGACAGGCTTTCAGTCGCCAGCCCGGCGGCCTGTGGAATACGGATATAGGCCGAGGTGTGCCCGCGACGATGCAAACGCAACGAGGTATGGGCATCTTCGGTGACGGTTTCCACCGCGATGCCGCCTATCTCATCCAGTGCGCTGCGGCGCAGGATGGCGCAAGAACCGCAGAAGAAGGTCGCATCCCACATATCGTTGCCGTCCTGCACCAGGCCGTAGAACAGCGTGCCTTCGTTCGGGGTCTGGCGGAAACGCCCAAGGTTGCGCTCAAACGGATCCGGCGAGAAGAAGTGATGCGGGGTCTGCAACATCGCCAGCTTCTTGTCTTTGAAGAACCAGCCCATGGTCAATTGCAGGAAGGAGCGGGTCGGCACGTGGTCGCAGTCGAAAATCGCCACAAACTCGCCGGTGGCCTGCTTCAGCGCGTTGTTGATGTTACCGGCCTTGGCATGCTCATGGGTCGGCCGGGCGATATATTTTACCCCCACTTCTTCGGCGAAGGCTTTGAATTCCGGTCGGTTGCCGTCATCGAGGAGGTAAATATTGACCTTCTCTTTCGGCCAATCGATACCCAGCGCGGCGTAGATAGTCGGTTTCACCACCCCAAGATCTTCGTTGTAGGTCGGCACCATCAGATCGATCGTCGGCCAGGTCGCGCTGTCGGCAGGCAGCGGCACCGGCTGGCGGTTAAGCGGCCAGACGGTCTGGAAATAGCCCAGAACCAACACTACCCAGGCATAGGTTTCCGCCGCCAGCAGCAGCAGGCCGCAGGTCAGGCTGAGCGGATCGTCCCAGTTCAGCGTGGCGGTGTAGCGCCACCAAAGGTAGCGGCAGGAAACGGTCAGCGACAGTACGATCAGCATCAACCCCGGCAAACGGCCCGGTACCCGGCGCACCACCATCGCAATGCCCCACAGCAGCACTACAAACACAAACTGCGCCTGCAAATCGAAGGGTTGCGAAATGCACAGCATGGCGAGGATCGCCGCCAGTACGCCGACAATGATAAACAGCACGCGGCGCATGCGCCGGTTCATCTGGCTCAGGCGTTCCACTGAACGCTGTTCCACCCCGGCGCTCTGCAATCGGTGCGGGAGCATTTGCAACCAGTTGGCGTAACGCAGTTGCAGGCGGTGCCAGCCGGCGAAATAATGACGGCCCATCGGCGCACGACCAGAGCGAAACAGCAGCAACCACAGCCCCTGCAACAGATAACGCAACCCATCCGCAGGGCGCGGGCGGCTGAAGGATAAATGCGGGAACCAATAGGCGCGGCCGGCGCGCACCCGCTGCCAGTCCGGGGATTCAAAACGCAGGAAAACCCAGCCCAACGCCACCAGCAGCGTGGCAAAGAAGGCGCTAAAGGCCGAGGATCCGTTACGGCGGTAGGTTCGATAGCGCGTCTGCACCGCCTGATGGACCGGCGGCACCAGCAACAGGCTCATCACCCGGCTCATGGCGCCGCATCCTTGAGATTGATCAGACACCAGTTGGCCAGCGTCAGCACCTCATCGGCAGCCAGACTTTCCGGGCGGTACTCGCCCAACGGCTGCTTCACCGCCATCGCCTCGGCCATCGCCTCATCGCGGTGGATAGCCACCGGCAACAGGCCCCCCAGGGTTTGCAACCACAACTGATGCAAATCCTGCTGCAACTGGCTGGCAGCGAAATAATGGTTAATCAGAAAGCGGCAGCCTTCCGGCAACGCCTGTTGATGCAGACGGATTTGGCAGTTGGCGTCCGGGGCGATCAGCACGAAGATGCTGTCTGCCAGCGCCAGCGCCTGACGCGCCAGTACGCTATCGTCCGCCGGCACGTCGAGCAGGATCCAGTGGTATTGACCGCCGCCGACCAACTGCGTCAGCCTATCTTGCCAGTGGGCGGGGGATTGCAGATTCAGTCGTTCCGTGGCCGTTAGCCGGCCAAAAGGAAGAAAGTCGAGCTTTTCGCAATAGCGCATGGCGCCCTGCTGCCACTCGCCGCCGTCCTGCTCCGCACGGGCCCAGCCGCGCTCCAGCTCAAACGGCGTATTAAAATGCAGGCGTAACAGATTATCCGGCGCGAAATCAATCACCAGCACCGATTCACCCAACTGTTGTAATGCCCAGGCAAGCGCCGCCGTCACTGACGTCGTGCCCATTCCGCCTCGCAGACCCTGCAGAGCAATCACTGGCATAAACTAGCGACTCCCCGTTATCTGCGCCAATTCGGCCAGCAGCGGCCAGCGCGTCATCATCTGCGTTAATCGTTCCTGACGCGAAATATCGACATAACTTAATGTCGGCAGAGAAAATGCCTCGCTAAGGGCCAGCAGATCATCCTGAGTTTCCGACGGAGCCACGGTTTGAAAGTGCGTTAATTGATTATTCATTCTGCCGCCTTTAAAAATAGGCTAATGTTAATTAACTATAGCAACGTAAAAAAAAGACATGGCCAATAAGATGATTCCTAACAGATATTATTACACAGATTGTCAGATTTGTTATTATTGATCCCAATGATACGATGACTGACTAGCATTACTCAGTTGGCCGCAACGACACTTTCAACGAAAGTAGAAAAATATCCTATGGCGCAATCTTTCTCATTAGGTATTCGGCAGATTTGGGAAGAACTGTCAGTGATGCAGTCCCCGGGGCTCTATTGGGTGAATGTCGACCGTCAAACTGATGCCACTCTGCTCTGCCAACAAACCCTGGCTGCCCAGGCCGCAACCAGCCAGGTCGCGCTGATCTGCAGTGGAGAAAAACCCGACAAACTGCTGGCTGAACTGGCCTCCCCCGCGCTGAAAAAAATTCCGCTGTACCAGTTACCGGAAAAAAAAGCGGCGCTGACGCATTTTTGCGATGACCTGATGCGCGCCTTAAAACCGCAGAACCGCTTATTAATCCTGCTGGCCCACGCAAGCCTGTGGCAAACCTTCACCACCGAAGAGTTACGCGATTGGGCCCGTAACACCGGCAACTGGCTGCGTCGGCAAGGGTGTACCCTGTTGATCCTCAGCCATGGCAGCGGCGTGAATAAACTCAAAGGGCAACTCAGCCCCCAGCACCGCATTCTTAACGGCCTGTCCAGTTTGCAATGGCAGCAAGACAGCGCACAGTATCTGGTTAACTGGTGGTGCACGGGAAACGGCATCAACGCCAACCAGTTGCTAACGCTGTATGTCGGTGAAAACGGTTGGCAGGGTGACGATGACAACAACCAAGCCTCGCCCACCTCGATACGCAGCGACGAAGGTCTCTACCTGGCCCAGCAAAGCATTCTTGAGGGCGCACCGCCGCTGTCGGCCCACTGGCAACTGTTGGAAAGCAATGAGCAACTGGCTCAGCACGGCATGCTGACGCTCTCGGCGACGCTGATATTTGCGTTGTACCAAAGCGATGAGATCGATGTGCTGGCCCATCAAATTCACAGCCTGCGCCGCCACCGCGGCAACGGGCTGAAAATCGTGGTGCGCGAGATGAGCGCCAGTCTGCGCTACAGCGATGAACGCCTGCTGCTGGCCTGCGGTGCCAACCTGACGGTGCCGCACGTTGCGCCGCTGTCGCGCTTTCTGACCATGCTGGAAGGCATCCAGGGGCAACGCTTCTCACGCCATGTTCCGGCGGATATCGACGCCCTGCTGAACGGCTTGCGACCGCTGCAATTGAAAGGCTATATGCGCCCGGACGACTTCAGCCAGGCGGTCATTTCGCTGATGGAAAACACGCTACTGCCGGAAGACGGCAAAGGTGTGATGGTGGCGCTGCGTCCTGCACCGGGGCTGCGCGCCGAGCAGGCGATGACCCTGTGTCATCTGCGCCGCTTCGGTGACGTGATGACCGTGGTGCAAGGGCGGTTGGTGCTGTTTCTCTCCACTTGTCGGATTAACGATCTGGACACCGCGCTGAAATTTATTTTCCGCTTGCCGGTGAGCGAGGCGTTCAGCAACCGCGTGGTATGGCACCAGGACGTGGATATTACTTCAGAAATCAAACGGCTGGCGCACAACGCCAATATTCCGTTAGCGCCGCAGGCCACCAAGCCGTCCGCGCAGCGCCAGAGCGCCACCGTGGCTGATAGCCCGCAAGAGCGCCGTCAACCGGTGGCCTTCACGTTGACCACCGGCGCACAGGAGAACAAGCATGCTGAACCTTAACGATATCGTGCAGTTGATCCTGCTGTGCGCGATCATTTTTATTCCGCTGGGGTACTTCTTTCACCGCCGTTTCCCGCGCTGGCGTCAATATTGGCAAAACCTGTTTTTATCACCGCGCTATTTAAAAACCTCCGGGTTATGGGTGCGCGAAGGTTCTTCATCTCAGATTAAGCGTAAAAAACAGCCATGAAGCCAAAAAACAACACCCAACCCGATAACTCACTGTGGCGCTACTGGCGCGGGCTAGGCGGCTGGAACTACTACTTCCTGGCCAAATTCGGCCTGCTGTGGTTCGGCTACCTGAATTTCCACCCGCTGCCGAACCTGGTGTTCATGGCGTTCCTGCTGATGCCGATACCAGCGATGCGTCTGCACCGCTGGCGGCACTATGTCGCCATTCCTGTCGGTATCGCCCTGTTCTATTACGATACCTGGCTGCCGGGCATTAACAGCATTCTCAGCCAGGGCTCGCAGTTGACCGGCTTCAGCGCCCAATACCTGCTGGAACTGGTGACCCGCTTTATCAACTGGCAGATGATCGGCGCCGCCTTCGTGATGCTGATTGCCTATCTGTTCCTGGCCCAGTGGGTACGCGTCACGGTCTTCACCGTAGGGGCGCTGGTGTGGCTGAATGTCCTGACCATCGCCGGCCCGGCCGTGTCGCTGTTGCCCGCCAACACCACCGCAGCCACCACCACGCCGGCAACGACGGTGCCGGTCGCAGCAGGCAGCGATAATGCCCCGACCGACAGCGCGCCGCCGACCAGCGCCAACCTGACGGCCTACCTGAATCAGTTTTACGATAGGGAAAAAGCCCGCACCACTGCCTTCCCGGCCACCCTGCCCGCCGACGCTCAGCCGTTTGATCTGCTGGTGATCAACATCTGTTCGCTGGCCTGGGCCGATATGGATGCGGTGAAACTGCAGAATCACCCGCTGTGGTCGAAGATGGACATCATGTTCGATAACTTCAACTCGGCGACGGCCTACAGCGGCCCGGCGGCGATCCGCCTGCTGCGTGCCAGTTGCGGCCAAACGTCCCACCACGATCTCTATCAGGCAGCAAACCAGCAGTGCTACCTGTTTGATAATCTGGCCAAGCTGGGCTTTAAAGAGCAGCTGATGCTGGACCACTCGGGCGTGTTCGGCGACTACCTGAAAAATCTGCGCGAGCTGGCCGATATGCAGGCACCGCTGATGTCGCAAGCCGGTATCGGCAATGAACTGGCCTCTTTCGACGGCGAACCGATTTACAACGATCTGGAGCTGCTCACCCGCTGGCTGGATCAGCAACAGAAGGCCGGAGATACTCGCAGTGCGACCTTCTTCAACGTCATTCCGTTGCATGACGGCAACCGTTTCGTCGGCTCGAACAAGAGCGCGGATTATCAACCGCGGGCGCAAAAGCTGTTTGACCAGTTGAATACCTTCCTGGAACAACTGGAAAAATCCGGACGCAAAGTGATGGTGGTCATTGTGCCGGAACATGGCGCGGCGTTGGTGGGTGACAAAATGCAGATGTCCGGCCTGCGTGATATCCCAAGCCCGAGCATTACCCATACGCCGGTCGGCATCAAACTGGTGGGCATGAAAGCGCCGCATCAGAGCAGCCCACTGCAAGTTAAAACGCCAAGCAGTTATCTGGCGCTCTCAGAGCTGGTGTCCCGCCTGGTCGACGGAAAAGCCTTCACCGCGCCGAGCGTAGACTGGCAAGCGCTGACTCAGAATCTGCCGCAAACGCCGGTTATCTCGGAGAATGACAACGCCATCGTGATGCAATATCAGGGTAAACCCTACATTCGCCTCAACGGCGGCGACTGGGTGCCTTATCCACAATAAGCGCCACGGCCAACCCCGCAGTTCATTCTCAGGCACGCCTTCGGGCGTGCTTTTTTATGGCTTGCAGAATAAAAAGAATGACTGCAGCGATGAACCGCCAGTAATTAAACGTCGGGCTAATACAGTGCGATGACGGGCATCATGATTTTAACGATACTCCGAATATAAATAATATTTTTTTAGGATTAGGGTAATAAAACCAATATTTATGAATATATCAGAAATAATTATTCAATAAATAAAGTTAATGGCTCCGGTAATTCCCCTAAAAAAAATGCCGGCGTAAATGCCGGCATTATCATTAATTATCAGCGATAACAAAGTTATGCCGCAGGATTTTCATCCTGATCGACCGCAAAACAAGCCACCATCTGGTCGCCGTATTGCTTAAGCTGCGGTTGCAACTGAGTGCATGGCCCGAAGGCACGACGGCAGCGAGCATTGAATGCACAACCTGGCGGCGGATTCATCGGGCTGGGCAGTTCGCCGGTTAGCTTGATACGCTCGCGGCGCATATCCGGATTCAACCGCGGCGTGGCAGACAGCAGCGCCTGGGTGTACGGATGACGCGGGTTGTTGAAAATGGCGTCTTTACTGCCCTTCTCCACGCAACGCCCGAGATACATCACCATGACCTCGTCGGCAATGTGCTCCACCACCGACAAATCATGCGAGATGAACACATAAGACAGCCCCAAATCCTGCTGCAGGTCCATCATCAGGTTCAGCACCTGCGCACGTACCGACACATCGAGTGCAGACACGGGTTCATCGGCAATCACCACGTCCGGGTTTAGCATCAGCCCACGCGCGATGGCGATACGCTGACGCTGGCCGCCGGAAAACATGTGCGGATAGCGATCGTAATGCTCGGTTTTCAGCCCGACCTTCGCCATCATCTCCAGCGCCTTTTCACGACGCTCCGCGCTGGTCAGCGTGGTGTTGATCTGCAACGGTTCCTCGAGGATCTGTCCAACCTTCTTGCGCGGGTTGAGCGATCCGTAAGGATTCTGGAACACAATCTGGATCTTCTGGCGCCGCAGCTTCTCGGCGGTGACGTCCGGCTTCAGCAGATCCTGCCCCTGATAGTACAGTTCACCTGCCGTCGGCACTTCGATCATCGTCAGCAGACGGCCAAGAGTCGATTTGCCGCAGCCTGATTCGCCCACCACCGCCAGCGTTTTACCGCGCTCCAGCGTGAAGGTAACGCCATCCAGCGCCTTGACCAGCCGTTCCGGGGCAAATATCCCCTTCTTGACCGCGTAGTGTTTCTTCAGGTCAATCGCCTGCAATAAGGGTTGATTCTGGCTCATACGGTCGGCCTCCCCGCATCATCCAGCGGTGTGTGACATTTAACCTGACGGCCGGGAATGCTGCGCAGTTCCGGCTCCTCTGCGCGGCAACGCTCATTGGCGTACGGGCAGCGCGGGTTGAGCAGACACCCGCTAGGGCGGTCATATTTGCCCGGCACCACGCCCGGCAGCGAAGCCAGACGCGCCTTGTCGGCGGCGAATTCCGGCAGCGCGCGCAGCAGTGCCTGAGTGTAGGGGTGACGCGGCGCGCGGAAAATCTCTGCGGCCTTGCCGGACTCCACCACCTGGCCGGCGTACATCACGATGATGTGGTGCGCCGCTTCGGATACCAGCGCCAAATCGTGGGTGATCAGCAAGAGCGCCATATTCTCGCGCTGCTGCAACTCCAGCAGCAGTTCGATAATTTGCGCCTGGATGGTCACGTCGAGCGCCGTGGTCGGTTCATCGGCAATCAGCAACTTGGGCCGACAGGCGATCGCCATGGCGATCATTACGCGCTGGCTCATCCCGCCGGAAAGCTGATGCGGGTACACGTCCAGCCGCGAGGCCGGATCGGGAATGCCCACCTGGGTCAGCAGATCGACGGCCCGCTGGCGGCGGGTACTGCGGTTACCGCCCTGGTGTACCTTCAACGCTTCCATAATCTGGAAACCGACGGTGTAACACGGGTTCAGGCTGGTCATCGGGTCCTGGAAGATCATCGCCACTTCCGAGCCCACCAGTTGGCGACGCTCTTTTTCGGAAATCTTGCGCAGATCCTGGCCGTTAAACTCCAGTTTTTCAGCCATCACCTTGCCGGGGAAATCGATCAATCCCATGATCGCCAGCGAACTGACGGACTTGCCGGAGCCGGATTCGCCGACGATGCCGACCACCTGGCCCTGCTCAATGCTGTAACTGATACGGTCGACCGCGCGGAACGGTGTTCCTTCGTCACCGAAGTGCACCGAAAGCTTGTCTACATTTAATAACGCCATCTCTCTCGTCCTCTGTTACTGCTTGAGTTTGGGGTCGAGAGCATCACGCAAACCGTCCCCCATCAGGTTGAATGCAAGCACCGTCAGCAGAATCGCCACGCCGGGGAAGGTCACGACCCACCAGGCGCTTTGGGCGAACTGCAACACGTCGGAGAGCATGGTGCCCCACTCCGGCGTTGGCGGTTGCGCCCCCATGCCCAGAAAGCCGAGAGCGGCCATATCCAGAATGGCGTTCGAGAAGCCAAGAGAGGCCTGGACGATCAAAGGCGCCAGGCAGTTTGGCAGAATGTTGATAAACATTTGGCGCATCGCACCGGCGCCCGCCACGCGTGAGGCAGTGACGTAATCGCGGTTCACTTCCACCAACACCGCCGCGCGGGTCAGACGCACATAGTGCGGCAGGGCGACAAAGGTCAGCGCCAGCGAGGCGTTAACGATCGATGGGCCGAAGATCGCCACCAGCACCAGCGCCAGCAGCAGACTTGGCAACGCCAGCATGATGTCGACGATACGCATGATGACAGCATCCACCACGCCGCCGAAGTAGCCGGCCAGCAGGCCCAACACCACACCCATGATCAGTGACAGCACCACCACCAGACAACCGACCAGCAGTGACAGCCGCGCACCGTACATCAGGCGCGACAGCACATCGCGGCCAACATCATCGGTGCCGAGGACGTATTGCCAACTGCCCCCTTCCTGCCAGGCCGGTGGCCTGAGCAGCGCATCGCGGAACTGATCCGCCGGGGCATGCGGTGCCAGAACGCCGGCGCCAATAGCAATCACAAACATCAAAACGATATAAACCAGGCCGACAACGGCCCCTTTGTTGCGCTTGAAATAGTGCCAGAACTCCTGGAACGGGCTCATGGGCTTCGGCGCGCCTTTAACTACAGGCTCAGTGACTTGAGACATTAGAGCGCCCCTTATTTCTTGTGGCGAATACGCGGGTTGACCACGCCGTAGAGCACGTCTACCAGCAGGTTAACCAGAATAATCATACAGGCGACCAGCAACACGCCGCCCTGAACGACCGGGTAGTCGCGACGTTGCAGCGCGTCCATCAGCCAACGCCCCAGGCCCGGCCAGGAGAAGATGGTTTCGGTCAGAATGGCACCGGCCAGCATGGTGCCGACCTGCAGGCCGATGACCGTCACCACCGGCAACAGCGCGTTGCGCAGCGCATGCACCACGATCACCCTCATACGGCTCACGCCCTTGGCGCGTGCGGTACGGATATAATCTTCGCCGAGCACTTCCAGCATCGAGGAGCGCGTCATGCGCACGATAACCGCCAACGGAATGGTGCCGAGCACGATGGCCGGCAGGATCATATGCATTACCGCATCGGTAAAGTCGCCCGGTTCGCCCCAGATCAGAGTGTCGATCAGCATAAAGCCGGTCAGCGGCAAGCTGTCATCGAGGAACACCGTATCGCTGACGCGCCCTGATACCGGCGTCAGGTTTAGCTGCACCGACACCAGCATGATCAGCATCATGCCCCACCAGAAAATCGGCATCGAATAGCCGGTCAGCGAAATGCCCACCGCGGTATGATCGAATATCGACCCCCGCCGGACCGCCGCCAGCACCCCTACCGGAATGCCCACCAACACGGCAAAGATCATCGCACAGAAACCGAGCTCCAACGTGGCTTTAAAGCGTGGAACAAACTCTTCCCACACCGAGATGCGGCTTTTGAGGGAGGTACCCAAATCGCCATGCAGCACGTTGGATACGTAATGGAAGTATTGTTGATAGAGCGGTTTATCCAGCCCCATTTCCGCCATCAACTGCGCATGGCGTTCTGCGGAGATCCCGCGTTCCCCGGCCATGATGGTCACCGGGTCACCCGGGATCATATGGACGAATGCAAAAGTCAGCAAAGTTATGCCGATAAACGTTGGGATAACTAACCCCAAACGTCGGAGTATGAACTGCAACATATCCCGAACTCTCTGTATCAATGCCCGGCAGCTCATCGTCCGCCAGGCTTATTAAAGCTCACACACTTTGAACAACCCTGATGCCATACGCCGGGGACGACTCAGCAGAAGCGCAACCTGTTGCGCCCCTGCCAAGTCCTTTTGTGCACCCCGGCCGAAGGGCCAGAATTAATCTAGAGAGACATTCTCAAAGTGATGCTTGCCAAGCGGATCCACGACGTAGCCTTTCACTTCTTTACGCACGGGCTCATAAACGGTGGAGTGGGCAACAATCAGCGCCGGAGCCTGATCGTGCATCACGACCTGAGCCTGTTTGTACAGTTCTACGCGTTTGTCGTGGTTTGGTTCGGCGCGCGCCGGTTGAATCAGATCTTCAAACGGCTTGTAGCACCAGCGGGAGTAGTTGGAGCCGTCTTTCGCTGCAGCGCAGCTGTACAGCGTGGCGAAGAAGTTATCCGGATCCCCGTTGTCACCGGTCCAGCCCATCATCACCGTCTGATGTTCGCCCGCCTTGGCGCGCTTGAGGTATTCACCCCACTCATAGGTCACGATTTTGGCTTTCACGCCGATTTTCGCCCAGTCGTTCTGGATCATTTCAGCCATGCGACGCGCATTCGGGTTATACGGACGCTGTACCGGCATCGCCCACAGATCGATGGCGAAACCGTCAGCCATGCCGGCTTCTTTCAGCAGTTCTTTGGCCTTGACCGGATCGTAAGTGTAATCCTTCACCGCGTCGTTATAGCCCCACATGGTCGGTGGGATCAGGTTCTTGGCCGCCTGGCCTGCACCCTGATACACCGCGTCGATGATCGCCTGCTTGTTGACCGCCAGGGTCAGCGCCTGACGCACTTTCAGGTTATCCAGCGGTTTTTTCTCGACGTTGAACGCCAGGTAGCCGACGTTCAACCCCGGTTTTTCCATCAGGTTGATGGTTTTGTCCTGCTTCATGCGAGCGATGTCAGCCGGATTCGGGTACGGCATTACCTGGCACTCGTTTTTCTGCAGTTTGGCGTAACGCACGGAAGCGTCAGGCGTAATGGAGAAGACTAAACGATCGATCTTCGGCTTGGTGCCCCAGTAGCCTTCGAACGCCTTGTACAGGATTTTCGAGTCTTTCTGGTATTGCAGCAGCTGGAACGGGCCGGTACCGACCGGGTTCAGGTCCACTTTTTCCGGCGTGCCGGCTTTCATCATGTTATCGGCGTATTCGGCTGACAGGATGGATGCGAAGTCCATGCCCAGATCGGCCAGGAACGGCGCTTCCGGGCGGTTCAACACGAAGCGCACAGTGTTATCGTCCACTTTCTCGATTTTTGCGATCAGCTTCGGCATGTCCATGCCTTCAAAGTACTCATAGCTACCGCCGGAGACTTTGTGATAGGCGTTATTCGCGTCCAGCTGGCGTTCGAACGAGAACACCACGTCGTCGGCGTTAAAATCGCGGGTCGGTTTGAAATCTTTGCTGCTCTGCCACTTCACACCTTTACGCAGGTGGAAAGTGTAGGTTTTGCCGTCTTCGCTGACGTCCCATTTTTCGGCCAGGCCCGGCTCCAGTTCGGTGGTGCCGATTTTGAATTCGACCAAACGGTTATAGATGGGCACCGAGCTGGCGTCATAGGTGGTACCCGAGGTGAACAACTGCGGGTTGAACCCTTCCGGGGACCCTTCAGAACAGTAAACCAACGTTTTGGCTTGCACGCTGGCCGCTACGGTCAACGCAATCAGCCCAATCCCGAATTTCAGAATCCCTGTTTTTCCCAAGGAACTTGTCATCGCTGTGCTCCGTTATGTGATGTGATGTGTGTATTACTGCCAGACCCTATATTTTTTATTGCACGGCCTGTGCAGTCAGTGCCCGAAGGCTGAAGGGATAATCGCGCGTGAGAGCCGGGGGGAACGTATCCCGGCGGGGCGTCTGAGCGCGTGGAATTCACTCAAACAACTCTAGCTCTTACCCCTGAGACTACCAAATTGCCAACTGTTTGGGGTGTCGTCAATATAACCAGTGGGGATTTACACAGACTGTGAGAAACAGCAAACAAACATAAAAAAACCTTTTTTTAACACTTACAGCATTAAAAATTATGCTATACGATCATTTTTAGCTCGTTAGGCTGCTCTGTGGAAAATTATTGGTATTTAACTCCGAGAAAAAACTAAAAAAGTTTGTTGCCGAATGATGAATATCTGAACGGTTATTTTTGTTATCTGCGTTAAAAACAGGACGAAATGCTGATTACTTACTCGAAAGGGTGAGGCGACGTTGTCCTTTTTGAGCGCTATGGCGCCACAAACTGTGCGGCGAAAAAAAACTTTCGTCTGTCAAAAAGCCGGGGGCGAAAGGATATCCCCCGGCGACGTGCTACAACCGAATTATTGCGTGCCGGCGCTATTGCCCAGGCTGGTATTCATATTGTTCAGAATATCCCCGTTGTCGGCGTCAATTTCCCAAGAGAACAATCCCCCCAGTTGCTTATCCAGCACATACTTGCCTTTCGCCTGCACCGAGCGCGGATCGTCGAAGGTGATCAGGTCGCCGGTAGACGGCTTGAACACATAAGGCGCTTCTGCGGTGGCGTCATAGTTGTACTGCCATTCGCCGCTCATAAACTCGTTGGCGATTTGACGGTAATCCACGATGCCATTTTCCCAGGTGCCTTTCACCGGTCCGGTGGCGGTGCCGGTAAACGGATTGTTGTTCTGGTAACCGCTCACGCCGGTCCAGCCACGGCCGTACTTGGCCGCACCCACCACAATTTTGCCCGGCTTCACGCCCTGCGCCAGTAATGCATTGACGCCGTTAACCGTGGTGTAAGCCGTGTCCGGTTTCCAGGCCGGCGCTTTCAGCGCGGTCTGGTGGCCCAGGTTTTTCAGATCAAAAGCGCCATAGAAGTCGTAACTCATCAGGAAGATGTGGTCCATCGAGTTCTGCGCGGTGTTGTAATCCACTTTGTCGATCTTGTCCTTACCGGCGCTGATGGCGGAGGTCAGCTCATACTTACGACCGGTTTCCGCCGAAAGCTGATCCAGCATGGCACGCAGATCTTTCATCAACTGCACATAGGTCGCCCCGTCCTGCGCGCTGCCCAGTTTCGGGTTAGCCCCCTCTCCGCCCGGGAATTCCCAGTCGATATCCACGCCGTCAAAGAATTTCCAGGTCTGCAGGAACTCTTTCACCGAACCGACGAAGCGATCTCGCTTCACCTTATCGCCCATAAAGAAGAACGGGTCGGAGAGCGTCCAGCCGCCGATAGACGGCAGGATTTTCAGATCGGGGCGCGCCTGTTTGAGCGCCATCAACTGACCGAAGTTGCCTTTGTAGGGGTCATCCCAGGCGGTGACGCCTTTTTGCCCTTTCTGCAGCGCGGCAAACGGATCGTGGATCGACACTTTAAAGTCTTCGCGGCCCTGGCAGGAACGTTGCAGCGCCTGGAAACTGCCTTCGATCTCTTTCAGACTGTCGTTAATGCCGTCACCGCCGCAGACCGGGATAAACCCGTACAGCAAATGCGTCAGGTTCTGCGCCGGAATTTTGTCGACGGTGAAATTACGGTTATAAACGCCCCATTCAACGAAATAAGAACCGACGACTTTTCCGGAGTCTTGTTTATAAGGTTTATTTTTTTCCAGCAACGGTTCTTTTAACGGCGCCAAATGGCTGCCGTCGGTATCCGCTACCACAATTTCTGTCGCATCGCTGGCAGTGCAGCCATCGGCATTGCATAATGCCACCTGCATTTGATAACGGCCGCCCTTATTCACCTTAAAGTTTGCCGTGCCCGAAGCGCCGGTTGACGCACCGCTCCAGACTTCCTTGCCGTTTAATAACACTTTTGCCGTGGTACCGGTATCGCCATTCCATAAATTCCATGAAACGGAAACATCCGCGTCGGTTTTTACTTTCACCAGATTATTATAAGCCGTCGCAGCCTGATCAACCTCGACAATGGCGAATTTGGTATTGCCCCAGGCCAGCGTGGGCTTGCCCGGCGCGGCGGCCTGCGCCGCAGAACACAGCGTGCTGCCGATCAGCAACGCCAACAGCGGTTTATTAAATTTGCGCATAACTGATTCCTTTATTCCTAGAGGATAAACGTAAAAGAGTTAATGACGGCCGCCTATTGCCGGAGAAAAATAATTCCGCAATAATCTTGGCCGATTAAAGTAAAAAACATTAAATATCTTGCCACACAGCGGGAATTAATTACTTCCGCTGTATGTATTCAGACTATAGATAAAACTGCCGACAACACAATAGCGCTATCAACCGGGTTTTATTGGGCAACGGTGAATTTATTTAAATATGAATAACAGAAGTAGCCAGGAATAAGGAGAGTAAATTAATTAGTGAGAAAGGATGAATGTTTTTTATGGAATTGATGTCATCGTTGACATCAAAATAAATTTGTTAGTGAAGTAAACCAGCTAAGGAGGCCGCAATGAGCATTCTGATGGTAAATGTACTGCCTGCCGAACAGGCTTAAAACCGATTTTTCCAAAGCGTTATCTGGCACGGATATGGGAAGCGTGCTGACATTTCCAGATATCGAAACAATGACCTATATTTTGCTGAACACTAACCGCATGGCGCTTATCAGAGATAATCACCGGGGCTGAGGCGATGTCAATCCGCGAACTTTCCAGGCGGGTAAGCCGGGATTTCAACGCTGTGCATACGGATGTTCAAGCGCTACTGAATGCCTGTGTTGTAGAGAAGAAAGGTACGAAGATTGTGTTCCCTTACGACGAAATACATTTCGAATTCGTGTTCGGTAAGGCCGCCTGAACGGCACAAACTGCAGCCGAAAAAAACCTGCTTTAAAAAGCAGGTTTCTTAAATGTGGTCGGCGAGAGAGGATTACGCGCATCTTCGATGCTTGCCCTGCGGGCCGTTGCTAAAGCAACGTGGTCTCGCTACGCTCGGCTCAAACCTCCTTCGGAGGTTACAGACTGCCAACAAAGCCCGTTATTAGGGAGAGTGTACCGAAGGGGTCGTAGCGGCTTGCCGCCGGAGCGCCCCTCGGTGCGCTAGGCCCGGGTATCTCGGGCTCAAAGGCAACGTTGTCATCAACCTCAAACCTCCTTCGGAGGTTCTCATCCTCTTGAACAACAGGCGAAAAAAAACCTGCTTAAAAAGCAGGTTTCTTAAATGTGGTCGGCGAGAGAGGATTCGAACCTCCGACCCACTGGTCCCAAACCAGTTGCGCTACCAAGCTGCGCTACTCGCCGATGGGGGCGCATGTTACTGCCGGCCATCATAGGCGTCAATGACTTTTTCAATCGCGCCCGTCAAGTGGCGATAAAAACGGCATAAAACGCTGCGCCAGAGCCTGTGCAGCGCTTTTGCGTTATGCCTTGGCGGTATTCAGCGCCAGCGACTGGGCGCGCAGGAACGGCAACAGGAACAGCGCGGACAGGCAGGCGGCGATGGAAATCACCACGAAGAAACCGTTCCAGTGCCAGATTTCCATCACCCGGGCGATCGGATAGCCGGACAACGCTGCGCCAAGGTAAGCGAACAAGCCGACAAAACCGGTCGCCGCGCCAGCGGCATCCTTGTGCGAACATTCCGCCGCCGCCATGCCGATCAGCATCTGCGGGCCAAAGATGAAGAAGCCAATGGCAAAGAAGCAGGCAGCCTGCAACAGGAAGGTAACGCCCGGCATGATCCACAGCGCCGCCACCGACAGGAAGATACCGATGGCGAAGATCAGGTTCATCGGCCCACGATTGCCGCGGAACAGCTTGTCAGAGCCCCACCCCGCCACCAGCGAGCCGATAAATCCGCCCACTTCGAACAGCGAGATCGCCGAGTTGGCGGTCATCAGCGTGTAGCCTTTTTCCTGCGTCAGGTACAAGTTACCCCAGTCGTTGATCGCGGTACGCACGATGTACACCAGCACGTAAGAGACCGCCAGCAGCCAGATGTACTTGTTAGTCAGCACATAGCGCTTGATGATTTCCCGGTTGGTCAGCCCCTGGCCTTCCGATTCCTGCACCAGCTCCATGGCGTCGTTGCGCCATTTGCCGACGCTGGGCAGGCCCATGGTGGACGGCTTGTCACGCAGGCGCCAGCACATCAGCAGGCCCAGCACCACACCGATGATGCCCGGAATGATCATGCCGTAGCGCCAGCTGAAGTGCAGTGAGATAAAGCCGACCAGCAGCGGGATCAGCGCGCCGCCAAAGTTGTGCGAGGTGTTCCAAATAGCCCACCAGCCACCGCGCTCGGAGCGCGAGTACCAACTGGTAAGAATTTTGGAGCACGGCGGCCAGCCCCAGCCCTGGAAGAAGGCATTGAGGATCCACAACGTGCCCAGCATCATCAGCGAAGAGCTGAGACCGAAGAAGATGTTGAGTATCCCGGTCATGATCAGGCCCAACCCCATGAAATAGCGCGGGTTCGAGCGATCGCTGATCATACCGGAGATAAACTTCGAACAGCCGTAGGTAATGTAAAACAGCGTGCCCAGGATGCCGACATCGGACATCGTCAGGCCAAGATCGCTCAGCATTGCCGGCATGATGAAGTTGAAGCTTTTGCGCGTGAAGTAAAACGCGGCATAGCCGATGTACATCGTCCACATCAGTTGGATACGCCAGTATTTATAGCTGGCATCGATCTGTTTTTGATCGGTGACCTGCGGCACATCCTGGCGGCTTTTAAGGAAAGACCACATGTGAAACCTCAGAAGAAGGGGAAAAGTGCCGCTATCATGCTGCGCGCGTGCGCGAATGGCTTACGCCGGATTCCCGACGCGGCTAGGAGTATTTCCTAGTTTTGCCCCTCTGTCAGTGAAACTGTGGGTAAGATCACATTCAAACAGGTGCCCTGCTCTGACGTCAGCCGCAACCGGCCACCCAGCGCACTGATGCGCTCCTGCATGCCACGCAGACCGTAGCCCGGCTCGTGGCTGGCCAGATCGATACCCACGCCGTTATCGCGAATGGTCAGCAGGATTTGCGGCGGCCGCCCTTTGCGACGACTAAGACGCGCATCCAGCTCAATCCGGCTGGCGGCCGCGTGGCGGCAGACGTTGGTCACCCCCTCCTGGCACACCCGATACAGCGTGATCTTCAGCGTCTCGTCCAGCAACTCATCCGGCACCTGCCACTGCATCACGCTCACCAGCGAGGCATCCTGCGGCAATGATTCACGCAGCATCGCCGCCACCGCCGCCGACAGCGGCAGGTTATTCAACGCCGCCGGCCACAGCTGGGTCAGCACGTCATGCACGCCGTCATAGACCCGCAGCGCCAGCGTATCTATGACTTCGGCGCAGCCAATCACCTGCGGCTGCGGCGCCAGGCGTTTAACGATGCTGGCCTGGGTGCGGATGACGGTGATGGTCTGGCCGACCTCGTCATGCAGCTCCCGCGCCACCTCACGCCGGGTCTGTTCCTCTGCGGTGACCAGCGCACGCGCCAGTTGACGGTTTTCCGTCAGCCGCAATCGCAGTTGCTGGTTCAGTTCGCGCTGGCGCTGGATGCCCGCACCGAGCAACAGGCCGGTCAGGCTCTGGGCCAACAGCGACAGCAGCAGATCGCGGTGTGATTCAGGCTGCGGCGGCTCGTTGGCCACCAGCACCACGCCGTTGAGCAGCGTCGCCAGCAGCGCGCCCTGCCAGCCATAACGGTAGGACATAAAGACAATCGGAATAGCCAGGCAGAACGGCGCGAAGCGGCGCAGCTCGGCAGCGTTCACCTGCTGCTGCAACCAGATACTGAGCGCAAACAGCAGCAGATAGCTGGCCAGATGACGCAGACGCAGCGTCACCGGTTTATGGATCAGGCCCGGTTCAAGCGGCACCCAGATTTGCCGCGCCAGATAGTGCCACAGCAGCAGGCAGGTCGGCGCAATGGTGAAACCACCCGCCAGGCCAAGCAGCAGCGCACGCGCGCCCTCGCCGTTCACCAGCTGCCACACCATGGCCTGCAACAGGGCCGCCGCCGCTACTACCGCGCCCTGCAACAGCGGCCATTGCCATTCACTGTCGCTTTGCTGATGGCGCAACAACCAGGGGGAAGCCAGCAGGCTGAGCAGCACCGTCAGCACCAGCACGACGACCGAAGCCCACAGCGCCGGGCCATAGCCGAACTGATCCGCCAGCAACACCATCAGCAGCAGATCGGCCAGCAAAATCCCTGGCCAGAAACGGTAAGGGCTTTGCAGCAAAATGCCCATCCGCAGACCGAACGGGAACAGCAACAGCGCCTGCCACGGCGGGTCGATCAGCGCCGTACCTATGCCCCACAGGCAAAAGGCGCTGGTGGCGTAGATAAAGAACAGCGCCAACTGGGTGATCAAGCGTTGCATCACAGGTTCAGCATCCGCTTGGCCAGTTCGACGTTGTTATTGATGCCCAGCTTGGCGAACAAATTGGCGCGATGCACGTGCACCGTTTTCGGCGACAGCCCCAGTGCAACGGCGATCTCCCGCACTTCCTGCCCTTGCGCCAGCAGCAGCGCGATTTCGCGTTCGCGGCGAGTGAGCGGATCGACCTTCACCCGCGCCAGCTGTTGGGCGATTTCCGGCATCAGGTACACGCCACCGCTGGCGACGGTGCGCACTGCGGTGATCAAATCTTCCGGCTTGCAGCGCTTGGACAAAAAACCGCAGGCGCCGCGCTCCAATGCCAGCTCCACCAGCGCCGGATTGTCATGCATCGACAACATCACTACCCGGATCCCGGAGGGAATGTCCGCCAGCAAATCCAGCCCGCTGCCGTCCGGCATCGAAATGTCGCAGATGCAGATTTCCGCCTCCAGGCCCGGCAAGCCGGCGCGCGCCTGAGCCGCGCTGCTGAACTCCCCGACCACCTGAATATCCGCCTCCAGCGACAGCAGTTGTACAAAGCCCGATCGCACAATGTCATGATCGTCAATAAACGCCACGCGCAGGGTCATGGAAATCTCCGGTCCGAGGGGGAAAGTGCGCAAGTATACCGCAAGCCTGAGCCGGATGAATTGAAGAGGGAGGCGTATTGAAAATAATACATCCCCAAAATAATTGGCGTTGCATCAAGGCGGCAAGACCGTTCATCCCCAGGCGCTTAGTAAACTAAGTGACTGAGGTGCACGGGCACAGCCAACACAGATGCAGCTTCAAGTATGACGGGGATATTAACGCCGGGCGCAGCCGCGCCCGGCATGGGGAATTACAGCGGGGTCGCCGCCGCTTTTTCCTGCGGGATGTTGCACCAGTTGTTTTTATCCACGATGCCGCCATCCGGCGAGGTGTAACCGAGGCAACCGAGAATGGTATCAAACAGCTCGACGTGACGGTGGGTCTTGCCGATACGCTGCTGCGCCTGCAATTGCTCAAACGCGCTGCGATGCTGCGGGTCTTCCAGGAACTTGTCGGAGGCCCATACCATCATCGGCACGCGGAATTGCTCCGGCGGCGCCATTTCGCGCGGCGTGCCGTGCAGGTGTGAATTCTCGCCTATCGACTCGCCGTGATCGGACGAATAGAACACAATCGCCTTCTTCTCGCGCACCTGGTCGATCACATTGGCGATAAAGCTGTCGGTATACAGCACCGAGTTATCGAAGGCGTTAACCAACTGATCTTTGGAGCAGAAGTCGTCAACGCCGATACATTCCGGCTGATAGCGCGCGTAGCTGCGCGGATAACGCTGCGAATAGAGATAATGCGAGCCTTTGGTGTGCAAGATCACCATATGCTTGCCTTTCGGGTAACGCGACAGCGATTCTTTCATTTCGTCCACCAGCAGCATGTCGTCGACCGATTTGCCGTCGTTGCGTTTCTCGGAGGCGATCATCTCGCGGAACGAATAGTTGTCCACTTCGGTATTGTTGTAGAACCAGACCTCGCTCTGCATGGCGAACAGCTCTGAGGTGAAGCCCAGGTTTTTCAGCACTGCAAACACGTTTTGTTCTTTCAGCGTGCGCTGCGGGTTGTCCGACGTGCCGCCTTCGCGCACGAACATGCAACGCAGCGACAGTTTGGTGGCGGTATCGCAGGATTCACCGCGGAACGCCACCAGGTTTTTCTCCTGCGACAGCCTTGGCGTGGTATCACGGTCATAGCCGAGAATACCCATGTGATCCCAACGCGTGGTCTCACCAATGATGAACACCACGTAGGTGTCATCGATATCCGCCGGCGGTACATAGGTAAAATTCTTGGCCGGATCGAACAAGTTGGCCTGATCCAGGCTTTCGTCGTAGCGGGTATAGGCAAACAGCCCCAGCGCCGAGATCCAGTTGGATGGCAGGTAGGAATGCGCCACCACGCCGCCGTAGCTGGGCAGATCGACGTTAGTGATTTTTTCCTGTGCGCTTTGCTCTTTGTCCAGCATGCGCAGCGGCAACCAGACCAACGCCACCACCGCCACCAGCACCATCAGTGGTTTCACCCGGTGTCCGGGGGTTTTCAGCTGTTCGATCAGCGTGTAGCGCAGGTTGTTTTTCCAGATGCACAGCAGCGGCAATGCGCTGAGCACCACCATCCACAGGACGAAATGCATCCCGACCACTTCTTTCGACAGGTCGATATCCGTGGTCATCACCGAAACGACGATGCCATAGCCAATCACCACGTTGAAGAACGTCATGTAATAGCTGGCGGCAACGGAAATCAGCACCAATAGCGAAGCGATAATGCGGTAAAACAGCCGGCCGCCCAGCGATACCAGCCGCATAATGAAGAAGGTGAACAGAACGATAGCGATAACTTCAGTGACCGCAGAGATAACCTTAATGCCCTGAATGCCGTGCGAAAACGAATCAAAACGACGATAAAAAACGGAAAGGTTCAAAAAGATGCCGATATAAATCGCTAACAATAACGATAAATTCTGCTGTGATAGCGATTTAACTTTGTTCATGTAACGCGGTGGCTCCGGAGCTTTAACAGTTCTGAATCAGTCAGACATTGGATGCGGCTGCAGGTTCAGCCGATCGGCAATAAGCGCTATTTTGAGGGCAATAATCAAGTGAATTCTCAAAAAACAGGCATTTTTTGCCGTTTTTTGTGATGAAGATAAGTGCGGGGCAGAAGGTGAAATGGAGGGTTTCCCCTCCATTTTTTCCGTGGTGTCGGCAAAAACGTTATTTAACGTTAAGAGTTACATCAATATTGCCGCGGGTGGCGTTGGAGTATGGGCACACCACATGGGCTTTTTTCACCAGGTCTTCGGCTACGCTGCGTTCAATGCCCGGCAGGGTGATATCCAGTTGCACTTCGATGCCGAACCCGTTGGGGATTTCACCGATACCGACGGTACCGTCGATTTTGGCCTCGGCCGGGATCTTCACTTTTTCTTTCGCCGCGACAAACTTCAGCGCGCCAAGGAAGCAGGCCGAGTAACCGGCGGCAAACAGCTGTTCCGGGTTGGTGACTTCTCCGCCCGCGCCGCCCATTTCTTTCGGCACGCCCAGTTTTACATCCAGCACGCCATCGGATGAGGTCGCACGGCCATCGCGGCCACCGGTGGCGGTTGCATGAGCGCGGTAAACAACTTTTTCAATGGACATAAATCGTTCCTTATTTCCGGGTTGGAGGTATGACATCGGATTCAGTTGGCTGAACTCCGTCACTGCTCTATCTTTCACGATTAAATCGTACACTACTTATATTGTGCGCTTAACTCAGTGTAGTGCACGATCGGCGATCGTGCTTCTGGCACTGGCCATCAAATCTGGTCGATCAGCTTGCCGCGCAGCTTCTCCAGCTGCTGCTTGATATTCACTATTTCGTCGAGGCTGCAATCGGTGGCGCACATCACCGCTTCCGGCACCGCCTGCGCTTTTTCACGCAGCGCGCGGCCGTTATCGGTTAAGGCGATGATCACCTGTCGCTCATCAGCCGTGGCGCGGTAACGCACCAGCAAACCGGCGGTCTCGAGCCGCTTCAGCAACGGCGTCAGAGTGGCGGAATCGAGAAACAGCCGTTCACCGATGTCCGTTACCCTGATTTCATCTCGCTCCCACAGCACCAACATCACCAGATATTGCGGATAGGTGAGTTCGAGTTGGCTCAGCAGTTTGCGGTACACCTTGTTCAACGCCAGGTTGGCGGAGTACAGGGCAAAGCACATCTGCTGGTCGAGCAGCAGCAGGTTTTTCGCAGTGGGTTGTTCGGTGTCTTTGGTTTTCATGTGGTAAATATAGATAGTGCACGATGTAATCGCAAACTATTTTTTACGCGATGTGCTACATTTTTTAATGCAGGGGATGCCACAGCAGGGTGCTGTGCGGAGGGAAAGGATATGACAACCACACTGGTAGAACGTGCGCGCCGCTACGCCACCAAAGCGCATGCGGCGATCGATCAACGCCGCAAATACACCAATGACCCCTACATTGTTCACCCGCAGGCGGTGATGGAGATCGTCAGCAGCGTACCGCACAGCGAAGCGATGCTGGCCGCCGCCTGGCTGCATGACACGGTGGAAGACACGCCGACCACCCTCGGGGATATCGCAAGCCATTTTGGGCCGCAGGTCGCTGAACTGGTGGGCATGCTGACCAACGTCAGCGGCGCCAGTGGCGGCAACCGCTTTGAACGCAAAAACCGCGATCGGCGGCACAGCGCCGGCGCCTCGCCGCAGGCTAAAACCATCAAACTGGCGGACCTGATCGACAACACCCGTTCGCTGCTGGAATACGACAGCCACTTTGCCCGAACCTATCTGATTGAAAAACAGCGGCTGCTGGAAGTGCTGACCGAAGGCGACCCGACACTGTGGCGACAGGCCAGCCATATCGTCGAACAAGGGCTGACCAGGCTCCAGTTGCCGCCGCATAACGTCCCGGCAAGCTGGTTCGAACATGCGCGCCAGCGTTACCGGGAAAGCGATGCAGCGTAGCCGTCAGAACGTGACCACCGTTTTCAACGCCGTCACCCAGGCGTCCTGCGTTTCGCTGACGCCCGCCGGGTGATGCCAATATTGCAGACCCGGCTGCAACTGTAACCAAGGGGTGACGTTGAAACGATAGAACAGCTCCGCCGTCACCGAATGCCCCGGCACCGGGCGATAGTTGGGATCCTGATAATCGGTAACGTTGTTGATTTGATTCATATAACGCTGATTATCCCGGTAATGATCGCTCAGCTTGACCATAGAAACCCCCAGCCCCAGCCAGTCGTCCGGCCGCGCGTCGAACAGGCCGTGGTAGCGAATGCCGGTCGAGGTGGAATAGTGCATATAGTTGGTGCGCTGATCCGCCAGCCCCAGGCTGTAGAACAGGCTCAACCCCCGGCTGGCGTCATCACGGTGGCGCGTCACCTGCTGGTTAAAACCGCTGTACAGGAACCAGGTGCGGTTGTGGCTACGATACCCGTTCGGATCGGTCGCGCCCGCGCCACCGGAAACCCCTTCATACAGATCCTGCTGCCTGGCGTTGGTGAACAGGACACCAATGTTGTACACCCCCGGCAACTGATTGACCGCGTTGGTTTTCAGCTCCAGTTCCATCGGCAGTAAAAAGCCCTTGCTGCCCTTGGTGGTGGTGCTCCAGGCATGGCCGCGGCTCGTGGCGTTCGGGTTCTGCTCCATCACGCCGGTTTTGAACGTCAGCCCGTCGGTCAGTTTGTACTGCAGGGTGGTACCCCAGTAGTGCACGTTCCAGTTATACCAGGTCAGCGAGTTGGCGGACTTGCCGCCGCACAGCGCCAGCGTCTGGAAATCGCAGGGAATGATCTGATCGAAATCCTGCACCTTGTTCATCATGCCGACGCGCCACTGCAGCCGGCGATCGAGAAAACTGCGGCTGAAGGTCAGCCAGCCCAGCCGGGTGATCGACTGGCCGCCATAACTTTCCTGCGACAGATCGGTCGGATTGGCGCGCGGATCCTGCAAACGATCGCGCGTCAGGTTATTGTCGTGGTTGCGGTTAACGATATTGCCCTCAATGGCCGCGTCCGGGATGCCGGTCAGCGCCTGCAAATCCTGACTGAAGGTCAACGAGAACTGATCGATATACGAAGCCTGCTTATCCTGGTTATACCCGCCGCCGGCGTTATACGACAGCTGGCTGAGATAGCCGAGGTTATAGTGAAAACCCTGATCTTCGAGGATCGGTCTGATCCCCAGCATATCGCCCAGCAACCCTGGCGAAGGCGGTTCGAAACCGAGCGCCACGCCATCCCATTTGGCGGTTGGCGCTTCGACGTCTTTGCCGGTTTGCAGCGTTTCCGCCTGCACGCTACTGCAAAACAGCAGCAGTGCCGCGAGTGTCCCGGTGTGAGGTAATGGATATTTCATTATTATATTTCTCCGCATATAAAACGCTGACTGCGGGCAACAGCATTCCCTGGGCGAGAATTCCCCATAATTGGCAGCAGTGAATAAAGGTGATTGCCCGACGATTGCCGCCGGGCGGGTATTCAGATTTAGCCTTGGTCTTTCAGGCTGTTACCGTTGCTCTGGATCACATCGCGATACCAGTAGAAACTCTTTTTGCGGCGACGCTCCAGGCTGCCGTTACCTTCATCGTCGCGATCGACATAAATAAAGCCGTAGCGCTTGGACATCTCGGCTTTAGAGGCGCTGACCAGATCGATTGGCCCCCAGCTGGTGTAACCCATCACCTCCACACCGTCGTCAATCGCTTCCGCCACCTGCACCAGATGATCGTTGAGGTAGTTGATGCGATAGTCGTCGTTGATGCTGCCGTCGGCTTCAATGCGGTCCTTGGCGCCCAGCCCGTTCTCCACGATAAACAGCGGTTTCTGGTAACGGTCATACAGCACGTTGAGCAGGTAGCGCAGCCCGATCGGGTCGATTTGCCAGCCCCATTCCGAACTGGCCAGATGCGGGTTCGGCACCATGTTGAGAATGTTGGCGCGCTCGGCGGTGTTTTGCTGTTCGTCGGTGGTGACGCAGCCGCTCATGTAGTAGCTGAACGAGATAAAATCGATAGTCTCGCGCAGCGCCTGTTGATCCTCGGCGGTAATCTCGACCTGAATGCCGTTTTCACGGAAATAGCGCTTCATATAGGCCGGATAACCGCCGCGTGCCTGCACATCGCCAAAGAACAACCAATCGCGGTTCTGACGCTGGGTTTCCAGCAGGTCCTCCGGCCGGCAACTCAGCGGATACAAAATACCGCCCAACAGCATGTTGCCGATTTTGCCTTCCGGAACAATCTCATGGCAGGCCTTCACCGCCTTGGCGCTGGCGACCAGCTGATGGTGAATCGCCTGGTAAATCTCGCTTTTGCTGCTGCCCTCCGGCAGGCCGACGCCGGTAAAGGGCGCGTGCAGCGACATATTGATCTCATTGAAGGTCAGCCAGTGCTTCACCTTGTGCTTATAACGTTCAAACACAGTACGCGCATAGCGCTCAAAGAAGCCGATGGTCTTGCGATTGCCCCAACCGCCATACTTTTTCGCCAGCCCGTACGGCATCTCATAGTGCGACAAAGTAATCAGCGGCTGAATGCCGTACCTGGCCATCTCATCGAACAGCCGATCGTAAAACGCCAACCCGGCCTCGTTGGGGGTTTCTTCATCGCCCTGCGGGAAAATACGCGTCCAGGCAATAGAGGTGCGCAGGCACTTGAAGCCCATTTCCGCGAACAATGCGATGTCCTGCGGATAACGATGGTAAAAGTCGATCGCCACGTCCTTGATGCCGCTGTCGCCGTCAACCCGTGGCGTCACCGCACCGAAAATGCCCTGCGGTTGCAGATCAGAAGTCGACAGCCCTTTACCGTCGGTCTGGTAAGCCCCTTCCACCTGATTTGCCGCAACCGCGCCGCCCCACAGAAAATGGTCTGGAAATTTGCTGCTCATCGCTTTCTCCTTGGTTAACGTAATAAAGTCAGCAGCGGCGCCTGTTCCTGCACCCTGCCGTGGCCGCTGGCCAGCACGTCGACGTAGTCATCGCTGTTACTGACGATGATCGGCGTGGTGGTATCAAAGCCGGCGGCGTGGATCGCCGCCTGGTCAAATTCAATCAGCAGATCGCCCGGCTTGACCCGATCCCCTTCTTGCACGTGGGCAGTGAAATGCAGCCCGTCGAGCTTGACGGTATCGATGCCGACGTGGATGAGAATTTCCGCTCCGTCGTCCGACTCAATGCCAATCGCGTGTTTGGTTTTAAACAATGACGCCACGCACCCCGCCACCGGCGCCACTACCCGCCCTTGCAACGGGACGATCGCCACCCCCTTGCCCAGCAAACCGCTGGCGAAAGTGGCGTCGTTGACCTGTGCCAACGGCATCACCTCACCGGCGATTGGGCTGGCGATAATCTCCTTGCGATTCAGCGGCGTGACGGGTTTCGGCTCCTGTGGTGCAGCCACCTCCGCCGGCACCACACCAAACAGATAACTGGCCACCGCAGCGAAGCAGAACGACAACAGGGTGCCGCCAATCGCCCCCCACACCGTGGCATCGAAGCCGCCGGCGGGAATAATCTGCGCAAAGGTGAAGACGCTCACCAGGCCGAAAGAGTAAGTGGCGGTATGGAAATAGCCGATTACCGCGCCGCCGAGCGCACCGCCGATACAGCCAAAGATAAAGGGCCGTTTGTTCGGCAAGGTCACGCCGTAGACCGCCGGCTCGGTAATGCCAAACACCCCGGCGCCGATGGCGGACCCAGCCAGCGCCCGCAGTTTGGTATCGCGGGTACGCAGCATCACGCCCAGCGTGGCGCCCACTTGACCCATCACCGCCGGTAACAGCAGCGGCACCATGGTGTCGCGGCCGAGCACGCTCAGGTTATTGATCATCAACGGCACCAGACCCCAATGCAGGCCGAAGATCACGCACACCTGCCACATCGCCCCCATAAAGGCACCGGCAACGATCGGGTTAAAGGCATAGATACTTTGATAACCGTTGGCCAGCAGGTGGCTGAGCCAGGTTGCCGCCGGGCCGATCAGCAAAAAGGTCAGCGGCACGGTGATCGCCAGGCACAACAGCGGCGTAATGAAGTTGCGCAGCGCGCTGTGGATCACCCGGTTAAACAACGGCTCCAACCGGCATGAAACCCAGGCGGCGAAAATAATCGGGATCACCGACGAGCTGTAATTGATGAAGGTCATCGGGATGCCGAGGAAATACTCACGCACCGCACCGGGCTGCTGCGCTGCCTCGAACGCCGCCATCATCAGCGGGTGGGTCAGCGCGCCGCCGATCGCCATAGTGATGAACGGATTGCCGCCGAACTTTTTCCCGGCGGTATAGCCCAGCATGATCGGCAGAAAGTAGAACAGCGAGTCACTGGCGGCAAACAACATTTTATAGGTGCCGCCGTCCCCTGACAGCCAGTTGCATGCCAGGCTCAGCGCCAGAAAACCTTTCAGGATCCCCGAAGCGGCCATCACCCCCAGCAGCGGGGTAAAAATGCCTGACACCACATCGATAAAGCGGCTGAACAGGTTTTCCTTCTTGCCATCGCCCGCGTCATCCTCCGCCGCGCCATCGCCCAGACCGGCGGCCTGATTGACCGCGTTATAGACTTCCGCCACGTGGTTACCCACCACCACCTGGAACTGCCCGCCGCTCTCCACCACCATGATGACGCCGGGATTTTCTTTCAGCGCCGCGGCATCGGCACGCTGGCGGTCACGCAGCTTAAAGCGCAAGCGAGTGGCGCAATGCACCAGGCTTTTCACGTTGTCGCGGCCACCGACGCCGGCCAAAATCTCACTGGCTAATGTGTCATATTTCATAGTGTTATCCTTACAATCTGTGTTCTGCCGTTCCAGCGCAGCGATGGCCTATCGCCGTGACGGAATTCAGCGCAAAAAAAAACCTAAACCTCATGGACCTGCACCCGAAAAAAGGGGAACAGAAGCATGAGGTTTAGGTTTTGCCTGCCGGAGCAGTGACAACCCTAAATCGGCTGAGCTATGACGTTAACACTCCGTTTTTCGCCACGGCAAGGCTTTCCGGCGGCAAAGAGTGGAACTGTGATCCGGCATGCAAAACGGCTTCAGTGGGCAAAATAGTGCATGCCGCCATCTACCGGGATCACGGCGCCGGTGATATAGCGCGCCAGCGGGGAACAAAGAAACGCCGCCAGATAAGCCATGTCCTCCGGCTCGCCAAAGTAGCCGATCGGGATATTCTGCTTGATGAACGCCTGGCGTGCGGCCTCGGTCGGGTGCAGTTTTTCACGCACCTGCTCGCTGTTAATCCGCCCAGGTTGCAGCGTATTGACGGTAATGCCCTGCGCCGCCAGCTCGCTTGCCAGCCCCTTGGCCCACAGGTGCAGCGCGCCCTTGGCGGCGGTAGCGGCATTCAGGCTGCGCGGTTCCATCGAGCCGCTGATGTTGATGATTCGCCCCCAGCCTTGCGCCTGCATGCCGGGCAACAGCGCGTGGGTCACCCGGCGGGCCGGCGTAAAGTTCAGGGCGAACGCCTCTTCCCAACCGGCGTCACCTTCGCTCAACGCGGTCGGACGAGCGCCGCCGACCGCATTAATCAGGATATCAATCGTCCCGACCAGGCGTGCCGCCTGCGCCAGCATGCTGTCGAGCGCCGCCGCGTCGGTAATGTCCGCCGCGATCGCATACGGCCGTGGGGCACCGCTTCGTTCAACCTCGTCGGCCAGAGCCAGCAAGCGTTCCTCACGGCGGGCGGTCGCCACCACGGTGACCCCCTGCGCCGCCAGAACCCGAACCATACCGGCGCCGATGCCTTCGCTGGCGCCGGTGACTAACGCAACACGATCCTGTAGCTGCAAATTCATAAGATATCCTAATTGAATAAGTCAATTTCGCTAAAGAGATAACGGCATTGAATCACAGCCCGCTCTGTGTGAATATTCCATAAAATTGCGGCAATACTGTGCAGGAATTCACTGATGTTCGATTGGCAGGATTTAAAACACTTTGTGGTGCTGGCTCGCACCGGTTCATTGTCGGCGGCAGCAAGGGAATTGGGTTGTGACCACGCGACGGTCGGCCGGCGGGTGGCGGCGCTGGAGAAGGCGCTCGGGCTGCGGCTGATCCTGCGGTTGCCGCGCAGCACGCCGCTGACGCCGGACGGCCAAAGGGTGGCCGCGCTGGCGGCAGAGATCGAAAATCAAAGTCACGCCATTGCTCGCCATGCCCGCAGCGCCGGTGAAACGCCGCAGGCCCAGGTACGCATCAGCGCGCCGCCGTCGATCGCCGCACGGGTCATCGCCCCGCATATCACCGAGTTTCACCAGGCTTTTCCGCATATTACGCTGGTGCTCTCCGGTGAAGCCTCCATCGCCGAACTGGATCGCGGCGATGCTGAAGTGGCGGTGCGCATGGTGCGACCACAGCAACCGGATCTGCTGGTGCAACGCATCGGCATGATGCGCTACAGGCTGTACGCTACCCCGCAGCACGCCGCCCTGCCGGAAGCGGCGTGGGCCTTTATCGCCTACGACCATCACTACAGCAACCAGCCGCACCAACAGTGGCTGCTGCAGCTGTTGCAAGGCCGCCCGGTGGTGTTTCAGGCCAGCGATCTGTTCTCTTTGCAGGAAGCTGCACGATCGGGGCTGGGTGCGGTAGTTTTGCCGACGTTTGTCGCCGATAACGACCCACTACTGGTTGCCCTGCCGACGTCGATAGCGCCGCCAACGCGCGAACTGTGGCTGGTCACCTACCCCGATCTGGCGCGTTCCACCGCCATCCGCACGGTCATGACTTTCCTGAGCGATCTCATCGGAAAAAAATGTCCTCTGGCAACATAAAACATCAGACTTGCTAATTGAATGCTGGACAAAAGTCACACGGGGGATTATTACTGATCGCCGCGTAATTTACTTTAGGGACGGCTGAAATCATGACATTGCGGACTGAGTTTGGACGAATTTTGATTACCGGCGCAGGTGGCCGGGTCGCCACGGCATTCCGTCAATCGGTGGGCGATCGCTATCAACTGCGGCTGGCGGAAAGAGACATCAACTTGTTGACCGGCCTGCAACCCGGCGATGAAGTGATCAGCTTCGACATTGCCGATCTCGACGCCTGCCGCGCGGCCTGCGCCAATATCGATACCGTGCTGCACCTGGCCGCCGATCCCTCCCCCGATGCCGATTTTTGTCACTCGTTGAAAGATAACAATATCCTCGGCACCTACAATATTTTCCGTGCGGCGAAAGACGCCGGCTGCAAACGCGTGGTATTCGCCAGCAGCGCGCAGGCGGTAGAAGGCTATCCGCTGGATTACCAGATCCGCCCGGAAGACGCCCCCAAACCGAAAAACCTGTACGGCGTCAGCAAAGCGTTCGGCGAAGGCATCGCCGCCTATTTTGCCCATCAGGAAGGGCTTTCCGCGCTGTCGGTACGCATCGCCAACTTCACCACGCTGGAAGCCGGCGAGCAGCTAAGCGCCCGTGACATGAGCGCTTTTCTCAGCCACCGCGACGCCGCCGATCTGCTGGAACGCTGCATCCGCATTGAAGGCGTGCACCATGCGGTGGTACACGGTGTCTCCAACAACCGCTATAAGCGGCTGTCGCTGGAAGAAACCAGCCGCCTGCTCGGCTACTACCCGCAGGACGATGCGTTCAGCATTCTGGGCTTCGCCTAAAGCTTGTTGTCGATGCGCTGCAGCAGGTAGGGGAAGAACGGGTTGGAAGCGATGCGCATCAGCGAATCGAGATCGACCACCAACACCGACCGTTCGCCGCGCGCAGCGATAGTGCCCAGGCTAATGCCGAACTCATCGCGCTGCGTCGGGAAACGCCCATACAGCGAATCGCTCACCGGGAACGGCAGCGCCACATGCGACAGCGAATAAATATCCGCCGGGTAAGTCATCCCCAGCGGTTGCACGGTTTCCGTAGTTTTCCCGGCCGGCGTTATGCGGGCAATCGCCTCGTTGCTTTCCGGTGAGGCGTTGGCTATTACCGTCGTCTGGTAACGGCGTGGGGGTACAGGCAACAACTGGCTAACCGCCGCCGCCGCGTTTGGCCGCAGCAGCGGCCCGAAGTTGATTGTACGATTGACGTCAAACAGCACCAATTCGCTGCCGTTCGCCGGCAGTTCATTGTATAACGCGCGGATCACCGCCCGGGTGCTGACGGTGGAATCCATCACCGACTGGAAGGTCAGCACCGGCGGCAATGTGCTCAGCTTGCCGTCACGTGCAGCACGGGCGATTTGCTGTTGCAGGCTATTGCTGAGCAGATAAGACTGGCGCGCGCCATTCACCGGAAACGAGTTGTATTTAAACGGATTAAACTCCGGCAACACCCCAAGCCACGCCGCTTTGGCAAACGCCGGGAACACCGCAGGCCAACCGGCGATGCCGGCGAAACGGGCAAAGCTGGTGACGCCGATCATCGGCGAAATCAGAATCAGCCGCTGCGGTGCCGCCAGTTTCGGGTCTTCCAGCGCATCCAGCGCATATTTCATCGCCAGCGCGCCGCCGTTAGAAAAGCCCACGATATGCAGCGGCTTGTCGCCCCCGACTTTACTGCGTGCCTCGCGTACCGCCAACCGCGTCGCCGCCAGCCAATCGCGCCATTCGATATCGGTCAGCGCACCCGGTACCGTACCGTGCGCCGGCAGGCGAATACCGACGGCCACAAAACCGCGCTGCCGGTAGTTTTCGGCGATATGCCGCAGGCTGTAAGGGGAATCGGTCAGGCCATGCAGCAACACCACCGCACCGCGCGGTTCGCCCTGCGGCAACAGCTCATAGGAGCGGTTCCAGTCCTGGGCAAAGTGCGGCGGATACACAGGGCTGCCGTCGAAATAGCGGTTGAGCGGAATGCGTTCGCTGGCGGAAAGCTTGTCGGTGACGTTGGCCTTCACCTCATCGAACACCCGGTTTTCGGCGACCAGGTACGCTTGCCAGTCAGCCTTATCCAGCTCGGCGGCAGACAATTCGTGCGGCACAAAAGTGTGCCACGGCTCCAGCGCAGGGCCGCTTTGGGTGTCGTAAACCCGCACTGCAAGCAACGTGAATACGACGGTGACGACCACAATCGTCAGCCGTTTGATCCCTTTGATTATCGCCCTGGACGGCATACTCACCCCTGAATTCACGGTTATCCAGCAGCGATTATAGGTGCTAAAGGCGCTCAGGGGCAGCGGTGTGCCATGAAAGCACCGAGACAGGAATGAACAACGCCGGGCATGGCCCGGCATTTTCAACTAAATTACGGCTTTTCGGCGATTTTGCGCAGATATTCGTTATTTTTGAATGCAATGATGATCATTTCAAAACAGACGCGGGTAAACACGCCGCCGAGAATAATCCCGAGCAGGCCACGGAAGAACTCCCCGTAGAACATCGCCCCAATGCCGCTAACAAGAATGCCCAACAGGCACAGCCAGTAAACGGCAGTGATGATTTTCGGTGTCAGCATCGCGTCAAAAAAGAAAATATTTTTCATTGTAAATCCTTCCTTAGGTCAGTATTTAATTATCCCAGAGGCGACTCGTCAGCGTCGATATGGCGGCCGGCCCTATTTGTTACGCCGGTTATGATAACGAGTTATGCGACGCAAAGCGCAAGAAAATCAACGAACCATTGCATGAAAGTTGAGGGTAAAGATGCGCAACAAGATAGGCCACAACATACTGGGCTGTTTGGCGGCACTGTGGCTGTGCAGCCAGAGCGCACAAGCGCAGGAAACGCTGATCTTCGTCCGGCACGGGGAGAAACCCGCCAACAACAGCGGCCAGCTGACCTGTAAGGGGTTGAACCGTGCACTGGCGTTACCGCAGGTGCTGCTGGGCCGCTACGGCAAGCCGGACTTTATCTTTGCCGCCGGGCCGAAGGAGAACAAAAGCGGCAGTTCGCTGCGCGCTTTATCGACCATTATGCCCACCGCCGTGCGTGCAGAGTTACCCATCAACATTCAGTTCCACGCCGACGACATCACCGGGCTTGAACAAGCGCTGCTCAGCGAAAAATACCAGAACTCGCGCGTCTTTATCGCCTGGGAACACAAGAACCTCGACAAAGCGGTGAAGCACATCGTTGCCGCACGCGGTGGCGACGCCAATCAGGTGCCCAAATGGCCGGGCAGCGACTTCGACAGCATTTTTGTGGTCACACTGGATCAGGGCAAAGTGACCTTCAAGCAGGAAAGCGAGGGGCTGACTCAATTGGCGGAGACCTGCCCATCCGCAGGGTAAAGCCAGAACAGCCTTCGATGGGTTTGGCAGATGGGCCTCCTTATCGCCTGGCCGCTGTCGCTGCCGGTGTAATAAGCCCCAACTCAACGCCCAATCGGATAGCCTGACGGGCGTTGCCGACGCCCAGTTTCACCACAATATGACCCATATGAAACTTCACCGTACTCACGGAAATCCCCGCGATGACAGCAATCTCTCCATAGGTTTTCCCCATGCTGGACCAATACAACACCTCATTCTCCCGTGGGGTGAAAATGGGTTTGCACACGCCCGCATGATGCTCGCTTATACCGGAGGAGACCGACCCGGCGAGGCGATACATCTGTTCATTAAAATCGATCAGTAACATCTGCAGAGCGCCGCTATCGGACAAGAGCCGCTTTTCCAGCGCCCCTTGTCCGTTGCTGCCGATGATGACAGACAGCAACGCCAGGTTGTTCATAGGGTCATGCAATACAAAAGTGAAGCCGTTAACGATGTGGTATCGCCTGGAGAGGGAAAATATTTTATCTGACATCAGGGTGATATTTTCGCCCCATACAAAAGGCGAAGCACGTTTGAACGCAGTCAGTATCACCGGGTCAGTGAGCTGGAAATTATTGGTGCGGTAGAGATCCACCCATTCGTCAGGGTAACTGGAAATAATGAGAACATCTGACGGATTATTCTTCCTGACAACCGTGTAGGCGTATGCCGGGCTACCGAGTGATGATAACTTCCTGTCGATATGCTCCCGAAGCGTTCCCGTTATGATTGGATTTTCATTGAGGGTAGAAAACATGCGCGCTCCGTGGCGATCCGGCTTTACCCTTTAGAGGAAAGAACCTAGATTTAAGTACAGCTTATATATTGTAGCCCGAGATATATAATAAACCTCGTTAGGCTCTGGTAAAAAAAACCTGACCTGTACGGTCAGGTAGCCAATATAGCCAACACCAGGGAAAATTTTCCGGTCAGACAGGGCATGCAAAAAGCCACTACTGGCCGGGAACATTACTTTAGCATTATTAACCTATCCTTTCAAATTCATCTGCACCATACCCCTCTGGCCAGCGGCCAGCACCCTGGAAAAAACCGGGTGTATGCAGTCAGGATATCTTTAACCGCTGAGGGTGGGTATTGAGCAACACGCACAGTTTCTCCAGGCTGACTGACGGGGAGAAATAAAATCCCTGAGCGATGTCGCAACCATATTGTTCGAGGTAATGCAGTGACTCTTGATCTTCTACGCCTTCGGCCAACACGACATAATTGAGCTTATGTAACATATCAATAATGCTTTGCACCACGATTCGGCTCTCGTTGTCCGTTTTCAAGTTTTTGATCAAAGATCCATCCAGCTTAATCACGTTGGCGGGGATATGCCGCAGGTAGTTTAGATTGCTGTAGCCAGCGCCGAAGTCATCCAGCGCAATGGTGTAACCTCTGGCCTTGAGCGTCTGCAAACAGGCTAACGCCTCACCGCTTTCGAGGATCCGCTGTGATTCCAGACATTCGAGCTCGATATCTTGGGGTTGCAGATTATAGTGGCCGAGTGCGTCGTCCAGCCTGCCCGAAAAGTTTTTCTCGGCAAAGTTTTCGGCGGCGACATTGATCGATACAGGTATATTGAGCCCTGCCTGACGCAACCTGAAGACCTCGCGGGTCGCCTGTGAAATCACAAACTCGGTGAGGGGTTTGATCAGCGACGTGTTCTCTGCGAGACGAATAAAATCACCGGTGGGGATTGCCCCGAGTACCGGATGCTGCCAGCGCAGCAGCGCTTCCGCCCCAATAATCTGCTTCGAGATCAGCTCAACTTTGGGTTGATACTCAAGATACAAACCGGCCCTTTGTTTCAGGCTTTCCGCCAACTCATTGAGCAAGTTGAATTTGTATTTACGTATGGCATCCTTCGAGACGTTATATGCCGTGACGGTCAGGCTCTCATCTATTGCGTCATGTAAGGCGCTGGTCGCTTCACGCAACACCTCCTGCGGGTTGCTGTCCTGGACCGAGAACAGGGTGTAGCCGGCATACAGCTCCAGTTTCAACGGCACGATACCGCGCACCTCATGGCGGATCCGCTCTGCACAGGTTTCCAGCATGCCTATTGCCGAGTGTGTTTTTTGGGCATCGATAATGGTGGCGAAACGTCCCGGAGAAATGCTGTATAAAATTTGCTCACCAAGAAACGTGTCTTTTAGAAAATGCCCAATATCCACCAACACCAGCTCCACAGCCGAGAGACCGAAAGAGCGCGCCATTTCGTAGGCGTATTTAATGTCGATCGTATCGATCAGAATCAAGGCATATTCACCGGGGGCCGACGACAGATTGCCGATCTCTCTCATTAACCTCTGGCGATTAGGGAAACGCGTTACCGCATCGACCAATCCAATCTCACTTTGTGCCTCAATCAGCTCAACAACGATGGTGGTCATATTACTGAGCAAACCGACCCTGACGGCCGAAAAAAAACGCGGTTGTTTGTCGGTGATGCATAACGCCCCGATAATATAGCCTTCGCGGGTACGTATAGGCATGGCGACATAGTGACGAATCGCGGCAGGGCCAGTGACCATCAGGTCTGATGCGAAACGTTTGTCCCGTTGGGTATCCTTGCAGATCAGCGGTTTACCGCTATGCCGGACAAAGTTGAAGAGCGGGCTGTTAAAATCGATATCCTGCAGTTCGGTATTGATTTTTGCCTTGATCCAGATTTTTTTTGAGCCGTAGAGACAGATAAAACAGCCGGGCACTTGCAGAAGCCTGCACGTCAGATCCAACACATTATGGATAGCGTCATTATGGCTGGTATCAAGCCCTTCCAGGGCATCGATCGTGGCTTGTCGTTCATCTTCGTTTTTACTGAGGTGTCTTAGCATGCATGGAATCCCCCATCAAAGCCGATAAAGACGATTCAACTAGCGGATCGTGTAGGTCTTCTTGCCTGCGGACTTCGCCTGGTACATGGCGTCATCGGCTTTGGTCAGTAACGCTTCAGCGCTGATATTGCCGTCTGAGGATATCGCTGCGCCGATACTCGCGGACAGGGTCACCTTCTGATTGCCAATTTGCGTTATCGCCGCCAACTGCGTGAGTACCTTCTCGCAAAACTCACTGACCTGCCGCTCCGGGTGCATTAGCGGCCACAGGATTACCGTAAACTCATCCCCGGCTAACCGCGACACGCTGTTGTTAGTACCGGCACAGGCGCTGAGCAGTTTGGCGAAGGTCTTCAGGATCAGATCGCCAAAATCATGGCCGAAACTGTCATTGATATTTTTAAAACCATCGAGGTCGATGAATAACAGCGCCATCTGCTGCTGGGGGCAACAGAGCTGCAATGTGCCGGCCAGCCGGCGCAGGAAAGCGCGTCGGTTGGTTAACCCTGTCAGCATGTCATGGGTGACATCGTATTCCAGCCGCTGCTGCAAGCGTTTAAGCTCGGTGATGTCCATAGACAAAATATAGAAACCCTGCGTTTCGCAGGGCACTAATGTGGTATGGACCATCAATAACCCTTGCCGCGTCTGGAGTTCATTCTCAAAGCTTAGGGTTTCCCCGCATAACGCTCTTTCGATCACAGGTTTGGCCGTCGCATAAGCAGCCTCTCCTATCAACTCCCGAACCGTCATTTCCTTGAGGCGCGCTTCATCCAGGCCAAACCAGGTCTTATAAGCGCTGTTGGCGAAAAGATAACGTTCCTCGTTGTCGATCTGGCTGATCAGGGCCGGCATATTGTCGGTAATGGCGCGCAGACGTTCTTTCTCCGCGCTAAGTTGATGTTCGGTAAGGACTCTGCTGTCAATTTCGAGATTGAGTTTATTGACGACCACGCTGAGCTCGTGGGTACGCAGTTCGACCCGCTCTTCCAGCTCATGCTGCAACGCGAACAAATCGGCCTCAGCCGCTTTACGCTCGCTGATATCCACGATGACCGAAATAAAATGGTGAGGATTGCCATTCGGCAAGCGGTTCAGGGCCACCGTAAGCTGAACCCAAATAATTGAACCATCTGCGCGGTAATAACGCTTTTCCATCGAATAGGTTGCTATCTCGTTGGCTAGCAACTGTTTCAGCAGGCCAAGGTCGATATGCAGATCGTCCGGATGGGTGATGTCCTGGAACGTGCGCTCCAGCAATTCCCGTTCAGAATACTGCAGCATTTCGCAAATGCGTGGGTTGACGCGCAACCAATACCCTTCCAGCGAGACCAGGGCCATGCCTACCGCCGCCTGAGAAAATGTCTGTTCAAACAGGGCTTCGGTGCGCTGCAGGTTAGATTTCAGGCTTTCGGTATAAATATCACGTTCAACACCATGCAGGTGTTCTTCGATTACCGCGGCAAAATCCCGTAAGTCGTGCGCCCTGTCATGGGAAAAGGATTGAGGACGGCTGTCAATAATGCACAGCGTGCCCAGCGGCAGGCCATCCAGCGAGAGCAAGGGCTGCCCGGCGTAGAACCCAATCTTTGGGCCACCGGTGACCAGGGGGTTATCGAAAAAACGGGGGTCGACTGCGGTATCGGGCACCACCAAGGTCTCTCGCTGCAAAATGGCGTGCCCGCAGAAAGAAATATTGCGTGGCGTCTCTCTGGCATCCAGACCAAAGCGCGACAAAAACCACTGACGATCACGATCTATCAGAGAAATCAGCGCAATGCTGACGCCAAAATATTTTGCGGCCAGCCGCGTGATGCGGTCCAATTTTTCCACTGAATTCGTGTCCAATACGTTCAACGAATTCAGAACCGACAGACGTTCGGCTTCATTCTCTGGAAAGCATGGCTCGAACATATGTGCTCCGGTTTACTGTTTCAGCGGCGAAGCTCAATGTCCTGCTGAGCTAGCCGCTGTGTTTTTAATCAGAATCAGTTCATTACCTCCCTCACTGGAACGGCAATCAACCTCAGCCATCATGGAGTCAATCAGTATCAGCCCGATATCGCTTTCTGGCCAGGTGTCCTGAATCTCAGGGCTGGGAAACATCCCTGACGCAGGCGACAGCGCATCCCATTCTCCAGCGCTTCAGGCATACAAAGTATAGTGGGTCAATGCACAGCGTGATATCCCAGGCAAATATCGCGTCGCGAGCAGGCGTAATCCTGCGTCAAACGTCGCTCTTTTCTCATCATGCCTCTTTATCCTTTCTGATTCAGAAACGTGATGAGTTTATTTAAATACGGAGTAGTTTTTTATTATCATGAGATAACCCATTATTATTGCATTTGTAATCATTGCATTGAGAATCATGGTGGCGTAATTAAATTTATCATGATGATAATATTTAAATAAAAATTCTCGTGAAGAATAGCGCTCTGAAATCAATGTTAGCCGCTCAGAGCAAGGAGTTTTATCCTGCCGGTAATATTGCCCCACCCTGTACAGGAGCCGGAGATAATAAGGTCCGCAAGGTAATCATAAATTGCGAGCCAGATTCCAATCCCTACAACAAATTCCTGTAAATCTATCCAGCCTGTTTCCTGCGCGTTATCGCCGGGATAGAGTCTTCTTGCTGCGGCAAAATCCGTAGCCGGGATTGGAACCCCCGATTATCTCAGAACTGAAAAACCTTGTGTTTTTTCAGCGCCTACGTGCACACTCTCTTTGGTGGCTCAGGCAGGGCAACCGCAAGGTTGACCGGTTTTTCTGAGAGCCGGGGTTCCAAACCTGTCTGGGCCACCACCCGAGATTGGAACCTCGCGTGATGGTAGCAATCACTACTATCTCGGAAAAACACTATGAACACGACATTTGAAAACACCGCATCCTCTATCTCCATCTTCCGCAACCTCATTGCCGACCTGCAATTTTGCAAACTCAGCGATATCCAATTGTGCGATCTCAGCGCCGTGGCTCAGGAATCCGCAGAAGGGTTATGTTATGGCTTATTGTATCTGGCGGAATCGCTGGAAAACGGGGAACAGAACTCAACGAGCAGCAGGGTGCAAATCAGCGCCTGGCTCAAAGCCTCCGCGCATGTGCTCCCAGCCTTGTTAGAACTCAGCGAACAGGCGAACAACCACCTGTTGCAGATGCATGAAGGCAATGTTTATCCGTCGTAGTTTGCCCGCTGCGTTATTGATTTGATGGCGAAACTTGCAAAAAAAGACACCGAACGCGGGTGTCTTAATTTTTATGCGGGCCAAATGCAGAGCACCCTGCCGTATCTAAACCCAATACTAAAAGTGCTAATATTTTATCGTTTTAAAGGCTTTATAGAAGCAATATTAGCACTCTCTATCCTAATGGCCCGCCGGCTCAAGCGCATCAACACTGACCGGCACCTTCATTTTGCTTTCGCAATGACGATGACCCAGCATCAGGATGGTGATGATGCCTCGACCGGCGTTTTCAAAGATATTGCTTATGGTCGTTCTAGCTTTGCCATATAGCCCGCAGAGAGTCGCCAGAGCTCCACATCAAAGCTCATTACTCGAATAAGGGTTATTTTCCGGAAAGATATCCGGAAATCGATTCGCTCGAAAAGGGTTTCGTTGAATTTAAGAAAGTGCGGAAAACAGTGATTTGGCGGAAGATCACAGGAGTCGAACCTGCCCAGGACCGCTGGCGGCCCCAACCGGATTTGAAGTCCGGCCGCCCCACCGGGGACGAGGATCTTCCTTCGGGAGTCAGAAGCAAGAGGCTGATTATAGCTCAGTTTATCCCTGGTGCTAAGAGGGAATAGCGGTGGCCCCCGGCAACGATACCGGAGGCCGGCGGGGTTAAGGCTTCAGCAGATCTTTCACGTCCAGCAGGATAAATTCGTTATCGTCCGCCACGTTCGGCTGGCGGCTGGAAGATAACGGGAAGTTATTGTCGTTGCCGACAATGATATGGCTGCCATCCACCACGTCGACGTTTTCAATGGTGAAGAACGGGAAGGTCAGTACGCCGTCGTTAAGCGGCTTGCGCGCCAGCTTGTTCGGGTCCTGAATGTTCAGCAGATCGATATACGCCAGTTTTTCCACCGGTTTGCCGACGTTGGCGTCTGAGAAGGCGATTTTATACACCCGTTTGAACTTCGCTACCTGGCTGAAGCAGTTGTCGGTTGGCGTACCCGCCGCGCAGGCTTTGTCCGGCGTGCCTTCGCCGTTGTCGCGCTCAATCACCAGGCCGTGCGTGGCGTCGATCATATTGAAATCGCCGATGGCGTTCTGGTTATCTTCCAGTACGTATTGCCAGCTGCGACCGGTCCATGCCTGCTGTTTCACGTCAAACTCCAGCACCCGCAGGTAGCGTTTGCCGTCGACGTTTTCAAACTTCTCGCCGTCCCACAGTGCGCCTTCGAGCAGCGGGTAGAGTTTGCTGCCGTCCGGCGACGCCGCCATGCCTTCAAAGCCCTTGGAACGCGCCACCTGGAAGTTCTGTTTGCCGTCCGGTGCGCCCGGCAGGGTCAGCGTCGGGTTGTCCGGCGATTTCACCACCTTGCCGTCCACCTTGGTGTCGAACACCGCCAGCACCTTACCGTCCAGATCGGCCTTGATCAGGTAAGGACCGAATTCGTCGCCGATCCACAGCGCATTGTCGGCGAACTGGAAGCTTTCCGGGTCGAAATCGCTGCCGGTCAGGTAACGTTTTTCGGTACTTTCATTGATGATATGGAAGGGCACCTTCTGATCCGGATCGTGCAGGAATACCGTCTTCAGCGGCGTGACCGTGCCGGTGCTGAAGTCGATTTTGTAGTGATTAAGATACAGCATGGCGTCCGGCGAGTTGGCCTTGCTGCCAAAGCCGTTGTCGGTAAGCACCCAGTAGGTGCCGTCGGGCATATGTTTGATGCCGGAATGGCCCTGCAAGGGTTGGCCGTTGATCGGCAGGCCGATGCCGGTCATACGATCGGCAGATTTGCCCGCCACGCTGCCCAATTCGGTGACACGTTGGCCGCTGGTGTATTTGCCGCTTTGCCGCAAATCGCTCGGCGCATCCTGTGGTGCGGAGATGCTGGATTTAACCGGCAGCAGCGCATGCCCGGCCAGTATCGCCTGCGCCGGCTGCGCGTCGGCCCACAGGTTGCCGCTTAATGCCATACATCCTGCCAACAGCGCCAAACGGGTTTTGGTGATGTGCATGTCATGGTTCCCTAATTGTTGTTATCGCCCCGAGGTAAAAGCAACGTCACTATAGGGAGCCGCAATGACAGAAATATTATTCGCGGAATGCCTGCCGGTAGCTGCGCGGATGAAAACGCCCGGTGATGGCGATCAACACCACCACCAGCAGCGCATGGATTTGCCAGTCCAGCGTAAAGCCGCCGCTGTAGTCGCGCAGCAGGCCGGAAAGATACGGCGTCACCCCTGCCAGCAGAAAACCGATGCCCTGCATAAACGCCACTAACCGCCCCGCCGCCGCCGGGTGCGGGATATGATCGAGCGCCAGCACCAGGCACAGCGGGAAGGCGCCGCCCAACCCCAGGCCAGCGATCAGTACCCACAGCCACGGCAGCGTCTGCGGCAGGTAAATCAGGCCGATAAAACCGATCAGTTGCAGCGCCAGCGCCAACCATAACAGCGGCCGACGATCCTGCGCCCGCGCCACCGCCGGCAGCAACAGCGCGCCAATCACCTGGCCGAAGGTCATCAGCGCCAGCAGCGTTCCGCTGGCCTGCGGCTGCCAGCCAAGCTGCATATAATACGGCGGCAGCCAGGCGATCAGGCTGGTATAACCGCCGTTGATCAAACCAAAATAAGTGCCCAGCAGCCAGGCGCGGCGGCTGAACAGCAGGCTCGGGCCGGCAGTAGCGCCGGATGGCGCAAGGCGAGCCAGCCCACGGCTGACCGGCCACCAGGCGATCAACGCCACCAGCGCCGGTGCAGCCCACCAGGCCAACGCGCTGTGCCAGTCATGCCCGGCGCTCATCAGCCACGGCGTTATTGCCGCCCCCAGCCCGCCGCCACCCATCAGCGCCGCCGACCACAGCCCGGCCACCAACGCCATCTGCTTGAGAAAGTGATGCTTGATAATGCCGGGCATCACCGCCTGGATCACCCCAATCCCCAGCCCGCCCAGCACCGCGCTCAGCATCAGTTGCGCGCTGCCCGGCGCCAGTTCGCGCCAGGCGGCGCCGAGGCCGATCGCCAGCAGGCTCAGCACCACGCTGGCCCGTTCGCTGAACAGGCGGTTGATCGCCCCACCCGCCAGCGCCATCAGCCCCATCATCAGCACCGGCAAGGTAGTCAGCAGCGCAGCGCCGCCAAAGCTCAGCCCGGTGGCCTGCCGCAGCGTCGGCAGCAGCGGGCCGACAGAGGTCAACAAGGGCCGCATATTCAGGCCAATCAGTACCAGTGCCCACAGCAGCGGATTAAACCAGCGGCGCGGGGTGGCGGGGGAAACGGAATGATTTAACACGGCATAATCCTGGTCTTGCGGGATGAAGAGTGCAACGTCACAGCCTGTGCGCCACAGCGTTGCGTTACTGTAGGCATCGCCGCTAGTATTGGGAAATTAAATAATAAAATAGCCGGCAGTGGGAAAATGAATCGTTACCCAATGTTCAATCCGCAGTTATTGCTCAGCTTTGTCGCGGTCTGCGACAGCGGCAGCTTCACCCGCGCCGCGGATCGGGTGTTCCTGTCGCAATCGACCGTCAGCCAGCAGGTAAGGCGGCTGGAGGAGATGCTCGGCAAGCCGCTGTTTGAACGTTCATCCCATCAGGTGTTGCTGACCGAAGAAGGCGTTAAGCTATTGAGCTATGCGCGGCGGATTATCGCGCTGAATGAAGAAGCGCACGACGCGCTGACCGGCATCTGGCGCGACGGGGTATTGCGGCTGGGGATGCCGGAGGATTTCGCGGCGCCGACCACCGAGCTGCTGGCGGAATTCAGCCGTGCGCACCCGCATCTGCGCCTCGACGTCGCCAGCGGCCTGAGCGCCGATCTGCACAGCGCCTACGCCCGCGAAGAGCTGGATCTGATCCTGGTCAAACAGCGCCGCAGCCAGCCGCCGCGCGCCGCCAGGCCGGAACCGCTGCTGTGGCTCGACAGCTTGGCCTTTCCGGCGATCGAACAATCCCCGGTGCCGTTGGCGGTGTTTCCGCTCAATGGCCTGTACCGTGAGGAGCTGTGTCAGGCGCTGGATAACCTCGGCAAGCGCTGGCGCATCGGTTACAGCAGCGCCAGCCTGGCGGCACTCACCGCCGCCTCCGCCGCCGGGTTGGGCGTCACCCTGTTGCCGGCTGGCTGCCGGTTACCGAGCCACCGGGTGCTGGGCATCGCCGAGGGGTTACCGCCGGTCGGCAGCTTCGAGCTGGCGCTTTACTACCGCGACAGCGCCCCCGCCGCCACCCCGGCGCTGGCCGAGCGGCTGAAGGCGTTCTGCGGGTTGGTGTGAGAATAACGATGTAGCCTGATTCGCTACGTTTGTAGCCATTATGGCTACACCCCTTAATACCCGGTTTCACCGTGGCGTTCGCGGTACTCTTTGGGCGTTGCGTCATAGCCTTTTTTGAACACCGAATAGAAATATTGCAACGACGGGTAGCCGCACATCTGCGAGATCTCGTTGATGGTCAGCGAGGTCGCCGTCAGCAGATTACGGGCGCGCTCCAGCTTTTCCTGATGGATCATATGGTGGATGGTTTCGCCGGTCTCATCCCGGAAGCGTTTTTCCAGGTTGGAACGCGACATGCCGACCGCATCCAGCACCTGCTCAACCTTGATGCCCTTGCAGGCGTGATGACGGATGTAATGCATGGCCTGAATCACCGCCGGATCGCGCAGCGAGCGGAAATCGGTGGAGCGGCGTTCAATCACCTTCACCGGCGGCACCAGGATACGTTGCAGCGGCAGTTCGCGGCGGTCCAGCAACTGATGCAGCAACTTGGCGGCGCGGTAACCCATCTGCCGGGTGCCCTGCGCCACCGACGACAGCGCCACCCGCGACAGGTAGCGCGTCAGCTCTTCGTTATCGATGCCGATCACGCAGAGTTTCTCCGGCACCGCGATATCCAGGTGCTCGCACACCTGCAGCAAATGGCGCGCCCGCGCGTCGGTCACGGCGATGATGCCGGTCTGCTGCGGCAGGGTCTGCACCCAATCCGCCAGCCGGTTCTGCGCGTACTGCCAGTTCTCCGGCGCGGTGGCCATGCCCTGATACACCACGCCCTGATATTGCTCCGCCGCCACCCGTTGACGGAAAGCCTGTTCGCGCTCCTGCGCCCAGCGTTTGCCGCCTTCCGCCGGCAGGCCATAAAAAGCAAAGCGATTGATCCCCTTCTCCTTCAGGTGCATAAACGCCGCCTCCACCAGCGCCTGATTATCGGTGGCGATATAGTGCACCGGCGGGTAGTCCTCCTCACGGTGATAGGAGCCGCCAACGCCGACGATCGGCACATTGACGTTATGCAGCAACCGCTCAATCTCGCGATCGTCGTAATCGGCGATCACCCCATCGCCCAACCAGTCCTTGATGTTGTCGATGCTGCAGCGAAAATCCTCTTCGATAAAGATGTCCCAGTCACACTGTGAAGCCTGTAAATACTCGCCGACGCCCTCGACCACCTGGCGGTCATACACTTTATTGGCGTTGAACAGTAACGTAATGCGAAAGCGCTTCGCGAACATGCGGCATCCCCGATATATAAACTGCTCTCTGGGATAGCACAGCTATCTTCGAGAGCAGAAAGCATTACCTCATAACTGTGAGCTCAAACGCGATTCTTATGCCCGGCGCTTGGTGGCGGAGTCCATCCACACCGCCAGCAGCAGGATCGCGCCCTTGACGATGTACTGCCAGAAGGTCGGCACGTCCAGCATGCTCATGCCGTTATCCAGCGACGCCATGATAAACGCCCCCATCACCGCGCCGGCTACACTGCCGATGCCGCCGGCCAGGCTGGTGCCGCCAATCACGCAGGCGGCAATGGCATCCAGCTCGGCGATATTGCCCGCCGACGGCGAGCCGGCACCCAGCCGCGAACTGAGGATCAGCCCGGCAATCGCCACCATCAGGCCATTGATGGCGAACACCGCCAGCTTGGTGCGTTCGACGTTGACCCCCGACAGGCGCGCGGCGTCGATATTGCCGCCGATGGCATAAATCCGGCGGCCAAAAGCGGTGCGGGTAGCCATAAATATCCCCGCCAGCATCAGCGCGGTGAGGATCAGTACCGGCGTAGGTACGCCGCGGTAATCATTGAGCAGATAAATGGCCCCCAGCACCACCACCGCCAGGAGGCTTTGCCGGGTCACGTCGCCGGTCGCGGCGGCCACCGGCAACCCAAGCTGCGCACGTCGGCTGCGTCGCCGCCATTGCCAGGCAACGAACAGCATCAACCCGACGGCGCCGATGCCAAAACCCACACCGCTCGGCAGATAGCTCTGGCCGATCTGCGACATGGCGCCGCTGGTCGGCGCTACCGTAGTGCCGTTGGTGATGCCGATCAGAATGCCGCGAAAGGCCAGCATGCCCGCCAGCGTGACGATAAACGACGGCACCTTGCGGTACGCCACCCACCAGCCGTTCCAGGCGCCCAGCAGCAGGCCGGCCAGCAGCGTAACCACGATGGTCAGCGGCAGGGGCCAGCCGAGCCAGACGTCAAAAATCGCCGCCGCCCCGCCCAATAACCCCATCATCGAACCGACCGACAAGTCGATCTCCGCCGAAATAATCACGAACACCATGCCCACCGCCAAAATGCCGGTAATCGCCGTCTGGCGCAGCAGGTTGGAGACATTGCGCGCGCTGAGATAGGCGCCCTCGGTGGTAAAGGTAAAGAACAGCATAATGACGGCGATCGCCGCCAGCATTACCAACACCTGAAAATTGATGGATTTCAGCTTCATAATGGGCTTTTTCTCTGCAATTTCCTGCGTTATCGCGTCAGACTGCGTGCTTTTCGACATCGGTTTCACTCCTCAATGCGGCTTCCATCACCTGTTCCTGGGTCAAACCCCGGTTCTCCAGCGACGCCTTGATACGCCCCTGATGCATAACCAACACGCGGTCACTGAGGCCCAGCACTTCCGGCAGTTCCGAAGACACCACGATCACCGCGATACCCTGCTGTACCAGCTGATTGATTAATTTATAGATTTCCTGTTTTGCGCCGATATCGATGCCGCGGGTCGGCTCATCCAGAATGAGGATTTTCGGCTTCAGCAGCAGGCACTTGGCCAAAATCGCCTTCTGCTGGTTGCCGCCGCTCAGCCTGGCGATCGCCAGCTCGGGCGACGACGTTTTCACCTTCAGTTGCGCCAGCGACTGGCGAATGGTCGCCTGCTCCTGCGCATCGTCGATCACCGTCAATACGCCACTGAAATCGCTCAGCGCCGCCAGCGTCATATTCGCCCCGACGCCCATCACCGGCACAATGCCGTCGCGCTTGCGGTCTTCCGGCACCATGGCGATGCCGTGGCGCATCGCCTGTCGGCAATTATCGATAACGGCCGGCTGGCCGTTAATGCGGATGCTGCCCTGCCAGCGGCCGGCATAAACGCCGAACAGGCACTGCATGGTCTCGGTACGGCCGGAGCCGACCAACCCGGCGACGCCAAGAATTTCGCCGCGCCGCAGGCTGAACGACACCTCATCCACCCGGCGGACGTGGCGGTTCACCGGGTGCCAGGCGGTCAGGTTATCCACCTGCAAAATCACGTCGCCGATCGCATGCTGCTGTTGCGGGTACAGCTCGGTCAGTTCGCGCCCCACCATCATGGCGATAATGTCTTTTTCGCTCATCTCCGCCGCCGGCCGCGTGCCGATATGCTTGCCGTCGCGGATCACGCAGATCAGATCCGAGATCGCTTTCACCTCGTTCAGCTTGTGCGAAATGTAAATGCAGGCGATGCCGTGATCGCGCAGATCCTGAATGATCGCCAACAGCGTGGCGGTTTCGCTTTCGGTCAGCGACGCCGTCGGTTCATCCAGCACCAGCAGCCGTACCTGCTTGTTGAGTGCCTTGGCGATCTCCACCAGTTGCTGCTGCCCCAGCCCCAACTCGCCGACGCGGGTATTGGGATCCACCTCCAGCTTGACCTGCGCCAGCATGCGCCGGCAGCGCAAGTACATAGCGTCGTAATCCATCACCCCACGGCGACACTGTTCGTTGCCGAGAAACATGTTTTCCAGCACCGTCATCTGCTTCACCAACGCCAATTCCTGATGGATGATGGCAATGCCTTTTTTCTCGGTTTCGCGGATATTTTTTGCCGCTAACACCTCGTCGGAAAAATAAATATCACCCTGATAACTGCCGTGCGGATATATTCCGCACAGCACTTTCATCAGCGTGGATTTTCCCGACCCGTTTTCACCGCACAGCGATAATACCTGGCCGGCCTCCAGTTGCAGGCTGACATTATCCACCGCCTTGACTGCGCCGAATTGCATGGTGATATTTTTCATTTCCAATAGGCAGGGCATTATTCCCTCCACGTCACCGGATATCGGTATTAATTAAGGTCGGTTTTTTTATGGAAACCGTCGGCAATAATAGTGCTGTCGATATTCGATTTATCTACCGGGATCGGCGTCAATAACCAGGCCGGCACCGGTTTGACGCCGTTATTCAAGGTCGCGTTGGATTTGGGTTTTTCGCCTTTGCCCAGTTGCACGGCAATGCTCGCCGCCTCATCGGCCAGCTTGCTGATCGGCTTATAAACCGTCATGGTCTGGGTGCCGGCCATGATGCGCTTCACCGCCGCCAGATCGGCGTCCTGGCCGGTGATGGCCACCTTGCCCGCCAACCCCTGCGCAGCCAACGCCTGGATCGCCCCGCCGGCGGTCGCGTCGTTGGAGGCCACCACCGCGTCGATATGATTGCTGTTAGCGGTCAGCGCATTTTCCATGATTTTCAATGCGTTTTCCGGCAGCCAGCCATCAACCCACTGATCGCCCACCACCTTGATTTTCCCGCTGTCGATCAAGGGTTGCAGCACCTTCATCTGGCCCTGACGGAACAGTTTGGCGTTGTTATCCACCGGTGAACCGCCCATCAGGAAATAATTCCCCTGCGGCACCCGCTGCACCAGGCTTTGCGCCTGCAGTTCACCGACCTTTTCGTTATCGAAGGAGATATAGAAATCGATATCGGCGTTATTGATCATGCGATCGTAGGCCAATACCTTAATGCCCTCCCGCTTGGCCTCGCTGATGACGTTGCTCAGCACCTGGCCGTTATAGGGAATGATCACCAGCACGTCGACGCCGCGGTTGATCATGTTTTCTATCTGCGCCATCTGGGTTTCTTCATTGCCGTTGGCCGATTGCACGAAAACATCCGCCCCCAATGTTTTGGCCTTGCTGACGAAAATATCGCGGTCTTTTTGCCAGCGCTCCAGGCGCAGATCGTCGATCGCCATGCCGATTTTGATTTCTTTGCTCATGGCCGGTTGGCTGGCCAGCGCCAGCAGCGCGCAGACCGAAAGGAACAGGGGTTTTAATTTCATCTTATATACCTTTGTTATTTAATGTGTAAGGGTAATAATTGAAACGGGCCGGTGAATCAGCTTAGAGCGGATTGTTGTCGGTTATTTACTCTTCGGCAATTACAGATTTTTACCGGCGAATTATGTTTTTTGGTTTAATGTTGTTTTTATGATGGCGGTCATGCTTTCACCCTGAAAAAAACCTTCGTGCGCCATAAAATTCAAATGAAACGCGCTTAAACGCCTATTATGAGATCTACCGCACATTTAATAATTCTGTGAATTTAAGAGTGAAATAACGTAATTGAGCCACAGGGTTCTAACTCCGAAGATAAATGCATCCCGTAAATCGGGCATCGCTACCCAGGAGTCGAAAATGCAATCCTATTTTGATCAGCTTGAGCAAGTTCGCTATGAAGGCCCCGACAGCAATAACCCGCTGGCTTTCCGCCACTATAATCCCGATGAGTTGGTGCTCGGCAAACGCATGGCCGACCACCTGCGCTTCGCCGCCTGTTACTGGCACACCTTCTGCTGGAACGGCGCGGACATGTTCGGCGTCGGAGCCTTTGATCGGCCCTGGCAGCAACCGGGCGATGCGCTGGCGTTGGCAAAACGCAAGGCCGACGTGGCGTTCGAATTCTTCCACAAGCTGAACGTGCCTTACTATTGCTTCCACGACGTCGACGTTTCGCCGGAAGGCGCTTCGTTGAAAGAGTATCTGAATAACTTTGCGGTGATGACCGACGTGCTGGCGGAAAAGCAGCAAAGTAGCGGCGTGAAGCTGTTGTGGGGCACCGCCAACTGCTTTACCCATCCGCGCTACGGCGCAGGCGCGGCCACCAACCCGGATCCGGAAGTGTTCAGTTGGGCGGCAACGCAGGTATTCACCGCCATGAACGCCACCCATCAACTGGGCGGCGAGAACTACGTGCTGTGGGGCGGGCGCGAAGGTTACGAAACCCTGCTGAATACCGATCTGCGCCAGGAGCGCGAGCAGATTGGCCGCTTTATGCAAATGGTGGTGGAGCACAAACACAAAACCGGCTTCCAGGGCACGCTGCTGATCGAACCCAAACCGCAGGAACCCACCAAGCACCAGTACGACTACGACGTCGCCACGGTGTACGGCTTCCTGAAGCAGTTCGGGCTGGAGAAGGAGATCAAGGTCAATATCGAGGCCAACCACGCCACCCTGGCCGGGCACTCCTTCCATCATGAGATCGCCACCGCCATCGCGCTCGGCATCTTCGGCTCGGTCGACGCCAACCGCGGCGATCCGCAGCTGGGCTGGGATACCGACCAGTTCCCCAACAGCGTGGAGGAAAATGCCCTGGTGATGTTCGAAATCCTCAAGGCCGGCGGTTTCACCACCGGTGGCCTGAACTTCGACGCCAAGGTCCGCCGCCAAAGCACCGACAAATACGATCTGTTCTACGGCCATATCGGTGCGATGGACACGATGGCGCTGGCGCTGAAAGTGGCGGTCAGGATGACCGCCGACGGCCAACTTCCTCAGCAGGTCGCCCGACGTTACGCCGGCTGGAACGGTGAGCTGGGCCAGCAAATTTTGCAGGGCAAACTGTCGCTGGAAGCCTTGGCGCAGTACGCTGAACAACATGCACTGGCGCCGCAGCACGCCAGCGGCCGTCAGGAGCACCTCGAGAACCTGATGAACCGCTACCTGTTCGGTTAACTATGCCCAAAATAATTCGAGTTGCATCATGGCGGCAACTAAGCGCATCCCCGGGAACGTACAGCCAGTACGTGACAGGGGTGGGCGCAGGCAGCCAACACAGATGCAGCTTGAAGAATGAAGGGCATACCCGCGCGGCGCACCGTCCACCGCGCCTTAAAGGATCTCAATCATGTACATCGGCATCGATCTCGGCACCTCCGGCGTAAAAATCATTTTGCTCGGTGAGCAGGGCCAACTGCTCGCCAGCCAGAGTGAAGCGCTGCCCATCTCCCGCCCTAATCCCCTGTGGTCAGAACAGGCGCCGCAGGACTGGTGGCACGCCACCGATCGCGCCATGCTGGCGCTGGGCCAGCAGCACAGTCTGCAACAGGTGAAGGCCATTGGCCTCAGCGGCCAGATGCACGGCGCCACGCTGCTGGATGACCGTCAACGGGTGCTGCGCCCGGCCATTCTGTGGAACGACGGCAGAAGCGCCGCGCAGTGCCAGGCGCTGGAGCGGGCGGTGCCGCAATCGCGGCAGATTACCGGCAACCTGATGATGCCCGGCTTCACCGCACCTAAGCTGCTGTGGGTGCAACAGCACGAACCGCACCTGTTCAGCCAGATCGATAATGTGCTGTTACCCAAAGATTATCTGCGCTGGTGCATGACCGGTGAATTCGCAAGCGATATGTCGGACGCCGCAGGCACCGGGTGGCTGAACGTAGCGCAGCGCGACTGGAGCGACGAGATGCTGGCCGCCTGCGGCCTGTCGCGCCGCCACATGCCACAGCTGTTCGAAGGCAATCAAATCACCGGCCAGACCCACATCGAGCTGGCACGGCGCTGGGGAATGCCACCGGTGCCGGTGGTGGCCGGCGGCGGCGACAATGCCGCCGGGGCGATCGGCGTTGGGCTGTATCAGGCCGGGCAAGCCATGCTGTCGCTCGGCACCTCGGGCGTGTACTTTGCGGTCAGCGACGGCTTTCTCAGCAACCCGGCCAGCGCGGTGCACAGCTTCTGCCATGCGCTGCCCGACACCTGGCACCTGATGTCGGTGACGCTCAGCGCCGCCTCCTGCCTGGACTGGGTCTGCAAACTGACCAATGTCGACAGCGTCGCCACCCTGCTGCGCAACGTCGAACAAGCCCCTCCGGCGGAAGCCCCGCTGTGGTTTTTGCCTTACCTTTCCGGCGAACGCACGCCGCATAACAATCCCAACGCCAAAGGGGCGTTCTGGGGGCTCACCCACCAGCACGGGCCAAACGATCTGGCGCGCGCGGTGCTGGAAGGCGTCGGTTTTGCCCTGGCGGACGGCATGGACGTGCTGCACGCCAGCGGCCTGCAACCTTCGAGCATCACCTTGATCGGCGGTGGCGCACGCAGCCCGTTCTGGCGGCAGATGCTGGCGGATATCAGCGGCCAACGGCTGGAATACCGCACCGGCGGCGACGTCGGTCCGGCACTGGGGGCCGCGCGTCTGGCGCAGATCGCCCTGAATCCGCAGCGCCCGCTGAGCGACCTGCTGCCCGAATTGCCGCTGGAACAGCTGCACGAACCGGATGCCGAGCGCCATCGACACTACGCCGCGCGGCGCAGCACGTTCCGCGAGCTGTATACCTGTTTGTTGCCGCTGATGTGAGGCCCTGGGGGCAGTAACCCTGCCCCTCATTATTACCAAATCGAATAGTCGCCAGTGGCAAATGTCGCTGCCAACCTGCGGGTTCCTCTCCTAAATTGGTGGATGTTTTTTGACGCACCTCACCTCTGGATTAAGGAACTGAACGTGGAAAAAACCCAACAACAAAGCCGCAGAGCTTTCCTCAGCCAAACCGGCAAGCTAACCACCGCCTGCGCGGTGATCGGGCTGACCGGCGGCGTGGCGCAGGCCGCACCACAGGCTGGTGGCCACTGTGCGCCGGAGGCGAAACCCATGACCCTGACCGACAATCACTACGTGCTGAGCGACGTACGGCTGGAGGAGGGTTTCGAATACGATGGCGATACGGTGATCGGCACCCGCACCGCGCTCTACCAGTTGGAAATCAAAGACGGCAACATTGCCGCCATCCACGCAGCGGATGTGGCGCCGATCGCGGGCGTGCCGCGCTATCAGGCACAGGGTCAGTTGCTGCTGCCGGCGTTCCGCGACATGCATATCCATCTGGACAAAACCTTCTACAGCGGCCCGTGGCAGGCACCGCGCCCACGCCAGGGCAAAACCATCATGGACATGATCGCGCTGGAACAGACGCTGATCCCCAAACTGCTGCCGACCTCGCAGCAGCGCGCGGAAAACCTGATCGCCCTGTTGCAATCCAAAGGCAGCACCGTAGCGCGCAGCCACTGCAATATCGATCCGGTCAGCGGGTTGAAAAGCCTGGAGCACCTGCAACGTGCGCTGGAAAATCACCGGGCGGATTTCAGCTGCGAAATCGTCGCCTTCCCGCAGCACGGCCTGTTGCATTCTAAAGTCGACGGCTTGATGCGCGAGGCCATGCAGATGGGCGTGCAATACGTCGGCGGGCTGGACCCGACCAACGTCGACGGTGCGATGGAGAAATCGCTGGACGCGATGTTCCAGATTGCGCTCGACACCGGCAAAGGCATCGACATCCACCTGCATGAAACCAGCCCCGCCGGGGTAGCGGCGATTAACTACATGATCGCCACCGTAGAAAAAAACCCTAGGCTACGCGGTAAGGTCACCATCAGCCACGCGTTCGCCCTGACCACGCTGAACCCGAATGAGCTGGCAGAAACCGCCACCCGCCTGGCGGCGCAGCAAATCACCCTCGCCTCCACGGTGCCGATCGGCGGGCTGATGATGCCGCTGCCGCAGCTCAGTGAAAAAGGGGTATTTGTGATGACCGGAACCGACAGCGTGATCGACCATTGGTCACCGTTCGGTACCGGCGACATTCTGGAAAAAGCCAATCTCTACGCCCAGCTGTATCGCGGTTCGGATGAGTTCCATCTGTCGCGCGCCCTGGCCATTTCCACCGGCGGCGTGCTGCCGCTGAACGACAAAGGCCAACGCGCATGGCCCAAAGCCGGCGACAGCGCGGAATTCGTGTTGATCAACGCCAGTTGCTCCGCCGAGGCGGTGGCCCGCTTGCCCGCTCGCCGCGCCACCTTCCATCGGGGCCGTCTGGTCGCCGGCCAGGTCAGCAAAGCCTGATGCTGGTCCGCTGATGCCATCATGATGGCCGTTTTTGGCCTTCTTCCCTGCAGGATAACGGCGCAGTATGGCGTTACACCCCACAGGCGGAGGCCGAAAATGTCACACAGCGCATTATTGATCATCGATGTTCAGCAATCATTCCAGCATCGCCCTTTCTGGCAAGAGGACGATCTGCCCGCTTTCCAGCAGGCGCTTACAACATTAATTGAAGGCTGCCGTCGGCAGGGCGTGGCGCTGGTCGACGTGTTCCACGTTTCCCCGCAGGGGCCATTCTCGCTGGCGTCCGGTTTCGTGCAGCGCCTGCCGTTCCTCAGCCACCAGGCGGACGTTACCGTGCACAAGCAGGTGCATAACGCGCTGACCGAATCCGGGTTGGACGCCTGGCTACGTGAGCGGGAGATCAATCACCTGATTATCTCCGGCATTCGTACCGAGCAATGCTGCGAAACCACCACCCGCGTGGCAAGCGATCTCGGTTATCGAGTAACCTTCGTCACCGAGGCGACCCTGACGTTCCCGATGCATCACCCCGACGGCCAGGTCTTTACCACCGAACAGCTCAAGCGGCATACTGAGACGGTGCTGGTCGACCGTTTCGCCCAGCTCGCCAGCGTGGATGAGGTGCTGGCGCAACTGTCACAGGAGTCATAATGCCGCAGGCCGTCTACTTTCTGATGCTGCCCCAGGTGCTGTCGCTGGACGTCAGCGGCCCGGCCGAAACCCTGCGCCTGGCCGGAACGTTCAGCCTGCATTACATCGGCCCGGAGCCGCAGATAACCTGCTCCATCGGTATGACGCTGAGCCGGCTGGAGCCGCTGCCCGCCCGGTTGGAAGACGGCGCGATTTTGGTGGTGCCGGGGGTCAGCGATTCGGCCCGCTACTTTGCCAACCCGCAAGCCGAACAGGCCCGCCGCTGGCTGGCGGCGCTGCAACCCGATCTGCAAAGCCGGCGCATCACGCTGGTCTGCGTGTGTTCCGGTGCGCTGCTGGCGGCGCAGGCCAGCTTGCTCGACGGCTACCAGTGCACCACTCACCATGACGTGCTCGAACGCATGCGCCTGCAGGCACCGGCAGCGCTGGTGAAAGAAAACCGCATTTTTGTCGAAGACCGCAGCGTCTACACCAGCGCCGGCATTACCGCCGGTATCGATCTGGCGCTGCACCTGATCAACCGCCAGTGCGGCGCAACCCGGGCGATGGAGGTCGCCCGCGAAATGGTGGTGTACTTCCGCCGTTCCGCCGACGACCCGCAGCTTTCACCGTGGCTGCGCTATCGCAATCATCTGCACCCGGCGGTCCACCGCGCCCAGGACGTGATGACCGCCGAGCCGGAGGCCGAATGGTCAGTGCCGCAGGTGGCGGAAAAAGCCCACGTCAGCAGCCGCCATCTGGCGCGGCTGTTCCGCAGCCATATCGGCATCAGCGTGCGGGAATATCATGAACAGCTGCGGCTGGCCGTGGCGCAACAGCGGCTGCAACAAGGCTATGGGCTTGAGAAAGCGGCGCTGGCGGCCGGGTTCTCGTCCGGCCGCCAGCTGCGGCGTGCACAACAGCGCGGGCAAAACCCGTTATGACACCCACCTTCGGGTATCCAGCTTTTGCAGCCCCATCGACAGCAGCAGGCTGAGCGCCAGCGCCACACCGAATACCCAGAAGATATCCAGCAGCGGATGAGCGGTGAGTTCAAGATGCCGACTGCGCATAAAGTTGACGATAATGGCGTGAAAACCGTAGATCGCCAGCGAATGGCGGGAAAAAATGCCCAACCAGCCGATCGGATCCGGCAGGCAGTTCTTAAACCACACCAGCAGCGATACCGCCGCGATAAACACCAGCGGGCCGCAGTAGATGTAAAAGGTATCGGCGAAGCTGCCGTTGATGAGCATCTGGCTTTTGGTGCCGCGAACAATCAGCGCCACGCTGAGTACAAAGCCCAGCGCCGCCAGCCAGCTGATGCCGCGCCGTCCGGTGTCCATCATGCCAATCGCCCGCCCGGCCAGCGCGTACAGCAGGTAATAGAAGGTATCGCCGTAGATATACAGATTGACCGGCAGCAGGTGAGCGTTGCCGACGGTCACCGCACCGGTATTGGGGTTGGCAATCACCGCCAGGATCACCAGTACCCCGGCCAGATAACGGCGCGAGACCGGTTTGACGCTGATCAGCGGCGAGAGCACGTAAATCACCGCAATCGCATAGAAGAACCACAGGTGATAAAACACCGGTTTTTGCAGCATGCCACGCAGCGACGGCCAGAAGCCGATTTTGGTGAAGGCCGCGATATAGATCAGCGCAATGAGGCTGTAGAACAGGATGCAGCAGCCAATACGGATGAAATGTTTTTTGCCGGCGCTTTTCTCGCCGAAAAACAGATAGCCGGAAATCATGAAAAACAGCGGCACCGAAACGCGCGACATGCCGTTCAGCACGTTGGCGATGTCCCAGTTATGTTCCCCCACCGCCATACCCTTGGTGACGTAATAGGTGGTGGCGTGGATCATCACCACCATCATGCACGCCACCGCGCGCAGGTTATCTATCCAGCCAATTTTAGTGCTCAAAACGGTGCCCGACGTTGTGTCATATTTTTATGTTAATAAGAGGTTATAGAGCGCAGGGCGCGGCGACAACCCAAAAGCGAAATATCAGAATGTGCTGAAACAACACCTTATCGTTGCTAAGGTGAACAATTGGCGGCAAAATAGCCGCCATAACTCGCTCAGTTTGCGCTTCCCGCCCTGGCAGTTCCTTTTTTCTTCTTCACTATCAGTACTATAAATATGAAAACGACATTACCACCTGCGGCACGTTTGGGCCGACAGGCGCTTTTATTCCCTCTTTGTCTGGTGCTGTTCGAATTTGCCACCTATATCGCCAACGATATGATCCAGCCCGGTATGCTGGCGGTGGTGGCGGAGTTCAACGCCGGTGAAGAGTGGGTGCCGACATCCATGACCGCCTATCTGGCCGGCGGTATTTTCTTGCAATGGCTGCTCGGCCCGCTGTCGGACCGACGTGGTCGCCGCCCGGTAATGCTGGCCGGCGTGGCGTTCTTTATCGTCGCCTGTCTGGCCATTTTGCTGGTGACCAACATCGAGCAGTTTATCTTTATGCGTTTCCTGCAGGGCATTGGCCTGTGCTTTATCGGCGCGGTCGGCTACGCCACGATACAGGAATCCTTCGAGGAATCGGTGTGCATAAAAATCACCGCGCTGATGGCCAACGTGGCGCTGATCGCCCCGCTGCTCGGGCCGTTGGCCGGGGCTGCGCTGATCCACGTCGCGCCGTGGCAGAGCATGTTCGTGCTGTTTGCGGCGCTGGCGGCGATTGCCTTTTACGGCTTGTGGAAAGCGATGCCGGAAACCGCCTCGCTACAGGGCGATAAATTCTCGGCCGCCAACCTGTGGCGCGACTATCGCCAGGTACTGAGCAACCGCCGCTTTGTCTGCGGGGCGCTGGCCATCGGTTTCGCCAGCCTGCCGTTGCTGGCCTGGATTGCCCAGTCGCCGGTGATCCTGATCAGCGGTGAATCGCTGTCGACGCTGGATTACGGCCTGTTGCAGATCCCGGTGTTCGGCGCGCTGATCCTCGGCAACCTGACGCTGGCGCGCCTGACCGGCAAAAACAGCGTAGAGCGCCTGATCAAGCTGGGCGCGGTACCTATGATGCTGGGGCTGCTGGTCGCGGCACTGGCTACGCTATTCTCCAGCCACGCCTATCTGTGGATGACCGCCGGGCTGAGCCTGTACGCCTTCGGTATCGGGCTGGCCAACGCCGGGCTGTACCGCCTGACGCTGTTCTCAAGCGCCGTCAGCAAAGGGACGGTCTCCGCCACCATGGGCATGTTGAGCATGCTGGTGTTTACCGTCGGCATCGAGCTGGCGAAAGTGGCCTATGTCTGGGGCGGCAGCGGGTTGTTCAACCTGTTTAACCTGATCAGCGGCCTGTGCTGGCTGGCGCTGGTAGCGCTGTTCCTCAGCAAACGCCGCAGCGGCGACGCAACACCCACGCCTAACAAAGCGCTGTAACGACAAACGGGGCTAACGCCCCGCTTTTTCTTCTTTAGCGATTACCATCAACTGCCAAACAGCCCGCCGTCGCGCAGCAGATGTTGGTTACCCTTGCGGCGGGTAAAGCCGCTGCGATCGAAAAATTCCAGCACCTGGATCGCCAGCTTGCGGCCGACGCCGAGCCTGTCGCGGAAATCCGCGGCGTTGGCGCTGCCCTGCGTCGCATCCAACTCGCGGATCAACGCGGCGAACTGTTCGATACGCTGGCTGAGATAGTAACGGTCCACCACCACTGCCGCGATATGACCGAGCTGCGCCGCTTTACGCAGCGTCGCCCGCACGGGCGCCTCTTCCTCACCCAATTCTGCGGCCAAATCGCGCACCCACCAGGCTTCGTCACCGAACAGCGGCTCAATACGGCTCCACAGAATCTGTTCTTCAGCGCTGAACGCCAGGCCATGCTCCGGCAAGTGCAGCCAGCCGCGCGTATTGCGCACGCTGCCGGCGGCCAGCAACCGATCGATCATCATAAACACCAGCGCTTCAGGCAACGAAGGCAACGCCATGCGCCGCAGGCGCGCTCGTCCCAACCCAAGCTGATCGGCATGCTGGTGGTGATACTCGACCAAGACTTGCAGCAAGCGCTGTTGGCCCTGCTGTGCATTCTCCTGCGCCAGCGCCCACTCACCGGCAATCAGCCATTCATGGTCCGCCAACAGCTCTGACAGCCCACCGTCGGTCAGTTGCCGCGCCCACGCGAACATCGCCAGATCCAGCGGCCCGTTGGGCAGATGCAGCGCCAGTGCCTGGCGATCGTCGCCGGCCTGCACCAATGCCGCCAACCAGGCAAGGTAATCCGGCTGGCGTTTACCGCGTTTCGGCGTCGTCAAACTCAGCACCCGTGCGCCGCCCAGGGTCTGGCGGGCGCCGATATCGCGCAGCACCAGCCGATCGTTGTCCGCCAGCCACAGCGGGCGATCGAGGATCAATTCCGCCAGGTGTTCATTCAATAACGAAATCCGGCCGGTGATATGGCTGGCGGCGTGGTGCAGATGCAGCGGTTGCCAATGCTTTATCGGCTGGTCGGTATCCAGCGCCACCAGAATGCGTTCTGCCGCCTGCAACGGCTTTTTCGCCAACAACCAGTCACCGCGAGCCACCTGCTCTTTGCTGACGTCACCGCTGATGTTCAGTGCGATGCGCTGCCCGGCCTGCGCCTGCTCAACCTGTTGATTCTGCGCATGCAGGCCGCGTACCCGCACCGGAACGTCCGCACCGGTCAGCCACAGCGTATCCCCTACCGCCACCTGCCCACCCAGCGCGGTGCCTGTTACCACCAGACCCGCCCCTTTCACGCTGAAGGCGCGGTCTACCGCCAACCGGAAACGGCGCGTCAGCACATGCTCATCAGGCCGTAACGCCAGCAGATGCGCGCGCAGGGCGTCAATCCCCCGATCCCGCACTGCTGCGGTGACAAACAGCGGCGCATCGGGCCAACCCTGCCGCGCCAGTTCATCGCTGACCTGCCGCCGCACCTCGTCAACCCGTGCTTCGTCCACCCGATCGGCCTTGGTCAATGCCACCGTCAGCGCCGGGCGCCCACTCAGCCGCAGGATCGCCAAATGTTCACGCGTTTGCGCCATCACGCCGTCGTCGCAGGCCACCACCAGCAGCGCATGATCGATGCCGCCGATGCCCGCCAGCATATTGGCGAGGAATTTTTCATGGCCGGGCACGTCGATAAAACCCAGCACCCGGCCGTCGGGCTGCGGCCAGTAGGCATAGCCCAGATCGATGGTCATGCCGCGGCGCTTTTCTTCCGGCAGGCGATCGGCGTTGATCCCGGAGATCGCCTGCAACAGGGTGGTTTTGCCATGATCGACATGGCCGGCGGTAGCGATAATCATGCGTTTAACGCCTCGATCAGCGCCTGTTCCTGCTCAAGGCAGCGCAAATCCAACCACAGCCGGCCGTCGTTAATCCGGCCGATCACCGGCTGAGGAAGGCGGCGCCAGCGTTCTGCCAGCGCTTCCAGCGTCGCCCCACGGCCGTCGAGCGGCGTAAAGGTCAATGCGTAGCTGGGCAACCTGTCCACCGGCAACGAGCCGCTGCCAATCTGCGACCAGCACGGTTCGGCGCGCAGCTGGAAGCGTTCGCCAAACTGCGGTTCCAGCGCGTGCAGCAAGCGTTCGGCGGTGGCCTGCATCGCCTGCTGCGGGCGGGTCAGCAGCCGCAGCGTCGGCAGTTGCTCCGCCAACCATTCAGGCTGTTGATAGAGGCGCAGCGTGGCTTCCAGCGCCGCCAGCGTCAGTTTGCCGACACGCAGCGCACGTTTAAGCGGATGCTGCTGCAACCGGGTGATCAGCGCCTTTTTGCCGACGATAATCCCGGCCTGCGGACCACCCAGCAGCTTGTCGCCGGAGAAAGTCACCAGATCCACCCCGGCGGCCAGCAGGCGCTGCGGCATCGGCTCGGCCGGCAGGCCGTATTGCGCCATATCAATCAGCGAACCGCTGCCCAGATCGGTGACGGTCGGCACGCCATATTCAGCGCCAAGCTGCGCCAGTTCGGCTTCATCCACCGCAGCGGTAAAGCCCTGGATGCTGTAGTTGCTGGTGTGCACCTTCATCAGCAGCCCGGTCTGTTCGTTGATGGCGTTGCGGTAATCTTTCAGGTGGGTACGATTGGTGGTGCCGACCTCAACCAGCCGGCAGCCCGCCTGGCGCATCACGTCGGGGATGCGGAACGCGCCGCCGATTTCCACCAGCTCACCGCGCGACACCACCACTTCCTTGCCGGGCGCTATCGCCGCCAGCATCAGCAACACGGCCGCCGCATTGTTATTCACGATGCAGGCATCTTCCGCGCCGGTCAGCCGGCACAGTAAATCCGCCACGGCGCGATCGCGATGCCCGCGCCCGGCGCCGTCCAGATCGTATTCCAGCGTCACCGCCGCTCCCATCGACTGCCTCACCGCCTCGATAGCCGGTTGCGCCAGCAGGGCACGGCCAAGGTTGGTGTGCAGCACAGTGCCGCTGAGATTGAAGACCGGCGTCAGCGCCGAACGCTGCCGTTGCGCCAAACCGGCGCTGAGCGCCTGCGGCCAGTCGCTGCACCAATCGGGCAGCCGCTGCTGCTGCTTGATCGTCTCACGCGCCTGCAACTGTAATTCGCGCAGCAGATCGCTAATCAGCGTCTGGCCGTATTGTGCCACCAGCGGTTCGATAGCGGGATCGTGCAGCAGGCGGTCGATGGCGGGTAACTGGCTGTAAAGAAGGTGGGATTCAGTGCTCATGGTCGCTCGGTTTTTTTGTGTGATGATGTCGGCATAAAGCAAAACCCCCGCCAAAGCGGGGTGAGGGAATTCAGGGGGGTGAAGTGCGGGCAAAACTTTCGCGGGCAAACAGCCGCTCGGCCAGTTTGATCAACGCAGGCCGTTCGACGCACCAGTTGGGCATGATGCGGCGGAAATTGAGGTAGCCCAGCGCGCAGCCGGTAGCGATGTCCGCCAACGTCAGCTCGGCGGCATTCAGCAGCGTCTTTTCCTGCGCCAGTTTCTCCAGAGCGTCCAGCCCGTGCGTCAGCTTGTCGCGCTGGCGCAGTATCCAGTTTTCGTCCTGCTTTTCCGATGCGCGTTTGCTCTCGCGAAACAGCGTGGCGGCGGCTTCGGTTACGCCGTCGGCCAGCGCTTCCACCTGGCGAATACGCAGCGCAACCGCGCGATCGGCGGGCAAAAATGCCGGGGCAGCGGGAAGCAGTTCGAGGTATTCGGCAATCACCCGCGAGTCGTAATACGCCACGCCGTCGTCGGCCACCAGCACCGGCACCTTCGCGAGCGGATTCAGCTCCACCACCCGGCTACCCGGCTCATACGGCGGATCGTTAACGAATTCGAACGCGATCCCCTTTTCCAGCAGCATCACGGAAATCTTGCGTACAAAAGGGCTGGTATAGCTGCCTATCAGCTTCATTCGTCTTCCCCCCGCGCTGTCGAAACACAGCGTTGTTATTTCACCACCAACGTGTCGATAATCCGCTGAACCAGCGCCTGGTGCGCCTCCGGCGTTTTGGCCGGTGACAGCATTTGCAACGTCACCACCCTTTTATTCAATACCGTCAGCACAAAGGTGGAGAGTACCTTTTGCCCATTGACGCTTTGCTCGGTATCCAGCCGATGAAACTTCTGCTTGCCGACGCTGAAGTTCTCTTCTTTGGTGGTCTTGATATTCTGATAGCGGTCGGCCAGCTCGGTGATGATGCTTTGCGTCAGATCTTTCAGCATTTTATCGCTGGTGTTGAGCTTCATGTCGTCAGGCGGGACCACTTCAGAGGAGACGGTACTCTGGCGTGTCTTGCCGTCGAGGAAACGCTGAATGGTGGATTTGCTGTCGTTGATGATGCCGCTGTTCTGGGTCTGATCGCTAAACCCCGCCGGCAGTAAAAAGGTCACGTTACCCCTTTGCAGCGATACCTTCAGCCCCACAGGCTCGCTTTCCACCGGCGGTGCCGGTGGCGCAATGGGCTGCGTCACGATCGGCTTGGGGTCCGGCTTAGGTACTGCCGGTTTGGTGTCTTCCTTGTTGTCACAGGCCGACAGCCCGATCGCCAGAACGGCGATCGCCGTGAGTTTCGCAATGGTCTTCAACATCGTCCCTTTCCTTTCGCGTTGCGCGTCATTGCGTAAACGTAGCAACTCGCCCCTGTGAATGCCAGATGCACAGTCTGAAATTCATCATCTGACCACTCGTAAGGGGCAAATACCGGCGTTTTGCGATTTACTCCCCCGGGAACAGGAACGGGTTGATGCTGCTGCGGGCAAAACCTTCATCTTCCAGCTTGGCGTCGAGCACCAGCGAGGCCAGATCGTCGGCCACCGCCTCGATATGCGGATCTTTTTCCTGATACAAAATCTTCAGGTAAGTGCCGCAGTCGCCGCAGCTTTCCGCTTTCACCGCCGCCAGCTCGCTGTCCAGCGACCAGTAATTCAGATCGCGAGTTTGCTCGCAGTTGCTGCATTTTATCCGCACCACGTGCCACTCGCTTTCGCACAGGTTGCAGTGCAAATAGCGCAGGCCGCTGACGGTGCCGATATGCACCACGCTGGAGACCGGAATGCTGCCGCACACCGGGCAGAACTGACGGTGTTCGCCATATTCCGCGCGCGCCTTACCGGGGATCTGGCTTGCCATTTGCGTCCAATAGAGCGACAGCGCGGCCCAGATGAACGGCGCTTTCTCGCTGCCGATGTTGCCGAACTCGCGGTTGAGCAAGGCGTCGGCCATCAGCTCCAGCTCATGCGCTGACGCCTTTTCCAGGTTATCCAGCACTGCCAGAATGTGTTCCGGCGCCTGCGGACGCAGTTCGGCGATCAGCGATCCCAGCAGCCGGTGCCAATGCTCGCTGCGCGGATAGACGCTCAAATCCAGCGGCGGCTTGCCGCTGGCCGCGCCCTTCAGCAGCGCTTCGGTCAGATCCAGCTGCAGCGGGTTGTCGTGCAACGCATGGTGCTGCGCTTCGGCCAGTTGCGCGGCGAAGTTCAGGTAGTCGCCCAGCGGGTTGTCCGTCGCCAGCTTGCGCAGGCGTTCGGCGCGGCGGCTGTAGAGGCTTTTCAAATTGGCGAAAAGTAACGGCGGAATTGTCTCCGCCGTTGTGGACTTCTCGCGCTGTGCCCCTAACTGCTCTTTAGGAACGATGCGGATGCTCATCAGGGTTTGTCTTCCTGTTGTTTCTCGCGGACCTCTCGGTACCAGCGCGGATGATGTTTTTTAGCCCAGGCCGCAGGCACCCAGCCTTCGACCATCGCGGTGATAGTGCCTTTTACCCACAACGCGGCGTAAATGTGCACCATTATCACGATGATCAGGCCGACCGCCGCCAGCGAATGCACCAGCAGCGCGATGCGGATCAGCGGTATCGGGAACGACGGCGCAAAGTACGGCCGCCAGATCACCACACCGCTGGCCAGCAGCAGCACCAGGCTGATGATAGCTGCCCAGAATACGCACTTCTGACCGAAATTATAACGCCCGGTGTCGCCCACTTCCTCGTTCATGGCAATTTTGTGGATGTTTTTGGCCCAGACGATGTCTTCCCGGTTGATCAGATTATGCTTCCAGTAACGCAGGAACATCAGCAGGAAGGCCGCAAACATAATCACCCCGACAAAGGGATGCAGGATGCGCGCCAGTTGCGGCGTACCGAAAATGTTCATCAGCCAGTTGAAGGAGGGGAAAAAGAACCCCAGCCCGCTGATGGCGGCGAACACAAAGCAGAACGCCACAATCCAGTGGTTAATCCGCTCCGGCGCGCTGTAGCGCTGAATCCGCTTTTCCTTCTTCATTTGCGCGTCTCCTCATCGTGCAGCTCGTCGTTGTCTTCCTCTTCGACGCGGTTGGGTCCGACGCCGACATAGTGGAACACGCTGGCTGCAAAGGTGGCGGCAAAGCCGATGGCCGCCAGGGGTTTCCACACGCCTTTCCAGAACGTGATCGCCGGGCTGATGGTCGGGTTATTCGGCAAACCGTGATACAGCTGCGGTTTGTCGGCGTGATGCAGCACGTACATCACGTGGGTGCCGCCCACGCCCGCCGGATCGTACAGACCGGCGTTCTGATAACCCCGGGTGTTCAGCTCGCCGACGCGCTCGGCGGCAATCTGCTTCATCGCGTCCTTGGTGCCGAAGTGAATCGCGCCGGTCGGGCAGGTCTTCACGCAGGCCGGTTCCTGGCCGACATCAACGCGGTCGACGCACAGGGTGCATTTGTATACCCGGTTGTCGTCCTTGTTCATGCGTGGCACGTCGAACGGGCAGCCGGCGATGCAGTAGCCGCAGCCGATGCAGTGCTCGGACTGGAAGTCGACGATGCCGTTGGCGTACTGAATGATTGCGCCTTCCGACGGGCAAGCCTTCAGGCAACCCGGATCGGCGCAGTGCATGCAGCCGTCCTTGCGGATCAACCATTCCAGCTTGCCGTTTTCCTCCACTTCGGAGAAGCGCATGACCGTCCACGACTTGGCCGTCAGATCGGCGGGGTTATCGTACACCCCGACGTTACTGCCGATTTCATCGCGGATGTCGTTCCATTCGGAACAGGCCACCTGACAGGCCTTGCAGCCGATACAGGTGGTGACATCGATAAGTTTGGCCACTTCTTCCTGGTGGTCACGGGCGCGCGGGGCCGGCGTGAAACCATTGGTGGCGGATTTACGAATGATGTCCTGAGATTGCATTGCCATAATTCGTCTCCGTTACACCTTTTCCACGTTAACCAGGAACGCCTTGAACTCCGGCGTTTGCGTGTTGGCATCGCCGACAAACGGCGTCAGCGTGTTGGCGATAAAGCCTTTCTTCGCCACCCCTTCGTAACCCCAGTGGATCGGGATGCCGATGGTGTCGACGTCTTGGCCGTTCACCTGCAAAGTACGGATACGCTTGGTCACCACCGCCTTGGCCTTGATATAGCCGCGGTTGGAGCTGACTTTCACCGTATCGCCGTGCTTGATGCCTTTTTTCTCCGCCAGCTTCTCGCCGATCTCCACAAACTGCTCCGGCTGCGCGATGGCGTTGAGCTGCGCGTGCTTGGTCCAGTAGTGGAAGTGCTCGGTCAGACGATAGGTGGTGCCGACATACGGGAACTTGTCGGAGGTGCCCATCGCCGCCAGATCGTCCTTGAACACGCGCGCCGCCGGGTTGGAGATCACGTTCGGGTGCAGCGGGTTGGTGCCGAGCGGCGTTTCGAACGGCTCGTAGTGTTCCGGGAACGGCCCTTCCGCCATTTTGTCGGTGGCGAACAGGCGGCCCATGCCTTCCGGCTGCATGATAAACGGCCCGACGTCGCTGCCCGGCGCGGCGGCGCTGTAGTCCGGGATATCCACCCCGCCCCACTTGGCGCCGTCCCACTCCAGCAACTGACGTTTCGGATCCCAGGGTTTCCCCTGCGGGTCGGCCGAAGCGCGGTTATACAGAATGCGGCGGTTGAGCGGCCAGGCCCAGGCCCAACCCAGCGTGTTGCCGAGGCCGGACGGATCGGCGTTATCGCGCCGCGCCATCTGGTTGCCGGCCGGCGTCCAGCTGCCGGCGAAGATCCAACAGCCGCTGGCGGTGGTACCGTCGTCGCGCAGGTGAGCGAAGGTGCTGAGCTGTTCGCCCTTCTTCGCCAGCACTTTGCCGTCGGCGTCCAGAATGTCCGCCAGCGCCTTGCCGTTGCTTTCCATCGCCACTTCTTCCGAAGCGGGATTTTCCGGCGTCAGGTAATCCCAGGTCATGTTCAGCACCTGTTCAGGCACCGCGCCGCCTTCACGCACGTACATCTCGCGCAGGCGGATGAAAATGCCCGCCAGGATTTCCCCGTCGTTCATCGCCTCACCCGGGGCGTCCGCGCCTTTCCAGTGCCACTGCAGCCAGCGGCCGGAGTTAACGATCGATCCGTTTTCTTCGGCAAAGCAGGTGGACGGCAGGCGGAACACCTCGGTCTGAATCTTCGACGGATCGACGTCGTTGAACTCGCCGTGGTTCTGCCAGAAGTTGGACGTCTCGGTGTTGAGCGGATCTATCGTCACCAGGAACTTCAGCTTCGACAGCGAGGCCACGACCTTGTTTTTGTTCGGGAACGACGCGACCGGGTTAAAGCCCTGGCACAAATAGCCGTTGACCTTCCCTTGCGACATCATCTCGAAGTACTGCAGCACGTCGTAGCCTTTGTCCCACTTCGGCAACCAGTCAAAGCCCCAGCCGTTGTCTTTCTGCGCCTTGTCGCCGTAGAAGCTCTTCATCATGCTGACGAAGAATTTCGGGTAGTTGCTCCAGTAGTTCACCTGGCCCGGCAGCAGCGCCTTCGGCGTGTTGGCCTTCAGGTAGGTGTCGATATCCGTCTGTTTCTCCGACGGCAGCGTCATATAGCCCGGCAGGCTCTGCGACAACAGGCCCAGATCGGTCAGGCCCTGGATATTGGAGTGGCCGCGCAGCGCGTTGACGCCGCCGCCCGCCATGCCCATGTTGCCGAGCAACAGCTGGATCATCGCCATGGTGCGGATGTTCTGCGCGCCGACCGAGTGCTGAGTCCAGCCCAGGGCGTACAGGAATGATGCAGTTTTATCCGCCACGCAGGTTTCGGCGATGTATTCGCAGACCTTGATGAAATCCTCGGTCGGCGTGCCGCAAATATTGTTCACCACCTCTGGCGTATAGCGGCTGACGTGCTGTTTCAGCAGGTTCCACACGCAGCGCGGGTCCTGCAGCGTCAGATCGCGCTTGGCGAAGCCGTTTTCATCGAGCTGATAATTCCAGGTGGTTTTGTCGTATTTGCGGTTTTCGGCGTCGTAGCCGCTGAACAGGCCGTCTTCGAAGGTAAAGTCTTCCCGCACCAGCAGGCTGGCGTTGGTGTAGGCATGTACGTATTCGCGGTTAATCTTGTCGTTGTTGATCAGGTACAGCAACACGCCCGACAGGAAGGCGATGTCGGTCCCGGAACGGATCGGCGTGTAGAAATCCGCCACCGATGCGGTACGGGTAAAGCGCGGATCGATGACGATCAGCTTGGCTTTATTGTGAATTTTGGCTTCCATCGCCCAGCGGAACCCCACCGGATGCGCTTCCGCCGCATTACCGCCCATGACGATAATCAGATTCGCGTTCTTGATATCAACCCAGTGGTTGGTCATCGCACCGCGACCAAATGTTGGAGCAAGACTTGCTACCGTTGGTCCGTGTCAGACACGCGCCTGGTTGTCTACGGCAAGCATGCCGAGAGCGCGACTAAATTTTTGGGTTAAATACCCGGTTTCGTTACTGGAGGCGGAGGCACACAGCATGCCGGTGCTCAGCCAGCGGTTGACGGTGACGCCCTGTTCGTTGGTTTTCACGAAGTTGGCGTCACGGTCTTCCTTCATCAGTTTGGCGATGCGGGTAAAGGCATCGTCCCAGGTAATGCGCTGCCATTTATCTGAGCCTGGCGCACGATACTCCGGGAACTGGAGACGGCTTGCACTGTGGATGAAGTCGACCAGCCCCGCGCCTTTCGGGCAAAGTGCGCCGCGGTTTACCGGGTGATCCGGGTCTCCTTCAATGTGGAATATGCTTTCTTTGGCGTTTTTGGCGCCATCACCAAGGCTGTACATCAACAGCCCACAGCCGACGGAACAATACGTACAGGTATTACGGGTTTCACGGGCGCGCAGCAGTTTGTACTGCCGGGTCTCCGCTAACGCCACTTCCGGGGCAAAGCCCAGTGCGGCGACCGTCGTTCCTGCCATACCGCCAGCGCAGATCTTAAAGAACTGCCTTCTGCTGACCTGCATGGGGGGTCTCCTTTCACTCTCGATTGTCACATTGTTTCAAATGGCGCTTTCCCCCTTGAAGCGGGAAGCGCTAAAATCGATCTTGTTTTTACGCGGCAATATTACCACAGCGTATATGGGGTTGTTACAAACAGGTGCCAGTTAAGTGAACACTATAAACCCAGAGCAGCACATAAATGAGACCCCGCTCACAGGGGTGACCCAGGCCCAGGTTTATCAGCGCGGGCAGCTCGCCACCGCACAGCCGGATTGGCTGGCGGAAGAAGTGCCGGTCGCCCTGGTCTATAACGGCATCTCTCACGTGGTGATGATGTGCACGCCAAAAGATCTGGAGGCATTCGCCCTCGGCTTTTCGCTGTCCGAAGGCATTATCGAGTCACCGCGCGATATCTACAGTATAGAGATTAACCAAACCTGTAACGGGCTGGAGGTGCAAATTGAGCTCTCCAGCCGCCGCTTTGCCGGGTTGAAGGAGCGCCGCCGCACCATGGCGGGCCGCACCGGCTGCGGCGTGTGCGGCATCGAACAGTTGGCGGACATCTTCCGTCCGCTGCCTGTGCTGCCGTTCACCCAACGCTTTTCTCTCGCCAACCTCGACCACGCGCTGGGGCAGCTCAAGCAGGTGCAGAACGTCGGGCAGCTCACCGGCTGCACCCACGCCGCCAGCTGGATTTCGCCGCAGGGTGACCTGCTGGGCGGCTGTGAAGACGTCGGCCGCCACGTAGCGCTCGACAAGCTGCTCGGCGTGCGCGCGAAGCAAGATTGGCAACAGGGCGCGATCCTGGTCTCCAGCCGCGCCAGCTATGAAATGGTGCAAAAATCCGCGATGTGCGGCGTCGAGATCCTGTTCGTGGTTTCCGCGGCCACCTCGTTGGCCGTAGAAATCGCCGAGCGCAGCAACCTGACGTTGGTCGGTTTCAGCAAACCCGGCCGCGCCACGGTGTTTACTCACCCGCAGCGCATTGTGGATTAATTTAATCCCTTACACTAAGTAGGGCATTGATAATCATTTTCAAGATCATTTAATTAACTATAATGATCCGACTGCTTACGCGGTGCTCGCACCTTGCGCCGCCCATACCCCACTGGAGATGATGATTATGAGTTATTCACTGCCATCCCTGCCGTACGCCTACGACGCACTGGAACCGCATTTCGACAAGCAGACGATGGAAATCCATCACACCAAACACCACCAGACTTACGTCAACAACGCGAACACCGTGCTGGAAGCGTACCCTGAGCTGGCTTCGCTGAGCGTTGAAGAGCTGATCCAGGATCTGGATAAAGTGCCAGCCGACAAGCGCACTTTCATGCGTAACAACGCCGGCGGCCACGCTAACCACAGCCTGTTCTGGAAAGGCCTGAAAATCGGCACCACGCTGGGTGGCGATTTGAAAGCCGCTATCGAACGCGATTTCGGCAGCGTCGAGAAATTCCAGGAAGAGTTCGAGAAAGCCGCAGCAACCCGCTTCGGTTCAGGTTGGGCCTGGCTGGTGCTGAAAGGCGACAAACTGGCCGTGGTATCTACCGCTAACCAGGACAGCCCGCTGATGGGCGAAGCCGTTGCCGGCGCTTCAGGTTTCCCAATCCTGGGCCTGGACGTGTGGGAACACGCTTACTACCTGAAATATCAGAACAAACGCCCAGACTACATCAAAGCGTTCTGGAACGTGGTTAACTGGGACGAAGCGGCAGCACGCTTCGCTGCGAAGAAGTAATTCGCCCCCAGCACTGATGATGCCCGCGTGAAGCGGGCATTTTTTTACCCAAAATCCGCTAAAGTTTGACCGCCCTTTGCCGATGGTTTGTTCAATAGACGTTCGCCCGCAAAGGAAAAATAATATGGCGGCATTGCAAACACTGGCAGGAAAGTTCGTTCATCTCACCGTGGGTAAAAAGCTCGGCCTGGGGTTTGGTCTGATGCTACTGCTGACGGCGATCATCGCCGGCACCGGCGCACAATACCTGAATATCATCGAATCCCGCGCCTACCGCATCGATTTCAGCAACCGGCTGAATGACGAAATCAATCAGGCCAAATATAACCGCGCGCTGTTCGGCCAGACCTACCGGCCTGAGTACCTGAAGAATAACCGCGCCAATATCGAAAACGCGGTACGGCTGATCAACCAGGGCCAGACGCTGGACTGGGATACCCAAAGCCGGCGAGATCTGCAACGCCTGGTGGTATTGATCGGCCAATACCAGCAGCAGCAAAACGCCTTCGAAAAGGCGGTAGCGGCAAAAGATGCGATACGCCAAAGTTGGAACATGTCGGAAGTGCAAGACAGCCTGAATCAGGTGGAGCGCCAGTTGACCAATGGCGACCTGCAACTGGCTTTTGTGCAGCTGAATCAGAAACTGACCCTGGTGCGCTACGACGCACGCGGCCTGTTGCTGAGCCTGAACCGTGAATCCGAAGCGCCGCTGTTAGCGGCGATTGATGACGCGCGCAGCACAGCAAACGCACTCAGCCGACGGCTCAGCGATGCCCAGCGCCCCCTGCTGCAACCGCTGTTGAGCGCGCTCGACGACTACAAAAACCGAATCGAAGCTTATCTGCCGGCTTATGAACAGGAACAGCAGACCAGCCAGCGGCTGGGGGACAGCGCCCAGGAAGTCGGTACGCTGGTCAACGCCTTTATGCGGGACGAACTGGCGCAAACCCATAACGACATTAATGCGGCGCAGCTGCAGATGGGCATCACCACGCTGATTGCCATTATCGCCGGGTTGCTGATTGCCTGGCGCATCACGCTGCAAATCACCCGGCCGCTGCGCAGCACTCTGGCGCTGGCGGAACGCATCGCCAACGGCGATCTGCGTCAGGCGCAGACCAGCACCCGCCGCGATGAACTCGGCCAATTGTTGAATGCGGTAGCGGCGATGAGCCGAAACCTGCGCGATATGATTGAGAAAATCCAGATGGGGGTCAGCCAGGTCTCTACCGCTGCGGCGGAGATTGCCGCAGGCAACACCGATTTGTCCTCTCGCACCGAACAACAGGCGGCAGCGGTAGAAGAGACCGCCGCCAGCATGGAGCAACTGACCGCCACGGTGAAGCAGAACGCCGAAAACGCCCACCACGCCAACCAACTGGCTACCGAGGCTTCGCAAACCGCCCAACAGGGCGGCAAGCTGGTAGAGAACGTAGTCAGCACCATGCGCGATATTTCCAGCAGTTCGCGACGAATCGCCGAAATTACCACCCTGATCAACGGTATTGCTTTCCAGACCAATATTCTGGCACTCAATGCCGCCGTAGAAGCGGCACGCGCCGGCGAACAGGGGCGCGGCTTCTCGGTGGTGGCCAGCGAGGTTCGTAATCTGGCACAGCGCAGTGCCCAGGCGGCAAAAGAGATCGAAGGGCTGATCGCCGAGTCGGTCAGCCGGGTGCAAACCGGCACCACCCTGGTGGAGAATACCGGCAGCACCATGGAGCAAATCGTCCTCTCGGTGACCCACGTGCGCGATATCATGGCGGAGATCGCCGCCGCCTCCGACGAGCAAACGCGCGGTATCGCCCAGATCGGCCAGGCGATTGTCGAAATGGATCATACCACCCAGCAGAACGCCGCACTGGTGGAGGAATCCGCCGCCGCCGCCGACTCGCTGGAAGAGCAGGCTGAAATGCTGCTGCAAAGCGTCTCGGTATTCCGCCTGGCGGAGCAGAAAGCCCCCGCCGCCGTGGCGAAAGCCGGCGCGCCAAAAGCCCCGGTGATTAAAGCGCGGTCAGCAACAGCGCAAGACAACTGGACCACGTTCTGATGCCCCTCCCCGCCCGGTTATTTTCGGGCGGGATGTTCTGTCCCTCCCGATCAACTCAGGCTATGCTGAACCTCTGACGCAAAGAACGGAGGCGCATATGCATCACCCTGAGGTTTATATCGGCACCATCCAGCCTTATGACGGCGGGCGGCCCAGCGGCATCGCCAAACGCCTGGTGGACGGCGCCATCAAGCTGACCCCGCTCGGCCTGGAAGGCGACGAGCAGGCGGAAAAAAGCTATCACGGCGGGCCGGACCGCGCTTTGTGCCACTATCCGCGCGAACATTACGCCCACTGGCGGGAACAGTTTCCTGCACAGGCGGAACAGTTCTGCGCGCCGGCTTTCGGCGAGAATATTTCCACGCTGGGGCTGAGCGAGCACAACGTGTTTATGGGCGATATCTTCCGCTGGGGCGAGGCATTGATTCAGGTCACCCAGCCGCGCTCTCCCTGCTTCAAACTCAACTACCACTTCGCAATCGACGACATCTCGGTGCTGATGCAGCAGAGCGGCCGCTGCGGCTGGCTGTACCGGGTGGTGTCCGCCGGCGTCGTCAGCGGCGATCGTCCGCTGGAGCTGGCGACACGCAACAGCGACATCTCTGTGGCCGAAGCCATCGGCATTGCCTGGCATATGCCGTTCGATGAAGAGCAGTATCGCCGTCTACTGGCGGTCGCCGGGCTGTCCGCGAGCTGGAGCAAAACCATGCTGACTCGCATCACTACCGGCCGTATCGAAAACCTTAACCGCCGTCTGTTGGGGCGTTGAAAAAGACCCCAGGTATACTGTTGTGCAACCTCTTTCAGCCAGGAGCAGAAGCTATGACCCCCCCCTCTCATTCGATCCACCACGCCGCAGCCGTGGGTTATCAGGCCAATGCCGACCGCTACGTGAAAGGGCGACCGGATTATCCGCCGGAGATCGCCACCTGGCTGCGTGAGGTTATCGGCCTGCACGCCGGCATGACGGTCATCGACCTCGGCGCCGGTACCGGCAAATTCACCCCGCGCCTGCTGGAAACCGGTGCGCAGGTGATCGCCGTCGAACCAGTAGCGCAGATGCTGGAAAAACTGTCGGCAGCGCTGCCTCAGGTGAAAACGCTGGCGGGCACCGCCGAGTCGATTCCGCTGCCGGACGAATCAGTCGACGCCGTGGTTTGCGCGCAGTCCTTCCACTGGTTCGCCACGCCGCAGGCGCTGGCTGAAATTCAGCGTATCCTCAAGCCCGGCGGCAAGCTGGGTCTGGTATGGAACATGCGCGATGCGCGCGTGAGCTGGGTGCGCAAGCTGAATCAGATTGTCGACAGACACGAGGGCGACGCACCGCGTTTCTACACTGGCGAATGGCGCAAACTGTTTCCGGTCAAGGGGTTCGAAGCGTTGCAGGAGCAGGTGTTTATGTTCGGCCACCAGGGCGCAGCAGAAGATGTGATTTACAACCGGGTGCGTTCAACCAGCTTTATCGCCGCCTTGCCGCCGCAACGGCAGGAACAGGTGATCGATCAGATTCGCCAGTTGGTGGCGGAGGAAGGGGAATTGCAGGGCAAGGACACTGTGACCGTGCCCTATCAGACCAAGGCGTATTTCACCACCAAGCAATGAAAACGGGGCGCCACAGACGGCGCCCGATTTTCAGAATGCTTTTTTGGCGTAGCCGGTGACCACTTTCAGGCCCATCTCACGGCCCAGAGCGGTCATCGGGTGCACCACGATCAGGCCGCGCGCGCTTTTTTTCAACGAGCCCATGTCCGCCTGCTCTTTCTTGGTGATTTCACGGCTGAAGGGCAGTTGGCTCAGCTTTTGCGCTTCCGCACTCAGCTTCTCGACGCGCACGCCTTTCAGACGTTCGATTTCCGTCGCCAGCTTCTCTTTTTCTTTGGTGTGCTGGGCAATCAGGTCGATATTGCCCTGTTGGATCACCGCCGTGTCTTTGTGATTCAGTGCGTCCAGCAGGTCGCTAAGGCGCTTAATCTCTGCCTTTTCTTTCTCTTTCATGGTTTATGGCCTGTCTGTGCCTGTACGGCACGCTAATCAATGATGCCCACATTGTAGCAAAATGCGCACGCAGTTACTCGCCTTGCTCGATTCCCGGCGGCAATCCGCTCATCTCACAGGCTTTCGCCCCCACGCGCGCCAGCGCCTGGGTATAACGTGCATTAAACGGATAGCAGCAAGAGAGCCGCAGCCCGTTGCGGTGGCGGCCGCTGGGGGAATACAGCGTACCCGGCGTCAGGCAGATTTGTTCCTCCAGCAACTGATGGAACAGCGCCACGCTGTCGACCCCGTCCGGCAACTCGACCCAGAACACAAAACCGCCCGCCGGCTGCGTCGCCCGCGTGCCGCGTGGGAAATGGCGGGCAATCAGCGCACGTGCCTCCTCCACCTGGGCGGCGTAGCGCTTACGCAGGTTGCGTAAATGATGATCGTAGCCGCCGGTTTCCAGGAACATCGCCAGCGTCTCCGACAACAGATGTGATTCCGCCATCGATGACACCGCCTTCAGCTTGCGTAGCGCTTCGTTGAAACGCCCACCGGCGATCCAACCGATGCGGAAATCCGGCGCCAGCGTCTTGGTAAAGCTGGAGCAAAACAGCACCCAGCCGTCGCGATCGAAAGATTTCACCGCCGGCGACAGCGCGCCGCCGAACTGAATCTCGGCGTACAGCCCGTCTTCAATCAGCGGCACCTGATGATCGTTCATCAGCCGCGCCAGCCGCTTTTTGGCCGCCAGCGGCATGGTGCAACCCAGAGGATTCTGCACCGTCGGCATGGCGATCACCGCATCCAGCCGCTTCTCATTCAACAACAGCTCCAGCGCGTCCAGCGACAGGCCATGCTGCGGATCGGTCGGGATTTCCAGCGCCTTCAGCCCGAGGCTGGCCAGCAGCGGCAGCAGATAAAAATAGGTCGGCGACTCCAGCCCGATACAGTCGCCCGGCTTGGTGGTCACACGCAACGCCAGTTGCAGCGCCTCCATGCAGCCGTGGGTCAGGGTGATATCGCCAGGTTCCACCAGCATACCCAACGTCATCGAGCGGCGGGCGATCTGCTGGCGCAGCCGCAAACTGCCGGGCGGCAACGCGTACTTGCCGATCAGATCGGGCTGGCGACGCAACTGAGACGACAGCATCCGCCCCAGTTTGCCGCCCGGATAAAAATCAGAGGTTTGCGGGCAGGCCAGCGACAGGTTGGTGAACGCCGGGTTCTGCTGGGCGGCAAACACCGTGTCGATCAGCGCCAGCACGTCGTCCGCCGGCGGCTCTATCCGGCTACTGGGCTGCGAGGCGGCTTTCAGCGCCGGCAACGTGCTGCGTACATAGAAGCCGGACTGTGGCCGCGCTTCGATCAGCCCACGGTCTTCCAACGCGCGGTAGGCCGCCACCACGGTATTGATGCTGACGCTGTGGGCCTGCGCGCAGCGGCGCACCGAAGGCAAACGGCTGCCGGGCAGCAGCGTACCGCGGCGAATGGCCTGCGCCAGGGTATCCGCCAGTTGCTGATAACGCGTTTCAGGCATTTCATCGAGCAGGGTCACAGTTTCTCTCCAGGTAATGGGTACAGTTTGCTTCTTACAAAACTGTACCCGTAACAATAGCGGGTTTCTGGTTCTGTCACCATCCGCTCGCAGGTTTTATGCTGGTTCCTTTGCTACTGTGTCGTTTAAGGAACCCGTTATGCTGGACACCGCCTTTATCAGTTATGTCACGGTGATGTCGATCACCCCCGGCCCCAACAACCTGCTGCTGGCCTCTTCTGGGGTCAACTTCGGCCTGCGCCGCACCCTGCCGATGGTGTTCGGCATCAGCCTTGGTTGTGGGGTACAGTTGGCCCTGACCACCAGCCTGCTGGCGCTGGTGCTAAGTTGGGCCGGGGCGATCCGTTTCCCGCTGGCGGTGATTGGCTGCGCCTATTTACTGTGGCTGTCGTGGAAGCTGTTCCAGGCAACCTCGCCGGATGCCAAACAGCAGGCGCAGCCGATGCGGTTGCTCAACGGCGCGCTGTTCCAGGCGGTAAATCCCAAAGCCTGGTTGATGGCCATTAACATCGCGATCCTGTTCACCCCGCGCGAAGGGACCAGTCTTAGCCACACGCTAATGCTCGTTGCCGGCTTTGTCGCCTTGAATATCCCTTGCGTGCTGGTGTGGGCGGCGCTGGGCGATCGCCTGCGCGATGCGCTGCGCGTCACCTGGAAGCTGCGGCTGTTTAACGCGACGATGGCGGGTTTGATGGCGGTAACGGCGCTGTGGCTGTTGTTCGATGAGTGGCGCTCGGCCTTTGCTTAACCGCGGCCGAGAGGAGAAAGCCGGGACGGTTGTTTGGCGCCGATGCCGGCGATCAGATCGGTAATCGACAGCACCATGGTGGAACGCACCACCTGCTGGTATCGCTGACGCTGCATGGCGATCAGCGATTCTTCCGCCTCGCCGGGCTGCAGAAAAGTCGGCACCGGCGGCAGCGCGGCCACGCAGTGAAGTTCGCCGAACGGGCCGAGGATTTCATCGTCGACAAAGCGGTATTCCGAGCCGTCGTGATTGAGCTCTTCGCGCATCGCCATCAGCAGTTCTGCATCTTCGTACTCATGACGCGAGATAACGCCCAGCCCGTACATCAGCTTAAGGCGCACCGACAGCTCACCCAAGGGGCCGGCACCGGACAATAGCGGTTCAACGGCATACTTCACCGCATAGTCGTCCTTGCGGAACACCTGAACCACCAACACGTTGAGCGCTTCCGCCAGCAGCTCTACCGCCGCGATCAGAAAACTGCGCACCGTCTTGCCTGCGTTCAGCTTTTCCAGAACCTGATTTTCAAATGCCTGTGGCTCGATCATCGTCGCTTTTCGAATGGCCTGGGAGATGCCGTCAATGCTGAAGTCGGGGTATGGGGGCGCAGCTTGCCGCGCCCGTGGATTCGTCATACTGAATCTACTTTTGCATGGCGTTATACACAGCAACCGCCTGTTCTACAACCTCACTTTCAACCGGCAGGCCGGAAATTTGCGCCAGAGCCGCTTTTGGCCCCAGTTTGGTCAACAACTCCACCAGCTCTTGCGCCTGCGGATCCTGCTCACTGCGGTAGCTCATTGCGGCGGCGATACCCTGGATCAGGTTGTCGTGCGGCAGGCCATATTCCAGCGTGCCCAGCAGCGGTTTGATCAGGCGGTCACCGGCGCTCAGTTTACGCAGCGGCTGGCGGCCCACGCGCTCGACATCATCGTGCAGATACGGGTTTTCAAAGCGGCTGAGGATTTTGTCGATGTAGGCTGCGTGCTTGTCGGCGTCAAAGCCGTAGCGCTTGATCAGCACCGCACCGCTCTCTTCCATCGCGCCTTTCACCACGCGGCGGATAGCCGAGTCGAGGATCGCATCACGGATGGTCAGCAGAGCGGCCTGTTGGCCAAGGTAAGCGGTGATGGCATGGCCGGTATTGAGCGTAAACAGCTTGCGTTCGACAAACGCCATCAGGTTATCGGTCAGTTCCATGCCGGCGATCGCCGGTGGTTGGCCCTTGAACTGGGTCTGATCGACAATCCACTCGCTGAAGGTTTCTACCGTCACTTCCAGCGGATCGTCGCTGCCCGCTTCCGCCGGCGGCACGATGCGGTCCACTGCCGAATCGACAAAACCGATATGCTGTTCGACCCACGCCTGCTCATCTTGCGGCAACGCGTCGAACACGTGCTGTTTTAACTGGCTGGTGCCGCGCACCATGTTTTCGCAGGCGATGATGTTCAGCGGCCGAGTGTTACCCTGCTGATGGCGTTTGATCAGTCCTTTGGCGACAGTGCCAGCAATTTTAGCCAGGATCTGCGGGCCGACGGCGGTGGTCACGATGTCCGCTTCGGCGATCAGCGCCACCGCCTCTTCGCTGCCGCTGTTAACCGCACTGACATTATTCACGCTCTCAACCCGCGCCTGCTCACCCACGACGTGAACCTGATAGCTTTTGCGGCTGTTCAGCAGGTCCAGCACGGTTTGGTTAACGTCGGCAAAGGTCAGTTCGGCGTGCGCGTCCGCCAGCAGCTTGCCGATAAAACCACGCCCGATATTCCCTGCACCGAAATGTAATGCTTTCATATTCCTACCTTTCCAATGTCGAAGGGTGCAGCAAGCTGCCCCCTTTAAAATGATTCTGTTATCCGACTTTTTTGCCACCCAGCAGGTCCAGCACTTCCTGCACACTGGTGGTATTCGCCAACCGCTCGATGACGCCTTCGTCATCCAACGCGTTGGTCAGGCTGGTGATCACCTGGATATGTTCGTTGTTGCGGGCGGCAATGCCGATAACCAACCGCGCCACTTCATCCTCTTCATCCCCGAAGCGCACGCCCTGCGGATACTGGCAGAACACTACGCCGGTGCGCAGCACCCGGTCTTTGGCTTCGATGGTGCCATGCGGCACCGCGATCGACTCGCCCAGATAGGTGGAGGTGAGTTTTTCACGCTCCAGCATCGCCGGGACGTATTCCGGCTCTACGTAGCCGCCTTTAACCAGTTGTTCGCCGGCAAAGCGGATTGCCTGTTCTTTATCGCTGGCCTGCAGGTTAAGGAACACGTTGCTTTCGCTCAGTTTGAACAGGTTTTGCTCGGTCGCTTCAAAGCTGTCGTCAAGCGTGCTGATGACTTTTTGCTGGTTATCGGTGGTTTTGTTGGCCGCCACCAGACGTTCGGTCAGATCGCTGTACAGCTTGCTGTCGAGGAAGTTGGTCAGCGAGATGTGCTGGGCCTGTGGCGCATGGCGCATCGCACGCTCGGTCAGATCGCGGTGGGTGATCACCAGATCCACATCGTCCGGCAGGCTATTGATGGCGCTGTTGGTCACGGAGATGTTTTTCAGCCCGGCGTCCGCCACTTTTTTGCGCAGCACGCCGGCGCCCATGGCGCTGGAGCCCATGCCTGCATCGCAGGCGACGATGATTTTACGTACGGTAGTCAGGTCGCCGTCCACCGCGGCGTGCGCTGCAGCACCGCCTTTAGCCTGAGATTTCATCTCCTGCATGCGGCGGGTCGCTTCTTCCAGATCGTCCTCTTCCTTCACTTTGGAGGTTTTCAGCAGGAAAGCGGAGACCACGAAGGACACGGCGAAGGCCGCCGCAACCGCCGAAATATTGGCAAAGTAAGCGCCTTTTGGCGTCATCGCCAGTACCGCCAGGATGGAGCCAGGGGAAGCCGGAGAAACCAGGCCGCCGTTCAGCAGGGTGAGAGTGAACACGCCGGTCATGCCGCCCAGGATCACCGCCAGCAGCAGGCGTGGATTCATCAGCACGTACGGGAAGTAAATTTCGTGGATACCGCCGAGGAAGTGAATGATCGCCGCACCGCCTGCAGACTGTTTGGCGCTGCCACGGCCGAAGAACATGTAAGCCATCAGCACGCCCATGCCCGGGCCCGGGTTGGCTTCAATCAGGAAGAACACTGACTTGCCGGCCTCAGTAGCCTGCTGAATGCCCAACGGCGAGAAGATACCGTGGTTGATGGCGTTGTTCAGGAACAGGATTTTCGCCGGTTCGACGAAGATTGACGCCAGCGGCAGCAGGTTATTCACCACCATCACATGTACGCCGGCCGCCAACAGTTTCGACAGCACTTCCACCAGAGGGCCAATGGCCATAAATGCCAAAATCGCCAGCAACATGCCGATAATGCCGGCGGAGAAGTTGTTCACCAACATCTCGAAGCCGCTTTTGATTTTGCCGTCGACCCAGCGGTCAAAATGCTTGATCGACCAGCCGCCCAGCGGGCCGGCAATCATCGCCCCGAGGAACATCGGCATGTCTGCACCGACGATCACCCCCATGGTGGTGATGGCACCGACGACCCCGCCACGATCGCCCCCCACCAACCGCCCACCGGTGAAACCGATCAGCAACGGCAGCAGGTAAGTGATCATCGGGCCAACCAGTTTGGCCAGAGTTGCATTCGGCAGCCAGCCGGTAGGAATGAATAACGCGGTGATGATACCCCAGGCGATAAAGGCGCCAATGTTGGGCATCACCATGTTGCTCAGGAAGCGGCCAAAGTTTTGAACTTTGACTTTGATGTCTGGTGAAAACATAAAACACACCCCTATTGTTACGCGCTGACAATAGAGCGCGTGATTATTGTTGTTACGATCCAGCCGTGTTGGTGCTGTCTGCGAGTGGACTCTATCACGCTGTTTTTACCACGCGAACTTCACGAACTTTTCGTGATCAACGTCACGCTAAACACCCCATACACCGGGCACTTATAGTGATATTCGTCACAATTACTCCGTGTAAAAAAAACACAACGAGAACAAAACCCGCGTAAATGCGCAAAAACAGTGATAAACATCACACTTAATCGTCGCGTGTTTGTTTTTAAATTGTGACATTAATCACAATTTATTTTATCAGTGACTACCGAATCCTGGTTTGAGGAAGACCTTCCCTGTGAGCACTCATCCCGCCGGGAAATAGCGATGTGATGAATGTAAGAAAACTACATGACGAAATACGATGACTAATTGAAGTGTAGTACAGAAGCGATGGAGAAGAAGTGAGCAAGCTATTGGAAAGCTGGGGGGATAAATAACAGAAGCCGGCAAGCCGGCCTCTTAAAAACAATTACTGGGTTACGCTAGTAACGGTTTTCTGTGCATTCAGTAAATCCTGCTGCTTGGCTACCAGATTCGACATCATGGTGTTGTACTGCGTTGCCTGCTGAGAAGTACGGAACTGCACGCCGTTGTTGTTAAAGCTTACCTGATTGCCCTGAGTGCGCAGGAAATCCCCGACCTGCACCAGATCCTGAACGAAACTGGCGGTAGTAGGAATCACCGGCATCAGCGCATTGGCCGGCCCGGTGACAATCTTGTCATACGCCTGATTATAAACGGCTTTCAGATCGTCAGGTTGCTTCAGCGCTGCCCGAGAGGTGTCCGCCTGTGACTTGGCCGACTGAATCTGCTGACCCAACAGGTTCAGCGCCCCAACGGATTGCTGCAGCGAGTCGCGCTTGCTCATGTAATCCTGCGCGGTGCGGATCTGGTTAATCTGATCCAACGCCGGCGTCAGGCTGGCATCCAGCGATTTGGACAACTGTTGGGAAAAACCAACCAGGATGGCGTAATCACCGGCATAGTTGCCGAATTTCTGCTTCTGATCTTCGCTCAGCGTCGGGATTTTCGCGCCGCTGCGCATAACCGTATTCTGTAAGTAATCAACAAACGCCTTGCGTTGTTCCGGCTCTTTATCGCCGCAGGCGGTCAATTGCATGACCACCAACAATGCCAATACCGGGGCCAACCAACGCGCGAAAACTCTGCTCTGGATCCCTACCGCCATGTGACATAACTCCTGTTATAAACCTGCTTTCTCATCGGACTCCGTCCCTTTTGTTGCACTCCGTGCGCCTATAAGAATAGATCAACTGAGTGCGATCCGATACGCGATTCACCATTCGGTTGCGATTCTGTGGTGAAAGGCCGCTTGCCCAAAGGTAACAGGCTACTGCACGGGCTCTGGCACATGGTACACTTTTGTATCATTTCTCACCGGGCCAACCAGCGCATGTCATCCTATCCGCCACCGTTGACCATCACCTCACGCATTCTACATCTGACTACCGATGTGGGCGCTGCGCTGGCTCGCCTAAAGATGCAGGCCGAACAGGAGCACAGCCTACGGCTGCGTCGCATCAACCGTATCCGCACTATTCAGGGCTCACTGGCTATTGAAGGAAATACCCTGAGTGAAGAACAGATTACCGCCATCATCGCGGGAAAACGCATCATTGCACCGCCACGGGAAATTCAGGAAGCCCTCAATGCCATTCGTTGCTATGCAAACCTGAACCATTGGCGTGCCCACCGGGTTGCGGATTTACTCGCCGCACACCGTATGTTGATGGAAAGTCTACTGCCAGACGCCGGGCATTATCGTCGCGGTGGCGTCGGAGTCATGAACGGAAAAACGGTCATTCACATGGCGCCGCCGGCAGAGCGTGTATCCCCGTTGATGCATCAGTTGCTGGTCTGGTTGCAAGAAACAGACCTGCCGCCGTTGATCGGCAGTTGCGTGTTTCATTATGAGTTTGAATTTATTCACCCCTTTGCCGATGGTAACGGGCGTATGGGCAGATTGTGGCAAACGTTAATTCTTTCACGCTGGGACCCGCTGTTTGCCAATGTACCGGTTGAAAGTCTGGTGCATAACAATCAATCCGGATATTACCAGGCACTCAATACCCGTAACCAACGCACCGACTGCGCACCCTTTGTGGAGTTTATGCTGGAGATGATTTTGCGGGCGCTGGAGCAAAGTCTTACCCCCCACGTCACCCCTCAAGTCACCCCCCAAGTCGGCGAGCTGTTAGCGACGCTAAAGGGAGAGATGTCGCGCGGGGCCATTCAGAGCGCACTGCAACTGCAGGATCGGAAATCTTTCCGCGAACGTTATCTGCAACCTGCGCTGAATGCAGGATGGATCGAAATGACGCTACCGGATAAACCCAACAGCCGTCTGCAACAATACCGGCTCACCGCAGAAGGCGCAGCACAGCGCCGCCAGCAATAGAAAAGGCGCCCGCAGGCGCCTTTTTCACGACAGAACCGCTTACTGCAATACGGAGATATCCGCCACCTGCAGGAACAGCTCACGCAGCTTGCTCAACAGCGTCAGGCGATTGACGCGCACGGCGTCATCCTCGGCCATGACCATTACGTTGTCGAAGAATGCGTCCACCGGCTCGCGCAGGGCAGCCAGTTGCACCAACGCATCCTGATAGTCGCCTGCCGCGAACACCGGCTCCAGTTTGTCGCGCAGCACCACCAGATGGGTCGCCAGTTGGATCTCGGCCGCTTCCTTCAATACCGATGCGTGAACGCGATCGTTCAACGTATCGGTGGATTTAGCCAGGATATTGGACACCCGCTTGTTGGCCGCCGCCAGCGCCGCCGCTTCTTCCAGCGTACGGAAGTGGGTCACCGCCTTGACGCGCGCGTCGAAGTCCGCCGGTTTGGTCGGACGACGTGCCAACACCGCCTGAATAGTGTCGACGGCGTGGCCTTCTTCCTGATACCAGGCACGGAAACGGCCCAGCATGAATTCGACAACCTCGTCGACGACCTTGGCATTGCTCAGTTTGCTGCCGTACAGGCGCACGGCCTCTTCGGTCAGTGTCTGCAGATCCAGCGGCAGGTTTTTCTCAACGATGATACGCAGCACGCCCAATGCAGCACGGCGCAGAGCGAACGGATCCTTGTCGCCTTTCGGATGTTGCCCGATGCCGAAAATACCGGCCAGGGTGTCCATCTTGTCGGCGATCGCCAGCGAACAGGCCACCAGCGATTCCGGCAACGCATCGCCGGCAAAACGCGGTTGATACTGCTCGTTCAGCGCAACGGCAACGTCTTCCGCTTCGCCGTCGTGGCGCGCGTAGTGCATGCCCATCACGCCCTGGGTGTCGGTGAATTCGAAGACCATGTTGGTCATCAGATCGCACTTCGACAGCAGACCCGCGCGGGTAGCGTGGTTTACGTCGGCGCCAATTTGGCCGGCAACCCAGCCCGCCAGCGCCTGGATGCGATCGGTCTTGTCGCGCAGGGTGCCCAGCTGCTGTTGGAACAGCACGGTTTCCAGACGCGGCAGATTGTCTTCCAGACGTTTTTTGCGGTCGGTGTTGAAGAAGAACTCGGCATCGGCCAGACGCGGGCGCACCACCTTCTCGTTACCGGAGATGATTTGCTGCGGATCTTTGGATTCGATATTCGCCACGAAGATAAAGTTCGGCAGCAGTTTGCCCGCAGCGTCATACACCGGGAAATACTTCTGGTCGCCCTTCATGGTGTACACCAGCGCTTCCGCCGGCACCGCCAGGAATTTCTCTTCGAATTTGGCGGTCAGCACCACCGGCCATTCCACCAGCGAGGCCACTTCTTCCAGCAGGCTTTCGCTCAGATCGGCCTTGCCGCCAATCTGCTGCGCCGCCAGCTCGGCGTCGCGCTTGATCAGCGCCTTGCGGGCTTCGTAATCAGCAATCACCTTACCGCGTTCCAGCAGGATCTGCGGGTATTGGTCGGCGTTGTCGATAGTGAACTCGGCTTCGCCCATAAAACGGTGGCCGCGAAGGGTGCGAGCGGAATCGATACCCAGCACGGTGCCCGGGATCAGTTCATCGCCCAGCAGCAGGGTCACGGTGTGTACCGGACGCACGAACTGCACCTCGGAGTCGCCCCAGCGCATCAGTTTCGGGATCGGCAGTTTGGACAGCGCAGTGCTGACCATGCCTGCCAGCAGCGCTTGCGCGGACTGGCCTTTGACATGGGCGCGATACAGCAGCCACTCGCCTTTGTCGGTCACCAGGCGCTCGGCCTGATCGACAGTGATGCCACAGCCACGCGCCCAGCCTTCGGCCGCTTTGCTCGGCTTGCCTTCGGCGTCGAACGCCTGGGCAATCGCCGGGCCGCGTTTTTCGACTTCGCGATCGGCCTGTGCAGCGCTCAGATTGGCCACTTTCAACGCCAGACGGCGCGGAGCGGCGAACCAACTCACTTCGCCGTGTTCGAGGTTGGCGCTATCGAGCTCAGCGGTAAAATTCGCGGCAAAAGATTCTGCCAGTGAACGAAGAGCCTTCGGCGGCAGCTCTTCCGTGCCGATTTCCACCAGGAAAGTCTGTTGAGTCATGGCTGCCTCTTAGTTCTCGTTCTTTTTGCACATCGGGAAGCCCAGCGCTTCACGGGAAGCGTAGTAGGCCTCGGCAACGGCTTTGGTCAGCGTGCGGATGCGCAGAATATAGCGCTGACGCTCGGTCACCGAGATCGCCTTGCGCGCATCCAACAGGTTGAAGGTGTGGCCGGCCTTCAGAATACGTTCGTAAGCCGGCAACGGCAGCGGTTTTTCCAACGCCAGCAGCGACTGCGCTTCTTTCTCGTACTGCTCGAAGCAGGAGAACAGGAAGTCGACGTCGGCATACTCGAAGTTGTAAGTGGACTGCTCCACTTCGTTCTGGTGGAACACATCACCGTAGGTGGTCACGCCCAGCGGGCCGTCGCTCCAGACCAGATCGTAGACGCTGTCCACGCCCTGGATGTACATCGCCAGGCGCTCCAGACCGTAAGTGATCTCGCCGGTAACCGGTTTGCACTCCAGGCCGCCGACCTGCTGGAAGTAAGTGAACTGCGTCACTTCCATGCCGTTCAGCCATACTTCCCAGCCCAGGCCCCAGGCGCCGAGCGTCGGGTTTTCCCAGTTGTCTTCTACGAAGCGGATATCGTGGATGGTCGGATCCAGACCCAGTTCTTTCAACGAGCCGAGGTACAGTTCCTGAATGTTGTCCGGTGACGGTTTAATGATCACCTGGAACTGATAGTAGTGTTGCAGGCGGTTAGGGTTTTCACCGTAACGGCCGTCGGTCGGGCGACGGGACGGCTGCACATAGGCGGCGGCAATCGGCTCTGGGCCAAGTGCGCGCAGGCACGTCATCGGGTGAGAGGTTCCCGCGCCGACTTCCATGTCCAATGGTTGAACAATGGTGCAGCCCTGGCGCGCCCAATAGTCCTGCAGTGTCAGGATCAGGCCCTGAAAGGTCTTGGTATCAAACTTTTGCATGTTGAATTCGCACGCGATACAAGTGGATTTATATGGAATGGGCCAGTATACCCGTTGACCGTAAGATATACAGCCAGAATCCGGCAACAAGTGCGAATCGGCGAAGATGCGTCGCCTTTTCATGCACCATCACAGGGCAAATGCCCATGCAGGATGCCCGTTCAACGTACCCGCACCGCCGCCATACCCCGTCCCGCAACGGACACCGAGACTGGCACCAACCTTGCAGCGTCCTGATATCAAACGTTTCAGGAGGTTCGCTGATGACCAACGCCTTAACCGACAGCCGCTATCGCTACCGTATTTTCGCCATGGTGTTTTTTATAGCGCTGATCAACTACGTCGATCGCGGCGCGTTATCCTTCGCCGCCAACGATATCTCGCATGAATTCAACTTCAACAAGGCGCAGCTGGGCGCCGTGCTGGGCTACTTCGGCTTCGGTTATTTGTTCGGTTCGCTGTGCGGCGGCTTTCTGGCCGACCGCATCGGCACCAAAAAAGTCTGGCTGATGGCCGGTGCGCTGTGGTCGCTGCTGGAGATCGCCACCGCCTGGGCCGGCGAGCTGGGGGTGGCGCTGTTCGGTGGCTCGGCGATCATGGGCTTCGCCGCGCTGCGGATCATGTTCGGCTTTGCCGAAGGCCCGGCCTACGCGCTGATGAACAAAACCATCGCCAACTGGGCACCGCGCAAGGAACGGGGATTTTCATTGGGCATCGGCCTGTTGAGTACCCAGGTAGGCTCGCTGCTCACCGCACCGCTGGCGGTGGGGCTGCTGCTGTTGACCGATGACTGGCGCAGCATGTTTATCCTGCTGGGCCTGTTCTCGCTGATCGCCATTTTGCTGTTCGCCCGCGTCTTTACCGATACGCCACAGGAGCATCCTCTGGTTAACGCCAGCGAACTGGCGGCCATCGGCGCCGATCAGGAACCGGACAGCCGACAACCGCACCTGCCGTGGTGGGCATTTTTCACTAACCGCACGCTGGTGTTTAACGCCCTGGGTTACTTCTCTTTCCTCTACGTCACCTTTGTGCTGGTCACCTGGGGGCCGAAATACCTGCAGGACACCTTTAACTACGATCTGCACTCGCTGTGGTATGTAGCGATGATCCCCTGGAGCGGCGCCTGCTTTACCGTGCTGCTCGGCGGCCGCATCGCCGATGCTTTGCTGCGGCGTTTTGACAACCTGCGGCTGGCACGCAACCTATTTGCGGCGGTGACGCTGCTGCTGACCGCCACCTGCTTCCTGCTGATCCCGTTTATGAGCACGGCCACCGAAATCATTCTGTTGATGACGTTGGGCAATGCGCTGAATGCGCTGGTGAATAACGTGTATTGGTCGGTGGTGATCGACGTCACGCCGAAGGCATCGGTGGGCGCTTACAGCGGCATGACGCTGGCGATCGCCAATATTGCGTCGATCACCGCGCCGATGCTGAGCGGTTGGTTGGCGCAGCACCACGGCTATGGCGCCATGTTCTTCGCCACCGCCGCGGTATCGTTCTGCAGCATGCTGTGCATGACCCTGCTGCAACCGGAAAGGAAGATGAGAGCTGACGGCTCGCTACCGAATCACAGTGGCATGCAGCAAACATCTTCCTGACAACAGCAAGGCCCTGAGGCAAGGATGCCTTCAGGTCAGCGCATTCTGCATTAAGTTAATTTCAGCTCCCGCCGATAGTGACGCTTCATATTATCTATCGCAGAAATTAATGGGTTTACGTACAAATTGACGGCCGCAACCGGCAAATATTGGTCGTTCGCATCAACCAACCCAGGCTTAAAATCAGATTGCGATACTCGCCCGTTAACCTTCCGCGTCAAGGAGCACGGGCCTGATGAGCTGCAGCTCGACTCCAAGTCTAATGGCATGCTTAGCATTGGTGACGCCCAGTTTTTTTACCGCGTTACCAACATGATATTTTATTGTCGTTAACTTCACACCCAAGATAAGTGCAATTTCTGGATAGGATTTCCCCATACTTGCCAGATAAAGCACTTCATTTTCGCGAGCGGAGAAAATTTCTTTGTCATTTATTCTTTCAAAATATCTCGCACTGCTAATATTCTGGTATTCAGTGATTAATTTTTCATGCGTAGTTATTAATAACATCTGAATTTTGTTTTTATTTTTCTCTAACTTCCCTCTATTTTCAGAGTACAGAGCATCCAAAAATAAAGACAACACGACGAGATTATGATGATGATCATGCAGCACAAAAGTATAACCATTAACGATGTTATAATCTTTAGCCGCGTCAAATAACTTTGAGAATCTCACCCCTGACTCGACGATGAGGTTTTCATCCCAGGGAAATGGGGTAATCCGACTGGATGCAGTGATAAGGACGGGGTCGATAAACTGAAAATTATTTTTCGTGTAGAGTTCAAACCAATCCATTCTGTTTGATATGACAGAAAAATTTGCCGGATTTCTTTTATTCATTATTGCATAAACGTACTTTATATTATTATAACTTATAAGACTGTTTTCCAGATCCCTTTTAATTTTCTCATTGATTGATTCATTATCGAAGAATGAGCTAGTCACGTAACACCTCCTTGAAAGAAAACAAAAGTATAATATAGCATGCTAATCCAATGCCACACTGATACATTTGTTAACTGACATTCATCAACAACGCATTTAATGATTATTATTTCACATCGAAATAATAATCATGATAGGCACATTATGAAATATATATTAAGATCCGATCACAATAGAGATTGTCATAGGGTAAAAAACAAACCGACTGCTCGTCTAAAGTTATATCTGGATAAAAGGCATGGTACTAAGTGGTTGATGGATGAGCTGAAAAATCAGCGAACAATGCCGTTACTTGACCTGAAATGAACATCCTTACGCTATGTCGATACCAGGCAGATCGCCAGAGAGGAAAATAGAAGCGCCAGAAGGCACCTTCGAGTGGGATGAAGGACTAATAACAACGATGAAAAATCTCATCTTATTGATTAATAATGATTCCCTGGTGTTGCGCAATAAATTCTAAAGCGACTTTTTTCTTTAACTTCATACGTTGTCGCCGTAAGGCACCTCACTTCAAGCACCCTACTAAAGTACAGTCGATACACTATGCTTTTTCTTATGGCATGTAAATAGCCTATACGGCGAGCGCCTTACCCCTGCGGTTCGAATGCCAAATAAACACAATATTTTCAAACCGTAGCAGGAAAGGATTCCAACCAGAAGATGAGTCATTATTTATGGCAATTGTGTGATTTTGTCGCATAAGGCGAAGGAGCAAGCGGAAAGAAAATGACTGATGAAGATGTGTGGGCCTTGTGCCTTAGGCCCACGAGCCTTAACGATCAAAACCGCGCGCTGACGCCGACGTTATACATAAACTGCTCGCCGCTGCTCAGGCCGCCGGTTTGCGAAACGGTGGCGAACGCCGCCACCTGGTCAGTCAGAGGCATGTTCGCCCCCAGCGTCACATCCACCCAGTTTTTATCCTGCCCAGCGCTGTCGCGGGTGAACGAGGTTTGCGTGGACTTCAGCCCACCGCCGGCCCGATAGACATCGTCGCCAAACTGATGCTGATAGCTCACCTCGGCATACGGATTAAACAGGCCAAATTGGCTGTCCAGCCGCCAGCCCAACGCGCCGATCTGCGAATGGTAGGTCTGGTCGTTAAAACGCATTGAGGTACTGTTGTTGCCATCCTCGCTGTAACCGGAGACGTTGCTGTAATCCCAGGCAAACTGCGCCATTGGGCCGGTCGTCAGATAAGAGGTGATCGGGAAATCATAACCGGCGGTGAGGCGTGCGCCCCACTGCTTGCCGGAGGTCGAGCCGGTTTCGGTGCGGGTTAGCGGCCCGAGTTGCATGCTGCGGCGAATGTCGTCGTAATCCATGGTCGCGTAGTGCAGATCGGCATTCACCCAGCCGTGCTCAAACAGATCAAGGGCGGTAAAGGCCGACAACAGCAGGCCGCGCGCCTTGTATTCATAGCGGCTGGACGGCTGCTGATCGTCATTGGAACCGGATATCAGCGCGCCAATCAGCCAGCCTTCGGTCAACTGATAATCTACCCCAACCGTCATATTATGGGTGGTGGCGTTGCCGTCGCCCGCCGCCTTATTGGCTGAGTAATCATAATGCTGCCCGGCATAGCCGCCGAAGACGCCCAGCGCACCCTGCGGGTTGTCGCCATTGCGCAGTTGCTGGAAACGGCTGTCGAGCGTCGCGCGGCTGTCACGCGCCATCGCCGCCGTCGCCTGATTCAGCGCCACCACCTGCGCCGGGCCATCCAGCACCGCCTGAATGTAATCGGCAATCAACAGATGCGCCTGCGGGCTGGGGTGAAAATGATCGGAGAACAGATAGGACTGGCTGGCGTCGAAACCTGGCGCGGCGGAACTGCACACCGCCGACGACACGCCAGCCGGACAAGCCATGCCGGCGGTATTGGCGAAGCCAAACTCCGCCGGATTGGCTATCGCTTCGGCGAACAGCTTGTTCACATCGACGCGAACAACATTGCCACCGCCCTGCGCCAGCAGGCGATCCTCACTCTGGTTATAAAAATCGGTCAGTTGCGCGGCCTGAGCGCTCAGGCTGTCAAAGGCGGCAATCAGCTGTGCGGCGATCGCCTGCTGCACCTGCGGGATTGCGCTGGCCTGTGCGGCGGCGGAAGTCAGCGCCTGATGGATAGCCAGGGTGCGCGAAGCATTATCCGGCGTAGTCAGCGAATGGAGAGTGGCATAGGCCGCCTGGACTGCGGCACCCTGCACCGGCGTCAGCGCCTGCTGGATAATCAGCTCCATCAGCTGCGGCGTTGAACCAATATTCGGTACCGTCGGTACGATCACCGTACCGGCGCCGGCATTCAACAGCGAACGAACCTGCACTGCGGCGGCTGCGCTGTTATAGGCCACGCCCGACGCGGTTGTCGGGTTTAACGCCGCCGCCGCCAGATCGTTGCCGCCAATCCAGTGAATATACAGACCGTCGCCATCGGCCCGGCCATGGGCCCTGGCAAGGTAGCTCTGCACCTGATCCTGAGTATTGTCCGCCGGGTTGAGCGCCGGCACCGCCACACCGCCGCCGGCGGCATAGTTGTAGCCACCGTCGTCCGACGCCACCAACGCAGCGCCGATGCGTTGCGCCAGCACTTCGTCATACAGCAGGTGTTTATTGCCGTCGTAGGTAAAGCGGCCATTGTTGCCGGTATCGCTCAGGCTATCGCCAAATACGTAAACCTGGTCATAGGCCAGCGCCGGAGCAGTCATACTGCATAATATCGCCACTGCAAGCACCGCCGGGCGGGGCATGCAAGTTATTTTTAGAGGCATGAAGAGACTCCTGAGAGCCAGCAAATGAAGGAAACCCGTTTTTTATCATTGGCCTTTTTCTGCCTGCGGCCATCTAGTAAATATTGCTGGCTTTTCCGTCACGTCAAGCCAGTTGATGATAAAACAATCAGGGGCTTGCCAAGCTTGCCGCTTCAGGCGATGATTACTGTAAATAAACACAGCTTAAGGACAGGCAGTATGGCCAGCGAACGTTGCGGTTGGGTGACGGCAGATCCGTTATATCTCGACTATCACGATAAAGAATGGGGCGCACCGACCACCGATGCGCGTGAACTGTTTGAAATGCTGTGCCTGGAAGGCCAGCAAGCCGGGCTTTCCTGGATCACTGTGCTGAAAAAGCGTGAAAATTACCGTCGCGCCTTCCACAATTTCGATCCGCAACGGGTGGCGGCCATGACCGAGCAGGACGTGGAAACGCTGCTGCAAGACAGCGGCATCATCCGCCATCGCGGCAAAATCGAGGCCATCATCACCAACGCCAGAGCTTATTTGGCCATGGAAGCGGCCGGCGAAGATTTTTCCGCCTTTATCTGGGGCTTTGTCGGTGGCGAGCCACAGCTCAACAGCTGGCAAGCGCTGAGCCAGGTGCCGGCGAAAACCGAGCTGTCCGATGCCTTGTCCAAAGCGTTGAAAAAACGCGGCTTCAAATTCATCGGCTCCACCATCTGTTACGCCTTTATGCAGGCCTGCGGGTTGGTGAACGATCATCTGACCGGGTGTATTTGCTACCCAAAGCAGAAATGATCCGCCCCTGCCGCCCGACCGATATGCCGCGGCTGATGGCCCTGTGGTTACCCAGCACCATCGCCGCCCACCCGTTCGTGGTGGAAAGTTACTGGCGGGAAAGCGCTGTGCTGGTGCGGGATAGCTATCTGCCGCGGGCGCAAAGCTGGGCGTATTGCCACGCAGGGGAGATCGTCGGGTTTATCAGCGTGCTGGATGACCGTTTTATCGGGGCGCTGTTTGTCGAACAGGCCTTTCACGGCCACGGCGTCGGCCAGGCGCTGATGACGCACGTACAGCAGCGCTATCCCCAACTGAGTCTGGAGGTATACGAGCAAAATCTGCGTGCCTGCGCGTTCTACCGCAAGCAGGGTTTTCAGGTATCCCAACGGCTGTTCAATGAAGAAACCCAGGCTTATACGCTGATCATGAACTGGCCGCCGGCCGTCTGAATTCTGTCGATTTCGCTTAAAAATAACGCATCCCGCACCGGGGTGCGGTCAATTCAGAATCCGCTGCATGGTATTCCTCTGATTTTTCCCTGATAACAGGCTCAGCTTCTATCCGCTTGTTAAGGAAAAAACATGAAACGCATTGCGATTATTGCCGGCGCGGTGAGCGTTGCGCTCACGCTGTCAGCCTGTACCACCAACCCGTACACCGGGGAATCTGAAGCCGGTAAATCCGGTATTGGCGCCGGCATTGGCGCGGCGCTGGGTGCCGGCGTGGGCATGATCTCCTCGTCGAAAAAAGACCGCGGCAAAGGTGCGCTGATCGGCGCAGCAGCCGGCGCTGCGCTGGGCGGCGGCGCGGGGTATTACATGGACGTGCAGGAAGCCAAGCTGCGCGACAAAATGAAAGGCACGGGCGTCAGCGTCACCCGCCAGGGCGACAATATCGTGCTGAATATGCCGAACAATGTCACCTTCGACAGCAGCAGCGCTACCCTGAAACCGGCGGGTGCCAACACCCTGACCGGCGTTGCCATGGTGCTGAAGGAATACCCAAAAACGGCGGTTAACGTGATCGGCTACACCGACAGCTCCGGTTCCCGCTCCCTGAACATGACCCTGTCGCAGCAGCGCGCCGACGGCGTAGGTAGCGCATTGATCACCCAGGGCGTGGCGGCAAACCGCATCCGCACCTCAGGCGTAGGCCCGGATAATCCGATCGCCTCCAACAGCACGGCGGAAGGCAAGGCGCAAAACCGCCGCGTCGAGATCACCCTCAGTCCGCTGCAGTAATCCCGTGCGGGGCGCCAAGCCCCGCCGCTTCTCGCTTTCCGCCCATCCCTTAGTCACACACAACCTGCCATTCAGCATTCCCGGCTCCGCGCCGGGTGTGGTAGTCTCCTTGGCAATTAACCGCAGGGGAGATCGGCAGTGAGCACTGTTAAGGCAATGCGCGCCTCGGGGCGCGCCACCATCAGCGATGTGGCGAAAACCGCCAAAACCGGCAAGACCAGCGTATCGCGCTATCTGAATGGTGAGCAGCACCTGCTTTCTGACGATCTCAAACAGCGCATCGAACAGGCAATCCACCAGCTCGACTACCGGCCGAGCCAGATGGCCCGCAGCCTGAAGGGCGGGCAAACGCGCCTGATTGGTCTGATCATCGCCGATATCACCAACCCCTACTCGGTGGACGTCATGCGCGGTATCGAAGCCGCCTGCCGTCAACACGGCTTTACCCTGCTGGTGTGTAACACCAATAACGAGGTCAATCAGGAGCAACACTACCTGCAGCTGCTCAGCAGCTACCGGGTGGAGGGCATCGTGGTCAACGCCGTCGGCATGCGTGAAGAAGCGTTGTCGACGCTGCAACAATCCATGCTGCCGATGGTCCTGATCGACCGCAAAATCCCTGATTTCGCCTGCGACGTGGTCGGCCTGAACAACCATGAGGCGGCGACCACCGCCACCGAACATCTGTTGCAGCAGGGATTCGAAGCCATCCTGTTTCTCAGCGAACCCATCGGCACGGTCAATACCCGGCTGGAGCGGCTGCACGCCTTTAACCAAACCATGGCGCAACATGACGGGCTGCTGGCCGAACAGGCCGAGACGCCGCTTAACGACCTGAAGCAGTTGGAAAGCGTGCTCAGCGGCTTTAATGCCCGCCACCGCGGTATGCGCAAGGCGGTGATGTCCGCCAACGGCGCGCTGACGTTGCAGGTAGCGCGCGCCATGCGCCGGTTGGGCATTCAATGGGGCAGCGATATCGGCCTGCTCGGCTTTGACGAGCTGGAATGGGCCGAACTGGCGGGAGTAGGCATCACCACCTTGAAGCAGCCGACCTATCAAATGGGCCACGCGGCGCTGGAACAACTGGTGCAACGTATTCAGGGCCTGGATGCGCCTATCGGCGAACAGATGTTCTCCGGTGAACTGATCGTGCGCGGCTCCACCACCCGCTAACCTCCTCTTTCCCCAGCAGTGGCGCGGTTTACGGCGCCTCTCCGCCTCCTCCGAAAGACTATTTTTTGCTCATGTTCGTGATTGCGATCATATTTTTACATTCTGTCGCTTTCACCTGGAACCGGTTCCATTTAACGTACCCTTAACAGCAGCGGTGGGAATAACGCCACCTCAGGAGCCAAAATGAAAAGAGAAATTATCGTAGTGACCGGCGCATACGGCACCGATGTGGTTCAGCAACAGGGTGGGCAAGCCGCTTTACTGCCGATCATTGCCGGGGCGGGCGCTGATGGCGTGGAGATCCGCCGCGAGCTGTTTTCCGCTCAGGAGCTGGAAAGCCTGCCGGCGCTGGCTCAGGCGATTGAACAGCAGCAGCTTTTTGCCGTTTATTCCGCTCCTGAAGCGCTGTTTACCCCACAGCATACGCTGAACCCAAACCTGCCGGCGCTGCTGGCCGAAGCCCAGGTGCTGCATGCACGTCAGTTGAAGCTCTCCCTTGGGCATTACCAACCGGGCTTCGATTTTACCGAACTGAAAGTGGCGCTGGAGCAGCACCCGGTCAACCTGGTGGTGGAAAATGACCAGACCCCTGACTGCGGCATTCTGTCGCTGCTGAATGCCTTTTTCCATGCGGCGGAAGACAACCACCTGCCGGTCAGCATGACGTTCGATATGGCCAACTGGCACTGGGTGGAGCAAGACGCCTTCGCCGCCGCAGAACGCCTGGCGAACCACGTCAGCTATGTTCACGTTAAAGCCGCCACCCACGGCCCGCGCGGCTGGCGCGCAGTGGCGCTGGACGACACCGACGGCAGCTGGCGCGATCTGCTGGCCCGCCTGCCGCTGGACGCGCCGCGCGGCATCGAATTCCCTCTGCAGGGTGACAGCCTGGAAGCCGTTACCCGCCACTACGTTAACCTTCTGCGTGCGGAGTAAACATCATGACAACGCTGACAGCGGCGCGTAATGCGCCATTGGACGTAGTTACGCTGGGTGAGGCCATGGCGATGTTCGTGGCCACGCAAACCGGCGATCTGGCTGAAGTCGAGACCTTCACCAAACGCATTGCCGGTGCCGAGCTGAACGTGGCGATTGGCCTTGCGCGCCTGGGCCTGAACGTGGGCTGGGTCAGCCGGGTCGGCAACGACGCTTTCGGCCGTTTCGCCCTGCAACAGCTGAAAAAAGAAGGCATTAACTTCCAGCAAGTCACGGTAGACGGCAACTATCCAACCGGTTTTCAGATCAAATCGAAAACCACCGATGGTACCGATCCCAGCGTGGAATATTTTCGCAAAGGCTCAGCGGCCAGCCACCTGTCGACCGCCGACTTTAACCGCGACTACTTCGGCTCCGCACGCCATCTGCACCTGAGCGGCGTGGCTGCGGCCCTGTCCGGCCAATCGCTGGAGCTGTGCAACCATGCCGCCCGTGAAATGCGCGCCATGGGCAAGACCATTTCATTCGATCCCAACCTGCGCCCGGTGCTGTGGTCCAGCCAACAGGTGATGATCGACCAGTTGAACAAGCTGGCGTTCGCTGCCGACTGGGTACTGCCGGGGCTCAAAGAGGGGCAAATTCTTACCGGCCAATCCACGCCGGAAGGCATCGCCGACTTCTACCTGGAACGCGGCGTCCAAGCGGTGATCATCAAAACCGGCCCGGACGGCGCCTGGTTTAAAACCGCCGCCGGCGATCGGGCCACGGTGCCGGCGATCAAAGTCAGCAACGTAGTGGATACCGTAGGTGCGGGAGACGGCTTTGCCGTTGGGACGATCAGCGCCCTGCTGGAGGGCAAAACGCTGAAACAGGCGGTGCAACGCGGCAATAAAATCGGCTCGCTGGCGATCCAGGCTATCGGCGACAGCGAAGGGTTGCCAACCCGCGCGGCACTGGCTGAATAAAAATAACAAACATAAAACAGTTAACAGCCTTCTCCGAACGGCACACACCTCTGGCCCTACAACCAGACTCGCCGGGAGAGCACCACTCCGACACTGAGGAATCTGAACATGAATACAGTCACTCTCGCGGCCAAACGCTGGTGGTACATCATGCCCATCGTGTTTATCACCTACAGCCTGGCCTACCTCGACCGCGCTAACTTCAGCTTTGCTTCAGCCGCCGGCATCAACGACGATCTGGGCATCACCAAAGGCATGTCCTCGCTGCTGGGCGCGCTGTTTTTCCTTGGCTATTTCTTCTTCCAAATTCCCGGCGCGATCTATGCCGAACGCCGCAGCGTAAAAAAACTGATCTTCTGGTGCCTGATCCTGTGGGGTGGCTGCGCTTCGTTGACCGGCGTGGTCAGCAATATCCCGATGCTGGCCGCCATTCGCTTTATTCTCGGCGTGGTGGAAGCCGCCGTGATGCCCGCGATGCTGATTTACATCAGCAACTGGTTCACCAAATCAGAACGTTCACGCGCCAATACTTTCCTGATCCTCGGTAACCCGGTCACCGTGTTGTGGATGTCGGTGGTTTCCGGCTACCTGATCCACGCCTTCGGCTGGCGCGAGATGTTCATCATCGAAGGTATTCCGGCGGTACTCTGGGCCTTCTGCTGGTGGGTGCTGGCGAAAGACAAGCCGGCGCAGGCCAAATGGTTGAGCGAAGACGAAAAATCTGCGCTGCAAAAGCAGCTTGACGAGGAGCAGAGAGGCATCAAGGCGGTGCGCAACTACGGCGAAGCCTTCCGTTCACGCAACGTGATCTTGCTGTGCGTACAGTATTTCGCCTGGAGCATCGGCGTATACGGCTTCGTGCTGTGGCTGCCGTCCATTCTGCGCAGCGGCATGCAAATGGGCATGGTGGAAGCCGGCTGGTTGTCGTCGGTGCCTTACCTGGCGGCGACTATCTCCATGATCCTGGTGTCCTGGGCCTCGGACAAAATGCAGAACCGCAAACTGTTCGTCTGGCCGCTGCTGCTGATTGGCGCGCTGGCGTTCTTCGGTTCCTATGCCGTCGGCACCAACCATTTCTGGGTTTCCTACGGTCTGCTGGTGATCGCCGGTGCGGCAATGTATGCCCCGTACGGACCCTTCTTCGCCATCATTCCGGAAATGCTGCCGAAAAACGTCGCCGGTGGCGCGATGGCACTGATCAACAGCATGGGTGCGCTGGGCTCCTTCTTCGGCTCCTGGTTCGTCGGCTACCTGAACGGCGCAACCGGCAACCCGTCCGCTTCTTATATGTTTATGGCGATAGCGCTGGTCGTGGCGGTAGTCGTGACGCTGATCGTCAAACCCGCCCGCAACGAGGTTCATCCACAAGTAGCCTGATCTCGTTATACTTTATTTTCTGTTGAACATATCCAATGGATTTCAGGTTGTAGCCAACAACGCTACAGCCTGAAAGACAAAGGGTATTGCTGGAGTTCGTGATGAAGCCTTCTATCGTATTGTACAAAAGCATCCCCACCGACCTGCGTCAACGGCTGGAACAGCACTTCACCGTGCACGCCTTCGACGGCCTGTCGCCGGATAACCGCGACGAGCTGAAACAAGCACTCGCTCAGGCGGAAGGGATCATCGGTTCCGGCGGCAAGATTGATGAAGCTTTCTTGCAACAGGCGCCCAAGCTGCGCGCCGCTTCGACCATTTCCGTCGGTTACGACAATTTCGACGTCGACGCGCTTAACGCCCATAACGTGGTACTGATGCATACCCCGACCGTGCTGACCGAAACCGTCGCCGATACCATCATGAGCCTGGTGCTGGCGACGGCGCGCCGCGTGGTGGAAGTGGCCGAGCGGGTAAAAACCGGTGAATGGCAAGGCAGCATCGGGCCGGACTGGTTTGGCGTCGACGTGCACCATAAAACCCTCGGCATCCTCGGCATGGGCCGCATCGGCCTGGCGCTGGCGCAGCGTGCGCATTTCGGCTTCGGCATGCCGATACTGTACAACGCCCGCCGTACTCACGAAGAGGCCGAGACGCGTTTTAACGCCCGCCGCTGCGATCTGGATACCCTGTTGGCCGAGTCCGATTTCATCTGCATCACGCTGCCGCTGACCGAAGAAACCTTCCATATGATCAGCCGCGACCAACTGGCGAAGATGAAAAAGAGCGGTATTTTGATCAACGCCGGCCGTGGCCCGGTGGTGGATGAAGCAGCACTGATCGAAGCGTTGCAGAACGGGACGATCCACGCCGCCGGGCTGGACGTCTTCGAGAAAGAGCCGCTGCCGGTCTCTTCGCCGCTGCTGACGCTGCCGAACGTGGTGGCGCTGCCGCACATCGGCTCCGCCACTCATGAAACCCGCAATGCGATGGCCGAATGCGCGGTGGATAACCTGATTGCCGCCCTGACCGGTACGGTAAAAGAAAACTGCGTCAATCCGCAATTGCTGAAGAAGTAACTTGCCCGGATGCCAGCGGGTGACCCACTGGCATCCATGCAAAACTACCAACCGCCTTTCGGTGGGCGTCTCCGCATATGAAATATCCTAAGAATATGTATTTCATTGCTTTTAATTCTGTAGGGGATCAGATAAGGGAAGGTCTGCATCACGATTTCCCGGGTTCCCATCACTCTGCCGGCCCGGCCCAGGGCCGGATTCGTAACCAGTAAACTCACTAAACGAAAAACCTCCCTGGCAAATTCTGTCGCTACCTGCGGACTCTCCAGATAAAGCCAATCGTATTCATCGTCAAAATTGCTTGCGGCTTTCCTTAGCCATTTAATTTTCATCGTTATCACTCACTCCCATCCTCTTGAAGCGGGCTTCCATTTCATCATCAGCAGCAAAATCCCCCTTATCCGCCTCAGTGATGGCCTGTTGAATTTCCGCAATTTGCCAGGCTTCACGGTTGATGAAATCCCGGATAGCCTGTCCGGCCAGAAATGATTTTGTTCTGCCGGTCGCTTTGGCCAAAGCTTCTAGTTGCTCACTGAGATCTTCCGGGAGTCGAACGGACATCACGCTCATAGGTCACCTCACACTACAATGTATACATTGTAATATAGATTAAAAAAACACCGGATAACAGACTGGATTCTCCCCCTTCTCTCTCCTCCCCGAAAATACGCCATCGGGATGAGGCTATTTTTTCTTCATTTGTCACACTGAGCATTACCCCAGAATAAAAACGCTTCCTGCCACGCGTAAGGAGAGCCATGAAACGCCTGACCCTACCCCTGCTGATGCTGCTGTCACCGGCCGCACTAGCAAGCTGGACGCTGAAAAGCTTCCCGACCTTTGACGAATCGACCGCCGGGCTGTTCACCAGCCACGCCACGCTGCCCAAGGGCGAACTACCGCTGAAAATTTATCAGGATCGGCAATGCTGGCAGCCGACCACTGCGGCCAGGCTGAATCAAACCCTGTCGCTGCAACCATGCGGCGATGGCCCAGAGGTCAACTGGCGACTGTTTCGCGACGGTGAATACCAGGTGCGGGTCGATACCCGCAGCGGTACGCCAACGCTGCAACTCAGCCTGAAAACGGCCCCAGAGGCCACCGCAGCAGCGGCAACGCGCACCTGCCAGCGCTGGGACGGAAAACCCGTCACCCTTGACGTCGCGGCGACCTTCGCCGAAGGCGAAACGATACGCGATTTCTATTCCGGCCAAACGGCCAAGGTCAGCCTGGGCAAAGTGACCCTTCAGCCTGCCGCAGGCAGCGGCGGCATGCTGCTGCTGGAATCCGCCGGCACGGAAAAACCGGCACCGTTCAACTGGCACAACGCCACGGTCTATTTCGCACTGACCGATCGCTTTGAAAACGGCAACCCGGCCAACGACCACAGCTACGGCCGTCGCAGCGACGGCATGCAGGAGATCGGCACCTTCCACGGCGGCGATCTCGCTGGGCTGACGCAAAAGCTGGATTACCTGCAACAGCTTGGCGTCAACGCACTGTGGATCAGCTCGCCGCTGGAACAGATCCACGGTTGGGTCGGCGGCGGCACCAAAGGCGATTTCCCGCACTACGCTTATCACGGCTACTACGCACTGGACTGGACCCGGCTCGACGCCAATATGGGTACCGAGCAAGACCTGCGCACACTGGTCGAACAGGCGCACCAACGCGGCATCCGCATTCTGTTCGACGTGGTGGTTAACCATGTCGGCTACGCCACCTTGGCCGATATGCAGACCTTCCAATTCGGCTTGCTCTACCTGAAGGACGCGGAGATCGAAAAAACGCTGGGTAAAAACTGGGGCGACTGGCGGCCTGGTCCAGGCCAAAACTGGCACAGCTTCAACGATTACATTAATTTCAGCGACAAGGCAGGCTGGAGCCCATGGTGGGGAAAAAACTGGATCCGTACCGATATCGGCGACTATGACTCGCCGGGTTATAACGACCTCACCATGTCACTGGCCTTCCTCCCGGACATCAAAACTGAAGCGCCCGGCGCCAGTGGCCTGCCGCTGTTCTATCGCCACAAACCCGACACCGCCGCACAGGATATTCCCGGTGCCACGACCCGCGACTACCTGACCACCTGGCTCAGCCAATGGGTGCGCGATTACGGTATCGACGGCTTCCGCGTCGATACCGCCAAGCACGTGGAGAAACCCACGCTGGCGCTGCTGAAACAGCGTGCCACGGCGGCGCTGGCGCAATGGAAAGCCGCCAACCCACACCAGGCGCTGGATGACGCCCCATTCTGGGTGACCGGCGAAGCCTGGGGCCACGGCGTAATGAAAAGCGACTATTACCAGAATGGCTTTGACGCGATGATCAATTTCGATTTTCAGGATCAGGCTTCGCAGGCGCTGAGCTGTTTCTCCAGTATCGATGCCACTTACCAGCAAATGGCCGACAAGCTGCAGGATTTCAACGTACTGAGCTACCTCTCCTCGCACGATACCCGGCTGTTCTTCGCCAGCGACGCCAAAGATTCGCTGCCATTGCAGCAGCGTGCGGCAGATTTGCTGCTGCTGGCCCCTGGGGCGGTGCAAATTTACTACGGTGATGAAAGCGGTCGTCAGCTCGGCCCGACCGGGTCGGATCCGCTGCAGGGCACGCGTTCCGATATGAACTGGAGTGAACTGCAAGGCGCCAAAGCGCCGCTGCTGGCGCATTGGCAACGGCTTGGGCAGTTCCGCGCCCGCCATCCGGCGATCGGGGCCGGTGTGCAACTGTCGCAGCAAACCGCAGGCTACTATGCCTTCAGCCGCCGGCTTGGCGACGACAAGGTGATGGTGGTGTGGGTCGGCGATCGGTCACATTAATTCAGTACAATCTGCTGGAAAACAACCACCGGGTGAAGTTTATCCCCGGTGGTTGTTTTATGAACCGCATTGCGCCGAAAATTATCTGGCGGTATGGTGGGCGATTACCTGCTAAAAACAATACTGCTGCACCTATGACTTTTTCACTTTTCGGCGACAAATTTACCCGTTACGCGGGCATTACCCGTTTAATGGATGACCTGAACGAAGGCCTGCGCACGCCCGGTGCCATCATGCTCGGCGGCGGCAATCCGGCGCAAATTCCAGAGATGGAAAGTTACTTCAAACAGCTGTGTCAGGACATGCTCGACCAGGGCAAACTGACCGAGGCGCTGTGTAACTACGATGGCCCGCAGGGCAAAGACGCCCTGCTGAAAGCACTGGCTACTTTGCTGCGCAACGAGCTGGGCTGGCAGATTTCACCACAGAATATTGCACTGACAAACGGCAGCCAGAGCGCATTTTTCTACTTGTTTAACCTGTTTGCCGGGCGTTATGCCGACGGCAGCCGTCGCCGCGTGCTGTTCCCACTGGCGCCGGAATATATCGGCTATGCCGACGCCGGGCTGGACGAGGGTCTGTTCGTTTCGGCCAAGCCCAATATCGAGCTGCTGCCGGAAGGCCAGTTCAAATATCACGTTGATTTCGAACACCTGCACATTGGCGACGACATCGGCATGATCTGCGTGTCACGCCCGACCAACCCAACCGGTAACGTGATCACCGACGAAGAGCTGATGAAGCTCGATCTGCTGGCGCAACAGCGCAATATTCCGCTGGTGATCGATAACGCCTATGGCGTGCCATTCCCCGGTATCATTTTCAGCGAAGCGACGCCGCTGTGGAACCCGAACATCATCCTGTGCATGAGCTTGTCCAAGCTCGGGTTGCCCGGCTCACGCTGCGGTATCGTGATTGCCGATGAGAAAGTCATCAGCGCCCTGACCAACATGAACGGCATCATCAGCCTGTCACCGGGTAGCATGGGGCCGGCGATGGCAGCGGAAATGATCGAACGCGGCGATCTGCTGCGCCTGTCGAACGAGGTGATCCGCCCGTTCTACAAACAGCGCGTTGAACACACCATCGAGATAATCCGCCGCTATCTGTCGCCAGAGCGTTGCCTGATCCACAAACCGGAAGGGGCGATTTTCCTTTGGTTGTGGTTCAAGGATTTGCCGATCACCACCGAGCTGCTGTATCAGCGCCTGAAAAAACGCGGCGTACTGATGGTGCCGGGCCACTACTTCTTCCCGGGGCTGGAGCATGAATGGCCGCATACTCACCAGTGCATGCGGATGAACTACGTGCCGGATCCGGAGAAAATCGAGCGCGGCGTGGCGATTTTGGCGGAAGAGATCGAACGCGCGCATCAGGAAGCGGGCTAACGCCTGAGCCGGGGCGCAGTTAGCAGGTAACAGCAGCGCCCCGGCTCGCTACATCGCCCAAAACAGCACCGCCAGCAACTGCGGAGACATGATGCGCAGGAACATCGCCAGAGGGTAAACCGTGGCGTAAGACAGCGCGGCAGCACCGCTGGTCGGGTGCAGGCCGTTGGCGAAGGCCAGCGCCGGCGGATCGGTCATCGAACCTGCCAGCATGCCGGACAGCGTCAGATAATTCATCTTGCCCACTGCCCGCGCCAGCACACCTACGCTGAACAACGGGATGGCGGTAATCAATGCGCCGTAGCCAATCCACGCCAGCCCTTCGCCATGCATCAGGGTATCGACAAAGTTCCCCCCCGATTTCAGCCCCACCACCGCCAGAAACAGCACAATGCCCAACTCGCGCAGCGCCAGGTTGGCGCTCGGCGGCATAAACCAGTACAGCTTGCCAATGCTGCCGATACGCCCGAGGATCAATGCCGCCACCAGCGGACCGCCGGCCAGCCCAAGGCGCAATGCCGCCGGGAAACCCGGAACAAACAGCGGGACAGAACCCAGCAACACCCCCAGCCCGATGCCGATAAATACCGGCAGCATCTGCACCTGTTGCAATTTCTGCTGAGCGTTGCCGACGATGGCCGCAACCGCTTCAATCGATTCCGGCCGGCCAACCAGGTTGAGGATATCGCCAAATTGCAGCGTAACGTTGCTGCCGGCCACCAGTTCAACCCCGGAACGGTTCAGGCGTGAGATCACCACGTCATATTTTTTCTTCAGGTTGAGATCGCGGATTTTGCTGCCCAGCACCTTCTCATTGGTCACCACCGCCCTCACCACCTGTAACGCCGTGCTACGCGTTGACAACGAAACGTCCACCTCTTCGCCAATCACCAGCCGGGCATTTTCCAGGCTCTCGCGCTTTCCTACCAGATGCAGATAGTCACCCAACTCCAGCCTCTCGAGCGGCGCGGGTATCATCAGCAGCTCGCCGCGTTTCAGCCGTGAGCAGACGATCTCCTCCCCGTTCAGCAGCGGCACATTTTTTATCGCCATCCCCTGCAAATTGGGATTACGCACCGCCACGTTCATGGTGTGCAGCAGTTCGTGGTGATTGCCCAGGCTGTTTTCAAACGCCTGCGCTTCCTTATCGATATTGATGCGAAAGAATAGGCGGATCAGCCACATCACCAGCAGGATGCCGCAGATACCGAACGGATAGGCCATGGCGTAGCCCATCCCCATGCGATCGACCAGCGCCGGATCTGACCCCAGATCGGTAAGAATTTGCTGCCCGGCACCGAGTGCGGGGGTATTGGTGACCGCGCCGGAGAACACGCCGAGAATGATCGGCAGCGGCACGGCAAACAGCTTGTGAACCGCCGCCGCCACCACGCCGCCAACCAGCACCAGTAAAATGGCGAAACCGTTGAGCCGCAGCCCGGACACCCGCAGGGAAGAGAAGAAACCTGGGCCCACCTGAATGCCAATGGTGTAAACGAACAGGATCAGCCCGAATTCCTGAATGAAATGCAGCATGTCGCCGTTAAGACTGATTTGCCAGCTCTGGGCGAAATGCCCCACGATAATGCCGCCGAACAGGACCCCGCCAATGCCCAGCCCGACGCCATACACCTTCCAGTTACCCATCCACAGCCCGAGAACGGCCACCAACGCCAACATGCTGACGGTCAGGGCGATATCGCTCATAGGTCACATCCTTGCCAGAAGTTTAACAACCGGTCTGCGGTTAAAAGCACACAATTAATAGGGATTCTGGCATAAGCGGGACGGGGGGAATGTGGGTTACGCCACAGAATGCAACGGGGGAAGCCCGTTTGGACTTCCCCCGTGTTATTACCGATTTTTTTCTGTCGGTTACTGAGCTTCTAACCCCGGCGTGGTGCCGATGGCAATACGTTGCGGTTGCAAGGCATCCGGCACCTGACGCACCAGATCTATGTGCAACAGGCCATTTTCAAACTGCGCCTCAGAAACCTGCAGGTGCTCAGCCAGCGTGAAAGTCAGAGTAAACTCTTTGCACACCAGCCCCTGATGCAGATATTCCACCTGTTTTTCCGGCGGCGTCGGCTTACCGCTCACGGTCAGGCGTGGCCCTTCCACTTCAATATTCAATTCGCTTTGTTTGAACCCAGCCAGTGCCAGAGAAATGCGGTAGTGGTTGTCGTCGCTTTTCTCGATGTTGTACGGCGGGAAGCCCTGGGGTTCCTGGCCGCCCATTGAGCTGGCCAACTTGTCGAAACCAATCCACTGACGCAGCAAAGGTGACAGATCGTAATTACGCATAATATAAAACTCCTTCTATGAAGCGAGATGTTACCCGTTGTCTTTCAAGCTACAGCGTCGTTCTCGGTTATGTGGCCCGTTCAAATCTGCTCCCGGCAAATTTGTCACCCCAGTCACTGACCTTAGTAAGCGCCGTGGGATGAATGAGCGGGTCGCCTGGCTGTCACTTAAAATTCATAGGGTAAATTAAGCTATGCCCCCTGACGGCGGGCAAGTTAACATTTAACACCAGCGAGACGTTTCGCTGATGAAATAAAAGTTATTTAATTTCAATCCGGCGCGGTTTTAATGTTTCCGGTACAATGCGTTCCATGTCGATATACAACAACCCATTTTCCAGCTTCGCACCTTTAATTTGGATATGCTCGGCCAGCTGGAATTTACGCTCGAAGTTACGCTCGGCAATACCTTGATATAAGTAGGTTCTTTCAGCAGGTTCGTTATTATGGGCGCCACGTACAATCAGAAGATTGTCTTGGGTGGTGATCTCCAGTTCCTGCTCGGCAAACCCGGCCACGGCGATCGCAATGCGATAATGGTTTTCATCCACCAGCTCAACGTTATAAGGTGGGTAGCCGCCATTCCCCTGGCTTTGCCCAGCCTCCAGCGCGTTAAACAAGCGGTCAAAACCAATGGCGGAACGGTATAACGGGGAAAGGTCAAAATTGCGCATAAAACAGCCTCCTAAGGCACTTCAGCGAGGTTTAATAATTAAGCCTTCCACTATGGACCGGCTAATAATAAGAATTCCCTTACGGCAAATTCTTAATTTTGTTCTGATAAGAAAATGGGGGTTGATTGCCTCATTTCAACCGGCGGCGATCAAAAAAATGACAATCAGTTCGGCGAAAGTTTTTTTATCCCTTACAATAAAGTGAGAGAGCCGCCACAGAGCGAGACCTTGCTCCTTTTAAAACATCGACAAGATGTTATAGATCAGCAAATTTTAGGGAACAGCACCCTGCAGGATGGAATAATGAAAACGATAAAAGTGATAGCAACCAGTTGCATGCTGCTGGCGACAAACGGCTGCTCCAGCGTCATGAGCCACACCGGCCCGAATCAGGGCTACTATCCGGGTACCCGCGCCAGCGTGGGCATGCTGAAGGACGACAACACCAGTTGGGCGATGATGCCGCTGGTGGCGCTGGATCTGCCCTTCTCGGCCGTGATGGACACCGTGCTGCTGCCTTACGACTATATGCGCTCCGGCAGTGACGACACAACAGACTCACCGAGAGCACGTATCCTGCGCGGCGAAGAGCAGAACCTGGCGGCCAGCGGCGATCCCAGCCATGCAGCCAGCGTAGCCGCACATTAAAAGACTCTGACGCGGGCTGCCCGGCCCGCATCCTGATCACACCGCAGCCACAAAAATCTGGCTGAAACCCTCAACCTCGCGCATAAACGCCACTTGGTTACCGTCCGGCGAAAAGACAATGGCATCGCCCGACGGTGGCTGCGCGGTGCGTTTCGTCAGGCGCTGCATGCGGCCGCTGGGCACCTCGCACAGCATCAGGCTGTTATCGCACACCAGCGCGATTCGCCCGCCCTGCGGGTGCCAACTGAACGCAGACTGGATCCCATGCTCACCCCGGGTAATTTGGCGCGGCTCACCACTGTTCGGCGAAACTGTCCACAGCTGCACTACGCCCTCGTCATCTTTCATCAGAAAGGCAATCATGCTGCCATCAGGCGAACTGCGCAGCCAGTGGCGCGGTGCGGTGACAACGCCGGGATAACGACGCCCGCCGGTAAATGTCAGGCGACGTTGGCGCACCCCCAAAGGGGGTGCGGGTAAATGGGTCGAGGTACCCTGCAGTGGCCGGGAGCCGGCTTTAGCGTAATCGGCGTCGTCGCGCGGCAGGTCGACAATAAACACTTCCGGCAACTTTTCGCCGGCAGCGGAACGCGTGTCGCCGATAAACGCCAATGCCCAACGCTGTTGACGTCCATCGGGCCGCAGATAGCCACGTTGCCCGACCCAACCCTCTTCGTAGGCACGGTTAATCTGGTCACTGCCCGGCTGCGGCTGCGGCGTCGTTTCGCTGACCAACACGCAGTAATGGCTGCCATCATATTCACGCGGATGCTGCTTGGGTGGATTTACGCCCTGCAACGGCACAGCCACACCGACGTTACGCAGATCCCGTGCCGGGTCCAGCTCGTGCATCACGTGGTCGTTATAGGTAAAACTCAGGCGACTGCCGTCCGGGCTGAACACGTGAACGTGCGTGCCACCGCGCAGCGCCCCGGGGGTATAGGGCACGGTGATATCCATCGCATCAAGAGTCATGGCCAGTTCGAGATCCGGTTCGCTGACGATCACGCCACGGCGGTGATGAAAATCGTAATGCCAAACGCTGTCCGGATGTTCCGGGCCGTGAATAAAAGCGTAACGGGCCGGCGCGTCCGGGCTAACGGTCACTACGCCCACATGTGCGCCGTGCTGCGCGCGATATACCACCTCGACCTTGCCGCTGTTGGCATTCACCCGTTCAATACTCAGGCCGGTAAAAGAAGCGCCGTTCGGGCGCACGTCGTAAGCCAGCCACTGGCTGTCTGGCGTCCAGACGTTGATATTGGTTAACTGGTGTCCACGTGCTTCAAAAGTCAGCTGTTTTTCCCGATAGCTCATGGCGGCTCCCCTGCACATGTTGGCACTAAGTCACCATCTTACCGGATTGGGCAAAGGCTTCACATCGCCCATCAAGGTGCTTTCCGTCGACGCAGGGGGTTTACAATAAATACAATAAAGTACAATATGGATTTTAAAGTCCACATCAATGAGCGATACCCATGTGGAAAATCAGATCAACAAGGTCGTCAACCCGATGAAAATAAAAGGAACCGGTATGAGCAGCTTATTCGACGCAATTGTTTCCGCCCATCAGCAGTTGCGTCCTCAGGTACGCGTGACCCCGTTGGAGCGCAGCGTGCTGCTGTCGCAGCAACTGGGTTGCGAGCTGTATCTGAAATGCGATCATCTGCAGCCAACCGGTTCATTCAAGTTTCGCGGTGCCAGCAATAAACTGCGGCTGCTGAGTGACGAACAGCGTCAACGCGGGGTGATCGCCGCCTCCAGCGGTAATCACGGCCAGGCGATGGCGCTGGCGGGCAAACTGATGGGCGTCAGCGTGACGGTCTATGCGCCGGAAACCGCCGCCGCGATCAAGCTTGAAACCATCCGCGCTTTGGGCGGTAAAGTCGTGACAGTGCCGGGGGATGCTCTGAAAGCAGAACAGGCGGGCGAGAAAGCGGCGCAGGAACAGGGGAAGGTCTATGTTTCCCCTTATAACGACGAACAAGTGATTGCCGGCCAAGGCACCTGCGGCATGGAGCTGGTCGAACAGCAGCCGGATCTGGATGCGGTGATTGTCGCCGTAGGCGGCGGTGGCTATATTTCAGGTATTGGCACCGTTCTGCAGCAATTGTCGCCGAAAACCCAGCTTATCGCCTGTTGGCCTGAGAATGCCACCAGCATGTACAGCGCGCTGGAAGCCGGCCATATTTTCCCGGTAGAGGAGCAGGAGACCTTGTCCGACGGCACAGCCGGCGGCGTGGAGCCTAACGCCATTACCTTCCCACTGTGCCAACGGCTGATCGATCGCAAAACTCTGGTCAGTGAAACGGAAATCAAACGGGCGATGCGCCAGATTGCCGCCAGCGATCGCTGGATTATTGAAGGCGCGGCCGGGGTAGCTCTGGCGGCGGCTATCAAACTGGCGCCGGAATTTCAGGGAAAAAAAGTGGCGGTCGTGCTGTGCGGAAAAAACATCGTGCTGGAGAAATACCTCAAGGCCATCGCCGATGAAAATCATTAACCAGCAGCAGATAATTGACAGTTTCGACGCAGATAACATCACCTCACTGCTTAAATCTGGATTTATTGCTTACTCACGCCAACAGGTACAACAGCCGCCGGTGCAGCATTTTCTGTTTGAGCAGGCCGCAGGCGACTGCTGTATTAAATCGGCGTGGCTGGAAGGCGATGAACAGTTTGTCGTCAAGGTGTCCGCCGGTTTCTATCGCAACCCGGCGCAAGGGTTGGCCAGCAATCAGGGATTGCTGATGGCCTTCTCTGCTCTGACCGGTGAACCGCAGGCGCTGCTGCTGGACGAAGGCTGGCTGACCGCGTTACGCACCGCGCTGGCGGGGCGTATTGCCGCCGAGCTGTGCGCCCCGACGGACATCCCGGCGATCGGCATCGTCGGCTGCGGCATGCAGGCCCGGTTGCAACTGCAGCAGCTAAAACCGCTCACCCCATGCCGCGATGTCTGGGTATGGGGCCGCAACGAACCGGCTCTGCAAGCCTTTCGCCAAGATGCCGAAGCCGAGGGCTTTCGGGTGCAGACCACCCAGGATGCGGCAGAGCTGGCGGCGCATTGTCGGCTGATTGTCACCACCACCCCCAGCCGCGAGCCCATTTTGCAGGCGGCGGATATTCAGCCTGGCACCCATATTACGGCGATTGGCGCAGACGCCCACGGCAAGCAGGAGCTGGCGACCGATTTGGTCGCCAAGGCGGACCTGTTGCTGGTTGATGCTTTATCGCAGTGTGCAGACTATGGCGAGATCGCCACCGCTTATCGGCAAGGTTTGCTGACATCGAAGCCGATCGTTGAATTTGGCACTGCTCTGGCGCAGGGGGGAAGGCTGCGCAGCAGCCCACAACAGATCACTATTGCCGATCTTACCGGGCTGGCGATTCAGGACGTACAAATTGTGAAAGGCATTTTAGCGCGGCTCTAACGCGCTTCAGGGGCGCAGAGGCGCCCCTGGGTGCAAAAAACGCCTCAGGCATTCAGCACAAACTTCTCAATGGCGCGCGCCACGCCGTCTTCAGTATTGGCGGTGGTAACGAACTGCGCCACCGCTTTCAGTTCCGGGATGGCGTTGCCCATCGCTACGCCAACGCCGGCGTATTCGATCATCGCGGTATCATTGGCCTGATCGCCCAGCGCCATCACGTTTTCCTGCGCAATGCCGAGGTGTTCGGCCAGCATTTTCACCCCGGTGCCCTTATCAACCCGCTTATGCAAAATCTCCAGGAAGTAAGGCGCACTTTTCAGGATGGTGTAACGCTCCCACGCTTCGGCCGGCAGGCGGGCAATCGCGCTGTCGAGCAGCTCCGGCTCATCAATCATCATCACTTTAGGGAAACGCATCTGGCGATCCATTTCTTCCACGCTGCGGTATTTCAATGGAATACCGGTCATGTGGGCTTCATGGATGGTGTATTTGCCGATGTCCTTGTTCGGCGTATACAGGGTATCGAAATCAAACGCTTGATAGTGCACGCCAAACTCGCGCGCCAACCGTTCAACATAGACGTAGTCTTCGAAATCCAGGGTTTCCTGCAAGATACAGGCGCCGTCTGCGGCCTGTAAAACCAGGGCACCGTTATAGGTAATGCAGAAATCACCGCTGCCCTGAATGTCCAATTGACGCAGATAATCCTGCACGCCGACGTAAGGCCGTCCGGTAGCCAGCACCACGTGAACCCCTTTGCGGCGCGCCTCGGTGATGGCCTGCTTCACCGCAGGCGTAATCTGGTGCTGCGGATCAAGCAGCGTGCCGTCCATATCAATTGCAATCAGTTCAATAGCCATAACGTCCTCTCCCAGGTGTATTTTCTTCATGCTAACGCGTTTAAGCCTGCAGTGTCAGCGCTAAAAAAAGCGTAAAAAAATCCGCGCAGGTTGCCCGGCGCGGATTTTTACGGCAAAAGTACGCGTTAGATATCGATATTAGCCGCTTTCAGGGCATTTTCTTCGATAAAGGCACGGCGCGGCTCAACGGCATCACCCATCAGGGTGGTGAACAGTTGATCGGCAGCGATGGCGTCCTTCACGGTCACGCGCAGCATGCGGCGGCTTTCCGGATCCATGGTGGTTTCCCACAGCTGCTCAGGGTTCATTTCGCCCAGACCTTTATAACGCTGTATCGACAGGCCACGGCGTGACTCTTTCACCAGCCACTCCAGCGCTTGCTCGAAGCTGTCTACCGGCTGACGGCGTTCGCCGCGTTCGATGAAGGCATCTTCTTCGATCAGGCCACGCAGTTTTTCGCCCAGCTGGCAGATTTTGCGATATTCGCCGCCGTGGAAGAACTCGAAGTCCAGCGGGTAGTCGGTATCCACGCCGTGGGTACGGATGCGCAGCACCGGCTCAAACATCTGGCGCTCGCGGTTCTCGAAGATCACCGAGTCATAGCTGCTGCCGTGCTGCTCATTATCGTTCAGCAGTTTCACCAGCGACTCAATCCATACCTGGACTTTGCTCTGATCGCTCAGATCGCTTTCATTCAGGGTTGGCTGGTAGATCAGGTTATTCAGCAGCGCGCGCGGGTAGCGGCGTTCCATACGACCGATCAGCTTCTGCACGCTGTAGTGCTCGGCCACCAGTTTTTCCAGTGGTTCACCGGCAAGTGCCGGCGCGCTGGCGTTGGTGTGCAGGGTTGCGCCGTCCATCGCAATGGCGATCTGATACTGATCCATCGCCTCGTCATCTTTGATGTACTGTTCCTGCTTGCCTTTTTTCACCTTGTACAGTGGCGGCTGGGCAATGAACACGTGGCCGCGTTCAATGATTTCCGGCATCTGGCGGTAGAAGAAGGTCAACAGCAGCGTACGGATGTGCGAACCGTCGACGTCGGCATCGGTCATGATGATGATGCTGTGGTAACGCAGCTTGTCCGGGTTGTATTCGTCACGGCCGATGCCGCAACCCAACGCGGTGATCAGCGTCGCCACTTCCTGCGAAGACAGCATCTTGTCGAAGCGCGCCTTCTCGACGTTGAGGATTTTACCTTTCAGCGGCAAAATCGCCTGGTTCTTACGGTTGCGCCCCTGCTTGGCAGAGCCGCCCGCAGAGTCCCCTTCCACCAGGTAGAGTTCGGACAGCGCAGGGTCACGTTCCTGGCAGTCCGCCAGTTTGCCCGGCAGGCCGGCCAGATCCAACGCGCCTTTACGACGGGTCATTTCACGCGCTTTACGCGCCGCTTCACGGGCACGCGCCGCATCGATGATTTTGCCGACGACGATTTTCGCATCGCCCGGGTTTTCCATCAGATAATCGACCAGCTTCTCGTTCATCAGCGTTTCAACCGCGGTTTTCACCTCGGAAGAAACCAGCTTGTCTTTGGTCTGAGAAGAGAACTTGGGATCCGGCACCTTCACCGAAACCACGGCAATCAGGCCTTCACGCGCATCATCGCCGGTGGCGCTGATTTTAGCCTTTTTGCTGTAGCCTTCTTTATCCATGTAGCTGTTCAGGGTACGGGTCATCGCGGTACGGAAACCGACCAGATGGGTACCGCCATCGCGCTGCGGGATGTTGTTGGTGAAGCAGTAGATGTTTTCCTGGAAACCGTCGTTCCACTGCAGCGCCACTTCCACACCGATGTCGTCTTTCACGGTGGAGAAATAGAACACGTTAGGATGGATTGGGGTTTTGTTTTTGTTCAGGTACTCAACAAACGCCTTGATGCCGCCTTCGTAGTGGAAGTGGTCTTCTTTATCCGTGCGCTTGTCTTTCAGGCGGATAGACACGCCGGAGTTAAGGAAAGACAGCTCGCGCAGGCGCTTGGCCAGAATGTCGTACTCAAATTCAACGTTGTTGGTGAAGGTTTCATAGCTCGGCCAGAAACGCACCGTGGTGCCGGTCTGATCGGTTTCACCGACCACTTTCAGCGGCGCCTGTGGCTCACCCATGGCGTAGGTCTGCTCATGCACCTTGCCTTCACGGCGAATAACCAGTTCCAGTTTCTCGGACAGGGCGTTAACAACGGAGACACCCACGCCGTGCAGGCCGCCGGATACCTTGTAGGAGTTGTCGTCAAATTTACCGCCGGCATGCAGCACGGTCATGATGACCTGCGCCGCAGAAACCCCTTCCTCTTCGTGAATACCGGTCGGGATACCACGGCCGTCATCCTGTACCGAAACGGAGTTATCGGCATGGATGACCACCTGAATGTCACTACAGTGGCCCGCGAGTGCTTCGTCGATAGCGTTGTCCACAACCTCGAATACCATGTGGTGCAGACCGGTGCCATCATCGGTGTCGCCGATATACATGCCCGGGCGCTTACGCACCGCATCCAGCCCTTTTAATACCTTGATACTTGAGGAGTCATAAGAATTCGACATCAACGTTTCTCGCTCATTTTAGTCCTGTGGTTGAACCTCTATTTTACCCTGTTCCACGCGGAACATCTTGCCCTTTTCACCGGCCATGTCGGTCACTTGTTCAGCGCTTACCGCGCTGACAAAGACCTGGGCCTGGGTGGCTTTCAGGCGATCGGCCAGCAACCGGCGACGGCCGGTGTCCAGCTCGGAGGCAAAATCATCAATCAGATACAGGCAACGCCGCCCGCTCTGCCGGGTGAGAAACTCACCCTGCGCTAAGCGCAACGCGCACATCAGCAGCTTTAGCTGACCGCGCGATAATAAATCCTCTACCGGCGTGCCCTCGGCACGGATGCGGAAGTCCGCCTTATGCGGCCCCACAGCGGTATAGGTTAACGCCCTGTCGCGCTCAAACTGGCGCTCCAGCAGCTCTCCGTAGTCGCTCTCTTTGTCCCAACCGCGCTGGAAAGAGAAACTCAGGGCAAATTCGGGCAAAAACTGCGCGCACGTCGCGGTGATATCCGCGGCAATCGCGTCGCTGTAAGCTGCCCGCCACTCGCTGATACGCTCGGCCAATGGGATCAGTTCCTGATCCCAGGCGCGGATCTGCGCATAGCGACTGACCTGGCGCAGCGCGGCATTACGCTGCTTCAGTAACCGTTTCAGGTTGCTCCAGGCGGTGAAAAAACCGGGTTCGTTATGAAAACAACCCCAGTCCAGGAAGGCGCGCCGAAATTTCGGCCCGCCGTTTAGCAGGGTAAAACCTTCGGGGGTAATCAGCTGCATCGGCAATAACTGCGCCAGCTCAGCCACTTTGTGGCCGTCGCTGCCATCGATGCGTACTTTGCTGTCTCCCTGACGGCTTTTGCTTAATCCAACGGATATTTCACGCTCAGCGCCTTCAATACGGCCGTGCAAAATGAACTCCGGCTGGTCGTGGCGGATCACCCTTCCGGCCTGCAGGCTGCGAAATGCGCGCCCGTGGCCAAGGGTATACACCGCCTCAAGTACGCTGGTTTTCCCACTGCCGTTGGCCCCAACCAGGAAATTGAATCCCGGCGCCAGAGCCAAATCCGCCGCTTCGATATTGCGGAAATCTTTAATCAGTAAACGCGTCAGAGCCATGCTGCAGTTATCTTAATCATCGAACAGCCCAGGGCGTAATCGTCGCAGGCCATTTGCGTACGGCCAGCGCACAGCAACCGGAGCGTACACAGAGTACGTGAGGATTGCGAGCACTGCCCAATAGCAAAGGGGCAAGTAAGATAGCCCGATAATTTCTACAACCGCATCGGCATGACGACGTACGCCGCCGCCTGACTCGCACCGTCTTCGATCTGCACGCTGGAAACCGAGTCGGTCAACAGCAGGCGCACATCTTCACACTTGAGTGCATTCAACACATCCAGCACGTAGCTGACGTTGAAACCAATTTCCATCTCGGTGCCGTCGTAGCTGACATCAAGGATCTCTTCAGCTTCTTCCTGCTCCGGGTTGTTGGCGGTGATCTTAAGCTGGTTCTGGCTCACATACAGGCGCACGCCGCGGAACTTTTCGTTCGACAAAATGGCTGCGCGGGCAAACGCCTGCTTGAGCAAGTCGCAGCCGGCTTCCAGCGTTTTGTCCGGATTCTTCGGCAATACGCGGCGATAATCAGGGAAACGGCCGTCAACCAGCTTGGAGGTGAAGATAAAATCACCGACGTGGGCACGAATATTGTTGCTGCCGATCTGCAGTTGCAGCGGCGTATCGCCACCGTCCAGCAGACGCACCAGCTCCATCACCCCTTTACGCGGCACGATCACCGAATGCGAAGGCAGCTGCTGACCGATAGGCATCGAGCACACCGCCAGGCGGTGACCGTCGGTCGCTACGGTACGCAGTTCTTCACCTTCGGTTTCGAACAGCATGCCGTTTAAGTAGTAGCGCACGTCCTGATGAGCCATCGAGAACTGCGTGGCCTCAATCAGGCGCTTTAGCGTCGCCTGCGGCAGAGTAAATTCAACTTCGCTCTGCCAGTCGTCCAGGTTCGGGAAATCTACCGCCGGCAGCGTTGAGAGCGAGAAACGGCTGCGGCCGGAGCGCACCAGCATGCGTTCGCTTTCAAGCGTTACGGCGATCTCTGCCCCTTCCGGCAAGCCACGGCAGATATCAAAGAATTTACGCGCGGGGACGGTAGTCGCGCCCGCTTCATGGGGTTGGGACAGCGCAACGCGCGCCACCATCTCCATCTCCAGATCGGTGCCGGTCAGCAGCAGGCAGCCTTCCGTCACCTGCAGCAGCAAGTTACCCAGAATTGGCAATGTTGGGCGGCCGCCCAGCGGGCTGCTCACCTGTTGCAGCGGTTTTAGCAGATGCTCACGTTCAACGATAAATTTCATAGCGCTAGGAAGATAAGGTTCTGATTAAATTTGAGAAATCTTCTTTGATGTCGTGACTTTCCTCACGCAGCTGCTCAATCTTCCGGCAGGCGTGCAACACCGTGGTATGGTCGCGGCCACCAAACGCATCGCCGATTTCTGGCAGGCTGTGGTTGGTGAGTTCTTTTGCCAATGCCATCGCCATCTGGCGCGGGCGGGCAACCGAACGCGAACGCCGCTTGGACAGCAAATCCGCGATTTTAATTTTATAGTATTCGGCCACCGTCTTTTGAATATTATCGATGGTGACCAGCTTCTCCTGCAGTGCCAGTAGATCGCGCAGCGCTTCGCGCACGAAATCAATGGTAATGGCACGGCCGGTAAAGTTCGCGTTGGCGATCACGCGGTTCAGCGCCCCTTCGAGCTCACGCACGTTGGAACGCAGGCGCTTGGCAATAAAGAACGCCACTTCGCCCGGCAGACGGATATTGTTCTCGTCGGCCTTTTTCATCAGGATCGCCACTCGGGTTTCCAGCTCCGGCGGCTCGATTGCCACCGTCAGGCCCCAACCGAAACGGGATTTGAGGCGATCTTCCACCCCGTTAATTTCTTTGGGATAGCGATCTGACGTCAGGATAATCTGCTGATTGCCTTCCAACAGGGCGTTAAAGGTATGGAAGAACTCTTCCTGTGAACGCTCTTTGTTGGCAAAAAATTGGATGTCATCGATCAGCAACGCGTCGACCGAACGGTAGTAACGCTTAAATTCTTCAATGGCGTTGTTCTGCAAGGCTTTTACCATGTCCTGCACGAAACGTTCAGAGTGCATATAGACCACTTTAGCGTTGGCCTTGCGCGCCATGATGCCGTTGCCGACCGCGTGCAACAGGTGAGTTTTACCCAACCCGGTACCGCCATACAGAAACAACGGGTTATAGGCACCGCCCGGATTATCCGCCACCTGACGGGCCGCCGCGCGCGCCAGTTGGTTGGATTTACCCTCAACAAAGTTATCAAAGGTGTGCTTTGGGTTAACGTTGGAGCGGTAAGAAAGTTCGGGCTGTGGCGCCGCGTTATCCCAGCTTGGCCGGGAAGGCGCTACGGCGCGCACCACCGGCGCGCTAGGTGCGCTGACGCTGGCAGTAACGGTCTGGCTGATGATTTGGGTAAGCGGTTTGCTGCCGACTTCAAAACGCAGCAAAGGGGCATCCGTACCGCAGAAATCATTCAGCAGACCATTGATATTGTTTAAGTATTTGTCGCGAACCCAATCCAGCACAAAGCGATTGGGCGCATAAAGCGCCAGGGTGTTGTCACTCAGTTCCGCCTGCAATGGGCGTATCCACATACTAAATTCTGTGGCAGGTAACTCATCCTGCAATCGGGCAAGACACTGCTGCCAAAGCGAAAGTGACAC